>CAWHXF010000030.1:0-18023 GCA_963833195.1 uncultured Gammaproteobacteria bacterium | reverse complement strand
CCCAACCGCGATCTGCTCTCCGGTCCGATAGGCCGCACGCTGCTGCTGTTCGCGCTGCCGACGCTCGCCTCGTCGGCGTTGCAGTCCGCCAGCGGTTCGCTGAACACGCTCTGGGTCGGGCGCTTCCTCGGCGCCGAGGCGCTGGCGGCGACCGCGAACGGCAACATCGTGATGTTCCTGCTGGTGGCCTTCGTGTTCGGCTTCGGCATGGCCTCCACCATCTACGTCGGTCAGGCGTGGGGGCGCGGCGACGCCGACGAGGCGCGGCGCGTGGCGGGCACCGCCGTCGGGGCGTTCGTGCCGGTGGCGGCGCTCGTGGCCGCCGGCGGCTGGTTCGGCGCGCCGTGGCTGCTCGACGCGCTCGGCACGCCCGAACCCGTCGTGCCGCTCGCGTTGGCCTACCTGCGCGTGGTGTTCCTGTCGATGCCCGCGATGCTGATGTTCACGCTGCTGACCATGGCGCTGCGCGGCACCGGGGATTCGACGACGCCGCTGTGGTTCATCGGCGCGAGCGTCGTGATCGACTCGGGGCTGAACCCACTGCTCATCCTCGGGCTCGGACCGCTGCCGCAGCTCGGCATCGCGGGGGCGGGTCTGGCCACCGCCATCGCCCAGTACGTGTCGCTCGCGGCGATGCTCGCCTGGATATACGCGCGCGACCTGCCGCTGAGGCTGCGCGGCGCGGAGCTTCGGTATCTGTTGCCCGATGTGGCCCGGCTGCGCACCATCGTCGTCAAGGGGCTGCCGATGGGGCTGCAGATGATCGTGATCAGCTCGGCGGCGCTCTCGATGTTGACGTTGATCAACGGCGAGGGCGTCGACACCACGGCCGCCTACAGCGTCGTGCAGCAGCTCTGGGGCTACGTGCAGATGCCGGCGATGGCGCTCGGTGCCGCGGTGAGCGCGATGGCGGCGCAGGCGATCGGCGCGGAGCGCTGGGACCGGGTCGATCGCATAGCGCGCGACGGCGTCATCCAGAACGTGCTCCTGACGGGCGCGCTGGCGCTCGTGCTGATGGTGCTGGCCCGCCCCGCACTGACGCTGTTTCTCGGACCGGACAGCTTGGCGCTGCCGATCGCCGAGCACGTCGTGCGGCTCTCGACGTGGGGTTTCGTGGCGTTCGGCGTGGCGCTGGTGCTGTTCGGCACGGTGCGCGCGAACGGCCAGGTGATCGGGCCGCTCGTGATACTCACCGTTGCCATGTACCCCGTCCGGCTGGGCTTCGCGCTTGGCGCGCGGCGGTGGCTCGGCGTGGACGCGATCTGGTGGAGCTTCCCGGTGGCGCTCGTGGCGACGATGGGGATGGCGTGGGCGTTGTACCGCTACGGCGGCTGGCGCTACGGAAAGCTGATGCCGCTCTCGCGCCACGAGTGCGAGCAGCACGCCCGGTGCGCGCGCGAGACCACCGGAGCCTTGGCCCCGGCCGCCTGACGCTCGGCTCGTCGTGGCGCTACCATGGGCGCGGAGTCCGTCCGGGCTTGCAACCCGCCTCCGAGGTGTCGTGCCCATGTCTTCGAACACCCTCGCGTCCGCCGCGCTCGGCGCGACCCTGCTTTGCGGCACGGTCGGCGTGCACGCGGAGAGCGGTCTCTACCGGCTCGACCCGGAGCACACGAGCGTCGGCTTCCTGATCGAGCACGTCGGCTTCGCGAAGGTGCTCGGCCGGTTCGACGAGGCGGCGGGCTCGTTCATGTACGACCCCGACACCGGATCGCTGAGCGAGCTGCGCGTCACCATCGCGACCGACAGTCTCGACACCGGCCACGAGGCGCGCGACGAGCACGTCAGGAACGCCGACTTCCTGGACGTCGATCGTTATCCGGAGATGGTGTTCGAGGGCGAGGCGACCGTGTCGGAGACGGCGGGGAGCGAAGGCGAGCCGCTCGCCTCCGGCACGCTCGAGGGCACGCTGATGCTGCTCGGCGAGACCCGGCCGATCTCCCTCGAGTACACCCTGAACAAGGCGGCCGACTACCCCTTCGGGCACGGCGACTTCACGATCGGAGTGTCGCTGCGCGGCGAGCTGTCCCGAAGCGAGTGGGGAATGGACTACGGCGTCGCGAATGGTCTTGTGGGGGACGTGGTGGAGCTTTTGATCGAGACAGAGGCGAACCGGCGGTAGGGTGGGTCCCGCGGCCGGCGCTACCGGTTCGGTGCCGGTGCCCGGCCTGCCCACGCGGACCTCCTGACCGAGCTCTTCGAGAAGCTCACGGCGCACCGTCGTCTGCGCCGACTCGCCAACCTCCGCACCGCCGCCGGGAAGCGCCTAGAATCCCGGTGGCGGTACCGCCGGCCGCAGCATCGCCCGTCCCGGCAGGGGGCGTCGAACGTCCGTCGACCGGGCGTCTCCGACTGTATCGCCAACCGGTCGAACGGAATCGTCCATTCCCCGAGGGCTCTACTCGACCGCCCGCTCCACGTCCCGGCGGTACTCGTTCTCCGAACGCGTCGCGTCCTCGAGGCAACGCGCGCGTTCCGCGTCGTCGACGATCTCGTCGCACACGCCGCGGCGCCAGATTTCGCTGCCGCGGTAGGAAGAGCACGCCACGAGCGCGAAGAGGAGCAGCGTCGAAAGGATCGTGCGCATGTCGGGTCTCCGTCGGGACGGTCGGTCGGGATGCCGCACATCGAGTCTACCGGCGACCGAGTCGCGACCGCGCACACCGCGAGGGTAGCGCGACCGCGCGGTTGCTCATGGCATCGATCTCGCGCAACCGTTCGCGAGGGCAGTCAGCTCGTGCGATCGGCGCCGCGATCCCCGTTGCGGTCGCCGTGCCCGTGCCCCCGCTCGCCGCGCATCTCATCGCGGACCTCGTCGCGGACCTCGTCGAAGCCCGCGCCTTCGGCGTCCGACACGACCCCGTCGCCGTCGACGTCCAGCTGCGTCTCGATCGCGTCGCGGCCGGCCTCGCGCGCCGCACGCCGCTCCGCGCGCGACAGCTCGCCATCGCCATCGGTATCGGCCGCGGCCAGGCGCTCGGTGCGCATCGCCTCGCGCGCCGCGTCGCGCTCGTCGCCGGACAGCGCGCCGTCGCCGTCGGTGTCGAACTGCGCGATCCTTGCGGCGCGCTCCTGTTCGGTCTGGACGCGGATCTCCTCGGCCGAGATCACGCCGTCGCCGTCGGTGTCGGACAGCGAAACGAGGCCCGGGCCGAAGCCGGGGCCCTTGGCGAAGGCGCCGGTGGACAGGGCCGCGACGACGGCGGCGACGGCGAGGGTGGTGGTGGTGATTCGCTTGCTCATGATGATCGTCTCTCGGGTTGGGTGGTCGCAGGCGCCTCTCGCGCCGCAGGGAGATGATCGGATCGAGTCGTGCAAACACCGTGCACCCACGGGGGAGCGATCGTGCAAGCGAACTTGGGCGGCGCCCGGTCCGACTTCGTCAGGCCGCGCCGCGCACTGTCGACGACCAATCGTGCGTCCGGAGCCAGGGCGGGGCGCGCCCGATCCGCTCGACCAGGAAGTCGATGAAGACCCGAACCTTCGCCGTCAGCACGTTCGACTTCGGGTACGCGAGCCACAGCACCGAGCGGTCATCGACCTCCAGCCCGGGCAGCACCCGGACGAGCGCTCCGCTCGCGAGCTCGACGTGCCCTCGTTCGGAGACGCGGGCCAGACCTTCGATCCGTTCGTCTACCTTGGCCTGCCGGCCGGGGCGACCGAGCGGATCGGGCTCGGTGTCGCGAGCGTCGTGCTGCCGCTGCGCCATCCCGCGCACGTGGCCAAGGCCGCGGGCAGCGCCGAAACCCGCTCGGCCGCGTCGGTGGCGGCGCGCACCTGCTGCCCAAACCCGTCGGGGGCACCCTGCCGCTGCTCGTCACGGGGGGCAGTCGACAGGAGCCGGCCTGAACGAGGCGGCGTCGGTGCGACCGACGGCATCGGCCTACAGACGGCGCGAATGCTGGCCTCGGCGGGGCACTGCGTGCTGCTGCATGGCAGGAACCTCGAGAAGCTCGAACGCACGGCCGTTCGCCGCGCCGCACCCGGACGCGCTCGATGCGGGGAAGCGCACGCGACTCGTGCGCGCGATGGAGTCGGTCATGGGCGAGGCCGGGGACGGGGCGGGCGACGGTTCGCTAGACAAGCTGTTGGTCACGCCCTGCTAGAACAGACCGTTGTCGTTCCTCGACTCGCCCGTGATGACCTGCAACACGTCCCAGTGCTCGACCAACTTTCCGTCGACGTCGAAGCGGAAGATGTCCATGCCGGCGTAGTCGTCGATGCCCGGCCAGGTCTGGTGGCAGTGCAGCACGACGAGATCGTTCTCTGCCACGGCGCGCACGATGCGCACCCGCTTCCCGGGATATTCCATCGCCATGCGTTCGAAGTACGCGACGAACGCTTCCTTGCCGTCGCCGACGTGGGAGTTGTGCTGGACGTAGTCGTCGCCGGCGTAGCGCTCGATGGCCTCGCGCGGTCGGCACTCGTTGAACATCAGGTCGTAGAACGCCTTGGCGCTCGCCTTGTTCTCGTCCGTTCGCGCGCTCATTCGAATCGCTCCGTCGGGGTTGCGGGCGAGGGTAGCAACCACGACACCGGGGAGCTGATCAATCGTGCCGCTGGCGATCCTCCTCTTCCGCCGCACCGCAAGGGCCTTCTCGACGACGCGATTCGACCCGAGCAATCACCACCGAAGCGACACGCACCGAAAGATCTATGCGCGCACGGAAATAGCCTACACGGCCGTGGAGTTCGCGGCGGCCGCCCTGTTCGTGGCCGGCAGCGTGCTTTCTTTCGCGGCGATCTGGCTGTTCCCGATCGGCTCCATCCTGTTCGGCGTGCGCCCGACCATCAAGCTGTTCCGGGAGCTCGCCTACGCGCGCATCGACGTCGCGCAGGCCGATGGGCTCCCGGACCGGAACGGCTAGCGCCGGGGACGCGCCCGGTGTCCTTCGTGCTCGCGCTGCACGCGCTGCTGGTGCTGGGGTTAACTGTCCGCATCCTCCTGCGCGACGACCTGTCGCCGCCCGCGCGCCCGGCCTGGTTCGTCATCCTGTTGGTGCTGCCCTACGCCGGGAGCGCGGTCTACTTCCTGTTCGGCGAGAACGATCTCGGTCGCGCGGCGGACCGGCGCCACGAGCGGATCGTCGCCGACACCGACGTATCGATCGACCACGTGCACGTGCTGTACTACATCTGGCTGACGGATGCGACCGGCACGAACCTCGCCGAGGCATCGATCCGCGCTGCCGGTCGCGGAGTCACGTGCCGAGCGATGGCGGAGGGTCTGGGCTCGCACGCGCCTATCCACTCCGCACTGTGGCGGCGGATGGAGGCGGCCGACGTCCGGCTCGCCGTCGCGCTACCGTCCGGCAACGCGGTGCCCACGGTCTTGACCAGCCGCATCGATGTGCGGAACGCGCTGGCCGCCGATCCTGTCGAGGACGGGTTCGCGGCGCAGGTCGTGGGCGTCGGGCCGACGCTGCGGCGCTGGGCCACGCCGCAGCTCTTCTCGGGGTTGATCGGCTGCGCGCACTCGGAGCTGACGATCCTTACGACGTATCGCAAGCGCCAGCGCGGCTACGTGGAGCGCTCCGTCGAGGTCACGCTGCTCGCGGTCCGGGCGTGGTCGTGGTACAGGCGCATCTGGAGCATCGTGGTCGCGACCGTCGGTCCGGTGCTGCAGGACCCGCAGGTCATCCATCGCGGCCCGTCGAATGCGTCGCGGCCGGTACCGCACTGGCGCCGGGTCGGCGACCGGCTCCGGTCCATCGCCACGCGGACCGAAGTCTGATCGCACCGCGCGAACGTCGGGTTCTTCGGCTTCCTGTCCGCCTTCTCCGTCACGGCGGTGTTCGTGCTGATCCCATGCGCTCGCCTTCTGTCGAATCCAGTCTCGGCGCGTCGGAGGTAGTCGTGCTTGCGGATGTCGAAGAACGGGACGGTAGTTCGGCGCAAGCGGCGGAGGACGGCCGGACCTGGAAACGCGTCTGCGTCACGACCCGGATCGTAAGCGCGTCCGACGCATCGGACAGGCCGACTGCATCGACGACTACACAGCCCGAGGGCGCGGCAACCGCCGGATGCCCACGTTCTTCGACTGGTGGTAGTTGCGCAGCCCCTCGAGTCCCTTCTCGCGCCCGATGCCCGAGTAGCGGAAGCCGCCGAACGGCGTCTCGCAGCCACCGATGCCCCATTCGTTCACGCGCACCTGACCCGCTTCGAGCCGCTCGGTGCACCACATCGCCGTGTTGAGATCACCGGTGAACACGCCCGCGGCGAGCCCGTAGCGCGTGCCGTTGGCGATGGCGACCGCCTCCTCGACGCTGCCCGCGCGCAGCACCGACAGCACCGGGCCGAACACCTCCTCCTGCGCCACGCGCATGGACGGGGTGACGCCCGTGAGCACCGTCGGTGCCATGTAGTGACCGTCCCGGCCCGCGACCCGCCGCCCGCCGCTGGCCGCACTCCCCCCCGCCTGCACCGCGCCGAGCGCGAAGCGCTCGACCCGATCCAGCTGCGGACCCGAGATCAGCGGTGTGATGTCCGCATCCTCGAGGCCCGGCCCCATCGTGAACGCGTCGGTCATGGCCACCACCCGGTCCACCACCTCGTCGTGGACGTCGTCTAGCACGATCAGGCGCGACAGCGCGTCGCAGATCTGGCCCGAGTTCTCGAACAGCCCGGTGCGCACGCTCGCAAGCACCGCGTCGAGGTTCGCGTCGGCGCAGACGATGCCCGCGGACTTGCCGCCGAGTTCCAGCACGCACGGCACGATGTGCTCGGCGGTGGCGCGCAGGATCGCCCGACCGGTCTCGACCGAGCCCGTGAACACGACGAGATCGATGTCGGCGTGTGCCACGAGGGCGGCTCCCGCCTCGGCGCCGTTCCCGCACAGCACGTTCACCGTGCCCGGCGGGAAGCCGACCTCCTCCGCGAGCTCGGCGAACACGAAGGCCGACAAGGGATCGAGCTCCGCCGACTTGATCACGTTGGCGTTGCCCGCGGCGAGCGCCGGGGCCAGCGAGCGCGCGACCATGTTGTTCGGGTAGTTCCACGGGATGACGTGGGCGACCACTCCGCGCGGTACCGGCACCACGTAGTCGGTGTAGTCGTCGCCAAGGGGGATGTAGGTTCCCTCGATCATCGAAGCCGCGCCGCCGTAGTACTCCAAGTACCTCGCCGAGCCCTCGACCTCGCTGCGCGCCTCGGAGATCGGCTTGCCGGCGTCGACGCTGATCAGTCGCGCGATTTCCTCCGAGCGCGCGCGGAGCTTGCGTCCCATGTCGACGATCATGCGTCCCCGGTCGATCGGTCGCATGGCGACCAGCGCGCGCGAGGCCACGACGCGACGCGCCGCGGCGACCGCGCGATCGACGTCGGCGGGCGTGGCCTTCGCGACCTCGGCAAGCGGCCGCCCCGTCGCGGGGTCGTTGACCGTGATGCGGCCGCCGTCCGAGGCGTCGACCTGCCGGCCGTCGATGTGGTTGCGCCAGTAGCCGTCGATCTCCGCGTTCATCGAAAAGCTCCGGTATGGGGTCCAGTCGGTGAGGTCCGCCCGTGCCTCGGGCCTTGCGCGATCAAACCCGATCCATCAGGGCCGCCGCTGCGTCGCGGTAGGCGACGCGCGTCAGCTCCAGATCGTTCTCGTCGAGAGCGAGGCTCGGGTACAGCTTGCCCGGCGACTTGAACACGCCGCGCTCGCGCAGCGTCCGGTTGAAGCGCGCATTGCGCGGCGCGTCGTGTCGCTTCCAGCTGCGGTAGTCGACGACCTCGCGCTCGGTGAAGACGACGTCGAACAAGGCCGGCTCGCCCACCAGACGGTAGGGCAGACCGGTCGGGTCGAGCGCCTCGGCGATCAGCGCCATCAGCGTGCGCCCCGTCGCTTCGAGCCGTTCGTAGGCGCCGTCGCGCCGCAGGATCTCCATCGTCTTGAGCCCTGCCACGGCTGCGACCGGATTGCCCGACAGCGTGCCGAGCTGCATCAGGAAGCCCTCGCCGCCGACGCGCTCCTTGTCGAAGTGCGCCATGATGTCCTCGCGCCCGGCGACGGCGGCCAGCGGAAAGCCGCCACCGATGACCTTGCCGAGCGTGCACAGGTCAGGGACGACGTCGTAGGCCTCCTGCGCGCCGCCGTAGGCGAGGCGGAAGCCCGTGACGATCTCGTCGAAGATCAGCACTACCGAGCGCCACGTGCACTCCTCGCGCAGCGCGGCGAGGAAGCCGGGTGCGGGCGGCACGACGCGCTGCAGCGGCTCGACGATGATCGCGGCGACATCGCTCGCGTGCTCGTCGAGCAGCGCCCGCACCGCCTCGATGTCGTTGAACGGGGCGATCAGCATCTCGTTCCGCACGCTGTCGGGGATGCCGGCGCTGTCGGGCACGGCGGTGGGGAAGTTCACGAGACGCTCCGGCGCGAGGCTCATCTGCGCCTCGGCGGACATGCCGTGGTAGCCGCCCTCGAACTTCACGATCTTCGTACGACCGGTGAACGCACGCGCGAGGCGCAGCGCGTACATGTCGGCCTCGCCCCCCGAGGCGACGTAGCGCACCCGCTCGGCGCAGGCGACCGCGTCGACGATGGCCTCGGCCAGCTCGATGCCGGCGGCGTTGCTCGCGAAGAAGGTCAGCCCCCTGTCGAGCTGCTCGCGCACGGCGTCCAGCACCTCGGGGTGGCCGTGACCGAGCAGCATCGGGCCCGAGCCGATCAGGTAGTCGACGTACTCGGTGCCGTTCTCGTCCGTGACGCGCGAGCCGTGGCCCTCGCGGATGACGATGCCGGGGTCGAAGTTGCCGAAGCCGCCGGCGGGCAGGACCGCTCGTGCGCGCTCGATCCATTGCTGCTGCGTCGTCGGTTTTCGCGTCGTCGTCATCGTGTGCCCTTGCGGTTTCGCTGCGTGCCTGGCGACATAGGAGCGCAAGTGGCGTACACGGCGACGGGGTCGCCGAGCAGCGCCTCGTCGGGCCGCACGCCGAGGCCGGGGACGTCGTCGACCGTGATGTGGCCGTCGATGCAGCGCGGACCGCTGCCCGGCGCGACGTCTACGGTGAGCATGTCCTGGCACGACCAGCAGGCGCGCATGAACTCCTCGGGGACCGACTGCGCCAGGTGCGCCGCCTCGGTGTCCGCCAGCACCGAACCGCCCGTGGCCATGACGAACAGCTGGATGCCGTGCGCGAGCGCGACGTCGCGCATCCGGCGCGCCTTGGTCAGGCCGCCCACCCGGTTCAGCTTGATCCCGAACACCTCGGCGAGCCCGTCGCGCGCGATGCGTACCGCGTCCTGCAGCGTCACCAGCGACTCGTCGACGCTGATCGGCGAGACCGTCGTGCGGCGGATCGCGGCGATGTCGTCGAGCGTTTCGCCCGGCTGCTCGAACGTGACGCCGAGCTCCGCGACGGCGTTCATCACGATGCTCGCCTCGCGTCGGGTCCAGGCGCGGTTGACGTCGTAGAGCATGATTTCGCCAGGCCGGCGGTGAGCCTCGAGCTGGCGGATGCGCGCGATGTCGGCATCGATGTCGCTGCCACCGACCTTCGCGGAATGCGCGACGTAGCCGCGTTCGCGATAGCTGTCGACGATGCGCAACATGGAGTCGGGATCGCCCGACGAGACCGACGAGGCGGCCGGCGTGCCGGTCTCGCGCCGCCCGCCGAGCAGGTCCGCGATGGTTAGCCCGGTGGCCTGCCCGAGGATGTCCCAGCAGGCCATGTCGATGGGTTGCTTGACGTAGGGATGGCCCGGCAGGCAAAGATCCATCGCGCGCTCCACGTGCTCGAGCTTGCGCGGATCCTGTCCGAGGATCGCCGGCGCGAGCGTCTCGATGCCAGCACGGATGCCGGGACCGTGCGCCGGCACGTAGGTGTGCCCCCAAGGCGTGCCCTCGCCCCAGCCGGTGAGGCCGGCATCGGTCTCGAGCTTGACGAAGGTCGCATCCAGCACCTCGAACTTCAGGCGCCCGCCGGAGAGCCAGTAAGGGTCACGCAAGGGCAGGTCGCGCCGGAAGACGCTGATGCGGGTGATCTTCACCGCGCACCGCGCATCAGCGCGCGCCGTCCATCGTGACGACCAGATTGCCGACGTGGCGCTTGTCGATGAAGGCCTGCTGCGCGTCGCGGAGCTCGGAAAGCGGCCAGGTCCCGGCGAGCAGCGGCCGGATCTCGGCGCGCTCGGTGTAGCCGACGAGATCCGTGAAAACGTGCGGCGGGACGACGGTCGAGCCCGTGAAGGTCAGGTCGCGCAGGTAGAGCGTGCGCAGGTCGAGCTCGACGATCGGACCCGCGATCGCGCCCGAGCAGGTGTAGCGTCCGCCGCGCGCGAGCGCGTCGATCAGTGTCGGGAAGACGGGACCACCGACGATGTCGGCCACCACCGTCACCACATCGCGACCGAGCGCCTCGCTCAGCGCCGCCTTCAGGTCGGCGGGCGCACGCGGCAGCAGCGCATCGGCGCCGAGCGGCGCGAGTGCCGCGTGCTTGGCCTCGGAGGCGAGCGCGACGACGGTCGCGCCGCGCCGCTTCGCGAGCTGCACCAGCGCCGAGCCCACGCCGCCCGAGGCGCCGGTGACGAGCACCGTGTCGGCCTCGGTCACGTTCGCCCGCGACAGCATGCCCTCGGCGGTCGTGTACGAGCACGAGAACGTGGCGAGCTCGGCGTCGGACAGGTCGCAGTCGATGGCGCCGACGTTGCGATGGTCGACCGTCGCGTACTCCGCGAAACCGCCGTCGCGCTCGGAACCGAAGTAGCCGGTGCGGTCCCGGTTCATCGGATCGCTCCAGTCGCGCAGCCAGCAGTCGACGATCACGCGCCGACCGAGCAGCGCGGCGTCCGCCCCGTCGCCGAGCGCGACCACGGTGCCGCAGGCGTCCGCGCCCTGGATGCGCGGGAAGGTGATCGGCGCGCCGCCCCAGCTCGGGTCCTCCGCGTCGACCTTCGCGTGGGCATCTCCCGTGGTGGCATCGGTGACGGCCTTGGAGTACCAGCCCGAGCGCGTGTTGACGTCGGTGTTGTTGAGCCCGCAGGCCGCCACGCGGATCAGCACCTCGTCGGCCGCGGGCTTCGGGACCGGCCAGTCCTCGTGCCACTCGAGGCGCTCCGGGCCGCCGTGGCCGGTCAGCACCATCGCGCGCATCGTCGTCGGTATCGAGTCGACGCTCATCCGGCGAGCGCCGATACCGCCGCATCGACACGCGGGCGCGCGCTGTCCGGATCCCATGCCGGCTCACCGAGCACCCGCGCGCTCCGGGGCTGCCCTGCGACGATCACCGTAAGCGCCTGACCGGGTTCGGCCGCGCGCGGCTTCAGGTAGGCGAACGCGAGCGTGCGAGCGACGGTGTGCCCGTGGGCGACCGACGCGGTGGAGCCGACGACGGTGCCGTCCATCAGCACCGCCTCGCCGCCGTGCCCGTCGACGCTGCCGTCGGTGTCGATCTCCAGGTAGCTGCAGATCCACGCCCGCTCGGTCTCGAGGCTGCGCACGGTCGCCTCGCGGCCGAGGAAATCCTTGTCGAGCTTGACGAAGCGCATGACGTCGGCCTCGGGCAGCGTGACCTCGTTGGTCAGCTCGCCGGCCCCCTTGAACCCCTTCTCCATGCGCATCGCGTTCATCGCGAACGAGCCGTAGTCGGCGAGGCCGAACGGTTCGCCCGCGGCCGCAGCGCGTCGTGGATGGCCGGCAGGTCCTCGCGCGGGGCATGCAGCTCCCAGCCGAGCTCGCCGGCGTAGGACATCCGGAAGGCCCAGGCGGTGCGTCCGCCGACGCTGATTCGCCTCGCGCTCATCCAGCGGAACGACGCGTTGTCGAGCTCTGCGTCGGTGCACTCGGCGAGGATGTCGCGCGCGCGCGGGCCGTTCAGCGCGAGCGCGGCCCAGGTGTCGGAGCGGTTGACGATCTCGACGTCGTCGTCGTCCGCGCGCTCGCGGGCGAGGTGATCGAGCAGGCGCCGCTCGAAGAAGGCGGCGCAGACCAGATACAGGCGATGCTCGGCGAGGCGCACGCAGGTCGCCTCCAGCTCGATGCGCCCGGCCCGGTTCAGGAAGTGTGTCAGGGCGATGCCCCCGACGCGCACGGGTACCCGGTTGGCCACGAGCCGTTCGAGATAGGCGACCGCGTCCGGCCCGCGCACCTCGATCTTGGCGAACGCGGAGATGTCCATGAGCCCGGCGCGCTCGCGCACGGCGCGCACCTCGGCGGCGACGATGTCGTGCACGAGGTTCCTGCGGAACGAGTAGCGGTCGGCCGCCTCCACGCCGTCCGGAGCGAACCAGCGCGGGCGCTCGTGCCCGAACACCTCCTCGAACACCGCGCCGCGGGCCTTCAGCCGCTCGTGCAGCGGGGAGGGCTTGACGGGCCGCCCGGCGAGCCGGTTGAAGTGCGGGTAGGGGATCTCGTGGCGCAGGCAGTAGTCCTCCTTCGCCTTGACGACCTGCCAGTCCTTGGTCGCGTAGTCGCCGAAGCGGCGCGGGTCGAACTCGCGCATGTTCAGGTCCGCCGCGCCGTGCACCATCCAGCGCGCGAGCTCCCGCGTCAGCCCAGGGCCCCAACCGATGCCGATCTGCGTGCCGCAGCAGCACCAGTAGTTCGGCGCGCCCGGCGCCGGACCGATCAGCGGATTGCCGTCCGGAGGGTGGGAGATCGCGCCGTGCACGTCGCGCCTGATGCCGAGCTCCGCCAGCACCGGCATGCGCTCCATCGCGTTCTCCAGCCAGGGCATCACGCGGTCGTAGTCCGGCGCGAACAGCTCGTTCTCCGCCTCCCACGGGCAGTGGTCCTCCCACACGGTGTTCGGGTTCGTCTTCTCGTAGATGCCGATCAGCCCGGATTTCTGCTCCATGCGGATGTAGCCCGAGACCTTCCGATCGTCGCGCACGACCGGGAGCTCGGTCTCGAGCTCCGCGAACGCCGGCACCGTGTCGGTCACGAAGTAGTGGTGGGTCATCGACGTCATCGGCAGCTGCAATCCGGACCACTCGCCCATCTGGCGGGCGTAGGTGCCGCCCGCGTTGACGACGTGCTCGCACAGGATGTCGCCGCGCTCGGTGGACACGCGCCACTCGCCGTTCGGCTGGCGCTCGATGTTCGTCGCCCGGCAGCGGCGCACGATGCGCGCGCCGAGCGTTCTCGCGCCGGCCGCCAGCGCCTGGGTGACGCCGGACGGGTCGACGTGACCGTCGTTCGGCGTGTACAGCGCACCGAGCACGCCGTCGAGCTCGTAGAACGGATGTTTGCTCGCCACGAAGGCCGGATCGACGAGCTCGATGTCGAAGCCGAGCGCACGCCCCACCGACAGCGTGTGGCGCAGCCAGTCCATCTCGTCGGGCTCGTAGGCGAGGCGGAACGAGCCGCAGCCGTGCCACGTGACGCTCTGCCCGGTCTCGCGTTCGAGCTCTCCGGCGTACAGCCCGATGTTGTAGTCGACGCACTTGCCGAGCCCGTAGCTCGAGGTCGATTGCGTGATCTGACCGGCCGCGTGCCAGGTGGAGCCCGACGTCAGCTCCGCCTTCTCCAGCAGGACGATGTCCCGCCAGCCTTCGTGCGCGAGGTGGTAGGCGAGGCCGCAGCCCATGATGCCGCCGCCGACGATGACGACGCGGGCGTGGGAGGGCAGGGCGGAAGTCGAGTTCTCTGGCATGTTGCGAGGCTAGTCGTACATCTGTACGCTCGTCAACCATGAATCGAACGTTCGTACCATTCGGCAAGGCAGACGGTCGCGTCGAGCGGCGATGCTGGCGGTAGTGCGGGCGATGCTCCCGGCACGAACGTCGGTGCCGATCCCTGCGCCAGCGTCGTCGTGCTCGACGCACTGTCGGACGAGCTGGAGCGCCTGACCCCCGAGCTTCGGAAGGCCGCCACCTTCGTGCTCGACAACCCCAACGAGGTCAGCGTGTCGTCGATCCGCGAGATCGCCGAGGCGGCGGACGTCAAGCCGAACACCTTCGTGCGGCTCGCGCGCGTGGCGGGCTTCGACGGCTACGAGGACTTTCGCGAGCCGTTCCGCGACGCCGTGCGGCGCGGTCCGAGCGGCTTTCCGGACCGGGCCCGCTGGCTGCAGGCGATCGGGCGGCGCGGCAAGCTCGGCGAGCTGTACCGCGACATGGTCGGCGCCGCGATCGGCAACATCGAGGAGACCTTCGCCGGCATCGACGAGCGCGCGCTCGGCGCGGCCGCCCGCGCGATCTGGAAGTCGCGCCAGACCTTCGCCCTCGGCGTCGGCGTGAACAACTCCAACGCGCGCAACTTCACCTACCTGGCCGGCACCGGCATGGTGCAGTTCCACGCGATCCCGCGTCCGGGCAGCACGCCGGTGGACGATCTCGCCTGGGCGGACGAACGCGACGTGCTGGTGGCCATCACGTGCAAGCCCTACCGCATCGAGGTCGTCGAGGCGGTGCGCATCGCGCGCGAGCAGGGCGTCACCATCGTCGGCATCTCCGACAGCGCGGCCTCGCCGATCGTCGCGGGCTCCGAGCACGGCTTCGTCGTGGCCGCCGACACGCCGCAGTTCTTCCCGTCGTCGGTGTCCACGATCGCGCTGCTCGAGACGCTGCTGTCGTTCGTCATCGCGCACGCCTCGCCGGATATCGTCGCCCGCGTCGAGCGCTTCCACGCGCGGCGTCGCGAGCTCGGCCTGTACGTGGAGGAGGGGGGATGAGCGACGCGTCGGCACCGATCCGTTCCCTCGAGGGACGCTGGTACACCGATCCCGCGGTGTTCGCGCGCGAGTGCCGAGGACTGCTCGCGCGCACCTGGCAGTTCGCCGCGCACGCAAGCGAGATTCCCGCGCCGGGCGATTACGTGACCTTCGAGATCGCGGGTGAGCGGCTGTTCTGCATCCGCACGCCGGCGGGGGCGACGAAGGCCTTCTACAACGTGTGCCAGCACCGCGGGCACCAGCTCCTGGAGGGGCGCGGGCGTGTGCGGCGCATCGTCTGCCCGTACCACGCGTGGAGCTACGAGCCGAGCGGCGAGCTGCACGGCGGTCCGAACCTGAAGTCGGTACCGGGCTTCGACCCCTCGACGGTGCGGCTCGCCGAGGTGCGCGTGGAGGACTTCCACGGCTTCCTGTTCGTCAACCTCGACGCCGATGCAGAGCCGATGGACGACTGGTTTCCGCGCGCGCGCGAGGAGCTCGGCGAGTTCGTGCCCCGAATCGCACGCCTGACCCCGCTCGAGTGGGTGGAGATCCCGGAGCGCTGCAACTGGAAGGTCTCGGTCGAGAACTACTCCGAGTGCTACCACTGCCAGCTGAACCATCCGACCTTCGCCACCGGCGTGGTCAAGGCGCGCACCTACGATATCCGCGCGCAGGGGCACTGCCTGCGGCACACGACCGAGTGCCAGAACCTCGAGCGCATGAGCTACCCGATCGATCTCGCCTCGAGCCCGCACGCCGGGCACTACTCGTCGTGGTTCCTGTGGCCGATGTTCTCGTTCCAGGTGTACCCGGGGAATCTCCTGAACACCTACCACTGGCGGCCCGTCGACCACGAGCGCTGCACCGTCTGGCGCGGCTGGTACACGGGCGACGGCACGCCCGAGTCCACCGTCAGGGCGCTCGCGGTGCAGGACCGGGCGACGACGGTCGAGGAGGACATCCACCTCGTCGAGTCCGTGCAGCGCGGGCTCGCCAGCCGCGGCTACCGGCCCGGGCCGCTCGTCGTGGACCCTGCCGGCGGCGTGAAGTCGGAGCATTCGATCGCGGTGCTGCAGGCCTGGATGCGCGCGGGCGCGTCCTGACCGTTCACACCGCGTTCACAGTGCGCAAACCGGAGCCGCCGACATGGCAGACAGCAGGAACGAAGGCAAGACGGACGACGTGTTCGACGAAAACCTCTTCGCACTCGGACTGGAGCGCCGCAAGGCCACGCTCGGCGCCGAGTACGTGGACAGGAACCTCGCTGCCGCGGACGACTTCACGAGCCCGTTCCAGCGCGCGATGACGGCCTGGTGCTGGGGCTTCGGCTGGGGCGACGACGCGATAGACGCGAAGACGCGCTCGATGATGAACCTCGCGATGCTCGGCGCGCTCGGCCGGCTGCACGAGTGGGAGACGCACTGCCGCGGGGCGTTGACGAACGGGGTGAGCCGGGAGGAGATCCGCGCGATCGTGCACGCCGTCGGCATCTACGCGGGCGTGCCCATGGCCCTGGAGTGCTTTCGCATCGCGCGGCGGGTGCTCGAGGAGGCGGGGGAGCTCTGAGCTCGGGTGCCGCGAGCTCGCCGGCTCGGCGGCCGCATGGCCGGCCGGCCGATGTGCCGGTGACGCTCTCGGTCGCGTGGTGGCCTCAGCGACACGGATTGCTGCGCACCGTCGATGGGGTGGAACCCGAAGTCGGCGATCATGACGGGCCGTTCGTCGGGCGACGTCCAGAACACCGTGGCCCGGTGATTGCGCACCTCGTGCATGACCGCGTCGTAGGTCAACGTCAGCGGCGCGGCGTCCGCCACGTTCGAGACGCCGACCGGGAACGACAATACCAGCAGCGTGTACCGGCCGACGTGCTCGTTCCGCGCCGACCGCAACACCGCGCTCTCGAGCGTCAACGGCAGGTCCATCGTGTTGTGCTCGATCGCGACGTGATCGGCGAAGTACTCGGCCAGACGCTCGATGCGGTCGGCCGGCAGGGCCTTGTCGAGTGGCGCCTCCTGAAGCGCCGCGAACGCGGAGTGGGCGAGCGCGAGGTCCTCCAACGGCAGGCTGATCGTGAGCGTCGACCCTTCCTCGTCCTGCGAGAACGTCAGGAGGCTGCCGGGCAGGGCGTGCGCGAAGACGACGCCCGCACGGGAGAGCTCCAGGAACAGGACCAGGACGAGCGCCCATCCCGACGCCCGGCGCGTCACGGCAGGTTGCCGCCGTAGTCGTCCTGCCGGTCGCGCCAGACGGAATGGGGGTGGTTGCCCGCCTTGCCGGTGGACTTGTTCGACTGCAGCGAGAACTCCAGCCACAGCGACGGGCCGTGGACGCGCACGTAGTCGTCCTCGCTGTCCACCTCGGTCGTGCCGGAGAAGCCGAGCACCGTGTCGGGGAACTCCGAGGCATACCTGGCCATGTACGTCGCGGCGTCGGCCGCGTCGATGTCGACCACGTAGGTTTCGATCGCGGCCCCGAGCAGGAGCCGCTGTTCCTCGTCCAGATCGGACACGGGCAGGCCCTCCTGCGCATCCGGAATCGCGTCGTCGGCCTGGGGGCCTGCCAGGATGTCGCGGTAGGTGCCGTCGAGCATCGCCGCCTCCCGCTGCTCCGGTGTCAGCGACGCAAGCAGCGCCGCGAAGGCATCGCGCTCCTGCACCAGCGGCCGGTTCGTGCGGCCGTTCATCTCGAAGGAGGGAAAGGGCTCGATGCCGCGGAACGACGGGGTCGCGCCGACCAGCACGCCGTCGGTGTAGGTATTGGCGAAGGCCAGGTGGTGTCCGCGTTCAGCGTCTGCACCAGCTCGTCGAAACCTTCGTCATCGCTCGTGCCGGTGGCCTCGATCATGATGGCCTTGATCAGGCCGCGCTGCTCGATGTCGAACTCGCCGAGATAGGCGCCCGGTCGATCCGGGACCGCCCCGGCCGGCAGGTTGCTCCACTTCTGCGCCTCCTCGACCGAGTACTCGTACTGCATGAGATCCAGCAGCTCATCCGATGCGGACGCGATCAGCAGATCGGTCAGGCACAGCAGACGGGCATGGCCTGGATCCGTCCCGCAACCGTCGACGGCCTCGGGCAGCGGGGCGCTGTCCATGACCGTGCTCGTGTCGCCGAGGCGGGGATCCGGATCGGGTCCGTCCCCGCCCTCGGGTGGGCCGTCGGTCGGTTTGCCCTGAGCCGTCGATACGACGGCTCCGATGACGACGGCGCCGGCGAGGCGACAAGTGGATCGCTTCCTATCCAGTTCCTATCCGGTCGCTCGTCGACACGTGCCGACGGACGTTCGCAGTATGCGGCGCGCATAGGCCGGGCGTCCGAGGATCGACTCCCCGAGGTCGGGCACGGCGCGTCGCTTGTCGGCGGCGTCGCGATCGAGCGCGCAGGGATCCAGACGGCGCTCGCCGATCGTCTCGCCGCGTTTCGTGGGGCCGTGGAGGAGACGTCGCACTT
>CAWHXF010000029.1:0-14203 GCA_963833195.1 uncultured Gammaproteobacteria bacterium | reverse complement strand
TGCAGCTTCGCCACGATGTCGGCCACCCGAGCGCCCTGTGCGCGTGCGAGCTTCTTCTCGGCGTCGCTCGGCGTGCGCTTGCCGTCGGGCCCCGCGATCGTGGCCGCCCCGTACGGCGAACCGCCCCGCACCTCGGAGACGTCCGTCAGCTCGGCCGACGAGTACGGCAGCCCGACGATCACGAACCCGTGGTGCAGCAGGGTGCTGTGGAAGGAGGTGATCGTCGTCTCCTGACCGCCGCCCGTGCCGGTCGACGTGAACACCGAGCCGACCTTGCCGATGAGCTTGCCCTGCGCCCACAGACCGCCCGTCTGGTCCAGGAAGTTCCTCATCTGCGAGCACATGTTGCCGAAGCGGGTCGGGGTGCCGAACACGATCGCGTCGTAGTCGGCCAGCTCGTTCGGGTCCTGGATGACGGGGGCGTCCTGGTCGAGCTTGGCGCCCGAGGACTCGAGCGCCTCCTTCGGCATGAGCTCCGGCACGCGCTTGATCGTGACCTCGGTACCGGACACGCCGCGCGCGCCTTCGGCGACCGATTCGGCCATCGTCTCGACGTGGCCGTAGGTGGAGTAGTACAGGACGAGGATGCGGGACATGGGAGGGACTCCGTTTATCGATGAATGGGTGTCGTGCGGGACGGACGGCGCGCGGCGCGTAGGCGAGCACCGTGAGCGGCGACACGGTCGGCATGCCCGCCATCGGGTGCGGCTCGATCCAGCCGGCCTCGATCGCGCGAGTGCGGGCGGGCTCCGGACGGATCAGGTGCAGCCCGTGCTCCTGGGCGACGTGCACGTGGGCGAACCCGGTACCGAGCAGGAAGGCCTGCTCGGGCCTGTCGTCGGAGTCTGTCAGGAAGAAGCCGCTCGAACAGCGCGTTCAGCGCGTGGTCGGGTACGAAGGCCATCGGCTCCGGCCCATCGCCGGGAGAGTCGGACACCGGCCATGCGACCAGCCGGAGGCGCGGCGGTCACGCCCCCCGCAACTACCAACGTACCATGGTAGTGTGCAAGCGTTGGTGATCGGTCATGGAGGTACGCAGGTGACGACCGTGGTGACCGGAGCAGGCATGGGCATCGGGCGTGCCGTGGCCGAGGCCATGGCAACCGATGGCGCCGCGCTGGTGCTCGTCGATCGGGACGAGGACGCATTGGCGTCGGTCGCCGACGCGCTGCGAAGTCGCGGCGCGACGGTCGAGACGATCCTCGGCTCCGTCGTCTCCGAAGCGGTGGCGACGCGCACCGCCGACGCCTGCGCCAGGCTCGGCGGTGCGACGAAGTGGTCGCACAACGCCGGCATCCAGCGCTACGGCACGGCCGCCGACACGACGCCCGAGGCGTGGGACGAGGTGCTGGACGTCAACCTCAAGGGCGCGTTCCTGTTCGCGCGCGCCCTGCTCCCGCAGCTCGTGCGCACGCGCGGCGCCTGCGCGCTGATGGCGTCGGTGCAGGGCCTCGCCACGCAGCAGAACGTCGCGGCCTACACGGTCTCCAAGCACGGCCTGATCGGTCTGGCGCGCTCGATCGCGGTCGACTTCGCGGCCGACGGCGTGCGCGCCAACGCGATCGCCCCGGGCTCGGTCAGGACGCCGATGCTCGACTGGGCCGTCGGCCTGTCCGACGACCCGGCCGCGGTGCGCGACGAGATCGATCGGATGCACCCGCTCGGGCGCCCGGCGGAGGCTGCCGAGGTGGCCGAGCTCGTGGCGTTCCTGCTCTCGGACAAGGCCTCGTTCATCACCGGCGAGGTGGTCCGGGTCGATGGCGGGTTGATGGCCCGTCTCGGCGGTTCTCCCAGGCCGCGGACGTGACCGCATGAGCATCGCGGACCTCAAGGTCACGACCGTCGCGGTGCCGCTCGAGGCGCCGCTGCGGCACTCGGCCGGCGCCCACTGGGGGCGCTTCGTGCGCACCGTCGTCGAGGTGATCGGGGACGACGGGCTGTCGGGCTGGGGCGAGCTCGGAGGCGGCGGCCAGAGCGCCGAGGCGGCCGTGCTCGGACTGCTCCCCTACCTCAAGGGCCACGACCCGCTGCGGCTGGAACAGCTGCGGTGGAAGCTCATGAACCCGACCGCCACGCTCTACGACAACCGGCTGCAGCTGCACGCCGCGATCGAGATGGCGTGCCTGGACCTCGCCGGCAAGCGCCTCGGGGTGCCGGCCCACGCGCTGCTCGGCGGCGCGATCCGCGACACCGTCCCGTTCGCGAGCTACCTCTTCTACCGCTACGAGAGCGATGGCCCGGGCGCGAGCGCGGGCGGCGAGACGATGCCCGACGAGATCGTCGCGCACGCGCGCGAGCTGCGCGATCGGCACGGCTTCCGCACCCACAAGCTCAAGGGCGGGCACTTCGCGCCCGCTCATGACGTCGCCACGCTCGAGGCGCTCGCCGAAGCCTTCCCCGACGACACGGTGCGGCTCGACCCCAACGGCGTCTGGTCGGTCGAGGAGGCGATCCGCGTCGGGCGCGCCATCGCGCCGCTGGCCAACGACTACTTCGAGGACCCGACCTGGGGGCTCGAGGGCATGCGCCGCGTGCGCGAGGGCCAGCCGCTGCCGACGGCGACCAACATGGTCGTCGTCAACCCCGAGCAGCTCGCGCAGTGCATCCGCCACGACCTGGTCGACGTGATCCTGCTCGACACGACCTTCTGGGGCGGGCTGCGCCAGGCGGTGAAGGCGGGGCACGTGCTCGAGACCTTCCAGCGCTCCGCGGCGGTGCACTCCTCCGGCGAGCTCGGCATCCAGCTCGCCTCGATGCTGCAGCTCGGCGCGGTGCTGCCGAACCTGAACTTCGCGGCCGACGCGCACTACCACCACCTCGTGGACGACATCCTGGTCGGCGGCAAGCTGGCCTACGAGAACGGCGCGATCCGCGTGCCGACCGCGCCCGGGCTCGGTGTCGAGGTCTGCCGCGACAGGCTCGCGCGCTACGCCGAGCACTTCCGCGAGGTCGGGGGCTACACCTACGACCGCGACCCCGCCCGGCCGGACTGGTACTCGATCTGGCCCGAGCGACGCTGGGCCGACCCGGCCGTCAAGCGCATGCCGGAGGCGCGCTGATGGCCGAGGTCACGCTGACCGACCTGGTCAAGGTCTACGGTCGCCAGCCGGCCGTGCGCGGCATCGACCTGACGGTGCCCGACGGCGCGTTCACGGTGCTCGTCGGTCCGTCCGGCTGCGGCAAGTCCACGACGCTGCGCATGATCGCGGGGCTCGAGTCGATCTCGTACGGCGAGCTCAGGATCGGCGGCCGGCTCGCGAACGAGCTGCCCTCGCGCGAGCGCGGCGTGGCGATGGTGTTCCAGACCTACGCGCTCTACCCGCACCTGACGGTGCGCGAGAACCTGTCGTTCTCGCTCGAGCTCGCGAAGGTGCCCGCGGGCGACATCGAGCGGCGCATCGGCGGCGCGATCGACTCGCTCGAGCTGACGCCCTATCTCGACCGGCGCCCTTCGGAGCTCTCGGGCGGCCAGCGCCAGCGCGTGGCGATGGGCCGCGCGATCGTGCGCGAGCCCGAGGTGTTCCTGTTCGACGAGCCGCTGTCGAACCTCGACGCGAAGCTGCGGAACCACATGCGCGCGGAGATCAAGCGCCTGCAGCACCGGCTCGGCGTCACGACCATCTACGTCACGCACGACCAGATCGAAGCGATGACGCTCGCCGACGTCATCGTCGTCATGAAGGACGGCGAGATCGCCCAGCAGGGCCCGCCGCTCGAGGTGTTCGAGCGCCCGGCGAACCGCTTCGTCGCGAGCTTCATCGGCACGCCGCAGATGAACTTCATCGACGGCCGCATCGTCCGCCGCGCCGACGGCGTGCGGTTCGAGGGCGGCGGCCTGCGGTTGCCGCTCGACGAGGCCGGCTTCGGCGACGAGCTCGCCGACGGCCGCGCCGTCGTGGCGGGGCTCCGTCCGGAGGACATCGTGCCGGAGGGCCACGGCATGCGCTCGGACGGCGGCGCGGCGATCGACGCGCGCGTCACGCTGACCGAGCTGCTCGGCAACGAATCCCTGCTGTTCGCCACGCACGAAGGCACCGACTTCATCGCGCGCATGCAGCGCCCGCGCGCCGTGGCCGACGGCGAGACGCTGCGCTTCCACGTCGACGCGACGCGCGCGCACCTGTTCGATGCGACCACCGGCCTGACCCTGCGCCGAGACCGTTCGGCGCGCCACTGAGGAGTAGACGATGTTCACCAAGACCGTTGTAGCGGCCGCCGCGGCCGCCGCGCTGCTGTCGATCTCGAGCGCACGCGCGCAGGAGGTCCAGCTCTTCCACGACAAGGGCTTCTGGTCCGGCCAGCTGGCCGCCGTCGGCGAGGTGGCGAAGCGCGATGCCGGCGTCGAGATCGTGGAGACCCCGTACTCGTCGGCCGAGCAGTACAAGGCCTTCATCCAGGCATCGATCGCTTCGGGCGAGACGCCGAAGCTCTTCACCTGGTGGACCGGCGCGACCTTCGAGGAACTCGTCTCGAGCGGCGAGGTCGCCCCGCTCGACGACGTCTGGGCGGAGATGACGGGCGACGGCGGCTACGCCGAGTCCGCCAAGGAGCTCTTCGTCGTCGACGGCAAGCCGTACGCGGTGCCGCTGCTGCTCGCGCGCTGGGTGGTGCTCTACGACAAGCCGCTGCACGACGAGCTCGGCCTGTCCGAGCCCACCACCTGGGAGGAGCTCGAGGCGAACGCGAAGGCCATCAAGGACGCCGGCCACACCCCGTTCCTCGCGACCGTGCAGGAGGGATGGCGCGGCTTCATCTGGTTCCAGGAGCTGATGCTGCGCATGCACCCCGAAGCCTACGACGGGCTCAACGACGGCTCGGTCGCCTACGACGGTCCCGAGGTGCGCGACGTGTTCGGGAAGTGGACCGAGATGTACGCGAACGGCTGGTTCTCCGATCCCCGCTCCGAGGAGGAGGTGAACGACTACGTGCGCGGCGAGGGCGCGATGTACCTGATCGGCGAGTGGGCGGTGGGACTGCTCGAGGCGGCCGGCGTGGAAGCCGGCGACCTCGGCGTGTTCATCATGCCGAACGCGGACGGCGTGGAGGCGCCGGCCGTCATCGTCGAGGGCTCGCCGCTGGTCGTCTCCAACGAGGGCAAGGAGGACGCCGACGTCATGAAGGCGCTGCGCTTCTGGGTCTCGGACGCCGGCGCGAACGCGTGGGGCGAGCAGACCGGCAACTACATCGGCAACGACGCCGCGAACGCTCCGAACGCCGTGATCGCCGAGGTCAACGAGGACATCGCGGCGAGCGATGCGGCCGCGTACCTGCGCTGGTGGGAGGCCGTGCCGCCGGACCTGCAGGGCGAGCTGGTGGCCGAGATGAACCGCTTCATGCTCGACCCGACCGAGGCGACCGCCGAGAGCGTCATGGCGAACATGCAGGCGCTGAACGCCGAGTACTGGGCCGACCAGTAGGGGGGAGCACGACGTGACGAGCTCCGCCGACGCCGCCCTGCTGGAGCGCATCGGGATCGAGCGCGTGGCCGCCCGGGAGCGATCCCGGCGGCGCGCTCGGCTCGGCACGGGGCTGCTGTTCATGGCCCCGGCGCTGATCCTCGTCGCGGGCCTGCTGCTCGCGCCGGTCGGCTGGAACGTGTGGCTGAGCTTCACGAAGTGGCGGAAGTTCAAGGGCTTCGGCGAGTACGCGGGCTTCGACAACTACGCGAAGCTCGGCTCGAACCCCTACTTCTCCGAGGCGCTCGTCAATACCGCGATCTGGGTCGGCGCCTCGGTCGTGTTCCCGATCGGGCTGGGCCTCGCGATGGCGATGTTCCTGCGAAACCTGCGCGGCGCGGAGACGTTCAAGAACATCGTCTTCATCCCGCGCATCCTCGCCCCGACCGCGGTGGGCGTGCTGTGGTTCTACGTGTACGCGCCCGACGGGCTGCTGAACCGCCTGCTGTCGCTGGTGTCCGGGCGCGAGGTGGACATCGGCTGGCTCTACCAGTCCGGCACGGTGACGCCCGCCATCATCGCGACCTTCGTGTGGCAGACCGCGGGGCTCGTCATGGTGCTGCTGCTGCTGGGGCTCGCCGCCATTCCGCGCGACCCGATCGAGGCGGCGCACATCGACGGCGCCTCGCCGTGGCAGATCTTTCGCCACATCACGCTGCCGCTGCTGATGCCGACGCTCCTGATGGTCACCATCCTGTCGGTGCTCGCGGGCTTCACGGTGTTCGACCTGCTGTGGGTCATGGGCTCCAGCTACCCGGGGCAACGCAGCCTCGCGCTCGCGGTGTTCATGTACTTCGAGGCGTTCCAGAAGAGCAGCTGGGCGTTCGGCTCGGCCGTCGCCGTGGTCATCGGCCTGGTGGTGCTGTCGGTGACCTGGATCCAGACCGCGCTGCAGGCGCGCGTCGACCGGGCGGTGCGCTGATGGCCGTGAACCTCGACGCGCTGGACTTCGACGCCATCGCCCGCCGCGAGGCGCGGCGCCACCGCGGCGGCCGCTGGAAGCTCGTCGTCGCGGTGCTGTTCGCGCTGCTGTGGATCGTGCCGTTCTGGTTCCTGGCGCTGTCGATCTTCAAGTCCACGGCCGAGTACGCGGCCAACCCGCCGCTCGCGCTGCCCGAGGGCGTCGCGCCGCTGCTCGACAACGTGCGTCAGGCCTGGACCCGCGGCGGCATGGGCGGCGCGATGCTGAACTCGGCGCTGTACGGCATCGTGGGGGCCGGGCTTGCAGTGCTGTTCGCCGCGATGGCGGCCTTCGCGCTCGTGCGCATCGATATCCCCTGGCCCTCCGCGTGGTTCATGCTGATCTTCTCCGGCACGGTGTTCCCGTTCCAGATGTACCTGATCCCGCTGTTCTTCGGCTACCAGTCGGCGGGGCTGCTGAACTCGCACGCCGGCATGCTGCTGTTCTACACGGCCATCTGCGTGCCCTTCCCCACGCTCGTGCTGCGGAACTTCATGTCCGGGCTGTCGCGCGAGATGGACGAGGCCGCACGCATGGACGGGGCCGGCGAGCTCACCGTGTTCCGCCGCGTGGTGCTACCGAACGTGACGGGGCCGATGGTGGCGGTGTTCCTGCTGCAGTTCACGTGGATCTGGAACGACATGCTGTTCTCGACGGTGCTCGGCAACCGGCCCGAGACGCGCTCGATCATGAACGCGCTGCTGGTGTTCCAGGGCAGCTACGCCTCCACGGGGCCGAACGTGGTTCTCACCGCCGCGCTGGTGGCGAGCGTGCCGAGCATCGTGCTCTTCTTCCTGCTGCGCCGGCACTTCATGGAAGGGCTGCAGGTGCAGCAGGCGTGATGTCCCGCACGAGCCTCCCGGAGGCGAACGCATGTCGATGATCCCGACCGGCCGATCGGCGACCCGTCGCGCGCAGCCGCTCGCGGCGCAGGCCCACGACGCGCTGCACCGCATGATCCTCACCCTCGAGCTCGAGCCCGGCCGGATGCTGTCCGAGGCCTCGGTTTCCGAGATGCTCGGGGTCAGCCGCACGCCGGCGCGCGAGGCGCTGGCGCGGCTGGCCGAGATCGACTTCGTCGACGTGCTGCCGCAGCGCGGATCGCGCGTCGCGCCGCTGCGCCTGGCGGACCTGGAACGCTCGCAGTTCATGCGCGAGGCGCTGGAGCTCGCGCTGCTGCGCCGCGCCATGGAGCTGCCGGGGCGCTTGGCGCTGGTGCGGGGGCTGCGCGAGGAGGTCGACGCGCAGCGCGGACACGTGCGGCGCGCGGACGCGCCGGGCTTCTACGCCTCCGACGAGCAGTTCCACGGACGCATCGCCGCGTTCGCGGGCCCCGCCGGGCTCGTGCCCGAGATGCTGCGCATCAAGGACCACATGGACCGCTTCCGCCACCTCATGGTGCGCGGCGTGGAGGACCTGGACATCGTGATCGAGCAACACGCCGACCTCGTCGAGGCGATCGCCGACGACGACGCCCCGCTCGCCGAGAGTCTGCTGCGCACCCACCTGCGCCGCATCCTGTCGTACGTGGATGTCGCGCGCGAGCGCTACCCGCACTACTTCGAATCGGTGCCGACGCGCGCGCGGGTGGCCGGATGAACGCCCGCGTTCTCGGTGAGCTGCGCGACGGCGTCGGCGAGAGCCCGTGCTGGGACGCGCAGGCCTCGGCGGTCTGGTCCGTCGACATCACGGGCCGGCGCATCCTGCGGCGCGCCTGGTCCGACGGCGCGACGACGGCGTGGGACACCGCCGACCTGCCCACGGCGCTGGCGCTGCGGCGAGACGGCCACGGCGCGATCGTGTCGTTCGCGGCGGGCGTGGCGCTCTGGACGCCCGAGGACGGTGCCGCCGAACCGATGGCCGTGCCGGAAGCCGACGCGACCATGCGTCTGAACGAGGGCGCCTGCGACCCGTCCGGCCGGTTCTGGGTCGCCTCGATGGAGAACAACCTGACGGCCAAGCTGGAGCCGCGCGAGCAGGCCGAGCCGCGCGGCCGGTTGTTCCGCCTGGACGGCACGCGGGCGACCGCGATCGGCGCCCCGCCGCTCGGCATCCCGAACACCATGGCGTGGTCCCCGGACGGGACGCGCTTCTACTTCGGCGACTCGATCCGGAACGTGATCTGGGCGTACGAGCGCGATGCCGAAAGCGGCGCGCTCGGGGCGCGCCGCACGTTCGTCGACGGCGGCCCGGGCGTGCCGGACGGCTCGTGCATCGATGCGCAGGGGCATCTGTGGACGGCGCGCTTCGGCGCCGGGCGGGTCATCCGCTACGACCCCGACGGCCGCGTCGAGCGCGAGGTCGCGCTCCCCGTCACGAACCCCACGGCCTGCACCTTCGGCGGCCCCGAGCTCGCGACCCTGATCGTCACCTCGGCCCGCTTCGCGATGCCCGCGCCGCACGAGATCGAAGGTGCCACCCTCGCGCTCGAGACCGAGGTGCGCGGCCTGCCCGAGCACCGCTACGCCGGATGAGCGCCGACCCGGACTCGCTCGAACGACGCTGCCGCGCGCTGGCGGACGCGCTGCGTCTGTGCGCGGCCGGCGACGTCGGCGCGGTGCGCCCGCTCGCGGGCGGCGTGTCCTCCGACATCGCCGCCGTCGAGCTCCCGGACGGGCCGGTGTGCATGAAGTTCGCGCTGCCGAAGCTCAAGGTCCGTGCCGACTGGCGCGCGCCGGTGCACCGGAACGCTGCCGAGTACGCCTGGCTCGAGGTCGCCTCGACCGTCGTGCCCGCATCGGTGCCACGGTTGCACGGCCGCAGCGAGAGCCTGCACGGCTTCGCCATGGAGTACCTGGAAGGCGACGCCTGCCGGCTGTGGAAGGCCGAGCTGCTCGCCGGGCGGGTGAGCGAGGACGAGGCGGCGGCCGTGGGCGACGTGCTGGGACGCGTGCACGCGGCCTCGACGGCCGCGGACTTCGATCCGCACCGCTTCCGCAACCGCGACGACTTCCACGCGCTGAGGCTCGAGCCCTACCTGAGCTACACCGCGACCCGCCACCCCGCCCTCGCCCCGTCCCCTGCGCGCGCTCGTCGACGCGCTGCACGCGAGCGACGCGGTACTCGTGCACGGCGACGTCAGCCCAAAGAACGTGCTGTTTCGCGGCGAGGTGCCGGTGCTGCTCGACGCCGAGTGCGCGACGATGGGGGACGCGAGCTTCGACGTCGCGTTCTGCCTGAACCATCTCGTGCTGAAGGCGGTGCGCCTGCGGCAGGCGCGCGCGGCGCTGATGCGCTCGGCCCACGCCCTCTGGAAGGCGTACGCGCGGCACGTCGAGTGGGAGTCGACGAGCCTGCTCGAAACCCGGGTGTGCGCTTTGCTCCCCGCGCTCATGCTCGCCCGCATCGACGGCAAGTCGCCGGTGGAATACCTCGACGACGCCGAGCGTTCACGGGTGCGCGGCATCGCCGCGCCGCTGATCCGCAGGCCGCCGTCACGACTGACCGAGCTGCTGCCCGCCCTCGTCGCCACCCCGGGCGCGGACGCGATAGCCGAGCCGGCCGCGGCCCGTACCGAGGCGGAATCCGCACCGACAGCCACCACCGGAGCACGCACGTGACACGCATCCGCTCGCTCGAGGGCCGCAGGGTCTGGGACTCGCGCGGCCACCCGACCGTCGAGGTCGAGGTCGTGCTCGACGACGGCCGGCGCGGCCGGCGCCATCGCGCCGGCGGGCGCGTCACGCGGCACCCGCGAGGCGATCGACCTGCGCGACGGCGGCGACGCGCTCGGCGGTCGCGACGTCGTCGAACGCGCTCGAGCGCGATCCGCGAACGCATCGCGCCGGCGCTGGCGGGTCGGGACGATCGCCGACCAGCGGGCGCCGACGGCGCATTGCTCGACGCTCGACCCGTCCCCGCTCAAGTGCGAGCCTCGGCGGCAACGCCACGGTCGCGACCTCGCTGGCGGTCCTGCACGCGGCGGCGGCCGATGCGGGTCTGCCGCTGTGGCGGCACGTCGCGCGAGCGCTACGGCCGCACGCCGTCGCTGCCGCTGCCCGAGATCCAGATCTTCGGCGGCGGCGCGCACGCCGGCCGGCGCGTCGACATCCAGGACTTCATGGTGATGGTGCCCGGCGCGACGGAGCTCGACGAGGCCCTCGAGGCCACCGCCGAGATCTACCACGCGGCGGGCGCATCATGACGCGCCGAGGCCGTGCTGGCCGGGCGTCGCCGACGAGGGCGGCTGGTGGCCGATGTTCGACAGCAACGAGCAGGCGCTCGAGACGCTGCGTCGAGGCGATCGAGCTCGCCGGCGAAACGCCCGGGGATCGCGTCGTCATCTCGCTCGACATCGCGGCCTCCGAGTTCCGCCAGCGACGGGCGCTACCGGCTCGCCGCTGGAGGACCGGGCGCTCGATAGCGACGGGCTGATCGACGTGCTGGGCGCGTGGCTGGAGCGCCTACCCGATCGTCTCCATCGAGGATCCGCTGGCGGAGGACGACTGCCGAGGCCATGGCGCGCGTTCACGCGCGCGCACGGGGGCCGCGTGCAGATCATCGGCGACGACTACCTCGTGACGAACGAGGCTCTGGTGCGTTCCGCGATCGAGGACGCGTGCCTGCAACGCGGCGCTCGTCAAGGTCAACCAGGCCGGCACGGTCAGCGAAGCGATGGCGGCCTTCGAAGCGGCCTCGCGCGGCCGGCTGGGGCACCATCGTCTCCGCCCGCTCGGGCGAGACCGAGGACGTGTCGATCAGCCACCTGTCGGCTGGGCCTCGGCGCCGGCCAGCTCAAGGTCGGCTCGTTCACGCGCTCCGAGCGCATGGCGAAGTGGAACGAGTGCCTGCGCATCCAGGACGAGCTCGGCCGAGAGGCCTTCGTGGGCGGCGCGCCTCTGGCGCGGACGTGGTGGGGAACCGGGAGGACCGAGCGATGACATCGATGCAGCGGTTGCACGGGAAGGTCGCGGTCGTCACCGCCGCCGGCCAGGGCATCGGCCGGGCGGTCGCCGAGCGCTTCGTCGCCGAAGGCGCCGAGGTGCACGCATCGGACCTGGACCACGGGCTCCTCGCATCGCTCGAGGGTGCGCGGACGGCGAAGCTCGACGCGACGGACGCGGCGGAGGTGGCGGGCTACTTCGCCGGCTTCGAGCGCATCGACGCGCTCGTGCACGCGGTCGGCTACGTCCACCAGGGCACGATCGAGGAATGCGCGCCCGAGGACTGGCGCCGCTCCACCGCGATCACGCTCGACAGCTGCTACCTCGTGCTGCGCTCGGCCGTGCCGAGGATGAAGGCGCACGGGGGCAGCATCGTCACGATCGGTTCGGTAGCGAGCTCGATCAAGGGCTTCCCGAAGCGCGCCGCGTACGGCGCCGCCAAGGGTGGGGTCATCGGGCTGACCAAGGCGGTCGCCGCGGACTACATCGCCGAGGGGCTGCGCTGCAACTGCGTGTGCCCCGGCACCGTGGACAGCCCCAGCCTGCACACCCGCATCGACGAGCTCGCCGAACGGCTCGGCGGCCGCGAGGCGGCGCTGAAGTTCTTCATCGATCGCCAGCCCGCGGGACGCTTCGGCACGCCCGCGGAGATCGCCGGCGTGTGCGCGTTCCTGGCCTCGGACGACGGCGTGTTCGTCAACGGGCAGGCCATCAACGTGGACGGCGGGATCACGATCTGATGAGTCTCGCACCGGCTCCGGACGGCGCCGCGACGTGGGCCTTCGACTGGGACGACGTGCGCGGCGAGCTGCAGGCGACGGGCGGCATGCTCGGCCCGGTCGAGTTCGACCTGTCGTCCGGACGATCGGTCCGCCCTCTGGTGGTCGCGCCGTGGAGTGACGACCCGCCCGCCGAGCTAGAGGCGCTGCCGCCGATACTGCGACGGCTGCGCGGCGAATGGCCGTGCGTGCCGTTCGGCGTGCCGGGACTCGCACGGACCTGCCGCCGGTGTGGATGGAGGGTGTCGATACCGCGACGCCCGCCGACGATGCGTTCGTGCACGGCTACTCGGCCAATCACGATTGGCAGCTGAGCGAGCGCGGGGAGGACTACCTCGACATCGCGATCGACTACCCCGACGCGCATCCCGTGCGCTGCCTGCGGCGCCGGATCCGGCGCGCGGCTCGGGGCGAGCTGGAGATCACGCTCGAGATCACGATGCGCCGGGACGCGCGCCTGCCGATCGGCCTTCACCCGGTGCTCGCGCTGCCGGAGCGGCCCGGGGACGCGAAGCTGGTCGTGGCGTCCGCCACCTCGGTGCGCACGTTCCCGATCGAGGTCGAACCGGGCGTGTCGGTGCTCGAGCCGGACGTGACGTCGGCAGCACTGAACGCCGTGCCGGGCAAGGACGGCGGGGACCGCGACCTGTCGTCCCTGCCGCTGTCGGAGCCGACCGAGGAGCTCGTGCTCGTCGCGCTCGACGAGGGTCGGGTCGCCCTCGAGAACCGTGGCGACGCCTACCGCACCGTGCTGACGTGGGACATCGACGTGTTCCCCCAGTGCCTGCTGTGGCTGTCCAACGGCGGCAGGCGCGGCTACCCGTGGAACGGACGCTTTCGCGCGTTGGGCGTGGAACCGGCCGCCGCGCCGTTCGACCTCGGTCAGCGCCACGCGGACAACGCGCGCTCGCCGCTCGGTGGGAAGGTGTGCCGGATCTCGACCCGATTGTCCGCGGGCGCGCCGCTGCGCACTTCCTACCGCATGGCGGTGGAGGAGCTGTGGCCGCCCTACGCGCCGTAGCCCGCCATCTGCTTGCGACGCGCCGCCACGCGTGCGCGCATGGCGACGTCCGCCTCCTTCGTGCCGTCGTGGAAGGTGCCGAACCAGCGGTCGAACGGCACGGTGCTCTCGCTGTAGTTCACCTCGAAGTACTTGTGGTGCAGGTAGTGGTTGTAGGCGTGCGTGTCCACCGACCGGCCCTCCGACAGCACCACCTTGTCGAAGCCGATGTGCCCGACCACCGCGCCATAGCCCGCGAAGTACAGGTGGTACAGCGCCAGCAGCGGGTTGGACGGCAGGACGAGGTGGATCAGCACGCCGGAGAAGTACAGCGCGTGCTCCATCGGGTGCATCGAGAGGCTCGAGAACGGCGTCGGGTTCACGTTCTTGTGGTGCAGCCGGTGCACGTGCCCGAACAGCGCCGGCGTGTGGATGAGCCGATGAACGAGATAGAAGTGCAGCTCGTGGATCACCGGCACCACCAGGCCGAAGCCCAGCAGCCACAGCGGGTGCTCGGCGAACGACAGCCACGGCACGCGACCGCTCGCGAACAGCCACAGCACCAGCACCTCGTAGGCCGTCATGAATGGCACGCCCGCGGCGAAGGTCATCAGCAGGTTCTCGTTCAGCTGGCTGCCGAGCAGGAACTTCTTCGCCCTCGGCTCGGGCCACTTCGCGCTGTACTTGAACTGCTCGCCCTGGCGGCGCGCCGCGAGGAAGTGCACGTGGAACAGCCCGTAGAACAGGGCGATGCCGAGCGTGTTGCGCATCAGCAGGTAGAGAATCCAGCCCGGCGCCAGCGTGCGCAGCGTCTCGACGTCCGGCGTCAGCGAGTACCAGGTGAATCCAGTGATCGCCATGAGGACCACGTTCCACGGCAGGAAGTAGCCCGGCAACCACTTCAGGAACGCCAGCGGCCGGGGCGGTAGCACGAAGACCGGGGCGGCGCGCAGCGGCTCGTTCGGTCGCCAGTCGCCGCGCGCGTCGCGCGTGCCTGCGTCGAGGTCGTTCATTCGGGATGCTCCGGGCCCTGCTGGATCGCAGCGACAGGCAGTGTGTAGTCGGGCAGGCTCTCGAACTCGGGACCGAAACCCTTCAAGCCGTGGTGCCCCGTGGAGGCGGCG
>CAWHXF010000028.1:0-1603889 GCA_963833195.1 uncultured Gammaproteobacteria bacterium | reverse complement strand
CTGAGCGCGCGATGCGACCGGGCTCGGGGGAGTCGCCATGCGCATCGTCAACCTGAGCCGCGAGCGGCTCGTCGAGATGGAGCAGGTGTTCTGCGAGGCGCTCGGTTTCCCGCCGACAGGCGTGGACGACGACACGCTCTGGGCTTACTTCGATGCCGATCGCTCGTGGCTGGCGCTCGACGGCGACGACCGTGTCGCGGGGCTCGCCAACGGTTTCGGGACGCGCCTCGCGTTGCCCGGTGGCCGGAGCGTCGATGGCGGTGGCGTACCGTGGGTCGGGGTGCGGGCGGACCGTCACGGCAGCGGTGTCGGTCGCGCCTTGCTGGAGCACCAGATCGCCGATGCCGCCGATCGAGGCGACGCTTTCCTCGCGCTCAACAGCTCGCAGTACCCGATCTACGGACGCTACGGCTACGGGCCCACCGGCCGTTGGTGGTCGATCAGGATCGACGCGCGCCGCGTGCGCTGGCGCGAGGGCGCCCCGACGGCCAGGCGCGTCACGGTCGGGCACGGACCGGACGTCCGCGAGCGGCTCGTCGACTGCTACGAACGCGCCTTCGGTGCCTGGCCGGGAGAGATCGCCCGCCATGCCGGGCACTGGACGCGGCGACTCACGCCGAACGCGACGGACAAGGGTCGCAAGTTGTGGGCGCTGTCGGAGGACGCGAACGGGTCGGTGATCGCCGCCGCTCACTACTCGGTCGAGGAGCACTTCGACGACACCGGCTTCGCCAACCGGCTCAAGGTCGAGGACCTCTTCGGCGTGGACGAACGCTCGCAGGTCGGTCTGTGGCGCTGGTTGCTCGGCCGCAACCTCGTCGGCGAGCTGTCGTGCTGGCGCGTGGACCCGGGCTCCGCCCTGCTCGATGCCCTGCACGATCCGCGTCTGCTCGTCACCACCGAGCTGGCCGACACCACCTGGCTCAGGATCCTCGACGTGGCGCGTGTCCTCGGCGCTCGCGCGACGCTCGCCACCGGCAGCGTCGTGCTGCGCGTGCTCGATCCGCTCGTCGCGGGCGTCGCCGGGGACTGGAGGCTCGACGGCGACGGCGAGCGGCTGACGGTCGAACGGACCGACGACGCGCCCGGCGTGACCTTGGGGGCCGACCTGCTGGCGAGCGTCGTGTTCGCGCACGCCAGCGCGCATCGCCTTGCCGAAGCGGGGCGGCTCACGGGATCACCGGCGGCGCTCGAGACGCTCGATCGCCTGCTCGCCTGGCCGCGCCCGGCGTGGTCGTCGCACATGTTCTGACCCGGTGCCCGCCGCACTGAAGCTCCTGCTCATCCCGATCGTCGCCTATCTCGCGATCGTCGCGCTGATGTACGTCGGCCAGCGATCGCTGCTGTACCTGCCCGGACAGCGTGGTGCGAGCGCGACGGAGCTCGGGGCGCTTGGGCTGCGTCATTGGCCGGACGAGGTGAGCTACCGGGGCTATCTGCTCGACGCGCCGTCGGCCGAAGCGACGGTCGTGGTCTTCCACGGCAACGCGGGCGAGGCGATCGATCGGCGTTACTACGTCGACGCGCTCGGCGGCCTTGTTCCCGTCCAGACCGGTCCAGTCATCTTGGCGAAGCAATCGCTACCCGGTACCGACCCCCACGTCTCCGCGGAGACGAGACAACCGCGCCAGGGGCGATCCCGCGCCTGATCGGTCCGACCGCCTCAGTCGCCGAGCTCCCCCACCACGTCCACCGCCTCGTCCAGTCGCGTCACGCCGTGCACCTCGAGTCCCGGGATCTTCTTCCGCGGCGCGTTGTTCTTCGGCACGATGGCCTTGTGGAAGCCCTGCTTGGCGGCTTCGGCCAGCCGCTCCTCGCCGTTCTGCACGGGGCGCACCTCGCCCGCCAGCCCGATCTCGCCGAACACGACCATGTCGCTCGGCAGCGGGCGGTTCCGGAACGAGGACAGCGCGGCCAGCAGCACGGGCAGGTCGGCGGCCGTCTCGGAGACGCGCACGCCGCCGACGACGTTGACGTAGACGTCCTGGTCGAACATGGCGATGCCGCCGTGGCGGTGCAGCACGGCCAGCAGCATGGCGAGCCGGTTCTGCTCGAGCCCGAGCGTCACGCGCCGAGGTTGTCCGTGACTCGTGTCCACCAGCGCCTGCGCCTCGACGAGGATGGGCCGCGTGCCCTCGCGCGTGACGAGGATGACGCTGCCGCTGACGGGCTCGGGGTGGCGCGACAGGAAGATGGCCGACGGGTTCTTCACGTTCTTGAGCCCCTTGTCGTCCATGGCGAACACGCCGAGCTCGTTGACCGCGCCGAAGCGGTTCTTGACCGCGCGGATGACGCGGTAGCGGCTGCCCTGGTCGCCCTCGAAGTACAGCACCGTGTCGACCATGTGCTCCAGCACGCGCGGGCCCGCCAGCGCGCCTTCCTTGGTGACGTGGCCGACGAGGAAGATCGAGGTGCCCGAGGCCTTGGCGTAGCGCACCAGCCGCGCCGCGCTCTCGCGCACCTGCGCGACCGCGCCGGGCGCGGAGGTGAGCTGGTCGGTGTAGATGGTCTGGATGGAGTCGATGACCATGACCTCGGGCCGCTCGCGCTCGGCGTGCGCGAGGATCGACTCGACGCGCGTCTCGGCGAGCAGGCGCAGGCCCTCCTCGGGCAGCTCGAGACGCCGCGCGCGCAGCGTCACCTGCTGCAGCGACTCCTCGCCCGTGACGTACAGGACCTTGCGCTTCACCGACAGCATGGCGAGGCACTGCACGAGCAGGGTCGACTTGCCGATGCCGGGATCGCCGCCGAGCAGCGTGACCGAGCCGTGCACGAGCCCGCCGCCGAGCACGCGGTCAAGCTCCGACAGCCCGGTGCCGAGCCGCGCCTGCTCGACGAGCTCCACGTCCTTCGCGCTCGTGATGGCGGCCGCCGCGCCGGTCCAGCCGGAGAATCGGTTGGCGTTCGCCGCGGCGGCCGGTCCGGCGGGTGCCACGACGGTCTCCTCGAGCGTGTTCCACTCGCCGCAGTCCGCGCACTGGCCCTGCCACTTGGTGGACACCGCGGCGCAGGCGCTGCATTGGTACTGCTGCTTGGGCTTGGCCATGGATGTCCGGGGAGGTCCGCGGTCCGTCTGGGTCGCCGCGGTGCGGCGAGCCTTGCGATTGTGGAAGGGCGGGGCGCCCACCGGTGGACGATGGGGGTCGAAGACTGATTATCCAGCCAGTGGACAGGGGTCGCCGGCCGCCGACACGAACCGCAGCTCGGTACGGGCCATGACGTCGAACAGCTCGGAAACCCTGTGCATGTTCCGCACGATCTACCTTCGAGCGCGGTCGGAGTATAGACTCCGACATAGGCCACCCGAGTCCGATGACGACATGAAGGACGACGCGATGCCACGGCGCACCGTGCGGTTGTTCCGCAACGGCGCGAATCAGGCGGTGCGCATTCCGCGCGAGTACGAGTTCGCCGGAGAGGAGGTCGTGCTGGTGCGTGACGGCGACCGGCTCATCCTCGAGCCGGTGCGCGAGGGCGGGCTGCTCGACAGCCTTCGGCAATCGGGTGGGTGGGACGAAGCGTTCCCCGACGTCGACGACGACATGCCACCGCTCGAGGACGTGAGCCTCTGAGGAAATGCGATTCGATGGCCTTGCGTTACCTGCTCGACACGAACGCGGTCTCGGACATCATTCGCGAGCCGTCCGGTGCGGTCGCGTCGCGCGCGGAGTCCGCCGGTGAGTCCTGCCTCTGCTGCAGCGTGATCGTCGCGTGCGAGCTGCGCTACGGCGCGGCGAAGCGCGGTTCCGCCCGATTGTCGCGGCTCGTCGAGATCGCGCTCGACAAGCTCGAGGTGCTGCCGCTTTCGCCTCCCGCGGACAGGCTGTACGCCGCACTGCGACATCGGCTCTCGACCGCCGGCACGATCATCGGTCCGAACGATCTGTACATCGCGGCGCACGCGCTCGCGAGCGACCTCGTGCTGGTGACGGCGAACGTGGACGAGTTCCGACGCGTGGACGGCCTCGTCGTGGAGAGCTGGCGCACCGACGGCGATTCGTAGAGAGGTCGGCAGACAGCACGAGCGCGTCCAATCGCGACGCGTCGCACGCCGGACCTGCGAGATCGTTCCGCCGCGCACCGTGCGAGTCCGACTACCGTTCGCGTCTCCCGGACTGACCGGTCCCCCGCAGCACGGAACGTGAACACGCTCGCACGCAACGCGATCCCCACTCGCGCCTTCACCTCGAGCGTGCTCGCTCTCCTGCTCGCGGCGACGCTGTCGGCCTGCGGCGGCGGCAGCGATGATCCGCTCACTGGTCCGTCTCTCGACCGCTCCACCCCGACGGGCGACAGCGCGGCCGCTCCGGGCGACGTTGCCGTCGGTGCGCTGGACGGCACGTGGGACCTGTGCGGCGGAATGCGCGTCACCTACGTGTTCCGCGGCAGCCGCTGGGAGCAGTACCTTGCCTACTTCACCACGCCGGACTGCTCCGGTCCGCCGGACGCCGACGAGGGTCTGATTCCGGCCGACCAGGCCTTCACCGCGGGCTCCTTCGAGCTGCTGAGCGAGATCACGACCGAAGGCGGCGTGCAGGCGCGTGAGATCAACATGACGGCGGACGAGTACCTCGGCGTCCCGATCACGCCGGGCTCGCTCGGCGTCAGCCACAACATCGTCTACACCGGCACGCCCGGACAACTGTTCCTCGGCAGCCACGGCGCCGCCACGCCGGAGCAGCGGCCCACCGCCCTGGACTTCGAGCTGCCCTTCGTGCGTCGCTGACGAACGAACGCGTCGTCGGCGCACGGCCACCGGACCGGCCTTGCGACGTTGCGGGGCATGCCGGGATCAGGCTTCCAGCGGCCGATGCCGAGTGAAAACGTTGCGTGCCGAACCCGCGTCGCCTGCGCCGTTTCGAAGGGAGCGGTAAACCTGCGCCCCACGCTCCGCGATCGCCTTTCCATGAGCCGCCGAACACCGCCCGCCCGCACGGACGACATGTGGGCCGATGCCTGCGCTCTGCTGCTGCAGGCCGAGCGCCTGCAGCGCACGTTCTTCGTGCCCGTCCGCGATGCCGGGGTCACGCCCGCCTGGGAGCCGCCCGTCGACGTGTACGAGACGCGGGAAGCGGTGCACGTGATCGTCGCGCTGCCCGGCGTCGCGCGCGACGAGCTGGAGATCCGGCTGCAGGGCGACACCCTCGTCGTCGCGGGCGTGCGCCCCGTGCCCACCGGGCTGCGGCGCGCGACGGTGCACCGCATGGAGCTGCCGCACGGGCGGTTCGAACGGCGCATCGTGCTGGCGACACCGCGGTTGACGCTAGGCGCGGTGCACTTCGCCGATGGCTGCCTCGAGCTCACCCTGGAGAAGTCGTCGTGAACGCGACGATGGACACGACGGCATCGGACGTGCCGGACGAGGCGCCCGAGCTGCCCGAAGACGTGCTGCTCGTGCTGCCCGTGCGTCGCACCGTGCTGTTCCCCGGCCTCGTGCAGCCGATCACGCTCGATCGCCCGCGCTCCATCGCCGCCGCCCAGGAGGCGGTGCGCACCGGGCGCCCGCTCGGCGTGCTGCTGCAGTCCGATGGATCCGCCGACGAGCCGACGCCCGCGCAGATGCATTCCGTCGGCACCGCCTGCGAGGTGCTGCGCTACCTCACCACGCCCGACGGGCAGCATCATGCGGTGTGCCGCGGGCAGGAGCGATTCCGCGCGCTCGACTGGTTGCCGAACCTGCCGTATCTCGTCGCGCGCATCGCGCGCGAGCCGGAGCCCGAGGTGAGCTCGATCGCCATGGAGGCGAGCCTGATGCAGTTGAAGGCGCGCGCGACCGAGGCGCTCGATCTGTTGCCGCAGGCCCCCGCCGAGCTCCGCGCGACGGTCGGCGGTGCCGACTCCGCGCCGGAGCTCGCGGACTTCATCGCGGGCATCACGGACTTCTCGCTCGCCGACAAGCAGCAGCTCCTGGAGACGCTCGATGTCGAGGCGCGCATCGAGCGCACGCTGGAGCTGCTGAACGGGCGCATCGAGGTGTTGAAGCTCTCGCGCCGCATCGGCGAGCGCACGCAGGAGACGCTCGGCGCGCGCCAGAGGGAGCATCTGCTGCGCGAGCAGTTGAACCAGATTCGCGCCGAGCTCGGGGAAGGCGACGATTCGAGCGCGGAGCTCGACGCGCTGCGCGAGAGCATCGAGGGCTCGAAGATGCCCGACGAGGTGCGCGAAGCCGCGAACAAGGAGCTCCGGCGGCTCGAGCGCATGCCCGAGGCCTCGACCGAGCACGGCATGGTGCGCGGCTATCTGGAGTGGCTGACCGAGATCCCGTGGACGCACCCGCCGAGCGACATCGACATCGCGGAAGCCCGGCGCATCCTCGACGAGGATCACCACGGCCTGGAGAAGGTCAAGCGCCGCATCCTCGAGTACCTGGCCGTCGCGAAGCTGAACCCGGACGGTCGCGGCCCGCTGCTGTGCTTCGTCGGCCCGCCGGGGGTGGGCAAGACGTCGCTCGGGCGCAGCATCGCGCGCGCGACGGGGCGGGAGTTCGTGCGCGCGAGTCTCGGCGGCGTGCACGACGAGTCCGAGATCCGCGGGCACCGGCGCACCTACGTCGGGGCACTGCCCGGCAACATCATCCAGGGCATGAGGAAGGCCGGCACGACGAACCCGGTGTTCATGCTCGACGAGATGGACAAGCTCGGCGCGGGCGGCTTCCGGGGCGACCCGTCGTCGGCGCTGCTCGAGGTGCTGGACCCGGAGCAGAACTCGACCTTCAGGGACGCGTATCTGGCGGTGCCGTACGACCTGTCGAGCGTGATGTTCGTCGCCACCGCCAACGTGCTCGACCAGATCCCGGGTCCGCTGCGCGACCGCATGGAGGTCATCGAGCTGCCCGGGTACACGCAGGACGAGAAGCTCGTCATCGCGAGGACGCACCTGCTGCGCAGGCAGATGGAGGCGACGGGCCTGAAGCCCGGACAGCTCGAGATCGACGACGAGGCGCTGCGAACCATCGTGTCCGGCTACACGCGCGAGGCGGGCGTCAGGAACCTCGAGCGCCAGGTGGGCGCGGTGTGCCGGCACGCGGCGGTGCGCTTCGCCGAGGGCAGCATCGAGCACCTGCACGTCGGGCCCGGCGACCTGCCGGAGATCCTCGGACCGCCGCGCCACGAGAACGAGATCGCCATGCGCACGGGCGTGCCCGGCGTGGCCACGGGCCTGGCCTGGACGCCTGTCGGCGGCGAGATCCTGTTCGTCGAGGCCAACGGCGTGCCGGGCAACGGCCGGCTCATCGTGACCGGGCAGCTCGGGGACGTGATGAAGGAGAGCGTGCAGGCCGCGCTGACCCTCGTGAAGGGGCACGCGGCACGGCTCGGCATCGACGCGAAGCGCATGACGGACTCGGACGTGCACGTGCACGTGCCCGCCGGTGCCATCCCTAAGGATGGGCCGAGCGCGGGCGTGGCCATGTACGTCGCGCTCGCTTCCCTGCTCACGGGTCGGTGCGTGCGCGCGGACGTCGCGATGACCGGCGAGATCTCCCTGCGCGGGCTGGTGCTGCCGATCGGCGGCGTGAAGGAAAAGGTGCTGGCCGCGGCGCGCGCGGGCATCCGCACCGTCATGCTGCCCGCGCGGAACCGCCGGGACTTCGACGACGTGCCCGAGTCGGTGCGCGGCGAGCTCGAATTCGTGTGGCTCGAGAACGTGCAGCAGGCGCTCGATGCGGCCCTGGAGCCGCAGGGCGGAACGACATCGGACGCCGCTCGCGAGCGCGAGCCGGCAGAAGCCTGACGAGGAGACCGGACGTGGCGAATTCCATCAAGGACCCCGACACCTACGATGCCCTGTGCGACGAGGGCATGAGCAAGGGCAAGGCGGCGGCCATCTCGAACGCGAAGGCGAACGGCTCGCTCGGCCACGACTCGCGTCCCTACGAGGAGCGCAACGTCGACGAGCTGAGGGAGCTTGCCCGCGAGCTCGATATCGACGGGCGCTCGAAGATGAACAAGGCGGAGCTCATCGAGGCGTTGCGGGCGGATCGGGACTGAGCCGCGTGGCTACCCGCAGACCCCTTCGTCGTACTCGCCCACGCGCCTGATGATCTCTTCCTGCGCGGGCTCGACGCGCACGCCCGTCGCCAGGCTCTGCACGGTGCGCACGATCAACCCGTCCAGGCGCGTGACGAGGTAGCAGTCGATGTCGGGCTCGGGCTTCGACGCGCCCACGCCGGAGTCGTCGGTCAGGAACAGGTAGCGTGACTGCGTGACCGCGGCCATGGCGCGCATCAGGTACTGCGCGTCGTCGGCCACGCCGCTGGCCGCCACGGGCACGATGTGCACGCCGGCGGCACGCGCGGCGAGCGCCGAGTCGAAGGTGGCCCGCAGCGCGTCCGCGTGCGGCGGCGCATCGGCCACCAGCAGCAGCACGCCGGTGGCATCGGCGCGCCAGCCGAGACCGAGCGCTTCGGCCAGCGCGCGGTCCATGGCCTCGGGGTAGTCGCCGCCGCCATCGTGGAATTCCGCGCCGATCGTCGCCTGCGCCGCGCCGACGTCCTCGGTGAAATCGTGCGAGCGCACGACGTACGCATCCCCGTCGTCGCGATAGAACACGAGCGCCACGCGAAGCTCGGGTGACGGGTCCAGCCGTCCGAGGATGGACGAAAGCTCCGCCTGCAGCCAGGCGAGCTCGTCGCCCATGCTGCCCGTGGTGTCGAGCACGAGCGCGATGTCCAGGGCGGTGGCGGCGACGCCCTGCACCGGCAGCGACACGTCGATGCGGCCCGAGGCGTCCGGCTCGGTGGCGCGCACGGAGACGTCGCCGAAGCGATCGCTCACGTCGAGCACGAGCGGCTCCGGCAGTCCGTCGATGCCCGGATGCAGCCAGGCGATGCCGTCGGCGGCGGTCGGCACGTCCAGACCGGTCTCGGCGGTGCGGACGCGTGCGCCCGACAGGGGCGCGCCCGCGGCGCCCGTCACGCGCACCTCGATGCGGCGCGTCAGGTCGAGGGTCGGCAGGCCCGTGGCCGCGCCCGCCCCCTGCAGGTAGCGGTTCGCGTAATCGCGGTGCTGCTCGGGGTTCAGTCGGTCGTCGTGATCCCCGGCCGTCAGGGTGCCGGCCTGGATGGAAGGCTCGGTGCGGTCCCCCTCCGGTTCGGGCGGCGTGGCGCCGCCGGCTTCGGTCGCGGCGTCGTCACCCACCGCCGCATCGACGTCCCCTGCGGACTCGCCGGACTCGGGCGATGCGTCCGGCGAGGCATCGGGTGCCGGAGCGGCGGGCTCGGAAGCGATGTCGCCGGGGGCGCCGGACGAGGCGCCGGAGGAACCAACTGACGGGCCGGCGTCGAAGTCCTCCCCCGACGAACAGGCGGCCAGCCCGAGGACCAACAGGGCGGCGAGCGACCGCGTCGCGAGTGGGTACGTGCGAGCCATGCCCTCGTCCTTGATTGGGAACAAGAACCCAAACATAGACGAAGTCGATCCTCACGGCAAGCGTGCCCGATCAGCGCCCCGCGTCGAGCACCGCCTCGTCGCCGTCCCCGCCGGCCTCCACGAACGGGTCGATGCGCACGCGCTTGACGCGGTTCTCCTCCACCTCCAGCACCGTCACGGGGTAGCCCTCGAACGTGAACGCCGCCCCTTCGTCCGGAAACGCCTCCAGGTGTTCGAGCACGAGGCCGTTGAGCGTCTTGGGCCCGTCGTTCGGCAGGCGCCACCCGAAGGTGCGATTCAGGCTGCGGATGCCGGCGACGCCGTCGACGATCCAGCTGCCGTCGGGCTGCGCGCGGATCTCGGGGTCGGAGCCGAGCTGCGGGTCGTTGTCGAACGAGCCGACGATCTCCTCGAGGATGTCCTCGAGCGTGATCATTCCCTGGATGTCGCCGTACTCGTCCACGACGAGCCCCACGCGGCGCTGCTCGCGCTGGAAGTTCAGGAGCTGCACGGTGAGCGTCGTGCCCTCGGGCACGAAGTAGGGCTCCATCGTCACCGACTCGAGGTTGTCGCGCGTGACGCGCCCGCGCTTGAGCGCCTCGAGCATGTTGCGCACGCGCAGCACCCCGACCACCTGGTCGATGTTCTCGCGCCAGACGACGAGCCGACCGTACGGGCTGTCGCCGATCTCGCGCAGCACGTCCTCCCAGGGGTCCTCCAGGTCGATGCCGACGATCTCGTTCCTGGGGACCATGATCTCCTCCACCGACACGGTGGCGAGGTCCAGGATGTTGACGAGCATGTCGCGGTGGCGCTGCGGCACCATGCCGGCGGTCTCGTTGAGCACGGTGCGCAGCTCGTCGGAGGACAGGTGCTCGTTCTGCGCCTCGTCGGCGCGCACGCCCAAGGCCCGCAGCAGCAGGGAGCTGATCCAGTTCACGCTCGTCACGAGCGGGTAGAGCACGATCAGCAGCGGCACGTACACGGCCGCGGCGACGTTGGACACCATCTCCGCCCGGCGCGTGGCGAAGGTCTTCGGCGTGACCTCGGCGAACAGCAGGATCACGAGCGTCAGCAGCCCGGTCGCGACGGCGATGCCGGCCTCGCCCATGAGCCGCAGCGCGATCACCGTGGCGATGGCCGAGGCCAGGATGTTGACGAAGTTGTTGCCGAGCAGGATGAGGCTGATCAGCAGATCCGGCCGCTCGAGCAGCTTCGCGACGCGCTGGGCGGAGCGGTCCCCGGCGTTCGCGCGGTGGCGCAGCCGGTAGCGGTTCAGCGACATCAGCGCCGTCTCGGAGCCCGAGAAGAACCCCGACATCAGGATCAACAGGCCGAGGATGCTGAACAGGACGCCTATCGGCAGGTCGTTCACGCGGTTCTTCCGAGCACCAGTTCGAGCACCAGCTTGCTGCCGAAGTAGGCGAGCAGCAGCAGGGCGTAGCCTGCCAGGGTCCAGTGCACGGCGCGCTTGCCCCGCCAGCCGAAGCGCCAGCGTCCGAACAGCAGCGTGCCGAACACGAGCCACGCGGCGCACGACAGCACCGTCTTGTGCACCAGGTGCTGCGCGAACATGTCCTCGAGATAGAAGAACCCGCTCGCGAGCGACAGCGTCAGCATGGCGAAGCCCGCGCTCAGCAGCGCGAACAGCAGCGTCTCGGTGCTCTCGAGCGGAGGCAGCGCGTTCAGCACGCCGCCCGGGCGGTGCTCCGACAGGAAGCGGCGCTGCACCGACACGAGCACCGACTGCGCCGCGGCCAGCGCCAGCACCGCGTAGGCGAGTACCGACAGCAGCACGTGCAACTCCACCGCCTGCGCGCCGGCGGCGACGGGATCGTGGACGGCCTGGCTCGCCAGCACGGCGACGGCGGCGAAGGGATACACCCCGAGACCGAGGTAGTCGGCCGGACGGCGCAGGCACAGCAGCACGAGCGCGGCGGCGACGCCGAGCGCGACGACGTCGAGCGCCGTGAAGAAGGGCAGCTGCAGGGTGTGCGGCAGTCCGGTCTGGATCCAGGCCAGGCCGGCGTGCAGGGTCAGCGCCGCGGCGACGATGGCGAACGTGGTGCGTCGGCGGCGGCTGGAGCGCCCACCGGCCACGCTTCCGGCCGCGTCCATGCGCTCGTCCCCGCCGGCGGATTCCGCCGGCGCGAGCGTGCGGGCACCGACGCGTGCGTGGTCACCGAGCGCGACGTACAGCCGCGCGCCCGCGACGCTGTAGAGGGCCGCCGCGAGGATCGATACCAGAAAGGGGAGCATGCCTGTGGACGGTACCACGACGCCCGCGTCGTGATCGGCGTCGTTCAGGCGGCGCTGCGTCCGGACTTCGAGCGTGCGCGCCAGTCCTCGTACAACGCGCGGTCGCACAGCAGCGCGACCAGCTCGCGTCGCTCCAGCCAGCCGAGCGCCTCGTCGAGGTTTCTCGTCTCGTCGAGCTTGGCGCGTGCGCCGAGCCGTGCGGCATCCGGGGCGCCGCGCGGCGAGGGCGGTGGCGGGCTGACGCAGGCGTAGTGGCGCTCGCGCGCCGCCTCGTCGGCCAGCACGTCGGCGGGCGTGGCGCCCTCCACCACCGCGCGGTAGCGCGGCAGCACCGTGTCGCGCACGTCGAACACGGCGGGGCGGTGCCTCTCGGCCGGAATGCCGAGCAGCCCGAGGGCGCGCAGCCGGTCCCCGGCGACGGGGTCCGAGGTCCAGCGTGACAGGGGCGCCGCGAGGGTGAGTCCCAGCAGCACCGGTATCAGCCAGACCACGACGTTCGGTGCCACGAACGAGAGCGCCACGAGCGCGCCGACGCCGAGTGCCTCGTGCACCCAGTGCCGGCGCCACACGTCGCGCCACCGATAGGCCTCGCCGTCGCGGCGCTGCAGCTCCCAGCCCGAGTCCTGCCCGAGCGCGATCTGGAACAGGATGCGCGTGTGCACCAGCATCATGATCGGCGCCAGCAGCGCCGACAGCAGCGTCTCGAGGATCGCCGAGGCCAGGATGCGCAGGCTGCCTCCGTGCGCGCGGCGCAGGGTCGGGCGCAGCAGCGCCTCGAGCGTGCCGAGCGCCTTCGGCAGCAGCAGCACCACGAGCGACACCACGAACAGGGTCAGCATGCGTTCGCTGTCGAACGTCGGCCACGTCGGGAAGAGCGTCAGGCCGTCGCCGAAGTAGGTCGGCTGCGCGAAACCCGCCTGCAGCGACAGGGCGAGACCGACCACCACCAGGATCAGCCACAGCGGCGAGGCCGCGTAGCTCAGCACGCCGTTGACGAGGTGCACGCGGTTGGGCCACGCGAGGCCCCGCGCGGGCAGCACCGCCAGGTGCTGCACGTTGCCCTGCGCCCAGCGCCGGTCGCGCACGGCCGCGTCCAGCAGGGAGGGCGGCCCGTCCTCGAAGCTGCCGTCCAGGGCCGGCAGCATGCGCACGCGCCAGCCCGCGCGGCGCAGCAGCCCCGCCTCGACGAAGTCGTGCGACAGGATGCCGCCACCGAACGGGCGGCGTCCGGGCAGCTCGGGCAGGCCCGCGGCGGCGGCGAAGGCGGCCGTGCGGATGAGCGCGTTGTGGCCCCAGAAGTTGCCGTCGTCGCCGGCCCAGGCATCGAGCCCGCGCGCGACGACGGGCCCGTACACCGAGCCCGCGAACTGCTGCAGCCGCGCGAACGGCGTGCGCCCGCCGGCGAGCCGCGGCACGGTCTGCACCAGCGCGACGTCGGCGTGCGCGTCCATGTCGTCGACGAGCGCACGCACCGTGGCGGCGTCCATGAGGCTGTCGGCGTCGAGCACCAGCATGGCCTCGTAGCGCGCCCCCCAGCGCTCGACGAACTCGCGCACGTTGCCGGCCTTCCTGCCGATGTTCGCGAAGCGGTGGCGGTAGAACACGGGCAGCACGTCGCGCAGGCGGTGGCGAAGCTCCTGCGCGGCGGACGTCTCGCGCACCAGCACCGCCGGGTCGGTGGTGTCGGAGAGCAGGAAGATCTCGTAGCGCGCGGCACCGCCGTCGCCGCCGTCGGGCGATCGGTCCAGCTCCAGCGCCATCGCCTCCAGCGCCGCGCAGGTGCGCGAGGGATCCTCGTTGTAGATGGGCATGACGATGGCGATGCGTCCCTCGCCGGTGCCCTGCGGGCCGCGCGCGGCGCGTCGTGCGAACAGGTAGCCCGCCACCGCCGCGCAGGCGGGAAACGCGATCCAGGCGAAGGTCAGCACGAAGAAGCACAGGAACACCCCTTCGAGCCACGTCACGCCGCCGGCGTCGACGACCGCGTGCATCTCGCGCGCGCCGTAGGCGACGAGCGCGAGCGTGCCGCCGAAGGTCAGCAGACGTGCCGCGAGCGTGCGGGCGTCCGGGCGCACGCGCGCGTGCGCCGACGGCGGCGCCGACGTCAGGTCCTGCGTCGGCATGAACAGCGGCGCGGCCGCAGGGGTCATCGGGTCCATCGACATAACCGGGTCTCGCTGGCCGCCGCCTCGTCCGCGGCACGCGGCTTCGGGAAGAACGGTGACGGGGCGTCGGCGGTATGCACGGCCCCGACCGCGCAGCATCGGCCGACGTTGGGGGCGGGACATTGCATTCCGATGACGGTTGCAGGAATGTGCACTCGCCGGTCGACGCCTCCTTCGCTCCGCGGGAGCGCGCGTGGGCCGCGATTGTGGAACGAGCGGGCCGCGTGGCCCGCACCACCTGTCCAAGATGAGAAGATCTCCGGCGTGTACCGCATAGCTCCCTCGATCCTGTCGGCCGACTTCGCACGGCTCGGCGAGGAGGTGCGCGACGTCATCGTCGCGGGTGCCGACTGGATCCATTTCGACGTGATGGACAATCACTACGTCCCGAACCTCACCATCGGGCCGTCCGTCGCCGCCGCGATCAAGCCGCACTGCGTGCGCGCCGACGGCGAGCCCGTGCCGCTGGACGTGCACCTGATGGTGGAGCCGGTGGATGCGCTGGCCGCCGCGTTCGCCGAGGCCGGCGCCGACTCCATCACCTTCCATCCCGAGGCCACGCGCCACGTCGATCGGTCCCTGCAGGCCATTCGCGAGGCGGGCGTGCGCGCGGGGCTCGTGTTCAACCCGGCCACGCCGCTCGATGTCCTCGAGTGGACGCTCGATCGCGTCGACCTGGTGCTGCTCATGAGCGTGAACCCGGGCTTCGGCGGGCAGTCCTTCATCGACTCCACGTACCGCAAGATCGAGGCGGCGCGAAGGCTGATCGACGCCTCCGGCCGCGACGTCCGCCTGGAGGTCGACGGCGGCATCAAGGTCGACAACATCCGCGCGGTCGCCGACGCGGGGGCCGACACCTTCGTGGCGGGCAGCGCGATCTTCGGCGCGCCGCGATACGCGGACGTGGTGGGCGCGATGCGGGCGCGGCTCGACGCCTGAGGACGTCCCGGTCCGGTCGCCGGCACGCACCGTAAAGGTCGGGGATAATCCTCGCCCCACCGACCTCGCACCGGCTGCATGAACACGGCGATAGCCTTCCTGCTCAGCATGACCTTCCTGATCTCGATCGGGGGGTTGTTCCTACTCGTCTGGGGGCTCGCCAACGATCAGTGGGGCGACGGCGTCGCCGCGTCGAAGACGATCTTCGCGGAAGGCGAGGTGGGGCGCACCGAGGACCCCGCGGCCACCGCCGAGCAGAAGCAGGAGCTCAGGAAGGACGCCGATGCCGGGGAGCTCCAGATCGACCAGAAGGAGCTCGCCGACCGGCGCGTATACGATCGCTCCAGCCGTACGCCCGTGCTGTGGTGGCTGAGCTCGGCCATCGGCTGGTTGCTGCTCGGCTCGGTGTACGGCGTGGTCGCCTCGATCAAGCTGCACCTGCCCGACTGGCTCGGGGACCACGCGGTGCTCACCTTCGGCCGCGTGCGCCCCGCGCACCTGAACGTCGTGGCCTACGGCTGGGCGTCGATGTCGGGCGTCGGCGTGGGGCTCTGGCTGATCCCCCGCCTCTTCAAGACCGAGCTGCGGGGCCAGCGCTTCGCGACGGCGGGGGCCGTGCTGTGGAACATCGGCCTGCTGTACGGCATCGTCGCGCTGTTCGCGGGCGCCAGCGACGGCCTCGAATGGCTGGAACTGCCGCACGAGGCCGACGTGCTGCTGATCATCGGCGGTGCGCTGGCCGCCGTGCCGCTGATCATGACGGTGCTCAAGCGCCGCGTGCACCATCTCTACGTCAGCGCGTGGTACCTGATCGCCGCGCTCGTGTGGTTCCCCATGCTGTTCATCACGGGCAACCTGCACGAGCTCTTCGTGGGCACCGAGCAGGCGATCCTCAACTGGTGGTTCGCGCACAACGTGCTGGGGCTGTGGATGACGCCGCTGGGGCTCGCCGCCGCGTACTACCTGATTCCGAAGATCACGGGCACGCCCATCTACTCGTACACGCTGTCGCTCATCGGCTTCTGGGCGCTCGCGCTCTTCTACAGCCAGGTGGGCGTGCATCACCTCATCGGCGGGCCGGTGCCGACGTGGCTCGCGACGCTGTCCATCGTCACCAGCGTGATGATGATCATCCCCGTGGTCGCGGTGGCCGTGAACCACCACTTCACGGTGTTGCCGCGCTACCGCATGGTGCTGATATCCCCGACGCTGCGCTTCATCGTCGCGGGCGCCATCATGTACACGCTGGCTTCGGTGCAAGGCTCCATCGAGGCGCTGCGCACGGTCAACACGATCACCCACTTCACGCATTACACCGTCGCGCACGCCCACCTGGGCGTCTACGGCTTCCTCTCCTTCATCATGTTCGGCTCGATCTACTTCATCATGCCGCGGCTGATGAACTGGGAGTGGCCGTACGCCTGGGCCATCAGCCTGCACTGGTGGCTCGTGGTGGCGGGCTTCGCCGTCTACTTCCTGTCGCTCACCATCGGCGGCTGGCTGCAGGGGCTCGCCATGCTGGACGCCTCGATACCGTTCATGAACATCGTGGCGCTGACGATTCCCTACCTCACGGCGCGCTCGGTCGGCGGCGTGCTCATGACGCTCGGGCACCTGGTGTTCGCGGTGCACTTCTTCATGGTGCTGGGTCGCGTCGGGCCCAAGGTCGACGAGGTACCGAAGCTCGCCATCGGCCGACGGCTGGAGGCGCGACGCGCGCGGCGTGCCGCGCAGGCCGGCGGCACGACCGAGCCGGCCGCGTCCCCCGCCGCGGGGAGGGCGCAGGCATGACGCGCGCGCTCGGCATCATCGGTGGCTCCGCCATCATCCTGCTGTACGCCACGCTGCTGCTCGTGGTCATGCCGGCGGTGCAGCTGCGCACCGGCGAGAACCCACCCGAGGCGCTCGCGCCCTATACCGAGAGCGAGCTGGCGGGCCGGGAGCACTACATCTCGCTGGGCTGCATCTACTGCCACAGCCAGCAGCCGCGCGACCCCTCGCAGGCGCCCGACCTGGCGCGCGGTTGGGGGCGTCCGTCGGTGCCCACGGACTACAGCTACGACGAGCCGCACCTGCTCGGCACCATGCGCACGGGGCCGGATCTCTTGAACATCGGCGCGCGCCAGCCTAGCGTGGACTGGCACATGACGCACCTGTACCAGCCGCGCGCGGTGTCGCCCGGCAGCATCATGGCCCCGTACCCCTTCCTGTTCGAGGAGACGGACTATCTCGGCGGCCGCCTCGAGGTGAAGCTGCCGGCCGAGTACGCGCCGCGCTCGGGCACGTTCATCGTGCCGACGCAGGAAGCCGTGGAGCTCGTCGACTACCTGATCTCGCTCGACCGCACCTACACGGCCGAGGAGCTGCCCGTGGAGGAGGCGCTCGATGTGATCGACGACGCTCCCGATGCCGACGCCGAGCCGAACGAGGGAGCGGCCGGCGAACCGCAGGCCGCCATCGAATGAAACGACACCGCTCCGCGCCCATGAGTACGCGCCCATGAAGCCCCGTCCATGAACAATTTGCACGAGCAGCAGGCCGAGAAGCGCAAGGCCGAAGGCATCGACGACGGCATCCGGACGCCCGACACCGCGACCCCGCAGCCGGAGTCGGTGTCCGTGGACCGTGCCTACGAGCGCGAACACTACGAGCCCGACGAGCTGTCGAACCCCTTGCCGAAGTGGTTCGCGGCGATGTCGGTCGCGTTCGTGATCTGGGGTGCGGCCTACTTCTACCTGCAGGAGGCGGTGCCCGCGAACGCGGGCGATCACCGCAGCGTGCTGGCGCTCGCCGCCGACGGTCCCGTCGACGGGGCCACGGTCTACGCGGGCAACTGCGTGGCCTGTCACCAGGGCACCGGTCTCGGCATCGCGGGCGCCTTCCCGCCGCTCGCGGGCTCCGGCTGGGTGCTGGCCGATCCGCCCCTGGTCGCGCAGATCCTGCTGCACGGCATCCAGGGCGAGATCGAGGTGCTCGGCAACACCTACAACGGCGTGATGCCCGCGTTTCCGCAGCTCTCGGACGCGGAGCTCGCCGCCGTGGAGACCTACATCCGGAGCGAGTGGGGCAACGATGCGTCCCCGGTGACGCCCGAGCTCTACGCCGAGCAGCGCGAGCTCTTCCCGGCCGACCGCGGACCCTGGCAGGGCGGGGCGGAGCTCATCGAGAAGGTGGGCGCACCGGTGGCCGTCGGCGGCAGTTGAACGCGGCGCCCGGCGCGCTTCGCCCGGACGCGTCCGGCAACTCGTCCGCGGACGCGTCCGCGCCATCGCCCGGCGCGTCCGCACGGGAGCGCGAGACCGCCTTCGCCGTCGACGGGATGTTCTGCGGCGGCTGCGCCGCCACCGTGGAGCGCGCGTTGTCGAAGCTGCCGGGCGTGCACGAGGTGTCCGTGTCGTTCCTGTCCGACTCGGCGTTCGTGCGCCACGACCCCGATGCCGTGGCTCCCGCGGACATCGCCGCGCGTCTGGCCGCCATCGGCTACGCCACGCGCGCGCTCGGCACGGGGGACGGCCGCGCCGCGCAGGACGCGTTCCTGCGCGGTCACCGCATCCGGCTCGCCATCGCCGCGGGCTTCGGCATGTGGGTGATGCTCGCCACCATCGCGCGCTACTTCACCGAGCTGCCCGATCCGGTCTACGCGTGGTGGCTCGCGCTCGCCTCCGGCGCGTTCTCGCTGCCCGTGCTCGCGTACTCGGGCTGGCCGTTCCATCGGCTCGGCTGGCGCGGGCTGCGCTCCGGCGTGCCGGGCATGGAATCGCTGATCCTCGTGGCCACGCTCGCCACGCTCGTGGTGTCCGGCCACGCGCTGCTGACGGGCGGCAGCCAGGTGTGGTTCGAGGTGCCCGTCATGCTGATCGCGTTCCAGCTCGTCGCGCGGCTGGGGGACGTCGGGGCTCGCCGGCGCGCGGCCGACGCGGTGCGCTCCCTGCTGGACCTGTCGCCCGAGCGGGCCTGGCGCGTGCGCGGAGAGGACATCGAACGGGTGGCCGTGGCCGGGCTCGTCGTCGGCGACACGATCGAGTCGCGCGCCGGCGAGCGGCTGCCGGCGGACGGCGAGATCGTGAGCGGTACCGCGTCGATCGACGCTGCGCTGATGAGCGGAGAGTCGATGCCCGTGGGCGTCGGTCCGGGCGATGCGGTGCTCGCGGGCACGACGAACGTCGACGGCACGGTGCGCGTGCGCGTGACCGGGGCGAAGGGCGAGCGCACGCTGGACCGGCTCGCGGCCACCGTCGGCCGGGCGCTGCGCTCGAAGAGCGACCTGATGCGGCTCGTGGATCGCATCGCCGGGGCGCTCGTGCCCGGCATCGGCATCGCCGCGCTCGTCGCGTTCGTCCTCGCGCTGGCCACCGGCGCCACGCCGACCGATGCGCTCGTGCGCGCGCTCGCGACGCTCGTCGTGAGCTGTCCCTGCGCGCTGTCGCTGGCCGTGCCGCTCGTGGTGTCGGGGGCGGCATCGAGCGCCGCGCGCGAAGGCGTCGTGCTGCGCGACGCGGCGGCGCTCGAGCACGCGCACCGCGTCGATGTCGTGCTCCTCGACAAGACCGGCACGCTGACCGAGGGCCGCCCGAGCGTCGCGCGTACGGTGCCGGCGGCCGGATTCGACGGGCGGGACGTGTTGCGCGCCGCCGCGCTCGCGGAAGCCGGCTCGAACCATCCGCTCGCGCGCGCGATCCGCGACGCCGCGCCCGCGCACGAGTCGTCCCGGGTCCGCGAACGCCACGAACGCGCGGGCGCCGGCGTGCGCGCGGTGCTCGACGACGGCACGGTGCTGCTCGCGGGGTCGTCGAGCTGGCTCGCCGAGCACGGCGTCGACGACGTCCCGGCGCCCGTGGACCCGACGTGCAGCCGCGTGCTCGTCGCGCGCGACGGCGTCTGCGTGGGGGCGGTGGAGCTCGCCGACGCGCCGCGCGCCGATGCCGGCGAGCTGCTCGACGCCTTGCGCGCACGCGGTCTGCGACTCGTGCTCGCGAGTGGCGACGTGCCGGGCGCGGTGCGTGCGCTCGCGGAAGCGTCCGGTCTCGAATGGCACGCGGGCATGAGTCCGGACGACAAGCGCGTCCTCGTCGAGGAGCTGCGCGCCGCGGGACACCGCGTGGCCTTCGTCGGCGACGGGTTGAACGATGCGCCCGCACTGGCCGCGGCGGATCTCGGCATCGCCACCGGGGACGCGAGCGATCTCGCACGCAGCGCCGCGGCGCTGTCGGTGCTGCGCGGCGGGCTCGGCGGGGTCGAGCTCGCGTTGCGCCTCGCGGCTCGCTCGGCGCGGGCCCTGCGCCGGAACATCGCGCTGGCGCTCGTCTACAACGCGCTGCTGCTTCCGGCGGCGCTCTTCGGGTTCGTGCACCCGGTGCTCGCGGTGCTGGCCATGATCGCGAGCGTGGTGTCGGTGTCGCTCAGCACGGTGCCGGTGCTGCGGGTGTCGCGGGGCGCTTAAGGACCCGCGACCCCACCACCCGTCCGGAGCAACGTCCGGAACGTGCTCCTGAGCGCTCCGCGGTCCACGTAGCAGCCGCGCAGGTGACGCGCCCCGCTCGTCGCCTCGAACGCCTCGCGTCCGTGCACGACGCGGTGGTTGTCGAACACCGCGCAGGTGCCCGCCTCGAGCCGGAAGCGGGCGACGAAGCGCTCCTCGCGCAGCAGCAGCAGCAGCCGGCACAGGGCGGGGTAGTAGTCGTCCAGGAGCACCTGCGGCAGGTCGATGTCGTCCTGCAGGTGCTGCGACACGGTCAGCCCCGACACGCCGCCGTCCCGGTCGAGCTCGATGACGCGCTGGTGCGCGCGGTAGTCCCAACCGTCGTGCCGGCGAAAGAACGGAATCTCGTGAGCGGCCAGCAGCGCGAACGCCTCGGGGTCCTCGTCCCGCAGCGCCTCCGCCACGGCCGCACCGTCGACGAAGGTGCTGCGCCCGCCGCTCACGCTGTTCGCGCGGCAGTGCAGGAACTGCACGCCCGGTGCCGCCTCCTCGGACGGCAGGTCGGTGTGCAGCTCGAGCGCGCGCGCCGTGAAGGCGAGGTTCGTCGGGGCGATCTCGAGGCGGACGTCGAAGTAGCACCCGTCGGCGGTGGGCGTCACGTCGCCGAGCTGATGCGCCAGCCGGGTGAGCCCGGCATCGCTGTCCTCCATCCCGGTGACGAGCGCGATGCCGTCGACGACGAGCGCCCGCGCGAATTCCAGCCGGACGGCGTCCGAGTCCTCGATGTCGCCCTGACGGAAGCGTGCGAAGCCTGCGTGCGCGTCGGCGCGCCAGAGCCTGCGCGGCAGCACCGCGGGGTCCGGACGGCGCCCGGCGACGAGGAAGTCCCGCAACGCCTGCAGCGGCACGCGCGACGCGTGGGCCTCGGTGCTCCACTCGACGACGAGCGCATCGTTCTCCACGCGCGCGGCCCGGGCCCGGGGCCCGCCAGGGATGTCCGCGATGTCGAAGATCCGCTCGCGCGTGGCCGGATCGATCGTCGACGGGTCGGCGTCGCGCAGCCAGTGGTAGTTGAAGTAGGCCTCGCCGCCCGGCATCGGCACGTGCAGGCCCTTCTCGCCGAGTCGCACGTCGAGGGCCGTCGCGGACGTGCCGTCCCGGGCGAACGCGGGCACCACGACATCAGGTCGCATAGTCGCTGCCCTCGGCGTCGAGGATGGCGCGCAGTCCCGCCAGGTGCTTGTCCGCCTGGCCGGGATAGTCGGCGAGCTCCGCCGAGGTGCTGCGCGCGACCTCGTCCGGCATGACCCGCAGCGGCAGCCCGGTCTGCAGCGCCCGGACGTAGGTCTCGGCCGCGCGCTCGAAGTAGTACAGCCGGTTGAAGGCATCGGCCACGCTGTCCCCGAGCACGAGCACGCCGTGGTTGCCCATGACCATGAGCAGCACGTCGGGGTCCTGCAACTGCTCCGCGATGCGGCGTCCCTCGTCCTCGAAGGCCAGACCCGCGAAGCCCTCGTCGATCACCGTGCGTTCGAAGAACATCGCGGTGTTCTGGTCGATGGCGGGCAGGCGCGAGTCGGCCAGGCTCGCGAGGACCGTCGAGAAGATCGGGTGCGCGTGCATGACGCAGCGCGCGTGCGGCACGTGCCGGTGCACCATCGAGTGCAGACCCCACGCGGTCGGATCCGGTGCGCCGGGGCGTCGCATGACGTCGCCGTCGTCGGCATCGAGCAGCAGCAGGTCCGAGGCGCGGATCGTCGCGAAGTGCTGCTGGTCGGCGTTCATCAGGAAGCGCCTGCCCGACCCGTCGACGGCGAGCGAGAAGTGATTGGCGACCGCCTCGTGCAGGTTCAGCCGTGCGGCCCAGCGGAACGCGGCCGCGAGGTCGACTCGCTCGGCGGCGTGGTCCGGGGCCGGGGCGTCGGCGAGGCGCAGGTTCACAGGGCTTGCTCCGGACGAAGGCGATGGGCCGGATGCTAGGCAGCGCTCGCGTGGGAGACAAGCGACGAATCGTGCGGCACGGCATTACCATCGCTTATGGCTCCCGGCGAGGTGCGCGCACGATGTCCACGTCCGCCGTACCGCCCCTCGCGTGGTTGCGCGCCTTCGAAGCGGCCGCGCGCCACCTGTCGTTCACCGCGGCCGCCGCCGAACTGCACCTTACGCAGTCGGCCGTGTCGCAGCACGTGCGCAGCCTCGAGACCTTCTTCGGCCGGCCCATGTTCGTGCGCCGGCCGCGCGGGCTGAGCCTGACCGAGGACGGCAGCAACTACCTGCCCGCGGTGCGCGAGGCGTTCGCCGCGCTGCACGCGGGCGCACAGCCCTTCGCGGGCGGTCGGGGCGTCGAGCGCGTCGCTCACGTGACGCTGCAGTGCAGCATGGGTTTCGCGTCGCTGCGCCTCGCTCCGCGCCTCGGCGCGCTCGCGAGCGCGCTGCCCGGACTGCGCCTGAACCTGGTGACACCGATCTGGGACCCCGAGCGCACGGCGCAGATGGCCGACGTGGAGATCCGCTTCACGCGACCCGACGCCTTCGGTCACGACGGCGTGCACCTCGGGCCGGAGCGCGCCTACCCGGTGTGCTCGCCCGCCGTGGCGAAGCGCATCGCCGCGGGCGACGACTGGCGCGCTCTGCCCCTGTACGACTGCGCGGGGGTGCTGTCGAGCTGGGACGGCTGGCTCGCCGCGCACGCCGGCGCCCGGACGCCCGTCGACGTGCACATGGCCTCGACCTTCGCGGTCTCGATAGGCGCGGCGCTCGCCGGCGCCGGGCTCGCGATGGCGCACGACGGGCTCGTCGCGGACGCGTTGGCCGACGGTCGCCTGGTGCGCCCCTTCGACACGGTCGTGCCGATGGCCGAGTGCTACGTGCTCTACCAGGCGGCGCGTCACATGCGCACGCCCGCATCGCGCGCTCTCGCCGAGTGGCTGGCGGCGGAGCTGGCGCGGTCGGGGTGAGCCGGTGTGTCACCGTCGTCGGGCGTACCGTCGACGCGTCGGAATCGGCGGCGGGCGTCGAGCTCGCCTACCGCGCGGTGCCTTGCGCCTGCATTCCCTGACGTGCCAACGCCGTGCGCACCGACTCGTCCGCCTCCATCCGGTCCCGGTGCGCCGCCAACCCCGGGTAGTCGTCGAGCGACATCGGCGTCTGCTCGATCCAGCGCACGAGCACGTAGCGCATTCTTCAACACCGGCCGGGCCGCGGTCGCGCGAGTTCACCCTGCGCGGCCGCTCGCGATGCGCACCGTCGCGGCACTTCTCCGAACTCACCAGACCGCTTTCATCGATGCATACCTTCGGCTACGGCACCCCTTCCGCGTCCGACGCGCTCGCCCCCGTCACCTTCGAGCGCGCCGACGCCGGCCCCGGCGAGATCGAGATCGAGATCACCCACTGCGGCGTCTGCCACTCCGACCTGCACCAGATCAAGGACGATTGGGAGAACACCGTCTGGCCGTGCGTTCCCGGCCACGAGGTCGTCGGCCGAGTCGCGCGCGTGGGCGAAGGGGTCACGGCGTTCGTGCCGGGCGACGTCGTCGGCGTGGGCTGCATGGTCAACAGCTGCCGGACCTGCGAGCCCTGCAAGGCCGGCGACGAGCAGTACTGCGCCGGCCCGAAGAGCTGCACGCTCACCTACAACGGGCCGAAGCTGCCCGACGGCACGAACACCTACGGCGGCTACTCGACGAACATCGTGGTGCGCGAGGAATTCGTGCTGCGCATTCCCGATGCCATCGAGCCGTCCAAGGCCGCGCCGATCCTCTGCGCGGGCGTGACGACCTACAACCCGATGAAGCACTTCGGCCTGAAGGCCGGCCAGACCCTGGGCGTCGCGGGCATCGGCGGCCTGGGTCACATGGCGGTGCAGATCGGCAAGGCGTTGGGTGCGAGGGTCGTGGCGCTGACGACATCCCCGGAGAAGAGCGACGAGATCCGCAGCCTCGGCGCGGACGATGTCGTCGTCATGGCCGACGAGGAGGCGGTGAAGGAGGCCGCGATGTCGCTGGATCTGCTGATCGACACGATTCCGTACGGTCACGACATCACGCCGTACCTGTCGCTCATGAAGCCGAACACGACCATCGTCACGGTCGGCAACATGATCGAGATGCCGGGCTTCGTGCCGGGGCCGATGGTGTTCAACCGCATCGCCATCTCGGGCTCGCTCATAGGCGGGATCGCCGACACGCAGGAGGTGCTCGATCTCTGCGCGAAGCACGACATCCGCCCCGAGATCGAGCTCATCGACATCGCCGACGTGAACGATGCGTTCGCCCGCATGAAGGACGAGGACGTGCGCTTCCGGCACGTCATCGACATGTCGAGCCTTGCCTCCAGGGCCGAGGAGCTCGCCTCCAGCGCCACGCGCATCGACGACCCGGACCGCGGCGCGCCGGTCGGACGCTGACGCGGGAGGCAAGGCGGCCGGGGCCCGTCGCTATACTGGGCGGCTACACGCCTGATCGACGGACCCCGGACCGATGTTCGATTCCCTGAGCGAGCGGCTCGGCCGCACCATCAAGAACCTGCGCGGGCAGGGCCGGCTGACCGAGGAGAACATCCGCGAGACGCTGCGCGAGGTGCGCCTCGCGCTGCTCGACGCCGACGTCGCGTTGCCCGTCGTGCGTCAGCTCGTGGACCGGGTGCGCGAGCGCGCGCTGGGCCAGGAGGTGCTCGGCAGCCTGTCCCCGGGTCAGGCGCTGATCAAGCTCGTCAACGACGAGCTCGTGTCCGTGCTGGGGGAGACCACCGAGCGACTGAACCTCGCCGTCACGCCGCCCGCGGTGGTGCTCATGGCAGGGCTCCAGGGGGCGGGCAAGACCACGACCGTCGCGAAGCTCGCGAAGCATCTCGCGGAGCGCGAGAAGAAGAAGGTCATGGTCGTCAGCTGCGATGTCTACCGTCCCGCGGCCATCCGCCAGCTGGAGACGCTCGCAGGGCAGGTCGGCGCGACGTTCTTCGACAGCGACATCGAGCAACGGCCCATCGACATCGCCAACGCGGCCGTCGCCGCGGCGAAGCGCGCCTTCATGGACGTGTTGCTCGTCGACACCGCGGGCCGGCTCGCCATCGACGAGGCGATGATGGAGGAGATTCGCGGGTTGCACGAGACGCTGCATCCCGCCGAGACGCTCTTCGTCGTCGATGCCATGACCGGTCAGGACGCGGCCACCACGGCGGCCGCGTTCGGCGAGGCGCTGCCGCTGACGGGCGTGGTGCTGACCAAGACCGACGGCGACGCGAGGGGCGGGGCTGCATTGTCGGTGCGCATGATCACCGGCAAGCCGATCAAGTTCCTCGGCTCCGGCGAGAAGACCGATGCACTCGAGACGTTCCACCCCGATCGCATCGCGTCGCGGATCCTCGGCATGGGGGACGTCGTCAGCCTGGTGGAGGAGGTGTCGGCCAAGGTCGATCACGCCAAGGCCGAGAAGTTCGCCAGGAAGATGCAGAAAGGGAAGGCCTTCGACCTGAACGATCTGCGCGAGCAGCTCGAGCAGATGGCCAAGATGGGCGGCATGGCGGCCCTGATGGAGAAGATGCCCGGCATGGCGGACGTGCCCGAGGCGGTCAAGGCACAGGCGAACGACAAGCAGTTCGTGCACATGATCGCGCTCGTGAACTCGATGACCGAGCAGGAGCGCAGGTTCCCCGCGATCCTGAAGGGTTCGAGAAAGAAGCGCATCGCCGCCGGCGCGGGCCTGCAGGTGCAGGACCTGAACCGGCTGCTCAAGCAACACCAGCAGATGAGCCGAATGATGAAGAAGATGGGCAAGGGGGGGCTGGCGAAGATGATGCGCGGCATGAAGGGCAAACTGCCCCCGGGCGTGGGCGGGCCCGGGGGCGGCATGGGCGGCGGCATGGGGTTCTGACGCCCCGCGCGACGGCTCGTGGCGTCGCGGCCCGTGCCGAATTCCCGTCACGAATGGGTATGTCGCGAGACGCGACGGCGGTCGTAGACTGTTGCTCCCACGCAACAGGAGTCCCACCGATGCGACAGCCTCGCTCCTTCCCTCCCGCGTGCGCCGCCACGGCCCTGCTCGCAGGACTCGCCGCGCAACCCGCGTCCGCCCAGGACGTGATCAACCAGCTGGAGGCGAGCGTGCGGCTCGGCTTCGAGATCGAGACCGAACCGGACACCTCCTTCGCCTTCCAGGACTTCGGTTCGCGCATCCGCTGGAACGGCGAGAAGCGGATCAACGACGACATCGTCGGCATCGGCTACCTGGAGTTCGGCTTCGACCAGGACTTCGGCATCGACAACACGCGCTACGCCTACATCGGCCTGTCTTCGCCGTACGGCACCGTCACCGGAGGCAAGCAGTACCGGGCGTTCTACGACGCCGTCACCGCGGTGGTGGACATCGCCTACGTCGGCAGCTGCGGTTACGAGGTCAGCTGCCCGCGCCAGAACGGCGTGATCAAGTACGAGCGCCTGTTCGGCGAGGACCTGCGCGTCTCCGCCTCGACGACGCTCGTGGACAACGACATCGACGACGATTTCCTCGACGAGATCGACCTGGGCGCCATCTATCAGCTCGGCGACATCTCGCTGGGCGCGGCGCTCACCATCGGAAACGGCGTCGCGGCCGAGTTGCCCGACGATCTGGACACCACGCCCACCGACGGGCTCGGCTCCTCGGCCTTCGCCGACGGCGGCGTGGCGCTGGGCGTGTCGGCCGCGACCGAGCTGCGCGAGGATCTCGTGCTCTCCGGCACGGTGCAGTTCGCGAGCGAGGACTACCTGGGCGGCGACGACGACGGCTTCGCCATCACCGTCGCGGGACAGGCCGAGCGCTTCTACGGGCTGTTCAGCCTCGCCGACTTCGGCATCACCCCGTTCTACGCGACGCTCGGCTACGAGTATCCGATCGACGACGACGCGCTGATCTACGCCGAGCTGCAGGGCATCGAGACAGACCTGCCGGGGCGGGACTTCGAGCTCTTCCTGCGCACGGTGTTCATCTACAACTTCGGCGCCGTCGAACAGATCTCGCGCGACAGCTGACGCGGGGGGGACGAAGGGACACGCCGCGGTACCCACGGCGCGTATCATCCGGGCGCATCCGCCCGGGTCTTTCGCGTGCGGCTTTCGGGGCGCGCGCGCATGTTCGGACCCTTCAGGCGACACGGCCGATCCTCCAGCGGCCACGGGGCGGCTCGAGACGGAGCCGCCGGAGGCGCCTCCGGCGCGCTGGTCGCCGATGCGCTCGAGCGTGCGCACCGCGGCGGCTTGCGCCCCGCGCTGACGCGCCTGGACACGGCGGCGCGCGCGCGCCTGCTCGACCTGGCGACCGACTTCCTCGACACGCGCCGCTTCGAGGGCGGCGGCGGCTTCGAGCCCGACGCACCGCTCGCCGCGCTCGTGGCGGTGGAGGCCTGCACGCCGCTGGTGAACCTGCCGGCCGGGCTCGATGCGGTGCGCGCGGCGCGCACGTTCATCCTCCACCCCTCGGGCTTCAGGGTGGATCAGCGCTGGACCGACGAGGACGGCATCGAGCACGAGCGCGAGGCGGAGCTCGCCGGGGAGGCCTGGGCGGGCGGGCCCGTCGTGCTGGCGGCGGACGACGTCGAGGCTTCCGCGCCGGGCTTCGATGTCGTGGTACACGAGATCGCGCACGTGCTGGATGCGGCCAACGGGCGCGTCAACGGCTTTCCCGACGTGCGCGACCAGGCGCTCAGGCGCGCGTGGCCGCAGGTGTTCGGCGCCGCCTTCCAGGCGTTGGGCGAAGCGCTCGAGCGCGGCGACCCCGTGCCGGTGGACGACTACGCGCTCGAGGACCCGGCCGAGTTCTTCGCGGTCTGCACCGAGACGTTCTTCACCGATCCGCGCCCCTTGCGCTGGCGCTGGCCCGAGACCTACGCGGCGCTGGCCGCGTTCTACGGGCAGGCGCCCGGCGGCGCGCCGACCTGCGAGGTGCCGCTTCGATGAGCGGTCCGCGCGATGGTCCGAGGTGCGCCGGGGTGCTGTGCACGCACCCCGGCGGGCTGCACCGGATCGCCTACCGAGAGTGGCTTCCCGCGCGCGTCGACGCACGCACGCGCACCGTGCTGTGCGTGCACGGCCTGACGCGCAGGGGCACCGACTTCGACGTGCTGGCGGCACGCCTGGCGGGCGAGGGGCTGCGCGTCGTGTGCCCGGACATGGCCGGGCGCGGCGACTCCGATCCGCTGCCCGAAGGGCGCATGTACCGTGTGGATCAGTACGTGGCGGACTGCGTGACGCTGGTGGCGCGGCTGGGCGTCGAGCGCGTGGACTGGATCGGCACGTCGATGGGCGGCATCGTCGGCATGGCGCTGGCTTCCCTGCCCGGGCATCCGATCGAGCGGCTGCTGATGAATGACGTCGGCCCCCGCATCGACCCCCGCGGGCTCGAGCGCATTCGCGGCTACGCGAGGGGGGAGGGCGAGTGGGACAGCTTCGCGTCGGCGGAGGCCGCGCTGCGCGACACCATGGGGAGCTTCGGGCCGCACAGCCCGGAGCAGTTCCGCAAGTTGTCCGCGCATCACTTCGTCGAGGGCGAGGACGGGCGGTGGCGCACGCACCACGACCCGCGCATCGCCGACGTGCTGTTCGCGGGCGACGGCCCGCCGCCCGAGATGTGGAGCTTGTGGGAAGCGGTGGACTGTCCCGTCACGGTGCTGCGCGGCGCGGAGTCGGATCTCCTCGCGCGCGACACCTGGGAGGCGATGCTCGCCCGTGGTCCGGACGTCGACGGATGCGAGTTCGAGGGCGTCGGCCACGCGCCGACGCTCATGGACGACGATCAGGTGGAGGCGGTGCGGCGGTTCCTCGGCATCGCCTGAGAGCGTCGTCGGCGCACCCGTTCAGGTCCGAAGCGACGAGCCCTCAGAGCAGCGGCGAGAGCAACCGCGCGGTGTTCATCCACAGCCGCTGCGGCAGGGTGTTGTCGCGCGTCTCGGGATCGAAGCGGTGACTCTGCGCCAGATCCTGTCGGAACAGCTCGGCCAGCTTCGCGTTGATGTCCTGGTCCCAGATCGCGGCGGTGACCTCGAAGTTCAGCCTGAAGCTCCGGTTGTCCATGTTCGCCGTGCCGACGATGGAGAAGGAGTCGTCGACGATCATCGTCTTGGAGTGGTTCATGCGGTGCTCGAACATGAACACCTCGGCGCCCTCCTCCATGACGCTTGCCGCGTAGGTCTCGGCGGCCGCCTTCACGAGCTTCGAGTCGTTGTTCTCCGGCAGCACGATGCGCACGTCCACGCCGCGCGCGGCCGCTGTGCGCAGCGCCACCTCGATCGGCTCGTCGGGCACGAAGTAGGGGGTGGTGATCCACAACCGGTGGCGCGCGGCGTTGATGGCCGCGAAGTAGAGCCTTCTGATGTCCGGCCTGTCCTGGTCGGGGCCGGAGTCCACGACCTGTACCCACGGACCGGATTCCGGCTCGTCGAGCTCGGGGAACCAGCGCTCGATGTCCTCGGGCATGTCCGGCTCCTCGTCGTCGTCGGGCAACAGGCCCTTCGCCGTGCGCTTGCCGGCCTCAAGCCGGTCGAGCGGGAGACCGTAGAGCCAGTCCTCGAGGAAGACGCGCTGCAGCTCGGCCACCGGTGGGCCCTCGATGCGCGCGTGGGTACTGCGCCACGGCATCCGGTTCCCGCGGCCGGCCTCGCCGGTGGTGTTGTCGTCGCTGACGTTGATGCCCCCGACGAAGCCGATGCGGGCATCCGCGATCAGGATCTTCCTGTGGGTGCGGAAGTTCATCTTGCCGGGCTGCGGCTCCAGCACGCGTGGCGGGTTGAAGGTGCGCAGCTCCGCCCCGGCGTCCACGAGCGGGCGCCACCAGGCGCGCGTGCAGTTCTTCGCCCCGATGGAGTCGAACACCAGCCGCACGCGCACGCCCTCGGCCGCTCGCCGGGCGAGCGCGTCGCGGATGCGCTCGCCGATGCCGTCGGGCTGCCAGATGTAGTACTCGAGGTGCAGGGTGTGTTTCGCGTCCGCGATCGCCTGCAGCAGCGCCGGGTAGTGCGCGTCGCCGTCCTCGTACAACGTGATGTCGTGCGCGCGGCTCGGCACGACGCTCGGGGAGTCGTCGGCGCGCGTGGCGCGTGCGATCCATCCGAGCGGTTGCTCGGCCTCGAAGCCCTCGGGCAGCTCGGACTCGCGCTCCGGAGTGCTGTCCCGCGCGTAGCGCCTGGCCGCCTGGCGCAGGCCCTTCTCGCGGTTGAGTCGCCGCGGGCCGAACAGGAAGTAGCCCAGCCCGCTGATGAACGGCACGGTGTAGAAGGCGAGCAGCCAGGCCACCGTCGTGACCGGGCGGCGCTTGTGCAGCAGCATGAAGAACGTCGCGCCGACGACCCAGAGCACGTACGCCGCCGTCGTCGACCACTGCGGTATTGCCTCGATCCATCCCGTCACGAGGTTCAACGACATGCGACGGCCTCGGTGTGGGGAGGTGGCGCAGCGTAATCAGCCTGGCGGGCGCGCGCACCCGCTGTGCAAATTAGTCGTGATCCGAACCGCGCGAGGTGCCCGTGCCGCGGCCCCTCAGCTCGAGACCTCGTCCGCGCCGGCGATCTCGCCGTCGTCGTCCACCGCCTCGAGCCGCACCGGAAAGCCCCACAGCCGGTGCAGGTGCATGAGCACGGCGTCGCCGTCGTCCGAGAGCGGACGGCCACGGTGGCGGCGGTGGCGCAGCCCCAGCGAGCGGTCGCCGTCGCGCTCGTAGCGCACCACCTCGACGTCGGGCAGCCGCTGGTCGCGCGTGTACTGCTCGGACAGGAGCTTCCGCACGCGCCGGTAGCCGGTCTCGTTGTGGATGGCATCGACCTCGATCCAGTCCTTCTCGCTGTCATCGGCGAGCGCGAAGAGCGCGAGATCGCGGATGAGCTTGGGCGACAGGTACTGCGCGATGAAGGACTCGTCCTTGTAGTTCCGCATGGCGAAGTCGATGGTCCGGCGCCAGTCGCTGCCCGCGATGTCGGGGAACCACTCGCGGTCCTCGTCGGTGGGTTCGTTGCAGATGCGGCAGATGTCCATGAACATCCGGAAGCCCAGCGCGTAGGGGTTCATGCCGCCGTAGCCGCGCTCGTCGAAGCCGCGCTGGGTCGTGACGTTCGTGTGCGAGGCGAGCACCTCGAGCATGAAGCCGTCGTCGACGAGGCCGTCGTCGTACATGCGGTTCAGCAGCGTGTAGTGCCAGAACGTCGCCCAGCCCTCGTTCATGACCTGGGTCTGGCCCTGCGGGTAGAAGTACTGCGCGTGCCGGCGCACGATGCGCACGAGCTCCCGCTCCCAGGTGGCGAGCCCCGGCGAGTGCTTCTCCACGAAGTACAGGATGTTCTCCTCGGGCTCCTCGAGCTCGGCGGCGGTGGCGGCCTCGTCGGTGGCGACGGGTGAGGTGGGCAGCGTGCGCCAGATCTCGTCGTGCCGGCTCCAGGCGTACTCCTCGCGCTCCAGCCGGCGCAGCCGCTCTTCTTCCGCGGACAGCGACTTCGGGCGGCGGTAGCGCGACACGCCGTGATCGCGCAGCGCGTGGCAGGCATCGAGCAGGGTCTCGACGGCGTCCGCACCGTAGCGCTCCTCGCAGCGCGCCACGTAGTTCTTGGCGAAGATCGTGTAATCGACGATGCCATCGGCATCGGTCCACTGCCTGAACAGATAGTTGCCCTTGAAGAAGGAGTTGTGGCCGTAGCAGGCGTGCGCGATCACCAGCGCCTGCATGGGCATGGTGTTCTGCTCCATCAGGTACGCGATGCACGGGTTCGAGTTGATCACGATCTCGTAGGCGAGCGCGCTGGCGCCGCGCCGATAGGCCTGCTCGTGCGCGATGAACGCCTTGCCGAACGACCAGTGGCGGTAGCTGACGGGCAGCCCCGTCGAGGCGTACGCGTCGAGCATCTGGTCCGAGGCGATCAGCTCGATCTGGTTCGGGTAGCAATCGAGTCCGTACTCGTCGATCGCGAGGCGCCCGATCTCGCGGTCGTAGGTCTCGAGCAGCTCGAAGGTCCACTCGGAGCCCGTGGACAGCGGCTCGCGTCGCGTCGCTGCCTTCGAGCGAGGCGTGGCGCGGCGGGGCTTGCGCGGACGCCCGGTGGCCGCGCTCATGCCGATGCCTCCATGCCGCGCTTGGCGAACAGGCGTCGGAACACCGGATAGATGTCGCGCCGCCGGCCCGCCTTCACCATGGCGAAGGCGTCGGACTCGATGCGCTGGTAGGCGCGCGCGAGCGCCGACGGGCGCCGGTAGCCCGGACCGCCCACCTCGACGTAGGCGAAGTGGCGAAGCTTGGGCAACAGGTCGGACTCGAGCCACTGGCGGCTGCGCTCGGGGTCGACGCCGAAGGCGTCGCCATCCGAGGCCTGCGCCACGTAGACGTTCCAGTCGAGCGGGGGGAAGCGCGCCTCGATGATCTCGCTGGCGAGCTTCAGCGCCGGCAGCACCGTGGTGCCGCCGGTCTGGCGATCGTTGAAGAAGCGCTCCTCGTCCACCTCTTCGGCCCGGTCGGTGTGGCGCACGAAGACGATCTCCACGCGCTCGTAGCGGCGCGACAGGAAGAGATACAGCAGCGTGTAGAAGCGCTTGGCGAGATCCTTCCTGTGCCGGTCCATGGAGGCCGACACGTCCATCAGGCAGATCATGACGGCCTGGCTGACGGGCTTGGGGACCATGGTCCGGCGCCGGAAGCGCAGGTCCACGTCGTCGAGCCAGGGCACGCGCTCGATCCGCGCCTTCAGCGCGGCGCGCTCGGCCTCGCGCTCGGCCGCCGTGACCGTTTGGCCGGTCCCGTCCTCGTCCCTGTCCTCGTCCCCGTCCAGCGCCTCGAGCTCGGCCAGGCGGCGCCGCGCGCTCGCTCCGAGCGCGATGCGCCGGCCGAGCGCCTGGCGCATGGTGCGCAGCACGGCGAGGTTGGTCTGCGCGCCGTCGCTGGCATAGCCCGCGCGCTCCGGTTTCGCCTCGGTGATGTCGCCGCTGCCCGTGCGCATCATGTGCGGCAGCTCCAGGTCGTCGAAGAAGATCGACAGGAACTCGTCCCGCGACAGCGTGAAGGCGAACGAGTCGGTGCCGTCTCCGCCTTCGCCCGCATCGCCGTCCCCGTCGTTGGCGGCGCCGCCCGGCGGACGCTGCAGACGGTCCCCGGGCATGAACTCGCGGTTGCCGGGCAGCACGATGTCGCGCGCGCCGCCCTCGCCGTGGCGCCAAACGGGCTCGGACAGGTCGCGCGTCGGAATGCGCACCTCGCCGCCGCCGACGACGTCCCTGATGGGGCGCTCGTCGATCATGTCGGCGACCGCGCGGCGAATGTGACGCTTGTAGCGGCGCATGAAGCGCTCGCGGCTGCCGGCGCTCTTGTCCCGATCGTTCGGGCGGCGGTCGATGATGACGGACATCGGCTCGGTTCTCTTCCCCTCCAGGGCGCGTCGCCGCTCGCGGATCAGCGGCTCTTGCGCACGCGCAGGTACCACTCGCACAGCAGCCGCACCTGCTTCTCGGTATAGCCCTTTTCGACCATGCGCGCGACGAAGCTCTCGTGCTTCTTCTGGTCGTCCCTGCTGCTCTTGGCGCTGAACGAGATGACGGGCAGCAGGTCCTCGGTCGTGGAGAACATCTTCTTCTCGATGACCTCGCGAAGCTTCTCGTAGCTCGTCCAGCTCGGGTTGCTGCCGCCGTGGTTCGCGCGCGCGCGCAGCACGAAGTTCACGATCTCGTTCCTGAAGTCCTTCGGGTTCGCGATGCCGGCGGGCTTCTCGATCTTCTCGAGCTCGGCGTTCAGCAGGGATCGATCGAAGCTCTCGCCCGTCTCCGGATCGCGGTAGTCCTCGTCCTGGATCCAGTAGTCGGCGTAGGTGACGTAGCGGTCGAAGATGTTCTGACCGTACTCGGAGTAGGACTCCAGGTACGCCGTCTGGATCTCCTTGGCAATGAAGTCCGCGTAGCGCGGCGACAGGTAGCTCTTGATGAAGTCCAGGTAGCGCCGCTGCACGTCCTCGGGCAGCTGCTCCCGCAGGATGCGCTGCTCCAGCACGTACATCAGGTGCACCGGGTTCGCGGCCACCTCCGCGTCGTCGTAGTTGAACACGCTGGCGAGCGTCTTGTAGGCGAAGCGCGTCGAGATGCCCTCCATGCCCTCGTCGATGCCCGCGTACTCGCGGTATTCCTGGACCGACTTCGCGTTCGGCTCGACATCCTTCAGGTTCTCGCCGTCGTAGATGCGCATCTTGGTGAAGATGTCCGAGTTCTCGGGCTCCACCAGGCGCGACAGCACCGAGAACTGCGCCATCATCTCGAGCGTGCCGGGCGCGCAAGGCGCGGCCGCCAGGGAGCTGTTGGAGAGCAGCTTCTCGTAGATGCGCAGCTCCTCGGACACCTGCAGGCAGTAGGGCACCTTGACGATGTAGATGCGGTCCAGGAACGCCTCGTTGTTCCGGTTGTTCCGGAACGCCTTCCACTCCGACTCGTTCGAGTGCGCGAGGATGACGCCCTGGAAGGGGATGGCCGAGAAGCCCTCGGTGCCCTTGAAGTTGCCCTCCTGCGTGGCGGTCAGCAGCGGGTGCAGCATCTTGATGGGCGCCTTGAACATCTCGACGAACTCCAGCAGGCCCTGGTTGGCCTGGCACAGCCCGCCGGAGTAGCTGTAGGCGTCCGGGTCGTCCTGCGCGTAGCTCTCGAGCTTCCTGATGTCCACCTTGCCGACGAGCGAGGAGATGTCCTGGTTGTTCTCGTCGCCGGGCTCGGTCTTGGCGATGGCGACCTGACGCAGCACCGAGGGCTGCACGCGCACCACGCGGAACTGCGTGATGTCGCCGCCGAACTCCTCCAGGCGCTTGATGGCCCACGGGCTCATGATGCCGTTGAGGTAGCGCCGCGGGATGCCGTACTCGTTCTGGAGCGCGTCGGCGTCGCGGCCGGGGTCGAACAGCCCCAGCGGCGACTCCTGCACGGGCGAGCCCTGGATCGCGTAGACCGGGTAGGTCTCCATGAGCTGCTTGAGCCGCTCGGCCAGCGACGACTTGCCGCCGCCGACGGGGCCGAGCAGGTAGAGCACCTGCTTTCGCTCCTCCAGTCCCTGGGCCGCGTGCTTGAAGTAGGACACTATCTGCTCGATCGCGTCCTCCATGCCGTAGAACTCCTCGAACGCGGGGTAGCGCTTGAGCATGCGGTTGCTGAACAGCCGCGACAGGCGCGTATCGTTTCTCGTGTCGATGACGCTCGGCTCGCCGATGGCGGCCAGCAGCCGCTCGGAGGCGCTGGCGAAGGCCATCGGATCCTCGCGGCACAGTTCGAGGTAGTCCGACAAGGACATCTCCTCGTCGCGGGCGCGTTCGTAGTCGGTGCGGTACTTCTCGAAGAGGTTCATGTGTTCTTCACTCCGTGCGCGGAGGGTCCAACGTCGGTGATGACCCGTGCCGCGGCTGAACGGTCGGGCGCTGGGAAACAGCCTACCCCCTTGATACGCACATGGACGCGGTTCCGGGCGCATCCGGGGCATCGGCTGGCGGTATTCGGACAGCGGTGGCGAGCGGGCGTTGCAGCCCGGGCCGTTCGCTCACACGGGCTCGAAAGGCGTGCTAACTTGATCGGCTGGCCCAGGATTCGCGCGTCGAACGTTTGACGCGCCGTCGCGGCGCCGCCGCCCGCATCGCCGCCCGCATCGCCGCCCGCATCGCGCCGGCCGCGGCCTCCGGCCGTCGCACGGCCCGCCGCCCGCCACGGAGACCCGCCGTCCCCCCGATCGATACCGCACGTCCCGGATCCGCGCGCGAGCTGTCGCTCGGCTTCGCGCTGATGCTGGTCGCGTTCGCCATGTTCGTCGTGATGGACACGAGCGCCAAGTGGCTGGTGCTGTCCGGCATCGCCGCGCTGCAGGTCGCGTTCATGCGCTTCGCGGTGCACCTGCTGCTGGTGCTCGCGGTGTACGCGCCGCGGCACGGGCTCGCGCTCCTGCGCTCGCGGACCCCGCGGCTGCAACTGGTGCGCGGGGCGCTGCTGTCGGGCGCCACGGTGCTGAACTTCACGGCGCTGAAGTACCTGCCGCTGCCCGTCACCATCAGCATCTTCTTCGCGGGCCCGCTGCTGGTGTGCCTGCTCAGCATCCCGGTGCTGGGCGAGCGCGTCGGGCCGCGACGCTTCGCCGCGGTGGCCGCGGGCTTCGCCGGCGTGCTCGTCATCCTGCAGCCCTGGAGCGAGCGCTTCGACTGGCACGTGTTGCTCTCGCTCGGCTCGATGGCCTGCGCGGCCACCTACTTCGTGCTCTCCCGGCTCATCCGCGGGGCCGACGGCAACGGCACGACGCAGCTCTACGCCTCGCTCGCCGGCACGTTCGTGCTGGCCCCGTTCGCGCTGCACGCGTGGAGCTGGCCCGCCGATGCCGGGCAGTGGGCGCTGCTGGTGCTGCTCGGCACGCTCGGGCTGACGGGTCACTCGTTCGTGGTGCGCGCGCACGAGTACGCCGAGGCGTCCGTGCTGGCGCCGACGGTGTACTCGCAGATCCTGTACGTGAGCGTGGCGAGCTGGGTCGTGTTCGAGCAGCCGCCCGAAGCGTCCACCCTCGCGGGCTCGGCGATCATCATCGCGAGCGGGCTGTACGTGTGGTGGCGCGAGCGGGCGCTGGCGCTGCGGCACGCGGCGAGCGTCTCCGCGAGCTAGCCGGCCGCCGCACGCGCGAGGACAGCGTCCACCCATGCCTCGACCTCCCGCGTGGCGGGGCCCGCTCGCACCTCGTCGAACGGCGCGCCCGACGGCGACAGGTTGATCTCCACGGTGCGCGCGCCGCGCCGGCGCGCGACCTCGACGTAGCCCGCGGCCGGGTACACCTCGCCCGAGGTGCCGATGGCCGCGAACGCATCGCCGGGGCCGAGCGCGTCGAGCGCGGCATCGATCTCGTCGAGTCGCAGGGGCATTTCGCCGAACCACACGATGTGCGGGCGCAGCGGCGCCTCGCAGACGGGGCACGCGGCGCCGCCGAGCGGAGCGCTCCATGGTCGGACGTCGTCGCAGGCCGTGCACCTCGCCTTCAGCAGCTCTCCGTGCATGTGGATGGCGTCGCCGCCCGCGCGCTCGTGCAGATCGTCCACGTTCTGGGTGACTACCGTCACGGCGATGCCGAGCTTCCGTTGCAGCCGCGCCAGCGCCGAGTGCGCCGCGTTGGGCGCCACGGAGCCGAGCTGCACCCGGCGCGCGTCGTAGAAGCGATGCACCAGCGCCGGGTCGCGCGCGAAGCCCTCGGGCGTGGCCACGTCCATGATGTCGTGGTTCTCCCACAGCCCGTTCGCGTCGCGGAAGGTGCGGATGCCGGATTCGGCGGACAGCCCCGCACCGGTCAGGATGACGATGTTCACGGGGACCGATCGTAGTTCCCCTGCGCCGGACGCGTGAACGCCCGCCGTTCGGCCTCGACGTCGGCCCGGAACTCGCAGCCCGCGAGGTGATCGTTCACCAGCCCGTGGGCCTGCATCAGCGCGTAGGCGGTCGTCGGCCCGACGAACCTGAAGCCGTGCGCCTTCAGCGCCGCGGCCAGGCGCTCGGACGATGCCGACGTGGTGTTCGCCTTCGTCCAGCCGAGCGTCGGCGCGCCGTCGGGGCGCTCGTCCTCGCCGGGCTCGAACGACCAGAACCACGCGTCCAGCGACCCGACCTCGCCGCGCAGCGCGAGCGCGCACCTCGCGTTGTGCACGGCCGCGGCGATCTTCGCGCGGTTGCGCACGATGGCCGGATTGCCCGCGAGCCGGTCCACGTCGGTGTCCGTGTACGCCGCCACGCGCTCGATCCCGAAGCCCTCGAAAGCCTCCCGGAAGGCGTCCCGCTTGTGCAGGATGACGCGCCAGCTCAGGCCCGACTGGAAGCCTTCCAGGCACACCTTTTCGAAGAAGCGATCGTCGCCCGCGACGGGACGGCCCCATTCCTCGTCGTGGTAGCGCCGGTACACCTCGTCGTCGTTCGAGGGCAGGGCGCAGCGGCGGCGGCCGTCGGAACCGTGGCTCGGGCCGTCCGCCACGTCGGTGGTGTCGTTCATGGCGCGTTCATCCCTGGGGTTGCCGGCGTTCGAGTCTACGGACCTCGCGACCGGCAAGTCGCGAGGCGGGCCGTCGATGCTGTAAGCAAGCACAGTTTTCCGGCCGCGACCGTCGCGCCGGGGTCATCGTGCCCGCGGGCGAGCCGTGTAGGTCTGCGCCGGCGGTACCGGCACGGCCATCGCCGATGCGACGATCCACGAGCGGCACGGGCGCTGCGCGCGCAGCTTCCCGGCGATGTTTCCGCTGCTGCCGCTCGATCGGGTGTACGCGCGAGGCGTGCGCTTCGCGTCGGCCCGGTGCACGGATGCGGGGTGGCGGCTGCTGTCGGATCATCAGCCGCTGGTGGTGGATGTCGAGCTCGGGGCGGGTGACGGGCACGGCTGATTCGTCCGCGGACCGAGCGGTGCGTCGAGCGAAGAACGGGCCGTCGGACGAGCAGTCGATCTGTGGCGCGACTGGAAAGCACGAGCACCTGTGAGTGACGAATCGACATGACCGACCGCTCCAAGCCGTTCATCGACACGTTGAGCCGGTACCTCGATGATCCCGCCGAAGCCAGCGCCTACCTCGACGCCGTGCTCGAATCCGGCGACACCGGCGCGCTGCTCGTGGCGTTGAGGGACGTCGTGACGGCGCGCGGGGGCATGGGCGAGCTCTCGCGCGCTTCCGGTCTCAATCGAAAGACGTTGTACCGAACGCTCTCGGAAGAAGGCAACCCGACGTTGGATACCCTGGCCAGGGTGCTCGACTTCAACGGGTTGCGGGTGTCGGTGCTACCAGCGGATGCGGAACGCGCCGCAGCCGGCCGATCGCACCACACGCGCAGGCAGAGCTTCCGCGCGCAGGTCGGCGACGTGGTCGCCGGGCTCGTGGCCGGACAGGGTGCATGATCCGGCCATGACCGTGGAACGCATGTCCGTCTCGCTCGACGCCGAGCTTGCCGCCGCCGTGCGCCAGGTGGCCGAGAGCGAAGGGCACTTCGTGTCCGCCCGGCTGGCGGATGCTGCTCGGCGGCGCGTCGCGGCGCGAGGACTGTCGGACGGGGTTGCCGAGCGGGAGGACGAGCACGGTGCGTTCACGGATGCGGCGGTACGCGCCTGCCACCATCAGCCGAGGCCGGGGATCGAGCTGTCACGAGCGGCGCCGCACCCACGCTTCATTCACCATGAAAATAGGGACATCGTGTCCCTATCTTCATGGTAGAAGAATTGCATGATCGAGCGCGAAGACAGACGAACCGAGCTCCTCGAGGCACTGTCTCGCAATCGGGTGGTCGTACTCGTCGGCCCTCGTCAGAGCGGCAAGACGACGCTCGCACGAGGGCTGGTCGACGAGGAATCGGTCAACTATTTCGACCTCGAGGACCCGGTCAGCCTGGCCCGGCTCGACGAGCCGATGACGGCGCTGCGTCCGCTCGAGGGCCTCGTGGTCATCGACGAGGTGCAGCGTCGACCCGATCTCTTCTCCGTGCTGCGAGTGCTGGCGGACCGCAAGGGCGATCCGGCCCGTTTCCTGATCCTGGGCAGTGCGTCGGGAGAGCTTCTCCGGCAGAGCGCCGAGAGTCTCGCCGGACGGGTCGAGCACCTCTCGCTCGGCGGTTTCGCCCTGTCCGAGCTAGGTGCATCCACGGAGTCGATGTTGTGGCGACGGGGCGGATTCCCGCTCAGCTATCTTGCGAACGACGAGCCGCGGAGTCTGGCCTGGCGTCGGAGCTTCGTCCGGACCCTGCTCGAACGCGATCTTCCGCAGTGGGGCGTGCGCGTGCCCGCCACCGCGCTGCTACGTTTCTGGACGATGCTGGCGCACTACCACGGGCAGACGTGGAACGCGGCCGAACCGGCGCGGGCGCTGGGCACGAGCGAGAAGACCGTACGGCGCTATCTCGATCTCCTGTCGGACGCCCTGATGGTTCGACAGCTGCAGCCGTGGCACGCGAACCTCGCCAAGCGTCAGGTCAGGTCGCCGAAGGTCTACGTGCGCGACAGCGGCCTGCTGCACCAGTTGCTCGGCATCGACACCGAAAAGGCCCTGCTGTCGCACCCGAAGCTCGGCGCGTCGTGGGAGGGGTTCGTCATCGAGCAAGCGCTCGCGTCGGAGCCGCACGACGACGCCTTCTTCTGGTCCACGCACCAGGGTGCCGAGATCGATCTGCTGCTTCGCCGCGGGGATCGGCTCCTCGGCATCGAGTGCAAGCGCGGCGACGCGCCCCGCATGACGCCCTCGCTGCGCATCGCGACGACCGATCTCGGACTGGAGCGCGTCGCGGTCGTTTACCCGGGAACCCGGCGCTATCCCTTGTCGGACGTGGTGGAGGTCGTGCCGTCGGCGGCGCTGGCCGAACCGGGCGCCCTGTTCCCGACCTGAGTTCGGGCAACCCCGCGCTCCACGAGCACCGTCCCGCGCGTGAACGGAAGAAGCTTCCCGCGAAGGACGCGCCCCATGTCCGCACCTTCATGCGGTGGCCCGTCACATGCCTCCGTGCTCGCGGCCGGCGCCCGAATGTCCCGAACGACCGCCCCCGGGGGCGTAGGGGTTGTCGGCTCCGTTCAACTTTGCGTCCACCAAGCAAGAATCTTGGTAGCGGACGCAAAGTCGGACTTTTCGGTTCTGTGGCTGCCGCGCAAAGCGCGTCAGATCGCCAGATCGAACACCACGAGCCCGTCGACGCCGCCGTCCAGCAACGCCACCAGCGCCGCTCCCGCGGCCAGGTGCTCCGGGTGCACCAGGTAGGCATCGCGCGCCGCGGCGTCCTCGAAGTCGATGACGAAGCCGTCGTCGAAGCCCTGCGCGACGCCCTCGGGGCTCACGTTCGGCCCGAAGCTCGCGCCGCGGATGCCCGGCACCGCGTCGCGCAGCGCGTCGAGCGCGGCGTAGACGCCCGCCTTGTCCGCATCGGCGACGTCCGCACGAAAGCGGCACAGCACGCAGTGGCGGATCACGCGAGGCTCACCCGGAAACCGGTGCGCGACGACTCGACGATGGCCTCGATGACCCGGATCGTGTCGCGCGCCTCGTGCGCCGTGACGGGGGGCGGCGCCCCGGTCCGGATCGACTCCGCGAGCTCCGCGTAGAACGACGCCCAGTCGCCGCGCGCGCTCGGCACGCGGCGCGATGCCACGGCCCCGTCGTCGCCGATGGTGGTCAGCGTGCCGTGCGCGTCGGGCGCTTCGATGCCGTAGGCGGGACTTCCGGGGCGCAGCCCCTCGAAGCGCAGCTGGTCCTCCTGCGGGTCCAGGTGCTCCTTGCGCCAGCCACCACGGGTGCCCTGCACGAGGTAGCGCAGCCGATGCTCGGGGGCCGACAGCGTCGCACCGAGCTCGATGCGCAGATCCCCGCGACCCAGGCGCGCATGAAAGGCATCGACGATCTCGCCGCCGGGCCGCAGCCTCTGCAGGTCGCCCTGCACCCAGTCGGGCACCCCGAACAGGTGCAGCGCCTGATCGACGAGGTGCGCGCCGAGGTCGTAGTGGAGGCCGACGCCGGGTCCGTCGCGCTCCTGCCAGCGATCCTTCACGAGCGGCGCCCAGCGATCGAAGCGCGCCTCGTAGCGTGTGATCTCGCCGAGCGCGCCGTCCTCGATCAGCCGCTTCAGGGTCAGGAAGTCCGCGTCGCGCCGGCGGTTCTGATAGCAGGCGACGGTGCGTCCGGCGCGCATCGCCGCGGCGATCACCGCGTCGGCCTCCGCCACGCTCGTCGTGAACGGCTTGTCCGACAGCACGTGCTTGCCGGCGGCGATCGCCTCGAGCATGAGCGGCGCGTGCGTGGGGCTGGGCGAGGCGAGATCCACGAGCTCGACGCGCTCGTTTGCGAACAGCGCCCGGGGGGTCGGGTGCACGGTGACGTTCGGGAAGTCGGCGTGCACCTTCGCCGCGTCGCTCGAGGCGACGGCCACGAGCTCGACGCCCGCGGCGGCGTACAGCGGCGCGTGAAAGACGCGACCGCCGAGGCCGTAGCCGACCAGGCCGATGCGCAGGGGAGGGTGGGTCATCGGGTTCGGGCGCCTCGCTCGCGCTGATCGTCGGGATGGGCAGGCAGTGTGCACGCTCGTCGGCGGCGACACGGGCGACGGCATCCGCTGGACGCGACCGCGCGAACGTCGCACGCTCGATGGCCGGTCCGTCCGCAGGAACACCTCGATGAGCAGTGCCGCAGAGCGTCGATCCATCCGGGCGCACCCGTCGTGAGCGCCGCCACGCACGAGGCGCTTGCGCGTGCCGAGCGCTTCGCCGGCCGTTTCGGCCTACGGGTGCCGGTGCTGATGGCGCCCATGGCCGGGGCCTGTCCACCGGCGCTGGCCGCGGCCGTGGCCGATGCCGGCGGCATGGGCGCGACGGGGGCTCTGCTGGACTCGCCCGAGCGCATCGCCGACTGGGTGTCGGCGTTCCGGGACGGCGACGCTGCGCGCGCCCTGCAGATGAACCTCTGGATTCCCGACCCGCCGCCGGCGCGCGATGCCGCGCACGAGGCCGAGCTGCGGCGCTTTCTCGCGGGCTTCGGACCGGAAGTCCCGAGCGACGCGTACGAGCGGACTTCGAGCGTCGACTTCGACGCGCAGTGCGAGGCGCTGCTGGCCGCGCGTCCGACCGCGGTGTCGTCGATCATGGGGCTGTACCCCGCGGACTTCGTGGATCGGCTGAAGGCGGCCGGCGTCCCGTGGTTCGCGTGCGCCACCACGGTGAGCGAGGCACGGGCCGCCGTGGCCGCAGGGGCCGACGTCGTGGTCGCGCAGGGCGCGGAGGCGGGCGGGCACCGCGGGGCGTTCGAGGCCGCGGAGGCACTGGCTCGCTCGGTCGGCCTGTTCGCGCTGCTGCCGCAGGTCGTGGACGCGGTGGACGTGCCGGTGGTCGCCACGGGCGGCATCGCCGATGCGCGCGGCGTGGCGGCCGCGTTGCTGCTTGGCGCGAGCGGCGTGCAGATCGGCACGGGGCTCTTGCGCTGCGACGAGTCGTCGGTGCCCGCCGGTTGGGCCCAGGGACTATGCGATGCGTCGCCCGAGGGCACGCGGCTCACGCGCGCGTTCTCGGGGCGCTGGGGCCGCTCGCTCGCCACCGACTACGTGCTGCGTGCGAACGCTCCGGACGCGCCCGAGCCCGCGCCGTATCCGGTGCAGCGCGCGTTGACGGGACCCATGCGGCGTGCGGCGGGCGATGTGTCCCGCATGCAGGCCTGGGCGGGCCAGTCGGCGGCGCTGGCGGCGACGGGGCCTGCCGGGGACGTGGTGCGCGGGTTGTGGGACGACGCGGTGCGGATGCTGGGGGCGGAAGCCCTGTGCACGCGTCCCGCTGCCGACGATGGCGATTGACTGTCCGGTCTTTGCGGTCACAATAGCGATGAAACGGCCGGCACGGTTCCGGTGCGTCGACTCAACACACCAAGGAGGATTCGCCATGTCATCCCTCAAGACCCTCGCCGCCGCGCTCGGCGGTGCCGCCCTCGTTGGCCTCGCCCCGACTTCCGCCTTCGCGCAGGAGATGGCGCTCAAGTTCCAGTCGGCCGACCAGGCGGGCAACCCGAACTTCGTCCTGCAGAAGGAATGGGCGGACTCGATCGCCGAGCGAACGGACGGCAAGGTCTCGATCGAGCTGCTGCCGGTCGGCTCGATCGTCGAGTACAACGAGACGCTCGACGCGGTCGGTGCGGGCATCCTCGACGGCCACGTGACCGACTCGTCCTACTTCGCGGGCAAGGACGCCGCCTTCTCGCTGATCGGCAATCCGGTCGGCGCCTACGGCGATCCCGAGGAGATGTTCGGCTTCTTCGAGACCGGCGGCGGCGCGGAGCTGATGCGCGAGCTCTACGAGCCGTACGGGTTGCATTTCATCGGCCCGTCGACGCCGGGGCTCGAAGCCTTCGTCTCCAAGAAGCCGCTCGCGGGCGTGGACGATCTGCAGGGGCTCAAGATGCGCGCTCCCGAAGGGCTGGTGCAGAAGGTGTTCGAAGCCGCCGGCGCGTCCCCCGTCGCGCTGCCCTCCTCGGAGGTGTTCACCTCGCTCGACAAGGGCGTGGTCGACGCGGCCGACTTCTCGGTGTTCTCCACCAATCACTCGCAGGGCCTGCACGACATCGCCAACAACCCGGTGTACCCGGGCTTCCACTCGATGCCGCTGATCGAGATCTCGATGAACAAGGCGAAGTGGGACTCGCTCGACGAGGAGACGCGGAACACCATCACCGAGTCGGTGAAGGAGTTCTCGCGCAGCCAGGTCGCCGCGCTCAAGGAGAAGGATCTCGCCGCCGTCGAGGAGGCCGAGGCCGGCGGCGAGGTGACGGTCACCGACTGGCCGGAGGAGGACCGCGCTCGCTTCCGCGCCATCGCGGCCGAACAGTGGGAGGGCGTGGCCTCCGAGTCGCAGAACGCGCAGAAGGTCTACGACACGCTGACCGCCTACCTGAAGTCGGAAGGACTGATCGCCGAGTAGGCATCGGCACCGTCGCGGACGGCGACCCGATGGGGCCGTCGTCCGCCCGTCGCGCGGCTCGGGAGGACCGAATGGACAAGCCCGATCCTGACCACGCCGATCGGGACAGGGCCGATCTGGACGCGACCTCCGAGGACACCGCGGCGGAGGTCGAAGCGCTCGCGCGTCGCGAGATGCCGAAGCCGCCCGCCCTCTCCGGTCGCTTCGGCCGCGCGGTCGACTCGCTGGGCAAGGTCGTCGCCACCTTCTTTCTCGTCTCGACCGGGGTCGTGCTCTACGAGATCGTCTCGCGCTACGTGTTCCACGCGCCGACGCGCTGGGCGCACGAGACGACCACGTTCCTGTGCGCGGTCGGCTTCCTGTTCGGCGGCCTGTACGCGCTCTCGCACGACAAGCACATCCGCGTCGTGCTGATCTACGAGGCGGTGCCGGAGGCGGTGCGACGCTGGTTCGATGTCGTCATCTCCACCGTCGGGCTGATCGCCGTCCTGTTCTTCGCCTACGCCGCCTGGGAGACGGTCAAGCGCTCGTGGTTCGCCGCCGGCAGCGGCGCGCTCAAGCTCGAGACTTCGGGCTCCGCGTTCGATGCGCCGTATCCTGCGCTCATCAAGGGTCTGCTCCTGCTCGTCGTGCTCGCCATGGCGGTGCAGTTCGTCATCCACATCGTCAACACGCTGCGTGCGGCACGCCGCGCCCGCGACGACGGTCGCGCCTGAGGTGGAGCTCGAGTTCTTCGGCAGCCTCCAGGGGCTGGGCATCGAACGAGCTTCGGCGCTGATGCTCGCCATGCTGATCGGTTTGCTCGTGACGGGCATGCCGCTCGCCTTCGTCACGCTCCTCGTCGCACTCTTCTTCGCGCTCGGCTGGTTCGGACCGATGTCCGTGCCGCTGATCACGAGCCGCATCTACTCCTTCGTCACCTCCTACGTCTTCGTCGCGGTGCCGATGTTCGTGCTGATGGCCTCGATACTCGATCGCTCGGGCATCGCGCGCGATCTGTTCGACGCGATGAAACTGATGGGCAGCCGCGTGCGCGGGGCGCTCGGCGTGCAGACCCTGTTCGTGGCGGTGATGATGGCCGCGATGAGCGGAATCATCGGCGGCGAGGTCGTGCTGCTGGGACTGCTCGCGCTGCCGCAGATGCTCAGGCTCGGCTACGACAAGTCGCTGGCCATCGGCGTGTGCTGCGCGGGCGGGGCGCTCGGCACGATGATTCCGCCCTCGATCGTGCTCATCATCTACGGCCTGATCGCCAACGTCTCGATCTCGGACCTGTTCACCGCCTCCTTCACGCCCGGGCTCATGCTCGCGGGCTTCTACATCGCCTACGTGCTGATCCGAGCGAGACTCCAGCCGCACCTCGCGCCGCTGCCGACCGAGCAGGATCGCGCTTCGATGAGCCTGCCGCGACTGCTCGTCGGGCTCGCCCTGCCGATCGGGGTCATCGTCATCGTGCTCGGCTCGATCTACGGCGGCATCGCCTCGGTGACCGAGGCGGCGGGTCTGGGCGTCGTCGGGGTCGTGCTGGCCACGTTGCTGCGCGGGGAGCTGACCCTGCGCATGCTGCTGGACGCCGCCGTCCAGACGCTCTCCACCTGCGGCATGATCGTGTGGATCGGCATCGGCGCCTCGGCCATCATCGGTGTCTACAACCTCATGGGCGGCAACCGCTTCGTCGAGCAGCTCATCCTCGGCATCTCGGACAGCCCGCTGATGATCCTGCTGTTCATGATGTTCATCCTGCTGATCCTCGGGCTGTTCCTCGACTGGGTCGGGGTGGCCCTGCTGACCATGCCGATCTTCGTGCCGATCATCGTCACGCTCGGCTACGACCCGGTCTGGTTCGGCGTGCTGTTCGCGATGAACATGCAGGTCTCCTTCCTCAGCCCGCCGTTCGGCCCGGCCGCGTTCTACCTGAAATCGGTCGCACCACCGGATATCTCGCTCGGGGACATCTTCAAGTCGCTGCTGCCCTTCATCGGGTTGCAGGTGCTGGCGCTCGCCTTCCTGATCGCCTTCCCGAGCATCGCCATGTGGCCGGTCGACTGACGGGCGCGTCGAGCGACTGCCGCACGTCGGTGTAGCGCTTCACCGAACGCTCGTAGGCCCACAGGAAAAGCTCCTTGAGCAGACGATGATCCTCGAGCTCGTACACCGCGAGAACGGCTTTCGTGTAGAGCCCTCGCGGCACGTCCACGAACGAGATCGGCACGAGGTTGCCGCGGATCAGCGGCATACCCCCTCGCCGCCGCCGGCCTCGCGCTGATCGGCTCCGCCGCCTTCGCCGACGACGGCATCGAGACCCGCACGGTGAGCTTCGAGAACGAGGGCGAGACCCTGGTGGGCACGCTCTACCTGCCGGCCGAGCACGATGGCGAGGAGCGTCTGCCCACCGTCGTCGTCACCGGCGCCTGGACGAGCGTCGAGGAGCAGATGCCGCGCGAGTACGCCCTCGAGATGGCGGAGCGCGGGTTCGCCGCCCTCACGTTCGACTTCCGCGGCTGGGGCAAGTCCGGAAACCTCGCCGACGACATCGAATGGCACATCCCCGGGCAGCACCCGCTCGCGGGCACGAAGTCGGGCAAGGACGAGGTGCTGGCGTTCTTCGAACAGCTCGGCAAGGGCGCCTTCCAGGCCGAGCTCCTCGCCCTGATCGATGAGGAACTGCAGCGGCGAGCGCCCCGTCGCCGCCTTGAACGCGCGCGCGAAGTGGTACGGGCTCAGCGTCGCCTCGGCGGCGATCGCCGGAAAGGATGCTCGGGAACCGCGATGGCTCATGGCCGCGAATCGGTGCGCCATCTCGGGCCTGCATGATACGACGCGTCAGCGGCCACGCTCCTCGAGCTGCACCTGCGCGCTGTGGCTGCTCGGCTCTCGGTACAGCGGGTACAGCGGACCGACGATCGCCTCGGCGCGCTCGATGTCGAACCAGGCCGGACCGCCGAGCCGTTCCTGCGCGTCCGAGGTGAGGAGGACTCGGTGTCGGCACGTGCCGCGCGGCGCGCCGATCGCGACGAGCTCCGGCCACTCGTCGGCGAGCCTGCGCACGCCGCGCTCACCGATGCGCGCGTAGCTGAGCGTCTCCCCCTCGAGCCCGGGCACGATCGCCTTGACGACGCGCGGGCCGGAGCTGCCTGCGGGACTCGCGTCGAAGTGGTGGATGGCGAGTCGCTGCGTGCGCAGGCGTGCGCTCAGGTCGGCGAGCCGATCCGCCGGCTCGCGCACCGCGACGTCCGGCGTCGACGGCAGGCTCGAGAACGCGCGGGACTCGCGCGACCCGAACACGCTGTCCGCGAGCAACTCGCGCAGCCGCGTCGCGTCGAGCTCCAGCCAGCGGATCATCTCGGCGAGTGCCCGCGGCTCCTCGGCCGCCGGGTCCACCGCCGCCATGACGCGCTCGCCGTAGGCCTTCGGTGCGAGCCGCCGGATAGGATCGAGGGGACCGTGCATGAAGGTCTTGCGCGTGCGCGCGGCGATGTATTCGAGCAGGGCCTTGCGCAGCGCCCGCTCGCGGTTGGCGTGCACCGCCTCGCCGCAGGCGGTGGCCATCAACGCGAAGTCGTCGTCCGCCGCCTCGGCTTCGCCGATCACGTAGAGGTTGACTAGATCGAAATCGGTGGTCGCGAGCTTGGCGCGCACGCGCACGCCCTTGCTCTTCAGCTCGGCAAGGATGCGCGCGATGCCCGGGTCGTCGACGCGGTCGAGCTCGAGATCGATGCCGCGGTCCAGCGCGCGGAAGCGCGTGCAGTTGCCGTCGCGCTGCAACAGCTCGAGCGTGCCGTGAGACAGCGCCTGGGCGAGCGAGGTGCCGGCACCGAGCCCGCAGGTGATCGGCCTGAACAGCCGCATCGGTTCGCCCGCGCCGCTCGCCATCACGTTTCGCGAGCGCGTCGCGTAGTCGAAGGGGCTCGTGGCCACGCACTCCCTCGGCACCCATGTGGCCGACGTGTCGCGCTCGCCGGAGCCGCCCGCGTCGCGCGAGTCCTGCGGATCGTCCGGACCGCGAACGGCGACCCAGCGCAGCGGCGTCGCGTCGGTCCAGGGGCTGCCGGCCGGCAGGCACAGCGTCATCGGATCGATCACGGCGTCCGCGCCGAAGCGCTGCACCATGGCCGCCAGCGACATCGACTCGCACGCCGGTGCGCCGTGCAGTGCGCGGTGCACGTGGTAGGTCTCCGACATCTCCCCGAGCGCGCCGACGAGCGCCTCGCGGCGGCTCGCACCGTAGCCGAACCCGTCGTTCGAGAACCCTTCGGGGGAGCGCAGCGCGGCGATGACCACGGCGTGGCCGAGACGATCGAGCGCGCCGATGTCGAACTCGGACAGCTCTCCGTCGGGCAGGGCGGTGCGGTAGAGCCGGGCCGCGGCGTCGAGCTCGTCGTCGCGCGGCCCGATGGCTTCGCGCGCGGCGGTGGCGGACCGGGTCATGTCGATGCTCCTCGCGCGCGCTCGGGCTCGCGTTCGATCGGGGGCGTCCGAGTGCCGTTCGCGCCGGACAGCTCGTCGAGCGGCACGGCGTGCGGATGGGGGCGGGTGGCGAGCATGGCGTCGAGCAGCGCGAGCGCCTCGGCGCGCCCGCTGTTGGACGCCGCCTCGAACGGCGTCCACGTCTGCTCGAAGGCCATGTCCGCGAACACCTCGCGGTAGCGGCGGCACTCGTCCGGGCTGCACGGGATGCCGCGCACGAACGCCTTGTGACTGGAGATGCTCCTCGCCCGTCGATCGTCCGCCGGGTCGAGCTCGAACTTCAGCGCGTCGCCACAGCACAGGATGCCGCGCTCGGCGAGCCACGCCACGGCGTGACCCTCGAAGTGCCCGCCGGTGTGCCGCAGCTCGACGCCGGGCAGCACCTCCACGCGCGCGTCGAACGGCCAGGTCACGCAGAACGCGCCCCACCAGGCGAGGTCCCCGGCATGCAGCGCGAGCTCGGGCTCGAAGCGATCCTGGAGCTGGAACAGTGCGCCGTAGCTGTGCGGGTGCGATGCGGACAGCACGTCGATCCCGCCGAGGCTCGCGATGTGCTCCAGCGCCTCGTCCGTGAACACCGCCGCGCCCTCGAACATGAAGTTGCCGGCCGCGGTGCGCGCGAGGTAGCAGCGTGCACCGATGCCGTCGACCGGATCGTTCCAGTAGACCCAGACGTCCGGCTCCAGCTCGCGCCAATGCATGGGGTAAGCCGCCTGCGCCTCGTCGAGGTTCAGGAACCGCCAGCCCTCCGGTGGCAGCACGTGCCGGGCATCGAGACACAACGGGCAGCTCGGCGGCACGGCGAAGTGCCGCTGCCAGAACCCGCAGTTCGTGCAGTAACGGGGCGGCAGTCGCAACCCTTCGAGAAACGGAGCCAGTCCGGGCATGGGAGTTCAGCGCGTCGCGTCGGTGAAGGGGTGCAGGAACGGATCGAGCGCGGCGAGCCGCGCGCCCGCGCGCCACAGGCGCGTGCCGCCGGACCCGGCGGCGGACAACGCGGCGCGCATGCGCGCGGGGCCGCCGAACTGGAAGCCGAGCTGCGTGGCGTAGGCGTCGACGGCGTCGATGGCTTCGGTGCGCACGGTCTCGGGTCCGCACCACCGCAGCGCGACCGCTTGTTCGAGGCTGCGCGCGATCGCGTCCGCCTCGTGCGGACGTCGCGACGCGTAGGGCTGTTCGGCGTAATACAGCACCGTCTCCGGGTCGGGGCTGGACAGCGCGCGCCGCAGGCTCGCGACCACGATCCGGTGATCGACGTGCCCGCCCGCGCCGAGCGGTCCGAACACGACCTGCGGCCGCAACCGTTCGATCAGCGCGCGCAGCGCGACTTCCGCCTGCGCGAACGCGGGGTCGTCGGCGCGTGCGTCGCCGAACAGCTCGACCACGTTCCCGTAGCCCCGGTGAGGTGCTTCGGGAAGATCGAGATGGTGGCAGGCGATGCCGAGCCGGCCGGCGAAGTCGCGATCCTCCGCGCGCCTCAGCGCCATGTAGTCCACGTCCGCGGCGAGGCCCTTGTCCAGCTGGCAGGCCAGGGCGAAGCCCTTCGGCGCAGGCATCGTGGCCGTGAAGACGGTGGCGAGGTCGACCCGCCAGCCCGCGCGCCGCAGGCCGAGCATCGGCTCGGCGCAGGAGAACGCCGCATCGTCCAGGTGGGGCGAGACGATGAGCGCGGCCGGCGCTTCCCCGCCCGTCGCGCCCGCGTCCGTCGCGTCGTCGCGCCTCACAACAGGTGCGGCTGGCGGCGGAACCGGCAGCCGGGGTCGGCGTTCGCCACCGTGCGGCCCGGCACGTAGAACGCGCTCCAGGCATCGTCCGGGCGCTGCGTGCGCACGCGCCGGTAGCAGTCCTCAATCTGTCGGGCGACCACGGGCCAACGGTAGCGATCGCGCACGTCGGCCAGCGCGGCGCGCGCCAGACGTTCGCGCAGCGCCGCGTCGTCGAGCAGGCGGCGCATCTGCACCGCCAGCGCGGGTATGTCCCGGCACGCCACCAGCAGGCCGTTGCGCTCGTGCTCCACGCAGTCGACGACGCCGACCGAGTCGGTCGATATGACGGGCAGCCCGCTCGCCATCGCTTCGAGGATCGTGTTCGAGAACCCTTCGGACCACGTCGGCGACACGAACGCGTCCGCGCCGCGATAGATCTCCGGCGCGTCTGCGTACTCCACGTGGCCGGAGAACGAGATGCGCGCGGCGAGGTCGAGCTCGTCCACCCTCTCGCGCGTCGCCTCGAGATCCGGCCCGATGCCGCTGACCAGGACCGTGAACGGCGGGCCGTCGCGCAGCAGGTGCACGGCCTCGACGAGGTCGATGGACCCTTTGCGCCGATCGACGCGGCCGTGGTAGAGGAAGCGCGGCGTCGGGTGCAGCGCGCCGGGCACTCGCCCGGGCGCCGGATGGAAGCGGTCGGTGTCGACGCCGCCGGGCACGATCGTGAAGCGCTCGGCGGCGGTGCCGTGGTTCTCTCGCACCTCGTCGGCGAACGAGTCGCAGCCGATCAGCAACGCGTTGGCGTGCTCGAGCACCGCGCGCATGGCAAGCCGGTGCGTGTCGCAGCAGCCGCCCACCCAGTGCCCATCACCGCCCTGGATGCTGACGAGGTTGGGGATCCCGGTCAGGCGGCTGAGCTCCAGCGCGGCGAGCCCGGTGGGGTAGCTGTATTGGGCGTGCACGAGGTCGAAGGGCGCCTCGGTGTGGTGCTCCAGCGCGGTCGCCACCATGGTCTCGATATCGGCTTCGAAATCGGCGACGGCTCCCTCGCTCGCCGCGGCCTCGCCCACGCTCGGCAACCCCACGACCTTCACCCCCTCGACGAGCGGTGGCGGCCCGCCGCCGTAGATACCGCGACCGACGGGATCGTCGCGGTACTGCGAGATCATGGTGACGTCGTGCCCGCGCGCCACGAGCTGGCGCAGGAGGTTGCTCGCGTACACGCTCATGCCGCTGATGGCGGGGAAGTAGCGCCTGGAGATGAAGCAGATGCGCAGCGGTCGCTCGCGCTCGTCGCCCGGCTGCGGTCTCCGTTCCGGTCTCGACTTCGGCCCCGCCTCCGAGACTTCTGCCGACGCCGACGCCGACGCCGACGCCGACGCCGGGCGGTGAGCGTTGAAGGTACGTGCCTCCGCACGTTCGAGCGCGTCCATGAGCAGCTCGAAGTGCGCGAGGTCCCTCGCCGGCCGGAACGGCCAGTCGCGGCCCTGCAGGCGCGCCGCCGAGAACGCCTCGAGCTGGCGCGCGAACGGCGACAGTGCGTCGTCGGTCGAGAAGTGCTCGCTCTTCGTCCCCTCGGGTCCGTGCCACTCGATGCCCCCGCCGGGCGTCTGGCCCATCGTGTCGATCGCGCGCGCCCCGCCGCGCGTGCCGACGAGCTCGAGCTCGCGCCGGGGCAGGAACTCGGGGCATTGGTAGGAGACGTGAATGCTCGCCAGAGCGCCGCCCGCGAAGGCGACGCTCAGCACGCCACCGGCGTCCACCTCGTCGGGCGCGCCGTCGAGACGCGGCTGCAACCGCACGTCGAGCTCGCACGGCTCGTCGTCCAGCACGAAGGCCAGCAGGTCGAGCGCGTGCGGGGCCAGGTCGATGACCGCGCCGCCGCCGGCACGCCGCCGATCGAGCCGCCAGTTGTCGACGTCCGTCGCGCAGGCGCGCCAGTCCGCGTCCACCTTGCACGCGTAGTGAATTCGCGCCTGCGCGATGCGTCCGAGCGCGCCGTTCCGGACTGCGTCGCGCAGCGACTGGTGCGCCTCGTGGAAGCGTTGATCGAAGGCGGTCGCGTAAACGACGCCCGCGCGCTCGCACGCCGCGAGCATGGCGCGCGCATCGCTCGGCGTGGATGCGATCGGCTTCTCGCAGTAGACGTCCCGTCCGGCCTCGGCGGCGGCGATGCAGAGGTCCGCGTGCGCATGGTTGGGGGTGGCGATGTACAGCGCATCGAAGCGCGCTTCGGCGAACAGCGCCCGCGCATCGGTGTAGCGCTCGGGCGTCGCCGGGCCGCGCGGTGCGCGCCACGAGTCGTTCCGGTCGTGCTCGCGCGTCGGCACACAGCTCGCGAGCTTGTCGGGGTCGATGTCGCACAGCGCAACCAGCGACGCGCTGGGCGCGTGCTCGAAGGCCGGCACGACGTGATCGCGCGCCACCCAGCCGCAGCCCGCGATCGCCCAGCGCAGCGGCCGGTTCGCGAGCGCGACGAAGGGGGCCGGCAGCGCGAGCCTGCGCCGCTGCCATTCGATGTCAAGGTCCCGCGCCGCGCGCGGCAGCGCGCCCACCTCGGGCGAGGCGACGCCGCCGAGTCGGGGCGCGTCGCGATACTCCGCGGCGAAGGCGGCCGACGGCCACTGCGGCGTGGCCACGCCCGGTCCGTCCGCGTCCCGCATCGCGGGCACCAGCAGCGGATTGGGGTACAGCAGCTCGCGTGGCGGCTCGCCGAGCAACGCGCGCAGGGCAGGTCCGGCCGGGGCGGCGCCCGCGACGAGCGCCATCGCCTCGCGGCCCGCGAGCGCATCGGGCTCGACGTGTTCCGCCGCGTCGCCGGTGGCGTGCGCGCGCGCGAGCGTCGCATCGTCGTACAAGCTTCGTGTCCGCTCGAACAGGGCCGCGTAGGCGTGCGCGTCGAGCAGGTTGCCGGCGATGCCGCCGTGGTCGACACCCGCGAGGTGCACGTGTCCGATCAGCAGCTGACCGTCGGGCCCGGCGAGGCGCTGCATGCGCCGGGCGGCACGCGGCTTGTCCGGCAGGAAGTAGAACGCATCGTGGCACAGCACCGTGCACCGCTCGGGACCGATCAGGGGCAGCACCTCGCCCGCGACGATGTCCGCGCAGCACAGCGGCACGTCGGGCGGCAGCAGGAAGCGTCGTCCCAGCCAGAGCTTCGAGAACGTGACGTCGCAGCCCGCGCACGCGATGTCGTGGCGCTCCAGATGGCTCAGGAAGTGCCCGACGCCGCAGGCCAGCTCGATCACCGTGTCGCGCGCGCCGACGTGTCCCGCGAGCAGCGCCACGCCCGACGACCAGGTCGGGGTGCTCGGTCGGATGCCGAAGTAGTCGGCGACGGGCCCGTAGGCGAGCCGGCGCATCGCTTCCATCGCCGAGCAGCGACCGGCATCGACGTCGCGCACCACCCCCGCGGCGTCTTCCGCCGAAGGCGCGGTCGCGGCGAAGTCGTCGATGTCGGTGAGCAGCAGCGCGAGCGCCTCGTCGCGACGGCCCCGATGGAGCCTTGCGGCGGCGTCGCGCGCCAGCGCCTCGCGTCCCGCGCGCAGGAACGGGATGCCGTCGATCTGCGGCCACGCGGTACCGTCGCCGGCCTGCCACGTGCCGTCGCCGCGGGTGCCGGGGCACGTGTCGGGCGGCGTGCGACGATCGTCGGCCCGGACCGGGGTGAAGCGCAGCGTCTCCCCGGAGTGCGGGTCCAGCAGCCGCAGCGTGGGCTCGGCGGGCCTCACGAGACGCCCAGCCCCGCGGCGTCGAGCTGCTCCCGCTGAAAGGCCTGCACGGGACCGGCGTGCACGAGCTCCATGTCGACGAGCGCGTCCTCCAGGGTGAACCGGTTGCAGCGCGCGAAGTACTCGATCTGCAGCACGCGGTCGATCGTGTCGGCGGTGTGGAAGGTGCGCGCGAGCGGCGTGTCCGCCGATTCGATCTCGCCGAGCAGCGGCTCCACGTGCGCGACGGCGACCGGGTGCATCTCGGCGAGCGTCGCGCGGCGGAACCGCGCGATCATGTCTTCGAGCGAATCGCCCAGCAGCGCCTCGCCCGCGAATCCTGCGTCCGGCAGGCGCGCGTTGTGGGCGTGGTGGGCGAGCCCGACCGTGAAGGCATCGCCCGGGTCCGCGCCGAAGGAGCGTGCCAGCAGGACGGCGTACACGGCCGTGACGAAGCAGTGCTCCGCGCAGCTCTCCACCGGCTCGAGCACGATGCGCGGCCGGCCCGGCGCGGTCGCGCCGGCGCGAGGCTGATCGACCAGGCGCGCGATCCAGTCCGGTACGCCCGACAGCGGCTCCGGCTCGTCGTCGGCGCCCTCGGGTTCGGCCGGCCCGGCCGATATCAGGGCGTCGAGCGTCGCGCCGTCGAGGGCGTCTTCGCGTTCGAGCACCGCCGTTCGCCACACCGATATCGCGGCCTCCGGATCGAGCCCGCCCTCGCCGAGCCGCGCGAGCGAGATCGCGCCCAGCCGCGTCGCCGCGACGGCGTCCGCGGTGAATCGCAGGGCGTTGCCCGAACGCGTGGCGGAGTCCGACGTCTCCGCGTGGAACGACGCGCGCGCGGCGGCACGGAACCGCGCCGCGGCGATGCTCGGCCGCAGCTCGGGCGAGCGGACGCGCTTGAGGTCGTTGATCTCGCGCAGCAGCGGCAACAGCGCGGCCCACTCGGAAGGGCGAGGGCCGGTTCGCACGGGCGCCTCGCTCACATCGCGGACGCCAGCTCGGGGGTCGGTGCGGGCGTGCGTGCCCGCGCCGCACCGGCACGATCGGAGCCGAACGCGCGCAGGTCGTCGATGGCGAGCGCCATCAGCTTCTCATCGATCTCGTGCACGTCCAGCGGCTCGCCGACGTCGCGCAGCATCGTCACCGTCAGCCTGCCGCCCAGGTGCTGACGAAACTCCTCCAGACCATCGAAGATCGGGGCCGGATCGTCGAGGATCGGGTGGTACAGCGGCAACCGGAGTCGGTGCAGGCAATCGAGCACGTCGCGCGCACGCGCCTCGGGCAGGCCATGGGCGCGCACGCTGTACAGGCAGTCGAGAGCGACGCCGATGGCCACCGCCTCGCCGTGCCGCAGGTCGTAGCGGGTGAGCGCCTCGAGCTTGTGCGCGGACCAATGACCGAAATCGAGCGGACGCGCCTCGCGCGCCTCGAACGGATCCCCCCCGTGCGTGATGTGCAGCAGGTGCAGCAGCACCGAGACGCGCAATGCACGCTCGACCGCACGGGGCTCGCGCGCGGCGATGGCGTCGGCATCCTCGCACAGCTGATCGAAGGCGATGGGGCTCTTCAGCAGGGTGACCTTCACCGCCTCGCTGAAGCCGCTGACGAAGTCGCGATCGGGCAGGCCGTCGAGCAGGCTCGCATCGTTGATGACCGCCCACGGCGTTGCGAAGCTGCCGAGCCAGTTCTTCTTGTCGAAGTGGTTCACCGCGTTCTTCACCCCGACGCCGGAGTCGGCCTGCCCGAGCGTCGTGCTCGGCAGGCGAATCAGCCGGATGCCGCGGTGCGCCGTGGCGGCGGCAAAGCCCACCGTGTCCAGCACGGCTCCGCCGCCGATGCACACGATGTAGCTGCGCCGATCGAGATCGCTGTCATTGAAGCTCTGCAACAGGTGCTCGACGAGCGCCGGGTCGAGCTTGCACGATTCCCCGCCCGGCACGCGCTGCGCGGGCAGCGTGAGATCGACGTGATCGGCCTCGTGCAGCATGCGTTCGAGCCCCGCGATCCTGTCCGGCGCGGCGTCCGCCACGTTCGAATCGACCCAGAGCTGCACCTTGCACGTGGCCGCCCCGGACGGCACGAGCAGATCGAGCAGCGTGGCGCGGTCCCCCTCGAAGACGTTCCTCGTGAACCGCTGCCGCTGGCTCTGCGGAACGACGAAGTCGATGTCGATCGCGTCGGCGGCGAGATCGAAGGGATCGTCGCGCGGGAAGTCCGGGCGTTGTTCGAGCGAGCGCAGGACCGAGACCGTCGTTGCCGGCAAGTGCATGGGTGCGAGTTTCATGAGGAACGATGCGGGGGCGCACGATAGACGCTACGTTCCGGACGACGCCCGCCGGCGACCGATCGATGTACGTTCTCTCCGAAGCGTGTAAATCACCGGGCGCACAGATCCGGATGCGTGGGAGGCACCGTACATACGTATACCTCAAGTAGTGACACGCTTGCATTTACGCGATTGCAATGATCCGGCGCGGCGGGCAACTCGGCACGATGGTCCCGAGCTCGTCGCGTCCGCGTTCGTCCTCTGCGGCGCTTTGATTCCTTGCCCGCACCGTCGAGCGGGAGCGCTGCGCTACGGCGTGCGCGCGCGAGCGGGCAGCACCCGCTCCGCCTCGAAGCACGCCACCTCGCGCGGCCCGAGTGCGCGCAGCGGCGGGTAGCGCCGTTCGCACTCCGCGACCCGGTACGCGCAGCGCGGGTGGTAGTGGCAGCCCGGCGGCGGGTCGATCGGGTCGGGCACCTCGCCGCCATCGGTCGGGTGCGTGCGGCCGAAGCCGTCGAGTCGCGGCGCCGCGTCCAGCAGCATGCGCGTGTACGGGTGCGCGGGCGCCGTGAAGAGCGTCTCGCGCGGCGCGGACTCGACGAGCTTGCCCAGGTACAGCACGCCGATGGTGTCGGCCATGTAGCGCACGACGGAGAGGTCGTGCGTGATGAAGAGGTAGGTGAGGCCCAGCTCGGCCTGCAGGTCACGCATCAGGTTCAGCACCTGGGCCTGCACGGACACGTCGAGCGCCGACGTCGGCTCGTCGCACACGATCAGCTCGGGCTCGGAGGCCAGCGCGCGCGCGATGCCGATGCGCTGGCGCTGTCCGCCCGAGAACTCGTGCGGGAACTTCGATGCATCGGCCGCCGACAGCCCGACCTGCTCGAGCAGCGCACCGACCCGGCGCCGGACGTCGGTGGAACCCCGGACCAAGTCGAACGCGCGGATGGGTTCCGCGACGATGTCCGCCACGCGCCAGCGCGGGTTCAGGCTCGCGTAGGGGTCCTGGAAGATCATCTGCACGCGCCGACGCAGCGCGCGCGCCGCGTCTCCGGTGGCCGCGGCGATGTCGGTGCCGTCGATGCGCACGCTGCCCGCGCTCGGGGTCAGCAGCCCCACCACCATCTTGGCGATCGTGGACTTGCCCGAGCCCGACTCGCCGACGAGCGCCCAGGTCTCGCCGCGCCGCACCCGGAAAGCGACGTGATCGACCGCCGTCAGGATGCGCTTCGGCTCGCGCTTCACGAGCCGGTTCAGCCACGCGCTGGACACGTCGAAGCGGCGCGTGAGTCCCTCGACGTCGACGAGCACGTCGTCGGTCGTCGCCTTCGGTACCGCGTTCACGAGGCGGCCTCGTGCAGCCAGCACCGCACCACGGTCTCGCCGAGCCGGATCGGTTCCGGGCGCCGCTCCACGCAGACCGCCATCGCGTGCGGGCAGCGCGGGTGGAACGCGCAGCCCGCCGGCACGTTGCCGAGCCCGGGCATGGCGCCCGGAATCTGCGCGAGCCGGTCCCGCGCGCCGCGCGTCGGCGAGGCGTCCGGCGTGGCGCCCACGAGCCCGCGCGTGTACGGGTGCGCGGCATCGGTCAGCACGTGCGGCGTCGGCCCGATCTCGGCCACGCGCCCGGCGTACAGCACGCACACCCGATCCGTCGTCTCCGCGATCACGCCCATGTCGTGAGTCACGAGCATGACGCCCACGCCGCGCTCCTCGCACAGCCGTCGAAGCAACGCGAGGATCTGGGCCTGCACCGACACGTCCAGCGCCGTGGTGGGCTCGTCGGCCACCACCAGCTCGGGCTCGGCGATGAGCGCCAGCGCGATGACGACGCGCTGACGCATGCCGCCCGAGAACTCGTGCGGGTAGGCGTCGATGCGCTCGGCGGCGGCCGGGATGCCCACGTCGACGAGGGCCTGCAAGGCACGCGTCCGTGCCTCGCGACGCGAGATGCCGAGGTGCACGAGCGCGGTCTCGACGAGCTGGTCGCCGACGGTCTGCAAGGGGTCCAGACTCGTCGAGGGGTCCTGGAAGATCGTGCCGATGCGCGCGCCGCGCACGGCCCGCAGGCCGCGCTCGTCGAGCGTGTCGATGCGCGTGCCCGCGAGCGTCACGCTGCCGCCCGCGATGCGCATGGGCGGGTCCAGCAGCCCGATGATGGCGGCGCCCGTGATGGACTTCCCCGCGCCCGACTCGCCGACCACGCCCAGGATCTCGCCCGGTGCGATGCCGAAGCTCACGCCATCGACGGGACGCAGCGTGCCGTGCCGCGTGGGTATCTCGACGACGAGATCCTTCACTTCCAGCAATGTGCTCACGCTAGCGCAGCTTCGGATTGAGCACGTCGCGCAGCCAGTCGCCGACGAGATTCACGGAGAGCGCCAGCGCCAGCAGCGTGAGCGCGGGGAACAGCAGGATCCACCACTCCCCGGAGAAGAGGTAGTCCTGCCCGATGCGGATCAGCGTGCCGAGCGAGGGGCGCGTCGGCGGCGCACCGACGCCCAGGAACGACAGCGTGGCTTCGGTGATGATCGCGAGCGCGAGGTAGATGGTGCCTATGACGAGCACCGGTCCCATGACGTTCGGCAGCAGGTGGCCGAAGAGGATCGCCGTCGGACGCCGGCCGATCAGCTTCGCGGCCTGCACGTAGTCCTTCCTCGATTCGACCATGGCCGAGCCGCGCACGGTGCGCGCGAACTGCACCCATTCGGACAGCCCGATGGACAGGATCAGTACCCACACGGCCATCTGGTCGCGCGATTCGGGCGGCAGCAGGCCGCGCGCCACGCCGAAGATCAGCAGCGCCACCAGGATGGAGGGGAAGGTGAGCTGGATGTCGGCGATGCGCATGATGAGCGCGTCCACCCAGCCGCCGAGGTAGCCCGCCACGAGCCCGAGGGTCACGCCCAGCACGGCGGCGAAGAGTACCGCCGACAGCCCGATCAGAAGCGACAGCCGCATGCCGTAGAGGATCGTGGAGAACACGTCGCGCCCCTGATCATCGGTGCCGAGCCAGTACACGTTGCCCGAGCCGAGGCCTTCGCCCATCGGCGGGGTGAAGCCGTCCATGAGGTTCAGCGAGGCGGGATCGAACGGCTGGTAGGGCGCCACGAGCGGCGCGGCGAGGGCCGCCAGCACGAGAGTCAGGAACACCACCGTCGCGACGATGGTGACGGGCGAGCGGCGGAACGAGTACGCGACGTCGGAGTCCAGCGCGCGCCGCAATCGGCCGGGTGGGCGCGCCGTGGACGCCCCGGTGGCGAGCCCCGTCGAGGGCCGCGAGGAGAGATCGTCCGCCGCATCTTCGGTGCGCATGCTCATGCCCCCGACGTCCGGCGCTCGACGCGCAGGCGCGGGTCGACCACGGCGTACAGCACGTCGACGACGAGGTTGATCGCCACGAACAGCGCGCCGACCAGCAGCAGGTAGGCGGCCATGATGGGAATGTCCACGAACTGCACGGCGTTGATGAACAGCAGTCCCACGCCGGGCCACTGGAAGACGGTCTCGGTCACGATCGCGAACGCGGTGATCTGGCCGATCTGCAGCCCGATGATGGTGATGACCGGCACCAGCGTGTTCTTGAGCGCGTGACCGAAGTTCACGGCCCGATCGGAGAGCCCGCGCGCGCGCGCGAAGCGGATGTAGTCCGTGCGCAGCACCTCGAGCATCTCGGCGCGCACGAGCCGCATCACGAGCGTCATCTGGTACAGCCCGAGCGTGATGGCCGGCAGCACCAGGGACTTCAGTCCCGAGACCGTGACGAGCGAGGAGTCCCACCCGAGGAGATTCCCCGTCGCGCCGCGGCCGAACGAGGGCAGCCAGCCGAGCTCGACCGCGAACACCCAGATCAGGAGCACCCCGATCAGGAAGGTGGGCAGGGACACGCCGATCAAGGAGGCCGACATGATGGTGTTGGCGAGCCAGCCGTCGCGCCGGATGGCGGTGTACACGCCGAGCACGATGCCCGCGACCGAGGCGAAGATCGCCGACACGAGCGCGAGCTCCAGCGTCGCGGGCAGCCGCTGGGCAATCATCTCGGAGACCGGCACGCCGTTCCGGTAGGACGTGCCGAAGTCGCCCCGCAGCGCGTTGCCGACGAAGCGCACGAACTGCACCGGCACGGGATCGTTCAGGCCGAGGCGCTCGCGCAGCGCGTCGCGGTCGAGCTGCGTCGCCTCCTGGCCCAGCAGGCTCTGCAGCGGATCCCCGATGAAGCGGAACATCGTGAACGCGATGAACGCGACCACGAACAGCACGAGCGCGCCCTGCAGGGCGCGCCGCACGGTGTAGGCGAACACGGGTGCGGCGCGCCGTTCTCAGATCAGCTGGAGAAGCTCAGGAACTTGAAGTGCGGCTGGTCCTCGGGCTGCACCTCGAAGTCGATATCGCCCCGCATGCCCCAGTTCAGCACCTGGTTGTGGATGGGCAGGTAGAGCGTCTGCTCCTGCACGGTGTTCCAGATCTCGGCGATGGTCGCGTCGCGCGCGTCCATGTCGGTCTCGGACGACAGGCTCTGGATCTTCGCATCGGTCTCGGCGTCCGAGTAGCCCGTGGCGTTCCACGAGCCGCGCTCGTCGGTCGGGCTGTGTACCAGGAAGTTGAAGACGTACTCGGAGTCGAACGTCGGCACGCCCCAGCCGAGCATGTAGAACGTCGTCTCGCTGTTCTCGATCAGCGGGAAGTGCTGGGCCTTGGGCTTGGCGTCGAGGTTCACCGTGACGCCGGCGCGCGCGAACATGCCGACCGCGGCCTGGCAGATGGCCTCGTCGTTGACGTAGCGATCGTTCGGGCAGTCCAGCTGCACGCTGAAGCCGTCGGGGAAGCCCGCGTCCGCGATCATCCGCTTCGCCGTCTCGGGGTCGCCCTCGGGCAGCGCCGCGAGCGCCTCGGTCCAGCCGTTCACGAACGGCGGCATGATGACGCCGGTCGGATCGGACTGGCCGCGCATGACCACGCGCTGGATGGCGTTCCGGTCGATGGCGAGGTTCATCGCCTCGCGCACCTCGGCCTTCGAGAACGGGCCGTCGCCGGACTGGTCCATGCCGAAGAAGATGGTGCGGTTCTGCGGCGCGGTCTCGACTTTCAGCCCGTCCTGCGCGGACACGCGCCCGATGTCCTGCACCGGCACGTCCTGGATCAGGTCCACCTCGTTCGACAGCAGCGCGGCGACGCGGGTGGCGGCCGACTGGATGGGCGTGTAGACGATCTCGGTGACCTCGAGCGGGAACTCCCCGATGCCCCAGTAGTTCTCGAAGGCCTGCAGCACCGTGCGCTCGTCGACCGCGCGGGATTGGAGCGTGTAGGCGCCCGTGCCGTTCACGTTCTGCGCCGCGAAGCTGTCGCCGCCGGCCGCGAAGTCCTGCGGCTCGGCCGCGCCGTTCTCGGTGGTCCAGCCCTCGTCCATCATGAAGAGGTTCGTGAGGTTCGCGGGCAGCAGCGGAGCGGGCCCGTCGGTCACGATCTCGACGGTGTGGTCGTCGACCTTCCTGACTTCCTGCACGGCGGTGAGCAGCTCCTTCATCGCCGATGTCGGCTTCATCGCGCGCTCGAGCGAGAACACGACATCGTCGGCCGTGAAGTCCTGCCCCTCGTGGAAGGTGACGCCCTGGCGCAGGTCGAAGCGCCAGACGCTCGGGTCATCGGTCACCTCCCAGCTCGTGGCGAGCGCGGGGATGATCTCGCCCGCCATGTCGCGCTGCAGCAGTCCCTCGTACATCTGATGGGACAGCGTGTGCGTCGGCCCCTCGTTCTGCGCGTGCGGGTCCAGGGTGAGCGAGTCGCCGGAGGCGGCCCAGCGCAGGGTCTCGGCGGAAACGCCGCCGGCGGCCAGCAGGAGCGCGGCGGCGAGCGGGGTCAGTGCGTGGCGTGCGGTCATGATCGTGGTTCGGGGTTGCGGCGATCGGAGCAGGGTGCCAGTGCGCCGGCGGACGGACAAGCGTCGCGCCCAAATCGGTTCATCGTGCGCGGCGGATGTTCCGCGACGCGCCCTGCGACACGAAGCCCTTCAAGCGCGTCTCGCGCGGCAACTACATCATCGATCCGGCGCTGAAGATCCGGCTGGCGGACGAGTGGGTCGGGGCGCACGAGCCGCTTCGGCTCGAGGCGTTCGGGAGCGAGGTGCGACGGCTCGCTGACGGCGTCTGAACGATCCGGGTACGCCACGCGTCTTTTCGACACCGACCGCCACGACTTTCGTATTGTCGGCCCGACATCCTCCCGAAACGGCCGCGTCCGATGATCCATCGCTCCCTTCGCACCGCCCTGGTGCTGTGTGCCGCCGTGGCCCTGGCGGCCCCCGCCGCCCGTGCCGCCGTGCTGAACCTGCACAACGGCGCCGACCCGTCCTCGCTCGACCCGCAGAAGCTCTCGGGCGACTGGGAGGATCGCATCGCCGGCGACATCTTCGAGGGCCTGCTGACAGAGGACGCCGCCGCCGAGCCCATCCCGGGCCAGGCCGAGAGCTGGGAGATCTCCGACGACGAGCTGACCTACACCTTCACGCTGCGCGACGGCATCACCTGGAGCGACGGCGAGCCCGTCACCGCGCAGGACTTCGTGTTCGCCTTCCAGCGCCTGATGGACCCCGCCACGGCGGCCGACTACGCCTACCTGCAGTACCCCATAAAGAACGCGGAGGCCATCAACACCGGAGAGATCACGGACTTCGACCAGCTCGGTGTCAGGGCGATCGACGAGCGTACCCTGGAGATCACCCTCGAGAACCCGACGCCGTACTTCCTCGGCGCGCTCACGCACTACACCGCCTACCCGCTGCCGGACCACGTCGTCGAGGAGCACGGCGACGACTGGGTCCGCATGGAGAACATCGTCACGAACGGCCCCTACGTGCCCGTCGAGTGGGTGCCGGGCTCGCACGTGTTGACCGAGAAGAACGAGGCGTTCCACGACGCCGAGAACGTCTCCATCGAGGGCGTGAAGTTCTTCGTGCTGGAGGACCAGTCGGCCGCGCTCAAGCGCTACCGCGCGGGCGAATTCGACATCCTCACCGACATCCCGAAGGATCAGTACGCGTGGATGCAGGAGAACCTGCCCGGGCAACTGCGGGTCACGCCGTTCGCGGGGCTGTACTACTACGTCGTCAACCAGACGAAGCCGCCCTTCGACGACCCGAAGGTGCGCCAGGCGCTGGCGATGGGTATCAACCGCGAGGTCATCGGCCCGCAGGTGCTCGGCACCGGCGAGCTGCCCGCCTACTCCTGGGTACCGCCCGGCATGGCGAACTACGACACCCCGGCGGAGTTCGACTGGAAGGAGCTGCCCTACGGCGAGAAGGTGGAACAGGCGAAGGCGCTGCTCGAGGAGGCCGGCCACGGTCCCGACAACCCGCTGCAGCTCACCCTGCGCTACAACACCAACGAGAACCACAAGCGCATCGCCGTGGCCATCGCCTCGATGTGGAAGCCGCTCGGCGTCGAGGTGGAGCTCTACAACACCGAGACCAAGGTGCACTACGACGACCTGCGCCGCGGCGAGTTCGAGATCGGTCGCGCGGGCTGGCTGGCCGACTACAACGATGCCGCCAACTTCCTGGACCTGCTGCGCAGCGGCGTGGACAACAACTACGGCCGCTACTCGAACCCCGCGTACGACGCGCTGATGCGCGAGGCCGACGCGACGCAGGACCCCGAGGAGCGCGAGCGGCTGATGCACGAGGCCGAGCGCGTCGCGCTCGACGACACCGCGGCGGTGCCCATCTACTACTACCTGTCCGAGAACCTCGTGTCGCCGAAGGTCAGTGGCTTCGTGGACAACGCGTTCGACAAGCACCGCACGCGCTGGTTGTCGATGGCGGAGTAGCGCCCGCCGGTCGCGGGACGCGCGCGTGCTCCGCTACGCGCTGCGGCGCCTGCTGACCACGATCCCGGTCCTGTGGATCGCGATCACGGCCTGCTTCTTCGTGTTGCGGCTGGCGCCCGGCGGGCCGTTCGACGGCGAACGCGTGCTGCCGCCCGCCGTCCGGGCGAACCTGGCCGCGCACTACGGCCTCGACGATCCGCTGCTCGTGCAGTACTGGAACTACCTCGGTGGCGTGTTGCGTGGCGATCTGGGTCCGTCCTTCGTCACGCAGGACTTCGATGTCGCGGAGCAGATCGCCGTCGGGCTGCCGTACACGCTGATCATCGGCGGCCTCGCGTTCGTGCTGGCCGCGGTGATCGGCGTGGCCATCGGCATCATCGGCGCGCTGTATCGCGGCCGCGCGGCCGACTGGGCCATCGGCGGCGTCATCCTGCTGGGTCTCGTGCTGCCGAACTTCCTCGTCGCGCCCATCCTGCAACTGGTCTTCGGGCTGCAGCTCGACTGGCTGCCCGTCGGCGGCTGGGGCGGCGGTGCGGTCACCCACCTGGTGCTGCCCGTGAGCGTGCTCGCGCTGCCGCACGTCGCGCGCATCTCGCGGCTCATGCGCGGCGCGCTGGTGGAGGTGCTGAACGGGCCGTTCATCCGCACCGCGCGCGCCAAGGGGCTCACCAGCCTGGCCGTCATCGGGCGCCACGCGCTCAAGCCCGCGCTCACGCCCGTCGTGTCCTACCTCGGTCCCGCGGCCGGCTTCCTGCTCACGGGCTCCATCGTCGTCGAGACGATCTTCGGGCTGCCGGGCATCGGGCGCTACTTCATCAACGCGGCGCTGAACCGCGACTACGGCATGGTGCTCGGCACCGTGGTCTTCTACATGGTGCTGATCGTCGTGCTGAACCTGATCGTGGACCTCGTGTACGCGTGGCTCGACCCCCGGGTGCGGACGTGAGCGCGCCGAAGGGGGTGGTCGACGTCGCGACGGCCGCGGAGCTCGTCGACGACCCGGACCTGCACCCGCTCGAGGGCCCGGCCTCCACGCGCGGGCGCGACGCCTGGCGGCGCTACCGCCGGAACGGCCCGGCCATGGTGGCGCTGGTGGCGCTCGTGCTCGTGATCCTCGCCGCGTTCGTCGGGCCGGCCTTCATCCCGTACGACAACGAGACGCCCGACTGGGCGGCATTCCGCGCCCCGCCTTCGCTCGAGAGCGGGCACTGGTTCGGCACCGACCAGAACGGGCGGGACCTGCTCGCGCGCACCCTGCAGGGCACGCGCGTGTCGCTCGCCGTGGCGGCGGTGGCCACGATCGTGGCCGTGTGCATCGGCGTGCTGTACGGCGCGGTGGCGGGCTTCGTCGGCGGGCGTGCGGACCAGGCCATGATGCGTTTCGTGGACGTGATGTACGCGCTGCCCTACATCCTGTTCGTCATCCTGCTGATGGTCATCTTCGGGCGCAACGTGTACCTGCTGTTCGCGGCCATCGGCGCGCTCGAATGGCTGACCATGGCGAGGATCGTGCGCGGCCAGACGCTCAGCTTGCGCGAACGCGAGTTCATCGAGGCCGCACGCGCCGCCGGGCTCGGCACCGCCGCCATCGTGCGCCGCCACATCGTGCCGAACCTGCTCGGACCCGTCGTCATCTACGCGGCGCTCACCGTCCCCGAGATCGTCGCCACCGAAAGCTTCCTGTCCTATCTCGGCTTCGGCGTGCAGGAGCCGCTCACCTCCCTGGGCACCCTCATCGCCGAGGGCGCCGGCGTGTTCGAGGTGCTGCCGTGGTTGCTGTGGTTCCCGGCCGCCTTCCTCGTGACGCTGCTGCTGTCGTTCCTGTTCGTGGCCGACGGGCTGCGCGACGCGTTCGACGTGAAGGGACGAGCGTGAGCGCCGTCCCCGACACGACGACCGATCCGATCCTGTCGGTCTCGGATCTCGTCGTCGGCTTCCGCACCGAGGACGGCCCCGTCGAGGCCGTGCGCGGCGTGTCCTTCGACGTGGCGCGCGGCGAGTGCCTGGGCGTGGTCGGCGAGTCGGGCTCGGGCAAGAGCCAGAGCTTTCTCGCCATCCTCGGTCTGCTGACGTCGAACGGGCACGCCTCCGGACGCGCCATGCACGGTGGCCGGAACCTGCTGGAGCTGCCGCCCGCGGCGCTTCGGCGCGTGCGCGGCGCCCGCATCGGCATGATCTTCCAGGATCCGCTGACCTCGCTGACGCCGCACATGACGATCGCCGCGCAGATGCGCGAGACGCTCGTGGCGCACGGCGCGGGAAGTGGTGGCGGTCAAGGCGGGGACGGGAGCGGTGGCCTCACGCGCAAGGCCGTGCGCGAGCGCTGCCTGGAGTGGCTCGAGCGCGTGCACCTGAGCGAGCCCGCACGTCGACTGAACCAGTACCCGCACGAGCTCTCGGGCGGCATGCGCCAGCGCGTGATGATCGCCATGACCATGCTGGCGGGACCGGAGCTGCTGATCGCCGACGAGCCCACGACGGCGCTGGACGTGACCGTGCAGGCGGGCATCCTGGATCTCATGCGCGAGCTGCAGACCGAGCACGGCACCTCCATCGTGCTGGTGACGCACGACATGGGCGTGGTGGCCGGCATGTGCGACCGCGTGCAGGTCATGAGCGACGGGCGCATCGTCGAGTCCGGCTCGGCCGACGCGATCTTCCACGCGCCGCGCGAGCCCTACACGCGCCGACTGCTCGCGGCCGTGCCGCGCATGGACGCGCCGGTGCGCGACCCGTTGCCGCCGGCCGAGCCGCTGCTGCGCGTCGACGATCTGTGCGTCGACTTCACGCTGCCCGGATCGGTGTTCGCGAAGCGCACGCGCTTTCGCGCCGTCGACGGGGTGAGTCTCACGCTCGGCGCGGGCGAGACGCTCGGCGTGGTCGGGGAGTCGGGCTCCGGCAAGTCCACGCTCGCGCGCGCGGTGCTGCGGCTGATCGAGCCCACGACCGGCCACGTCGCGTGGCTCGGACGCAGCTTCGGGGATCTCGACGCCAAGGCGCTGCGCGCCGCGCGGCGCGATCTGCAGATCGTCTTCCAGGACCCGTTCGCGAGCCTCGATCCAGCCATGCCCGTCGTCGAGTCCATCGCCGAACCCCTGCGCGTCTTCGAGCCCGGGCTCGACCGTCGCGGCCGACGCGCGCGCGCCGTCGAGGGCCTCGAGCGCGTCGGTCTCGACGCGAGCTTCGCGAACCGCTACCCGCACGAGCTGTCGGGCGGGCAGAACCAGCGCGTCGGCATCGCGCGCGCGATCATCGGCAAGCCGAAGCTGCTGGTGTGCGACGAGGCCGTGTCGGCGCTGGACGTCTCCGTGCAGGCGCGCGTCCTGGCGCTGCTCGCGAACCTGCAGGACGAGCTCGGGCTCGCCATGCTGTTCATCACGCACGACTTGGCGGTGGCGTCGGCCGTGGCGCACCGCGTGCTGGTGCTGTACCGGGGAAGGGTGGTGGAGACGGCGCCGACGGGGGCGTTGTTCGGCGATGCGCGGCACCCCTACACGAAGCGGCTGATCTCTGCGGTGCCGCTGGCGGACCCGCGGGCGGCGCGTGCGAACGTCGGCGGTACGGAGGGCGAGGCGTACCCGGCGGGCGAGCTCGTCGAGGTCGCTCCCGGGCATTTCGTGGCAGCGGCGTAGCCATTCGCGTCCGGTCGGTACGGGTGACGACTGCGGCATGATCGGCGGTCCACCCCGACCGAGCCTCGCGTCGCCATGCCCATCACCGTCCATCACCACCTCTTCTTGATCTCGCCGTGGAGCTACCTCGCGAGCGAGCGGCTCGAAGCGTTGCGGCGTCGCACCAACGCGCGCATCCGCACGCTGCCCATCGACGTCGGACGCACGTTCTCCGAGATGGGCGGCACGCCGCCGGCGCAGCGCCACCCCTCGCGCCAGAGCTGGCGGCTCGAGGAGCTGGCGCGTTGGTCGGAGCACCTGGAGGTACCGATCGTGCTGCAACCCGCGCACTTTCCCGCGGACCAGGCCATGGCCGTGCGGCTCGTGCTCGCGGCCGGCGAGCTGGACGAACGCGAGGCCGCCGACGGACAATCCTTGGCTGGCCGGCTCGCCGACGCCGTGCTCGCCGCCTGCTGGCGCGACGAGCGCGACATCGCGGACCGTGCGACGCTCGTGGAGCTGGTGCGCGCGCTCGGTGCGGACGACGAGGCGCTGTTCGCGCGCGCCGAGGAGCGGTCGATGATCGAGCGCGCACGCGAGGTGACCAACGAGGCGCACGCCAAAGGCGTCTTCGGATCGCCGACGTGGATCGTCGGCGAGGAGCGCTTCTGGGGGCAGGACCGGCTGGACTTCCTGGAGCGCGCGATCGAGCGGGCGGGGTAGCCCCTTCAGGCCTCGACGCGACGGCCGGAACGCCAGGTTTGCTCGAGGAGGGTGAGAGTGATGCGGCCATCCGCGTCCATCACGGCATCGGTGACGTGGGTAGCGTGTCCGGCCGCGCCGGAGCGCGCGAGGAGGATCATCCGGTCGACGACGGCGCGCGCGCACGGGCGGTAGTCGTCGTCGGCTCGCTCGTCCAGCCACCGATCCGCGTCGATGCCGTCGCCGAGCGTGCGGTAGCGGCAGCGCTCGCCATCGAACTCGACGGCGTCGACGAGGCGCGGGGGGCCCGACTCGCCCGTGCGTCGCAACAGGCCGACCACTCGGCAGGGCGTGCCGGCAGCCGCTCCGAGCAGGCGGGGTCGCAGGCAGTGTTCGTCGGCGAGGTGCAGGGGCATGGCATCGTGAGGTGCTTGGGTGACCCCCGCATTCGATGCCTTCGGCGTGACCTTGCCGACGATCGATTCCGGTGCGATGCGCGTCGAATTGTCGATGGAATGTGACGGGCAGAGCATGGAAGCGCCGTGCGACCGCGCCGTATCGACATGAACGCAGCCCTGCGCCGGCGGCTTCGAAGCGTCCACTGGATCGGTGGCGGCAGCGGTGCGGGCAAGTCGACGATTGCCCGGCACCTTGCCGCCGCCCGCGACGTGCGGCTCTACTCCACCGACGCCGTCATGGCGGATCACGTGCGCCGCACGACGCCTAGCGACTGTCCGTTGCTGCACGCGTTCGTCGCGATGAGCCGCGACGAGCGGTGGATCGAGCGCTCACCCCGGACCATGCTCGCCACGTTCCCTTGGTTCGAGAGGGAGGGGTTCGATCTGATCGTCGAGGACCTGCTCGATCTGCCCGCCCGCGAAACCGTGATCGTCGAAGGGTTCAGGTTGCTGCCCTCCGCGGTCAAGCCGCTGCTGGTCGACACTTCCCGAGCCTTGTGGCTCCTGCCCACGCCCGAGTTCCGCCGTCGCGCATTCGTGAGCCGCGGTACGCTGTGGGACATCGCGGACAGGACCACGCGGCCGCACGCCGCGTTGGCCAACCTGCCTGAGCGTGACCGACTGTTCACCGACCGGCTTCGCGAGCGCACCGACGAGCTCGGGTTGCGGGCCCTGACCGTGGACGGCAGCATCGACGAGCCGGATCTCGTTGCCGTCGTCGCGGACCGTATCCGGCTCGGGCCGACGCCATCGCGAGGGTCCAACGAATGACCCGACTCTTTCCGCTCGGCGAAGCGCGCTTCACGGACAAGAGCGTCGGATGAGACCGCGGGATACGAGATGCGTTGAAGGCGCGATCTATTGCTGATAATAAACACAGCTTGACGAGCCTTGTCACTGTTCCGTCGCTACCGATCGAATAACCTGCCACGTGTCGAACATCGCCAGGAGGCGGCTGCCGTGACAAAGCGTGGAATCGAAGGTAGCGACGGGGAGTCCGCGTTCAGGCGCGAAGAGCGCGAACGAAACGAGGCCCTCCGCGTGGCGTTCGAGACGGCCTTGGCCGAACGGTGGGCAACTCCTTGCTCCGCCACATCGCGAAAGGGCGGGGCGGGAAGCGAATCATCCGAGCTCGACACGGCAATGCTCGCCCTGCTGCGCGCCGCCGGCGGCGCTCGTGACGGTCGGGCGGATTCGGTGCGAGCGGACCGTGCGGCGCCGGGGCCGTTGTCCGGATGCTGGTCCCCCGAAGAGGAGCTCGAGCAAGTCTCCGGCCAGCAGAGCGAGCGTGCTGCCGAACGAGCGGCTGGACGGGCGCACGCGCACGTAGAGGAAACGCATCACGCCGCGTCCAGCACGGCTCAGGCCGAGCTCTCCTCGTCCGAGCTGAAGTCTCTCGATCGACGCCTGCGCGATGCGTCCCGTCGCACCGAGGGCGCGCACGCCGAGATGCTCGAGTTGCTGCTGCGGTTCGACGAGGCGAAGGGCTGGAGATCGACCGGCGCGAAGCATTGCGCCGCCTGGATGAACTCCGAGCTCGGCATCTGTACCGGCCTTGCTTGGGAGAAGCTGCGCGTCGCGCGCGCTGCGCGATCGGCCGACGCTCGCGAAGCTGTACCGGCTCGGACGCCTCGGCTGGTCCAAGATCCGGGCGCTGGCGCGGGTCGTGAACGAGGACAACGAGATCGCGCTCTGCGCGATGGCTCTCGAAGCGACGGCGGCGGAGGTGGCACGCAGTTGCGAGGGGCTGCGTACCGGACGCGCGCCCGCCGACGTGGACGACGAGATCGCTGCGGACCGGCAACGCTTCCTCGGCCGCACGGGCGGTTGGCACGAGCTTGCCGACGGTAGCGTGGCGCTCCGCTTCGTGTTGCCGCCGGACATGGCCGCGAACGCGATTGGCGCGTTGCAGGCGATGGAAGATCGGCTGTTTCGCGCCGATGCCGCCGATGCCGCCGATTGGTACCTGCTCGAAGGCGCATCGGCGCGCACGAAGGCGATCGCCCACCGGGTGGGCATGCATCGGGTCCGCGTGCGCATCAGGCGTGCGCGGCCGGACGAGGCGACGGCCGCGGGAGTCTCGGGAGAATGCGCTTGCGCTACCCGACGCAGCGGATCGTCTCTAAACGCGACCAGTTGCGGAGACGGGAGCGCGCCCTGAAGCGTCGTTTCACTCAACACGTGTTGGGTGGGGCATCGCGCGCTGCCCGGCCGGCGAGGTCCGACCGAATCAGTCGAATAGCGCCGACAGATCGACGACCACCTCGGGCAGTCCCGGGACCGCGACGGCCTCCATGCGCGCGGGCTCGGCGGCGGATGCGTAGCCGCCGGGACCCGGTTCGCCGTGGACGATCAGCCGGGCGGCGTTCACATCGACCAGCCACGCTACGGGGATGCCGTACGCCGCGTAGAGGGGCAGCTTGACTTCCCGGTCGTAGCGCAGCGACGTGTCGGCGACCTCGACGGCCAGCAGCGTATCGTCCGCCGTCGGTTGCAGGCGCTTGTAGAAGTCCGTGCGTGGGCGTAGCAGAGCGAGATCCGCTTGCGGCATCGAGTGCTCGGGCAACTCGATCGGGTTTTGTACGTGGAGGATCGCATCGTCTCCGACAGCTCGGCCGAGTAGCCTGTTCAGCTGATTCACCAGCCCGGCGTGCGTGATTCCGATCGGGTTCATCTCGATGATCTCTCCGTCGATCAGCTCGGTGCGCGCGTCCGGCGCGAGAATGCCGTGCTCGCCCATGGCGCGATACTCGGCGACGGTCAGCTTGTGCCGCCGGAAGGTCTCCGCTGAGGCGTTCATTGCGAGGAGTTGCGTGTGAGGGGCTCGGGCCGGATGTGAAGGATACGCCCGATGCGAGACGCGAACCCAAGCGAGCGTCAGATCTCCGGCGTCTCGCCCCGAAGCACCCTGGCGAACACGTCCGTATCCACGTTCCCCCCGCACAGGATCACCCCGACGCGCTTGCCCACCATCGCTTCGCGCTCCTGCAGCAGCGCCGCCAGCGGCGCCGCGCCCGCACCCTCGGCGACGTTGTGCGTGCACGAGAAGTACTGCCGCATGGCCTCGGCCACCTCGTCGTCGGTGACCGACACGATGCGCTCGGCGCCGCGCGAGTAGACCTCGAACGCCTCCGGCACCACCACGCGCACCGCCATGCCGTCGGCGAACGTGCGCGCGGTGTCGGTGCTGCAGGGCGTGCCGGACTCGAACGCGCGGCGCGCCGCGTCCGCTTCGGTCGAGACCACGCCGACGATGCGCGTGTCGAGGCCGAGCGCGTCGCGCGCGGCGATCAACGCGCAGATGCCCGAGCCGCACCCGATCGGCACGTACACGGCATGCAGGTCCGGTACCGCATGGAAGAACTCCAATGCATAGCTCGCGACGCCCGCGACGAGGTCGTGGTGGAACGAGGGCACGCGTACCAGCGAGCGCGATTCGGCCAGCCGTTGGGCCTCCGCGGCGGCCTCGTCGAAGTCGGCACCGTGCTCGATGAGCTCGGCACCGAACGCGCGCATGGCGGCGTTCTTTTCGACCGAGTTGCCGTGCGGCACGACGATGACGGCCTCGAGCCCGGCGACGCGCGCGGCGCGGGCCTGGCTCTGACCGTGGTTGCCGCGCGTGGCGGTGACGATGCCGCGGGCCTCCGGCTCGCGCCGGCGCAGTGCGTCGATGAACGTGAGGCCACCGCGGATCTTGAACGCGCCGGTGGGCGTGTGGTTCTCGTGCTTGACCCAGGTCTCGGTGCCGGTGACGCTCTCGAGCAGGGGCCAGCGGTATTGCGGCGTCGGGGGCATGCTCGCGTGCACGAGAGCGGCGGCGGCTTCCAGCTCCTGCAGGGTGAACGGTGTCATGGGCGTTGTCGGCAAGGGGAGGCGAAGAGCATGCAGGTGGCGGGCGACGCGGGCTTGTCCGAAACCGGCGCGATGTCGCGCACCGTGGACGGGCTCGCCGTCACGCTGCTGCCCGCACTGCCCTACGAGGTCCGGCGCGTCACCGAGCGACCGAGCCTGGGCGTGGCGATCGGCATGCAGTACGGTGTGGACGCCATCGCGAGCGACCGCGTGAGACCCTTCTTCACGCGACCGTACTCGCTCGCGTGGTTGCCGCCGGGTTGCGACGTTTACTCGAGCTCCGAGGTGGGCGGGGAGTATCTTCAGATCGAAGGCGTGCCGGGCCTTCCGTACGCCGAGCCGTTCAGCGACGCGACCGTGCAGGGGGTTCGTCCCGTCGTGCGCGAGCTGCGGCGCTGGTTGCTCGGCCTCGGTCCGCGGGAAGAGCGTCCGCGCGCACTGGATCGGCTGCTGGTCCTTGGCGGGTGCGCCTCGCCGACCGCGTGCGCGGAACCTGGCGCGCTGGACGCCCGGCGGCTGCGGCGCACGCTGGAGCTTGTCGAGGCGGAGCTGTCGCGCGCGCTGCCCGTCGGAGAGCTCGCGGCGGCGGTCGAGCTGTCGCCGGATCACTTCGCGCGCGCGTTCCGACGGGCCGTCGATTGCACGCCGCACCGCTACGTCATGGAGCGCCGGCTGGAGCGCGCGCGGGCCATGCTGCGCACGTCCGACGCTCCTCTCGTGGAGATCGCTCTGGCGTGCGGTTTCGCGTCGCACGCGCACCTTGCACGCTCGTTCGGGGCCGAGCACGGCTGTTCGCCGAGCGCGTTGCGAGATGCGGAGCGCGGCGCGCGCGCGATCCGCGGCAGGCCCCGACCGGGGCCCGTCGCGACCTTTCAGTAAGCACGACGTTGGCACGGCCGTAGCAGGGCGTTGGCGATTTTGCGGATCGTCGCCGCCGCATCGCCGGCAAACGTACGACTGCCAATACCCTGTAGCTGCCGATGATGAGCCGAGAATCCGACACGCACGAGGCGGCCCACGACGGCGACGACGATGAGGAAGACGGCGGCGGCCGAAGCGGCGGCAGTGGCAGGCGCTGGCTCGCGGCCGGCGTCTGCGCCGGCATCATCGGGCTCGGCGTGCTCGGCTACTTCGCCGTCGGCTGGATCGCCGAGGACCCGAGCCGCGCGACCCGGGCCCGCAGGGCCCGCTGGTCGAGACCGGAACGGTGCGCGCGGTCGAGCGGCTGACCATCGCGCAGACCGGTTTCGTGCGCCCGGCCGCGCGGCTCGTGCTGTCGGCCGAGGTCGAGGGGCGGGTTGCGCGCGTGGCCGACGACTTCCGCGTGGGGCGACGGCTAGCGGCGGACGACGTCGTGGTCGAGCTCGATCCGGACCGATTCGAGGCGGAGCTCGCCGCCGCCGAGGCGCGGCTCGAGGGCGCGCGCGCGCAGCGCGAGACGGCGCGCGCGAACGCCGGTCGCCAGCGTCAGCTCGAGGACGAGGGCTTCGCCGTGGACCAGCGCCTCGACGAGGTCGAGGCGACGCTCGCGTCCGCCGAGGCCGAGGTCGCGCTCGCCGAGAGCGAGGTCGAGCTTGCACGCATCGCGCGCGAGGACACCACCATCCGTGCGCCCTACGACGCGATCGTGACCGCGCGCGACGTGTCGCTCGGGCAGATCGTGGGGCCGGGCACGAGCGTCGGCGAGCTCGTCATGGCGGCGCGGGCCGAGATCCGCGTCGGGTTGCTGCCGCGCCAGCGCGCCCTGCTCGGACCGGACGCGGCCCTCGTGGGGCGTCCCGTCGACGTGTTCCCGGTGGACCCGCCGCGCCGGCTGATCGCGACCGGCGCCATCGCGGCCGTGGACCCGGTGCTGGACCCGGTGGCGCGCACGCTCGGGCTCGTCGTCGATGTGCAGGACCCGTTCGGGGACCGCGCACTGCGGGTCGGCGAGCTGGTGGAGGTCGTCGTGCCGGTGCCGTCGGGCGGGCCGCCGTTGTTCGAGGTGCCCGCGCGCGCGCTGAAGGGCGCGGACCGGTTGTGGCTCGTGCGCGACGGGCAACTGCGCGCCGCCGATCCCGAGATCGTGCTGCGCGATGGCGACACCGTGCAGGTGATGGGCGGCATGCTCGCCGATGGGGACCGGGTGCTCGTGACGGACGTGGCGGCGGCGGTGGAGGGGCTCGAGGTACGCCTAGCCTCGGAGCGCGAAGGGGAGTCTTCGGGTCCCGCCGCGCAAGTCCCCCGGAACCCGGGGCGTTCGTGAGCGGGATCATCCGCTGGTTTCTGGGCAACCGCGTCGCACCGAACCTCCTGATGGTCGCGCTGCTGCTCTCGGGCGGCCTCGCGATGTTCACCATCACCGTCAAGCAGTTCCCGGAGATCGCGACGGGCACGGTGCAGGTCACGGTCGTGCTGCCGGGCGCCACGCCGCAGGAGGTGCTCACCGCCATCGTCGAGCCGATCGAGAACGGCGTGGAGGGGCTCGAGGGCGTGCGCCGCGTGCGCGGCACGGCCTCGCTCGGCACCGGTGTCGTCACGATCGACACGGTGCGCGGGGTCGACGTGCGCGAGGTCCTGGACGACGTCGAGACCGAGGTCGAGCGCATCACCGTGTTCCCGGAGCGCGCGGAGCGTCCGCGCGTGATCGAGGTGGAACCCGACGAGCTCGCCGCGCAGATCGCCATCGCGGGGGATATCGACCGGCGCTCGCTGAAGACGCTCGCCGAGAGCGCCCGTTCGGACCTGCTGGACCTGCCGGGCGTCTCGCAGGTCGAGATCTCGGGCATCGCCGCCGACCGCATCGACATCGAGTTCAGTCGCGACGCGCTCGAGGCCTACGGGCTCGGTCTGTCGCAGGTGGCTAGCATCATCGAGGGCGAGAGCCTGGATCTGTCCGGCGGCCGCATCGAGACGAGCGAGGAGCGGATCCTGCTGCGCGCGGTCGGCGAGGGCGAGAGCGCGGGCGTCTACCGTGACAAGCCGCTGCTGGTCGGCGAGGGTGGGGCGCGCGTTCTCGTCGGCGATGTCGCCGAGGTGCGCGAGGTGCTCGAGGACGACACGCGCGTCGCGCGCTACGGCGACGTGCCGGCGGTGCTGGTGTCGGTCTACCGGGTCGGCGACGAGCAGGTGCTGAACCTCGTCGACGCCGTGAGCGGCTACGTCGACGAGACCCTGTCGGGGGCCGTGCCGGACGGCGTCGAGGCCGTGCTGTGGCGCGACGAGGCCGAATCCCTGCGCGGTCGCATACGGCTGCTGGCCGAGAACGGCGCGCTGGGCGTCGCGCTGATCGTCGGCATCCTGCTGCTGTTTCTCGACCTGCGCGTGGCGGCCTGGGTCGCCTTCGGCGTGGTCGTCGCGTTCGTGGGCACGTTCGCGGTCATGCAGCCGCTCGGCGTGACGATCAACCAGCTCTCCCTGTTCGGCTTCATCCTGGCGCTCGGGATGATCGTCGACGATGCGATCGTCGTCGGCGAGGCGTCGTACGCGCAGCAGCGACGCACCGACGATCCCGTCGAGGCGACGAAGCAGGCCGTCATGCGCGTGTGGAAGCCGACCGTGTTCTCGTCGCTGACCACCATCGCCGCCTTCCTGCCGCTGATCTTCCTGCCAGGCTCCTCGGGCGCGTTCATCGCGGACATCGCCATCGTCGTGATCCTGGTCCTGCTGGTCTCGCTCGTCGAGTCCCTGCTCATCCTGCCGCACCACCTGTCGCGCATCCAGCCGGGCAAGCCGCGCAAGTGGTCGCCGCGCCGCTTCACCGAGCCGCTGCGCGACAAGGTCGGGGGCGCGTTCGAGCGCTTCTCCGAGGGCAAGCTCCGGGACGCGGTGGACTTCTCGGTGCGCCGCCCGGGGCTCGTGCTGTCGGTCGCGCTCGCCATCTCGATCGCCTCGTTCGGGCTGCTCGGCGCGGGCGTCGTGCGCTTCGTGTTCTTCCCCGAGATCGAGGGCAACTACGCCGTCGCCTCGCTGGAGCTGCCCGACGGCGCGACGGCCGAGGCGACCGCGCGGCGTGCCGAGCAGATCGCCGCGGCGGCGAGCCGGGCGGCCGAAGCGGCCGCCGGCGACGAAGGTGGCGAGGGCTCGGCCGAGGGGCTGCTGCGGGAGACGCTCGTGACGGTCGGATTCGCGGCGACCGGCGAAGGCAGCTCGGCCGCGAACCTCGCGACGGTGGAGGCGCGGCTCGCCGATGCCGAGACGCGCGCGGTCTCGACGCAGGCCTTCGCGAACGCGTGGCGCGAGGCCGTCGGCGAGATCCCTGGCGCGAAGAAGCTCACCTTCTCGGCCAGCACCATCGGTGTCGGCGAACCCATCGTGCTGCAGGTGGCCTCCGACAGCGAGACCACGACGAACGATGCGGTCGCGCGCATCGTCGAGGAGCTCGGCGCGCGCGAAGGGGTGTTCGACCTGCGCGACGACCGGTTCAGTACCGCGCGCGAGATCCGCGTGCGCGCGCGCCCCGAGGCCGCCTCCTACGGGCTCGATCAGGCGACCATCGCGAGCGAGGTGCGCGCCGCGTTCTACGGCGCGCGCGTGACCGAGATCCAGCGCGACCGGGAGGAGGTCGAGGTGCGCGTGCGGCTCGCCCCCGAGGAGCGCGACACGATCGGCGACCTGGAGCGCTACCGCGTGCCTGTGAGCGGACCGGACGGCACCGGCTCGGTGCCGCTGCGCGCGGTCGCGGAGCTCGAGTTCGCGCCCGCGCCGAGCGAGATCGTGCGCGTGGACGGGCGCACCGTCACGACGATCACCGCCGACGTCGACACCGCGCTGACCTCGGGCGGCGCCGAGACGTCGCGCATCCAGTCGGAGCTGGTGCCGGAGCTGACGCGCGACTACCCCGGGCTCGTCGTGACGGTGGGCGGCGAACAGGAAGAGCAGCAGCGGTTCGGGCCGGCGCTCGCCACGAACTTCGTGCTGGCGGTGTTCGCCATCTACGCGATCCTGGCACTCGCGTTCGGCTCGTACGGGCGGCCACTGGTGGTGCTGGCGATCATTCCCTTCGGCTTCGTCGGCGCGCTGCTCGGCCACGCCGCGCTCGGGTTGAACCTGACCCTCCTGAGCATGTTCGGCGTGATCGGTCTCGCGGGCGTGATCGTCAACGATGCGTTGCTGATCGTCGACTTCATCATCTCGGGCGAGCGCGAGGGCAAGAGCCCGCGCGAGGCGATCGTCGATGCGACCGTCACGCGCTTCCGCCCGGTGACGCTGACCACGATGACGACGTTCTTCGGCATCGCACCGCTGATCCTCGAGACGAGCGTGCAGGCCGCCTTCCTCGTGCCCACGGCCGTGTCGCTCGGCATCGGCATCCTGTTCGGCTCGGTCGTCATGATCGCGCTCGTGCCGGCGCTGGCCTCGGTGTACGCGCGCGCGAGCTCGTGGCTCGCGGGCGGACGGGCGTCGCTCGAGTCCGATGACGAACCGCGCCGAGATTCGACCCCGGAGACGAGTGCCGCTTGAACACCGATCGAGGCCCGCGTTCGACGCTGTGCGCCGTGCTGGCCGCCGGCGCCCTGCTCGGGGGCTGCGGCGTTTCCGGGCCGCGATACTCGTACTCGGACGCGGGGACGCGGTTGCCGGGGGACGAGGCGTTGTGGCTGCAAACGGACGATGCGGACGGTGATTCCGCTGCCGACGCGGGCGACGGGGTGTCCGCCACGACGTCGGCCTACACGGTACGGCAAGGGGAGAGCCTGGCCGGCATAGCGCGCACGCTCACCGGGGACGCCGCGAACTGGCGCGAGCTTGCGCGCGCGAACGGCATCGACGACCCGAGCGCGCTCGAGCCCGGCACGGAGCTGACCGTGCCCGCCTCGCTCGGCGGCGCGACCGCGCGGGCGGAGGGTCCCGACGCTCGATCTGCTCGACGCGCTGTCGCGCGCGCAGCGCTTCGACGCGAGCTTCCTGCTCGAACGCGAGCGTTTCGCGGCCGCGCGCGCGGGCACGACCGTCGCGCGCGCGGGGTTGCTGCCGCAGGCGAACTTCACCGCCGAGGCGGCGCGCAACACCGACTTCGAGGACAGCGGGTCGGGGGACGACGGAGGGCTCGATGCCGTGCCGGGCGCGGGCTCACCGGGGGGGCTCGGGGGCGGAACCGGTACGCTCATCGCCGGCGACTACACCGAGACGACGCTGACCGCGACGCTCGACCAGGCGATCTTCGATCGTCCGACGTGGCTTGCGCTCCGTCGCGCGCGCATCGACGAGGACGTCGCCGCGACGCGGCTCGTGGCCGCGCACGAGACGCTCGTGCTGCGCGTCGCGCGGCGCTACTTCGCGGTGCTCCGGGCGCAGGCCGAGCTGCAGTTCCGGCGCTCGGACCTCGACGCCACGCGGCGCCAGCTGAACCGCGCGGAGCGGGAGTACGCGGTCGGCACGGTCTCCATCACCGACGTCGTCGAGGCGCGTGCGGGGCGCGACCTCGCCCAGGCGCAGCTGATCGGGGCGCGGGACGCGCTGGCGGACGCGCGCGACGCGTTCGCGGTGATCGTCGGCACGGGCGCCGCGACGTTCACCGATGCCGAAGGCGTGGGCGCGGTGGATCCGGACGCGGCCGGCGTCGAGCTCGCCGGCCTGGGGCCGGCCTTCGGACTGGTCGCGCCGCAGCCGGCGGACGCGCGCACGTGGGTCGAGCTCGCGCTGGAGGGCAACGCGCAGCTCATCGCCGCGCGCGGCACGGCGGAGGCGGCCGACGTGCTGGTCGGGCAGCAACGCGCGCGGCGCCTGCCGATCGTGACGCTGGGCGCGAACGTGGTGTCGATAGACTCGGACGGCCCCATTCCGGATATCGAGATCGGCACGCTGGCGCTGACCGGCACGGTGCCGCTGCTGTCCGGAGGTCGCGTCACGGGCCTGATCGCGCGGGCGAGCGCCGATGCCCGGGCCGCCACGCAGAACCTGGTCGAGGTCCGGCGCGAGACGGTGCGCGGCACGCGCGAGGCCTACCGGGCGGTGCTGTCCTCGATCGCGAGGGCGAGTGCCTTCGAGCAGGCGCTCGAGTCCACGACGCGGGCCGCCGAGGCGACCGAGGCGGGCTTTCGGGCCGGAATCCGCACCTCCGCCGACGTGCTGCGGGCGCTGCGCGATCAGTTTCGCGCCGAAGCGGATCTCGCCGGCGCGCGCTACGACTACATCGTCGGCTCGCTGGAGTTGCAGCGCCGCGCCGGCGCTTTGGGGGCCGGCGACGTGCGTGCGGTGAACGCATGGCTGGCAGGCCGATAGGGTCGGGCCTGCGGTAAGGTCCTTCAGCCTCGTCCGTGCGGCGCGTCGAGATCGAGCGCCGGGCCCACCGGCACGATGCGCGTCGGGTTGACCGTCTCGTGGCTGGAGTAGTAGTGGCGCTTCGCGTGTTTCAGGTTGATCGTGTCGCGAATGCCGGGCCACTGGTACAGATCGCGCGTGTAGCCCGCGAGGTGCCGGTAGTCGGCGATGCGCCGCACGTTGCACTTGAAGTGGCCGTGGTACACGAGGTCGAACCGCAGCAGCGTGGGGAACAGCCGCCAGTCGGCCTCGAGCGGCTCGTCGCCCGTCAGGAAGCGTTGCCGTGCCAGGATCTCCTCGAGCGCGTCCAGCGTGTCGAACAAGGGGTTCACGGCCTCCTCGTACGCGTCCTGCGTCGTGGCGAAGCCCGCCTTGTACACGCCGTTGTTCAGCGTGTGATAGATGCGCTCGTTCAGCGCATCGATCTCGTCGCGCTTCGCCTCGGGGTACAGCGTGCCGGGGGCGGCGCCGAGCTGGTCGAACGCGGTGTCCAGCATGCGCACCAGCTCGCTGGATTCGTTCGAGACGATGGTGTCGCGCTCGGTGTCCCACAGCACGGGGACCGTCACGCGGCCGGTGAACGTCGGGTTCGCCGCGGTGTAGAGCTGGTGCAGCCGCGTGCGCTCGCCCAGGCGGTCGCCGACGATGCCGTCGTCGTCGGGCTCGAAGGTCCAGCCCTCCTCGCCCATGAACCAGTGCACGAAGGAGACATCGATGGCGTCCTCCAGACCCTTCAGCGCACGCCAGATGAGCACGCGGTGCGCCCAGGGGCACGCGTAGCTCGCGTAGAGATGGTAGCGGCCGCGAGCTGCGGGAAAACCGCCTTCGCCGGACGGGCCGGGCGAGCCGTCGGCCGTGACCCAGTGCCTGAAGCTCGATTCCGAGCGCTCGAACTTGCCGCCCGTGGAGTCGGTGTCGTACCAGCGGTCCTGCCAATTGCCGTCGACGAGCAGTCCCATGGCGCAGGTAGGGGTGGCGAAGAACGATGCCCGAATCTACCTCTGTCTCGCCCGAGGTGACGACGACGTGCGCGCTTTTGCCCTCCGGCAGGCCGTAGCATCCATGCATGGATCGCTTCGTCGAGCTCGAGACCTTCGTCGCCGTCGTGGAGTCGGGCTCGCTGTCGGGCGCGGCCGAGCGGCTCGGCGTGGCGGTGTCGGCGGTCAGCCGACGGCTCGGGGAGCTGGAGTCGCGGCTCGGCGTGCGGCTCGCGAACCGCTCGTCGCGCGGGCTCGCTCCGACCGCCTCGGGCGTCGAGTACCACGAGCGCGCCGTGGCGCTGCTGGCCGCGCTGCAGCGCGCCGACGAGAGCGTCACGGGCGCCTGCGCGGCCTACGAGGGCACCTTGCGCGTCGCGCTGCCGCTGAGCTACGGGCTCGGCGTCGTGGCACCGGTGCTGCACGCGTTCGCGGCCGAGCGCCCGTCGCTGCGCCTCGACGTGGACTACGCCGACCGGCGCGTGGATCTCGTGGAGGAGGGCTTCGACGTCGCGGTGCGCATCGGCGATCTGGAGGACTCGCGGCTCGTGGCGCGCAGGCTCGGCGACGTCGTGCACGTCGTCGCCGCGAGCCCGGCGTACTGGAACGAGCGCGGGCGCCCGACGGTGCCCGCCGATCTCGAGGACGTCGACGCGCTGTGCTTTCAGCGATCGCGCGCCGCGTCAGCGCTGGGCCTGGAGCGGCGAGGGTGGCGCCACCGGCACGGTCGAGGTGCGCGCGCGCTACACCGCGACGAACGGCGAGGCGCTGGTCGCGGCGGCCGAGGCGGGACTCGGCGTGCTGCGCGAGCCGGACTTCATCGTGCGCGCGGCGCTGGCGGCGGGGCGGCTCGAGGCCGTGCTGACGGAGTACGCGTGGCGACCGATGTCGGTGTGGATCGTGTACCCGCAGGGGCGCCCCCTGGCGCAGCGGGCACGCGATCTGGTGGAGCGGCTGGCCAGCGAGCTCGGCGATCGGGCACGGTAGGGCCGTTTCCCACCTTCAGCCGACCGGGAAGCGCAGCGTCGCGACCAGCCCGGGCCCGTCTTCGGCCCGCGCAAGCGTCACGTCGCCGCCGTGCCGCCGCGCGACCGAGCGGGCGAGGGTGAGTCCGAGCCCCGCGCCCCCGGTCGCGCGCGAGCGCGAGCCCTCGAGCCGGCGAAAGGGCTCGAACGCTTCCGCGACGCGGTTCATGTCGATACCCTCGCCGCGGTCGCGCACGCGGATCACCACGTCGGTGCCGTGCCCTTCGTGCGGATCGCCGCGGCGCACCGACAGCTCGGCGCCCCGGCCGTACTTGATCGCGTTGTCGACGAGGTTGGTCACGGCCCGGCGCAGCATGACGGGTCGGCAGGTCACGATCACGGGCACGTCGTCCGCGACGAGCGTCGCGTCCGCACCGGTCTCGCCGAAGTCGGTCGCCACCTCGTCCAGCAGCGCGCGCAGGTCCACCCGCACGGCCGCCTCCTCGGCGAGCCCGCGCACCAGATCGAGCGCGCTCTCGGTGATGCGCTCCACCCGGTCGAGGTCGCCGAGCAGGCGCTCGCGCAGGTGCGTCTGCTCGACGAGGTGCACCCGCAGCCGCGCGCTCGTCAGCGGAGTGCGCAAGTCGTGCCCGATCGCGGACAGGAGGTGCGTGCGATCGTCGACGAGAGCGATGATGCGCCGCTGCATGGCGTCGAAGGCCTCGGCCGTGCGACGCACCTCGTTCGGTCCGCCCCGCGGCAGCACGGCGCGCCGCCCGCGCCCGACTTCGCCGGCGGCGTGCGCGAAGCGTCGCATGGGTCCGGTCAGCCGGCGCGACAGCAGGACGGAGGCCAGCATCATCAGGCCGAGCGTCACCGCGTGCAGCGTCCAGTTCTGCGAGGCGAGCGGGCTCGTCCACGCGGGGGTGGCGAACAGCCCGTTCAGTCGTCGCCCGTCGTCCAGCACGAGCGATCCGACGTAGCCCGCGCCCGACGGGTGCAGGGCGAGCGCGACGCCGCGCGCTCCGACCGGCCACCAGCTCAGCTCGTCGGCCGCGGTGCGGGCCACCTCCGGAGCGTTGGCCCGAGCGGCGCCCACCGGCCAGGGCAGGGCGAGACGATGCGGTTCCAGCCGCGCGAGCAGCTCCGGAGGTGCGGCGCGGAGCGAGGTCATGTCGGGCCGCGCCTCGGAGAGCCACAGGAACCGCGTCGCGTCGCCGGGCGGGAGCGCGGCCGGCGCGGTCGCGGCGAGGTGCAGGGTGTCGACGAAGCCCGCCTTCGCGGCCTCGCGCAACACGACCGCCCGTTCGCCGCAGAACAGCCAGAACGCGATGCCCTGCGCGGCCAGCAGCGCTGCGCACAGCACCATCGAGGTCTGCGCGAAGACGCTGCGATGCCAGAGCCGAGCGATGCCGTCGTTGGAAGGTCTCATGGCAGGACCTCCACCTCCTCGGAGAAGCAGTACCCGCCGCCCCAGTGCGTCAGGATGATCGCCGGGCGCTTCGGGTCGTCCTCGAGCTTCCTGCGCAGGCGGCTGATCTGGCTGTCGACGGCGCGCCCGAAGACGTCCGAGCTGCGCCCGCGCGTGAGATCCATGATCTCGTCGCGGGTCAGCACCGCACCGGGATGCTCGACGAGCGCCTTCAGTACCTTGAACTCCGACGTCGACAGACCGATGCGCGAGCCGTCGGGCAGGGTCACCGCGCGCCTGGGCAGGTCGAACGTGCGGCCGGCGAAGCCGAGCCGCTCCACCGACGGGACCTCGGCCGATGGCGGCAGCGCGTGCGCACGACGCAGCACCGCCTTCAGCCGCGCGACGAGCTCGCGCGGGTTGAACGGCTTGGCGATGTAGTCGTCGGCGCCGAGCTCGAGTCCGACGATGCGGTCGGTTTCCTCGGACAACGCGGTCATGAAGAGGATCGGTACGTCGGACGAGGCGCGCAGGTCCCGACACAATGCAAGCCCGTCCTCGCCGGGCATCATGACGTCGAGCAGGATGGCGTCGAAGCGCGAACGCGCGAGCAGCGCGCGCAGGGATCTGGCCCCGTCGGCGATGGTGACGCGGTAGCCGTAGCGTTCGAGGTGCGTCGCGACGAGCTCGCGGATGTCCGGGTCGTCATCGACGACGGCGACGTGGGCGCTCTCGGTGGCGGGAACGGTCATGTCGAACGGGGTCGGAGGCGCGGGTGGATACCCTAGCGCACCGTTCCTCGGTCCACGACCGTCGTGCCGCTCGGGCCGGAGGCGTTCCGCGCGTCGCTCGCGTCTCCCACGTCGCCCGGGCCCGCCAGCGCCGCGAGCCACGAGGCCAGGGCGTCCGCGACCGCCCGCGGGCTCTCTTCCGGCAGCGTGTGCAGCCCGGGCCCGACGTTCGCGAGTGTCGCGTTCGGCGCGTTCGCGGCGTTCCACGCGGCGAGCTCCGGACCGTAGAGCCTGCCGGGCTCGGCGTACACGACGAGCTTCGGTACGTTGGACGATGTCCACCAGTCGACGCCGCGCTCGTAGGCGGCGACGACGTCGGCGGGCTCGCCAGCCGATCGGCAGGGAGCGGCTCATCTCGAGGAGCGGCCGCCGGCTTTCCGGTGTCGGGAACGGGCGGTGGTACTCCGCGACGACGGCGTCGGGCAGCGGCGCCGCGCTCATGGTCGGCATGATGGTGTCGAGCCACAGGTCGTTCTCGAGCACGTTCGCCTCGGCCTCGGGGCCGCGCATCGAGCGGAACATGCCGGCGATGCGCTCGGGCATCTCGTCGTAGCCCGGGCGTGGATACACGGGCGGCATCGCCCCCTCCATCGTCGCGAAGCCCGCGACACCGTCGGGGTTCGCGCCGGCGTAGGTCAGCGCGATGCCCGCGCCCCAGTCGTGGCCGACCAGCACGAGCTCGTCGAGTCCGAGGGCGTCCACGAAGGCGCCGAGATGGCCGGCCTGTTCGAGCACACCGTAGCCCGTGCCCGTGGAGTCGCCGAAGCCGACGAGGTCGATCGCGATCAGGCGATGGCCCGCGTTCGCCGCTTCGCCGTCGAGCGCGCGCACGACGTCGCGCCAGATGTACGACGAGAAGGGCAGGCCGTGCACGAACACGACGGGCTGGCCGTCGGGGTCGCCGGCCTCGTAGTAGGCGACCTCGGCCCCGTCGATCGGCACGGCGAGCTTCTGGGCAGGCAGGTCGTCGGCGGCGGAGATGGAATTGGAAACGAGTGCGGCCGCGAGGGCGATCGGCGGCACGAGGGCGAAGGGGCGTCGGTGCATGGGAGGCGGTCTCGGTGGCGAGCCGGCCGGTGCTGGCCGGACATCGTCACGGTGGCGCGCGTCGATTCGGAAATCCGCGCAGGTCGGTCCCCGAACGTGTCGATGCGTCCCCGATCGGCGCACCGACACGTTTCGTCACGAGATATCGTCTGCCCGCGTTGGCGTCTCTTGGCGCAAGGTCTTCGAGTATGGGAAAGCAGATGGACCATCGTCTTTTTCGTGGACATCCGGTTGTCCATTCCGGACAAAAAAGCGCGAATTTGGATATCATGGTGTCCGACCGCTTCGTAGCGTAGCCACTCGTGCCCGAACGCCTGCGACTTCGCTCCACCGCCGACATCCGGACCGCGCTCGCCGCGCGCGTGCGCGAGCGGCGTCGGCGCCTGAAGCTGTCGCGCGCCGCGCTCGCCGAGCGCAGCGGCGTGCCGGCCGCGACCATCAAGCGCTTCGAGTCGAGCGGCGAGATCTCGCTGCGGCAGTTCGTGATGCTGTGGCACACCGTCGCGGACCTCGACGACTTCGACGCGCTGCTAATGGAGCGGCCGTCCCGACCGCGCTCGATCGACGACATCGTGCCGCCGTGAGCCGAGCGCACGCGGGTGCCGGTACGCGCCGGTTGTCGGTGTCGCGCCGCTTCGGCGACGGAACTCGCGTGAAGGCTGGCACGCTCGCGCGCGACGCACGCACGAACTGGTTCGAGTACACGTCGCGATACCTCGCCCAGGTGGTACGTCACTGTCCCCGTTCCGTCTCGCGTTCGAACCCGGTCCGCAACCGGCGCAGGGTGAGCTGCCCTCGCGACGCGATCCGCTGCACGGCGTGTTCGCGGACGCGTTGCCGGACGGTTGGGGGCTGTCGTTGATGGACCGCGCCTTCCGACGTCGGGGCATCGATCCGGCCGACGTCACCTGTCTGGATCGTCTGGCGTTCCTCGGGGATCGTGGGGGGGGAGCCCTCGCGTTCGCGCCACCGATGCACGATGAGCTCGACGGCACGGAACCCGATACCGATCTGGCCGCCTTGGGACGCGACGCCGCGCGCGCGTTCGAGGGCGACGCGACGGCGGTGCGCGCCGAGCTCGTGCGCTCGGGCGGTTCCGGCGGCGCTCGTCCGAAATCCTTCCTGTGGCGCGACGGCGAGGGTCGCTACTCGACGCAGGCGACTGCGGGCGCGTCCGCCCGCCTGGTGAAGTTCACGTCGCTCGAACTGCCCCTCGGTCACGACGAGGGACGCTGCGAGGCCGGGTGGCTGCGCATGGCAGAACGGGCGGGCATCGACGTGCAACGCGCCGAGCTCGTCGAGCCGGAAGGGTCCGGCGGACGGCTCGCCTGGCTCTCGCTGGAGCGCTTCGACTGCACGGCTGCCGGCGGCCGGCTGCACCTGCACTCGGCCGGTGGCCTGCTCGGGGCGGACCATCGCCTGCCGTCGCTGGACGTCGCGGACCTCGTCCGGGCCAGCGAGCTGCTGTGCCGCTCGCCGGTGGCGGCGCGCGAGACCTTCCGGCGCGCGATGTTCAACCTGCTGTCGGCGAACCAGGACGATCACGCGAAGAACTGGGCGTGGTTGATGGACGACGAGGGCGCGTGGTGGCCTTCGCCGGCGTTCGACGTGACGTTCAGCCCGTCACCGTCCGGCGAGCACACGACCTCGTTCGGCGGTCATGGTCGCGCACCGCCCGTGAAGGCGGTACTCGAGCTCGCCCGGCTCGCGAGCCTGGGCGCCGCCGGCACGCGCGAGATCGTCGGCGCGGTCGACGCGGCGCTTGCGGACTGGGACCGGATCGCGCGCGAGCTCGGCGTAGGTTCGGAGCGCAAGCGGGAGATCGCTCGGCGCCTGGCGCGGACGCGCAAGGACAACGCCGCGCTGCTGGCGATCTGAACCGGCCGGGGCCTGTCGAACGATCGAACGCATGGGAGCGGGCGAGCTCAGTCGGCGAGCAGCTCCGCGATGTTGCCGTCCGCCGTGGCGATGAAGCCGGGTATGTCCTGCATCCATTTCTCCTGCACCTCGTCGCCGCGGTTCAGGTAGAGCTCGTCGTCGACGATGGTCCATGGCTCCGGCTCGATGCAAGACGATCGGGCAGTCGACGCCGCCGCGCTCGCACTCGAACCGCGCGAGCTCGTGTGCTATCCGTCGGACGTGCTCGTTCGCGGAGGCGTCGCCAGGCTTCGCGAGCCGGTGGCGTTGTACTTCACGTAGCGCAGGTCGATCGCGCAGAGCCGACGCGAACCGAACGGGTTCACGTTGCGAAAGGAGATGACGCCGTGGACCCGGCCGTCCATGGCGCGGTAGTAGTAGCGCTCCATGCCGTCGAAATCCACCACCCGTCGATCGGAGCCGGAATACTCGAGCCGGACGCGGTCGTAGCCGGCCGACGGCGCCTCGTTGAGGTAGAGATCGTCCGCGCGTCGGAAGCCACCGTCGCCCGCCACTTCCAGGCTCATGGTCCACGACTGCTCATCGGCGTCGTCGGCCCCCGAGCGCGTGCACGATGCGCGCAGGCCGAACTTCTCCGGCGACGTCTTGCCGGGAGCCACCCCGAAGATGGAGCTGCGGTTGGTCACGACCTCGACGGGCTCGAACTCCTCCACCCGCCACACGGGAATCACGAACGGGTTGGCGGATGACCTGCCGGCCGCACCGGGCTTGTCGAGTGATCGCAGGTCGAACCAGTACCCCGTCGAGTGTCGCAGACCGTCGCCTGACCGGTGCAGTCGTACCACCTGAGTGAGCTTCGGGTGTTCGATTCCGCCGATCGTGATCTCGGTGCCTCTTCCCGACAGCCTGAGTCTGCCTTCCTCGTCCGTTCTCACGTCCCCCGCGCTGCGCCCCGCCATGAACCCGTTTCCGAGAAATCCGGCTCGAACCCGGGCATCGGACACGGGACGTCCGAACTGATCGACGACCTGCGCGTGCAGCTTGAGTCGCGCCATGGGTGCCAGCGCGATCGCCGCCAGGGCGGCAGCCCGGATGCCGTAGCGATCGGCGATATCGGCGAGCGCCCTTTGTTCTCCGGCCGAGTGGATCGAGGCGATTGCCGCGATCGCGCACACGACCGACACCGCGAAGTAGACGAGCTTCTTCCGCATCACGATCTCCGCCTTCGCATCGTCGTCCGGGCCCGGCACCGCCCGAGACCACGCAGTGAGAACCGCACGGACCCCGGGGCCGCTCTCCGGCGCGCCCAGCCAGCTCGAGCCGCCCGCGGCAGCTCGGGCGCCCGCGCGCCGAATACCGTGCCGAGCACCAGATCCGCCAAGCCGTGCGCGTGCAGAGCTTCCTGCGCGCAAGGATCGAGCCCACCGTCTCCGGGGTAGCGCTGCTGAACCGCAACCACGTACTCGCGGACAGCGTGGTGACCGACGGCAAGGTGAGTCGTGCGCCGAAGGTCGATCGCGCCAGAGCCGAGGCGACTCGGCCGGCAGACCGCGGCGGGCTCGTGGTGCGGGGGTCATCGCAGATTCGGGCGCAAATCACGCCCTGGAGTTTGCGTGGGAAGCCTCGCCGGCGTAGTGTGCGACAACACCAACTCACCAGCGATCCAAGGATGAGCCGCATCACCATCACGCTGTCCGAGGTGCGGTATCGCGCACTGAAGGAGGCTTCGGCCAAGCGGAGCAAGACGATCGGGCAGTTGATCGAAGAGAGCCTCGAGTTCTACGGCATCCGCTCCGAGGACGAGACCCGCTCGCTGATCGAACGGGCGCGTGAGCATGCCGGGATGGCCGAGACGGACGCGCTCGAGATGGCCGTCACCGAGACACGGGCTGCACGTCGCGGCGAATGACGAACCGCGTGGCGGACGCGTCCGGTCGGGTTCCGGGCGGTTCGGAGGACCGGATCGCCATCATCGACACGAACATCCTGGTGGCGGGACTCGTCACGTCCTCGTCCGCCTCCCCGGTGGCGAGGATCGTCGACGGCATGCAGGGGGCGCGCTTCGCGTTCGCCGCGTCAGAGCCGTTGGTCGCCGAGTACCGGAACGTGCTCGCCAGACCTGCCCTCATGCGTCTGCACGGACGCTCGCCGCGAGAGCTGGAAACCGTGCTGGTCGGTCTGCTACGACACGCGATCATGCTGACGGGCGGTGCGGGGCCTCCCGCTCCGGATCCCGGTGATCAGTTCCTGTGGGACCTGCTGTCCGCCCGCGCGGACCTCGTGCTCGTGACGGGCCACAAGCTGCTGCTGTCCGACGTGGGCATGCGCGGGCGCGTGATCGGAGCGACGGACTGGATGGCTTGAAGGAAGTCGCCACCGAGTGCGATGTCGGCGATCGGGTCGTCGCCGCGCTCAAGGCGCTCGCGAGCTCGAGCGACGCGCCGTTCGACTGATGTTCGCGTGCGCGACGTGGCGCAGCAAACTGTACAGGTACAGCGAACCGTCGGGCTCGCTGACGCTCAGCGGCGCGACCTCCGGGAACTCGGCGAGCCGCAGGCCGCCGAGCTCGCCGAACTTGCGCAGCGCCGCGCGGTGCGCGGGCGGGACGACCGGGTGCTCGAGCGAAAGCGTGTCGTCGAGCGCGGGTGCGAGATGATTCCGCAGACGGGTTCGAAGCTCGCGCTGCGGGTCGGCCGCGCCGGCCATCGACACGCCCTCGACGGCGTCCATCACCGCCATCGAGGCCTCCTCGTGCGCGCGCATCGCCTCGTCCGCCTCGGCGTACCAGCTCCGATACACCTTGCTGCGCACGGCTCGCGGCAGCAGCGTGGCGTGCGCCATTTCGCCCTCCATGCGCAGGAAGTCTTGCAAGCTCGCTCGGCTGCGCATCGGGGTGCCTTCAGCCGGCCGCGCGCGCGAACTCGATCAGCGGGCGCACGTCCTTCGCGAGCCGCACGGTCACGTCCACCACGGCGTCGTCCTTCCAGTCCTTCTGCTTGAGTGGGCGACTGACGATCAGGCTCTTCAACTTCACGGACTCGACGTGCTCGTGCTCGCTCGCGTGGCCGAAGCCGCGCGGCATGGCTGAAAGCCGGTGCTCGTCATCGAGGGACAGGCCTGCCTTGTCTAGCGCCTTCAGCACCTTCGTCCACGCCTTCGGCTGCTCGATCATGCGGCGTCGCACGGGTTCCAGCCACGCCGTCTCGGGCAGGTAGAAGCCACCCGCCACGAAGCCGCCCTCGGCGTCGCAGTGCACGTACACGAGCCCGTCGCTCGCCTTCTTCGTGCCGTCGCTCGTCAGCACGCCCGACACGGTGAGCTTGTACGGCAGCTTGTTGGCCGAGAAGCGCACGTCGCGGTTCATGCGGAACATGGACTTCTTCGAGCCCCGCAGCGGCAGCGCCGTGCGCGACAGCTTCGCGGTCACGGTCTCGAGCAGCCGCTCGATGGGCTCGCGCAGCTCGGTCTCGAGCTCCTTCTTGTGCTCGATGTACCAGTCGCGGTGGTTGTTCGCCTCCAGCTCCTTCAACAGTGCGAAGGCGCGCGGCTTCAGCGCCGTGCCGGCGGCGAGCTTCGAGGTCGCAGGGCTCACTCGCCGTCTCCGAACGCGTCGTTCGACATCTCGAGCAGCACGGGATACACGTTCGGTCCGCCCGCCACCACGCGCCCGCCCGCGGCCAGCATGCGCTTCATGTCGAAGCCGCGCACGCGCCCGCCGGCCTCCTCGATGATCAGCAGCGCCGCCACGCAGTCCCACGCGTTCATGTGCGGCTCGCAGTAGCCGAGCAACCTGCCCGCGGCGACGTAGCAGAGCATCAGCGCACCCGAGCCGCAGCGGTAGAAGACGCCGCCCGCGTTCAGCAGCCGATCCAGCAGCGCGAGCGTCTGCGCGGGCGGGACGCGCAGGTTGTGACCGACGGCGGTACTGCCCTGGTCGACCCCGGTGGCGGCGTTTGCGCGGATGGGTCGCCCGTTCAGCGTGGCGCCTGCGCCGCGCCTCGCGACGTAGGTCTCGTCGGCCACGGGGTCTCGGATGACGCCCAGCAGGCAGCGCTCTTCGTCCGTGCAGGCCAGCACCACGCACCACCCGGGTATGCCGTTCACGAAGCTCGTCGTGCCGTCGATGGGGTCGATGACCCAGGTGCGGCCCGAGCGGCTCGGCACGTTGCCGTGCTCCTCGCCGACGATGCCGTCCTTCGGAAACGCCTCGTACGAGCGCGTCCCGGATGTGCGTCTCCACGCTGCGGTCCGCGTTCGAGACCCAGTCCTGTCGACCCTTGACGTCGATCTCGAGCGCGTCGCCGTCGCGGAAGAAGCCGAGCGCCAGAGCGGCGGCCTCGTCGACGATGTGCAGGGCGGCCTGCAGTCGGGCGGCGTCCGCCCGGCTCGCGTCGGGGGCGGGTTCGCCGGAGCCGTGGTGGTCGAGGCCAGCTTGGTCGGGGTGGGGCATGCAGGTGTACGCGGCATCGGGGTCCGGTCGGGACCGGCAGCCTACTGCACGCGCGCGCGCCGGGCGTGCGAGACTCGCCGACGCTTCTGCGCGACGCGCCCGCATCGATGGCTCTCGACACCTGGCTGCTGTACGCCGTCGCGGCACTCCTGCTGTCGCTGACGCCCGGTCCGAGCGGGCTGCTCGCGCTGAGCCACGGCGCGCGTTACGGGGTGCGCCGCGCCGCGTTCACGGTCATCGGGGGCGTCGCGGGGTTCGCGCTGCTGATCGGCGTGTCCATGTCCGGTCTCGGTGCGTTGCTGACGGCCTCCGGCGCCGCGTTCGAGCTCGTGCGGTGGGCGGGGGCGCTCTATCTCGTGTGGCTGGGCGTGCGCACGTGGCGCTCCCCGCCCACGCGGCCCGTTCACGCCGCCACCGGCACACCCCGCGTGCGCCGGGCGAGCGGGCTGTTCGCCGAAGGCTTTTTCGTCGCGTTGTCCAACCCGAAGGTCATCCTGTTCTTCGCCGCCTTCCTGCCGCAGTTCCTCGACCCGGACGCCTCCCTCGTCGGCCAGTTCGCCGTGATGGCGGGCACCTTCCTCGCGGCCGAGCTCGCGGTGGAGCTGGGGCTCGCGGCCGGCGCGTCACGCCTGCTGCCGTGGCTGTCCGGAGAGCGGGTGGCGAAGCGGTTCGCGCGCGGCACGGGCGCGCTCTTCGTCGGGGCGGGCGTGGCGCTCGTCGCGCTCGACCGTTGACCCGGGTGAGCAGCGCGCTCGCGAGCGACTGGATCTTCGCGTCGGGCTCGCTGATCTGGCGTCCGGGTTTCGAGCACGTCGAGCGGCGTCCGGCCGTGCTGCCCGGGTACGCACGGCGGTTCTGGCAGGCCTCGCACGATCATCGCGGGACGCCCGAAGCGCCCGGGCGCGTCGTCACGCTCGTGGTGGATCCGTCCGGCGAATGTCGCGGCGTCGTCTACCGCGTGGCATCGGCCGGGCGCGACGCGACGTTGGCGGCGCTGGACGTGCGCGAGCAGGACGGGTACGAGCGGGTGGCGGTGGACGTCGTGCCGAAGCGTGGCGAGAGCGTGCGCGCCGTGACCTGGATCGCCCGTCCCGGCAACCCCTCGTGGGTGGGGGAGGTGCCCGAGGCCGAGCTCGCGGAGCTGATCGCCGCGCGGGTCGGGCCGAGCGGCACCAACGCCGACTACCTGTTCGAGCTCGCCGCGGCGTTGCGCGAGCTTGGGGTGGACGACGGGCACGTGCACGGGCTGGAGCGGCGTGTGCGGCACGTGCACGGCCGTCGGGTCAGGTAGCGAGCCGGATCGGGACATGGCGTGCCATGTGCCGGAAGTCGTTGTCCGTACTCAGCAGTTCCAGATCGAAACGGATGGCTAGCTGGGCGATCAGCGCATCGATGGACAAGCAGCTTCAACTTCGAGAGCGGTCGGACTTGTAGTCGTAGCCGGCATCCCACTCGAGCTGATCGAAGAGCTCGAGGATCTTCCGGCGCTCACGACGCGCTATGTACTCGATCAGGGCCTGAGTCACCGCCGCCTTCTTGGTCCTTTCGCCGCTGACCTCGAGGGCCTTGTCGAGCAACGCGGGCTCGATGGATAGATTGCTCGCCATGTGTGAACGTTCACACACTGGACGTCGCGAGGTCAAGCGGCGGCAGTCCGCGCTGCGGCCACGCCGAGCCACGAGACGTGCGGACGCACTTCCAGTCCATCATCGTGGCAGTGGCAATCCGCGCAGCTGGACGTGCCAGCGAACCCCTTCGTCGGTACCCGTGCGCGACAGCTCGAACGCTGCGCTCGTGAGTGAAGTCGCCGTCTCGGGCGGTGCGCGGCGGAACACCGTGCGACCCGCTACGGGAGAGTCGGCCGCGACCGGTGTGGACAGGGCACCTTCACCGCGCGAGGTCGTGCCGCCGAAGTCGATGCCGTAGTACTCCAGCGATTTGCCGGTGTCGGTCACCGCGAGCGCGGAGTCGGCGAGCGAGAGCTCGGCATCCCGATCGAGCGTCGCGCTCCAGTCCAGGATGAGCCGCGTCGAATGGTGCCACCGCACGAGCCCGATGGCTTCGACGACGAGCGCGATCTCGCCGTCGGGGGACGTCCACGTGCACGGTAGCGCGTTGCCGCAATCGACCGCGGTCGCCGGGTCCGACGGCCACGGCACGTTCTCGAAGTCGAACGTCGTCGGCGTGTCCGCCTCGACGACGACGAGGGACACGCGCTCGACCACGGCCGGCAGCGGACCGCCGGAGGCGTCGAACGTCACGCGGCCCGTCAGTGCGGCTCCGGCGAGGACGGTCCGGTTCGCGGTGCCTCCCGGGTCGAGCTGCGCCGACGAGCCCGGCACGAGGCGTCCGTCGATCGTCAGAGCCGAGCCACCGGCGAACCCGAGCTCGGCATCGCGCGTGAGGGCCTCGAGCTCCATGCCGATGCGCGACGTCGCCACTCCCGACGACGCGTCGTTCCGCGTCGAGGTCAGCGTGATCCTCCACGCCGCATCGGGCGCGTCCGCGCGGCAGGGGAGGGTTGCCAGGCAGTCGACGCTTACCGTGCGTTGACCGGGTTCCACGATCGGTTCCGCGGAAGAGCTCGTCGGGAGCGAAGTGGGGGCATCATCGACCGTCGGCTCGGAGGCCGGCCCTGCGGGCGCCGCGCCCTGTGTCGGCGCGCCGGTGGGGAGCAAGGCTACGGGGGGCGCTTCTGCGAGGGACGTGTCTGCAGCGGACGTGCCTGCGAGGGACGTGCCTGCGGGACGGCGCTGCTCGCGGGCGGTGCGGCGGATGCCTCCGCACCGAGGGCGGTCGGTTCCGCGTCGCCAGGGCCCACGACGGGTTCGTCCACCGGCTCGCCCACGCATCCCGTGCCCATGACGCCCAGCATCACCGCCCCGAGGGTCCACCACGACTTCCGTGTCGTTCGCATCGTCATCTCCGTCGAATCCATTCGAGTCGGCGCACAGGGTCGACGCGCGGAGACCGGTAGTCAAGCGGCGATCGACTGTCTGCTGTCAGGGCATACAGTCATCGTTTCGACGCGGCGTTCCTCAGCGCCCGTGCGACCGGTCGTAGCCGGCCGGCCGCGACGCGCTCCATCCGTCGAGCGCCTCGGGCTCGGGCGCGAGTATCTCGACCGTGAGGGGATGGCACGCCGCCTCGTCGCTGGAATGCTCGCCGCCGCAGTCGCCGCCCGGGCAGGTGGACAGCGCGCCGAGCAGGTCGGTCTCGGCCAGGAACTCGATGGCGTCGCCGGGCCGCACGGGGCTCGCCTTCATGAAGTATTGCCCCGTGTCCCGCGTGAAGCCCGTGCACATGAACACGTTGAGCACGTCGTGCACGTGGGGTTCGGCCTCGACGACACTCGTGCCGAGCTCGTCGGCCAGCGCACGCGTCAGGTTCGAATGACAGCAGCGGTGGTAGTCGGTGCCGTGCAGCAGGCGCTGCGTGTACGGGTCGCAGCGCGTGCCGATGACGTCGTGCACGCGCCCGCCGTCGGCGTCCACGCCGTACCAGCCGAGCGAGTCGTGCGTGATGGTGGCGAGCGGGCGCAGGTGGGGAAAGGTGCTCCACAGCCTGTCGCCCGTCGTCACGTGCGTGGCGTGCAGCTGGCGCGTCTTGCCGCTGTAGAAGCGCTCCGCGAGATCGTGCGCGTTCCACAGGTTCAGGTCACCGACCTGCGGGCCGCCCGTCGAGACGATGCGGAACGCATGGCCCGCGGGCACGCGGAAGGTCCGTGCGTCGCGCGGGGGCACGATGACCGTGTCCGCGGGCCGCAGGCTCTCGCGCCAGCGGTGCAGCCAGGCCTGACCGTGACCCGGCGGCAGGGCCGCGACGTCGTAGCAGACGACGGCCGGCCGGGCGCGTCGGGCGTCGGCATCGGCCGGAACCGGAAGGGCAGGCCGGGTGCGATGGGGGTCGGTGTCGCGCATCGTCGTCGTCGGGTGGTGTGCCTGCGCCGATTGTGGCCCCGCCCGGTCTCGCGAGCGCGTGGCATGCTGGCCGACCCGGCATCTCGAGGGCAGTGTCCATGGCGGAGTCGCCCACGCGCGCACCGCGCTCCGCACCGGCGGACGTACCCGTGCCGGGGCCGTCGATCGGGGCGATCGTGCAGGCCTGGCCGCCGCGGGAGCGCGCGCCTCTGCTGGCGGTCCGCGCGCTCGTCTACCGCGTGGCCGCCGCCGACGACGCCCTGGGCGAGATTCTCGAGAGCGTGAAGTGGGGTCAGCCCTCCTACCGCTCGACGGATCGTCACCGGGGGACCGCGCTCAGGCTGGGCATCGATCGACGCTCGGGCCGCGCCGGCGTCTACTTCCACTGCGGCACCGCCATGATCGTGCGCTGCCGCGAGCGGTTCCCGGACGCCTTCGCGTTCGACGGCAACCGCGGTCTGCTGCTCGACTCGAACGTGCCCGAAGCGGAAGCGACCGCCATGCAAGGGGCGCTCGCCGAGTGCGTGCGCGAAGCGCTGACCTATCGGCCCGACGGCGTGGCGCGCTACACCTCGATCTCGACGCGCCCCAACGGATTCGAGCAGCACGCCAGGATGTAACCGGCCTCGACGTCCTCCTCGCTGATGCCGCCGCTGTGCACCATGTGCACCTCGCCGGACACCTTCCTGACCTTGCAGGTGCCGCACACCCCGAAGGTGCAGCCGTAGGGAATGCTGTGCCCGGCGGTGCGGGCCACGGCCAGCACCGTGTCGGTCTCGTGACAGCGGGCGCTCGCGACGGTCGCGCCCGCGGCGTCGGTGAACACGAGCTCCGCGCGCGCGTCGTCCTGCGGCACGACGTCGTCGATGGGCGGTTGCTCGGCGAGCGTCGCGGCCGGGGCGTGGAAGCTCTCCTGGTGGTAGCGCTCGGGGTCGTGGCCGAGGAAGTTCAGCATGTCGCGCACCGCCTGCATGAAGCTCTCCGGGCCGCAGCAGAACACCTCGCGCTCCAGGTAGTCCGGCGCCATCAGGCCGAGCATCAGCGGGTTGAAGCGGCCGCGGTAGCCCGTCCAGGTCTCGAAGGGATCGTCCTGCCCGATGACGAAGCTCAGCTTCAGGCCGGGGAAGCGGCTGGCCATCAGCTCGAGGCGTCGCCTGAAGATGATCTCCGACGGGCGGCGCGCGCACGCGATGAGCCCGACGTCGGCCTCGTCGCCGTGATCGAACATGCTGCCGATCATCGACATCATGGGCGTCACGCCGGAGCCCGCCGAGATCAGCAGGTACTTGTCGGCCGGGTGCTGCTGGAACGAGAAGAGCCCTGCCGGACCCGTGGCGTCCAGGCACATGCCGGGGCGCAGGTGCTCCAGCATCCAGCGCGAGGCGACGCTGTCCGGCTGCGCCTTCACGGTGATGGTGAGCGACAGCGGTCGCGAGGGGCTCGACGAGATCGTGTACGTGCGATGCACCGTGCCGCCCGGCAGCGGCAGGGCGAGGGTCAGGAACTGCCCCGGCAGGTAGTCGAACCAGGCGTTGGACGGGGCGCGGAAGCTGAACGTGGCCACGTCCCGCGCCTCGGGCACCACCGCGACGCATTCCAGCGGCTCGGCGTCGGTCCAGGCCGGTCGCTCGGTGAGGGTGCGCAGCGGCAGCCGTCTGGGCGCGTGCGCGATGCCGCCCGGCACCGCATCGGCCGCGCTCGGCGTCGCGCCGTTCGTTCCGTTCAGGCTCACCTCAGCCCACCGCGGCGAGGTGGCGCTGCTCCGGCGCATCGGTGACGGCGTCGCAGTACCAGTCGACGAACTGCGTGACGCCCGTCTCGTGCACGGGCGAGTACGGTCCGGGCTCGTAGGCGGGCGAGTCGACGCCGAGCTGGTTCTCCTCGACCACGCGGCGGTCCTCGTCGTTCGTGTTCGTCCACACGCGCGTCAGGTGCTCGAGGTCGTAATCGACGCCTTCCACCGCGTCCGCGTCGACCAACCACTTCGTCGTCACCTCGGTGCGCGTGGGGGACAGCGGCAGCACGCGGAAGACGACCGAGTGGTCGGCCAGGAAGTGGTTCCAGGTGTTCGGGTAGTGGAACATCAGCAGCGATCCCGCGTCGTCGTACGGCACGCTGCCCATGCGCCGGCGCGTGCCGGGCTTGCCGTCGAGCGTGAAGCTCTGCGCGCCGTTCAGCAGCGGCAGTCGGGCCAGGCGCCACTGGCTGTCGTCGGCGATGACGAAGCGCGACGGCGTGCCGGCCCCCTCGAGCCGTCGCCAGTGCGCGTCTATCTCGGGCTCGACACCGCCGTCCGCGTCGATGGCCGTCATGACGGGTTGGTCGGAGAAGGTGCGGCACAGCGCGGGATGACTGCCGGAGCAGTGGTAGCACTCGCGGTTGTTCTCCAGCACGAGCTTCCAGTTGCCGTTCTCGACGATGGTGCTCTCGTGCGCGACCTTCGCGCGCTCCAGCGCGTGCGGCGCGAGGTACGCCCGGGCGGCCTGTGCGAAGGCGTCGATGGAGGGGGCGTCGTCGGCGAGACAGACGTAGACGAGCCCGCCGATGTCCTCGCAGTGCACGGGCTTCAACCCGTGGGTGGACTTGTCGAAGTCGTCGCCCATGTCGCGCGCGTACAGCAGCCGGCCGTCGAGCTCGTAGGTCCACTGGTGGTAGGGGCACACGAGCTTCGGCGCCGAGCCGCGTGCGGCCGAGCACAGCCGCGAGCCCCGGTGGCGGCAACTGTTGTGGAAGGCGCGCACCGCGCCGTCGGCGCTGCGCACGATCACGATCGGGTAGGCGCCGATCTGCACCGTCGCGAAGCTGCCCGTCTTCGGGATCTCGCAGGCGGGGATCGCGAAGAGCCACTGGCGATAGAACACGCGCCGGAAGTCCAGGTCCATCGCCTCGGAAGACGTGTAGAACGCACGATCGAGCGAGTGCGCCGGCCGGCGTTCGGCAAGCAAGGAGGGCAGGTCCGGTACGGCGGTCATGGTCGTGATGGGCCGGGGCAAAGCGCGGAGCATACGCCCGCCGCCCCGTCCGGAATGATCCCGCGCACGACGTCGAACGTGCCCGGTGCGACGGCGCACCGGAACGGCGCCGCGGGCACCGCGATGGGGCGGAGGTACGGCACGGCAGGGCGGAGGGCTCAGCGCGTGGCTTCGACGAAGTCGGCGATGGCATCGACGACGCCGTCCGACAGCGGCAGCTTCGGGTCCGCGTAGGCCGCGGTGTTGGCGGCGCGGTCGTCGCTCGCCACCGTCTTCAGCACGTGGTTCATGTCCGCGACGATCAGCAGCCGCGCGTCCGGGTGCGCCACCTGCAGCAGCCGCGCGTCCTCGTCCGAGACCTGGATGTCGCGGCCGCCGTGCACGATGAGCGCGGGCAGGCCGGCTTCGCCCAGGCGCGCGAGCGCGGCGGCCGGATCGAAGGCGAAGAGCTCGCGCAGGAAGTCCTGCGTCGACGCCTTGAACAGGGGCCTGAGGCCCGGGTGCAGCGCGTCGGCGTCCACGCTCTCGCCGCGCTCGATCGCTTCCACCGCCTCGAAGGCCTCGCCGAGGACCGGCCCGTTGGCCGGGTTGTCGGCGAGCTGTTCGCGCACGACCGTCCCGAGCCGCCGACCGGGCGCCGCGATCAGCACCACCGCGCGCACGCCGGGCAGCTCGCGCGCTGCAGCCGTCAGCGCGATCAAGGAGCCCTCGCTGTGACCCGCGAGCCAGACGTCGCCCGAAAGCTCGGGCGCCTCGTCCAGCACGGCCAGCCAGCGCTCGACATCGTCGGCGTAGTCGGCGAGCGACACCGCGTTCGGATCGCCGACGGCGCGGGCGCTGCCGAAGAGTCCACGCTTGTCGGTGCGAAGGGATGCGATGCCGCGAGCGGCCAGCCCCTCGGCCAGCAGCCGCGTCGCGCCCGCGGTGACGCCGTTGGTGCTGTTGCCGTCGCGGTCCATCGGCCCGGAGCCCGGCAACAGCAGCACGGTGGGGAAGGGTCCGGCCACGTCGGCGGGCAATAGCAAGGTGCCCGCGAGATCGCCCTCGGGACCCGGGGCCACGAGCTCGCGCGAGAGCGCGTCCGATGCGCTCGCGCGTCCGGACAGGCTGAGCGCGGCACCGACGACCGCGGCACCGAGTCGGGCGATGAAGGGGGTTCGCATGCGCACGACGTCCGGCCCGGGAGGGCCGAGCGTATCGCGCCTCGTGCCGCCGGCTACAGCTCGATGACGAGCCCGTCACCCGGCGCGATGTCGAACGCTCCCGAGACACGCTCGTCCGCCCGGCCGAGGCGGACGGACAGCAGCACGGTGCCCTGCTCGCCGCCGGCCAGTGACACCGTGGCCGCGGCGGCGCCGAGGTTCAGCGCGACCAGCGTGCGTTCGTCATCCGCGCGGCGCTCGTGCACGAGCACCTCCCCGAGCGCCTCGACGCGCGTGCACTCGCCGAGCCGCAGCGAGCGGCGCTCGCGACGCAGCCGCAGCAATCGCACCGTGCAGCTCCAGCATCGAGGCGTCGTCCCGTCTCTGCGCCGCGACGTTCACGGTGTCGACGTCGTCGCCCATCGGCAACCACGGCTCGACGTCCTCGGGGCAGAAGCCCGCGTGCAGCGAGCCGTCCCAGCGCATGGGCGTGCGCACCGGGTCGCGGCCTTCGCCCAGACCCGGCATGTTCAGCTCCCACGGGTCGCGCACGCGATCGGGCGGGATGTCGACGTCCACCATGCCGAGCTCGTCGCCCTGGTAGATCGTCGGCGTGCCGCGCAGCGTGAGCAGCAGCATGGCGGCGAGGCGCGCCGTCTCGGGTCCGACGCGCGTGGCGATGCGGCTCTGGTCGTGGTTGCCGAGCACCCAGTTGGGCCACTCGCCATCGGGGATCAGGGACTCGTAGCGCCGGATCAGCCTGGCGAGCGGCTCGGCGCGCCAGTTCGCGAACACGAGCTGGAAGTTGAAGGGGAGCTGCACGCCGGCCGCCGGAGACTCGCCGTAGTAGCGCACGAGCTTCTCGGGCGGCAGGTAGATCTCGCCGATGAGCAGGCGGTTGCCGCACTCGTCGGCCAGCGCGCGCATCGGCTCGATGACGAGCGGCATGACCTCGGGGCGATCGGTCGAGTACGTCGGCACCACGGCGGAGAACGAGGGCTCGGTGTCCGGATCGAAGTCGGGGTTCTCCGGGTCGTCGCGGAACTCGTCGTCGACGATGCAGTGGTAGACGACGTCCAGGCGGAAGCCGTCGATGCCCTTGTCGAACCAGAAGCGCATCGCGTCCAGCATGGCCGCGCGCACCTCGGGGTTCCGCCAGTTCAGGTCCGCCTGTTCGGGCAGGAACTGGTGCATGTAGTACTGACCCGTGGGCTCGTGCCACTGCCAGGCCGAACCGCCGGAGGAGCTCTTCCAGTTCGTGGGCGGCCCGCCGTCGGCGGCGGCGTCGCGCCACAGGTACCAGTCGCGCTTCGGATTGTCGCGCGACGAGGCGGACTCGATGAACCAGGGGTGCACCGTGGAGGAATGGTTCGGCACGAAGTCCATCAGGAGCTTCAGGCCGCGGTCGTGCACGGCTGCGAGCAACGCGTCGAAGTCCTCCATCGTGCCGAACAGCGGATCGACGCCGCGGTAGTCCGACACGTCGTAGCCGAAGTCCTTCATCGGCGAGGGGTAGAACGGCGAGATCCAGAGCACGTCGATGCCCAGCTCCACGAGGTGATCGAGCCGCGACATGATTCCCGCGAGATCCCCGACGCCGTCGCCGGAGGCGTCCTGCCAGCTGCGCGGGTAGACCTGGTAGACGACGGCGTCCTTCCACCAGCCCGCCTGGCGCCGGGCGCTCAAGCGATCGACCTCGCCCACAACCAGCCGCGCGGTGGCAGCACGATGTCGACGCCGTCGGCGAGCTCTCGATCGGTCGTCGTGCCCCTGCTGGCGAGGTGCCGGTACAACGGTCCCTCGACGTCCGCGACCGTCCAGCGCACCGGCTTCCGTAGTCAGGTTGTGCACCGTCACCGTCCGGACATCGCGCCATGCGGACTCGAGCACGAGCGGTCCGTCGCCGCCGTCTCCCGGCGACAGCACGCGCGTCTCGCCGCGCCCGATCTCGCGCGCCGCGCGCCGCAGCGTCGCCAGCGCGCGCACGGTGTTCAGCAGCGACCCCGGGTCGGCCCACTGGTCGGCGGCGTTCACGGCGTCCGGCTCCGAACCCGTCGCCGTTCGCGAGGCGCCGCACGAACTCCGACGGGTCCGCGCTCGAGAAGCCCGCGCCGGGTCCGCTCGTCCACTGCATCGGGCAGCGCACCGCGTTCCTCATCTCCAGATCCAGGTTCTCGCCGAGCCCGATCTCGTCGCCGTACCAGAGCACCGGCGTGCCGGGCAGCGCGAACAGCAGCGAGAAGGCGAGGGCGAGACGTTCGGGATCGCCGTCGAGCATCGGCGCCAGGCGCCGGCGCAGGCCGCGACCGTAGACCTGCATGTCCTCGGACGGGCCGAAGGCGGCGTAGACCTCCTTCCTGATCGGGTCGTCGAGCTTGTCGAGCGACAGCTCGTCGTGGTTTCTCAGGAACGTCGCCCACTGACCCTCACCGTTCGGAATCGGGCGCTTGCGCAGCGCGTCCGCGATGGGCGCGGCGTCGTCGCGCGCGAAGGCCAGCCACGTCGCCTGGTTGCCGATGAAGTCGAACACCAGTTGCATGCGGTTGCCTTCGGCGAAGAACTCCGGCGCCTTGTCGTACTCGACGTTGGCCTCGGCCAGCAGGATGGCCTCGGCGCGGCGCCATTCCATGAAGCCGTGCATGTCGTCGAGGAGCAGGTAGGGGTCCTCCCGATCGTCCGGGATGTCGGTGAGGCCCTTGTATTCGATCAGGAACGGCACCGCGTCCACGCGGAAGCCGGACACGCCGAGCTGCAGCCAGAAGCCCATGATGCGTTGGATCTCCTCGCGCACCGCCGGGTTCGCGACGTTCAGGTCGGCCTGGTGCTCGTAGAAGCGGTGCAGGTACCACGAGCCCGTCGCCTCGTCCTGCGTCCACACCGCGTCCTGCTCGCCGGGGAAGATGATCCCCTCGCTCTTGTCCTCGGGCTCCTCGTCCTTCCACACGTACCAGTCGCGGTAGGGCGAGTCCTTCGACGAGCGCGAGGCCTGGAACCACGGGTGGTCGATCGAGGTGTGGTTCACGACCAGATCGCAAATCACGCGCATGCCCCGATCGTTGGCCGCGTGCATGAACGCGACGAAGTCGCCGAGCGTGCCGTGGCGCGGGTCCACGCCGTAGAAGTCGCTGATGTCGTAGCCGTTGTCGCGGTTCGGCGACGGGTAGAACGGGTTCAGCCACAGACAGTTCACGCCGAGGCGCTCGAGGTGGTCGAGCGACGCGTGCAGGCCTGCGAAGTCGCCGATGCCGTCGCCGTTGCCGTCCTTGAAGGTCTCGACGTCGAGGCAATAGACGACGGCGTTGGCGTACCAGAGATCCAGCATGGGGCGACCCTTTGGTGATGTGGGTCGAGCGTCGCAGCGGAGCGCGGTTCGCGGGGGCCGTCGGAAGCATTTGCGGACGACTCTGGCTAGACTGTGGCCAGAGTTCCCCCGAGGTCGGGTCCATGAAGGAAGTTGCCCTGCACGACGCGAAGAACCGGTTGTCCGCGCTCATCGCCGAGATAGAGGAGTCCGGCGAGGAAGTCGTGATAACACGGCACGGAAAGCCGACCGTGCGGCTCTGCCCGGTCGATCCGGTCGATGACCGAGAAGCCAGGAGAGCGGTGGCGGCCTACCTGATCGCGCGCCGGGACGAACGCGCGCTCGCGTACCCGCGGTCGGCTGAACCCCTGTCGTGGGAGGAGCTCAAGCGGGAGAGCGACGAGGATCGGCTTTGAGCTCGTCCTGCGTCATCGACGCCTCGGCGGCCGTTTGCAATCTGATTCGTAACCAGGCCACCGCCGCCGCGGACGCGTTCTTCGAGAGCGCCCAGGACGCCTGGGTCGCGCCCAACCTCATGAGCCTCGAGATCCGCAACACGCTGGTCCGGCTCGAGCGCAGGGGGCTGCTTGTCGAGGGAGCCGCGGACGCCGACTTGATGCTGCTCGAATCCCGGATCGTCTTCGCGCCCGCCCCCGGCGCAACCGCTCTCGTCCGGATCGCGGGCCTGGCCAGGCAGCTGGTGCTGGGCGTCTACGACGCGGTGTATCTCGATCTGGCCGCGCGACACGGTGCGGCACTCGCCAGCCGGGACGCCGCGCTGCTCGGTGCGGCCGAGAGGGTCGGCGTGGTCGTGAACGACCTGCGATGAGGCCGTGCGAAATCGGGTCGCACGCAAGCCTGGCGACTCCTCGAGTTTCCACCGACTGGAACCTCTACGTTCCCTCCGGTATCGCGCACGTTCGGTGAGTCCGGACGTTCACGCCTCGACCCGACGACCCGTGCAGGACGAGCCTCCCCCATGCAAAGACGCACCTTCCTTCGCCGCGCCGCCGCCGGCACCCTTGCGGCAGGCCCGCTCGGCCCGTTCGCCGCGGCACCGGTTTCCGCTGCGGGAACGGTCGCGCAGGGAGTCGTCGACGGACCTATCCGCCTCTTCGCCGCCGAGGCGCGCGTGCCGCTTGTCGGCATGCCGTACCCGCACACGTCGCTCTGGACCTTCGGTGGGTCGAGCCCGGGACCCACGCTGCGCCTTCGTCGCGGCGAGGCGGCCTCGATCCGAGTGGACAACGCGCTGGAGGTGCCGACCTCGGTGCACTGGCACGGCGTGCGCGTGCCGTGGGCGATGGACGGCGTCGCGGGGCTGACGCAGCCGCCCATCGCACCGGGCGAAGGCTTCGACTACGCGTTCGCGCCGCCCGACGCCGGCACGTACTGGTACCACGCGCACGCGAACGTCCCGGAGCAGGTCGGGCGCGGGCTGTACGGCGCGCTGATCGTCGAGGAGGACGATCCGATCGCCGTCGACCGCGAGCTCGTGTGGGTGCTCGACGACTGGCGGCTCGCGCCGGACGCGACGATCGTCGACGACTTCGGACACCGGCACGACCTGTCCCACGCCGGGCGCATCGGCAACACCGTGACCGTGAACGGGCGGCGCGACTGGCCGCACCGCGTGCGCGCGGGCGAGCGCGTGCGCCTGCGCCTCGTGAACGCGGCCAATGCGCGGCTGTTCGCGCTCGACGCGAGCGCGCCGCTGCGCGACGGCCCGCCCGGGACCGCCATCGATCTCGGCGCCGCGACCGTCCCGGAGCCCGAGCTCGGCGAGGCGATCGAGCACGAAGTGGTCATGCGCGGCGGCGCGATGCGCGGGCTGGATGCGGCCACGCTCGAGGATGAACGACTCGACGGTCGCGAGCTCGCGCGGCGCGGCAAGTTCTGGGCACTGGGCGACGTCGCGAGCACGGGCTACGACGTGGCGCCGATGCTCGAGGTGGCGAGCGGGCGCACGGTGCGCGTGCGCTTCGTCAACGAGACCGCCTTCGTGCACCCCATGCACCTGCACGGCCACCACGTGCGGCTACTGTCGGTGGATGGCCGTGCGGTCGAGCGCGCCGAGTACCGCGACAGCGTGCCGGTCGCGCCCGACTCCCGCGTGGAGGTCGCGTTCGTGGCGGGCGAGCCGGGCCGCTGGCTGCTGCACTGCCACGTGCTCGAACACCACGCCGCCGGCATGGGCGCCATCGTCGCGGTGACGGCATGATCGCGTTGCGCAACCCTGTCACCGCCTCACGCATCGGCGCGTCATTGCTGCTCGCGGCCGCGGCGACGTCCGTCGCCCTCGCGGGTGAGCGCGGCACCGACGATGCGCTCGTCGCGCTGCGCGCGGACGATCCCGCGACGGTCGCGCGCGGTGAGGCGGTCTACGCGGCGCAGTGCGCGTCCTGCCACGGCCTGGAGCTCGAGGGCCAGCCCGACTGGCGCCGGCGCGACGCTAACGGCCTGCTGCCGGCGCCGCCGCACGACGCCAGCGGCCACACGTGGCACCACGCCGACGACCTGCTGTTCGAGATCGTCAAGTACGGCCCCGCCACGGTGATCGGCGACCCGGACTACCGCTCGGCGATGCCCGCCTACGCCGGCACGCTCGGCGACGAGGAGATCATCGCGGTGCTGTCGTACATCGCCTCCACGTGGCCGGAGCAGGAGCGCGACTGGCAGCGCGAGGTGAACGATGCGCAGCTCGAGCAGCTCGGCGTGCAGCCCGAGGGCTCGGTGCTCGATCGGCTGTTTCGCTGAGGGGTGGGCAGGTCGGGCAGCGTACCCGCAGGCCACGACGCGTTCACCAAACGACAAGCCCCTTGAGGTTCCAGTCACGGGAATGCCCATGGTCGGAGTCGTTCGGGGCACGCCCCTTCCGATCAGGCACTTCATCATGATGGATACCGGCACGACGGCCGCGGCCGACACGCCGCGCCACGAAGCGCACCCGATTCATGACGCCCCGGCTTCCGAGACCCCGGCCGGCACCGTGAAGGATCCGGTGTGCGGCATGAGCGTCAAGCTCGATGCGGGCAAGCCCGAGAGCGAGTGGCGCGGCGACGACTACCACTTCTGCTCGCAGGGCTGTCACGACAAGTTCGAGCGCGACCCGTGGTTCTACGTGTCGGGCAACCGGCAGGTGCAGCGCGAGCGCGAGGCCGAGAAGGCCGCCGCGGCCGACGGTGCCGACGGCGCGAACCTCTACACCTGCCCGATGGACCCCGAGATCGTGCAGGAGGGACCGGGCACCTGCCCGATCTGCGGCATGGCGCTCGAGGCGATGTCCGGCGTCGCCGAAGGCCCCAACGAGGAGCTCGTCGACTTCACGCGGCGCATGTGGGTCAGCGTCGCCGCGGCCGTACCGCTGCTGATCCTCACGATGGGCCCGATGCTGGGCCTGCCCGTTCGTGAGTGGATCGGCGAGCGCGCCGCGCTTTGGATCGAGCTCGCGCTCGCCACCCCGGTCGTCCTGTGGGCGGCCGCGCCGTTCTTCGTGCGTGGCTGGACGTCGATCCGGACGACCAACTACAACATGTGGACGCTGATCCTGCTCGGCGTCGGTGCGGCCTACGGGTTCAGTGTCGTGTCGATGCTCGTCCCGGGCCTGCTGCCCGAGGCGCTGCGCATGAACGGACACCCGCCCGTCTACTTCGAGGCCGCGGTCGTCATCGTCGCGCTGATCTTCGTCGGTCAGGTGCTGGAGCTGCGGGCCCGGGAGAAGACCGGCGACGCCATTCGCGCGCTGCTCGATCTCGCGCCGAAGACCGCCCGGCGCGTGCTGCCCGACGGCGAGGAGTACGACGCGCCGCTCGAGAACGTCATCGAGGGCGACCGGCTGCGCGTGCGCCCCGGGGACTCCGTGCCCGTGGACGGCAGGCTCGTCGACGGCGGCTCCTCGGTCGACGAGAGCCTGATCACGGGCGAGCCCGTGCCGGTGGAGAAGACGGTCGGGGACGCCGTCACCGGCGGCACCATCAACGGCCGCGGCAGCTTCGTCATGGAGGCGGGGCGCGTCGGCGACGAGACGATGCTGTCGCAGATCGTCGCGATGGTCGCGGGCGCCCAGCGTTCGCGCGCGCCCATCCAGGGGCTGGCCGACCGGGTGGCCTCGTACTTCGTGCCCACGGTCGTCGCGATCGCGCTGATCGCGTTCGTGGCGTGGATGCTCGTCGGCCCCGAGCCGCGACTCGCCTACGCGCTGGTCGCCCTGATCTCGGTGCTGATCATCGCCTGCCCGTGCGCGCTCGGGCTCGCAACGCCCATGTCGATCATGACGGCGACGGGTCGTGGCGCTCAGGCCGGCGTGCTCGTCAAGGACGCGAGCGCCCTCGAGCGCATGGCGAAGGTGGATACCATCGTCGTCGACAAGACCGGCACGCTGACCGAAGGGCGGCCGACGCTGACCGACGTGCTGCCGGCGGACGGTGTGGAGCGGGCTCGGCTCCTGCGTCTGGCCGCCTCGCTCGAGAGCGGCTCCGAGCACCCGCTTGCCGAGGCAATCGTGACGGGCGCGCGGGACGAAGGGGTGGCCCTCGTGCCCACGACGGACTTCGAGTCGTACACGGGGCGAGGCGTCGGCGGCACCGTCGACGGGCACGCCGTGCGCCTCGGCAACGCGGCCCTCATGGAAGAGGTGGGGGTTCGTCGTGGCGAGGTGGAGGTCGCCGCGGATGCGCTGCGCGACGAGGGCAAGACCGCGATGTACGTGTCGATCGACGGTGCGTTCGCGGGCGTGGTGGCCGTGCAGGACCGGGTCAAGGAGAGCACCCGGGCCGCGATCGATGCGCTGCACGAGTCGGGCGTGCGCGTGATCATGGCGACCGGGGACAACGAGCGCACCGCGCTCGCGGTGGCGTCGCGGCTCGGCATCGACGAGGTGCGTGCGGGCGTGGAGCCCGCCGACAAGCAGGCGTTGATCAGCGAACTGCACGCGAAGGGGGCGATCGTCGCCATGGCGGGTGACGGGGTCAACGATGCGCCCGCGCTCGCCGCGGCCGACGTCGGCATCGCGATGGGTACCGGCGCGGACGTCGCCGTCGAGAGCGCGGGCATCACGCTGCTGGGCGGGGATCTCGGCGGTCTGGTCCGGGCGCGCACCCTCGCTCGGAAGACCGTGAGCAACATCCGGCAGAACCTGTTCTTCGCGTTCGGCTACAACACGCTCGGCGTGCCGATCGCCGCCGGCGTGCTCTACCCGCTGACGGGCTGGCTGCTATCGCCGATGCTCGCGGCGCTCGCGATGAGCCTGTCGTCGGTGTCGGTCGTGACGAACGCGCTGAGGCTCCGCCGGGCGAAGCTCGATTGAACGGCTCGGCGTCGGCGGCTTCGAAATGCGCGCCGATGCGGCGCAACGGGGTCGGCCTTCGAGACTCCATGAGGGACGACTCGGGCTAGCAGTCGCGAGCTCGATCTCGTGACCGAAGGTCGCACGATGCGGGTGGCGCGCTCCGTTCCGTACGAATGGCGCATCGGGCGCACCGCCCACCAGAGTCCCGCCGAGGGAATGACGAGCCACTGCAGCAGCGGCGAAAGTCCGGTATCGAACGGCGGCACGACGGGCATGAGATCGGAATAGGCCCATGCCTGCCGCACCACGATGTTGAGCCACTCGCTGAAGACCGTGTAGAGGATACCGAGCGCCACCGCGAGCGCGGCCACGCGACGCATTGCACGCGCCTCGCGGGGCCACCCCGACCCCGCCGCGATCAAGGCCGCCAGCAGCGCGCTCGACGCGATGAGCAGGTCGCCGCCGGTACAGTGCACCGCGGCGAACACGATCTCCCCGACCGAGCCCGAGCTCCAGATCGGTAGAGGGGCATGTGCGCGAACTCCCACATCAGGTGCGCCGGAGCGATCACCAGGAAGTAGCGCCGCAGCGCGAGCAGGAACGAGTCGTCGTCCGGAACGACCGGCGACGCATCTTCGACGAAGGGGTACGGATTCGGGATCGGGTCCTGCTCGTTCATCGTCGGGGAGAGTGGCACGTGCGACGGGACGTGGCACCGCCCCCGCATCGGGAACCCGCGTGCCTTTGCGCCTGCGGTCGATGCGTGGCGGCGATCCTGCGCGGAGAGGTCCGGCTCGACTTGACACAGATCAACGAGCCGAGGCGGAAGCGGCGTTCAATCGTTCGGGTGCTTGGATCGCCCTCGAGACAAGACATTCCTCGACCGGAGAGAACCCCATGAAGAAGTCGATGATCGCGCTGCCCGCGCTCGCGCTGGCCCTGGTCGGTGCTGCCGCCTTCGCTCAATCCGGCCAGATGCCAGGGCCGAACATGTCACGACAAGACAACCCAGGCACCATGCCAGGGCAAGGCCCGGGTGGCGTCGGCATGATGGGGCCCGACATGATGGGACCCAACATGATGGGTCACCGGCATGATGGACAGGGGCATGGCGCGGATGATGACGCTCATGATGGACACGGACGGCGATGGCGCCTTGTCGATGGACGAGATGCAGGCGGTGCATCAACGGATGTTCGCCTACGCCGATGCCGACAAGAACGGCAAGTTGACGGCCGACGAGCTCGGATCCGGCATGCAGGGCCCGCAGGTCGAGGGCGCCGAGTGACCCTCCAGCCGTTCGCGACGGAGAGAGTCCGCGTTCGCGCGCGGGTGTACGAGGCGCTCGCGGCACCGGCGTCGAGGGATCCAGGAGACTGAAGGAGGCGTCAGATGTTCGGTCACGAAGGTTCGTACATGTACGGGATGCACGGCGTCTGGTGGATCTTCTGGATGCTACTGGTCGCCGCGGTCGTGTACGTGGGATTCGCACGCTCGAGCGTGCGGCGCCGCCCGCCCGAAACGTCGCGCGAAGCGCTGCAGCGGCGCCTGTCCACCGGCGAGATCACGCCCGAGGAGTACGAGCAGCGCAAGGCGCTGCTCGATCGCGACGCCCGGCCCGGGATCTGAGCTCGACGTGTGATTCGCACGCGGGAGCGTGGCGGCAACGGCCTGCTGCCGCGAGTGGCTGCCAGGCCAGTACGGGCCAAGGTGGTTCGACTGCGTTGCAGCCTGTGGTTCAAGGGGAGCGTGGCCACTCCCGATGCAGGGCGTCGATGACGTAGGGATGTGCGTGCCGACGAGGTCCGCAGCGGCCCCCCTCGTGCCAGTGCGGGTGATCTTCGGCCAGGTCGCCGTGCCGGTGTTCCAGGACGTCCGGGTCGCTCGCGGGCCAGACGCGCAGCGCGACGAAGGCGGCGATGGCGCCGATCAGCGCGAGCGCGATGGCGCTCGCGGGCACGCCGTGGATCGCGCCCACCCAGCCCGCGAGCGGGTACGTCACGAGCCAGCACGCGTGCGAGAGCGCGAACTGCGCCGCGAACAGTGCAGGGCGGTCCGGTGTCCGCGACGAGCGGCGCAGCAACCTGCCCGAAGGCGTCTGGGCGAGCGAGTAGCCCGTGCCGAGCACGAACCACAGCGGCAGCAACCATCCGAAGTTCGGCACGAGCGCGGCCAGCCCGGTGCCCGCCACGAGCAGCGCCGAGCCGCCGAGCATGGCGCTGCGGTCCGACACCCGATCGAGCAGGCCCGGCAGCAGCAGCGCGACCGACATCGATCCTGCGCCGAACGCAGCCAGCGCCACCGCCGTGTCGCGCTGCCCGAGTCCGTGGACGCCCTGGACGAGCACGACCGTGTTCACGATCACGAGCGCCCCGGCGCTCGCGACGACGACGTTGACCGCCATGAGCCCGCGCAGGCGCGGTGTGGCGACGTGGACGCGTATGCCGCGCGAGACGCGCTCGCCGAACCGCGCACCGAACGCCTCCACGCGCTCGGGCAACCCCGTCGAGAGCACCAGCGCCGCCGAGGCGAGAAAACCGAACACCGTGCCCACGAAGAGGTCGCTGTAGCCGATCACGCTCAGCAGCGCGGCCGCGAGTAGCGGACTGACCAGGCTCTCCAGGTCGTAGGCGAGCCGCGAGAGCGACAGCGCCTGCGTGTACTCGCGCTCGTCGGCCAGGACGTCCGGGATCGTCGCCTGGAACGCCGGAGTGAATGCCGCGGAGGCCGCCTGCAGCGCGAAGATCAGGACGTAGATCTGCCAGATGTCCGTGACGAACGGCAGGCAGGCCGCGACGCCTGCGCGCACGAGATCCAGTGTGACGAGCATCGCCCTGCGCGGCAGCCGCTCGGCCACGGCCGCCGCCACGGGCGCGACACCGACGTAGGCGAGCATCTTGATCGCGAGCGCCGTGCCGAGCACGCTGCCGGCCCGCTCGCCCGCCAGATCGAACGCGAGCAGCCCCAGCGCGACGGTGGCGAGACCCGTGCCGACGAGGGCGACGATCTGCGCTAGGAACAGGCGGCGGTAGGTCCTGTCGGCAGGCAGCCGCACCACGAGGCGGACCTCCTTCAAAGCAGCTTTGCCAGCATTCGCAACTCGGCAAGGTCGGCCGCGCCCTCACCGTCCAGGCAGTGATCGATATGGTCGTGGATGAGCGTGCGCTTGGCGGCGGTGACGGCGCGCTCGACCGCCTGCAGCTGCATCGCGATCTCGGTGCACGGCTGCTCGGACTCGATCATCTCCATGACGTGGCGCAGGTGCCCTCCGGCACGCTTGAGCCGCTTGACGAGCGCGGGTTGAGTGGCGTGCACAGGGGGAGCGGACATGCGGCGATGCTATCCCCCCGGGGGGATGCGGCAACTCGTTCGGTGTAACGCCCCCGAGCCGCCGCGCCGTGCTCTTGGCTTCCTCGGCCGGCGTTCGCGCGGATGCGTGCGCCCGCACACACCGACCCGGAAGGCGTCCGCACGGTATTCGTGCGGTGATCCGCGCGGGTTGTCCGGCACGAGTCTTCCACCTAGACTCATGCCGCCCTCGGGGAGGGCCGAGAGCGCCGCACCGTGCGGGGCATGCCGAGAGACAGCGAGCGAACCCGCGGGAACCGGTGAGGACCTTCAGCACCATCGCTCGTCGCCCGCTTGCCGGGGTCCTCGCCCTGGCGATGGTCCTGTGGTCCGTCCTGCCGGAGCCGGGCCACGCACCGCCGACCGTGGAGACGGCACAGGAGCTCGTCGAAGCGGTGGCCGAGCACGGCCACTCCCACGATCCCGACGTGGATCTCTACTGGGCCATGCACGGCCACGCTCACGACGCCGCCGACCACGACCACAGCCCGGCGGGTCTCGCGCTCGCGCGGGCGTCGCAGCCGTTCGAGGGCTACAGGGACGCCTGGCGTCTCCCGAGCGTGGAGGACGGGCCTCCGCACCAGGTATTCCGGATCGAGCGCCCTCCGCGCGCGTGATCGGCGTCCCGCGCGCTCGCCGCGCGGCATTCCCGATCACCCCACACACTCGAGCGGAGTTAAATCCATGACTGCAGTCCTTCGGGGCTGGAGAGGCCGCGGCGTGCGCCGCACGGCTCTCCTGCCCCTTCTCGTGCCCGTGCTGTTGTTCGCCGGCGCCGGCCCCGCCTTCGCGCACGCCGTCACCGAGGGCGACGCGGGCTACATCCAGGAAATCTGGGGGGTGAGGCTCATCCCCTTCATGTATCTCGGCGCCAAGCACATGGTGACGGGGTACGACCACATCCTGTTCCTGCTGGGCATCGTGTTCTTCCTCTACCGGATGAGCCACGTCGCCCTCTACGTCAGCCTCTTCGCCATCGGGCATTCGACCACGATGCTCGCCGGCGTGTACTTCGGCTGGGACGTGAACGCCTACGTCATCGACGCGATCATCGGCCTGTCGGTCGTCTACAAGGCGCTCGACAACCTCGGCGCCTACCGGCGCTGGTTCGGCGTGCAACCGGACACGCGGGCCGCGACGCTGATCTTCGGCTTCTTCCACGGCCTGGGCCTCGCCACGAAGATCCTCGATTACGACATCGCCCCGGACGGGCTGCTGCCGAACCTGCTGGCGTTCAACGTCGGCGTGGAGCTCGGACAGATCATGGCGCTCGCCGCGATCCTCATCGCCATGGGCTGGTGGCGCAGGCGCGCAAGCTTCTGGCGCCACGCCTACACCGCCAACGTGGTGATGATGTCGCTCGGCTTCCTGCTCGTGGGCCATCAGCTCACCGGCTTCGCTCTCTACGCCTGACCAATCCTTCGGAGTCGTTCATGTACAACGCATACAAGCCCCGGGCCGACGAGCTGCCGTCCTCGAAGCAGCTCGTGAAGTCCACCGTCATCGCCGCCGGCGCCGCGGCGGCCATCCTCGTGACCGTCGTGATGCCGGCCGAGTACGGCGTCGATCCGACCGGCGCAGGACGCCTGATCGGGCTCACCGAGATGGGGGAGATCAAGAGCCAGCTCGCCGAGGAGGCGGAGAAGGACCGTCTGATGACGCTCCCGAACCCCGACGGGCAGTCGAGCCTGCTGAACGACGTGCTCGGGCTTCTCGTCGGCACCGCGCACGCCCAGGAGAAGAACGCCTGGACGGACGAGATCAGCTTCACGCTCGAGCCCGGCGAGGGCATCGAGTGGAAGCTCGTCATGGAGGAGGGCGCGACCGCCGACTACGCCTGGGAGGCCGACGGCGGCGTGGTGAACTACGACCTCCACGGCGACGGGGGACGGCAAGTCGATCAGCTACGAGCAGGGTCGTGGCCAGTCGTCGGACGAGGGCAGCATCACGGCCGCCTTCACCGGCAACCACGGCTGGTTCTGGCGCAACCGCGACGGCCAGCCCGTCACCGTGACCGCCCGGCTCCGCGGCGACTACGCGGAGATCAAGCGCACCGACTGAAGGGACCGCGGCCGTTCGGCGAGCTCGCGTCGCCTCTCGGCTCGGCGATCGCCGACCGCGCACGGATGTGCGGCCGAGGTCCGGCCGGCCGATAGCGGATCCGATCGCTCGGACCGCACGGGTAGAGACCTTGTTACACCGGCTCTCCGCACGCTGCTCCATGGAAGCAAGGTCCGGGAGTCGACGGGACACCCGAGCCGTGGCAGAGCCGAATGACGATGGATTCCACGAAGCCCGCCGACCGTTCGAGAAGAATCCTGCTCAAGGCGACGGGTACCGGCCTTCTGGCATCGACCATCGGTGGCGCCGACATGCTGCTGACCCCGCGCCAGGCGAGGGCGCAGGGGGCGGCCACGAACGTCCTCGGCGCGGACGAGGTGCGCACCCTGGAGGCCTTCGGCGAGGCCGTGCTGCCCGGGGCGGCCGAAGCGGGCCTCGCCAACTACGTCGATGTCCAGCTCGGCGCGCCCGCGGATCGGTGCACGCTCATCGCTCGCTACTTCGACCTGTCCTTTCCCTACACCGGGTTCTACCACGGCGCTCTCGCCGCGGTGGACGCCTTGAGCCGATCGCGGCAGGGGGCGCCGTTCGCCGAACTCGAGAGCACCACTGCCCGCGAGCTGGTGCGCTCGCTGGACGGCGAAGCGCCCGAAGGCTGGGAAGGGCCGCCCGCAAGCCTCGTCTACCTCGTCCTGCGCGCCGACGCCATCGACGTGGTGTACGGAACGGTGGAAGGCTACGAAGCCCTCGGCTTTCCCTACATGGCGCACATCCCGCCGCAGGAGCGGTGGTGAACGCGCAGCGCACGGGCGAGCAACGAGCGGCTGGATCGCAATCCGGGCAACCGGAGAAGGTGGACGCCGTCATCGTCGGCGCGGGCGCGGCGGGCAGCCTGATGGCGGCGAAGCTCGCCCAGGCGGGCAAGTCGGTCGTCATCCTGGAGCACGGCCCGGCCTGGCAGCTCTCCGATCTCGTCAGCTCGCAGCTCCACGCCCGCCGCCACAAGTGGCCGCGGCCGACACCGGGTCGCGCGGGCGAGCACCCCATTCCGCACAACTTCAACGCGGGATGGGGCTCGGGCGGTGCGGCGCTGCACCACTACGCGCTCTACCCGCGCTTGAAGCCCGTCGACTTCGAGGTGCGAAGCCGCTACGGACGCGCGCAGGACTGGCCCCTTGCCTACGACGATCTGCGCCCCTTCTACGACCGCGTGCAGAAGGAGATCGGTCTGTCGGGCGACGCCGAAGCCGAGGTCTGGCGGCCACCCGGCGAGCCCTACCCGATGAAGCCACTGAAGGTCTTCAAGCAGGGCGAGGTCATCGCGAGGGGGTTCGAGAAGCTGGATCTGCGCACCGCGCCGATGCCCGCCGCGATCAACTCGGAGCCCTACAACGGGCGCGCGCCCTGCCTCTACGACGGTTGGTGCGACGCGGGCTGTCCCATCACCGCGCTCGCCAACCCGCTCGTCCTCTACCTGAAGGCGGCGCAGGAGGCGGGCGCGGAGCTGCGCACGCGCAGCACGGTCACGGGCGTGTCGACGGATGCCTCGGGTGAACGGGCGACGGCGGTCCGGTACCGGGACGCCGAAGGCAACGAGCGCGTGCAGGAAGCCGACGTGGTCGTGCTGGCGGCCTACGCCGTGCAGACGCCGCGGCTCCTGCTCGCCTCGACGAACGGCGCGCATCCGGACGGCCTGGCGAACTCGAGCGGCCTGGTCGGCGCCTACATCATGTCGCACCCCGCCGGAAGCATCTACGGGCTCTTCGAGGAGGAAACCGAGCCCTACATGGGCGTGACCGCGGGACAGCTCATCAGTCACGAGGGCTACACCAAGGACGCTCGCGAGGGCATGTTCGGCTCGTACCAGTGGGCGATCGGGCAGGCGATCAAGCCGGACGCCCTCCTCGGTCTGGGTTTCAGTCGGACCGACCTGATCGGAGACGAGCTGCACGACTTCATGCGCCGCGCCGCGCAGCACTTCGGCACGATGGTCTCGCTGTGCGAGGAGCTGCCGCGCCGCGAAAATCGCGTCAGGTTGGGTGACCGGCAGGACGAGAACGGCCTGCCACGGGCGGTGGTCGAGCACACCTACGCCGACGAGACGCTCGCGCTGTGGCGGCACACGCTGGACGAAGGCAAGCGCATCTTCGAGGCGGCAGGCGCGCAGGAGGTGTGGACGGGCGGGCTGGGCTACCAGCACCTGATGGGCGGTACCATCATGGGTGCCGACCCGACGACATCGGTGACCGACGGCTACGGCAAGACGCACGACGTGCCGAACCTCGTCATCGCCGGACCCGGCCTCTTTCCCACCTCGGGCGGCGTCAACCCGACCTTCACGGTGAGCGCGCTGAGCCTGCGGAGCGCGGAGCACCTTCTGGCGTCCTGGAACGATCTCGTCTAGGACGCTCCCCGGCTCCGCCCCCCGGCGGGCACACCCGGCACCTTTCGCAGGCGGGGAAGGGGGCCGAGAGTGCAGGGATCTTGCAAGGGTCCGCGGGGCGTGCCGCACCGCCTCCTCGTTCATGCCTTCCGATGACACACCCGATACCGAAACGCATCGGAGCCGCGGCCCTGGCCCTGGCCCTGGTGCTGGTCGCCGTCCCCGCGACCCGCACGCAGGCGCGCCCCGGCGTCGCGGCAGACGAGGGGGCGGACGGTGGGGCAGCGCCGACGTCCGTCGCCCACGCCTGGGTGGACGCCGCTCTGTTCGCGATCCGCAACGACTTCGCACGCCCGACCGTGCACGCGCGGAACCTGTATCACCTGGCGGCGGCGATGTACGACGCGTGGGCCGTTCACGACGACGCGGCATCGGCGCTCTGGCTGCGCCCGGACGCGGCGCTCGAGGCGTGCCGGCTGACGGGCGCGGAGCGCGATGGCGCGCGCTCGGCGTTCGCCCCCGAGGTGGCGGTGCGCACCGCGATAGGTGTCGCCGCGCGAGACCTGCTGCGCGAGCGCTACCGGGCGTCGCCGAACGTGGACGAGGTGATGGAGGAGTTCCACCGCGTCGCGGTCGAACAGGGGCTCGGCGCGGCGGACGCGGACGATGCCGGCGGTCCGGCCGCGCGGATCGGCGCGCGGGCGGCCGCGTGCGCGCTCGAGATCGGTCGAGCGGATGCATCCAACGAGGCGGGCAACCACGTCAACCTCGACTACTCGCCGATCAACCCGCCGCTCGACCCCACGGGCCCGGGCAATCCGGACGTCGTCGACCCGAACCGCTGGCAGCCGCTCGCCTTCGAGAACTTCGTCGACCAGTCCGGCAACGAGGCCGATGCCAGCGAGTTTCTCGGCGCCGAGTGGGGCCGGCTCGAGCCGTTCGCGCTGGGCCGGGACGCGTATGCCGAAGTCGCTCGCGACGGGGACGTCCAACCCGTCTGGCTCGACCCGGGTGCCCCGCCGCGGCTCGGTGCGAGCGAGCGCGAAAGCGAGGCCTACGCGCGCCACTTCGCGCTGGTGGCGCTGTGGTCGGCTCATCTCGATCCCACCGACGGCGTGGCGCTCGACATCTCGCCGGGCGCGATCGGTGCGACCTACACGCACGTGGATCGGATCGAGGATCCGCTCGCCCAGCTCGACGCCTACGACTCGCTGCACGGGGGCATGCCGGCGTCCGGTCATCCGGTCAACCCGGCCACCGGCGAACCGTATGCGCCGAACGTCGTGCCGCGCGGCGACTACACGCGCGTGCTGGCCGAGTTCTGGGCGGACGGACCGGACAGCGAGACGCCGCCCGGGCATTGGTTCCGGATATACAACGAGAAGGTGGGCCGGCACCCGGCGCTCGAGCGACGCATCGGCGGTCGCGGCGAGATGCTGGACCCGCTCGCCTTCGACGTGCTCGCCTACCTGGCGCTCGGCGGCGCGATGCACGACTCCGCGATCGCGGCCTGGAGCGTGAAGGGCGCCTACGACTATCCGCGCCCGGTCTCGGCGATCCGCCACCTGGCGGGACTCGACGCGGGCGGGTTGCCGCTGGTCGACGGGCGCATCGAGCGGGTCGGCCCGGACGATCCGCTGGCGGGAGAGCGCGGCGAGCACGTCGGCAAGATCAAGCTGCTCGCCTGGCGCGGTCCGGACGCGATCACGTTCCCGGTGCTCGACACGGCGGGCGTCGACTGGATCCTCGCCGAGCGCTGGTGGCCGTACCAGCGGCCGAGCTTCGTCTCGCCGCCGTTCGCCGGCTACGTCTCCGGGCACTCCACGTTCTCGCGCGCCGCGGCCGAGGTGCTCGAGGCGTTGACCGGGGACGCGTTCTTCCCCGGAGGTCTCGCGGAGTTCCTGGCGCCCGCGGACGACTTCCTCGTGTTCGAGCGCGGGCCGAGCGTGGACGTGCGGCTCCAGTGGGCGACCTATCGCGACGCGGCCGACCAGACCTCGTTGTCGCGGATCTGGGGCGGCATCCACCCCCCGGTGGACGACCTGCCGGGGCGGCGCATGGGTGCCGAAGTCGGGCAGCGGGCGTGGATGCGTGCGCGCGCGCTGTTCGAAGGGCGCTAGATCCGTCCGCGCTCAGTCGCCCCGGTCCTCCAGCACGTAGCCCATGCCGCGCACCGTGTGCAGCAGCTTGCGCTCGAAGGGCAGGTCGAGCTTCACGCGCAGGCGCCGCACGGCGACCTCGACCACGTTCGTCTCCCCGTCGAAGTTCATGTCCCAGACGCGGTCGGCGATCTCGCCGCGGGACAGCACGCGGCCCTTGCGCCGCAGCAACAAGGCCAGCAACCGGAATTCCTTGGCCGTCAGCTCGAGCCGCTGCCCGCCCCGCGTCACCTTGCGTGCCGGCACGTCCATCTCCAGGTCGGAAAGGGTCAGCTTGCCGTCGTCGTCGGTGTTGCCTGTGGCGGCGCCTTGGCCGCGGCGCACCAGCGCCTCGATGCGCGCGACGAGCTCGGAGAACGAGAAGGGCTTGACCACGTAGTCGTCCGCGCCCGCGCGCAGCCCTTCGACGCGATCGTCGACGTCGCCGAGCGCGGTCAGCATCAGCACGGGGGTGCGCTTGCGGCTGCGCAGCGCCTTCAGCACGGACAGTCCGTCCAGTCCGGGCAGCATTCGATCCAGCACGATCGCGTCGTGCTCGCCGTCCATGGCGAGGTGCAGCCCGTGCAACCCGTCGGTCGCCACGTCGATGCTCCACCCCTCGCCTTCCAAGCCGGAGCGAAGGTAGGCGGCCAGCTTGGGTTCGTCTTCGACGAGGAGCACGTTCATGACGGCGGACTGTGGCAGAGCCGGACGCGCGTCGATCCCGCTGTCAGGGAACTGTAATCCGGCTGTCGGCGATCGGACCGAATGGCTGCCGATACTCGTTGGGTGACCTTTGCGAGTAATGCCTGTTCCATGATCCGATCGACGCACCGAGGACCCCTGCGGGGCGCGCTCGTGTCCTCCGCCGTCCTGTTGCTCGTGCCGACGCTGGCGCTCGCGCAGGACGAGTCCACCGAGGGAGCCCAGCCCTCGCTCGACTACGACTCCGCCACCGCCCGCTACCGGGGCCTCGACGACGATGGCACGGGGGCGGAGCAGATGCCGATGCGCGAGCCGGTACCCGTCCCGGACGCGCCCGTGGAGGAGGCGCTCGGTGTCGAGGGCGACAGCAGTGATGTGGACGTGGATGCTGGCGCCGACGACAGCGGCGTGGACGTCGGCGTGGTGCCGGTGGAGCAGCCGATCCGCAAGCTGCAGGAGTCGACCGCCGATCGTCGCGGCGACGAACCGCAGGGCGACCCCGAGGACGTGCCGGCCACGCGGCGTCCGGCCATCGAGTACGAGTCCGCCCTGGACGCCTATTCCATGTACGAGGAGAGCGACGGCCCCGACTGGGTCGGCGCGAACGACAACGTCGGCCAGATCGGCGGCTGGAAGACCTACGCCCGCGAGATCTACGAGTCCGCGTCCGACGACGAGCTGAACGACGGGGACCAGCAGTGACCCTCGGTCGATACGTACGCTCCGGTTTCGCACTGTCGGCCGTCGCGCTGCTGGTCTCCGGCTGCGCCTCGTTCAGCATCGAGGACAGCGTGTCGTGGACGAACGAGGAGCTCGTCGGCTACACCGACGGCAACCTGGAGCTCGCGCGCACCGAGGAGCAGCGCCAGGCCCGGGCCGAAGTCACGGGCGAGTTGCTGAGCGCCACGATCGACCGGGACGCCGCCGTGCGCCTGGCGCTCGCCAACAGCCCGGCGTTCCAGGCGATGCTGGCCGAGAGCTGGGCGGAGGGGGCCGACGCCGCGCAGTCGGGACGCATCCCCAACCCCGTCTTCGCGTTCGAGCGCATCGCCACGGACGACGGGGCGGAGGAGGAGATCGAGCGCTTGTTCGCGTTCGGACTCCTGGACGTGCTCACGCTGCCGCTGCGCAAGCGCGTGGCGGATCGTCGCATCGAGCGGGCCCGGATCGCGCTGGCGTCCCAAGTAGTGGACAGCGTGACCGAGGTGCGCCAGGCCTGGGTCGAAGCGGTGGCCGCCGCCCAGTCCCTGCAGTACGCCGAGCAGGTGGCCGAGAGCGCGGCGGCCAGCGCGGAGATGGCACGCCGGCTCGAATCGGTGGGCAACTACAGTCGGCTGGAGCGGGCGCGCGAGCAGGTGTTCTACGCCGAGACGACCGCGGGGCTGGCCGCGGAGCGTCACGCCGCGCGGGCGGCCCGGGAACGCCTGGTCCGACTGCTCGGCCTGAACGAGGATCAGGCCGACGCGCTGCAACTGCCCGATGCGCTGCCGGAGTTGCCGGAAGAGCCGCTGCAGCCCGCGCAGATCGCCGAGACGCTCAACGAGCGCCGACTGGACGTGCGCCTGGCCAAGGCGGATCTGGAGGCGGCGGGACGCAGCCAGGGGCTCGGCCGGATCACGACGTTCACGGACATCGAGGTCGGCTACCGAAGCACCACCGTCTTCAGTGAAACCGAGCCGGGCGAGGGGTTCGAGGACATCGACATCGAGGCCGAGTCCGCCGACGGCTACGAGCTGGCGGTGACCGTGCCCCTGTTCGATTGGGGCGGCATGCAGCGGGATGCCCTGGACGCCCGCACGCTCGCGGCGGCGAACCGCTACGCCGAGACGCTGCGGACCGTGAGCTCGAACCTCAGGGAGAACTACAGCGCCTACCGTACGGCCCACGACGTGGCGATGTTCTACCAGGAGGAGATCCTGCCGCTGCGCGAGCTGATCTCCGAGGAGAACGTGCTGCAGTACAACGGCATGCTCATCGGCGTGTTCGAGCTGCTCGCCGACTCGCGCTCGTCCATCGGCGCGGTCGAGGCCGCGATCGACGCACAGCGCCAGTTCTGGCTCGCGGAATCCGCCCTGCAGGCTTCCATCACCGGGCGTCCGGTCATGGCGGCCGTGGCGGGCGCCGCTCCCGCGGACGCCGGGGCAGGCGGTCCGCATTGAGCGCGCGGCCCCCTGGTCGCGACGGGCCGGCGCCTCCACCGCTTCGCGAGCGTCGGCTGTCAGGGAAACGTAATCGGCCGGCCGGGGCGCTGACAGCCTCGGCGCCGATACTTCGGGCGATCCGCGCACCCGGCTTCCGGCGTACCGGGGTCGAAACTCTGCGCAAACCCATTCGGACGGACCGACATCGATGAGCAACAGACGAGATTTCATGAAGCTCGCCGGCATTGCCGGCGGCGCCGTGGCGGCCGGTAGCGTCAGCCGCGTGGCGATGGCCGCGCTGCCCGAGCCCGTCTACATGGACGGTACCGAGACGGCTGCGCCCCTGTACGCCGACACGGGACCGCACTACCACCCGGTCATCACTCCGAATGGGTGGACCGCGCCGTGGCGCATGAGGAACGGCATCAAGGAGTTCCACCTCGTGGCCGAGCCCGTCGTGCGCGAGATGGCGCCGGGCTTCAAGGCGAACCTGTGGGGCTACAACGGCCAGAGCCCGGGGCCGACCATCGAGGTCGTCGAGGGCGACCGGATTCGCATCTACGTGACCAACAAGTTGCCCGAGCACACCAGCATCCACTGGCACGGCCAGCGCCTGCCGAGCGGCATGGACGGCGTGTCGGGCCTGACGCAGCCGCCCATCCCGGCCGGCAAGACGTTCGTGTACGAGTTCGTCGCCCGGCGCCCCGGCACGTTCATGTACCACCCGCACGGCGACGAGATGGTGCAGATGGCCATGGGCATGATGGGCTCGTGGGTCACGCACCCGAAGGAGCACCACCCGCTGATCGATCACGTCGACCGCGACTTCTGCGTGCTGCTGAACGCCTACGACATCCAGCCGGGCGCCTACACGCCGAAGATCATGACGATGCTCGATTTCAACCTCTGGTCGTGGAACAGCCGGCTCTTCCCGGGCATCGACTCGTTCAACGTGCGGACCGGTGACAAGGTGCGCGTGCGGTTCGGCAACCTCACCATGACCAACCATCCCATCCACCTGCACGGGCACGAGTTCGAGATCACCGGCACGGACGGCGGCCCGACCAAGCCGACCTTCCGCACCCCCGAGGTCACCACCGACATCGCGGTCGGCCAGATGCGCCAGATCGAGTTCCTGGCCGACGAAGCGGGCGACTGGGCGTTCCACTGCCACAAGAGCCACCACACCATGAACGCGATGGGCCACGACGTGCCCACCATGATCGGGGTCGATCACACGGGCGTGGCGTCGCGCATCGCCAAGCTGATCCCGGACTACATGGTCATGGGCGAGCGCGGCATGGCGGACATGACCGAGATGGAGATGCCGCTGCCGGACAATACCGCGAAGATGATGACGGGCGACGGCCCGTTCGGCTCGGTCGAGATGGGCGGCATGTTCTCGATGCTGAAGGTCCGGGACGACCAGCCGCCCGGCGACTTCTCCGACCCGGGCTGGTTCGACCATCCGGAAGGCACGATCGCCTGGGAGTACACCGGCGAGCTGCCGGAGCCCGCACGCTTCCGATCCGAGCGCGCCGACGCCTCGAGCTTCGTGCCGCGTCCGACGGCCCCGACCGAGACCGTCGAGGTGCAGGTGCGCCGTCCGGGCACCCGGCGCGGTTGAGCGCGTCGGGCGTCTCCTCATTCCCCCAACTCCAGGAAGGCCTTATGAGACACGCAGTGAAGATCGTTGCCGTGGCGACCGCCGCGGCCTTGTTGAGCGGGGCGCCCGCCGCCGTGCTCGCGCACGGCAAGAAGGCCGACGACGGGCACGCCGACGCCGACGGCGAGGTGGTTCGCGAACAGCAGCCCTGGGGCGTCGGCGCCGCCGCCGCCGAGGCCACGCGCACCATCGAGGTCAGCATGAGCGACTCGATGGAGTTCGTGCCCGCGAGCATCACCGTCGAGAAGGACGAGACCGTCCGCTTCGTCGTCCGGAACGAGGGTGAGCTGATGCACGAGTTCGTGCTCGGCACCACCGAGAGCAACGACCAGCATGCCGAGATGATGATGAAGTTCCCCGGCATGGAGCACGACGAGCCGTACATGGCGCACGTCCCGCCGGGCGAGACCGGCGAGATCGTGTGGACATTCAACGAGTCGGGCGAATTCGCGTTCGCCTGCCTGATCGCCGGGCACTACCAGGCCGGCATGGTCGGCGACGTCACCGTCACCCCCGACGCGCAGGGCTGAACGGCCCTAGCGCCGGCCGGTGCCGCCGCTCCCTCGTACCAGAACCCCTCCTTGGATCCGATACCCATGAAGAAGATCTCTCTCGCCAACGTCCTGCCCGCGCTCGTCGTGTTCGCCGCATCCGCGCTTCCCTTTGGGCTGACTCAGGCCCAGGACGATCAGGCGATGAGCGAAGGCACGGTGCGCAAGGTGGACACGGAGCAGGGCAAGATCACGATCAAGCATGGCCCCATAGCGAACCTCGACATGCCCCCCATGACGATGGTCTTCGGCATGAAGGATCCGTCGATGCTCGAAGGCGTCGAGAAGGGCGCCGACGTGAAATTCCACGCCGTGATGGATGGCAACAACATGGTCATCGAGGCGCTGGAGGTCGAGTGATCGCGCGGATCCGCGTTGCAGGCCGGCGCTCCTCCTGAGCTCCCTGCAGACCGTATCGCAATGCTTGCGACGGGCGTTGTAAACGCGTCGAGCGTGGCCGGAGTGCGCTTGACCCTCCTCCCGGTGAAAGGGGCATTGTCGTCTCCATTGCATTCACCGCTTGCCCACGAGGGCCACACCGATGGATCACGCAGTCGAGGATCGCGCTCACCCCACGCACGACGCGACGAACGATGCGAAGCACGACGCTACCGAGCCCGTCGACTCGGGCGGTGGTCATCGGGACGCACGGCAAAGCGACGGCAAGAGGGCCAGGCTGTACCGCATGGCAACGGCGGAGCACATCTGCCCGTTCGGCCTGAAATCTCGAGACCTGCTGCGTCGCGAAGGCTACGAGGTCGATGACCGTCCGCTGCGCTCGCGCGAGGAGACCGATGGCTTCATGCGCGAGCACGGCGTCGACACGACCCCGCAGACGTTCATCGATGGCGAGCGCGTCGGGGGCTACGACGCCCTGCGCGAGCGCTTCGGCAAGCACGTCCAGGGGGACGACGAGACGAGCTACGTGCCCGTGCTCGCCGTCTTCGCGGTCGCCTTCCTCATGGGGCTGGCCACGAGCCGGTACGCGTTCGGCGAGCTCTTCACCGTGCGCGCGATCGAGTGGTTCGTGGCCTTCTCGATGTGCATCCTCGCGATCCTGAAGTTGCGGGACCTCGAGAGCTTCACGACGATGTTCCTGGGCTACGACCTCCTGGGGCAGCGCTACGTGCGCTACGCGTACGCCTACCCGTTCTGCGAGGCGCTCGCCGGCATCCTCATGATCGCGGGCGCCATGATGTGGCTTGCCATCCCGACCGCGTTGTTCATCGGCACCGTCGGTGCCGCGTCCGTGTTCAAGGCCGTCTACATCGACAAGCGGGAGCTCAAGTGCGCCTGCGTCGGTGGCAGCAGCAACGTGCCTCTCGGCTTCGTGTCGCTCAGCGAGAACCTCGCGATGGTGGGCATGGCCCTGTGGATGCTCGCCAAGTGAACAAGGACGGGCCGGAAGGGGCGCTCATGCGGCTCGGCCCCGGGAACGAGCGATGAGCTCCTACGCGCGCTTCGGCGCCATGATCGCGACGTCCACGATCGTCATGTTCGGGCTCATGTACCTGAACACCTACGCCTGGGAGCACGTGCGCTTCAGCGAGACGCGGGTGTGGATGGCGGTGTACATGGGCGCCGTGATGGCGATCATCATGCTGGCGTTCATGCTGGGCATGTACGAGAACCGGAGGCGCAACATCGCGATCTTCGCGAGCGCGGCCGTCTCGTTCGCCGTGGCGCTGTGGATCCTGCGCAGCCAGGTGATCATGGACGACGTGGACTGGATGGCGGCCATGATTCCGCATCACAGCATCGCGATCCTCACGAGCGAGCGCGCGAACATCACCGACCCGCGGGTGCGCGAGCTCGCCGACGCCATCATCGAGACCCAGCGCAAGGAGATCGCGGAGATGGAGGAGCTCATCCGCGATCTCGAGGCGGCGGGCGGCTAGCCAGATCGCGAAGCGGGAAACACGATGCCGATCGACGTGAGCCGGTCCGCCGAGGCCGCCTGCGCGCGTCCGCCGTGCATGCGCGCCACCGCGTCCACGATCGCGAGGCCGAGCCCGTGGCGGGGAGGGTCGTCGGCATCGGGCGCCGCGCGCGTGCGCTCCACCCGGTAGAAGCGCTCGAACAGTCGACCGAGGTGCTCGGGCGGCACGGTGTCGCCGATGTTCGACACGATCAGATCCACCTTCGCGTCGTGGCCCGCACCCGTCCGTCGGACGTGCACGTCGATGGTGGAGTCGCGCTCGGCGTGTCGGGTCGCGTTGCCGACGAGGTTCGACAGGGCGCGCCGGAGCAGCCGCACGTCGACGTCGGCCGAGGTATCGCCGTGAACCTCGACGGCGAGCCCGGCGTCCTCGAGTGCGCCCTCGTGGAACTCGACCACGTCGCGCACCTCGGCGGCGAGCGAGGCGACCCGGACGGTACGTGCGCGGGCGCCCCGCTCGGCGGTGGACAGGAACAGCATGTCGCGCACGATGCCGCCCAGTCGCTCCAACTCCTCTAGGTTCGAGCCGAGAAGATCGTCCAGGCCGTCCGCAGCGACGCCCCGACGCAGCGCCACCTCGTTGCTGGTCACGAGCGTCGCGATGGGCGTGTTCAGCTCGTGGGCCACGTCGGCGTTGAACGAGGCCATCTGGCGGTACGAGCGCGCTAGTCGGTCGAGCAGCTCGTTGAAGCGCTCGACGATCGGTCGCAGCTCGGCGGGCTGATCGTCGCCATCCAGACGCTGCTCCAGCGTGTCCGCGTCCAGCTCGTCGATGCGCCCGGCCAGCCGCCCGAGCGGGCGCAGGTCCCGACTGACCCGCCAGGAGGCGGCCAGCGAGTTGATGAGGGTGCCCGTCAGCAGGCCCGTCGCCAGGATCAGTGCCAGACGCCAGAGCAGGTCGTCGTCGCGATACGTGTCGAGCACGAGCCGGGCGCGCAGCGGCTCGCTCCACTCGGCCCGATCGATCGTGAAGTCGCGTGCATGGATGCCCGAGCCCAGCCACGCGTCGTGGCTGGAGCCGAGGCCGTCGGGGCGGTGCGCGCCGTGCGAGGTCGGCGGAACCATCGACGGGTCGGGCAGCAGCAGGGAGGTGCCGGTCGCGTCTGACAGCTCGAGCGAGTACTCCTCGTGGCCGAGGAAGATGTCCTCGAGCAGGCGGCGTGCGTCCTCGAGCCCCACCGGCGCGGCCGCCTCCTCCACGAGGTGCATGACGAGGGTCTGCATCTCATCGAGGCTGGTCTCCTGACGCACTCCGACGCGATGCACGACGGCCAGGAACACGAAGCAGAAGACGAGCGCCAGGCCGATGAAGGTCTGCAACGCCAGGCGCCGCGAGAGCCGACGCTGGAGCGAGCCGGGCGAGCGCGGGACGTCGTCGGAGGCGTCGGAGGCAGAGAACAACGGGCGGCGCCGCGTTCGTTCAGTCGAGCGACGCGAGGAAGCCGAGCAGATCGTCGGTCAGGCGTTGCTTGTGGGTATCGAAGAGCCCGTGCGGCGCGTTCTCGTACTCCAGGAGCGTGGCGTTCGGTATGGCCGCCGCCGCCGCGCGACCCGTCGCCTCGATGGGCACGGTGCGGTCCTCCAGCCCGTGGATGACGAGCGTGGGCACGCCGAAGCTGTCGAGATCGGCGCGGAAGTCCGTCGTCGCGAACGCGTCGGCGCACGCGAGCGTCGCCTTCAGGCTCGCCTGCATGGCGACCGTGCGGGACCACTCGAGGATCTGCGGGCTCGCGTGCTTCTTCACCGTGCCCACGCCGTAGAAGCCCTGGAAGAACCAGTCGAAGAAGCGCGCTCGATCGTCCTTCATGCCGCCCGCCATCTCGTCGAATTCCTGCTGCGGAACGCCGTGCGGGTTGTCGTCGCGCTGCAGCAGGAAGGCCACCACCGAGGACACCGGCACGGCCTGCGCGACGCCCGCACCGCCGTGCCGGCTCATGTAGCGGGCCACCTCGCCGCCGCCCATCGAGAAGCCGACGAGCGTCGCGCGCTCGTCCGCGCCCGTCGCGGCCATGACGTCCGCGAGGTCGTCGGCGAGCGTGTCGTAGTCGTAGCCGGTGAACGGCTGGTCGGAGCGGCCGAAACCGCGCCGGTCGTAGCTGACGGCCTTGTAGACCGCCTCTGCGATCGCCATCGCCTAGTCGTCCCAGCTGTCGGCGGACAACGGCCAGCCGTGCAGCAGCACGACGGGGCGACCTTCGCCCCACACCTTCGCGCGCAGGCGGGTGCCGTCCCTCGTGGTCACGGTGGTCATGGGGGAGTCCTCCGGGCGAGCTAGTGGGGCGGCAAGCATGGCGATCGCCGCGAGCGACGGCAAGGTCGGCGGCGGATGTGCCTGCCGCGGTCGCGCTGCCGAGTCCGAGGTCCGCCGGAGAATCTTGCAACGGCCCGGGAATCGTTCGCGCGCGCGATTGACGTTCCCGCGACGGCCGCCACCATGCTCATAGGCACGATTCGTTTCCCGGTGCCTTGAGCCATGCGCATTTCGAAGAGGCCCGTGAGCGCGGACCCGAGCGCCCCCGATCCCGTCCGCCGCCGGCTGACCCGGATGATGTTCGCGGGCGGTGCCGTGGGAGCCGGGCTGCTGCCGCACTGGGCGCGTTCGGCGTCGGAGCCCGGCGCCTCCACGTCCTCCTCCGCGTTCGACGTCTCGCGCTCCGAACCGAAGAGCGAATGGGACATCGTCATCGGGCGCACGCCGGTGACCATCGGTGGCGTCGAGCGCAACGCGATGACGTTCAACGGTACCGTGCCGGGCCCACTCATTCATCTGCGCGAGGGTGACGACGTCGTGCTGCGCGTGACGAACGCCATGGACGAGCCCACCTCGATCCACTGGCACGGCTTCATCGTGCCGTTCGAGTACGACGGCGTGCCGGGCGTGAACTTCCCCGGCATCGCGCCCGGCGAGACGTTCACGTACCGCTTCAAGGTGCGACAGAACGGCACGTACTGGTACCACAGCCACACCGGCTTCCAGGAGACTCGGGGGCTCTTCGGACCCATCGTGAGAGAGCCGGCGGATGGGCAGGTCCCGTTCGACTACGACCGGGACATCCTTGTCGTGCTGTCGGACTGGCCGAAGTCGGACCCCGCGACGCAGCTGGACAAGCTCAAGAAGATGGGCTCGGAATACTACAACTACCAGCGCCGCACGTTCGGCGACTTCGTCGAGGACATCGGCGAGCAGGGATTCGTCGAGACGGTTCGCGGCCGCACCGGGTCGGCGAGCATGGGGATGATCCCCTCGGATCTCCTGAGCGTCACGGATCACGGCTACGTGTACGCGCTGAACGGCCACGCGGCCGAGGACAACTGGACGGCGCTGTTCCAGCCCGGCGAGCGCGTGCGCGTGCGCACGATCGCGGCGTGCGCCATGACGCACTACGACGTGCGCGTACCGGGGCTGCCCATCACGATGGTGCAGGTGGACGGGCAGTACATCGAGCCCGTGGAAACCGAGGAGTTCCGCATCGGCGTGGCCGAGACCTGCGACTTCATCGTGGAGCTGCCGGAGGACCGGGCCTACACGATCGTGGCCGAGGCGCTCGACAGGAGCGGCATGGCGCGCGCGAAGCTCGCGCCGCGGCCCGGCATGGAAGAACCCGTGCCGGCCCTGCGCGAGCGTCTCCTGCGTTCGCTCGACGAGATCGGCATGGGAATGATGGACGACACCATCATTCCGGAAGACATGTCCGAGGAGATGATGGCCCCGATGGAGAACATGCCGCCGCGCCCGGACGTGAACGTGGCCATGCGCACGATGAAGGTGCAGAACCGGCTGGACGAGCCGGGAGTCGGTCTCGGCGACGATGGCTGGCGCGTGTTCACCTACAGCCAGATGCGCGCGCTCGAGCCACGGTTCTCGCGCGAGGCGGAGCGCGAGGTCGTCGTGAACCTCACGACGAACATGACCCGCTACATCTTCTCGTTCAACGGGGTGAAGTACTCGGACGCCGACAAGATCCAGTTCTACCTCGATCAGCGCACGCGCCTGGTGCTTATGAACCAGTCCGCCATGACGCACCCGATCCACCTGCACGGCATGTGGATGGAGCTCGAGAACGGGCAGGGCGAGCACATTCCGCGCATGCACACGGTAATGGTGAAGCCCGGCGAGCGGCTGTCCATGCTGATCACGCCCGTGGAGCTCGGCGACTGGGCGTTCCACTGTCACATGCTCTACCACTTCCATTCCGGCATGTTCCGCGTGGTGAACGTCGCGTTGACCCCGGAAGCGCTGGCGAAGTGGGAGCGCGAGCAGTCGGAGGCATTGCGATGAGGCGGTTTGCGTCGAATGCTGCGTTGCGGGTTCCCGTTCGTGCCTTGTGCGCCGGCGCAGTGGCTGTCTCGAGCGTCGCGACGGTCGCCGGCGCACAGGAGTACACGCCGGCAGACGCGCCCGACAGCATCCACGACCCCGACGGTCCGGTCTCGCCCGCCGATCTCGCGCGCGGCGACATCGAAGCGGGGGCTGACCGGGCCGCCGCCGATACTGTGGAAGTCGCGGCAGGGCTCCGGCTGTCCATCGCGCTGATGCCGATCTCGTCCGACGGATCCCCCCACCAGAGCGTGACGGTCGAGGTGCGCGGCGACACGATCCACCTGGCCGGGTTCGTTCAGGGCATCGAGGAGCTCAACGGCATCAACGACATCGTGCGCGGCATCGACGGTCTGCACGCGAACCAGATCGACAACCACATCGTCATGCAGTGAGCTGACGCGCCCTTTTCGAGGCGCCCGTTCGCGGGCGCCTTGCACGGACAAGCGCCAGACGGCCCCACCCCGGTGGTACCGGATTGTCGGGGAATCGTCATCTTCCCGTACAGCGCGCGACAGGTGCCCTGCCGATAGTGATCGGGTGAGGCCCGCGTACGGTCACTGCGCGCCTCGGCCTTGAGATTCCAGTGACTGGAACCCATACCATGCCTCCATGTACAGTCCGAACATCTGCAGGCGAGAGCGGGCGATGAACGTGGGCGAGGCCGCGCGGCGAGCCAAACTGCCGCCGAAGACGCTGCGCTACTACGACGAGATCGGCATCGTCTCGCCCGCTCGGGCCGTCAGCGGCTACCGGGAGTACTCCGAGCGCGACGTGCACCAACTGCGCTTCCTGCAACGCGCACGCGGGCTCGGGTTCTCGCTGGACGACTGCCGGGAGCTGCTGTCGCTTTACAACGACGAACATCGGGCGAGCCGCGAGGTCAAGGAGATCATCGAGCACCAGCTCGAGACCATCGAGCGCAAGCTCGCCGAGCTCGAATCCATCCGCGGCGTGCTGCGCCGATTGGCCGACGGCTGCGAGGGCGACGATCGGCCGGAATGCCCGATACTCGAGGAATTCGGGGTCGACGGCGCCGGCGTGATCGATGCGTTCCTCTCGGAGCCTTCGGCCCGCGGCGCTTGATGCCGATACCCACCCGTTCACATCCAGATCCAGGAGCGACAAGATCATGAAGACGACCACCGTGGCGGTGCTCGTGGCAGGCGTGCTGAGCGCGGGTACGGCCTGGTTCGCGCTGGCCGGACAGTCCGCCGGCACCGGGGCCGAGGGCTCGGTGGAGCTCGCCGCCGAGGCGGCCACGCGCCCCGCCGTCGAAGTCTGGAAGACGCCCACTTGCGGCTGCTGCCAGGGCTGGGTCGACTACCTCGAGGACGAAGGCTTCGATGTCACCGCACACGACGTCGACGACGTCGACCCGATCCGGACCGAGCTCGGGCTCGTGGACGCGCGGTTGAAGTCCTGCCACACCGCGAAGATCGACGGCTACGTCGTCGAGGGCCACGTGCCGGTGTCGGACATCGAGCGCCTGCTCGCCGAGCGCCCCGACGTCGTCGGCATCAGTGCGCCGGGCATGCCCATGATGTCCCCGGGCATGGGCAGCACGGAGCCGCAGGACTACGACGTCATCAGCTTTGCCGAGGACGGCAAGACCGCCGTGTTCTCGAGCCACTGAGCGGTTCCGGTCGCGCGCGGCGCTATACCGTGACCCTGCGGGCGGCAGCGCTCGCGTGCTGGCTCGCGTCGCCGTTCGCCGCGGCGGCGGAGCCGTCGCCGGTTCAGCCGCCGGCGTCCGCGTCTGGCTCCGTCCCGGTGATGGACCGCTTCGAGGGCGAGACGCCGACACCCTTCACGCTCGCGTCGCTCGACGGCACGGTGGTGTCCTTGGAGGCGCTCGAGGGACGCGCCGTGCTGGTGAACTTCTGGGCGACCTGGTGTGGACCCTGCGTGCGCGAGTTGCCGTCCCTGCAGCGACTCGCCGAGGGCTATGCGGACGCGCCGTTCGAGCTCGTAGCGGTCGACGTGGGCGATTCCCCCGACATTGCGCGGGCGTTCCTCGCGCGGCTCGATATCGATCCGGCGTTCACCGTGGCGATCGATGCGGACGGCTCCGTCGCCCGCGACTGGGACGTGTTCGCCTACCCCAGCACCTATCTGCTGGAGCCGGGCGGGCGCGTGACGCACGTGCGACGGGGCGAGGCCGAATGGGACTCGCCGGAGGTGCGGACGCTGATCGATTCCGCGATGGCTGCGGAGCGTGCCGGAGCGAAGGCGGCGGCGCCCGCACCGGTGGTGGCGTCGCGTCCGGTCGCGGCGGATCCGGTCCCCGTACCCGCCGGTCCGGGCGCACGCGAGCCGAATCTCGCCCACGGCACCGACGGGACGGTCTACCTGAGCTGGATGCAGCCTACGGCGGCCGGTGCGATGGCACTGCGGCTGTCACGGCTCGAGGAGGGCGCGTGGACAGCCCCCATCACTGTGGCAACGGGTGACGACTGGTTCGTCAACTGGGCGGATTTCCCGGCGCTGGCAGGCTTCGGTGACGGAGGACTGGCGGCCTGGTGGCCGGTGGTCGCCGGCGACGATCCGTACGCCTACGACCTGAACGTTTCGCTCTCCGGCGACGGAGGCCGCACCTGGAGCGAGCCCGTCGTGCCGCACGACGACGGCACGCCGACGCAGCATGGGCTGGCCTCCATGGCTGCCTGGCCGGATGGTCGACTGTTCGTGACGTGGCTGGACGGTCGCCCGAACGCCGCTGCGGCGGAGCCCGACTCGACGGCCCCGCTGCCCACAGTCGACATGACCCTGCGCTCGGCACTCATCGACGCGGACGGAAGCGTGGATTCCCGGAGGCTGCTGGACGAGCGCGTATGCACGTGCTGCGCGCTGGCGGCGCTGGGCACCGATGATGGCGTGCTCGTGGCCTACCGGGACCGCTCCGATGCCGAGGTGCGCGATATCTCCATTCGCCGCTTCGAGTCGGGCGTCTGGCGCGATGCCGAACCGCTGCACGCGGACGGCTGGACGATCGCGGGCTGTCCGATCAACGGCCCCGCGCTCGCGGGCGAGGGCGACGCGGTGGCCGCCACGTGGTTCACGGCCGCCGACGCATCGCCGCGCGTGCTGCTCGCACGCTCGTCGGACGGTGGGCGGGAGTTCGGCGAGCCCGTGCGCGTGGACGACGGACGGCCGCTCGGGCGCGTCGACGTCGTGCTGCTCGGCGACGGCGCCGCCGTCGTGAGCTGGCTGGAGTCCACGCCGCGCGGGGAGGAGCTGCGCTACCGGCGCGTGGCGGCCGACGGCACGGCGGACGAGTCCCGCACGCTCGCCACCTCCGGCGAAGGGCGCACCGTCGGCTTCCCACGCGCGCTGCGCGTGCAGGACGACGTGCTGTACGCGTGGACGCGGCCGGCGACGGGCGTGAGCCCGGGCGGTATCGAGACGGTGCTCGTGCGCTTCTGACCGGACGGGAAGCGGGTTTCAGCCGCGCCGCCGGCGGGCGAGCTCGCGGTACAACGCCTCGGGCGTGACGCCGATCTCGTCGGCGAGACCGCGCAGCCGGCCGTGTGGGGGTAGGTTTGCGTCATTCAGCGCCAGCCACGCATCGAGCCGCGCGCCCACGCCACGCAACCGCAGCAACGCCGCTCGCGCGCGCGTGGCCTGCAACTCCTGCGCGAGCATCGCGGCCCAGGCGGCGGCGAGCCCCGCATCATCGCGCAGCGCCGTCGCGGCAGCCCCGATGCCCAGCGACAGCACGCGAGCGTCGCACGTCGCCGTCGCGTCGCAATGGTAGCGAGGCGCCTGCAACGAGGCCTCCGCGAGCACCCGTCCCGGTCCCGCACGCTGCAGCACGAGCGAGCCGCCCTCGACGGTGTCGCGTTGCAGCCGAACCGCGCCGGCCTCGACCAGGAACAACCGCCGGACCGGCGTGCCGCGCGAGAACAAGCGCTCGCCGTCCGCGAGGCTTCGGGCGTCGTCGGCGAGCGTGGCGAGTCTCTCGAAGCAATCGTTCGACATGATAGCGATCATGGCGCCCGAGCACGTGCGCCTGCAAGCTCCGCCACTCCCTCCGCGGTAGTCCGACCATGCGCTTCGCCTTCGTCCGTTCCCTGTCCTCCCTCGCCGCGATCGGCATCGTCTTCGCGGCGGGCGCCAGGGCGCAAGGCGAACCCTCGCCCGCGGAACACGAGCGCCACCACGGCCCGGTCGCTTCCGCACCGCCGGGTTTCGCGCCCGCGCTCGTCGGCGAGTACGCGTTCGCCACCATCGCCGAAGTCGCGAACGCGCTGCGTGCCGACCCGGACACCGACTGGTCTCGCGTGGACCTGTCTGCGCTGCGCGAGCACCTGCGCGACATGAGTCGCGTGACGCTCGATGCGGAGGTGGCGGCGGCATCGACGCCTCGCGGCGCGACGTTCCTCGTCACATCGGATGATCCGGCGGTGGCCGAGTCCATCGCGCGCATGACGGCGGACCATTCGCAGGCGCTCTCCTCCGGGCACGGCGACGCGCCGCCATGGACGTTCGAGGCCGAGCCGATCGAGCTCGGCGCACGCGTGACGGTGACCGGGAGCGACGAGGCGGCGGGCGAGATGATTCGTGGGCTCGGCTTCCACGGAATCCTGGCCGACGGGGATCACCATCGCGCGCACCACGTCGCGCTGGCGGCCGGGTCGGATCCGCACTGAGTTCGTCGAAGTGCTGTCCGGCGCCGGCACGCTGAGCGTGGCGGGCGAGTCGCGGCCATTCACGGCCGGGGACGTCTTCCACTTCCCGCCCGATACCCCTCACGCCGCCGCGTTCGACGATGCCACGGTGTTGCTGGAGATCAACATCGGCGCGTGACGCGACGCCGCGGCGCGCAGGCGATCACGTTGCGGGACGCCACGCAGGGGCTCGCGGCGCCGCGGCGCTAAAGACGGGTCCCGCCGGCGCCGACTCCGTACGCATCCCCGGCGGACGGAAGGTCTCGGCCCATGCATCGATGTGCCCGCGCACAGGTCGTCGGCCGGACGCTCGCGCTGCTCGCCTGCCTCGGCGGTCCGAGTGCCGCTCCGTCGGCCGCGGCCGAGCCGTCCGCCGAACCGGCCGTCGTGCGCGCCTTCGATGGCGTGCGGCTGGGCATGTCGTGGGGCCCGGACGTGCTGGATCTCTCGGCACCGGACGCGAACGCCTCGGTCGGGCGCGAGGCGCGCGCTCCGTTCGCCGCCTTGCCGGCCAGCGTCGAGGCGCGCGAGGTGCTGGCCGGCTTGCTCGCCTGGGAGGCGAACCGGGCGCTCGGCGACGGGGCGCACGCGCTGGCCGTGACCGGCACGCGTGTCTCGGAGAATCCGTTCGGCACGCGTGAGCCGGTCCTGGGGAGCGCGACGGCCGTGACCGACTACCGCGACTCGCTCGATCTCGCCTTGCCGGGACCGCCGTTGCATTACGGCGAGGTGGTCGTCGACGACGTGCCCGGACTTTCGTTCGAGCGGCGCACCCTGTACCAGGCCACGACCGGGCGGCTGTTCGTCGACTTCAGGCTGCGCTATCGTGATCCCGGCGAGGGCATGCTAGCGCTCGAGGACGAAGCCGCGCTGGCAGCCGCCGTGGCGCGCATCCGCACGCTGTCGACGCTCGTCGTCGAGACGGAGGACCGTTTGGTCGCCGTGGCGGACTGAGGCGTACCGGCGGCGCACGACGCGGCGGGCGACGTTTCAGTCCACGCGCCGGAACGGGCGCGTGCGGCCGAACATCGTCTCGAGCGCCTCGATCCGCGGTCGCGCGCGCTTCCACGCTCGCTCCTGTACCGCCGCCACCAGGGCTTCGACCAGCAGCAGCGGCGCCACCGCCGAGTCCCAGGCCGACGGCGTCTCGATGAACGCGCCGAGCGTGCGCGTCGCCACGCGCTCGATCGGCGAGCCCCAGGGGTCGGTGACCAACACGATCTCGGCGCCGCGCTCGTCCACGAGGCGGGCGAGCTCCAGCAGTCGCGCCTCGTAGCGACGCACGTCGAAGATCACGAGCACCGAGCGGGCGTCCATGTCGACCGCGTGCTGCGGCCAGTCCTCGGCGGACGTGCCGAGCCACGTGACGTGCGGGCGCAGCATGCGCAGGTGGTTGCACAGGTGCTCGGCCAGCACGTGGGTGATGCGTCCGCCCACGACGTGCACACGGGTGCGCGGGGACGCCAGGCGCGCCACCACCCGGTCGAAGACGTCGGTGTCGATCCTTCGCAGCGTCTGGTGGACGTTTGCCGTGGCGGCATCCGCGAAGCGGTGCAGGACGTGCGTATCGCTCTTCGCCTCCGACGGCCCGGCGCGGCGTTCGCGCCGCTCGATCGGGTCGCGGAACTTCTCGGCGACTTCGTCGTGCAGCGCCCGTTGCAGCTCGCCGAACCCGTCGTAGCCGAGCTTGCGAGCCGTGCGCACCACCGTCGGTCCGGACACCCCGGCCGATTCCGCCAGCTCCGAGACCGAGGCGAGACCGGCCGTGGGATAGCGCTCGAGAAGCGCGCTGCCGATCCGCCGCTCGGCGGGCGTGAGCCGACCGAGCCGGTCGCGCACGCGGCGTGCGACCGTGTCCGTCACTGCGCGTCCCCCGTGGTCCGGACCCGCGTCGCCACGCGACGCCGTCCGAGCGTACACTCGGGAGCGTCCGTTCGTCGACGAACACGCCCCGCCCGCGATGGAACGATCCTTACAGCCCGGAGGCCTCGCCCCGCGCGTGGTGCGTCGCGACGCGCCCGCGGACATCGTGCTCGCCTGCGAGCACGCCTCGCGGGACATCCCCGCGCCATGGAGCGGGCTCGGGCTGGATCCGCAGGCCGCGCGTTCGCACGCCGCCCGGGAGGACGCGCGCCTGGCCGATGCGCCGCTCGCGACGCTCGGGGGCGAGGAGCCTGCGTTCGTCACGCGTCGCAACGAGCCGTACGGCCCGGACGACGGCGTCACGTACACGCTGCTCGAGCACGGGATCGCACGCGGGCTGCCTAACGTGATGCTGGAGGTCCGCAACGACCCGCTGGTGGAGCCGAGCGGGGTCGAGCGCGTGGCCGGGGTGCGCGCACCCGCGCTCGCTCGGGCGGTGCGCGAGGTGCTGGGGCCGCTGGCGGGGGAGGCGCGCGCCGGATCCCGCATCGGCGCCGCGACGGCCGACCCCTCCGGAGCCGGTTGATGCCGGGTGTCCTCGTCCGCTACGTGCGCATCGTCGACGCGGTCAACCGGCGCGTCGGCCGCATCGCGATGTACCTGATCTTCGTGATGATCGGGATCCTGCTGTGGTCCTCGATCAGCAAGACCTTCTTCCTGCCCTCGCTGTGGACGCTCGAAGCGGCCCAGTTCTCCATGGTCGGGTACTACATCCTCGGCGGTGCCTACTCGTTGCAGCTCGGCTCGAACGTGCGCATGGACCTGCTCTACGGCGGCTGGTCGCCGCGCACCAAGGCCGCCGTGGATGCGTTCACCGTGCTGTTCCTCGTGTTCTTCCTCGGCGTCTTCCTGTACGGCGGCATCGAGAGCACGGCGTACTCGCTCGAGTACGGCGAGCGCAGCCCCACGGCGTGGCGGCCGTACCTGTGGCCCGTCAAGGTGACCATGCTCGTCGGCGCCACGCTCATGCTGCTGCAGGCGCTTGCGGAGCTGGTGCGCGACGTGGCGCTGCTGCGCGGGGTGAGCATCGAGTCGCCGGCGCTCGCGGAGGCCGATGCGGCCGCGCGTCAGGCGAAGCGGGACACCGACCGGGTGGGACGATGAGCTACGAGCTTATCGCGCTGCTGATGTTCAGCTCCATGATGCTGATGCTGCTGACGGGGCAGCGCGTGTTCGCGGCCATCGGCGCGGTCGGCGCCGCGGCGGCCCTGACGCTCTACGGTACCGGCGGCGTGGACTTCGCGTTCACCGCGGGCATCAAGCTCATGAACTGGTATCCGCTGCTGACGTTGCCCATGTTCATCTTCATGGGCTACGTGCTGTCCGAGTCCGGGCTCGCGAACGATCTGTACCGCATGTTCCACGTCTGGACGGGCGGGCTCGCGGGCGGTCTCGCCATCGGCACCATCGGGTTGATGGTGCTGGTGTCGGCCATGAACGGGCTCTCGGTCGCGGGCATGGCCATCGGCGCGACCATCGCGTTGCCGGAGCTGCTGCGACGCGGCTACGACAAGCGCATGGTCACGGGCGTCATACAGGCGGGCAGCTCGCTCGGCATCCTCGTGCCGCCGTCGGTGGTGCTCGTGCTGTACGCCATGATCGCGCGCCAGCCCGTGGGGCAGCTGTGGCTCGCGGGCATCCTGCCCGGGCTCATGATGGCGGCGCTGTTCGTGCTCTACATCTACGTGCGCTGCCGCGTGAATCCCGCGCTCGGTCCCGTGCTCACCGTCGAGGAGAGGAACGTGTCGCGCGGCGAGAAGATCCGCCTGCTCGGTGCGGGCGTGCTGCCGCTCGTGATCTTCGCCGCCATGATGGTGCCGTTCGTGAACGGCTGGACGAGCCTCGTGGAGAGCTCCGCCATCGGCGCGCTGACCGCGTTCGCCGCGGCCGTGCTGAAGCGGCGCATGTCGAAGGCGGTGTTCGAGACGTCGGTGCGGCAGACGCTCGGCATCTCGTGCATGTTCATGTGGATCATCCTGGCGGCCCTGTGCTTCGGCGCGGTGTTCGACGGGCTGGGCGCGGTGCGCGCCATCGAGGATCTGTTCACCGAGCGGCTCGGGCTCTCGCCGTGGATGATCCTGGTGCTGATGCAGCTGTCGTTCCTGCTCATGGGCACGTTCCTGGACGACACGGCCATGCTCGTCATCGTCGCCCCGCTGTACGTGCCGCTCGTCGGCAGCATGGGGTTCGATCTGATCTGGTACGGGGTGCTGTACACCATCACCACGCAGATCGCGTACATGACGCCGCCCTTCGGCTACAACCTCTTCCTGATGCGCGCGATGGCGCCGGACGATGTCACGCTCGCGGACATCTACCGCTCCATCGTGCCGTTCGTGCTCGTCATGATCGTCGCGCTCGCGCTCGTCATGGCGTTCCCGCAGATCGCGCTGTGGCTGCCGGAGCGCATCTACGGCGGTTGACCGTCCACCCCCCCAAGGAGTCGTATCCGATGACCGCACGTCGCAAGTTCCTCTCGAACGCCGCCGCCGGCACGGCCGCCGCGGTCGGCACCGGCACCATCCTGCACGCCCCGGCCATCATCGCGCAGGAGCCGATCCGATGGCGTCTGCAGACCTACGCGGGCGCCGCGCTCGCCGAGCACGTCGTCCAGAACGCGGTCGATCAGTTCAACCGCGCGGCCAACGGCGAGATGGAGATCGAGCTCTTCTTCGCCGACCAGCTGGTACCGACCGGCGAGCTCTTCCGGGCGTTGCAGAAGGGCACCATCGACATGGTGCAGTCCGACGACGACTCCATGGCCTCCCCGACCGAAGTGACCGTGTTCGGCGGCTACTTCCCGTTCGCGAGCCGCTATTCGCTCGATGTACCGGTGCTGTTCAACCAGTACGGCCTGGCCGAGATCTGGGACGCCGAGTACGCGAAGGTGGGCGTGAAGCACCTGTCCGCGGGCGCGTGGGATCCGTGCCACTTCGCGACCAAGGAGCCGATCGAGAGCCTCGACGACCTGAAGGGCAAGCGGGTATTCACCTTCCCGACCGCCGGGCGCTTCATGAGCCAGTTCGGCGTCGTGCCGGTGTCCCTGCCGTGGGAGGACATCGAGGTCGCGGTGCAGACCGGCGAGCTCGACGGCATCGCCTGGTCCGGCATCACCGAGGACTACACGGTCGGCTGGGCCGACGTCACCGACTACTTCCTGACCAACAACATCTCCGGCGCCTGGGCCGGCAGCTTCTACGCGAACATGGATCGCTGGAACGAGCTGCCGGAGCACCTGAAGGCCATGCTGCAGATGGCCATGGACAGCTCGCATTACTACCGCCAGTGGTGGTACTGGGGCGGCGAGGCGGCGCTGCGCGTCAACGGCGAGAAGATGCAGCTCACGACCATTCCGGACGAGGAGTGGGCCACGGTAGAGCAGGCCGCGACGACCTTCTGGGACGAGATCGCCGAAGAGTCCGAGGTCAAGGCGAAGGTCGTCGGGATCTTCAAGGAGTACAACGAGCTGATGCAGAAGGCCGGGCGGCCGTACCGCTACGGCTGAGCCTTCTCCCGCCCGGTCGGCACCGTGCCGGCCGGGCACCGCTATCGTCCCGATCCCCAACTCCTTTCGCCATCATGTCCGCCGCCATGACCTTCGACGACCTGCGCACCGCCGTGGACGCGGGCACCATCGACACCGTCGCCACCGTCATGGTGGACATGCAGGGGCGGCTCATGGGCAAGCGCTTCCACGCCCGCCACTTCGTCGAGGGTGGCTTCGAGCAGACGCACTGCTGCAACTACCTGCTCGCCACCGACCTGGAGATGTCCACGCCGGACGGCTACGCCGCCACGAGCTGGGCGGGCGGCTACGGCGACTACGTCATGAAGCCGGACCTGGACACGATCCGTCCCATGCCCTGGGTGGAGGGTGCGGCGATGGTGCTGTGCGACGTGCTGGACCATCACCACCACGAGCCCGTGCCGCACTCGCCGCGTGCGATGCTCAAGCGCCAGCTCGCGCGGCTGGCCGAGCGCGGTCTGTCCGCCACGGCCGCCACCGAGCTCGAGTTCTTCCTGTTCGACGACAGCTACGAGCGCGCGCGTGCCAAGCGCTACACGGATCTGAACTACGCGAGCGCCTACAACGAGGACTACCACATCTTCCAGACGGCCAAGGAAGAGAGCGTGATGCGCCCCATCCGCAACTGTCTGGCCGCCGCGGGCCTGCCCATCGAGGGCACCAAGGGCGAGGCCGAGGCCGGACAGGCCGAGCTGAACATCGTGTACGCCGAAGCCCTGCTGACCGCCGACATGCATTCCTTCGCCAAGCACGCGGTCAAGGAGATCGCCTGGCAGCAGGGTCGCTCGGTCACCTTCCTCGCCAAGCCTCATGAGGACGTGGCGGGCTCGGCCAGCCACGTGCACCTGTCGCTGCGCGATGGCGACGGGAACAACGTCTTCCACGACCCGGACGCGAAGCACGGCATGTCGACGACCATGCGGCGCTTCCTGGCGGGTCAGATGGCGCACGCCGACGACATCACGGTGTTCCTCGCGCCCTACGTGAACTCCTACAAGCGTTTCGCCGCGGGTACCTTCGCGCCGACGAAGAACGTGTGGTCCATCGACAACCGCACGGCGGGCTTTCGCGTGTGCGGCGCGGACTCGAAGGGCGTGCGCATCGAGTGCCGCATCGGCGGCGCCGACCTGAACCCCTACCTCGCCATGACGGGGCTCATCGCCGCGGGACTCGCCGGGCTCGAGGCCGAGGCGGAACCGCCCGAGGAGTTCAGCGGCGATGCCTACGGCTCCGGGGACGCGCCCGAGGTGCCGAAGCACCTGCGGGACGCCACCGAATCGATGCGCGCGTCGGGCATGCTGCGCGCCGCGCTCGGCGACGACGTCGTCGAGCACTACGTGCGCATGGCCGAGGTCGAGCTGGAGGACTTCGCGCGCGTCGTCACCGATCACGAGATACGCAGGGGGTTCGAGCGGGCATGACCGTGCTGGAATGCATCTCGCCGATCGACGGATCGGTGCTCGCGACGCGCGAGGCGCTTTCCCTCGCGGTCGCGCGAACCGTCGTCGACCGGGCGGCCGCGGCGCAGGCCGAATGGGCCGCTCGCGCGCTGGACGAGCGCATCGATCTCGTCCTCGCGGGCATCGATGCGCTGCTGGCCATGAACGAGGAGATCGTGCCGGAGCTCGCGCGCCAGATGGGCCGGCCCGTGCGCTACGGCGGCGAGGCGGGCGGCGTCGAGGAGCGCGCGCGCTACATGGCGAAGATCGCGCCCGAGGCGCTGGCACCTCTCGTCGTGGAGGACTCGGACGCCTTCGAGCGCCGCGTGGAGCGCGTGCCGCACGGCGTGGTGCTCGTCGTCGCGCCGTGGAACTACCCCTACATGACGGCCGTGAACACCGTGGTGCCCGCGCTCATCGCCGGTAACGCCGTGGTGCTCAAGCACGCCACCCAGACGCTGCTCGTCGGCGAGCGCATGGCGCGCGCGTTTCACGAGGCGGGCGTGCCGCGGGACGTGTTCGCGAACGTCTTCCTCGACCACGAGACGACGTCGGCACTCATCGCGGAGCGCGCGTTCGGGCACGTGAACTTCACGGGCTCGGTGGCGGGCGGCCAGGCCATCGAGCGCGCAGCCGCCGGCACGTTCACGAGCCTGGGCCTGGAGCTCGGCGGCAAGGATCCGGGCTACGTCGCCGAGGATGCGGACCTCGACGCCGCCGTGGAGACGCTGATCGACGGTGCGATGTACAACTCGGGTCAGTGCTGCTGCGGCATCGAGCGGGTCTACGTGCACGAGTCGCTGTACGAGGCCTTCGTCGACAAGGCCGTGGCCATCGTGTCCGACTACGTGCTCGGCGACCCGCTCGACGCGGACACCACGCTCGGGCCCATGGCGCACGCGCGCTTCGCGCGGCACGTGCGCGAGCAGACCGACGATGCCGTGGCGCAGGGCGCGCGCGCGCTGGTCGATGCGGCGCGGTTCCCCGCCGACGACGGCGGCGCCTACCTCGCGCCGCAGATCCTGGTCGACGTGGACCACGACATGCGCGTCATGCGCGAGGAGTCGTTCGGCCCCGTGCTGGGCATCATGAAGGTGTCCGGCGACGACGAGGCGGTGCGGCTGATGAACGACAGCGACTACGGGCTCACCGCCTCGGTCTGGACCTCGGACGCGGAGCGTGCGGCGGCCATCGGGCGACGCGTCCAGACGGGCACCGTGTTCATGAACCGCTGCGACTACCTGGACCCCGCGCTGTGCTGGACGGGCGTGAAGGACACCGGGCGCGGGGCCGGACTGTCGGTGCTCGGCTACCACGCGCTCACGCGGCCGCGCTCGTTCCACCTGAAGAAGGGGGCCTGAGGGCATGCAACTGCGCGGCAACTGGAACTATCCCACGCCGGTTCGCTTCGGCGCCGGCCGCATCACGGAGCTCGCCGACGCGTGCCGGACCCTCGGCATGCGCCGGCCGCTGCTCGTGACGGATCGGGGGCTCGCCTCGCTCGAGATCGTCGCCACCGCGCAGGGTCACCTGGCCGCCGGCGGGCTCGGCGACGGCTTCTTCGCGGGCGTGGATCCGAACCCCACGGGCGCCAACCTCGACGCGGGCCTGGCGGTCTACCGCGACGGCGGACACGACGGCGTGGTGGCCTTCGGCGGCGGCTCGGCGCTCGATCTCGGCAAGGCCATCGCCTTCATGGCGCGCCAGCGTCGTCCCGTGTGGGACTTCGAGGACATCGACGACTGGTGGACGCGCGCCGATCCGGCCGGCATCGACCCCGTGGTGGCCGTGCCGACGACCGCCGGCACGGGCAGCGAGGTGGGGCGTGCGTCGGTGCTCACGAACGAGGCGACCGAGGAGAAGAAGATCATCTTCCACCCACGGCTGCTGCCCGGCATCGTCGTCTGCGATCCGGAGCTGACCGTGGGGCTGCCACCGCGCATCACGGCGGGCACGGGCATGGACGCGTTCGCGCACTGCCTCGAGGCGTACTGCTCGCCGCACTTCCATCCCATGAGCCAGGGCATCGCGCTCGAAGGGATGAGGATCGTGGACACGTATCTCGAACGGGCGTATCGGGACGGCACGGACCTCGAGGCGCGCGCACAGATGCTGGCCGCGGCCGCCATGGGGGCCACCGCGTTCCAGAAGGGGCTCGGCGCCATCCACGCGCTGTCGCACCCCATCGGTGCCGTCCACCACACCCACCACGGCACCACGAACGCGACGGTCATGGTGCCCGTGCTGGACTTCAACCGCGAGGCGGTCGAGGAGCGGCTCGCGGCCGCCGCACGCTACCTGGGCCTGGCGGACCTCGGGGACGGCAACGCGCGCGGCTTCGAGGCGTTCCGCGAGCGCGTGGTGGCGCTCGACGAGGCGCTCGGCATCCCGCGCACGCTGACCGAGCTCGGCGTGACGGACCCCGATCTCGACGCGTTGACCGCGTCCGCGCTGAAGGACCCGAGCGTCGGCGGCAATCCGGTCCCGATGACCGCCGCCAACACCCGGGCACTGCTGGAGCGCTGCCTGTAGGGGCTCTGCCGCCTCCCTACAGGAAGCCTGCCGCCTTCGCCTGCGTGCGGTAGGACGCCTCGACGTCCTCGAGCGCCTTCGTCGCGCTCTCGCTGCCCTGCAGGAACTCGACGAGCTCGGTACCGAGGGCCACGTTCATCAGGCTCATCCATGGCAGCACGGGGTACGGCGCGGCGCCCGCGTCGATGGTGGCGAACACGCCCTCGTCCATGGACACGGGCTCGTAGCCCTCTGCCAGCCACACGGCGGACTCGGGATAGGCGTTGGCGACCTCGGTGTCGGTGCTCTCGGCGAGGACCTGGAAGGTGGCCGCGGCGTCGGCGTCGTCGATGTTCCGCGCGATGGTGAAGCCGTCCCACCACAGGGTGGCCGCCGGCTTGCCCGGGTCGCCGACGAGCGGCGCGGCGGCGAGGCGCAAGTGCTCGACCACGCCTTCGCCCGCGCCTCGCTCGTCGAGCACGGAGCCCGCGCTGGAGCCCCACACGTTCGCGAAGGCAGCGGTGCCTTGCTCCATCTCGGCCACCAGCAGCTTGGTGTCCATGGTCAGGAAGTCGGGGTCCATGTAGGAGCTGATGCGCTTCATGCGCTCGAGCGCCGCGACGGCGGTGTCGTTCACGAGCGAGGGCTCCGCGCCTTCGCCCGCGAACAGCTCGCCACCGAGCGCGAGATAGTGGTTCACGAACTCCAGCCCGAGGTTGAAGCCCGTCTTGTAGGTGCCGGCGATGGGGTGCTCCATCAGACCCGCCTCGCGCACGGCGTCGGCGGCCTCCATGACCCCGTCCCAGGTCGTTGGCGGCTCCAGCTCGAGCTGCTCCAGCACGTCCTCGCGGTAGATGAAGTGCTGCGCGTTGGTCATGAAGGCGATGGCCATGACCTGGCCGCCGAGCGTGATCTTCTGGCGCTCGGTGATCCCCGCGCCGTAGCGCTCGACGAGATCGTTCAGCGGCCTCACGAGGTTCTCGTTCAGCAGCGGCACCACGCTGCCGTTGGCGGTGATGACGGCGGTGTAGGCCGCGGGCTTCGCGGACAGGGCGGCGACCTGGATGTCGCGCACCTCGGTGTTCAGGTTCACCTCGACCTCGAGCCCGTCGCGCGAGCAGGCCCGCATCGCGTCGGCCAGCACGGTCGTGGTCTCGAAGTCGTTGGCGAGGATCTCGACGCGGCCCTGCACGTCGTCGAGCTCGCAGGGCGGCGCGTCCTGCGCTTGGGCGGCGGCGGCGAGCAGCAGCGCGCCCGCGATCGCGCGCGCGACGGGGGACGCCGCGATGCGCTGCGACGCGGCGGCCTCCGGCTCGTGCGCACGATGGGTGCACCACGCCCGCGGCGCTAGCGCCTGGCGCCGGTTGTAGGGCTTGGTGGAGTGGTACATGGGTCGAGCGATCCGTAGAGTGAGGGCCGAACCCTCGCACGCCGGCCGCGCGCCAGCGAACCGCCGCGTCGAAGTTGCGCGCGCCGCGCGGTCATTCCTGCACCCTGGGATGCAACGACTGCAAAGCGGGCCCCGCGAGCCGCTCGGCTCGAGCACAGCTCGCGATGATCGGGGGTCCGCCGGAGCACGCACCGCCCCGGCACTCTTCGCTTCCCGAGAATCGCCCATGCGCAGGTTCCCCCGCCGCCAGTCAGACCTCTCCTCCGGATCCGGGCCCGGATCCCGGACGCTCGTCGCGCTGGTCGTCGCGACCGCCGCGCTCGGCGCGTGCGGCGGCGAGGACGACGACGATGCGCCCGGCGAGGTCGTGGGAACGGCGCGCGTGGTGGACACGCCGCCCGTCGTCACCGTCGAGTCGCGCACCGTGATGAAATCGGTGCCGGTGAACGCGCTGCCGCGTCCGGAACCGGTGGCCGTGCCCGTCGAGGTCGTGCCCGAAGTCGACCCCGAGCCCGTGGCCACCATCGCCACGGACATCGAGGAGGTCGTCATCGCGCCCGACGCGACCGTGGCCGACGCGCAGATGGCGGGCACGGGGCCGGAGGCGAACACCGCCGCCCCCGTCGAGGCCGACACGCTGATCGCGGAGACCGACGTGACGCCGAGCGTGCCCGACAACACCAGCGACAACCCGCCCTGGAACAGTCTCGTCAGCGACTGGACGGGCTCGGTCAAGCTGCTGCGCGAGCGCTTCGGCGAGCTGGAGGAGGACGAGCTGATGCAGACGAGGGGCGATCGCAACCAGGTGGTGTCGATCATGGAGCAGCGCATGGGGCTCGAACGGGACGACGCCGAGCAGCAGCTCGACGAATTCGCCCGCTCGCTCGGCTCCTGAGAAGGGCGTCGGTCCGCGGGCGGCCGAGCGGGAAAGCGACCGTTCTGGCAGCGACGTCACCGTCGACCGCGCGGCCGAGGTGTAAGGTCCGGCCCCTGACGGGCCGTGGTGATGCGGCGCCCGACGTGGTGACGGAGAACGAGTGTTGATCGAGAGCTGGACGTCGTGGCACAGGCTCGCGCTGACCGTCGGCATCGCGGTGCTGGCGATCGGGGTGCGCTGGTTCGCCACGCGGCAGATCAGGCGCGAGACCGGCATCCTGAAGGCCGCCGATCGGCGCGTCATCTCGGTGCTGCATCACGGCACGGTCGCGGTGATCGCGATCACCATCCTCGCGATCTGGCTGCCGCAGCTCCAGGAGTTCGCGCTGTCGATCACGGCCATCGCCGTCGCGCTCGTGGTGGCCACCAAGGAGCTGCTGCTCTGCCTGCTCGGCACGATGCTGATCCGGAGCTCGCGCGCGTTCGTCATCGGTGACTGGGTCGCGGTGCAGGATCGCTTCGGCGAGGTCATCGAGAGAAACTTCCTGAGCACCATGATCCAGGAGGTGGAGCGGCGCGGTTACACCTACACCGGGCGCACCATCGTCGTGCCGAACAGCCTGTTTCTCGTGGCGAGCGTCGCCAACCAGAACTTCCTGAAGCGCTACCAGTTCCACAGCTTCACGATCACCATCGAGCCGGACGCCTTCCCGTTCGATGCCGAGGCGCGGCTGGAGCAGCGCATCCGCAGCCTGACCGAACCCTTCGCCGAGACCGCGCGTCGCTACAACCACATGCTGGAGCTGCGCACCGGCATCGACATTCCGGATCCCGAACCGTCGATCGAGTTCTCGACCAACGACACCGCCAAGCTCGTCACGACCATGACGGTGTTCTGCCCCACCGAGCGCATCGGGGACCTGGAGAAGGCGATGGTGCGCGAGTTCTTCGACTGGTACCGCTCCAACCGCCGCGGCGCCGGGCAGACGACGATGACCGAACGGGCGGACGTGCGTGCGGCCTGACGGGTCGGTCGCGCACGCTTGGACGCGCTCGCTCGCGCTGGTCGCGGCCACCGTGCTCGTGCTCACCCTCGGCCTGCGCCTCGTCATCGAGTACCCCTTGCGCCTGCCTCTGTGGGACGGTTTCTGGCAGCGCGACTACGCGGGCAACCTCGCCTTCACGCTCGTGGTCTGGGCGCTGGTGCGTCGCACCGTGCCCACGCTCGTGTTCGCGTCGCTCGTCGTGACGGGGCTGCAGCTCATCAACGCCGCGAAGGTGCTGGTGCTGGGCGTGCCCGGCGCGCCGGAGGACTTCGCGAACCTGGTGAACCTGTACCGCCTGGCGGAAGGGCCAGGCAAGCTCGCCGTGGCGGCGGTGGCGCTCGTGCCGGTCCTGCTCCTGGTGTGGCTCGTGCGCTGGCGCTCGGTCGCGACGTGGGCCGTGATCGCGGTGCTGGCGGGCACGGTCGCGCTCGTCGATGCACGCTCGCAGGCGATCAGTGCGGCCCTCGACGCACGCTTCGGCAACTCGGTCTGGAACCAGCCCGGCAACTGGCGCCAACGGGGGCTCGCGCTGCACCTGGTGCAGGAGGCGGTGCGCGACGCGTCGGCGAGCGAGGGCCTGCCTTCGAGCGCCGAGGTGCGCGACGCGCTCGTGGGCCTGCCCGACGCCTCGCCTTCGCTCTCCGGGCTGCAGCGCCGGAACGTGCACGTGATCGTGCTCGAATCGTTCTTCGATGTCGCCTCGCTCGGTCCCGCGTGGATACCCGAGGACCCCTTTCCGCCGGCCCTGCGCGAGCTGTGGAGCGCCGCCGGCAACTCGGTCGCGCTGTCGCCCACCTTCGGCGGCTACACCGCCAACGCCGAGTTCGAGGCGCTGTGCGGTTTCCCGGTCGTGGAGCAGACCGTCTTCTTCGAAGGCGGCCTGCGCCGCAGGGCACCGTGCCTGCCGCGCGTGCTGGCGCAGGCCGGCTGGCGCACCGTCGCCTCGCACCCCAACGTGCCGCAGTTCTGGAACCGCACGCTCGCCTACCGGCTGGCGGGCTTCGAGCGGTTCCTGAGCGTGGCGGACTTCGACACGAGCGACGCCATCGGCGACTTCATGCTCGATCACGCGTTGTACGAGCAGGTGGGCGAGCGCCTGCGGGAGCTGCGCGGGACGGGGCCCATCGGTGTCGATGCGCCGGTGTTCGACTACGTGCTCACCTATCACGGCCACGTGCCGTATCCGTCGAGCGAGGCCTATCCGGACCGCGTGACCGTGAACGGCGACGTGCAGAAGCTGCACGGCTACGCCAATCAGCTCTGGTACAAGTCGCGCGCGCTCGTCGCGCAGATCGAGGACCTGCGCGCCGCCGACCCGGACGCGCTCATCGTGGCCTTCGGCGATCACCTGCCGTTCCTCGACTACGGCTTCGGCGTCTACGACGAGGTGCTGGGCCTGCCGCCCGAGCGCGAGGACTTCTCCGCCGCGCAGCTCGAGTTCCTGAGCGCGACGCCGCTGATCGTCATCGATGGCGCGCGCGGGGCGATCGATGTCGGCAAGGTGCCGCTGTACCGGCTGCCTTCGCTGATCCTGGGCCTGCTCGGCGGCGACGACGACGGCGCGTTCGCCTGGGCATCGTCCCCGGCGGGAACGAGCTACCGGCCGCTGTACGGCATGCACTACGAGACGCCCTCGTCGGCCGATGTCACGGGCTCCGCGGCTCTCTCCGGCGCGATCGCGTGCACGCCCGAGGCGGCGCTGCCCGAGTGCGTCGACGGCATCGCGTGGCTCGCGCGCGTGCGGCTGCTCGCGGCCGACCTGTTCACCGGCGCGCAGCACGCGCTGGCATCGGAGCCGCCGGGGCCGCCGGGGCCGGTCGCGCCCGCCGTCGATGGCGGGGCGTCCGGGCCCGGAGCAGGGGGCGCCGGACTCGGAGGCGGGACACCCGGACTCGAAGAAGGGGTGCCCGCGCCGTAGCACCGCGGGCGGGACCGACGCCTCAACGCTGCCGGGGTTCGCGCGGCTCGAGCACGTCGAGCTCCGCCTGCAGCGGATCCAGCGGCGCCGAGGTCGCGTCCGCCGGGCGGCGTTCGTCCAGCTCCAGCGTCTCCGCGGAGTGCAGCCCGAACTCGCGCGCCCCGGCCTCGAAGTCCCAGCGCTCCAGCCGGCACGTGCGCGAGGCGCTCGCCTGCACGAGGTTCACCGAGTTCGGCACGCCGCCGCGCGTGCGGCGCGACAGCGCGGTGCCCGCCTGCACGCACCACAACGGCGCGGCGAGGCCGGCGTAGCGCACCGACAGCGGGGCGGCATAGGGCAGGTGCACGTGCCCGCCCAGCACGAGATCCGCCCCGGCCGCCGACCAGCGGCGCACCGCCGCCTCGCCGCCGTGCACGAGGTTCGCCTCGTCCTGCGGGCGGATGCCATGCACGGGATGGTGCATGACGACCGCGCGCACGCGCGCGTCGGACGGCAGGGCCTCGAGCGTGGTGGCCACGCGCTCCACCTGCGCCTCGCTCACCTCGCCGTCCTTGTGCCTGAGGTGGCGCGTCGAGTTCAGTCCGACGAGCACCAATGCGTCGTCCTCGTGCACGAAGCCCTGCTCGGAACCGAAGCGCTTGCGGTAGCGCCGATACGGTGCCAGCAGTCGCGTCCACAGCGCGAACAGCGGCACGTCGTGATTTCCCGCCAGCGCCAGCACGGTCGAGCCGCCTCGCGACAACGCGTCGGCGAAGTCGCGCGCGGCACCGAACTGCTTCGCCGTGGCGCGTTGGGTCAGGTCGCCGGACAGCACGACCACGTCGGGGGCGAGCTTCCGGTGCAACGCCAGCAGCGCCTCCACCGCGCCCGTCCGTTCGGTCCCGAAATGCACGTCCGACACCTGCAGCAGCCGCGTCGTGGCGCTCATGCGGTCGCGGAAGCCTCGCCGGGCGGGCACAACAGGCGCAGCGGCGCCTCGCGCACGCCGAACACCCACGGCGGGTCGAAATGGAACATCTCGCCGTCGAGCGCGATGCGCCGGGGCCTGCGCGGTGCCGCGCGGCGCAGGCCCCGGCGCTCCGCCGGGAACACGCTCAGCCGGTGGAAGGACAGGCGCTCGAGATCGTCGGCGAGATCCAGACGCCCCACGGCGGCCTCGAGCATCATGCGGAACATCGCGGCGCGCGTCACGGGCGGCGTCGTGAAGGCGACGAGCGTGCCGCCGTCCTCCGGCGGCGCGACGCCGACGCGCTCGAGCTGCATGGCGTTGTTGCCGACGAAGACGATGGGCGTACGTCGCGTCCGCGGCGCACCGTCGTCGGATTCGAACACGAGCTTCGAGGCGCGCAGGCCCGCGCGCACGGTGTTGAAGGCCGACAGGATCGCCACCCAGCGGTGGCGCCCGAGCCGGCTCTTGAACTCCTCGCGTTCGGCCAGCACGCGCGGGTAGAGCCCGAGGCTCGCGTTCACGAAGAACGGCGTGCCGTTGACGTCGCCCACGCGCACCTCGCGCACCACGCCCTCGAGCGCGTTGCGCGCGGCCGCCGCCGGCTCCTCGGGCACCCCGTTGTCGCGGGCCAGCATGTTGAACGTGCCGCCCGGCAGGATGGCGAAGGCGACACCGGTTCCCAGGGTCGCGCGCGCGATCACGCCGACGCTGCCGTCACCGCCGCTCGCGACCACGACGCCGCCGCTCTCGCGGGCCCGCCGGGCCGCGCGCTCGGCGGCGCCCCTCAGTTCGTCGGGTGCATCGCAGACGGCGATGTCGAGCTCGCGGCCGTGCGTGCGGGCTTCGGCCTTCAACGGATCGAGCCGCTCGTCCAGGCTCAGGTGACCGGATCGCTTCGCGGCGACGACGTGCAGCGGTGCGCTCGTCTGTTCGGTTCGGGACATGGGAAGCGTCGAGGGAGCGATCTCAGTCCGACGACTCGTAGCCGCACGCGTCCCCGGGCACGGGGTCGATGAACAGCATCACGACGTTGCGTTGCACCGGGAAGGTCTCGACGTCGTCGAACGCCGCGTAGCCGCCGTCCATCGATCCCGCCGTGCCGACGCCCATGAAGCCTTCGCTGTCGTCGCCGCCGGCATCGTTCGTGTAGCCGCCCGAACCGCCCCTCAGGGGCTCGTCCTGCAGCAGCATGAGGTGACGGTGTCCCCAGGCGGAGCCCGCATCGTCGTAGATGAAGCCGTAGATGGCGCGCTCGATGGGCAGCGGTATGTCGGTGCCCGGCGATGAGGCGAACACCGCGAGGTTCTCGGCCTGACCGAGGAACTGGTGGCAGTCGCCGCCCGGCGCCTCGCCCAGCACCGGGTGGTTGTCGATGCGCGAGAACGGATCGGTGCCCGCGAAGGGTTCCGGCCCGTCGGCCGGTGCGTCGTGACCCCAGTAGTTCGCGGTGACCATGTAGTCCGCGTAGCGCTGGGCCAAGTCGTCGAGGTGCGTCTCCACGCCCGCGAGCGGCAGCCCGAGCGGCGCGCCGCCGGGGTAGGGGGCGCCGCCGCGCGCCGTGCGCTCGGCGTTGGTGATCGCGAGCGCCTTGCTCGAGACATCCAGCGCGTCCCAGTCCGCCTGAGCGGGCAGCGACAGGTTGCCGAGACTCCCCGCCTCCAGGTCGAACTGGTCCTCCTCCGCGCGCCGCGCGTTGTCGAATGCCGCCATGACCGAGTCGACGCCGTCGAAGCGCGTCTGCGCACCGCCCGTCGTCGCGTCCTCGTCCCATGGAATGTCCGCGCTCGGGTCGGGCGGTGAGCCGGCGTGCGCGGCACCCCCGAGCAGGAGCGCGGTGCAGGTGGCGACGGATCGCGAAGCCGATCCTCTCGGACGGCGACGCGTTGGACGGTGACTCATCGGACGATGACGGGCTCGTTGGGTGGCAGGGCGTCGCCGGCGAACAACCACCGCGACAGGGCGAAGGCCAGCGCGCCGCACAGCGCGATCGCCGTGATCATCGGCAGGGCCGTGCCGTCGAAGAAGGGGCCGGCGAGCGTGATCATGAGTCCGCCGGTGAGCATCTGCAGCGTGCCGCCGAGCGACGAGGCGAGTCCCGCGATGTCGCCGTGCGCGTCGAGCGCCATCACCATGGTGGTGGGAATGACGAGGCCCAGGCAGGCATTGGACAGGAACAGCAGGCCGACGATGACGGGCAGCGTCGCGCCGCCCGCCAGGGCCACGACGAGCAGCGTCGTGGTGACGAGCGCGAAGCCCGCTATCGCCCGCGCGATCACGCGCCTCGAGCCGTGGCGCTCGCCCAGCGCGGCCGCGAACTGCGACGCGCCGAAGAAGCCGAGCGCGTTGATGGCGAACGCGAGGCTGAAGCCCGTCGGCGAGAGCCCGAACTGGCCGGTGTAGACGAACGAGGCGCTCGACAGGAACAGGAAGAAGCTCGCCATGCCGAGCCCGCCGAGGAAGGTCAGGCCCATGAACGTGCGGTCCCGCAGGAGGATCCGCGCGCCGCGCAGCAGCGAGCGCGCGTCCACCGGCGTGCGTCGCTCCGCGGGCAGCGTCTCGGGCAGGGCGAGGGCGGTGAGCACGAGCGCCAGCAGCGCCGCGACCGCCAGCACGCCGAACAGGGCGCGCCAGTCGGCGAGCGCGATGACGCCGCTGCCCGCGAGCGGCGCGAGCATCGGAGACACCGAGATCACCAGCATGATGGTGGCCATGAGCCGCGTGGCCGCGGGCCCGGTGTGCAGGTCGCGCACCACGGCGCGCGGTACCACCATCACGGCGGCACCGCCGAGTCCCTGCGCGAAGCGCAGCGCGACGAGCCACTCGATGCCGGGCGCCATCGCGCAACCGATGGAGGCGAGCGTGAAGAGCGCAAGGCCCGCGTACAGCGGCGGCTTCCTGCCGAAGCGATCGGCGAGCGGCCCGTACAGGAGCTGCGCCGCACCGAACGCCAGGAAGTAGGCGGTGAGGGTGGCCTGCACGCCCGCGACGCTCGCGCCCAGCTCGCCGCCTATCGTCGGCATGGCGGGCAGGTACATGTCGATCGCGAACGGACCGACCGCGGACAGCAGTCCGAGCACCGCGGCCATGCGCAGGGAGGGCGACATCGAGGGCTTTCGAGTGAGGAACCCGCCGTTCTACGCCGTCACCGCCACGCTGTCAGGGCGGCTGGAACGTCTTCCCGGATCGCTCCCTTCGTCGACGTGCCCGGCAGATGTCAGCCCGGCGCGACCACCCGACCCGTGAACAGCAACGTGCCCGTCGCGCGGTCCCGCAGCACGTACACGAACGGGCGGTCCACGTCGAACACCATCGGCTCCGCCGGTGCCGAGGTCGCGCCCACGCCGATGGTGACGGCCGCGGCGCGCGTGCCGTCCTTGTCCACCTCGATGCGCGCGCGTTGCAGCGTGAGCACGCCGATGTCGGCCAGTCCCGGCTCCGCGACCATGCGACCGAAGTTCCAGAGATTCGCGGGCAGGCCGAGGGGAGCGAGCAGCTCCGACAAGGGCAGCGTCACATCGTCCTCCCAGTTCGGCACGCGCAGCCGCACCTGCGTCGACGCGAGACCGGCCACCAGCGCATCCAGCGTCGGCGCGTCCAGCACGGCCTCGAAGGAGGCGAGATCGTCCGGCACCAGGATCAGCGCGAGAACGACGGCGAGCAGAGGCTTGACGGGCAGGTTCATGGCGGCACGAGGCACTCCGGGACGGTGCGCACGAGCCTACCTTCGATCGGACCTTCTTTGAGGATTAAATTCCTAAACGAGATCGACTCACTCGGACGCGAGCAAGCCCTCGAACTTTCCGTCGGCGTCCGCGATGAAGCCCGGCACGTCGGCCTCCCAGTTCGCCTGCACGCCCTCGTCGTAGTTCAGGTAAAGCTTGTCGTCGACGATGGTCCAGAGCTCCGGCTCGATCTTCACGAGCGAGTCCTTGGCGACGCCGTAGGCGCAGTAGCCGCCGTACTGCGGTGCGTACTTCCCGGGCTCCGCCTCGAAGAGATCCAGGTGCTCCTGCGAGGCGAAGCGCCACGTGGCACCCTGCCATTCGGTCGTGAATTCGTCCGAGCCATCGACCGGCGCGCCCTCGGTGAAGTAGGCGACGGTGTCGTAGCCGCGAATGGCCGTGCCGGAGTCCTTGTAACCGAACAAGCCTTTCTCGAGGGTGTTGATGGGTTCGGCGGCGAAGGCCGCGCCGGCCGAAGCGAGGGTCACGACGGCGGCGAGGCCCGCGGCAAGGGCGGCGGCGGAAACGACTCGGGTCAGGCCTTGCATGCGGCGAGGCTCCGTACGATGGGTGAGCGGGTACGACATCGTGCGACGCGGTGGGTTCCGCACTTGACTTAATGCACGGGTTCGAGGTGCCATTCGCGACCAGGTCCTTCATGAACTTGCCCCATGCATCTCGATCACGACCCGATGTCCCCGGCCGCGCCGACGATCGGCTTCGAGGACTTCACGAAGCTCGACGTCCGCGCCGGCACCATCGTCGAGGCGCTGCCGTTTCCGGAAGCCCGCAAGCCCGCCCATCGGCTGCGCATCGATTTCGGACCCGCCATCGGCACGAAGACGAGCTCGGCGCAGGTCACCGAGCATTACCGGTTGGACGAGCTCGTCGGGCGACGCGTCATGGCGGTCGTGAACCTTGCGCCCCGGCAGATCGGCCGCGTGCGTTCCGAGGTGCTGGTGCTCGGCTTCGCCGACGCGGACGGGGCGATCGTGCTGGCCGGCGTGGGCGAGGGCGTGCCGGACGGTGCGCGGCTTGCTTGAAGGGCGGAGTCGGCACGCGTCCGCGGCGAACCCGTCGTGATCGTCGAGGACGAGGATGCCCGGGAGCGCGATCGTCCGAACCGGCGACCTGGCCACATGGCCTGTAGCACGTCATGCCGCAGCGATGTCCACTGGCGCCTCCATTCACGGAGTCGACCCCATGGGCAGCGAGTTCCAGAAACGACCCTTCCCCGAAGGCGCGGCGCGCCACCGCCTCGCCGCACGACGCCGCATGACCGCCTCGGAGCTGTCCGGCACGTACGCGAGCGTGCCCACCGAGACCAACGCCGACGAGGACGAGCTCGAGGCCGACGGTTTCGGAACGAGCTTCACCAAGGGTCTGCCGCACGACGACTTCGGCAAGCCGAGCGACAACACTCACTACCGTGCGTTCGTCGAGCAGATCAATCAGCAGGACGCCGAGGACTTCGATCGGTTGCCGCGCGGCATCGGCGCGGGCCACCCGCCGCGCGCGCGCCGCGAGGGCGGCGCCGCCGACGGCTCGGACATCGCCTGGCGCGGCTGGGAGAGCCCGCGATCGGGTCACTACTTCGACCTGCAGGGACCGGACGCCGATGTCCTGGGCATGCCGCCCGCGCCGGCGCTCGGCTCGTCCGAGCTCACCGCCGAGATGGCGGAGGTCTACGCGCTCGCGCTGCTGCGCGACGTGCCGTTCGCCGACATCGCCGACCCCGTCGGCAATGCCACGGCACCCGGCACGGGTACCCGCGTCGGCGACGTGCTGGACGCGATGCGAAAGCTGCCCTGGTTCGCCGACAACGCGGCGAGCGGACTGACTCTGCAGCAGCGCAGGCGACGCGCCGCCCGGCGCATCGACCCGGAGGCCACCGGCGACGACACCGGCTACGACATCGGCGCACCGCCCGATGGCGTGCCGTTCGAGGCTCGCCACGCGTTTCGCGGCTCCGCCCCGGCGGCCAAGGCCGGGCCGTACGTCTCGCAGTTCATGCTGCTCGGCAACAACCTCACCCCGGCGACCGCTCCGTACACCGATGCCTCGATCGCCTACGGACGGCAGGTGATCGACCAGCGGATCGAGTCGCTGGAGACGGGCGTCGACTTCATGGTGCGCTGGAACGCGTGGCTGGACGTGCAGGGCGGCGCGGACTTTCGCGCGGACACGGACGCGCGCGTGGTGCGCACGCGTCGCTTCATCGCGACCCCGCGCGATCTCGCCGCCTACGTGCGCTACGACGCGCTCTACCAGGCGTACCTGAACGCCTGCCTGTACATGCTCGGCGATGCGCGCTTCGCGGCGCAGAACGCGCTCGCGCACCCGTGCACCGGCGCGCTGGGTCCGGGCTTGCCGGACGGCAACCGCGGCGCATCGCCCGACACGCCCGAGTCGCGCCAGGCGTTCGCGCAGTTCGGCGGGCCGCACATCCTGTCGCTCGTCACCGAGGTGGCGACGCGGTGCCTGAAGGCCGTGCGGCGGCAGAAGTTCAACTACCACCGCCGCGCGCGGCCCGAACGGCTCGGGGCGCTGCTCACGCTGAAGGGCACCGAGGGTAGCGGCGCCGGGGATCGCTCGAACGAGCTCGGCGCCACGACGTCCGAGCGGCTCGACGCGATGCTCGCGGAGTCGGGGTTCACCGAGCTGCTCGACCTGGTGGCCGCGCACAACGGTGCGCGCATCGTCGGCAACGCCGCCGATCCGCACCTCGATGCGCAGGCCGCGTCCGATCCCGACTGGTTCCTCGCGGCGGCGAACCGCCTGCTGCCGATGGCGTTCGCCGAAGGTTCGCCGATGCACCCGAGCTACGGCGCGGGCCACGCCACGGTCGCGGGCGGCTGCGTGACGATGCTGAAGGCGTTCTTCGCGACGACCGACGCCGAGGGCGCGCCGCTGGCCTGGCCCGCCCAGCTCCCCGTCGTGCAGGCGAACGCGGACGGCAGTGCCCTGGTCGATGCGCCGGACCGGTCGGGCATGACGATCTCCGGCGAGCTCAACAAGCTCGCGGCCAACATCTCCATCGGCAGGAACATGGCGGGCGTGCACTACTACACCGACTACTACGAATCCCTGCGCATGGGCGAGCGCATCGCCACCGGCATGCTGATCGAGCAGATGAAGCAGTACAACGAGCCGGTGGAGTTCGGCTTCGAATCGTTCGATGGCGACCGCGTGCACCTGTTGAAGAACGACTTCGACGCCGCCGACCCGCGCGTGTTCGTGCACGACGCGCGCGGCAGGCACATCGGCCTCGAGGCGTGGTGGCACCGGCACCAGACGGGCGAGACCGTGGTGGCGGCGCGGACGCTCGCGCGCGCCACGCGCACGCGTTCGACCGAGCCTGCCTGAATCGAACGGACGTGCCCCGCCGCAAGGACGCGGCGACCGGACGCGCCGTCGCTTGGAGGCCTCAGACCATCACGCACAGCAGCTCGAACATGATCGACGCCGCGAGCCACGCCGTCAGGCCCGCGGGGTCGAACGGCGGCGACACCTCGACGACGTCGGCGCCGACGATGTCGATGCCGGCGAGCTCGCGCACCACCTGCAGCGCCTGGAAGGAATTCGGCCCGCCCACCTCGGGCGTGCCGGTGCCGGGCGCGAACGCGGGGTCGACGAAGTCGATGTCGTACGACACGTAGGTGGGCGATGCGCCGACGATTCCGCGCGCCTCGACCATCACGTCCGGAATGCCGCGCTCGAAGAGCTCCTCGATCGGCACGATGCGAATGCCGACGGCGGCGGCGAAGTCGCGGTCCTCGCGGTCGTAGGCCGTGCCGCGGATGCCGATCTGCACGGTGCGCGCGGGGTCCAGCACCCCTTCTTCGACGGCGCGCCGGAACGGGGTGCCGTGCGTGTAGCGGCTGCCGCCGAAGTAGCCGTCGAAGAGATCGGTGTGGCTGTCGAAGTGCACCATGCCGAGCGGTGCGCCCGCGCCCAGCGCGCGCAGGATGGGCAGCGAGCACAGGTGGTCGCCGCCGCCCGTGAGGGGGCGGATGCCGGCATCTCGCACGCGCTCGTAGAACGCCTGCATGCGCGCGAGCGTGTCCTCGATGTCGACGGGGTTCGGCGACACGTCGCCGAGGTCCGCGCAGTTCGCGCGCTCGAAGGGGCGCACGCCGCTGACGCCGTGCTGCGCGCGGATCATCGTGGACAGGTCGCGAAGCTGGCGCGGGCCGTGGCGTGGACCGGGACGGTTCGTCGTGCCGCCGTCCCACGGCGCGCCGACGAGCCCGATCTGCACCTCCGACAAGCGCGGATCGTCGAGATCGACGTGCGGCAGGCGCATGAACGTGGGCACGCCGGCGAAGCGCGGCAGCTCCATGCCGGAGACGGGAACGAAGCTCATCGGCGCAGGCTCGGTCAGCGTTGGCTCAGTCGGCGCGCGCGAAGCGGCCATGCACGATGCGGTCGATCACCATGGCGCACAGCAGGATCGCGATGCCGGCGAGCATGCCCTGGCCCTTGGCGGCGTACTGCAGCGCCTCCAGCACGACGGAGCCGAGCCCCTGCGCGCCGATCAGCGAGGCGATGACGACCATCGACAGGCACATCAGGATCGTCTGGTTCACGCCCGTCATGATCGCCGGGGTGGCCAGCGGCAGCTCGACGCCGAACAGGAGCTGACGCTTCGTCGCGCCGTAGGCGCGGGCCGCCTCCTTGACGTCCTCGGGCACGCCCTTCAGCCCCAGCGCCGTGAGCCGGATCACCGGCGGCATGCCGAACACGAGGGTGGCGATGATGCCGGGCGGCTTGCCCGTGCCGAAGAACGCGATGACCGGGATGAGGTACACGAAGGCCGGCATGGTCTGCATGAAGTCGAGCACCGGGCGTGCGACGGTGTAGGCGCTGCTTGGAGCGCGTGAACCAGATGCCGAGCGGGATGCGCGCCGCCTCGGCGGCGGCGCGCCGGCTCTCCATGGTCGCCGTCAGGCGTTCGGCGCGGGCCGACAGGTCGGCCCCGAGATCCCCGAACAGTCCGCGACACAACTGGGTGAGCACGACGAGCTCGGCGAGCGCCGCGACCCAGAAGAAGCCCCAGGCACCGCGCGCGCCCGCCCATAGCGGGCCGAGCAGGGCCGCGCCGACGTTGAAGGTGGGCACGTACCCGCGCGCGTTCTGCAACCGCGCGAAGGCCGTGCGGTAGTACTCGACCCGGCGCTCGACGAAGCGCGCCACGCTCTCGGGCGAGGACGGGTCGGCAAGGTGCACGCGCGCCGCGTCGGCGTCCGTGCCGGCGACGGAGCCGGAACCGGTGACTGTCTCGGTCGGGGAGTCCATCACTTGCCCTCTTTGATGGCGTGCAGCAGACGAGCCTTGGTGACGGCGCCGACCGGTCGATCGTCGGCATCGACGATCAGCACCGGCACGTCGCTGTCGGCGGCGAGGTCGACCAGGTGGTCGAGATCGCTGTCGACGGACGCGCGCGGCGCGGCGCTCGGATCGAACGGGCGTGCCGCCGACACCTTCTCGACGGGCTCCATGATCGCGCGGGCGTGCACGAGCTTGAGCTTCGAGATGTTCTGCACGAAGTCGCGCACGTAGTCGTCCGCAGGGTTCGTGACGATGTCCTCGGCGGTGCCGATCTGCACGATGCGACCGTCCTTCATGATCGCGATGCGCGTGCCGAGGCGGATCGCCTCGTCCAGGTCGTGCGTGATGAACAGCGTCGTCTTGCCGAGTTCCGTGGACAGCGCCATGAACTGCTCCTGGAGCTGCTTCCTGATCAGCGGGTCCAGCGCCGGGAACGGCTCGTCCATGAGCAGGATCTCGGGGTCGGATGCCAGGGCGCGCGCGAGTCCCACGCGCTGCTGCATGCCGCCGGAGAGCTCGCTGGGCATGCGGTTCTCGTAGCCCGCGAGCCCGACGCGCTCGAGCTTCTGCTGCGACACCTCCCGGCGCCGCGCCTTGGGTTCGCGGCGGATCTCGAGCGGATAGGCCACGTTGTCGCGCACGGTGCGGTGCGGCAGCAGCGCCATGTGCTGGAACACCATGCCGATGCGGCTCGCGCGCAACTCGCGCAACTGCCGCTCGTTCATGGCCATGACGTCGTCGTCCAGCACGCGGATCTCGCCCACGGTGGGTTCGATCAGCCGGTTGACGTGTCGCACCAGCGTGGACTTGCCGCTGCCGGACAGTCCCATGATGCAGAAGATCTCGCCGCGCGCGACCTCGAAGGAGGCGCCGGCGATGCCGACCACCGCGCCGTGCTTCTCGAGCACTTCGGGCTTGGAGAGCCCGGCGCGCGCGTCGGCGAGCGCGGCGGCGGGGTCGTCACCGAACACCTTCCAGACATCGCGCAACGAGATGACCGCCGATCCGTCGCCGGCGTGCGCCGGCGCGGAAACCGACGACGCCGAACCGGTGGACGGTGCGGATGCGCTCCGAACCGCCACCGCCTCGCTCACTCGAGCCAGCCGACCGTGCGCTCGAGGTTCTCGTCGACCCAGTTCCTGGCGAAGGCTTCGGGATCCTTCTTGTCGATGACGAGCGAGTACGTGAAGCCGCTGAGATCGTCGGCGGAGAGATCGATGTTCTCCATCACGCGAGCCGCTTCCGGATGCGATTCCGCGAGGGAGCTGGCGAACACCGGTTGCACCGTGGCCGCGGGCCAGGCCATCGCCGCGGTGGACTTCTCCAGCCACTGCGGGTCCTCGTCGGGCTGCAGCACCGTCCAGCCCGCGGCGTCGTAGGGCGGCTCCTCCAGGAGCTTCAGGTCCGGGTGCACGTTGAACAGGTGATGCGGCGAGTAGCAGAAGCCCGCCCGGGGCTCGTTCGCGTCCTGCGCGGCATCGAGCTCGCCGTAGGCGACGCCTTCGTCCATCTCCTTCAGGTCGACCGTCTCGGCGTAGCCGTAGGAGTGCGCCTTGATCTTCTCGACGCTGGTGGAGGCCCAGCCCGTTGCAACGATGAAGACCTCGCCGCGCCCGTTGCCGTCGCCGTCGAGCAGCTCCGCCTTGGCGGGGTCGGTGAGGTCCGCGATGTTCGAGATGCCCGCGTCCTGCGCCGCCTGGTTCACGCAGATGCCCTGCACGGCGTCCGCCGCGTGCGGGTTCTTCACGACGCTGGACTCGTACTGTGCGTAGAGCCCTTCCTGGTTCGGCAGCCAGACCTCGGGGTGCACCTGCATGGAGCCCTTGCTCATGGCCTCGAAGATGACGGGGTTGGTGCCGTTCTGCAGCTCCACCTCGAGCCCGAGGTTGTCCTCGAGCACCACCTTCGCGCCGTCCGGCAACGCGCGCACCGCGGATGCCGTGCATCCGCTCGGGCTTGCGAATCAGCATATCAGAGCGGTCCGCGGCGTACCTCGCGCGCCCGGGCTCGAGCGGACATCAGCGTGGATCGCCGTCCACCAGCCAGTCGAGCAGTTGCCTCGTCGGCGCGTGACGCGAAGCGCGCTCGCCAGCGAACACCGCGTAGCCGTAGCCGTCCAGCCGCGTCTCGAACGGTGCGACGAGCGTGCCGGCGTCGAGCTCCGCCCGCATCAGCTCGTCCGCGAGCGTGAGGCCCTGCGCATCGATGGCGGCCTGCGTGCGCACGTTCGCGTCGGCGATGACGCGATCGCGTTCCGGACGCGCGGCGCCGGCGAGCGCGGCCCACGCCTGCCACAGATCCGGCTCGCGTTCCTCGTGCAGCAGCGCGAATTCCACGAGCGCGGCGGGTGCGAGCGGCAGGCACCGACCGCGCAGCAGCTCCGGGCTTCCGACCGGGTACAGCGCCATCGGGATCTCGCGCACGCACCGACCCGGTGCATCGGGCGGGCGGTGGCCGAGACGCGTCCACATCACGGCGATGTCGGCGCCTTCCGGCCACGCCGCCCCGACGCCGAGCGCGTGGCTCAGATGCGTGCGGATCGTCGGATGGCGCTGGCCGAACGCGGCGAGTCGCGGGGACAGCCAGCGGGCGGCGACGTAGGTGGTGCACGCGATGCGCACCGGTGCGGCGTCGGACGGGCGTATGTCGGTCACGGCGGCCTCCAGGAGCCGGAAGCTCTCGCGCGTGGCGTCGAGCAACCGCCCTCCCGCCGGCGTCAGCAGCACGCTGCGCGCCGTGCGGCGGAACAGCGCCGTGCCGAGCGCTTCCTCGAGGGTGCGGATCCGGTAGCTGATCGCGCCCTTGCTCAGGTGCAGCTCGTCGGCCGCGGCGCGAAAGCTCAGGTGCCGCGCCGCCGCCTCGAAGGCGCGCAGGCTGTCGAGCGGCGGCAGGCGAGAGGGCATGGGTCGATCGTACAGATCCGCCGGACGATCGACGGCGGCACGCCGCTGCCCGTCCGCGAGCGGCGCACGCCGAGCCCGTGGCCGTCTCGTAGCATGCGTCCATGGGCAATCTCTCCTGGAACGGTTCGGCGGTCGGGCTTCAGTGGAACGTCATGACGGTCTGGGCGAATCCGTGGACGGTCGCGGTCATGGTCGGGCTCGGCTACCTCGTCTGGCTCGCCATCGCGCGCGAGGCGTCGCCGTTCGCCAGATCGTCCCGGCGTTCCCGCCGGAACGTGTACCGGCTCGGACGGCGTTGCGCGCTCGTCGTCGCGCTGTCCTGGATCGTCACGTTGCCCCCGCCGGTACGCAGCCTCGCTGGCGACGTGATCGAATCGGGCCTGGCGACCGCGGCGTTGTTGCTGCCCTGGTTCCTGTTCACCATCGCGCGCGAGCTCGTGATCGACGTGAACGAGCGCAGGTCGTCGGCCGCCGGGGCGGCGCGCGTGGACGGCGCCCCGGCGGCCCCGTCGACCGTGAGGCTCGTGACCCCCGGAAGGCCCGCCAGGACCGCGAGGCCGGCGAGGGAGCGTGCCTCCGCCGCACGACTCCCGCGGAACGTGTGACGGCGCTCGCTCGGTCCCGCATGCCGCCGCGACGACGCCGCGCGGTCGGTTCTCGGCACCGACCAGGGAGGTCGCCGTCCTGCGCAGGGTCGTGATCGCCCAGCGCGCCATGCTCGATGTCGAGCGGGAAGCCCACGAGCGCACGCGCGTCGTGGCCGCCCGGGCGCTCGAGCTCGCGCGTCGCGCCATGACCCGGAGACGCATGGCGATCAAGATCGCCCGGCGAGAGCGGCGGGCGCGACTGGAGCTGGAGGCACGCGTGGTGCCGGACATCGGGACCCGGCGGCGCAACGCGGCGTCGGTCGCCTGCGAGGGCGGCGTGGCCCGCGAGAGCGCGCACGGTTGACGTCGATGACGCGCTCGATCCGGTCCAGGACGCGTATCGCTGCTGTAGCCTCCGGATATCCGCCCGCGACGCCCATCCGGACAAGGAGGCCGACACCGCATGCGCAGGACCCTCATCCAGGACGTGCTGATCGGCTCCCCACCCGAGCGCGTCGTGCGCATGCTGACGCTCACGTTCGTGGCACTGCTCGCGTTGCACGCGGTCTCGGTCGTCAGCACGTACTTCTACGGCGTCGTCATCAAGCCGATCGACTTCAACAACGAGCACAACCTGCCGACGTTGTTCGCGACCGTGGAGCTGCTGATCTGCAGCTACCTCCTGTGGAGGGTGGGCGGTGACCGGGCGGCCTCCGGGCACCGGTTCCGACATCACTGGCGAGGCCTCGCGCTGGTGTTCCTCTTCCTGGCCGTGGACGAGTCGCTGCGCGTCCACGACCGCATCGAGGAAGGCGTCGCGGGCGGATGGGTCGGGTACTACGTCATCCTGCTCGTCGTCCTCGGCGCGGTGTTCCTGCCGTTCGTGGCGTCGCTGCCGCGCAAGCTCGCGGCATCGTTCATCGTGGCCGGCACGGTGTACGTCACCGGCGCGGTGGGCATGGAGCTGGTCGGCGTCGCGCTCAAGGGCATGGGGTACGACAACCTGCACATCTACTACCGGATCCTGATCACGGTCGAGGAAAGCCTGGAGTTCATCGGGCTGATCCTGTTCATCCGCGCGTTGCTCCTGCACGTGGCCCGCTGCGGCGCGGCCGCGCGCGCCGCCGCCTGACACGTTCCTCGACGCCGGCTCCGCTGCGGCCCGAGGACGACCGCGGTGTCCCCGTCCGTGGCATCGCCCCGGGCGTGCTCACCGCTCAGCGCTTGCTGCTCAGCTCGAACACGATGCCCTCTCGATGGAACCGCGCGAACAGGGCGCAGTTGAACAGCGCGATGCCGAGGAGCTCGCAGCCTTCTTCGCCTATCCGGCGCAGCTTGTAGGCCAGGTCCACCTTCTCGAACCCGCCCTGGTTGATCATGATCGCCCCGATGAACTCGATCCCGAGCGCGCCGGCGACGAAGATCCCGCCGGCGAGAACGAAGCGCAGCCGGGTCGGCGCGTCCAGGCGCAGCAGGAACGGGGTGAAGAAGGCGCCGATCACGACGGTGAACAGGACGCCGGCGATGAGCCATCGATGGGTCTGGATCAGGGGCAGGGCCAGTCCGACCGCCTCGTAGAACCTGCCACCGGCCCTCTCGTGTATGGCCGCGCCCTCGTCGAGGGACAGGTAGACGAACACCAGGCTCAGCGCCAGCCAGTGCCACGGCATGGGCTTCGCCCGAGCTCGCGCGTCCCGATGGATGACGAACAGCAGCGCGGCGGCGACCAGCAGGTTGATGACCGAGAAATAGGTCGTCACGCTGGACTCCTTGCCCGGATCGAAGAGCTCGAGAATCTCGGGCAATGCGCCGCCGCCGCCGCCGGCCTCGACGAGATAGTGAACGGTGCCCAGCAGCGTCAGGCACGCGACCGCGCCGTACTGGTACCGCGTGAAGGACCGCACCGACATTGCGACCTCCGCGTTGCGGCCGTCCTCCCGGTCCCGGCCTTTCCGACGATCGATGTCCATCGGTAGCTCCATTCGTTTCGTGGCTCCCTGTGAATCGACGAGTCTATCCGCCCCCGGTCGAGGGAGCCTCCGCGGTCGAGCGATGCGGTTGCCGCCGTGCGGGCACCAGCGACAGCTCGACCACGCGGATCGACCGTCCGGCAAGCTCCGCATCACCGGACAGGACGACGCGATCGATCCGGTCGAGCGATACGCGTCCGTCCGGCACGGCCGGGCCCGCCGTGCCGATCTCCCGCAGCGAGATCTCGAAGCGCGTCGTGCCCGGCGGCACGACCAGGAACCGGCGGAAGCGGTTGCCGTCCCGCCCGTCGCGGTCCGCGTCGTGCACGCGCAGCAGCAGCGTCATCGGGTCGGTGCCGGGATTGTCCAGCACGAGCGCCAGGGCCGAGGCGTCGCGCCAGTCGGGCGCCGGATCGGGAAAGAGCACTCCGGACCATGGCCCGCCGCCGAAGCGCAGCTCCAGCACCTTCGAGCCGGCCGTTCGCACGATGCGCCGGGAGTCCGCGGCGAGCCCCCGGACCCGCTCCAGCGCGAACGGTCCGGAGAAGTCCTCGAGCACGGGCCACGACGGGCGCGTGGCGGCAGCGACGAGGAAGGGCGCGTGCGGGGCGAGTCCGGCACCGAGCGCGGCGATGCCCGTCCCGAGCGCGACGGCGGTGACGGCTCGGGAGGTCGATCGCACGGCCACGGCCGCGAGCGCTCCGGCGACGATGCCCGCCGCGTCGCCCGCGACGTCGTCGATGCTGGCGGTACGGCCGACGCTCTCCTGCACGAGCTCGATGCCGACACCGAGCGCGAGCAGTCCGATACCGGTCGCGAAGGCCATGACCAGCGGCCGTGCGCCCGCCGACGCGAGTGTCAGCGCGAACGCGACCGCGGCGAAGCCGATCGGATGCGAGGCGTCCTGCACGTGCGCGCCGAGCGTCGAGCCGGGCGACCAGGGCAGCAGTCCGCCCGCGAGCAGCGCACCGGTGCCCGCGACGAGGGCGAGCCGCGCGTACCGGCCGCCGCGCGCCGGACGCGGCGAGCGACGCGGTGAAGGGGCGGTCGGGACGTGAGCGTGCGCCGTCACGGCCCGTCGGCGACCGTCGTGCGCGATTCGAGCACGTACCAGGGAACCCGTCCGTCGTCCAGCGCCGCTCGCAGCTCGCGGTCCAGGAAGGGAGCGGCGTGGTCCCCGACCACGACGATCGTGGTCCGTCGGTCCGGATCGATCGCTTCTACCAGCGTCGTCGCGATCTCGTGCATCACGACGGAGTTCGTCTCGACCGACGCGCAGAGCCCATCGTGCTCGGCCGTGGTGCGGGATGCCGCGCAGTCGATGTACCCGTCGTAGGAGCGCGGCACCGACACCGGCACGTGACCGTTCAGCGTCATCCAGTAGTAGAAGTTCCGGCGCCCGGGGGCGGAGCGGGACGCGACGAGGTCGGCGAGGAATCGCGCGGCATCGTTGTCGCACGCGCCGCGGAAGGTGCTGCCGCACTTCCTGCCCCTCCCGGCACCGGCGGCGACCGAGCCGGCGAAGTACGCTTCCTCGAATCCCGCGGCGCGGTACATGGCGGACGTGTTGAAGAAGCTGGGGTAGTACCCGTTCACCGCCACCGCCTCGTAGCCGGCTCCCGCCAGCAGCGTCGGCAGACAACGCTCCGCGGGAACGTCCTCCGGCAGCGGCACCGCGAGCAGGAACTCGGTCCGGCAGAGCTCCCGGAGCTCGCCGGACACGGTCGGACCGTTGAAGGGCACCGAGCCGGTGCGGACGGAGAACCGCTTCAGCACGTCGGGATGCTCGAGCAACGGCGCGGCCTGCAACGCGTTGGCCGCCGCCTCGCGGTAGAGCGACAGCGACTCGACGACGATAAGGAAGAGGTCGTCGGCTCGGGGCACGGCTTCGCCGAGCCGGTCGAACAGCGGCTGGCTCGCCGATGCGATCGTTCGCCCCGTCGCCCCGTCGATCTCGTCCGACCTGCGGCTCGCCCGGACGCTCTTGCGTACCGACTTGTAGAGCGCACCGGCGACGTTCAGGTCGAGTGGCGCCTGCTCGGATCGACGCTTGTTGGTCGGCGACATGGCCGAGTCGGCCGCGTGCAGGGCCGTCGTCGCCAGGACGCACAGCACGAGGCTGGCCAGCGCCGACCGCACGGTGAACGACAGGCGCCCGCCGATGAAGGCGAGCGCGCCGGCCGTGAGGAACACCGCCGCCACCGCGGGCAGCAGCATGCGCAGCAGGGCGCCCTCGTCGAGGAACGCGACGCCCGCCAGCGACTCGATCAGGGCCGCGGCGCTGAAATGGAATCCGGGCGAGAGCGCCACGAGGAGGTCCGCCGCCAGCACCGCCGCGAACAGCACGGCGGCGACCGCCGTCGGCAGCACGGGGACGGCGAGCGCGACCGCGAAGTACTCGTACACCACGAGCGGGCGGTTCATGAACAACCACTCTCCGAGCACCGTCAGCAGGAGGCTCGGCAGCAAGGCGATCAGGAGGATCGTCAGGGCCGTGCGAAGCGGCTCCTCGCGATGCCCACGGCTCGAACGGGGTACCGGTACGGATGTGTGCGGCATGAGGGTCCTCCTCGGCTCGCGAGGCTCTAGTGGTCTGTCTCGGAGATAGTGTGGGGCTCAGCGAGCCTGAGAGCCGTGGCGGCAAGGCGGGTTCGCGAAGGCGTAGCGGGGCTACTCCGAGCGGGCCCAACGCGGTCCGCCGCGGCTCTCAGGCTCGCCCGGAGGGAGCCTTCGTGCGCCTCCCCGGACTGCGTTGCACCTCCTCGTCGCACCCCGGTGCGCCTTCGTCGATGCGCCTTGCCGGGAAGGCGCACGAAGGCTCTGAGCCCCACACTATCTCCGAGACAGACCACTAGCGACGACGCAGCGTGATGACGGGCACCCGTGTCGCGGAGAACATCTCGCGCAGCTTCCGGTCCTCCGTGTGCGGCCGGTGGTCGCCGAACACCACGATCATGTCCGGCCGCTCCGGTGCGGCCAGGATCGCGGTCGCCAGGTCGTCGAACAGCAACTCGGCGAACCGGACGTACGCGCAGAAGTCCTCCACCTCGTCGCGCCCGTCCGCATCGCACGCGATGCGCTCGTTGGTGAACTCGGGGAAGGGAAAGTGCAGGTCCTTGGTCATGACATGACCGAAGGATCGCTCATGAGCCGCCATGATGCCGAGGGTGTGCAACAACGCCGCCCCGTCGCACGTTCCCACGAAGTACTGCAGCCGGTCGCAGTAGTCCCCCATTCCCAGGGCATCGTCGCGCGGGAGCTCGACCAGGTCGTCCCGGAAGTACGTCTCCTCGAAGCCCATGGCCGGGTAGATCGCGTCGCGCCGGTAGAACTCCCCCGCGAAGCCGTGCGTGGCCACCGTGTGGTAGCCGCGCAGGCGCAGCGCCTCGGGGACGCACGCGGCACGGTTCGCGCTCATGAGCTCGGGCGTGGCCATGCCGTCGAGCTGCAGGCCGCACAGCTCGCGTATCTCCCCGGGCATCGTCGATCCCGCGAACCGCCTGCTGCCGACCTCGACCGTGTAGAGCGTCGCCAGACGGGACTCGAACCGCTGCATGATCAGCGACAGGTTGGCTTCGTGGACATCGTCCATGTAGCCCAGGGACTCGAACCCGACCGAGAGGATCCTGGGCGGCAGGTCGGGCGCGGACAGCAGCGTCGTCGACAGGGTGGGCTCGCCGAAGGCCGTCACCGTCGCGGGCAGCATGGCGCGGCGCACCGCGATCCGGATCGCCTTGAGCTGCACGGAGGCCAGGTTCGGTCGTCCGAGGAAGTCCAGGCCGCGTTCCCCGACCAGCAGGGCGACGGGCAGCACCATGACGGCGCAGACGCCCGCGATGCTGAAGGCGCCGCGGTCTCGCACGCCCGCGCGAGTGGCCCGCGCGGACAACGTGCAGATCGCGACGACGTAGGCGGCGAACACCGCCGCGCCGGCGAGCACGAGCGCGATCGGCCACTGGTCGACGAAATCGAGGTACTCCAGGATCTGCCGGGCGTCGAACAGGAACACGTTGCCGACGTACTGGATGGTCTCCGACGCCGAAAGCAGCAGAAACAGGCCGAAGGCCACCGGCCAGAAGACCTTCCTGAGCCCGACGGCGGCTCCCGCCTGCAGCAGCAGCGCGAACAGCGCGTAATCGATCACCATCAGGGGCCGCTTCACGCCACCCTGCCAGGCCACGAGATGCATCGCGAGGTTCGGCACGATGACGGCGAGCACGACCAGCGAGAGCCCCATGTTCAGGCTCTTGCGAATATTCCTAAGATGCATCTGGTGCTTGGTTGCGTGACACCGTCGACACGGGCGATCGTCTTTCCGCCAGGTCCGTCGGAAGCGTCAGGAACCGCTCGACAGGTCTCGTGACGGACGTCGTCGATCCGCCGCACGAAGAGGTCGTTCGGGTACACCCCGACCGGGTCGGAGTTATCCTTGGCAGATTATCACCGGGCGCTTCTCGCCACGGCATCGAGAGGGGCCATGGCTACGATTCGTGATGGGGCGGAACGGGTACGCGACGGTCGCGGCCGGCCGCGCGGGGCAGAAGCCGCACCGTGACCGCCCTGGCTCCCTACTTCGTCCTGGTCGCGCTGATCCTTGCGTGGGTGTTGGCGAGGAATGTCGCGGTCAGGAAGCGGTTCGATCTCGTCGATCTGATCCTGTACTTCTTCCTGCTGACGTTCGTGGCGCGCCCCGCGCTGCTGGTGCTGGGCCTGGATTACCCGTGGCTGGACGAGTTCGTGCACGAGTCCGAACTGGCAGACGTCGTCGCGGAGGCGATGCTCTACGTGATGCTATGGCTCGCCGTGTTCGCCCTGTGCTGCCCGCTCGGGTGGAGGCTCGGGGGCGCGGCCTGGCTGTCGTCGGACGCGACCGGGTTCAACGAGCGGGAGCTGCTGTTCGCCTCGATGGTGGTGCTCGTCATATCGGCGTTCCTGGTCGTGCCGCAGATCGTCTCCGCGGGCGGCTTCGCCGCGTTCCAGTGGGCATCGAAGGCCTCGTCCGAAGGCGTGGAGAAGATGGGCAAGGTGCCCGCGGTGCTGTGCTCGGTGTGGTCCACGGCCTTGCTGATATCCATCTCGTGGCGGCGTCGGCGCGGGGAGGGACCGCAGCCGGGCGATTTCAGGTACCGGGTCGCGGGCGCCCTGATCCTCTTCGCCGGGGGGGGCATGGCCTTCGCCTACGGCGCGCGTGACGCGTTCGTGCTCAGTCTCCTGGCGCTGGCGATCGCGTCGATCGTGGGACGACGGTTCGGGCCGGCCACGATCCTGCGCTCGGCGGGCCTCGTCCTCGCGGTGTTCGCCGCCGCCATGGCCTTTCGCGCGTTCCGCGACGTGAACCTCTCGGGAGAGGCGATGGTCTCGATGGGCGACGACGGCTTCTTCCGCTCCGTGAGCATCATGACGAACCAGGTCAGCTTCGATTCGCTGATGCTGCTGATCCGGGACATGCCGCAGACGTTCCCCCACCTGGGCGCGATGCCCTTCGTGGAGTCGCTGAAGACCCTGCCGGGGGGGACACTGCTGCTCGGCCCCGCGGATCCCGACTTCAGCAGCGTGGCGCGCGAGACCGTGCGCTACTACCTGCCCTATCGGCTCAACGGCAACCCGGTCACGGCCATCGGGGACTGGTACGTGAGCTTCGGCGCCCACGGCATCTTCTTCGGCGCGGCGCTCAGCGGCATCGTCGTCGGCTGGTTGCAGAAGAAGACGAGCTCCTTCTGGTTCAGCCCGCTGATCTTCGTCGTGATCGTGCACCTGGCGTCCCGGTACGTGAGCTTCGGCATCTGGGCGAACACCGCGACCACTCTCTACCGGTTCGCCGCGCCCCTGCTGCTCACGATCCTTGGCATGTACGCCCTGCGGTACGCCGGCCGGGTTCCCGAGCTGCGGCAGTGGCGCCAGCTGCGGGCGAGCCCCGCCGCGGTCCACGCGGTCTCTTCCGCAACACGCGGGACGGCGCTCGTCCCGGCCGCGGCACGGATTGCGGCACCGGTCGCGGACGCGACCCCGACGACGCCGCGTGCCCGGTTCCCGGCGCCGGCCGGGGAGATCGACGTCCTTCATCGCGTCGCGATGGCCCAGCGCGCCCTGCTCGACGCCGAGCGGGGGGCCCACGAACGCACGCGCGCCTCGGCGGCCCGGGGGCTCGAGCTCGCGCGTCGGGCGACCTCCGAGACTCGCATGGCGATCAAGCTCGCCCGACGGGAGCGGCGGGCGCGATTGGCACTGCGGCGACGCCTGCCGCGAGCGGGCGCCGCTGCGGTCCCCGCAGGTCCCTCCCCGGAACGCAAGACGGCCCGGAGCCGCATGGCGAGGAAGATCGCGCGGCGCGAGCGGCGGGCGCGGCTGAAGATCGTCAGGAGTCGCCTGCAGGCCGGTGCCTGACCGTTCGTGCGGTCCCGCTCATCCGATGCGCGGGTACACCCAGAAACCGAGCTCGCGCCGCACGAATCCCAGCGAGATCGCGTCCCGGCACAGGCTCGCACCGAGCACCACCCACGCCGCCATCGTGGCGGTGTCGTGGAACAGCGCCAGGGCCGTCGCCAGCACGCAGAGCGACGCGCCCGCCGCGATCGCGAGCTTCGCCGATCGTCCCGTCATCGCGAGCAGCAGATCGGTCGGTCCCGACAGCGAATTGAGCAGCGGCATCACCGCGAGCACGCGCAGCGCGCCCGCCGCGTCGGGCGAATCGACGCCGAACCCGATCGAGACGATCGGTGCCGCGAAAACCACCAGCGGCACCGCCAGGACGAGGCAGGCGATCGAGTTCAGCGCCGCGACGTTGCGGGCGAACACCGCCACGCGCTCCGGCTCCTCGATCACGCCGGACACTCCTCCGACGCGCGGGCCGGCCCAGTGCGCGACGGCGCCGCGCACGAGCTGCAGCGGCCGCGTCGCGCGCGAGGCGATCGAGAACGCGGCGGACGCGACGACGCCGCGCGTCGACAGCGCCGGCAGCGCCAGGGTCGGCAACCAGACGAAGCACAGCGTGCACAGCTCGGCGACGAAGAGCTGCGGGTTTTCCCACGGGCCCGCCCGGAAGGAGTCCGGCACCGGCCCGGCCCGCCCGCGCGGCACCAGATGCGCCCCGACGAGCGCGGCGATCGCGAAGCTCGCGGTCGACGCGACGGCGATGGCCTGCGCCGAGCGCAAGCCCGACGCCAGCATCAGCACCAGCAACCCCAGGGCCGGCAGCAACGGATTCAGCCACTGCGACAGGTTCGTGCGCCGGATGCCGCGCAACCAGGCGGCCTGGATCTTCGTCCGGCCGAGCGCGAACGTGCTCGCCGCCACGCAGCCGACCAGCGTCGGCGTGATGCCTTCGTGGAAACGCGCGGCGACAGCGCCGAGGAGCGCGAGCGCGGCGGTCACGCCGAAACCGATCCGGCCGCTGGCCCGCGCCACGTGCGCGTGTACCGCCGCGGCCTCCATCGCTCGCCCGGCGCGGTGGTGCGCCGACACGCGCGACACCAGCACCTGCTCGTAGCCGCCCACCGCGAACACCGAGGCGATCTGCACCGCCGCGAAGTAGACGAAGAAGACGCCGGCCTCCTCGAGCCCGGCGACCCGGGTCAGCAGAACGCCGGTGGCGAGCTGGCACAGCGCTCCGGCCGCGCGCACGGCGATCGAGGCCGCCGGGCCGGCGAGCCGTCCCGGCCTCACGCCTGCGTCCGCGGCGCGGGGCGAGCGTTCAGATCGCTCCGGTCGGGTCGACGGCGCCGGATTCGCCCCGCGCCGCGACGACCTCCCGGTAGACCCGTTCCACGGCATCGTGCATGCGGGGCAGCGTGAAATCGCGGGCAAGCTCCCGCGACGCGGCGCCGGCGGCCTCGCGCCGGGCGTCGTCGCGCAGCAGCTCCAGCACGCCGTCCGCCAGGCCGGCGACGTCGCCGTGGGCGCGCACCGACCCGTTGACGCCGTCGCGCACGAGCGACGAGGCGGAAGCCTCGCGCGTCGTGACGATGGGCAACGCGTTCGTCGCCGCCTCGATCAGCACGTAGGGAAAGCCCTCGTAGCGGCTCGGCAGCAGGAAGACGTCGAAGGCCGCCATCGCCGCGAACCCGTCGCGCCGTCCTGGCATGTGGACGCGGTGGGCCAGCTCCGGGCGGGCGGCGATGTCCGCCTCGCAAGCGTCCCGCAGCGGTCCCTCCCCGACGATGACCAGATGCACGCGTTCGTCCGCGGCGGCGATCCGGTGGAACACCGCCACGAGGTCGCGCGGCGACTTCTGTCCATCGAGCCGGCCGACGAAACCGACGACCCGCGCATCGGGCGGAACGCCGAACGCGTCCCGCATCGCTCCCCGATCGGCCGGCGCGGTCTCCGGAATCCCGTTCGGGACGATGGTCAGCTTGGCAGGCTCCACGCCGAGCCCGAGCGCGTGATCGCGCTCCTCGGGCGACACCACGACGATGCGGTCGGTACGCGCCGAGAGCGCGCGCTCGATCCGTCCGACCGCGCGGCGCGGCAGGGCACCGAGCGCAGGGTTCATCGAGTAGAAGGCGTTGGGCGTGTACACGGTGCCCGTCCCGGCGCCCGTGGCGGCGAGTCGGGCCAGCAGCCCCCCCTTGGTGCTGTGGCCGTGCACGATGTCGATGCCCCGGCGCCGGCAGATTCGCGAGATCGTCCACAACGTCGCGGGGTCGCCGGGTGCGGGGACGTTGCGACTGCGCATCGGGTGCCACCGCACCGAGGACAACGCGGCCTTGCGCTCCCGGAACGCGGCGTCCTCGCGCGTCAGGCTGTGGACCACGTGCACCTCGTGGCCCGCCTGCGACTGGCACGCCGCCAGGTCGAGCACGTGGCGCCCGACGCCCGCGAACGTCGCCTCGACGACGTGCAGGATCTTCAGCGGTGCCACGCGGCCAGCTCCCGGCCGAGCACCGATTCCACGTAGCGGCGGTCGTCGGCGAAGTCGTGGGCCAGCCGATCCCGCAGCCCTTCGTCGATGGACGGCCTGACGAGGTTCCTCGACCGCACGCGCTCGCGAAAGCGTGCCGACGTGAGCGCCTTCACGGACGCCTGCACGACGGGCCGGGCGCGCGCCGCGTTCATCAGGTTCACGAGCGCACGGCTCTTCGGCTCGCCGCCCCGGTTGACGTCCGCCGACGCATCGAAGTCGAAGGCATCGTCCAAGCCCAGGAAGCGGCACAGCGAGGCGAGCACCGCACCGGGGTCGGCCTTGTAGTCATCGAGCGGCACCACGCGCAACCGCTCGCCGAACGCGTCCACGAACGGCTCCAGCTGCTCCCGATAACGACTGAGCCCGCGGTACCACCACATGTGGTGGAAGCCGTCGCGCCGCCGTTGCGGCTCCGCCTCGAGCGCATCCTCGAAGTGCTCCAGCGGCTCGTGGCCGCGCCCCCGCAGGTAGAGGAAGCTGGAGTGCGCACGCGCCACCGGCTCGCGCAGCATCACGACGATGCGCACGTCCTCATCGGCGTGGCGCCGTATGTTGGGGATCGACACCTCGGGCCGGACCAGGGTCGACACGGAGCCGTCACCGCGGCGGCGCGCCGAGCGTCCGGCGTCGAACAACGCGTGGAACGCGTCGGGGTCGTCGACGATCCGCGCGTTCATCATCAGCTCGTCCCCGGGGCCCCGGTAGGTGACCGGGTGGCCCGCGTGCGCGTAGAAGTGCATCTCCTTGGGCGAGCTGACGAAGACGTCCGGATGCTGACCGAGCACCTGCATGAGCGCGCTCGTGCCGGAGCGCGCGGCGCCGGCGACGAGAAAGTTCGGCACCGCCACGTCAGGAGGCGTCGCGCGAGCCGAGCAGCGCCGGTGCCGTCCTGAGCATGATGGTGAAGTCGAGCCACATCGACCAGTTGCGCACGTACCACAGGTTCAGCGAGATGCGCTCCTCGTAGTGCAGGCTGTTGCGCCCGCTGATCTGCCACAGCCCGGTCAGGCCCGGACGCACTCCCTGATAGCCTGCCAGACGCGTGCCGTAGGCCGGCAGCTCGTCGGGCAGGATCGGGCGCGGGCCGACGATGCTCATGTCCCCGCGCAGCACGTTCCACAACTGCGGCAGCTCGTCGAGGCTGGTGCGGCGCAACAGCCCGCCGATGGACGTGATGCGCGGGTCGTCGTCGAGCTTGAACGAGCTGGCCCACTGCGCACGGGCGACCGGGTCGCGCGCCAGCAGATCCGTCAGCGCCCGGTCCGCGTCCACCCGCATGGTGCGGAACTTCAGGCACCCGAACCGGCGTCCCCCCCGGCCGATCCGTTCGGACGCGTAGAGCGCCGGCCCGCCGTCGGACCGCACGAGCAACGCCAGCAGCACGAATATCGGCGCGAGCACCAGCAGCGCCAACGAAGCCAGCCCGACATCGATGATCCGCTTGACGACGCGCGCCCCGGAGGCGATGCCGCCCGGCGACATCCGCACGAACAACGTGTCGTACTTGTCGATGTTCAGCACCTCGGCGTTCGCGAGCGACAGCCCGTGCATGGGACGACCCACGATCACGTGCTGGAAGCGTCCGCGGACGCAATCGACGAGCGACTGCTGCTCCTCCAGGCCGTCATGACGATCGAACGCGAGCAACAGCCTGGGCGCCACGAGCGCCGAGGTGGTCGTGTCGATGGCGGCCACGAGCTCGTCGTGCAGCAGCGAAGGATCCGCCACGAGCGAGCGATCGATCTCGATCCGCGCCGCGGTGCGGTAGCCGAGCGTGGGGTCGCTGTCGAAGGCGGCCGCGCAGGCCTCCACGCGTTCCCGATCGCCGACGATGACCAGCGGCACGAACCAGGCGCGCACGCGGATCAGCCAGCGCTTGACGAGCAGCCGGCCGAGCGGACAGAGCACCATCATCAGCAGCAGACTGCCGAACAGCCACGACCTCGACACGTTGATCTTCAACGCAAGCGTGAGCACGGCGGCGATCGCGGCGGTGTAGAGGATCATCTTCACCAGCTCGCGCGTCTCGGTCCAGAACGGCTTGACGCGCAGGTAGTGCCCCCAGCTCAGCGAGCACCAGGGGATCACCACCAGCGGCACGATCATCGCCTGGAGCGCGGTGGTGCTGCCGTGGGCGGGGGTCAGGTCCAGGCCGGCACGCAACGCAAGGGTGGCCCCCAGCCCCAGCAGCACCGAGGCCGCGACGGTCGCGCAGTCCATCGCCGCCAGCGCCAGGGCGCGCCGACCGACGGGGCGGGCGGCGTCGGTCCCGGACAGGCCTTGGCGGACGTGCAGCGCCGACCGCGGCCGCACCGGCGCCTTCGGTGGCGCCCTGGAAGGCGTGTCCGAGCGCGCGACGGCCACGTCGTCTTCCACCACAGACCCGTACAAGCGACTCCTCCTTCAGTCAACGACAACGAGACTCCTTTCTCGTTCTCGACGGTCGATCGAGACCGACCGTCGGGAAGAGGGGAGGGCCAGCACCTTGCTCGAGTATCGAGATTCCGCCGCCCGGACGGTACTACCCGGTCGTCGAAAATGACACGACGATGACATTGCCAACGTGTTAGGGAAGGAGGACAACATTCGTTCCGGTCCGGGACGAATCGCCAGGCAAACGAGCGACGTCGTCGTCGGCACGACGCGAGCGACCGGAGCCGTCTTCCGGACGAGGCGCCGGGCCGCCACGACCGCCTCGGCTTCCCGTCCGCGCCCCCGGGTCGACGAGGATGGGGCATCATCCGTCCCGTACGGACGGAACGCCTCCCACCTTCCCGGCGCCCATCCATCGCGATCCTCGAGGCGAGAAATGGTGGTTCCGCAGGTGGTGTTCGTGGACGCGTATTGCAGGGAGGTGGGCGGCGCGCAGCTCACGATGTTGTCGCTGCTGCGCGGGCGCGCCGCCGAGGCCTCGCGCTGCCTGCTCTTCCAGACCGGCCGTTTCGTCGATCGGGCCGTCGCGGAAGGCTTCCCGGTCGACGTGGTTCCCTACCCGAACGCGCTGAACGTCTACGGAGGAGCGGTCGTCGGCGCGTCGCGTCGCGACCGGCTCCGCCACTCGACCGGACTGCTGCGCCACAACCTGAGGGTGCTGTCGACGCTGCGCGGGCGGCGGGTCGACGTGCTGTACTGCTCCAACGTGCGCTCGGTGCTCTCGGTTGCGCTCGCCTCCCGGGTGCTGCGGATCCCGGTGGTGATGTACCTGCAGATCCAGGGCAGGCCGAGCCACCCGGCCGATCGACTCGCCACGTCGCTGTGCAGCCGCGTGCTGCGCATCTCCGAGCGGGTCTCGGTCGCCCGGGGCTACGGCTCCACGCCCCCGGTCGAGACCGTTCCCATCGCCGTCGACTGCACGGCCCTGAAGGCGGATCTCGACCGCCCGGTGGCCGAGCGGGATCGCCGCGCCGACGGGCCCCTCCGGGTGCTGTTCGTCGGAGCGCTGTCGGACCGCAAGGGCGTGGCGGAGCTCCTGGACGCCGTGGCGGGACTGGGTGACGACACCGTGCTGACCCTGGTCGGAAGCTGCGACGACGCCTACCGTCGCGAGGTCGTGGCCCCACGCGCGGCGAAGGCCGCCGGGCGGATCACGGCCACGGGGGTGCGCTCCGACCTGGCCGATCTCTACAGGAGCCACGACCTGCTGGTGCTGCCCTCGCGCGACGAGGGGGTGCCGCGCGTCATCATCGAGGCCATGTACTGCGGCCTGCCCGTCGCCTCCACCGCCGTGGGCGGCGTGGCCGACCTCGTCGTCGACGGCGTCACCGGGTTCGTCATAGCCTCCCCGGACGCCGACGCCATCGCGTCCGCGATCGGACGCTACCGCGCGCTTCGGCCCGCCGAGCGACGAACGATGTCGGACGCCGCGGCGGCCCGGGGGCGCGAGCACACGGACCTGGAGGCGTTCTCGGCGCGCTTCGAGACGGTCTTCGCGTCGGCGGCCGCGCGTTAGGACGAACCGCATGCAGCCCGAGCGCATCACATTCTTCGAGGACCGGTTCTCCGCGGTCTACGGGGCGCAGGAGAACCTGCTGCTGCTGGCGGTCGCCGCGCGGGACTCCGGCATCGCGGTCGAGTTCGCCACGATCGGCGAGGGCCCACTGGCCGAGGCCGCGCGCGCGCGGGGCCTGGACGTGCGCATCGTGCCGGCACCGGCGTTCCTGCGCACCTTCCGCAAGGGCTGGATACGGGGGCGGCTGTCCACGCGGCTGAGCGCCGCCGTCCAGGCCTTCGCGTATTCGATCAGGCTGCATCGGCAGCTTCTTGCCGGCGGCACCGATCTCGTCGTCGCGAGCTCCATCCGATCGGCCCTGCTCCTGTCCCGCACCCGATTGTCGCGCCGCGTCAGGACGCTGCTGTTCGTGCAGAACTCGACGCCGTTCGGCGCGTACGCCGTGGCCGCCGCGGTCGGTACGGACCGCATCGCGCTGATATCCAGAGGGTCGGGCACCACGTTTCCGCGCTGGTCCGGCGCGTGGCTTCGGGGGCGGACCACGCTGCTTCCGTCGGGCAGGGACCTGGAGCGTTTCGTCGCCGCCGGCGCGACGGAACCCGCGTCGGTGCCCGCCGACGGCATCGATGTCCTGACGATCTGCAGCATCAACGAGCGCAAGGGGCTCCACGTGCTGGCCCGCTCGATCGCCGAGGTTCGTGCGCGCGGCGTGGACTGCCGGATGTCGGTCGTCGGCGACACGAGCGATGCCGAGTCCGAACGCTATCTCGAGAAGGTCCGGACGTTCGCCGACGACAACGGAGTCCCGCTCGCGCTGCACGGCTGGCAGGACGATGTCGTGCCGTTCCTCGCCGCGACGGACATCTTCGCGCTGGCCTCGTTCAACGAGGGCCTGCCGGGGGTCATCATCGAGGCCATGGCGGCCGGGCTGCCGGTGGTGGCCACCGACGCCGGCGGGTGCGCCGAGATCGTCGACGAGGGATCCACCGGGTACATCGTTCCCGTCGGCGACACCGCGGCCCTGGCTGACCGCATCCATCGCCTGGCGACCGACGCGGGGCTGCGCGACGAGATGGCGAGAAGGGGCCGGCTGCTGGCCGCGGAGGACTTCACCCTGGACGCCTTCCGTCGTCGTCTGCTCGCCGTCGTCGGGGATATCTGAACCGAACGCGAGGGCCCGGCCCCACGGTCCCCTCGACCACCTCGCGCGGCAGCCCGGGCGCGGCGACTCGAGGGCAGGGTCCGATCGTGCGGATCGGCGCGAATGAGCTCATTCGAAAATCGTCCTTCCGATCCGGAGCGATCGGACATAGCCTCGCGTCCATCGCTTTCCGAGATCTCCCAGCGTGAACCGACTCATCGCCACCGCCGCCTTCGGGCTCGCGACCGCCGTACCCGCCACCGCCGCCACCTTCGGCCCGCTCGTCACGCCGTCCGAGCTGGACGCGCAGCGGTCCTCGGCGCAGCCGATCGTGCTGGACATCCGCGACGAGGCCTACGCCGAAGGCCATATCGAAGGCGCCGTGTCGGCCCCGTACGCGCTGTTTCGCGGCCCGAAGGAGAACCCGGGCCAGGTGCCCGACGTCGCCACTCTCGAGTCGAGCTACGAAAGCCTCGGTCTCGAGCTCGACCGCCCCATCGTGATCGTGCCGGAAGGCCGGACCGACACGGACTTCGGCGCCGCGGCGCGCGTCTACTGGACGTTGAAGTCGAGCGGCTTCACGGATCTGACCATCCTGAACGGCGGCGTCGCGGCGTGGCAGCAGCAAGGGCTGCCGCTGGAGCAGGTGCCCACCGAGCCCGCTCCCACCGAGCTCGACATCGCGTTCTCCGACGAATGGACGGCCGACAGCGACGACGTGATCGCGGCCACGCGCGGCGAGATCGACGCGCTGCTGCTCGACGCGCGTCCCGCGGACTTCTTCGAAGGCCGCAAGGGCCACGACGCGGCCGCGAAGCCCGGCACGCTGCCCGGCGCGCAGAACCAGGTCTACACCGCGTTCTTCGACGAAGGCTCGCCCGCCATCCGGAACGAGATCGACGCCGAACCTCTGCTGGAGCGACTCGGCGTCACCGACGGGCAGCCCGTCGTGTCGTTCTGCAACACCGGGCACTGGGCCGCGACCAACTGGTTCGCGCTGTCCGAGGTCGCGGGCGTGGAGGGCGTGAAGCTCTACCCCGGCTCGATGGTCGAGTACTCGAACGCGGGACACGAGGTGGAGAACGCGCCCGGGCTGATCGGCAACTTCATGAACAAGCTGCGCGGCGGTTGAGCCTGCCGCAGGCTGCGAACGGTCGATGGCGATAGCGAACGCCTCGGGGGCGATTCCAGCGACGGGAACGAGCGATGCCGTTGCGTCGGCTCGGGTCGGTGCGTGGCGCCGCGCCGCGCTCGTGGGCGCCGCGGTGGCCGCCGTGCTCGCCGTGATGATCCTCGTCGGCGTGCGCTACGGCCTGCTGCTCGCGGTGGGTCTGGGCTTCGGTCTCGTGCTGGAAGGATTGCGCTTCGGTTTCGCGGGACCCTGGCGCGCGATGATCCTGCGGCGTGAGCCGTCGGGGCTGTACGCGCAGCTTCTGGCCATCGGCCTCGTCGCGCTCGTCGCGCTGCCGCTGCTCGCCGCGCGCGAAGGCGAGCTGGTCGGCGCGCTCGCACCGGTCGGCTGGGCCATGGTGGGTGGCGCGTTCGTGTTCGGCGCCGCCATGCAGGTGGTGCTCGGCTGCGGCTCGGGCACGCTCGTGAACGCGGGCTCCGGCAATGCCGTGGCCGCGCTTGCGTTGCCGTGCTTCGCGCTCGGCAGCTTCACCGGTGCCTGGCACCTGTTCTGGTGGACGGATCTCGGCGCGTTGCCGCCGCTCGGCGTGTCCGGTTGGGGCGGCGCGGGCGCGACGCTCGTGGCGCTCGCGCTCGTCGCGGCCTTCCTGCACCGCATCGGAGCACCTGGACGGCGCAAGCTGGAGCGACGGCACGCCATCGCGGCCTGCCTGGTGGCCGCGCTCGCGCTCGCGAATCTCGCGATTGCCGGGCAGCCCTGGGGCGTGGTCTACGGGCTCGGGTTGTGGGCGGCCAAGGGCGCGACCGCGCTCGGCGCCGACCTGTCGGGGTCGGCATTCTGGGCGGCGCCCGAGAGCGCGGCGCGCGTGCGCGAGAGCCTGCTGTTGGATGTCACCTCGCTCACGAACATCGGCATCGTGCTGGGGGCGTTCCTCGTCGCCTCGTGGCGCGCGGGCGGGCTGTCCGCGCGGCTGCCCGCGCTGCCGGTGCGCGCATGGATCGCCACCGCGGTCGCGGGGCTGCTGCTCGGCTACTCGTCCCGGCTGGCGTTCGGTTGCAACGTCGGTGCGTTCTTCTCGGGCATCTCCACGGGCAGCCTGCACGGCTGGGCGTGGTTCGCGGCCGCGTTCGCGGGTTCGGTGGTGGGCGTGCGATTGCGACCGGCACTCGGTCTGGAAGCGCCCGCAAAGCGCCGCGCGGTGGTGCTGGAGCCGCGACCGTGACGCGCCGGGTGCCTGCGTTCGCGGCCGTGGTGGCGCTGCTGCTGATGATCGGGCTCGACTATGCCGCCGCTCCGCCGAACCCGTACAGACAACCCGCGATCGTGGCGCTGGGTTCGGGGGTGGACAGCGAGGGCGGGTTCTGTGGAGCGTTGCCGGACTGAGCGGGGCTAGATGTCAGGATCGAGGCTCTGCCATCATCGACGGGACGGCCGGACGGCCGCCCCGTCGCCTGCGCTCAGCTCGCGTCGATCAGGTTCACCACGCTGGTGACGTCCGGGTGGGAATCCGCCGCTCGCGCCGCGGCGCCGCGCGACAGCGCATCGGTGCTGCCGGTCAGCGTCGCGACGCCGTTCGAGAGCGAGACGTTGACGATGCGACCGTCGGTGACCGCCGACTGCACGTCGTCGTAGAGCGAGTCGGTCGTCACGGCCGACGCGGGTGCCGCGAGAACGACGGCGGACAGGGCGACGGCGGCGAGGGCGTGCTTGGCGAATACGTTCATGGGGAGGATGCTCGGTCGGGGAGGGGAGTCGGGAAGAAGGGAATCGAAGCAGTCTGGACAGAGCGGGCCGACGGGGCCCGTACCGCAGGTGGAGAGTCGTTGTGCGCTCTCCATGGGTAGGCACTATCTGCTCCGGACCTTTCGGCCCCTTCGCTGCCGCCTTACGCGTGCGTGAGGCGATGCCGGCCTTTCTATGCCGTCGCGAACGCAGGCGTCGGCCGAACGGACGGCGCCGCTAGACTGCTCGGCCTCGATTCCATCCTTCGACCCGGAGCCCCGCATGAGCCATTCCCGTTCGCCGACCCGACACGCCGCCGGTTCCAGTGCCGGCATCACCCGACGCGAGCTGCTGCTCGGCGGTACGGCGCTCACGCTGGGCGCAGCGGCACCGCGCGCCTTCGGCCAGGACACCACGACGGTCGAGGGCGTCGCGCGCCGCACGATCGGCGACAGCGAGATCATCGCGCTGCTCGATGGGCGCATCGCGCTGCAACCCGAGCTCTTCGCGGGCGCGTCCGAAGAGGACATCGCGGCGCTGATCGCGGGCGACGTGGTCGATGGCTACATCAACGCCTTCGTGGTGGTGAGCCCGAACGGGACGGTCATGATCGACGCGGGCGCGGGCGCCGCCATCGGTCCGACGGCGGGCAAGTTGCTCGCGCGACTCGAGGCCGCCGGTATCGAGCCGGCGGACATCGGGACGCTGTACGTCACCCACCTGCACCCCGACCACATCGGCGGCCTGGTCGGTGATGGCGCGTTCGCGCTGCCGAACGCCGAGATGGTGCTGCACGAGCGCGAGCGCGCGTTCTGGTTCGACGACGAGATGATGGCGCAGTCGGGTGAGGAAGCCGCGCCGTTCTTCCTGGCCGCACGCGCCGCGGTCGACGGCTTCGGCGAGCGCGTCACGACCTTCTCCGGCACCACCGTGCCGGGACCGCTCGAGGCGATGGAGCTGTTCGGGCATACACCGGGTCACACCGGGTACACGCTCGCCGACGGCGACGACACGCTGCTGATCTGGGGCGATATCGTCCACGCGCCGGCGATACAGTTCCCGCGACCGGAAGTGACGATCGGGTTCGATGTCGACCCATCCACGGCCGAGGCCACGCGTCAACGCGTGCTCGACATGACGGCCACCGACGGCATTGCGGTCGGCGGCATGCACCTGGTGTTCCCGGCGCTGGGGACGGTGACGCGCTCGGGCGATGCGTACGCGTTCGAGACGCAAGGGTGACTGCTGCGCCGTCGAAGTGCTCGCGCGGGTTCTGTTGCTCGTGAATGGAGCCTCGTAGAGCGCCCCCGGCTCGATGACCCCACGCGCGGTGAGCTGATCGATCAACATCTCGACGAACCGGATCCCGTGGCGCGGTTTGCCGTGGCAGTGGCGCGATTGTGGCGCAGTTCGACAAACCGCGCCATCAACCGCGCCAACGTGGACGCCCGGCGAGGGCGACTGCCGTATCCGGGCCTTGCCTACCGATGACGTCGCGTCGTCGTGCGGCTGCGTACGCTGTCGGCCGAAGCCGTCGCCTTCGACGCGGGCACCAACGAGGTCAGACGGTCATTCACCGTCATCGTCCCGTGCCAGCCACCCGTCGACCTCACGGGCGAAGCTTGTGAAGTCGCAGAGCGCGCCGGTCCCGACCGCATGCACGATGCGCCAGTCGATGTCGTTCTGCTCCGTCTCGGCGCGGGCCGGCGACACCTCGAGGTCGTGCTGCGCCGGGCCGATCCGGTCGGCATGACCGGTCAGTACGATGCCTTCGATGTCGTCGTGCTCCTCGAGCTGCACCGGCATGTCGGCGATGGCCTGCCCGCCCTCGCTCGAGCGGCCGGTGTCAGAAGTCGATGGTGACGCGCACCAGGGCGAGCGTGACGCCGTCGTCCTCGCCGCCGGCATTGATGACGTGCTGCAGGTCGGGTTGGAGCCGGACGCTCGGCGTCAGCCGGAACGCGTGAGTGAGCTCGAGCACCCATTCGGCCGCTTCCGGGCTCGTGCTGCCCGGGGCGTCGCTGAGTCCGGCCCGGCTCGCGTAGAGCGCCGTGGTGTCGTCCGGCCGGCCCGGCACCAGCGCGTTCCAGACCAGCCCGGCCGCGAGCTGGTCGGCGATGGGGCTGAACGCGTCGTCGGTGAGCCCGAGCTGCGCGAAGACGGTCGCCCCGGCGCCGCCCGCGCCGTTGCCGTGCAGCGCCTGCTGCACGATCAGGTAACCGCCGGCGATCCTCTTCCCGCGCGTGCCGTCGAGGCGGCGGAACCCGCCGTCGGCGAGCCAGCCGCCGAGCTTCGCCTCGCCGGGCCAGGCGCTCCGGCCGTCCCCGCCGCCGAGCTCCCAGCGCCGACCGAGCTCGCCGATCGCGTAGGTGCTGACGTCGGGTCCGTCGAGTCGCACGTCGGCGAACCGGAGCTCGCCGATGCCGGCCCTGGTCGGCAGGGCCAGCGTGCCGCGGTAGACGCCCGCACCGAAGCTCCAGCGCTCGGGATAGAAGAACGCGACGAGACCCAGGGCCGGGTCGAGGTAGCTCGGGATGCCGTAGTTGGTCGGGGTCACGGCCGCCGAGTCGGTCACGAGCGCCGCGGCCGCCGGGGCGAAGGCGAAGTCGGTGTTGGCGTCCATGCGGCCGACGCGCACGCGCGTGCGCGCGTCCGGGAAGCGCTGCTCGTACCACAGCTCGCCGAGCACGACGTGCTCGAAGGCGGGCACCGTGTCCACCTCCTGCAAGGTGGCGGGAAAGCTCGCGGCCCCGTCGCTCGCGGCGGCCACGTAGACGCGCGCGAACGCCGTGCCGTTCTCCCACCAACCGGCGAGGCCCGTGTCGACGGCGACATCGAGCACGCCGAGGTTCCTGAGCTCCGCGCGCTCCTCGGGCCCGTCGACGACGTCGAGGCCGTCGAGGATGAGCGAGCCGCCGAGGCGCAGCCCGCCTTCGGCCAGCGCCTCGCGGCCGAACACGCCGCCCAGCAGGTGCTCGTCGGGCTCGAAGCCTCCCACGGCCGGCACGTTGCCGAGCTGGTTCAAGGGGGCGGGCTCCTGCCCGGTCGACGCGGAGGCGGCGTCCGGCGGCGGCGAGTCGGCGCCGGGCACGTCGTCGGCATCGGTGGGTTGGGCGGCGGCAGGCGGTGCGAACAGCAGGCCGATGCCGACGAGGAGGACCCGCGACGGGCCCGTCGGGAAAGCGAAGACCATGGTCCGAGAATACCGGGTGCGTTGCGAGTACCGAACCTGCGAGCGGCCTCGATGAGCGCTTCGCACAAGTGGCCTGGACGACCCGGCGACTGCGATTCCACTGAACCTCCGGCGCAGCGCGCCTTCGCCGCTCGGACGACCTCGTCGACTGACTCGAGACCCGCACGCGGGACCGTGACCGCCGGCACGTCGTCGCGCACTCGCAGGGGACGCTGCTCGTCGCGCTCGCGGCGAAGCTCATGGGCGACGAGGACGCGTTCGCGCGCCGCGTCGCGAGCGTCGCGCTCGTGGCGCCGCCGCTTGCCGGCACGGTGAGGGCGAGCTGCTGCGCACCGAGCCCTGGGCCGGGCTCGACGCTATCGACGAGGCGCTGCTGGCGCGCGCATGACGTGCGCGAGCTGCTGAACGATCCGCTCTCGCACCTCGGCGCCATCGACGTGCGGCTCGTCATGAGCCGCAGCGCCGAGACGCCGCTGACGGGCGCGGGGAGCGACCGGGAGGCGCCGAGCACAAGCACCCGAAGCTCTTGAACGACGAGAGCGTCTGGCGCCTCTGCGAGCCCGGGATGCCTCTCGAGCAGCTCGTTCACCGAGTGTGCTGCAGGGCTCGATCAGAGCCGCCCCTGATTGACCCGCTTCGACAGCTCGGCAGCACTCTCGCGGCGCTCCGAATGCCGATCGGTCAATCTCGCCGAGCGCCCGCGCACCAGGTACGTGAACTTCACGAGCTCCTCCATCACATCGACGATGCGGTCGCGATAGGGCGAGTCGCGCATGCGACCGGCCTCGTCGAACTCGTCCCACGCCTTGGCCACCGACGACTGGTTCGGGACCGTGACCATGCGCATCCAGCGTCCGAGCACGCGCAGCTGGTTGACGGCGTTGAAGCTCTGCGAGCCGCCGCAGACCTGCATCACCGCGAGCGTCTTGCCTTGCGTCGGGCGCACGCCGCCGAGCGACAGCGGCAGCCAGTCGATCTGCGCCTTCATGATGCCGGTCATCGCGCCGTGGCGCTCCGGGCTCGACCACAGCATGCCCTCGCTCCAGGTCGCGGCCTCGCGCAGGGCCACCACGCGCGGGTGGTCGGGCTCGACGCTGTCCGGCAAAGGCAACCCCGCCGGGTCGAAGAATCGCGCTTCGGCGCCGAAAGCCTCGAGCGCACGCGCGCCCTCCTCGGCGGCCAGGCGCGAGTACGAACGCTCGCGCAGCGAGCCGTACAGCACGAGCAGCTTCGGGGCGTGGCCGTCGTCGTCGGCCGCGAGGTAGGGCGACGGGTCGATCGGCGCGAGATCGAGATCGGTCATGCGCTCGCCCTGCGTGCGAAGGCGTTGCGCGTGCGGTTCGCGAAGGCCACCAGCATCAGCATCACCGGCACCTCCACCAGCACACCCACCACCGTGGCGAGCGCCGCCCCCGAGCGCAGGCCGAACAGGCTGATCGCGACGGCGACGGCCAGCTCGAAGAAGTTCGAGGTCCCGATCAGCGCGCAGGGCGCGGCGATGCGGTGCGGCAGCTTCCACACCCAGGCCACCGCGTAGGCGAGCGCGAAGATGCCGAGCGTCTGCAGCACGATCGGCACCGCGATCAGCGCGATGGTCACGGGCCGCTCGAGCAGCACGCTGCCCTGCAGCGCGAACAGGATGCCCACCGTCACGATCAGCGCGCCGACCGAGAGCGGCTTGATGCGCGCGGTGAACGCCGCTATCGCTTCCGGCGAGCGCAGCGCGCGACGCGTGAGCAGGCCCGCGATCAGCGGGAGCGCGACGTACAGCACCGTCGCCAGCACCAGCGTCGACCACGGCAGCTCGATGTCCGTCACGCCCAGCAGCAGCGCGACGATCGGCGCGAAGGCGACGACCATGATCAGATCGTTCACCGACACCTGCACCAGCGTGTAGGTCGCATCCCCTCGCGTGAGCTGCGACCAGACGAACACCATCGCCGTGCACGGCGCGGCACCGAGCAGGATCAACCCCGCGATGTACTGCTCGGCATCGGCCGGTTCGATGAAGGGCGCGAACACGTGCTCGAAGAACAGCACCGCCAGCAGCGCCATCGTGAACGGCTTGATCAGCCAGTTCACCGCGAGCGTGATCACGAGCCCCTTCGGCTGACGCGCCACCCCGCCGATCGCGCTCGGGTCCACGCCGATCATCATCGGGTAGACCATCGCCCAGATCAGCACCGCGATCACGAGGTTGATCGAGGCGATCTCGAGCCGTGCGATGCCTTCGGCGAACCCCGGGGCGACGTTGCCGAGCGCAACGCCAGCCAGCATCGCGAGCAGCACCCAGACCGACAGCCACCGTTCGAAGCGCCCCATGACCGGCGCGGTCGGGACGGCCACGGCCGCATCGCGCGCGCTCACGATGCGCGCTCCGCGACGCCGTCGAACACGTCGTCGAGCAGCGGTCGGCACAGCTCCGGATGGCCGCCGCAGCAGTCCTCCAGCAGGTAGCTCAGCACGTCCCGTACGCTGCCGAGATCCACGAAGTAGCGGATCGAGCGTCCTTCGCGGGTGCGCCGTAGCAGCCCGGCCGCGACCAGGCGGTTCAGGTTGGCCGACAGGGTGTTCGCCCGTACCGACAGCGTTTCGCCGATCTCGCCCGCGGCAAGACCTCGGGGACCACTGCGCACCAGCAGGCGGAACACGGCGAGGCGGGTGTCCTGACCGAGCGCGGTGAGGGCGACGATGGCGGAAGAATGATCCATGATTCGTGAATCATGGAAGTGTTTCGCGCGCTTGGCAAGTGCGGCGTCGCGCCGGGTGCGGGCCCGGCGCGATCAGCGCGTCGACGACCTCGAACGACGCTGCGGCAGGGCCGACCTCGTGGGGCCGGGCGGGACGAATCCCGTGAGCGTGCCGCCGAGGGCGCCAGGCGCACGCTCGCGAGCGCGACGGCCCGACGGCCCGACAGCTTTACGGCCCTGTCGCACCCCTGTCACACCGGTGCGGGAAGGTGCGGGCGACGAGCCCCCGTACCGGAGACCCCGATGGCGTTCCGTCTTGCCGTTGTCCTGTCCGCGCTGTGCGCGCCCGCCTTCGCGCAGGAGCGATTCCCCGCCACGCTCGAGGCGCACGCCCAGTTGCCCGGCGAGACCTTCATCGCCCCTCCCGACGACGCTCCCGCGATGTTCGCCGTGTCGGGCCGCTTCACGGGGGAGGAAGGCCGCACCGAGGAGCTCGGCGCCATCGTCGATGCCGCGACCGGGCTGTCGCGCCCGTTCGAGGGTCAGCCGGTGCAGGGCTTCTCCGGCATCCGCTCCCTCGGCGACGACCGCTTCCTCGTGCTGACCGACAACGGCTTCGGCGCGCGGGCGAACTCGGCCGACGCGCTGCTGATGTTCCACGAGATCGACGTCGACTGGGCGAGCGGCGAGGTGAGCGTGGCGCGCACGGTGTTCCTGTCCGATCCCGAGCGCGTGGTGCCGTTCCCGATCACCACCGAGGCGACCGGCCCGCGCTACCTGACCGGCGCCGACTTCGACCTCGAGTCCATCCAGCCGGTGGGCGAGGGCTACTGGATCGGCGACGAGTTCGGCCCCTGGCTGATCGAGGTCGGTGCGGGCGGCGTCGTGCGGCAGGTCGTCGCGACCGAGCCCGGCGGACGGCTCCACCGCTCGCCCGACAATGCGGCGGCGCGGGCCCCGAACCCGGGCGACGAGTGGTCCGAGGACGTGATCGCGATGCGCTCCGGCGGCTACGAGGGCATGGCGCTGGGGGAGGACGGCACGACGCTCTACCCGTTGCTGGAGAAGCCCGTGTGGGACGCCGAGGCCGATGCGCCGATGACGCTGAACGGTCGCCCGGTGCTGTCGCTGTTCGAGTTCGACGCCGATGCCGCCCGCTGGAGCGACCGCGTGCGCCACTACCCGCTGGAGGATCCGGGTCACGCCATCGGCGACTTCAACTTCATCGACGGCACGCGGGCGCTGATCATCGAGCGCGACGGCGGGCAGGGCGCTGCCGGGTTTTCGGACGAGCCGGCGGAGTTCAAGCGCATCTACCTCGTGGATCTCGAGCGCACGGACGAGGCCGGCACGCTCGAGAAGATCGCGTACATCGACCTGCTCGACATCGACGACCCGCAAGGGATCGGCCGCGGCACCGAGGACGGCACGTTCACCTTTCCCTTCGTGACCATCGAGAACGTGGACCGGGTCGACGAGGACACCATCGTGGTGGCCAACGACAACAACTACCCGTTCTCGGTGGGCCGCGAGGCGGGTCGGGCGGACGACAACGAGTTCATCCTGCTGAACGTCGCCGACTTCCTGGCGGCTCGCTGAAACGTCCGCCGCCGGGTCGGCGCCATCGAGCCGAACCATCCGAACAGCGCCACCGCGAACCACCACTCGATCACGTTCTCCGCCGCGTCCGGGTCCGCCAGCTCGGCCTTGAGCACGAGGTTCAGAGGACCCAGTCCGAGCATGGCGGCGACCAGCACGAGCCGCATCGCGCGCAGGCGTCGCTCGGCGCGTCCGGCAGGGGCCCGATCGAGGCCGAGCGTCACGATCGCCTGCGCGATGCCGGTGCCGCCGAAGAAGACGTAGATGCCGAGCCTCCTCAGGAACTCGTAGACCGGTCCGTCGGTGCCGAGGAAGACGACGTACGCGATCAGCAGCGCGGAACCGAGCAGTCCGAGCGCGCAGGCGAGCTCGCGCAGGACGGGGCGCGACGGTGCGAGCGTCGCGAGCCGCTCCCGTTCCTGCCACCAGTACAACGCCAGCAGCACCGAGCACGGCAGCATGATCGCGCGAAACAGGTAGAGCACGGGCAGCTGACGGACCGCCCGGCTGATCGAGGTGCAGCCGTCGACGAAGGGATTGCAGGGCTCGATCATGCCCGCGCCCATCGACCACGAGGCGCACGCGATCACGGTCGCGATCGGCACCGCACAGCACGCGAAGGCGACGCTCGCCGGGCGCCACGTGGCGAGCGACTTCGCACGGCCAGGGGGCATGACGAATACTCGGACCGGGATGGCGCTCGAAGTCTACGTCACGGCTCCCACGCCTCGGGGTTGTGTTGTCGCCGGCCGGCGATTGACCGGTCCGCGCTGTCATGCCGCGTACACATCCGCCGTTCAAAGTCCTGGCCTCGTCGTCTTGACCACCACGGAGCCGCCATGTCTCGCCCACATCCCTCCCGCCTCTCCTTCGACGCCTTCGACGAGGCGCGCGACCCCCGCCCGGACGTGCAGGACTTCGACCGCGTCGTCGCCGCGGCCATGGACCGTCGGGGCTTTCTCGGCGTGTTGGCCTTCGGCTCCGGTGCCGCCGCGCTCGGGCCCGGTACGCTGCTGGCGACGCTTGCCGGCAGCAGCGATGCGAACGCCTCGGCGTCCGCCACCGGTTCCCGCTTCGGCTTCGAGCCGATCCCCATCGCCACCGACTTCACCGTGCACGTGCCGGAGGGCTACTCCTGGCAGGTGCTCGCGAGCTGGGGCCAGCCGCTGTACTCGGACGTGCCGGACTTCGACCCGAGCACCGGTGGCACCGCGGCCACGCAGGCGCGCTCGTTCGGCGAGAACACCGACGGCATGGAGCTCTTCGCGATCGGCGGGCACCAGGTGCTCGCCGTCAACCACGAGTACGTGAACCCCGAGATCAACCTCGTGGCGGCGTCCAAGGCCGCTCTGGCAGCCGCCGCCGCGGCGGCCGAGGCGGGCCCCGGGACCGAGACCGACGCGACGTCCGTGGACGCCGAGATCGAGGTGCTGCCCACCAGCGCCGAGGAGGTGCTGAAGCTCCAGAACGCGCAAGGGGTCACCGTCATGGAGGTGGCCGAGGGCCGCGACGGCTGGTCGATCGTCAAGGACTCGCCCTTCAACCGCCGCATCACGCAGAACACCGAGATGCGGATCGCAGGACCCGCCGCCGGTCACGACCTGCTGAAGACCGCGGCCGATCCGGACGGCACCCGCGCGCTCGGCACGCTGAACAACTGCGGCTCGGGCAGGACACCGTGGGGCACCTACCTCACCTGCGAGGAGAACTTCAACGGCTACTTCGGTGCGACCGATGCCACGACGGTGCTGCCCGAGGCCTTCGCCCGCTACGGCATCGAGGCCGAGAGCCGCTACGCGTACGAGCGGTTCGACGAGCGCTTCGACCTGTCGTCGAACCCGAACGAGCCGAACCGCTTCGGCTGGATCGTGGAGATCGATCCGTCGGACGCCTCGTCCACGCCCGTCAAGCGCACCGCACTCGGACGCTTCAAGCACGAGAACGCGGCGAGCGTGCTGGCCCGTGACGGCCGGGTCGTCGTGTACCTCGGCGATGACGAGCGTGGCGAGTATCTCTACAAGTACGTCTCGAACGGACCCTACGTGCCGGGCGGCGACACCGACTCGCTGCTCGACGACGGCAGGCTCTTCGCCGCGCGCTTCGACGACGACATGAGCGGCACCTGGCTCGAGCTCACGCCCGAGGCCACCGACATGGACGCCGCCGAGATCCTGATCCACACCCGCATGGCCGCCTCGAAGGTGGGCGCGACGACGATGGACCGACCCGAATGGGTCGCGGTCAACCCCGTGGCGGTGGAGGCGTACTGCGCGCTGACGAACAACTCGAACCGGGGCCTGGCACCGAACGCCGGCGGCGACGTCACGCCCGTGGGCGGACCGAACCCGCGCCAGGCGAACGAGTTCGGCCAGATCGTGCGCTGGTTTCCGCACGACGACGACCACGCGAGCGACACCTTCGCGTGGGATCTCTACGTCATGGCCGGCAACCCCGAGGTCTTCGACGACGCCTACGCGGGCTCGGAGAACATCAATGCGGGAAACCTGTTCAACTCCCCGGACGGCATGCAGTTCGACTCCACGGGGCTCGCTGTGGATCCAGACCGACGGCGACGACGGCAACGAAGGGCGACTTCGCCGGCATGGGCAACAACCAGATGCTCGTGGGCGATCCCGCCACCGGCGAGATCGTGCGCTTCCTGACCGGACCCAAGGGCAGCGAGGTCACGGGGCTGACCTGGAGCGCGGACCGTCGCACGGCCTTCGTCGGCATCCAGCATCCGGGCGGCACGTTCCCGGACGGTTTCGAAGGCATGCCGCGCTCCTCGATCATCGCGGTGAGACGCGACGACGGCGAGTTGCTCGCCTGATCCCGACGGCCCCGCCCCTCGATCAGGGCACGCGCACGACGATCGCCCCGTGCACGTCGCTGCGCTCGGTGCCGGCGTAGCTCTGGCCGCCCGGCGCATCGCCCACACTCGTGTCGACGGCGTTCGTGGTGCGCAGCACGCCCACCAGACGCCCGCTCGCCCCGTCGTCGCCGAGCTCCACGATGCCGACTCCGGGGCACGATCCCTGGGCGGAGTGATTCACGGACACCGGCACCGGTCCGCGGAACGCGATGGCGAGGTAGCGCCCGTCGGGCGTGACGTCCAGCAGGTCCGGCGCGGCGTCGTTGCCGGGCAGCGCCGCGTCGTCGCTCACCGATGCCGCGGCGCAGGGGCCCGTGCCGCCGCCTTGTCCATCGGCAGACACGAGGTCGTAGCTCGTGCGGGCGAACGATTCGGTATCGAAGACCTCGACCACGTTGGCGATGCGGTCCACCATGTGGACGAAGCGCTCGTCGACGGTCGCGACCGTTCCGTGCGAGTCGCGTCGCGTGGTGGTGCCGGGAAGCTGCCCGCTGTCGTTCGACGCCGCGCCGGTCGAGCTGCCCACGGTGGCCGTGTTGCCGGCGTCGCGGAACACCTCCATCGGCAGCGGAAGGTTCTCCCCGTTCGAGCCGTCGCCGAAGGCGGTATCGTCCAGCGCGTAGACGGTGAAGGTCGACTGGGTGGCACCGGCGGGGGAGGCCGACACGCCGGCGTTGAGCCACATCGCGTCGCCGGCCTGCGCACCGCCGCAGCCGGCACCGTTGATGACCTCGTTGCCGTATTCGCCGACGATGCGCATGGGCGTGCTCGCGAGATCGGCGACCAGCAGGCCGCCGCCGCCCATCGTGACGTAGGCCAGATCGTTGCGCGACGGGATGGGGCAGATGATCAGGTTGTTGGGGCGTCCGCCCAGATTGCCGTCGGGTCCGTCGCACCCGTTCTCCTTGCAGTAGCCCGCGGGCGTCAGATCCCCGAGATCGGCCTCGGCGTAGTCGCCACCGATCCGTCCGATCAGCGGCTCTCCGAGCGCGTTGTCGCCGGCGAACGCGGTGGCCGGGGCGGCGACCTGCATGTCCTGCCCGACGCCGAGCGTGGCGGAGCGGTTCAGCACCAGGTCGGTGATGGTGTCGTCCGCGTCGCGCACCACGTCCACGCGCTCGAGCAGCTTGCCGTTGAGGTTCGCGACCAGCAGCGCCGAGCCGTCCGCGGACCAGAACGACATGTGCACCGAGCGCACGTCCGTCCCGCCGCCGACGTTGGTGCCGGTGACCCGGAACAGGGCGATCGCCTCTCGCGTGCGGGCGTCCAGCACGCCGACGTAGCCGCCACCCGGTGCGAAGACGTTGACGTTCACGTAGCGGTTCTGCGGATCGGACAGCGCCCCGTGCAGCCGACCGAAGCCGTCGAGCTCGCCGAGCGTGCGCCCGGTCGGCTCGCCGGCCGCGTCGAGCTCGGTCAGCGACGGCGGGAAGAGCTCCAGCAGGTCGCAGGGCCCGGCGCTGGTCGCGCCGTCGGGGCCGCACCCGATCGGCTGCGCCGGAACGCCGCCCGCCAGCTGGGTCTCGATCGCTTCGGACTCCCAGATCCACAGCAGGCTGCCGCGGGTGCCCGGCGCGCTCGCGTCGCTGACCGAATTGGACTGATCGGCCGCCCAGACCTGCCAGCGGATCGGCGCATCCGCGTCGGCGTCGTCCGGATCGTCGTCGTCGGAGCAGCCGCCTGCCGACAGCAGGAACGCCGCCACGGCGAGCGCGATGACCGGTCCGCGGTGCGGGAAGGGTCGTGCGGACGCGATGGGGCTCATGAGATCGAAAGCCTGGGTGAAGCCTTCGACTCTGGGAGTCGAGCGCATCGCGGGCAACCGGCCAATGGGCCAGTGCCTGTCCGCAGGCTCCGCCGCTTCCGCGCGAGGAACGCGGAACGGTCGGGATCGAGGCCATGCCCCGAGGGCCGGCCGGCAGGGGGCCATCGTGCAGATCCGCTGAACGATCGGTCAGCATATTGAGGTTGCCAGCCACCCCGGTTCGGAGTCGACTGCGCTAGGAGGTATTCGCACATGAAAACTCAGGCTCGCGTGGTCGTCATCGGTGGCGGCGTCGGCGGTTGCTCGACGCTCTACCATCTCACCCGGCTCGGCTGGACGGACGTCGTGCTCGTCGAGCGCGACGAGCTGACCTCGGGCTCCACCTGGCACGCCGCGGCTCAGGTCACCCAGTTCGGCAGCACCCAGACGATGGTGGCGATGAAGCGCCACAGCATCGATCTGTACCGCGAGCTGACCGCCGATGCCGATCACCCGATCAACTACCACATCACCGGCGGCATGCGCCTGGCGCACACCCCCGCGCAGATGGACGTCTACCGCCACCACATCGGCATGGCGCGTGGCGTCGGCATCGACTTCGAGCTGATCGACGGGGCCGAGGCCGCGCGCCGCCACCCGCTCATCGAACCCGACGGGTTGCTGGGCGCCTGGTGGGATCCGCTCGATGGCGACATCGACCCCAGCCAGCTCACCCAGGCGCTCGCGCGCGGGGCGCGGCTGGCCGGCGCCGAGGTGCGTCGCTTCGAGCCGGTCGAGGCCGTGGAGCGCACCGCCGGCGGCGAGTGGATCGTGCGCACGACCAAGGGCGAGATCCGCTGCGAGATCGTCGTCAACGCGACCGGCTATCGCGTGAACGAGGTCGGCCGCATGCTCGGCGTCGAGCATCCGGTCACCTCGATGGAGCACATGTACTTCCTGACCGACCCCATCCCCGCGCTCGAGGCGATGGACGCGCGCGTGCCGATCATCCGCGACCCCGGCGCGGACTTCTACAGCCGGCAGGAGAAGAAGGGCCTGCTCGTCGGCATCTACGAGCAGGACTGCCGCACCTTCGGCATGGACGGCATCTCGCCGGACTTCACGATGGCGCTGTGCCCGAACGATCTCGACCGCTGCCTGCCGAACATCGAGGCGGTGTTCGAGCGCATGCCCGTGCTGCAGGACGTCGGCATCCACACGACCATCAACGGGCCGATCACCTACACCATCGACGGCGCGCCGCTCGTCGGGCCGATCCCGGGTCTGACCAACGCGTACGCGTGCCTCGGGCTGCGCGCGGGCATCGGCGAAGGCGGGGGCCTGGGCAAGATCCTCGCGGAGCTCATCGTGCACGGCGAGTGCGAGTGGGATGCCTGGTACCTCGACCCGCGCCGCTTCACCAGCCACGCGAACACCGAGCTCACCAGGCTCAAGGCCATCGAGGACTACCAGAACGAGTTCCACTACCACCTGCCGCGCGAGGAGCGCCCCGCCGGCAGGCTCGCGAAGACGACGGCGCTGTACGCCGTGCACGAGGCCGCGCACGCCGAGTTCGGCGTCGTGGCGGGTTGGGAGCGTCCGCTGTTCTATCGCCCCGACGAAGCGTTCGTCGACGAGCCCGGTTACCGCGTCACGGCCACCGATGCCATCGTCGGCGCGGAGATCGAACGGCTGACGAACGGCTGCGCGGTGTGCGAGGTGAACGGCTTCACTCGCTTCGCGATCGAGGGGCCGGGCGCGCGGGAGTTCCTCGACCGCGTGGTGTGCGGCCGGCTGCCGAAGTCGGTCGGCCGGGTATCGCTGTGCTACCTGCTCAACGAGCGCGGCAACGTGCTGTCCGAGGCGACGATCGCGATGATCGGCGAGGAATCCTTCCTGTGGGGCTCCGCGGCCGCGGCGCAGTGGCACGACCGCGACTGGCTCGAGCGCTTCCGCCCGGCGGAGGTCACCGTGCGCGACCTCACCACCTCGCACTCGATGCTCGTGCTCGCGGGACCCGGGTCGCGTGCGCTGCTGCAGGGGCTCTGCCCACGCTCCGACCTGTCGGTCGAGTCGATGCCGTGGCTGCGCTGCAGACCCGTGCGGGTGGGGCATGCGGACATCATGCTGTGGAGCGTGAGCTACTCCGGCGAGCTCGCGTTCGAGCTGCACGTCCCGGCGGAACAGCTCTACCTGCTGTGGCGCACGCTCACCGAGGCCGGAAAGGAGCACGGTCTGGGTCGCTTCGGCCTGTACGCGGCCGACTCCATGCGACTGGAGAAGGGCTACCGCGCTTGGAAGGTGGATCTCCTGACCGAGTTCGACCCGTTCGAGTCGGCCCTCGAGCGCTTCGTGAACCTCGACAAGCCCGACTTCGTCGGGCGCGAGGCGCTGCAGCGACGGCGCGAGGAAACGCCGCGCGCGGCGTTCGTCAGCCTCGTGGTCGATCCGGTGGACGGCGAGGGCATGCCGTCGATCGGCAACGCGCTCGCGCACGCGGGGGATCCCATCCTGCACGACGGCGTGCAGGTCGGCACGGTGACTTCCGGCGGCTACGGTCACCGCGTCGGCGAGCACCTGGCGCTCGGCTTCGTCGATCCGGACGCCGCGGCGATCGGCACACGGCTGGAGGTGGAGCTGCTGGGCGAGCGGCGCGGTGCGCGGGTCGTCGAACCGGTCCGCCACGACGTCGAAGGCAAGCGAGTGCGCGCTTGACCGCCGACGACGCGGGCCACGGTGCCGCGGGCGGCACCAGGCGGCGTCGCGGCCGCGGCTCCGCGCGCGCCGCCATGCACGCCCGCCGCGCACTGCCACCTTCGTTCAACCCCGCGGCGCCCGGTCAACGCGGCGGGCGCTACCGGCCGCTGAGCGATGTCGACTGCGAGCGCATCTGCGCCGAAGCCCTGCGCGTGCTCGACGAGATCGGCATGGGCGAGGTGCCGAAGGTGCTCTCCGACAAGGCCCGCGAGGCGGGAGCGGTGCTGCGCGGCGACGGCCGACTGAGTTTCCCGAAGGCCTTCGTCGAGGACATCGTCGCGGGCGCGTGCAAGAGCTTCACCTTCCACGGCCGCGACGAACGGCACGATATCGAGGTGGGCGGCGACCGCGTGCACTTCGGCACCGGTGGCGCAGCCGTGCAGACGCTCGATCTGGACACGCATCGCTACCGCGCGGCCACGCTCGCTGACCTGCACGACTTCACCGCGCTGTGCGACGCGCTGACGAACGTCGGCTGGTTCAAGAACTGCTGCATCGCGACCGACATCGAGGACGTGCTCGAGCTCGACCTGAACACCGCGTACGCGCTGCTGCGCGGCGGCGGCGAGGAGGTGCTGCTGAACGCAGCGGCCGCGCAGCTCGGCAACCGGTTCGGCCTGCCGACGGGCGCCGCGTGCTCGATGAGCGACGCGAAGGCGGTGGACGCGCAGATGGGCGCGGAGAAGGCGCTGACCGCGCTGGCCGCCGGGCTCGCGGGCGCGAACATGCTCTACGAATCCTCGGGAATGATGGCGAGCCTGCTGGGCGCCTCGTTCGAGGCCTTCGTCGTCGACGACGAGATGCTCAGTCACGTGAACCGCGTGCTGCGCGGCGTCGAGGTGGACGACGAGAGCCTCGGCTTCGAGGCCATCCGCGCGGCGGTGTTCGGCGACGGGCACTTTCTCGGCGGCGCGCACACGCTCGCGGCGATGGAGCGCGACTACTTCTATCCGACGCTGGCCGATCGCGACCCGCCGACGCTGTGGGAAGCGGGCGGCGCGCACGACATGTGGACGCGCGCGAACGTGCGGGCGCGGGAGTTGCTCGCGCGCGAGCGGCCGGTGCATCTGGACCCGGGGGTCGACCGGGTTGTTCGGGAGCGGTTCCGGGTGCGCTCGGTCTGACGGAGGCCCACGCGCAGCGAAGCCGGTGGTTGGCTTACCCGGGCCACAGTCTCGGAAAGAACGCGCCGTCGATCGCGTCCCCGTCTGCGTATCCGGCCGCCTCGAACAGCGCACGCTCGCCCTTCGCCCAGTCACCCCGATAGCGGATGCGCCCGTCCTCGGCGCTCATGCGGAGCGTGAAGCGCCGCTGGGTAGCCCGCGGCACCGTGCTCGACGACGAACCGTGCAGCGTGCGCATGTCGAAGAAGATCGCGTCGCCCGGCTCGCAGTCGAACGCGACGAGGTCGTAGGCATCCGGATCGGCGTCGATGTCCGGCACCGGCTCGTAGCGCAGCCCGTTGACGACGCCGGGTTCGCCGGCCGCCTCGTGATCGGCGAAATAGACTCGCTGGAACAGCTTGCCCCAGAGGTGCGAGCCGCGCACGAACGCGATGCCTTCACCCCGCGAGACGCGCTCGAGCGGCAGCCACAGCACGCACATCGTGCCCTCGAAGTCGAAGTAGGCGATGTCGTGGTGCCAGGGCGCCCGTGCCGTGGCGCCCGCCTCGCGCAGGAACCAGTTGTCCATGACGAGGTTGATCCGCTCGGCGTCGAGCAACTCGGCCGCCAGACGCGCGGCCGGCGAGCGCCGCACGAACTCGCCGAACTCGGGCACCGTGGACCAGACCCAGAAATCCTCGCAGTAGCGTGCTGTCGACAGTCCCGCCGTGCGCGCTTCGAACCGCGGACTGGGGTCGGCGAGGTCGCGTTCGATGCCTCGGTCGAGCATCTCGAGCCAGCACGCGTCGAAGGCACGTGGCAGGTGCACGACGCCGTCACGACGGAAACGCTCGCGCGCGGTCCGGCCGCTGGGTCGGGGTGATGGGTGCGGTCGAGCGTCGATGGTCTCGGCCCTCCGGAGCGATTCGTTGGTGACCATCTGAGCAACACGGCAGAGCACTGTCAACTGACGTCGAGCATCGCGCTCCCGCGTTTGCCTCGTCGCCCGATCGACGCAGCGACTCGAACCTTCGGCGCCGTCCCCCGACTCTTGCGCAGTCGCACACGCGGAATCGCTTCCCGAGGTCATCCATCGGAACCAGGTGGGTCGGGACATCGCTACCGATCGTGGTATTCCGACTCGAAGCCACTCTCGGCAACGCGGTAGGCTGGAACGAACATACCTACCGACAGGCTGAAGGGCGATGCGTGCACGGAACATTTCTCGCGTCCTCCTCGCACTCGCAGCCACGCCCGCCTGGCTTCCCGGGATCGTCAGCGGCCAGCCGCTCGAGCCGTCCGACACGGCACCCTTCACCGACGTGTCGGTCACGCCCGGTGCGGTATGCGCACTCGACACGACGGGCGGGGTACGCTGCGCCGTCGAGGCGTTCCGCACGGTCCTGACGCCGCATCCGGGGCGACGGCGGACTCGCGTGCTGGGGACTCGCCACCAACGCCCGGCTACAGCCACCAATGCCCGATGCGAACCACATCGACGTGTCCGTCGGTGCGGAGCACGCGTGCGCGGTGCGCGACGACGGAGCGGTCGCGTGCTGGGGTGCGAACCGGGGCGGCTCGACGGTGGTGCCGGACGATCTTGAACCCGCGATCGCCGTGGCGTCCGATCGCACCGACAACTGCGTCGTCGGCGTGTCGGGCGGGATTCGGTGCTTCGGGGCGCGCGACCTGGTCGCGCCGACGGGCTCGTCCTACGTCGACGTGGCGCTCGGCAACGCGCTCGTGTGCGGAATCGACGCAAGCGGACGCGCCGACTGCATCGCGAACCCGGTGACGGATGCGAGCGCCGACTCGAACGCCGACATCGTCGCCGCGGCGCGGGCGGCCGAGGCGGCGGGGCCGTACGTCGCGTTCGACATCGGCACGCGCTTCGCGGGCACGGTCGGCTGCGGGGTCGGCAGCGACGGCGCGCTCGCCTGCTTCGTCGGCGCGGACGGGCTGACCTTGCCTGGCGCGAGTGCCGGCCCGGACTTCGTGCCCGAGCCGACCGCGAGCGTCTACTCGGACACGACCGCGGAGCTGTTCTGGGAGAGACCGGCGGACTTTCGGCTCGACCTGTCCATCGTGGGCTTCGAGGTGCTGCGTGTCGAGGCCGGGCCGGGCGGGGCGGACGAGTGCCGGTAGCGAGCGGTTGGTGTCAGGTCAACGAACGCTTGCGCCGTCGATGCCTCGTCCTATCGCCGCGGCGACCAGGTCTCGAACCTCCGGTGCGAGCCTGCGCACCTTGCGCAGCCGCGCACGGAGAACGTCCGGATCGACGAGACCGTGCGCGAACATCGCGGCGCAGAAGTCCCGGTCCTTGTCCCGAGCGGCGACGGCTTTCGAGATCCAGAGATCGTGTGCCTCAAGGCACAGCGCGGTGACGCCGTTCGTGCCCGCGGTGCGGTACGGCACGAGTCGCTTGCGCCAGCCCGACGGCAGCACGGCGGTATCGGCCGTCACTCCCTGGGCGTAGTAGCCGAAGGTGGACTGGAACACCGAAAGCTCGCCGATGGAGCCGTCGAGCAGATCGGCCATGGATTCGGCGTCCTTTCCGAGACTGGCGATGTCGACCTCGATGGATCGCTCGGCTTCGGGGAACGGTGGCTGAAGGGTGGCGTGAATGGCCTGACTGCCGATGACCAGCACCTCATCGGCACCGAGGATCGAGCCCGCCGCGCGTATCGCATGATCGAACTCCGCAGGCTTCAAGCAGACTCCGTCTCGCGGAACCTTGCCAGCACTTGCGCGCGTTCCGGGGCGCTCAGCACGCCGGCGAACGGCGAGACCTGGCGCATCTCGCGACCGAGCGGGCCGGGATCGAGCATGAGCGAGGCAAGATCGGGTATCGGGAGCGTCAGCCAGGTCTTCCATCTTTCGAGCAAGGCTTCGCCCGACGAACCCTCGTGGCTCCATCTCGCGACGTAGCGGCGCGCACTGCCGAGCGTGGTGTCCGGATCCTCGCGCAGTTTTTGCGAAACCGCCTCATGCCAGGCCAGGCTGCGACGATCCTCGCGCGTCATGGCCGGAACCGTGCGGGCCGATGCGATCGCAGGCCTCTCGCCTTGCCGGAATCGTTATTCGAGTAACGATCTACGTGCGAGCTCACGAGCCTCGCTCCAACAGATCGACCTCGGCGAAACACTGCGCCAGGCCGATCGATATGCCCGGCGGCTCGAGCTTCAACGCTCCTTCGGTGACGATGCGGGTCAGGATGTCCCCTTCGGCCGACGTCCGCGAGTGGTGGTAGGCAAGACGCGCGTCGGGATCGATGACGAGGCAGTGCATGACGCTGTCGAGACCCATGTGCTCGGCGAGCTTCGAGGTGGTGTCGACGGGTGCGGTCGACGGCGAGGCGACTTCGACGAGGAGCAGCGGCGCGTCGCACGTGAGCGCGTCCGGATCGACATCGCCCTCGCACTGCATCGCAACGTCCGGACGGCGCGCACGGACATCGTCGACCGCGACGGTCACTCCGTCCGGCAGCACGGTGCAAGGCAGCCCCGCCGCTCGCACCGCGTCGCGTAGCAGACTCCACGTCTCGGCCTTGACGAGCGCATGCCGGTTGCGCTCGGCCTGCATCTCGACGGGGCGACCGTCGACGAGCTCGTGCCGCGTCCCGTCCGGTTGGCGCTCGGACCAGGCGACGAACTCGTCGACCGTCATTCGGCCGTCCTTGTTCGTCGAAGCGTCGATAGCGTGCGCGGTGCTGTTCATCGCAGGTGGTCCGGAAGCGTGCGGCACGCCGTACGGACATCCTGATCCGTGGGCGTCGCCTCTGCAACCATGGCCGCTACGTCGCGGCTGCTCGTCCGGCCATCGACGAACCGGATGCTCCGAGCGGCTCGAAATCGTTACTCGAGTATCGATTTCGTCGCCGCCCGACCCCTCAGCTCATCCCCCCATCGACCACCAGCTCGTGCGAGTGCACGAAGCTCGCATCGCCGGAGAGCAGGAACGCGACCGCCGCGGCGATCTCGCTCGGATCGCCGAAGCGGCCTAGCGGCACCTGCGAAAGGATCTGCTCGCCGAAGCCCGCGATCTGCTCCTCGGACATGCCCGTGGCGTCGAAGAAACCGGTCTCTATCGGGCCCGGGCTGACCGCGTTCACGCGGATCCCGCGCGCCGCCATCTCGGCCGACACCGCGTTCATGGCCGAGCGCAACGCGCCCTTGGTGGCCGCGTAGACGGACGAGCCCGGCATCTTCATCTCGTTGACGATGGAGGTGTTGAAGACGATGGCACCGCCGTCGGCGAGTTTCGGGGCCAGGGCATTCAGTTGCAGCAGAGGACCGCGCACGTTGGTGTTCATCATGCGGTCGAAGTCGGCCGCGGCTATCTCGCCAACGGGCGCGAAGCCGCCGTAGCCCGCGTTCAGGAAGATGCCGTCCAGGCGACCGCCCAGGTGCTCGTCGATGGCCGCGACGAGCGCCTCGGCGCCCGCGGGCTCGGCCGCGTCGTTGGCGACGGCGTGCATGCGCTCGATGCCCTCGATCTCGGCGATCTTCGAAGCGTTCCGGCCGGTGACCAGCACCGTCGCGCCCTCGGCGACGAGGCGCTCGGCGGTGGCGCGGCCGATGCCGCCCGTGCCGCCGGTGACGAGGATGTACTTGTCGGTGAATCGGTTCATGAGGTTCGGGGTTTCCGTTTGGGGAGAGGCGGGATCGCACCCGCGGAGGTGGGTCGCAGCAGCGACATCGTGGTCGTGACGAGCGCGTGCGCGTCCGCGTGCGACACCCCCTTGCGGGCCTGCAGCTGCAGGCCGTTCACGAGGGTGGTGAGCACGCGCGCGAACGCGTCGGGGTCGAGCCAGGTGGCCGCGCCGTCGTTCGCGGCGGCGAGGCGGTCGCGCACCAGCGCGTGCAGCGCGGCATCGTGCACGGACAGACGCGCGCGCACGGCCGCATCGGTCTCGGCAAGCTCTGCGGCGCACTGCACCGCGAAGCAGCCGCGCGTGGGCGAGTCCGCGCTGGCGGCGTCCGCCACCGCGCGCAGCCACGCCTCGATGCCGTCGAGCGGCGCATCGCGCGAACCCAGCAGCTCCGTGGTCCAGCGCAGGCCGTGTTCGAGGTAGTCGTCCAGCACGCGCGCCAGCAGCGCGCCCTTGCTCTCGAAGGCCTTGTACAGGCTGCCGACGGTCAGGCCGGTGGCCGCGGACAGGTCACCGATGGACGTCGCGTGCACGCCGGCCGACCAGAACGCATCGCGGACGCATTGCAGGGCGTGGTCGGTATCGAATGTGCGGGGACGAGCCATGGCGCCACTCTACCCGCATAAGGGAACGTTCGTTTCCTTATTGTCGCAAAGCTGCGTTCACCCCTTCGGAACGGCGAGCGCATGTCCCTGGAAGCGCGCCGGCCTCGCTCCGGCATGATGCGTGTCCGGGCGAACGGACGACTCGCCTCACGATGGAGACGAGCGTGGACGTACGGGTGGGAGTGGGCGTGCTGATCGCGCGCGCCGACGGGCGAGTGCTGCTCGGCCTGCGCAAGGGCGCGCACGGCAGCGGCACGTGGGCGCTGCCGGGCGGGCACCTGGAGCCCGGCGAATCGATAGCGGACTGCGCCGTGCGCGAGGTGGCCGAGGAGACGGGGCTCGTCGTCGCCGACGTGCGCCACCTCGGCTTCACCGCGAACGTGTTCAGCGAGGTGGACCGGCACTACGTGACGCTCTTCGTGCAGGCCACGGCGGCCGACAGCGCGCAGGTGGAGAACCTCGAGCCCGACAAGTGCGAGGGGTGGGAGTGGCACGCGTGGGACGCGTTGCCGGAGCCTCTGTTTCCGCCGCTGCGCTCGCTGGCGGAGCAGGGCGTGCGGCCCGTCACCGGCGTGTCAGCGTCTCCTTGAGGAAGCGTGCCAGCTCGTCGTACACCAGGCGGATCGCGGGTGCGGTGCGGATCTCCCGGTGCACCGTGAGCCAGGCCGGCAGCGTCGGCAGCCCCGGGTCGATGTCGAGCGTGACGAGCTCCTCGTGCCGCTCGATCAGCCGATCCAGAGAGAACCCGATGCCGAGCCCCGCACGTACGGCCGCGAACTGCGTGGCGTAGTCGTCGCTGCGCACCGCGACGCGTGCGTCCGCCGGCTCCAGCCCGTGTCGACGCACCGCGCGCTCCAGCCCGCGATGGAACTCCGCGTCCCTGTCGCCGCCTACGAGCCGATGCGTCAACAGCTCCGACACGTCGCCGGGCGTGCCGTGGCGCTGCAGGTAGGCGTGCGAGGCGTACGCCCGCACGCGGAACTCGCCGACGCGTTTCGCGATCAGGCTGGACTGTTCGGGCCGCACGTTCCGGATCGCGATGTCCGCCTCGCGCCGCAGCAGGTTGCTGATGCCGTCCGATGCCACGATGCCGATGTCGACGTCCGGGGCCTGGCCCTGCAGGCGCCGCACGAGATCCGGCAACAGCTGCAGGGCCACCTGCCGACTCGCGGCGATGCGCACGAAGGGACGCGAGCGCGTGCCCCTGCCGGCGAGCGCGCGCGAGAGTCCGTCCGCACCGTCGCGCATGCGCCGCGCGGCATCGGCAATCGCCAGCGCGTCCGCGGTCGGTTGCAGCCCGCGCCCGGTGCGCTCGAACAGCACCTTGCCGAGCTGATGCTCGAGCGTTTCGATATGCCGCCCGAGCGTCGGCTGGGTGCCGGACAACGCGCGGGCGGCGCCCGACAGGCTGCCCGCCTCCATGACGGCGAGAAACGAGCGGATAAGCCCCCAGTCGAAGTCGCCCGCGATCGCGGATCCGCCCTTGCGTCCTGCGCCCAAGCTATGGCGTCCCGGCGTGTGCGTTCATGGCACCAAGGTACGCGATCGGCGACCTCGGGACTGGGCATGCAGGAACGCATGGCTCGTATACGGTTCCGGATGCGTCGCGCGGACGCTCCGCTGTCGATACTCGATGCACCACGACGGCGACGGTATCGGGGCGAAGATCATGAACAAGCGCGACTTCCTGAAGGTCATCGGCGGCGGCGCCGTCCTGGCGGCGACCCCGGGCTGCACCGTTCTGAGGCCGACGCCCACCACCGCCCTGGCGCCCTGGCTCGAGGCGGGCTCGCTGTACACCGAGCCGCGTCGGCGCGCGCTGTCGTACGCCATCCTGTGCCCCAACCCGCACAACCGCCAGCCCTGGACGGTCGATCTGTCGGTGCCCGACCGGGTCACGCTGTACGTCGACACGACGCGTCAGCTGCCGCACACCGACCCGTTCGCGCGCCAGATCACGATCGGGCTCGGCTGCTTCGTGGAGCTGATGGCGCTCGCCGCCGCTGCCGACGGCCACGCCGTCACCGTCGAGCCCTTCCCGGAGGGCGGTGATCCGGAGGCGCTGCTCGATGAGCGTCCCGTCGCGACGGCGACCTTCCGGGCGGATTCCACCCTGGCGTCCGATCCGCTGTTCGACAGCGTGATGGCGCGGCGCAGCCACAAGGAGCCCTTCGACACGACGCGCGAGGTGCCCGGAAGCGTCATCGACATGGCGAGGGCCGCCGCCATCCACGGCAGTCGGGTGGGCGGCAGCGTCGCGCCGGAGTCGGTCCGCGCGCTGCGCCGGCTGACCAGCGAGGCGCTCGCGCTCGAGGTCGAGACGCCGCGCACCTATCGGGAGAGCGTGGATCTCTTTCGCATCGGCAAGCGCGAGATCGAGGCCGAGCCGGACGGCATCGACTTCTCCGGACGACTCTTCGAGGTGCTGTCGGGTCTCGGCCTGTTCACGCGCGAGAGCGCCGTCGACCGAAGCTCCTCCGCCTACCGACAGGGTTTCGAGGCGGTGCTGGAGAACACCGACACCGCGATGGCGCATGTGTGGACCGTGTCGGCGACGAACTCGCGCAGCGATCAGTTGAACGCGGGGCGCGACTGGATGCGCATTCACCTCGCCACCACCCCGACCGGCGTGGCGTTGCACCCCATCAGCCAGGCATTGCAGGAGTACCCCGAGATGGTGCCGTACCGCCAACGCGTGCACGAGATGCTGGCACCCGAAGGCGGCACCGTGCAGATGCTCGCGCGGCTCGGGTACGGGGAGCCCGTGCCGCCGAGCCCGCGATGGTCACTCGATGCGGTGCTCGCGCGTCGGGGATAGGGGCCTCTGCGGTAGCGACGTGCCGCGAGGCTCCGCCGCGCATCGACAGTCGGCTTCCATCGCGCCGAGAAACAGCAGCGGCGCGCCACCGCCCGCGCGGTACGAGAACGCCTCGATGCCCGGATGGTTCGCGCAGACGGCGCTGCACGCGCTTGCGCCCTCCAGCAGCAACTCCGCGGTATCGCTCGTCTCGCCGGTCGAGCTGCAGGCGCTCAGCGCGCCGGCCAATGCCAGCGCCGCGACGGCTCTCGCGACCGGGGCCCCGGTAGCGGGACTCGCGAGCCGAGCGCGGACCGGTGCGATACCTCGATCGTGATGTGCCATCTGACGGGCTCTCCTGGTTCGGGACGCGCCACCGCGCCCACGATCGCAGGATCGGCGAAGCCTCGCCCGCGGGCATCGGTGGAACGGCCGGAATCGTCCCGGCCGATCGGCCGATGCGCGCCGGGTCGGTCAGCCCGCCGCGCGGGGCTCGGCCCGGCCGCCGGCGAACCGACGCACCAGCCGCCTTGGCGACCAACGCCGCGGCGCCCGGGCCCGCGAGCGAACGCCCAGCACCAGCAGACACGGCGTGAGGAACAGCGTCAGCACGGTGGTGAACGCGAGCCCGCCCGCGATGGCGCTCGCGAGCTGTGTCCACCACTGCGTGGACGGCGCTCCGAACGTGATGCTTCGATGGAAGAAGTCGATGTTCATCGACAGCACCATCGGCATCAGTCCGAGCACGGTGGTGATGGCCGTGAGCAGCACGGGGCGCGCCCGCACCGATCCCGTCAGCAGGGACGCCTCGACCGGGTTCGCGCCGCGCGCGCGGAATCCGTTCCAGGTGTCGATGAGCACGATGTTGTTGTTCACCACGATGCCGGCCAGCGCGATGATGCCGATGCCCACCATCACGATGCCGAAGGTCTGGCCCGTGACCATGAGCCCGATCAGCACGCCGGAGGTGGAGAAGAGGATGGCGGAGAGCACCAGCGCCGCCTGGTAGAGGCTGTTGAACTGCGTGACGAGGATCATCGTCATCAGGAAGATGGCCGAGGCGAAGGCCAGCATCAGGAAGTTCATGGTCTCGGCCTGCTCCTCGGCCTCGCCCGCGAAGGCCACCTCGGCGCCGTCGGGCAGCGGATTCGAGGCGATCTCGTCCCGCAGCCGGCTCAGCAGCGTGTCGGCCACCTCGCCGTCGGCCACGTCGGCGGCGACGGTGATGGTGCGGTCGCCGTCCACGCGCTCGATGGTGCCGGTGCGCGCGGCGGGCGCCATGTCGACGAAGTTCGTGACGGGCACCATGCCGTTTCGCGTCGGCACGCGTATCTCGCCGATGGAGTCGAGGTGTCGGTACGCGAGCGGGTAGCGCACGCGGATGTCGATCTCGTCGGTGGCGTCGTCCGGCCGGTAGCCCGCCAGGCGGATGCCCGTGGTCACGAGCTGGATGGCCTGGCCCACCAGCGCGACGTCCGCGCCGTAGCGCGCGGCCTCCTCGCGGTCCACCTCCAGGCGCCACTCGATGCCGGGCAACGGTCGGTTGTCGGTGACGTCCACGAAGCCGCCGACGCGCGCCATGGCCGCGCGCAGCGCCGCCACCGAGTCCTCCAGCCGCGTATCGAGCGCGGCGCCCGTCACGCCCGCCAGCGCCGGGTCCACGCTGACTTCGAGGTTGACGGGCTTGGAGCCGCCGTCGGGACCGCCCTCGTTGGCCGCGAACTCGATGCGCACGCCCGCGATGTCGGCAAGCTCCGCGCGCAGCTCCTCGGTGATTCGCGCGGCGGGACGACGCACGCTCCAATCGGCGAGCTCCAGCGTGACGGTGCCGATCTGGTCGGCGGCGCCGCCGCCGAAGCCCCCACCGCCGCCCGTGCGCGTGTACACCGCTTCGACCTCGGGCCGATCCAGCAGCCGCGCCTCCACGTTCCGCAGGATGCGATCCTGCTCGTAGATGGACAGGTCCCCGCGCGCGGCCACGGTGATGGCCATCGACGGAGGCTCGGTGGACGGGAAGAACTCCACGCCGCGGCCGAGCTGCGAGTAGGCGAGGTAGCTGCCCACCGTGAAGGCGAGGGCGGCCAGCAGCGTGAGCTTCGGCCGCGCGAGCAGCCGATCCAGGGTGCCCAGGTAGCGACGCTTCGCCCCGCTCGTGGCGTCGAGGATCGTCGCGCGATCGAGTCCTTGGACATCGCTGTCCTCGGAGAACGCGGCTCGTCCGAGCGATGCCCCGCGGCTGAGCTTCGCGCCTATGACGGGCACGAACACCAGCGCCATCGCGAGCGAGGCGAGCAGGCACGCGATGACGGTGATGGGCATGTAGCGCATGAACTGCCCGATCAGCCCGGGCCAGAACAGCAGCGGGAAGAACACCGCGAGGGTGGTGAACGTGGACGCGATGACGGGCCAGGCCATGCGCTTGGCCGCGCGCGCCCAGGCGTCCACGGGCGCGGCGCCCTCGTCCATGTTCCGGTCGGCGAGCTCGGTGACGATGATGGCGCCGTCGACCAGCATGCCCACCACCAGGATGAGGCTGAACAGCACCACCACGTTCATGGTGTTGCCCATGGCCCAGATGACCAGGATGCCCGTCAGGAAGGAGCCCGGAATGGCGAAGCCGACGAGGATCGCCGAGCGCACGCCGAGCGCCGCCATGACGACGATCATGACCAGCACCACCCCCGACACCACGTTGTTCTGCAGGTCTGCGAGCATGGTGCGCGTCTCCTCGGACTTGTCCTGCATGAAACCGATCTGCAGGTTCGCGGGCAGCGCGGGACGCAGCGCCTCGATGGTGGCGCGCACGTCCTCTATGGTCTCGATGATGTTCGCGCCCAGGCGCTTGGAGATCTCCAGCACCAGGGTGGGCTGCCCGTCCAGGCGCGCGAAGCCCGCGGGGTCCTTGTAGGTACGGCGGATGTCCGCCACGTCGCCGAAGCGCACCACGTCGTCGCCCGACACCTTCACGGGCAGGCGCAGCACGTCCTCGAGATCCTCGATGACGCCCGGCACCTTGAGCACCATGCGGCCCGCGCCGGTGTCGATCGCGCCCGCGGCCACGAGCAGGTTGTTGTTCGACACGAGCGCGATCAGCTCGCCGAAGTCGACCTCGTAGGTCTCCATGACCACGGGGTCCACGACGATCTCGAGCACTTCCTCGCGCTCGCCGGCGATGTCGGCCTCCAGCACGCCGGGCAGGGCCTCGAGGCGGTCCTTCAACTGGCGCGCGATGGTGCCGAGCGCGCGCTCGGGCAGCGGGCCCGACAGGCTCACGTTCAGCACCGGGAAAAGCGAGACGTTGACCTCGTTCACTGACGGCTCGTCGGTGGCATCGGGCAGCTCGGACTTCGCGACATCCACCTGCTCGCGCACGTCGGCGATGGCCTGATCGCCATCGAAGCCCGCATCGAACTCCAGCAGCACCGACGCGTGGCCCTCGGAGGCCGTGCCGCTCATCTTCTTCACGCCCGTGATCGTCTGCAGGCGCTTTTCCATCGGCCGCACGAGCAGGCGTTCGGCGTCGCTCGGCGAGATCCCGTCGTGGTTCATGGACACGTACACGATCGGGATCGGCACGTCCGGCTCCGACTCCTTCGGGATGGCGCGGTAGGCCAGAGCTCCCGCGATCACGAGAAAGACGAGCAGCAGCAGGACGGTGCGCGAACGATCGAAGGCCGCGTCGATCAGTGCGTTCATGGGGCGTTCATCGTTCGCTCACGAGCACGCGCTCGCCGGTCCCGACGAAGCCCTGCCCGAGGGTCACGATGCGCGTGCCGGGCTCGATGCCCGTGACCCAGGCACCGTCCAGCGAGGTGGACATGAGCTCCACGTCGATGAAGGTCACTCGGTCCTCGGCATCGAGCGCCTTCACGCCGAGCTCGCCGTCGGAACCGAGCGCGAGCGTCGAGGGCGACAGGAACAGCGCCTCGACGGTCTCGACGGGGACGGACAGCGTGGCGCTGGTGCCGCTGGCGAGATCGTTCCGGTCGGTGTCGATGCGCGCCTCGATCTCGAAGCTGCGCGTGGCGGGGTCGGCGACCGACGAGATCCAGGTCAGCCGAGCCGTCAGCCGCTCGCCCGTGATGAGCTCCACCCCGACGCTCTGGCCGGGGCGCAGGCGCGCGGCCACCTGCTGCGCCACGCGCGCCGTGACCTCGAATGCGCTGTCGTCGACGAGCGTGGCGACGTGGTCGCCGCGCTCGACGAGCTGACCGAGCTCCAGCGGCACCTCCTCGACCAACCCCGCGAACGGTGCGCGCACCGTCGTGTCGGCCAGATCCTTCTCCAGCAGGTCCACCTCGGCCTGCGCCAGGCTCGCATCGGCGACGGCGCGCTCGGTCTGGAGCTGCGACTGCAGGCCGCTGCGGCCGAGCGACTGCGCGGCGTTCCGCGATGCCCGTGCGCTCGCGAGCTGCGCGCGCGCCGCCGACAGTTGCGCCTCGCGCACGCCCGCATCGAGCCGTGCGACGGGTGCGTTCGCCGCGACGCGGTCGCCGCGCGCGACGTGCAGTTCCGCAACGGTCCCGGCGGTCTGCGCGCGCAACTCCACCGTGCGCGCCGCGGCGAGCTGGCCGCGCAGGATCAGCGTGCGCTCGCGGGCGGACGGCTCGGCAACGACGACCTCGACGCGCATGGGCGTCGGCCCTTCGGCCGCTGCGATCGTTGCATCGGTCTCGTTGCCGGCCATCAACCCGCTCGCCATCCACAGCGCGAGCGCGACGGTGACGCCGGCGGCGGCGAGCCAGGACGTCTTCATGGGCTCAGCCCCTGCGTGAAAAGGTGGATCGGGACGCCGTGCAACGCTCCTGCCAGCGGGCGTACGCCGTAGGCACAGCATTATAGGAGTGCCCGTTCGGAAGCGTTTCCTACCGTCGGGTGAAACGCGGATCGGCCGTAGGGACCAGGTCGGACCGCTCCGGAACCGTCCGTACGGCGCGGCGCATCGACACGAAGGTGGGTCGCTCGTAGCCCGCGTGCGCGTGCTCCGCGACAACCTCGAAACCCATCGCCGCAAAGACGGAGCGATTCTCGACGAGCTCCACCCGCACGTTCAGCTCCAGCGCGGGCAGGCGCAAGGCCAGTGCGCGCGCTTCGGCCAGCGACACGAGCGCGCGGGCCAGACCCATGCCGCGATGCGTCGCCGCCACCGCCAGCCGACCCAGGTACAAGGTTTGCGGCTTCGGCGTGAGAAAGACGCAGGCGTGCGGTGGCGAGCCGAGCGACCACAGCTCGCCCGACTCGCAGTGCGCGCGCACGTCCTCGAGGGTGAGTCGGTGCAGGGAGGTGGGCGGATCGATGCGTGCGTCCATGTAGGCGAAGCACTCGCGCAGCAGCGCGAGCACCGCCGGCAGGGCGGCGTCGTCCGGTGCATGCCTGACGGGCTCCACCACCCCGGATGGCTACGGAGCGCCGCTCTCGTCGGGCTCGAACGGCGTCTCGCCGCGACGGGCCAGCCGGCGCAGGGCCCCGGCCAGCAGCGTCACGTCGATGCCGATGCCGACGAAGTTCGCGCCCGCCTCGCGGCAGGCGGTCGCGAAGGCGGGGTCCAGCGCGAGCACGCCCGCGGCCTTGCCCGCCGCGCGGATGCGGCGCAGCGCGTCCAGGATGGTCCGCACGACGTCCGGATGGTCGGGATCGCCGAGATGCCCCATGTCGGCGGCCAGGTCCGAGGGGCCGATGAACACGCCGTCCAGGCCTTCGACGGCGAGGATGTCGTCGAGCGCCTCGATGCCCGCGCGGCTCTCGACCTGCACCAGCAGGCAGATCTGCTCGTTCGCGCTGCCGAGGTAGTCGGGGATGCCGCTGTAGCGCGACGCGCGCGCGAGCGCCGCACCCACGCCGCGGATGCCGGCGGGCGGGTAGCGCGTGGCCGCGAGCGCCGCTCGGGCCTGGTCCGCGTTGTCGATCATGGGAATCAGCAGGCTCTGCGCGCCGATGTCCAGGGCCTGCTTGATGCGCGCGGGGTCGGCATCGGGCAGCCGCACGATGGCCGCCGACTCGCTCGCGTCCACCGCGACGAGCTGAGGCAGCATGGAGCGCAGGTCGTTGGGCGCGTGCTCGCCATCGATCAGCAGCCAGTCGAAGCCCGCCGTGGCCGCGATCTCGGCGGCGTAGCCGTCCGCGAGGCCGAGCCAGCAGCCGTTCAGGGACTCGCCGGCGGCCAGGCGGCGCTTCAGGACGTTGTCGGGGGCGGGCATGGGCGCGCGACCTGTCGGGGCGAGACCCGCAAGGTTAAGCCGTTCCGTCTGGCGCGTCGCTTGCTGGACCTCGGGGGATCTGGATGGCCGGGGCGGGGGATGAGGCGGGCGAGGACGGGAACGGGCCCGGAGCGCGTAGGCCGGGCGCTGACGGCGGTGGCACTGGTGATGCTGGCCACGCCGACCACCGCGGCGATGTACAAGTGCCGCGCCGTGGACGGCGGGCTCGAGTACCGCGACACGCCCTGCGGCGCCGAGGCGGAGCTGCTGGACGTGGTGGAGGAGACCGCCCGTCCGTACGGGCCGGATGCTTCCGGGGACGACGATGCCGACGGGAGCCGGGGGGACGACAACGACCCGGACGCGACCGCGCCCGCTGTTTCCGATTCGGCGTCCGACGCGCCTGCCGATGCGGACGCGGGACCGGTGGACGAGCTGGTCGGCAGCTACGACGCGCTCGACGGCGCCGAGTCGCTCACGGTCTCGCGCGATGGCCGCGTGCTGATCGAGGACGGTGCGCGGCGCGTGCGGGGCACCTGGGAGCGGGCCGGCCCGAACGCGTATCGCGTGAGCGCGACGATCTACGGGCGGGCGCTCGATTGCGACGCCGCGCTGGACGGGGATCGGCTGTCTCTCGACTGCCCGGGGAAGGCGTCGGTCTACGCGCGGCGGTAGGGCGGGACGCCCGAAAGCCCCCCGTTCAACGGCCGCGCGCCGTCGCCTGCTGCGCGACCCCGGCCACCAGCAGGTAGAGCGAGCAGCCCGCGAAGGTCCATGCGAGGGTGGGTCCGGGCGCGAACCCCTTCCAGGCCGCCACGAAGGCCAGCACCAGCCACGTCGCCGTCACCCCGAGCGTCAGTGGCCGCCAGCGCGCCGTGCGGACCGGATGCACGAAGCGCAGCGGCAGGAACATGGCCGCGGCGAGCACGATGGAGGTCGCGAGCGTCACCCATGGGTCGGGCTCGAGCACGAAGACCACGAGCGCGACCATGTTCCAGCAGCCGGGAAAGCCCTCGAAGCTTCCGTCCGCGACCTTCATGCGCGTGTCCGCGAAGTAGAGCGCGCTGGCGAAGGGCACCACGATCAGGATGCCCCAGCCGGGCCAGCCGGGCACGAGCCCCGAGGCGTACAAGGCGTACGCCGGGATGAAGACGTAGGTCAGGTAGTCGATGATCAGGTCGAGCAGGACCCCGTCGAAGCGTGCGGCGCGCGACGCCACGTCCCAGCGGCGCGCGAGCGGTCCGTCGATGCCGTCCACGATCAGCGCCAGCAGCAACCATTGGAACATGCCTGACCACGCGTCCTCGACCGCGGCGAGCAGCGCCAGCATCGCGAAGATGGCGCCGGTGGCCGTCAGCAGGTGGACGGACAGGGCACGGGTGCGGTACCAGGACGAGAGCTTGCGCTTGTAGGCGGAGGCCGGGTCGGACGCGGTGGATGGTTCCATGCGGACTGGCGGTGGTCGTCGGGCCGGGTGCCGTCGCGTCGGAAGCGGGCCACGATGCCCCGCGCCCCTTCACGCCGCCGGCAAGGATAGGCGTTCCGGCGAGGGCCCGTGCGCGGAACGACGTGGGGGCTCCCTCGGGACCGTCGCGGAAGACATCCGCGTTGTCGGTCGGAGCGTCTTCGGCAGGAACCGAATCGACGGCATACCCGAGCATCGAAAACGGGCGTCGGGATGCGTGCAAGCCGTGCTCGAAAGCCGGATCAGGTCGCCGACCTACCGGTCGCCGGCTAGTCGGTTGTGGATTAGCGCGGAAGATTGTCGAGCGAACATCGCGTTCAGGTGCAACTTGACAGACGCGACTTGGAGCGGCAGCGCAAAGTAGCGACTGTCAAGTTGACAGCTGCAACTGCTTGTTCGGTAACGCCTTGATGATCATTGTTTTCAGCTACCTGGCCTCTCACGTTCAATCATCACTTTTCGAAGAGCATCGTTTACGGCCTCTTCGCTTGGGAACGCCGCAGCAATTTCAGGAGATAGAAGCACTAGATTTCTGCTCTTCTCATACGCAGCATGATGCTTTCCCCGAACTCCAACGCCAAGCTGATCCAGGGAATACTCTTTCTTCATCTCGGAATCTTCACCTTTATTTTTCATATCCTTTTCTCTCGTTTCGTGTCATCTCTCGAGCGCTAATGATCCTGACTTCGTCTTCGGAGTCGGTATGTACAACCACGAGCAGCTTCTGGAACCGCGATCTTCCAAACGTCAAACAACGGTACTCCAGAACCGAGTGATCAGGATCAGGGAATGTGATCGCCAGCGGGTCTCCGAACACCGTTGCCGCCTCGTGGAAGGAAACGCCGTGCTTCTCCTCATTGCTGATGCTCTTGGCTGGATCCCAGCTGAAGTTCACTCGCTGATTTTCCTCTCGGCAAATTGCGATTCAGGTGAGTAGGAACCGAACAATTCATGAACTGAACGATCTGAAGTCTCACTTCTCGTAGACGCTCGCATTCGCGTCACCCTGACGCAAAACTCCACGACACCCTCCCAGCAAGCAGTCGGTCCTACTACCGTGCCGCACTCGCCCCACCCCAAGCATCCACATCCGCCAACCACCCTGTCACCACCGCATCCGAAGGCATGCGCCAATCCCCCCGCGGGCTCAAGGCCACCGTCCCCACCTTCGGCCCATCCGCAGTACAACTCCTCTTGAACTGCTGGCTGAAGAACCGCCACAGGAACTTCCGACACCACTTCACCAGCGCCTCGTCGTCGTACCGCCCCTCGAACGCCACGGCCGCCAGATCCAGTATCCGCCTCGGCCGCGCGCCGAAGCGCACGAAGTGGTACAGGAAGAAGTCGTGCAGCTCGTATGGCCCCAACGTGTCCTCTGTCAACTGCGCGATCTTCCCCTGCGCATCGGCCGGCAGCAGCTCCGGCGATATCGGGGTGTCCAGGATCGCGTACAGCGTCTGCTTCAACGACTCGCTGTCGCTCCACGTCGTGGCCCGCTCGTTGGCCACCCAGCGAATCACGAACTGCAGCAGCGTCTTCGGCACGCCCGCGTTCACGTCGTACATCGCGATGTGATCGCCTGCGTACGTCGACCACCCGAGCGCCTTCTCGGACAGGTCGCCGGTACCGACGACGATGCCGTCGTCCTGATTCGCCGCCGTCATGAGCAGCAGCGTGCGCAGTCGCGCCTGCACGTTCTCGAGCGTGACGTCGCCGTGCTCGGGGCGTTCGCGCAGGCGGGCGACGAGCTCCTCGGCGCTCGTGACGCCTTCGGCCGCCGGGTGACCGACCGCTTCGAGCACCGTGCGCGAGGCGTCGCCGATGGGAATCTCGCGGCGCGTGCCCCCGAGCGCGCGCACCAGGTCCGCCCCGTTGTCGCGCGTGCCTTCGCTGGTGCCGAAGCCCGGCAGGGTGAGGCACACGAGATCGCTGCGCGGTCGGCCCGTGAGGTCCAGCGCGGCGGCGCAGACGAGGGCCGCGTTGGTGGAGTCCAGGCCGCCCGACACGCCCAGCACCAGCTTGGGCTCGCCGATGGCGGCCATGCGAGTGGCCAGGGCGTTCGACTGGATCTCGAACATCTCCCAGCAGCGCGTGGCGAGCGTCGCTTCGTCGCGTGGCAGGAAGGGGGTGGGGGAGACGGTGCGTTCCAGGCCTGGGGGTTCGGTGGCTTCGAAACGCAGCGTGCGGAATGGTGCGGCGTTGCCGGCGCCGCGCACGGCGCAGTCGCCGAAGGTCGTGGTGCTGCGCCGTTCGAAGCCGAGCGCTTCGAGATCGACGTCCTGCACGACGAGCTGGCCTTCGCGCGCGAAGCGGGTGGATTCGGCCAGGAGGTTGCCGTTCTCGCAGATGAACGCGTCGGCGTCCCAGGTCAGGTCGGTGGAGGACTCGTCCGGGCCCGGCGGCCACGTACACGTACGCGCACTTGCCGCGATCGCTCTGCGACAGGGCCAGGTTCCTTCGTATCTCGGCCTTGCCGATGGTGAAGTTTGACGCGGAGAGGTTCGCGATCACGGTGGCGCCCGCGGAGACGAGCGCGGCGCTCGGCGGGGTCTGCACCCACAGGTCCTCGCAGATCTCGGCGCCCACGGTGAGCCCGGGCAGGGTGGAAGCGAACAGCAGGTCGGTGCCGAAGGGCACCTCGTGCTCGCCGACGCGCAGCGTGGCGCCGGGTGCCACCTCGGTACCCGGGCGGTACCAGCGCGTCTCCTCGAACTCGCGGTAGTTCGGCAGGTAGCTCTTGGGCACGAGCCCGAGGAGCTTTCCGCGGCAGATCGCGGCGGCGCAGTTGTAGAGCCCGTGCGCCGAGCGCAGCGGCACGCCGACGAGGGCAAGGGTGTGCAGCGCTTCGCTGTCTTCGACGAGTTGCAGCAAGGCGTCCTGGACCGCGTCCAGCAGCGCTTCGTTCAGCACCAGATCGCGAAGGGTGTAGGCCGACAGGCCGAGCTCCGGAAACACCACGACGTTCGCGCCGCGCTCGTCCGCCTCGCGCCACAGGGCGAGCGTGCGCTCCCGGTTGGCCTCGGTATCGGCGACGGCGGTGAGCGGCACGGCGGCCGCGACTCGTGCGAAACCTTTCATCGGCCGAGTATATCGAGCGCCGGACGCGGGACCTCGGCGCGCGAGCGCGTGGCGATGCGCGTCAGTGCGCGGCCATGCGCACGCCGAGCGCGACCCACAGCGGCAGCGTCAGCAACCCGAGCAGGGACGATTGCAGCACGAGCGTGGCCACGCGCGTGCGGTCGGCGCCGTAGCGGGCGGCCAGCACGTGGGCGGCGGTGGCCGTGGGCAGTGCCGCGAACACCAGCAAGGTCGCGGCCGCGACGCCTTCCAGGCGCGCGAGCGTGGCCGTGACCCACACGAGGGCGGGCAGGATGAGCAGCCGGATGCCGTGGATGGCCAGGGCGAAGGCGTCCGTCGGCAGCAGCGAGGCGAGTCCGCTGCGCTTCGCCCCGGCGGCCAGGGCGGCGCCGATGGACAGCAGCACCAGCGGCAGGGCGGCGCCCGCCAGCCGGTCGACGAAGGCCGCGACCGGTACGGGCAGGGCGCGGCCCGAGAGCGCGACCATCAGGCCCGCGAGGCTCGCGAGCAGGAACGGGTTCGTCGCGATCTCGCGCACGACGCGCGCGGCGGACAAACCGTTGCCGCGCGCGAGGCCCGCCACGGCGTACACGTTCGCGAGCGGTATGGCACAGCCGACGACGATGGCCAGGATGCTGAGCGCTTCCGGTGGCAACGCGCCGACGGCGACGAAGCCGAGCGCGGTGTTGAAGCGGAAGGCGTTCTGCAGCGCGCCGCCGAACTCGACGGGGCTCGCAGGGCCGAGCCGGCGCGTGGCGATGCCCATCAGCAGGCCCGCCGTCAGCACGGCCACGGCGGCTCCGCCCAGGATCAGCACGGCGTGCGGGTCGACCGCTCGAGCGCTCGCGGCGGCGAAGATCAGCGCGGGATACAGCACGTGGTAGCTCAGCCGGTCGAGCCCGCGCCACAGCTCGTCGGTGAGTAGCGGCGCGATGACGAAGCCCAGCGCGATCAGCGCGAAGTCGGGCAGCAGGACGAGGGTGGACTGCAAGGCGGGCGCGGCTCCGGCTCGGGTGCGGCCGGGATCAGGCCCAGTCGTAGCCGGTGCGCGCGGAGTAGCGCGCGCCGGCCGCGGAGTCGCACACGAGCACGAGCCGTTGAGCGGCGATGCGGTCGCCGGCTCTCGGTGGCGAGCCGTAGCCGAGGGGGGCGGCGGCAGCGGTCTGGAGGCCGATGAGCGCGAGCACGGAAGCGATGCGGACGACGCTGTGTCGAGGCATGACGCGGGCGTCATCCGGGGAAGGGCGAGGCATGCGGGGCCAGACTGCGAACGATGTGGAGCGTTCGTGGCGCCGGAACGCGCGATGCTGAACGGGACTGCTCCGGGTCCGCTCGTGCCGAAGCCCATCGCCGCCGCGACCCGACGCGGGCGCGGCGTGCACGGCGCGTTGCTGCGCCACGCGATGGGCGTGCTGGATGCCGAGGGGGGAGCGCACCACGGTCACGACGGCGAGCTGGACCAACGCGGCTAGCGCTTCGTCGCCACGAGCTGCAGGTACCTCGCCGTGTATCGGAACGGCGCGCGCTCGCCCATCGCGGATTCCAGGGCCACGAGCTTCTCCAGGAGCGCCTCGCGCGCGGCGGGGCCCTCGGCATCCGGCGTCGCGTGGCGGCACAGCAAACCGTAGTCGCCCACCACGTCGAAGCCGTGCGCGTCCAGCCATTCGGCGAGGTACGGTGCGCTGAACAGCAGGACGTCGGCATCGAACACGCGCGAGGGGCCGCGCGCGCGCTCGATGAGACCGGGCAGCTCCTGCGCGGTGTGCAGCTCGACGTCGATGCCGTACGGCTCGGCGTACCAGTTGCGCACGATCAGCGACAGCGTGCCGCCGGACTTCAGCGGTGCGAGCATCGACATCAGCAGCTTCTCCCAGTCGGAGCTGTACTGCACCACGTTGTGGCAGATGAGCGCATCGAAGGTGTCGGGTCCGAAGCGCTCGCCGAGCTTCCTGATGTCGGTGGCGTGCGTGGTGACGCGCGCGTGCACGCCCGCGCGCTCGGCCCGCTCGTCGAGCTCGGCCAGCATGGCGACCGAGCGGTCGACGACGTCGATGTCGGCGCCCGCCATGGCGAGGTGCAGGCTGCCCGCGCCGTTGCCGCCGCCGGCGTCCAGCACGCGCAGGCCCGCCGGATCCGGGAGGTGGCGCAGCAGGTAACCGCGGCGCCAGGGCCCGGCGCAGGCGCACCGCCATCGTGAGCTCCTCGGCGTGCCAGCGCGGCAGGCCGGACTCGAAGGCGAGCGTCGCGCGCGTCTCCTCCAGCGCCACGGGCAGCTCGATGCGCCCGGTCTGCAGCGCCTTGCCGATCAGCACGCCGGTGATGCCCTGCTTGTTGTAGCAATCCACCACGTCGCTCATGTCGCGCACCTCGCCGCCGACGATGACGTTCATGCCGGAGAGCTCCGCGAGCTCCCTCGAGGTGTCCAGATCGGTGCCCGTCATGCTGCCGTCGGGCAGCACGCGCACGTGCACGGCGGTGTCGATGCCGAGCGCCTTGACCTGCACGGCCACCGCCGCCGCGCGCATGCCGGGCACCGCCTGGCCGCCGTGCGTGACCACGTCGCCGCGCTCGTCGGTGCGCACCGAGAGCCCGAAGCGCTCGCGACCGTGCTCGATGACGGCCTGCGCCACGAGCGCCGGGGACTCGACCGTGGCGGTGGACAGCAGGATGCGCTCGACGCCGATGCCCACCGCCCACGCGATGTCCTCGGCGCTGCGCATGCCGCCGCCGAACTGCACGCGCACGGGCAGCGCGCACAACCGCTCCACGATCGGCCGATTGACGTGTCCCGGCTCGTCGAACAGCGCGTCCACGTCGATGACGTGCAGCCACTGCGCGCCCTGCTCGATCCAGTGGCGCGCGGTGGCGACCGGATCGTGGCCGTCGTCGATCGGCCCGGCGCCTTCGTCGTCGGGGGCGAGGTCGACGAGGCGACCGCGCCACAGGTGCAGGGCGGGGAATATCTCGAACGGCCGGGAGGGTGGCTCCACGCGGGTGCTCGCATCGGGGACGGGTCGGAAGCCTCTCACGTCGGCGGTCCGGCCGCTCGCCTCCTCCGGCGCTCGCCCGGCGTGCGGGTGTGGCATCGTGCCGGCCCCGTCGCCGCCGCCACCCCGTGCCCATGAGCCGAGTGCTCGTGCTCTACGCCCACCCTTCGGTGCGCTCCTCGCGGATCAACGCGCGCCTGGCCCGGGTCGCGGCCGATACCGAAGGCGTGACCCTGGTGGACCTGTACGCCGCCTACCCGCGCTTCAAGATCGACATCGACGCCGAGCAGCGACGGTTGCGCGAGCACGACGTCGTGATCTTCCTGCACCCGTTCCACTGGTACTCGGTGCCCGCGATCCTGAAGGAGTGGATGGATCTGGTGCTGGAGTTCGGCTTCGCCTACGGCGAGGGCGGGGACGCGCTCGCCGGCAAGACGCTGCTCGTGGCGGTATCGGCCGGCGGTGCGGAGCACGCCTACGGCGCCGCGGGGCACAACCGCTTCGAGATCCGCACGCTGCTGACGCCGCTGGAGCAGACCGCGAACCTCTGCGGCATGCGCTTCCTGCCGCCGTTCGTGCTGTACGGGGCGCTCGCCGCCGATGACGACGGGCGGGCGGACGCGCACGTGGCGGCGTTCGGCGAGCTGCTGGCGGCGCTGCGCGACGATGCGCTGGACGAGGCGGCGCTCAAGGGGCGGACACTCGTGAACGAGGCGAGGTTGCCGATACTGCGCGCGGCCGAGACGGTCTCGTGAACGAGGTCCTGCTCGAGGCCTTCGTCTACCTGCTGGCGGCCGTCATCGCCGTGCCCGTCGCCAAGCGCCTGGGGCTCGGCTCGGTGCTGGGGTACCTCATCGCGGGCGTCGCCATCGGGCCGGTGCTGGGCATCGTGTACAGCGGCGAGACGCAGGCGCTGCAGCACTTCGCCGAGTTCGGCGTGGTGATGATGCTGTTCCTGGTCGGGCTGGAGCTGGAGCCGAAGGCGCTGTGGGCCATGCGCGGCCAGCTCTTCGGGCTCGGCGGGTTGCAGGTCGTCGGTACCGCCGCCGCCTTCACCGGCATCGCGCTCGCGCTCGGTCAGCCCTGGCAGTTCGCGCTCGCCATCGGGCTGGTGCTGTGCCTGTCGTCGACGGCCATCGTGCTGCAGACGCTCAACGAGAAGGGGCTGATGAAGACCGGCGGCGGACAGTCGAGCTTCTCGGTGCTGCTGGCGCAGGACATCGCGGTGATCCCGATGCTGGCGCTGCTGCCGCTGCTCGCGGTGCCGGAGCTGATCGATGCGTTCGGTGCGGGTCCGAGCGCCGGGGACGCCGTGGCGGGGCAGGCGACCGACACGGGCGGTCATGGCGGGGAGGGCGAGCACGCGGAGTCGATGGTCATCACCGAGGGGCTGCCGCCGTGGCAGGTGGCGCTGCTGAACGTCGGGGCCATCGCGGCGATCGTGGTCGGCGGCAACTACCTGTCGCGCCCGCTCTTTCGCTACATCGGGGCCACCGGCATGCGCGAGGTGTTCACCGCGGCCACGCTGCTGCTGGTCATCGCCATCGCGCTGCTGATGATGCTGGTCGGGCTCTCTCCCGCGCTCGGCACGTTCCTGGCGGGCGTGCTGCTCGCGAACAACGAGTACCGGCACGAGATCGAGAGCGACATCGAGCCGTTCAAGGGGTTGCTGCTGGGGCTCTTCTTCATCACCGTGGGTGCGGGCATCGACTTCGGCATCCTGTTCGAGCAACTGGGACTGGTGCTGGGCCTCACCCTCGGCACCGTCGCCGTGAAGGCGACCGTGCTGTTCGCGCTCGCCACCGTGTTCGGCATCCGCGATGCGGACCGGTGGCTGGTCGCGCTGGGGCTCGCGCAGGCCGGCGAGTTCGGCTTCGTGCTGATCTCGTTCTGCCTGCAGAACGACGTGCTGCCGGCGGGCATCGCCGACGTGCTGCTGCTGGTGGTGGCTCTGTCCATGCTCGTGACGCCCGTGCTCTTCATCGTGTTCGAGCGCGTGATAGCGCCGCGCATGACGAAGGGGCAGGTGCGCGAGAACGATGCCATCGACGAGGTGGGGACCACCATCATCGCGGGCCACGGCCGCTTCGGGCAGGTGGTGAACCGGCTGCTGCTCAGCAACGGCTACACGACCACGCTGCTGGAGCACAAGAGCGAGCTGATAGAGGGGCAGCGCAAGTTCGGCACCAAGGTGTTCTACGGCGACGCCACGCGTCCCGACCTGCTGGAGGCGGCGGGCCTGCACGAGGCGAAGCTGCTCGTCGTGGCGATCGATGACGAGGCCGAGGCGCTGAAGCTCATCGAGCACGCGCGGCGCGAGCGACCCGACCTGCACATCATCGCGCGCGCGTTCGACCGCCGCTCGGTGTACCGCATGTACCAGGGCGGTACCGACGACATCGTGCGCGAGGTGTTCGACAGCTCCGTGCGCGCGGGGCGCTACGCGCTCGAGGCGCTCGGCATGCACCCCTACGAGGCCGAGAAGGCGGCCACGGTGCTGGTGGAGCAGGACAACGCGGGGCTCCGGCGCCTCGCGCCGGTGTATCGCGAGGACATCTCGATCTTCGAGAACGCCGAGTACATCGATCTCGCGAAGCAGATTCGCGACGAGCTCGATCGCGCCATGCAGGGGGCCGGGCGCGTACGCCACGATCACACGGAGAAGGGCTGGCTGCCGCCGGGAGGCACCGAGGCGCCGGAGGGCTGAACGTCCCGCATCATGCTGTATGAATTACCAGATGCCGTGCGAGGACGAAACGGCGACGCATCATGTCCGGCCACGAGGTCCCGCGATCGGGACCCATCACCCACAGGAGCCGGAACCATGTCCGCGGAAGACCTGCGCAAGAACCCCATGATGAACCACCTGCTCGACGCGCTCGACGCGGGCAAGGACATCGGACACTACGGGCGGCTGGTGTTCACCATCGTCGCGCGCCACTTCCTCTCGGACGACGAGATGGTGGAATGGATGACCAAGGACAAGGACGTCGACGAGACCAAGGCCAAGGGCCTGCTGCAACAGGTGACGGAGGCAGGTTACAGCCCGCCGCGCGCCGACACCATCCGCGGCTACGAGGAAAAGCAGGACTTCCCCATCCTCGCGAACCCCGACGACCCCGACGCCGGCAACGTGTATCAGGACCTCACGTTCCCGGACGACGTGTACGAGAGCATCCAGCACTACCACGAGCAGAAGGCCTGAGCCGGGCCCGAGGCCGGCCCGAGCCCACTCGGAGCCGGCCCGGGGTCAGCCTCGGGGTCAGCCTCGGGGTCAGCCTCGGGGTCAGCCTCGGGGTCAGCGGCCCGCCGCCACCTGGCGCAGCGCCGACAGCGACAGGAAGCGGTTCGCCGAGGGCACGCCGCGGGCATTGACGCGGTCCCGACGCTCGAGCACCTCGCTCATGTCCGAGAAGGCGCTCTGGTATTCGCCGCGTACCAGCTCGACGTTGTCCTGGACGTCCAGCAGTTGCAGGCCGTCCAGGGCCCCGGCGGCCCCGTCGGCGCTCGCGGCGGCACCCAGGCGTTCGGCGATGCGCGCGGCGGTCTCGGTCGGGTTGCGCCGCGCCGCGGCGACGATGCGGTTCCAGCCGCGCACGACGCTCTTGACCGCCTCCCTGTTGCCCGACAGCCAGCGGTCCTCCCCGACGAGCAGGTCCGTGACGAGGCCGGGACTGTCCGCGGCGCTGGCGAGCACCCGCACGCGTTGGGCGGCCTCGGCGTCCGCGTTGCGCTCCAGCAGCGAAGCGACCACCGGTCCGTGCAGCACGGCCGCGTCCAGCGTGCCGTCGGCCAGCGCGGCCGCCAAACCGCGGGCGCTCGCCCCGGGCGCGAGCCTGACGGTGCGCACGTCGTCCATCGACAGCCCGGTGCGCTGCAGCGCGTAGACGAGCAACAGGCTGTCCTCGCCCGTGCCGCGCAGACCCACGGTGGCGCCGCGCAGCCCGGCTATGCCGCCCACGCGCGAGGCCGCCACCAGGGCGTCGCTCTCCAGGGCGTAGGCGAGCAACAGGGCACCGCGCAGCGGCTCGCCCAGGCGTTCGGCCTCGATCAGGGCGTCGGCAGTGACGGCCGCGAGGTCGGCGTCACCGTCGGCCACGGCCGCGGCAGGATCGTCGACCGCCTGCACCGTCGCCTGCACGCCCTCGCGCTCCAGCAGCCCGCGCTCGATGCCGTCGGCCAGCAGCGCGTGCACCGTGCGATCACCGACGGCGATGCGCACCTCGGCCGCGTGCGCCGGGGGCGGGGGCGCGGCCAGCAGGCTCAGGAAGACCAGGGCCGCGAGCGCGTGCGCGGCGCGGAGCGCGCACGCGGATCGACGTCGGGGGCGAGTAGGGCGGGAGGCAAGCATGTCGCGTCATCATACGGTCGCGCGCGGTCGCGGGGGGCTGGACGAGGGCCGTCGCGGTGCTGCGTGTACCATCGCCGTCGTCCGCGCCGGGCCGGCCCGGCTCGCGCCACGACGACCCAGGAACTAGATGGCCCTCCAGCCCGACGACCGCAGCCTCGCGCTGTTCTGCGATTTCGAGAACATCGCGCTCGGTGTGCGCGACGCGAAGTACCGCAAGTTCAACATTCAGCACGTGCTCGAGCGGCTGCTCGTCAAGGGCAGCATCGTGGTCAAGAAGGCCTACTGCGACTGGGACCGCTACAAGGAGTTCAAGGGCCCCATGCACGAGGCGGCCTTCGAGCTGATCGAGATTCCGCACGTGCGCATGTCCGGCAAGAACTCCGCCGACATCCGCATGGTCGTGGACGCGCTGGATCTTTGCTACACGAAGCAGCACGTCGACACGTTCGTCGTCATCAGCGGCGACTCGGACTTCTCGCCGCTCGTGAGCAAGCTGCGCGAGAACGCGAAGACGGTCATCGGCGTGGGAGTCAAGAACTCGACGTCCGATCTGCTGATCAGCAATTGCGACGAGTTCATCTACTACGACGACCTCGTGCGCGAGCTCGAGCGCCAGCGCACGCCGGTGCGCGGGGACGGCGGCTCGGGTCGCAGTCGCGGAGGTCGCAAGCGCTCGGGGCGCTCCGGGCGCGGGCGCGGCGGCGACGGTGCGGCCGAGGCGCCACCGGAGACGTCCGCCGAGGCTCCGAACGGGCCAGCGAACGGGCCAGCGAACGGCGCGCGCGCGGACGCACCGGCCGATGCGCGGGACCCATCATCGGACGACGGCCGGAACGCGGACCGTGACGTCGCACGGGCCGAGCCGAAGGCCGATTCACAGGTCGAATCGAAAGGCGAGTCGAAGGGGCGCGAGCGCTCGCACCGCGGTGGGCGGGGCGGCCGCGGCGCGGAGCGAGGGTCCCGCGATGGCGCACGCACCGACGCCGTGGCCGCGAGCGACGAGCGCCCGGACGGGGTCGGGCACGAGGACGCGGACGGGGCCGATGTCGTCGCGACGCCCGGCGACGGGGTCGCCGCCGCCACACCGGCGGCGCGCACCGGAGCCGGCTCGAGCACCCGTGCCCGTTCGCCCTTCTCGCACGTGCACGACGTGGGCGTGGGCGACGACCCCTTCGAGGACGATGACGAGGACTTCGATCTCGTCGCCGGCGACGACGGCGTCGAGCCGGACGACGGCGACGAGTCCGACGACGAGACGGGTGCCCATGCCGCCGGGGACGAGGACGAGTCCGCCGACGAGGCCACCGACGAGGCCACCGACGAGGCCACGGACGAGGACAGGCAGCAGGAAGGCATCGATCTGGTGTACCGCACCGCGGCGGCGCTCAGCAACGAGCGCGGCGGCAAGGACAAGCTCTGGGGCTCGATGATCAAGCAGACGCTCAAGCGCCGGCGGCCGGGCTTCAACGAGAGCTACTACGGCTTCGACTCGTTCAGCAAGATGCTCGAGGAGGCGGAGGCGCAGGGGCTCTTCGCGCTGGAGGCCGACGAGCGCTCGGGCGGCTACGTCATCCGCGAGGTGCTGGCCTGACGCGTTCGGACGAGCCGCACCGAAGCGAGGCGAGCGGGACAAGGACGAGCAGGGCGGCGACGCACCGGTTGCAAACGCACGGGTAATCGTTGCAGGGCGGCCCAGCGCGCGCCGACGGCGACCGAAGCTCGACGGCCGTTCTACTCATCCTTCCATTCATCCCATGCAAGCACCCGTACGAGAGATCCGCACCGATTCGCCGAGCGTCTTCGCGTTCGACATTCCCGGCAAGGTGTCCGAGGAGGACCTGGCCACCATGGCGAGCCGCATGGAGGCCGCCTTCGAGACGCAGGAGGAGGTGAGCCTGCTGCTGCTGTTCGAGCACTACGAGGGCAACGAGCTCGGCGCGCTGCTCGACGCCGACGTCGTGCGCACGCACTTCAAGGCGCTGTCGGGACTGCGCCGCTACGCGGTCGTCGGCGCCCCCGCGCACATGGACGCGGCATTGAAGGCGGTGGCCGCGATGCTGCCCATCGAGTCGAAGACCTTCGAGAAGGGCGAGACCGCCGAGGCCTGGGCCTTCGTGGGCGCCCGGCCCGCAGCGGTCGCGGGCGCGGCTCCGGCGACGGCCTGAGTCCGGGTCCGGCCCGCCGTCGTCGCGCCCGATTCGCGGAACACACCGCGTATCGGGCGCGACGGCGGCTCATTCCTTCGGAATGACCCGCGACGCCTCCGGGTCGTCGCTCGAGTGCGGCAGCTTCGCGAGCGCGTCCCACAGCGCCTGCGGCACGTCGACCTGCGCCCACGCGAGCGTCTGGTCGACCCGCTCGGGCTTCGACACGCCGCAGATGGTCGCGGCGATCCGCGCGTCGCGCATCGAGAACTGCAGAGCCGCCGCGCCCGGCGCGACGTCGTGCTCCCGGCACAGCGCCTCCACGCGGCGCACGGGCTCGAGCGCCGCGTCGTCGGCCTCCTGGTAGACGTAGCGCGGCATCTCGCCGCTGCCCTTGGCGAACACGCCGCCGGCGTAGGGGGCTGCGTTCATGACGGCGACGCCGCGCTCGCGCGCGAGCGCGATCAGCCCGGCCGCGTTCCTGTTCAGCAGCGTGTAGCGGTTGTGCGTGATCATCACGTCGAAGGCGTTGTCGCGCACGATGGGCAGCATGACGTCGACGTTGCCGGCGGCCAGGCCTATGGCGTCGCACAGGCCCTCGTCGCGCAGCTTCCGGAGCTCGTCCAGCGCGCCGCCCGGGCGCACGATGTCGTGCGTGCCGTCGGCGTGTTCGGGGTCGTGCAGGTGCAGGATCTGCACGCGCGACAGCCCCAGCGCCGCGAGCGACTCCTCGAGCGAGCGCCGCGCGCGCGCGGCATCGAAGCGGTTCGTGTCGGGGTCGCGGTCGAGCTTGGTCGACAGCACCGCGGTGTCCGGCAACCCGCCGAGCTCGCGCAACACCTCGCCGATGCGCGCCTCGCTTCTGCCCGCGCCGTAGTTCCTGGAGGTGTCCACGAACGGCATGGGGCCTTCGAGGATGCGCCGCAGGGTCGCGTGCGCGCGCTCGGCATCCACCCCGTAACCGTAGGTGTTCGGCATGTCCCCGAGGCTGGACGTGCCGAAGCAGATCGGCGGGATGGAGACGCCGGTGGCGCCCAGGGCGGTGCGGTGCGCGAGCGAGAGCATGGGCGGCGGGGAGACGGGGCGGACCCCTAGAATGACATTTTCGCGTCCACGTGCCGCCGGCGTCGCGCCCGACGCTCCGGCCGCGGCTCGGGTTGCCGCTATCATCGCGAGCCTTCGACGACCCGACGCCCCGCCCGCATGACCGAACCGGCCTACGACCGGGGTGCGCCCGCGCCCGACCCGTACGTGCGTGCACCCGGGGCCACCGGCGCCATGTGGGCCGACGTTCCGGGCCCGGATCCCGCCGGACCCGTCATCGAGATGGAGCGCGTGGTCAAGCGCTTCGGTGCCGTCCCCGTGCTGGACGGGTTGTCGCTGAGCGTGGGGCGCGGCGAGGTGCACGGCTTCCTGGGCAGGAACGGGGCGGGCAAGTCCACCGCCATCCGCATCCTGATGGGCATCACGGGCATGGACGCCGGGCAGGTGCGGCTGTTCGGCGAGCCGCTGTCGGGGCACGTGGTGGCGGCGCGCCGGCGCATCGGCTACGTCGCCCAGGAGCAGCACATGTACCCGTGGATGACGCCGCGCGCGCTCGCCAGGTTCGTGCGCGGCTTCTACCCGAAGTGGGACGAGCGGCGCTGGCGCGGGTTGAACGAGGCGTTCGGGTTGCCGCCGAAGCGCCGCCTCGGCACGTTCTCCGGCGGCATGCGCGCCAAGCTCGCGCTGGCGCTGGCGCTCGCCACGCGTCCGGATCTGCTGATCCTCGACGAGCCCACCGCGGGCATGGATCCGGTGGCGCGGCGCGAGTTCCTGGATCTCGTGCGCGAGCAGACCGCGCGCGAGGGCGCCACGGTGTTCTTCTCCACGCACCTGATCGACGAGATCGAGGCCATCGCCACGCGCATCTCCATCGTCGAGAGCGGGCGCGCCGTGCACGAGGGGGCGCTCGGGCCGCTGCGCGCGAGCATCGCCGGGTACTCCATCGACGTGGCCGACGACGTGCCGGGCTCCCTGCCCGGCGAGTTCGCGCAGGCGCGGCTGCGTACCCTCGAGGACGTCGTGCGCGTCGGCCGGCGCCACCTCGTGCTGCAGTACCCGGGACCGGTCCCCCCGGTCAGGCCGTCGATGCTGGCGCCCGGTTGGCGCGCGGACCGACTCACGCTCGAGGACGTGTTCGTCGCGCTCGTCGGAGGCGGCGGCAGCGCCTCCGGGGCACGCGCGTCGGCGTGAGGACCCTCTCCCTGCTGGGCAAGGACGCGCGCGAGCACGCGGGCGCGGCCTTCGGGCTGGTGCTGGCGAGCCTCGCGCTCACCGGACTCGCGCTGCTGCAGAATCGCGTGGCGGCCTACGCCATCAGCCCGTTCGAGGTGGTGCGCTTCGCGCTGCTCACCGTCGTGCCGCTGGTGGTGCTGATCGTCGGCAACCGGCTCGTGGCGCGCGAGTACCTGTCGCGCACGCGGCTGTTCGTGGAGGCGCTGCCCGTCGGGCGGCTGTGGCCGCTGGCGTTGAAGTGGCTGCTCGGCTTCGCGTACCTCGCGCTCGTGATGGGCGCGATCCTCGCGCTGTGCACGCTCGCGTCGAACCGCATCATCGACGACCCCGCGCCGCGCTGGCTCGCCCTGCTGTACGGCAAGTCGCTCGTGGTGCTGGCCCTGTACTGGAGCGCGGCGTTCTGCTTCTCGTTGTGCGGGCACCTGCGCGTGCTGCTGTACGCGCTCACCGTCGTGATCCTGTGGCTCGTGGTGTCGTGGTCCGCCATCGACGCCACGCGCTTCGCGCCCTACGCGCTGCTGGACGCGCAGCTCTTCGTGTTCGAGCGCGACGTGGTGCCGTGGGACGAGATGGCGTGGACGCTGCTCATGGCCGCGGGCTTCACGCTGGTGGGGTTCGCCATCGCGGGCTTCGGCGGCGGCTCGGTGGCCGAGCGGCTGGCACGCCCGGCGAGCCGGCGCGATCACGTCACGCTCGCGCTGCTCGCCTTCACGGGCCTGGGCGTGGCGGGCCTGATCGCCGAGCGGCGCACCGTCGAGCCCGTGGGCTTCGTCGGCGAGACCGTGCTGCGCTCGGACGCGCCGCCCGTGGAGCTGCACTACATCGACCCCGCGTTCGAGGACGAAGGCGCGCGCTTCTTCGAGCGCACGGTCGACGCGGTGACGGGCGTGCAGCAGCGACTCGGGCTCACCTCGTTGGCGACCGTGCGCGTGGCGCTGCGCCCCTCGCGCGAGCGCTACGACATCGACTACGGCGCGTCCGGCGACGTGTACGTCGCGGCCAACTGGCTCGACCAGGACGCCTATGACGATGCGGTGCTGATCTCGGTCGTGCTGCACGGCCTGCTGTCGGTGCAGAGCGGCGGGCGCGCGCCGTTCGAGCCGCACCACTGGGTGCTGGACGGCTTCACGCGCTGGTGGGCCGAGACCGGCGGCGACCCGTCCGCGCTCGACCCCGCGCACCGCGACGAGCTCGTCGCGCGCGCCGCCTACGCGCTGGCGCGCTTTCCCGAGGCTTCGGGCACCGGGCAGCGCGCGGAGCTCATCGACAACTGGCAGCTCGTGGCCGACGCGTTCGCCTACCCGGGCGCCGAGGCGCTGGCGTTCGTCGCCATGCAGTGGCTCGCCACCGAGGGGGTGGACGCCGGCGCGCGTCCGGACGCGGTGTCCGCGCTCGCGAGCGAATTCCTGGCCACGTCCCCCGGGGCGACGGCGCTCGCGAGCTGGGCGGACCGGCAGCGCTCCGCGCGCGAGCGGTTCACCGCCGCGACGGGCCTGGACTGGGACGCCTTCGATCGGGGCTGGCGCGACTGGCTGCTGCGCGCGGCGGCCGAGCCCGGCGCGCGTGCGGTGCTGGCGTCCGTGCCGCCGCTGGTGCCGCGCTTCTCGGCCGCGGCCGACGCGCGCGGCGTGCAGCGCGTGGCGGTGGGCTACGAGCCGCTCGACGTCGATCCGGGCGTGGCCGATGCGCCGGGCCTGCGCGACGTGCTGTCCGCGGTCGGCACCGACGAGGACGCGTGGCGGGCGGGCACCTGCTTCCTGCGCCACGCGCCGCTCGGGCCCTTCGACGGCGAGTACGACGTCGACCGCGACGACGAGATCGAGGACGAGTGCCGTGCGGGGGAGGCGGTGCACGTGCTCTCGAGCCGCTACGGGGCCGGCCAGCGCGTGTACGCGGCGACCGAGTTCGAGTCCGGCGACGTCCACCAGCCGGTGCGGCTGGGCAGCGCGCGGCTCACGGTGCCGGGCTTCGACGGCGTGATCCCGCGTCCGGCCTCCTCGGCGGACGCCTCGGCGGACCCGTCTGCGGACGCCGCGGCGGTGCGCCCGTGATGCGGCTCGTGGGCAAGGAGCTCAGGCAGCTCTCGCCCATCGCGCTGCTGTGGTTCGCGCTGCTCGTCGTCGGCTACGCCCTGCAACTGTTCGCCGGGCGCGTGGACGAGGAGACCTTCGGAAGCTGGTACGAGGAGGTGCTCGGGCCGGGCACCGACTTCGGCGTGGCGGTGCTGTCCGCCGTCATCGTGCTGGTGACCGCCTGGTCGCTCTTTCCGCGCGAGCACGACGACTCGACCATCGACTTCCTGCGCGCGCTGCCCATCTCGCGCGCGAGCGTGTTCGGCGCGAAGATCGTCGCGGCCATGCTGCTGCTGACGGCCGTCATCGGCACGGGCTACGCGCTCGACGCCGCGCTGCTCGCGGGCAACCCCGAGTCGTTCGGCGGGCGCTTCTACGCACAGGCCTGGACGACGCTCCTGTGGCGCGACCTCGCCTTCGCGTTCGTCGTGCTGTGCCACGGCGTGCTGCTGTCGTGGTTCCGCACCGTGGGGCTCGTGGTGTTCGCGCTCTATCTCGTCTCGGTCATGCTGCTGGAGAGCTCGACGGGCAGCGCCGGGCTCTACAGCGTGCTCGGCATGCTGTCGAACGAGTACGACGGCAGCCGGCTCGTCGTGGACGGGCGCGCCATCGGCGTGCACCTCGGCGCGGCCTGCGTGTCGCTGCTCCTCGCCTGGCGGCTCTGGAGCCGCACGCCCTCGGCCGCGACGGGCGGTCGTGCGAACCCGAAGCATGCCGGGCGGCGCCGCGTGGCATTGACCGTGCTGGGTCTGGTCGTGCTCGGCGGGGTGCTGCTCGCCCGCGTCTCGCCGAGCGCCCGTCTCGGCACCGACGGGGTTCAGCCGGTGGCCTTCGCCGTCACGAACACCGAGCACTACCGCTTCGCGTTCGATGCCGAGGACGCCGACACGGTCGCCTATCTGGAGACTCGTGCGGACGCGGACTTCGAGCACGTGGGCAGGCTGCTCGGCGTGACGCCCGAGGCGCTGCCGCGCGTGCGGGTGGATCTCGCGGCCAGCAGCGAGCACGCCGCCGGGCTCGCGACCTGGAAGACCATCCGCATGGACCTCGACACCTTCGACGCCGACGAGACGCAGGCGCGCGTGCTGGCACACGAGAGCGTGCACGTGATGCAGTCGGTGCTGTCCGAGCGGGCCCTCGCGCGCCACTTCGCCGCGGCGCGCTTCTTCGTCGAGGGCATGGCGCAGCACGTGTCCTTCGACGTGGTGCCGGAACCCGGACGGCGCAGCTCGAACCACGACATCGCGGCCGTGTCCTGGCAGCGCCTGGACATCCGCTTCGAGGACCTGATCGACGCCGACTTCGCGGCCACCTTCGATCCGGACCTGTATTACTCGCTAGGGGACCTGTGGTCCGAGGCCTTCCTGCAGACGTGCGGCCCCGGCTCGTTCGGCGACTTCCTGCGCGCCGCGGGCCGCGACGACGTGCCCCGAAGGCTCGCGCCTCTCACCTTCTGGCGCGACACGCTGCGCGAGATCGATTGCGGGCTCGAGGACGTCAACGAGCGCTTCCGCGCCATCATGCAGGCCCGCTACGACGCGCTCGACCCGGCCGACTTCCCCACCTTCGACGACGTGGCGGTGGAGCGGCTGGCCGATGGGCGCGTGCGGCTCTCCGCGAGCGTCGTCGCCGCCGAAGGCGCGGCGCAGGAGGACGTGGCGGATCGGTTGCCCGCACGCTTCGTCGTGCGCATCGGCGCGGAGGCCGGCATCGTCGCGGCCGTGGACCCGGTGTACCGCGGCCGCGTGGTCGAGGGCGGTACCGACGCGGAGGTGCGCGTGAGCTGGGACGTGCCCGCGCGCTCGGTGCCGCGCACGCGCTTCGACTACCAGCTCGGCTACGCGCCGTTCGACGACTCGCGCGTGCTGTACGAGCGCCGCCGGAGCGCCAGTGCGCCGCCGAACTGAGCGCACGCGCGGCGACCCGGACCTCGAAGGGCGCCGCCCACGCACGAGCCGCCGGTGACGACCGACCAGCTCGCCGTCGTCGCGATCCTGGGCATCGCGATGGGCCTGTTCGTGTGGAACCGGCTGCGCTACGACATCGTGGCGGGCATGGCGCTCATGGCGGCCGTCTACTCGGGCATCGTGCCGGCCGACCACGCCTTCGACGGCTTCGGCCACCCGGCCGTCGTGACCGTGGCCGCGGTGCTCGTGATCAGCCAGGCGTTGCAGGGCTCGGGCATCGTGGAGCTCTTCCTGCGCGTGCTGGCGCGCGCGCGCGGCACCGTCGGGCGTCAGCTCGTGGCCAACTGCGGCATCACCATGCTGCTGTCGGCGTTCATGAACAACATCGGGGCGCTCGCGCTGATGCTGCCCATCACGTTGCGCGATGCGAGAAAGGCGCGCCGGCCGGCCTCGCAGCTCCTGATGCCGCTGTCCTTCGCGAGCCTGCTCGGCGGGCTCATGACCCTGATCGGCACGCCGCCGAACATCGTCGTGGCGACGTTCCGCGCCGAGCGCACCGGCGAGCCCTTTCGCATGTTCGACTTCACGCCCGTCGGGCTCGCCGTCGCGCTCGCGGGGCTCGGGTTCATCGTGCTCTGCTCGCGTCGGCTCATCGTCTCGCGCGACGCCGCCTTTCCGGGCGCCGACGATGCCGTGCCCGCGGTGGGGCCCCTCGTCTCGAGCGACGGCACCCTCGTGCTGTCGGGCCCGCAGGAGGGCATAGGCCGGCCGAAGCACGACCTGCGCGTGGCGCGCTACGCGACCGAGGTGCGCGTGCCGGCGGAGTCCGCGCTCGTGGGCACCGCGGTGGGCGATCTCGAGGCGCGCTGCGAGAACGAGGTATCGGTGATGGCCATCCTGCGTCGCGACCGGCGCCGGCTCGCGCCGACCTCGCTGGAGCTGCTGCAGGGCGGCGACGTGCTGATCCTGGAAGGCGAGAGCGAGGCGCTGCAGCCGCTGTTCGTCGATCCCACGCTGCTGGAGGCGGGCGCCGAGGAGATCGATCCCGCGGCGCTGAAGTCCCCGGACGTGCGCGTGATAGAGGCCGTGGTGATGCCGAACTCGGCGCTCGAGGGCGCCTCCGCCCGCGGCTTCGGCATCCACCGACGCTTCGGCGTGAACCTGCTTGCGCTGGCGCGCGAGGGACATGCGACGCGTGCGCGGCTCAAGCTCGTGCGCTTTCGCGTCGGCGACGTGCTGCTGCTGCAGGGCGACAACCAGGCGCTCGAGCACGCCTGCACGAGCCTCGGTTGCCTGGCCATCAAGGACCGGGGCCTGGACATCGTGCGCCGGCGCGGCTCGCTCGCCATTCCCTCGCTGTTCGCGGCCGGCATCCTCGCCGCCGCCGTGGGCCTGGTGCCGATCCAGATCGCGTTCACCACGGTGGTCGGGCTGCTCGTGCTGTTCAGGCTCATCTCGCTGCGCGACGCCTACCGCAGCATCGAGTGGCCCATCATCGTGCTGCTCGGCTTCCTGATCCCGGTCGGCGAGGCGCTGCAGGCGACCGGCACCACGACGCTGATCGCCGACGGCGTGCTGTCCCTGGCCGACGACGTGCCGGTGTGGGGCATGGTCTCGCTGCTGCTCGTGACGTCCATGCTGATGTCCGACGTCGTGCACAACACGCCCACCGCGGTACTGATGGCGCCGATCGCGTTCGCGCTGGCCGAAGGGCTGGCGCTGCCGCCGGACGCGTTCCTCATGGCCGTGGCCGTAGGTGCCGCGTCGCCCTATCTCACGCCCATCGGACACCAGTCGAACACCCTGGTGATGGGCCCGGGCAGCTACGCCTTCGGCGACTACTGGCGCCTGGGCCTGCCGCTCGATGTCGTCATCGTCACGGTGGCGGTGCCGATGATCGTGTGGGTGTGGCTGTAGCGGTCACCGTCCGGCGAACGAGCGCCGTCTACGAGACGACCGCCGCCTTCCCGCGACGCGCGCCGCCCGCGGCACCCGACACGACCGGCATGCCCTTGCGCTCCGACGCCGCCTCGTTCGAGGTCTCCAGGATGCCGCCGTGGCGGCCCCAGCGCTCGACGAAGCGCACCGCCTGGTGCGGGCGATCGAACAGGTAGCCCTGGAAGCGCGTGACCTGCAGGCCCTGCAGCCGCGCGAGCTGCGCCTCGGTCTCGATGCCCTCGGCCACGAGCGTGAAGCCGAGCGAGCGGCACAGGTCGATCAGGCGCGGCAGCACCACGTCGTCGGCGAGCCACTGACGATCGATCTTGGCGATCTCGGGGTTGACCGACACCAGCCGATCGATGTTCGAGCGGTGCAGCCCGACGTCGTCGAGCGCGATGCCGACGCCCGTCGCGCGCAGCCCTTCGAGCACGCCGATGTCGAAGTCGCCGGTCTTCTCGGAGATCTCGATGACGATGCGCGCGGGCGGCACGCGGTGGCGCGCGAGGATGCGCGCGAGCTCCTCGGCGAGGCTCGGGTCGCGCAGGCTCGCGCCGGTCACGTTCACCGACAGCGTGAAGCGCTCGTCGACCACGCCCGCCCGGCGCCAGCGCGCCAGCCCCTCGATCGAGCGCTCCAGCACGCGTCGGTCGAGTGCCCGCCCGAGCGGGGCCTTCCGGACGGCCGACAGGAAGTCGTCCGGCGAGATGACGCCGCCGTCGAGCGAGCGCAGCCGCACCAGCGCCTCGGCGCCGACGAGCCGCACGCGGCCCGGCGCCGGCACGGTCACGACGGGCTGCACCCACAGCTCCACGCGCTGCTCGTCGAGCGCGCTCTCGACCGCGCGCGCGGCGAACGCGTCGATGGTGCCCTCGCTGCGCCTGCGATGCTTCTCCTCGTACATCAGCGTGTCGGCCTCGACGATGGCCGCCGACAGGGCGCGGCCCGTGCCGGCCGAGGCCACGCCGCTGCTGCAGCCGACGCGGTGCGCACCGGCGCTCGTCGGCACGGGCGGCTCGAGCGAGTCGCACAACCGGTGGGCCACCTCGCGCGCCTCGCGCTCGCCGCAGCCCGGCAGGATGGCCACGAACTCGTCACCGCCCCAGCGCGCGAGCGTCGCGCCCGGCGGGAGGGTCGCCTCGAGCCGGTTCGCGACGTCGATCAGCACCTCGTCGCCGACCGCGTGCCCGTGCGCGTCGTTGATGGACTTGAAGCCGTCGAGATCCATGAAGACCACCGCGGCGTCGCGGCCCGGCGTCTCGCCGAGCTCGTCGATCAGCGCGTTGGCGCGCTTGCGGTTGGCGAGCCCCGTCAGCTCGTCGTGAGTGGCCTGGTAGCGCAGCCTGGACTCGGCGGCCGAGCGCATGCTGCGGTCGGCCTCGAGGTCGGTGGCGAGCCGATCGATGGTGCGCGCGAGCTCGCCGACCTCGTCGCGCCTGCCGTCGCCCACGGGCGTCTGCAACTGTCCCTCGGCCACGCGCTCCGCGGCCGCCGCGGTGCGTTGCAGGCGCACGCCCAGGGGGCGCAGGCCGAACAGCCAGACCCCGATCAGCAGCGCCAGCGTGGCGAACACGGTGAGCCGGGCCGCGTCGTGCACGTCGGCCAGCGGGCGCAGCGCCTCGCCCGCGTCGATCTTCGCGACCAGGCCCCAGCCCGTGGGCTCCAGCGTGCGCACGGCCAGGATGGAGTCCACGCCACGGTAGTCGCGGCCGCGCAGCACGCGAACCGCCGGCGAGCGCAGCGCCTGGATCACGGGCAGCGGCGAGTCCATCGGCACGAGCTTGTTGAAGGCGGCGTTCTCGTCGAAGCGCAGCGGCGTGATGAGCATGGCCGCGTCGTCGCCGACGGGCTGCACGACGTGGGCCTCGCTCGTGCTGCCGAGCGTCTCGTGGCGCGACACGAGGTCCAGCACGGGCGCCAGCCGCGCCTCGAGGAGCAGCGCGCCGACGGGCGCGGCGTCGCGGTTCGCGATCGGGACGACGATGCCGAGCCGTTCCTCGATGCGGCCACCGTCGAGCTCGGTGCGCCAGGCATCGCCGAACAGGGCGCGGCCGGCCGCGAGCGCACGCTCGAGCAGGTCCGGGTCGGCCGGCGTCCAGCCCGCCCCGGCCGATTGGCCGAGCGTGTCGCCGGCGGCGTCGACGATGCGCACCTGCACGATCTCGGAGCGGCTCGCCGCCGCCTGCTCGCGCAGCCGGTCCGCCAGCCAGTCGAGCGGCGTATCGTCGCGCGGGTCCACCGTCACGAAGCCGTCGCCCGCGATGTCGCTGCCGGCGTCCGGCGAGGCCTCGAGGGGCAACCCCGGCGGTGCGCCCACGCCCGGCGCACGCCCGGCGAAGGACAGCTCGGCCGACGCGCGGGGTTCCGCCACGGCGCGCTCGGCGACCTCGGCCCGCGCCTCGACCACGGCGCCCACCGAATCGCGCACCCAGCTACCGCCCGCGAGCGCCTCGGCGTGCGCGCCGTAGCGCGACAGCGTCTCGAGGATGCGCGCGGCCTCCAGGCGCAGCGAATCCACGAGCGAGGCCTCGACCCGCTCCACGAGCGTCTGGTCGACCATGCGCACGGTCCACAGCGCGGCCGCGACCAGCGGCAGCAGCACGACGAGCAGGCAGGTGAGGAATCGGAGGCGAATGCCCATCCCCGGATTGTGACCCGGTTCTTGATTTCTCGTCCGGATCGGATGGCACGGGTAACGCCCGAAGCCGGGCCTCGGCCCGCCTGGTCCGGTGCTCGCACCGTCCGGGACCATGCATTCCGCTCCCACCGGAACGCGCGGGCGCGCCGCGCGACATCGCCGGGCAGCGTCTGGAGCGCAGCGAGCTGCGCGTGCCGGTCGCCGGCACCGTCATCGACGCCGAGCGCTCAAAGGCGACCGGTGCGCCGGTGACGCGCGGCGAGGTGTCGCTCGAGACCACGCCGGGCGACGAGATGGCCGTGAAGTCGGCGTCGCCGGCGGTCCTCCGTCGTCACCGAGGGGGGAAGCACGGCATTTGCGGGGAGGGTTGTAGTCGGGCTCCGATGACGTACAATGGCGAGTTCCCTATCCGCACAGCTCGTCAGCGAGGCTCGCCCGAAGTCATGGTCACCATTCGCCTGTCCCGCGGCGGCGCCAAGAAGCAGCCGTTCTATCACATCGTCGCCACCGACAGCCGGGCGCGTCGGGACGGCCGCTACATCGAGCGTCTCGGCTACTACAACCCGGTCGCGCGCGGTGCGGCCACCGCCGCCGAGCTCGATCTCGAGCGGCTCGACTACTGGGTCTCGGTCGGTGCCCAGATGAGCGAGCGCGTCACCCAGATCGCCAAGGGCTACAGGAAGGAGCAGGCCGCGGCGGCCTGACCGGGGATTCGCCGCCGCCCGCGCGGCGTCCGCCCGAGGCGGCCCGAGCCCGATCCGATCCATCCGGGCTGATCCGTCCGGGCCGGTCCCGCGCCGCATCGTCCGATCGACCGGACGGGGCGAAGAATCCGTCTCCGGTGCGTTCGTCCGATCCGCACGCCGCTTCCGACCACGCTCCCATGAACGACGCCGACGGTCAGAGCGCCGACGCCCGCAAGGCGTCCGGCGGTGTCGTCCGGATCGGGTCGGACCGCCCGGACGTGCCGCCGGCCGGGTCCGAGGTGCGGCTCGGCCACATCACGTCGGTCTCCGGGCTCAAGGGCTGGGTGAAGGTGCATTCCGACACCGACCCGCGCGACAACATCGTGCGGTTCGATGCGTGGTTGCTGCGGGCGGGCGCGGAGGCCGGCTGGCGTGCGGTGCGCGTGCTCGACGGGCGGGCGCAGGGCAAGACCATCGTGGCGCGGCTCGAGGGCATCGAGGATCGCGACGCGGCCCAGCGGCTCGTCGGCAGCGAGATCGCCGTGCGGCGTTCGGACCTGCCGCCGGCGGGTGCGGACGAGTACTACTGGACGGATCTGACGGGCATGGACGTGGTGACGGTGGACGGCGCTTCGATCGGTCCGGTGGACCGGTTGTTCGAGACCGGCGCCAACGATGTCGTGGTGGTCGCCGATCGACGCGACGGGGCGAAGCCAGGTGCCGAGATCCTCGTGCCCTGGGTGCGTCCCGACGTGGTCGTCGAGGTCGACGCATCGGCGCGCCGCATCACGATCGACTGGGACCCGGACTTCTGATGTCCGGCCCGGTGCGGGCGGGGCCGCGCTTCGGCGTGGTCACGCTCTTTCCCGATACCGTCGCCGAGGCGCTGCGGGTCGGGGTGGTGGGCCGGGCGATCGAGCGCGGCCTCGTGGGGCTGGAGCTCGAGAACCCGCGGGATCACGCGCACGATGCGCACCGCACCGTCGACGATCGGCCGTTCGGCGGCGGACCCGGCATGGTCATGAAGCCCGGTCCGCTGGTGGAGGCGGTGCGCGCGGTGAAGACGAGGCTCGGAGGCGGCACGGTCGTGTGCCTCGGGCCGCAGGGGCGGCGGTTCGACCAGGGCACGGCGCGTCGCTGGTCGCGCGCGTCGGCACTGGTGCTGATCGCCGGGCGGTACGAGGGAATCGACGAGCGCGTCATCGACGCGGTCGTCGACGAGGAGGTGTCGCTCGGGGATTTCGTGCTGAGCGGTGGGGAGTTCGCGGCGCTCGCCATGATCGACGCGACGGTGCGACTGGTGCCCGGCGCGCTCGGCGACGAGCGCTCGGCGGACGAGGACTCGTTCGGCGAGGGGCGCGACGGCGAAGCCGGCGTGCTGGATCATCCGCACTGGACGCGGCCGGTCAGCTTCGAGGGGCGCGAGGTGCCGGACGTGCTGTTGTCCGGCGACCACGCGCGCATACGCGACTGGCGCGCCGAGCAGGCGCGTCTGAGGACGAGGGCGCGGCGTCCGGATCTCCTTGCGGGAGATCGGCGGCGCGATGAACGATGACGACAGGCACGCGCCCGACACGGCGGCGCGGCGGAACAGGTAGCGGGAAGGAAATAGAAGCATGAGCAAGATCATTCAGGAACTGGACGCCGAGCAGATGGGCAAGCAGGTGCCCGACTTCTCGCCCGGCGACAGCGTCGTCGTCCAGGTGCGGGTCAAGGAGGGCGCGCGCGAGCGCCTGCAGGCCTTCGAGGGCGTGGTGATCGCCAAGCGCAACCGCGGCCTGAACTCCGCCTTCACGGTGCGCAAGATCTCCCACGGCGAGGGCGTCGAGCGCGTGTTCCAGACCTACAGCCCGCTCGTGGCGGGCATCGAGGTCAAGCGCCGCGGCGACGTGCGCCGCGCGAAGCTCTACTACCTGCGCGGCCTGACGGGCCGTGCCGCGCGCATCAAGGAAAAGCTCGGCTGAAGCCGTCCGACCCGCCGGCGGACGTTCCCGGCCGAATCGACGGTCGCGCGCCGCCGGCGATTTCCGCGAGCGCTTGAACGGGGAGCGTTCGGCCTCCATCTGTCGGGACCGACCCTGCGAGCGCCGCGCCGCCTCCGTGCGAGCCGCGTGCGCCCGAACACGATGGAGGAGACCGATGAGCCAGTCCCACGACGCCGCCGCCGAGCCCGACGCCGCCCCCGATGCCGGCACCGACGCCGGTACCGAAGCCGGCACCGAAGCCGGCACCGACGCGGTTGCCGCCGCCGAGGCGGTCGAGACCACCGACAAGGCCGACGCTGCCCTGGAATCGGGTGAGTCGCGCGTCTTCCAGGCCGAGGTCAATCAGCTCCTCGAGCTGATGATCCACAGCCTGTACTCGAACCCCGAGATCTTCCTGCGCGAACTCGTCTCGAACGCGTCGGACGCGCTCGACAAGCTGCGTTTCGAGGCGCTAGGCGACGATGCGCTGTACGAGGCCGACGAGTCGCTGGCGATCACCATCGAGTCCGACGAGGCCGCCGGCACCGTCACGGTGCGCGACAACGGCATCGGCATGAACACCGACGAGGTGGTGTCCAACATCGGCACCATCGCCAAGTCCGGCACGAAGCAGTTCCTGGACAGCCTCACCGGCGACAAGCGCGAGGACGCGAAGCTCATCGGTCAGTTCGGCGTCGGCTTCTACTCCGCGTTCGTCGTGGCCGATCGCGTGCGCCTCGTCACGAGGAAAGCCGGTGCGCCCGCGTCCGAGGGCGTGGCCTGGGAGTCGAAGGCGTCGGGCGGCTACACCATCGCGAACGTGGACAAGCCCGCGCGCGGTACCGAGGTGACGCTGTACCTCAAGGACGACATGAAGGAGTACGCCGGCGCCTGGCGATTGAAGTCCATCGTCAAGAAGTACTCCGACCACATCGTCTTCCCGATCATGATGTGGAGCGAGCCCGTACCGGCCATGCCGGCCGGAGAAGGCGAGGAGCCGACGCCCGAGGACGAGTCCGAACAGGGGGCGAAGCTCGAGCAGGTGAACGCCGCCTCCGCGCTGTGGACGCGCGCGAAGTCGGATATCTCCGACGACGAGTACAAGGCGTTCTACAAGCAGGTCTGCAACGACTGGGAGGACCCGCTCGTGTGGTCCCACAACCGTGTCGAGGGCAAGCACGAGTACACGTCGCTCCTGTACGTGCCGCAGAAGGCGCCGTTCGACCTGTACGACGGAAGCTCGCAGCGCGGCGGCATCAAGCTCTACGTGCAGCGCGTCTTCATCATGGACGAGGCCGAGAAGCTCATGCCGCGCTACCTGCGCTTCGTGCGCGGGCTCGTCGACAGCAACGACCTGCCGCTGAACGTCTCGCGCGAGATCCTGCAGGACAACAAGGTCATCGAGAACATCAGGAGCGCCTCGGTCAAGCGTGTGCTCGGCATGCTCGAGAAGCTCGCCGACAAGGAGCCCGAACGCTACCTCGAGTTCTGGAAGCAGTTCGGTGCGTGTCTGAAGGAGGCGCCCGGCGAGGACTTCGCGAACCGCGAGCAGGTGGCCAAGCTCTGCCGCTACGAGTCCACTCAGGGCGGCGAAGGCGAGTTCACCTCGCTCGACGACTACATCGCGCGCATGAAGCCCGGCCAGGAGAAGCTCTACTACGTCACCGCCGACAGCTACAAGGCCGCCGCCAACAGCCCGCACCTCGAGGTGTTCCGCGACAAGGGCGTCGAGGTGCTGTTGATGCACGACCGCGTGGACGAATGGGCGATGGGCTACCTGCACGAGTACGAGGGCAAGTCGTTCGTGTCGGTCGCGAAGGGCGATCTGGACCTGTCGGCCATCGAGGGCGGCGAGACCAGCGAGGAGGACAAGGCCGAGCGCGAGAAGAAGGCGAGCGAGGCCGAGCCGCTCCTGAAGCGCATCAAGGCGGCGCTCGAGGAGGAGACCTCGGACGTGCGCGCGTCCACGCGCCTGACGAGCTCGCCGGCCTGCATCGTGCTGGGCGAGCACGAGATGGCCATGCACATGCAGCAGCTCCTGAAGCAGGCCGGGCACGAGATGCCGTCCAGCAAGCCCGTGCTCGAGATCAACGCCTCGCACCCCATGCTCGAGCTGCTGGCGGACGAGCAGGACGAGGACCGCTTCGGCGAGTGGGCGCACCTGCTGTTCGACCAGGCGATGCTCGCCGAAGGCGGACAGCTCGAGGACGGCGCGGGCTTCGTGCGGCGCATGAACGAGATGTTTCTCGCGCTGCGCGCCTGACGTCGGGTCCGCACCGGGCGGGCGCCGAGTTGGCGACCCGCGCGCGAGCGGCTAGACTTGCGGTGCCGGACGGCGTGCGGGCCCCGAGGGCGTCGCACCCGGCCGCCGCTCCGTCCCGGGTGACGGGGTGGCGGCCGGCCCGTCCATCGGCTCTTAATCCTTCGACGACCCCCGGAGCTTCATGACCTCTACAGGATCGCTGCGGCGCGCCATGCGCCCGGTCCTTCTCGGTGCGCTGGCGTGGCCGGCGCTCGCGTTGCTCGCTCCGGGCGGCTCGTCCGACGCGTGGGCCGTCGGCGACCCGGTCGCCGGTCGGGAGAAGGCCTACACCTGTCTCGGCTGCCACGGCGTGCCGCGCTACGTGAACGTCTACCCGAGCTACCACGTGCCCTACATCGCCGGTCAGAACCAGGAATACCTGATCTCGGCGCTCAAGGCCTACCGTACCGGCGAGCGCAGACACCAGACCATGCAGGCCAACGCCGGCCTGCTGAGCGACGAGGACATCGACGACATCACCGCCTGGCTGTCCTCCGTCGGGAGGCCCGCACCATGAGCGCTCCCGTCCGCGCCGCGTCGGTGCCGTTCGTGCGCGCTTGCTTCGGCAGCGCCGTCGCGCTCGTCGCCGCATCGGTCCTGCCGATCGGTACCGCCACGGCCGCCGGCAGCATCGAGCGCGGTCAGGAAAAGAGCGCGACCTGCGTCGCCTGCCACGGCGAAGCCGGCATCGCCACCGCGCCGCAGTGGCCCAACCTCGCGGGTCAGTACCGCGACTACCTCGAGCACTCGTTGCACGCCTACAAGTCGGGAGCGCGTCAGAACGCCATCATGCAGGGCTTCGCCTCGCAGCTCAGCGACGAGGACATCGAGGATCTCGCGGCGTACTTCTCCGCGCAGGGCGTGACGCCGCTCGTCACCGCGCCGCGCAACGAGGTCGACTGACCCCCGGCCCCTCCATCAGGGCCGCCGTCCGGGCAACCCCGCGGCGCGCTCCACGTCCGCCTCGATGTCGCGCGGCATCTGCACGTGGAAGCCGCGCTCCTCGAGGTTCCTCAGCACCGTCGCCGCGTCCTCCTGACCGAGCTTGCGCTGCGGAGTCAGCTCCAGCGTCATGGCGAGCTCGGCCCGGCCGAGCTGCCTGCGCACGGGCTCGGGCAGGGCGTCCAGATCATCGGGCTCGCGCATCCAGACGTAAAGACCATCGCGCGTGGAGCTTCGGTAGACGTGGCACTGCATGGCGAATCGGCTCGGCACGGTCGTGAGAGGGAAGGACGATACCGGACGCGGGGCCGCGCGAGGGGCCGGGCGTAGTTCGCGGGACGGTGCCGACACCGGCGCTCGTGTCCGGATCGACAAGTGGCTGTGGGCGGCGCGGATCTTCCGCACGCGCAGCGTCGCGTCCGAGTCGCTCGCCAAGAACCGGGTTCGCGTGGGCGGACAGCGCGCCAAGCCGTCGCGCATCGTGCAGGTCGGCGACGTCATCAGCGTCGAGAAGGGACCCTACGAGTTCGAGCTGACGGTGCTCGGCGTCGCCGACGAACGTCGCGCGGCGCCGCTGGCAAGCCTGCTGTACGAGGAATCGGCCGGGAGCGTCGCCGCTCGCGAGGCCATCCGTGCCCGGCGCCGCGCCGACCGCGAGGCGCGTCTCGGGCTCGCGGGCGAGGGCCGACCTTCCAGGAATCAACGCCGCGACCGGCTGCGCTGGCAGCGCGGCGGTGGCGACTCGCCGGACACGGGCGATGCGGAGCCGGACGGCCCGCCACCCGCGCCGGACCAATGAACGGAGTGCTTTCGAACGACATGTCCAGACGATCAGGCGAGCCGCTGCGCTCCGCGCCCACGCCCTCGCGGGAGTCCCCGGTCGCGGCCGGTACCGATACGGCACCGTTCGTGTCGGTGCGCCGCCCGGGCACGGCACGCGACGACGACTTCGAGGACGAGCCGGAGTCCCGGCGCGGTCGCGGAAGCGGCTCGCGATCCCGGCCCGCGGCCGCACCGGCCGCTTCCGGCGCACGTGCCTCGGGCACGCGTGCGTCCGACACCGATACATCCGACTCGGGCGGGTTCGACACGAGCGGGTCGGACGCGGGCGCCGGGGCGGACCCCGGAGCGGGTTCCGGGGCGGGTCCCGGAGCGCTCGAGAGTCGCGGCAATCCCGTACGCGTGCTCCCGGCCGGCGAGCACGACTGCACGCGCGACGCCATCGGACGCTCGGCGCTGAAGGTGCTCGACAAGCTGCACGAGGCGGGCTACACGGCGTGCCTCGTCGGCGGTGGCGTGCGCGACGCGCTCGTCGGGCTGGTGCCCAAGGACTTCGACGTCGCGACCGACGCCACGCCCGAGCAGGTGCGCCGCGTGTTCCGCAACTCCCGCATCATCGGACGACGCTTCAAGCTCGTGCACGTGGTGTTCGGGCGCGAGGTGATCGAGACGGCCACGTTCCGCGCGGCTCACGACGCGGGCGACGGCGGCGAGGTGGCCGAATCCGGACGCATCGTGCGCGACAACGTCTACGGCACCATCGACGAGGACGCGCGGCGTCGGGACTTCACCGTCAACGCGCTGTACTGGGACGTCGCCGACGGCGCGGTGCTGGACTTCGTCGGCGGGCTCGAGGACATCGAGAAGCGCACGTTCAGACTCATCGGCGACCCGCTCGTGCGCTGTGCGGAAGACCCCGTGCGCGTGCTGCGCGCCGTGCGACTGTCCGCGAAGCTCGGCTTCGACATCGAGGCCGACACGCTCGCCGCCATGAGGAAGACCTCGGACGAGCTCGGCAACACGGCCCCCGCGCGCCTGTTCGAGGAAGTGCTGAAGCTCTTCCAGGGCGGCTACGCGCGCGCAAGCTTCGATGCGGTGCGCGAGCACGGCCTGCTGCGTCACCTCCTGCCCGGACTCGCGCAGCGTCTGGAGCGCGCCGAGCCCGCCACGCGCGAGGCGCTGGAGACGCTGCTGCATTCCGCGCTCGACAACACCGATCGGCGCGTGCAGGCCGGCAAGCCCATCACGGCCTACTACCTGCTCGCGTTCATGCTGTGGCCGGACGTCGAGGAGGCCGCGCTCGACGCCGTGGCGAACGGCGCGCCCGTGCACGACGCGCTGACGGACGCCGCCGACCGCACCATCGCGGACCAGCTCTCGGCCACGTCCATTCCGCGTCGGTTCTCGGCGCCCATGCGCGAGATCTGGCAGATGCAGCCCCGGCTCGAGCAGAACCGCGGCTCGCGCGCGCTCGGGCTCATGGAGGACCGGCGCTTTCGCGCGGCCTACGATTTTCTCGTGCTGCGCTCGAGAATCGATCCCGAGCTGGAGCCCGTCGCGCGATGGTGGACCGAGGTGCAGGAGCTCGACGCCGACGCGCAGGCGACCGCGGCCGAGCACAAGCCCGTCGCCGCGCATCTGTGGGGCGAGGGCGCGAAGGCGGCCGGCAAGAAGCGGCGCCGCCGGCGTCGTCCGGGCGGCGATCGCGCGCGCGGGCCCGGTGGCTGACCCGCGGGCCCGGGACGCGTGGGATCCCGGTCCGTGAGCGGCCGGGTACGGGCCTACGTCGCGCTCGGCGCCAACCTCGGCGAGCGCCGCGCGACGCTCGCCTCGGCGTGCGATGCGCTGCGCGCGCTGGCCACGCCCGCCGACTCGTTCGCCGCGTCCCCGGTCTACGAGACGCTGCCCATGGGGCCGCAGGATCAACCGGATTACCTGAACGCGGTCGTGCGCTTCGATACCGCGTCGACGCCGGAGACGCTGCTGGACGCGTTGCAGGACATCGAGGCGGCGCACGGCCGCAGGCGTATCGGTGCCAGGCGCTGGGGCGAGCGCACCCTCGATCTGGACCTGCTGCTGTACGGTCGCTCGGTCATCGCGACCTCGCGACTGCGCGTGCCGCACCCCGGGCTCGCGTCGCGCGGGTTCGTGCTCGCGCCGCTCGCCGATCTCGAGCCCGGGCTGGTCCTGCCCGACGGTTCGTCCGTGGCGCAGCACCTGATGCGGGTGGGACGGACGGGTCTCAGACGCCTCGCCGTACGGGTAGCGAAACCGCCCCGATGAGCGCGCCGCGATTTCGTCACGTGGCGGTCGAAGGCCCCATCGGCGTGGGCAAGAGTACCTTGGCACGCCTGCTCGCCGAGGAGACGGGCGCCCGCTTCGTGGCCGACCCGGACGATGCCAACCCCTGGTTGCAGGCCTTCTACGCCGACCCCACGGCGAACGCGCTGCCCGCGCAGTTGCAGTTTCTCGTCTCGCGCCTCGAGACGCTCGACAACCCCTCGGTGCGGCGCGCGCCCGCCGGCATCGTCACCGACTTCACGATCGACAAGGACGCCCTGTTCGCGGGGCTCACCCTCGACGAGATCGAGTGGCGGCTCTACGATGCCCTGCACGCGCGGCTCGTCGGCGGCGCGGCGCAGCCGCTGCCCGTCCCGGATCTGGTGGTGTACCTGCAGGCGCCGGTCGAGGCGCTGATCGAGCGCATCGAGCGGCGCGGCATCGCGTGGGAGGCGCGCATCGACAGCACCTACCTGCAGCGGCTCGCCTCGTCCTACGAGCGCCACTTCCACGATTTCACGGACTGCCCGCTGCTGATCGTCAATACCGCGGCACTCGATGTCGAGGCGGTGCCGGAGCACCTCGACGCGCTCGTGCAGCGCGTGCGGCGCATGGATGGCGGACGGCACTTCTTCAACCCCGGCTAAGGGTGCGGCATCGCGGCGTCGAGCCGCGCGGCACGGCGGACGTGTCGCCGATGCGTCGCTTGTGGCACTCTCGGAAGCCCCGCCGGCACGAAGCCTTCCATGACTGAGCTCCACAGGCTGCGCATCGCGTTGCTAGAGGACGACGCCGAGCAGGCCGGCCAGGTCTCCGGCTGGATCGAGGCGCGCGGTTACCACTGCGACGTGTTCCATGCCGCCGAGTCCTTCCAGCGCTCGTTCAAGAAGACGAGCTTCGACGTCGTCGTGCTGGACTGGACGCTCGAGTCGGGCGGCTCCGGGCTCGAGGTGCTGCACTGGATCAGGAAGACGCTCACCTCGGATGTTCCCATCATCTTCGTGACGGCGCGCCAGGCGGAGGAAGACATCGTGATGGCCCTGGGCGCCGGCGCGGACGACTACCTGTCCAAGCCCGTGCGGCGGCACGAGCTCGTCGCACGGCTGTACGCGCTCGCGCGACGCGCCCAGCCGGACGACGACGTGCTCGAGTGCCCGCCGTACACGTTCGAGACCAGCGCGCGCAGCGTGCGCTTCGACGACGAGACCATCCGGCTCACCGAGAAGGAATACGAGCTCGCGCTGTTCCTGTTCAGGAACCGCGGGCGCGTGCTGTCGCGTCAGCACCTGCTCTCCTCGGTCTGGGGCCAGAGCGCGGAGCTGAACACGCGCACCGTCGACACGCACGCCAGCCGCATCCGGAAGAAGCTCAGGCTGCTGGAGTCGGAGCGCTGGAAGCTGACGTCCATCTACCAGCACGGCTACCGGCTCGAGGAGCACGCCCGCACGTCCTGATCGCCCGCCAGCATGCTGAGCGCAGCCAGGCTCGCGACCGCCCTGGTCGCGCTGCTCGCGTTCGTGCAACTGCTCGACTGGACGGGCGCGACGCTCAGGCTCGACCGGCTCGTGCACGATGCGTGGGTGCGACTCGGCGAGCGCGAGCCGCCGCCGGACGTCCTCATCGCCGCCATCGACGGGCCGAGCCTCGCCGAGCTCGGTCGGTGGCCCTGGTCGCGCGACCTGCAGAGCGTCGTGCTCACCCGGATCGCCGAGTTGGGTGCGCGCGCCGTGCTGGTCGACGTGGTGTACGCGGAGCCCAGCGCGGACCGCGGCAGCGACGCCCGCCTGAGCGCCGCGCTCGAGGCGCTGCCCACCGTGATCCTGCCCGTCGTGCTCGAGGACGTGCGCGGGCGAGCGCCGCGGGACCTTCTGCCGGTGGTGCAGGTCATGCGCGCCGCCGACGCGCTCGGTCACGTCGGGCTGCCCATCGATGACGACGGCATCGTGCGGCGCGCCTTCCTGCGCGCGGGCATCGGTGCGCCGCACTGGTCCGCCTTCGCTCTCGCGGCGCACGAGAGCCTCGGCAACCTCGACCCCGGACGGCTTCCCGGCCGTCGCATCGAGCCGGAGGAACAAGGCCGCAACGCGCCTCGGCGGCGCGCGCTCGACCACGAGGTACTGATTCCGTACTACGGACCGGCCGGGACGTTCGAACGCGTTTCGGTGGTCGACATCGTGGCCGGTCGCGTCGAGCCCGCCGACGTCGAGGGCCGCACGGTCCTGCTCGGACTCACCGCGTTCGGGCTCGGCGACTCGGTGCCGGCGCCGGTGTCGGCGCTGGACGCTCCGCTGCCGGGCGTGGAGGCGCACGCCACGCTGTACGCCGCGCTCGCGGACGACAGCCTCGTGGTTCCCGCCCCGCGCTGGACGGGCCTCGCGGTCGATGCGCTGCTGCTGCCCGTGCTGCTGCTGCTGTACTCGCGTGCCAGACCGGAGCTCGGTCTGGTGCTGGCGCTCGCGGCGGCGGCGGTGCCGTTCGCGCTGAGCGGCGCGCTCTACGGCTTCGCGGACCGATGGTACGCGCCGGTGGGTGCTAGCCTCGCGGTGCTCGCGAGCCACCTGCTGTGGTCCCGCTACCGGCTCGCCTACGTGAACCGCTTCCTCGAGGCCGAGCGCGAGAAGCTCGCGCGCCAGATCCCCGAGCGCGGCGGTCCGCCGAACGAGCGGCTCGCGGCCTTCTTCGAGACCGCGTCGCGCCACCTCCCCATCGACGGCTGGCGCTTCACCGCCGACGGGGAGCGCTACGGTGGCGGGGTTTCCGTGCCGGCGCTGCCCATCGATGCGGGCACGCGCGGTTGGCGGCGGCGCGGGGCGGTGCACGCGCGCCACTTTCCCGGTGCGGGACACCTGGAGATCGCGCTGCTCGTTGCCGATCCCGAGCTCGCGACGGACCTGACGCGCTACATCGATTCGCTCGATCGCGTGCGCTCGCGCGACCGACCGTCCGCGTTCGCGGGCACCGTCGAACGGCTGCAGCGGAACGCGCAGCAACTGGCGCGTCAGATCGTCCGGCTCGGCGGCATCAAGACCTTCAGCGAGACGCTGCTGAGCGGCGCCCCGCTGGGCTTCGCGATCTGGACGCCGGCCGGGGAGCTCGTGCGCGACAACCCGCTCGTGCACGCGCTGGTACCCGGGTTGCCCACGCGCACGCCGCTGAGCGACTTTCTCGCGGCCCTCGGCCACGACCCGGCCGACGACGCGGCCGCGCGCGAGCGGCTCGACGCGTTGCTGCGGCGGGGCGACTCCTGGCAGATCGTGCGCGAGCGCGGCGAGCAGGAGATCGTGGTCGACCTGACGGCGGTCGGCCCGAGTCTTTCCCAACGGCTCGTGTGCGCCAGCATCGTCGACGTCAGCGACCTGCGCCGCGTGGAACGGGCCCGCGCCGAGCTGGTCGAGTTCCTGGGTCACGACCTGCGCTCGCCGCTGATCTCGGCGCTCTACCTCGTCGAGGACGAGGGGACGGACGACGACTCCAGACGCATCGCGGCGAACATCAGGAAGAGTCTCGGCATGATGGAGGACCTGCTGCACGTCGCGCGCGCCGACGCGCTCGACGAGGCCGGCTTCGCCGAGGTCCTGCTCGACGACGTGGTGGGCAACGCGCTGGACCTGCTCGTGCCGCAGGCGCGCGGGCGGCGCGTGCGGCTCGTGCGCGTCGGCGAATGGGACGAGCTGTGGGTGCTCGGGGACGCCGCGTCGCTCGAACGCGCCGTTGCCAACCTCGTCGGCAACGCCGTGAAGTACTCGCACGAAGGCGGCGAGGTGCGCGTCTCGCTGGAACGCCAGCCGGGTCCGGACGGAACCGGCGGCGCCGGGCGGGCGGTGCTGCGCGTCGCGGACGACGGCGTCGGCATCGATCCGGCCGTGATCGACACGCTGTTCACGCGCTTCAAGCGCGACGCGCGCATCGTGCGCAGCCACGAGGGCATCGGTCTGGGCCTTGCGCTCGTGGCGCGCGTGGTGTCGCAGCACGGCGGCACGGTGCACGCGTTCAGCGAGGGGCACGGCACCGAGATCCGGCTGGAGTTGCCGGCGGTGCGGGTGGACGACTGACGGGACGTCAGGCGTCGGCCGGAGTCACCGTCAGGGCGGTGCCGTCGTCGTTGCCGACGAGCAACACGTCGGCGCGCCGCGCCGCGAACAGTCCGTTCGTGACCACGCCCGGTATGGCGTTCAGCCGCGCCTCGAGCGCGGCCGGATCGTCGATGTCGAAGCCGTAGCAGTCGAGGATCACGCAGCCGTTGTCGGTGCGCACGCCCTCGCGATACTCGGGGTCGGCGCCCATGTCGACGATGCGCCGCGCCACGAAGCTGCGCGCCATCGGGATGACCTCGATCGGCACGCCGAACGCGCCGAGCCGCGCCACGCGCTTGGAGGCATCGACCATGCACACGAACTCCCGGCTCGCGCCCGCGACGATCTTCTCGCGCGTGAGCGCCGCGCCGCCGCCCTTGATCAGGCACAGCGACGGATCGACCTCGTCGGCGCCGTCCACGTAGAGCGCGAGCTCGCCCGCCATGTTCAGGTCCAGCACGTCGATGCCGGCGGCCTGCAGGCGGCGTTCGGTGGCGGTGGACGCGGCCACCGCGGCCTCCACGAAGCCGGGCTTCGTGCCCAGCAGCTCGATGAACGCATCCACCGTGGAGCCGGAACCGATGCCCATGAGCGTGCCGGGACGCACGAGATCGAGCGCGGCCGCGGCGGCCGCGCGCTTGCCGGGATGCATGGACGGAGCCTCGTTGAACCTGAGCGGGCCCGAGGGGGCGGAAAGTGAACGCCGCCGCGTGCGGTCGGGGCGGTGAACGTGTAGCGTGACCGGCCCGCAAGCCGCTCCCGGGGCGCATGAACGCGCTGCAACTAGACTACATCAGACGCATCCTCTCGGCCCGCGTGTACGACGTCGCCGTCGAGACGCGCCTGCACGCCGCGCCCCAGCTCTCGGCGCGGCTCGGCAACGACGTGCTGCTCAAGCGCGAGGACGAGCAGGGCATCTTCTCGTTCAAGTGTCGCGGCGCGTTCAACCGCATCCACCGCCTCGTGCAGCAGGCACGGCCGAACGGCGTCATCGCGGCCTCGGCCGGCAACCACGCGCAGGGCGTCGCGCTCGCGGCCGGGCGGCTCGGGCTCGCCGCCGTGATCGTCATGCCGCGCACCACGCCGCCGATCAAGATCGATGCGGTGCGCGCGCTCGGCGCCGAGGTGGTGCTGCACGGCGACGACTTCGACACGGCCCTCGCGCACGCCCTGGAGCTCGGCGAGACGCGCGGCCACGCCTTCATCCATCCGTTCGACTCGCCCGACACCATCGCGGGGCAAGGCACCGTGGCCGTCGAGCTGCTGCGTCAGCACCCCGGCCCGCTGGACGCGGTGTTCATCCCGGTCGGCGGAGGCGGGCTGGCCGCCGGCATGAGCGTGTACTGCAAGTACCTGCGCCCCGAGATCCGCACCATCGGGGTGGAGCCCGTCGATGCGGCCAGCATGCACGACGCGCTGGCGGCCGACGAGCGCATCAAGCTCGACCGCGTCGGGCTCTTCGCCGACGGCGTGGCCGTGCGCCAGGTCGGCGAGCACAACTTCGCGCTGTGCCGCGAGACGCTCGACGAGGTGGTGCTCGTCACGGTCGACGAGATGAGCGCCGCCATCAAGGACATCTTCAACGAGACGCGCACGCTGGTGGAGCCCGCCGGCGCGCTGGCCGTCGCGGGTCTGAAGCGTCACGTGCGCGACACCGGCGTGCGCGGCGCCACCTTCGCCGCCATCGTGTCCGGGGCGAACGTGAACTTCGATCGGCTGCGCCACGTCGCCGAGCGCGCCGAGATCGGCGAGAGCCGCGAGGCGCTGTTCGCCGCGCGCATCCCGGAGCGCCCGGGCAGCTTCCTGCGCTTCTGCGAGGCGCTCGGCCGGCGCGGCATCACCGAGTTCAACTACCGCTACGCGGACGCCGCCGGGGCGACCGTGTTCGCGGGCGTCGAGATCGCGGGCGGCGCCGAGGAGCGCGAGGCGCTGCTCGGCACCCTGCACGGCGACGGCTACGACGTGGTGGATCTCACGGGCAACGACGTCGCGAAGCTGCACGTGCGGCACATGATCGGCGGGCACGCGCACCTGCCGCACGAGCGACTGTTCCGCTTCCGCTTCCCCGAGCGCCCGGGCGCGCTGTCCTCCTTCCTGGCGAGCATCGGCGAGCGCTGCAACATCACGCTCTTCCACTACCGCAACCACGGCGCCGCCTACGGACGCGTGCTCGTGGGCATCGACGTGCCGCCGGGCGGGAAGGGACGAGCCGTGCTGGAAGTGCTCGAGGCGCTCGGCCGCGAGCCCGGTTTCCATTGCGAGGAGGAGTCCGGCAACGCCGCCTACGCGATGTTCCTGGCGCAGGGGCCGCGCGCGCCTTAGTTCCGGTGCGGGGCCCGCGCGTCCTGGCCAGGCGCCGACGCGCGCCGGTGCAGGCCGCCGTGCACGCCGCGTTCGGTGACCACGGCGTCGAGCGGAACGTCCCACGGCATGGGGTGCGCATCGTCGAGTTGCTGGAAGGCGTGCGCGATGCCGATCAACCGCGGCAGGGCGTCCATCCCGGGCGACGCCGCGGGATCGCGCGCGAACGCCCGGTCGTAGAAGCCGCCGCCCATGCCCAGCCGGTTCAGGCGCGCATCGAAGCCCAGCAGCGGCACCAGCACCGCGTGCAGCCCCGCGGGCTCGAGCGTCGCCGCGGCGAGCTCCTCGGCGGGCAGGTCGGGCACGACGATGCCGAAGCGCGCGGTGCGCAGGGGCGTCGTCTCGTCGAAGGCGACGAAGCGCATGGACGTGCCCGACGTGACGGGCAGCAGGGTGGTCCAGCCGAGCGCGCGCGCGCGGGCGAGCGCGCGGTCGACGGGCACTTCGCCGCGCACCGCGGCGTAGCCCGCGATCGTGCGCGGCGCGGCCCCGGGAGGTCCGGCGAGAAGGGGTTCGAGGGCGTCGGCGACGCGCAGGCCGGCCCGCGTCAGGGTCGGCGTGTCCAGGGCGGAGCGGCGGGACGCGAGCTCGGTGCGGGCGGCATCGCGTCGAGCCGCACGCTCACCGTCGGCGGTCGCGGAGGCGGCGTGGCCGAAGCGGTCGCGATCGTCGTCCAAGGTCGAAGGTGTACCCACCGCGAATGCCGTTTCCGGCTGACTACCTTGAACCGAACGGCTCAAGTGGGAGCGGGCGGCAACGTCTCAGGCTTTCCGCCGTGACGGACATGCACAACAACGAGGTCCGACCGTTCCCGGGGTGCGAAAATCAGGCTCAAGGGAAATGCCCGACCGAATGACGCGCACCGCAGAAGGTACGCCCCGAATGTAGCACGGCCCTCGTGGGCGCGTGACTCGCAAGGCCAGGTCTGCCCGGATCCACGCGGCACGACCCGCGGCGTCAGGAATCCAGCTCCGCGCGGGGCGACGGGTCCGCGTGGCGCGGCGCGGCCGGTGCGTGCTGTTCCAGCAGGGCATCCACGCGGGCGCTCAGTCCCGCGATGCGTGCTCGCAGCGGTTCGCTGCCGACGGCACCCGCGTCGACGATGCCCTGCCCGTCATCGACGTGCTCGCCGTCGGCGCCCTTGCCGTCGACGCGGTCGCCGCCGCCCTGCTCGTGACCGTCGTTGTCGACATGGGACGACGATGCCACCTCGCGACGCGCCTTCAGCAGGGCATCGGCCGTGTTGATGGCCGTGACGATCGCGATCTTCTCGATGCTCGAGGTGCTGTTGCGCGAGCGCAGCTCGCGCATCGCACCGTCGATGTAGGCGGCCGCCTGCTTGAGCGCGTCCTCCTCGCCGGCACGGCAGGCGATCGTGACTTCCTTGGACATGATGCGCAGCTTGGCGAGACGGCTCTCGCCGCCGCCGCGCGCGCCACCGCCCTGCACGCTCATTGACCGCCCTCCAGCGACTTCAGCCTCACGATCATCTGCTCGACCTTCGAGCGTGCCGTCTCGTTCTTCTCGATCAGGCGCGCGCGCTCCTCGACGAGGGTGCGCTGCTGGCCGCGCAGCGAGCGGTTCTCGAGCGCGAGCGTCGCGCAGAGCGCGGCCAGCCGGTCGACCCGCTCCTCCAGCGCCGCCAGCTCGTCGGACAACGCGTCGTCCGAGCCCGACGGCGACCGGGCCGTCCGCCCCGACCCCGGGGCGGTGGAGTCGGGAGCGGTCGCGGGGACGCCGTCCGATGCATCGTTCGCGGCGGTGCTCATGGGCGCTCTGTATACTCGCCGCACGCCGCCCAGGCAAGCGCCGACGGCTCGTGAGCGGGCGCCGAGGGCGGCGCGCTGCGCTCGTGCGTCCGGCGCCTCGCCTCACACCCAGCCGCCCAGCACCCACTCATGTCGGGTCACGACCTCTCCTCCGCAGCGCACGCGCTGGAATCGCTCGGCGTGCCGCTCTCGGTGGCCGAGGCGCACGGGCTCGCGTGCGGCCTGCTGTGCAGCCGCACCGCCACCGGCGCCAAGTCGCGCTGGTTCACCGAGCTGCTGGACGCCGCCGGGCTAGCGCCCGAGGCGCTCGCCGCGCACGCCTCCGCGGTGCGTGACATCGACGCCTGGTTCGAAGCCACGCGCGCCTCGCTGAACGCCGCCGAGCTCGACTTCGAGCCGGCGCTGCCCGACGACGAGGAGCCCGTCGCGCGGCGCATCGACGCGCTCGGCGACTTCTGCTCCGGCGTGACCTACGGCATCGGCCTGGGCACGGCGGCGCGCGGCAACCGCCCGATGCCCGAGGACGTGCGCGAGCTGCTGTCGGACTTCCAGGCCATCGACGCCGCCGAGCGCGGGGCGGGCGCGCACGCGTCGGCCGAGGCCGATTCCACCGAGGCCGACTACGCCGAGCTCGTCGAGTACGTGCGCGTCGGCGTGCTCGTCATGCTCGAGGAGCTGCGGCCCGTCGCGGCCGGGGCGCCCGGAGCCGCCGTGGGAGCCGCCGTGGGGGCCGCCGCGGGAGTCGCTCCGGGGGCCGCTTCGGGGACCGCCTCCGCCGCCCCGGGCACCGGATCCGGCGGCGCTCGAAAGGACGTGCATTGATGGACACCATGGCCTTGCCGAAGACCTGGAGCGCGGAGCTCGCGCGCAGGCGGCGCGCGCTCATGCGCACGATGGGCAACGACTCGGTCGCCATCCTGCCGGCCGCGCTGCCCGCGACCCGCAGCCGCGACAGCGAGTACCGCTACCGCCAGGACAGCGACTTCAACTACCTGACGGGCTTCGGCGAGCCCGAGGCGCTGGCGGTGCTGGTGCCGGGCCGCAAGGCGGGCCAGTACCTGCTCTTCTGCCGGGAGCGCGACCCGGACAAGGAGACCTGGCACGGCAGGCGCGTCGGCGTGGAGCGCGCGCCGCAGATGCTCGGGGCCGACGACGCGTTCCCGATCGGCGACATCGACGACATCCTGCCGGGCCTGCTCGAGGGCCGACGCAAGGTCTATCACACGCTCGGCCGCGATCCGGACTTCGACGCGCGCGTGCTCGGCTGGGTGGCGCGCGCGCGCTCCGCGAAGCACCGCTCCGCCGGGGATCCCGACACGTTCGTCTCGCTCGACTACCACCTGCACGAGATGCGGCTGAAGAAGAGCCGGGCGGAGCTCGCGGTGATGCGCCGCGCCGCGCGCATCACGGCCGCCGGCCACGCGCGCGCCATGCGGGCCGCGCGTCCCGGCATGCGCGAGCACGAGCTCGAGGCGGAGCTTGCGCACGAGTACGTGCGCGAGGGGGCCGACCACGCCTTCCTGCCGATCGTCGGTGGCGGCGCGAACGCCTGCATCCTGCACTACACCGAGAACGCCTCGGTGCTGGACGAGGGCGAGCTCGTGCTCATCGACTCCGGCGCCGAGTACCGCGGCTACGCGGGCGACATCACGCGCACCTTTCCCGTCGGCGGCCGCTTCTCGGACACCCAGCGCGAGCTCTACGGCATCGTGCTGCAGGCCAACCTCGCCGCCATCGACGCCGTGCGTCCGGGCGCGCACTGGAACGCGCCGCACGAGGCGGCGCTGCGCGTGCTGGTGCGCGGCCTGCGCGACCTGGGCGTGCTGAAGGGCACGCCGGCGCAGCTGCTCAAGGACGAGGCCTACAAGCCCTACTACATGCACAAGACCGGGCACTGGCTCGGGCTCGACGTGCACGATGTCGGCGAGTACAAGATCGCCGACGACTGGCGCGAGCTCGAGCCCGGCATGGTGCTCACGGTGGAACCGGGCCTGTATCTCGGCGACCAGCGCCGCGTCCCGAAGCGGCTGCGCAACATGGGCATCCGCATCGAGGACAACGTCGTCGTCACCGCCGACGGCCACGAGGTGATCACCGGAGACGTGCCGAAGGACATCGACGGCATCGAAGCGCTCATGGCCGGGCGGTGAGTCGCGCGGAGGCATCGGTGGACGTGCCCGCGCGGACGGGCGGCGACGAAGCGGACGGCGGCGAGGGCGCGCGGCTCGACATCGACGTGGCGGTCGACGTGACGATCGTCGGCGGCGGGCTGGTCGGGCGGCCGCTGGCGCTGGCGCTGGCCGCTCAGGGCGCCCGCGTCGCGCTGATCGACCGGGCCGCGGCCGACGACGTCGCGCGCGTGCAGTCGGACGGGCGCTCGGACGAGCGGTCGGCCGAGACGCACGACGCGGCGCTGGACGCGCGCTGCACGGCGTTCTCGGCCGGCAGCCTGGACTGGCTCGCCGCGCACGGGCTGTGGCGCGCGGACGCGGCGCTCGCCGCGCCGATACGCGGCGTGCAGGTCTCCCACCGCGGACGCTTCGGCGCCACGCGCATCGACGCGCGCGAGCTCTCGCGCGACTCGCTCGGCGCGACGGTGGACAACGCCGCGTTCGTCGCCTCGCTCGACCCGGCGCTGGACGCCGCGGACGGCGTGCAGCGGTTCGACGGGCTGACCGTCGCGGCGGTGGAGCCCGAGGAGGGCGCGACGAGCCTGGCGCTGGGCCTTGCGCGGCGGCCGGAGGTCCGGCGCGGGCGCGTGCGCACGCGGCTGCTCGTCGTCGCCGATGGCGCCGGCTCGAGCACGCGGGGGCTGCTCGGTATCGACGTGCGCCGAACCGATCACGACCAGCTCGCCGTGCTCGGCGGCGTGGCGCTCGAGCGCGATCACGCGGGCATCGCGCACGAGCGGTTCACGGCGTCCGGACCGCTCGCGCTGCTGCCCAGGCCCGGACGCACGATGAGCTTCGTCATGTGCATCGATCCCGAAGAGCGCGGCGCGGTCGAGGCGCTCGACGACGCGGGCTTTCTCGCGCTGCTGCAGGAGCGCTTCGGCCGACGGCTCGGGCGGTTCACGCGCACCGGCAGGCGCACCTGCGTGCCGCTGCAACGCGTGGAGGCGGTGTCGACGCGCGGGCACCGCGCGTTGCTGCTCGGCAACGCGGCGCGACTGCTGCACCCTGTCGCGGGCCAGGGCTACAACCTCGCTCTGCGCGACGTCGGCGCGCTGGTGGCACTGCTGAAGGACAAGCCCGACCCCGGTGCGGACTGGCTGCTCGAGCGCTTCGAGCGCGAACGACGCGACGATCGGCGCCGCACGGTGACCTTGACCGACGGGCTCGCCCGCACGTTCCGCGGTCGCGCGGCTCTGCCGGGACGTCTGCGCGCCGCGGGCCTCGTCGGCCTGGATCTCGCGGGCCCCGCCCGACGCGCCTTCGCCCGCGCGTCCGCCGGGCTCTGAACGCCGCGCGCGGCAGCGCGTCGCGCGGCCCCGATCCCGCGGGCGACGCGGTCGGGGCCGTGCGTGGGCGCCGCGCGATCGCGCGATTGCTCGGCTCGCGCTACGGCAACCGGTTCGCCTTCTTCGCGTTCGCGGCGCTGATCGGCGCGCTCGTCGGGGCGGCGACGCTCGGGCTCATCCAGTTGATCGAGCTGGTGCAGCGCATCGGCTACGGAGATGCCTCGGAGGCTCGCTACGCGAGCATCGTCGCCGAGCAGCCCGTCTGGCGCGTGCTGCTGGTGCCCACCCTGGGCGGGCTGTTCGTCGGGCTGTTGCTCGAGCGCTTGCCCGGCAAGCGCTACCACGGCATCGCCGACGTCATGGAGGCCTGCGCGCTCAACAGCGCGCGCATGCCCGTGCGCTCGGGCGTCGCCGCCGCGCTGGCGGCGGGCGTCTCGCTCGGCGCGGGCGCGCCGCTCGGGCGCGAGGGGCCGGCGGTGCACATCGGCGCATCGATCGCCGCGTGGATCGCCGAGCGGTTGCGACTCGATCACCGCCAGTCGCTGGCGCTCCTCGGCTGCGGCGCCGCGGCGGCCGTCGCCGTCTCGTTCGGCGCGCCCGTGGCGGCCGTGATCTTCGCGCTGGAGGTCATCGTCGGCTACTACACCCTGCGCGCGTTCGCGCCCATCGTGATCGCCACCGTCGCCGCGGTCGCCGTGCGTCAGGCCTTTCTCGGCGCCGCGCCGACGTTCGACATCCCGGCCGCGGGCCTGACCTCGGCGTGGGAGCTCGGGGCGTGCGCGCTGATCGGGATCGCGGGAGCGCTGGTGGTGAAACTCCTGATCGGCGCGACCGCTCGCGTGGATGCGGCGTGGGAGCGGGTGCGCGCGCCGCGCTGGCTGCGACCCGCGGGCGCGGGTCTGCTGATCGGCATGCTGGCGGTGGAGCTTCCGCTCGTGACGAGCATCGGCTTCGAGGCCACCTTCGCCGCGCTGCGCGGGGAGCTCGCGCCCGGCATGCTGGCGGTGCTGTTCGCGGCCAAGCTCGCGGCCGTGGCGCTCGCGCTGGGCAGCGGCTTCGCGGGCGGCGTGTTCGGACCGGCGATCTATCTCGGCGCCATGCTCGGCGGCGTGTGCTGGTACCTCGTCGCCGCCCTTGCCGCCGTCCTGGGCACGCACCTGCCCTTCGAGCTCGCCGCGCACGTCTCCACCCAGGGCGTGTGGGCGGTCGTCGGCATGGCGGCCGTGGCCTCGGCCATGCTCGGCGCGCCCATCTCGACGATCCTGATCGTGTTCGAGCTCACCCACGACTACGCGGTCACGCTCGGCGTGATGACCGCGGCGGCGTTCGCCAGCACCACCATGTCGCTCGGCGAGCACGGCTCCTTCTTCCGCTGGCAGCTCGCGCAGCGCGGCGTGGACATCCGTGCCGGACGGGACCTGAGCCTGCTGACCGGCGAGCGCTGCAGGAGCGTGCTGTCGGCGCGCTACGCGACCGCCACCGCGAGCACCACCGTGGGCGAGCTCAGCGCGCGCATGGGCGCCGAGCGCCTGCGCGTCGCGTTCTTCGTGGACGACGCGGGCACCTTCTTCGGCAGCGCGAACCTGCCCGCGCTGATCTCGCACGGCATCGAGCACGGCATGAGCGCGACGGCCTGGGGTTCGGTCGAGCGGTCCGGGCTGGACGCCGAGTACGTGATCGGGGAGAGCACGAACATCGTCGTGGCGTTGCAGCGCATGGCGGAGCGGCAGCTCGAGTACGTGCCCGTCATCGATGTCGACGATGCCGGGACGCCGCGCCCCGTCGGCGTGGTGTTCAGGAGCGACCTGCTCGAGGCGCACTACGACGTGGTGCGTCGCGCGCGCGAGCACGAGTTCGGTATATCTTGAGCCGGGCGCGCCTTCATTCCACCCCCGCGAGCCATTCCATGAGCGATTCAGACCCGTCCGTCCGACCCGCGAAGCCCGCCGGTCCGCGCCACCTCGGCTTCGACACGCTCACGCTGCACGCCGGGCAGGCGCCCGACGAGGCGACGGGGGCGCGCGCCGTGCCCATCTACCAGACGACGAGCTTCGTGTTCGACGACGGCGACCGGGCGTCCTCGCTGTTCGACGTGGCGCGGGCGGGCCATGTCTACTCGCGCATCTCGAACCCCACGACCGGCGTGCTCGAGGAGCGCGTCGCGGCACTGGAGGGCGCCGTGGCGGCCGTGTGCGCGGCCAGCGGCATGGCCGCCATCCATCTGGGCATCGCCACGCTCGTCTCGGCGGGGCAGCACATCGTGGCCAGCCGCGCGCTCTACGGCGGCACGCACAACCTCTTGAGCTACACGCTGCCGCGGTTCGGCATCGAGACCACGTTCGTCGACCCGAGGGATCCGGACGCGTTCCGCCGTGCCATCCGGCCCGAGACGCGGCTGGTGTTCGCCGAGTCGGTCGCGAACCCGCGCTGCGAGGTGCTGGACGTGCCGGCCGTCGCCGAGATCGCGCACGCCGCGGGGCTGCCGCTGATGATCGACGCGACGCTCTCGACGCCAGTGCTGCAGCGCCCGCTCGAGCTCGGCGCGGATCTCGTGGTGCACAGCCTCACCAAGTTCATGGGCGGGCACGGCGTCGGCATCGGCGGCGCGCTCGTCGACGGCGGGCGCTTCGACTGGGAGGCATCCGGGCTCTTCCCGGGGCTGACCGAGCCGTACGCGGGCTTCCACGGCATGGACTTCGTCGAGGAGTTCGGACCGGCCGCCTTCGCCATGCGCGCGCGCAAGGAGGGCCTGCGCGACTTCGGCGCGACGCTCTCGCCCACGACCGCCTTCCATCTGCTGCAGGGGCTGGAGACGCTGTCCATGCGCATGCGTCGCCACGTCGAGAACGCGCACCGCGTGGTGGAGCACCTGCAGGCGAGCCCCGGGGTCACGGTCGTGCACCACCCGCACGTGTCGACCCATCCGGACCACGCGCTCGCACGGCGCCTGCTGCCCGCCGGCGCGGGCGCGGTGTTCAGCTTCGAGCTCGAAGGCGGGCGCGCGGCCGGGGCGGCCTTCATCGATGCGCTGCAGCTCTTCTCGCACCTGGCGAACGTCGGTGACGCGAAGTCGCTCGTGATCCATCCCGCCAGCACCACGCACTCGCGCATGGACGACGCGGCGCTCGCCGAGGCCGGCATCGGTCCCGGTCTCGTGCGCCTGTCGGTCGGCCTGGAGGACCCGGAGGATCTCGTCGACGATCTGAGCCAGGCGTTGCGCCGCGCGGCGAGAATCGCGAGTGCCCCTGCCGCCGCGACGGCCGCGCCGGCGTGAAGCTCGAGTTCGACGGCCGCACCGCCTTCGTGGGGCAGGGCGGCACGGACTGGGCGGGCGACGCGCCCGTCGTCCTCCTGCTGCACGGCGCCGGCATGGATCGCACCGTGTGGCTGCTGCAGGCGCGCTGGTTCGCGCGGCGCGGCTTCGACGTGGTCGCGCCGGACTTCCCCGGGCACGGTGGGTCCGCCGGGCGGCCGTTGCCCGACATCGATGCCATGGCCGGCTGGATCACGGATCTGATCGCCGAACTGCAAGCCCGGCACGGGCTGGCGGCAGACACGCCGATCGCGCTCGCGGGCCACAGCATGGGCGCCCTGGTGGCGCTGCGTGCGGCCGCCGGCGAGATCGCCTGCCGCACGTTGCTGCTGCTCGGGGTGGGCTACCCGATGGCGGTCGGCGAGGCGCTGCTGGGCGCCGCCGAGCGCGGCGAGCGCGCCGCCATCGACATGATCACGATCTTCGGGCACGGCCACGCCTCGCGGCTCGGCCGCAACCCCCTGCCGGGCATCAGCGTGCAGAACGCGGCCGCCGCGCTGCTGGAACGCGCGCCGGCCGGCACGCTGCACTCGGACCTGTCCGCCTGCAACGCCTGGCAGGGCGGCGAGGCCGCGGCGGCCGAGGTGGCCGCCGGCGACGTGCGCGTGCACGTGATCGTCGGCGACGAGGACCGCATGACGCCGCTGCGCGGCACGCGCGCGCTCGCGAAGCTGCTGGGGGCACCGGTCACGACGGTGCCGGGCTCGGGACACATGCTGATGGCCGAGCGGCCGGAGGCCGTGCTGCAGGCGATGCGCGCCGCCATCGGGTCCGCCGAGGAGCTGAAGAGCGTTGCCGACTAGAACGCGGACGCTCGCGTTCCGATCGGCGCCACGGCTTGCTCAGGGCGTGAGCGCGACCTCGTCGAGCGCGGCGTGGACCGCGTCGCGCACGTCCTCGAGCGTGCCGATGCCGTCGACGCGCACGTACTGCGGTGCGTGTTCGTCCCCCGACTCGTGCCATTGCCGGTACCAGTCCTTCAGCGGCGCGGTCTGCGTCTCGTAGACGTCGAGCCGCTTCCGGACGACGTCCGGCTTGTCGTCGTCGCGATGCACGAGCGGCTCGCCGGTCAGATCGTCGAAGCCGGCCTGCTTCGGTGGGTTGTGGTCGACGTGGTAGACCCGTCCGGAGGCCGGGTGCATGCGTCGCCCGCTCATGCGTCGGATGATGGCGTCGCGGTCGACGTCCAGCTCCACGACCGCATCGATGTCCACGCCCGCGTCGCGCATGGCCTCGGCCTGGGGCACGGTGCGCGGGAAGCCGTCGAACAGGAAGCCGCGCTCGCAGTCCTCCTGCGTGATGCGCTCCTTGACGAGACCGATGATGATCTCGTCGGAGACGAGCTCGCCGCGGTCCATGACCTCCTTCGCGGCCGCGCCGAGCGGGGTGCCCGCGGCGACCGCGGCGCGCAGCATGTCCCCGGTACTGATCTGGGGTATGCCGAAGCGGGAGATCAGGAACCCGGCCTGGGTGCCCTTGCCGGCTCCCGGTCCACCCAGCAGGATCAAGCGCATGCGTCGACTTTCGAGCGTCGCGGCGGGAGTGTCCGCCCTGGCGGCAGAGTAGCGAATTGTCGGCACGAGTGCACGGCGCGATTCGGGGCGCGGCGCGGCGACGGTCCGCGCGCGTGGCGGCCACTCGTGGCGGCACGCGACGCGGCGACCGCGTGGCGGCGATACTGCGCGCATGGATCTAGACGCGCTACGCCAGGACCTCGTGCTCGACGCGCAGTTGCCGGGCTGCACCTTGCGTCTGCACACGCGCTGGGGGCTGTTCTCGCCGCGCCGGATCGACGACGGCTCGCGCCTGCTGCTCGAGACGCTGGAGCGCGAGGGGATCGGGGCGGGCGGCGCGGCACTCGACATCGGCTGCGGCTACGGCCCCCTCGGTCTGTGGCTCGCGCGCGGCGCGCCCGAGGCGGACGTGCATCTCGTCGACCGGGACTTCGTGGCGGTGGACTATGCCGCGGCCAACGCGAGACGCAACGGCCTGGGCAACGCGCACGCCTACCTCAGCGACGGTTTCTCGCGCGTACCGAGCGATGCGCGCTTCGATCTCGTGGTATCCAACCTGCCGGCCAAGGTCGGCAACGAGCTCTTCCGGTTGCTGTTCGCCGACGTGCACGCGCACCTGAACCCGGGCGGGCGCTTCGTGGTGGTGACGATCGCGGGGTTGAAGGACTTCGTGAAACGCGAGTTCAAGGAGACCTTCGGCAACGTCGAGAAGCTGCGCCAGGGCAAGAGCTACATCGTGTCGGGCGCCGTCAGGCGCTGACGCAGCCGCAGGGGGCGTCCCTGACCGCGGCGTTGCAGCGCGGGCACAGCGTGGCGCCGCTGGGCCGCAGGGCCGTATCGACGCTGACGCGATCGTCGAACACGAAGCAGTCGCCGCGCCAGCGCTGCGCGCCGCGCTCCTCGAGCCAGCCGAGGATGCCGCCGTCGAGCTGCCACACCTCGTCGAAGCCGCGCTCCAGCAGCCACGGTGCGGCCTTCTCGCAGCGCACGCCGCCCGTGCAGTACGTGACCAGGGGCGTGGAGGTGTCCAGCGTACCGTCGGCCAACGCCGCGTCCACCGCTTCGCGAAAGTCGCGGAAGTGATCGATCTCCAGGGCGAGCGCGCCCTCGAAGGCGCCGGCGTCGACCTCGTAGGCGTTGCGCGTGTCGAGCAGCCGCACCTCGGGCCGCCCTCCGTCGAGCCAGCGCGCGAGCTCCTCCGGCGCGACGGCGGGCGCACGCGGCGCGTCCGCTCGGCCCGCGCCATCGAACGCGATGATCTCGGGTCGGACGCGCACCTTCAGGCGTCCGAAGGGAGGCGCGTCGGAGCGCGTGCGTCGCAGCTTCAGCGGGGCGAGCCGAGCGTCCGCGCGCAGCGCCTCGCACGCGGTCCGCACGGCCGCATCGGAGCCCGCGAGCGAGACGTTGATACCTTCGCTCGCCAGCAGTACGGTACCGACGACGCCGGCCTCGTTCAGGGCGTCGACCAGACGCGTGCGCAACGCCTCCAGGTCGTCGAGCGCGACGAACCGATAGCCCGCGACGTTCAGTATCGCCCCGGACCCGGCACGGGCTCCGGACGGCGATCGGGTCGGGTCGACGGCATCCTGAAAGCGTGAAACAGCTGGCATTTTCCGGACGGTGTACTAGGCTAGGACGGGTGACCAGATTCTATCCGCATCGCTCCCGGTGGCTCGCCGGCGGCGCCCCCGGCCTCGTCGTCGCCCTCGTCGTCGCCACGGCGCAGCTGACGCCTTCGCCCGGAGGTGCGGCGACCGTCGACGACGGTGCGGGGTTGGCCGAGCAGCGAGCCCTGTTCGTCGCCGCGCGCGAGGCCCTGGCCGCCGGGGACCGCGAGACCCTGCGCGCCGCCATTCCCGCGCTCGAGGGGTATCCGCTGCAACGCAGGCTCGTCTACGACGATATGGACGATCGCTGGCGCCGCACCGAGCCCGGACGTGGGGCGGTCGCCGCGCTGCAGGCCTTCGCCGCCGACCATGCCGACACCACGCTGCAGCGCCGGCTCGCGCGCACGCTGCAGGGGCGCCTCGCCGCCACGAACCAGTGGGCGCTGTATCGCGAGCTGGAGGCGTCGCCGCTCGGTGTCGCCATGCCGTGCACCACGCTGCGCGCGCGCGCCGAGACCGGCGACCTGCGGGGTTTCGACGAGGCGGCGCTCGAGCTCTGGATCGAGCCCGAGGATCATCCTTCGGTGTGCGCGGGGGTGCTGGCCGAGCTCGAGGAGGACGGACCACCGCCGGTGTCGGCGATCTGGGAGCGCGTCTACGCCGCCATGGACGCGAACGCGTACGACGGTGCGCGCGACGTGCTGCGCTGGTTCGGCCGCAAGGACCGCGCGGCGGTGCAGGGCTGGCTCGACGCGGTGGACGATCCGGCGGGCTACCTGCGCTCCGGCGCGCTCGACGCGGACGAGCCGATGAATCGGCGCGCCGTGGCAGATCTGGTGCTGCGCTGGTCCCGCGACGACACGACGGCCGCGATCGACTGGTGGATCGCGAACAACGAGCGCTGGACGTTCTTCGGCGACCGCTGGTACGACACGTTCCGCGAGCTCGTGCTGCGCACCGCTTGGCGGCGCATGCCGGAAGCCTACGACCGGCTGTCCGCGCTCGTGCCGCGCGAGGACGACCTGGAGCTCATGGAGTGGCGCGTGCGCGCGGCGCTGCTGGCGGGAGACTGGCTGGAAGTCATGCGCAGCCTCTACCGGCTGCCCGCCGCGGAGCGCGAGGAGGATCACTGGGCGTACTGGGAGGCGCGCGCGCTCGAGGACGCCGGCCACGCCGACCAGGCGAACTCGATCTACGCACGGCTCGCCGAACTGCAGTCCTGGCACGGTTTCCTGTCGGCGGACCGGCTCGGCCTCGAGTACGCGATCGTGGACGAGCCCATCGAGGCGGACCCCGCGCTCCTGGCCGCGCTCGCAGCCGACGCGACGCTCGTGCGATCGCGTGAATACGCGCGCGTCGGCCTCGCGTCCGAGAGTCGGCGGGAATGGAGCAACGCGCTGAGCGGGGCCGATGCCGGGCGGTTGGCTGCGTCGGCGGTGCTCGCACGGGCGTGGGACATGCCCGACCGCGCGATCCTTTCGGCCGGGCAGGCGGACGCCAGGCGCGCGCTGTCCTATCGCTTTCCGGTGCTGTACGAGGACGACGTCTCGAAGGCCGCCTCCGAGCACCGCGTGGAGCCCGCATGGATCTACGGCGTCATCCGGCGCGAGAGCGCCTTCCAGCCCGACGTCGTGTCCCATGCCGGGGCGATCGGGCTCATGCAGCTCATGCCCGCCACCGCGCAGGACGTGGCCAGTCGTCGCAACCTGTCCGGAGACACGCTCGAGCTGACCGATGGCGCGCTGAACATCGACTTCGGCACCTGGTACCTCGCGCACGTGGCCGAGCGCTTCGGCGGTCACCCGGCCCTGGCCTCGGCCAGCTACAACGCCGGCCCCTCGCGCGTGAGCTCCTGGCTGCCCGAGCAGGAGATGGAGGCCGACCGCTGGATCGACACGATCCCGTTCAGCGAGACGCGCCGCTACGTGCGCGCGGTGCTCGCCTACGCGGCCATCTACGAGACCCGACTGACCGGCAAGGCGACACGGCTCTCCGATCGACTCCCGGCCGTGGGGTCGGACCACGGCAAGTCCTGATTCTGCAAGGGAATTCCCTCCGAAACGAGCGGTTTTCGCGGCTTGTGGAGTGCTGAATCGCCGATTCCGGCTTGATTAGCGAGGGTCGTTCGCGCGTGCCGGCGAACGCAAGACGTACCGGCGGCCGAGCCTGGGCGTACGCTTCTCGTGCGCGACCGGAGCCGAGCCGTGCTCGTATATCCTCGAAGCACGATATTCGATGGCCGGAGTAGCCCTTGTCCACAGCGTCCACCATCCACGACATCCTGGTCGATGCCCTCGCACCGGCTCGCCTCGACGTCATCGACGAGAGCCACCGGCACAACGTCCCCGACGGGGCGGAGAGCCACTTCAAGCTCGTGATCGTGTCGGATGCATTCGACGGCGAGGGCTTGGTGGCAAGGCATCGACGCGTGAACCGTCTGCTGGCGGAACAGCTCGCCGGATCGGTGCACGCGTTGGGGCTGCATACGCACACGCCTGACGAGTGGCGTGAGCGAGGCGAGAGCGTGCCTGCATCGCCGCCTTGTCGCGGCGGTGCGGCTCGCGAGATGGGCTAGGGCGGCGCTCTCTCGGGACCGTCGCAGGACGCCGTTAGCGTTCGCTAGATCGCCATGATTCGCCGATTCAGCCGCCAATAGGGGCTGATTTCTGGGTGATTTCGCGTCGATTCCCTTAGACGTCAATCACTTGTCGTGGTCCGACCCCACGGCCCCCCACGGCCCCCACGGCAAAAAAAGGCCCCTCCGAAGAGGGGCCTCGCTCATCCGACCGGGCTGCCCCGGTGGAAGGACCTGCGTCGTATCAGAAGGTCTTGGTCAGCTGCACGCGGTACTCGGTACGATCGTCGCCGATCGTGGCACCGTCATCGAAGCCGTCGGTTTCGAAGTCGCCGTCGTTGGCGAAGGCGCTGATTCGCGTGCTGATGTCCATGCCGCCACCGAGGTCGTAGCCCGCGTCGAGGCGGATGACAGAGAACTCGGCGTCCGAGAGCGAATTGAGATCGGGGTCGTCCGCGCTCAGCTGGAAGTCGAAGTCGTCCTGCTGCGTGAGCTGGTACGTGACCGCCAGGTTCACGCCCGCGATGCCGTAGCCGACCTGAACGGCGAGGACCGTGGCGTCCGACTCGTCGAGCTGCACGCCGGTATCACCCAGATCGATGTCCGAGGCCAAGCTCGACTCGAGCAGAGCGTAGTGAGCCGCGATCGAGAAGCCGGCGATGGCGAAGGAGATGCCGAAGGCGGCGTTGCCCGTCTCTTCGTCGGAGAGGCTGCGCAGCTCGTAACCCGCGCCGACGGTCACGCCACCGAGCGCGAACCGGGCACCGATACCGGCCATGTCGCTGTCCGGATCCTCGAGCGAGTAGTTCGCGATGAGTCCGACCGGGCCGAACGCGCCCACGTAGCTGATGCCGTCGGAGACCTCGACGCCGATGTCGAAGATGTCGTTGGCGAGCTGGGCGTACTCGATCGCGAGCGGAATCTCGCCGACCCGGATGTCGCCGAAGCCGCCCCGGATACCGGCGTAGATGTTGTCCGCGGCAACGGTGCCCGCCGTGCCGTCGATGCCGACACCGGTCTCGTCCTCCTGCGGGCCGGGGACGACCAGGAGGTCACCGCCTTCGCCCGTGAGGTCGTCGAGGTTGAACTGGATGTTGCCGTAGCCCGTCAGCCCGCCGACGATCTCGTTCTGCGAGTTGATGGCGACGCGAACGTCACCGGCGGCGAAGCTCAGGTCCTCGTCGCCAGCATCGCTGTCCGCGCCCCGGACCTGGATCTGCACGAGGCCGGACAGGGTCGTCTCGGCCGAGGCCGTCATGGGTACTGCGACGAAGCCGGCGATCGCGACCGCTACGGCTGTCTTCGTGAATTTCATTCGGGGGGATTCTCCAATCAGAGCTCGGCTGGAGCGAGCGGGACGGACGGACGTGTGGTTCAGCGCGACAACCCTAGTCAGCGTGTCTGAATAATGCAACAACGAATTGCGCTTTCGCAAGACCGAGACAGCGATGCCGGTGCAACACGGCGCGGAGTGTAGGTCAGGGATTCGCTGCCGCCACCGGTGCGATGAAGGATACTCCGGTCGAGGGTCGAGGTGGTTTTTTTGCAACAAACGGCCGCGAAGCGCCGCGACAGGCGACGGATCGAGCGAACCGATGTGGCGGTGATTCCATCGCCGATCGACGAGGATCGCCGGCCATGCGGCTACCGGTCGTGGCCGGAGCGTAGACCCGATCCACCCGACGCGCAGCGACGTCGGGGACCGAAGGGGCGAGCGGTGCGGAACCGCCCGCCCGAGAACTCAGGTGACGCGACCTTCGATCTGCATCCGCCGGCGCTCGGCCGCCCGGCGCCGCGCCTCGGCGGACGGCGCCGCCACCGACTGCTTCTTCTGCTTCTGGTCTTCGGGCAGCGTGATGTTGAGCTCCAGGATGTCGCAGTCGGCCTGGGTCTCCAGCTGCACGGTCAGGCTCTCGTCACCGACCTTCACGTACTTCTTGATGACGTCCAGGATGTCCTGCTTCAGCTGCGGCAGGTAGTCCGGGCCGTTCCGGTCGCTGCGTTCGTGCGCGATGAGCACCTGCAACCGATCCTTGGCCAGCTTGGCGCTGCCGTCGTCGGTACGTCGGAAGAAGCTGAAGAGACCCATGGCGCGTTACCCGAAGAAGCGCTTCAGGATGCCCTTCTTCTGGACGTCCATGAAGCGGTGGGGACGCGCTTCGCCGAGCAGGCGATCGATCGCGTCGGAGTACGCCTGGCCCGCCTCGCTCTCCTCGTCGAGGATGACCGGGCGGCCGGCGTTGGATGACTCGAGCACCGACGGGGATTCCGGGATGATGCCGAGCAGGGGGATGGCCAGCAGGTCGACGATGTCGTCCACGCTGAGCATCTGGCCGTCCTTGACCCGCCCCGGGTTGTAGCGGGTGATGAGCAGGTGCTCCTTGACGGGCTCCTCGTTCATCTTCGATCGCTTGGACTCGCTTTGCAGGATGCCGAGGATGCGGTCCGAGTCGCGCACCGAGGACACCTCCGGGTTCGTCGTCACGATGGCCTCGTCGGCGAAGTAGAGTGCCATCTTGGCCCCTTTCTCGATGCCTGCGGGGGAGTCGCAGATGATGTAGTCGAAGTCGCTCTTCCTGAGCTTGTGCATGACGCGGGCGATGCCCTCGATGGTCAGCGCGTCCTTGTCGCGCGTCTGCGACGCAGGAAGAATGTAGAGGTTCTCCAGCCGCTTGTCCTTGATCAGCGTCTGGTGAAGGCTCGACTCCTGGTTCACCAGGTTCACGAGGTCGTACACCACGCGGCGCTCGCACCCCATGATGAGGTCGAGGTTCCTCAGGCCCACATCGAAGTCGATGACGACCGTCTTGAAGCCCCGCCGGGCGAGCCCGGTGGCGATGGAGGCACTGGTGGTCGTCTTGCCGACGCCTCCCTTGCCCGATGTCACGACGATGGTCTTGGTCAAGCGCCCGCTCCGGAAATCGATGTGTTCACAGCGTGTTCACAGCGGCTCTATGCTGAGCCTGTCGTTGTCGAGGAAGATCTTCGCGGGCCGTCCGCGCAAGTTCTCCGGTATCGTCTCGAGCATGCGGTAGTTGCCGGCCACCGAGACGAGCTCGGCCTCCAGGGACTGGCAGAAGATCCGGGCCTCCACGTTGCCCGACACCCCGCACAGCGCGCGCCCGCGCAACGGCCCGTAGACGTGGATGTTGTTGTCCGAGATGACCTCCGCCCCCGGGCCCACCTGACCGATCACCACCAGATCGGTGTCCCTCGCGTACAGCTGCTGGCCCGAGCGCACGGGCCGATCGACCAGCATCGGCTTGCGCACCACGTACTCCACCCGTTCGGTCACCGTGCCCGCGAACGTCGCGCCCGGCACGCCGCCCCCGGAAGGCTCCTCCGGCCTGGCCCTGAGCGCGCCCGGCGCACCGGACACGAGCGAAGGCCCACCGCCGTTCGGCCGCTCCTCGTCCGCGTCAGCCGACCGCCGCGCTCCCGCCTCGATCAATGGTATAGAAACGCGCGCGGCGAACGGTGAAGATTTGTCGGCCGTTGCGGCGACGATGGGCACGAGACCCGAGCGGCGAATGCAGTCGAGCAGGGCGTCGCCGTCCAGCTCCGACCCGGCGCCCGCCTCGGCCGCCGCCTCGAGCACCGTCAGGTCCACGACCACCGGGGTGTCCTTGAAGAAGCCCGGCGCCTGTTGCACCTTGTCGACGAGGGCGCGCTCGATCGCGTCGATATCCGTGGAGTGGAGGCGCAGCGACATGAAGGCGTACATGCCGCCCTTCATCTCCACGGACTTGTCGCTCGTCAAGCTCGGGCTCCCCAGGATCGTGTCGGGCGGGTGCCGGAACGGCGCCGCGAGTCGGGCAGTCTAATGCAAGTGCCCATCGCGCAGCCCGTCGACGGCTCCCCCATCGACGGGCGCCCCGGGCGCGTGCGCCGCATCGTTCACGTCGACATGGACGCCTTCTACGCCTCGGTCGAGCAGCGCGACGATCCGGCGCTGCGCGGGCGTCCCGTGATCGTCGGCGGCAGGCCCGCCGGGCGCGGCGTCGTGGCGGCCTGCAGCTACGAGGCGCGCCGCTTCGGCATCCATTCGGCCATGCCCAGCGCCGAGGCCGGCAGACGCTGCCCCGACGCCGTGTTCGTGTCGCCGCGCTTCGACGTCTACAAGGCGGTGTCCGCCGAGATCCACGAGATCTTCCGCGAGTTCACCGACGTCATCGAGCCGCTGTCGCTGGACGAGGCCTACCTCGACGTCACCGACGCGCTGCTGCTCGGCGGCTCGGCCGTGCGCACCGCGCGCGAGATCAAGCGCCGCATCCTCGAGCGCACGGGGCTCGTGGCCTCGGCCGGCGTGTCCTACAACAAGTTCCTCGCGAAGATCGCCTCGGACCACGACAAGCCCGACGGGCTCTACTGGGTGTTGCCCGAGGACGGCGCGGCGTTCGTCGCGACGCTGCCCGTCGGCCGCTTCCACGGCGTCGGGCCGGTCACCGAGGCGCGCATGCGCGCGCTCGGCATCGAGACCGGTGCGGACCTCGCGCGCTGGAGCCTGGACGAGCTGACAACGGCCTTCGGCAGCAGCGCCGAGTACTACCACCGCATCGCGCGCGGCATCGACGAGCGGCCCGTGCGCTCGTCGCGCGTGAGAAAGTCCATGGGCTCCGAGCGCACCTTCGGCGCGAACCTCGTGCGCCGCGACGAGATGCTGAGCTTCCTCGAGGCGCTGGGCGACGAGGTGCTCGGCGATCTGGCCGCGCGCGGGTTGTCGGGCTCCACGCTCACGGTGAAGGTGCGCTTCGCGGACTTCGAGACGCTCACGCGCGCGCACGGCCAAGGCCACCGGGCGCTCGATGCCGTGGCCGTGCGGCGCACGCTGCCCTTCCTGCTGGATCGTGCGCTCGCCACCCGCAGCCGCCACGAGGTGCGGCTGCTCGGCGTCACGATCAGCGCGCTGTCCGAGATCGACGACGCGCGGCCGGTGCAGCTGGAGCTCGGGGGGCTGGGCGGCAGTGGAGCTTGAGAGACGGCCCGGCGCGCTACCCTCGGCGGCAAGCTGCCGCCCGGAGCGCGTACCCATGCTCGAACCCGTACCCATCTTCCTGTGCGCCGCCGACGTCGCGCCGCGCACGACGCCGTCGAACTACCCCGAGCCCTACGCCTCGCGCATGGGCGGCCGCGCCAAGCGCGCGCTCGGCGACGCGTTCGGACTCAGCGCCTTCGGCGTGAACCTGACGACCCTCGCGCCGGGTGCGATGTCCGCCCTGAAGCACGTGCACTCGGTGGCCGACGAGCTCGTCTACGTGCTCGACGGCACGCCGACGCTCGTCGCGGGCGACGAGGAGCGCACGCTCGGCCCCGGCGACGTCGCGGGCTTCGCGGCCAACGGCGTCGCGCACCACCTCGTGAACCGCTCGAGCGCACCGGTCACCTACCTCGAGATCGGCGACCGGCCGGAGGGGGATTCGGTCAGCTATCCGGACGACGATCTGGCCGTGACACGCATCGATGGGCGCTGGCGGTTCACGAGAAAGGACGGAACGGTGCATGGATGACGACCCGGCGGCCGCCCAGGCGTGGTCGGCCGAAGGCTACGCGCGCAACGCCGGTTTCGTCTCCGCCCTCGGCGCGCCGCTGGTGGACGCGCTCGCCCCGCGCGCCGCCGAACGTGTGCTCGATCTCGGCTGCGGCGACGGCGAGCTGGCGGAGGCCATCGCCGCGCGCGGAGCGTCCGTCGTCGGTGTGGACGCCTCTGCCTCCATGATCGAGAGCGCGACCGCCCGCGGCATCGATGCCCGGGTCGGCGACGGCCAGCGCCTCGCCGATCTCTTCGAAGCCGATACCTTCGACGCCGTCTTCAGCAACGCCGCCCTGCACTGGATGCCGGACGCCGATGCCGTGCTGAACGGCGTTCGTCACGTCCTGAAGCCCGGCGGACGCTTCGTCGGCGAGGCGGGCGGGCACGGCAACGTCGCCGCCGTCGCCACGGCGCTGCTGGCGGCGCTCGCGGAGCGCCGCATCGACGGCCGAGCGCGCTGGCCCTGGCGCTTCCCGACGGACGCCGAATGGCGCGCGGCCCTGGAGCGGCACGGGTTCGACGTCGTCGAATGTCATCTGGTACCGCGACCGACGCCGCTGCCGAGCGGCATCGACGGCTGGCTCGTGACGTTCGCCGATCCGTTCCTGGAAGGGCTCGACGAGAGTGCGAGGCGGGAGGTGCGGATGCGCGTCGCCGAGCTCCTGGCACCGAGCCTGCGCGACGGGTCGGGTCGGTGGACGGCGGACTACGTCAGGTTGCGGTTCGTGGCCCGCGTCTGAGCGCTACGCGCCCAGCATCACATCCGGAAACGTCGTCGCCTCCATCGGCACGCACAACCAGTACCCCTGAGCCCGGTCGCACCCCAACGCCTTGATCGTATCGAACTGCTCCACGTTCTCGATGCCCTCGGCCACCACCTCGGCCCCGATGGAGCGCGCGATGTCGACGATGGCTGCCACGATGTCCTGGCTCGCCACGTTCTCGACGATGTCGGACACGAAGGCGCGGTCGATCTTGACCTCGGCGATGGGGAAGTCGCGCAGCTCCAGCAGGGACGAGTAGCCGACCCCGAAGTCGTCGATGGCGAGCTTGATGCCCAACCCCGTCAGCTCGGTCAGCACGCGGCGCATGGAGGCTGCGTCGGAGAGCAGGGCGGTCTCGGTGATCTCCAGGCACAGCTTCGTCGGGTCGAAGCCGGTGCGCGCCAGCAGCGCCTCGATGTCCTCGACGAGCGTGCCTTCGTCGAACTGCTTTCTCGACAGGTTCACCGACAGCATGGCGGGCGACATGCCGAAGCGCGACAGGCGCTGGTAGTCGACGATGGCGCGCTCGAGCACCCAGGCACCGACGCGCGTGATGATGCCGGTCTGCTCGGCGATGGGGATGAAGTCCGCCGGCGACACGCGCCCGAACTCCGGGTTGTTCCAGCGCAGCAGCGCCTCCATGCCGCAGGTCATGCCCGTGCGCACGTCCACCTGCGGCTGGTACTGCAGGGACAGCTCGTCGCGTTCGATGGCGCGCTGCAGGCCGATCTCCAGTTGGTGGCGGCGCTTCGCCTGCTCCTGGTGGATCGAGTTGTAGACGACGAGCCGGTTGTTGCCGAGATGCTTGGCGTGCGCGCACGCGCTGTCGGCGGAGGTCAGGAGCGACGACACGGTGGTGCCGTGCTCCGGCGCGTAGGCGATGCCGACGCTCGCGCGCACGGGCACGTTCATGGTGCCGACATCGAGGCCCTGTCGCAGCGTGGCGAGGAAGCCGTGCACGCGACGTTCGATGTCGCGCTCGGAGCCCGCGAACTCGAGCAGCACCGCGAACTCGTCCCCGGCGGTGCGCGCGATGAACGCGGTCTCGGGCATGTTGTGCTGCAGCACGATGGCGGTCTGCTTCAGCAGTTCGTCGCCGGTGCTGCGGCCGTAGGTGTCGTTGATCTGGCGGAAGCTGCGCAGGTCCACGATCAGCAGCGCCAGGCGGTGTTCGGTGCGGGCGCAGCGCTCCGCCAGCACCTTCACGAGTCGCGTGCGGTTCGGCAGGGCGGTGAGGGGGTCGCTCTCGCGTGCGGACGCCGCCGTGCTGGACGGGTACACCGACACCGCGGTGCCGCCGTCCCCGGTCTGGCGCTCCTTCACCAGGAACGAGCGCCGGCCGTAGCTCGGCATCTCGAACGAGATGGTGGCGTCCGGGTCCGCCGCGCCGTCCCGGGCCCGGTTCCGCGCACGCTCTATGGCGAGGTTGTCCGGCGAGAGCTGCGCGTAGAGGTCCGAGGTGGTGGTCCGCAACAGGTCGTCGCGACTGAGCTCGACGGGGAAGAGCTTCAGCAGCCGATCGTTGACGGCGGCCAGGTGCCCTTGCCGGTCGAACAGCGCGACGGCGTCGGGCAGGGCCTCCAGCACGGGCGTGCGATCGTCGGGGCGCGGAGCCTCCGGTCGGCCCCGGCGCAGCGCGAACATCATGCCCGCGCCCACCGCCACGATGCCGGCCCCCACGCCGGCCGCGGGCGGTACGGTGCTGACGAGCTGCAGGGCGCCGCTCAGGAGATCCCCCAGCACGTCCAGCAGAGGGGCCGCGGAGGGCGGAGCGTCGGCGCGCACGAACGTATCGGTGCCGACGGGCACGAGCTGCAGTTGCGCGTCGACGAGCTCCAGCGTGCGTACCGGCTCGAGGGCGAGCTGCGGTTCGTGCGCGGGAACGGCGCCGCGGAATGCCTCGGCCGCGGGACCCGTCAGACGCGCCTGCACGAAGGCGTCGATCGAGCGGCTGTCGGCGACGGCGCCGCTCGCGCCGCTCGCCGTCACGAGCGTCAGCGAGGCACGAGCGGCCCGCTCGGGGCGCCGCTGCGGTCGTTCTGCCTCTGCGTCGGGTCGGTACAAGCGGGCCGTCCGTTCGGTGGGCCGCGGACGGAACGCCGACGGCCGGACGGGAACCGTTCGCCCCGTCGACCCCAAGTAAAGTAGCAGATAGAAATCGTAAGTCGCCGGAACTTATCGAATAAAAATGTTTCGAAGCGTCTCGGCGGTCGCGCCCGTCCCTGGGCGCTTCGCTCGCACGTTTCAGGTGCGCTGCGTGACCTCGACGGCGTGGTAGCCGAACTGGGTCTTGATGGGCCCTTGCACCTCGCCCACCTCGCCGTCGAAGCACGCCTGTTCGAACTCCGGAACCATCTGGCCCTTGCCGAAGGTGCCGAGGTTGCCGCCGTCGCGCGAGGACGGGCAGGAGGAGTTCTCGCGCGCGACGGTCGCGAAGTCGGCGCCGCCCTTGATCTCGTCGATCAGGCTCTGGCACCTGGCCTCGTCGTCGACGAGGATGTGGCGTGCGGTGGCTTGCGTCATGGTGATCCTCTCGCTGTCTCGAAATGTAGTGTGGTTGTGCGGACCCGTGCGTGGGGCTCGTGCGTCAGGCCCTCGGCCTCACGAACCCTTGGGCTTCCAGATCCCGAAGGCCTCCTGGGCCGGAGGCGTGGGAGCCGCGGCCGGCTGCGGCGCGCGCTGCCGATCGACGTCGTCGGCCACGTGCTTCATGAAGGCGGCGAGCTGGTCGAGCACCTCGTGCTTCTGGCCGGCGTCCATGTCCTGCTGACCCAGCAGGAAGCCGACGACCGCGCACAGGTACTGGGAAGTGACGCCGGGATCGCTCGCGGCCGCGTCGTGGGCCTGCAGGACGGCCTGCACGTCGCCGACGAGCTTCGCCGACAGCTGGAGTTCGCTCATGAAATGGGCTCGTCGAAGGGGGCGAAGGTGCATCGCCGAAGCGCGAAGGGCGCGCAGGATAACCCGTCGCGTGCACGCCGCCGGCGCGCGGACGAAGTTGCCGCCCCGGTCGAGCCTTGCGCGCGCGTCCGCTACCGTGCGCCGATCTTCCGATCAACGCCACGGGCACCATGAGCGAACACAAGGTAGCGAGCCTTTCCGGGCTCGCGCAGGACGTCCCCGTCGATGCCGAGATCGACGGCACGAAGATCGTGCTCGTGCGCCGCGGCGCCACCGTGCACGCGCTCGCGGGGCTCTGCCCGCACCGCGGCGTGCCGCTGTCGAAGGGTATCGTCGACGGCGGCGCGATCGTCTGCGGCGTGCACCGCGCGGCGTTCTCGCTCGAGACCGGCGAGGTCCTGGCCGCCCCCGCCTGCGAGTCGCTGGCCCGCCACGAGGTGCGCATCGACGGCGACGACGTGCTCGTCACGCTCGCCGACGGTCCGGCGCACCCGGTGCCCGAGATGGCGAAGCGCGGCACCGACGCGCGCCGCTTCGTCATCGTCGGCAGCGGCGCGGCGGGCTGGCGCGCGGCCGAAACGCTGCGCCGCAGCGGCTTCGAGGGCGCCGTCACCGTCGTCACCGACGAGGGCGCCGAGCCCTACGACCGCACCGAGCTGTCGAAGTCGTATCTGAAACCCATGGGCGAGGCGGACGACGAGCCGAGCGCGCCGGTCCTGCGCGAGCGCGCCGCCTACGAAGCGCACGACATCGACATCGTCGTCGCGAGGGCCGTCGGGCTGGACACCGACGCGAAGCGGCTGCGGCTCGCCGACGGTCCCGTGGACGGGCTCGACTACGACGCGCTGCTGGTGGCCACGGGCTGCGACGCCCGCCGCCTGGACGTGCCGGGCAGCGATCTCGACGGCGTGCACGTCGTGCGCACGCTCGACGACGCACGGGCGCTGCGCGCGGACCTGCAGGCCTGCCGCGAGCGACGCGCCGGCGAGCCGGTACGCGCCGCCATCGTGGGCGGCGGCTTCGTGGGGCTCGAGGCCGCCACGTCGCTGTCGGCGCACGATGACGTCGAGGTCACCGTCGTGCTGCAGTCGGAGCTCCCCATGGCCGGGCTCTTCGGCGACGACTTCGCCGCGCGCCTGAAGTCCGAGCACGAGGGTGCCGGCGTGCGCTTCCGGACGCGCAGCGAGGCGCAGGGCTTCGCATCCGGCACCGACGACGCGCGCGTCGCGGGCGTGGAGCTCGCCGGCGGCGAGACCGTCGATGCCGACCTCGTCGTGGTGGCGATCGGCGCCGCGCCGCGTACCGGCTGGCTCCCCTTCGACGCGGACGGCGACGGCGGCATCGCCGTGGACGCGCACCTGGCCGTGCCGGGTGTCGACGGCGTGTGGCTCGCGGGCGACATCGCGCGCGTGCCCACCGCCTGGGGCGACGTGCGCATCGAGCACTGGCGCTTCGCGCAGGAGTGCGGCGAGGTGGCCGCGCGCAACATGCTCGGCGGCGCGGCGACCTACGAGGGCACGCCCTTCTTCTGGTCGGCGCAGCAGATACCGGGCTCCTACATGTACACCGGCCACGCCGGGAAATCGCCGGAACTCGAAGGCGACGTCTCCTCGCCCGACTTCGCCCTGCGCTTCGTCGAGAAGGAACGCATCACGGCCGTGCTGTCGCACGGCATCGACGACGCCATCACGCGCCTGGTTCCGCAGATGGCGGGCAAGGGCGGAGTGAGCGGCATGCCGACGGAGGCCTGAACCGCCATGAACTTCTACTCCCCCGACACCCGACCCATCCTCGGCCCCGTCGTCATGCTGCCGCAGCGAGGCTCGACGAGCGGCGGCTCGAAGCGACCGATGAACTCCTTCGCCATCCTGCGCGAAGGCCGCTCGATCCTGTTCGACGCCGCCTTCTCCTGGACGCGCGACGGCATCCGCCGGCTGGCCGACGAGGGCCACCCGCCAGCTGCGCTGGTGCTGTCGCACGCCGACGTCGTGGGCTCGGCCGACGCGCTCGACGAGATCCTCGCCGACCACGGCATCCCGGTGATGCTGCACCCGCTGGACGCGGAGCTCGAACGCGTCGCGAAGGGCGGCCGCGAGTACGTCGATCCGATGCACTCCGAGCTGCTGGACGCCGCCGGCATCGTGCGCATGCACGTGCCCGGACATAGCCCCGGCTCCACGATGCTCTGGATCGAGGACGAAGGCGGCATCCTGCTCGCGGGCGACTGCGCGGTGGGTCCGGGCCCGGAGCAGGGCGCGCCCGACGTCGAGCCGCGCCTGCAGCGCCCGAAGATGAACGAGGAGCAGGAACGCATGTTCGTGCCCGCCTGGCACCGCGCCGTCGCCTCGCACCCGGTCGCCGCGATCCTGCCGCTGCACGGGCAGTGCTACCTGCGCGCCGACGTCGGCGAGGCGGTGTTCGCCACGCTGCAATCGAACGTCACGACCGGCGATCCCATGGACCCGGGCTCGCCCTGAGTCCATGCCTGCAGACCGGCTCGAGCTCAGCCGTCCCCCGCGGGCGTCTTCAAGACAACCCAGCCCAGACGTCCGTCCCCGGACTGAACCCGACCGAACGCGCCGTAGCGCCCGAGCACGCCCAGGCCCACCGCCGCGTCCAGGGTGCCGAGCACCGGAGCGCCCGGCTCGGGCGTCGCCAGCAGATCGAGCGTCACGGTCGGCGGGACGGTGCCGGACGGCTCGGCCGGCCTCAGCAGCGAGGCGGCCATCCAGCCGACCGTGCCGTCGCCGCCGCGCACACGCGCCCACGCACCGCCCGCGAGCAGCGCATCGACGCGCACGAGCTCCGCGCGCACCGCGCCGCTCATCACCCTGAAATTCGTGCCGGGACCGGCGCGCAGGTTGGCGCGCGCGGCGCGCACGACGAGCCACCGCGGCAGCGCCCGCTCCAGCGCGGGGTCGACGGTGGCCACCCGACGGGGCCCCGTGAGCGGCAACGGATCGACGGGCCCCGTCAGCCGGCGATAGAGCCCGAAGTGCAGGTGCGGCGGCGTGGTGCGCGCGTTGCCCGTGTTGCCGACGGTCCCGAGTCGGTCGCCGCGCCGCACCCTCGTGCCGGGGGCGACGTCGACCCGGTCGAGGTGCGCGTAGTAGAGCGTGCCGAGCGAGTCGCCCGCGCCGTCCACCGCGCGCTGCCACACGTGCAGCCCGCCCCGCACCGAGTCCCCGGTGCGCACCACCAGGCCGTCGGCGGCCGCCAGCACCGGCGTGCCGCGCGGCGCGAAGATGTCGATGCCGTGGTGCTCGCGCCGGCCGCCGTCGCGCGGCATGCCGAAGAAGCTGCGCACGGGGCTCTCGGCATCCGTGGCGACCGGGAAGTCCAGCGCGGTGCGCTCCTCCAGCCGCACCGCGAAACGGCCCACCGCCCCCGGCGTGCCCTGCACCCGGACCGTGAGCCGGCGCGGCCCCGTGGGCACGACGTCGGCGGACGCCCCCGCCACCCGCATCCCGCCCGACGTGCCTTCCGGACCGATGCGCGTGTCGAACGCGGCCGGTCCTGCCGAGAGCAGCGCGCCGCCCGCGGCGTCCCGCACGTCTATCACGAGCCCGCCGATGGCGCCTTCGCCCGCCCGGGTCGCGACGCGCAGCCAGTTGCCGGGATCGATGTCGACCTCGAACGCGACCGCCCCCGCGGCGATGTCGTCCACGACGGACGCGCCCGCGGCCACCGTCTCGGCGTACGGCAGGCTCACCGGCACGGGGGCGGCGAGGCTCGCCGCGGCCGCCGCGCGCCAGGTCTCGCCGAGCGCGGCACCGACGAGCGCATCGGTCTCGAGCGCCAGCTCGATGCGTTCGCGCGCATCGCCGCCACCCGGGCGCAGTCCGGTGGACGCGGCGTCGGCCCACAGCCCGACGCGCAGCAGGGCGTCGGCCGCGAGAGACGAGGCCAGCCCGACGGGCAGCGCGAGCAGCAGCGCCGCGACGAGCAGCCGCATCATGCCCGGACGGCTCCGGGCTCGGACACGGGCCTCACGGACCCGTCAGTCGTCGCGCTCCTGCGCACGGGCATCGAGCGAGGGCGCGCCCGGCGCCGCGGCCCGGCGCGCATCGCGCGCCTCGTAGCGACCGGGCTCGCTGGTCATGCGGCGCTGACCGCACACGGGGCAACTGTGCCAGCAGGTCGTGGCGTCGCGCCCGGCCTCGCAGTGTTCGGTCGTCATGGTGACGGCGCACGTGCGACAGACGATGGACTCGCTCATGGCGGGTATCGGGACGGGCGGCGGGCGGGTGCGCGCATCGTACCCGCGGCGCGGGGCGAACGCGTGGCCGATGCGTCAAATCGCCTTGCGCGTCGCGCAGAGGGTGGCGATGCCGCTTCGAACGTGCGCAAGCGCTACCCGCACTTCGAGTCCCCGCAGCTCATGCAGGTCTGACAGCCGTCGCGCAGCACGACGGCCTTGTGATTGCATTTGGCGCACATCGTCGCCGTGGCCTTCCAGGCCTCGTCCGGACCGTCTTCGTCCGCGGCCTTCGGATCGCCGTTCCCACGGATCTCGGCTTTCTTGGCATCGATGAGCGCCTGCGCACCCGCGTCCGGCTCTGCCCGCTTCAACATGCCGATGTCGACGAGGTGGTGCTCGATGACGTCGCCGATCTCGGCGATGATCGAAGGCACGTACTTGCCCTTGTTCCAGTAACCGCCGCGCGGGTCGAACACCGAGCGCAGCTCGTCGACCAGGAAAGTCACGTCGCCACCTTTCCTGAACACCGCGGACATGATCAGGGTCAGCGCCACGATCCACTGGTAGTGCTCGAGGTTCTTGGAGTTGATGAACACCTCGAACGGGCGGCGCAGCTCGTGCTCGGTGCCCTCGTTCAGGACGATGTCGTTGATGGTGATGTACATCGCGTGCGCCGACACGTGGTCCGGCGTCTTCAGCTTGTAGGTCGAGCCCACGAGCTTCTGCGGACGCGCGAGCGTCTCGTGCATCTGGATGACGTCGGCGCTCGGACGGACCTCGACCTCGGGGGAGGCGTTGGGGTCCACGGGCTTCTTGACGTCGTAGCCGACGATGCGGCCGCTGATCTTGGTGGTCATGGGCATTGCTGCTCGGGAAGTCGTGCTCGGTGGGTCCGGGGACGCGTCCTCCCTGACGCGCGGGTTCCCTGTCGAAGGTGGGGGTGAAGGGCGGTGTTCAGAACTTGCCGTAGTAGCCTTCCTTGAGCGCGTCGTAGAGGTTCGCCGCGGTGTGCGTCTCGCCGTCGTACTCGATCTCCTCGTTGCCCTTCACGCTCACGGTCGTGCCGTCCTCGAGCTTGAAGTCGTAGGTCGTGTTCTCGAGATCAGACTCCTTGACCAGCACCCCCTGGAAATTTTCCGGGTTGAAGCGGAAGGTGGTGCAGCCCTTCAGCCCCTTCTCGTGCGCGAGCAGGTAGATGTCCTTGAAGTCCTCGAACGGGTAGTCGGTCGGCACGTTCGCGGTCTTGCTGATGGACGAGTCGATCCACTTCTGCGACGCCGCCTGGATGGCGACGTGATCGGCGGGCGAGATGTCGTCGGCCGCGATGAAGTAGTCGGGCAGGGCGGCGTCCGGATCGTCGGAGTAGGGCATGGCCTTGTCGTTCACGAGCGCCTGGTAGGCGAGCAGCTCGAAGCTGAACACGTCGACCTTCTCCTTGCTCTTCTTGCCCTCGCGAATGACGTTCCTCGCGTAGTGGTGCGCGAAGCTCGGCTCGATGCCGTTGCTGGCGTTGTTGCCGAGCGACAGCGCGATGGTGCCCGTCGGCGCGATGGAGCTGTGGTGCGTGAACCGGCAGCCGTGCTCGGCGAGCTCGGCCACGAGCTCCGGCTCGACCTCGGCGATGCGCTGCATGTAGCGGCTGTACTTCGCGTGCAGCACGCGGCCATCGATGCGGTCGCCGACCTTCCAGCCGTCGGCCTTCATCTCGGGACGCAGGCGCAGCATGGTGCCGTTGACCGTGAAGCTTTCGTCCATGATCGGTGCGGGACCCTTCTCCTTCGCGAGCTCCAGACCCGTCTTCCAGCCCGTCACCGCGAGCTCGCGCGTGACCTCGTCGGTGAATTCGAGCGATTTCTCGTCGCCGTACTTCATGCCCATCAAGGTCAGCGTGGAGCCGAGCCCGAGATAGCCCATGCCGTGGCGACGCTTGCGACGGATCTCGCGGCGTTGCTGCTCGAGCGGCAGACCGTTGATCTCGACGACGTTGTCGAGCATGCGCGTGAATATGGCAACCGTGTCCCTGAAGCGGTCCCAATCGAAGCGGGCCTCGTCGGTGAAGGGGTCCAGGACGAAGCGGGTGAGGTTGACGGAGCCGAGGAGGCAGGCGCCGTAGGGCGGAAGTCGCTTGCTCACCGCATTCCCGGTGACGAGTCCGTTGAAGATCAGACGGAGTTGTGGTCGGGCTGTGTGGTGTCGTAGACCGCCTGCTTCGCCGACGTATTCGATCGACGCGACGCGGACTGGAACCGCTGCACGCAGCCAGGGTCTTCTCCGCTGCCCACGATCGATACTTCTCGTTCTTTTCGGGAAGCAGGAAGCCGATATCGCGCATGAACCGGTACTCGCGGATTCACCACCGATGATGAATTCGTAGTCCGCCTTGCACTGGTAGCTCTTGGAGCCGCCATGGCCATCCGGCAGGTCTCGGCGGCCTGCATCACGACGCTTCTTGATGCTGCAGAAGACACCGAAGTTCGCGAGCAGCGCTTGCACGTCCTTGAGCAGCGACAGGGCTCGCTGGAGGAGAGCCGCGTCGAGCAACCTGGTTCGACGTGGCGTTCACGGTGCCGTCGGCCTGGAAGAGTCCGCGAAGATAGCCGCGCACGCACTCCTCGCTGCCACGCCAGACGACCTCAGGTACCTGCGCTTGGTCTTGCGTGTAAAGCCGTAGTGCTTCAACACGCGCGCGAGCACACCGAGCGGATGAACAACAGGTTCCGCTCGGGCACGGCGACGGGGAGACGATGTACTCGCGGTGAGCCATGCACGAATGCCCGCGATGAACGTGTTGACGTAGGTGGCCACTCGGTCGGCCAGCATGCCCGGTCCTCGCCCCACAGACTGATGACGGCCGCTCCTGACGCTTCCGCCGTTGCCGCGGTTCGTGAAATGGCCGTCACCCGTCGACCAGTCCGAGCAGCATGCCCAGATCCTCGCTGCCTTGGTCGCCGAACTGGCCTTTGCCGGACTGCACGAGACAGCTCGTCACCGACCTTGCAGTTCGTGCAGCCGGATCTTGCCGCGCTGCGTGTAGAAGTCGTGCCACTCGGTCGCCTTGATCTCGTAACCGTCCGCGTCGTCACGCGGTAGACGGGCGCACGCTCAGCAGTCATGAACGCGGGCTTCGCCGGTCGGACTGCGGTGCCCTTCGCGCCGTCTTCCGCGAGCGTGCGCGTGTCGACCGTCACCTCCAGTGCCTCACGCGAGGCCCACAGTTCGACGATCGGCACCATGCCGAACTGCGTCGCGAGACGCGTGTCGCCGGTCACGCACGGATTCGTCGCGCGAATGGTCTCGTCGAACCAGTTGTTGTTCTGCTCGTTGACCTTGTCGATCAGGACGAACCCGGGCTCCGCGAAGTCGTAGGTGGACGCCATGATCAGGTCCCACAGACCGTCGCGCCGGCAGGGTCCGGTAGATGCGACAGGCGACGAGCCCTTCGTCGTTCGTCACGACGTTCCGTGCGAAGGCCAGTCGTACCAGACGATTCGATCGGGATCGTCGAGCGAGATGTCGTCCTCGTCCAGCTCGCGCTGACGCACCGGGAACGCGAGCTGCCACTGCTCGTCGGCCTTCACCGCCTGGATGAAGTCCTCGGTGATGAGCAGCGACAGGTTGAACTGGCGAAGACGGCCCGCTTCGCGCTTGGCCTTGATGAAGTCGAGCACGTCGGGATGGCGCACGTCGAACGTCGCCCATCTGTGCGCCTCGACGGCCGCCGGCCGACGAGACGGTGAAGCACATCTTGTCGAAGATGTCCATGAACGACAGTGGCCCGGACGTGTGAGCGCCCGCCCCCGACACGTAGGCGCCCCGCGGTCGCAGCGTGCTGTAGTCATACCCGTACCCGCCCGGCCTTGAGCGTAAGCCCCGCCTCGTGCACCTTCGCCAGGATGTCGTCCATCGAATCCACGATGGTCCCCGACACCGTGCAGTTGATCGTCGAGGTCGCGGGCTTGTGCTCCAGGGCGCCCGCGTTCGACGTGATGCGCCCGGCCGGGACCGCGCCCTGCTCCAGCGCCCACACGAAGCGCTCGTACCAGTGCCGGCGCGCCTCGTCGTTCTGCTCCACGTCGGCCAGCGCCCGCGCCACGCGCTCGAAGGTCTCGCGCACCGAGCCGTCGACGGGCCGGCCGTCCTTGGTCTTCAGGCGGTACTTCTTGTCCCAGATGTCGAGCGAGGTCTCCTGCAGGGGCAGCTCGCCGAGCGCGGTGGCAGCGGCGCGCGAGATTCGCTCCCGTTCGGCGGCGGTGTCCGCGCTGCCGGGTTCGTTGGACGCGGTGCCGGTCACGGCCGAGCGGGCGAGCAGGTCTGTCGTCGTCATCGGGTGCGGATTGATGGGGTTGGAGGAGCGGACTGCCCAGGCAGCAGGGGCGGGCAGGGTGCGGGCGCCGGGGCGCCGAGGACACCGCCGCGCGCTCGTCGAAGCGTTGCGTACGGATCCAGAATAACGATCCGCCGTCCGCCGGGTCAACGCCCGGGACACCACATCTGGTGTTTCGACACGCGCTGTAACACTACATGCTGTGTCGACCCGGGACTTTCCGGTGCACAGGCTGTGGACAAGCCCTGCGGAGCGGTGGACAAGCGGTGGATGTGTCGGAAAATCGTCACGGAGGGCGTACGCGGACGGATTTTCAATCGCCGCGGACGCGTCATCGGTGCGCACCGCGGCGCGCGCCATCGGATTGCCGGACCGGCGCTGTGAAGCGCCGCCGAAAACGAGCGCGCACGCGGCATCGAACGTGAAGTCCCTCGCAGCGCCGCGTCACGTCGCTGGCACGTTCGATATCGGCCGAGCAATATCGCCGCATGTCCCCGGCAGTCCGTTCCCGCCGGGCACCAGAAGACCGGGAACACCCGGCTGAAAGAGGAGCACCGACATGCGCAGCAACGCCACCGCACGCCGTTCGACGAACAAGGCCAAGACCACCCGCCGTCCCGTTCAGCGGCCCATCGAGCTGACCGCCACCCGCATCGTCAACGATCGCCGCTGGGTGCATCGCAACCAGCTCGAGATCGGCATGTACGTGAGCGAGCTCGACCGACCGTGGATCGAGACCTGCTTCATGTTCCAGGGCTTCCGCATCGACTCCGGCGACGTGCTGCGCGCGGTCCAGGACTCCTGCGAATACGCCTGCGTCGAGACCGAGAAGCTCGCGCGGGTCTCGTCGAACTCGCCGCACCGGCTCGTCGGCTCCGCGCGTCGCGCCTGAGCCGACCGCCTGCGCGCCCCGGGGCACGCCCTCTCCCGGTGACGCGCCACGCGTTCGGCCGTCGCGAACGCGCGGTGCACGAACGGCGCGCGGCCATCCGCTCGACACTCTTATGCGTCAGGATGTCGCCCCATGTATCGCGGTGAATGGTTCAACACCATCAGTCACCTGATCGGCGCGACCTTCGCGCTGGTCGGGGCGACCGTGCTCGTCACGCTGGCGGCGCTCGAGGGCGATCCGCCGCGCATCGCGAGCGTGGCGGTCTACGGCGCCACGCTGTTCGCGGTCTACCTGGCCTCGACGCTCTACCACGGCGTGGGCGGAAGGTTGAAGGCGTTGTTCAAGCGCTTCGATCACGGCGCCATCTACCTCGTCATCGCCGGCACCTGGACGCCGTTCGCGGCGATCGCCATGCCGCCCGAGATCGGCAGTCCCCTGCTCGTCGCCATGTGGGCCCTGGCGGCGCTGGGGCTCGTCGTGGATCAGCTGCCCATCCCGGGGCCGCGCATCCTGCCGGTCACCATCTACATGTTGATGGGCTGGTCGGCGATGTTCGTGCTGGAGCCGCTGCGCGCCGCGCTCGAGCCCGCCACCTTCGCGTGGCTGGTGGCGGGCGGCGTCGTCTACACGGTCGGCGTCGTGTTCTTCGCGCTCGACTACCTGCGCACCTGGCTGCACGGGGTGTGGCACCTGTTCGTCATCGGCGGCAGCGCCTGCCACTTCGTCGCCGTGTCCTCGCTGTAGGCGTCTTTCCGAGGGCCGCCTGCCCGGGCGCACGGGCGCCGCACGTGACGTGGTTCCCGTTCCCGACCTCGCGGCCTCGCAGGCCTCCATCCGCGTCACGCGACGGGCTTTCTCCCGCCCGGACGACCGTTTTGCCGGTGCTACCATCGGCGCCTTTTCGACCTACCGGACCGCCTCATTCATGAAGAACTGGCAGACATTCGCCGCGACCGCACTGCTCGCCACCGCGCTCGGTGCGTGCTCTTCGGACGGCGACGAGGTCGACCCGGGCACCGCCGTCGACGACGACGCGCAGGGGGCCACGACGGGCGGCACCACGGACGGCGGTGCTCCGGGCTCGTCCACCGGCGGCGAGGATGGCGGCACGGGCGATGACGGGTCGGGTCAGGGCACCGGCGGCGACGCGGACCGCGAACCCATGGGCCTGCCGAGCGCGTCCGTGGCTCGCCTCGACACGCCCGACGGCGACCCCTTCGGCTTCACGCTCGAGAACGATCCCGAGCCGTCGATCAACGGCATCCCCACGCAGCCGAAGAACCTGCGCGCGGATCTCGTGTCGAGCGACTGGGCCGAGATCAGCTGGGCGCCGTCGAACGACGACGCCGGCGTGACGAGCTACGTCATCCTGCGCAGCGACGGTCAGAGCTTCGAGCTGCGACCCGAGCTGACGCCCGGGCTCGCCTTCGACGGCGGCACCTACGAGGAGTACGCCAAGTACTTCGACACCACCTCGTTCATCGACTGCAACGACACGCGCTTCGGATTCCCGTCCGGCAGCGCCAAGGCACTGGCCGCCGAGACGGACGGGGTCTGGAACTGCGCGGACACCCGGCCGATGCCCGGCCAGAGCTACACCTACACCGTCACCGCGGTCGACGCCGACGGCAACGAGTCGCAGCCCTCCGAGCCGCTGACCGTCGACTACCTGTCGAACGCGGCCGCGGACCTGACCCGCGTCGACGACTTCATCGACGACTTCGACGTGGTCTGGAACGACGAGTTCGACGGCGCGGGAATCGACCCCGCGCGCTGGCAGACGACGCTGGTGTTCGGCAGCGACCAGTTCATCAACGGCGAGCAGCAGTACTTCGTGCCGACCCTCGAAGGCGCGCCGATCGAATACGACCCGTTCGAGCTCACCGACGAGGGCACGCTCCGGATCAACGCCCGGCGCACCACCGCGGCCGAGCTCGCGGCGCTGCCGGCCAGTTGCGCCGAGACCGACCCGGTGCTGCAGCTGTCCGAGAATCGCGAGCACTGCGAGTTCCTGTCGGGCGCGCTGTCGAGTCACGATCGCATGCAGTTCGTGTACGGCTACGTCGAGGCGCGCATCCGGGCCAGCGACGTGCCGGGCGCGCTGTCGAGCTTCTACCTGTACCACCGCTACGCCGGCGGCAACGACCCGCAGGCCGGGCAGTACTACCTGCACGGCCCCGAGATCGACATCCTCGAGTACCTCGGCGAGAACCCGTTCGGCGCCCCGGACGCGTTCCAGACCTACCACTTCACCGATCCGAACACCGGAATCATCCGCTCCTCGCCGACGATGAACCACGCGAAGGAGGACGGCGGCGTCTACGGCGGCGAGTTCCACACCTTCGGCGCGCTGTGGGAGCCGAACCTCGCCATCTGGTACATCGACGGCGTCGAGGTGCGCAGGCTCGAGGGACCGCAGATGTCGCAGCAGCCGATGAACATCATCAACTACCTGGTGACGGGCTCGGGCTGGGCGCCGGAGCCCGCCGAGGGCGAGGTCACGATCACGACGGAGCTCGACTACATCCGCCTCTACCAGCGCGACGAGTTCAGGGGCTCGGTCAACTGCGGCGCGCCGGGCGGGCCGGCCTTCGGCGTCGAGTGCCCGGCGGTACAGCCGCTCGACTGACGGGGCTTCAGCTCTCGGTGAGCGGCGTCAGCAGGATTTCCACGCGGCGGTTCTGTTCGCGGCCTTGCGCGGTGGCGTTCGTCGCCACCGGCGCATCGCTGCCCCTGCCGCGCGTGGCCACGCGCTCGGTCATGATGCCGTTGCCTTCCAGGTAGCCGGCCACGCTCTGCGCGCGGCGCTGCGACAGCTCCTGGTTGAAGTCCGCCGAGCCCGTCGAGTCGGTGAATCCCACGACATCGATCAGCGTCCGGTCGAACTCGCCCAGCACGTTGGCGACGTCGTTCAGCACGGGCCGGAACTGCGGCTGCACCTCGTCCCTGCCGGTCGCGAAGGTCAGGCTGCCTGGCATGTTCAGGCGCAGGTTGTCGCCCTCGCGACTCACCGTGACGCCCGAATCGGCGAGCTCGTCCTCCAGGGTCTGCTGCTGGCGGTCCATGTAGCGCCCGACCGCGCCGCCCGACAGCGCGCCCACGCCCAGCCCGATGAGCGCGCCCTTCCTGCCGCCCGCGATGGCACCCACCGCCGCGCCGCCCAGCGCGCCGATGCCCGCGCCCTGGGTGGTGCGGTTCAGCGTGCCGTCGTCGTTGCGCAGCGCCGTGGACTGACAGCCGGCAACGGCCATCGACAGCGCGGCGGCGAGCGTCGCCGAGACCAGGGGCGAACGGGCGGCGCGAGGGGGGAGGGTGGAGACGCGGAGTTCTCATGGCGGCGGTTCTGGCGGAGGAGCGCCGAGCCTAGCGCCGTCCGGATCGGGCCGAGTCCGCGACGGTCGATCGTGCAACGTCCGCAGCGTGGAATCCGCCCGGCGCGGCGCTCGACGGACGCGAGCCCGGACGAGGCATCAGAGCAGCCAGGTGGCGAGGCCCAGGAACACCCCGATGCCCACCACGTCGGTGATCGTCGTCAGCGCCACCCCGCCCGCGAGCGCCGGATCGATGCCGAAGCGCTTCATGGCCATGGGCAGGACCAGACCCGCCCAGGCCGCGGTGAAGAGGTTCGCCACGAGCGCCGCGCCGAGGATCAGCCCGATCTCGAGCGTGCCGAACCAGAACCACACGAGCGCCGACACGATGCAGGCCCACAGCGCGCCGTTGATGAGTCCGATGGCGAGCTCGCGCCACAGCAGCGCGCGCGCGTTGCCCTTGTTGACCTGGCCGAGCGCCTGTCCGCGTATCACGAGGGTCAGCGTCTGGCTGCCGGCGATGCCGCCCATGCTGGGTACCACGCTCATGAGCACGGCCAGCAGCACGATGCGCTCGAGCGTCGCGTCGAACTGCGAGATCACCCACGAGGCCAGCAGCGCGGTCAGCAGGTTCACGCCGAGCCACAGCGCGCGCTTGCGGGCGCTCCTGAGGACGGGCGCGAAGATGTCGTCCTCGGAATCGAGTCCCGCCATGGCCATGACCGACTGCTCGGCCTCCTCGCGGATGACGTCCACGACGTCGTCGATCGTGACCCGGCCGAGCAGGCGTCCGTCCTCGTCGATGACCGGGGCGGAGACGAGGTCGTAGTCCTCGAACAGGCGCGCGACCTCGCGTGCCGGCGTGAGCACGCCGAGCGGTTCCATGTCCCGCTTCAGGGCCTCGCTCACGAGCTCGTCCCCGGGGCGGGTGAGCAGCCGGCGCAGCGGCAGCTCGCCGCGGTAGCGACCGTAGCGGTCGGTCACCCACAGCCGATCGGTGTGGCGCGGCATCTCGCCGCGCCGACGCAGGTAGCGCAGCACCACGTCGAGCGAGACGTCGCCGCGCACGGTGATCGTGTCGAGGTTCATCAGACCGCCCGCGCTGTCCTCGGGATAGGCGAGCACCTGCTCGAGCCGCGCGCGATCGGCACGGTCCATGTTCGCCAGCACGTCGACCGTGAGCCGATCGGGCAGCGACTGGATGAAGTCGACGAGGTCGTCGGTGTCGAGCTGCTCCGTCGCGGCGCGCAGCTCGTCGAGATCCATCTCGGCCACGAGGCTCTCGCGCACCTCGTCGCCGACCTCCATCAGCACCTCGCCGTCGATCGCGTCGTCGACGAGGTCCCACAGCAGGCGTCGGCGCGCGGGGGGCAGGGATTCGAGCACGTCGGCGATCTCGGCCGGGTGCATGGCGCCCATCAGCCGCTGCGCCGTGGCGCCGCCGGAGCCGCCCTTGCCGATCACCTCGGACAGCGCGTCGGCGCGCCGGCGCTGCAGCGAGGCGCGCTCGCTCTCGGTCTCGACCTGGGGGTCGATCTCCGGCCCGGTGTCCGCCGGGGTGTCCGCCGGGGTGTCCGCCGGGGTGTCCGCCGGGGTGTCCGTCGAGGTGTCCGTCGGGCCGTCCGGCCCGGTGCCTTGTGCCCCGCCCCGCGGGACGTCCGGCCCGTCGTCCGGTGCTGCTTCGGGCGCGGGATCAGGCATTGATGCGCTCCAGGGTGCGCGCGCGGTCGGCGGGGTCGACGGCGCGCAGGTACGTGCGCGCCTGCTTGACCAGCCGCGCGTGACGCGCGGTGATCAGGCTGCGCTTGACCTCCAGCAGCACCGAGGGCGGCATGCTGAACTCGGTCAGGCCCATGCCCGCGAGCAGGCGCACGAGCTGCGGGTCGCCCGCCATCTCCCCGCACAGCGACACGGGAATGCCGGCCGCGGCGCCCGCCTCGATGGTGACCGTGATCAGCGCCAGCACGGCCGGGTGCAGCGGGTCGTACAGGTAGTTCACGCGATCGTCCACGCGATCGATCGCGAGGGTGTACTGGATGAGGTCGTTCGTGCCGATGGACAGGAAATCCAGCTCGGCGGCGAAGCGGTCCGCGTCGATGGCGGCGGCCGGCACCTCGATCATGCCACCCACGGGCACGCCCGTGCCGATGTCGACGCCCTCCGCCACGAGCGCGGCGGCCGTCTCCTCGATGAGCGCGCGGCACTGGCGCACCTCGTCGAGGTTCGTGAGCATGGGCAGCAGGATGCGCACGGGCCCGCGCGCCGCGGCGCGCAGGATGGCGCGCAGTTGCGGCACGAAGAGGGCGGTGTCGGCGAGGCACAGGCGCACGCCGCGCAGGCCCATGGCCGGGTTGTGCGCCGCGGCGTGCGAGCTTGCGTTGCCGACCGCGTCGGCCGCGCGGCCCACGGGCAGCTTGTCGGCACCGAGGTCGGCGGTGCGGATGGTGAGCGGCGCGCCGCGCAGGGCGCGAAGCACGCGCAGGTAGACCTTCAGGTGCTCCGCCTCGCTCGGCAGGGTGTCGCGGTTCAGGTACAGGAACTCGGTGCGATAGAGCCCGACGCCGTCGGCGTTGACGCGCCGCAACGCCTTGATGTCCTCCTCGATGTCGATGTTCGCGAGCAGCGTCATGCGCACGCCGTCCTCGGTCACCGCCTCGGTGTCGATCAGGCGCGACAGCTCGCGCCGGCGTCGCTTGTCCTGCCTGGCGCGCGCGCGGAAGTGCTCCAGCATCTCCTCGGTGGCCTCGGCCAGCACCAGCCCCGAGCCGCCGTCGACGGTCAGCGTCTCGTCGTCGCGCAGCGCGCGCGCCAGGCCGTGCGCGCCGACCACGGCCGGAATGCCCAGGCTCCGTGCGAGGATCGCGGTGTGCGACAGCGGCCCGCCGGTCTCGGTGACGAAGCCGATGACGCCCGCCTGCTGCATGGTCACGGTGTCGGCCGGGGTCAGGTCGTCGGCCACCACGATGCGACCGCCCCAGCGCTCGGCGTCGGCCGCGGCGCGCACCTCGGGCCCTTCGGGCTCGTCCGCACCGTCGGCGAGCGCCCGCAGCACCGAATCGATGACGTGGTGCACGTCGTCGATGCGCGTGGCCAGGTAGCCGTCCTCCATGGTCGAGAACACGCGCGTCAGCTCCTGCTTCTGGCGCACGAGCGCGGCCTCGGCATTGATGCGCTCGCTGCGCACGAGCTCCACCGGGCGCTGCGACAGGAGCGCATCGTCGAGCATGAGCAGGTGCGTCTCGATGAAGGCGCTCACGTCCTGCGCGGCGTCCTTCGGGATGGCATCGCGCGCGCCGAGCAGGCGCACGCGCGCGGTCTTGATCGCGCGCCGCAGGCGCCGCGCCTCGGCCGCCACCTCGTCTCCCTCGAGGGCGCGCGTGCCCACCTCCGGCACGCCGCGGCGCACGAGCGCGACGGGTCCGATGGCGATGCCCCGAGAGACGCCCGTGCCCGGGAAGAGCAGGCTCACTCCTCTTCGTCGAAGCGCCGGGCCACCAGGTCGGCCACGGCGTCCACGGCCGCGGCCTCGTCCGGCCCGTCGGCGTGGATGGTCACCGTGGAGCCGCAGCTCGCGGCGAGCATCATGACGCCCATGATGCTCTTGGAATTGACGCGCTGGCCGTCCTTCTCGATGTCGATGTCCGAGCGGAAGCTCGCCGACAGCCGCACGAGCTTGGCCGCGGCGCGCGCGTGCAGGCCGAGGCGGTTCACGATCTCCAGTTCCCTGCTGATCACTGGAACGTCCGGGGGGTCGGGGCGGGCATGATGTCAGGCGAGCTCGCGGTGGCGCAGCGACACGTTGGCGCGGCGTTCGGAGAAATGGGCGGCCAGGCGCTCGACGAACCACACCGAACGGTGTCGGCCGCCCGTGCAGCCGAGCGACACGGTGAGATAGCTCCGGTTCTCCGCCTCGAACAGCGGCAGCCAGCGCTCGACGAAGCGGCGGATGTCCGCCAGCATCTCGACGGCGTCCGGCTGGCCGTCCAGGAATTCCCGGATGGGGTCGTCGCGCCCGGTGAACGGGCGCAGCGACGGCTCCCAGTGCGGATTCGGCAGGCAGCGCAGGTCGAACATGAAGTCGGTGCTGGCAGGCGTGCCGTGCTTGAAGCCGAACGACTGGAACACGAGCGACAGGGCACCGGCGGTGCGACCGATCAGGTACGTGCGGATGATGTCGCGCAGCTCGTGCAGGTTCGTCTGCGAGGTGTCCACGACGAGATCGGCCTCGGCCTTGACCGGCTCCAGCAGGCGCGCCTCCTCGTCGATGGCCGCCATGAGCGAGATGTCCCCGCTCGTCAGGGGGTGCTTGCGACGGGTCTCGGAGAAGCGCGTCACGAGCGTGGTGCGGTCGGTGTCGAGGAACAGCATCTCGACCGTCGTGCCGGCGCGCGCGCGCATGCCGGCGAACAAGGCCAGCAGCGCATCGGTGGAGCCGCGCTCGCTGCGCATGTCGATGCCGATGGCCAGCCGTTCGTAGAGCGCATCACCGGTGGCGGCCAGTCGATCGATGACGTCGGGCAGCAGGTTCGCCGGCAGGTTGTCGATGCAGTACGTGCCCTCGTCCTCGAGCGTGTGCAGCGCCACGGACTTGCCGGAGCCCGACAGCCCGGTGACGATGATCAGGTGCAGGTCGCGCGTGCTGGCGGGCGCGCTCATCGGCGCGCGCCCGCCTCGAGCCTGCGCGCCTGCGCCTCGACGAGATCGGTCGTGGCGCTGTAGCCGCCGGCGCGCAGGATCTGGTCGCGCACCGCGGCCTCGACCAGCACCGCGATGTTGCGCCCGGGCGCGACGGGCAGCGTGCGCTCGGGGATGTCGACGCCCAGCACGCGGCGCACGCTGGCGGGCTCGGCCATCCGCTCGCCCTCGAACGCGAGCCCCTCGATCCGTCCGCCGCCGACGGCCTGCAGGTGCACGATGAAGCGCAGGATCTTGCGCGCGCGCGTGTGGGCATCGCCGTACATGCGCGCGATGTTCAGCACGCCGATGCCGCGCACCTCGAGGAAGTCCCTCAGCAGCGTGGGGCAGCGGCACTCCACGGTGCCCGGCGCGATGCGCGTGAACTCGGGCGCGTCGTCCGCGACGAGGATGTGGCCGCGGCTGACGAGCTCGAGCGCGAGCTCGCTCTTGCCGACGCTCGCGTCGCCCGTCATGAGCACGCCCGTGCCGTGCACGTCCATCATGACGCCGTGGATGATCTCGCGTTCGGCCAGCGCGCGCGTCAGCTCGTGCCGCATGCGCTTCTGCAGCTCGCTGTAGCGCAGGCCCGAGACGAACAGGGGCAGCTCGGCCCGGTCGGCGAGCTCGCGCAGCGGCTCCGGCGGCGCGAGCGCGTCGGTCGTGACGAACGCGTCGCACTCGTTCAGCAGGTCGTACTCGAAGCGCTCCGGGGCGAGCGCCTCGGGGGTGCTGAACAACCGGCATTCGGCCGCGCCCAGCAACTGGATGCGGTTCGGGCCGTTGAAGTTCAGCGGGCCGAGCAGCCGCGGGCGCTGCCCGGGCGCCGCGTCGCGCGTGAGCCGGCGCTCGCCGCCGGTGCGGCCGGCCACCCAATCGAGCTCGAGATCCGCCCGCAGGCGCTCGTAGGCCTCGCCGACGGACAGGTGGGGAAACGGCATGGCGGCGGCGCGCGCCTAGTGAGGCGCGGACGGGGCGGCCGACGAGGTCGACGACGCGGAAGCCGGTGGCAGCGCGGCGAGCCGCTCGAGCAGCTCCGCCGCGTCGGTGCAGGCCCTGAGCTCCTCGCGCAGCTCGGCGTCGGCGAAGCGCTTGGCAAGCGCGGCCAGGATGCGCAGGTGCTCGTCGTTGCAGTCCTCGGGCACCAGCAGGCCGAGCACGATGTCCACCGGCTCGCCGTCGGTGGCCTGGAAGTCCACGCCCTGCTTGAGCGTGACGAGCGCCGCGAGCGGCGCCTGCACGTCGCGCATGCGGCTGTGGGGCAGGGCGATGCCGTGTCCGAGTCCGGTGCTGCCGAGGCGTTCGCGCCCGATGAGCGCGTCCATGATGTCCATGTCGGAGACCGCGGGCTCGGTGCGGGCATCGCGTCCGGGCTGGGGGGCGGCGTCCGCGGCCGGCTCGCCGCGCAGCGACGCGCCGAGCAGCTCCGCCAGCGTCTGGAGCGTGCGCTTCTTGCTCTTGAGCTCGCAGCCGCAGCGGATGCGTTCGGGGTCGAGCAGGTCGGGGAGATCAAGCATCCGGCGGGGGCGCGAATCCGGCACAAGGGGAAGAGGGGATTCTGCGCGAATCCGGCGCGGGCTGCCGGCATGCGTACCGGCGGCCCGCCGGGACAGGGGCTCGCGAGCCCTCATCGCCTCGCGAGCCCCGGGCTTTCAGGCCTCGGGTTGGGGGGCCTCCGCGTCGTGGCGGCGCGAGCGCTGCTTCTCCTTGTTCCGGATGAGCTGGCGGTCGAGCTTGTCGGCCAGCTCGTCGATGGCGGCGTACATGTCCGCGCTCTCGGCGTCGGCGTGCAGGTGGGTGCCGCCCACGTGCACCTTGGCCTCGGCCTTGTGCCGGTCCTTCTCGACCACGAGCGTCACCTCCAGCGAGACCGGGCGATCGGTGTGGCGTGCGAGCTTGCCGAGCTTGGATTGGACGTGTCCGCGCATGGCGTCGGTCACGTCGACGTGGTGGCCCGTCACGGTCAGGTTCATGGCGTTTCCCGATTCGTGCGGCCCCCGGACGAGGGCCGCAGGTGAGGTGCTCGAGGGTCAGTTCAGGCGCTTGCGCTCGTTCGACGGCGGAATGGCCATGGATTCGCGGTATTTCGCCACCGTGCGCCTCGCCACTTGAATGCCCTCGGCCACCAGAGTGCTCGCGATACGACTGTCGGACAAGGGTCTTGTCGCATCTTCGTGCGCGATGAACTTTCTTATCATTGCGCGGATGGCGGTGGCCGAGCACTCGCCGCCGCCGGCCGTGGAGACGTGGCTGGAGAAGAAGTACTTGAACTCGAAGATGCCGCGCGGGGTGTGGATGTACTTCTGCGTGGTCACGCGCGAGATCGTGGACTCGTGCAGGGACAGTTGCTCGGCGATGTCGCGCAGCACCAGCGGCTTCATCGCCTCGTCGCCGTACTCGAGAAACGCGCGCTGGCGCTCGACGATGGCGGTGCCCACGCGCAGCAGCGTCTCGTTCCTGGACTGCAGCGACTTGATGAACCAGCGCGCCTCCTGCAGGTTGTTCTTCATGAAGGCGTTGTCGTCGCTCTTGTCGGCGCGCTTGACCATGCCCGCGTAGAGCGCGTTGATCCCGAGCTTGGGTGCGATATCGGGGTTCAGCTCCACGCGCCACACGCCCTTGGCCTTCTTCACGAACACGTCCGGCACCACGTACTGGTCGTGGTCGTTGACGAGCTGGCGCCCGGGACGCGGGTTCAGGCTCCTGATCAGGCGGATGGCGGCCTGCAGCTGGTCGTCGTCGACCTTGAGCAGGCGGCGCAGGCGTGCGAAATCGTGCGCGGCCAGCAGGGTCAGGTGCTCCCTGGCGATGGCCTTGGCGTGCACGACGGTGTCCGAGGGCGGCATCTGGTTGAGCTGGATGACCATGCACTCGGCCGCGTCGCGCGCGGCGCAGCCGGCGGGCTCCAGGTTCTGCACCAGGTGCAGCACGCTCTCGAACTCCTCGAGATCGATGCGCTCGTCGCCTGCCGACAGGTCCGAGTTCAGGCCCTCGATGAGCGAATCCACGTCGTCGCACAGGTAGCCGTTGTTGTCGACGGCGTCGATGATGGTCTCGGCGATCGCCTGGTCGCGCTCGGTCAGCGGGGCGAAGCGGATCTGCTCGGCGAGGTGGTCCTGGATGGACGAGACGCCGGGATTGTGGAACTCGGTGAAGTCGCGCGACTCGCCGTCGCTGCCGGCGCTCGACGCCTGGGCGGGCTCGTACACGTCCTCCCAGGCGCTGTCGACCGGCAGGTCGTCGGGCATCATGTCGCCGTCGGCATCGCCTGAGGCGTCCGGCTCGGGCGCGGACACGTCGAAGTCGTCGATGGCCGACAGCGTGCGGTCGAACTCGTCCGCGGACGCGTCGAACTCGGCGAGCGTCGCGTCGAGCGCGTCGGTCTCCCACGGATCCTCGGACGCATCGCTCGCCTCCTCGTTGGCGCGCTCGTCCTGCTGGCGCTGGGCGTCGTCGCCGGCGGCGTCCTCGCGCGCCTCGCGGGCCTCCACCGCGTCGGCGTCCCCGGCCGCGTCGGAGGCGTCCGGCGCGCTGCCGTCGTCCTCCTGCATCTCGAGCATGGGATTGCTCTCGAGCGCCTCCTGAATCTCGCCCTGCAGCTCCAGCGTGGACAGTTGCAGAAGACGGATCGCCTGCTGCAGCTGCGGCGTCATGGCCAGCGACTGGCCCATCTTCATCTGCAGGGACTGTTTCATGCTCGAACGGCGTCCGGGGTCGAGGGGATTGATCGATCGGGCGGCGCGTGCAAGCACGCCGCGTACCGGGCACGAGTATGGTCGACCGGCGCATGATTACAAACGGGGTCGACGGCGCCCCGGCCCGCCCGTCCCTCGCGGGGCTCAGGCGGCCGCCAGCGCGCGCCCGAGCATCGCCGCGTCCACGTTGCCACCGCTGGCGACGCAGATCACCGGCCCGGTCGCGCTCCGGGGGTCGCCTCCGGCAACGCTCGCGGTGCGGTCCACCGTACCCGACCCGGCATCGTCAGCGCCGCCCGCGCCGGACCCGTCCGCACCGCGCAGCGCCGCCGCCAGCGCCACCGCGCCGCCGGGCTCGAGCACGATCTTCAGCCGCTCCAGCGCCACGCGCATGGCGCGCAGCACCTCGGCGTCGCTCACGGCCAGACCCGCCCCGCACAGGCGTTGCAGCACCGGAAACGTGAGCTCCCCGGGCATCGGCGTGACGATGGCGTCGCAGATCGTGTCGGGCGTACCTCGGACCGGCAACCGCCGCCCGGCGGTGAGCGAGCGCAACGTGTCGTCGGCCGCCTCGGGTTCGACGGGCCGCGCGCGCAGCCCCGGCGCATCGGCCTCGAGGGCCAGTGCCACGCCGGCGGTGAGCCCGCCGCCGCCGCAGCACACCAGCACGTCGGCGTGTTCCACGCCCGCGGCGAGCGCCTGCACGGCGATCTCCAGCCCGCACGTGCCCTGGCCCGCGATGACGGCCGGCTCGTCGTAGGGCCGCACGAGGCTCAGTCCGCGCTCGGCGGCCAGCGCCTCACCGAGCGCCTCGCGCGACTCGCCGCCCGCGCGGTCGTAGGTCACGACCGTGGCCCCGAGCGCCCGCGTGTTGGCGAGCTTCTGCTCGGGCGCGTCCGCGGGCATGACGATGGTCGCGGCGATGCCGAGCAGTCGTCCGGCGTGCGCCACGCCCTGCGCGTGGTTGCCCGAGGAGTAGGCGATGACGCCGCGCGCTCGCGCCTCGGGGCCGAGCGACGACAGCGCGTTCCACGCGCCGCGGAACTTGAACGAGCCCGTGCGTTGCAGGCACTCGGCCTTGACCAGCACGCGGCGGCCCGCCAGCGCGTTCAGGTGCGGGCTCTCCAGCAGCGGCGTGAGGGTGGCGACGCCCGCGAGGCGCGCCGCGGCGGCGCGCAGGTCGTCGATGCCGACGCATTCGTCGATGGCTGACACCGTGTCGTCTCCTCGTTGCCGGACCCGCTAGATCCTGAAGTCTTCCCCCAGGTACACCCGCCTCACCTCCTCGTTCGCGAGCAGCTCCTCGGCGCGGCCCTCGGCGATGAGCTTGCCGTCGGAGAGGATGTAGGCGCGGTCGCAGATGCCGAGCGTCTCGCGCACGTTGTGGTCGGTGATGAGCACGCCGATGCCGCGCGCCTTCAGGTGCGACACGATGCGCTGGATCTCGATGATGCTGATGGGGTCGACGCCCGCGAAGGGCTCGTCCAGCAGGATGAAGGCGGGATCGGCCGCCAGTGCGCGCGCGATCTCCACGCGTCGCCGCTCTCCGCCCGACAGCGAGATGCCCAGGCTGTCGCGAATGTGCGTGACCTGCAGCTCCTCCAGCAGCGCCTCCAGCCGCGCGCGCCGTTCGTCGGTGGACAGCTCCTTCCTGAGCTCCAGGATGGCGAGGATGTTCTGCTCGACGGTGAGCTGGCGGAACACGGACGCTTCCTGCGGCAGGTAGCCGACGCCGAGGCGCGCGCGCGCGTGGATGGGGCGCGAGGTGATGTCCACGTCGTCGATCAGGATGCGGCCGGAGTCGGGCTTGACCAGACCCACCACGATGTAGAAGCAGGTCGTCTTGCCCGCGCCGTTCGGACCGAGCAGGCCGACGATGTCGCCCGCGTCGACGTGCAGCGAAACACCGGTCAGGATGCGCCGCTTCTTGTAGGCCTTGTGCAGGTCGTCGGCGCGTAGCCGCCGAGCGGTCGGTGCATCGGGCGTGCGCCGCTCGGCCGCCTCGCGCAGGAGCTCGGCGTCGACGGCGATGTCGGGGGCGTCGGTGCGCCCGAGGACGGATGCGTCGTCGGCCCGCCGGGTGGGACGCTCGCGACGGTCGCGCCGCGCGGACGCGTCGCGCGGGCTCAACCGCCGCTCCCGTCGGCAGGGTCCGCGCCCGTCGCCGGTGCGGGCGCGTCGCGCGAAGGCGGCTCGATGCGGATGTTCACGCGGCCGGTGTCGCCGTCGCCGCCGTCGCCCTCGGCGCTGACGGTCTGCGTGCGCGCGTCGAAGCGGATGCGCTCGCTCGTGAGCTCCTGGCGCGGGCGCGACAGCGTGGCGCCGCCTTCGAGCACCAGGTCGCCGGCCACGGCGTCGTAGCGGATGCGCCGGGCCTCGCCGCGCATGGGCTCGCCGGCCTCGTCCTCCTGCTCGAAGCGAATGGGCGAGCCCGCCCCGTCGATGCTCGCGAGCCGGCCGTCGGCCAGCCGGATCTCGATGCGATCGGCGCGGATGCGCAGCGTGCCCTGGCGGATGTCCACGTTGCCCTCGAGCACCTGCGTGCCGGCCCGCTCGTCGAACTGCGAGCGGTCGGCGGACACGTCGACGGGTTGCGCGAGATCGCTTTCGCGCGCGTGGGCGAACGCCGCGGCGAACCCCATCGCGCAGAGCAGCAGCGCGCGCGCGACGCGCGGCGCACCGGGCCGCGGTTCAGGGAGTGGCGACTTCATACCGGCCGTGGACCTCGGAGAGCAGCTCGAGCTTGCCTTCGTCGATGGAGGACTGCAAGCCGACGGCCCGCAGCCGCCAGCCGGGGGCGACGACCTCGACGGGGCCGGCCGTGCTGATCTCGTTCGTCGCCACGGCGACCGACAGGTCGTCGGCGCGCACGACGAGCGATCCCCGCGCGCTCGCACCGGACGACGTCGGCGATGTCGGCTCGCGCTCGAGCACGACATCCCCCGTCAGCGTGACGACGTCCGGTGCGCGCACGAACGTGCCCGCATCGGCGCGCCCGTCCCAGCGCGCATCGGGACGGTGCAGCTCCATCGCCGGGGCGCGGATCTCGGCGCGGTCGTCCTCCGGAAAGTGCGACAGGGTGTCGCCGCTGAGCAGGTACTCGAGCGTGCCGGCCTCGTCGAAGCGGCGCGTGGTGAAGTCCTCGAGGTAGTAGTCGGCGCGCAGTTGCTGGATCGCGAGCGGCTCCTCGGACGCGAGCGTCTCGGGCGTCTCGACCCAGTTGCGCACCACGATGGCGACGAGGATCAGCGGCACCAGCAGCCAGTAGCGCGAGAGCAGGCTGGACAAGGGGACGGCGTTCGTCGGGGTGCGGCGGCGGCGCGGACGTCAGACCACGCCGGCCGCCAGCAACGCGTGCATGGTCACCACGCCCACGAGCTCGCCGTCGTCCACGACGGGCAGGGAGGTGACGCGGTGCTCCTGCATGCGGCCCACCGCGACCACGGCGAGCCGCTCGCTGTCGATCGTGCGCGGATCGCCGGTCATGACCGCGGACATCGACAGCGTGCGAACGTCGGCGCCGCTCTCGATCGCGCGCCGCAGGTCACCGTCCGTGAACACGCCGACGAGCCGCTCCTCGGCATCGGTGACCGCGATCATGCCGAGCCCCTTCTTCGAGATCTCGACGAGCGCGTCCGCCAGGCGCGCGTCGCGGCGCACGCGCGGCAGTCCGGAGCCCTTCGCCATGACATCGGCGACGCGCAGCAGCAGTCGCCGGCCGAGTCGGCCACCCGGGTGCGAGCGGGCGAAGTCGTCCTCGTCGAAGCCGCGCGCCTTCAGCAGCGCGACGGCGAGCGCATCCCCCATCGCCATGGCGGCGCTCGTGCTGGCGGTCGGCGCGAGCCCGAGCGGGCAGGCCTCGCGCTCCACCGAGACATCGAGGTGCACGCGCGCCGCCGAGCCGAGCGGCGAGCCGGCGTCGCCCGTCAGCGCGACGATCGGAATGCCGAGTCGCTCGATGCCCGGCACGAGGGTCAGGATCTCGGTCGTGGCGCCGGAATGGGAAATGGCGACGACGACGTCGCCCGCCTGCAGCATGCCCAGATCCCCGTGACTGGCCTCGCCCGCGTGCACGAAGAAGGCGGGGCTGCCGGTACTCGCGAAGGTGGCGGCGAGCTTCGCGCCGACGTGCCCCGACTTGCCGACCCCCGTGACGACGATGCGCCCCGTGCAGCCGAGCAGCAACGCGCAGGCCGCGTCGAAGTCCTCGCCCAGGCGCGCCTCGAGCGCGGCGACCGCCTCGGCCTCGATGCGCAGCACGGCGCGGCCGAGCTCCGCGAAGTCCGGTGCGGGATCGGCCGCGAGCGGCTCTGCCGGGTCCGGCTCCGACGGCGGCTCCGACGGTGGCTCCGCGGACGGGCGTCGCCGCGTCCCGGGCGAGGCGTCGGGGCCGCGCCCGTCGTTGGCGGCCTTCCTCGAGGCCAGCCGCGGCGGCGTGCGGTCGTCAGTCGGCCGCATCGAGCGCATCCAGCCGGTCCAGCTCATCGAGCTCGTCGAGCTCATCGAGCTCGTCGGGCGCCGGCGCGTCCTCGAGCGCGTCCAGCCGATCGAGCTCGTCGAGCTCGTCAGGCGCGGGTGCGTCCTCGAGCGCGTCCAGCCGGTCCAGCTCGTCGAGCGCATCGAGCTCGTCCAGCTCGTCCAGCTCGTCCAGCTCGTCCAGCTCTGTCGTCGCGGCCGTCATCGCCGTCGAGGTCCGCGGGCAGGCCGATGGCGACGGGCACCTCGCCGTCCAGGGTCTGGCTGCGGTGACGCTGGACCCAGAAGTCGCGCAGCGACAGGTAGGGGTCGAGCGAGGCGGCGTTCAGCAGGTCTCCCGCCGCCAGCAGGCGCGCGCGCAAGGCGATGATGTCGAGTGCGCCGAGGCCGACGATCACTGCGTTCTGCTCGATCGTCCACGGCGGCAGCGCCAGCTGCGAGTCGACGGGAATGCCCACGGTGGAACGCCCGTTGGCGGGTCCGAGCAGGGGCAGCATGATGAACGGGCCTTCGCCGACGCCCCAGCGGCCGAGCGTCTGGCCGAAGTCCTCGTTGTGCTTGGGCAGCCCTATGCGCGACCCGATGTCGATGAAGCCGAGCAGACCGACGGTGGAATTGACGACGAAGCGGCCGAGGTCGCTGGCGGCCTGCACGGGCTTTGCCTGCAGCACGTCGTTCGCGAACACGGTGACGTCGTCCAGGTTCGAGAAGAAGTTGGTGATGCCGGTCTCCACGACGTCCGGCGTGACCTTGCGGTAGCCGCGCGCGACCGGTGCGAGCACGTTGTCGTCGAGCACGGTGTTGAAGCCGTAGACCTTGCGGTTGAAACCCTCCCACGGGTCGTGCACCGGCGCGGTCGGGGCGGCGGTGGCGCATCCGCCGAGCGCGGCGACGCTCGAGACGGCGCACAGGCCGACGAGCAGCAGGCGGGGAAGGGTCGGTCGCGTCATGGCACGGTCGGGAAGGCGGTGCGCCGGGGCGCATGCGCGGCCAGTGTAGTTCAGGCGCCCGCCGGTCGCCGGCACGCGTCAACGCGCCGGCACCGCCGCTCGCCGCGAAGGCGCGTGCCGCACGCCGGTCCAGCTCGCGAGCGCGCCGCCGGAATCATGTCGCCGATGGCGCGGACAACGGCCGCGTCGAGGCCACACACTGGCGAGTTCGACAGGACCGACACGGGCGGGGCAGGCGCGGTGACGTTGGTACATTTGATGCGAGGGTCGGTTCCATGGACGACACGAGCGACATGACGGGAACGGACACTCTGGTGCGGGTGCGCGACGTGCATTACGCGCGCGGCACCAAGACCATCTTCCGCGGGCTGAGCTTCGATGTGCCGCGCGGCAAGGTCACCACGATCCTCGGGCCTTCCGGCACCGGCAAGACGACGCTGCTGAAGATGGTGGGCGGGCAGCTGAAGCCCTCGAAGGGCTCGATCGAGGTCGACGGGCTCGACGTCGGCTCGCTCGGGCGAGCGGATCTGTACGCGCTCAGGAAGCGCCTGGGCATGCTGTTCCAGTCCGGCGCGCTGCTCACCGACCTCAGCGTGTACGACAACACCGCGTTCCCGCTGCGCGAGCACACGGATCTGCCCGAGTCGCTGATCTCGCACCTGGTGCTGATGCGCCTGCACGCGGTGGGGCTGCGCGGAGCGCGGGATCTCTACCCGGCGGAGCTCTCGGGCGGCATGGCGCGCCGCGCCGCGCTCGCCCGCGCGCTCGTGTTCGACCCCATGATGATCATGTACGACGAGCCGTTCACGGGGCAGGACCCCATCTCCATGGGCGTGCTGCTGGAGCTCATCCACACCGTGAACCACGCGCTCGGGCTCACCTCGCTGATGGTCTCGCACGACCTCGCCGAAGCGCTGTCGATCTCGGACCACGTCGTCATCATCAGCGAAGGCGTGGTGGTCGAGACGGGCAGCCCCGAGGCGCTGCGCGCGTCGAGCTCGGAGTGGACGCAGCAGTTCCTGAACGGCCGCCCCGACGGCCCGGTGCCGTTCCAGCTCGGCGCCCCCGACTACACCGAGGACCTGCTCGGTCCCGCTCGCGCAGAGACCCGACACTGATGGACGTGATGGACCGCGTCGCGCGCTTCGGCCGCTTCTGGCTGGGCGTGCTCGAGCGCTTCGGCCGCGCGCAGCTCTTTCTCGCGCGCACGCTCGGGGCGCTGCCGTCGCTCGCGTCGCGCTTCGGGCTGCTGGTGCGCCAGCTGTACTCGACCGGCGTCATGACGCTGTCGATCATCCTGGTGTCGGGCCTGTTCGTCGGCATGGTGCTGGCGCTGCAGGGCTACAACCTGCTGCAGGGCTTCGGCGCCGAGGCGGCGCTCGGCCAGGCCGTGGCGCTCACGCTCGTCAGGGAGCTCGGGCCGGTCGTGACGGGGCTGCTGTTCGCGGGCCGCGCGGGCTCCGCGCTGACCGCCGAGATCGGTCTCATGAAGGCGACCGAGCAGCTCTCGGGCCTGGAGATGATGGCGGTCGACCCGTTCAAGCGCGTCTACGCACCGCGCTTTCTCGCGGGCTTCCTCGCGCTGCCCATGCTCGCCGCCATGTTCAGCGCGGTCGGCGTGTTCGGCGGCTACCTCGTGGGCGTCGAGGTGCTCGGCGTCGACGCGGGCGCCTACTGGTCGAACATGCAGAGCTCGGTGGCCTTCTTCGAGGACACCGGCAAGGGCCTGATCAAGGCGTGCGTGTTCGGCTTCGTCGTCTCGTGGATCGCCATCTTCGAGGGCACGGACTGCATCCCGACCTCCGAAGGGGTGAGCGCGGCCACCACGCGCACGGTCGTGTACTCGTCGCTCGCCGTGCTCGGGCTCGACTTCGTGCTCACCGCGATCATGTTCTGACGCGCGCCGCACGCGCCGATCAGCCGCAGGCCTCTCCCCTTCTTCCAGCAAGCCGACTCCCGTAGGGACGACCTCATGAATTCACGCACGACAGAGATCCTCGTCGGGATCTTCATGCTCCTCTTCTTCGGCGCCATGCTCGTGCTCGCCCTGCGCGTGAGCGATCTCACGGGCGTCGGCAGCGGGGCGGGCTACACGCTCACCGCCGAGTTCGAGAACGTGGGCGGATTGAAATCCGGCGCGCCGGTCTCGGCCGGCGGCGTGCGCATCGGGCAGGTGGAGTCCATCGAGTACGATTCCGAGATCTACTCGGCGCTCGTGACGATGGCGGTCGATGCGCAGTACGACGCGTTTCCGCTGGACACCACCGCCAGCATCTACACCGCGGGGCTGCTGGGCGAGCAGTACGTCGGCTTCGAGCCGGGCGCCGAGGAGGACTTCCTCGCCGACGGCGACCGCATGGAGCTGACCCAGTCGGCGCTGGTGCTCGAGCGGCTCATCGGTCAGGTGCTGTTCAGCCGCTCCGGCACCGAATAGTCCGGTCCGGCGGGGCGGCCGGGGGGGATCGGTGGGACGGGCCGGTCCAACGGGTCGAAACGGAGCATTTCGGGGGGCGACGGGTGACCGCGACCGCCGGATTGCTGCAGGATCGGCGCTCCGGGCCCGACGCGGCTCCGCCGAACCGCCGGCACCGGCCGTTGTCGCACGTTGCACTGAAGCTGCGGACGCGTCCGGTCGACACCAGCCACGACGGGGCGGGCTTCCGGGACACGGTCCCGAGCGCGTCACGCAGACATCCACAGATCACGAGAGGCAGCCACGATGGACCGCACCACCTTCGATGTCCTGCCCGGCCATGTCCGGTCAGAATCGGCCGGGACCGGCGGCGCCGGTGCCGCCCTGCGACGCGTCGCCCGGCACGCGCGCGTCGCGCTGGCGGCACTCTTCGCCGCGGTGCTCGTCGCGCAGGCTCCGCTCGCCGCCGCGGCCACGCACCCCGCGCAGCAGCTCGTCGAGGACGCCGTCAACGAGGCGCTCGACGTGCTGCGCACGAGACAGGACGAGCTCCTGGCGAATCCGGACCTGCTGCGCTCGGAGATCGAGCGCATCGTCGTGCCGCACGTCGACTTCAACACCATGACGAAGCTCGCGGTGGGCAAGTACTGGCGTAGCGCGGACGCCGCTCAGAAGACCGAACTCGTCACCGAGTTCAAGAACCTGCTCATGAACACCTACGCGGGCGCGCTGAACCAGTACTCCGGCCAGGACATCACCTTCGACCCGTTCCGTCCGGAGAGCCGCGACGATCGGGCCGTGGTGCGCAGCACCTTCGAGCAGTCGGGCGGCGCCCAGGACGTGCCCGTGCTCTACAAGCTGCGCGACAAGGACGGCTGGAGCATCTACGACATCGAGGTCGACGGCATCAGCCTGGTGACCAACTACCGCACCGCGTTCGCCAACGAGATCAGCCGCGGCGGCGTCGCGGGGCTCATCGCCACGCTCAAGCAGCGCAATTCGGACAACCGGGGCTGATGGGCGATCCGCACGGCACGCGCGTCGCGCTCGACGGCACGCTCGACTTCGACACCGCGCGCGAGGTGCTAGGCCAGGGCTCGCGCGCCATCGAATCGAGCGAGCTCACCACCATCGACTTCGCGGGCGTCGGGCGCTGCAACAGCGCGGGCCTCGCGCTCATGATCGAGTGGCTCGCGGTCGCGCGCCGCGCGAACCGCCGCGTGCGCTTCGCGCACGTGCCCGACGGGCTGCGCCAGCTTGCGCGCGTCTGCCAGGTCGAGTATCTGCTGGCCGACTCGCTAGGGCCTGTATCCAATCAGAACGTGGGCGCTGTCGCGCCGCAGAGCGTGGCAGGCTAGGCGCGAGGAGTGGAGCTTGGCAGGGCCAAGCGACCGACGAGCAACGACGGCTGGCGCGCTCTGCGGCGCGACCCTTCGGGCCGGCCCTCTGCGTCCGCCCCGCTGCACCGCGCGAGCGCGGGTAGCCCTGCTACCCTCGCTCGCAGCGCCTTGCGGGACGAACGCAGAGGGCCGGCAGCGCCCACGTTCTGATTGGATACAGGCCCTAGTGCCCGCGTCGGTCTGAATCACGCGCGAGTCTCGTCGCGCCCCGGTTCGACGCCCGCGATCGGGGACCCGCCTCTTCCGGACGCTATACTGCGCGCCGCGTGCGCACCCGCACGCGGTCCGCCGCCGGTTCCCGCCGCCCGCGGACGGGGTTCGGCACGCGGCGAGGCGAATGGACAAATTCCTGGTGGAGGCCGGCGGCGCGCTGTCCGGCGACGTGCGCATCTCCGGCGCCAAGAACGCGGTCCTGCCCATCCTGGCCGGCACGCTGCTCGGCAGCTCCGCGTCCACGATCGCCAACGTGCCGCACCTGAACGACGTCACCACGACGATGTCGCTGCTGGCGCGCATGGGCTGCGAGATCACGATGGGGGACGACCTGTCCGTCACGGTCGATCCCACCACCATCAAGGACTACTCCGCCCCCTACGAGCTGGTGCGCACCATGCGCGCCTCCATCCTCGTGCTGGGTCCGCTGGTGGCGCGCTACGGTCAGGCCGAGGTCTCGCTGCCGGGCGGCTGCGCCATCGGTGCTCGTCCGGTCGATCTGCACATCGGCGGGCTGCGCGCGCTCGGCGCCGAGATCGACATCGACGGCGGCTACATCCGTGCGCGCGCCGGCCGGCTGCGCGGCGCGCGCATCGCCTTCGACACCGTGACCGTGACGGGCACCGAGAACCTGCTGATGGCGGCGACGCTCGCGCGCGGCGAGACGGTGCTCGAGAACGCCGCGCGCGAACCCGAGGTCGTGGACCTCGCCGCCTACCTGTCGTCGATGGGCGCGCGCATCGAGGGGGCCGGCACCGGCACCATCCGCATCGAGGGCGTGGACACGCTCGACGGTTGCCGGCACTCGGTCGTGCCCGACCGCATCGAGACCGGCACCTTCCTGGTCGGTGCCGCCGTCACGCGCGGCCGCGTGCGCACGCGCGCCACGGTGCCGGAGAACCTCGCCGCCCCGCTCGAGAAGCTGCGCGAGGCCGGCGCGCACATCACCACCGGTGACGACTGGATCGAGCTCGACATGAAGGGCGAGCGCCCGCGCGCCGTGAACATCACGACCGCGCCGCACCCGGACTTCCCGACCGACATGCAGGCGCAGTTCTGCGTGCTGAACGCGCTGGCCGAGGGCCGCTCGTCGGTCACCGAGACGGTGTTCGAGAACCGCTTCATGCACGTCAGCGAGCTGCAGCGCATGGGCGCGGACATGCGCATCGACGGCAACACGGTGCACATCCGCGGCGTGGAGCGACTCACCGGCGCGCCCGTCATGGCCACCGACCTGCGCGCATCCGCGAGCCTGATCCTGGCGGCCCTGATGGCCGACGGCGAGACGGAGGTGAGCCGGATCTACCACATCGATCGCGGCTACGAGCGCATCGAGGAGAAGTTCGCGCAGCTCGGAGCCGAGGTGCGTCGCGTGCCCGACCGCCCATGACCGCACCGGGGCCCCTCCCGCTTCGCTTCGCGCTCTCCAAGGGGCGCATCTTCGACGAGACCCTGCCGCTGCTCGAGGCCGCGGGGCTCGCGCCGGTGACGCAGCCCGAAGGCAGCCGCGAGCTCATCGTGCCGAGCCGCTCGGGCGAGGTGGAATACCTCATCGTGCGCGCCTCCGACGTGCCCACCTACGTGCAGCACGGCGGCGCGGCGCTCGGCGTCGTCGGCAAGGACGTGCTCATGGAACACGGCGGGGAAGGGCTGCTGGAACCCGTCGATCTCCGCATCGCGCGTTGTCGTCTCATGACGGCGGGGCGCCCGGGGGCGGATCGCCCGGCGGACGCGTCGCCCGACGGCTCGCGCCGGCTGCGCGTGGCCACCAAGTTCCCGCGCTGCGCGCGCCGCCACTTCGCCGCGGCCGGGCGTCAGGTCGAGATCGTGAAGCTCTACGGCTCCATGGAGCTCGCGCCGCTCGTCGGGCTCGCCGACCTGATCGTCGACGTCGTCGACACCGGCGGCACGCTGCGCGCGAACGGTCTGGTGCCGCTCGAGACGCTGTCGCGCATCAGCGCGCGGCTCGTCGTCAACCGCGCGCTCATGAAGGTGCGCCACGCGGCGCTGGCCGATATCGTCGGCCGCATCGCCGCGGCCGTCGACGCGCCCGGCGCCGCGGCGCGCGCCCCGGCCGGCGTCGCGTCCGTCGACGCCGCGGCAACCCCACTCCAACCGACCGGAACCGATCGATGAGCACGACCCCGCAAGCCCCCGACACCGACGACCTGCGCATCCGCGCCGAGCAGGAGCTGCGCTCGCCGGAGTCGCTCATCGACGAGATCCCCGTCACCGCGCGGGCGGGCGAGACCGTGGCGTCGTGCCGCGACGAGGTGCGCCGGGTGCTCGCGGGCGAGGACGACCGGCTGGTCGTGGTCGTCGGGCCGTGCTCGATCCACGATCCCGAAGCCGCGCGCGAGTACGCGACCCGGCTCGCGGACGTGCGCGCGCGTCTGGCCGACGAGCTCGTGATCATCATGCGCGTCTACTTCGAGAAGCCGCGCACCACCATCGGCTGGAAGGGGCTCATCAACGACCCCGACATGGACGACAGCTTCCGCATCAACGACGGCCTGGCGCTCGCGCGGGGCCTGCTGCGCGACATCGCCGACGCCGGCGTGCCCGCGGGCGTGGAGTACCTGGATCTCGTCAGCCCGCAGTACATCGCCGACCTCGTCGGCTGGGGGGCCATCGGCGCGCGCACGACCGAAAGCCAGGGTCACCGCGAGCTCGCCTCCGGCCTGTCGTGCCCCGTCGGCTTCAAGAACGGCACCGCGGGCAGCGTGCAGATCGCGGTCGACGCCATCGGTGCGGCGCGCCACCCGCACAACTTCCTGTCGGTCACCAAGGCGGGCCGGTCGGCCATCTTCCGCACCGCCGGCAACCCCGATTGCCACCTGATCCTGCGCGGTGGCAAGGCGCACGCGAACCACGACGCGGCCAGCGTGGACGAGGCCTGCGCGCTGCTGGTGAAGGCCGGGCTGCCGGAGACGGTGATGATCGACTGCAGCCACCAGAACTCCCGAAAGCAGCACCGTCGCCAGCGCTACGTGGCGCGCGACATCGCCGCGCAGCTCACCGACGGCGACCGGCGCATCTCGGGCGTGATGATCGAGAGCAACCTCGTCGAAGGCGCGCAGAAGCCCGACGCGAAGCCGCTCGTGTACGGACAGAGCGTGACCGATGCGTGTCTGGGCTGGGACGACACGGTGCCGTTGCTGGAGGAGCTGGCGCGGGCGGTGGCGGCGCGACGGGCGGGAGACGAGGCCGCCCCGTCGGCTGAGCCGGGAACCGACGGCGTCCTTCAGCCCTGCAAAGGGTAGTGACAGGCGAGCCGTGCGAAACGTCTGAAGTCCTGATCGGCCGTGTGGACCGTCGCCCGGTGGCTCAGGGCAATCGCCGCGATCTGTGCATCGGTGACCAGGTTCCCGCCTGCGGAGCCGGCTTCTCCCAGCAACTCGAGCACCGCCAGCGAGTGCTCCGCGTCCGGCAGCAGGATTCGGGAAACACGCCGCTGCTCCCAGGCTCGCACGTGGCTCGTGGCGTCCTCGAGACTCAAGGGGTCCGTGTAGACCCGAGGGTTCGTCGCGATGCGCACGAAGGCGAACACCACGGCGTGGCATAGACCCACCGGTTCGGTGCCGCCGAGGCACCCTTCCCACCAGTGCCGGGCGGGCTCGAAGAACGGACTGCGCGAATCGTGCGCGTACAGCAACAGGTTCGCGTCCGGAACGATCATTCGCCCCTGGCGACGCGTTCGAGTCGCTCGGAAAGCGCGAGGAAGGCTTCGGCCTCGAGATCGTCGTTGAGGCGATTGAGCGATGCGGGGTCCTGTCCGGTGCGCAGGCCCATCGGTTTCGCCTCGACCTTGAACGGACGTTCCTCGCCATCCTCGTCGAGTCCGGCCAGACCCCGGACGACGGCGCGGTTCAGTGCCTGCTTGAACGAGTGCCCGTGGCGACGCATGGCGTCCTTCAACAGGCGCTCCGCCTCCGGGTCGAGTGTCACGGTCGTCCTCATGCGTGCATCATGATGCCGCATCGTGTTGTCGTCAAGATGCTCGCGAGCGGCGTCACGATCTGGCGCTTCGAGTCGCGCTCGATCGCCGCGATTGCCCGCGATCGGTCAAGTGCGGACCTCCCCCGCCGATTCCTGACCCGTCGCCCCGTCTCCCGGGGCCCTGCGGTCACCGCGAGTCATGGCCCGTTCTTCCGATGCGTCGTTCCCCCTGTCGCTCGTGCGCGACCGGAGCTTCCAGGTGCGCCAGATCCGTCGCGTGGCGCTGCTGGCGGGCTTCTTCGTGCTGCAGTCGACGCTCGTGCTCGGCGTCTTCCACCACGAGCTCCTCGGGCAACTGGTGGCGGGCAACGCGCCGCTGCTGTTCGCGTCCGAGGACATCGGCTCGCTGGCCGCCACGGTGCCCGGGACGGGCGAGGTCATGGTGCGCTGGCTGGTCGTGATGCTCGGTCTGAACGCGCTCGTGACCGTCGCCATCGGCACCTGGATCGTCAGGAAGCTCGGCCACCCGATCCTCGCGATCCGGCGCGTGCTCAACGAGATCGGCGACGGTCGGCTGGACGTGCGGCTGCGCGCCGGCGACGCCACCGAGTTCGACGAGCTGGCCGAGGCGCTGAACCGCGCGCTGGAGTCCGTGCAGGCACGCGTGGACGCGGCGCGCGACGCCACCGCCGTGCTGGAGCCCGCGGCCGATCAGCCGTTGCCGGACGCCGAAGCGCTGCGCGGTGCGCTGGAGCGCTGCCGCGAACGCCTGGACTGGTTCGCGAGCGCGGCGCCGGGCACGCCCGGACGCAGCCGCTGCGGCGACGGCGCGGCGCCCGCCACCGGGGCCGCGAACGAGGCCCGGCACGTCAGCGACGACGGACGGGACGCCGGTCAGGGCGGAGCTTGAGGCGGTGCCCACGGAGCTGACGAACCCGCCGAAGGACGCGCCGACAGGACCGCCGACGGACTCGCCGAGGCCTGCGCCGGTCGGCGCCTCGGCGGGGTCTTCGGCGGGGTCTTCGGCCAGCCGCAGGTCCGCGCTCGCTGCGCATGCGCTGCTCGCTGCACTCGTCGCGGTGGTCGCCGCCCCCTCGGCGGTCGCGGCCGCCGAGCCCACGTTCCACGCGGCCGTTCCCGTCGTCGACGAGACGCGCGCGGATGCGGACTATGCCGCCGCGCGCGCGCTCGTCGGCGCGGGTCGGCACCGCGAGGCGCTGGCGGCGCTGCGTCGCGTGCAGGCGCTGCACCCCACCTATTCGAAGCTGTCGGCGGTGCAGACGCGCATCGCGGTGCTGCACGAATCGGCGGACGCGGGGGACTCGCTCGAGGTGTTCCTGGCGGCGCTGGACGCGCGCGATGCCGGGCGGCTGGACGAGGCCCTGGTCGCGCTCGACTGGATCGCCGCCCGGCCCGCCCGGAGTGGTGGAACGGGCGGCGCCGCGGGGGCGCTGCTCGACGATGCGCTCTACCTCGGCGCGTACCTGTCGCTCATGGACGGCTACGACTTCGCCGAGGCCGGCGCCCGGCTGGACGAGCTCGCCGCACGCGCGCCGGACTCGGCCTACGCGGACTCGGCCGAGTACCTCGGCGCCATCGTGCGCGAGCAGCTCGGCGACACCGCTGGGGCGCGCGCGCGCCTCGTCGCGCTGCGCGAGCGTCACACCGCGCTCGCCCTGCCGTTCGGCTTCTCCTGGCCGACGGGCACGCTGCTGTCGCGCTACTGGTTCGACCGCGCCGACCGGCGCATCGGGTTGATCGACGAGCGGCTGGCAAGCGCGAGCCGACTCGAGCGACGCTCGCGCGGCGGCGGCGACGCGCTGAGTGTCGACGTCAACGTCGACGGCATCGACATGCGGCTGGCGCTGGTGCCGAGCTCCCTGGTGGAGGGCACCGCGTGGCGCGACGCCCGTCTGACCGACGTCGCGCCGCCGGACGTCGGCGTCTACGAGGGCACGGTCGAGGGCGTCCCGGACTCGTGGGTGCGCGCGACCATCCAGGGCGGCGACATCACCGGGATGATCCATGTCGACGGGCGCCTGCGACGCCTGGTGCCCGGGGACCTGACCGGCACGCTCGACTACTACCAGCCGCCGAGCCGGCGCGGCACCTCGCCCGCGCTGGACGGGCTCGCCGACTTCGATCCGGCGGCGCCGGGGCTGGCGGCGCGGCTGCAGGCCATCGACCTGCTGGCCCCGCCGCCGCGGCCCGCTACGGGCACCCGCCGCTCGCGCGGCGCGCTCGCGGCCACGCGCGTGGTGCCCCTGTCCATCGTCGTCGACAGCCGCTTCGACGGCTATCACGCGGGTCGGGGGCTCGAGCGTGCGCTGGACTACCTGAACGTCGCCGACGGCGTCTACCGTGAGCACGGCCTGTCGCTCGCGCTCGACGAGGCCATCGCGTTCGGGGACGAGGCGGACCCGCTGAAGCTGCCGACCGGCACGCTCGAGTCGTTCCTGCGCGCGTTCCGCGACTACCGCCGGGCGCACGACACCCTCTTCGGCGACAGCGCGGCGACCTATCTCTTCACCGGCAACCGCAAGACCGACCCCACGCTGGGGCTCGCCTGGATCGACACGCTGTGCCGCTCCGACGGCTACGACGTGGGCGTCACCACGCCGAGCTCGTTCGGCGACGTGCTGCTGACGCACGAGCTCGGTCACTCCTTCGGGGCGGAGCACGACAGCGACACGGCGTGCCGCACCGACCGCGACGGGCTGATGTGGCCGCACATCTCGGCGGCGACCGGCACGCGGCTCACGAGCTGCAGCCGCGACAGCGTGCGCGCCTCGCAGCGCCGCGCCTGCCTGGGCAACGGCGTGGACCTGACGCTCGACGCGACGCTGGCCGGCAACGACGCGGTGTTCGCCGTGACGAACGCCGATCCCGCGCTCACCGTCGATGCGCGGCTCACCGTCGAGACGGGCCTGCCGGGCCAGGTCGACTGGCCCGCCGGCTGCCGCGCGGTGGCACCCACGGGGGGCGAGTGCACGCTCGGCGGCATCGGTCCGCGCGAGCGGCGCGAGCTGCACCTGCCGCTGCGCGTCGAGGCCGGCGGGGACGGCGAGCCCGTCGGCGGGCGCGTGGTGCCGTTGGGCGCGGCCGAGCTCGCGCCGCTCGACAACGGCGCGAGCGTCGCGGGGCTGCGGCTCGCCGGGCTCGCGCAGGCGAGCGGAGGCGCGGCCGGGGCCGATGGCGCGTCCGGCGGAGCGCCCGGTGACGCGGTCGACCACTCGGCCGACGACGCGGTCGACGACGCGGTCGACGCGCGCCCGCTCGGTCGAGCGATGCGGCCGCGCTCGCCGCGGGCGGCGGCGCGTTCGGCGGCTCGGCGCTCGGGCTGCTCGCGGGCGCGGCGGCGCTCGCGCTCGGCGCCCGCCGCCGACGCGAGGCGCCACTCGTCACTCCGTCGGCGGTACTCCCGCGTCGCCGTCGCCGGGCCGCTCGCCCAGGGTGACGGTCACCCGGCGGGACGCGGCGTCCTCGTCCGGCGTCGCGCCGGCGCGCGACACCTCCAGCACCACTTCGCGGCCGGGCGCGAGCGCCGACACCGTGAGCAGCAACGCGGTGGCGTCGACCACGGGGCGGCCGTCGACCGCGCTCACCACGTCGCGCCGGGCGAGGCCGCCGAGCGCGGCGGGGCTGCCGGGCAGGACGTCGGTGATCACCGCGCCGGACAGCCCCGCGCGCACGAGGTCGGGGAACATGGCGATGTCGTCCGCGCCGATGCCGAGCCAGCCGCGCACGACGCGCCCCTCGGCCACGATCTGCGGTACCACCTGCGCCAGCAGCTCGGCCGGGATGGCGAAGCCGATGCCCTGCGCTCCGCCCTCGCGCTGCAGCACCGCGGTGGTGATGCCCACGAGCCGGCCGAGCGGGTCGATCAGCGCGCCGCCGGAGCTGCCCGGATTGATGGCCGCGTCGATCTGCACGAAGTTCTGCCAGGCGCTGCCGCCCTCGACGCGGCGCCGCGTGGCGCTGACGATGCCCTGCGTGACCGTCTGACCGACGCCGAACGGATTGCCGATCGCCAGCACCACGTCGCCGACGTGCAGCGGCGGCGCCTCGTCGAGCGACATGGCGGGCAGGGGGCCCGCACCGATGCGCAGCACGGCGACATCGGTCTCGGCGTCGCTGCCCACGAGCGTGCCGGCGTGCAGCGAGCCGTCGGAGAGCTGCACGCCGATGCGCTCGGCGCCGTCGACGAGGTGCAGGTTGGTCAGCACGATGCCGTCCGCGCCGACGACGACGCCCGAGCCCTGGCGGGTGTCCGTGCGGCGGGTGTAGACGCTCACGACCGACGGAGCGGCGCGCATGATGCCGTCGTGATACGACAGCGTCGGCGTGCCCGGCGGCGGCGCGGCTCCGGCGAGGCCCGTCGCCACGACCCCGGACGAAGCGGGCGCGGAGCCTGCCGCCGGATCCGCCGCGGCGGGTGCCGACGGGCCGGACGTCGTGACGACGCGCGTGTCGGTCGCCGCCCCGGCCCCGGCGGCGTCCCGGTCGCGAGCGTCGACGAGATACCAGCCGCCGGCGCCCGCGAGCAGGCCCGCGAGCGTGCAGGCGAGCAGGAACGCGGCCGCCTTCACGGTGCCGGATCGGCGTGTTCGACAGGCATCGGCCGATGGTACCCGACGACGCCCGCGGGACGCGATGGCGGGGCATTCGCATGTTAAAATCGGGGGTCGGCGACGCGGGCCGCGGTCGGCCCCGCAAAGGGGGCTCGTCGGGGGCGTCGCAACAGCTGCAAATCCGCGCCGACGGACGCTCCGAACGGGGCGTCCGGACGTAGAAACGGGCAGTAGGCAATCGAACAACGAACCCGATGCGGGCCCGTGACGGGCCCGCCGCGGGCTCGCCCACCGGTGGTCCGGACGCGCCCCGCCTCGCGGGGTCGCGCCGCGCCGGCGGCGGGCCCACCGCAGGACAGATCATCGCTACCGGAAGACATCTCATGAGTCGCAAACCCGACGCCGCGCCGCAGAGCTACGCGAAGGACCAGACCACGCCGGACCAGTACGCCAACACGGGCTCGGACGGGGTCTACAACCCCGTCGACGCGGAGTCGTCGGTCACGCTGGAGAACCTGGACAGGAAACGCCGCCGCCTGCTCATCGCGGGCGCCGGCGGCGTGGGCGGACTCGGCGTGGCCGCCGTGGGCTGGAGCTTCGTGGCGTCCATGCTGCCGAGCGCGCGAGCGCGGGCGGCCGGCGCCCCGGTCGAGGTGGACGTCTCCCAGCTCGGCGCCGGGCAGCTCCTGACGGTCGAATGGCGCGGCAAACCGGTGTGGGTCGTCAACCGTACCGCCGAGCAGCTCGCCACGCTCGACGACGTGGTGTCGCAGCTCGCGGACCCGGATTCGCAAGCGTCCATCCAGCCCGAGTACGCGCTCAACACCCCGCGATCGTCGAACCCCGAGTACCTCGTGGTGCTCGGCGTGTGCACCCATCTCGGGTGCTCGCCCAGCTACCGCCCGGACGTCGCGCCGGCGGATCTCGGCGCTGACTGGGAGGGCGGCTTCTTCTGCCCCTGCCACGGCTCGAAGTTCGATCTCGCCGGTCGCGTCTACGCGGGCGTGCCGGCACCGACCAATCTCGAAATTCCCCCGTACAAGTTCACCGACACCGGCACGGTCGTGATCGGTGAAGACGAAGGAGTCCAACCTGCATGACGGCCAATCTCGACACGCCCAAAGAGGGCGGCGGCGTTCTCGGCTGGATCGACGAGCGCTTTCCGCTGACGAAGCTCCTCGAGGAGCACGTCACCAAGTACTACGCCCCCAAGAACTTCAACGTCTGGTACGTCTTCGGCGTGCTGGCGATGGTCACGCTCGCGATCCAGATCGTGACCGGCATCTTCCTGACGATGAACTACAAGCCCGACGGCGCGCTCGCGTTCTCGTCGGTCGAGTACATCATGCGTGACGTCAACTACGGCTGGCTGATCCGCTACATGCACTCCACCGGTGCATCGTTCTTCTTCATCGTCATCTACCTGCACATGTTCCGTGCCCTGCTCTACGGCTCCTACAAGAAGCCGCGCGAGCTGCTGTGGGTGTTCGGCATGCTGATCTACGTGGCGCTCATGGCCGAAGCCTTCATGGGCTACCTGCTGCCCTGGGGCCAGATGAGCTACTGGGGCGCCCAGGTCATCATCTCGCTGTTCGGTGCCATCCCGTTCGGCATCGGCGACGCGGTCACGATCTGGCTCAAGGGCGACTACATCGTCTCCGACGCCACGCTGAACCGCTTCTTCGCGCTGCACGTCATCGCCGTGCCGCTCGTGCTGCTCGGGCTCGTCGTGGGCCACATCATGGCGCTGCACGAGGTCGGCTCGAACAACCCCGACGGCATCGAGATCAAGAAGAACAAGAACGCCGACGGCATCCCGAAGGACGGCATCCCGTTCCATCCGTACTACACGGTCAAGGATCTGGTCGCCATCGTGATCTTCTTCATCGTCTTCTTCGCGGTCGTGTTCTTCGCGCCGGAGATGGGCGGCTACTTCCTGGAGCACGCCAACTTCATTCCGGCGGACCCCCTGAAGACGCCCGAGCACATCGCGCCGGTGTGGTACTTCACGCCCTTCTACGCCATCCTGCGCGCGGTGCCGGACAAGCTCGGCGGCGTCATCGCCATGGGCGGGGCCATCGCCGTGCTGTTCGTGCTGCCCTGGCTCGACCGCAGCCCGATCCGCTCCATCCGCTACCGCGCCCCGTGGTACCGCATCATGCTGTTCGTGTTCGCCGCGAACTTCATCATGCTCGGCTACCTCGGCATCCAGCCCGCCACGCCGGTCTACACCATCCTGTCGCGCATCGGCACGCTCGTCTACTTCGCCTACTTCCCGCTGCTGTTCGTCCTGAGCCGCAACGAGAAGGGCAAGCCGCTGCCCGAGCGCGTGACCTACAAGGGGCATTCGGGCGATGGCGCGGACGATCCGCTGATCGGCAAGGGCGCGGGTTCCAGCGATGCGAACCTCGCCGCCTCCGGGGGACGCGCCTGATGCGCGTGGTTCCCATCACGACGCTCCGGGCCCTGCGCCCGGGGCTCGGGCGCACGTTCACGGCGGCGGCCCTGGTCGCCGCCGGCGCCCTCGGCACGTCCGTCACCGCGCACGCCGCCGGCGGCGCGTTCGAGCTCCAGTCGCCGCGCATCGACCACTCGAACGAGCGATCCCTGCAGAACGGGGCCAAGGCCTTCGTGAACTACTGCATGGGTTGCCACAGCGCCGGCTACAACCGCTACAGCCGCGTGGCGCAGGATCTCGGGCTGTCCGAGGAGGACGTGGAGCGAAACTTCATCTTCACGACCGACGAGGACGGCGAGCCGACCAAGATCGGTGCGCTCATGGAGAACAACATGACCCGCGAGTACGGACGCCAGGCGTTCGGGGTCATGCCGCCGAACCTGTCGCTCACCGCGCGTTCGCGCGGCGAGGACTGGATCTACACGATGCTCAAGAGCTTCTACCTCGATCCGGACCGGGCGGGCACGGGCGTCAACAACCTCGTGTGGCCGGGCACCGCCATGCCGCACGTGCTGTGGAACCTGCAGGGCTGGCAGGCGCCGGTGGTCGAGGAGGTCGACGGTCATTCCACGGTCGTGGGTGCGGAGCTCGTCGAACCCGGCGAGATGAGCCCCGAGCAGTACGAGGACTTCGTCGCCGACATCACGAACTTCCTGTCCTACATGTCGGATCCCATACGCGAGGAGAGCCACCGCATCGGCTTCCTGGTCATGCTGTTCCTGTTCGCGTTGCTCGGCGTCGCCTACTTCCTGAAGAAGGAATACTGGAAGGACGTCGTCTGACGACGTCGCACTGACGAGTCCAGGCCCCTGATGGCGGCACGCAGAACGGGGCCGACCCTCGTCACGGACCCGATGGGCATCGACGGCCATCGGGTCCGGCTGTTCCTGGCGGAGAAGGGCATCGCCGTGCGCATGGAATGGACGCGCGGCGCGGGGGACGCGAACGCCCGTCCGCTCGCGTTCGTGGATCGGCAGCTGGAGCTCGTCGGCACGCGCGTGATCCTCGAGTACGTCGACGAGCGCTGGCCGCATCCGCCGTTCATGCCCGTCGATCCGGTCTCGCGCGCGAACGCGCGCCTGGCCCTGCACCGCATCGAGACCGACTGGTACTCCCTCCTGCCCGAGCCGACGGACCTGGCGCAGCGCGATGCACCGGGCGCGGCACTCGACGAAGACGCGCGCGTGCAGCGCCTCGCCGCCTCGCTGCGCGCCGCCGACGAGGTGTTCGCGGCGCGACCCTTCTTTCTCGGACAGGCGTGGTCGATTCTGGACGCGGCCGTGGTGCCGCTGTTGTGGCGCCTGCCCCGATATGGCATCGTTGCCCGGGATGTCGGGCCGGCCCTCGGCGCGTACGCGACCCGCATGTTCTCCCGTGCGGCCACGCAGTCCAGCCTGAGTCCGGCCGAGCGCGAAATGAGATGACCAGCGAGACGATGGCGGCCCCGTGACTTCCAGCAGGCCCTACCTGATCCGCGCGCTGTACGAGTGGATCGTGGACAACGGGTTCACGCCCTACATGCTCGTCGACACCGCCCAGGACATCGTCGAGGTGCCGCGCGCGTTCGTGGAGAACGGCCGCATCATCCTGAACATCAGTCCCGAAGCCACCCACAGCCTGGTGCTCGGCAACGAGGCGGTCACCTTCAACGCACGCTTCAGCGGCACCGCCATGGACGTGCACGTGCCGGTGTCCAGCGTGCTCGCCATCTACGCGCGCGAGAACGGCCAGGGCATGATGTTCGGCGAGCAGGACGATACGCCGCCCGAACCCGGCCCGGGCCCCGGGCGCCCGCAGGCCATCGAGACGACGGGTCGTCCGCCGTCCGCACCGCCGACCGACGGCAAGCGGCCCACGCTCAAGATCGTCAAGTGACGCGTCTCCCGACGCGTCGTCGCCGGCCTAGGCGTCAGACCGTGCCGCGCAGCCACTCCACTCGGTAACCCTCGACGATCGCGGTGCGGAAGTCGTCGCCCGGCGCGCGCGGGGCGGCCGCGACATCCGCGGGCGACAGCCCGACCAGGTCGATGCGGGCCGCGCGGCGCGGGTCGGCGTGCCGCTGCAGCCAGGCCGCGGCGGTCAGCCCGAGCCTGCGCCGCTTCGCGGCCGTCACGCTCGCCAGTGCGCCGCCACGGCGCGCGTCCGCCCGGTAGCGCACCTCGACGAAGACGATGGTGCCGGTGCCGGGCTCGACCATCACCAGGTCCAGCTCGCCGATGCGGCGCAGGTACTGGCGCTCGAGCGCCACCAGCCCCGCGGACTCCAGGTGGCGGCAGGCGACCGCCTCGGCGGCGTCGCCCGCGCGGCGGCGGGACGTGCGGGTGTCGTGGCCGGGTTCGGTAGGTTCGGTCGGCAAGACCATGTTCGGACCTCCTTGTCCGTGGTGCGCGTTCCCTGCTCAGCCCGGCGCGGCTCCCGTGCCGATGCGCGTCTCGGGCTCCGGGGACTCGATGCGCTCGACGGGCACGGGCTCGCCGTCCCGGTACTGCGCCCAGTCCAGGGTGCGGCGAATGCGCCCGTCGCGTCCGAGGGACAGCCCGCCGGTGTAGCCCGGCAGCTCGTCGCCGCTCGCGAGCGCGCCCAGGCGCGTCACCAGCAGCCAGGCGTCCGCGCCGAGCGCGTAGAGCTTGCCGTACGCGCCGTCGGCGGCGGGGAAGGCCTCGATGATGGCGCGCTTGAGCGGGTCGTCGTCGAGCGTGGCGTCCAGCACCCAGGGCGCGTCGCCGTACCAGATGGTGTTCAGGTCCTGGTTCGCCCTCACGTCGTCGTCCACGCCCGCCACGCGCGAGGTCGCCAGCCGCGGCACGGAGGCGGCGCGGAAGAAGTCGAGCTGCGGACGCACCGAGCGCGCCTGCTCGTTCGTGAGCGCGAGGAACACCACGTCGACGTCGTCGCGGATGGCGGGCTCGAAGAACAGGCGCTGGCCGATCGCGCGCGACAACCGCCGGAAGCGCTCGTCGCTCTCGTCGATCTCCAACGCCTCGCGGATCTGGTCCGAGTAGTCGAACTCGCCCTGGGGCAGCACCGCGGTGTGCACCACGTCGCCGCCGCGCGCGTGCATGGCGTCGGTGAACGCGCGCGCCTCGCGCTCGCCGCGCGAGTCGTCGCTCTGCAGCACGATGGCCTCGTCGAAGTTCAGCGCCACCGCGCGCGAGGCCGCCGAGCGCGCCTCGTCCTCGGGCGCCAGGCCGAACTGGATGGCGTTCTCGAGCTCGCCGCCGGCGCGTCCGCCCGCCGACTCCACGGTGTTCAGCGTGATGGTGGGTACGGGGATGCGGCGCTGCGTGACGACGGCGGCGACGGCCTCCTTGCGCAGCGGTCCGACGATGGCGTCGGCGCCGTCGCGCACGGCCGCCTCGTAGGCGCCGCGGGCGTAGGTGGGATTGGTGCCCACGTCCACGAACCTGAGCTCCGGCACGGGCCCCGGCGCACCGGACAGGCGCGCCGCCTCGCGCGCCGCGATCATGCCGTCGCGGATGGCGCCGGCGACGGCCGAGGTGGCCGGGTCGGTCAGCGGCAGCAGCACCGCCACGCTGCGGATGTCGGCGGGATCGGTCGTGAAGCCCGCGAAGCGCGTGGGCTCGTAGAGCGTCTCGAGGAAGTCATCGGCCGCCGGGTGGTCCGGGAACAGGGTGCGCCACTGCGCCAGCGCCTCGCGCCGCCGCTCGTCGTCCGCGCCGGCCTCGCCCTGCGCGAGCGCGAGCTCCACCCAGCCGCGGAACACGTCGTCGCGTGCCCCCGGCACGCCGTTGGCGCCGCGGGCCTCGCTCGGCGCGCCGGTGGCGGCGAGCCGATCCAGCGTGGCGGCGCTCTGGCCCACGAGCAGTTGCCAGATCTGCTCGCGGCCGCGCGCGATCACGTCGCGGTCGGTCAGCAGGGACTCGAGCGCGATGCGTGCCTCGAGCTCGGCGCCCGCGTCGTCGAGGGTCCGGTAGGCCTGCGCGCGCGTCTCCCAGGTGCGCGCGCGCTGCAGCGGCGAGTCGACGGCGCCGGGCTCGGGCAACGCCACCAGTGCGGCCTCGGCGTCGCCGTCGATCAGCAGCGCCTTGGCCTCCAGGATGGCGCGGCGCTGCTGCAGCGCGAGCGTCGCCAGGTTAGCGGGCACCGCGTCGAGCCGCAGCCGGCCCTCCTCGGCGAGCGCCCGGTCGTACAGGATCTCGGCGGCCACCAGGAGGTTGTCCTGGCGCGTGGCGGGGTCGCTCGAGCGCGACGCGAGATCGGTGTAGACGTCGGCGGCGGCGATCGGGCGACCTTCCTGCAGCAACCTGCGCGCCTCGGGGTCGGCCACGCGCGCGAAGGAGGGATCGTCCGGCAGCGGGGGCAGGGAGGAGGTGACGCAGCCCCCGAGCGCGGCCGCCGTCAGCAGCGCGAGCGCCGCGGCCGCTACCATGGGGCGGCGCGATCCGCGCGTTCGGGCGGGCCGCGTCCGAACGGAAACGGCAGCGGCGTGGAAGGCCATTCGGGCGCCTTGCGGGTCGAGGAATCTCATGGCTTTCCAGAATACCCTCTACCTCGTGGCGACGCCGATCGGGCACCGCGATGACCTCTCGCTGCGCGCCATCGAGGTGCTGCGCGGCGCGGCGCGCATCTACGCCGAGGACACGCGCCACAGCCTGCCGCTGCTGCGCCACCACGGCATCGGCACCCCCGTCGAGGCGCTGCACGAGCACAACGAGGCGGCGCGCGCAGAGCTCCTGGCCGCTCGGCTCGTCGAGCACGAGGGCGACGTCGCGCTCATCAGCGACGCTGGCACGCCGCTCGTGAGCGATCCGGGCTATCGGCTCGTGCGCGCGTGCATCGAGGCCGGCGTGCGCGTGTCGCCGGTGCCGGGCCCGAGCGCGTTGCTCGCCGCGCTGTCGGTCTCGGGGCTGCCGACCGACCGGTTCGAGTTCGCGGGTTTCCCGCCGTCGAAGGGCGGCGCGCGGCGCCGGTGGATGGAGGCGCTCGCCGCGCGCGAGCACACGCTGGTGCTGTACGAGTCGCCGCACCGCATCGTCGATGCGCTGGCCGACGTCGCGGCGGTGTTCGGCGAAGCTCGCCCCGTGGCCGTGGCGCGCGAGCTGACCAAGCGCTTCGAGACGGTGCTGCGCGGCACGGCGACCGAGGTGCACGCGAGAGTGGCTTCCGACGCCGACCAGCGGCGCGGGGAATTCGTGGTGGTGATCGGTGGGGCGCTCGCCCGCGCGGAAGGTGCCGGCGGGACGAGCGGGGTGGAGCTCGACCGCTTGATCGAGGTGCTGGCGCCGCTGCTGCCCCCGAAGGCGGTGGCCAAGGCAGCCGCGGAGCTGCTCGACGTGAACCGGCGCGAGGCGTACGCGCGGGCAATGGCCTTGAAGGATTGACTTTCACGGGCCTTGCGAATCCATGGCGACCTGCCACGGATCGATCACTTTCAGGCCCGCACCTTCGAAGTCCCGCACGTTGCGCGTCACGAGCGTCAAGCCATGAACGCTGGCCGTTGCCGCGATCAGCGCGTCGCGCTCGGGGCGGGGCTCGGGGACGTGCAGCGTTGCGCAGCGCCGCGCGACGAGAACGTCCACGGGCAGGATCCGGCGCGTGTAGTCGGCGAGGATCCGTTCAAGCCACCGTCTCAGCGCGGCCCCCTCGCGCGGGTCCTTGCGCGACTTCAGCAGCACGCCCAGCTCGATCTCCATGACGCTGATGCTCGATAGATGCAACTCCCAGGCGGAGCGTCGATCGGCCCACGCGAGCACCGATGCATCGGTGCGTCCGGACTTCGCCTTGCGGAGCTCGCCGACGACGTTCGTGTCGAGCAGGTAGCTCAATCGAGCTCCGCCGGACGCGGCAGCTCGCGGGAACGGGGCGGCTCGAAGTCGATGTCGTCGTCCGCGTCCATGGACAACGATTCGATGGCCCCGGGGGCGTCCTTCGCCAGCCTGCGGAAATCGTCGATGGTGAGCAGGACGTGCGAAGGCTCGCCCCGGTCGGTGATGAACACGGGCCCGTCGCGGGCGGCGCGCTTGGCGCCGCTGGCATCCTGGTTGAACTGGCGGCTGGAAAGGGTGCGGTGCGGCATGCTCTCGCTCCTGTGTAGAAATGTTGCTACTTTACGCGCCGTGCGGCTTGCGGTGCTAGTCTTGTGGTGGGAGTCGGCCGGGTCACCGCTGCGTCGCAGGCAGTCAACGCGACGGGGAGGAAAGTCCGGGCTCCACAGGACAGGGCGCCGGGTAATTCCCGGGGGGCGCGAGCCTACGGAAAGTGCAGCAGAGAGCAGACCGCCTACGTGTGCAGGCGCATCCCGCTTTCGTGGGTCGCCTGCACGCCGGCAAGGGTGAAAGGGTGCGGTAAGAGCGCACCGCGTCGGCGGCAACGTTCGACGGCAAGGTAAACCCCGCCTGGAGCAAGACCGAATAGGGGAACCATGGTGTGGTCCGCACCGTTCCCGGGTAGGTCGCACGAGCGCCGTGGAGACACGTCGCCCAGATGAATGGTGACCCTCGACAGAACCCGGCTTACAGGCCGGCTCCCACCTTTCACCACCGCGCCCCGTACCGGGCGCGCCCGCGGCGAGGTCGCGCGTGGGCAAACCTGTACTTTCGTGACGCTCGGCGACGAAGGTACTCGCACATGCGATGCGAACGTGAACCGCGCTGTATCCAACGCGCGCTAAGTGCTTGATTCCCGCGCGGGATCGGTACGCTAACCCCTTGTCACCAAAGGCAAATTCCCACCCGCGGAGGTTCCCCGGTCCGTTGACCGGGCGGAAGTTCGGCCGGTATAGTGGGACGCAGTGCCGAAAAGTGGCATTTGGTGGGAAGGAGGTCCGACCCGGGTGCGTTTTCGCGGAATCACGAAGATCAGCGTCGACGCGAAGGGGCGAATCGCCATCCCGAAGCACCATCGCGAGCTGCTGGAGCGACACGGCATCACCGAGATCTGCCTGACCGCCGACCCCTCGGGCTGCCTGCTCGTCTACCCCATGCCGGAATGGGAGCGCATCGAGGACGAGCTGGTCGACCTGCCGCTGGAGCACCCGCGTGCCCGGCGCATGCAGCGCCTCTACATCGGCTACGCGACGCCCTGCGCCCTCGACGGCGGCGGGCGCGTGCTGCTGACGTCGGAGCTACGGGAGTACGCACGCATCGCGGGGCCCGTGATGCTGGTCGGGCAGGGGCGTCGGCTGGAGCTCTGGGACGAGCGCGCGTGGAACGAGGAGAACGAGAAGTGGCGCCGGCGCGACGAGGAGGCCGATTTCGCGCCGCCCCCGCCGGATGCCGCACTGAAAGCCATCACCTGATTCCCTCCCGAGCAACCCGGTCCCGCCGCAATCCCCGCCCTCGTGTCCCAGTCCACCTTCGAGCCAGATGCCGAGACGTCCGCAGCGCCTCGCGCGCACGTGGCCGTGCTCGCCGCCGAGGCGGTGCGCGCGCTCGTGCCCGGCGAGGTCGGACGCGGCGGCGAGGGCGGCGAGGGCGGGACGGGCTTGCGCTTCGTCGACGCGACCTACGGTCGCGGCGGTCATGCCGGGTTGCTGCTGGAGGCGATGGGGCCGCGGGGCGCGCTGCTGGCGCTCGACCGCGACGCCGACGCCGAGGCCGATGCGCGCACGCGCTTCGCCGACGAACCGCGCCTTCGGTTCGAACGCGCGAACTTCGCGGCCCTGGAACAGGTCGTGTCGGCCGCGGGCTGGTACGGCTCGGTCGACGGCGTGCTGGCGGACCTCGGCGTCTCGTCGCCGCAGCTCGACGTCGCCGAGCGCGGCTTCGGCTTCTCGCGCGACGGTGCGCTCGACATGCGCATGGACGTCGCGCACGCACCGTCGGCCGCCGAGTGGCTGGCGCAGGTCGAGGAGGGAACCCTGGCGGAGGTGCTGAAGGAGTTCGGCGAGGAGCGCTACGCGCGCCGCATCGCGGCCGCCATCGTCGCCGCACGCGCGCAGGCGCCGATCCTGCGCACCGGCCGCCTGGCCGAGATCGTGAAGGCCGCGCACCCGCGCTGGGAGCGTCACCACCATCCGGCCACGCGCACCTTCCAGGCCATCCGCATCGCGGTGAACGGCGAGCTCGACGCGCTGCGCGGGCTGCTGTCCGCGGCGGCCGGCGTGCTCACGCGCGGCGGGCGCCTCGCCGTCATCAGCTTCCACTCGCTGGAGGACCGGATCGTCAAGCGCGCCCTGCGCCTGCCTCCGCCGGACCCGTCGCTGCCGCGCGGGCTGCCTCCACCCACGCCGCTGCCCGGTGCGCGCGTGCCGGCCGCGCACCCTTGGCGTCCCATCGGCAAGGCCGTCCGCGCGACGGCCGCCGAGCTCGCCGCCAATCCGCGTGCCCGCAGCGCCGTGCTGCGCGTGGCGGAGCGCACATGACGCGCTGGAGCATCGCGGCGTTCGTGCTCGCCGGCCTGTGCACCTGCACGGCCGTGGCCATCGTCTACACCACTCATCTGACGCGCATGTCCTGGGCCGACCTGGGGGCCAGCCGGCGCACGATCGATGAACTGGCGGTGGAGTGGAGCAGATTGCAGATCGAGCAGAGCACGTTCGCGGGCAACGGCCGCATCGAGCGCACGGCGCGGGAGCGCCTGGGCATGGTCCAGCCTTCGCTGGACGACACGCGCATGATCGTGCTGCGCGCGGACGGCGCCGAGGCCCCGCGATGAGCCGCGCGCCGCGGACGAACAGGCCCGCACCGTCCGGCGCCGCACCGTCGAGACCCGTACCGCCGAGACCCGTACCGCCGAGGCACGCATCGTCGAGGCACGCATTGTCCAGGCCCGCCGCGCCCGGCCGCTCGGCGGCGCCGAGCGACGGGCAGCGCGCGGTGCGGCGCGGCTGGCGCCGGGTGGCGGTGGTGTCCGTGTTCGCGCTGCTCGGCACCGGGCTCGTGGCGCGCGCGGCCTACCTGCAGGTGCTGGATCACGACTTCTATCGCGGGCAGGGGGACGCGCGCCACCTGCGCACCGTCGCCATTCCCGCCAGCCGCGGCAACCTGCTGGACCGGGCGGGCGAGCCGCTGGCGGTGTCCACGCCCATCCAGAGCCTGTGGGGCGTGCCGAAGTCGCTCGTCGAGCAGCCCGCCGCGCTGCGCGAGGTCGCGGCGCTGCTCGAGCTCGACCCGGACGCGCTGGGCGCGCGCATCGCCGCCGACGCCAGCCGCGGGCGCGGGTTCACGTACCTGAAGCGCCACGTGCCGCCGGCGGTCGCCGAGCGCGTCATGGCCCTGCACGTCGCCGACCTGAACGTGCAGCGCGAGTACCGGCGCTACTACCCGGAAGGGGCGTCGACCGCGCACCTCGTCGGCTTCACCGACGTCGACGACCGCGGGCGCGAAGGGCTGGAGCTCGCGTACGACGACTGGCTCGCCGGAGCGCCCGGCAAGCGCCGTGCCGTGCGCGACCTGGCGGGCCGCGAGATCGCCGGCATGGACATAGAAGAGGACGCGGTGGCCGGTCGGGACCTGCGCCTGAGCATCGACAAGCGCCTGCAGTACCTCGTCACGCAGCGGCTGAACCGCGCCATATCCGAGGAGCGCGCCGAGTCGGCGTCCATCGTCGTCATGGACGTGCACACCGGCGAGGTGCTGGCGATGGCGAACGCACCGGGCTACAACCCGAACGACACCAACGACCGCAGCGGCGGCCGGCAGCGCAACCGCGCGCTCACCGACGTGTTCGAGCCCGGCTCCACGATGAAGCCGTTCACGATCGCCGCCGCGCTCGAGTCCGGCGACTTCCGCGGCGACGACATCATCTACACGTCGCCGGGCCACTACACGGTGGGCAAGTACCGCATCTCCGATTCGACCGACCACGGCTGGCTGGACCTGCGCGGCATCGTCACGAAGTCCAGCAACGTCGGCGTCAGCAAGCTCGCCCGCCAGCTCGACCCGGACCAGATGTGGGGCGTCTTCGATGCCTTCGGGTTCGGCCGTCCGCCCGGCAGCGAGTTCCCGGGCGAGGTCGCGGGCTACTTCAACCACCCGACGCTGTGGCACCACGTCGAGCAGGCCTCGGTGTCCTACGGGTACGGCGTCTCGGTGTCCGCGTTGCAGCTCGTGCGCGCCTACTCGGCGATCGCGGCCGACGGGGTCATGCCGCCGGTATCGTTCACGGCGCTCGACGCCGCGCCCGAGGGTCGGCGCGTCATCGCCTCGGAGACCGCGCGCGAGGTGCGCTCGATGCTCGAGAGCGTCGTCACCGACGGCACCGGACATCGCGCCGAGGTGCCGGGCTACCGGGTCGCCGGCAAGACCGGTACCTCGCACCGCTCGCAGTCCGGCGGCTACGCCGAGGATCGCTACGTGTCGGTGTTCGCGGGCTTCGCACCGGCGTCCGACCCGCGCATCGCCACCGTCGTCGTCGTGCACGACCCGAAGGCCGGGCGCCACTTCGGCAGCCTGGTCGCGGCGCCCGTGTTCTCGGACGTCATGAGCGATGCGCTGAGGCTCGGCGGCATCGAGCCCGACGACGTCGACGAGCGGCTGCGCGCGGACCTCGCCGTGCCGGGCGCGGGGGACGGTTCCTCTTGAGCGCGACGCGCGACGCGACAGGCGCCGGGGGCGGGCTCGCGCCGCGTCCGAGAAGCGCGACCCTCGGGGCGCTGTTCGATGCCGTGCGCGCGCGCGGGCCGAGCGACGTCGGCCTCGGCGAGGACGTCGCCGGACTGCGCGTCACGGGACTCTCGCTCGACAGCCGCACGGTGCGGCCCGGCGACCTGTACCTCGCGCTGCCCGGACGCGCCACGCACGGACTCGTGCACGCGGGTGACGCCGTGCGGCGCGGCGCCGTGGCCATCGCCACCGTGCCGGGCGCGCTCGACGCGCATCCGGACGCACGCGGCGCGGCGCCGCTCGTCGAGATCGATGGGCTCGCCGCGCTCGCCGGCCCGCTCGCGCGCGCCTTCCACGACGCGCCCGACACGGCGATGAAGCTCGTGGCGGTCACGGGCACGGACGGCAAGACGAGCGTGTGCCGCTTCGTGGCCGAGGCGCTGGCCGCGCTCGGCGGGCCTGCGGGCTACATCGGCACGATCGGCTGGGGCCTGGTCACGGGGTCCGAGCGCACCGACCGGCTCGAGGACACCGCGCTGACCACGCCCGACGCCGTCGAGCTCGTGCGCATGCTCGCGGCGCTGCGCGACGCGGGCGCGCGCACGGTGGCGCTGGAGGCGTCGTCCCACGGGATCGCCGAGGGGCGTCTGGACGGAACGTCGCTCGACGTCGCGGTCCTCACCAACCTCGGTCGCGATCATCTGGACTATCACGGCACCGTGGAAGCCTACGCGGCCGCCAAGGCGCGGCTGTTCGACATGCCCGGGCTGTCCGCGGCGGTGCTGAACGCCGACGACGCGCTCGGGCGCGACGTCGCCGCCGCGCTGCGGACGAGGGGCGCGGCGGCGCCGGCCGTGACGAGCTTCTCCGCGAGGGGTGGGCCTGCGGACGTGCGCGCGAGCGACATCGTGCAGGACGCGTCGGGGCTGGCCTTCACGCTCGGCGACGGCGCCGCGAGGCTGACCGTGCACAGCACCCTGCTCGGCCGCTTCAACGTCGAGAACCTGCTGGCCTGCCACGCGGTGCTGCGCGCGCTCGGCCACGGTGCCGAGCGCGCCGCCGCGGCGCTCGGCGAGCTGCGACCGGTGCCCGGGCGCATGCAGCGCGTGGCGGTGGAGGCCGACGACCGTGCCGGTCCCACCGGCATCGTCGACTTCGCGCACACGCCCGGCGCGCTCGCCGCCGCCATCGCCGCGACCCGTGCGCACTGCCAGGGCCGCCTGCACGTCGTGTTCGGTTGCGGCGGCGACCGGGACCCCGGCAAGCGCGCGCCCATGGCGCGCGCGGCCGAGGCGGCGGACTCGGTCATCGTGACCGACGACAACCCGCGCACCGAACGCCCCGAGGCCATCGTGGCCGACATCGTGGCGGGCCTGTCCCGACCGGACGCCGCGCGCGTCGTGCACGACCGCGCTCGCGCCATCGAGCTCGCGGTGGCGGCCGCGGACGACACGGACGTGGTGCTGGTCGCGGGCAAGGGTCACGAGAGCTACCAGGTCGTCGGCACCGAGCGGCGCGACTTCGACGACCGCGAGGCGCTGCTCGCCGCGCTGGTCGCGCGCGCCGCGTCGCGCAGCGGGGCCGCGGCATGAGCTTCACGCTCTCGATGTCCGACTGCGAGGCGCCGCTCGGCGCGCAGTTGCACGGCGACGACGCGACGGTGGTCGGCGTGTCGATCGACACGCGCACGCTCGAGCCCGGGATGCTCTACGTCGCGGTGCGCGGCGAGCGGCTCGACGGGCACGACTACGCGCTCGAGGCCGCGGCGCGCGGTGCCGCCGGGCTGCTGGCCGAACGCCTGGTGGAGGATTGCCCGCTGCCGCAGCTCGTCGTGCCCGACACCACCGCGGCCCTGGGCGCCCTGGCGCGCGACTGGCTGCGCCGTCACCCGGTGCCCGTGCTCGCCATCACCGGCAGCAACGGCAAGACCACGACGCGCGAGATCGTGCGCACGATCCTCGAGCGGCTGGGTCCGGTGCTGTGCACGCGCGGCAACCTGAACAACGACTTCGGCGTGCCGCTCACGCTGCTGCGCCTGGGGCCCGAGCACCGCTACATCGTGCTCGAGATGGGCGCGAGCCGGGCCGGCGACATCGCCCGGCTGTGCGCGATCGCGCGCCCCGACGTCGCCGTCGTCACGAACACCGCGGCGGCGCACCTCGAAGGCTTCGGCGACCTGGACGGCGTGGCGCGTGCCAAGCGCGAGATCTACGCGGACCTCGGACCGCACGGCAACGCCGTGCTCAACCTGGACGATCCGCGCTGCGCCCTGCTGCGCGAGGCGCTGACCGTCGCCGGCGGGCCGAAGGTGCGCACGTTCGGCGTGCACCCGGACAGCGACGTGCGCGGCGTGCCGGGGCCAGGCTTGCAGATCGAGACGCTGAGCACCACCCTGCGCGCCGACTTCGCGCTGGCCGGGGACCACAACGGCATGAACGCGCTGGCCGCCGTCGCCGCCGTGCAGTGCCTGGACGTGCAGAGCGAGACCATCGTCGCGGGACTCGAGGACGTACGGGCCTTTCCCGGCAGGCTCGAAGACAAGCCCGGTGCCAACGGATCGCGTCTGATCGACGACAGCTACAACGCCAACCCCGACTCGGTGCGCGCGGCGATCGACACGCTGGCGCGGCTGCCCGGCACGCGTCATCTGGTGCTGGGCGAGATGCTGGAGCTGGGCCAGGATGCGCAGCACCTGCACGCCGAGATGGGCCGGCTGGCGCGCCGGCGGGGCATCGAGCGGTTGTGGACCGTCGGCCCGATGGCGGCCGCCGCGAGCGAGGCCTTCGGCGTCGGCGCGCAGGGCTTCGACGACTGCGCGGCCCTCGCCGCCGCCCTGCGTCCGATGCTGGCCGAGCGGCACGTCGCGCTCGTCAAGGGCTCGCGCGGCGCGCGCATGGAGCGCGCGGTGGATGCGCTGCACGCGGACGCCGGGGAGCCGGTCGAGGTCGCCGGGCCCGCCGAGCTCCGCGAAGCGGTCGAAGGTACCGAGGCCGCCGAACGCCCCGCGGCCACCGAAACCCCGACGCTACCGAAACCACCGACGCTACCGACGCCGTCGCGGCCAAGGACAAGTCGAAGCCCCGCCCCCCTTCGGGTCCGCCGCGCAGGCGGCGCCGTCGCCGCTCGTCGAGGGCGGCCTCGTGATGCTGCTGCTGGGCGACTGGTTGAGCTCGATCGATCGCGGCTTCGACGTGGTGCGCTACATCACGCTGCGCGCGATCTTCTCGGCGCTCACGTCGCTGGTGATCTGCCTGGTCGTGGGGCCGAAGCTCATCCGGTGGCTGGCGGCCGCGAAGATCGGCCAGTCGGTGCGTGACGACGGCCCGCAGACCCACCTGGTGAAGGCCGGCACGCCGACGATGGGCGGCGCCATGATCATAGTCGCGGTCGCGCTCTCGACGCTGATGTGGTCGGATCTCGGCGTGCGTCAGGTATGGCTGGTGCTGTTCGTCGCGCTGGGCTTCGGTGCCATCGGCTGGATAGACGACTACCGCAAGGTGGTGCTCGCGAACTCGGTGGGTCTGAGCGCGCGGCAGAAGCTCCTGTGGCAGTCGCTCGTCGCGGGCGTGGTCGTCACCGTGCTGTTCGCGGGCGCGTCCGAAGCGGTGGAGACCGAGCTGGTCGTGCCGTTCTTCAAGAACGCGGTGTTGCAGCTCGGCTGGCTGTTCCTGCCGTTCGGCTTCCTGGTCATCGTGGGTGCCAGCAACGCGGTGAACCTCACCGACGGGCTCGATGGGCTCGCCATCATGCCCTCGGTCATGGTGGCCGCGGGGCTCGGGCTCATCGCCTATCTGGCCGGTAACGCGGTGTTCTCCACCTACCTGCTGATCCCGAACGTGACGGGCTCGGGCGAGCTCACGATCTTCTGCAGCGCGCTCGTGGGCGCGGGCCTCGGCTTCCTGTGGTTCAACACCTACCCGGCGCAGGTGTTCATGGGCGACGTGGGCGCGCTGTCCATCGGTGCCTCGCTCGGTGCCGTGGCCATCATGGTGCGCCAGGAGCTGGTGCTCTTCATCATGGGCGGCGTGTTCGTGATGGAGGCCGTGTCGGTGATCCTGCAGGTGGCCTCGTTCCGGCTGACCGGGCGGCGCATCTTCCGCATGGCACCGCTGCACCACCACTTCGAGCTCAAGGGCTGGCCCGAGCCGCGCATCATCGTGCGCTTCTGGATCATCACGGTCATCCTCGTGCTGATCGGGCTCTCGACGTTGAAGATCCGCTGATGCGCATCGACGAGCTCAAGCGCCTCTGCGGTCAGGACGGCCATGACGGCCATGACGGTCAGGGCGGCCATGATGGCCACGAAGACCATGACGGCAAGGGCGGCCACGACGGCAAGGGCGACCGGGACGGTCCGGGCCGACCGCTCATCGTCGGCTGCGGCCTGACCGGTGCCTCGGTCGCGCGCCATCTCGCGCGCGCGGGCGTGGCCTTCGACGCGGCGGACGCCGCCCCCGGCGGTGCGCGCGCGGCGCTGCTGGCGGCGCTGGGCGACGTCGACGCGACGCTCGAGCGCGCGCTCGAGCGCGCCCGCTTCCACGATGCGCTCGAGGCGTCCGAGGCCTACGACGTGCTGCTGCTCAGCCCCGGCATCCCGCGCGCCCACGCCGCGGTGCGGGCGGCCCTGGCGCGCGGCGCCACGGTCGTCGGGGACATCGAGCTGTTCGCGGGCGCCGCGCCCGCCGCCCGCACCGTCGCGGTCACGGGCAGCAACGGCAAGAGCACCGTCGTCGCGTGGCTGGCGCACGCGCTCCGCGGCGCGGGCATCGACGCGCGCGAGTGCGGCAACATCGGCGTGCCGGCGCTCGATGCACTCGTTCCGACGCCGGAAGGATCCGCACCGGTGCCCGGACGCCGCATCGATTCGACCGTCTACGTGCTGGAGCTGTCGAGCTACCAGCTCGAGTCCACCCGCTCGCTGGCCCCGCTCGTGGCTTGCGTGCTGAACGTGAGCGAGGACCACCTCGACCGCTACGATTCGATCGAGCACTACGGCGCCGTGAAGCGGCACGTCTATGCGCACGCGGTTGCCGCGATATGCAACGACGACGACGCGCGCACGCGGCCCGACGGACGCGCCGCCGACGCGACCTTCGCCGCCGCGCCGCCGACGCGCGGGGCCGCGCGCGCGGGCGCTGCCGGCCCGGTGCGCTGGCACCTCGGCGACGCGGCCAACGATGCGGCCAACGGCTCCGATGCCGGCACGACGGGCGCGACCGACCGGCCGCGCGACGAGGCGTCCGGACAGGGCTGGCTGTGCCGCGACGGCGCGTCGCTCGTGGCGCGCTCCGGCCTGCGTCCGCCCGGTCGGCACAACGCGTTGAACGCGCTCGCCGTGCTGGCCCTCGGCGAGGCCACGCTGGATGCGCTCGGCGACGCCGACGCCGGTACGCGTGCGCGCCTGATGCACGCGCTGCAGGGCTGGGGCGGGCTCGCGCACCGTACCGAGCTCGTGCACGAGGCCTGCGGCGTGCGCTGGTACGACGACTCCAAGGGCACGAACGTGGACGCCTGCGCGAAGGCCATCGAGGCCATGCCCGGTCCGGTCGTGCTGATCATGGGCGGGCTGTCCAAGGGCGCCGACTTCGCTCCTCTGGCACCGCTGGTGCGCGAGCGCGTGCGCACCGTCGTGCTGATCGGCCGGGACCGCGCCGAGATCGCGCGCGCGCTCGAGGGCGCCGCCCCGCTGCACGAGGCCGAGACGCTGGAGGCCGCGGTGGGCGTCGCGCGCGACGCCGCGCGCGCGGGGGACGCGGTGCTGCTGTCGCCGGCGTGCGCGAGCTTCGACATGTTCAGGAACTTCGAGGAACGCGGCCGACGCTTCGCGGCCGCCGCACGGGCGGAGGTGGCGGCATGAGTGCGCACATGCAGGGGCGCATGGACTCGCGCGGCGGCGCGTCGGCACGGGTGGACGTCGTCCCGCGCGTCGAGGGCGAGCGCTTCGCCGACCGTGCGCTGCTGGTCGCGGTGGTGGGGCTCGCGCTCTTCGGCGCGGTCATGATCGCGTCGGCCTCGGTCGCGTTCTCGGCCGACCGCTACGGCGACCCGTTCCACTTCGTCACGCGCCAGCTCTTCTTCCTCGGCATCGGCGGCGCGGTCGGGGTGCTGCTCTACCGGCTGCCGCTCGCGTTGTGGGAGCAGTACGGGCCGTACATGATCATCGCGAGCATCGTGGCGCTCGCGCTCGTGCTGATTCCCGGGATCGGCAAGGAGGTCAACGGCAGCCGCCGCTGGATCGATCTCGGGATCATCACCGTGCAGGTGTCCGAGACCGTGAAGCTGCTGATCATCGTGTACCTCGCGGGCTATCTCGTACGCCGCGGACACCTGGTGCAGAGCACGTTCGGCGGCTTCCTGCGCCCGCTCGTGCTCATGGGCGTGGTGTCGGCGCTGCTGCTGCTGGAGCCGGACTTCGGTGCGTCGGTGGTGGTGGTGGGCACGGCGCTGCTCATGCTGTTCGTCGCGGGCGTGCGCTTCTCCCAGTTCGTGGCGCTGGTGGGGTTCGTGGGCTCGATCGGGGCGCTGCTGATCGCGCTGTCGCCGTACCGCATGCGCCGCTTCGCGAGCTTCCTCGATCCGTTCTCGGACCCCTTCGACTCCGGCTTCCAGCTCACCCAGAGCCTCATCGCCATCGGCAGCGGCGGACCCTTCGGCGTCGGCTTCGGGCAGAGCGTGCAGAAGCTCTTCTACCTGCCCGAGGCGCACACCGACTTCCTCTTCGCGATCATCGCCGAGGAGCTCGGGCTCGTCGGCGCCATGGCACTCGTGGCGGTGTACGGCTTCATCGTCTTCCGCTGCTTCCGACTCTCCGCCGAGGCCGAGCGGCAGGGGAACCGGTTCGGCGGCTACGTCGCGCTCGGCATCGGCATCTGGATCGGCATGCAGGCCTTCATCAACCTCGGGGTGAACATGGGCATCCTGCCGACCAAGGGCATCACGCTGCCGCTCGTCAGCTACGGCGGCTCCAGCGCCGTGGTGTTCGCGGCCACCTTCGCGCTGCTGCTGCGCGTGGAGAGCGACGTGCGCGCGGCGCGCGGCGCGTACGGTACCGACGCGAGGGCGCACGCATGAGTGCGGCCATCGACACCGCCGCGCGCGCCGCGTCCCGCGGCGACGGGCGTCCCGTGCTCATCGCCGCGGGCGGCACCGGCGGCCACGTCGTGCCCGCGCTCGCCGTGGCCGAGGTGCTCGCCGCACGCGGCGTGCCGGTGGTGTGGGCCGGCACGGCGGCGGGACTCGAGGCGCGCATGGTGCCCGCCGCGGGCATCGAGCTGCGCACGCTCGACGTCGCGGGCCTGCGCGGCAAGGGGGCGCTGACGCGGCTCGCGGGACCGCTGCGCGTCGCGCGCGCGGTGCTCCAGGCGCGCGGGCTGCTGACGGAACTGCGCCCGCGCGCGGTGCTCGGCATGGGCGGCTTCGTCTCGGGCCCGGTCGGGCTGGCGGCGCGGCTGACCGGCGTGCCGCTCGTCGTGCACGAGCAGAACGCGGTCGCGGGGCTCACCAACCGCACGCTCGCGCGGCTGGCGGCGCGCACGTTCACGGCGTTCCCCGACACCTTCCCCGCGAGCGTCGGTGCGCGCACCGTCGGCAACCCGGTGCGCCGAGACGTGGCCGAGCTCGCTGCCGTGTCGCGCACCGAGTGCGCGCAGGCCGGCCCCCTGCGCGTGCTTGTCGTCGGCGGCAGCCGCGGCGCGCAGGCGCTGAACGAGGCCATGCCGGGCGCCTGCGCCGCGCTGGCCGCCACCGGCATCGGCATCGTCGTGCGCCACCAGGCGGGCGCGGGCCGCGGCGACGCCACGCGCGCGCTCTACGCCGATGCGCTCGCGGCGGGTGCGAGCGTACGGGCCGAGACGAGCGATTTCATCGACGACATGCGCGCCGCCTACGAGGCCTGCGACCTGGTGGTCTGCCGAAGCGGCGCCATGACGGTCACCGAGCTCGCCGCGGCGGGTCGGCCCGCGATCCTGGTGCCGTACCCGCACGCCGTGGACGATCACCAGAGCGCGAACGCGCGCTGGCTCGAGGGCGTCGGTGCCGCGGTGCTGTTGCCGCAGGGCGCGGCGGACGCGGCGCGGCTCGCCGCGGAGATCGGTCGGTTGGCCGCCGATCGCGGCGCGCTCGCGAGCATGGCCACCGCCGCGCGCGCGCGCTTCGTGCCGGGCGCGGCCGAGCACGTCGCCGATGCCCTGCTCGAGCTGTCCACGCCCTCGGCACCCGGCGTCTTGGCCGCGCCCGCGGCGCCCGCGGCAGGAGGCCGCTGATGGCACTGGCACTCTCGCCCGTCGTGAAGAGCCAGATGCGGCGCGTGCGCGGCATGCACTTCATCGGCATCGGCGGCGTCGGCATGGGCGGCATCGCCGAGGTCATGCACCGTCTGGGCTTTCGCGTCAGCGGCTCGGACATCGGCGCGAACGCGCTCACCGCGCGACTCACGGGCCTCGGGGTCAAGGTGTACCGCGGCCACGAGTCGAGCCAGGTCGACGACGCCGACGTGGTCGTGATCTCCACCGCGGTGCCGGCCGACAACCCCGAGATGGTGCGCGCGCACGAGCTCGGGCTGCCCATCGTGCGGCGCGCCGAGATGCTGGCCGAGCTCTTCCGCTTCCAGCAGGGCATCGCCGTGGCCGGCACGCACGGCAAGACCACGACCACGAGCCTGGTGGCGAGCCTGCTGACCGAAGGCGGCATGGACCCCACCTACGTCATCGGTGGCCAGCTCACCGCCAGCAGCACGAACGCCTACCTGGGCGACAGTGACTGGCTGGTGGCCGAGGCCGACGAATCGGACGCCTCGTTCCTGCACCTGCAGCCCGTCATCGCCATCGTCACGAACATCGACGACGACCACCTCTCGACCTACGGGGGCGACTTCGAGAAGCTCAAGAGCACCTTCGTCGACTTCCTGCTGCACCTGCCGTTCTACGGCCTCGCCATCGTGTGCATCGACGATCCGAACGTGCGCGACGTGCTGCCCGAGGTGCGCCGTCCGGTGCGCACCTACGGCTTCTCCGACGAGGCCGACGTGCAGGCCACCAACGTCGTGCAGGACGGGCTCTCGATGCGCTTCGACGTGGTGCTCGTCACCAACGACGTGCAGAGCGTGATCCCGAACATCGTGCTGAACATGCCCGGGCGCCACAACGTGCTGAACGCGCTGGCGGCCATCACCGTCGCGTTCGAGCTCGGCGTGGACGTGCGCGGCGCCAAGCGCGCGCTCGCGAAGTTCGAGGGCGTCGGCCGGCGCGTGCAGAACCGCGGCCCGCTGCACGTGTCGTCGGACGGGGAGACCGGCACGGTCGAGTACTTCGACGACTACGGGCATCACCCCACCGAGGTGCGTGCGACCTTGGCCGCCATTCGCGGCGGCTGGCCCGGGCGGCGTCTGGTGGTGGTGTTCCAGCCGCACCGCTACACGCGTACCCGGGATCTCTTCGACGACTTCGCCGAGACGCTCGCCACCCCCGACGTGCTGGTGCTGACCGAGGTGTACGCGGCCGGCGAAGCGCCCATCGTCGGCGCCGACGGGCGCGCGCTGGCCCGCGCCATCCGCACGCGCGGTGCGGTGGAGCCGGTGTTCGTCGAGGACATCGGCGACGTGCCCGCGCAGCTGGAGCGCGTGCTGCGGCCCGGGGACGTGCTGCTGACCCTCGGGGCGGGCTCCGTCGGCGGGCTCGCGCAGGCGCTGCCCGCGCACTTCGCGCCCGGAGGAAGCGCATGAGGCCCGTCGATCCGAGTCTCTACGGCCGCGTCGCCGTGATCATGGGCGGCTGGTCCGGCGAGCGCGAGGTGTCGCTCGCGAGCGGCCGCGCGGTGCTGGCGGCACTGCGGCAGGCCGGCGTGGACGCGCACCCGTTCGACTGGACGCTCGACGTGGCGCCGCGGCTCGAGGCCGAGATGCGCGCGTTCGGCATCGACCGCGCGTTCCCGATCCTGCACGGCCCGGGCGGCGAGGACGGCACCATGCAGGCGGCGCTGGAGCTCGCGGGCATCCCGTACACCGGCAGCGGCATCCTCGGCTCGGCGCTCTCGATGGACAAGCTGCGCGCGAAGGCGCTGTGCGCGTATCACGGCATCCCGACCCCGCCCTGGTGCGAGGTGACGAGCGTCGAGGCGGCCGTCGCCGCCGCGCGCCGGCTGCGGCTGCCGATGGTCGTGAAGCCCGCGCTCGAAGGCTCGAGCCTGGGCGTGAGCATCGTGCGCGAGGCGCACGAGATCCCGGCCGCGTACCACCGCGCCGCCGATCACGGGCCCGTGCTGGTCGAGGCCTTCATGTCGGGCGAGGAGATCACCGCCGGCATCGTCGACGGCGAGGTGCTGCCCCTGGTCTCCATCCGCCCCGCGAGCGGCTTCTACGACTACGAGGCGAAGTACGAGCTCGACTCCACCGAGTACGACTGCCCCGCGCCGCTGCCGCACCCCGTCGCCGCGCGCGTCAACGAGCTCGCCGCGCGCGCCTTCGAGGTGCTCGGGTGCACGGGCTGGGGCCGGGTGGACTTCATGCTGGACGCCTCGGGCGAGCCGCGCTTCATCGAATGCAACACCGCCCCCGGCATGACGACGCACAGCCTCGTGCCGATGGCCGCCGCCGCGGCCGGCATGGACATGTCGGCGCTGTGCGCGCGCATCCTCGCCACCACGCTCGCCGGCGACGACGAGTTCGACGAACCCGTGTCCCGCGGCGATTCGGTCGGTGCGGACGACGCCCGGCGTGCGGCCGAGGAAGGCGTCGCATGAACTCCGCGATGGACACCGAGGCGGACATCGAGGGCGGGGTGAGCGCGCCCTCGCGCGTGTCGCGCCGCGTGCCGATGACGCCCGTTCGCGGTTCCCCCGCGCGCGGCGCGGCGCCCGGCGATCCGGACGCGTCGCGGGCCGCGGCACTCGCCGCCGAGCGCGCGGCGAACGCCCGCGCCCGGGCGGTCACGGACCGTCCGGTGCCGGGCTCGGTGCGGCGCGAGCCCGTGCTGCCCGTGCGCGCCCCCCGGCTCGCGCCCGCGACGCGCTGGGTCATCGGCGCGTTCGGCGCGCTGCTCGTCGCGAGCGCCGCCCTCGTGGCGCTGAACCTGATGCGCGATCCGGTGCGCTTCCCGGTCACGAACGTGGACGTGATCGGCACGCTGGACTACGTCGACCGCGACGCCCTGCGAACCGTCGTCGGACGCTTCACGGGCGCAGGGTTCTACGGGCTCGACATCGACGGGCTGCGCGTCGCCGTCGAGGCGTTGCCGTGGGTCGCCCAGGCGCGCATCGGCCGCGAGTGGCCGGGCAGGCTCGAGGTCGGCGTGGACGAGCACGAGCCCGCCGCGCGCTGGAACGACGACGCGCTCGTGAGCAAGCGGCTGGAGCTCTTCCGGCCGCCGCAGCTCCAGCCGGACGATCCGCAGTACGCGGACTGGCAGCGCGTGTTCGCGGACCTGCCGGTGCTGGTCGGCAACGACGGTCGCCACCAGGCGGTGCTCGAGGACTTTCGCCGCTACGAGCTCGACCTGAAGGCACTCGGGCTCGGCGTGGAGCGGCTCGAGGAGGACGCGCGCGGCTCGCAGACCCTCGCGCTGACCGGCGGCATCGGCGTGCGGCTCGGCCAGCAGTCGCGCGAGGAGCGCTTCGCGCGCTTCGTGGACGTGTGGCCGCGGCTCGCCGACAGCGTGGCGCGGGATCCCGCGAGCTTCGACATGCGCTACGCGAACGGCTTCGCGCTCGGAGGCACGCGCGCGGCACGCGTCGCCCCGGGGAACACGCCCACGGGCATCGGCATCGGCAACGGCACGTCACAGGAGGGCCCCTCGGGCAATGGCCGAGAAGGCTGACACGCAGATGATCGTCGGTCTGGACATCGGGACGTCCAAGATCGTCGCGATCGTGGCCGAAGTGGACGCCGAGGGCGGCCTGGAGCTGGTCGCGCTCGGTTCGCACCCGTCCAAGGGCCTGAAGAAGGGCGTCGTGGTCAACATCGACACGACGGTCGATGCCATACGGCGCGCGGTGCAGGAGGCCGAGCGCATGGCCGGCGTCGAGATCCGCTCCGTCTTCGCGGGCATCGCGGGCAGCCACATCAAGAGCCTGAACAGCCACGGCATCGTCGCCATCAGGAACGCCGAGGTGGAGCCCGAGGACGTCGAGCGCGTCATCGAGGCGGCCAAGGCCGTCGCCATACCGGCCGACCAGCGCATCCTGCACGTGCTGCCGCAGGAGTTCCTGATCGACGACCAGGAAGGCATCCACCAGCCCATCGGCATGGCGGGCGTGCGGCTCGAGGCGAAGGTGCACCTGGTGACGGGCAGCATCAGCGCGGCGCAGAACATCGCCAAGTGCATCCGGCGCTGCGACCTGGAGGTCGAGGACGTCATCCTCGAGCAGCTCGCCTCGAGCCACTCGGTGCTGACGAACGACGAGAAGGAGCTCGGCGTGCTGCTCGTGGACATGGGCGGCGGCACCACCGACATCGCGATCTTCACCGACGGCGCCATCCGCCACACCGCGGTCATCCCGATCGCCGGCGACCAGGTGACGAACGACATCGCCGTCGCGTTCCGCACGCCGACCCAGTTCGCCGAGGAGATCAAGCTGAAGCACGCCTGCGCGCTGCTGCAGCTCGCCGCGCCCGACGAGACCATCGAGGTGCCCGGCGTGGGCGATCGCGGTGCGCGCAGGCTGCAGCGCCAGACCCTCGCCGAGGTCGTGCAGCCGCGCTACGAGGAGCTCTTGATGCTCGTGCAGCGGGAGCTGCGCGCGAGCGGCTTCGAGGACGCGTGCGCGGCCGGCGTCGTGCTGACGGGCGGCACCGCGAAGATGGAGGGCGTGGTGGAGCTCGCCGAGGAGATCTTCCACATGCCGGTGCGCCTCGGCGTGCCGCAGCACGTGACGGGGCTCGCCGAGGTGTCGCGGAACCCCATTCACGCCACCGGCGTGGGCCTGCTGCTCTACGGGCAGCAGCGCCGGCTGAACCCGCGCGTCGAGCCCGTCGACACGCGCACCGAGAAGGGGCTGCTCAAGCGCATGACCGAGTGGTTCCAACGATATTTCTGACCGGTGCGGACGGCCTTCGGGCCGCACGCGACGGATGGAATCAGGGAAGGCAATGACGCAAGGCTGTACGCACAGGCTGTAACCAAGGGGGGCCGACCGGGCAGCAGAACCCGGAGGCCGACGAGAACCGATCACCAGACAATCAACCGACCTAAGGGGAACTGACCACATGTTCGAACTCGTGGACTCGATCAACGACGCACCCGTCATCAAGCTCGTGGGCGTCGGCGGCGGCGGCAGCAACGCCGTCCAGCACATGGTGTCGTCCGGCATAGAGGGCGTCGACTTCATCTGCGCCAACACCGATGCCCAGGCACTCAAGGGCATGCAGGCGCAGACCGTCCTGCACATCGGCCAGAGCATCACCAAGGGCCTCGGCGCGGGCGCCAACCCGGAGATCGGCCGTCAGGCCGCCATGGAGGACCGGGACCGCATCCAGGACATCATCGAAGGCACCGACATGCTCTTCATCACCGCCGGCATGGGCGGCGGCACGGGCACGGGCGCCATCCCCGTGGTCGCGCAGATCGCGCGCGAGATGGGCGTGCTCACCGTGGCCGTCGTCACCAAGCCCTTCCCGTTCGAGGGCCAGAAGCGCATGCGCATCGCCGAGACCGGCATCGAGGAGCTGCGCACCCACGTCGACTCGCTCATCACGATCCCGAACGAGAAGCTCCTGTCGGTGCTCGGCAAGAACATCAGCCTGCTGGACGCCTTCCGCGCGGCCAACGACGTGCTGCGCGGCGCGGTGCAGGGCATCGCCGAGCTGATCACGAACCCGGGTCTGATCAACGTCGACTTCGCCGACGTGCGCACCGTCATGAGCGAGATGGGTCTGGCCATGATGGGTTCGGGCATCGGCCGGGGCGACGAGCGCGCCACCGAAGCCGCCGAGATGGCGATCTCCAGTCCGCTGCTCGAGGACATCGATCTCGCGGGTGCCCGCGGCATCCTCGTCAACATCACCGCGGGTCTGGACATGGCCATCGGCGAGTTCGAGGAAGTGGGCAACGTCGTGCGCTCGTTCGCCGCGGACGACGCCACGGTGGTCGTGGGCACGGCGATCGACGAGGCGCTCGAGGGCGAGCTTCGCGTCACGGTCGTGGCCACGGGCCTGAACCCGCCGGAAGCGCGCCAGTTGCGCTCGGTGCAGTCGGGCATGCGCCCGGCGGCGCGCATGGACCAGCAGCGCGCGGCCGCCGGCGGTGGCGGCAGCTACGCCGGTTCCTACTCGGGCGGCGGCGGCCACGCCGGTGGCGGCGTGCGCGGTGGGGGCATGGGCGGTGGCGGCCTCGGTGGCGGCATGGGCGGCGGCATGGGCGGCGGTCGCTCGAGCCAGGACGGCTACGAGAAGCCGAGCGTCGTGCGCCAGCGCGGACGCGACGCGGGCGGTCGCGACGGCGGCTACGGCCAGCAGGACCGCTTCGGCGGTCGGGGCAACGGGGGCCAGGGCGGCCAGGGCGGCTCGGGCGGTCACGGCGGTCAGGCGCAGGACGAGGTGGAATACCTCGACATCCCCGCCTTCCTGCGCCGCCAGGCCGACTGAGCCGACTGGGCCGACCGGGGCCGACCGGGGCGGGCCGGGGCGGACCGGGGCGGGCCGGGCGGACCGGGCGGACCGGGGCGGACCGGCCTTGCAGGTCGGTTCGTCCCGAGCCTCCTAACGCGCCTTCCGGCACGAGTGCCGTGCCGGAGGGCGCGTCGCCGTCGTCAGAAAGGGTGACGGTGGGGTTACCGAACCCGTGTTCCTGCTGCGGTGCAAGACGCGCCGGTCTATCATTCGGGGGTGGCTGCCGACACGTTGTCTTGCACGCGCGCGCTGGCAATGTCGCGCCGGGCTGCTACATACAGTGCAGCCCCCGCGCGGCCCCCGGCAGCAGGAAGACGAGCGACAGTGATTCGACAGCGAACCCTCAAGAACACCATCCGCGCCACGGGCATCGGCCTGCACAGCGGCGTCAAGGTGTACCTGACGCTGCGCCCCGCACCCATCGACGCGGGCATCGTGTTCCACCGCACCGACCGGGTGCCGGCCACCGTGCTGCCCGCGCGCGCCGATGCCGTGCGGCACACCGAGCTCGCCACCACGCTCGGCACGGACGGCGAGGGCGTGTCCACCATCGAGCACCTGATGGCCGCCTTCGCGGGCCTCGGGATCGACAACTGCCACGTCGACGTGTCCGCCGGCGAGGTGCCCATCATGGACGGCAGCGCCGCGCCGTTCGTGTTCCTGCTGCAGAGCGCGGGCGTGCTGGAGCAGGGCGCGCCGAAGCGCTTCGTGCGCATCAAGCGCGCGGTGGAGGTGCGCGACGGCGACAAGTTCGCCCGGCTGGAGCCGCACGACGGCTTCCGCGTCGACTTCAGCATCGAGTTCGATCACCCGGTGTTCCGCCGGCAGTCGAACCGGCTGGAAATCGACTTCAACACCGCCTCGTTCGTGCGCGAGATCTCGCGCGCCCGCACCTTCGGCTTCATGCGCGACATCGAGGCGCTTCGGCGCAACAACCTCGCGCTCGGCGGCAGCATGGACAATGCCATCGTGCTCGACGAGCACCGCGTGCTCAACGAGGAGGGGCTGCGCTACCGCGACGAGTTCGTGCGCCACAAGGTGCTCGACGCCATCGGCGACCTGTACGTCGTCGGCCACGGCCTGCTCGGCTCGCTCACCGCCCACAAGTCCGGCCACGCGCTGAACAACCAGCTCGTGCGCGAGCTCCTCGCCACGCCCGATGCCTGGGACGAGGTGGTGTTCGAGGAGGACGAGGCCGCCGTCGCGGCGCCCGAGTCCGTGCCGCTGCGCGCGGCGGGCTGACGACCGGCGGGTCGCCACCCGTCCTCGAAACGTCCGGTCCCGCGCTCGCGCGGCTCCGGCAAGCAGCCGCTCAGTCCGGGTCGCGCCGCCCGGTGCGACGCTTCATCGTCGCCGCGAGGTTCCGCAGCGCGCGCCCGAGCGCATCGTCCGGCTGATCGGCGGCCACCGAGGCGACGTGCGCGGCGGCCCGGGGCTGCGCCTCGGCCAGCCTGCGCGGCGCGCGCCGCGCCCCCAGCCGCGGATCCCCCGGCGGAATCGGCTCCGGCGGCGCGACGTGCCAGCTCACCTGGCGTACCCTCGTGCCCCCCGCCGCAAGGCTCTTCAGCAGCTGGCGCTCGCCGAATCTCAGGCGGGCCACCCAGGCCGCGTTGTCGAGCACGAGGCGCAACCGGCCGTCGACCAGGCGGCAATGCACCAGATGCTTCGCCGCCTGCGACGGCACGCATCGTGAAACCTCGGCCAGCAGCCGCTCGTGCGCCACCAGCGCGGCGCGCGTTTCCGGACCGACGAGGCTGTCGAACGACTTCATGAATCCGAGCGAGCCCAAGCATTCCGGACGCCCCGGGAAGCCCGAGTCTACGCCCGCCGCACCGCGGCGCGCGCGCCGCGTCGCTGCCGCCGCCGGTAGCTGGACGCTCGTCGGCGTCATCGCCGCCGCCAGCGGCGCGCTCGGCTGGGTCTCCGGTCGTGCGCACGACGAGCTCGCGGTCCTGTCGTCCGGCCCGCGTAGCGACTTCGTCGTCGTGGAGGCGAGCTTCGACCCGCAGGCCGCCCACCCGGATGCCCGGGCCGACGATGGCTCGGGTCGAGCGGCCGACGGCATCGCCACGCCGGAGCTCGTCGGCAAGCTGAAGGCGGACCTGCTCGCCCTGCGCGCGCTGTACCGGCGCCTGGCGGACGTGGCCGAGCTCGACGAGGGCGAGTTCGACCTCGACTTCGAGAGCGACGCGCTCACCGGCGACGGCGAGCCGCTGTCGGCGCTGGACCCCGCCGACCCGGATGCGCTGGGGGTTCTGATCAGTCGTACCGACCCCATGCTGGTGCGGTCCGCGGCGATGGAGGCCATCTTCGTCGAGCGGCGGCGCGAGTACGACGCGCGCGTATCGGGACGCCCCCTGGCGGGCGGCGCGATCAGCTCCGGGTTCGGCTACCGGAGCGATCCGTTGACGGGGCGCCGCGTGGCGCACCGGGGGCTGGACTTCACCGGCCGGATCGGTGATCCGGTGTACGCGCTCGCCGACGGCGTCGTCACGTACGCGGGCACGAACGGCGGCTACGGGGAGCTGGTGGAGCTGGAGCACGCGGACGGCTATCGCACGCGCTACGCGCACAACGACTCGGTGCTCGTGGCGCTCGGCGCCCACGTGCACAAGGGCCAGCCCGTCGCCACGCTCGGGAACTCCGGGCGCTCCACGGGGCCGCACCTGCACCTCGAAGTCCGCAAGGACGGCGTGGCCACCGACCCGCGCTTCTACGTGCGCTGAACGCGCACTCGACAGGATATCTGAGCATGCTCGGCAACATCGTCCGCAAGATCGTCGGCTCCAGCAACGACCGGCTGGTCAAGAAGCTCGGCCGCGAGGTCGAGGCGATCAACGCCCTCGAGCCCGCCATGCAGGCGCTCTCCGACGAGGCGCTCGCCGCCAGGACCGGCGAGTTCCGCGAGCGACTGGCGAACGGCGAGACGCTCGCGGCCCTGCTGCCCGAGGCCTTCGCCACCGCGCGCGAGGCGGGCCGGCGCGCGCTCGGCATGCGCCACTTCGACGTGCAGCTCATCGGCGGCATGGTGCTGGACTCCGGCAAGATCGCCGAGATGCGCACCGGCGAGGGCAAGACCCTCGTGGCCACCACGGCGGTGTACCTGAACGCGCTGGCCGGCAAGGGCGTGCACGTCATCACCGTCAACGACTACCTCGCCCAGCGCGATGCCGAATGGATGGCGAAGCTCTACGGCTTCCTGGGCCTGAGCGTCGGCGTCATCGTCTCGGGGCTCTCCACCGACGAGCGCCGCGCGGCCTACGCCAGCGACATCACCTACGGCACCAACAACGAGTTCGGCTTCGACTACCTGCGCGACAACATGGCGCACCAGGCCGAGCAGCGCGTCCAGCGCGGCCTGAACTTCGCGATCATCGACGAGGTGGACTCGATCCTCATCGACGAGGCCCGCACGCCGCTGATCATCTCCGGTCCCGCCGACGGCGACAGCGCGCTGTACACCAGGCTCAACGAGGTGGTGCCGCTGCTCGTCGGCCAGACCAAGGAGCCCGAGGAGGGCGAGGAGTCCGACGCCGACTACACCGTCGACGAGAAGGGCAAGCAGGTGCACCTGACCGAGAGCGGCATGGAGCGCGTCGAGGAGATGCTCGCCGAGCGCGAGATCCTCGCCGAACACTCGAGCCTGTACGACTCCACCAACATCGCCGTGCTGCACCACCTGAACGCGGCGCTGCGCGCGCACGCCCTGTTCCAGAAGGACGTGGCCTACATCGTCAAGGACAACGGCATCGTCATCGTGGACGAGTTCACCGGGCGCACCATGCCCGGGCGGCGCTGGTCCGACGGCCTGCACCAGGCCATCGAGGCGAAGGAGGGCGTGCAGATCCAGCGCGAGAACCAGACGCTCGCCAGCATCACCTTCCAGAACTACTTCCGGCTGTACGACAAGCTCGCCGGCATGACGGGCACGGCCGACACCGAGGCCTTCGAGTTCCAGAACATCTACAAGCTCGAGACCGTCGTCATCCCCACGCACCGACCCATGGTGCGCGACGACCTGCCGGATCTCGTGTTCCTCACGAAGCCCGAGAAGTACGAGGCCATCATCGAGGACATCCAGGACTGCGTCGAGCGCGGCCAGCCGGTGCTCGTCGGCACGACCTCCATCGAGACCTCGGAGCTGCTGTCCGGGCTGCTGAAGAAGCAGGACATCGTGCACGAGGTGCTGAACGCCAAGCAGCACGAGCGCGAGGCCAACATCATCGAGAACGCCGGCCGTGCGGGCGCCGTCACCATCGCGACGAACATGGCCGGTCGCGGCACCGACATCGTGCTCGGCGGCAACCTCGAGGCGGAGCTCGCGCAGCTCGGCGCCGAGAACCCCGAGGCCGCCACCTCGCTCGCGAAGGGCGACAGCGACGCCGCCGACACCGCCGAGGTGGCCGCCACCATCGGGCTGAGCGCCGAGCAGATCGACGCCGTGAAGGCGAAGTGGAAGGAGCGCCACGACGCGGTGCTCGTCTGCGGCGGCCTGCACATCATCGGCACCGAGCGCCACGAGAGCCGGCGCATCGACAACCAGTTGCGCGGCCGCTCCGGGCGTCAGGGCGACCCCGGCAGCACGCGCTTCTACCTCTCGCTCGAAGACAGCCTCATGCGCATCTTCGCGAGCGAGCGCGTCTCGAACCTCATGCAGAAGCTCGGCATGCAGGAGGGCGAGGCCATCGAGCACCCCTGGGTGACGAAGGCCATCGAGAACGCGCAGAGGAAGGTCGAGGGCCACAACTTCGACATCAGGAAGAACCTCCTGGAGTACGACGACGTCGCGAACGATCAGCGAAAGGTCGTCTACGAGCAGAGGAACGAGCTCATGGAGAGCGACAGCGTGCGGGACCTCGTGGACGAGCTGCGCGAGGAGATCGTGCCCGCCACCGTCGCGCAGTACATCCCGCCGGGCTCCATGGAAGAGCAGTGGGACCTGCCCGGCCTGCGCGAGGAGCTGAAGAAGCTCACCAACGTCGACTTCGACGTGGCGGCCTGGGTCGAGGAGAACCCCGACATCCCCGAGGAGGAGATCAGCGAGCGCATCGTCTCGGGTCTCACCGAGGACTACGACGCCAAGGAGGCGGCGGCGGGCGCCGAAGGGCTGCGCCGGTTCGAGAAGTACGTGATGCTGCAGGCGCTCGACGAGAACTGGAAGGAGCATCTCGCGGGCATGGACTACCTGCGCCAGAGCGTGGGCCTGCGCGGCTACGCCCAGAAGAACCCGAAGCAGGAGTACAAGAAGGAGGCCTTCGAGCTGTTCACGAACATGCTCGAGGAGTACCGCACGAACGTGTTCGGCGTGCTGAGCAAGGTGCAGGTGCGCGACCGCAGCGAGGCCGACGAGGCCGCCGCGCGCGCGCGCGCCCAGGCCGCGGCCGCCGCTCCTGCGGCCGCCCAGGTCAGCTACCAGCACCGCGAACCCGAGGGCGCGCTCGACGACGCCCCGCCGTCCGACGCCGGCACCGCGCGCCGGCCAGGCGGCGGTGGCCGCCGCCGCGGCCCAGCGCCAGGCCGTGGCCGCCGCGGCCGCCGCGCAGGGCGGCGCCGCGGTCGCCACACGCCCGTACAAGCGCGACGAGAACCAGAAGCTCGGCCGGAACGAGGCCTGCTGGTGCGGTTCGGGCAAGAAGTTCAAGAACTGCCACGGCAAGCTCGGCTGACGGGATTCCCATGCCCGTCAACCTGACGCTCTCGCCCTGGTACCCGGTCGAGGGCGTCGAGCTCTCGACCGTTGCCTGCGGCCTGAAGAAGAACGGCACGCCGGATCTGGTGCTGATGCGCCTGCCCGCCGGCGCCACGACCGCGGCGGTCTTCACGCGAAGCCATTTCCGCGCGGCGCCCGTCACGGTCGCCTCGCGGCACCTCGCCGCCACGTCGGGCGCCTGTCGCGCGCTGCTCGTGAATTCCGGCAACGCCAACGCCGGCACCGGCGAGCCCGGGCTGCGCGTCTGCGCGGAGACGTGCTCGGTGGTTGCCGCGGCGCTGGACGTCTCGCCCGAGGCGGTCCTGCCGTTCTCGACCGGCGTCATCGGCCAACTGCTGCCGCTGGACACCGTGCGCGACGGGATCACCGCCGCCGCCGCCTCGCTCGGCACGGACTGGGAAGCCGCCGCGCGCGGCATCATGACGACCGACACCGTGCCGAAGCTCGCCTCGCGCCGCGTGCAGATCGACGGCGCCACGGTCACGCTGACGGGCATGTGCAAGGGCTCCGGCATGATCCGGCCGGACATGGCCACGATGCTGGCCTACGTGTTCACCGACGCCGCCGTTCCCGCCCCGGCGCTGGACGCGGCCCTTCGCGCCGTGCTCGACGACAGCTTCAACGCCATCACCGTGGACTCGGACACGTCCACGAACGATGCGCTGGTGGTGTGCGCCACGGGTGCCGGGCCTGCGGTGTCCGGCGCCGGTCTCACCGCCTTCACCGACGCCCTGCGCTCGCTGTGCGTGGAGCTCGCCCACGCGATCGTGCGCGACGGCGAGGGGGCGACCAAGTTCATCACGGTGCGGGTCACCGGCGGCGTCACGCGCGAGGAATGCCGCGCGGTCGCGTACTCGGTCGCCGATTCGCCGCTCGTGAAGACCGCCATGTTCGCCTCGGACGCGAACGTCGGACGCCTGCTCATGGCGATCGGCAAGGCGCCGGTCGATGCGCTGGACGCCTCGCGGGTGAGCGTGCGGGTGGGGGACGTGCTGGCGTTCACCGGGGGCGGGGTGGCCGAGGGCTATACCGAGGCACGCGGGGCGGCGGTGTTCGCCTCGTCGGAGATCACGGTGACCATCGACCTGGCGCGCGGGGAGGCGGAGTCCAGCGTGTACACGTCGGACCTGTCCCACGAGTACGTGAGCATCAATGCCGACTACCGGAGCTGACGCCGCACCGCGCACGATCGAGGTGGTGGCGGGCGTGATCTTCGATGCGTCGCGCGAACGCGTGCTGCTGTCGCTCCGAAAGCCCGATCAGCATCAGGGCGGGTTGTGGGAGTTTCCCGGCGGGAAGCTGGAGGCCGGCGAGGGGGTCGTTCCGGCTCTGGCACGGGAGCTCGACGAGGAGCTCGGCATCGCGGTGCTGGAGACGGCCGAGCGGTGTTCGCTCGAGCATGCGTATCCGGACAAGATCGTGCGGTTGCGCGTGCTGGACGTGCTGGCGTTCTCGGGCGAGCCGCGCGGGCGGGAAGGGCAGGAGCTCCGCTGGGTTGCGGTGCAGGAGCTGGCGGAGGTGGCGTTCCCCGCGGCGAACGCACCGATCGTCGAGTCGCTGCTCGCCGCGCGTTCGTAGAGGCGCCGTCGGGCCGGCGGCGGTCGGTGTGTCCCGGCCGCGTGCCGCGTTGACACTCCGGTGGCAGGCGTGGTGTCATCGAACTCCCTTCAGCGTGGATGCACCCGCTCCGATGGAAGCCGTCGCAAGCCGTTCGTCGCCGACCGCCTCCTCGTCGATCGCGCCGGAGCGCACGGACCTCGCCGCGGCCTACCGGCTCGTCGCGCACTTCGGTCTCGACGACAGCATCTTCACGCACATCTCGAACACCGCGCCGCCGGAAGAGGCCGAGCACGGGTTCCTGATCAACCCCTTCGGCCTGCGCTTCGACGAGGTCACCGCCTCGAACCTCGTGACGGTCGATATCGACGGCGAGATCCTGCACGACCCCCACGGTGCGGGCATCAACCGGGCGGGCTTCACCATCCACAGCGCCGTGCACGCGGCGCGTCCCGACGTGCGCTGCGTGCTGCACACGCACACCGTGGCGGGCGTGGCCGTGTCGTCGCTCGAGGACGGCCTGTTGCCGCTGAACCAGTGGTCGCTGCAGTTCCACGACCGGCTCGCCTACCACGACTACGAAGGCATCGCGCTGGATCTCGCCGAGCGCGAGCGGCTGGTCGCGGACCTCGGCTCGCGCCATGCGATGGTGCTGAGGAACCACGGTCTGCTCACGTGCGGTCGCACGGTGGGCGAGGCGTTCACGCTCATGTTCAATCTCGAGCGCTCCTGCCGCGCGCAGGTGGCCGCGTGCGGCACGGGGATGCGCGCACGCACCGTCGAGCCGGCGCTGGCCGAGAAGACGGCGCGCCAGTACGAGGACTGGGACGGCGACGAGCCGCCCGCCGTCGAGTGGGACGCGTACCTGCGCCTGTGCGCGGCGCGCTTTCCGGGCTACGACGCCTGATCGATTCCGAACGTATCGACCATCCTTCTAACGAAGAGGCCGTTCCCGATGTCGACAGTCCCCCGTCGTGCGCGCGCACGATGCTCCCTCTCGCTCGTCGCGGCCGCCATCTTCGCGGTCGGCGCACCCCTCGCGTCGGCCGCGCCGGTGGAGGGCGGCCGTGCGAACGCGGTCATCCAGCCCGAGCCGCCCGGGCTCATGCTGGGCCTGGTGCAGAACGGGCCCACGCAGATGGTGGCGGGGAACATCTACGAGTCGTTGCTGCGCTACGACGAGGCGCTCCAGCCGATGCCCTCGCTCGCGAAGTCCTGGACGATCTCCGATGACGGGCTCGTCTACACGTTCACCCTGCAGGACGGCGTGACCTGGCACGACGGCGAGAGCTTCTCCGCCGACGACGTGGTGTTCTCGGCCGACGTGTTCCTGCGCGAGACCCACGCGCGGCTGCGCGCGTCCCTGGCCTACGTGGAATCCATCGAGGCGCCCGACCCGAACACGGTGGTCTTCACGCTGAAGGAACCGTTCGGGGCGTTCATGGGCGTGTTCGAGGTCGGCACGATGCCCATCGTGCCCAAACACGTCTACGAAGGCACCGACTTCGCGAGCAACGAGGCCAACAACACGCCCATCGGCACCGGGCCGTTCAAGTTCGAGGAATGGAAGAAGGGCAGCTACATCCACCTCGTCAAGAACGAGGACTACTGGATGGAGGGTCGTCCGTACCTCGACGAGATCTACTGGTACGTCATCCCCGACGCCGCCGCGCGCTCGGTCGCGTTCGAGAACGGCACGGTGGACATCCTGCCCGGCGGCTCGGTCGAGAACTTCGACGTGGCGCGGCTCGAGGCGATGGACGACGTGTGCGTCACCGATGCGGGCTGGGAGTTCTTCGGTCCGCACTCGTGGCTGTGGCTGAACAATCGCGAGGGACCCACCGCCGATCCGACGTTCCGCCAGGCGGTCATGTACGCGATGGATCGGGAGTTCGCGAAGGACGTGCTGTGGAACGGGCTCGGCGAGGTGGCGACGGGCCCGGTGTCCTCGAGCACGCTGTTCCACACCGACGACGTGCCCATGTACCCGTACGACCCCGACAAGGCGCGCGAGCTCGTGGAGGCGTCGAGCTACGACGGCGAGACGCTGCGGCTGTTGCCGCTGCCCTACGGCGAGACCTGGCAGCGCTGGGCCGAGGCCGTGAAGCAGAACCTCGGCGACGTCGGCGTGGACGTGGAGCTGGTGTCCACGGACGTGGCGGGCTGGAACCAGAAGGTGTCCGAGTGGGATTACGACCTCGCGTTCACCTACCTCTACCAGTACGGGGACCCGGCGCTCGGGGTGGCACGCACCTACCTGTCCTCGAACATCGAGAAGGGCTCGCCGTGGAACAACGTGCAGGGCTACGAGAACCCCGAGGTGGACGCGCTCTTCGACGACGCGGCGACCACCGCCGACCCCGAAGCGCGGCAGGCGCTCTACACCGACGTGCAGCGCAAACTCGTCGAGGACGTGCCCGTCGCCTGGTTGCTCGAGCTCGGCTTCCCGACCATCACGCGCTGCAAGGTGAAGGATCTCGTGACGACGGGCATCGGCGTGAACGACGGGTTCCGGGACGCGTACATCGAGCGGTGAGCCGAACGACGCCGCGTTGAACCTGCTCGGCTTCGTCGGCGCGCGCCTCGGCAAGGCGGTCGTGGTGCTGTTCGGCATCCTGGTGCTGAACTTCCTGCTCATCCACGCCGCTCCCGGCGACCCCGCGGCCGTCATGGCGGGGGAGGCGGGCGCGGCCGACGCGCAGTTCATCGAGCAGCTGCGCACCCGCTTCGGTCTGGACCGCTCGTTGCCCGAGCAGTTGTGGCGCTACGTCTCCGGCGTGGCGCAGGGGGACCTCGGCTACTCCTACCGCCAGCAGATGCCCGTCGCCACGCTGATATTCGAGCGCCTTCCCGCGACGCTGCTGCTGACGGGCACGGCGTTCGCGGTGTCGCTCGGGCTGGGTACGCTCGCGGGCGCCATCGCCGCGCGGCGCGTGGGCACCTGGGCCGACACCGCCATCTCGGCCGTGGCGCTCGTGTTCTACGCGACCCCGCTCTTCTGGGCGGCGCTCATGGCGATCCTGCTGTTCTCGGTGCGCCTGGAGTGGCTGCCGAGCTTCGGCTACGAATCCGTCGGTGCGGACCACGGGCCGCTCGGCCGGGCGCTCGACATCGGCGCGCACCTCGTGCTGCCCGCCATGACGCTCGGGCTCTTCTTCACGGCCGTGTACGCGCGCATGACACGGGCCTCGATGCTGGAGGTGGCGCAGCTGGATTTCGTCAAGACCGCGCGCGCGAAGGGTCTGCCGGAAGGCCTCGTGCAGCGCCGGCACGTCCTGAGGAACGCGCTGCTGCCGATCGTCACGCTCGCGGGGCTGCAGGCCGGACAGCTCGTCGGCGGCGCGATCCTGACCGAGACCGTGTTCGCCTGGCCGGGCATCGGCAGGCTGATGTTCGAGGCGCTGTCGAGTCGCGACTACAACCTGCTGCTGGGCGTGTTCCTCGTGTCGGCCGCCATGGTGCTGCTGTTCAACCTCGTCACCGACGTCGTGTACCGGCTCGTCGACCCGCGCATCAGGGCCTGACGCCGATGACGGATTTCATCAGGGGCTTCTGTCGCAACCGCGGTGCGGTGTTCGGCGTCGTCGTGCTGCTGCTCGTGATCGCGGTGGCGGTCACCGCGCCGCTGCTGTACCCGACGTCGCCGTGGCGCATGGTGCAGCGCCCGTTCCTCGAGCCCTTCGCCATGCCGGGCTTCCCGCTCGGCACCGACACCGTCGGGCGCGACGTCGCCGCGGGGCTCGCGCACGGTGCGCTCGTCTCCCTCCTCGTGGGGCTCGTGTCCACGCTCGCGGCGCTCCTGATCGGCGTGCCGGTGGGCGCCCTCGCGGGCTACTTCGGCGGGCTCGTGGACGACGTGCTGATGCGGTTGACCGAGTTCTTCCAGACGGTGCCGAGCTTCGCGCTCGCGATCGTCATCGTGGCGATCTTCCAGCCGAGCATCGTCTCGATCGTCGCGGCCATCGCCATCGTGTCGTGGCCGCCCGTCGCGCGGCTGGTGCGGGCCGAGTTCCTGAGCCTGCGCACGCGCGAGTACGTGGAAGCGGCCGTGCTGTCCGGCCAGGGCCACGTTCGCATCATCTTCGTGCAGATGCTGCCCAACGCGATGTCGCCGCTCATCGTGCTCGCCTCGCTGATGGTGGCCACCGCGATACTGCTCGAGTCGTCGCTGTCCTTCCTCGGGCTCGGCGATCCGAACCTCATGTCCTGGGGCTACATGATCGGCGCGGCGCGCACCGTCGTGCGCCAGGCCCCGTACCTGTCGATCCTGCCCGGCCTCGCGATCCTGTTCACCGTGCTGGCGCTGAACCTCGTGGGCGAGGGGCTCAACGACGCGCTGAACCCGCGTCTCGCGCGGGCTGGCCGCTGAGGTGGCCGCCGAATCCTCCGGGGCCGTCGTGCTGAGCGTCGAGGGCCTGAGCATCGCGCTGCCGCCCGGCGCCGAGCGCGAGCTCGCGGTGGAGGACGTGCACGTGACGCTGCGCGCGGGCGAGATCCTGTGCGTCGTCGGCGAGTCCGGTTCGGGCAAGTCGATGTGGGCGAACGCCGTCATGGGCCTGCTGCCCGCGCGCGTGGCGCCGAGCGCGGGCCGGCTGAGCTTCCGCGGCACCGACCTGCTCGAGCTGGGCGCGGCGGATCTGCGCGCCCTGCGCGGCGCGCGCATCGCGATGGTGTTCCAGGAGCCGATGACCGCGCTGAACCCGTTGATGCGCGTGGCCGACCAGATCGTCGAGGTGTTCGAGGCGCACGGCGAGCTGGCACCGGCGGCGCGCCGCGCGCGCGCGCTCGCGCTGCTCGACGAGGTCGGCATGCCCGACCCGCCGCGCGCGGCGCGCGCGTATCCGCACCAGCTCTCGGGCGGGCAGCGCCAGCGCGTCATGATCGCGATGGCGCTGGCGCTCGAGCCGGATCTCCTGATCTGCGACGAGCCCACCACCGCGCTCGATGTCACCACGCAGGCACAGATCCTCGCGCTGATCCGACGTCTGCAGGCCGAGCGCGGTACCAGCGTGCTGTTCATCACGCACGACTTCGGCGTGGTGAGCGAAATCGCCGATCGGGTCGTCGTCATGCAGCACGGCCGCGTCGTCGAGACGGGGTCGGCGGCCGCCGTGCTGGCGGCCCCGGAACACCCGTACACGCGCGCCCTCGTCGACGCGATTCCGGACGGGCGGGCGGTCTCGGTGTCCGGGCCTCCAGCGGAGTCGACCGCCGAGCCGGCCCTGCGCGTCGTCGGCCTGTGCAAGACCTTCCGCTCCGGCGGCGGGATCGGCGGGGGCGGGCAGCGCGTCGTGCGCGCGCTCGACGACGTCTCGTTCGAGCTCGCGGGCGGCGAGACGCTCGGCATCGTAGGCGAGTCCGGCTCCGGCAAGTCGACGTTGGCGCGCTGCCTCGTGCGGCTGGAGGTGCCGGACGCGGGTCGCGTCGAGCTCGACGGCACCGACATCGCACCGCTCGCGGGGGCGGCGCTGCGCGCTGCGCGGCTGCGCATCCAGATGGTGTTCCAGGACCCGTACGCGTCCCTGAACCCGCGTGCCAGGGTGCGGCGCACGCTGACCGAAGGCGCGATGGCGCACGGGCTCGGACGCGACGAGGCCGACGCGCGCGCCTCGCGGCTGCTGTCCCTGGTGGGGCTCGACGACGCGGCCCTCGGTCGCTATCCGCACGAGTTCTCGGGCGGGCAGCGACAGCGCATCGGCATCGCGCGCGCGCTCATGCTCGAACCCGGTATCGTGGTGGCGGACGAGGCCGTGTCGGCGCTCGACGTGTCGGTGCAGCGCCAGGTGCTCGAGCTCTTCGCCACGCTCAAGACCGAGCTCGGCCTCTCGCTCGTGTTCGTCACGCACGACCTGCGCGTGGCCGCCTCGATCTGCGACCGCATCGCCGTGATGCGCGCCGGGCGCATCGTGGAGATCGGCACCGCGCGCGAGGTGTTCGACGCGCCGGTGCAGGACTACACCCGGGAGCTGATCGCGGCGATTCCCGGCGGGCGCGGGGGCACGCGAGACGCGGCGGCGTCCCGGGTGTCGGCCGCATGAGCGAGCCACCGCTCGAAGGCGTGTACCTCAGCGCCGAGTTCGACCTGGAGCCCGTCTACGCCGACGCCTTCGCGCGGCTGGACCTGCCGGTGCGCCTCCGGCGCCCCGAGGCGGTGGAGGATCCCTCCCGGATCGCCTTCGCGCTCGCCTGGCGTCCGCATGACGACGCGTTCCGGCCGTATACCGCGTTGCGGCATGCGGGCTCCATCGCCGCGGGCGTCGACCACCTGCTGGACTGCCCGAGCCTGCCGGACGATGCGGTGGTCACGCGCATCGTGGACCCGGCCCAGGCCGACATGATGGCGGCGTGGACGCTCGCCCATCTGGTGTGGCACCTGCGCGGCTTCGATGCGATGCGCATCCGCCAGCGCGAGGCTCGCTGGGTGCGGGAGGCCCCGCCCGCGGCGCGCGACTGGCCCGTCGGCGTGCTCGGCGCGGGCGTCATGGGGCGGCGCGTGGCGGCGCTGGTGCGACAGGCGGGCTACCCGGTGCGGCTCGCGAGCCGGACGGCGCCGGATGCCGCGAGCCTGCCCCCCGACGTGGAGGTACTGTCCGGCGAGGACGCGGTCGGGCGCATCGCCGCGACGAGCCGCGTGCTCGTGAACCTCTTGCCGTTGACCGACGCCACGCGCGGCCTTCTGGACGCGGCCCTGTTCGCGCGCCTGCCCGAGGGTTCAGTCCTGCTGCAGTTCGGGCGCGGCGAGCAGCTCGTCGAGGCGGACCTGCTGGACGCGCTGGAGACCGGACGACTCGCGAGCGCTTCCATCGACGTCACCTCCGTGGAGCCGCTGCCGCCGGAGCACCCGTTCTGGACGGATCCGCGCATCTTCCTCACGCCGCACGTCGCCGCCGACGCGGACGTCGCGACGGTCGCGCGCCAGACCGCCGAGGCCGCCCTGGCCGTCGCGGCCGACCGTCCCGTGCCGAACCGCGTCGATCGGCGCGCGGGCTACTGAGCAGCCATCGCATGAAAGCCTTCTTCGATCCGCGCCAGCGCGAGCACGACCCGAAACACTTCCTGCTCGCGGGCGTGCGGCGGCAGAACCACGAACGGCCCGCGCGCATCGACGGGCTGCTCGAGGGACTGGAGGCGGCGGGGATCCCTGCCGAAGCGCCCTTCGATGCCGGGCTCGGGCCGATCGCCGCCGTGCACACGTCCGAGTACCTCGCCTTCCTGCAAGGGATCCACGCGCGGTGGCGCGAGATCGACGCCGCCGACGAGGAGGTCATCCCGAACGTGCACCCGCTGCATCGTGCCGAGAGCTATCCGGCGTCCGCCGTCGGACAGGCCGGCTTCCACATGGCGGACCTCGCGTGCCCGATCGGCGCCCGCACCTGGCACAGCGCGTACGCGAGCGCGCAGTGCGGCATCGGGGGTGTCGACGCCGTGCTCGGCGGCGAGCGCGCCGCCTACGCGCTGTGCCGCCCGCCGGGTCACCACGCCTCGATGGACGTCGCGGCCGGTTCCTGCTTTCTCAACAACACGGCCATCGCCGCGTCGCTGGCGTGTAGCGCCGGTCGACGCGTCGCGATCGTCGACGTCGACCTGCACCACGGCAACGGCACCCAGGCGATCTTCTACGCGCGCGGCGACGTCCTCACCGTGTCGGTGCACGCCGATCCCGCGAGCTTCTACCCGTTCTTCCAGGGTCACGCGCACGAGCGCGGCGAAGGCGCCGGCATCGGCGCGAACCTGAACCTGCCGTTGCCGAAGGGCAGCGGCGACGACATCTTCCTGGATGCGCTCTCGCACGGGCTCGATCGCGTGGCGGCCTTCGGGGCGGACCTGCTCGTCGTGGCGCTCGGGCTGGATGCGCACGAGGGCGATCCCTACGCGGGCCTGGCCGTCACGACCGACGGCTTCGAGCGCATCGGTGCCCGCCTCGCCGGCGCGGAGCTGCCGACGCTGCTGGTGCAGGAAGGCGGGTACCTGAACCCCGCGCTCGGGCGGAACCTCGCCGCGGTGCTGGGCGCGTTCGGGTAGCCCGTGCGAACCGCGAGCGTGGCGTCGGTGCGGAAAGACAAGTCGGACCCCGAAGCTTCCGAGTCTTCGGACGGCGTCTCGACTTCACTCGGCGAAGCGGAGCCCGCGACGTGAAGAGAGAGGCCTGACCTGATGCTCGATCCGCTCGTCGTCGTCGCCGTCCTGCTGGTCCTGATCGGGTTCGGGGCGCCGATCTTCCTCGCGCTCGGTGCAAGCGGGCTCGTCGGGCTCTACATGGCCCGCGGCAGCATGGCCTTCTTCTTCGCCCCGACCTCCTTCTTCGGACAGCTCAACAGCTTCGAGCTGATCGCGTTGCCGCTGTTCATCCTGATGGGGAACCTGCTCGCGGCGACGCCGGTGGGGAAGAATCTCTTTCACGCCGCGGCGCTGTGGTTGCAGTGGCTGCGCGGCGGGCTCGCGATCTCGACCGTCGGCGCTTCGGCCGTGTTCGGGGCGATCTCCGGCGTCTCGGTGGCGGGCGTGGCCGCGGTCGGCTCGATCGCCGTGCCGCAGATGCTCGATCGCGGCTACGACCGCAGTCTCGCCGCCGGCGCCGTGGCGTCCTCGGGCGCGCTCGCGATGCTGATTCCGCCGAGCGTGCCGTTCATCATCTACGGCGCGGTCTCCGGGGTCTCGGTCGCGAAGCTCTTCATCGGCGGCATCGTGCCCGGCGTGGTGCTGGCGCTCGCGCTGTGCCTCTACATCTGGCTGCGCGTGAAGGCGCGTCCGGAAGAGGCGCCGGTACACGAGACCGATGCCGCGGTCCCGCTCGGCGAGCGTGTGCGTGCGCTCGGTGGCATCTGGCACGCGCTGCTGCTCGTCGCCATCGTCCTCGGCGCCATCTACAGCGGCATCGCGACGCCGAGCGAAGCGGCCGCGTTCGGCGCGGCCGGCGCCTTCTTCATCGCCGGCGCGATCTTCCGCACCCTCGATCGCCGGACCCTCATGGACGTCTTCGCCTCGAGCGCCCGGGTGTCCTGCGCGATCCTGCTCATCATCGGCTGCGCCAAGATCTTCGGCGACTACCTGAACCTCGTGCGCGTGCCGGAGATCGTCGCGGAGACGCTGACCGCGACGGCGCTGCCCGCCTGGGCGATCCTGCTGCTCGTCATGATCGCGCTGGTGCTGCTCGGCATGCTCGTCGACGCGGTGTCGCTGATCGTCGTGACCACGCCGATCCTGCTGCCGCTGATCACCACGCTCGGCTACGACCCGCTGTGGTTCGGGATCATCCTGGTCATCAACCTCGAGATCGCCGTCGTCACGCCGCCGGTCGGCCTGAACCTCTACGCGCTGCGCGGCGTCTGCCCGATGCTGAGCGTCGAGGAGATCATCCGCTCGGTCGTGCCCTTCATCGCCGTGCAGTTCGCGGTGCTGATGCTCTTCGTCCTGTTCCCCGGGCTGAGCCTCTGGCTGCCCGGCCTGTTCTGATTCCGACCACCCACGGAGGATGCCTCGATGGCTCTCGACAGACGTTCGTTCATCAAATTCGGCGGCGTGGCCGCCGGTACCGTCGCCTTCGGCGGCGTCGCCCCGATGGCGGCCCGCGCCGATACCGTACTCACCGGCGTCACCTACCTGCCGCCGTCGTACAAGGCGCTGTCCTACGGCTCGAACGGCTTCGTCGAGAAGCTGAAAGCGGCGGTGCCCGAGGGCGTCACGGTCGACTTCTACGATTCCGCCAAGCTGCTGAAGGCCGACGAGCAGTTGCCCGCGCTCAGAAGCGGCAACATCGACTTCATGTTCCACACGACGAGCTACATCACGCGCTCGATCCCGATCCTCGGCATCACGGGGCTGCCGAACGTCGTCGAGGCGCTCTACGAGCATCCCGAACGCCTCGCGGACGGCTCGCCGCTGTTCGAGCTCGTGAACGAGCAGCTCGCCGAGGACGACCTGGTCATGGTCTCCGGGGGCGGCAACATCCTCGAACCCGAGTACCTCTGGAGCACCGCGGACGCGCCGATCCGCTCGATCGCCGACATCGACGGCAAGAAGATCCGCGTCGTCAGCTTCGAGGCGACGAAGGTCATCGAGGAGTTCGGCGGCGCGGCCGTGCGCATCCCGTCCTCCGAGCTCTACCTCGCGCTGCAGCGCGGCACCGTGGACGCGGGGGTCATGAACATCTCCACCGTCATCGGGCGCAGCCTCCAGGAGCAGCTCGGCACCGTCTACAAGCTCCCGATCACGGGCTTCGGCATCGGCGTATTCGTCGAGCGACGGCGCTGGGAGATGATGGACGAGGGGATCAGGCAGGCGATGCGCGAGGCGGGCGAGTGGTTCAACGCCGAGGGGGCGAAGCAGGCCAACACGAAGATCTATCCCGAGGAGTTCTGGCCGATCATCGAGGAAGCGGGCATCGAGGTCGTCGATCCGAGCGAGGAGGACATCGCCCGGCTGGACACCGCGGCCGAAGGCGTCGTCGCGTCCTGGAAGGAGGAGGTCGGCGAGGAGGTCGGCAGCCGCGCCATCGCGCTCGCGCTCGGCGAGGAAAGCTGAGCGGTGGGTGCCGCGGAGCGGGTCTTCGCCGGCCTCGTTCGGGTGCTCCAGATCGTCGGTCAGCTCGTGCTCGCCTTCATGGTGATCACGATCTGCTACGACGCGGTGATGCGCTACGTCTTCGCGGCACCCACCTCCTGGAGCCTGGAGGTCAACACCTTCCTCATCGTCTACGTCGCGGTGATGATGGCGGCCGACGTGCAGCGCAGCGACGCGCACATCCGCATCACCTTCTTCACCGACAAGCTCGGAGCGCGCGCGCAACGCGTGACCCGGGCCGGCGTCGGCCTCGTCGGCGCGGCCTTCTGCGCCATCCTCGCCTGGCGCGGCTTCCTCATCACCGCGCAGGCGGCCGAGTACGGCGAGCGGGTCTCCTCGAGCTTCGGCACGCCGATGGTCATCCCCTACGCGATGCTGCCGATCGGCTTCGGTGCGCTCGCGCTGCAGTTCCTGCTCGATGTCGTGGCGGCCGCGCGTGATGCGGGGCCGACCGGGAAGGAGGGCGGGGTGACCACCGCCGTTCCCGGGTCGCTCGCGATAAGGTCCGATAAAAAAGATAAAGTCCGATAATCCGAGGTCGGGGCTTCACACCGCGAGCTCCACCACCGCACGGAACTGGGCGAGCGTTTCGCCGAGACGCTGTTGGACTCATCGGCCACGTCGTCCGGGAGTCAGCCCGAACGCCCCCACGCCCGTTCGTGCCAATCCGGCGCGCGGCCGAGACTCGCCATCATGTCCGCCCGTTCGAGAAAGCGTGCGTGCAGCGCGTCGACCGCCGCGCGCGTCGCGTCGACGCTGCCCTCGTTGACGATGACGTCGTTCGCCACCGCGAGGCGCTGCTCGCGCGTCGCCTGCGCGTCGAGTATCCGCCGCGCCTCGGCCGCGTCGCGCCCGTCGCGTGCCAGCAACCGGGACAGTTGCACCTCCACCGGCACGTCCACCACCACGATGCGATCGAAGCGCTCCGCCTGCCCGGTCTCGACCAGCAGCGGCACGGCGTAGACGACGTACGGCGCGCCGGCCTCGAAGGCCGCGGTGATGCGCCGCGCCGAAAGCGTCCGGATCAGCGGATGCAGGATCGCGTCCACGGCCTCGCGCGCCGCCGGCTCGGCGAACACCAGCGTGCGCAGCGCCGGACGATCCAGCGTGCCGTCGGCCGCGAGAATGCCTTCGCCGAAGCGCTCGACCAGGGCGGCCAGGCCTTCGCTGCCGGGCTCCACCACGGCGCGGGCGACGACATCCGCGTCGATGGTGGCGGCACCGAGCTCGGCGAAGCGGTCGGTGACGAGCGACTTGCCGCTCGCGATGCCGCCGGTGAGGCCGATCAGGAGCATCGCGTCGTCAGTTCCTCGAGGTGGGCGAGGCAGCGTCTTGCCGCGACGATCGAGCCCGAGGCAACCGGCGAGTTTCGAGCCCGTACTCGGCCGGCCACGAGCTCGTGACGTGCGCCCTCGTCCTGCCGAGCGAGGCATGCGAGGAACTCGCTGCACGTCATCGGCTCGGTGGGTACTTCACGGCCCGGAGCGTTCATATCGATAGCCTACCAGCGCTGCCAACGCCCACGGGAACCTGCGCAAGCTCCGCAGACCGTGCCTCAGGCCTGAAACCCGCCCCGATTCGTAGCAGACTGCACCTTCCGCCGCCCGCCCCGGACCCCTGCCGCCATGTCGACCCCCGCCCGCCTGCACGAGAACGCCGACGCCTCGAACGAGTCCGCCCCGTCGAAGGATGCCGTCAAGGCCGCCGCCGTCGGCGCGCCGCCGCGCCCGGACGCGGCCTTCCAGTGGGACGACCCGCTGCTGCTGGAGCAGGAGCTCTCCGAGGAGGAGCGCATGATTCGCGACGCGGCGGCCGCGTTCGCCGCCGACGTGCTCATGCCGAGGGTGGAGCAGGACTACCTCGAGGAGCGCCACGACAAGGGCATCTTCCGCCAGATGGGCGAGGCCGGGCTGCTCGGCGTGACCGTCGACGAGCGCTTCGGCTGTGCCGGCGCCAACTACGTGTCGTACGGGCTGGTGGCGCGCGAGATCGAGCGCGTGGACTCCGGGTATCGCTCGATGATGAGCGTGCAGAGCTCGCTCGTGATGTACCCCATCGACGCCTACGGCACCGAGGCGCAGCGCGAGAAGTACCTGCCCGGGCTCGGCAGCGGCGAGCTCGTCGGCTGCTTCGGCCTGACCGAGCCCGATGCCGGCTCCGACCCCGCCGGCATGAAGACGCGCGCGGAGAAGACCGCGACGGGCTACCGGCTCACGGGCAACAAGACCTGGATCTCGAACGCGCCGTTCGCGGACGTCTTCGTCGTCTGGGCCAAGTCCGACGCGCACGACGGCAAGATCCGCGGCTTCGTGCTGGAGCGCGGCATGGAGGGGCTGTCCACGCCCGCCATCGAGGGCAAGCTCTCGCTGCGCGCCTCGCTGACCGGCGAGATCGTCATGCAGGGCGTCGAGGTGGGCGAGGACGCGCTGCTGCCGAACGTGTCCGGCCTGCGCGGCCCGTTCGGCTGCCTGAACCGCGCGCGCTACGGCATTTCCTGGGGCGTCATGGGCGCGGCCGAGGACTGCTGGCACCGCGCGCGCCAGTACGGGCTGGACCGGAAGCAGTTCGACAAGCCGCTGGCCGGCACGCAGCTCTTCCAGAAGAAGCTCGCCGACATGCAGACCGAGATCACGCTCGGGCTGCACGCATCGCTACGGGTGGGCCGGCTGATGGACAGCCACGACATGGCGCCGGAGATGATCAGCATCGTCAAGCGGAACAACTGCGGCAAGGCGCTCGACATCGCGCGCACCTCGCGCGACATGCACGGCGGCAACGGCATCCAGAGCGGGTACCACGTCATGCGCCACTCGCAGAACCTGGAGACGGTGAACACCTACGAGGGCACGCACGACGTGCACGCGCTCATTCTCGGGCGCGCGCAGACGGGAATTCAGGCGTTCTTCTAGCGCTACCTACGACCCCGACGTCGCACGTCTGATCATCCGTGTCACGTCGGCGTTGGCATTCACCTCGGACAGCTCGATCGTCGGGAACCGGTTGCCGAACACCCGGAAGACCTCGTCGGCAAACGCCTGACCGAGGCTCTCGACGCCTTCGAAGTCCAGGATGACGACCTTGAACCGGTCGAAGCGTGCGATCAGGCGTTTTGCCTGCGAGCGGGACACGAGCTTGTCATCGCCGTACTGCGCCAGCCGCACGGGAACCACGGTCTGCTACCCGCGCTGATGCACGTTCGGCTCCAGGTCGGAGCGATGGCGCAAGGCGCTTGATGTCAGCGACGATCCCGGTGTGCTTTCGAGCGCACACGCGATACACCACGATCGCGTTCCTCTAGCCTGCGTTGCGCCGGCGCGCACCGTTCCGAATAGTCGAGGAGGGCTCGGTGATGCCGTGGCGGTTGTCGCGACCCGCGACCGTCTTTGCCGCTATCTCCGGGCGCAAGAGCGGCGGGCCAGCATCTCCGAGGAGCGAAAGCTCCGCCCGTGCGTCGATGACGTTGGTGTCGAGCAGAAGCCCCATCAGGACAGATCGACGGGACGACCGGCCGAGTCCTCGCGTCGAAAGTCCAGGTCCTCGCCGACCAGCGGGGACGAGCGGAAGAAGGCGAGCAGCTCCGCGCCCGTACGGGCCGGACGTTGCTCGGGGCCGACGATCCTCTGAAGCGCGAGCACCTCGTCGTTGCCGGCGTCCGACGCGCGCAGCATCTTCGCCACGGCGCGAATCAGTTTCACGTGCTCGGTCGGCACGGTCAGCTCGACCCTCTGTGCACCGCCGGCGGACTGTCGGGACCGATGCTCCGTCACGCGTTCGACGCCCGATTTGGGCCCCCGCCGAGCAACACGCACCATCGCCGACCGCTCGCGGCCCTCGGTGCCTCCGTGGTCGGTATCCCGTACGGGCCCGACCATCGGTCGGCGCCGCCGGAACCGTGGCGCCGCGCATACACTTCGGCGTCCTGATTCGAAATCGCAGTGGAAGCAGCGCCGCCATGTTCAGGAACAAGACGAAAGTGGCCCTCGGCGAGCACCTCGACGCCTTCGTCGCGCGCCAGGTCGCCGAAGGCCGCCACGCGTCCCCCGACGACCTCGTGCGCACGGCGGTCCGCCAGCTCGAGGCCACCGAGCGCCGCGAGCGCGCCCTGCGCGAGGCGCTCGAGCTCGGCGCCCGTTCCGGCGATGGCGGCACCCTCGACGTCGAGCTGATCGCGGCGGAAGGGCGGCGCCTGGCGGCGGCGCGAGGCCGTGCGTAGGGTCCGCACCACCACGCAGGCGCGACAGGATCTCGTCGAGCTGCACGCCGACATCGCCGGCAAGCGCGGCGAGGCGCTCGCCGACGACTACCTGCAGCTCATCGCAAGCTCCGTCGCGAGCCTCGCCCGATGGCCCGGCAACGGCCGCGCGCGCGACGCGCTGGGCACGGGCTACGGCTCGCTGCCCGTGAACCATCACGTGGTGTTCTACACCGCCGCCGCCGACGAGATCGTCGTCGTGCGCGTGCTGCATGCGAGCATGGATCTCACCGACTACCGCTGAGCCGCCCATGACCGAGGAGCCCATCGCCGCCCCGCACGCGGGGCTACGCGTGCTCGACCTGTCCCGCATCCTGGCCGGGCCGTGGATCGGGCAGACGCTGGCGGACCTCGGTGCCGACGTGATCAAGATCGAGAGCCCCGCCGGCGACGACACGCGCCAATGGGGACCGCCCTGGATCGAGGCGCCCGCCGGCGAACGCACCGCTGCCTACTTCCACGCCTGCAACCGCGGCAAGCGCTCGGTGGTGGCGGACCTCGCGGACGCCGATGACCTTGCGCTCGTGAAGGCGCTGGCCGCGGACGCCGACGTGCTGGTGGAGAACTTCCGCGTCGGTGGCCTCGCGAAGTTCGGCCTCGACCACGAGAGCCTCGCGAAGGCGAACCCGCGCCTCGTCTACTGCTCCGTCACGGGCTTCGGCCAGACCGGCCCGTACGCGCACCGCGCGGGCTACGACTTCATGATCCAGGGCATGGCCGGCATCATGAGCCTGACGGGCGAACCCGACGGCGAGCCGCAGAAGATGGGCGTGGCGTTCGCCGACCTCTTCACCGGGCTGTACGGCGTCATCGGCATCCAGGCGGCGCTGGCGCGGCGCGAGGTGACGGGGCGGGGCGAGCTCGTGGACATGGCGCTGTTCGACACGATGTCCGGCGTGCTGGCGAACCAGGCGATGAACTTCCTGGCGAGCGGCGTCTCGCCGACGCGCATGGGCAACGCGCACCCGAACATCGCGCCGTACCAGACGTTCCGGACGTCCGACGGGCACCTGATCGTGGCGGTGGGGAACGATGCGCAGTTCGGCAGGCTGTGCGCGGTGCTGGAGCTGCCGGACATGCCGGCGGACGAGCGCTACCGGACGAACGCGGACCGGGTGGCGAATCGGGAGGCGATGACCGAAGCGCTCGCCGCACGCGTGCGGTCGTGGCAACGGGACGAGCTGCTGGCCGCGCTCGAGGAGGCGGTGGTGCCCGCCGGGCCGATCAACACGGTGGCGGACGTGTTCGCGGACCCGCAGTTCGTGCATCGGGGGATGCGGGTGGATGTGGACGGGGTGCCGGGGGTGAGGATGCCGGTGGTGCTGGGGGAGGGGGTGCAGGTGGCGGGCGGCGCTCGCCGGGGTTGGGGGAGCACACGACGGAGGTGAGAGCGGAAGCGAAAGCGCGCCGACGCGGTGAATCAGGCAATAACGGGAGAGGTCGCCGCTACTCGACAGCCCAGCGCGAGAGCTCGACGATATCGCCCCGCTCGGCGGCCTTGAGCACGTAGCGTTTGTCGGTCGTCACCAGATGGACGCCCGTCTCCAGTGCCACAGCGTGGTACAGGGCGTCGAACAGGCGATGCCCGAGCTCGTGAGACAGCCGCATGCGTGCGCCGTGATCAAGGCGTCATCCGTCACGGGATCGACATCGCGTGAGCCGGGACAGTTGGCGAGTCATGATCTGCGGCGATTCGCGGGCAAGCACCGCGCAGACCTCGGCCTGAAGTGGACAGGGGCCAGCCATCAATCGCCCCCGCTCGAATCTGTCGAGGATCTCGATGGCGCGGCCGACGTCAGGCTCGTCGATGCGACTGCGAAGAGCCACTTCAGCGCGACGCTTGCATCGACGACGAGCTTCACGGCCGTCCGGATCTGCGCGCATCATCGATCCGCAAGCTCACCGGCTCGCTGGCTTCCCGCTCGGCAAGTAGCTCGCGTACGGCTTGTGCCCTTCGCTTCGGCGCTTCGCATCGTCCACGGCGTCACGCATCAGGCTGGTGAGGATCGCGCGTTGTGCCTCGGCGAAGGTCTCGTCGAAGGCTCGCTTGACGTCCTCCGGGACGCTGAAATTCACCGTTGCCGCATCTGATTCTGGTTGCTGAAGACGGCAGCGTCTCCGCTCGGTGCGAACGGACGTCAAGCCAGAGCTGTGCAGTGCCTGCCGCTGCGGACGTGCCTCGCCGCGTCAGTGGCAAGCAGGTGTGCGTGCGCCGAGACAGGCTCAGCGCCGCGTCAGACCATCAGCCCGTAGTACCACCCCATGATCGGCTCGCCCCACAGCATGGCGATGAAGCCCGCGGCGGCGAGGTACGGCCCGAAGGGGATCGGGATGCTGCGGTCGCGGCGCGTCACGGCGATGATCGTCACGCCGACGACGGCCCCGACGAGCGAGGACAGCAGGATGACCATCGGCAGCGCCTGCCAGCCGAGCAGCGCACCGATGGCGGCCAGCAGCTTGAAGTCCCCGTAGCCCATGCCCTCCTTGCCGGTGATGAGCCGGAAGAGCTGGTAGACCGACCACAGGATGCCGTAGCCGAGGGCCGCGCCGATGACGGCCGAGCGCAGGTCCGCGAACACCGGCACCAGGGCCGCCAGCAGTCCGATCCACAACGAGGGGCAGGGTGAGCGAGTCGAACAGGTACTGCGTGTCGAAGTCGATCATCGACATGGTGATCAGGAACCACGTGACGACGATGCCGAGCACGGCCTGCGGCGTCGGGCCGAAGTGCCAGGCGACGAGCAGGAGAGCAGCATCGTCGTCGCTTCCACGAGCGGGTAGCGCGCCGAGATCGGGGCCGAGCAACCCGCGCACTTGCCGCGCAGCAGCAGCCAGCTCAGCACCGGGATGTTCTGCAGGGCGGTGATCCGGTGGCCGCAGTGCGGGCAGCGCGAGCGCGGTACGGCGAGGTTGAACGGCTCGTCACCGCCGGCGGCCGGGCCCGCCTGCTCCGACGCTGGCCGTGCCGTCGCCGTTGATCTCGAGCTCGCCCGAGCGTTCGGCCGAGACGGGTACCGGCGCCTTGTCCTGGTCGGCCTGCTCGATGTCTTCCAGCCCGGCGCGCCATTCGCGCTCCACCATGATGGGCAGGCGGTGGATGACGACGTTCAGGAAGCTGCCGACGAAGAGACCGAGGAAGCCGACGGTGCCGTAGAACAGCGCCGGGTTCGTCTGGAAGGCGTAGAGGAGATCGGACATGCGGCCTCGGCGATCGGTGCGGGTCGGGGGAGGGCGGAAACGCGTCGGGGCGGCCTTCGACAGGCCGCCCCGACGGGCGTTCCGGGCCTCGGAGGGTAGGGCGCGTCAGAACGCGTCGCCCATCTTGAAGATCGGCAGGTACATGCCGACGACGAGGCCACCGATGACGACGCCCAGGAAGGCCATGATCATGGGCTCCATGAGGGAAGTCATGGCGTCGACGGCGTTGTCGACTTCTTCTTCGTAGTAGTCGGCGACCTTGGCGAGCATGTCGTCGATGGAGCCGGACTCCTCGCCGATGGAGACCATCTGGACGACCATGTTGGAGAAGAGGCCGGAGGATTCGATGGAAGCGGTCAGGCGTTGACCGGTGGCGGCCTCGTCCTTCATCTTGTGGATTGCCTTCTCGAATACCGAGTTGCCGGCGACGCCTGCAACGGACTCCATGGCCTCGACCAGCGGCACGCCCGCCTTCGACATCGTGGCAAGGGTGCGCGCGAAGCGAGCCGTTGCTGCCTTGACGACGATGTCGCCGAACACCGGCGCCTTCAAGGCGGCTCGGTCGAGCAACTCGGAGAAAGCCTACCGATCGCTTCTTGGCTTGCGCGAACGTCCAAACCGTCGCGCCGATCCGCTCCGAACAAGACGTACCACCACTTCTGCATGAGCTCCGAAGCGGTCACGATCATCTGCGTGAACGCGGGAAGATCGCCGCCCATGCCCTGGAACAGGGCTTCGAACTGCGGGACGACGAACACCAGCAGGATCGCCGTGACGATGAACGCGACGACGAGGACGGCGACGGGGTAGAACATCGCCTTCTTGATCTTCTTCTTCAGCGACTCGGACTTCTCCTTGTAGGTCGCGATCTCGTTCAGCAGCGTCTCCAGCGTTCCGGACTGCTCGCCGGCCTCCGTCAGGCTGCAGAACAGATCGTCGAACTGGTCGGGGTACTTGCGCAGGGCGTTCGTTAGGTTGCTGCCGCCCTCGACCTCCGCCTTGATGCCGCCGACCATGTCGCGCATGGTCTTGTTGTCCATGCCGTTCGCCACGATCTCGAACGACTGCACCATGGGCACGCCTGCACCCATCATGGTCGTCAGCTGACGAGCGAAGATCGCAATGTCGCCTGGCGTGATCTTCTGACCGCGGCCACCGGCGCTCGTCTTCTTCTTTACCCTCGGTGCGACGATGCCTTGACGTCGAAGCTTGGCCTTGACCAGATCCATGCTGGGGCTCGAAACGAGGCCCCGTTGCTTGTTGCCCTTGGCGTCCTTCCCTTCCCACTCGAAGAGGACGGTCTTCTTTGCGCGGCTGCGCTGGCCATCGTATTAGTCCTTCGTCACGCGGTTGGCCTCTTCGAGGCTCATGACGCCTTGCGCGCACCTTCTTGAGCGCCGATTGGCGCAGGTCGTCGGATTCCTCTCTCTTGCGCGCCTGGTCCGCGATGTCGATGGCGTTGCCGCCATCCATAATGATGCGTCCCAGCTCCTCGCTGATCTTCATGACCTGGTAGATGCCGACTCGGCCCTTGTAGCCGTTGTTGCATTGCTTGCAGCCGACGGCCTTGTAGATGGTGAGTTCTCCGTCGAGTTGCTCTTCCGTGAAGCCCTCTTCAAGCAGCAGATCGCGCGGCAGATCGTCGTGCGGGCGCCTTGCAGTTCTTGCACGAGCCGTCGTCCGAGGCGCTGCGCGATGACCAGAGACACCGCCGTGGCAACGTTGAACGCCGGAACGCCCATGTTCACCAAGCGGGACAGCGTCTGCGGAGCATCGTTCGTGTGTAGTGTCGAGAGCACCAAGTGACCGGTCTGAGCAGCCTTGATGGCGATGCTCGCGGTTTCCAGATCTCGGATCTCACCGACCATGATCACGTCCGGATCCTGTCGCAGGAACGACTTCAGCGCTTCGGCGAAGGTGAGGCCGGCCTTCGGATTTACGTTGACTTGGTTGATGCCTGCGAGGTTGATCTCCGCAGGGTCCTCCGCCGTCGAGATGTTGGTGCCTGGTTCGTTCAGTATGTTCAGGCCCGTGTAGAGCGACACGGTCTTGCCCGAACCGGTCGGGCCGGTGACCAGGATCATGCCGTACGGGTTGGCGAGCGCATCCATGTACAGCTGCTTCTGCTCCGGCTCGTAGCCGAGCGCGTCGATGCCGAGCTGTGCGCTGGACGGATCTAGGATTCTGAGTACGGTCTTTTCGCCGAACAGGGTGGGGCATGTATTAACTCGAAAGTCGATCGCCTTCGTCTTGGAGAGCTTCAGCTTGATGCGCCCATCCTGCGGCACACGGCGCTCGGAGATGTCCATGCGCGACATGACCTTTGAGCCGCGCGGTCAGGCGACCAGCCATTGCTAGTGGAGGATGGATCACCTCCTCCAGAACGCCGTCGATACGGAAGCGGATGCGGAAGATCTTCTCGTACGGCTCGACGTGGATGTCCGACGCGCCGCGCTTAATTGCGTCGAGTAGCACCTTGTTGACAAAGCGTACAACCGGGGTCTCGTCCACACCCGAGGTGTCCGCGCCGGCGTCGCTCTCCTCGGCGGTTGTCGACGTCAAGGTCGAAGCTGTCGTCAAGTCCTTCGGTGAGCTGGTTCGCTGCCGTCCTGAACGGATCTTGCGCAGCTCGGCAAGCGCCGTTGCATCGACGACGACCGCTTCGACCCCGAGCCCGGAGGCGAACTTGTACTTGTCGAGCGCGTCGCTGTTCGTCGGGTCGGCGATTGCCACGAACAGTCGCGATCCTCGTCGCGCGATCGGTACCGCCTCGTGCGCTTGCAGGAGCTCCTCCTTGACGTACTCCTGAGGGATCGACTCCGACGTCAGCGTGGACAGATCGAACGCAGGCATGCCGAAGTCGGCAGCAATGAATTGAGTAACCGACGTCGCCGACACGCCCTCTCGGGACGATGAGTGCCTCGACGAACCCACCAGCTTTCGCCAGCCTCGTCGGCAGCTTCCATTGCTAGCTGCTTCCGTGACGATGCCGTTAGCGACCAGCTTTCGGCCAATTCCGTTGAGGCGAGTGTTCATCGAGCGAAATACGCTGTTCCGGGCGTCGAAAGGCCCTTCGGTGGACATATCGGCCGGTTCTTCGGATGCTGGATAGGTGGCACGCTGTTCAACAATAGCCTCTCACGCAGGCTTGCCCCGATCTCGTCCCATCGTGTGATCGATGTGCTGCTGGCGTTGAGCACACCGATAAGAATATAATGGTCGGCGGTCAGGATGCCATCGCTGTGCAGTTGCGAATCCCTGACACCGCCGGCACCGTGACCTGGAGTAAGCGTCGACTGATGCTGATCCTGGCGAGCCGTTGGCCGCTCTGGAAGCGCGCATCGAGTTCACCTGACCTCGCACTAGGGGTGCGCCAGAGGCTACGGCGTTGCGTTCAGCCGCATGGTCCCGGCCCCCCGTTCAGCTCGTAGCACAAAGTCAGTTGGTTAGCCACGGCGCCAGCGGCAGCCTTCGCCTCAACAAAAACCGCGCTGCCGAGTGTATTGCCTGGTATCTTGGAAGTACCGCTACCGCTACGAGTATGCCGATGACGGCGATGACGATCATAAGCTCGATCAGGGTAAATCCCGTCATTGCCTTCATTGCCTTCATTGCCTTCATGCGAATGTCCTCGACGCGAACTGCGTTTCTGGAACGCGGAAGGGCTCCGCGAATACTGGTCTGGGCCGCCCGCTCACACGACGTCCGACGTTGTATTGTCCGGTACGGCTATATCAGCAGTAGCCGTTGTCGCAGCCAGCACCGCTTTCTCCCCAGGTCTACAATTCCGTCGCCGGCGGTATTCAGTGTGCCGGTCAGGACGAAGAGGTCGCCCGTTGCACCACCGGTGATGCCATCACCACGCCGTGGGCGGTACACGTGATTTCCGGGCGCACCTGCGCCGGCAGCGGCCAGCGTAACCGAGGCGACCTTCCGCGCCATTCGCTGCACGGGTCAGCATCGTGGCAGTGACCTGGCTCGCGTGCCGGATTTGTCGTCACCGATGTCGTTGCAGGTCGTGGCGCTTGCGTTCAGCTCGTAGCAGGCCTCAACCTGGCTCTTGATCGGTGTCGCAGCCAGCTTGATTTCCGAGAACGCAGCACGACGCGTGTACTGCGAGTACTGCGGAACAGCAACCGCAGCCAGGATGCCGATGATCGCGATTACGATCATCAGCTCGATGAGGGTGAAGCCCTTTTGTACCTTGACCATTCGTAGTCTCTCCAGAGATGTAAGTAGGTAGATCGGGTGTCAAGTCCAAACCTACACACCGGTAGCGGTCGCAGGCTTGATTGGTTTAGTGCACTCGGCGTGCCAGCCCGAATCGTTGCTCCGGCGCACGTTCGCGGGGGCGAACTCGGAGGGATTCGTCACGCTCCGGCGGCGTTCGTGACGGCGTGCAGATGACGCACGATGACAATCCGGGGCGAAGTGACAATCGGTCTGTCACTTTCTGACGACGGAGCGTCCGTTCGCGCTACGCCGCGGCGTCGTCGTCGTGTTCCAGGCCCATCTGCTGGATGCGATAGCGCAGTTGCCGGTACGTGATGCCGAGCTTCGCCGCGGCCTTCTTGCGGTTCCAGCGCGTCTCCTGCAGGGCCGACAGGATGCGTCGTCGCTCGATACGGTCTTCCGATGGCGATGCCGGTTCGACCGAAGGGGCGGTGGCACCGGAGCTCAGCTCACCCGCCCGTGACTGTTCCGTTGCGGTGGCACGCGATGACAACGCCAGATCGCTCGTGTCGATCCGACCAGAAGTCATCGCCAATGCCCGCTCGAGCACGTTCTCCAGCTCCCGCACGTTGCCGGGGAAGGTGTGCTGCCGCAGGTCATCCAACGCGTCTTCGGTGGGGCCGGATGTCGCACCGTCCGTTCCCAACCGTTCCAGCACGCACTCGATCAGGGCCGGTAGGTCCGCAGTCCGCTCCCGCAGACTCGGCGCTCGCACCGTGATGACGTTCAACCGGTAGTAGAGATCCTGTCGAAACCGTCCGGCGGTCACCGCATGGGCGAGCTCCACGTGGCTCGCGCTCAGGATGCGCACGTCCACCGCCTTCTCCTGCGTCTCCCCAACCGCGCGGACCGAGCGCTCCTGAATGGCGCGCAGGAGCTTCACCTGCATGTGCAGGGGCAGCTCGGCGATCTCGTCCAGGAAGAGGGTGCCGCCCTCGGCGCTTCGGAACAGCCCGGGGTTGTCCGAGTGCGCGCCCGTGAACGCGCCCTTGCGGTGCCCGAAGAACTCGCTCTCCATGAGCTCGCCCGGGACGGCGCCGCAGTTGATCGCCACGAAGGGGCCGTCCGCCCGCGTGCTGTTGCGGTGGATCAGCTTCGCGATCAGCTCCTTGCCCGTGCCCGACTCGCCCGTGATCCAGATCGGTGCGTTCGTGCGCGCCACCTTCGAGATCATGGCGCGCAGCTCCATCATCGGTGGCGAGGCGCCGACAAGCAGGTGTCCATCGACCAGGCGGTCGTCGACCCGAGGGCGCTCCTGGGTCGCCGCCCGACGCTCCGCTCCGACAGAGACCTCGCTCGGGGACGCCGCGCCGTCCGTGCTCTTGGCCGAAATGCCGGGCGTCCTGGCGGCACGCTCGTCCTCGCGCACCACTCCCAGCCCACCCCGAGGTTTCATCGCCTGGGTGACGAGCTTGCGCAGCACCCCCAGATCCACCGGCTTCGACACGAAGTCGTACGCCCCGAGCTTCATCGCCTCCACGGCAGAATCCATCTGCCCATGCGCCGTAATCACCGCCACCGGCAACCCCGGATGACTCTCCGCCAGCTCCCCCACGAACCGCACCCCGTCCCCATCCGGCAACCGCATGTCCGTCAGGCACACGTCGAACTCGTAGTGCGCCAGCAAATTCCGCGCTTCGGCCAGGTTCGCCGCGGTGTGCGTGTCGATCCCCAGCCGGTCCAGCGTCATCGCCACGAGCGCGCGCAGGTCCGGCTCGTCGTCTATCACGAGGGCGGTGCGGTTCGTCATGCGGCCATCTCCTGGGCACCGGTCAGGGTGATGCGGAAGTGCGCGCCGTCCTCGCGCGGCACGCACGCGATGTCTGCGCCGTTCAGCTCGCAGAGCTGGCGCACGATGTAGAGGCCCGAGACCCGAGCCCGACGCGTGCGTGGTGTGGAAGGGCTCGAACATGCGCGCGCGCGAGTCCTCGTCGATGCCGCGGCCGTCGTCCACCACGTCCAGCACCACCGCGCCGCGGCTGGAGCTCCAGGCGGTGATCGCGATGGTCACGTCGCGCTCGTCGTTGTGCAGCCGGGCGTTGGTGCACAGGTTCCACAGCACCTGGTCGAGCTGGCCGGCGTCGAACATGGCGCGCGTGCCGGGGTGCACGGTCACGCTCAGGCTCCGCGTCTCGAGGGCGTTCTCCTCGAGGAAGCGCGTGCGGAAGGCGTCCAGCTCATCGCTCAGGTCCAGCAGCGTCGTGGCGGCGGCCGTGCGGTTCGACACCTGCAGCACGTCGTCGACGATGCGGTCGATGCGTTTGGTGTGGTGGCGGGCGATGTCCAGCAGGTCCGCGTCGGTGCCGGTGAGCGCGTCGGACTCCTGCACGAGCTGCACGGCGTGCGAGATGGCGCCGAGGGGATTCCGGATCTCGTGCGCGATGCTGGCCGAGAGGCGTCCGAGCGAGGCGAGCTTCAACTGCTGGAACTGGTGCAGGATCTGACCGTGGTCGTCGAGCTTGACCAGCATGCCGCCGGACGACAGCGGGATGTAGCGGGGCAGGGCGGTCTGGCCGGAGGCCGTGATGTCCACCGCCGTGCCGCTGCGGCCCGGTGCGTGGCGCTGGTCGCGCAGGTCGCGGTGCAGCGCGGGGCAGAGGCGCGCCAGCGGCATGGGCAGGGGCGCGAACTCGACGCCGAGCAGGGCGCGGGCGGTGTCGTTGATCAGTTGCACGTCGCCGCCGGCGTCGACGACGACCACGCCGCTGTCCAGCTCCTGCACGATCTCCTCGTTGAGCTGCGCGATCTGGTTGACGTCCAGGCCCGCGCGGAAGGTGGTCGGCACGCTGATGTCGCGCGAGATCAGGCGGCGCACGGGCACCGTCAGCAGCCAGGCCACGAGGAAGAGCGAGGCGCCGAGCAAGGCGGCCTGTTCGAGGTTCGCAGCGTCCGGGCCGTGCATCACGCGCGACAGCAGCTCCTCCACCATGACCACGAGCGTGGCGATGGCGGCGAACAGCAGCGCCGCGCGCGTGGGCAGCAACTGCGCGAGCAGCGCCAGGCCGATCACGATGAGCGGCGCGAGGCCGCTCTGGATGCCGCCGCTCGCGAACATGAGCGTGGCGATGCACAGGAGATCCAGGTAGCTCTGCAGGTAGAGCTGGCTCTCCACGCTCGGCTTGCGCACGCGGATCAGGTACGTGAAGCCGAGCGCCAGCACGAACCAGCCGAGGTGCGCGACCTCGAACAGCGTCTCGTCGCGCTCGCCCAGGGTGCGGTGCGCGCCGTCGGCGTAGTAGACGCCCGCCAGCGCCGTGATGACCAGCAGCCGGAACTGGTTCAGCAGGCGCAGCGCCGCCCAGTCGGCCACGGGGGCGGCGGGGCGCACGAGCGGCGCGCGCGCGCTCGGGCTTGCACGCGAGGTGGACAGCGCGTTCACGGTAGCGGGTGGGGCATGAGGGGGCGGGTCCTGCGGCGCGGCTGACCCGGCTCGGGCAGCAAGTAGCGGACCACGCCCGTCGGGCGCCGGAGGTCAGGCCGTGCGTCGCGCCTGCGTCGCCGCGCCGCGTGTCTCGCGCCTGAGCGGCTGGCCGAGCGTCGGCAGCACGTTCGCGGGCAGCCCGGGGGGACCGATGGCGCGGCCGCCGGCGCGCGAGACGCCGCCGTTCGCGAGGCGCTTCAGCTCCGAGGCGTCCTCGACGTCGGCCACGCTGATGCTCCATTCGCAGGCGCGGGCCAGCAGGGTGTAGGCCCCCAGCGTGCCCTTGGGGGCGCGCGCCAGGTGCAGTTGCACCTCGTCGATGTCGAGCGGAGCGAGCACGCCGATGCCCGCGAGGCTGTGCTGGTTGCACACGATGCCGACGCGCAGGCCCACCGCGCGCGCGGCCTGCACCGTGCGGGGCAGCCAGTCGTGGTCGGCGTGGCGCCTCGGCGGCTGCAGCAGCAGCGTGGTGTTCGCGGCACGCGGCCGCGCGATGCGGCGCGCGGCGGTCTCGAACGCGGCCAGGTCCTCGGCGCCGACGATGGGCGGGAACACGATGGAGACGGCGATGGAAGCGTCGACGAGGGTGACCGCTTCGCTCAGAGCCAGCAGGTGGCGGTGCGCGTGGCCGGTCACGGGCGGCTCGCGGCGGGGGTCCAGGCGCAGGTCCAGCGCGTCGCGCTGACCGGCGGCCAGGGAGATGAAGCGGTAGGCCAGCACGTTGGGCAGGTCGTCGTGCTCGGCCTCCTGCGGGCGCGCGCGGCGCTCGGTCACACGCGTGCTGCGCTCGATCAGCACGGGGTCGGCGTCGAGCGTGGCGAGCTCGAAGAGCGCGTCGCGGCCGTTCTCCTTCGCGGCGTAGGAGCCGCGGTCGGCGGCGGCGCGCACCGCGTCGGCGTCGTTGTTGCCCGGCGCGATGCGCACGAGCCCGAGGCTGCCGGAAACGGGATAGCGTCGGCCTTCGACCGCGAAGTGATGGGCGGCCAGGGCGTCGCGCACGGTGCAGGCGAGCTCGCGGGCCCGAGCGTGGTCGCGCTCCTTCATCAGGATCACGAACTCGTCCCCGCCGACGCGGCCGGGCAGGTCGGTGGGGCCGCAGGCCGCCTTCAGGATCTCGGCGATCTCCTGCAGCAGTCGGTCGCCTTCGGCGTGGCCCGCGCTGTCGTTGACGGGCTTGAACTCGTCGAGATCGATGGCCAGGTACGCCGCTCCTGCCCAGAACGGGATGACGCGGCGCTTGGTGCCACGACCGACGAGCGCCTTGTGCATCAGCCCCTGGCCGCGGTGCAGCAGGGCGTCGAGCTCGGCCTCGACGGCCAGGCGGTTGGGCAGGCCCGTCAGGTGATCGCTGCGCGCGCGCTCGGCCTCGGCGGCCGCGTGGCGCGAGGCGCGGGTCAGGGCACGGCGTTGGCGCAGCAGCAGGGTGGTCAGCATGACGAGGGCGGCGGTGCCCGCACCGACGGCGACGAGGTCGACGTTCCCGGTCACCCGCGTCAGCCGAACCAGCACGACGAGGATCAGCAGCAGGGCACCGAGGGTGGCGACCAGCTCGGTGACTTCGACCCAGGGAATGCGGCCGGCCGCGCCGAGGGCGTCATCGACGGGGCGCAGCTCCGCGGGGCGGCGGCGCGCCCACCAGCGGGCGCGCGTGCGCCGTGTGCCCGCTCCGGGCTGACCGATGACATCCATGAGACCGTTATGGGCAGGATGGGGGCGTACCTGAAGCCCATCGACGGCACTGGCGTGCCGCTTGCGTCAGGGAATGCGTCGCTAACCCGGAACGGCTCGCCTTTCGTCAGGGTGTTGCCGGGGCGCGGAGTCCCCGCCCCCTTTGGCCGGCACCGGCCCGGGCACCGGCACGGCGGCCGGCGCGGTCGGCGCGTCAGCCGCGCTCGACGGGCTCGCCCAGCGTGGCCGCCAGCACGCGTCGCGTGTCGGCCGCGAGGTCGTCCTGCCCCAGCGCCTCGTAGGCTTCCACCAGCAGCTCCAGCGCGTCGGGCACGTGCTTGCTGCCGTCGAAGTGGGTGAGCAGGTGGTTGACGCGGTTCACGGCCGCGACCATGGCGCCGCGTTCGAAGTAGAACTGCGCCGTGATGAGCTCGTGCCGGGCCATCTCGTCGCGCAGGAAGACCATGCGCTCCGTCGCATCCTGCGCGTAGTCGCTGTCGGGGTAGCGGCGCACCAGCGTGTCGAACTCGGCGTAGCTCTGGCGCAGCCAGTTCTGGTTCACCTTGGCCATGTCGCGCGGGAAGAAGCGCTCGAAGGCGCTGTTGCCGCGTCGGTAGTTGGCGAGCCCCTTCATGTACTGCGCGTAGTCGATGCGCTCGCTGCGGGGGTAGAGCTTGATGAAGCGGTCGGCGGCGGCGACGGCGCTGTCGTTCTCGTCCTGCTCCAGGTAGGCGTAGGCCACGTCGAGCTGCGCCTGCTGGGTGTAGGTGCCGAACGGGTAGCGCGCGCCCAGCGCCTCGAAGGTGTCGATGGCGGTGATGAAGTCGCCGCGGTTCAGGGCGTCCTTGGCGGAGCGGTACAGATCCTCGGCGCTGGAGGAGGTGTCGCGCACCGGGCTCGGCGTGCTGGAGCAGCCGACCGCGAGCACGCTCAGCAGAAGGACGGTGGCCGCGGCGCGGGCGCGGTGCACGGCGGGTCGGGTACGGGACGGGGAAGATGTCGTCATGCGCGAAGTATAGGTCGGCGGCGGCACGCGCCCTCGGTCTGTCCGACCCGAAGATCCCCGACGGGTTGCGCCGCCGCGGTGCGCTACCCTCCGCGCCGTGCCACTCGCCCCCCTCGATCCTCCGGCCCCGGAACGCGTCCCTTGAACGGCATCGGCGCGCTCGCCGCGGACAACCTGACGTCCCCGATCATCCTGTCGTTCGCGCTCGGGCTGTTCGCCGCGCTGGTGCGCTCGGACCTGTCGGTGCCCGAGGCGGCCGCCAAGGCGCTGTCGATCTACCTGCTGTTCGCCATCGGCTTCAAGGGCGGGGTCGCGGTGGCGGCGCACGGGCTCGACGCGCGGCTGGTGCTGGCGCTGGTGGCGGGCGCGGTGCTGTCCGCGGCGCTGCCCTTCGTCGCGTTCGCGCTGCTGCGGCTCATGACGCGGCTGGACCGTCTGAACGCCGCCGCCGTGGCGGGGCACTACGGCTCGATCTCGATCGTGACCTTCGTGGCGGCCACGTCCGTGCTGCAGGGCCAGGGCATCGGCTCGGAGGGCTACATGGTCGCGGTGGCCGCCATCATGGAGGCGCCCGCCATCCTCTCGGCGCTGTGGCTGGTGTCGCGGGGCAAGGCGGACGCGCCGGACGCGCGCGTGGACTCGGCCCTGTGGCGCGAGATCCTGCTGAACGGCTCCATCGTGCTGCTCGTCGGCGCGTTCGCGATCGGCGTCGTGACGGGGGCCGATGGCCTGGCCGAGATCGAGGGCCTCATCGTCACGCCGTTCAAGGGCGTGCTGTGCCTCTTCCTGCTGGACATGGGGCTGGTGGCGGGGCGCGGGCTCAGGGGCAGCCGCGGCACGCTCACCGCGGGCCTGCTGGCGTTCGGCGTGGCCATGCCGCTCGTCGGTTCGGTGGCGGGTCTGGTGGCGGCGCTCGGGCTCGGGCTGTCCACCGGCGGTACGCTGCTGCTGATGGTGCTGTCGGCGTCGGCCTCCTACATCGCGGTGCCCGCGGCCATGCGCGTGGCGCTGCCGGAGGCCGACCCGGGCATCTACCTGACGCTGTCGCTCGGCGTCACCTTTCCGTTCAACCTGACGCTCGGCATTCCGCTGTATCTGGCGGCGGCCTCGGCGTTCGCGGGGTAGCCATGCAGACCCACAAGGCCAAGCGCGTGGAGATCACCATCGAGGCGCCCATGGAGCGGCGGCTCACCGAGGCGGTGCGCGCCGCCGGCATCACCGGCTACACGCTGCTGCCCGTGCTCGGCGGCAGCGGCCGCTCCGGGCAGTGGAGCCGCGAGGGGCAGGTGTCGCGGGCCGGCGGCATGATCCAGCTCGTGGCCATCGTGCGCGAGGAGCGCGTGGATGCGCTGCTGACCGCGGCGCTCGGCGTGCTGGAGCGGCACATCGGGGTGGTGTGCGTGACGGACTGCGAGGTGTTGCGGGCGGAGCGGTTCTAGCTACTGGCTTTGCAGGTGCATGAATGTCGTCCCGAGCATCACCAGTGCCACCGGTATCTCGGCGTTGCACGCATTCGGTACATACCCCGCCTACTGAAGCTCTCCATGTGCACGAACATCGAGATCGACGACAGTCTCCTGATCAGGGCGATGAGAGCAACGGGCGCACGGACCAAGCGCGAAGCCGTCGAGCTCGGACTCACGGTCCTTATTGGGCTGAAGAAGCAGCAGCGCATACGCAAGTACCGGGGCAAGCTGTCATGGACCGGCGATCTGGAGCGCATGCGCGAGTCGTGATCATCAACGGTCCGCGCGTCGAGATCGACTGCCTACTCGTCCGGCTTGATCCCGTATGGGGAGCGTGCTACCGTTCAGAATGCGTGTCATAGCCAAGCGCACCCTTCGTGAGTTCTGGGAATCCCGGCCGTCCTACGCCGATGCGGCAGTGCCGCTCGATGCGTGGTACGCGGAAGTGAGCGCTGCGCGGTGGACGTCACCGAACGACGTGAAAGCGCAGTACCGATCGGCGAGCTTCGTTACCGGCAAGATCGTCTTCAACATCGGTGGCAACAAGTATCGCCTGATCGTCGATATCGACTACCCACGCGCCATCGTGTACATCAAGTTCGTAGGCACACACGAGCAGTACGACAGTATCGACATCGGGAGCCTCTAGATGGATATTCAACCGATCAAGTCGGAAGCCGATCTCGATCGGGCGCTAGCGACGATCGATGCGCTGTGGGGCGCTCCCGCGAACTCCGAAGAAGGGGATCGATTGGAGGTTCTGGTCACGCTCGTGGAGGCCTATGAGCGTGTACATCATCCGATCTACCCGCCGGATCCGGTCAGCGCGATCCTGTTCCGAATGGAGCAGGCGAACTTGACCCGCGCCGACCTGGAGCCGTTCATCGGTACCCGGGCGCGGGTATCGGAGGTGCTGAACGGGCGCCGTGGGCTGTCGATCGAGATGATCCGCAAGCTCAACGAGCATCTGGGCATTCCGCTCGAGTCGCTTGTCGGGGTCAGGCAGTCTTCGAAGGCGTCGTAAGGGTCACCGGACATCCCGTCCCCCACGCGCTTGCCCCCCGACGCCCACCAAGCTCCCCACACCGCCAACGGCCGGCGCTTCGACGCCGTGGCGGCCTCGCTCTTCCCGGAGCACTCGCGCGCGCGCCTGCAGCGGTGGATAGCGGACGGGCACCTGACCGTGGACGGTGCGGCGCGGCGCGGCAAGGACCGGCTGCTGGGAGGCGAGACGCTCGCGCTGACCCTGCCGCCGGACGTGCTGGCCGACATGGCGGCAGCCGACTGGGCGGACGGTGCGGCGGCGGTCGCGCCCGAGGATGTGGACTTCGAGGTGGCTCACGCGGACGAGGCCATCGTCGTCGTGAACAAGCGCGCGGGACTCGTGATGCACCCGGCCGCCGGCAACCCGCGCGGCACCCTCATGAACGGGCTGCTGCACCGCTACCCGGAGCTTGCGCGCGTGCCGCGCGCGGGCATCGTGCACCGCCTGGACAAGGACACGAGCGGGCTGTGCGTGGTGGCACGCACGCCCGAGGCGCACACCTCGCTGGTGCGTCAGCTGCAGGCGCGCGACATGCGGCGCGAGTACGTGGCCGTCGTGATCGGCGAGCCGCCGGAGCGCGGCACGGTGAACGCACCGATCGGGCGCGACGGGCGCGACCGGAAGCGCATGGCCGTGACGGAGGGCGGCAAGCCCGCGGTGACGCACTTCGACGTGACGGAGCGCCTGGACGGGGCCGCGGTGCTGGCGGTGCGGCTGGAGACGGGGCGCACGCACCAGATCCGCGTGCACCTGACGCACCTCGGCTACCCGCTCGTGGGGGACCCGGTGTACCGCGATGCGCGCCGCCAGGCGGTCGCGTTTCCGAAGGGCGGCGCGGGGCGCGGCATCGTGGAAGGCTTCGGCCGGCAGGCGCTGCACGCGCGGCGATTGGGGCTGGTGCATCCCATCAGCGGCGACGCCGTGGCGTTCGAAGCGGCGTGGCCTGAGGATCTGGAGACGCTGGCGAGGTCGCTGATCGGTCGAGCTTCGATGGGCGATCAGCAAGCGAGCCGACGCGTTCCCGACGAACGACGGTAGACTGGCGCCTCCACTATCGGAATGACCGAGACATGGCGGTATCAGCGAAGGCGTTAGGTCTGAACGAGCTGCCCGTCGAAGACAAGCTCGCCTTGATCCATGAGCTGTGGGATGACATCGCCGCCAGTACCGCCGCGGTTCCCATTAGCGACGAACTGGCGGAGGAGCTTCAGGACCGGCTTGCGGAGCACCGCGCCGCCCCCGACAGGTCCTTCTCGGCCGAAGAAGTGAGACAGGCGGCGCGCGACGCCATCCGGAGGTGACACGCGCCGTTCGGTTCGGCAGGCGTGCGAAGCTAGATGTCGTCGAGGCCACTCAGCACTACGGAGGCGGTGGTGGCAAGCATGCGCGATCCCGTGTTCATCGACGCCCTGCTGCAGGATCGCCACCGATCCTGACCTGAACCCGCACGCCCTTCAAGCCGACGCCCGCCCCTCCCGCGCCGGCCGCCGCGAGTCCACGAGCCACGCGGGCTCCTCGTCCTGGACGAGGTCGAACAGCACGCCGGCGATGTCGTGCTGGTCCAGCGCGAACTTCGGCGTGTCGCGGTGCAGCACGTTCAGCGGCATGGAGGCCACCTGGGCGTCGGCGGGCGACTGCACGAGGGTGGTGCCGCCGTGGCGCGCGAGGTGCTGCGCGCCCTCGGTGCCGTCGTCGAGGTAGCCGCTCAGTATCACCGCGATGCAGTCGGCGCCGAAGTGCTGCGCGGCCGACACGATGGACAGATCGATGCTGGGCGTCTCGCGCTCGCCGAACGCGATGTCGCGCAGCGCGAAGCGGGCGCCGTCGCCGCCCCGTGCGAGCGTGGCGTGATGGCCGGGAGGCGCGACGTAGACGCGGCCGCGCTCCACGCGCATGCCCTCGGCCGCGGTGCGCACCGGCAGCGCACAGGTGCGCTGCAGCATGTCCGCCAGCACGGCGGGCGCGCCCGGCATCGTGTGCCGCACCACCAGTACCGCCGCGTCGATGTTCCCGGGCAGCCCGGACAGGATGGCCTCGATGGGCTCGAACCCGCCCGTGGAGGCGCCGATGACGATCATCTTCATGTGTGTTGCTGCCGTTGTCGGGAGGCGGGGACGGCTTCCAGCGCGCGGCGCACCGCACCCACGAGCTCGGCCGCGCCGACGGGCTTCTCGAGCCGCTGGGCGAAGCCCGCCTCGTCGATGGCCGCGAGCGTGCTGCGCTCGGTGGCGCCCGTCAGCGCGATGAAGGAGGCGCCGTCCAGCGAGCCGGTGTCCAGCAGCCGGCCGTGCAGCTCCACACCGTGCGCGTCCGGCAGGCGCATGTCCAGCAGCACGACGTCGGGGACGAAGCCCTCGAGCGTCGCCAGCGCTTGCGCCCCCGTGCCGGCGCCGCGCACGGTGCAGCCGGAGCGCTCCAGCACCTTCATCACGACGGTGCGCGTGGACTCGTGGTCCTCCACCACCAGCACCCGCGCGCCGGCGAGCGCGTCCTCGCCGGGCAGGAGGGCGCCGATGGTGGTGATCAGGGCGCGCGCGTCGATCGGCTTGGCCACGAACTCGTTGAAGCCGGCCTGCACGCAGCGCTCGCGCTCGCCCTTCATGGCCTGGGCCGTGAGCGCGATGGCGGGACGCTCGTAGCCCTCGGCACGCAGCTCGGCCACGACCTGCAGCCCGGTCTTCACGGGCATCTGGATGTCGAGCACCAGCACGTCGTAGCGCGCGGGCGCGCGGCGCACCAGCTCCAGCGCCATGGCGCCGTCGACGGCGGTGCTGACGGTGGCTCCGGCGTTCCGCAGCATGGTCTGCACGACGCTCAGCACGTCCGGTCGGTCCTCCGCCACCAGCACGTGCGCGCGCAGTTTCGGCAGCGGATCGTCCGGCTCGGGCGGCGGCGCGGACTGCAGGTCGATGCGCTCGATCGTCTCGACGCCCGCGCCGTGCGGGGCCGGCAGCTCGACGTGGAACTCGCTGCCGATGCCGGGCTCGCTGCGGACATCGATGCGCCCGCCCAGGCGCTCGGCCAGCCGACGGCTGATGCTCAGGCCGAGGCCGGTGCCGCCCTGGCGGTCCAGGATGGTCGCGTCGGCCTGCACGAAGGGCTCGAACAGCGCCTCCGCCCCGGCCGCGTCGAAGCCCACGCCGGTATCGATGACGCCGATGCGCAGCACCTCGCCGCACACGGCGAGCCGCAGCGTGACCGAGCCGCGCGGCGTGAACTTGATGGCGTTGCCGAGCAGGTTCAGCAGGATCTGGCGCAGCCGCACGATGTCGGACTCGATGGTGACCGGCACGGGGGTCGCGCACACCACGTCGAAGCTCAGCCCCTTCTCCACGGCCCGCACGCTCGTCATCGAATACAGGTCCGATACCAGCGCGGGGATGGAGAGGGGCGCGTGGTCGAAGTGCAGCTGGTCGGCCTCGATCTTCGAGAGGTCCAGGATGTCGTTGACGATGTCCAGCAGGTGGTAGGCGTTCCTCTTGATGCCGTCGGCGTATTCCACGTGCTCGGCATCGGCGAGGGTGGTGCGCATGAGATCCGTCATGCCCATGATGGCGGTGAGCGGGGTGCGGATCTCGTGGCTCATGTTGGCCAGGAACTCGCTCTTGGCGCGGTTCGCGGCGTCCGCGGCGGCGGTGGCGCGGGCCAGCTCGTCGCGCGTCTCGACGCGCCGCGTGATGTCGACGACGGTGCAGTACAGCAGGATGGCGCCGTCGATGTCGACGGTGTTCGCGATGACCTCGATGGGCACGTCGGTGCCGTCGGGCAGTTGCAGCGCGCTCTCCATGGGCGACAACTGGGTCTCGCGCAGCTCGTCGAAGACGCGTCTCATCTTCTCGAGCGGGTAGTCGCGGTTGATGTCCTGCACGCTCAGGTTGTGCAACTCCGCCACGCTGCGTCCGTGCATGCGAGCGTGCGCCTCGTTGACGTACACGAAGCGCCCGTCGCGGTCCACCAGGGCCTGTCCGACGGCCGCCTGGTCGCTCATGAGCTTGAAGCGCCGCGTGTCGCGCTCGGCGCGCGCGAGCGCCTCTATGTCGATCAGCGTGAGCGCGGCCCCGCTGACCGAGTCGGTGCGCTTGTACGGCGCGATGCGCATCAGGTAGCTGCGGCCGTCGCGCGTCTTCACCTCGCGCTGGCGTTGCACGCGATCGGCCGCCACGTCGGCGAGCTCGGCGGCCAGGTCCACGCCCACGAGATAGTGCGCGAAGCTCTCGATGGAACGGCCGATGTCCTGCGGTCGCATGTCGAACAGCCGTCCCATCTCGGGCGTGTAGCGGCGCACCCGCAGCCCGTCGTCGAGGAACACCACGCCCACCTGCGTGATGTCCAGCAGGTTGTCCATGTCGTCGGTCGCACGCACCAGCTCCTCGATCTTGCCCTGGTGCTCGGAGTTGACGGTGAACAGCTCCTCGTTCACCGACTGCAGCTCCTCGTTGGTGCTCTGCAGCTCCTCGTTCGAGGCCAGCATCTCCTCGTTGGCGGCCTGCAGCTCCTCGTTGCTGGTCTCCAGCTCCTCGATGGTGGCCTGCAGGTTCTCGCGCGTGTAGCGCAGGTCCGCCTCCAGCGAATCGATGCGCTCGGCGGACAGCTTGTCCAGATCCACGACCTGGCCGGGCATCGTCGGGGCGGCGGGCGCCTCGCTCGCCGGCACGAGCCGCACCAGGAGGTTCGTGATGTTCGTGTGCGGATCGGTCAGCGAGCGGGCGTGCAGCTCGAGCACCTCCTCCTCCTCGCCCTGGCCGAGGCGCAGCCCGGTGTAGTGCACCTCGCCGGGACTGCGCTTCGCCTGCTGCAGCGCGGCCGACAGCGGCGTCTTCAGCCGCTCGTCGATGGTGTCCAGCAGGTTGTTGCTGTGCCGACCGCCGCGCGCGCGCATGTAGCGCTCCGCGCCGCCGAAGGTGTGCAGCAGCGCGTGGTTCTCGTCGATCAGGAAGCTCGGCGGCATGTGCAGCTCGAGCAGCCGGTCGTAGAAGGACAGCAGGTTCGCCTCGCCGATGGGGCTGCGCGACGGTGCGCCGGCCGCGCCGGCGCCGCTGCCGAAGCTGCCGGCGAGCCCGCCCATCGCGCCGCGCGGCAGCGGCAGCCGGCCCGTGGCCATGGGCACGCGCGAGTCGAAGGGCAGGCGGATGTCGCGGCGCTTCCGGTAGATGCGCCAGCGCGTGTTCACGGTCTCGAACTCGTCGTCGATCTCGCCGGGCGTCTCGCTCGGGCCGAGGAACAAACAGCCCCCGGTCTTCAGCGCGAAGTGGAACAGCGACAGCGCCTTCTTCTGCGCGAGCGGCTGCAGGTAGATCAGGAGGTTCCTGCACGACACCATGTCCAGCTGCGTGAACGGCGCGTCGTTGAACACGTTGTGCGACGAGAACACGATCATCTTGCGAAGCGCCGGGGCCACCTGGAAGCCGTCCTCGCGCTCGGTGAAGTATCTCTCGCGCCGCTCGGCGGAGATCTCGCGCATGGCCTCCTGCGGATAGATGCCGCGCGCCGCGAAGTCGAGCGAGCCCTTGTGGATGTCGGTGGCGAAGATCTTCAGCTCGATCTCCGCGCCGGAGCGCCGGATGTGCTCGTCGAACAGGATCGCCAGCGAGTACACCTCCTCGCCCGACGCGCAACCCGCCGCCCACACGCGCAGGTCCCGGCGGTTCCGCTGCGGTTCGACGAGCTTCGGGATCACCTCCCGGTCGATGATGGAGAACGCCTCCGCGTCCCGGAAGAAGCGCGTGACGCCGATCAGCAGGTCCTTGTAGAGCTCCTCGACCTCCTCGGGGTGGGAGCCGACGTAGTGCGTGTAGGCATCCACGTCGTGCATGCCGTGCACCACCATGCGCCGGTTCACGCGCCGCCCGATCGTCGCGGCCTTGTAGTGGCCGAAGTCCACGCCGCTGTGCTGGCGCAGCAGCCTGAACACCTTGTCCAGGCCCCCTTCCTCGTCGAGCGCGCCGGCGTCCGCCAGCATCTCGGGCGTGAGCTTGTCGCGCGCATAGCGGGCCAGGATCGCGGGCATGCCGGCGGGCGGACCGACCACGTCGACGGCGCCCGTGGACTGCGCGTTGATGGGCATGCCGTCGAAGCGCGCGGAGGTCGAGTCCTGGCACAGCACCAGGCCCCCGGCCTCGTGGATCTCGCGCACGCCGCGCGAACCGTCGCTGCCGGTGCCCGACAGCACGATGGCGATGGCCCGGCTGCCGGCATCGTTCGCGAGCGAGCGGAAGAACTGATCCACGGGGTGGGTGAGCACGCGTTCGGCGCTGCGTTCGGTCAGGCGCAGGCGCCCGCCCGCGATCACCATCTCCTTTCTCGACGGAATGACGTAGATGTTGTCGGGCTCCACCACCGTGCCCTCGCGCACGCTGTGCACGGGAATGTCGGTCTTTCTCGCCAGGAGCTCCTCCATGTGGCTCTTGAAGTCCGGCGACAGGTGCAGCACCACCACGAAGGCCATGCCGCTGTGCGTGGGCATGGCGCCGAAGAGCAGCTCCAGCGCCTCCAGGCCGCCGGCCGAGGCGCCGATGCCCACGATGTAGGTCCTGGAGGCGTCTGTCGGGTCGTCTTCCATGGATCCTGTGGGGTATGGGGAAGGGCGTGCACCGAAAGCACGGTGCCGCGCGCGTGCGCAATGTTACGCGGACGCCGGGCGTTCGGCGCCGCGTCGCGGCGGTAGGAGTTCGCGGTCGGCTGATGGGCGGCCGACGGGCGGCCGATGACGCTACGATGTGGTGACGCGGCGAGTCCCGCCCCCCGTGCCCGTCGATCTCGCATCCGCATCAGAGCCGTTCCTTGCCGCATGCGTCACCGGTGACCCGACCCGAGCTGCCCGAGACGTCCGACTCCCGTGCCGACCTCGGTGCTGACGGGGCCGCGTGCGACGCGGCGCGCGGGGCGACGTCGCGCACCGTGGGCATCGACGTCGGCGGCACGTTCACCGATCTCGTCGCGCTGGAGCTCGCCGGGAACGGGACGGCCGGCTCCGTCGTGATCGCCAAGGTGCCGACCGACCCCGTCGACCAGTCCCGCGGCGTCATGGCGGCGATCCGCGCGGGCGCCATCGACCTGGCGCGCACGGGTCTCGTGGTGCACGGCACCACGACCACGACCAACGCGGTGCTCGAGCGGAAGCTCGCGCGCACGGGCCTGATCACGACGATGGGCTTTCGCGACGTGCTGGAGCTCGGTCGGCGCACGCGCCCCGCGCCCTACGGCATGACGGGCCGCTTCGTGCCGATCGTGCCGCGCGATCTGCGCCTGGAGGTGGCCGAGCGGCTGGACGCGCGCGGCGAGGTGGTCGTGCCGCTCGACGAGGCCGGTGTCGAGGCGGCCGCGCATCGCCTGCTGGCCCTCGGCTGCGAGGCGCTCGTCGTGCACTTCCTGCACAGCTACGCGAACCCCGCGCACGAGCGCCGCGCCGTGGAGATCGTGCGCGCGGTGTGGCCGAACGACTTCGTGTCGGCGGGCCACGAGCTGCTGTCGGAGAGCCGCGAGTTCGAGCGCGGCGTGACGGCCGCCGTCAACGCCTCGGTGCGGCCGCTGCTCGAGCGCTATCTCGAGCGCGCTCGTCGGTTCGCTGCGCTCGGGCGGCTACGCGGGGGAGCTGCTCGTGGTCAACGGCAACGGCGGCATGATCGACGCACCGAGCGCCGGGCGCGAGGCGGCGCGCACCGTCATGTCCGGGCCCGCCTCGGGCGTCATGGCCGCCGCCGTCACCGGGCGCCTGGCCGGGCGCACGGAGCTCATCACCTTCGACATGGGCGGCACCTCCACGGACGTCGCGCTCGTGCGCGGCGGCGAAGCGGCCGTGTCCTCGGAGATCGATATCGAATACGGCATGCCCGTGCACGTGCCGCTCGTGGACGTGCGCACCGTGGGCGCCGGCGGCGGCTCCATCGCGCGCGTGGACGCGGGCGGGCTGCTGGCCGTCGGTCCCGACAGCGCGGGCTCGGTGCCGGGGCCGATCTGCTGCGGCCGGGGCGGGTCCCGCCCGACGCTCTCGGACGCGAACGCCGTGCTCGGCCGGCTGGACCCGTCGGGCTTCGCCGCGGCCGGCGGCGTCGACGATGCGCGGGCGGCGTTCGAGACGACGATCGGTGCGCCGCTCGGGCTCGATGCCGTCGGTGCGGCGCTCGCCACGGTGCGCATCGCGAACGTCGCCATGGCGGCGGCCTTGCGGCTGGTGTCCGTGTCGCTCGGCGTGGACCCGCGCGACTACGCGCTGTTCGCGTTCGGCGGGGCGGGTCCGCTGCACGCCTCGGCGCTGGCGCGCGAGCTGGGCATCCCGACGCTGCTGGTACCCGCGCGGCCCGGGCTCGTGAACGCGCTCGGCTGCGCGGTGGCGGACCTGCGCCACGATTTCGTCGACAGCGTGCACGCCTCGCTCGACACGCTCGATGTGCGAGCGCTGCACCGCACGCTCGCCGCGCGCGAGGCCGAAGGGCGGGCGCGCGTGCGCGAGCAGGGCGTGCCGGTGGAGCGCATCGAGGTGCGTCGCTGGACCGATTGCAAGTTCATGGGACAGACGCACGTGCTGCGCGTGCCGCTGGCCGATGCGACTCCCTCCATCCAGACGCTGCAGCGGGATTTCGAGGCGGCCTACTTCGCGCGCTTCCGCGTGTCGCTGCCCGAGATCCGCGCGGCGCTCGTGAGCGTCGCGGTGTCCGTCACGGGCGTGCGACCCGCGCCCGAGCTGTCCGGGCTGATCGATGCCGCGGGGCGGGGCGCGAGCGTGGACGATGCCCGGACCGGCACCCGCACCGTGCACTTCGAGTCCGGGCGGTTCGAGGTGCCGCTCTACCGGCGCGAGCGGCTGCCGCTGGACGTGCGTCTGGACGGGCCCGCGATCGTGGAGCAGATGGACACGACGGTGCTGCTGGAGCCCGGCGACGTCGCGACCGGAGACCCGATGGGCAACCTGATCGTGAGCGTGGCGCCGGCATGAGCATCGACCCCGTCACCCTGTCGGTGGTGCAGGCCGGGCTGCAGAGCGTCTGCGACGAGATGGACCTGACGTTCTCGCGCGCGGCCTTCTCGCCGGTGATCGCCGAGGCGAACGATCGCTCGGACGGCATCTACGCGGCGAGCGACGGCGCGCTCGTCGCGCAGGGGCAGGGCGGGCTGCCGGTGTTCGTCGGCACCATGCAGGAGTCCACGGCAACGCTGGTGCGCATGATCGCCGAGGGCACGGCGGCGGCGCCGTCGCCCGGGGACGTGTACATCGTCAACGATCCCTACCTCGGCGGCACGCACCTGATGGACGTGCGCTTCGCCAGGCCCTTCTACCGGGCGGATCGGATCTGGTGCTGGCTGTCGAACACCGGCCACTGGCCCGATACCGGCGGCGCGGTGCCGGGCGGCTTCTCGGCCTCCGCCACGGCCGTGGAGCAGGAGGGGCTGAGGCTGCCCCCGGTACGGCTCTACAAGTCCGGCACCCTGGACGAGGAGCTCTGGGCCGTCATCCGCTCGAACATCCGCGTGAGCGACCAGCGCATCGGCGACGTGCGCGCGCAGGCCGCGGCGCTCGAGGTCGGCGAGCTCAGGCTCGCCGAGCTGCTGGATCGCTACGGCGACGACGTCGTGGCGGCCTGCATCGCGGAGCTGCGCGCGCGGGCGGAAGATCGCATGCGCGCCTGCATCGCCGAGCTGCCCGAGGGCACCTGGCAGTCGCTCGCGCGCATCGACAGCGACGGCGTCGTGAACGAGCCGCTGGAGATACGCCTGGCCGTCACGCGCGCGCCGGACGCTTCCCTGCGCTTCGACTTCACGGGCTCCAGCGCGCCGTGCGCCGGGCCCATGAACTCGGTGCTGGCCACCACGCTGAGCTCGGTCTATCTCGCGGTGCGCCACGTCTTTCCCGAGGTGCCGCTGAACGCCGGCGCGTTCGCGCCGCTGCACGTGACGGGGCTCGACGGCACGTTCCTGCACGCGCGCTACCCGCGGCCGGTGTCCGGATGCGCGGCCGAGGTGTCGCAGCGCATCGCCGAGGCGGTGTTCGCGGCGCTGGTGCAGGTGTTGCCCGAACGCGTCACGGCCGCGCCCGCGGGCACCAGCGGCAACTTCGCGCTCGGCGGCCACGACCCGCTGTCCGAAGGCGGCACCGGACGCGACTACGTGATGTACCAGATCAGCGGCGGCGGCTACGGCGGCAACGCCACGCACGACGGTCTGGCGAACGGCTGCTCCACCATCGGCATCTCGAAGGCGCCGCCCGTGGAGATCATGGAGCAGGCGTTCCCCGTGCGGTACCGCCGGTACGCGCTGCACGAGGGCTCGGGCGGCGCGGGACGGCAGCGCGGCGGGTTCGGTCTGGACTACGAGGTGGAGCTGCTGCGCGGCGCGGCGAGCGCGAGCTTCGTGATGGATCACGGCCGCTTCGGCCCGCAGGGCGCGCTCGGCGGCGAGGACGGGGGCGTGAACCGGGTCGAGGTGCTGCGCGGCGACGCGGTGCACGTGCCCGAGCACCTGTCGAAGGAGCAGGACGTGCGGCTGGAGCCCGGCGACAGGGTGCGCGTGCGCACGCCGGGCGGGGGCGGCTACGGGCCGGCGTTCGAGCGCGAGCCCGCGCTGGTGCTGGAAGACGTGCGGCTCGGGCGCTACACGGCGGAGCAGGCGCGCGAGCGTTTCGGGGTCGTGCTGCGCGGTCGCCGCCGACGCCTTGACGATGGACGAGGCCGCCACGCGGCGAGCCAGGAGTCGACCCTGACTCGATCGAGCGCACTCGTACCGGCTGAACCTCTCGGCGCTGACCCTGGGCGACGAGCGCTTCGTCGGCCGGGTGGAGGAGGCGCTCGCGCGCCACCGCATCGATGCGACGAGCATCGGCTTCGAGATCACCGAGACAGCGGCGATCGGGCGCATGTGCGACGCGCTGCGCGTGTTGCTGCAGGACTCGTGGGGGAGCGAGCGGGACGCGGAGTAAAGTAGTATGGGATACCTCATACTACGGTGAGCCATCGGTATGCCCAAGCAACGACTTACTGTCACCCTCGACGCCCGGCTCGTGGATGCGGTCAAGGCGGCCGTCAAGGGCGGACGTATCGAGTCGGTGAGCGCCTTGGTGGCCGCATCGCTCGAGCAGATGCTTGCCGAAGAAGAGCGCCTGCGTGCACTTGCCGCTTACGTGGCCGACTACGAGGCGGAGTTCGGAGAGATCACGGACGAGGAGATGGCGGATCAGCGCCGCCGCGACCGCGATGCTGCTGCTGCGGTGCGCGCCGGAATGCGCGAAGCCGGATGACGCTCGTACTCGACGCCGGTGCGTTCGTCGCGCTCGAGCGAGGCGACCGTGAAATGATCCGCAGGCTCAAGGAGACGCTGGCGATGGGGCGGTCCCCGATCACCCACGGTGGCGTGGTCGGGCAGGTCTGGCGCGGGGGAGCGGGCCGTCAGGCAAGGCTCGCGAAAGCCCTGCCCAGCGTCAGGATCGTGCCCCTCGACGCCGAGCTCGGCCGTCGCGCGGGCGTGTTGCTCGGCCGCGCCGGCATGCGTGATGTCATCGATGCGGCCGTGGTCGCCATGGCGCGCGCCGACGACGTCATCCTCACCTCCGACCCGGGGGATATCGCGGCACTGGTGGTGGCCAGCGGCGTCCACGTGGACGTGACGGTGGTCTGAAGCCTCCTGCAGTCGAGCCGTGCCCCCTCAAACCCCGAGGTGAGCCATCAACCGCTCGGGCCCCGCCTCGATGGCCGCCCTGTCGAGCGTCTCGATCACCCGCCCGGTCTCCAGCAGCACGGCCGAGTCGGCAAGGCCCTGCACCGCGTCCACGCGCTGCTCCACGAGCAACACCGCAACCCCTGACTCACGCTGCGCGCGCACCACGTCGGCGATGAGCTCCACCATCGACGGTTGCAGCCCCTCGGTGGGCTCGTCCAGCAGCAGCACCGACGGCTCCACGGCCAGCGCCCGCGCGGTGGCGAGCATCTGCTGCTCGCCGCCCGACAGCGTGCGCGCGCGCTGCGCGAGCCGCTCCTCGAGCCGCGGGAACAGCCTCAGCAGGTGCGCGCGCACCCGCGTGCGGGCGCGCCGCCCCTCGCGATGCGCCATCAGTCCCACCTCCAGGTTCTCCGCGACGCTGAGCTCGCCGAAGAGCCTCCTCCCCTGCGGCACCAGCGCGATGCCGGCGGCCGCCAGCCGCTCGGCCGGCAGGCGTCCCGCGTCCACGCCGCCGAGGGTGATCTGCCCGCCATCGAGCGGCACGAGTCCCGCGATGGTGCGCAGCAGCGTCGTCTTGCCCGCGCCGTTCCTGCCGAGCAGGCAGGTGATGCGTCCGGGCTCGGCCACGAGCGAGACCTCGTGCAGCACGCGCACCGCGCCGTAGCCCGCGCACACGTTCGTGAGCGCGAGCGTCACGCGGCGTCGCCACGGCCGAGGTAGGCGGCCTGCACGGCCGCATCGGCGCGGATCTCGGCGGGCGTGCCTTCGGCCAGCAAACGTCCGGAGTCGAGCACGCTGATGCGATCGGCGACGTTCATGACGACGCCCATGTTGTGCTCGATCAGGAGGATGGTCGTGCTGCCAGACAGCTCCGCCACCAGCGCCTCGAAGCGCTCGATCTCGTCCGCCGCGAGCCCTTGGGTCGGCTCGTCCATGATGAACAGGCGCGGCGACTGGGCGAGCCCCATGGCGAGCTCCAGCAGGCGCTGGTGACCGTAGGCCAGGTCCCCGGCGATGGCGTCGGTCCGGTTCGAGAGCCCCACGCGCGCCAGCGCCTCGCCCGTGCGCCGGCGCACCTGCTTCGCGCGCCCCCGCCGCGGCGCGTTCAGCGAGGCGAGCGTGCGGCGCGCGGCGAGCGCGACGTTCTCGCGTACCGACAGCATCGCGAAGGTGGAGGTGATCTGGAACGAGTAGGCGATGCCGAGCCGGATGCGCTCGTGCGCCGGCAGCGCGGTGATGTCCTGCCCGTCGAAGAGCACCGTGCCGCGCGTGGGCGGCGTGCGACCCACGACGAGGCCGGTGAACGTGGACTTGCCCGCGCCGTTCGGGCCGATCAGCGCGCGCACCTGGTTCTCGGGGACGGCCAGGTCCACGTCGACGACGGCGTCCACGCCGCCGTAGGACTTCGACAGCCCGCGCGTCTCCAGGACCGGTGCGGCGTTCACGGCAGCCACGGCGCGAACCGTCGCCGCAGCTCTCCGGCGATGCCGAGCGGCAGGAACAGGGTCAGCAGGATCAGCGTCACGCCCACGACCAGCAGGTAGGCATCGGTGATCCCGCTCGCGAGGTCCACGAGGTAGAACATCAGCACCGTGCCGATCAGCGGGCCGATCGTGGTGCCCGCGCCACCGAGCAGCACCCACAGCAGCGGCAGGATGGAGTACTGCACCGAGGCGAAGGTCGCGCCCGCGTAGCCGAACAGCAGCGCGTACGCGGCTCCCGCCGCGCCGGACACGATGCCCGACACCACGACGGCCACGAGCTTGATGCGCTGCACGTCGTAGCCGAGCAGCCTCGCGCGCTCCTCGTTCTCGCGGATGGCGACGAGGCTCCTGCCGAAGCCCGTGCGCACCAGCAGCCCGAGGCCGATGAAGGTCAGCGCGAAGAGCGCGAGCGCCGCGAAGTAGCGCGTGCGCTCGTCGGCGAGATCCAGGTCGAACACGCTGCGCGCGGCACGCGCGATGACGAAGCCTTCGTCGCCGCGCGTCCAGCGTCCCGCGTAGAGCACCGTGAGGTAGCCGGCCTGCGCGAACATCAGCGTCACGATCATGAACGCCACGCCCTTGGTGCGCAGCGCGAGGAAGCCCGTCACCGCGGCGACGATGCCCGCGCAGGCGAGGGCCAGGGCGAACGCGGGCAGCGCCGCGAGCTCCGCGTGCTGCATGGCGAGCCCGAGCCCGTACAGCCCCGACGCGAAGAACAGTGCATGGCCCAGGCTCAGCAGCCCCGCGTAGCCGAACACGAGGTTGTAGCCGAGCGCGTAGGTGGCCAGCACGAGGATGCGCGCGAGGTTCCCGGTGTGGTACGCGGGCAGCACGAACCAGGCGCCCGCCAGCAGCGCGACGAGCGCGACGTGCAGCGCCACGCCACGGGCCTCGCCCTGCACCGCGCGCGCGGGCGGCGGCGCCACGTCGGCGGAGGCGCTCACTGCGGCGCGTTGCCGAACAGCCCCTGCGGGCGCAGCACCAGCACCAGCGCCACGAGCACCGTCGCGATGATCTTCGCGAGCGTGGCCGAGAAGAACACCGACACGACGCCGTCGGTGAGCCCGATCAGCACGGCCGCCAGCACCGTGCCGCCGACGCTGCCGAGCCCGCCGATGATCACGACGATGAACGACAGCAGCAGCGGGTCGCCGCCCATGAGGTAGTGCGCCTGCTGGATGGGCACCACCAGCACGGCGCCGAGCGCCGCCAGCGCCGCGCCGAGCCCGAACACCCACGCGTACACGCGCGTGACCGGGATGCCGAACGCGCGCGCCATGTCGCGATCCTGCTCGGTGGCGCGCATGATCAGCCCGAGCCGCGTGCGGCGCAGCAGCGTCCACAGCCCCAGCAGCACCGCGACGGCGGCGCCGATGACGAAGAGCTTGTAGCTCGTCGTGCCGAAGCCCCACGGGTGGCCGATCGTCCAGACGCCGTCCACGCGCTCGGGCCAGGGCAGCGCGATGCGCGCGTCGAAGGGCGCCTGCACCGGGCGCGCCTCGGGTCCGAACGTCATGAGCGTGGCCTGCTGCAGCACGTAGAGCAGGCCGATGGTGGCGACGATGGTGCGCTCGGGGTCGTAGCCGACGCGACGCAGGACCAGCCGGTCGGCCAGCATGGCCACGGCCCCCGTCGCGAGCGGCGCGACGACGAGCGCCGCGGCGAAGCCTAGCGCCGGGCTCGCGCCGAAGGCGTCCGCGAGCGTCGTGGACACGAACCACGCCATGACCGCGCCCAGCATGAAGAACTCGCCGTGCGCGACGTTCACGACGCGCAGGATGCCGAACACCAGCGCGAGACCCGCCGCGGTCAGCGCGAGCACGGCCGCCGTGATGGACCCCTCGAGCAGCGCGAGCGCCAGGTGCGGACCGAACTCCACGCCCGGTGCGTCGGCCGTGGCGAAGTCAGAAGGAGCGCGTGGTGTAGTCCACCTCGTCCGGGTAGAGCGTGTCCTCGATGCTGGTGGTGTGCACCAGATCCAGCCGCCCCTCGTTCACGCGCGAGATGTACTGGTGACCGAACACCTGGTGCGTCTTGCCGTTGAAGCGCTTGGCGCCCTGCGGATGATCCAGCGACAGCGGCATCTCGTCCATCGCCTCGACGGCCTCGATGAGCGCCGCTCGATCCTCGGGGCCGGAATAGTCCGCGGCCTCCATGCCGGCCTTGATGATGTTGAGCGTTTCCCAGCAGCCGAACATGTGCGCGTAGGTGGACACGTCCTTCGCGTCCGAGGTGGATGCGCCGTTCGCGTCCACGCCCACCGCCTCGCGGTAGGTCTTGTCGAACTCGCTCTGGTCGGGTTGCGCGTAGCGCGGGTTGCCTTCCCAGAAGTACGTGCCTTCCAGGAACTCGAGCCCCGGGCTCTGGATGTCGACGGCTTCGAGGCTGTCGATGAAGCCGAAGATCGGCGGCGCGGAAGGCCCGAAGAACTCGCCCATCTCCTTGACGAAGGTCAGCACGGCCGGACCCACCATGACGTGGTAGATCACCTCGGTGTCGCGCGGGATCTTCGGGAAGTACTTCGTGAACGAGGTTTCGGTCGGGGGGATGGGAATGTTCGCCACCACCTCGCCGCCCTGCTCGGCGATGGCCGCGCCGAAGTAGTCTCGGTGGTCGTGCCCGAACGCGAAGTCCGCGTACAGCAGCGTGACCTTCTTCCCGAGGTTGTCGGCCACGTACGGCGCCATGGCCTGCACCTGGCTGCGCACGTCCGTGATGCCCGGCTGCAGCGTGTAGCGGTTCAGGGTGCCGCTCGCGACGTGGTGGCCTTCGGAGACCACGAAGTAGGGCAGCTTCAGCTCGCCGGCGCGCGGCGCCGAGGCGATGACGACGTTGCTGAACAGCGTGCCGAAGCCGACGTCGCAGCCGTGCCGGTTCACGAACTTCTCGATGACCTCGGCGCCGCGCTTCGGGTCGGTGCCGTCGTCCTCGGGCACGAGCTCCACGGGACGGCCGTTGATGCCGCCCATGTCGTTGATGCGCTTCACGGCGGCCACGCTGGTGCGGTCGTACCAGCGCCCGTAGGCCGCGCCGATGCCCGTGCGGTGCACCTGGAAGCCGATGCGGATCGGCGCTGCCGACTGCGCCTGGGAGTGGCCGACGAGGCCGGGCAGGGCGCCCGCGCCCGCGAGACCGGCCGCGCCCGCGGCGAGGGTCTTCAGCGTGCGGCGGCGCTCGGGCGACGCGGCGTCGCTCGCCGCGGGAACCGCGCTGCGGAGGAGGCTCGAGCGTAGGCGACGGCTCATCGGGGGTCACTCCACGGTGCTGAGGGCGGTGGAGCGAGTCTACCCGGCCGCCGCCGTCGCCCGCTCGTCGGGCTCGGCAGGTGGCGCGGCCGCAGGCGGCGGACGGTGCCACGTCGAGAGCCGATGCGTTCGCATCAGCGGCGTGATAGGTTCGCGCGCGACCCGGCCCCGCGAGTCCGACGAGTTGTCACGACCCACCCTCGGCGACGTGGCCACGCGCGCAGGCGTCAGCATCGCCACGGTGGGACGTGCTGCCGGTATTGCAGGGCCACGCGCGGCCCGGCACGAACCTGCGCATCGGGCGCATCGCGATGTCGCCGCTGCGCGACCATCCGGACCTCGTCGGCATCTACTCGCTGGCCGCCGGCAACGCGGGCCTGCTCGAAGGGCGCCGCCCAGAACGTCGACCACATCGCGCGCAGCACGGTGCGCGTGCTGCGCGCGCACTGCCTGGGGTCCGCGGGGCGACCCCCGAATCCGCCAACCCGCACCGCTTCGACGCGTACGGCGTGCGGCCGCCCTGACGTCCCGCCCTCCCCGAACCCGGACCCCATCGTGACCCTCTACAAGGACCCTTCGCAGCCCATCGAGGCGCGCGTCGACGACCTGCTGTCGGTCATGACGCTCGACGAGAAGATCGCGCAGCTGCACGCGCTGTGGCTCTTCCTCTCGGAGGACGGCGCGCACGAGGTGCGCACCGACCAGTTCACCGGCCCCGGCGGCACCGGCGGCACCGACGAGGTGGAACGCCTGCTCGAGCACGGCCTCGGCCAGATCACCCGACCGCTCGGCACCGCGAGCGTCGAGCCGCGCGCGGCCGTGCGCGCCCTGAACCGGCTGCAGGAACGACTCGTCGAGGGGACGCGTCTCGGCATTCCGGTCATGTCGCACGAGGAATGCCTGTCGGGGCTCATGGCGCGCGACGCCACGCTGTTCCCGTCGTCGCTCGCCTACGCGGCCACCTGGAACCCCGAACTGATGGAGCGCGTGGGCGCGGCCATCGGTGCCGAGTCGCTCTCGGTCGGCGCGCGTCAGGGGCTCGCGCCGGTGCTGGACGTGGCGCGCGACGCGCGCTGGGGGCGTACCGAGGAGACGTTCGGGGAGGATCCGTACCTGACCGGCGTGCTCGCCACGCGCTACGTGCGGGGCCTGCAGGGAGACGATCGGCGCGTGCTCGCCACGCTCAAGCACTACGTCGGTCATTCGTTCAGCGAGGGCGGGCGCAACCACGCGCCGGTCCACCTCGGCTGGCGCGAGCTCAACGACGACTTCATGCTGCCCTTCGAGATGGCCGTCAAGCTCGCGAACGCGGGCTCGGTCATGCCGGCCTATCACGACATCGACGGCGAGCCCGTGCACGCCTCCCGTCACCTGCTCACGGAGGTGCTGCGCGACGAGTGGGGCTTCGACGGACTGGTGGTCGCCGACTACGTCGGCGTGAGCCTGCTGTACCGCCACCACGGCGTGGCGGCCGACCGGGTCGAGGCGATCGCGCAGGCCATCAATGCGGGGCTGGACGTGGAACTTCCGGGGGACGACTGCGCGCCGCACCTGAAGGAGGCGCTGGAGCGGGGGCTGATCGCGCAGGAGACGATCGACGCCGCCGTGCGTCGCGTGCTGCGAGAGAAGCTCAGGCTCGGTCTCTTCGAGCGGCCCTACACCGACGATGCGGCCATCGACCTGCGCTCGTCCGCTGCGCTCGAGTTGGCGCGCGAGGTGGCCGCGCAATCCGTCACGATCCTCGACAACGACGGCGTGCTGCCCCTCGCCGACGCCGCGAGCATCGCGGTCATCGGCCCGACGGCGAACGATCCGCTCGCGCTGCTCGGCGACTACAGCTTCCCCGTCCACCTGATCGGCCACGGCGACGACGCGGGCACGGCGAGCGTGGTGACGCTGCTGTCGGGGCTCGAGCAGGCCTGCGGCCCCGAGCGCGTGAGTTTCGCGCAAGGCTGCTGGATCCTCGAGGAGCGCGGCACGAACGACGCCGTCTTTCCGGGCGACATGGACGACAACGTGAGCCTCGACATCCGCTCGCGCCTCTCCACGCGTCTGGACGGGATCGATGCCGCCGTGGCGGCGGCCAGGGAAGCCGATGTGGCCGTCGTGTGCGTCGGAGACCTGTCCGGCATCTTCCAGACGGGTACCGTCGGCGAAGGCTCGGACGCCGACACGCTGGAGCTGCCGGGGGTGCAGCAGGCGCTGCTGCGGGCCGTGGTCGATACCGGAACGCCCACGGTGTGCGTGCTGACGAGCGGCCGGCCCTACAACCTCGGCGGCCTGGAGCAGCGGCTGGCGGCGCAGGTCATGGCCTGGTTCGGCGGAGAGCAGGGCGGGCACGGGCTCGCCAGCGTGCTGACCGGTGCGACGGAGCCTTCGGGCCGTCTGACGCTGTCGGTGCCGCGCAGTGCCGGCGCGTGCCCGTACTACTACAACCACAAGTTCAAGAGCTCCGGTACGCCCATCGCGCGCCACTTCGGTAGCAACTACCCGTTCGGGCACGGGTTGTCGTACACCCGCTTCGAGTACGCGGACCTCGCGCTCGCCCGGGAGTCGGTGGGCATCGTCGACGGGGAGATCGAGCTGTCGCTCACGCTGCGCAACGTGGGGAGCAGGGCCGGCGTCGAGGTCGTGCAGCTCTACGTGCGCGACCCGCTCGCCTCGCTGGTGCGACCGGTCAAGGAGCTCAAGGGCTTCGCGCGCGTGTCGCTCGACGCGGGTACGGCCGTCCGGATCAGCTTCGCGTTGCCGGTGGACATGCTGGGCTTCACGGGGCCGGCCGGCGTGCGCATCGTCGAGCCCGGTGCGTTCGAGCTGATGGTGGGCGCGTCGAGCAACGATATCCGGTTGCGCGCGAACGCCGACGTCACGGGCGAGGTGCGCGTGCTCGGGCGGAACTGGCGCATGGAGAGCCGCGTCGACTGGACGGCGCTGCCGCCGAACGACGCCGCGACCTGAATGCAGGCGCCGATCGAGCATTCCCGCATGAGAACGCATCGCACGCCGACGCGGTGGGTGGCCGCGGCGCTCGTCTGGCTCGCGGGCGCCGGGGTCGCGAGCGCACAGGCGCCCGAACCGGCCGTCCCGGAACGCTCGGGCACGCCCCTCCTGGACGATGCCGTGCGCGTCGCGCTCGTCGACTCGGGCGTGGACTACACGCTGCCCTCGATCTCGCGTGCGTTGCTGCGCCACCGCGGCGGCGCGGCCGACGGCACGCTCGTCGGCATCGACTTCCGCGATCTCGACCACCGACCCTTCGATGCGCAGGAGCTCGGCGGGGGACGGGTGCGTCGCCACGGCACGCAGGTCGCCTCGGTGCTGCTGCGCGAGGCGCCGGACGTCGCGCTCGTGCCCTATCGCTATCCCGGGCAGGACATGCGGCTGATGCACGCGCTGGTGGAGCACGCGGCCGCTCACGGCGTGCGCGTGATGGGCCTGCCGCTCGGCAGCGACCGCCGCGAGCAATGGCAGGGCTTCGAGCGGGCGGCACTCGCGCACCCGGAGATGCTGTTCGTGGCCTCGGCCGGCAACGACGGTCGGAACCTCGACGAGCGGCCGCTGTACCCGGCAGCCCTGCCGCTCGACAACCTGCTGGTCGTCACCTCCGCGGACGACTTCGGCGGCCCGTCCCCGGAGTCCGGCACGGGACGCACCGCCGTCGACTACCTCGTGTTCGCCGAAGCGGTGCCCACGATCGGCTTCGGAGGACGCTCCGCGGTCGCGGCGGGGTCGAGCTACGCGGTGCCGCGCGTGATGGCGCTGGCCGCGCGCCTGCTCGCACGCGATGCGTCGCTCGATGCCGCGGGGCTGATCCGCGCCATCCGCAGCGAACACGGCAACGGTCTACGCCCGACCGAAGTGGGGGCGGGGCTCATGATCGATCCGCTGCAGGACACCGTCGGTGCGCTCGATCGCGTCGACGCTCGACGGCGCGTCCGCACCTGCGTGCGGCGGTGCGCAAGGCGGCTTCGGGCACGCCGCCGCCGCGTCGGCGCCTCTGGAGGTACCGCTCGATGTCCTCGTGCTGGACCCAGGCTGGACGTCGGAGCGGCTGCGGCGCACGCTCGAGGGCGCTGCCCGCATCCTCGCCGCGTGCGACATCCGCCTCTCGCCGCGCCGCCTCGAGCGCGCCGTGCTCGTCGGCGCGGCCGAGCGGCTGCGGGATCTGGAGCCCGGCGCCGCGGCGACGCTCTTCGAGCGACTCGGACGAGCCGGGACGCGGCGCCCGGTGGCGGCGGTGTTCGCGCGCGACACGCTCATGACGACGCCCTTCGACGCCGAGGCCTTCGGCCGGGCCAACACGCGCGGGCGCGGCTGGCTCGCGGACTCGGTGTGGATGACGTTGCCGCTGCGCGACGAAGCGATCGCCCTGGCGCACGAGCTGTGGCACGTGCTGGCGAATTCCGGCGAGCACGTCGAGCTGGCCGGCAACCTCATGAGCTCGCGCACGACGGGCGACAACGAGGACTTGACGGCGGAGCAGTGCGCAGTCGCGCGCGACGCGGCACTCTGGGCCGGGCTTGCATCGGCGGTGCGCTGACCCCCGCCGCGGGCGTCGGGGCCTGCGCTAGATCGACCCGTCGCCCGGACCGCGTGCGAGGCGCCGCGCGCAGAGCACCGTCGGCACCGCGCAGAAGATCAGCCCCATGCCGGACAGCAGACCCGCCAGCAGGTCGGCATCGCGAATCGAGATCGCGAGCCACACGGCGTTGGCCACCGCGCCCGCCGCCGCGACGGCGAGCGTCCTGCGCAGCCGCGGCGCCTCGTTCCCGGGCTCAGCCGACACCGTGCGTGCCGCGAATCGGGTAGTCGTTGTCCATCACGAACGACAGCCCGGCCAGCACGCCCTGCATGTCCGGGCGCACGAACGGCGCGTTCGCGCGCTCCAAGATCTGCAGCCGCCGGTCGGGACGCACGACGAACAGCGCGGGTTCGGCGAACGGTGCCGGCGCCTCCTCGGGGCTGCGCGGATCGGAGATGAACAGCCCGAGCCTGCGCATGTCGTCCAGGCCGAGCCCGACGCCCACCGGCATCGAGAAGCCGGTCTCGTCGATGAACGGGCGCGCGCGCTCGGCCGAATCCGCCGAGATCGCGACCAGGGCGACGCCCGCGTCGGCGAACGACTGCTTCATGCCCTCCAGGCTCGTGAGGTACTTCTTGCACAGCGGGCAGTGCGCGCCGCGGTAGACGACGATGGCGCGCCAACCGGCGGCGTCGAGCGCGAGCGTGTCGCCATCGAGCGTGTCGAGCGTGATCGGCGGCAGGGGGTGGCCGGGCAAGGCCTGGTCGGCGAGGGACATGGTTCGGTCTCGGTGACGGGTGAACGGCTCGGGCGAGTGCACGCCGCGCGACGAAAGGGGCGCGGAACAGTATGCGCGCGCCTCGACCCTATACTTCCGGCCCGGCGCGCGGCGCCATTCGAACCGGCACGAGCCGTCATGTTCCCGTTCCACGCAAACGCCCGTCGAGGCGTCGAGCCGACGGCTCCACGCGCATGCTGAGGCTGCCCTTCAGGCGTTCGCGCCGCAAGCCGTCGCCGGCCGCTCCGACCGGCAAGGGCACGCGCATAGAGGTCGCCTCGACGCTCGAATACGCCGTGCACGCGCGCACCGCGTTCCTGCTGCGCATAGGCGTGGCCGACAACGCGCACCAGGACATCCTCGAGGAGAGCCTCGAGACCGAACCCGCGCTGACCCTCGAGCGCGCCGCGCGCGGACCCTCCGGCAACCGCCTCGTGCGTCTGGTGGCCGAGGCCGGTCCGCTCACGGTGCGCTACCGCGCGCTCGTGGCGCTGACGCCCGAGGTGCGCGCGCCGAAGCGGCTGGACGAGGGCGACTTCGCCTCGCTGCCGGTCGGCGTGCTGGTGTACCTGAACCCCAGCCGCTACTGCGAGAGCGACCGGCTGGCGGACCTCGCGTGGCGCGAGTTCGGCCAGCTCAGCCCGGGCTACTCGCGCGTCGAGGCCATCGTCGACTGGGTGCACGCGCGGCTGCGCTACGTGCCGGGCAGCACGGGACCGTCGACCACGGCCTGCGACGTGCTGGACACCGGCGAGGGCGTGTGCCGCGACTACGCGCACGTGACCATCGCGCTGTGCCGTGCGCTCGGCATTCCGGCGCGCTACGTGGCGGGCTACGCGGTCGACCTGCAGCCGCCGGACTTCCACGGCTTCTGCGAGGTGCGGCTCGGCAAGGGGTGGTACCTCTTCGATGCGACGAAGCTTGCACCGTTGTCGGGGTTGGTGCGCATCGGTACCGGGCGCGACGCCGCCGACGTGAGCTTCGCCACGCTCGTCGGCTCGGCCGACTCGTACGCGCCGCAGGTGTCGGCGGTGCGGGTGGATGCGTCGGATGCAACGTCCGGTTCGCAAGACGGGGCGATCCGTACGGATTGAAGGCTGCCTGGGTAGCGGCCGGAAGATCGGCCAGGAGATCGGCCAGAGTCCCCGTGATTATTGATTATTCGCTGTAGAATCAGGGAACTGTTGCCGCCGAAGATCGGCCAGAATCCGGCGATTTCGCGGCCGGATTCAAGACTGCGCGAGGCGCGTCACCACGCTTGCCGAGCCGTCCATGACCGTCGATACGCTGTACCGGATCGAACCGACCGCGCTCGGCTCCGTGCCCCCGCAGCTCGTCGACATCGCCTCCGAAGATGAGTCATGCGATGGCGCACCGGATCGGCATCGGTGCGCACGGGCTATGGTCGATCAGTCGTGGTCTCGCGCGCGGGCTGGACAGTCGCGGCGACTACCGCGTCTGGATGGATCGGGCCGACGGCCCGCGAGAAGGTGATTTCGATGGACGGGGCAATCTCTCGGAACGCGCGCTCGTCGGCTTCTCGGAATGGTTCCTGCGCGTCTGCCTCGACCAGATCGAATTCATGGGAACGCTGTTCGATCTCGACGGGCTCGGCCAGCGATTGGAGCGTCTCGTCGAGCGGACCGATTCGCTCGCGGCCGGCTCTGTACCTCTGCTGCGCGAGGCCTTGGTGCGTGGCGAGTTCGAGCGCGGTGAAGCGGCTCGCCTGACCGGTCTGCCCGAGCGCTCGGCCCGGCGCGTGCTGAGCGCGTTGATCGCCGAAGGGCTGCTTGCATCCGAGGTGCCGAAGGGGCGAGTGTCGCTGCGCTTCCCGGCCTCGGCGCTGGAAACGCTGTTTCCAAAGCTGTATCCGGAGAGCTGACCCGAGCGCTACACCCCTCGGGGCGACGCCAACAACCACAGCCCGAACAACGTGTAGCCCAGCATCAGCACCGCGAGCGGAACGTGCGCGCGCACCGCCTTGGCGCTCGCACCGGGCTCGCCCTCGAACAGGGCCAGCGCACGGCCGTGCGCGACGAGCACCGCGAGCGCATGACCCAGCACGACCACGCCCGCCTGCACCAGCCAGATCGCGCGCACCGCGCTCGGCACGTTGAAGAAGCCCGTCGTGACCTGACGGTCCGTCGTGCCGAAGAGGTTCCGCCCGTCGCCCAGCGGATCGCTCGCCGCCACCACGGCGTACTGCGCGTCCACGAGAAAGCTCGTGAGGTAGTGCGCCACGTGGTAAGCGACCGCGATGGGCAACAGGCTCGGCGCGAGCGTGCGGAACAACAGGGCGGCGGAGGGCCCGTCGCGCACGAGCCCCGCACCCAGCGCCGTCGCCAGCGCGTAAACGACGGCGATGCCGAGCGTGAGCGCGGCGAGCCCGGCCAGCGTGCTGCCGACGAGCGCCGTGCGACCGGGATGGTCGAGCGGGTTGATCCCCAGCCACCCGAACCAGGCGAAGGTCTCGTGCAGCCCGTCGAAGCTGCCGGCGGCCAGCAGCACGAGATACGCCGCCGCGAGCGAGCCGTCGGGGGCATCGCGATGCATCAGCCGGTGGCCGGGCAGGCCGAGCTCCACGCCGCGCGGCCCGCGTCGCAGCGGGGCGAGCTCGGCGAAGCGCGAGTACATCAGCGTGAACGCCTCGCCGCGCTCCAGCCAGTCGCGCTCGCCGTAGCGCCACGCCATGGCGAGCGTGAAGGCGAAGTAGCCGGAGGCGACGAGCGCGAGGCGTTCGGGGTCGCTCGGCGCCGGGTCCGCCAGCACGAACGCGTTGACCCCGAACAGCGACAGCACGGCCGGCCACGCGCCGATCGCATCGGGTAGCGGTCTTCGCGCGGGCACCTCGCCGCGGCGGCCCGCGAGCAGTCGCAGCGGCGCGCTCCAGGGCTGCGCGCGTCGCCACAGGTCGCCGCACAGGGACTGCAGCGTCGGCACGCCGATCCACCACAGCGTCCAGATCGTCAGCGGCAGCAGGTTCGCGAGCGGATCGCGCGGACCTTCGAGGCCGACGAACACGAGCGCCACGAACACGATCGCGCTCAGCGCGCTCGCCGCGGGAAGCCGGTCGTGCCCGTGCGCCGGAACGCGTACCACCGTGCGCGTCGCGAACACGCGTTCGAGCGCGCGCGCCGGCAGCACGAACGACAGCAGCACGGTCAGCGCGACCACGGCCGTGCCGGCCGCGAGGTACGCATCGGTCGGCAGCAGCAGCACCAGACCCTGCTGCGAGGCGTGCGCGACGGCGACTTCCGGTGCGCCGCACGCCGCGATGGCGAGGTACCACGGACTCGGACGTCGGTTCATGCGGGACTCTTGCGGGCTGCTCCGTCCAAGGTAGCGGCATTCGCGTTCACGGAAGCGGGTGCGCTCGTGCGGTAGGCTGCCGCGAACCTGGGGGAGGCCCTGTGGATGAACGACGTGCGCGTGCGCAAGCGCTGTCTGCTGATCGAGACCGTGCACCACGAGGGCGGTCCGCCGCCCGCCGCACCGATACGTCGCGCCGCCTCCCTGGTCGTCATCGCGAACCCCTTCGCCGGTCGACGGGCCACATCGATGCGGCGTACGTGCGCAGCCACTTCGATGCCATCGAGGTCGGGATACCGGACGCACCTCGCCGCGACGAATTGCTGCTCGTTCTCGTCATGACCACCGGCGGGCGCGTGCACGCGCGCATGGGCGGACTCGCCATCGAGGACGTCGAAGGGGTGGATGGCCTGCGTTGAAGGCGACTTCCGGGCGTCTGCCGGACGGTCGGCTGCATCTGCAGCACGGACCGATCGATCTGCTGGTATCGCTGGACGGGGCCGCGAAGGCGGTCGCGGATGCCGAAGCGCGTGCCCTGCAGGCGTTCGCCCCCGTGCTGGAGACGCTCGTCGCGGAGCTGCCGGCGCTGCGCCTCGAGCGGTCCGGCACGAACCGTTTCGACGGACCGGTCGCGCGCCGCATGTCGATCGCCGTGCGGCCGTGGTCGCACGTCTTCGTCACGCCCATGGCGGCCGTGGCGGGCGCGGTGGCCGATCACGTGCTCGCCGCGATGCTCGACGGCACGGCTGGCGAAGGGCTGCGCCGCGCGTCGGTCGACAACGGCGGCGACATCGCCTTGTGGCTCGCGCCCGGCGAGCGCTACCGGATCGGCGTGCGCGATGACTCGAGTTCGGGACAGGCGCAGGCGCGCATCGAGGTCCGGTCGCACGACGGCGTCGGCGGCATCGCGACGAGCGGCCGCGGCGGACGCAGCCACTCGCTCGGCATCGCCGATGCCGTGACGGTGCTGGCCCGCGATGCGGCGGCCGCCGACATCGCGGCCACGCTCGTCGCGAACGCCGTGGACCTGCCGGGTTCGGCGAAGGTGCGCAGGGTGCCGGCGATCGATCTGGACCCCGATACCGATCTCGGCAACCGTCTCGTGACCCTCGAGGTGGCCGGGCTGTCGGCGGCCGAACGCCGGGCCGCGCTGGACGCCGCCGTGCCCGTGGCCGAGACGGCCGTCGCGCGCGGCCTGGTCCGGGCGGTGCGGCTGAGCCTCCAGGGCGAGCGGCGGCTGGTTGACCGTGATGGGCCCCGGAAGCTCCACGAGCACGCGCCGGCGGTGTCGCGTTGACAAGGGCTCCCTCCTGACCGAGGCTCGGGCGGGTACCGACGCCGACGCTTCGCCCATGCAACCCTCCCTCTCGGCCGCGCCGTCCCGCGCGCTCGCGGACGCCCTCGGGCGGCTGGCCCGCGAGCCCGTCGGTGTGCTGGCGGGCGGCACCGACTGGTGGCCCGCGCTCGGCGACGCGCCGCCGCCCGCGCACGTGCTGGACGTGACGCGCCTGCCGGGGCTGCGCGGCATCGAGCACGGCCCGCGGGGCACGCGCATCGGCGCCGCCACGACCTGGACCGACGTCGTGCGCAGCGACCTGCCGCCGGCCTTCGATGCGCTGCGCGCCGCGGCGCGCGAGGTCGGGTCGGTGCAGATCCAGAACGCCGCCACGCTCGCGGGCAACCTGTGCACGGCCTCCCCGGCCGCCGACGGCGCGCCGCCGCTGCTGGCGCTGGGCGCGTCCGTCGAGCTGTCGAGCGCGCGCGGCGTGCGGGTGCTGGACCTTGCGGACTTCCTGCGCGGCCCGCGCGACACCGCGCTCGCGGCCGACGAGCTGCTGACCGCGATCCTCGTGCCGCCGCACGCGCCCGACACGCTCAGCCGGTTCGCGAAGCTCGGCGCGCGGCGCTATCTCGTCATCTCCATCTGCATGGTCGCGATCACGCTCGAGCTGGAGGCCGGGTTCGTCTCCACCGCGCGCGTGGCCGTCGGCTCGTGCGCGCCCACCGCGCGGCGGTTGCCGGCACTCGAGGCCGCGCTCGTCGGGCGGGCGGCCGACGATGACCTCGCCGCCCTGGTGCACCCCGCACAGCTCGATGTGCTGGCGCCCATCGACGACGTGCGCGCGAGCGCCGCGTTCCGGCTCGATGCGGTCGTCACCACGTTGCGCCGGCTGTTGTCGCCGCCGGCGCGGGTGTCCGGAGCGGTGGAATGACCCCGATCGACGAGGGCGCCGTCCCCGCGCGGCTCGACGTCGCGGTGGAGGCGGACCCGCCGCACGAGGTGGACGAGTCGATGCCGCTCCCGCGCGGCCTCGGCTTCGATCTGGAGGGCCTGCGCGTCGTCGTGGACGCGGGGACGACGGCGCGGCTGTCCGACGTGTTGCGCGAGCGCCTCGGCGCGCGCTCGGTCAAGGTCGGTTGCAACGCGGGCGATTGCGGCGCGTGCACCGTGCTGCTGGACGGAGAGCCGGTCTGCGCGTGCCTGACCGCCCTCGGCCAGGTCGAGGGCAGGCGTGTCGAGACGCTCGCGGGGCTCGCGAACCGCGACGCCACGCGCCGGTTGCAGGACGCCTTCCTCGCGCGCGGCGCCGCGCAGTGCGGCATCTGCACGCCGGGCATGCTCGTCGCGGCCACGCATCTGCTCGAACGCGTGGAGCGTCCGGACGCGCGCGCCGTCGAGGACGCGCTCGGCGGCGTGCTGTGTCGCTGCACGGGGTATCGGGCCATCGTGGATGCGGTGCTGGAGGCGGCGGGCACGATCGGGGCGCGCGTGCGAGAAACGCACGAGCCGGTGAAGACTCCGGGGGGCGGCATCGGCGCGCCCATCGCGAGGCTCGACGGTCGCCGGAAGGTCACGGGCGACGCCTTCGGCGACGATGTGTCGCCCGCGGGCGCCCTCGTGCTGCGGGCCATCCGCTCGCCGCACGCGCACGCGCGCTTCGATCTCTCGGCGCTATACGCGTGGGCGGCGAGCGCGCCCGGCATCGTGCGCATCTTCGATGCCTCCGACGTGCCGGGTATCAACCGCTTCGGCGTCATTCCGGGCTTCGAGGACCAGCCCGTGTTCGCCGAAGGCGTCGCCCGGTTCCGCGGCGAGGCCGTGGCCGCGGTGGTCGGCGAGGCCGGGGCCATGGCGGCGCTGGACGCGGCGCGGCTGCCGGTGCTCTGGGAGCCGCTGCCGGCCCTCGTGGGCGCCGCCGCGGCACTCGCCGGGGACGCGCCGCGCGTGCACGCGGACGTGGAGGGCAACCTCATGGTGGCGGGGCGCGTGCGCCGCGGCGACGTCGACGCAGCGTTGGACACGGCGGCGCATCTCGCGAGCGGCCGCTTCGTCACGGGCTTCGTCGAGCATGCGTACATCGAGCCCGAGGCGGGCTTCGCGCGTCGCGTCGGCGAGCGGCTCGAGGTGCACGGCTGCACGCAGGCGGCATGGATGGATCGGGATTCGCTGGCCACCATCCTCGGCGTGCCGGGGGAGGCGGTGCGCGTGGTGCCGAGCGCGACGGGCGGCGGCTTCGGCAGCAAGCTCGATCTGTCGTTCCAGCCGCTGATCGCGGTCGCGGCCTGGCACCTGAACCGGCCCGTGCGCGTCACCTACACGCGCAGCGAATCCATGCAGTCGACGACGAAGCGCCACCCCGCCGACATGCGCGTCGAGATCGGCTGCGACGCGGACGGAAAGCTCGTCGGCATGCGCTTCGATGGCGACTTCGACACCGGTGCGTACGCCTCGTGGGGCCCTACCGTCGCCAACCGCGTGCCCGTGCACGCCTCGGGCCCGTACCGCGTGCCGCACTACGCGGCCACGGCGCGCGGGGTGTACACGAACGGGCCACCCGCCGGCGCGTTCCGCGGCTTCGGCGTGCCGCAGGCGGCCGTCGCGCAGGAGTCGCTGTTCGACGAGCTGGCCGAGCGCGTCGGCATGGATCGGCTCGAGTTCCGGCGCGCGAACGCGTTGGCCGACGGCGTGCCCACCGTGACCGGGCAACGCTTCGAGTCCGGCGTCGGCATCGGCGCCTGCCTGGACGCGCTGCGACCCGCGTGGCGCACGGCGCTCGAGGAGGCGACGCACGCATCGACCGGGACGCTACGCCGCGGTGTCGGGCTCGCGTGCGGCTGGTACGGCTGCGGCAACACCTCCCTGCCGAACCCGTCCACGATCCGCGCGGGCATCACCGCCGACGGGCGCATCGTGCTGCACCAGGGCGCCATAGACATCGGCCAGGGCGCCGATACCGTCATCGCGCAGATCTTCGCCACCGCGCTCGGCGTGGACGCGCGGACCGTGGAGCTCGTCGGCCCCGACACCGACCGCACGCCCGATGCCGGCAAGACCTCGGCCTCGCGCCAGACCTTCGTGTCGGGCAACGCCGCGCGGCTGGCGGGCGAGGCGTTGCGGGCGCAGGTGCTGCGCCTGGGCAACGGTTCGCCGGACAGCCGCATCGAGGTGCGGGCGGGCGGTCTGCTCGAGATCCGTTCCGCCGATACTCCGGTGCGCAGCGTGCAGCTCGATTCGCTGTCCGTCGACGCCGACGGCTACGCGCTCGCGGCCTCCGGCACGTGGGACCCTCCCACCGCGCCGCTGGACGCGGACGGACAGGGCAGCCCGTACGCGCAGTTCGGCTACGCCGCGCAGCTCGTCGAGCTCGACGTGGACGTGGAGCTCGGCACCGTGCACCTGCGGCGCTTCGTCGCCGCGCACGACGTCGGCCGCGCCATCAACCCGGTGTTGGTGGAAGGGCAGATCCACGGCGGCATCGCGCAGGGCATCGGCATGGCGCTCATGGAAAGCTACGTGCCCGGACGCACCGAGAACCTGCACGACTACCTCGTGCCGACCTTCGGGGACGTACCACCGATCGATTGCCTGCTCGTCGAGGTGGCCGACCCGCACGGTCCCTACGGCGCGAAGGGGCTCGGCGAGCACGTGCTGATTCCCACCGCCCCCGCGATCCTGAACGCCATCCGTCACGCCACGGGCGGCGCGGTCAGGACGCTGCCCGCCACGCCCGAACGGGTGCTGACGGCGCTGCGCGAGGCGGGCCGGTGATACGCACGGAGGCCCGGAGCGCGGGCGACGGGCTCATACGCTGCGACGCCTGTCCGGTGCTCTGCCGCATCAAGGACGGTCGCAGCGGGGCGTGCGACCGCTACGCGAACGACGGCGGGACGCTGGTGCGGGTGGACCCGTTGCTGGTGCTCGAACGCGATGGCGTGTCCGCGGTGCCGTTGCCGGACGGCACGGACGCTCCCTGGGACGGCGACCTGCTCGCGGGCACGCGCCATTTCGTCACCGCCATCGGCGCGACGACCACCTATCCGGACTACAAGCCCGCCCCCTTCGTGGTGCAGAGCCGATCCGGCGACGAGGATCTCGTCACCGTCGTGACCGAAGGCATCTTCAGCTACTGCGGCGTGAAGGTGAAGATCGACACCGATCGCCACCTCGGCGAGGAGCGCGCGACGGTGCGGGCGAAGGGGGAAGCCGTCGGTCACGTCACGACCGGCGAGTACGGCTCGCGCATGCTCTCGCTCGGCGGCGTGGAGCACCTGACGGGCGGCTCGAAGAAGGAGGGGCGCGTGACGTGCGAGACGCTGCTCGCGCTGTGCAACCGCGAGGCCGCGACGCTCGACATCGACGGCGGCGCCAGCGTCGTCGTGCGCGCGGGCGCCGCGCCGATCGTCGACGGCGAGACCGAACGGCTCATGCGCGTCGGCTGCGGCTCGGCCACCATCGGCATGTTCGCGCGCCAGTGGGCGCCGCACGTGGACGAGGTGGTCGTGGTGGACGATCACATCACGGGGGTGCTGTCCGAGCACCAGGCGGGCGTGCTGCTGGGCATGCGTCCGAGCGGCATCCGCATCCGCGGCTCGAAGTCCACGCCCGGGCGCTACTTCCGCGTGGCCGAGCCCGGCGCCGGCTGGGGCGGCACCGACATCGACGACCCGCTCTCGATCATCGAGCGCTTCAAGCCGGACGTCGCGTGGCCGGGCCTGCGGCTGCTGATGGTGTCGACCACGGGCGAGCAGCACGGCTACTGGACCCTGGACGACGCGCTGCAACCCGTCGAGACGCCCATGCCGGACGCGCTGCGCCCGTCGGTGACGCGCATCGCCGAGAACTGCGAGCCCTCGACCTGCTCGGTGCTGTTCGTCGGCGGCGCGGGCGGCTCGCTGCGTGCCGGGGTCACCGAGAACCCCGTCGGGCTCACGCGTTCGGTGGCCGCCCGGCTCACGCGCGTGACGTGCGGCGGCGCGCCCGCCTATGTGTGGCCGGGCGGCGGCATCACGCTGATGGTCGACGTGCTGGCCATGCCCGAGCGCGCGTTCGGCCACGTACCCACGCCGGCCATGGTCGCGCCGGTGGAGTTCACGATGCGGCTGCCGGACTACGAGGCGCTCGGCGGGTACATGGACGTGATCCGACCCATCGCGGAGGTGGTGGCCTTGGCCGAGCGGCGCGAGCGGGCGCCAGATGCGCGTTCGTGGCCATAGCCCAGCGCCGCGTCCGGCGTCGCACGCACGGAGGCGCTCCGGTACCGCGCACGCGCCTACGTGCGGATCAGGACCACGAAAGCGTAGGCCGCCGTCACCACCCACCCCAGGGTGAACAGCAGCGGCCGCAGCGGCATGCGCGCGAAGCCCGCGATCATGCCGACCGCGTGCGCGACGCGCAGGCACAGGAAAACCACCACCAGCGCCGTCGTCATCGTCCCCGTCACGCCTGCCAGGGAGCCTGCGACCACGACGATCGCGAACGGCGTGAACTGCTCCAGCGCGTTCAGGTGAGCCCGGTGCGCACGGTGCACCCACGCCGCTTGCAGGCGATGGTCGGGCGGGCGCACGAACGTGTCCTCGTTGCCCGAACAGGGCGTCGTGTTGACGCCCACGATGTACGGGATCCACAGGCTCGCCACCAGCGCGGCCGTGACGATCAGCCAGAAGAGCTCCGGCACCATGTGCGATGCGCCGGTCACGCGGCGAACCTCAGACCGGTACCGGTTTCCAGGTAGCTCTTGAGGCTGGCCGTCTGGCGCGCCCATCCGGCGATGACTCCGTCCTGGTCGGCCGGGATGCCGAAGTGCATGATGCGCAGCCTGCAGAGCTCGCCTTCGGCGGCCACCTCGTAGCGAACGCGCGAGACGGCCGCGTTCTCGATCCAGTGCGGCTCGAAGGTCGTCTCGAGCACGTGCGGAGGCTCCCACACCAGCACCTCCCCGCCCAGCATCGGTCGCCCGTCCGGCCATCGGTGGTCGTAGCGACCGCCCGCGCTCGCGTCTTCCGTCAGCCCGGCGCCGAGGAAGTGGTAGCGGCCGGTGTGCTCGGCGCTCGTCAGCGCCGTCCAGAGCCTTTCGGGCGTCGTTCTGATCCACGTCTCCTGCACGTGATCGGGCCGTTCGTCCTTCATGACTTCCTGCATCTGTTCGTCCTCCAGGGTGCGACGCAACGCGGCGAGACGCTCGGCCGTCGGGCCTTGCACGAAGGGCTCGATCCAGCGCGACGTCGCCTCTACCAGCGTCACGGCGTTCAGGTAGTGGTACCGGGAGCGTCCCGCTTTCCGCGAGACGACGAGGTTCGCCTCGGCCAGCACCTTCAGGTGCTTCATCACGCCGAAGCGGGTCATGGACGCGGCTCCTTCCAGCTCGCCGAGCGTCTGCCCGTCCCGCTCGCGCAGGGCGTCCAGCAATGCGCGACGGGTGGGATCGGCGAGGGCCTTGAAGACGGCGTCCATGCTACGAACTATAGGTGACCTTTGGGTCACATGTCAACGGCATGCACGGGTGCATCCCCGCGTCCGCCTTAGACTCCCGGCATGACACAGGACGCCATCGGTTTCATCACGCCCGTCTGGGCCGCGCCCTCCCGGGTGCGGGTGCTGCAGACCACGCGCGTCGGCGGAGCGAGCGCGTCGCCCTACGACTCGCTGAATCTCGGCCTGCACGTGGGCGACGACCCCGAGGCCGTCGCGCGCAACCGGACGCTGTTGAGCAGGGCATTGCCCGACGCGCCGTGCTGGCTGCGCCAGGTGCACGGCACGCATATCGTCGAAGCGGGCGACGCGCGGGATGCGCCGCACGAGGCTGATGGCGCGGCGACATGCACGCCGGAGCGGGTCGTCGGCGTGATGACGGCGGACTGCCTGCCGGTCGTGGTCGCGAACGCGGCGGGCACGCGGGTGTGCGTCGTGCATGCGGGCTGGCGAGGGCTCGCGGAGGGCATCGTGCGCGCGGCGATCGAGGGCTTCGGCACGGACGACGCGCTGCACGCTTGGCTGGGGCCAGCGATCGGCCCGGACGCGTTCGAGGTGGGTGCGGAGGTTCGCGAAGCCTTCGTGCGGCGCGACGAGAACCATGCGCCCGCTTTCCGGAGCGCGGGCGCCGACGGGAAGTACCTCGCCGATCTCTACCTGCTGGCCCGTACGGAGATCGCGAGGACGGACCGGCCCGCGCCCGTACACGTGACGGGCGGCGACCGTTGCACGTTCACCGAAGCGGACACGTTCTACTCGCACCGGCGCGACGGGCCGCGTACCGGGCGGATGGGGACGTTCGCCTGGTTGGAACGTTCGTAGGGGTACGTCGGGGCGCTCGTGGCGATCGCCCCGTCACTGACCCTTCTCGAAGGGCTCGATGGGGTTCACTTCCGGCCCCGCTCGCGGAGCCAGTCGACGACGAGGTCGCGCTCGTCGAGGGTGGGGTCGTCGGGTGTCCCGCGACGTCCGACCGGATGTCGACGTACCCGTCCTCGGCGAACGTGTCGGCGTAGCGTTCCGGGGCTTCGGCCGTCGGCGGTACCGATCGAACGCGAGCGGCGAGGCGATCGATCGGAAGTCGGTGGCGGCCTCGTACTCGTTGCCGCCGATCGCCTTGACGGGGTTGCCGATGTGGTGCGCGCCGGTGTTTCCCGTGACGGGCAACGGGTTGCTGCCGGGGTCCGGGGTCGCGTCGCACGCCGGGGTGCCGGTAGGCGCGGAGATGGGGCACGGCTGCGCCGACGCGTCCCGCATCGTCGCAGCGACGAGAATCGAGAGGCCTATCGCGCACAGCGCTCGGTGCAGCCACCTGCGGCGCGCTCCGGCGCCGGTGTTCCAGTCCATGTTTTCCTCCCCGGCAGCGCGCGCCGGAGGGGCGCGTGAGGACGCCGTGCGGCGTGTCCGAGGGCGAACGGCGGGTCTCGGACGTCGTCTACGAAAGCGCGAAGCGGGTGCGGTGACGGCAGCGCGCCCGCCCGGCGGATTCGGGGCCTCGCCACAGGACCCGCGGCGGACCCGTTTTCCGATCAGCGGGCCACCTGTTTTCCGATCAGCGGGTCGCCTGTTTTACGATTTTCCGGTGGTCTGTTTTACGATCGGCCGCTACTCTCGTGGGTCGCAACAGGCGGTAGGGAGTCGATGAGCGGTCCGGAACCAGGTCAGCCTTCGATCGAAAGCGATTGCCTCCGGCATCGCACGTGGGCCTGCTCGATGCGATGTTCGGCGACCCTGAAAGCCTGAGCACGGAGGGAGCGGCGGGCAGGGCGGTGGGTGGGGAGGCGGGCGATTCGGACGAGAGCCCGGAGGCGCGGTTGGTGCGCGGAGGTTTTCCCACGCTGCTTGTCCAACCGTCCGCGCGGCGCCGACGAGCCTGGCTGTCGCAGTACATCGACGTCATTGCCTCGCGCGATCTGGTGGACACCCTCGAGGCACGGCGTCCGGAACTGGCTCGGCCGCTCCTGGACCTTGCGGCTGCGCGCACCGGCCGGCTGCTGAACATCGCGGAGATGAGCCGCTCGCTGTCCGTCAACGTGCCGACCTTGCGCACCTACCTGCACCACCTGGAGTTGCTGTTCGTGGTCGAGCGTCTCGCGCCCTGGTCGACCAACCGCAGCCACAGGATCGTCAAGACCCCGAAGCTGCACGTCACCGATTCCGGTCTGTGCAGCGCCTTGCTCGGCGTCGATGCGGATACCTTGCGGACCGAACGAGAGCTCTTCGGGCAACTGCTGGAAACCTGGGTGGTGCAGGAGCTCAGGCGCCAGGCCACGTGGCACGAGCACGAGCACCGCTTCTTCCATTTCCGGGACCGCGATGGCCACGAGGTTGCCCTGGTGATCGAACGCTATGGACGTGCCGTGGCGGGCGTCGAGGTCAAGGCGAGCGCGACCGTGCGGTCCGCCGACATGCGCGGACTGCAACGGCTCGCCGGTCTGGCCGGCGACCGCTTCGTCGGAGGCACGCTCGTCTACCTCGGGGATCACGTGCTGACTCTCGGCGACAACCTGCGCGCCGTCCCCCTGTCGGCGGTGTGGGACCCCGCCCCGGCGCGTTGATTCACGCGCGCAGGGCCACATCTTGACCGGCATCAACCATGCACCCGCGCGTGCGCTGCAGAGTCAGGCGCGCACGGGGCAAGTACCGGAGAAGGTCATCTCATGAGAATGGACAAGCTGACGTCCAAGTTCCAGCTCGCGCTGCAGGATGCGCAATCGCTGGCCGTAGGGCGTGATCATCAATTCATCGAGCCGGCGCACCTGATGGTGGCCATGCTCGACCAGGACGGCAGCGGCGTGCGCCCCGTGCTCGCCCAGTCGGGCGTCAACGTCAACGCGCTGCACGTCGGGCTGGACCGCGCGCTCGATTCCATGTCGTCCGTGCAGGGCGCGGGCGGCCAGGTGCACGTCTCGAACGAGCTGTCGCGCCTGCTGAACCTGACCGACCGGCGCGCGCAGAAGCGCGGCGACGACTACATATCCTCCGAGCTCTTCGTGCTCGCGTGCCTGGACGACGGCAAGAACCGCGTGGCGGAGCTGCTGAAGGAGGCCGGCGCGAACCTGGAGGCCATCGAGAAGACGCTCGAGAGCGTGCAGGGCGGCCCGGTCACCGACCAGAACGCCGAGGAGCACCGAAAGGCGCTCGAGAAGTACACGATCGATCTGACCGAGCGCGCCGAGCAGGGCAAGATCGATCCCGTCATCGGTCGTGACGACGAGATCCGCCGCGCCATCCAGGTGCTGCAGCGCCGCACCAAGAACAACCCCGTCATCATCGGCGAGCCCGGCGTGGGCAAGACCGCGCTGGTGGAAGGTCTCGCCCAGCGCATCGTCGACGGCCAGGTGCCCGAGGGCCTGAAGAGCAAGCGCGTGCTGTCGCTCGACATGGGCGCGCTCATCGCGGGCGCGAAGTTCCGCGGCGAGTTCGAGGAGCGGCTGAAGTCGGTGCTGTCGGACCTGTCGAAGCAGGAGGGGCAGGTGATCCTCTTCATCGACGAGCTGCACACCATGGTCGGCGCGGGCAAGGCCGAGGGCGCGATGGACGCGGGCAACATGCTGAAGCCGGCGCTTGCGCGCGGCGAGCTGCACTGCATCGGCGCCACCACCCTCGACGAGTACCGCCAGTACATCGAGAAGGACGCGGCGCTGGAGCGGCGCTTCCAGAAGATCCTGGTCGACGAGCCGACGGTGGAGGACACCATCGCCATCCTGCGCGGCCTCAAGGAGCGCTACGAGGTGCACCACGGTGTCGAGATCACCGACCCCGCCATCGTCGCGGCGGCCACGCTGTCGCACCGCTACATCTCGGACCGCCAACTGCCCGACAAGGCCATCGACCTGATCGACGAGGCCGCGTCGCACATCCGCATGGAGATCGACTCGAAGCCCGAGGCGTTGGATCGACTCGAGCGTCGGCTCATCCAGTTCAAGATCGAGCGCGAGGCGCTCGTCAAGGAATCCGACGAGGCGTCGAAGCAGCGGCTCAAGGATCTCGACGGTGAGATCGACAGGCTCGAGCGCGAGCTTGCGGACCTCGAGGAGATCTGGAACGCCGAGAAGGCCTCGGTGCAGGGCACGGCGTCCGTGAAGGAGGAGATCGAGCGCGTGCGCATGGAGCTCGAGACCGCGCGTCGCGCCGGGGATCTCGGGCGCATGTCGGAGCTGCAATACGGGCAGTTGCCCGCACTCGAGAAGCGGCTGACCGAATCCCAGGAGGGCGCCGACGATTCGGAGCTCACGCTGCTGCGCACCAACGTCACGGCCGACGAGATCGCCGAGGTGGTGGCCAAGTGGACGGGCATTCCGGTCAGCAAGATGCTGGAGGGCGAGAAGGAGAAGCTCCTGCGCATGGAGGGCGAGCTGCAGAAGTCGGTCGTCGGTCAGGACGAGGCCGTGTCGGCGGTGTCGGACGCCATCCGGCGCTCGCGCGCGGGGCTCTCCGATCCGAACCGGCCCATCGGCTCGTTCCTGTTCCTCGGCCCCACGGGCGTGGGCAAGACCGAGCTGACGAAGACGCTCGCCGACTTCCTGTTCGATTCGCAGGAGGCCATGGTGCGCATCGACATGTCCGAGTTCATGGAAAAGCACTCCGTGGCGCGGCTCATCGGTGCGCCTCCGGGCTACGTGGGCTACGAGGAGGGCGGCTACCTGACCGAGGCCGTGCGCCGGAAGCCGTATTCGGTGATCCTGCTCGACGAGGTCGAGAAGGCGCACGCCGATGTCTTCAACGTGCTGCTGCAGGTACTCGACGACGGGCGGCTCACGGACGGGCAGGGGCGCACGGTGGACTTCAGGAACACCGTCGTCGTCATGACCTCGAACCTCGGCAGCCACGTCATCCAGGAGCTCGCGAACGGTCCGGTGAACGACTACGACACGATGAAGGCCTCGGTCATGGAGATCGTAGGCCAGCATTTCCGGCCGGAGTTCGTGAACCGCATCGACGAGACCGTCGTGTTCAGGCCGCTGTCGAAGGCCCACATCCGCCACATCGCGGGCATGCAGGTGCAGCACCTGGCGAAGCGGCTCCAGGAGCGCAACCTCGAGCTCGTCATCACGGACGCGGCGCTCGATCGCCTCGGCGAGGCGGGCTTCGATCCGGTGTACGGTGCGCGGCCGCTGCGCCGGGAGATCCAGCAGGCGCTGGAGAACCCGCTGTCGAAGCGCATCCTCGGCGGGGACTTCGTGCCGGGCGACACGGTGTTCGTGGACGTGCGCGGCAACGAGCTCGTGTTCGACACCGAGGAGCACGCACCGGCGATGGTCGCGGTGCACTGACGCCCGCACCGCGCGGCAGGCACGGCCCGGGCGGCGCACGGACGCGCCGCCGGAGTACCGACCCGAACGGCGCCGTCACCCTTCGCGGGTGGCGGCGCCGTTTCGCGTTTCGGCGTGCGACCATGCCGCGGATGAGCGAACCGACCGTCAAGATCTTTGCCCCCGAGGAGATGCCCGTCGAGCGCGTGGCCGAGTTCTACGACCGGCTCGGGGCCATCCTGCCCGGACGTGCCGAGCACGTCGGCCCGGCGAACCCGAAGCAGCAGGTGGATGCCTTCCGCTCGTGCATCTCCTGCATGCTCTCGGCGCAGAGCCTCGATCGGAACACCGAAGCCGCGACGAAGGCGCTCTTCAAGCTCGCGCGCACGCCGAAGTCCATGTTGCGCCTTGACGACGCCGACATCGCCGCCGCCATCCGTCCGGCGGGCCTGTACAACATGAAGGCGAGGAACATCCGGAAGTTCTGCACCGCGCTGCTGGCCGAGCACGGCGGCACCGTGCCGGACACGCGCGAGGGGCTCATGAGCCTGCCGGGCATCGGCAGGAAGTGCGCCGACATCGTGCTGACCTTCACCTTCGGCGTGGACGTCATCGCGGTGGACACGCACGTGCACCGGGTGTGCAACCGCACGGGGCTCGCGCTCGGCAAGACCGAGGCCAAGACCGCCGAGTCCATCGAGGCGCGCACGCCCGAGCGCGTCATGCACGACGGCCACGTCTGGCTGCTGAACTTCGGCAAGCGCATCTGCACGTCGCGCGCGCCGAAGTGCGCGACCTGTCCGGTGGAGGATCTGTGCCTGTGGCCCGCGAAGCGTTTGGGCGACGCGCAGGCGTCGGCCGCCAGCGCGGTGCCGCCGTCCGAGGCCCGGCGACGCAAGAAGGCGGCGTCGAAGAAGCGCGGCGCGGCGGCCGCGCCGGATCGTCGGGCGAACGGATCCTAGCCGAACGGCACCTGCACCACGATGCCCGTGACGTTGTCGGTACCGCCCCGGCGCAGGGCCAGCTCCACGAGCGCGTCGAGTGCCTGCTGCGGCGAGGGCAGCACGAGGTTCGCGTGCACCTCGTCGGGCGCCACGTCCTTGAAGAGGCCGTCGCTGCACACGAGGAAACGGTCGCCGGGCTCGATGTCCACCTCGCGGATCTGCACGTCGAGCTCGTCGGCCACGCCGATGGCGCGCGTGATGACGTTCGAGGAGGGGTGGTTCTCGGCCTCGTCGGCGGTCAGCTCGCCGAGCCGGTAGAGCTCCTGCACGAGGCTGTGGTCGTCGGTGAGCTGGCGGAAGTCGCCGACCCGGTAGCGGTAGATGCGGCTGTCCCCGGCCCACACCAGCCAGCCGCGGGTGCCGTGCAGGTAGAGCGCCGCCACGGTGCTGCCCATGACCTGGCCCTGGGCGACGTCGCGGCAGAAGTCGTTCGCCTCGGACAGGCGCTGCACGATGCCCTCGATGCTCTCCTGAGGGGTGTCGCCCTCGGTGAAGCCGTGCAGCCGCTCGACGATGGCGCGGCTGGCTCGGTCGCCGCGCGCGTGCCCGCCCATGCCGTCGGCCACGACCCACAGCGACTGCTCGCGGGCATCGAGGAACGCATCCTCGTTGACCTTGCGCACGTGCCCCACATCCGTCGACGCGCACGAGAACCACCGGGGCCGCGGGTCGGTCGGCGATCGGGCATCGTCGGGCTGGGGGGAGAGCACGGGGCGGGCGACTCCGTTCGGGGAAGAAGGGCGGGAGGGCGGATTCTCGCCCATGCGCGGCACCGCGTCCGAATGTCCATGTTTGCGCCCCCGGGGTCCGGCTCGGCGGCTCGATCGGGGCGGCTGATAGACTGGACTCCCGCATCGCGCGCGCCGCCGGCTCGCGCCCCACCCAGTCCCGGCGTTCGCGACCATGACCGTGCGCACCCGTTTCGCCCCCAGTCCCACCGGTTACCTGCACATCGGCGGCGCGCGCACGGCGCTCTTCTCCTGGCTGTACGCGCGCCACCACGGCGGCCGGTACGTGCTGCGCATCGAGGACACGGACGCCGAGCGCTCCTCGGCCGCCTCGGTGGACGCCATCCTGGAGGGGCTGGCGTGGCTCGGGCTCGACGCGGACGAGGGCCCGACCTTCCAGACCGACCGCTACGATCGCTACCGCGCGGTGGTGGCGACGCTGCTCCAGACGGGTCACGCCTATCGCTGCTGGAGCACGCCGGACGAGGTCGAGACCATGCGTGAATCGGCCCGCGCGCGCGGCGAGAAGCCGAAGTACGACGGCACCTGGCGGGACCGCACCGACGAGGGCCCCGCCGACCTGCCGTCCGTGGTGCGTTTCCGCAACCCCGCCGAGGGCGAGGTGCGCTGGGACGACGCGGTGAAGGGCCCCATCGTCATCGCGAACGGCGAACTCGACGATCTCGTGCTGTTGCGCGCGGACGACACGCCGACCTACAACCTCACCGTCGTCGTCGACGACATGGACATGGGCATCACGCACGTGGTGCGCGGCGATGACCACGTGAACAACACCCCGCGCCAGATCAACCTGCTGCGCGCGCTCGGGCGCGATGTGCCGGTCTACGCGCACCTGCCGATGATCCTCGGCGAGGACGGCAAGCGCATGTCCAAGCGTCACGGGGCCGTCTCGGTCGTGCAGTACCGGGACGACGGCTACCTGCCCGAAGCGCTGCTGAACTACCTCGTGCGGCTCGGCTGGTCCCATGGCGACGACGAGTTCTTCGACATCGACGACATGGTGCGGCTGTTCTCGCTGGACGCGGTGAACCGCTCGGGATCGGTGTTCGACCGCAAGAAGCTCGATTCGGTGAACCGCCACTGGATGCAGCGGCTGCCCGCGTCGAGGCTGGCCGAGGCGCTGCGCCCGCACCTGATCGCTCGTGGCATCGACCTCGACGCGGCGGACGGGCCCGATCCGGAGCGCGTGGCCGATTCGCTGCGCGAGCGCGCCGACACCCTGGTGCAGATGGCGGACGGCGCGACCTGGTACTGGCACGCACCGCGGGAATACGATCCGAAGGCGGCCGCGAAGCAGTTCGTCCCCGCCGCGGCGGACGCGCTGCGCGCCGCGCGCGAGCGCCTCGCCGCGCTGAGCGATTGGTCCCCGGAGACCGTGCAGGAGGCGCTGCAGGCGAGCGTCGATGCCCTCGGCATCGGGTTCGGCAAGCTCGGCCAGCCGCTGCGTCTGGCCGTGACCGGCACCACCGCGTCGCCCGCCATGAACGTCGTGCTGTCGGTGCTCGGGCCCGAGCGTTCGCTCGAACGCATCGATCGCGCCGTGGAGCGCTGCGTCGGCGATGCCTGAGCCATCGGCGATGCCTGAGGCCTCGGCGAAGCGCTGGCACGCCCTCGTCGTCGAGGACGACGCGCCGACCGCGCGCGCCATCGTCGCGGGCTTCGAGCTGCAGGGCTTCGAGACCTTCCACGCGTCCTCGCTCGCCGAGGCGCGCACGTACCTCGAGGGCGCGCGGCCGCAGATCGCGTGCATCGACCTGAGCCTGCCCGACGGCTACGGGCTCGATCTCGTGCCGGCGTTCGACGTGGCCGGCGTGCGCGCCACCATCATCGTCAGCGGCGAACGCGCCCACGAGCACGTCGTGCACGGTCTGCAGGGAGGGGTGTACCACCATTTCGTGAAGCCGCTGAAGCTCTCGAAGCTGCTCGACGCGATCATCGAGATCAAGTCGGCCCTGCAGGGCGAGCCCGAGGGCGACGCGCAGCGCGAAGGCGACGGCGAGGGCGCGCGCCTGGCCAGCTCCGTCCATTGAGCCCGGCGCGTTTCGCCGCGCACGGCCGCGCCGATCGTTCGGTGCCGGTGCTGTCCGCGCTGCTGTGGTTGTGGATCCTCGTCGTGCCGGGCATCGCCGTCGCGGCCCCCGTGGACGACGCGCTCGAGGTGGTGCTGGCGCCCGCCGATGCCGCGAGCGTGCGCTTCACCGTCATCAACCGCTCCGCCGAGGCGCTCGAGCTCCTCGTGCGCGACACGCCGCTGGATCCGCTCGTCGCGGCCGATCTCTTCGAGGTGACGGCGCCGTCGCGAGGCTGGCCGGCCGGCGTGCGGCTGCCCTGGGTCGGACCGGTGGCGAAGCGGCTGCCCGTCGGACGTGCCGACGTCCGCACCCTCGCCCCCGGGGCCGCGTTGTCGGCCACGGTGCGCATCGACGCGGGCTACGCCGTGCCCGCCGACGGCGTGTATCGGGTCGAATGGCGCGGCACGCTCGCGATCGCCCCGGCCGGCACGACCGGCACCGCCGCGGTGGACGACTCGCGTGCGCGGACGAACGGGGAGGGCGCGCTCGCGGGGTTCGTGCGCGTGCGGCCCGAGTCGGGTGCGGTGCGGCTGCGGCTGCGCGCGGCCTACGCGCCCGCCTCGGCCCGGTTGCGGCCGGGCGAGTACCAGAACTGCAGCGCCCGCGAGCGCGCCGACATCCGCGAGGCGGCCGGCATCGCCGAGGGCTGGACGGCCGAGTCGGTGGCGGGGCTTGCGACGCTCACCGAGGCCGAGCGGTCCCTGTCGCCGCGCTACGCCCTGTGGTTCGGCGAGTACGATGCCGGGCGCTTCGACATCGTCAGCACGGGCATCGGGGCCATCGGGGACACCTTGGCCAACGAGCGCATCGGCTACGTCTGCGGCTGCACGCAGGCCGGCGTGTTCGCCTACGTCAATCCGCTCAGACCCTACGAGATCACGCTCTGCCCGGTGTTCTGGCAGACGACGCCCGACGGGCGCGACTCGCGCGCGGGCACCATCGTGCACGAGCTGTCGCACTTCCGCGCCGTGGCCGCCACCCAGGATCACGCCTACGGGCAGGGTCCCTCGCGGCGCCTGGCGCTCGCGAGCCCCGAGCTCGCGGTGCGCAACGCCGACAGCTACGGCTACTTCGTCGAGAACCGGCCGGACGTGGCCATCGACTCGGACGAGGCGTTCGCGAGCGAGGACGATCCCTCCGGCGACGCGCCGGGGCAGGGCGATCCGGGCGAGACCCCGTTCGCCGCGCTCGGCGTCGGCGAGACGGTGTCCGGGGAGCTGCGCATCGGGGAGCGCGCGCTCTACCGCGTCCAGGGCGCCACCTCGCTCGGGCTAGAGTCGCTGGAGGGCGACGCCGATCTCGCGGTGTACGCGGACCCCGGCTTCGCGACCCTGTCGTGCCGTTCCGAGCGCGTCGAGCCGCTCGACGAGTGCGACGTGGCGCCGGGGTCGGTGGCCTGGGTCGAGGTGTTCGGTTACTCCGCGGCGCGCTACCGGTTGAGCGCGTTCGGCCCCGGCGCGGGCGGGGCCGCCGACGCCGGCGCGCAAGCGGATCCCGGTGCGGACGTGGCCGCTTCCGACGCGTCCACCCAAGGGGGCGACGCGGGGCCCGACGCGGGAGGCGGCGTGCCGCTGCTGGGCACGCTCGCCGCCGGGGATCGGGTGCAGGGCATCGTGGAGGCCGCGCAGATCGTCGCCTGGCGGCTCGCCGACGGCGGAGTGGTGGAGCTCGAGTCGATCGAGGGCGACGCCGACCTCTACGTGCACGCCGTGCCGCCGCCCGGCGAGCCCTTGAGCGAGGCCACGCTCGTCTGCCAGGCCTTCGGCGACAGCGCCGCGGGCGCGACCCTGGACCGGTGCCGCGTCCCGGTGGGCAGCCCTCACTACCTGCTCGTCACGGGGTTCACGGACGCGCGCTACACCCTCTCCACCCAAACCGCCGTCGAGGTCTCCGGATCGCCCGGCGAGGACCTGGCCACCGAGCAGGCGGGCGCCGTGCTCACGGTGGACGACGACGTCGACGCGTTCGCCGTGCGCGACCCCGACGCCGCCGAGAGCGCGCCCCAAGGTTCCGGCGGGGCCGCGGGCGACGACGGCGACGAGAGTGAGGGCGCGGGCCAGGGCGCGGGCCAGGGCGTGGAAGGAGGCGCGGACCAGGGCGCGGACCAGGGCGCGGGAGGAGGTGAGGGCGGTGGCGGCTCGGGAGGACTGCTGCTGCTGGGGCTCGTCGCCTTCCACGGAGTCCTGCGCCGATGCGGGTCGCGCAACCGTGCCGGCGCCACGATGGCAGGGTCATCGATCGTCCGCGATCCGTTGACGGCCTGAAGGCGGGCCTCTACACTAGGCCGCTCGGTATCTCGGGGCCATAGCTCAGCTGGGAGAGCGCCTGCATGGCATGCAGGAGGTCGGCGGTTCGATCCCGCCTGGCTCCACCATCCCGACACCGTGCAGGACCTTCCAGGGCACGGCCGGCTTCATCCTCTGCCGGATTCCGCGCACCGTCCGAACGGGCCGTCACGTGCGTCCGCGCAAGCCTCGCTTGCCCGACGCGGCCACCGTCTCGCGGTGCTCCCCGTACAGCACGATCTTGTGCTCCTGCAGGTCGTAGCCGAGCTCGTCCGCGATCTCGGCCAGCCGCCGCTCTATCACCTCGTCCTTGAATTCGGCCACGCGGCCGGACTTGACGCACACGATGTGATCGTGATTGTCGCCGGTGTCCAGCTCGAACACCGCCTGGCCACCGTCGAAGTGGTGTCGCGTGACGAGACCCGCCGACTCGAACTGCGTCAGCACGCGATAGATGGTGGCGAGCCCCACGTCCGTGCCGTTCTCCAGCAGGGCGCGGTAGACGTCCTCGGCGCTCAGGTGGTGCGGGTCGGCCCGCTCGAGCACCTCCAGCACGCTCTGGCGCGGCAGCGTGACCTTCAGCCCGGCGCTCTTGAGCCCCTGACGGGCCATGCCCGGTTCGATCGTCGTCAGTCTGCTGCTCATCTCCGGACGTTCCTCGCGGCTCCGCGGCACGAGTGTAGCGAGATCCCACACACCATCAAAGGCTATTCGCCGCGGCCGCGCGTGCCGGGCTTCAGTCCCGGAACACCGCGTGCTCGCCCCGCTCGGTCGAGGCCGATCCGTCGAGCACGCGGGCGTAGTGGTCGAACAGGGTGTCGGTGCCGGTCGACGGCGTGGCGTCGGCGTCGTAGCGGCCGGTGGCGGGGTCCAGCACGAGCATCGACTCGGTGGCGTAGTAGCGCCCGATGCGTGCGAGCTCCGCCTTCGCGGCGCAGCGCGCGTCGAACCGGCCGAGCGCCGCGAGCGTCGTGTGCGCGACGTCGAGCAGCGCCACGGGCACGTGGCGAAAGCGCGGCGCCCGGCCCGTGAGCGCGAACAGCGCCTCGCCCTGCTGCCGCGGCGTGATGGCGTCGCCCGGCCCCCCGATGGGCAGGATGCGGTCGTGGCGCGCGACGTCGCTCAGGCAGCCGGCGAGGTAGTCCCCCAGATCGTCGTCGCCGATGGGCTTGCAGGCGGTCAGCTCGCCGTCGCCGAAGACGAGGAAGGGCTTGCCGCGGCGCACGCGCTCGATCTGTCCGGACAGCGACTTGAAGAACGCCGTCGGCCGCACGATCGAGTAGGTGAGACCCGAGCCGATCAGCTCCGCCTCGAACGCGAGCTTCGCGTGCTGGAAGGCGAGGCGTGGCCGCTGCACGCAGATCGCCGAGAGCAGCACCACGTGCCGCACCCCGGCCCGCTTCGCGGCGTCGAGCGCGAGCACGTGCGCGCGATGATCGATGGCCCAGGCATCGGCCGGCGCGCCGGTGCGCGATGCCAGGCACGACACCAGTGCATCGAAGCGCTCGCCGCGCGTGCCGTCGCGGTGCAGCGATGCCGGGTCGGTGACATCCACGGTGCGCGTGTCGATGCCGTCGACGGTGCCGTCGCGGGTGCCGTCGCAGGTGCCGTCGCGGGTGCCGGATCGGACGAGACGAACGGGCCGATGGCCGGCGCGCACCAGGGCCCGCACGGTGGCGCGGCCGGCCGTGCCGGTCGCGCCGAGTACCAGGACGCGCAGGCCGGTGGTTCGGGAGGCCGCCTCGCCACGCGTGTCGTGCACGGCGCCTACTCGAGCCCTTCGGACCCGAGGAGCGCGGTCCGTGCCGCCTTCGTCATCCCGACGAGCCGGGCCCGCACGGTATCGAGCGGCGCGATCGGGGGTTCGATGGGAACGCGCACGCCGTGCGTACCGCCCGCATCGCGCGGCGCCACGACATCGATGTCGAGCGCGTGCGGCGATATCGCGACGAGGGTGGCCGCGGTGGCCGTGCGCGCACCGCCCTGTGCCCGCGCGATGGCAAGTACCGCATCGGCATGATCGTCGTTCATGTGCCCGACGATGTCCGCGGCGACATCGGGCTCGAAGCCGGGCTCGAAGCCGGGCTCGAAGCGTTGCTCGTGCGCGGTGTCCGGCGGGGCGCTCACTTCGTCACGAACGCGCGTTCGTAGACGTAGTCGCCGGGCTCGCCGATGGACGGCGAGGCGGTGAAGCCGCGCGCGTCGAGCAGCGCGCGCACCTCCCCGAGCATGGCCGTGCCGCCGCAGATCATGAACCGATCGTGCGCGGGGTCGATGCGCGACGACCCGACGCTTCGCTCCAGCTCGCCGCTTTCCAGCAGCGCGGTGATGCGCCCGCGCCGCTCGAACGGCTCGCGCGACACGACCGGCGCGTAGGTGAGGCCGTCCCGGACGCTGTCGCCGAGGTACTCGTGCGCGGGCAGCTCGCGCTCGATGTAGTCGCGGTAGGCGAGGTCCGCGACGCGGCGCACGCCGTGCACGAGCACCACGCGCTCGAAGCGCGCGTAGCACTCCGGGTCCTTGATCAGGGCGAGAAACGGTGCGAGCCCGGTGCCCGTCGCCAGCATCCACAGCGTGCGTCCGGGGCGCACGTCGTCGAGCAGCAGGGTGCCGACGGGCTTCCTGCCGATGTGCACGCGGTCGCCGGGCCGCACGTGCTGGAGCCTGGAGGTCAGCGCGCCGCCCGCCACCTTGATGCTGAACAGCTCGAGCTCCTCCTCCCAGTTGGCGCTCGCGACCGAGTAGGCGCGGCGCACGAGCTTGCCGTCGATCTCCAGGCCGACCATCAGGAACTGGCCGTTCTCGAATCTCAGGCCGGGGTCGCGCGTGGTACGGAAGCTGAAGTAGTCGTCGGTCCAGTGGTGGACCGACAGCACGCGCTCGGAAGCGGGCTCGGACATGGGGAAGCCGAATCGGGAAAGGGAGGAGGCAGCGGCGTGCCGGATGGGTAGATGCTAGTGAGACCGATTCCCGTTCACAACCCCTCGGGCCGCCGGCGCGCACCGGACCGGCCCGGCCGAAGGGGGGCGATCCGGATCGCGCGCGCGGCGCGTTCGTCCCTTGAAACAAGGCGCTTTCGCACACACCCTTGTCCTCGGGCACGGGGTCTCAACGAGAACCGTCGCCCCATCCTCGGTATTGCTCAACAAGAGAACACTGGAACAGCCATCATGAAAATCGATCTGACCCCCCTTTACGCCAACACCGTCGGTTTCGACCGTTTCGGCTCCCTGCTGGACGCCGCCCTGAACGCCGAGCGCTCGGGCGCGGGCTACCCTCCCTACGACATCGAGCTCGTCGGTGAGAACCGCTACGCGATCACCCTCGCGGTGGCGGGCTTCACCGAAGCCGAGATCGACGTGCAGGTCGAGAAGGGCGTGCTCGCCGTGCGCGGCAAGCGCGAGGCACGCAACGCGGACTCGCGCTACCTGCACCGCGGCATCGCCACTCGCTCCTTCGAACGCAAGTTCAACCTCGCCGATCACGTCGAGGTGACGGATGCCCGGCTCGACAACGGCCTGCTCAAGATCGCGCTGGTACGCGAGATCCCCGAGGCCATGAAGCCTCGCCGGATTCCCGTCGGCACGTCTCGCGCGGTGCTCGAGAACGATGTCGCCGAACACGACGGCGCGGCGCACGACGCCGAGCGGGCGAACGACGGCGAAGCGGCCGCCTGACGGGTCGCGGCACGGGCGCTCCGGACCCCCCGACGGGGTCCGGGACGCTCGCGCCGATCCGCACGAGGTATCTGGAGGGGGCGGTGCCTGCGGGCGCCGCCCCCTTTCGCGTGCGCGCTCCACTCGCGCGCGAGAGCTTTCAGTGAGCGTTGCGTTCGTGCTCGATGAACCGATCGGCCACGCTGTAGTGGTCGATCGCGTATTCGCCGCGGCGGATCTCCTCCTTCAGGCGGGCGACCTTGAGCGCGTCGAAGCGGCGGTTGGCCGGATTGCGTCGACGGCGCTGGCGCGCGGCCTCGATATCGGTCACGTTACCCCCCGACGTCCGGGCCGACGCCCGGGCGGGGGTGGAGGGCGCGATCGGGCGTGCGTTCGCATCAACCGGGTCGGTCATGGCGTTCGGGTCTCGGTCCGGGCGCCCTCGGTGGCCGAATCCGTCTCCATGGGGGAGGATGGGGTCGGCCGGACGCTTCTCGTTGTATTCCCGGTCCGGTGCCCGTCATCGCACCGTCGCTTGTCGGGGGCGGCGAGCGGGAAGGATCTTCCGTCCAGGTGATAGCGGCATCGGCGCCACGTCCGGGCCTTGAAGGGATGCGCGCCCCATACGCACGAGCGGATCACGTAGCGTGGGCGGTGAGCGGGCGCATGTGTCGAACCGCTCGCACCCGTTGCGGAACGGGTCGGCGGCACGGATCGGGGCCGCGATAGGGAGACTTGCGGGTTGCCGCACGGACGCGCGCCGAATTTTCTTTGTCCACATCTCGTCAAATCCTCGTCTCGCCGGAAGGCTCTTCTATGCTCGACGGCGTATATCCAGCGCAACCGTCCCGCGGCGGAGACAGATAAAGCGATGAGCACCAGGAAAGCCCCCAGCAGGATCCTCGTCGTCGACCCGGACGCGGAGAGCGCGCAGCGGCTGGCGCACCAGCTCGAGTTCATCGACTTCGAGGCGCGTGCGTTGTCCTCGCACGAGCTCGTGGACAGCCTCGGCGACGTGTCCGGCTACGCCGCCATCCTGGTGGCGAACTTCCACGGCATCGTGGACTGGGTCCGTCAGATGAAGCAGCGCCACGAGGCCTGTCCGCCGTTCGTGCTGCTGCTGGGCAACCAGCCGTCGGACATCGGACGCGACGACCTGGACACCCTGTTCGTCGCCACGCTGAAGGGCGATCTGCGCTACGGCGCGCTCTCCGACGCCCTGCACAAGGCCGAGGTGCGCGGCTCGGCCAACACCGAGCCGTCCACCGAGCCGCAGCAGAACCCGGAGCTGTTCCGTAGCCTCGTCGGCAACAGCCGCTCGGTGCAGCGCGTGAGGAAGATGATCGATCAGGTGGCGCCCACCGAGGCGACGGTGCTGATCCTCGGCGAGTCCGGCACCGGCAAGGAGGTGGTGGCGCGGAACATCCACTACTACTCGAACCGGCGCAACAAGCCGTTCGTGCCGATCAACTGCGGCGCCATACCGGCGGAGCTGCTCGAGAGCGAGCTCTTCGGGCACGAGAAGGGCTCGTTCACCGGCGCCGTCGGCGCGCGCCAGGGCCGCTTCGAGCTGGCCGAGGGCGGCACCATCTTCCTCGACGAGATCGGCGACATGCCGCTGCCGATGCAGGTGAAGCTGCTGCGCGTCATCCAGGAGCGCAGCTTCGAGCGCGTGGGCAGCAACAAGAGCATCCGCTCGGACGTGCGCATCGTGGCCGCCACGCACCGCGACCTCGAGACGCTGATCGAGGACGGCAGCTTCCGCGAGGACCTGTACTACCGCCTCAACGTGTTCCCGATAGAGATGCCGCCGCTGTCGTCGCGCGCCGAGGATCTGCCGCTGCTGGTCAACGAGCTCATCACGCGTCTGGAGCACGAGAAGAAGTCCTCGGTGCGCCTGACGCCCGCCGCCATGATGGCGCTGTGCAGCTACGACTGGCCCGGCAACGTGCGGGAGCTTGCGAACCTGATGGAGCGCATGACCATCCTGCACCCCTACGGCGTGGTGGACGCGGCCGATCTGCCGGCCAAGATGTCGCCGCACGGGCGCGGGCAGGCGGGCGGAGCGCGCGACGACGAGGAGCGCATGCCCATGGTGTCCGGCATGCCGCAGGTGGCGCTGAACAACCGCCCGCGGCTACCGCGCGAGGGCGTGAACCTCAAGCAGCACCTGACCGAGATCGAGGTGTCTTTGATCGAGCAGGCGCTCGACGAGTGCTCGGGCGTCGTGGCGCACGCCGCCAACCGACTCAAGATCCGCCGCACCACGCTCGTCGAGAAGATGCGCAAATACGGCATACAGCGGCCCGAAGAGGTCTCCTGACCGACGTCGAGGGTCCGCGCGGCGTTCGCGGCGCCGCGCTCCGCGCCCGATCGGGGCCGTTGCAGGACCTGATCCGGTTCGCGTAATCGATACGCGGGCGGCGACTTCCCGTCGCCGGACGCGCGTCGTGGTTCGGGACTTGCTCTGTCCATCGGCAACGGGAGCGCCTCCCGGCCGGTGACGCCGGTCGGCGGCGCTCCGCCCTCGACCGACGGAGAGCCGGACGCTTGAGCCTCGCCCGCAGCCCGGGTGCGGGCGGTGATCGCGATGCGACGCCGCCCGCAGCCCCGCATGACGATTCCCGCGTCGCGCCTCGCGACGGCGTTGCCCGCTCCGGGCTCCCGCCCATCCGGACGCAGGTCCGGAATCCCGCCCGCCGCCCCGTCCGCCAGCAAGTCCGCCAGCCCGTCCGCACGTTGGCCGTCGTGGGCGCCAAGGGCGGTGTCGGGCGCTCCACGGTGGCCGCGAACCTCGCCTTCGCGCTCGGCTGCGCCGGCCGCGAGGTGCTGCTCTTCGATGCCGATCTGGTGTCGGGCGACGCCGCGCGGCTGCTCGGCGCCACGCCGCGCGCCGCGGACGAGCCCGGTGCCGAGCTCGTCGACGTCGTGGCGGGCAGGGCGGCGCTCGACGAGCTCGTGCTGGAGGGGCCGCGCGGCACGAGCGCGATCGCGTCCAGCGGCGGCGACCTGCGACTGAGCGCGTTGTCCGTGCTGGACCACGCGAGCCTGGTGGCACTGTTCAGCCACCTGGACACCGACGCCGACACGCTCGTCGTCGATACGCCCTCCGGGCTGTCGGACGCGGCGCTGTGCCACGCGGGCGCCGCGCGCGAGGCACTCGTCGTCACGGGCGCGGACCCCGGCGCACGGGATCAGGCGCTCGCCGCCATGCGCGCGCTGCACGAGCGCTACCGCATGCACCGCTTCCGCATCGTGGCCAACGGCGTGCGCGACGCGGCGCACGGGCTGGAGCTCTACGCCGAGCTCGCCGACCGGCTCCCGCCCGACGAGGATCTGCTGCTCGACTACGCCGGCGCGATCCCGCACGACCCCCTGCTGAGCGAGGCCACGGCACGCGGGCGCCCGGTGGCCGAGGTGTACCCCCGGGCGCCGTCGGCGCTCGCCTTCGCGAAGCTCGCCGCGCGTGCCGCGCGCTGGCCCCGTCCGGCGACCCCGGCCGGACACATCGAATTCTTCGTCGAGCGGCTGGTACACGCCGCCGGCCCCCACCTGGTGAGAGCGACGACGGCATGAACGCACATGCGATGTACAACGAGGCCACGACGGTGGAGCCCGACGGGCTCGTCGCCGACAACGCGAACCTCGTCAAGCGGATCGCGTTCCACCTGATGAACCGGCTGCCACCGAGCGTGCAGGCCGAGGATCTCATCCAGGCGGGCATGATCGGGCTGCTGGAGGCGGCGCGTCACTACGACCCTTCCCAGGGGGCGAGCTTCGAGACCTACGCGGGCATCCGCGTGCGCGGCGCGATGCTCGACGAGATTCGCCGCTCGGACTGGACGCCGCGCTCGGTGCACAGGAAGTCGCGCGAGGCGGCCGAGGCGCTTCGGAACCTCGAGCAGGAGTCCGGGCGCGACGCCAAGGCGGCGGCCGTGGCGAGCCAGCTCGGCATCGACGTCAAGGCCTATCACACGATCCTGACCGAGAGCTCGGCGGCGCACGTGTACAGCTTCGATCAGCCCGACGAGCACACCGGCGAGACCATGTCGCTGCCGCAGAGCAGCGAAGCGAGCCCCGGCGAACAGGTCGAGTACCAGGCGTTCAGGAAAGCGCTGGCGCTGGCGATAAAGAACCTGCCCGAGCGCGAGTGCCTGGTGATGTCGCTGTACTACGACGAGGACCTGAACCTGCGCGAGATCGGCGAGATCCTCGGGGTGAGCGAGTCGCGCGTGTGCCAGATCCATGGCCAGGCGCTCAACCGGTTGAAGGCCAGGCTGATCGAATGGACCCGCCAGTGAAGGGGCCGCACTGAGCTTGCGAGGGATGGAGCGCGTGACGACGGACGCCGAGTGGTACGTGCAGAAGGGGGCCCGCGTGCAGGGGCCCTTCTCGGCGTCCGAGGTGGGGCGCTTCCTGCTGCTCGGGCGGGTGCGGCACTGCGACCGCGTCAGCCGCGACGGCGAGTTGTGGGAGCCCGTCACCCAGGTGCCGGAGCTCGTGCCCGAGGAGCTGCTGGACCTGGACTCGCCCGACGGGTGGCAACGCTTCACCGAGGCGCGCGCGGCGCACGAGCAGCGCGCCGCACCGCCGGCGGACGGCGGTGTTGGCCCCGACGGCGCACCGCGCACGCGCCACGGCATCCGGCTCGAGCGGCGCGAGCTCGGCGCGATCGACGACCACCAGGGACCCGACGGCATGGCGGCGCGACTGCGTGCCGAGTGGCGCGACGCCGACGTCGCACGCACGGCGCCGCCCGGCCGATCGTCGCGTCCGAACCTGCTGCCCTGGTCGCTGCTGTGCCTGACCCTCGCGGCCCTGGGCGTGGTGCTGTGGCTGGACCGGGCGGCGTTGCCGGCGGGCTGAAACATCGCGTGACACGCCCGCGCCGGGCGTGGTCCGATGATTGCGAGAGTCCCTGCAACGCTCTTCGCCGAACCGCAGGACTCGTTCATGGCCACAGTGTCCCCGTTGCAGGAACGATCCGTCGTCACGTCGCTGTCGGCGGTGCGCCGCCAGCGCATGGACGTGCAGCTCCGGCAGCTCGAGTTCCACGCCCTGCTGCACAGGAAGCTCGAGCTCGACGCGCTGTTCGAGGCGCTGCTGTGCGAGGGCCAGGCCTTCGTGCGCTTCGACGGCCTGCGCTTCGGCGCGTCGGGCGATCGCGGTGCGGACCTGCTGCTCGGGCGCACGGCGCGTTACCGTCAGCGCTTCGCGGTGCACCTCGGCGAGCGCCCGCTGGGCGAGGTGGTGCTGATGCGCGACACCCCGTTCGATGCGCGCGAGGAGCGCGCCGGGGAGCGGCTCGTGGAGGCGGTCGTGTATCCGCTCGACAACGCCCTGCAGCACCGCACGGCGGTGCTGGCGGCGATGACCGATCGCACCACGGGGCTCAGGAACCAGCAGAGCCTGGAGATCGATCTGCCGCGCGAGCTGCGTGCCGCGCGCACGCTCGGAAGGCCGCTGGCGCTGCTGCACATGAGCGTGGACTATCTCGAATCCATCAGCGAATGCCACGGCACCGAGGCGGGCGAGTCGGCCTGGGCGACCGTGGCCGAGACGCTGACCGGTTCGCTGCGCCGCTCCGATCTGATCTTCCGCACCGACCAGGACACGTTCTGCCTGGTGCTGGCCGATGCGATGCTCGACGACGCCGTCGCGCTGGCCGAGCGGCTGCGCCGCGCGGTCGACCGCTGCGTGTCCATGGACAACGTGCGCTTCGTGCTGACCGCGAGCGGCGGGTTGACCGAGCTCGGTCCCGACGACACGGTCGAGTCACTGCTGGAACGGGCCGCGGCGGCGCTCGCGCGCGCGCGCCAGGCGGGCCGCAACCGCGTGGTGGCGGTGCCCGCACCGGGCACGCACGGCGCCGGCGACGGTCCCGAGGACGACGGTCCGGCGGCCGCCTGAGCGCGGCCCGCGACCGGTCTGCCGCCGGTCCGCCGCCGGTTCGCGATCGATTCAGGGGCGATTCGCGGCCGATTCGCGGCCGATTCGCGGCCGCCTCGGACAGGCGACCTGAAAAAAATCGTCTCGAAGTGGCCGACACGGGTGTTCGGCTGTGGCATCATTCGTGGCTCGAAGGCACCGGTTCACCGGCACAGCGTCCCCTTCGTCTAGTGGCCTAGGACACTGCCCTTTCACGGCGGTAACAGGGGTTCGAGTCCCCTAGGGGACGCCATCTTCGATCTGCAGGCGGGCGAGTCTCCCCGCCGCGCAACGTCGGCAAGGTGTCGTCCATGACCTTCGTCCGGTCCGGGCGCCTTCATTCTCCAGTCCGTCTCCGGTCCCGCGTCATGCTTTCGCGGCTGATCCTCGTCGCGCTCGCCCTCGTCCTCGGGTCGTGCGCCACGCCCACCTCCAAGCTCAGGGCGCTGGCGAACGAGGCCGGATTCGAGCGCGCCTCGGTGCGCGCCTCCGGCTACGTGCTCACCGTGTTCTCGAACGCCGCTCCGGTCACCGACGGCGTGCTGCACGTGTACCTGGAGGGCGACGGCACGCCCTGGCGCCACCGCACCGTGATCATGCCGGACCCCACACCGCGTCGGCCCCTGATGCTCGGGCTCATGGGGCTCGATCCGACGGCCGCCATCTACGTCGGACGTCCCTGCTACAACGGCACCTACAACGAGAGCGGGTGCGACAACCGCATGTGGACCTCGGACCGCTATTCCACGCGCGTGGTGGACAGCATGGCCGCGGTGATACGCGGTCGCGCGGCGCTCGTGGGCGCGCGTTCGGTGCGACTGTTCGGGCACAGCGGGGGCGGGACACTGGCGTTGCTCATCGCCGAGCGCCTGGAGCGGGTGGACGCGGTCGTGACCGTGGCGGGCAACCTCGACACCGAGGCCTGGACCACGCATCACGGCTACTCGCCGCTGCGCGGCTCGATGAACCCGGCGCGCCGCGTGCCGCTGCCCGGGCGCGTGCGCCAGTGGCACCTGCTCGGCGGCGACGATGCCGTCATTCCGCCCACCCTGGTGGGGCGGTACCTGGCGAGCGTGCCGAACGCGGTCGCGGTGCGCCTCGAAGGCTACGGTCACGGCTGCTGCTGGGGCAACGCCTGGCCCCGCGTGCTGCGCGCGCTGGCCGACGACGAACCGGCCGAGCTGCCCGGCGAGCGGGTGCTGCCCGCACTGCCTCAGGCGGGCGGCGAGGCCGGGCCCGACCCCGCACCCAGCGCAGCTCGCAACGCCGCGGGATAGTCGGTGAACACCCCGTGCGCGCCGTCGGCGAGCAGCCGCGCGGCGAGGATGGGCTCGTTCACGGTGTACACGTACAGCCCGTAGCCCGCGGCCACGATGGCGGCCGCCTTCGTCGGCTCGAAACCGCTCGCCGAGCAGTGCAGGTTCGATGCGCCCACGGCGTCCAGCGCCGTGCGCCAGTCGTCCGGGATGTCGCCCGTGAGCAAGGCGCGCGGCACGTCGGCGAGACAGTCGCGCGCCGCCTCCAGCGCGGCGGCGCTGAAGCTCGAGTAGACGATGGCGCCGGCCGACGCGCCGGCCGACGCCACGGCCTCGCACACGGCGCGGGCCGTGTCGCGCTCGCGTCCGCGCGGCGGCTTGATCTCGATGTTGAGCACCATGCCGAGCCGCCGGCACGCGGCGATGGCCGCCTCGAGGCGCGGCAGCGGCTCGTGCTCGTGGCCGGGACGACCGACGCCGGCACGCAGCGCGTCGAGGGCGTCGGCGTCCGTTTCGTGCAACGCGCCGCTGCCGTCGGTGCAGCGCTCCAGGCGCACGTCGTGGTGCACGAAGGCGACGCGGTCGCGGCTGGCGTTGGCGTCGATCTCGACCGCGAGCGCGCCCTGCTCGGCCGCGAGGGCGATGGCGGCGAGCGTGTTCTCCGGCGCGTCGCCCGAGGCGCCCCGATGCGCCACGACGGTGGCGAGCGGTGCGTGCGCGCCGCGACCCACCGTGGGGGGGCCGCCGCTCACCGGCGCAGCACGTCGGTCAGCAGCAGGCCGGTGTCGGCCGCGCCGTCGCCGTCGATGCGCCAGACGTCGTCGCGCGACTCCTGCATGAAGGTGCGCCGTTGCCGCTCGTACTCGTGGTAGTCGTTCGCGTACGTGCGACGGCAGAAGGACTCGAGCTCGTTCATGCGGCAATCCTGCTCGCGCAGCACCTGGTAGGCCGCACGCTTGATGTGCATCGTGCTGCAACCGGCGAGCGCCGTGCAAGCGCAGAGCGCGGCGAGTACCGCCCTGCCGGCACGTCCGGTCGCGCGCCTCGGTCGGCGCTGCTGTGGGGACGGCGTACGGAGGACGACGGCTGGCACGGTTCGGCGGGATACCCGATGACGCGGAAGGCCGAGGAGCGTAGGAGCGCGCTCCGTGCCGGACGGCGTCGTCGAAAGTCCTGCATCCGAATTCACGTTTGGACGCGCTCGCGCCATTCGCGGGCCGGTTATGACGCCATCGCTCACGCCGGACCGGCGCACCCGGCGTCCGCCCACGTCGCACCGGCGCAGGGGACGTCTTCGGCGCGACGCGCATGGCTACACTGCGCGCCATGAGCGCTCCGCACCCCGACCCCGCCTTGCTGGAAGCCGCGCACGCGGCCGCCGACGCCGCCGCGCGCATCACGCTGGCGGGCTTCCGCGGCTCGCTCGTCGTGGAGGACAAGAGCGCCGGCGATGCCGACTACGATCCGGTGACGCGCGTCGACCGGGATGCCGAGAGCGCCATCCGCGAGGTGCTCCGGGCGCGTTGCCCGGACATCGGCTTCGTGGGCGAGGAGTCCTCCGCCGGGCCGGCCCCGGCCGTGGGCGACGGGCCGAGATGGGTCGTGGACCCGATCGACGGCACGCGGGCCTACGTGGCGGGCATTCCGGTATGGGGCACGCTCATCGCGCTGGCGGGCACGGGGCAGGACGACTTCGGGTTGCTCGATCAGCCGTTCCTCGGCGAGCGCTTCGTGGGCCACGCGCTCGGCACGACGCTGCGCAGCCGCGATGCCGTCCGGCCGCTGCGCACGCGCCGCGGACGCGCGCTGGACGCCGCCGTGCTGTGCGCGACCGCACCGGAGATGTTCGCCCCGGGCGAGCAGGCCGATGCGTTCGCGCGCGTGGCCCGGGACGCGATGACGGTGCGCTGGGGCACCGACTGCTACGGCTACGCCATGCTCGCCGCCGGGCACGTCGACGCGGTGGTGGAGGCGGGACTCGCGCCGTGGGACATCGAAGCGCTGATTCCCGTCGTGCGCGGGGCGGGCGGCACCATCAGCGACTGGCGCGGCGGACCCCCTTCCGGAAGCTCCTGCATCGCGGCGGCGGGCAGCGCGTCGCTGCACGCCGAGCTGCTTCTACGCCTGGCCGCCGACTCGGGGCACGATTCCGGGCGCGGGTCTTCCGCTTCGGTTCCTTCCGCCCCCGTGAGCGGCGCTTCCGATGGCCGCCGGTAGTCGACCCGACGGGATGCCCGGCGACGGCGCGGCGTGGTGCCTGTTCGGCGTCTCGCTCCTGGGCCTGGCGGCGTTCGTCGTCTGGAGCGTCCAGCACCCGGTGGTCGGGGCCGCCGATGCGGCGGACGTCGCGCGGTTCGCGATCGGCGGCGTTCCGGTCGGACTCGTGCTGCGCCTGGTCGTCGCGGCCGGCTTCGGCGCCGCGGCGGGTGCGTCCCTCGCCGGCGTGCTGCACCGGCGCGCCGAACGCCGCAGGCTCACCGTCGGCGGGACGACCGATGCGCTCGCGGCGGTGGCCCGCGCGACGGAGCGGCCTCGCGCGGCACCGCTGGTGGCGGGAACCGATGACGGCCCGGACGATGCGCCGGAGCCGGTCGCGTCGGCGCCGGAGCCGGTCGCGCCGGAGCCCGTCGCGTCGGCGCCGTCGGCGGCCGAGCTCGAGCTGCGGACGCGCTGCGAGACCCTGGCCGCGAAGGCGCGCACCGCGCGCCGTCGGGTGGCGACCCTGCAGGCCGAGCGGCAGGCCGCCGAGGAGCGTCAGGCCGTGCTGGAGGCGGAGCTGCGCGCCCTGCGCGGCGAGCGCGACTTCGCCACCGGCGTGCGCGGCGGCGACGCCGTTCGCGACGAACCCGCGGCCGATCGCCCGTTGCCCGAGGCGGCCGGCGGTCGGGGCGTCCGGTCGGGCCAGGGGTCGGGCCAGGGGTCGGGCCAGGGGTCGGGCCAGCGGGTCGGGCCGAGAGGCGGGCCGCGAGGGTGGGGTGCCCGTGCTGAACCGACGCGTGGAGCCGCCCGGGCGCGAGCCGGAGGGCGAGCGCATCGACGAGCACTATCCGATGCTGGCCGAGTCCGAGCTGCCGGCACGTTCGGACAGCCTGCGGCTCGAGGACCTGCTCGACGACGACACGGGCTTCAACGGCTAAGGGCTCGCGACACAATAAATCAGCCGTTCTGCCGGCCCTGTGCGCTTGTCCCGCAAGGCGCTGTGAGCAAGGGTAGCGGCGCTACCCGCGCGAGCAGCAACGCAGCGGGGCGAGCGTACAGGGCCGGCCCCGTAGGGGTCGCCCCGCAGAGCGCGCCATCCGTCGTTGCTCGTCGGTCGCGTGGCCCGCCACGCTCCACTCCTCGCGCCTAGGCTGGCACGCTCTGCGGGGCGACAGAACGGCTGATTTATTGTGTCGCGAGCCCTAAGATCGGCGGTCGACGCCCGGTTCGCCGCTTCGTCGCGCGCACCGCCACCCGATCGCCGACGCCCTCGCGCAGGATCCGCTCATCATGCCCACACTCGCCTTTCTCGGTCTCGGCGTCATGGGGTACCCCATGGCGGGTCACCTGGCGAAGTCCGGCGCCACGCTGCGCGTCTACAACCGCACCGGCGCGAAGGCCGAGGCCTGGGTTGCCGAGCACGGCGGCAGCGCGCACGCGACGCCCGCCGAGGCCGCCTCGGGGGCGGACGTCGTGTTCGCCTGCGTGGGCAACGACGACGACCTGCGCGCGGTCGTGCTCGGCGACGACGGAGCGTTCGCGGGCATGGCCTCGGGCACCACGTTCGTCGACCACACCACCGCCTCGGCGGCCGTCGCGCGCGAGTTGCACGCGGCGGGCGCGGAGCGCGGCATCGCGTTCCTGGACGCGCCGGTGTCCGGCGGCCAGGCCGGCGCGCAGAACGGCCAGCTCACCGTCATGGTCGGCGGCGAAGGTGCCGCCTTCGATCGCGTGAAGCCGCACATCGATCGTTTCGCGAAGTCCGCGCGCAGGCTCGGCGACAGCGGTGCCGGCCAGCTGTGCAAGATGGTCAACCAGATCTGCATCGCCGGGCTGGTGCAGGGGCTGTCCGAAGGCCTGCACTTCGCCGAGCGCGCAGGGCTCGACGGTCGCGAGGTCATCGACGTGATCTCCAAGGGCGCCGCGCAGTCCTGGCAGATGGAGAACCGCTACGAGACCATGCTGGAGCGGGAGTTCGATCACGGCTTCGCGGTCGACTGGATGCGAAAGGATCTGTCGATCTGCCTCGACGAGGCGCGCAGCAACGGCGCCAGCCTGCCGGTCGCCGCGCTCGTCGACCAGTTCTACGCCGACGTGCAGGCGCTCGGCGGCGGTCGCTGGGACACGAGCTCGCTGCTGGCGCGGCTGCCGCGTCGCGAGGACTGACACTCAACGCCCGCAACTCGCCCGTGAAGGGCCGCACGTTGCGCCGATAGGGGGGACGCGATCGGGGGGCCTGCGCCGTTAGGGTGCGATCCCCGCCCCGAACCGGTTCTCGACAAGATGGCTCGTCTGCGCACCGCACGTCGACCTTCGTCCGCCGCCACGCCCTCGCCGCGATATGCGGCCCCGCTCGCGTGCGCCGTCCTGATGGCCCTTGCGTCGGCCGCCGCGGTCACCGCCGCGCCGCCGGCCGCCGACGAGCCCTGGCGGCTCGAGACGTCCAGCGACGGCAGCGCGCCGCTCGGACGCCACGAGGCGGCGGGCATCGCGTACGACGGCAAGCTCTACCTCTTCGGTGGTCGCCCGGTCGGCGGCAGCGGACAGCGCGTCGACATCTACGACGCCGCGACGCGCACCTGGACCGCGTCGACGCCCATGCCCACGGGGCTGCACCACTTCCAGCCCGTGCTCGTCGGCGACGAGGTCTGGATCGTGGGGGCGTTCACCGGCGGCTACCCGGACGAGATCTCGGTGCCCGAGATGCACGTCTTCGATACCGACGCGCTGAGCTGGCGCATCGCGGGTGAGGTGCCCGAAGCGCGCCGACGCGGCTCGGCGGGCGTGGCGTACGACGATGCCGAAGGCGCCCTCTACGTCTACGGCGGCAACACGCTCGGCCACAACGACGGCGCCGTGGCCTGGCTCGACCGCCTGGACCTCGCCACGATGACCTGGACGGTGCTGCCCGACGGGCCGCGACCGCGCGACCATTTCGGCATCGGTCTGTTCGACGGCGAGATCGTCGCCGCCGGCGGCCGCGTCAGCGCGTTTCCCGACGTGTTCACGAACACCGTGGCCGAGACCGACGTCTACTCCATCGCCGACGGCACCTGGCGCACGGGGACCGACATTCCCACGCCGCGCGCCGGCGCGTTCACCGTGCAGCACGAGAACGAGCTGCTGCTCGTGGGCGGGGAGGTCGGCAACGATCGCGACGCGCTCGCCGTCGCCGAGGCCTACGACGCGAGCGACGATGCGTGGCGAACGCTGCAACCGCTCGGCGTCGGCCGGCACAGCGGCGGGGCGGGCATCATCGGCGATCGGCTGCACGTCGTCGCGGGTTCGCGAGTGCGCGGCGGCGACAACTCGAGCGTGCACGAGAGTCTGGCCCTAGATGGCGACGCGCCCGAGCCCGCACCCGACGCCGATGCGGACGGGTTGTCCGATGCCGACGAGGCCGCGCTCGGCACCGACCCGAGCGTGAGCGACACCGACGGCGACACGCTCGAGGACGGCGCCGAGGTCGAGCTCGGCACCGACCCGCTCCTGAGCGATACCGATGCCGATGGCGTGGACGATGCCACCGAGCTCGCGCGCGGCACCGATCCGCTGGATGCCGACGACGGTGGCACCGATGGGACGACGGGCGGTGACACGGGCGGTGACACAGGCGGTGACACGGGCGGTGACACGGGCGGTGATGCCGGCAGTATCACCGGCGGTGATGCCGGCGCCGCGGATGGCGGCGAGGCCACGGGCGGCAGTGCGTCCGACGGGGACGTCTCGCCGCGCCCTCGCAGCGGTGGAGGCGGCGCGTTCGGTACGGCCGCGCTCGCGTTCGTGGCGCTCGCAGGGGGTCTGCGGCGGCGGCGAGCGCGCAGCGCACGACGTTAACCCGACGTTGAATCCGAGCGGTTTCCGGCCGAGAATCACGGTTCAAGCGACGCGCGCGTCCGACCGCGTCCGCCGGAGATTCGTCATGCCCGCTTCCGATCGTCCCGCCGCGCCCCGTGCCGGCACGCCGCGTCTCCGTGGCGCTCACGTCGTGCGGGCCGCGCCGGCGGCGAGGCGGGTGTTCAAGCTCGCCGCGCCGCTCGCGGGCGCGATGGCACTCGCGCTGAGTGCGGGTTCCACGGCTCAGGACGAGCCGGGCGATCCGGCCGCCGCGCTGCCGGTGCAGACACCGACGCTGCCGGACGCGCGGCCGGGCGAGTGCTACGCGAAGGTCGTGACGCCGCCGGCCTTCGCCACGCGCTCCGAGGAGATCGTCGTGCAGGAGGCGTCCGAGCGCATCGAGGCCGTGCCCGCGACGTTCCGCACCGAGGAGGAGCGCATCGTCGTCAAGGAAGCATCCACGGTGCTGGAGGCCGTTCCCGCCACGTTCGAGACGACCGAGGAGCGCGTGCGCACGCGGCCGCGGGAGCTCGTGTGGGAGGTCGACGAGCGCGGCACCCGTCCCGCCTCGCAGCACTCGCTGGCGGCGCTCGGGGAGTCCGGCATCGACATCGATGCGGTGGAGCCCGGCAGCTGCTTCGCCGAGCACTACTCCGAACCCACGTACCGCACCGAGCTGCAGCGCGTGCTGGTGAAGGAGGGCAGCACGCGTTTCGAGACGGTGCCGGCGGTCTACGAGACGGTCGAGGAGCGCGTCGTGGTGCGCGAGGCCACGACCGAGATCGTGAACGTTCCGGCGGTGTTCCGCACCGAATCCGAGCGCGTGCTGGTCGAGCCCGCGCGCAGCGTCTGGCGGCCGGGCCGCGGCCCGGTCGAGCGCATCGACGACACGACGGGCGAGATCATGTGCCTGGTGGAGCTGCCGGCGCGCTACGAGTCGGTGACGCGCACCGTGCTCGACACACCGTCGCGCACCGAGACCGTGCCGGTACCGGCCGAGTACGAGACCGTGCAGGTGCAGCGCCTCGTGACACCCGCGAGCCGCCGCCGCATCGGCGTCGAGCCCGAATACACCACGGTGGAGACCGTGCGGCGCGTCGCCGACGCAAGCTTCGCGTGGGCTCCGGACGCCGAGCGGGGTCCTCCCGGCAGCGAGCCGACGGGCCAGCGCCTGTGCCTGAACGAGCGCCCGGCGGAGTTCCGCACCGTGCAGCGCGAGATCGTCGCCGCGGACGCGAGCATCGAGACCACCGAGGTGCCGGCCGAGTACCGCACGCTCGCCGTGCAGCGGCTCGATGAACCCGCCAGCGTGCGCCGCGAGCGGGTGCCCGAGCGCGTCGAGAACGTCACGACACGCGTCGAGATCCGACCGTCCTCGCTCGTGTGGCGACCGGTGCTGTGCGAGACGAACATGACGCCCGAGATCGTGGCCGACCTGCAGCGCGCGCTCGCCCGCGAAGGCTTCGACCCCGGCGTGCCCGACGGCATCGTGGGACGCGGCACCATGGAGGCCATCGAGGCGTTCCAGCACGAGCGCGAGCTCGATCGCGGCGGCATTACCTACCAGACGCTGCAGGCGCTGAACGTCGACAGCTGACGGGGCCCGCACCGGAGCGGTTGCACGGGAACCTCCCTGCACGAGCTCCTACGACCACAACGCCGCGCGCCAGCCGCGCGCGAGGGCCCGCGCGGTGTCCAGCGCCGTCTGCGTCGGCGGCGTCCAGAACCACGCCAGCAGCGTGATGCCCACGATGGCGATGCTGCCGGGCAGGCGTTGCAGGTCGACGGGCTTGAGCGCGGTGCCGAAGCTGCGCTTGATGCGCGCGCCCGAGAAGTCCACGCTCCACAGCTCGTCCATCGCGAGGTGCACCGTGTAGCCGAACGCGGTGAACGCGCCCACCATCCAGGCGACCTCCGGCGTGCGGCCGAGCACGTGCGACGCGCCCACCGTAGCGAGCACCCCCGCCATCAGCGCCGCGGCGAGCGAGTGCAGCGCGCCGCGGTGCACCGTCACGACGTGGAAGGTCGCCATGAGCGGCCAGCGCACGCACAGCAGGATCAGCGCGGCGATGCCCCACAGCTCCAGCACGCCGTGGCGCTCGACGTTCGCGAACAGCCAGCCGAGCGAGGCGAGCAGCCCCAGGGCCGTGAACAGCAGACGCGAGGCGCGCGAGTTCTCGAGATCGATGTCCGGCAGGATGCCCGCGGCGATGCCCGCGACCAGCATCAGCACGCCGTCGGCGGGACCGAGCCCGAGGAGCTTCGTGGCCAGCGTGGCGGCGAAGCTGCACAGCGCGGTGGCGCCGAGAAGGTGCGTGCTAGAGTCCGCCACGACGATTTCGCGGGCCGATCCGGCCGCACAGAGGAACGGGACAGACAGCCGTGCTGGTGACTTTCAAGACGAGTGCGCACGCCGACATCACGATGTTCGGCAGCGCCGCGGTGTCCTTGCTGAAGATGATGGGCCAGAGCGGCAACGTGCCGGGCGCCATCATGGCAGAGGACATCCCCGCCGCGCTCGACAAGTTGAAGACGAAGCTCGCCGAGCAGGCCGAGACCGATACCGTCGTGCCCGCGCACGAGCCCACGTCCGGGCCCGGTGCGGGCGTCTCGAACGCGGGCGCGGGCCACCTGAAGATGGACGACGACGAGGTGCGTCACGTGCCGATGTCCGCGCGCGCCACGCCGCTGATCGGGCTCCTGGAAGCGGCGCGAGACGCGAACGAGAACGTGCTCTGGGACGAGTGACCCGGCGCGCGAAGCTGCCGCCGCGTCTCAGACCCGCCCCGTCGGCCGCGCCGCGGCGCCCGCGTTCAGCGCCAGGCACACCAGCCAGTCGTGCGCCACGGTGGCCGCGGCCAGGGCCGTGATCTCGGCGTGATCGTAGGCCGGGGCCACCTCCACCACGTCCATGCCGACGAGGTTCAGTCCCGCCAGACCGCGCACGAACTCGACCGCCTGCCAGGAAGCCAGTCCGCCGACCACGGGCGTGCCGGTGCCGGGCGCGAAGGCGGGGTCCAGCCCGTCGATGTCGAACGACAGGTAGACCGGCGCGTCGCCGGCGCGCTCGCGCACGATCGCGAGCGCCGCGTCGACACCGTTGCGGTGCACCCAGGGCGCGGTCAGGATCTCGAACCCCGCGTCGGTGTCGTTCCAGGTGCGCAGGCCCACCTGCGTGGACTTCGAGGCATCGACGATGCCGTGCTTCACCGCACGCGCGAACATGGTGCCGTGGTCCATCGCGCCCGGGTCGTCCTCCCAGGTGTCGCAGTGCGCGTCGAACTGCACGAGGGCGAGGGGGCCGTGTTTCGCGGCGTGCGCGCGCAGCAGCGGCCAGGACACGAAGTGGTCTCCGCCGAAGCTCAGCATGCGCGCGCCGGAGCCAAGGATGCGCGTCGCGTGCGCCTCGATGCGCTCGACGACGCCCGCGGGGTGCTGCGGATCGACGAGGCAGTCGCCGGCGTCCACGATCGACAACTCGGTCAGCGGGTCGATGCCCGAGGGAAAGGCCATGAGCTCGGCCAGTTGCACGGAAGCCGCCCGGATGGCGCGCGGACCGAGCCGGCAGCCCGAGCGGTACGTCACGGCGCTGTCGAACGGGATGCCCGAGACCACGACGTCGACGCCGTCGAAGTCGGTGCTGTAGCGCCTGCGCAGGTAGCTCAGCGCGCCCGCGTAGGCGGCGTCCGGCCAGCGCTCGCGGTTGCCGGACGCGCGGAAGGCCTGGTCGCCCTCGGGGCCGCTCTCGGGGCCGCTCTCGGGATCGACGCTGGAGGGCTGGGTCATCGGGTGCTCGGGAAGGGTTCGGAACGGACGAAGGGTAAGGGCTCCGGACGCGAGAGGGGGCGCGTCGAGCGCCTCGAGACCGCGCCGCGCCCGCCTCAGCCCCGCGGCGTCGGATCGTTGCCCGGCCCGTGTCCCCACACCACCGAGTCCGCGAGCGGCGCGGCGGCGCCGAACTCGTCCATCCAGGTGCGGGCGCGCTCCAGGAACGCGGGCTTGCCGGCGGCGCGCCACGCCTCCGGTCGCCACGGCCCGGCCGTCGGCAGCGGGGCGGCCGCCGCGAACAGCACCGCATCGAGCTCGTCGTGCGCGGTGCGCACCCGCACCGCGCGCAGGGCGTAGGCCTCGCCCTCGAACCACGCGAGCCGGGCGCGATGCGTCGCGTCGAGCCCGTGCACCAGCAGCCCCTCGGCGACGGCCCCCTCGCGCGGCACCAGCACGGGGTAGTCGCGGCCCGCCACGATGCGGGCCTGCTCGCCCTCGACGCGGGCGAGCTCGGTACGCGGATCGGCGCCGTCGCCGAGCACCAGGGCGCGCACGTCCGGATCGACGAGCGTGCCGAAGACGAACAGGGGAAGGGACGTCGGGGCGGCCATGAACGGGTGCGAGGTCGGGGGAGCGATCGGGTGCTCGGGACACCGCCGTGCGGGCTCGGTTGCTATCCTCGCCGCCCGCGCGCCGGCGGACCCGAACGATACCCGCTCCTCCTTCCACCTCACCGCACCTCGGGCCCATGAGCGACACCTCACCGTCCTGGACCCTGGACGACGCGCGCGCGGCCACCGGCATCGCCGACTGGGGCGCGGGCTACTTCGCGATCGATGCGCGCGGGCACGTCGCCGTGCACGACCCCGAAGCGCCCGACGTCGAGCCCGTATCGCTGCACGACATCGCGCAGGGGCTGCGCCGGCGCGGGCTCGACATGCCCGTGCTGCTGCGCCTGGACAACCTCCTGGAGGACCGACTGCGCGTGCTGAACGAGGCCTTCGCGCGCGCCATCGAGTCCTGCGGCTACGAAAACGTCTACCGCGGCGTCTACCCCATCAAGGTCAACCAGCAGCGCCACGTGATCGAGCGCATCGCCGAGGTGGGCGCGCGCTTCCACCACGGCTTCGAGGCGGGCAGCAAGGCCGAGCTCGTCATCGCGCTCGCGTCCCTTCGGGACCATTCCGCGCCGCTCGTGTGCAACGGCTTCAAGGACGCCGAGTTCGTGCAGCTCGCGCTCATGGCGAAGAAGCTCGGCATCGAGTGCTTCCTCGTCGTCGAGAACCCCGAGGAGATTCCGCTGATCGTCGCCGAGAGCCGTCGCATGGGCGTCGAGCCCTCGATCGGGGTGCGCGTGAAGCTCTCGAGCAAGGTCGATGGCCACTGGCAGGCCGACAGCGGGGATCGCAGCATCTTCGGGCTGTCCTCGACGCGGCTGGTGCAGGTGGTGGACGCGCTGCGCGAGGCCGACATGCTCGACTGCCTGCGGCTGCTGCACGCGCACATCGGCAGCCAGATCCCGAACATCAGGAACGTGCGCACGGGCACCCTCGAGGCGGTGCGCATCTATGCGGAGCTGGTGCGCGAGGGCGCGCCGCTCGATCACCTGGACATGGGCGGCGGGCTCGGCGTGGACTACGACGGCAGCGCCAGCAACAGCACGCACAGCATGAACTACGGGCTCGACGAGTACTGCGTCGATCTCGTCGAGGCGGTCGTCGAGGCGCTGGCGCCGCACGACCTGCCGCATCCGGTGCTGATGACCGAGTCGGGCAGGGCGACGGTCGCCTACTCCTCGGTGCTGCTGTTCAACGTGCTGAACGTGGCCGACAGCGACCCGGTGGACGTGCACCTGCCGGAGGGCACCGAGCGGCCCGAACCGCTCGCCTACCTCGAAGCGCTCGTCGACGAGCTCGACCCCGACAAGCTGCAGGAAGCGCTGAACGATGCCGAGTACTACCGCGACCAGGTGAGAACGCTGTTTCGTCGCGGCCATACGACGCTGCGCGTGTCGGCCGCCGCCGACAACGCCTATCAGCGCGTGGCCGCGCGCATCGTGGAGCTCTTGCCGCGCGCGCGGCGCGTGACCTCAGAGCTGCAGCAGCTCGCGGAATCGCGCGCGGACATCTACTACGGCAACTTCAGCGTCTTCCAGTCGCTGCCCGATGCCTGGGCCATCGCGCAGGTGTTCCCCGTGCTGCCCATCCACCGCCAGGACGAGCGCCCGGACCGGCTCGCGCTCATCGCCGATCTGACCTGCGACAGCGACGGTCGCATCGATCGCTTCGCGCACGCGAGCGGGGAGCGCCGCACGCTCGCGCTGCACGCGTTGCGAGAGGGCGAGGAGTATCTGCTCGGCGTGTTCCTGGTCGGCGCGTATCAGGAGACCCTCGGGGATCTGCACAACCTCTTCGGCGACACCAACGTCGCGAGCGTGCGCATCCGTGGCAACGACTTCGAGATCGTGGACGAGATCGTCGGCGACACCATCAGCGACGTGCTGTCCTACGTGGAGTACGAACCGCGGCGCGTGGCCGAGGACATCCGGCGCATCGGCGAGGCGGCGGTGCGCGACGGGCGCCTGGACATTGCCGGTCGCCAGGCGCTCATCGATCGCTGCGCGGAGTCCCTGCGCGGCTACACCTACTTCGAACGCTAGGAGTCCTCATGAGCAAGGTCGTGATCGTCGGCGCCGGCGGCGTCGGCAAGGTCGTCGCCACCAAGTGCGCGATGCTGCCGGACACCTTCGAGCACATCGTGCTCGCGAGCCGCACCGTGTCGAAGTGCGAGGCCATCGCCGCGGAAGTTCGCGAGCGCACGGGGCGCACCATCGAGACCGCGGCGCTGGATGCCGACGACGTGGCCGCCACGGTGGCGCTGCTGAAGCGCGAGCGACCGACCCTGCTGATCAACGTGGCGCTGCCGTACCAGGACCTCGCCCTCATGGACGCCTGCCTGGAGGCCGGCGTGCACTACCTCGACACCGCGAACTACGAGCCGCCGGACGTGGCGAAGTTCGAGTACCACTGGCAGTGGGCCTACGAGGAGCGTTTCCGCGAGGCGGGACTCATGGCGCTGCTGGGTTGCGGCTTCGATCCCGGCGTCACGAACATCTTCACCGCGCACGCGAGAAAGCACCGCTTCGAGCGCATCGAGCGGCTCGACATCGTCGACTGCAACGCGGGGGATCACGGGCGCGCGTTCGCCACGAACTTCAACCCCGAGATCAACATCCGCGAGGTCACGGCGAAGGGGCGCTACTGGCAGGAGGGCGCGTGGCACGAGATCGAGCCGCTGTCGGTCAAGCGCACCTTCGACTTCCCCGAAGGCATCGGCGAACGCGCGATCTACCTGCTCTACCACGAGGAGCTCGAGTCGCTCACCACCCATTTTCCGGAGATCTCCCGCGCGCGCTTCTGGATGACCTTCGGCGACGAGTACATCAAGCACCTCGAAGTGCTCGGCAACGTGGGCATGACGAGCATCGAGCCCGTGATGCACGACGGCCACGAGATCGTGCCGCTGCAGTTCCTGAAGACGCTGCTGCCCGACCCCGGCTCGCTCGGTCCCGACACGCAGGGGCGCACCTGCATCGGGTGCCTGGTCGAGGGCGTGCCGGGCGACGGCGCGCTCGAGGGCAGCGGCACCTACTACGTCTACAACATCTGCGATCACGCGCAGTGCTACGCGGAAGTGGGCAGCCAGGCGGTGTCCTACACCACCGGCGTGCCCGCCATGATCGGCGCGAAGCTGATGCTCGACGGCACCTGGCACGAGGCCGGCGTGAGGAACGTGGAGCAGCTCGATCCGGATCCCTTCATGGCGCTGCTCAACGAGCACGGGCTGCCGTGGACCGAGACGCGCGTGCGCGAGACCGGGCTCGACGAGCCGTTGCAGGCTTGAGCGAGACCGAGTCGTCCGGATCGGTGCCGAAGGGGGCCTGGTCCCACGGTCCGTTCACGGGCTTCGACCCGCGGCGGGTGCCGTCGCCCTGCTTCGTCGTGGACGCGGCGCGCGTGCGCGCGAACCTCGACGTGCTGGCGCACGTGCGCGAGCGGAGCGGGGCGGGCGTGCTGTCCGCGCTGAAGGCGTTCTCGTTTCCGGCGCTCGGGCCGCTCGTGGCGACGCGGCTCAGCGGCACCTGCTCCAGCGGCCTGCACGAGGCGTTGCTGGCGCGCGAATGCTACCGGGGAGCCGCCGAGGAGCCTGCCGAGATACACGTGTACTCGCCGGGCTACGCGGGACCCGATCTCGACGAGCTGCTCGGTTTCGCCGATCACGTGCTGTTCAACTCGGTGGGGCAGTGGCTGCGCTTTCGCGAGCGCTGCCTGACCGCGCGCGAGGCGCGTCCCGCCCTGAGCTTCGGGCTGCGCACGAACCCCGAGCATTCCGAGGGCACGGTGCCCATCTACGACGCGTGCGCGCCGGGCTCCAGGCTCGGCATCCCGCGCGGCGAGCTCGACGCCGCGCTCGCCGAGCGTCCGGACGCGCTCGACGGCATCGAGGGGCTGCACTTCCACACGCTGTGCGAGCAGGGCCTGGCGCCGCTCGCGCGCACGCTCGAGGCCTTCGAGGCGCGCTTCGGAGACTCTGCTGCTCGCGCATGCGCTGGCTGAACGTCGGTGGCGGTCACCACGTCACGGCCGAGGGCTACGACGTCGACGGGCTCGTGCGACTGCTGCGCGGTGCGGCCGAGCGGCACGGGCTGCGCATGTACATGGAGCCCGGCGAGGCGCTCGCCATCCACGGCGGCGTGCTGGTGGCGAGCGTGCTGGACGTCGGCCCCGTGCGCACCGATCCGGACACGGGGCGCGCGTACCGCCAGACCATCCTCGACACGAGCGCCACCTGCCACATGCCGGACACGCTCGAGATGCCGTACCGGGCACACGTGCTCGGCTCGGCCGAGGACGGCGAGCACGTGCACCGCTTCGGGGGCATGACGTGCCTCGCCGGCGACCGCATCGGCGACTACGCGTTCGCCCGTCCGCTTTCCATCGGGGACCGCGTGGTGTTCGACGACATGGCGCACTACACCATGGTCAAGACCACGACCTTCAACGGCGTGCCGTTGCCCGCCATCGCGCTGTGGGACTCGGACGACGACTCGCTGGAGGTGCTGCGGACGTTCGACTACGCGGACTTCCGGACCCGGTTGGGGTAATCGGTCAGCCCCGGCCGAGCACCAGCACCGCGTTGCTGCCGCCGAACGCGAACGAGCTCGACAGCATCGTGGCCACGGAGACGCCCTCGCGCGCGACATCGGCGACGTAGTCGAGATCGCAGTCGGGGTCGGGTCTGTCGAGGTGCAGGGTGGGCAGCGCGACGTCCGCGCGCATGGCCAGCACGCACAGCATCGCCTCCAGCGCGCCGGCCGCGCCGAGCAGGTGGCCGTGCATGGACTTGGTGGCGCTGACGGGCACGGCGTCGGCTCGCGCTCCGAGCACCTCGCGCAGCGCCGCCGTCTCGGTCGCATCGTTGGCGCGCGTGCCGGTGCCGTGCGCGTTCACGGCATCGACGGCGTCGGGGGACAGACCTGCATCCTGCAACGCCGCGCGCAGCGCGGCGGCCTGACCTTCGACGCTCGGGTTCGTGATGTGACGGATGTCGGTGGACGCGCCGTAGCCGAGGACCTCGCCGAGCACCTGCGCGCCGCGCGCGACGGCCCGCTCCCGCGGCTCCAGCACGAACACCGCCGCACCTTCGCCCAGCACCATGCCGGTACGGTTCGCCGAGAAGGGTCGGCAGCTTCGCTCCGGTGCCTCGGCATCGGTCGTGGCGAGCGTGCGCATGGCCTGCCACGCCATCAGCGAGCCGAACGACAGCGGCGCCTCGGTACCGCCCGCCACCGCGACCTCGATGCGTCCGTCGGCCACCGCGCGAAACGCCTCGCCGAGCGCGACCGTGGAGGACGAGCAGGCCGTGGATACCGTCTGGCTCGGCCCGCGCAGGTCGTGCTCCAGCGCGATCCATGCGGCCGGGGCGTTGTGCATGCCCAGCAGCACCGTGAAGGGCTTGATGCGATCCGAGCCACGCTCGTAGAGCGTGCGATAGCCCTCGTCCATCGACAGCGTGCCGCCCATGCCGATGCCCATCCAGGTGCCGGCGCGCGCGCCGTCCAGGCCGTCCAGCGCCCCGTCCGACATCGCGAGCGCGCGGTTCGCGGCGTGCAGCGCGAACGTCGCCGAGCGATCCATCATGCGCAGCCTGCCGGGCTCCGCGAGGTGCGCGCCGTCGAAGTCGCTGACGCCCGCCACCGCATCGCCCAGCCGATCCGCGAAGGGCACGTCGAGCCTGCGTATGCCCGAGCGGCCGGCCCGTGCCGCGGCGAGGAGGTCGTCGGGGTCGTTGCCGAGCGGCGAGACGACGCCCAGGCCGGTCACGGCGACGCGCCTGCTCACGGCGCGGGGCTGCCCGCGCTCTCGTCGGCCGCGGCATCCCCGGCCGTCGCCGCCCGTGCCGCGACCAGCGAATCGACGTAGTCGGCCACCTCGCCGAGCGTGCGCAGCGGCACCGGATCGGACGGCACCTCCACGCCGAACTCCTCCTCCACGTTCCACAGCATCTCGATCGTGGCGAGCGAGTCCAGGCCCAGGTCCTCGAGCGTGGCCTCGGGCACCAGTCGCTCGCGCGCCAGGGCGTGGTCGCGTTCCAGGATGCCGCGCAGCGTGTCGATGGTGTTCATGTGGCGGTTTCCCGGGTCGCGGAGATCGGAGGGCGCGTGTCGGGCACGCGCGCGAGGCGCACCTTGCCGCCCAGGCGGGCGCCGCGCGTGAGCACGCCCGGCCAGGCCCGTGCCAGCGCCACCAACGCGCCGGAGCTCGCCGGACGCATGGCGGCGTGCGCGAACGCGGCGGCCAGGCGCAGCCGCGGCGCGAACTGCCGGCGCCACGCCAGGGCGTGCGCGCGTTGCACGCGCAGCGAGCGACCGGTGTCGGCGAGTGCTGCCGGCCCGGCGGCGATCAGCGCGTCGCACAGCAGCGCCGCCGACTGCAGCGCCATGCTCATGCCCTCGCCGAGGATGGGGTGCGCCTCGCCGCCGGCGTTGCCGATGCGGAACGGGCCGCCGTCGGCGCGCGTGCGGATACCCGGCCGCAGCGGACCGGAGGCGAGCCAGGCGCCCTCGCGCCGAGCGCCTTCGAGCGCCTCGGCCACGCCGTCGCACCCGGCTCGGACCCAGCGCTCGAAGGCCTCGCCGGCGCGCAGGCCCGGCGCATCGGCCCGCAGCGCGTCGAGCCGGTCGCGTCGTACGCAGCCCGCCAGCACCGTGCTGCCCGCGTCCGCCACGACGGTGCCGCCGTAGCCGCCGTCGAGCGCCAGCACGCCGATGCGCCCGGGCGCGTGGTGGGCGTTCGCGAAATTGGCCTTGAACGCGAGCAGATCCGATGGCCGGGGGGGGGGCCTGCGCTCGGGGCGCTCCGAAGCCAGCACCTCCCAGGAACCGTGCGCGTCGATGAGCACCGGGGCATCGATCTCGACGGTCTCGTTCGCGCGCCCGCGCAGGCGACAACGCCATGCGCCGGGCCGGCCGGAGGTCGCGACGAGTGTCCAGGGTTGCATCACGCGAACGCCGCGCCCGCGCGCGCGCTCGAGCAGCGCGGCATCGAGGGTGTCGCGCCCGAGCGCGCGTCCCCAGCGCTGGCCGCGCGGTTCGTCGCGCGCGGCGGGCAGCGGCGCGATCACGTTGCGGGCGCCGCGCATGAGCATCACCTCGCGAAGCTCCGGCCCGGCCCGTTCGGCGAACTCGTCCGCGACGCCGAGCGCGCGCAGCAGCGGCCAGTTGCTGGCCGCCAGGCACTCGCCGCAGACCTTCCTGCGCGGGAAGGGCTTCTTCTCCACGAGCGTGACGCGCCAGCCGGCTCCGGCCAGCAGGATGGCCGCGGCCGAACCCGCGAGGCCCGCGCCGACGACCACCGCATCGACCCGTTCGGCGTCGCTCGACGTCACGGGCCGCCCTCGCGCCGCGCGTGGAAGCCGTGACCGAAAGGGCCCGCGCGCGTCTCCCGCAACCGCCAGTCGGACGCGCCCGGCCAGCGGGCCGAGAGCTCGTGTCCGGTGAACCCCGCACGCACGCTCAGCACCGCGTCCTCGCGCGTCACCGCGTTCGCGCCGAGCAGCGCCACGAGCCGGCTGCCGAGCAGCGACACGCGGTCGCGCCGCGGTTCGACCGCGTGGAAGCGATCGGTGCGCGTCGCGATGCCCGCCAGCAGCCGGTCGAGCTCCGCGCCCTCGAAGTGGTGCAGGAACAGGGTCGTCAGCACGAGATCGCTGCGCGGAGCGGTGGCGTCATCGGCCCAGTCCAGCACGTCGCACTCCCGCACGCGCACCTCCCAGCCGAGCGCCGCGTAGGCGTCGCGCGTGCGCGCGGCGAGGATATCCACGCGGTCCAGCAGCGTGAGGCGCACGCGGGGCCAACGCGCGGCGAGCTTCCTCGCCACCGCCAGCATGAGCGTGCCGTCGCCCGCGCCGAGTTCCAGCAGCTCCAGCGGACGCGCGTCGGCCGGTTCCGGCGGCGCATCCCGCAGCGCGCGCGCCATCAGGCCGCGCGTGCCCATGGCCAGGTGCACGCGCACCAGATCGCGCCGCGAGCGTCGCGCGGCCGGATCGTCGGGCGGCAACGCGTCCAGGGTCTCGGCGGCGACCGTGCGGCGCACGCGCCCTCAATCCACCGACAGCAGGGCGCCGTGGCAGCTGAAGCCCGCGCCGAACGAGGACAGCCACCAGTGGCCGGCGGGTGCGGCGTCCGCCACGGTGGCCTCGAGCACGAAGTAGACGAAGGCGCTCGACAGGTTCCCGTACTCGCGCAGGGCGGCGGCGCTCCTGGCGAGGTCCGACGGCTGCAGCTCCAGCGTGCGCTCGAGCACCTGCAGCACGTCGCGCCCGCCGGCGTGCATGACCCAGGCGGTGATGTCGCTCGGCTGCAGTCCGGCGCGATCGAGCACGGTGTCGAGCGTGCGCCGCGCGTAGTCCCCGGCGAGCTCCGGCACGGCGCGCGTCAGGATGTTCCTGAGCATGCCGCCGCGTTGCTCGAACATCAGCGCGTCGCGCCGGCCGGGCTCGATCAGCGAGGCGCTGTCGCACCAGCGGATGCGCCGGGCGGTCCCCGTACCGCCGCCGGCCGCCACGCGTCCGGGCTCGCGCGACAGCACGGCCGCGCCGGCCCCGTCGCCGAACAGGCAGGCGCTGACGAGCACGCCGGGGTCGTTGTCGAGGTACATGGCCGCGCTGCTCACCTCGACGCAGATCGACAGCACGCGCTCCGAGCTGCCCGAGCCGACGAGCGCGTTGCCGAGCTGCAGGTTCGGCACGGCCGCCGCGCAGCCCTGGCCCACGAGATCGAAGCACTGCACGTCCGGGCGCAGTCCCAGCCGCTCCACGACGTAGCCCGACAGGCCCGGACACAGGTAGCCGGTGCACGTGCTGACGACGACGGCGTCGATGTCGGCCGGATCGGTCGCCGCCGCCGCGAGCGCCTTCGCGCCGGCCTCGCCGGCGAGGGTCGGCGCGTGGCGCAGGAAGCGCGCCGCGAGCGTGTCGGGATCGATGCGGAAGACCTCGTCGAGCGAGTCGACGGCGAGCCGGCGGGCCTCGATCCCGTTGTCCCGCTGCAGCACCAGCCGGGCGACGTAGTGCGCGCGGGCGTCCAGCCTGCCGAACCACTCGGAGGACTCGAAGGCCGCCAGGCAGTCGGCCTTGGTGTAGCGCGCGGGCGGCGTGGCGGTGCCGATGCCGAGTATGTGCATGCTCGCGAGCCTGCCACCGTCGGCGCGCCGGCGGGAAGCGGGCGAGACATTCTGCACGCGTGCTCCGCATCGCGGCGCCGGCGCGCGGGCGCGGTTGTTGCTGCACGCGGGCATGGCAGCACCATCGCAGACGATCGATACGACGCCGCGCGACGCGTGCGACGCGCGCGGCGGCCGGCGTCGCGCCGGCGCCGCGGCGTTCGCGCTCGGGCTCTGCACGGGCGCCGGCGCGCTGGCCGGTGCCTGGGCGTGGCTGCCGGAACGGGGCGGTGCCGACGTGCCCGCGCCCGCCGCGGCGCTGCCGCATTCGCTGCCCGTGGATCGGGACCGGGACGGATTGCTCGACGAGCAAGATGCCTGTCCGACCAGCCCGCGCGGGGTGAGCGTCGACGACGCCGGCTGCACCGCGTTCGCGGAGGAGGCGCGCACGCTCGATTTCGCGGCCGGTTCGGCCTGGTTGTCGCCGGCCTCCGAGCGACGCCTCGCCCGCGCGCTGCGCACGCTCGAGCGCTTCCCGACCAAGCGGTTCGAGGTGCGTGCGCTCGCCATCGTCACGGACGCCGACGAGGCGGCCATCTCGATGGCGTTCCTGCGTGCCGAGCGCGTGGTCGACTGGTTCGCGGCGCGCGGCGTGGGTTCCGAGCGCGTCGACGTCATCGCCGTCGCCCGGGTCGCGGACGCGGCGGCGTCGGGCGTCGGTCCGCACGTGGAGCTGGTGCTGCTGCGCTGAGCGCTCCCGAGGCACGTCAGATCGAGTGCCGAGCCCCGACGCGACGCCGCTCCGGTCCGGGCCGGACGGGCAGGGCGGGGGCCTTGCGCACGGGCGCGCGCGGTCCGATGATCGGCAAGGTCCGGGCACGACGCCGGACGCGCCCGATGTCGCTCCCGCCGTCGCTCCCACCGTCCCCGCATCCATGGCCGCACGCCCCGATCTTCCTTCCGACGATGCGTCCGTCGCCGACGCGCTGCGCGCCCGGCTGGTCCGCCACGACGAGCTCGTGCCCTGCCTGAACGCGTTCGTGGACTCGCGCTCGCCGGGCTCGGACGCCAAGGAGAACTTCACCATCGTCGGGCCGGGCGTGTCCGAGAACCCGAACCAGCACGTGCACGTGCCCGAGCCGCACGGCTACAACATCGGCGCGGCGCGTCAGCCTCCGGGCTGCCTGAACTCGCAGCACAGCCACCTCACCGCCGAGGTCTTCGTCGTGCACACCGGAGAGTGGGCCTTCCGCTACGGCGTGAACGCCGACGAGGGCGAGGTGAGGCTCGGTCCCGGCGACACCATCTCCATCCCGCCGATGATGTTCCGCGGCTTCGAGAATGTCGGCGACGACGTGGGCTTCCTGTTCGCCGTGCTCGGTGGTGACGACCCCGGCAAGGTGACCTGGGCACCGCGCGTCTTCGAGCTGGCACGGGACCATGGGCTGGTGCTGCTCGAGGGCGGGCGCCTGGTCGACACGGCGGCCGGCGAGAGCGTGCCCGAAGGCGCCGAGCCGGAGGAGGTGCCCGATGCGCGCGCGCTCTCCCTGCTGACCACGCCCGACGCCGAACGGCTCGCCCGCTGCGTCGCGCACGCCGCGGATCTCGCCGACGGCGAGGGCGGATCGCACGCCTCGCCGGGCGTGGGCTCGGCGGCCGTGATCCTCGACGACGCCGCGGCGGGCGGCGCGATCCGGCACTGGTGGCCGCACGGCTTCGATCTGCACCGGGTGCGACTCGAACCCGGCGCGTCCTCCGCGCGCCGCGAGGTGCGTGCGCCGCAGGTGATCTTCGTGCAGTCGGGCGCGCTCGAGCTCGAGGTGGACGACGAGCGCGTCGGCCTCGGTGCGGGCGACACCTTCAGCGTGCCCGTCGGCACGAGCTGCGCGCTGCACGGCCCGGACGGCATCGAGACCGAAGCCTTCGTCGTGACGGGCCGACCGGGCTGAGGCAGAGCCCGCGGGAACCGGCTCAGCTCGCCGCGCTGCGGTACCGAGCCAGCACGAAGCAGTAGAGCCCGTAGCAGACGAGTCCCAGCCCCGCGGCGATCAGCAGCCACGAGCCCCAGGGCTGTTCCTGCAGCGTCTGCAGGGCCTTGCCCAGACCGCCCGCGCGATTCTCGTCGTTCGCGAGCGCGGCACTGGTCAGGAACCAGGCGATGAGCGCGTACACGACGGCGCGTGCCGCGTGGCCGAGCCGTCCCGCCCGTGTCGCCCAGGTCCGCTCGGTGCCCGACATGTCGCCGAGCCGGAATTCCTCGCGAAAGTCCGCCGTGACGGCCTGTTTCAACTGGTACGCCGCGCCGGCAAGCACGCCGAGCGCGACGAGCCCCACGAGCACCCGACCGAACGGTTGCTCGAGCAGCACGCCCGTCCAGTGCTGCGCGCCCTCGCCACCGCCCCCGCCGCCGCTGCCGAGCACGATCCGCGTGGCGGCAACGGCCAGGCCCGCGTACACCACGCCGCTGGCGACGTAGCCGATGCGCTTGCCGATGCCCTTGGCGTCGTCGTCGGCGTCGTCGTGCGGATCCACCGCGCCGCTGACGAAGCGCCACACCGCGTAGGCCGCGAGCCCGAGCGCGACGATGCCGAGCAGCACGCGCCCGAACGGCTGGGAGGCGATCTCGGTCAATGCCCCCTTCTGGCCGCCGCCCGCCGCGCCCTGCATCGCCAGGCCCCCGACGATCAGGTAGACGACACCCTTGGCCGCGAAGCCGACCCGGGAGAGCGTCCGCATCCAGGCGGGCGCCACCGAGCGCGCGGAGTCCGCGGCCGCGCTCGCCCGTCGTTCGACCGAACTCGCCGTCACCATCGCCCTCTCCCTCTCGTCCCGCTGATGGAGCCAGCATGTGGCGATCGCGACGAGGACCGCTGCGGCGATGAACCATTTACGCGCATCGGGGCCGTCGACGCCGCACGCAGGCAGGCTCGATGTCCGTCCAGCGCCCAGCGGAGTCGCACCCATGCCCGAACCGGACCCGATGATTGCTCACGGCACTCCGGGGGAGCCCGGCGTACCCGGCCAGCCGGGCGTGCCCGGGCCCCCGGTGATGCCGCCGGGAACCGATCCCGGCGCCCCGCGAGAACCGCCGCCGCTGCCCGACGACCCCATTCCGGAGCCCGAACACGATCCGGGCCGCGAACCGGAACCGGACCCGCGTCCCGGACCCGACCCCGAGCCCTACGGGGATCCCGATCCGGGCGGCCCTCCGATGGGCGACCCGCGCCCCGACGCGCCGCCGCTGCAGCGCGTCGCGGACGCGGTGCGCCTCAGCTCAGGTGCTCGCGGAAGAAGGCCATCGTGCGCTCCTCGGCGAGCTTCGCCTGCTCTGGGTCGAAGCGCGGCGTGGAGTCGTTGTGGAAGCCGTGGCGCGCGCCTTCGTACAGGTGGTGCTCGTAGTCCACGCCGTTCTCCTCCAGCGCGGCCTGGAAGTCCGGCCACATCGCGTTGATGCGCTCGTCGTCCTCGGCGTTCTGGATCAGCAGCGGCGCCGAGATCCGCGCGACGTCCTCGCTCGGCGGAGCCGCGCCGTAGAACGGCACGCCGGCGGCCAGCTCGTCGCCCATCTCGACGGCGAGCGCGTTGACCGTGCCCCCGCCCCAGCAGAAGCCGACCGCGCCGAGCTTGTCCGTCGTGGCCTCGTGCTCGAGCAGGAAGCGGGCGGAGTTCAGCATGTCGGTGAAGAGCTTGTCCTGGTCCAGGCTCTTCTGCAGCTCGCGCCCCGCGTCGTCGTTGCCCGGGTAGCCGCCCACGGGAAACAGCCCGTCGGGGGCCAGCGCCACGAAGCCCTCGACCGCGAAGCGACGCGCGACGTCCTCGATGTACGGGTTCAGCCCGCGGTTCTCGTGCAGCACGAGCACCGCCGGGAAGGGGCCTTCGCCCGCGGGCTGCACGAGGTAGCCGCGCATGGTGCCGGAGTTGCCGTCCGGGGACGGGTACTCGACGTACGTGGGCACGATGCGCTCGTCGGTGAACTTGATGGTCTCGGCGTTCGCGTAGCGCGGCATGAGCGCCTGCGCCATCACGAGCCCGCTGACGCCGGCCACGGTGATGGCGCCGGCGCGACGCAGGAACTCGCGCCGGTCGATGTGGCCGTGGCAGTACTCGTCGTAGAGATCGTAGACGCGCTTGTCGATGTGGACCGGCGCGGCGGGGGCGTCCGCGGACGCGGGGGGAGCTTCGGTGAAGGTGGTCAAGGTCGGTGCTGCACGGTGGGAGGAGCGTCCGACCTTACGACAAGTCGAGCGGGCACGGCCGGCGCGGACGCGCGGTGCGGTTCAGGCGGCCTTCGCCGGAGCCTCGCCGATGTTCGAGCCGAAGCGGTGCCGATCGAACAGCTCGCGCTTGTCCACGACCTCCAGACCGAGCGCCGTGGCGCGCGCCGCTTCGGCCGATGCGAGCCGCCCGGCGGAGCTCAGCAACGTGCGACGCGCTCGCACGGTACCGGCCGCGTGCAGGCCCTCGAGCAGATCGAGCCCGTCCCCGTCCGGCATGCGCGCATCCACGATCAGGAGCTCCACCTCCGTGCCCGGCAACGCCCGCCGCGCCGCATCGGAGCCCACCAGCGACAGCAGCCTGCGCGGTTCCCGACGTACCAGTCGCCGCGCGAGCTCGTGCACGTCCGGGTCGTCGTCGACGAGCACGATGTCGTGGCGCGACACCAGCGGCGCGACGGCGGCGCAGCGCGCGACGGCCGCGACGGTATCGGCGAGGGTGGCCGGCTTGACCACGCGCTCCACGTCGTCGGCGCCGCCCGGCGATGCGCCTGCGTTGTCGGCCGCGTCGCGCTCGAGCGTGCGCAGCGAGCTCGACATCAGCAGGCGCGGCACCGATGCGAACCGGGGCCGCGCGGCGCAGGCGTCGAGCAGCTCGCGTCCGTTCATGCGCGGCATGTCGAAGTCCACGACCATCAATGCGGGCGTGGCCTGCGCGGGCAGACCGTCCAGGCGCTCCAGCGCATCGAGGCCATCGCGCGCGCGCAGCGTGCGGCGGCCCACGCCCAGCCGGGCGAGGGCGCGGCTCAGCCGTTCGGCGTCCAGGTCGTTGTCGTCGACCAACAGCACGTCGCCCGTGCCCGCGCGTGCCTCCGGATCGCTCTCGTCGTTGCTCATGCTGCCTTGCGCGGTTCGGGCGGAATGACTCTCGTAGCGGCCATCGCGCGCGGCGTCTGCAACGGGTCGACTCGCCCGACCGCCGTACCGCGCGCGGGCCAGTCGAGCACGAAGGTCGTGCCGCGACCGGGAGTCGGCTCGATGTGGATGCGCCCGCCCACATCATCGACGATGCGGCGCACGATGGCGAGCCCCACGCCGGTGGCGTCAGCCGCGTCCTTCGTGCCGAGCGTCTGGAACATCTCGAAGACCCGCTCGTGGTGCTTCGGATCGATGCCCGGGCCATCGTCCGCAACGCGCACCCGCCACGCGTCCGCGCGCGGCTCGAACGACACGCGCACGCACGCACCCTGCGGCGCGTCGTGGTACTTGAACGCGTTGCCCACGAGATTGCCGAGCACCTGCGTCAGTCGGGTGAGCGAGGTGTTCAGCACCGGTGCCGGGCCCTCGACGACGAGCTGGCCCGGCACGCGCTCGTGCAGCTCGGCGAGCTCGGCGAGCAAGACGCCCGTATCGACGGGCTCGTCCTCGGGTTCGGCCTCGCCGACGCCCGAATAGTCCAGGATGCCGTCGATCAGTGCCTCCATGCGGCGCGTCTGCGCACCGATGCGCTCGAGGTGCCTCGGAACCTCGGCGGGCGCTCTACCGGCCGCGATCAGCGGCTCCAGATCCTCTTCCAGATACCAGGCGAGGTCGCCGATGCCGCGCAGCGGTGCCTTCAGGTCGTGGCTCACCACGCACGCGAAACGCTCCAACCCGCGGTTGCTGCGCTCCAGCTCGCGCGAGCGTTCGGCAAGCTGCGCACCGATCTCGGCCGAGCGCTCCAGCGCGCGACGCGCGCGCATGATCGACACGAACAGTCCGAGCAGCATCGCATCGATCAGCAGCCCGGCCAGCAGCACCAGCACGGGTTGCAGGTGCGTCTCGGCCGGACCCAGGCGGTACGCGGGACGCATGTCCACGCGCCAGGTCCGGCCGTAGAGCGATATCTCGACGCTGCGCGTGGCGGCGTTCGCGTCGGCATCGCCGAACTCGTCGTGCAGGACCGTGTCCCCGTCCACCAACCGCAGATCGATGTCGCGCTCGGCGGCCGGCAGGGCACCGGACACGAGCTCCTCGACGACGAAGGGGGCGTACACCAGACCGTCGAAGGCGTCCGCGCGGGTCGGGAATCGTTCGGCGCCCGAGTAGGGTGCGAAGAACAGGAAGGCCGGCTTGTCGGCACTCTCCTGCACGAGGGAGATCGGACCCGTGATGCGCGCTTCCCCGGAACGCAGGGCGTCGAGCGCGGCGCGGTGCCGCTGCGGCTCGTGCGCGAGATCCAGTCCGAGCGCCGCGCGATTGCCGGCGCGAGGCTCGATGAAGATGATCGGGAAGTGCACGGCCGCGTCCACCGCCGGGTGCACGTCGAAGCCGGGCTGACCGCCGACGCGCTCGCGCCGCTCGAGCGCATCGAGGGCCTCGGTCGGCACGCGCTCGACCAGCCCGATGCCGTTGACCCCGGGGTAGCGCCGGGTCAGCTCCAGACCGTCCGCGAACCGGCGCCAGGTGTTCTGGTCGACGCGCCCGCCCGCGACGTCGAGCGCGGCGACGCCGGCCTGCAGGGCGTCCTCGTAGTGCGCCATCCGGTTCTGCAGCGCGCGCACGGTGCGCATCGATTCGCGTTCGAAGTGCGCGGCGCCGCGCTCCTCGACGAGCTCGCGAGCGGTCCAGGCCGCGGCGAGCGTCACCGCGAGCGAAAGCACCGCGATGCCGGCGTGCCACCAGCGCTCGGTGCGGCCACGCGGTGCGGCGAGCCTCGCCATCGCGCGCCGCCGCGCACCGACCGCGTCGCGCAGCGCCGCCGCGCCGCGCCCCGAGGCGGCCGCGTCGCTCACGAGCCCCCCGCGGGTGTCCGCGCTCGCGCATCCACCTCGTGCGCCGCGGCCCCGTCCAGGGCATCGACGCGCGCGCCGAGCGTCGCGGCCGCGGCGGCGATGCACTCCAGGCAGGGCAGCAGGTCGGTACGCGCTATGTCCAGCACGCGCTCGCGCAGCGCGGCGGGGTCGTTCTCGCGCGGCGTCGCGTCCGCGCCTGCGCCGTCCGACGCGACGCGCACGAGCTCGTCGGTCGCGAGCCGCAGCTCGGCCGCGAAGCCGTCGATGGTCAGCACCGGGCCGCGCAGGTCGTGCGCCAGCGCGTGCGCCGCGGCACGCGCGCCGGCCTGAGCGGGCCCGCTCACGCGGCCGCGCGATCCTCGCCGAGCGCGCGCTGCAACGCCTCGCTCAGCTGCGCCGCGGAAAAGGGCTTCTCCACCAGCGCCACGGCACCGAGCGAGGCGGCGCGCTCCGCGAGTCCGGGTAGCTTCGACGCGGTGATGAAGATGATGGGCACGTTCGCCGTCGTGTCGCCGGCGCGCAGCCGCTCCGCGACGAGGAAGCCGTCGCCGCCCGGCAGGTTGATGTCCAGCACCACCACGTGCGGTTCGTGCTTGAGGGCCTTCGCCATGGCGTGCACCGCGTCCGGCGCGCTCACGACCTCGTAGCCGGAATGGCGCAGGCGGATGCCGAGCGCGAGCGAGATCTTCGGGTCGTCCTCGACGAGCAGTATCGTCTTCATGATGGCGTGTTCTCTTGCGGAACCTTCGCGGGGGAGGAGGCGCCCGATCGAGGGGCGGTCGGTGTGGTGGCGACGGGCAGGTCGAAGCCGAACGTGCTGCCCAGACCCACGCGGCTGTACAGGCGCAGCTCGTGGCCGTGACCGCGCACGATCTCGCGCGAGATGCTCAGCCCCAGGCCCAGTCCGCTGGCCGCCGGGTCGTCGACGGCGCGGTCGACCTGGTAGAGGCGCTCGAAGATGCGCGCTCGGTCGGCCTTGGCGATGCCGCGGCCGGTATCGAGCACGCGCAGCCGGAGCCGCTTGCCGTCGCGGTGAGCACGCGCGCTCAGCACCACGCGACCGCCAGGGTCGGTGAACTTGATGGCGTTGCCCACGAGGTTCACGAGCACCTGACCGATGCGTCCGGCGTCCATGGTCACGGCGGGCAGCTCGGGCTCGAGCTCGCACACGAGCTCGATGTCGCGCGCGGCGGCCGCGCTCGCGACCATGGCCAGGCAGCGCTCCACGGTGCGATCGATGCGGGCGGGCGCGAAGTCCAGGCGCAACTTGCCGGTCTCCAGCCGCGTCAGGTCGATCAGGTCGTCGAACTGGCGGGTGATCTGGTCGCAGCTCTCGAGCGCGTGCTCCAGCAGGCTCGTCTGCTCGGCGTTCAGGTCCCCGGCGAGCCCGTCGCGCACGATCGCCACGAACTCGCGCGCGGCCGTCAGCGGCGTCTTCATCTCGTGCGAGACCGTGTGATAGAAGCGTTGGATCTCGACCGCGCGACGCTCCAGCTCGCCGTTCGCGCGCCGAAGCTCGTCGCGCCGGCTGCGCACCGTGGCGCGCAGCTCGCCCTTCTCGACGGCGTTGCCGAGCGAGCGATACAGCGCGTCCGGCGTGAGCGCGCGCTTGGCGAGGTAGTCGGTCGCGTGCGCGCGCACCGCGTGCATGGCGGCATCCTCGCCGCCGCCCGCGGAGATGACGACGACGGGCGGCAGCCGCGTGCGCAGCTTGTCGCGCAGGCGCTCCACGAGCTCGGTGCCGGTACCGTCGGGCAGCCGGTAGTCGATCAGCAGGCAATCGAAGCGGCGCAGGTCCGGCGTCGCCAGTGCCTCGGCCGCGCTCGCCACCGCCGTCACCGTCCACTCCAGGTGCGGATCGCGCGCGAGCAGGCGCCGGGCGAGCGTGCGCCAGGGCACGTCGTCGTCGACCATGAGCAGCCGCGCGGGCTGGCGCCCGATGGTCGCTTCCAGGGTTCTCCGCGCGATGGGAATTTCCGTCGTCATCGACACGCAGTAGTGGCGGGTCGGGACGGATCTTTATGCGTGCCTCGGGCGGTTCCGTGGAGCGGTGCCGGACTGAGAGTGCGGCTTGTTCGGTTCGTGAAGCCGAGCAGGGTCGGGGGCGGGTGGTGGACGCCGGACAGTGCGCGTGTACGGAACCATCGAGACGAGCGACCGAGTCGGCGAAACGTGGAGCGGTGCACGTGCGCGCCGAACGGAGCAGGCATCGTCCGAAGAGTCGACGGTCCTGCACGGATCGCCAAGGCGGGGCCAAGGATGCTGCGGCACCGATCGGATCGAGTCCGGGTTGTTCCTCGCTCGGCTTGCCCATGCCGCACAAGGACGCGCCCGTGCCCTTTCGCCGAACCATCGCCGTCCTCGCCACGCTGCTCCTTCTCGCGTGGACAGTGCCGTCCATCGCGATCGCGCGGTGAACCCAGCGGGGCGATAGAGGTCGGCCTGCGGGTCCGATGCGCAAGCGCCCTCGTCCGTCCGCGGTTCACACGTCCCGAACCAACCAGGCCACCGCCCCCGCACTCGACACCGCAAGCACCGCCCCCACGAGCGCCGCCTCCCCGAACCCCGCCACCAGCGCGGCCGCTCCGGCGACACCCTCATCACCGACCAGCACGAACCCCAGCAGCGCCGTGGCCACCAGCCCCGCGACGCGCGAGATCGCGTTGTTCACGCCGGACGCCACGCCCACGCGCTCGTCGGGCACGCTGTTCATCACCGCCGTCGTCAGCGGTGCCACGCTGATGGCCATGCCGAGCGCGAGCGTGACGAGCCCCGGAAAGACGTGCCGCCAGTAGTCGAAGCCCTCGCTCGGCAGCCGCGACAGCAGTGCGAATCCAGCCGCCACCACCAGCGGTCCGGCCACCAGCATGGGCCGGGTGCCGATGCGCCCGGCCAGTCCGCCCGCGGCGCGCGACAGCGTGCCGATGATCAGCGGCATGGGCAGCAGCGCGGCGCCGGCCTGCGTGGCGCTGAAGTCGAACGCCTCGATGAGCGTCCAGGGCAATAGCACGAAGAGCCCGCCGAGCGCGGCGTACAGCAGCAGCGTCAGCAGCGAGATGCCGCTGAAGGCGGGTGTCGTGAAGAGCGCGAGCGGCATCATCGCGTCCTCGCGCCGGGCGTGCTCCACGCGCACGAAGAGCGCCGCCAGCACCGTGCCGACGACCAGCGCTCCGATCACGGGTGCGTCCGCGATGCCGCGCACGGGCAGGGCGATGAGCGCCCACACGAGGCTCGCGAGCGCGAGCGTCACGCTCGCAGCGCCCGCCCAGTCCAGCGGCGCGGCGGCGTGCGCCTCCTGCACGCTCTCGGCCACGGACCGCCGTGCGACGAGCCAGGCCGCGGTCGCGGGTGGCACGACCACGAGGAACGCCCAGTGCCAGTTCGCGACGTCCACGATCCAGCCCCCGAGCACCGGTGCGACGGCGCCGGCGATGGCGCCCGCGGCCGCCCAGGTGCCGATGGCCTTGCCGCGCCGCTCGCCCGTGAACGAGGCCGCGATGATGGCGAGGCTGTTCGGCGCGAGCAGCGCCGCGCCGATGCCCTGCACGACGCGTGCGCCGAGCAGCACCGGCAGGTTCGGCGACAGCGCGCAGCCGAGACACCCGAGCGTGAACACGATCAGCCCGGTCTGGAACAGCCGCTTCCTGCCGTAGTGGTCACCGAGCGCGCCGCCGATCAGCACGAGCGCGCCGAGCGGCAGCAGGTAGGCGTTGACGATCCACTGCGCGCCGGCGGCGTCGGTGCCCAGGTCCCGCTGCATGTCGGGCAGCGCGACGTTGATGATCGAGCCCACGACGAAGGCGAGGCTCGAGCCGAGCACCGTCGCCACGAGGGTGCCGGTCCCGTGCAGCGGCACGCAGGAGCCGGCCGGTACGGGCGCGGCCTCGTCGCAGGGTGGCAGCGTGGCGGCGGTCATCGGAACGCCCTGCGTCGGTGCGATGGAGCGAAGGACACGATCAGTTCTTCATCGCCTGCAGCGGCGCCGGTATGCGTCCGCCGAGCGAGACGAACGCATCGTCCGCGCTCGATTCCCTGACCGCCATGACGATGCTGGCCCCGAACAGCCCGCCGAAGCTCACGTGCTCGCCGGCGCGCTTGCCGGGCACGGGCACGATGCGCGTGGCCGTCGTCTTGTTGTTGATGACGCCGATGGCCATCTCGTCGGCGATCATCCCGGCGAGCGTCGTCGGCGAGACATCGCCCGGCACGGGCAACATGTCCAGGCCCACGCTGCACACGCTCGTCATGGCCTCCAGCTTCTCGGTGGTGAGCCAGCCGGCTTCGGCCGCCGCCGCGAGCGTGGCGTCCTCCATCACGGGGATGAAGGCGCCCGACAGCCCGCCCACGCTGGAGCTCGCGAACGCGCCGCCCTTCTTCACCGCATCGTTCAGCATGGCGATGGCCGCGGTGGAGCCCGGCGCGCCCACGCGCACGATGCCCATGGCCTGCAGGATCTCGCCGATGGAATCCCCCACCGCGGGCGTCGGTGCGAGCGACAGGTCGACGATGCCGAAGTCGATGTCGAGCGCGGCCGCGAGCTCGCGCCCCATCAGCTCGCCCACGCGCGTGATGCGGAACGCGGTGAGCTTGATCTCCTCGGCCAGGTCGGTGAGGGTGAGCCCGGGGCTTCCGGCGCGCAGCCGCTCCAGCGCGCGCTGCACCACGCCCGGGCCCGACACGCCGATGTTGATCGTCGCGTCCCCTTCGCCGCGACCGTGCGTGGCGCCCGCCATGAACGGGTTGTCGTCGGGCAGGTTCGCGAACACGACGAGCTTGGCCGCGGCGAAGCCCGCGTGCGCGGCGTCGCGGTGCGCCATGTCGAGGATCGTGGACGCGATGCGGTTCACCGCATCCATGTTGATGCCGGTGCGCGTGGAGGCGACCTCGAGATAGCCGCACACGCGCGACGTCGTCGACAGCGCCTCGGGCAGGGCATCGATCAGCGCGCCCGCGTCCGTACCGGTGCGCTTCTGCACGTGCGCGCCGAAGCCACCGATCAGGTCGACGCCGACCTCGTTCGCCGCAGCGTCGAGCGCGCGAGCGACATCGACCAGGGCGCCGCTCGCGTGGCCCGCGGCCACGGTGGCGATGGGTGACACGGCAATGCGCCGGTTCACGATCGGGATGCCGTACTCGCGCTCCAGCGCGACGGTCGCGTCTACGAAACCGTCGGCGGTGCGCAGCACGCGCTCGCGGATGCGCGCGCACAGCGCGGTCGGGTCGGGCGTGGAACAGCCGTGCAGGTCCAGCCCGAGCGTGGCCGTGCGCACGTCGAGCTTCTCCTCCTGGAGCATGCGCAGCGTGTCCAGCACGGCATCGGTGCGGATCACGAGGCCGATCTCCGGAAGGCCACCTCGTTGGTGGCCGCGAACAGGCGCTGGTGCTGCAGGCGCACGGTCAGTTCCTGCCGCGCATCGGCGCTCGCCGCGGCATCCGCCAACGCGGCCTGCAGCCCCGCGAGCGAGCCGTCCGGGCCGAGCTCCAGCTCGGCGATCAGCTGCAGGGCGCCGTCGACGCCGTCGCTCGAGAAGTCGGTGAAGTTGCCGCCGTGCTCGAGCACGATGCGCGCGAGCTCGCCGACGATGCCGGAATGCGCGCGCCCCAGCGCGGTGAGCACGTAGCGGTCGCGGCTCGGCGGTGCCGCCGTCCGGTGCTGCGAGGCATCGACGGGCAATGCGAGCAGCGACGCCGATGCCTCGGAGCCCGCCGCCCGCGCGAGCGCATCGCTCAGCCGCCCGGCGTCCACCGTATCCGGCACGGCCAGCACCAGCGCGATCGTGAACGCGCCGTGCACGACGGTCTGGCTGATGGCGAGGTGGTGCACGCCGGCCTCGGTGAGCGTGCGGGCCAAGGCGTGCACGATACCCGGGCGGTCGGGTGTGAGAACGGTGATGATGTGCGTGGCGGTATCCATGCCGGCAAGTGTCGCATCGGCCGCGCATGCGAACGCACCGCCCCACGGGTGCGGATAAAGGTTCCGTCGGCGAACCGAGGTTGCCGACCTGTCACGCCGGCGGCGCACAGCCACCTGCCAGTTAGGTATATAAATCCCAAGCACGGCGGGGCGGTCCGGACGCTCCGGACCACGCCGGTGCACCGACCCGGAGCGCCTCTCACGCCGTTCCGGCTTCGCTCGCACGGCAAGGACTTCCAGGCCAATGATCAAGCGCTCGACCACCTCCCGCCCCGGCAACCGCACACCGGCCCTCTTCGCGTTGTGCGCGCTGACGCTTGCGCTGACGGCCTGCAGCGATGGAGGCGGGGACTCGCCGGCCACCGTCCCGCCCGCTACCGCCACGCCCGCTACCGAGGCGCCGACCAGCACGCCGCTCGGCGGCGACGTCGGGACCGATACGACGGACACCTCGAACCTTGGGGACACCTCGAACCCCGGGGACACCTCGAGCCCCGGCGGAACGGTCTCGTTCCCCGGTGGCAACCCGTTCGCCGGTGGCGGTGGCGGGGACGACGACGTGGGCGACTCCACGGACTTCGGCGACGACGAGTTTCCCTCGGACGACGGTGACGGGTTTCCCGGGGACGACGACTTCGGCGGCGACACGGAGATCACGTACGAGTTCGAGTGCGGTGGCGACACGATCATCGCGGCGCCGGGCGACACCGTCATCTGCGGCGGCACGACCTACGAGATCACCGAGGACGGAGAGGCCGTGGCGGTGAACGGCACAGGTACCGGTGGCGGCGGCGCACCCGCCGGGGACCTCGCGGCCGCGCTGACCAACACGGTGGTCTCCGAGGACGAGTTCGACCTGTGGGTCTGCACCGTCGATGCGCACACGTACCCGGTCGCCTACTTCTTCGTCGATGGCGGCCTGGGCCTCGCCGCGCACCTCGACGAGGACGAAGGCTTCTCCGCCGAGTTCACCTGGACGACGCAGGGCAACGATACGGTCTTCCTGAACTACGACGCGGCCGGTGCACAGGAGGAGATCAACCAGATCTCGTTCTCGAGCGATGGCGCCGCCTGGTCCGGCTTCAGCAGCAGCGAGGGCGCGGCCGACTGCGAGATCTTCTTCTTCGAGGGATGATCGCGCAGGCGCCGGCCGGAGCGGGCTTCGCCCGACGCCCGGCCGGCGTCGCGCCTCGGCGGCACGCGCGCGGCAATCGCGTGGCGCACGGTGCATGATGCGCCCGGCACTCTCGAGGCGGAGAACCGGGGCATGGAAGGGCTGATGACGGGTGGGTCGAGCGGCACGCCGATGGCACGGGCGGTGCGCTGGAACCGATCGAGGTGCGCCTTGCCCGCGCTTGCCTGCCTGCTGGCGCTCGGCGGCTGCGGAAGCTCCGACGACCCGCTTCCGCCGGACGATGCCCCGACCCTCACGACCGATTCGAACCCGCTCGGGTTGCCCCCGCTCGACATCGGGTCGGAAGGCCCGACCGAGGACGGCGAGGAGGCGGAGCCGGTCGATCCGAACTTCAATCCGCTGAGCGGCCAGACACCGCCGATCGGGCCGGCCTCCCTGCCGGAGGCACTGCGCACCGACGTGCGGGCGCAGGACGACTACGACGTCTGGCGCTGCGAGGCCGGCGGCGGAAGCTTCCCGGTCGGCTACGCGTTCGACACCGAGGAGAGCGGCGTGTTCTACGTCTATGCGCCGCAGGTCATCGACGAGCGCGCGCCCTTCGCCTGGTCGGTGACCGCGTCCGATGCCGTGCGGCTCGAGTACCCGAACCTGCAGGAGGACATCACCGACATCCGGTTCGCGGGCCCCGACGCGTGGCGCGGTGCGAGCTCGACCGACGGTGAGCTCGCCTGCGCGCGCGCCACCCTTTCGCCGGACACGGACGCCTCGGGTGCGCCCGCGGGCGAGTTGCGTGAACGCCTGGCGAACGGCTTCGAGGACAACGAGCTGCAGGATCTGTGGGCGTGCAACTCGCCGGATCTGGAGGTCTTCGCAAGCTTCGCCTTCACGCCGGCCTTCGAGCTGTACGGGCGCCGGGAGGGCGAGGCCGACCTCGTCGTCGCCCGGGTCGAGTACCTCGCCACGGGGGCGGACTCGTTCGAGTTGCGCGGACCGGATCTGGAGGTGCCCCACCGCTTCGAATCCATCGCCTTCGTCGGCGACGACCTGCTGGGCATGGTCAGCTCGGTCGACGGCGAGCTGTCCTGCGGGCGCTACGCCACGCAGTGATCTCCGGTCCGGCCCGCGTTCGGGCTCTGCGATACTCGCGCCTTCCGCCCGCCCATCGGGCCACGCCGTGACGCGCGCATGAAGCTCTCCACAGACGCCATCCTGACGACCCACGTCGGCTCGCTGCCGCGCCCCGCCGACGTGACCGAGCTCGTGTTCGAGCGAGAGAAGGAAGGCCGGGTGGACGAGTCCCGCTTCGCCGCCACGGTGTCGCGCGCGGTGGACGACGTGGTGGGACGCCAGCGCGCCGCCGGCATCGCGCTGCCCTCCGACGGCGAGATGAGCAAGATCAGCTACGCCACCTACATCAAGGATCGGCTGACCGGTTTCGAGGGCGACAGCCCGCGCCGCGCGCCCGCGGACCTGAAGCGCTTCCCGAGCTTTCTCGAGCGTCAGGCCAAGGGCGGCGGCACGCCGAGCTACCGCCGGCCGCAGTGCGTCGGGCCCATCCAGGTGAAGGACCTGGAGCCGCTGCACGACGACATCCGCTGGATGCAGGCCGCCATGGATGCCCACGGGTACGACGAGGGCTTCATGAACTCGGCCACGCCGGGCGTCATCGCGCTGTTCCAGCCATCGACGTACCACGCCACCCACGAGGCGTATCTCGAGGACGTCGCCGAAGCCATGCGCCACGAATACGAGGCCATCGTGGCCGCGGGGCTCGTGCTGCAGCTCGACAGCCCGGACCTCGGGCTGGGGCGACACATGATGTTCCCCGATCTCTCCGATGACGAGTTCGTGCGCCAGGCCGAGCTGCATGTCGAGGTGCTGAACCACGCGCTACGCAACGTCCCCGGGGATCGCGTGCGCATGCACGTCTGCTGGGGCAACTACGAGGGGCCGCACGTGTGCGACATCGCGCTGGAAAAGATCCTGCCCACCGTGCTGAAGGCGAAGCCGCGCGGGTTGCTGTTCGAGACCTCGAACCCGCGCCACGGGCACGAGTGGCGCGCCTGGCGCGAGAACGTCATTCCCGACGACTACGTGCTCATTCCCGGCGTCATCGACTCGACCACCAACTTCGTCGAGCACCCCCGTCTCGTGGCCGATCGCATCCGGCGCTACGCCGACATCGTCGGTCGGGAACGCGTCATCGCCGGGACCGACTGCGGCTTCGCGACGTTCGCGGGTTTCGGCGCGGTGGACGCCGAGATCGTGTGGGCCAAGCTCGAAAGCCTCGCGCAAGGTGCCGAGATGGCCAGCGGGGAGCTCTGGAAGAAGGCGGGCTGAGCCGAGCGAGATGATCCCGTTCAGGACGTCCGTCGCGGCGCTGGCCGTCGCGGCGCTGTTCGGTTGTGCCACCGACAACGGACCGGCCGCCGACCCCCTGGAGCTGCGGCCGGGCGGTTGGGACGATGTCGAGCGAACCTTGCGCGCGCCGGACTTCACCGCCTACGCCGCCGACGTGCGCGGCCGGCTGGATACCTGGCGCGTGCCCTTCGACGCGGCCGACGAGCGCGAGCTCGAGCGCGTCGCGCCGCGTGAGTACCCGGTCGCCCCGGCCTGCGGCGGCGAGGTGCGCGGCGTGGCGATCCTCGTGCACGGCCTGGCCGACACCGCGTACTCGCTCGGCGACGTCGCGCACACGCTGTCGCGGAGCTGCCTGATCGCGCGCACCGTGCTGCTGCCGGGTCACGGCACGCGTTCGGCGGACCTGCTCACCGTCGATCACGACGACTGGCTCGCGAGCGTGCGGCACCAGATCGACATCGCCGCGCTCGAGCACGAGCGCGTGCTGCTGGCCGGCGTCTCGCTCGGCGCCATCCTCGGACTGGTCGTGGCGCTCGACGATGCGACCGGGGCCGAGGTCGGGGCGCTCGTCTCGTTGTCGCCCGCCTGGCGCCTGGCCAGTCGCCGGCTCGTCGCGCTCACGCCCTGGCTGCGTCACGTCTGGCGCTGGATCGACAAGGATGCGCGCGACGACTGGGCGCGCTACGAGGCCATGCCGATGCGCGGCGTATCGGAGACCGTGCTGACCCTGCGCGCGATGGACGATGCCATCGAGGATGGCGCGCGCATCGAGATCCCCTGGTTCGTCGCGCAGAGCACCGACGACCAGATCATCGATCCGGCCGCGAACGCGCGCCTGTTCGAGCGCCTCGCCGATTCGCCGACGAGCGTGCTGGTGCAGTTCTCCACCGAGGCCGGGGACGCCGCGCGCGAAGCCGAGCCCTGGACGCCGCCTGCGGACTTCCGTCCGCGGTTCGTGCGCGTGCGCGGCGACGACGAGGCGGCTCGCGTCACCTCGGTCACGCATCTGGGCATGCACGTGTCGCCGGACAACCCGCACTGGGGGCCGGACGGCGACTTCCGCGCCTGCAGCGCCAACACCTCGCGCGACGCGCAGGACGTGACGGCCTGCCTGGAGGGGCAGGACTTGTGGTATGGCGGTGGGCTGGTGCCCGCGCCGAACGGCAGCGCCAGCGCGCGCGGCACGTTCAACCCCCGCTACGCGGTGCTGGCCGACGAGCTGGAAGCGTTCGTCGATGCCTGGCTCGCGACCGAGCCCGACACGCCCCCCGACTGATGGAGCCCTGCGATCCGTGACAGATACCTTCGTGCCGCGCGTCGCGTGCATCGGCGAGTGCATGGTCGAGCTGGGCCTCGCACCGGCCACGGACGCCGCGGCCTCCGCGGACGCGCGCGTCGGCTTCGCGGGCGACACTCTGAACGTCGCGGTCTATCTCGCTCGCGAGGCCGGTCCGCGCGCCTCGGTCGCGTACGTCACCGTCGTCGGCGAGGACGAGCTGTCGCGACGCATGCGGGCCTTCCTGCGCAGCGAAGGGCTCGACGATGCGCTGGTGGGAACGCACGCGCGCAGGTTGCCGGGCTTGTACGCCATCGCCACCGACGCGCACGGCGAGCGCAGCTTCTCCTACTGGCGCGAGCGCTCGGCCGCGCGCACGCTGTTCGAACCGGGCAGCGACGTGCGCACCGGTACCGGCGAGCCGCACGCGGCCGCGGCGCTCGATGCGCTCGGCCGCGTGGACCTGGTGCACCTGTCGGGCATCACGCTCGCGATCCTCTCGCCGGTCGCGCGAGAGCGGCTGTGCGAACGGCTGGGCCGCTGCCGCGAGCGCGGCGTGCGCATATCGTTCGACTCGAACTACCGACCCGCGCTGTGGGAGGACGCCGCCACGGCCGCGTTGTGGATCTCGCGGCTGTGGCGCCTGACCGACATCGGCTTGCCGTCGGCCGACGACGAGGCGGCGCTGTTCGGCGACCCCTCGGCCGAGGCCGTGGCCGCGAGGTTGCGCGCCGCCGGCGTGCGCGACGGCGCGGTCAAGGACGGCGCGCGCGGCGCGCTGCCCATTCCGGAAGGCATGGAGGCGCCGCCCTTCGCGCCGATGGAGCGCATGGTGGACTCGACCGCGGCCGGCGACAGCTTCGACGGCGCGTTCCTGGCCGCGCGCCTGGCGGGACGCTCGACGACGGAGGCCATCCTTGCCGGGCACGCCCTCGCGCGCGAGGTGATCGGGCACCGCGGCGCGATCGTGCCGCGCGCACGTGCGGACGAGACACGTCGCGAAGGGAGCCTCGCGGTCGACATTGCACCCGACATCGCACCCGACGTCGTGCCCGACGTCGTGCCCGACATTGCACCCGACATCGCACCCGACATCGCACCCGACATCGCACCCGACGTCGGATCGATCCGGGCGCGGACCGGTGCACGCACGGTGCCGGACCTGGACGTCGGGCTCGAGGCGGGAATCGACAAGGTCGCCGACCTCAAGGTCGCCGACCTGCGGCTCGAGGAATGGCCGGAGGAGCGACCCGACGAGCGGCTCGAGCGGGGTCGTCCGGACCCCGTCGACGACGGCCTCGACGACACCGGCGCGGAAGGCATCGACACCGACATCTCGCGCGCGATGTCGCGCGGGGATCAGTCCGAGCGCGACAACTGAGGCAGCGCGTCGCTCGGCGCGTAGTAGTCGCTTTTGTCCGCGACGAAGATGTGCGCCTCGGCCACGAGCCCGGTCGGTCCATCGAGGCAGCCCGCACTGCGTGCCGTGGCAGTGCACGACGTTGCCGGCGAAACGCGAGATTTCCAGAGACACCGCGCCGCGCAGGCAGCGGCCGCGCATCGGGTCGTCGGTTCGCTCATGGGCGGGGTCCGGTGCGGAAGAGGGAACAGGGTAGCGGCACGGCGTGACCGGACGGGCCCCGACCGCCTCCGGTCGCCCCGAACGGGCGTGATCATGCGCCCGGCGTGTCCGCGCCGTTCCCGGACGCCCGCCGCCCGACGAGCAGCCCCGCGAAGATCAGCGCCATGGCGAGCCACGTGGCGATGCCCGGCAGCGTGCCGAGGAACAGCCATGCCCACAGCGCACCGAACAGCGGAATCAGGAACCCCGCGTTCGACATGAACACCGCACCGTTCGCCTGCACGATGCGCGTGCGCAGCACGTACGCCCACGCGGTCGGTCCGAGCCCGAGCGCGACGATCGCGCCGACGCTGCTCGCGGACACCGGCTGCGTCGCGGGCGGATGCAGCCAGAACACGAGGGGCAGCAGGATCAACGCGCCCGCGCCGAGCTGACCGGCGACGATCGCGAGACTCGGCACGTCGCCGAGCTTCCTGATGAGCAGCCCCGACAGTGCGTAGCAGCAGGCCGCGGCCAGGATCGCGAGCAGGCCGGGCAGGTTGCCGTGCGCGCCGACGGCGTCGACGCCGATCAGCAGCACGACGCCCGCGAACCCCAGCACGAGCCCGAAGAGCCTGGCCCGCGTGAACCGATCGTCCGAGGTCATGACGTGCGACAGCGCGAGCGTGGCGAACGGCGAGACCGCGATCAGCACGGCCGTCGTGGCGGGATCGACGCTCGTCTGTCCCCAGCCGATCAGCGTGAAGGGCACCACGGTGTTCAGCACGCCGATCGCGCCGAGCAGGCCGAGGCTCCTCGGGTCCGTCGGCACGCGGTAGCCGGCCGCGCCGCACGCGGCGCCTATCACGAGCGTGGCGAGGGCCACCCGCCAGGCGGCGATCGCCAGGGGAGCGAAGTCCTCGAGCGCGATGGCGTTGCACAGGAAGGCCGCGCCCCACAACGCGGCCGCCGTGAGCAGCCGGCCGAGGTCCCCGCCCGTGGGCGCACGCAGCGCGTTCAAGCGCGGATGGAGGGCGAGTCGTACGGTGACAAGGCGCGTGTGGGGGTGGCAGGAGGGCGCGCGAGCATACCGAGCGACGCGTGCGCGTGCGGCATCGCAGCGTTGCCCGCGCGGCACGGAGCCGATACGCTCGTTCGCACATCCCGACCAGGCGGACACGACGTTGAAGACCATCAAGGGCCCGGCGCTGTTCCTCGCGCAGTTCGCGGGCGACGAGGCGCCGTTCGACTCGCTGGACGGCATCACGAAGTGGGCCGCGGACTGCGGCTACGAGGGCGTGCAGATCCCGAGCTGGGATGCGCGGCTGTTCGATCTGGACCAGGCCGCGCAGTCCGCCGGCTACTGCGAGGAGGTGCAGGGGCTGGCGCGTGCCAACGGCGTGGAGATCACCGAGCTGTCCACGCACCTGCAGGGACAGCTCGTGGCCGTGCACCCGGCCTACGACGCGGGCTTCGACGGCTTCGCGGTGCCCGAGGTGCGCGGGGACCCGAAGAAGCGCCAGGCGTGGGCGGTCGAGCAGGTCAGGAAGGCCATCACGGCGTCGAGCCACATGGGCATCGGCGCGCACGCGACGTTCTCCGGCGCCCTCGCCTGGCCGTACCTCTACCCGTGGCCGCAGCGCCCGGCAGGGCTGGTGGAGGCCGCGTTCGGCGAGCTGGCGAAGCGCTGGCGGCCGATCCTCGATCACGCCGACGAGCACGGCGTGGACATCTGCTACGAGATCCACCCGGGCGAGGACCTGCACGACGGCACGAGCTTCGAGATGTTCCTCGAACGCGTGGACGGTCACGCGCGCTGCAACATGCTGTACGACCCGTCGCACTACGTGCTGCAGTGTCTCGACTACCTCGACAACATCGACATCTACAAGGAGCGCATCCGGATGTTCCACGTCAAGGACGCCGAGTTCAATCCGACGGGGCGCCAGGGCGTGTACGGCGGCTATCAGGGCTGGGTCGATCGCGCGGGGCGCTTCCGCAGCCTCGGCGACGGGATGGTGGACTTCGCGCAGATCTTCTCGAAGATGGCGGCCAACGACTTCGACGGCTGGGCGGTCGTCGAATGGGAGTGCGCGCTGAAGCACCCCGAGGACGGCGCGCGGGAGGGGGCGCAGTTCGTGCGCGAGCACATCATCCGCGTGACGCCTCGCGCCTTCGACGACTTCGCCGACGGCGGTACCGACGATGCGGCCAACCGCCGCATGCTGGGGCTCGACCGGTGAGCGCCGCGAAGCCCGCGCGGATTCGCCTCGGCATGGTCGGTGGCGGGCAGGGCGCCTTCATCGGCGGCGTGCACCGCATCGCTTCGCGCATCGACGATCGCTACGAGCTGGTCGCCGGCGCTTTCTCGTCGGAATCGGAACGCGCACGCGCTTCGGCGCGGGAACTGGGCGTCGCCGACGAGCGCGCGTACGACGGCTTCGAGGCGATGGCGGACGCCGAGGCCGCGCGCGACGACGGCATCGAGGCGGTGAGCGTGGTGACGCCGAACCACCTGCACTACCCGGCGGCGAAGGCCTTCCTCGAGCGCGGCATCCACGTGATCTGCGACAAGCCGATGACCTCGAGCCTCGACGACGCGCGCGCGCTGAAGCGCCTCGCCGACGACTCCGGTGCCCTGTTCTTCCTCACGCACAACTACACCGGCTACCCGATGGTGCGCCAAGCCCGCGCCATGGTCGCTGCCGGCGAGCTGGGGCAAGTGCGCACGGTGCAGGTCGAGTACGCGCAGGACTGGCTGGCCGAGAAGCTCGAGGACACCGGACAGAAGCAGGCCGCCTGGCGCAGCGATCCCGCGCAGTCCGGCGCCGGCGGCTCGGTCGGGGACATCGGCACGCACGCGTTCAACCTCGCGGGCTTCGTGACCGGACTCACCTGCACGTCGCTGCTGGCCGACATCGACAGCTTCGTCGAAGGCCGCGCGCTCGACGACAACTGCCACGTGCTGCTGCGCTACGCGGGCGGCGCCAAGGGCATGCTGTGGTGCAGCCAGGTGGCGCCGGGCAACGAGAACGCGTTGCGGCTGCGCGTGTACGGCAGTCGCGGCGGGCTCGAATGGGCGCAGGAGGAGCCGAACCGGCTGTGGTTCACCCCGCTGGGCGAGCCGACGCGCCTGCTCACGCGCGCGGGCGCCGGTGCGAACGAGGCGGCCAACGCGGTCTCGCGCATTCCGGGCGGCCATCCGGAAGGCTATCTGGAGGGCTTCGCGAATCTCTACACCGAGGTGGCCGACGCCATCGTCGCGCGACGCGAGGGTCGGGGCGCCGAGGCGGGGCTCGTGCCGAACGCGGCCGACGGGCTCGCGGGAGTGGAGTTCATCGGCGCGGTGGTGCGCTCCTCGCGCGCCGACGGCGGCTGGATCTCGCTCGAGGCATGACGGGACGAGGCGCCGGGTCGACCGCGCGTCTCCTGCCCGAGATGGACGCTCGCACGGCCTTATCTTCGACGCTCCGTTCGGGCCCGCCTCGGCGGAGCCAGATCCGGTCACCGACGCCCTCGCGCTCGCCGAGCCACGCGGCGTCCGAGCTCGCGTGGGCGCTCGTGGCGTGGCTGGCGGGCGAGCCGGGCGCCACGACGTAGGTGGTCCTATCCTCCGGCCGCGGCGCTCCCCGCCGCGTCGAGCCCGGCGAGCGCGTGCAGCAGCAGCGACGTGGAGGCCGCGCCCGCGTCCATGTGCCCGACCGAGCGCTCGCCGAGCCGTGCCGAGCGCCCCTTTCTCGCCTGCAGCGCGATCGTCTCGCGCGCGCCGGCGTCCGCGGCGCGCGCGGCCGCGCCCAGCACGCTCGCCACGTCCGCGCCGTCCGCAGCGACCGCGCTCGTGGCCGCTCGTGCCGCCGGCAGCCACGCGTCGTACATCGTCTTGTCGCCCGGCTCGGCCTTGCCCCGCGCGGCGATACCTTCGGCCATCGCGTTCACCAGCTCGGCGGCGCCCCGCGCGTCGAGTGCCGACATGCCCTTCGCGCTCGCGGCGCCGCGCATGAAGGCGGTGGCGTACAGCGGTCCCGCCGAGGCGCCCACCCCGTTCAGGAACGCCTTCGCCGCCGCGTTCATGATCTCGGTGAGCGATGCCGCGGGGTCCACTCCCTCGACGGCTGCGCGCACCGCACGAAAGCCCGTGACCATCGTGACGCCGTGGTCCGCGTCGCCGATGAGGCCGTCGAGCTCGCACAACCGGTCGCGGTACGCGGCCATCGCGTCGTCGATGCGGGCGAAGGCGGCAACGAGCGCCGCACCGTCCAGCGCGGTATCGGAGTCGATCATGTCGTCATGCTCCTGAGTCACTGCGGGAAGCGGCGTTCATGCCCGGGTCGATCGCTCCGGTGGCGCGTCGCGGACGGCGTCCGCGACCGCGCGCGCTATCGCGACGAAGCCGGCGGGGTCGAGTGCCGCACGACCGACGAAGAGCCCGTCCACGCCGTGGACGTGCGCGAGGGCGGCCGCGTTGTCCGCGTCCACGCTGCCGCCGTAGAGCAGCGGCGTGCGCGGAAAGCGCTCGCGCAGCGCGCCGTGCACGCGCTCCGCGTCCGCCGGGGAAGCGGGCTTCGCACCGGTGCCGATCGCCCAGACCGGCTCCCAGGCGAGCCGGCAGCGCGCGCGCTCGTCGTCGGTGCATCCCGCGAGCGCGAGACTCGCCTGGCGCAGCACGGCGTCGACATCGGCGCCCGCGTCGCGCTCCTCGTGCGAGTCCCCCACGCAGACGAGCGGGCGCAGCCCGTGATCGAGCGCCGTGCGCACCTTCGCGGCCACGCGGGCGTCGGTCTCGCCGCACAGCCGGCGCCGCTCCGAGTGCCCGAGCTCGACGAAACCGCAGCCGAGCTCGACGAGCATGGGCGCGGACACCTCGCCCGTGAACGCGCCGTGCGGCGCCTCGTGCACGCTCTGCGCGCCGACGTCGATCGACAGGCCGGCATCGCGCACCGCACCGAGCGTCGCCTCGATCGCCGTGAACGGGGGCACCACGAACAGGGCCGGGCGCGCACGCGTCGACGACGCTTCGGACGTGCCGGCGAGGCCGCCGGCGCGCACGCCCTCGATCCACGCCCGCGCCTCGACGCGGGTCTTGTGCATCTTCCACGAGGTGCCGAGCAGGAACACGCCGAGCCGCTCAGCCGGCGCGGAACATGGCGCAGTCCGCCGGATGATCGAGCAGCGCCGCGAGCTCGTCGTCGAGCCGGTGCAGCGTGACGGATACGCCGGCCATCTCGAGCGAGGTGCAGTAGCCGCCCACCCAGGTCGCGTGCACGTCGAGCCCCGCGTCCGCGAGCCGCGCGTGCACGCGCCGGTTCACGATGTAGAGCTCCATCGGCGGCGTCGAGCCGAGCGAGTTGACGAGCACCGCGACGCGCTCGCCGCGCACGGGGTCCATGTCGGCGAGAATCGCGTCGATGAGCGCATCGGTGACGGCATCGGCCGACTCGAGCGGCCCGCGCCGCACGCCCGGCTCGCCGTGAATGCCGAGCCCGATCTCCATCTCGTCGTCGCCGAGCTCGAAGTTCGGCCTGCGCGTCTGCGGCAGCGAGCACGGCGAGAGGCCGACGCCCATCGTGAACGTAGCGGCGTTCGCCTTCCTCGCCGCGCGCTCGCAGCCATCGAGGTCGAGTCCGCGGTCGCAGGCGGCACCGGCCGCCTTGAACGAGAAGAAGTTGCCCGCGACGCCGCGGCGCTCGGCGCGGCGCTCTGGCGGCGCGGACGCGACGTCGTCGGTCGTGACGACGGTGCGCACCTCGACGTCGTCCATCGCGACCATCTCGGCGGCCATGTCGAAGTTCATGACGTCGCCGGCGTAGTTGCCGTACATGAACAGCACGCCGGCCCCGCCGCTCGCGTGCTTCGCGCACGCGACGATCGGATCCGGGGGCGGCGAGGCGAACACGTTGCCGACCGCGACGGCATCGGCCAGGCCCTTGCCCACGAACCCGAGGAAACTCGGCTCGTGACCGGAGCCGCCGCCGATCACGAGCCCGACCTTGCCCTCGCGCGGGCCGCGCTCGCCGCGCGGTGCACCGAGCGCCCGCGGGGTGGCTCGCGCGCACGAGGTGGTGCGGGTGGGCGGCCAGCACGCCGTCGAGCATCTGCTCGATGACGTCGTCCGGATCGTTCAGCAGCTTCTTGGTGGGCATTCGAGCTCCAGCATGCGGCGGGCGCTGCGCCAGGCGGTGTCGAGGTGCGCGCGCATCGCCTCGCGCGCGGCGTCCGGGTCGCGGCCGAGCAGCGCATCGATGATAAGGGCGTGCTGCTCGAGTGTCGCCTCGGCCTCGCCCGGGAGCGGCAGCATGCGGTGGCGGCAGCGGTCCAGGTGCGCCTTCTCGATCTCGATGGTGCGCCACAGGCGCTCCAGCCCGCTGACGCTCGCGATCGCGTGGTGGAAGCGGTCGTCGGCGTCGATCGCGTCGCCGTAGCGACCGTCGCGGATGCAGCTCGACTGCTCGACGAGGCAGCGGCGCAGCCGCGCGGCGTGCCCGGCGTCCATGCGCGGGGCGGCCTCGGCCGCGCTCTCGATCCCGAGTGCCCGGCGAATCAGCCGGCTTTCCTCGATGAGCGCGCGGTCCAGGGGGGCCGCGCGCGTCGAGGACTCGGGCGACGACCACGACGAGGCGCTCGTCGACGAGGGCGCCGTACCGCGTCGCGCACGGGCGTTCTCGATACGCCGAGCCGGGCCGCGACGCGGCGCTCGTCGATCGGTTCGTCGGGCGCGAGCTCGCCGCGCACGATCGCGCGTCGCAGCAACGCGTAGATCTGCGGCCCGAGGGGTCGGCTCCGCTCCGGTGGAGAGCCGCCCAGAGGCGGGTCGGCCGGCGCAGCGACCGGCCTATCCGCCGGCGCATCGGCCGGTGCATCGGCCTGCGCCTCGTCTGTCGTGCCGGTGTTCGCGGCGCGACGCGCCATGCGCTGCAGTCCTCGGCCGGGTTCGTCGGGGCGGGTCGCACCGTTCCGTGCACGGACCCCTTTACAGCTCCACCTGTTCTCTGCTTTCATGACTGTTATACCAGTTCAGGCGTGCTGACGATGAACGACGACGGGCGCTATCCGAAGCTTCACAACGCGATGTGGCCCGGCCTCGTCGGCAAGGGTCCGGGCAGCGAACCCCCGATCGCCCTGGACGCCATGCTGGACCTGACCGCCGGCGCACGCGCCGGCGACGCGCGCTTCGACGGGGTGGATCTCTTCCTGGCCGATCCGCACACGCCGTCCGGCGCCTCGGACGACGAGCTGAAGCGTCTGGCCGACGTGGTCGGCGAACGCGGTCTCGTCGTCGGCTCCTGCGTCGCACCGGTGTGGGAGCCCGTGGGCGGCGGCTCGGCCATGGGCTCGGCCGACGAGCGGCGCGCCTTCCTCGACCGCGTGCGCGAAGCGTGCTCCGCCGCCGCGACGCTGACGGCGCTGGGCGTGCGCCCCTACGGCGTCGTGCGCATCGACTCGGCGGCGAGTCCGGCCGACTGGGCGAAGGATCCGGCCGCCAATACCCGGCGCATCGCCGAGACGTTCCGCGAGGCGGCCGACATTGCCGAGGCGCACGGCCAGCGGCTGGCCGCCGAGGGCGAGATCTGCTGGGGCGGCATGCACTCGTGGCGCGACATGCTGGACCTGCTGGAGGCGACGGACCGCCCCGACACCGTCGGCTTCCAGGCCGACATGGCGCACGTGCTGCTCTACACCACCAGCCCGAACGCGCCGGAGCACGCGCTCGTCGACGGTGCGCAGGCCCTCGACGACGCGGCGCGCCTCGACGAGGCCTGGAAGGTCGCGGACGCGCTGCGGCCGTGGACCATCGACTTCCACGTCGCGCAGAACGACGCGACCATCCGCGGCTCCGGCTCGCACGACAAGACCGGCAAGCACCGTCCGCCGGACGACCCTCAGGGCAAGCTGGACATCCCGCGCCACGCGGGCTTCTGGTTGCGCGACGCGGAGGGCAGCGCCGCGCCGGACGCGCCACGTGTGCTGGGACGGCTGCATGTTCCCGAACGCCACCCTCGAGGACCCGTCCACGTGGGACGCGGTGCTGGCGGCGATGGTGGTGGTGCGCGACGCGCACGGGTGGACGGAGGACGCTTCGTGAGCGGGAGCGCGCCCGGCAACGACGCGCCCCTGCGCATCGGGCAGATCGGCTGCGGCTTCATGGGCCGCACGCACGCCAACGCGTGGCGCCAGGCGTCGACGCTCTTCGAGCCCGAGAGGCGTCCCGTGCTGCAGGCGGTGTGCGCGCGGCGCGACGGCGCGGCCGAAGCCTTCGCGCGGACCTGGGGCTTCGCCTCGCACGAGACCGACTGGCGCGCGCTCGTCACGCGCGACGACATCGACGCGATCGACATCGCGAGCCCGAACGACACCCATCACGACATGGCGATCGCCGCGGCCGAGGCAGGCAAGACGGTGCTGTGCGAGAAGCCTCTCGGTCGCAGCGCGGCCGAGTCCGCCGAGATGGTCGCGGCCGTCGAGCGCGCGGGGGTCGCCAGCATGGTCTGGTACAACTACCGGCGCGTGCCCGCGGTCATGCTCGCCAAGCGCCTCGTCGACGACGGCCGGCTCGGACGGGTCTTCCACTACCGCGCCAACTTCCTGCAGGACTGGACGATCTCGGAGGACCTGCCGCAGGGCGGTGACGCGCTGTGGCGGCTCGACGCCGCCGTGGCCGGCAGCGGGGTGACGGGGGACCTGCTCGCGCACTGCATCGACACCGCGATGTGGCTGAACGGCGGCGTGCGCGAAGTGACGGCGATGACCGAGACGTTCATCGACGAGCGCGAGCACCAGCTCACCGGCAAGCGCGAGAAGGTGACCATCGACGATGCCTGCGCGTTCCTCGCCCGCTTCGACAACGGCTCGCTCGGCCTCTTCGAGGCCACCCGCTACGCGCGCGGCCACAAGGCCCTGTACACGCTCGAGATCAACGGCGAGCGCATGTCGCTGCGCTGGGACCTGCACGACCTGCACCGGCTCGAGGTGTTCGACCACGCCGACGAGGGGCTGACCCGCGGCTGGCGCTCGGTGCACGTCACCGACGGCGATCACCCCTACATGGAGCGCTGGTGGGTGCCGGGGTTGTCGATCGGCTACGAGGCGAGCTTCGTGCACCAGGCGGCCGACTTCCTCGCGGGGCTAGCGGCCGGGGAGCCCGCCGCGCCGACGTTCGCCGAGGCCCACGCCACCGATCTCGTCACCGACGCCGTGCTCGCCTCGGCCGCCAGCGGTCGCTGGACCGCCCCCGCGAAGCGTCGCTGAGCCGCGCATGTCCGAGCTCAACGTCCACGGCCTGACCCGCAACTTCGGCCGGCTGCGCGCGCTCGACGGCGTGTCGTTCGATGTCGCCGACGGCGAGTTCTTCTGCCTGTTCGGTGCGTCCTCGTCGGGCAAGACGACGACCTTGCGCTCCATCGCGGGCCTCGAGACGCTCGCCGCCGGCAGCGTGCGCTTCGACGGCCGGGACGTCACTCGCGCGCCGGTGCAGGGGCGCGGCATGGCGATGATCTTCCAGACCTTCGCGCTGTACCCGCACCTGTCGGTCGAGACGAACCTCGGCTACCCGCTCGTGCGCTCCGGAGTGCCGAGGAGCGAGATCCGCACGCGCGTCGGCGAGGTCGCCGAGCTGCTGCGCGTCACGCACACGCTCGCACGCAAGCCGTCGACGCTGTCGGGCGGCGAGCAGCAGCGCGTGGCCATCGGACGCGCCATCGTCGTGCGTCCGCGGCTGCTGCTGCTGGACGAGCCGTTGACGAACCTCGACGCGAAGCTTCGGCACGACATGCGCGCCGAGTTCAAGCGCCTGCACCGCGAGCTCGGCACGACGATGCTGTACGCCACCCCCGACCAGCTCGAGGCGCTCACCATGGGCGAGCGCATCGCGATGCTCATCGACGGGCGCATCGTCGAGACCGGCACGCCCCACTCGCTGTACGGCACGCCGCGTCACACGCGCGTCGCGAGCATGATCGGCTCGCCCGCCATGAACCTCGTTCCCGGGCGCAGCGGACGCGCCGACGGCGGCGGGCGCACGACCTCGCTCGCCACGCCGCTCGGCGACTTCCGGCTCGAGCGCGGCGTGCCGCCCGACAGCGACGTGACGCTCGGCATCCGGCCGCACGACATCCGGCCTGCCCGGGCGGGCGAGGCGGGTGCGGCGGACCGGCACGACGGTCCGCGCCTGTCGGGCAAGGTGCATCTCACCGAACCGCTCGGCGACGTGACGATCCTCGATGTCGACGTCGGCGGCCGGATCGTCAAGAGCGTGTTGCCCGAGGAGCTCGCCGCCCGCTACGCCCCGGGGCAGCCGATCGACCTGTCGTTCCGCATGGCGGACGCGCATTGCTTCATGACCGATACGGGCACGCGGATCGACTGAGCGCCCGTCCGGGTTCGAGCACCGAAAGGCCCGGCCCGACGACGACCGCCCGCGCGGCCGTCGAGCACGACCACGACGAGCAGGACCACACCGAGAGAGGGACAACGAGCATGCACAGACACCATTTCCGGGCGCCCCGCGCCTTCGTCGCGACGGCCGTCGCCGCGGGACTCGCCGCCGGTGCGAGCGCCGCGAGCGGCGCCGACATCACGATCACGATGGCGGGCCCCGACTGGCCGCCCACGCGCTTCATGAAGGAGCACTTCGACAAGACCTACGAGTCCCCGGACGGGCACAACGTGACCCTGGACATGGACTTCATTCCGTGGCCGAGCTTCTACGAGCGCGTGGCCGCCTCGCTCACCTCGGGCGAAGAGAAGTACCAGATGATCGTGACCGACAGCCAGTGGCTGGGCTCGTTCGTCGAGGGCGGCTACTACATGGACCTGACCGATCTCATCAAGGCCGACCCCGAGCTCGTCGAGATCATGGGGGACCTGCACCCGGCGCTGGTCTCGGCGTACTCCACGTATCCGACCAAGTCCGTCGAGTTCCTCGAGGAGGCCGGCGAGCCGCTGGCGCCCGACACGAGCTACTACGGCTTCCCGCAGTTCCCGGACACCTACGTGACCTTCTACCGCGAGGACATCTTCTGCAACGAGGAGGAGGGAGCGGCGTTCCAGGAGCGCTACGACGCAAAGCTGCCCTGCAGCTACGAGGACTGGCAGGACGTCGACTGGGAGCGCTTCGACCAGATCGGCGAATTCCTGCGCCGCGACGCGGGCGAGACACTCGCCGGCGAGACCCTCACCGAGCCGTTCTACGGCATCGCCTACCAGGCGGGCAAGGGCTACGACTTCTCGACCATGCAGGTCAACGCGTTCATCTGGCAGCACGGCGGCGACATCTGGGACGAGACGCGGGCGCCCGAGGCGCAGGCCGAAGGAGTCGTCAACTCCGACGTCGCCGTGCAGGCGTTCGAGCACTACCTGTCCATGCTGCCGCACATGCCGCCCGTCGCGACGACCGGGCAGATGGACATCTTCGTCATTCAGGATCTCTACATGCAGGGGAAGGTCGGGGCGATCGTCGACTGGGTGGGTCTCGGCGAACCGGTGCTCGATCCCAAGACGTCGGTCGTGCACGACAAGTCCGCGTTCGGCGTCGCGCCGGGCCTGCGCAAGGACGACGGCAGCATCGATCGCACGGGCAACATCGGCGGCCAGCCGTTCGTGATCACGACGTGGAACTCCGACGAGGTGGTGGCCGAGGCGCTGAACGTCGTCAAGTGGTGGCTGGACCGCGACACGCAGATCGAGTTCGCGAAGAACGGCGGTCAGTCGGGCCTGAAGAGCGTCATGGAGGATCCGACCTACAACGACCTGCGTCCGTGGAATCGCGCGCACGTCGAGATGATCGACTGGCAGAAGGACGTCTGGCACGTGCCGGTGTTCTTCGAGATGCTGACCCAGCAGCAGGAGGAATTCGACAAGGCCATCACCGGTCAGATCTCGGCCGAGGAGGCCTTGAACGAGGTCGCCGAGTTCCAGCAGGAGCTGCTCGAGGACGAAGGTCTCATCGAGTGACGGCCGACTCGATTCGCCCGGGCCGCCCGGGCGCCTGACCGACCGGATCGAGCGCCCCACCGATCGTTCAGCACGGCGCGCGCCGCGAGGCCTCGACGAGGACGAGGCTTCGCGGGCCGCCCGCCCGGACGCGTTCGCGTCCGCCCCCCGTCTTTGCCGAGGACACGCACGAATGGCCGACGCGGCCCCCGCACTGGACCCGCCCCGGGACGTTCCCGCCGCCGCGCGTGCCGGCGGCGGTGGGCTGCTCGGCTGGCTGAGCGCGCCCGAGCGGCGCGGCCCGCTGCTCGTGGCCCCGGCGATCATCGTGCTGTTCGTGATGAACATCTTCCCGCTGCTCTGGTCGTTCGGCCTGAGCTTCTTCAACTACCGCGCGAACCGCACGAACGAGCCGGACTTCGTGGGGCTGCGCAACTTCGAGCGCGTGCTGACCGACGACGACGTCTGGGAGCGCTTCCAGACCACGGCGCTCATCGTCGGCTCGTCGGTGCTGCTGCAGCTCGTGGTGGGGTTCCTGCTCGCGCTGCTGTTCGCGCGCCAGTTCCCCTTGCGCCGCATCCTGATGATGCTGGTGCTGACGCCGATGATGCTGTCGTTCGTCTCGGTCGGGGTCTTCTTCAAGCTCTACTACGAGCCCACGTTCGGGCTGCTGAGCTACGTCGTGAACCTCTTCTCGAGCGAGCCCTTCGTGCTGCTGTCGACGCCGGAGGGCGCGCTCGCGGGCATCATCCTGGCGGACGCCTGGATGTGGTCGCCGTTCGTGATGCTGCTGGTGCTGGCGGGGCTCGTGTCGGTGCCGAAGTACCTCTACGAGGCCGCCGAGATCGACCGGGCCAGCACGTGGCGGCGCTTCCGCACCATCACGTTCCCCTACATCAAGAGCCTGCTGCTGCTGGCGGTGCTGTTCCGCACCATCGAGACGTTCAAGATCTTCGACATCATCTACATCATCACCGAGGGCGGCCCCGGCACGGCCACGGAATCGATCGCCGTGAACGTGTACCGGCTCGCCTTCCAGAACTTCCGCACCAGCCAGTCCGCCGCCCTCGGGTACATCATCCTGTTCATCGTGATCGTGCTGACGAACCTGTACCTGTACTCGGTCAACCGCCGCACGCAGGAGCCCATCTGATGAAACGCCCGATGGCGCGCCGTCACGACATTGGCCAGGCCGGCTGGGGCCAGAGCGCGCTCGCGTTCGCGGTCGGCATCGTCTACTTCTTCCCGGTGCTGTGGATCATCCTGACCGCGTTCAAGACGCGGCCCGACGCGCTCGCCACGCCGCCGAAGCTCTTCTTCACCCCGACGCTCGACAACTTCCGCGCGGTGTTCTTCCGCCAGTCCAGCACGGGCGGGGAGGGCGCCGCCACCGACTTCGCGCTGTACTTCTTCAACTCGATCTTCATCGCGGGCACCGCGGTGCTGCTCGCCGTGATCATCGGGACCCTGGCGGCCTACGCGTTCTCGCGCCACCCCCTGCGCGGCAACGACACCTATCTCTTCATCATCCTGACCACGCGGATGATGCCGCCGATCATCGTCATCATCCCGATCTTCCTGATGTTCCGCGTGACGGGGCTCGCGGGCGGCTACTGGGGCATCCTGCTGCTCTACACCGCGTTCAACATCCCGTTCTCGATCTGGCTCGTGAAGTCCTTCTTCGACGAGCTGAATCCCGAGATCGAGGACGCGGCGCGCATGGACGGCGCCACCGACTGGCGCGTGTTCTTCGGCGTGTGCATCCCGCAGATCGTGGCCGGGCTCGCGGCCACGTTCGTGTTCGGACTGATCCTGACGTGGAACGAGTTCCTGTTCGCGCTGCTGCTCACGGGCGTGGAGACGCGCACGGTGCCCGTCGCCATGGCGCGCACGCTCGGCGGCAACGTCGGGGCGGACTACGGGCTGCTCGCCGCCATCGTCACGCTGTTCCTGATTCCGATCTTCTTCGTCACCTTCCTGCTGCAGAACCAGCTCCTGCGCGGCGTCACGTTCGGGACGGTGAAGAAGTGAGCCCCTCACCCACGAGTACCGGGGCATGAGCATCGAGCTGCGCGGGGCCACCAAGCACTACGGCGCCCTGACGGCCGTCGACGCCGTCGATCTCGACATCGCCGACGGCCAGGTGCTGTGCCTGCTCGGCCCGTCGGGCTGCGGCAAGACGACGACGCTGCGCATGATCGCCGGGCTCGAGGGCTGCGACGCCGGCACCGTGTCCATCGGCGGGCGCACCGTGAACGAGCTCTCGGCGCGCGAGCGCGACGTGGCCATGAGCTTCCAGTTCTACGCGCTGTACCCGAGCCTCAGCGTCGCGGAGAACCTGGCCTTTCCGCTGCACGCCGAGGGCCTGAGCCGCAAGGACATCGACGCGCGCGTGGCCGAGGTGTCGCGCGTGCTGCAGCTCGGCGGCATCCTCGACCGGCGCCCGGGCCAGCTCGCCGAGGGCGAGAAGCAGCGCGTGGCGGTCGGGCGCTCCATCGTGCGCGACCCGACGTGCTTTCTCTTCGACGAGCCGCTGTCGCGGCTCGACGTGCAACTGCGCGAGGAGATGCGCGGCGAGATCAAGGAGGTGCTGCAGGGGTTGTCGAAACCCACGGTCATCGTCACACACGACCAGCTCGAGGCGCTGACCATGGCCGACCGCATCGCGGTCATGCGCGCCGGACGCATCGAGCAGGTCGACACCCCGCACGAGGTCTTCGCCAATCCCGCGAATCTCTTCGTCGCGGGCTTCATCGGCACGCCGCAGATGAACCTGCTTGGCGCGCGCTACGAGGGCCCGGCGGGCGCCGGGCGCGGGCGCTTCCGCATCGACGGGGGCCAAGCGCTCGCGATCGACGTCGGCCCGCGACTCGACGCGCTGCCGAACGGGGCGGACGTCACGCTCGGCATCCGCCCGCGAAACCTCGAGCTCGTGTCCGAGGCGACGGAGGACTGCGTGTCCTCCAGCATCGATCTCATCGAGCCGATGGGCGCCGAGACGCTTGCGCACCTCTCGGGCGAGGGCGCCGGCGAGCTCAGGCTCGTGACCGATTGGCGCCGGCCGCTCGTCGAAGGCCAGCGCGTGCACGCGCGCTTCCCGCCGGGCGCCACCCACGTCTTCCACGAGGAGAGGCTCATGACCGGACGCCATCGCGCGGACGCGCCGGCCGGACGGGCGGAGGCGCGCGCGTGAGCCGCGCCGTCCCGTCCGCGAGCCCCGCCCCGCGCGCCGCGAACCCCGCCCCCGGCGACGTGCCGCTGTCCGGCGTCGCGGCCGACCTGCCGCCCGCGCCGGACGGCGGCATGGGGCCCGCGGCGGCGAAGTGGCTCGAGCGCGCGATCATCGCGACGTGCGTCGTCGCCATCCTGATGATCTTCCAGCCGTTCTCGCTCGCGCTGTTCGGCTACGGCTGCGGCCTCGTCGTGTTCGGCGCGCTCGCGTTCAACCTCGTGCCGTTCTGCCGCGCCGACGTGGCCTGGCGCCAGGTGGGCCGCGTCGCGATGATCGTCGCGATCGTGCTCGTCGTCGCGGCCGCGCTGGGCATCGGCACGGCCTGGCTGTACGTGCGCAATCTCGGCGCGCTCTCCTGAGGGAACTTCGGCGATGAAGACGGGCTTCTGCATGCTGCTGTGGACGACGTCGGTCGACGCGTCGCACCGCCCGATCCTCGAGGACCTGAAGGCGACGGGCTACGACGGTGTCGAGATCCCGATCTTCGACGGCGATCCGGACGACTACGGCAGGCTCGGCGCGCTGCTGGACGAGCTCGGTCTGGAGCGCACGGCGATCTCCGTGCTGCCCACCCTCGACGTCGATCCGCTGTCGCCCGACGCGGCCGTCCGGGCGAAGGCGCGCGAGCGGCTCGAGTGGCTCGTCGACTGCGCGCAGGCGCTCGGCGCACTGACCGTCGGCGGGCCGCTGCACCAGACGCTCGGCCACTTCACGGGCGAGCCCGCGAGCGACGCCGAACGGCTGCGCGCCCGGGACGTGCACCGTGCGGTCGGCGAGCGGGCCGAGCGGGCCGGCGTCACGATCGCGCTCGAGGCCGTCAACCGCTTCGAGAGCTACTTCGTGACGACGATGGCCGAGCTCGCCGCCTACGTCGAGTCGGTCGATCATCCCGCCATCCGCGGCATGTACGACACCTTCCACGCGAACCTCGAGGAGGCGGACCCCGTCGGCGCCTTCGATATCATTCGGCCGTGGTGCGCGCACGTGCACGTGTCCGAGAACGACCGCGGCGTGCCGGGACGCGGCCACGTGCCGTTCGTCGACACCTTCGGGCGCATCCGGGCGTCGGGCTACGACGGCTGGCTGACCATCGAGGCCTTCGGCCGCGGGCTGCCCGAGCTCGCGGCCGCGACGCGCGTGTGGCGCGACTTCGCCGAGAGCCCCGAGGCGGTGTACCGCGAGGGCTACCGCACCATCGTCGACGGCTGGGCCGCGGCGGGCGGAGAGACGGCATGAGCCGACCGGGCGCCGAGCCGCGCTTCGACGCCGTCTTCGTCGGGCTGACCATCCTCGACGTCGCGGGCCGCCCGGTCGAGGCCATTCCGCCCGGCGGCGACGTGCACTTCATCGACGAGATCCGCATGAACCCCGCCGGCACCGCCGCCGGCGCGGTCATGAACGCGGCGAAGCTCGGTGCGCGCACGGCGACGGTGTGCTGCGTCGGCCGCGACGCGATGGGGGATCACATCGTCGCGGCCTACCAGGCGATGGGCATCGACGTGTCCATGGTGTCGCGCTCGGCGTCCTCGCGCACGTCGGCCACGATGCTCACCATCCGCCCGAACGGCGACCGCCCGGCGCTGCATTGCCGCGGCGCGTCGGACGACCTCATGGTCGACGCCGCCGACTTCGATCGCGTCTGCGACGCGCGCTTCCTGCACCACGGCGGCACCGGGCTGCTGCGCGCGATGGACGGTGGCCAGAGCGCGAAGCTGCTCGCGCACGCTAAGCGAAGGGGTCTCACCGTCACGCTCGATCTCATCGCGCCCGGGCCGGACACGATGGACGCGCTGCTGCCGCTGCTGCCGCACGTCGACTGGTTCATGCCCTCGATCGAGGAGGCGCGCTTCCTGTCGGGGCGCGGGGCGATGGCGGAGGTCGCGGACTTCTTCATGGCGGCGGGCGCGAAGGGCTGCGTGTTCAAGTGTGGGCCGAAGGGCTCGTACCTGTGCCACGCCGACGGCGAGCTCCGGGTGCCGACCTACCGCGTGGCCGTCTCGGACACGACGGGCTGCGGGGACGCGTACTGCGGCGGCTTCGTCGCGGCGCTGGCCGCCGGAGACTCGCTCGAGGACGCCTGTCGGCTCGGCAGCGCGACCGCGGCGCTCGTGGCCACCGGGCTCGGCTCCGACGCGGGCGTCGTCGACCTTCCCGCGACGCGCGAGTTCATGTGCACCGCCGACACGCTCGGCTGAGCGCGTAACCTCGCTCCTCCGGCTTCCTCCGGACCCCTGACAGACAAGGCACAGACATGAACGGCAAACGCATCCTGATGCTCGTCGGCGAGTACTCCGAGGAGTACGAGATCTTCGTGTTCGAGCAGGCGATGATGGCGGTGGGGCATCGCGTCGACATCGTCTGTCCCGAGACCGTCAAGGGCTACAAGCTGCGCTCCAGCGTGCACGACTTCGGCCCCGTCATGACGTGGACCGAGACGCCCGGCCACGACATCGAGATCTCGGCCGACTTCGAGACCGTCGACACCGCCGACTACGACGCGGTGTACATCGCGGGCGGCCGCGGCCCGGAATACATCCGCACCTACCCGCGAGTGCGCGAGATCGTGCGCGAGTTCCACGCGGCCGACAAGCCGATCTTCTGCATCTGTCACGGGCTGCAAGTGCTCGTCGCGGTGCCCGAGGTCATCGCCGGCAAGCGCGTGGCGGGGCTCTTCACCGTCGAGCCCGAGGTCCGTCTGACCGACGCGACGTACGTGAAGATCGGCCCGAAGCGGGCGCTGCGCGACGGCAAGCTCGTCACGGCCGAGGGCTGGACGGCGCTCGCCGCGTTCATGCGCGAGTGTCTCGACGTGCTCGGCACCCGGATCGAGCACGGCTGACGCCATGACCCGCCCCATCGACGATCCCGCCGCCCTCGTCACCGCCTCCATCGATGGCGACCTGCGCGCCTCGAACCTCGCCCGGCTCGACGGCTACCCGCACGTCAAGGTGGTGCTGCGCAGCGACGCCGATCCGGCAAAGGTCGCGCTCGTGTCGGGCGGCGGCTCGGGTCACGAGCCCGCGCACGCGGGCTTCGTCGGACGCGGCATGCTCACCGCCGCGGTGTGCGGCGAGGTGTTCGCCTCCCCGAGCGTGGAGGCGGTGCTGGCGGGCATCCTCGCCGTCACCGGCCAGGCGGGCTGCCTGCTGATCGTCAAGAACTACACCGGAGACCGGCTGAACTTCGGGCTCGCCGCGGAACGCGCGCGCGCGCTCGGGCTGCGCGTCGAGACGGTCTTCGTCGCCGACGACATCGCGCTGCCGGAGCTGCCCCAGCCGCGCGGCGTGGCCGGCACGCTGTTCGTGCACAAGATCGCGGGACACGCGGCCGAGTCCGGCGCGTCCCTCGACGAGGTCGCGGACATCGCGCGCAGCGTCTCGGCCGCCGCGCGCAGCTACGGCGTCGCGTTCGACAACGTGACCGTGCCGGGCCAGGCCAAGGACGACCGCATCCCCGCCGGTCACGTGGAGCTCGGTCTCGGGATTCACGGCGAGCCCGGCGTGGAGACCGTACCGTTCGAATCGACCGCCGCGCTGGGCCGCACGATCATGGAGGCGCTCTACGCGAACGCACCCGAAGAGCAGCGCGTGCTGCTCGTGAACGATCTCGGCGCATCGACGCCGCTGGAGCTCGGTGCCTTGCTCGGCACGCTGCTGGACGGTCCGCACGGCGACCGGGTCACCGCCGCGATCGGTCCGGCACGACTGATGACGTCGCTGGACATGCAGGGATTCAGCCTCTCCACGCTGCCCGCGAAGCAGGCGTGGGTCGAGGCGCTGGCCGCACCCGTGGAACCCGTCGCCTGGCCGCCGCTGCGGCCCGTGCACGAGGTGCGCGTGCGCGCCATGCCCGTGGGCCTGGAGCGCGACGCCGCGTCGCCCAGCCACGACGCGGAGCGCCGCGCGCTCGTGCTTGCAGCCTGCGATGCGTTCGAGGCGATGGAGGCGGACCTGAACGCGCTGGACGCGAAGGCGGGCGATGGCGACACCGGCGCCACGGTGGCGGGTGCCGCGCGCGACCTGCGCGCCGCGGTGGACTCCCTGCCGCTCGCCGACGACGCGGCGCTGTTCCGCGCGCTGTCGGAGCGGCTGTCGAGCGCCATGGGCGGCTCCAGCGGCGTGCTGCTCGCGATCTTCTTCGCGGCCGCGGCCGATGCCGCCGACGGCGGGACCGGCGGCCCGGCAGCGCTCGTCGCCGGGCTCGAGCGCATGATGGAGATCGGCGGCGCCGAGCCCGGCCATCGCACGATGATCGATGCGTTGAAGCCCGCGCTGGAGGCGCTGGTCGGCGGCGGCGACGCGGCCGCCGCGGCCCGGCAGGGGGCCGACGCCACCGCGTCGATGGGCCGCGCGAAGAGCGGCCGCTCGGCGTACCTGTCCGAGAGCTCGCTGAGCGGCACCGTGGACCCGGGTGCTGAAGGCGTCGCGCGGCTGTTCGAGGCGTTGGCGGCGCGCGGCTGAACGCAGCGCCGGACGCTTGGGCCGCGGGATCGCGGAAGGCGGCTCGGCCGCCGGAGCTACTCCGGCACCGTGGGCGTGACCTCGTATCCGCGTTCGCGCAGCCATTCGACTATCCAGGCGCGGTCGGGGAGAGTGGGGTCGTCCTTGCGAATTCGGCTGTCTTCGATGTTGCGCTTGATCATGTACTCCTCTCGGTCGGTCGATGTCGGCGTTCTCGATGACGTAGCGACCGATGTCGTACTTGCCGGGCGCGAAGGAGGCGATCAGTACCGTGGCCGGGTAGCTCCGCGTTGCAGCTCGGGCAGAAGTCGCGTCGGATCTGTGCGCCCGCCCTGATGCAGCATTTCGAACGCCGCGAGGTTGTCGTTCACCGCCGCGCACTGCAGCGGCGAGATGGACACCGCTTCTCTCTCCTCGTACACGAAGTCGACGCGTGCGCCGGCGTCGATCATCGTGCGCAGCAGCGCCTCCTTGCCGCGCTCGGTCGCGATGCAGAGCGGCTTCTGCTCGTAGAAGCGTCCGAAAGTCACGTTGGGGTCGGCGCCGCGCGCGAGCGACTGTCTGCAGGTCCTGCCAGGCGAACCGGCATTCACGGCCTCGAGCAGCGCGCGGTCGGCGGCCTCGTCGGCGAGCACCGGCGGCACCGCGACGAGGGCCGCGACGACGGCGAGGGTACGAGCGAGAGAGGCGTTCATGGGCAATGCCTGGCCAGGTAGGTTTGCAGCGAGGCGAGCACGGAGCTCATGTAGTGTGCGTCCACGGTCTCCCAGAAGCGCACGTCCTGGGGGCGCGCGATGGGCGTGTGCCGACCCGGCGCCTGCATCGTGCTCTGCAGCACCGACAGGATCTCGCCGCGCACGCGCACCACCTCCACGTGGTTGTCGGCCTCGAAGTACGTGAACCGGTTGAAGGCGGCTGTCAGCGGGCTGACCGCCGATGGATTGAAGACGGTGGCCGGATCCCGTTGGTCCATTGCCGCGAACGTCGCGAGTCCGCCGCCCATCGAGTGCCCGGAGAACGCCAAGCGTCGATCCGGGGTGGTACGATTAGGCGCGACTGGTGCGAACCTGATCGAGCCAGATCTCCCGCCCGCGAATACTGCCCCGCCGTGATCCCGGTGACCTGCCCGACGCTGTCGGCGAGGTCTACGAGCTCGTCGGTACCTCGGTACACGAGCACGAACCGTCCGGTGCTGCCCTCCTGGAACAGCTCGGCGTGGAAACGGCCTATCGAGAAGTCCTGAGGTTGCAGACCGATGGACGCCGGATCCACCCGGTTCCACCCCGGTGCGCACGGTGACGGCGGTGTGCGGTCGTACACGCAGTCGGACAGCATCGCCATGGCCAGCACGTCGCGCATCTGCGCGCAGTCCATGCCGTCCGGCAGCTCGCAGTAAGGGTCTCCCCCGAAGAGCTTGCCGCGCCGCTGCAGGCGACCGTCGTGCGCGTATCCAGCGGCATCGGCGCGCAGCGTCTCGACCCACACGAGGTCCTCGACGCAGGGCGCCGCGCCGCTAGCGAGTCTGTCTATGCGCTCGGCGGGGGACGGGCGCGGTGCGCCGGCGTCGGGCGATGTGGCCTCGCACAGGACCGCCGAGCTCTCGCGCGCCCGGCGTTGCAGGCGTTCGAGCGGCGACTCCCCGACGCGCACCTCGAGCACGCGTCCGTCGCGACTCGCGCGAAAGTGCAGCGCCGCGCTCGCGCCGGTGACGCTCGGCGGCAGCGTGGCGTCGAGGGACCCGGGTACCGGCTCCAGGGCGTCGAGCAGCGCTTGGGTCTCGCGGCGACGGGCCACGGCTTCCCCGACTTCCGCAGCGTCTCCGGCCTCGGCGGCGGCACGGCTCGTCCCCTCGTCCCCGACGTCCGCAGCGACCGCAGGGTCCGAGGCGTCGGCCCCGCCCGCGATATCGCCCTCGGCACGCCGGTACTCGATCCGTCCGTCGCGGCGAAGCGCGTCCGCGCCGGTGGCCGGTGCCCAGGCGTGCCGGCGCACGCGGCCGTCGCGGTGCCTCACCACTGCGCTGTCGGCGAGGCCGAGGCTCGACGCGCCCGCCTCCGATCCGTCGCCGGCAACGCCGTCCGCCCCCGGGGCCGGCCGCTCGATCGTGAACCGTTCGCTGCCGTTCGCGGCCAGCTCGGCGACCGCCAGACCGTCCGCGTCGTAGCGCCAGCGACGGGTCTGCACGCGGCGTGCGGGCCTCGCCTCGTCGATGGGGCCGTCGTGATGGCGGGTGACCGACGTCAGCGACCGCGCATGGTCGGGGTCGGCGTAGCCGTAGCGCGCCACCGGCTGGGCGTGATCGCCGCTGCGGTGCTCCACGCCCACCAGCGTGAGCGCGCCGGAGTAGCGATAGAGCACGCGGGAGCCGTCGGGCAGCAGCAGCGCCTCCAGGTGCCCGGCCGGCACGCCGTCGAGTGCCAGATTCGGGTCGGCACCCCAGGTGGGTAGCCCACGCTCGCCGGGCGCCCAGCGCAGGCCGAGCTCGGTGCCGTGCTCGTCGACGATGCGAACGAGCCGGCGCCCCTCGTAGCCGAGCGTCAGGCGCTCGCCGTTCGGGTACGCGATGGCGACCAGCCAGGCACCCGCGAAGCTCAGCACGCGACCGTCCGGGAGGTACCAGTGCAAGCGCGCGCCGTCGTGCTCGATGCGACCGGAGGCGCCGTCGACGGCGAGCCAGGGCCCGGCCTCGGCGTCCGCGGTGGCCGTAGCGAGATCGAACGCGAGCGTACGCCCGTCGGCCTGGATCACCAGCAGTCGCTCATCGTCGACGCGGGCCAGGCTCGTCGAGTAGCCGTGGCGCCAGCCGTATCCGAGCCCGAGGTCGGCATCGGCCGCGGCCGAGTTGTAGTGACGCAGGAACGCGAGCGGGGAGGCGATCGAGCGGAAGTCGGTCGCGCCCTCGTACTTGTTGCCGGTGGCGATCTCGATGGGATTGCCGACGTGTCGCACGCCGCTCGTGCGAGGAGCGCTGGACGGGTCCGCCGGCGCGTTGCAGGTGGGCGCCCCGAGCGCGTCGGTCGCGAGGCAGGCGACGCCGTTCGCGTGGCCGCCGGGCGCGGCGAGGGCTGTCGGGACGAACGAGGCGAGCACCGTCAGCAGCGACGCGGCGACGAGTGCCACGTGCGCCCGGGTCGACGCGCACCGTCCGTGATCGCGCGGTTTCTTCATCTCGCCTCCTTGCGGGCCGGCCTCCGAGGACCGTGCGAAGGAGGCTGACAGGCGGCGCCGGGCGCATCCGTGATCGCGTGCCCGGGTCGAGCACGCGCGTTCGGCACCGTTCGACGGAACGGGCCACGGCCGGTGGCCACGGCGCGCTCGGCGCTGCCGGCCACGGGCGCGCTGCGCGCGCGACGCGTACCCTCGACCCATGAGCCGCATCGCCCGCATGGCCCGCACCGCACGCACCGTCTGCCCGCACGACTGCCCGAGTACCTGCGCGCTGGACGTCACGGTGACGATGGACGGGCGCATCGGCGCGGTGCGCGGTGCGAAGGATCACGACTACACGCGCGGCGTGATCTGCGCGAAGGTCAGCCGTTACGCCGAACGCGCTCACCACGCCGACCGACTGACCGTGGCCTGGCTCAGGAAGCCCGGCAAGGCGCACGCGAAGCGCGCGGCCGGGACGGGGTCGCTCGCCGACTTCGAGTGCGTCCCGCTCCACGACGCTATCGACCGCGCCGCCGAAGGGCTCGACCGGGTGCGCCGACGCGACGGAGCCGAGGCGATCTGGCCGTTCCACTTCGCCGGCACGATGGGCCTGGTACAGCGCGATGGTCTCGACCGGCTGCGCCACGTCATGGGCACCTCGCGCCAGCACTCCACCTACTGCACAACGCTGCCGGACGCGGGCTGGCGTGCGGGCACGGGAGTCAAGCGCGGCAGCGACTCACGATGCATGGCCGACAGCGAGCTGGTCGTGGTGTGGGGTGGCAACCCGGTCAACACCCAGGTCAACGTGATGCACTACGTGGCCGCGGCGAAGAAGCGCGGCGCCCGCTTCGTGGTCGTCGATTCCTACCGCACGCGCACCGCCGACAAGGCGGACCTGCACCTGATGCCCCGTCCCGGCACCGACGGGGCGCTGGCCTGCGCGCTGATGCACGTGCTGTTCGCCGAGGGCTTCGCGGACCGCGACTACCTCGGCCGGTACACGCGCGATGCGGATCGGCTGGAGGCGCACCTGGCGACGCGCGACCCGGAGTGGGGCGAGGCGCTCACCGGCGTGCCGGCCGGAACGATCCGCACCTTCGCGCGCTGGTACGGCGCCACGAAGGCGAGCTTCCTGCGCCTGGGCTACGGCTTCGCGCGCTCGCGCAACGGCGCCGTGAACATGCACGCCGCGAGCTGCCTGCCGGCGATCACCGGCGCGTGGACGCACCCGGCCGGCGGTGCGCTGTACGGGCAGTCGGCGATCTACCCGCTGGACCGTTCGCTGATCCAGGGGCTAACCGTCGCGCGCGAAGGCGTGCGCACGTTCGACCAGTCGCGCATCGGGCGCGTGCTGCGCGGCGAGACGAGCGAGCTGCAAAGCGGTCCTCCGGTCGGGGCGCTGTTCGTGCAGAACACCAACCCCGCGGTCGTCGCCCCCGAATCGCGCGCGGTGCTGGCGGGCCTGGCGCGCGACGATCTGTTCACCGTCGTGCACGAACAGATGCCGACCGAGACCGCGCTGCTGGCCGACGTGCTGCTGCCCGCGTCGATGTTCACCGAGCACGACGACCTGTACACCGCCAGCGGGCACACTCACCTGCAGCTCGGCCCGAAGCTGGTCGACCCGCCGGGCGATTGCATCAGCAACCACGACCTGCTGGGCGCGCTGGCCGCACGGCTCGGCCTCGCGCACGAGGGCTTCACGATGAGCGACGTCGAGCTGGTCGATGCCACCCTGCGGCGATCGGGACTCGGCACGCGCGATGCCATGCTGGCCGCCGGCGGCAGCCTGGACCTCGCGCCCCCGCACGAGCGCGCGAACTTCCTGGACGGCTTCGGCACGCCGGACGGGCGCTTCCGCTTCGCGCCCGACTGGCCCGGCGTCGGCCCGGACGCCGGGGGCATGCCCGAGCTGCCGGATCACTGGGCCGTCATCGACGCGCCGAGCGATGCGTATCCGCTGCGCCTGGTCGCCGCCCCGGCGCGGCAGTTCCTGAACACGAGCTTCAACGAGACACCGAGCGCGCGCCGCGCCGAGGGCGAGCCGTGCGCGCTGCTGCATTCGCACGACGTCGCGCGCTTCGTGCTGTCAGACGGCGCGATGGTGATCCTGCACAACGTCCTCGGGGAGGTGGCGTTGCGGCTGCGCGCCTTCGACGGCCTGTCGCCCGGCACCGTCGTGGTCGAGGGCCTGTGGCCGAACGCGGCCTTCGCCGGCGGCATCGGCATCAACGCACTGGTCAGCGCCGAGCCCGGCAAGCCGTGCGGCGGAGCGGTGTACCACGACACCGCGGTCGCGGTGCGGCCGGTGGGTCCGCGGCGGCTTCGGCCGTGACGGTGCCGACCGGGGGAGCGTCCCACGGAACGTCTCGCCCCAAGGCGGGTCCATCCGCCCAACGATCCATTCCAGCGGAGCGTACCCGTGGCGTCATCCTCTTCGGCTCGTCGGTCCGCGACGTCCCTCGCCGCGGCATCGTGCGCGTTCGCCATCGTCCTGATGACGCCGACCACCGACGCGGTCGCCGCTGGGCCCGTGTCGAAGTCCCGTCTCGGCGGCGTCGCCATCGGCGGCCACGACATCACGGCCTACCGCGAGCTGGCGGCCGAGCCGCACGGCGAGGCCGTCGAAGGTGCGAAGGCCCACACGGTGGAGTTCGACGGCGCGAAGTGGCGCTTCGCCTCGGCCGAGGACGCTGCCGCGTTCGAGGCCGACCCCGAGCGCTACGTGCCGGCCTACAACGGGCACTGCGCGAACGCGCTGTCTCTCGGCGAAGGTCTCGTCCGCACCGACGGCACGCACTGGGAGATCTTCGAGGGCGACGACAGGCTCTATCTCTTCTATGCCGGCCGCGGCCGCGAGCGCTGGGTCGGGGGCGACTGGGAGAGCTATCGCGCCGAGGCGGACCGGGCCTGGCAGGCGCTTACGGACGTGCTCTAGCCGCGCTCGTCGCCGTCCTTTCCGCCGTTCCCGGCGCCGCCCCTCGCATCGGGTCGGACCTTGTTCGCGTCCGCCGAACGGTGCGGCGTCGAGGTCGGCCCGTCCGGGTCGTGGCGGGCCGTGCGGTCGACGTTCGCGAACGCGCTCGCCCCGAGCGGCAGCTCGACGTCCGAGCGCGGGAACACCGAAAAGGTCCCGTCGGTCTCGAGCACCAGCGCCGCGACGTCCTCCAGCCGCGTGCAACCGGCGCTGCGCACCGCCGCCAGCACCTCGGACGAGGCGATGCGCTCCGCCTCCATAGCGCCCTGCAGCATCCGTCCGTCACTGACGAGCAGCCGCGGATCGGCCTTGACGACGCGCTCCACGCGATCGTTGGCGTACACCGAGCGCGTCACGCACCACTGCAGCAGCAACAGTACCGCGATGGCGAACACGATGGTCGCGACCGAGTTGCTCTTCGAGACCATGCCGCTCGCGATCAGCGATCCCATCGCCACCGTCACCAGCCAGTCGAAGTTGTTCATCTGGGCGGTCGTGCGCTTGCCGCTGATGCGCACCATCGTGATGACGGCGAGGTAGATCAGCGGGGTGCTCACGAGCACCTGCAGCAAGGGCGTCACGCCCGACCAGATCCAGCTCCACTGCATGTCGCGTCTTCCCACGATGACGTTCGCGTACAGCCTGTCACGACGCGCGACGGCGGCGGGGTCCGGCGCAGGAATGCGCCCTCGGCGACGGTCTCGCGCTTGGCCGGGGCGCGACGGCGCGGCGTCGCGCGGGCGGGCCGCGGATTGCCGATTCGTCGTGCCCCGAACGCTTGTCCGGCATTCCGGCCGAGGCTATAGTGTCAACCTGACTGGACACTGCCGAGAGGCCACCCATGGGCTGGTTCACCCGCGAGCGCGAACAGGCGCCCTGCACGGTCGAGATAAGCCATCGCTTCGAGAGCCTGCACGCGCACGTGCGGCTCGACAACGGGGCCGTCATCCACCCGGGCGACACGGTGCTGGTGCACGGCGCCGAGATCATGGCGCCGTACGGCGAAGTGGTGAGCGAGGAGCGCACCGCTACGATCACGCGTGCCAGCGCCCTGGAGCGCATGTGGACGCGCGCCACCGGCGACTTCGAATTCATGGAGATCTGCGAGTTCTCCTTCAGCGAGAGGGTCTCCCTGTGAACCTGCCCCTGCCGAAGCACGACGGGCCCGACACGTCGGCCGAGTTCGATGCGCACTCCCCGAGCGGCGACGTGGCCAGCGGCGAGGCGGCCACGAACGTCGCCATGCAGGACACCCTGCTCACCCCGCGGTTCTACACCACCGACTTCGACGCGCTCGACGCCATCGACGTGACCCCGGTGCGCCGCGACTGGGACGAGCTGATAGGCCGCATGAAGCAGGACGTCAACAGGAAGCACTTCCGGAAGACCGCCGACTGGGACACCGTCGACTGGGACAACATGGAGCCGAAGCTCAAGAAGGAGCTCATCGACTTCCTCATCAGCTCCTGCACGGCCGAGTTCTCGGGCTGCGTGCTCTACAAGGAGATGAAGCGCCGCGGCACGAACCCCGACGTCACCGAGCTCTTCTCGCTCATGGCGCGCGACGAGGCTCGCCACGCGGGTTTCATCAACGACGCGCTGCGCGAGGCCGGCATCGCGGTGAACCTCGGCTTCCTGACCCAGGCCAAGAAGTACACCTACTTCCGGCCGAAGTTCATCTTCTACGCCACCTACCTGTCCGAGAAGATCGGCTACGCCCGCTACATCACGATCTTCAGGCACCTCGAGAAGCACCCGGAGCGGCGCTTCCACCCGATCTTCAAGTGGTTCGAGAACTGGTGCAACGACGAGTTCGGCCACGGCGAGGCGTTCGCGCTGCTGATGCGCACCGACCCGAAGCTGACCTCGGGACTGAACGTGCTGTGGATCAAGTTCTTCCTCACGGCCGTGTACTCGACCATGTACGTGCGCGACCACCAGCGCCCGGTCTTCCACGAGGCGCTCGGCGTGGACCCCGACTGGTACGGCCAGGAGGTGTTCCGGAAGACCTCGGCCATCACCACGCAGGTGTTCCCCATCACGCTCGACATCGATCACCCGCGCTGGATGCCGGGGCTGCGGCGGTTGCAGAAGGCCTCCATGAAGATTGCGGAGGCGAAGCGTCGCGGCGGTTTGATCGGCGGCGCGCAGCGGCTGGCCGGCATGGCCAGCGCGGCGCTCGGGTTCGTGTCGCTGTACACCATCCCCGCGCACCGGCACGATGTGCCGGCGAGCTCCAGGATGGAACCGGCGTACTGAGCTTGACCGTGGCAGTGGCGGCGCGGACACTGGACGCGCCATGGCCACGAACCCCGACACGCTCGCCGAAGTCTCGCTCTACGAGGCGCTGGAGGCGCTGCCCGACGGGCTGACCGGCGAGATCGTCGACGGGCAGCTGCACGCCACGCCGCGGCCGGCGCCGAAGCACTCGGTCGCGGGGTCGTCCCTCGGTGCGGAGCTCTATGCACCGTTCCAGCGGGGACGAGGAGGCCCGGGTGGGTGGTGGATACTCGACGAGCCCGAAGTCCATTTCGTCCGCAAGATCGAGCTGACGGTGCCGGACATCGCGGGCTGGCGTCGCGAGCGGCTCCCGTCCATGCCTTCCACCGCGTTCTTCGAGCTCGTGCCCGACTGGGTCTGCGAGATCGCCTCGCCGTCGACCGCGCGCTACGACCGGCACACCAAGCTGCCCGCCTACGAGCGCCACGGCGTGCCGTTCGTGTGGCTGATCGATCCCGTCGCGCGGTGGCTGGAGGTGCACGTGCTGGAGGGCGGAAGCTATGCCTGCGCCGGGCGCATCACCGGCGACGGGCCCGTCCGTCAGGCGCCGTTCGCCGAGGTGGCGATCGATCCGCCCTGGATCGAGCTCGACTGATCGCTTCGTCCCGGATCGGCTCCGCATGCGCCGATCCTCAACCCTGCGTCGGCCCCACCGATCGCGCCCGCGCCCGCGCGAGCCCGAGCTGCCGCTCGCGATACAGCACCACGAGCCCCGCCGCGACGATGAGCGCCCCGCCGGCGAGCATGGCACGCGTCGGTACCTCGTCGAAGACGAAGTAGCCCACGCCGAGAGCGAACAGCATCGAGGTGTACTCGAACGGCGCGACGGTGCCGAGCTGCGCGTGGCGATAGCTCTCGGTCAGGAAGATCTGGCCGACGCCGCCGAGCACGCCGGCCATCACCAGCAGTCCCGCATCGAACGCGCCCGGCACGCGCCAGCCGAAGGGCAGGGTGCACAGCGACACCGTCGTGCACGTGATCGTGAACCAGAAGACCACCGCGGTCGTCGTCTCGGTCAGCACGAGCTTGCGCGTGAAGGTCTGAGCGAGCGCCGCGACGACGGCCGAGAAGAGCGCGGCGACCGCGCCGAGCGCCTGCAGGTGTGCGGCCGCGTCGTCCGCGCCCACGCCGCCGAGCCGCGGCGAGAGCACCAGCAGCACGCCGACGAAGCCGACGCCGATCGCGCTCAGCCGGAACGCGCGCAGCCGCTCGTTCAGGAACATGGCGGCGAACAGCGTCGCGAGCAGCGGCGCGGCGTAGCCGATCGACACCACTTCCGGCAGCGGCAGCAGGGTGATCGCGAAGAAGCCGAGCGTCATGGCCGACACGCCGAGCAGCCCGCGCCACAGGTGTCCCGACGGGTTGGCGCTCTTCACCCGGTCCGGGAAGCCGCCGCGCACGACGATCCAGGCGAGGATGGGCGGCAGCGCGAAGAACGAGCGGAAGAACACCGCCTCGCCCGTCGGCACCGCGTCCCCGGTCGCCTTGATGCACGAGAACATGCCCATGAACATGATCACCGACAGCACCTTCAGCGCGATGCCGCGCGCGGGGTCGGAGCCCTCGGCAGCCGCTGTGGCGTTCAGCCCTTCGTCGCGCCCAGGGTCAGTCCCGCGATGAAGTGCTTCTGCATGGCGAAGAACATCAGCACCGGCGGCAGCGCCGCGAGCAGGGACGCCGCCGACACGAGGTGCCACTGGCTCACGAACTGACCGTTGAGCGAGCGCACGCCGGCGGTGATGGGCAGCTTCTCGTCACCGTTGATGAGCACCGTGGCCCAGAAGTAGTCGTTCCACAGGAACGTGAAGATCAGCACCGACAGCGCGGCTATGGCCGGGCGCACCAGGGGCAGCACGATGTGCCAGAAGATCTTCCATTCGCTGACCCCCTCGATGCGCGCCGACTCGATGAGCTCGTAGGGCAGGGCCTTCATGAAGTTCCTCATGAACAGCGTGCAGAAGCCGGTCTGGAAGGCGGCGTGGAACAGCACGAGGCCCGTGATGGTGTTGTACAGACCCGTCTGCACGGAGAAGTCCCGCACCGGCACCATCAGGATCTGGAACGGCACGAAGTTGCCGGCCACGAACAGGAAGAACAGCGGGACCGCCAGCCGGAAGCGGTAGGCCGACAGCGCGTAGCCCGTCAGGCACGACAGGGCGACGGCGATGGCCGTGGCGGGCAGCGTGATCCTGACCGAGTTCCACAGGTAGTCCACCGCCTTGGACTGCGTGAACACGGCCGTGTAGTTGTCGAGCATCTGGAAGCTCGACGGCCATCCGAACACGTTGCCCGCGTTGATGTCGCCGCCCGGGCGGATGGAGGTCAGGAAGATCGCGATCAGCGGCAGCAGCCATACGACGAGCGCGACGGGCAGCACGAGGTTGTAGCCGAGGCGGATGCCCGGGGAGGCCTTCTCGATGGGGGTGGGGAACATGTCAGGCGTCCTTCTCGTCGCGGTACATGCGGTACAGGAAGTAGCTGATGTACACGAGCATGATCACGAACAGCACCGTGGCGATGGCCGAGCCGTAGCCCATGCGATAGCCGTACTCGGACAGTGCCGTCTCGTACATGAAGTAGGCGAGCACGTTCGACGAGCCGTAGGGGCCGCCGCCCGTCATGATGGCCACGAGATCGAACGAGCGCAGCGCGCCGATGACCGTGACCACCACGGCGATGAAGGTGGCGGGCTTCAACTGCGGCACGATGACGTACCACAGCATCTTCCAGCCGCGAGCGTTGTCGAGCCGCGCCGCCTCGATCTGATCGGGCGACACGTTGTTGAGCCCGGTCAGGTACAAGATCATGCAGTACGCGATCTGCGGCCACAGGCCCGCGGCGATGATGCCGAAGGTGACGAGATCCTCGTCGGCGAGGATGGCGGGCGGCGTGGCGCCGAAGAACTCCCACACGATGCCGACGATGCCGAAGCTCGGGTTGTAGAACCAGGCGAAGATCAGCCCGACGACTACCTGGCTGATGACGAAGGGGAAGAAGAAGAGGCTCTTGTAGAGCCGTATGCCCGGGGCCGTCTGGTTCAGGAACAGCGCGATGGCGAGTCCTATCGGCACGGCCAGCATGTACAGCACCAGCCACAGCACGTTGTTCCAGAGCGACGTGTAGAAGCGGTCGTCGTCCATGAGCTCGACGTAGTTGCCCACGCCCACCCATGTCTTCTCGCCCAGACCGTCCCACTCGAAGAACGAGATCCAGATGGACTGGAAGATGGGCGCGATCACGTAGATCGAGAAGAAGAGGATGCCCGGCAGCAGGAACAGCCACGGCGCGAGCGCCACGCGGTTCTTCCGCCACCAGGAGGGCTCCCTCGAGAGCTCGCCGGGCCCCGTGCTGGTCATCGGAGTTGCCATGCGCTGCGGCCATCCGTCGTCGGGTCGAGGTGGGGTGGTGCCGGCGCCGCCGCGACGCGGGCTTGGCGGACGCTCCGTCGTCCGCCGTCGTTCCGGGTGCCGCCCCGTGAAGGGGCGGAGCGAACCTACTTCGCGCGCGCCTGCACCTTGTCCAGTCGCTCGAGGATCCTCTCCATGCGATCGGGGTTCACCATGAACTCCTGGAAGCCCTCCATGCCGGCCTTGGCCATCTCGGCCGGCGCGTCGCGGTCATAGAACTGCGCCAGGCCCGCGGCCGTCGACAGCACCTCGAAGCCCTGCTGCAGGAACTTGCTGTCACCCACCTCGGCGTTCGCGTTCGGCGGCAGTTGCCCGATCGTCTTGTTCCATTCGGTCTGAATCTCCGGCTGCGCGATGAAGGCGAGGAATTTCCGCGCGTTCTCCTTGTTCTTCGCACCGCTCGGGATGAACAGGGCGTCGGCCGGTGCGTCCTCTGCCCGCTCCACGTCGGGGTTGATGGTCGGGAAGGCCATGTAGCCGATCTGATCTTCGGTGAGGCCCGCGTTCATCATCGCGTCGACCGCGAAGTTGCCCATCACGTACATGGCGGCCTCGCCCTGCACGAAGGGCGCGAGCGCGTCCTGCCAGTCCATCGTCGCGTGGTTGGCGATGAAGTAGCCGGGCTCGATCAGCTCCTTCCAGTGCTCGAAGACCTGCACCACGCGCTCGTCCGTGTAGGGGATCTCGCCGGCGGTGAGCTGGTTGTGGAAGTCGTAGCCGTTGGTGCGCAGGTTCAGGTAGTCGAACACGCCGCCTGCGGGCCAGAAGGCCTTCGTGCCGATGGTGAAGCAGGTGATGTCGGCTTCCTTCAGCGTGGCGCATGCGGCCAGCAGCTCCTCCCAGTTGTCCGGTGGCTCTATGCCCTGTTCCTCGAGCACGTCCGCGCGGTAGTAGATGCCCCACTGGTAGTAGCTGTAGGGCACGCCCCACTGCTTGCCGTCGCGCGTCATGGTCGGCCGGATGGAGGCGAAGCTCTCGTTCAGACCTTCGGACTCCCACAGGTCCGAGATGTCCTCGAACAGCCCCGCATCCACGAACGGACCCATGCGGTTGCCGGGGTACCAGGCGGTGACGTCGGGCGCATCGGCGGTGAGGAAGTTCCGGATGGCGGTCTTGTGCGCCTCGCGGTCGGTGTTGTTCACCTGCACGTCGAGATCGGGGTTGGCTTCCTTGAACTTCGCGACCGCGTCCTCGAAGCCCTGCTTCGGGCCGGGGTTCAGGTCGTCGAAGTTGATGACGAGATCCTGCGCGAACGCCGGCGCGGACAGCACCCCGGCGAGGGCGAGGGCCTGCGCCACGCGTGTGGTCAGACTCTGGATGGGACGTTGCACGTGATCGGGTCTCCTGACAAATGGCGGGCGGGTGACGGGCGCCTCGCGCAAGGCCCGTGCGGGGCCGGCGCGGTGCACGCGTTCGCCGCGGCCTGGCGGGCCGCGTTCGGGCTCGTTCCGGTGCGACGGCGTTCGAGACGACGCCGTTCGCACGACTTGGAACAGAGTTCCATAAAGATACCATCGCGCACGGGTGTCGTGCCAGCGCGGCGCCAACCGCGCGCCGAGGACACCTCGCTAAGGCGACTCCAGCCACGCGGCCACGCCCGCGGGCCGCAGCACCGCGTCGCCCATCAGCAACGGCCCCGACACGATGTCTTCGAGGGACTGCTCGCCCGGTCCGAAGTTGAATGCGAAGCGCAGGTTGCCGCGACCGCGCACGCGCAGGCCCTGACCCAGGGTGCGCGTCGGGATGTCGTGCTCGTCGAACAGTCCGGCCAGCAGGTGTTCGAGCGACTCCTGCGACGGCAGCGCGTTCAGGTAGTGCACGCGCCCCGCGGCGTAATGGAAACCCCAGCCGTCCTCGAAGAGCGCGCGCGGCGGGATGTCCGAGCGCACGCGCTCGCGCCAGCGGCCTAGCACCAGCGGCAGGCCCGTGGCGCCGTCGGCGCTCATGCCCGTGCCCGGCGCCACGCGCGCCTCCAGGCGGGCCTCGGGCGGCAACGTCTCGGTGCGCACCACCTGCACGTCGATCAGGTCGCGGAACGCGCCCGGCGGCAACGCATCGGGGATCGCGCATTCCGACGTGCGGCTGCCCGTGCGCGGAAACACCACGACGAGCGCATCGGTGGCCGCGAGGCGGGCGACGAGGGCCGCGTCGTCGAACGTGGACGTGCAGACCAGCACGCAGGCATGGCCCGAGAGGTCCGCGTCCGGCGCCACGACGTCCACGTCCAGGCCCGACCTGCGACACGCGCGGTACACGTCCTGGGCGAGGCCCAGCGGATCGAAGGTGCGCCCGCCCGGCTGCTGCATGCGCTGCAGCGCCACGCCCGGATAGTCGAACACGATCGCCACGGGAGCGGGACGCGTGGTCAGGTCGACGTCGCCGCGCTCGGCCAGCGCGGCGATCTCCTCGTTCACGCGCCGGACTTCGGCCGCCGCCACGTCCTCGTCACCGTTCGACAGCAGCAGCCCCGTGTGCGTCTGCTCCTGCCCGAACGGCGCCTGGCGCCAGCGGAACCAGCTCGTGACTTCCGCGCCGTGCGCGAACGCCTCCCAGCCCCACAGCCGGGCCATGCCGTCGAGCGGCGCAGGATTGTAGGGCGCCCAGTTCACCGGCCCGGGCTGCTGCTCCATGACCCACCAGCGCCCGTTGCCCGTCATGCCGCGGTAGAGGTCGTGGTGGAAGGCCGAGCCGTCCGGCGAGCCCGTGCGCAGGTAGCGCGCGCGCTCCTCGTCGTCGGTGCCGTCTCGGGTCAGGAAGCCCAGCGGGTAGTTGTCCCACGTGGCCACGTCGTGCCGGCGCGCCACCGGACGGTGATCGAACTCGACGAAGTTGCCCATGTAGTTGTGCAGCACGTCCGTGCCCGGCGACAACCGGCGCAGGATCTCGAGCTGCACGGCGTCGAAGCGCGCCACCTGCTCGGACGCGCAGCGCCAGTACGCCATGCGGTGCGCGGGGTTCGTCTCGGTCACCGCACCCACCGGCGGGCCGATCTCGTCGAAGCGGCGGTACTCCATGCTCCAGAACACGTTGCCCCACGCCGCGTTCAATGCGTCGATGTCGCCGTAGCGATCCCGGCACCAGGCCCGGAACGCCTCGATGGCGGCGTCGGAGTACGACAGGATGGTGTCGTGGCAGCCGTACTCGTTGTCGGTCTGCCAGGCGACCACGCCGGGGTGCGTGCCGAAGCGCGTGGCCAGCGCGGTGACGATGCGCGCGCACTCGTCGCGATAGGGCGCGTACGAGAAGCAGTAGTGGCGGCGTGAGCCGAAGCCGCGCACGCGTCCGTTCTCGTCCACCGCCAGCATGCCCGGATGCCGCTCGACCAGCCACGCCGGCGGGGTGGCCGTGGGCGTGCCGAGGCAGATCTCGAGCCCCGCGGCGTGCAGCACGTCCAGCGCCCGCGCCAGCCAGTCGAGGTGCAGCGTGCCGTCGGGGTCCTCCAGCCGGCTCCACGCGAACTCGCCGACGCGCACGAGCGACAGCCCGAGCTTGCGCATGTGCGCCGCATCGGACGCCCAGCGCGCCTCGGGCCAGTGCTCGGGGTAGTAGCAGACGCCGGTGCGCAGACGGTCGTCGGGCGAGGTGCGCCTCACGCGCGCGAGCCCGGCCCGAAGCGCTCGGGCCAAGCGCTCGTGTCCACGGCGCGCAGGGCGGCGGCCGCGTCTTCCGGACGCACCGGGTTCACGATGTTGTGCGCGCCGGACTCGAAGCCTGCGAGGAACTTCATGGTCGTCGGGTTCCTGAGCGGTGGATGGAAGGCGACGTGCGCGCACCAGTGCGCGTTGTCCGGGTGATCGTCGGTCGGAGCCTGGTGCACGAGCGTCACGTTCGGCGCCTCGCGCGCGAACAGGCAGTCGTAGCGGCGCACCTGCGAACGGTACAGCCGCGCCAGCGCGTCGAGCTCCGCGTCGCTCGCGTCCACCAGCGAGCGCATGGCGCGGTTCGGCACGATCCAGGTCTCGTAGGGATAGCGCGCCGCGAACGGCACCATGACGGTGAAGTGCGGGTTCGCCTCAACGACGAGCTCCGCGCGCACGTGCGCGTGCGTGCGCAGGTCCTGCACGAGCGATGCGCCACCGCGCTCGCGCGCGTACCGCCCCTGCGCGGAGCGCATGCGCGTCGCGGCGTCGGTGACGAAGGACGTCGCGTAGATCTGACCGTGCGGGTGCAGGTTCGACACGCCGATCTCCACGCCCTTGTTCTCGAACACCAGCACGTTGGCGATGCCGTCCTCGGCGGCGAGCGCCGCGTACTCGTCGCGCCACAGCCGCACCACCGCGGCGATGCCGGCGTCGTCCAGGCTCGCCAGGGTGTCGTCGTGGCGCTCGGACCACACCAGCACGCGGCACCGGCCGTGCGCGGGCGCCGTGCGCACCAGCGCGTCGTCGTCGTGCACGTCCGGCGCGTCGACGCTCAGCGACGGGAAATCGTTGTCGAACGCGAACGCGCCCCGGTAGTCGGGGTTCGCCGCGCCGTTGGCGCGCACGACGCGCGGGCACAGGTAGCAGTCCGGATCGTGCGCGGGCTTCGCAGCGGTTGCAGCGTCGCTCGTCGCGCCCGACCACGGCCGCGCGGCGGAGGCCGCCGAGACGATGACCCACTGCTCCAGCAGCGGCTGCCAGCGCCGCTCGCGACCGCCCGCCGGCGGCGAGCTCACGGCGGCGTCACGCGCGCCGCACCCGCCCCCGGACGGATGGGGTAGAAGTCGGCGGTCAGTCCCGTCTCGAGGGTGTAGCGCGCACCGACCTCGCGCGCGAAGGCTTCGCCTTCGTCCGCGCGCACCAGGTTCACCGTGCAGCCCCCGAAGCCCGCGCCGGTCAGCCGCGCCCCGAGCGTGCCCTCGCGCTCGCCGGCCAATCGCACGAGCGCGTCGAGCGGTGCGCTCGACACCTCGTAGCAATCGCGCAGCGAGACGTGCGAGGCGTTCATCAGCCGGCCGAACTCCGCGAGGTCTCCGGCCTCGAGCGCGGGCACCGCCACGCGCACGCGCTCGTTCTCGGTGGCCACGTGCAGCGCCCGCTTCCACGCGTCCGGGTCGGCATCGAAGCGGTCCTTCACCGTGTCGAGCATCGCGGGCGTCACCGCGCCCAGCCGGTCGACGCCCAGCGGCTCGCGCAGCAGCGCGAACGCGCGCTCGCACTCGGCCACGCGCGCGTTGTAGGCCGACTCGTTGAGCTCGCGGCGCTGGTTCGTGTTCGCGACGATCAGCGCGTGGCGGCCCAGCTCCAGCGGCACCTGCCGGTGCTCGAGAGTCGCGCAGTCCAGCAGCATGGCGCGGTCCGGTTCGGCCATGGCCACGGCGAACTGGTCCATGATGCCGCACTGCATGCCGACGAACTCGTTCTCGGCGGCCTGCGCCATCTGCACGAGCGTCAGTCGGTCCAGCGCCGTCTCGTACAGCGCGTCGAGCGCGATGGCCGTGACGATCTCTATCGACGCCGACGAGCTCAGTCCCGCGCCGTTCGGGATGTTGCCCGAGAACAGGCAATCCACGCCGTCGAGCTTCACCCCGCGGCGCCGGAACCGATCGATGACGCCCAGGGGGTAGTTGATCCAGGTGTCCCCCCACGTGCGCTCGATCTCGTCGCCGCCGAGCTCGGCCATGAGCTCGAAGTTCGTCGACGCGAAGCGGTAGCGACCGGTGTCGTTGCGACGGATCACCAGGTGCGTGCCCCGATCGATACCGCAGGGGAACACCAGTCCGCCGGTGCGATCGGTGTGATCGCCGATCAGGTTCACGCGGCCCGGCGCGAAGAACACGGCGGGCGCCGTGTCGCCGCGCCCGAACTTGGTGGTGAAGCGCCCGACGAGCGCATCGACATCCACGCGCTCGACAGCCTGCAGCACGCTGTCGCGGTCCCTGGCGCTCATGCGGCACTCCCCGCCAGGGAGGGCAGGGCATCGTCCGACGCCACCGCACCGTCGTCCGCCACGTCACCGAGCACCGCCTGCAGGTCGGCCGTGGCACGGCACGCCACCAGCAACGCGGCGTGCGGCGCCATGACGGGCAACGGCAGGCCGACGCGCGCAAGCAACTCCCCCGTCGACACGATCGGCTCCTCGATCCAGCCCGGCAGGCGGCGGTCGAACGGGTGAAGCGCCGCGACGTTGTCGCTCTCCAGGGACACGCGCCAGCGGACGCGCCCCTCGAGCGGCGGCAGGCGCAGGACTCCCGGGCGCGTGCGCGGGTGCGAGCGCACCGCCACGACGGTCACGAGCGCGATGTCGAGATCCATCGACACCATCATGCTGGCCACCAGCGACGGGTCCGAGGTGTCGAGCCGGTAGTACGCGGCCTCCGCGAGCCAGCCGCGATGCGTGGTGTAGAGCTGCGTGTAGTGGCGCAGCGTCAGGGTGTCGTGCGCATCCAGCCGGCGGGCGTCCAGCTCGAAGCCGAACTGCCCCTGCAGCGCGACGATCGCCCGCGCGTGCAACCCTGTCGAGCGGCCCGTCAGGTGCGCGTGCTCGTGCCCCACGTGCGCGCCCATGATCTCCGGGGGCAGGAAGCGCAGGAAGCCCGCCTGTATGCGCACGCGCGACATCGGGTCGATGTTGTCCGACGTCCACACCCGGCCCGTGTGCGCCAGCACGCCGAAGTCGGCGCGCCCGCCGCCCGATGCGCAGCTCTCGATCTCGAGCGAGGGACAGGCCTGCCGTATGCGATCCAGCATGGCGTACAGCGCCGGCGGCTGCGCGGCCGCCCGTGCACGCTCGCCGTCGCCCGCCAGCACCAGGTCCCGGTTCATGTCCCACTTGATGTAGTCGATGCTGTACTCGTGCACCAGCGCAACGATGCGCTCGACCAGGTGCTCCTGCACGTCGGTCCGCGCGATGTCCAGCGCCAGCTGGTGGCGCGCCAGCGGCGTCTCGATGCCATCGACGTGCAGGGCCCATTCGGGGTGGCTCTCGTACAGCTCGCTGTCGGGATTGACCATCTCCGGCTCGAACCACAGACCGAACTGCATGCCGTGCCGACGCACGCGCTCCACCACCGGATGCAGCCCGTCGGGATACACCTCGGCGGACACAGTCCAGTCGCCGAGGCCCAGCGTGTCGTTGCGACGACGCCCGAACCAGCCGTCGTCGAGCACGAAGCGCTCCGCGCCCAGCGCCGCCGCCGCGTCGATGAGCGCCAGCAGCGCCGTCAGGTCGTGATCGAAGTACAACGCCTCCCAGCTGTTCGCGTGGATCGGTCTGGGCGTGCGCGTGAAGTCCGGCAGCACGCGCCGGCGCGCGTGCGCGTGGAAGCGCTGCGTGCAGGCGTTGATGCCCGCGCCGTGCGCGACGTGCAGGACCGGCGTCTCCAGCGTCTCTCCGGGCGCCAGCCGGATCTCCCCCGGCAACGGCAGCAGGCCCGCCTGCAGCGTGGCGGTGCCGTCGGACAACCGTTCCACGCGCATCGAGAAGTTGCCGCTCCAGGCCAGGTGCGCGGCCAGCACCTCGCCCGCGAAGTTGCCGAAGCCCGGGGTGCCCGTCATCACGAGCGGCACGTGGTCGTGACCCGTGCGTCCGTGCAGGTTCACCACGTCGCGCCGCCCGATGCCGATGGGCTCGCGGGCCTCCTGGAACTCGCGCCCCCAGCGCCCGTGCTGCAGCAGGACCTCCGCGTGGGACACAGGCACCGGCACCGTTGCGCTGGCCAGCCAGTCCACCGTGTAGTCATCGTCGCCGACGTTCGTCAGCACCGTGTTCATGCTCAGCATGCCGGTATCGGCGTCGAGGGCCAGCCGCAGCGCCAGGCGCAGACCGGAAGCGTGCAGCATGAAAGTCAGCCCGCGCCCGTCCGACCGCGCATCGGCGAGCGTCCAGCGGTGCGCGAAGCTTCGCCCGTCCCTGTGCCCCGCCAGCCCCGGCGAGCCCGCGTACCCGTGGCTCGCCTCCGGGCACAGCGTGAGAGGCTCCGGCGCGTCCAGCGTCGCGAAGCCGAGGGCCACGTCCTGCAGCGACAGCAATGCCTCGACACCTTCGATGGGCCCCAGCGCCGCACCGAAGTACGCCAGCCTCGGTACCCCGCCACCGAGGCCGTCGGGCGAGATGTCCCCGGGAGATGCGCCGACGCCCGCCGGGGAGCCCGCCGTGGCCCGCGCGTGCGGCGCGGCGCCCGGCAACACGAGCACGGTGACGTCGCCGCCGTCGAGGCGCCAGAACGACGGATGGTCTGTCATGGCCACGAACCTTGCGACGGCGATGGGTCGGCGGCGACGCTTACCGAGGACGACGCCCGCAGGGCGCACCGACACGGCGACTGGCCCCAGGCACGAACGGTCCGGCCCAGTCGACACCCCGTCGATAGGGTCTCCGGAACCGGAATTGCGCGCACGCCGAATTGCTGGAACAATGTTCCAAAAGTATATGAGCCGCCGGCGAAGGGTGTCAACGCGCCACGGCCCACGCATCCGGCACCGAGAGTGTGCCGGTATCGGACCCGACCCACGAGCAGACGCGGACCGCCGGTGAACCATGGGTGATGCGGAAGGAAGCGGCCCGGACGAGCCCACGCCGCCGCCTGGCACCGGCACCGGCGCCGTGCGCGAACCGCGCCGCCCGGTGGGCGGAATCGGCCGCGCGGTGCGGCTGCTCGACCTGATCGTGGCCGAAGGCCCGTTGCGCTTCGCCGAGCTGGAGGAGCTCTCGGAGCTGCCCAAGGCGACGCTGCACCGACTGCTCAACGAGCTCGCCGAGGAGCGGCTCGCACAGTTCGACGAACGCGGGCTCACCTGGTCGGCGGGCTTTCGCATCCTGGAGATGGCGAACCGCATCTGGACGCGCTCCGACATCCGCCACCTCGCGCGCGACCAGCTGCTGGCGCTGGCCGCGCTGTCCGGCGAGACCGTGCAGATCGCCGTGCTGGCCGATACCCATACCGTCGTCATCGACCACGTCGAGAGCGCGAAGAGCGTGCGCCACTCCACCGCCGTGGGCAATCGCTCGCCCGTGTACTGCAGCGGTAGCGGCAAGGTGCTGCTGGCCTGGTGCACCGCGCGTCGCCAGCGCGAGCTCATCGGACGCATCTCGTTCGCGCGCACCGCGCCCAACACGATCACCGACCGCGCCGCGCTGCTGGCGGAGCTCGCGCGCATCAGCGAACGCGGCTACGCGATCGACGACGAGGAGCACTACCCCGGCACCCGCTGCATCGCCGCGCCCGTCGTCGATGCCGACGGCGGAGCCATCGCCGGGCTGTCCATCACCGCGCCGACGTTCCGCGTCGGCATTCGCCAGCTGGAGCGCTGGCGCACCGACCTGCTCGGCGCCGCCGCGGAGATCTCCCGCCGACTCGCCCCGCGCAGCGGCGCCGAGCCCGCGCCCGACCACGGCCCTCAGCGAGGCGCCCACTGACTCCACCGGACGGTTCCGCTCGCCGGAGCGTCCTCAACCCCGATCCGACCGAGGCTGAACCCATGTCAGACGTGCAACTGAAGCGGGCCTGGAAGCGCTACGGCGACACGGCCGTGATCCACGGTATCGATCTCGAGCTGCACAGCGGCGAGTTCATCGTGTTCGTCGGCCCCTCGGGCTGCGGCAAGTCCACGCTGCTGCGCATGGTGGCCGGCCTCGAGGAGATATCCGAAGGGCAGGTCTGGATCGGCGGGCGCGACGTCACGCACGTCGAGGCCGTGGACCGGGGCATCGCCATGGTGTTCCAGTCGTACGCGCTTGTACCCGCACATGACGGTCGAGGAGAACATGGGGTTCGGCCTGCGCATGAGCGGCGTGGACAAGGCCGAGATCAAGCGCAAGGTGGACGCCGCGGCCGCCACGCTGCAGCTCGATCAGCTGCTGGACCGAAAGCCCAAGAACCTCTCGGGCGGCCAGCGCCAGCGCGTGGCCATCGGCCGCGCCATCGTGCGCGACCCGAAGGTGTTCCTGTTCGACGAGCCGCTGTCGAACCTCGATGCCGAGCTGCGCGTGGAGATGCGCCTGCAGATCGCCAAGCTGCACAACCAGATGGGCGCGACGATGATCTACGTCACGCACGACCAGGTGGAGGCGATGACCATGGCGGACCGCATCGTCGTGCTGCGCCTGGGCCGCGTCGAACAGGTCGGCTCGCCGCTGGAGCTCTACCACTACCCGGACAACCTGTTCGTAGCTGGCTTCATCGGCAGCCCGAAGATGAACTTCATCGACGTCACGCTCGTGGAGGGCGACGCGGGCTCGGCCACCGTGGAGCTGCCCGGCGGCGCCCGCGCCACGCTGCCCGTCGACGCCGCGCGTGCCGCCGCCGGCAGCAGGGCCACGCTCGGCATGCGGCCGGAGGACATGGGCGCCGCGACCGGCGACTTCTCGCTGCCCATGCAGGTGGAAGTGGCCGAACGGCTGGGCGGGTCCACGTTCCTGTACGGCCGCTGCGGCGGTCTCGACAACTTCACCGTGCAGCGACCCGGACTCGACACCACCCGCGACGGAGACGATGTCGAGGTGCACGTGGGGGTTTCGAACTGTCACCTCTTCGACGCCGACGGGATGGCGTATCGCAGGTTGGACACGGGGACCGCGGCGAAGGTGGCCTGAGGCCCGATGGCAGCCGGGCGGGCAGGCTAGCGGGACCGGCCACTCCTCGATGTTGCCTCAGGGCCGACCTGCGGCTCGTTGTTGGGCGCGGACGCCACTCCGAAGCGGTCCGGGTCCGGAGTCGGCCACAGCGCCGAAGAGATCCGCCAAGGGGCTCCGTACGCCTCGCCCACCGCGCTTGATCACGTGCGTGTAGATCTGCGTGGTGCGCACGTCGCGGTGGCCGAGCTGCTCCTGCACGGTGCGGATGTCCGCGCCGTTCTCCAGCAGGTGCGTCGCGAACGAATGGCGCAGGGTGTGGCAGCTCGCGGGTTTCTCGATAGCCGCCGCGCGCACCGCGGCCTTCATGTGTCGCTGCACGCTCTGCTCGTGCACGTGGTGCCGCCCGGTTCGACCCGTGCGCGGGTGCACCGAGAGCGAATCGGCCGGAAAGACGTACTGCCAGCCGAACTCGCGATCGGCGTTCGGATACTTCCGGGCGAGGGCCCTCGGCAACTCGACACGCCCGAGCCCCCGTCGCAGGTCCAGAGCGTGCAGCGCGCGAGCGCTGTCCAAGTGCAGCCGCAGCACTTCGTGCAGCTCGATGGGCAACGTCACCACCCGATCGCTGCCGCCCTTGCCGTCGCGGACCACGAGCGCCCCGTGCTCGAAGTCCAGGTCCTTCACCCGAACCCGCAGGCTTTCCATCAAACGCAGGCCCGAGCCGTACATCAGGCCTGCAAGGGTCAGGTAGGGCTCGACGAGCCGACCCAGCACCGCCGCCACCTCCGTGCGCGACAGTACCACCGGCACGCGCGTCGGAACACGCGAGCGCACGACGGAGGGTGCATCCTCCAGCGGAGTTTCGAGTACCTTGGCGTACAGGAAGAGCAGGGCATGGAGCGCCTGGTTCTGGGTTGACGCGGCCACCTCGCGCTCCACGGCCAGATGCGTCAGGAACTCGCCCACCTCCCGCGAGCCCAGGGTCTGCGGATGACGGAGGTCGTTGAAGCGGACGAACCGCACGATCCAGTCGCAGTAGGCCTGCTCCGTCCGGTAGGCGTAGCCCCGCACGCGGATGGCTGCACGGACCGCGTTCAGGAGGTCTCCCTTGGGCATGGGCTGGCTGTGGCATGGCGGTTCGGACGACCAGCGTGGCCCAGACAGGGGGAGACGGGAGGGTGTGGGCGGGAATGTGCTGGGTTTAAAGCCAGTGGTTTGGCGTGGTTATATCTCACGGCGACGTGATGCGAAGCGATCCAGTGACGTTCGGGGAAACGTTCGAGCGACGCGGAGGTTGCCGACGCCATATCGAATAGTGGTTAGGCGTAACCGGCAAGTTCGTCTCGGAATCGGCAGGTCGATCGTGGTCTCGTCGCTCTCCATCCCGACTCCGCTGCAGCTGCCGGCGACCTCTGCCGGGTAGGTGCTATCGTCGACTTTTGACGGCGGCGAAATGCAGCAGCGGCTCGATGGAGAGCGCGACATTCGTTCGGATCGTGGAGCTTGTGCTCGAGGGCAGCGCGAAGATCTGCGGATCACGCACCTCGATGCCCTTCGCGATGACGCGCTGACGTCCCGTGAGGTCGTCGCGGGTGTCGAGGCTGGCATCGTCGTGGAGGATTACCCCGAGTTCGGGCAAGGGTCCCTGCGTGCTTGTGCTCCAACACAGCGAAGATGGTCGACCCCTGCACGCGCTGTGGGCGACTGCACAAGGGTACGAACCGACCGGCCGCCTTGATCACGGCCTACATCCCTGATCCGGAACGTTGGGATGCGGAGTTTATGCGGAGACTGAAATGAACAGAACTCGAACGCGATTGGTGCAGGAAGGCGAGCTCGTAGCGGAGGTCGAGGTCACCTTGATCGACGAAGAGGGCGGATGGGGGCCGTACGTGTCCCTCGATGACGCGTACAAACTTGATGATGCGCGGGCTGCACTGCAGAAGGGCGACTTGGAAGCAGCTGCACAGTTCGGCCGGGTGTTCAAGCTCACTCCGGTTGCGGCGGCGGGTCACGCCTAACTAGCGTTCCAGCCGACAGCTGCGGCTCCCACGCAACCTGTGAGACCACAGAACGCGCGTGAGCCGCAACTGCAGCTGAACTTGACGTTAGCCGTCAACGGGCTCCCCCTGCGCGAGGCGTACACTGGCACTTTTCGACAGGACAAGATCATGTCCAGACCCATCATTAAGCGCGACCCAGAGATCCTCGGCGGGACCGCGGTGTTCGATGGCACCCGTGTTCCGATCACCGCTCTCTTCGACTATCTCGAGGCCGGAGACGGTCTTGACGAGTTTCTTGACGACTTCCCCGGTGTCTCGAAGGAGCAGGCCGTCGGACTTTTGGACATGGCGCGTCACAGGCTCTCGGACGTAGATGAAGCTGCTGCTTGACGAGAGATTCGTTCATGACTACTTCGACGTCACGATTTGTCGGCCCAGTCGTTCAGCTTCGTGGATGGGAAAGAAGCCCTCCTAGCTGAGCCACGGATGGCTTCGACGCGATCATCGGTTGACCGGTCGATCTTTACTTCGTCGAGAACCAGACATACCGACGCCTGCGATCGGTTTCAGTGTCGTGACGTTATCGTCGTGGCCAAGCTTGCGGCGTCGATCATCTCGATCCGTACGTATCGTTCCAGAGGAGATTCAACCGCCTTGCACAGCTGCAAGAACGTGTCCTGACAGCTAACTGGCGTTGCAGCCGATAGCTGCGGCTCCCGCGCAACCTGTGAGACCACAGAACGCGCGTGAGCCGCAACTACAGCTGAACTTGACGTTCGGCATCTATTCGAACTCGTGGTGATGAGGCGACAGATCGACCGCGTGGCGTGAGCCGACCTTGACTTCAAGCATTCCCATCGCCGAGATCACCGCGATCGAACGGACGCGCCGTTCGATTCTGACCAGCGTCGTGTTCGACCGCTCTGTCCTTGGTCCGTGGGCACCGGCCGGCTTGTACGCCGACCCCCGAGAGAGCGAGGAAGTTCTTCCCCTCCACCGCGTCGTGCATAGAGACGAGCAGCGCTATCGATTCGAGACCTTCGGCTTCGATGGTCCGCTGCCTTCGGTGGGCCTGTCGCTCGCGTGGAGAGGCTGGTGGGTGACGGATGCTATGGACTGCGTTCTGGACACCTCGATTTCGTGGCAACACCTGAAGTACCCGGATGACGGATCGCATGCGCACTGTGTCTTCACATGGGCGACGATTAAGAGCTCCGGCCCCGAGACGTCCGGTTGGTATGCTCGGACGATGGGATGGGTGACAGAGTCTGCGTATTGTGACTACGTGCGCGACGACGTGTACGGGCTCAGAGAGTTCGCGGCACTGAACCGTTGGATTCCGCCCGCGCGCCGCGGTGGCGACGATGCCTAACTGGCGTTCCAGCCGACAGTTGCGGCCGGCACGCAACCTGTGGGACCACAGAACGCGCCCCGGCCGCAACTGCAGCTGAACTTAACGTTCGGCGTCACCGGTGACGCTCATGCGGCCTCCCGCGGTAGACTTCGTGGTGGAGGTGATGACATGGCGCAATCGATCATCAGTAGGGACCCGGAAGTAATGGGTGGGACTCCGGCCTTCGCCGGTACGCGCGTGCCTATCAAGGCTCTCTTCGACTACTTGGAGACCGGAGAGAGTCTCGAGACCTTCCTCGACGACTACCCAGGCGTATCGAAGGAGCAAGCGGTCGGGGTGTTGGAGCTCGCGCGCGGAAGCCTGATCGGAGTCGATGAAGCTGCTGCTTGACGAGCAGATGCCGCGCAGGATCGCGCGGCACTTTCCTGCAGACTTCACCGTAGATCATGTCCAGCGAGTCGGATGGGAGACGGTAAAGAACGGCGCGCTGTTGAAGCTGGCGGCGCCGGCCGGATACGAGGCATTTGATCTCGGCTGATAAGAACATGTCGTACCAGCAGAACCAGTCTGTGCTGCCGCTGTCGGTCGTGGTGCTCCACGTGTACCAGCTCAAGCTCGAGACCCTGCTTCCTTTGCTTCCGACCGCGATCGAGCGTCTACGAACGTTGTCGGGGCCGGCGTTCATTCGCGTCGACGCCGAACCAGACGTCGCAGCCGACACTTGACCCGTCGCTCCCTTCGCTGTCGCTCCGGTCACTCCGCGTCAAGTGCAGCTGAACTCTACGTTAGGCGTCAGATCCGCCGCTGGGGCGATGCCTCCGACGGGCAACGTTGCGGTGCACCGAGAGTGCTGGTCTCGATTCCGCTGGTGTAGAGTCAGTCTTACTGATCGCTCCTACAGCGCACCGTCATGGGCAAATCCGTCGCAGACCTCTTCAGCGAGGCCACTGAACTTGATGAGAACGACCGAGCTCAGCTCGCAGGTCTACTTCTCGAGAGCATCGACGGCGAGCGCGATCCGGACGTCGAAGCGGCATGGGCGCAGGAGATCGAGCGCCGGCTCGCCTCCGTGAAGGATGGGACAGCCACCTTGATCGCTTGGGAGGACGTGAAGCGGGACGCGCACGCGAAGCTCGTGAAGCGGCTCGGTTGAGCTTCACGTTCACGGATGGCGCGCGCGACGATTACGATGCAGGTATCGACTACTACGCGGACCGCAGCGCCGTCGCGGCACGGGCCTTCGTCGCAGAGGTGGATGCTGGCGTTGAACAGATCGTGCGGTTCCCGACCCGATGGCGAAAGGAGACTTTCGAGACGCGGATCTACCGGCTCCCAACGTTCCCGTACTCGCTGATCTACACCGAGACGAGCAGTGGGATCGTGGTGCTGGCCGTCGCGCACCATCGTCGTCGGCCGGGCTACTGGCGCGACCCAGCAGTGCGCTGACGCCCAACTAGCGTTCCAGCCGACAGCTGCGGCTCCCACGCAACCTGTGGGACCACAGAACGCGCGTGAACTGCAGCTGAACTTGACGTTCGACCTCTTGGTCGAGTGCGTGGCGAGTGCTAAGACGGCCCGCGTCGAACGCGACATCCGGCGTTGTCGCGCCGGCGGTACAATGGCCCATCGTCTTCTTCGGGTCAGCGACATGGGCGTATCGGTAAAGGAGCTTGGCTTGGAGGGGCTTCCCGTCGAGGACAAGCTTGCCCTGATCAACGAGTTGTGGGACGGCATCGCGGCGAGCAAGGTGCCGGTCCCGATCAGCGATGAACTGGCGGACGAGATCGAGAGGCGTCTTGCACGATATCGTGCGGACCCAAGCACCTCGCGCTCGGCTGAGGAAGTGCGCAGGGCAGGCTACGCCGCTGCTGACGAGGGATGAGTCGCGGGGTCCGGTTTCTGGAGGAGGCCCAGGCCGATGTGGAGGCTGGATCCAGGCACTACCGCGAGATCGATCCGGAGCTCGGTCGACGTTTCACTGATCGCATCGTCGATTCAGCGTATGACCTCGTCGATTGTCCGGAGCGTTGTCCGGAGGTACGACCCGGCGTGCGGCAACTCGTCCTGCGTCAATTCCCGTATCTCGTTCTGTACGTCGTGGAGCCCGAGGACGTCGTGGTCGTGGCGGTGGTGGGAAGCACGCGCGATCCGGGGTTCATCGATCGGCTAGTGTCGGATCGGTACAGCGCACCGTGATCCGGCAGGGCGACAGAGGTCTAACTAGCGTTGCAGCCGACAGCTGCGGCCGGCACGCAACCTGTGAGAGCACAGAACGCGCCCCGGCCGCAACTGCAGCTGAACTTGACGTTGGGCAGCACTGCGAGCCCGTGTCTCGTTCCAGCTTGGTGTCCTCGGGCGGCTAGCGCTGGATGATAAAGTGGAGGTCTGAGCCCTTTGGCGGACCGACCATGACCGCTACCGACAGCATTGCTGACCTGATCGTGGAGACTCCGGGTACCTGTGGTGGACGTCCCCGCGTCGCCGGACACCGAATCACCGTGGCCAACGTCGCCGTGTGGCACGAGCGCATGGGTCTCGGGGCGGACGAGATCTGCTCCGAGTACGGACTCACCCTCGGCGAGGTCCATGCGGCGCTCGCCTACTACTTCCAGAACCGAGTTCAAATCGACCGCGACCTTGCTGTGGGGGCAGCGCTTGTGGACGAGATGGAGCGAACGAACATCTCTCCAGTCGCGGAGAAGCTCAAGCGACTGCGTAGTGCCTGATATCCGGCTGTTCGCTGATGAACAGGTGTCGCGTGCGATCGTTCTTGGCCTTCGGCAACGAGGAGTCGAGATTCTATCCACGCCGGAAGCCGGGCGTGCCGGTTTGTCCGACGAGGACCATCTGGACTTCGCCCGCGACAACGGGTACGTCGTACTGACCGAGGACCAGGACTTCCTGATGCTCGCGGCGACACGGCCGGATCATGGGGGCGTGATCTACGCACGGCAGGGCAAGAAGATCGGCGATGTCATTCGGGGAGTGCTGCTTGTCACGGACACTTTGGTCGCGACCGAGATGGTGGGGCAAGTCGAGCACCCGACCAGGCCAGGTACGGTGACCATCGCCGGTAAACAGAGTGTCGTCATGCCCGCGGGTACGGTCAAGAACGTGCTCAAGCAGGCTGGGTTGACGGATTGAGGATTCGATGAAATACGCAGTCGTGATCGAAGAGGGACCGACGAGCTACGGAGCGTTCGTTCCGGATCTACCTGGGTGCGTCGCAGCGGCCGAGACTCGCGATGAGGTGCTGGTGCTGATCCGAGAAGCGATCGAGTTCCATATCGAGGGCTTGAAGGAGGATGGGCAGGAAGTTCCGCTTCCGCACCATGATGTCGAGCGCGTCGAGGTGCATGCGGCATAGCAACATCATGTTGTCGCGCTGCCGTCGGGGATCCACGTCTGACTAGCGTTCTGCCGTGTTGCCGCTTTCGGTCGTGGTGCTGCGCGTCGCGAAGCTGCGGCTCGATACTTTGATCCCGTTGGCGCCAAGGGCGATTCAAGCGCGCGAACAAGTGCAAGAGCCGACGTTCATACGCGTCGACGGCTAACTGGCGTTGCAGCCGACAGCCCCGTCGCGTGCGTCTATGCTGACCGTCTCGCTGCTCCGATCCGGGTCCGTGCATGCCCACCGTGTTCCGCCACGACGGCTTCCGCTTCTTTCTCTACTCGAACGAGGGCTCGCCTTTGGAGCCGGTTGGTGCACATCCACGTGCTCAAGCCGGTGCCGAGGCGAAGTTCTGGCTTCGGAAGGAGATCGTGCTCGAACGAAGCGATGGGTTTGATGCTCGTACGCTGCGCCGGCTTGCCGTCGTGGTAGAACAGCATCGTCACGAGATCGAGGAGAGTTGGCGTGAGCACTTCGGCTGAGAAGGTCCGCTTCGACGAGGACTCGATGTGGGTGAGTCTGACGGACGGGCGCACGGTAGGCGTGCCTTTGGTCTGGTTCCCGCGTCTGCTCCGGGCATCGAAGGCTGAACTGGAAAACTACACGATCAGCGCGCACGGGCTGCACTGGGACGATCTTGACGAGGACGTCTCCGTAGCTGGGCTGCTGCAAGGGAAGGGAGACCAGACGAAGCCAGAGCATCAGGCAGCGTAGAGACAGCCGGTTCCAAGAGCTCGCCGATGACCTGCGCGGGTTAGCCTCGCGCGACGCGGAGGCCCATGGGCGACGAGGGCTACGGTGAGAGTTCTGCGCTCGCGATCGCGCGCTGCTGCTGCAGGATCCCAACGGCACGCGCCTTCTCTACGACGCTGGGCGAACGGTTGCCGGGCCCGAGGATCCGCGGCTGGGCGACGTGGACGTCGTGCTCGTGTCGCACCTGCACGGCGATCACGTCGGCGACGTTCGCATCGAATCGACCGACGTCGGCACCTGTGCATCGCCCGAGTTCGGCGATCCGCTGCCCAACACGAACAGCGCCGACATCGCGGCCGGCAAGGAAGCGACTATCGTGACCGGCAGCGAGATGCCGCCGTTTCTCGCCGGCAAGCTCGAGGCGGCCGGTGGAGATCCGGCGTTGTCGCGTCTCGTGCGCTTCGGCGGATCCCTTGACGTGGGCGGTGTGGCTATCACCACGGTGCCGGCGACGCATTCGAACGGCATCGAAGGCGCGCTCCTGGGAGGCGAGCTGGGCGAGATGTTGGAGGCGGCGGGCGTCACCGCCTATGCCGGGCCTCCGACCGGCTACGTCCTGACCTTCTCCAACGACCTCGTGGTGTATCTGTCCGGGGATACCGGAATCACGGCGGAGCAGCAGACCACCGTCGCCGACTACTACGACGCGTCGCTGGTCGTGCTGAACATCGGTGGCGGGTTCACCACGGGGCCTCGAGAGGCCGCGTACGTGGTCAACGATCTGATCAAGCCTGCCTCCGTCATCGCCTCGCACGCCAACGAGGAGGCGACCCGGGACGGCGAGCTGGTTCCCGGCACGCGGACCGAAGCGTTCGTGGAGGCGACGGACATGGACGTGCACCTGCCCCTGAGTGGCGTGCCGATGCATTTCGGTGCGGACGGCGTCTGCACGGAAGGGTGCTGACGCGTCGCACCCGGACGCGCGCGGGGACGTCGCTGATGCGAGCGGTCGGCGACCACCGGACCCTTCCGGCCCGCTCCGATGCCGCTGCGTCTACCCCGCCTCCATCCGCGTGAACCCTTCGCTCGCGCGCATCAGCGTCCGCGTGTAGTCCTCGGCGGCCTTGCCTTTCGCGAGCTCGTCGCGGCTCATCGTCTCCACCGCGCGCCCGTGCTGCATGACGAGGAGTCGGTCGCACATGTGGGCGACGACGGCCAGGTCGTGACTCACCAGCACGTAGGTCAGACCGCGATCGCGCCGCAGCCTGTCCAGCAGGTTCAGCACCTCGGCCTGGATGGACGCGTCCAGCGCGGAGGTAGGCTCGTCGAGGAGCACGATCTCCGGCTCGACGATCAGGGCGCGCGCGACCGCCACGCGCTGGCGCTGTCCGCCCGAAAGCTGGTGCGGGTAGCGGAAGCGGAAACCGTCCCCGAGCCCCACCTCGTCGAGAGCTCGGAGCACGCGCGCCTCGCGGTCATCGGCACCGTGAATCGCCAGCGGCTCCGACAGCACCCGGTCAATGGTGTGCCTCGGGTGCAGCGAGGCGTAGGGGTCCTGGAACACCATCTGCACCCGGCGGTAGAACGCGAGGTCCCGCGGTTCGGGCAGCGGCGCGCCGCCGAGCCGGACGCGGCCGCCCGTCACGGGGGCGAGCCCGCACAACGCCTTGAGGACCGTCGACTTGCCCGATCCGCTCTCGCCGACGATGCCGAAGCTTTCCTTCGCGCCGACGGCGAACGACACGCCGGACAGGGCCTGCACCGTGTCCGCGCCGCGACCGAACCGCACTTCCAGATCCTGCACGTCGACGAGCGCGTCGGCCGACGACGAGCGTGCGGGTTCCGACGCGACGCTCATCGATCCGCTGCCGGTCCGAGCGCGTCCAGCCAGGCGTCCTCGCGTGCGAGCGTCGGCAGCGGGCCCGGATCCGCATCGATGTGCGGCAGGCAGTCGAGCAGCCCGCGCGTGTAGGGGTGGCGTGCCCGGTGCAGCTCGCTCGCGGGCAGCTCTTCGAGCACCTGGCCCGCGTACATCACCAGCACGCGGTCGCAGAAGGTGCTGACCAGGCGCAGGTCGTGGCTGATGAACACCAGCCCCATGCCGCGCGTGCGCACGAGCTCGTCCAGGATGCGGAGCACGTCGACCTGCACGGTGACGTCCAGCGCCGAGGTCGGTTCGTCGGCGATCAGCAGGTCCGGCTCCGGCGCCAGCATCATCGCGATCATCGCGCGCTGGCCCATGCCGCCGGACAGCTCGTGCGGGTAGGCCTTCATCACGCGCTCCGGGTCGTTGATGCGCACGGCCTCCAGCATGGCGAGCGCGCGCGCCTTCGCGTTCGAGGAGCCGCCGTGCAGGCGCACCGCCTCGACGATCTGGCGCCCGATCGTCATGACCGGATTCAGCGAGAACTTCGGGTCCTGCATGACCATCGACATGCGCGCTCCGCGCAGCGTCCGCCACGTGCGGGCGGAAGCCGTGCGCAGGTCGATGCCGTCGAACTCCAGGCGGTCGGCGGTGACCCGGCCCGAAGCGGGAGTGAGTCCGAGCAGTGCCCGCCCGGTCTGGGACTTGCCCGATCCGCTCTCGCCCACGATGCCGAGCCGCTCGCGACCGAGCGCGAAGCTCACGCCGCGCACGACCTCCACCGGGCCCCGCCTCGAGGGGAACGCCACGCGCAGGTTCTCGACGCGCAGAAGATCCGGTGCGTTGCCCGGGCTCACCGTTCGGCCTTCGGGTCGAGCACGTCGCGCAGCCCGTCGCCCAGGAAGTTGAAGCCGAGCGAGACGACGAAGATGGCGATGCCGGGCATGGTCGCGACCCACCAGTAGTCGAGCATGAAGCGGCGCCCGGCGGCGATCATGGCGCCCCACTCGGGTTGCGGCGGCTGCGCACCGAGGCCGAGGAAGCCGAGACCGGCGGCGGTCAGGATGATGCCCGCCATGTCGAGCGTGACCCGGATGATCACCGACGACAGGCACAGCGGCACCACGTGGCCGGTGATGATGCGCAGCGGCGAGGCGCCCTGGAGCCGGATGGCGTCGATGTGCTCGGCCTGCCTGATGGTCAGGGTCTCGGCGCGCGCGAGCCGCGCGTACGGGGGCCAGGACGTGATCGCGATCGCGATGATGGCGTTCTCGATGCCGGGACCGAGGGCGGCCACGAAGGCGAGCGCGAGGATCAGCCTGGGGAAGGCGAGGAACACGTCCGTGATGCGCATGAGCACCGTGTCGACGATGCCGCCGAAGTAGCCCGCCACCGTGCCGACGAGCAGCCCGATGGGCGTCGCGATGATCGCCACCAGCGCGACGACCATCAGCGTGACGCGCGAGCCGTGCACGACGCGACTGAAGATGTCGCGCGCCAGCTCGTCGGTGCCCATGAGGTGCTCCGCCGACGGCGGCAGCAGACGCTCGGTGCGCAGGTCCCCGCCCAGGATCGGGTCGTACGGGGCGACGACGTTCGCGAACGCGGCGACCAGCACCAGGGCGAGCACGATGCCGAGCCCGACCATCCCGAGCGCGTTGCCCCGGAACGCGAGCCAGGTGCGGTAGGCGCTGCCGAGCCGGGCCTGGCGCCTGGACGCGGGGCGCTCGCTCAGCAGCCATTCGCGCGTGCCGGTGCTGCCTTCGACGCTGTCGGCCGGCTCTCCATCCGCCTTCGCGCCCCCGGCCGTCACGAGCGGCGACGCACCCTGGGGTCCAGCAGCGTGTAGAGCAGGTCCGACACGAGGTTCAGACCGACGAAGATCGCGCCGATCAGCAGCGTGCAGCCGAGCACCGCGTTCATGTCGGCGTTCAGCAGGGAATTGGTGAGATAGAGCCCCAGCCCGGGCCAGGCGAACACGGTCTCGGTGAGCACGGAGCCCTCCAGCAGGCTCGCGTAGGACAGCGCGATGACGGTGACCAGCGGCACGGCGGCGTTCCTGAGTGCGTGCACCCAGATGATGCGTCGCTCCGACACGCCCTTGATGCGCGCGGCGACGATGTACTCCTGGCCGAGCTCGTTCAGCATGAAGCTTCGCGTCATGCGCGCGATGTAGGCGAGCGAGAAGTAGCCGAGCAGCGCGGCGGGCAGGGCGATGTGCGACACGACGTTCCCGAACGCGTCCCACTGGCCCTGCACCGCGGTGTCGAACAGCAGGATGCCCGTGATGGGGGTGAACGCGTATTCGTAGGCGATGTCGATGCGCCCCGGCCCCGCGACCAGGCCCCACTTCGCGTAGAACAGCAGCAACCCCAGCAGGCCGAGCCAGAAGATGGGCGCGGAGTAGCCCACGAGTCCCACCACGCGCACGACCTGGTCGACGAGCCTGCCCTGGCGCACCGCTGCCCACACGCCGAGCGGCACGCCGACCAGGGTCCCGATCAGGATCGCGACCGTCGCGAGCTCCAGCGTCGCCGGGAACGCCCGGCGGATGTCGTCGATGATGGGGCGCTTGGTGAGGAGGCTTTCACCGAAGTCTCCGGACAGCGCCTTCACGGTGTAGCGCCGGAATTGTTCGGGCAGGGACTGGTCGAGCCCGAGCTCGATGTAGGCCGCGTCGTAGGTGGACTGCGAGGCCCGGTCGCCGACGACGGCCAGCACCGGGTCCACCGGCACCACGCGCCCGATCAGGAAGGTGACCAGCAGCAGGCCGAACAGCGTGAACGCGAGCGTCACGACGAGGCCCGCGAGTCGGTCCAGCCAGACCGGTCGGGCACGCCGCCTCGTTCCGGTCGGGCCGGGAGGGGGCGCGCGCACGGTCGCCTCATCGCCCGCGACCGGAGCCTGCCTGCCGCTCACGGAGCGCGCGCGCCCTCGGTGCAGGCTACTCCTTCGTGACTTCCTCGAACGAGTTGTCGTTGAACGACGGCCCGATGATGAAGCCCTTCACGTCGTCGCGCCGTGCCAGCACCTCGATCTCCTGGAACATGATCACGAACGGGGACGTCTGCTGGTGCTCGCGCTGCAGCTCGAGGTACATCTCGGCGCGCGCGTCGGCGTCGGCCTCGAGCACGGCGGCATCGGCTTCGGCCGTCATCTCGGGAATCTCCCAGGCGTTCCTCCAGGCGAGCGGCTTGAAGTCGGCGTCGTCGGCGTTGTCGGGGTTCCGTGCGAAGGTGTCGGCGTTGGTGTGCGGATCCTGGTAGTCCGGTCCCCAGCGACCGATGTAGATGTCGTGGTTGCGCGCGCGGTACTTCGTGAGCGTCTGCTGGCCGTCGCCCGGAATCAGCTCGAGCTGGATGCCGGCTTCGGCCATGGTCTGCTGGATGGCCTGCGCCATGGCCGTGATCTCCGGGGTGTTCCTCGTGTCCATCGTGACCGTGAAGCCGTCGGGCAGGCCCGCGTCGGCGAGCAGCGCCTTCGCCCGCTCGACGTCCAGCGAGAACGGGGTCTCCTCGAGCGCGCCGAGGAAGCCCATGGGCAGGAAGGCCTGGTGAACCTCGACCTTGCCCTTCATGATCGTGTCCGCGATGGTCGCGTAGTCGACGAGCATCTTCATCGCCTGGCGCACCTCGGGCTTCGCGAGGTTCTCGTTCTTCTGGTTCAGCCCGAGGTAGTAGATCGACCCCTTCACGCCGCTGTCGATCGCGATGTCGGGGTTGTCCGACAGCGCGGCGATCTCCTCGGCGCCGACGTTCCTGGCGATATCGATGTCGCCCTGCTCGAGCAGAAGGCGCTGCGTGGAGCCTTCGGGTATGTGGCGGTAGATGGCGCGCGCCATGGGCGGGGCTTCGCCCGAGTAGTTCTCGTTCCTCTCCAGCACGATGACCTCGCTGGCGCGCCAGTCGCGGATGGTGAACGGACCGGAGCCCGCGTAGTTCGTCTTGAGCCAGTCGTAGCCGAAGTCGCCGTTCTCCTCGTGGCTCATGACGAGCTCCTCGTCGACGATGAAGCCGACGGTGGCGGTCAGGCAGTACAGCACCAGGGTGGGCGCGTAGGCCTGATCCATCTCGAACTCGAACGTCATGTCGCCGGTCTTCCGGATCATGTCGTCCACGTTGTCGGGCGTGAAGCCGAACTGGGTCAGGATGAAGGCCGGGGACTTGTCGAGCTTGACCGCCCGGCGCAGCGAGAACACCGGGTCGTCGGCGGTGATCGGGTTGCCCGATGCGAACTCGAGACCGGGGCGGATGGTGAACGTGAAGGTCTTGCCGTCGTCCGACACCTCCCACTTCTCGGCGATGACGCCGAAGATGTCGCTGACGTCGTTCACGTCGTAGCCGACGAGGCCCTGGTACGAGTTGCCGAGCACCTCGGAGGCGGTGAACTCGAACACCTCGGCCGGGTCCAGCGAGATGACGTCATCGATCGCCCAGGCCTGTATCAGCGTGTCGGGCGGAGTCGCGGCTCGCACCGCGGGAGCGGCGATGCCGAGCGACGCCGCGAGCGCGGCGGCCGACAGGAACGGGACGAATCTCTTCATGCGTGGTTCGCTCGGAACGGTGAAGGAAGGTCGATCCCGGCGGTCCTTCGCGCCGAACCGGGCGCGACGGTGCTCGCACGCGCTCGGTGACCGCAGTGTGCCCGCGCGGGTGCGGCTGTCAAGGGTTCGTGCGGGGTCGCCCGGTCCGGACCGGTCTCGTGGTCGCGCCGGACGCGACGCGTTCGCCGCGGTGCTACCGTGGCTTCGGCTTCCTCGCATCGCGCTCGACAGCATCATGTCCGCTCCCGGCGATCCGTTCGCATCGCGCTGTCCGGTCTGCGGCGCACGGGATTTGCGTGTCGAACCCGCGTTCGTACCGTGCGGTCATTGCGGGCTGCGCGTTCCGATCGCGGACGGCTACATGGTCCGGACCCGGCGCGCGCTCGATGCGCTGCTTTGCGCGGGCGATGTCGACGTGGGCGCGCTGCGGGACGGCCCGTTCATGGATGCCTACACGCTGCGCACGGCGGCCAGCGGCCGCGGCCTGGGTTTCGAACCGGCGGACGAGGCGCAAGCGGACGCATTGGCGCGCCCGCATTCCGAGCTGCCCGGACGCGGCCGGCTGACGCCCTTCGCCGCGGCGCCCGCGCGCGTGACGCTCGGCATGATCGCGCGCGACATCGACCGGGCGCTCGAGCACGTCGGGCGCTGGCGAACGCGCTTCGCGGGTGCGGTCGTCGTGCAGGATGCGCCGGGTGACGGGGCGGTGCGGGACGATGCTGGCGGCATCACGATCGCCTGCCGACCGTTGGACGGCGATTTCGCCGCGCAGCGCAATCGCGTGCAGGCACTGGCCTCGACGCCGTGGGTGCTGCAGCTCGATACCGACGAGACACCGAGCGACGTTCTGCTCGACATCATGGATGCGCTGACGGTCCAGGCCGACCGGCACGGCCTCGTCTCGATCGGCCTGCCGCGCACGAACCTCGTGGACGGCGAACCGTCGGATCTCTACCCCGACGTGCAGTACCGATTGAACCGTCGCGAGGTGCGCTACGCGGGGCGCGTGCACGAGCGGCCGGCGCTTGCGGGCGCAGTGGTGGCGCTCGATGATCGCGCCGGCCGCGACGCTGACGCACCGGCTGGAGCGCGCGCGCGTGCTCGCGCGTTCGGTGCGCTACGAGGCGATGCTCGGACGGTGCCGGACGGCCCGGGGACGAGGCGGCGCTGCTTCGCCCGTTCAGCGCCTGAGCGCGGCGTCCGCGTTCGCACGCGCGGCGAGTACGGCTCGGTAGACCTCGAGCGTCTCGGCCGCGCAGCGCTCGCGCGTGCAGCGTCCGGCGGCGCCGAGCGCGCGGCGGCGCAGCTCCGCCCGGAGCGCGGGCTCGGTACGCGATGCGCCGGATGGCGGCCGCCACGTCCGGCCCGCTGCAGGTCGGCGCGAGCAGGCCCGCGCCGGGCTCGCCGACGAACTCGCGTGCCGAGGCGTCCTCGGCGCAGGCCACGATGGGCCGACCGAACGCGAGCGCCTCCTGGTAGACGTAGCCGAACGATTCGGAGCGCGACGGTGCCAGCACGGCGTGCGCGCGTTCGAGCTCGGACCGCACCGCGGCGTCCGACACCCGGCCGAGCGGTTCGACCAGTGCGCGGGCCGCACCGGTGCGCAGCGCGCTCCGGCAGAGCCGTCCTCGCTCGTGCCCACGAGGCGCAGCACGAACGATGGAGCGCTCCGGTCGGCGGCGAGCTCCACCAGCGCGTCGACGATCGCGTCGAAGCCCTTGCGGTGATCGGGCCGGCCGATGAACAGCAGGCCGATGCGCGCGTCGTCCTCGGGGTAGTGCGCCGCGGCACCGGCGGCGAGCACGTCCGGATCGACCGGCGGGGCGATCGCGGCGTGCGGCACGCGCCCCCCGAGCTCGTAGAAGCCTTCGATGCGCTCGCGGTGCGCGGCCGTGTTCGAGATGAGCGCGGCGCTGCCCGCCGCGGAGCGACGTTCCAGGCGATCGAGGAACGCGCCGTCCGCGCGGTCGCGCGCTCCCGCACGGGCGCGCTTGCCGATCTGCGCGGGCGTGGAGTTGCGCGTCACGAGCGGCACCGGTCCGCTCGTGGCGACCAGCACGCCCGGGGCGAACCAGTTGCTCGCCTCGGCGAGGTCGAAGGGGCGACGATGGTGTTCGTCGACGACCATCGCGCGCAGGGCGTGCGGGCCGACGAGGTGGCCTACGGCGGCTCGGCGGCGCAGCCAGCCGGCGAGGGAGCCCGGGCGGATGCGCCGGCCGATGACCTCGACATCGCCGTCACGTTCGCGACCGTCGCGGTCGAGCGTCAGCACACGCACGTCCTGACCGGCACCGGCGAGCGACTGCGCCACCTCGCGCGCCGCGCGCGGCAATCCCGATGCGGCCGGGGGGTACTCCCAGGTCAGCAGGGCGATGGACAGCGGGCGCACGGCCGGTCGACTCAATCGACGGGCGACAGACAGCGCAGCAGGCTCCCGTTCGGATCGATCAGCACCGCCATGCGGAAGCCGAACGGCTCGTTTCGTGGGGGCGTGAAGCGTGTCGTCACGGGCTCAGCCATCGGTTCGAGCGGTGCGGTTCAGTCTACGCCCGCCCGGCCGTCCGGCCTCCGCTCGACCGACCGCCGCCCGAGCATCGCCAGCGCGATGTCGATCTCGGCCGCGAACACCTCCACCACGCGCTCGAGCCCGCGCGCGCCGTCGGCGGCGCAGCCGTAGAGCATCGGCCGCCCCACGAACGCGTAGTCCGCACCGCGCTCGTAGGCGCGCAGCACGTCCTCGCCGCTCCTGATGCCCGAGTCGTAGAAGAGCGGGAAGTCGGGGCCGACCGCCGCGCGGATCAGCGGCAGCGCCTCGATGGGCGGCGGCGCGGCGTCGAGCTGCCGGCCGCCGTGGCTGGACACCTGCACCGCATCCACGCCGGCGTCGCGCAGCCGCACCGCATCGTCGCCGTGCAGCACCCCTTTCACCACCAGCTTGCCGCGCCAGCGCTCGCGGATGCGCTGCAGCAGGGCCCAGTCCGCGCCCGCGCGGCTGGCGGTGCGGTCGAACTCGCCGAAGTCTCCGCCGAAGTTCGCGAGCGTCGGCGCGCCCGCGGCGAGCGAACCGAGCGACCAGCGCGGGTGCAGCGCGAAGTCCAGGAACTGGCGCGGACCGATGCGGAACGGCATCGTGAAGCCGCGCGCGAGCTCGCGCGGTCGCCTGCCGACCTCGGGCACGTCCACGGTGAGCACGAGCGTCTCGTAGCCGGCGGCCTCGGCGCGATCGATCAGCCTGACCGAGCCGGCCTCGTCGCCGCTGAAATAGAGCTGGAACCAGGCGCGACCGTCGGACCATTCGGCCATGGTCTCGAGCGAGGTGGAGGCCGCGGTGGAGACGCCGATCGGCACGCCGCGCGCCGCCGCGAGACGGGCCAGGGCGCGGTCGGTGCCGGGCCCGGAGAGGTTGCACATGCCCATCGGCGCGATGCCGAAGGGCAGGCCGGCGTCGAACCAGGCGGCCCGCACGTCGAGCCGCCGATGCTCCACGCCGACGAGCACGCGCGGCACCAGCGGCACGCGCCGCATCGCCGCGCGGTTCGCCGCCTCGCCGTGGCCGTCGCGCGCCGCGCCGTCGATGTAGTCGAAGACCATCCACGGCAGGCGTCGGCGCGCCAGGCGGCGCGCGTCCTCGAACGTGTGGATGCGAGCGGCGGACGAGGCCAAGTGCGTGACCGCGGGCTCAGGCGTCGGCGGCGATCGCGTCCATGAAGCGCTGGCGGATCACGACGGGGTCGTGGCGGATGACCGGCACCTTGACGTTGCCGGACTCGCACTTGCTGACGATGACGGTCATGCGCTTCGCGACCAACGCGTCCTGCAACGCCTGCGGCGTGTCCTCGGCCGAGCATTCGACCACGTGTTCGCAGCCGCAGGCGGTGGCCACGGCGGCAAGCGATGTCTTCATGCCCGCGTAGGTGGGCTGGTCGCCGGTGGAGCCGTAGCTGCCGTTGTCGACGATGAGCAGCACGTAGTTCGGTGCGTCGTTGTTCGCGATGGTGGCGAGCGTGCCGAGGTTCGTGAGCACCGAGCCGTCGCCGTCGATCGATATGACGGGCTTCGGCTGCGCCAGCGCGAGGCCGAGCCCGATGGACGAGGCCAGGCCCATGGTGCCGAGCATGTAGAAGTTGTTCGCGCGATCGTCGAGGCTGTGCAGCTCCTGGCTGGGCAGCCCGATGTTGCAGACGACGAGGTGCTCGGCGAGCGTGGGCAGCAGGAGCTTGAGCAGTTCGTGGCGGATCATCGGCTCAGTACCCCTTCCAGAACGCGGCGTCGGTGAGGATCGCCACCGGCTTGTTGCACATGAACGTGTGCGCGAGGATGGCGTCGAGCTCGTCCGCGTCCGCCTCGCGATGGAAGTGGTAGGTCGGGATGTGCAACTGGGCCAGCAGGGCCTTGGTGTGCACGGCCATCTCCACCTGGCAGGCCACGGGCTCGCCGAGTTCGCCGCGGTAGCTGATCAGCATCGGTAGCGGCATGCGGTAGAACTGGGTCAGCGTCACGAGGGTGTTGATCGTCACGCCGATGGCCGTGTTCTGCATCACGATGGCGGGGCGCTTGCCCCCCATGAAGGCACCGGCGCACAGGCCCATGCCCTCGTCCTCCTTGTTGCAGGGCACGTGGTGGATGGCCTCGTGCGCGTCCAGGCGCTCGATGACGCCCGCGAGCTGCTTGCAGGGCACGGTCGTGACGAACGAGACGTCGTTGTCGACGAAGCTCTGGACGATGCGGTCGTCGATGCTCATGTGGCGGGGCTCTGGGCGGGCGGCATGCGGCTCATGCGTTTCCATGGTCGGGGTGGAGGAGGATCTTCGGCGCGGCGCAGGCGCCCGCACGGATGTCCGCGAACGCGGCGGCGCCGTCGTCCAGGGCACGCCCCTCGGTCCAGTCGAGCGCGCCGAGCGAGCCGTCGAAGAGGGCGGCGCAGGTGGCGCGGAAGTCGTCGGGCGTGTAGGTGTAGGTACCGATGAAGCCGATCTCCTGCAGCGTCATGCGGCGCACGTCCAGCCCGTCGGTGGCCTGGCCGAGCCCGATGTGCAGGATCGTGCCGCCGGCCTCCACGCGCTCGGACGCGGTGGCGCGCGTGGCGGCGTAGCCGACGCCGTCGATGACGAGATCGAAGCGGGCACCGGCATCGAGCTCGTCGGGCGCGCGCACGTCGAGCTCGCCGCCGCTCGACAGGTACTCGCGTCGGGGGGCAGAAGGCTCGACCAGCACGACCGAGGTGGCACCCGCCGCGCGGAGCGACAGCGCCGCACCGACGCCGATCGCGCCGCCGCCGATGACGAGGCAGCGCGCGTCGGTCAGTGCCCCGTACAGCGCGTCGGCGCCGAGGCGCACGGCGTGCCAGCCGCACGCGATGGGCTCGGCCAGCGCGGCCTTCTCGAGCGGCACGTCGTCGGGCACGGTGACCAGATTGGCCTTGGGCACGGACACGAACTGCGCGAACGCGCCCGGGCGCGGGCCCATCGACACGATCTGGCGCGCGGGACAGAGGTTCGGGCGGCCCTCGGTGCAACGCGCGCAGCGGCCGCAGCTCACGAGCGGGTTCACGGTGACGCGCCGGCCGTCCTCGGCGCCGCCGACCACCGTGCCCGCCGCCTCGTGCCCGAGCACGGTGGGGGCGGGCCGACGCGCGTCGTGGCCGAGGAAGGCGTGCATGTCCGAGCCGCAGATGCCGCACATCTCGATGCGCACGAGCGCCTCGTCGCCGGCCGCATCGGGCACCGGATCGGGCACGTCGCGCATCTCGAGCGTCTCGGGCGCGGTGTAGACGAGCGCCCTCACTTCGCGGCCCTCATTTCGCGGCCCTCACTTCGCGGTATACCCGCCGTCGACCATGAGCGTCTGTCCCGTCACGTAGGCGCTCGCGTCCGAGCAGAGAAAGAGCAGCGGACCCGGTCACGTCGGCGGGTTCACCGTTCCGGCCGACGCAGGTCTGCGCGGCGTTGCGCGCGGCGCGTTCGGGGTCGGCGAACACCGGTGCGGTGAGCTCGGTGCGCACGAAGCCCGGCCCGATCGCGTTCGCGGTGATGCCATCCCCCGACCAGGCCTCGGCCATGGCGCGCGTGAGCTGCGCGATGCCGCCCTTCGAGGCGCCGTAGGCGAGACCGCCCGGAAAGGCGCGGGTGCTCTGCAGGGAGGCGAAGTTGACGATGCGGCCGGCGCCGCGTTCGCGCATCGCCGGCACCATCGCCTGCGCGAGGAAGAAGGGCGCGGCGAGGTTCAGGTCGAGCGTCAGGTCCCAGCCCTCGGGCGTCACGTCGTCGGCCGCCTGGCGCGTGTTGATGCCCGCGGCGTTGACGAGGATGTCCGGCGCGCCGAAGGGCTCGGCCGCGGCGGCGGCGATGTCGGCGAGCGCGTCGCGTCGGCCGAGGTCGGCGCTCACGAAGCTCGCCTCGCCGGGCGCGGCCTCGGCCCAGGCACGCAGCTCCGCCTCGCGGCGGGCGACCCCCACGACGCGCGCGCCGGCGGCCGCCAGCGCATCGGCCGCGGCGCGACCGAGCCCGGAGCTTGCGCCCGTGACGCAGGCAACGCGGCCCGACAGATCGAACGTCGCGCTCACACGCGGCGCGTCGTGCGGGACTCGGCGTGCGGCGTCACGACGCGCCCAGCTCGAACGTCTCCTCCGGGTACCACTTCTTCAGCCGCACGTCCGCGGTGCGCGCGTGGCCCTCCATGCCCTCGAGCCTGGAGATGCGCGCGGTGGCCTCGGCGACGGGTCTTGCGCCGTCGCGCGTGGCGCGCTGCCAGGTCACGATCTTCATGAACTTGTGCACCGACAGCCCGCCGGTGTAGGTGGCCGCGCCCGAGGTGGGCAGCACGTGGTTGGTGCCGGAGGCCTTGTCGCCGAAGGCCACCGTCGTCTCCTCGCCCAGGAACAGCGAGCCGTAGCAGGTGAGCCGCTGCAGCCACCAGTCCAGATCGTCCGCCTGCACGGTGAGGTGCTCGGGCGCGTAGCGGTCGGACGTGGCGGCCATCGCCTCGCGGTCCGCGCACACGATCACCTCGGCGAAGTCCCGCCAGGCCGCCTCGGCGTTCGTCCGGTTCAGCTCCGGCAGGTCCGCGATCATGCCGGGCACCAGCCGCATGACTTCCTCGCCGAGCGCGCGGTCGTCGGTGACGAGCCACACGGGCGAGTTGTAGCCGTGCTCGGCCTGGCCGACGAGATCCTGCGCGACGATGACGGGGTCGGCCGTGGCGTCCGCGAGCACGAGGCTGTCCGTGGGGCCCGCGAACATGTCTATGCCGACGCGCCCGTACAGGATGCGCTTGGCCTCGGCCACGAACTGGTTGCCGGGGCCGACGATGATGTCCGCCTTGGGCAGGTCGAGCAGCCCGAAGGTCATGGCCGCCACGCCCTGCACGCCGCCCATCGCGAGGATCTCGTCGGCACCCGCCACGTGCGCGGCGTAGACGATGGCGGGCGCGATGCCGACGCCCGGGCGAGGCGGCGAGCACACGACGATGTTCGACACGCCGGCCGCCTTCGCGGTGGTGACCGTCATGAGGGCGGACGCCACGTGGCTGTAGCGCCCGCCCGGCACGTAGCAACCGGCCGTGGCGCACGGAATGCTCTTCTGCCCGGCGATCAGGCCCGGCACGACCTCGATCTCCACGTCCCGCAGCGTGGACATCTGCGCCTCGGCGAAGCGGCGCACGTTCGCGTGCGCGAAGTCGATGTCCGCGCGCAGGCGCTCGGGCACCGACGCGCAGGCGGCCTCGATGGCCGCGGCATCGAGCCGCACGGCGCCCTCGTACCCGTCGAAGCGGGCGGCGTAGTCGAGCGCGACGGCGTCGCCGCCGGCCTCGATCTCGTCGAGCATGCGCTGCACGGTGTCGCGCACGTCGCGCGCGTCTTCGGGCGGCGGCGGCGTCGCCTGCTTGAGGTAGTGCAGCGTCATGCGGGATCTCGGCGGTGAGGATCCGGAAGCGTGCCGAGCAGGGCCCGGCGCGGTCGGCCGCGGTCGGCCTTCGCCGCACGCTAGGCGATGGACATCGCGAATGCAAGCGCTTGCATCGGGCGCATGGCAGCTGTGCCGGCATGGCAGACTCCGGCATGGCCTTTCACCGGAACGGCGCACGGCAGCCCGGGTCCGCGGCGCTCCCGACCCTGGAGGACGTCGCACGCGAGGCGGGCGTCTCCACCGCGACCGTGTCGCGCTGCCTGAACGCGCCGGAACGCGTGGCGGAGGCCACCCGCACGCGCATCGAGGCGGTCGTGGCCACGCTCGGCTACTCGCCGAACTTCGGAGCGCGCGCGCTCGTGGCGCGGCGCACCGACACCTTCGGAGCGGTCATCCCGACGATGGACGGTGCGGTGTTCGCACGCGGCCTGCAGGCCTTCCAGGAGACGCTCATGGAGCGCGGCGCGACGCTGCTCGTCGCGAGCTCCTCCTACGACCCCGACGTGGAGGAGCGCGAGATCAGGACCCTCATCGCGCGCGGCGCCGACGGGCTGCTGCTGATCGGCACGGACCGCAGCGCGGCGGCGCGTCGATTGCTCGCCCGGCGCGACGTGCCCACCGTGATCGCCTGGGCCTGGTCCGCCTCGATGCGCGGCTCCTGCGTCGGCTTCGACAACGCCGCGGGAAGTCGCGCGCTGGCGCAGCGAGGCATCGCGCTCGGCCACTCGCGCATCGCTTACGTCTCGGCCAGGCGGCGCGGCAACGACCGGGCGCGCGCGCGGGTGGAAGGGGCCAGACGTGCGCTGGCCGAGCACGGGCTGGACCCCGATGCCATGCCGGTGGTCGAGACCGTCTACTCGATCCATGCGGGCGGTGACGCGTTCGAGTCGGTCATGGCGATGGAGCCGCGCCCCACGCTCGTCATGTGCGGCAACGACGTGCTCGCCGCGGGCGCGGTGAAGCGAGCGCGCGCGCTCGGGCTGCGCGTGCCGGAGGACGTGTCCGTCACCGGCTTCGACGACATCGAGCTCGCCACCGTCGTGGAGCCCGCCCTGACGACGGTGCACGTGCCGCACCGCGAGATGGGTCGGCGCGCGGCGGAGCTGCTGCTGGCGCGGGTCGGCGGTGCGACGCGCCACTCGCGCGTGCGGCTGGACACGCGCATCGTGGAGCGGGACTCGCTCGGGCCGCCGCCGCGGCGGCGCTAGCGCAATTGCGCCGCCGCGCTCATGACGCGGCCATCGCGCCCTGCACGTCCGCGAGCGCCGCCGCCACGCCGTCGAACATCGCGTCGATGCCGTCCTCGTCGATGATGAGCGGCGGGCAGAACGCGATGGCATCCCCCGGCACCGCGCGCACGATGACGCCGTGCTCGCGCGCGGCGGCGAATACCTTCAGCGCGATCTTGTGGTCGGCGGGGAAGGGCGCCTTCGTGCCCTTGTCGGCCACGAGCTCGATGGCGCCTATGAGTCCCACCGAGCGCGCGTCGCCCACGAGCGGATGGTTCTGCAGCGCCTGCACGCGTTCGGCGAACCGGCCGGACACCGCGTTCACGTGGCCGAGCACGTCGTCGTCGCGGTAGATGCGCAGCGTCTCGAGGGCCACGGCGCACGCTACCGGGTGGCCGCCGTAGGTGAAGCCCGTGCCGAAGGTGCCGAGCGTGGCGCTGTAGTCGACGAAGGCGTCGTACAGCGCGCCCGTCACCAGCACCGCACCGATGGGCTGGTAGGCGCTCGAGAGCTGCTTCGCGCAGGTGACGATGTCCGGGCGGATGCCGTAGGTCTGGCTGCCCCACAGGTTGCCCGTGCGGCAGAACCCGCAGATGACCTCGTCGGCGATCATGAGCACGTCGTGCTTCCTCAGCACCGCCTGCACCTTGTCGAAGTAGGTGGCGGGCGGGATCAGCACGCCGCCCGCGCCCATGACGGGCTCGGCGATGAAGGCCGCGACGTTGTCCGCGCCGGCCTCGACGATGGCGTCGTCGATCTCCTGCGCCAGCCGGCTCGCGAAGGCCTCGTCGCTCTCGTTCTCGCGGGCTTCGCGGTAGGCGTGCGGCGCCGTGACGTGCGTGACGGGGATGGCGGGCAGGTCGAATCCGTCCTGCGCGTAGGGCAGGCCCGTCAGGCTGCCGGCCGCGACGGTGACGCCGTGGTAGGCGCGCCTGCGCGCGATGAAGCGCTTCTTCGTGGGCCTGCCGTGTGCGTTCCAGTAGTACCAGGCGAACTTGATGGCGGTGTCCACGGCCTCGGAGCCCGAATTCACGAAGAACGCGCGCTCGATGCCCTCGGGCGCCATGCACACGAGCGCCTCGGCGAGCTCGATGGCGGGCACGTTGGCGCGGTGCGTGAAGAGGTGCGTGTAGGGCATCTCCTTCATCTGGCGCGTGGCGGCATCCACCAGGCGTCGTTCGCTGAAGCCGAGCGACGTGCACCACAGCCCCGACACGCCCTCGATGTAGCGCTTGCCGGCGTCGTCGATCACGTGGATGCCGTCGCCGCCCTCGATGACGAAGGGGCCGATGTCGGCGTGGTTCTTCAGGTGCGTGTAGGGGTGCAGCGAGTAGCGCTGGTCGCGCTCGGCGAGTGAAGCGGTCATGGCGGTCGGAAGCGGTGGGCGGAGGCGGCAGGGACGGCGGGTCAGATGAGCGTGATCAGCTCGGGATCCGCGTGAACCTCGAGGTGCGAGACGACGTTGAACTCGACGAGCCGCGCGTGCGCGCCGTCGAAGTGCAGGGTGGTGACGGAGGCGTTGCGCACGCGCCAGATGGCGTCGATGGCGTGCTCGAAGTCGAGCTCCAGCACGGCGGCGAGCGCGGTCGAGATGATGCCGCCCGAGGTGAAGTAGGCGACGCGCGCATCGCTCGGCAGACCGTCCTGCAGCTCGCGCATGGCCTGCCAGCCGCGCGCGGCGAAGTCGTGCCAGCGCTCGAGCCCGTCGGGCGGCTCGGGCAGGTCGCGCCAGCGCCGCATCACGGTGGCGTAGTCCGCGAAGCTCATGTCCTCGGGATCGACGGGCGCGGGGCCGCCGGGTGCGTCGTCCGGCGCGCTGCGCACGCGATCCCCGACGTGCAGGTCCACCGCGCGGTGGTCGTATTCGTCGAGCCCGGCGTGCACGCTCACCGGCGGCGCGAGTCCCGCCGCCTCGAGCGCGATGGCCGCCGTGTCGCGCTGGCGCTTCAGGGTGCCGTGGAAGGCGGCGTCGACGGTGTGGCCGCGCGCGCGCCACCAGTCGCCGAGATGCCGGGACTGGACGCGCCCGCGCGGCGAGAGCACGTCGTAGTCGGCCGCGCCGGCCGAGGCCTGGCCGTGGCGAATCAGGTGCAGGGTCGTCATGGGGCGCAGTATGGCGCGGTTCGGCGGCGGCGCAGCGCGCGCGATCCGGTGTACGTTGGCGGACCCTTCGCGCCGCCTCATCGACGCCATGAACCGACCCGACGATGCGCGCCTCGACGCGGACCTGCGCGCGAGGGCCGAGCGCACGAGCGCCGCCGTCGCCGCGCTGCGGTCACTGCTCGGCGAGCGCTGCTCGACGTCGGCCGCGGTGCGGGACGCGCACGGGCAAGGCGAGAGCTGGCACCCCGTCGCGGCGCCCGACGCCGTGTGCTTCGCACGCTCCACCACGGAGGTCGCGGACATCGTGCGCATCTGCGCCGGGCACCGGGTTCCCATCGTGCCGTTCGGCACGGGCACCAGCATCGAGGGTCAGCTGAACGCGGTGCGCGGCGGCGTAAGCATCGATCTGTCGGGCATGGACGCCATCCTCGCCGTGCACGCGGACGACATGGACTGCCGCGTGCAGGCGGGCGTCACGCGAAAGGCGCTGAACGCGCACCTGCGCGACACGGGCCTGTTCTTCCCGGTCGATCCCGGCGCGGACGCGTCCCTGGGCGGCATGGCGGCAACGCGCGCCTCGGGCACGAACGCCGTGCGCTACGGCACCATGCGCGAGAACGTCATGGGGCTGACCTACGTCGACGCCGCGGGGCGCGTCGTGCGCACCGGCACGCGGGCCCGGAAGTCGAGCGCCGGCTACGACCTGACGAAGCTGCTCGTCGGCTCCGAGGGCACGCTTGGAGTCATCACCGAGCTGACCCTGAAACTGCACGGCCAGCCCGAGGCGGTGCGCGCGGCCGTGGTGGACTTTCCGAGCGTGGACGCCGCGGTGCGCACCGTCATCGACGTCATCCGCTGCGGCATCCCGATGGCGCGCATCGAGCTCGTCGACCGCGCCTCCATGCGCGCCATCCGTGCCTACAGCGGCATCGCTCAGCCCGAGGCCGACACGCTGTTCCTGGAGTTCCACGGCACCGAGGCGGGGGTCGCCGAGCAGGTCGAGCTGTTCGAGGCCATCGCCGCGGAGCACGGGGCGGGGCGGTTGGTCTCGGCCGTGCACGAGGAGGATCGCACGCGGCTGTGGCAGGCGCGCCACGACGCCTACTACGCACTGAAGGCTGCCCATCCGGGACGCGAGGGCATGACGACGGACGTGTGCGTGCCGATCTCGGCGCTCGCGGACGCCATCGGTGGGATCGTCGAGCGCATGGCGGAATCGCCGTTCGAGCCCGAGGTGCTCGGACACGTCGGCGACGGCAACTTCCACCTGATCTTCTGGCTGCGCCCGGACGTGCCGTCCGACCTCGACGCGGCCCTCGAGCTGAACGAATGGCTGGTGGAGCGCGCGCTGGCCGCGGGCGGCACCTGCACGGGCGAGCACGGCATCGGGCTCGGCAAGCTGAAGTACCTCAGGCGCGAGCACGGCGACGCCGCCGTGGACACGATGCGCACGATCAAGCGCGCGCTCGACCCGGACGACCTGATGAACCCCGGCAAGACCGTCGCTATCTAGGGACTGCAGGCAGGCTCGACAGCTCGTCGCGGTACGGGTTCGTGGGCTCCGTGACGGGCGCGCTCGCCACCGCACGCGAGCGCGCGGCGAACGTGGCGCCGGGCGCCTCGCAGCGGCCGTCCGCGATGTGCGCGAGCGCCGCCGCCAGCAACCCTTCCGCCGGATCGCCCAGCGCACGCGTCGGGTCGTCGTCGGCCGCGCACGCGGCGGGGATACCGTCCGCGTAGCCGCCGACGCCCGAGTCGTTCACGAACTCCACCTCGACGGCCTGCATGACCTTGTCGCAGAACTCGCGCCCCTGCGTGCCGAAGGGCTTGCCGCAGCTGGTGCCGCCGACGACGACGACGTCCATCAGCGGGGCGAGCGCGTTCACGACCATCTCGGACGCCGAGCAGGTGCGGCCCGTGGCGAGCACGTGCACGCGCGGCAGATCCAGCGAGTCGGGCAGCGCGCGGAACGGCAGTCGCAGCTCGTCGGCGAGCCCTTCGGCCTCGAACCTGCGCTGGTAGCGATCGTTGTAGCGAAAGCGCACGAAGTCCCGGCCCCGGCCGCCGTCGCCGACGATTCGGCTGCCGAGATCCGCGGCCACGTCGATCCGCCCCCCGCCGTTGTAGCGCAGGTCCAGCACGAGCTCGTCCACGCCCGCGGCTGCGAGGGTGCGAAACGCATCGTCGAGCTCGGCCCGCGCGGTCTCGACGAAGGTCAGGAAGTGCAGGTAGCCGACGCGCGACCCGCCGACGTCGAACACCTCGAGATCCGTGACCGCCCGGATGGCGAAGCCGCCGCGCGTCACCGATATCGTGCGCTCGTCGCCCGCCGAGTTCTCAAGGGTCATCGTCACGGTCTTCACGTCGCGGCCGCTGCCGAGCAGGGCGCGCTCCTGTTCGGCGCTCGCGATGTCCTCGACGCGCACGCCGCCCACGGCGACGAGGTGGTCCCCACGCATCGCGCCCGCGTCGTCCAGCGGCGAGCCGGGCTGCACCAGCGCAAGGATCGGGTGCCCGTCGTCGGCGCGCTCCAGGATCCAGCCGTAGCCGTAGCTGAGGCCGTCGTCGAAGTACTCGGCGTTCAGCGCGGCATCGCCGACGTAGCTGAACCGGTCGGGCGCGACGCGCAGCGCGCGGATGTACTCCTCCGGAGCATCGTAGGCGTCGGGAAGCAGCGGCGGCACTCGGTCGGCGAACAGGTAGTAGTCGTTCATGCCAGCGGCGACGAAGCGGTTCATCTCGGCCACGGGGCAGGCGGGGGCGGCGGTTTCGTCACCCGCGCTGCCGCCGGTCGTCGCGCCTCCGGCGGCGGTGTCCACGCGCGGCGAGGGATCGTCGTCGCGGGACGCGCAGCTCGCGGCGAGCAGCAGCGCGGCGGTGGCGAGCGCGACGCGGCGGCCGAGCCGGGACGGTTCGCGCGGTGTCCGGTCTTCCATGCGCTCGATCTCTCTGCTCGCGCGTCGCCGATCGACGGGCTCGATCCGGCGAGTGCTAGCGGCACGGGGCGGGCGTGCGTTCAGCGATGCCCGGCACGCCAGGGCCCGAAGCGTGTCGTGCCGCGCGTTCGCGCACCCGGACGCGCATCCGAAGGTGCAGCGCGGCTCAAGCCTGCCGCGCCTCCGTCCGCTACGCCTTCACATGGACCCCGTACGCGCCATCGCCGCCACCTCGTCCCGCCCGGTGACGGCGACGCGGTACCGACCCGCACCGCTGCGGCGCGTGCTGCTCGTCGACGCGAGCGTGCACGTGCTGCACGTCATGAAGTCCGCCCTCGACCGACACGGCTACGAGGTGGACACGGCGCTGTCGCCGGCCGTGGCCGCGGCGCTGCACGGCGAGCACGGCCACGCCGCGGTGGTGGTCGACGGCGACGCGTTCGGCCGGGCCGGCGCGGAGCTCGCGTCGGAGCTGGCGCGCCGGCCCGGGTCGCTCGTCGTGGTCGTGGGGGGAGAGCGCCGACGCGGACTGCCCGGCGACCCGGACGCGCCGGGCGAGCGATGGTTGCGGCCGGTGAGCCTGCGCTACCTCGTCGCGCGACTCACCGCGCACTTCGGCGGCTTCGACGCCGACGAACCGGCGGGCGGCGCGAGCCGGGCGAAAGGCCCCCGGCTCAGCGCCGTCGGCGGCGCCCCGGCGACGCGAGGCTGACGAGCGTACCGACGAGCGCCGCGCCCGCGAGCGCCGCGAGCAGGGACGCACCGAGCGGGTCGCCGTCGGTGACGTCCAGGACGTCGCGAACCCACAGCCCGGCGATGGCGCCGCCACCGGCGGCCAATGCCGCCACGCGCGGCGAGCCGCCGCGCCGACGCTTCGTCAGCCACTTGACGAAGCTTCGGCAGATCAGACCCGTGACCGCGCCGAACAGCACCAGCGCCAGAGGTATCAGGAGCCTCATCGGATCGCTCTGCCAGACTCCGGTGCCACGCGTCCCGGAGCCCCCATGACGAGCGCCCGCCGTACCGATGCCGCCGCCGGGTCCCGCAGCGGACCCTTGGCGGGCGTCGGTCTCGCGCTGACCGGATTCGCCGTGTTCTCGCTGCACGACGCGCTCGTCAAGAGCGTCGGCACGGTGCCGACCTTCCAGGTGGCCTTCTTCGCGGTGCTGTTCAGCTTCGTGCCGTTCTCGCTGTACCTGGCGCTCGCGAAGCCGGAGCGATCGTTCCGTCCGCGGTTGCCGGGGCTCGTCGCGCTGCGCTGCCTGTTCAACACCACCGGTCTCCTGTGCGGGTTCTACGCGTTCGCGCACCTGCCGTTGGCCCAAGTCTACGCGCTGCTGTTCTCGGCCCCGATCCTGATCACCCTGCTGGCGATACCGCTGCTCGGCGAGCGCGTGCGGGCCTTTCGCTGGTTCGCCATCGCGCTCGGCATGACCGGCGTGCTGGTGGTCCTGCGACCCGATGCCACCGCCTTGTCGGCGGGACATCTGGCCGCGGTCGGGGCGGCGGTGTCGATCGCGCTCGGCTCGGTCGTCACGCGACGCATCGGCGGGCGCGAGCACGGCGTTACGCTCGTGCTCTATCCGCTGCTGGCGAACGTCGTCGTGACCGGCGTCGGCACGGCCTTCGTCTACGAGCCGCTGACCTTCGACGCGTTCTGGCGGCTGGCGGCGGTGGGGCTCCTGAGCGTGCTCGGCCAGAGTTTCGTGCTCGAGGCCTATCGGCGCAGCGAGGCGCAGTTCGTCGCTCCCATGCAGTACAGCCAGATGCTCTGGGCGCTGTTCTACGGCGCGTTCGTGTTCGACGAGTCGGTGGATTCCACGGTGCTGGGCGGCAGCGCCATCATCGTGCTGGCGGGGCTGCTGTTCGTGTGGCGGGAGCTCGCCGCCTCGACCCGTCGCCCGGTGCTGAGCACCCGCAACCTGCGCGTCGCGGGCGGGCCTTCCGCGCAGCCGGGCGAGAGCGACCCGCGGGCGGCCGGTGGCGGGATCGACGCCGGGGTCCACGCCGCGATCGACCCCCGGGACAGGGGCGGGCGCCACGCGGGTTGACCCCTCGCACGCCGCTGGCTACGCTCGACCAATGGTCCATCGCGCCCACGTTCTCGGCCTTCGTCGCCCGGCCTCCTGCTGGAGGGCCGGGCTGATGGGGCGCTCCGGCTCCCGGGCGTAGCGAGACGTCGGGAGCCACCCGTCCGACCCGGGACGCGCCAGCCTGGCGCCCCGCGTCGTTCGCGGAGCCGCACCCCTCGGTGCGTGCGCCGAATGCCGCCAGGCATGACCGGACCCATTCCATGAACAACGATCCGTCCGTCAAGTACGCCCCGTTCCCGCCCGTCGAGCTGCCCGACCGGCAGTGGCCCGGACGCAGCCTCGTCTCGCCGCCGATCTGGTGCAGCGTGGATCTGCGCGACGGCAACCAGGCGCTCATCGAGCCCATGGGGCCCGAGCGCAAGATGCGGCTGTTCCGGCTGCTCGTCGACATCGGCTTCAAGGAGATCGAGGTCGGCTTCCCGGCCGCGAGCCAGACCGACTTCGACTTCGTGCGCCAGTTGATCGAGGGCGGCCACGTGCCCGACGACGTCTGCCTGCAGGTGCTGACCCAGGCGCGCCCGGAGCTCGTCGAGCGCACCTTCGAGTCCCTGGCGGGCGCGGCGCGCGCCATCGTGCACCTGTACAACTCCACCTCCACCCTGCAGCGCCGCGTGGTGTTCGGTCTGGACCGGGCGGGCATCAAGGGCATCGCCACCGACGGCGCCACGATGGTGGCCGAGGCCGCCGCGGCCCGACCCGACACCCGCTGGCGCTTCCAGTACTCGCCGGAGAGCTTCACGGGGACGGAGCTGGATTACGCGGTGGAGGTCTGCGATGCGGTGTGCGACATCTGGCAGCCGACGCCCGCCGACAAGGTCATCCTGAACCTGCCCGCCACGGTGGAGATGTCCCTGCCGAACGTGCACGCCGATCAGATCGAGTGGTTCTGTCGCCACGTCGCGCGGCGGGACTCGCTCACCATCTCGCTGCACCCGCACAACGACCGGGGCACGGCCGTGGCCGCCGCGGAGCTGGCGCTGCTGGCGGGCGGCGACCGCGTCGAGGGCACGCTCTTCGGCAACGGCGAGCGCACGGGCAACGTGGATCTGGTGACCATGGCGCTGAACCTGTACAGCCAGGGCGTGGAGCCGGGGCTGGACTTCTCGGACGTGTTCGACGTGCGCGCCACGGCCGAGCACTGCAACCAGCTGCCCGTGCACCCGCGCCACCCCTACGCCGGGGAGCTCGTGTTCACCGCGTTCTCGGGCAGCCACCAGGACGCCATCAAGAAGGGCTTCGCGGCCATGAGGAAGAGCAACTCCCCGGTGTGGGAGGTGCCCTACCTGCCGATCGACCCGGCGGACCTCGGGCGCAGCTACGAATCGGTGGTGCGCGTGAACAGCCAGTCGGGCAAGGGCGGGGTGGCCTTCATCCTGGAGCGCGACCACGGCTTCGAGCTGCCGCGGCGCCTGCAGATCGAGCTGTCGCGCGTGGTGCAGGCCATCAGCGAGGACACCGGCGGCGAGGTGGAATCGAAGGCGATCCTCGATGCCTTCGAGCGCACCTTCCTGCAGGCGACGAGCCCCGTGCGGTTCGTGCGCCACACGACGGTCGAGGACGCGGACGACCCCGAGATGCGCGTGCTCACCGCCACCGTCGAGATCGACGGCGCGCGCAGGGACATCGTCGGGCGCGGCAACGGTCCCATCAACGCGTTCGTCACGGCGCTGCAGGACGCGCTCGGCACGCCGTTCCGCGTGATCGACTACCACCAGCACGCGACGGGCAGCGGCGACGACGCGCAGTCGATCTGCTACGTGGAGGGCCAGGCCGGGCGCGGCGAGACGCGCTACGGCGCGGCGCTCGACGCGAACATCGTGAGGGCGTCGCTGAAGGCGGTGTGCAGCGCCTACAACCGCGCGGTGGCCGCGTCGTGAGCACCGAGCATCCCGACGACGAAGCCTTCGAGTCCCCGGCCGTGGGCCGCGCCTCCAGCGCGCACGAGGAGGCGCTCGGCACCGCCGCGGCCACCGACGCCGAGCGCAGCCTGGCCGAGGCCGCGCTCGTCTACCACCGCTACCCGAAGCCCGGCAAGCTCGAGATCACCGCCACCAAGCGCATGGTCAACCAGCGCGACCTGGCGCTGGCCTACTCGCCGGGCGTGGCGGCGGCCTGTCGCGAGATCGTGCGCGATCCGCTGGCCGCCGCGACGCTCACCGCACGCTCGAACCTCGTGGCGGTCATCACCAACGGCACCGCGGTGCTGGGCCTCGGCCCGATCGGGGCGCTCGCGTCCAAGCCCGTCATGGAAGGCAAGGCGGTGCTGTTCAAGAAGTTCGCGAACATCGACTGCTTCGACCTCGAGCTCGACACCACCGACGTGGATCGCTTCGTGGACGCGGTGTCGCTCATGGGACCGACCTTCGGCGGCATCAACCTCGAGGACATCAAGGCGCCCGAGTGCTTCGAGATCGAGAAGCGGTTGCGCGAGCGCATGGACATCCCGGTGTTCCACGACGATCAGCACGGCACGGCCATCGTGGTGGCCGCCGCCATCCGCAATGGTCTGCGCGTGGCCGACAAGCGGCTCGAGGACGTGAGCGTCGTGTGCTCGGGCGCGGGCGCGGCGGCGCTGGCGTGCCTGAACCTGCTGGTGTTCATGGGCCTGCCCGTGGAGAACATCAGCGTCTGCGACGTGCACGGGCTCGTGTACGCGGGGCGCGAGGTGGCGATGGACCCCTACAAGGCGGTGTACGCGCGCGAGACCGAGGCGCGCACCATGGACGACGTCATCGACGGCGCCGACGTCTTTCTCGGCCTGTCCGCGCCGAACGTGCTGTCCGGCGAGCAGGTGGCGCGCATGGGACCCAGGCCCTTCATCCTCGCGCTCGCCAACCCCGACCCCGAGGTGTCGCCCGACGTGGTGCGCGCCGCGCGCGACGACGCGATCATGGCGACCGGGCGCTCGGACTACCCGAACCAGGTCAACAACGTGCTGTGCTTTCCGTTCCTGTTCCGCGGGGCGCTGGACTGCGGGGCCACGACCATCAACGCCGAGATGCAGGCGGCCGCCGTGGAGGCGATCGCCGACATCGCCACGCGCGAGGCCTCGGACGTGGTGTCGGCCGCCTACGGCGGGCGCCCGTTCATCTTCGGGCGCGACTACCTGATACCGAAGCCGTTCGACCCGCGGCTCATGCTCGAGATCCCGATGCGCGTGGCGCGCGCGGCCATGGACACCGGCGTGGCCACGCGCCCCATCGCCGACTTCGCGGCCTACCGGCGCACGCTCAGGGAGTTCGTGTTCCGCTCGGGCCTGGTCATGAAGCCGGTGTTCGAGCGCGCGCAGACCGACATGCAGCGCGTGGTGCTGGCCGAGGGCGAGTCCAAGCGCGTGCTGAACGCCGCCCAGATCCTCGTCGACGACGGCATCTGCCGGCCGTTGCTGATCGGGCGCGAGCGCATCGTGCGCGAGCGCATCCGCGAGATGGGCCTGCGGCTCTCGATCGGCCCCGGCGGCGGCGCGGACCTGCTGGACCCGACCGAGAACCCCGACTTCGATCGGCACGTGGACCTGTACCACCGCATCACGGAGCGCGCCGGCGTGTCGCCGAGGTTCGCGGCCAACGAGATCCGCTCGCGCCCTACAGCCCTCGGTGCGATCCTGGTGCGCGAGGGACAGGCCGACGCGATGGTGTGCGGCGCGCAGGGCGCCTACGCGCGCCATCTGAAGGATCTGTGCACGATCATCGGCATCCGCGAGGACGTCGACGACATCTCGGCGCTGATGCTCATGATCCTGCCCACCGGCACCGTGTTCCTGACCGACACGCACGTCACGGTGAACCCGAGCGCCGAGGAGCTCGTGGAGACGACGTCCATGGCGGCGCGGCTCGTGCGCCGCTTCGGCATGGTGCCGCGCGTGGGGCTGCTGTCGCACTCGAACTTCGGCAGCCGTGACAACGCCTCGGCGAGGAAGATGCGGCGCACCCGGGAGCTTCTCGCCGAGCGTCACCCGGAGCTCGAGGTGGAGGGCGAGATGCACGCCGACGCCGCGCTGTCCGAGGAGACGCGCATGCGCGTGTTCCCGAACGCCGCCTTCCGCGGCGCCGCGAACCTGCTGGTGATGCCCAACCTGGACGCCGCCAACATCACCTACAACATGGTCAAGGTGGTGGGCGACGGATTGCCCGTGGGGCCGATGCTGATGGGGCTGAACAAGCCCGCCCACGTGGTGACCGAGTCGACGACGGTGCGCGGCATCGTGAACCTCGCCGCCATCGCGGCCGTGGACGCGATCGACCACCGGCGCGAGCTCGCCGAGGCCCGGGCCGCGGAGCTGGCCGCCGAGGCGTTCGCGGTGGGGGCGGGCGGCACTTCGTAGCGCGGCTGCTACCCTGCCGGACGCTGCATCACCCCTTCGGACCGTCGATGGATCTCGAGCTCTTTCTCGCCCGCCTGCGCAGCCGCCCCGAGGCGATCGAGTTTCCCGACACCATCGCGCTCATCAACCGGCTCTACCGCTTCGAGCCGACGACGTTCAGGAACGACGACCTCGTCAACGAGGCCGGACGCAACGACGGCTCGTGCCGGCTGTTCGCGTTCGCGCGGCTGCACGATCTTGATCGCGACGAGACGCTCGCCCTCTTCGGCGCGTACTACCGCAGCGACGTGCTGAAGACCCCGGACGGGGACAGCCACCCGAACATCCGCCGCTTCATGCGCACGGGCTGGGCGGGCATCGAGTTCGACGGCGTGCCGCTGCGCGCGCGCGCTCGGCAGGAGCGCGCGGCTCGCGGGCGGTGAGCCGCCCGGTAGGTCCTCAGGCGAGCCGCAGCAGCCCCGCCACCAGACCGATGGCGCCGCCGAACACCCCGCCCCAGACCACCAGCCAGCCGAGGTGGTCGCGGATCAGGCGCTGCATGAGCTCCTTCACCATCTCGGGCGTGAGCTCGTCGAGCCGCGCCGTCAGCATGGCCTCCAGGCGGGCGCGGAAGCGGGCGCGGTTGGCGTCCGAGGACAGCTGCGCGCGCAGCGCCTCCTGCACCCGCGGGCTCTTCGCGGTGGCGGCGAGGAAGTCGCGCATGCGCGTCTCGAACGGTGCGCGCAGCGGCTCCAGCGCACTCTCGCCGCCGACCATCTGCAGCATGTTGCCGAAGCTCGACTCGCGCACCGTGGCCACGAGCTGATCGAAGGCGGCGTCCAGATCGACGCTCTCCACGAGGGAGTCCAGGCCCAGGTGCGCGAACTCGTCGGCGGCGCTCGCGGGCGCGTCGGTCGATGGCGCGCCGGACGCCGTTTCGCGCGCGCCTCCGGCCGTGCCGGGCGCGCCGAGGGCGGCGTCCGCGGACGCCGCGAACAGTCGCTCCATCTTGTCGGGCCCGAAGAGCTCCTCGCGCACGAGCCTCAGGATGCCGGCCTTGAACTCGTCGAAGCGCAGCGCGATGACGCCCGAGCCGTAGAGCCCCGGCACGCGCTCGAACAGCATGTGCACCGCCAGCCAGTTCGTCAGCGCGCCGGACAGGGCGAACAGTCCCGTCGAGAGCACCACGGGGCCCGCAGGGGCGGGCAGCGCGAGACCCGCGGTGGCCACCGCGGCGGCGGCGAGGTTCGTGGCGAGGTTCTTGTCGAGCATGCGAGGCTGCGGTGTCGACGCCGGCAGACCTGGAAGACAGGCGTCGGCAGGGGACGGGCGGCGCGGGAGTGTAGCGAAGCCGTCCTTCGGGGGAGCGGGGGGCGCGGTTAGACTCGCACGCATGCCCACGCCGATCCTCCACCGGCTCCTTGCCGGCTCCCTGGTGTTCGCGACGACCCTCGCGGGCGCCCAGCAGGTCTCGAACCCGGACGACCCACCCGCGGCCGTCTGGCCGGTCGACGACGGTGCGCCGCTGCGCGTGCTGGCCGAGCGCCACGGCATCGGCATCGGGCACGCCATGCGCTTCAACTGGCCCGCGCTGGACGACAGCGCCGTTTACGAGGACATCGTGGCGCGCGAGTTCGGGCTCGTGACCCCGGAAAGCTCCATGAAGTGGGATCCGCTGCGTCCTTCGCCGGGCGAGTACGACTTCCGCGACCTCGACGCCCTCGACGCGTTCGCCGACGAGCACGACATCCTGCTGCACGGCCATCCGCTCGTCTGGTACCGATTGAACCCGGAGTGGGTGGACGAGTTGCCGCCCGCCGCGCTCGAGGAGGCGATGGTGTCCCACATCCGCACCCTCATGACGCGCTGGCCCGGCCGGTATCCCGTCTGGGACGTCGTGAACGAGGCCGTCGACGACGACGGCGCCGCGCTGCGCGACAGCCCGTTCCTGGACGCCATGGGACCCGACTACATCGACATCGCCTTCCGCGCGGCGCGCGCGGCCGACCCGGGGGCGACGCTGCTCTACAACGACTACGACATCGGCTGGCCGACCGCGAAGCGCGACGCCGTGTTCGAGCTGCTGGACGACATGATCGCGCGCGACGTGCCCGTCGACGGCGTGGGCTTCCAGATGCACCTGGATCTGGACTTCGCGCACGCCGAAGGCTTCTCCACCACGATGCAGGCCGCGGCCGACCGCGGACTCGACGTGTACGTCACCGAGTTCGACGTCACGGTGCCCGGCCCGGCCGACTTCGACGCGCAGGGCCTGCTCTACGAGGACATCCTCGAGCGCTGTCTCATGCAACCCGCCTGCAAGGCGTTCCAGGTCTGGGGCCTCGACGACGTGCACTCGTTCCGGCCACAGTTCCGTCCGCTGCCCTTCGACGAGGACTTCGGTGCCAAGCCCGCGTTCTTCGCGATGCGGCGCGCGCTCGAGACCGCGCCGGTGCATCCCGAGTCGTGCTCGCTGGACGGGGCGGTCGTGGTGTCGGGGGCGATCGTCGTGGCCGGGCCGGTCGCGGGCTCCGGCGAGGTCGGCTCGGACGGGGTCGGCTCGGATGGGGTCGGCTCGGATGGGGTCGGCTCGGACGGGGTCGGTGATGCCGACGCGTCGGTGAACGCCTCCGCCACGGCGCGTTGCGACGGCGTGGGGCTCGGGCCGGGCTACGCGGAGCTCGCCGTGCGCTACGCGAACCCGGGCGAGGTCGACGGCTCGCTGGCCGTGCGCGTGGCCGGGACGAACGAGCCGGTGCTGAGCCTGGCGTTACCGCCGACCGTCGACACCGGCGACGGATCGTTCGAGACGCTGCGCGCGGCGACCGTGTCGATGCCGGTCGGCGACGTCGCGCTGGAACTCGAGCTCGTCGGCGACGCGGTGGCGCTCGATGCGCTGCTGTTCGATGCGCCCGCCGGTGCGGTGGCCGACGGGTTCGGCATCGGATCGACGGGCGAGGGTGCCGGCGTGCCGGGCGGTGCCGGCATCGTGCGCGCGGCCATCGACGAGGGCGGCGCGCAAGACGGCACGGCGGGCGGCGGACCGGGCACCGCCGTTCCGGACACCGGGGGCGAGGGCGGGCCGGCTCGCGACGTGGCACCGGCGCGGGTCGGCGGCGGCGGCAGCGGCGGCGGTACGACGGGGGCGCTGTGGCTGCTCGCCCTGGCCGGCGCGCTGCGCACCCGACGCGGCGCCGGCCGCGGTCCGCTCAGCCGCGGCGACGGCGGCTCGTGCGGCTGCCGCGACCGCTCGCCGAGCCGCCCTGCACGCTGAGATCCCCGTCGAGCTGCGCGCGGGCGCCCTGGGATATCTCGCCCAGCCGGGCGACGATGGTGGCGACGTCCGGCGCGGGCCCGCGCTCGTGTCCGTCGAGCGCGATGCGCATGGCCGCCACGTGCGCCGGGGTCGTGCCGCAGCAGCCGCCGACGATGCGCGCGCCGGCGTCGATGGCGAGCGTCGCGTAGTCGGCCATGAGCGCCGGGGTGCCGTCGTAGCGGATGGCGCCGTCGACCCATTGCGGAATGCCGCAGTTGGCCTTGGCCACCAGCGGGACGTCGGCGAGCTCCGGCGCGGCCGCCACGGTGCGAGCGGTGTCGTAGTTGACGATGGCGGCCACGACCTCCGAAGCGCCCACGCCGCAGTTGGTGCCGACGGCGACCGGGGTGACACCGGCCCGCGCGCAGGCGGCGAGCACGTCGGCGGCGGTGAGTCCCATCATCGTGCGACCGTTGGTGTCGATGCTGACGGTCAGCGCGACGGGCAGCCCGACGTCCTGGGCCCCCAGCAGTGCCGCGGCGATCTCCTCGGCCGAGGAGATCGTCTCGATCCAGAGCACGTCCACGCCGCCTTCGGCGAGTGCCTCGGCCTGCTCGCGGAACGCCGCGCGAGCCGCGTCGACCGACAGGGCCCCGTTCGGCTCGAGGATCTCGCCGGTGGGCCCCATGGAGCCCGCGACGTAGACCTCCCGACCGGCGGCATCGGCGGCGCGGCGCGCGAGCGCCGCCCCGGCGACATTGAGCTCGCGCACCCGGTGGCCCGCGTCGTGCAGCGCGAGTCGGTACTTCGTGCCCCCGAAGGTGTTGGTCAGGACGAGGTCGGAGCCCGCTTCGACGAAGCTCGCGTGCAACGCCCGCACCCGCTCGGGATGGTCCACGTTCCACAGCTCCGGGGCATCCCCGGTCTGAAGCCCGACCGCGAAGAGGTTGGTACCGATGGCCCCGTCCGCGAGCAGCGGGCGGGGGTCGTCGAGCCGCGCGCGCAGCCGGCTGCCGGGACGTTCCTGGGCGATGGCGTTCATGGCGCGCAGGCTAGCACCGGTGCCGGTGCCGCGGTGTTCGATGCGTCCGCCCGCACCGAGGTCGACACGCCGGCGCTCGAACTGGAGGTCATCGACACGGTCGCGGGCCTGGAGGCGCTCGAGCCGCGTGCGGCGGATCGAGCGCAGCCGCCGCGCTGCAACGCGCGACGGCGGATTCGTCGCGTTGCCGCAGACGAGCGACCCGGACGAGGCCTTCGCACGGCTCGCGGGCCTGCACGGGGAGCGCCAGCGACGCCTGGGTCGACGCGAGGCGTTCGTGGCCGCACGCTTCGCTCGCTTCCACCGGCCCGGCGCGGAGCGCCTGCTGCCGATCGGCGCCATGGCGCTCCCGGCGCGGCGGGTGGGCGACGTGCCGGCCGCGGCGCTGGACCGGAGACCGGTTCAGCCGCGCAGACGCTCGTTCTGCGGATCGAACGGCGACTCGCCCACGACGCGTGCGTCGAAGCGCTCGCCCAGCACCGTGACCTCGAGCTCGGTGCCGACGGCCGCGAGCTCGGGGCGCACCATCGCGAGCGCGAGCGACTTCCTCGTCCGCGGGCCGAAGTTGCCCGACGTGCAGCGTCCGACCAGCTCCCCGTCGAGGTGGATGGGCTCGGCGCCGCGCACGTCGAAGTGCTCGTTGCCCGTGACTTCCAGCGTGACGAAGGCGTTGTCGGCGCCACGCGCCTGCCACTGGGCGAGCGCGTCCCGGCCGATGAAGTCGCAACCCTTGTCGAGCTTCACGAAGCGCTCCAGCCCCGACTCGAAGGCCGAGTACTCGATGGACATCTCGCGCGGCAGGGCGCGGTAGGACTTCTCGATGCGCATGGCCTCCATGGCGCGGATGCCGAAGGGCTTCAGGCCGTGCGGCTCGCCCGCGTCCATGAGCGCATCGAAGAGCGCGGCCTGCATGGTCATGGGATGGTGCAGCTCCCAGCCGAGCTCGCCGATGTAGTTCACGCGCAGGGCGTGCGCGTCGCAGTGCGCGACCGAGATGCGCTGGCCGGTGAGCCAGCGGAAATCGCTGTTGGCGAGGCTGGTGTCGGTCAGGGCTTGCAGTATGTCGCGCGACTTCGGGCCCGCCAGCACCAGCACGCCGGTCTGCTGCGTGACGTTATCGATGGTCACGGAGCCGTCGGTGGGGGCGAGCTTCGCGAGCACGTCGCCGTCGTGGCGCTCGTAGGCGCCGCCGCACACGAGGTAGAAGCGCTCCGGGCCCTTGCGGTAGATCGTGAACTCCGAGCGCACGCCGCCGCGCGAGGTGAGCAGGTGCGCGAGCCCGAGCCGGCCGACCTTGGGCAGGGTGTTGGCGACGATGGAATCGAGCCAGGCCTCGGCGCCGGGCCCGTGCACCTCGAACTTCGCGAAGGCGCTGGCGTCCAGCAGGCCCGCGTGCTCGGACACGTGGCGCGCCTCGTTCTGCACGTGCTCGAACCAGTTCGAGCGACGGAAGCTGTACTCGTCCTTCGCTTCCACCCCTTCGGGGGCGAACCAGTTGGCGCGCTCCCAGCCGAAGGACTGACCGAACACCGCGCCGCGGGCCTTCAGCCGGTCGTACACCGGCGTGGTCTTCAGCGGACGCGCCGCCTCGCGCTCCTCGTCGGGGTAGTGGATGGTGAAGACGTTGGCGTAGGCCTCCTCGTTCTTGGCCTTGAGATACCCGCGCGTGGCGTAGTCGCCGAAGCGGCGCGGGTCGACGCCCGTCATGTCGATGGTGGGTTCGCCGTCGACCATCCACTCGGCGAGCTGCCAGCCCGCGCCGCCGGCGGCCGTGATGCCGAAGCTGTGGCCCTCGTTGAGCCACAGGTTCTTCACGCCCCAGGCGGGGCCGACGATGGGGGAGCCGTCGGGGGTGTAGCAGATGGCGCCGTTGTAGACCTTCTTCACGCCCGCCTCGCCGAAGGCCGGGACGCGGAACATGCCCGACTCGATGTGTTGCTCGATGCGGTCCAGGTCGGGCTCGAAGAGCTCGTACTCGCTGTGCTCGTCGGGGCCGTCGAGGTAGCAGCAGGGCGCGCCCGCCTCGTACGGGCCGAGGATGAGGCCGCCGGCCTCCTCGCGCATGTACCAGCCGGCGTCCGAGTCGCGCAGCACGCCGAGCTCGGGCTCGCCCGCCTTCCTGCGCGCCACGACGTCGGGGTGCGACTCGGTGACGATGTACTGGTGCTCGACGGGAATGACGGGCATGTCGATGCCGAGCATGCGGCCCGTTCGGCGCGCGAAGTTGCCCGTCGCGGTGACGAGGTGCTCGCAACTGATCTCGCCCTTGTCGGTGGTGACCAGCCACTCCCCGGAGCGCTGCTGCACGATGCCCGTCACGGTGGTGTTGCGGTTGATCTCGCCGCCGCCCGCGCGGGCGCCGGCCGCGAGCGCCTGCGTGAGGTCGGCGGGCTGGATGTAGCCGTCGCCCGGGTGGCGAATGGCGCCGATGAGCCCGTCCGTCTCGCACAGCGGCCAGATCTCCTTGACCTGCCGGGGAGTCAGGAACTCCACCTCGACGCCGATGGTGCCGGCGATGCCCGCGTAGTAGAGGTACTCGTCCATCCGCTCCCTGGTCTGCGCGAGCCGGATGTTCGATACGAGGCGCATGCCGACGTCGTGCCCGGTCTCGGCCTGCAGCGAGCCGTACAGCCCGATGGAGTACTTGTGCAGCTGCCCGACCGAGTACGACATGTTGAACAGCGGCATGAGCCCGGCGGCGTGCCAGGTGGAGCCGGAGGTCAGCTCCTTTCTCTCGATCAGGACCGAGTCGGTCCAGCCCTTCTTGACCAGGTGGTACAGCGTCGAGACGCCGACGACGCCGCCACCGATGACGACCGCTCTGGCATGGGTTCGCATGGGGTCATCCTCGTGTACGTGACGCTGCGCGAAGGGCGCAGTGTAAGGGGGAGCCGGTGCTCGGCGGCGGGGCCCACCATGCGGCTGCCGACCGCGACTTCGCTGGCTGCGCCACGCCGGACCTGGAGGGCATCGTCGACGGGTCGTGAACCGCCGCCGGGCGCGTCCGCGGAGCGACGGATACACTAGGGCCTGTATCCAATCAGAACGTGGGCGCTGTCGCGCCGCAGAGCGTGGCAGGCTAGGCGCGAGGAGTGGAGCTTGGCAGGGCCAAGCGACCGACGAGCAACGACGGCTGGCGCGCTCTGCGGCGCGACCCTTCGGCCGGCCCTCTGCGTCCGCCCCGCTGCGTTGCTGCTCGTCGGGTAGCCCTGCTACCCTCGCTCGCAGCGCCTTGCGGGACGAACGCAGAGGGCCGGCAGCGCCCACGTTCTGATTGGATACAGGCCCTGACCGCCCGATCCGCGGGACCTCATCGAACCGGACGCATGCTCTTCGGACTCGGCCGCGCCGCCGCCCCCAATCCCGTCAGCACGATTCCGGTCCCCGGATCGGTCGGCTGCATGGGGCTGGTCGCCTGTCCGGGCGTGCGCGTCGAGCAGGGCGCGGCGGGGCAGAAGCGGCTGCTGCAGGCCGACCTGAAGGAGATTCAGGACTGGGGCGCCAACGGCGTGCTGTGCCTCGTCGAGCCGCACGAGCTGAAGATGAACCGGGTCGAGGAGCTGCCGCGGCTCGTGCAGGAGGCCGGGATGTGGTGGCGCCACCTGCCCATCATCGACATGGACATCCCGAGCCAGGACTTCGAGGACGTCTGGGCCGTGGAGGGCGAGCGCATCCGGCACGCGCTGCGCATCGGCGAGCGGGTGGCCATCCACTGCTACGCGGGGCTGGGGCGCACCGGCATGATCGCCGCGCGCATCCTCGTGGAGATGGGCGTGGACCCGGAGCGTGCCATCGCCGCGGTGCGACACGACAACCGGCGGCGCATCCAGACGCGCGGGCAGTCGGACTTCGTGCGCACGCTGGGGCCGCTGGTCGCGCCGCCGCGCGGGCGCAAGGACCGGGCGGTACGGCGGTAGGCGGCCCGGGCGGGCGTCGGCGGGCCGGGCCGGGCTCGGTCGGTCGTGCAGCCGGTCACGGGGGCGCCGCCCGGGGGGGCTTGAAACCGACCTGGACCCCCGCGATTCGCGACGCCGACGAGCCGGCCCCCGTTCGGGTCCTCGCGCGCGCAGGATACTCTCGGGTTTCGGCAACGCTGTACTGGAGGCGGGTCATGAGTGAAGGGCGGCGGGGCAAGCGCGGGGCGGGCCGGGACGCGAGACGGGCGCGTGCGGCGAGCGGCCAGCAGGGCGTGGCGTTCATCGAGCGCAAGGTGCCCCCCTACGAGGTACTGAACGAGGAGGGGCTCGCGCTCGTCGAGCACAACGCGGACACGCTGCTCGAGGAGATCGGCATCGATTTCCGCGACGATCCGGAGGCGCTCGACCTGTGGCGCGCGGCGGGCGCCGACGTGGACGGCGAGCGCGTGCGGTTCCCGCGCGGGCTCTGCCGCTCGCTCGTGTCGGACAACGCGCCGTCGGAGTTCATGCAGCACGCCCGCAACCCCGCGCGTTCGGTGCGCATCGGCGGCGACTCGCTCGTGTGCGTGCCGGTCTACGGTCCTCCGTTCGTGCGCGACCTCGAAGGCGGCCGGCGCTACGCGACCATCGAGGATTTCCGCAACTTCGTGAAGCTCGCGTACGCGTCGCCGGGCCTGCACCATTCGGGCGGCACGGTGTGCGAGCCGGTGGATCTGCCCGTCAACAAGCGCCACCTGGACATGGTGCTGGCGCACATGCAGCTGTCGGACAAGCCGTTCATGGGTTCGGTCACGGCGCCCGAGCGGGCCGAGGACACGGTCGCGATGGCGCGCCTGCTGTTCGGTGACGACTTCACGGACCCGGCGACGGGCAGCGAGAGGACGGTGATCGTGAACCTCATCAACGCGAACTCCCCCATGGTGTTCGACGGCACCATGCTGGGCGCCGCCAAGGTCTACGCACGGGCGAACCAGGCGTGTGTCATCTCGCCGTTCATCCTCGCGGGCGCCATGTCGCCGGTGACCGTCGCGGGCACGGCCACGCAGATCCTCGCCGAGGCGCTCGCCGGCATGGCCTTCGTGCAGCTCGTGCGTCCCGGCGCGCCGGTGGTGTTCGGCACATTCGCAAGCTCGGTCTCGATGCAGACCGGCGCGCCGACCTTCGGCTCGCCGGAACCGTCGCTCGTCATGTACGTCGCGGGCGCGCTCGCGCGGCGGCTCGGCGTGCCGTTCCGCTCGGGCGGAGGGCTGTGCGGCTCCAAGGTGCCCGACGCGCAGGCGGCGTACGAGTCGGCGAACACCATTCAGGCGGCGGCGCTCGCGGGCGTGAACTTCATGCTGCACACGGCCGGCTGGCTCGAAGGCGGTCTCGTGGCGGGCTACGAGAAGTTCGTGCTGGACGCCGACCAGGCGAGCGCGCTGCCGGCGCTGCTCGCCGGGGTGGATCTGTCCGAGAACGGGCAGGCGATGTCGGCGCTGCGCGAAGTGGGGCCGGGCAACCATTTCCTGGGCGCCACGCACACCCAGGAGAACTTCATGAGTGCGTTCTGGCGCTCCGAGCTTGCCGACAACGACAGCTTCGAAGCGTGGGAGGCGGCGGGTGCGCAGGACTCCATCGCGCGGGCGAACACCCGCTGGAAGCGACTGCTCGCCGAGTACGAGCCCCCGTCGCTCGATGCGGGCATTGACGAGTCCCTCGTGGAATTCGTAAAAGGGAAGAAGGCGTCGATGCCGGACGCCAGCCACTGAAGCGTTCTTCGCGGGCCCCCTCATGATCGGCCCCCCTGAATCCACCCACCGGATCGGCTTCTACATAGTGCCGAGGTTCTCGATGATGGCGTTCGCGTCGGCCATCGAGGCGCTGCGCATGGCGAACCAGTTGTCCGGCGAGGCGCTCTACTCGTGGGACCTGATCTCCAGCGACGGTGCGCCGGTGGCGTGCAGCAACGGCATCGTGCTGAGCGCGGCCTTCGCCGCCGGCACGCGCGAGCGCTTCGACGCGGTGTTCGTGTGCGCGGGCCTCGACGTGCACAAGGTGGACGATGCGCCGCTCGGCGAGTGGCTCCGCACGCTCGCGGCGCGGCGCGCGACGATCGGGGCGCTGTGCACCGGCACCTGGCTGCTCGCGCGCGCCGGCGTGCTGGAAGGCTATCGCTCCACGATCCACTGGGAGAATCTCGCCGGCACGCGCGAGCAGTTTCCCGCGCAGGTGTTCTCGGCGGAGCTGTTCGAGATCGACCGGGACCGCTACACCTGTGCCGGCGGTACCGCGCCGCTCGACATGATGCTGGCCGAGATCCGCGAACGCCGCGGAGTGGTCCTGTCGGCGCGCATCTCCGAGCAGTACCTGTGCGAGCGCATCCGCGATCGTCACGATCGTCAGCGCATCCCGCTCGTGCGCCGCATCGGGGCCGGGCAACCGAAGCTCGCCGAGGCGGTGTCGCTGATGGAGGCGAACATCGAGGAGCCGATGACGCTCGACGAGCTCTCCCACCACGTGGGGCTGTCGCGCCGACAGCTGGAGCGGCTGTTCCAGCGCTACCTCGAGAGCGTGCCGACGCGCTACTACCTGGAGCTGCGGCTCGAGCGCGCTCGCCAGCTGCTGCTGCAGACGAGCATGCCGATCGTGGACGTCGCGCGGGCCTGCGGCTTCATCTCCGCGCCGCATTTCTCGAAATGCTACCGCGAGGTGTACTCGCTGCCCCCACGCGACGAGCGCCGACGTGCCGCGAGCGTGCTGCCGGCGCCACGCGATCCGGTGGCGGCATCCATCGCGCCGTCACCGCCTCAGCCGGCGCCCGCGGACAGCAGCAGCAACTCGTAGCAGATCAGCCCGGCGTACATCCCGACGAGTGCCGCCAGGATCGAGCGAGCGCGTATCCGGCCGAACACACGCAGGTTCGCGGTCGCCGCGAGCAGCACCGCGGGAACGGCGGTGAGCGCCATCTTCGAGGCGGCGAACGGGCCGACGCCGAACTCCAGCATCCACGCCATCACGGGGTTCAGCTCGCTCCCGCCCCACGACAGCAACGTCAGGGTGAAGCAGGCGTCGGTGATGGACAGGCCCACGAGCAGCAGGGCCAGCGTGACGACCCCCGGGTCGTGCCGATCCAGCAACGGGTAGCGACGCTCCGCGCTGCGCCGGCTCGTCATGCGCCGCGGCGCGACGAGGCTGCACCAGAGCGTCCGGACGGTGTAGCTGCGCCGATCGGGACTGGCGAAGCGGCGGGAGGTGAGGGCGTTGAGCATGCGCCGCAGTGTAAGGGCCGTGGGGTCGGACCTTGGTAAGTGGTTGATGCGATTCGGGAAGTCGCCCACAGACGGCCGTTTCGCCGCCTTAAACCGTCCTGTTTGGCCGGTTTGCCGGTCACATAAGGAAAAACGAGCCCCGAAAGCCTTGCCTGTCGGGGGCTGATTCACGGATTCGAGGCTTCATAAGGAGCTTAATCCGGGCTATCTGGCAGGAAAAGCCTTGTCGATCAATGACCTAGCGTGGTCCGACCCCGCAGCCAAGGCCATGCCTGCCGCCAGCCCCCAGCTCCCCACGATCAGCCTCCGGTGAACGAACGAGGCCAGCATCTGAAAGGACATCGATTCCCCGTCGATATGCGCCGCCAGGGCTCGGGCCACGAGGTGCGAGGTGGCGATGCCGTGCCCGGAGTAGCCCTGGGCGTAGAGCGTGCCGCCCGGCAGCTCGCCGACGAGCGGAATGCGGTTCGGCACGATGCCGGCGCGGCCCGTCCAGGCGTAGTCGATGCGCACGCCGCGCAGGCGCGGGAAGGTGCGCTCGAGCGACGGGCGCAGCGTGGCCGCGACGTCGGGCAGGTCGGCTCCGGAGTAGTTGGTGCCGCCGCCGAACATGAGCCGCCCGTCGCCGGTGGGGCGGTAGTAGTCGAGCACGGTGCGGCTGTCGTAGACCGCCAGCCGCTCGGGGTCGATGGCGTCGAGCGTCGCCTCGCCGAGCGGCTCGGTCACGAGGTTGCCGAGCACGGCGGGCAACAGCAGGCCCCGGAATCGCCGGGCGTGCAGGCGGTGGTAGGCGTTGCCCGCGAGCAGGACGCGGGCCGCGCGCACGCGCCCGCCCGGCGTGACGACGGCCGGTTCGCGGCGCCCTTCGCCGGGCTCGATGCGAACGGCCTCGCTGTACTCGTGCAACCGGGCTCCCAGCGACTCGGCCGCCGCGGCCTCGCCGAGACAGAGCTTGAGCGAGTTCAGGTGCAGGTTGTGCCGGTTCAGCACGCCGCCGTGGTACAGCGGCGTCGCGAGCCGCGCGTGCACCTCGTCGCGCTCCAGCCAGCGCACGTCGTCGATGCCGGCCGCGCGCGCGTCGTCGACATCGCGGCGCAGCCCGTCGCGGTGGCGTGGCGACCAGGCGGTGTGCAGGTGGCCGGACGTCAGCTCGCAGTCGATGCCGTAGCGGCACACCCGTTCGCGAATCAGGTCCTGCGCGTCCCAGCGCAGGTGGCGCAGGAAGGCGTCCGCCCCGGGCCGCCCCCGCAGTTGGCGACGCATGGCGCCGAGGCCCGACAGGCTGCCCGTGACCTGACCGCCGTTGCGTCCCGTCGCGCCGTCGCCGATGCGTCCGGCCTCGAGCAGCACGACGTCGATGCCGCGCTCGGCGAGCTCGAGCGCCGTGGCGACGCCCGTGAAACCGCCGCCGACGATGGCCACGTCGGCGCGGACCGAGTCCCGCAGCGCAGGCCGCACGGCCACCTCGCCCACGCTCGCGCGGTACCAGGTCCGTGCCGACGCGCCGGTCTTCGCCGAACCGTTCAGAAGCGCCTCAGAGCCGACCGAGACCGGCACGCCAGTCGGCCGCACCGACCTCGCGCGCGAAGCCGTCGGCCTCGTGCGCCTTGACGCCGGCGAACACGCGCACGAAGGGCTCGCCGAAGAGGTCCGCCATGGCCTCGGACGCGCCGAAGCGCGCGATGGCCGTGCGCCAGTCGGCGGCCAGCGCGGGCGAGTCGGCGACGCGTCCGGGCCCGAGCGGCGACGAGGCCGGCGGGCGACCCGACTCCAGCCCGCGCAGCATGCCGCCCAGCACCGCCGTCAGCACGAGATGGATGTTCGTGTCCGAGCCCGCCACGCGGTGCTCGAGCCGGGCGGCCCGCCCGCGCGTGTCGGGCAGCCGCACCGCCGCGCCGCGGTGGTCGTAGCCCCAGTCGATGCGGTGCGGCGCGAAACCGCCCGGTTGCAGCCGCCGGTAGGAGTTCGCGTGCGGCGCGAAGATCAGCTGCGCGTCCGCCATCGTGTCGAGCAGTCCCGCCACGGCGTGACCCAGCGGTGCGTCCGACGGCAGCGCCTCGCCGTCCGTTGCCCCGGGCGTGTCGAACACCGGACGGCCTTCGGCGTCGACCAGGCTCGCGTGCACGTGCAGCCCCGAGCCGCCGTGCTCGGTGTAGGGCTTGGCCATGAAGCAGGCCACCAGGCCGTGCGCGAACGCGGCGCGGTCGACGATGCGACGCAGCAGCACCGCATCGTCCGCGGCGCGCAGCGCGTCGTCGCGGTGCGTGAGGTTGATCTCGAACTGGCCGGGGCCGAACTCGGCCATGACCGTCTCGGCCGGCACGTCCAGCACGTCCGTCCAGGCCTCGATGGTGTCGAGCACGGGCTCGGCCCGGTCCAGCACTCGAGTGTCGTACAGCTGCAGTGCCGCCGGTGCACCCGCGACCGCGAACGCCTCGGGCACGGCCGGCACGCCGGTGCGCCGCGTGGACGCGTCCAGCAGGTAGAACTCGAGCTCCGAGGCCACGACAGGCCGCAAACCGCGGTTCGCGAGCGCGGCGATGGCATCGGCGAGGCGCGTGCGCGGGTCGAACGGGCTCGGCGCGCCGTCGGGCCCTGCCAGTGCGGCCACGCACCGCTCCACGCCCGGGTGCCAGGGTTGTCTCGAGAAGCTCTTGGGCGCGACGATGCAGAAGCCGTCCGGATCGCCGTCCACCAGCCCCATGCCGGTGACCTCGTCCACGTCGTCGCCGTACACGTCCTGCACGAGGGTCGAGTGCGGCATGCGCACCTCTCCCGCGAGCAGCGCGTCGCGCTTGGAGGCCGGCACGCGCTTGGTGCGCAACCGACCCTGCACATCGACCACCCCGACGTCGATGTGGGTGACGGCGGTGCTCACGTCCCCGCGGTGCCGGGCAGCAGCAGCATGCGCTCGGCGGGCCAGCCGGCGTACAGCGGACTGCCGATCGAGAGCGCGGCGAACGTCCCGATCTCGTCCGCGGGCACGGGCACCCCCATGGAGGCGCCGGCATCGAGTCGCAGCTCCACGATGGAGTGACCGCCCTGGAAGGCGATGTCGCCGAGGGTGCCCGCGACCGACGGTCCGGTCGCGACGGGCGTGACCGACAGCCGCACTTCCTCGGGTCGCACCGCCGCGACCGTGCCGCTCGTGCCCTGATCCCCGGGCCGCACGCCGGAGGGCAACGCCCCCGACAGCTCGATGGAGCCGAGTCCGTCGGCCTCCACCACGAGTCGCTCGCCGTGCTCCCGCACGCTCGTCACCGGAAACGCGTGCAGCGTGCCGATGAAGTCCGCCACGAACGCGTCCACGGGCCGCCGATACAGGGCTTCGGGCGTGTCGCACTGGCGCAGCCGGCCGCGCTCCAGCACCGCGATGCGGTCGGCGAGCGCCATCGCCTCGGACTGGTCGTGCGTGACGATGACGAAGGTGACGCCGATCTCGGACTGCAGGTTCACGAGCTCCAGGCGCATGGCGTCGCGCAGCTTCGCGTCGAGCGCGGACAACGGCTCGTCCAGCAGCAGCAACCGCGGGCGCTTGACCAGGGCGCGCGCGAGCGCGACGCGCTGGCGCTGACCGCCCGAGAGCTGGTCGGGCATGCGCTCGCCGAGCCCGTCGAGACGTACCTGCTCGACGGCGAGGCCGACGCGCGCGGCGATCTCGTCCTTCGGCACGCGCTCCATCTCCAGACCGTAGCCGATGTTCCTCGCCACGCTCATGTGCGGGAACACCGCGTACGACTGGAACACCATGTTCACGGGTCGCTTGTTGGCCGGCACGCGCGTCATGTCCCGACCATCGAGCAGCAGCTCTCCCTCGTCCGGGGATTCGAGGCCCGCCACGATGCGCAGCAGCGTCGACTTGCCGCAGCCGGAGGGGCCGAGCAGCGCGAAGATCTCACCGGCGCGCACGTCCAGCGAGACGTCGTCGAGCGCGCGCGCCGCGCCGAAGCGCTTGCCGATGCCGCGCAGCGACAGGATGGGCTCCATGGCGTTCACGTGCCGCCGCTGCGGTACTGCAGCCGCAGCCCCACGAAGGTGAGCACGAGCGTGAGCACGATCAGGATCGTGGAGGCGGCGTTGATCTCGGGCGTGACCGAGAAGCGCACCATCGAGTAGATCTTGACGGGGAAGGTCACCGTGTTGGGGCCGGAGGTGAAGAAGGTGACCACGAAGTCGTCGAGCGAGAGCGTGAACGCGAGCAGCGCCGCGGCCACGAGCGCCGGGCGCAGGAAGGGCAGCAGTATGTCCCGGAACACGCGCCATTCGCTGGCGCCGAGGTCGCGCGCGGCCTCCTCCATCGAGACGTCGAAGCCCTGCAGCCGCGCACGGATGACCATGGCGGCGAACGGGAACGAGAAGGTGATGTGCGCGATGGTGATGTTCGTCAGGTTCAGCGGCCAGGCCAGATCCCCGGTCTGCATCCAGCCCATGCTCTGGAAGAACATCGCGAGCGCCACGCCCATGCAGATCTCGGGAATGACGATGGGCAGGGACACGAGCCCCTCGAACAGCGGCTTGAACGGGAAGCGGAAGCGCCACAGCAGCACCGCCGTCATGGCGCCGAGCAGCGTCGACACGATCGTGGACACGAAGGCGATGGTCAGCGAGTTGCCGAACGCGAGCATCAGGTCCTCGTTGCCGAAGGCCTGCGCGTACCAGCGCGTCGTGAACCCCCGCCAGACGATGTTGCCGCCACGCCGGGCGTCGTTGAACGAGAAGACGATCAGCACGACGATGGGGGCGTAGAGGAACACCGTCACGAGTGCGAACAGCACGCGCAGCGACGGCTTCGCGCTGTAGTCGAAGGCGTGCGCGCGCTTCAAGCCCGTGCCCCCCGGGCGGCGGCGCGCCGGCTGTCCGAGAACGCGCGCGCCGCGAGCAGCGCGAAGGTGGCGTACAGCAGCACGAGCGAGAGCGCGGAGCCGAAGGGCCAGTCGTTGGCCTGCTTGAACTGGCGCTCGATGACGTTCGCGATCATGTCGGTCTGGCCCCGACCGAGCAGGTCCGGGATCAGGAACTGCCCGAGCGCCGGCACGAAGGTGATGATGGTGGCCGTGGCGACGCCGGGCGCCGCCAGCGGCAGCAGCACGCGCCGGAAGGTCGTCCACTGGCCGGCACCGAGATCGAGGCTCGCCTCCAGCAGCGTGCGGTCCATGCGCTCGAGCGTGGAGTACAACGGCAGGATGGCGAAGGGCAGGGAGACGTACACCACGCCGTAGATCACCCCGGACTCGGTGCCCAGGAAGCGCAAGGGGGTGAAGCGCTCGTCGAGCAGGCCGAGCCCGCCGAGGCCCACCAGATCCAGCAGCGCGTAGGCCTTCTCGTGCAACCAGCCGAGCAGCTGGTTGACGCGGCCGCGGCTGCCGAGGATGTTCAGCAGGGCGTAGGTGCGGATCAGCAGGTTCGTCCAGAACGGCAGCATGATCGCGAGCAGCAGCCACGGCTTCGCGCGCGCGGGCGCGGTGGCGATCAGCATGGCCACCGGCAGCCCGATAGCCAGGCACATCAGGGTCGCGATGCCCGCCACGCGCAGGGACCTGAGCGCAAGCGTCAGCAGCTCCGGCTCGAACAGCCGCGCGTAGTTGTCGAGCGTCCAGGTGGTGCGCACTTCGGTGAGCGAGACGTTCTCGCCGAAGCTGTAAAGGAAGACGATGCCGAGCGGCACCGCGAAGAAGGCGAGCAGCCACCCGAGCGTCGGCAGCCCGAACGCCGCGAAGACGCCCGGGCGCTCGCCCGCTCGCTGCATCGGCATCCCGTGCCCGGGTCGCTACCGGCGCGTCAGCCCGCGGCCTTGATGCGCGTCCAGGCCTCGTCGATCAGGCGCGTGATCTCGGGGCCGGGATAGACCGACACCTCGGAGCTCTCGATGGCCGACGGCGGCGGGAAGATGGCCGGGTTCTCGTTGTATTCGGCGTCCATCAGCTCGCGCGCGGCGAGGTTCGGCGTCGCGTAGTAGATGTACTCGGCGATGGCGGCGCCGGCCTCGGCGTCCAGCAGGTAGTTGATCAGCGCGTGCGCGTTGTCGACGTTGGGCGCGCCGACGGGAATGCACAGGCAGTCCTCCCACAGGATGCCGCCTTCCTCGGGCACGACGTAGCCGATGTCGTCGTCCTCGCTCATGACCTGCAGGATGTCGCCGTTCCATTCCTGCGCGAGGTCCACCTCGCCCGCGAGCAGCAGGTCCTGGCCGTTGTCGGGCGCGAACGAGACCACGGCGTCCTTCTGCTCGATGATCATCTGCTCGGCGGCGGCGATGTTCTCGGGCGACCAGTCGTTGATGGACTTGCCCATGGCCTTCAGCGCCATCTGCATCACGTAGACGGGGTTGCTCATGAGCGCGATGCGCCCGGCGTACTCGTCGGAGGTGAACAGATCGTTCCAGGATGTCGGCTCGGCCGACACCGCGGACTTGCGGTACCCGATGCCGATCGTGCCCCACATGTAGGGCATCGTGTACTGCCGGCCGGGGTCGAAGGCCGGGTCCAGGAAGGCGGGATCGATGTTCTTCGCGTTCGGGATCTTCGACTTGTCGAGCGGCTGCAGCAGCTCCGCGAGGATCAGGCGCTCGACGTACTCGTTGCTCGGCACGATGACGTCGTAGCCCGGGTTGCCGCCGCGAAGCTTCGCGAAGAGCTCCTCGTTGTCGGCGAAGAGGTCGTACTGCACCTCGATGCCGGTGGCCTCCTCGAAGTCCTCGAGCGTGGTTTCGCCGATGTAGGTGTCGTAGTTATAGAAATTCACCTTGCCGCCGTCCTGGGCGAACGCGCTCTTGGGCAGGTGGAACGACACGCCGACGGCCGCGGCCCCTTGCAGGAAGCGGCGCCGGCCGGAGGAGGACGGGCGGGGAAGGGGGCTGCGACGCATGTCTGAAGGCTCCGTGGTGCTCGAAGGGAAACGGTTGCGCCGACTCTACCCCAAAGGTCGGGGCGAGCCGCACGCCCCCGCGACGGGCGCACGACCGCACCGTCGACGCCGGCGCAGGCGATCCACGAAGGTCACGCCACCGGAGCGCGATATCGAGTGCAGCCCGAGCCACTCGTCGTCGGGGTCGGGCAGGATGCGCCCGAGCGAGACCTCGGCGTAGCGCGGCGTGTCGAGCTCGGTCACGCGGTAGAGCTCGACGCGTCCCGCGCGCGCGGTCTCGGGCACCATCCGGCGCACGCCGGCACGGCCGAACGCGAAGGGGTCGGCGCACGAGCGCCGCGGTCACGAACGCGGACAGCGCACCGAACGCGGCGATGCGTCGATCGGTGAGCGGGAAGCTCCGCGCGGGCAGCGCAGCTCGCGAACCGCTTCGTGCGCAGAAGCCTCGCGGCGGACGCCGTCCGAGCCGCCCCGTTCCGCGGCGCGCGCGCCATGCGTGTGGTCGTGGGTGAGCGCGACGGCCGCACCGTCGCCATCGCTCCGTCCTATCACGCGCGGCCGCGTCTGCTCGGGCTGTTCCGCCCGCGCACCTTGCGCCTGATCGGCACCGGTGGCGATACCTCCGCAAGCACCTGAGGCGGCGGCGCAAGCGCGCGGCGCAAGCCGGCCGGCTCGAGTACCGGCGCGTCACGCGCGCCGACGAGCCGGACGCGGCGTTCGCGGACCTCGTGCGCCTGCACCGCGCCCGGCACGCCAGTCGAGGTGCCGAGGGCTCGTTCGGCAGCGCTGCGTACAACGGCTTTCACCGCGAGCTGATGGAGCGCCTGCTCGCGCGCGACGAGCTGATGCTGGTCGCGTTGTGGCCGGACGATCGCGCGGTGGGCATGGAGTACGCGTTCCTCGGCGGGGACACGGTAGGCTTCTTCCAGACCGGGATCGATCCCGCGCACGAGGTGCCGAGCCCGGGTCATCTGCTGATCTCGCACGTGATCGAGATGGCGATAGAGGAGGGCGCGCGGGCGGCGGACTTCCTGCGCGGCGACTACCCGTACAAGGCGAGCTACGCCGCCGGCACGCGCGAGAGCGTGAGTCTGGACGGTCCCGTGCGCCGCCGGCCGTTCTCGCTGATCGCGTTCGCGGCACGACGACGATCGCGTCCGGCGCAGGGCCCGGGTCCGGCGGAGGCCCCCTCCTGACCGGGTCAGCCGCCCGAGGAATCCTCGGGCGGCACGTCCACCACCGCGCCGGCGTCGCCCGATGCTCCGGCGCGTCGGCGTCGCGATGCCCGGCGTCCGCGCCCGGCCGCGCCCTCGGCGGGAGTCGCGCGCTCGGGCAGCGTCACCACGCGCGCAAGCTCGGGGAAGGCCGCGGTGCGGTGCGGCAGCGCCATCGCGTCCACGAAGTGCGCCTGGAACGCCGGCTCGATGGCCGTCTCGACCTTCTCGATGCGGCGTACCAGCGCCTCGATGCGCGCGCGCGCGCCGCGCTCGAGCAACGCGATGCGCGCGCCGTCGCCGGCCGCGTTGCCGGCCGAGCCCGCCGCGTCGAGCGCGCAGTCGGGAATCAGCCCGAGCACCATGGCGTACTTGACGTCGATGTGGCTGCCGAAGGCGCCCGCGAGCCGCAGCCGGTCGACCCGCTCGATGCCGAGTCGGTCCATCAGCAGCCGCGCGCCCGCGTAGAGCGCGGCCTTGGCGAGCTGGATCTGGCGCACGTCGTTCTGCGTGACGCGCACGGTGACGCCGACACCCTCGTGCAGCAGGTACGACCAGGTGCGACCGTCGGGCGCGATGCGCGGGTTCCTCGCGGCGAGCTCGCCGCGGATGGTGCCGTCGGCGTCGATGACGCCCGCGAGGAAGAGCTCGGCCACCACCTCGATGATCCCGGAGCCGCAGATGCCCGTGACGCCCGTGCCGAGCGTGGCGGCGGCGAAGCCGGGCTCGTCCGACCAGGTGTCCGTGCCGATGACCGAGTAGCGCGGCTCGAGCGTGTCGGGGTCGATGCGCACGCGCTCGATCGCGCCCGGCGCGGCGCGCTGGCCGCCCGAGATCTGCGCCCCTTCGAAGGCGGGGCCGGTGGGGCTGGAGCAGGCGACGAGCCGATCGGCGTTGCCCAGCACGATCTCGGCGTTCGTGCCGACGTCGATCAGCAGCGTGTAGCCGTCGTGCGCGTCGGGACGTTCGGCCAGCACGGCGCCCGCGGTGTCCGCGCCCACGTGCCCCGCTATGCAGGGCAGCACCCAGAGCTTCGCGGCGGGGTGCGCGCCGAGGCCGATGTCGGCGGCGTCCAGCGAGAGCGCCTCGTCGACCGCGAGCGCGAACGGCGCGCCGCCGAGCTCGACCGGATCGATGCCGAGCAGCAGATGGTGCATGACGGGGTTCGCGACGATGGTGGCGTCGAACACGTCCTCGCGCGCGACCCCGGCCGCGTCGCAGGTGCGGCCCAGCAGCTCGTCGACGGCGACGCGCACCGCCTCGGTCATCTCGCGATCGCCGCCCGGGTTCATCATGACGTAGGACACCCGGCTCATGAGATCCTCGCCGAAGCGGATCTGCGGGTTCATGGCGCCGGCCGAGGCCAGCACCTCGCCGCTTCCGAGATCCACCAGGTGCGCGGCGATGGTGGTCGAGCCCACGTCGACGGCGAGGCCCGCGAGCCGGCCCCAGGCGCTCGCGTCGCCCGGGCGCACTGCCAGCAGCTCGCGCCCGCCGTGCACCGCGACCGTGACGCACCAGCCGCCCTTCCTGAGCGCCTTCTGCAGAGTGCCGAGCAGGACGGGGCGCACCGCGAGATCGACCAGGGCGTGCTCGCGCTCCAGCGCCTCGCGCAGCCGGCGCAGGTCGCCGGAGGGCTCGTGCATGTCGGGCTCGCGCACCGTGACCGTGTACAGGCGCACCGAGGGATCGAGGACGATGTCGAGCGCGTCGGCTGCCTTCCTGACGACCTGCGCGTGCACCTGGCTCTCGGGCGGCACGTCGACCAGCAGGTCCCCCTCGACGCGCACCTGGCAGGACAGCCTGCGGCCGGGTCCGAGCTCGCCGTGCAGGCGCACGTAGCGGCTTTCCGCACGCGTGGCCGCGCCGACGCTCGCGGGCAGCGCATGCATGCCGTGCTTCGGGAACTCGCCGAAGCCGGGCACCACCCGGCAGCGCCCGCACAGCCCGCGTCCGCCGCACACCGAGTCGATGTCCACACCGAGCGAACGGGCGGCGTCGAGCACGCCCGTGCCGAGCGGGAAACGGCCCCGCCGGCCGCTCGGGGTGAACACGACGAGCGCGTCGGCGACGACCGCTTCCGGCGCGGGCGCCGCGTCGGCGGCCGGTTCGGCGATGCTCTCGCCGGCCGCCTTCACGGCCTCGTCGACGTCCATGCCCGCGCCCTCCACGTCAGGTGGCGGCGCGCCGACGTCGCGTCTGGCGCCGGCCGCGCTCGCCGACATCGCCTTCGACGGGCGCCGCGCGGTACTTGCGGATCCACGCGAGGCAATCGGCGTCGTTGCCCATCAGCACGTCGGCTGCCATGACCGAGCGCATCACCTCCTCGTGCACGGGATTGGTGATGGCCGAGGTGAGCCCCGCGCCGATGGCCATGGACAGGAACGCGCCGTTGATGCCGTTGCGCTCGGGCAGCCCGAAGCTCACGTTGGAGGCGCCGCAGGTGGTGTTGCAGCCGAGCTCGTCGCGTATGCGCCCCAGGATGGAGAACACCTGGCGCCCGGCCGTGCGCATGGCACCGATGGGCATGACGAGCGGATCGATCACGACGTCGTTGGGCGGAATGCCGTGGTCCTGCGCGCGCTCGACGATCTTCTTCGCGACCTTGAAGCGCTCCTCGGGGTCCTCCGAGATGCCGGTCTCGTCGTTCGAGATGGCGACGACCGCCGCGCCGTGCTTCGCGACGAGCGGCAGCACGCGCTCCAGCACCTCGTCCTCGCCCGTCACCGAATTCACGAGCGCCTTGCCCTGGTACACGCCGAGGCCCGCCTCCAGCGCCTCGATGATCGAGGAATCGATCGAGATCGGCAGGTCGGTCAGCGACTGCACGAGCTGTATGGCCTTCGCGAGCAGCGCCGGCTCGTCGGCCAGCGGAATGCCCGCGTTGACGTCGAGCATGTGCGCGCCGGCGGCGACCTGCGCGAGCGCGTCGCTTTCCACGCGCGAGAAGTCGCCGGCCTTCATCTCCTCGGCCAGGATCTTCCTGCCGGTGGGGTTGATGCGCTCGCCGATGATCGTGAACGGGCGGTCGGCGCCGATGACGTGCTCGCGCGTGGCGGAGCTGATGCGGGTCTCGATCATCGGGGCGTCGTGGGTTCCGTGGTCGGCCCCGAGGAGAGCCCCGAGGCGGGTGTGGGGGCGGGCGCCAGGGCGGGCATGAGGGTCGGCAGGGCCTGTTCGGACGGCCCGGCGGAGGTGTCGGCGCGCGCGGCGATGCCTTCGGAAGGCGGCGCGTCCTCGCGCGCGTCGAGCTGTTCGGCCACGACGGGGTCGCCGTCGTAGCGCGCCGGGTGCCACGGGCGGCGATCCCCGAGCACGCCGGAGCGCTCGACGAGCTCCGGCACGCGGTGCTCCTGGCGATACGCCATGACGTGCACGCCCGCCACGCCCTCGATCTCGCGCACGCGCTGCATGATCTCGACGCACAGGTCCAGCCCCTCGGCCTTCTGGTCGGCGGCGCCTTCGAGCCGGGCGATGATCGAGTCCGGAATGCGCACGCCCGGCACGTTCGAGCGGATCCACTTCGCGGTGCGCGCTGAGGCGAGCGGACCGACGCCGACGAGGATGAACACGCGCTCGTGCAAGCCCTGGTCCCGCACGCGCGCCATCCAGCGCTCGAGCACCGGCACGTCGTAGCAGTACTGCGTCTGCACGAACGAGGCGCCGGCGGCGACCTTCTTGGCCAGCCGCGCGACGCGGAAGTCCAGCGGCTCGACGAACGGGTTCGCGGCGGCGCCGAGAAAGAGCCGCGGCGGCGACTCGATGGCGCGCCCGCTCAGGAAGCGCTGCTCGTCGCGCATGATGCGGGCGGTCTCGAGCAGCGACATGCAGTCCATGTCGAACACCGGCTTCGCCTCGGGGTGGTCGCCGGTCTGCACGCCGTCGCCCGACAGGCACAGCACGTTGCACACGCCCATGGCGGCGGCCCCGAGAAGATCCCCCTGCAGCGCGATGCGGTTCCTGTCCCTGCACGACATCTGCTGGATGAGCGCGTAGCCGAGCCGGGTGAGCAGCGCGCACACCGCGGCGCTGCTCATGTGGCAGTGCGCGCCGCTGCCGTCGGTGGCGTTGATGGCGTCCACCGCGCCGTCGTACAGCGCGGCGCGTTCGTACACCGTCAGCGGGTCGGCGCTGTCGGGCGGGGCGAGCTCGGAGGTGACCGCGAAGTGACCCTCGCGCAGCACGCGCTCGAGCCGTCCCGGCGACTGGTGTCCCGCGCGCATGGCGAGCGGGTACCCGGGCACGGGCTCGGCATCGACGTCGGTCGCGGCGGCGGAGGCGTTCATGCCGCTTTCCTCGGGGCTGCGATCGCGGCTTCCCGAGGCGCTTTCCGCGCCGCCTCGGTGGCCGCTTCGGTGGCGGCGATGGCCGCATCGGTGTTCGCGCGCACGTGGCGCAGCCACGACGAGGAGCCTTGAAGCCGCCGGTCGACCGCGAACTGCACCGTGGCGATGGCGTCGCCGTCGCGCATGCGCTTCGCGCCCTCGTAGCCCTCCACCCAGACGCAGCGCATCTCGGGTTTCACCTCGCAGTACCCGCCCTCGCGCACGCCGCCGCAGGGGCCGTTGCGGATCTCCTTCGGGCAGTTCATCGGGCAGGACATGCCGGTCTCGGACAGCGCGCACTGGCCGCACATGCGGCAATCGAACAGGAGCCCCTTCGCAGCGGCCTCGACCGCGGCGACGGGGCGTTCCAGGCGCTCGTACCCGATACGGCGGAAGACCGGCTCGAGCGTGAGCAGGACGCGCGAGGTCGCCGACCAGGCGTGTTCCATGAGTCCGGCATGACGCACGGACCAGCGGCGCAGGGCGTACATCCTCAGGTCGCTCCCGCGCCGGGGGCGAGGGCGTCGGCTGCCGGCGTCAGTCCCTTCGCCTTCACGGTGCGCTCGAGACGCTCGTCGTCGAACTCCGCCTCGAGCGCGTCGGCGGCCTCGCGCGCGGCGGCCTCCAGGTCGTCGCCGCAGGGCGTGCGCACGCGCTTCCAGTCCTCCAGGTAGGCGTCGCTTCCGCCCTTGCCGGCGCGCATGGCGGCGCGGTCGATGGCCTGCTGGAAGCGGTCGGGCAGCATGACCTTGGCCGTGCGTCGGCCGGCCTTCGCCGTGACCTGCGACGGGATGTCGCGCCAGTAGATGCGGATGAGCTCGGGCACGGATTCCTCCTACGCGGACCGTCGAGTGGAACGTGGGGCCTGCACCACGACGGGCAAGCCGCCGAGCAGCGCTCCCGCGAAGGGCTCGAGCCCGGTGCGCACGGTGTCGAGCGGCAGCTCGAGGGAGCCGGCCGCGGCGGCGGCGGCGCGCGCGAACGCACCGTCGGCATCGTCGGACTGGGCGAGGTGCACCACGCGCGTGTAGTGCGCGAAATAGACGGTGCGCAGCGATGGGTGGCGGTCGATGCCGAGGCCCCGGATCACGAGCCGCTCGAAGTTCCTGGCCAGCCAGTCGGTCAGCCAGAAGGTGCCGGGCGCGTCCGCCGCCAGCGCGTCGAAGCGCGCGGTGCCCGCGAAGAAGCCGTAGCAGTGCGCCCCCGGCAGGCGCTGCACGCCGCGATGCTCGAGCAGGGCGTCCAGTCGCCCGCCCGTGCCGCAGTCGGCGTACGCGACGAAGGGAGTCAGGCCGCGCGCGGCCGCGTCGTCGAGCTTCGCCGCCACGGCCGGCACGATGCGCTCGGGCGCGTTGTGCAGCTCCGCCGGCAGGCATTCGACGCGCACGTCGGCGAGGCCCGACGCGTCGAGCGTGGCGACGAGCTCGTGCGCGAGGGCGCCGCAGGCGATGACCAGCACCCCGCTCAAGAGTCGCTAGCCCGCGAGCCGTCGATTCTGTCGCCGTTCGGCGACGAGGGCCTTGGCCGTCTCCACCGCCACGGCCGCGTCGCGGCAGTAGGCGTCCGCGCCGACGGCCTCGCCGAACTCCTCGTTCAGCGGCGCGCCGCCGACGAGCACGATGAAGTCGTCACGCAGTCCCTGCTCCTTGAGCGTGTCGATGACGACCTTCATGTACGGCATGGTCGTGGTCAGCAGCGCGGACATGCCGAGGATGTCGGGCTGGTGCTCCTCGAGCGCGGCGATGTACTTCTCCACCGGGTTGTTGATGCCGATGTCGATGACCTCGAAGCCCGCGCCCTCGAGCATCATGCCGACGAGGTTCTTGCCGATGTCGTGGATGTCGCCCTTGACCGTGCCGATGACGATCTTGCCGATGGACTCGGCACCGGTCTCCGCCAGCAGGGGTCTCAGGATGTGCATCCCGCCCTTCATGGCGTTGGCCGCCATCAGCACCTCGGGCACGAACAGGATGCCGTCGCGGAAGTCCACGCCCACGATGCGCATGCCTTCGACGAGGGCCTCGTCCAGCACCCTGGAGGGCGTCCAGCCGCGGCCGAGCAGGAGGTTCGTGCCCTCCTCGATCTCCTCCTTCATGCCGTTGTATAGATCGTCGTGCATCTGCTCGACGAGTTCCTCGTCGTCGAGCTCGGAGAGGACGATGTCCTCGCCGTCGTCGTCGGAGGATGTGGCGTCGTTCATGGGCTAGGGCTCCTTCGGGGGCGGAACCACCGCCCGCGGCTCGATTGTAGGTACGCAGCGGTAACACGGCCTGCGCGGGCGTAGCTTCGACACGACGTCATGAATGCCGAGAGCGACATTCGCAGGCTTGCCCGCGGCGCGACGTTCGGGATCAGGCGACCCCGCGCGGCTTGGCGGAGCGGAACAGGCTCGCCAGCAGCACGAGCAGGAACGCGCCGAACAGCGCCCGCAGCAGATAGTCCGGCGTGCTCACGTCGACCACGACGGCGCGGCCGAGCAGCACCGGGAAGAAGGCCCCGAGCGAGGCGCCGACGATGCCGAGCAGGATGTTGACGACGAACAGGCCCCGCCGTCCGCGCAGCACCACCGCGGCGATGCCGCCGAAGACGATGCCGATCAGCAGCATGAGGATCAGGTTGGCGATGGGCACGTTGAACACTCCTGGCGGGAACGGGCGGTGGTTCACGGATCAGACCCGAGCGCGCCATGCGGTGCAAGGAACGGGGTGGTAAATCGTGCACCGTTCGGGGGCGCGGCACGTCCGCGCGCGGAGCATTGAATCCCTCACCCGCTCACCTCGAGACACCCGGATGCGCCTGCCGACCCCGATCGTTCGCTTCCGTTCCGCCACGCGAGGGAGCGCCGTGCAAAGGGCCGGGATCGCGCTCGCACCCCTCCTGCCGCTCGCGCTCGCGCTCGTCCTGATGCCCTGGGGCACGCCGGCCTTCGCTCAGGAGGAGGAGGACGACGCCGACGTCCAGGAGGCCGTCGAAGAGGTCATCGAGGAGCGCGCGGCCGAGGAGGATGCGGACGGCGAAGCCGCCGGTGCCGACGTGGGCGAGGCCTCCTACAACGTCGAGGACTGCCGCCCGGCGAACGATGCGGAGGTCGTGGCCGAGGTCGAGGACAAGGACCTCGACGCCTGCGAGGACATGGACAAGTGAGCCGCCCCGAGACCGACACCACCGAGGACGACGGCGACGGCAAGAAGCCGGTGAAGGCCGGCACCGACGGTGCGTCGAGCGACGCGAGCGGTTACCGCCGCGACGACTACTGGCGCCAGGAGCAGGAGGGTCTCGCGCCGGACGCGGAGTCGAACCCCGCGCACGGGCACGACTACGACGAGGTGGCCGAGCGCCAGGGCACGCCCGACGCCGAGGCCTACCAGGGCGACGACGGCCCCGACAGGGACGACTCGACGCGCACCGATACGCGGCGCGAGAGCGGCAAGCCTCCTCACGCCGGCTGACCGTCGCGCTCGCCGCGCACCGGCGTTGCGCCTGCCGCGCGCCGGCTGACCCGTGCCCCGTGCCCCGGACGCGCGACGCCGCGGTCCGGGGTGCGAGCATCAGTCCGCCGCGCCGTCCGCCGGCGTCCCGCCCAGCGGCCGCGCCGCGCTCAGGAGCTTGTGCAGCTCGTCGACGGCGAGCGACAGCGTGGTGAAGTCCGGCTGACCGGCCGCGCGCAGCTCGGCCAGCAGCGAAAGGTACCGATCCACCCGCACCGTGCCGCCAGACACGGTCCACGCCTCCACCCGCTCGACCGGTCCGAGCCCGGCGTCGGTGCGCATCGCCACCTCGGCCACCAGGTGGCGGTGCTGGTAGTGGAGGTCCGCCCGCAGCTCGGCACGGGCCCGTCCGTGCAGGCGCGAGCCGCCGCCGAGCTCGCCCAGCCGGTCGCGCAGCCAGTGCAGGTCCAGCCGCTCCCCGAGCGCGAAGTACAGGGCGGCGGCGTCCGCGACGCTCGCGCCCGCCGACTCGGCGACGCCCACGATGTCGAGCGCCGACGACATCGGCACCACCGCCGAGACCGACGTCGCGACCTCGGCCGGGACGCCCGCGTCCACGAAGTGGCGCACGCGCTCGGCGTAGGTGCGCGCCGGGTAGCTGGACAGGCAGTCCGGCAGGGCGGCCTCGAGCTCGGTCACCCCGTCGCGCCAGCGCCGCACCTGCGCCACGTCCGGCACGCGGCCGCGCAACGTGGCCAGCACCCAGCCCGTGGCGCGCTCGGCCAGACCCCTGGCGAGCGCCATCAGCCGCAGCCGCACGGCCTCGTCGACGCGACCGTCCAGCGCCTCTATGCTCGCCCAGCGCGCATCGAGGCCGAAGCCCTCGCGCACCGCGAGGAACGCCTCGACGACGCTCGCCCCGTCGACGCCGTGCAGCTCGCGCATGTCCGACACGAAGGTGGGACCGAGCCGGTTCACGATCTCGTTGGTGGCCACCGTGGCGACGATCTCGCGCGCCAGGCGATGCGCCGACACGCTCTCGGGGAAGCGGGTGCGCAGCGGCTCGGGAAAGTAGCCGTGCAGCAGCGGCGCGTGCCGCGCGTCGTCCGGCAGCTCGCTCGCCAGCACCTCGTCGTACAGCGTCATCTTGGCGTAGCTGACGAGCACCGCGATCTCGGGCCGGGTCAGCGGCATGCCGTCGGCGAGGCGCTCGGCCAGGGACTCGGCGTCCGGCAGGTACTCGATGGCACGGTCCAGGCGTCCCGCGGTCTCGAGCTGATCCATGAGCCTGCCCTGGGCGGGCAGGGCGGCGATGCCGTCGGCGACGTGCAGGTCGATGCACTGGGTCTGCAGGTAGTTGTCGCGCAGCACGAGCTTCGCCACCTCGTCGGTCATGGACGCCAGCAGCGGCACGCGCTCCTCGCCGGCGAGCGCTCCGGAGGCGAGCGCCGAGTCGACCAGGACCTTGATGTTGACCTCGTGGTCCGAGCAGTCGACGCCGGCGGAGTTGTCGATGGCGTCGGTGTAGATCAGCCCGCCCGCGCTCGCGAACTCGATGCGTGCGCGCTGGGTCAGTCCGAGGTTGCCGCCTTCGCCCACCACCCGCGCGCGCAGCGCCGCGCCGTCGACGCGCACGGCGTCGTTGCCGCGATCGGCGGCATCGGCGTCGGTCTCGCCCGCGGCCTTCACGTAGGTGCCGATGCCGCCGTTCCACAGCAGGTCCACCGGCGCGCGCAGGATCGCGGAGATCAGCTCGTCGGGGGTGAGGCTCGTGGCCTCGATGCCGAGCGCAGCGCGCGCTTCGGACGACAGGGGGACGGACTTGTCGGTGCGCGGCCACACGCCGCCGCCGGCGGAGATCAGCGCGGCGTCGTAGTCGGCCCAGCTCGAGCGCGGCAGCGCGAAGAGCCGCGCGCGCTCCTCGTACGTGCGTGCCGCATCCGGCGTCGGATCGATGAACACGTGGCGGTGATCGAACGCGGCGACGAGGCGGATGTGCCTCGACAGCAGCATGCCGTTGCCGAACACGTCCCCGGACATGTCACCGATGCCGGCGACCGTGAAGTCCTCCGCCTGCGAGTCCACGCCCAGGGTGCGGAAGTGGCGCTTGACCGATTCCCACGCGCCGCGCGCGGTGATGCCCATGGCCTTGTGGTCGTAGCCCACCGAGCCGCCCGAGGCGAACGCATCCCCCAGCCAGAAGCCGTACTCGGCGGCCACGGCGTTGGCGTGGTCCGAGAAGGTGGCGGTGCCCTTGTCGGCGGCCACGACGAGGTAGGGGTCGTCGCCGTCGCGCCGGCGCACGTCCGGCGGCGGCACCACCGCCTGTCCGTCGAGATCGTCGGTGATGTCCAGCAGCCCGCGCAGGAAGGTGCGGTAGCACTCGACGACGATGGCCATGGCCGCGTCGCGCTCGGGCGGCAGCGCGCCCTTGACGACGAAGCCGCCCTTGCTGCCCACCGGCACGATGACGGCGTTCTTGACCATCTGCGCCTTCATGAGCCCGAGCACCTCGGTGCGGAAGTCCTCGCGGCGGTCCGACCAGCGCAAGCCCCCGCGCGCCACCGGGCCGCCGCGCAGATGAATACCGTCGACGCGTGCGGAGGCGACGAAGATCTCCACGTGCGGGCGCGGCAACGGCAAGCCCGGCACGCGTCTCGAGTCGAGCTTCATCGACAGGTAGTCGAGCGGCTCGCCGTCCGCGTTCCTGCGCCAGTGGTTGGTGCGCAGCACCGCCTCGATGGTCTCGGCCAGGCGCCTGAGGATGCGATCCTCGTCGAGGCTGGACACGCCGTCCAGCGCCGCGTCGATGCGTGTCCGCACGCCCTCCGCCGGTGCGTCGTCGACGCCGTCCGGGCGCAGCCGCGCCTCGAAGAGCTCCACCAGCGCGCGCGCGATGGGCGCCTGGCGCACCAGCGTGTCGATGGTGTACGCGAGCGAGAAGGGCGCGCGCGCCTGCACCAGGTACTTGCCGAGCGCGCGCAGCACGTTCGCCTGCCGATGGTCCAGCCCCGCGGCGTGCACGAGCCGGTTGAAGCCGTCGTTCTCGACCGCGCCGCGCCACACCGCGTCGAACGTGGCGCGCAGGCGCATCGAGCCTTCGTCGGCCGAACCGTCGTCCGCCTGCACGGTGAACAGGTGCACGTGCACCGGCGCCGCGCCGTCCGGCGACAGCGCGTAGGGATGCTCCGCCACCACCGAGAGCCCGAGGTTCTCCACGAGCGGGATGGCGTCCGACAGCGACATGGCGCGTTCGGGGGAGTAGAGCCGGAACTGCCAGGTGCCGGGCTCCTCGCCGGGCTCCAGCGGTCCCATGCCGGGGCGCCCGGGAGCGAGCGCGCCCTCCACGGTGCGGATGTCGGTGGCCGCGTCGTCCGGGCCGAAGCGTTCGCGATAGCCCGGCGGGAAGGCGTTGCGCCAGCGTCCCGGGGCGGACGAGCCCGGAGCGCCCGCCACGGATGTCCCGCCGAGCTGGCTCTCCAGCCGGTCGTCCCAGGACACGGTGGCCTCGACGATCGACGTCTCGATGGTCGCCCAGTCGGGATCCTGGCCCGTGCGCCGTCCGCGGATCACGAAGTACAGGCGCGCCAGCGGCGAGGCGGAGCTGAAGTGCGAGTCGAAGCTCGTGGAGTGGCCGTCCAGACCGCGCTCGAGCAGTCGCTGCACGTGCAGGCGGATCTCGCGCGAGTAGACATCGCTCGGCAGGTAGACCAGGCAGTGCCAGTGGCGCCCGAGCGGGTCCACCGAGGCGAACACGCGCGTCTGGCGCCGGGCCTGCAGCGCCACGATGCTGCGCGCCATGGCGAGCAGTCGCGCGCTGCGGGTCTGCAGCAGCAGCTCGCGCGGCAAGGATCGCAGGGCCGCGCCGAGCGCCCGGCCGTCGTGCGAGTCCGGCTCGCGCCCGGAGGCATCGCGCACGCGGCGCACGCGCTCGCGCAGCCAGGGAATCGAGTCGATGGTCTCGTTCTGCAAGCCCGGCACGAAGAGGCCCAGCACCGCATCCACCGCGACGATGCGTTCCCCGTCGACGGCCCCATCGCCGGCCCCGTCGCTGGCCCCGTCGCGCCGCACCACGAGCACGAGGTCCGCCTCCTCGTCGCGGATCAACGGCGCGGCGCGACCGGCCTTGCACACGACGACGTCGACGTCGGTGTCGACGTGGCGCAGGTCGATGCGCGGCGGCAGCACGTCGTCGATGGCCCAGCGATGCCGCCCGGCGGTCTCGCCGAGCAGTCCCGTGCCGTCCGTCACGCCCGCCAGGTGCCCGCCGGGGTCGAGCGCCACGCGCGCGGTGCCGAAGGCCACGAAGCGCTCGCCGTCCAGCCAGTGCAGGAAGGCCGCCTGCTCGACCTCGTCGACCGTGCCGGCGAGCCCGCCCAGGCGCTCGTCCAGCGCATCGCGTGCGTCCCTCACCGCGGTCAGGACCTCGAGCATGTCGCGCGCGGCACGCTCGAGCGCCGGCAGCCGCGAGGCGTCGACCGGGTCGAGCTCGGCCGACATCCAGGACTCCGCGGTGGCGTCCGCATCGCCCGGGTCGGCCTCGCCGAGCAGCTCGCCGTCCGGCCCGCGGCGCACGCGCAACACGGGATGCAGCAGCCGGCGCACCGTTCGGCCGCGGCGCCGCAGCAGCGCGTGCAGCGAGGCCACCAGCCAGGGCGCATCGTCCGTGACGACCTGCAGGCGGGTGGCCGTGCGGTCCCCGCTGCGGGCGCGCACGAGGTGCTCCCCCGGAGCCCGACGCGCGCCCAGCGTGCGGTGCGCCTCGAGCGCCTCCGCCAGCTCGGTCCGAGGTGCGTCCGCGAGGTCGTCGGGATCGATGGCGGACCGGTAGGCGACCGCGAACTGCGCGTCGGAGGCGGAGTCGGGCACGGGCATGCCGGTGGCGTCGATGCGGGGAGGGGCCGGCATGGTACTCGCCGGCGGAATGTTCCCGGTGCCGGCAAGGCCATCGCCGCCTCATTATGATGCGTCGAAGGGCAACGGGACGGGGGAACGAGGCGATGCGCTCAGCGACGAAGAACGGCCGGCGGGTCCGCACCGCCGTGGGCATGACGTGCGGCGCGTTGCTGGTGGCCTGCACCACCGCGCAGACGACGTCGCCCGGCGTCATCGGGCTCGATCGCACGCAGCGCTTCTCGACGCTCGTGAGCGAGACGGAGCTCACGCAGGGCGCGGAACAGGCCTACACGCAGATTCTCGGCAAGGCCCGGCAGGAGGGCGCTCTCAATACCGATGCCTCCATGACGCGCCGCGTGCGCGCCATCGCCGAGCGCATCATCCCCACGGTGGACGCGTTCCGCCCCGACGCGCTCGGCTGGGACTGGCAGGTCAACGTCATCGAGTCCGACGAGCTGAACGCGTGGGCCATGCCCGGCGGCAAGATCGCCTTCTACAGCGGCATCATCGAGAAGCTCCAGCTCACCGACGCCGAGATCGCGGCCATCATGGGCCACGAGATCGCGCACGCGTTGCGCGAGCACTCGCGCGAGCGCGCCTCGTCGCAGGCCCTCGCCAATCTCGGCACGACGGCGCTCGCCATCGGCGGCGCGGTGTTCGCGGGCATAGACCCCAACGCCTCGTCGCAGGCCGCGCAGCTCGCCTACCAGACGACCTTCGGGCTACCCAACAGCCGCGCCCACGAGACCGAGGCCGACCGGGTGGGGATCGAGCTCATGGCGCGCGCGGGCTACGACCCGCAGGCCGCCATCCAGGTGTGGCGCAAGATGGACGAGCTGTCCGGTGGCGGCGGCGGGCCGCAGTTCCTGTCCACCCACCCCTCGAACGATTCGCGTATCCAGGACCTGACGAGGTACTCGCGCATCGTGGCGCCGCTGTACCGCCGGGCGGACAAGGCGCCGACGTGAGCGTCGTGGCCGCGTTCGGCGGCCTCATCCAAGCGACCGCCGACTCGACCGCCGGCCTGACTGCCGGCACGACTGCCGGCACGACTGCCGTCGGCGCGGCCGGTCCTCCGACGACGGAAAACGACACCGCATGTGACCTGCACCACCTCGAAGCGCTGCCCGGCTCAGCCCATGCCAAGGTCGTCCTGGACGCGGGCGAGCGGCCGATTCATCTGGACGATTCCATCGTTGCTGGCGCGCGCGTCGTGTACCGCGTTGCGCACTTGCCCGCTTCTGCAAGCGGTACCTACGGCGCTGGAGGGAATGAAATCGGCCTTCGCGGCGGACGTCGCGCTGGTGGCCATCTCGGCGGACGATGCGGACCTGTGCGCGGCCGTTCATCGATTTTTTTTTATTGGAGACGGGGATTCGGCCAGCCCGCGGGTCGTGGCTCACGGTCGTATAACGACAGCAGCGAGCTCGCCTGTATCGAGTCCCGGCACGATCTGCCAGGCACGACCGGCGGCAGGCGCCCGTGGCGCGTGCGCGCGAGCGCGACCGGTGGCCTGTGTCGACGTCAACGCCGGTATCGGCTGCACGTCGAACGTGGCGAACGCGCCGTTCGTGCGCTATTTTTATTTTATTTAATATTTTATGTTATTTTTTCTATATTTCATTTGGAGGCGTGCTGAAGGATCTGGGTTCTGCGCGATCAGGTCCTGCGCGACCCGGCGCGCACTCCGCTCGACGAAGCGCGCCTAGACGCTGACGACCTGCGCCGCCAGCAGCGCCAGCGCCGCCAGCCCCACCACCGCTCCGGTCCCGAACGCCAGCGCCGAGCCCGAGGCCGCCACCAGGGCCGGCGTCCGCCGCGCGCCGCCGATCACGAGCCAGGCCAGCAGTGCCCCGCCGAGCGCGCCGCCCGCGTGACCCCAGAACGAGATGCCCGGCAGGATCAGCGGAAAGGCCAGGTTCAGCACGACGAGCCCGAAGGTGGGCGTCTGCGCGAGGCTCGCGCCGCGCAGCCAGTAGGCGATCGCGAGCGCGGCGGCGGTGCCCATGACCGCGCCCGAGGCGCCGAGCGTGGGCTGCGGGAAGTCGAAGGCCATCACGGCCAGCGCGCCGCCGAACAGCGAGCCGAAGTAGATGAGCGCGAAGCGCGCGGAGCCGAACGAGCGCTCGAGCTGTGGTCCCAGCGCGTACAGCAGGAACATGTTGAAGCCGACGTGCAGCCAGTTGGCGTGCAGGAAGGCCCAGGTGAGCAACCGCCACCACTCGCCGCGCGCCACCAGCGGGCCGTACAGCAGGCCGGCTTCGGTGACCGCGCGCGGAACGGCCTGCTGCGCCAGGAAGGCGAGCGCGTTGACGACGAGCAGCGCCGCGACGACGGGGCTGCGCTCGAGCTGACCGATACCGAACACGGGCGCGGACCTAGAGTCCCGCTCGCTTCGCCACGCCGCGCATCTCCTCGGCCGACAGCCGTGCGCCGAAGCGCATGATCAGCGCGCGCGCGGCCTCGTTCGCAAGCTCGCCGCAGCGCGCGAAGGGCAGCCCGTGCGTCAGCCCGTACAGGAAGCTGCCCGCGTAGACGTCCCCGGCGCCGTTCGAGTCCACCGGGGTGACCACCTCGGGCGCCACCTCGATGACGGCGTCGCCGTCCCACAGCACGGCGGGCTTCGGCGCCGCGCGTGATGGCGAAGCGGCGCGACAGCGCCTTCATGCCGGCCACGCACGCGTCGATGTCGGCGGCGTCCGTCATGAGCATGGCCTCGTCCTCGTTGGCGAACAGCATGTCGAGCGAGTCGCCGGCGATCTCCAGCAGCCCGTCCTTGAAGAAGCGCACCATGTTGACGTCCGAGAGCGTGAGCGACACGGGCACTCCGGCCGCCGCCGCCACCTCGCGCGCGCGCACCAGCGCCGCGCGCGAATCGGTCTCGGTGACCGGGTAGCCCTCGAGGTAGACGAACTCGGAGTCCGCGATCGCGCCCTCGTCGAGGGCCGCGACCGACAGCTCGCGCGTGATGCCGAGGAAGGTGCTCATGCTGCGCTCGGCATCCGGCGTGACCAGCACGATGCACTTGCCCGTCAGCCCCGCCTCCAACGCGTCCGTGGACAGGTTCGTGTGCACGCCGTTGGCGGCGAGGTCCTCGAGGAAGAAGCGCCCGGTGTCGTCGTCGGCCACCTTGCACGAGTACCAGGCCTGGCCGCCGAGCTGGGCCACCGCCGTCATGGTGTTGGCGGCGGAGCCCCCGCCGCAGGGCCGCGCCCGCACGCCCTCGAGCCCCGCCAGCAGGGCGTGGTGGCGATCCTCCTCGATCAGGGTCATGAGGCCCTTGTCGACGCGGAGCTCGGCGAGCTTCGCCTCCGGGATCTCGAATTCCAGATCGACGAGGGCGTTGCCGACGCCGTAGACGTGGTAGCGGGACATGGGACATCCGGTGGGGGAGGGGGACGACCGAGAGCCGCCGCAACGGATCATTATGGGGTGTTCCCCCGGATCGCGACCCACTACACTCGCCGGCTTTTGTCCATTCCACGAAAATTCCATGCGCTCCCACTCCTGCGGCACGGTCACCACGGCGGAGCTCGGCGAGAGCGTCACCTTCTGCGGCTGGGTGAACACGCGCCGTGACCACGGCGGCGTCATCTTCGTGGACCTGCGCGACCACACCGGGCTGGTGCAGGTCGTGTTCGACCCCGACCGGGCGGAGGTCTTCGCGCTGGCCGAGTCGCTCAGGAACGAGTTCGTCATCCGCGTCACGGGCACGGTGCGCGAGCGCGCGCCCGGTACCGTGAACCCGAAGCTCGCCACCGGGGACATCGAGGTGCTGGGCAAGGAGCTGGAGCTCCTGAACCGTGCGGCCACGCCGCCGTTCCAGCTCGACGACGCCGGCGTCTCCGAGGAGATGCGGCTCAAGTACCGCTACATCGACCTGCGCCGACCCGAGATGCAGCAGAAGCTCCGGCTGCGCGCGACGGTCATCCGCAGCCTGCGCGACGCGCTCGAGGACGAGGGCTTCATCGAGGTCGAGACGCCGATGCTCACGCGAGCGACCCCCGAGGGCGCCCGCGACTACCTCGTGCCGAGCCGCACCCACCCCGGCGAGTTCTTCGCGCTGCCCCAATCCCCGCAGCTCTTCAAGCAGCTGCTGATGATGGGCGGCGTCGACCGCTACTATCAGGTGGCGCGCTGCTTCCGCGACGAGGACCTGCGGGCCGACCGTCAGCCCGAGTTCACGCAGCTCGACATCGAGATGAGCTTCGTCGACGAGGAAGACGTCATGTCGCTGCTCGAAGGCGTCGTGCGCGCGCTGTTCGAGAAGTCTCTCGGCGTGGCGCTCGATGGCACGTTCCCGCGCATGACCTATGCGGACGCCATGCACCGCTACGGCTCGGACAAGCCCGATCTTCGCAACCCCCTGGAGCTCGTGGAGCTGTCGGATCTGGTCGAGGGCGTGGACTTCAAGGTGTTCGCCGCGCCCGCGAAGGATCCGAAGGGCCGCGTGGCCGCGCTGCGCGTGCCGGGCGGCGCGAAGCTCACGCGCAAGGAGATCGACGGCTACACCGAGTTCGTCGCTCGCTACGGTGCGAAGGGGCTCGCCTACATCAAGGTGAACGATCTGTCGAAGGGCCCCGAAGGGCTGCAGTCGCCCATCGTGAAGTTCTTCCCGCCCGAGGCGCTCGACGCCATCATGTCGCGCGTGGGCGCCGTCGACGGGGACCTCGTGTTCTTCGGCGCGGACAGGACGTCGACGGTCGAGGCCGCGCTCGGCGCGCTGCGGCTCGAGGTCGGTCGCGACATGGGCCTGACAGAAAAGGGGTGGCGCCCGCTGTGGGTCGTGGACTTCCCGATGTTCGAGCGCGACGAGAAGAACGATCGCTGGGCCGCGCTGCATCACCCCTTCACCGCGCCCGCCGTGGCGTCCGCCGAGGACTGGAAGGCGCAACTCGCGGACGATCCGTCGACGATCCTGTCGCGCGCCTACGACATGGTGCTGAACGGCACCGAGATCGGCGGCGGCTCCATCCGCATCCACTCGTCCGAGATGCAGCGGACCGCGCTCGATGTGCTCGGCATCGACGAGGCGGAGGCGCGCGAGAAGTTCGGCTTCCTGCTCGACGCGCTCACCTACGGCGCGCCGCCGCACGGCGGCATCGCGTTCGGCCTGGACCGGCTCGTGATGCTGATGGCGGGCGCGGACAGCATCCGGGACGTCATGGCCTTCCCGAAGACGCAGAGCGCGAGCTGCCCGCTCACCGATGCGCCCGGGGCGGTTTCCGAGCGCCAGTTGAAGGAGCTGCACCTGAGCACGCGCGCGAAGGCGGCGGACGGGCAGAGCGCGACGCCGACCGCGTCGACGTGAGCGCTCCGCGGCGGTTGTCGCGCATCGTCATCAGGAACTACCGCTCGATCGGCTTCTGCGACCTGCGGCTCGGCGATCTCACCTACCTCGTCGGACGCAACGGCAGCGGCAAGAGCAACCTGCTCGACGCGTTGAAGTTCGTGAAGGAGGAGCGATGCCAGGTCGGCAAGCCCGGGTCCGGACCCTCGTTCGTCGTGTCGGAAGGCAAGCCGCCCGTGTCGAGCGAAGCGCTCGCCCGTGCCTCCGGAACCTCGCAGGTGATCGTGACGAGTCACAGTCCCGATCTGCTCGACGACGCGTCGATCGGGTCGGAGAGCGTGCTGGCGGTCAGCTCGTCGGGCGGCGAGACGGTCGCTCGTTCAGGAAACTCCTGTCGGAGTGGTCGCGCCTGACGGCATGAGCATCGTGGAGGCGGGAGCCGCCCCAAGGCCGTCGCGCCCCTGGAAGCGGCCCGAGTCCGTGCTCGTCGTCGTGCACACGCGCGGCGGCGAGGTGCTGCTGCTCGATCGGGTGTACCCGGCAGGCTTCCGGCAATCGGTGACGGGCAGCCTGGAGCCCGGCGAGTCGGCGAGCGCGGCCGCGCGCCGTGAGCTCCGCGAGGAAACGGGCATCGATGCCGTGCCCGTGGACCTCGCGACGGTGACGGACTACGAGATCCGACCCGAGTGGCGCGCGCGCTACGCGCCCGGCACGAGCGTGAACCGCGAGCACCTGTTCTCGCTCGAACTGCCGGCGCGCGTGCCCGTGCGCGTGGACCCCGCGGAACACGTGCGGTTCGAATGGGTCGAACGTGCCGTCGCACTCGCGAACGTGTTCTCGCCCACCGATCGCGCTGCAATCGAGCGGATCGTGGCCGTTCCGGCACAGGCATCGAGCCCCGGGCCACGTCCGTAGAACGAGCACGACCTCGCCCGCAACCCATGGAGAGCAACGCATGACGACCCGACGATCCGCATTGAAGACCGGCCTCGGCGCAGGCCTCACCGCCGGCATGGCCTCGTTCGCCGCCGCGCGCGGCCTGAGCGTCCTCGGCGCCGCGACGCTGCCGGCCCTGGCCACGGCCGCCAACCACTCCGGCGGCGGCGACATGTACGACACCGCGGGCGGCGGCAAGCTCGTCGTGCACCCCGTCCAGCACGCCTCGCTCGTCATGGAGACGCCCGCGGGCGTCGTGTACGTGGACCCGGTCGGCGGGGCGGAGCTCTACGAGTCGCTGCCGCGACCCGACCTGATCATGATCACGCACGAGCACGGCGACCACTACGACGTGCCCACGCTCGAGGCTCTGGCCGGCGAGAGCACCGTGCTGGTCACCAACCCGGCCGTGCACGGCATGCTGCCCGACGCGTTGAAATCGAAGGCCACGATGATCGGCAACGGCGAGTCCACCGAGGCGCTCGGCATGAACATCGAGGCGGTGGCTGCCTACAACCTGACCGAGGAGCGATTGCAGTTCCACCCCGAGGGGCGCGACAACGGCTACGTCGTGGACGTCGACGGCACGCGCGTCTACCTCTCGGGAGATACCGAGGCGGTGCCGGAGATGCGCGCGCTGGAGAACATCGACATCGCGTTCGTGTGCATGAACCTGCCGTACACGATGGCGGTCGAGCAGGCGTCCGAAGGCGTGCTGGCGTTCGCGCCGCGAATCGTCTACCCGTACCACTACCGCGACAGCGACCCCGAGGCGTTCGCGGTACTCGTGAACGAGGGCGGCAAGGACATCGAGGTGGTGCAGGGTTCCTGGTACGCCTGAGCTCGGACGGTACGGACGCGACGTGACCCGTGGCCGCACGGTGGGCGACGCGTCCGGTGATGCGTCCGGTGATGCGTCCGGCGACGCCTTCGGTGCGGCGGCGGCGCGCGGCGTCGAGGGCCGTCCGGCGTCGCCGCGCGGCCCGCGCGGCACCGTCGTGCTCGTGCACGGCATCTACATGCACGGGCTCGTCATGCTGCCCATGGCCCGACGCATGCAGCGGCTCGGACACCGCACGCGCCGTTTCAGCTACGACTTCCTGACCCGCACGCCGGCCGAGAACGGCGATGCGCTCGCCGACTTCGTGCGCGCCCTGAACGCGGACCAGCCGGCCCCCGCGCCGGTGCACCTCGTGGCGCACAGCCTCGGCGGCATCGTCACGCTGCATTGCCTGGACCGCCACCCCGACCTGCCCGTCGAGCGCGTGGTGCTGATGGGCTCCCCGGTGCGCGGCAGCTCCGTCGCGAAGCGCGTGCACGCCAACGATCTGCTGCGCCCGCTCCTCGGCCGTGCCACCGTGCGCGGACTGCTCGGCGACGTGCCGGACTTCGCCGGGCGCCAGGAGCTCGGCGTCATCGCGGGCTCGGGCCGGTTCGGGCTGTCGGCGCTGCTCTTTCCGCTCGACGAGGAGGGCGACGGCGTCGTCGGCGCGAGCGAGACGGTCATAGAGAACGCGGCCGAGCGGGTGACCGTGGCGGGCTCGCACTCGGCGCTGATGTTCTCGGAGGAATGCGCGGAGCTCGCCGCACGGTTCATCGAGCGCGGGCGATTTCGATGACGGTCGGCTGCGGCGGCTGTTCCGCGCACAGCGCTCGCCGCAGCCACGCCGGCGCATCCCGGACGGCGAGCTCGCCGCGCTGCAGCGATCGCACGAACTCGATCGCCAGGTCGGTCAACACGCCGTCGGGCGTGTCCGGCGCGTCGCGGCGCACGTGGATCGAGACCCAGCGCGTCGGACCGGCGCCGAAGCGCTGACAGGCGGCGGCGAGGCCGCAGAAGTGGCGGACCTGTCCGGGCGTGCCGTCGTCCAGCTCGGGCCGGAAGCCGTTGCCCGGCAGCGGGTTCGCGCCCGCCAGCGCCAGGTCCACCACGCCGTACAGTCCCGGACGGATCCCCGCACCGACCTCGCCGAGCCGTCGCACGAAGGCACGGGCACTCACCCCGGGCAGGGCTTCGCGCGCGGCGGCGGCGACCAAGGCCTCGCAGGCGTTGCGGCCCGCGTCCGCGGGACGCTCCTGCAAGGCGGCGGACAGGGTCCCGGTAGGGCCTTCAGGCGTGCCCGAACCGTCCTCCGTCATTCCGCCGCCTCGGCCGCGGCCTTCAGGCCCGCCATCGTGCCGGGCAGGCCGCGCGCGATGGCGGGCCCGATCAGGCGGCGGTACAGCGCGGCGAACGGCCCGGCGAAGCGGACCGAGTGCGTGACCGTGCAGCCGTCCTCGAGGGCGTCGATCCGATGCTCGAACAGCATGCGCGCGAGCGGCAACCTCGCCGCGGCCGCGAAGCCCGCGTCCGGCACCACCTCGGTCAGCACGATGCGCGTGCGCGGCGCGCCCTCCGGCTTCAGCACGCCACGGCTGCCGACGGCGAACGGGCCGTCGAGCGACGCGGATTCGAGGTCCGGGTCCCACGAGGGCCAGGCCGCCGCATCCGCCCAGATCGCGAACACCCGGGCGGGCGATGCGCGCACGCCGACGGTCGCGGAAAACGAGATGGGGTGGGTCGTCATCTGTCGAGGGGTTCCTGGGTGGTGTGGTGGGCGCCCGCACGAGTCGTATTACACTGTATGTTGGATGATCGACACGCTTCATGCCATCCGATCGCCTTCCATGAGTCAGAACCCTGTCATGACCGTGCGTCTGGAACCCGACGATCTGGAGCGACTCGACCGCATCGCTCGCGAACGGGGCACCACGCGTTCGCAACTGATCCAGTGCGCGGTTCGCGACGTGATCGCGGCGGACCGGAAGCGGCGACGAGAGGAACTCGATGCGCTGCGGGATAGCCTGCGGCCTGCCATCGAAGCGCAGGACGAGTTCCGGGCACGAGCCTCGCTCTCCGAGACGTGGCGACGTATCTAGTGGCCCAGTTCGACGTCCACCCGAACACCGATCCGACGACCGCTGCGGACATTCCGTGGCTGCTCGAGCTGCAGTCGAATGCCTTCGAGGCGTCGGGTTTCAGGATCGCGGCTCCGCTGGTGCGCATCGTCGACGTTCGCCGGTTCGATACCCGGCTCAATCCGGAGTTCGAGATCGCGGGTGAGCGTTTCGCATTGTTGCCTCTCGATCTCGTCTCGATCCCCGTCCGGGAGCTGCGCGGTTCCGGCTCGAACCTGGACGATGACGGCGACCGGATAGTCGCGGCACTCGATCTCGTCTTCGGCCGAGTCTGAGGCACGGGGCCCTGTCCCGGGCATTCGCCCGGCACGCCTTCCCCCGGGCGTTGCCGCCTGCCGAGCGCCGTACTAGGCTGGCGGGTTACCCGGCGCCATACACGCCTTCCATCCTTCGACGAGACGATCCATGGCCGGTCACAGCAAGTGGGCCAACATCCAGCACCGCAAGAACGCGCAGGACGCCAAGCGTGGAAAGCTCTTCACGAAGCTGATCCGCGAGATCAACGTGGCGGCGCGCGCCGGCGGCTCGGACCTGTCCTCCAACCCGCGGCTGCGGCTGGCGGTGGACAAGGCGCTCGGCGCCAACATGACCAAGGACACGATCGAGCGCGCGATCAAGAAGGGCGCGGGCGAGCTCGACGACGTGGCGTACCTGGAGAACCGCTACGAGGGCTACGGCATCAACGGCGTCGCCATCATGGTCGACACGATGACCGACAACCCGAACCGCACCGCCTCGGACGTCAAGCACGCCTTCAGCAAGTTCGGCGGCAACATGGGCACGCAAGGCTCCGTCGCGTACCTGTTCGAGAAGCGCGGCGTGCTGTCCTGGCCGGAAGGCGCCGACGAGGACGCCATCATGGAGGCGGCGCTCGACGCGGGCGCCGAGGACGTGGTGGCCTCGGACGACGGCTCGGTCGACGTGCTGACGACCGAGGAGGCCTTCGTCGACGTCAAGGAGGCCATGATCGCCGCCGGGCACGAGCCCGCGCACTCCGAGGTGACCGAGCGCGCGTCCACCTCGGTGGAGCTCGACGGCGAGCAGGGCAGGAGCCTGCTGAAGCTCCTGGACGCGCTGGAGGATCTCGACGACGTGCAGGACGTGTGGTCCAACGCCGAGGTCCCGGACGAAGCGTACGAATGACGCGCGCCGTCGCCACGATCGTGGTCACGGCCGGAGTCCGGGCATGACTTCGCGCGGCCTCGTGCGCGTGCTCGGCATCGACCCGGGTTCGGTCGTGATGGGCTACGGCATCATCGAGACCGACGGCGTGCGCAGCGTGCACGTGGCGCACGGACACGTTCGGGTCAAGGGCGACAGCTTCGTCGAGCGGCTCGGCCACATCCACCGCGCGCTGTCGGACATCGTCGTCGAATGGCGCCCGAGCGAGGCGGCCATCGAGGAGGTGTTCCTGTCGAAGAACGTCATGTCGGCGTTGAAGCTCGGGCAGGCGCGCGGGGCCGCCATCGGCGCCATCGTGTCGCGCACCATCCCGGTGTCCGAGTACGCGGCGCGCTCGATCAAGAAGGTCGTGACCGGGCGCGGCGGCGCGCCGAAGGCGCAGGTGCAGACGATGGTGCGCGCCATGCTCGAGCTCGGCGAGTTGCAGTCGGACGCCGCCGATGGGCTCGCGATCGCCCTGTGCCACGCGCACTCGCGCATGGCGCTGGCGCCCGCGCGTGCCTCCGCGACGCAGGCCGGGGCCGGCGCACCGACGACCAGCGCGGCCGCGGCGCTGGCCGCGCTGCAACCGCGCAAGCGGACCCGCGGGCGGGGGCTGCGGCTTTGAGGCCGGCCCCGGAGACGCGACGATGATCGGGCGCATCAGCGGCACGCTGCTGGAGAAGGCGCCGCCGTCGCTGCTCGTGGACGCGCACGGCGTGGGCTACGAGCTCGAGGCGCCCATGTCGACCTTCTACAAGCTGCCCGCCACCGGGGAGGCCGTCGCGCTGCACGTGCACATGGTGGTGCGCGAGGACGCGCAGCTGCTCTACGGGTTCGGCTCGAAGCTCGAGCGCGCGCTGTTCCGGGAGCTGCTCAAGGTCAGCGGGGTGGGGGCCAAGGTTGCCTTGTCCATCCTGTCCGGCATGAGCGCGGACGACTTCGCGGCCACGGTAGGCGCGGGGGATGCGAACGCGCTGGTGCGGCTGCCGGGCATCGGCAAGAAGACGGCCGAGCGGCTGGTGGTCGAGATGCGCGACCGGGTGCAGGCGCTGGTGCCGTCCGCGCTGCCCGGCGGGCTGCCCGGCATCGCGCTCGGGGACGACTCGGTGGCGGGCCAGGCGATGGAGGCGCTGGTGTCGCTCGGGTACAAGCCGGCCGAGGCGAAGAAGCTCGTCGGCGGAGCGGTGGAGGCGGCGGGGGATGCGTCGGTCAGCGTGGAGGAGACGATCCGGGCGGCGTTGAAGCGGGCGGTGCGGTGACGAACCGTGATGCGATGATGCGCACAACGTCGCATCAACGCATCATTCCATGCCCAAGCGAACCACCCTCACGCTCGATGACGCCGTCGACCGTGACATTCGCCGTCTGGCCGTCGAGCGCGGCACGTCCGTGAAGGCTTTGACCAACGAGGCGTTGAGAGCGGGACTCGCCGCGCTCGTGCAGGAAGCTCCCGCCCGCAGGTACCGGGTCAAGCCCGCCTCGTTGGGAATGCCGCCGTCCGGCACGGACCTCGTGAAGGCCCTGGCCCTGTCCGATGAGCTCGAGGATGCCGCCTTGATCGCGCGGATGCGTCGGGGGCAGTGATCCTCGTCGATGCCAACCTCCTGATCTACGTCGTCAACCGGGACGATCCCCGCCATTCGAAAGCTCGTCGCTGGTGGGAATCCGTTCTGTCGGGGACGAAGGTGGTGGGCATCCCTTGGGTGGCCGCGTCGGCGTTCGTGCGAATCACCACGCGCGCGGGGCTGATGCCGCAGCCACTCACGATCGAGCAGGCCTGCGACTATGTGTCCGATTGGCTCGATCAGCCTCATGTCTCACGGGTGGTACCGGGAGTCGGGCACTGGGCGGTGCTTTCCGCGCTGCTTCGCACATCAGGTGCGGCGGGGAATCTGGTGACGGATGCGCACATCGCGGCGCTCGCGATCGAGAACGGCGCGACGGTCGCGAGCGCCGATCGCGATTTCGGCCGCTTCGAACAAGTGCCTTCCCTGAACCCCATCGGGTAGCGCCGGCCCGAAGCCGTCGGATGTCGTGGAAGGTCGGGGTGCCCGCCCCGCTTGCGACACCCCGCCCGCACCACTACTCTCGGCTGGTGAAATCCCCAGCACAGCGCCTCGTGGGCGCGGCCCCACTGCCTGAAGACGGGCCCGAGAACCGGGCCGAGGACGCGCAGGAGCGCGCCATGCGCCCCAAGCGCCTGGCCGACTACCGCGGCCAGCCCGGCGCCTCCGCCCAGCTCGGGCTCTTCATCGAGGCGGCGCGCCGGCGCTCCGAGGCGCTCGACCACGTGCTGCTGTTCGGCCCCCCCGGGCTCGGCAAGACGACGCTCGCCAACATCGTCGCCAACGAGCTCGACTCGCGCATCGTGCAGACCTCCGGTCCCGTGCTGGAGCGGCCGGGGGACCTCGCCGCCATCCTGACCGGGCTCGAGGCCAACGACGTGCTGTTCGTGGACGAGATCCACCGCATGAGCGCGCTGGTGGAGGAGGTGCTGTACCCCGCCATGGAGGACTACCAGATCGACATCATGACGGGCGAGGGCGCCTCGGCCCGCTCGTTCAAGATCGACCTGCCGCCCTTCACGCTCATCGGCGCGACCACGCGGGCGGGGCTCCTGACCGCACCGCTGCGCGATCGGTTCGGCATCGTGCAGCGGCTCGATTTCTACGCCGTGGACGATCTCGCGGGCATCGTGCAGCGCTCGTCCGGGCTGATGGGGGCGGAGCTCGTGCCGGACGGCGCCCTGGAGATCGCCCGGCGCTCGCGCGGCACGCCGCGCATCGCGAACCGGCTGCTGCGGCGCGTGCGCGACTACGCCGAGATCCGCGCCGACGGCACCATCACGGGCCCCGTGGCCTCGGCGGCGCTCGACATGCTCAACGTCGACCTGATCGGGCTCGACGAGATGGACCGGCGGCTGCTGCTCGCGGTCATCGAGAAGTTCGACGGCGGGCCGGTGGGCGTCGACAACCTCGGCGCCGCGCTGTCCGAGGAACCCGGCACCCTCGAGGAGGTGGTGGAGCCGTATCTCATCCAGCAGGGGCTCTTGATGCGCACGCCGCGAGGGCGCGTGGCCACCGCCGGGGCGTACCGGCATTTCGGGTTGCCCGAACCGGCTACCGGAAGCTGAGACGCGCTCCGGTGCGGTCGATCGCGCCGCCGGCGCCAAGGCCTTGGCGCCATCGCCCGTAACCGACACGATCGGTCACTTTCCCGCCGCCGACGGCACCCGCAGGAGCGCGCGCGGTCTGCAATACTTCGCCATGCGGGACCATTCGATGCGGGTGCGCGTCTACATCGAGGACACCGACGCCGGTGGCGTGGTGTTCTACGCGAACTACCTTCGCTACATGGAGCGGGCGCGCACCGAGGCCATGCGTGCCGCGGGCGTGGATCTCGTCGAATGGCAGGCCCGGCACCGGCGCCTGTTCGTCGTCAGGAGCGTGCGCGTCGACTACCGGGCCCCGGCCCGATTGGATGACGAACTGATCGTGCATGCACAGATCCACTCGGCGGGGCGCACCGGCCTCGTCTGCGAGCAGCCCATCGAGCGGGCGGGGCGGCGCATCGTCGACGCGGAGGTGTCGTTGGCCTGCATAGACGCCGACCGGTTGCGTCCCGTGCGCATTCCGGCAGAGATCCTCGCGGCGCTGGGCGCCACGTCATCGGGCGAGGTGTCCGACCCGCTTGCCCCGCACGTCCCGTCCACTACCGGAGCGTCGTCTTGAACGCCGACCTGTCCTTCGTCGACCTCGTCCTGAACGCGAGCCCGGTCGTGCAGGGCGTGATGATCATCCTGGTGCTGGCCTCGATCATGTCCTGGGCGCTGATCCTCGGCAAGTCCGTGCAACTGCGCCACGCGCGCCGTTCGGCCGAGGACTTCGAGCAGGACTTCTGGGGCAGCTCGGACATTTCCGGCACGTACTCGAAGCTGACCATGCGACGCGGCACCCTCGGCGGGCTGGAGCGGATCTTCGAGGCGGGCTTCAGCGAGTTCGGGCGGCTCAGGAGAAAGACATCGAACGACGAGGTGATCATGGACGGCTCGGGCCGCGCCATGCGCATCGCGGTGTCGCGCGAGGGCGACATCATCGAGCAGAACCTGCCGTTTCTCGCCACGGTGGGCTCCATCAGCCCCTACATCGGGCTCTTCGGCACGGTGTGGGGCATCATGAATTCGTTCACCGCGCTGGGCAACGTGCAGCAGGCGACGCTGCAGATGGTGGCGCCCGGGATCGCCGAGGCGCTGATCGCGACCGCCATCGGCCTGTTCGCCGCCATTCCGGCCGTCATCTTCTACAACCGCTTCGCGACCGAGGTCGATCGGTTGATGAACCGCTACGAGAACTTCTCGGAGGAGTTCTCCACCGTGCTGCAGCGCCAGGCCATCCGGCGCAACGTGCAGGAGCCGGAAGCCGCGTGAGCGTCGCGCCGACGACGGTTCGCACGAGGATCTCGCAAGCGCGGGCCGCTCGCACGTGGACGGGGGGCTGAGGCGTGCCCAGGCCGCAACGTCGCATCGGTACGCGCCGGCCGCGCCGACAGGTCGCCGAGATCAACGTCGTGCCCTACATCGACGTCATGCTGGTGCTGCTCGTGATCTTCATGATCACCGCGCCGCTGCTGCGCACCGGCGTCGAGATAGACCTGCCGGACGCGGCCGCCTCGCCCATCGCCGACGCCGGCGAGAGCGAGGAGCCGCTGATCCTGACCGTGGACGCCGCCGGGGAGTGGTACCTGAACGTCGGCGACGCGCCCGATGCGCCGAAGGAGCACGACGAGATCCTGCGCCTGGCCAGCGCGGTGATGCGCCGCAGCCCCGGCCGGCGCGTGCTCGTCGCCGGCGACACGGGGGTGGAGTACGGCGCCATCATGCAGGCGATGGTCACGCTGCAGGCCTCCGGCGCGCCCGAGATCGGGCTGGTCTCCGAGCCGCCCGGCTGAGGACCCGGTGCTCGCCATCCTCAAGCGCTACCCGTTGGCCATCTTCGGCTCGGTGCTGCTGCACGTGGGCCTCGTGGCGGGCCTGGTGGTGCAGTTGCAGGGACGCTCCAGCGACGCCGGGCTGAACCTGTCGGACGCGCCGCCCATCCGGGCCGTGGCCGTCAGCGAGGCCGACATCCAGGCCGAGGTGGAGCGTCTGGATGCGCTGGAGCGCGAGGAGGAGGCGCGCATCGCCGCCGAGCAGGCCGAGCTGCAGGCCACGGTGGACTCGCTCGAGAGCGCACGTTCGGACGCCGAGGCGCGGCTGCGCGAGACCGAGGAGCTGACCGAGCAGCAACGCGTCGCCGCCGAGGCCGAGCGCGAGCGCATCGAGGCCCTGCAGAGCGAGGCCACCGAGCTCGAGCGCCAGCGCGAGCTGCAACGCCTTCGCGCCGAGGCCGAGGACGCGCAGCTCGAGGCGCTCAGGAACCAGCAGGCGGACCTGACCGAGCGCCAGGTGGCCGAGCGCGAGGCGGAGCTCGCGCGCCTGGCCGAGCAGCGCGAGCGCGAGCAGGAGCGCATCGAGGCCTCGCAGGAGCGTCTGAACGAGCAGACGCGTCGGCTGGAGGCGGAGCGCGCCACGGCCGATGCCGAGCGCGAACGCCTGGCCGCCGAGCGCCGCGAGGCCGAGGAGCGCACCCGCAGGCTCGAGGCCGAGGCGCGCGCGGCCGACGAGGCGCGCGCCGAGGCGGCCGCCGAGAAGGCGCGGCTGGAAGAAGAGGCGCGCACCGCCGAGGCCGAGCGCGAGGCCGCGGAGGCCGCGCGCGAGCAGGCGCTCGCCGAGGCACGCGAGGCCGAGCGCGCGGCGGCCGAGGCCGAGGCCGCGCGCGAGGCGCAGCGCGTGGAGGCCGAGGCCGCGGCGGAGCGCGAGCGACTGGAAGCCGAACGCGTGGCCACGGAGCGGGCCGAAGCCGAGCGCGCCGAGGCCGAGCGTGCCGCCCGGGAGGCCGAGGAGGCCGCCCGGGCGGAAGCCGAAGCCGAGGCCGCCCGCGAGGCGGCCGAGCGCGAAGCCGCCGAGAAGGCGGCCGCCGAGGAAGCCGCCGAGCGTGCCGCGGAGGAAGCCGAGCGCGAGGCCCGCGAGGCGGCCGAACGCGAGGAGCGTGCGGCGGCCGAGCGTGCGGCGGCGGAGCAGGAGCGCCTGCAGGCCCTGCAGCGCAGGCAGGAACTCGAACGACTCGCAGGCCTCTATGCCGGTGCGATCACTTCCAAGATCGAGAGCAACTGGCGACCCCCGCCGAACTTCACGAGCGGCAGCCGCTGCATCGTGCAGGTCGCCCAGTCCATCACCGGGGACGTGCTGGACGTGCGGGTGGAGCGCTGCGAGGGCGGTCAGTTGACGCCGGTGCTCGCGAACGCGATCTCGCGCGCGGTGTACGCCTCCTCACCGCTGCCCGAACCGCCCGACCCCGAGCTCTTCGATCGCCGCGTGCGCATCCGCTTCGAGCCCCCCGCCTCGCGCGTGCGGCGCCGGCGCCCCGCTCTCGACCGCCGTCATCCCGACCGGACACCGCAAGCCTCATGACCAGCGTCCCGTTGCCCACGATCCGCACCGCGCCGTCGCCCGGTCGCGCCGCGCGCATCGTGCGGACGGCGAGCGCGGCGTGCGGCGCCCTGTTCGCGGCGCTCGCCATGGTGTGCCTGGCGACCCTCTCGAGCCCCGCGCACGCGGTCATCGAGATCGAGATCACCAAGGGCGCCGACAACGCCATCCCCATCGCCATCGTGCCGTTCGGCTGGAGCGGCGAGGGGCAGGCGCCCGTCGACATCGCGGCCATCGTCGCGGACGACCTGCGCCGAAGCGGCAACTTCGATCCGCTGAACCGCGAGGATCTGGTGTCGCAGCCGGTGAGCGGCGACGTGCCGCGCTACTCCGACTGGCGACTGACCGGCGCCGACTTCCTGCTCGTCGGCGCGACGCGCGCCTCCGGCGAGGGCTACACGGTGCAGTTCCAGCTCTTCGACGTGGCGCAGCAGACGCTCATGACGGGCTTCAGCTTCCAGGTCACGGATCAGACGCTCAGGAGCGCCGCCCACCAGATCGCGGACGAGGTGTACGAGGCCGTGCTCGGCATCTCGGGCGCCTTCAACACGCAGATCGCGTTCGTGTCGGTCGAAGGCGCGGTGGGCGCGCGCACCTACCGGCTGCAACTCGCGGACGCGGACGGGCAGTCGCCCCAGGCCATGCTGACGTCCCCGTACCCGATCCTGTCGCCCGCCTGGGCGCCGGACGGCATCCGCATCGCCTACGTCTCGTTCGAGGACCGCGTGAGCTCGGCGGTGTTCGTGCAGGACCGCCAGCGCGGCACGCGCACCAAGGTGCTGGCACGCGAAGGCATCAACGGCGCGCCCGCCTTCTCGCCGGACGGCTCGCGGCTGGCGGTGGCGCTGTCCTACGAGGGGGATCTGGACGTCTACGTGCTCGATCTCGACACCGCCGGCCTCACCCGCGTGACCGACGGCGGCTCCATCGACACCGAACCCGCCTGGATCGACGACGACACGATCGTGTTCACGTCGGACAGAAGCGGCGGGCCTCAGCTCTACGAGGTGCCCGCCAGCGGCGGCCGCGCCAAGCGCGTCACCTTCGATGGCAACTACAACGCCGATGCCGCGGTGTCCCCGGACGGGCGCACGCTCGCCTTCGTGCACGGCTACGGCGCGGGTTTCCAGATCGCCGTTCAGGATCGGGCGTCCGGACTCTTCCAGACGCTCACCCAGGGCACGCTCGACGAATCCCCGACGTTCTCGCCGAACGGCCAGATGATCATGTACGCGACCGAGAAGGACGGGAGCGGCACGCTCGGCGCCGTCTCGCTCGACGGCGCCGTGGTGCAGAGCCTCGCCCTCGATGACGGCGGCGACGTTCGCGAGCCCGCCTGGTCGCCGTACTCGCAGTGAACACCGGAGTTTCCATGCCCCACCCGCCGACCCGCAACGCGCCCGCACGCATGACGCCCTTCCAGACCGGCTTCGGCCGACGCGCCTCGCCCGCGGCGTGCCTCCTCGCGGCCGCCGCGCTCACCGCATGCGGCACCCCGCCCGAGCGCCCCATCGATCCGCTCGAGGGCACCGAGGTGCAGGGGCCCCAGGTGGTGCCCGTCACCATCGACGGACCGCAGGGGGTCGAGCAGATGGAGCCGAGCGCCGCACAGGCGCCCGTCGAGCGCGTCATCTACTTCGACTACGACCAGGCCGAGCTTCGGCCCGAGTTCCTCGACATCGTCGCGAGCCACGGGCGCTGGCTGGCGCAGAACCCGCAGGCGCGCGTGCGGCTCGAAGGCCATACCGACGAGCGCGGCTCGCGCGAGTACAACATCGCGCTCGGCGAGCGGCGCGCGAAGACGGTCTCGCGCATGCTGCAGTTGCAGGGCGTCGCCTCGGCGCAGCTGCGTACGGTGAGCTACGGCGAGGAGCTGCCCGTCGACGAGGGCCACGATCCCGAGGCCTGGTCGAAGAATCGCAGGGTAAACATCATCTATGAAGGCGGCACCATCCAGAACTGAATCCCGCGGGCGCGGGCGGACGACGATGCACAGCGTGCGGGCCGTCGTGCCAGCGGCCGTGCTCGCGCTCGCGCTGACATCGGGTGCCGTGCACGCGCAGAGCCGTCCCAGCCTCGACACGCTCGACGCGCGCCTCGCCCGCGTCGAGCGCGTGCTGGACCAGTCGCTGCTCGAACAGCTCCAGCGCGTCGACGAGCTGGAGCGCCAGCTTCGGCAACTGCGCGGCGAGAACGAGGCGCTCGCCAACGATCTGGAACAGCTCACGCGCCGCGAGCGCGATCTCTACGCCGATACCGACCGTCGCGTCACGGACCTCGAGGCGATCGTGGAGCGTCAACAGATTCTCCTGGACGGCGACCCCGACGGCTCCCCGCTCGATCTCGACGAGGGTGACGACGGGCCGCTGGACCTGACGGGCGGCGATGCCGACGGCGACGCGCAAGGGGCGGACCCCGGCGCGCTCGACGGGGACGACGTGGGTGCCGACGCGCTCGGTGTCGGCGGCGACGGGATCGGCGACGCGGGCGGCAACGGGGGCGGCAACGGGGGCGGCAACGAGGACGGCATCGCGGCCGGCAACGGGGCCGGCAACGGGGCCATCGGCGCGGCCGGTGCCGCGGCGGAGGGCGTAGCCGGTTCGCCGGGCCGGTTCGCCGCCGGGCCCGGATCCGGGGGTGCGGACGGGCGCGAACCGGACGCCGCCGTCGTGCGCGTGCGCGACACCGCGACGCAGGCCGAGAAGACCGCGTACACGCAGGCCTACGACCTGCTGGCGCGCGGGCGGAACGAGGAGGCTTCGGCTCGCTTCGGCGAGTTCCTGGAGCAATATCCGGACGGCCCGTACTCCGACAACGCGTGGTACTGGCAGGGCGAGGCCATGTACGCCGAGCGCCGCTTCGACGAGGCGATGGGCAACTTCCGCACCGTCGTGGACGCCTTCCCGGACAGCCCCAAGCAACCCGACGCTCGGCTGAAGATCGGCTACGCGATGTACGAGCAGGGCGACTTCGCGCAGGCGCGGAACATCCTCGGCGCCGTGCGCGACGAGTACCCCGGACGCTCGGCGGCGGTGCTCGCGCGCAAGCGCCTCCAGCAGATGGACCGCGAAGGCCGGTAGCCTGTTCGCCCCGCCGGACCGGTCGCGATGCCGGGGTGACTGGTCGGCGACCGTTCGCGGAAGGACCGGTGAGGTGGATGGCTGCCGGGGGCTGACACGAAGCGGATCGTTGGGCTAAAATGCGGTGCTCGGCGGGGCTGCGGTCGCGCCGGGGCGACGTGCCGCAAGGCGATCGCAGGGGCGTTAGCTCAGTTGGTTAGAGCAGTTGACTTTTAATCAATTGGTCCACGGTTCGAGTCCGTGACGCCCCACCAATTCAGTGCCGCCGGGTCGCTCCGGCAGGCGCTCGGAGAAGGCCCCGCGAGGGGCCTTTTTCTTGGGCGCATGAGCCTGACGGAAGCGCCATGCGGATGCTGGGCTCGGACGGCAACCCGACCGTCGGCAATCCGGCCGCGTAGCGTCCAGTCCGGGCGCCGTCGCGCCTCGCTCAGTGCTCCGGACCCCGCGGAACGGCGGGAGCGAGCAGGCCCCACGTTTTCCGCCTGGTCGGACCCGGTCACCTGCATTCTGCGATGACCCGGTCCGACCGCCCGGGAAAGAGCCCACCCATGCCCCCGGGCGTGAGATCGACGTGTTCCAGCGGCGGTGGCGGCACGCCCCGCACCGGGGCGTCGGTATCGCGGTCGCCGGACGCGCGGCGTCGCCGGCCCCGTAGACTCGCGGTGATGAACGAGCGCCCGCCGAACGCACGCTTCTCACGGAAAGCCTCCGAGGATGGCTTCTTCCCCGATTTCGAGCCCTTCGAGATCGACATCGACGGCGTGTGCATCCGCGGCCGACGCGGCGGCACGGGCCCGCCGCTGCTGCTGTTGCACGGCTACCCGCAGACCCACGTCATGTGGCACCGCATCGCGCCGACGCTGGCCAGCACGTTCGATGTCGTCGTGGCGGACCTGCGCGGCTACGGCGCCTCCGACAAGCCCGCCTCCGATGCCGACCATGCGGCCTACTCCAAGCGCGCCATGGCCCGGGACATGGTGGGCACCATGGCGGCACTCGGCCACGAGCGCTTCGACGTCGCCGGCCACGATCGGGGCGGGCGCGTGGCGCACCGGCTGGCCGCCGATCACCCGGAGCGCGTGCGCCGCCTGATGGTGCTCGACATCGCGCCCACGCGCGAGATGTACGCGCGCACCGACGACGCCTTCGCGCGCGCCTACTGGCACTGGTTCCTGCTGATACGGCCGGCGCCGTTTCCGGAGCGGCTGATCGGCGCCGATCCGGACGCCTGGCTGCGCCACGTGTGCGGCTCGATCGTCGGCGGCGACCCGCCGTTCGACGAGGCCGCGCTCTCGCGGTATCTCGAGGCCTTCCGCGATCCGGAGTGCGTGCGTGCGAGCTGCGAGGACTATCGCGCGGCCGCCTCGATCGACATCCGTCACGACGACGAGGACGGCGATGCGCGCATCGCGTGTCCGCTGCGCGTGCTGTGGGGCGAGGACGGTGTCGTGGCCCGCTGCTTCGACCCGCTCGCGCTGTGGCGGTTGCGCGCATCGAACGTGAGCGGCCGGGCCTTGCCCGGCGCGCACTACTTCCCCGAGCAGGTGCCCGACCTCGTCGTCGCCGACATGCTCGAGTTCTTCTCCCCCGAACCCCTTCGAGGCAGCGCCCCATGAGCTCACGAACGCATCGCATCGCCACGATCCCGGGCGACGGCATCGGCATCGAGGTGATCCCCGTCGGCCAGCGTCTGGCCGAGCGCGCGGCGGAGGCCTGCGGCGCGAAGCTCGTGTGGGACGAACACGACTGGAGCTGCGAGCGCTACGTGCAGAGCGGGCGCATGATGCCGGCGGACGGGCTGGATCGGCTGCGCGACAGCGACGCGATCTATCTCGGCGCGGTGGGCTGGCCCAGCGTGCCGGATCACGTCTCGTTGTGGCAGTTGCTGATTCCCATCCGGCGCGAGTTCGATCAGTACGCGAACGTGCGCCCGGTGCGCTTGATGCCGGGCATCGCCTCGCCGCTCGCGAACCGCGGGCCCGAGGACATCGACTTCATCGTCGTGCGCGAGAACGTGGAGGGCGAGTACTCCGAGATCGGCGGGCGCATGTACGCGGGCACCGAGCACGAGCAGGTCAGCCAGTTGACCGTCATGACGCGGCGCGGCACGGATCGCATCATGCGCCACGCCTTCGAGATCGCCTCGACGCGCAAGGCCGGGAAGGTCACCTCGGCGACCAAGTCCAACGGCATCATGCACACCATGCCGTTCTGGGACGAGCGCTTCCGTGCGGTGGCGGCCGACTATCCCGACATCGCTACCGATCAGTACCACATCGACATCCTGACCGCGCACTTCGTGCTGAACCCCGACCGCTTCGACGTGGTCGTCGGCTCCAACCTGTTCGGCGACATCCTGTCGGACCTCGGGCCCGCCGTGGCGGGCTCCATCGGCATCGCGCCCGCGGCCAACATCGATCCCGAGCGGCGCCACCCCTCGATGTTCGAGCCGGTGCACGGCTCCGCGCCCGACATCGCGGGCCAGGGCGTCGCGAACCCCATCGCCGCGGTGTGGACCGCGGCCATGATGCTCGGCCATCTCGGCGAGGCCGATGCCGAGGCTCTGCTGATGCGCACGATAGAGACCGCGCTCGTCGACCCCGCGGCGCGCACGCGGGATCTGGGCGGCACGGCGACGACGGCCGACTGCGAAGCGGCGCTGACGACGTACCTCGACGCGCTCGGCTGAACGCCTCGTCGACGTCGCAGGCAGCGTCGAGCGCACCCGAGCGTGCCCTGGCCGCGTCCGCACACGTGGGTGCTCCTGGTCACGCTCGTCGCGTCGATCGCCGCGGTGACGGCGGCGGGCCGCAGCCTGCCGGTCGACGCCTGGGCCGAGATGCTCCGAGGCGGCGGGACCGGCGCGTTCACGCTCGCGGGGCTGGGCGGGGCGCTGGCCACCGCCGTCGGCCTGCCGCGTCAGCTCGTCGCGACGCTCGCAGGCTACGCCTTCGGCGCGGCAGCGGGCTTCGTGCTGGCGCTCTTCGCCGCCACGTGCGGCTGTGCGCTGACGATGCTGTGCGCCCGGCGCTGGCTCGGGGCGCCGGTACGCGGGCGCTGGCCGCACGCGGTGGCCAGGCTGGAGGCGCTGCTGCGCAAGGATCTCTTCGGCAAGGTGGTCGTGCTGCGCCTGCAACCGCTCGGCACGAACCTGATCACGAACCTGTGCGCGGGCGTTGTCGGCGTGCGCGCCGGCACGTTCCTGGCGGCCTCCTGTCTCGGCTACGTGCCGCAGACGCTCGTGTTCGTCCTGGCGGGGGCGGGCGTGAGGTCGGGGTCGCGCGTCGAACTCTTGACGAGCGGCGTGCTGTTCGTCGTCTCGCTGGGTCTCGGTGGGTGGCTCGTGCGTCGACATCGCGACGCAGCCACCCGCACCCGGGTTGCAAAAGACACAGGTCTCGGTGGTACGGATTGACCGGCGGCGAACGGAAGTGTTGAATCGAGTTGCGATCGGTTCTTGTGAATTGGGTCGCAAACCTCCTCCAAGTGGTATTTGAAGGCACTGAAGCCACCTCCGCCAGGGACGGCGTTTTCTCTGCGGTACCGCGGCGCTCGTGGCCGGGTTCGCCATCGGAGGTTCAGGGCACGCTTCCCGTCATCCCTCGGGTACGGAGCTTGCACGCAGGCGGGGCATGCACGCAGATGCCGTCCCGATGAGCCCGAACCCAGAATGTGCCTTCGCGCCGCGGCCGGCTCCGGTCGCCGTGGCCATCGCGCGCGTCGCCATGCTCGCCTCGTTCGTCGCGGCCGGCGGCTGTGCCTCGCTGCCCATGCCCTCGCTCGAGAAGCTGAAGCACCTCGAGATCCCGGCCAACGATCCGTCGTTCCGAAGCCGCGTCTACGTCGGCGCGGCCTTCGGCAACTCGCACCTGGATCCCGATACCTCGGGCACCGTGTTCAACGTCGATGACGCCTCGGCGCTCGGCACGCAGCTCAAGCTCGGCGTCGACATGCACAACATGCTGGCCTTCGAGCTGGAGACGGGCGTGCTCGGCGAGGCGAGCCTGCGCGAGGCGAACACGGACGTCAGCTACACGGCCGCCTCGGTCTCGGCGCTGGTGTACGGCTTCGGCGGCGTGCAGATGCGCTCGCGCCGCGAGGGCTGGAGCGGATTCGCACGACTCGGCTACGGCACGCTCACCAAGTCCTCCCAGGTCGTCGCGCTCGACGAGGGCGGCACGGGTGCCATTGTCGGGCTCGGTGGCGAGTACGGCTTCGACAACGGTCTCGGCATCCGTGCCGAGCTCACGCGCTACGACTCCGACGCCTTCTTCACGGGGCTCGGCGCGATCTGGCGCTTCGGCACCCCGAAGCAGGTCGGCGGGGCCCTCGCCGCCACCGCGCGCACGGCGCTCGGCAGCGAGGACACCTACGTGGCCGAGGGCGGGCGCGGGCTGGAGACGCCGGCCGACATCGGTCGCCGCGCGGGGCCACGCCTGGGCGCCGCGAGCGCCGCGGCGCGCACGTCCGGGGCGTCGGGTGCGTCCGGCGCCCGGGGCTTCCGGCGCAACGCCGGCTCGGGCGCATTCGCGGACGGCGATGGTGACGGCGTGGGCGACGCGAGCGATGCCTGTGCGGCCACCCGCCCCAACACCAGTGTCGACGAGCGCGGTTGCGGGCTGTTCGATGCGGTGCTGGGCGACGTCACGTTCAAGCCCGGCTCCTGGTGGCTGAACGCCCGCGCGCGCGGCGCCCTGGACGACATCGCGACACGGCTCGTCGCCTTTCCCGAGGTGCGCATCGAGGTGCAGGCGCACACCGACTCGCAGGGGCCCGCGGACCTGAACCTGGATCTGTCGTCGCGACGTGCCGAAGCCGTCGTCGACTACCTGCGCAGCCGAGGCGTGCCGGAGTTGCAGTTGGAGAGCCTGGGCGTCGGCGAGACACGCCCCCTCGGCAGCAACGACACCGCGCCCGGCCGAAAGCGCAACCGCCGCGTGGAGCTCGTCACGCTGTCGGACCTGCCGCTCGACGTGCTTGCCGGTCGGGACATCGAAGGCAGCGTGTGGCACTACCCGACGACGGTGCGTGCGGCGCGGGCACTGGAGGATCTTGCCGCCGCCGGCCCGGCCCGTTCCGCATCGGTGCCGGTCGCGCCCGCCGCTGTCGTCTCCACGAAGAACAAGCCAGGCGTGGAGCCCGTGCCCGGTGCGGCGCGAGCGCGGAGCGTTCCGGCCGCGCCGCGCGTGCGCCCGGCCTCGCTGCCCCGACCGGGCTACCTGCCGGGCTTCAGGCTCGGGGGCGTGGTCGAGGGGCTGGGCTTCGCGCCGGGCTCGGCGAGGCTCGCGCCGGGCGGCGAGACGGCGCTGGCGCGCATCCGCGCCGAGCTCGAGCGCTACCCGCACGCGCGCATCGCGGTGATGGCCCACACCGATGCGTCCGGGGACGCGGCGGCGAACCGCCGGTTGTCGGAGCAGCGCGCGCGCGCCGTCGTGGATCGACTGGCGGCGCTCGGCGTCGATCCCGCGCGCATGGTGGCCGAAGGCTACGGCGACAGCCTGCCGCTGGTGCAGGGCGTGACCGAGGATGATCGGGCACGCAATCGCCGGGTCGAGGTGCGGCTGCTCGGTCGGCCTTCGCGCTGAGCGGCACGCTCGCTCGGTCGACACCACCCCCTTCGGCGTCTACGCTCAGGATCGACGCGCCGGCATTCCGCCGCGCGTGCCCGATCCGGTCACCGGTAGACGCCCAAGTGAAACGCAGAATCAGTCCCGCGCCCGCGGTCACCGCCATGACGGCGCTCGCGCTCGGGGGTTGTGGCGTCTCGAGTCTGGTGCCCGACGTCGAGCGCGATCGCGACTTCGAGGGCCGCGTGTACGCGGGCGCCGGCGCCCTCGTCAGTCAGCTCGAGCCCGATGCCGACGACGTCGCGGGCCTGGAGCTCGATCAGGACACCGATGCCGGCGGCACCGTCGCCATCGGCTACGACATCAGCAACCGCTTCGCGCTCGAGGGCAGCTACTCGGCGCTCGGAGAGGCCACGTTCGAGCCCGAAGGCTCGGTCGACTACCAGGTCTACTCGCTCAGCGGCCTGGTCTACGGGCTGAACTCGAGCGATGCGCGCGCGCGTCGCGAAGGGTTCTCGGCGTTCGGTCGTCTGGGCGTCGGCGGCATGCAGAACGACGCGACCGTCGAGTACGAGCGCGTCGACGACGTGCACCTGGTCGCCGGGCTGGGCGTCGAGTACGGCTTCGCCAACGGCATCGGAGTGCGCGGCGAGGTGGTGTCCCACGACACCGACGCGCGCTACGCCCAGCTCGCCCTGTTGTATCGCTTCGGCGACACGCAGCCGCCGCGCTCGAGCACCCGCCGCAGCTCCGACGAGACGGCCCGGCAGGACTCGAGCGCCGGTGCGCCCGCGATACCGGTCACGCCGGTGCCGGCGGAGCGGCCTTCGGCCACGCGCGACGCCTCGGCCGGCGACACCGATCGCGACGGTGTTGCGGACGCGCTGGACGCCTGCCCGGACACCCTCGGCGGGCGTCCCGTGGACGCGACGGGCTGCTCCTCGTTCGACGGCACGGTCGAGGGCATCGCGTTCCGCTCGGCCAGCGACGAGCTGACGCCCGAAGCGCGGGGCGTGCTCGACGGCGTCGCCGCCACGTTGCTCGACTTCCCCGCCGTCGACGTCGCCATCGAGGCGCACACCGACAACTCGGGCGACGCCGAATCGAACCTGCAGTTGTCGCGCCGCCGCGCGGTGGCGGTGGCTCGCTACCTCGTGTCGCGGGGCGTCGAGGCGGAGCGCCTGAGGCCGCGCGCCTTCGGCGAGTCCCGGCCGCGGGTCAGCAACGCGACCCCGGAGGGGAGGGCGGCGAACCGCCGCGTGGACTTCAGCACGATCGAGTAGGAAGGCGCTCGCCAGACGCGCCGAATCTCTCTGCCGGCATCCCCGGCGACCGGTCCGTTCGACGGGTTCGAGACGCAACCCGACTCGGGCGTGCCCACGTTCGCGATCGCCGACACCGACGCGGACGGTACTGCCGACTTCCGCCATTGTTCCTGGCGCGTCGGCGCAACCGCGACGAAACGCGCGTGGAGGCAAGTTCCGAAACTACCGCCCAGGTCGTGGCGCCGACCGGAAATTCGCGCGGTCGCGGAACTCCGGTCGGTCCCGGCGGGCGCAAATCCCGGAATCGACGGAAGAAACGCCGGATTCCCGTTCTGTAGCGTAACTACATTTTGCGCTTCAAGATACTTCCAAGTGGCTGTTTTTCCGGGCAATTCCTGCTTCCCGGTTCCCGAAACGGCGTTGGCGCTGGCGTATAGTCGGCGGCTCTTCCCGCCGCTAGGTTCTCGCGGCCCGTCGCCCGTCACGCCGACCGAAGCCCTGCGCCGACGCCGTCCGCGGTATCGATGCCGGGCGGACGCCTCGATCACAGCGCACGCACCCACACGGAGTCCCCGCCCCATGGCCACACCGGCTCGTTCCATCGCCTCTTCGCAGTCGCCCGTCGATCTCTCCGCGCACGGTATCGAGCGCGTCGCCGAGATCGTCTACAACCCCGACTTCGATCGGCTCTACGAGGAGGAGACGCGGCCGGGGCTCGAGGGGCTCGAGGCGGGCATCGTCACCGCATCCGGTGCCGTCGCCGTGGACACCGGCAAGTTCACCGGCCGCAGCCCGGCCGACAAGTACATCGTGCGCGACGGTCTCACCCGGGACACGTTGTGGTGGGCGGGCGAGGAGGGCAAGAACGACAACAAGCCGATCGACGAGGACGTCTGGAACGATCTGAAGCGCGTCGTGGCGGACAGGCTCGGCGGCCAGCGCCTGTTCGTCGTGGACGCCTTCTGCGGTGCGAACGAGTCGACGCGCCTCGCGGTGCGCTTCGTCACCGAGGTCGCCTGGCAGGCGCACTTCGTGACCAACATGTTCATCCGCCCCAGCATGCAGGAGCTCGCGAGCTTCGAGCCCGACTTCACCGTCATCAACGCGGCGCGCGCCACCAACCCCGACTGGCAGCGTCACGGCCTGAACTCGGAGAACTTCGTCGCCTTCAACTTCAGCGAGAAGGTGCAGCTGATCGGCGGCACCTGGTACGGCGGCGAGATGAAGAAGGGACTGTTCGGCTACATGAACTTCCTGCTGCCGCTGCGCGGCGTCGCGTCCATGCACTGTTCCGCGAACGTCGGCGAGGACGGCGATGTCGCCGTGTTCTTCGGACTCTCCGGCACGGGCAAGACGACGCTGTCCACCGATCCCAAGCGCCGGCTGATCGGCGATGACGAGCACGGCTGGGACGACGACGGCGTCTTCAACTACGAGGGCGGCTGCTACGCCAAGACCATCGATCTGTCGGCCGAGCACGAGCCGGAGATCCACGGTGCCATCCGCCGCGACGCGCTGCTCGAGAACGTCGTGGTGCGCGCCGATGGCACGGTGGACTTCGCCGACGGTTCCAAGACGCAGAACACGCGCGTCTCGTACCCCATCCAGCACATCGAGAACATCGTGCCGCCGCCGTCGCGGGCCGGGCACGCCACCAAGGTGATCTTCCTCACCGCCGACGCGTTCGGCGTGCTGCCGCCGGTATCCGTACTCACCGACGAGCAGGCCCGCTATCACTTCCTGTCGGGTTTCACCGCGAAGATCGCGGGCACCGAGCTCGGCGTGACCGAACCGCAGCCGACCTTCTCGGCCTGCTTCGGCAAGGCCTTCCTGGCGCTGCACCCCACGAAGTACGCCGACGAGCTCGGCAAGCGCATGGTGGCCGCCGGCGCGACGGCCTACCTGGTCAACACGGGCTGGAACGGCACGGGCAAGCGCATCTCGATCAAGGCCACCCGCGCCATCATCGACGCGATCCTCGACGGCTCCATCGACGAGGCCGACACCACGACGCTGCCCGTGTTCGGACTCGCCATGCCGACGACGCTACCCGGGGTGGACGACTCGATCCTGGATCCGCGCGACACCTACACCGACGCGTCCGAGTGGGAGAGGAAGGCGACGGATCTCGCCAAGCGGTTCGTGACCAACTTCGAGCAGTACACCGATACCGACAGCGGTCGGGCGCTGGTGGCCGCGGGACCGCAGCTCGACTGAGGCCTCGCCCGCGCCGGCACGGCGTGACCCGTGCCGGCGTCCGGATCGGCGTCCGGATCGGCGACGGACCCTAGCGCCGGCGCTCCATCCGGTCGCGCACCGCCTCCAGGCTGGCCCTGAGCCTGAGCTCGTCCTGCGAGGCGACGGGGACCTGCGCGAGCGCGAGCTCCAGCTGGTCCGCGGCGCGCAGATCCTCGTTCAGGGCCTCGAAGTGGCGCGCCAGTGCCTCGTGGCTGCCCGCCGTGTCGCCCGTCTGCTCGCGGATGCCGGCCAGCGCACGCCAGGCCGCGGGGTCCGGTCGCTCCACGTCGCGCAGGTAGCGGTTCAACGCCATCGTGGCCGCGGGCAGCCGGCGGGCGTCCACCAGTCCCTCCACGCGTCGCTCCACGATGGACCAGCGACCGGGGTAGAGCGCATCGAGCTCGGCCAACCGGTCGAGGGCCTCCTCGGGCCTGCCCTCGACCTGCATCAGCTCGGTCTCGAGCAGCGCCACGTTCGGGTGCGCGCCGGCGAGCTCCTTGAGCGAATCGATGGCCTCGCGCGCGGCCTCCCGATCGCCGTCCAGCAGCGCGATCATCGCGAGCCCGTAGGCGGAGTACGCGCTCGGGCGAGCGGCCTGGCGCGCGGCGAACGTGCGCCGCACCTCGCCGCGGTCGGCCGCCGTGAGCACGGCCAGGCGTGCCTTGAAGAGAGCGAAATCGGTACCCTGCACCGCGTCGCGGCGCGGCATGCCGGCCGCCCGGTCGGCGGCCTCGGCGATGCGGTTGTCGTCGAGCGGGTGGGTGCGCAGGTACTCGAGCTGCAGCCCGGCGGTGTTCAGCCGGTTCTTGCGCCGCAGGATGGAGAACGTCTCGGCCATGGCGTCGGCGTCGTAGTCCGCGTTGGCGAGGATCTCGATGCCGATGCGGTCGGCCTCCACCTCGTTGGAGCGCGTGAAGTTGATGGCGCGCTGCTGCGTGGCCGCGAGGCCCGCGGCCAGGGCCGCCTGGCCCGCCTCGGGCGAGGCCGCGCCGATCAGGATCGCCGCGAGGATGGCCGCGGCCGTGCCCATGGAGGCACGCTGACCGGTGGCGAAGGCGCGCGCGTGGTGGCGCTGCGTGACGTGCGCGACCTCGTGCGCGACGACCCCCGCGAGCTGCTCCTCGCGCTGCATGGCGTCGATGAGCCCGACGTAGAGACCGACGTAGCCGCCCGGGATGGCGAAGGCGTTGACCTGCTCGTCATCGACGACGAAGAACGTGAAGTCTCCGGGGCTCGTCGCCGCCGAGCCGCGGTTCGAGGCAAGCGCCAGACGGTCCCCCAGGTTCTGCACGTACTCCTCGATCAGGGTGTCGCGCACGAGCGGGAGCTGGGCGCGGATCTGGCGCATGAATTCCGCGCCGAGTTGCTCCTCGTCGGCGGGCGAGAGCGCCTCGTCGGCGGGCTCGCCCATGCTGGGCAGGTTCTGCTGCGCGAACGCCGGGACCAGGCTGCCGCACGTGAGGGCAAGCGCGCACAGGAGCGCGACCGCGCGCGCCACGTGAGGGCGTCGCGAGTCGAACGAAGAGTTGTCGGGACTCGACGACAAGGCGGGGCGCGTGGGAGGACGCAGGCGGCGGAAAAGGGTCGCTGGGGCGCTGCAGTAGACAGTGGAAAGCGCGCTTCGTGCCAATCTAGCATGGGGTCCGGCCTCGCCCGACGCGTGGCATACTCCCGAATGTTCACGGGGCATGACACGATCCGGTCCCGCGGCGGCACCTTCCGCGCACCCGTCCCCGACCGGGGGCTGGCGTCGGGCAAGGCCGGACCATCCGTATCCGGTCGCCCTGTGCGGAGTGCCTCACCCGCCGCGGGCCACCTCGACGACGAGCTCACGACCCCGTCGCCCACGGCGCCGGGCGGTCGTGTCCGGTCCGGCAGGTGCGCACCGCGCACGCGCCGCGTCGGCGCCGCCGTCCGCGCCCGAAGCGCCCCGATCACATTCGCGCGCCGTTGCCGGACGAGCCTGCCGGCACGGGCACCCCGACCCCGACCGGTCGGCACCCGCGGCGCGCCATCAGACGAGAAGACAAGTCAAGTGGAACTGTCCGGCGGAGAAATACTCATGCACGCGCTCAAGGAAGAGGGCGTCGAATACATCTTCGGGTATCCCGGAGGTGCGGTGCTGCACATCTACGACGCGATCTACGCGCAGGACGACGTCAAGCACATCCTCGTGCGTCACGAGCAGGGCGCCACGCACGCCGCCGACGGCTACGCGCGCGCCACGGGCAAGCCCGGCGTGGTGCTCGTGACCTCGGGTCCCGGCGCCACCAACGCGGTCACCGGCATCGCCACCGCGTTCATGGACTCCATCCCCATGATCGTGATCACGGGGCAGGTACCGAGCCGCTTCATCGGCTCGGACGCGTTCCAGGAGGTGGACTGCGTCGGCATCACGCGGCCCTGCGTGAAGCACAACTTCCTGGTCGACTCGCTCGAGAACTTCGCGGTCACGATCAAGAAGGCCTTCCACGTGGCCACCACCGGACGTCCCGGGCCGGTCGTGGTGGACATCCCGAAGGACTTCACGACGCCGGGCGTCAAGGTGCCGTTCTTCTACCCCAAGGAGATCAGCATGCGCTCCTACACCCCGACCGTGCAGGGTCATCCGGGCCAGATCAGGAAGGCGGTGGACCTGATGCTCGCGGCCAAGCGCCCGATGATCTATTCGGGCGGCGGCGCGGTGCTGGGCGACGCGGCGGAGCCCCTGACGAAGCTCGTGCGCACGCTCGGCTATCCCATCACGCAGACGCTCATGGGCCTCGGCGCGTATCCGGCGTCCGACGGGCAGAACCTCGGCATGCTGGGCATGCACGGCACCTACGAGGCCAACATGGGCATGCACGAGTGCGACGTGCTCATCGCCATCGGCGCGCGCTTCGACGACCGCGTCACCGGCGAGATCGCGAGCTTCTGCCCGCACGCGAAGATCGTGCACGTCGACATCGATCCTGCTTCCATTTCGAAGACCGTGACCGTGGACGTGCCCATCGTCGGTCACGTCGGTCAGGTGCTCGACGCCATGAACGCGCTGCTGGCCGAGACCAACCGCCGGCCCGACCCCGATGCCCTGGGCGAGTGGTGGCGCAGGATCCGCGAGTGGCAGTCCAGGGACTGCCTGCAGTTCGACCGGGAATCGGATCTGATCAAGCCGCAGGCCGTGGTCGAGGCGCTGCATCGGGTCACCGACGGCGATGCCTACGTCACCTCGGACGTGGGCCAGCACCAGATGTGGGCCGCGCAGTTCTACGGCTTCGACAAGCCCAGGCGCTGGATCAACTCCGGCGGGCTCGGCACCATGGGCTTCGGCCTGCCGGCGGCCATGGGCGTGCAGCTCGCGTTCCCGAACGCCCAGGTGGCCTGCGTGACGGGCGAGGCCAGCATCCAGATGATGCTGCAGGAGCTCTCCACCTGCCTGCAGTACTCGCTGCCCATCAAGGTCGTGATGCTGAACAACCGCTACATGGGCATGGTGCGCCAGTGGCAGGAGTTCAACTACGAGAAGCGCTACTCGCACTCCTACATGGACGCGCTGCCGGACTTCGTGAAGCTGACCGAGAGCTACGGCCACGTCGGCATGCGCATCGAGAACCCCGCGGACATCGAGGGCGCGATGGCGGAGGCGTTCGCCATGAAGGACCGGCTCGTGTTCATGGACTTCCAGACCGACCAGGGCGAGAACGTCTACCCCATGATCGAGGCGGGCAAGGGCCACCACGAGATGCGCCTGAACCCGATCCGGGAGCTCGCGTGATGGCGGGCCCGCCCACCTCCGGGTCCGAGCCCGGCATGCGCCACGTCATCGCCATCCTGATCGAGAACGAGTCCGGCGCGCTGTCGCGCGTGGCCGGGCTCTTCAGCGCGCGCGGCTACAACATCGAGTCCCTGACCGTCGCCCCGACGCACGACCCCACGCTGTCGCGCATGACCATCGTCACGACGGGCACCGAGCGCGTCGTGGAGCAGATCGTCAAGCAGCTCAACAAGCTCGTCGACGTGGTGCGCCTCGCCGATCTCACCGAAGTCGCCTTCATCGAGCGCGAGATCATGCTGCTGAAGGTGCGCGCCGCCGACGGTCCCGCCCGCGAGGAGATCAAGCGCATGGTGGACATCTTCCGCGGCCGCATCCTGGACGTGACCGAGACGAGCTACGTGGTGGAGCTCACGGGCAACGACACGAAGCTCGCCGCGTTCCTGGATGCGGTGAACCGGGAGAACGTGGTCGAGGTGGTGCGCTCGGGGGCGGCGGGGATCGCTCGGGGGGACAAGGCGCTGCGGGCGTAGGTCGGAGTAGAGGATTCGCCACGAGAGGAGCCCGTCGACGATGGCCGCCAGGAAGAAGGGTGCCGCGAAGAAGGACCTTGCGAGCTCCGGGGGGATGTCGCATGAGCTCTGCCGGCCACATCGAGATCTACCAGGGCGACGACGGTCAGACCCGCATCGAGGTGCGGCTGCAGCAAGACACCCTGTGGCTGTCGCAGGCCCAGATGGCGGAACTGTTCGAGAAGGACGTGAACACGATCACCGAGCACCTGGGGAACGTCTTCGACGAGGATGAGCTCGACCCGGACGGCAACTACCCGGAAATTCCGGGTAGTTCGTCAGGAGGGCAAGCGGCAGGTCGGCAGGACATCCGTGCACTACGATCTGGACGTCGTCATATCCGTCGGGGTATCGGGTGAACTCCCGCAAGGGAACCCAGTTCCGAATCTCGGGCCACCCAACGCCTTCGCGAGCTGCTGGTTCAGGGCTACACCGCCTGGATCGCCAGCGCTTCGAGCGGAACGCGACCGAGCTGGAGCAGACGCTTCGGAGCTGATCCGGAAGGTGGCCCGGACCCCGGACCCCGGAGCTCGGAACCGCGGAGGCGCCGACGGGCTCGTCGAGATAATCGGTCGCTATACGCAGACCTTTCGTGGCTGCAGCGATACGACGAGGGGCTGCTGGAGGACCCCGGCGGCCAGCCCGGCGGTTTGCTGATGGATCCGGACGAGCGCCATGCGGGCGCTCGGTGAGCTCATGTCATGAACATGCTGGTCGGGTAGCGAGATCGCTACCGGCCTCGGGTCCGCCTCGTGCCGCCTCCGCCCGCGTTGGTGCCGTCGTCGAGATCGCCCTCGTTCCGGCACGATCGTCTCGCGAGAGCCATCGACGTCACGGGCACTACGCCCCGTCAGGCCGCCTCGAGAAACGCGGGCGCGGACGAGACCGCGGGCCGGCTGCCGATCGTGATCGGCCGGGGCGCGTGCGCCACGGCGATGATCCGCGGAACGGACGGAGCCGGGGCGGTGATCGGCGGAACCGTGCGCGGCACGGCGCTCCGATCGGCGAGGGCCGCCTCGAGGGCGTCCGCGTAGCGCCCGGCAGTGGCCGGGCACCGGCGTTCGGCGTTCTCGCGGCGCGACGAGCGGTGCACGCGCGCCAACGCGATGACGGGTGCCATCAGTGCACTCAGCCCCCGGGTCCGTCCGATCGCCAGCGCATCCGCCTGCGCGTCGCCGTGAAAGCGCCGAACCAGCGTGTCGAGCACCTTGCGCGACGTGCCGTTCGGCAACGGGGTCATGCCATCGAGCGTGTCCGCCACCGTGCGCAGCGTGCGATCGGTCAGCATCACCGACTGCGCTTCGGGCGCACCCGATGTCGCGCCCACCATGAGCTCGAGCCGCTCCGCGTCGGCGTGAGTGCGCACGTCGGCGATCAGGGCGGGGTCGATCCCGAGCAGGTGCCCGAGCGCCTGCCAGTAGCCGTAGGTCTCGGTGATCGACGCTTCGCTCGGCTCGAAGCCCAGCGAGGCCTGGGCGCGCATGCTGGTCAGCGTGAAGGCGAGCCAGGTACGGGCGAGATCGACCTGGTTGATCGCCGTGCCGAAGCGTCCTTCGTCGTGCCCGTGCCGGCGCGCGGCGCGCCGCGCACGGGCGTGCACGATGCGCAGCCGAACGGTCGCCACGTAGCCCGCCTCGCCCGGCACGAGCGAGCCCGGCAACATGGCGCTGGAGAGCCAGCGCGCCGTGTCGCGCAAGCGGCGCTCGGTGTGGTCGGTCATTCGTCCCGTCGCGCCGAGCACGCTCGCGATGGACGGCGAGGTGTACAGTCCGACCAACGCGCCGGCGCTCATCGACAGCAGATGCAGCTGGAACGGCACGTCGCCCCAGGCTCGCGGCCCGGCGGCGATCAGAGCGCCGTCCACATGGCCCGGAATCGATTCCGTCGAGCCGAGAAAGCTCGCCACCACCTCGTCCGGCTCGTCGATCGAGGCGAGCCCGCCGATCAGACCCTGCTCGATCTGCCGGGCGATGATCGTCGCACGTTCCCCGTCGATCGCGACGAGTGCGTCGGCGAGCGCGTCACCCTCGGTCAGCGCGACATGAAATCTCTCGCACCAGAGGGTGCCGAACCTTGCGGCGAAGGCGTCCCGCGCACCTCTCTCCATCGGCCAGCGGCCGCGTGCGGTAGGTGCGACGGACATGTTCGAGGCATTTCGTGGCAGACGGCAGCGTCGGCCGTGCCTGAGCAGTCGTCGTGCCAAGCGCCATGATGGTGGCGCCCCGATCGGACCTTGACGCCGTCGCAGGCAGTGCGCTCGGCACCCTCGAGAAGCGTCCGGAGCGCGCAGCAACGCGTTCCGGCCGCCTCGTTCCCGGGCGGGCGCGGCACGTTTCGCGTGACGATTTTCTACACTTCGTACGCGTCGGCCCCTCCCGCGAGACTGCATGAACACGGCGAAAGAGACCTCGACGATCGATTCCGATTTTCGCCCTCAGGTGACGCGATGGATCGCGTGGGGCTCGCTCCCGCTCGTGGGCCCGTTCGCCGCGGTTCACTTCCTGCAGCAGCGCCCGGTCACAGGGGCCATCTCGCTCTGCGTCGTCGCCGTGCTCTGGTTCAACGCCTGGTACCTGTATCGGGACCCGGCACGCCAGTCTCTCGCTCCGCGAGTGATCATCGCCGCGCTCGGCATCCTCGTCGATCTCTACCTGCTCATGACCCAGGGCACGAGCGGGCTCCTGTGGGGCTATCCGACGGTGCTGTGGCTCTACAGCACCTTGCCCGAGCGTTCGGCGCGAGTCGCCAACCTCGTTCTTCTCGCCGCCTCCTTGCCACTGATATCGATGGTCGCCGCGGCGGAGGTGTCGCCCCGCGCGATGGCGACGCTGATCGGGGTGAGCCTGTTCTCCTGCGTGCTGGTGCACGTGATATCGCGTCAGCAGGAGGGGCTTCAAAAGCAGCTCCGGTACGATCCGCTGACCGGACTGCTGAACCGTCACACGCTCGACGACGTTCTCCGGCAGGCGCTCGCGCGCGCCTCGCGCGACGGGGTTCCGATGGCGATGCTCGCTATCGATCTGGATCACTTCAAGCGTGTCAACGATGATCTCGGTCATGCCGCGGGTGACGAGGTGCTGCGCGGTCTCGGCGAATTGCTGCGCAAGCGCCTGCGCGCGAGCGACGTCGCCTTTCGTGTCGGGGGCGAGGAGTTCCTGGTACTCCTGCACGACACCACCGTACCGCACGCCCGGCGGGTCGCCGAAAGTCTGCTCGCGGAGATCCGCGGCGCCGCCCTGCTCGTCGCGCGCCCGGTGACCGCGAGCATCGGCCTCGCACCGCTCGATGGCGAGCGCGACGCGGACACCTGGACGGCGCATGCCGACGAGGCGCTCTACCTCGCGAAGCGCGCCGGGCGCGACCGACTCGTGGTTCGCGAGGACGACTTCGACGAGCCGCCGCGGCCCGCTCCCGAGTTGTCGGGCCGCCACCCGGTGGAAGCCTGATTCATTCCAGCGGTGCCCGAGGGGCCGCGTCGAGGCGGGCGCGGGCGATGTCGGCGCTCGCTTGAACCCGCGCTCGTTCGCTCTTCCGGCGTATCGTCGAGCGCCGACGGGGTTCCGGCGAGCGAACCAACGAATTCGCCATCGACACGACGTGAACGCACGCACCCTCATCGAAGAGTTGAAGCTCCGGCCCCACCCCGAGGGCGGCTGGTACGCCGAGACCTGGCGCGGCGGCGAACGGCCGCGTGCTTCGGGCTCGGCGATCTACTTCCTGCTCGAGGCTGACCAAAGCAGCCATTGGCACGCGGTCGACGCGGTCGAGATCTGGCACTGGTACGCCGGCGGCGCTCTCGACCTGTACGTCCACCACGAGGGAGAGACGCGCATCCAGAGGCTCGGCGACGACTTCGGTCAGGGGCAAAGGCCCCAGGGCATCGTGCCGACGGATGCGTGGCAGAAGGCCGTGCCGGTCGACGGCTGGGTGCTGATCGGCTGCACAGTGTCGCCGGCCTTCGAGTTCGACGGGTTCCGGCTGGCGGAGCCGGGCTGGTCGCCGGACAGGGATTGATGCGGGGTTGCCGGCCGGACTCGCCGCGCTCGGGGTGAGTCCGGCCCGGCCCGGCGACCACGCCTCTTCGCACTCCACATTGCCCGACGGTGAGCAATTGGACGACGCTTTGGTATACAATTGGACGGGTAGTTTCCATGCAATTGGACGGACTCTGATCGCATCCGGACTGGCCGGAGCCCGATCGGAAACCGAGCAGCCATGCGCCCCGACGACGATTTCATCCCGCGTTCCCTGGCTCCCTCGATCGCCGAGGCGATGAGCGACACGCCGGTGGTCTGCCTGCTGGGTCCGCGCCAGTGCGGCAAGAGCACGCTGGCAACCCGGCTGGACCCCGATCGGCTGTTCGTCAGCCTCGACGAGAGTCGGTACCTCGACACGGCGTTGGACGATCCCGACGGTTTCGTGCGGAGCCTGCCGTCGCGCGTGACCATCGACGAGGTCCAGCGGGCGCCGCGCATCCTGCGCGCGATCAAGCGCTCGGTGGACCTGGATCGCGCGCCGGGGCGCTTCCTGTTGACGGGCTCCGCGAACCTGCTGCTGCTCTCCGAGGTCGACGAGTCGTTGGCGGGCAGGATGGAGGTCGAGAGGCTGCAGCCCTTGACGGAGTCCGAGAAGGAGCGCCGGCCGGGACGATTCGTGCAGACCCTGCTCGCCGGGGGCTTCGAGCCGGCCGTGCGTGGGGAGTCGGCTGGCCCCACCGCAGCGACGCTCATGCAGCGTCTCGTCACCGGTGGCTACCCGGAGGCCGCTCGGCGCAGCGCCTCGCGTTCGCGGGAATGGCATCGGGAGTACGTGCGCAGCATCGTGGAGCGGGACGTGCACGATGTCGCCAGGGTCAAGGAGGCGGACGACGTGGCGCGTCTGCTCGAGTTGCTCGCGATTCGCACGGCGGAGCTGCAGAACACGAGCGTGCTGGCGAACGAGCTGAAGCTCACGCGCGTCACCGTCGATCGGTATCTGCAGGTGCTCGAGAGGCTGTTCCTGATCCGCCGCCTCCCCTCCTGGCAGCGCAACGATGCCAAGCGCGTCATCAAGGCCCCGAAGTACCACGTCGTCGATTCCGGTCTGGCCGCCACCCTGTCGAACCTGCGCGAGGACGCCTGGCGGGACGACAGATCCCGTGCGGTGCACCTGCTCGAGAGCTTCGTCGTGCAGCAGGTGATGGCCCAGGCCGGCTGGACGGACGGCGATCTCCGCTTCTACCACTACCGCGACAAGGATCAGCTCGAGGTCGACCTCGTGATCGTGCGCGGGCGCGAGACGTGGGGCATCGAGATCAAGGCCGCGGCGAGCGTCTCGAACAGGGACGGGCGTGGGCTTCGACGGTTGGCCGAGGCGTGCGGGGACGGTTTTCGAGGCGGCGTGGTGCTCTACGACGGGCCCGACACGCTGCCCCTGGGCGACGATCGGCTGCTCGCCGTGCCGCTGCGCGAGCTGTGGGCGCGTTGAGGTCTCCTGCGATCTCCCTGGCGGAGCCGAGGTGGTCGCCGGTCGGCGACGCGGCGGTGCAGGGCGGCGGTGCAGGGCGGGCGCTGCAGGGCGGGCGCCGCAGGATCCGGTGCGTGACGGGACGCGAGGGCAGTGACCCGCGTCGACCTCCTCGGTACGCTTGCGTCACGTACGCGCGCGCCTCGGGGCGCTACCGTGAGGCGATGAGCATCAACGGACCGCAAGCACCGCCCCACGACCGATGAATGCATCCGACATCATCGACGCGCTGCAACTGCGGCCCCATCCCGAAGGCGGCTGGTACGCCGAGACCTGGCGCCGCGACGAGCTGCCGCGTGCCGGCGTATCGGCGATTTACCCGACGAATGCGTGGCGGAGGGCGGTGCCGGTCGACGGCTGGGTGCTCGTCGGCCGCACCGTGTCGCCCGCCTTCGAATTTTCGGGGTTCCGGTTGGCAGAGCCCGGCTGGTTTCCGGACGCCCCATGACGTCCGAGCGCACGAGCACGGCCGAGCGGCTTAGCCGCGCCGTCTTCATCGCGACGCTCGTCCTGCTCGGGCTGGCGGCGATGTCATGGCCCGCTACGATGCCTGCGGCGAGCCGTTGTGGAGCCGGGTCGGCGCGTTCCACCATTCGCTCGCGCCGGACCCGCGCGGCGGGCTGTGGACCTGGCGCGGGGAGACGTCCGCGTTCGACCAGCATCAGTTCCTCGTGCGCTTCGACCCCGCGACGGGTGAGACGTTGCAGGAGATCGACCTGGTGGCGGACGTCATCGAGGCTTCCGCGGAGCACCGCGCGCTGTTCACGCTCGTGCCGGGCAAGCGGACGCAACGCGCGAGCGGCCCGCACACCGTGTCGGATCTCTTCCACCCGAACGATCTGGAGGTGCTGCAACCGGAGATGGCGGCGGCCTTCCCGGACTTCGAGGCCGGGGATCTGCTGCTGAGCTTCAGGAACATCGACCTGGTGATGGTGCTCGATCCGCGGAGCCTGGAGATCCGCTGGTGGAGCCACGGGCCGTGGATCCAGCAGCACGATCCCGATTTCCACCCCGGCGGCGAGATCACGGTGTTCAACAACAACGGCTGGCGCCGGCTCTCCAGCATCGTCGCGATCGATCCCGCCACGCGTCGGTTGCGCACGCTTCCCGTCGATCCGGCGTTCCGGTTCTACACGCAGTACATGGGCAAGCACGAGCTCGCATCCGACGGCACGCTGCGGGTCGTGGTGCCCTTCGAGGGCCGCGCGCTCGAGTTCGATGCGGACGGGCGGTTGCTGCTCGAGATCAACAACCTGTGGTCCGAACGGCACAACGCCTTCGTGGCCGACTACGCGCTGCTGGCACCGGATTTCTTCGACGTGCCGCCGGCGGGCTTCGCCTGCGCGGCCGAGCAGACGGCCTCGCGCGGCGGCGACGATCGGTAGATTCGCGCACGGTCGGATACGCGGGGCTTGCAACCATTCGCCCTCACCGCCATCCCAGAGGCACGCCAACCGGTATCACCGTCATCGCATGAACCCGATCAAGCGCTCCTTCGTCGCCGCCGCCGTCGCCGCGTCCGGCCTGCTGTCCACCGGGCTCTCGGCCGATACCGCCGTGCTGGCGGGCGGCTGCTTCTGGTGCATGGAGAAGGACTTCGAATCGCTCGAGGGCGTCACCGACGTCGTCTCGGGCTTCACCGGCGGCACGGCCGAGAACCCCACCTACGAAGGCGATCACACCGGGCACTACGAAGCGGTCGAGATCACCTACGACCCGGAGGTGGTCAGCTACCAGGACCTGCTCGATCACTTCTGGGTGAACATCGACCCCTTCGACGCGCGGGGGCAGTTCTGCGACAAGGGGCCGAGCTACCTCGCCGCCATCTTCGTGGCCGACGAAGAGGAGCGGCAGCTCGCCGAGGCGTCGAAGGAGCGGGTCGAGGAGCGCTTTCCGGATCAGGCCGTCGTGACCCCGATCCTGCCGGCGGACACGTTCTACCCGATCGCGGGCGACGAGAGCTACCACCAGGACTTCTACAAGAAGAGCCCGCTGCGCTACAAGGCGTACCGCTGGAATTGCGGCCGGGACCAGCGTCTGGAGGAGCTCTGGGGCGACGACGCGACGGTGTAGGGCGCCCGTTCGCCCGGTTCAGTCCACCTCGCAACGCGTCTCGCCGCGCGCGAAGCATTCGCCGTAGCGGCGGGCTCGCTCGATGCGCTCGCGGCCGCTCGGGTGCGAGGCCACGTAGTCGAGCACGCCGTCCCGATCCGTTCTCGACGGGTCCTCGTCGACGGGCGGCTTGGTGGCCTCGCTCAGCTTCGCCATGATGTCGCCGAACGCGGCAGGGTCGATGCCGGCCGTCCGTGTCGCACAGCGCGACGAAGGCGTCGGTCAGCACGATGTCCCCGGAGGGCAGGGCCAGCGCGTTCGACACCGGCTCGTCGCCCATCGTCCAGTCGCGAAAGGGCAGTCGGTACTCGATGCCGTCGATGCTTCTTCACCGCGGCGTACAGGTAGAACGCGAGCGCGTAGCCGGCAAGGCTCAGTGCCGCGGCCGTGAGGCCAACCGCTACCCCCGCGTCCCTGACGTCGCTCATCGCGATTCCATCACGATCAGGTGGCCCGGCAGCAGTTGCCTGCCGGTGGCGTGATAGTCGAAGCCGCGGCCTTCGAGCAGGGTGTTGCCGAGGAAGTAGCGCCGCGTGCGCACCTTCGCCCACGGGTAGTAGATCGTCAGCGTGACGAGGGTGAGCAGGATGTTGACGATCCAGATGCGGAAGTACTCGCCGCCGCGTCCGGTGAATTCGAGTGCCTTCATCGCTGGTCCCTCTGCCGCCCGACCGACCACGCGTGCACGATCCCGACCAGCCAGGCCGCGAGCAACGCGAGAGTGGCGGGTCCACTCGACGCGCCGGCTTCGGCGGACGCGATCGTGACTTCCCCGAGCAGGTCCGGACCGATGGTCAGCTCGCCGCTCACGATGCGCTCGGCGATCGCGTTGGCGGTGGCGATGGCGGGCATCAGCAGCGCCAGAAGCGAGCCCGCGGTGACGACGATCAACACCGCGGCCACCGCGTAGCGCCTCAGGTAGAGCTGCCCCGCACCGGGACAGACGAGGCCCGACAGCAACGCCGCCTTGGTGGAGGTCTTCAACGAAGGGAGAAGCCCATCGCTCGGCCGCGCCGCGGACGTGGCTGCGGACATTACACGAGCGCGGGTGTCGGGCCTGCGCTCATGAACGCCCGGCGTGCCGCGCCCTCGCACCGGCGGGCAGTGCGAGCAGCAGGAGCAGCCACGTCGTCGCACCGCCGCCGGAGCGTTCGGTCGCCGGCGCGTTCCCGACGGCCGGCTCGTCGTTCGTGCCGTCGTCGAGCGTGCCCGGCTGGTCGTCGGGAATCCGATCGGGCTCGGGTTCGGGCAGGGGCACGGGCCGAGGTACCGGCGCGGGCTCCGGCATGGGCTCCGGCGTGGGCTCCGGCGTGGGCTCCGGCATGGGCTCCGGCGTGGGCTCCGGCGTGGGCTCCGGCGTGGGCTCCGGCATGGGCTCCGGCGTGGGCTCCGGTATGGGCTCCGGCTGGGGTTCCGGCTCTGGCTCGGGGTCCTCGCCGGACGGTCCGGCGTCGAGCCCCGGTACCTCCGTCACCCAGGTTTCGGTCCGGGGATTGAACACGTCGGGCGCACCGCCGCCGAACACGTACAGCCGGTCGCCCTGGAGGATGCGTGCTCCGGGGGCGAGCAGGGCGCTGGGGAGGTCGAGCTCCTCGTGCCAGGTCCACTCGTCGCGGTCGGGGTCGTAGCTCAGCACTCGATCGCCCTGCATCTGTCCGCCGACCGACCAGACGCGGCCGGCGTGCGCGAAGGTCGACGGCTCGGTGTGGGACTGGGCCCACGGCAGGTCGGCCAGACGTTCCCAGGCGTTGCTCGCCGGGTCGTAGGCGTGCACGAAGGGCGTCTGCACGCGCTGCTCGGCGAGCTTCGCGCAGGCGTCGTGGCCGATCTGACCTCCGACCACGTAGATGCGGCCGTCCATCGCGACGGTACCGAAGTGGTTGCGCGGCAACGGGAAGGGGGCGGAGCCCGCCAGGTCCTGCCAGCCTTCGGCCGGGGCGTCCAGGTCGTAGACGAGATGGGTATCGACGTCGCAGCGCGCCTCCGTGTCGAGACCGCCGAAGAGATGGATGCGACGTCCGAGCAGCGCCGCACCACCGCCCGCGAACGGGACGGGCAGCGTGGGACCCTCGCGCCAGGCGTAGGTGTCGAGATCGAAGATGAACACCCGGTCGATGACCTCTCCGGGGTGGGCGCCCGCGCGACCGCCCATCAACCACGTTGCGCCGTCCACGACGACGACGCCGCTGTGAGTCAGCGCCGTCGGAAAGCCCGGCGAGTCGGTGGTCTCCGCCACGGTCTGCCAGCTGTCGGCGGCGATGTCGTAGCGCTCCACGGAGTTCTGGATGCGAACCGAGGCGTCGAAGCCGTTGAAGTGGAACGCTCCTCCGTCGTGCACGACAAGCGTGCCCTCGGCGCGTGGGTGCGATGCGGGCTGCAGGGGCAGCCAGCTCGCCGCGTGCGCGGCGGCGGCGGTGAGCACCGTCGACGCGACCAGGAGCGTGATCAGGGGCTGGCGGAACGTGCGGGCAGGGAGTCTCACGACGGGCTCGATACTCGCGGTGGCGTCGCCGGGCGACGGGGAGGCGGACTGTCGCAGGACGGCTCGTCGCGGACCGGAACCCGGCCTCGGTTCCCCGCGCACATGTGCGGCACGGTTCGGGTTTCGTGGGGGTCGGGCCCTTGGTCGGCGGCGCGAACGGCGTCGGTAGACGCTCGTGCTAAAGTGGCGGCAATCAGGCGTCGGTGTAGGAATGGCGTGAAGCGTACCCAGATCCAGTTCCCCGATCCGCTCTACGAGCGGCTGCGACGGGTGGCGGACATGAACGACTGGCCGCTCGCCGAGGTCGTGCGCCGGGCGGCCGAGGCCTACCTCGCGCGATTCCCGGAGGTCGCCGATCGGTCCGCGAGCTGGACGTTCCCGACCATCGATGGCGGTGGCGATTTCCTGGTCGACCCGGCTCGGCTGCGCGCCGAGGCGGATGCGGTCGCGGAGCGCGCGCGGTGAGCGTCGTGTCCGCCGACACGAACCTCTTCCTCTACGCATCCAATCCCGACAGCCCGAACCAGAAGGCCGCCTTCGGTTTCCTGTCGGCGGTGGGTGGGGAGGGTGACTTCGTCGTCTGCGAGCTCGTGCTGGTGGAGCTCTACATGCAGCTGCGCAACCCCGCGGTGCTGGCCCGTCCTCTCGATGGGCAGGCGGCCGCAGGCTTCTGCGCCCGCCTGCGCGCCAACCCCGCCTGGCAGCACATCGACTACGAGCCGCCGGTCTCGTTCGCGCTCTGGCGTTGGGCGAACGAGACGCAGGCGGGCTTCCGACGGATAATCGATGCCCGGCTGGCACTGACGCTGCGCCATCACGGGGTCACGCACTTCGCCACCGCCAACGCGAAGGACTTCGGCGAGTTCGGGTTCGAGCGCGTGTGGAACCCGCTCGACTGAACCGCCGCGGCGCGTGCGCTCGTGCGGCCGCCGTCGTCCGGCGCCGCGCCGTCGGCCCGCACCTTCGTCCCAACCCTACTCAGCACCTCCACCGGAACCCCGATGAGCCAGAACTACTTCAACACCCTCCCGCTGCGCCTGCAGGTCGAGGAGCTCGCCAAGTGCCGCTTCATGCACCTGGACGAGTTCGCCGACGGCGTGGACGCGCTGAAGGGCAAGAAGATGGTGGTCGTCGGCTGCGGCGCGCAGGGCCTGAACCAGGGGCTGAACCTGCGCGACAGCGGCCTCGACGTGTCGTACGCGCTGCGCGAGGCGGCCATCGGTGAAAAGCGCCAGTCCTGGAGGAACGCGACCGAGAACGGTTTCACCGTGGGTACCTACGAGGAGTTGATCCCGACCGCCGACGTCGTGCTGAACCTCACGCCCGACAAGCAACACACGAGCGTGGTGAACGCCATCATGCCGCTGATGAAGGAGGGCGCCTGCCTGTCCTACTCGCACGGCTTCAACATCGTCGAGGAAGGCATGAAGATCCGGGACGACCTCACCGTGATCATGGTCGCGCCGAAGTGTCCGGGTTCCGAAGTGCGCGCTGAATACGTGCGCGGCTTCGGCGTGCCGACGCTGATCGCGGTGCACGAGGACAACGATCCGAAGGGCGAGGGTCTCGCGCTCGCGAAGGCCTATGCGGTCGGTACGGGCGGCCACAAGGCGGGCGTGCTGCAAAGCTCCTTCATCGCCGAGGTGAAGTCGGACCTCATGGGCGAGCAGACCATCCTGTGCGGCATGCTGCAGACGGGATCGCTCCTGTGCTTCGACAAGATGATCGAGGAAGGCATCGAGCCGGGCTACGCGGCCAAGCTCGTGCAGTACGGCTGGGAGACCGTGACCGAGGCGCTGAAGTACGGCGGCGTGACGAACATGATGGACCGGCTCTCGAACCCGGCGAAGCTGCGCGCGTTCGAGCTGGCCGAGGAAATGAAGGACATCATGCGGCCCCTGTACCGGAAGCATCAGGACGACATCATGAGCGGCAGGTTCAGCGCCACGATGATGGCCGACTGGGCCAACGACGACGCGGAGCTTCTCGGCTGGCGCGCCGAGACGGCCGAGACCTCGTTCGAGAAGACCGACGCCGGCAACGACGAGATCACCGAGCAGGAGTACTTCGACCACGGCATCCTGATGGTGGCCATGGTGAAGGCCGGCGTGGAGCTCGCGTTCGAGACCATGACCGAAGCGGGCATCGTCGCGGACTCGGCCTACTACGAGTCCCTGCACGAGACGCCGCTCATCGCGAACACCATCGCGCGGAAGAAGCTGCACGAGATGAACGCCACCATCTCGGACACGGCCGAGTACGGCTGCTACCTCTACAACCACGCCTGCGTGCCGCTGCTCGGCGACTTCATGAAGACCGTGTCCAGCGACGTCATCGGTCGTGGGCTGCAGCTCAACGACACGGGCGTCGACAACGCGCGCCTGATCGAGGTGAACGCCGCCATCCGGCATCACCCCGTGGAGAAGATCGGCGCCGAGCTGCGCGGCTACATGGCCGACATGAAGCGCATCGTCTGACGCGCACGCGTATCGGGGGGAGCCGGACGTGACGATCCGCCTCGCCGGAGCGAGCGTCGACTTCGACGGCCGCTTCCGCCTCGCGGACGTCGACTGGGAGATCGGACCGGGCGAGCACTGGCTGCTCGTCGGTGCCAACGGCGCGGGCAAGTCCGCGCTGGCCGCCACGCTCGCGGGCGTCGGTACGCTGGAAGCCGGCAGCCTCTCGGGGCTGCCGGACCGCGTCGCGCTCGTCTCGCACGAGACGCAGGCCGAGCTGGTGCGGGCCGAGCTTCGCAAGGACGACGCCGACATCCTCGACGTGATCGCCGAGGGCACGCCGGTGCGCGAGCTGCTGCCGTCGAACGACGCGAGCGGCGGAGCGACCGGTGACGAGGAGCTCGCGCTGAAGCTCGCACGCGACTTCGGGCTCGAGCCCCTGCTCGACCGCGCGTTCAGGAAGCTGTCCACGGGCGAGACGCGGAAGCTCATGCTGGTGCGCGCGCTCGCCGCGCGGCCCGGCCTGCTCGTGCTGGACGAGCCCTTCGACGGCCTGGACGCCGCGGCGCTGCCCATGCTGCAGGCCCACCTCGCGTCCATCGCTTCCGAGGTGCCGATGGTCCTCGTGCTGAACCGCTTCGACGAGGCGCCCGACTTCGTCACGCACGTCGCGCACGTCGTGGACGGACGCCTCGCGAGCGTCGTGCGGCGCGACGACGAGGCGGGCTACGCGGCGTTGTACCGGCTGCTGCACCTGCGCACCACCGAGCTTGCGCTACCCACCGTCGACCCGATCGACCGGTTGCCGCCGCTCGACGCGTCGGCTCCGCTGGTGCGGCTGTCGAACGCGGCCATCCGCTACGGCGACACCACGATCTTCGAGGGGCTCGACTGGACGATCCGGCCCGGCGAGCACTGGCAGTTGACGGGGCCGAACGGCAGCGGCAAGACGGGGCTGCTTTCCCTGATCACCGGCGATCACCCGCAGTGCTACACGAACGACATCACGGTGTTCGGCTACCGGCGCGGCAGCGGCGAGAGCATCTGGGAAATCAAGCGCTACATCGGTTACGTCTCCACGGCGCTGCAGATCGACTACCGCGTGTCGGCGAGCTGCAGGAACGTCGTGCTGTCCGGCTTCCACGACAGCATCGGCGTGTACACCCGCAGCACCGACGCGCAGGTGCGCATCGCCGACGAGTGGCTGGCGCTGCTCGGCATGTCGGCGCGCGCGAACGAGCCGTTCGACCGGCTCTCCTACGGCGACCGGCGCCTGCTGCTGATCGCGCGCGCGATGGTCAAGCGTCCGCCGCTGCTGATCCTCGACGAGCCGTGTCTGGGGCTCGACGACGTGAACCGGCAGCTCGTGCTGGCTCTGATCGAGCGGATCTGCGCGGCCGATGGCACCACGGTGCTGTACGTGAACCATCACGCCGAGGACCGCGTGTCGGGGATCGAGCGCCACCTCGGGCTGGGCGGGGGCACGTCGCCACAATGGGTCGAGAGCGACGCAGCGCCGTCTTGACGCGCGGGCGCGGGCCGGCGCAGGCTCGATGCCCCGGTCCCGGGAGTCATGGAGCCCATCACCGTGCCGCACCGCATGAAGCATCACATGAAGCACCCCGCGAAGTTCCTGCTCGCCGCGCTGTCCCTCGCCGCGCTCGCCGGCTTCCGACCGGCGCAGGCGCAGGACGCGACGGCGGCCGAGCCCCCCGCCACGGCCGCTCCGGCAGCGGTGCCGATGGACGAACCCTCGACGCTCGAGTCCGTCCTGGAGGCCGGCGTGCTGCGCGTCGGCGTCAATCCCGACTTCCGTCCGTTCTCGTTCGAAAACGACGCCGGAGAGCGCGTGGGCGTCGACATCGAGCTCGCGCGGGCGCTCTCGGAGGCGCTCGGCGTGGAGCTGGAAGCGGACGCACCGGAGGCCTTCGCGGACCTGCTGCCGATGCTCGAGGCGGGGGAGCTCGACGTCGTCATCGCCGGCATGAGCATCACCTTCGAGCGGGCCATGCGCGTCGACTTCAGCGAGCCCTACTTCGACACCGGGGTCTCGGCCATGATGAACGTCGGCACCTCCGCGCGGCTCGGCATCGCCGAGGCCGACACCGCGGACGAGCTGCTGGCCGCCGTCGCGCGCAACGGTCCCGGCAGCGACCTCGTGATCGCCGTCACCGAGGGCAGGGCGCCCGAGGCCGTGGCGAGGGAGCGCTTCCCCGAGGCCACCATCCGCACGTACCCGTCCAACGAGGCGGCCGCGGAGGCGACGCTGAACGGCGAGGCGAACCTGATGGTGCACGACGAGATCTTCCTGAAGGTCTGGCTCGAGGAGCAGGGCGGCCGGGCGACCAACCGGCTCAAGGTGCTGGACCCGCCCATGAAGGCCGACTTCTACGGCATCGCCGCGCGCCAGGGAGATCCGGGCTGGATGCGGCTGCTGGACGTGTTCGTGGACCGCCTGCGCGCCGACGACGCCGTGCGCGGCTGGCTCGGCGAGTACCTGCCGGGCGCCAGCCTCGCCTCGACGGCCGCCGAGGTACCGGTCTTCGACGTGCGCACCATCGAGGAGTGACGGCCGGGCCGCGCCCGGGTCCGTCGCATCTCAGCCCGTCCGCACCGTCCCGCCGCCGGCGAGCAGCACCACGTCCGCCGCGCGTATCAGCCCGGGCTGGTGCGAGATGGCGACGATGGTGACCGCGGGACGCAGCGCCAGCAGCGTCGCGATGATGCCCGCCTCGGTCTCGGGGTCCAGCGCCGCGGTGGGCTCGTCCAGGATCAGCAACGCGGGCTTCGCGACGAGCGCACGCGCGATCACGATGCGCTGGCGCTGGCCGCCGGAGATGCGCCCGCCGCGCTCGCCGACCGGGTGATCCAGCCCGTCCGGCAGGCGCGACACGAACGACCAGGCCCCGGCGGCCTCGAGCGCGGCGCGCACGTCGTCGTCGTCGAGGCCGGGCTTGCCCAGCGTCACGTTGGCGCGCACGGTGTCGTGGAACAGCAGCACCTCCTGCGGCACGTAGCCGATGCTGCGTCGCCACGCGCCGCGCTCGAAGCTCTCCAGCGGCACGTCGTCGATCAGCACGCGCCCCGAATCCGGCGGCAGCAGCCCGATCAGCACGTCGACCAGCGTCGTCTTGCCGGCCCCCGAGGGGCCGGACACGGCGATGAGCCGGCCCGCGGGCAGCGTCGCGTTCACGCGCTCGAACACCGGCAGCTCGCCGAACGCGACGGAGACGTCCTCCAGCCGGATGGAGCGTTCGAGCCGCGCGGCGGTGGTGCCGGGCGCCAGCCGCTCGCGCGCCGCCTCGCTCGCCCGGATCTGTCCCTCCAGGCTCCAGTAGGCGCTCTCGTTCGACACGAAGCTCTGGTAGCGCCCCTGCACCTGGCTCGCCTTCGTCATGAGCCGGTAGAACACGAGCGCGGTCACCACGAGCTCGTTCAGCGGCAGGCTCGAGTAGGTGAGCGCGAGGTAGAGCCCGATGGCCACCAGCGTCACCGCGATCGGCTCGTGGAAGGCCGACACCGACTCGCGCGCGAGGATGACGCGGCGCTGCGAGCTCTGGAACTCGTTCGTCTCGGCCTCGAGCATCGGCCACACGTCGGCCTCCCGGCCCATCGCCTTGATCGGCTTGATGGCGGCGAGCAGCTCGGTGAGCCGCGCGACCACGGCCTTCATGAGTCGCGTCTGGTCCTTGCCCGCCGCCCGCGTCATGCGGATGAACGGGCCGAACAGCACGACCATGAGCAACCCGCCCACGAGCGCGAGCCCCGCGGCCGTGGGCGAGATCACGCAGATGATCCCGAAGTAGACGAGCGCCTGGAAGAGGTCCGAGAGGCACGCGCACGCGTCGCTGTAGGCCGTGGCCGAGCGGTTGGCCTGGCCCGAGATGGCGGCCGTCAGATGGCCTGCGGGCTGGCTGATGAAGTGGCGCCACTCGGCCAGGGTGAGCGCCCGGATGAGCCGGTGGCGCAGGCCCGTGGCCACCATGGCGGCGGTGTAGCCCACCTGGCGCATGGCGAGCCACAGCAGCAGCGCCTTCAGCGCGATCATGGCCACGAGCGTCCCGAGCACGACGCCGAGCGTGGGCACGAGCCCGACGGCGGCGAACGCGCGGTCGACGAGGGTGTCCGCGGCCGCGCCCGTCTCCGGTTCCGCCAGCACGTGCTGCACGAGCGGCAGCAGCGCCGTGAGCCCCACGCCCTCGGCGAGCCCGGCGAGCACGAGCAGCGCCACCATCAGGGCGCTGCGACCGGGGTGGGCGCGGAAGAACTGCGCCATGAAGCGCCAGCTGCTGCGCTCGTCCGCATCGATGCCCGCGCTCGCCGCGCCCGTCGTGGACGAGTCGCTCGGTACGGAGGGGCCGGGCAGGCTGGACGTGAGCGTCGGCGGCATGCGGTTCAGGCGGTTTCGTGATCGCGGGTGAGGACATACATCTGCCGCCCCCCGTCCTGCAGGGACGTCACGACGATGCGGCGACCGTCGGGTGACGGGCAGGGGTGCAGGTCGCAGCGGAAGGGCCCGCGCGCGGGCACGTGGCCGCCGAAGCTCGCGAGGCGTCGCACCTCGTCCGTCGTCTCGTCGTAGAGGTTCAGCTCGATGCGCTCGCGGTAGGGCGTGTCGAACACGAAGCGCGCGGCGTCGCCCGGTAGCCTGCGGATGTGCACGTTCGCGTCGACCGTGCGCGGCGCGAGCGGGCCGAGGCTGTGTCCCTCGGGCGCGGCGTCCGCGACGCGCTCGAGCCCGCCATCGCGCCACAGGTACAGGACATCGGCGCTTTCCCAGATCACGTGCGAGGTGGCCCGGGCGAGCAGGCTCGGCGGGCCGCCGCCGCAGGCGCACGTCAGGCTCACGCCCTGGGTCTCGTTCCAGCCCTTGCCCGGCGCTCGCCAACGCAGCTTCACGGTGAAGCGGGCGCCGTCGGGCGACACCTTCGCGTGGTTGAACCAGTAGACGAAGCGCGCGAGCCGATGGCGCGCGCGCTGGGCGAGCGACAGCCGGGAGCGCAGGAAGCGCACCGCGTCGTCGAGCGACAGCACGAGCATGGGCGGAGCGCCGTCGAGCGGGACGCGCCACACGCCGTCGTCGCCGGGGTGGGGCTCGTCGAGCCGCGCGCCGCCGCCGCCGGCGTAGCCGTAGCCCGGTCGCAAACCCTCGAGCCGCGCCATGTTCAGCGACAGCGCGAACCTGCCGTCCGGGCTCAACGCGTAGACGGGGCGGGGCAGGGAAGGCAGCGCGCCCGTCTCCGCGGCGCCGTCCAGCGCGTGGCGCCGCGCGACGAAGGCCTCGCCCTCGCGATCGTTCCAGACGAGCGTCGCGGTACCGGGGACGAACTGTGCCATCGGCCCCTGCTGCCAGCTCCACGCGCGGCTGCTCGCCGAGCGTGCGCCACGCGAGCGGCGCCTCGGCATCGGCGACGCCGACGGCGATCTCGTCGTCGGGACCGGGCTGGCGCTCCACGAAGCCCGTGCGGTGCGCCGGCGACGTAGCGGCCGCTCGCGTCGAACACCGGGATGTCGTAGTAGCTGTGCGAGTGGAAGCGGCCTTCCGCGGTGCCTTCGGTGAGCTTGACGAGCGTCCAGTCCCGCCCGTCGGACGCGGCCCCGGCGCTCACGTCGCGCCCGCCGGCGCGATCAGCCGTCGCCGCAGTCGCAGGAGCCGTTGCCGCACGGCGTTCGCCATCCGTGCCCGCGCCATGCGTCCGCGCCAGCCGCGCACCGCGCGGCGGCGCCGCTCGTCCGCGTCGAGCGCATCGACGGGGATCCGCGCGAGGTGCAGCCCGCCGTGCGCTTCCACGTGGGCGAGCACCTTCGCGCCGTACTCGCGTCCCGCCTCGCTGACGCCGGGGGTGGCCAGCCTTTTCTGCAAGCCCGGCACCAGGCTCGCCGTCCACTTGTAGTGGTGCACGCGGAACGGCCAGTCGAAACGTCGGGCCGGATCGTCCAGCATCGCGAACGAGCCCAGCGGGGCGCCCTGCAGGAAGCGCGGCGCGCGCGATGCGTTCGCGGGATGGTGCCCGCCGCGGCTCGGCAGCACGTGCGCGCGCATGGCCATGAGCTTCACGGTGCCGTAGCGGTCGTGATGGCGGCCGCTGCCGCCGAGGCTGCCGATCGCGTCGGCGCGCAGCGGAAACTGCTCGGCGAGCGCGGGCGTGGCGCGCACCTCGGCGAGCTCGCCGCCCGCGGCCAGGCGATCGACGAAGACGCCCTGCACGACATCGATGCCGCGGCGCTCGCAGTGCTCGAGCACGCGTTCGAGCGCGTCGGGGTACTCGTGCAGCTCGTCGGCATCGGCGCTGACGACCCAGTCATCGGGGCCTGCGACCTCGAGCTGCAGCTCGCGGCGCCGGGCCCACATGGCATCGCTCGTGTACGGGGCGATCCACGGCACGGCGTGCGTGACGCCGCGCTCGGCCAGCAGCGTCGTCGCGCGCGCGAGCGCGGACGATCCGGCATCCGCCGAGTTCAGCAGCACGTGCATGCGCTCCGGCGCGATGCCGAGGCCGAGATAGTGCGCCACGAAGTGCGGCAGCAGCGCGAGCTCGGCGTCGACGCCGATGCAGGCGATCAGCCGGATGCGTGCCGATACCGCGCTCACGAGGCGTCCGCCGCGCGATAGGCCGACAGGAAGTCGTGACGCTCGATGAGCCCGTGCACGCGCGCGAGCTGCGCGTCGGTCCAGGCCACCGAGGCGCGGCTGCGACTGCCGGGCTTGACGAGGGCGGACGCGGCGGCGACCGTGTCGGGCAGCGGCGCCAGGGCGCAGAAGTCGAAGAGCGCCGTCACGGAGTCGGACGGCGCGGCCGTGAAGCGCTCGTACACGATCTGATACCAGTCCCGCGCCTCGACGCTCGCGCACAGGCGCTCCACGCCGTCGCAGAGCGATGCGTAGTCGTCGATCATGTCGTCCGAGGCCGCGGCGGCGATGTCGCCCGCGCGCTGCGCCCGGTGCAGCGCCTCGCGAAAGCCGCCCTTGCCGCCTTGGCCGCCTTGGCCGCCTTGGCCGGCGTGCGCGATGCGCAGCCGGTCGTAGGCACCGCCGCGCCGCAGCGACAGCGTGGCGATGTTGTCGAAGGGGTCGCGCGTCACGAGGATCCAGCGCGCGCGCAGGCTCACGCTCGCGCGCAGCCGCTCCAGCGTGCGTGGGTCCGCCAGGAAGCGTCGCACCGCCCAGTCGCCCTTCTTGTCGCCGAGGACCGCCGCGCCTCGCGGTTCGGCCGCGCCGTCGGCCTTCGCATCCACCGCGTAGGAGAAGCCGTTCCACCACCGCCCGTGGCGCGTGAAGGCGCGGGCGTTCTGCCGCACGAGGGCGAGCAACTGCGGCTGCGAGAAGCCCGCGTCCACCAGCCCCATCAGGTCGAGCTCGTGCGCGATGCAGGCCCGCGGGTGCGCGTCCAGCAGGGAGCCGATCAGCGAGTGGCCCGAGCGCGGGAAGCCGACGAACTGCACGAGCGAGTCGACGCCGCGGGCGCTGCCCCGGCCGCCGAGGCGCCCGAGCGCGGCACGCAGCTTGAGCTCGCGCAGGCTCGCGTCGCGGTGGCCGCGGGACTGCCGGCCCGCGAACCGCGGCACCGAATGCGTGGCGGGTGCGCTCACGCTTCGCGAGGCGCCGGCGCGCGCCGCCGCAGCGCCGGCAGCGGCACGCGCCACCCGAGCTGCGCGGCGGCGGCGAACGAGGCGCGTGCGGGCGAGCGCCACAGCGCGCGCTGGCGCTGGATGGCGAGCCCGCGCCACACCCGGCGCCGGAAATGTCGACGCACCTCGGCCTCCTCGCACCGCGCGGCGCGACGATCCACCTCGCGCAGCACGCCGAGGGCCGCCCGCAAGGACGACCGGTCGAGCGTCTCGTACCCTTGGTACAGCTCCACCGCGGCCCGGCTCTCGTGCGCCGACAACGCGCGGCCGAGGTAGCTCGAGAGCTCGCGACGCGGCACCGAGAGGCTCAGCTCGCGCCCGGCCTCACCGCGGGTGCGCGACACCGAGGACCCGTGCACGCGATAGCTCACGAGCGGCGCCTCGAGGTTGTCGATGCGCGTCAGCGGGGCGAGACGCGCCCACAGATCGCTGTCCTGCGCGGTCCAGTAGCGCGGGTCGTAGCCGCCCACCTGTCGCAGCAGCGACGTGCGGATCATCGCGCCCGGATGCAGCAACGCGTTCATGAAGCGCATGTGGAAGCGCACGCGGGCGTGACCGGTCGGCGGCACCACGGTGTCGATGCGCGAGCCGGCCGCATCGATGCGGTGGTAGCCGCACGACAGCACGCCGAGCGCGCGGTCGGCCTCGAGGTGCTGCCACTGTGTCGACAACCGACGCGCCGAGTAGACGTCGTCGGCGTCCGCGCGCGCGACGTACGGTGCCGTGCACAGCGCGAGACCCCGATTCATGGACTCCGCCAGGCCCGCGCAGGAGGGGTTGCGCACGAGCGTGACGCGCGCATCGCGCGCCGCGGCGGCTTCGAGGATCGACCACGAATCGTCCGTGCTCGCGTCGTCGACGGCGATGAGCCGGTAATCGACAAGGTCCTGTGCCAGCAGGGAATCCAGTGCGATCGGCAGGTACGGCGCGCCGTCGCGCACGGCGAGCAGGACATCGATGCGGGGTTCCAGCGAGGCCAACACGGGGCGAAGGGCGAACGAAACATGATATCGGTGCGCGGACCGGGCTGCGGTGACCGTTCGGTCGCGTTGTCAGAACGCCTTGCGCCGCCGACCGGGAGCGTAGGCGACGCCGCGCGGGAAGCGGGTAATAGGGGCGTGCGCACCGTCGTGGCGACCCGCTGCACCGCGCCTAGTATCGGGCGCAGGCAACCCCGCCGCCATCGGTCCTTCGAGGCCATGAAACACTCCGTTCTCGCGCTCGCCATCCTGCTCGCCGCCTGCGGCGGCTCCGGTTCCGACTCTTCCGTCCCCGACGATGGTGCGCCGTCGCCGACGACTCCGGGAACCGCGCCCGGCGGTGCGGGATCGATCCCTGGAGGAGACCCGATACCGGGCCCGTCCGAACCCACCGTCGGCGAGATCTACCCGGCCGCGATCGCGCTCGACTCGGAGCTGCTCGTGCCCGTGCCGGCGGCCACCGACCCCGCGCTGCCCGCCAGCGCCCGGAGACTCGGCGACGTCAACGGCGACGGCCTCGACGACGTGGCGGTGTTCTACCCGGTGGAGGGCGAGCAGATCTACAACAGCGGCACCGTCGAGGTGCTCTTCGGCACGCCGTCCGGCGAGCTGCCGGTGCGCACGGCGAGCCGTCCCGCGCTCGGCGGCAACGACGGCTTCGTCGTCGAGGACGTGGCGGGCTTCGTGGCGGACGACGACTCGGGCCGCGGCGTCGTCGGGGGCGTCACGGGCGTCGGCGACGTGAACGGCGACGGTCTCGCCGACTTCGCGTTCCGCGACACCGGGTTCTTCGAGCGGGCCGCGTGGCGCGTCGTGCCGGGAGCGCCGAGCTTCGCGCCCGCGATCGTGCCGACGGAGCTCGACGAGAGCGGACTGCTCGCGAAGCTCGACCTGAACGTCGACCTGAGCGCCGGCGGCGACGTGAACGGCGACGGGGCGGACGACCTGATCTACGGCGGCATAGGCCTCGCACCGCACATCCTCTACGGCGCACCCGACCTGAACCTGGTGGTGGCGGATCGGGGTCCGCTGCCGGGCAACGGCTTCCTCGGCTACTGCGAGAGTGGCTTCTGCTCGATGTCGTCGGCCGGAGATTTCGATGGCGACGGCTACGACGACGTGTTCCTGAGCCGCTTCAGTTGCGGCTACTCGAGCTACGCCGCCGTGCTGTACGGCAGCGCGGCGGGCATCGAGGGTCGGGACGAGCTCGACGACTACGCGGCGTCCGAACGCACCCGTTTCGTGACCGACGCGGGCGGCGAGTGCTTCACGGGCGGCTTCCAGGGTGGGCCCGCCGACGTCGATGCCGACGGCAGCTCGGACCTGCTGTTCACGAATCTCGACGGCGATCCGTTCCGCTCGGCCGGGGTACTGGTGTTCGGCCCGCGCGGTGCGCGCCCGAACGTCATCTCGCTCGACGAGATGGACGGGGCGAAGGGTGTGCGGCTGCCGGAACCCTACGACAACCGTCTAGCGCTGCGCGACGCCGACGGCGACGGGTTCGCGGACGTGCTGTTCGGTGAGCAGCGCATGTTCCCGGGGCGCGCGCGTGACGTCGCGAGCGTGGACGGGCCGGTGGTGCGCCGGGGCGACACCGGCTTCGAGGTGTACTGGAGCGCGACGCCGGGCGCGGACGCCTATCGCATCGACATCGACGACGCGTTCGTCGCCGACTTCGGCGCGGAGGCGCGCGAGGCGAGTCTCGACGACCCGACGGGCGGCGCGGAGGCCGTGCTGGTGCTCGAAGCGCTGGCGGCCGACGGCACGGTCCTGCAGCGCCGCCGGCGGGTGATGCCGTCCTGGCAGGCCCTGGAGAACCCGACGGCCGAAGCGCAGGCGCCGCGGCTGCTGGAGGTGGCCTTCGACGGCAACGACGTCATCGAGCGCTACTCGAACTACCTGGTCTGGCGCGATGGCGTGCCGGTCGGCCGCTCCATCAACGGAGCCGACAACTACGTCGACACCACCGTGGACCCGGCCACGACCTACGAGTACTTTGTCACGCCGGACTACCTGCGCGGCGAGTCGCTCGACGCGTCGGCGCTGCGCGACGGGCCGCTTCTGCAGCGGCGCAGTGCGGTGGTGGAGGTGACGACGCCGCAGTGATCGCGAGCCTGGAGCACACGATCGGTCCATGGGGTAGCGTGTCGCCACGTCACCCCCCGGTACCGACAAATGGCCGTTTCAGATCCGTCCTGCGACGATGCCGAGGACGCCGGTCTCGTCGTGAAGATCGCGGACGCCAGGGCGCGATTGTCCGAGCTGATCCAGCGCGCCGAGGCGGGAGAGCGTGTTGTCATCGCGCGCGGCAACACACCGGTCGTCGAGCTTCGTCCGCTGTCCGGTCCGCGTTCACCGATCGGCCTCTACGCGTCCATGGCGTGCCCGGTGGACATGGACGCGTTGCACGCCGCCCTGGACGAAGGCTGGTCGGAGGAGGCCCTGAACGATTTCGAGGGCGATCTCGATAGCGAGTTGAGGCGCTGCTGAACGCCGTGCCAGACATGGACCGTTCAGATCACCGCCGTCTCCACGAACGGCTCGCCCGCCGGAATGCGCGCGTAGTCGAACGCGGACAGATCGAGCGTGCGGTACTCGCCGTGCACGATCAGCTCGCTGGTCCCCCGACCCATCGCGGGCGATTGCTGCAGCCCGTGCCCCGAGAAGCCGTTGACGAACAGGAAGTTGCCCACCTCGGTGTGCCGTCCGAGGATCGCGTTGTGATCGAAGGTGTTGTACGCGTAGTGCCCGACCCACGAGCGGGTCAGCCGGATGGCCTCGAAGCGCGGGATGCGATGGGCGATCGCGGGCCATACCTTCTCCTCCCACAGCGAGTGATCGGCGACGAAGTCGTCGGGGTCCACCGCCGGGTCGTCGTCGGGCGGGCAGCCCGCGAGGTAGGAGTTGCCGCCCGACGGCCCGTCGCTTCTCACGTGCACGCCCGACGGATCGATGGTCAGCGGCAGGTCGCGCTCCAGCGGCCGCTCGGCGGTGAAGACGAAGCTGTAGCGCTTCCTCGGCTCGACCGGGAGCCCGATGCCCGCCATGCGGGACGTGAGCGTGGCGCGCGGGCCCGACGCGTTCACGACCGTGCCGCAGGCGATCGTCTCTCCGGAGGCGAGCGTCACGCCGTCCACGTTCGTGCCGGCCGGGTTCAGGCTCATCGACACGACCTCGTTGGCGACGTACTCCACGCCGCGCTCGCGCGCCGAGCGGCGCCACCAGTCGAAGAGCGTCGCGCCGTCGAAGTAGCCCTCGTCGACGAGGTTGTGGTTCGCGGCCAGGATGTCGTCGACGTTGAAGAAGGGGTAGTCGCGCCGGATGTCGTCGGGCGTCATCGTCTTCGTGCCCGCGCCGCAGGCGGCCTGGATCCGCTGCGCGTCGCGCAGGGCGGCCGCGAACTCCGGCGTGTCGGCAAGGTAGAGGTAGCCGAAGCTCAGCAGCAGCAGATCGGGCACGCGCTCGTCGCCGCCCATGTACGCGCGAAAGCGCTTCACGAAGTCCGCCGCGAACTGCGAGACGCGCACGTTGATCGGGTTCGAGAACTGCTGGCGGATGCAGCTGTTGGTGTGCGACGTGGAGGCGAACTCGTAGCTCGGGTCGCGTTCGACGACCAGCACGCTGCCGTCGAAGTCGGCGTCGTCCGACAGGAACCACGCGACCGACGAGCCGTACATGGCGCCACCGACGATGACGACGTCGTAGCTCGCACGCTTCGGTGTTTCACGCTTCATTCGATCGCCTCTCCTCGATCCACGGCCGCCAGCACCCGATCGATCTCGTCCTGCGCCAGGCCGTACTCGGCGCGCGCCGCCCCGGGCGTGATGTAGCCATCGGCCAGGTCCCGACGCACCAGGGCCGCGTCGCGCTCGATCACCGGCCCGTACCCGGCGCCGCCCGGGAACGCCATCGTCACGCGCCGCCCGTGCGGCACGAACTGGCGGCCCTTGCCGCGCATCGGTTCGCCGTCGTCACGAACGATCACCGTCGGTGCACCGGTCGCACCGCCGCGGCGGCCGCGCGCGGGATGGTGCACCCGGTCGAGCATGGCCGAGAGGTGGAACTCGTGGCCCTCGACGGCACCGATCGCCAAGTGCTGGCCGAGCCCGCCCCGATGACGGCCGGCGCCGCCGCTGTCGGCGCGCAGCTCCTTTCGCCACACGATCACCGGTCCGGCGTGCTCGGTCGCCTCCGCCGGCATCGTCATGACGCCCGACGGGAACGCGGTCGCGTTCAGCCCGTCGCCCGATGGTCGCGCGCCCGTGCCGCCGGAGTTGAAGCTCAGCACCTCGGAGCGCACCGCGTTCGCGGGCGCCGGGGCATCGGTGCGCGGGCGCACGGAGAGCTGGAAGTTGCACAGCGTGCCCGCGCCCTCGGCGGGCACGGTATTCGGCACGAGCTCGTCGAGCGCCGCGTACACCGCGTCCGGCACCATGTGACCGATGACGTGACGCAGCGCCACCGGAGCGGGATGCACCGCGTTCAGGATCGAGCCCTCGGGCGCGACGATCTCGAACGGCGCGAGCGAGGCGGCGTTGTTCGGGATGTCCCCGGCGACGGCGCACTTGAGCGCGTAGCACGCGTAGGCCTTCGTGTAGACGAGCGGGACGTTGATGCCCTTCGGATCGATGTCCGACGTGCCCGCGAAGTCGCACACGATGCGATCCTCGTGGATATCGAGTCGTACGCGCAGCACGATCGGGTCGGCGTAGCCGTCGATGGCCATCGCGCCCGTGGCCGTGCCGCGGGGCAGCGCCGCGATGCGCTCGAGCGTGGCCGCGCGAGAGCGCTCGAACACGAAGGCGGCGATGGCGTCGAGGGAGTCCATGGCGAACTCGTCCATCATGTCGAGGAGCCGCCGCCGTCCGATCTCGTTGCAGGCCGCAAGCGCGTAAAGGTCCCCGACGAGCTGGTCGGGCTCGCGCACGTTCGCGCGCACGATGCGCAGCAGCGTCGCATCGACAATGCCCGCGGCGGCGAAGCGCATGATCGGGACGTGCAGCCCTTCCTCGTACACGCTCTCGGCGTCCGCGCCGAAGCCGCGTCCGCCGACGTCGACGACGTGCGCGGTGCAGGCGAAGAAGCCGACGAGCGCGCTCGCATCGGCACCGTCGGGCGCATGGAACACCGGCGTCACGAGCGTGAAGTCGTGCAGGTGTCCCGTGCCCTCCCACGGATCGTTGGTGAGGTACACGTCGCCGTCCACCATCGTGTCGGCGCCGATGCGGCGGATGAAGTGGGCGACGGCGTCCGCCATCGCGTTGACGTGTCCCGGCGTGCCGGTGACGGCCTGGGCGATCATGCGGCCTTCCCGGTCGTAGACGCCCGCCGAGAGATCGCCCGCCTCGCGCACCGAGGTCGAGAAGGCGGTGCGCACGAGCGCCTGCGCCTGTTCCTCGACGATCGAGATCAGCCGGTTCCACTGCACCTGCCGCGCGACGTCCGAGGCGGCCGCACGATCCGGGGCGGACGACGTCGCGTCGGCGACCAGCTCGATGCAACCGTCGGGGCGCACGGCGGCCGTGCGGCTCGACGGCACGACGATCGTCGTCTCGTCCTCGAGAATCGCTGCCGGGCCTTGCACGCGATCGCCCGGCACCAGCTGCGCGCGCTCGACGACCGCGGCGGACACCTCCCGCCCCGGCGCCGGATCGAAGAGCCGGCGCGTCGTGTCGGTCGGAGCCTGCGTCGGCGCGGGTTCGTCGCCGAGCGGCGCGACCTCGTCCGGCACCGTGCTCGCGTTCACCGCCCACACGGTGATCTCGATGTCCATGCCCGCGACGGTGCGACCGAAGAGCGCGGCGTAGTGCGTCTCGAAGCGCGTGCGGAAGGTCTCGGCGTCCGGCGCCTCCAACTGGCCCGCATCGAGCGGTACCGGGATCTCCCAGCCCTGTCCCGAGTAGCGCATGTACACCTTCGCGCTCGCTTCGACGGGCGCCTTCGGCGCGCAGCCGCGCACGAAGCCCGCGGCTTCCGCTCGCAACGTCTCCAGCAATGCGGCCGCGGCACCGGCATCGAACGCGGACAGCGGCATGAACACGCTCCGGGTCGCCTCGAAGCTGAACGGGGCGCGCAGGAAGCCGATCGCCGAACCCACGCCCGCGCCGGGCGGCACGAGGCAGCGCCCGATGCCGAGCTTCTCGCACAGCCTGCCGGCGTGCAGCGGGGCGGCTCCGCCGAACGCGATCATGGTGTAGCCCGCGAGATCCTCGCCGTTCTCCACCGCGTGCACGCGCGCGGCGTTCGCCATGTTCTCGTCCACCACCTCGGACACGCCGTGCGCGGCGGTGATCGCGTCCGTGCCGAGCGGGTCCCCCACCACGCGTTGCAAGGTGCGCGTCGCGGCGTCCGCGTCGAGCGCCATGGTGCCGCCCGCGAAGCCCGCGGCATCGAGCCGACCGAGCACGAGGTCCGCGTCGGTGACGGCGGGCGCCGTTCCGCCGCGGCCGTAGCAGGCCGGCCCCGGCTCCGAGCCCGCGGAGCGCGGGCCCACGCGAATGCGGCGCATGGCGTCGACGTGCGCGAGCGAGCCGCCGCCGGCACCGATCTCGACCATGTCGATGACGGGAATGGAGATGGGCATGCCCGAGCCCTTTTTGAACCGATACGAGCGCGCCACCTCGAAGGTGCGCGCGGTGCGCGGCACGCCGTCCTTGATCAGGCAGATCTTGGCCGTCGTGCCGCCCATGTCGAACGACAGCACCCGCTCGAGGCCGTGCCGGCGCGCCAGGTGGGCCGCGAACACCGCGCCGCCCGCGGGCCCGGACTCGACCAGGCGCACCGGGAACTCGGCGGCGCTCTCGAGCGAGATGATGCCGCCGCCCGAATGCACGAGGTACACCGGGCAGCCGACCCCCGCCTCGCCGAGCCGCCGCTCGAGCCGTTCCAGGTAGCTCTTCACGAGCGGCTTGATGTAGGCGTTCGCGACCGTCGTGCTGAAGCGCTCGTACTCGCGCATCTGCGGCGACACTTCGCACGACAGCGACACGCGCACGTGCGGCAGGCGCTCGGCCAGCACCTCGCCGACGAGGCACTCGTGGCGGGCATCGACGTAGCTGTGCAGGAAACCGACGGCGACGCTCTCGTAGCCGGCGCGACCGATGGCGTCGACGGTGCGCTCGACCTCGCTCCGATCGATCGGCACCAGCACCTCGCCGTTCGCGCCGATGCGCTCGGCCACCGTGTAGCGCTGACGGCGGGCCAGCAGCGGCGGCGGCAGCTCGAGGTTCAGGTCGTACTGCTCGAAGCGCGATTCCGTGCGCATCTCGATGACGTCGCGAAAGCCTTCCGTGGTGATCAGCGCCGTCCGTGCGCCGCGCCGCTCGATGAGCGCGTTGGTGGCGAGGGTGGTGCCGTGCACGATCTGCGCAAGCTCCGCGGGACGCAGGCCCGCGCGCTCGCACACGGTGAGCAGGCCGTCGAGAATGCCGTCCTCGGGAGCGGCGTGCGTGGTGAGGACCTTCGTGGAGACCTGGCGCCCGTCCGCTTCCAGCACGACGTCGGTGAAGGTGCCGCCGATGTCGACGCCGAGTCTTGCGCTCATTTCGAACCCTTCGCCGCGGTGACGTGTGGGTGAGGGTACGTCGCGCCGCGCGCCGCGTGCCAGACTCGCGCGATGGAACCCGTCACCCGACCGGCGCGCCCGGACGACCTGCCCGCCATCGAGGCGTTGCTGCCCCGGCTCGCGGACTTCGAGGTGCCGCCGCACCGCCGGGCGGAGGATCTGTGGCACGGCGACCGGGAGCTTGCGCGCGAGTGGGCCGCCGGCACGCGCGACGACGTGCTGATGTTCGTGGCGACGCTCGACGGCGCGGTCGTGGGGGTGGCCGGAGCCACCGCGCGAGCGGACTGGCTGACGAGTGCACCGAGCGTGCACGTCGAGCTCCTGGCCGTCGATGCGGGGGTCGAGGGCCGCGGTATCGGGGCCGCCCTGCTGGGCGAGGTCGAGGCGGCGGCCGTCGCGCGCGGCGTCGCGACGCTGAGCCTGAACGTCTTCACCAACAACCGCCGGGCGCGAGCGCTGTACGAGCGCGCGGGTTTCGACGGCGAGCTGATGCGGTTCGTCAAGCCGCTCGGGGACTCGCGGTGATCATTCTCGACGGCGGCATGGGGCAGGAGCTGACCCGACGCAGCGGCCGGCCGGCGACGCCGCTGTGGTCGAGCGACGTGCTGACCGAGCAGCCGGACGTCGTGACCGGGTTGCACGCTGATTACCTCGCGGCGGGAGCGGACGTCCTCACGCTCGCGAGCTACACGGCCACGCCCGAACGGCTGGCTCGACACGGCGCGTCCGGGCGTTTCGAGCCGCTGCAGGTCGCCGCGTACCAATGCGCGGCCCGCGCGCGCGACGCGTCGGGCCGAGCGGATGTGCTCATCGCGGGTTGTCTGCCACCGCTCGTGGCGAGCTACCGTCCGGGCAGCGAGCCCGCGCGCGCATCGGCGCTCGAGAGCTACGGCCGCATCGTCGAGGCGCAGGCGGGTCGGTGCGACCTGCTGCTGTGCGAGACGATGGCCTCGATCGCAGAGGCCTGTCTCGCGGCCGAGGCCGGCGCCGCGTCGGGGCTGCCCGTCTGGGTGGCGCTCACCGTCCACGACGACCGCTCCGGGCGGCTGCGCAGCGGCGAATCGGTGGACGCCGCCGTCGCCGCACTCGAGCCGCTCGGCGTGGCGGCGCTGCTGCTCAACTGCAGCACGCCCGAGGCGATCGACGCGGCGTGGTCCGGGCTGGACGCGGCGAGCGTGCCGACGGGCGTCTATGCGAACGCCTTCGCGTCGGTGGGCGCGCTCGTGCCGGGCGGCACGGTCGATGTGCTGGACCGGCGCGACGATCTGGACCCCGAGGCCTATGCCGAGCGCGTCGCCGCCTGGGTCGAACGCGGGGCGACGATCGTCGGTGGGTGCTGCGAGACCGGTCCAGAGCACATCCGCGTGCTGAGCGATCGGTTCGGCCGCACGGGCTGAGGGTCCGCGGGCGGTCCCGGCCGCGTCTTCCGGCGCGAGTCGACTACGCTCCGCACTGCAAGCCCGGACACTCCCGATCACGGGCCGCCCCATCGCCGCACGGCGCGAGGGCAGGGTGCGCCGACGGCGCATCACACGTCCAGAGGAGCGATATGCGCGACACCGCCGCAATGCACGTCGCCCATGCGGGTCCGGAGCCGCGCGCGACCGGCGAGCGGTTCGCCTGGCGAGAATGGCTCGCACCGCGCCACTGGCCGACCTGGTCGGGGCTGGGCGCATTGTGGCTGCTCACGCGGTTGCCGCTGAGCGCGGTGCTCGCGATCGGGCGCACCCTCGGCCCCATCGTCATCGCGTCGATTCCGAAGCGGGCCCGCGCGGTGGCCGCGAACCTGGAGATCGCCTTCCCCGAGCTCGACGCCGCCGGCCGGGCGGCGCTCGCGCGCGCCTCGGCCCGGCACACGGGCATGAGCGTGATGGAGCTGGCCTGGCTCTGGTGTCGCCCGGCGAACGACATCCGGCCGCGCTTCCGGTTCGAGGGCGAGGCGCACGTCGAGGCGGCGCTCGCGCGGGGCAAGGGCGTGATCCTGTTGCAGGCCCACTTCACGTTGCTGGACTTCGCGGGCGCGGCCGTGGCGCAGCGCTGGCCCGCCACCGGCCTGTACGACCCGCCGAAGAACCCGCTCTTCGCCGCGTTGCAGGTCTGGCACCGCGAGCGCTTCGCGACGCCCACGATTCCGAACCACCGCGTGCGCGAGATGGTGAGCCGGCTCCGCCGCGGCGAGATGATCTGGTTCCTGCCCGATCAGGCGGTGTCCGAGCGTCGCGGCGGCATCCCGAGCCGCTACTTCGGGCGCCCGGTGCTGGCCTCGGGCGGCACCGCGCGCATCGTGGCCATGACGGGCGCGGCGCTGATTCCGATGGTGCCCGTACGCTCGCACGACGGGCGTCGCTACACGGTGCGCTTCGGCGCGCCGATGACGCTCGACACCGGCGACGTCGATGCGGCGACGCAGCGCATCAACGATCTGTTCGAGGCACAGGTACGCGAGCGGCCCGAACAGTATCTCTGGGGTCACCGGCGGTTCAAGCCGCCCACGGGCGAAGCGTCGCCCTACGCGTGAGTCGTCGCGCGCGCCGCGGCGATCGGGCGGGCTGAAAATCGGGCGCGCCCGCGAGCATTCGGCACCACCCGCGCCGTCGGCCTGTCAGGCTGCGGCACGTCACCGGTCGATCGATCCGCATGTCCGAGCTCTCCCCGTCCGAACGGCGCCTCAGCCTCGCCGCCGTCATGCTGCACATGATGGGCATCGGCCTGACCCTGGGGCTGCTGTTCCCGCTCACCTCCCTCACCCTGGAGAGCTGGGGCAGCGATGCGTCGATCATCGGGCTCGCCGGTGCGATGTCGCCGCTCGCCATCCTGTGTCTCATGCCCTTCCTGCCGCGCGTCGCGCGCCGGCTCGGCGCGGTGCGCGCGATGGTGATCGGCTGCACGGTGGCGGCGCTGATGCTCGGCGCGATGTACCTCGTGCAGAGCGTGCCGTTCTGGGTCGCCGGGCGCTTCGTGATCGGCGCCGGGCTCGCGCTGCCGTGGCTCGTGGGCGATGTCTGGATCAACCAGGTGGTGAGCGAGCGGGACAGGGGGCGCACCATCGGCGTCTACGTCGCGGGCTTCTTCGGCGGCTTCGCCACCGGGCCCGTGCTGCTCGAGGCGATCGGCGTCGGCGGGCCGTTGCCGCACGCTCTGGGGGTCGGCGCGCTCATGCTGGCGAGCCTGCCGCTCGTGCTGGTCGCGAAACTCGCGCCCGAGATCGAGGCGGACGCGGCCGGCGGCATCCTCGCGAGCGTGCGCGCGGTGCCGATCGTGGCGGCCGGTGCGTTCGTGGCGGGGTTCACCGAAAGCGCGGCCTTTGCGCTGCTGCCGATCTGGGCGCTCGCGCGCGGGCTCGGCGAGACCGGAGCGCTGCACCTGCTGGCGCTCTTCATCGGGGGCGGGGTCCTTCTGCAGCTCACGTTGGGCGTGGTGGCGGACCGTCTGGACCGGCATCGGCTCATGGTGGGCGTGGGCGTGGCGCTCGCCGTGGCCGCGGCCGCGCTGGCACTCGTGGCGGGTGCGGCGATCTACGCGGTGGCCTTCGTGGTCGGCGGGCTCGTGCTCGCGAGCTACGCGCTGTCCCTGACCCTGCTGGGCGAGCGCTTTCGTGCCGCGGAGCTCGCGGTGGCGAGCGCCGCGTTCCTCGTCGTCTACCAGCTCGGTTCGGTGAGCGGGCCGGTGATGGTCGGCGCGGCCATGGCGCGGATCGATGCGGCCGGGTTCACGTGGGGGCTCGCGGTGCCGGGCGTGCTGCTGGCGCTGGCCGCGGTGTTCTGGGGGGCTTCGCCGCCACCCGCAAGACGGCGCGATCAAGCTTGGTGCTAGACTTGCTTGGCCAAGTCTGGCCAAGTCCGGGAGGAGCCCGCCGTGCCCATCGTCAACATGCTGGAGGCGAAGAACGGCCTCTCACGGCTCGTCGATGCCGTGGAGAGCGGTGCGGAACCCGAAATCATCATCGCCCGCAACGGTCGCCCGGCCGCGCGCCTCGTTCCGCTCGATGCCGCCGGCTCGGGGCGGCGGCTCGGTGTCGCGCGCGGGCAGTTTCGCGTACCCGATGACATCGACGCCGACAACGCCGAGATTGCCGCGCTGTTCGGCATCGCGACCTGAACGATGCGACTGCTGCTCGACACGCACGTGCTCCTTTGGGCGCTCGTGGAAGACGAGCGGTTGTCGAAGACGGCGCGCGAGCTCATCGTCGATCCGGACAACTCGATACACGTCAGCGCGGCTTGCTTCTGGGAGATCGCGATCAAGCACGCGCTCGGTCGAGGCAACATGCCGATCGGGCCCGCGCCGGCGCTGGCCTGGTGTCGAGAGGCCGGCTACCGCACGCTTTCCGTGAGTGCGGCACACGCCATCGCCGTGCACGACCTGCCCGCTCTCCACGCGGACCCGTTCGATCGAGTCCTCGTCGCGCAGGCGTTGCGAGAGCCCATGCGGCTGATCACTCACGACGCCCTGGTGGCGAGCTACGACCCGTCGATCATCCGGATCTAGCCTTCGGACCACCTCACGGGCGGCGGCACGTGCAGCCGCAACCGGTCGCCGAGCGCGAGCCGCCCGGGGCGCTCGACCCACAGCGTGACTCCGCGCCGGCCGACCGCCGCCTTCGGGAAGCGCTCGCCGATGCCCGGCAAAAAGCGCTCGATCACCTCCGCCGGAAAACGGCACGGCGCGTTCTCCATGTCGACCACCAGTGCGCAGCCGTCGGGTCCGATCAGGCGCGAGGAGGGCGGCAGTCCGCTGAAGTCGTGGATGCCCTCGACGACGATGTTCGCGCCCAGCCATTGCGGCCTGAGCTCCGGCGCGTCCATCGCCAGGCGGATCTCCTCGAGCTGCTCGGCGGACACCGCCGTCACCTGCCGCACGTTGCGGATCTCGGCGCCGCGCGGGTACTGCCGCGCCACCCGCGAGCAGGCGGGGCGGGTCAGCCCGCCGTGGGCCTCGCCGACGATGCCCGTCCAGTCGAGCTCGACCTCGTCGACCGGCTCGCTTTCCAGGCCGGCATCGCGGTCGCGATCGATGAGCAGCGCGCGGATGGAACCCGAGATCGGTGTCGGTGTGAGCATGGCCATGGCGGGACGATACCTCGGCTCGTGCATCCCGGAGCGCGCGTTCGCATCCCGAGGAGCGCGAGCACGAGACCCACGTGTCGGACGGAATCGTGCGTCGGGGTGTCCGGAATGGCGCGACAGTGAGGTGATCCCCGGTATCGGCCCGCTCTGGCAGACTATCGGGCGCTTGTCGAACCTCTCGCCCTCCGCGCCCGCTGCACCGGGCCGCGCGGGCCCCTGTCGCGCGATCGGGTCGGACGCCCGCGAACGGCCTCATGACGACTGAATCCCGTATGCCCGGAGGCCCGCTCGTCGTGGTCATCGGCTGCACCGCCGAGGGCGTGAATTCGCTGCTGCGGTTGTGCGCGGCCGAGGCCGGCCCGGACGTCTCGCCCGACGGCTCGGTCTGGGTGGTCGTGCCGCATGCCGGGGCCGACCGGACGCTGTGCGAGCTGCTCGATCGTCACTCCTCGCGCGAGGTGGCGCTCGTGTCCGAACCGCGCCCGCTGGCCGGCGGGCTGCTGCTGGTGGCGCCTTCGGACCGGCGACTCTCGGTGCGCGACGAGCACGTCGAGCCGGGCGATCCGGTCGAGCCCGACACCGGGACCGCGCCGTCGTCCATCGACGACGCCATGCAGCGGCTCGCCGCGGCGCTCGGCGCCCGCACGGTGGGCATCGTGCTGGCGGGCCGTGGCAGCGACGGCGCGACGGGGCTGAGGGCGATCGGCGAGGCGGGCGGCATGACCATGACCGAGCAGAGCGAGGCCGTCCGCGCGCCCGACCCGCCCGCGGCGGCCGAGCACTTCGGACAGGTCGACCATGTGCTTTCACCGGACGGCATGGTGGCCGAGCTCGCCGCCCACGAGCGCCACGTTCGCGCCCGGCGACCGTCCACCGCCGAGCCGCTCGACGAGGCCGCGTTGCGCGAGGCGATCCCGCTGATCGCCGAACGGCTGCAGGCCCGTGCGGGGCATGACTTCCGGCATTACAAGTCGAACACGTTGGTGCGGCGCATACGCCGGCGCATGCAGGTGCTGCGTATCGCCGCTGTGGATGCCTACCTGCAGCGGCTGCGCGACGACGAGGAAGAGGCCCCGGCGCTGTTCCGGGAGCTCTTGATCGGCGTCACGCGCTTCTTCCGCGACGCCGACGCCTTCGAGGCGCTGCGCACGCAGGTGCTGCCCGGACTGATCGACCGTGCCGGGCCGGACGGGGGCCTGCGCCTCTGGGTGCCGGGCTGCGCCACCGGCGAGGAGGCGTACAGCCTGGGCATGCTGGTGCTCGAAGCGCTGGAGCAGCGCGGCGTGCGCGTTCAGGTGCAGATCTTCGCCACCGACATCGACGAGCGCGCGCTGGCCACCGCGCGCTCGGGCCTCTACCCGATCGGCATCGCCGAAGAGCTGTCCGAGGAGCGTCTGTCGCGCTTCTTCGTGCGGTGCGGAGCGCACTACCGGGTCCGGCCGGAGCTGCGCGAGCTGTGCCTGTACTCGGCGCACAACCTCATCGCCGACCCGCCCTTCTCGAGGATCGATCTGGTCTCGTGCCGGAATCTTCTCATCTACCTCGGCCAGCACCTGCAGGACAAGCTCGTGCCGATGTTCCACTTCTCGCTGCGCTCCGGGGGCTACCTGTTTCTCGGCAACTCCGAGAACCTCGGCAGCCACCCCGAGCTCTTCCGTGCGCTCAGCAGGCGTCACCGCATCCTGCAGCGCCGCGCGGTGGCGCGCAGCCCGGGATTCGCGAACGAGCGCCGGGACGGCGCGGACGCGCCGCCGCACCGACCACCGCCCGCCCCGGACCTGACCGCCATCGCGCAGCGCATCGTGATGGACGAGTTCAGCCCGCAGTGGGCGATCGTGGACGACGCCGGTCGGGTGCAGGAGCTCTCGGCGGGCGCCGAGCGCTACCTGGCGTTGCCGACGGGGAGCTTCCGGAACGATGTCGTGCAGCTCGCGCGCGACGGGCTCCGGGCGGGTCTGCGCGCCGCGATGCGCGACGCCCGCGCACGTCGACGCAAGGTCGTCCACGACGGCCTGGTCCTGCGCGAGGCGGACGCGGTACGGCGGATCTCGCTGACCGTGCAGCCCATGCCCGCGCTCGGCAGCGACGAGGAGCTCCTGATGCTGGTGTTCCAGGACATCGGCACCGAGTTGCACGCCGACGAGGTCCATCGAGGCGAGGCACTCGGAGCCGACCAGGCCGTGGTGCGCCAGCTGGAGCAGGAGCTGGCCGTCACCCGGCAGGACCTCGAGCGCACCGTGCAGGAGCTCGAGGCGGCCAACGAGGAGCTCAAGGCATCGAACGAGGAGCTCCTGTCGATGAACGAGGAGCTGCAGTCGGCGAACGAGGAGCTGGAGACATCGAAGGAGGCCGTGCAGGTCGGGGCCGAGGCGCTCTCGCTCGTCAACGACGACCTCGAGAACCTCTTGCGCAGCAGCGAGGTCGCCACGCTGTTCGTCGACGACGAGCTGCGCATCCTGCGCTTACACGCCGGCCGTGGCGGACGTCTACAACGTGTTGCCGGGCGATGTCGGCCGCCCGCTCGGTCACCTCACGCACCTGGCGCGCGACATGCCGACGTTGCCCGACCCGCGCGCGTCGCCGATGCGCCGGCGCGCGACGAGCTGCAGTTGCGCGACGGCCGCTGGCTGGAGCGACGCGTGCTGCCGTACCGCGATGCCGACGGGTCGCGGCGGGGCCTCGTCATCACGTTCGCCGACATCACGCCCGCGAAGTCCGCCGAGCGCTTCCTGCGCCGCACCCTGGACAGCCTGTACACCTTCGTGGGCGTGATGACCATCGATGGCGTGCTGGTGGAGGCCAACCGGTCGGCCCTGGGCGTCGCGGGCGTCGAGCGCGAGGACGTCATCGGTCTGCCGCTGGAGCACTCGCCCTGGTGCGGCTGCGTCGGAAGCGGAGCGCGCGCGGCTGCGCGTGGCGATCGAGGCGGCGCGCGCGGGCGAAGGCTCGCGCTACGACGCGATCGATCCGGCTCGTCGGCGGTGAGCGACACCACCGTGGACTTCCAGCTCGTGCCCATGTTCGACGACGACGGCGACGGTCATGCACCTGATCCCGTCGGCCATCGACATCGGCGACCGCAAGCGCTTCGAGGCGGCGCTGGAGGCCAACGAGGAGCGGCTGCAGCGGCTCCTCGAGGAGCTCGAAGGCGTGTACGCCAACGCGCCCGTGGGGCTGTGCGTGCTCGACCGCGAGCTGCGCTACGTGCGCATCAACGCGGCGCTGGCGGAGATCAACGGTGTGGCGGCCGAAGCGCACATCGGCAGGACGGTGGCCGAGGTCCTGCCCGCAGGTGGCCGACGCCGTGGTGCCCATGTTCCACGAGGTGATCCGCACGGGCGAGCCGGTGTACGGCATCGAGATCGAGGGCGAGACGCCCGCGCGGCCGGGCGTGCATCGCCACTGGGTCGGCAGCTACCTGCCGATGAGCAGCCGCGACGGCGAGGTCACCGGCATCAACCTGGTGGCCGAGGAGATCACGGACAGGAAGCGCCACGAGCGCTCGCTGCAGCGTGCGCGCGAGCAGGCCGAGCGCGCGCGCGGCGACGCCGAGCGGGCGAGCGCGTCGAAGAGCGAGTTCCTGGCGAACATGAGCCACGAGATCCGCACGCCCATGACCGCCATGCTCGGCTACGCGGAGCTGTTGTCGGGCTACCTGCGGAATCCCGACGACCTCGCCTGCGTGCAGACCATCAGGAAGAACGGCGACCTGCTGCTCGAGCTGGTCAACGACATTCTCGATCTGTCGCGCATCGAGGCCGGCAAGCTCGACGTGCAGAACCGGCCGTACTCGCCGGCGGAGCTTGCGCACGACACGTTCGAGCTCATGCGCCTGCGCGCCTTCGAGAAGGGTCTCCAGGCCGTGCTCGAGCTCGACGAGGAGCTGCCGGCGGAGCTGCTGGGCGATCCGGTGCGCATCCGCCAGGTGCTCGTGAACCTGCTCGGCAACGCCGTGAAGTTCACCGAAGCGGGCAGCGTCGGGTTGCAGGTGCGCTTCGACCCCGGCAACCCATCGGACGGCGATGCGAGCGACGGGCCGCGCATCCGCTACCTCGTCACGGACACCGGCATCGGCATGACCGAAGCCCAGGGCGCGCGCGTGTTCGAGGCCTTCGCGCAGGCCGACGGCTCCATCACGCGGCGCTTCGGCGGCAGCGGCCTGGGGCTGTCCATCAGCCAGCGGCTCGCCGAGCACATGCGCGGCGGTCTCGAGCTGTCGACCCGGCTGCACGTCGGCAGCACGTTCACGCTGGAGCTGCCGGCCGAGGCACTCGAACCGATCCGGCTGGTCAGGCCCGCCGAGATCCGGCCCCTTCCGCCGCCCGTGGCACCCGCTCGCGAACGGCTGACGGGCACGTTGCTGGTGGTCGACGATCGGCCCGACATCCGCCACGTCATCCAGTACATGCTCGAGGCCGCGGGCGCGGAGGTGCTCACCGCGGTCGACGGCGCACGCGCGCTGCGACGCCTCGCCGAGGCGGACGAACGGGGCGAGCGCATAGACGCGGTGGTGCTCGACATGCAGATGCCGGTCCTGGACGGCTACGAGACCGCGCGCCGGCTGCGCGCGAGCGGGTTCGACCGACCGGTCGTGGCGCTGACGGCCGACGCCATGGTGGGCGAGCGCGAGCGCTGCCTCGCGGCCGGCTGCGATGCCTACCTGACCAAGCCGATCGACTCCGCACGGCTCGTGCGCACGCTGTCGCGGTGCCTGCGCGGGGAGGCGCCGGACGAGGTGCCCACCGCGCCCGCCGCGCCCGCCGGCGAAGCCGTGCTCGCGACGGACGGGCTCGCGACGGACGGGCTCGCGAACGGCAGCGACGCGAAGTCCGCGGGCGTTGCCGGCGACGTTGCCGGCAGGGTGCTGGTGGTCGACGATCACCTGGATACCTGCCGGGCCCTGATCACCGTTCTCGAGCGTGCCGGCCACGTCGCGTGCAGCGCCCACACGTTGTCCGACGCGCTGCAGACGGCAACGCGCTTCCGACCCGACGTGGTCGTCTCGGACATCGGCCTGCCCGACGGCGACGGCTACGAGCTCGTGCGCGCGCTGCGCGGTCCCGACGCACTGCCGGATGCCGTCTTCGTCGCGCTCTCCGGCTCCGAGGAGCCCGACCCCTCGCGGGCCGGGCTGTTCGATCACTGGCTCGTCAAGCCGGCCAGCCTCAAGGCCGTGCTCGAGAAGGTGCGGGCAGGGCTTTCCGCACGGGCGACGCCGGATCACGTCGCGCCGGACCCCGCGGCGCAGGTTCGCACCGCGCCGGAGAAGCCTGCCGCTTCGGTGTAGGCCGCAGCGTGCCCGGAGGGAGTGCCGTTCATCGGCACCCGAACCGGGCTTGACCCGTTCCGGCGCGAGGCGGCGCAAGCCGGTCGCCTCGCGCGCTTGAGGTAGGGTGGGCCGCATCGGCCCGCTCGCCCGTCCGCTTCGACATGCAACTGCCCATAGAGGACCACGGCATCGTCGGCGACCTGCGCACCCTCGCGCTGGTCGGCACCGACGGCGCCATCGACTTCCTCTGCTGGCCGCGCTTCGACAGCCCGAGCGTGTTCGCCTCGTTGCTGCACGAGAACGGTGGCGGGCGCTTCGAGATCGCGCCCGAGCTCTGCGACGCCAAGCGCCACCAGCTCTACCTGCCCGACACGAACGTGCTGCTCACGCGCTTCCTGTCCGCGGACGGCGTGGCCGAGATCTCGGACTTCATGAACGTCGCGGGCACGGCCGAGCCGCAGCGGCTGGTGCGCCGCGTGAAGGCGGTGCGCGGCGACATCGTGATGCGCGTGCGCTGCGCCCCGCGCTTCGACTACGCGCGGGCCGCGCACGCCACGCAGACCGGCGAGGGCTCCGTGAGCTTCCATTCGGACGGCGAGGACGGGCTGCGGCTGCGGTTGTGCGCCAGCGTCGCGCTCGACGTCGATGGTGACGATGCGGTGGCGCGCTTCACGCTCGCCCACGGCGAGTCGGCGTGTTTCACGCTCGACGATCCTGCCGACGAGGTCCTGGCGGCCGATGTGCCCGGTCCGGCCGATCACCTGCGCGTGGCGACGGCGTTCAAGGCGACGTCGGACTGGTGGCGGGCCTGGAGCGCGCGCTCCGGCTACGCCGGGCGCTGGCGCGACACGGTGAATCGCTCGGCGCTCGTGCTGAAGCTGCTGACCAGTGCCGAGCACGGCTCGATCGTCGCCGCGGGCACCTTCGGGCTGCCCGAGACGCCCGGCGGCGTGCGCAACTGGGACTACCGCTACACCTGGATCCGGGACGCCGCCTTCACCGTGTACGGCTTCGTGCGCGTCGGCCACGTCGAGGAGGCGAACGCCTTCATGGGCTGGCTGGACCGGCTGACCCAGCGCCGGGGCGCCGACGGCACGCTCGAGATCATGTACCGGCTGGATGGCGGCAGCGACCTCGAGGAGACCGAGCTGCCGCACTTCACGGGCTACCGGGGCGCGGTGCCGGTGCGCGTGGGCAACGGTGCGCACGACCAGCTGCAACTCGACATCTACGGCGAGCTGATGGATGCGGTGTATCTCGCCGACAAGTACGGCGAGTCGGTCTCTCGCGACGCGTGGATCAACCTCAGGCGCATGCTCGACTGGGTGGAGGCGCACTGGCGGGACCCGGACGAGGGCATCTGGGAGGTGAGGAGCGGCCGGCAGGAGTTCCTGTATTCGCGTCTGATGTGCTGGGTTGCCCTGGACCGCGGCATCCGGCTGGCGAGGAAGCGCTCGCTGCCGGGCCCGCTGGAGCGCTGGCGGGAGGTGCGCGACGCCATTCACGAGGACATCCACGAGCACTTCTGGAACGACGAGCTGCAGTCGTTCGTGCAGGTGCGCGACGGGGACGTGCTGGACGCCTCGTGCCTGCTGATGCCGCTCGTGCGCTTCATCTCGCCGACCGACCCGCGCTGGCGTTCCACCCTCACCGCCATCGGCGCGACGCTCACCGACGACAGCCTCGTCTATCGCTACTCCACGCACGGGGGCGCGGAGACCGACGGGCTCGACGGCATCGAAGGCACGTTCAACATGTGCTCGTTCTGGTACATCGAGTGCCTGGCCCGGGCGGGGGACATCGAGCAGGCGCGCTTCCTGTTCGACAAGATGCTCGGCTACGCGAACCACCTCGGCCTCTTCGCCGAGGAGACGGGCGTGGCCGGCGAGCAGCTCGGCAACTTTCCGCAGGCCTTCACCCACCTGGCGCTCATCAGCGCGGCGCACTACCTCGATCGGGTGCTCTAGTGGTCCTCCGCGCAGATAGTGTGGTGCTCGAAGCCCGCGTGCGCCTTCCCGGCAAGGCGCATCGACGAAGGCGCACCGGGGTGCGTCGAGGAGGTGCAACGCAGTCCGGGGAGGCGCACGCGGGCTCCCGGAGGGCGAGCCTGAGAGCCGCGCTGGACTGCGTTGGGTCCGCTCGACGTGGAACCACCACGCCTTCGCGAACCCGCCTTGCCACCACGGCTCTCAGGCTCGTCGAGCACCACACTATCTGTGCGGAGGACCACTAGCGGCCCAGGGTACGGCGGGCCGTCTGCGCCCGTACCGGGCAACATCGCCCGCACACCCCGCGCGGACCGATCCGGGGAAGGTCGCCGCGCTAGACTGCGCCCATGGCAGACGAATCCGCGGATCCTTCCCAGAGCACGCGCCGCCGGCGCTCGCGCGGCATCTATTTGCTGCCGAACCTGTTCACCACCAGCGCCCTGGGCGCGGGGTTCTACGCCGTCATCGAGGCGCACCGCGGGGACTACGGCACCGCCGCGGTGGCCATCCTGGTGGCCATGATCCTCGACGGCTTCGACGGGCGAGTGGCGCGCATGACGGGCACCACGACCGAGTTCGGCGCCGAATACGATTCCATGGCCGACATGATCAGCTTCGGCCTGGCGCCCGCCTACCTGGTGTTCGCCTTCTCGCTGTCCACCCTGCCGGAGGCCAGCTTCGGCCAGCTCGGCTGGGTCGTGGCCTTCGTCTACACCGCCTGCTGCGGGCTGCGGCTGGCTCGTTTCAACGTGGCCGTCGGCACGGCCGACAAGCGCTTCTTCCAGGGGCTCGCCTGCCCGACCGCCGCGGTCATCAACGCCTCCCTCGTGCTGGTGCTCGGTGAGCTCGGCTACGCCGGCGAGGACATCGTGGCGCTCGCCGCCGTCGTGATGCTCGTGACGGGGCTGCTGATGGTCAGCAGCTTCCCCTACTACAGCTTCAAGGACCTCGGCGCCACCCGCAAGCACCCCTTCGCGGTGGCGCTGGCGGTGCTGCTCATTCTCGTCACGACCGCCATCGACCCGCCGAAGATGATCCTCGTGGCGGCCGTGCTCTACGCGCTGTCCGGGCCGATCTGGACGCTGGTACGGCTCTCCCGGCGCCGCAGTCGGCTCGCCGCACGGCAGTGATGCCGGGTTCGATGGGAGCGGCCGCGCGCCCGGCTCGCAGGTATTCGGAGCGCCAGCGCCGCTGCCTGGACGCGATGGGGCTGGTGCCGTGGGTGGCCGTACCGGGGAACATCCCGGCCGACCCTTCGCCTGAGCCGGTTGCGTCAGTTGAGCCAATTGCGCTGTCCGAGCCGGTCCGAGCCGGCCGTCGACCGCGCGCCGATCTCCGCTATCCCGCATGACCTGCTGGACCGACCCATCGCCGCCTTCGTGCGTCGCGGCGCCACGGTCCTGGAGACCGGCGGCGCCGATGCCCGCGTGCTCGTGGTAGTGGAGCGGGGTCCCGGCACGCCGCCGGACGGCTCGCCGCTGGCGGGCGAGGCGGCCTCGTTGCTGCAGCTCATGCTGCGGGCCATCGACCTGGAGCGCACCGACGTGAGCCTGTGCCTGCCGGCGCCGGACGGCGTTTCGGGACCCCCGGTGCGGGAGCTGGCCGGCGGCTCGCGTCGCACGATCGTCTGGCTCGTCCACGACGTCGAGACGAACGCCGTGGGCGAGATCGCGGGGGACGAGAAGCTGCGCAGCCTCGGGCTCGCCGCGTGGCGGCTGCCCCATCCGGAGCTGTTGCTGGAGCGTCCGCTGCTCAAGCGCGAGGCGTGGCAGGCGCTCAAGGGGGTGCGGCGGCGGCTGGAGGAGCTCGCGGCGTGAACGCGGCGACCCTGCCGCTCACGCTGCGCTTCGAGCCGATGACGAAGCGCGACGTGGCGCTCGTCGGCGCGATGGAGCGCCGCAACTACGAATTCCCGTGGAGCGACGGCATCTTCCGCGACTGCCTGCGGGCGGGCTACACCTGCGACCTGGTGCGCAGCGGCGACGACGTCATCGGCTACGGCATCCTGCAGGTGGCCGCGGGCGAGGCGCACGTGCTGAACCTGTGCGTCGATGCGTCGGCGCAGGGGCGGGGCGTTGCCCGACTGCTGCTCGAGCACCTGCTGGAGACCTCGGTGCGCATGGGTGCCGACACCGTGTTCCTCGAGGTGAGGCCGTCCAACCCGCGTGCACAGGCGCTCTACGCGTCGGCGGGTTTCAACGAGGTGGGCCGCAGGAAGGACTACTACGACGCGCGGGGCGGGCGCGAGGACGCCATCGTGATGGCCAGGAGCCTCGGCGGCGACGGCATGCAAGGGGTGGTGCCGCTGCACTGATCCGCGTTCGAGGTTCCACGCCATTCGGGCCGTCCGGGACCTTGTCCGGGCCGGCGGCCGCACGCATACTCGATCGGCTTTGCCTCGACGACACCCCGGACCGATGGATCCCCGAACAGAGATCTGCCGCCGGCGCACCTTCGCGATCATCTCGCACCCGGACGCCGGCAAGACGACGCTGACCGAGAAGCTCCTGCTGTTCGGCGGCGCCATCCAGCTCGCGGGCACCGTCAAGGGGCGAAAGGCCGCGCGCCACGCCACCTCGGACTGGATGGCCATGGAGAAGGAGCGCGGCATCTCGGTGACCTCCTCCGTCATGCAGTTCCCGTACGGCGATTGCATCGTGAACCTCCTGGACACGCCGGGTCACGAGGACTTCTCCGAGGACACCTACCGCACCCTCACGGCGGTGGATTCGGCGCTCATGGTCATCGACGTGGCCAAGGGCGTCGAGGCCCGCACCGAGAAGCTCATGGACGTCTGCCGGCTGCGCGACACGCCGGTGATGACGTTCATCAACAAGCTCGACCGCGAGGGCCGGGACCCCATCGAGCTGATGGACGAGGTCGAGCGCATGCTCGACATCCGCTGCGCGCCCATCACCTGGCCCATCGGCATGGGCAAGCGCTTCAAGGGCGTCTACCACCTCTACAAGCAGACCGTTCACCTGTACTCGCCGACCCACGGCGGGCGCATCAACGAAGGCACGACCCTGAACGGGCTGGACGATCCGCGCGCGCGCGAGCTGCTCGGCGACGCGCTCGACGAGCTGCGCGAGGAGCTCGAGCTCGTCGAGGGCGCCTGCCACCGCTTCGACCGGGACGAGTACCTGGCGGGCTCGCTCACACCGGTGCACTTCGGCTCGGCGATCAACAACTTCGGCGTCGCGGAGCTGCTCGACGACTTCGTCGAGCACGCACCGCCGCCGCAGTCGCGCGGCACCACCGTGCGCGAGGTCGAGCCGACCGAGCCGGGGTTCACGGGCTTCGCCTTCAAGATCCAGGCGAACATGGACCCGCAGCACCGGGACCGCGTGGCCTTCGTGCGGATCTGCTCGGGCCGCTTCGAGAAGGGCATGAAGGCGCACCACGTGAGGCTCGGCAAGGACGTGCGCCTGAGCGACGCGCTGACCTTCATGGCGAGCGACCGGGGCCACGTGGACGAGGCGTATTCGGGCGACATCATCGGGCTGCACAACCACGGCACCATCCGCATCGGCGACACCTTCACGGTGGGCGAGGACATGGCGTTCACTGGCATCCCGAACTTCGCCCCCGAGCTCTTCCGTCGCGCGGCGCTGAAGGATCCCTTGAAGATGAAGGCCCTGCAGAAAGGCCTTTCGCAACTGTGCGAGGAGGGCGCCACCCAGCTCTTCAAGCCGGTGACCTCGAACGACCTGATCCTCGGTGCGGTCGGTGTGCTGCAGTTCGAGGTCGTGGCCCAGCGGCTGCGCGACGAGTACAAGGTCGAGAGCCAGTTCGAGACGGTGAACGTGCAGACCACGCGCTGGATCCGCTGCGCGGACGAGAAGATGCTGGGCGACTTCCGGAAGAAGCTCGAGCCGCAGCTCGCGCTCGATCATGCCGGCGAGCTCGTCTATCTCGCCCCCACGCGCGTGAACCTGCAGATGGCGCAGGAGCGCTGGCCGGAGGTGGAGTTCCTGGCCACGCGGGAGCAGGTGTTCAACTAGGGCCTGTATCCAATCAGAACGTGGGCGCTGTCGCGCCGCAGAGCGTGGCAGGCTAGGCGCGAGGAGTGGAGCTTGGCAGGGCCAAGCGACCGACGAGCAACGACGGCTGGCGCGCTCTGCGGCGCGACCCTTCGGGCCGGCCCTCTGCGTCCGCCCCGCTGCACCGCGCGAGCGCGGGTAGCCCTGCTACCCTCGCTCGCAGCGCCTTGCGGGACGAACGCAGAGGGCCGGCAGCGCCCACGTTCTGATTGGATACAGGCCCTAAGGCCCGCACCCGGGGTTCGCGCCGGGCGTTCGCCGGTGCACTTCCGGACGGTCCGCCGTCGCGGGCCCCCGCCTTGCCCGAGGTCCGGACGGGGCGCCAAGGGCGCCGAACCGCCGGCGTCCGGATCGGGCGTGTGCTGCCGTCGGGGCTCTCCGGGGCGAATTTGCAAGATGTACTGCCCCTTGTGGCGGAAACGCTGTTGCGCGCACGCTACGATTCGCCGGCCCACCCATTTCGGGTAGCCTGCATTTCATCGTCGTCGGGGCCGGGAATGCACTTCGCTCGTTGCGCGTCGGTCGTCGCGCCGCTCGTTCTGCCGGGGATCGTCGTCGCCGATGCGCTCGGGGGACTGGACGGGCGCTCCGCCGACCCGTCCTCGCTGCCGACCCTGTCCGCCGAGGTGGCGTACGTGCGGGACGACGAGGTGTCGGTCCTCGGGCTCAGGGCCAACTACAAGGTCGACGGCACGACGACGGCGTTCGTGACGGCGGCCCTGACCGAGTTCGACGACTCCGGAGCCGACGGCTACCTCTTCGGCGCAGGCTTGTACTACCACTTCGCGCGCCAGCGCATCTCCGAGGCCGTGGACATCGCCATCAAGCCCTCGGTGGGGTACCAGAGCGCCGAGGGCGGTGGCGCCGAGGTGAGCGGGTCCGTGGCGGCCCTGGAGGTGCTGGTCAGCGGCGTGCGACCGCTCGCGGGCAGGGTGGGTTGGTACGCCAACGCCGGAGCGGAGTTTTCCTACATCGACACCAACAACAACGGCAACGACGGCGATTTCGATGGCCTGATCGGTGCCGGCGTCCACACCGACCTGGGCCCCGGGCAGATCTACGCGGGCATCGACTACAGCGGCGAGCTGGGCTACGGCGCCGGTTACCGGTACCACTTCTGAGCCCGCTCGACGTTTCACCACTCACTCGACGAGAAGGATCGATCATGAAAAGACAGAACCAGACCCAAGCGCTGCCGCGCGTCGTCACGGCCACCGCGCTCGCGCTCGGATCCATGATGGCGGCGGGTGTCGCCAACGCCGAGCTCTACGGCATCATGAACGGGCGCACCGCGGCGCCGCCTTCCGCGCAGACCTCGATCGAGGGCGCGCTGCAGTTCGACGACGATATCTTCTACATCGGCGTGCGCGGCAACTACGCCGTGTCGGAGACGCTGACCGCCTTCGCCAACGTCGCGCGCGCGGACTTCGATGGTGCGGGTGACGGTTTTGTCTTCGGTGGCGGCACGTTCTTCCACCTGACCGAGCAGCGCGTGCTGCCGGACCTCGACATCGCGCTCAAGCCGTCGATCGGTTACGCCGACGGCGACGGGTTCGATCAGATCCTGCTCGGGGCCGAGGCGCTGGTCAGCGGCAAGGCCACGGTGAATGCCGAAGCCATCGGCTGGTACGCGAACCTCGGTCTCGCCTTCGCTCGTACCGAGATCGACAACGGCGGTGACGATACCGACTTCGAGCCGATCATCGGCGGCGGCGTCACGTTGCCCGTGGGGCCGGGCACCGCCTACGCGGGCGTCGACATCATCGACGACGTGCAGCTCGGCATCGGCTACCGCTACCCCCTGCAGTGAGTCCCGTGCCGGCGATCCACGGGTCGCCGGCAACGGCGCGACCGTGCCGACGGAGCGCGTGCCGCGTCCTCGCTGGATCGCCCGCTCCGGCGACCCCATAATCGCGTCCATGAGCATCTCCACCGACGTCGTGATCGTCGGAGCGGGCCCCGTGGGCCTGTTCCAGGTATTCGAGCTGGGCCTGCAGGGCATCTCGGCACACCTCGTGGACTCCCTGCCGCAGGTCGGCGGGCAGTGCTCGGAGCTGTATCCCGACAAGCCCATCTTCGACATCCCGGCCGTGCCCGAGTGCACCGGCCAGGAGCTCGTCGACAACCTGATGAAGCAGATCGCCCCGTTCTCTCCGGGCATCCATCTCGAGCAGACGGTCGAGACGCTGGAGCGGCGCGAGGACGGCATCTTCCGCCTCGGCACCTCCGACGGCACGACGTTCGAGTGTCGCGCCGTCATCATCGCCGCGGGCGCGGGCTCGTTCACGCCGGTGCGCATGCGCCTCGACGGCATCGAGCGCTTCGAGGGAGAGCAGCTCTTCTACCGCGTGCGCGACCCGGGCCGCCACCACGGCCGGGACGTCGTGATCCTCGGCGGTGGGGACTCGGCGCTGGACTGGGCGCTCACCCTCGCGGGCGTGGCGAAGAGCCTGACCCTCGTGAACCGCACCGAGAAGTTCCGCGCGGCGCAGGCCTCGGTCGACAAGCTCACCGCGCTCGAGGCCTCCGGGGACGCGCGCATCCTGTTCGGCCAGGCCTCGGCCTTCGCCGAGGAGGGCGGCAGGCTCACGGGGTTGACGCTCACGCTGCGCGACGAGGAAAGGAGCACCGTCAAGCTGCCCGTGGACGACCTGCTGGTGTTCTTCGGCCTGTCTCCCAAGCTCGGGCCGATCGAGGACTGGGGGCCGGCGCTGGAGCGCAAGCTCGTGACGATCGACCAGTCGAGCTTCGAGACGAGCGTGCCGGGCATCTACGCCATCGGCGACATCAACACCTATCCGGGCAAGAAGAAGCTGATCCTGTCCGGCTTCCACGAGGCCGCGCTGGCCGCGTTCGCGATCAAGCAGCGTTTCGAACCCGACAAGAAGGTGCACCTGCAGTACACCACCACCAGCCCCCTGATGCACGAGCGCCTCGGCGTCGAGGGTTGAGGGTGCCGCGAGCCCGGCCTCGATCGCGGGCTTCGGTCGTGCGGCCTTGAAGCTGCAGCAGTTGCGCTGCATCGTGACGATGCTGCGCTGCGACCTGAACGTGTCCGCCACCGCCGTGGCGCTGCACACCTCGCAGCCCGGCGTCAGCAAGCAGATCCGCGCGCTGGAGGAGGAGCTCGGCGTGGAGCTCTTCGAGCGGGCGGGGCGTCAGGTCGTGCGCGTGACGGACGCGGGACGCGACGTCATCCGCGTCGCGGAAGGGGTGCTGGCAGGGGTCGAGGACATCCGGGTTCTCGGGCGTCAGCACAGCGACCCGAACGCGGGCTCGCTGCGCCTGGCCACCACGCACACGCAGGCGCGCTACGTGCTGCCGCGCATCATCGAGGAGTTCCGCGAGCGCTGGCCGCGCGTGGACATCCAGCTCCATCAGGGCACGCCGGCGCAGATGTCGGCCATGGTGCATTCTGGGGACGTGGACCTCGTCATCGCCACCGAGGGTCTCGAGAACTACGAGGGCCTGGTGCATCTGCCGTGCTCGCGCTGGCATCGCGCGGTCGTGGTGCCGCGCGGGCACGCCCTGTTCAAGCTCGCGAGCATCGGCAGCCTGACACTGGAGGCGCTTGCCGCGTATCCGCTGATCACGTACACGTTCGGGTTCACGGGACGCTCGGAGCTCGATCGCGCGTTCGGCGAGCGTGGGCTGGTGCCGAACGTCGTGCTGACGGCGACCGACGCGGACGTCGTGAAGGCCTACGTGCGCACCGGTCTGGGCGTCGGCATCGTCGCGCGCATGGCCTTCGAGGCGGCCGACGAGACGGACCTCGTGGCGCTGGACGCGGCGCACCTCTTCCGCTCCGACGTCACGCACGTGGTGATGCGGCCGCAGCGCGCGCTGCGCGAGTTCGCGCACGACTTCATCGCCCGCTTCGCGCCGCACCTGACGAGCGAGCGCGTGAACGCGGCGCTGGCGGCGGACACGGCCGCGGCCCGGTCCGAGGCGTTCGCGGACGTGGTGCTGCCGGTGGTCTGACGGATCGCGGCCGGCGCGTCCGCCGCGCCATCAGGTCCAGTAGAGCACCCGGGCGCGCGGCAGGATTTCCTTCACGGACTCGCCGAACCAGCCCTTCATCTCGTCCATCAGCGCCTTCGGGTAGACGTACTTCTGCCCGCCGAACTTGTTGCGCTTCACCGCGCGCACGGCCGGATCCATCTCGAGCTTCGTCGCCGGGTACCAGCCGAGCAGCACCTCGCGGCTGCCCGGCGTGAAGCGGTGCGTGATGAGCTCGACGGTGAGGTCCGCCCCCTCGGGCAGCGCGGCCGCGGCGCCGTTCAGCAAGCTCTCGTAGGACGCCCGCCACCCATCGACCGGCATGATGGGCGCGACGGTCAGCCCGACCGGGTAGCCGGCTTCGGCCATCCTGCCCATCGCCCGGAGCCGCGCGGCGAGCGGCGCCGTGCCGCCTTCGAAGGGGCGCGTGACGGCCTCCGCGTTGACGGAGAAACGCGCGCGCGTGCGGCCGCCGTGTTCGAGACCGAGCAGGCCGTCCACCGCGTCGTACTTCGTGGTGAAGCGCAGCCCGATGTCGGCACCGTCCGCGTGCAGGCGGGCCACGTGCTCGACGAGCGCGGCGAGCCCGCCCGTCAGGTGCTCGATGCCGAGCGGGTCGGTGTAGCAGCTCGCCTCGAAGGTCGTGCCCTCCCGCGCCCGGGTATCGCTTCGCGACGTGACGGTGCCCCGTCCGAGGTAGTCCGGCAGCACGCCGAAGATGGCGTCGAGGTTCGCGTAGGCGCGCGTCACGGGCGGCCCCGACAGCGAGCCCGCGAGGTAGCAGTATTGGCAGTGGGCGGGACACCCGACTGCCAGATCCACGCGAAAGTCAGCCGACGGCGGGATGGGCTGCAGCTTCAGCGCCGACGGCGGCGCGGCCGCGATCGCGAGCGTGGACTTCGCGCGGCGGTAGGTCTCCGCCTCGCTCTCGCCCTTCAGGCCGCGTATGGCGTTGCCCGTGAGCTCGACGACCTCGGCGCCGAGCTCCGCGCCGACCCGCGCCGCGCGCTCGGCGACGGGCGTGCCCCGCGCCGCCTTCGTGATGAGCACGCGCTTGGGTCGCCACAGCCGGACCTTGCCGCTCGGCAGCATGCGCTCGAGGTGGATGGGCTCCGCGCGCGGCGCGGCGACGCGCGACGGGGCGAGGTGCGGGGCGGCGGGGGCGTCGGCGAGGGAAGGCGGCACGGGAGGCGAAGCGGTGGCGGCACGGGGCGTCTCACGGTACGTCGGCGAGCGTGCGTACCGCCGAGGCTCGTGTGAAACCGACACTGCGCCCAAGGGGCTGCGACCGAAAGAGGAACCTCTGCTCGTCGATCGCCCTGTTCAGTGATCCTTCGCGTGAGCTCGAGTCACGATTCGGTCCAGGGATCGATTCGCTCGACACCGAGCCTCTCGAAGACGGTATCGCGCGTCGCGATCGCGTAACCGTGCGCCAAGGCGATGGCCGCCAACTGCGTGTCGATGACGGGCGGCACGAGACCGGCACGCTCGTGCAGGACGACGCCCGCGGCGCGCTCGTCGTCCGGCTCCCCGACCGTCATGCCCGGAAATGCATCTCGTGGCGCTCGACGCTCGCAGGTATCTCGCTGACCGCCAGGCGTGATCGCGTGAAGACGTGCCGCACGATCGTGGCGGGCGCATCGATGAAGAACCGGTCGTCGAAGGTGCCGATCGACAACGAGCGGATCTCCGGCACCGCCTCCAGGCGAAGCCCGATGTTCGAGCCGCAGGCGGAGCAGAAGTCTTGCTCCACCCAGCGGCCCGACTCGTCCGAGTGGTGGCGGTACGAGCGCAGGGTGTCGCCGTCGAGCCTCACCGCTTCCTTCAGGAAGACGCATTCGGTACCGAACGCGGTGCCGGTGCGCCGCTGGCACCACGTGCAGTGGCAGATCGTGATCCGCAGCGGAAGTCCTTCGGTGCGGTACCGCACCGCGCCGCAGACGCAACCGCCGAGCAGCCGGATCACCCGGCCCCCCAACCGCGAGCCGCTTCGCCCATCACCCGCACCTCCCGCACCACGCGCTCGTCCCCGAGCATCATCAGCGCGAACAACCGCTCCTTCCAGTCCCCCGCGACACCCGTCCGCCGTGCCAGCAACGGCGTGGCCGCCGGGTCCAGCACCACGAGATCCGCCTCCCGCCCGGGCTGCAGGCTCCCGATCCGGTCATCGAGATCGAGCGCGCGCGCTCCGCCGAGCGTCGCGAGATACAACGCCCGCTCCGGCGTCATCGCGTTGCCCTTCAGTTGCGCGACCTTGTAGGCCTCGTTCACGGTGCGCAGGATCGAGAAGCTGTCGCCGCCGCCCACGTCGGTGCCGAGCCCGACGGGCACGCCGTGCCGATCGGCCGCGGCCATGTCGAACAGTCCGCTGCCGATGAACAGGTTGGATGTCGGGCAGTGCGCCACGGCCGCGCCCGACGCGCCCAGGCGCGACCACGCACCGTCGTCCAGGTGGATGCAGTGCGCGAACACGGCGCGCCGGCCGACGAGGCCGTGGCGCTCGTACACGCCGAGGTAGTCGGCATCCTGTGGGAAGAGCTCGCCGACCCAGCGGCATTCGGCCGCGTTCTCGGCCAGGTGCGTGTGCAGGTGCACGCCGCCGTGCAGGTGCGCGTGGTCGCGGTAGAGTCGGCCCGCAAGGGCGAGCGATTCGTCGGTGCTCGTCGGGGCGAAGCGGGGCGTGACCGCGTAGCTGAGCCGGCCGCGACCGTGCCAGTCCCGGATCAGTCGGCGGCTGCGGGTCTCTGCGAGGTCGAGGGGCTCGAGGAGCGGCTCCGGCGCGTGCCGGTCCATCAGCACCTTGCCGCACAGCATGCGCAGGTTCCGCGCCTCGGCCTCGGTGAAGAACGCGTCTACCGATTCCTCGTGCGTGGTGGCGAACACGAGCGCCGTCGTGGTGCCGTTGGCGAGCAGCCGGTCCAGGAAGAAGCGCGCGGCGTCGGCCGCATGCGCGGCGTCGCCGAAGCGCATCTCGGCCGGGAACGTGTAGCGCTCCAGCCACTCGAGCAGCTGCGTGCCGTGCGAGGCGATGACGTCCACCTGCGGGTAGTGCACGTGCGCATCCACGAAACCCGGGCAGATCAGCTTGCCGCGCCGATCGACGAGCTCGTGCGTGCCGGGTGTGGGCCCGTCGCCGGGCGCGAAGCCCGCGACGATGCCGTCCTCGATGAGTAGCCAGGCATCGTCGAGGTACTCGCAGGCCTCGGGTCCATCGGTGGCGGGGTCCCCGGTGCAGTGCACGAAGCTCGATCGGACGGCGAGGGTGCGGGAGGCCATGGGCGGCCATCATACGGCGCACGCTACACTGACGCCGCCCGCTTCCGGGTCGGCCCGAGCCTCCGCTGCATGGTGCACGACGTTCCCGCCCACGACCACGCATCGCGGCCGCCGCTCGTCGCGCTCGAGGGCATCACCAAGGGCTTCCCGGGCGTCGTCGCGAACGACGCGGTGGATCTCGCGCTCGCGCCCGGCAGCATCCACGCGCTGCTCGGCGAGAACGGCGCGGGCAAGAGCACGCTCGTCAAGATCCTGTACGGGCTGCTGCAGGCCGATGCCGGGCGCATCGTGTGGGAGGGCAGGCCGGTGTCGATCCATGGGCCGTCCGAGGCGCGCGCCCTCGGCATCGCGATGGTGTTCCAGCACTTCTCGCTGTTCGATGCGTTGTCGGTGACCGAGAACGTGGCGCTGGGCATCGGCGGGGACGCGGATGCCGCGCTGGCGGCGCGCATCGGCGATGTCTCGGCGCGCTACGGCCTGCCGCTCGACCCGCACCGCTCGGTCTGGACGCTGTCGGTCGGCGAGCGGCAGCGCATCGAGATCGTGCGCTGTCTGCTGCAGGAGCCGCGGCTGCTCGTGATGGACGAGCCGACGTCGGTGCTGACGCCGGACGAGGCCGACCGTCTGTTCGAGACGCTGCGGCGTCTGGCCGGGGAAGGCGTGTCGATCCTGTACATCAGCCACAAGCTCGACGAGATCCGCAGGCTGTGCGACGCGGCCACGGTGCTGCGCGGCGGCAAGGTCGTGGCCACGGCCGATCCGCGGCAGGAGTCGGCCGCGTCGCTCGCCGCGCTCATGATGGGCGCGGCCGCCGAAGCGTCGGCGGCATCCGGGCACGCGCCCGCGACGGGCGGCGCCGTGCGGCTGCGCCTGGACGCGCTCGACGTGCCGGCCGCGACGAGCGACGCCATTGCCATCGAGGGGGCGAGTCTCGACGTGCGGGCCGGGGAGATCGTCGGCATCGCCGGGGTTGCCGGGAACGGGCAGGACGAGCTCGTGGCCGCGCTGTCCGGCGAGGCGCGCGCGGCGCGGGACGAGGCCGTTAGCGTCGATGGGCAGGCGGTCGGACACGCCGGCGCCACGCGGCGCCGTGCGCTCGGGTTGTGCACGGTGCCCGAGGAGCGGCTGGGCCACGCGGCCGTGCCGTCCATGACCCTGACCGAGAACGCGTTACTGACGGGGCACCACCGGCAGGGCCTGCTGGCCGGCGGGCTGCTGGCGTGGGGCAAGGCGCAACGCTTCGCCGAGCTCGTCATCGACACGTTCGACGTGCGCTGCAACGGTGCGTCGAGCCTCGCGGGCAGCCTGTCCGGCGGCAACCTGCAGAAGTTCGTCGTCGGGCGCGAAGTGCTGCAATCGCCGGGCGTGCTCGTCGTGTCGCAGCCGACGTGGGGCGTGGACGCGGGCGCGGCGCTGACGATCCGCAACGCCCTGCGCAGGCTCGCCGACGACGGGGCCGCCGTGCTCGTCGTGTCGCAGGATCTCGACGAGCTGCTGGAGCTGACCGATCGCATCGGCGCGCTGTGCGCGGGCAGGCTGTCGAGCTTCTATCCGACGGCCTCGGTCGGCGCGCACGAGGTCGGCCGGCTCATGGGCGGCGCGCCGAGCCTGGACGCGGTGGAGTCGATCGCCGCGTGATCGCGCTCGAACGCCGTGCCGCGCCGTCCGCGCTCATGGGGTGGTGCGCGCCGCTGATCGCGCTCGTGCTCACGCTGCTCGCGGGTTGCGTGCTCTTCGCGCTCCTCGGCGTGCCGGTGGGCGAAGCGCTGCGCGCGTTCTTCGTCACGCCGGTGTCGAGCCGCTACGGCGTGGCGGAGCTCCTGGTCAAGGCCGCGCCGCTGATCACCATCGCGGTCGCGCTCGCCATCGGGTTCCGCGCGCAGGTGTGGAACATAGGCGCCGAGGGGCAACTGATCGTGGGCGCGATCGCCGGCGGCAGCGTCGCGCTCGCCTTCTACGACGTGGACGGCGCCTGGGTGCTGCCGCTGATGGTGCTCGCCGGCATCGCGGGCGGCGCGGCCTGGGCGGCGATACCGGCGTGGCTGAAGGTGCGCTTCGGCGCGAACGAGATCCTGACGAGCCTCATGCTCACCTACGTCGCGGTGTTGCTGCTGTCGTGGCTCGTGTCGGGTCCGCTGCGCGATCCCGACGGCTTCAACTTCCCGGAATCCCGCTTGTTCCACGACGCCGCCACGCTGCCGCGCCTGCTGTCGGGGACACGCTTGCACCTGGGCGTGCCGGTCGCGCTGCTCGTGGCGCTGGCCGGCTGGGTGCTGCTGTCGCGCACGCTGCTCGGCTTCGCGCTGCGCGTCAACGGGGCCGCGCCGCGCGCCGGTGCGTACGCCGGGTTCGATCGGGGGCGGCTCGTGTGGACGGCGCTGCTGCTCGGCGGCGGGGCGGCGGGGCTCGCGGGGCTGTTCGAGGTGGCGGGCCCGATCGGGCAACTGCTGCCGAACATCTCGCCGGGCTACGGCTTCACCGCCATCATCGTCGCCTTCCTCGGACGGCTGCATCCGATCGGTGTCGTGTTCGCGGGGCTGGTCATGGCGCTGTCGTATCTCGGCGGCGAGCAGGCGCAGATCTCGCTCGGCCTGCCGCTCGCCGTCACCGGCGTGTTCCAGGGCATGCTTTTGTTCTTCCTGCTGGCGACGGACGTGCTGATCGCCTACCGCGTGCGCATCGGCACCCGACGGAGCCTGCCGGCATGACCGATACCCTCGTCTTCACCCTGCTGACCGTCATCGGCGCGGCCACGCCGCTCGTCTACGCCGGCATCGGCGAGCTCGTGACCGAGCGCTCCGGCGTGCTGAACCTCGGTGTGGAGGGGCTGCTGCTGGTCGGCGCGGTGGCCGCGTTCGCCGTCGCGCACCTCACGGGCAGCGGCACGCTCGGCATCCTCGCGGGCGCGGGCGCGGGGCTGCTCTTGTCGCTCGTGTTCGCGGTGCTGACCCTGTCGCTGAAGAGCTCGCAGGTGGCGACGGGGCTCGCGCTCACCATCTTCGGCATCGGGCTCTCGGCGCTCGCCGGTCAGCCGCTCGTCGGCGTGGCGTTCGGCGGGCTGGAGCGCCTGGACGTGCCGGGGCTGACCGATGTGCCGGTCGTCGGACCGCTGCTGTTCGGCCAGAACGCGCTCGTGTACGGCTCGTTCGTGCTGGTGGCCGCGGTGGCTTGGTTCCTGACGCGCACGCGTGCCGGGCTCGTGCTGCGCGCGGTGGGGGACTCGCACGACGCGGCGCACGCGCTCGGGCATCCGGTGCTGCGCGTGCGCTACGCGGCGACGCTCTTCGGTGGTGCGTGCGCGGGCATCGGTGGTGCGTACCTGTCGCTGGCCTACACGCCGATGTGGATCGAGAACATGAGCGCGGGGCGCGGCTGGATAGCGCTGGCGCTGGTCGTGTTCGCGACGTGGCAGCCGTTGCGGCTGCTGGCCGGGGCCTATCTGTTCGGTGGCATCGGCATCCTGCAGCTGCACGGTCAGGCGCTGGGCATCGCCATTCCGTCGCAGTTGATGTCGATGCTACCCTACGTCGCGACCATCCTCGTGCTGGTGCTGATCTCGCGGGACGGCGGGCGAATCCGCCGGAACGCGCCGGCCAGCATCGGCATCCCGTTCCACCCCACGGTCTGATCGGACGCCCTGCAGGAAGCCCGCGCGACGGGTTCGCGTCGGGGGGGCGTTCGTCGCCCCGTCCACCCGGAGTCTGCCCAATGCGAACCAAGTCACAGTTCTTTTGCAATGCAAGCCCGGCACGCCGTGTCGTGCTCAAGACCGCCGCGGCGGTCGCTCTCGGCGCCTGCACAGTCGCTTCATCCGCGTTCGCGCAGGACGAACCGTTGAAGGTCGGTTTCGTCTACGTCGGCCCCATCGGCGATCACGGCTGGACCTATCGCCACGACGTCGGGCGCCAGGCCGTCGAGCAGGAGTTCGGCGACCGGGTACAGACCACCTTCGTCGAGAGCGTGCCCGAGGGTGCCGACGCCGAGCGCGTCATCAGGAACCTCGCGCAGGACGGGCACGATCTGATCTTCACCACCTCGTTCGGGTTCATGAACCCCACGGTCAAGGTGGCCAAGGACTTCCCGGACGTGAAGTTCGAGCACGCCACGGGCTACAAGCGCGACGACAACGTCTCCACCTACTCGGCTCGCTTCTACGAGGGCCGCGCGGTCATCGGGACCATGGCCGGCATGATGACCGAGACCAATTCCGTCGGCTACATCGCCTCGTTCCCCATTCCCGAGGTGGTGCGCGGCATCAACGCGTTCACCACGGCCATGCGCAAGGTCAACCCGGACGCCGAGACCAAGGTCGTCTGGGTGAACACCTGGTACGACCCGGGCAAGGAGGCGGACGCCGCCAAGACGCTGATCGACCAGGGCGTCGATATCATCACGCAGCACACCGACTCGCCGGCACCGCTTCAGGTGGCGCAGGAGCGCGGCGTGCTCGGCTTCGGTCAGGCATCCGACATGGTGTCCTTCGCGCCGGAGTCACAGCTCACCTCCATCATCGACGAGTGGAACTACTACTACGTCGACCGCGTGCAGGCCGTGCTGGACGGTACCTGGGAGAGCCAGGACGTGTGGCAGGGCATCAAGGAGGGCATGGTGGAGTTCGCCCCGTACGGTCCGAAGGTGCCGGAGGACGTGGCGGCCGCCGCCGACAACGTGCGCGACGCCATCGTGGCCGGCGACCTGCACCCCTTCCAGGGGCCGCTGAAGAACCAGGCGGGCGAGGAAGTCGTCGCCGAGGGCGAGGTGCTGGACGACGCCGCGCTGCTGGGCATGGACTACTACCTCGAGGGCGTGCAGGGGCAGTTGCCGAACTAGGTTCGGCGACCGGCGGGGCGCGCTTGCCGCCGGCCGGCACGTTCGTCTTCGAGTCGCGCAATCCCGCGATCGACTGGGCCCACGAATGGCACGGGCACCGCTCCTCGCACGATTCGGTGTTCGGGCGGCTCGATTGCTCGATTCGGGTCGTCGAGTCCGCGGGCCGGACGATCTCGTTCGAGCAGGCGTACGCGTTCCGGGACGCTACGTTGATAGTAGTTGTTCACGGCGGTGCCTCTATCCCGTAGCAGCGGTTCCCGGCCAACTGTAGCCATGCTTGCACCGCGCCGACTGCCTGACAGCCGCGCAGCGACGGGCCTTCGCTGCCTGCGCTCGCCCCTCAATGGTTTTCCTGATGTGCCGTTCGGGTTTCCTGCACCAGCGTGCCGAGTATCGAGCGCCGTCGTCTTGTGACGGCAACCGCTCCTCTATCCGCTCGCCGGCAGCGACAGGTTCGCCTAGCCCGGCTTTTCCCAGTACGCCATGAACGCGCCCCAGTCCGGGGCTCGCCCCGTCGTGAAGCAGGCCCGCAGCCGCTCCCACAGGTTGCGCCGCGAGATCGCCGCCGTGCGCACCGCCTGGAACACCCGGCAGAAGGATTCCTGCACCTGATCGATCAGGAACGCCAGCAGGTTCAGTCCGCCAAGCGTGCTCGACAGGTGCAGCTTGCCGTGTCCGTAGTTGTGCTCGAGGTGGTAGCCCTGGTTCTTGAGCGCGTTGAAGCGTTCATTTTCGATATTCCAGCGCGTGCGCCCCGCGGCCACTAGCTCGGCAGCGTTGTCCTTCGTCGGCCGGATGCTGGTGATCCAGTGGCCGTTTCGCGTCTCGCGCTCGACACTGTCGATCGTGCGCACCTCCCAGGTCTCGATCGGTTGTGTCTGCGCATGTCGCTCACTCGTCGCCCGGAAGATCGAAGAATTCGGTCCGGTCGACCACCGTCGCCGGCCCCGTGACCTGCCAGCCGTCCGGGCCGTTGGCGAAATCGGAGTTGACGAAGCCGTCGTTGACTACTGCATTCGTCGTGTCGAGCGGGACGTTGACGGTGATGTTGGGGCGGCTCGCATTGACGAAGCTCGAACGTGACGCGGTCGCCCCCGTGGTGGGCGAGAACGCGATGACGATGACCGTGGCGTCCAGCGCGACGTCGTCGATCCGGTAGCTGCCGTCGGTCCCCACGGCAGCGGTGTACTTGCGTTCGGTGCGCGGGAAGGTGGCGGTGACGAACACGTCTTGCGCGGAGGTGCTGCCGAGCCCGGAGATCTGCCCCTGGATGGAGCCGGAGCCGGGTGCATCGATCGTGACCAGGAGCGTCACCTCGGGTTCGTTCTCGGTCAGAGCGCCCTGTACCGTTCCGGTGCTGCCGTCCGCGCTCGTGGCCACGACGAGAAAGGTGCCTTCGTCCTCGTCCGGCTCGACCTCGAACAGGCCGTTCTCGTCGGTGCTCGTCTCGTAGACGGAGTCGTTGTCCGTGAACGTCACCCTCACCGCCGCGCCCTGTACGGGCAGGCCGGTAATGAACTGGAACACGGCACCGCCGACGCTTGCCAGACTCGGTCCGTTGATGAGCTCGTCGATGACGTCCTCGGACTCGTCGAGGATCTGCGCCACCTGGTCATCGGTGAGAAGTCCCTGCCGGTTGGCCTCGGCAGTCCGGATCAACTTCTCGATCTCCTGTACCGCCTTGTCGGTCTTGCCCTTGGAGAAATGCTTTTCCGAATTGATCAGGTTCTTGCACAGATCCTTCTCCGGCTTGTTGGCCACGTCTGGAGCGGAGAGGATCTGCGCCACGCGCAGAAACGGATCGGGCAGATCGGTGCACCCATTGTCGGGTGCGGCTAGAACCGGCGTAGCACCGAGCGCCATCAGGGCAACCACGGTGGCGCTCGGAAGAAACCGAGAAGTTCGTCTCATGATCAGTAGCATTCGAGGTGGGAAGGGACGGAATGCGACCTAACGTTCAGGTCATGGCATCCGGGGCACTCGCGTCGTGCCTGTCGCTTGCGGCCGGTGCTGGCACCGCCTTGATGTCCTTGCTCCGGTGGGCAAGGCGCCGCCAGCGTGGGATCACTCGCCTCGCGGACCGTGTTGCGACGTTGAAAACGTTACCGCGCGGAAAACCTCCCGCGCGTCGTTCGATCGCCACGGAGTTCGCACTACCGACGTTGGCGTCAGCCGTCGTGCTGGCCCGCGCACCGGTCTCGCCAACGCGTCACCGCTACTCCGTCGAAGGCGGGTCCGACATCGTCGCCAGCACCGTCGATTCCTGGACGTCGGTCTCGTGCCTTCGGTCGACTCCGAGCGTCGGGAGGCTATCGGCTCGAGGATCGATACCGGCCCGCTCGGGCAGAGCGGAGATGTAGTAAGGCCGGCCCCGATGGTCCAAGTCTCTGCCGCCGCCCATGTCGGTCGCGGATACCGAAGCCGCCACGCGCTTGGCGGTCGCCGGCGAGAAGTCGTCGAACATCTCTAGGACGCGAACCGAGCGAGCGCTTCGGGTTCCAGTTCGCGCAACCTCGGCCGTTCCGTGGTGAACGCGTACAGGCTCCCTCCGGGTCGTTCGTCGAACCTGAAAGCGATCCGAAGCCGCTAGGTTCGTGGCTTCCGCTGCCGTACGGGAGCCCTATGTATCGAGGAACGTGGCGGCATGCGAGAGGATGTGAATGTCGCGTGCCTCGAACTCGACCGAATGCGCATTCTCGACCTGGGCTGCGGGACGGGGTCGCTCTGCGACGCCTTCGCCGCCCGCGGGCACGCCGTCACGGGGAGTGATCCGTCGATGGCGATGCTGGCCGTGGCGCGAGAGAAGCCTCACGCGTCCGCGATCGAGTGGGTCGAGTCCACCGCGCAGGACTTCGAATCGGGCGAGCGGTTCGACCTCGTCACGATGACCGGCCACGCGTTCCAGGCGCTACTCGGCGACGCCGACATCGCTGCGCTCCTGCGAACCGTGCGGCGACATCTCGCCGCGGGCGGCACGTTCGTCTTCGAGTCGCGCAATCCCGCGATCGACTGGGCCCACGAATGGCACGGGCACCGCTCCTCGCACGATTCGGTGTTCGGGCGGCTCGATTGCTCGATTCGGGTCGTCGAGTCCGCGGGCCGGACGATCTCGTTCGAGCAGGCGTACGCGTTCCGGGACGCCACGTTGATATCGTCGAGCACGCTGCGGTTTCCATCCGACGCGCAGATCCGATCGCTGCTGGAGTTCCACGGGTTCGAGGTCGCGAGCGTGCTTGGGGACTGGGACGGCACGCGGTTCGATCGCGCCTCCTCCCGCGAGATGATCTTCGAGGCGCGGGTCCGATCGAGGTGACGATGCCCGCCTTGGATCTTCGGCACGTTGGCGCCGTGTTCAGCGCATCGCCGCCCGCACGTTCAGCGCAACGAGCGCGACGCCGAAGCCGAACACCGTCAAGGCGGTGCGGAACAGTGCGCCGCCGTCGCTCACGCCCTGGTTGACCACGGTCGTGCCGAGCGGCGTGTACAGGTGGAAGAACGCGGCACCCGCCATGAGCGCCGCGGCCATGCCGCCTCCGAGCGCGTGCAGCTTCGCGCGGCCGGGGCCGATGCGTCGACCCGTCGCCTTGCCCGCAAGCCACAGCGCGAGCGGCGCCAGCAGAAGCAGCGACGCAAGCAGCTCCGCGCTGCCGACCGCGTACGCGCCGTAGCTCGAGAAGACCCGCCCGACGCCGTCGCCCGCGATGCCGCCCATCCACGTTCCTATGGTGGAGAAGATGTGCGCGGTGTCCGGGTGGCCCGAGAACTTGTAGGGCAGGGACGACAGGAAGACGAACGAGGCGAAGAGCGCGATCGGCCACGAGGCCACGGCGATGAGGGTGGAGCGCTTCAGGAGGACGGAGCGTCGTGCCGGCGCGCCCGTGGAGGCGGTGTCGGTCGGCGGGGTGGCGGTGCGTGCGTTCATGAGGATGTGGTGTGTCGGTGAGGTGCGAGAGAGGGTTCGCCGCCGACGCATGGTCGACGGCCCTGCGAAGCGGGCGCGGCGTCAGAGCGAGCCGCCGCCCCAGAGGACGCTGAACTCCTCGCAGTGCACCAGCACGCTCTCGAAGTCCGACAGGCTCAGGCCCTCCGGCAGCACGTAGTCCTGACCGCCCTTGGGCGAGGCGAGCTCGCCGAGCAGCACCGAGCCGTCGGTGGCGCTGTCGCCGTCCACCGCGTCGATCGTCGTCGGGGACAGGAACACCTTCAGGTCCGGACCCTGCTTCGTGTGGAAGTCGTCGCTGAAGCGGATGATCGTGCGGCCGTCCTCCTCGATGACGCTCCAGTCGCCCCGGATCTCGTACTGCTTCTCGACGAAGGACTGCGCCTCGCCGACGGGCACTTCGGCGAACGATGCCGAAGGGACGAGGGCGGCGGCAGCCAGGGCGACGGCGACGAGCGTGCGGCGGGCGGTGCGAAGGATCATCGAAGGAGATCTCTGCGTTGTGAGGGAGGGCGGTGCGTGTCGCGGACCGGCGGGGCGCCGGGTCCGTGGAAAGCACTATCGACCCCGCAGCTCGCAGTGGACTTGCGTGCGGTTTACGAGGCGGTGAGCAACCTCGCCGATACCCTGACCGACATCGACACGATGATGCTGCCGCCAGGCGCGCGCACGTCGTCGGCGAGGGCTGGGCACGGTGCGTAGTCGATCGAGTCCGCCACGCTGTCCGAACCGCGATGGCTCGCCACGCCCATCGCAGTTCTTCGTCGGCTGGCCATGGCCGGAACGGATCTCGTTCGACTCGCGGATCCGCGCGGTTCGCCCGTGCCGATGTCCTCAGAACCCCACGTCCACCCCGTCGAACGCATCGATCAGCCAGCGCGCCCCGTCCGATTCCACCCACAGTCGCCCCACCGTCGGCGCCTCGCCCACACGGCCGTTTCCGTGCCGATCGCGTCGTGCCGTCGCGCGCGTCGCTCAGCACGACGTCCGAGAACGAGAAGCTCGTGGCGGTCCCGGGGAACCGGTGAGACGACGTCGCTTCGCGATCGAGGAATACGTCCCCGGTGAAGCGGATCGGGCCGATGCCGCAGTCGTCGGCGATGAACCGCGCGCGGCTGCCATCGTCGTCGTCGGCCTCGCGGATGTCCCGCAGCTCACCGCCGTTCGGGCAGTCGAAGTCCTCCGGCACGGTGCCCGGGTTCGGCACGGGGCCGTCGCCGGGCACGGTGCTCGCGGACGGGGTCGGTACGCACCAGCGATCGGGAAGATCCGCCTACTGGAACATCCCGCGCAGATCCACCGTCCCGCGCACGCCGATGTCCGCGCGATGATCCTCCAGGAACGCATCGGCCGCCGCGCGCCCCGCGGCCTTCAGCGTCGCGATGATCGACGGCAGCGGAATCAGCTTCGTCGCCACCGACAGCTCGTTCATGAGCGCATCGTCCGAGATCATGTGCACGAGCACCTTCTTCATGCTGCCCTCGCGCACCGCGCCGGTCTCTATCAGGCGCTGCACGAAGTCGATGGCGCGCAGCTCGCGCAGCAACGAGGTGTTGAAGCCGATCTCGTTGATGCGGTTCTGGATCTGGTTGACGGAGGTCGGCAACTCCTCGCGGTACAGGGGGTTGATGTTCACGATGACGATGTCGGCGGGCAGCTCCGCGGCGTACAGCGGGAAGAGCGCGGGGTTGCCCGTGTAGCCGCCGTCCCAGTAGGCCTCGACGCGCATCGTCGCGGGGTCCGGGATCTCCACGGCGCGGAAGAGGGTGGGCAGGCAGGCCGAGGCGAGAATGGCGTCGGGCGTGATCTCGTCGCCGGTGAACACGCGGATCTTGCCGCTCCGGACGTTGGTGGCGCAGATGTGGAAGGCGGGACCGTCGGGGCTGCACACCTCGTCGAAGCGCATGTGGGTCACGACCTCTTCCAGCGGGTTCCGGTACGCCGCGCCGTAGTCGTACGGGCTGAACACGCGCGCGCTCATGTCGATGGCCGCGAAGGCCGGCGAGAACTCCAGCGCCCGCGCGATCTGGGTGGGCGTGAAGAGGCTCATCCACGTGACCATGCGCAGGTCGGGCAGCGTGCCGACGCGGCTCCACACCCAGTCGAGGTTCGCGCGCGCCGCGTCCGGGCCGCCGCTGACGAGCCCCGCCTTGATCGCGGCGCCGTTCAGCGCGCCGGCGGAGGTGCCCGAGATGGCACTGATCTCGATGCCGTCGTCCTCGAGCAGCCGATCCAGCACCCCCCAGGTGTAGGCGCCGTGGGCGCCGCCGCCCTGCAGGGCGAGGTTGATGCGTCGGATCGGCGAGCTCATGCGCCGGATCGCCGCGGGGAACGGGCCGGAGGCGGCGTCACCCGAGATCGAAGCTCGCCCACACGGGGCAGTGATCGGAGGGCTTGTCCATCGCGCGCACGTCCTGGTCGATGCCGGCGCCGTTCAGGCGCTCCAGCAGGGGCTTCGTCGCCAGCACGTGATCGATCTTCAGGCCGCGCTTGGGGTCCGCCTCGAAGCCGCGGCTGCGGTAGTCGAACCAGCTGTGCAGGTCGTCCACGTCGGGGTGCAGCGCGCGGAAGGTGTCGGCGAGTCCCCAGTCGGTCAGGCGAGCGAACCACTCGCGCTCCTCGGGCAGGAAGCTCGTGCTGCCGTTCCTGAGCCAGCGCTTCGCGTTGTCGGCACCGATGCCGATGTCCGCATCGACTGGCGCGACATTGAAGTCGCCCATCACGACGACGGGTCGGGTCGGGTCGCAGTCGGTTTGCAGCAGCGCGAGCAGGTCCGCGTAGAAGCGCTCCTTGGCCGGGAACTTGACCGGGTGCGAGCGCTTCTCCCCCTGCGGGAAGTAGCCGTTGATCACATGCACCGGCGTGCCGTCCGGCGCGGGTATGTCGGCGCGGATGAGCCGGGTCTGGGCATCGTCCTCGTCGGTGGCGAAGCCCTTGACCACGTTCACGGGCTCGCGCTTCGACATCAGCGCCACGCCGTAGTGCGTCTTCTGCCCGGTGCACGCCGAGTGGTAGCCGAGCTCCTTGAGCGCATCGACCGGGAAGTCCGCGTCGACCACCTTGGTCTCCTGCAGCCCGATGACGTCGGGCGCGTGCGCATCGACGTGGGCCTGCAACTGGTGCAGGCGCAGGCGCACGCTGTTGACGTTGAAGGAGACGAATTTCACCGAGGTCGACTCAGTTGGCGAACAGCACGCGCACCGACACGGGCCGGGCGTGCGCGGAACCGAGCGCCTCGGTGCGTCGCTCGTGCAGCGCGTCGAGCGCGGCGATCTCGGCCTCGTCCACCGCCGGGTTGATGCGGGCGAGCGCGACGAGGCGCGTCCGTTCCTCGGTGTGCTCGGCATCGAGCGCCGCGCGCGCCTCGGCGACGAGCGCCGGCAGCGAGGCCTCGGCCTTCTTCGCGGTGCGCCCGATCAGGATGTCGAGCGGTCCGCGGCTGCGCTTGACCACCTCGCGCAGCTTGTTGCGATCGTAGCGAATGCGCGCCGCGGCGATGTCGATGCCTTCGAGCACCGCGGTCCAGTCGCGACCGTCCAGGCCGGCGGCGAAGCGCTGCACGTCGGCCGGCAGGTAGCGCTCGATACCCAGGGCGGGGTCGGCCTTGCATTCGAGCACGTAGCTCGCGTCCACCACCGCAAGGCCCGCCGTGAGCTCGCTCGCGCGCACGACCTGCGCGTCGGCCTGCCCGTAGCCTTCGTCCAGGATCAGGTCCATGGCGGCGACCACCATGGGGTGGTCCCAGGTGAGGAAGACGAGGTCCTCGCGCGCGAGCGCCGTCTCGCGCTCGAAGGTGACGGACATGCCGCCTTCGGGCAGCAGCGGGAAGCGCTCGAGCTGCATGTTCTCGGTGGGCTTGAGCAGCCACCACCCGGTCTGCTCGGCCACGTCGACGCCGAAGCGGTCCAGCACGCGCAGCATGAAGTCCTGCAGCGCGATGTCGCGCGCCTCGCGCCCGTAGGCGTCCAGGTGTTCCTGGATGCGCTCGGGGCGGTTCGAGTTCAGCTCGAGCAGGCGATCGCGCCCGGCTTCCATGTGCTTCGCGGTGTCGGCGGCGAGCGCGCGCGTGCGCTCGACGAGCGCGTCCACGGCCGCCTCACCGGGGTCGTCTTCGCGAAGCGCGGCGAGCCCCTCGGCGCCGAGCTCGCGCGCGACGAGACCGCCCGTGCGCGACAGCGTCTCGAAGGCGTCGAGGCCCTCGTGGTACCAGCGCGCGCGGCGCGCGTCCTGCCCGCCCGGCACGGCCGGCACGTGGATCTCGACCGTCTCGGTCTGGCCGATGCGGTCGAGCCGGCCGATGCGCTGCTCGAGCAGATCGGGCACCAAGGGAAGCTCCACCGTGACGAGGGTGTGCAGGAACTGGAAGTTCCGACCCTCGCTGCCGATCTCCGAGCACAGCAGCAGCCGGCAGCCGTCGTCGGGGTCGGCGAACCAGGCCGCGGCGCGGTCGCGCTCGACGATGCTCATGCCCTCGTGGAAGCGCGCGGTGTCGATGCCGACGCCGCGCAGCGCTTCTCCCACGGCCTCGACCGTCGCGCGGTGCGCGCAGATCATGAGCACCTTCTTGCCACGGCGCGAGGCGAGGAAGCCCATCAGCCAGTCGGCCAGCGCGTCGGGTCCGGCCTCGTCGAGCGCGTGCGCCACGTAGCGCCGCTCCGGAAAGCCCGTGATGGCCCGGCGCGTGTTCCGGAACAGGGACCGTCCCGTGCCGTGACGATCGACGAGCTGGCCGACCAGGCGCTCCGGCAGCTCGCTCGCCGCGAGCGCCGCATCGGAGCCGAGCGTGGCGCGCGCGGCCTCGTCGAAGGGCTCGCCCAGAAGGGTCTCGACGGCACCGATGTCGGCGGCGTCCAACGCCTCGGCGTCGGCGAGCTTGCCGGCCACGCGCGCCACGTCCTCGAAGCCGCGCTCCTCGCGCTCGAAGGTCTCCAGGTCCGAGTAGCGGTCGGGGTCCAGCAGTCGCAGCCGCGCGAAGTGGCCGCCCGTGCCGAGCTGTTCGGGGGTGGCCGTCAGCAGCAGCACCGAGGGGACGCGCTCGGCGAGTCGCTCCACGAGCGCGTAGTCGGGCGAGGGGGCCCCGGGCGACCACTCGAGATGGTGCGCCTCGTCGACCACGAGCAGGTCGAAGTTCGCCTCGACGGCGGCGTCGCCGAGGGTGCGATCCATGTCGTCCGCGTCCCCGGTCGGCTCCAGCAGTGCCTGGCTCGACACGAGCACCAGTTGCTGGGCCAGGAAGGGATTGCCCTCGGGGGCCGACTCTTCCAGGTCCTCGTAGCGAGCCTCGTCCATGAGCGTGAAGCGCAGCGAGAAGCGGCGCAGCATCTCGACCAGCCATTGATGGATCAGCGGCTCGGGCACGACGACGAGCACGCGTTCGATCTCGCCGCGCGCGAGCTTCGCGTGCAGCACGAGCCCGGCCTCGATGGTCTTGCCCAGGCCCACCTCGTCGGCCAGCAGCAGCCGTGGGGTCGGTCGCCCCAGCGCCTCGACGGCGACGTGCACCTGGTGCGGCAGCACCTGCACGCGCGCACCGACGAGCCCCCGGATGGGGGAGTGGGCGATGCGGTCGCGGTGCTCGAACACGTCGCGGCGCAGCTCGAACCAGCGGTGCCCGTCGAGCAGGCCCGCGAACAAGCGGTCGCGCGGCGTGCGGAACTTCAGGAAGTTGTCCAGATCCCGCTCGTCGAGCGTGGCGGACGAGCCGTCGTCGGTGCGCTTGCCGGCGTAGATCAGCCGCCCGTCGCGCACCTCGACGGTGTCGACGTTCAGCTGCCAGCCCTCGTGGCTGGTGGCGAGGTCGCCGGCGACGAAAGCCACGCGCGTGAGCGGCGCGCTCTCCTTCGCGTAGCGGCGGGTCTCGCCGGTGGCCAGGAACACCACGGTGATCTGGCGGTGCTCCACCTCCAGGATGGTGCCGAGGCCCAGCTCGCTCTCGGTGTCGACGATCCAGCGCTGGCCGACGGCGAAGGCGTCGAGGTTCGCTGCGGCAGTGCTCAAGGTGAGGAGTCGTCGGGCCGGTTCGAAAGGGCGCGAATCGTAGCAGAGCGTCCGGAGCGTTCCGGACGCGGAACCTTGATGCAAGGTCGCTTGTATTGTCAGGCACAACTCCCTATATTGCGAACGGCGTCGGGATTCCTCACGGGGGGTCGGCGTCCGCGCAACGCGGCCCTGGCGGTCGTGGTCGCGTCTCGAGAGGTCGGGTCGGCCGCGCAGGCGTCCTCCCCGTCTCGCACATGTCTGTCAAGACGTTTACGTAGAAGGGTATTGCTTTGAGTACTGGTACAGTGAAGTGGTTCGACGCGGCGAAGGGCTTCGGCTTCATCGCCCCGGAAGAAGGCGGCAAGGACGTCTTCGTCCACCACACCGCCATCAACGGCGACGGTTACAAGACTCTCGACGAGGGTCAGAAGGTGTCGTTCGACATCGAGCAGGGGCAGAAAGGCCCCGCCGCGGTGAACGTCACCGCAGTCTGACGCAAGTCGGAGTCGACGTGGCGCCGGGCCCGGTCGGGTACCCCTGAAACGGGGTCCGACCGGGCCCGGTGGCACGGCTCCTCGAAAAGGAGCTTGGGCGGTGCGGGGATCGAGTCCCGGCTCGCCTCCCGAAAGCCCCGCCTCGCGCGGGGCTTTCTCGTTTCCGGGACCCCGTTCGCTCGCTCCCTTCAGTGCCACCAGGCTCCCGGGGGCCGGCGCACGACGCACGGCGCGTGGCGCCACGACGTTCCCGGCTGAGCCCGGGATGTAGCCCCGGCAGGGCGGCCACCGGTGCAATGGGCGGGCCGACTACACTGCGCGACCCCTCTCACCCGGTCCGTGCGGCGATGAACGTGCTCGTCATCAACTGCGGCTCGTCCAGCGTGAAGTTCGCGCTGTTCGGGCCGGACGGCGCGGCGCTGCAGCGTGGCGTGCACGAGCGGCTCGGGCCCGAGCGTCCGCACGCCGCGGCGGTGGCCGAGACCTTCGCCGCGCTCGCCGCCGCAGGGCACCCGATCGATGCCGTCGGGCACCGCGTCGTGCACGGCGGCGAGCTCGTCGTGCCCACACGCATCGACGCACCGACCCTGCGAGCCATCGAGGCCGCGTCCGCCGATGCGCCGCTGCACAACCCGTTCGCGCTGGCAGGCATCGAGGCGGCCGCCGAGGCCCTGCCCGGCGTGGCGCAGGTGGCGGTGTTCGACACCGGCTTCCACGCGCGCATGCCGCGCCGCTCGCGCATGCCCGCGCTGGACCCGGAGCTTGTGCGCGAACACCGCCTGCAGCGCGTGGGCTTCCACGGCATCTCGCACGAGGCGGCCGCGCGGATCGCGGCCGCGGCGATGGGCCGGCCGCTCTCGGCGCTGCGCCTCGTCACGCTGCACCTGGGCAACGGGGCCAGCGCCTGCGCCGTGGAATTCGGCCGCTCGGTGGATACCAGCATGGGCGCCACGCCGCTGGCGGGTCTCGTGATGGGCGGGCGCAGCGGCGACATCGACCCGGGCATGCTCCTGAAGCTCCTGCGCTCGGGCATGGACGTCGATGAGCTCGAGACGCTGCTGAACCGCAGGAGCGGTCTGGCGGGGCTGTCCGGGCTGGGCAACGACCTGCGCGAGATCGAGGCGGCAGCGGCCGACGGCGACGACTGCGCGCGGCTGGCCGTGAACGTGTACGCGCACCGCGCGCGCAAGTACGTCGGGGCCTACGCCGCCGTGATGGGCGGCTGCGACGCGGTGGTGTTCACCGGCGGCATCGGGCAGTACGGCACCGCCATGCGCGAGCGCATCGTGCAGCGGCTGGAGTTCGCCGGGCTGTTCCTGGACCTGGACGCGAACCGCTCGGCGCGGCCCGGTCCGGGCGAGCCCGCCGTGCGCGTCTCGGCGCCGAACTCGCGCGTGCAGGTGCTGGTGGTGCCGAGCGACGAGGAGCGTGCCATCGCCGGGCACGTGGTCGAGTGCCTGGCGGCCGAGGTGCGCCGGGCGGCCGCGCCCGCGAAGCCGCTGCCCGTGCCCATCGCGGTGAGCGCGCGTCATTGCCACCTCACGCAGGCGACGTTCGCCGCGCTGTTCGGCCCCGACGCCACGCCCACCGCCGAGCGGCCGTTGTCGCAGCCCGGCCAGTTCGCGTGCAGCGAACGCGTGAACCTCGTCGGGCCCCGCGGGCGCATCGAGCGCGTGCGGCTGCTCGGACCCCTGCGCGACGTGGACCAGGTCGAGGTGTCGCGCACCGACGAGTTCCGGCTCGGCGTGGATGCGCCGGTGCGCGATTCCGGCAAGGTCGCGGGCAGCGCGCCCGTGCGGCTCGAGGGCCCGGCCGGCACGGTGGATCTGTCGGAGGGGCTCATCTGCGCGCGGCGGCACATCCACATGCACCCGCGCGACGCCGAGCTCTTCGGGGTGCGCGACGGCGACGACGTGGCCGTCGCGATCGTCGGCGGGCCGCGCGACATGGTGTTCGGCGACGTGCTGATCCGCGTGAAGGAGAGCTACAAGCTGGAGATGCACATCGACACCGACGAGGCCAACGCGGCCGAGCTCGGCGGCGACGCGGTCGGTGCGCTGGCGGCGGTGGATGTCGATGATGCGGGGTTCGGGCTGGACCTCGTCTACGCCGACGTACCGGAAGCGCACGCGACGCTCGGCGCCGCGCCGCGGGCCGCTCCCCTGCACGTGCCCGGTGGAGCGACGGACAACACCGAGGCTTGAGCATCGGGATAGTCTGGTTCCGCAAGGACCTGCGCATTGGGGACAACCCTGCATTGTCCGCGGCGACGGCCGAGTGCGATTCGGTACTGTGCGCGTACATCGACGAGCCCGGCGAGCACGCCCACCGGCCCGGCGCGGCGAGCCGCGTGTGGCTGCACCATTCCCTGGGCGCGTTGCAGGGCGCGCTGCGGGCGGGCGGCGGCGCGCTCGTGGTGGCCCGCGGCGAGCCGGTCGCGACACTCCGCGCGCTGGCCGAGCGCACCGGTGCCACGCGGGTCTACTGGAATCGGCGGCACGACCCCGACTCCGTCGCCACCGACAAGCGCGTCAAGTCCGCGCTGTCGGCACTGTCACCGCGCACCTTCAACGCATCCTTGCTGTTCGAGCCGTGGGAGGCGCTGAAGAAGGACGGCACGCCGTACCGCGTGTACACCCCGTACTGGCGCGCCGTGGCGGCCCGGCTGGGCGTCGGCGAGGGCCTCGACCTGCCGGCGCGACCGACCGGACACGGCGACGCCGCGCGACTCGCGGCGTTGGCCCGGCAAGGCTTTTCGGGCGACATCGAGTCCCTGAGGCTGTTGCCGCGCGAGCCCTGGCACGTCGACATGATCGCGGGCTGGGAGGTGGGCGAGGCCGGCGCCAGGCGACGCCTGGACACCTTTCTCGACGGTGAGGTGGCCCGCTACGCGACGGGGCGGAACCTGCCCGGCATCGACGGCACGTCCCGGCTGTCGCCGCACCTGCATCACGGCGAGCTCTCGCCGCGGCGCGTCGTGGTCGAGACCCTGCGGGGGCGATCGCCGGAGGCGCTCGGTGGCGACGAGCTGAGCTTCGTCAAGGAGATCGTGTGGCGCGAGTTCTCGGCCATGCTGCTGTACCACTACCCGGACACGCGGCGCGCGCCGCTGGATCGGCGCTTCGAGCGCTTTCCGTGGGCCGACGAGCTGGGCGACGAGCCCACCGCGCGCGGGCTCGAGGCCTGGCGACGTGGCCGTACCGGCGTGCCGATCGTGGACGCGGGCATGCGGCAGCTCTACGCCACGGGCTGGATGCACAACCGCGTGCGCATGATCGTCGCCTCGTACCTCGTCAAGAACCTCCTGGTGCGCTGGCAGGCGGGCGAGGCCTGGTTCCGGGACTGCCTCGTGGATGCGGACGTCGCGAGCAACGCCGCGGGCTGGCAGTGGGTGGCCGGCAGCGGCGCGGACGCCGCGCCGTTCTTTCGCGTGTTCAACCCCGTGCTGCAGGGCGGGAAGTTCGATGCGGACGGGGCGTACGTGCGTCGCTGGGTGCCGGAGATCGCGGGCGTCTCCGGCAAGCGGGTGCATGCGCCGTGGGAACTCCCGGTGCCGCCCGCGGACTATCCCGCACCGCTCGTGGATCTCGGCGCGAGCCGGCAGCGCGCGCTGGACGCCTTCGCCACGCTCAGGCGTGCGCCCGCGGACTGAGCGGCGGACCGAACCCGCCGACCAACCCGCCGACCAACCCGCCGACCGGCCCGCCGAACGACCCGCCGACCGACAAGTGGCCCAGTCCCGGGGGCCGGACGACTACCATTGGGGAATGCCTGTCGAACCTGCCGAAACCGCGCGCCTTCGGACGCCTCCGCGACGCCGCGTGCCGGCCCGGCCGTCGCGCCCGCACGGGAGGCTGCCGTTGGCGGCGGCCCTGGGCGCGCTCCTGGGCGCGCTCGCCGCGCTCGGCATCGCGCCCGCGCGCGCCGACGACCTCTACGCCAGCGGCCGGGTGTACCTGGAAGGGCAGGTGGGTGCGGCGAACGTGCGCGTCGCGGACCTGCAGTTCTATCCGCTGCTGGGTGGCATCACGGCGGGCGTGTACGTGCGCCCGGGCATCGCGCTGGAGCTGCACGCCGAAGGCGGCATCGACGGCGACGACGACTTCGGCTTCGAGCTCGGCTTCGAGAGCGCGGCCGGGGCGGGCGTGCGCTTCGAGTCGCCGCCGATCCGACGCGCCTCGGGCTACATCACGCTCGGCTACGCGACCTGGACGCTGTCGCAGGAGCTCGTCGAGCCGGTGGCCGGGGACGAGCGGCGCCTGGAGGACGACTTCGGCGGGCTGCGCGCGAGCATCGGCGCGGTGCAGCGCTTCGAGCGCGTGCCGGCGCTGTCGGCCTCGGCGGAATTCCGCACCTACTACAACGACGACGGCGTGCGGGCCACCGCGCTGCTGCTCGGCCTGCGGCTGAGCGCACCGTGATGCGCGGCGATGCCACGACGATCCGTCCACTCCTGACGACGATGCAACGCATGACCTCGCGAACCGTGTTCGTCTCGAGCCTGTGCGCGCTGCTGCTGGCGGGCTGCAGCGGCGAGGACCGGGACTTCGTCGAGGCCATCGAGGTGCGCGAGCTGAGGCTCGCCGATCTGGCCGTCGCCGCGCCCCGTCTGAGCGGTGACCCGTTGACCGTCTCGTCGGGGGAGAGCATCGATCTCGGGCTCGAGGCGCTCGACGAGGACGGCAACGAGGTGGACTTCGAGGTGGTGGACCGCCGCTGGAGCGTGGCCGACACGTCCGTGGGCAGCATCGACGGCAACGGCCGGTTCACGGCCGCCGAGATCGATTCCGGGTCCACGGACGTGAGCCTCGTGATCGGCGGCATCCGGGCCGAGCCGCTGAACGTCACGGTGAGCGATGCCGAGCTCGACACCATCGAGGTCGTGGGGCCGGAGAGCCCCGAGCGCTGCGTGGGAAGCGAGTATTACGCCCTCGGCACGTTCGCCGACACCACCGAGCGGCTGCTGCGCGACGCGCGGTTCTCTGCGCCCGACGAGGCGCGGCTGCGCGATGCCGAGGACGAGGCAGAGGGCATCGTGCGCCTGGTGCCCACGCAGGCCGGGCAGCTCCTGCTGAGCGTCGACGCGCGTGGGCAGAGCCAGACGCGCACGCTGGACGTCGCCGACACGCTGCGGTCGATCGAGATCAGCGCGCCGTCGGCGGGCTTCGCGGTGAACGACGTGCGCCCGCTCACCGCGACGGGCACCTTCACGGCCGCGGACACCGAGCTCGGCACGCGCGAGCTCGACATCACGGACACGGTGGATTTCGACCTGCCGGACACGCAGTTCGGCAGCATCTCGAACCTCGACGACGGCACGCGCGGCACCTTCACGGCGCTGGGCGCGGGCAGCGTGAGCGTCAACGCGCGCTGCGGCGACGTGGAAGCCCCGTCGTTGTCGGTGGTGATCGCGGACAGCGCGGAGAGCGCTTCGGGCGGCGGCACGTCCGGCGCGCTGGAATTCAGTGTGGGCGACGACATCGTGCTGTTCTTGAGTCAGCCGCTCGGTCGCGTGATCACCGTGAGTGACGGCGATTCTGACGTGACGAGCGATGTCGATATCATCAGCACCGATACGAGCGTCGTCTTCGTCGAAGAGGCTTCCGGGGGAACGTTCGTCGACCCATTCACCGGCCAATCGACGCTGGGCACCGGTGCGACGAGCGTGACCCTCGTGCCGATCGGGGAGGGGGTCGCTAGGGTCACCGCCCGCGACGACGACAACAACTTCGCGGACTTGACCGTCACCGTCAGGCCGTGAACCCCGCGTCCGACTTCCACGCCCTGCGCGAGTCCCTCGACGCCGCCGTCGTCGGCCAGCGCGCGCTCGTCGAGCGGCTGCTGATCGCGCTCCTCGCCGACGGGCACCTGCTCGTGGAGGGGCCGCCGGGGCTGGCGAAGACGCGTGCCGTGAAGGCGCTGGCCGACCGGCTGGACGCGGACTACCGGCGCGTGCAGTTCACGCCGGACCTGCTGCCATCGGACCTGACCGGCACCGAGGTGTACCGGCCGCAGGACGGCAGCTTCACGTTCCAGCCCGGCCCGCTGTTCGCGAACGTGGTGCTGGCCGACGAGATCAACCGCGCGCCCGCGAAGGTGCAATCGGCCCTGCTCGAGGCCATGGCGGAGCGCCAGGTGTCGGTCGGCAACGCGACGCGGGCCTTGCCCGCGCCGTTTCTCGTCATGGCCACCAGAAACCCCATCGAGCAGGAGGGCACCTACCCGTTGCCCGAGGCCCAGCTCGATCGCTTCCTGCTGCACGTGCGCGTCGACTACCCCGACGAGGCGGCCGAGCTCGACATCCTGCGACTGGTGCGCGCCGAGACGCGCGCCGATGCGGAGCTCGCCCGGGGCGTCGAGCTCGAGAAGCGCCGCGATGTGCGACCCATGAACCTGGACGTCGTGAGCGCCGCGCGGCGCGAGGTGCTGGACGTGCACGTGGCGCCCGCCGTGGAGGACTACGTGGTGCGACTGGTCGCGGCCACGCGCTCCCCGGAGCGGGTCGACGCGGAGATCGCTCGCCTGGTGCAGTACGGTGCCAGCCCGCGCGGCACGCTGGCCATCGATGCCGCGGCCCGCGCGCACGCCTGGCTGGACGGGCGCGACTACACGTCCCCCGCCGACGTGCAGGGCGTCGCGCACGACGCCCTGCGCCATCGGCTGGTGCTCTCGTTCGAGGCCGAGGCCGACGGCGTCGAGCCGGACGAGATCGTCGAGCGGCTGCTCGACCGGGTCGCGGTGCCGTGAGCGCGCGCGTCGCGGCGGCGACGGTCGCACGCTCCGGCTCCCCGCCGGCGGGCGCCGCGACGGCGGCGCGCTTCGCGTCCCCGGCCAGCACGTCGCTGGACGAGCTCGTGGGCCTGCGCCCGGTCGCGCTCGCCGAGCGCGCCCGGGTGCGCCGTCGCAGCGGCGCCGCGCTCGCGGGTCCGGTGGCGTCGGGCCGGCTGGGTCGCGGCCTGGACTTCGCCGAGGTACGCGAGTACCGCGCGGGCGACGACGTGCGCCTCATCGACTGGAAGGTCACGGCGCGCACGCAGCGCCCGCACACCAAGCTCTTCGTCGAGGAGCGCGACCGTCCGGTCCACCTGCTCGTCGACTTCCGCTCGGCCATGCGCTTCGGCACGCGCGGCATGTACAAGTCCGTGCTGGCGGCGCGCCTGGCCGCCGCGGTGGGCTGGAGCGCGGTGTCCGACGGCGACCGTGCCGGCGGCGTCGTGTTCACCGACGAGCGCCACGTCGAGGTGCGGCCCGCGGGCGGGCGGCGCGGGCTCATGGCGCTGTTCCGCGCGACGGTGCAGTGCCAGAACCTGGTGCCGCGCGCCGGCGGGGCGGAGTTCGCGGACGTGCTGGCGCGGCTCGCGCGCACCGCCGCGCCGGGGGCCACCTTGTGGCTCTTCAGCGACTTCGCCGACCTGGACGCGCGCGGCGCGACGCTGCTCGGCGGGGCGCTTGCCGCGCACGATCTCGTGGCCGTGCACGTGGTGGATCCGCTGGACCAAGCTCTGCCGCCGGGCGGACTGCTGGACGTGGTCGGTCGTGCGGCGCCGTCCGCGCCCGGGGCCCGGCGCGCGCGTGGCCCTCGGGCCACGGCGGCAGCCCGCGTCGCGATCCGTACCGAGGCCCAGCGCCGGCGCTACGCCGAGGCGTTCCGCGAACGTCGCGCGCTGCTCGAGGGCCTGCTCGTGCGCGGTCGACACCCGCTCGTGACCGCCGCCACCGACGCGCCGTTCGAGCGCACGCTGCGACGCGTGCTGGCGCGCGACGCGGCGGATCCCGGGTCCGGTTCGCACCGGGGGCCGCGCCCGTGAGCGGGGACGAACGGGCGAGGTTGCTCGCCGAGCTCGCCGGGTTGCGCCTGCCGCAGAACGGGGGCCTCGCGCCCGGGTGGTGGCTGCTCGGCGCGTTGCTGCTGGTGGCGGGCATCGCGGGCGCGGTCGTCGTGCTGCGCAGGCGCCGCGCGCGGGCGCCGGCGGAGCGTCTGCGCGCCGAGAGCCGCGCCGAGCTCGCGGCGCTGCACGCGTTGCTCGACGGGGCATCGAGCGAGCCCGCGCCGCCCGCGCTCGCGCGCGAGGTGCTGGGCCGGGCGTCGGTGCTCGCGCGTCGCCTGGCACTCGCGGGCGCCCCGCGCGAGCGCGTGGCGGCCTTGCGCGGACCGGCCTGGCTGCACGAGCTCGACGCGTTGTCGGGGACGCGGCGCTTCGCCGACGGGCCGGGGCGGTTGCTGGACACCGGACCCTACGAGGCCGCCCCCGTCGCCTCGGTCGGTGCGCTCGACGAGCTGCTGGGCGCGCTGGGTACGCTCACCGACGCGGTGGCCGAGCGCGTGGCGGGCGGCGGGTCCGCGCGGCGGGTCGCGTCGTGAGCGGCGAGCTGCTGTGGGCGTGGCCGTGGGCGTTCCTGGCGCTGCCGTTGCCGTGGCTGGTGCGACGCCTGGCGCCCCCGGTGCGCGTGGCGCCGCTGCCGGCGCTGCGCGTGCCCGACGTGGCGCCCTTCGATGCGACCGGCGCGCCCGGACGGCGCCGTCGCCCGCCGCGGCTGGCCACGGTGCTGCAGATCCTCGCCTGGTGCGCGCTCGTGCTCGCGCTCGCCCGGCCGCAGGCGCTGGGCGAGCCGATCCGGGGCGCCGCCGCGGCGCGCGATCTGGTGCTCGGCATCGACATCTCCGACAGCATGGCCGAGCGCGACCTGTACGCCGGCGGCGTGGCGGCGACGCGGCTGGCCGTGGTGCAGGACGTGGCGCGGGACTTCGTCGCGCGCCGGGCCGGGGATCGCATCGGGCTCGTGATGTTCGGCACGGAGGCCTACGTGCAGACGCCGCTGACGAGCGATCACGCGGCGGTGCTGCACTTCCTGGACGAGTCCGCCATCGGCCTGGCGGGACGCTACACGGCGCTCGGCGACGCGGTGGGACTCGCGGTCAAGCGGCTGCGCGAGTCCGGCGGCGATGCGCGCGTGCTGGTGCTGCTCACCGACGGGCGCAGCACGGCCGGACGCGTGGATCCCCTGGAGGCCGCGCGCGTGGCCGCGCTCGAAGGCGTGCGCGTCCACACGATCGGCGTGGGGCGTGGGCGCGAGCTGGATGCCGACACGCTGCAGGGCATCGCCTCGCTCACGGGCGGGCAGTTCTTCCGCGCGCGCAGCCGCGACGAGCTGGACGCGATCTATCGCGACATCGACGCGCTCGAGCCCACGCTGCGCGCGGGGGATGCCCGGCGCCCGCTGCGCGAGCTGCAGGCCTGGCCCCTGGCCGCGGCGCTGTGCCTGTCGATCGCCGCGAGCGTCGCGGGGCTGCGCGGCGACGTCGCGTCCGGTCGCGGCGCCACCTCGTATCCGGACGCGTGAACGCCGGCGAGGACATCGTCCGCACCGGGCTCGAGTTCCTGCGCCCCCTGTGGCTCGCGGGCGTGCCGCTGTGCGCGCTCCTGGCCGCGTACTGGTGGCGTCGCGCGGCGACCGCGCGCTCGCCGTGGGACGCCGTCGTCGATCCCGAGCTGCGCCCCTACGTGATAGAGGGCGCGGGGAACGGCGGTGCGCACCGGCGTGCGCGCGGACCGCTGGCGCTCTGCGCCGGCTGGGCGCTCGCGTGCGTGCTGCTGTCCGGACCGGTGTTCGAGCGGCGCCAGGTCGAGGTGCACGCCGCCCCCGGGGCCGAGGTCGTGCTGCTGGACCTGTCGCGCTCCATGCGCGCGGACGACCTGCGCCCCGACCGCATCACGCGCGCGCGCTACAAGCTGGACGAGCTGTTGGCGCGCGACGCCGTAGAACCGGTTCGCGGCGCGGAAGAACCCGGGGCGGACGTCGTGGAGGATCCGCTGTCGATCGGATTGGTGGCCTTCGCCGAGCGGCCCTACACCGTGTCGCCGTTGACGGACGATGCCGCCACCGTGCGCGCGTTCCTGCCGTCGCTCGTGCCGGAGATCGCGCCGGTGCAGGGCAGTCGCATCGACCTCGCGATCGAGCGCGGTGCGGAGCTGCTCGAGCGCGGCCGTGCGGACGCGCCCGACGGCATCGCCGGCGGGGCCGCGCGGCCGGCGGGCCACCTGTTGCTCGTCACCGACGGCGTGCCCGACGAGGCGGCCGTGGCGGCGGCCCGCCGCGCGCGCAACCTCGGGCACCGGCTTTCGGTGCTCGGGGTCGGCACCGCCGCGGGCGCGCCGCTGGCCGATGCCGAGGGACGTTTCCTGACCGACGCGGACGGGGGCATCGTGGTGCCGCGGCTGGAGCTGCCGGCGCTGCAGCGACTCGCCGCGGCCGGCGGCGGCACGGCGGTCGCGCTGACGGACGACGACCGGGACCTGGATGCGCTGTCGGCCGTGCGCGACGGACTGGACGGTGCGCCGCGGGACGCCGAAGGCGATGGCCGCCCGACGCGTCGCGCGCTGTGGTGGATCGAGCGCTCGCCGTGGGGCGTGCCGTTGCTGGCGGCGGGCGCGCTGTGGCAGTTCCGCCGCCGGGTGAGCGCATGACGGGGCGGAACGTGGCCCGAGCCCGCACCGGATGCGCGCTGGGGTTGGCCGGGGCCCTGGCGTGCGTCGCGCCGGCCTCGGGCGCCGGACTCGCGGATTTCTTCCGCACGCCGGACGAGCGCGCGGCACGCGCGCTGGACTCCGAGGCCGGCCGCGCCGCGCTGGAAGCCTCGGGCGACACCGAATGGACCGGGCACGCGCGCTACGCCGCGGGCGACGCGGCCGCCGCGGCCGCGGCCTTCGAGGCGACGCTGGCCGACGAGACCGATCCCGACGAGCGCCACCGCCTGCGCTACAACCGCGCGACCGCGCTCGCGCGCGCCGGTCGCTACGACGAGGCCATCGATGCCTTCGACGCGTTGCTGGACGAGGTGCCGGACGATGTCGACGCCGCGGCGAACCGCGACGTGGCGCGTCGCCTGGCCGCGCTGGAGGAGCCGCCTGCCGGGAACGAGGGACAGGACGGGACGCCCGGAGAGGACGGTCAGGACGGATCGCCAGAGGCCGGTGACCCGGACGGATCGCCGGAGGCCGGTGACCCGGACGGTGACCCGGACGGTGGACAGGACGGTGGACAGGACGGCGAGGATGCCGACCAGGGCGGTCGCGGTGATCAGCGCGAGCGGGGCGAAGAGGACGGACGGCAGGGCGACGATGCCTCGGACGCCCGGGCCGCGCTCGAGGCCGTCGATGCGGCCGACCCGGGGGACGCCGCCGACGATGCCTCGGCGGACGCCGAGCGCGAGCCGCGCGACGCATCCGGCGACACCGCCGAGCCGGGGGACACTCCGCTCGACGAGCGCGAGCAGGCCATCGAGCAGTGGCTGAGCAACATTCCGGACGACCCGGCGGGGCTCTTGCGCCGGAAGCTGGTGCAGAGCCATCGGCGCGACTGGCCGGACGTGAGGAGTGACGGCGATGCGTGGTAGCTCGGGCGCGTGGCCCGCGCGGATGCTCGCGCTGCTGTGCGTCCTGGCGTCCGCGGCCTTCGCGCAGCAGGGCGACGTGAGCGCGCGGCTCGGGGCGCTCGCCGTGCCCGTCGACGAGACCGTCACGCTCACCGTCGATGCGCGCGACGTGGTCGGGGAACTGGACACCACGGCGCTCGAGCGCGACTTCGACGTGGTCGTGCGCTCGCGCGCGAACCGCTTCGAGATCGTCAACGGCACGCGCAGCACGCTGCGCACGTTCGTGCTGGAGCTGACGCCGCGCACGGTCGGCGTGTACACCGTGCCGCCGGTTCGCGTCGGCGCGGCGGAGTCGGACCCGCTCACCCTCGAGGTCAAGCCGCCCGCGAGGGGGGCGGAGCGCGACTTCTTCATCGAGGCGAGCGTCGACGACGCGAGCCCCTTCGTGCAGGCGCAGGCGGTGCTGACCCTGGGGCTGTGGATCGGCAGCGCGGCGATCGATCTCGAGCTCGATCCGCCGCGCGGAGCCGGCCTGATCGTCGAGCCGCTCGGCGATGCCCGCCGCCACGCACGGACGCGCGACGGCCGCGACTACGACGTGCTCGAGCAGCGCTACGCGCTGTTCGCCGAGACGAGCGGCGAGATTCTGGTCGAACCCGGTTCCCTGGTCGTCACCCTGCCGGCCGATCCCACGCGCGCGCGCGGTCTGCTGTCGCCCACGCGACGCGCCGTGCGGCGTGCGGAGCCGCTCGTGCTGGACGTGCGTCCGCGTCCGCCGGGCGGGCCGGCGTGGTGGCTGCCGGCGAGCGAGGTGACGCTGGAGGCGCGATTTCCCGCGGGCACGGACGCCCGGGTGGGCGAGCCGCTGACGCGCACCGTCGCGTTGCGCGCGACCGGAGTGCGGGCCGAACAGTTGCCCGCGATACCTTCGCCGCGGGTGGACGGTGCGTCCGTGCACGCCGACGCGCCGGAGACCGGTGCGACGGTGCAGGACGATGTACTCGTGGCCGAGCGCCGGTTCGTGCAGGCGATCATCCCGCAGGCCCCCGGCGCGTTGAAGCTCCCCGGCATGGAGCTCGACTGGTTCGACACCGGCAGCGGCGCCTGGCGCACGGCCACGCTCGCGCCGGTCACGCTCGAGGTCGCGCCGTCGGCGCGGTCGGCGGGCGGCGCGCCGGCGACCCCCGCCGCCCCGGCGGCACCGGCCATGCCGGCGATGCCGGCCATGCCGGCGACGCCGGCGACGCCGGATGCCGACGCACCGCCGCGCGCGTCCGCCTCCGGCGACGGGCCGCGCGGCGCTGCGCGGGACGCCCCCCCCGCGGACGGGTCCGTCGCGACGGGCCTCGCCGCGCCGATCGCGTCCGCGCAAGGCTCGACGGACACCGGCTGGCGCACGCTGGCGGTCGTCGCGCTGATCGGCTGGCTGGCATCCGCCGCGCTCGCCGCCGCGTTCTGGCGGCGTCGACGAGGGGGCGAAGGGGCACGGGGATCGGCCGTCGACGTGCCCGGGCGGCACGATGGCGGCCCGGCGCAGGAGGTGCCGCGCCGCCGCCCCGGAGCGGCTTCGACCGACCTGGCACGCGCGGTGCGCGAAGGCTCGGCGATCGGCGTGCGCGACGCGGCTCTCGCGCTGGCGGCCCGGCGCTTCGCCGACGATCCGCCGCCGACCCTGCCCGCGCTCGCCGGGCGCATCGACGACGCCGACGTGCGACGCGCGCTGATCGAGCTCGATCGGGGCCTGTACGGGCGTGCGAGCGTCGGCGCGGCGGACGGCGTGCGCCTGGCGGCCCTCGCGCCGGGGTTCGAGCGTGCGCTGGAGGAGGCGCTGGGGGATGCCGTGCTAGCGCGACGCACGGGACGCGAGCCGCCGATGAACGGGCTGCCGCCGCTCGCCTGAGGCCCTGGTGGTGCGCATGTCGTCACGGTGCGAGCCGCCCGCGACGGTTCTGCCGCGAAGGGCCGACGCTTCGGCACGATAGTTTCTTGACGAGGCGCGACGGACGCGCCCCTCGCGCGTTCGCGGCACTCGTCCCCGAAACGCTTGAGAGGTTGTTCCAGCCCGGCATCGTCGCCCGCGCTCGCGCCGGATCGCGAGCGCGCGCCCGCCTCGGGGCCACGGCGCGCGCGCGCGGCGTGCGCGGCGCTGCTCGGCGCGGTGGCTGCGCTGTGCGGCGCGCACGCGTCGGCGGCCGATCTCATCGTCGGCGAGGCGCTGTGCGACGGTCGGCCGATCGGGCGCATCGCGTTCGACGGCAACCGCGTGACGCGCCCCGAGGTCATGGCGCGCGAGCTCATCCTCGCGCCCGGCGACGCCTGCACGCTCGACGAGGTCATCGGCGGCTTCCGCCCGCTCGAGGACCTGGGACTCTTTCGCAGCGTGCGGGCGCAGCTCGAGCTCGGCCCGAACGGCGAGCTCGTGCTGCGCTACGCGGTGCGCGAGAAGTTCTTCTTCATCGGCGTGCCGAGGCTGTCGCGCACGACCGACGGCGAGCTGCGGGCCGGCGTGTCGCTGGAGTGGGACAACTTCCTCGGCCGGTTGCACGAGCTGGAGCTGCTGAGCGAGTGGCGGCGCGAGGACGACGGGCGCGGTCACCGAAGCTTCGTGAACCGGTTGAGCTACCAGGTACCGCGACTGCTCGGCAGCGACTACGGCGTCGGCATCGCGCTTCGCGCCGACCGGCGCGGCGTGGACTTCGAGCGCGACGGCATCGTCCACGGGCGGGGGCGGCGCGAGGAGCACGCGATCGGTCTGGGGCTTTCGCGCTGGCTGAGCGGGGTCGGTACGCAGGGCACGCGCGCCTTCGTGGGGCTGGGCGCGGAGCGCCGCACGCTCACCGTCGAGGACGGCCGATCGGGGCCCGCCGAGGAGGGACTGGACTTCAACGTGCGGGCGGGGTTCGAACGCCGACGCGTGCACCTGGACCGCTTCCGCCGCACGGGCACGCGCTACGGCGCCTCCTTCGGGCTGGCCAACGAGGCGCTCGGATCGGACTTCACGTGGCACCGTCTGGATGCCTGGGGCGCCCGGTACATGGCGCTCGGCGGGGGCTTGCGGAACCTGAACGTGCGCGCGAGCGTGGGCCTCAGCGATCGGGCCCCCTTCGGCGAGCGCTTCTACGCGGTGGGCGGCGGCGATGTGCTGCGCGGCGTGAACAAGGGCACGCGCGACGGCGACGTGCGCGTGATCGTGAACGCGGAGCTCCTGAGCGCCTTCGCCTCGCGCCCCACGATCCGCTGGGTGCTGTTCGCCGACGTCGGCAACGCCTGGCCGCGCGACGAGGTCGATCTGGGCAGCCTCGACGGCGGTGCGGGCGTGGGGCTGCGCTGGAAGCTGCGGGCGATCAGCGACACGGACCTGCGGCTGGACCTCGCCTGGGATCACGCCGAGGCGCGCGTGCGTCCGTACCTGTCGACCAAGCTGACGTTCTGAAGGGCGGCGCCGCGGCGCTATGCTCGCCCGCCGTCCGCCGACCTCCTCGCCCCATGGCCCAGCCCCCGACCTCGCCCGGCACGTCGCCCTCGACCCCACCCGCGGCCCCACTTGCGGCCCCACCTGCGGCCCCACCTGCGGCCCCACCTGCGGCCTCGTCCGTCGACTCGAGTCCGGACGACGGTCTGCACGTCGCGCGGGCGGGCGCGGTCACGCTGCTGACCCTCGCGCGCCCCGCGAAGAAGAACGCGTTCACCGGCGCGATGTACGCGGCCTTCGCCGACGCGCTGGCGCGCTTCGAGGCCGACGACGCCCAGCGCTGCCTGCTCGTGCGCGCCGAAGGCGGCGCGTTCTCGGCGGGCAACGACCTGAACGACTTCCTGGCGCTCGACGGGCTGGACGAGTCGATACCGGTGGTGCGGCTGCTGCGCGCGCTGGCGCGCGGCACCAAGCCGATCGTCGCCGCGGTCGACGGTCCGGCCATCGGCATCGGCACGACGCTGCTGCTGCACTGCGATCTCGTCTACGCCACGCCCGAGGCGCGCTTCGCCGTGCCCTTCGTGCCGCTCGGGCTGGTGCCGGAGGCGGCCAGCAGCCGGCTGCTGGTCGAGCTCGTCGGTTACCGGCGCGCCATGGCGATGTTCCTGCTGGGCGAGACGATGGAGGCCACGGCGGCGCTGCAGCTCGGGCTCGTCAACGCGCTCGTCGGCGCCGCGGATCTGGACGAGCGCGCGCTCGCCGCGGCCGAGCGCGTGGCGGCGTTGCCGGCCGCGGCGGTGCGCGCCACGCGCGCGCTGTGCCGGGCGGCGCCCGAAGGCATCGACGAGACGATCACGCGCGAGAACGCCGAGTTCGCCGCCCGCCTGTCGGCGCCCGACACGCGCGCCGCCATCGAGGCCGTCATCGCCGCGCGGGCGGCGCGCGGCGCGCGCGCCGCACCGCCGGACGCGTAGGCCGCTTCTGACCCGTTTCGCGACCGGACGCGCCGCCCCGGAGCACTGAGGGCCTGTGACGATACAAATTGACCGTCCTGTCGTTCCGCAGGGCGTGCCAGCCTAGGCGCCGAGGAGCGGAGCGTGGCGGTGCCACGCGACCGACGAGCAACGACGGATGGCGCGCCCTGCGGAACGACCCTTCGGGCCGGCCCTGTGCGTCCGCCCCGCTGCGTTGCTGCTCGCTCGGGTAGCGCCGCTACCCTCGCTCGCAGCGCCTTGCGGGACGAACGCACAGGGCCGGCAGGACGGTCAATTTGTATCGTCACAGGCCCTGACGCCCGCGCCGGGGTGCCCGTACACTCCGGCGTCCCGCGTCCGGGCACCCGGGCGCATCCGTTGCAGGAGCGTTCATGTCACTTGTCGGCAAGCGGCTGTTCATCACCGGGGCCAGTCGAGGCATCGGCCTCGCCATCGCGCTGCGCGCGGCTCGGGACGGCGCGCGGATCGCCATCGCCGCGAAGTCCGCCGAACCCCATCCGAAGCTGCCGGGCACCATCCACACGGCGGCCGAGGACATCCGCGCCGCGGGCGGCGAGGCGCTGGCGCTGCAGTGCGACATCCGCCACGAGGAGGAAGTGGAGGCCGCGGTGGCCGCGACCGTCGAGGCCTTCGGCGGCATCGACATCCTCGTCAACAACGCATCGGCCATCTCGCTCACGCCGACGCTGCAGACCGAGATGAAGCGCTACGACCTCATGCACGCGGTGAACGGGCGCGGCACGTTCATGGTGTCGAAGGCCTGCATCCCGCACCTGAAGGCCGGGGACAACCCGCACATCCTGAACCTCTCGCCGCCGCTGAACATGGAGACGCGCTGGTTCGCGCCGCACGTCGCGTACACCGTCGCGAAGTACAACATGAGCCTCTTCGCGCTCGGCATGGCCGGCGAGCTCGCGCCCGACGGCATCGCCGTGAACTGCCTGTGGCCGCGCACCGTCATCGACACCTCGGCGGTCAGGAACCTGCTCGGCGGCGACTCGATGGCCGAGCAGTCGCGCACGCCCGAGATCCTCGCCGACGCCGCGCACGCGATCTTCCGTCGTCCCTCGAAGGAATGCACGGGCAACTTCTTCGTCGACGACGAGGTGCTGGCGCAAGAGGGCGTGACCGATCTGGAGCGCTACAGCGTCGTGCCGGGCGCGAAGCTCGCCCCCGACTTCTTCGTCTGATGACGAACGCATCCCCCGCGGCCACGACCGCGGACGGCGACCAGGACGCGATCGCGTCGCCGCCCGACGGGCTCGTGCACTGGCGCCTCGAGCTCGATGCCGACCGCATCCTGCGCATCGACTGCGACCGCGAGGGCGAGTCCACCAACTCGCTGTCCGAGGCCGTCATCGAGGAGCTCGACGTCGTGCTCGCCTGGGCGGAGAAGCAGCCGCTGGCGGGTCTCGTCGTGGGCTCGGCGAAACGCGCGAGCTTCATCGTCGGCGCGGACGTGCGCGAGTTCGACGGCTTCGAGCGCGCCGAGGCCGTGACCGACAAGATCCGCGAGGGTCACCGCGTGTTCGCGCGCCTGGAGAACCTGCATTGCCCGACGGTGGCCGCGGTCGAGGGCTATTGCCTCGGCGGCGGGCTCGAGCTCGCGCTCGCCTGCGACTGGATCCTCGCCAAGGACGTGGACGCCACGCGCTTCGGCTTTCCCGAGGTGCGTCTCGGCATCTTCCCCGGGCTCGGCGGCACCGTGCGCGTCACCGAACGGCTCGGCGGCGCGAAGGGGCTGGAGCTTGCGCTGACCGGGCGCATGGTGCGCGCGCGCGCCGCGAAGGGCATGGGGCTCGTCGACGGGCTCGTGGGCGAGTTCGAGTCCATGCGCTGGGCGACGCGGCGCGCGGCGCTGAAGAGGCGCAAGTTCGCGGGCCCTTCGCGCACCGCGGCGCTGACGAACTCGCGCGCCGCACGCGCCGCCCTCGGTCGCGTCATGGCGAAGAAGACCGCGGCGAAAGCCGACCCCGATCATTACCCCGCGCCGTTCGAGATGATCGACCTGTGGGTCAGCGAACGCGACAACCGGCGGCGCATGTTCGACGGCGAGGCGGTGCGCGTCGGCGAGCTCATGGTCGGCGACACCGCGAGAAACCTCCGGCGTCTGTTCTTCCTGACCGAGCGCATGAAGAAGCTCGGCAAGTCCTCCGGCTTCGTCGCGCGCCGCGTGCACGTGGTGGGCGCGGGCGTCATGGGCGGCGACATCGCCGCCTGGTGCGCGCTGCGCGGGCTCGAGGTGACGCTGCAGGACACCTCCGACGAGCGCATCCAGCCGGCGTTGAAGCGCGCCTCGAAGCTCTTTTCGAGGAAGCTCAAGGGGAAGCCTGCCGTGAACGCCGCGAAGGGGCGGCTGATCGCGGACGCCGCGGGCGTGGGCGCGGCGCGCGCGGACGTGGTGATCGAGGCGATCTTCGAGGACGGCGACGCGAAGCGCGCGCTGTACGCGACGCTCGAACCGAAGCTGCTGCCGCACGCGATCCTCGCGACGAACACCTCGGCCATCGCGCTCGCGGAGCTCGCCCGGGAGCTCGACGATCCGACGCGTCTGGTGGGCCTGCACTTCTTCAACCCCGTGGCGCAGATGCCGCTCGTCGAAGTGGTGCGCGGGCAGCGCACCGACGAGAAGTGGGTGGACGCGGCGTGCGCGTTCGCGAACGCCATCGATCGCTTCCCGCTGCCCGTGGCGGGCACGCCGGGCTTTCTGGTCAACCGCGTGCTGGCGCCGTATCTGATGCAGGCCATGACGCTGCTGCTCGAAGGCATCGAGAAGGACACGATCGACGCGGCCGCCATCCGCTGGGGCATGCCGATGGGCCCCGTGGAGCTCGCCGACGTGGTGGGCCTGGACGTGTGCCGCCACGTGGCCGGGACGCTCGTCGACCCCGACGAGGACGTCGAGGCGCAGGCGAGGCTGCTGGACGAGCGCATCGAGAAGGGCGAGCTCGGCAAGAAGAGCGGCAAGGGGTTCTACGCCTGGGACGGCGACGAGTCGGATCGTCGGCCCGTCGACGTCGACAGCCCCTACGGGGACCGACTCGCCGAGCGTCTCGTGCGTCCGCTGCTGGAGGCCTGCGCCGCGGCGTCGGCCGACGGCGTGGTCGAGGACGACGACCTGCTCGACGCGGGCGTGGTGTTCGGCACCGGCTTCGCGCCCTTCCGGGGCGGGCCCATGCAGGTGCTGCGCGACGAAGCGCGAACATCGAAGGAGCTTTCCTCGTGAGCGCGTCCATTCGACCGGTCTGCATCGTCGGTGCGCAGCGCATCCCGTTCTGCCGCAGCAACGGCAGCTACGCCGAGCTGTCGAACAAGGCCATGCTCTCGACCGTGCTGTCGGCGCTCGTCGAGCGCTACGGGCTGGAAGGGCAGCGGCTCGGCGAGGTCAACGCGGGCGCCGTCATCTCGCACCCGCGCGACTGGAACCTCGCACGCGAGGCCACGCTGCAGACGCGGCTGGACCCGCGAACGCCCGGCACCACCATGGCGCAGGCCTGCGGCACCTCCCTGCAGGCCGCGATGATCGCGGGCGCGAAGATCGCCACGGGGCAGATCGAGTCGGCCATCGCGGCCGGCACGGATACCACCAGCGACGTGCCCATCGTGTTCGGCCCGAAGATGACGAAGCGCCTGGTGGGTCTCGGCAAGGCGAAGGATCTGCGCTCGCGCCTGGCGCTGTTCAAGGGGTTCGGGCCGAAGGAGCTCGCGCCCATTCCGCCGTCGGTGGCCGAACCCCGCACGGGCCTGAGCATGGGCCAGCATTGCGAGCTCATGGCGCAGCGCTGGCGGATTCCCCGCGAGGCGCAGGACGAGCTCGCCATGCAGTCGCACGTGAAGGCCGCCGCCGCCTGGAACGACGGCTTTCTCGATGACCTCGTGGTGCCGTGCGGCGGCGTGCTGCGCGACGACAACGTGCGACCGGACAGCGACATGGACTCCCTGTCGAAGCTGCGCACCGCCTACGAGCGCGGACCCGACGGCACGCTGACCGCGGGCAACAGCACGCCGCTGACCGACGGCGCCGCCGGCGTGCTGCTGGCCAGCGAGGAGTGGGCGCGCGAGCGCGACCTGCCCGTGCTCGCCCGGCTCACGCACTCCTCCACGGCGGCCGTCGATTTCGTCGGCGGCGCGGGCCTGCTGATGGCGCCCACGCTCGCGGTGTCCGACATGCTGCGTCGCGCGGACCTGAGCCTGCAGGACTTCGACCTCTACGAGATCCACGAGGCCTTCGCGGCGCAGGTGCTCTGCACGCTGGCCGCGTGGGAGGACGCCGATTACTGCCGCACCGAGCTCGACCGCGCCGAGCCGCTAGGCGGCATCGACCGCTCGAGGATGAACGTGGTCGGCTCGAGCCTCGCCTACGGCCACCCGTTCGCGGCCACCGGCGCGCGCATCGTGGGCACGCTCGCGAGGCTGCTCGAGACCCGACAGGCGTCCAGGGGGCTGATCTCGATCTGCACGGCCGGGGGGATGGGGGTGGCGGCGGTGCTGGAGCGGTAGGGTTACAGTCCCGTCCATGCGACTTTCTCCGATCCTCTTCCTGCTCGCGGCCCTCGGCGCGAGCGCCGCGAGCGCCCAGGACACCCCCTACGACCGCTACGCGATCACCGCGGAGGCCAGCGGCGAGGTGGCCAACGACCAGATGGTGGCCACCCTCGCGGTGCAGGACGAGGACGCGGACCCGGCGGCGCTGGCCGACCGCGTGAACCGCGCCATGGCGGCGGCGCTCGAGACGCTCGAGGACCATCCCGCCGTCACCGCGAAGACCCTCGACTACCGGACCGAGCCGCGCTACGACAAGGGTCCGGACCGCAAGCTCGTCGGCTGGCGCGCCGTGCAGACGCTGGAGCTGCGCACGACGGATCTGGCCGCCGGTGCGAAGGCGGTGAGCGAGCTGCAGTCCGCGCTCGTCGTGCAGGACACGCGGCTGCAGCCCTCGACGGCCACGCGCCGCGCGGCCGAGGACGCACTGATCGGCGAGGCGCTGGATGCCTTCACGGCGCGCGCGGAGCTCGTGCGGCGCACGATGGGCGCGACTGACCACCGCGTCGTGCAGGCGGACGTGCAGACCGAGGGCTCGCGCGGCCCGGTGTACGCGCGCAGCGCCAGCCGGTCGATGGCCTTGGAGTCCGACGTCGCCGAGCCCGCGCTCGCGGCCGGCACGAGCGAGCTCACGGTGCGCGTGTACGGCACCATCGAACTTTCGCGATGATGGGCAACGACGACATGACCGACCACGCCCCCTTCATGCAGGCCGCCATCGAGCAGGCGAGGAAGAGCCGTGCCGAGGGCGGCATCCCCATCGGTTCGGTGCTCGTGATCGACGGACGGATCGTCGGTCGCGGGCACAACCGCCGCGTGCAGCAGGGCAGCGCCATCCGGCACGCCGAGATGGATTGCCTGGAAGAGACCGGCAGGCTCTCGGCCGCGGACTACCGACGCGCCACGCTGTACTCCACGCTCTCGCCTTGCGACATGTGCTCCGGCGCGGTGCTGCTGTACGGCATTCCCACGGTGATCGTCGGCGAGAACCGTACGTTCCGGGGTCCCGAGGACTACGTGCGCGGCCGGGGCGTCGACGTGCGGGTGCTCGACGACGCGGACTGCGTGGCGCTCATGGAGGAGTTCATCGCGGCGGAGCCCGCGCTGTGGAACGAGGACATCGGCGAGTAGCCGAGTGCTCAGGAGACCAGCGTCGAGCTCGCTCCCAGCAGCTCGAACAGCGCCTTCGCACGCACCGGCTTCACGAGATGGTGATCGAAGCCTGCCGCGTGCGCCGCCGCCACGTCCTCGGCGCGGCCCCAGCCCGTGAGCGCGATCAACAGCGCATCGGCCGTCGCGGGGCGCGCGCGCAGCCGACGCGCGAGCTCGTAGCCGTCCATGCCCGGCAGGCCGATGTCCAGCACGCAGGCGTCGGGCACGAAGTCGTCGACGAGCCCGAGCGCCTCCTCGGCATCGGCCGCCGTGCGTACCTCGTGACCGCGGTGCGCGAGCAGGCGCGCGACGGCGGCCGCGCCGTCGGCGTTGTCGTCGACCACGAGCACGCGCGGTAAGGGCGAACCGTCGCGCCGGGATGAAACCGGCGCGCGCGGGGCGACACGGCGCTCCGGCATGGGCTCGGCAAGCGCCTTCGCGGCAGGCAGGCGCGCGGTGAAGGTGCTGCCCAGACCCGGCCCGGCGCTCGTCGCCTCGAGCGTGCCGCCGTGCAGCTCCGCCACGGCCCGCGCCAGCGTGAGCCCGATGCCCAGCCCCATGTGCCCGCGCACCGAGCCCGGGGAGAGCTGCGAGTAGAGTCCGAACACGCTTTCGATGGCGGACGCCTCGATGCCCGTGCCGTCGTCGCTGACGTCGACGCGGACGCCGTCGCCGTCGCGCGTCGCGGCGAGCCGGACGTGGCCGCCGGGCGGCGTGTAGCGGGCGGCGTTGAGCAGCAGGTTCGAGAAGAGCTGCACCAGGCGCGTCGCGTCGGCGTCGAGCTGGGGCAGATCCGGTGCGAGCTCGATCTCGAGCGCGTGCCCGGCGGCGTCGAGCGCGGTGCGGGCGGTCTCGACGGCGAGCTCCAGCACCTCGGCGAGGCGGATGCGTTCGCGGCGAAGCTGCAGCCGGTCGCGCGTGAGCCGCGACACGTCGAGCAGGTCGTCGATCAGGCGCACCATCTGCAGCGTCTGACGCTCGATGGTGTCGACCACGTCACCCCTCTCCGCGGACGTGAGGGTCGGGTCCTTCAGCAGCGCCGCGCCCGCCAGCACCGGCGACAGGGGATTGCGCAGCTCGTGCGCCAGGGTGGCGAGGAAGCGGTCCTTCGCGGCCGCCGCATCGCGCTGTTCGCGCTCGTGACGCCGACGCTCGGCCACTTCGCGGAACACGAGCACCACGCCCTCGACGATCCCTTCGGCGGATCGCACCGGCGCGGCGCTGTCCTCGATCGGATGGACGCTGCCGTCGCGCGAGCGCAGCACCGCGGGCTGGCGCAACGAGGTCGTGACGCCGCGGAGCAACGCCTCGCGCACGGGACTGCCCAGGGGCTCGAGCGTGTGCTCGTCGACCGGCTCGAACACCTCGCGCAGCGGCCGGCCACGCGCGGCGCTCCCGTCCAGCCCCGTGAGCCGCTCGGCGACCGGGTTCATGAAGCGCACGGTGGTATCGATCGCCGTCACGATGACGCCGTCGCCGATGCTCGCCAGCAGCGTGGCCAGCTCGTTGCGCTCGGCGCGCAGCGCCCGCTCCTTGCGCTCGACCGCGAGCGCGGCCGCCCAGCCGAGCGCGAGCAGCATGAGCACGCTGCCCGTGGCGACGACCGCCAGGGCGAACGAGGCGTCCACGCCCGAGTGCCGCTGTGCCACGGCCACGATGCCCACGAACAGCAGCGGCAACAGCACCGCCAGGGGCAGCAGGCGCCGCGCGAACGTGGCGCCGAGGAACTCGCCGCCGAGCGGACGCGCCAGACCGATGCCGGGGCGCGCGAACACCAGCCCGCTGCCGAGCGCGAACAGCGCGGCGGCGGTGTCCAGCGACATCGACGAGAACGGGCCGACCGCGTACAGGCTCGTGCGGTCCACCACGTAGCCCGCGAGCCCGACGATGCCGATGCCCAGGGTGCCGATGGCGAGCAACTGCGCGCTCAGGGGACGCCGGTGCAGGGCCTGCGCGCACAGGGAGACGCCGGCCAGCGCGAGCCCGAGCGCCGTGGCGAGGGACATGCGTCCGGCCACCGCGGCGTGGGCGGCATGGGCGGCATCGCCGGTAGTCGTCGGCGCACCCACGGGCAGCAGCTCGCCGATGTCCACCGGCACGTCGAAGGCGCGCTCGGCGAGCGTGGCCGCACCGAGCGCGAACGCCGCGACGCCCAGCGCCGCGGCGAAGCGCGAGGGCGCGCCCGAGCGCGCTGCCCGGTACAGGCCCGCCGCCACCGCCGCGAGCCCGAGCGCGGTGTTCACCGTCATGGCCTTGAAGCTCGGGAGCAGGCCTCTGAGCGCGTCGATGTCGAGCGCCCAGCCCGTCAGCGTGACGAGCGCCGCGAGCCCCGCCGCGAGCGCCGCCGCCTCGGGGAAGCGCAGGCGCACCGACGCGGGAAGCGATGCCTCGGACATGACGGGCCTGACGGGTACGGGAGCGCGAATCGTAGCCCGTTCCCTCGCTTCGGTGAGTCCGTTCGGACCGATCCGGAGCGGCTGCACAGGGCGTAGAATCGGGCGCAACCAGGAACAGGGCTCGGTGCCCGAACCGGAGTGAACCGTGAAGATTCTCGTGGGCGTCAAGCGCGTGCTGGACTACAACGTCAAGGCGCGCGTGAAGGCGGACAAGTCCGGCATCGAGCTGCAGAACGTGAAGATGTCGATGAACCCCTTCGACGAGATCGCCGTCGAGGAGGCGCTGCGCATCGTGGAGGCGGGCAAGGCCGACGAGGTCGTCGTCGTCTCCATCGGCCCGACGCAGAGCCAGGAGACCATCCGCACGGCGCTCGCCATGGGCGCCGACCGCGGCATCCTGATCGAGACCGATGCCGCGCCCCAGCCGCTCGCCATCGCGAAGCTCCTCAAGCACGTCGTGGACAAGGAGCAACCCGGCCTCGTCATCCTCGGCAAGCAGGCCATCGACGACGATTCGAACCAGACCGGGCAGATGCTGGCGGCGCTGACCGGCATGAACCAGGCGACGTTCGCGAGCAAGGTGGAGTTCGATGCCGAGGACGCGCTGAAGGTCACGCGCGAGGTCGACGCGGGCCTGGAGACCATCCGCGTCGCGCTGCCGGCGGTGGTCACGACGGACCTTCGCCTGAACGAGCCGCGCTACGCGAAGCTGCCGAACATCATGAAGGCGAAGAAGAAGCCGCTCGAGGTCGTGCCCGTGGCCGACACCGGCGTCGACGTCGCCGATCGGCTGCAGACCGTCGAGGTCGTGGAGCCCGCCAAGCGCGAGGCGGGCGTCATGGTCAAGAGCGTGGCGGAGCTCGTCGCGAAGCTGCGCGACGAAGCCAAGGTCATCTGACAGACCACAACGACACCCGAAACCCATGTCCATCCTGATCCTTGCCGAGCACGAAGGCGGCGCGCTGCGCCCCCAGATCCTGAACGTCGTGGCCTGCGCGAAGGCGCTGGCCGAACACGGCGCCGGCGACATCCACCTGCTCGTGGCGGGCGCCGACACCGACGCGGTGGCCGCGGAGGCCGCGAGGATCGATGGCGTCGCGAAGGTGCTGGTGGCCACGGCGCCGGCCTACGAGCACGAGCTCGCCGAGAACCTCGCGGCCCTCGTGGTCGCGTGCGCGGACGGGCACTCGCACGTGCTGTTCGGCGAGACGGCCACCGGGAAGAACGTCATGCCGCGCGCCGCCGCGCTCATGGACGTGGCCGGCATCTCGGGCGTCATCGAAGTGAAGGGCGACGACACCTTCGTGCGCCCGATCTACGCGGGCAACGCGCTCGCCACGGTGCGCAGCACGGATGCCGTCAAGCTGATGACGGTGCGCCCGACCGCGTTCGATCCGGTCGCCGCCGACGGCGGTTCGGCCGGCGTCGAGAGCGTCGAGGCCGCGGCGCTGGACGAGCGGGTCGGCTTCGTCGGCCAGGCGCTGTCCGAGAGCGATCGGCCCGAGCTCACGAGCGCCGACATCGTCGTCTCCGGCGGTCGCGGCATGCAGAACGGCGAGAACTTCTCCATGCTCGACGACATCGCCGCCAAGCTCAACGCGGCCGTGGGCGCGTCGCGTGCGGCCGTGGATGCGGGCTTCGTGCCCAACGAGTACCAGGTCGGCCAGACCGGCAAGGTCGTGGCGCCGAACCTGTACCTCGCGGTCGGCATCTCGGGCGCCATCCAGCACCTGGCCGGCATGAAGGACAGCAAGGTCATCGTGGCCATCAACAAGGACGAGGAGGCGCCGATCTTCCAGGTGGCCGACTACGGGCTCGTCGGGGACCTGTTCGACGTGCTGCCGGAGCTGTCGGCCGCGCTCGACGCCTGAGACGCGTCCGCCCCCGGCCACGGGTGACGCGCGCCGCGCGCAGCTCGCGCGACACGAACGCGGCGTGGGCGCACAACGCGGCCACGGCCACCAGCGTCCCGATGTCGGAGGGCGAATTGCCATCCGTGCGGCAGGTCGATCGGGTCAGGGGCCTGGAGCGTATCGGCCCTCGACGCCCGCGGACACGGCGGTACCATTCCCGCTCGTCCGTCCCCCCTCGATCGGGCTTCCGCACGATCGTCGCCCACCGCACCCAGGATCACGCCATGAGCTACCAGGCCCCCGTCAGGGACATCGCCTTCGTGCTGAACCGCGTCGTCGGGCTCGACGACATCAGCGCGCTGCCGGGCTTCGGGGATGCGACCCCGGATCTCGTCGAGGCCATCCTGGAGGAGTCGGCGAAGTTCACCGGCGACGTGCTGGCGCCGCTCAACCGTGTCGGCGACGTGCAGGGCAGCCGCCTCGAAGGCGAGGGCACCGCCCGCGGCGTGGTCACCCCCGACGGCTGGACCGACGCCTGGGCGCAGTTCGTCGACAACGGCTGGGCCGGGCTGTCCTTCCCGGTCGAGTACGGCGGCCAGGGGCTGCCCATGTGCGTGGCGGCGGCCGTGCAGGAGATGTGGCACGGCGCGAACATGAGCTTCGGGCTGTGCCCGCTGCTCACCCAGGGCGCGGTGGACGCCATCCTGCACCACGGCTCGGACGCGCAGAAGCAGCGCTACCTGCCCGCCATGGTGGAAGGCCGGTGGTCCGGGACCATGAACCTCACCGAGCCGCAGGCGGGCTCGGATCTCGCCGCCGTGCGCACGCGCGCCGAGCCCACCGGCGACGGCGGCTACCGCATCAGCGGCCAGAAGATCTACATCACCTACGGCGATCACGACCTGACCGAGAACATCGTGCACCTGGTGCTCGCGCGCCTGCCGGACGCCGAGCCCGGCGTGAGGGGCATCTCGCTGTTCATCGTGCCGAAGCTCCTGATCGGCGAGGACGGCGCGGTCGGCGAGCCCAACGACGTGCGCTGCGTGTCGCTCGAGCACAAGCTCGGCATCCACGCGAGCCCCACCTGCGTGATGAGCTACGGCGACGAGGGCGGCGCGCTCGGCGAGCTGGTGGGCGAGCCCGGACGCGGGCTCGTCTACATGTTCACGATGATGAACCAGGCTCGCCACGCGGTCGGCGTGGAAGGCTACGGCGTGGCCGAGGCGGCGTACCAGAAGGCGCTCGCCTACGCGCGCGACCGCCGCCAGGGCAAGACGCTGCTCGGCAAGGGCGAGGACGACCAGGGCATCGTCAACCACCCGGACATCCGCCGCATCCTCATGACCATGCGCTCGGGCATCGAGGCCATGCGCGCGCTGGGCCTCGAATGCGCGGCCGCGTTCGATCGCGCGCGCACGCATCCCGACGCGGACGAGCGCGCGCGCTGGCAGCGCCGCGGGGAACTCCTGACGCCGCTCGTGAAGGGCTGGTCCACCGAGCTCGGCGTGGAGCTGTGCTCGCTCGGCGTGCAGGTGCACGGCGGCATGGGCTACATCGAGGAGACCGGCGCCGCCCAGTTCCTGCGCGACGCGCGCATCGCGCCCATCTACGAGGGCACGACGGCCATCCAGGCGAACGACCTGATCGGCAGGAAGACCGCGCGCGACGGCGGCGCGGGCATGAAGGAGCTCCTGGACGACGTGCGCGCGACGCTCGCGGCGCTCGATGCGTCCGATCACCTGGACTGCCGCGCGATCTCGAAGCGCCTGACGCCCGCGCTCGCCGCCGCCGAGGACACGACCGCCTGGTTGCTGGGGCAGAACGATCCGACCCTGCCGTCGGCGAGCTCGGTGGAGTACCTGATGATGCTGGGACGGCTGACGGGTGGCTGGATGATGGCGCGCGCGGCTCTGGCCGCGCTCGAGGCCAAGGGCGAGACGGACGCGGACGCCGCCTGGCTCGACGCCAAGCTCACCCTCGCGCGCTACTACGCCGAGCGCACGCTGCCGCTGGTGGAGGCCGCGCACACGATCGTGGTCGACAGTGCCGAGAGCACGGTGCGGCTCGACGCCGCGCAGCTCTGAAGCGGCGCGCGCGGGCCGCGGCGCTCGTCCTCGCGGCCCTCGCGCTGCAGGGCTGCGTCGGCTGGTTCTTCCAGCCGGAGCGCGGCCTCGCCGGCACGCCCGCCGACTTCGGCTATCGCTACGAGGACGTCCGGCTCGAAGCGTCGGACGGCGTGCCGCTGCACGCCTGGCTGGTGCTACCCGCGGGGAAGCCCGTCGGCCGCGTGCTGTACCTGCACGGCCTCGCGGTGTTGTGGCTCGCCGACGACGCGCGCGCGCGGGCGAGGTGGATGCCCTGGTGCTCGAGCGGGCTTCGCGCGGTTCTCGCGCGTGGCGCAGGACGTCGCGGCGCGGTTCTGGCTGACCTGGCCGTTGCAGTGGCTGCCGCGCCTGACCCTGGGATCGCTCACCGACCCCGTCGACCTGATCGGGCGCATCGACGTGCCCGTGCTGGTGGTACACAGCGTCGACGATGGCATCGTCCGTGCGTCGCACGGGGACGCGCTGCACGCCGCGGCCGGCGCGCCGAAGCGCTACGTCCGGGCGAGCGGGCCGCACATCCGGGCGACCTTCGACCCTGCGGTCCGGACGGCCGTGCTGGACTTCGTGCGCGAACAAACGACGATCAAACCACGGGAGCAATGATGAGCGAAGGACCCTACCTGCAGCTGGTGTTCTCCGGCGGCGGCACGCGCTGCTTCTGGCACGGCGGCTTCATGGAGGTGGCCGGGTCCGCGCTCGACATCGACCCGATGCGCCTCGCGGGCGTGTCCGGGGGCGCGCTCTCGGCGGCCTGCTTCATCGCCGATCGGGAGCGCGCGCTGCTCGACATCATGGGCGAGCTGCTCGAGATCGAGGACGAGAACGTGGAGTGGCGGGCGGCCGCGCGCGAGGCGGACATGACGCCGCACCAGGCCGTCTACCGCGAGACGGTCCGGCGCACGCTGAACGCCGAGGCCGAGGCGCGCGTCGCCGACGGCCCCGCCTTCCAGATCCTGATCGCGCGCCCGCCCGTGGAGTCCGCTCCGCGCGCCTCCACCGTGCCGCTGCTCGCGGCCTACGAGCTCGACCTGCAACTGCGCTCCACGCCCGAGATGACGCTGCCCGCCGCGGCGGGCCTGACCGGCGAGCTCATCGATGCCCGGCAGGCCGCCGCCGAGGGCAAGCTCGTGGATCTCGTCTGCAACGCCGCCGTCATCCCGCCGGTGTTCGAGCCGCCGGGCTGGGACGGCCGGCCGGTCGTCGACGGCGGGCTCTACTGCAAGGCACCGATGCCGGAGCCCGACGAGGGCCGCACTCTGGTGCTGCTCACGCGCAGGTTCCGGAACCTGCCGCAGTCGGATCGGCACGACTACGTGCAGGTGTCCGAGGAGACGCCGGCCGACAAGCTCGACTTCACGAGCCGCGAGAAGATCGAGCGGACCTGGGAGATGGGTCGCGAGGACGCGCGGCGCTGGCTGGAGACCCGCTGACCGGCGGTTCTCAGAACGGCACGCGCATCCCGATCATCGCGACGTCGAGGTCCTGCACGTCGGTGCCCGCGTCGAGCCCGTCGAGGAGGTTTCCGGCATCGTCCAGGAGCGCGCCGGTACCCGGATCCAGCGCGTAGACGCGCAGCACGGCGAACAGATCGGCGTTGAAGCGATCGATCTGCTGTACCACCTGCAGGGCGTAGCTCGTGCCTCGCTCGCCCGCACGGGCGATGTCGCGGCTCTGCTGATAGTCGATCGACAGCCGGGTCTGACCGAGGTCGAACCGCGCGACCCGGCGCCCGAGCTTGACGTAGCCGAACCGCAGGTCGCGCTCGAGCGCGTCCGCGACCCCCATCGCGAGGGTGAGGTTCCAGCCGCTGCCCAGCAGCACCGACACGGAGCCCGCCGTGCGCGAGCCGATGTCGTCGGTGTTGTCCTGACCGAGCTCGCCCTCGAAGCCGCCGTCGCCGCTCTCCGAGTAGGACAGCGCGGCCGCGGCGCTCCAGCTCTCCGGGTCCCGATCGCGCTGCCAGCGCAGCGCCACGTCGCGCGCCTCGCCGCTGGCGGCGGAGAAGGACAGCGTGAGGTCGCGCCACGTGGGCAGGTCGTAGCGCAGCCGGTCGGCGCGGCCGAGGCCATCGAGGTTCGTGAACGCCGAGCGCACGGTGGCGTTCGTGAGCACGCCATCGGCGCGAAAGATCAGCCCGCCGCCGGTGTCGTCGACGTCCGAGTAGCCCGCGATGCCCGTGCCCGACAGATCGATCTCGGCCGTGCCGTCCGAGGCGGTGGAGCCCTGGCCGAGCAGCAGCTGTCCCCAGGTGTCGGACCTGGCATATACCTCCAGCTTGCGCTCGTTGAAGGAGTCCTCGCCCACGTCCTCCTCGTCGCGCTGGCTGACGAGATTCGAGGGGTTCGACTGGAATTCGACCTCCAGCAGCGCACCGATGGTGGCGGGCGAGAAACTCTCGGATTCGGCGACGAAGCGCAGCCGGGTCGAGGAGTTGTCGTTGTCGACGAAGGCCGCGTCGGTGCCGTCGCCGTCGGCGTAGAACAGCACGCCGCGGTTGACCTGCCCGGAAATGGTGAGCTCGAGCTTGTCGTTCCCGGTGGTGAGGCCGCCGGGTCCGTCCGAGATCCGATCGTCGGCGGGGGTATCAGAGCCGGTTCCGTCGTCCGACTGCGCACCGGCGGTGCCCGCTCCCAGGGTCGCCACGAGGGCTGCCGCGAGAGCTGTCACGGAGGCCGTCGCGCGAGCGGTCGCGGGGGCTGGTACCGGGGCGGCCACGGGGTCCCTCCGCATGGCTTCAGCTTCGCACCGCCTTCGGTCGCGGCCTGGCGGCGCGCACCTTCGCGTCGCGCTTCGGCGGACGCTCGCCGCCGCGCGGACCGGTCGCCCCGCGCGCGCCCTTGGACGGACCACGTCGGGCCGCCTCGTCGCGACCGGGTGCCGGCGCTGCAATTCGCGCGACGTCGGACGTGCCCCGGTCCGCGGTCTCGCGCGGCGCACTCGTCATCCGGCTGATGTCCAGCCGTTGCCCGCAGACCCACACGCGCTTGAGCTCCTTGAGCAGGAACTTCGGCATGCCGACGGGCAGCTCGACCACGCTGTGTTCCTCGCGCACCTCGATGCGGCCGATCCAGGCGGCGTCGATGTCGGCCTCCGACGCGATGGCACCGACGAGGTTGGCGGTCTTGACGCCGTGCGCATCGCCCACCTCGACGCGGAAGCGCTCCATCTCGATGCCCTCCTTCGCGGGCGGCGAGGGGCGGCGCGCGGCGGCCGCACGGCCTTCGGCATCGGCGACGCTCGAGACCGGTGGCACGGCGGCGGGCCGTGCGGGAACGGCGACGGGCAGCGGGGTGGCGGTGGGCAGTGGGGCCGCAGCGTCCGGCACCGAGGGTGCGGCGGCTGGGACCGGGCGTGCGGCGACGGGCACGGTCGCTACCTCGCGCCGCTTGCCGCGTTCGCGCTCGGCCGCCTTCTTCGCCTGCCGCGGGTGCTCGGCCAGCAGCGGCGCATCGCCGATCGCGAGCCGCGCCAGCGCGGCGGCGAGCCGATGGGGCGGCACCTCGCGCTCGCGCTGCCACTCGCTCAGCATGCGCTCCAGCGGGCCGAGATCGTCGCGCTCCAGGGTCTCGTCCACGCGCGCGAGGAAGTCGGCGACGCGCTTGGCGTTCACCTGCTCGACGGTGGGCATGGCGAGCGGCTCGATCTTCTGGCGCGTGGCGCGCTCGATGGCGCCGAGCAGGCCGCGCTCGCGCGGCGTGACGAACAGGATCGCCTCCCCCGCGCGCCCCGCGCGGCCGGTGCGGCCGATGCGGTGCACGTAGGCCTCGGTGTCGTAGGGCACGTCGTAGTTGATGACGAGCGAGATGCGGTCGACGTCCAGCCCGCGCGCCACGACGTCGGTGGCGACGAGGATGTCGAGCCGGTCGCGCTTGAGCCGCTCGACCATCTGCTCGCGCTGCTTCTGCGCCATGTCGCCGTTGATGGCGGCCGCCGACAGCCCGTGCGCCTGCAGACGCTCGGCGAGCTCCACCGTGGCCGTCTTCGTGCGCACGAAGATCAGGATGGCGTCGAAGGGCTCGACCTCGAGGATGCGCGTCAGCGCCTCGAACTTCTGCGGCGCGTTCACCATCCAGACGCGCTGGCGGATGGTGGCGGCGGTGCTGCTCTTGCCCTGGATCGAGACCTCGGCCGGCGACTTCAGGTGGCGCTGCGCGATGCGGCGCACCTGCGGCGGCATGGTGGCCGAGAAGAGGGCGACCTGACGCTCCTTCGGCGTGCGCTCGAGCACCCATTCGACGTCGTCGATGAAGCCCATGCGCAGCATCTCGTCACCCTCGTCGAGCACGAGCGCCTGCAGCTCGTCGAGCACCAGCGTGCCGCGGCGCATGTGGTCCATGACGCGTCCGGGCGTGCCGACGACCACCTGCACGCCGCGCGCGAGCTGGCGGATCTGGTTGCCGTACTCCTGCCCGCCGTAGATGGCCAGGGTGCGCACGCCACCGAGCTTCGCGGCGTAGCTGTCGAAGGCCTTCGCCACCTGCATGGCGAGCTCGCGCGTGGGCGTGAGCACGAGCACCTTCACCGCGCCCTTGCCCGACGCGGCGGGCTCGGCCGCCAGCCGGGCGATCAGCGGCAGGGCGAACGCGCCGGTCTTGCCGGTGCCCGTGGGCGCGTGGCCCACGATGTCGCGGCCCGCGAGCAGCGGCGGTATGGCGCTGCGCTGCACGGGCGTGGGGGTGACGTAGCCGAGACCATCGAGGGCCTGGACCAGAGGGTCCGGGAGGCCGAGCTCGGCGAAGCTCGGAGCGCCGTCGGCCGCGCCGGCGGCGGCGTCGGAAAGTGGGGACATGGGAACCTGGGTGTCGCGCGAGGCGCTCGTCCGGACGGACGAGCGTGGCCGCGCGGACCCGTCGGCCCCGCGAGCGGTCCGGCGCGACGAGCGCGGGACGGGCGGCGGGACGGAACGTGCAGGAGGGCTGGCGCGGAGGGCTGTCAGGGTACTCCGAAGCGCGCGGCTCGGCCATCGACGGGGTCGCTCGGCGGGCAGTCGTGCCGCCGCGGAATGGACCGCACGCCGCCGGGCCGAGCTACTCGCCGAGCACGTCGGCGCGCTTGGGCGCGTGGATCGCCAGCACGCGGTTCTGCACCGGCACGGGCAGATCCTGCGCGTCCATGGCGCGCACGAGCGCCTCGACCACGGCATTGAACTCGTGGCGCCGGATGTCCAGACCGGCATGGGCGCGGCGCATGTCGTCGCCGGTGTAGGTGCAGCCGCCGCCGCTCTCGGCGCACAGCTGTTCCTCCAGCGTGCGCTGGAAGCGCGCGATGTTCACGTCGCGAAAGCGCGGGCGCAGCACGTCGTCCGCCGCGATCTCGCGGATGAAGCGCTCGATCAGCGACGCGATGCCGTCGTGGCCTCCGAGACCGCGGAACAGCGAGTCGTCCGGCGCTGCCGCGCGCGCGGGCAGGGCGGCGGCGGGCGCGCCGGGCGAGCCCGCGCTCGGGTGCGCGCTCGGTTCGGGCGCACGGGTCGCCGGGAACGTGCAGCCAACGAGCGCCGCGACGAGCGGAGCCGCGAGCAGCGCCCTGGGCGCATCGAGGTGCACGGCGCGCGCGAGTCCCGCGATCGGGTTCATCGGCTCAGCTCCAGCGACAGGTAGGCGCCGCGCTGATCGTCGACGCCCGCGATCGAGCCGAGGTCCGTCCATGCGGCGACCACCGACAGGTGCTTGTTCGGGAACCAGCCGACGAACACGTCGTGCCAGTCGTCCTCGCGCGCGAAGCCGAGCTTGTCCGGCTTCTGGCGGTACTCCGCACCGACCACCCAGTGCCGGTTCAGGAACAGTCCCGCCGACGCTTCGGCCACCAGCTCGTGGCCGCGATCTCCCGCCGTGCCGAAGCCGAGCAGCCCCGTCTGGTTGGCGTTGGTGGCGCGCAGCGTCGCGTTCGCGAAGCCGCTGCGCCCGAAGGGGCCGTCGAGCCAGAGCTTCGAGGCGGCCAGGTAGACGTCCGCGCCGCTGCCGCGCGCGGCCCCCACGGCGAGCGAGGTGGCATCGTCGTCCTGGTGCTTGATCTGCACACCGAACGACAACTGCGGCCCTCGGCTGTACGGCAGCTCGCCGGTGAGCCTGAACTTCATGCCGAGCACGACCTGCTCGAGTCGCTCGCCCGGGATCACGCGGTCGATGTCGAGGCTCTGGCGCGCCACCGACAGCTCCACGCGGTTGTCGAGCGCGACGGCCGCGCCGACGATGTCGAGCGCGAAGTCGTCGCTGCGCACGCCGCTCGCGAACGCGGTGCCGCCGGCCTCGTCCGCCTCGGCGTAGCCCGCGAGCGTGGCCCACGGGACCAGGCCACCGCCCGCGGCGCCCTCGACGCTGGTGGCGCCGCCGGTGGCGAGCAGCCGGCTGCCGGCGCGGACACCGTCGAGCGGGGTGCAGGCGAGAGCGGCGCAGCAGAGCGCGGCGCAGAGCTTGTTCATGGCGAGTCTCAGGCGGCTCGCGCCACGCTCTCGCGCGCGTCGAGCCACTCGACGAGCGCCGGCGCGGGCAGCGGCTTGGAATGGAAGTAGCCCTGCACGCTGTCGGTGCCGAGCGCGCTCAGCACGGCGAACTCGTCCGCCGTCTCTATGCCTTCGGTCACGATGCTCAGGCCGAGCCCGTGACCGAGCTCGACGATCGCGCGCACGATCATCGCGTCCGGAGAGCCCGCGACGATGTCGGTGACGAACGCGCGGTCGATCTTCAGCTCGTCGGCCGGCATGTGCCGAAGCTTCGCGAGCGAGGACTGGCCCGTGCCGAAATCGTCGATGGAGACCCGCACGCCGAGCTCGCGCAACGCCCGCAGGATCCCGAGCGCGAGCGCCTCGTCCTCGACCACCGCGCTCTCGGTGATCTCCACCACCAGCCGCTCGGGCGGCAACGCGTTGCGCTCGAGACACCGCCGGATGCGCTCGGGCAGGGAAGCGTCGCGCAGGTCGAGTGCCGAGAGGTTCACCGACACCGACAGGGCGCGTCCGCGAGCGTGCCACTCGGCCGCCTGGCGCACCGCGCGATCGATCACCCAGTCGCTCAGCAACGACACGTTGCCCGAGCTCTCGGCCAGGCGAATGAACTCGTCCGGCGGCATGAAGCCGTGCTCGGGGTGGATCCAGCGCACCAGCGCCTCCACGCCCACGACCTCGGCATCGGTGCAGCGCACCTTGGGCTGGTAGTGCAGCACGAGCTCGTCTCCGGCCACGGCGCGCTTCAGATCGGCGACGATGGAGAGCTGGCGGCGCAGCTGCTCGTCGCGGCCGGGCTCGTAGACGAGCGTCGGGAAGCCTCGGTCGCGCGCGTCGGCGAGCGCGATGCCCGCGTGTCGCAGCAGGTCCTCCGCGCCGTCCGGCCGATCGCCGCGGCGATCGGGCACGAGCGCGGCACCCACCGAGACGCTCGGCGCGAGCACGGCCTCGCCGATGGCGAGCGGTTGCGCCGTGGCCGTGGCCGCGGCGGCCATGAGCCCGTCGATGTCGCTCGCGGCGACGCCGTGCACGAGCACGGCGAAGGCATCGTCGCCGACCCGCGCGACCGTGTCGCCGTTGCCGGCCCATCGCTGCAGGCGGTCGGCGATGGCGCGCACCAGCGTCTCGCCGACGCGGTGCCCGAGCGTGTCGACGGTGCGCTCCAGCGCGTCCACGCCGATGATCAGGAGCACGATCGGCACGTCCGGCGATGCGCCGCGCGCGAGGCACGGCGCGAGTCGATCGAGCAGCACGCGGCGGTTGACGAGCCCCGTCGCCTCGTCGTGCGAGGCGAGCCGGGTGATGTGCGCCTCGCGCTCGGCCACGGCCGCGCGCATGGTGTCGAAGGTGTCGGCGAGCGCACCGATCTCGTCGTTGCGCTCGATGCCGGTGGGGGCGTCGTAGTTGCCGTCGACGACGCGGCGCGCGGCCTCGGTGAGCCGGGCGAGGGGGCGCGACACGCCGTGCGCCATCCACGCCGCCGCGAGCAACCCGCACAGCAGCGCGGCACCCGTGGTCGCGACGAGCCGCGCGCGCAGCGCGTAGTAGGGCGCGAGCGCCTCGGCGAGCGAGCGCTGCAGCACCACGCGCACGGCGCCGCCGCCGACCTCCGGCACGACGGTGCGCACCATGAAGGGCACGCCGCCGAGGGTCACGAGCCCGGCCGCACCGGACGCCGGCAGGGCGTTCAGCACCGACTCGTCGAGGAGGGCCGCGGCGCCGTCGCGTACCGTGACGCGGTGGCGCCACGAGGCGTTCTCGCGCGTGCCGATCGACACCTGCATGCCGCTCTGGCGGGCGAGCTCGGCGGTGACGGATCGATCCAGCGCGAAGCCGAACAGCAGCCGCCCGATCGTCAGCGGCGCCTTGACCGGCACCACCACGGTCTGCCAGGCGGCTCCGCCGAGCGGCATGAGCGCCTCGACGCGGGCGTCCGGATCGTTGCCCGCCAGCCGGGCCGGGGTGCCGTCCCAGGCCGTGGTCGCGCCATCGCTCGCGACGAGCGGCCGGCCGTCGGGCGCGTACAGCACGGCGATGTCGGCACCGATGCGGGCGGCGTTGTTCTCCAGCGATGAGACGATGGTCTCGCGATCGCCGCTCGCGATCGCGGTACGGAAGCCGAAGTCGGCCACGAGCACGTCCGCGCCGTTGCCGAGCAGCTCCGCGCGCTGCGCGATCCACGCCTCGGCGAGCTCGGCGGCCGCATCGAGCTCGCGCGCGGTCCCCGCGCGCACATCGCGCTCGAGCACCGTCAGCGCGCCCGCGAACGTGGCCGCCTGGGAGACGATCACGAGCGCGCCGACGAGCAGCAGCAGCCGCCAGCGGAACGAATGGAGGAGGGCCACCGGGGCGCCTCAGTCGGCGAAGAGATCTTGCAGCGGGTTCGCCGGTTGCGCGGCCGCGGGACGGTGCACCAGATTCAGCGTTCGCTCGACGCGTTCGCCGGTGCCCGGCACCGCGACGCGCGTCTCGAGCGTCTGCGAGTCCGGATGCCAGGCCTCGAGCGCGTGGCGGCCTTCGGGCACGTTCTCGAAGCGCGCGCGCCCGTCGGCGCCGGTGACCGCGTGCAGCGGCGTGTCCACCACCACGATGTGGCCGACCATGCCGTCGTGGATGTTGCAGCCGAGCGTGACGATGCCCGGATGCTCGAAGCGCACGGTCTCGCCGGGCTCGCCGTGGTAGAGCTTGATCTGGAAGTCGTTCGGTTTCGAGAACGAATAGACGTGGTGGCGCACGTCGTCGCCGTTCGGGAACTGCACCTCGGTACCGGTCTGCACGGCGATGACGTCGGGCGCGAAGCGGCGATCGCGCTGATCGATCGTCGCCGTCGTTCCCGGAGGGGCCGCGCTGCGCGCGCCGACGCGCACCGACACGACCGCGTCCTCGAGCGCGTTGCCCCGGCCGTCGGTCACGAGCACGTCCACGGTGCCCGTGACGGCCGAAGCGGGAGCCTGCCCGAGGCCCAGCGCCGCCACGACGAGCGCGGCGGGCAGGCCCGCCCGAAAGCGGCGGAGGAAGGTCGGGACGGGATGGGCCGACGGCATGAGCGGTGATGACGATCCGGCCAGAGGCGATACGTCAATCAACGGCACGTGCCGGCGGATCTTGAGGGCGACGGGCCGTTTCGGCGCGCGGGCCGACGCGCGTGGTTCAGCCCCCGATGGCCCAGATCGGCGAGTGGTCCTTGTCCACCAGCACCGCCCGAACGCCCTCGACGAAGTCGGGGTGGCGGACCGCCTCGCGCACGGCCGCGAACTCGCGCACCAGGGCCTGTTCCAGGTCGCGCTCGGCATGGCCTTCGAACAGGTCCAGCGTGGCGCGCACCGAGAACGGCGAGCCTGCGCGCAGTCGCGCCTGCAGGTGCGCCGCGTCCTGCTCGAGCCCGGCGACGCCCGCGAGATCGCCCTCGATGGTGCCGAGATCCTCGCCCGCGAACCACGGCGCGCGCCGCGCCATGATTTCCCGGAACGCGGCCGCCTTCGGCTCCACGGCGTGCGCCCGCACGGTGGCGTCGATGTCGTCGGTGCCGCTCTCGAGCGCCTCCACGAGCGCGACGAGCCGTCCGGCCGGCACCGCGTGCGTGCCGATGCCCGCGACGACGCCGTCGTGACCGCGCAGCTCCTCCGAGCACAGCGCCAGCCACCAGCCGGCGCGCATGGGCAGCCGCGGCAGCGCGTGGCTGCCACCCACGTCGGGAAACAATCCGATGCGCGTCTCGGGCATGGCCAGACGCGCGTTCTCGGTCAGCACGCGGTGGCTGCCGTGCATGGATATGCCGAGCCCGCCCCCCATGGCGATGCCGTCGATCAGCGACACGTACGGCTTCGTGCAGCGCGCGATGGCCAGCACCAGCGCGTATTCCTCCCGAAAGAAGGCGTCCACGGGGTCGAACTCGGCCGCCAGCACGCGCTCGCGAATGCGCTTCATGTCGCCGCCCGCGCAGAAGGCGCGCGCATCGGCGGAGCTCAGCACGATGGCCTCGACGGCCGGGTCCGCCTCGTGCTCGGCGAGTCCGTCGGCCAGGGCGCGGACGCGGTGCTCATCGAGCGCGTTCAGCGAGGCCGTCGAGCCCAGCCCGAGGTGGCCGACCCGCCCGCGCACCTCGCGGGTGACGCTCACGCCGGGTCTCCGGGCGCCCGCGCCCGATCGTCGCGACGCAGGGGAACCACCTCCAGTATCGCGCCCATCGGGACCTCACCGTACACGTGGGGAAACAGCTCCGCGCCGCCCGTCGTGTTCTCGCGCACCACGCGCGCGTCGAGCCGCCCCGGGTCGATGTGCAGCACCGACGCGTCGTGGACGCCGGCGAACCAGCGCCGCAGCACACCGTCGAGCTGGTGCGGCTCGCAGCAGTGCAGGAAGCCTTCGGTGTCGAGCGAGGGCGCCCGGTAGCGTCCGCTCTTCCTGGCGCGTGCGAGGTCGGCCTCGCGGGCCACGTGCAGCAACGGCTGGTTCATGCGCGCGACCATACCGCAAGCGCCGTCGGCGCTCCGCACGGGCGCGCGAAGCGCACGGCCCCCACGCGCCGGTCCGTCAGCCGGTGCGCTTCCAGCAGTCCGACACGTGATCATCGACGAGGCCCACGCCCTGCGCGTAGGCCTGCAGGGTGGTCGAGCCGACGAAGCTCATGCCCGCGCGCTTGAGCTCGCGCGACAAGGCATCGCTCAGGGGCGTGGTGACGGGCACGTCCGCGAGGCGGTGCCATTCGTTGCGCACGGGCACACCGTTCACGTGCGCCCACAACCAGCGTCCGAACCCGTCGTGCGCGGACGCGATGTCCAGGAACACGCGGGCGTTGGTGCGCGCGGAATACACCTTCTGCCGGTGGCGCACGATGCGCGCGTCCGTCGCCGCCGCATCGAGCGCGGCATCGCTCATGCGCGCCACGCGTTCGGGGTCGAAGCCCTCGAACACGGTGCGGTAGCCCTCGCGCTTGCGCAGCACCGTCTCCCACGACAGACCCGCCTGCGCGGTCTCGAGCACCAGCATCTCGAACAGCGCGGCGTCGTCGCGCACCGGCACCCCCCATTCGTCGTCGTGATACGCGGCGTAGAAGGCCTTGTTCGCGCCGTTGCCGAAGCAGCGTCGTCTGCCGTCCGCGCCGATCGGGGTATCGCCGGCGGGCACCGCCTCAATGGTTGAGGCGGTCGCGGCCTTCGCGCTCGAGCTCGGTGCGGTCGCTGCGCCAGTGATCGCGTCCGGCGCCGAACGCGCGACCGATCCGGCGCGCCTCGCGCGCGAAGGTCTCCGGACGAGCGAGGTTCAGCCCCAGCCGGCCGCCCCACACGATGTAGGCGAGCATGACGAGCCCCAGCGGGAACGCGAGCAGGAACAGCACGACCAGCAGGCCGACGTTGACGCCCGTCCAGCCGGGCGCGAGCTGGGCCTTGAAATCGTTCATGAGCGAATTCTCCGTGAGCGTGGCGAGAAGATGGGGGCGTGGGGGCGGGGGCCCAAGTCGCCGTCCCCATCGCCCTGCGCGGCGGGCGCGCCGGCTATGCTGGCGCGACTTCCGCGAACACTGCAACGGTACCCGACATGTGGCGTGCCCGCCCCGAACCCGATGTGCCCGCCGATGGCCAGGAGAGCGTCTGGGACTACCCGCGCCCGGCCGTCGCCGAGCCGACCGACGCCCTGCTCGAGGTCGTCTTCGCCGGCGAGCTCATCGCCTCCACGCGGTGCGGCGTGCGCACCTTGGAGACGAGCCACCCGCCGAGCTACTACTTCCCGCCCGAGGACGTGCGGATGGAGTTCCTGGTGCCGAACCGCGGCGCGAGCTCGCTGTGCGAGTGGAAGGGCGCGGCCGCCTACTTCGACATCGTCGTCGGCGAGCGGCGCGCCGAGGCTGCCGCCTGGCGCTACGGCTCGCCGACGCCGGGCTTCGTCATGCTGAAGGATCACCTCGCCGTGTACCCCGGCGCGATGGACGAGTGCCGCGTGAACGGCGAGATCGCCGTGCCGCAGGAAGGCGGCTTCTATGGCGGGTGGATCACCTCCGGCGTCGCCGGCCCGTTCAAGGGACCGCCCGGCACGCGGGGCTGGTAGCGCGGGGCGTTGCGCAACCTCGACCTCGCCACGCTGCGCAGTCTCGTCGCGATCGCGGACACCGGCGGGGTGACCCGCGCGGCGAACCGGCTGCACCTCACGCAGTCGGCCGTGAGCATGCAGGTCAAGCGGCTCGAGGAGCTGCTCTCGGTGCGGGTGCTGGAGCGCGAGGGGCGCGGCGTGCGGCTCACCGTCGCGGGCGAACAGCTGGTCGAGGCGGGCCGGCGCATGCTCGGTGTGAACGACGACGTCGTCGAGCGGCTGGTCACGCCGCGCTACGAGGGGGCGCTCGCGGTGGGCGTGCCGAGCGACATCGTCTATCCGCACCTGCCGCACGTGCTCAGACGCTTCGGTCGGGACTACCCGCGCGTAGCGGTCACGCTCACGATCGATCTCACGGTCGCCTTGAAGGCCGGGCTGCGCGAGGGCCGCTTCGACGTGGTGCTGGGCACCGAGTCTAAGCCCGGGCGACGCGGCACGCTGCTGGCCGAGCGGCCGCTCGTGTGGAGCGGCGCGCCCGAGGGTCGCGCGTGGCGTCAGCGACCGCTGCCCGTGGTGTTCGCACGCCGCGGCATCTTCAGGAAGGCGACCCTTGCCGCGCTGGACGCGGCCGGCATCGAGTACGTCGAGCGCGTGGACGACACGAACGTGGAGGCGCTGCTCGTCACGATCGCCGCGGATCTGGGCGTCAGTGCGGATCTCAGCGCGGCGAGCCTGCAGGGCATCGCGCCCGTGGAGCACGGCGGCACGCTGCCCGAGCTGCCGCGCTACGGCATCGTGCTGTACGTTTCGCACGGTGCCAACGAGGAGCTCGCCCGAATCCTCGGGGACATGCTTGCAGAGCGCTACAGCCTGCCGCTCGTGTCCCGCGAGTCCTGACCGACGCCGTGGTCCGACGCCGTGGTCCGACCCTGTGCCCCGAGCGACCCGGGCGTCAGTCGCCGAGCGGGTGCACGGTGCCCTCGAACACGACGCTGCCCGTCGGCCCGGCTTCCGGCGAGCCGCCCGGCGGTTCCTCGCTGACGGCGAATGCCGGCCGGTCGTCGACGAGCGGCACGCTCTCCAGGCGCAGGCTGGACCACGGATCGCTCGGCAGCAGGCCGATGGGCCGAAGCTCCCCGGAACCGCCGTCCGCCATCCAAAGCTGCAGGCTCGTGTCGGCGGCGACCGGCTCGGCGTCCAGGGACGTGATGCGCACGCTCGATTCCGTCTCGTCGATCTCGACGAGGTAGCGCGGGCGCCCTTCGCCGTCGCGCAGCAGGCTCAGGGCCGTCGGTGGGGTGGCGGTGGCCGAGGGCGCAGCGGCGATCTCGCTGCCGGGGGCCGGTGCCGCGACGGTCGCGGCGGTCTGCGCACCCGATCCGTCGCCCGGCGCGCCGGCCATCTGTCCGACGAGCAGCGCGAGCAGACCGGCCGCGACGACCGAGGCCGCCACGGCCGCGCCGCGCCAGCCGCCGACCGCCTCGTTCGCGGCCTCCGGGCGCTCCACCACGACGCGCATCGGCGCGGGGGACGACGGGATCGTTTCGTCGAAGCCGTCCTCGTTGCCGGCGCGGCGGTTGGCCAGGTCGATGTCCACCTGCCACGCGGGCGGCAGGTCGAGGAGCTCCGCCGCCTCGGACGATGGCGTCCGGGCCGCGGCCGCCGCGACGTTTGCCCCGGCGGCGGCGTCCGCCCGGCGCACGGCGTCGGCGACGCGTCGGCGCAGCGCGGCCGGCGGGCGCACGCGCGGCGTCGCGTCGCCGAGGCCCTGCAGGCGAGCCTCCCAGCCGACGACCAGCGCCCGCACGGCCTGGTCCGAGGCGAGCAGGCGCTGCAGCAACAGGCGCTCGCCGCCGTCGAGCGTGCCGAGCACGTACTCGGCCGCCAGCGCGTCGAGGAGCTCGACGTCGGTCGGGACCGCGTCCCCGCCTCGCGCGCTCACGACTCGTCCCCGTCCAGGCAACCCTTGAGCATTTGCACCCCGCGCCGGATCCAGCTCTTCACCGTGCCTTCCGGCCGATCGAACTTCTGGGCAAGCTCCTGGTGCGTGTAGCCCTCGCAGTACGACAGCACGATGCAGGAGCGTTGCTCGTCGGCGAGCTGACCCAGGCAGGCATCGAGCATGAGCGCGTCGTCGGTGCGCGACTCGGCGTCGCCGCCGAACGGGTCGGCGTGCGCCTCCTCGTCGAGCGGCGACTGGGCGTCCTCGCGGTGGCTGCGCCGGCGCAGCGCATCGAGCGCGCGGTAGCGCGCGATCGAGGTCATCCAGGTGAGAGGCGCCCCAAGTCCCGGCCGGTACTCGGCCGCGCGCGCCCAGATGCTGAGGTAGGCCTCCTGCACGACGTCCTCCGCCGCGGCGGGTTGCCGCAGCATGCGCAGCGCGATGCCGTAGAGCAACGAGGCGGTCTCGTCGTAAAGCCGCTCGAACGCGTCGGGCTCGCGCGCGGCGCAGCGACGCAACAGGTCCTCGTGGGCCGCTCTCGTGTCTTCCAACCGGTACTCCAAGCGTGACGGGCGTCGGCGGGAGCGGACATCGCACCCCGTGCCGCCTACCGTAACGGCTCGGAACGTTTCGCGGCGCCCGATAGACGCATCGATCGCGCAATGCGCGACGCGATCGTGACGCTCGACACGCCGAGCTTCCCGGCCGAGGTGGCGATGCGAGCGAGTCGGACGAAGTTCGGTGGAGCGCATCCCGCGTCGGCCGCTACACGTTCAGTCAAGCGTGGGGATTCTCCCCACGTTTCAGTCGAGAAGAATCGCATGACCCTTGCCCAGCGGCCCGTCCGCTCAGCGCTCGCCTTTCCCGTCGCCCGGCCCGTCGCCCGGCCCGTTGCCCGGCCCGTTGCCCATGTGGCCCAGGTGGCCCTGGGCGTCGCCGCCGCGGTTGCCGTGGCGAGCCTGCCGGCCCACGCCTCCAGCCACCGCGAGGCACCCTTCGTCACCGAGCACCCGAAGGTCGACGCCACCGACCTCTACGCGTTCCGCAGCTACGAGCCGGGCCGCGAGGACTACGTGACGATCATTGCCAACTACGTGCCGTTGCAGGATGCCTACGGCGGCCCGAACTACTTCACGATGGACCCCGACGCGGTCTACGACATCCACGTCGACAACGACGGCGACGCGGTCGAGGACCTGACCTTCCGCTTCGAGTTCGACAACGCGCTCGGCAACGGCGGCGAGGGCGTGCAGCTCGACATCGGCGGCACGATGGTCGCCATTCCGGTCAAGGCCTTCGGCCCGCTCATGGGTGCCGGCGACGACCCCGCGAACTTCTCCGAGACGTACACCGTGTCCACGGTGACGGGCGATCGCCGCTCGGGCGCCGTCGCCCCCGTCGCGGCGGCGGGCGGTGCGGACACGAGCTTCGCCAAGCCCTTCGACAACGTCGGCACCAAGACCATCGCGGACTACGACGCCTACGTGGCGAGCGTGTCGAACACCGGCAGCGGCTACAACGAGGTGACCTTCGCGGGCTGCCCGATGGGTGCGCAGGACGGCCGCGTGTTCGTCGGCCAGAGGAAGGATCCGTTCGCCATCGCGCTGGGCGAGATCTTCGACCTGGTGAACCTGAACCCGCTCGGCGAGGAACAGGACGACGCGGCGGACGACCTGGCGGACAAGAACGTCACGGCGCTTGCCATCGAGGTGCATCGGGACTGCCTGACGGGCGCCGGCAACGGCGTCATCGGCGCCTGGACGACCGCGAGCGTGCCGCAGGCGACGATCCTCGACCCGACGCCGAGCTTCGAGGCCCCTGCAGTCACGGGCGGCGCGTACGTGCAGCTGTCCCGGCTCGGCAACCCGCTCGTGAATGAAGTCGTCATCGGGCTGCCCGACAAGGACCGCTTCAACGCGAGCAAGCCGATGGATGATGCGCAGTTCGCGAGCTACGTGACCAACCCCACGTTGCCCGCCATCCTCGATCTGCTGTTCCGCTACGCCGTCCGCCCCCGACAACTCGCGCCGAACAACTTCCCGCGCGGCGACCTGGTGGCCGCGTTCCTCACCGGCGTGGCAGGGCGTCACGCAGATGAGCGACCGTGACGACGCGTCCGAGATGCTCCGGCTGAACACCGGCATCCCGGCGACGGCGGCCGACGCGCAGCAACCGCTCGGCGTGGCCGCCGGCGACCTCGCGGGCTTCCCGAACGGGCGACGTCCGGGCGACGACGTCACCGACATCGCGTTGCGCGCGGTCATGGGCGCGTTCTGCCACGACCTGCCCATCGGCGCGGACGGCGCACCGGCCAACCTCGGCCTGTGCGGCGACGCCGATCCCGCCACGGTGCCGTTCGTCGGGACGCCCGTCGGACCCGCCTCTCAAGCCGCGTCGAAATCCAGTGTCAGGGTGTCCCCCACGGGGCGGGCCTGGCAGGCGAGCGTGAAGCCCGCCTCGGTTTCCCAGGCCTGCAACGAATAGTTCGCGTCCATGCGCGCGGCGCCTTCGACGATGCGGCAGCGGCAGGTGCAGCACATGCCGCCGGCGCAGGAATACGGCAGGTCCAGTCCTTGACGCTGCGCCGCCACCAGCACCGTCTCGTTGGCGGCGTCCACGCGAATCCGCCGACGGCCGCCGTCGACGACGATGTCGACCGGCGTGCCCCCTCGAGGGTCCGGGTTCCCACCGTGCACCGGACCCGCGGGCGTGCCCGCCACGGCGCCGGCCGACGCGTCCGGTGCCGCGAAGTACTCGCGGTGCACGCGCTCGGGCGCCACGCCCCGTGCGACCAGCCACGCCGCGATTTCATCCGTCATCGCCCGCGGGCCGCACAGCCAGGTACCGTCCGCGGCGCCGGGATCCACCAGGGCGCGCGTGGCGAGGCCGTCCAGCAAGGCGGCCGACACGCGCCCGTTCAGGAAGGCGACGGTCTGCGGCTCGCGGCTCAGAGCGTGCACGAGCACGAAGCGCTCGAGATGGCGATCCTTCAGAGCGTCGAGATCGGCGCGGAACATGATGTCGGCGGTGCGCGAGTTGCCGTACACGAGCGTGACCCGTGCGTGCGGGTCGCGGCCGAGCAGCGTCGACGCGATGGACAGGCACGGGGTGATGCCCGAGCCCGCCGCCACGAGCAGCGCGTCGCGCACCTGCCCCGGAGCCGCCGTGAACCGTCCCTGCGGTGTCATGACTGCCACCGTGTCTCCGATGGTCAGCCGCTGGGCGTACGTGGAGAACGCGCCGCCCGCCACGCGCTTGATGCCCACCTCGAAGGCTTCCGGACCCGCGGCCGACACCGCCGAGCAGATCGAGTAGCTGCGCCGCAGATCGTGTTCGTCCACGTCGGCACGCAGCGTGACGTACTGACCCGGCAGGTGCATGAAGACTCGGCGCAGTTCCGCCGGCACGCCGAACCGCAGGGCCACGGCGTCGTCCGTCAGCCGTCGCAGGTCGACGACGTGAAGCTCGTGAAAGCGCGGCACGCTCACAGCGGCCTCACAGCGGCTTGAAGTGGTCGAAGGGCTCGCGACACTCCAGGCAGCGGTGGTGCGCCTTGCAGGCCGTGGAGCCGAACTCGGACAGGAGCTCCGTGCGCGACGAGCCGCAGCGCGGGCATGCGGGTTCGGTGCGCGAGAAGAAGGTGACGGTGGCCGGCCCGCGCATCGCGCCGTTCGGCTGCACCGTGCAGGCCGGCGGTGCGATGCCGAACGCGCGCAGCTTCGCGTGCCCGTCGGCGGTGATTCGATCCGTCGTCCAGGCGGGGTGCAGCACGCGCTTCACGCGCGGCTCGAAGCCCGCCCCCGCGAGCGCCTCGCCGACCATGCGCTCGATCTCGGCCACGGCCGGACAGCCCGAGTAGGTCGGCGTGACCTCGGCGGTCGCGACCCAGTCGCCGTTCGCGCGCTCGACGCTCACGTCGACGAGGATGCCGAGGTCCTCGACGGTAACGCAGGGCACCTCGGGATCGAGCACCCCCGCCGCGGCCTCCCAGGCCCGCGCGCGCACCGCCTCGCGCGCCCGGGCGACGTCGAGGCTCACGACCGTCGGCGCCGGCCCCGCTCGCGGACGCGCTCACCACCGTGCCCCGGGGTAGCCGCGCGGCAGGTACTGCAGCGTCGCGAGCAGATGGCCGAACGCCTCGGAGTGGCTGCCGGCCCGCCCGCGCGCCGGACGCGCACCGTCGAGCGCGAGCGTCGGCGCATCGCCGAGCGCGGCCCCGCGCCAGACGGCCGCGAGCGTCGCCTCCATGTCGGCGCGCACGGCGCGCGGGTCGGGCAGGGCGCCCGCGTCGATGCAGCGCGCGAGCGGTTCGCTCACGTGGAAGAGCTCGGGCACGTCGGGCCACAACGCATCGGTGGCCGCGCGCGTGCGTCGGGCGCTCTCGTCGGTGCCGTCGCCCAGGCGGATGACCCATTCGCCCGCGTGGCGCACGTGATAGCGCAGCTCCTTCGCGGCCTTCGCGGCGATGCCCGCGACGGTATCGTCGGTGCTGTCCTGCGCGCGGTGCCACCAGGGCGCCATGAACGAGGCGAAGAGGAGCTGTCGCACCATGGTCAGCGCGAAGTCGCCGTTCGGACGCTCCACCAGCAGGCAGTGCCGGTACTCGCGCTCGCGGCGCAGGTAGGCGAAATCGTCCTCGCCGCGCCCGCGCCCTTCGAGCTCGCCGGCGCGCGTGTACAGCGCACGCGCGTGGCCGAGCAGATCCAGGCCCATGTTCGGCAGCGACAGGTCCTCCTCGAGCATGGGCGCGCGGCCCACCCACTCGGACAGTCGGTGGCCGAGCACGAGCGCGTCGTCGCCGAGCGCGAGCAGGCAGCTCGCGAGGTCGTGGTCCGCCGCGCTCATCAGATGAACTCCACGCCGTCGGGCAGCGTGTAGAAGCTCGGGTGACGGTAGACCTTGTCGCCCGCGGGCTCGAAGTCCTCGGCCGCGAGATCGGGGTCCGAGGCGACGATGTCGGCCGAGCGCACCACCCACACCGAGGTGCCCTCCTCGCGGCGGGTGTAGACGTCGCGCGCCGCCTGCACGGCGAGCGTCGCGTCGGCCGCGTGCAGGCTGCCCACGTGCTTGTGCGCAAGCCCGCTGCGCGGACGGATGAACACCTCCCACAGCGGTGTCAGGGGCGCGGTCATGCCGCCTTCGCCGAGCGCACCGCGCGCTTCGCCGCGTGCGCCTCGGCCGCCTCGCGCACCCACGCGCCGTCGTCCCACGCGGCGTTCCGCGCCTCCAGGCGCTCGCGGTTCATCGGACCGTCGCCCGCCAGCACGCGCTTGAACTCGCTCCAGTCGATCTCGCCGAACTCGTGCGCGCCCGCGCCGCCGTTCGCGTCCGGGTTCCAGACCAGATCCGGATCCGGCACCGTGAGCCCGATGAGCCCGGCCTGCGGCACCGTCGCGTCGACGAACTTCTGCCGAAGCTCGTCGTTGGTGAAGCGCTTGATCTTCCAGCGCATGGACTGCTGCGAATGCGCGCTGTCCGCATCGGGCGGGCCGAACATCATGAGCGAAGGCCACCACCACCGCTCCAGCGCGTCCTGCGCCATGGCGCGCTGCTCGTCCGTGCCGCGCGCGAGGTGCACCATCAGCTCGTAGCCCTGGCGCTGGTGGAAGCTTTCCTCCTTGCAGATCCGGATCATGGCGCGCGCGTAGGGGCCGTAGCTGCATCGGCACAGCGGCACCTGGTTCATGATGGCCGCGCCGTCCACCAGCCAGCCGATGGCGCCGATGTCCGCCCAGGTCTCGGTGGGGTAGTTGAAGATGGAGCTGTACTTCGCCTTGCCGGACAGGAGCTCCTGCGTCATCTGCTCCCGGCTGACGCCCAGCGTCTCGGCGGCGGAGTACAGGTAGAGCCCGTGGCCGCCCTCGTCCTGCACCTTGGCCAGCAGCGCGACCTTCCGGCGCAGCGAGGGCGCGCGCGTCACCCAGTTGCCCTCGGGCAGCATGCCGACGATCTCGGAGTGCGCGTGCTGGCCGATCTGGCGTACCAGCGTGCGGCGGTAGGCCGCCGGCATCCAGTCGTTCGGCTCGATCTTGTGCTCCGCGTCGATGCGCGCCTGGAAGGCGGCGAGCTGGGCCTCGGATTCCGGGGCGGGCGCGTCGGTCGCCGCGGGGACGTCGTTCAGGGCTTGGGAGTACATGGCGGGCTCCGGGGACGGCGAGGGTGATACGTTACATGATGTCGGGCGTAATTCGATTTCTGTAACGTATTGTCGAGAGTTGCCTTTCCGTCGGTTGCGCGACGCGTCGGTATCGATCGCCGTCGGACGGCCTGAAGCGTCCGGCGGTGCGAACCCGACCGCGCTCGGAGCAGTGGCCACGGCAAATAGTTACACGTGTAAGTTTCCACCGCCGCCGAACCGCCGCCGTACCGATGCGTCGTCGGCCGGCAGCGTCAACGTCTCGCCACGCCCGTCCAGCCACCGGCTCGATGCCGGCAGGAGTTCCAGGTACAGCTCCGCCACGCGCCGCCGCACCGCCGCCAGCGGCCACCCGGACGGCTGCAGGGCGAACGGCAGCACCGGCGTGTGCAGCAGCGCGCGACGCCAGTCGTGGACCAGCAGCAGTCGCAGCACCAGCGCGTCCAGCGGATCGTCCGGGAGCTCGGGCCGCGAACGGCGCGTAGCGCGTGGCGAGCGCATCGAGCTCGGCCGCGCGCTCGTCGAGACCGAGTCGCTCGACGAGCCAGGCGGGCGCGGCACCGGGGGCGGCCGGCGTGACGAGGTAGCCTGTGGCCTCGAGCGCCGCGCGCCGCTCGGGTCCGTGGTCCACGAGCAGCCACAGGTTCGTGCGCAGCTCCAGCGCGGTGGCATCGTCCGGCACGTCCGCCGCGCCGTGCGCGTCCCCGATCGCCAGCACGCGCGGACGCTCGTCGCGCGCCTCGCCGGGGGCGGCGTAGATGCGCCGGCTGGCGGCCTCGAACGGAGCGCGGCCGCTCGGCGACAGCGCGTAGACGCTGCCGCGCCCGACGCGGCGCCGCTCTATCCAGCCGTCCTTGCCCAGTCGGGAGAAGGCGGTACGCACCGTGCCGGGCTCGATGCCGATGCGTCCGGTGATGGCCTGGACGGTGGCGGAATCCACCGCACCGCCGCGCGGCACGATCGCGTCGCCGAACAGCGTGATGAGGAACGACCACACGCGCAGCGGAGCACCCGCGCCCGGGTCGGCGAACGGACGATCGAGCGGGTGCACGGGGACGGACATGGGCGCGGATCTTGCCACGCCGTGTCGAGGATTGCACCGCGCCACCTCCGGAGAGTCGGGCCATGTCGACCGCCGCGCTCGAATGCGCCGTCCCGACCTGATTCCGCCGCGGGAGGGCCGGCGACGTCCGCGCGCCCAGCCGCCCGACGCGTACCGTCGAAGGTCACCGCCGCCTCGCGGTCGCCCGGCGAGCCGCGTTGCTCGGCGCCGTCGCCGTCGCCGCCGCCGCGCCCGCAACGGCGCGGACGACGTGTTCATCTATTCGTCCGCGTCGACCATCCGCGGCCTGAACCTCACCCTCGGCACCGATTCGCCGCTCACGACGTCGCCGATCGCCTCGGCCGCGAACGCGCTCGCCATCAACGCGCAGGCCGGCTTCGTCTACTACGGCGACGACACCAGCGTGTATCGCTGGGATCCGGCGCTCGGCGACGGCGCCGCCTCGCACTCGCTGATGGCGAACTTCGCCGCCGGTCCGGTCACGGCCCCCATCACCGCGCTCGACAGCACCGCGGGCTCCTACCTGGACGGTGTCTACTACGTCGGCTCCGAGAACGCCCACGGCTACGTCGAGGACCTGTACGCGCTCACGATGTCGTTCGACGGCTCGCAGGTGGTCGCGGCAGAGGCGCTGGACCTGCTCGGCGCCTGCGGCTGCACGCCGCAGACCTCGGCGGCTTCGGCGACGTCGCGGCCGTCGACGAGGCGGGACTCACCGTGCTCTACGGCGCCACCTCGCGGCTCGGCGGCGTCGCCGGCGCGTTCGCCGGTCGTTGGCGATTCGTGCCGTCGACCGACACCTTCACCTTCCTGGCCACCGCGCAGAACGGCCAGTTGTCGAACAGCCTGTCGAACCGGTTGTACTCGAACGTCGGCCGTGGCGTCCGCGAGGTCGACAAGGGCGATGGAAGCACTTCGGGCACGACGCTCTTCACCACGAGCGCCGACATCTTCGACTTCACGAGCGGCTACTCCTTCGACTTCGGCGACGCGCCGAACTGCTACGGCGGCGCGTTCCACGGCTGAGCGAGTCGACGGCATGCCGCGCATCGGTGCCTCGGCGCGGACAACGATCCGGGAACGCTGAACGCCTCTGCCGGCGCCGTGGACGGCGCGGGCGACGACGTGGCCGGCATCGACGACGAGGACGCGATCGGGACGGCGGCCCGGTCTCGATCGCCACGGGCACGTACGCGGTCGAGATGGACTGTGCCGCCGGCACGCGCGTGGCGGGCTGGATCGATCTCGACCTGAACCGTCGCTTCGACGCGCGCGAGCGGAACGACAACCACCCCGCGAGCTGCACGGCCGGTCGGGCGCGGTTGGAATGGAACTCGCTGCCGGGCGCGAGCGGCGGCGACAGCTGGTTGCGGCTGCGCGCCTCGTCCAACCTGTCGGCCATCTCGGTGCCCGTCGGCATCGCCTCCGACGGCGAGGTCGAGGACCATCCGGTACGCATCGACGGGCCGAACACGGCCACGGGCAACTGCCCCGTGGGCTCGGTGAGCAGCATCTACTCGGCCGCCGACGTGCCCGTGGCCATCCCGACGGACCAGACGGCCACGGTGGTATCGAGCATCACCGTCCCGCCCGGAGACGCGGTGACCGACGTCAACCTGCTGGACGTCGTCGGCGACCACTCCTGGATCAACGACATGCAGTTCCGGCTCTTCCACGACGGCACCGAGCGCACGGTCTACGGCTACGCGTGCAGCACGAGCGAGCGGGACCTCGGCTTCAGCTTCTCGTTCGACGACGAGGCGAGTGGCAGTCCGCCGTGCCCGCCCCTCACCGGCGAGACGTATGCGCCGGTGGAAACGCTCGACGCGTTCGACGGGTCCGCCTCGGGCGGTGTGTGGGAGCTGCGCATGCAGGACCGCTTCAACCAGGACGGTGGTTCGCTGCAGGGCTGGGCGATCGAGATCTGCACGACGAGCGCGTTCGTCGAGGAGCCAGAGCTGCGCCTCGGCAAGGCGGCGAACGTCAGCGGGCGCGACGTGACGGTGACGCTTGCCCTCGAGAACGTCGGCAACACGGCGCTTTCGAACGTCACGCTCGTCGACGATCTGGACGCGGCCTTCGGTGCGGGAAGCCACACGCTGATCGAGGCGCCGACGCTCGTCGCCGGGCCGGGAACGGTGATTCTCGAGCCCGCCTACACCGGAACGGGTGCGGCGACGGGGCTGTTCGCGGCGGGCTCGACTCTCGGTGCGGGCGAGCGTGCCACCGTGCGCTTCTCGGTGCGGATCGATTCGCTGGTCGCGGGGCCGAGCGGCGTCATCGGAGAGTACGAGAACACCGCCACCGGCACCGGCGCGAGCCCGGGCGGCACCAGCGTCTCGGACGCCTCGAACGCCGGGCTGGATCTCACGGTGGACGGCGATGCCCCGACGCCCGTGGTCATCGATGCGTCGGCGCGGCTCTCGGGCAACGTGTTCGTCGATGTCTCCAGCGCGACCGCATCGCACGATGGCGTGCCCGACCCGGGCGAGCTCGGCGCCGGCGGCCGCACCGTCTCCTTCGTCGCGGCCGACGGCACCGCGCTCGGATCCGCGTTGACGGACGGGCGGGGCGCGTGGACATTCGACGTGCCGGTGGCACACGCCGACGCGGCCGTCACGGTGCGCGTGAGCGACGTCGCCACGACCGCCTTCGTCTCCGAGGCGCCCGCATGGCGCGACGCGGACGTGGCGGACGGTCAGCTCGTGCTGGTGCCGGGCATCGGCGCGGAGGTAGCGGGGCTGGACGTCGGCGTGGCGCCGGCGCCGCGGCTGGAGAGCGGTCGCGTGCTTTCGGCCGCGGCCGGCGCGCGTACAAGCTTCGCGCACGTGCACGTCGCGGGCTCGCACGGCACGCTGTCCGCCACCATCGGGACCACGGGCGGCGCGGGCGGCGGCGAGCTGCCCGGCGCGACGCTGCTGGTCGACGCCGATTGCGACGGCACGGGGGAGGGTCCCCGGGCCGGGCCGGTCACGGTAGTGCCCGGCGAGCGCTCCTGCTTCGTCGTGGAGGCCTTCCTGCCCGCGGCCGCGCCCGCCGGCGCGCGCTACGCGGTGGCCATCGATACCACCCTCGTGCTGAGCGATGCGGCCGGTACCGGCCACGCCACGAGCTTCGCGCGCCGCAACGTCGACAGCGTGACGGTGGCGGGCGCCGGAGAGGGCCGGCTGGAGCTGGCCAAGCGCGTGCGCAACGTGACGCTCGGCGAGGGCTTCGGTGCGTCCAACGCCGGGTTGCCCGGTCACGTGCTGGAATACGAGATCGAGTACCGCAACTCCGGCACCGATGCCATCGATGGCCTGCGCCTCGACGACCTGGCACCACCCTATACGTCCGTGCAACCGGGTACAGCGGTCTGCGCGGACGTGCCCGCGCCGCTCACGTGCAGCGTCGTGGAGGCGGGCGAGTCACTCGGCTGGCGCTTCACGGGCAGTCTGCCGGCGGGTTCCGTCGGCAGCGTGACGTACCGCGTCGCCATCGACTGACGCGACGCGTCGACGGCCGGTCCGCGGCCGGAACGGTCTGCGTCTTCGGCCCTTTCGAGTGCACGGCCTGCAATTCCGACTTGAACCGGGCCGCAGGAACGCGCGGCGCAGTGTATGAATTGCACGAACCGTGATGCGCCGCACGTTTGGCACGATTTACGACCGCGATCGCGGCGCACGACCTGCAACGACACCGGCATCGAGGGGGCCATGCGCCCCGCATTCCGGAGTCGTACCCCATGAGCTTCTCGCCCAGCCCGTCGTTCAGGCGTACCGCCGTCGCGGTCGCACTCGTCGTCGGCGCGGTCGCCGGCAGCGTTCTGGCCACCGCCGGTGCCGATACCGCAGGCACGGCCCCGCCCGTCACCGGTGACATCAGCGCCTTCCTCGTGACCGAGGACGCGCGGGGCGAGGAGCGACTCACCGTCGCCGACACCGCCGCGCCCGGTCAGGTCATGGAGTTCCGCATCGAGTTCGTCAACTCGAGCGCCGAGGACGTGTCCGGCATCGCGGTGGTGAACCCCGTGCCCGCGAACACGCGCTTTCTCCCCGACTCGCACGCCGCGGATGTCGGTGCGGACTTCGAGGTGAGCATCGATGGCGGCGAGAGCTTCGAGCCCGAGCCCGTCACGCGCATCGAGACCCAGGCCGACGGCAGCCAGGCGACGGTCGTCGTGCCGCCCGAGCAGTACACGCACGTGCGCTGGCTCGCCGACGAGCCGCTCGCCGGCGACGGCGGGCGCCAGAGCTTCACCTACCGCGTCGCGGTCAACTGAGACATACGGACATGAGCACTCTCTCCGACCGTTTCGCGCGCACTCCGGTCGCGCACGCCTGTGCCGCGCTGTTCGCGGGCGCCGTCATCGCCACCGCCGCGCCACACGCGCTGGCCGCGACGCCTGCCGGTGAACAGATCAAGAACCTGGCCACGGTCACCTACCAGGACGCCGCCGGCAACTCTTACAGCGCGCAGTCCAACGAGGCCGTCGTCACGGTCGCGCAGGTGTACTCCGCCACCGTCGGTCAGGACGTGGACAAGACGGCCGTGGCCGGGCAGGTCGTCTACCTGCCCTTCACGCTCACCAACACGGGCAACGGACCCGATGATTTCGCGATCAGCGCGGCCAACGGCATCACGGGCGGCGACGATCTCGATGCCGCCACCATCGAGGTCTACCGAGATACCAGCGGCAACGGCGTGCCCGATGGCTCGGAGCCCGCCGTAGCCGCCGGCACGCCCATCACGCTCCCCGCGGGCGCGATCGAGAACCTCGTCGTGGCCGTCACGGTGCCCGGCGGTGCGACGGACGGCGAGACGCTCGGCGTGACGCTGACGGCCGAGGCGTTCAACGGCACCGGTGCCGCCGTCACGGCCAGCGTCGAGGACGTGAGCACGTCCGCCGCGAAGGGCAGGGACAACGCGGACGGCACGAACGAGTCGCTCATCACCATCACCGGCGACGCCGTGCTCGTGGTGAGCAAGGCCTCGTCGCACGACGTCGCGAACAAGCGCATCACCTACACCGTCTCGGTCAGGAACGACGGCAACCAGCCGGCAAGGGACGTCGTGCTGTTCGACGGCCTGCCCGCGGGCACGGACTACGTCAGCTCCAGCGTGTCGGGCATCCAGACGAACCTCGGCGACACCGTATCGACCTCGGTGGCGGACCTCGCCGACGAGTCCGCGCTGGGCCTCGATCTGGACGCCGACGGCAATGCCACGACGCCCGCCGGCGAGAGCGCGCTCGGCATCGATCTGAACCAGGACGGCGCGCTGAGCGACGCCGCCGTCGACATTCCCGGCGTCTACGCCGTGGACACGGACCTCGCGGTGGGCGGCGAGGTCTCGTTGACCGTCGTCGTCAGCTACGCCGCGGGCACCTTCGCGGGCGGTCACACCTTCCAGAACGTCGGCTACGCATCCGGCGACACGGACTCGACTCCCGGCAACGATTCGCTCGTCGCCTCGGGCCTCGTGTCGGACACCATCGCCCCGGCCTTCGGCGTGCGCGTGGACGACACCGGCGAGAATGCGGCCGACACCGTCAACGACGGCCGCGACGATGACGCGGCCAACGACGATCAGTTCGTCAGCTCCGCGGCCGCGGGCGGCATCGTGCTGTTCACCGCGATCGTCACGAACGAGGGCAACTCCGACGACGTCTTCGACCTGACGCTGAATCCCGGCGACTTCCCGGCCGGCACGGTGTTCACGTTCCACGACAAGGCCACGGGCCTGGCGCTGGCGAACGGCGCCGGTGCCAGCACCGGCACCATCGCCCCGGGCGGCACGCAGGCGATCGAGGTGAGGGCGGCGCTGCCGTCGAACGCGCCGGAGTCCAGCACCGAGGTGACGGGTTCGGTCACGGCGACGTCGCGGCTCGCGCCGGCCGGCACGCTCACGAACGACTCGATGGACTTCAGCCTGGGCGCGGTCGTCGTGGCCCGTGCGGACCTGAAGAACACCAGCGGCGCGCCGACGGCGGCGAACGCGGACGCGCTCGACGCCGCGCCCTACACGGCGGTGCAGACCTTCGACGCCACCATCGGCACGACCGTCGACATTCCGCTGTACATCGACAACGAGTCGGATGCGGCCGACAGCTACAAGCTCTACGCGGGTTCCAGCTGGGACGCCGCCAACTCGACGCTCGGCGGGCTGCCGAGTGGCTGGAGCGTGGAGTTCTACGCGGTCGACGGCAGCGGCAATCCCGTCGGTCCGCCCCTCACGGGTTCGCCCGACCCGATCACGCCGACGATTCCCGTCGGTGGGTCGAACTTCCCTATCGTCGCCCGGGTGACGATCCCGAACGACGCGGCACTCGCGGTGGACGACTTCGAGTTCGATCGTGATGCCGACGGCACGCCGGAGCGACTGCTCGACGGTACCGACCCGGACGGCAACTACCCGATCTTCTTCCGCATCCAGTCCGCGAACACCGGGGCCACCGACATCAAGCTCGATGCCATCGACGTGGCGGCGGCGCGCGACATCACGCTGCTGAGCGGCGGTAACGAGGAGGTAGAGCCCGGCGGTTCGGTCACCTACGACCACGTGCTCACCAACGCCGGCAGCTCGACCGAGACCCTCGCCATCACCTCGGCGAGCGATCGGCCTGACTTCATCCACACGCTGAGCATCGACACGAACGGCGACGGCGTGCCGGACCAGGAGATCGGCGACCTGGCCGTCGGCGACATCACCGTGCTGCAGCCCGACGGCAACACCGTGACGATCGCGGTCACGATCGACGGGGCCGGCGCGCGCCGGCTGGAGCTGCCGCCCGGTGCGGCCCTGCCGCTCGTCGCGACGGTGTTCGCGCCGGCGGACGCCGATGCGGGCGAGATCGACACGCTCACCATCACCGCAACCAACGTCGCCACCGGTGGTCCGGGCGGCACGGTCAGCAATCGCACGACCGTCATCGACAGCAAGATCCGGCTGATCAAGAGCGTGGCGTACGACGAGCTCTGCGACGGCACCGCCGACGGCGCGTTCGAGACCGTGCTGAGCGCGGCGGTCGCTCCCGACGAGTGCGTCGTCTGGAACATCGAGGCCGAGAACATCGGTACCGAGAACGCGTTGGACGTGAAGATCGTCGATGCGGCACCGCTGTTCAGCAGCCTCGTGGCGGGCAGCCTCGAGTCCTGCGCGGGTGCCGGGTGCACCCCCGCCGATGCCGGCGCGCTGGGCCTCGAGGCGGACCCGAACGTCACGTTCCACGTCGGCACCGGCGCATCGCCCACCGCCGGCGGGACGCTCGCGCCCGGCGGCTTCGTGACCGTGCGCTTCGGCGTCCGGGTCGACTGACCCACGGGCCGCGCCCGCCCGGCCCCGACGCGCCCCAGGGCACGACGTCGGAGGGCCCGGGCGGCCGCGGCCCACCCCTTCCCACGCCGGGTGGAACATGGAGGCCAGCACGGACGTGACGCATCGGGGGCTCCTGTTCGGCGCGGCGCTGTCCGGCATCCTGGTCTGCGGCCCGAGCGCGGCTGCCCCGACCGCGGGCGGCGCGCTCACCGAGGCCGGAACGGCCATCGAGAACCGTGCGACGCTCATCTACGTGGACGCCTCCTCCGGCGAGACCATCGAGGTGGGCTCCAACGTCGCGCAGGTCAGCGTCGCGGCGCTGCGCCGCTTCACCTTCGAGGCACCGGGCAGCGCGACGCTCGCCCCGGGCGCGCGCGCCGATTTCCCGCACGTGCTGCACAACGTCGGCAACGCCGTCGACGACTACGCCTTCGGCATCGTCGGCGCGCCCGTGGCGGGCGTGCTGCCCGAAGGCGCCCGGCTGGTGCTGGACGCGGACGGCGACGGCATCGCCGATCCCGATGAGCGCGTGCTCGCCTCGGCCGACGAGGCGTCCGCCTTCGAGCCGCTGCGCCTCGCCCCCGGCGAGCGCGCCGAGCTGGTGCTGACGGCCACCGTGCCCGCGTCCGCCTTCCCGGGTGCGCGCTTCGCCGCCACGCTGCTCGCCCTGGCCGACCCCACGCTGCCGGGCCTCGTGCCGGCGCCCCGAACCCTCATGGACGTCATCGTCACGGCCGATGCCGACGAGGGGGGCGGCGGGCCCGATCCGGTGCCGCCGCCCGATGGCGGCGCGGGCACGCCCCTCGAGCCGGCGCTGCGATTCACCGGCCCGGCACCGGTGTTCGCGCGCGAAGGGCTGCCGCCACGCCACGCGGTGGACGCCGATCACGTGGACCGCGAGGTCTACGAGCTCGATGTCGACGCGACGACCGGCAGGCCCGCGGCGACGCTGCCGCACGAGGTGCTGCGCGACGGGGTCTATCTCGAATACGTCGGCGCGGTCGATGCGGGCGCCGTTCTGACCGGACCCGGCGGCACGCGCCACCTGGTGGCCACCGTCGCCTCCGCGGCGAGCGGGGCCGAGCTGCGCGTGCTGCTGCGCGAGAGCGCGCCCGGCAGTGAAACCTACCGAAGCATCGCGCCGTTCTCGCTGCGCGCGGCGGGCGGGGGGACGGAGTGTCCGGCCGACTTCGTCGCGGGCACCGCCCACGATGTCGTGCCGATGTCCGCCGCCGATGGCTGCGCGCTCGGAAGCGGCCCCGGCGACACGCTCGTCGCGAGCATCGCGAACGGGCTGGCGGACGAGCGCCCGACCGACGTGGCCGTGACCGATCGTCCCGGCACCGTGTTCGACGCGGCCACCGGCCGGCCGGTGAAGGGCGTGCGCGTGACGGTGATGGACGGCATCGCCACGGCGACCCACCCCGTCAGCGGCGCACCGCTCGTGTACGTCACCGACGGCGCAGGACGCTTCACGTTGCCCCGGCTGCCGGCGGGCGACTACTCGCTCGCGGTCGAACCGCCGGACGAGTGGCGTTTCCCGAGCGTGCTGCCTGCCGGGGACTTCCCGGACCGCGCCGTCTTCGACGCCTCCTACGGCAGCGCACCCTTCACCGTCGCCGGCGGCGACCCGGCGCCCGTCCTCGACGTGCCGCTGGACCCGCTGACGGCGAGACCGTCACTGCTGGTGCTGGACAAGCGCGTCGACGCGACGCACGTCGAGATCGGCGACCCCGTGCGCTACCGCATTTCGGTCGAGAACCGCGGCGAGGACGCGTTCGAAGGCGTGACGGTCATCGACAGTCCGCCCGCGGGCTTCAGGTACGTGCCGGGGACCGCGCGCATCGATGGCCTGGCCATGGCGGACCCCGTGCCGAGCGAGTCGGGGACGGGCATGCAGTTCAGCGTGGGCGCGCTCGCTCCCGGGGCGCACGCCGAGATCGCGTACCGCCTGCAGGCCGGTGCGGGTGCGGGGCGGGGCGACGGCTTGAACCTCGCCATCGCCGGCGCGGTCGGCTCGAACGGCGAGACCTACGCCTCGGACGTATCCCGTGCGCGCGTCGCGCTGGACCCGCGCGGGCGCTTCTCGGAGCGCGGTCTGCTGTTCGGCAAGGTCTGGATCGACGCCACCTGCGACGGTCTGCAGAACGATGCGGAGTGGCCGCTGCCGGGCGTGCGGCTGTACCTGGAAGACGGGCGCTTCGTCGTCACCGACGAGCACGGGCAGTACTCGCTCGAGAACGTCGATTCCGGGCTGCACGCATTGAAGCTCGACGCGACGACGCTGCCCGCCGGGCTCGACCTCGTGCCGCTGGACACGCGCCACGCCGCCGACCCCAGCAGTCGCTTCGTGCGCGTGAGCCGTGGGGAGCTGCACCGCGCCGACTTCGCCACCACGTGTCCGACCGGAAACGTGGACGCGCTGTTCCGCGAGCTGGAGCGGCGCGCCGGCATGCTGGGGGACGACTGGACCCTCGACGTCGCGGGCGCCTGGGATCCCGATGCGCGCGGCGCGGCGAGTACCGGCAAGGCGGGCAACGACGGCGACCTGTCGCGCGGCTGGCACGACTACCGTGCACCGCGCGGGGCCGATGGCTCGGCCACCGAGCTCGATCCGACGCGTGGGCCCGACGGGTCCGATGAGCGCCCGGGCGATCCGAAAGCACCCGCACCGCCCGGCGAGGCGCTGCCGGCCGAAGGCGTCACGCGCCGCATCGCGGCGATGGGCGACCCGAAGGCGCTCGTCGCGGGGATCACCGGTGCGCAGGCCGACGGCGGCACCTTCCTGTGGCCCACCGACGACATCAGCGACGACGGTCGCTTCATGGTCGTGGTGCGCGCGGGCATCGAGCCCACGCTCCACGTGAACGACGTGCCCGTGCCCGGCACGAAGATCGGCGAGCGCATCGAGAACCGGCGCGAGGGCGCGCAGATCGTCGCCTGGTACGGAGTGCGGCTGGAGCCCGGCGAGAACCGGGTCGAGGTGCGCGGCAAGGATCCGTTCGGCAATGCCCGGGTGCTGGCGGGCGCGGACGTGCGCCGGCCCGCCGGCGCCGCGCGGCTGCTGCTGCGCGCCACCACCGACGAGCTGCCCGCCGACGGCGGTCGCAGCTCGTTGCCCGTGGAACTGCTGCTCGTCGATGCCGACGGCACGCCGGTGTCGGGCGTGAGCTTCGTGACGCTCGCAAGCTCGCGGGGCCGCTTCGTCGGCGACGACCTGCGCGCGAACGAGCCCGGCCACCAGGTGCGCGTCGAGAACGGGCGGGCGAAGGTCGTGCTGCAGAGCTCCGAGCGCGCGGGCCGCTTCCGGCTCGACGCGCGCGCGGGGGATCTCGTCGCCGGACTGAACCTCGTGCAGATCGCCTCGGGCCGGCCGCTGATCGCCGTGGGCAGCATCGACGCGGGAGTGACGCTGCCGCTCGGCGACGGCGAGACGCGCACCGACGACGACATCGAGCTCGATTCGCGCGCCGCGATCTTCCTGAAGGGCGCGGTGGCCGGCAAGGCGCAGCTCACGCTCGCCTACGACACCGACCGGGCGCGCGACTCGGCGCTGCTGGGCGACCCGGTCACCGACGACATCGGCATCTACCCCGTCACCGGGGATGCGTCCCTGCGCGGCTACGAGGCGCGCAGCAGGAGCCCGCTCTACGCGCGCATCGAGCGCGACCGCAGCAGCCTGATGTGGGGCGACTACCTGACCGACGCGCACACCGAGCTCGACGATCTCGCGCGCGCGCAGCGCACCCTGACAGGTATCAACGGGGTCTGGGACACGGGCGCGACGCGCGTGCAGGCCTTCGCGGCCGAGCAGTCCGCGGCACGTCGCGGCGAGCGCTTCCCGGGCAACGGCACGGCCATGCTGTACGAGTTCGAGGGCGCGCCCATCGTGCCGAACAGCGAGGTCATCGAGCGCATCGTCACCAGCCGCGAGAACCCCGGGCTGGAGATCTCCGCCGAGCGGCTGGTGCCGGGGCTGGATTACAGGCTGGACCCCGTCACGGGCCAGCTGGCCTTCGCCGACCCCGTGCCGTCCGCGGACGCCGACCTGAACCCGGTGTCGATTCGCGCAAGCTACGACGTCGACACCGGCGGCGACGCGGACGAGCACCTGATTGCCGGCGCGCGCATCGAGCGCGGGTTCGGCGAGCGGCTCACCCTCGGGGCCAGCATCACGGACGATGCGGACCCGCTCGCCGGGGCCACGCTCGCGAGCGTGCAGGGTCGCGCCACGCTCGACGGCCGATTCGGCGCGACGGTCCTGGCGGCGTCGGGCGCCACCATGCGCCACGTCGATGGCCGTGACGGCGCCGCGGCACGCTTCGGCATCGAGCACGCCTGGGGCGAGGCGGGCGTGCACCTGACCTCGTTGACGTGGGCACGGGCCGGCACCGACTTCGACAACCCGTCCGCGGGGATCTCGGCCGGACGCACCGAATGGCGGCTCGACCACCGTCAGCGCCTGGGCACGGCCACGAGCCTGCTCGTCGAGGCGCTCGAAAGCGCGTCCGGGGGTGGGGACGAGGTCGCGGCCGAGCGCTACCGGAGCGCGGCGCTGATCGGCGAGCGCGACCTCGGCCGCTGGTCGGCCCGGCTGGGCGTGCGCCGCATCGACAGCAGCGCGGGCGAAGAGACGCTCGGTCTGAACACCGCCCTGGTCGGACTGGAACGCCGCTTCGCGTTCGGCGACGGTCGCCCGGCGAGTCTCGGCATCGAACACGAGCGGGCCCTGGGCGATGCGGCCCGGCAGAGGAGCGCGGTCAGCGCGCGCATCGGCCTGCACGAGCGCGTGACGGGCTACGCGCGCTGGGAGCGCGAGCAAGGGTTGTCCACGCGCAGCCTGCTCGGCCTCGCCGGTGCCAGCGAGCAGCTCGTCGCGGGCGTGGAGAGCGACTGGCTGGCGCACACCGAGCTCTTCTCCGAGTACCGCATGCGGGGCGCGTTCGACGGTCGGGCGCTGGAGAACGCTTCGGGCGTGCGCGGACGCTACGAGCTCGCGGAAGGCCTGTCCATCACGCCGTCGTTCGAGTATATCGACGCGCTGAACGGTCCGGCCGAGGACGCGCTCGCGCTGTCCATCGGCATCGCCGACGTGCGCGGCGTGCGCCGACGCGTCACCGGTCAGTTCGAATTCCGCGATACCGACTCGTCGCGCTACTTCGGCGTGCGCGCCAGCATCGCCGAGCGGCTCACGCGCGACTGGACGGGCCTCGTGCGAGAGGAATTCACGCAGAGCAGGCCGTCGTCGGGCGAGCACACCACGCGTCAACGACTGACCTTCGGGCTCGCGCGCCGGCCCAAGCACGATCACGCCCGGCACCTGCTGATGCTGGCCGAGTGGAAGCGCGATCGCGGCGAGATCGCTGGGGACGACGACGACCGCTTCGTGCTGTCGGCGCACTCGAACGTGCGGCCGACGACGCGCTGGACGCTGTCGAACCGCGTGGCGGGAAAGCTCGTGCGCACGGATTTCGGCGACCGCGTCGGCACCAGCCGGGCGGCGCTCGTCGATGCACGCCTGAGTATCGATCTCGCGCGCCGCTGGGAGCTCGATGTACTCGCGGGCGCGCTCGCCACGGGCGTGGGCGCCGACGGCTTCGACGCCGTGGACTGGGCCGCGGGCGCAGGCATCGCCTGGCTCGCCGAGCGGAACCTGCGGCTCACGCTCGGCTGGAACGCCGCGGGGTTCAGCGACGCCGATCTCGACGCGGACGGGCTGCTGCGGCAGGGCCTGCGCGCGGGTCTCGAATTCAAGTTCGACGAGGAACTGTTCCGATGGCTCGAACCCTGATGCGACACCTCGCCACGCCGCCTGCCGTGCTGGGTCCCGCACTCGTCGCGACCCTGGTCGCGGCCCTGGTCGCGGGTTGCGCCACCACCGACGAGCTGTACGCCGAGTACGACGCGACGCTATGTCCGGTGTTCGCCGAGGCGGCGCCGGCGATGCCCGGGCGCATCCGCTACCTCGAGCGCGCCTCGGGCGAGGAGGTGCGCTGGCCGCCGTCGATCTACTTCGGCTACGACAGCGACGCGCTGGATCGCTGGGCGCTGGCCGAGCTCGAGGCCGCGGCGGAGCTCCTGAACCGCCACCCGCAGCTGAACGTCATGCTGACCGGCTACACCAGCCGCCTCGGGTCGGCCGCGTACAACGCGAAGCTCGCCTCGCGCCGCGTGTCGCGCGTCATCGACCGCCTGGACGCGGCGGGCATCACGCGCTCGCGCCTGCTGCCGCTGCCCATCGGCATGGGGCTGCCCGAATTCACGAGCGACGAGCGCGTGGCCAACGCCGTCAACCGGCGCGTAGGTCTCACGCTGCTCGATCGTTCCGGAAGGCCGGTGGCGCCGGGCTACGGCGAGTCCGCGCTCGCCGCGGGCGCGCTGCGCGTCGGTCCGGACTGGCCGCCGAACGAGGTGGAAGCCAACGTGCCGCCTCGCATCGGCGCGGCCGTCCCGCCGCCGGTACGGACGCCGCTCGCGCCGCTGCCGGGTCCGGTCGATCCGTGGTCGACGGGCGGGGCGGGCACGATCGGCGGCGCGCCGGCGAGCGGTGCAGGCGTGGGCGACGCAGCGAGCAACGGTGCGGGTGGCGATGTGCGCTGACACGCATCGCGTGCGCTCCGGGCCGAAGATCGCGCTCGCGGCCGCGCTAGGGCTGCTGGCGGGCGTCGCGCTGGCCGCGACGCCCGCGGGCACGCTCATCCGCAACCAGGCGTCGGCGAGCTTCCTCGCCCCGAACGGCGAGCGCGTGACCATCACGTCGAACATCGTCGAGACGCGCGTGGAGCGCGTCGCGGGGCTGGCCCTGACGGAGAACCGCGTGCAACGCGCCGCGCCGGGCGCGACGATCGACCTGCCGCATACCGTGCGAAACCTCGGCAACGGCGACGACGCGTTCACGCTCGCCGCCGTGAATATGCCGGGCGACAACATCGACCTGGAACGGATGGAGGTCTACCCCGACGCGAACGGCGACGGCGTGGCCGACGCGGGCGGCCCCATCGCCGTCACTCCGACGATGGTGGCGGGCGCGAGTTTCGACATCGTCGTGCGCGCGCGCGTGCCGGCGGCGGCCACCGACGGCTCCATCGCGCGCGTGGAGCTCGTGGCGGTCAGCGAACTCGACGCGGCGATCACCGCCGTCAACTCGGACGAGCTCACCGTCGGCTCCGGCGCCGCGGTCACGGTCACCAAGCGCTTGTCGGCGCGCGCCGGCGCCGCGCCGTCCGGCCCCTACCGAGTCACGCTGTCGTGGGAGAACGAGGGCGACGGCGTGGCCGGGGACCTCGTGCTGATCGATGCGCTGCCGTCCGGCATGAGCTACGTGTCGGGCAGCGGCCGCTGGAGCGGCGGCGGCACGCCGACGGATGCGGACCCGGACGACGTGCAGGCGGGCGCCGTCGCGTCCCTGCGCTGGTGCGCCTACGACCCGAGCTGCACCGGATTGCCCGAGGCCAACGTCGACGCGGACGCCGACTCGACCAACCAGGTCACCGCGATCGTCGACTACGTGCCGCCGGGCGGCACGGGCACGATCTCGTTCGACGTGATCATCGCCGACGGCGCCACGCCGGGGCCGCTCGTCAACGTGGCGGAGTTCGAGCACGACGTGGCCATCGCCACCGTCCTGCGCGCGCGCACGAACGCCGTCACCTTCACGGTGCTGGGCACGCCTGGCGTCGTGGCCAACGGGTCGGCCACGAGCTCCGCCCAGTCCGCCGTGGAGCCCGTCACGCGTGCTTCCGCGGTGGCCGGCGGCACCGTGCTGTTCGACAACCACGTGTGGAACGTCGGCGATGCGGTGGACGCCTTCGACATCGAGGTCGACGTCGCCGGTACGACGTTCCCGCCCGGCACGCAGTGGCGGCTGCTGCGCGGCGATGCGGCCACACCCTTGCTCGACACCGACGGCAACGGGCGCGTGGACACCGGCCCCGTCGACCCCGGCGAGATGGCGCTCGTCGTGCTGGAGCTGCGCCTGCCCATCGACGCGGTGGGCGACAACGGCGGTACCGGCTTCGACATCTCGAAGCTCGCCCGTTCGGCCGCCGACGCGAGCGTGTTCGATCCGGTGACCGATCACCTCGACGCCATCGTCGCCGCGGGCGTGGACCTGACGAACGATGGGGCGGCCGGTGAGACGGGGGCCGCCGGCGAGGGTGCCGGTCCCGAAGCGGCACCCGTCACCACCGTGACCCCCGATGCGACGGGCGAAGCGCGCTTCTCGCTGCACGTCACGCACGTTGCCGGTCCCGGCACGACGTACGCGCTGGACGCCTTCGCAGCGCCCGTGGGCGGTCCGGACGACGGCGCGGGCGGGACCCTGCCGCTGCCACTGCCCGACGGCTGGACGGTCCGCTTCGAGGATCCCGAGACGGGCACCGAGCTCCCGACGACCCCCGCGCTCGGCAGCGGCGAGAGCGCCGCCGTCACGGCCGTCGTCACCGTGCCCGCCGACGCCCCGAGCGGCGACGCCGCGGTGTACTTCCGCGCCACGTCCGCGAACGGCTCCGTCGTCGACTGGAAGCACGACGCCGTGAGCATCGGCGTCGTCAGCGCGCTGGAGCTGACGCCCGACCGCAGCGGGCAGGTCGAGCCCGGCGGCAGCATCGTCTACGCGCACCGGCTCGCCAGCGCGGCCAACGTGACGATCGACGACATCGTGCTGAGCTTCGCGAACGCCGAGTCGAACTGGACGACCGAGCTGTGGCTGGACGCCGACGGTGACGGCACGCTCGGGCCGGACGACACCCTGATCACCGGCCCGCTGAGCCTCGCCCCCGGCGAGGAGCGCACGCTGCTGGTACGCGTGGGCGCAGGCGCCGCGGTGCCCGTCGGCACGGCGAACGTCACCACCGTCGAGGCGCGGTGGAACGCCGGCGACGACACCCTGAGCGTCAGCGACCGGACCGGCACGTCGCTCACCAACGTCGTCATCAGGAAGCTGCAGGCGCCCGACACGGGCTGCGACGGTGCGCCGGATCAGGGCTCGTCCTTCGCGGAAGCGCCCATCCGGATCGCGCCGGGCGACAACTGCGTCGTGTACCGGCTGGAGGCGACCAATACCGGTGCGGAAACGTCGTTCAACGTGGCCATTCTCGATGCCACGCCGCCCTGGACGGAGTACCACTCCGGCGCGACCTGCTCGCGCACGCCTTGCACGCTGAACGCGCCGTCGCCGGGCGCGACGGGCGCGGTCAGCGCCGTCACGGACGAGCTGGCGCCGGGGGCGAGCTACTCGCTGGAGTTCCTGGTGCGAGTTCGCTAGGCGGATTCGTACGCGTTCATCGTCCGAAGCTCGTAGCTCGCCACCGCATCCCCGTCCCCGTTCTCGATGGCCACGTGCCAGCGCACCTCGCCGTAGTCCTCGGTACGTCGCGTGCGCCTCCGCACCGTCAACGACACTGCAATGCTGTCCCCGGCTGCGACGGGCTTCGAGAAGATCAACCCCTCCAGCCCGGTGTTCGCCAGCACCGGGCCGGGGTCCGGATCCACGAAGAGCCCGGCCGCGAACGCCAGCAGCAGGTAGCCGTGCGCCACGCGTCCTTCGAAGAAGGGACTCGCGGCCGCGGCGGCCTCGTCCATGTGCGCGTAGAAGGTGTCCCCGGTGAAGTGCGCGAAATGCTCGATGTCGTCGAGGGTGACGGTGCGCGGGCCCGCTCGCCAGGTCTCGCCGAGGCGCAGCTCCGCGAAGGTGCGCCTGAACGGATGCGTACCGGTCTCGCGGGTGGGGGCGCCCGGCAGCCACGTGTCGCCGATGGCCGCCACCATGCGCGGGCTGCCCTGCACGGCCGTGCGCTGCAGGTAGTGCATGACGCCGCGCACGCCACCGAGCTCCTCCGAGCCGCCGGCCCGGCCCGGGCCGCCGTGGATCATGTGGGGCAGGGGTGAGCCGTGCCCGGTCGCCTCGCCCATCGAGTCCCGGTCGTTCACGTAGAGCCGGCCGTGCCACGGCGCGATCTCGTGCGCGACGGTGCGCGCGACGTCGCTGTCGTGCGTGACGATGGAGGCCACGAGGCTGCCGCCGCCGCGGTTCAGCAGCGCGCAAGCGTGCGCGAGGTCCCGGTAGGGCATGACGGTGGCCACGGGCCCGAAGGCCTCGAGCGCGTGCACGTTGGATGCGCCGTCGGGATCGGTGCAGCGCAGCAGCACCGGTGACAGGAACGCGCCCGCCTCCGGAGCGTCGATGCGCGCGCGGTCGAACGCGACGTCGGCTTCGGAGCGCAGCGCCTCCACGCGCTGCCGGACGTCGTCGCGCTGCGCGCGCGACACGAGCGCGCCCATCTGCGTGCTCTCGAGCGCGGGATCGCCGACGCGCACGTCGGCCAACCGCGCCACCAGCGCCTCGGTCAGCGCGTCCAGCGTCGCCGCGGGCGCCATGACGCGCCGTATGGCCGTGCACTTCTGCCCGGCCTTCGCGGTCATCTCGCGCACGACCTCGTCGAGGAAGAGCTCGAATTCCGGGGTGCCCGGCACCGCGTCGGGCCCCAGCAGGGAGGCGTTCAGGCTGTCCTGCTCGGCGATGAAGGTCACCGAGCGGCCCAGCAGGTTCCGGTTCGAGCGCAGGGTCAGCGCCGTGTCCGCGCTGCCCGTGAAGCTCACGACGTCCTGGGCGTCCAGCCGGTCCAGGAGATCTCCGGTACCGCCGACGATCAGCTGCACCGCGCCGCCCGGCAGGATGCCCGACTCCGCGATGCGCCTGAAGCAGGCCGCGGCGACGTGCGCCGTCGCCGTGGCGGGCTTCGTGATCACGGGCATGCCCGCGAGGATGGCCGGGGCGAGCTTCTCCAGCATGCCCCACACGGGAAAGTTGAACGCGTTGATGTGCACGGCCGCGCCGCGCTTCGGCACGGCCACGTGCTGGCCGATGAAGGTGCCGCCGCGCGACAGCGCCTCCACGTCGCCGTCCAGCAGCACCTGCCCGTCGGGCAGCTCGCGGCGGCCCTTCGAGGCGTAGACGAACAGCGTGCCGATGCCGCCATCGACGTCGATGCGCGCATCGCTCAGCGTGGCGCCCGTGGTGTGCGACAGCGCGTACAGCTCCTCCCGATGCGCCTGCAGGTGCGTAGCGAGCGCCTTCAGGAGACGCGCCCGGTCGTGGAAGCCGAGGGCCCGCAGAGCCGGTCCCCCGACATCGCGGGCGTGGGCGACGAGACGGCCGGCGTCCGGCGGTCCGGAGGCAATGGCGGCGACGACGGTGCCATCGACCGCCGAAGCGATGGCGCGCTTCGGACCCGCGGCGGGCAGCCAGCGTCCGGACACGTGACTCGTCAGCTCGAGCATGGCCCGACCCTCTCGCTAGCGTGGACCCGCCAACGGTAGCCCGATGCGCACGCACGTGCCCACTCCGGGCTCGCTGTCGATGTCGACGGTGCCGCCGTGCGCGTCGACGAGCGCGTGCACGATGGACATGCCGAGACCGATGCCGCGCCGGTCCGCGCCGTCGCGCTGCCAGTGCCGCTCGAAGATGTGCGCGACCTCCTCGCTCGTCATGCCGCGCCCGGAGTCCAGGACGCTGAAGCGGGCGTAGCGTCCGTCGCGCCGCACGTCCAGCACGATGCGTCCGCCGGCCTCGCTGAACTTGATGGCGTTGCCGACGAGGTTCGACAGGATCTGCAGGACGCGGTCGCGGTCGCAGCGCAGCATCGGCCCGGCGTCGCGCCCGTGCACGAGGGTCAGCCCGTGCCGCGCGGCCGTGCCGCCCATGTCGCCGACGCAATCGAGGACGATCTCGTGCGCGTCGTGGTCGGCGGGTTGTACCGCCAGCGTGCCGGCATCGAGACTCGCGAGATCCAGGAGATCCGCGATGAGCTTCTCCATGCGCGTGGCGGACGTCAGTATGCCCGTGCGCATCTCCTCGACGAACTCCCGCGCCGGTCCCTCGATCTCCGCGTATTCCAGGGCTTCGGCGCTGGTCACGATGGCGCCCAGGGGATTCCTGAGGTCGTGCGAGACCACGGCGAGCAGCTCCTCGCGGGTGGACACCGCGCTCTGCGCCCGGCCGAGGGCGTCCAGCAGCGCGGCGTTGGCCTCGCGCAGCTCGGCCGCCTCGTCCGGCGCGTTCGGCCGGGGCAACGAGGCCACGAGCGCCTTGACGGCTCCGCCGCTGCCGGCCGCGGCGCCGAGCTCGAAGGTCATCGTGGCCACGCGACCCGCCTCGCCGGAGTCCTGGACCTCGAACGCGTCCGCGAGGCGGCGCACGATATCGAGCCCGTGGGCACGGTCGGTGTCCGGGCGGCGTGCGGGAGGGCGCGCGCCCGGGCCTCCCGAGTCGCTGATGCGGATCACCAGCCTGCACGGCGGTCCCTCGTCGAGCGTGAACCGCACGCGCCCGCCGGCGGCGTGCGCGTGGGCGTTCCTCGCGATCTCCGAGACGGCGGTGGCCATGCGCACCTGCGCGTACGCGTCCATGCCGAGCGCCGCGCCGATCTCGCGCGAGCGCTGACGCGCGAGCGACACGGTGGCGCCGTCCACGATCGCGAGCTCCAGCAACGTGCGGCTCATGCCGTGCCCCCGTCGATGTCCGATGACGTCAGCCGGGCGGGGCGCGCGACGAGCACGGCGCAGTCGTCGCCGCGGTCGCCGCCGTCGCGATAGACGACGGCCGCGACGAGCACCGGGTCGCGCCGCAGCAGCCCGCCGCGGCGCTCGAGTGTGGACGGGGCGCGCACGCCATCGCTGTGCATGACGAGCGCGCTGCGTCCCGACAGCTCCAGCCGGTCCACGCGCGGCACCGGATCGCCCCGCCCGAGGACGCCTTCCACGGAGTACAGCCGGCGTGGCCGTTCGCCCGGCCGGCACGTGGCGACGGCGATGTTGCCCACCGCGGCGTGTTCCAGCGAGATGCCGCGACCGCCTGCCCGGAACCTGCCGACGACCACGGCCGCGACGGCGCCGCGCGTGCCGCGCAGCGCGGCGTGCATGGCGGCCACGCGTGTCGGCGCATCTCCGCCGGTGCAGGCATCGAAGGCCGCCAGCGCCGCGTCCGTCGCATCGGCGGCCCCGTCGCCGTGTCCCAGGCCATCGATCAGGCACAGCGCGCAGCCGTCACGGTCGACGCGCGCGCGCCAGCCGTCGCCGCAGCGGCGTTCTCCCCGGCGCGCGACGCGCACGGCGCCCGTGGGCATCGGTGCGACGACGTCCGCGTCCGGTCTCGTCGCGGAACGCCGTCGCCCCACGCGGGCGAGTACGGCGGTACCGAGTCCCGGCACGCTGTGGATGTCGAACTCGTCGGCCTGGCGTCCGAGCGCACCGAGCCCGTGTCCGGACGTGCCCGCGCTGGAGTGGCCGTCCTCGCGCGCCGCAGCGAGGTCCGCGATGCCCGGGCCCCGATCCAGCGCGACGAGCTCGACGGTGGGGCCCCGGGACGTGTCGCGCGTCCCGAGCAGGACCTCGCCGCCGCCGCCGTGCACCAGCAGGTTGTCGACGGCTTCGTTGCAGACGAGCGCGAGCCTCGACCGCGCCTCGGCGTCGAGCCCGATGCGGGAGGCCAGCCGTTCGGCCTCGCGACGCACGCGACCCACGGCGCTGGGATCGTGTGCGGGCAGGCTCAGCATCGCATGGCGACATCGATGCGCGTGCCGCCGCCGATGCGGGTGTCCAGCCGGAACCCGTCCGCGAGCCGGCGCGAGCCGCCGAGTCCGAGGCCGAGCCCGCCGGCGCTGGTCCAGCCGTCGGAGAACGCCGCCTCGAGATCCGGTATGCCCGGGCCTTGGTCCACGAAGCGCATCCGGAGCGTCCGGCGCGGGCGAGCGCCGACCACGCGCCCGGGTCCGGCCACGCGCTCGGGCTCCACGCGCAGCTCGCAGTGCCCGCCGCCGCCGTGCAGCAGGCAGTTGCGCCCGAGCTCGCTCGCCACCGTCAGGGCGCGCGCGAGGTCGAACGCGCGCGCGTCCGCGACGAGCTGCCCGAGGCGCGCGCGCAAGCGGGCCAGATCGGCCTCGGAGCGCAGGCTCAGGCGTTCGATGGCCATCGGTCGCCGCCCGGCCCGCGCGTGCCGCCCGATCGCGTCGACACCACGATGTCGAACAGGGCCAGCCCGCGCTCCGCGTTGCGCGCGCTGCGCGTGCCGGCAATGATGATGCCCATCTCGACGAGGGTCATGGCCACGGCCGGACGCACCCCGGTGATGACGGCATCGGCGTTCATGAGGGAGACGGTGCGCGCGACGTCGCCCAGCGCGCGCGCGACGAAGGAGTCCACGACGTCGAGCGACGAGACGTCGATGAGGACGCCGCGCGCGGAGACGTTCGCCGTCTCGCGCGCCAGGTCGTCGCGCAGTTCGACGACGGTGGTGTCGTCGATGTCGCCGTGCACCGCGACGACCAGCACGTCCGCGATGCGCAGGATGGGGATGCGTGACACCGTGCGCGCCGTCAGCCGCGAGGCACCACGGTGAGCCCGGTGCGTTCGAACGCCAGGGCCAGTGCGCCCGCGAGCGTGGCTCGCGTGGGCAGGTCGTCCAGCGTGACCCCGAGCTCCACGATCGTGCGCGCGATCTGCGGGCGGATGCCCGACACGATGCAGTCCGCGCCCATCAGCCGCACGGCGCTCGCGGTGCGCGTCAGGTGCTGCGCGGTGAGCGTGTCCACGGTGGGGACGCCGGAGATGTCGATGATGGCCACGCGCGCCTCCGTCTCGGCGATGCGCTCCAGCAGGGTCTCCATGACCTGTCGGGTGCGCCGCGAGTCCAGCGTGCCGATCAGCGGCAACCCCAGGATGCCGTCCCACAGCTCGACGACGGGCGTGGACAGCTCCAGCATGTCCTCCTGCTGGCGCTCGATGATGGCCTCGCGCGAGCGCTGCAGCACTTCGGTCGAGAAGAGCGCCACGGCGTCCAGCAAGGCGTTCGTCTCGACGAGGTCCTTCCACGTATCGTCGGCCACGCCGCCGGCCAGGTCGCGCACGCGCTCGAACAGCACGTCCTTCAGCGTGAGCACCAGCCGCGCGGTCTCGGTCGGCGAGAAGCCGTCGACCGCGCGTGACTCGCTCAGGCGCTCCAGGTGCTCTCGCAACTCGTCCCACGCGGGGTCGTCGGGAAACGGCGACGGGTCGCTCTCGAGCGCGTTGGCGAGGAAGCGGAGCACCTGACCGGACTCGATGCGCCGCTGCGCGTCGTCGATCAGGTCGGGTCGCGCGACGCCGGACACGCGCTGCGCGTCCAGCCAGCGCTCCAGGATCTCGTCCGCGTCGTCGGTGAAGAGCGCGCGGACGCGGGTGCCGATGCTCATGCGCAGAACCTGTGCAAGGGCCCCGAGGGGGGCGATCGCCGAGAATCCGGCAGCCGTGAAGTGTAGCGCGGTTGGCAGGCCGTCAACGGGCCGTCGAGGCGAGGTTCCTGCGCGGGGACGGGCCGTCACCCCGCGACGCTGGACGCATCACCGGAACAGCAGTACCGGCACCTTGCAGGCGACGATCATCGACGTGGTGGTCGAGCCGATGATGAGGTTGCGGATGCGCGAGTGGCCGTAGGCGCCCATCACCACGAGATCGATGCCGCGCGCGTCCACCTCCTGCTTGAGCACCGACTCGGGCGTGCCCTCGACGTGGTCGGCCGTGACCGTGAAGCCCGCCTCCCGGAGCGTCGCCGCGGCGCCCTCGAGCTGGCGCCGACGCGTGGTGTCGGCGTGGCCGGCGGACACGAGGTGGCACTCGAGGTCGCTGTAGTGCTTCCTCGCGGCGGTGAAGTCCACGGCGTCCAGGGCGCTGCGGCCGCCGTCGAACGCGATGAGGAAGCGCTTGGGCTCGCGGAAGGCGCGCGAGGCCACGAGCGCGGGCTTCGTCGTGGAGCGGATGGCGCGCTCGAGGTTGCTGCCCAGGTGCGCGCTGTCGGCATCGGCGGCCTCGCCGCGTTTGCCGAGCACGACGAGGTCGGCTTCCTTCTCGAGCTCCGTCAGCGTCTCCACCACCTCGCCGTGACGCAGGCTGGTGGAGACGTCGGCCACGCCGAGCTCGGAGAGCCGGTCCCCCGCGTCGGTCAGGATGGCGCGGCCGCGCTGCTGGGCGAGCTTCGCCTTCCTGGCGTCGAGTTCGGCCAGCTCGTTCAACAGTGCCGTGCGCGCGCCGAGCCCGATGCTGCCCGACAGGTTCTGCGTGCCGCCCGCGAGGCTTCGGCGGCTGATCAGGTGCACCAGGTGCACGCTCGCGCCGGCGCGCCGCGAGAACCATGCGGCGTGATCGCACACGCTCGCCGAATAGGCCGAGCCGTCGAGCAGGGCGAGCAGCCGGGGCTTGCCGGGGGCGTGTGTCGGGATCGGTCGTGGCATCGGTCGTGGCATCGGTAGTGGCATCGGTCGTCGACATCTAATGCTCCGTCAGCTGATCGAGCGCACCGGGACGGTCGCTGGTGCCGAGCTTGTCGACGAGCGTCTCGCTCGCCTCGTTCAGGCCGATGGTCTCGACCTCGGCGCCCTCGCGCCTGAACTTCAGTATGGCGGTATCGAGCGCCTGCACGCTGGAGATGTCCCAGATGTGTGCCTCGCTCACGTCGATGACGACCCGTTCCAACGCCTCGCGGAAGTCGAAGGCGTTCTGGAACTCGTCCACCGAGGCGAAGAAGAGCTGTCCCCGCACGCGATACGTGCGCGTGCGCCCGTCGCTCGACAGCTCCGAATCCACGCCGAAGATCTGCGAGATCTTCCACGCGAAGAAGATGCCCGAGAACAGCACGCCCGTCAGCACGCCGAGCGCGAGGTTGTGCGTCGCGACGACGACTATGACGGTGGCCAGCATGACGACGGAGCTGCTGGTCGGGTGCTCGCGCAGGTTCCGTATCGACGACCAGCTGAACGTGCCGATGGACACCATGATCATGATGGCCACGAGCGCCGCCATCGGGATGAGGCCCACCCAGTCGCCGAGGAACACGATCAGGATCAGCAGGAAGCTGCCCGCGCACAGGCACGACAGCCGCCCGCGGCCGCCGGACTTCACGTTGATGATGGACTGCCCGATCATGGCGCAGCCCGCCATGCCGCCGAGAAAGCCCGTCACGGTGTTGGCGATGCCCTGGCCGACGCATTCGCGGTTGCGGTCGCTCCTGGTGTCGGTCAGCTCGTCCACGATGGACGCGGTCATGAGCGACTCCAGCAGGCCCACCGCCGCGACGGCGGCCGAGTAGGGCAGCACGATCATGAGCGTCTCGAGCGTGAAGGGCACCTCTGGCAAGAGGAACATCGGCAGCGTCGACGGCAGCTCGCCCATGTCCGACACGGTGCGCAGGTCCATGCCGAGCACGAGCGACACGGTGGTCAGCACCACGATGCACACGAGCGGCGAGGGCAGCGCGCGCGTGATCAGCGGAAAGCCGTAGATGATCCCGAGCCCCGCGGCCACCATCACGTAGGTCAGCGGCGGCACGCCGACGAGCTCGGGCAGCTGCGCCATGAAGATCAGGATGGCCAGCGCGTTGACGAAGCCCGTGATGACCGAGCGCGACACGAAGCGCATCAGCCCGCCGAGCTGCAGCAGCCCCGCGGCGATCTGGATGAGCCCCGCCAGGATGGTGGCCGCCAGCAGGTACTGCAGGCCGTGATCGCGCACCAGCGTGACCATGAGCACCGCGGTCGCCGCCGTGGCGGCCGAGATCATGCCGGGGCGCCCGCCCGTGATGGCCACCAGCACCGCGATGGAGAACGAGGCGTACAGCCCGATCTTCGGGTCCACGCCCGCGATGATGGAGAACGCGATGGCTTCCGGGATCAGCGCGAGCGCGACGACGAGACCCGCGAGCACGTCGCCGCGCACGTTGCCGAGCCAGTCGTCGCGCTTGCTGAGGAAGGGGTTGGCGGGCATGCGTCGGGGGGTGTTCCAGGGCGGGCGCGGCCGGGGAGCCTAGCGGCTGGAACCAGTTCCCGGTAGCGCGGAGAGCGGCACAGGAGCGCGCGCGGGGGCCGGGGCGGACCGATGCGCGTCGCTTGAACCGCCGCGACGTGCGTGCGAGGCTTCGCTCGCAGGCGCATGTGGACAAGTGTGGTGCGATGGTGGACGAGACCGATCCGAAGGTCCTGAGCGAGCGACGCGGCGCCGTGCTGGAGCTCACGCTGAACCGTCCCGCACGGCTGAACGCCTTCGACGACGACATGCACCGCGAGTTGTACGCCGCGCTCGAGTCGGCGCGCGACGACGCCGGGCGTGCGCGCCGTGCTGCTCACGGGTGCCGGTCGCGGGTTCTGCGCCGGGCAGGATCTGGGCGCGCGCGACCCCGCGAAGCTCGGCGGCCCACCGGATCTCGAACACACGCTGCGGACCTTCTACAACCCGCTCGTGCGGCTGCTGCGCGCACTGGAGCTGCCCGTCGTGTGCGCCGTGAACGGCGTCGCCGCGGGCGCGGGCGCGAACGTGGCGCTCGCCTGCGACATCGTGCTGGCGGCCGACACCGCGAGCTTCCTGCAGCCCTTCGCGCGCATCGGGTTGCTGCCCGACGCGGGCGGCAGCTGGACGCTGACGGCGCTGATCGGCGAGGCGCGCGCGAAGGCGCTGGCCATGACGGCCGAGCCGCTGGACGCGCGCACGGCCGCCGACTGGGGACTCATATGGAAATGCGTGCCGGCGGACGCGCTGCTGGCCGAGGCGCGCGCGCTGACCGACTCGCTGGCCGAGGGACCGACCTTCGGGCTCGCGCTCACCAAGCGCGCGATCCAGGCCGCCGCCACCCGATCGCTCGACGAGCAGCTCGAGCTCGAGGCCGAGCTGCAGGGCCGGGCGGGACGCTCGGCGGACTACGCCGAAGGGGTGGCGGCCTTCCTGGGCAAGCGCCCGGCGAGGTTCACGGGAGCGGCGTCGGAGTGAGCGATGCGCCGATCGACGGCGACGCGCCGGAGGCACTGGCGCGCGCCGCGCGCGTGGGCGAGCTCATGTGGGCGGGGGATGCGGCCAGTCGCGAGCTCGGCATGACGCTGGAGTCCGTCGCGCCGGGCACCGCGCGGCTGGCGCTCACCGTCGAACCGCGGCACGCGAACGCGCACGGCACCTGCCACGGCGGCATCCTGTTCGCGCTCGCCGACTCCGCGTTCGCGTTCGCCTGCAACGCGCGCAACGTGCGTGCCGTGGCGCAGCGCTGCAGCATCGATTTCGTCGCGCCCGCGCGGGTCGGCGACGCGCTGGTGGCGAGCGCGCGGGAGCGGCACCTCGAGGGGCGCTCGGGCGTCTACGACGTCGACGTGCGCACCGCGGACGGTCGCCTGGTGGCGCTGTTCCGCGGCGGCAGCCGCACGGTGGCCGGACAGCACTACGACGAGGCGCGATGAAGGACCTCACCCCCGACCCCGCGTCGCTGGACCCCATCGAGACCGCCTCGCGCGACGAGATCGCCGCGCTGCAGCTCGAGCGCATGCGCCGCTCGCTGCGGCACGCCCACGACAACGTCCCGCACTACCGGCGCGCGTTCGAGGCGGCCGGCGTGCACCCGGACGACCTGCAAGGCCTGGACGACCTGCGGCGCTTTCCGTTCACGACGAAGGCGGACCTGCGCGCCGAGTACCCCTTCGGCATGCTGGCCGTGCCGCGCGAGCGCGTCGCGCGGGTGCACGCGTCCTCGGGCACCACCGGCAAGCCGACGGTCGTCGGCTACACGGCCCGGGACATCGAGACCTGGAGCGAGGTCGTGGCGCGCTCGCTGCGCGCCGCCGGCACGCGGGCCGGCGACGTCGTGCACGTGGCCTACGGCTACGGGCTCTTCACGGGCGGGCTCGGCGCGCACTACGGCGCCGAGCGTCTGGGCTGCACGGTCGTGCCGGTCTCGGGCGGCATGACCGAGCGACAGGTCACGCTGATCGAGGACTTCGGCGCGACCACCGTGCTCGTGACGCCGAGCTACGCGCTGTCGATCCTGGACGCCTACCGCGCCGCGGGGCGGGACCCGCGCGCGAGCCCCCTGACCGTCGGCATCTTCGGCGCCGAGCCCTGGACCGAGGCCATGCGCACCGAGATCGAGAACGCCTTCGACATGCACGCGGTGGACATCTACGGGCTCTCGGAGGTGATCGGCCCCGGCGTCGCGAGCGAGTGCGTCGAGACGAAGGACGGTCCGGTCATCTGGGAGGATCATTTCTATCCCGAGGTGGTGGACCCCGAGACGGGCGCACCGCTGCCCGACGGCGAGATCGGCGAGCTGGTGTTCACCTCCCTGACCAAGGAGGCCATGCCGATCGTGCGCTATCGCACGCGCGATCTGACGCGTCTGCTGCCCGGCACGTCGCGCTCGATGCGGCGCATCCAGAAGATCACCGGTCGCACCGACGACATGCTCGTCGTGCGCGGGGTGAACGTGTTCCCCACGCAGATCGAGGAACAGTTGCTGCGCGTGCGGGCGCTCGCACCGCACTTCGTCGTCGAGCGCTTCATGCAGGGGCGTCTGGATGCGCTGCGCGTGCGCTGCGAGGCCTGCGACGCCTCGATCGGCGAGGCCGACCGCACGGCCGCCGCGCGCGAGCTCGAAGCCCACGTGAAGGAGATCGTGGGCGTCACGCTCACGGTCGAGGTGGCCGCGCCCGGCACGGTGGCGCGCAGTCAGGGCAAGGCCGTGCGCATCGTGGATCTGCGCCAGCCGTAATCCGGGTCACAGCGCCGGCAGGTTCCCCGCCAGCAGCGTCGCCGCCATGGCGATCTCGCCCGCCAGGAATCCGCGCGACAACCTCGAGCCGCTCGCGTCCGCCACCAGCGAGGTCGCCCGGCCGAGCGCCGCGGCGGCGTGGCCCGCGCCCAGCAGCACCCAGACCTCCGGTACGTCCAGCAGCCACGCGCCCGTGCCGAGGCCCACGTACAGCGCGCCGTTCACCGCACGGATCTCGGACAGCCCGACGAGGTTGCCCGGCACCGTCGCGAGACCCAGGCGCGCCATCGTCCAGCGCGGCGCCAGCCAGCCGATCAGGCCGAAGCCCGCGGTGAGGAGGGCGACGGTCGAGTTCAGGACGCTGGGCATGGGTCGATCGAAAGGGTTCGGGTCCGTAATGTGCATGATGCCGCGACAAGGGCACGGCGCGAACGCGGCGGGGCGCGCGACGTGGCGCTGTCGTATACTCCGCGCCAGGCGGCGAGCGATGCACGTTGCCGATGCCGTCGGGCGCCCCCATGGTGGGTCCTTCGTCCCCGCCGACCCCGCCATGCGGGGCGGTCGAGGCGCGAGCGCGGCATCGCCACCGGCGCGGCACGGCCCGAAGCGGTCCGCCCGACGCTCCCGATACTTCGACTTCATCACCGCACGGCGTCCGCCCCAGTGGCAGGGGCCGTCCGGTCGCAGCGTTCGATATCCGTATCGACACGCGAGCCCGGCGCCGCCAACCGCCGCCCACCGCCACGTCGGTCGTGACGGGGGCGAGCGCGACGCGGGCCACTACAGGCGCACGCACGGCGCGCGCCGCGAACCTTCAAGGACATACCCCCACCCGATGTCGTTCGACTCACTCGGCCTAGATGCCGAACTCCTGCGCGCGATCGCCGACGAGGGCTACGATCAGCCCACCCCGGTGCAGCTCGCCTCCGTACCCCCCGTGCTCGCCGGCCGCGACGTCATGGCCGCCGCCCGCACCGGCACCGGCAAGACGGCCGCCTTCGTGCTGCCCATCCTGCAGCGACTGGCCCCCCTGCGCGGCCCGCGCAAGCCGCGCGCGCTGGTGCTGGCGCCGACGCGCGAGCTCGCCGCGCAGATTCTCGAAAGCGTCGTCTCCTACGGCCGGCACAAGGACCATCAGGCGGCCGTCGTGTTCGGCGGCGTGAACATCCGCCCGCAGATCGCCACCCTCGCGCGCGGCATCGACGTGCTCGTCGCCACGCCCGGACGCCTGCTGGATCTCGCCGGCCAGCGTGCCGTGGATCTGTCCGGAATCGAGATCCTCGTGCTGGACGAGGCCGATCGCATGCTCGACATGGGCTTCATTCACGACATCAAGCGCGTGATGAAGCTGCTTCCCGCGAAGGAGCGGCGTCAGAACCTGCTGTTCTCGGCCACGTTCTCGAAGGAGATCCGCGAGCTGTCGAAGGGGTTGCTGAACAGCCCGGAGTCCATCGACGCGGCGCCGCCGAACTCCACGGCCGAGCGCGCCGAGCAGCGCGTGGTGCACGTCGAGAAGGCCGACAAGCGCGACCGCCTCTCGTCGCTGATCCAGGGCGGCGACTGGCGCCAGGTGCTGGTGTTCACGCGTACCAAGCACGGTGCGAACCGGCTGGCGAAGCAGCTCGAGATCGACGGCATCGGCGCCATGGCCATCCACGGCAACAAGAGCCAGAACGCGCGCACCAAGGCGCTCGAGTCGTTCAAGGCGCGCGAGCTGCGCGTGCTCGTGGCCACCGACATCGCGGCGCGCGGTCTCGACATCGAGGAGCTGCCCTACGTCGTCAACTACGAGTTGCCGAACGTGCCCGAGGACTACGTGCACCGCATCGGACGCACCGCGCGCGCCGGGCAGTCGGGCGTGGCCGTGTCGCTCGTCGAGCGCGAGGAGCGCAAGCTGCTCGTGGCCATCGAGCGGCTGCTGGGCGAGCGCGTGCCGGTCATCTCCGAAGCCGAGGCCGGCATGTCGACCGGGCCCCGCGTGCACCGGCCCGACGAGGACGAGCCGGACCGTCCGCCGAGGCCGGTTGGCCAGGGTCGTGGTCAGGGTCGTGGCCAGGGTCGCGGCAACGCGCGCGGCGCCGGTCGCGGGCAGGGCGGTGGCGTCGGCAGTCACGGCGCCAACGCGGGCAGCGCCCGTGGCGGCCACCCCCGGGCGAGCGGCTCCGGCGGAGCGCCCGCGGGCGGGGCCGATCGCGCGGCCGCCGGTGGCGGCGGCAGCTCGGACGGCGGTCGTCGTAGGCGACGCCGTTCGGGCCGTCCGCGCGCCGCCGCGGGCAGCTCCGCCTGAGCCTCGCCTGACAACTCGATAGCGTGGCCGGCGGCGATCCACGGACGCCGCGGCGAGACCAGGAGACACGTTGATGCAGAACGACGACGCCACCGATGCCCCTCTCGATCCGCCGACCCATGCGGACGGGTCCGAACCCGGCGAGAGCGTCCCGCCCAAGCCGCGCCCGCGCAAGCGGGCCGCGAGCGCCAAGCCCGCGCCCGTGGCGGTCGATCCCGCGGGCGACGGCGAGACCGGCGACGGTGCGCAGGCGCCCGCGATGGCGCCTGCCGCGCCGCGCAAGGTCGTGCGCAAGCCGCGCGCGTCCGCCGCCGCCGCCGAACCGACGCCGCTGCCAGAGGTCCCGGCAACGTCCGCACTGCCCGAAGTGCCCGCACTGCCTGAAGCGCCCGAGCTGCCCGAAGAGCCCGAGTTGCCCGAAGCGTCGGTGGCCCTCGAGCGCCCGCCGCGTGCGCCGAGGCAGCCGAAGGCCCCGAAGCCGCCGAAACCCGCGCGTCCTGCGGTCGCCGCGCGCGACAACGTGTACGAGGACGATCGGGAAGAGCCCGGCGACAACCGGGGCAACCGGTTGCCCCCGGGCATGCGCAGCGTGTTCGAGCCCGAGGAGGAGATCGAAGGCTTCTTCGATTCCGAGCACGTCGAGGACGTCTTCTACGGCGACGTCGTCAACGTGAACAACCGCTTTCCCTCCGACAGCAACCTGATCTTCATTGACCACGGCCAGGGCGGATCGGGGCGCAGACGTCGACAGCAGGGTGGCAACCGCGGGCCGGTGTCGCGACGCAACAAGCAGGCGGCGCGGCAGCACCCGAACGCCGCGGGGCCCGGCGCCGCGCGTCGGCCGCCGCGCCAGGGCGGTGGCCAGAACCGTCCGAACCGCGGACCGGGCGGAGCCCAGGCGGGTGCGCCGGAGGGACAGCCGGGTACCGGCCAGGGCGGCGCGGGCGGCCAGGGCGGCCAAGGCGGCCCGGGCGGCCAGCCGGGCGGTCAGGGCGGGAATCGCCAGCGCCGTCGCAACAACCGGAACGGCCCGCGCCCCGATGGTGGCGGCAATCCGCAGGGGAACGCGGACGGCCAAGGTGGCGGCCAAGGTGGCGGTCAGGGCGGCGACGGGGCTCAGCCGCGACGCAACAACCGTTCGCGTCGCAACCGTCAGGCGCGCAACAACGACGCCGGCGGCCAAGGCGGCGGTGGCCAAGGCGGCGGCGAGGGCTGAACACCCTCCCGCCACCGGGACAACGTATCGGGTCGCGCTCGGCAGCGTCCCTGAGCGGGCGCGACCCGGGTCGGACGGCCTGCGTCGGACGCGCTACGACGCGGTACGGGCGTCCGAGATCTCGTCCTTCGGCCGACCGATGAGCCCACCGATCACGGCGGCGATGAGGCCCAGCACCGACGCCACGAACGCGAGGAAGGCGGCGCCCGACACGGCCGAGGCCGCTTGCTCGGCCGCCTGCTGGGCATCGACTCGAAGCTGGTTCGCCTGCTCTTCGGCCGCGTTCACCGCGTCACGAGCGTTGGCCTCCCAGTTGTCGAGCGTCTGCTGCGCCTCCTGCTCCGAGACGCCGAAGCGCGACGCGAGCTCGCCCTGGAGCTGCTCCCGGTCCTCGTCCGAGATGACGGCGTCGGGACCCCCGAAGAGCTGATCGACCGCGCTCGAGGCTTCCGCGCCGGCGTCGCCGGGGTTCGTGATGGCATCCGTGGCGGCGCCGCGGATGATGTCCAGCGCACGCCGGCGTTCCTGCGGACCGACGACGCTCGCGAGCGTCTGCTCCGCCTGCGTCCGGATCTGCTCCGGCGTCAGGCCGCGCTGCTCGACGGCGCGTTGCACCTCGGGCGGCAGGTCGGACGCCTCGATGTTCGGGATCAGCGATTCGAACGTCAGATCGTCCGGAATGGCGGCCTCGGCTGCCGAGCTCAGCCCGCTGCCGGCCTTGCCGAGGATGGTGGCCGCGCCACCGGCGACGGTGCCGACCGCGGTCGTCGCGATCCAGAACGTGGCGAGCGTGGCGACGGCCCACACGGCCATGCCGTGCAGCGCGCTGTCGCCCTTGTCGGGCGAGCCCGCGAGCTTCGCGGCGACGATGCCGCCGATCAGCAGCGCGAACAGCTGCGTCACGACGAGCCAGATGCCCGAGCTCGTGGCGAGACTCGCGAGGCCCGGGCTGCCGTCGCCGCCCGGTGCGGGGTCTAGCGTGGCGCTGCCCACGCCCACGCCCAGGAGCGTGAACAGCAGCAGCAGCGAGATCCCGACGACGGAGCCCGCGAAGATGGCGCCCCACGACACGCGCCTGTGGAGCTCGCTGAAGCGGTTGTCGTCGCGGCCGTCGCGATGCACCTCGACGTGATCGGGTCGGTCGTAGCGGCTTTCGGTGCGCACCGCGGCGGGCGGTGGCGGAGAGGTGTCGTAGGTGGAGGCCATGCGGATGCTCGAATGTGAGGAACGGGAAGGCTCGCGGAGTCCCGGATGGGATGCCGCGAGCGGGAAGCCGGGAGCGCACTCCCGATCGACCCGTTCATTCGAGCAAGCCACGACCGGCGCAGCGTCGCGACCGCAGACCTTGCACGGACGCGGTGCACAATTGCACCGCGTCCGCGCGGCACTACATGTTCGGGTAGTTCGGCCCGCCGCCGCCTTCGGGCACCACCCAGTTGATGTTCTGGCTCGGGTCCTTGATGTCGCAGGTCTTGCAGTGGATGCAGTTCTGCGCGTTGATCTTGAACACCTTCTCGCCGCCGAGCTCCACGACCTCGTACACGCCGACCGGGCAGTAGCGCTGCGCGGGCTCGTCGTACAGCGGCAGGTTCACGCGGATGGGCAACGACGGATCGGCGAGCTGCAGATGGACCGGCTGGTCCTCCTCGTGATTCGTGTTCGACAGGTACACCGACGAGGCCTTGTCGAAGGTGAGCCTGCCGTCGGGCTTCGGGTAGGCGGGCGCCGCGCACTCGTCGGCACGCTTCATCTGGGCGTGATCGGGCGCATCGTCCGTCAATCGGAACGGCAGCCAGCCGCCGAAGAGGTTCTGCTCGACGTAGTTGTACGCGCCGCCCGCGTACATCCCGAAACGATGCAAGGCCGGCCCCCAGTTGCGCGCGGTGCGCAGCTCCGTGCCCACCCAGCTCGCCGCGAACGCGTCGGCGAACTCCACGAGCTCGCGCCCCGGGGCGCCGTCGGCCGAGTCGCTCGCGAGCGCGTCGACGATCGTCTCGGCGGCCAGCATGCCGCTCTTCATGGCCGTGTGCGTGCCCTTGATCTTGGCGAAGTTCAGCGTGCCCGCGTCGCAGCCGACCAGCAGCGCGCCGGGCATGGTCATCTTCGGCAGCGAGTTCAGGCCGCCCTTGGTGATCCCGCGCGCGCCGTAGCAGATGCGCTCGCCACCCTCGAGCGTCTCGGCCACCACGGGATGGCGCTTGAAGCGCTGGAACTCCTCGAAGGTCGACAGGTGCGGGTTCGAGTAGTTGAGATCGATGATCAACCCGACGACCACCTGGCCGTCCTCGAGGTGGTACAGGAACCCGCCGCCGGTGCTCTTCGTCTCGGACAGCGGCCAGCCCGCGCCGTGCACCACCTTGCCCGGCTCGTGCTTCGCGGGATCCACCTGCCACAGCTCCTTCAGGCCGATGCCGTAGTGCTGCGGCGAGCGGCCCTCGTCCAGGGCGAAGCGTTCGATCAGCGTCTTGCCCAGATGCCCGCGGCACCCTTCGGCGAACACCGTGTACTTGCCGATCAGCTCCATGCCGGGCTCGTAGCCGTCCTTCGGCTCGCCGTCCTTGCCCCGGCCCATGTCGCCGGTGGCCACGCCGCGCACGGCACCGGTCTCGTCGTACAGGATCTCGGCAGCCGCGAAGCCGGGGAAGACCTCGACGCCGAGTGCCTCGGCGCGGCCCGCCAGCCAGCGCGTCAGGTTGCCCACGCTCGCGACGTAGTTGCCCTCGTTGTGCATGGTCTTCGGGGTCAGCGCCATGGGCATGCGCACCGACTTCGTGTCCGAGGTCAGGAACAGGATGTCGTCGCGCGTGACCTCGGTCTTCAAGGGGCGCTCGGGGTCGTCCCGCCAGTCCGGGAACAGCTCGTCGAGCGCGCGCGGCTCGACGACGGCGCCGGACAGGATGTGGGCGCCCACCTCGGAACCCTTCTCCAGCACGACGACGCTGATCTCCTGCTCGCGCTCCTGCGCCAGCTGCATCAGCCGACACGCCGTGGCCAGGCCCGCGGGGCCCGCACCGACGACGACGACATCGAACTCCATGGACTCGCGGGTGGTATCAGTCATGAGCTTGTTGCGGGTACTCCGGTTCCGATGCGTCGATAATGGGGGCCGATTGTAGTCGCGAGTACCGGTCCCCCCTTGAGTGTCCCTGCGAACGACGGCGCGGCCGTGGCCGACCCGGCCCCCGTCCTGCACGCCACCTGCGCGGCCGGCCTGGACGGGCTGCTGGCGGCCGAGCTGGAGGGGCTCGGGATCGGCGGGGTGCGCCGTCGCGGCGCGGGCGCCGCCTTCGAGGGCGGGCTGCGCGCGGGCTACCTCGCCTGCCTGCACTCGCGCGTGGCCAACCGCGTGCTGCTGCCGCTGCACGCCGGCCGGGCGGCCACGCCCGACGAGCTGTACGCGCTCGTGCGCGAAACGGACTGGAGCGAGCACCTGTGCGTGGACGGCACGCTCGCCGTGGACTTCTACAGCGCCTCCTCGGGCATCACGCACACGCAGTACGGGGCGCTGCGCACCAAGGACGCCATCGTCGATCAGTTCCGCGAGGCCACCGGGCGGCGCCCCGACGTGGACCGCGACGCGCCCGACGTGCGCGTGAACGTGTACGTGCACCGCGACCGCGCGCGCATCGCGCTCGATCTCTCCGGCACCAGCCTGCACCGGCGCGGCTACCGCACCGACGCCGGTCCCGCGCCGCTGAAGGAGAACGTGGCCGCCGCGCTGCTGCTGGCCGCTGGCTGGCCCGAACGCGCGGAGGCCGGCGAGCCCTTCGTCGACCCGTCCTGCGGTTCGGGCACGCTGCTGATCGAGGCGGCCGCCATCGCCGCCCGTCGCGCGCCGGGCCTCGGCCGCGCGCACTTCGGGTTCACCCGCTGGCGGGGGCACGAGGCCGCGACGTGGGAAGCGCTGGTCGAGGAGGCCAGCGCCGCGGTGCGCCCGCCCCCGGGACCGATCGTCGGTCACGACGCCGACGCGCGCGCGGTCGAGCGCGCGCGCGCGGCGGTCGCGGCGGCCGGGTTCGGCGACGCCGTGGAGGTGACGCGGCGCGCGCTGGACGCACCGCCGCGCGAAGCGGACCCGACGGGCCCCGGCCTCGTGCTGACCAATCCGCCGTGGGGCGAGCGTTTGGCGGCGGACGACGCCTGGTACCGCGCGTTCGGCGACGCGTTGTCGCGCCGGCACGCGGGCTGGCGCTGCGGCGTGTTCACCGCGCGCACCGCCCCGCTCGGCCGGGCCCGGCTGCCGCTCGCCACCGCGCTCGAGGTCGTCAACGGCGGCATCGAGTGCCGGCTGGCGCTCGGGGACCTGCCGGCGACGCGCGGCAGGGCGGGGGGCGCGACGGCGAAGGACCTGCGCGCGGAGCCGGCCGCGGACGGGTCGGCGGGCGTGGACGCCACGCCCTTCGTCAACCGCGTGCGCAAGAACCTGAAGCGGCTCGCGAGCTGGCGCCGCCGCGAGGGCGTGCGCGCGTGGCGCGCCTACGACAGCGACCTGCCCGAGTTCGCCGTGGCCGTCGACGTGTTCGATTGCGAGGCCGCGGCGGGCGGCACGGAGCGCCACGTCGTCGTGCAGGAATACGAGGCGCCGCGCAGCGTCAACGCCGCGCGCGCCGCGGATCGGCTGGCCGCGCTCATGGCCGCGGTGCCCGATGCGCTCGACGTGGACCCGGCTCGCGTGCACGCCAAGGTGCGCGCGCCGCAGCGGCGCCAGGGCGGCCAGAGTGGCCTTCCGGGCGAGGCCGCGGCGCGGGACCGCCGTGCGGCGGCCGAACGTCACGCGCTCGTGGAGCGCGGGCTCACCTACCTGCTCGAGTTCGACGCGCGTCTGGACGTCGGGCTGTTTCTCGATCATCGGCCGGTGCGCCGCTGGATCGGCGAGCGCGCGCGCGGCAAGCGCTTCCTGAACCTCTTCGCCTACACCGGCGCGGCCACGCTCGAGGCCGCCGCGGGCGGCGCGCGCGCGACCGTGTCGCTGGACCTGTCGCGCCGCGCGCTGCAGCACGCGGCCGACAACCTCGCGGCGAACGGCCTGACGGGCCCGGCGCACGAGTTCGTGCGGGCCGACGCGCTCGGCTGGCTAGAGGACCCCGGATGCGCGGGCGAGCCGTTCGATCTGATGCTGCTGGACCCGCCCACGCATTCGAACTCCACGGCCACCGCCGCGGACTGGAACGTGCAGACCGATCACGTGCGCGCGATAGAGGCGTGCATGGCGCGGCTCGCGCCGGGCGGCACGCTCGCGTTCTCGAACAACTACCGCCGCTTCAGGCTGGACCCGGGTCTCGCCGATCGATACGCGGTCGAGGAGCGTACCGCCTGGTCCATCGATCCCGATTTCCGGCGCGGCGCGCCGATCCACCGCTGCTGGTTTTTCTCCCACGCATGATGCTCTTCTACGACTACGGCCTGTTTCTCCTGAAGGCACTGACGGTGGTGGTCGCCGTCGTGGCCGTCGTGGCCGCGATCGTCGGCATGGCCGCGCGCGCGAAGAAGGCGCGCGGGGCCGGCGCAGATGCCGAAGGGCGCATCCGCGTGCGCCGCTACAACGAGCAGCTCGAGCGCCTCGGCGAGGCCATGACCCTCTCGGCGCTGGAGCCTGCGCAGCGGCTCGAGGCGACGAAGGCCCGGCGGGCGCGCAAGAAGCGCGAGCGCAAGGCCGCGAAGGCGGCCGCGAAGCTCGCGAAGCGGACCCGCGGCGACGGTCAGACCATCGTGCCGGTGACGGCGAAGCCGCGCACCTTCGTGCTGGACTTCGAGGGCGACATCCGCGCGAGCGCCGTCGAGGGACTGCGCCGCGAGATCACGGCCGTGCTCACGGGCGCGACGTCCGAGGACGAGGTCCTCGTGCGCCTGGACAGCGGCGGCGGGCTCGTCGCGCCCTACGGGCTCGGTGCCTCGCAGCTGGACCGCGTCCGCAAGGCGCGCGTGCCGCTGATCGTCGCGGTGGACCGCGTCGCCGCGAGCGGCGGCTACATGATGGCCTGCGTGAGCGATCGGTTGCTCGCCGCGCCGTTCGCGATCCTCGGCTCCATCGGCGTCGTGGCGCAGGTGCCGAACTTCCACCGCCTGCTGGAGCGCTTCGACATCGACTTCGAGACGCTGACCGCGGGCAAGTACAAGCGCACGCTCACGCTCTTCGGCGAGAACACCGAGGAGGGTCGGGCCAAGTTTCTCGAGGACATCACGCGCATCCACGAGCAGTTCAAGGCGCACGTGCAGCGCCAGCGCCCGAAGCTCGACATCGAGCGCGTGTGCACCGGCGAGATCTGGTCCGGCGACGACGCGATCGAGCTGCGGCTGGCCGACGAGCTGACCACCAGCGACGAGTACCTGGTGCGCGCCGCCGAGTCGCGCGAGGTCCTGCTCGTGGACTGGCGCACCAAGCGCGGGCTGGGAGAACGGCTTTCGCTCGGCGCGGGCGCCTTCGTCGAGCGGCTGGTGCTCGCCGGGGCGGACGCGCTGCACAGGAGCCGGTACGGGGCCTGAGCGCACCGGGGCCCGCAGCGCCGACCAGGTTGGGCGTGCCCTGCGCGCCAGTTCCGTCAAGTCCGTCCGGTTCCCGTCGATAGCCTGCACAGACGGCGCGGCGCACCGACACGGTGGGTGCCGCGGGGGACCAGACGGGGAACGGAAGGTCATGGAAGCAACGACGGCGATGCGCGCCGCGACGCTCGGCGGGCTCTACGCGCTCGTCCTGTGGGGGCACTTCGCCCTGCCCGACGTGATGCGCTTCGCGCTCTTTCTCGGCTGCGTGGTCGGCGCGCTCGTCGCGGGCGGCGCGCTCGTCGAGCGCTCCGCGTTCGTCATGGCCACGCGTCGGCCCGCGGCTCCGGGCGTCCCGTGCCACGACGTCGCGCCCGAACCCATCGGCGCCGAGCGCGACGCGCTGCACCGCCTCGAGGCGGAGCTGTACGCGCTCGAGGACCAGCTGCGCAGCGGCGACGCCCGCCCGCACGGCAACGCCCGCATCGGCGGCGGCGGGGCGCTCGCCCATGGCTGATGCGACGCTGATCGATCCGTCCGTGCTGGGCACCATCGCGACCCTGCAACGCCCCGGCGCGCCGGATCTGGTCGGGCGCGTGCTGGCCCTGTTCGCCGAGGACGCGCCGCGTCACGTGGCCGAGATCTCGGCGGCGAACCTCGTGTTCGACGTGGAGCGCGTGCGCATCGCCGCGCACACGTTGAAGTCGAGCGCGGCGAACGTCGGCGCCGGCCGGCTGGCCGAGCGCTGCGCCGCGCTCGAGCACGCGGCGCGCGAGGCCAACCCCGTGGCCTGCCTCGCGCTCGCGGACGCGCTCGACGAGCTGCTGCGCGGCACGCTGGACGCGCTCGCGGCCTTCGACGAGGCACGCCTCGCCGGCGCGCCCAAGGCGGCGTGATGGGCGGCGTGATGGGCGGCGTGATGGGCGGCGTGATGGGCGAGCGGACCACCCCGGTGGAGCTGGTGCGCGCACCGAGCCGCGAGCGCGCTCGTCCGCTCGTGCTGCACGTGGACGACGACCTGGCGAGCCTGTTGGTGGCGCAGGCTTCGCTCGACGCCGCGGGCTTCGACACCGTGCACGCCGCGAACGGGTGCGAGGCCATAGAGCGCTATGCCGAGAACGCGCCGGATCTGGTGATCATGGACGCGGTGATGCCCGTCATGGACGGCTTCGACGCCATCGCCGCCATACGTGCGACGGCGGCCGGCACGCACGTGCCGATCCTCATGATCACGGGTCTGGACGACCTGACCTCGATCACGCGCGCCTACGACGAGGGCGCGACCGATTTCCTCACCAAGCCGGTCAACCCCTGCATCCTGCCGCACCGCGTGCAGTACATGCTGCGCGCCATGGCCACCGCCGACGCGCTGCGCGCGAGCGAGGCGAAGCTCGACAACGCGCAGCGCATCGCGCGCCTGGGCCACTGGGAGTGGAGCGTCCTCGACGGCGGGCTGACCTGCTCGCGCGGCTTCGCGCGCATCGTGCCCCTGGGCTCCGCGAGCGATGCCGCCGGGGCCGCCGGGGCCGCCGGGGCCGCCGGGACAGAGTGCGACCCCGTCGGCCGTGCGACCTGGACGGACCTGCTCGACGCGGTCGCCGAACCCGAGCGCGAGCTGCTGCGCTCGGCCGCGGAACGCGCCGTCGGCGCCGGTACCGCCTTCCACCTGGAGTTCCCGCTCGCGGAGCGCCGCGACGCGCACCCGTCGAACGATGCGCCCGATACGCCCGAATGCGGCTCGACGCGCATCATCCGGCTCGAAGCCGAGCCCCACGTCGACGCGGGCGGCACCTGCACGCACATGCTGGGCACCGTGCAGGACGTCACCGAACGGCGCGACGCGCAGGTGCGCATCCACGAGCTCGCCTACTTCGATCTCGTCACCGGGCTGCCCAACCGCGCGCGCCTGCAGGAGCGGCTGCGTCACGCGCTCGAGAAGGGCGAGCGCGCCGGCACGAGCTTCGCGCTGCTGTTTCTCGATCTGGACCACTTCAAGCAGGTCAACGACACGCTCGGTCACGACGCCGGGGACGCGCTGCTGCTGCAGGTGGCCGAACGCATCGATCGAGTGGTGCGCGAATCCGACGCCATCTGCCGGGTGGGCACCGAGGACGACGACGCGGTCGAAGGCATCGCGCGCGGCGCCGATGCGCACACCGTGGCGCGGCTCGGCGGCGACGAGTTCGTCGTGCTGCTCGACGAGATTCGACGCCCCGAGGACGCGGCGCGCGTGGCCGAACGCATCGCCGCCTCGATCCGGGATCCGTTCGCGCTCGGCGACAACATCGTGTCGGTCACCACGACCATCGGCATCAGCGTGTACCCCGGCGACGGCCACGACTCGGACACGCTCATGAAGCACGCCGACGTCGCGATGTACCACGCCAAGGAGCAGGGCCGCGACGGCTACCACTTCTACTCGCGCAGCATTCACGAGCGCGCGTTGGCCCGCTTCTCCATGGAGCGGGAGCTGCGCGACGCCATCGAGCGCGACGAGCTGATGCTCGAGTTCCAGCCGAAGCTCGGTCTCGCGGGCTCGACGCTCGCGGGCTGCGAGGCGCTGGTGCGCTGGCACCACCCGGAGCGCGGACAGATCAGCCCCGGCGAGTTCATTCCGCTGGCCGAGGACACGGGCCTGATACTGCCGCTCGGCCGGTGGGTGCTCACGGCCGCCTGCCGTCAGGCGCGGGCGTGGCTGGACGCCGGCGGTGCGGGATGCCCCGTCGCCATCAACGTCTCGGCCGAGCAGTTCAAGCGCGGCGACGTGGTGCGCGAGCTGGCCGAGGCCCTGGCCGCCGCCTCGCTCGACCCGCGTTGCGTCCAGATCGAGCTGACCGAGAGCCTGCTCATGCAGGACAAGGCGGTCGCCATCAGGAACCTCGAAGCCATCAAGGCGCTCGGCGTGCAGGTCGCCATCGACGACTTCGGCACCGGCTACTCGTCGCTGAGCTACCTGAAGAAGCTGCCCGCCGACACGCTGAAGATCGATAGAAGCTTCGTCCAGGATCTCGAGACCGATCGCGGGGACGCAGCCATCGTGTCCGCGATCGTGACCCTCGCGCACGACCTGGGGCTGCGCGTGGTGGGCGAGGGCGTCGAGACGGCCGGGCAGCTCGAGCGGCTGCGCGCGTTCGGCTGCGACGAGGCGCAGGGCTTCCACATCAGCCGCGCGCTGCCGGCGGACGAGTTCACGGCGTGGGCCGAGCGCCACGCCGGCAAGGGCTTGCCGCGCGCGGCGTGACGCTCGAAGATGGCGCCCGTCATCATGGAGCCATCCACGTCCGTGCCCCACAGCCCGCGCATCACGCTCGACGACTACCGCCTCATCAGCGACGAGCGCATGCCCTTCGCACGTTCGATGGGGCTCGAGATCGACGCCATCCTGCCCGACGCCGTGCGCATGCGCGCGGTGTACGACGTCAGCTTCCTGCGCCCGGGCGGCACCATCGCGGGACCCATCATGATGGGCCTGGCCGACGCCGCGCTGTACGCCCTCGTGCTGTCGCGGATCGGCGCGGTGGAACTCGCCGTCACGACGCAGCTCTCCATCAACTTCCTCAGGAAGCCGCTGCCCGGGGATCTCGTGGCCGAGGCGCGCATGCTCAAGCTCGGCAAGCGCCTGGCGGTGGGCGAGGTGTCGATGTGGAGCGCGGCGGAGCTCGATGACGCGGGCCGGCCACCGGCCGACGGCCCGGTGGCGCACGCCACGGGAACCTACTCCATACCGCCGCCCGCGCCCGACGAGACCCGCGACTGAGCCTCGCGCGCCGCGCGTCGTCCGGCCGCGGCGAGCAGCACGGCGCGCCGCTCCTCGCGCGGCATCCGGCCCCAGCGCACGATCTCGTCGATGGTGCGCGCGCAGCCCGCGCAGTGCCCGGACGCCTCGTCCATGGCGCACACCCCTATGCACGGGGAATCGACGGTCGGGCCACCGTCATCGATCGCTGGTTCGCTCATCGCGCGCATCGTAGTCGCTTGCCAGCGCCGGCGGGCTCGCGCATCCTCGCGCCGGTCAGCCGAGCAAGGGACCCCCCGCCGCCGCCGTGCCTTCCGTCACCGTCCACAACTTCGGCTCCATCAACGTGGACCACGTGTACCGCGTGCCGCACCTGGTGCGGCCGGGCGAGACGCTGTCCAGCGCCTCGCTGGAGACGGTGCTCGGTGGCAAGGGCGCGAACCAGTCCGTCGCGCTGGCGCGGGCGGGGGCCGCGGTGCGGCACGTCGGGCGCATCGGCGCGGCCGACGAGGCGCTGCTGGATGCGCTGCTGGACGCGGGCGTGGACTGCGGGCGCGTCGTGCGCGTGCCGGGCACGAGCGGACACGCCATCATCCAGGTCGACGACGCGGGCGAGAACGCCATCGTGCTGCACGGCGGGGCGAACCGCGGGTTCGACGCGGCCGCGCTCGAGGCCGGTCTCGAGGGCGCCGAGCCCGGCGACTGGCTGCTGGTGCAGAACGAGTGCGACGCGCTCCCGATCGCGCTCGACATCGCGCGCCGCCGCGGCCTGCGCGTGGCCTTCAACCCCGCGCCCATGGACGCCGGCGTCGCCGCGCTGGAGCTGGACGCGCTGGAGCTCCTGATCGTGAACGAGACCGAGGCCGCGCAGCTCGCGGCGGCGCTCGGGGCGACGGCGGGCGCCCGCGGCAGCGACTCCGGCCAGGACGACGATGCCGTGGCCGCGCTCGCCGAGGCCTTGCCGCAAGTCGCCCTCGTCGCCACGCTCGGCGCGCGCGGCGCCATGCTGGTCTCCGGCGGCGAGCGCACGCACGTCGTCGCGCCGCGCGTCGACGTCGTCGACACCACCGGTGCCGGCGACACCTTCGTCGGCTACCTGCTGGCCGCGCTGGTGGCGGGGGCCGCTCCGGTCGATGCCCTGCGGCGCGCGGTGATCGCGGGCTCGCTCGCCACCACGCGCGCCGGCGCCACGCCCTCCATCCCGACCGCCGCCGAGGTCGATGCCCGCGCATCGGTCGAGGCCCACCGTGCCGAGCGCGCATGACCCCGATCATCATCGACACCGACCCCGGCGTCGACGACGCCATGGCCATCGCCTACGCGGTCTGCCACCCGGACATCGAGCTCGTCGCGCTGACCACGGTGTTCGGCAACATCAGCGCACCGATCGCGACGCGCAACGCGCGCTGGCTGCTTGAGCGCTTCGGCGCACCGGAGGTCCCCGTGGCGCGCGGAGCGTCGGTGCCGCTGGTGCAGGAGCCGCTGCCGCACGCGGACTTCGTGCACGGCGCCGACGGCATCGGCAACACCCATCCCGACGGCGCGCGCATCGTGCCGGACGGGGCGGCCGAGCGCGGTGCGCCGGGCATCGATGCGCTGGACGCGGCCGACTTCATCGTGCGCGCCGCGAAGGCGCGACCCGGGGAGATCGTGCTCGTGGCCATCGGGCCGCTCACGAACGTCGCCGAGGCGCTGGCGCGCGAGCCGGAGCTGCCGGAGCTGCTGCGCGCCCTGGTGATCATGGGCGGTACGGTGGTCGAGCCCGGCAACGTATCCCCGGTGGCCGAGGCGAACTTCCTGAACGATCCGCACGCCGCCGACCGGGTGCTGGGACGCGACTGGCCCGCGACGGTGGTGGGTCTGGACGTCACGCACCGCATCATGCTGGAGGACGCGCACCTGGACCGGCTCGGCGCGCACGCCGGCGAGACGGGCTCGGTACTGCGCGAAGCGAGCCGCTTCTACGTCGACTTCTACACCGCGCGCGCGGCGGAGCTGGACCCGAAGGCCGCCGAGCGCCCCGCCTGCGCCATGCACGACGCGGCCGCCGTGGCCTTCGTCGTGCTGCCCGACGCGTTCACCACGCTCTCCGGGGCGGCGCGTGCGGTGCCCGACGGCATCGCGGTCGGGCAGTTCGCGCTCGATCGCAAGGGCGCGTCCTATCCGGTCGCGCACTGGCGGGATCGGCCACGCGTGCACGCGTGCCTGCAGGTCGACGCGGAGCGCGTGCGCGGCGACTTCCTCGACACGATCACGAGGCATCACCGCCGATGAGCGGTGCGGGTCGCACGGCGGGGCTTCTCGCCTCGTGCGCGCTGGCGACGGCGCTGGCGGGCTGCGAATGGGTCGATTCGACGGGCGTGCAGGGCGACGAGCGATTGGCCGCCGATGCCTTGGTGGTGACGCTCGACGACGTGCCGCTCGAGGACGTCGAGATCGTGAACGAGGGCACCGCGTCGCGCGTGCGCGTGCCGGCCGCGCTCGCCGGCGAGGAGGCGCTCGCGTATGCATGGGAGGAGGAACCGCTCGCCGAGGGCGCGCTCGATACCTGCGCCGGACTCGCCGACTTCGATGCCGGACGCGCGCCCGACACGCTCGCCGAGGCGTGCACGTCGGCCGACGACTGCGAGCTCGATTTCGCGCGCGTCGGCGGCGTCGGCGGGGAAACGCTCTTCGACGTGTCCGTGCCGTCGCTGCGCGCCCCGATCGGGCGGCGACACGCCCTGGTGGGCCTCGGCGTGGACGGTACGGAGGCCTTCCGGCGCGAGATCGACCTCTGCCTGATAGCCATCAACGAGGCGCCCGTCGCCGTGGACGATGCCTACGTGCTCGTCGAGGGGGACGTGCTGGACATCGACGCGGACTTCGGCGTGCTGCGCAACGACGAGGACGACATCGACACCGCCAACGAGCCGTTGAGCGTGAACGAGGTGCCCGTCTCCGGACCCGCGAGCGCGGCGGCCTTCGAGCTGCGCGCCGACGGCGGCTTCACCTACGAGGCCGCGGCGAACCTCGGCGGCGTCGATGTCGAGGACAGCTTCGTCTACGAGGTGACGGACGGCGTGCAGAGCTCGAGCGCGACGGTGCGGCTGCGCACGGTCGTGGCCGACCGCGCGCCGGTGGCGGTGGACGACGCGCCGCCGATCACGGCGCGCGTGGGGGAGCTGCTCGTCGTCGATTTGTCGGATCGCTTCGTCGATCCCGAGGGCGAGCGGCTCGCGTTCGAGTTCGTCGAGCCGCTGCCCGCGGACGGTACCCTGAGACTGTCGCCGGACGGCACGCTCAATGGTGTGCCCGGCGCGGCCGACGAAGGGGCGTACGTGCTGACCCTGGTGGCCGACGACGGGACCAGCACGGCCTCGGCACCGGTGGAGCTCTTCATCGAGCCGGCGCCGCTGGCCGTCGGGCCGGTGTTCGTCACCGGCACCGTGTTCGACCAGGAGCTGCGCCTCGGGCGCAACATCGTGCCCGTGGCGCCGCTGTTCGAGTCCGCGGACGGTGCCGAGCTGAGCTACGCCTCCGTCGGGGAGGATCTGCCGCGCGGCGTCGTGGTGGACGCCGACACCGGCCGGGTGACGGGTCGCCCGCGCGTGCGCGGCACCTACGACGGGCTCGTGATCGAGGCCATGGACGAGGACGGGCTGGGCGCCGTCTCGGACGAGTTCGAGATCGTGGTGCGCTGACGCCCGCCCCGGCGCACGCGCCGCGGCGGGCAGGGCCCGAGGCTTGCACGCTTCCGGCGCATCGGGGACGATACTTTCGCAGCCACAGCCGCCTTCACATGAGTTCGCAACCCGACGCCCCCTTCCTGTTCGTCAAGCACTCCACCGGCTGGAACGTGGACCGTTGCAGCCGCTGGATGCAGCGCAGCGGACGTCGGCTGGAGTACTGCTACCCGGTCGACGGGCAGCCGCTGCCCGACCCCGAAGGCTACGCCGGCGTCGTGATCTTCGGCGGCCGCTGGAGCGCCAACGACTGCCGCGTGGAGCAATGGATCCCGCGCGAGCTCGCGTTCATCGAGCGCTGCCTCGCGACGGATACCCGCTTCTTCGGCGTCTGTCTGGGCGCGCAGCTGCTCGCCCGCGTGCTCGGCGCGCGCATCGGCCCGCACGTGGACGGCTTCAAGGAGGTCGGCTTCCACCGCGTGGAGCCCACGCCCGAGGCGGGGGACTTCATGCGCGAGCCGCTGACCGTCATGCAGTGGCACGGCGAAGGTTTCGACACGCCCGCCTGCTGCACGCGCACGGCCACCGCTGCGGACTTCCCCGACCAGGCGTTCCGCTGCGGCGAGCGCACCGTCGGCGTGCAGTTCCACCCCGAGGTGAATCCGGACGTGCTCGCCATCTGGCTCGAGCGTCACCGGCAGAGGAAGCCCGGCGAGCTCTCGGACGAGCAGCGCGCGACCATGCGCCGCGACGCGCTCGAGCACGACGCCGCCATCACGGCCTGGCTGGACGGGTTCCTGTCCCGCTGGAGCGGATCGGGCGCGGATGCCGACGTGGACGCGGGCGCACGACGCATCGGCGGTGCCGGCGCCGAGCGGCCCGCCGCCTGATGCCGTCGCTGCGCACCGCCTTCGTCGTCTGCTCGGCCGTCGTCCTGCTGCTGGTCCTGCTCGCGGGACTGGCCTGGACGCCCGCGTTCGCACTGCTGCTCGTCGTCGGGCCGCTCGTCGCGCTCGGCGCGCACGATTACCTGCAGACCGAACATTCGCTGCGTCGCAACTTCCCCCTCGTCGGGCGCGGACGCTGGCTCATGGAGGCGGTGCGGCCCTTCGTGCGCCAGTACTTCATCGAGTCCGAGACCGATGGCGCGCCCGTGCCGCGCCAGTTCCGCTCGGTCGTGTACCAGCGCGCCAAGGGAGCGAGCGACACCGTGCCCTTCGGCACGAAGATGGATGCGTACCGCGACGGCTACGAATGGATCGCGCACTCGATCGCGGCCTTCGACGTGCACGAGGGCCACGGTCTGGACGACCCGCAGTGGGCCAGCGAGGCCGATGCCGCGAACGATGCCGACGGCTCGCTGCACGCCGACGGTGCGGCGGGCGTGGTGTCGGGGCACGGCGCCGCGACGGCCGTCCGGCCGGTGGGAGCGAACGGTGCGGACGGGCCTGCGAACGGGCCTGCGAACGGGTCTGCGAACGGGTCTGCGAACGGGCCCGCCGACGAGCGCGTCGATGAGCACGCCGACGCGCGCGTGCGGGTGGGCGGCGCCGAGTGCACGCGACCCTACGACGCGAGCCTCCTGAACGTCAGTGCCATGAGCTACGGCTCGTTGTCCTCGAACGCGATCCTCGCGCTGAACGGCGGGGCGAAGCTCGGCGGCTTCGCGCACAACACGGGCGAGGGCGGCCTGTCGCGCCATCACCTCGAGCCCGGCGGGGATCTGGTGTGGCAGATCGGCACCGGCTACTTCGGTTGCCGCGACGCGCGCGGGCGCTTCGACCCGGAGCGCTTCAGGGAGGGGGCCACGCGCGAGCAGGTGCGCATGATCGAGATCAAGATCTCGCAAGGGGCGAAGCCCGGTCACGGCGGCATCCTGCCCGCGATCAAGAACACGCCCGAGATCGCGAGGGCGCGCGGCGTGGAGGTGGGCACCCTCGTCGCTTCGCCGCCCGCGCACAGCGCGTTCCGCACCCCGATCGAGTTGCTTGAATTCGTGCGCACGCTGCGCGAGCTCTCGGGCGGCAAGCCCGTCGGGTTCAAGCTCTGCGTGGGGCGGGAGAGCGAGTTCGTGGCCGTCTGCAAGGCGATGGTCGAGACCGGCATCCGCCCCGACTTCGTCACCGTCGACGGCGGCGAGGGCGGCACGGGTGCCGCGCCGCTCGAATTCACCAACTCGGTCGGCATGCCGCTGCGCGACGCGCTCGCGTTCGTGTGCGACTGCCTGTCGGGCTTCGACCTGAAGACCGATGTGCGCGTGATCGCGACGGGCAAGATCTTCACCGCGTTCCACATGGTCAAGAACCTCGCGCTGGGGGCGGACCTGTGCAACAGCGCGCGCGGCTTCATGATGTCGCTCGGCTGCGTGCAATCGCTGGTGTGCAACACCAACCACTGCCCCACGGGCGTGGCCACGCAGGACCACAAGCTCATGTCCGGACTGGTCGTGGGCGACAAGGTCCACCGCGTGGCGAGCTTCCACGCCGGCACCCTCGAGACGCTGGCCGAACTCGTGGCCGCGGCGGGCCTGCGCTCGGCACGCGAGCTCAACCGCACGCACGTCTACCGGCGCACGAGTCAGCACGACGTGCAGCGCTACGACGAGCTCTTCCCGTACGCCGAGGTGGGCAGCCTGCTGCAGCGCCCGTATCCCGAGCGCTTCGAGCGCCCCATGGCGGAGGCGGACGTGTCGACCTTCATGCCGGCAAGCTACGTCGCGCAGCACGCCGGCGGCATCCACACCCTCGACGTGCCGGCGAGCGCCTGATCGCTTCCGTCCCGATCCCGCCGCCGCGATGACCGCGGACACCGTCCTCGGCGAGCTCTTCGTCTACCTCGCCGTGGCGCTGCTGGCCGTGCCGGCCGCCAAGCGGCTCGGGCTCGGCGGCGTGATCGGCTACCTCGTGGCCGGGGTGCTCATCGGCCCGTGGGGCCTGGCGCTCGTGCGCGACGCAGGGCACATCGCGGGGTTCTCGCGCATCGCGACACTGCTGCTGCTGTTCGTCGTCGCGCTCGAGTCCACGCCCGCGCGCGTCACGCGGCTGGTGGGCGAGCAGGTGGCGATGGGCATCGGGCTGTTCGCCATCGTCGCGGCCATGGTGTTCGGCGTGGCGCTCGCTACGGGGCTCGACTGGCACCAGGCGCTCGTCGCCGCGCTCGCCCTCGCGCTCGCCTCCGACGCCATCGGCAGCGAGGGCCTGCGCGAGCGCTATCCGACGGGCTCCCCGCTCGCCGATACCGGTCGGCAACTGCTGCTCACGCAGCACCTGCTGCTGGTGCCCATCGTGGTCTTTCTGCCGGTGCTCGGGTTCGAGCGCGCCATCACCGAGGGCAGCCCGTGGCCGCGGGTGGCGGCCGGCATCGCGCTGATCGCGCTGCTGCTGACGCTCGGCGACCGGGCCCTCAGGCACGGCTTCCGCTTCGTCGTGGGCGTGGGCGCGGACGAGCTCTTCGCCACCTTCGCGCTGCTGGCCATCGTCGGCACGCTGCTGGCGTTCGGGCTCGCCGGCGTGCCGCTGGAGCTCGCCGCGCTCGGGGCGGGCTTCCTGCTCGTGCGCAGCGAATACGGCTCCGCCATCGACATCGCCCTGCGCCCGTTCCGCGGACTGATCGTCGGGCTCTTCTTCATCGCCTTCGGCATGCAGGTGGACTTCGGCACGCTGATCAGGAAGCCCGCCGAGATGCTCGCGCTGGTGGTGCTGCTGGCGCTCATCAAGGCGTGGGTGCTGCGCACCCTGCTGCGCTGGTCGCGCGTGCCGCGGCGCCAGCGCATCTGGCTCGCGGCGCTGCTGTCGCAGGGCGGCGAGCTCGCGTTCGTGGTCATCGCGCTGGCCGTCGGCTACGGCGCCATCCCGTCCCGACTCGGCGACGAGCTGGTGCTCGTGGCGGCGCTCTCGATGCTCGCCACGCCGGCGCTGCTGGCGGTGGCCGACCGGCGCGACCGCGACAGCGTGGCGCGCCAGCTCGAGAGCGGCGCGGCCGACGCCGGCGAGCGCGCGGCGCAGGTCATCGTGGCGGGTTACGGGCGGGTCGGCGGCACGGTCGCCGGGTTGCTCGCGCGCAACGGCGTGCGCGTGTCGGCGATCGACAACAACCCGGACCGCTTCGCGGAGCTTCGGCGCGCGGGCCACCCCGGCTTCTACGGCGACGCGCTGCGCCCCGACCTCCTCGCCGCCGCGGGGGCCGCGCACGCGGTCACGCTCGTCGTCGCCATCGACAATGCCGAGCGCGCCGCCGAGCTCGTGCGCCGCACGCGGCGCGAGTACCCGCACCTCGCGGTCGTGGCACGCGCGGTGGACCGCGGCGACGCCGCGCGGCTGCTTCGCCTGGGCGCGGACCGCGCGCACCGCGAGACCTTCGAGTCCGCGCTGCTGATGGGCGAGGATGCCCTGGAGACGCTCGGCGTCGGGCCGCTCGACGCGCAAGCGATGCTCGAGGCGTTCAGGGACGACGACGAGCGGGCAGACTCGCATTCCTGAACCGACACGCCGGACGCGGGGCGACGCGCATGAAGATCGACGGGATGGACTCGCTGACCAAGCTCCTGAAGGCGCACGCGGTGCCGCTGTCGGCCGTGCGCGCCAACAGGCTCATGCTGGAGCTCGAACTGCTCGAGGAAGCCGAGCGCCCGAGCTCCACGAAGCCCGGCGTGACCAAGACCTACAAGCGCCTGACCGAGGCGGGCCTGGACTACGGCTCCAACGTCGAGAACCCGAACAGCCCCGGCCAGACTTCGCCGTACTACTACGTGGACAGCTTCGGAGAGCTGGCGGCGAAGCTCGTGGCTGCCGACGGAGCGGGCGAAGGTGCCTCCGAAGGTGCGTGATAGACTCGAAACACCGCGCCGCACGGCGCTCCGGCGCAACGCGCGAGCGACGCCGAGCCGCCGGACATCCGACTTCACGGGGACACGAACGATGCCTTTGCACTCCACCCGTCGACGAACCGATCGACACGCCGGCAGCCGACCGGCACACCGACCCGCGACTCTCACGGCCCTCGCCGCGGGCCTCGCCTGCGCCGCAGTCGGCTGGACGGCCGTCGCCACCGCGCAGGAAGAGATCAACCCCGCCGTCGTGTTCGACATGGGCGGCAAGTTCGACAAGTCCTTCAACCAGGGCGTGTACGACGGCGTGGAGCGCTTCAAGGAGGAGTCGGGCACCGAGTACCGCGAGTTCGAGGTCACCAACGAGACGCAGCGCGAGCAGGCCATTCGCCGCATGGCGCAGCGCGGCGCGGACCCCATCCTCGGCATCGGCTTCGCGCAGGCCGACCCGCTCGCCGCGGTCGCCGCGGAGTTCCCCGACACCCGCTTCACGCTCATCGACGGCGTGGTGGATCTGCCCAACGTGCAGTCCATCGTGTTCAAGGAGCACGAGGGCAGCTTCCTCGTCGGCATGCTCGCCGCCATGGCGTCCGAGACCGGTCAGGTCGGCTTCGTCGGCGGCATGGACATACCGCTCATCCGGCGCTTTGCCTGCGGCTACGAGCAAGGTGTCAAGCACGCGGACGCCAGCACCGATGTCATCCAGAACATGACCGGCACGACGCCTGCGGCGTGGAACGATCCGGGTCGCGGCAGCGAGCTCGCCAAGGGCCAGTTCGATCGCGGCGTGGACGTGATCTACGCGGCCGCCGGCGGCACGGGCGTGGGCGTGTACCAGGCGGCGGCCGACGAGGGCGAGCTCGCCATCGGCGTGGACTCGAACCAGAACTACCTGCACCCGGGCACCATGCTCACCTCGATGCTCAAGCGCGTCGACAACGCCGCCTACGAGACCTTCCAGAGCGCGGCCGACGGCACGTGGGAGCCGGGCGTGAAGGTGCTGGGCCTCGCCGAGGACGGCGTCGGCTACGCGGTCGACGAGTACAACGAGGAGCTCGTCACCGACGAGATGCGCGGCGCCATCGAGGAGGCGAAGGCCCAGATCGTCTCGGGCGAGCTCGAGGTGCACGACTACATGAGCGACAACAGCTGCTCGTACTGAGCCGCGCGGACGCCCGACGGGGAAGGCGCGCTCCGTGAGCGCGCCCGAGCCCGCCTCGGAGCTCGCCCTCGAGCTCCGGGGCATCACCAAGCGCTTCGGTCCGGTCGTCGCCAACCGCGGCATCGATCTCGCGGTGCGTCGCGGCAGCATCCACGGCATCGTCGGCGAGAACGGCGCCGGCAAGTCCACGCTGATGAGCATCCTCTACGGCTTCTACCGGGCCGACGAGGGAGAGATCCTCGTCAACGGCGAACGCGTGGACATCACGAGCTCGGCGGATGCCATCGCCAGGGGCATCGGCATGGTCCATCAGCACTTCATGCTGGTGGACACGTTCAGCGTGCTCGAGAACGTCATGCTCGGCGCCGAGGAGCACGCGCTCGTCGCGCCTAGCGCGCGGAACGCGCGCGCCGAGCTCGCGCGCCTGGCGCACGAGTACGGGTTGTCCGTGCACTTGGACGCGCTGGCGGGACAGCTGCCCGTCGGCGAGCAGCAGCGCACCGAGATCCTGAAGGCGCTGTACCGCCATGCCGAGATCCTGATCCTGGACGAGCCCACCGGCGTTCTGACGCCGCAGGAGGCCGATCAGCTGTTTCACGTGCTGCGCGCGCTGCGCGACCGGGGCACCACCGTCATCCTCATCACGCACAAGCTGCGCGAGATCATGGACGTCACCGACACCGTGTCGGTGCTGCGCCTCGGAGAGATGGTCGCGCACCGCGAGACGTCGGCCACGAGTCCCGGCGAGCTCGCCGAGCTCATGGTCGGTCGAAAGCTCGAGACGCGGAACTTCCTGCGCGATGCGCCCGCGGCAGGCGAGGTCGCCATCGACGTGCGCGGCCTGTCGCTCGTGGATGCGAAGGGTGCCGCGCGACTGAAGGACGTGTCGTTGCAGGTGCGTCGCGGCGAGATCCTGGGCATCGCGGGCGTCGCCGGCAACGGCCAGAGCGCCCTGCTCGAGGTGCTGGCCGGCATCACCATGCCGACGGGAGGCGGGTTCACCATCAACGGGCGCGAAGCCGGCCCGGGCAACCTGCCCGACCCGCGCGAGATGCGCGAGCTGCGCGTCAACCACGTGCCGGAGGACCGGTTGAAGCTCGGGCTCGTCAAGGCGTTCACGGCCGCCGAATCGTCGGTGCTGGGCTACCAGCGCAGCGAGGCCATCGGCCACGGCGCCCTGTTGAGCTTCGACACCATCAGGCGGCTGTGCCAGCGGCTCATGGACGGCTTCGACGTGCGTCCGCCGAACCCGCGCCTCAAGAGCGCCTCGTTCTCCGGCGGCAACCAGCAGAAGCTGATCCTCGCGCGCGAGATCGACAAGGCGCCCGAGGTGCTGCTCGTCGGCCAGCCCACGCGCGGCGTGGACATCGGCGCCATCGAGCTCATCCACGAGAAGCTCGTCGAGATGCGCGACGCGGGCTGCGCCATCCTCATGGTGTCCGTCGAGCTCGACGAGATCATGGCCCTGTCGGACCGCATCGTCGTCATGTTCGAGGGCCGCGTGGTCGGGGAGCTCGCCGGGACGGCGGCCGACAAGACGACCCTCGGGCTCATGATGGCGAACGCGCACGAGGACGGTGCGCCCGGGCCGGAAGGCGGACCGGGCGGCGGCATCGCTCCCGGGGCGATCGGGGGCGCGCACGGAGGCCCGGTCGATCGCAGCGATGGCGGTGCGACCGGCCTGCCCACGCACCGGGCGGCCTGAGCTCCCGGTAGCCCATTGAACAGCGAGTCATGAGCACGAGCACCGCAAGCGTCCCGCTGCCCGGTTGGGTGGAGGTGGGGCTCATCCCGATCCTGAACCTCGCGGTGGCGCTGTTCTTCAGCGGGCTCGTGATGCTCGCCGTCGGCATCGACCCGTTCGAGGCCGTCGGCATCATGATCAACGGCGCGTTCGGCTACGACGAGGCCATCGGCTACACCCTCTACTACACGACCAACTTCGTGTTCACCGGGCTCGCCGTCGCGGTCGCGTTCCACGCCTCGTTGTTCAACATCGGCGGGGAAGGTCAGGCCTACATCGGCGGGCTCGGCGTGGCGTGCGCGTTCCTCTTGCTCGACGGGTTCCTGCCCGCGATCCTGCTGATTCCCATCGGCATCGCGGCCGCCGCGGCGTTCGGCGCGGCCTGGGCGTTCATCCCGGCATGGCTGCAGGCGCACCGCGGCAGCCACATCGTCATCACGACGATCATGTTCAACTTCATCGCCGCGGCGCTGATGGTGTACCTGCTCGTCAACGTGTTCATCCAGCCCGGGCAGATGTCGCCCGAGTCGCGCCGCTTCGACGAATCGGCGAACCTGCCGGCCATGCACGAGTTCCTGGCGCTGTTCGGAATGGACGTCACGCCCACGCCGCTGAACCTGTCGCTGTTTCTCGCGATCGCGGCGTGCGTGTTCGTCTGGGTCGTCATCTGGCGCACGCGCTGGGGCTACGAGCTGCGCGCGGCCGGGCACTCGGAACCGGCCGCGGTGTATGCGGGCATCCGGCCCAAGCGCATCGTGGTGGCGGCCATGTGCCTGTCCGGCGCTCTCGCCGGGCTCGTGGCCGTCAACGAGATCATGGGCGTGCACCACCGGCTGCTGCTGAACTTCCCCGCGGGCTACGGCTTCACGGGGATCGCCGTATCGTTGATGGGCCGGAACCACCCCGTCGGCATCGTGCTGGCGAGCCTGCTGTTCGGCGTGCTCTACCAGGGCGGCGCGGAGCTCGCGTTCGAGATCCCGACCGTCACGCGCGAGCTCGTGGTCGCCATCCAGGGGCTCATCATCCTGTTCTCCGGCGCGCTGGCGTTGATGCTGCGCCCGCTCGTGGTGCGCGTGTGGCTCGCGGTGCGGCCCGTCGAGAGCCTGCAGCCGGCATGAGCGGGGCCCTCTGATGGAGTGGGTCGACACGCTGTGGTCCACGCTCGCGGCCACGCTGCGCGTCTCCACCCCGCTGATCTTCGCCGCCATGGCCGGGCTCTTCTCCGAGCGCTCGGGCATCGTCGACATCAGCCTCGAGGGCAAGATGCTCGCGGCGGCCTTCGTGGCGGGCTCCATCGCGGCCGTGAGCGGCAGCGCGTGGCTCGCGCTGCTCGGCGGCATCGGCGTCGGGATCGGCCTGGGGCTCGTGCACGGCTTCGCGACCATCACGCACCGCGGGGATCAGGTGGTGTCGGGGCTCGCCATCAACATCCTGGCCTCGGGTCTGACCATCGTGCTCGGCATCGCGTGGTTCCGCCAGGGCGGGCAGACGCCGACGCTCACCGGAGACGCGCGCTTCGGCGACCTGGAGCTGCCCTTCGCGCAGGCCATCGGCAACGTACCGGTGCTCGGGACCTTCTATCGCGACGTGCTGAGCGGCCACAACGTGCTCGTGTACCTCGCGCTCGCCTCGGTGGCGCTCACCTGGTGGGTCGTGCAGCGCACGCGCTTCGGGCTGCGGCTGCGCGCGGTCGGCGAGAATCCGCTGGCGGTCGACACGGCCGGGCTCTCGGTGTCGGGCTTGCGCTACGCGGCCGTGACGATCTGCGGCGCGCTCGCGGGCATCGCGGGGGCCTACCTGTCGACCGCGCAGAACGCCTCGTTCGTGCGCGAGATGACGGCGGGGCAGGGCTACATCGCGCTCGCCGCGCTCATCTTCGGCAAGTGGCGGCCGGTGCCGGCGCTGCTCGCCTGCCTCATGTTCGGCTTCCTGGACGCGGTGTCCATCCGGTTGCAGGGCGTGGTGCTGCCGGGCATCGGCGAGGTGCCCGTGCAGGCGATACAGGCGCTGCCCTACGTGCTCACCGTGGTGCTGCTGGCCGGGTTCATCGGCAAGGCGGTGGCGCCGAAGGCGGTGGGCGTGCCGTTCGTGAAGGAGCGGTAGGCGCCGTGATCTCGCGGCTCGCGGTGCGGGGCTACCGGTCGCCACGCTCGGTCGATGTCGCCTTGCAACCGATCGCTGGCCGAGTCCGCGCGATCGTGGACTCGCTCACGCTTCCGCCGCGCCGCGCGGCTTCTTCATCAAATGGCATTCATGAACACAGGGGAACGCCTGGACATCGTGCGCGGTGCCGCGCGCGCCGCGGGCGTCGACGCGGTCGCGCTCGTGCCGGGTTCCACCTTCGCGAAGGTGATGGACCACGACTTCCACGAAAGCGAACGCCCGCTCGTGGTGGTCGTGCCGGTGGAGGGCGCGCCGGCCGCGCTCGTGCCGAATCTGGAGCTCGAGTCCTTCGCGCTCTCGGGCTTCGAGGGCGAGGTCTTCGACTGGCGCGACCAGGACGGCTACGCCGCGGCGTTCGAGACACTGTTCCAGCACCTTGGGCCGCTTCCCCGACTCGGTGTCGAGGGCCAGGTCATGCGGGTGTTCGTGGAGCGCGCCATCCAAGCGGCGTCGCCGGACACGCTCGTCCTGGACAGGCAGAACGATCTTGCGGCGCTGCGACTGCGCAAGGATGCCGGCGAGATCGAGCGGCTTCGGGAGGCGATCCGCATCAGCGAGACCGCGCTGGGCGAGACGCTCGAGACCGTGCGCGTCGGGCAGACAGAGGCGGCCATCGAATCGGTGCTGATCCAGCGGTTGTTCGCTAACGGCGCTGCGGCATTGTCGTTCTCGCCGATCGTGGCGGCGGCAGACAACTCGGCGCGCCCGCACGCCACGGCGCGCGCGGACTACGCGGTGCGCGCGGGCGATGCGCTGCTGATCGACTTCGGGGCCGTGCACGGCGGTCTGTGCGCCGACATCACGCGCACGGTGTTCGTCGGCCGGGCCGACGAGCGCCAGCGCGACATCTACGCCACCGTGCTCGCCGCGAACCGTGCGGGGCTCGCCGCCTCGGCCCCGGGCGCTACGGCACACGATGTCGACGACGCCGCCACGACGGTGCTCGAGGCGTCCGCGCACGCCGAGCGCATCCTGACCAAGACCGGTCACGGCCTCGGCCGCGACGTGCACGAGATGCCCTACATCGTGCGCGGCAACCGTACCGTCCTGGAGCCCGGCATGGTGTACACGGTGGAACCCGGGCTCTACGGACCCGGGGACTTCGGCGTGCGCATCGAGGACGACGTGCTCGTCACCACCGACGGATCGGAGTCGCTGACGTCGTTCCCGCGTGAGCTCACCGTGATCGACCCGCGGTGAACTAGGCCGCAACGGGAACGGGGGGCCGAAGCCCCCCGCCGTCAGTCCACCGGGCCCGGCGCCGAGGCCGGGCGGAGTCTCACTCCTCGCCGCCGATCACGAGGCCCTGGCCCGGACGCGCCAGCTCGGTGCGCACGAGCTTCGTGGGCTGCAGCTGGATGCGCTTGCGCACGGTGACCACCTGTTCGCCGTTGCGCTGGGTACGGATGCTGAGCCGCCACAGGTCGCCGAAGGTCGGGACCTTGCCGTCGGAGGCCTTCTTCGGAAACAGCGAGGGGTCCTCGTCGGTTTCCACGCCCATGAGCTCGAAGATGTCGTAGATGGTGCCGCTGTGGCCCCCGACGACGGCGACGCTGCCGGGCGCGAGCGCGAGCAGGGCGTCGGCGGTGAGCTGCTCGGAGGCGCCGGCCTTCGCGTCCAGCTCGTTCTGGTCCGCGGGCAGTTGCTGCACGCCGTCGGCGATCAGGTCGACGTCGTTCGAAAGGCCCGCATCCTGCGCGATCATCTCGACCGTCTGGCGCGTGCGCTGCTTGTGGCTGGAGAAAACGTGCGTGACGCGGCTCGTGATGCCGCGCGTCACGAACCATTCGGCCAGCAGCTCGGCGCGCAGCTCGCCTTCGGCGTTCAGTACCTCCGCGCACTCGACGGGGCTGCAGATCTCCTGGAACATGCCGCCGCCGAGGTCTTCCAGCTCGGTCTGCTTCTCGGCGTGACGCGTCACCCAGATCTCTACGTTGCCGCTGCCTTCGGCGGGCTCGTAGTCGGAGGCGGTGGCGGTGAAGGACGTTGCGAGCAACGCGACGGCGGACAGGGTGCCGATTCGGTTCAAGGTCATGGTTCCGTATTGATGTGGGATCGAAGAAGTCCTGCCGGCTCCGGGCAGGTGCGCCACCATGCCTTGAACGAATCTTTCCGATTGTAAAATAGTCCACGAAACCAACCCGCAGAGACGGCGCCCCCCCCTGCAATCCGTTGGCGGCAGCCTCCCGCGCTTGCACGCTGGGGAAGCCGGCCCGCAGAACGCGGCGACCGATATGGGTTGCCCGTACCCCGAGGTATGGGTAGGCTGGTTCGATGAAGACCACACTCGATCTGCCGGACGCGCTGCTCGATCGTGCAAGGCAGGTCGCGCGTTCCACCGGGCGGCCGTTGAGAGCGCTGGTGGAGGAGGGGCTCCGACGCGTGCTGGACCAGGCGGAGTCGCCGCCCGCGTACCGCATGGAGGATGCAAGCGTCGGCGATCCGAACGATCCAGATCCGCTGGAAGGCATGAGCTGGCAGGAGATTCGCGCAGAGGTCTACGGCGAAGGAGACAGATCCTGAAAGCGGTCGACACGAACGTTCTCGTGTACGCGCATCGACGCGAATCGAGGGAGAACGGCGCGGCGGTCGAGACCCTGCGTGCGTTGGCCGAAGGCAATCGGGCCTGGGCCATACCCTGGCCCTGCGCCTACGAGTTCTTCGGAGTCGTGACCAACACGAAGATCTGGAAAGACAAGGCGAGTACGCAAGCGGTGGCGTGGCTCCAGCTTCAGCAGTGGGTGCGCTCGCCCACGCTGCGCCTGTTGTCGGAGCCGTCCGCATTCACGGGGACGCTGGAGAGTCTGATCGTGCGCGATCGCGTTCGTGGTCCTGTGGTTCACGATGCCCGCGTTGCGGCCCTGTGTCTTGCCCATGGAGTGGAAGCGCTCATCACCCGGGATCGGGACTTCTCGCTCTTCCCGGAGCTACGCACGATCAACCCGTTCTCGTGAGCGTGCCCGGGCCCGCGAACGTTCGCTGCGCCCCGGCGCTCGTGCTGAAGGACCTCGACGTCTGGATCGTCGGCAATCCGCCGCCGCACTTCGGTGGCCGCTACTTCATCTTCCTGCGGCTGCGCACGGCCTGCGGCATCGAGGGCTTCGGCGAGGTCTACACGGCGACCTTCGGGCCCGAGGTCGTGCGCGCCATGATCCACGACGTGTTCGCGATGCACTTCGACGGCGCGGACCCGCACGACATCGAGCGGCTCTGGCACTCGGTCTACGGGCGCGGCTACACGCTGCGCCCGGACGTGTCGCTCGTGAGCGTGCTGTCGGGCCTGGAGATGGCCTGCTGGGACATCGTCGGCAAGTCGGTGGGCAAGCCCGTGCACGCGCTGCTCGGCGGGCGCGTGCACGAGCGGCTGCGCACCTACACCTACATCTATCCCGGTCCCGATCAGGATGCGTCGGTCTACCACGACGTCGACGCGACGGTGGAGCGCGCCCTGCACTACGTCGAGCAGGGCTTCACCGCGCTGAAGTTCGACCCCGCCGGTCCGTACTCCATCTACGACGGCAGGCAACCCTCGCTCGCCGAGCTCGACCGCTCGGAGCGCTTCGTGAAGGCGCTGCGCTCGGCGGTGGGCAACCGGGCGGACCTGCTGTTCGGCACGCACGGCCAGTTCACGCCGAGCGGCGCGATCCGCATGGCGCGCAGGCTGGAGTCCAGCGACCCGCTGTGGTTCGAGGAGCCGTGTCCGCCCGAGAACGTCCAGGCCATGGCCACGGTCGCCCGCCAGACCGACGATCCCCATCGCGACGGGCGAGCGCCTCGTGACCAAGCACGAGTTCGCGCGCGTGCTCGAAGCGGGTGCCGCGAACATCCTGCAGATGGCGCTCGGCCGCGTGGGCGGGCTGCTGGAAGCGAAGAAGATCGCGGGCATGGCCGAGGTCCACTACGCGCAGATCGCGCCGCACCTGTACTGCGGGCCGATCGAAGGCGCCGCCAACGCGCAGCTCGCGGCCTGCACGCCGAACTTCCTCGTGCTCGAGAGCATCGAGCGCTGGGAGAACTTCCACGCCGACATCCTCGTGCGACCGGTGCGCTGGGACGACGGCTACGTCGTGATGTCCGACGAGCCCGGGCTCGGCGTGGAGCTGGACGTGGCGGTCGCCGAGGCGCACCCGTACACCGGCACCGCGCTGCACCTGGAGATGCATCAGAGTCCCGTCCTGCCGACCTGAGTCGCGCCACGTGAGCGAGGAATGGGACTACATCGTCGTCGGTGCGGGCTCCGCGGGCTGCGTGCTCGCGAACCGGCTGAGCGCGGACGGCCGTCACCGGGTGCTGCTGCTGGAGGCCGGCGGCAGCGACCGGGGATTCTGGACGCGCGTGCCCATCGGCTACGGCAAGGTGTACCACGACGCGCGCGTCAACTGGAAATACACCTCCGACCCCGTCCCCGGACTAGGCGGCGCGACGAGCTACTGGCCGCGCGGCCGCACGCTCGGCGGCTCCAGCTCCATCAACGCGATGGTCTGGGTGCGCGGCGATCGTGCCGACTACGACGCCTGGAACGACGAGGCCACCGGCTGGGGCTGGGACGAGGTCGGACCCGTCTTCCGCGACATGGAATGCTGGGGCGGGGCGCCGCATCCGCTGCGCGGCACCTCCGGCCCCCTGCACGTGTCGGATACCTCCTCCGAGGTGCACCCGCTGTGCCACGCGTGGCTGAACGCCGCGACCGAGGCGGGCTTCAGGCGCAACGCCGACTACAACGCGGACGATCTGGAAGGCGTAGGGCTCTATCAGATCAGCACGCACCGGGGCTGGCGCGCCTCCAGCTCCGCCTGCCACCTGCGGCCCGCGCTCGGGCGTCCGAACCTCGACGTGCGCACGCGCGCGCAGGCGACGCGGCTCACCTTCGACGGCGTGCGCGTCACGGGCGTCGCGTGGCGCCCGTGCGCGCGCGACGGCCGACGCGTGCCGATCGGTCCGGAGCGCGTCGCGACGGCGCGCGCGGAAGTCGTGCTGGCGGCGGGCGCGGTGAACTCGCCCCAGCTCCTGCAGCTGTCGGGCATCGGACCCGGCGATGCGCTGCAGGCGCTCGGCATGCCCGTCCGCCTGCACGTGCCCGCCGTCGGAGACAACCTGCAGGATCACCTGGGCGCCGACGGGCTGTACCGCGCGCGCGTGCCCACGCTGAACCAGGCCCTGCGTCCGTGGCACGGCAAGTTGCGCGCCGGTGCACGCTTCATCGCCTCGCGCCGCGGGCCGCTGTCACTGAGCCTGAACCAGGCCGGCGGCTTCGTGCGTTCGGGCCCCGATGCGAAGCGACCGGATCTGCAGCTGTACTTCTCGCCGCTGAGCTACACGCGCGCGCCGGTCGGCACGCGCCCGCTGATGAACCCGGACCCCTTCCCGGGGCTGATGATCGGCTTCAACCCGTGCCGGCCGACCAGCCGCGGTCGGTTGGGCATTCGCTCGCCCGATCCGTTCGAAGCGCCCGCCATCCAGCCGAACTACCTCGATACCGAACACGACCGGGCGCTGATGCGACGCGGCATGCGGCTCGTGCGCACGCTCGCGGCCATGCCCGCCATGCGACCGGTCATCGATTCCGAGATGCAACCAGGTCCGCGCTTCGACTCGGACGAGGAGCTGGACGCGTACGTGCGCGCGCACGCCTGGACGGTGTTTCATCCCTGCGGCACCTGCCGCATGGGAGACGGCGCGGACGCGGTCGTGGACGCGCGGCTACGCGTGCGCGGCGTCGAGGGGCTGCGCGTGGCCGACGCGTCCGTCTTCCCGAGCATCCCGTCGGGCAACACCAACGCGCCGGCCATCATGGTGGGCGAGCGCGCGTCGGCGTATCTGCTGGCCGACGCGCGCTGAGCGCCGCGCCGGCCATGCACCGTGCGTGCGCTCAGTCCGCGCGCTCTCCGGCCGCGAGCGACTCGAAGCGCAGGCCCTTCGCGGTGCGATCCTGGAACCCGGTCCAGTAGTCGAACTCCGGCGCGGGCGTGCCGTCCTCGTTCAGTGCGAAGTTGCCGTCGTCGGAGTCGGGCACGAGATCGAGGTAGGCCTGCTTGCCGGCATCGTCCTTCAGGTACAGGTCGAGCCAGGCCGTGGCGAAGTGCTGCGCGATGTTGTTCATCCGGACGGTGTCCCACACCGCATCCGCGTAGTGCTCGAAGGGCGCGAAACCGAGCTCGGGATCGAACTCGTAGCTCTCCTCGGGCGCAGGATACGGGGCCGCCGCGTTGTGGTTCGCGTTCTCGAAGGTGAGCAGGGAGCGATCCACGTTCACCGCTTCCTCCCAGATGGCGCGCACGCCGTCCTCGTAGAGCGACACGTCGTCGGCCGACCCTGCCACGAACAGCATGGGAATGCGCACGCCCTCGAGCGTGTCCGCGTCGAAGAAGCCGGTGTTGCGACCCCACGGCGCGAACGCGATGGCGGTGCGGATGCGCTCGTCGAACAGGGCATCGTGGCTGTCGCTGCCGGAGCGGTGGATGTCGAGCAGGTCCGCCGGCGGGCTGAACGGGAAGTCCACCGACGCCTCCGTCACGCCGCCGCCCCCGGTGATGACGGCACCATAGCCGCCCATCGAGTAGCCGACGATGGCGGTGCGCGACGCGTCCACCAGGCCTGACAGGAAGCTGCCGGAATCGCTGCCGAGCCGCTCCATCTCGTTCAGCACGAAGAGCTGGTCGAGCGTGCGGTTGCGCAGGGTGGAGCCGAAGGCGGCCTGCGTGCGGTAGGTCGAATCGGTGTGGTCGATGGAGGCGACGACGTAGCCCTTGGAGGCGATGTTCTCGGCCAGGTGCGAGAGCAGGAAGCGGTTGCCGGGGTAGCCGTGCGAGACGATGACGAGCGGGTACGGCCCGCCGCTCGTCGTCGGCGCGGCCCACAGCACCGCACGCCCCTCGAGTCCCACTTCGGTCGTGCCGTCGCGCATGAAGGCGCGCAGCGTGTTGCTGCCCGTGGCACCCGGGTAGCTCGGGTACCAGACCTCGACGGTCAGCGGTCGGTCGTAGATCGGCAGCGGCGCGGCCGGATCGTCGGCGTCCACGGCCAGCACGTCCACCTGCCCGGGATTGACGAGCTCGACGGGGCGCACGCCGACGTCGAGCTCGCCGTAGGCGGCGAGCTCCGGCGCGTCGGGGCGCTGGACGTCTATCCGGTTCTCGGCCAGGACGGGCGCCGTCAGAATGACGACGGCGAGTGCGAGGAGCGCTTTCGGGTACGGCGACATCGGTTCGGTGATTCGTGCTGCGGAGGAATCACCAAGCTAACACCGTGGACATGACGGCGTCGCGACGAAAACGCATGCGCTTCAGGCCGCGCGCCTCAGCAAGGTCGCCGGACGTGCATCCAGCACGCGCACCGTCCACCATGCGCCGCCCATGAGGCACGCCGCGCTCACGAGCGCCGCGATACCGAGGCCCGTCGTCGCGAGCCCCGTCGCCGGCAGCTCGATCCAGAAGCGCAGGATCGCCCAGCCGAGCGCGCCGCCCGTCACCGCGGCGAACGCCGTCAGCAGCACCGCGAGCAGCGCGTACTCCAGACCGATCGCGCGCAGCACGGTGTTCATGCGCGTGCCGATGGCGTGCAGCACGGACGCCTCGTGCACCTGGCGCTGGCGGTTCACGGCGACCACGCTCGCCATGACCAGCACGCTCGCGGCCAGGCTCACGAGCGCGACCAGGGCGACGCCCAGGCTCGCCGCCGCCAGGATCGAGCGGGCGGATTCGAGCACGCGCACCGTGCTGATGGTCACCACGTTCGGGAACGTCGCGGCCGACGGCCGCCAGCGCCGCCTCCTCGGTGTCGGGCGCGAAGAACGCGTTGCCGACGTGGCGCGTGATGAAGGGTTCGAGCGCGCCGTCGCTGAACACGGCCTCGAACCAGAAGCTCGTCTCGAAGTTCGCCTGCGCGTAGATGGCGTCCAGCGTCGCCTCGAGCGTGCCGCCCAGGATCGAGAATTCCAGCACGTCGCCGACCTCGACCCCGGCCTGATCCGCCTCGCGATCCTCCATCGCGACGCGCACGCCGTCCGGATTCTCGGGCCACCACGCGCCGCGCGCGACCGAGATGTTGTCGATGCCGGCCGTGCGCTCGGTGAACTTCTGCTCGTCGTTCGCCTCGCGCGCGCGCTCCGCGTCCTCCAGCGCGGAGAGCGGCTCGCCGTTGATGGCGACGAGCCGGCCGAGCACGAGCGCCGCGGTGTTCACGCCGTCGTTGCCGGGCTGCTCGGCGACCAGCGCGCGAAAATCCGGGAGCTGATCGTTCGCGATGTCGTAGAACACCAGCGACGGTGCGCGTGCGGGCACCGTCTCGCCGACGGTCTTCAGCACGGAGCCGATGACGATGGCCGCCGCCACCAGCAGGGTGAGCGCGGTGCCGAGCGACAGCAGCATCGGGCGCAGCGCCGAGCCCGGCCGATACAGCCCGGTCGTCGCGAGCCGCAGCGCGAAGCGCCCGTCCAGCCACGATCCGCGCGCGGCGCGTCGGGCCAGGATGCGCACGCCGCGCACGAGCGCATCGAGAGCGAGCATCAGCAGCGCCACGCACACGACGAAGCCGAGGCCCGCGAGCGGCTCCGGCACGACGATCAGCAGCAGTGCGACGGTGAGCAGGCCAGCCGCGGCGGTGGCGATCTTCCAGCCGCGCGGGGTGCTGCCGGCGTCGCCTTCGCCGCCGCGCATGAGCAGGGCCGGGCGCAGCACGAGCGTGCGGCCGAGGGTGGGCAGCGTGAACGCGAGCGCCACCAGCACGCCGAACCCGATGGCGGCGAGGGTGGGCCACGCGAGGGTTGCGAGCGGCGTCGGAACCGGCAGCCGCTCCGCCAGCGCGACGGAGGTGCCGACGGCCACGGCCGCGCCCGCGATCGCGCCGGCCGCGCTCGCGAGTGCCGCCAGCAGCACGACCTGACCGACGTACACGAACGCCACCTGACCGGAGCGCGCGCCGAGCGATTGCAGCGTCGCGAGGGTGCGACGCTTCTCGCGCAGGTAGCTCGCCACGCTGTTGGCGACGCCGAGCCCGCCGATGAAGAGCGTGGCGAACGCGACGAGGATCAGCACCGAGGCGATCTGATCGAGCCGTTCGGTCAGGAACTCGCCGCGCTCCTCGAGCGTCGTCACCTCCCAGGTCGCGTCGGGGAAGCGCTGCAGCAGCGCGTCGCGGAACGCGTTCGCGGGCTCGTCGGTACGCACGCGGTACTCGTACTCGACGAGGCTCATCGGTTGCACGAGCCCGGTCGCCCGCAGCGCACCCGCGTCCACGAGCAGCGGCGGGCCGCTGACGTCGGCGCGCAGGCTGCGATCCGGCTGCAGCGCGATCAGCGCGCGCAGCTCGAGCTCCGCGTCGCCGACCGTGACGCGGTCGCCGACCTCGAGCCCCTGGCGTTCGGCGAGCGACGGGTCGAAGGCCGCGCCCCACGTGCCGGTCTCGTCCTGCGCCAGCGCCTCGGCGAGCGGGACATCGGGTTCCAGCCGCACCGTGCCGTACAGCGGATAGGCGTCGTCGACGCTCTGCAGCTCCACCACGGTGAACGCGCCGTCGGGCGTGCCGAGCATGGTGCGCAGCTCGGTCAGCAGGGACACGTCGCCGCGCGCGTCGAGCCACTCGAGCGCGGCGTCGTCCAGCGGCTCGCGCGCGTCGATGTCCAGGTCGCCGCCGAAGTTCGCGCGCTCCTGCGCGGCCAGCGCGCCGCGCACGAGCTGCAGCAGGCCGCCGCTCGCGGACACGAGCGTGATGCCGAGAAACAGGCACGCGCAGAACACCCACAGCGAGCGCATCGAGGCGCCGCCGCGCAGGTCGCGCGCGGAGAAGGCGGTCAGGCCGCGAAAGGTGGCGGCGTTCATGCGCTGCGCGCCAGCTCGGGCTCGTGCGTCACCGCGTCGAGCCGACCGTTCCGAAGCCGCAGCGTGCGGTCGCAGCGCGCCGCGAGTGTCGGGTCGTGCGTGACCAGCACCAGCGTGGCGCCGGTCTCGGCCTCGAGCTCGAACAGCAGCTCCACCACGCGCTCGCCCGTCGCGCCGTCGAGATTGCCGGTGGGCTCGTCGGCGACGATGAGCGCGGGTTCGTGCACGAGCGCGCGCGCGATGGCGACGCGCTGCTGCTCGCCACCCGAGAGCATCGAGGGATAGTGGTCCTTGCGCTCGGCGAGGCCGACGCGATCGAGCATGCGTTCGGCGCGCTCGCGGGCCCCGCGCCGGCCGCCGATCTCGAGCGGCAGCGCCACGTTCTCGCGCGCGGTCAGCGTCGGCACGAGGTGGAAGGACTGGAACACGATGCCGATGCGCTCGCGCCTCAGATCCGCCCGCCCGTCACGATCGAGCGTCGCGAGCGACTGCCCATCGATGCGCACCTCGCCCGCGTCGGGCTCCTCGAGCCCCGTCAGCACGAGCAGCAGGGAGGTCTTGCCCGAGCCCGACGGGCCGACGATGGCCACGCGCTCTCGCGCGGCGACCTCTAGCTGCAGCTCGTCCAGCACGGTGACCGTGGACTCGCCGGCGGAGTAGGCGAGCCGCACGTCGTGCAGCGCGAGCATCGGCGCGTCGGGGGCGGAAGACATCGGCTGGACGGTACGACGAGTGGCCCTCTAGCTTACGGGCCCGGGCCACTCCGGACCCGTTTCGGCGTTGAAGCTACAGATCGCACCGCCACGGTGCGTCAGTCGCAGGCCGGGCCCTCGACGGTGCGCTCCTCGAAGATCGGAGCCGGCAGCACGGAGGGTACGGCAACGAACTCGAACGGCAAGGACACGGCCTGGGCGGTGATGCAGTTCCTGCCCGGCACCGTCGTCGTCACGCGGATCGTCGGGCGCGGATCGCCCGCGACGACGGCGTCCACCGTGATGTCGTAGCCGAGCGACGGACGCAGCGGCGAGAACACGGCCACGACGCTGCCGACGTCGAAGTCCACGTCGGGGACGGGGAACGCCGGGTCGCGGGAGTAGGCGTTGCTCCACAGCTGTTCGAAGGAGCCCGCGTCGTCGACCGTCACGAAGCGCGCGGGCACGTCCGCCGAGAGGTTGCCCCCCTCGGAGTCGGCCAGCACCAGGAAGGGCACGTTCTCGCCGTCGATGTACTCGGGATCGATGCCGACGGCGGACACGACCTCGCCGATGGGCTGGCCACGGAAGACGAGCGCGGAGCCGTCGAACGAGGAGAGCACCAGCCGGTCCCCGCGCACATCGAAGCTCTCGATCGAGGGCAGTATCGTGCCCACCAGGGCCTGTTCGGCGAGCTCGTCCGCGGACAGGTCGCAGGCGATCTCCGTGAGCGCCACGCCGGTGATCTCGAGCATGTCGCCTTCCACCGCATACGTTCCGCTTCCGGCGTTGCAGCCGTCGGACACCCGCACCTCGTTCGGGCCGAACTCGAGCGTGTAGTCCACGCCCGAGAACAGCACCTGCTTGTAGCCCGTCGGCGCGACGAAGGCCTCGGCCTCCCAACGCGTGCCGACGAGGGGCAGCTCCATCCGCTCCATGAAGGCGTCCGTCGCTCGGTTCTCGCGACTGCCCGGGTCGACGGACGGCTCGACGGACGGCTCGACGAGCGCGCCGTCGTCGCTACAGGCGGCAAGCCCGAGCGCGAGGCAGGACAGCAGCGGCGCGACACGGGCGCCGGATCGTCGCGTGGCCATGAACGTGAATTTCTCGCAAGGTCTGGATGGGGAACATATACGCCCTCCGTCCGGATCGCGAGGCCGTTTCAGTGAATATCCAGCGGTATTCTCGGCACCGGATCGTTCCTCCCCCGGGCCGCCCTGCGCACGATCATGCGGTGTACCTTCGGGCGTTCCGTGCCGGTGTGCAGCGCGCGCAGCCGATCGCCTATCGAGGCATCCTCCCGCGTCGCGCGGCGGTTGTAGGCGAGGTACTCGACCCACGTCGGGATCTGGTAGCTCTCGAGCCAGCGCTCGGGGCGTTCCATGTCGCGCGACAGCGTCCAGCGACGCGCGCCATCGCGCCGGCGCTGGCGCCTGCGCTCGCCCATCACGTCCAGGAACGCGTCCACGTCGGCCTCGTCGATCAGGTACTCCACGTCGATGGAGATCGGGCCGCTCCTGGGCCTCAGGTCCAGCTCCACGCGCGGTCGGGTCCAGCGGTTCAGCGGATCGAGATCGAGCCGGGTGCGCTCCGGCAGCGGCACGCGCAGGCCCAGCGCGGAGCCGCCGAGCAGCCCGAGCGCCGCCCAGAGGAGGGCGCGCTCGACGCTCTGCGCCTCGGCCACCCGACCCCAGAGCCAGCTGCCCGACGCCATGCCGCCGAACACCGCCATCTGGTAGAGCGACAGCGCGCGGCCCACGACCCAGCGCGGCGTGGAGAGCTGGACCGTCACGTTGAAGGTCGAGATGGTGACGACCCAGGCCGCGCCGCCGAGCACCAGCGCCGCGCCCGTCAGCCAGACGTTCGACGTGCTCGCCACGAGGGCCGCGCAGCCCGCGAACGCGACGAAGGTGCCGCGCGTCAGGGTCTCGCTCGACAGCCGCTCGCGCGCCGGGCCGAGCGCGAACGCGCCGAGCACCGCCCCGGCGCCGAAGGTGCCGAGCAACAGGCCGTACAGCAACGCCCCGCCGTCGCCGAGCCCCTGCGCGACCAGCGGCAGCAAGGCCAGCACCGCGATGCTGCAGGTGCCGAACGCGAACGCGCGCAGCATCACCTTGCCGACGCTCGGCGACATGGCGACGTAGCGCAGCCCCTCGCCGATGGCGCTGCCGAGCGGCGCGCGCGGCAGATCCGCCGCGAGCGTCTCGGGTCGCCACCGCGCGAGCACCACCAGCAGCGCGACGTAGCTCGCCGCGTTCGTCGCGAAGGCCGCGGCCGCGCCGGCCGCGGCCACGATCGCACCGCCGACCGCAGGGCCCACGCCGCGCACGAGGTTGAAGCCGACGCTGTTCAGCGTCACCGCCGCGGCGAGCTGGTCGCGCGGCACGAGGTCGCCGACGGACGCCTGCCAGGACGGGTTGTTCATCGCGCCGCCGCAGCCGATCAGGAACGTGAAGCCGAGCAGCAGCCAGGGGGTGATCAGTCCCGCCCAGGCGGCCAGGGCGAGCAGCACCGACACCGCCAGCATGAAGCCCTGCGCCACGATCATGACGCGGCGCCGGTCGAAGCTGTCGGCCACCGCGCCGGCGAGCAGGGACAGCACGACGACGGGCAGCGTGGCGGAGGCCTGCACGAGCGCGACCATGGACTCGGCGCTCGTCAAGGAGGTCATGAGCCAGGCCGCCCCGACGCCCTGCACGAGCGCGCCGAAGTTCGACGAGACGTTCGCGAGCCACAGGTTCCGGAACGCGGGCGTGCGCAGCGGGGAGAGCGCGGAGGGGGCCGGCGCGGCGGCGGGGGCGGGCAAGGGGGCGTTCCGTGGTGCGACGGCGCGCGCAGCGTCTCACGCTGCGGTGGAGCCGCGCGCTAATCGACGTAGAATTGCCGGCTCAGCCCCGTATAAGGGCCGTATCAGGGCTGCGGGGAGGTCTTTCTCCTTGCAGTTCAACGGCTTGGCGTGGTCCGACCCCAAGGCCCAGGGCCCCTGTTCATGAGCAAGATCCTCCAGTCCCTTCCGGTAGACGAGCGCGTCGGCATCGCGTTTTCGGGTGGCCTAGACACGTCCGCGGCCATCGCCTGGATGCGCGCCAAGGGGGCGGTGCCGTGCGCCTACACGGCGGATCTGGGGCAGCCCGACGAGGACGACTTCGAGGACATCTCGCGTCGCGCGAAGGGCTACGGCGCGGAGCTTTCGCGCACCGTGGACTGCAAGGCCATCCTCGTCAACGAAGGCATGGTGGCGATCCAGTGCGGCGCGTTCCACATCGAGAGCGGCGGCAAGCGCTACTTCAACACGACACCTCTCGGGCGCGTCGTGACCGGCACGCTGCTGGTGCGCGCGATGGAGCAGGACGACGTCCACATCTGGGGCGATGGCTCGACCTACAAGGGCAACGACATCGAGCGCTTCTATCGCTACGGTCTGATGGCCAACGCGAACCTGCGCATCTACAAGCCCTGGCTGGACCCCACGTTCGTCGCCGAGCTCGGCGGGCGCGCCGAGATGAGCCAGTTCCTCGTCGACAACGGCTTCGAGTACCGCGCTTCCAAGGAGAAGGCCTACAGCACCGATTCGAACATGCTGGGCGCGACCCACGAGGCCAAGGATCTCGAGTTCCTCGATCGCGGCATGCGCATCGTGGAGCCCATCATGGGCGTGAAGTTCTGGGATCCGTCGGTCGAGATCGCCGCCGAGGAAGTCGGCGTCGAGTTCGAGGCGGGCTTTCCCGTCGCGCTGAACGGCAAGCGCTTCGACGACCGGGTGAAGCTCTTCATGGAGGCGAACCGCATCGGCGGTCGGCACGGCCTCGGCATGTGCGACCAGATCGAGAACCGCATCATCGAAGCGAAGAGCCGCGGCATCTACGAGGCTCCCGGCATGGCGTTGCTGCACATCGCGTACGAACGCCTCCTGAACGGCATACACAACGAGGACACGCTCGACGAGTACCGGAGCCTCGGCCGACGGCTGGGCAAGTACCTCTACCAGGGCCGCTGGTTCGATCCGCAGTGCCTGATGTTGCGCGACGCGTTGCAGAAGTGGGTCGGGCAGAGCGTCTCGGGCACGGTCACGCTGGAGCTGCGTCGCGGCGACGACTACACGATCCTCGACACGAAGGGCGACGCGCTCACCTACGCGCCCGAGAACCTGTCCATGGAGCGTGTCGAGGACGAGGCCTTCGGACCCGTGGAGCGCATCGGTCAGCTGTCCTTGAGGAACCTCGACATCGCGGACTCGCGCGAGAAGCTGCGCGGTTACGCCGCGCGCGGCGCATTGCCCGGCAGCGAGCTCAGGCTGCTCGTCGAGGGCGATTCCGCGGACGAATGAGTGCGGTCGACGTGCTCGGCGTCGCGGGCCCGACCGTCGATGACGTCCGGCGGCTCTTCCTCGACGACGTGCCGCTGATCGACACCCGCGCCCCCGTCGAATTCGGCAAGGGCGCGTTCCCCGCGTCGGTGAACCTGCCCCTCATGACCGACGAGGAGCGCCACGCCGTCGGCACGCGCTACAAGCAGGCCGGTCAGCAGGCGGCCATCGAGCTCGGCGCGAAGCTCGTCGGAGCGGACGAGCGGCGCGTGCGCACGCAGCGCTGGAAGGCCTTCGCCGAAGCGCACCCCGAAGGCGCGCTGTACTGTTTCCGCGGCGGCCTGCGCTCGCACATCGTGCAGACATGGCTGCGCGAGGCGGGCGTCGACTACCCGCTCGTGCCCGGCGGCTACAAGGCGCTGCGCCAGTGCCTGATCGGCGAGCTGGAGCGGTTGTGCACGAGATTGCCGTTCGTGCTCGTGGCCGGCCGAACGGGCACCGGCAAGACGCTGCTGATCGAGCGTCTGAAGCGGGCCGTCGATCTCGAGGGCATCGCGCACCATCGCGGCTCGAGCTTCGGCGGCATGGCCACCGCGCAGCCGACGAACATCGACTTCGAGAACCGCGTGACCATCGAGCTCATGAAACTCGAGGCACGAGGAACGGGCACCGTCTACCTGGAGGACGAGGCGAAGCTCATCGGCCGCGTCTGCCTGCCCCCCGTGCTGCAGGCCGCCATGAAGGCGAGTGACGCGGTGGTGCTCGAAGCCCCGATCGAGGAGCGCGTCGCGAACTGCATGGCGGACTACGTGCACGACCTGCTCGCGCGCTTCGTCGCGCGCGATGGCCCGGAGGCGGGCTTCGACGCCTACGCTGAACATCACCGCGCGAGCCTGTCGCGCATCGTCAAGCGCCTGGGCGCGGAGCGCTACGGGCTCGCCTCCCGCCTGCTGGAGGACGCACTGGAAGCGCACCGCGAGCGCGGCGACGTCTCGGGCTACGCGGCGTGCATCGAGCTGCTGCTGACCGGCTACTACGACCCGATGTACGACTACCAGATGGCCGGCCGCGATCGGCGCAACCTCCACACGGGCGACGCGGACGCGATCCTGGCCTGGACCGAGGCGCGCGCGCCGAAGTGATGCCCGGCGTGCCGGTGCTGCGCGAGGTCGTGCTCGTCGGCGGCGGGCACGCGCACGCGCTCCTGATCCGCTCCTGGGGCATGCGCCCGCTGCCCGGCGTGCGCCTGGTGCTGGTGTCGGAGAACTGCCTGACGCCGTATTCGGGCATGTTGCCGGGCTACGTCGCGGGCCACTACGGTTTCGACGACGTCCACATCGACCTGCGCAGGCTGTGCGCCTGGGCCGGCGTGCGCTTCATCGAGGCGCGCATGACCGGGCTCGATCTCGACGCGCGCATGCTGAGCTTCGACGGCGACCGCCCGGCGCTCGGCTTCGATCTGCTGTCGCTCGACACCGGCTCCACGCCGGACCTGTCCGTGCCGGGCGCGCGCGAGCACTCGGTGCCCGTGAAGCCCGTGCACGACTTCGCGGAGCGCTGGCACGCGTTGTCGGCGCGCATGAGTACCGGGGACGTGCCCGACGCGCCGCTCGACGTCGCCGTGGTGGGCTCGGGCGCCGGCGGCTTCGAGATCTGCATGGCCATGCGCCACGCGCTGCCCGCCGAGGGTTGCACGATGCACTGGGTGGTACGAGACGCGCTGCCGCTCGGGGGCCGACCGCCGGCGGTCGGCCGCATGGCACTCGACGCGGCGCAGGAGGGCGGGGTGGTCGTGCACGCGGACTTCGACGTGGCGCGCGTCGAGGCGGGCCCGACGCTCGTCGCGACGGACGAACGCCGGCTCGTTCTCGACGAGCTCGTCTGGTGCACCGGCGCCACCGGCCCGGACTGGCCGGCGCAGGCGGGCTTCGCCACCGACGATCGCGGCTTCGTCGAGACGGACGCGTACCTGCGCAGCACCTCGCACCCCTTCGTGTTCGCGGTGGGCGACATCGGCACGCAACGCGACACGCCGGCGCCGAAGGCGGGCGTCTACGCCGTGCGCCAGGCACCGGCGCTGCTGGAGAACCTGCGGCGCACGCTGCTGGGCGAGCCGCTGCGGCCGTGGACGCCGCAGCGCGGTTTCCTGAGTCTCATGGCCACGGGGCCGAAGCGCGCCATCGCCAGCCGCGGGCCGCTGCGCGTGCGGGGCGCGTGGGTGTGGCGCTGGAAGGATCACATCGACGGCGAGTTCATGCGGCGCTTCTCGGAGCTGCCGCCCATGCCCGTCGGCGGCCCGCCGGCGATCGTGCCCGATGCGCTCATCGCCCATGCGGCGCACAACGGGACCGCGCACGCCGAGGCCGAGCGTGCGGCACTGCGCGGACCGCGCTGCCGCGGCTGCGGCGCGAAGGTCGGGAGCGACGTGCTGGCCGATGCGCTGGCGGATGCGCTGGCGGATGCGGTCGGCGACGCGGGGAAGGACGTGGTGGTGGGTCTGCGCGACGCTCGCGATGCCACCGTCGTCGATCCGGGCGATGCGCTGCTCGTGCAGTCGGTCGATCAGCTCAGCGCGCTGGTGGACGATCCGTGGACGTTCGCGCGCATCGCGACGCTGCACGCGCTCGGCGACGTGCTGACCCTCGATGCTCGACCCCACTCGGCGCTGCTGACCCTGATCATGCCCCCCGCTTCGGAGGACGTGCAACGGCGGGAGCTCGCGCAGATCCTGGCGGGCGTGCAGGACGTGCTGCGCGCGCACGGCGTGCAGCTCGTCGGCGGGCACACGGGCGAGGGGCCGGAGTTGTCGATCGGGCTCGCGCTGAACGCGTTCGCGCCGCGCGCTCGAGCTTCGAGGTCGACGCGCGGGCGGGCGATGCGCTGGTGCTCACCGCGCCGCTCGGCACCGGCACCGTCTTCGCGGGCCTCATGCGCGGCTCCGCCCGTGGCCCGGACGTGAGCGCCGCGCTGCGCACGATGGGCGCCGGGCAGGCGCGCGCCGCAGCGGTGCTGCGCGAGCACGGCGCGCGCGGCATGACCGACGTCACGGGCTTCGGCCTCGCCGGACACGTGGAACGGTTGCTGGCCCCGTTGTCGACGCTGCACGCGTCCATCGACGTGGCCGGCGTGCCGCTGCTGCCGGGCGCCCTGGCGCTGGCACGCGCCGGTGTGCACAGCTCGGCCTGGTCGTCGAACCGCGCGAGCGTCGAGCGCTTCGACGGCGCCGCCGCACTGGAACCGGCACACGCCTTCCTGCTCGCCGATCCGCAGACCGCGGGCGGCCTGCTGGCCGTCGTGCCCGCCGAACGCGCCGATGCCGCCGTCGTCGCCTTGCGGGCGGACGGCGCCCCGGACGCCGCCATCGTCGGCACCATCGTCGAGGCGGACGCGCACCGCTTCGCCATACCCGTCAACGGAGCCGGTACATGACGCCACCGAAGCCCACGCTGTGGCTGCGCGACGAGACGAAGCCCGGCGAGCGCCGCACGTTGCTGCCACCCTCGGCCGCGGCCGAGCTCGCACGGGCGGGCTATCCGCTCGTCGTGGAACGCTCGGCGCACCGCGCGTTCGACATCGAGGACTACGCGGCGCTCGGCGCACGCATCGCGGAGCCCGGCGCGTGGCGTTCGGCACCGCCGGACGCCATCGTGCTGGGGCTCAAGGAGCTAGACCCCGCCTCCGGTCCGTTCACGCATCGACACGTGCACTTCCAGCACGCCTACAAGGGACAGCGAGGCTGGGCCGAGACGCTGCGCGCGTTCGATGCGGGTGGAGGCACGCTCTACGACCTGGAATACCTCGTCGACGAAGACGATCGGCGCGTCGCGGCGTTCGGTCATCACGCGGGCTTCGTCGGCGCGGCGCTCGCGCTGCTCGTGCTGACCGATCGGTTGCCATCGCCGCTGGAAGCCTGGCCGGATGCCGACGCGCTCGTCGCGGACGTGCGCGCGGCGCTCGATGCGCGCTCCGGCGATGCGCGCTCGGCCGATGCGCCGCGCGTGCTCGTCATCGGTGCGAACGGGCGCAGCGGCCGGGGGGCGGCGGCGCTGTGCGAGGCGGCGGGCGCGCGCGTGACGCGCTGGGACGTGGCGGAGACGGCGGCGGGCGGACCGTTCGCCGAGGTGCTCGACCACGACGCGCTCGTGAGCTGCGCGTTCGTGAATGCCCCGATACCGCCGTTCACCACGTTGAAGGCATTGAAGGCCGCGCCCGATCGCCGCCTGCGCGCCATCGTGGACGTGGGCTGCGATCCGTATTCAGCCGCCAACCCGCTGCCGCTGTACGCGGAGCCGACGACGCTCGCGCACCCCGTCGTGCGCATCGTCGACGGCGCTGCACCCGTCGATCTCGTGGCCATCGACCACCTGCCGTCCTTGCTGCCGAAGGAGAGCAGCGAAGACTTCGCGAATCAGTTGCTGCCGCACCTGCTCGCCATCGACGCGCTCGACGCCGGAGCGTGGAAGGCGGCGAGGGCGGTGTTCGACGAACGCCTCGCTCGGGCCCGCGAGCTTGCCGGACACTCGGTCTCGTGAGCGACGTGCGTATCGACGCGAGCCTGGACCGCGAAGGCATCGACGCGCTCGACAAGACGGTGCGCACGAATCTCGTGAACTCGCTGTCGGGCTACAAGGGCGTGAACCTGCTGGGCACCGCGGACGCCGCGGGACACACGAACCTTGCGCTGCTCACCTCGGTCATTCACGTCGGCGCGGCGCCGCCGCTCATGGGCATGCTGATGCGCCCGCACACGGTGCCGCGGCATTCGCTCGAGAACCTGCTGGACACGGGTTGCTGGACGCTGAACGCCGTGACGCGCGACATGCACCGCGCCGCGCACCTCGCCTCCGCCCGCTGGCCGCGCGAGGTGTCGGAGTTCGACGGGGTGGGACTCACGCCCGCGTGGAGCGATGGACACGCGGCGCCCTACGTGGCCGAGAGCCCCGTGCAGATCGGGCTCACCCTGGCCGAGCAGCACGTGCTGGGCAACGGCTGCATCTTCGTGGTGGGCGCGGTGGTGCGCGTGAGGCTCGGGCCCGATGCTCTAGCGGCCGACGGCCAGCTCGACCTGAACGCGTTGAAGCTCGTGGCCGCAAGCGGGCTCGACGAGTACCACGTGGCAGAGTCTCTCGGTCGTCTGCCCTATGCGAAGGTGCCGGGCGGACGTTAGCGAACGAGCAACGCCGCCGCGTCGCACCGAGACGATGGACGTTCCCACCCAACGCGCGTTGAGTGGGACATCGAGGCGCTCCGTCCGGTGCAGCAGGATTCGTGCGATGCGTCGGACGTGGATCCGATTGCCCCGATCGACCTCGCCGAAGCCGCTCCGGCAGCCGTGGCTTCCGCCGCCGTCGCGCACCGGAACCGGTACCGAACCGGGTGCATGCCCGCGCGGCGCGCGATCGCCAGGGTGCGCGCCGATCCGCCTTCGAGCAGCGCCCAGCCGGCGCTCAGCTCCGTGCCGTGCACGTCTCGCTCGATGACCCAACCGCCGTCGTGGATCAGCCGATGATGGTGTCTGCACAGGCAGATCGCGTTGCGCAGGGAGGTCTCGCCCCCGTCGGTCCAGGGGACAATGTGGTGGACGTCCAGCCAGCGCGTCTGCGTGCAGCCCGGGAAGCGGCAGCCTTCGTCGCGCGCGATGGCCGCGCGACGCATCGGCTCCGGCCAGACCCGGCTCTTGCGACCGATCGAGATCGGCTCACCGGCATCGGTGATGGTCGTGACGAGCGTGCCGTCGCAGAGCATCCGGCGCACGCCCGAGGCGGTGATGGAGCCGGTGCCCTGCAGCATCAGCCGCGCGGGAAGCGGCAGAGGAACCCGATCTTCGGTCGCCTCGGCGACGACCGTGTCCCCGTCCCGAGCGGCAGGCGCGTCCGGCGCGATGTCGGCGTGCGTCGCCGGAGCGGGCTCTTCGGCCAGCTCGGCATCGGCGGTCACGTTCACCTGGTAGCGGTCGGCGCTCGTCACGTCGCGCTCGTCACCGGCGAGGCCCTGTTCGGCCAGCATGACGAACGCGTCCGCGCGGCGTTGCGCGGGACTCGGACGGGCGATGGCCTCGGCCACCTCCGCGGCGAACGCCGGTCCCGCGGCTTCACCGTCCGTCTCGTCGAGGACACCGTCCGGTCCTCGCTCCGAGGCGGCTTCGGTCGACGCGGCGGCGGGGTCCGCGTCCGGCGCTCCGTCCGAGCGATACAACAGATCCTCCATCGCCTGCAACGCACCGATGGCGTTCGCTGCCATGTCCGGCGGCAGCACGAAGCGGAACGCCACGCTGCCGTCCACCCGCTCGTTCCAGCTGCCGTGGCGTCCGAGGAAACGCCGACGGTCGGCGGCGATCTCGTCGTCCACGTCCGCCGGTGCCCGCCGCGTGCGCAGCGCCTCGCACTCGCGCGCCACCTCGGCGGCCGTGGCATCGAGCGCCATCGCGCACAGCGCCGTCTCGTTGTGCTCGTCGACCACGCGGGCGAGCGCGCGCACCTTGGACCAGCCCAGACGCCCGCAGCGGTAGAGCCGCGCGAGCAGCGGACGGACCCGCAGCACGCGCGCCACGCGCAGCTTCTCCCAGGCGAGCCCGGCGCAGATGCCGAGCTCCGAGCTCATCCAGGCGGCGCAGTGCTTCGCACCGGTGGTGCGCCAGCCGCGCGCCTCGTCGAACTGCAGCAGCAGCTCCAGCAGCTCCGCGTGCGTGGATTCGTTGCGCGCGGCGGCCTCGCGCAGCCGGCGATCCAGTTCGGCGAGCGCGGCGCTCGACAGCGTCGGCTCGGAAGGGGTAGCGGCCGCCGGCTCGAACGAAACGACATCGTCTTCGCTCGGTGGAGACCAGGCCGCGGCGAGCGCTCCCGACGCCGCGCGGCGCGACTCGGTTCCGGCGGATATGTCCATTCGCTTCGCCACGTCGACATCCTCGTTCCCGCCGAGGACAGGCTATACGAACAGTGCTCGGGTGGCTCGATGCTTCGTGCGATAAACAGTATATAAATACAGTATCAGAGCAAGTCTCCGGATGGGTCCGGAACTCTCGCCGTCCGGCGATCATCCGGAATCGGGAGCCGACTGCAAGCGGCACCTGCGGTCACCCGGTTGCCCTCGGCATCAGCAACGCCGCCAGTCCGACGAGTACCGCCGTCATCGCCCCGACGGTGAGCACGATGCGCAGCCGTCCGTACCACGGCGGCAACGTGCCTCCTGCGGTGGCGGCCCGGTCGAGCGCGTACTGCGCGAGCAGTCCGGCCGCGAGCAGCAGCAGGCCCGCGGCGGGCGGCGCGAGCAGCGCGCACCAGGCCACGAGGCTCGGCACGATGGAAAGCCCGAGCGGTCCGAAGCGCTGCAGCGCTTCGCGTTCGAACAGCACGTTGCCCCAGCGCACGCCGCCGAGAAAGCTCAGGATGACCGCGCCGTAGGCGGCGAGCGCGGCGAGCGCGAACGCGGCCACCTCGGCGTCCGGCCACCAGGCACCGATGGCCCCCGCGCCGAACGGCAGCAGGCCGCCGAGACCGAGGACGAGCGCGGGCGTCGGGATGCCCGTCGAGGTATCCGATCGTGGGCTCAAAGCGCGGCCTCGATGTCGCGCTCCAGCACGTCGCCGAGCGGGGCGGCGGATGACTCGTAGCGACCGAGCACCTGCCCGTCGCGATCGACGAGGTACTTGTTGAAGTTCCAGTTCGGCGCACCGGCGCCGCTGGCGGCAAGCTCCGCGAACAGGGGGTGGGCATTCGCGCCGCGCACCCCCACCTTCTGGAACATCGGGAAGCTGACGCCGTAGTTCAGGCGGCAGAAGTCGGCCACGTCGGCCTCGTCCGCCAGCTCCTGGCGGAAATCGTCGGAGGGGAAGCCCAGCACGGTCAGGCCACGCGCCTCGTAGCGTTCGTACAGGGCCTCGAGGCCCTCGAACTGGGGCGTGAAACCGCACTTGCTGGCAGTATTGACGATCAGCAGCACGCGTCCCGCGTAGCGCTCGCACAGCGGCGATTCGTCGCGCCCGGCCAGCGGACGCATGGCGTGGTTCAGCACCGCGGGGCAGCTCCCGCCGGCATCGCTCGTGGCGTGCGTGCCTCCTGGGTGATCGTCCGCCGCGGCGATGCCGCCGATGCCCGCAAGTACCAGTGCGGCGATGGCGATGGCGAGGGTGCGCACTGGATACGACGTGGAGATCATGATCCGGCAGTCCGAGGAGACGATGGAGGACGGTACGCCGCCCGCCGGTGGGCGGGTGCTGGCCGAAGACTATTACGTGCGCGCCTTCATGACGGTGCTCGACGTGGTGGAGTCCCGTCACGCGGATCTGCTCTCGGACGCCGAACGCGGATGGAGCGCGGCGCTGCGCGCCTGTCCGGAGCGCGCGAGGCGGCTGTACATCCGGCTCGCCACGCGCCGCGGCACCCGCTTCCGCTTGTCGAAGCTGCGCTACCCGGAGATCGGGGACATCGGCTCGGCGGCGGCGGAGCTCGTGGACTGCGGGCTCGCCTCCGAAGAGGCGCCGCGCTCGCTCGCCGGCCTGCTGGCGGCGTTCAACGTGGGCGAGCTCGCGCGGTTGCTGGACGTTCCCGCGGGCGCCGGACGTCGGCGGGCCGACAAGGTGCGCGCGCTGCTCGAGCGCGACGCCTCGGCCGATCGCGCCGCGCTCGCCTGCGCCGACGCCTGGGTCGCGCCGTCGGGGCTCGCGCACTTCGCCACCTTCAGGCTGTGCTTCTTCGGCAACCTGCATCAGGATCTCGCCGAGTTCGTGCTGCAGGATCTCGGCGCCGTGCGCTACGAGGCGTACGCGCTCGATGCGCGCTCGCGTCACTTCCGCACGCGCGAGCAGATCGAGCGCCACCTGCGCTATCACGAGTGCGAGCTGGCGCGCGAGCACCTCGACCGGCGCGATCCGGACGCGTTGCGCGGCCTGCTCGCCTGCCTGCCCGCGCGGCTCGAGGGCGACGTGCACCTGGAGCGTCGGCTCGATCGGCTGCGCAACGCCGTGGCGCGCGACCTCGAACGCCTGTCGCTGCCCGAGGAGGCGCTGTACGTGTACGCGACGACGCGTCGGCCGCCCGCGCGGGAACGTCGGGTGCGCCTGCTGCTGCGTGCCGAGCGCACGGAGGAGGCGCGCGTCGCCTGCGAGGCCATCGTGCGCGCACCGCGCTCGGAAGCCGAAGCGGAGTTCGCCGCGCGCACGCTCTCGCGGCTCGCCCCGGCCGGGCCCGCTCGTCCGGGCCGGCGTGCGCGCGCGTGGCGACCCGCGACGACGGTGCTCACGCTGCGCGACGACGGGCTGCGCGTCGAGCGCAGCGCGCTCGAGTACTACGCGCGCTCGGGTCCGTGCTACTGGCTGGAGAACGGGCTCGTGCGCTCGATGCTCGGGCTGTACGTGTGGGATCTCGTGTTCGCGGACGTGCCCGGTGCGTTCTTCAATCCGTTCCAGGCGGCACCCGCCGACTTTCGCGAAGGCTTCCGCGAGGCGAGGCACGAGTCGTTGGGAGCTCGGCTGGCGGAGCTCGACGCGCCGGACGGCGCGGCCCGGTTGCGCGCGCGCGTGGTGGCGACGCTCGAATCACGGCGCGGCATCGCGAACCCGCTGGTGCGCTGGACGCGGGTGTCGCGCGAGGCGCTGGAGCTTTCCCTCGAGCGCGTGCCTCCGGCGCACTGGAAGGCGCTGTTCGATCGCATGCTGGACGATCTGTCCGAGCACGTCTCCGGGCTGCCCGATCTCGTGCGCTTCCCCGACGCCGGCGGTTACGAGCTCATCGAGATCAAGGGCCCGGGGGATGCGCTGCAGCAGCACCAGCGGCGCTGGCTGCGCCACTTCGACCGGCACGGCATACCCGCACGCGTCGTGCACGTCAGGCGGGTAATGCGCGCGCCGTTCGTGCCGCCGGCGCCGCAGGACTCGAGCGAGCGGTCGGCGCAGGGGAGCGGCGGCGATCTCTTCCCGAGCACGGTTGCCGTGGCCGCCGATGCGGTCGCCTGATCCGGCGCTCGAGTCCCCGTCCGATCCTTGCTCGGGCGAATCGATGCCACCGCGCACCCTCGAGCTCGCCGTGCGCGCGCTCGCCGAGTTCGCCTGCCGCGAAGGCGATCTCGATGCGGCTCACGTGGGGCCGACGGCCGTGGAGGGGCAGCGGGCGCACGCGCGCGTGCAGCGGCAGTGGCACGCCGAGACCGAGGTGGTGGTGTCGCGGAACCTCGACGTGGACGGGATGCCCGTGCGCCTGTCGGGGCGCATCGATCTGCTGGATCGCGCGGCGGACGTCGTGGGCGAGATCAAGACCGTGTGCGTGCCGCTCGTGCGGCTCGGCGAGTCGCGACGGGGACTGCACCGCGCGCAGGCGAAGCTGTACGCGTGGCTGTATCTGGAGGGCCGGGACGCGCGGGTCACGATCGAGCTCGTCTACGTGAACGCGCGGGCGGATTCCGCCGCGCCGGAGATAGATCGCTTCGATGCCGCGGCGTCCGAGCTGCACGACTTCGCGCTGCGCGCCGTGCGCCGGCGCGTCGATTGGGAGCGGCGGCTGCACGCGCGTCGCGACGCGCTGGCGCGCAGCGCCGGTGCGCTGGATTTTCCGTGGTTGCCGTGGCGCGCCGGTCAGCGGCGCCTGGCCGTCGCGACGTGGCGGGCGCTGGAGGGGGGCGGTGCGCTGCTGGTCGAGGCGCCGACCGGCATCGGCAAGACGGCCGCGGCGCTGTACCCGGCGATCAAGGCGCTCGGCCGCGGGGCGCTCGATCAGGTGCAGTGGCTGACCGCCAAGAACTCGGGCAGGGCGGCCGCGTTCGATGCGCTGGAGCGGCTGCGGGGCGCGGGCCTGGAGACCACCGCGGTGCTGCTGCGCGCCCGCGCCGCGGCCTGCTTCTGCGAGCGTGGGCTCGCTGCGCGCGACGAGGACGGTCTGTGCGCGTTCGCGCGCGGCTTTCACGACCGTGTGCCGGCCGCGATGGACGACGCTCTGGATGCCGGCCCGCTCGACGGCGAACGCCTCGACGCCCTGGCGCACGAACATCAGGTCTGTCCCCATGTGCTCGGGCGGGCACTCGTGCCCTGGGTGCCGATCGTCGTCTGCGACTACAACCACGTGCACGATCCGCTCGCCTGCGTGCCCGCGCTCGTGGAGCGTCCGGGCCGCCGCGCGCTGATCGTCGACGAGGCTCACAATCTCGATGGACGCGCGCGTGCGATGCACGGCGGCACGCTGTCGCGCCTCCGATGCCTGGACGCCGCCGCGGCGACTCGCGCGTCCGACCCGGCGCTCGCGCGCGCGCTCGAGCGACTCGCGGCGCGGCTGCTCGAGGTGGGGCGAGTGCCTGCGCCGGCCGTTCGGAGCACGGCGACGCGACCCGCAGCGTCCCCGGACGCGCCGCCGCCCGAGCTGACACGCGCCGTCGATACGGTGCTGGAGGCCGTCGCCGCGGGGCGCGAGCGTGATGACGGGGGTGCGCTGGGCGCGTTCTTCGCGGCCGATCTGGCGCGCTACCGCATGGCGGCCGAGGCGTTCGACGACACCCGCCGCGTCGTCGTCGAACGCGAGTCGGTCGGGCGGCGCGTCGAGGTGCGGCTCGAGCTCGTGTGCCTGGATGCCTCCGCGCCGCTGTCGCGCCGGCATGCGGAGTATCGCGGCTGCGTGTTCCTCTCGGCGACGCTCCGGCCCTTCGCCGCGCGCGCGCGCGCGTTGGGTCTGGACGGTGCGGCCACGGCATTGCGACTGGACTCCCCCTACGATGCCTCGCGGCTGCACCTGTCACGCGTGGGCTGGATCGACGTGCGCGCGGGTGCGCGCGACGCGTCGATGGTGCAACTGGTGGAGCTTCTGGCCGTGACGGTGGGCGCGCGCGCCGGTCACTACGCGGCCTTCTTCCCGTCCTACGCGTACGCGGCGAAGGCGCACGCCGCGTTCGTCGCGGCGCATCCGGACGTCGAGACGTGGTGTCAGGCACGCGACGGTGGCGAGGCGCAGCTTCTGCGGACCCTCGCGCGGCTCGCACGGCCCGGTCCGACGCTCGGCTTCGCTATCGTCGGAGGCACCTATGCCGAAGGGGTGGACTATGCCGGCGAGATGCTCGTCGGCGCGATCGTGGTGAGCACCGGTCTACCGGCACTCGACGAGCGCAACGCCCTCGAGCGCGAACATCATGCCGCGGCGGGGCGCGACGGCTTCGAAGAGGCTTGTCTGGTGCCGGGACTCGCCAGGGTGCTGCAGAGCGCGGGCAGGGTCATCCGCTCGGAGACGGACGTGGGCGTCGTGACGTTCGTGGATCCCCGCTTCGGCGAGCGCTTCTACCGCGACGCCATGCCGCGGCATCTGCTGAGCGACGAATGCGCGGGCGTCGATGCGTACGCGCGCGCTCTGGCGGGCTTCTGGAAGAAGCACGACGCGACGCGCGCCGTACGACCCGCGAACGCCGCGACCGCCAGGACGTGAATCCCGGCGGACGCCGCGACGCGGCCGTGCGTGGACTCAGGCCTTGCGCGCGGCGGTACGACGCGCGGGTGCCTTCCGCACGGGTGCCTTGTGCGCGACTGCCTTCTTCGCGGCGGGCTTGCGTGCCGGTGCCTTCTTCGCGGGCGCCTTGCGCACGGCGGGCTTGCGAGCGGGTGCCGTGCCGGCCGGCGTGCGCTTGACCGCTGCTTTCTTGACGGGGGTCTTCTTCACCGCGACCTTCTTCGCGGTGGCCTTCACCGGAGCCGCCTTCTTCGCCGCGGGCTTCTTTGCCGCGACCTTCTTCGTCGCGACCTTCTTCGCGGCGCTCTTGCGCTTGACGGGAGCCTTGGAAACGGTTGTCGACTTCATGCAAAGATTCTCGGTGACAGGGTTCAGAAGCGAACTCGTGCTGCACATATCGCGCGCCGACTCCGAATCTTTAGGCCTGTCGCGTTGCGTGGACGCACTCGTGTTCAAGACGCATGGGCTCTTCGGCCGTCACCGCAGGATCGACCTTGTTTCACGGGCCGTTATGACACCGACGTGATCGGATCGACGGTGGTAGCCTGTTCGGCTTGCATTGCCTCACCCGAGTACCACGGACGTGCTTCGGGACCCCACTGTGTTGGTACAAACAGCGAAAGGAGAGTGTTCGGATGTTGATTCTGAGCAGGAGGACCGACGAGTCGATCGTCATCGGCGACGAGGTGACGATCACGATACTGAGCGTGAAGGGCAAGCAGGTGCGCATCGGCATCGATGCGCCGCCCAACGTGAGCGTGCACCGCGAGGAGATCTACAAGAAGATCCAGTCGGGAGAGCATCCCGTCGCGCGCGAGCCCGGCCAGGAGGCCGACGAGGCTGCGTCGACAGAGGCCGGGGACGATGGTCCCGGCGAAGGCAGGGACGTCTGAGGCTGGACGGTCCCCGCGGGGACCGCCGGACGGGCGCCGGAGCGCCACGCTTCACCGGACGAAGAAAGCCCCGCCTCGGCGGGGCTTTTTCCGTTAGAGCGTGCGGCGCTCCAGTCCGAGCGCGGTCACGGCCTCGCTGTCCGCACCGGCTTCGCTCGTGAGGATGGCGGTGCTCGGCTCGCCGTTCGCGAGATAGGTCTCGCCCACTCGCTTCAGATCGTCGAGCGACACCTCGAGGATGCGGCGCCGGAACTCGCGACGCCGCTCGGCGGTACGGCCGAAGAGCTCCGCCTGCCAGGCGTTGCGCGCCTCGCCCGCGGGAGAGCCGGGCTTGTCGATGCCGGACACCACGTTCAGCACGGCCTCGTCGAGCTCGCGCGCGTCGTGCTTGTCGTTCGTCAGCCACTCGATGGAGCGCTCGAAGTCGGCCAGCGTCTCGGCGGTGCGCGGGTCGCGGTACGAGTAGAAGCGGAACGAGGCCGTCTCGGCGTCCTGCGACGCGCCGCCGCCGTACGCACCGCCCGTCTCGCGGATGGCCCGGTGCAGGAAGCCGTTGCGCATGAACGGCCCGAGCACGGCGAGCGCCGCGGCGTCCTCGTGCGCGCTCGGCACGGTGGGATAGGCACGCGCGCAGAAGTTGATCTCGGTGTTGGCCACCCAGACCTGGCCCGCGCGTTCGCGAACGGGGGCAAGCGTGAGCGGCCTGATGCCCTCGTCGACCGGCATGTCCGCGAAGCGTGCGTCGAGTCCCGCCCGCACGGTGTCCAGCTCCGCCTGCTCGGCGACCGCCATGAAGCGACGCGGCGCGCCCTGCAACCGCTCGTGCAGCGTCGCGAGCCGCTCGGCGAACTCCCGCAGCTCGGCCGACACGGTATCGCCTTCGCCGAACGAGTCGTCGAGCGCCTTCAGCGATCGGATGCCCTCGAGCCCGTTCAGGCGGTGCGACAGCCTGCCGACGGGGCTCATGCCGCTGGCCGCCGCCATCATCGCGAGCACGTGGCCGCTGCCCGTGACGCTCTGCTCGCGCGCCGCGCGCGACTGGGCGACGAGCTCGCGCATGCGCTCGTGCTCATCGAAGCGCACGCTCGCGAGCGAATCGTGCATGAGCTCCGCCAGGGCGTCGGCGTTGCGCAGCAGCGCCTTGCCGCGCAGCAGCAGCCAGGAGTCGACGTCCTGTTCGTCGTCGATCGAGCCGCGCTTCAACGTGTACGCCGAGATGCCCCCGGTGACGGCCGCGAGCCGCACCTGGGTCTCGAGATAGTCGCGTCCGCCGGAGCCGAGCTCGTTGAGAAAGCCCGTGTACAGCGGCATGAGCTCCAGCAGCTCGGGCTCGAGCTCCGGCACCCGCACGGCCACGTGCTCGTAGACGAGCCCGTTCGTGCCCGCCGCGTACAGCGCGGCGGGACGGCCAGCGATCGTCGCCTCGCTGGCCTCGGGCACGTGCAGCGTCTCGGGCACGTCCTCGCGCGTGACCTTGGGCAGGATCTCGGGGTCGTCCTCGGCGGCCTGGCGCTCCGCCAGCGCCGCGGCGCGCTCGACGATGGTCGCCTTGGCACCGTCGTCCAGCGAGCCCTGCAGGCGGCGCAGGCGCGCCTTCTCGGCGGCGTTCCTGCGCTCGCTCACCTTCGGATCGGGCCGCAGCGTGAGCGTCACGCGGTGCGGGTTGTCGAGCAGGAGCTCGCGCACCAGGCGCTGCACGAAGTCCGGCTCGGCCGCATCCTTGCGCAGCCGCTCGAGCGCGGGGTCCAGGTCGATGGCCGCGAGCGTGTCGCCGCGCTGCATGGCGGTGGACAGCCCCGAGAGCACGAGCTGCAGCCCGAAGGGCATGCCGTCGCCGCGGATCTCGCGCTGCGACAGCTCGAGCTGGTGCAGCACCGATTCGATGCGCTCCGGCGGCACGCCGTCGGCGACCACGCGCTCGAGCGTCGAGACGATCATCGCCTCGACGTCCTCGGCGCGTTCGCGCTCCGAGCCCTCCATGCCGCAGACGAACACCATCTCGAGCGAGCCGTCCTCTAGCCCGCACAGCGGCGAGGGGGAGCTGCCGAGGTCGGACTTCTCGAGCGCGTGCATGAGCGGCGAGGCGCTGTTGTCGAGCAGCACCGAGGACAGCAGGTGCGCGCGCAGCCGCTCGTCGAGGTTCACGCTCTCGCCGAGCAGCCAGCCGACGACCACGTGGGTCTTGCCCTCCAGGTCCTCGTCGCTGACCGCGTAGGCCTCCTCGACGCGCACGGGCGCGTGGTAGCGCAGGGCGGGCTTCACGGCGATGGTCCGGTCGAGCGCCTCGAAGCGCGACAGCACGCGCTCCTGGAAGCGCTCCTGCAGCTCCGCGGGCTCGAGGTCGCCGTAGGTCATGAAGACCGCGTTCGAGGGGTGGTAGTGCGTGTCGTAGAACTCGCGCAGCTGCCGCCAGGTCAGCTCGGGGATCACCTCGGGGTCGCCGCCGCTGTTGTAGTGGTAGGTGTTGTCGGCGAACAGGTGCTTCGACAGGGTCTGCCACAGCAGCGAGGTCGGGGAGCTCATTGCGCCCTTCATCTCGTTGAAGACCACGCCCTTGTAGACGAGGTCGGTGGCCGGGTCGTCCGCCTTGTCGAACTCGACGCGGTGGCCTTCCTGCATGAAATCGAGCTCGTCCAGGCGCGAGAAGAACACCGCGTCCAGGTAGACGTCGAGCAGGTTGAAGTAGTCCTTCCGGTTCTGCGTGGCGAACGGGTAGGCCGTCCAGTCGGAGGAGGTGAACGCGTTCATGAACGTGTTCAGGGATCGCCTGATCATCATGAAGAACGGGTCGCGCACCGGGTAGCGCTCGCTGCCGCACAGCACGGTGTGCTCGAGGATGTGCGCGACGCCCGTGGAGTCCTCGGGCACCGTGCGCAGGCCCACGAGGAACACGTTCTCCGGGTTGTCGGCGGCGATGTGGTAGTGCATCGCGCCGGTGGCCGGGTGGCGGAACTCGTGCAGCTCGATGTCGAGCGAGCCGACGTGGGCCGAGCGCAGGTGTTCGAACGAGGGATGGCAGAGCGGCTTGTTCATGCGGCGGTCGGCTGAGTGGATGAGGGGCCACCGGCGACGGCGGCTTGACGGGTGGCAGTATATGGGCGCCGCGGCGAGCTTCCGCGCGACGGTGCGGAACCGAAGTGCCGACGACGCCCGTCAAGGGCGCGCGTCGCTGGCCGATACGAGGCGTCCGTGGCAAGGGTTCTGCGCCCGGACCGTCATCGCCCCGGAGAGGCCGTGAGACTGCTGATCATACTGCTCGCGATGCTCGGCGCCGGAGCCGGCGCCCTGCACTCGTGGCACAGCCGGAATCTCTACGTGCAGGCGTCGCTCTACGCGGAGGCCTTCGCCCTGACCGCGCAGCCGAAGCTGCGCGTCGGCGACCGCTACGTGCAGACCGGGCGCATGCCCAACGACAACGCGGCCGCCGGGTTGCCGCCGCCGCGCAGGCTCTACGGCACCGCGGTCAAGCGCATCGCGGTGAACCGCGGGGGCGTACTGGTCGTCGACTTCGACGACGTCATCGGCGCCAGGTCCATGACCTTCACGCCGGCCGTCAGCGGCGTGACGGGCCTGCTCACGTGGCGTTGCACGAGCGACTCCATCGATCCCGGTGTGCTCGAGCGCCTGGAGCAGTCCTGCAGCTGGCTGCCGGCGACGTCCGAGAGCCGGCTCATGAACGCGATCGCCAACCGGGATCTGCCCGAGGTGCACGCGCAGCTCGACGAGGGCGCCGACGTCGATCGGGTGGTGCACGGCAACACGCCGCTGATGCTCGCGGCGAAGGCCGGCACCGCGGCCATCGTCGAGGCGCTGCTCGACGCCGGCGCGGCCGTCGACAACACCGCGCTGAACGCCGAGCGGCGCACCCCGCTGATGGTGGCCATCGCGGCGGACCGCGCGGAGATCGCGGGGCTGCTGATGGCGCGCGGCGCCTCGGTCACCGTCGCCGACTATCGCGGCATGAACGCCATGCAGCACGCCGAGGAGACCGACGCGCGCCTCGGCGGCCAGCGCTACACGCTTCTGGTGGCGGCGCGCTACAACCCGCGCTTCGCGGGCGGCACCGAGCGTCCGGGCACCGCGGGTCCCACGCTCGAGCAGCGCCGCGCGCGGCTCGAGGGGCTCTACGGGGAGCTGCGCACCGCGGCCAACGACTGCCACGTGAAGCGGCTGGCCTCGCTGTTCTCCGAGGAGGGGGATCTGGAGACTCCCGAGCTCGTCGACGGCGAACCGATGGCGGGCCTGATCCGCAAGCCCGAGTGCCGCACGGCGCTGACGAACCACTTGGCGGACAAGGCGAGCTACCGGCTCGCGCGCGCCGCGCGCTTCGCGGCCGCCGTGCGCACCTGCGACCGTCGCCAGGCCGAGGCGATGCTCGGCGACGACCCGGATCTGGACGTGTTCGAGACCTTCGAGGACGTCTCGCACCTGGACCGGGCGGTGGCCGCGGGCTGCACGGGCATCGTGGCGCTGTTCGTGCGCGAGCGCGACGTGCAGGGCAAGCTGCCCGTGGAGGCGCTGCTGGACGCGATTCGCGGCGCGCCGCAGCGAAGCCTCGTGCCGCTCGTCGGGGCGCTGGTCGCCGCGGGCGCCGACGTCGACCGGCGCGACGCGGATGGCGAGACGCCGCTGTCGCTCGCCATCGGACTCGAGCAGCCCGTCGTCGCGAAGCTCCTGATCGATGCCGGTGCCGACGTGGCCGCTCGGACCGAGGACGGTTCCACGGTGCTGGTCGAGGCGGCCAAGAAGGGCTACGCGCACCTCGTCGAGCACCTGCTCGCGCACGGCGCCGCGCTCGACGCGCAGGACCGGCTCGGGCGCACCGCGCTGCTCGCGGCCGTGTCGCGCGACGACAGCCGCACGGTGGACCTGCTGATCCGTGCGGGCGCCGACCCCCGCGTGCGCGACGCGAACGGCATGGACGCGCTGCTGCTCGCCGACAGCCGGCGGCTCAGGCGCATTCGCACGCTGCTGACGACGGCGAGCATCGACGAGCTGTAGCGCTCGATCAGTCGAGCAGCAGCGTGCCCATGTAGGACGGGTCGATGTAGGTGAAGTCCACGTCCTCGGTGCCGCGCGACGGGTGCGCCCAGCCCCACTTCGAGTCGCGCGTGCCGCCGTCGTCGTCGTCGTTGACCTGCAGCTCGAAGCCGAACGGACGACCCACCTCCATGTCGGCGGAGTCGAGCTCGATGCGGAACTCGTACACGTCCTGCTCGAAGCGCGGCCGCCGCAGCCCGTCCGGCCCGGCGCCCGGCCCCGTGGCGAAGTCGAGATCCAGGCCCCTGCCGGCGCTGAACGGGCCGGACTGCCAGTCCTCGATGTCGTTCGAGTTCGCCGTGCGCGCGGTGCCCGGTGCCAGCAGACCGAAGAACAGGTGATAGTCGTTCTCGTCGTCGTAGGCCTGCTCGCGGCTGTAGTCCCCGTCCAGGAAGACTTCGAGGCTGTCGTCCTCCCAGACGGTATCGGAGTCCTCGACGCGCATCCCGTCGTCCTCGACGCTGACGACCACGTAGAGATACTCGCCGTCGTGCACGGCCGCCCAGCGGCGCCACGGGGTGCCGTCCGGCGCGTCCGCGTCGATGTCGATCATGAGGTTGTTCACCCCGAGCGGTACGCCGGACGCATCCACCTGCACGGCGTCGGCCCATTCGCCGCCGAAGCGGCCGTCCGTGCCGAACACGACGCCCAGGCCGTCGATCTCGGGCGCGTCGGAGCGCGCGATGCGCGGCACGAAGACGTCGATGGCGGTATCGGGAACGAACGCGGTCTCGTCCTCGTCCTCGTCCTCGTCCTCGTCGTCGTCGTCGTCCTCGTCGTCCTCGTCGTCCTCGTCGTCCTCGTCGTCCTCGTCGGGCACGATGCGCGGTGGCGACACGTCCACCGACACGACGCCTCCGGGCGCCACGTCCGTCGGGCCCGACTCGTCCTCGTCCTCGTCCTCGTCCTCGACTTCCGGCGCGGCGGGCACGTCGTCGTTCGATGCCGTGCCTTCGGCCCTGAACGGATCGGTCGACGCGTTGAGCTCGTCGATGTTGACCGCTCCGTCGCCGTCGGCGTCGAGCCCGGTGTCGAAGTCGTACTCGCCCGAGCCGAGCACCACGGAGGTACCCGTCTCGTCGATGTCGACGCGGCGTTCGGTACGCGCGAGCGGCAGGGTGCGACCCTCGAAGGACGCCCGCCACTCGATCTCGACGACCACCGACGACGAGCGCGGCACCTGCACCGTGCCGGTCCACTGCGTGGTCTCGGGCACCGGCGTCATGGCGACGGTCTGTCCGGTGGACAAGGTGACGACGGGGCGCAGCGTGGCCCGGTCCACGGCGCGGGATTCGAGCAGCGGCAGCGGCGCCTCGACGCCGAGCGACGGCCCGGACGGGGCCGGGCCGGACGGGACATCGCCCGAGCCGTCGCAACCCGCGAGCGCCAGGCCCGCGACGATCGGTGCGAGCGCGAAGGGGGACCGGACGCGTCTCATCGGGCGGGCTCTCCCAGGTTGATGGTCAGCGGGACGGTATCGCCGACGGGCACCGTGCCCGAGTCGTCCGCGCCGGCGTCACCGCCCGCCGCCGCCGCGGCGAGCGTGCCTGCGGCGACCGCGCCGAGCGCCACGTACCACCAGTTGATGCCGCCGCCCGTCGCGACGTCCGACGGCGCGGGTGACGGCGCGGGTGACGGCGCCGGCGTGCCGATGCGTGCATCGCTCGGCACGCGCGTCACCGGCACGGTGCCGAGTGCGAGCGTTGCGGGAACACCGGCCTCCGGCGCGGCGGGCTCGAGCCGGCGCACGAACGGGTCGAACGCGAAGCCCGCGATGGCCCGGTTGCCGCCGAGATCGCGCGCCTGCACGTAGTACTCGATGGCGCGCAGGTCGGCCGGGTCGGTCTCGAGCGTGACCGAGTGGAAGGCGGTGTCCCCGACCGGCGTCATGGCGACGGGCGTGTACGGCTGCCGGCCCGTGCGGCGGTGATACAGCAGCACGTCGCGAAGTCCCCGGTCGTCCACCACCTGCGCCGTGAACACCTGGGAGCCGCCCGCGGCGGCCTCGTTCAGGGCCTCGAGCTCGATGACGGGCGGTTCGACGTCGGCCGAGGTGGCCAGACCCGGCGCGAGCGCCTGCGCCGCGACGTTGCCGGGTCCCGCCAGCGCGGCGGCGAGCAACAGGCAAAGGGGTCTGCGCATGGCGGGCATCGAAACTCGGGTGATCGGCAACCGGATCGAGTATATGGAGGCGCGCGGCGCGCGCCGTGAAGCCGGCAACGTATCCCGACTACAGTCACGCAATGGCGGTAATGGAACCCCGACCCGATCGCGCGAGCGATCCGCTGTCTCGCCTGGCTCGCGGCCTCGACGGGCTGACGCGGGCCGTCTGCGCCGCGCTCGCGGCGCTGCTGCTGGTGCTGGAGCTCGCCGTCGTGCTGCTGCGCTACGGCTTCGACACCGGGCGGTTGCAGCTCCAGGACCTGGCGGCCTACGCCTTCACCGCCCTGGTGCTGCTCGGGCTGCCCGTGGCGCTGGCCGCCGACCGCCACGTACGCGTGGACGTGTTCCGCGAGCGCCAGGGGCCGCGTGCGCGGCGCGCGTCCGATGTCGCCGGCACGCTGCTGCTGCTCGTACCGGCGTTCGCGCTCACGGCCTGGTACGCCTGGCCGGACGTGGCGTTCTCCTGGTCCATCCGCGAGGGTGCGCGCGAGACCGGGGGCTTGCCGGGCGTCTACCTGCTCAAGACCCTGATACCGCTGAGCTGCGCCCTCACGATCGTGCAGGGGCTCGCGCTGCTGTTGCGCGCGCCGTCCCGGTGAGCGGCCGATGACGCACCGATGACGCACCGATGACCGGCGCGGAGCCCGCTTGGCTGATCGCGCTGTTCGGGCTCCTGCTCGCGGGCATCCTGACGGGCGTGCCCGTGATGCTCGTGCTGCTGGGCGTGCCGCTGGGCGTGGCGGGCGCGGGCATCCTGACCGGGCACTTCGACCCGGACTTCCTGCGCGCCTACCCGCAACGGCTCTACGGTCTGGCGAGCAACACGCTGCTCGTCGCCGTGCCGCTGTTCGTCACGATGGGGCTGCTGCTCGAGCGCTCGCGCGCGGCCGAACGCATGCTGCTCGTCATGGCGCGGCTGCTCGGCGGCTCGCGCCGCGGCCTGGCGCTGGCGGTGGTGGGGGTCAGCGCGCTGGTGGCGGCCTCGACCGGGATCATCGGCGCGACCATCGTCATGCTGGCGCTCATCAGCCTGCCCGCCATGACGCGCGCGGGCGTGCCCCTGCCCATGGCGAGCGGCCTCGTGTGCGCCTCGGGCACGCTCGGGCAGATCGTGCCGCCCTCGATCGTGCTGATACTGCTCGGGGACCAGGTGTCGAACGTGTACATGGAGGCGCGGCACTCGGTCGGCGACTTCGCGCCGGATCCGGTGTCGGTGGCGGATCTCTTCGCCGCAGCGTTGCTGCCGGGGCTGCTGCTGGTGGCGCTCTACGCGGGATGGGCGGTGTGGCGGCTGCGCGGCGATGCGCCGGTGGAGGCGTCCGGACCACCGATCGACGACCCGCTCGTGCCGAGCGGCGCCGACGGCGGGGCGGGCGCACCGATCTCCATGGTGTCGCCCGGAGGAGCCATGCGCGTCGCCATTCCCGAAGGCGTAGCGGAGATCGCCGACGAGCTCGACGGCCCCCTGCGCGCGCGCACGGTGCTGACCGCGTTCGTGCCGCCGCTGCTGCTCATCTGCTCGGTCCTGGGCTCGATCCTCGCGGGCGTGGCCACGCCGACCGAGGCGGCGGCCGTGGGGGCGGCGGGTGCGCTGCTGCTCGCGGCCGCGAACGCGCCGGCGGAAGGGCCCGGAACGCTCGGCGGCGGCCGCGCGGTGCGCGTCGCCGCCGGGCTGGCGACCGCCGCGGCGCTGCTGCTCGTGCTGCGCAAGAGCGTGCCTTCGTTGCGGGGGGCGTCCGTGCCCGGGGCGGACGTCGCGCCCGACATCGTGGGCGTCGCGCTCGCCGGCATCTTGGTCGCCGGGCTCGCGGTCGCGGTCGCGACGCTGTGGCGGCGCGGCACGATCCGCCCCGTGCTGGTGGAGACCGTGCACGTCACCGCGATGGTGTTCGGCATCGTCGCGGGCGCATCGATGCTCTCGCTCGTGTTCCGCGGCTTCGGCGGGGACGAGGAGGTGGCGGCGTTGCTCTCGGGGCTGCCCGGAGGCGAGCTCGGACTGCTGGTCGCGGTCATGCTCATGATCTTCGCGCTCGGCTTCGTGCTGGAGTTCGTCGAGATCATCTTCATCGTCGTGCCCATCGTCGGGCCGACGTTGTTCGCGGCCGGCATCGATCCGGTGTGGTTCGCGATCCTCGTCGCGCTGAACCTGCAGACCTCCTTCCTGACGCCGCCCTTCGGCTTCGCGCTCTTCTACTTCCGCTCGGTGGCGTCCGATGCGCTGTCGACGCTGGCCCTGTACCGGGCCATCGTGCCCTTCGTGGCGCTGCAGGGGCTTGCGCTATGCTCGGTCTGGTTCTTCCCGCCGCTGGCCACCTGGCTGCCGGGACTGCTCGACTGACGGGGTCTTGCGCGCGCGCGGCCCCCACCCGCGCCCACGCGTGCCATCCCACGGAACCTCCGCCCTTGAAACGTCGTGACTTCATCGCCGGGACCGCCGCCGTCGGCACGGTCGTCGCCGCCCCCGCCATCGCGCAGCAGACGCGCCGCACGTTCGAGTGGAAGCTGCCGACGAGCTTCCCGGCGCAGGCCCCGGGCGTCGGCACCAACGTCACGAGCTTCGCCGAGCGGGTGAAGGACATGAGCGACGGGCGGCTGGTGCTCAAGGTCTTCAGCGCCGGGGAACTCGTGCCGCCGTTCGCCGTGGAGGATGCCGTGCAGCAGGGCACCGCCGAGATCGGCCACTCCACGCCCTACTACGCGGCCGGCAAGGACCCCGCGCTGCACTTCTTCAGCACCGTGCCGTTCGGGCTGTCGGCCACCGAGCACGCCGCGTGGCTGCGCTTCGGCGGCGGCCAGGAGCTGTGGGACGAGATCTATGCCGAGCGCAACCTCGTGCCGATCTACTCCGGCAACTCCGGCATCCAGAGCGCCGGCTGGTTCCGAGAGCCCATCGAGAGCGTCGCCGACCTGAAGGGGTTGAACATGCGCATCGCGGGCCTCGGCGGCGAGGCCATGCGCGAGCTCGGTACCAACGCGGTGCTGCTGCCGCCGCCCGAGATCTTCACCGCGTTCAACTCCGGCGCCATCGACGCGGCCGAGTGGGTCGGGCCCATGCTGGACCAGGCGTTCGGGCTCTACAAGGTCACGAAGCTGTGCTACGTGCCGGCGTTCCACGAGCCGGGCGCGGCGCTCGAGATCGTCGTCAACGCCGATGCCTGGGCCGAGCTGCCCGCCGACCTGCAGACCATCGTCCGGAACGCCGCCGAGGCGACCTCCGCCGAGACGCTCGCGCAGTTCGACTGGTTCAACGCGCGCGCGCTCGGGCAGCTGCGCGAGGAGGGCGTGGACTTCCGTGCGTTTCCCGACGACGTTATCGAGGCGCTGAAGGGGGCGACGGTGACGGTGATGGATCGTCTGGCGAAGGACTCGGACAACTTCGCGAAGGTGCGCGAGAGCTACGAGGCGTATCTTGCATCGGCGCGCGAGTACTCGACGCTGTTCGATGCGGTGATGTTGTCCCAGCGCGGGGGCTGATGACTACGGCGTAGACGCACGGGAGCTCATGGCTCCGCGCCCGAACCCGCGCCCGGCGCCCGCTGCACGAGCACGGTGTCCGCCACGAGCCACGGCAGGCCCGCGTTCGTGATCGTCGCATGCCGCCCCTGCATCTGCTGGCCGCGCAGCACTTCGGGGGAATAGATCTCGAGGGCGCACGGCCGGTCGCCGATGCGCGCGTCGCGCACGAGAGGAAGGTGTACGGCGCTCGTGGAGGCATGGTCTCGTCCGGCGTCGGAACGCGCGCCTTCTCGAATGCATCGCGCTCGTCCGTTCCGCCGTCGATTCGTGCCACCTGGTACGAAGTGCCCCGAAGCAAACGCTTGCAATCCTGCTTGCATCCGGCAGGATGCGAATGGTCGAGGGCGGAGGTGGCGATCGGGTGGAGTTCCTTCAGTACTTCGGCGGAGTGTTCGAGCCGTTGCCGTTCCTGCTGCTGATCGGCGGCACGATCGGCGGGTTGATCCTCGGGGCCACCCCGGGCTTGTCGCCGACGATGGCGGTGGCGCTGCTGATTCCGTTCACGTTCCAGTTGCAGCCCACGGAAGGGTTGATCCTGCTAGGCGCGGCGTACACCGCGACCGTGGCGGGCGGCGCGGTGAGCGCCATCCTGCTCAAGATCCCGGGCGCGCCCGCGAACATCGCGACGGCGCTCGACGGTCACGAGATGGCCCGGCGCGGCGACGGCACGCGCGCGCTGCACCTGTCGTTCATGGCGTCCGGCGTGGGCGGCGTCGTCGGCGTGCTGCTGCTGATCTTCCTGACGCCCGTGCTCGCGCGCTGGGCGCTCGCGTTCGGCCCGTCGCACCTCTTCTGGATGGCGATTCTCGGCGTGACCGTGATCGGCTCGCTGGACTCGAAGTCGTTCGTGAAGGGGTTGCTGTCGGGGTGTCTCGGCCTGTGGCTGTCGATGATCGGCTACGACGACATCCAGGGCGCGCAGCGTTTCGTGTTCCACGACTCGCTGACCGGCGGAGTCAACGTCATCACCGCGCTCATCGGCATCTTCGCGATCCCGCAGGTGATCGAGATGTTCGCGAAGGGGCGCGGCGCGGGCGGCATCGAAACCGTGATCGTGCGCTCGCAGCGGCTCGCCGACTCGGCGCGGATACTGGCGGGCAACGCGCGCGCGCTCGGCATCGGCACGGCCGTCGGCTCGTTCATCGGGCTGATCCCGGGCGTCGGCGGTCAGATCGCGGGGCTGCTCGCCTACGATCAGACGAGGAAGTTCTCGCCCGAGCGCGAGCGCTTCGGCACCGGTCATCCGGCCGGGGTCATCGCGGCGGAGTCCGCGAACAACGCGATGGTCGGCCCCTCGCTCGTGCCGCTGCTCACGTTGTCCATACCCGGCAGCCCCACCGCGGCCGTGCTGCTCGGCGGATTGCTGATCCACGGCATCTTCCCGGGGCCCGATCTCTTCGTGAATCACCCCGAGGTCGCCTGGACGTTCATCGACTCGATGCTGATCGGACAGCTGCTCATGGTCATGTTCGGCATCGCGGTCGCGGGGCGCGCCGCGCGGCTCGCGCACGTGCCGCCCGCCATCATGGCGCCCGCGGTGCTCGTGCTCGCGCTGTTCGGCGCCTACTCGGTGCAGCAGTCGATGGGCGACGTGCACGTCATGATCGTGCTGGGTCTCGGCATGTACGTGCTCGAGCGCTTCGGGTTCTCGGCCGCGCCGCTCGTGCTCGGGCTCATCCTCGGACCCATCGCCGAGGCGAACTTCGTGCAGGGCGGCATGATCGCGGCGGCGATGGACGGGCCATGGGTGTACTTCACGCACGGCGCGCTGAACCTTGCGTTGATCGCGCTGGTCGTCGCGTCGATCGGCTGGAGCTTCTTCACCACCCGGCGCGTCGCGCCCGTCGCGGAGCCCGCCGCGCCCGGCGACGCGTCGGCACGGGGTCGGGCGTGAGCGGCACCGCCTCGCGCGCGCAGCACCTCGCACCCGCGCTCGGCGTGCTCGCGCTCGCCGCCACCGTCGCCTGGCTCAGCTTCACGCGCGAGCCGGCCGCGGCGTTCCTGTTCCCGCGCCTGATATCCGGCGTGATGCTCGGCCTCGCGCTGTGGAACCTCGTGCGCGCCGCGCTCGGGTTCGCGCGCGTCGGGCGGGGCCTCGACGCGGGCACCGTGCGGCGCGTGGCGCCGGGCATCGTCGTGATGCTCGTGTACGTGCTGTTCGCCGCGAAGGCGCTCGGCTTCTACGCCGCGTCGTTTCTCGCGTTCGTGGCGCTGCACTCGCTGTACGACCCGCGTCCGCGGGCGCGCATCGGTTCCTGGGCACGGCGCATCGGTATCGCGTTCGCCGTGCTGTTCGTCGTCCACGCGCTGTTCGCGTGGCTGCTCAAGGTCCAGACGCCGCGCGGCGTCTTCTTCTGATCGTTTCACCGGAGAGACTTTCCATGCTTCGACGTCACCTGCTCGGCGCCGCCACGACCATCGCACTCGGTCTCGCGCCCGCGCTGCACGCCGCGGACTATCCCGATCGTCCCGTGTCGCTGATGGTCAGCTATGGCGCCGGGGGAGCGACCGACTTCCAGGCGCGCATCGTCACGATGGTCGCCGGCAACGAGGAATACCTCGGCCAGCCGATGGTGATCATCAACAAGCCGGGCGCCGGCGGCCGGGTCGGGTGGAACTGGTTCGCCTCGGAGGCCGAGGAGGACGGCTACACGCTGGCGGCCTACAACATCCCGCACTTCATCGCGCAGTCCATCGAAGGCGGGGTGCAGTACGACAAGGACGCCTTCGAGCCCATCGCGAACTGGGGCGCCGATCCCGCCGTCGTCGTCGTGCCGGCCGATAGCCCCTACGACACCATCCAGGAGCTCGTCGCCTACGCTTCCGAGAACCCCGGCAAGGTCACTCTGTCCGGGGCCGGGCTCTACGTCGGCCATCACATCGCCGCGCTGCAGCTGGAGAAGGCGACCGGCGCCAAGGCGGTCTACATCCCGACCGCGGGGGGCGGTGCCGCCGCGATGAAGGCAGTCATCGCGGGCGATGTGGTCGGGGGCATCAACAATCTCTCCGACGCCTTTCGCGCGCAGGAGGCGGGGACCGTGAAGGTGCTCGCGGTCGCGGACCTCGAGCGCAGCGAGTTCCTGCCCGACGTGCCGACGCTGCGGGAAGCGGGCTACGACATCGACGACGCCTCCGTCAACTTCCGCGGCGTGATGGTGCCGAAGGGCACGCCCGACGACGTCGTCGAGATGCTGGCCGCGAAGGTGCCGGAGATGTTCGCGAACGATCGCGTCGCCGCGCAGATGGAAGCCGGTGGCTCGCCGATGCGGATCATGGGCCGCGACGAGGTGATGGCCATGTGGGATGCGCGTCAGGCCACGCTGACCGAGCTGCTCGCGGGCCTGAAGTGAGCGCCGCGCACGCGCCGGCACCCGCCGAGGACGGCGCGCGAGCCGTCGACGACTCGGTTGCGCGCGCTCGCGCCGCGCAGATCGCCTACGCGCGGGGCGCGGACCAGGCGCGTCTCGCCCGGGCGGCCCTCGCCGTGGGCTGGGCGATCATGGAGCCCGCGCGCAACGCGGCGCTCTCTGCGCTGGCGGTCGAGTCCACCGGGCTCGGCCGCATCGACGACAAGATCGCGAAGAACCACAGGAAGACGCTCGGCCTGCTGCGCGACCTGCGCGGCGCGCGCACCACGGGCATCGTGCGCGAGGAGCCTTCGCTCGGGCTCACCGAGCTGCTGCGCCCGGTCGGCGTGGTCGGCGCGATCGTGCCGTCGACCAACCCGGCGGCCACACCGGCGAACAACGCGATCAACGCGCTCGCATGCGGCAACGCGATCGTGCTCGCGCCGTCGCCCGCGGGTGCGCCGGTGTGCGAGGCGCTGGTCGGGTTCGCTCACGCCGAGCTCGAGCGTGCCGGGATCGATCCGGACCTCGTGCAGATGCTGCCGGCGCCGGCCTCCAAGGCGAAGACGGAGCGGCTGCTGCGCGCCGTCGACCTCGTGGTCGCGACGGGCAGCCAGGACAACGTGCGCCGCGCCTACGCCAGCGGCACGCCCGCGCTCGGCGTCGGGGCGGGCAACGCGACCGTGATCGTCGACGAGGCGGCGGATCCCGTGGCGGCGGCGCGGCTCATCGCGGCGTCCAAGACCTTCGACAACGCGACATCGTGCTCGTCCGAGAACCAGCTGATCGTGGTGCAGCCGATGCGCGATCGGCTGCTGGCGGCGCTGCATGCCGAAGGGGGACGGCTCCTGGACGCGGGCAACGCCGCCCGATTGCACGCGGCATTGTTCGACGGCGGGCACCTGAACCGACGTCTGATCGCGAAGGACATCGACGTGCTGCTCGACGGCGCGGGGCTCGATGTCGACGATCCGGGCGATGCGCGCTTCGTGCTGCTGGACGCCGGCGGCGTCGGGCCCGGCCACCCCGAATCCGGCGAGAAGCTGTCGCTCGTGCTCACGCTGCACACGGTGCGGGACTTCGATGCCGCGCTCGAGCGTGCGGACCGCATCCTCGCGTACCAGGGGGCCGGGCATTCGGTGGGGCTGCACTCCGGCGACGCCGTGCGCGAGGCGCGCGCGCTCGCGCTCGCGACGCGGCTGCCCACGTGCCGCGTGATCCTCGACCAGGCGCACTGCTTCGCGACGGGCGGTGCGTTCGACAACGGGTTGCCGTTCTCGCTGTCCATGGGCTGCGGCACGTGGGGCGGCAACGTGATCGACGACAACCTGCACTGGCGCCACTTCGTGAACCGCACGCGCATCGTGCGGCCGATCCCGAAGCGCGAGCCCGCGATCGAGACGATCTTCGATGACTACTGGGCGCATGTCGGGCGCTGAGGGCTGCGGCACGATCCGCGGCCTGCTGGACGCGCGCGCGGCGCACGATCCCGATGGCGTCTGCCTGCTGGAGCCGGGCGGGCGGGCGCTCGACGCCCGAGCTCTCGTCGCCTCGGCGCGCGCGTCGAGCGCCGCGCTGGGGCGGCTCGGCATCGCGCCGGGCGAGAGCGTCGCGTTCGCGCTCGGCAACGGCCTCGAGGCCGCGCAGGCCGTGCTCGGCATCCAGTACGGCGGACGGCGCGCGCTCGCCGTCAATCTCGTCGCCGGAACCGACATCATGGGTCACGCGCTCGGCCACGGTCGCGCGCGCGCCGTGCTCACCACGCAGGCACTGCGGCCGCAGGTGGAGGCAGCGCTGGGCGCGGCGACGTTCGAAGCGGCGTGCGATTCCGGGACGTCCGCGGTGCTGGACGTCGCGGAGGTGCTCGCGGGCGAAGCGGACGTGGAGCCGGCGCGTCCCGCCGCCGGTGACGACGCCCTGCTGATGTACACCTCGGGCACGACGGGGCGTCCCAAGGGCGTACGGCTCACGCACGCGAACCTGCTGGCGGGCGGCCGCAACGTGGCGGCGGGGCACGGGCTCGAACCTCGCGACCGGGCGCTGTGCACGCTGCCGCTGTATCACATCAACGGGCTGTGCGTGACGCTCTACGGGCCGCTCGTCTCGGGCGGCTCGACGGTGCTGCCGGAGCGCTTCTCGGCGTCCGGCTTCTGGGGGCAGGTGACCGGAAGCCGCTGCACGTGGGCGAGCCTCGTGCCCACGCAGGTGGCGTACCTGCTGCACGGCGCGGGCGCGCGCGACGCGGCGGACGCGCTGCGCTTCGTGCGCTCGGCGTCCGCCCCGCTCGCACCGGACGTGCACCGCGCGTTCGAGGCGAGGTTCGGGCTGCCGCTGATCGAGACGATGGGCCTGACCGAGACGGCCGCCCAGATCGCGACGAACCCGATGCCGCCGGCGGCCCGGCGCGTGGGCTCGCCGGGCCGGGCGACGGGTTGCGAGCTGCGCGTCGCCGGAAGCCCGCACGCGGAGGGCGAGATCCTCGTGCGCGGACCGAACGTCATGGCCGGCTACTTCCGCGATGCCGCGGCCACCGCGGCGGCGCTCGACGCGGACGGCTGGCTGCGCACCGGGGACCTCGGCCGGCTCGACGGCGACGGCTTCCTGTGGGTCACGGGACGGCTCAAGGAGCTCATCATCAGGGGTGGCGAGAACATCGCGCCGCGCGAGATCGACGAGGCGCTGCTCGCGCATCCGCACGTGCTCGAGGCGGCCGCGTTCGGTCGTGCCTGCGCGGACTACGGCGAGCGCGTCGAGGCCGCCGTCGTGCGCGTGCCCGGCACGCACGTCGAGGAGGCCACCCTGCTGGCGGCGTGCGAGGCGACGCTCGGCGCGTTCCGGTGCCCCGAGCGCGTGCACTTTCTCGACGAGCTGCCGAAGGGACCGTCGGGCAAGATCCAGCGCCTGCGCTGTGCGGAGCTTTGCGCCGCGGCGGACGCCCCGCGCCCGGTCCGGTAGCCGACGGGCTACGCTGGCCGGCCCCCCGCTGCCGGAGTGTTCCACCATGAGCGACGACAACGCCTTCGCCACCCGCGAGCTCGGCCGCACGGGCCTGCGGCTCACCGAGCTCGGTCTGGGCTGCGCGGCCATGGCCGGCAACCACCGTCCGGTGAGCGACGAGGACATCGCGGGTGCCATCGACGAGGGCCTGTCCAGCGGCCTGCGCTTCATCGATACCGCGCCGTTCTACGGCTTCGGACGCTCCGAGCGCTTCGTGGGCGATGCCCTGCGCCGCCTCGATGACGAGTACGTCCTGTCCACGAAGGCCGGCAGGCTGCTGAAGCCCGGCGCCGCACCCCAGGAGGACGCGAAGGACTGGCCGGGCTGCCTGCCGTTCACGCCCGTCTACGACTACACCTACGACGGCGTCATGCGCTCGTTCGAGCACAGCTTCCAGCGCCTCGGGCTGCCGCGCATCGACGTGCTGCTGCTGCACGACATCGGCGAGATGCAGCACGGCAAGGAGCGCAACGATGCGCTCTTCGCCGACGCGATGTCCGGCGGCTACAAGGCGCTCGACGAGCTGCGCTCGGCCGGCGACATCAAGGCGATCGGGCTCGGCGTGAACGAGCGCGAGGTGTGTCTGGCCGCCATGGACCACGGTCACTGGGACTGCTTCCTGCTCGCGGGGCGCTACACGCTGCTGGAGCAGGCGCCGCTGGACGATCTGTTCCCGCGCTGCGAGGCCGAAGGCACCGGGATCATCCTGGGCGGGCCGTACAACTCCGGCATCCTCGCCGGCGGCGACACGTGGAACTACGCGAAGGCGCCCGAGGACGTCGTGGACAAGGCGCGCGGCATCGCGCGCGTGTGCGAGGCGCACGGCGTGTCGCTGCAGGCGGCGGCGCTGCGCTTCCCGCTCGGCTCGCCGCTGGTCGCGAGCGTCATTCCGGGGCCGCGCTCGCGCAACGAGGCGCGGCAGAACGCGCAGTGGTTCGCGGCGGAGCTGCCTGCGTCGCTGTGGAGCGACCTGGTGAACGAGGGCCTGCTGCGCCCGGACGCGCCGCTACCTGGCTGATCAGTCGACGCGCTCCACCGACTCGACAGCGTTGATGCCGGCGTCCTCGTCCGAGCGGTAGACGATCGACACGCGGTCCCCGGCGACGAGATCGGCGGGCAGCTCGCCCGTGAAGCTCTCGAGCGGCACGACGCTCTTGTCGCTCATCACGATGACGTTCGCCACGCGGTCGTAGGCGAGGATCGCGCCCTCGAGCTCGTCGGCGAGCGCCGGGGCCGCAGCGGCAGCGAGCGCCAGGAGCAGGGCGACCGGGACTGGTTTCACGGGACGGATCCTCGACGGAGTGAGCGTGGCGGCGATCCTGCGACCGCGCGCCGCCGCGCCCGACATCGGCTGTAATTGCTACCGACGGCGTTCCCGCGCAGGCATCGGAGGGGAGGCCTCAAGTCGAGCACCGGGCGTGCCGCCACCAAGGCACGTCCCGGAGCGGCACGTCAGCGATGAACACTGCAGGGCTCGGCATTCGCGCGCGCCTGGCGGTGTGGCTCGTGGTCGTCACGTTTCCGATCCTGCTGTCGAGCGCGGCGACGGTGTTCGTGATCGAGGCCCGTCTGTCCGAGCGCATCGAGACGGACCTGATGAACGTGCGCCGGCTCGAGGGCGCGCGCATCACCGACGTGCTCTCGAGCTACCGGCGCGAGGCCGATTCGCTCGCGAGCGATGCCGACGTGCGCCGCTCGCTCGAGGCCCTGGAGAACGAGGCCCCGCCCGCCGCCCCCGGCTTCGCCCCGTCCACCGGCACACCGCCCCTGGCCGCGCTGGCCGAGTCCCTGACCCGCTCCGCGGGGCTGCTCGGCTCCGAGATCGTGGGCGTCGACATCGTCGATCGCGAGGGGCGCTCGCTCGGCCGTTCGGTCGGGCATTCCTGGACGCCGCGCGACCCGACGCTGGCGACTCGTGCGATGGATACCGCCACGACGCTGTTCGGCGAGGCCTTCCGCACGGCCGCGGGAGCGCCGCGGCTCGGCATGGCGGCGCCGGTCCGGACCGCGAACGGTCGCACGCTCGGCGCCCTGCTGCTCGAGACCCGGCTCGCACCGGTGGTGGATCCGGTGCTCGAGCACGAAGGCTTCGGACAGACGAGCGAGGCGCACATCGCGCAGCCCACGACGAGCGGCGACGCCCAGTTCATCACGCTGCTGCGCTTCGCGCGCGACGCGGCCTTCGACAAGGTGGTGCCCGCCTCGAAGGGGCTGCCGATCAACCAGGCGCTGCACTCGCCCGGCGGGCGTCTGGTGAACGCGAAGGACTACCGCGGCATCGAATCGATCCTGGCGATCGAGACCCTGCCCGACACCGGTTGGGGCCTCGTCGTGAAGATCGATCGCGCGGAATCCTTCGCGCCGGTCGCCGAGGTCAAGCGCGTCGTGCTGGCGGCGGGCATCGCCAGCGCCGCGCTCGTGCTGCTGGGGTGGGTCATGTTCCTGCACCCGCTGGGGCGCCGCCTGGCGGGCGTCGCCCGGGCGGCGGAGCGCGTCGCCGCCGGGGACCTGCGCACGATGCTCGCCGACCCCACCGGCGACGAGATCGGACACATCGCGCGCAGCATCGACAAGCTCGCCGCCGACCTGGTGGTCGATCGACGCGAACGCGGGCTCGCCGAGCAGAAGCTCGTCGCGCAGGCCACGCGCGACGAGCTGACCGGTCTCATGAACCGTCAGCGCGGCGGCGCGATCATCGACGAGCTCGACCGGACGAGCCCGTCCGTGCCCGCGTCGGTGCTGTTTCTCGACCTCGACGGCTTCAAGGCCGTCAACGATTGCGCCGGCCACGCCGCGGGCGACGAGATCCTCGTCGCGGTGGCGCGCCGGCTCGAGGGCGTGCTCGACGAGCGCGCCGTGCCGGTGCGCTGGGGCGGGGACGAGTTCGTCGTCGTGCTGCCGGGGGCCGACGCCGGCGACGCGGCGCGCGTGTGCGCGCGCGTGCAGGCGATCTTCGACGAACCGGTACGCACGAGCTTCGGTCGGTACGCGATCGGCTGCAGCGTCGGCGTCGGCACGTCCGGCGAGGGACGCGCGCTCGCCGAGGTGCTGCACGCCGCCGATGCCTCGATGTACGCGCAGAAGCGCCGTCGTCGCCAGTCGCGCGGGGTGGGCGGGTCGGGCAGACCCGCGACCGAGCGGCCCGACGTGCTGGCGCTCGCGCTGGACGAGCGTCGCCTCGAGGCTTGGTATCAGCCGATCGTGCGCTTGTCGAGCGACGGCGAAACGCGTCTGGTCGGCGCCGAAGCGCTCGCGAGGATCAGGAACGTCGACGGCTCGGTGACGGCGCCGGCCGCCTTCGCCGGGGAGCTCTCGGGCGCGATCGGTCAGCGTCTGGACATCGAGATGATGCGGCTGGGAACGGCGGCGCTGCGCCGTTGGCTGCGCGAGGCCCGGGTGGGCGCGGACTTCGTGCTGTCGCTGAACATGTCGGCCGAATCCATGCGCACCGACGACTTCGCCGATGCGCTGCTCGAGCGGATCGACCGGCTCGAGCTGCCCGCCGCGCGGCTTTGCGTCGAGGTGACCGAGGACATCGTGGAGCTCAACGCGGACGTGCTCGGGCGTCTGCGCGACGCGGGCGTGCACATCGCCCTGCGCGGCGTCGCGCCCGTGCTGCTGCAGGGCTACCGCTTCGCGGCGGCGCAGGCGGGCGGCACGTTCATCACGGCCTGGGGCCTGGACCCGGCCGAGGAGCGAGGTGTCGCGCTGCCGCGGGTCGCGTGATGCTGCAATTTCTGCCCCGTGCGCGCAGCCGGCATCGGTGGACCGGCCATGCTGCGCGCCATGACGAAGCGGCTCGCCGAGGACGAACGCAACCTGGCCATCGAGCGCGTCGTGCGCGCGATCGGCGGTGGGGGCTCGCCGCTGGTGTACGCCGATCTCGGCGCACCGGGCTACGGTCGGCGACGGCGCGGCAAGGGCTTTTCATGGCACCGCGCCGACGGCACGAGTCTCACCGACCCCGCCACGCTCGCGCGCTGCCGGGCCCTCGTCGTGCCGCCCGCGTGGCGGGAGGTCTGGGTGTGTACCGAGGAGTACGGACACATCCAGTGCACAGGGCTCGACGCGCGCGGGCGCAAGCAGTACCGCTACCACGAGCTGTGGCACGAGCTGCGCAACCGCGAGAAGTTCGACGGTCTCGCGCGCTTCGGCGCTCGCCTGCACCGCATCCGCCGGGCGGCGGACGAGGCGATGACCGGCGCGCGCCACGACAAGCGACGCGTCGTCGCCGCGGCGGTGCGGCTGATCGATCTGGGACTCGTGCGCGTGGGCAACGACGCGTACGCGAGGCAGAACGGCAGCCACGGCGCCACCACGCTGCGCGCGAGGCACGCCGAGGTGCAAGGCGATGCGCTGCTGCTCGACTTCGACGGCAAGTCCGGCGTGCGGCGGGAGCTGGACCTGCACGACGCCGGGCTCGCGCGCAGCGTGCTCTACTGCCAGGAGCTTCCCGGTCAGCGGCTGTTCCGCTATCGCGGCGCCGACGGGGAAGTGCACCCGGTGAGCTCGTCCGACGTCAACGCCTGGCTGGAGGAGGCGGCGGGCGAGCCCTTCACCGCGAAGGACTTCCGCACCTGGGGCGGCACCGTCGCCGCCTGGCAATACGCCGATGCGCATCGCGCCGATCCCGCCGCACACCCCGAGGTACAGGCCGTGAAGCACGCGGCCGGCGTGCTCGGCAACACCGTGGCGGTGGCGAGGAAGTACTACGTCCACCCGGCGCTGCTCGCGCGCATCGAGGCGCGCGACGTGCCGGCACGCGCGAAGCGGTCGCGCAAGCGGCTGGACGTGTCCGAGACCAGCGTGCTGCGGTTCCTGGAATCGCTCGCGTAGACCCACCGTATTCAACCGGCCGATCCAGATGATCGTGCCGTGGGCCGCGGGCGGCGGGACCGATGCCGTGGGTCGCGTCATCGCCTCGCGGTTGCAGGAAGAGCTCGGCGTTCCGGTCAACGTGGTGAACCGGACCGGCGGATCGGGCGTGGGGGGCAGGGCGGCATATGTCACGTCGGCCTCGCGGGGTGGCTCGTGTCGGAGGATCTTCCCGCCGATCAGGTGACCTTCGTGCCGAGCGACGGGGCGTTCGGCGTGGTGATGAAGGAAGCCGGCCTCGCGTCGGAATGATCCGCCCGGAGCGGGACGCGGGACGGATCGTCCGACGCACGTCGTGAAGGCCACGGCGCGCGGCCGGCAGGGCTCGCGCCGCGGCGGGAGGGCTCGATGCGCGCCACGGACCTGACCCTCGGCCTCCTCGTCCTGCTCGGAGGCATCGGCATCTACCTGTCCGCCACGTCGTTCCGGGACATTCCGGGACAGAGCTACGGCGCGGGAACCATGCCGCGCGCGATCGCGATCGCGTCGATCGGCGTGGGGCTGTTCATCGTCGGCAAGGCGCTGCTCGGCGGCGAGCGCGGTGTGGGCGTCAGGCTGGAAGGGTGGGTGCGCGACGCGGGCGCCGTGGCGCGGGCGGCGACGGTGCTCGCGCTGATCGTCCTCTACATCGTCCTGTCGCCCGTGCTGGGGTTCACGCCGACGTCGCTGCTCGTGATGACGGTGGCCATGCTGGTGCTCGGGACGCTCGTGCTCATCACCGCCTCGCCGGTGCTGGCCGAGATCGCGCTGAAGGTCTCGTCGTTCGAGTATTTCTGGCTCGTCGTGCTCGGGCTGTCCTGCGCCGTCTTCGTGTCCCCGGGCTCGCCCTCCCGCGGTCTCGTCTCGCTGCTCATCGGACTCTTCGCGGCGACCATAGGGATCGAGAACCCCGCCGGCGCGCCGCGCTACACGTTCGGCAACGTCGAGCTCCTGGCGGGGATCCAGTTCATCCCCGCGATGATCGGCCTGTTCGCGATCTCCGAGGTCATCCGCGCGTTCCTGTCGAGGAGCAATACGCCGTCGATCGAGAAGGGCCGGGGCGCGAGCATCTTCCGCCAGCAGGCGAGGAACCTCGTGACCTACCCGGTCCAGGCGATTCGCGGAAGCGTCCTCGGCACCGCCATCGGCGCGCTTCCGGGCGCCGGAGCGGACATCGCGGCCTGGATCTCCTACGCGGTGTCGAAGCGATTCTCCAGGACACCGGAGAAGTTCGGCCACGGCCACGTCGAGGGCCTCGTGGAGTCCGGCGCGTCGAACAACGCCGCGATGAGCGGGGCCTGGATCCCGGCACTGGTCTTCGGCATCCCCGGGGACTCGATCACCGCGATCGTGATCGGCGTGCTCTACCTCAAGGGCATCAACCCCGGCCCCATGGTCTTCATCACCGAGCCGCAACTGATCTACGCCGTCTTCATCGTGTTCCTCGTGGCCAACCTCATCATGCTGCCGCTCGGCTGGCTGGCGATCAAGGGCGCGGGAACGCTGCTGTCGATCCCGAGCCGGATCCTCATGCCGATCATCCTGATGTTCTGCATCGTCGGCTCCTTCGCGATCAACAACTCCATCGCGGGGATCATCATCATGCTGGTCTTCGGCGTGCTGGGGTTCTTCATGGAGGAGAACGACATCCCCATCGCGCCCGCCATTCTCGGGCTCGTGCTCGGGCCCATGCTGGAGCGAAACTTCGTCACCTCCATGATCAAGTCGCAGGGCAGCTTCGTCGCGTTCTTCGAACGCCCCATCGCGGCGGGTCTCGGGATCTTCACCCTGGTCATCTGGTCGATCCCGCTCGTGCTCCTGCTGTTGCGACGGCGCAAGGCCGTATCGCTTCCCTGACCTTGCGCTCCCGAGAGCCGTCCTCGATGCCGAAACCCGATCTGCTCCTCGTTTCCGGCCTCACGGCGCGCATCGTCGAACAGCTGGAACGGGACTTCACGATCCACCGGTACTGCGATGCGGACGACAAGCCGGCGTTCCTCGCGGCGCTTCCCGAGGGCGTCCGCTTCGTGGCCACCGGCGGCAGCGCCGGGTGCTCGCGGGAGATCATCGAGGCGTTGCCGGACCTGGAGATCTCACCGCGATGGCCCGCGACGTGGACTGGCTGGTCGTGATCGCGCCGAGCACGCCGCAGACGCGCGGGCTCGTGGACCGCGGCGTGCTGGAGGCGCTCGGGCCGGAGGGCCGGCTCGTGAACGTCGCGCGCGGCGATCTGGTGGACGAGGAGGCGCTGATCGAGATGCTGTCCTCCGGCGCCATCGCGGGCGCCGCGCTCGATGTCTACGCGCAGGAGCCGCACGTCCCCGAAGCGCTTCGCAGGCTGGACAACGTGGTGCTGCTGCCGCACGTCGGCAGCGCCACGCCGATCGTGCGCGGCTCGCCCCCGTGGCGGGGCTCAGCGCGCGCCGGTTCGACGCGCCGGGGAGCGTGCCCGGGAGGCGGCCTCCGCCCGCGCCAGCGGTCGGATCGAGACGACACCGAACGCGGGCCCGAGCGCCAGCACGACGAAGGTCGCGCGCCAGCCGATCGCGTCGACCACCGACGGGACCGCCTGCACGGTCAGCACGGTGAGCGCGAAGCCGAGCGCGGTCTGCAGCGTGAGCAGGCTGCCCGCGCGCTCCGGCGGTGCGGCGTCGGCCACGAGCGCCGAGAACTGGGCGGAATCGGGGATGATCGTCGCTCCCCAGAGCACCGTGACCGTGGCGAACAGCCACGCCGGACCGCCGAACGCGAGCGCCGCCGCGAGCGCCGCCGTGCCGCTCGCGAGCATCGCGAGCGCGGTCAGTCGCGCCTTGCCGAAACGGTCCGCGTACAGCCCCGCGACCGGACAGAGCGCCGCGCCCGAGGCGATCGCCACGAACGCCGTCAGCTTGGCGAGCGGCGCGGCCTCGGCCGCGTCCATGCGCAGCGCGTAGGAGGCGAGCGTCGCCGTGCCGATCCAGGCCCACATCGCGTACAGCTCCCACATGTGCCCGAGGTAGCCGGCAAAGGCGCGCCGGATGCGCACGTCCGTCCAGGCGAGCGTCGCGGAGCGTGGATCGAAGCGCGACGCGCGCGCGTGGTGCGGACCGAGGGCCGTGAACGAGACCAGCAGTGCGCCGAGCGCGGCGAGCCCCGAGGCCGCGAGCGTGGTGGCGCGCCAGTCCGTACCGCCGAGGAAGGCGAGCAGGTGCGGGGCGGCCGAGCCGAGGGTCAGCCCGCCGACGAGCAGCCCCACGAGCAGGCCCCGGTCCGCGAGACCCCAGCCGACCGCGATCTTCATGCCGACGGGGTAGACGCCCGCGAGGCAGAGCCCGACGGCGGCGCGGCCCGCGACGGCGAGCAAGCCGTCGGGCGCCACGACGACGAGGCTCGCGTTCGCGAGGGCGGCGAGCAGCGCGGAAACCGCGAATACCCCGCGCGGATCCAGCCGGTCGGCGAGGCCCGAGATCGCGATGCCGAGCGCGCCGACGACGAAGCCCGCCGGCACGGCGGAGTTCAGCAGTGCCGCACGCGTGGACGACAGACCCGTCGCGGCCACGAGGTCGGCGAGCGTGGCGGAGGAGGTGAACCACAGCGACATGGCGAGGATCTCGGCGAGCACGAGCACCCCCACGGCCCGAGCCTTCGAATCGGCCTGCACCGCGCGACTACCCCTCCCGCACCGCCCGCGCCAGTCTCTCCAACACCCCCACCGTGTCGTCCCAACCGAGACACGCGTCCGTGATGCTCTGCCCGTACTCGAGCGGTACCTCCATCGCCTGTCGCCCTTCGACGAGGTGGCTCTCGAGCATCACGCCGCCGATATCGGTGTCCCCGGCGGCGACGCGATCCGCGATGCCCGCCGCCACCTCGACCTGCCGGTGAAAGTCCTTGCCGCTGTTGGCGTGGCTGCAGTCGATCATGATGCGGCGCTCCAGGCCGGCGTCGCGCTGCAGTGCCGCGGCCGCCGAGACGCTCGCGGCGTCGTGGTTCGGCTCGCGCCCGCCGCGCAGGATCAGGTGCGCGTCCTCGTTGCCGCGCGTGCGGTAGAGCGCGATGCGGCCCTGCTCGGTGGGGCTCAGGAACGCGTGCGGATGGCCCGCCGCGGCGATGGCGTCCACGGCCACGCGCACGTTGCCGTCGGTGCCGTTCTTGAAGCCGACCGGGCAGGAGAGTCCCGAGGCGATCTCCCGGTGGACCTGGCTTTCGGTCGTGCGTGCGCCGATCGCGCCCCAGCTCACGAGATCCGCGTAGTACTGCCCCGTCGCGGCGTCCAGGAACTCGCAGCCCGCCGGCACGCCGAGCTCCGCGATCTCGACGAGCAGCATCCGGGCAAGCTCCAGCCCACGATCGATGTCGAAGCTGCCGTCGAGCTGTGGATCGTTGATCAGACCCTTCCAGCCGACGACGGTCCGCGGTTTCTCGAAGTAGACGCGCATGACGAGCTCGAGAGCGTCGGCGTGATCCGCGCGCACGCTCGCCAGCCGCTCGGCGTACTCGAGCGCCGCCTCCGGGTCGTGGATGGAGCACGGGCCCACGACGACGAGCAGGCGCGGATCGGTGCCTTGCAGGATGTCCGCGATTCGCGCGCGCGTGCCGGATACCAGCGTCGCGGCGTCCGGGGTCAGCGGCAGGCGCTCGACGAGCTCCTGCGGCGGGCGCATGGGTACCACCTCCACGATGCGGGTGTCGGAGGTGGGGCGCAGGGTCGAGGCGGGCACGCGATGGTCTGTCCGGAATGAACGGAACGCGCGAGCGTAGAGAAAGGAGGGGCGGGCGTCGAGTCGCAGGCCCGGGCGCCTCAGGCCGCGCTCGACAGCTTCTCGATCACGTCGCCGCCCGCGGTGGGAGGCGGGAGTTCCTTGCCGTCTGTTCCGTCAAGGGAACGCCGCACCGCGCACGTTCAGGAACACCGCGTACAGCGCGTGCGATGCGGCGATGAAGAGCCGGTTCCGGTGCAGCTCGCCGAAGGCGACGTTCGCCACTCTCTGCGGCACGCGCACCTTGCCCAGCAGACGCCCGTCCGGGGACAGGCAGTGCACGCCGTCGGCCGCGCTCGCCCAGACATTGCCGCGCTCGTCCACCGCCATCCCGCGGCAGTGGCCGGGCGAGATCTCGTAGAAGACGTCTGCGCCGGAGAGCGTGCCGTCCGGTGCGACGTCGAAGGCGCGGATGTGCCGGTCCGGATCGGCCTGCGCCGGGTTTCCCGTGTCGGCGACGTACAGCCGCGTCTGGTCGGGCGAGAAGGCGAGCCCGCCCGGACCCTCGAAGTCCTCGGCGACGATGCGGATGTCGCGGGTGGAGGGATCGAAGCGATAGACCGCGGGCGGTTGCTCGGAGCTCTGCCGACCGCCTTCGTAGTCGTTGGAGATGCCGTGCAGCGAATCGGTGAACCACAGCGTGCCGTCGGACTTCGCGACGACGTCGTTCAGGGCGTTCAGCCGCTTGCCGGCGTGGTGGGTCACGAGCGTGATGACGTGGCCGTCGAGCTCGGTGCGGTAGAGGCAGCGCCCGCGGTGCGAGCAGGCGACGAGCCGTCCGCGCGGATCGCGGGTCTGGCCGTCGGCGTAGCCGGACGGGGCGCGGTACACCGAGACGCCCTCCGTCTCGGACCAGCGCATCGTGCGGTTGCGCGGCAGGTCCTGGAACAGCAGGCAACCGGCATCGCCCATCCACACCGGACCCGCGACCGAGCGAAAGCCGCTCGCCAGCAGCTCCAGTCCCGCGTCGGGCAGCGTGAAGCCTGCGAAGCGGTCGTCGACGATGTCGAAGTCGGTCAAGGACGTGGTTCCCGGAGGGTTCAGCCCGAAGTGTCGTCAGTCTCTTCCAGCCAGTCCAGCAGCAACGCGTTCAACTCCTGCGCGCGTTCGCGCATCGGCCAATGTCCGCTCTCCAGCGCCACGGCGCGCGAGCCGGGCGCGGCGTCGATCGTGTGCACCCACTCGGGCGAATGCAGCATGAAGGGCTTGCGCGTGCCCCAGACGTACAGCGTCGGCACGCTCGGCTCGAACGGGCGCAGCTCGTCGTAGGACTGCCCGGAGCGGCCCCATCGGATCCAGTACGGGTAGTTCATGCGCGAGCCGATGGTGGCGGGATCGCCCGGCGCGCGCACGCGCTTCGCGAAGCTGCGCGTCATGGCGTCGCCGACCGATCCACCGATGCGCCACGCGAGCGACAGCCAGTTCTGGTACGCGAAGATGCCGAGCTTCGCGCCGACTCCGAGCGAGTCGAGATGAGCCTGCGAGCCGCCGTCGCCGACATCGAGCGCGACCACCCGGCGCACCAGCTCCGGATGCACCTGCGCGAAGCGGTAGCCGTAGACGCAGCCCCAGTCGTGCAGCAGCAGCGTGACGGGCCGGCCTTCGGCGGCGTCGAGCACGACCCGGTGCAGCGTCGCCACCACCTCGGCGAGACCGCGCGCACGGCGCTCGTCGCCCGGGGCGAACCCGGGCAGGGTGAACCGCACGCAGCGAAAGCGCAACGCGAGCGCCTCGACCTGCGCGTCCCAGAGGCGCCACGTGTCGGGCCAGCCGTGCACCATGACGATCGTGTCGGGGCCGTGGCCGTCGACGTGCAACTCGACGCCCTTCATCGCTTCGCTAATCGCGCACCCCGAGCATCAGCCGCTCGTCCAGCGTCGAGCCCGGTTCGCCGTGCAGCACGGAGATGTCGCCGGTCGACTCGAGCACCACGCGATGCACCTGGTTCAGGTGTGTCACGTTCGCCTCGCGCAGCTTCGCGTAGACATCCTCGCGGCTGACTCGCGTCGATGCGAGCGCGGCCTCGTCCAGCGCCTGGCCGCGCATCAGCACGACGGGGGCGTTGTCGACGAGACTCGACGCGCCGAAGCGCACGCGGGCCATGGCGACGATGCGCTGGGAGCCCAGCAGCGCGGCGATGGCGAACCCGCCCTCCACGACCGACGGGCTGTCGGCCAGCACGGTGCTGGCCACGACGCTGCCGATCGCGACGGTCACGGCGAAGTCGAAGCTCGACATCTTCGACAGCGAGCGCAGGCCGTTGACGCGGATGACGGCGATGGTGGCGGCCAGCACGAGCGCCGCGGAGAGCGCGATGCGCACGAGGCTGCCCGCGTCGCTCGTCAGCCAGTCCATGCTCACGAGGTGACCCCGGCCGACCGCGGCAGTGCCCCGGCCGGACCGTCGCTCCGGGCATCGCGCACGGCATCCCGGGTGTCATGTTGCAATCGCCAGGCGATGCCGGCCACGGTACCGATCATCGCGATGGCCAGCAGCCGCTCGTAGGCGCCGTCCAGCCCCGGCGGGACCACGTAGTACACCGGCGCGAGCACCACCCACGCCACCGCCGCCTTCCTGCCGAAGCGCGTCGGCGCGGCATCGCGGCCGATGGGCGCGGAGGCGGCCGACCACATCAGGATCGGGACGATCGCGTAGAGCGCCCACACCAGCCGCGTGTGGATGACGAGCCCGCCCGGGCGCCCGTTGCCGTACTGGTTCCACACCGCGACGAGGCCCACGTCCAGCACGAGCAGCACCAGCGCGACCCGCACCGTCCACGCCGCCACGCCGCTGCCGCCGTGCAGCAGGTGCGCGAGCGCCAGCCCCAGGGTGCCGAGCGCGAAGACGACGATGCCGTAGTCCTGGACCCACTTGTGCGGCCCGGCGGCAAGCTCGCTGATGGTCTGGGCGACGGGGTCGTACCCGTCGATCACGAGCCACATCCCGATGTCGCAGGCCAGCGCGAAGGCCGCGCCGAACAGTGCGGCGACGGCGAGGCCGCGCGAAATCGCGTCGGACCTCGAGCCGTCACCATCCTGCTGGCCGGGACGAGTCCGCATCCGTTCACCTCGTGGGTCCGGCCCCGGGACGGGACAGGCGTGTCGGGGTCCAGTGCGATCCCGCTGTCAGCGTGGCAGGGCGGGAACTTGCCATGTGCCGTGGTGGCACTTGTTGCAATGTCCACGGCCTTCCGAGGGCCAGACGCCCGCGCCGCGGCGCGGCGCACGATCACACCGTCAGGTAACGCCGCACCAGCTCGTCGTCCAGCCCGCCCATCGCGCCCTCGGCCACGATCGCGCCGCGATCCATCAGCGCGAACCGGTCCCCGACGCGCCGCGCGAAGGGCAGCTTCTGTTCCACCAGCAGCACCGCGAGCCCGACCTCGTCGCACAGCTTCCTGACGATGTCGCCGATCTCGGCGACGATGTTCGGCTGGATGCCTTCGGTCGGTTCGTCGAGCAGCAGGATGTCGGGCTGGGTGGCCAGCGCCCGACCGATCGCGAGCTGCTGCTGCTGACCGCCCGAGAGATCCCCGCCACGGCGCGACTTCATGTCGGCGAGCACCGGGAAGAGCTCGTGGATCTCGGGCGGGATCCTCTTCGAGCCGTCGCGGCGCGAGGGCAGGCCGATGCGCAGGTTCTCCTCCACGGTCAACAGCGGGAAGATCTGCCGGCCCTGCGGCACGTAGCCGATGCCCGCCGCGGCGCGGCGCTCGGCGGACAGCCGCGTGATGTCCGCCCCGGCGAGTCGCACGGCACCGTCGCGCACGGGCAGCAGCCCCGCGATGCACTGCATCAGCGTCGTCTTGCCGACGCCGTTCCTGCCCATCAGCACGGTGCAGCCGTCGCCCACGACCAGGTCGACGCCGCGCAGCGTGTGCGAGGAGCCGTAGTACTGCGAGACCGCCTCGAGGGCGAGCACCGGGGCGTCGGCGACGGCCGTGGCGACGCGTGCGCTCATCGGGGGACCTGCGCCGCGGTGCCGAGGTACACCTCCATCACGCGCGGATCGCTCTGCACCTGCGCCATGCTGCCCTCGGCCAGCACCGAGCCCTGGTGCAGCACGGTGACGGGGGCGTCGAGCGCGCGCACGAAGTCCATGTCGTGCTCGACCACCACCACCGCGTGATCTCCGGCGAGCGCCTTCAGAAGCTCGATGGTGCGGTCCATCTCCTGGTGCGTCATGCCGGCGGCCGGTTCGTCGACGAGCAGCAGCACGGGGTTCTGCATGATCAGCATGCCGATCTCCAGCCACTGCTTCTGGCCGTGCGACAGCGCGCCCGCGCGCGCGCGCAAGGCGTCCGAGAGACCGATGGTCTCGGCCACCGCGTCGATGCGCTCGCGCGACGCCGCGTCCAGCCGCGCGCGGAACGTCCTCCACACGCCGCGCTCGCCGGCCATCGACAACTCGAGGTTCGCGTGCACGTCGAGCTCCTCGAACACGGTGGGCCGCTGGAACTTCCTGCCTATGCCCGCGCGCGCGATCTCGGCCTCGTTCATGCGCAGCAGGTTGATGCGCTGGCCGAACCAGACGCTGCCCGTGTCCGGCTTCGTCTTGCCGGTGACGATGTCCATCATCGTCGTCTTGCCGGCGCCGTTCGGCCCGATGAGCGCGCGAAGCTCCCCCGCATCGACGTGGAAGTCAAGCCCGTCGATGGCGCGGAACCCGTCGAAGCTCACCGACACGTCCTCCATGTAGAGCACGGTGCCGTGCGACAGATCGAGGTTCTCGACCCGCTTCGGGATCAGGAACTCGAAGGTCCTGTCGCGGCGCATCATCGGCTCGGAGCTCCGGCGGGCGAGGGCGTCGCGGCGGACTGCCCGACGGGATCGACGTCGGCCGGACCGGCGGGTGGCTCCTTCGCGGCCGGGGTCGCGGGACGGCGCCGGAAGCCGCTTCCGAACAGGCCCGCGATTCCCTTCGGCAGCAACAGCGTCACGAGCACGAACAGCAGCCCCAGCGCGAACAGCCAGGCCTCGGGATACGCCCCGGTGAACCAGGTCTTCGCGAAGTTCACGCCGAGCGCGCCGATGACGGCGCCCCACAGCGTGCCGCGCCCGCCGATGGCGACCCACACGACGGCCTCGATGCTGTTCAGCGGCGCGAACTCGCCGGGGTTGATGATGCCGACCTGCGGCACGTACAGCGCGCCCGCGAGGCCCGCGATCATGGCCGACATCGTGAAGATCACGACCTTGACGCGGTCCACCGGATAGCCGATGAAGCGCGTGCGGCTCTCCGCGTCGCGGATGGCGACGGCGACGCGCCCGAGGCGCGAGCGCAGCACCGCCACGCACGCCAGATACGACAGCAGCAGCGCGACCGCGGAGGCCACGAACAGCCCGATGCGCACGGCGTTGCTCCGAAGATCGAACCCGAGCAGCTCGCGGAAGTCGGTCAGCCCGTTGTTGCCGCCGAAGCCCATCTCGTTGCGGTAGAACGCGAGCAGCAGCGCGTAGGTCATGGCCTGCGTGATGATCGACAGGTACACCCCGTTCACGCGCGAGCGGAAGGCGAGCGCGCCGAAGACGTAGGCGAGCAGCCCCGGCACCAGGAAGATCATGAGCGCGGCGAACCAGAACATGTCGAAGCCCTGCCAGTACCAGGGCAGTTCGGTCCAGTTCAGGAACACCATGAAGTCCGGCAGATCCGGATTGCCGTACACGCCGCGCGCCCCGATCTGGCGCATGAGGTACATGCCCATCGCGTAGCCGCCGAGCGCGAAGAAGGCCGCGTGCCCGAGCGACAGGATGCCCAGATACCCCCACACGAGATCCACCGACAGCGCGAGGATCGCGTAGGTCAGGTACTTGCCCAGCAGCGTGACGGTGAAGGTGCCCAGGTGCGCCGGATGCTCGGCGGGCAGGTTCGCCGCGATGGCGACCCCCACCGTCACGAGCGTGAGCAGCGTGCAGAAGATCGTCGTGGAGCGTGTGCTCGCGAGGCCGGGCGCGACGAGGCCGGCGGACGCGGTGGCGGCGCTCATGTGACGCTTCCGTCGCGGCAGGTCGTCATCACGCCTCCGCCGCGCGGCCGCGTTGCGGGAAGAGCCCGCGCGGCCGGCGCTGTATGAACAGGATCAGGAACACGAGCACCAGCACCTTGGCGAGGATGGCGCCGGCCCACGGCTCCATGAGCTTGTTCGCGACGCCGAGCGTCATGCCGCCGATGAGCGTGCCCCACAGGTTGCCTACGCCGCCGAACACCACGACCATGAAGCTGTCGACGATGTAGGCCTGGCCGAGGTTCGGGCCGACGTTCGTGAGCTGCGACAGCGCGACGCCGGCGATGCCCGCGATGCCGGCCCCCAGGCCGAAGGTCAGCGAGTCGATGCGTGCCGAGCGCACGCCCATGGCGCGCGCCATCTGGCGGTTCTGCGCGACCGCGCGCATCTCGAGCCCGAAGCGCGACCGTCGCAGCAGGATCAGGAGCGCCGCGAACACGACGAGGCAGAACGCGAGGATCCACAACCGGTTCAGCGTGAGCGAGAACACCGGATTCAGGTCGAGCGTGCCCTGCATGAAGGGCGGGTTCGCCACCGGCACGTTGCGCGGCGACACGAACGTGCGCACCGCCTGCTGCAGGATCAGGCTGATGCCGAAGGTGGCCAGCAGCGTCTCGAGCGGGCGGCCGTAGAGAAAGCGGATGACGCTCCTCTCGATCGCCACGCCGACCAGCGCGCAGAACCCGAACGCGGCCGGCAGGGAGAGCAGCAGCGCCGCGGTGACGGAGCCGGGCAGCAGTTGCTGCAGCGCCCACGCGGTGTAGGCGCCCAGCATGATGAGCTCGCCGTGGGCCATGTTGATCACGCCCATCACGCCGAAGGTGATGGCGAGCCCGATCGCGGCCAGCACCAGCACCGAGCCGAGGCTCAGGCCGAAGAAGACGGTCTCGAGGGTGTCGTACCAGTCGACGGCGCGCAGCTGCCTGATCATGGCGACGCGCGCGAGCTCCCGCGTCTCCTGCCCGTAGTCCGAATCGTCCGGCGCGTTCGCGATGTCCGCGATGGCGCGCCGGCTGTCGTTCGACAGGTCCCGCCCGAGCGCCTCGATGCCCGCGCGCCGCTCGGCGGGATCGGCGGATGTCACGAGCTGGCGGGCGAGCACGCCGCCGAGCGCGACGAGCACGTCCGGATCGGTCTCGCTCTCGAGCAGCGCGTCCAGGCGCTCGCGCTCGATCGCCTCGGGGGAGGAGAGCAGGGCGCGCACGGCGGCCAGGCGCTCGCCTCGGTCCTCGGACTCGAGGCCGAGCCCCGCGATGAGGTCGCGCAGGTGCGAGCGCAGCGCGTTGTCCAGCTTCAGGAGCTCCACGTCGCGACGCTTCGCGTTGCCCCGATCCTCGCCGTCCAGCAGGCCGACGAGATCGTAGGTGCGCCCGCGCTTCGTGGCGCGCACGATCTCGCCGGTGTCCTCGTGCAGCCCGAAGTCCCGGTCGAGGATGCCCTGCAGCAACGCGCGCGTGTCGGGGCGCCCGGAGGCCGCGAGCTCGTTCAACGCCTCGACGCGCGCGTCCCCGCGGCCCTCTACGAAGGCGGTGAAGATCGGGTCGAGGGCGGGGTCGCCCGTCGTGACGTCGGCCCGCGCCCCGAAGGGCGCGAGCACGACGAGCAGCAGCAGGACGAGGGCCGACGCACCGGCCCCGCGTGCGTGCGTCATGAGGCGGTGCCGGGCCCTAGAGGTTCTGCCCGGAGCACTCGCCCGTCGCGACGTTGTAGTTGCCGCACATCAGCGGCGGCTGCCAGTCGGCCATCAGGTCCTTGGAGCTGTCGAGGAAGTCCGACCAGGCATCCCCGGGCACCAGACCGTTCGTCTCCCAGACGATCTCGAACTGGCCGTCGTCCTGGATCTCGCCGATCAGCACGGGCTTGGTGATGTGGTGGTTCGGCATCATGGCGCTGTACCCGCCCGACAGGTTCGGCACCGTGACGCCGACGATGGCCTCGTTCACCGCGTCGGTGTCCGTGGTACCGGCCTTCTCGACGGCCTTCACCCACATGTTGAAGCCGATGTAGTGCGCCTCCATCGGGTCGTTCGTCACGCGCTCCTCGTCCCCGATGAACTCGATCCAGGCGTCGATGAACTCCTCGTTGGCGTCCGAATCCACGCTCATGAAGTAGTTCCACGCGGCCAGGTGGCCGACGAGCGGCTCGGTGTCGAAGCCCGAGAGCTCCTCCTCGCCGACCGAGAAGGCGATGACCGGGATGTCCTCGGCCGAGATGCCCTGGTTCGCGAGCTCCTTGTAGAAGGGCACGTTCGCGTCGCCGTTGATGGTGGACACGACGGCGGTCTTCTTGCCCTCGGAGCCGAAGGTCTGTATTTCCGAGACGATCGACTGCCAGTCGGAATGGCCGAAGGGCGTGTAGTTGATCAGGATGTCCTCGTCGGCCACGCCGGCGTCCTTCAGGTACGCCTCCAGGATCCGGTTCGTGGTGCGCGGGTAGACGTAGTCGGTGCCGGCGAGCACCCAGCGCTCGACGCCGAGCTCGTCCCTGAGATAGTTCACGGCCGGGATAGCCTGCTGGTTCGGCGCGGCGCCGGTGTAGTAGACGTTCTTCGAGGACTCCTCGCCCTCGTACTGCACGGGGTAGAAGAGCGGGCTGTTGAGCTCCTCGAACACCGGCAGCACGGATTTTCTCGACACCGATGTCCAGCAGCCGAACGTCGCGGCCACGCCCTCGTTCTCGATCAGCTCGCGCGCCTTCTCGGCGAACAGCGGCCAGTCGGAGGCCGGGTCCACGACGACGGCCTCGAGCTGCTTGCCGAGCAGTCCGCCGTTGGCGTTCTGCTGCTCGATGAGCATCAGCATCGTGTCCTTGAGCGTCGTCTCCGAGATCGCCATCGTGCCGGAGAGCGAGTGCAGGATGCCGACCTTGATCGTGTCGTCCTGGGCGAGGGCGTGCGGGGCGCTGAACAGGCCGGCCATCGCCAGGGCGAGGGCGCCGGGGCGAGCGAGCGTGGAGGCGGTGCGTCGGTGCATGGCGTGAATCGTCGTGTCCCTGTGGGGTGGAGCGGGGAAGGCGGGCGATGCCGTCCGGCGGTGCCCGTGTGACGATTCTTTACAGACACCGTGCCAGCGGGATTTTACTAATGAAAACAAAAAGATGACCGATCACGAGCCGTTGTCCCTCCCGGCGCGGGGCGCGTTCGCGGTGCAACGGTGCGCCGCGATGGTGCGTGTCATGCCGCCGGTCGAGGTGCTGCCGGATGTCTGGTTGCTGTCCGGGTTCGCCGATTCCGAGCTGCTGGCCACCCCGCTGGCGTCGGTCGTGGAGGCGGCCCCGTTGCGCCGTTTCGTCACGGCCCGCGGGCGGCAGATGGCGGTCGCCAGCACCAACTGCGGCGCCGCGGGCTGGACCTCCGACGCCCGCGGCTACCGCTACACCGCGATCGATCCCCAGTCGGGCGAGCCGTGGCCCGCCATGCCCGCGCCCTTCGGCGAGCTCGCACAGGAGGCCGCGCGCGCGGCGGGTTTCGGTGCGTTCACGCCCGACGCGTGTCTGGTGAACCGCTACGTCCCGGGCGTCGGCATGGGGGCGCACCAGGATCGCGACGAGGCGAGCTTCGACGAGCCCATCGTGTCCGTCTCGCTCGGCATTCCGGCGCGCTTCTTCGTCGTCGGACCCGAGCGGCGCGGACGGGCCACGCCGATCGACGTCGCGGACGGGGACGTTGTCGTCTTCGGCGCCTCGGCCCGGTTGCACTATCACGGTGTCCGCCCGCTCAAGCAGGCCGAACACCCGCGCTTCGGCGCGGCGCGGTGGAACCTCACGTTCAGGCGGGCACTCCAAGCGTCACGCCAGGTCACGGTGTCGCGTTGACCCGTCCGCGGGGCCTGCCTACCATCGATTGTCGGGACGGTCGGTCCCGGTGTGCGCATTTCGGGAGCGGTTCACGCCGCATGGCGGCCCGCGTGCCGATACCCTCTCAACCCCGCCAGGCAACGGATCTCCCTCGGCCGCCCGTCAGGCGGTCGGCCCATGTTCACGCTCCCCTACCTCCGTCAGCGATCCGCGAAGCACCGTCGCGCCCGCACCCGTCGGCTCGGCGCGCTCGCGTGCGCGGGAGCGCTGCTGGCCACCGGTGCGACATCGGCGGACCTGCTGCCCGACTTTCCGGAACAGCGCATCGCGCCCGGCGACGTGCTGGAGCTCGACATCGAGGTCCGCTCGCCGACGGCGTCCGTCCACATCGAGCGCGCGCCGGTCGATGCGACGCTCGAACCGCGCGGTCCCGGACGCTGGACGCTGCGCTGGCCGACCTCGCGTCGGCACGAGGGGCGCAACGTGATCCGGCTCGGTGCCGTGGACCGGGCCGGTCGGTCGGTGCGGGAGAGCCGGGAGATCGTCGTGGTGCGCGACGCCGAGCCGAGCCGTGCCGCACCGCCGACGGCTCCGCCTGCCGCTTCGCCTGCCGCTTCGCCTGCCGCTGCGCCTGCCGCTTTGCCTGCCGCCGCGCCGGCGCCGGACCCGACGTCGACGGAGGCGGTCGCGCCGCTGCACCTGCCCGCCATCGCGCCGCTGCGCCTGCTGCCCGGGCGAGCGTGGGAGCTGCGCATCGCCGCACTGGAGGGGGGGCGAGGACCCCGGGGCACGGTCGCGATGCACCTTGTCGGCGCGCCCGACGGGCTCGACGTCGTGCCCGTGGACGATGGGTGGCACGCGTTGCGTTGGCGCCCGAGCGCGGCGCAGACCGGTACGCATGTCGTCGAGCTGCTGGCCGTCGATGCCCGCGACCCGACGCGCCGGACGCGCCGCGCGCTGACGCTGACCGTGTCCTCCGAGCCCTCCGGGCCCGCGCCCGCATCGATGCGCCAGCCGGAGCTCGTGGAGGTGCCGGCCGTGAATCGCTCCGATGCCGACGTGTCGCGCGCGTCCGGGCCCGAGGCCGCGAGCGCGTCCCTGGCCGAGCCCGCGCCCGAGCCGCCGCGACTGCGACCGCTGTCGAACCAGATCGTGAGTGCCGGCAAGGCCGTCGCGTTCAAGGTCCGCACCGCCGATCCGGACGGCCGCGAGCGGGCCGTGGTGCGCATCGACCGGCTGCCGCGCAACGCGAGCTTCGACGAGAACCCGGACGGCTCGCGCACGTTCCATTGGCCGACGAGCGACCGGGACCAGGGCGAGCACCGGTTCCGCATCACCGCGACGAACCCGGTGGACGCCTCGCTCGCGGATTCCGCCGACGTGCTCGTGGTGGTGGGCGATCCGTCGCGCGGGCGCACGGTGCCCGCGGGCGATATCGTGCGTCCGTGAGCCGCCGGCCGAGTTGATCCGCTTCGCCGAGCTGTCGGACAACCTGAAGGGGGCCGCCGTGCTGATGCTGGCGGCGTTCGGCTTCGCGCTGATGATCGCGCTCATCAAGCTCGCGGGCGCGCACCTGAGCGTCGTGCAGATCCTGTTCGTGCGCCAGATGGGCATGGTCGCGATGCTTCTGCCGGCGCTCGCCAGCCACTTCCCCGATGCCCTGCGAACGAAGCGGCCGGGGCTGCAGGCGACGCGCGTGGGGCTCGCGCTCGTGGCGATGCTGTGCGGCTTCACGGCCGTGGTGCACATGCCGCTGGCGGACGCGACGGCGCTAGGGTTCGCCAAGAGCTTCTTCGTCACCATCTTCGCGGTGGCGGTGCTCGGGGAGACGGTGGGCGTGCACCGCTGGTCGGCCGTGGCGCTCGGCTTCGTCGGCGTGCTGATCATGATGCGCCCGGGCGGGGACGCGTTCACGATCTACGCCGTGATGGCGGTGGTGGGCGCGGCGGCCGCGGGCGCGGTCATGGTGGTGATCCGGTTGCTGACGCGCACGGAGTCGTCGACGACGATCCTCGCCTATCAGGCCATCGGCGTGGGCATCGTGATGGCGGGGCCGGCCCTGTGGTTCTGGCAGGCGCCCACGCCGCGCGAATGGGGCCTGCTCGCGGCCATCGGCATCGTGTCCTACTTCGCGCAGAAGGCCAACATCCTGGCCTACAAGTGGGGCGAGGCCTCCATGCTGGCCTCGCTCGACTACGTGCGGTTGCTCTACGCCACGGTGCTCGGGTTCCTGCTCTTCGACACGCTGCCGGGGATGGCGACCTGGGTCGGCGCCGGCATCATCGTGCTGGCCTCGGTGTACACGGTCTACCGCGAGCGCGTGCGCGGCACGAAGCTCGCGGCGGGGCCGGGCGGACGGGGGTTCACCAACGGCTGAAGGCGTCGCGGTCGATGCGCAGGCCCTAGCTGCCCACCGTTGCCGCCGTGCCCGGAGCCGGTCGGATCGCTTTCTGGATCATGAAGGCCCCCACGGCGAGCGCGAGCCCGATGCCGTCGGACACCAGTCCGCCCTCGATCATGAACAGGGCTGCGCCAATCAGCACGATGCGCACGAGCCACGAGGCCGGTCGGCCCACGAACCACCCCTGTACGCCCGCGGACAGCAGGAACACACCGGCGACGGCCGTGCCTGCGGCCCGCAGCACCTGGAACCACTCCGCATCCATCAGCAGGGCGCCGTTGTAGAAGAACATGAACGGGACGACGAACGCGGCGATCCCGATCTTGAACGAGGCCATGGAGGTCTCCATCGGATTCGCTCCGGAGATGCCGGCGGCGGCGTAGCTCGCGAGCGCGACGGGCGGCGTGATCGCCGACAGCACCGCGAAGTAGAAGACGAAGAAGTGCGCCGTCAGTGCCGGGATGCCCAGTTGCACGAGTCCCGGGGCGACCACCGAAGCCGCGACCGCGTAGGCGGCCGTGGTCGGCATGCCCATGCCGAGCAGGATCGCGATGCACATGGCGAAGAACAGGGCGAGCAACTGCGAGGTGTCGGCGATGCCGAGCAGCAGGACCGAGAAGCGCGCCCCGACTCCGGTCAGCGAAATGACCCCTACGATGATGCCGGCGCAGGCGCAGACGGCGATGATCTGGATGGACATGAAGCCTGCGATCTGAAAGGCCTTCGCGATCGCGCGCGGCCCCATCCGGTAGGGCGTCAGCCACGACACCGCGGCTGCGGCGATGGTCGCGAGCGTGCCCGCGCGGATCACGGAGTAGCCGGCGAACAGCGCGTAGATCAGGATGACGATCGGGGCGAACAGGTAGACCTGACGCACCATCTTCCGGAACTTCGGCAACTCGTCCTCGCGCATGCCGCGCATGCCGAGCTTGGCGGCCTCGAAGTCCACCATGAAGTAGACCGACACGAAGTACAGCACCGCGGGGATGATCGCCGCGAGGGCGATCTCGGTGTACGGGATCCCGGTGATCTCGGCCATGATGAAGGCGCCCGCGCCCATGATCGGCGGCATGATCTGCCCACCCGTCGAGGCTGCGGCCTCGATCGCCCCGGCGGTCTTCCGGTGGTACCCGACGCGCTTCATCAGCGGAATGGTGAGCGAGCCGGTGGCCACGACGTTGCCGGCCGACGTCCCGTTGATCATGCCCATCAGGCCCGAGGCGAAGATCGCGACCTTGGCGGGGCCGCCCCGGGAGCGACCGGCGCCGGCGAACGCGAAGTTGATGAAGTACTCCCCGACGCGCGAGGCCTGCAGGAACGCCGCGAAGATGATGAACAGGATGATGTAGGTCGAGGACACGGCCGTCGTGGGCCCGAGGATGCCGGCGTCGGTGTAGACCTGGGAGAAGAAGCGCGCCCACTCGATCCGCGGCGAGTTCAGGAAGCCCGGCATCAGGTGCCCGACGAACACGTAGAGCAGGAAGACGCCCGAGATGACGACCAGGGCGAGGCCGGCCACGCGACGCGTCAGCTCCAGGATAAGCACGGTGCCGGCGACGGCGGCGAGCGAGATCCCGATCGGCGCGAACGGGGTGCCGGTGGAGTTCCGCATCAGCGTGCCGTAGATCGTGACGAGGTAGAGCGCGACGGCGATCGCGCAGGTGCCGAGCACGAGATCGGGCAGCGAGAAGCGCGTCGTCGGCGCGCGGTCGAACCAGCCGAGGATCGTCGCGCCGACCGTCGCCACGAGGAGCGGGATGCCGTAGCGGTAGAGCTCGGCGTCGCGGAACTCCGGCGCGATGCCGTTCCACAGCTCGCCGCCCGCGATGCGCAGCGCGAAACCGATCGCCGATGCGCAGGCGAACAGCGCGAGGGCCATCAACGCGACGGCCAGCCAGTCGGCGAGGGCGAAGCCGCGCGTCCGCGTCTCGGCGAAGCCGGTGCGGGCGCCGAACACCATGAACCCGAGGAACAGGGCGCCGGCGACGTGCACGATGCGGAAGTTCCACGTCTCGAGGGGGAAGCTCGGCAGGAAGCGAAGCTCCAGCCCGGTCATGTCGGACAGCGACAGACCGTTCAGGGCGGCCATGTGGAACGCCGCGTACAACGCCGCCAGCGTCGCCACGAGCGTGTACCGCCAGCCGTCGAACGCACGGCGGTTGGCCTCGACGATCTCCTCGTCGACGCCTTGCCCGACGAGATTCTCGTCGTCCCGGTCCGCCGTCCGCTCGCTCATCGCCCCGCTCCCCGCCCCGCTGATCGAATGGATTCCCCGCGCCGTGCGGCGGGAGTGCCTACATGCCGTGGACCATGTCGTCGGGGATGTCGGCGCCGGCGTTCTCGCGGAACCACTTGGCCGCGCCCGGGTGCCACTTCAGCACGTCGTTCTTGTCCCAGTTCTCCGGCAGCGTCGCCGTGGCCGCGTTGTGGATGTTGACCATGCGCGCGTTGTCGGACATCACGACGTCGGTGGCGGCCTCGACGAAGCTTGCCGGCAGGTCGCAGTCGGCGATAGCGAAGTTCCACATCGACACCGAGCGCGCGTCGGTCTCGAGGGTCGAGTAGGTGTCGGCGGGGATGGTGAAGGCGGCGACCGGGAAGTTCTCGAGGATGGTCGCCTGCTCCTCCTCGCTGAACTCGATGATGTTGACGTCCGTCTGCACCTCGAGCTGGCTGACGGCAGGGATCGGCACGCCGGCGGCGAACGCGACGACGTCGAGCAGGCCGTCCTGCAGCTGACCGCCGAGATCGTCCCAGCCGCCGTTGCGGCGTTCGAACTCGACGCCGAGCGCCTCCATCATGAGCGGGAAGTAGGTGTCGGACGTGGAGCCGGCCGGCCCGAAGCCGATCTTCGACCCGGCCGGGATGTCGGCGATCGACTCGATGCCCGACGAGGCGAGCGTCGTGACCGAGAACGGCGTCTCGTACATCGGGAACATCGCGCAGGCGCCGTCCATCTGCAGCCCCGGCGCGATCGGGTTGGTGCCGCCGAGCGACTCGGCCGCGGGCCCCATCGTGGTCATGCCGAAGGCCGCGTCGCCGGTGTGCACGAGCGCCATGTTCTGCATCGGGCCGCCGGTGACCTCGGCGCCGCCGGAGAGCCCGAGCTCCTCGGCCACGAGGTTGGCCCAGCCGGAGCCGTAGGCGAAGAAGGTGCCGCCCTGCGAGGCGGTGCCGACGGTGAAGCTCTCCGGCCAGCCGGTACGGTCGGCGTCCTGGGCCTGGACGGTGCCGCAGGCGAGGGCGACGAGGGCGGCGGTGGCGAGTCTGGGAACGTGCATGGATCTCCTCCAATGGATTCGGGTGTGCGGCGCGCGAGATCGGACCCGCGCGTCGAGCCGGCCGTCCGGCGAACGGAAAACGGCGGCGACGACCCGGCGCATGTTACGACAGCGACAAGCTGTGTTGCCCGCACGCGCGTGACGGATGTTCGCCTCGGAGGCTCCGACGGGGCGGATTCTCGCCACGACGTCGATCGGTTCACGGCCCCTCGGGCGGACGAGCCGGAGGCTCAGGACGTCACCCGGTTCGACGCCTGCCCCGCCTCGAAGGCCGACGCGTTGTCGATCGTGGTGCGCGCGATGGCGCGCATCGCGTCCTCGGTGAAGAAGCCCTGGTGGCCCGTCACCAGCACGTTCGGGAACGCCACCAGTCGCACGAAGGCCTCGTCGCGCGCGACGTCGTCCGAGTGGTCGTCGAAGAAGAGTCCGTCCTCCTCCTCGTAGACGTCGAGTCCCAGATGGCCGAGGTGTCCGGAGCGCAGCGCGTCGATGGTGGCGGCGGTGTCCACGAGCGCGCCGCGGCTCGTGTTGATCAGCATGGCGCCGGGCTTCATCGACGCGAGCGCCCGAGCGTCGATCAGGTGGTGCGTGTCGTCGGTGAGCGGGCAGTGCAGGGACACCACGTCGCTGTCCCCCAGCAGATCCTCGAGCGCGACGTACTCCACGCCGATCTCGCGGCAACGCTCGGATTCGTGCACGTCGAAGGCGAGCGCGCGCATGCCGAAGCCGAGCGTCGCGATCTCCGCGAGCCGCGTGCCGATGGTCCCGGTGCCGACGATGCCGATGGTGCGCCCGTGCAGGTCGAACCCCATGAGCCCGTCGAGCGCGAGGTTGCCGTCGCGCACCCGGTTGTAGGCCCGGTGGATGTGCCGGTTCAGCGAGAGCACGAGACCGAAGCAGTGCTCGGCGATCGAATGCGGCGAGTAGGCGGGCACCCGGGCGACGACCAGCTCGAGCCGCTCGGCCGCGGGGATGTCCACGTGGTTGAAGCCCGCCGAGCGCAGCGCGATGAAGCGCACGCCCACGCCGTGCAGCCGCTCCAGCACGTCCGCGTCCAGCGAGTCGTTGACGAAGGCGCAGACCGCCTCGCAGTCGCGGGCCAGCCCGGCGGTATCGGCGTCCAGGCGAGCTTCGAGAAAGTGCAGCTCGTGCGTGTTCCCCGAGTCGTCCGCGTTGGCGGCCTCGAGAAACCGGCGGTCGTGTGCGCGGGTGCTGAAGACGGCAATGCGCATTGTGGTGTCCGGTGCGAGGGAGCGGTCGAGGCTACGCGCCGGCCGAGCCCGGTCGGGGCGCCGGGCACGACTTGCGCGTCAAGGCGCGCAGGTCGGTAGCCAGTCCTCCAGCGCCAGTCCCGGCACGCGCGCGAACTCGTTCGTGTTCGCGGTGACGAGCACGGCCCCTTCCGTCAGCGCGTGAGCCGCGATGAACAGATCGTTCGGACCGATCGGAGTCCCGGCTTTCGACAACGCGGCGCGCAAGGTCGCGTAGGCATGGTCCGTCCGAGGTCCCATCGGCACGACCTCGATGCGGGCGAGCACGCCCTCGATGATGTCGCTCAGTCGTGCGGAGCCTCGCTTCACGGCCCCGAAGCGCGACCCGGAGTCCATACTTCGCGTGCTCCCTCCGCTCGGCCCTCAGGGCCCACGCCGCCCCCCCTCGCTCTGCTCCCACCCCTCCCGGTAGTAGTCCAGCAGCCTGAGCGAGCCGTCTCGATTCACGGCGAGCTCGTCGTAGTCCGGCACGTCGCGCGGCAGCCGCAGCGCATCGCGCAGCGTCGCTGTGTCCAGGTAGCGACCGGGTAGCGTGCGCGCCGCGGCGCGCTCGACGTGCAGCTCGCGCATGGACGCCAGCTGAAAGCCCCAGAGTCCGAACGAGGGCACGTAGGCCTGCACCGGACTCACGTGCTCGAAGACCTCCGCCAGCGTCGCGCCGATCGCGCGGAACGCGCGCGGTGCGAACCACGGGGACGAGGCCTGCACCATGACCGTGCCGCCCACGGCCGTGCGCCGCGCGATGCGTCGGTAGAAGCCCGTCGTGTACAGCCGCGCGAGATCCTCCGAGGAAGGGTCGGGCAGGTCCACGACGACGACATCGAACAGGTCTCCGCCTTCGGCGAGCCACGCCCGCGCGTCGGCATTCACCACCGTCACGCGCGGATCGTCGAGGGCGTCCGCGTTCAGCTCGCGCATCGCGGGCATGCCGCGCGACAGCGCCGTCACCGCCGGATCGAGATCCACCAGCACGATCTCGTCGATGTCGGGATGGCGCAGCAGCTCCCGTACCGCAAGCCCGTCACCGCCACCGATGACGAGCGCGCGCCGCGCGTCGTGCGCGAACGCCACCGGCACGTGCACGAGCGTCTCGTGATAGCGGTACTCGTCGAGGCTCGAGAACTGCAGGCTGCCGTCCAGGTACAGCCTGAGGTCGTCCCCCCAGCGCGTCACGACGAGCCGCTGGTACTCGCTCTGCTCGACCGCCACGACGGGGTCCTGGTACAGCGCGTTCTCGATGACCCGCTCCAGCGTGCCGGCACGCGCCGCGAGCGTGCCGATGCCCGCGAGCCCCGCCGCGCCGAGCACGAGCGGCAGCACGACGCGCGCGCCGAGCCGGTGCCGGAACGTCCAGGCGACCACGAGCGCGACGACGAGGTTCACGAGCCCCGTCAGCGCGGCGGCCAGCAGGTGCCCGAAGTAGGGCAGCAGCACGAAGGGGAACAGCAGGGACGCGCCGAGCGCGCCGACGTAGTCCACAGACAACACCTGACTGATGCCGCGGCGCAGTCCCGATGGTCCCTCGAGCAGGCGGGTCAGCAGCGGTATCTCCGCGCCGACGAGCGCGCCGATGACGCCCGTCACCAGCACCATGGCGAGGTGGTAGTACTCGGTCCAGGCGTAGACGGCCTGCAGCGCGATCGCGCACGCGCCGCCGACGATGCCGATCGCGATCTCGATGAGCACGAAGGCCTCGAGCAGCCGCGTGCGCACGGCCTGCGCGAGCCAGGCCCCGGTGCCCATGAAGAACAGGAACAGCCCGATGGTGAGCGAGTACTGCACCACGCTCGCGCCGAGCAGGTAGGTCGACACGCTGCCGATCAGCAGCTCGTAGAGCAGGCTGCACGCGCTGATCAGGAAGACCGAGCCGAGCAGCAGCCGCAGTTGCGCGGGCGTGAAGTCCGGGGCGGACTCCGCGGGAGACGGAACGATGCCGCCGGGTACGGCCGGGGCGGACGCGCTCAGGAACCGATGACGCCCGCGATGATGATGCAGATCCCGAGCATGATGGAGCCGACCAGGATCGCGAGCGCCCGGTTCTCCTTGTGCCCGATCTCCTCGGCCAGGCGGCCGGGCGTGAGCCAGTCGACGACCTTGAAGCCGATGGCCGCCATGGCGATGCCGACGATCGAGTACACGATGGTGTCGAGGATGCCGTACAGCAGCGTCTCGCCGCGGCCGGGACCGACCTGCGCGTGCGCGAGCCCGGCGTAGAGCGGTGCCGCGAGGGCGAGCGCCGCCGTGCTCAGTGTCGTGCGGCGGATCCTTCGTCTCATGATCGTGTCCTGTGGTGGGTCGAAGTGAGGCTACTTGCCGGAACGGATACCGCCGCCGATGAACACGCGCGCGGCGCCGGAGCGCACGGTGCGCTCGTCGCGCGGCACGACGCGCGAGGTGCCCGCGCCCTGCGCCGCGAACCACAGCGGCACCGCGACGAGCGCGATGGCGAGCGCGGCGATCAGCACGCCTGCCAGGCGGCTCACGTGCCGTCTCCGGCAGGAGCGTCGCGCGAGCCCGGCGGCTCGGCTCCCGAGTGCGGCACGTGCGCGATCGAGGCGAGCCCCGTCAGCACCGCGTTGGCGCGCAGCCGCATGCCCAGGCAAAGCAGCAGCGCGACTATCACGCCCACGACCACGGGCAGCGGACGCCGGTCGTTCGTCTCGATGACCAGACGTGCACCGTTCACCCCCGCGGGCAGCTCCGCGTCCATGGCGTGCACCTCGTAGCGCCCGGGCACCGGCAGGCGAAGCGAACGGGCGGCACGGTACTCGGTCTCGCGCCAGAAGCCGTCCGAGTCGCGCCCGGTCTCGTGCCACAGCTCCAGCGGCACCACGGCGTCCACGCCGGCCTCCGGCGAGGACAGGCGGACCGAGACGAACAGCGAGCTGTTCTCGGGCAGCGGACCACCCTCGAGGACGAGCCGGTGCGTGGGCAGCGGACCCGTCGTCTCGAACGAACCCAAGGGCACGCCGACGTCGCCCGCGCCGCCGAGCGCGTTCGCGGTCGCGGTGCCGACGACCTCGTCGAACGCGCGTTCGGAAGCGAACGTCAGGCCGAGCGCGACGTAGCCGAGGGCGCAGGTCGCGGCCGCGACGAGAAACCAGGCCGAGCGCCGACGCCAGGTGCGTACCGGCGCGAGCAGCGCGGGATCGCCGAGCGCTTCGACGAGCTCCTCGTCGTCGATGCGGCGCTCGCGGTAGAAGCCGATCTCGACGGGCTCCCCGTCGGGCCCCAACCGACGCTCCGCGCTCGTGCCCGTGCCACCGGAGTAGCGCTCCACCGTCTCGTGGCGCTCGCCCGGCACCGCCCGATAGGAGAGCTCTCCGGCGACGTCCACGAGCTCGAAGCTGCCGTGCTCGACGCCGCGGGCCGACGGCGATGGCAGGGCGGGGTCGTCGGGCACGTACGCCGCGCTCCACCAGCGCGCGGCGCCGTCGTCGACGAGGTACTCGATGCGCCGCCGCGCATCCATCATCCACCACGTCGTGTACTCGGCGTGGTTCGTCTCCCAGGCGTCGTCCTCGGTGTCCCACTCGCGCACGGTGCCCGAGAAGTGCTGCATGCCCACCGCCTGCCAGCGCGTGCCGTCCAGGGTCAGGAACGTGCCGATGCGAAAGCGCGCCTCGGGGTCCACGGCCGCGCCCCAGCGGTGCCCGAGCGCGCCGCTGCCGACGTCGTTGGTGGTGCCGCAGTAGGGACACACGACGCTCGTCGAGTCGGGCGACTGCGCGACGAGCGCGCCGCCGCAGGCGCCGCAGGCGAGCGCCGTGGCCGAGCCGTCGACGATGGTCTCGGGGGCGGAAGGGGCGTTGGCGCGCAGCCGCTCGAGGATCGGCGCGAGCCGCTCGCGCACCTCGGGGCGCATCGTCATGAGCCCGGGCAGCGCCTGGCGCACCGCGTCCGCGCGCCCGTCGGACAGGTGCGTCTCGATGACGCCGACGAGCTTGTCGGCGTGCAGCCCGGCGAGCTGGTCCTTCAGCAGCACGGCGCTACCAGGCCAGGCCCGAGGCGTCGGCGGGCCGGGCCACCGAGGCGACGAGCTCGTCGCCCCATATCTCCACCGACAGCTTCTCGCCGCCCGCCACGGCGTCGACGCAGCGCACCCGGGCGCCGATCGGTACCACGAGCGGCAGCGCGCCTTCGGCGCCGAGCACGCGCGCGTCGAACGACTCGACGATCAACCAGTTCCGGCCCCCCGCGGCGAGCGTGCCGCCGACGCGCGCGGCGCCCGCATCGCGGACATCGATCTGCTGCTCCTGGTGCAGCAGGTAGCGCCCCTCGTCCTCCTCCAGCCAGCACCCGTCCGTGCCGCCGTCGAATTCCAGCCACCATTCGTCCCAGGCGCCGTCCTCGTCGCCCAGGCGCACGCGGCCGGCCACCCGCACCGCCGCGTTCCCGAGCCTGCCCTCGCGGCCGACGTGCAGGAAGGGCGGAGCGTCGAGCCGGTTCCGATCGCCGCCCCCGACGACCCAGCCGGAGTCGCCGACGACGATCCAGCTACCGCAGCTCGGACACTCGACGCTCCTCACCAGCGGACCGACGCCGTCGAGCGAGCCGCCGCAGACCGGACATGAGACAGTGGACGTCATGCAGGCGGGGCCCTCGGACGACGAAACGGCGATGGACGGCGAACCGCGACTCAGGCGCCGCATCGTCGATGCCCGGCGCTGCGCCGGGAACCTGACGGACGCGGCCGCGCTGACGGCGGCCATGCGCACCGGTGCCGAGGCGGCCGGTGCCAGCGTGCGTCAGGGTACCTTCGAGCCGTTCCTGCCGCACGGCGTCACGTGCGTGCTGATCCTGGCCGAGTCGCACTACACCGTGTCGACGTGGCCCGAGCACCGCTTCGCGGCGATCGATGCCTGCGTGTGCGATCCGGCGCTGGACCTGGATGCGCTGCTCGCGCCGGTGCTCGCGCTGCTCGCGCCCGGGACATCCCGGGCGCAGACGTTCGAGTCCGGACGATGAGCGATCAGTTGCCGGACCAGATCGCGCGGTAGGCGTCGCGGTACCCGTTCTCCGGGTCGAACACGTTGTCCGGGCCGCCGTCGGACTCGATGTTGTCCTCGGTGACGACGTGCAGCGGCGAGACGTAGCCGGACCACTCCTCGCCCGCCAGCGCCCGGTTCATCTCGTCGACGAGCTGCCAGCCCTGCAGGTTCAGGGGCTCGGCCACGGTGACCTGCTGGTACTGGTTGCCGCGGATGCGCTGGTAGGCCGACTCCGAGCCGTCGCCCGCCGAGACGTTCACGGGATTGCCGTCGGGCTCGAGTCCCGCCGCCGCGAGCGACGGGCCCATGAAGTCGAAGTACAGGTCGTTGATGCCGAGCGAGTGCGTCCAGCGCTCGCCGTAGCGCTGCAGCAGGGAGGTGGTCAGTTGCGGCATGCGCTGGCTGACCTCGGCGAGCGGCGTGTCCACGAGCTCCAGCACCGTGCCGCCGAGCGCCTCGATGACCTCCTTCATCTTCTCGGCCTTCTGGATCGCGATCTGGTAGGTCGAGTCGCCGAACACCACGACGCCCGGTGCGCCGTCGGCGTCCGCGAACGCCCAGTTCGCCGCCACTTCGGACACGAGCATCGGGTCGGTGGTGACGTTGGCGAACACCCCCGCGTCGGGCATGGGCCCGATCTCCACGCCGGCGTGCCAGGCGACGAGCGGGATGTCCGCCTCGCTCGCCTGCTTCATCGATTGCTGCTGCTCCAGACGGTCGAAGCCGTTGATGATGATGCCGTCGGGGTTCAGCGCCAGCGCCTGTCCCATGGCCGCGGTGCGGCCCGAGACCGAGCCCGCGCCGTCGATGACGCGCACGTCCCAGCCGATGGCCTCGGCGGCTTCCTCGACGCCGTTGGTGGTGCCGAGGATGCCGCCGTTCTTCATGTCGCCGCCGACCACGACGATGGTCTTGTCCGGCTGCGCGGCGGGCCCCGTCGTGGGTCCGTCCCATTCGGTGACGGGGCTGGAGTATTGCTCGACCAGGGCCTTCGCATCGGCGAGGGCGTCGGCCTGCGCGCCGGTCGCGAGCGCGCCCAGGGCTCCGCCGAGGGCGAGCGACAGGGCCGCGACGAGCGCGCGACGGCGGGGGACGAACGGGGTGTGCATCGGTGTCATGTCGGCGGTCGATCTCCTGAGGGTCCCTGCGGGACGGGCTGCGGGGCCCGCCGCGGCGGCGCCTCCGTCGTGCTCTGTTCGGAGGCGGGTCGGAGTTTCACGACACCGCCCCGCTTGCGCTGCGCCCAACCGGCGATGCCGATGGCCACCAGCAGCGTCACGCCGTTGAACATCGGCTCCACCCAGAACGAGCCGCCGAACTGCTGGATGCCCGAGATGCCGACGGCGAGGATCGTCACGCCCACGAGCGTGCCCCACACGTTCACGCGCCCCGGGCGGATGGTGGTCGAGCCGAGGAACGCGCCGACGAGCGCGGGCAGCAGGTACTCGAGCCCGACGCTCGCCTGACCGATGCGCAGCTTCGCGGCCAGCAGGATGCCCGCCACGGCGGTGAGCGTGCCCGAGGCGATGAAGGCGCCCATGACGTAGCGCGGCACCGGGATGCCGTTCAGTGCCGCCGAGGCCGGGTTCGCGCCGATGGCGTACATGTAGCGCCCGAGCGGCAGGTACTCGAACACGATCCACATCATCAGCGCGAGCGCGACGACGTAGTAGCCCGTGATCGGCAGCCCGAACACGAAGGTGGAGTTCAGAGCGTAGAAGCCTTCGGGCAGCGCACCGACCATCTGCCGGCCGCCGGTGTGCCACAGCGCGATGGCGTACAGCACCGTGCCGGTGCCGAGCGTGGCGATGAAGCTGTCGATGCGCGCGACCTCCACCAGCAGCCCGTTCAGGAAGCCCGAGAACGCACCGAGCAGCAGCACGACGACGCAGGCGAGCGGCCATGGCAGGCCGAGGTTCTGCAGGCTGATGGCGAGGATGTGCCACAGCACGATGCCGTAGCCGACGGTGAGATCGATCTTGCCCGTCACCATGGGAATCGTGGCGGCCAGCGACAGGATCGCGATGATGGCCTTGTCCGACACGATGCTTCTGAGGTTCAGCATCGTGGGGAAGGTGTCGGGCAGCATTAGGCTGAACAGCACGATCAGTCCGACGGTCAGGATCACGAGCCCGTACACGGGCACGAGCCGCGTCAGACGCTCGATGGGACCTGCCTGCGCGAGCTCGTCGGCGGTGGGCTCCAGGGCCTGGGATTCGATCGAGTTCATGCCGCCTCGCCCGTCCGCTCGCGCCGGCGATGACGACCCGCCGACGCCGCCGCCACGAGCGCCTCGGTGGTCAGCGCGTCGCCGACCAGCTCCTGCACGATGGCGCCGTTCTCGAACACCAGCGCACGGCTGCACAAGGTAGCCACTTCCTCGAAGTCGGTCGAGATCACCAGCACCGCGACGCCCGCGCCCACCGTGTCGTTCAGCAGGGAGTAGATGTCGGCCTTCGCGCCCACGTCCACGCCGGCGGTGGGGTCCTCGGCGATCAGCAGGCGCATGCGCGCGCCGAGCCAGCGGCCCACCACCACTTTTTGCTGGTTGCCGCCGGACAGGCTCTCTATGGGCAGCTCCGGATCGTTCGGGCGCAGCCCGACGCTGCGGCCGACGCCGCGCGCGCGTTCCCGCTCGCGCGCCGCGGGCAGCAGCGACCAGGGGCCGCGGCCGGTGGTGCCGGGGTTGATGTACAGGTTCTCGCGTATCGAGAGCCCCGTGGCCACCGATTCCACCACGCGGTCGCGCGGGATCAGCCCGACGCCGGCCGCCATCGCCTCGCGCGGAGACTCCGGCGCGTAGGCCGCGCCGCCCAGCTCGATCGTGCCCGCATTCGGCTCGGCCCCGAAGAGACACCGCCCCACCGACTCCTGCCCGGCGCCGCGCAGCCCGACGAGCGCCAGGATCTCGCCTTCGCGCACCGTCAGCGACACGGGACCCGCCTGTGCGGTGCGCACGTCGCTCAGGCGCAGCACGGGCGCCGCGTCCGTGCCCGCGAGGCGCGCGAAGGTGCGTGGCTTGCGACCCACGATCAGGTCGACCAGCTCGTCGGGCGTGGTGTCGGCGACGCTGCGCGTGCCCACGTTGCGTCCCGTCGCGCAGCACGACCACGCGATCGGCGATGCGGAACACCTCGTCGAGCCGGTGCGAGACGTAGATCATGCCCACGCCCTGCGCGCGCAACCGGCGCAGCACTTCGAAGAGCTGGCGCACGTCCTCGGAGGGCAGGCTCGCGGTCGGCTCGTCGAGCACGAGGTAGTCGCAGTCGACCGCGAGCGCGCGCGCGATGGCCACGAGCGACTTCTCGGCGCGGGTGAGCCGCGACACGCGCGCCGTCGGCTCCAGCTCGCAGTCGATGCGCTCCAGCGCCTCGCGCGTGGCGCGCTCGCAGGCGCGCCAGTCGATGAACATGCCGCCGAACGGGCCGCGTCGGCGGTAGCCCTGCGCCATGGCCATGTTCTCGGCGATGCTCATCCATTCCACCAGACCGAGATCCTGGTGGATGAACGCGACGGGCTGGCGCGCGCTCGCGTTGCCGGGCTGATGGCGGTACGGCGTGCGGTCGATGACCACGTTGCCGGCATCGGGCGAGTGGATGCCGCCCAGGATCTTGATGAGCGTGGACTTGCCGGCGCCGTTCTCGCCGAGCAGCGCGACGATCTCCCCGCGGGCGACGGACAGCGTCACTCCGTCCAGGGCGAGCGTGCCCCCGAAGCGCTTGGTCACTCGATGAAAGTGCAGCCCGTGCGGAACGCTGTCGGCGTCCTCCGTGGGGGACTGTGCGGGCGGCGGCAAGGCGACGGTGACGGCGGTGGCGGGGCGGCGAGCCTATGGCCGGTGTGGAAGCCTTGTCAATGCTGTCGTGAATTCACGCGAGCGCGGCGGCGCGACACTCGCGCGGCGTGCACCCGAAGCGCGCGCGAAATCGCCGAGAGAAGCCCGCCGGGTCGTCGAACCCCACGCGGGCCGCGATGCGCGCGATCGGCTCGTGTCGAAGCTCCGCGCAGGCGAGCCAGGCGCGGGCTCGCTCCAGCCGAGCGTCCCGCAGGGCGCGCGTGGGCGTCGTGCCGGCTGCCGCGTGGACCTCCTGCAGCCGCCTGGGTGACACGCCCAGCCGCGCGGCGAGCGCCGGCGCATCGAAGCTCGGGTCGTCCAGGTGATGCTCGATCGAGGCCTGCGCGCGCCAATGGAGCGAGTGCGCCGCGTGTGTGTCGCCGCGCCGTTCGGTGCTCGTTGCCCCGTGCGCCAGCGAATCCAGCGCGAGCGTGAACAGTGTCGCCGCGCCGTCGGCGGCGCCGCACCGCAGCGTGCCGGCCATCGCGTTCGCACCCGGCCCGAGTTCGTGGTCCAGCAACCAGGGCGCGAGGGCGTGCAGCGCGCGGGCGCAGGGGTGCGCGGCCGGCAGGCGGGTGGCCATGCTATCGAGCCCGTCCGGCACGGCCGCCTCGACGGCATCGCGCGGCAGGTAGAGCACCATCTGGTCGAAGTCGTCCGGCAACAGCAGCGAGTACGGCCGCGCGGTGTCGTAGAAGGCGACGTCGCCGGCTCGCAGCACCGCCTCGCGGCCGGCCTGCGCGACGACGGTGCGACCCGCGAGCTGCACGCTCGCGAGCACCCACGCCTCGGTGGCGGCGCGCGCGTGCTGCTCGGTGCGACGCACCGACTGGGCGCAGCTCGTCACGCGCGCGGCGCGCAGCGCGCCGAAGGCGTCCGCGCGCAAGGTGCCGTGCGGCCGGGGCGCTCGCGCGCTCAGCCTGCAGTCCAGACTTACGAAGGTCTCGCTCACGGCCTCGCGCCAGCGCTCGCGGCGGCGCGCGAGGGGCAGGGCATCGATCGACATCGATTCGGGCATGCACGGCTCCGTGCGGCTCGCCTACGACGCTACCCCCGGCCGGATGGCCGCGTCAACGCGCGGTGCGAACGCCAAGTGTGCCGCGGCCGCGTCCGCGGACAAGAACGAGCGCGCTCCGCGACAAGCGGGGACCGAGCGGTTCGCCATGCTGTGTCCGAGGGCGCGAGCTTCCGCCGCGTCGCCAGCGAGGTTCGCCGACATGACCGATCCGGAGTTCAAGGGCGCCGTGGTGCAGGCCGCGCCCGTGTTCATGGACCTGCAGGGCTGCCTGGACAAGGCCGTCTCGCTGATCGACGAGGCGGCCGCCGACGGTGCCCGGTTCATCGCCTTCCCCGAGACCTGGATCCCGGGCTACCCGTGGTGGCTGTGGCTCGGGCCGCCCGCCTGGGGGCTGCAGTTCGTACCGAAGTACCACGCCAACTCGATGCGCGTGGACGGCCCCGAGATGCAGGCCCTGAAGGACGCCGCCGGGCGCGGCAGCATCAACGTGGTCATGGGCTTCACCGAGATCGACGGCGGCAGCCTGTACATGGCGCAGGCGCTGATCACCGACGACGGCGAGCTCGCCTGGACGCGCAGGAAGCTCAAGCCCACGCACGTCGAGCGCTCGCTCTTCGGCGAAGGCGATGGCTCGGACTTCCGGGTCTCGGACACGAGCATCGGGCGCGTCGGGGCACTGTGCTGCTGGGAGCACCTGCAGCCGTTGTCTAAGTACGCGATGTATTCCATGAACGAGCAGGTGCACGTGGCGTCCTGGCCTTCGTTCTCGCTGTACCGCGGTCAGGCCTATGCGCTCGGTGCCGAGGTGAACCTCGCCGCCAGCCGCACCTACGCCGTGGAGGGCGGCTGCTACGTGTTCGCCGCCTGCGCGGTGGTCGGCCAGGACATGTTCGATGCGCTCTGCGACACGCCGGACAAGGCGGCCATGCTGAACCCCGCGAGCTCTGGTCCCGGCGGCGGCTTCGCGATGATCTACGGCCCCGACGGGCGCGAGCTGTGCGCGCCGATCCCCGAGGACCAGGACGGGCTGCTGTACGCCGACATCTCCCTGCCCATGATCAGCGTGGCCAAGGCCGCGGCGGATCCCGCCGGACACTACTCCAGGCCCGACGTCACGCGCCTGCTGCTCGACCGCACGCGCAGGCGGCCCGTGGTGCCCGTGAACGACGCATCGCGCGAGGCGGCGGACTCCATGCCCGCGGCCGAACCGCCGCTCGCGGCCGCGACCCCGACGACGGCGGAAATCGCATGAGCGGCTTCGGCTACACCGACGAGGCGCGTGCGCTGCAGGCCCGCTTCGATACCGAGACGCTGGCGGGAGCGCTGCTGGACGTCATCGTGCACCACGCCCTCGACGAGAACGATCGCGCGTTCATCGGCAGTCGCGACATGTTCTGGCTGTCGACGGTCGATCCCGACGGCATGCCCACCGTGAGCTACAAGGGCGGCCCGCCCGGGCTCGTGGCGATCCTCGACGAGCGTACCGTCGCGTTCCCGTGCTACGACGGCAACGGGATGTTCTACTCGATGGGCAACGTCGCCGCGACCTCGAAGGTCGGCATGCTGTTCATGGATTTCGAACGCCCGCACCGCATCCGGCTGCAGGGGGAGGCGTCGTTGTCCGACGATGCCGAGCTCGTCGGGCGCTGGCCCGGCGCGCAGTTCGCGGTGAAGGTGGCCGTGCGCGCGCTCTTCCAGAACTGCCCGCGCTACATCCACCGCATGCGGCGGCTCGAGAGCTCGCGCTACGTGCCCGATGAGAAGGGCGAGTCGCCGGTACCGGGCTGGAAGCGCATCGATGCCATCCAGCCGGTGCTGCCGGCACGGGACGCGAACGAGGCGGCGCGCGCCGGCGGCACGATCTCGATGGACGAGTACGCCGGGATGCTGGAGCGCGGGGACCGGGACGCCTGAGCGTGCGGCGGGCGCCGGGCTCGGCCGCCGTTCAGCCGTGCTTGCGCTGGACCTCGAGGTTCACCGCGAGCTGGTTGAGCTTCTCGGCGTACTCGACGTACATGTCCAGATCCCCCTTGCGCAGGTGGACGCGGCTGGAGAAATCGCCTGCCGAGAGCTTCTCGACGTGGCGCGTGAACGGACGCAGCGGACCGATCAGGCGGTGCGTGTAGGCGATGCACACCGCGGCCAGCAGCAGAATGTAGAGCACGAAGAGTGCGCCGCAGTAGCGGAACAGGTGCACGAGCTGGATCTCGACCATCTCGCCGTAGTAGCCCTTGCCTTCGGTCGCGCCGGTGACGGCCGCCACCAGGTCGCTGAACGCGAAGTACAGGAAGCCGCCGAGCAGGACCGCCACCAGCGCGGTCGAGCCGAGCATGTACATCAGCAGCTTGAACTGCACGAAGGGCTGCCAGATCGCGTTGACGACGCGTCGCTTCTGCGCGGGACGCGCTTCGGCACCGACATCGGCAGGTGCGTCTAGGGTCTGGGTTTGACTCATGTGCTTGCCCGGATGGTGTGCGACTCGCAGGTGATAGCGGTCCCGGGGCGTCGCCCCTTGAGCCGCACGACTGCGCCCGGAGGGCGACCGGCGGGCGGAATCCGCGCAAGCGCGGTTCGGTCACGCGACCGTTGTGACACGATCCCCGATTCTCCGCACACCCCATCCGCCCATGATCCTGTCGCTGAACGGCACCGCCCCGAGCTTCGCGGGCCGGTACTACGTGGCTCCCGGCGCCACCCTCGTCGGGGACATCCACCTCGGCGAGGACGCGAGCGTGTGGTTCGGCGCGACGCTGCGCGCCGACAACGCGAGCATCCGCATCGGGGCGGGCAGCAACGTGCAGGACGGCGCGGTGCTGCACGTCGACCCGGGCTTTCCTCTCGAGGTGGGCCCGAACGTGACGGTCGGCCACCTGGCCATGCTGCACGGCTGCACGCGTGGGGGAGGGCTCGCTGATCGGCATCGGGGCGGTGGTACTGAACGGCGCGCGCATCGGCAGGAACTGCCTGATCGGCGCGAAGGCGCTCGTGACCGAGAGCACCGTGGTGCCGGACGGCTCGCTTTTCCTCGGCGCCCCGGGCAAGGCGGTCCGGACGCTGAGCGACGAGGCCATCGAGGCCATGCACGCCGGCACGCGCAGCTACGTGAGGCGCATGATCGACTACCAGGAGCGAGCGGTCCGGGTAGACACGCCCTCGTGACGCCCGAGCTCACCGTGCTGGCGCTCGCGGCGCTGCTGCAGGTCGGCCAGCTCGTGCTCATGGCCGTGCCCGCGAACCTCGAGGTGGGGCCGGCCAAGACCCTGTCGCCGCGCGACCGCGATCGGCTCGGCGGATCCTTGCAGGAGCAGGTCGGCACGCGCACCGCCCGGCTGATCCGGGCGCTGGACAATCACTTCGAGGCGCTGATCCTGTTCACGATCGCGGTCGTCGTCGTGACGCTCTCGGGCGCGGCGAGCGGGTTCACGGCGGCCTGCGCCTGGACCTACCTCGCCGCACGCGTGCTGTACGTGCCGGCCTACGCGTTCGGCTGGGTGCCGTGGCGCTCGCTGATCTGGATGGTGGGGCTCGGGGCGACGGTGCTGATGCTGCTCGCGGCGCTGCTCTGAGCGCGTCGGTTCATCCGAGATAGATCGGGCTCGACGGGTAGCGCACCCGCGGCGGCACGCGCGTCGCCAGGAAGAACCCGAGGGTGAGCGGCCCGACCCGCCCAACGAACATCACGAAGCAGATCACCAGCCGGCCCAGATGATCCAGGCTGCCGGTGGCGCCGTGGCTCAGCCCCACGGTGCCGAACGCCGACGCCGTCTCGAACAGCAGGTCGCGGAACGTGCTCTCCTGCGTGGCCAGCAGCACGAAGAACGCGACGACGATCACCGACAGGCTCATCGTCACGAGCGCCAGCACCTTCAGGATCTGCTCGAGCGAGATGGCATAGCCGAACGCGTTCAGCTCGGTCTGGCGGCGGAAGAACGCGCCGATGGCGAACAGCATGACGATGAAGGTCGTCACCTTGATGCCGCCGGCGGTCGACGTGCTGCCCCCGCCGATGACCATCAGCACGATCGTCAGCAGGGTGCTCGCGTCCGTCATGGCCGCCGTGTCGATCGAGTTGAAGCCCGCGGTGCGCGGCGTCACGCCCTGGAACCACCCGACCACGAGCTTGTCCCCGACACTTTCGTACGCGCCGAGCGTGGCCGGGTTGTTCCACTCCAGGACGCAGATCATCGCCACGCCGAACACGATCAGCGCGAGCGTGCCGACCAGCATGAGCTTCGTGTGCAGCGAGTAGCGCCGCCAGCGCCGCAGCCGGAACACGTCCGACAGCACGGCGAAGCCGAGCCCGCCGACGATGAACTGCAGCGGCACCACGATGTTGACCAGCGGATCGGTGGCGTAGCCGATCAGGCTGTCCGAGAACGTCGAGAACCCCGCGTTGTTGAACGCGCTCACCGAGTGGAACAGCGCGTGCCACAGCCCTTCCGCCCAACCGTGATCGGGCACGAACACGAAGGCGAGGGCCACGGCGCCGGCGCCCACGGCAATGCCGACGACGCGCAGGATCACGACGACGAGCTGCAACAGACCGCCGATCGAGGTCTGGCCGAGATCCTCCTGCAGATAGGTCTGCTGCGACAGGCCGATGGGCAGCCCGAGCGAGGAGAGCACGAACACCGCGAACGTCATCAGCCCGAGCCCGCCGAGCTGGATGAGCACGGCGACCGTGGCCTGACCGAATCCCGAGAGCACGGTGGCCGTGTCCACCACGATCAGTCCCGTCACCGTGACGGCGGACGTGGCCGTGAACAGGGCCTCGGAGAAGTCGAGCGGCTCGCCCGCGGCGGAGGCGGGCAGCATCAGCACGCCCGCGCCCGCGACGATGAGCAGCGAGTACAGCGTCGCGAGCAGGGCCGGAGGCGGAATGCGGACCGACCACGGCCGGTCGGCGCGCTCTCGGGTCCGGTCTTCGTGCCGCGCGTTCAGGGCCACGCGTTCAGAAGCGGTCGGCGAACTCGCGGATCTCGGTGCGCGGACCGAGCAGCAGCACCATGTCGCCCTCGTGCAGCTCGAGCTCGGGGTCCGGCTCGTGCCAGGCCCCCGCACGCACCAGGCCGATCAGGCGCGAGCCGTGACGGCGCTCGAGCTTCAGTCCGGCGACCGTGCGGCCGGCCAGCGCGGAAGGCAACAGCACCGTCGCGACGTGCAGCCGCTCGCCGATGCGCACGTAGTCGCCGATCGCGGGGTTGTGCAGCATGTGGGCGATGTGCTCGCCGAACTGCTGCTCGGGCTGCATGATGCGGCTCGCGCCGATCTGCTCCAGGATGCGCGCATGCTTCGGGTTGGCCGCCTTCGCCCACACCTCCGCGACCCCGAGCGCCTTCGCGGACATGACGGCCAGCAGGCTGCACTCGAGCCGCGAGGCCATGGCCACCACGACGACGTCGTAGCCGCCGATCCCGGCCTCGGCCATGGCCCGCTCGTCCCGGCCGTCGGCGATCAGCACCCGCGACAGCGTGCCGGACAGATCGGCCACGCGCGCCTCGTCCTCGTCGATGCCGAGCACGTGGTCGCCGAAGCGGGCGAGCTCGCGGGCCACCGAGCCGCCGAAGGCGCCGAGGCCGATGACGGCGATGTCGCGGGAACCTCGGGACATGCGCCGGTTCGCATCGGAAAACGTCCGCGCGAGCCTACCGTGTCCCGCGGCCTCGACGCGCGCCACGCACGAGATCTACACCTGCAGCGCGGGCTCCGCCGCGTCGTCGATCATGCCGTCGCCGATGCGCGCCTCGAAGGCCTTCAGTCGCTTGTGGATCGAGATGAGCTCGACGATGGTGGTCCACGAGTTGACGAGGTACTGGAAGGCGTTCTCGACGCGCCCGAACGCGTTCGTGATCTGCGTGAAGGTGCCGAAGGTGATGGTCCCCGCGACGATGGTGGGGGACAGCGCGATGAGCGGGATGAAGCTCGCGCCCTGCAGGTAGGCGTAGCGGAAGACGTTGAAGTACAGGTAGTTGAAGTAGAGGCGGAAGTAGTTGCGTCGCACCCCCTGGAACAGGTTGGCCACCGTCGGCGGGTCCGCTCGTTCCGCGAAATCCTCCCCGTAGACCAGTTCCTTGCGGTAGGCCGCCTCCACCTTCTGGTTGTTGAATTCCAGCCCGGGCAGCCGCCAGCCGACGAGCGCGAGAAGCACGGTGCCGAAGATCGAGGAGATCAGCGCCACGAACACCATCGAGCCGTCGACCGGGCCGATGATGGGCAGCTCGGTGACGTTCGACGACAGGGTCCAGAGCAGCGGCAGGAAGGCGATCAGGGTCATGATCGAGCTGATCAGGGCCGAGCCGAGCCCTTCCACGATGCTCGCGAAACGCATCGTGTCCTCCTGGACGCGCTGGGCGGCGCCCTCGACGGAGCGCAGTCTCGGCCAGTACGACATGTAGAAGTCGTTCATGGCCGTGCGCCAGCGAAACACGTAGTGCGACGTGAAGTAGGCGAACATCACCGCCACGACGATGTACGGCACCAGGATGTACAGCGCGGTCACCAGCTCGCCGTAGAATCTCGGCAGCGTCACCGACCCCGGCTCGGTGAGCGCTTGCTGGATGGTGTCGTAGAACTCGCCGTACCAGGTGTTCAGCCACACGGTGATCTGGACCTGGAAGTAGCTCACCACCACGATCACCGCGCTGCCGACCACCGACCACCAGTACCAGCGGTTGCGATCGATGAAGTACCAGGCCACGCAGAAGAGCGCGACCATGAGCACGAGGTACTGGTAGAGCCAGACCGTCTCCGGGGTGAAGAACGGTGCCCGTTCGCCCTCGGCGAGCTCCACCGCGGTCTGCAGGAAGCTGAACTGCAGCAGGTTCTGAACCCCCGCGTACCAGATCGCGAGCGAGACGAAGAACCAGCCGATCGCGGACCACAGGAACAGCTTCGGGCGCGGGAAGAACGACGCGAACATGTAGGCGGGATCCGGTCGGGCGCCGGGGACCGGCGCAACGACCGGGCGCCCGGCAGGGGCCGGCGAGCGGCCGGCGGGGGACGCGGCTTAGTCTAGTCAGACGCCCGTAGGTTCGCCGCGCGCGATGCCCGAGCCCGGGATCGAGGCGAGGGAGTGGCGGCGCGCGGACCTCGCGTCAGCCATCGGCCATCGAGCGCAGGGCGTCCGCGACGCTGGCGTCCGGGTCGGTCTCGCAGGCGTTGAAGGCGCCCAGGGCGGCGTCCTCGGTGACCGTCTCGTCGCCGAGCAGCTGCGCCACCACCGCGATCCGGTCGGTCTCGCCCAGCGCCATGAAGTTGTAGCACGACGGGTCGGCGTCCGGATCGTGGGTGTCGGCGAAGGAGGCGGTGGAGCCGGCGGCCAGGGCGAGCGCGAGCAGGAGGCGGGTCATGGGACATCCGTTCGGAGCGAGGGGGCCACCGAATGTGCCGCCCGGACGCCCGCGGTGCCGGCGGGCTGCAATTTCCTCCGCCCGCATTCCCCCTACTCGCCCTTCCCGAGCAGCGCCTTCAGGTCCCCGAACGGGTTGTGCGTCGCCACGGGCGTCTCCCCACGGCCGCTGCCGTAGGTGACCTGCTCGATGTTCCGCTGGTGCTCGTTGTCGTGACAGTACACGCACAGGAGCTCCCAGTTGCTGCCGTCGGCCGGGTTGTTGTCGTGGTCGTGGTCCCGGTGGTGCACGGTCAGCTCCTGCAGGTTCGCGCGCTCGAACTCGCGCATGCAGCGCCCGCACACCCAGGGGTAGAGCTTCAGCGCGCGCTGGCGATAGCCGTTCTCGCGCTGCTCGTAGGACTTTCGCGCATCGGCGACGATGCGATCGAGCTTGCCCGTGTCGATCTTCTTCATGTCGGCGTTCCAGCGGTACGTTTCAGCGGTACATGGCCTCTAGCGGCATCTCGAAGCCGAGCGACTCCAACCGCAGCACCGCCCCCGGACCTTCGAGCCGTTCGGGCCCGCCGTCGCGGCTCGTGTGGTGCTCCACCAGCGGCTCGTCCTGCGAGACCAGCACGTAGTGCCGCAGGGAAGGCACGTTCCAGTAGACCTGCCGCTTGTCTCCCCGGTCGTAGCGCTGCGTGCCGGGTGACAGCACCTCGATCACGACGTCGGCGTCGTCGGTGTACGTCCATTTCGCGTTCAGGGACGCGTCGTTGCAGCGGACCAGGACGTCCGGGTAGTAGAAGTCCTCGCCGATGCGAAGTTTCAGATCGCTCTTGTACGCGCGGCAGGGACCGCCCGCCAGGTGTCCTGCAAGGGCGACGAGCAGGTTCGTGGCGATCCGCTCGTGCTGCACCGTGCCGCCCGTCATGGCGTAAAGCCACCCGTCGACGAGCTCGTGCCGCTCGTGGACCTGATCGTTCTCGAAGTCCAGATAGTCCTGAGCGCTCATGCGGCCGAGCGCTTCGGGCGTCGTGTTCATCGGCGTGGACCCTGCGGTTCCGGTATCGCCGAAGTCTGACAGTGCGGAGGGGACGTCGCAAACCGCGCCTCTGGACCGGCACGCGCCGTGCCGTAGCCGTCCCGGGGCCGCCCGATGACCGCCCGTGCCGCCCGATGGCCGCCCGATGGCCGCCATGCCCGGTTACGGGGTCTCGCCGATCAGGCAGCCGCCGCCGACCGGACCCCGAGCTGCGGTCCGACCTGCGCCAGCAACTCCATCGAGCGCAACCTCGCCGCCTCGTCGAACACCGGCACGTGCACCATGAGCTCGTCCGCTCCGGTGCGCGCCACGAAGCCCGTCAGCGCCTCGCGCACCGTGTCCGGCGAGCCGACGAACGAGCACGCGAGCATGCGGGACGCCTGCGCACGCTCCATGGCCGACCAGTGCGTCTCGATGTCGTCGATCGGGAGCGGCATGAGCCCGCGCGTCCCGCGCACCATGGCCACGAACATCTGCTGCACGGTGGTGAAGAGCCGGCGCGCCTCGGCATCGGTGTCCGCCACGACGACGTTGATGCACGGCATCGCGTGCGGCGCGTCGAGCTGTTTCGAAGGCTCGAAGCGCTCACGGTAGATGGAAAGGGCGGCATCGAGGGCGTCGGGCGCGAAGTGCGAGGCGAACGCGTAGGGCAGCCCGAGGGCGGCGGCCAGCTGCGCGCCGTACAGGCTCGAGCCCAGCATCCAAAGCGGCACCTTCGAGCCCGCGCCCGGCACCGCGCGGATCGTTTGGTTCGGCGACGCATCGTCCAGCAGCGCGCGCAGCTCCACCACGTCGTCCGCGAAGCGCTCGGCCGCGGCGTGCAGGTCGCGGCGCATGGCGCGCGCGGTGAGCTGATCGGTGCCGGGCGCGCGGCCGAGACCGAGATCGATGCGTCCCGGGTACAGCGCGTCGAGCGTGCCGAACTGCTCGGCGATCAATAGCGGCGCGTGGTTCGGCAGCATGATGCCGCCGGAGCCGACGCGGATCGTGGACGTGCCGGCTGCGATGTGGCCGACGACCACGGCGGTGGCCGCGCTCGCCACGCCGATCATGTTGTGGTGCTCGGACACCCAGTAGCGCCGGTAGCCGAGCGCCTCGGCGTGCCGGGCCGCCGCGAGCGAGCCGGCGAGGGCGTCGGACGGCGTCGTGCCCTCGCGGACGCTCACGAGGTCGAGTATCGAAAGCGCGGTCATGGGGGAGTCGCTCGCACGGACGGGGTGTTCGTCGAAAGTGAGGGCGGAGGCGGGACGGACAAGCCCGCCGACACGCGGCTCACGTGGCCCCGGGTCGAACCCCTTCGAACACGTCGGCGACGGGCAGCTCCACCGCGAGCGATGCCAGGGCGAGGGTTTCGTCCTCGGCCAGCGTGCGGTGGCTCCAGCCGATGCCGTCGCGGAAGTAGACCTCGACGGTGCGGGCCGCGAGGTCGACGAGCACGTACTCCTGCACGCTGGGCATGGCCTGGTAGACGACCCGCTTCTCGCGCCGATCGGTTGCCGCCGTGGTCGTCGAGAGCACCTCCACCAACAGCGTGGGACGCGACTCGGTGTACGGGTCCGGCTCCTCCGCTTCGTCGTTGCAGCTCACGACGATGTCCGGGTAGTAGTAGCGGGAGCCCGGTGCGGACCGGACCTTCATGTCCGAACTGCCGATTCGGCAGGGACCCCCGCGCAGCCGATTGCCCAGCTCCCGGACGAGGTTGGTGACCGCGATGCCGTGCGCGCGGCTCGCACCGGCCATCGCGAACAGCTCCCCGTCCACGTACTCGTGCCGGACATCGCTCTCACGCTCGCGCGCGAGATAGTCCTCCACGGACACCTGTTCGACCCGTCGCGCCTCTCCCATTCGATCGTCCCCCTGGCTCCCTGCCAGTCTGCCAGCGCCGCCGACCCGCGGCAAACCGTGCCGGCTGTGACCCGCCGACCACCCGGATACAATTCGGGCGTCCGGCGCTCCGGCGCCCCCCCAACCCTCCAGAAGCTCATTCCATGGCCCAGTACGTCTACACCATGAACCGGGTCGGCAAGATCGTGCCGCCCAAGCGCGAGATCCTGAAGAACATCTCGCTGTCGTTCTTCCCCGGCGCCAAGATCGGCGTGCTGGGGCTGAACGGCGCCGGAAAGTCGACGCTGCTGAAGATCATGGCGGGTGTGGACACCGAGATCGAGGGCGAGGCGCGGCCGATGCCGGACCTCAACGTGGGCTACCTGGAGCAGGAGCCCGCGCTCGACCCCGACAAGACGGTGCGCGAGATCGTCGAGGAGGCCGTCGGCGAGGTCAACGATGCGAAGGCCGAGCTCGACGAGGTGTACGCCGCCTACGCGGAACCCGATGCCGACTTCGACGCGCTCGCCGCGAAGCAGGCGAGGCTCGAGGCCATCATCGAAGCCGCCGACGGTCACAACATGGAGGTGCAGATGGAGAAGGCGGCCGACGCGCTGCGCCTGCCGCCCTGGGACCAGAAGGTGGGCGTGCTGTCGGGCGGCGAGAAGCGGCGCGTGGCGCTGTGCCGGTTGCTGCTGTCCGGGCCCGACATGCTGCTGCTCGACGAGCCGACCAACCACCTCGACGCGGACTCGGTGGGCTGGCTCGAGCACTTCCTGCACGACTTCCCGGGCACCGTCGTGGCCATCACGCACGATCGCTACTTCCTCGACAACGTCGCGGGCTGGATTTTGGAGCTCGACCGCGGCCACGGCATTCCGTACGAGGGCAACTACTCGGGCTGGCTGGACCAGAAGTCCGCGCGGCTGGATCGGGAGTCGAAGCAGGAGAGCAGCCACGCCAAGGCCATGAAGGCCGAACTCGAGTGGGTGCGCCAGGGCGCGAAGGGCCGGCAGAGCAAGTCCAAGGCGCGCCTGCAACGCTTCGAGGAGATGCAGGGCCAGGAATTCCAGAAGCGCGCCGAGACCAACGAGATCTACATCCCGCCGGGGCCCAGGCTCGGCGACGAGGTCATCGAGTTCAGAGAAGTCTCCAAGGGCTACGACGATCGGGTGCTGATCGAGGACCTGTCGTTCAAGATCCCGAAGGGCGCCATCGTCGGCGTCATCGGCGGCAACGGCGCGGGAAAGTCCACGCTCTTCCGCATGATCATGGGACGCGAGCAGCCGGACAGCGGGGACATCAAGGTCGGCGAGACCGTGCAGCTCGCCTTCGTCGACCAGAGCCGCGACGATCTCGACGGCGACAGGACGGTGTTCGACGTGCTGGCCGACGGTCAGGACATCATCCGCATCAACAACTACGAGATGCCCGCGCGTGCCTACGTCGGGCGCTTCAACTTCAAGGGGCAGGATCAGCAGAAGTTCGTGAAGGACCTGTCCGGCGGCGAGCGCGGGCGGCTGCACCTGGCCATGACGCTGAAGGAGGGCGCCAACGTGCTGCTGCTGGACGAGCCGTCGAACGACCTCGACGTCGAGACGCTGCGCGCGCTGGAGGAGGCGCTGCTCGACTTCGCGGGCTGCGCCGTCGTCATCAGTCACGACCGCTGGTTCCTGGACCGGGTCGCCACGCACATCCTGAGCTACGAGGCGCCCGACGACATCCAGTTCTTCGCCGGCAACTACACCGAGTACGAGGCCGACCGCAAGGAGCGTCTGGGCGAGGCCGCGTCGCAGCCGAAGCGCACGCGCTACAAGAAGCTCGGCTGAAGCCCCGCCCGCGGCATTCCCGCGTCACCCCGCACGACGTCGAGTACACCGATCATGCTGACCGAAACGGACCTGGACGAGCGCGGGCTGAAGGCGACGCTCGTGCACCACCCGCTGGTGCAGCACAAGCTCACGCTGATGCGCAAGGTCGAGCAATCGAGCTCGAGCTTCCGCCAGCTCCTGCGCGAGATCTCGTGGCTGCTGTGCTTCGAGGTCACGCGGGATCTGCCGCTCGAGATGCGCGACATCGAGACGCCGGTGCAGCCCACGCGCGCGCCGGTGCTCAAGGGGCGCAAGCTCGCGTTCATCTCCATCCTGCGCGCGGGCAACGGCATGCTCGACGGCATGCTGGACGTGATTCCGTCGGCGCGCGTCGGTCACGTCGGGCTCTACCGCGACCCCGCCACGCTCGAGGCCGTGGAGTACTACTACAAGGTGCCGAACCACATGTCGGAGCGGCTCATCGTGGTGGTCGATCCAATGCTCGCGACGGCGAACTCGGCCATCTCCGCGGTCACGAGGCTGAAGCAGGGCGGGGCCACGGACATGCGGTTCGTGTGCCTGATCTCCGCGCCCGAGGGCGTGAAGGCCTTCAACGATGCGCACCCGGACGTAGCGATCGTGACGGCCGCCGTCGACGAGCGGCTGAACGATCACGGCTACATCGTGCCGGGCCTCGGGGACGCCGGGGACCGGATCTTCGGCACGAAGTAGCCCGCTCTAGCCGGCCCCCGGTCGGATCTCGTACCCGGGCGCCTCGGGCTCGTCGTCCACCATCGCGGCCGGGAACCCGTCCGCCACCACGCGTTGTCCCGAGGCCTCCTCGACGCGCCGCACGATGTCCGGCGAGTTCGCACGCGCACCGTAGCGCGCGGAGCCGTCCTCGAACATGCGGATCAGCAACGGGTTGATCTCCAGCGGCACGCCCGTGCGGTCGGCAATTCCCTGGAACAGCCCGATGTCCTTGAGCACCAGGTCCATCGTGAAGTCGATGTCGCGCGAGCCGTTCAGGATCACGCGGCTTTCGGTCTCGTGCACGAACGAGTTGCCCGACGACACGAGGATGGCCTCGAACGCGGTGGCCAGGTCCATGCCGGCCGCCTTCGACACGGTGAGCGCCTCGCACAGCGAGGCGAGGTTCGCCGTCGCCAGGTAGTTCGTGACGACCTTGAGGATCGAGGCGCTACCGAGCGGGCCGGTGTGCAGGATGCGCCGGCCGAGCACCGACAGCACGGGCATCAGCGCCTCGAACGTCGCGCGCTCGCAGCCGGCCAGGATCGCGATGTTGCCGGTCGCCGCGCGGTGGCACCCGCCCGAGACCGGACAGTCGGCCGCGCGGCCGCCGAGGCCCTCGACCAGCGCCCCGAGCCGCACGACCTCGGCCTCGTCCGTCGTGCTCATCTCGGCCCAGATCGTGCCGGGGGTCAACCCGGCGAGCACGCCGTCGGCGCCTTCGAGCACGGCGGCACTGGCGGCCGGCGAGGGCAGGCAGGTGATCACGACGTCGCAGTCGCGCGCCATGTCGGCCGCGGAGCGACCGATGCGCGCGCCGCCGGCCTCGAACGGTTGCTCCGCGGAGGGATCGAGATCGCGCACGCTCAGGGAGAGCCCGTTGCGCAGCAGGCTGCCGGCGAGCTTCGCGCCGACGTTGCCGAGACCGATGAAGCCGACGCGCATGGAAAGCCTGCCGTGGATGAGCGAGTCCGGAAGTTACCCGTTCGGCGTGGCCGGGTGCGCATGGCCGGCGAGCCGGTGCCGGGCCGCTAGAATGCTCCGCCTGCCGCGACGTCGGCGACGACGGGACGCGAGCGGTGAACGAGAGCGACACTTCGAAGGCGCGCACGGCGCTCGTGACCGGCGCCTCGGGCGGCATCGGCGAGGGGGTGGTGCGCGCGCTGCGTACGGACGGCTGGAAGGTGATGGCGCTCGCCCGGCGCGAGGATCGACTGCGCGAGCTCGCGACCGCCTGCGGCTGCGACTGGTCGGTCGTGGACGTGCGCGATCGTGCGGCGCTCGAACGCGTCGTGTCGGAGCTCGAGCCCGACGTGCTCGTCAACAACGCCGGCACCGGGCACGGCGTGGCGGGCATCGCCTCCACCGACGCCGACGACATCGCGGTCGCGGTCGAGACCAACGTGGCCGCGCCGCTGCACGCCATCCGTGCGGCACTGCCCGCCATGCGTCGGCGCGGCGCCGGGCACATCGTCAATGTGGGCTCGATCGCGGGACTGCACCCGCTGACCTCGGCCGTCTACGGCGCCACCAAGGCGGCCGTGCACCGCATGAGCCAGAACCTGCGCGTGGAGCTCGCGGGTACCGGCATCCGCGTGACCGAGATAGCGCCGGGCCGCGTCACTTCGGAGTTCTACGGCTCGGCCAACCTCGATGCCGACGTCGCCACGCGCATGGGCACGACGAACATCGCCGAGCTGACGCCCGCCGACATCGCGGACGCGGTGCGCTACGCGCTGAACGCGCCCGCGCACGTGAACATCAGCCTGATCGAGCTGCTGCCGACCGAGCAGGCCGTCGGTGGCGTGAACATGGTGGCGCGACGCGCGCCGGCCGGAGACGAGCAGGCATGACCCGATTGACCGACAAGATCTGCGTCGTCACCGGCGCAGGTGCGGGCATCGGCGAGGCCACGTGTCTCGCGATGGCCCGGGAGGGCGCGAAGGTCGTTCTCGCGGACGTGTTGCCCGAACGAATCGAGGCACTCGCGGCGCGCATCGCGAACGATGGCGGGCAGGTTCAGAGCCTGCCCATCGACGTGACCGACGAGGCGGCGTGGCAGGGACTCGTGGCGGCGGTACTGGAGCGCCACGGCCGCATCGACGCGCTCTTCAACAACGCGGGCGGCGGCGCGCCGTCGCGTCCGGGCGCGGGCCGCGACGGCTCGGTGGTGGATCTCGATCTCGACGAGTTCTGGCGCGTGCTGCGCGTGGACCTGTACGGCACGCTGCTCGGTTGCCGGCACGTGCTGCCCGTGATGGCGCGTCAGGAATCGGGCTCGATCATCAATATCTCGTCGCTGCGCGCGGTGATGGGCACGCGCGGCGGGGATGCCTACACGGCCGCGAAGGGCGGGGTGCTGTCGCTCTCGCGCGCGCTCGCCGTGCAGTGGGCCGAGCGTGGCATCCGCGTCAACACGCTCGCGCCCGGCGTGGTGCTCAGCGATCGGGTGCGCGCGATGATCCCGCCGGAGGACCCCATCTACCGAAAGATGCTGCTGGGCCCTGCCGAGCCGGTCGACGTGGCGGACCTCGTGGTCTATCTCGCCTCGGACGAGTCGCGGCGCATGACGGGGGCGGTGCTGCGACTGGACGGGGGCGCATCGGCGGCCTGAGGACCGGGACGCATGACGGGAGCCCTGGTGGCGAGCGCGACCCGCCCGGTCCGTCCGGAAACCTCCGGCCGAGGCGCGCCGCGTCGCGGCATTGCCCGATCGGGGCCGTCGAAGGCATGATCGGGCACCGGCCTCTCGCCGAGGATCCAGCCGCCGTACCCGATCCGTCCCCACTCCGGAGCCTTCGAGCATGTCGTCACGTCCGAACTTCCTGATCCTGATGGTCGATCAGCTCACCGGCACCTTCTGGGAGAACGGTCCGGCGGACTTCCTCGACGTGCCCCACCTGCGCGCGCTGCACGAGCGCTCGGTGAACTTCTCGAACTGCTACACGCCGAGCCCCCTTTGCACGCCCGCGCGCGGCTCGTTCATGACGGGCCTGCTGCCGTCGGGCACGACGGTCTACGACAATGCCGCGGAGTTCCCCTCGAACCTGCCGACCTGGGCGCACTACCTGCGCCGCGCGGGCTGGTACACCGCGTTGTCCGGCAAGATGCACTTCGTCGGCGCCGACCAGCTGCACGGCTTCGAGGACCGGCTGACCACCGACATCTATCCGGCCGACTTCGGCTGGACGCCCGACTGGGACAAGCCCTTCGAGCGCGTGGACTGGTGGTACCACAACCTGTCGTCGGTCACCGGGGCCGGCGTTGCATTGACGAGCAACCAGCTCGAGTACGACGACGAGGTCGCCTGGTTCGCGCGCCAGAAGCTGCTGCAGCTCGCGCGCCGCGCCGACGATCGCCCGTTCTGCCTGTGCGCGAGCTTCACGCATCCGCACGATCCCTACACCGCGCGCCCCGAGCAGTGGGCGCGCTACGAGGGCGTGGACATTCCCATGCCGGTGACGGGCGAGCTTCCCGAGGCCGATCGCGATCCGCACACCCGCAGGCTCCACGATTCGGTCGACGCGTCCCGCTTCACCGTGACGGAGGAGCACGTGCGCGCCGCGCGTCGCGCCTACTGCGCGAACCTGTCGTATCTCGACGACCGCATCGGCGAGCTGCTCGGCACGCTCGAGGCGACGGGCTTCGCCGAGGACACCGTCGTCGTGTTCTGCAGCGATCACGGGGACATGCTCGGCGAGCGCGGGCTCTGGTACAAGATGAACTTCTTCGAGGGCGCCGCGCGCGTGCCGCTCTCGTTCGCGCTGCCGGGCGGGCAGGCGGGGCGCTTCGATGGTCCGACCTCGGCCTGTGACGTCATGCCCACGCTGCTGGATCTAGCAGGCGTCGATCCGGACTCGCTGGCCCTCGTGCCCGACGGGCGCAGTCTGGTGCCGCACCTGCATTCGGCCGAAGACCGCGACGACGAGCGCGTGGTCGCCTCCGAGTACATGGCCGAAGGCTCGGTCAGTACCATGCTCATGCTTCGGCAAGGGCCGTGGAAGTACGTGTGGTGCGCCGCCGACCCGGTGCAGCTCTACGATCTCGAGGCCGATCCGGCCGAGCTCGCGAACCTCGCGACGGACGCCGCTCATGCCGATACGCTCGCGCGCTTCGATGCGCTGCGCGAGGCGCGCTGGAACATGGACGCCCTCGATGCGGACGTGGCCGACAACCAGCGTCGGCGGATCGTCTGTTATCAGGCGCTGCGTGAGGGACGCTACACGTCCTGGGACTTCCAGCCGGTGCAGCTCGCGTCCGAGCGCTACATGCGCAATCACCTGGACCTGAACGTGGTCGAGAGCGGGGCGCGCGTCGCCCTGCCGTCCGCGCGCTAGTGACCGCCTACGACTACGTCATCGTCGGTGCGGGCTCGGCGGGCTGCATCCTCGCAGCGCGCCTGTCCGAGGACCCCGACGTGACGGTCGCGCTGCTCGAGGCCGGCGGCTCGGACCTGAGCCCCGTCATCCGCATGCCGAGCGCCCTGTCCATCCCCATGAACATGGCGATGTACAACTGGGGCTACGAGTCCGAGCCCGAGGCCGGGCTCGACGGTCGGCGTCTGGACTGCCCGCGCGGAAGGGTGCTCGGCGGCTCGTCGTCCATCAACGGCATGGCCTTCGTGCGCGGCCACCCGCTCGACATCGACCAGTGGGCCGCCGGGGGCGCCGAAGGTTGGGACCACGCGCACTGCCTGCCGTACTACAAGCGCCTGGAGCGCTGGATGCACGGTGCCGATCGCTGGCGCGGCGGCGGTGGGCCGGTGGCGGTCAACACCGGCAACGACATGCGCCTGAATCCGCTGTACCAGGCGTTCATCGCCGCCGGGGAGGAGGCCGGCTACCCGTTCACGGCCGACTACAACGGCTACCGCCAGGAAGGATTCGGGCAGATGCACATGAACGTCGACGATGGCGTGCGCGCCTCGGCGGCGCGCAGCTACCTGGTGCCTGCGAAGGGGCGTGACAACCTGCACGTGATCCCGCGCGTGACGGTGGACCGGGTCACCTTCGACGGCACCCGCGCGACGGGTGTGGACTATCTGAGCGCCGGCAGGCGGCTGCACGTGCGCGCCGCGCGCGAGGTGATCCTGTCGGCCGGTTCGATCGGCTCGCCGTCGATCCTGCAGCGTTCGGGCATCGGGGCCGCCGCGGCGCTCGAGGTGCTCGGCATCGACGTGCTCGTGGATGCGCCGGGCGTCGGCGAGAACCTGCAGGACCACCTGGAGGTGTACTTCCAGTATCGCTGCACGCAGCCGGTGTCGCTGAACCGCAAGCTCGGACTGTTATCCAAGGCGATGATCGGCGCGCGCTGGCTGCTGCTGCGCGACGGTCTGGGCGCGACGAACCACTTCGAGGCCTGCGGGTTCATCCGCTCGCGCGCCGGGCTCGAATGGCCGGACATCCAGTACCACTTCCTGCCCGCCGCCATGCGCTACGACGGGCGCGTGGCTTTCGATGGAGACGGCTTCCAGGTGCACGTGGGGCCGAACAAGCCGGACAGCCGCGGCACGGTGCGGATACGCTCCGCCGACCCCATGGCCGCGCCCGTCATCCGCTTCAATCACCTGAGCGCCGAGTCGGACCGCGAGGCGTGGCGCGCGACCCTGCGACTGACGCGCGAGGTGCTGCAGCAGGAGGCGCTGGCACCGTTCCGCGGCGAGGAGATCCAGCCAGGCTCCGCGGTGGACTTCGACGACGACGCGGCCATCGATGCCTGGGTGCGCGAACACGTCGAGAGCGCGTACCACCCGTCGTGCACGGTGAAGATGGGCGCCGACGACGACGCCCTGGCCGTGCTGGACGCCGAGTGCCGGGTGCGCGGCACCACCGCCCTGCGCGTGGTGGACGCCTCGATCTTTCCCACCATCACGAACGGCAACCTGAACGCGCCGAGCATGATGGTGGCCGAGCGTGCGTCGGACCTGATTCGCGGGCGTTCGCTGCCCCCGGAGGAGGTACCGGTGTGGGTGGCCGACGGCTGGAAGGAGCACCAGCGCGGCACCGACGGCGGCGACCGCGCGGCCCGCGCCGCGATGTAGGAGCGCGCCGCACGGCCTTTTCGTGCAAGGGGGCCGGTGTGCGGCGGCGCTGGGGTGCGCCGCCTTGCCGATGGCGCGGCGCGTCAGCCTTCGCCGACGATCTCGAGCAGCTCGACCTCGAACACGAGCGTCTCGTTCGGCCCGATGGCCTGGCCGGCGCCGCGCTCGCCGTAGGCGAGATCGGACGGGATGACGAAGCGGTACTTGCTGCCGACGTTCATGAGCTGCACGCCCTCGGTCCAGCCCGGGATGACGCCCTTGAGCGGGAACTCGGCGGGCTCGCCGCGCGCGATGGAGCTGTCGAACTCGGTACCGTCGAGCAGGGTGCCCACGTAGTGCACCCTGACGGTGTCGTCGACCGACGGCTTCGGCCCGTCGCCTTCCTCGAGCACCTCGTACTGCAGACCGCTGTCGGTGACGCTGACCTCCTCCCGCGCGGCGTTCTCGGAGAGATAGCCCTCGCTGGCGGCGGCGGCCTCGGCCTGCGAGGCCTCGGCGGCCTCCTGCTGCTGCGCCATGATGGCGGCCTGCGCGTCCTCGATCGAGAGCGCCGTCTCCTCGCCTTCCTTCTGGGCCCTCAGCCCGGCGATGAGCAGGTCGTAGTCGATGTCGCCGAACTGCTTGAGCTGCTCGCCCATCATCATGCCGACGCCGTAGCTGACCTTGTCCTCTTCGGTCTCGACGGTGACGTCCTGGGCGAAGGCGGTCGCGGTGGCGGCGAGCGCGAGCGTGCCGGCCACGAGAGTGGCCACGGCGGTGAATTTCATCACGGGATCCTGTCTGTGGGGAGGGGGAGAACGTGCGGAGGGCAGACGGCCGCCGGCATCGTGGCGGCGGCCGAACGGCGGCGACTATGTCATGAAACCGTGCGGCGTCGCGCCCATCCCGCCCGTTACGGACCCTATCGACACGCCGCGCCCGGGGACGTGCGCGGAAATGGACGCCGCGTAACTCGCCCTAGAACGTCTCCTTCTCCTCGGCCATGCGCAGCAGCAGCCGCTCCGCGCGCCGGTTCGTCCCCTCGGACAGCGTCGCCCGCGCGCGCAGCGCGTCGGTGCGCTCGCGCTCGGCCAGACGGGCCTGCACGTGCGGCTCCAGGTGCGGCGCGAAGGTGCGCGCCACGTCGCGGCGATGCCCGTCGCAGTAGTTGCGGGTGGCGTCGATCGCGTCCATCGAGGAGGCGTACGCGGCGCCGTGGCGCTCCACGCAGCGCGCCCAGCGCGCGACGGCGGCCTCGCGCTCGGCCGTCCGCAGGCCGGGGTCGACGCCGGCGCAGCCGCCGACCAGTGCGCCGGCGAGTACCACCGCCCAGGCGAGCTTGCCCGTCGAGGCCGTGCGTCCGGCCGGCCCGACCCGCCAGCGGGCTTTCGGTCCGGATCTCGGATCAGACGCCCGTAGAAGCATGTGTCCGCTCACCTCCGAATCCGCCGAACGACACCGGGGGTCCGCGAGCTCGCCTGTCGACGAGATCGGACGCCCGAGGTCAGGCTAGCGGCGGGGTGCGGCGATGCTGAGCGGCCGTTCGCGGTCCGCGGGTCGGGTTCGAGACGTGGTAGTCAGGGCGGCGTTCCGGGGCGGGGTTCCGGGATCGCGTTCCGGGGCGGCGCTTCAGCCGTTGCCGCGCGCGCGCTTGCGGCGCGTGCGTCGGGCTTCGCGCTTCGCCTCGCGCGCCGCCTCGATCTCGATGCGTGCCGCGTCGGTGGCGAGACGCTCGGCGTCGGCCATCTCGGGCGTCTCGAGCGTGATGCGGCCGAGCCGACCGGCGCGAAAGTCGGCCAGCAGCAACCGTCCCGCACGGTCGTGATCGATCAGGCCGCCGCCGGCGAGGCAGCCGCGCGCGCGGCCGATCGCTTCGAGCGCCGCGAGCGCGCGCGCCTCGGCCTCGGGGTCGCGCGGATCGGTGCCGTCCGCGCGGTCGTTCGGCGCATCGTCCGTCGGGGCGCTCGACGCGATGCCGTAGCGTTCGCGCAACGCGTCGGGGTAGCGCCGCTCCAGCGCCGTGACGAGCGCGAGCGCCACGTCGGCGCTGTCCATGGCCGTGTCGCGCACCGCGCCGCTGATCGCCAGCCGGTAGCCGGAGTGCGGGTTCTCGACGTTCGGCCACAGCACTCCCGGCGTGTCGCGCAGCCGCCAGCGCTCCCCGGCCGGGCCTGCGATGCGCACGCTCTGCTGGCGCTTGGTCACGGCGGGCTCGTTGCCGGTCGCGGCGACGGGGCGGCCCGCCAACCGGTTCACGAGCGTCGATTTCCCCACGTTCGGGATGCCCACGATCATCGCGCTGCGCGGGCCTTCCCGGCTCGCGGGACCCGCCAGCGCGTCGAGCCGGTGCGGCACGAAACGCGCGGCATCCTCGGCCGTGAGGTCCATCGCCATGGCCGCCACCGGGCCGGGTGCCTCCGCGTCGTCCAGGGCCGCCAGCCAGATTTCGGTCAACGCGGGGTCGGCGAGGTCCGCTCGCGTGAGACAGATCAGCCGTGGCCGGTCGTCGCCTAGCGTGCCGAGCACCGGGTTCGCGCTGGACCATGGCAGGCGAGCGTCGCGCACCTCCACGAGCGCGTCGATGCCGCCGAGCGCCTCGAGCATCTCGCGCCGGGCCTTGTGCATGTGGCCCGGGTACCACTGGATGGCCACTAGTGGCCCTCCGCGTTGCGGGGTCCGGCCACCGGCGCGCCGGGCTCCTCGGTCAGCACGACCCGGTCGGGCTCGAGGTAGACGCGGCGCTGCCGGAAGAGGGTGCCCAGCGCGCGCTTGTAGTTCTTCTTGCTCACGCCGAAGGCGTCGCGGATCTCGTCCGGCGTGGCGCGGTCGGTGAGGGTGCTGCTGCCGCCGTTCTCGCGCAGCCGCGCGAGGATGCGCTCGGCGAGCTCGTCGAGCACGTCCTCGGCGCGCGGCTGCAGCGACAGATCCAGCCTGCCGTCGGCGCGCACGCGCCGTATCCAGCCCGTCGTGCGCGTGCCCGGCCGCAGCGTGCGGAACACCTCGTCCTTGTAGAGCAGGCCGATGGCGCGATCGTCCACCACGGCCTTGAAGCCGAGGTCGGTGCGCTGGTAGACGAGCAGCTCCACCGCCTGCCACGCGCGGAAGCCCTCCGGCGTCTCGTCGAGGTGATGGTCGAGTCGCGCCGTGGCGGCCAGCCGGCCGCTCGAGTCGAGGTACACCAGCACGCTCTCGATGCGGCCGGGCTCCACCGGTCGGCGCTGCTCGGCGAAGGGCAGCAGCAGGTGCTTGTCGAGGCCCCAGTCGAGCCAGGCGCCTTCCGGACCGGCATCGACGACCTTGAGCGCGGCGCAGCGTCCGAGCTCCACGTACGGCAGGCGCAGGCTCGCCAGGGGCTCGCCCCGCGGACCGCTGCGCACGAAGGCGCGCACGGTGGCGCCGGTTGCGAGCGCCGCGTCGGGCTCGCGGGCGCTCGGCCATGGACCCGGGGACGTGGCGGGGGCGGGCAGCTCGAGGCGCGCCTCGGCGCCGTCGGCGTCGACGAGCGTGGCGCCGTTCGCGTCGGTCGACGCGACGGTGAGCTCCTGGGTGCGGCCGATCAGCATGGACGCCGCAGTGTACCGGCAGCGAACCGCGTCGCAGCGCGGGTCCTGTGTGCCGCGACCCCGAGATTGGGGCAGCATGTCGCCGGTGATCTCACCGCCCGCCCAACCGCCCGGCTTGAACCCGTCCACCGACCCGGCCGCGCACGGCATCGTGCTCGCGCCGATGGAGGGCGTCATCGATGCGCCCATGCGCGCGCTCCTGACGTCCCTCGGCGGCTACGCGCGCACCGTGACCGAGTTCGTGCGGGTGTGCGACGCGCGGCTGCCCGAGCGCGTGTTCCTGCGCTTGTGCCCGGAGCTCGAGCGCGGCGGCACCACGCCGTGCGGGGTGCCCGTCTACCTGCAGCTGCTCGGCAGCGACGCGCGCGCGCTCGCCGCCAACGCGGTGCGTGCGGCGACGCTCGGCGCGCCCGGCATCGACCTGAATTTCGGGTGTCCGGCGAAGACCGTGAACCGCAGCCAGGGCGGCTCGGTGCTGCTGCGCGAGCCCGCGCGCGTCGGGGCGCTCGTCGCCGCGGTGCGCGACGCCCTACCGCCCGAGGTGCCGCTCACCGTCAAGATCCGGCTCGGTTACGAGGCGCCGGACCGCGTCGCCGAGATCGCCGAGCGGGTGCGCGCGGCCGGGGCCGACGAGCTCGCGGTGCACGCGCGCACGAAGGCGGACGGCTACCGCCCGCCGGCGCGCTGGCCGCTCGTGGCGCCCGTCAGCGACGCGCGCACGCGCATCAACGGCGAGATATGGAGCCCGCAGGATGCGCACGCGGCCCGGGCCGCCAGCGGTTGCCGCACCCTGATGCTGGGCCGCGGCGCGCTGGCCGCCCCGGACCTGGCGTCGCGCATCGCGCGCGATGCCGTCCACGAGGCGCCGCTGGCGTGGGAGCGCGTGGTGGATCTGGTGCGCTGGAAGTTCGTCGACAGCGATTCGGGCAGCCCGCGTCACGTGGGCAACCGCACGAAGCAGTGGCTCGGCTACCTGTCGCGCACCTACCCCGAGGCGCGGCGGCTGTTTCTCGCGCTGCGGCCCCTGCACGCCATCGAGCCGATCCTGCGCGGCTTCGATGCGCACGCGGCCTCGCTGTCGCACGAGCGCCTGGAAGAGGCTCAGCCGTTGGCCGCGTTGCCGCCGGCACCCGTCGCGATGCAGCCGAACGAGGGATCGTCGGCCGGCAGGTAGTCCGGCCGGTCGCGCGATATGGCGTCGAGCGTCGTGCCCATCTTGGCCAGCCAGCGCGTGGCGTCGCGTCGCTGCAGGCTCGAGAGCGTGGGCTCGAAGTCGACGGCGAAGTCGCGCCACAGCTCCCGGTTGGCCTCCCACCGGTCGGGGTGGGCGTCCTCGAGCATGGTGAACCAGCGCGCCACGTGCGCGTCCAGGCGCGACGCGAAGTCCGGCGCGTCGGGCGCGCGCAGCAGCGCGTAGAGCTCGTCGTACCAGGCCGCCGACAGCGCCCGGTACTCGGCGCCGAGGCTCGTTTGTCGCTCGAACGCGTCCTCGATCATGTCGAGCTGCCGGCGATCGAGCTCCAGCCCCAGCCGCCCGCTCCACTTGTCGACGTTGGCGACGCGTCGCTCGATGCGCTCGGCGCGCGTGCGGTTGCCGTAGCGCTCCTCGCGCTCGGCGCGTTCCTCGGCGCGGTGCGCCTCGATCTGGTCCACCTGCGCCGGGGTCAGCGTGCGCAGCGTGTCGGTCGCGAAGCGGGCGGGGTGGCACTCGCGCACCGCGCCCACGCGCGCGTCCAGCGCGCGGAACCAGCGCGTCCAGTCGGCCTCGGTGGAAGCGCCGTACTCGGACAGCGTCTCGCTCATGTCGCCCAGCAGGGCGGCGTAGCGCGGCAGCTCGCTGCGCCGGTGCCAGGTGTGGAAGGTGCCGACGTACCCCTCCAGGGCGGCCTGCTGCGCGGCGTCCAGGGTCGCCCATTCGGCCGCGCCGTCGATGGCCCGGTCGTCGGCGCGGTCGTAGAACGCGCCGACGATCAGCTTGCTGTTCGAGCAACCGGCGAGCAGCGGCAGCGCGAGCAGCACGAGCCGTGCGAGCGCGGTGGCGCTGCAAGGGCGGACGCGCGCACGCCGGGGGGGCGCGGGCGCACGTATCATCGGCGCGCCCAACGTTGGAACAGTGCTCATGACGGACATCGCGGTCGGCCCGGGGACGGTCGTCGCCTTCGACTACGACCTGAAGGACGCGGAAGGTCGACAGCTGGAGACGAGCGCCGGACGAGAACCCATCCTGTTCCTGTACGGCGAGCGCGGCGTGCTGGCATCCCTGCAGGAAGCCTTCCGAAACCGGCGCGCCGGCGAGGAGTTCTCGGTCACGATACCGCACGAGCGCGGCTACGGTCGGCGCTATCCGGATCGTGTGCAGCGTGTGCCGACGAAGGCCTTCGAGGGCGGCAAGTCGCGCAGGTTCCGCGTCGGCGAGATGGTGCGCTTTCGCGCAGGCTCCGGGGTCACGCAGGGCATCGTGTCGAAGGTCGGGAAGTTTCAGCTCGAGATCGACACCAACCACCCCTTCGCGGGCACGGATCTGACCTTCGACGTGAACGTGCGAGAGGTGCGCGAGGCCTCCGCCGAGGAGCGCGCGCACGGCCATGCGCACGGACCCGGCGGGCATCACCATTCCTGACGCGATTACCGCGAGGTGCAGACGCCGCGCGGCACCTGCGCGCTCGAGATGCGCGTGTACGCGCCGCGACCCGTCGCCGAGGGTGCGTCCGGAACCGGCAAGACGCCCTTTGAGGCGCTAGGCCGGACCGACGAACGGTTCCGGTCGCAGCAACTCCTCGAGCGAGCCGACGCGCCGCCGCGTCACCTCCGGCCAGGCCAGCGGCTCGTCCGGATCGGCGTCGGGATCGAAGTGCACGGTGACGCAGCCCGCCGCGGCCGCGGCTTCGAGATCGAAGCGACCGTCGCCGACCATCACCGCATCGTGCGCGTTCGCGCCCCAGCGCTCGAGCAGCAGGTGCACGCCCGCCGGGTCGGGCTTCGGTGCGGCGCACTCGCGCCCGAGGATGTAGTCGCTTTCGAAGAGATCGTCGAGGCCCGCGGCCGCGAGCGTCGCGTCCGCGATCTCGCGGCCGTTGCGGGTGAGGATGCCGATGCGTCGTCCACCGTCGAGCAGCGCGCGGAGCACGGCGCGTGCGCCGGGCTGCTCGGTGGCCTCGCCCGCCATGCGCAGCTCCATCGCGTCGAGCGCCGCGCGCTTCGCCGCGCCGGCGACGGGGTCGGTCCGGTCCAGCCGGTCCAGCGCCTCGAGAATGGGTTCGCCCTCGGGCAGCCCGAGCTCGGCGCGCATGGCGTCGAAGTCGTGCATCGACACGGTCAGCGTGCCGTCCATGTCGAAGATCCAGTGGTCGAGCCGATGGAGCCCGACGGGCGACTCCCGACTCAAGACGCGTCCGGCAACAGGACGGTGTCGATGCCGTGCACGAAGCCGTTGGTGGCCTTCATGTCCGGCCGCACGATCTCGGCCCCGTCGACCGTGACCCCGACCTGGTTCTCGATCACCAGGGTGAGCCCCTCGAGGACGGTCGGTATCGTGGCGGTCTGCGGCCCGATTCCCTCGACGAGCTTCGCAAGGGCAGCGCTGTCCAGCGCTTCGGGCACCACGTGATACGACAGCAGCTTCACCAGGTCATCGTGCATGGCGGGATCCATCAGTTGATCCACGTAGCCGTCCGGCAGCGCGTCGAACGCCGCGTCCGTCGGCGCGAACAGGGTGTACGGTCCGGCGCCGGCGAGTGCCTCGTCGAGCCCCGACGCCTGCACGAACGCCACCAGCTTGCCGAACGTGCCGGCCGCCACGGTCGTCTCGACGATGTCGGTCTCGCGCTGGTTCTCGGCCGACGGCGGCGCGAGCCCGTCACCGAGCTCGATGGGTTCGTCCTGGCCGTGCGCGAGCGGCGTCGCGAGGACGCCGATGAGGATCAGGGACGGGTGAAGACGCTTTCTCATCTGGCCAGCTCCGGCTGCGGCGCGTGCGCCGGGGTGAACTAAACCGAGCATGCTAGCTGCCCCGCCGGGCGACACGAGCCCCGTGCGGAAGAACTACAGGCCCACGTCGGGCCCCCGCTCGGGGCATGCGCCCTCAGTCGCGCCACGCGGGTTCGCGCCTGGCCAGGAACGCCGCCAGTCCCTCCTGCGCCTCGTCGCCCGCGCGCACGCTCGCCAGGCGCTCCACCGTGTCCGCGCGCAACGCATCGTCGATCGGTCGACCCGCGACGTCGGCGATCAGCCGCTTGGCCGCGGCCTGCGCCTCGGGACCGCCCGCGAGCAGGTCGGCCACGCGCGCCTCGACCCGGCGCCCGAGGTCGGCGTCCGAACAGAAGTCGTGCAGCAGTCCCATCCGATAGGCTTCGAGGCCGTCGAAGCGCTCGCCGGTCTGGAACCAGCGGCGCGCGCGGCGCTTGCCGATGGCGGCCAGCACGAACGGCGAGATCGTGGCCGGGATGAGCCCGAGGCGCACCTCCGAGAAACCGAAGCTCGCCGAGTCGCTCGCGATGGCGATGTCGCAACATGCCACGAGCCCCGCCCCGCCCCCGATGGCCGCGCCGTGCACGCGCGCGATCGTCGGGCACGCGAAGGTGTCGAGCGCGCTCAGCATGTCCGACAGCGCCTGCGCCTCGCGGCGGTTGTCGGCGTCGGACAGGTCGACCGAGGCGCGCATCCACGCCAGATCCGCGCCCGCGCAGAAGGACTTGCCGTTGCCCGCTAGCACCAGCACGCGCGCGTCGCGCTCGGCGGCCTCGAGACTTTCGCTGATCTCCTCGATGAAGGTGGCGTCCAGGGCGTTGTGTCGCTCCGGACGATCGAGGGTCAGCGTGGTGACGCCGCGCGAGTCGGTGTTCGTTCGAACGCTTCCCATTGTCCGTCGTCCCTCGCCGCGTGGCGCTACCAGCCGCCGCGGTCCAGCCAGCGGTCCAGCATGTCGACGCGATCGCTGCCCCAGAAGAGCTCGCCGCCGAGCGCCATCGTCGGGCTGCCGAACACGCCGCGCTCGAGCGCAGTGGCGATCTCGTCGCGCAGCGCGCCCTTGACGGCCGGGTCGCCGAGCGCGGCCGCGAGCGGCTCGCGTTCGAGCCCGATGCCGGCCGCGAGGTCCAGCACGACCTCCGCGTCGCGGATGTCCGCCCCGTCGACGAAGTAGGCGCGGTAGACGGCGTGCACCAGATCCGCCGTGCGCGCGTTCGTCGCCGCGTCCGCACGCACGTGCATCACGGCGCGCTTGGCCGCCACCGCACCGACGGGGAAGGTCTCCGGCATCCGGAACGGGATGTCGTGCTCGCGCGCCGAGCGGCGGAAATCGTGCATGGAGTAGGGACCCTTCATGGGCGCCTCGGTGAGCGGTGCGCCGCCGGTCTCCTTGAAGATGGCGCCGAGCAGCACGGGACGCCACACGATCTCGCGTCCGTGCCGCTTCGCCACGGCCTCGATGCGCTCGCTGCCGAGGTAGCCGTAAGGCGACGTGAAGTCGAACCAGTACTCGATCGCTTCTGACATGGACGCATCCTCCGGTGAAATATCAGGCCGCGTCGCGACCCACGAGCGCGCGGCTGATGACCAGGCGCTGGATCTCGCTGGTGCCCTCGTAGAGCTGACACACGCGCACGTCGCGCGCGATGCGCTCGACGGCGTAGTCCCGCAGCACCCCGTAGCCGCCGTGCACCTGGATGGCGCCGGAGCAGACCTCCTCGGCCATCTCGCTGGCGAAGAGCTTCGCCATGCTGGCCTCCACCAGGCACGGCACGCCGCGGTCCCGAAGCTCCGCGGCGCGCAGCACGAGCAGGCGCGCCGCGTCGATGCGGGTCGCCATGTCGGCGAGCCTGAAGGCGACGGCCTGGTGCTGCATGATGGGTGCGCCGAAGGTCCGGCGCGTCTGCGCGTAGTCGAGCGCCGCCTCGTAGGCCGCACGCGCCATGCCGACGGCCTGCGCCGCGATGCCGATGCGACCGCCCTCCAGGTTCGACAGCGCGATGCGATAGCCCGCGCCTTCCTCGCCCAGCAGGTCGTCGGGCGTCACCTCGCAGTCTTCGTACACGATCTGGCACGTGTCGGAGGCGCGCTGCCCGAGCTTCTCCTCGACGCGCGCCACGCGGTAGCCGGGGTTGTCGGTGGCGACCGCGAACGCGCTGATGCCGCGCTTGCCCTCACCCGTGCGCGCGAAGGTGATGGCGACGTCCGCGTGCTTGCCCGAAGTGATGAACTGCTTCGTGCCGTCGATGCGCCAGCGCTCGCCGTCGAAGCTCGCGCGCGTCTTCAGGTTCGACGCGTCCGACCCGGCGTCGGGCTCGGTCAGGCAGAACGCGCCGAGCTTCCTGCCGGCGGCCATGTCGGGCAACCACCGGTCCTTCTGCGCCTCGCTGCCGAAGTTCAGTATCGGCATGCAACCGACCGAGTTGTGCACGCTCATGATCGTGGACACGGCGCCGTCGCCGGTCGCGATCTCTTCCAGGGCGAGGGCATACGCGACGTGGTCGGCCGCGGCGCCGCCGTAGGCCTCGGGCACCAGCATGCCCATGAAGCCGAGCTCGCCCATCTGCCGGATGGCGTCCGTCGGGAAGCGGCTCTCGGCGTCGTTTCTCGCCGCGTCCGGCGCGAGCACCTCGCGCGCGAACTCCCGGGCGGTGTCGCGCACGAGGCGCTGCTCTTCGGTGAGTTGCATGGCGGGTCCGCTCGGCTCGGGGCAGGCGCTAGTGCAGGCGTTCGATCGCCACGGCGGTCGCCTCGCCGCCGCCGATGCACAGCGAGGCGATGCCGACGTCCACGTCGTGCCGCTCGAGCGCGTTCATCAGCGTGACGAGGATGCGCGCGCCCGACGCGCCGACCGGGTGGCCGAGCGCGCACGCGCCGCCGTACACGTTCACGCGCTCGTGCGGCAGTCCGAGCTCCTTCATCGCGGCCATCGTGACGACCGCGAAGGCCTCGTTGATCTCGTACAGATCGACATCCCTCGCCTCCCGCCCGAGCTTCGCGAGCAGCGTCTCCATCGCGTGCACGGGCGCGGTGGTGAACCACGCCGGCGCCTGCGCATGGCTGGCGTGCCCGAGCACGCGCGCCCGGGGCGTCAGACCGCGCCGCTCGGCCTCGGACAACCGCATCATGACCAGCGCCGCGGCGCCGTCGCTGATCGAGCTCGAGTTCGCCGCGGTCACCGTCCCACCCTTCGCGAACGCGGGCCGCAGCTGCGGTATGCGCTCGAGGTTCGCCTTGTGCGGCTGCTCGTCGTGCTCCACCACCGTGTCGCCCTTGCGGCCCCTTATCGTCACCGGTGCGATCTCGCTGGCGAAGATGCCTCCGTCTATCGCCCGCTTCGCCCGCGTGAGCGACTCGATCGCGAACGCGTCCTGAGCCTCGCGCGTGAACTGGTAGTGCGTGGCCGTCTCCTCGGCGAAGCTGCCCATCAGCCGACCGGGCTCGTAGGCATCCTCGAGGCCGTCGAGGAACATGTGATCCTTGAGCTCGCCGTGACCCATGCGCAGCCCCGCGCGCACCTTCGGCAGCACGTAGGGCGTGTTCGTCATGCTTTCGAGTCCGCCCGCGACCGTCACCGCGCTGCTGCCCGCGAGCAGCCCGTCGTGAGCGAGCATGGCGGCCTTCATGCCGGAGCCGCACATCTTGTTCACCGTCGTGCACCAGGCCGACTCCGGGATGCCCGCGCCCAGCGCCGCCTGCCGCGCAGGCGCCTGGCCGAGGCCCGCGGGCAGCACGCAGCCCATGTACACCTCGTCGACGTCCTCGGGCGAGACGCCGGCGCGCTCGAGGGCCGACGCCACGCCGCGCGCCCCGAGCTCGGTCGCGGTGGCGTCCGCCAGCGCGCCCTGGAAGCCGCCCATCGGCGTGCGGGCGCCGTCCACGATGACGACGGGGTCCGTGTCGGGAGATGCGCTCATGAGGCCTTGCGTTGGGGTTGGGTAACGGATGCGTCCAGCCGGACGCGGCAGCGCGCCTCGATCTCGTCGAACTCGCCGAGCGCCAGCTCGATGTCCTCGCGCTGACGCGCGAGCGTCGCACGGCTCGCCTCGATGCGCTCGAGCATGCGCTCGAGCTGGCGCCGCTCGCCGGCGCCGCCCGGCGTGTCGTAGAGCCGGATCATCTCGCCGATCTCCTCGAGCGGCCAGCCCAGGCGCTTGCCGCGCAGCACGAGCTTCAGCCGCGTGCGATCGCTCCTGGAGTAGACCCGCTGGTTGCCGCGCCGCGCCGGAGAAAGCAGGCCGCGATCCTCGTAGAAGCGGATCGTGCGCGTGGTCACGTCGAACTCGCGGGCGAGGTCGGCGATGGACCAGACGTCGGGCCGGGCCTCCCGGGCGTCCGGGCGCGCCTCCGGTCGGGCGTCTGTGAAGCGTCGGGGTGGTGCCATGCAGTGCAGTCTGGTTTCCGTTGACGTCAACGTCAATGTCGACGGTCGATCCACGGTGCGCGGTGGTCGGATGCTCTTCGACCTTCGGTCCCGTCTTCGGCCGTCGCCTGGGAGTCCGATCGTCGCCGCTACAATCCGCGCCGGCGACGCCGTTTCGGCGCCGTGCGGCGCGGGGAGCGGGCAAATGGCGGATCGACACGGTGGGCCGAGCGCGGATCCGGGCGCTTCGTCGAAGGCATGCGACGGTGCGTCCGATCTCGATCTGGCGCGCACCATCCGACCCGGACTCGACATACTCGGCAACACGATCGTCATCGCGCTGAAGAAGCGCACCCGTTTCGCCGTGAACGCGCCGGTGTACGTGCCGGGGCTGGTGCGCGATCACCCCGAGCGCCCATTGCTCGAGCACGCGCTCGGCGGCGTCGAGCGGCTGCACGCCGAGCTCGGGCGCTACACGTTCGCCGCGCAGGACGCGTTCACGGACGTCGCGGAGGTCGATCCCGTCATCGTGCGCGACATGCCGACGAGCCCGATCGAACCGATGCCGAGCGGGGTGGGGCGCCGGATCCTGGACTTCCACCGCGAGTGGATCCGGACGGTGTGCCGACCCGGCGACGAACCCGCGACCTACGGCGAGACCGTGACGGCCGACGTCGACGCGCTGCTCGCGATCATGGAGCGGATCAACCTCGGCAAGCCGGTGGCCGAATCGAAGTTCCGCGAGCACGAGACGGGGCTGCGCGCGACGGGCGGGGAGCGCGAGGCGATGCTCGGCTTCATCGTCCGGCCCGAACGGGAGGCCGAGGTGCTGGCGATCGCCGGGCGGCTCGCGGAACGCTACGAGCTGCCGGGCGAGCACGTGCGGCGAGTGTTCGAGTTCATGATCGCCGCGACGGTGGATCTGGAGGTGGAGTACCTCAGAAGGCGGATTGGGGCGGTTTCGGCGTCCGGATGAGGACCGAGGGGCGACTCAGGCCGCCCTCGAGACCTTGCGCGAGTCGTACCAGGCCGTCTCCAGCTCCATGTACCCGGTGAACGAGGCCGGATCGGCGAACGGCAGGATCTGCGTCGCCCAGAAGCCTCCGTGTCCGTTCCGCCGATCGATCCAGTAGAAGAGGTTGGCAAGGCCCGCCCATCCGAGCGCACCGGCGGGCCGGCCGGTCGGCGCCTCCTCGTCGTTGACCATGAAGCTGAACGCCCAGGATTTCGACAACCCGGGAAAGAACTCGGCATCGTTGGACAGCGACGGGATGACGCCCGGCAGCCCGTGGATCTTCTTGCCGTCGAGGTGGTCGCGCGCCGCCATCTCGACGGTCTCGGGCTTCAGCACCCGTCCGTGCTCGCCGTCGCCGTCGTTGAGCCACATCCGGATGAAGCGCATGTAGTCGCCCACCGTGCCGTAGAGACCGTGACCGCCCATGTGCACCTCGGGGGTGGCGGTCAGCTCGAACTCCATCGGGGCGAGCGAACCGTCGGCGGTGCGCGCGTGCATGGCGGCGAGACGGCTGCGCAGTCCGTCGTTCAGCTCGAACGTCATGTCCTCGATGCCGAGCGGATCGAAGATGCGCTCGCGGAACACCTCGCCGAGCCGCTTGTCGGCGATCGCCTCGATCACCTGGCCGCACCAGTCCATGTTGCTGCCGTACTCCCAGCGATCGCCCGGGTCGAACAGCAGCGGCGTCATCAGCGCGTCCTTCGAAGCGGTGATGACGCTCGGTTGGCCGTGCTGCTCGGCCAGGCGGTTGTAGGTCTCGTTGAAGAAGTCGTAGCCGAAGCCCGCGGTGTGCAGCAGCAGCATGCGGGTGGTGATGTCGCGTTTCGGGGCGCGCAGCTTCGGCTCGCCGGCGTCGTCGAAGCCCTCGATCACCTGCAGCCTGCCGATGTCCGGCGCGTACCGGCTCGCCGGTGCGTCGAGGTCGAGCCTGCCGTCCTCGACCAGTTGCAGCGCCGCCGTGGCCGTGATCGCCTTGGTCGTCGAGAAGAGGGCGAACGCGCTGTCGGTACTCATGTCGTCGTGCTTGCCGAGCGTGCGCTCGCCGGCGGCGCCTTCGTACACGTTGCGCTCTCGATCGGTGACCATCGCGACGACGCCCGGAACCCGCGGATCGGACGTGATCGCCCTCTCGAGAATCGCGTCGGCGACGCCCTCGAATGACTGGTTCATGCGTGATTCTCCTGCAACGGTGGGAATGGTGGCCGAGGTCGGACGGCGCGATGCCGTTACCGCACGGCGAAGCCCTCGTAGCCGCGGTCAGCCACTTCGTCGCACTTTTGCTTGTAGGTGCCGACGCCGCCGCAGTACGACAGGACGCGGCGAGGTTTCCCCGGCACGTTGGAGCCGAGGTACCAGGACGTCGTCTTCGAGATGAGCGTCGCACCGGCGGTCTCGTCGTGATGGCGCACCCACCGCTCCTCGGTATCGGCGGTGGGCTCGATGACGGTGCGCGATCGCTCCCCCAGGTAGCGGATGCAGTCGCTGATCCACTCGGTCTGCTGCTGCAGGCAGGTCGCCATGTTGCAGAGCGCGGCCGACGGGGCGAGCGGCACCGCGGTCGTGAAGAGGTTCGGGTACCCGTGGATCTGCAGTCCCATCGTGGTGCGGATGTCCTGTTTCCATTCCTCCTTCAGCGAGCGCCCGTCTCGGCCGCGGATGTCGATGCGGGTCAGCGCGCCGGTGCCAGCGTCGAAGCCGGTGGCGAGGATGATCACGTCGAGCTCGTGCACGGTGCCGTCGGCGGTCCGGATGCCCTCGGGAGTCACCGCCTCGATCGGGTTGTCGCTGACCGACACCGCCTCGACGTTCGGTCGGTGATACGCCTCGAGGTAGTTCGACTCGAGCGGCACGCGGTGGGTGCCGAACCCGTAATCCTTCGGGATCAGCAGCTCGCAGAGCGCCGGGTCCACCAGCCGCTCGCGCATCTTCTCGCGCACGAACTCCGAGATCTCCTCGCTGACCGTTTCGTCGAAGAACAGCTCGGCGAACGAGGCGAGCCAGAGCTTCAGCGAGCCGTTGGCGTGGATGTCCTCGAGCCGGGCGCGTCGCTGCTCGGGCGTCAGGTCCGCCCAGGCCACCTCGAAGTCGTACTCGAAGCCGGTGAAGGTGTTGGGCAGGACTTTAGCCAGCTCCTCGAAACGCGCGTGGTAGGCAGCGACGTCGTCCGGATCGTAGGCCGGGCTCTTCATCGGCAGCACGTACTGGGGCGTGCGGACGAACACCTTCAGGTGCCCGACCCGATCGGCGATGGTCTGGATGACCTGGATGCCGGTGGCGCCGATGCCGACGACGCCGACGCGCTTGCCGGCGAGCTCGACCGGCTCACGCGGCCAGCGGGAGGTGTGGAAGATCGGTCCCGCGAAGCTGTCCTGTCCCGGAAACACGTTGGCGAGCGGAGCGGAGAGCATGCCGCAGCAGGTGATCAGGAACCTGGTGTCGAAGCTCTCGCCGGCCGCGGTCGTGACGCGCCAGCGCTGCCGCTCCTCGTCGTAGTGCGCCCGGGTGACATCGGTGTCGAACTGGATGTCCTTCTTCAGGTCGAGTTCGTCCGCCACGTAGTTCATCCAGCGTTCGATCTCCGGCTGCCCCGGGAAGCGCTCGCTCCATCGCCAGCCCTTGTAGAGTTCCTCCGAGAACAGGTACTGATAGATGTAGGCTTCGGAGTCGAACTTGGCGCCGGGATAGCGGTTCCAGAACCAGGTGCCGCCGACGCCGGAGGCGTTGTCGACGGCGCGGACCTCCAGGCCCTGCTCGCGCAGCTGGTGCAGCTGGTACAGGCCTGCGACGCCCGCGCCGATGATCAGGGCGTCGAGGCATCGAGTCGGCTCGGCGGCCACCGCATCCGCGGTATCGCGGGCGGCCGTGTCGGGTGCGGTGTCGGCTCGGTGGTTCATGGCTCGCTCCCGACATGGCGGACCGGCAGGCAGTCTCGCCTATTCGTGAGCGATGTTCAACAGGATCGTGCCGGAGTTCAGCGGTTCGACCAGAGCCTCACTCCGCGCCGTAAGCGGCGAGTCGCGCACACAGCACGCGCAGCACGTCCGCCGACAGCTCCGCACCCTGGTTCAGCGGCTCGGAGAACTGCCGGGCGGGCGACGGCACGCCCGGCAGCGCGATGGCGGCGCTCTGCATGCCGTAGGCGACCGACGCCACGCCGAGTCCCGACAGCGCCACCCAGAAGATCAGCGTCAAACTGCTCTTCAGGATGCGCCACGCACCGAACAGCGCCAGCAGCGCCCCGGCCGCGATCATGATCTCGCCCGCGTGCTCGGCGCGCAGGAAGGCTTCGAAATGGTCCATGCGCGGCAGCCTATGCGATCGCTCGCCGCCGCGGGCATGCGGGCTACATGCCGTCCGCCGTCTCCGAGATCCACGCATCGACCTCGCGCTGCGCGTCCATCTCCTCGATGCCGTAGGCCTCCTCGACCAGGGTGACGAGCTCGTCCCGATCGTCTCCGAGATCGGCGAAGGCGCCTTCGTCGATCTCCGGCCAACGCTCGGCCGCCAGCGATTGCATCTCGTCCGGGTTCTCCTGCAGCTTCTGCCACATCTCGGAGGCGTCGCCGTAGCGGATCAGCCCGTCGGTCTGGACGATCTCGTTGCCGTCGGTGGCCATCTCGACGGGCTCGCCCGAGGCGTTGGTGGCCGAATTGCTCTGGGCGTGCGCGACGCCGACGGCGAGCCCGCTCAGCAGGGCGACCGACAGCAGGGTGCGGGGATCGGGCTTCGGAATCATCGTGGTGTCTCGTTGGTAGGGGATTGCCGGGATACCGACCGTTCGACCCCGGTCCCTCACGATTCTGAAGATCGATTCGATCTGCGTCGTCCGGTCATGAAACATGTGCCTGGGACGACGCCGCGCTCGCGGCGAGGCGCTGGCCCGAAGTTCGCTTCCCCGACGGCATTTGGCCGTTCCGGCCGTCGTCCAGGGGTGCCCGCATGCCATCGCAGTCGTCGATCGTCGCCGTTCGCGCCCGCGCTACCGCGCGCACCTTCGGCGCTGCCCGAGCCGGCATCGCGGTCTCCTTCGCCCTGCTCGTCGGCATCGGCTGCGCGAGCGCGCCGCCGGCTCCGGAGCCGCCCGAACCCGAATACTGGACCGTGAGCCGCACCGTCGAGACCGACGTCTCGATGGTGACGCTGTTCGATCCCGCGGCGCTGTCCCATCACCGGGTCGACCCGCCGGACTGGTACCAGCACGACTTCGCGTTCATGCCGGATCTGGCGGCGGGGCGCTTCGTGGCCGTGTCCACCGGTCGCGACGGCACGTTCGACGTGCGCGTCACCGAGGCGCCGCTCGGCGAGCGCGAGGCCGCGGCCGCCGGTCCGCAGGCGACGCTGCGGTTGCGCGTGACCGACGAGCGGCTGCTGCTCGCGGGCGGCGACGCGTGGCCGTCGCTGGAGCGCACGCGCGTGCCCGGACCGTTCGACGATCGCTGGTTGCGCGTCGACAACGGCGACTACGAGGTGACGCTGACCGCCATCGACGACGTCGACGACACGCTGCACGATCTGGTGATCCGGCTGCAGCGCGTCGAGTCGATGAACGCCGTGGCGCACGCGCCGGGGCTGCCGCGGCTGGTGCCGGGCGAGCCGGCGGCCGTGGCGGGCGTCTCGGCGCGCGGGCAGGCCTTCGTGGAGCGCTGCGGCGAGGTGCCGGGCGAAGGCCTGTGGTCGCCCGTCGTCGGCAACGGTACGCCGCTGCCGGGCGAGTGGGGCGACGTCGAGGTCATCGAGTCGTTGCACGAGCGCGGTCGCGCGCTGCAGACCGCCGCGCGCGACGCCGGTCTGCCGCTCGTGATCGTCGCGCGTCCCGTCGTGGGCCAGCTCGGCACCTTCGTGCGCCCCGTGCGCTGGCTGGACGCCGTGCGCGCCGACAACGGCTGGCGCGACGTGCGCGCCGTGCAGGGTCGTGCGAGCTGCCTCGTGCGCATCGTCTCGGTCGATGACGTGAACGGCGAGACGCGCTTCGACATCGAGCCGGTACCGACGCCCTTCGACCGGTTGCGACCGCCGCTGCGTCAGGCGCTCGTGGAGCGCTTCGACACGTGGCTGCGCGTGACGAGCGATCCGGCCTGGCGCTACAAGAGCGCGTGGCTGCGCCGCGCGCCGGACGATCGCTCGCTCGTGTTCGGCATCATGCGCCAGATGGACCTGCCGGCCGCCGAGACCGAAGCCCTGCTGCTGCAATCGAACGAGCAGCGCGCCGAGCGGCTGCTGGAGCGCATGGAGCGCTCGGGCATCTGAGCGTCGCCCGCTCGCGCTACCCCGCGCGCAGCACGCGCCGCAGGATCTTGCCGCTGGCGGACTTCGGAATGCTCTCCACGAACACCACCTCGTCGAGCCGCTTGTAGGTCGCCGCGCGCTCGGCGACGAAGGCTCGCACATCGTCGGCGTTCAGCGCCGTGTCGGGCCTGGCGACCACGAAGGCCTTGGGCCGCTCGCCCGCCTCGTCGTCGGGCACGCCGATGACGGCCACGTCCGCGACGTCCGGGTGCGTGACGATCAGCGCCTCGAGCTCCGCGGGCGCCACCTGGAAGCCCTTGACCTTGATGAGCTCCTTCGCTCGATCGACGACGAAGGTGTAGCCGTCGGCATCGATGCGCACGATGTCGCCGGTGCGCAGCCAGCCGTCCGCGTCGAGGCAATTCGCGGTCGCCGACGGATTGTTCAGGTACCCCTTCATCACCTGCGGCCCGCGCACCAGCAGCTCGCCGACCTCGTCGGTGCCCAGGTCCGCACCGTTCTCGTCGACGACGCGCGACTCGGTGTTCGGCGCCGTGACCCCGCTGGAGCCCGGCACGTCGCGTTGCGGCGGGTTCGCGTGGCTGAGCGGGCTGAGCTCGGTCATGCCGTAGGCCTGGATGATCGGACAATCGATGCGCGCCGCGGCCTCGCGCGTCAGCTCGGATCCGAGCGGGGCGGCGCCGCACACGATCCGCCGCAGCGACGAGACGTCGTGCTCGTCGACGAGCGGGCTCTTGGCGAAGCCGAGCACGATCGGCGGCACGACGTACAGGTGCGCGATGCGATGGCGCTGGATCAGGCCGAGCGCCTGCGCCATGTCGAAGCGCGGCAGCGTGATCACCGTGACGCCCGCGGCCAGCCACGCGTTCATGGCCGCCTGCATGCCGAAGATGTGGAAGAACGGCAGCACCGCGAGACCGCTCTGGCCGCGCTCCACCGGCAGCACCGCGTTCAGCTGCACGATGTTCGCGACCAGGTTCCGGTGCGTGAGCATCACGCCCTTGGGCAGCCCCGTCGTGCCGGACGAGTAGGGCAGCGCGACGGTGGTGTCGGCCACGTCGACGCTCACCTGCTCGAGGCGCTCGACCATGAGCGCCTGGATGGAGCGATGCCCGGCGGCGTCGCCGATCGTCACGATCTCGCGCACCTGCGTGCCCTCGATGCCGGCCGCCGCCACGTCGAGGATGGCCGGCACGGTGACCAGCAGCGTCGCGCGCGAGTCCTGCAACTGGTGCTGCAGCTCGCCTGCGGTGTACGTCGGGTTGACGGTGGTGATGGCCGCGCCGCACGTCGCCACCGCGTGAAACACGATGGCGAACTCCGGCGAGTTCGGTGCCATGAGCGCCACGCAGCCGCCCGGTCGGAGGCCGGCGGCGGCGAGGCCGCCCGCGAGCCGGTGCACGGCCTCGTCGAGCTCGGCGAACGTGAGCGTGTGCCCCGTCGCACCGTCGATCAGCGCCGGGGCGTCGGGAGTGACGTTCGCCATCGCAAGCGTGGCGGCGGTCACGGGAACGTCCGGAATGCTCACGTCCGGCAGGGGGCTGCGGAAAACGCGGGGGTGGGCGGTCATGGGCGGCTTTCGAGCGTGACGGCGTCGCATTGTCGCGCAGGCAGAGCGTCCGGCGCGAGTGGTCACGCAGGTCGGGCGCATCGGGCGAACCCCGGCCGCCCCACGCGCCTCGGTCGCCGCCTTACGTTGACGTAAACGTCACCCTCGGCCACCATCGGTGCCCCAACGAACACGAGCCCGCCGCCGACCCATGTCCACCCCGGCCAGCTCCGTCGACGCCGCCTCCGCCGCCACCCACACCGCCGCCACCCACACCGGCACCAATCCGGGCCAGAGAACCGGAGCGCAGGCCGGCCCCGCCCGCCTGCGTTTCGTCACCGCCGCGAGCCTGTTCGACGGCCACGACGCGTCCATCAACATCATGCGTCGCATGCTGCAGGCCTCCGGCGTGGAAGTGGTGCACCTCGGGCACAACCGCTCCGTCGCCGAGGTGGTCGACGCCGCCATCCAGGAAGATGCGCACGGCATCGCCATCAGCTCCTACCAGGGCGGTCACGTCGAGTACTTCGGCTACATGGTGGACATGCTCGCGCAGCGCGGGGCGTCGGGCATCCGCGTGTACGGCGGCGGTGGCGGGGTGATCGTGGCCGACGAGATCCGGCTGCTGCACGAGCGCGGCGTGGCTCGCATCTACTCGCCGCAGGACGGTCAGGCGATGGGGCTGCAGGGCATGATCGATCACATGATCGCGGACGCGCGCGAGTCGTGGGCGCGTCGCGATGCAACCCCGGCCCCATTCGCGGGGCCGGCCTCCGAGCTCTTCGCCCCGCGCGCCGACGGCTTCGGCACGCACGCGCACGCGCCGCTCGCACGATTGCTGTCGCGCATCGAGAACGGCGAGCTCGACGAGCGCGAGCTCGCGCGCCTGGGCCAGCGCGCCGCGGAGCTGCCGCGCCCCGTGCCGGTGCTCGGCATCACCGGCACGGGCGGGGCGGGCAAGTCGTCGGTCACCGACGAGCTCGTGCGCCGCTTCAGACTGGACCAGGCCGATGGTCTGTCCATCGCGCTGCTGGCCATCGACCCCACGCGCAGGAAGACCGGCGGCGCGCTGCTCGGCGATCGCATCCGCATGAACGCGCTGGGTCACGAGCGCCTATACATGCGCAGCATCGCCACGCGCGACGCCGCGGGCGAGGTGCCGGACGCCGTCGCTCACATGATCGCCGCGTGCCGCGTGGCGGGCGTGGATCTGGTGATCGTCGAGACGCCCGGCATCGGTCAGGGGGACGCCGGCATCGTGGCGCTCTCGGACGTCTCGCTGTACGTCATGACGCCGGAGTTCGGCGCGGCCACGCAGCTCGAGAAGATCGACATGCTGGACTTCGCCGATGTCGTGGCCATCAACAAGCTGGAGCGAAAGGGCGGCGACGACGCGCTGCGCGACGTCGCCAAGCAGGTGCAGAGAAACCGCGAGGCCTTCGGCGCGGCGCCCGACGCCATGCCGGTCTACGGCACCATCGCCTCGCGCTTCAACGACGATGGCGTCACCGCGCTGTACCACGCGCTGGCGGACGCGTTGCAGGAGAAGGGGCTGGGGCTCGCCGAGCGGCGTCTCGCGCGTCCGGCCACGAAGGCGAGCACGCGCAAGCAGACGCTGATTCCCGCGGCGCGGCAGCGCTACCTGGCCGACATCGCCGACACGGTGCGCGCCCGGAACGCCGACACCGCCGCGCAGGCGAGCCTCGCGCGCGATGCGCAGCGCCTGAGGCACGCGGCGAAGCTCCTGAAGGACACCGACACGAGCGAGCTCGAGCGGCTGGCCGCCGAGCGCGCCGATGCGCTGACGGCCGAGTCCCGCCGCCTGCTCGCCGACTGGCCCGGCACCGCCGAGGCCTACCGCGCGGACGAGCACGTCACGAGCGTGCGCGGCTCCGAGATTCGCACGCCGCTCGTGCGCCTCACGCCGTCGGGGACGCGCATGCCCAAGGTCGCGTTGCCGCGCTACTCGGACGACGGCGACCTGCTGACCTGGCTGCGCGCCGAGAACCTGCCCGGGCGCTTCCCGTACACCGCCGGCACCTTCGAGCTCAAGCGTGGATCCGAGGACCCCACGCGCATGTTCGCGGGCGAGGGGGACGCGTTCCGCACCAACCGCCGCTTTCGCGCGCTGTCGAAGGACTCGGACGCCAAACGCCTGTCCACCGCCTTCGACTCGGTGACGCTCTACGGCCAGGATCCGGGGCTGCGTCCGGACATCCACGGCAAGATCGGCAACGCCGGCGTCTCGATCGCGACGGTCGAGGACATGCAGGCCCTCTACGACGGCTTCGACCTGGTCGACCCCGCCACCTCGGTGTCGATGACCATCAACGGGCCCGCGCCGACGGTGCTGGCGTTCTTCTTCCTGACCGCCATCCGCCAGCAGGAGGCGCGCTTCGAGGCCGAGCACGGGCGCGCGCCGGGCGATGTCGAGCGCGAGGACCTGCGCGCGCGCGCCCTGCGGACGGTGCGCGGCACCGTGCAGGCGGACATCCTCAAGGAGGACCAGGGCCAGAACACGTGCCTGTTCAGCACCGAGTTCAGCCTGAAGCTGATGGGCGACATCCAGGCCTGGTTCATCGAGCACGGGGTGCGGAACTTCTATTCGGTGTCCATCTCCGGCTACCACATCGCCGAGGCCGGGGCGAACCCCATCACGCAGCTCGCGCTCACGCTGTCGAACGGCTTCACCTACGTCGAGAGCTATCTCGCGCGCGGCATGGCCATCGACGACTTCGCGCCGAACCTGTCGTTCTTCTTCTCGAACGGCATGGACCCCGAGTACTCGGTGCTCGGGCGCGTGGCGCGGCGCATCTGGGCGGTGGCCATGCGCGAGCGCTACGGCGCGAACGATCGCTCGGCGAAGCTGAAGTACCACGTGCAGACCTCGGGCCGCTCCCTGCACGCCCAGGAGATGGACTTCAACGACATCCGCACCACGTTGCAGGCGCTGATCGCGGTGTACGACCACTGCAACAGCCTGCACACCAACGCCTACGACGAGGCCGTGACCACGCCCACCGACGAGTCGGTGCGCCGGGCCATGGCCATCCAGCTCATCATCAACCGCGAGTGGGGCCTCGCCATGTGCGAGAACCCGAACCAGGGCAGCTTCGTCATCGACGAGCTGACGGCGCTGGTCGAGGAGGCCGTGCTCGTCGAGTTCGAGCGCATCTCCGAGCGCGGCGGGGTGCTGGGCGCCATGGAGACGGGCTACCAGCGCGGCAGGATCCAGGACGAGTCCATGCGCTACGAGCACGCGAAGCACGACGGCAGCCTGCCCATCGTCGGCGTGAACACCTTCCTCAGGTCCGCGACGGGGCCGGCGGGCGAGCCCGGGGGCGTCCACATCGAGCTCGCGCGCTCCAGCGATGCCGAGAAGGCCTCCCAGATCGAGCGGCTGGCGGACTTCCACGCGCGCCACGCCGACGACGCCCCGGCGGCGCTCGAGCACGTGCGGCGAGTGGCCATGAGCGACGGCAACGTGTTCGACGCGCTGATGAGCGCCGCCGGGACGTGCTCGCTGGGGCAGCTCACGGCGGCGCTGTTCGAGGTGGGCGGGCAGTACCGGCGCAACATGTGACTCGCGCCAAGTCCTTGATACGGCGGCGGTAACGCGACGAACGAACGGTGTGCGAAGCCCCTGGCGAGTGGCCGGCGGTCTCCTATACTGAGGCGATACCGGGGCGCGCACGCGCGACCGGCCCGCCTCCCGCCGGATTCGCCGCCCATGCGTCTCGCCAGCCCGACCGACCTGACAGGCGAGCACGCCGGGCCCGTTGCGGAAGGCCACGCCGAGCGGGTGGCGCTCAAGGACGACCGCTTCGTCTACCGCGCGTGCTCCATGGGCTTCGCGCAGGCCATCGGCCGGCACTCCCCGGACGAGATCATCGGCCGCACCGACTTCGAGCTCTTCCCGGGGGCGGTGGCGCGCGAGCAGATGGCGCTCGACAGCCGCGTCGTCCACACCGGGCACGCCGACATCGGCACCATCGAGCTGCCCGCGCGCGTGTCGGGCGGCTCCCGAAGCCGCGGCATGAGCCACGCCATCCTGGTGCGCTCGCCCGTCACCGCGCCCGACGGCAGCGTGCGCGGCGTGGACCTGCGCCTGGTCGGCGGATCGACGGTGGGAGCCATGAGCTCGGCCGTCACCATCGACTACCGCACCCTCGTGGCCGAAGGTCTGCAGGGCAGCCTGATCTTCGTCGGTCGCGAGATCCTGTTCGCCGACGAGAATGCCGCGCGCGTGCTCGGCTGGGACGGCGCGGCCTCGCTCGTCGAGTCGGGCGAGACCGGGGACGTGTTCGGCGAGGCGGAGCGCAGCCTGCTGGCCGAGGCGGCCGCCGCCGCGCTCGGCGGAGCGCCCCCCGCCGCCGGCACGTCCGAGGTCCGCGTCGGGAACGACCCCCGCCCGGGCCGCATCGTGCTCGGCGCGCGCACGCGTGAGGGCAACCCCCTGATGCTGTCCGGACGCGTGGTGCCGGTGCAGTGGAACGTGCGGCGGGCCACGCTGCTGTCGTTCGTGGAGCGCGAGCTCGTGACGCCCGCGGCGGCGTCGCGCTCCGCCGCGACGAAGACGCTGACCCTGGTGCCGCAGACGCCGACCCGGCCCCCGTCCGCGCCCCCCGCCGGGCCGACCCTCGGCGCGAGCTCCGTCGCCGATCCGGCCGCGGACGCGTCCGCGGCGCTGCTGCGCGAGAACGCCGCGCTGCGCACCGCCGCCATGCGCTTCCACCAGTACGCGCGCGCCGCCGCCGACTTCTTCTGGGAAGTCGACGCGGACCTGCGCTTCAGGCGCGTGTCGCCGGAGCTGTCGCGCACGCTGGGCGTGCCGGTCGAGCACCTCGAGGGCCATACGCACCGCCAGCTCGCGCACCATCCGTCCAACGTGGAGGAGCGCGCGGTCTGGCCCGAACACCTCGAGCGGCTGGCCGACCACGAGCCGTTCCGCGACGTCGAGTTCCGCTGGTCGGTGGCGGGCGAGACGCGCGTGATCCGCTACAGCGGCCGGCCGTTCAAGAACGCCGCGGGCGGGTTCGGCGGTTATCGCGGCGTCGGGCGCGACGTGACGGCCGCGGTGCGCGAGGCCGAGGCCACCGCGTATCACGCGAACCACGACGCGCTGACGGGTCTGGTCAACCGCCGCCACTTCGAGTACCTCGTGCAGGAGGCGCTGGAGGGCAGCGCGCGCGAGCGTCGCACGCACGCGCTGTGCTACATGGATCTCGACAGCTTCAAGCCGGTCAACGACACCTGCGGCCACCAGGCGGGCGACGAGCTGCTGCGCCAGCTCGGCCAGCTCTTCGACTCGCTGGTGCGCAAGAGCGACGTGCTCGGTCGGCTCGGCGGGGACGAGTTCGGCGTGTTCCTCTACGACTGCAACGTCGCGCAGGCGCTCAAGCTCGCCAACCAGATCCGCGCCGAGGTCGAGGACTTCCGCTTCGCGTGGGAGGACGCCTCGTTCCAGGTCGGCGTCAGCATCGGGCTCGTGCTGGCGGACGATCGCTGGGAGAACCTCGACGCGCTGTTCAGCGCGGCGGATGCCGCGTGCTACCTCGCCAAGGACGAGGGCCGGAACCGCGTCGTCGTCTACCGCGAGGCCGAGGGCAACGCGAGCAACCGCCAGGTGGCCACGCACTGGGTCGAGCAGATCGAGGCGGCGCTGGATGCCAACCGCGTGCACCTCGCCTGCCAGCGCATCGAGCCGCTCGGCCGCCAGCCCGACGGCTCGCGCTTCGAGCTGCTGATGCGGCTGGAGAAACCCGACGGCAGCGTGGCGGAGCCGCGCTCGTTCCTGCCCTCGGCCGAGCGCTACGGGCTCTCGCCCGCGCTCGACGAGCGCGCGCTGGAGCTCGCCATCCTGTGGCTGCAGGCGAACCCCTCGCTCGCCGCCGACACGCGCTACGTGTCGCTGAACCTCGCCGCGGGTTCGTTCACCGACGAGGGCTTCGCGGGGCGGCTGCTGGAGCGCATCCACGCCAGCGAGCTGCCGCCGGAGAAGTTCTGCTTCGAGCTGGCCGAGACCGCCGTCATCGCGAATCTCGCGCGCGCCACCGCCTTCATGGAGCGCGTGGCCGAGCTCGGCTGCCGCTTCGCGATCGACAACTTCGGCTCGGGACTGTCCTCGTTCGGCTGGATCAGGAAGCTGCCCGTGGACTTCCTGAAGATCGACGGGCTGCTGGTGCGCGACGTGCTGGACGACGCCATCGACCTGACCACGGTGCGGGCCATCTGCGACATCAGCCGCTCGATGGGCAAGCGCACCGTCGGCACGCACGTGGAGTCGCCGCGGCTGCTGAACGCGCTGCGCGACGCGGGCGCCGACTTCGCGCAGGGGCGGCACGTGGGCGAGCCGACCCTCGTGCGGGTCTGATGCGTCCGGCGCTTCGGGCGCGTGCTACGCCCGACGCTCCGCCGGCACCGGCATGTCCGGTGCGGGCCTGCCGCGGCGCCAGGTGTGGAACTTCTCGACCCAGCCGAGCAGCCACTCGGGCTTGTGCGCCTGCTGCCACTGCCCGGCGGCCGCCTTGTTGCTCTCGGCGAGCGTGGGGTAGATGTGGATGGTGCCGAGCAGCTTCTTCAGCCCGATCTTCTGCTTCATGGCCAGCACGTACTCGGCCATCAGATCCCCCGCATGCGCCCCCGAGATGGTCGCGCCGAGGATGCTGTCCTTGCCCGGCACGGTGAGCACCTTCACGACCCCGTAGGCCGCGCCGTCGGCGATCGCGCGGTCGGACTCCTCGATGTCGTAGGTCGTGACCTCGTAGGGCACCCCTTGCGCCTTGGCGTCGGTCTCGTTCAGCCCCACGCGCGCGACCTCGGGATCGGTGAACGTGGCCCAGGGAATGACCCGGTAGTCCACCTTGAACTTCCTGAAGGATCCGAACAGGCTGTTCACGGCGGCGTACCAGGCCTGGTGGCTGGCGGTGTGCGTGAACTGGTAGGGCCCCGCCACGTCCCCGACCGCGTACATGTCCGGAACGCTGGTGCGCAGGTACTCGTCGGTGGCGAGCGTGCCGCGCTCGTCGAGCTTCGCGTCGAGCTCCTCGAGACCGAAGCCCGCGACGTTCGGCTTCCTGCCCACCGCCACGATGATCTCGTCGAAGGGCAGGCGCAGCGTCTCGGTGCCGCGCTCGCACACCAGCACGCCGAGCCCGCCCGCCGCGTCCGGCGCATCCGCGCCTTCGACGCCCACCGCGTTCGTGCCCGTCATGACGTGCACGCCCTCGGCCTCGAACCGGGCCTGCACGTGGTCCGCGATCTCGGGATCCTCGCGGCTCAGGATGCGCTCGCCGCGCTCGACCTGCCAGACCTCGCTGCCCAGACGCGCGAAGGCCTGCGTCAGCTCGCTGCCGATCGGGCCGCCGCCGAGCACCACGAGCCGCTTCGGCTGCACGCGCATCTCCCACAGGTTCTCGGAAGTGCGGTACGGGATATCGGCCAGCCCCGGAATCGGCGGCACGAGCGGCGACGCTCCGGTGGCGACGACGATGCTGCGCGTGGTCAGCGTGCGCCCGTTCACCTCGACCGCCCAGGGCGACACGATGCGCGCGCTGCCCTTGATCACGTCCACGCCCAGACCGCGGTAGCGCTCGGGGGAGTCGTGCGGCTCGATCTCGGCGATGATGCCCTGGATGCGCTCCATGGTCGCCGCGAAGTCGAGCGTGGCGGTCGCCTGCGCCACGCCGTAGTCGGACGAGTGCCGGATGTCGTGCATGAGCTTCGCGGTGCGGATCAGCGCCTTCGAGGGCACGCAGCCGGTGTTCAGGCAATCCCCGCCCATGGCCCCGCGCTCGATCAGCGAGACCTTGGCGCGGACGGCCGCGCCGATGTACGCGGAGACGAGTCCGCCGGAGCCCGCCCCGATGACCACGATGTCGCGATCGAAGCGCTTCGGGCGCTCGTGGCCTGCGTAGGTCTTGACGGTACCGAACATGGACGACTCTCCTGGTAGGTCTTGCGGGGTCTGGGGGAAGCTTCAGGGTGCGGTGCGGACGGCGAGGCCGCGTGCCAGCGCCAGCCCCTTCTTCGCCGCGAGCGGGAAGAGGCCCAGCAGCACGAAGCTCGTGATCAGCGCCGGCGACAGGATGCCGGACAGCGAATCGATGCGAGCGAGCTGGGTGCCGGCGTTCACGAACACCGCGGTGCCGGCCAGCATGCCGAGCTGGCTGACGAGGTAGAACGTGCCGGTGCGGAGGCGCGTCAGCCCCATGGCGAGGTTCACCAGGAAGAAGGGAAAGGCCGGCACCAGGCGCAGCGTGAAGAGATAGAACGCACCGTCGCGCTCCATGTTCCGTTGCAACGGCTCCAGGCGAGCGCCGAAGCGCGCCTCGACGGTATCGCGCAGCACGTGCCGGGCGACCAGGAAGGCCAGGGTCGCGCCGATCGACGAGGCGAAGCTCGCCACCAGCACCCCGGTGCCGAGCCCGAACAGCGCGCCGGCGGCGAGGGTGAGCACGGCCGCGCCGGGCAGGGAGAGCGCGGTCACGGCCACGTAGACGGCGAAGAACGCGGCGATGGTCGCCACCGGACGGGCGGCCCGGAAGGCCTCCAGCGCGGCCTGCTGCGACTTCAGGTAATCGAGGCTGAAGTACTGGCCCAGATCGAACGCGAAGAAGGCGGCGACGAGGGCGGCGAGGGCGAGCGGCAGGACCAGGCGACGGTTCACGGGGGCGGGGCTCTTCCGGGCGGTGGGTGCGGTCACTATCGGGCGCGCGCCTGGCCGGGCTCTGACGTCGGGTTTACCGGTAGTTATAGTGGCGCCGCTTTCCCCTTCCAGCCATCCGTTTTCGTGACGCACCCGCCCGTTCGGTCCGAACCCGCGACGCGACCGACGGCGGCCGGGCGTCCGTGCCCGCGTCCGTGCCCGGGGCGGAGGCGGCCACGCGGATCGTCCGGCGCCACGTGCCCGCGATCGCGGCCGAGGCGGCGCCGATCCATGCCGACCCGCTGGCGGCCCGCGTGCTGGCAGCGCGCGGCGTCGAGACGGCGGACGAGCTCGACTACTCGCTCGCTTCTCTGCCCGCGCCGAACGACATGCCGAACATCGCGGCGGCCGTCGCGCGGCTGCTCGAGGCGCGCGACGTCGGCGAATCCGTGCTCGTCATCGGCGACTACGACTGCGACGGCGCCACCAGCACGGCCGTGGCCGTCGAAGGGCTGCGCATGCTCGGCTTCGAGCACCTGGACTTCCTCGTGCCCGACCGCGTGCGCTTCGGCTACGGGCTGTCCACCGCCATCGTGGAGCTCGCGGCCGAGCGGCACGCGCCCGGGCTGATCCTGACCGTCGACAACGGCACCTCCTCGATCGACGGCGTGATGCGCGCGCGCGAGCTCGGCACGGACGTGGTCGTGACCGATCACCACCTGCCCGGGCGGGAGCTGCCGCGCGCGCGCGCCATCGTGAACCCGAACCTCGACGGCTCGCGCTTCCCGACGGGGCGCCTGGCGGGCGTCGGCGTGATCTTCTACGTGCTGCTGGCGTTGCGCGCGCGGTGCCGGGAACTGGACTCGCCGTTCGGTGCCGCGCCGCTCGCGGAGCTGCTGGATCTGGTGGCCATCGGCACCGTCGCCGACGTGGTGCAGCTCGACCGCACCAACCGCACGCTCGTCGAGCAGGGCCTGCGCCGGATCCGCGCCGGTCGCACTCGCCCCGGCGTGCTGGCGCTGGCCGAGGTGGCCGGCCGCGACCCCTCGCGCCTGGTCACCGCCGACATCGGCTTCGCGATCGGCCCCCGTTTGAACGCGGCCGGGCGCATCGCCGACATGCGCGAGGGCATCCTGTGCCTGCTGGCGCCCGACCGCGAGGAGGCGACGGTGCTGGCCAAGGAGCTCGACCGGCTGAACGGCGAGCGCCGGCGCATCGAGGAGCACATGCGGAACGAGGCCGACGCGCGGCTCGCCGCGAGCACCGCCGACGGCCTGGAGCCGCTCGTCATGCCCGGCACCGCGGCGCCCGAGGACTTCGGGCTCGTGCTGCACGATCCCGCCTGGCACGAGGGCGTCATCGGCATCCTGGCGGGCCGGTTGAAGGAGCGCTGGCACCGGCCCGTGGCCGTGTGCACCGCGAGCGGCGAGGGGCGCGTGAAGGGCTCGGTGCGCTCCATCGCCGAGGTGCACGCGCGCGACGCGCTGCAGGCGATCGCCACGGCCGACACGGGCATGTTCGCCGCCTTCGGCGGACACGCCATGGCCGCGGGCTTCACGCTGCACCCCGACCGCCTCGACGCGTTCCGCGCCGCCTTCGACGCCGAAGTGCGCCGCGCGCTGGACGACCGGCTGCCGGACCGGGAGTGGCTGACCGACGGCGAGCTCGCACCGGCCGAGCTCGATATCGCGCACGCCCGGCTGCTGCGCCACCTCGCCCCGTGGGGCCAGGGCTTCGAGATGCCGAGCTTCGACGGGATGTTCCGCGTGGTCACGAGCCGCAGCGTGGGCAAGGGTCACCTGAAGCTCGTGTTGCGACCCGCGGAAGGGGGCGCCGACGTCGGCGAGGGGCACCGGCGCTGGACGCGATCGCGTTCCGGCGCGACGACGCGCTGTCGCACGGGGACCGCATCCGGCTCGTCTACGAGCTGGACGTGAACGTGTGGCGCGACGAGGAGCGGCTGCAGTTGATGGTGCGGCACCTGGAGCCCTTGCACGGCTGACGCGTACCTCGCGGTGCCGACGCGGCCCCGCGTCCCCTGCGCTACCATCGCCGGCTGCCCGCCCGCCGGGCCGTCCGTCCACCCGACACTCCCGACCATGATCGAGATCCAGCCCCACCTCAACCGTATAGAGGACCTGCGGCAGCGCGCCGACAGCCTCAGGGGGTACCTTTGACCACGATGCCAAGAGGGAAGAGCTCGAGGAGGTCCTGAGGGAGCTCGAGGACCCGAACGTCTGGTCCGACCAGGAGCGCGCGCAGAAGCTCGGCCAGCGCCGCTCCACGCTGCAGGAGATCGTGGACACCTTCGCGGCCCTCGACGAGGGGCTCGGCGACGCAGGCGATCTGCTGGAGATGGCCAAGGAGGAGGACGACGAGGAGACCGTCGCGGCGGTCGGCAACGACCTCGACGGCTTCGAGGCTCGCATCGGCAAGCTCGAGTTCGCGCGCATGTTCGCGGGCGAGCACGACGCGGCCCCCGCGTTCCTGGACATCCAGGCGGGGGCCGGTGGCGCGGAGGCGCAGGACTGGGCCGAGATGCTGCTGCGCATGTTCCTGCGCTGGGGCGAGCGCTCGGGCTACAAGACCGAGCTGATCGAGGCGTCCGCCGGCGAGGTGGCGGGCATCAAGAGCGCCACGGTGCGCTTCGAGGGCGACCACGCGTTCGGCTGGCTGCGCACCGAGACGGGCGTGCACCGGCTGGTGAGGAAGAGTCCCTTCGACTCCGGCAACCGTCGCCACACCTCGTTCGCGTCGGTGTTCGTCTCCCCGGAGATCGACGACGACATCGACATCGAGATCAACCCCGCGGACCTGCGCATCGACGTGTACCGCGCCTCCGGTGCGGGCGGCCAGCACGTCAACCGCACCGAATCGGCCGTGCGCATCACGCACGGCCCGTCCGGCATCGTCGTGCAGTGCCAGAACGATCGCTCCCAGCACAAGAACAAGGCCACGGCCATGAAGCAGCTGAAGGCGAAGCTCTACGAGGCCGAGCTGCAGCGTCGTCAGGGGGACCAGCAGAACGTGGAGGACGCGAAGTCCGACATCGGCTGGGGCAGCCAGATCCGCTCCTACGTGCTGGATCAGAGCCGCATCAAGGACCTGCGCACCGGCCACGAGACGAGCAACACCGGCGCCGTGCTGGACGGTGACCTGACGCCCTTCCTGGAGGAAAGCCTGAAGGCGGGCCTGGGCACGGGGGCGACCGGGGGCACGGGAGCGGGGGCGAGCTCGTGAGCGACCCCGGGGGCGAATCCGTCGACGGCGCGCCGGGCGCACGCTCCGCCGACAAGCCCGACGACAACGCGCTCGTCGCGCAGCGCCGTGCGAAGCTCGCCGCGCGCCGCGCCGCGGGCAACGCGTTCCCGAACGACTTCCGCCCCACGCATGCCGCGGCGGCTCTGGCCGCCGAGCACGGCGACGCCGAACGCGAGGCGCTGGCCGCCGCGGCCGTGGAGGTCGCCGTCGCGGGCCGGATCATGACGCTGCGCGACATGGGCAAGTCCGCCTTCGCGACCCTGCGCGACGGCTCCGGCGACATCCAGCTCTTCGCGAAGCAGGGCGGCGACATCGATGCCGACGGCGCGGACGGCTACGACGTCTTCACCGACGCCGACATGGGCGACATCGTGGGCGTGCGCGGCACGCTGTTCCTGACCAGGACGGGCGAGCTCACGGTGCGCGTCGCCGACTTCGTGCCGCTGGTGAAGGGGCTGCAGCCGCTGCCGGAGAAATGGCACGGCCTGCAGGACGTCGAGACGCGCTACCGGCGCCGCTACGTGGACCTGATCGTCAACGAGCAGACGCGGCGCGCGTTCCGCATGCGCTCCGCCATCGTGGCCTACGTGCGCGACTTCTTCCTGGCGCGGGACTTTCTCGAAGTCGAGACGCCGATGATGCATCCGGTGCCGGGCGGCGCGGCCGCGAAGCCCTTCGCCACGCACCACAACGCCCTCGACATGCCGCTGTACCTGCGCATCGCGCCGGAGCTGTACCTGAAGCGCCTGGTGGTGGGCGGCTTCGAGCGCGTGTTCGAGATCAACCGGAACTTCCGCAACGAGGGGTTATCGACGCGTCACAACCCCGAGTTCACGATGCTGGAGTTCTATCAGGCCTACGCGACCTACGAGGACCTGATGGACCTGACGGAGGAGCTTCTGCGCGGCATCGCGACAGACGTCGTCGGCACCACGGCCATCGCTTCCGAGGACGGCTCGCGCAGCTACGACTTCGGCTCGCCGTTCGCGCGCACCTCGATGTTCGACGCGATCCTCGCGCACAACGAGGGCATGTCGCCGGACGAGCTCGGGACGCTCGACGGCGCGCGTGCCCTGGCGTCGGCGCACGGTGTGCGCACCGAGCCCGGCTGGGGTCTCGGCAGGCTGCAGACCGAGCTCTTCGAAGCCACGGTCGAGGAGCGGCTGATGGACCCGACCTTCGTCACGCGCTACCCCACCGAGGTGTCGCCGCTGTCGCGCAGGAGCGACGACGACCCGGCGGTGACGGACCGCTTCGAGCTCTTCGTGGGCGGGCGCGAGATAGCGAACGCGTTCAGCGAGCTGAACGATGCCGAGGACCAGGCCGCGCGCTTCTCGGAGCAGGCTGCGGGCAAGGACGCCGGCGACGAGGAGGCCATGCACTACGACGCGGACTACGTGCGCGCGCTGGAGTACGGCATGCCGCCGACGGCCGGGGAAGGCATCGGCATCGACCGGCTCGTCATGCTGATGACGGGCAGCGCCAGCATCCGCGACGTGGTGCTGTTCCCGCACATGCGGCCGGAAACCTGACACACGACGATGAAGAACCGATGAAAGCGCTCCGCACGATCGTTCCCCTGACGCTGTGCCTCGCCCTGCTCGGCGGTTGCGCCGGCTCCGGGCTGCGCGGCAGCACGCCGCTCGGCGACGAGGTCTGGCAGGCCATCAAGCTCGAGGGCTCGATCAACACGACGCGCGTCAACGTGTCCGAGCTCGGAGGCGTCGTGACGCTGTCGGGCTTCGTCAACTCGCTGAACGACGAGCTGCTGCTGACCGAGACGGCGCAGTCCGTCGAGGGCGTGCGTCGCGTGCGCACCAACCTGACGGTGCTCGACGACTAGATCTCCAGCCGCCACACGGCGCGCGTGGCGGCCACGCCGTTCACCCAGATCGACTGCTCCACCACCAGGGCACCGGGGTTCGCGGCGCGCACGCGCCAGCCGATGTCCAGCGCCGTGCTGCATCGACCCGTCAGGGTGCGGGCGCACGTGCGCGTGGACGCGCCCGCGCGGCGCGCTTCCAGGAAGGCGACGATGCCGTCGCCGTCCGCGGCGGGGCGCCAGTCGATCGTCGGCGGCAGGGAGATGGTCTCGGCCACGACGGACCCTGCGGTGAGGCGGCGATCCCGCGGAGCCTCGACCTCGTGGCGGTCCTCGAAGGCCGTGATGAGGGTGTGCCCGGCGAGCGTGGTGCGACGCTCGACATCCTCCAGCGTGAATCGGTACGTGATGACCGTCTCGGGGTCCAGGCATTCGACGCGGTACCCGGCACCGTCGCTCCCGGGCCCGAGCTCCGCACGGTACAGCGCGTCGCGCAGCGGCAAGAGCGCGACGCCGAGCTCCGTCCCGATCGGTGCCGCGGCGGGCGGCGGGGCGGCGCAGAAGGCGTCGGCGCGCGCCGCGACGTCCGATGCCGAAGCCTGCGCGAGCCCCGTCGCGTCCGCGGCCACCGACGGCTCCGGCGTCGCCGTCGATCGGTCCGCGCTCGGCAGCGCCGCGGCGAGCACGGCCAGTACGGCGGAACCGAGGACCAGTCCCGGCACCGGAAGGCGTCGGCGGGGCGTGCCGCGCGCTCCCTCGTTTGCAATTCGGTCCGAACGTGACGATGTCGACCGACTCTGCGCGTGCCCGTGTTGCATAAGGTCTTCGGCTGCTGGTCCTCGGGATCGGGCATGCTAGGCAAGCGAGGCGCGCGGCGTTGACGAGACCATCCCAAATGACGAGCTTCGACGACGCCCCGATGACCATCGGGACCGGCCGGCCGGCCACCCCGCGGACCAGGGTGTACGACCCCGACTGCGCGATCGTCGCCGAGGGCGGCGGCCAGCGCGGCATCTACACCGCGGGCGTGCTGGACGCCTTCCTCGAGGCCGGGTTCGATCCCTTCGGCGAGGCCTACGGCGTGTCCGCCGGCGCGCAGAACCTGCTCGCCTTCTGCCTGCGGCGGCACGGCTACGCGCGCCGCGCGATCGAGCACCTGACCGCGGAGCCGGACTTCTACGTCCCGTACCGCTGGTTCGGCGCGAAGAGCGTGATCGACCTCGACGGCTACTTCGAGCGCACCGTCGCGGATCCCGACTACGTGATCCCGTACGCCGAGTTGCCGCGCTACGTGGGCGGGCGGCGCATCACCTTCGTGGCCACCTGCCGCGAGACGCTCGAGCCGCGCTACCTGGAGCCCGGCACCGACGACGCCCTGGCCTGCATGAAGGCGTCCAGCGCGGTGCCGCTGCTGTACCGCCCGGGCGTGCCGCTGGGGGGCGACACGCTGATCGACGGCGGGGTGTCCGACCCCATCCCGGTGCGCCGCGCGCTGGCGCGCGGTGCGCGGCGCGTGCTGGTGGTGCGCACGACCTTCGCCGGTGCCGAGAGCTCGGTCTGGTCCGCGCGGCTGGAGCGCTTCCGGCGCGTGGGCGCGTTGCCCGCGACGGTGGAGCGGCTGCTCGCGTGCCACGAGCGCGCCCACGCCGACGCGCTCGCGGTGCTGGGCGACCCGCCGGCGGGGGTCGAGCTCGTGCAGCTCGCACCCTCCGCGCCGCTGCGCAGCCGCGTGTTCGGCAGCCGCTCGGACGCGCTGGCGCACGACTACGCGCTGGGACTCGCCGACGGCGCCCTGGCGGCGCGATCCCTGACGAGCTGGAGCAACGGCGCCGGCGCGCCGCGTCCCGAGCCGCTGGCGGCGGCATAGTCGCCCCCGCGAACGACCGGGGCCACGCTTGCGCATCGTCCTGCTCGCCGCCGACGAGGTGCGGCGCAGCCTCGCTTCGCGGCGCGGGCTCCTCTCGGTGCTCGGCTTCGCCCTGCTGTGGGCGCTGGTGCTGTGGTACGTCGTGCGCCCGGCCGCCCTGCTCGACGGTCGCGAAGGCGGTGGTGGCGGCGACCTGCTGCTGGCCGTGGCCGAGCGCTTCGGGTTCCAGGCGCTGCTCGACTGGCCGTCGGCGCAGCTCGCCGCCGGTTGGGTCGTCGCGCTGTGGCTGCTGCCCATCATCGCGCTGACGGGCGCGGTGGATCAGATCGCCTCGGACCGCGCGCGCGGCACGTTGCGCTATCTCGTGCTGCGCGCGTCCCGCACGGAGATCTGCACGGGCCGCTGGCTCGGCCAGGCCATCGTGCAGGCCGGGCTCGTCGCGCTCGCGCTCGGCTCGACGCTCGGGTTCGTGGCCGTCCAGACGCCCGATCGGCTGGCCGGTGCGCTGACGGTCGCGCCGTTCGCGGCGCTCTCGCTGTGGTGCGCGCTGCTGCCGTGGGTCGCGCTGGCGAGCCTGGTGTCGGTGCTCGCCCCGTCGGCGCGTCGGGCCACGCTGCTGGCGTTCGGGCTCTACGTGGCGCTGTCCTGGTTCAGCGCGTTCGCGACGAGCCGGCTCGACGATGCGCGCGCGCTGCCGGGCGCGGTGCGCGCCGCGCTCGACGTGGCGTTGCGCCACCTCGTGCCCGGTGCGGTCAACGCGGAGCTGCTGGCGGCGGGCGCACGCGGCGCGGTGCTCGCGTCGGGGCCCGCGCTCGTGCAGGCGGCGCTGCTCGTGGCACTCGCGACGCTCGTGTTCCGGCGGCGCGCGTTGTGAGTGCGCGCTCGTGAGCGTGCCGCTGATCGAGTGCTCGGCGCTGGTGAAGCGCTTCGGGTCGGTGCGCGCGTTGGACGCGCTGGACCTCACCGTCGAGCCGGGCGGCCCGGTCGCGCTGGTCGGGCCGAACGGAGCGGGCAAGACGACCTTGTTCTCGGTGCTCTGCGGTTACCTGCCCGCGCGCTCGGGCAGCGTGCGCGTGCTGGGTCACGCGCCCGGGCACCCCGCGCTGCGCGGGCGGCTCGCCGCGTTGCCGCAGGACGCGGAGCTCGATCCGCATCGCGGCGTCGGAGCGCAGCTCGCGGGCTTCGCGCGGCTGCAGGGCCGCTCGCGCGCGCAGGCGCGGTCCGAGGCGGCGCGCGTGCTCGAACGGGTGGATCTGGCCGGCGCCGCCGCCAGCCGGCCGGGGGCGCTCAGCCACGGCATGCGCAAGCGCGTGGCGCTGGCGCAGGCGCTGGTGGGCGAGCCCGAGCTCATCCTGCTGGACGAGCCCACCGCCGGCGTGGACCCGCCGAACGTGCGCGTCATCCACGCCCTGGTGCGCGAGCTGGCCGACACCGTGGGCTTCGTCATCAGCTCGCACAACCTCGACGAGCTGGAGCGGCTGACCGACCGCGTCGTGTACCTCGAGCGCGGCCGGGTGTCGGCGCGCGGCGAGCTCGCCGCGGCGGGCCACGACGATGCCGGACGGCTCGCCATCGCGCTGATGGGCGTGGACGAAGCGGAGGCGCTGGCCACCTTCGGGAACCTGCCGGGCGTGCGCGCCGCCAGATCGGCCGGGCGCGGCGAAGCGCTGCTGGAGGTGGACGATGCCGACGCGGCCGCACCGCTGGTGCTCGGCGCCTGCGCGGCGCGCGGCTGGCGCTGGCGCAGCCTGACGCGCGGCCGTTCGCTGGAGCAGCGGCTGTACGACGATTGACGCCGGGCGGCCGGCCTCAGGCCGCGACCGTGCGCACCTCGAGCTCCCCCTCGAGCGTGCGGTGCACCGGGCAGCGATCCGCGATGCGCATCAGCGCGGCGCGCTGCGCGTCGTCGAGCTCGCCGACGAGCTCGATCTCGCGCGTCAGCACCTCGATGCGGCGCGGGTCCCCGTTGCCGCCTTCGTGGTCGCAGCCCTCGCAGTCGGTCAGATGCTCGCGCCCGTGACGCAGCGTCACGCGCACGCGCTCCAGCGGCAGCCCCTTGCGCCCGGCGTACATGCGCAGGGTCATGGCCGTGCAGCTGCCGAGCGCGGCGAGCAGGTGCTCGTAGGGGTCGGGGCCGGAGTTGGCACCGCCGACCTTCGTCGGCTCGTCGGCGATGAAATGATGATCGTCGCTGTAGAGGTCCACGGCGAACTTCCGGTCGCGCTCGTCGACGACGAGCTCGCCGCGCGCGACGCGGGGGCGCGGCGGCTGCGCGGGCGCGTCGACGAGCCTGGAGGCCCAGGCGGCGACCACGGTCGCGACCCACTCGGCGTCGGCCGGGCGCGAGAGCAGGTGGTCGGCCTGGCCGAGGTCCACGAAGCTCTTCGGGTGCTTGGCCGCGCGGTACAGCCGTTCGGCCTGGTCGATGCCGACCGTCGCGTCCACGGGCGAATGCATGATCAGCAGCGCACGGTTCAGCCGCGCGACGTGATCCACGCTCGTGGCGCGGATGTCGTCGAGGAACTCCTTCCTGATGGTGAACGGGCGGCCGGCGAGGCTCACCTCGGCCACGCCCTCGCGCTCGATGGTGTCGATGTCGAGCGCGAACTGCTTCGACACGTGCTGCGCGTCGGCGGGGGCACCGACCGTCACCACGCCGCGGCATTCGGGCACCTCGTGCGCGGCCGACAGCACGGCGGTGCCGCCGAGGCTGTGGCCGATCAGGAGCTCCGGTGCGCCGATGGTGTCGCGCAGGTGCGCGGCGGCGGCCACGAGGTCCGCGACGTTCGAGCTGAAGTGCGTGTTCGCGAAGTCGCCGTCGCTGCCGCCCAGACCCGTGAAGTCGAAACGCATGACCGCGTGGCCGCGCGCGACGAGCGCGCGCGAGATGCGCGACGCCGCGGCGATGTCCTTGCCGCAGGTGAAGCAGTGCGCGAGCAGCGCGACCCCGACGGGCTCGCCGTCCGGCACCTCCAGCAGCCCGGCGAGGGTGTCCCCGGCGTGGCCGGCGAATTCGAGCTTCGAGCGTCGTGCCATGCGGCGTCTCCTGCGAGCGAGGTGCCCGCGGCCCGGTTCAGTTCGTCGCGACGATCGATTCGAGCGCCTCGCGCAGCGCGGGCATGGCGTGCTCGACCAGCAGCGGCTGCGCGGCGGCGGTGGGGTGGATGCCGTCGGACTGGAAGGCGCCGCGGTCGGCGGCGATGGGTTCGAGGAAGAACGGCACGAGGGCGCTGTCGGTGGCGTCGGCCGCGTCCACGAAGGCCTGGCCGAACGAGGCGGTGTAGGCCGGGCCGTAGTTCGAGGGGATCATCATGCCCAGGATCAGCACGTCGGCCCCGGCCTCCTGCGACAGCGCCGCCATGGCCTCGAGGTTGTCCTCCATCTGCGCGACGGGGTAGGCGCGCAGGCCGTCGTTGCCGCCGAGCTCGAGCACGACGAGGTCCGGCTCGAAGCGCTCGAGCGCGTCCGGCAGCCGCCTGAGGCCACCGCTCGTGGTGTCGCCGCTGATGCTCGCGTTCACGAAGTCGATGTCCGGATAGTCCGCGCGCAGCTCCTCCTCGGCGAGCGCCACCCAACCCGCGCTCTCGTCGATGCCGTACGCGGCGCTGATGCTGTCTCCCACGACCAGGACCGTTGCCGCCGTGGACAGGCCGGGCAGCAGAAGCGTCGCGAGACAGGCGAGCGCGGGGGCGCGGAACGCGGTGAAGGTGCGGATTGTCGAAGGTCCCATCGATTGTCGGGGCTCGTGCGGCGTCGGGTATCGGCTATACGATGCTCGCACGCGAGCGGAGGGCCGGTCATCGGGTCCGACCCGTGCGCCGTACCGAAGGTTCGGCCCTCGGCCGCCGCGGTTCCGCCGCGGTCCCGCCACTCACCTCTCAGCACAGCCCGCCGCCGCCGCGCGCGGGACGGAGCGCCTCGTCTTGACCTCTATCGCACGCGACGACCCCCTGATGGACGAAGCGGCACGGGACGCCCGCGACGTCGCCCCGCCGGGCGCGCGCGGCGATGCCGCCGCGCGCCCCGGCCACGCCGCCGGACCGAGCGCGCAGGTACTCGCGGCGCACGCCCTGGGCAAGCGCGTGCAGGGGCCCGAGGGCGAGCTCGTGATCCTCTCGGATCTGGAGCTCGAGGTGGTCGCGGGCGAGGCCGCCGCCATCGTCGGGCCGTCCGGCTCGGGCAAGTCGACGCTGCTGGGCATCCTCGCGGGGCTGGACCGGCCGACGAGCGGCGACGTCACGATGCTCGGCGAGCCGCTCGCCGAGCTCGACGAGGACGCGCGGGCACGCCTGCGCGCCGGGCGCGTCGGGTTCGTGTTCCAGAACTTCCAGCTCCTGCCCGGGCTCACCGCGCTCGAGAACGTGATGCTGCCGCTCGAGATCGCGGGCGCCGCCGACGCCGCGCCGGACGCGCGCGCCATGCTCGACGAGGTGGGGCTCGGTCACCGTGCCGGGCACCAGCCGTTGCAGCTCTCGGGCGGCGAGCAGCAGCGCGTGGCGCTCGCGCGCGCCTTCGTGTCGCGCCCGGCGCTGCTGTTCGCCGACGAGCCCACCGGCAACCTCGACACCGAGACCGGCAACCGCGTGGTGGACCTGATGTTCGAGCTCAGGCGCAGCACCGCCACCGCGCTGGTGCTGGTCACGCACGACGAGCGGCTGGCCGCGCGCTGCGACCGGACCCTGCGCATGCGCGACGGTCGGCTCGAGGCGGTCGCGCGATGAAGGCCGCCGCCCAGGCGCGCTTCGCGTGGCGCTCGCTCCTGCGCGACGTGCGCACGGGCGAGCTGCGCGTGCTGGCGCTCGCACTCGTGGTCGCCGTGGCCTCGGTCACGGCCGTGGGCTTCTTCACCGACCGCGTCGGCCGCGCCGTGGAGCGCCAGGCGGGAGACGCGCTCGCGGCGGACCTGCTCGCGACGTCCGGCTTCCCGCTGCCCGCGGGCGTGGAGGGCGAGGCGCGCGACGCGGGCCTGGACGTCGCCACGCACGTGAGCTTCCCGTCGGTCGTGATCGACGCCGACGGCGAGTCGCAGCTCGTCGCGGTGAAGGCGGTCGACGGCGGCTATCCGCTGCGCGGCAGGTTGTCGACGGCGACGCTGGATGCCCCCGGGGAAGCGCTGGCGCCCGCGACCGATCCCGCGGTGCCGACGGTCGGCGCGGGCGTACCGGCTCCCGGCACGGTCTGGGTCGCGCCGCAACTGGCCTCGGCGCTGGCGCTGGAGCAGGGCGAGGTGCTCGAGCTCGGTGCCGCGCGCCTGCGCGCCGAGCGCGTCATCCTGTTCGAGCCCGACGGCGGTCAGAGCTTCACGGACTTCGCGCCGCGCGTGCTGATCAACGCAGCCGATCTCGCCTCCGCGGAGCTGCTGGGCGAGGGCAGCCGCGCGCGCTATTCGCTGCTGGTCGCGGGCGAGCCGGACGACGTGGCGGACTTCGGCGACGCCATGCGCGCGGGCTATCCCGACGCGCTGCGCGTGCAGAATGCCGCCGACGGCAGCCCGCAGCTGCAGCGCGCGCTCGATCGGTCGCGCCGCTTCCTGGGGCTCGCCTCGGTCGTGACCGTGCTGCTGGCGGGCGCCGCCATCGCGCTGGCGGTGCGCCACTTCGCGCAGCGCCAGGCCGACGCGGGCGCGGTCATGCGCACGCTCGGGGCGTCGCGCGCGGAGGTGACCGCGTGGCTCGCGGCGCGGCTGGCCCTCGTCGCGCTCGCGGCGTCGGTCGCCGGCGCGGCCGTCGGGTGGCTCGCGCAGTTCGTGCTCTCGAACGCGGTGTCCGAGTGGTTCGGCTTCGAGCTGCCGGCGCCGGGCCTCGCGCCGCCGCTCGTCGGACTGATCGTGGCCTTCGTCTCTCTCGCGGGCTTCGGCATGCTGCCCGTCATCCGCGCCGGGCGGGTGAACGTCATGCGCGTGCTGAAGCAGGATCTGGGCGGCGTGGACGGCAGCTCCGCGGTGGCGGTGGGCCTCGGCATCGTCGCCGCCTGGCTGGTGGTGTTCCTGCTCTCGCGCGACGCGCAACTGTCGTTCATCGTGGTGGCGGGCGTCGTGGCCATGCTGCTGACCTTCGCGCTCTTCGGCCGCGTGCTGATCCGCGGCGTGCGGCGTCTCGCCGGGCCGCGCTTCCGGCTCGCGGTGGCGGGGCTGGAGCGCCGCGCCGCGTCCAGCGTGGTGCAGCTCGCGGCGTTCGGCATCGGCATCATGGCGCTGCTGCTGATCTCCATCGTGCGCGTGGACCTGCTCGCCGCGTGGGAGCGCGACGTGCCGGAGGATGCGCCGAACGTGTTCGTGGTGAACATCCAGCCGGACCAGACCGACGGCTTCGCCGCGCGCCTCGACGCCCAGGGCATCGACTCCGAGGGGCTCTTCCCGATGGTGCGCGCACGGCTGGTGTCGCACGACGGCGAACCCGTGCTCGGGGACGACCCGTCCGCCGCCGACGAGGGCGACCGGCGCTCGGCCCGACGCGAGTACAACCTGTCGTACGCCGACACGCTGCCCGCCAGCAACGAGATCGTCGCGGGACGGTGGTGGGGGGAGGCCGGCAGCACGGTGAACGAGCTGTCCATCGACGCGGACTGGGCCGGCGAACGCGGCTACGCGCTCGGCGACACCCTGACCTTCAGGAGCGCGGGCGTCGATACCACGGGCACCGTCACCAGCCTGCGGAAGATCGACTGGGAGTCCTTCGACGTGAACTTCTTCGTGCTGGCCACGCCGACCATGCTGCGGGGGCTGCCGTCCACGTACGTGACGAGCTTTCGCACGGACGAGGACTTCGTGACGGCCACCACGGGCTGGGCGCGCGAGTTCCCCGGCATCGCCACCATCGACATCGGCGCCGTGATCGAGCGCGTCAAGGGACTCATGGCGCGCGCCGCGCTCGCGATCGAGTACGTCTTCCTGTTCACGCTCGCCGCCGGGCTGTGCGTGCTGCTGGCCGCGGTGCAGAGCAGTCAGCGCGAGCGCGTGCGCGAGACGGCGCTGCTGCGCGCGCTCGGGGCGTCGCACGCGCAGGTGCGCACCGGCACGATCGCGGAGTTCGCCATCCTCGGCGCCATCGCAGGCTCCCTGGCGGCGCTGTTCGCCTCGCTCGTGGCGTGGGCGATCAGCCGCTACGTGTTCGAGCTGCCGTACTCGCCGAATCCGTTGCTGTGGGGCATCGGCATCGCGGGCGGCGCGGTCGGCATCGCGCTGGCGGGCTGGCTCGCGACGCGGCGCGTGCTGGAGACGCCGCCCGTGGTGGCGCTGCGCGCGTCCGGCTGACGCCTGGGCGTATGATTCACGGGCCATCCCGCGCGCCGCGGCGCCCGCGCCGCGCCATTCGCCCATGAAGCACACCTACAGTCCCGACGAATCGCGGCTGGCCGACGCGGCCAGCGCCGCGGCGTGGCTCTCGACGGGTTGCACGCGCAATCAGCGGCTGTCCATCGTGCGCGCGGTGGAGCACTGGTGCGCGGTGCGCGACGAGCCCACGCAGTACCCGGACGCGCTGCACGTGGCGTGGCAGCTCAAGCACATGCGCGCCGACGCCCCCATCCTGCTGGCGGCGCTGTTCGGCACCGACACCTCCGCGCGCGCCTACCCGAGCGACTTCGTGCGCGAGCACTACGGCGTCGACTGCGCGCGGCTGGTGGACGGCGTGCGGCGCATCAACGAGCTGTCGATGGCGGACGGGCTCACCCTGCACCCCGGCAGCGGCCCGGCCTCGCACGACCAGGCCGAACGGCTCAGGCGCATGGTGCTGTCGCTCGTCGAGGACGTGCGCGTGGTGCTGGTGAAGCTCGCCTACCGCACGCAGCGGCTCTACCGGCTCGCCAAGAGCGACGGGCCCGAGCGCATCGACGTGGCGCGCGAGACGCTCGCGGTGTACGCGCCGCTCGCGAACCGGCTGGGGCTCGGGCAGCTCAAGTGGGAGCTCGAGGACGTGGCCTTCCGCATCGTCGAGCCGATGGACTACAAGCGCGTGGCGAAGGCCCTCGAGGAGAACCGCGCGGCGCGCGAGAGCTACATCCGCGACTTCGTGAGCGACCTGCAGGCCCGGCTCGCGGACGGGCGCATCGAGGGCGCGTCGGTGTCCGGCCGGCCGAAGCACATCTACAGCATCTGGAAGAAGATGCGGGCCAAGAGCGTGGACTTCTCCGGGCTCTTCGACGTGCGCGCGGTGCGCGTGCTGGTGGACGACGTGCAGGCCTGCTACGGGACGCTGGGCGTGGTGCACGGCGCCTGGCAGCCCATCGGGCGCGAGTTCGACGACTACATCGCGAACCCCAAGGACAACGGCTACCGATCCCTGCACACCGCCGTCATCGGCCCGGGCGGCAAGCCCGTCGAGGTGCAGATCCGCACGCGCGCCATGGACGACGACGCCGAGAACGGCGTGGCCGCGCATTGGGCCTACAAGGAGGGCCAGCCCGTGGATGCTGCGCTGCAGAAGGGCATCAACTCCCTGCGCCAGTTGCTGGACGACGACGACGATGCCGGGCTCATGGAAGGCTTCGGGCAGTCGCTCGATGCGAACCGCGTGTACGCGTTCACGCCGAAGGGCGAGGTGCTGGACCTGGTCGCGGGCTCCACGCCGCTGGACTTCGCCTACCACGTGCATTCGGAGATCGGCCACCGTTGCCGCGGCGCCAAGGTGGACGGTGCCATCGTGCCGCTGACCTACGCGCTGCGCACCGGGGATCGGGTGGAGATCCTGACCTCGCGCGAGGCCGGGCCCAGCCGCGACTGGATGAACCCGTCGCTGGACTATCTGGCCAGCAGCCGCGCGCGCGCCAAGGTGCGCGCCTGGTTCAACGCGCGCGACCACGCGTCGCACGTCGCGGAAGGGCGCGACGTGCTGGAGCGAGAGCTCAAGCGCCTGCGCGCGGCCAACGTCTCGTTCGAGCAACTGGCCGCGCGGCTGAAGCAGCCCGACGTGGAGTCGCTGTTCGCCTCGATCGGGCGCGGCGCCACGAGCTCCGCACAGGTCGCGGGCGCGATCGAGCACCTCGGCGAGCCGCCCGGTGGCCCCCTTGACAGGGCGTTCGAGCCGCCGCCTCGCCGCGCGCCCGCGCGCGCGCCGCCCGCGCGCACCGACGCCGGCATACGCGTGCGCGGTGTCGGCAAGCTGCTCACGAACATGGCCGCCTGCTGCAGCCCGGTGCCGTGGGACCCCATCGTCGGCTACATCACGCGCGGCAAGGGCGTCACGATTCACCGCGCGGACTGCACCAACGTGATCAATCTTGCCGAGATCGAGCGCCCGCGCCTGATCGAGGTGGATTGGGGCGAGGATGCGGGGGGTCACTTCCGCGCGGAGATCCGCATCGAGGCCTACGACCGCACGGGACTGCTGCGCGATGTGTCCACCATCCTGACGCACCAGGGCGTCGACGTCGTCGGCGTGCACACCGCCAGCGACCCCGAGGAGCAGATGGCCGACATGCGCATCACCATGCAGGTCGCCCACCTGGGCGAGCTGGCCGCGGTGATGGACAGGTTGCGCCAGCTCCGGAACGTCAGCTCGGTCGAACGCGTGGTATGAGCGCGATGTCGGCTGCCGGTCCGGGCGGGGACGCGGACCAGGCGGCCGACCCCGCCCCGGACAACGGGCCCGTCGGCGCCGACGCCGTGCCGACCCCATCGGTCGCCGGCATCGGCGCGTCCGCGGGCGGCCTGGAGGCGCTGAAGACGCTGTTCGCGGCACTGCCCCCGTCGCCGGGCATCGCCTTCGTCGTCGTGGTGCACCTGTCGCCCGAGCACGAGAGCAACCTGGCCGAGATCCTCGACCGGCACACGCCCATGCCCGTGCGCACGGTCACCGGGCCGCTCGTCGTCAGGACGGACCACGTCTACGTCATCCCGCCGGGCCATCGGCTGGAGATGGAGGGCGGGTACATCGACGCGGTGCCGTTCGAGGGCACGAGCCTGCAGCGCGCGCCCATCGACGCGTTCTTCCGATCGCTGGCCGCCGCGCACGGCGACGGCTTCGCGATCATCCTGTCGGGCGGCGGCAGCGACGGCGCCATCGGCGTGCGCGCGGTCAAGGGGGCCGGGGGGCTGGTGCTGGTGCAGGACCCCGCCGAGGCGCTGTTCGACTCCATGCCGCGCGCCGCCATCGCCACGGGCGTCGCGGACCTCGTGCTGCCGCTCGGCCAGCTCGCGCAGCGGCTGACCGAGCTCGCGGCCACCAAGCGCCGCGTGCGCGCGCAGTTCGGCCGGCTGCTGGAGCAGACGCTGTCGGCCGACGACGAGGCCGAGCTCGGCCGCATCCTGGCCTACGTGCGCGCGCGCACCGGCCACGACTTCTCGCGCTACAAGCGCGGCACCGTGCTGAGGCGCGTGTTCAGGCGCATGCAGGTGGCGCGCGTGGAGACGCTCGCGGGCTATACGGGTTACCTGCGCAGCGACCCGGCCGAGCCCGGCGCGCTGTTCGACGACCTGCTCATCACGGTCACCTCGTTCTTTCGCGACCTGGACAGCTGGGAGGCGCTCACGGAGCTCGCCCTGCCCGCGATATTCGCCGCGCGCGACGTGACCGAGCCGGTGCGCGTCTGGGTGGCGGGCTGCGCCACGGGCGAGGAGGCCTACACGATCGTCATGCTGCTGATCGAGGGTGCGGAGCGGCTGGAGCGCTGGCCCGAGGTGCAGGTGTTCGCCACCGACCTCGACGACGCCGCGCTCGCCATCGCGCGCGAGGGCCGCTACCCGCTGACCATCGCGGCGGACGTGCCGCCCGCGCGCCTGTCGCGCTTCTTCGTGCAGGAGGACGACCACTACCGCGTGGTGAACGCGGTGCGCGAGCGGGTACTGTTCACGCGTCACAACCTGCTGAAGGATCCGCCCTTCACGCGGCTGGATCTCGTGTCGTGCCGGAACCTGCTGATCTACCTGACCCGCCCGGTGCAGGAGCAGGTGTTCGACGTGTTCCGCTACGCGCTGAACCCCGACGGCCACCTCTTCCTGGGCGTGGCCGAGAGCGTCGAGGGCGAGGCCTTCGAGCCGGTGGACAGCGTGCGTCGGGTGTACCGCGTGCGCCCGTCGCGCGACGCGCCGCGGCTGCCGGATCTCATGGTCGCGGGGCCGCGGCTGGGACCCGCGGTCGAGGTGCCCGCGCCGCGCGGACAGGCGCCCAGCGCGCTCGGCAGGCCGGAGGCGGACGTGCGCCTGCTCGCGCCGCCCAGCGCGCTGGTGGACGGTGCGGGCCACGTGCTGCACCTGCTGGACGGTGCGGGCCGCTACCTCGTCATGCCCGACGGTGCGCCCACGCGCGACCTCCGCGCCATGCTGCGCACCGAGCTGCGCGGCGCGCTGCGCCAGGCGCTGGAGCGCGTGTTCGGCGACGTGCCCGCGACGTTCTCCGCGCCCGTGCCCGTGCTGTTCGACGGCGAGACGCGCGACGTGTCGCTGTGGGTGCGCGGCCGACGCTCGCTCGACGGCTCGCGGCGCGCGCTGGTGGTGTTCGTGGAGGACCCGGAGGCGCACCGTGGCTCGGCCGACGGGGCCGACGGGGCCGACGGGGCCGACGGGGCCGACGGGGGGGCCGGGCCGCGCGCCGTGACGGGCAACGACCCGGACGCGCGTCGCCAGCAGGGGTTGGTCGACGAGCTCGCGCGGCTGGAAGCGCGGCTGCGCACCTCGGACGACGAGCACTCGGCGGCGCTGGAAGCGGTGCGCTCGGCCAACGAGGAGCTGCAGTCGGTCAACGAGGAGTACCGCTCCACGGCGGAGGAGCTCGAGACCAGCAAGGAGGAGCTGCAATCGATCAACGAGGAGCTCAACAGCGTCAACGCGGAGCTCAAGCACAAGCTCGAGGAGGTCTCGAACGCGCACGACGACCTCGAGAACCTGATGGCGGCCACCGACATCGGCACGCTGTTCCTCGACCGCGAGCTCACCATCAAGCGCTTCACGCCGAGCCTGGCGGAGCTGTTCAACGTGAAGCGTGGCGATCGCGGCCGCGCCATAGGGGATCTCACCCACCGGCTGGACTACGACTCGCTGGAAGCGGACGCGCAGCGCGTGCTGACCGAGCTGGTGCCGATCGAGCGCGAGGCCCGGCACGCGGACGGGCGCATCTTCGTCGTGCGCGTGCGCCCCTACCGCACGGCGGAGCACCGCATCGACGGCATCGTGCTCACCTTCGTCGACGTCAGCGGCATGCGCCGGGCCACGCGCGCGCTGCATTCGAGCGAGCAGCGGCTCGAGGCGTTGCTGCAGGCGGTGCCCGACATCGCGTTCGCCTGCGACGACGCAGCCCGGCTCAGTTTCCTCGGTGGGCGCGCGGAGGAGGCTACCGGCGTCGCCTTGCACGCGCTGCTCGACCGCACGCTGTGGGAGAGCCTCGTGCACCCGGACGACCGCGCGCACGCCGAGGCCGCCTGGATGGACTCGGTCGCCACGGGCGCGCCGTACGAGATGCGTTTTCGCCTGCGCACCGCGGCGGGCGGCTACCGCTGGGTCATGTGTCGCGCGCGGCGCGTTCCCGACGCGCCGGGCACGCGCGTCGACGACCATGCGCTGACGGGCTGGGTCGGCGCCCTGGCCGACGTCGACGAGCTCACGCGCGCCGAGCAGGCGCTGCGCGAGGCCGACCGGCACCGCAACCGCTTCCTCGGGCTGCTGGGGCACGAGCTCAGGAACCCGCTCGCGGCGCTCGGCAACTCGCTCGAAGTGCTCGACGGGCTGGACGACGCCACGCTCGCGGCGGCCAGCCGCACCAGCGGCGTGGCGGTGGGCGACACGCTGCGCGCGCTGCAGCGCCAGACGCGGCACATGCACCGGCTCGTGGACGACCTGCTGGACCTGACTCGCATCAGCAACGGCAAGATCTCCCTGCGCCAGCGCCGCGTGGACCTGCGCGAGATCGTCGAGGAGGTGCTGCAGACCATGCGCCCGCGCGCCGACGCCGCGCGGCTGGAGCTCGTGGCGAGACTGCCCGACGGCTCCTGGTGGCTGGACGCGGACCCCGAGCGCCTCAGCCAGGTGCTCGACAACCTGATCGACAACGCGATCAAGTACTCGGACCCCGACGGTCGCATCGAGCTGCGGGTCACGCACACCGGGACGCGCGTGCGTCTGTGCGTGAGCGATACCGGCGTCGGCATCGAGCCGAGCGCGCTCGACACCCTGTTCGAGCCGTTCACGCAGCTCGTCGGTCCGGACAACGTCGGCCGCGATGGCCTCGGCCTCGGCCTCGCCCTCGTCAGGAACCTGGTGCAGCTGCACGGCGGCACGATCGAGGCGCACAGCGAGGGACCGGGGCTCGGCAGCGAGTTCACGCTGGAGCTGCCGCTCGCGGCGCAGCGCAGCGCGGGTCGGGTCGACGACGCTCCGGCCGAGCGCGTCGCGTCCCGCTCGCGGCGCGTGCTGGTGGTGGACGACAGCCCCGACGTCGCGCAGCCCTTCGCCACGCTGCTGCGGGCCGTGGGCCACGACGTGCGCGTGGCGCTCGACGGGGTCACCGCGCTGAAGCTCGCCGCCGACTTCCGGCCCGAGGTGGGGTTCCTGGATCTCGGCATGCCGGGCATGAACGGACTGGAGCTCGCCCGCCGGCTGCGGCGCGACTTTCCGAGCGATGCGCTCGTGCTGGTGGCCATCACCGGGTTCGGGCAGGCCGAGGACGTGGCCGCCACGCGCGAGGCGGGCTTCGACGACCACCTGCTCAAGCCCGTGCGCATGGTGACCGTGCGAGCGCTGCTGAACGGGCTGGAGGAGCAGGGGCATGTGGTGCCGTCCGACCCTGCGACGGCCCCTCCGGCCGCGTAGAATCCCGGCATGGCCGGAAACACGCTCGGAAGGCTCTTCACGCTGACGACCTTCGGGGAGAGTCACGGTCCGGCGCTGGGCGCCGTGGTCGATGGCTGCCCGCCGGGCATCGAGCTCACCGCCGAGCACCTGCAGATCGATCTCGACCGCAGGAAGCCCGGCCAGAGCCGCTACACCACCCAGCGGCGCGAGGGCGACGAGGTCGAGATCCTGTCCGGGATCTTCGAAGGGCGCACCACGGGCACGCCCATCGGGCTGCTGATCCGCAACACCGACCAGCGCTCGAAGGACTACTCGAAGATCGTCGATCGATTCCGCCCCGCGCACGCGGATTACACCTACCAGATGAAGTACGGGCTGCGCGACCATCGCGGCGGCGGGCGCTCCTCGGCGCGCGAGACCGCCATGCGCGTGGCGGCGGGCGCCATCGCCAAGCGCGTGCTGATGGAGCTCTTCGGCACGCGGGTCCGGGGCTATCTTTCGCAGCTCGGGCCGATCGAGCTCGACCGCTCGGCGCACGACGCGGACGAGGTGGAAAGGAACCCCTTCTTCTGGCCGAACGCCGCGCAGGTGCCCGAGCTCGAGGCCTACATGCAGGCGCTGTCGAAGGACGGCGATTCGGTCGGTGCGAAGGTCGAGGTCGTGGCCACCGGCGTGCCGCCGGGCTGGGGCGAGCCGGTGTTCGATCGGCTGGACGCCGACATCGCGCACGCGCTCATGTCCATCAACGCCGTCAAGGGCGTGGAGCTCGGCGCGGGCTTCCGCAGCGTCGCGCAGCGCGGCACCGAGCACCGCGACGAGATCACCAGCCAGGGCTTCGTGAAGAACGATGCCGGCGGCGTGCTGGGCGGCATCTCCTCGGGTCAGGACATCGTCGCGGCGCTGGCACTGAAGCCCACCTCCAGCATCCGGCTGCCCGGGCGCAGCGTCGACGTGAACGGCGACGACGTGGAGGTGATCACGACCGGCCGCCACGACCCGTGCGTCGGCATCCGCGCGACGCCCATCGCCGAGGCCATGCTGGCGCTCGTGCTCACCGACCACGCGCTGCGCCACCGCGGGCAGAACGCGCACGTGGAAAGCGCCACCCCGGTCATTCCGGCGGGTGGCATTCCGGCGGGCGAATCCTCACATTCCTGAGCTCGCGCGCGACCGGGCAACCCGCGAGCGCGACTCATTCCAACCGGAGCAATTCCATGGCGTACAAGGCCGAAGGCAAGGTCCACAAGGTGTTCGAGACCGAGCAGAAGAGCGCGACGTTCCAGGCGCGCGAGTTCGTGATCGAGGTGGCCGACGGGCAGTACCCGCAGATGGTCAAGTTCCAGCTCGTGCAGGACAAGTGCGACCTCGTGAACGGCTACAACGAGGGCGAGGCCGTGGTCGTCGACTTCGACCTGCGCGGCCGCGAGTGGAACGGCAAGTACTTCACGAACCTGCAGGCCTGGCGCATCGCGCGCGCGGACGGCGCCGAAGGCGGCGGCTCCGGCGGCGCCGAGGAGAAGTACCCGACGCCGGCACCCGCGGGCGGCGACTTCGACGACGACATTCCGTTCTGAGGCGAGGCGCCGCGGGGCTCCGGGGTCGACGGCCCCTCAGCCCGCGGCGGCCGGCGTCAGCGTGCGCCCTTCCGGGGAGGAGTCGATCGCCGCCACCTCCGCGCGCTTCACCGTGACGATGTACGCGAAGCAGGCGAAGTAGAGCCCGATCACCACCGCGCCCACCCACTGGATCTGCAGGAAGTCCAGCTTGAACAGGATGGTCAGCGCGAACAGCACGGCCACGTTGCCGACGATGTAGACGCCCTTGCCGAGCCGTCCCGGCGTGAGCTCGAGGTTGTCCGTGTAGAGCCGTACCAGGGAGTCGAGCGAGTTCACCACGAACGTGATGCCGACGAACACCATCGACAGCGCCACGAAGCCTGCCGTGTCGATGCCGTCGACGTGATACGAGTACAGCACCGAGAACCAGATCGCGAGCGGAATGGACGGGAAGATCAGCAGCGCGGCCAGCACCTGCCACGTCTTCAGCCCGCCGACGAAGCGCGAGGTGAACTGCCCGATCATGATGCTCCACGCGAACCACCAGAAGAGGTAGAACGCGTGGTAGTCGTTGATGGGCAGGGCGAAGCGGTGCAGCTCGCCGAAGTAGCCGCCGATCATCCCTAGCCGCTCCGCGAAGAGCGTCGGTGACATCTTCGCGCCGATCCACATCAGCGCGATGAGCGCGAGGAACAGGAACGTGCTGCCGAGACTCAGGATGCGCACGTACTTGATGTCGGTGCTCGAGTACACCGCCGCCAGGATCACGGCGAACACGATGACGTAGAACGTCAGGACGATGCTTTCGCCGTCGCCGATCTGCGGCAGGTACCAGGGCAGGTTCGACAGCAGCAGGTAGGCGGTGAACGCGCAGGTGCCGATGATCACCACGTTGTTCAGGAACTTCACGACCGGGATCTCGAAGAAGCGCACGCGCGGCTCGAGCACGCAGAAGTAGAAGCAGGTCAGGAAGTAGAAGCCCCAGATCAGAAAGCCCCAGAACCCGAACTCGATGGCGAGCGGGTTGCTGAACGCGTAGTCCGGATTCGCCGTGGTGTCGGCGTATACCGGGAACTCCGTCAGCGGGAACATGATTAGCCCGACGTCCAGCCCCGACGTGAACAGGATCGCCACGAACGTGAAGGTCTTCACCGGAGAGGTGCCGATGCAGACCACCTTCCCCCAGCGCCAGATGCAGAAGGCGATGGCTCCGAAGGTGAACAGCAGTCCGGCACTCAGCAACCCGTTCATGCGGCACTCTCCTGCGTTGGCGGCGCCCTACGTCGGCGGGTAGGCGCCTTCGAAATCGCTCGTCGACACCAGCACCGCCTTCTCGCGCGTGTGCGCGTAGAGCGTGCCGATGCCGTTCTCGCGCCCGAGCCCGGACTGGCCGAAGCCCCCCACCGGCATCTCCACGGGCGAGTCGCCCCAGGTGTTGATCCAGCAGATGCCGGCCTCGAGCGCGTCGATGACGCGGTGCGCGCGCGCGAGATCCGTCGTGAACACGCCGGCGGCGAGCCCGAACGGCGTGTCGTTGGCGCGCCGCACGGCTTCCGTCTCGTCGTCGAAGCGCAGCACCGACATGACGGGTCCGAAGATCTCCTCGCGCACGTGCGCCATGTCGTCGGTGTTCTCGACGTAGACGGCCGGGCGCACGAAGGCGCCCTTGCCGAGCGCGCCGTCCGTCACGCGCTCGCCGCCGCACAGTCGACGCGCGCCGGCAGCGTCGGCCTTCGCGACGTAGCCGAGCACCTTCTCCAGGTGCCCGGCCGATACCAGCGCGCCGATCTGCGTGGCGGGATCGGTGGGATCGCCGACGACGAGCGCTTCGGTGCGCTCGACGAGCCGCTCCAGGAACGCGTCGTACAGCCCGGCCTGCACGTACACGCGCGTGCCGTGCGTGCACACCTCGCCCTGAGTGTAGAAGTTCGCGGTCATCGCCGCGCCGACGGCCTGCTCGAGCGGGGTGTCGTCGAAGATCAGCAGCGGCGACTTGCCGCCGAGCTCGAGCGTCACCTGCTTGAGCGTCGCCGAGGCGTCGCTCATGATCGCGCGGCCCGTCCCGCTCTCGCCCGTGAACGAGACCTTCGAGATGTCCGGGTGCGCGGTCATGGCGCGGCCGGTGTCGGCGTCGCCCTGCACCACGTTGAAGACGCCGTCGGGCAGGCCGGCCTCGGTGTAGATGCGCGCGAGCTCCAGGGCGCTCAGCGGCGTCTCCTCGGACGGCTTGAACACCATCGCGTTGCCGGCCGCGAGCGCGGGCGCGGACTTCCAGCAGGCGATCTGCAGCGGGTAGTTCCACGCGCCGATGCCGGCGCAGACGCCGAGCGGCTCGCGTCGGGTGTAGTAGAAGCTGCCGTTGCCGAGGCTCTGGTGGATGCCCTGCAGGGAAGCGGCGAGTCCGCCGAAGTACTCGAGCGCGTCGGCGCCGGTCGGCACGTCCACCTCGACGGCCTCGGTGATCGGCTTGCCGTTGTCGGCCACCTCGAGCGCGGCGAGTTCGCCGGTGCGCTCGCGCAGCAGCGCCGCGGCGCGTTGCAGGATGCGGCCGCGCTCGACCGCGGGGCGTGCGGCCCAACCCACCTGCGCGGCCGCGGCAGAGCGCACGGCCTCGTCCACCCCTCGCGCGCCCGCCGCCTCCACCTCGGCGAGGGTCTCGCCGGTGGCAGGGTTCACCGAGGTGAAGGACTCACCGGTGCCGAGCTCGACCTCGCGGCCGCCGATCCATTGCGCTGTGCGTCTCATGGGAGCGACGATACTCCGCCTCCACCCGCGAGACACCGGACCATGGACCACGACTTCCTGATCGTCGGCGGCGGCATCGCCGGTCTTGCGCTCGGCGCGGAGCTCGCCGCCGACGGGACGGTGCTGGTGCTCGAGACCGAGTCGATGCCGGGCACGCACTCGACGGGGCGCTCGGCCGCGCTGTGGACGCCGAACTTCGGCCCGGGGCCCGTACGCGCGCTGAACCGGGCGGGCGGCGAGTTCCTCGCGAACCCGCCGGTGGGTCTCTCGGAGTGCCGCTGCTCGGTCCGCGCGGAGCGCTGAGCATCGCCGCGCCGGGCGCCGAGGCCGCGCTCGACGACGTCCTCGCCGCGTCGACCCCGGAGCATCCCGTGCACCGCATCGACGTCGCCGAGGCGCTCGCGCTCGCGCCGCTGCTGCGACCCGAACGCATCGCCGCGGCCGCCTTCGAGCCCGGGGTGGCGGACATCGACGTCGACGCGTTGCAGCGCGGTTTCATCGCGCGGCTGCGCGCGCGCGGAGGCGGGCTCCGGTGCGACGCGCCCGTGACGGCGTGCGAGCGGATCGACGGCGGCTGGCGCGTCGCGGCGGGCGCTCGGTCGGAAACGGCGCGAGTGCTCGTGAACGCTGCCGGCGCCTGGGCCGACGAGCTCGCCGCGCTCGCCGGCGTCCGACGCGTCGGGCTCGTACCGAAGCGCCGTACCGCGATCACCGTCGACGCTCCGCCGGGGCTCGATCTGTCGCGGATGCCGCTCGTCGACTTCGCCGGCACGCACGCGTACTGCAAGCCCGACGCCGGACGGCTGTTCGCGTCGCCGGGCGACGAGACGCCGGTGGACCCGCACGACGTGCAACCCGACGACCTGGACGTGGCGCGTTGCGTCGAGCGGCTCGAGACCGAGACGGTGGTCGACGTGCGCACCGTGCCGCGCGCCTGGGCGGGGCTGCGCACGTTCGCGTCGGACGGGCTCCCGGTGGTCGGGTTCGACCTTGTCGCCGAAGGCTTCTTCTGGCTGGCGGGACAGGGCGGCTACGGGATCATGATCGCCGAGCCGCTGGCGCGGACGGCGCGGGGATTGATCGTGAGCGGGGCGGTGCCGGGGGATCTGACGGATGCGGGGGTGGACGCGGGAGTGCTGGCGCCGGACCGGTTCAGAACCTGACCGCGAATGTCACGCGGGCGCCGAGCGTGCGCGGCGCGGCGGTGCGCTCGTCGAGGGTCGCGCCGGTGGTCAGGCGTGCGAACACGTCGTACTCGAGCGCGAACCAGCCGAGGCCGAGCAGCGCGGTGGCGTTGATCTCCCCGACGCCGTGCAGCGCCGAGTCGAAGAAGCTGTCCGAGCGGGTCAGCCCGAGCGAGCCGCCGACGCCGACGCCGGCATGCAGGCCCCGGCCGCCACCGGTGCGACCGAGCAACTGCCACCCGGCCGCGAGCGTGCGCAGCTCCAGTCCGTCGAAATCGACCCGGTCGTAGTCGAGCGACCAGCGCCGCTCGCCGAACCCGTCTCCGGGCAGCGTCAGGCGCAGCGCGAACGCGGGGCTCGCGACCGTGCCGTCGGACTCGCCCCGATCGACGTCGAAGCCGCTCTCGCGGCCGAGCTCGACGACGGCGGGTCGGAAGGCCACCGAGCGTTCGCCCTCGCGCAGCGCATCGCCGAGCCGCTCGGTCGGACCGGGACGGGGCGTCGCATCGGTGGCCCGCGCCGAGCCGGGCGGCACGGACGCGCCGCACAGCAGCAGCGCCGCGACCGCGATGCGCGCGGCACCGGGGCTCATCGCCCGGCCTCGGGCGCCGAGAGCACGGTCACGATGCGCTCCGGGCCCTCGGTCTCGGCGGTGAGCGCCATCCCGGACAGGCCGTCGATCTCGAACGTCGCGGTGCGCGCGAGCCGCAGCGTCACGCGCCAACGACAGCTGCCCGGAGCGGCTTCCGCCAGCAGCTCGACGAGCTCGCCCGGGCCGACGCGCAGCTCGCGCACCTCGTCCGGCACGGCGAAGTCGCGCCGGCTCACCCCGGCCTGCCACGCGGGGCGCATCGCGCCCGCGACGTCCTCGCACGCGACGGGCTCGGCCACGATGCTCTGGCTCGGCGGGGCCTCGCCGAAGGCCGACGGGTCGAGCTCCCAGGACAGCGCGAGCGCGTCCGCGGTCGTGATCTCGGCACCGTCGACATCCAGATCGAACGCGACGACGCGCGGCACGCGGATGCCCGGCGCGAGCCCGTCAGGGCCGAGCGATCGGTAGGCGCCGCGGCGCAGCTCGATGCCGACCGACGCGTCGGCGGGATCGAGCGCGCCGAGATCGCGCGCGTACTCGTACGCCTCGCCGCGCCGGTAGAGCGTGCCGGGCTCGCCGCCGCGGATCGCCACGATTCGATCGCCATCGACGAGCCGTATCGGCGTGCCGTCCTCGAAGACGGATGCCGTCGCCGTCGCGCGCAACCGGCCCGCGGCGTCGGCGACGATGGACGCGCGCACGAAGAGCTCGTCGGTGGCGTAGTCGGTGGAGCGCTCCTGGGCGCAGCCGGTCGAGGCGGCTGCCAGCGCGGCGACCAGCGCGAGGCGGAGCGTGTTCATCGGGCGCGAAGGGGAGATCATGGGGGCGGGCGCGCAAGGAGTGTGCCTTGGAGTCCGGCACGTCGTGCGGGTGGGACCTCCGTGCCGATTACCACTGCGGGGGCGGATGGGCGTCGACACGTCGATCGCCGTCGCCAACCCGAAACTGGCGAGTTTCGAGGCAAAGGATCCGGGCTTCCTCGGGGAGGGGGGTTGCCGCACCTGGAGCATCGCCGCAATCGCGGTCGCCAGGGGGCGACGCCGGTACCGACGCGTACTACAAGACTGGATACGATCGCGATCCGACGTCGCTCGTCGCGGAGACGGCGCTGACGCGAAGACGTTCGGTTCAGGCGAGTGTCGGACGGGGTCGGCACGTGGGCAAGGGGCGGCAAAAGCGGTTTTCCCGTCCGGCGCGCGAGTTCGTAAAGCTGTAATTAAATACCGTATACGCGCCTTGCGTATCTAACCTCGCCCCCATGTCGAGATAGACTGACGACTCGTCGATCGAAGGACCGAGCGCATGTATCAGGACGCCCGTTTCCGGCACGTGGTTCCCGGCAATCGCGTCGCGGAGGATCCGCCCGCCTACGGTGGCTCCCCGGCAGGTCCGTCGGCCCGACCGCCACCGAACGATGCGTCCGACATGCCCGGGCGCATGGCGCAAGGGCTGGCCTTGCGGCTCGCGATGGCGCTGGTGCAGGGCGCGGATGTCGCCGCCTCCGATCGCGCCGCGAAGGTGAAGCGACTGCGCGAATCGAGCTGCCGGGCGGCGGGCGCCGGGCCCGTGCCGATGGACGATGTCGGGCTCGTGTCCCGCCTGCATCAGCTTGCGCGTGCGGGCGATCGCACGCTGGCCGAGCAGCTGCGGCTGCTGCCGGCGTTCGAGGCCTCCGGAGTATGGCGCGCCGCCGGTTGTCGCGATTGCGTCGCCTGGCTCGACCGCGAGCTGGGTATCAGTCGGGTCTACGCGTTCGAATACCTGCGCGCCGCCCGCGTTCTTCCCGAACTGCCCGTCATCGAGTCGCTCTTCGCCACCGGCAAGCTGTCCTGGTCCAAGGTCCGGGAGCTGACGCGCGTGGCCGACGCGCGGTGCGAGGCCGAGCTCGCCGCGGCCTCTCTCGATCTGTCGGTGTCCGAGACCATCGAGCTGTGCCGCCGCTGGCGACATCGGGAGCGGAACGTCGATGGCGACGGGGGTGGGGAGCGGAGTGCCGAGGACGCGCTGGCCGCCGCGACCGCGCTCGCGTTCGCGGAACGCTCGGTCACGTGGCGCCAGGTCACCGAGGCGAAGATGCGCATCGTGCTGGAGCTCACGACCGCCGAAGGCGTCGAGTGGCTGAAGGCGAACGAGTGCGCCGAGGACGAGCTGCGCGAGGAAGATGCCCGCGCACGCAATCGAGCCGGAGATGCCCCGAGCGCGGTGCCCGGCTCCACCGAGGAGGCTTCGACGTCGTCCGCATCACCGCCCCCGCGGCGCACCGCCCGGCAGTACCGCGCCGATGCGGCGCTGCTGAACGCGAGGAAGGCGCTCGCCCATCGCGGCGAGGCCATCTGCAACGCCGACCGGTATCGGGTGCTGCTGAACATCGATGCGCGCGTGCTCGTCGACGATGCGGACGCCGCGCCGCTCGCCGCCGGTGAGCTACCGCCCGAGCGACCGACCATCGCGGGCTACGGTCCCATCTCGATCGCCGAGGCCCGCGCGATCGCCGAGAAGGCGTCGCTCACCGTCGTGGCCACCATGCCGAACGGAGAGGTGGTGGGCGTGGGAAGCAGCACGCGGCGCTGGACGAAGAAGGCCGAGCGCGCGGTGCGGGCACGCGATCGGCACTGCCAGATGGCCGGATGCGCGCAGACCCGGTGGACGGATCTGCACCACGTCGTGCCGGTGGCCGAGGGCGGGAAGACGGAAGTGGCTCTGGCCGCACTGACGTGCTCGTGCTGCCACCGGGCGTTGCACGAGTGCGAGCTGCGGTTCGAGCGCACGTCGGTCGAGGACATCGATCTGGGTCCCGATGCCGCAGCGCTCGGGTTGACGGCGGTGCAGGAGGCGCGTGCCAAGGGCTACGTGTCGAGGCTGCAGCGGTTCCGGGTGATCGGGCCGGACGGGCGGGTGGTGGCCGGGCCGAGGCGCTTGGCCACGCGCGGCGGGCGGGGATAGCGCCGGTCGTATATTCGTGTATCGAGCGCGGAGGTTCGAGCGACCTTGGCGAGGGCTCTCGGCAAGCTTCGCTACGGCACCGGCAACAGCCCCGCGAACGCCGCCGCCGCGCGGCTCGGCGTCCGGTCCCGCCTGCGCACCGATCCCAGTCGGCGCAGCATCGCGAGCTTCCGGACGGGTACCGCCACGATGTCCCGGTCCTCCGGCCGGAGCATGGCCGACGGCAGCACGCTCCACCCGAGCCCTACCGACACCATCGTGCGGATCGTCTCGAGGTAGTTCGTCTCGAGCCGCGTCTGCAGGCGCACGTCGAACGGTGCGAGCGCGTCGAGCAGGATCGTGCGCGTTACCGTGCCGCGACCGGGCAGCACGGCCGGGTGGTTCGCGAGCTCGCCGGGCGCCACGGATCGCCCGGACGTCGCGAGCGGATGGTCGGGCGCCGCGACGATGACCAGCGGGTCGGGCCACACCAGCGCAGTTCGCAGCGTGGGGTCGGGCTTGTCGGGCAGCGTCACGACCGCGAACTCGAGCCGCCCGGCCGCCACGTCCGCGCAGGCCTGCTCGGAGTCGAGGAAGACGAGGTCGAGCTCCACGGCCGGGTGAGCCTGCGCGAAGGCCTTGAGCACCGGGGGCAGACGATGGATGCCGACGTGATGCGAGGTGGCCAGTCGCAGCGGTCCCGAGACTTCTCCGGACAGCGAACGCACCGACTCGCGCGCGGCATCCACCTCCCCGAGCACCCGGCGCGCGTGCCCGAGCAGCACGTCACCGGCTTCCGTCGGCACCACGCCGCGTCCCGAGCGGTCGAGCAGTCGCACGTCGAGCTCGTCCTCCAGCGCGCGCACGCGCTTGCTGACCGCGGGCTGCGTCGTGTACAGCCGCTCGGCCGCGCGCGAGAACGAGCGAGTCTCGGCGACGGCCACGAAGGTGGCGAGCTGCACGAGCTCCAAGCTCAGCCCGGGTCCTTCTGCCGCCAGCCGCGCTCGAACGGCAGGCGCCACGCGCGCGGGCTGATGAGCTGGTGCATGGCGTTCGGGCCCCACGACCCCGGCGCGTACGGGGACACCGGCGGCGGCGCCTCCAGCAGCGGCGTGGATACCTTCCACAGTTGCTCGATGCCCTTGGCCGTGGTGAAGAGGGTCCGATCCCCGCGCATGGCATCGAGGATCAACCGTTCGTACGCCTCCAGCACCTCGCCGATGTGGCGCGTCTCGTCCATCGCGAACTGCAGGCTGTGCTTGTCCAGGCGCATGCCTGGGCCCGGTCGCTTGCCGTAGAACGACAGCGAGGTGCGCGACTGGTCGGCCAGGTCGAAGGTCAGGTGATCGGGCCCCAGTGCGCCGACGCCGGAGTTCTTCGGAAACATGCTCTTGGGCGGCTCGCGGAACGCGATCGAGATGATGCGCTGGCCCTCGGCCATGCACTTGCCCGTGCGCAGGTAGAACGGCACGCCGGCCCAGCGCCAGTTGTCGATGGTGCACCTGAGCGCGATGAAGGTCTCGGTCTCGGACTCCGGGTCCACGCCCGGCTCGTCGCGGTAGCCGCCGTACTGCCCGCGCACAGCGTCCGACGGCTCGATGGGCATCATGCTGCGGAAGACCTTGTTCTTCTCCTCGCTGATGCTGTCCGACTCGAGCGACACGGGCGCCTCCATGGCCACGAACGCGAGAATCTGGAACAGGTGCGTGACGACCATGTCGCGAAAGGCGCCGGTGCTCTCGTAGAAGCCGGCACGCGTGCCGAGCCCGAGGGTCTCGGGCACGTCGATCTGCACGTGCTCGATGAAGTTCCTGTTCCAGATGGGCTCGAACAGCCCGTTGGCGAATCGGAACGCGAGGATGTTCTGCGCCGGCTCCTTGCCGAGGAAGTGATCGATGCGGAACACCTGCTCCTCGGCGAACACCTCGTGCACCGCGGCGTTGAGCGACACGGCCGACTCGAGGTCCACGCCGAAGGGCTTCTCCATCACGACGCGCGAGTGCTCGACGAGCTTCGCCTCGCCCAGCAGCCGTACCACCGACAGCGCTGCCTTCGGCGGCACGCTGAGGTAGTGCAGGCGGCGGCTCTCTGCCCCGAGCTCGCGCTCCGCGCGCTCGACGGCGGCGCCCAGCGCCGCGGCGCCGGCCGACAGCGGCACGTAATCCAGTCGCGCGGCGAAGTCGGTCCAGGCCTCGTCGTTCGCCCCGCGGCCGTAGAACTCGTCGATGGCGCCGCGGCACAGGTCGCGGAAGCCGTCGACGTCGAGATCGTCGAGCGACACGCCGATGATGCGGGAGCCCGGGATGAAGCCCGCGCTGTCGAGGTGGAAGAGCCCCGGGATAAGCTTGCGGCGGGCGAGATCCCCGGTCGCCCCCACCAGCACGACGACCTGCGGGTGTCTGGGGCCCACCCCGACGGGTACCTTGGGCATCTGCTGCGGACTCATTCGCGATCGACGGGGCGCGAGCCTACCCTGCGGTGGATCGTGGCGGAGGGCGATCCGGCGCCGGCGGCGCTCACGGTCGCTGCAATGGTCCCGGCGATGGTCCCGGCGATGGCCCCGGCGATGGCCCCGGCGATGGCCCCGGCGATGGCCACGGCCACGGCCTCGGCGGCGAGTGCGTCCGCCGCTTCGGTGACGGTATCGGGCACCGCCTCGCCCCCCCGGCGCGCTGGCCCGCGAGGCCGTCGTTCGCAGGCGATACATCGCGACGTCGAGTCGCGCGCTCGGGAAGTGCACGCCCTCGAGCGTCAGCAGCTCCCCGGCGGCGAGTGCCCGATCGGCGATCGAGAGCGCGTCGATCATCGGTCCGGGGTGCCGGCAGGGCGGAAAGGGCGGAAGTCGGGGGCTCATCATGCACCGCGTGCATGACGACCGACGAGATCGGCATTGGCGAGCGCAGCCCGGGCGGGATATCGTGATGCCGGACGAGGCAACCCCGGCGAACCGATCATTGTGGACATCACGCGCTTCCCGAGGGTCCGGCTCGCCCATCTCCCGACGCCGCTGGAACGGCTGCACCGACTGGGCGACGCGCTGGGCGGTAGTGGGGGCGGCCCCGAGATCTGGATCAAGCGCGACGACTGCACGGGGTTGTCGTCCGGCGGCAACAAGACCCGGAAGCTCGAGTTCCTGATCGCCGCGGCGATCGCGGAAGGCGCCGACACCGTGGTCACTCAAGGCGCCACGCAATCGAACCACGCCCGCCAGACGGCCGCCGCCGCCGCGCGCTTCGGGCTCGGCTGCCACCTGATCCTCGAGAACCGCACGGGCTCCGACGACCCCCTCTACCTGGCCAACGGCAACGTGCTCCTGGACACCCTGCACGGCGCCACGCACGAGCACGTCGCGGCGGGCACCGACATGAACGCGGCGCTCGAGACCGCGGCGTCGCGGCTGCGCGCGGAAGGGCGGCGCCCCTACGGCATTCCGGGCGGTGGCTCGAACCCGACCGGGGCGCTCGGCTACGTGGCCTGCGCGTTCGAGCTGATGGCGCAGATCAACGACCTCGGAGCGAGCTTCGACCGCGTGCTGCACGCGACGGGCAGCGCCGGCACGCAGGCGGGGCTGGTCGCGGGGCTGCGGCTGGTGAACGCCGGGCTGCCGGTGCTCGGCATCGGGGTGCGAGCGGCGCGGGAGGCGCAGGAGCGCTCGGTACGCGCGCTGGCCGAGCGCACGCTCGCGCTGTTCGACGGCGCGCCGCCCTTGCGCGACACCGACGTGGTGGCGAACTGCGACTACGTCGGGGAGGGCTACGGCATCCCGGCCGAATCCACGCTCGAGGCGATCCGGCTCTGCGCCGAGCTCGAGGGGTTGCTGCTCGATCCCGTGTACTCGGGCAAGGGCATGGCCGGCCTGATCGACCTGGTGCGTCGCGGCGAGATCGGGCCGGACGAGCGCATCGTGTTCCTGCATACCGGCGGCTCGGCCGCGCTGTTCGCGTACGAGCGAGCGTTCGCGGCCGGCTGAGCGTCCCACCACCTCCTTCCCACCGAGAGCACGTCCGATGAATCATTCCGAACAGCCGCGCCGCGCGCGGCTCACCGCCATCGCCGTCGCCGCACTGGTGGCGTCGAGCGGCTCGACCGCCGCGCTCGCCGACGCCGGCGACTCGCCCACGCTGCAGCGCATCGACGAGCGCGGCGCCGTCAGCATCGGCCACCGCGAGACGTCGATCCCGTTCTCCTACATCGGCGACGCGGGCGAGCCCATCGGCTACTCGATCGACATCTGCATGGAGATCGTCGAGGCGATCGAGGCCGAGCTCGGCAAGGATCTGGACGTGAACTTCGTGCCGGTCACGGGACAGACCCGCATCCCGCTGATCGCGAACGGGACGATCGACATCGAGTGCGGCTCGACGACGAACAACCTGACGCGTCAGAGGCAGGTGGCCTACCTGCCGACGACGTTCATCACCGGCACCAAGATCGCGTCGAAGGTGGGTTCGGGGATCTCCGAGGTCGAGGACCTCGACGGCAAGATCCTCGGCGTCTCCGCCGGAACCACGAACGAGAAGGCCTTGAAGGCGAAGATCGAGGAGCTCGGGCTCGACACGAAGATCGTGCCGGTAAAGGATCACAGCCAGGGCTGGCTCGCGCTCGAGACCGATCGCGTCGACGCCTACGGCTCCGACGACGTGCTGCTCTACGGGCTCGTGTCGAAGTCGAAGTCGCCCGACGACTACCAGGTGACGGGCCGCTACCTGTCCTTCGACCCGTACGCGATCATGGTGCCGAGGAACGACTCGAGCTTCGAGCGACTCGGCCGCGTCGTCATGGCGGGCATGATGGGCTCGGGCGAGATGGGGGAGCTCTACGCGAAGTGGTTCGAGCCGGGGCCGACGGGCATCGACATGCCGCTGTCGGACGTGCTCGGCACCGCGTTCGAGATCCAGGCGCTGCCCGAGTAGGCGGTGTGGCCGCCGCGCGGGCCATCGGTGCGTAGATGAACTACCAGTGGGACTGGTCGATCCTCGTCAGCGAGCCCTACCTCGGGTGGCTCGCGGCGGGGTTCGGCTGGACGGTGGGCTTGTCGCTCGTCGCGTGGGCGCTCGCGTTCCTGCTCGGCTCGGCGCTCGGGATATTGCGCACGGCGCCGAGCGCGCCGCTGCGCGCGATCGGGAGCGTGTACGTCGAGCTGTTCAGGAACGTGCCGCTGCTCGTGCAGCTCTTCCTGTGGTTCTTCGTCTTCCCCGAGCTGCTGCCCGACGCGGCCGGGCGCTGGGTCAAGCGCGAGATGCCGCTGCCGGCCTTCTCCACGGCGGCCGTCGCGCTCGGGCTGTACACGGCCTCGCGCGTGTGCGAGCAGGTGCGTTCGGGCATCGAGGCGGTCGGCACGCGCCAGCGCCGCGCCGCGCGGGCGCTGGGGCTGACGGAGTGGCAGGTGTACCGCGAGGTGCTGCTGCCGAACGCGTTCCGGATCATCGTGCCGCCGCTGACGAGCGAGTTCCTGACGATCTTCAAGAACTCCTCGCTCGCGCTCACGATCGGCGTCATCGAGCTCACCGCCGCGACGCGCCAGATCGAGGAGTACACGTTCCAGGGCTTCGAGGCGTTCACCGCGGCGACCGTGCTGTACAGCCTCGTGACCTTCGCGGTGATGCTCGGCATGCGGGTGGTGGAGCGGCGCGCGCGCGTGCCGGGAAGCGGCCCTCGATGAGCGAGCTGGACATCGACGTGATCGTGCGCAACCTGCCCTTCCTGTGGGAGGGCATGCGCGTGACGCTGCTGCTGACGGTGCTCGCCCTCGTCGGCGGGATCGTGATCGGCACGCTGCTGGCGCTCGTGCGGCTCGCGCGCATCCCCGTGCTGTCGTGGGTCGCCGCGGCCTACGTGAACTTCTTCCGCTCCCTGCCGCTGATCCTGGTGATCTTCTGGCTGTACTTCCTCGTGCCGCTGCTGCTCGGCCGCCCGGTGGGCAGTTTCTGGTCGGTGCTCGTGGCCTTCGTGCTGTTCGAGGCGGCCTACTACTCCGAGATCGTGCGCGCGGGCATCTCGAGCGTCACGCGCAACCAGGTGAACGCGGCGCGCTCCATCGGGCTCACGCACGTGCAGGCGATGCGCCACGTCGTGCTGCCGCAGGCGTTCCGCGCGATGACGCCGGTGCTGCTCACCCAGGCGATCGTGCTGTTCCAGGACACCTCGCTCGTCTACGTGGTGGGCCTGCGCGACTTCCTCGTCAGCGCCGAGATCGTGGCCAATCGCGACCAGCGGCTCGTGGAGCTCTTCCTGTTCGTGGCGCTCGTCTACTTCACGATCTGCTTCGCGGGCTCGAGGCTCGTGCGGCGCCTCCAGGAGAATCGCGCGGCATGATCTCGATGCGCGGCATCACGAAATACTACGGCTCGGTGCGGGTGCTCGACGACTGCTCGCTGGCCGTCGCCAAGGGCGAGGTCGTCGTGGTCTGCGGACCGTCCGGCTCCGGCAAGAGCACGCTCATCCAGTGCGTGAACGGGCTGGAGCCCGTGCAGGCCGGCGAGATCAGCGTCGACGGCGTGCGCGTCGGCGCGAAGGGCACGAACCTGAACGCGCTGCGCTCGCGGCTCGGCATGGTGTTCCAGAGCTTCGAGCTCTTCCCGCACCTCACCGCGCTCGAGAACGTGACGCTCGGGCAGACGAAGGTGCTGCGCCGCGGCGAGGCCGAGGCGCGCGATCGCGCGCTGGCGCTGCTCGAGCGGGTCGGGCTCCAGGAGCACGCGACGAAGCACCCCTCGCAGCTGTCCGGCGGCCAGCAGCAACGCGTGGCCATCGCCCGGGCGCTGGCGATGGACCCGGTCGCCATGCTGTTCGACGAGCCGACCTCGGCGCTCGACCCGGAGATGATCAGCGACGTGCTGGACGTGATGGTCGAGCTTGCCGGGGAAGGCATGACCATGATGGTCGTGACGCACGAGATGGGGTTCGCGCGCAAGGTCGCCGACCGCGTCGTGTTCATGGACGCAGGCCGCATCGTCGAGGATGCCGCGACGGCAAATTTCTTCGGCGCGCCGCGCAGCGAGCGAGCGCGCGAGTTCCTGTCGAAGATCCTGTCGCACTGAGCGGCCGCACCGAGCCAATGCATTCCCCTGAGGAATGCCATGTATCGAAATGATGCATTTGAGGGATTCGCCGCGGGGCGCTAGCATCGGCGTCCTTCCAACGCACGCGCCCCCACCCGAAATGAGCCACATGGCCGGCAGAACGCTGTACGACAAGGTCTGGGACGCGCACGTGGCGCACGAGCAGGACGACGGCACGGTCCTGCTCTACATCGATCGCCACCTGGTGCACGAGGTGACGTCGCCGCAGGCCTTCGAGGGGCTCGTTCTCGCGGGCAGGAAGCCGTGGCGCACCGGCTCCATGCTGGCCGTGGCCGACCACAACGTGCCGACGAGCCCTCGCCGCGGGGGCAGCGAGGGCATCGCCGATCCGATCTCCAGGCTGCAGGTCGAGACGCTCGACGCCAACTGCGCGGCCTTCGGCGTCACCGAGTTCGCGATGAACGACGCGCGCCAGGGCATCGTGCACGTCATCGGGCCGGAGCAGGGCGCGACGCTGCCGGGCATGACGGTCGTCTGCGGCGACTCGCACACGAGCACGCACGGCGCCTTCGGGGCGCTCGCGTTCGGCATCGGCACGTCCGAGGTCGAGCACGTCATGGCCACGCAGACCCTCCTGCAGAAGAAGGCCAGGAACATGCTCGTGTCGGTGGACGGCGAGGTGGGTCCCGGCGTCACGGCGAAGGACATCGTGCTCGCCATCATCGGGCGCATCGGCACCGCGGGCGGCACGGGCTGCACCATCGAGTTCGGCGGCGACGCCATCCGCGCGCTGTCGATGGAGGGGCGCATGACGGTGTGCAACATGTCGATCGAGGCGGGCGCGCGCGCCGGCATGATCGGCGTGGACGAGACCACGCTCGAGTACGTGCAGGGCCGGCCGTTCTCGCCGAAGGGCGAGACGCTCGCGAAGGCGCTCGACGCGTGGCGGGATCTCGTGAGCGACGACGACGCGGTCTTCGACGAGGTCGTGCGCATCGACGCCGCGAGCATCGAGCCGCAGGTGAGCTGGGGCACGTCCCCCGAGATGGTCACCTCGGTCGGCGGCCGCGTGCCGGACCCCGATGCGCTCGAGGGCGCGAAGGCCTCGGGCGCGCGCCGCGCGCTCGAATACATGGATTTGAAGGCCGACACGCCCATCGTGGACATCGCGCTCGACCGGGTCTTCATCGGCTCGTGCACGAACTCGCGCATCGAGGACCTGCGCGCCGCGGCCGCGGTGATCAAGGACCGCCGCGTCGCGAGCTCGGTCAAGCAGGCCATGGTCGTGCCGGGCTCGGGCCTCGTGAAGCGGCAGGCCGAGGCCGAGGGGCTCGACAAGCTGTTCACCGACGCGGGCTTCGAATGGCGCGAGCCCGGCTGCTCGATGTGCCTCGCCATGAACGCCGATCGGCTCGAGCCCGGCGAGCGCTGCGCCTCCACCTCGAACCGGAACTTCGAAGGGCGGCAGGGGCAGGGCGGGCGCACGCATCTCGTGAGCCCGGCCATGGCCGCCGCCGCGGCCATCGCGGGCCACTTCGTCGACGTGAGGGACTTCTGATGCGCGCGTTCACCACGCTCGACGGGCTCGCCGTGCCGCTCATGCGCGCCAACGTCGACACCGACGCCATCATCCCGAAGCAGTTCCTGAAGAGCATCAAGCGCTCCGGCTTCGGCGCGAACCTCTTCGACGAGTGGCGCTTCCTCGATCATGGCGAGCCGGGGCAGGACCCTGCCACGAGGAAGCCCGACCCGGACTTCGTGCTGAACCGCGAGCGCTACGCGGGCGCCGAGGTGCTGATAGCCGGCGAGAACTTCGGCTGCGGCAGCTCGCGCGAGCACGCGGTCTGGGCGCTGGACGACTACGGCATCCGCAGCGTCATCGCGCCCTCGTTCGCGGACATCTTCAACAACAACAGCTTCAAGAGCGGATTGCTGCCGATCCGGCTGCCGGGCGATGTCTGCGTTGCGCTCGCGGCCGAGTGCGAGGCCGACCCGGGCTACTCGCTGAAGATCGATCTCGAGAAGCAGACCGTCACGACGCCCTCCGGCGACGTGCACGCGTTCGAGGTCGACGAGTTCAGGAAGGATTGCCTGTTGAACGGCTTCGACGACATCGAGCTGACCCTGCAGCGCAGGAACCGCATCGAGGACTACGAGGCGAAGCGCCGCGCGAGCGCGCCGTGGCTGTTCGAGGAGCCGCAACCGCAGCAGGGGCAAGTGTCGTGAGGAACACCCAGCGACGCGTCGTCGTGCTGCCCGGCGACGGCATCGGTCCGGAGATCGTCGAGGAGGGTTTGCGCGTGCTCGAGGCGGTCGACGCCGGGCACGGGCTCGGGCTCGCCATCGAGGAGCGGATCTTCGGGGGCGCGGCGTACGACGAGTGCGAGGACCCCCTGCCGTCCGCCACGCTCGAGGCGTGCCGTCAGGCCGACGCCATCCTGCTCGGCGCCATCGGCGGGCCGAAGTACGACGCGGCGCCGCGCGAGCTGCGCCCCGAGCGGGGCCTGCTGAAGCTTCGCAGCGAGCTCGGGCTCTTCGCGAACCTGCGCCCCGCGTTGCTCTACCCGGAGCTGGCCGGCGCGTCGTCGTTGAAGCCCGAGCTCGTCGCGGGACTCGACATCATGATCCTGCGCGAGCTCACGGGCGGCATCTACTTCGGCACGCCGCGCGGCATCGAGGAGAGGAACGGCGTGCGCACGGGGTTCAACACCATGGTGTACGGCGAGGACGAGATCCGCCGCATCGCCGTGCGCGGGTTCGAGATCGCGCGCGCGCGCGCCGCGCGACCCGGGGCGGGTCCGGCGCGGCTGTGCTCGGTGGACAAGGCCAACGTGCTGGAGGTGTCGGAGCTGTGGCGCGAGACCGTCATCGACGTGGCGCGGGACTACGACGACGTGGAGCTGATCCACATGTACGTCGACAACGCGGCCATGCAGCTGGTCCGCGCGCCGCGGCAGTTCGACACCCTCGTGACGGGCAACCTCTTCGGCGACATCCTGTCGGACGCCGCCGCGATGCTGACGGGCTCGATCGGCATGCTGCCCTCGGCCTCGCTCGACGAGAGCGGCAAGGGACTCTACGAGCCGGTGCACGGTTCCGCGCCCGACATCGCAGGCCAGGGCGTCGCGAACCCGCTCGCCACGATCCTGTCGGTGTCGATGATGCTGCGCCACACGCTCGGCGAGCCGGAAGCCGCCGACGACGTGGAGGCCGCGGTGGGCACCGTGATCGCCGAAGGCATGCGGTGCGCCGACATCGCGGCCGACGGCGACGAATCGATCGGCACCAAGGCCATGGGCGACGCCGTCATCGGCGCGCTCGAACCCCTGTTGGAGGCACGAGCATGAGTGAGGTCAAGTGGGACGTGGCGGTCGTCGGCGCCACGGGCGCGGTGGGCGAGGCCATGCTCGAGATACTGGCCGAGCGGCAGTTCCCGGTGGGCAAGGTGCACGCGCTCGCGAGCAGTCGCTCGGCCGGCAGCCGCGTGGAGTTCGCCGGGACGGACCTCGTCGTGCAGGATCTCGCGAGCTTCGACTTCTCCACGGTGAGCATCGCTCTGTTCAGCCCGGGTGCAGAGGTGTCGCGCGTGTACGCGCCGAAGGCCGCCGAGGCGGGCTGCGCGGTGATCGACAACACGAGCGCCTTCCGCTACGACGACGACGTGGCGCTGGTCGTGCCCGAGGTGAATCCGCACGCCATCGCGCGCGCCTTCGACGGCACCGGGCGACGGAACCTGATCGCGAACCCGAACTGTTCGACCATCCAGATGCTGGTCGCGCTCAAGCCCCTGCACGACGCCTTCGGCATCACCCGCATCAACGTGTGCACCTATCAGGCGGTGTCCGGCACCGGCAAGGCCGCCATCGAGGAGCTCGGCCAGCAGACCGCGCGGCTGCTGAACGGGCTGGACGTCACGAGCGAGGTGTACCCGAAGCAGATCGCCTTCAACGCCATCCCGCAGATCGACGTCTTCATGGACAACGGGTACACCAAGGAGGAGATGAAGATGGTCTGGGAAACCGCCAAGATCATGGAGGACGATCGCATCCGGGTGAACCCCACCTGCGTGCGCATCCCGGTGTTCTACGGTCATTCGGAGGCCGTCCACATCGAGACGCGCGAGCCCGTCACCGCGGAGGCGGCGCGGAAGTTGCTGCAGGGCGCTCCGGGAGTGACGGTCATGGACGAGCGCGTCGACGGGGGCTACCCCACGGCGGTCACCGAGTCGGCCGGAACCGACCCGGTGTTCGTCGGACGCATCCGCGAGGACATCAGCACCGAGAACGGGCTCGACCTCTGGGTCGTCTCGGACAACGTGCGCAAGGGGGCGGCGCTGAACAGCGTCCAGATCGCCGAGCACCTGGTGCGCGACCACCTGGCGGCTCGCTGATCGTCGTCCGCGCCGACCCGGTCCTTGCGGATGGGGCGGCGCGGCGAGGTGACGGCTCGCCGTCGCCCTCGGTGAGCCTCGCGGGGATGGGCTATACACTGTCGCATCGACTTTCAACACCGTCAGGTGGGGGCGCCGCCGGTTCCGGCCGGGGCCGATCCCCCACCCTTCGACGGCAGGGCGGGACACCAATCGTGAGAAAACTGGCAACGGCGGCGGCGGTAAGCCTTGCGCTCGCCTCGGGCGGGGCCTTCGGCCTGGGCCTGGGCGACATCGAGATGCGCTCGGCGCTGAACCAGCCGATGGACGCCGAGATCCGGCTCACCTCGGTCAAGCCAGGCGAGCTCGACGGCATGATCGTCCAGCTCGCCTCGCCCGAGGCGTTCCAGCGCGCCGGCATCGAGCGTTCGCAGGTGCTCACCGACCTGAGGTTCTCGGTCGACGCCTCCGGCGGCACCCCGGTCATCCGGGTCACCAGCAACCGTCCGGTGATCGAGCCGTTCCTGAACTTCCTGCTCGAGGTCGACTGGCCGGCCGGGCGCATGGTGCGCGAGTACACCGTGCTGCTGGATCCGCCGGTGTTCATGACGCCGAGCGCCACGGCGCGCAGCTCCGCGGGCGACACGCCTGCGCGCATCGGCGGCGACGCGTCGCTCGTCGCGCCGGCCCCGATCGAACGCAACAGCAATGCTGCCGTCATGGACAGCTTCGAGGTCGAGCTCGTCGGCGACGACGCCGAGGTCGCCGACGACACCGTCGTCGGCGGGGACAACATCGTGTCTGGCGCCGACCGTGCCGGCGAGCCCGTGTCGCTCGACGGACTCGACGCCAGCCCTTCGGCCACCTCGACCGCACCGTTCGGCGGCGACGCCGGCGAGGTGATCTCGCTCACCGATCCCGGTGCGCCGAACACCGACGCCATCGAGGAGCGGGCCGCGCGCCAGGCCGCCGACGCGGCCGACGTCGACTTCGAGGTCGAGCTGTTCGGCGGCTCCGACGAGGTCGGCGACGACGTCGTCGCGGGCGGCGCCTCCGGCGCGGGCGAGATCGTCTCGCTCGAGGAGCTCGACATCGGCTCCGGCGCGGACGCATCGGCGGAGGCGGCACCGCTCGCCGCGGACGGCGGCGACGTGGAGGTCCGACCCGGCGACACGCTGTTCGAGATCGCCGGGCGCAGCGCGGGCGACGGGGTGTCCGTGCAGCAGATGATGCTCGCGCTGCTCGCGGCCAACCAGTCCGCGTTCATCGACAACAACATCAATCTCGTCCGGGCGGGCGCCATCCTGCGCGTGCCGCCCGTCGACGAGGCGCGGCGCGTGACCCAGGCGCTCGCCGTGGCCGAGGTTCGCAACCAGAACGACCTGTGGCAGCAGTACCGCGACAACCTGCGCGGCGGTTCCACCACGCGCGTCGCGTCCGCGGACACCGGCACCGGTGCGGCTCCGACCCCGACCCCGACCCCGGACCCAACCGCGGACACGGACACGGACGCGAACACGGACGCGAACCGGTGCGGGTGCGGGTGCGGACTCCGGCTCCGACGCTCTGGCCTCCGCCGACGACGCGGCGAGCCCCTCCGAGCAGGAGAGCGCGCTGTCCGACAACGCCCGCGCCATCCTCGAGGACGCGCGGCGCGAGATCCTCGAGCGCGACGAGCTGCGCATCGTCGCGGCCGACGGCTCGACGACCGGCGCCGCCAACGCGGGCGATGCGAGCGACGGCGACCCCGCCGCGCGTGCCGGCGACATCGACCGCCGGCTGCAGCTCGCGAACGAGGAGCTCGCCTCGACGCGGCTCGAGGCCCAGGACCTCGACGAGCAGGCGAGCGAGCTCGGCAGCACCGCGGCCAGCCTCGACAACCTCGTCACGCTGCGCCAGAACGAGATCGCCGCCCTGGAGGCTCGCCTCGCCGAAGCGCGCGATGGTGCCTCCGCGCGCGACGACGCCGGTGCGGACACGGGCTCGGGCTCCGGCGCGGATGCCGTCGGTCAGGGTGGCGGCCAGGGTAGCGGCCAGGGTGGCGGCCAGGGTGGCGGCCAGGGCGGCGAAGCGATGGCGGGTGCCGGGGAGGACGCGCTCGCGTCCGCGGGCAACGCCGCCGGCGCCGCGGGCGGGGCGGCATCCGACGTTGCAGGACAAACCGTGGGCGCGATGGCCGATGCGGGCCGGCAGGCGGGCGAGGCGGGCGACGACATGGTCGCCGACGCGCGCAACGCGCCGTCGGATGCCGGACAGGAGCTCGGGGAAGTCGAGCTCGTCGGTCAGGGTGAACAGGCCGACGAGGGCGGCGAGCGCGCCGACCTCATGGCGGCGGCGAGCGACGGTGCCGATGCGGTCGGCGACGACGCGGCGACCGGCGGTGCAGCCGTCGCCGTGCCGGACGCCGACGCCGATCGGCCCTGGTACCAGACGCTGTTGGCCGATCCCGCCAAGCTGCTCATCGGCGGTGTCGGAGCGGCCGCGCTGCTCGGTGTCGTCGGCACGCTGCTGTGGCGCCGCCGTCGCGACGGGGCCGACGAGGCCGACTTCGACGAGCACGACGTGCACTTCTTCGACGAGGGCGAAGCGCCCGAGTTCGTGACCGCGGGCCGTCGCACGCCTCGAGTGGTCGACGGCACGGGCGCGACGCTCGGCGGCGCGGGTGCCGCCGGAGCGGCGGGCGCGGCCGGTGTCGCCGCGGCCTTCGACGGCGACGACGGTCGAGGGCACGCGGGCGGCGACGAGCGCGATGCGTTCGATGACACCGCCTTCTTCGGCGACGAGACGATGCTCGACGAGACGCAGGTCTTCGCGGGCGGGGCGGCGTTGTCGAGCGCACCCGCGCGCGGCGGTGCGGATCTCGGCCGGGACGCCGACGACGGTCTCGACAAGGACGACACCATCTCCGAGGCCGACGTCTATCTCGCCTACGGGCTGCACGGCCAGGCCGAGGAGCTTCTGGGACGGGCGGTGGAGCGCGATCCGGACAACGCGCTCTACGCGCGCAAGCTCCTGGACACCTACCACGCGCAGGGCAACGCCGAGGCCTTCGATCGCGGCGCGCAGGACTACCACGAACGCTTCGGCGGCGACGCCGCGCCGGACTGGAGCGGCGTGGCCGCGCTCGGCCAGGACCTTCGCCCGGGCAATCCGCTCTACGCCGGTGCGGTCGCCGCCGGAGCCGGTGCGCTCGCGTCCGGCGCCGTCGCCTCCATGGACGACGAGGACTTCGGCATCGACGGCGAGCGTGGCCATGCGGGCACGGGCGCGATCAGCCGCAGCTTCGATGCCGAGGGCTCCGGCGACGGCTTCGACGACGAGGACGAGTCGGCCCTCATGGACCAGAGCCTCGATCCCGCGTTCGCCTTCGACGAAAGCGATCTCGAGGCGACGGGCGATTTCTCGGCCATCGCCGACGAGGTGGCGGCCGAGAGCGACGAGGGCGTCATCGAGTTCAGCGACTTCGGCGACGACGCTCCGGCGGCACCGCGCCCGGACCGTCCCGCGCCCGGCGAGGGCATGGACGGGCTGGACGCGCCCGAACTGTCCGGCTTCGGCGAGCTCGATCTCTCGGGCTCGGCCACGGCCGCCAACGAGAAGCTCTCCGGGTCGGCGGATGCGATCGGCGCGGCCGGGGTGGCGGGTTCCGCGGACGGCGGGGCCGACGACCTCACGCTCGATCTTGACGAGCTCTCGGGCGAGCTCGAGCTCGACGGCACCGAGCTGCTCGACACGGGCGTGGACGATCTCGAGATGCCGGACCTGTCGGCGCAGGACGAGAGCCTGCTCGACGGCACGGGCTCCTTCGAGACCGGGTCGGACGATTTCTCGTCACCCGCGTTCGGCGGCGTGGGCAGCGACGCCGACGAGATGGACACGATGATGGATCTCGCCAAGGCCTACATCGACATGGGCGACAAGGACTCCGCCTCCAGCGCGCTGGACGAGATCGTGCGCAGCGGCAACCCCGACCAGGTGGTCGAGGCGGAGACGCTGCTGAAGAAGATCAGCTGAGCTGATCGCGTCCGCCGAGCCGTCCCGGCCCGCCGAGCCCGACACGTCCGCCCGGGCACCCGCCCGGGCGCCCGCCCGCGTGGCGCTGGCCGTCGAGTACGACGGCGCCGGGTTCGCGGGCTGGCAGCGTCAGCCCCACGCCGTCTCGGTGCAGCAGTGCGTCGAGACGGCTATCGGGCGCGTGTGCGGCGCGGGCTCGTCCCCCGTCACGGTCCACTGCGCGGGGCGTACCGATGCCGGCGTGCACGCGCTCGCGCAGGTCTGTCACTTCGACCCGCCGGTCGAGCGTCCGCTGCGCGCGTGGACGTTCGGGCTCAACAGCCACCTGCCCGACACCGTCGCGGTGCAATGGGCGGCACGCGTGCCGGACGACTTCCACGCCCGCCACTCGGCCCGGGCGCGCAGCTATCGCTACACGATCCTGAACCGCCCCACGCGTGCGGCGCTCGCGCACGGGCGCGTGGCGTGGGTCCGGGAGCCGCTCGATGCCGGGCGCATGCACGCCGCCGCGCAGAGCCTCGTCGGCGAGCACGACTTCCAGAGCTTTCGTGCGGCCGCCTGCCAGGCACCGCACGCCAGACGCGAGGTGCTGCGCGTGGCGGTGCGTCGAGAGGGCTCACGGGTGATCCTCGAGATCACCGCCAACGCCTTCCTGCACAACATGGTGCGCATCGTCGCGGGCACGTTGATCGCGATCGGTCGCGGCGAGCGCCAGATCGCCTGGACGGCGGAGCTGCTGGCCGCGCGCGACCGCACCCTCGGCGGCGCGACGGCGCCGCCCGGCGGGCTCGTGTTCGTGCAGCCCACGTACCCGACCCGCTACGCGATACCGGATTTCGAGGCCCTGGAGCGCGAGGTCTGGCGTCCCTGATCTGATATGGTTCGAGGGATATGTCGGCGCGCACCCGGGTAAAGATCTGCGGTATCACGCGGGTCGAGGACGCGCTGGAGGCAGCGCGCCTCGGCGCGGACGCGCTCGGCTTCGTGTTCGTGCCGGCCTCGGGTCGCGCGGTGGACATCGACGCCGCGCGGCGCATCTGCGCGGCGCTGCCCGCGTTCGTCACGCGCGTGGGGCTGTTCCTGAACGCCGCGCCGGAGACGGTCGCCCGCACGCTCGACGCGCTGCCGGATCTGGTGCCACAGTTCCACGGTACCGAATCCGCGGCCGAGTGCGAGGCGTACGGACTTCCGTACCTGAAGGCGTTGCCGCTCGGCGGCGAAGCGCGGACCATCGGCATGGATCCGGCGGCGGCGTACCGCTCGGCGACGGGCTTTCTCGTCGACAGCCACGCGCCCGGCGCGCTCGGCGGCACCGGTGTCGCCCTCGACTGGTCGGCGCTGGGCCCGACGCTGCACGCGCTCGGCGGGCGCCCGCTGGTGCTGGCGGGCGGGCTCGAGCCGGGCAACGTCGGGGAGGCCCTGCACGCCGTGCGGGGCCTGACGGTTCCTCCGGCGCGACCGTGGGCCGTCGACGTCAGCTCCGGCGTGGAGTCGGCGAAGGGCATCAAGGATCACGCGCGCATGGACGCGTTCGTGCGTGCGGTGCGCGACGCGGACGCGGCGGCCGGCGCGGCCGGCGCGACCGACACGACCATCACGACCGATGCGGCGGACGACGCGACCATCGACACTTCACTTTCACGAGACGGGGGACGAGCGGCATGAACGTGGACATCGGCAGTGCGGCCGGACCGCGCACGGAAGACGGCGCCTCGCGGGTCGGAGACGGGGCGGGCGGGGACGATGCGCCCGGGTCGGCGGCATCGAACGGTCATTTCGGCATCTACGGCGGCAGCTTCATCGCCGAGACGCTGATGGACCCGGTGGCGGAGCTGCAGGCCGCCTACGAGCGCTACCGGCGCGACAACGAGTTCGTGGCCGAATTCGAGTGGGAGCTCAAGAACTTCGTCGGCCGTCCGAACCCGCTGTACCACGCGCGGCGGCTGACCGAGACCTGCGGCGGCGCGCAGATCTGGTTGAAGCGCGAGGACCTGAACCACACCGGCGCGCACAAGATCAACAACACGGTCGGGCAGGCACTGCTGGCCAGGCGCATGGGCAAGAAGCGCATCATCGCCGAGACCGGCGCGGGCCAGCACGGCGTGGCGACGGCCACGGTGTGCGCGCGCTGGGGCATGGAGTGCATCGTGTACATGGGCGCCGAGGACATCGTGCGTCAGGCCCCGAACGTCTTCCGCATGAAGCTGCTCGGTGCCACGGTCGTGCCGGTGGAGTCCGGTTCGCGCACGCTCAAGGACGCGCTGAACGAGGCCATGCGCGACTGGGTCGGCCACGTCGACGACACGTTCTACATCATCGGCACCGCGGCCGGCCCGCACCCGTACCCGACGATGGTGCGCGACTTCAACAGCGTCATCGGTCGCGAGATCAAGGACCAGTCCATCGAGCACACCGGCCGGCTGCCCGACGCGGTCATCGCCTGCGTGGGCGGAGGCAGCAACGCCATCGGCGCGTTCCACCCGTTCATCGACGATGCGGACGTCGAGCTGATCGGCGTCGAGGCCGGCGGCGAGGGGCTCGAATCGGGCCGTCACGCCGCGCCGCTGTCGGCCGGGCGTCCCGGCGTGCTGCACGGCAACCGCACCTACCTCATGGAGGACGACGCGGGCCAGATCATGGAGACGCATTCGGTGTCGGCCGGGCTCGACTACCCGGGCGTCGGTCCGGAGCACGCGTGGCTCAAGGACATCGGCCGCGTCACCTACGACATCGCGACCGACGACGAGGCGCTCGCCGCCACGCACGCGCTCTGCCGGCTCGAGGGCATCATCCCGGCGTTGGAATCCGCGCACGCGGTGGCCTGGGCCATGAAGGCCGCGAAGCAGCGACCCGCCTCGCAGAACCTCGTCGTCAACCTGTCCGGGCGCGGCGACAAGGACATCGGCACGCTGGCCGCGCTCGAGGGAATGACGCTTTGAGCGAGCCCGTGGCCACGGCGCACGTCGACTCCGCCCTCGGGCCCGTCTCCGAACGCGACCCGGAGCGCGGCCCCGGACGCGACCCCAAGCGCCGCACGCGCATCGGCGCGCGCTTCGCGGACGCCGCCGGGCGGCGCCTGCTGGTGCCCTACATCACGGCGGGCGACCCCGATCTCGACACGACGCTCGCGCTCATGCACACGCTCGTGGAGGCGGGTGCGGACATCATCGAGCTCGGCATCCCGTTCTCGGACCCGATGGCCGACGGACCGGTCATCCAGGCGGCCTGCGAGCGCGCCATCGCGGGCGGCACGCGACTGGTCGACGTCATCGACCTGGTGGCGCGCTTCCGCACGACGAACGAGCGCACCGCCGTCGTGCTGATGGGCTACGCCAATCCGGTCGAGCGGCTCGGCTACGCCGACTTCGCGCGTCTGGCGTCCTCGGCCGGCGTGGACGGCGTGCTCACCGTGGACCTGCCGCCGGAGGAGGCCGACGATCTCGTCGCGGCGCTGGAGGCGGTCAACGTCGACACGATCTTCCTGCTGTCGCCGACCACGCCCGACGTGCGGCTCAAGCGGGTCGCCGAGCGCGCGTCCGGCTACGTCTACTACGTGTCGCTCAAGGGCGTCACGGGCGCCGCCACGCTGGACACGACCGAGGTGGCGACGCGCGTGCAGCGCATCAAGGGCTTCGTGGACCTGCCCGTGGCCGTGGGCTTCGGCATCCGCGACGCGGCCACGGCCGCGGCCATCGCCGAAACGGCCGACGCGGTGGTCGTGGGCAGCGTGCTGGTATCGCTCGTCGGCGAGCACGGCCGCGACCCGGCGGCCCTGCACGCCGCGGTGGGCGAGGTGGTCGGCGGCATGCGCCGTGCCATGGACGCGGCCATGGACGTGGCGACCCGGGCGTGAGCGAGAAGGGGCCCGAGGGGCCGCCCGGCAGCGGGCGGCGCATGAGCTGGTTCGAGCGGCTCATTCCCGCACGCATCGGCACGCGCGCCGAGAGCCGCACCAACGTGCCCGAAGGGCTGTGGATCAAGTGCGACGCCTGCGCCAACGTCCTCTATCACGCCGAGCTCGAACGCTCGCAGGACGTGTGCACGCGTTGCGGCCACCACATGCGGGTGCGCGCTCGCAAGCGCATCGACCGGCTGCTGGACGCGGGCTCGGGCATCGAGATCGGCGAGAACGTGGAGCCGGTCGATGTCCTGAAGTTCAAGGACTCCAAGCGCTACAAGGATCGGCTCGCGCAGTCGCAGAAGGAGTCCGGCGAGAAGGACGCGCTCGTGGTCAAGCGCGGCACGCTGCACGGCCAGGGCGTGGTGGTCGCGGTGTTCGACTTCGCCTTCATGGCGGGGTCCATGGGCTCGGTCGTGGGCGAACGCTTCTGCCTCGGCTGCGACGCCGCGCTCGAGCACGGCGTGCCGTTCGTGTGCTTCTCGGCCAGCGGCGGCGCGCGCATGCAGGAGGCGCTCTTCTCGCTGCTGCAGATGGGCAAGACGAGCTCGCTGCTGACGCGGCTCGGCGATGCGCGGCTGCCCTACATCTCGGTGCTCACCGATCCGACCATGGGCGGCGTGTCGGCGAGCCTCGCCATGCTCGGGGACCTCATCGTGGCCGAGCCCGGTGCGCGCATCGGCTTCGCCGGGCCGCGCGTGATCGAGCAGACCGTGCGCGAGAAGCTGCCCGACGGTTTCCAGAGCAGCGAGTTCCTGCTCGAGCACGGTGCCATCGACATGATCGTGGACCGTCGCCACATGCGCGACGTGCTGGCGCGGCAGCTCGCGAAGCTCACCGACCGTGCGTTGCCCGCTTCGCTGGAGGGTGGCGCGGGCGCGGCGAACGCCTCGGACGCACCGGGAGCGGCCACGGGATCGAACGGCGCCGCGACTCCTGGGTCGCCGTTCCAGACGCCGCGCCGCCGCGCGACCGACTTTCCGCCGCCTCCGGCGGCCGCACCCGGGACTTCAGACCGGACATCGGGCGGAACACCGGGCGGGACGACGCCTGCGGGGTCGGGGACCGCGCGTCCGAGCGACGGTGGTGGTCAAGGCGAGCCCGAACGCGCCCACGAGTCCGCCGCCGCGGACGCGCCGCGGCCCGACCGGCGTGCCGGTGATGCGGCGAACGGGGCGGGGAGGGCGGACGGACCGGACGCGACGGATGGGTCGCGGGGCGCCGCGTCCACCGACGTGCCCGGCCGTGAGCCCGGCAACGGCCAGGCGAACGGCGGGGCGAACGGGCAACCGCACGGACAGGCGTCCTCGGGGGCGGACTCCCACGGCGCGGCGGGCGGGGCGCGCGATGTCGACGACACCGGACAACACTGAGCGGGAGGGTGCAGGCGGGCCCTCGCCGTCCGGCCCGTTGTCCCGCTGGCTCGCGCGCATCGAGTCGGGGCATCCCGTCGGCATCGACCTGGGGCTCGAGCGCGTGGGCCGGGTCGCCGCGAGGGCGGGGCTCGATCGGCCGGACGCTCCGATCGTCATCGTGGCCGGCACGAACGGCAAGGGCTCGACCGTGGCCATGCTGGAGGCCGCGTACCGGGCTTGCGGCCACCGTACCGGGGCGTACACCTCGCCGCACCTGGTGCGCTTCAACGAGCGCGTGCGCATCGACGGCGTGGAGGCCGACGACGCGAGCCTCGTGCGCGCCTTCGAGGCCATCGAGCCGCACGTCGCGCCCGACACGCTGACCTACTTCGAGTGGGCGACGCTCGCGGCCATGAGCGCCTTCCTGCACGCGCGCTGCGACGTGCTGCTGCTGGAGGTCGGGCTCGGCGGTCGGCTGGACGCCACGAACCTGTGGGACGCGGACTGCGCGGTGCTGACGAGCGTGGCGCTCGATCATGCCGACTGGCTCGGTACCGACCTCGGCGTCATCGCCACGGAGAAGGCCGCCGTCGGGCGCTCGGGAAGGCCGCTGATCGTCGGCGAGACCGATCCGCCCGCCACGCTCGCGCCCTTCGCCGCGGCGCGAGGCATCGAGCTCGTGCGCGCGAGCGACGCCGACGTGCCCGCTTCGATGCGGCTTGCGGGGGAGCACCAGCGCAGGAACGCCGCCTGCGCGCTCGGGGTGCTGGAGGCGCTGTCCGATCGACTGCCCGTGGACAAGCGGGCGGCCCTGGCGGCGATCGCGGGTGCCCGCGTGCGGGCTCGCCTGGAGCGGCGGCGCATCGACGGGCTCGACGTGTGGTTCGACGTCGCCCACAACCCGGCCGGCGCGGCGGCCGTCGCGCACGCGCTCGCGGAACCCGGCGGCGGCGCGCCCTTGCACCTGGTGTTCGCCGCCCTCGGCGACAAGGACCTGACCGGCATCGCCGCGGCGCTCGCCCCCGTCGCCGCCTCGGTCGCCTGCGCGGGTCTCGAGCATTTCCGGGCCGCCGACGCCGCCGCGCAGGCGGATGTCTGGCGCAGCGCGCTGGAGCTCGCGCGAGGCCCCGGAATCGAGGTCGATGCCTGCGCCGACATCGCGGCCGCCTGGGCCTCGGCCGCCGCGCGCGCGCGGGCGGACGGCCGACCGGTGCTGGTGGCCGGCTCGTTCGTCACGGTGGGCGCCGCGCTCGAGCTGCTGGAGCCGCACGCACCGGACATCCGTTGAACGGCTCGGCCCACGACGACGCCGCGGCGCGCGGCGCCCGGCTCAGGCAGCGGTTGTGGGGCGCGGCGGTGCTCATCGCCGCGCTCGTGATCGTGCTGCCGCTGCTGCTCGACGGCGCCGGCAGCGAAAGCCAGTTCCGCCGCGTCGAGCGGCTGCGCGAGGAGCCGCCGCGCGTGCTGGGGCCCGACGGCGCGCCCGAGGCCGGCACCGCCGATGCGCCGATGGATGCCGTGCCGCGCATCCGCATCGGCGAGGACGACCCGCCGGACTACCTCCGGGATCCGCCCGGGACGGCGCGGCTCGAGCGCGACACCGACCCGATGCCGGGGCTACCGGCCGCCGACGGGCCGGCCGCCTGGGTGGTCCAGGCGGGCAGCTTCGGCGACGAGGCCAACGCCGTCGCGGTCCGGGACCGGCTGCGCCGGGCCGGCTACCCGAGCTTCGTCGGCAGCGCCGGGGCCGCCGGCCCGTTCCGCGTGCGGGTGGGGCCGATGATCGAGCGCGACCGCGCCGATGCCGTGCGCGGCGAGGTCATGCGCCTGCTCGGACGCGAGGCGATCGTGACCGGCTATCCTTGATCCCATCCGACCTTCCATCGACATCGTCATCGTCGCCGTCATCGTGCTCTCGTCGTCCGGTGCTCAGCTACGTGCGCGGGCTGTTCCGCGAGGCCATGAGCCTCGCCACCTGGGCCGGCGCGGTCATCGTGACCCTCGCGTTCACCTCGCGCTTCGCGATGCTGCTGCCCCAGGGCGCGGTGGAGAACGCGACGGCGCGCGCCACCTTCGCGGCGCTCGTGCTGTTCTTCGGCACCCTCGCGACCGGCATGGCGCTGCGCTGGCTGATCGGGAAGATCGTCGCGCGCACCAGGCCCGGCTGGATCGACCGGGTGGGCGGCACGCTCTTCGGACTCGCGCGCGGCGCCCTGGTCGTCACCCTCGGCGTGCTCGCGATGAACCTCGTGCCGGCCTTCAAGCAGGAGCCGTGGTGGACGGCGTCGGCGTTCCTGCCCGCGTTCCAGGACGTCGCGCGCGAGCTGCACGCTCAGCTTCCGCTCGACGTCGCCGAACATTTCGACTTCGGCACCGTCGAAGCGAGCCCCCCGTTCCAAGCGGAGCTGTAGCAGCCCATGTGCGGCATCATCGGGATCGTCGGCCGCGACGCCGCGGCGCCCAGGCTCTACGACGGGCTCACCCTCCTGCAGCACCGCGGCCAGGACGCCGCGGGCATCGCCACCTGCGACGACGCCGGGCGGCTCATCCTGAGAAAGGGGGCGGGGCTCGTGCGCGACGTCTTCCGCCCCGAGGACATGGCGCGGCTCGCCGGTCGCATCGGCATCGGTCACGTGCGCTACCCCACCGCCGGCAGCTCGGGTCAGGCCGAGGCGCAGCCGTTCTACGTGAACTCGCCGTACGGCATCGTGATGGGCCACAACGGCAACCTCACCAACAGCGACGCGCTGCAGAAGGAGCTCTTCGACACCGACCTGCGCCACATCAACACCCGTTCGGACAGCGAGGTGCTGCTGAACGTGTTCGCGCACGAGCTGCACGTGGCCGGTCACGCGAGCGGGCACAGGAACGGCATGAGCCATCGGCTGGACAAGCGGGAGCTCTTCGACACCGTGCGCGCCGTGCACCGGCGCTGCAGGGGCGCCTATGCCGTCATCGGCATGGTGGTGGGGCGCGGCGTGTTCGCGTTCCGGGACCCGCTGGGCATCCGTCCCGCCGTGATCGGCGAGCGCGTGACCGACAAGGGCACCGAGTACGCCGTGGCCTCCGAGAGCGTCGCGCTGCAGGGCCTCGGTTTCACGCTCATGCGCGACATCGCGCCCGGCGAGGCGGTCTACATCGACGCCTCGGGCGCGCTGCACACCGAGCAGTGCGCCGACGCGCCGCGGCTCGTGCCGTGCATCTTCGAGTACGTCTACCTCGCGCGGCCCGACAGCATCATCGACAAGGTATCGGTCTACAAGGCGCGGCTGCGCATGGGCGAGACGCTCGCGCGGAAGATCCTGCGCGAGCGGCCCGAGCACGACATCGACGTCGTCATCCCCATTCCCGACACCAGCCGCACCAGCGCGCTGGAGGTCGCGTTCCACCTCGGCACGAAGTACCGCGAGGGGTTCATCAAGAACCGCTACATCGGGCGCACCTTCATCATGCCCGGGCAGCAGCTGCGCGCGAAGTCGGTGCGCCAGAAGCTCAGTCCCATCGATCTGGAGTTCGCGGGCAAGAACGTGCTGCTGGTGGACGATTCGATCGTGCGCGGCACCACGTCGAGGCAGATCGTCGAGATGGCGCGCGACGCCGGCGCCAACAAGGTGTACATGGCCTCGGCCGCGCCGCCGGTCCGCTATCCGAACGTCTACGGCATCGACATGCCGGCGCCCGAGGAGCTGATCGGGCACGGGCGCGAGGTCGCCGAGATCGAGCGCATGATCGGCGCCGACTGGCTCGTCTACCAGGACATGGCGGACCTGGAGGACGCGGTGCGCTACGCGAAGGAGCCCATCGAGCACTTCGAGGGCTCGTGCTTCACCGGGGAATACGTCACCGGGGACGTGGACGTGGACTACCTGGACACGCTGCAGGCGCGGCGGGCGGACGGGGCGGTGCGGGACGCGGCGGAGGACGGGCTGGTCGTGCTGTAGCCGCCCGACCTACATCAACCGCAGTCCCGCCTTCTGGAAGTCCCCCACCTCGATGCCGAAGCTGCCGTCACGGTGGGTGGTCTTGACCTGGTAGACCTTGCCCTCGTTGTCCGTCTCCATCTTGAACAGGTCGACCACGCGCTGGGTGATGGGCTCGTGCTGCGAGTCCAGGATCAGGATCACGCGCGGGCGCAGCTTGTCGGAGGTGTTCGACAGCACGATGCCGATCTCGCCGTTGATCATCTCCACCACGCTGCCCGGCGGGAAGATGCCGATGGCGTCGATGAAGCGGATGACGAGATCCTCGTCGAACTGCTTGCCGCGCAGCGAGTACAGGTCCTGCAGCGCATCGGACGGCGAACGCGCCTCGCGGTAGGGCTGCGTCGTGGTCATCGTGTCGTACGCCTCGGCGATGGACACGATCTTCGCGAACAGCGGTATGGAGTCGTCGGTGAGCCGTCGCGGGTAGCCCGTGCCGTCGGGGCGCTCGTGATGCGAGTGCGCGACATCGGCCGCGCCCGACATCACGCTCTTGGTGGACACGAGGATGTCCCGGCCGTACTTCGGGTGCTTCCTCATCTCCTCCATCTCGGCGGGGGTGAGGGGGCCGGTCTTGTCGAGGATCTCGGTCGAGATGCTGGTCTTGCCGACGTCGTGCAGCATGCCGCACACGCCGACGTCCTCCATCTCGCGCTGGGTCATGTTCATGGACTTGGCCATGACGATGGCGAGCGCCGAGACGTTGAGCGAGTGCTGCGCGGTGCCCGCGTGCTTCGCCTGGATGCGCGTCAGCCAGACCGAGGCGTCGGGGTTCCGCAGGATGCTGTCGACGCAGCCGTTGACGGCCTGCTTGACCTTGCCGCCGTCGATCTCGGCGCCGAGCCGGATCTCCTCGAACAGGGTGGACACGGCCTGGCTCGCGAGCGAGTGCACCTCGCGCGCCGCCTCGAACTCGTCCTCGACGGGCAGCTCGGCGTCGAGCGAGGATCCGGCGCCGGGAGCTGCGGGCAGGCCCTGCCCGGGCGCGTTCTTCGGCAACGAGAACTCGTCGTAGTCGACGAAGACGTGCTCGCATTCCTTCTGCACGGCGAGCACGTCGGACGGGGACTTGATCTCGAGCCCCTGGAACATGAAGCCGGACTCCTCCCACGGCTTGTCCAGCTCGACGACGAACATGCCGACGCGCAGGTCCTTCACGTCGATGCGCTCGTGCAGCTTGCGCGTGCGCTTCGTGCGCTCGCGCTGCGGCTGCGCCGTGCGCGCACGGCTGCGGCGCTCAGGCGGTTCCTTCTCCTTCTTCTTGCCCAATCCGAACACGTCTGGACTCCAGCTTGCGTCCCCGTCGGGGTGACGCGTTCATGACCCGCCTTCCCCTTGACGGCCGCGAGTGCCGGAAGTTGAGTGCGCGACCGCTCAGGGCTCCGCAACTATCGCGCCGCCGGACGCGTGCGTCGGCGCGGCGTGCAGGGACTCCATCGCGCGCTCGCGGTCGCCGTGCGCCGAGCCGGGCAACGCCACGAAGTCGAGCTTCGGGCCGGGCGGGCGGGCGGCGTCGGTGACCGCGGAAGGCGTGCTGACGGCCAGCCAGGCCGGCGCACCCCGCACGTCGGGTACGTCCACCAGTGTCGGACGCTGCGACCCGGGGCGCCCTGCGGCCGCGAGGCGCTCGGCGCGCAGGCCCAGACGCTTCTCCTCGGTCATCCACTCCAGGCCGTCGGCGAGCACCACGAGGCTGCGGCGCCGATCCAGGCGCTCCACCAACGCATCGAGGTGCGCGTTCGACATCGTCACGCAGCCCTCGCTCGAGCGCGGTGCGCGGCTGCCGCCCTTGCGCGGTACGCCGTGCAGCCAGATGCCCCGGCCGGTGCGGCCGAGCTCGCGGTCCAGACGGTTCGGGTAGTCGAGGGTCAGCGCGCCGCTGCCGTACAGCGGCGGCAGATCCTTGTCGGGACGATGCCCGGTGATGCGGTACACCCCGAGCGGCGTCTTCAGGTCGCCCTCCACGCGCTTGCCGGCGCCGCCGCTGCCGCCGGCCGCGTAGTGGCGCTCCAGCAGCTCGGGCCGGCCCGCGGCGCCGCGCGCGTACAGCAGCAGCTCCGAGCGCGACTGGTCGACGAGCACGACGTGATCGACATCGTCGCCCAACGCCACGAGCGCGCGCGGGACGAGGGGGGCACGCAGGGCGGGCGGTCCAGGCTCGGCCGCGGCCTCGATCGGTGGCGTCGGGGTGTCGGCCAGATGCAGCCGCGCCCGCGCCTCGGCCAGCAGATCGATGAGCTCGCGCGACCAGGATCCGCGCTCGACCAGAGCGGCACCGTCGAGCGCCGCGATGCCTTCCAGTTCGGCGTGCAACAGCCGCCCGAGCGCATAGTCGGGGAAGCGCGCGTGCAGCGCGCGGGCGAGCGGCGCGGCGCGGCGCAGGTCGCCGTCGCGCAGCAGGCGCAGCACCTCGGCGGTCTGGACGTCCATCGCGGACGGTGCGTCCGGCGCCACGTGCGGGGCCGCCGCGGCACCGGAGGCGAGCGCGAACGCGAGCACGAGCGGGCGGGAACCCAGACGAAGCCTCACAGCACGCTCTCCCGGTAGATGAGCCAGCGGTCGCCCTCGGTGCGCAGCAGCAGCAACCGCCCGTCGGGCGCGCTGCCGGCGCCCTCCCAGCGCACGACCGCCACGGCCTCGTCCCGGGTGAGCTCGATGTCGCGTCGCACCTCCTCCCAGGATGGCAGGGCCGCGGCGTCGAAGGGGGGAGGCGAGGCGTCCGCGTCGTAGTGCGTGGCCACGTCCTCCGCGTCGCCGAAGCGCAGCGTCCGCCACCACTCGTAGAGCTCGTAGGCCACGACGCGCTCGTGCATCACGAGCGCGTCGTGCGCCGCGTCCGCGCGCCGGGCCGCCGTGCCCGTCGCGGAGTCGACGAAGCCGAGCCGCGGTGCGCCGCGTCCGCGCGGCTCGCCCAGCGCCTCGCGCCACGCCGTGGAGGCGCGCCAGCGATGCACCTCGCGCAGCGCGTCGACGGTGCGCGCGGTGCGCTCGTCGAGCGCGATGGCGCGCTCCAGGTGCCGGATCGCCCCGTCGTCGTCGCCGCGACGCATGGCGATGACGCCCAGGGCGTGTTCGATCTGCGGCCAGGCCGTACACTCCCGGGCCAGCAGCACGAGGGAGTCGTGCGCCGAGGCCAGGTCGCCGCGCCGCGCCGTCGCCACCGCCGCGTCCAGGGTATCGGGGCAATGCCGTTCGCCGCTGCGATCGCCGATCGCCACGGAGACGGCCGGGGTGGAGACGGCCGGCGTGGAGACGGCCGGAGTGGAGACGCTCGGGGCGGCGATCGGCTCGCCGGGCAGGGCGTCCGCGGCTTCGACCGGCAGCGTCACGCACAGCGCGACGATGACTCCGCTCGCGGTTCGGATCGCGGCCCCGATGGTGGCCGGGGTCGCCATCGAAGTCGTCGTCGCTGTCGGGGTCGCTGTCGGGGTCGGCCCGAGGGTCTGCCGCAAGTGCCTGAGCCGAACGTGAAACGTGTCGCAAGTATATCCGAGGACCCCCAGATGACCGTCCCGCACGCTCCCGGCCGCCCCCCGGTCATCGGCTCCGAGCACGGCTTCCGAGACGAGACGCTGGCGGTGCGCGCGGGCTTCGAGCGCAGCGACTTCGGCGAGCACGCCGAGCCGATCATGACGACCTCGAGCTACGTGTTCGGCTCGGCGGCCGAGGCCGCGGCGCGCTTCTCCGGCGAGGCCGAAGGGCCGATCTACTCCCGCTTCACGAACCCCACGGTGCAGACCTTCGAGCGCCGCCTGGCGGCGCTGGAGGGCGGCGAAGCCGCGATCGGCACCGCCTCCGGCATGGCCGCGACGGCGACGCTCCTGCTCGGCACGCTGCGCCAGGGCGACCGTGTGGTGGCCACGCGCAACATGTTCGGCAGCACGGTGAACCTCTTCCGCAACTACCTGCCGCGCTACGGCATCGGCGTCGACTGGGTGGACGATTTCGAGCCGGCGAGCTGGGCCGCCGTCACCACCGACGCCACGCGCTACTTCTATCTCGAGACGCCCACCAATCCGCTCACCGAGGTCGCCGACATCGCCGCGTTGGCCGATGTCGCGCACGCCGCCGGCGCGCGGCTGGTCGTGGACAACTGCTTCTGCACGCCGGCGCTGCAGAAGCCGCTCCTGCTCGGCGCCGACATCGTCACGCACTCGGCCACCAAGTACCTCGACGGGCAGGGGCGCTGCGTGGGCGGTGCGGTGGTCGGCCCGGCGAAGCTCGTCGACGAGCTGACGGGCTTCATGCGCAGCGCCGGGCCCAGCATGAGCCCGTTCAACGCGTGGGTGTTCACGAAGGGGCTCGAGACGCTCGGCCTGCGCATGCGCGCGCACTGCGACAACGCGCAGCGCGTGGCCGACTGGCTGGCCGCGCGCGCGGGCGTCGCGCGCGTCCACTATCCCGGGCTCGAAAGCCATCCGCAGCACGCGCTCGCCGCGCGTCAGCAATCCGGATTCGGCGGCATCCTCGCGTTCGAACTCGATGGCGGCACGGGCGACGCGGCGCGCGGCGGAACGGCGGCCGGCGAGACCGACGGCCGTCGGGACGCCGCGTGGCGCGCCATCGATGCGACCTCGCTGTGCTCGATCACCGGCAACCTCGGCGACACGCGCACGACCATCACGCACCCGGCCACCACCACGCACGGTCGCATGAGCGCCGAGGACCGCGCCGCGGCCGGCATCGGCGAGGGGCTGATCCGGCTGTCGGTCGGTCTGGAGCACGCCGACGATCTCATTCGCGACCTCGACGGCGCGATCGAGGCCGCGATGCGAGGCCGGCAGGCGTCGCGGCCCGCGGCTTGACGGTGGCGCCACCGACCGCGGCGACACCGTCCGCAGTGTCCGCCGTGCGCGAGTCGCTGCTGGCGCTGTTCGCCGAGGGCGTCGATGCGGTCGCCGGGGCGGCCTGCACGCGACGGGAGCTGGAGGCCATGATGGCCGAGGGCGCGGGTCGGCCGGACTATGGGCTCGGGCGGGTCGGGCGGGTCGGGCGGGTCGGGCGGATTGGGCGAGCGCGTGCGCGTGCTGGCCTTCGGCAAGGCCGCGGACGCCATGGCGCGCGGCGCGCTGGAGGTGCTCGGGGAGCGGCTGGTCGGCGGGCTGGTCGTGACCAAGTACGCTCACTTGAGCGGTGCGCTGCGCGCGCACCCGCACCTGCGCTGCATGGAGGCCGCGCACCCGGTACCCGACGAGCGCTCGCTCGACGCCGGCGCCGCGGTGCTCGCCGAAGTCGCGGCCGCCGGTCCCGACGAGCACCTGCTCGTGCTGATCTCCGGCGGCGGCTCCGCGCTCGTGGAATCGCTGGTGGACGGTGTCGACCTGGCCGCGCTGCGCGCGCGCACCGACGCGCTGCTGGCGAACGGGGCACCCATCGGCGAGATCAACCGCGTGCGTCGCTCGCTCAGCCGGATCAAGGGCGGCGGCCTGCTCGGTGCGCTGCGCGCGGGACGCACGACGCAGCTCCTGATCAGCGACGTGCCGGGGGACCGCGTGGGGGACATCGCGTCCGGCCCGTTCGTCGCCGAGGCCGGTGGGGCGCCCGGGACGCCTCGCGTCGACACGCGCATCGTCGGCTCCAACGCCATCGCGCGCGCCGCGGTCGTGCGCGCGGCGCAGGCTCGCGGGCTGCGCGCGTTCGATGCGGGTGCGATCCTCGACGGCGATGTGCACGAGGCCGCCGATCGCCTGACGGCGCAGCCCGCGTCCGGCGCGCTCGGGGCGGACGGAGGTGCGGACGTTATCGTGGCGGGTGGCGAGCCGACGCTGCGGCTGCCCGAGCCGCCCGGTCGCGGCGGCCGGAACCAGCATCTGGCTGCCCTGCTCGCGCGGCGGCTCGCCGTGCACGATCCGTTCGGCACGACCTGGCTCGTGTGCGGCACGGACGGCACCGACGGGCCCACCGACGCGGCGGGCGGACTGGTGGACGCGTCCACGCGTTCGCGCGCGGACGCGGCCGGTGCGTCGCTCGACGAGGCGCTTGCACGCGCCGACACCGGTCCCTGGCTGGAGGCCGCCGGGGCGCTGGTGCGTACCGGGCCGACCGGCACGAACGTCATGGATCTCGCGATCGGGCTGCGTGCCGGGCGTCCCTCGGCCTGAGATCCCGGCGACCTGAGCGGTGGGCCGGCCTCGGGACCGGGCCCTCAGCGCAGCTCTATCCGCGCATCGGCACGCAGCGCTTCCACGCGCTCGCCGAGCACTCGACGCACGACGAGGTCCCGCAATCCGCTCTTCACGGCGGCGAAGTCCGGCCGGGACGCACCGCGCACCTGGTCGAGGCGCAGGACGTGGAATCCGAAATCGGTCTCCACCGGTTCGTTCGCGACGGCGCCGGGCGCGAGGCCTTCGAGCGCATCGACGATGGCATCGTCCACGCCGCCTCGCGTGACCCAGCCGAGGTTGCCGCCGGTGGCGCCCGCCGGATCGATCGAGCGCTCGGCCGCGAGCTCGGCGAAATCCTCGCCCTCGGCGAGCGCCGCGATGACGTCGCGCGCCGCGTCCGCGCCTTCGAGCAGCACGTGGCTCGCGCGGAACTCGCGCTCCGGCAGCCCCGCGGCCTGGCGCTCGTATTCCTCGCGCAGCGCCTCGTCGGTGATGTCGAGCCCGGCGCTCTCGTCGGCCAGCCACGCGTTCGCGAGCGTCTGCACGCGCTGCAGCCGCAGCGCGGTGGCGATGGCGGGGCGCTCGTCCAGTCCCCGCGCCTCGGCGGCCGCGGCGAGCACTTCCATGTCGATCAGCTCGTCGAGGATGGTCTCCCGATCGGTGCCCGCACCGTCGTTCTCGAGCTGGCGCGCGACCGTGTCGACGGCCAGGGAGGTGATGCCCACGCCGTCGACGGTGGCGGCCAGGGCGGTTGCGTCCGCCGACGTCTCGCCGGCCGCCTCGATGGTGGTGTCGACATTGGCAGCATCGTCCTGCGCCAGCGCATTCCCGGCGCACAGCGTCACGCCGACGATCGCGCCCGCGATCGCGGCCCTGGTCGTGACCCGAGTCGCGGCCCGAGTCGCGGCCCGAGTCGCGGCCCGAGTCGCGGCCCGGGCTGCCGGGCGGCGCGGGGCAGCGAGGCCGGGCGGGCGGAACGTGACGGGCGATCGGTGCATGCGAAGGTCTCCAGGGCCGGGCGCGGTCGAGCCCGTGCGTGCGAGCGCGTACAATTTCGGGGCCAGCGTCGGCGGTCGCGGCGACCCTTCCAGCTCCCCGGGCACGGCATGAGCCAGTTCTTCGAGATCCATCCGGACAACCCCCAGCGGCGGCTCATCGCCCAGGCCGTGGCCATCATCCGCAAGGGCGGCGTGATCGTCTACCCGACCGACTCGTGCTACGCGCTCGGCTGCAACGTCGGCGACAAGGCGGCCATGGAGCGCATCGCGCGGCTGCGCCGGGTGGACAAGGACCACAATTTCACCTTGGTGTGCCGGGACCTGTCCGACATCGCCACCTACGCGCACGTCGACAACAAGGCGTATCGGCTGCTCAAGTCGCTCACCCCCGCGCCGTACACGTTCATCCTGCGCGCGACGTCCGAGGTGCCGCGCCGGCTGCAGAACCCGAAGCGCCGCACCATCGGCATCCGCGTGCCGGATCACCCGGTGTGCCAGGCGCTGCTGGACGACCTGGGCGAGCCGCTGATGAGCAGCACGCTCATCCTGCCGGGCGAGGAGCTGCCGGAAACCGACCCCGACGAGATCCGCACCAAGCTCGAGAAGCAGGTGGACCTGATCATCGACGGCGGCCCGTGCGGACACGAACCGACGACGGTGCTCGCCATCGACGACGCCGGCGAGGTGAGCGTGCGACGAGAGGGGCGCGGCAGCCTGGAGTTCCTGGGCTGAGCACCGCGCCCGGCGAAGCGGTTCCCGAGGCGCCCGTCGCGCCCATCGCGCTCGTGCGCGGCGAGCCCTTCACGCAGCTGCCGATCGATCTCTACATCCCGCCCGACGCGCTCGAGGTGTTTCTCGACGCGTTCGAGGGGCCGCTCGACCTGCTGCTGTACCTGATCAAGCGGCAGAACCTCGACATCCTCAACATCCCCATCGCCGAGATCACCGCGCAGTACATGCGCTACATCGGGATGATGGAGCAGATGCGCTTCGAGCTGGCGGCCGAGTACCTGCTCATGGCCGCGATGCTCGCCGAGATCAAGTCGCGCATGCTGCTGCCCCGCACGGACGAGGGCGAGGACGACGAGGACGACCCGCGCGCCGAGCTCGTGAGGAGGTTGCAGGAGTACGAGCGCATCAAGGAGGCGGCCGAGAACGTCGACGAGCTGCCGCGCGTGGAGCGCGAGCACTTCCAGGCGAGCGTCGAGTTCCCGCTCGGCGAGCGCGAGGCGCCGGTGCCGGACGTCACCCTGCGCGAGCTGCTGCTGGCCCTGCGCGACGTGGCCGAGCGGGCGCGCCTGCAGGGTCGGCACGAGATCGTGCGCGAGACCCTGTCGGTGCGCGCGCGCATGTCGGCCGTGCTCGCCGCGCTGCAGGTGGGCGGCTTCTGCGAGTTCCGCACGCTGTTCGACCCGGACGAAGGCCGCGCCGGCGTGGTGGTCACCTTCCTGGCGATCCTGGAGCTGTGCAAGGGCGCGATGATCGACATCGTGCAGTCCGGTCCGTTCGCGCCCATTCACCTGACGGTCCGCACCGAACCCATGGAGGGCGAGGAGCGCACGGACGCGCGGCGACCGGCGGTGGCGAACGCCGCGGGTACCGAGCCCGACGGCCCCGACGGTTCCGACGGCGCATCCTGATCGGCCGCGTTCGCGTTCGTTCACACGATCGATCCCGGATCGAACCCCAGATCGACTCCTGGCGCGCCGTACCGGCACGCCGCAAGCCGAGTGAGAGATGGACCCGACACGCACCAAGCACATTCTCGAGGCGTGCCTGCTGGTGGCGGCGCGGCCGCTCGGCGTGCCGCAGCTCGAGGCGCTGTTCGACGAGGACGACGAGCGTCCGGACCGCGACGCGATCCGTGCGGCGCTGAAGGCGCTGAGCGAGGACTACGAAGGCCGCGGCATCGAGCTCGTCGAGGTCGCGAGCGGCTGGCGGCTGCAGTCACGGGCCGACGTGCAGCGCTGGACCGGACGGTTGTTCCAGGAAAAGGTGCCGCGCTACTCGCGCGCGCTGCTCGAGACCCTCGTGCTCGTGGCCTATCGCCAGCCCATCACGCGCGGCGAGATCGAGGAGGTGCGCGGGGTCGCCGTGAGCTCGAACATCGTGCGCACGTTGCAGGAGCGGCAATGGGTGAGAGAGGTGGGATACAAGGATGTCCCCGGCAAGCCCGCCCTGCTGGGCACCACGCGCCAGTTCCTCGACTACTTCAACCTGAAGCGGCTCGAGGACCTGCCCACCCTCGGCGAGTTGAAGGACCTGGACGCGTTCGATGCCGTGCTCGCCGGTACCGGTCCGGTGGACGGGGCCGAGGAGGGGGACGCGGCGAACGATGACGGCGGCGGGACGTCGACGGTGGACGAGGCGACCGCGGACGAGGCGACGGCGGACGAGGCGACGGCGGACGAGGCGACGGCGGACGAGGCGACGGCGGACGGGGCGACGGCGGACGGGGCGGCGGAGGGCAGCGCCGGAGCAGGCGACCGTCGACGAGGCGGCGCCGGACGAGGCGTTGGCGGACGAGCCCGGTTCACCGGCCGGAACCGAGCGCGCCTACGAGGACCCGCAGGCCGCGCTGCGTCGGGTCGTGGACGCCTACGCGGCCGAGCATCGAAGCGATCTGGCTGCCGCGCGGCCCTTCACTCACGATGCGGTCGGTGCCGACGTCGCGACAGACGCGGTGTCCGAGGCCGCGCGCGAGTCCGCGACCGAGGCGGAGCCCGAAACGGTGGCAGCGGAGATGGAAGTCGCGGACGAGCCCGGTGGCGACGCGCCGGATCGCAAGGACCGCGTCCCATGACTGACTAGGCAGGACGGCGCAGAGCGAGGGATCGCGCTCGAACCGGAGGCAACCGCGGCGCTCGTCGAGCGAGCCCCGCGCAACCGCGCGCTGGTCGTGCTCGATGCCGATCCCGACCCTCGTCCCCGCGCTCGTTCGCGGCCGCGTCGCGAGCGGGCGCCCGAGATCGCGAGGGATCCGATACCGCTGCCGATGCCCGAGCCGGAGCCCGAGCCCGAGCCCGAGCCGGATCGCCTCACCGCCACGGTCCGCAGGGGTTGGCAGCGACAGGGCAGGCCTGTCGACATCGAGCTGGTCGCCGTGCACGAGGCGGCCGCCGCGCCGGCACGCAAGGACGCCGCACCGGTGTCGGATGCGAACAGCGCCCCCGCGCTCGGGGGCACGCCGTTCCGGGTCGCTCCTCGAAGCGCGTCGATCGAGGCGACCGACATCGAACCCGCCGCGGAGCGACCTCCGGAGGCGGCCGACATGGACGTCGATCTGGGCGATCCCGAGCCCGATCGGCCCGCGAGCCCCGCAATACCCGCGACATCGATGGCCGTACCGGCATCGCCGCGCTCCGTCCCGGTGGCCGGCAACGAGCTGCAGCTCGTCCGGTCCACCGACACGCCGATGGTCGCGCGCGACCCGACGTCGCTCGGACCCTCCTTGCCGCGCCGGGCGGGGTCCCTCGTGCGGCGCTGGATCACGCGCGTGGTGTCGTTCGTGAGGCGCCTGCCGGGCAAGCTGGGGTTCGGATCCTCGACCGATCCCGAGCCGGACTGAACGAGGGTCCGCAACGGGAACCTCGCGGCCGAGCCCTCAGCCGACGTCGGGCGCGCGCATCAGCGCGTACACCGCACCGGTGCCGCCGTCCGAGATGCGCGCCGAACAGAACGCCAGCACCGCCCGATGCTTCTGCAGCCAGCCGTTCACCGCGGGCTTCAGCCGCGGGCCGCGCGTGCCGTCCATGCGACCCTTGCCGTGGATGATGCGCACGCACAACCGCCGTTCGGCGCGCGCGGCGGCGAGGAACGCCGACAGCTCGACGCGCGCCTCCTCGACCGTGAGCCCGTGCAGGTCGATCTCGCCCTGGATGGAGTAGCGCCCGCTCTTGAGCTTCTTCAGCACCGCCCGCTGCACGCCCGGACGCGTCCAGGCCAGGTGCTCTCCGGTCTCGAGGAAGTCGGTCTCGGAGAGCTCCTCGAGCAGCGCCGCCATGACCGAGCGGTCATCGCGTTCGGCCTGGCGCATGACGGGCTCGCGCTTGCGGCGGGGCTCGTCCACCCGGTCGTGCGCGACGCGCTTGACGTCCCCGACCGCGTCGCGGAAGAGCGAAGAATCCTCGTCGGTGATCTTTCTTCGCGCGGCCACGCCTCATTATAGGAGCCGACCCCGGCAACGGATCTCGGCGATGACCGAAGTGGACAAGAAGACTCCCGATACCGGGACGCGTGCAGGGCGTCGCCGATGCGGCGCCGACGACGGCGTGAGACCGGCGATGCGCGGCGCCGCCGCGACGCTCGTCGTCGGCTGCGCGCTCGGTTGGCTCCCGGGCACGGCCGCCGCGGCGGGAGGAACGGCGCTGTCGCCCGTCGAGCGCGAGGTGCCGGAGTTCGAGCTCGACGCGCTCGACGGCGCAAGCTTCGACGCCGAGGCCCTGCGGGGTCAGCCGTGGATCGTGAACTTCTGGGCGACGTGGTGCGCGCCCTGCATCGAGGAACTGCCGGCCATGAACAGGGCCCGCGCCGCGCTCGAAGGGCAGGGGGTCGGCATGCTGGCGGTGAACGCGGGCGAGACGCCCGAGGACATCGAGACCTTCCTCGGCAAGGTGCCCATCGATTTCCCCGTGCTGCTCGGGGACGCGGTGTCTACGCTGCCGGACTGGCAGGTGCAGGTGCTGCCCACGACGCTCGTCGTGGACGCCGACGGGCGGGTCGTCTACGAGGCGCTCGGACCGCGGGACTGGGACGACGACGCGTTGCTCGATCGGGTGCGGGCGTTGCGCTGACGCCGCGCGCGGGCCGCACGGAGGCCGGTCGCCGATCGTCAGGTGCCGTCGGGCGAAGCCGTTTCATGGCGCAGCTCGTCGGCGAGCAGGGCGTCCACGACGTCGGGGTCGGCGAGCGTCGAGGTGTCCCCGAGATCGTCCAGCTCGCGGCGCGCGATGCGCTCCAGCATGCGGCGCATGATCTTGCCCGAGCGGGTCTTCGGCAGCCGTGGCGCGAAGCGGATGAGTTCGGGTACCGCGGCGTCGCCGAGCTCGACGCGCACGGCCTCGTGCAGCTCGGCGCGCAGGGCCGCCGATGCGGGGCCGGCGTCGCCCATGGTGGCGATGTCGCCCGTGTCGTCGCCCATCGTGCGCACCCACGCCTGCACGCGCTGATGCTCCCCGTGCACGGTCCGGCCGACCACCGCGGCCTCGAGCACGCGCGGGTGCATCGCCAGCACCGCTTCGATGGCGGCGGCCGGAACGCGATGCCCGTCGAGCATCAGCACGTCGTCCAGACGCCCGGTCAGGTGCCAGCCGCCGTCCGCGTCCCGGCGCGCGCCGTCGCCCGTGGCCCAGGCCCCCGGATGGCGGTCCAGGTAGTCGCGCGCGTAGCGTTCGTGGTCTTCCCACAGCGTCACGGCCTGACCCGGCCAGGGCGCCTCGATGAGAAGCTCGCCGCTTCCCGCGCCCTCGATGCGCGTGCCGTCGCCGTCGACCAGCCCGGGCACCAGGCCGGGCAGCGCGCGCAGGCCCGCACCGCTCTCGCCGGGCGCGGAGGCGACGACGATGCCGCCGGTCTCCGTCTGCCACCAGGTATCGATGACCGTGCACCGACCTTCGCCGACGGCGTCGCCGTACCAGGCGCGCGACGTCGCGTCGATCGGTTCGCCGACGCTCGCCAGCAGGCGCAGCGAGCTCCGGTCGGTATCGGCCAGCCACCGGTCGCCGGACGCCATCAGCGAGCGCAGCGCCGTGGGGGCGGTGTACAGCGTGGTGACGCGGTGACGCTGCACGATGCGCCACCACCTGCCCGGATCGGGCCAGATCGAGGGGCCTTCGTAGAGCAGGGTGGTGGCGGCGTTGGCGAGCGGTCCGTACACGCCGTAGCTGTGCGCCGTGATCCAGCCCAGGTCGGCGGCGCACCAATGCACTTCCCGGCTACCGGCGCCGGGCCTCCTGCCGTGCCTCGTGCCGCCGTGCGGGGCGAAGACGTCGGCGTAGGTCGCCGCGACGTGCACCAGGTAGCCGCCGCCGGCGTGCACGACGCCCTTGGGCTTGCCGCTCGAGCCCGAGGTGTACAGGATGAACAGCGGATCGCCCGACTCCATCTCGACCGCCACGCAGTCCGCGGACGCGCGCTGCACGAGTTCCCGGTAATCGAGGTCGCGACCGGGGATCCATCCGGCATCGCGCCCGGGCTCCTGCCCGGCCTCCGCCCCGGGGTCGGGATCGGCGCCGGATGCGCCGGCGGCGCCGGGTCCGCGCCCCACCACGACCACGCGGCGCACGCACGGAACGTCGGCGCACGCGATGTCCACGTTGGCCTTCAGCGGCACGCGCCTACCGCCGCGCAGCGCGTGGTCGGCCGTGACGACGACGCTGCAGCCACCGTCGCGGAGCCTTTCGGCCAGCGCGTCGGGCGGAAAGCCCGCGTACACCAGCGCGTGTACCGCGCCGATGCGCGCGCAGGCGAGCATCGCGACGATGGCCTCGGGCACGACCGGCAGGTAGAGGCACACACGATCGCCGCGCCGCACGCCGATGCCCTTCAGGGCGTTGGCGAACCTGCAGGTCTCGTCGTGCAGCTCGGCATAGGTCCACCGACGCACGCCACCCGTGGCGGGACCGCCGGCGTGCGCGCTCCCGTGCACGGCGCCTTCGTCATCGCCCTCCCAGATCAACGCCGGGCGCTCGGCGTGGCGCTCCAGGTGACGATCCAGGCAGTTCCACGCGACGTTCAGCCGCCCCCCCGGAAACCAGGAGACGTCCGCGCCCGCGAAGGAGCCCGTGCGGGTCTCGTCGGGCGTACGGAACCAGTCCACGAGCGCGGCCGCACGCTCGGCCCACCAGGCGTCGGTGCGGGCACCGACGGGCCCGTCCGCATCGGCGAACGCCGGCGCATCGCGGTCTTCCGGGGGTGGGACGGGCATGCGCTGCGAAAGGGGAGGACCCGCTACGGGGGCAAGGCTTCGGCGTCGCTGCCGGCTCGCAGTGTAAACGAGCCCTCGGGTTCACGCGACGCCGCGCGCCCAGGCGAGCGATGCCGCCCGCGGCACGTCGGCGAGCCGCCACGCCGACGGTGCCCGGTCCCAGAACGCCGCGACGGTCGGCGGTCCGTCGAGCGGAGTCTGGCCGAGAAAGCGCCACGCCCGCCGCAGCGACGCCGCCGCCTCGCCCGGCTCGAGCGGCGCGGCGTGCGTGCTCTTGCCGAGCTTCGCGCCGTCGGCATCGCAGGCGACGGGCACGTGCGCGTAGCGCGGCGAGGCGAGCCCGAGTCGGCGCTGCAGCGCGATCTGCACGGCCGTCGACGACAGCAGGTCCGCGCCGCGCACGACGTCGTCGTAGCCGGCGTCGTCCACGGCCGTGGCCAGGTGATAGGCCACGACGTCGTCGCGGCGCAGCAGCACGGCATCGCCGCCTTCGGTGTCGAAGTCGACGCACCGCGTGCCCTGCACGCGGTCGTCGAAGGCGAGCGCGCCCGTCAGGCGCAGCCGCACGCTGGTCGCGCCGGGCGCCGGCACTCGTGGCGCGCGGCTCATGGGCGGACACGGTCGGATGCGCTCGAGCCGTGCGGCGAGCGCCGCGGGCGCAAGGCTCGCGCGCCGGCAGCCGCGCACGCAGCCACCGTGCGGGCCGAGCTCCCGGCGCGTGCAGCCGCACTCGAACAGCGCGCCACGGGCGCACAGCTCGTCCAGCGCGCGCAGGTGTCGCCCGAGGTGGTCGCTCTGGTAGAGCGGCCGCGTCGGGACGTCCGGGAAGCCGTGCGCGCGCAAGGCCTCGAGCACGCGCTCGTCGCTGCCCGGCACGCAGCGCGGCGGGTCGATGTCGTCGATGCGCACCGACCAGATCGGGGATTCGCAGCGACTCGCGAGCGCGGCGACCAGCGAGCCGACGTGCAGCTCGCCGGTGGGCGAGGGCGCGAAGCGCCCCGACGGGCCGGCGGTGGGCCTCAGGCCGTCTCCTCGGGCCGCCTTTTCAGGCCGTCTGGCGCTCGCGGATCTCCTCGAGCGTCTTGCAGTCGATGCACAGCTCGGCCGTGAGGCGCGCCTGCAGGCGCGGCACACCGATCTCGATGCCGCAGCTCTCGCAGTAGCCGTATTCGCCTTCCTCGATGCGCTTCTGCGCCTCGTTGATCTTCTTGATCAGCTTGCGCTCGCGATCGCGCGTGCGCAGCTCGAGGCTGAACTCCTCCTCCTGCGTGGCGCGATCGTTCGGGTCGGGGAAGTTGGTGGCGTCATCCTTCATGTGGCCGACCGTACGGTCGACCTCTTCCATCAGTTGGCGCTTCCATTCCTGCAGCAGGTTGCTGAAGGCGTCGAGCTGGTCGCGCGTCATGTAGTGGCCGGCCAGGCCGACGGACGGAGCCGCGGCATCGGGATCGTTGGCGGCCGCTTTGGACGGTGCAGTCATCGTGGCGGTGGCAGGGTTCGTGGTCGGGGCGGGCCCCGCTGCGGCCGGCCGTTCCTCGGCACCGGGCACACCGCGGCGCGCGGCAGACTTCTTTTTAGACGTTGCCGACGCGGTTGTCGCGACGGTTTCGGTATCGGGGCCGGACGCGGGCTCGCGCGCGGCCGGTGCGGCGGTCGCCTTCGGGGCGGCCTCGGCGGTCGGTTTCGATGCGGGCTTCGATGTCGGCTTCTTCGAGCTCGTGTTCGTCCTCGTCGCCGCGGCGGGGGCCGGGGCTGGCTTCGATGCGGTCTTCTTCGCCGCGGTCTTCTTCGCCTTGGCCACACGCTTCGCGGCGGGAGCCTTCCCGGCCGCGGCCTTCGAGGCGGACTTCTTCGCGGAGTCCTTGCCGGCGACCTTCGACACCGCCTTCGATGCCGGCACGGGCTTCCTCGATCCGGCCTTCGCGGCCGACGACGTGCCGGCGGACACCTTCGAGGATGCCTTCTTCGAGGATGCCTTGCTGGCGGATGCCTTCTTCGCGGATGCCTTCTTCGCGGATTCCCGGGCGGCGGATGCCTTCTTCGACGCGGCGTCGGACCCCGTCCTCACGGCACTCTTCGGTGCCTGCTCCGCGGCGGCGGGGGCGGCCTTCGCTTTCGTTTCCTTCCTGGCAGAAACCTTGGCCATGGCGTCTCCTCCTCGGGGTGCGGGAAACCGGCAGCCCGCCCTTATAGGCGAGTTATCAATGATTTGCAATCATCTGCCTTGTCATCCTGGGGCGACTTCCGGGCCGGACCCGCTCGGTTCGCGATCCGGTTCACGCTCCGCGACGTCGTCCCCGGGCGCCACGTCCGACACGCGCGCATCGACCTTGCCGTCCGCGAGGCGGGCGACGATCCGGTCGCCGGCGGACAGCGACCGGATCGAGCTCACGACGCGCCCGTCGGACTCCAGCACCGCGTAACCGCGGCGCAGCACCGCCATGGGCCCCACCGCATCGAGCGCGCGCGCCAACGGATCGAGCGACGCGGCGCGCGTCGCCACGAGCGCGCGCGCGGCGTTGTCGAGCCCGAGCCGGGCGCGCTCGTGCCGCGCCCGCCCGGCGGCCAGCGCGACGGCGGGCGAGCGCTCGCGCAGCCGTCGCGCGAGCCGTTCCTCGAGCGACGACGCGTTGGACAGGCGGCGCTCGATCGCCGCGCGCAGGCGCCGTCCGGACGCCTCCAGGTCGCGCTGCGCCGCATCGACCAGCCGGTCCGGGCGCCGCGCATCGAGCCGTGCGGCGAGCGCCTGCAGGCGCGTGCGCAGGCGCAGCGACTCCGCGCGCCGCACGCCGTGCAGCCGCGCCTGCAGCTCGTCGAGGTGGCGCGCGCGCTCGACCAGCAGGCGTTGCGGCCTGCGGGCGGCGAGCCGGTCGCCGAGCGCACCGAGGCGCCGCGTCTCGACGCCGAGGCGCCGGGCCTGCACGCGCGACAGCGCCGCGCCGAGCTCGAGTGCGCGCGCCGCCAGGGCCGCGCCGTCGGGCACCGCCAGCTCGGCCGCCGCCGACGGCGTCGGCGCGCGCAGGTCCGCGACCAGGTCCGCGATGGTGACGTCGGTCTCGTGGCCCACGCCCGCGATCACGGGCATGGGACAGCCGCGGATGGCCTCGGCCACGACGGTCTCGTTGAAGCCCCACAGATCCTCCAGGGAGCCTCCGCCGCGCACCAGCAACAGCACGTCGACTTCGCCGCGCCGTGCCGCGCGGCCGAGCGCGCGCGCGATCTCCGGGGCGGACTGCGCGGCCTGGGTGACGGTGGGGTAGAGGATCACCTCGCCCTGCGGGTAGCGCCTCGCGAGCACGTGCAGCACGTCGCGCAGCGCCGCTCCCGTCGGGGAGGTCACGATGCCGATGCGACGCGGCGCGGGAGGCAGCGGGCGCTTGGTCGATGCATCGAACCAGCCGAGCGCCGCAAGCTCGGTCTTCCTGCGCTCGAACGCGGCCTGCAGCCGCCCGGCGCCCGCGGGCTCCATGTGATCGACGATGAGCTGGAAGTCGCCGCGCGCGGCGTACAGCCCGAGCCGGCCGCGCACCAGCACCGCGTCCCCGTTGTCGGGGCGGAACTCCACGTAGCGGTTCCTGCCCTTGAACATCGCGCAGCGGATCTGCGCGTGGCTGTCCTTGATCGAGAAGTAGAGGTGACCGCTCGCGGGTCGCGCGACGTTCGAGAGCTCCCCTTCGAGCCACAGGTTGCCGAAGCTCGTCTGCAGCAGCCGTTCCACCTCCTGCGAAAGCCGGCCGACGCTCCACACGACGCGCTCCTTGCGTCGTCTCGTCCCCGTCCCGCTCTCGCCCACCGCCTCGTCGCTCATCGGGCGCGAGCATACCGGGGCGGGCCACCCGGGCGGTCCCCGACCTCGCCCCCCGGCCATCCCCCCGGCCGACTATCGGGCCGCGTAGAATCGGGGCGCTACCCAGACGCGTGAAGACACGGTTCGCATGCAGCCACCTCGGGAAGCGCTCACCTTCGACGACGTCCTGCTCGCGCCGCGGCGCTCGAGCGTGCTGCCGCGCGACGTCAGCCTCGTCACGCGCCTCACGAAGGGGCTCGCGCTGAACATCCCGATCGTGTCCGCGGCCATGGACACCGTGACCGAGCACGCCCTGGCCATCGCGCTCGCGCAGGAGGGCGGCATCGGCATCGTGCACAAGAACCTGTCGGTCGAGCGTCAGGCCGAGGAGGTGCGCCGCGTCAAGCGCTACGAGAGCGGCGTGGTCGCCGAGCCCATCACCATCGGGCCGTCCACGACGGTGGGCGAGGTCGTGGAGATGACGCGCAGGCTCGGCATCTCGGGGCTGCCCGTCGTCGAGGGCGACGTGCTCGCGGGCATCGTCACGCAGCGCGACTTCCGCTTCGAGACGCGGCTGGACCAGCCCGTGAGCTCCATCATGACGCCGCGCGAGCGGCTCGTGACCGTGGCCGAGCACGCGCCGCGCGAGGAGGCCGTGGCCGCGCTGCACCGTCACCGCATCGAGAAGGTGCTCGTGGTGGACGACGCCTTCCGGCTGCGCGGCATGATCACGGTCAAGGACATCAGGAAGGCCGCCGACTTCCCGAACGCCTGCAAGGACGCGCAGGGGCGGCTGCTGTCGGGCGCCGCGGTCGGCACCGGCGGCGACACCGAGGCGCGCGTCGAGGCGCTCGTCGACGCGGGCGTGGACGTCATCGTCGTGGACACCGCGCACGGGCACTCCGACGGCGTGCTGGACCGGGTGGAGTGGATCAAGCGCACCTACCCGGACCTGCAGGTCGTCGGCGGCAACATCGCCACGGCCGCGGCGGCCACCGATCTCGTGGCGCGCGGCGCGGACGGCGTGAAGGTCGGCATCGGCCCCGGCTCGATCTGCACCACGCGCATCGTCGCGGGCGTCGGCGTGCCGCAGATCACGGCCATCGCCGACGTCGCGGAAGCGCTTGCAGGCAGCGGCGTGCCGCTGATCGCCGACGGCGGCATCCGCTTCTCCGGCGACGTCGCCAAGGCCATCGCCGCGGGCGCCTCCACCGTCATGGTGGGCTCCATGCTCGCGGGCACCGAGGAGGCGCCGGGCGAGGTGGAGCTCTACCAGGGCCGCTCGTACAAGAGCTATCGCGGCATGGGCTCGATCGGCGCCATGCGCGCGGGCAGCTCGGACCGCTACTTCCAGGACGACGAGGACGTGGCCGACAAGCTGGTGCCCGAGGGCATCGAGGGGCGCGTGCCCTACAAGGGACCGGTCGCCGCCATCGTGCATCAGCTCACGGGCGGCGTGCGCAGCAGCATGGGCTACTGCGGCGCGCCGGACATCGACGCCATGCGCAGCGACGCGGACTTCGTGCGCATCACCGGGGCCGGCATGCGCGAGAGTCACGTGCACGACGTGCAGATGACCAAGGAAGCGCCGAACTACCGACCGGGCTGAGGCGCGCGGACATGGGCAACGACATCCACGACGAGCGCGTCCTGATCCTGGACTTCGGGGGGCAGACCACGCAGTTGATCGCGCGGCGCGTGCGCGAGGCGGGCGTGTACTGCGAGATCCGCCCCTGGCACATCGATGGCGACGAGGCGCTGGCCTTCGGTGCGCGCGGCGTGATCCTGTCGGGCGGTCCGGAGTCGGTGATCGATGCCGACGGGCCGCGCATCCCGCAGGCCTTGCTGGACTCGGACGTGCCGATGCTCGGCATCTGCTACGGCATGCAGGCGATGGTGCAGCAGCTCGGCGGCAGCGTCGTGCGGGCGCAGGACTTCGGCGAGTTCGGCTACGCGTCCGTGCGCGTGACGGGGGAGGCCGCGCTGTTCGACGGGTTGCAGGATCGCGTGCCCGAGGACGGTGCGCGCGAGCTCGACGTCTGGATGAGCCACGGCGACCGCGTCGAGTCGTTGCCGGACGGCTTCACCGCGGTCGGGACCAGCGCCAACGCGCCGTTCGCCGTGATGGTGAACGATGCGAACACTCGCTTCGGCATCCAGTTCCATCCCGAGGTCACGCACACCCGGCAGGGCGCGACGATGATCGAGCGCTTCGTGCGCGGCGTGTGCGGCTGCGAGGGGCTGTGGACGGCGCACCACATCGTCGACGATGCCGTGGCCCGCGCGCGCGAGCTCGTCGGCGACGAGCGCGTGCTGCTCGGGCTCTCCGGCGGCGTGGACTCCTCGGTGGTGGCGGCGCTGCTGCACCGGGCCATCGGCGATCGGCTCACCTGCGTGTTCGTGGACAACGGGCTGCTGCGGCTGGGCGAAGGGAACCAGGTGATGGACACCTTCGGCGAGCACATGGGCGTGCGCGTCATCCGCGTGGACGCCGAGGCGCGCTTTCTCGAGGCGCTCGCGGGCGTCACCGATCCGGAGGCGAAACGAAAGATCATCGGCGGGCTCTTCATCGACGTGTTCGACGAGGAAGCCGGCAAGCTCGACGGCATCGGCTGGCTCGCCCAGGGCACCATCTACCCCGACGTCATCGAGTCGGCGGGGAAGACCCCGGGCGGCGGCGCGCACCTGATCAAGAGCCACCACAACGTCGGTGGCCTGCCCGAGACCATGCGCATGCGCCTCGTCGAGCCGTTGCGCGAGCTCTTCAAGGACGAGGTGCGGCGCGTGGGCCTGGAGCTCGGGCTGCCCGAGACCATGGTCATGCGCCACCCCTTCCCGGGGCCGGGCCTGGGCGTGCGCATCCTCGGCGAGGTGAGAAAGGACTACGCCGACACGCTGCGCGCGGCCGATGCGATCTACATCGAGGCCCTGCGCCGGCACGGGCTCTACGATGCCGTGTCGCAGGCGTTCGCGGTGTTCCTGCCCGTCAAGTCGGTCGGCGTGACGGGCGACGGGCGGCGCTACGCGCACGTGATCGCGCTGCGCGCGGTCGAGACCGTCGACTTCATGACCGCGCGCGCGGCGCACCTGCCGTACGAGTTCCTGGACGAGGTGTCGACGGCGATCTGCAACTCCCTGCCGGGCGTCTCGCGCGTGGTGTACGACGTGTCGAGCAAGCCCCCGGGCACCATCGAGTGGGAGTGAGCCCGCGCGTCCGGTCGGCGCTCGTGGCGCTGCTGCTCGCCGGCGGGTGCGCGCAGCCGCCGGCGGCGAACGACGGGCTGGCGCCGAGCTCCGGCGCGCGCGCCTTCGCGGAGGCTTCCCCGAACGCCTCTCCGGACGTCTCTGCGGACGCCTGCGAGCCTCTGCGGACGCGGACGCCGACGGCGTGCCGGACGCGGCTGACGCCTGCCCGGACTCGCGCACCCGGCTGGCCATCGACGGTGCCGGCTGCTCGGTGCTCGACGGCCCCATCGAGGGTCTGGAGTTCCGGCCCGGCCGGGCCGAGCTCGGCAAGGATGCGCGCGCGGTGCTCGACGAGGTGGTGGCGGCGCTGCGGGACGCGCCGCGCGCCGTCGTCGCCGTCCACGCGCACACCGACAACCGCGGCAGCGCGGCCGACAATCTCGAGCTGTCGAAACGTCGGGTGAGCTCCGTGGTCGGATACCTCGTCACGCGCGGCATCGCGGCATCCCGGCTGCGCCCCGAGGCGTTCGGCGAGGCGCGTCCCGTCGCGCCCAACGCCACCGCGCAGGGCCGCGCGGCGAACCGGCGCATCGAGGTGCGCGTGATCTCGACATCCTCCCCGGGGGCCTGAGGCCGTGTCGGGACTCCGACGCCGCGCGCGGCGCTCCGTTTGCCTACACTTCGCCCCGATGAACAGCCTCCCCTTCCCGATCCGCCCCGCCGCGCGGGCCCGGCGCGCGCCCGCCGTCGCGCTCGCCCTGGCCGCCGTCGTCGCGCTCGCGGGGTGCGCCACCGGGTCCCCGGCGCGCGACGAGCGCGCCGTGCCGCCGGCGCTGCCCGGCGGGTCGCTGCCCGACGGCTCGGTGCGCGTGGACACCGAGGACGCGCGCATCGCGCAGTTGTGGTCCGCCGCGCAGGACGCGCGCTCGCGCGACGACGACGTCGAGGCGCTCGAGCGGCTCTACGAGGCGCTCGAGATCGACCCCGGCAACGCGCTGCTGTGGAGCAGTGCCGCCGAGATCCAGCTCGACGTGCCGGAGCCCGCGCAGGCCGAGAACTTCGCGATGAAGAGCAACAACTTCGCCGGCGCCAACCCCTCGCTGCTGTACCGCAACTGGCTCATCATCGAGCATTCCCGCAGGCTGCGCGGCGACCTGCTCGGCGTGCGCAGCGCCCACCGCCAGGTGCAGCAGTACCAGTACCGCTGAGCGGGTGCCGGAGCGGGCCGCGACTTGCGCGCGACTTGCGGTAGGCTGAGCGCGGGCGAGCCGCCCGGCACCGGCGCACGGAGGCACCGGCCATGCACGACATCCAGACGATCGACATAGACGCCGACAGCAACGACGCCGCCGAGCTGCTCGGCGCGGACGGCCCCATAGCGCGCGTGCTGCCGCGCTTCCGGCCGCGGCGCGAACAGCAGCATCTCGCGGCGGCCGTGGCGCGCGCGCTCGACGGGCGCACCACGCTGGTGGGCGAGGCGGGCACCGGCACGGGCAAGACCTTCGCCTACCTCGTGCCCGCCATCCTGTCCGGCGGCCGCGTCGTGATCTCCACCGGCACGCGTCACTTGCAGGACCAGCTCTTCCATACCGACTTGCCGCTGGTACGGCGGGCGCTGGGCATGGAGCTCGACGCGAGCCTGCTGAAGGGGCGGGCGAACTACCTGTGCAAGGAGCGCCTGATGCGCGCGCGCGGCCATCCCGCGCTGTCGGACGCGGGGTCGAGGCGGCATCTCATGATCATCGAGGAGTGGGCGCGCGACACCGACACCGGCGACATCGCCGAGGTGGTGGCGGTGCCCGAGGAGTCGATGGTCTGGCAGTACGTGGTGTCGAACCAGGAGTACTGCGCCAGGCACGAGCGCGACGAGCTCGGCGGCTGCTTCGTGCACCAGGCGAGAAAGCGCGCGCAGGCCGCCGACGTCGTCGTGGTGAACCATCACCTGCTCTGCGCGGACCTGTCGTTGAAGGACGAGGGTTTCGGCGACCTGTTGCCGAGCGCCGACGGCTTCGTCATCGACGAGGCGCACCAGTTGCCCGACGTCGCCGCGCAGTTCTTCGGCCGCCGGCTCTCGAGTCGCCAGTTGCTGGATCTCGCGCGCGACGCGGTGGGCGAGCAGGTGCACGAGGCGCCGGACTTCGTGGAGCTGCGCGAGGCCGCGCAGGAGCTCGAGACGGGCGTGCGCCACTTCCGGCTCGCCTTCGGACCGGAGCCCGCGCGCGATGCCTGGAGCGATGTCCGGGGCACCGCCGCCATGCAGCGCGAGCTCGAGCGCATGACGTTGCTGCTCGGCGCGCTGGCCGAGACGCTCGAGGAGGTGGCCAAGCGCGGCAAGGGCCTGGAGAGCTGTCACAAGCGCGCGGTCATGCACGCGCAGACGCTCGCGAGCTTCGCCGGACCGACCGACGGCGCGGACACCTCCGACACCGACGCCGGGTACATCCACTGGTACGAGACGTTCCGCACGGGCTTCTCGCTGAACATGACGCCCATGACGGTGGCCGAGCCGTTCCGGCGCGCCATGGAGGCCCTGCCGGCCGGTTGGGTGTTCACCTCGGCGACGCTCGCGGTCGGCGGCGACTTCGGGCACTTTCGCGCGCAGCTCGGGCTCGTCGACTGCGACGAGGTGCAGGTCGACAGCCCGTTCGACTACCGCAGGAACGCGATGCTGTACCTGCCCGCGGGGCTGCCCGAGCCGCAGCACGCCGGCTACACCGGCGCCGTCGTCGAGGCCGTGCTGCCCGTGCTCGAGGCCAGCGAAGGCCGCGCCTTCCTGCTGTTCACCAGCCACCGCGCGCTGCAGGAAGCGGCCCGGTTGCTGGAGGACCGGCTGCCGTACCCGCTGCTGGTGCAGGGCCAGATGCCCAAGCGCGAGCTCCTGGAAGCGTTCCAGTCGGTGGGCAACGCGGTGCTGCTCGGCACGTCCAGCTTCTGGGAGGGCGTGGACGTGCGCGGCGATGCGCTGAGCCTCGTCGTCATCGAGAAGCTGCCCTTCGGCTCCCCCGGAGATCCGGTCATGAAGGCGCGCATCGACGACATGAAGGCCCACGGCGGCAATCCCTTCAACGAGTACCAGATCCCGCAGGCCGCCATCGCGCTCAAGCAGGGCGTGGGCCGGCTCATCCGCGACGTGACCGACCGCGGCGTGCTCGTGCTGTGCGACCCGCGCGTGCGCAGTCGCGGCTACGGCGAGGTGTTCCTGCACAGCCTGCCGCAGATGCCCATCGCGACGGGGCTCGAGGAGGTGCAACGCTTCTTCGCGGCGGCGCCGCGGCCGGACGATGACGCCGGCGACGGGGACGATGGCGGGGACGACGTTCGGGACGGTGCCGAGAACGAGCCCCCCGTCGCGCCGGTGATCGCCGAACGCGCGTGAGAGTCATCGCGTTCGACACGTCCACCGACGCGTGCAGCGTGGCGCTCGCGATCGACGGGGGCGTGCACGAGGATCATCGGGTGGAGCGCCAGGCGCACGCGCGCCTGCTGCTGCCGATGATCGACGGTCTGCTGTCGAATGCAGGCCTGACCCCGAGGGACCTGGACGCGGTCGTGTACGGGCGCGGCCCGGGCAGCTTCACCGGCGTGCGCATCGCCGCGGCGGCGGCGCAGGGCCTCGCGTTCGCGGCGGACGCCGGCACGGTGGGCGTCTCCACGCTCGCGGCCATCGCGCAGGGATGCCTGCGCGAGCGTGGCGAGCGGCGCGTGTGCACGGTCGTCGATGCGCGCATGGGCGAGCTGTACGTCGGCGGCTTCGAGGCCGCGGAAGGCACGATGCGCCCGTTCGACGCCGAGCGCGTGACGCCGCCCGAGGCCGCGGGCATCGATGCCCTCGGTCCGTCGTGCGCGTACGCGGGCTCGGGCATCGCGCGTTTTCCGGACGCCTTCGACGCCGTGCGGCGCGCGGGCGCGCGCCTGTGGCCCGAGGCCTTGCCGCGCGCGACCGACCTGCTCGCGCTCGCCGCGCCGGCGCTCGCGTCGGGCGAGCTCGGCGACGCCGCCGACGCCGTGCCGGTCTACCTGCGCGACCGGGTCGCGCGAACCGAGGCCGAGCGCGCGCAGGACCGCTAGGACGTGCGCAGGCCCTGGAACGCGCCGCGCCACGCGAACGCGTCGGCGCCTGACAGGGTCGGAACGTACTCCGCGCCGAACGGGCCCGCGTAGCCCTCGGCGACGAACGCGGGCAGCAGCGCCCCGTAGTCGAGCGCGCCCGCGCCTTCGCCGGCACGCGGCTCGGTGCGCTCGGGCACCGAGGCGATCTGCACGTGGCCGATGCGGTGCGCGTGCGCGCGAAAGCGCGCGAGCGTCTCGCCGTGCTGCGTCTCGACGTGGAAGCAGTCGAAGAGGATGCGCGCGCGCGGCGACCCGAGCTCGTCGACGAGGCGCGCCGCCTCGTCCAGATCGTTCAGGAAGTAGTCCGGCATCTTCGCCGCGCACAGCGGCTCGATCAGGATGGTGCGCTCGGTGGCCGCGATCGCGAACGCGAGCGACTCGAGGAACGCGTCGCGCGCGCCCATCGCCTTCGTCCTGCCCGCAAGCACGTGCACGGCGGCCGCGTCCACGTCGTCGGCGAGCTCGATCGCCGCCTCGATCTCGCGGCGCGCTCGCGCGGCTTCGCCGGGGATCGCGGCGCAGCCGGAGGTCGGGCCCATGGCCACGTTCAGCCCCGCGACGGGCAGCCCGGTCTCGGCCAGCACGGCCCGCAGCGCCGCGCGGTCCACGCGTTGCCCCTCGTCGTGGAACTCGACGGCGTCGAAGCCGTCCCGGGACGCCGCACGGATGCGCTCGAGGAAGCCCAGCTCGGGGTAGAGGAAGCCGGTGTTGGCGGAGAAGCGCATCAGCCCGGCACCAGCAGGATCTTGCCACGATGCCCGCCGGCCTCCATGAGCTCGTGCGCCTCGCGGACGCGCGAGAAGGGCAGCACCGCGTGCGTGAGGGTGCGCAGGGCGCCGCGCGCGAACATCGGCCAGGCCTCGCGCTCCAGATCCCGCGCGACCTCGGCCTTGAACGCGGAGGGGCGCGAGCGCAGCGTGGAGCCGGTGTACACGAGCCGCTTGAGCATGATCGGCATCAGGTCGATCTCGACCTTCGAGCCGCGGTTGAAGGCGAGCTGCACGAGACGCGCGTCGGGGCTCGCCGCCTTGACGTTGCGCGCGATGTAATCGCCGCCGAGGATGTCGAGCACGAGGTCCGCGCCGCCCGCCTCGCGCACGACGCCGACGAAGTCCTCGGCGGCGTAGTCGATGGCGCGCTCGGCACCGATGCCCGTGCAGAAGCCCATGTCGTCGGCCGAGCAGGTCGTGAAGGTGCGCAGACCCAGGGCCGTGCCCAGCTGCACGGCCGTCGAGCCGATGCCGCCCGCGCCACCGTGCACGAGGAACAGCGCACCGGCATCGGGACGGGCGTGCAGGAAGCAGTTGCTCCACACGGTGAAGAAGGTCTCGGGCAGGCCGGCCGCGTCGACGAGCTCGACGCCCTCCGGCACGCCCAGGCAATGCTCTGCGTCGACGACCACGTGGCTCGCGTAGCCGCCGCCGTTGGCCAGCGCGCAGACCGCGTCGTCGACGCGCCATCGGTCGACCGACGAGCCGACGGCGGCGACGCGTCCCGAGACCTCGAGCCCGAGCAGGTCCGAGGCGCCCGGCGGGGGCGGGTAGTGGCCGCGGCGCTGCAGCAGGTCGGGGCCGTTGACGCCGGCGGCCGCCACCTCGATCAGCACCTCGCGCGCGCCCGGCTCCGGCATCGTGCGCTCGCCGGGCTCCAGCACGCCCGGGCCACCGGGCTCGCGCATCTCGATGGTCTGCAAGGTCTGCGGCATGGCTGCTCCTGCGCGTGGGACGGGCCCGAAGGGAGGGCGGAATGAAGCGAAGGCTACACTCGGCCGGTCCCGAGCGGCGCCACGCCCGGACGACTCTCCCTCCCATCTCTCACAAACCGTCATGCGAATCCTGATCCTCGGTGCGTCCTACGGCTCCCTGCTGTCCACGAAGCTCGCGATGGCGGGACACGACGTGACGCTCGTGTGCCGCGCGGCCACCGCGGCGCTCATCAACGCGGAAGGCACGGTGGTGCGGCTGAAGCTGCGCGACGAGGCGGAACACCGCTCCATCTCGTCCGTCGGGTTGCCGGGCAAGGTGGACGCCGCGGAGCCCGAGTCCGTGGATCCGGCGAGCTTCGATCTCGTGGCGCTCGCCATGCAGGAGCCGCAGTACTCGGCGGGTCCGGTGCGCACGCTGATGGAGCGCGTCGCGGCGTCCGGCAAGCCTTGCCTGTCGATCATGAACATGCCGCCGCTGCCGTACCTGCGGCGCGTCGAGGCGCTGCGCGAGGCGAACCTGGACGCCGCCTTCGACGATCCGTCGGTCTGGAGCGGGTTCGAGCCGGGACTCGTCACGCTGTGCAGCCCGGACCCGCAGGCCTTCCGGCCGCCCGAGGAGGCGGCCAACGTGCTGCACGTCGGGCTGCCCACGAACTTCAAGGCCGCCACCTTCGACGACCCGGCGCACGATGCCCTGCTGCGCGGGCTCGAAAGCGACATCGCCGGCGTCACGCTCGACGGCAAGGACGTGCCGGTGAAGCTGCGCGTGTTCGACTCGCTGTTCGTGCCCATGGCGAAGTGGAGCATGCTGATGACGGGCAACTATCGCTGCATCCACGATGACGGCGTGGTGCCCATCCGCGAGGCCGTGCACGGCGATCTCGAGGCCTCGCGCGCCGTCTACGAGTGGGTCGATTCGCTCGCGCGGCGACTCGGCGCGGATGCCGCCGACCAGGTGCCGTTCGACAAGTACGCGAAGGCGGCCGAGGGCTTGCTGAAACCCTCGTCCGGTGCGCGTGCCGTCGAAGGCGGAGCCGCGCGCATCGAGCGCGTGGACAAGCTGATCGCCCTGGTCGCCGCGGAGGTGGGCATGCATTCGGACGACGTGGACGAGACGGTGCGCATCGTCGACGCCCGCCTCGCCGCCAACGCCGCCGCGGCCTGACCGCGGCCACTTGGCCGCGACCGCTGACCGCGACCGCCTGACCGCGGCCGCCTGGCCACGGCGGCGACCGGGTTCGACCGCTCGGCTGCGGGCCGGGCGACCAAAGGTCCCATGCCGCGATCGGGCACCGCGCGAACGTTGGTGTAAGGTATGCCACCGATCGGCACAACTCTCGTGCCGACTCGGCAGGGGGGCGTGCATGGGCGAGCAAGGTCCGGCCATCGATCGAAGCGGCACCGACACCGGGCGGATGGCGCGTGCGTCCCTGCCGGCCGATCTCGCTCCGGTGCCCACCAGCTTCTCGCTCAAGGAGCACACGTACGGCGTGCTGCGAGAGGCCATCATGGGCATGGACATCTACGGCCGGGACTTCGACCCGCGGCTGGACGAGCGACGCCTCGCCGACCGCCTGGGCATCTCGCGCACGCCGGTGCGCGAGGCTCTCGCACGGCTGGAGCAGGAGGGCTTCGTCGAGATTCGCGCGCGGCGCGGCGTCTACGTGCGCGCCAAGACGCTTGCCGAGGTGCTCGAGATGGTCGTCGTGTGGGCGGCACTGGAGAGCATGGCCGCCCGGCTCGTGACCCTGCACGCGAGCGACGAGGACATCGCCTCGCTGCGCGAGCTCGGCATCGGGCACGGGCCCGACCCGGAGCGCGCGGACATCGCCGAGCATTCCGAGGCGAACGTGCGCTTCCACCAGCGGATCCTGGAGCTCTCGGGCTGCGCGCTGCTGCGCCAGACCGCCGATGCGCTGCTGCAGCACATGCACGCCGTGCGCCGCCGCGCCATGCGCGAGGCCGATCGCGCGACTCGTTCCGTGGTGGATCACACCGCCATCATCGAGGCCATCGAGCGGCGCGAGGGCGAGCTCGCCTCGCTGCTCGTGCGCGATCACACGATGCGACTGCACGACCACATCCGCGCGACCTGGGGCGACGCCGGTTCGGCGCCGCCCGCCCGCGCCTGACTTCCAAAGTCCGAGGAACCGCCACCCATGTCAGCCAACCCCGTCGTGGAGCCTGTCGCACCCACCGCCGCCAACGACGACGCTCCGGAGCTGACCGACGGTTTCCACCTGCTGATCGATGCGCTGAAGCTCAACGGCCTGCACACGATCTACGGCGTGCCGGGCATCCCCATCACCGACTTCGGCCGGCTCGCGCAGGCGAGCGGCATGCGCGTGATCTCGTTCCGTCACGAGCAGCACGCGGGCAACGCGGCGGCCATCGCGGGCTACCTGACGAAGAAGCCGGGGCTGTGCCTCACGGTCTCCGCGCCCGGTTTCCTGAACGGGCTCACCGCGCTCGCCAACGCGACGACCAACTGCTTCCCGATGATCCTGCTGAGCGGCTCGTCGGAGCGCGAGATCGTCGACCTGCAGCAGGGCGACTACGAGGAGATGGACCAGCTCGCCATCGCCAAGCCCCTGTGCAAGGCGGCCTTTCGCGTGCTGCGCGCCGAGGACATCGGCATCGCGGTGGCGCGCGCCATCCGGGCCGCCGTCTCCGGTCGCCCGGGGGGCGTGTACCTGGACCTGCCCGCCGCGCTGTTCGGCCAGACCATGAATGCGGCGGCCGGCCGCCGCTCGCTCGTCGAGGTCATCGACCCCGCGCCGCGCCAGTTGCCGTCGCCGGAATCGATCGAGCGCGCGCTCGGCGTGCTGAGAAGTGCCGAGCGGCCGCTGATCATCCTCGGCAAGGGCGCCGCCTACGTGCAGCAGGACGAGCTGGTGCGCGAGCTGGTCGAGCGAAGCGGCATCCCGTACCTGCCGATGAGCATGGCGAAGGGGCTGCTGCCGGACGACCACCCGCAGTCGGCCGGCGCCGCTCGCTCGCTCGCGCTCAAGCAGGCCGATGTGGTGCTGATGATCGGTGCACGGCTGAACTGGCTGCTCTCGCACGGCAAGGGCGGCAGTTGGGGCGCGCCGGGCTCCAAGCGGTTCATCCAGATCGACATCGAGCCGCGCGAGATGGACTCGAACGTGGAGATCTCGGCGCCCGTGGTCGGCGACATCGGCTCCTGCGTCGAGGCGCTGCTCGGCGGCATGGGCGAGGACTGGCCCACGCCGCCGGCCGCCTGGACCGACGCCATCGGCGCCAAGCGCACGCAGAACCTGCAGCGCATGGCGCAGAAGCTCGGCAGCGACACGGTGCCGATGGACTACCACGGCGCGCTCGGCGCGCTGAAGGAGATCGTGGCCGCGCGCCCGGAGATCCTGCTCGTGAACGAGGGGGCGAACACGCTCGACTTCGCGCGCAGCATCATCGACATGCACCGCCCGAGAAAGCGCCTGGACGTCGGCACCTGGGGAATCATGGGCATCGGCATGGGCGCGGCCGTGGCCGCCGCCGTCGAGACCGGGCTGCCCGTGCTGTGCGTCGAGGGCGACAGCGCGTTCGGCTTCTCCGGCATGGAGATCGAGACCATCTGCCGCTACAACCTGCCCGTGTGCATCGTCGTGTTCAACAACGACGGCATCTACCGCGGCACCGACGAGAACCCCACGGGCGGCGAGGACGTCGCGCCCACGGTGTTCGTCAAGGACGCGCGCTACGAGATGATGATGCAGGCCTTCGGCGGCACCGGCGTCTACGTGACGAACCGGGACGATCTCGCCGCTGCGGTGGAATCGGCGCTCGATTCGGGCGTGCCGACCCTCGTCAATGCGATCATCGACCCGGCCGCCGGTACCGAGAGCGGCCGCATCGGCAACCTCAATCCGCAGAGCGTCGTGGGGAAGAAGCCCGCGCCGCCCGCCCCTTGACGAACTCCTCCCTCAAGCGATGAAAGCCCTCGAAGGCATCAAGATCCTCGACTTCACGCACGTGCAGTCGGGTCCCACCTGCACCCAGCTCCTCGCCTGGTTCGGCGCGGACGTGATCAAGGTCGAACGTCCCGGCGTCGGCGACGCCACCCGTAAGCAGCTCGTCGACGTCCCGGACGCCGACAGCCTCTACTTCACGATGCTGAACCACAACAAGCGCTCCATCGAGCTGAACTCGAAGAACGAGACGGGCAAGGAGGTGCTCACCCGCCTCGTCGAGGAATGCGACGTGCTGGTGGAGAACTTCGCGCCCGGCGCGCTCGCCCGCATGGGGTTCTCCTGGGAGCGCATCCAGGAGATCAACCCGCGGCTGATCCTCGCTTCCATCAAGGGCTTCGGCCCCGGCAAGTACGAGGACTGCAAGGTCTACGAGAACGTCGCGCAGTGCGCGGGCGGCTCGGCTTCCACGACCGGCTTCCTCGACGGGCCGCCGCTCGTGACCGGCGCGCAGATCGGCGACTCGGGGACAGGCCTGCACCTCGCGCTCGGTATCGTCACGGCGCTCTTCCAGCGCGAGAAGAGCGGCCGCGGCCAGAAGGTCGACTGCGCCATGCAGGACAGCGTGCTGAACCTCGCGCGGGTGAAGCTGCGCGACCAGCAGCGGCTCGCCGCGGGTCCGTTGAAGGAGTATTCGCAGTACGGCGAGGGCATTCCGTTCGGCGAGGCCACGCCGCGCGCGGGCAACGACTCGGGCGGCGGCCAGCCCGGGCGCATCCTGAAGTGCAAGGGCTGGGAGCAGGACCCCAACGCGTACACCTACTTCATCGTGCAGGCCGCGGTGTGGGAGAAGGTCTGCGACGTCATCGGCAAGCCGGAGTGGAAGACCGCCGAGGGCTACGCCACGCCGCCGGAGCGACTCGACAAGCTCAACGAGATCTTCGAGACGATCGAGGAGTGGACGAAGACCAAGACCAAGTTCGAGGTCATGGAGACCTGCAACCCGCTCGACATCCCGGTCGGGCCCATCCTGTCGATGAAGGAGATCGCCGAGGACGAGGGGCTGTACGCCACCGGCACGATGGTGCGCGTGGATCACCCGGAGCGCGGCGAGTACCTCTCGGTGGGCTGCCCCGTCAAGCTCTCGGACAGCCCGGCGGACGTGAAGCGCTCGCCGCTGCTCGGCGAGCACACCACCGAGATCCTGTCCGAGGTGCTCGGCTACACCGGCGACGAGCTGGAGCGCGTCGTGTCGTCGGGCGCCGTCGGCGCGCCGAAGGGCTGACGCGGCCGATGCGCGTCGTCGTCATGGGTCAGCAGGCGTTCGGGCGCGACGCGCTGGCGAAGGTGCTCGACGCCGGTACCGACGAGGTCGTGGCCGTCTACTGCGAGCCGGACCGCGACGGGCGCGACGTCGATCCCGTCAAGGCCTTCGCGCAGGAGCGCGGCATCCCCGTGCACCAGCCCGCGAGCTTCGACGACCCGGCCACCGTCGAGGCGCTCGCGGCGCACTCCGCGGATCTGATGCTCATGGCGTTCGTGAACGTGTTCGTGCCCGAGGCGGCGCGCGACGCGCCGGCCATGGGCTCGGTCTGCTTCCACCCCTCCCTGCTGCCCCTGCACCGCGGCCCGTCGGCCGTGAACTGGCCGATCGTCATGGGCGCGACGCGCTCCGGCTACTCGTGGTTCCGCCCGACCGACGGGCTCGACGAAGGCGACGTGGTGCTGCAACGCGAGGTCGACATCGCGCCCGACGACACGGTCATCGACCTGTACTTCAAGAAGATCTACCCCTCGGCGGTGGACTCGGTGCTCGAGGTCTGCGAGCTGTATCGCTCGGGCGATCCGCCGCGCACCCCGCAGGACGAATCTCTCGCCACCTACGAGCGGCGCTGCACGAAGCGGCACGCGCGCATCGACTGGTACCGCCCCGTGGGGCAGGTGTACGACCTGATCCGCGGCACCAACCCCGCGCCGGGTGCATGGACGCTGCACGCCGGCGAAGAGCTCGGCGTCTACGACTGCGAGCGCGCGGAGGGCGACGGCGTGGCGGGCCGCGTGCGCGCGATATCGGACGCGGGGGTCGAGGTGCAGGCCGTGGGCGGTCGCATCCGCGTCAAGCGCGTCAAGCCCGCGGGCGGCGCGAAGGTGGCCGCGGCCGAGTGGGCGTCGACCGCCGGGCTCGCCGTCGGCGACGTGCTCGGGGACGAGGCATGAGCGCCGCGCAAGGCTCGGTCCGCCGCATCGTCATGCCCGTGCGTGGCGACGGCAAGGGCGAGAACGTGTTCGCGCACGCGGCCGCCGTGGCGAAGCGCCACGGCGCGCGCATCGTGGTGACGCACTGCCGCGCGCGCGCCGAGGACATGATGCCGTACGGCGTGCCCATCCCGGCCGCCATGAAGCGGCTGCTCCTGCAGCAGTCGCGCACGGTGGCGGACCAGGTGGAGGCGGGCCTGCGCGACGAGGTCGTCCGCCTGGCCGCCGCGCGCGGTCTGAGCGTGGGCGATGCCACCGCCGCTGCGGCGGACACCGACGTGATCTGGGTCGAGGAGCCGGGCCGGCAGGTCGACGTCATCAAGCGCCACGGCCGGCTCGCGGATCTCGTGTGCGTGGCGCAGCCGGACGTCGACCGGAACCTCGGCGCCAACACGCTGAAGGCGGCGCTGTTCAACACCGGGCGCCCGGTGATGATGTGCCCGCACGCGGACGTCCCGCCCGAGACGCTCTGCGAGCGCGTGGCCATCGCGTGGAACGGCTCGGTGGAGGCGAGTCGCGCGGTGGCGATGACGCTGGGGCTGGTCGAGCGTGCGACCGCCGTGACCGTCCTGACGGGCGGCACGGGGGTCGACGGCGCCGGCGCCGACGCGCTGGTGCGCTACCTCGCCGAGCGCGGCGTGACGGCGACCGTCGTGCGCTTCGACGCCAGCAGGAAGGTCGGCAGGGAGTTGCTCGCGAAGGCCGCCGATGCCGGCGCGGACACGCTGATCATGGGCGCGTACGGCCAGAGCCACGAGCGCGAGACCGTCTTCGGCGGCAACACGCAGCACGTGGTGGATCGCTCGAAGCTGCCGGTGATCCTGGTGCATTGACGCGCCGGTGGCCCCGGCGGCGATCGTCGGCGGGGCCGCAGGTTGCAGTATCGGTCCGGGTACCCGGATCGCGCAGGGCGCGGCGTGACGCACTCACGTGACCACGGCTGTACGGGCCGGAACGGTAGGAGAGAGATTTCGATGAGATTCGACAAGACGTTCTTGACGAGCACCCTCGGCGCGACCGCCGTGGCGGCCAGCGCGTTCGCCGGCAGCGCCCACGCGTGGGAGCCGACCAAGCCGATCGACTTCGTGATCATGGCGGGCGCCGGCGGCGGCGCGGACCAGATCGCGCGCTTCATCCAGTCGGTGGTCGAGCAGGAGGACATGACGCCCAGGCCGCTGATCCCGAACAACAAGGGCGGCGGCTCGGGCGCCGAGGCGCTGATCGCGCTGCAACGGGACGAACGATCCCGACCACACGATCCTCGTGACGCTGAACTCGTTCTTCACGACGCCGCTGCGCCAGCCGAACCTCGGCATCGACATCATGGACTTCACGCCCATCGCGATGATGGGGGTCGATCCGTTCGTGCTGTGGGTGCATGCGGATCGCGGCATCACCGACTTCGAGGGCTGGCAGGCCGCGGCCAGCGAGGCCGACGGCGGCTGGGTCATGGGCGGCACGGGCAAGGGCCAGGAGGACTCGCTCGTCACCACCTGGCTCGAGCAGAACTACGACATGACCATCAAGTACATCCCCTACCAGGGCGGCGGCGACGTGGCCAAGGATCTCGCCGGCCAGCAGATCATGTCCTCGGTCAACAACCCGGCCGAGGCCAAGGGCTTCTTCGAGAACGGCGACGTGGTGCCGCTCGTGTCGTTCTCCGACGAGCGCATCGACATGGTGGCGGACACCCCGACCGTGAAGGAGCTCGGCAAGGACTTCAGCTACTACAACCAGCGCGCCGTGGTCGGGGCGCCGGGCATGTCGGACGAGGCCGCAGCGTACTACCAGGATCTCTTCCAGCAGATCTACGAGACCGAGGCCTGGCAGGGCTACATGGCCTCCGAGAGCCTGTCCCCCTTGTGGATGGACGCCGAGGAGCAGAAGGCGTATTGGCAGACTCAGCTCGAGCGACACGAGGAGCTCCTGTCGGAGATGGACGAGTAGTCGAGTCCACGCACGAGCGGTAGCGGAGACGGGGCGGCATGCGCCGAGCGGAAATCACCACGGCGGGCGTGCTCGCCCTGTTCTCGATCTACCTGATGTGGAAGAGCTCGGAGCTCGAGACCGGGTACGTGCGCGGGGAGGGGCCGGGCGGAGGCGCCTGGCCCTTCTGGCTGTCGGGGATCATGCTCGTCTGCACGGGCGTGATCGCCTGGAACGGCATCCGCGGCACCTCGCCGCCCGCGCGCTCGACCGAACCCCTGTTCGATCGCTACGGACGGCGCATGCTGGTGCTCGTCGGCGGCGGGCTGCTCGGGTTCGTGGCGCTCATCGACGTGGTGTCCATGTACGGCGCCATGTGCCTCTTCCTCCTCTACTACCTGAAGTTCCTCGGCCGCCATTCCTGGGGCGTCACGCTGACGATCTCGTTCGGGCTGCCGGTGCTGTTCTTCTTCTTCTTCGAAGGGCTGATGCGCATCACGATGCCGAAGGGGCTGCCGTTCACGGAGCCTCTGTACAACTGGCTCTACTCGATCATCTACTGAGCGCGCACTGATGGAGATTCTCGGCCTGCTCGGCGACGGCTTCCTGCTGTCGATACAACCGCTGAACCTTGCGCTGATCATCGGCGGCGTCTCGCTCGGGCTGTTCATCGGCGCCATGCCCGGGCTCGGCTCGGTCAACGGCGTGGCGATCCTGCTGCCCATCACCTTTCTCGTGCCGCCGGGTTCGGCCATCATCTTCCTGGCCGCCATCTACTACGGGGCGATGTACGGCGGCGCCATCTCGTCCATCACGCTCGGCATCCCCGGCGCCTCCACCGCGGTGGCCACCACCTTCGACGGTCGGCCGCTCGCGCTGCAGGGCAAGGCGCGGCTCGCGCTCGTCACCGCCGCCATCGCCTCGTTCGTCGGCGGCACGGTGGCCAACGTGCTGTTTACCGCGTTCGCCCCGGTGCTCGCCTCCGTGGCGCTGAGCTTCGGCCCTCCGGAGATCTTCGCGCTCATGCTGCTCGCGTTCGCGACCTTCGTCGGGCTCGGCGGCGACGACATCCCGAAGACCATCCTGTCGATCTGCCTCGGACTCGTGCTGGCCACCGTGGGCTTCGACGCGATCTCCGGCGCCCCGCGCCTGATCTTCTTCGACATCTCCGGCTTCCTGCACGGCATCAACTTCCTGGTGCTCGCCATCGGCGTCTACGGCATCGGCGAGATGCTCTGGACCATCGATTCAACGCGCGGCAAGATCACCTCCACCGAGACGAAGATGACGGTTCGCGGCGCCGTGGACGACGCGAAGATCGCCACCCGACGCGGCTGGAAGGGCACCATGATCGGCTCCTTCCTCGGCTTCTTCGTCGGCATCCTGCCGGCCGCGGGCGCCACCCCCGGCTCGCTCATGGCCTACGGCGTGGCGAAGCTCACGTCGAAGCGGCCCGAGGAGTTCGGCAAGGGCCACCCGGGCGGCGTGGCGGCGCCCGAGGCCGCGAACAACTCCGCCTCCACGGGCTCCATGCTGCCGATGCTCACGCTCGGCATCCCGGGCTCGCCCACCACCGCCATCCTGCTCGGCGGCATGGTCATCTGGGGGCTCACGCCGGGGCCGCGGCTGTTCGTCGACCAGCCCGAATTCGTATGGGGCCTCATCGGCTCGTTCTACGTGTCGAACTTCTTCGCGCTCGTCGTGAACCTGGCGTTCATCCCGCTGTTCATCTGGATGCTGCGCATGCCGTTCACCATGCTCGCCTCGGTGATCTTCGTGCTCTCGATCGTCGGCGGCTACGCGGCCACGCGCGACATGCACGACGTGTGGCTCATGCTCGGCTTCGGCCTCGGCGCCTACGTGCTCAGGAAGCTCGACTATCCGCTGGCGCCCGCGGTGCTCGCCATCGTGCTCGGACCCATCGCCGAGCCCACGCTGCGCCAGTCGCTGCTGCTGTCCTCCGGGGACCCGTCGATCTTCTTCACGCGTCCCATCGCCGGACCCATCACGATCATCGCCATCCTCCTGATCCTGCTGCCGGTGTTCAAGTTCGCGGTCGATCGGCTGCGCAGGCGTCCGCGGACGAGCATCGCCTGAGCCGTAACCCGCCGGATCAGCTCGAGGGCAGCGCCTGGAACCCGGGCCTGGGCTCGGATATCCCCGCGCGGCTGCGCCCGCTCGTCACGCTCTTCCGACCCGAGCACGCGAGTGTCGCCTACGCCGACGCGGCGGAGCTCGCGGACCTCGTCGGGCTCGACCCGCTGGAGCTCGCCGCGCTGCGGCCCGAGCGGCTCGTCGTGCACGAGCTGCTCGTGCGCGTCACCGCCGATCTCTCGGTGCCCGACGGTCCCGGCTACGAGACGCTCGGACTGAACCTGCGGGGCATGGTGCGCACGATCCACGAGCGGCACGTGCGACCCGAGATGCCCGGCATCGTCGCGGCCTTCGAGAACGTGCGCACGGCGGCGCGGGAATTCGTCGCGCGCGAGCTCGCCGAGCGGCTCTTCGCGCCCGCACCGCCGCCGCCGCCTCGCTCCGCATGGTCGCGGTGGTTCGGGCGCGCACCTTCCGCGCCGGACGAGGTCCCGCCCGAGTCCCGCGCGCTCGAGGCCTGGAAAGCGCCGGATACCGCCGATCCGCTCGAGCGCGATTGCCTCGCCGCGCTCGTGAAGATCGTCGAGTCCATGCTCGCGCACCGCGGCCGGCTCGCGCCGGACGCCGCGCTGCTCGAGCGCCTCGCCGTGGACCGGATCGGCAACGCGCACGGCAGCGATGTCGTCGCACGACTCGTGGCGCCGATCTTCGAGCGCGCGGTGGACGCCGAAGGCTATCGCCGGTTGCCCGTGCAGGCCGAGCCCGTCGTCATGAACGTGAAGGGCGCGTCGGCCTCGGGCAAGAGCACCACGCGGCCGCTGCAACGGATGCTCGCCGCGCGGCTCGGCATTCCGTGGGAGGACTTCGCGCTCATCAGCCCGGACTACTGGCGGAAGTACCTGCTCGAGTACGAGTCGCTCGGACCCGAGCGTCGCTACGGCGCCATGCTGACGGGACGCGAGCTCGAGATCGTGGACGGGAAGCTCGATCGATACATGGCAGCGAAGGCCGCGGACGGGCGCATGTCGCACCTGCTCATCGACCGCTTCCGCTTCGACAGCTTCGCGCCCGAGCGCGGGCGCACGGCCGACGGTCGGCTGCTGTCGCGGTTCGGCCACCGCGTGTTCATGTTCTTCATGATCACGCCCCCGGCCGAGACCGTGGAGCGAGCGTGGAAGCGCGGGCTGACCACGGGGCGCTTCAAGGCGGTGGACGATCTGCTGTACCACAACGTCGAGGCGTTCACGGGCATGCCCGCGCTGTTCCTGGCGTGGGTGAACGCCGTGGAGCGCGCCGTGCGCTTCGAGTTCCTGGACAACGGCGTTCCCGCGGGAGAGACACCGCGCACCGCGGCGTTCGGCAGCAACGGGTCGATGACCGTGCTGGACGTCGAGCGCATGCTGGACGTGGACCGGTTCAGGAAGGTGCGCGTGGACGCCCGCACGCCCGACGAGGTGCTGGATCCGGCCGAGTTGGTCGCGGATGCCAACGTCGACTTCCTGCGCCGCTGTGCGGCGGACATCGCGTCGCTGAGCTTCGCGGACCACGAGGGCGTCTACGCGCACGTGGAGCGCGGCAGACTCTCGTGGTGGGACGACGCGCGGCTCGCGGCGATGGGGCACGACGCCGCCGCGCGGGTCGCGCTGCGCGCGCTCGGGCACGACGGCTCGCGCTGCCCGCCGGAGCGCAGGCCACCGGCGTTCGACGCCGGGCAGGAGCGGCGGTACACGATCGGGCGCTGGGATCCATGATGTCGCGGTACGACGCACCGGAGCGCACGCATGATCGACGACGAGACCATCGCGGTGTACGCGAGACGCGTGGACGACTACGCCGCGCTCACGGGACAGGTGAACACGGCACCCTTCGACGCCTTCGTGGCGCGACTGCCCACGAGCGGGCGGGTGCTGGATTGGGGCTGCGGCCCGGGCCACGACGCCGCGCGCTTCGCGTCCCTGGGCTTCGACGTCGATCCGGTCGACGCCACGCCCGCGATGGTGGCGCACGCCGTGGCCGAGCACGGGCTGCCGGCGCGCGTCGCGACGTTCGACGATCTGGATGCCGTCGCGGCCTACGAGGGGGTCTGGGCGAGCTTCAGCCTGCTGCACGCGGCGCGGACCGACGTGCCCCGGCATCTGGCCGCCGCGCGGACCGCTCTGCGTCCGGGCGGTGCGTTCTACGTGTCGGTGAAGGCGGGCGAGGGGGAGCGGCGCGATGCGCTCGGACGGCGGTACACCTACTTCGGGGAGGACGAGCTGGACGGCTTGTTCGAGACGGCGGGCTTGCGTGTGCGGGAAAGGTTCGGAGGCACATCGCGAGGGCTCGACGGGACGGCTGCGCGGTGGACGGGAAGGCTGGCGGAGACGTAGGGCGGAAGGTGCCTGCGCATGCGGCATGCGCGGCTTCCTGGCAAGCCGATCGCTCGCGATCGCCGACGCGTCGAAGGTGTGCCTTGCCCCCGCGTGCCCATGCCGTCGAGGACCGGGACAAGGGTCGCGCCGTAGTCGCTCGGCCGGTAGTCGACGCGGGGCGGCTTTTCATCGTGATCGGTGCGCGTGACGACGCTGTCGGCGACGACGTGGACGGATCGGCCCGCCGGCCGAACACGCTCGAGGGTTTGTAAAGCCTGCCACGCGCGGTGCAACACCGCCGACCTCGTGGGCGACGAGCGCACCTCCGAGGCAGGATCCGGGTCGGGCGATCGGGTGGCTGTCGGTCGGGTCGACGGTGCGAATCTTCCAAGGGAGCAGTCATGGCACTCGCCTCCAACGCGCACGCCGGCAATGGACGGGCATGAGCGGTCCGGCGCGAGCGTCGGTCGAACGTTGGGGCAACGAGCCGTCCTCGAACACCGACGATCGGGGATCGATGCCATCCACCGCTTCGGCCGACGCTTCGGCCGAGAACGTCGCCGGGACGCGTCGGCCGCCCAGTTGGGCGGCGATCGGCGTCTTCCTGCTGCTGCTCGTCGCGGGTTTCGCCTACGCCAAGACGTTCCTGACGCCCGTACTGCTCGGCCTTCTGCTCGCGCTGGTCTTCAGCCCGGTTCGCCGAGCGCTGTGTCGTCTCGGCCTGCCGGTCGGCTGGGCGGCCGCGACGATCGTGGGCGGCATCGCTGCGTTGCTGCTGATCGTCACGCTGCTGCTCGCCACGCCGATCGCCGGCTGGGTCGCCGACGCGCCTCGGATCGGTAGCCAGCTCGAGGAGCGCGTTCGCGACATCCGCGCGACGCTGAGCGCGAGCTCCGCGGGCAAGTCGATCGACGAGGTCGTCGAGGACGTCAAGGCGGCCGCCGCTCCCGGCACGGCGGAGCGCTCGGCCGTCGTCGTCGCCGACTCGGGGCCGATCGAACGCGTCGCGGCGCTGGTCCCGCTGATCGGCGTGCAGCTCGTGCTGGTCCTCGTGCTGCTGTTCTTCCTGCTCGCTTCGGGCGACATGTTCTACGAGAAGCTCGTGCACGTGATCCCGCGGTTCCGCGACAAGCGGCGCGCCGTGCGGATCGCGCACGACATCGAGCGACAGCTGTCGCGCTACCTGCTGACCATCACGCTCATCAACGCCGGCCTGGGCGTCGCCATCGGCCTGACGATGTGGGCGCTCGGCATGCCCGACCCGCTGCTGTTCGGCGTCATGGGGTGGTTGTTCAACTACGTGCCCTACGTCGGCGCGATCGGGGGCTCCGTACTGGCACTCATCGTGGGGCTCCTGACGTTCGACGGGATCTGGCTGGCCATCCTGCCGAGCCTCGCCTACTACGCGCTGACCGCGATCGAGGGCCAGTTCGTCACGCCCTACTTCCTCGGACGGGCACTGAAGCTCAACCAGGTCGTCGTCTTCGTCGCGATCGCGTTCTGGGCCTGGTTGTGGTCGATCGTCGGCATGCTGATCGCGGTGCCCGTGCTCGTCGCGATCGCCACGGTCTGCAGGGCCGTGCCCGCGCTCGAACCGGTCGCCGACTTCCTGTCCGCCCGCGGTGCCGAGCGCGACGAGGCGCCGTCTTAGGGCCTGTGGCGATATAAATTGACCGTCCTGCCGGCCCTGTGCGTTCGTCCCGCAAGGCGCTGCGAACGAGGGTAGCAGGGCTACCCGAGCGAGCAGCAACGCAGCGGGGCGGACGCACAGGGCCGGCCCGAAGGGTCGTTCCGCAGGGCGCGCCATCCGTCGTTGCTCGTCGGTCGCGTGGCGCCGCCACGCTCCGCTCCTCGCGCCTAGGCTGGCACGCCCTGCGGAACGACAGGACGGTCAATTTATATCGCCACAGGCCCTTAGGGCGGGCCGAAGGGCCGTCGGGCAGGGCCGTTCGCCGAGCGGACCACGGCTCGACGGGGAGTTCCACTACGATCCGGTCCCTTCGCTCCCACGCGAGCGGCCCGCGACGACACCGAACGATGAGCCAGCGCGACGGCGCGAGACCGCCCTCCGGCACCGCAGGCTTCCGCGGGCGCGTGCGCACGGCCGTTCGCGGGCTCGGGAGGACCCTTCCGGCCCTGGTCGGGCTCGTGGTGTTCGTCGCCGCGCTGCTCGTGCTGCGTCGCGCCCTCGCGGACACGAGCCTCGCGGAGATCGTCGCGGGCTTCCGGACGATCCCGACGCCGACGCTGCTGGCGGCGGCCGCGGTCGGCGTCGCCAGCTACCTCGTGCAGACGCTCTACGATCTCGTCGGCCTGCGCCACGTCGGCAGCGCGCTGCGCTGGCGCACCATCGCGCCGCACGCGTTCTGCGCGATGGCCGTCGGGCACAACGTCGGCGTCTCGGCGATCTCCGGCGGAGCGGTCCGCTACCGCGCCTACACCGCGCTCGGGCTGCCCGTCGCGCGCGTTGCCGCGGTCATCGCGTGCTATCCGGTCGCCTACGCGCTGGGCGCCGCGACGCTGCTCGGACTGACTCTCGTGCTCGCGCCGGGCACGGCCCCGGGGGCGGAGCGCCTGGGCGAGCCGCTGCTGCGGTTCGTCGGCGTCGCGCTGTGCGCCGTGCCGCTCGCCTGGATCGCGCTCGCCGCGCGCGCGCGCGGCCCGGTCGCGCTCGGCCGCCTGCGCCTCGCGCCCCCCGCAACGCGGCTCGCCGTGGCGCAGGTCGCGATCGGCGCAAGCGATGTCCTCGTCACCGCGGCGATGCCCTGGTTGCTGCTGTCGACCCACTCCGATATCGGCTTCGCGCCGTTTCTCGGCGCCTACGTCGTCGCCGTGACGCTGGGTGCCGCGAGCGGCGTGCCGGGCGGTCTGGGCGTGGTCGAGGGCGCGTTCGTCGCGCTGCTGCCCGGGGTCGCGCCGGCGGCGCTCGTGGGGGCGCTGCTCGCGTGGCGGGTGTCGTACTTCCTCGTGCCGCTCGCGCTCGCGCTCGTCGTGCTCGGCGGGCAGGTGCTCGTCGCACGCCTGCGCGCGCGCCGGGCGTCGGCGCGAAAAGCCGGGAAGAGTGTCGCATCCGACAGATCCCGGAAGCCCGCGTAGACGCAGGAGAAGGGCAGCGTCAGGATGGCGGCGTGATGACGCACGCGTGACACGACCTCGCCCGATGAGCTTTCGCCCGCCGCGGTCCCGCGGATGACCGGATCGATCTTCCGACCGCTCGTCATAGAGGGTGCCGTGCGCGGTGGCTCCGGTGTCTCTCGCGTGAACGCGAACGGGGCGGCGCTCCTGCTGTGGTGCTCGCTGCCCGCGCTGGTGATCAACCTCGTGGCGATCCTGCAGCCGTGGGTGCGTCCGGTGGAGCTGTACCGCGATCCGTTGCTGGCCGCCGAGCACAAGTTCCTCTACATGGCCGGCCTGCCGGGCGGCCTGAACGGCGCACCGTACGACTTCTTCTGGCTGGGCGCGGTGTCCAATCTCGGCGCGCTGCTGTGGGCCGCGACCGCCGGCATGGTGTTCACCGCGCTGGTGTTCGTCATGCTGCGGAGCGGGACCACGACGGCGCGTCGCGCGCAGTTGCTCACCGCCCTGGTGCTCACGGTGCTGCTCGCCGTCGACGACGTCTTCCAGATCCACGAACAGCGCCATCTCGTCGGATCGCTCAAGGGCGAGTGGATCCTCTTTCCGCTGTTCGCCGTCCTCGCGGCGTCCTACGCGCTGCACGCGCGTCGCGTCGACACGCCCGCCAATGCGTTGCTGCTGGCGGCCGTGCTGTGCTTCGCGGTGTCCCTCGGCGCCGACCAGGTGCTGCCCCAGCGCGGCGTCACGGTGCTGATCGAGGATGCGAGCAAGCTGTCCGGCATCTGCTTCTGGGCCGGGTACCACCTCGTGATGGCGCTGTGCGCGATCGTCGAGGCGCTCGCGGAGCCGGTGCGGCTCGCTTCGGCGCGCGACGGTGCCGCGCCGTAGTCCATGCCCGCGGCGACGTTCGATCGGCACCACACCGGGCCGTGCTCGATCACGTGGCGGCGGGCTACGGCAGTCCGATCTCGGTCGAGGACCTCGCGGGCGCCGCGCACCTCGCCCCGTCGAGCTTCGTGCGCCGGTTCAAGGCCGCCGTCGGCGTCACGCCGATCCGCTAGCCAAAGGCAGCATGACCTCACGTACGCGTAAGGCGACAGCGAAGGGGCGGAAAGGTCCGGGGTCGATAGTGCCTACCCATGGAGAGCGGACAACGACTCTCCAGTCGCGCTACGGGCCACGTCGGTCCGCTCTCACAACGCTTTCCCTTTCCTTCCTTCCTACCTCATCCCCGGAGCTTCCCTTCCCATGAACGCATTCGCCAAGCACGCTCTCGCCGCCATCGCCCTGTCCGCCGCTCTCGTCGCCGCCCCGGCCTCGGCCATGACGAGCGACTCGCTCTACAACGACGTGCAGTCCGCGGTCTCGGACGGTCGCATCGTCAACGTCTCGGTCTCGAACGGCGTCGCGACGCTGACCGGCAACACCGATGCGCTGTCGCGCGCGGCGGCGGCACGAGTGGCGGCCGCGCACCCGGACGTCGAGCGCGTGGTGAACCTGATCGACGCGAGCTGAGCGAAGTCGACGGGACGGCGATACTGCCGTCCCGTTACGCAAGGACTTTCATACCTCTTCCTGTTCGAGCAGCAGCGACCGGACCCCGAGCGCCGCGAGGGCCGCCCCGGTCGCTCGACCGATCGCCTCGTCGATCAGCTCCGCGGGATCGCGCGAGCGCCACGCGCGTGGCGTCGAACGAGATGGAGATGTCCGCACTCCCCGCCGACGGGTCCGGCAGGTCCGTGCCCGCGGCGAGCACTTCCACGGCCACCGAGGCTTCCGAGAACGCGAAGCTCGAGCGTCGTGCGACGCGCGGCGTCCTCGGCATCCACCGCGACGAGGGAGAACGTGCGCGAGCCGCCAGCGCCCGCGTGACGGACAAGGGGGATCAGAAATAGCGAGGCGTCGGAGCGTCGAACCGCGCGTCCGGCATGGGGAACAGCACCATGCAGACCTCCTCGCACGTCGAGCCGGGTATCGCAACGCGCTCGAAACCGAGCCGCGCGTAGAACGCCGGATCGATGTCGGCGAACAACCACACCGCGCGCGTCCCGCCATCGCGTCGAAGATCGTCCACGACGCCTCGCACCAACGCCGAACCGTATCCGCGGCCCCGATGCTCCCGCACCGTCGCGACCGATCCGATCCCGACGTGCCGGTCCGCGAGCCCGAAGCCGTCGCGATGAAGCAGCAACGACGCGACCGGCGCGCCGTCCCGCACGAGCACGAACCACGTGCCGGCCGCGTACTTCGGACTCGCCCGGCACGCCTCGAGATACGCGTCCGTGGACGCACCGTCGCCCCACGCATCGCACCCCATGAGGTACACCGCGTCCAGCTCGTCCGCACGAGCGACCCGGTGCACGAACGTCAGAGCCCGAAGAGCTTCGTGTACAGCGTGTCGTCGAAGCCGACGACGATCTCGTCGCCACGCTCGATGACGGGGCGCTTGATCAGGCTCGGATGCTCGGCCATGAGCCGGATGGCCTTCGCCTCGTCGATGCCGCTCCGATCGGATTCGTCGAGCTTGCGGTACGTCGTGCCGCGCCGGTTCAGCAACTGATCCCAACCGACCTTGTCGGACCAGGCTTGCAGTTTGTCCGCGTCGATGCCCGCCTTCGCGTAATCGTGGAAGGTGTACTCCACGCCGTGTTCGTCCAGCCAGCGACGCGCCTTCTTCATCGTGTCGCAGTTCGGGATGCCCCAGACCGCTACCTCGGCGACGGTGACGCTCATCAGTCGACGACGCGCAGCAGCTCGTTGATGCCGACCTTGGCGCGCGTCTTGGCGTCCACGCGCTTGACGATGACGGCGCAGTACAGCGAGTAGCGGCCGTTGTCGGCCGGCAGGCTGCCCGAGACCACCACCGAGCCCTCGGGCACGCGCCCGTAGCTGACCTCGTCGGTCTCGCGGTCGTAGATGCGCGTGCTCTGGCCGATGTAGACGCCCATGGAGACGACCGAGCCGCGCTCGACGATCACCCCCTCGACGATCTCGGAGCGCGCGCCGATGAAGCAGTCGTCCTCGATGATGGTGGGGGAGGCCTGCAGCGGCTCCAGCACCCCGCCGATGCCCACGCCGCCCGACAGGTGCACGTTCCTGCCGATCTGCGCGCACGAGCCGACCGTGGCCCAGGTGTCCACCATGGTGCCGCTGTCGACGTAGGCGCCGATGTTCACGTACGACGGCATCAGCACGGTGTTCTGCCCTATGAAGCTGCCGCGGCGAGCCATGGCGGGCGGCACCACGCGCACGCCGGCCTCGCGGAAGGCATCGCTGCCCATGTCCGCGAACTTGCCGGGCACCTTGTCGTAGTAGCGGGTGTCGGGGCCGGCCTCGATGACGGCGTTGTCGCGCAGCCTGAAGCTCAGCAGCACCGCCTTCTTCAGCCACTCGTTCACGTGCCAGTCGCCGACCCCGCGCGGCTCGGCCACGCGCGCCTCGCCGCGGTCCAGCAGGGCGATGGCCTGCTCCACGGCCTGCCCGACATCGCCCTGCGCGTCGGCCGGCGTGATGTCGCCGCGACGCTCCCAGGCGTCGGTGACGGTGCGTTCGATGTCGCTCATGCGGTGCGTGCGCTCGGGTTCCGGGAAAGGTCGGCCAGGGTGCGCGCGATGCGCCCGGCGGCTTCGGTGCAGTCGTCCACCGAGGCGACGAGCGCCAGGCGCAGGCGCCGCGCGCCGGGGTTCGATGTCGGGCCGCGGCCCGGCGCCTCGCGCGCGAGGTAGCTGCCGGGCACGACGCGCACGTTCGCCTCGCCCAGCAACCGCACGGTCAGCGCCTCGTCGTCCATCGGCACGCGCGGCCACAGGTAGAAGCCGCCGGGCGGAACGGGGACGTCGAGGTGCGGCGAGAGCCGTTCGACCACCGCGGCGTACTTCGCGTCGTAGGCCGCGCGGTTCGCGGCGACGTGCGACTCGTCGCTCCAGGCCGCGGCGCTGGCCGCCTCGACGAAGCCCGGCAGCGTGCAACCGTGATAGGTGCGGTACTCGAGGAAGCGCGTCAGCAGCGCGGCGTCCCCGGCGACGAAGCCCGAGCGCAGCCCCGGCAGGTTCGAGCGCTTCGACAGGCTGTGGAAGGACAGGCAGCCGCGGAAGTCGTCGACGCCCACGGCCCGGGCGGCTTCCAGCAGGCCGGCAGGCGGACCCGCGGCCTCGCGATAGATCTCGCCGTAGCATTCGTCCGAGACGATGGTGAAGCCGTGTTCCTGCGCGCGCAGCACCAGTCGGCCGAGCGCCTCGCGCGACAGCACCGCGCCCGTGGGGTTGCCGGGCGTGCACACGTACACCATCGCGCAGCGCGCCCACGCGGCGGCGTCGATGGCGTCGATGTCCGCGTCCGCGTCCTCGCCGATGGCGTAGAGCTCGGGCGTGCCGCCGCCCAGCAGGGCCGCGCCCTCGTAGATCTGGTAGAACGGGTTCGGCATCAGTACCGAGCGCTTCGCCGCGGTAGGGTCCAGCAGCACCTGCGCGATGGAGAAGAGCCCCTCGCGCGTGCCGGCCACGGGCAGCACGTGGCGCTCGCTCAGCGTCCGGGCATCGAGCGTGCCGAGCTCGAAGCGGTTCGCGAGCCAGCTCGCGATCGACTCGCGCAGGCCGTCCGAGCCGCGCGAGGTCGGGTAGCGCTCGATGCTGCCGAGCGCGCCCTGCAGGGCGTCCAGCACGAGCGGCGGGGCGGGGTGCCGCGGCTCGCCGATCGTGAGCGAGATGCCCGGCAGGTCGGCGGGCGCCACGTCCGCGAGCAGGCTGCGCAGCCGCTCGAACGGGTAGGGCTGGAGGCGGTCGAGGTCGGGGTTCATGAGCGCGGCGCAGTATACGCATGGCTGAGGACACGGTTGCCGCCCTGCGCACGCGACGCTGGCTGGAGCGGGTGGTGGTGGCCGAGAACCTGTGCCCCTTCGCGGGCCGCGCGCTGCGCCGGGGCGAGGTGCGCATCGTGGCCGCCGCGTTCGACGCGTCGGGCCTGCTCACGACCCTCGCCGCGGAGGCCGACGTGCTGGCACGCGCGGCACCTTCCGACGCCGCGGACGCGCCCACGGTGCTGCTCGTCGTCGCCCCGGACGCGCACGGGCGCACGCCGCTCGATGCGCTCGACGACTTCCTGGACGTCCTGGCGATGGCCGAGGCGCTGCTCGAGGAGCTCGGCCACGAGGGCGTGCTGCAGCTCGCGAGCTTTCATCCCGACTACGCGTTCGAGGGCGAGCCCGCGGACGATCCCGCGAACGCCACGAACCGGGCGCCGTACCCGACGCTGCACCTGCTGCGCGAGTCGGCCGTCGCGGCCGCCGTCGCGCGCCACCCGGATCCCGAGGGCATTCCGGACAGGAACGTCGCCCACCTGCGGGCGATGGGTGCGGACGGGGCGGAACGGCTGCTGACCCGCATCGACATCGACGACCCGATCCCCTGAAAGGTGCCGGGGAAGTCGACCGACCGGTGTCGAAAATCCGGCACGCGCGCGCAAGCGTACCGGCTTCGCCAAGGTGCTTTTTTCCGAAATGCGTTCCGAAGAAGACGGCATGGAGTTCGAAAGGCGGTCGGAAAATGTTGCCGACGGGGTCGTGAGCGGTCTGTCGGACAACCCGAGGGACCGTGCGCCGTGCGCGGGCGCCGACGCTCGCGGCGCACGCTCGGACGAGGTGGCCGTCGCCGTCGCGCTCGCCGCCCTGGCCGCGCTCGGACTGGTGCTCACGTACGCCGTGTCGCACTGGATCGTGCACGGCTGGTTGCTCGACGGCCTGCACGCCGGCACGCTCGTGCGGGTGGAGGCGGATGCATCGCGGGCGCCGCGCCGGGCATGATGCGCGCTCCCCCCCGAACGTGGCCCCGCCGCATGATCTCCTGCGTACTGCACTACCGGATCGATCCCTACAAGCTCGTCGAGTTCGAGGCCTACGCCCGGATGTGGCTGCCGCTCGTGGAGCGCTTCGGCGGCAGGCACCGCGGCTACTGGCTCCCTGCCGAGGGTGCGAGCGACGTGGCCGTCGCCGTGTTCGACTTCGACTCGCTCGCCGCCTACGAGGCCTACCGGCACGACTCGCTGCAGGACGCCGACTGCGTGCGCGCCCACGAGTACGCGCGCGACACGCGCTGCGTGCTCTCCCACGAGCGAAGCTTCATGCGCCCGCTGTACGCCGAAGGCGACCTGGCCCAGCGCGCGCGCGCCACCGGGACCGACGACGCCCGTGCCGACGCCGACGAGGGCGACGCCGAGATCATCGACTTCAACGAACGCAAGGAGCACTGATCGGAGCTGCTCGCGCAGCAGCAGCACGGTCGTGCCCAGCCGGTCGATCAGGCGCGTCCACCACGTCCCCGGTACCGACGGCGGCGGCCGCTTCGCTACACTCGCGCGTCCACGGTCGCCCCTTCCGGGCGGTCCCACGCAACGCGAAGCGCCCCCATGGCACGACCCGACGAGCGCCCCGAGTGGCGCGCCCTCGAGACCCGCGCGAGCGAGATGCACGACCGCACGCTCGTCGAGCTCTTCGCGTCCGAGCCCGGTCGCGTGGCGGCCTGCACGCTCGAGGCCTGCGGCCTCGTGCTCGACGCCTCGAAGAACCATACCGACGTGGCCGTGCGCGAGGCGCTCGTGTCGCTGGCGCGGGCCAGCGACGTAGAGGCGCGCCGCGATCGCATGTTCGGCGGCGAGATCGTGAACCCCACCGAGCACCGTCCGGCGCTGCACACCGCGCTGCGCAACCGCTCGGGCGAGCCCGTCATGGTGGATGGCGAGGACGTCATGCCCGGCATCCTGGCCGTGCTGGACCGGCTGCGCGGTTTTTCCGAGCGCGTGCGTGACGGCGACTGGACGGGGCACACCGGCAAGCCGATCACCGACATCGTGAACATCGGCATCGGCGGCTCCGATCTCGGGCCGCTCATGGCGGTCGAGGCGCTCGCGCCCTTCGCGCACGAACGGCTGCGGATGCACTTCGTGTCCAACGTCGACGGCTCGCACCTCGTCTCGGCACTGAAGGGCCTGGACGCGGACACCACGCTGTTCATCGTCGCCTCCAAGACGTTCACGACGCAGGAGACGCTCGCGAACGCGCATTCCGCGCGCGACTGGTTCCTCGGCTCCGGCGCCACCGAGGCCGACGTCCGCAAGCACTTCGTGGCGGTGTCCACGAACGCGCAGGCCGTGGGCGACTTCGGCATCGATACCGCCAACATGTTCGGCTTCTGGGACTGGGTGGGCGGGCGCTACTCGCTGTGGTCGGCCATCGGGCTGCCGCTCATCCTGTCGATCGGCATGCACCGCTTCGAGCAGTTCCTCGAAGGCGCGCACGCCATGGACATGCATTTCCGCGAAGCGCCGCTCGAGTCGAACCTGCCCGTCACGCTGGCGCTGCTCACGGTCTGGTACTCGAACTTCCTGGGCGCGGAGACCCACCTCGTCGCGCCCTACGACCAGTACCTGCACCGCTTTCCCGCGTACCTGCAGCAGCTCACCATGGAGAGCAACGGCAAGTCCGTGCACGTGGACGGCACGCCCGTCACCGTGTCCACGGGTCCTGTGGTCTGGGGCGAGCCCGGTACCAACGGCCAGCACGCCTTCTTCCAGCTGGTGCACCAGGGCACGCACGTCATCCCCGCGGACTTCATCCTGCCGATGCAGAGCCTCAATCCGCTCGGCGAGCACCACGAGCTGCTGATCGCGAACTGCCTCGCGCAGACCGAGGCGCTCATGAAGGGCAAGTCCGAGGACGAGGTGCGACGCGAGATGAAGGCCGCCGGCGCCTCGGACGCCGACATCGACGCCGTCGCGCCGCACCGCACCTTCGCGGGCAACCGGCCCACCAACACCTTGCTGATCGGCAAGCTGGACCCGCACGCGCTCGGCGCGCTCATCGCGCTCTACGAGCACAAGGTGTTCGTCGAGGCCTGCATCTGGGACATCGACCCGTTCGATCAGTGGGGCGTGGAGCTCGGCAAGCAGCTCGCGAAGTCGATCAAGGCCGAGCTCGATTCGGGGCAGAGCGTGACGTCGCACGATGCGTCGACCAACGCGCTCGCGAACCGGATCATGAAGCGACGGGGGTTGCTGGCCTAGGGCTGCCAATCAGAACGGGCGCTCCGGCCCGCCCCGCCACCCGCTCCACCGCCGCGGCCAGCCCCAGCAACGCCGCATCCGCATCGGGCTCCACCGCCACCAGCGTCGCCCCGTGCGGCTGGCCCGCCGCATCCCGTCCGATGGGCACGGTGATGGCCGCGACGCCTGCTCCGGCGTAGAACAGCGCGAACAGGTTGTCGACGGACAGCACCGCGTCCAGCGAGTGTCGCGCGGCGAGATCCGTGATCGTGCCCAGCGCGGTCGCGCGGTAGTCCTCGAGGAGGGCGGCGTGCTCGGCCGACGTCGCGCCGGCCTCGACCGCGCGTACCAGCAGATCCTGTCCGTACGGCATGCGCTCCGCGGGCGCGGCGGCGTTCCACGCCACGATATCGGCGAGCGACGCGAACGGCGCGCGCGTGTCGGTGAGCCAGGCATCCACCGCGTCGCGCATCCCGCCCGCGAAGAGCGTGCGCTGCGAACCGGCGAGCGCCACGGCCGCCGCGTCCGGCACCGGCACCGCGAACACCGTGGCCCCCGCCGCCTCCAGCGCCGCCACCGCGGCGTCGAACGGCGCGCCCGCCGCGGCGCCGATGTTCATGCCCGCCACGATGGGCACGCCGAACCGCACGCCGTTCAGCGACACCCCACGCGGCACGGGCCCGATCGAGCGCGCGGCGATGGCCTCGAGCGCGACCTGCAGGTCCGCCACCCGAGGGGCGATCGGACCGGCACCGTCCAGCGCCGGCAGGATCGGCGCGATCAGTCCTCCCTCGACGACGCCTTCGGACGGGCGCATGCCCGCCACCCCGTTCGCGGCCGCGGGCGCGACGATCGAGCCCGTCGTCTCGGTGCCGAGCGTGAGCGGGGCGAAGCCCATGGCCGCCGCCACCGCCGAGCCCGAGCTGGAACCGAGCACCTCCAGATCCGCGCCCCAGGGGTTGACGGACTGGCCGCCGACGGCGCTGTAGCCGCTCGGCGCGTCGCTGGACATGAAGTACGCCCATTCCGACAGGTTCGTCTTGCCGAGCACGATCGCGCCCGCCTCGCGCAGCCGCCGCACCACCGGCGCGTCGACGGGCGAGCGGTGGTCGGCGAGCGCCGCGGCGCCCACCGTCACCGGCATCCCGTCTCCCGTGGCGATGTTGTCCTTCACCAGCACCGGCACGCCGTGCAGGCTTCCCGCGCGGCCGCCGGAGGCGGCCAATGCATCCAGCGCGTCCGCCGCGCCGAACGCCGCCGGGTTCAGCCGCACCACCGAGTGCAGCGCGGCATCGTGCGCACGGATGCGCGAGAGGTGGAACGCCACGAGCTCGCGTGCACCGACCCGGCCCGCCGCCGCCGCGTCCGCGAGCGCGCGCACGTCTGCCGACTCCACGATCGCCGCGACTTCCGCGGCGCGTTCGGCGGACAGCGCGTCGATGGACGCATTCAGCGCGGCGAAGTCGAGGCTCACGGGCGGGGCGAGTCCGGTAGATTCGGCGGGGAGGGCAGGTGCGCCATCGTCGTGCACGAACACCGCCCGCCACGCGAGCGCGACGACGAGCGGTCCGAGTATGGCGATGACGAGCACCAGCAACGCCCTTCCGGGCGTGATGCTCCAGCGTCGCTCGCCGCGGCCTTCGGGGTCCAGCCCGAGCGGATCGTCCGGACGTCTCAGGATGGGAGCACCTCGAACGCGAACGTGGCGTCCGGCATCGTACCGGTCGCCCGCAGGGGTCGCCATTCCGTCGCCCATGTGCTCACTTGAGCGCCGACCCCAGATCGTTCCCCACGTACAACCGCTGCAGCGCCAGGAACAGCACGGCCACCGGCACCACCGACACCGCCAGCGCCGCCTGCTGCAGGGACTTCTGGTCGAGCGCGCCGAACGCGCCTTCGAGCAGGAAGATGCCCACCGGCAGGGTCTGCAGCTCGGGCGCCGAGCGCGTCACCGTCATCGTCCAGATGAACTCGTTCCAGTGATACACGAACGAGAACAGGGCGAGCGTCGCGATCGCGGGCTTCACGAGCGGCAGCACGAGCTTGCCGAAGATCTGGTACTCCGATGCCCCGTCGAGCCGCATGGCCTCCAGCAGCTCGTCGGGGATCGACAGGCAGAACTGGCGCATCAGGAACACGCCGTACCAGGTCACGGTGAACGGCAGGACGAGCGCCGCGTAGGAGCCGAGCAGGCCCGAGCCGCCCTGGCCGAGCAGATCGTTGCCGCCCGCCAGCGGCATGAAGCGCAGCAGGAAGAAGATCGGGATGATGAACAGGAAGAAGGGGAACATCTGCGCGCCCAGCACCAGACCGAACAGCCGGTCCCGGCCGCCGAAGCGGTACTTCGCCAGCGCGAAGCCCGCCATGGTGCTCGTGGCCACCTGCAGCACCGTGATGATGCTCGTCACGACGATGCTGTTGAAGAACCACGTCGTCATCGGCAGTTCCCGGAACACGCGCGCGTAGACGTTCCATTGCGGGTCCGCGGGCAGCCAGCGCGGCGGGTTCGCGTAGACATCGCTCGGGGATCTGAGCGCGCCGACGAACATGTCCACGAAGGGCAGCAGCATCAGCACGGCACCGAGACCGAGCAGGGCGTACTTCAGCGCGGAGCCGATCCTCACGTCGCGGACTTCGGTTCGCGGAACGCGCGCGCCTGCACGAGGGTGAGCGCGCCGATGATCAGGAACAGCAGGAACGCCGCGGCCGAGGCCCGGCCCATGCGCAGGTCCTGGAAGGCCATCTGGTAGAGATACAAGGCCGTCACCTCGGTCGAGCCGCGCGGCCCGCCGCCCGTCATCGCGAGAATCAGCGTGAAGAACCCCATGCCCGTGATGAAGCTCGTGATGGTCACGAACGCGATGGCGGGTCGGATCGACGGCACGGTGATGTAGCGGAACTGCTCGAAGGCGCGTGCGCCGTCGAGCTCGGCGGCCTCGTACAGCGCCGGGTCCACGCCCTCGAGCGCCGCCGAGAACACGAGCATGGAACGCCCGAGCTCGTACCAGACCATCACGAGGATCACCGACACCATGGCCATGACCGGATCGGTGAGCCAGTCCGGCCCGCGCACGCCCATGCCGCCCAGCAGCCGGTTCACGAGCCCGTTCCGGTCATCGAGCACGAACTGCCACAGGTACGCGATGGCGACGATGTTCGTGACCTGCGGCAGGTAGTAGACCGAGCGCCAGAAGGCCCGGCCCCGCGCGCGCGAGAACGTGAACGCGAGCCCGAGCGCCAGCGGCACGCTCAGCGCCACGAAGCCGAACGCGAACGTGAAGGTGTTCAGCAACGTCTCGACGAAGCGATCGTCGCGGGTCAGGAGGTACTCGAACTGGTTCCAGCCGACGAAGCGCGGCGTGCCCAGCGGGTTCCAGCGCGTGAACGACAGGTACAGCGAGAAGACGAGCGGCAGCAGGAAGAAGACGACGCCGAAGACGAGCAGCGGCGCGAGGAACACCCACGGCGCGGCGCCGGGCGACCCGAGCCGCGCGCGCAAGCCCCGCACGCGCGTCAGTAGAACTCGGACAGGATGTCCGACACTTCCTCGTCGAGCTCCGTCATCTCGTCCTCGGGCGTGCCCGCGCCGTCGATGGCCGCGCCGATGCGGTCCGCCATGAGCCGCTCGATCTCGGCGGCCTGCATGACGTTCGGCTGCGTGATGGCGCGTCCGCTCTCGAGGGCATCGATGTACGGAGCGGTGAACGCGTCCGGCTCGCCGAGCGCGTCCAGATCGTGCGCGTTGGCCGTCAGCGCGCCGAAGCTCGCGAGCGTCTCGCCCATGCACGAGGGGCCACCCTCGCTCGACGCGGACTCGGGGGAGTTGATCCAGCGCACCACGTCCCACGCCTCGTCGGCGACGTCCGAGCCCGAGTCGACCCCGAAGAAGAACGCGTACTGCAGCGTCTTCCAGTCCTCGCCGAACGGCAGGGCCGACACGGCGACGTCGTCGGCGAACGCATCGCCGAAGCCCGCTTCGATGTCGGCCTTGAGCCAGTTGGCCATGATCATCATGCCGATGCCGCCGGCGGGAAAGTCGAAGGCATCGACCGAGCGGTCGGTGATGTCCTCGTCGAACAGGCTTTTCATCTCGGCGACCGCGGCCACGGCGGCATCGCTCGCGTAGTTCGTGCCCTCGAAGCCGTCGGTGTAGGGATCGATGCCCGCGGAGTAGAGCTGCGCGTAGAAGGGGTGCACGAGGCCCGTGCCGGTCGACGATTCCGCGAGCGCGAAGCCCGCCGTCTCGATGCGCCCCTGCGCGTTCCTCGTCGTGATCTTCGCCGCCGCCTCGCGCAGCTCCTCGAACGTCGTCGGCGGAGACTCGATGCCGGCCTCGCGCAAGAGTTTCATGTTGGAGACCAGCAGGTACGCGCTGACCTCGCTCGGCACGCCCCACAGCGTGTCCTCGATGGTCGCGGCATCGACGGTGGTCGGCGCGTAGCCGTCGCGCACGAACCGCGCGAGCTCGTCCGGCGGTTCGGCCAGCACGCCGTTGTCGACGAGCTGCGGTGCCCAGATCGAGTACACGTGGTAGACGTCCGGCGACTGGCCGGCCAGGCGCGAGGTCAGCACCGTCTGCAGGTAGTCGCGGTAGGAGAGCTGGGTGTATTCCACGGCCGTGCCGGTCTCGGCCTCGTAGCGGGCGAAGCATTCGATCAAGGGCGCCGCCTGCTCGGCGCTGTAGTGCATCGCGACCTCCACGGGCCCGGCGTCCTGGGCGTTCGCGGCCGTGGCCAGGCCGAAGAAGGGCGCGGCAAGGGCGGCGCGGCGAAGTCGGATGCTCGTGGTCATTGGCGGCGAGTCTGTGAAGGAACGTGCGGAGGCGCACGCGGGCGCACGAAATGGGCTGGACCTTGCCGTGCCGATCGGCGCGGCCGGACCGGCGTCGAGCGAGCCTGTCAGATCGACAAGCCGCCGACCGCGGATCGACCGTCGGCCCGATGCTACACTGGACTCGTGTACACGCGTGGAGTGCGGCACAACGTGAAGAACATCACCCTGAGCGCGGAAGAGCGGCTGATCGCCGCGGCACGGGCGAAGGCGGAACGTCGCCGCACGACGCTCAACGCCGAGTTCCGTCGCTGGCTCGCGTCCTACGCCGGCACCGACGACGATGCCGCGCGTCGGCGGGCCGCCTACGCGCGGCTCATGGCATCCCTGGACGACGTGCGCTCGGACGGGCCCTACTCGCGCGACGAGGCGAACGAGCGTGGCGGACATCATCGCTGACGCGCCCCTGGGCTTTCTCGACACGAACGTGCTGGTCTACACGTTCGACGCCGGGGCGGCCGCGAAGCGCGCGATCGCGCGGGACCTCGTGAGTCGGGCGCTCGCCGAGGGCGCCGCCGTCACGAGCACCCAGGTGGTACGGGAGTTCCTGAACGTGGCGACGGTGCGCTTCCCCGAGCCGATGGACGAGGCACGGGCGAGCCGTTACCTGTCGGAGGTGCTGGCGCCGTTGTGTACCGTCTTCGCATCGGTCGAGCTCTACGAGCGCGCGCTCGGCATCCGCGAGCGCTGGCGCTTCTCCTGGCACGACGCCCTGATCGTGGCGGGCGCCCTCGAGGCCGGCGCCCGACTGTTGTACACGGAGGATCTGCAACACGGCCAGCGCATCGAGACACTGACGGTGCACGACCCGTTCGCGGCCGGCGACGCCGTGCACAAATGGGGCGGTGACCGCTGAGTCCGTTCCTTCGGGCCGCGCCGCTCCACCCTGGCGCTGTATGCACCAACAGTGAGATGATGGGGCCGGCGCGCACGCTCGCGCCCGGCCCCACATCCTCCGTCCTACACTCCGCCGCATGGCTGCCAAGAAGAAGTCCTCCTCGAGCTCCCGGCCGAAGGCCGCGGTCGTCGAGCACATCGAGGAGCTCGCGCTCGGCGAGTACACCGAGAAGGCGTACCTCGACTACTCGATGTACGTCATCCTGGACCGCGCCCTGCCGCACGTGGGGGACGGCCTGAAGCCGGTGCAGCGCCGCATCGTCTACGCCATGAGCGAGCTGGGGCTCTCGGCGGCGTCCAAGCACAAGAAGTCCGCGCGCACCGTCGGCGACGTGCTGGGCAAGTTCCACCCGCACGGGGACTCGGCCTGCTACGAGGCCATGGTGCTGATGGCGCAGCCGTTCACCTACCGCTATCCGCTCGTGGACGGGCAGGGCAACTGGGGCAGCCAGGACGACCCGAAGTCGTTCGCGGCCATGCGCTACACCGAGTCCCGCCTCACCCGCTTCGCGAAGACGCTGCTGCAGGAGCTCGGTCAGGGCACGGTGGACTTCGCGCCGAACTTCGACGGCACCCTGTCCGAGCCCGTGCTGCTGCCCTCGCGCCTGCCGCACATCCTGTCTGAACAGCACGACCGGCATCGCGGTCGGCATGGCGACCGACATCCCGCCGCACAACCTGCGCGAGATCGGCGCGGCCTGCATGCTGCTGCTGGACAAGCCCCGTGCCACGCTCGACGAGGTGCTGGAGCACGTGCAGGGCCCCGACTACCCCACCGAGGCCGAGGTCATCACGCCCGCGCGCGATATCCGCAGCATCTACGAGACGGGGCACGGGCGGGCTGCGCGCGCGCGCGGTGTGGACGCGCGAGGCCGGCGACATCGTCATCACGGCGCTGCCGTTCCAGGTGTCGGGCTCGCGCGTGCTCGAGCAGATCGGCGCGCAGATGAACGCGAAGAAGCTGCCGATGGTCGAGGACATCCGCGACGAGTCGGACCACGTGTATCCCACGCGCCTGGTGATCGTGCCGCGCTCGAGGAACGTCGACGCCGAGTCGCTGATGCGTCACCTGTTCTTCACCACCGACCTGGAGCGCACGTACCGCGTCAACGTGAACGTGATCGGGCTGAACGGCAAGCCGCAGGTCAAGCCGCTGCTGCCGCTGCTGCACGAGTGGCTGGGCTTCCGCGTCGAGACGGTGCGGCGCCGCCTGCAGTGGCGCCTGGACAAGGTCGTCGCGCGGCTGCACGTGCTCGAGGGCCTGATGATCGCGTACCTCAACATCGACGAGGTCATCGCCATCATCCGGCAGAACGACGAACCGAAGCCGGTGCTCATGAGCCGCTTCGGCATCACCGACATCCAGGCCGAGGCCATCCTGGAGCTGAAGCTGCGGCATCTGGCCAAGCTCGAGGAGATGCAGATCCGCGGCGAGCAGGAGGCCCTGGAGAAGGAGCGCAGGAAGCTCGAGCAGACGCTCGGCTCGGAGCGCCGTTTGAAGACGCTCATCAAGACCGAGCTCACCGAGGACATCGAGGCCTACGGCGACGAGCGCCGCTCGCCGATCGTGGAGCGAGAAGCGGCCGTGGCCATCAGCGATGCGGAGCTCATGCCGAGCGAGCCGATCACCGTGGTGTTGTCCGAGCGCGGTTGGGTGCGTGCCGGCAAGGGTCACGACGTGGACCCCGAGGCGCTGCAGTACAAGGCAGGCGACGGTTTCATGAGCGCGGCGAAGGGGCGCACCAACGACACCGCGCTGTTCCTGGACTCCACGGGCCGCGTGTACGGCGTGGCCGCGCACGGCTTCCCGTCGGCGCGCGGGCTCGGCGAGCCCATCAGCGGCCGGTTGCGGCCGCCCGACGGCGCGCGCTTCGTGAGCGTCATGATGGGCGACGACGAGGATCGCTGGCTGTTCTCCACCAGCGCGGGCTACGGCTTCGTCGCGCGGCTCGGGGATCTCGTGTCGCGCAACAAGGCGGGCAAGGTCGTGCTGTCGGTCCCGAACGGGGCGCAGGTGCTGTCCGCACGACCGATCGCGTCGACGGCGAAGGGCGGTGACCGCGTCGCCGCCATCTCGAACTTCGGCACGCTGCTCTGCTTCCCGGTGGCGTCCCTGCCGGAGATGGCGCGCGGCAAGGGCAACAAGCTGCTGAACATCCCGGGCGCCAAGCTCGCCTCCGGCGAGGAGTCCATGTCGGCACTGGCCGTGGTGCCGGCCGGCGGCAAGCTGCGCGTGGAGGCCGGCAAGCGCCACACCGTCATCAAGTGGAGCGAGCTGGAGCACTACCTCGGCGAGCGCGGTCAGCGGGGCCGGAAGCTGCCGCGAGGGTTCCAGAACGTGGACGGGGTGTCGGTCGAGGGCTGACGGCTCGGGGCGCCCCGATCCTGCATGCGGGCTTGCCCGGCGGGACCGTCGCCGTCCATGATCCGTGCGGGACGTCCACGGCCCCCGGAGGGGCTCGCCTTCACATGACCCGCATCCTGCTGCTCGTCGGCACGAACATCGCCGTGATGATCGTGTTCGGCATCGTCACGTCGATCTTCGGGCTGGACCGCTACCTCGGGGCGAGCAACCTCTCGCTCGTGATCTACGCGGCGCTGTTCGGCTTCATCGGCTCGTTCGTGTCGCTGTTTCTCTCGAAGTCGATGGCCATCCGCTCCATGCGGGTCCATCTGATCCAGCAGCCTGCGAACGCGACCGAGCGCTGGCTGGTCGAGACGGTGCACCGCCAGGCCGACGAGGCGGGCGTCGGGCACCCCGACGTCGGCATCTTCGAGTCCGGGACGCCGAACGCCTTCGCCACGGGCTGGAACAAGAACGACGCGCTCGTCGCGGTATCGACGGGCCTGCTGGCCGGCATGGACAAGGGCGAGGTCGAGGCCGTGCTCGGCCACGAGATGGCGCACGTCTACAACGGCGACATGGTCACCATGGGGCTCGTGCAGGGGGTGCTGAACACGTTCGTCATCATCTTCAGCCGCATCCTCGGGCAACTCATCGACAACGTGCTGTCGGGCGGTCGCAGCCGCGGCTACGGGCCCGGCTTCTTCATCGGCAACATCCTGGGCAACGTCGTGTTCGGCGCGCTGGCGGGCATCATCGCCGCGTGGTTCTCGCGCCAGCGCGAGTTCCGGGCGGACGCGGGCGGCGCGAAGCTCGCGGGCAAGGAGCACATGATCGGTGCGCTGGAGGCGCTCAAGCGCGGCTCGGCGTCCGAGCTGCCGGCGCAGCTTCAGGCGTTCGGGATCGCCGGCGGCGGCAAGCTCGCCACGCTCATGGCCACGCATCCGCCGCTGGACGTGCGAATCGAGCGGTTGCGCTCTTCTGCGTGAGGATCGGCACGAGGCTGTCGTCGAGCGGGGGCTCCGGCGCCTTCGTCGCCTCGCCTATGTAGCGCGTCGCGGCGCGCGTGCCGGCGTGGAACGCGTCGCGCGCGACGGCGGCCGGCGGCCTGATCGGGACGTCGTCGGCGGGCGCGCGGTGCGCGGGGCGGAGGGTTCGGCCGCGCCCGCTCGCGCCGGCCAGCAGCGCGTCCTGCGCCCGCCGCTCCAGCCGGTCCGCAAGATCCGGCCGGGCCACCGCGTCCGCGGATCCGTTCAGGACGTCCACGCGCAGATCCCCCTCCTGATCGACGAGCTCGCCCAGCGAGCCGAGCGCGCGCGTGAGCCGCTCGGCGGTGCGCCCGTCCTTGCCGCCGTCCTCGCCGCCGGCGCAGACGTACAGCAGCGAGTCCCGCCGCGTGCGGCCGAAGACCAGTGCCGGCGGCAGGTGCCTGCGCAGCAGCTCCGCGGCGCGGCAGGCCGCGAGATCCGTGAGCGTGCGATCCAGTCGCGACGAGGCGTCGCACGCCGGCAGCGTGACCTGCACCGCGCAGAGGTGCAACGGGGCCGCGGCGTGTCCGCCGCGACGCGCCTGCAGGCATTGCAGCGCGCCGAGGGTGGCGCTGCGGCCGGGCAGGCGGGTGGCGCTGTCGAGCGCGCCGGCGGCCGCGTTCACCGCGGCATTGGCGGCCGGCGAGGCGGTGGGCGGCGCGACGCGGACGGCGCCGTCCCGCACGCCCCGGCCGGACGCGGCCACGCCGGTCATGCCTGCCACGCCGGTCACGCCGGTACGTCCAGCCGTGCGTCCAGCGATTCGATGCGCCGGTGCAGCGCGGCCACCTGTGCATCCAGGCGCCTGGCCGTGACGCCGAGCATGCATTCGTCGACCATGCGCCCGAGGGCGTGGGACAGCGCATCGTCGTCGTGCGGCGACACGAGATCGTTCGCGCCCTGCTGCAACCAGCGCGTGAGAGTGCCCCTGACACCGTCCGGCGCGACCACGAGCACGCGCGTCTGCGCATGGCGCAGCAGGCAGCCCGGCAGCAGCCGGTCCGGGGCATCCAGCACGATCACGACGAGATCCCGTTGTCGCACCACGAGCGCGTGCCGCAGCATCACCTCGTCGGCCGCGCGTTCGACCTCGCCGACGTGCGCGGAGCGCTCGAGCAGCATCGTCAGACGCTCGACGTGCTCGCCCGGCGCCCCGACGACCACGCAGGCGAGCGCCGCGTCGGACGAGACCGGATCCCGCGAGGGAGCCATGGTCGGGTCGGGGGACAAGAGGGGCACCGGTCGGCCCATGGTCGGCGTGGGGCGTGCGTGGACGGGGAAGCGCGAGTGTAGTCGGCCACGCGTTCATTGCCGAACGGACGGGTGGCGCTCGAGCGCGGAGCCGGCGCGTCGCCGCCGCGCACCGATCAGTCCGGGCGTTGCCCTCTATATACTCCGGGCCGTCGCGCGCGCCGCACCCAGGCCGGCGCCCGCCCACGTCCAACCGCGAGACACCATGGCGAACTACGGCACGAACGAATTCAAGGGCGGCCTCAAGATCATGCTGGACGGCGACCCCCATTCCATCGTCAGCAACGAGTTCGTCAAGCCCGGCAAGGGTCAGGCCTTCACGCGCACCAAGGTGCGCAACCTGAAGACCGGGCGCGTGGTGGAGCGCACGTTCAAGTCCAACGAGTCGGTCGAGTCCGCCGACGTGATGGACACCGAGATGCAGTACCTGTACTCGGACGGCGAGGCCTGGCACTTCATGGACCCCGGCACCTTCGAGCAGCTCGCCGCGGGCGAGGCGGCCGTCGGCGACGCGCGCTACTGGCTGCAGGACGAGGCCACGTGCACCGTCACGCTCTACAACGGCGAGCCGCTCGCCGTCACCCCGCCGAACTTCGTGGAGATGGTCATCAAGGAGACCGATCCCGGGCTGCGCGGCGACACCGCCACCGGTGGCACCAAGCCCGCCCACATGGAGACGGGTGCGGTGGTCAAGGTGCCGCTGTTTCTCGAGGAGGGCGAGAAGATCCGCATCGACACGCGCACCGGCGAGTACGTCTCGCGCGTGAAGTAGCGCCTGCCGCGCCCCGGCCATGCCGCGTCCGGCCGCGCACTGGCGGCCCGGTGCGTCGCTCGCCGCGTTGCGGCTCGCCGCCGACGTGCGCCGGCGCATGAGGAGCTACCTGGACGGCCAGGGCGTGCTCGAGGTCGCCACGCCGGTCGCCTCCCTCGTCGCCACCTCGGACCCCGCCATCGAGAGCCTGGTCACCGCGGCCACGCCGACCGACTCCCCGCTGTGGTTGCAGAGCTCGCCCGAGTCCGCCTGCAAGCGGCTGCTCGCGGCCTACGGCCACGACGTCTGGCAACTCGGCCCCGTGTTCCGCGCGAACGAGCGCGGGCGGCGCCACGCCGTCGAGTTCAACCTGCTCGAGTGGTACCGCACCGGCTTCGACCTGGACGCGATGATGGCGGACGTGGAGGCGCTGGTGCGCGCCGTCGCCGACGGGCACGAGGCGACGCGCGCGCCGTTCGAGCGGCTGTCGCACGGGGAGCTCGTGCGCGACGTGGCGGGCGAGTGGCCCGAGGCGCTCGGCGTGACCGAGATCGCCGCGCTGTTCCGCGCGCGCGGCGCCTCGTGGCCGGACGGCATGCGCGACGACGAACCGGACGCGGCCGTGGACCTGCTGTTCGACGAGTTCGTGCTGCCGCGCCTGCCGACCGGGCGCATGGTGTTCGTCACCGGCTGGCCCGCGGGACGCGCATCCCTTGCGCGGCTGTGCACCGACGCTCACGGACGCACGGTGGCGGCGCGCTTCGAGCTGTACGCCGGCGCGCTGGAGCTCGCGAACGGCTACCACGAGCTCAGCGACGCCGCCGAGCAGCGCCGCCGCTTCGAGGCGGACCTCGGGCTGCGCGAGCGACGCGGCCAGCCCGCGGTGCCGCTCGACGAGCGCCTGCTCGCGGCGCTCGAGGCGGGCCTGCCGGACTGCGCGGGCGTGGCGCTCGGGCTCGAGCGGCTGCTGATGGTGCTCGCGGGCACGGACGACATCGATGCCGTCATGGCCTTCGCCGGAGACCGCGCGTGAGCCCGCACGGGGATACCGACGTGCTGCGCGTGCGCGACGTCGGCCTGCCCGCGCTGACGGCGCTGCTGGGGCCGGCCGGCCTGCGCATCGCCCGGGTGGACGACGATGCGCCCATCCCGGGCAGCCATTGGGGCGACGACGAGGCCGGCCTCATCGGGGACGCGTTGTACGTGCGCGCGGACACGCCCGTGCACTCGGCGCTGCACGAGGGCGGACACTGGCTGATGATGGACGAGGCGCGGCGCGCGCGGCTGCACACCGACGCCGGCGGCACGGCCGTCGAGGAATCGGCCGTGTGCTGCCTGCAGATCCTGCTGGCCGACCGCGTCGCGGGCATGGACCGCGCGCGCATGCTGGCCGACATGGACCGGTGGGGCTACTCGTTCAGGCTGGGCTCGACGGCGGCCTGGTTCGAGCGCGACGCCGACGACGCGCGCGCGCTGCTGCGTCGGGAGCGGCGCGGCTCGAAGCCGCGCTGGGCCCGTTCGACCCGGACGATGCGCGCACCGCCTGAGGTCCGTCAGCGCAGCCGCCCGAGCCCCTCGCCCATCTTCACGGGCGACTCGGCGCCGAGCGCCTCGTTCCATTCGCACGGATGCTCGAACAGCGCGATGACGGTCGAGCCCATGTTGAAGCGGCCCATTTCCTCGCCGCGCTGCAGGACGATGCGCTCGTCCCCGCTGTAGTCGATGCGCGTGATGCCGGCCTTCTGCGGCGGCGTCACGAGCCCCGCCCACACGGTCTCGATGGCGGCGACGTTGATGGCGCCGACCAGCACCAGCGCCATGCGACCGTGTTCGGTATCGAACTGCGCGATGACGCGCTCGTTCCGCGTGAACAGGCCGTCCAGCGCACGCACCGCGTGCGGCCCGACGCTCCAGAGCCGTCCGGGCACGTGCGTCTGGCTCAGCAGCGTGCCGGTGCGCGGCATGTGCAGCCGATGGTAGTCGCGCGGCGACAGGTACACCGTCGCGAAGCCGCCGTCGGCGAAGCGCTCGGTGGCCTCGCCGTCGCCGCCGAGCAGTTGCAGCAGCGAGTAGTCGACGCCCTTGGCCTGCAGCACGCGCGCGTCGCGCACGCGGCCGATGCCCGAGATGCGCCCGTCGGCCGGGGAGGCGATGGCGTCCGGCGCCTGCGCCACGGGGCGGGCCTCGGGCCGCAGCGCGCGCGTGAAGAACGCGTTGAAGGTGTCGTAGGCGTCGAGATCGGGCTGCACGGCGTCCTGCATCTGTACGTCGTAGGCCGCGGCGAAGCGGCGCACCACGGGCGTGGTGAGCGCCGAGGATCTGCGCGTGGCCCACAGCACCGCGCGCGACAGCAGGTGCTGCGGCAGCGGCGCGACGGCGAAGGTCTTCAGCCGGTCGCTCCACGTCGCCCGGCCGGGCACACGCGCGGAAGTCTCGAGCGCGTGCAGGGCGGGGTGCGCGGTGTCCGCGTGCGCGGCGGTGTCGACCGTCATCAGTTGAATGCCGCCATGAGCGTGAGGTAGTCGGCCACGATGCCGTCGGCCTCGTGCGGGGGGTTGAACTTCGCGCGCACGCGACGCTCGGGATCGATCAGCAGCATCGACGCGGTGTGGTCGACGAGGTACGCGTCGGGATCGGACTCGTTCGCGGTGTAGGAGGCCACGATGCCGAGCTCGCGGGTCAGCGACAGCACGTCGTCGAGCTCCCCGGTGACGCCCACGAAGTCCTCGTCGAAGAAGCTCACGTACTCGCCCATGCGCTCGGCGGTGTCGCGCTTCGGGTCCACGGTGAAGAAGGCGACCTGCACGGGCTCCGCGTCGCGCGCTTCGAGGTCGGCCACCACGCCCTTCATGACCTGCAGCGTGATGGGGCAGACGTCGGGGCAGTGCGTGTAGCCGAAGAAGGCGAGCGTCCAGCGTCCGTCCAGGAACCCCTGCGTGAGCGGCGCTCCGTCGCCGCCCACCAGATCGAAGTCCGGCACGGTGCGGAAGTCCGCGGGCAGCGCGAGCGTGTTGACGAGCTTCGCCTGCACGTCGCGCAGGGCTTCGCCGTCGGCGGTCGTCGCATCGCCCGCCGCGGCGTCCGGTTCGCGCGCCCCGCCCACCAGGACCGATGCGGCGACGCCCGCGATGCCCGCGACGAGCGCGACGGCGACGAGAGGAGAACGGAAGTGGCGCTTCATCACACCACTATACTGGCGTCCGATGAGCCCCGATCAAGCCGCCGTGCCGACCGTCCCGGCGGACCCTCCTGCGCGTCTGGACGAGACCATCGTCGCCGCGGCGCACCGGCTCGACGCCGCGGGCGTCGCCTTCGGGCACGGCACCGACAACCCCGTGGACGAGGCCGCCTGGCTCGTGCTGCACGCCGTGGGCCTGTCGCCGGTCGTGGCGCCCGACTACGCGCGCAGGCTCACGCCGAGCGAGCTGCGCGCCGTCGATGCGCTGCTGCAGCGCCGGATCGAGGAGCGCGTGCCGACCGCCTACCTGACGGGACGCGCCTGGTTCGCGGGTCACGAGCTTCTGTGCGACGCGCGCGCGCTGGTGCCGCGCTCGCCGCTCGCGGAGCTGATCGTCGCGGGGCTTCCGGGCCTGGTGGCGAGCGATGTCCCGGTGCGCGTGCTGGACCTGTGCACCGGCGGCGGCTGCATCGCCATCGCCTGCGCGCACGCGCTGCCCCTGGCGGACGTGGACGCAAGCGATCTGTCGGTCGATGCGCTGGCGCTCGCCGCCGACAACGTGCGCCTGCACGCGCTGCAGGATCGCGTGCACCTGCTGCAGGGCTCGTTGTACGAGCCCGTGCACGGACCCTACGAGCTGATCCTGTCGAACCCGCCCTACGTGGACGCGGCCGATCTGGCGGCAATGCCCGAGGAGTACCTGCGCGAGCCGCCGATGGGTCTCGGGGCGGGCGAGGACGGGCTCGATCTCGTGCACCGCATGCTCGCGGAGGCGCCGGCGGTGCTGGCCCCGGGCGGCGCGCTGGTCGTGGAGGTCGGCAACAGCGGCGAGGCGCTGGCCCGGGCCTACCCCGATCTGGAGCTCGAATGGATCGATTTCGAGAACGGCGGCGACGGGGTGTTCGCGGTGCGGCGCGAGGCGCTGGTCGCGCGCTTCGGCGAGGCCGGTGCCGGCCCTTCCTGAATAAAGAAAACGGCCGACCACGTGGGCCGGCCGAAGGGGAAACACGGACCGGCGTCCGCGTCCTGCGGGGCCGGTGGCGAAGGGGGTGGGGACGTCGGGCTTGCCGGGGCGGCGACGCTCGTGCGCGGGGCTCTCGTCCGATCAGATCAGCCCGAGCTTGAACTGCAGCCAGACGACCTTGTTGTTGCTGATGTCGCCGAAGTCCACGTCCGGCGAGCCGCTGAGGTTCAGCACCGCACGGTCGGTGAGCGAGATCTCGATGGCGGGCAGCGGCACGATCTTGGTCTCGGGCTCGTCCCTGATCTTGTACTTCTTGTGCAGGGCCGTGGCGCCGACCATCAGCCGTACGCGGTCGGCGAAGAAGCGCGGCGTCGAGTAGTGGATGCCGCCGTAGCGGGCCTGGTAGCCGAAGCTGTCGGACAGCGTGCCGGCGTGGAAGCCGATGCGGTTCGACGGCGAGTACTCCAGACCGATGCCGGGCGTGAAGTCTTTGCGCTCGTCCGAGTTCTCGAAGTGCCAGGCGAAGGTGTTGAACACCAGGTAGCCGTCGGGCCGATCGACGTCGGCGGCCTCGGCCGTCTCGCTGGCGATGGCGGCGCCACCGAAGAGCATGGTCATGGCCACGAAGCGTGCGACGAAACGTGCGGCGCTGGTCGCGATGCGATTACGCATGAGCCTCCCGGGTCCCTTGCTGCGGCCGGCTGGCTGCCGGCTCTTCTGGCGTCCGCCCGGCGCGTGCCGGGAAGTTGCCGCGCACTGTAGGCGCAGGAAGCGAGGGGAGGGAGGAACGGCGTCACGATCCCGTCACCGCGACGGGGGCAACCGGGACGTGTGCGGAAAAGGAGGGTCTCGGGAATGGCGACACGACGACGCGCGAGCACCCGGCGCCGGAAATGCGGCGAGCGCGCCGATGCGCCGGCGTCAGCGCCCCGGTCGGCGCTCGAGGGCGACGCGTTCCGCGCCGGCGGGCAGGGCGGCCTCCAGCGAGGGCGCTGGCTCCGTGCCCTCGATCAGCAGATCGAACACGCGCGTGGCGAACGCGTCCCACTCGCCGTTGGCGCGGTTGCTCTCGTTGTCCGGCATCGAGACCCGGATCTTCATGAGCGTGCCCTCGTGCTCGGTCTGGTACAGCAGCGTGTACGAGGCGAGGTTCTCGCGCAGGTAGGTGGCCTGCACGCGGGCGGTGGTGCGCACGCCGGTGGCGCGCGTCGCCGCGTCGAGCACGGCGAAGTTCGCGTACACCCCCTGGTTCACGGCCTCGCCGATCGCCTGGATGGTCGCGCGCGTGGAGCCGAGCACCAGCGCCTCGTGCTCCAGGTTCGCGTTCTCGGCGGCCACCGGATACACGTAGACGTCCGCCAGCCGCTTCTTCGGCGGGTTGCTGTAGCGGAACGTGTAGCCCTCGCCGCCGTCCTCGAAGCGGCGGTAGCCGTCGAAGTCGAACGAGGCGATGCTCGCGGGCAACCTGGAGATCGACTTCGGCGGCGGCGGCGGCTCTACCTCGCGGGTGTCTCCCGACGACGCGCAGGCGCTGCCCAGCACCGCGACGGCGAGCAGCGCGGCCGTGGAGGCCGACGAGAGGCGGCGCGCGGGCGTCCCCCGTCGAGGGGACCTGCGAACGAGGGCGAATGGCGACATGGCGGTGCGGGTGCGGGACGGCGAACGGTCGCCCGGCGGCGCAAGAAGCGCGCCCGCGGCCGGGCCGTGCCGTGCCCGGCCTCGTTTTCACTCCGGCCGAGCCGGTCTAGACTCGGCCGGATGAGACGAGCGATCCCCCGCGCGTTCGCCGCGCCGCTGCTGGCCGCGACCCTGCTCCTGGTGCTGGGCGGGTGCGCCACGACGCCGCCGAAGAACCCCGAGGACGTCTGCGCGATCTTCGACGACAAGCGCGGCTGGCACCGCGCGGCCACGAAGGCCGAGCAGAAGTGGGGCACCTCGATGCACATCCCCCTGGCCATCATGTACAGGGAATCCGCCTTCAGGCACAAGGCGCGTCCCCCCCGAGGCAGGCTCCTGTGGATCATTCCCTGGCGCCGCCCGAGCTCCGCCTACGGCTACGCGCAGGCCGTCGACGGCACGTGGCTGAGCTACATCAACGCCACCGGCGAGTACTGGAGAAAGCGCACCGACTTCGCCGATGCCACCGACTTCATTCACTGGTACCTGCACCAGGCGGAGCGGGTCAACGGCGTCTCGCGCAGCGACGCCTTCAACCTCTACATGAACTACCACGAGGGCTTCGCGGGCTACGCGCGGAACTCGCACGGCGAGAAGGCGTGGCTGCACAAGGCCGCCACCGACATCCAGCTGCGCTCGCAGCGCTACCAGCAGCAGTACCTGGGTTGTCGCGACCGGTTGAACCGCGGGTTCTGGGCGAGGTTGTTCGGGCGCTGACCGCGCAAAGGGGGCGTGCGCTACCCTGCGCGGCATCTCATCTGACGGCAGCGAAGGCGCAAGCGATGGCGATCGGCGGCATTCTCGGCAAGCTCTTCGGCGGCGGTGGCGGCGGTGCGCCCCCGGAACCGGAGCCCGGCGAGGCCGTGGAGCACGGCGGCTACACGATCGTGCCGGCACCCATCAAGGAAGGCGGCCAGTACCGCACGGCGGGCACCATCGAGCGCACCGTCGACGGCGAGACGAAGCGCGCCCGCTTCATCCGTGCCGACAACCACGGCGATCGGCAGGCCGCCATCGATCACTCGGTCAGGAAGGCCATGCAGATCATCGACGAGCAGGGCGCGTCGGTGCTGGAGCGCGAGCACGTCTGACCGCCACGGTCGCCCGGTCGATCAGGCCGCGCCCTTCAGCAGCGGCAACACCCGCTCGCCGAAGGCATCGATGAACTCCTCCTGGTTCGTGGCGACGTTGTGGAAGATCAGCTCGTCGACGCCGCACGCGACGTACTCGCGCGCCCAGTCGGCGTGCTGCTCCAGCGACGTGGACACGCGCACGGTGCGATCCAGGTCCTTCACCGTCATGTAGGCGGCCGCCTCCTCGAACTGCTTCGGCGTCGGGATCTCCCACACCACCTGGCCGATGACGAGGTTCGTGCCCCAGGTGTGCAACGCGTCCTCGCGCAGCGCCTTCTCGTCGTGCCCCCAGGCGAGCTTCATCTGGCACACGACGGGCTTGCCCTCGCCGCCGCCCTCGCGGAACGCCTCGATGACTTCGGTGAGATCGTCGTCCGGTCCGCCGCACAGGGTCAGCAGCCCGTCCGCCCACGAGCCCAGCCAGCGCGCGGTCTTCGGCGTGACGGCCGCACCGAAGATGCGCGGCGGCGTCGCGGGCCGGGTGTAGAGCTTGACCTCCTCCATGATCACGCGGCCGTGGTGCGTGACGGTCTCCCCGGCCCACAATCGGCGCATCAGCTCGCAGCACTCCTGCAGCTTCGCGTTGCGCTCCTCCTTCACGGGCCAGGGCATGCCCATGGTGGCCTCGTTCAGGCGCTCGCCGGAGCCCAGGCAACAGTCGAGGCGGTCCGGGAACATGTAGCGCGTCGTGGCCATGGCCTGCGCGAGGATGGCCGGGTGGTAGCGGTAGCCCGGACACGACACCGAGCGGAAGTCGAGCCCCGTGACCTGCATGGCCGCGCCGAGCCAGGTCCACAGGAAACCCGCATGACCGGGCCGCTCGTTCCACGGGTGCAGGTGATCGGAGGCGGTGCAGACCTCGAAACCCGCGCGTTCGGCGCGCTGGACCCAGGCCAGCAGGTCCTTCGGGTCGAACTGTTCGTGGCTGACGTGGTAGCCGTAGCGGGCCATCAGTTCATCTCCCGTGCATCCAGATCCACCGGCGCGAGTTCCGCGAACCGATCCCCCGGTCCCGGATTCCGCGCATCCGTCTCCCCACCGAGATGCGCCACGATCCCCCACACCGCGTTCAGCGCCGTCTGCACCGCGCCTTCGGCCCAGCCCGGTGTCCACGACACGTCGTCGCCGGCGATGAAGATGCCGCGCTCCGCGTCCTGGAAGTCCGCCTGCATGAAGTGCGTGTACATGCGCCGGTTGTAGCGATAGTGGCCGGGCAGGGCGCCCTTGAACGCGCCGAGGAAGTTCGGGTCGGCCTCCCACGAGATCGTAAGCGGATGACCCACGATGTGCGCGCGCACGTCCACGTCCGGGTAGATCTTCTTCAGCGCGTCGAGCGCGAGATCCACACGCCGCTCGGGCGGTAGCGGCAGCATCTTCAGCGCATCGCTCATCCACGTGTACGACAGGCAGATGACGGCGGGCGACGCATCGTCCGCGCCTTCGAACAGGTACGTGCCGCGCGTGAGCCTGTCGGTCAGCGTCATGCTCATGACCGGGTCGCCGGTCCTCGGGTCGACGTCCTTCCAGAACGGTCGATCGACCATGACGAAGGTCTTCGCGCTCTGCATGTAGCTCGTGCGGTCGAGCGCCATCCAGTGGTCCTGGCTGAACAGCGATTCGTCGGTGTCGATGCCCGTCGTCAGCAGCCAGCTCTGGCAGGTCGCGAGCACCACGGGATACATGTCGGTGGTGCCGTAGCGATCGGTCACGGCGATGCGCTTCGGGTCGAGGCGCACGAGCCGCTGCACGCCCGCGCGCGTGGCGCCGCCGTTCAGCGACTTCGGCGACGTGCCCGTGGGCCAGTGGCGGCAGATCGGCGTCGCCTCCCAGAGCCCGCGCGGCAGCCGCTCGGCGCCGCCGACGATGTAGTCCTGGTTGTCGTCGCACTCGGTCAGCACGACGCGCAGGATCTCGAGCATCGTGTTCCTGAAGTCCGAGTCCCAGCCGCCCGTGCCGAACCCGACCTGGCCGAAGATCTCGCGGTGCCTGAAGCTCAGGCGCCTGAAGGCCGGGGCCGTGGCGATGAAGTCGTAGAAGGTGCGGTCGTCCCACTCGTTCACGAGCGGATCCCACGCGGCCTTCACCGCGGCGGCATCCCGTGCGCGCATGGCGGCCTGCAGCTCGTCGAACCGGGCCTCGGTGCGCAGCGCCTCGTCCCACGCCGCCGCCATCTCGCGGAACGCGATCGGCAGGTCGTCGATCGTGCGCGCGAGCCGCGGCACGCCCGCGAGATCCACCACGGTCGTGCCGGCGGCCGGGGTGAGCGGATTCGGGAACTCGCGTCGCTCGAGCCCGAGCAGGTCCGCGTAGTGCGCGAAGCCCTTCGCCGAGCGCGGAAAGCGCATGCCGCCGAGCTCGGCCACCGGGCTTGCGGGGCCATCGAAGTGCTCGGAGCGCAGGCGTCCGCCGATGCGCCCGGCCTCGTACACGATCGGGCGCAAGCCGAGCTTCATGAGCTCGTGCGCGGCGACCATGCCGGCCACGCCGCCGCCGATGATCGCGACCGACGTGCCGAGCGCCGTCTCGGGCAACGTGCCGAGCCCCGCGGGGTGGGAGATCCAGTCGTCGTAGGCGTACGGGAAGTCCGGGCCGAAGACGCTGATCTCGCCCTCGCGCGCGACGCGCTCGGGTACCGGAGGCAGGATCGCGTTCAGGGTTCGTTCTCCCAGGCCACCGCCGCACCGGTCAGCGCGGGATCGTCGCGCCGCAGCAGCGACAGCAGCGGCTCGAGCCGCTCCTCGGGCGGCGGCGAGGCGCTCGCGAGCTCGCCCGCGAAGAAGCGCCGCCGCAGGTTCGTGCGGATGGGTCCCGGGTCGTAGCCGTTGACCGCGACGAGCGGATGACCGTCGCCGCGCCGGTGCCCCTCGCTCTCCTTCGCCAGCACGTGCATCAGCGCGTGCGCGGACGTCTTCGACAGACCGTACGCGCCGAAGTACGCGCCCGGCTTGTGATCGAGCGTGAACACGACGCTGGCGTGCGCCGAGTGCGACAGCAGCGGCCAGCACGCGAGGGTCAGCCGGCGCGGCCCGAGGACGTTCACCCGCAGCGTGCGTTCGAAGCCCGCGTCGTCGACGCCGCCCTGCGGCGCCGGTACGCTCGGGTCCGCCGCGCAGTGCACGAGGGCATCGAGCCGACCGAACTCCGCCATGAGCGTGCCCGCGATGGCGTCGGCACCCTCGGCGTCGAGGCCAGCGAGGTCGAGCTCGAGCATGGCGGGCTGGCGCACCGGCCGCGCACCCTCCAGCGCCTCGAGCGCGTCGTAGAGCCTTTCGAGCCGCTTGAGCTTCCGGCCGAGCAGCACGACCGTCGCGCCGCCGCGCGCCAGGGTCGTGCACAGCGCGGTGCCGAGCCCGCCGGTGGCGCCGGTGACCGCGACGATGCGCTCGTCGAGCTCGCCGGCGTCGGTCGGGGCGGCGAAGGATCGGTAGTCGGGGATCAGCATCCGGCCAGTCTAGCGGCCCGCCGCGCGCGCCGACGCGTGGCCCCGATACGTCTTCAGATCGTGTCGCTTCGCGCCCGCTCGCGCAGCTCGGCCTTCCTGATCTTCCCCGTCGAGGTCTTCGGCACGGGCGCGAAGACGATGCGGCCGGGTACCTTGTAGCGCGCGAGGTGCTCGCGGCACCAGGTCAGCAGGGCCGCCTCGTCGGCCCGGCCGTCGGGGACGAGCTCGACGAACGCGCAAGGCGTCTCGCCCCAACGCTCGTGCGGCATCGCGACGACGGCGGCGACGGCGACCTCGGGGTGCCGGTAGAGCGCCTCCTCGACCTCGATCGAGGAGATGTTCTCGCCGCCCGAGATGATGATGTCCTTGGAGCGGTCCTTGAGCTGGAGATAGCCGTCGGGGTGCACGACCGCGAGGTCGCCGGAGTGGAACCAGCCGCCCGCGAAGGCCTTCCTCGTCGCCTCGGGGTTGCGGAAGTAGCCCTTCATGACGACGTTGCCGCGGAACATGACCTCGCCGAGCGTGGTGGCGTCGTGCGGCACCGGCTCCAGGGTGTCCGGATCCAGGACCGCGAGACCTTCCAGCGGCAGGTAGCGCACGCCCTGGCGGGACTTCAGCGCGGCCTGCTCCGCCGGCGGCAGGTCGGACCATTCCTCGTGCCAGTCGTTGACGACGGCCGGACCGTAGGTCTCGGTCAGCCCGTAGAGGTGCGTCACCTCGAAGCCCGCGGTGCGCATGTCGGCCAGCACCTTCTCGGGCGGTGGCGCGGCTGCGGTGAAGAACTGCACCGGAGCGGCGGGCCGCGGCGCGGACGCATCGCCGACCAGCAACGACATCACGGCCGGCGCGCCGCACAAGTGCGTCACGCCTTCGTCCAGGAGCGCCTTGCGGATAGGCTCCGCGCGCACCTGGCGCAGGCACACGTGCGTGCCGACGATGGCCGACAGCGTCCACGGGAAGCACCAGCCGTTGCAGTGGAACATCGGCAGCGTCCACAGGTACACCGCGTGCCTGTGCATCGACGTGGTCAGCGCGTTGCCCTGCGCGAGCAGGTAGGCGCCGCGGTGGTGGCACACGACGCCCTTCGGGTCGCCGGTGGTGCCGGAGGTGTAGTTGATCGAGATCGCGTCCCACTCGTCCTGCGGCGCCGACCACGCGAACGCGGGGTCGCCGTCGGCCAGCAGCGCTTCGTAGTCCGTCGCTTCCACCGCCGCGGTTTCGCCATCGAACTCGGGATCGTCGTACTGCACCACGACGGGCCGGACGCTCGCACGCGTCGAGCTCAGGGCGAGGGCGTCCCGCATCAGCGCCATGAACTCGCGGTCCGCGATCACGACGCGCGACTGCACGTGATCGAGCTGGAAGGCGATGCCGGCCGCGTCCAGGCGCGTGTTGATCGAGTGCAGCACCGCTCCGCACATCGGCACGCCGTAGTGACACTCCAGCATGGCCGGCACGTTCGGCAGCAGCACCGACACGGTGTCGCCGCGGCCGACGCCGTGCGAGGCGAGGGCGGACGCCAGCCGGCGCGAGCGCGCGTAGAAGTCCGCGTAGCTGCGGCGCAGCGCGCCGTGCACGATCGCCGTGCGCTCGGGAAAGACGCTCGCCGCGCGTTCGAGAAAGCCCAGCGGCGTGAGCGGCCGGTGGTTCGCCGGGTTCCGGTCGAGCTCGACGTCGTAGGGGTTCGACGCCATCGTCTCAGCGATCCCGCCAGCGCGGCTCGCGCTTCTCGATGAACGCGCCGATGCCTTCCTCGGCATCGCGGGCCAGCATGTTCTCGACCATGACGTTCGATGCGTGTTCGTAGGCCGCGGACAGCGACATCTCGCGCTGCTCGTGAAACGCGCGCTTGCCGATGGCGAGCGTGACGCTGGACTTCGACGCGATGGTGCGGGCCATGGCCATCACCTCCTCGCGCAGCGTCTCGGGCGCGACGGCACGGTTCACGAGCCCGATCTCGGCCGCACGGTGGGCCGAGGTCATCTCCCCCGTCAGCAGCATCTCCATCGCGTGCTTGGCGGCGACGTTGCGCGACAGCGCGACCATCGGGGTGGAGCAGAAGAGCCCGATGTGCACGCCCGGCGTGCTGAACCGCGCGGTGTCCGCGGCGAAGGCGAGATCGCAGCTCGCCACGAGCTGGCAGCCCGCGGCGGTCGCCACGCTCGCCACTTCGGCGATGACGGGCTTCGGGCAGTGCACGATGCCCTGCATGACGCCCGCGCAGGCGGCCATGACCTCGACGTAGTACGCCCGGCCGCCATCGGGAGCGGAACGCGCGGCCGTCATCTCCTTGAGGTCGTGCCCGGCGCTGAAGGCCGGACCGTTGGCCGCGAGCACGACGACGCGCACCGACGGGTCCGTCCCGGCGGCCTCGATCGCCTCGCCCAGCGCCGCGAGCATGGCCTCGGACAGGGCGTTGCGGCGCGCGACGTCGTTCAGCGTCAGGCGCAGCACGCCGTGATCGTCCAGATCGCGCTGCAGGATATCGCTCTCGGGCATGGCTCTCTCCTGTGGATTCAGGCGGCGGCGAGCGTCTTCCGCGGATCGTGGAACGGTCGCTCGGCTATGGTGGCACGCCGCGTCCCGGAAGCGGTGACGACATCGAGTCCGGTGCCCACCCCGGCGGCCTCGACCGCCACCATGGCGAGCGCGATGTTCTGCCCGAGCCTCGGCGAATGGATCGCCGACGTGACCTTGCCGACGTTCTCGCCCTCGCGCAGCACGCTCCAGAAGGAGGTGTTGGGACCCGTCAGCGGCGCGCCGTCGATGACGAGCCCCACCTGCCGACGCCGCGGACCCTCGTCCCGGATGCGACGCAGCGCCGCCTTGCCGATGAAGTCCGCTTCCATGTCGACGTCCACGAGCCGGTCGAGCCCGAGCTCGTACGGGTTCGTGTGAATGTCCGCGTCGGCGTGGTACGAGAGCATGCCGCCTTCGATGCGGCGGATGCTGGAGGTGTGGCCGGGCTGCAGCCCGTGGGGCTTTCCGGCCGCCATGATCCGCTCCCACAGCTCGTCCCCGCGCGCGCCGTCCATCAGGAACAGCTCGTAGCCGAGCTCGCTGGACCAGCCGGTGCGCGACACGACCAGCGGTATGCCGTCGAGCTCCAGCTCGCGCAGCCAGTAGTAGCGCAGGTCCGCGATGCCGTCGCCGAAGAGCGCCTTCATGACCTCACCCGACTTCGGGCCCTGCAGCTGCAGCGGCGAGACGTCGGGCTCGCGGATCGTCACGTCCATGCCCGCGTGCACCGCGACCCCCTGCGCCCACAGCAGCACGTCGCTGTCGGCCAGCGAGAACCAGAACCGGTCTTCGGCCAGCCGCAGCAGGACCGGATCGTTCAGCAGGCCGCCTTCCGCGTTGGTGACGAGTGCGTACTTGCACTGCCCGACGGCCATGTCGGACAGGTTCCGCGGGGTCAGCAGCTGCGTGAACCGGGCGGCATCCGGCCCCGTGATCTCGACCTGGCGCTCGACCGCCACGTCGCACAGGATCGCCTCGTTCACCAGGTTCCAGAAGTTCTGCACCGGGTCGCCGAAGTCGCGCGGGATGTACATGTGGTTGTAGACCGAGAACGCCTTCGCGCCCCACCGCACGGTCGCGTCGAAGTAGGGGGACTTCCTGATCTGCGTGCCGAAGCCGAATTCGCCCGTCGATGTCATGTCCCGTCTTCCGTCGCGATGGGTGCCTGGTCGCGCCCGCCGCGCCGCCTGCCCGGGACGCATCCTACGAACGAAGGCGCGCCGCCGCGGACCGAAGATCGCTCCGCGAAGGCCCGATCGGACCGAAGTTCGCGGGCGAACCGACCGTTCGGTCCGTGCGCGCGCGGTCCGGCGGGTGGGGGGCGCACGATCCGGCCGGTCGCGCGTCTCAGTCGTTTCGCGCGGCCAGCAGACGTCCCAGATCCGGGCGCGCCGACTTGATCTGCCGTGTGCCGATGTAGGTCAGGTAGCGCTCGATCCCGAGCTCGGCGGACAGCATCCCGTCCATGACGACCTGGAACGCGGTCAGGTCGTTCGTGACGACCGTCATGACGTAGTCCATGCCGCCGCCCGTGGCCACGCAGTCGACGATCTCGGGGCGCCCGCGCACGTGCCGCTCGAAGCGCTCGAAGTCCGCCTTGCGGTGGCTGCCGAGCGACACGGTCACGACGACCCGCGACACGTCGACGATGCGATCCAGGTCGAGATCGGCGCGGTAGCCGCGTATCAGTCCGGCATCCTTCAGCCGGGCGTAGCGCGTCCACGATGCGGTGGCGGACAGTCCGACCCGCTCCGCGAGCGCGGACTTGCTGAGCTGCCCGTGTTCCTGCACCGCGCAAAGGATGCGGATGTCGGCGGCATCGAGAGTGACGCGCTTCGACGCGGGCACGCCCTCAGCGCGTCCGCGCCGCGATCCAGGCCTTCCTGAGCGGCGTCAGCGAACGGCGCTCGCGCAGGAGGTCCGTGCCCTTGGCGCGCCACAGCTCGAGCTGGCGCAGCCGCAGCGCCGCGAACGCGCGCACGGGCTTCGGAGCCGCCGCCGACGCGGCCAGTCCGGAGTCGAGCGCATCCGCGGCGAGCCCGATCGCCTCGCGCAGCAACGCAGCGCGCGCGGCCGGATCGCCATCGTCCGTCGGTGCCGCCTGCCCCTCGACCGGTGCGATCCTCACGCCCGTCAGCAATCCGGCCGGATCCAGACCGTGACGCCGATAGAGCTCGGTCGAGAACACCGCGTGGCGCCGGGCCAGCAGCGGCGGCAGCCTCGACAGCCGCTCGTGGCGCATCAGCCCGATGCCGAGCGCGCGCGGCAGCGCGTCGGTGCCCGTCAGGAAACCCTCGCCCGGTGCCAGCGCGTCGCACGCGAGCGCGACGCGGTAGGTCCCGAGCGCACCGAGCGTCGCGTCCAGCGCCTCGATGGTGGCCGCGGGTTCCAGCCGATCGGACGCCGCCGCGCCCAGCAGCTCGAGCAGCAGCGAACGCGCGGCTTCGCTGCCGGCGAGGTCCGCGCACGCGACGGCCGCGGGGTGGCGCGGCTCGCCGACGTGCAACCGGTCGAGCTCCTCGTGCCACCAGTGCACCTTCGTGCGCGCGACGCCGGGATCGGTGACGTCCATCAGCACGTCGACGAGCGCGCGACCGAGCGCGAGGCGGGCGAGCACGCGTCGGCGCGGCTCGGCCTGCACGCCCAGCAGCGCGTAGTGCAGCGTCGAGCCCGCCCGCGGCTCGGCGCCGATGCGCGATGCGCCTTCGGTCGGGGCCGCGGTCTCGTTCATGCCGGAAGTCTATCCCGGACCTCGTCCGGCATGGACCTCAGGGATCGACCCCGATCGGCGCTTCCCACACGCTCGACAGCAGCTCCCGGAGGTGCTGCATGGGCAGCCGGCGCGCACCGTCGGCCGGCACCATGCCCGGCGTGAAGGCGTCGCCGGGCAGCCGGGCGATCAGCGCGGGATCGTCCGTGACGATGTGCACCGGCACGTCGCTGGTGCGACCCCAGCCGTCGATGATGGACGCGGGCTGATGATCCCCGAGCACGATGGTCAGATCGTTCGCGGCGTAGCGCTCCAGGTACTGCGCGACGGTCTCCATCGTGTAGTCGATCGTCTCGGCGTACATGGCGCGCACCTCGTCGGGGCGCGTCCACGTGACGGGCTCGCCGAAGCGCCGCGTGCCGTCGAAGATCGAACCGTCGCCCACGTCGTCCCAGTCGACGAGCCGGGGCACCGGCGTCCACGGCGCGTGCGTGCTGATGAGCGCCACGGTGCTCATCAGCGGCTGCGGCACGTCGTCGCGCAGTCGCTGCAGGGCCGCGAGCGTGTACTGGTCCGGCATCGTCACCCAACCGAAGCGCTCGCCGGCGTAGCCGCTCGTATGACCGTCCAGCACCCGATCGAAGCCGTACCAGCCGGCCTCCGGCCACGCTTCCACGATCGCCGGCATGAAGGCCGCCGTGCGCCAGCCGGCGCCCTCGAAGAGCCGGCTCAGCGGGCGTCGGTCCGAGGCCAGCAGCCGGTCGAAGCGCGCCTGGTCGTCCACTTCGAGTCCCGAGGCGAACGTCGCCTGCGCGAGCCAGCTGCGGCCGCCGCGGATGGGGGAGGTGGCCCAGGCGCTGGCGACGTGCAGCCCGGCCGCGTCCAGCCGTCCGTCGACTCGGCCGAGCAGCTCGCGCGTGCGGATGGCGAAGCGCTCGTGGTCGAGCGCGCTGCGCCCGTACGCCTCGACGAAGATCACGTTCACGTCGCGCCCCGCGAGCGCACCGAAGCCCGGCGCGGCCCCCGGGCCGACGGTGCCCAGGCCGACGGGGTCCACGTCCAGGGCCGCCACGAACTCGCGCTGGTCGGCCACCGCGCGCACCATGTGGTTCACGCGCTCGACGAGCTCGGGACCGACCTCGGCGCGCAGCGCGGGCTGCGGATCGCTCGAGCCCGCACGCAGGCCGACGGCCCCGACGAGCACGACGGCGCACGCCCCGATCAGCGCCCGGCGCCCGCGCCCGGGCAGCCGCCCCGGCACCCCCGACGCGCGCCACAGACCGTAGCCGAGCAACCCCAGCACCAGCATGCCGGCACCGACGCCCAGCCCGGCCTCCACCCGTCCGATCGCGCCCGAGGCCAGGTTCCAGCCGTCGCCGAGCAGGTGCAGCTCGACGAGCGGGCTGAAGCGCCGGTCGAACGCGAAATGGGAGCCGAGATCCAGCAGACGCAGCACGAGCAGGACGCAGAGCGTCGCGACGATCGCGACCCGCAGCAGCGTTCGGGGCCGCCCGCGCGCCAGCGCGAGCACGCCCAGCACGGCGGGCAGCTCGAGCGGCAGGCGCGCGAAGGTGGCGGGCACGAGATACTGCGGGTGCCCGGGCAGCAGCAGCACCGCCCCGAGCAGCAGCGCGGCCGCGACGAGCGCGCCGATTCCGACTCGATCGAGCCCCTTCGTCATTTCTGCCTCCGAATCAAGCGACACGCCGACACGCCGACACGCGTGGCGAGCGGTGCTGCGCGTGCTGCTGCCGATCGTGCTGCTGGCCGCGCTCGGGTTCGCGTTCGACATGGACGAGGCGCTCGGCGCCATCGCGCGCGCGGACCTCGCGTGGCTGCTCGCGGGCCTCGCGCTGGTGCAGTTGCAGGTCGTCGGCTCCGCGCTGCGCTGGCGCTGGACCGCGGCGCGGCTCGGCCAGCGCATCGGCACGCGTCGCGCGATCGCGGAATACTACCTCGGCACCTTTGCCAACCAGGTACTGCCGGGCGGCGTGACCGGAGACGCGGCGCGCGCGGTGCGCAACGTGGAGGGCGTCACGCTGCCCGTCGCGGGACTCGCGGTGGCCGTGGAGCGACTGTCCGGCCAGGCGGCGCTGTTCGCGATCACCGCCGCGGGTCTCGCGTGCTGGCCGTGGCTGTGGCCCGCCGCGTCGGGGGACAGACCTGCATCGGCGTCCTGGACGCTCGGTGCCGTGGCCACGACGGTCGGGCTCGCCGCGCTCGCTCTCGCCGCGCTGCGTCGCCACGGTTCGCCAGCGCTGCGCGGCAAGGCCGAGGCGCTGCGGCGGGCCCTTCGCCGTGCCTGGCTCGAGGACGGCGCGTGGCGCGTGCAGGGCGCGACGAGCCTGGGCATCGTCGGCAGCTATCTGGGGCTGTACGCCACGAGCGCCGCGGCGCTGGGCACGCCGTTGCCGTTCGCCGCGCTCGTGACGGTGGTCCCGCTGGCGCTGCTGACCATGCTGCTGCCCATCGCGGTCGGAGGCTGGGGCCTGCGCGAGGCCGCCGCGGTGGGACTGTGGCCGCTCGTGGGACTCGCCGCGACGGACGGGTTGGCGACGAGCGTGCTGTACGGGCTCACCGCGCTCGTCGGCAGCCTGCCCGGCCTCGCCGTCGCGCTCGCCGGTTCGCGGCGCTGAAAATGCGCGGGGCCTCACGGGGAGCACACGCGCGACCCGGACGGCAGCGCCGCGAGCCGTGCGTAGAGATCCCCCGAGTCGCCCTGCACCGACGCCTCGCGCAACGCCGCACGCGCCTCGTCCGCGGACAGCCAGCGCGCGTGCGCGAAGCGATAGCTTTCGCCGGGGCAGAGGTTGTAGCGATAGTCGCCGAGCGCTTCGAGCCGCGCGATGCAGGCGTCCGCCACGTCGAGGGCCGCGGGCAGGTATTCGAGCGCGACGAGCGGCACGGCGCGGGACAGCCCCGCGAGGATCTCCGCCTCGAAGCCCTCGACATCGATCTTGCAGAAGTCCGGCACGCCATGACGCTCGATCAGCGCATCGAGCGTCGTGACGGGTACCTCCACGGTGCGGTCCCAGCGCACGCGCTCGAAGCCTGCGCTCGCGCCCACGGTGCCGATCCAGTCCGCGCTGAGCGTGGACACGGTGGGGTGGCGACTGGACACGTGCAACTGCGCCGTCCCGGGCCGCGCGCCGACGGCGACGCTCTCCAGCGTCACGCGGGCCTCGCGCGCGAAGCGTCGACGCCAGCAGCCGCGCGAACGCGGGCTGCGGCTCCAGCGCGACGCAGCGCGCACCGGCGTCGAGCAGCGCGCACGTGCGGCTGCCGACGTGGGCACCCACGTCGAACGCCAGGGCACCCTCCCTCAGCAGCGCGCGATGAAAGCGCACCGACGCGCGCCTGCGCCACGGCAGCCCGCGGTAGATCGCGACCGAACGCGCGACGCCGAGCCAGGTCGCCAGGGTGCTCACGCGCGTGCGCTCACGCGGACGCCCGCTCCGTGCCGCCAATGCGACTCGCGCCGAGCAGACGCCGCACGTCCCGTGCGAACGACCACGCGAGCAAGACGAGCGCGACCGCCCCCAACGACGCCGACACCGGGGGCGCCACCGCGGGTGCCAGCATCGTGCACAACGCACCCACCTGAATGACGCAGACGAGCTTGCGGCGCAGCGACGGAGCGAGCTCTCCGTTCAGCGCCGGCACCGCGAGCGCGGCGAGCAGGAACAAGTAGCGCGGCAGCCCGAGCCCCAGCACCCAGGGACCGACCTCGCCGCCGCGCCACAGCAGCAAGCAGAGCACGAGCCCGAGCGCCGCGTCGGTCTCCATGTCGAAGCGTGCGCCGAACGCGGACGCCTCGTCGCGCCGCCGCGCGAGCCAGCCGTCGAGGCCGTCGGTGGCGAAGGCGATCCAGGCCGCGCCGCAGAGCACCCACATGGCCGTGGCATCGAACCCCGCCACGAACGGCACGCAGCAGGCGAGCGCCGCGACGATGGTGGCGCGCGCGGCGGTCACGCGGTTGGCGGCACCCCAGCGTCCCGACAACCGATCGAGCGGCTGCGCGGCCGGACTCACTTGCCGACGGCGGCCAGCCCGCTCGGGCCGAGCAGGTGTCCCGCGCGATCGCGCTTGGTCTCCAGATAGAAGGCGTTGTGCGCGTTCACGCTCGCGAGCGAGGGCAGCCGCTCCGCGATCTCGATGCCGCCGGCCTCGAGCGCGGCGATCTTCCTGGGGTTGTTCGTCACGAGGCGCACGCGGCTCACGCCGAGGTCCGCGAGCATCGTGCGCGCGGCCGTGAAGTCGCGGCCATCGGCCCGGAAGCCGAGGCTTCGATCCGCATCGATGGTGTCGTGGCCGCGCTCCTGCAGCGCGTAGGCGCGCAGCTTGTTCGCCAGCCCGATGCCGCGCCCCTCCTGCTGCAGGTAGAGCACGATGCCGCCGCCTTCGGAGGCCATGCGCGACACCGCGCCGCGCAACTGCTCGCCGCAGTCGCACTTCATGCTGCCGAAGAGGTCGCCCGTGAAGCAGGCCGAGTGGATGCGCACGGTGACGGGTGCGTCCGTGCGCGGCGCGCCGATGACGACCGCCACGTGCTCGGCGTCGCCGTAGCGCTCCCGGTAGACCACGAACTCGCAGCGTCCGGCGCCTGGCAGCGGCACGCGTGCCGACGAGGCCCGCGCGAGCAGGCGTCCGCGCCGCTCCGGATAGGCCTCGATGTCGTCGACGTCGACGCCGATCCGCGCGCCTTCGGTGGCCGCCGGACCGAGCAGCAGCGCGGGAATGAGACCGCCCTGTCGTGCCAGCGAGAGCGCCGCCACCGCCGCTCCCGATGCGCCCGTGCAGCCGCTCACGCGCCGGACGGCGGCACTCCACGGCGGTGCGGAGCAGCCGGCGAGCGAGGCCAGGGCATCGGCGGCCGCCGGGGAGTCGTGCCCGGACACGTCCACGCGCAGCTCCACCGCCTCGGCGCGCGTGTCGAGCTCGAGCGCGCGCGCGCGGTCTCCGGCGAGCAGCAGCCGCACCTCGCCTGCATTGCCGTGGAACGCCGCGCCGTCCTGGGCATCGAACCCCGCGAGCGCGGATTCGACGAGCGGCTCCACGGCGACGACCCCGAGCGAGGCCTCCGGACGTTCGGGGTCGCGCACGACGACCGATCGACCTCCGCGAAGCTCGGCGAGCGCCCGTTGCACACGCAGGGCACCCGTTCCGTACGGCTCGCTTCCCTCGACTGGCCCTTCAATTGGCATCGGCTTGCATGATCGACGAAGTTCGATGAATCTGGTGCATCGTGCACGGGCGAAGGCCGAAGTGACAAGGACATGACCCGGGAAGTGCGCAGCGCGACCGCCCATGATACGACCCCGGCCCGTGGCGAAGGGTTCGATGACGAGAGCGATCGACCGTCCGCCTCCGCGTCCGGTCCGGACGGCACAGCGGCGGACCTCGCCGCCTGGGCAGCGTTGCTCGACGCGCACCGCGAAGGTCGCGACACGGTAGACGTTCCGGCATCCTCGGCGGCCTTCGCCGAACCGTATCGCCCACTGCTTCGCAAGACCTGTGTCCTTGCGCACCTCGGCCAGAGCGTCGACGGCTGCATCGCGACCCGTTCCGGACACTCCGTCCACGTCACCGGCTCGTACAACCTCGATCACCTGCATCGCCTGCGCGCGTTGTGCGACGCCGTGCTGCTCGGGGCGGGCTCGGTCGCGGCCGACGATCCCCGGCTGACCGTGCGTCGGGTGGACGGCGACTCGCCCGTGCGCGTGGTGCTCGATGCCGCGAGGCTCGCTGGCCTCGCCGCGCCGGGTGTTCGACGACGATGCCGCGCCGACGCTGGTGGTGGTCACGCCGGCGGCGGAAGTCCGGGACATCGGCAACGCCGAACGGCTCGTCGTGCCGGCCGCCCCGGACGGCGGCCTGGATCTCGCGGCGCTGGTGGCCGCGCTCTCTTCACGCGGGCTGCGCCGGCTCTTCGTCGAGGGCGGGGGCGTGACGGTGACGCGCTTCGTCGAGGCCGGGCTGGTGGACCGGTTGCACATCGCCGTGGCGCCGGTGCTGATCGGGCGCGGGGTGCCGGCGCTGCAACTGGCGTCGGCGGACACGATGGACGACGCGCGCCGGCCGCCCTGCAAGGTCTACCGGCACGGTGACGACGTGCTGTGGGACTTCGATCTGGCAGCCTACGGCTCGGGCAGCCCCAGCACGTCGTGATGCCCCACCTCGAGCCGCGCGGTGGCGACCGCCGCCACGCGTTCGCGTGCCCAGCGTTCGATACGCACGGCGGCCTCGGGTTCGATCTCGCGCGCGGCCTGCGCGCGGCCGTCGACGAACGCGGCGTGCAGGGCTTGCGCATCCGCGCCCACACGCCACGTCGAGCGCGCGTGCCCGACCTCGTGACCCCGGTCGCCGAGGCACCTCGCCGCGAACTCGCCCGCCCGCCCGCCGAGCGCGGACCCGAAGCCCTTGTCGCGCCCCTGATGCCGTGCCACGCGCTCTTCCACGAACGCATCGTCCGCGCAGGACGGGTCCCACGAGGCCGTGCCGTCGTGGTCCAGCACGAAGAGGGCCGCGGCGCGCGCGTCCGCGCAGCGTCGCACGAGCCGATCGATCCACTCGCTCGAGCACAGGTCCAGCAGCGCCGCCGCCGTGACGACATCGGCGCCGGCGATGCCCAGCGAGTCGAGGTCGGCGACGAGATCGAGCCGCCGCCACGTCACGCGGGCGGACGCCTCGGCCCCGTCGATCCGCAGCTCGCCGTCGCGGCTCGCATCGACCTGCAATGCGTTCGCGTAGCACCACGCCTCGATGCGTTCGGGCAGGACGCGCAGCAGCGCCGCGTCGCCATCGATCAGCGTCCAGCGCTGTCCGTGGCCCAGCCGCGGCAGCAGATAGCGCAAGTTTGACCCCGCACCGCAGCCGAGATCGAGCACGCCGGGGCCGTGGCCGGTGCGCTCGCGCCGCGCCGCGACCCAGGTCGCCAGGCGTGCGGTGAGACCGGCGTCGCGTGCGGCGTGATCGAGGGGCTCGCGCAAGGCCAGCCAGCCGGCGTCGAAGCCCTTGGCATCGGAGCTCATCGCGGCCCTCCCGCCGCCGCCGTGCCCACGGCGTCGGCGAACTCGGCCGCCGCGACGTCCCAGTCGCGGCGCCGATCCCGCGCCCGCCGGGCGCCATCGCGCAGCCGGGCCCGCAGCCGCGCGTCGTCGAGAAACTCGCCCAGCGTGCTCGCGAGCGCCGGGACATCGCCGGGCGCCACGAGCAGGCCCGCCTCCGGCGGCACGGTGCGCGCCATCGCCCCCCCGCGTGTCGCCACGATCGGCAGCCCGTGCGCGATGGCCTCGTCCAGCACCATGCCGTGACCCTCGTGCAGGCTCGCGAGCACGAAGGCGTCGGCGGCGTCCCAGCGCTCGGCCAGCGCCTCGCCGCCGAGCTCGCCCGTCAGCTCGACGCGTTCCTCCAGCCCGCACGCCCGGATCCGCCGCCGCAGGGCGTCGCTCGTCGCCGCGTCGCGCGCGGTGTCTCCCACGCAGATCAGGCGCCATGGGCGATCCGCCACGCGCGCCAGCGCCTCGACGAGCGTCGCGTGGTCCTTGCGCGGCGTGACGGTCGCCACGCACAGGAGCGTGCAGGTGCCGTCGTCCGAGCCGCGCGCGAGCGATGCGGGTTCGGTGCCGGGCGCGACGACGCGGATGTCGTCCGGAGCCAGGCCCATGGCCGCCACGTCCCGCGCCGTGCGCTCGCTCGTCACGATCGTGCGGCGCGCGTGCCCGAGCGCCCGCGTCTCGGCGATCCGGTGGGCCGCCAGCCGCTCCGCCGTGGCGCCGGGCTCCAGGTGCAGCGGATGGTGCACCAGCGCCACGAGATCCAGTCGCTTCGCGTGCCGTGCCGCCACGTCGGGCAGCGCCCCGAAGGCGAGACCGTCCACCACGACCGTCGTGCCGTCGGGCAGCGAGCCCAGCAGGGCGTCCGCGGCGCGGACCGCCCGCGCGTCCGGCTCGGGCCACCCACCGCCGAGCTCGTGCACGCCGACGCCGTGTCCCGCCGCGCGCAGGGCGTGCACGACGGCGCGGTCGTAGCGGTAGCCGCCGGTGGCGGTGTCGATCGGGCCGGGCACGATGAACTGCAACTCAGGCCCCACGTCACCGGTCGTTCAACGACGCCTCGTAGGCGCCCCAGGCGACGTGCGACTCGTGCAGCGATACCTTCATGGCGTCCAGCCCACCGGCGTGCGCACCGAGCTCGCCGTCGCGCACGGCCGCGGCCACGGCATCGAAGATCCAGCGCGCGAGATACTCCGTCGTGGTGTTCTTGCCGGCATGCTCCGGTTCGTCGTCGAGGTTCCGGTAGTTGAGCCTCGCCAGCACCGCCTTCAGCGCCACGCTCGCGAGCCCGATGTCCACGACCATGCCGTCCGGGTCGAGATCCGTCCGACGGAACTCCAGGTCCACCACGAAGGTGGCGCCGTGCACGGCCTGCGCCGGGCCGAAGGCCTCGCCGCGAAAGCTGTGGGCGATCATGATGTGGTCGCGGACGCTCAGGCTGTACATGCTCGGTGTGTTCAGGTTGACGATGGGTAGTCGACGCGATGGCACAGATCGTCACCGCCGCGCGCGAGCCTGCTCAGGGTACCCGGCAGGTCGGCGAAGTCGCTGGTGTGCGTGACGAGCGCGTCGAGCGTGGACTCGCGCAGCAGCTCCAGCGCGAGCCCGAGGCGCGCGGCATGGTCGCGACGCGCCCGTCTCGCGGCGGCGACGTGCCCGACCTGCGAGGCGCGCAAGCTCAGCCGCTTCGAGTGGAACGCGCCACCGAGCGGGGCGAGCACCTCGCGCGTCCCGTACCACGACAGCTCCAGCACCGTGGCCTCGAAGCCCGCCAGCGCGATGGAGGTGCCGAGCCCGGCGCCGCTGCCGCTCGCGTGCACGACGAGATCGGCCTCGCCCGCGATTCCCTCCACACTTGCATCGGGTGACGCGAACCCGACCCCGAGCGCGTCGGCCACGGTCGCGCGCGCGGGGTTCACGTCGACGAGGGTGACGCGCGCGCCGGGCAGGCGGCCGCACAACCAGGCCGTCAGGCAGCCGACGACGCCCGCGCCGACCACCGCGATGCGATCGCCGATGCGCGGCCCCGCGTCCCACAGCGCGTTCACCGCGGTCTCCAGGTTCGCCGTCAGCACGGCGCGTGCGGGCGGCACGTCCTCGGGCAGGGGCGTGACGGCGGAGGCGGGCACGGTGTAGCGCTCCTGGTGCGGGTAGAGACAGAAGACGTCGCGACCGAGCAACTCCGGCGGACCGATCTCGACCCGCCCGACGCTGCAATAGCCGTACTTCACCGGGAAGGGAAAGTCGCCGGACTGGAACGGGGCGCGCATGCGCTCGTGCTCGGACACCGGCACCTCGTTGCCGAACACGAGCGTCTCGGTGCCGCGACTGATGCCCGAATGCAGTGTGCGGACGTGCACCTCACCGCCTTCGGGCTCGGACACCTCCACCTCGAGCAGCTCCCCGAACGCCGGCCCCGTCACGTGGAACGCGCGTGCCTTCACTCCGGACGCACCGTGGCGAGCAGGTAGTTGACCGACACGTCGTTCGGGTCGAGCGCGTAGACCCGCGTCAGCGGGTCGTAGCCCAGTCCCGTCATGCCCCGCACGTCGAGCCCCGCCGTCCTGCAGAAACCCGCGAGCTCGGACGGGCGGATGAAGCGCGACCAGTCGTGCGTGCCCTTGGGCAGCAGGCGCAGCACGTACTCGGCACCGGCGATGGCGTACAGCCAGGACTTCGGGTTCCGGGACAGCGTCGAGAAGAACACGTGGCCGCCCGGCCGCACCAGGCGCGCGCACGCCCGGACCACCGAACCCGGATCCGGCACATGCTCCAGCATCTCCAGACAAGTGACGACGTCGAACTCGTTCGCGCGCTGGTCGGCAAGATTCTCGGCCGCCACGCATCGGTAGTCGACCTCCAGGCCGGACTCGCGGGCGTGCAGCCGGGCCACCGACAACGACGCCTCGGCCAGATCGATGCCGGTGACCTCGGCACCCGCGGCCGCCATGGCCTCGGCGAGGATGCCACCCCCGCAGCCGACGTCCAGCACGCGTCGGCCGGCGAGCGGGGCGCGCGCCTCGATCCAGCCGAGCCGCAGGGGATTGATCGCGTGCAGCGGCGCGAACTCGCCCGAGCGGTCCCACCAGCGGCTCGCCAGCTCGTCGAACTTGTCGAGCTCCTGCCGGTCGGCGTTGATGTTCGGGGTGTCGGGGTGTGCGGATGTCATACGGGGGAAGGATACCCGCGGGTGGGGTCGTGGCGCCCGGCATCGCTCGGTGCTCTGCAGCCGGCGAGGAAAGATGGCCGGTCGCCGGCGCTGCGGTCGGAGTCCGGCGGGGGACCCGGTCGGGCTCGATGCGCGCGTTCGACGATGCGAACCCGGGCGGCTCCCCGTGCGCGTCCGCCAGGCGATGAAACTGTCATTCTATGTGCTGTACGAATTGCCGGTATTTTTAGCGCGATCACCGTTTGTCCGCGCTCGCTCGGGTAGGCTCGCCTTGAGCTCTCGGAAGGAACCGCGAACACCATGACAGCGCTGTTGGAACGAAGCCGGACCTTCGCGTACCGAACGCGCAACCTGGCGCTGGATGACCGCTTCGTGGCCGAGGACGTCCCGCCCTATTCGACCGGTGACGTGCATGACGGCAAGAGCAGCGGGAACGGCCCCTGCGGGGCGAGGGCCCCGGTCGAACGCTCGGACGTCGAACCGTGCGTGGAGGATGTGGATGGCGGCCGTGGCAACGGCGACCATCACGCGGTCGATGGCGTGCGAAGCGCCGCGTCGGGTGCGCTCTCCGACACGTCGCGACTCCGGCACGCGCTCGTGCGCGCCGCTCGGCCCGGGCCATCCGATGGGCCGTCCGGTGGGCCATCCGACAGCCCGCCCGGCGACCCCTCCTCCGCCGTCGCCGACCGCATCGCCGAAGGCGTCGCCCTGCGCCTCGCCGCCGAGCTGATCCACGGCACCCGACAGGCCGCACGCGACCGTGCCGACAACGTCGCCCGCCTGCGCCGCACCACCGGCCGCGCCGCCGGCCAGGCGCGCGAGCCCGACACCGATGCGCACGTGGCCGCGCGCCTGAAGTCGCTCGCCCGCGCCGGCGACCGCCTGCTCGCCGAGCAGCTACGGCTCCTCGTGCGCTTCGACGGTGCGAAGCTCTACCGCAGCGATGGCTGCCGCACCATGGCGATGTGGATGGGCGTGCACATGGGGCTCGCTCCCTGCACCGCCACCGAGCGGCTGCGCATCGGCCGGGCGCTGCCGGAGCTGCCCGTGTGCGAGTCGCTGTTCGCGCTCGGCAAGCTCAGCTTCTCCCAGCTTCGCTGCATCGTCAGCCACGCCTCGCCCGCCACCGACGCCGAGTTCGCCGCCGCCTGCGCGGGGCTCTCCATCGCGGCGACGAAGGCGTACTGCGAGCGCTTTCGCCACGCGGCGGACGCGGACGAGGACGCGGCCAACGGCGACGCGCACGGTGCGGAGCGCGCGGCCGAGCTTGCGTTCCTGCGCGCCCACGCGCGGCGCTTCGTTCGCGTGCGGCCGATCGATGCGCACACCACGCGCATCGAGATGGAGCTGCCGAACGACATGGCGGCCGACTACCTGGGCGCTCTGGAGCACGCCGAGGACTGGTTGCGCGAAGGCGGCGAGGAGGTGCAGGAGGCAGCGCCTGACGCGGTGCCGGACGCGGTGCCGGACGCGGTGCCGGACGCGGTACCTGACGCGGTGCCTGACGCGGTGCCTGACGCGGTGCCGGGCGCGGACGCCCCCGCCGTCGAGCCGCCCACCGCGGAGCAGCGGCGCGCCGACGCCGCGGTGCTGATCGGCCGGCGCTCGCTCGCGCACGCCGGCGAGGCGGTGGCCACCGCGGACCGCTACCGCGTGCACGTGAACGTGCAGGCAGCGGAGCTTGCCGACGAGCTGGCGGCCGGATCCGAAGCCAAGCTTGCCGACGCTCCTCGGGCGCCCGATGCCGAGCGCGCCGCGCCGGCCCCCGAGGTTGCCGGGGTGCCGACCCGTTCGCCATCACCGAACGAGCGCCCGCACCTGCAGGGCCACGGTCCGATCCCGCGCGCCGTCGCGCGCCGGCTCGCCGAGCTCGCCGGCTTCACGCTCCACGCCGTGGACGACGAAGGCGAGCCGGTGGGCAGCCTGAGGAAGGCGCCGCTGTTCACGAAGCGTCAGCTACGCGCCATGCGGGCACGGGATCGGTGCTGTCAGGTGCCGGGCTGCGGCTCGACGCGCTTTCTGGACGGACACCACGTGGTGGCTCGCGCCGACGGGGGCGGATCGGGGATCGGGAACGGGGCGATGGTGTGCGGCGGCTGTCACCGGCTGCTGCACGAGGGCGGGTTCAGGCTGGAGCGAACGAGCGCGCAGGAGGTGGACGCGCGGCTGGAGGCGGGGCTCGGTGCGGGGCTCGGCGCGGGGATCGGTGCGGGGATCGGTGCGGGGCTCGGCGCGGGGATCGGTGCGGGGCTCGATACCGGGCGCGATGCCGACACCCGTGCGAGCTCCGAGGGCGTGCCCCTGACGGACGCGGCCCGGGTCCGGGTGGCGAAGAGGCTCGTCACGGTCCAGCGCTACCGGTTGGTGGGCCCTGTCGGTATCGCGGACTCGTGCGGCTCTGCATTCGCGTCCGTTGCGCGCCACACACGCTTGCCGGGGGTTGATTCGGTCGCCGGATCGTTACTCGGATAAGGATTGCGCGGTCACGCGAGGCCGCTGCTGGGTACCCGTACCGTCGATCCGTCGCCAATCCGCAGCCGCCGCCCGGAAGCCCATGTCCATCCGCACCCTCGACGCCCGTGACGCCGAGGACTTCGTCGACCTGATGGAGATCCTCGACCGGGAGACCGAGTTCCTGATGTTCGAGCCCGGTGAGCGGCCCGTCGATCTCGCGGCGCTGCGCGAGCGGCTCGGCCGGCATGACGCGGCGGCCGGCGTGCTGTACGCACTCGTGGACGGCGAGCCGCACGATGTGGCCGTTCCGCCGTCGGCCCGCCGCGCCGACGAACCGCTCCTGGGCTTCATCGGCGCGAGCCGCAGGCCGGGGCGGCGCAACCGCCACGCGCTGCACCTCGTGCTCGCAATCCGGCGGTCCCACGTCGGTCGCGGGCACGGCAGGCGACTGCTGGACGTCGTCGAGGCCTTCGCCCGCGCCGAGAACGTGACGCGTCTGGCACTCACCGTCACGGCGCACAACGCTCGCGCCATCGCGCTGTACGAGGCGGCCGGATTCGAGCCGGAGGGGCGGCTTCGCCAGGCGGTTCGCCTCGGCGACGAGCTGCACGACGAGCTGGCGTACGCAAAGCTGCTCGGGGAGCCGACAGACGTGCCGGGCAGGGCGGGCGAAGGAGACGCGAAAGGCACGTAAGCCCTTGATATGCTAAACTTTGCGGCTACATTCAGTCCTTCGTTCACGCGTTCCCGAGCCCCACTGCATGTCGGACTTCGCCAAGGAAATCCTGCCCATTCATCTCGAGGACGAGATGCGGCAGTCGTTCCTGGACTACGCGATGAGCGTCATCGTCTCGCGCGCCCTGCCGGACGTGCGCGACGGGCTGAAGCCGGTGCACCGCCGCATCCTGTACGCCATGCACGAGAGCGGCTACGAGTGGAACCGCCCGCACAGGAAGTCCGCGCGCATCGTGGGCGACGTCATGGGCAAGTACCACCCGCACGGCGACTCGGCCATCTACGAGTCCATGGTGCGCATGGCGCAGCCGTTCAGCCTTCGTTACATGCTGATCGACGGGCAGGGCAACTTCGGCTCGGTGGACGGCGACCCGGCCGCGGCCATGCGCTACACCGAGGCGCGCATGTCCAAGATCGCGCGCGAGCTCCTGGCCGACATCGACCGCGAGACGGTCGACTTCCGCGCCAACTACGACGAGTCCGAGAGCGAGCCCACGGTCCTGCCGGCGCGCTACCCGAACCTGCTCGTCAACGGCGGCACGGGCATCGCGGTGGGCATGGCCACCAACATCCCGCCGCACAACATCAGCGAGGTCGTGAACGCGACCATCGCCATGCTCGACGACCCCGACATCACGGTCGACGGGCTGATGGAGCACCTGCCGGGCCCGGACTTCCCGACCGCCGGCATCATCAACGGCGCGAACGGCATCAAGGAGGCCTACCGCACCGGGCGCGGCAAGGTGTACATCCGCGCGCGCTGCGACGTGAACTACGACGAGCGTACGGGCAAGGACACCATCGTCGTGCACGAGCTGCCGTATCAGGTGAACAAGGCGCGGCTGCTCGAGAAGATCGCCGAGCTCGTCAAGGACAAGAAGATCGAGGGCATCACCGAGCTTCGCGACGAGTCCGACAAGGACGGCATGCGCGTGATCATCGAGCTGCGCCGCGGGGACTCCGGCGAGGTGCTGCTGAACCAGCTCTACAAGCAGACCCAGTTGCAGGTCGTCTTCGGCATCAACTGCGTGGCGCTCATGGACGGGCAGCCGCGGCTGCTGAACCTGCGCGAGGTGCTGAACGCCTTCATCCGGCACCGACGCGAGATCGTCACGCGGCGCACGGTCTACCTGCTCCGCAGGGCGCGCGAACGCGCCCACGTGCTCGAAGGTCTCGCCGTCGCGCTCGCCAACATCGATCCGGTGATCCAGCTCATCCGGGAGTCGGCGAACGGCGCCGAGGCGAAGGAGAAGCTCGTCGCGCGCACGTGGGAGCCCGGCATCGTGTCCGGCATGCTGGAGCGCACGGGCGCCGAGTCGTCGCGGCCCGAGGACGCCGCGGCGAACGTCGGGCTGCACGGTGGGCAGTACCAGCTCTCCGAGGTGCAGGCCCAGGCCATCCTGGATCTGCGGCTGCACCGCCTGACCGGGCTGGAGCAGGACAAGATCATCGACGAGTTCAGGAAGATCCTCGAGGAGATCGCGGACTATCTCGACATTCTGACCGACCCCGACCGACTGCGCGCCGTCATCCGCGAGGAGCTCGTCGCCGTCATCGAGCAGTACGGCGATCAGCGCCGCACCGAAATCCAGGTCGATCACTCCGAGATGACGATGGAGGATCTCGTCGCCGACGAGGCCGTCGTCGTCACGTTGAGTCACGGCGGTTACGCGAAGGCGCAGCCCCTGTCCGACTACCGCGCCCAGCGCCGTGGCGGACGCGGCAAGTCGGCCACGCAGATGAAGGACGAGGACTTCGTCGACAAGCTCTTCGTGGCGTCCATGCACGACACGGTGCTGTTCTTCACCAGCGTCGGCAAGGTCTACTGGAAGCGCGTCTACGAGCTGCCGATGGCCAGCCGCGGCTCGCGCGGACGTCCCATCGTGAACCTGCTTCCGCTGGAGAAGGGCGAGCGCGTGAACGCGGTGCTCACCGTGCGGAACTACGCCGACGATCGCTACGTGTTCTTCGCCACCAGCAAGGGCGTGGTCAAGAAGACGCCGCTGTCCGAGTTCTCGCGCCCGCGCACCAACGGCATCATCGCCATCGACCTGCGCGTGGACGACTACCTCATCGACGTGGCGCTCACGACGGGTGACAGCGACATCATGCTGTTCAGCTCCAACGGTCGTGCCATGCGCTTCCACGAGGACGACGTGCGGCGCATGGGTCGCACCGCGGCCGGCGTGCGCGGCATCCGGCTGCCCTCGGACGAGGACAGCGTCATCGCGCTGATCGTGGTGGCCGACGGAGGGCGCGGGCTCGGTGGGCGACATCCTGTCGGCCACCAAGAACGGCTACGGCAAGCGCAGCTCGCCGGACGTGTATCCGAGGAAGGGGCGCGGCGGGCAGGGCGTCATCGACATCAAGACCACCGAGAGGAACGGTCCCGTCATCGGCGCGGTGCAGGTGCGCACCGAGGACGAGATCATGATGATCACCGACGGCGGCACGCTCGTGCGCACCGCGGTGGCCGAGGTGTCGCAGGTGGGGCGCAACACGCAGGGCGTGCGTCTCATCAAGCTCGACAGGAAGGAGTCGCTGGTGGAGCTGACCGCCATCGACGAGGAGGCGGCGGCCACCGAGGAGCTCAACGAGGTCGAGGCGGGCGTCATCCTCGTCGGCGACACCGTCGTGCCGGTGGACGGCGAGACGATCGCCGCGCCGGGCGACGTGGCGGAACCGATCGAGCCGCCCGATGACGAGGCCGACGAGCCGGACGAAGGCGACGACGACCGATAGCCCGCGTTGCCGGGTCGGGCATGAACGGCGCCGTCCACAACTTCAACGCCGGCCCGGCCGTCATGCCGCGGCCGGTGTTGGAGCGCCTGCAGGCCGAGCTGCTCGACTACCGAGGCCTCGGGCTCTCCGTACTCGAGATGAGCCACCGCTCGGTGGCCTTCGCGGACATCGCGGCGAAGGCCGAGAGCGACCTGCGCGCGCTGCTGGACGTGCCGGACGACTACGCGGTGCTGTTCATGCAGGGCGGGGCCACCGCGCAGTTCGCGTTCACCGTCATGAACCTCGCCGCCGAGGGCTCGGTCGCGTTCGCCGAGACCGGACTGTGGTCGAGGAAGGCGCACGCGACGGCGAAGCGGCTGGTGCCGTCGGTGCTCGCGTGCCAGGCCGGTGTCGATTCCGCCACCGGGCGGGTGCGAGTTCCGCACCCGGAGAGCTGGACGCTGCCCGACGAGGCGGCCTACGTGCACCTGTGCGACAACGAGACGGTGGACGGCGTGGCCTTCGACGAGGCGACGTACGCGGCGCTCGCCGACGCCGCGCCCGGCCTGCCCATCGTGGCCGACATGTCCTCGTCCATCCTGTCGCGCCCCATCGACGTGTCGCGCTTCGCGTTGATCTATGCCGGTGCGCAGAAGAACATCGGGCCGGCCGGCATCACGGTGCTGATCGCGTCCCCGGAGACGATGGAGCGCAGCAGGCGTGCCGCGGACCTGCCGCCGACGTTCTCGTACGCGGCCACGCACGCCGCGGGCTCCATGCTGAATACCCCGCCCACGTTCGCCTGGTACGCGGCGGGACTCGTGTTCGAGTGGCTCATCGAAGGCGGTGGACTCGGCGCCATGGCCGAGCGCAATCGTGCGCAGTCGGCGCGCGTCTACGGCGCCGTCGACGCATCCGATATGTACGCGAACGCCATCGATCCGCGCTTCCGCTCGATCATGAACGTGCCGTTCACGACCGGCTCGGCCGAGCGCGACGCGGCGTTCGTGGCCGGGGCGGGCGAAGCCGGCCTGATCGGTCTGAAGGGGCACAAGTCCGTGGGCGGATGCAGGGCTAGCCTGTACAACGCGTTGCCGGACACGTCGGTCGATGCGCTGGTGGCGTACCTGGACGCGTTCTCGAGCGGAGCGATGGCGTGAGCGGCGACACCGATGCGCTCGCGGCCATGGACGCACGCCTGCTCGAACTGTTGTCCGAGCGCGCGTCGTTGGCCGTGGACGTGGCCAAGCGTGGCGGGCTCGCGTCACGGGCCGCTGCGCTCAGGGAGCTCGCCGTCGCGAACCCGGGCCCGCTTCCCGACGAGGCCGTGCGACGCGTCTTCGTCGAGCTCGATTCGGCCTGCACGGCGCTCGCCCGTCCGCAGCGCGTCGCTTGGCTCGGCCCCGAAGGCACGTACACCCAGGCCGCCGCCGACGCCCACTTCGGACACGCCGTGGTGTCGCTGCCCGAGAAGACCATTCCCGACATCTTCCAGGCCGTCGAGGCGGGCCGTGCCGACTTCGGCGTCGTGCCCGTCGAGAACTCCACCGAGGGTGCGGTGAACCACACGCTGGATCTGCTCATGGAGACGCGGCTGCGCATCTGCGGAGAGGTGCGGCTGCGCATCCGCCACTGCCTGCTCTCGAACGCGGCGACGCTTGTCGACGTGAGCTCGGTGCACGCGCATCCGCAGTCGCTCGCGCAGTGCCGGCGCTGGCTGGACGCGCACGTGCCGGGCGCGGAGCGCGTCGCCGAGAGCAGCAATGCCGCCGCGACGCGCGTGGCGCAGAGCGTGGCGGGCGCGGCGGCCATCGCGGGCGAGTCGGCCGCGGAGCGCTACTCGCTCGGCATGCTGGAGCGCGGCATCGAGGACGTGAAGACCAACACCACGCGCTTTCTCGTCATGGGCGACCGCGACGAGCCGGCGTCCGGGGACGACGTGACGACGCTGCTGCTGAGCGTGCCGCATCGGCCGGGCGGCCTGCGTCGGATGATGGAGCCGCTGGAGGCCGCCGGTCTGTCGATGACGCGCATCGAATCGCGCCCGGCTCCGGCGGCGCTGTGGGAGTACGTGTTCTTCGTGGACATAGCGGGGCACCGCGACGATCCGGTGCTGAGCGGCGTGCTCGCGCAGCTTGCCGACGAATTGCCGTTGGTGCGCGTGCTTGGGTCATATCCGCGGGTGGGGTGACGCACCCGCATCGCGTGCCCGTTCCGTGATGTCCTGCCGGTCCCGGAGTTGCAGTTCGCGATAGCTTCCCTGCCGAACGACGTGCCGCCGGACGCGGCCGCCGAACGTGGCCGCAGGGGAGGCCGGGAATGCGATCAGGGACGATCCGTGCGACGGGTGTCGCGATCTGGCTGGCGTGCGTCGGTGCGCCGTGGCATCCCGTGCAGGCGGCCGCGCCACCCGTGTCCTGCTTGTCCCCGGGCATCGGAGCACCGGCCTGTGCAAGCGGCGCGCCACTCGGTGGCGCCGTCGATCCCGCGCGTGCGGGCCGCCACGTGGGCAACCCCATCGAGGTGGCCAGTGGCAACAAGTATCAGCGCGAAGTCGAATACCGCGACGTCGGGAGCGGTCTTGCACTGGTTCGCCACTACAACAGCCTTCTGGCAGACGAGGACATCGGGCTGGGGCCCGGTTGGCGCCACGGTTTCCAGGCATCGCTCGGGAGACTGGACGGGTCGACGCTTCAGCTGATCCAGGCGGACGGTCGTCGCATCGCGTTCGAGCGGTTGCCCGGTACGGATGCGCCCGAGGTCTATCGAGGACCATCCCCGGCGTTCGGGTCGCTGTACACGAACGGCAGTCGCACGAGTTGGCACCCCGGCGACGGCCGCCGGTTGGACTTCGCGGGACCGCTGCTCGCACGCATCGAGTTCGGGGACACGCGGGGCGGGCTCTCGATGCTCTACGCGTACGGCAGGCTTGCCGAGGTGCGCAGCGATCGTGGCCGCAGGATGCGCTTTCGCTACGTCACGGCCGCCGAATCCGTGCAGAGGTACGGCGAGGACTCCGTTCCACCGCCTACCGGTGCCCTGTCGGCCATCGAGCTGCCGGACGGCGGCGTCGTTCGCTTCTCCTACGACTGGAAGAGGCGGTTGGTCGGCAGCGAGCTGCCGGGCGGCGAGACGATCCGCTACGGGTACGACGATCCGTCCGGGCTTGCCCTGCTGACGTCGCGGCAGGGTACGGACGCTGCCGACCGGCGGCGCTGGCGCTACGACGGGGACGGGCTCGCGGTGGCTTCGTCGGGGGCGGCCGGGCTCGAGATCGAGCGCAGGCTCGATGGGCACGAGTCGGGGTCCGCTGCGCTCTCCTGGAACGACGGGCGTCAGGAAACGTTGTCGTGGGACACCCCAGCGGACCTCGCGGGTGGGACAGAGGCGCCGCGCGCGCGTCGCCCGGGGACATTCGATGACCTGCTCGGCGCCGCGCTCGTGGGCCTGGAGCAGCTCGAGCGCCGTGCGGTGGACCCGTCGGACGCCCGCTCGCACTGGCGAACCGTGGTGCCGCTCGGTGGGCGGCGGGCCCGCATGACGTTCACGACCGACCGGCACGGCACCGTCGATGAACTGCGGGTCGGCGGTGCCGATGCGAACATGTTGCTGCTGAGGTGGGGGACGGGCCAACTGGCGGCCTGTGCGGAGGGACGCGCGCGCGGCACTGCCGCCTCCGAGCGCCTCGCGGCCGTGGCCTTGGGGGCGTCGCCTTGCGCCAACGACGCGCTGCTGCTGGCGTCGTTCCAGCGAGAGTTGCAGCGCGGCGTGCTCGAGGGCGTACCGGCGGTTCCCGCGTCGGCCGAAGGGCCGGCCACGGGCCCGATCCACGAGCCGTTGCCGGCGTTCGCGCCGCGGCGTGGCACGAGGCCGGGCAAGTACACGCCGAAGTACCCTCCGCAGCCCGACGTGCCGCGCGCGCCCGAACCGGACCCGTGCGCCATGCCTGCGCACAAGGACTGCAGGGAGCTGCACGAGGACCTGGACATGGCCTACCTGTCCGAATGCGCGTACGCGATCATCTGCCGATCGGCTTGGGTGCCGGTCTCGCCGCAAGAGGTGGGTCTGACGGACCTGCGACTTTCACGATGCCGGATTTCGATGTCGCGCTGTACCGCCATCCGGGTACCGGCGCGTACACACTCGCGTTTCGCGGCACCGACGGGGTGGGGGACGACTGGAAGAACAATTTCGATCAGGGGCGCGGACGCGAGGCGAGGCAGTACGAGCTGGCGTACCGGCTGGCTGGCGGATCTGAAGGCAGCGTTGCCGGGTGTCGATCTGAGCTTCACAGGGCATTCGTTGGGCGGCGGTCTGGCTACCTTCGCGGCCGTCAGCACCGGATTGGACGCCACGGTGTTCAACGCCGCATCGCTTCATCCGACCACAGCGGACCGCGAGGGATTGCTGGCGGAGTACGACTCGGCCGACACGCACGTCGATCTCATGACCACCTGGTCCGATCCCATCACCGAAGTGAACCGGGTGGGACACAACTGGGGGTCCTACGAAGGCCGCGTGGCTCCGGGTGCGCACACCGTCCTTGCCGACCCGTCCGACGAGTGGGTGAGGGCCTGGCCGCGCAGCTGGCTGAAGCCGGACGACACGCTGGTCTACCATTCGATGGCCGGGGTCATCAAGTCCCTCGAGACCACGCTCGAGAAGCACTGCGGCCTGCGCCGATGAAGTCTCACCGCTACCGGAGCAACCTCGTGTTCTCTCGACTGAACCTTCTCCTGGCGCTCGCGATGCTCGCCTGCCCGCTGGCCTGGGCAGACGAGGCTCTGGATCGGCAGCTACTCGAGGCGTTGATCGCCGAGGACGCGGACGAAGCCCGTGCCGCGCTCGTCGCGGGTGCGGACCCCGATGCCATGCTGGGCCCGGGCGTGGACGAACAGGCGCTGTGCACCGCCATCGATTCCCGCGGCGACGAGCTGCTGACGCTCCTGGTCGAATTCGGTGCCACGCTCGAGACGACGTTGGACGCCAGCGGATTCCGGCTACGGTCGCCCGTCGCGTGCGCCGTTCACTACTACAACCCCGAAGCGTTTGACCTGCTCCTCGAGCTTGGCGCAGATCCCGACCCGGATCTGTGCCCGGAATGCCTGCCGCAGTTCGGACATACGCCTCTGACCGAGGCGCTGGCCATGTCCCGCTTTCCCATGGCGCTGAGGTTGATCGAGGAAACGAGGGTGGACGACATCGAGATGAGGTACCTGTACATGGCCCTGGAAAGCACGGCCCTACGACGTCGCCCACCCATGGAACCCGTATCGAGACGCGCTCATCCAATGGGTCCGGGATCAGGGGCTCCCCATCGACCCGAAGCCCGCGGGCGTCAGCTCGCTGGGGCCGGAGCCGCGCTGCGTGTTCTCGGTGCGCGACATGGCCGAAGGACGGACGGAGCCGTCGATCTGCCCTTGAGCGCGGCCGGCAGGATGCAGGACGTGGCGGACATCGGCAGGCGTATCCGATCCGCGCTTCCCGGGCCATCGACGAACGTTGCCATCACCGGCGAAGGCGAGCTCGCCTCCTGGTTCGCCACCACGGAGCTGGCGGTGCAGTCCGTCGCCGCGGCGGCGCGGGAGCTGCTGCGACTGACCGGCGGCGCCCGTGAAGCCCGCGTCGATCGTGGGCTCGTCGCCCGCTGGTTCACGGCCAGTGCACGACCCGTCGGTTGGGAGCTGCCACCGGACTGGGACGCGCTGGCGGGGGACTACCGTGCCCGGGATGGCTGGATCCGGTTGCACACCAACGCACCGCACCACCGTGCGGCGGCGTTGCGCGTGCTGGGCTGCGCTCCCGAGCGCGAGGCGGTGGAGACGCGGGTCGCGGCGCTCGATGCGGACGCGCTCGAGGCTGCCGTGGTGGACGCCGGGGGCGCCGCGGCGCGCATGCGCTCGGTCGGGGAGTGGCGCGCGCATCCGCAAGGGGCCATCGTGCACGGGTCGCCGCTCGTGGCGCGCGAGACCGCTCCCGCATCGGCGGCGCACCTGCCGGCGTTCGCGGCGGCATCGCTGCGCGGACTTCGCGTCCTGGACCTCACGCGCGTGCTCGCGGGCCCCGTCTGCACGCGCTTTCTCGCGGCGTTCGGTGCGCAGGTGCTGCGCCTCGACCCTCCGCATTGGGACGAGCCCGCCAACCTCGTCGAGATGACGCTCGGCAAGCGGCGCGCGGGGCTGGATCTGCGCCTGCCCGGGGACCGCGAGACGTTCGCGCACTTGCTGCGCCGAGCGCACGTCCTTGTCCACGGTTATCGACCAGGCGCGCTGGATGCGCTGGGGTTCGGAGCCGAGGAACGACGCGCGCTCAACCCGTCCCTCGTCGACGTGTCGCTGTCGGCCTACGGTACGCTCGGGCCGTGGGGCGCACGGCGCGGCTTCGACAGCCTGGTGCAGATGAGCGCGGGCATCGCCGAGGCGGGCATGCGTCGCAGCGGTGCGGATCGGCCGGTGCCGCTGCCCGTGCAGGCGCTCGATCACGCGACCGGCTACCTGATGGCGGCCGAGGTGCTGCGCGGCCTGCGGGAGCTGCGCACGAGGGCCATGGCGACGACCTCGCGGCTGTCGCTCGCGAAGGTCGCGGACCTGCTGGCCGACTTCCCCACCTCGCCGGTCTCGGCTCCGATGGCGATGGCGATCGACGACGACTTCCCCGATCGGATCGAGCGCACCGGTTTGGGCGACGTGCGGCGGTTGGCGTTCCCGGTCGAGATCGCCGGCGCGCCGACGCGTTGGCCGGAACCTGCGGGGAGGTTGCGTATGCACAAGCCGCGTTGGTGCCGCGAGGCGGGGAGTGCGCGCGGAGTTCCCGAGTAGACTCGCGGGCCGTCGCGATTACGGCGAGGCACTGGACGACGGGCGAATCCCGTTCCACCGAGGAAGATGGGAGACGATGGTCAAGGCGATCGCGGTGATTGGCGCAGGCCTCGCGGCTCTTGCCGCGGTGGGCTACTTCCTGATACTGGGTGTCGGGAAGCCCATCGGTACCGACCTTTCCGTCGTCGGTCAGGGCAGGCCGGCACTGGTGCTGGCCCACGAGAACTTCATGCCCGCCGGGGGCGAGGCGGTCAATCGTCTGCGCAGCATCAGGAGCGACTACGAAGCGCGGCTCGATTTCGTGGTGGCCGACGTGGGCACTCCGTCGGGACGCGCGTTCGCCGATCGGCATGGCCTGGTGGACGGTCGGGCGGTGTTCCTGGAACGCGACGGCCGGCCGCTGCGGACGACGGGCATTCCGGAGGACGAGCGGGAATTGCGCGACCTTCTGGACTCCGGGCTGGCTGCCATGGAATGAGACGCGCCCGCGATCGGTCGCCTACGGCGCGTCCCGCTCGGCGGCCAGCAGCGACACCACGCTCGTCCAGGTCGCACGGTCGAACAGTCCGGTGCACACGCTCGTGGCGGGTTCGTCGGCGACGCGTTCCACGTCACTGCGAGACGCCACACGGTACCGTCCTCGGCCACGAGCCGGGCCGCGGTGCTGCGTACGCCTGCCTCCGCGCCGGCCTTGTCGGCCACGCGCGCCCAGCCGGCCCGTTCGACGACTCCGGTGGGCGCTCGCGAGCTCAGGCACTCAGCCGCGCCGCTTCGCCGGCCAGCAGGGCCTCGAACGCTCCGGCCGGCACCGGCCGGCTGTACAGATAGCCTTGATATTCCTCGCAGCGCAGCGCCTTCAGCCGCGCGAGCTGATCCCGGGTCTCGACCCCTTCGGCGACCACGCTCAGACCGAGATCGTGCGCGAGCGAGATCACTGCCTTGACGATGGGTACCGGCCGCTCCGGCGAATCGATGGCCATGATGAACGAGCGGTCGATCTTGAGCTGATCGATCGGAAAGCGCTGCAGGTACCCGAGCGAGGAATAGCCCGTGCCGAAGTCGTCGATCGACAGCGCAAGCCCCAGTGCCTTCAGGCGACGCAGCTGCGCTAGGCTCGCCTCGGCATCGTCCATGATCATGTTCTCGGTCAGCTCGACCACGAGGGCGCCCGGCTCCAGGCCCGTGTCCGCGAGCGCGCGCGCTACGGTCGCCGCGAAGTCCGGCGCCTGGAGCTGACGGATGGAGACGTTGACGGCGATGCGCAGGTCGACGTACCCCAGCGCGTGCCACGCGGCCATCTGCCGGCAACTCTCGCGCAACACCCACTCGCCGATGGGCACGATCATGCCCACGTGCTCGGCAAGCGGGATGAAATCCACCGGGGGCACGAGGCCGAACTCGGGGTGGGTCCAGCGCACCAGCGCCTCGGCGCCCCGGATCGCACCGCTCGCGACGTCCACCTTAGGCTGGTACTCGACGTGCAGCTCGCCGAACTCGATCGCCGTGCGCAGGCCGTTCTCCATGCCGAGGCGCTTGCGCGCGGCCTCGTCCATGGCGGGTGCATAGAAGGCGTAGGCGGCATCGGTGCGCGCGCGCGCGCCCACGAGCGCGGTCCCGGCGTCGTTGAGCAGTTGCTCCGCCGTGGCGTCCGCCTCCAGCAGGACGATGCCGACGCTCGCGTCGATGAACATCGGGCGCCCGTCCACCACGAAGGGGGTGCCCAGCGCCGCGAGGAATCGATCGATGGCGGCGACGAGGTCGCGTCCGTGCGCGTCGTCATCGATGGGCATCAGCACCGCGAAACGGTCCGCCTCGAGCCGTGCCACGCAGTCCGCGCGCCCCGCCAGCATCGGTGCGTCGCGCATGGAGGCGTCGCTCATGGAGGCGTCACTGGGGGCGGCCGCGCGGTGACCGAACGTCGCGACGAGTCGCTGAGCGACGCCGACGAGGACCGAGTCGCCCGCGGCGGTGCCGAGCGAGTTGTTGATCTGCTTGAAGCGATCGATGTTCAGCAGCAGCAGCGCCGTGCGCAGCCCGGCGGCGTCGCCCGTCGCCAGCCTGCAGCCGATCAGCCTCGTGAGGTAGGCCCGGTTCGGTAGCTCGGTGAGCGGGTCCAGGTCGCGGGCGCGGCGCTGCCAGGCGCGCGCGGCCAAGGTGTTGCGCACGCGCAGGGCGAGCTCGCTCTGATCCACCGGCTTGGCGAGGAAGTCCGAGGCGCCGAGCTCCAGCGCGCGCAGCTTCGTCGGGGCGTCCGTTGCGGACGTCAGCACGACGACGGGCAGGTCGCACAGCTCCGGATCTTCCTTCAGCTCGGCGAGGATGTCGAAGCCCGTGACTTCTGGCATGTTCAGATCCAGCAGCAGCACGCCGGGCCGCTCGCGGCGCATGGCGGCGAGGGCTTCGGTCGAGCGCTCGACGCTGACGAAGCGTCGGTAACCCGCGGCCTCGAGGTGCAGCTGCAGCACCTGCATGTTCAACGGCTCGTCGTCGACCATCATGATGGTCGCATCGAAGGCGGGCGCGTCGGTGAGGCGGGAGTCCCTGGGCGGCACGGGTGTCGTCGTGTGGGCGGCGTCGTCAGGCGGCCAGGTCATCGGGTGCTCCGCCGTTCGCATGACATCCGGTGACGGCCGCGGCACCGTTCGTTGGAGGGGGGCCGTCCGTTTTCGTGACGCGCGGCGGATCTCCGGCGAGCACGATCAGGCGGGCGTGCAAGGCTTGCACTGCGTGCAGCGACTCGCGCGCACCGGCGGCATCCCCGGCCTGCGCGGCCGCCTCCAGCGCCGCGGCGGGCTCGCCGAGGCAGGCGTAGCCGACGGTGCCGCCGGAGCCCTTGAGCCAGTGCGCCCGGTCCGCCACGCGTGCGAAGTCGTTCGCGGACATCGCTTCGCGCAGCGCGACGAGCTCGGCGTCGAGACGATCGAGAAAGCGGGCGGCGATGGCGGCGAACGCGGGGTTCTGCGCCGCGAGCGCGCTCGGTACGAGATCGGCCGCTTCGGGCTCGATCGCGTGCGCCGCGCTCGGTGCCGGTGCGGCCGGCGAGCCCACCAGCGACCCGAGCAGGCCGATCAACCGGTCGAAATCGATGGGCTTGGTCTCGTAATGCGAGTACCCGGCCGCGAGCACGCGAGCCTCGAAGCCGCGCATCGCGTTCGCCGTGAGCGCCACCAAGGGACCGGCGTAGCCGTCGGCGCGCATGGTGGTCGCGGCCTCGTAGCCGTCCATGACGGGCATCTGGACGTCCATGACGACGGCCGCGAAGTCGCCGGCGCGCAGCGCCTCGACCGCCTCGCGCCCGTTCGCGGCGCACGTGATCTCGAGTCCGGCGCCGCCGAGCACGAGCTGCAGCAGCTCGCGGTTCTCGGCGGCGTCGTCGACGACGAGGACCGGCACGCGCGCGAGCTGCCGTCCGGCGGTGGGAGCCGGCGTCGCTCGTTCGAGGGAAGCGCGCAGCGCCGCGATGGAGACGGGCGCGCCGGACAGGCTCCGCAGCCCGGGCAGCACGAGCGTGAACGTGCTGCCCTCGTGCGGAGCGCTCTCGAGCTCGATGGTGCCCCCGAGCGCTTCGGCCAGGCGCAGGCTGATCGACAGGCCCAGACCCGTGCCGCCGAAACGGCGCGCGATGGTGGCGTCGGCCTGAGAGAACGCGTCGAACACCTTCGCCTGCTGCTCGGCGGTCATGCCGATGCCGGAGTCCGCCACCTCGATGCGCAGGGTCGCCTCACCGGGCAGCCAGGCCACCCCGACCCGCACGGCGCCCGTCTCGGTGAACTTGATGGCGTTGCCCGCGAGGTTCGTGACGATCTGGCGCAGCCGCGCGGGGTCGGACGCCACGCGTTCGGGCAGCGGTGTCCGGACATCGAGCTCGAGCCCGATGCCCTTCTCGCGCGCCTTCACGCCGAGCGTCTCCACGACCTCGTGCGCGACGAGGGCGGGCGAGGTGGGGATGCTCTCGACCTCCATGGAACCGGCCTCGACCTTGGACAGGTCCAGCAGGTCGTTGATGAGCTCGAGCAGGTGTCGACCGCTGCTTGCGATGGTCCGGAGGTGGCGCTCGCGCGCGGCCGGATCGTTCGCCGCGCCGCGCCGCAGCACGTCCGTGAACCCGAGGATCGCCGTCATGGGCGTGCGGATCTCGTGGCTCATGTTCGACAGGAACGCGCTCTTCGCCGCGTTCGCGCTCTCGGCGTGACGCATGGACTCGCGCAGCAGCGCCTCCTGTTCCTCCAACCGCGTGACGTCGTCCATGCTCACGAGCACGCCGCCGACCTCGCCGCGCCCGTCGAGCACGGGCGAGCAGTTGACGATGAAGCGGCGCCGCCGGCCGGTCGCGTCGGTGTAGGCGGCGCTGCCGCCGCGCACCGCGCACGCCGTCGCGCAAGGCGCTGGCCCACGCCGGATCGCCGCCTTCGTCCACCCAGTCGAGCGTGCCCAGCGCACGACCGACCAGCGCCTCGGGCGATGCGCCCGCGAGCTCCGCGAAGGCCTCGTTGGCGAGCACCAGGTCGCCGCGCTTGTCCACCACGACCAGGCACTCGGCGATGCTGTCGAGCGCCGAGCGCACGCGCCCCGGCACGGCGGCCGAGGGGTCGAGTTGCTTGAGCACCTTGCCGAGGTAGAGGTAGAACGCGACGAAGCCCGTGAAGGCGATGAAGCCGACGGCGGCGAAGGGCGCGTGCCTTGCCCGATCCACCCAGCTCGCCGCTCCGGGTGCCGCGAAGCGGAACACGAGCTCGCCCCAGGGGCGATCGGCGCGCAGCAGAGGCACGCTCACGCGGTTCGCCGCGCGCGGCCCTGCGCCCGTGGCGGGTTGCCCGTAGGTGGTCGTGGCGCCGCCGGCACCGCGGCGCAGATCCACGCCGACCAGGTCATCGTTCCTGCCCACCGCGAAATCGATCGCGCGGCCGAGGCCGTCGATGTCGCCGCGACGCAGCAGCATCGAGCCGGCCGACGCCATCGCCTCGGCGAGCGCGACGCGCGCCTCGCGCGCGTTCGCGGCGCGATTCGGCACGATGTCGGCGAACGTGGCCACGAGCACGATGGTGGACACGAGGCTCGTCAGTCCGAACGCGATGTGAAAGCGCGCCGAGAGGCTCGGCAACAGGGTGCGAATCCGTCTCACGCGCGCTTCTCCTCGACCAGGCTTTGCAGGGACTCGTCGTCGGGGTCCTCGGGGTCGCCGCGTCCGCCCGTCTCGAGCGAGCCGAGCACGGGCAGCGGGTCGACGAAGCGCCAGGCCGGCAGGCTCGACAGCATGCTGGTCGCCAGCGTGCCGCCCCGGATCAACCAGATCAGGTAGCCGACGGACAGCCCCGACGTGATGCCGATGGAGCCGCCCACGACGGTCTGCGCGAACGTGGCCTGCGCCTCCTGGCGCTCGCGCTCGCGATCGAGCGCCTCGATCAGGCTCGTCGCCTCGCGCTCGACGTCGCCGCCGAGGAGCTCCAGCAGCGCGGCGAAGTCGAGCGTGCCGATCCGGCGTTCGGGGCGTGCCTCGTCGTCGGCGAAGCGCGGCACGACGGGCGCGCTCGCGACGGGCTCGGGAGCGGCCGAGCGCTCGAGCGGGACCACGAGGGTCGCCAGTTCGACGGGGGGGACGGCGGCGGGTGCCACCGCCTCTGCGAGTGCCGACGAGGCGGCCTCGGAAACCGCGTCCACCGCCACGGTGGTGGCGTCGCCGACGACATCGGCGGTCGGCGCGGGCATGGGCCCGCGAACGGGCGTGGGCACGGACGGCGGAGTTCCGCCCCTCGCGTCCGGTTCGTCGACGGGAGCCGGCGCGCGATCCCGCGGCGGCATGGCCGCCGCGAGAGGCGGCTCGGGCTGGGGTTCGGGCCGGGGTTCGGGCCGGGGTTCGGGCTCGGGCTCGGTCTCCGGCTCCGGCTCCGGCTCCGGCTCCGGCTCCGGTTCGGGTTCGGGTTCGGGTTCGGGTTCGGGTTCGGGTTCGGGTTCGGGTTCGGGTTCGGGTTCGGGCGGCGGGCGGACGGTGGCTCGAACAGCAACGTCGCCGGTGTGCTGGCGCGACCGCCGCGTCCGTCGTCCAGCGTGACGAGCACGTCGGCGCGCTCGGTGAACGCTGCGGCGTCGACGACGTCGAACGCGCGCGCGGCCGGGTCGAAGGCGAGCCAGGCGGGCAGGGCGCCGCCGTCGTAGGCGCTCGCCCCCCAGCTCAGTGCATCGCCGTCCGGATCCCCGAAGCCGACGTCGGGCAGGACGGCGCGGGTGGCCGTACCGAAGACGACCGGTGCATCGATGGGTTCGAGCCAGGGCGCATCGTTGACGGGCACGACGGTCAGTTCGAGCTCGATGATCAATGCAGGTCCGTCCCCGGTCGCGTTCGTCAGGGACAGCACCAGCCGATCGCCGTCCGGGTCGGGCTCCGCGCCTCCGTGGCGGTACGTGACGCGGCCCGCGTCCACGTCCGCCTGCGTGAACGTCGAAGCGGACGCGTCCGAGTCGTCCAGGGTGAGAGACGACCCCGCCGGCGCGGACAGCACGGTCCAGACGAGCCGGTCCGGACCGTCGGCCACGTCGTCGTCCACGGCGCTCAGCACGTCGGCGTCGATGACGACGTCGCCATCCTCGGCAACCGAGGCCGGAGCGCTGGCGACGACCGGCGCATCGTTCCGCGGAACGACGTCGAGCGTCACCGTCGCCTCGGCGGAGAGTCCGGTCGCGTCCGTGACCCGCAGCGCCAGACCACCGGAGCCGGGCTCGGCGCCCGCGTTGCGGTACTCGATGCGCCGGGCGACGATGTCCGCGAGCGTGAACTCGTCGCCCGGACCGAGATCCGTGCCGTCGAGCGTCACCCGTGCACCGTCCGGCAGGCCCACGACGCTCCAGCGCAGCGTGCCCGGAGCGTCGGCGAGATCGTCGTCGCTCGCGACCACGTGCGAGACATCGAGGGTGGCGCTGCCGTTCTCGTCGACGCGCAGGGCCGACTGGGCCGCGAGCTCGGGAGCGTCCGGCACGTCGTCGATGTACACGCGTACCGTGCCGGATTGCGCCACCACGCCCGCATCGTCGAGATCGACGAGCTCGAGCGTGAACTCGTCGAAATCGATGTTCTCGCCCGTGTCCGCGTGCACGTAGTGCACGCGGCCGTCGCGCAGCTCCTGCCAGGTGAAGTCGACGGCGCCGTCTCGCGCGGAGTCGACGGCCGAAGCGCCGCGCACGACGAGCCGACCGGAATCGGGCGCGTCGGTCACGCGCAGTTGTAGTCTCGAGGCGTCGGTGTCGGGATCGTTCACGCGCACGTAGCTCTCGTCGATCGTGACGCGTCCGCCCTCCGGCGCGTTCGGGATCGCCGGGCCGGGGCGCAGTTCGAGGGTGGGCGCCTCGTTCGGCGCGGGCACGATGACGGGCGCGGTGTCCGGGCCCGGCGTGGCGCCGATGGCGAGCGAGACGAGCGTCGCACCGGTTTCGGGAGTGCGCGTATCGAGGTAGGCGAGGGCCGTGTCGAGCGCGGCCACGTCCGCGCCGTCGGCGATCAGCACCGTGCCGGTGACCGTGCCGTGCGCGACGTCGCTGCCGCCGAAGGTCGCGCCGGCGTCGCCGGTGCCATCCAGCCCGACGCGCGATGCGGCGTTCGCGCCGTCGACGACGAACGCGCCCGAGCCTGCGGCATCGATGGCGAGCCCGGTCGGATTCGCGCCGGGCAGGGGGCCGCGCTCCTGGCGCGGTTCGGGGTCGCCCAGTGGCGAGGCGGAACGCACCTCGCCGCGCTGTCCCGGGCCACCTTCCACCCAGACGAGCCGACCGGTGCTCGTGTCGAAGGCGGCGTCGGTCGGTGCGACGACGCCCATGCCGGCGGCGTCGGACGTGCTCACCGTCACCCCACCGCCGGAGAAGTCCAGGGCCTGCACGCTGTCGACCCCCAGCGCCCACACGCGCTCGTTGGCGGCATCGAGCGCGATCGCCGTGCGCGCGGCGCCCGCGCTCCATCGCTCGTGGAGCGCGATGCCGGTGCCGCCGTCGAGCGACGTGGACTTGAGCTCCCGTCCGCCGGACTCGAGCCAGTAGACGCGGCCGTGGACGAGATCGACCTCCAGGTCCTCGGCCACCCAGCCCGGCCCCTGTCGGTCGGTGGCGATGCGCTGCGGATCCCGCAGATCGATGCCGGCGCGCCAGATGTCGCCGTTCGCGTCGCTCCAGAACACCGTCTCGGCGGCCGCGTCGGACTCGTGCGCACCGATGTCGGGCAGCGCGTCGCGCGGCCGGCCGTCGACGTCCGCCGCGGCGCCGCCGGAACGGCCGGCATCGATGGCGGGGCTGCCCGGCACGAGTTGCACGGACACCGCGCCGTCCGGACCGACGGCGTAGTCGAGGATGTGCGCGAAGCCGGGCAGCTCGTTGTAGAGATCCGTCGAGCCGTCGTCGCCGGTGATGTCGGGGCCCCTGCCGACGAGCGTGTCCGCGCGGTCGAACAGGTTGAAGCCGAGGGACTCGATGTCGCCCTCGATGCCGCGATGGTTGGCGTCCTGCGCCACGACGTTGCCGACGATCATGCTGCCGCCCAGACGCACCGATCCGTCCCGGGCGTCGATCGCGGCGCCGTGCCCGTCGTTGGCGTTGCCGACGAACGTGGACTGCAGGATCGTCACGTCGGCGAACGTGCGCAGGCCGCCGCCGCTGCCGGAGGTATCGTTGTCCGCGAACACGGCACCGGTGAGCGTCGCGCCGTCGCTGATCGCGGAGGCGTACATGCCGCCGCCGCTCCTGTCGCTCCCGTTGCCCGCGAAGGTCACGTTGACGAGTCGGGCATCCTCGCCGTTCAGCCACAGGCCCCCGCCGTCGAGTCTGGCGCGGTTGTCGTGGAAGAGCACGCCGTCGAGCACGACGTCATCCACGCCCGCGACGGCGAGGCCGCCGCCGTCGAAGTCCGCGACGTTGCCGAGGAAGCTCGTGCGTTCGACGAGCAGCGAGCCGCCCTCGACGTGGACGGCGCCGCCGGACTTCTGCGCGACGTTGTCCTCCAGGCGCACGTCGCGCAGCGTCAGGTCGCCGGTGCTCCAGATCGCCCCGCCGGTGCCGTTGCCCCGGTCCGCGCGGTTGCCCTCGAAGGCGACGCCGTCGAGCGTCGCCGTGCCTCGGTCGTGCAAGGCCAGGGCGCCGCCGTCGTCGTTGCCCGCGTCGCCGCCCGTCACCGTCAGGTTCCGCAGCTCGAAGGTCACGGACGATGCCTCGCCCACCTCGAACACGCGCGCACCGATCGTCTGCTCGATGCGCGTCGTCTCCGCGCCGGCGCCCACGAGGGTGACCGAGGCGTGCAGGTCGAGATCGCCGGTGGCGTTGTCGTCGTCGTCGGGATCGCCCGTGGTCTCCGGCAGGCTCAGCTCGTAGGTACCGGTGCCCAGATGGATGACGTACTCGTCCTGCGGTGCCCGGTCGTGGACGTTCACGGCCTCGATGGCCTCGCGCAGCGTGATGCTCGCGCGCGCACCGGGGCCGGCGACCTCCTCCATGCCGATGCCCGGCGGCAGCAGCCTGTCGAAGGTCTCGGTGACGTGGATGTCGTGGCGCTCGAGGGTGCCGTCCCACGCCGCGAGGCTTCGCGCCAGCTCGAGCTCGTGCGCGGCGATCTCGCCGGTGCGCACCTCGAGCGTCCAGTCGCCGCCGCGCGTCGCGGCGCCCGTGACGTCGTCGCTCGCCGCGACGTCCGCGTCGGTGAGGGTGGCCAGCCGCGAGACGATCGCCTGACCTTCTGCGCCGGACGCGAAGTCGCACGCGTAGAGCAGCCAGTCGGCGTCGGGGGCGAGCGCGTCGCCCCACCGCCGGATGTCCGCCGACGAGGTGGTCAGCGCCTCGTCGTCGAGCGCGCCCGCGCCGAGCAGCAGCTCGCCGTCGGCGCCGTGCGCGAACACGTGCACGGACGCCACTTCGTCTCGACCGGCCAGCGCGTCGCCTATCGCGGAGACGGCGTCCCGATCCGGACCGACGAGCACGACCTCGAGGCCCGCGCGCTCCAGCGCATCCACCATGGTGTCGCGGTCCGGCACGCGGGCATCGACGATGGCGACGCGGTCGGCCGCGGGCGGAGCCGGCTCCGTGATGTCGTCCGGCGCGGGCCGCGTCTCGAATTCGTGCGCGGACGGTTCCGGCGCTTCGGCCCGGTCGTCGCCGAACAGCGCCGCGAAGGGGCCGAGCGCGTCGGCGGAATACAGCGTGCGTGGCTCCAGCACCTCGGCCCACGTCGCGCCGCGGACGCGTCCGCCGGCGCGCTCCGCCCCACCGTCGTCGCTTCGGCTCATCTACCGCGCGTCAGGACGCCGGGAAGTCCACGCTGCAGCGCACGCCGCTGGGAATCTCGAGGCGCGGGTTGTCGAGCGTCAGGCGCACGCCGTAGGTCGCGCTCGCGGGATCGGCGACCGCATCGACGCGATCGACGGTCGCGGGCAGCGCGCGCGTGTCGTAGCCGGGTGCCTGCAACGTCACGGCGGCGCGCATGCCCGCACCGAGCGTGTCCAGCCACTCGATCGGCACGATGACCTCGACGTGCAGCGGATCGAGGCGCGCGATGCGATACACCGGCTCGGCGTCCACGAACTCCCCCGCATCGGCGAGCCGCGCCACGACGCTGCCCTCGATCGGGGAGACGATCTCGCGCTGCGCGAGCAGGGCGCGCGCACGCACCGCCTCCAGCTCGGCGAGCGCGAGCGCGCGTCGCTCCTGCACCACCTGCAACCGGGCGATGCCGGCTTCGGTCTCCACCTGATCGAAGCTCTGCGCCGAGACCGAATCGCGCAGCGCGGCGTTGCGCTCGCGCGTGCGCTCGCCGAAGGCGGCCGTGAGCTCGCGCAGCTCGACGGCCGAATCGTCGGCGGCGGCGCCTTCGGCGATGGCGAGCGTGGCGGCTTCCACCTCGCTTTCGAGCCGCGCGACCACGGCTCCCGCGACCACCCAGTCGCCGCGCTCGTAGCCGGTCTCGGCGAGCAGTCCCGGCACGGCGGCGCCGAGGTCGACCACGAGGCTCGGCTCGACGACGCAGTCGAGATCGGAAAGCAGGTCCGGCTCCGCCGCGCTCGGCGCGACGAGGGCCGTGCCGATCAGCGCGGCGCCGCTCGCCACGAGCCACGGGAGCGGATTCCGGCGGCGCATCGATCGCGACGGTCGGGGGGCGTGCACGGTGCGCGTCGTCGTCATGGACCGATCCGTTCGAGAAAGAGTTGTCGCAGGCCGCGGCCCAGGCGGCGGGCCAGGGTTTCGGAAGGGTGGACGAGCGTGACGTACGCGCGGCCGCCGAGGCCCGCCACGCGCACCTCGGAGGGCAACGCGAGCTCGACGTGAAATACCGGCTCCCGCGTCCGCAGCGCGCCTTCGTCGGAAGGTGCAACGCCCGTGCCCGGTCCACCGGCGAGCGAGGCGCTTGGCAAATGGTGTTCGGCGGCGGGTGCGGTGCGCAGCAAGCGTGCGGGCAGGGCGACGGCAGGGCGTTCGGCGAGCCGTACGCGCGCCTCCGCGACGCCGTCGTCGAGCCGTCCCACGGCGCGTTCGGGAAGCACGGCGCGCACGGTGAGCCGATACCGATCGGTCGCGTTCGGGCCGTCGGCCGCGCCGACGACGTGGCCGAGCACGTCGCCCGCGCGCACGAAGCGTCCGGGCACGGCGAGGCTCGCGTGCGGCACGAAGCGTCCCGCACGCGCGGCACGCACCTCGAGCCCGTCCTGGCGATGCGCGATATCGGTTTCGCGCTCGCGCTCCGTGCGGGCTTCCGCGGCGAGCGCGCGCGCCTCGACGGGATCGGTGCGCCAGGCCACGGCGCGCGCCGCCTCGAGCTCGGCCGTCCGCGCCGCGCTGCGCTGCCGCTCCGTCGTCATGGCCGGTGCCCGCAGGCGCGCCACGAGCTGTCCGGCCGCGACGTGCGCGCCGGGCATCACGGCCAGACCCGCAAGCTCGCCCGCTTCGCCGGCGACGACCTCCACACCGTCGCCGGCAGCCACGACGCCCGCGATGCGCGTGCTCGACGGCAGCGGCAGGGCGCACAGCACGCTGGCAGGAACACCGATGAGAACGAGTGCGGTCGCGATACCCCGCGCGCGCCGACCCGCGAGATCGGGTGCCCGCGCGAGCCAGCGCACGAGCTGCGTCGCGGGACGACCGGCCAGCGGCCAGAGGGCGAGCGCGGCGAGCGCGACACCCACCGCGGGCGGCACGAAGCCCGGCAGCGCCGTGACCAGCCAGGCGGCGATGCCGAGCGCGACGACGTGCCGCCAGACCCAGGCCAGCAGGCCGTAGCCGAGCAGGATGCGTCGCTCGCGTGCGGTATGCGCGGGCGCCGCGATGCCCGGGGCCCGCACTCCGAAGACCCGGCGGCGCAGCGCGTCGCGCCAGCACGCGCTCGCGCGGGGCGACAGGTTCGGCATCTCCAGCAGGTCCTGCAGCACGTGATAGCCGTCGAAACGCATCAGCGGGTTGGCGTTGAAGGCGAGCGTCGATACCGAGCCGGCGACGGCCGTCGCGAACAGCAGGTCGGCCAGCGCGCCGGGTTCCAGCGCGCACCAGCCGAGCCAGGCGAGCGAGGCGACGGACAGCTCGGCCATCACGCCCGCCGCGCCCACGAGCGCGCGCGCGCGGCGCGCCGGAAAGAGCGAGGCGTCGCTCGCGTCCACGTACGGGACGGGCATGAACACGAGCAGCGCGATGCCCGCCTCGTGCACGCGCCCGCCGTGCGCGCGTACCGCCAGCGCGTGGCCCGTCTCGTGCGCAAGCTTCAATACCGGCCAGCCGACGAGCAGCGTCCACCACCGCTGCGGCGAGGCGGCGAGGGTACCGAGGGCGGAGGCCGCATCGTTCGCGTGCGTCACGAGGGTGGCCGCGCATAGCGCCGCGAGACACGCGACCGCGAGCGCGGCGTGCCACGCCTGCAGGGGTCGCAGGACACGCACCAGACGATCGAGGGCGGCATCGGGGTCGCACAACGGCGCGCGCAGCATCAGCGGCTGCCGCGCGAGGCGGCGGCGCTCGCGATGTCCGGCGAGGTGGGCTCGCCACGTGCGCGCATCGCCGCCGGGCGGGCCGTGCGTGACGACGCCGGAGCGCTCCAGCGTGACGAGGGCGGCGCCGAGCGCGTCGCGGTCCATTGGCGCATCGTGGTCGAGCGCGGCGACGTGCTCGGCCACGGTAGCCCGCCCGTCGAGCGCGCGCAGCAGCGCCGCGGTGCGTTCGTCCAGGCGGACGTGCGCGCCGCTCGTCTCGTTGCGCACGACGGAGTCGGCGGTGCCGGGGCGCGCCGCGATGACGATGCCGGGCGCGAGGCGCGCGCGGCACGGCGCGAACGCGGGCCAGGGCGACTCGGGCGCGCCTGCGCCGGCGGCTTCGCTCACGGCACGAGTCCCGCGCGCCAGGCCAGCAGCAGCGCGCGGTCGCGCAAGGTGCGCGTCCACGCGAGCGCGAGCGGGGCGGAGCCCGTGCGCACGCGCGCGACGCCGCGCATGCCCGAGCGCAGGGCGTGCCGCGGCGCATCCTCGACGCGCTCCAGCGCGGCGGGCACGCGGAACGTGCCGCTGCCGGGCTCGGCGGCGGCAACGGGCAGCAACTCGCCGAGCCGCGCGTCCCAGGTGCGGCCCGGTGCGCCCGCGAAGCGTATCCGGGCCCGCTGCCCCGCCCGCATCAGTCGCACGTCGTGCTCGTCGACGTTGAGCACGAGTCGGTGCGCGTCCGCCGAGCCGAGCTCGAACAGCACCTCGCCGGCGGCGACGGGCGCACCGAGCCGACGCGTGGGATCGCCCTTCAGCACGACGGCCTCGAACGGCGCACGCAGCGCCGTGCGCGCGAGCCGACGCTCGGCGTCGGCCACGTCGGCCGCGATGCGTCGGCCGACCGCGCGCAGCTCGCCGAGCGCCGCCCGGTCACGCGTCGCGGTGGCTCGCGCGAGCTCCTCGTCGTTGCGCGCCGCCTCGCTGCGCCCGGCCGCCAGCTCCAGCGCGGGCTGCCGGTCGTCCAGCCTCGCCAGCACCTGCCCCGCGGCGACACGGTCGCCCGGCCGCGCGGCCGCGGCCACGAGGTGACCGTCCTCGGCGGCGGACACGACCTGCAGGTTCTCGGCCTCCAGCGTGGCGCGCGCCTTCACGATGACCGGTACGGGCACGCAGCCGAGCGCGACGATCGCGAGCGCCAGTGCGGCGACCGCCGCGCGGCGGGGCGTCACACGCTGGCCGATGGCCCGCGGCAGCATCGCGTGCGCGCGCGTCGCCAGACGGCCCGCCATGCCGTCCGCGGCGCAGGCCGAGCGCCACGCGTCCGCGACGCGGCGTCGGCCCGTGCGCTCGTCGCGCGCGCGGACGAGCAGGAGCCGACACGCGTCGCGCGCGGAGCGCGCGGTGGCCTCGAGCTCGGGGATGTCGACGTCGCGTTCGGCGGGCTCTATCGACAGCGCGACGCAACCGCCGAGGCCGTCGTGCACGGCCACCGACGGCGCGCGCACCGCGAGGCCGCGGGCATCGGGCGCGAGCTTGCGGACCGCCTCGCACGCCGCGAGCAGCCGGGCGTTCGCAGCGCGTCGCGGGTCGATGCGGGCCTGGCCGGAGATCGCGACGAGCTCCAGCGCCTCGACCTCGGCGACCGAGCGCGCGACGACGGCCCGGGCCACGCCCGGCAGCGAGGCCAGTGCGTCGGCCAGGGCGAACGCGACGCGGGTGCTGGACGGGTCGTCGGCCGCGGCGTGCAGCACGGCGGCGGGGATGCGCGCGCGGCGCGCGCTCGCGCTCGACGCGCGCGCATCGCCCGGGGATTTCATGAGCCTCGCGTTCGCACCTGCCATGCGACGCAACTTGCGCGCCAGTGGCATGGGCGGCGCGCACGCGACCGTTCAGGGCGTGGCGTCGTGCTCCAGCGACACGAGCTCGATGCAGCTCGCCACCACCTCCATCGCCTGGCGCCACTGTTCGACCTTGTTCGGGCCGATGCTCTGCGCCGAGAAGCGCGTTGCACAGTGAGCGAGGTTGTCGACGCTCGCGGCCATGAACGCGGGGCCGCCGCTCGCGAAGGTGACCTTCGAGGTGGAGCCGAAGAGCAGCACGCGGTCCGGATTGCCCGTGGCCTCGGCCAGCTCAAGCAGGCGCGGGAAGTCGGCCGGGGGACCGTCGAGGTGGTGCACGGCGTAGGCGTCGTCGGCGAACACCGTGAAGTCCGGCGCGGCGGTCCGCATGCACACGAGCCGCTCGGCGCTCTGCAGCGGCGCGACGCCGGGCAGGCGGAGCGCGCGGTGCGGCCAGAGTGCGGTGGTGCCCTCGTTCGGCGAAGCGGCACCGCCCGAGCTGCGCGCCACCGTGACGAGCGCGCCGACGCTCGGCAGCGCCAAGGCGGCGTTTCGGTCATGGCCCATAATCGGCCGAACGCGGTTCGACGTGGGTGACGGGCGAGGAACATGAGTACGCAGACTGATGATCCGCTGGAGCTCGCCATCGTCGGCTTCGGCCTCATCGGCGCCTCGCTGGCCGCGTCGCTGCGCAGGGTCCACGCGAACGTGCGCGTCACGGCCGTGGTGCGCTCGGAAGCCTCCGCCGACGAGGCGATGAGCGCCGGGCTCGCCGATCGGGCCGTCGTCGGCACGGCCGCGGGCGTCGAGGGCGCGGACGTCGTCATGCTGTGCGTGCCGATGCTCGCGATGCCCGAAGCCCTGCGGGCCATCGCGCCCGTGATCGGACCCGAGGTCGTCGTCACCGACGCGGGCAGCGTGAAGGCGCGCTTCGTGGAGGATGCGCGCGAGACGTTCGGCGACCTCGTGCGCGTCGTTCCGGGTCACCCCATCGCCGGGCGCGAGCGAAGCGGCATGGCGGCGGCCGACGCCGCGTTGTACGTCGGGCGTCGGGTGCTGCTCACGCCGTTGCCCGAGACGGCCGCGGGCGCGATCGCGACGGTGACGCGTCTGTGGGAAGCGGCGGGCGCGACGGTCGAGTGCCTGACGCCGGAGCATCACGACCGCGTGCTGGCCGCCACCAGCCACCTGCCGCACGTGCTGGCCTTCGCGCTCGTGGACACGCTGCGCTCGCAGCAGGCCGCGGAAGAGATCTTCCGCTACGCCGCCGGGGGCTTTCGCGACTTCACGCGCATCGCCTCGAGCGATCCGGTGATGTGGCGCGACGTCTGCCTGACCAACCCGGAGCCGATACTCGAGGCGCTGGATTCGCTCGATGCGCACCTCGGCACGTTGCGACGGGCCATCGCCGCGGGCGACGGCGCCGCGCTGGAGCGGGTGTTCGCGCGCGCGCGAGAGGCGCGCGAGGAGGGGCTGCGGCCGTTGCGCTGACACGGTGCGCCCCATTTCTACAACCCGCACGGGTGGGGGATGAGCCGGACGGGTCGGCGGACGCTAGCGAAGCACGCCCTTTCGTATCGGGAACGCCGCCTTCGACGATGCCGTACCCGCTCGCCCAGCTTCTGCGCTCCGCCCGTGCGTCCCTGCGCGCTCCTCCGTTCCGGCGCGGATCCGGCTCGGCCGGTGCGGCGGAGGGGACGTGCGACCCGGTCGAGCTGGACGCCGAGCGGGACGCGTTGCTGCGCGGCGCGCGGCTGCACAGCGCGCACTGGTTCACGCTCGCCGCGTCGCTGTTGATCACCCTGCTCGCCTGGGACGGCTATCGCGGCCGCATCGAGGAGCGCGCGATCATGCGCTTCGAGCGCGAGCGCGACCAGGTGGCCCAACTGCTGGCCGAGCGCTTCGCGCGGCACGAGGACGCGCTGCGGGCGGGCGCGGCCACCTTCGCCTCCTACGGGTGGGCGGACGGCTACGGAGGGCTGATGTCGCGCGCGCAGTGGGCGCGCTACGTCGAGGCGATGGACCTGGGACAGCATCATCCCGGCATCGCCGCGCTCGGCGTGGCCTACGCGGTGCCGGGCGACGCGCTCGCCGGGTACGTCGACGAGCAACGGGCGGGTTTCGCGGACTTCCACGTGCACCCGGTGCGCGACGCCGACGAGCACCTCGTCGTCACCTACATCGAGCCCGACACGTTCAACCGCGCGGCGCTGGGGCTGGACCTTCTGCACGAGCGCGAACGCGCGCAGGCGGCCGCGGCGGCGCGCGACAGCGGCGAGCCGCGCATCACCGGCCCCATCGTGCTGGTGCAGGACAGCACGCGGGCGCCGAGCTTCGTGTTCATGGCGCCGTTGTACCGCGGCGCGGTGGTCCCGGGCTCCCTCGCGGCGCGGCGCGCGAGCTTCGCCGGCACGGTCGTGGCGCCGTTCGTGGTGGCCGAGCTGATGGAAGGGGTGCTGGCGCGCGAGCTGCGGCACGTGGCGCTGCGCGCCTCGGACGCCGGTACCGTGATGTACGACGAGCTCTCGCCGGACGACGTCGCCTTCGATCCGGACCCGCTGTACCGGGACTCGGTGGAGTTGTCGTTCTACGGGCGCACGTGGCGCATCGACGTGAACAGCGACCTCTCGTTCCGTGCCGATGCCGGCGTGGCGACGCCCACCGTCGTGCTCCTGGGCGGGCTTGGCCTGGATGCCGCGCTCTTCGTGCTGTTCGTGCTGCTGACCAACCGCAACCGCCGGGCGCTCTACTACGCCGACCGGGCCGACCGTGCGCTGCACGAGAAGATCGGTGCGCTCAGGACCTCGAACGAGGAGCTCGAGAGCTTCGCGCACATCGTGTCCCACGACCTGAAGACGCCGCTGCGCGGCATGGGGGATCTCGTGGAGTACATCAACGAGGACCTGGAGCCCTACCTGGCGTCCGCACAGGCCGAACCCGACGTGGCGAGGAACCTCGAGCGTCTGGAGGTGCAGCACCGGCGCATGTCGCACCTCATCGACAGCGTGTTGTCCTACTCCGCGCTCGGCCGCGAGCAGATCTCGGTGACGACCCTGGACGTGGGCCGGGTCATCGAGCGGCTGGCCGAGGACCTCGGCCTGGACGACGGCCGCCTGAGCCTCGTCGGGCCGCGGCCGGTGTTCGAGACGCAGGCGGTGCGCTTCGAGCAGGTCATGCTCAACCTCGTCGACAACGCGCGCAAGCATTTTCCGGGCGATGCGGCCGCGCTGCGCATCGAGATCCGCACGCGCCGCGAGCCCGGCGGCTGGGCGTTCGAGATCCGGGACAACGGCGCCGGCATCGCGCCGGAGTACCACGACCGGGTGTTCCAGGTGTTCAGCCAGTTGCGCTCCAAGGACCAGGTCGAGGGCAGCGGGGTCGGTCTGTCGATCGTCAAGCGTTCGGTCGAGACCGTCGGCGGATCGGTGTCCCTGCGCTCGGCGCCCGGACGCGGCGCGACCTTCACCGTGCACTGGCCGGATACGGGCGCCGTCGGGCCGATGGCGGTGCCGGTGCCGGTGCCGATGGCGGCGGCGGCGGCGGCGGCGGTGGCGGTGCCCGTAGCGGTGGCACCCGATGCATCGAGGCGTGCGGCGTGAGCGTCGCGGCGACGGCGGCCTGCCGCATCCTGTGCGTCGACGACAACGACCTCGACTTCGAGCGCGTGCAGCGCCTGGCGCCGAAGCTCGACATCCCGGTGCGGCTGGCGCGAGCGGTGGACGGCGCCGAGGCGCTCGAACGCCTGGCCGCGTGCGAGCCGGCGGCGGACGTGGCGGACGTCGCGCACGGGGGCGAGCCGCTGCCCGATCTCGTGCTGCTGGACCTGAACATGCCCCGGCTGGACGGTCACGAGTGCCTGGCCGAAATCCGCCGCCGGCCGCACTGGGATCGACTGCGCGTCGTCATCGTGTCGACCTCCATGCGCGTGCACGATCGGGAAGGCACGCGTGCGGGAGCCGTCGACTACCTCGTGAAGCCGTTGTCGCTCGAGGCGCTGCGCGCCCTCGTGACGGGGGTGACGTGCCCGGACGACGCGCCGGGCGAGCGGGGCTGATGCCGCCGACCGCCGCGCTCGACATCGTCGTGGTGGACGACGACGAGCTCTGCCTCTACCTCTTCCGGCGCGCCCTCGAGCGCCTGGGTCATCGCGTGCGCACGTTCCCGGACGCGACCGTCGCGCTGGCGGGGCTCGTCGCGCCCGACCGGGCCGCGCCGGACGTCGTGTTCGTGGACCTGCACATGCCGACCCTGAGCGGCGTGGAGCTGCTCGCGCGCCGGTCGGCGTCCTCGGACGCGGCAGGCACGACGCGGCTGTTCGTGTGCAGCGCCGTCCGACCGACGGCGGCGGAGCTCGCGGGCATCGAGGCGGTGGGCGCGCGCACCGTCGTCAAGGACGTCCTGCGCGGCGCGGCCGGGTTCGAGCGACTGCTCGCCACGGCCTGACGGCACCCGCGTCGGGCGGGGTGCGATACTCGCCCGCATGAGCATCGCCACCGGCCCCAGCGACCCCAGCCCCCCGCCCGAGCTGCGACGGCCTTCGGACGGGCCCGGTGCGGGCGCGTTGCGCTTCGAGGTCGAGCCCGGGCTGCCCGGCTGCGGAGGGCTGGAAGGCAGCATCACGGTCCCGGGCGACAAGTCGATGTCGCATCGCTCGATGCTGTTCGGTGCCATCGCGCACGGTGACACCGAGGTGTCGGGATTCCTCGAAGGCGAGGACAGCCTGCACACGCTCGAGGCGTTCCGCGCCATGGGCGTGTCCATCGAGCGCGGCGGTCCGGGCGAGGTGCGCGTGCACGGTCGCGGGCCCGGCGCGCTCGTCGCGCCCGCGCGCGAGATCTATCTCGGCAATTCCGGGACGGCCATGCGCCTCATGGTCGGCCTGCTCGCGGGCCTGGGCATTCCCGCCACGCTCACCGGCGACGACTCGCTCTCGGTGCGCCCGATGGCGCGCGTGGTGGACCCGCTGTGCGCGATGGGCGCGCGCGTCGACACCGCGGACGGCGGGCGGCCGCCGCTCGTCCTCCAGCCCGGTCACGCGCTGACGGGCATCGAGTACCGAAGCCCGCTCGCGAGCGCGCAGGTGAAGTCCTGCGTGCTGCTGGCCGGGCTGCACGCGAGCGGTCGCACCACCGTGCACGAGCCCGCCGTCACGCGCGATCACACCGAGCGCATGCTGCGCGGCTTCGGCGTGGACGTGAGGGTGGACGGGCTCACGTGCTCGCTCGAGGGCGGTCAGCGGCTGACGGGCACCTCGCTGACCGTGCCCGGCGACATCTCGTCGGCGACGTTCTTCATCGTCGGTGCCTGCCTGTCGCCCGGTCGCACGCTCACGATCGAGAACGTCGGCATGAACCCCTCGCGCACCGGCGTCGTCGAGATCCTGCGGCTCATGGGCGCGAACATCGAGGAGCGCAACGCTCGCGACGCCGGCGGCGAGCCGGTCAGCGACCTCGTCGTCACGGGCGGGCCGCTCGTCGGCATCGAGGTGCCCGAGCGGCTCGTGTCGCTCGCCATCGACGAGTTCCCGGCGATCTTCGTGGCCGCGGTCGCGGCCGAGGGCGAAACCCTCGTGACGGGGGCCGAGGAGCTTCGCGTCAAGGAGACCGACCGCATCGCCGTCATGGTCGACGGCCTGCGCGCGCTCGGCGCCGACATCGAGGATCGCCCCGACGGCGCGCGCATCCGCGGCGGGCGGCTCCGCGGGGGCACGGTCGACAGCCGCGGCGACCACCGCCCGGCGATGGCCTTCGCCATGGCGGGGCTCGTCTCGACGGGCCCCATCACGGTGCTCGACTGCGACAACGTGAACACGAGCTTCCCGGGCTTCGCGGCACTGGCCGCCCGGTGCGGGCTGTCGATCGTCGAGCGTCGCGGCGACGCTGCGCCCGGGACGGGGGCGTGAGCGCGTCGAGGGCGGCGTCGAGGGCGGCGTCGGGGGCGGCGTCGGGGGCGGCGTCGGGGGCGGCGGCGCCCGCTCCGGTGGTCACCATCGACGGGCCGTCGGGGGCGGGCAAGGGCACGGCGGCGAAGCGGCTCGCCGAGCGCCTCGGCTGGGCGCTGCTGGACAGCGGGGCCGTCTACCGCGCCGCCGCGCTGCACGCGCTGGACTCCGGTGCCGACGTGGACGACGAGGCCGCCGTGGTGGCCGCGCTCGCCACGTTCCGCCCCGGCTTCGTGCCCGGAGAGGGCGGTGTGTCGGTCACGCTCGACGGGCGCGACGTCACGCGGGAGCTGCGGACCGAACGCACGGCCGACGCCGCCTCGCGCGTCGCCGTGATGGGCCCGGTACGAGCACGCCTGACCGACGTGCAGCGCGCCTTCCGGCGCCCGCCCGGGCTCGTCGCGGACGGACGCGACATGGGCACGGCGATCTTCCCGGACGCCACGTTGAAGGTCTTTCTGACGGCTTCCGCAGAGGAACGCGCGAAGAGACGGGCTAAGCAGTTGAAAGACAAGGGAATCCCCTCTACACTCGACGTACTCGTGAGAGAGCTCGAGGCGCGCGACTCCCGCGACGCCTCGCGCGCGCATTCCCCGCTCGCCGCCGGCCCGGACGCCATCCGCATCGATTCCAGCGGCATGACGATCGACGAGGTGGTCGCGCGCATCGTGTCGTTCCTGCCCGGCTGACGCGCCAGCGTCGCCCCGCGGGCGCGGCACGCCGCTCTTCCACGACGCCCCGCAGGCGGGTCCGGCACGAGGCCGCGACCCTTTTTCCACCTACCGAGTCCGCGCCCCACGGAACAGGCGGCGTGCCCTTCAACACCGAGTCCAACCACTACATGTCCGAATCATTCGCGGAGCTCTTCGAAGAGAGCATCGCCCAGACGAAGATGAAGAGCGGTTCCATCCTGATGGGAACCGTCGTCGACATCACCGGCGACTTCGTCATCGTCAACGCAGGCCTGAAGTCCGAAGGCGCCGTGCCGATCGAGGAGTTCATCGGCGAGGACGGCGAGTCCGACGTCAAGATCGGCGACGTCGTGGAGGTCGCGCTCGACTCCGTCGAGGACGGCTTCGGCGAGACCCGCCTGTCGCACGAGAAGGCGCGCCGCGCGCGCAGCTGGACCAAGCTCGAGGAGGCCCAGGAGGCCGACGAGATCATCACCGGCGCCATCACCGGCAAGGTCAAGGGCGGCTTCACCGTCGAGGTCGCGGGCATCCGCGCCTTCCTGCCCGGCTCGCTCGTCGACGTGCGCCCCGTGCGCGACACCAGCTACCTCGAGGGCAAGGAGCTCGAGTTCAAGGTCATCAAGCTCGACCAGCGACGCAACAACGTCGTCGTGTCGCGCCGCGCGGTGGTCGAGTCCGAGTACTCCGAGGAGCGCGAGAAGCTGCTCGCGAGCCTGCAGGAAGGCCAGACCGTCAACGGCATCGTCAAGAACCTGACCGACTACGGCGCGTTCCTGGACCTGGGCGGCATCGACGGCCTGCTGCACATCACCGACATGGCCTGGAAGCGGGTCAAGCACCCCTCCGAGGTGGTCGAGGTGGGGCAGGAGATGCAGATCAAGGTACTGAAGTTCGACCGCGAGCGGAACCGCGTGTCGCTCGGTCTGAAGCAGCTCGGCGAGGACCCCTGGGTCGATCTCGTGCGCCGCTACCCCGAGAGCAGCCGCATCTTCGGCAAGGTCACGAACATCGCCGACTACGGCTGCTTCGTGGAGATCGAGGAAGGCGTCGAGGGCCTGGTGCACGTGTCCGAGATGGACTGGACCAACCGGAACGTCAACCCGAACAAGGTCGTCGCGCTCGGCGACGAGGTCGAGGTCATGATCCTCGACATCGACCAGGAGCGTCGGCGCATCTCGCTCGGCATCAAGCAATGCAAGCCGAACCCCTGGGACGACTTCTCCGAGTCGTTCAACAAGGGCGACCGCGTGTCCGGCACCATCAAGTCGATCACCGACTTCGGCATCTTCATCGGGCTCGAGGGCGGCATCGACGGCCTCATCCACCTGTCGGACCTGTCGTGGAACGACACCGGCGAGCAGGCGGTGCACAACTACAAGAAGGGCGACGAGATCGACGCGGTGGTACTCGCCGTGGACCCCGAGCGCGAGCGCATCTCGCTCGGCGTCAAGCAGATCGACCGCGACCCCTTCGGCCAGTACGTGGCCGACAACCCGCGCGGCACCATCGTCAAGGGCACGATCAAGGAAGTCGAGCAGCGCCACGCGGTCGTGGATCTGGGCGACGGCGTGGAGGCCATGCTGCGTGCCAGCGAGATCGATCGCGAGCGCGTCGACGACGTGCGCCAGAAGTTCAAGATCGGCGACGAGATCGAGGCCAAGTTCGTGGGCCAGGATCGCAAGTCGCGCATGCTGAGCGTCTCCATCAAGGCGAAGGACTACGCCGAGGAATCCGAGGCCATGAAGGAGTTCGAGCAGACGAACGACGAGGCGGCACCGAGCACGCTCGGCGATCTGCTCAAGGAGCAGCTCGCGGCTCGCGACAACTCCTGAGCGACCCCGCTGCCGACGTAGCGTCCGGACGAAGGCGATGCGCCCGCACGGAAGCGGGCGCGCCGTCGGCGTCTACAGTCATTCCCTCGACGATCCGGATCCCCGACAGACGATGGCCGACAGGGAGCGCACGGACGACAGCCTCACGAAGTCCGATCTGATCGAGATCCTGGCCGAGGATCAGGCGCACCTCGCGCACAAGGACGTCGAGCTCGCGGTCAAGAGCATCCTGGAGAAGATGAGCCAGGAGCTCGCGAGCGGCGAGCGCATCGAGATCCGCGGCTTCGGCAGCTTCAGCCTGCATTTTCGCGGCGCGCGCATGGGGCGGAACCCGAAGTCGGGCGACGCCGTGGCGCTGCGCGGCAAGCACGTCCCCCATTTCAAGCCCGGCAAGGAGCTGCGCGAGCGCGTGAACGCCTCCCTGGCCGCGCACGTGCCGCTCACCGGCGACGGCTCCGACGAGGTGCCGGACGACATGGACGATGGGGACGACGGCGACGAGGAGCTGGCGGATCTCGAGGTGATCGAGCCCGCGGTCCGGGCCCGTGGTGGCGCGCCGGCGAGCGGCGCACGCTCCGGCGGTGATCGCGGTGCGCTCGACTGACGCGGCCGTTGGCGTCGTGAGCATCGACACCGCGCTGATCACCGCGCTCGACTTCGCGGACCCGGCCGCCGCCGAGGCGCTGGCGGACCGCCTCGACCCCTCTCTCACGCGCCTGAAGGTCGGCAAGCAGCTGTTCACGCTCGCGGGCCCGGCGCTCGTGGAGCGCCTGCAGCGACGCGGGTTCGAGATCTTTCTCGACCTGAAATTCCACGACATCCCGAACACCGTGCGCGGCGCCGTCGCGGCCGCCGCCTCGCTCGGCGTGTGGATGGTCAACGTGCACGCCTCGGGCGGCCCGCGCATGCTGGAAGCCGCACGCGCCGCGGTGCCCGCAAGCGGCGCCACGCGCGTGATCGGCGTGACGGTGCTGACCTCCGATACGCAGGCGGATCTCGCGGCCGTCGGCATCGACGAGCCGCTGGAGCAACGGGTGCTGCGTCTGGCGCGCCTGGTGGCCGACGCGGGGCTGGATGGTGTGGTGTGCTCGGCGGCCGAGGCTGCCATGCTGCGCGCGGCTTCGCCTGCCGGCTTCCTGCTGGTGACGCCGGGCATCCGTCCCGAGCCCGCAGGCGAAACGGACGGCATCGACGCCGACGATCAGCGCCGCACCATGACGCCCGCGCAGGCACTCGCCGCCGGCAGCGATCATCTCGTCGTAGGTCGACCGATCAACGCCGCGGCCGATCCGCTGGCCGCGCTGCAGCGCATCGTCGCCGGGCTGCCCCGGTGATGCAGCCCCTCTCCACCGTACCGGCCATCACCCCATGAGCGACGTGAAGCGCTTCATCTCCGCGCAGCAACTGCTCGAGGATTCGCTGGAGCTCGGGCGCCAGATCCTTGAAAGCGGCTTCCGGCCCGACTACATCGTGGGCGTGTGGCGCGGCGGGACGCCCGTCGGGATCATGGTGCAGGAGCTCCTGGACTTCTACGGCGTGCACACCGACCACATCTCGATCCGCACCTCGTCCTACGCCGGGATGGATGCGAGAAAGGAATCCCCGGTGCGCGTGCATGGGCTGAGCTACATGACCAAGAAGCTCGACGCCGAGGATTCGCTGCTGATCGTCGACGACGTGTTCGATACCGGGCTTTCGGTGAAGGCCGTCATCGACCGGCTGCGCGAGCGCTGTCGCAAGAACCTGCCGCACGAGGTGCGCGTGGCGACCGCGTACCACAAGCCGTCGAAGAACCGCACCGACTTCGAGCCGGACTACGCAGTGCACGCCACCGACGAGTGGCTCGTGTTCCCGCACGAGATGGAAGGGCTGACGCGCGCCGAGATGGCGGAACACAAGCCGTACCTGCTGCCGGTGCTGGATGCGCTGGAGGGGGTGGTGGAGCCTGTGAAGTTGCGGCGCTAGGGAACCGCGAGCACTTGACCCTCGGGTGATGGATATCTATTTTGGTAGATACCTGAGCACAGTGATCGCGACCATGCCGCACCGTACCGCCAAGCTCTTCATGACGGGCCGCAGTCAGGCTGTCCGGCTACCCAAGGAATTTCGCTTCGACGGAGATGCCGTCTACATTCGGCGCGACGGTGATTCCGTGGTGCTTTCGCCCAGGCCGGCCTCGTGGGACGAGTTCTTCGACCACGCCCCCTTGCCGTCCGAAGACTTCATGGAAGAGCGTCCGCAGGGCGAGGCGCAGGAGCGTGAACCACTCGGATGAGCCGCTGGATGCTGGACACGGATACGGCCAGCTTCATCATCAAGCGACATCCCGACAGCGTCCGTCGGAGGCTGAACGCGGTTGGTATCGGTGCCGTGTGCATCTCCTCCGTGACGCTCGGGGAACTGCGCTTCGGTGCCGCGCGCGCCTCCGACCCGGACGCGACGCACGCTGCGGTGGACGCGTTCGTGCGGTTCATCGAAATCGCACCATGGGGCGATAGGGCGGCGGACGTCTACGGCCGGGTACGAGCCCGTCTGTACGATGTCGGCCGCCCGATCGGGCCGCTCGACGAGTTGATCGCCGCGCACGCGATTGCGCTCCAGCGGACGCTCGTGACGAGTAATCGTCGCTATTTCGAGCGCGTCGACGGGCTGCTGCTGGACACCTGGACGTAGCGACTATCCCGCTGCGCGCAACCCCACGCCGGCAAGCGCCGTCACCGCCAGCGTCACCACCACCGACCGCTTCCACCCGAACAGCAGCCCCGCGGCCAGTGCCGCCAGCACCCCCACCCGCCAGTCCAGGCTCTCGAACGCCGGCACCCACAGCCGAACCGCACCGACGTGCCGCTCGTTCACGTCGGCAAAGAACACGTGCAGGGCGAACCACAGCGACAGGTTCGCGATGACGCCGACCACCGCCGCGGTGATGCCGGCGAGCGCGCCGCGCAGACGCGGCCGCGCGGCGATCGCGTCGAGCCACGGCGCTCCGGCGAAGATCCACAGGAAGCAGGGCACGAAGGTGACCCACAGCGTCATGGCCGCCCCGGCGAGCCCGAGCACGAGACCGCCCTCGCGAAAGGCGACGAGGAAGCCGACGAACTCGGTGACGAGGATGAGCGGCCCGGGCGTGGTCTCGGCGAGCCCGAGCCCGTCCATCATCTCGCCGGCGGTGAGCCAGCCGTAGCCGTCGACGACGTCCTGCGCCATCAGCGCGAGCACCGCGTAGGCGCCGCCGAAGGTCAGCACGGCGAGCTTGGAGAAGAACAGGCCCACGTCGACGAGGATGCGAGCGGCATCGCCGGGGGCGGTCAGCAGGGCGACCGCGGCCACGGGCAGCCACCACGCGGCGAGCCACAGCGCGACCGTGCGCAGGGTGCGGGCGATGGAAGCATCGCCGTGGCGCACGTCGGCCGCTACGTCCGCGATCAACGGGCCGGGGCGTGCCGCGCCGTACAGCGCCGCGGCCAGCACCACGAGCGGATAGGGCGCATCGAGGAAGAACAGCGCGACGAACGCGAGCACCGCGAGCGCGAGATGATCGGTGCGTACCAGCGCCTTCTTCGAGATGCGCACCAGCGCCTGCACGACGATGACGAGCACCGCCGCCTTGATGCCGGTGAACAGTGCATCGACGATCGCCAGATCGCTGGCCAGGCCGTAGAAGAGACCGAGCGCGAGCATGACGAGCGCGCCCGGAAGCACGAAGAGCGCCCCGGCGATCAGGCCGCCGAGCGTGCCGTGCAGGCGCCAGCCGGCGTAGGTCGCGAGCTGCATGGCCTCGGGCCCGGGCAGCAGCATCGTGAAGCCGAGCGCCGAGAGGAAGCGGCGCTCGTCCAGCCAGCCGCGCTCGGCCACGAGCATGCGGTGCATGAGCGCGGTCTGCGCGGCCGGGCCGCCGAAGGACAGGCAGCCGAGCGCGGCCCAGACACGCGTGGCCTCGCCGAGCGTCGGCGTGGCCGCGCTCGGGGACGCGGCTCCGGGCACGGTCGCGGCGTTCGTCACGCGGGCGTCCGTCCGCGCGGCCCCGGGGCGGGCCAGTCGTGACCCTCGTCCGTCGCGTCCCGCGCCCAACGGTAGAAGGCGTCGTAGAGCGCCATGCCCGCGTCGAGCTGCTGCAGATCGTCGCGGTACATGCGCGACAGCCCGAGCGATGCGGCGAGCAAACCGGCGGACTCGGGCGCGAGCTCGTGCAGGAAGCGTGCGTCGGGGTCGACGAAGCGGCGCAGCGGCCACGGGCAGGCGATGCGGATGACGCGCGCGTGACGCAGGCCCGGCGCAAGCGATTCCGCGTCCTCGAACACGTGCCGGCGCGCGCCGGGAATCAGCCGCGGGTCGTCATCGAAGTCCTCGTCGGTGCGGACGTCGAGGACGGTGGGGGCGTCGGGCGTGCCGACGAGCCGGGCGAGCTGCGCGACGGTGATTTCGGTCGGGGAGGGCATGGGGGATGGGCTTCCGAAGGTGTCGGCGCGCGCGACACGGGCGCGCGGGCGGCGGACACGACACTTCGGCTGACGCCTCACGGGGCGTTCGCGACCCCATGGCCCGGAGTCTCGCCGCAGGCGGCGGCCGGGTCAAGCCGGCAGCGGACCGAGCGAGGTCGCGGAGCGAGCGCCGTGCGCGCGGGCAGACAAGGTCTCGAGGGGGCAAGGGACGACGCCGACCTCGACCCTCATCGCCACCGAAGCGGACTCCACCACGCCATCGGTACCACGCGTACACTGAAGGCGTACGCAACATCGAGTACCGTGAATGGAGATCAATGCGCGCGAGGCGCGGCGCCGGTTCAGCGAGCTGCTGGACCGGGTGGAGCGAGGCGAGGACGTGATCGTCACGCGGCGTGGTCGCATGTCGGTGCGTCTGGAGGCCGTGCACGACACCGACGGCACCCCGATGCTGCCGGAGCTCGCGGAGTTCAGGGCGTCCCTGGACGCGACGGGCGAACCGTTGTCGGATCTGGTGACCGAGGAGCGCGAAGACTCGCGCTACTGATGGGCTCCCGCGTGTACGTCGATACCAGCGTGCTCGTCGCCTACTACGTGCCGGAGCCGGCGTCGGCCGTCGCCGAGCTTCGCTTGCGCGCGGCGGGGCTGCTGACGATCAGCTGGCTCGTGCGCACCGAGCTCGCGTCGGCCCTGGCGAAGAAGTGCCGGAGGGACGGCTTCTCGCCCGATGGCGCACGGGCGGTGTTCGAACGCTTCGATGCGCACGCGGCGGCAGGCCATTTCCGCTTCGAGGCGGTGACGGCAACGGACTACGAATGCGCTGCCGAATGGATGCGCGAAGGGAAGGCGGTGCTGCGCACGGTCGACGCCCTGCATCTGTCGATCGCCGCGCGCATCCGCATGCCGGTCCTGACCGCCGACCGTGGGCTGGCCGAAGCGGGGACGGCGCTGGGCGTGCCCGTCGAGCTGCTGGCGCCGTGAGCGCACGAGCGAAGGCGGGGCGTCGAGCGCCGGAAACGCCCCGAAATGGCGTAGGGTGCGGATCCCGCGGGACGGTCCGCGGGCGAGGTCCGTTCGGCCCTCGCGAACGAGGTCGGGACGACATGCGGGCGGTGGATGGTGCCGAGGGCGAGAATCGAACTCGCACTCCTTTCGGAACCGGATTTTGAATCCGGCGTGTCTACCAGTTCCACCACCCCGGCACGGGGCGAGAGTCTAGCCGAGCCCGCCGCGTCGCACCAGCGCCCCGCAGGCGGCTTCAGTCGCGCCGACTTCGCCTACGAGCTGCCGCCGGAACTCATCGCGCAGGCGCCGCTGCCGGAGCGCAGCGCCAGCCGGCTGCTGGTGCTGCGGGGCGAGGCGCGCGAGCACCGCGGCATCGCCGAGCTGCCCGATCTGCTGCGACCGGGCGACCGGCTCGTGTTCAACGACACGCGCGTGGTGCCCGCTCGCCTGTTCGGCCGGAAGGCGTCCGGCGGGCACATCGAGTTCATGCTCGAGCGCTTCGAGCCCTCCGGGGACGCGCTCGCGCGGCTGCGCTCCAGCAAGTCGCCGAAGCCCGGTGCGCGGCTCGTGCTCGAATCCGGCGGACACCGCAGCGGCGAGGCCCGGCGCGACGATGTGTCCGCACCGATGCCGGGGACCGGATCGCCCGCGGCGGGCCGGGCGTCCGGCGCGGCGGCCGGAGCCGGCGAGCTCGAGGTCGAGATCGTGCGTCGCGCGGGCGAGCTCTACGTGCTGCGCTCGGAACCCGCCGATGCGCTGGCCCGCTTCCTCGACGCGCACGGCGAGATACCGCTGCCCCCCTACATCGAGCGCGCGCCGGACGACTCGGACGCCGAGCGCTACCAGACCGTGCTGGCGCGGGTGCCGGGAGCGGTGGCGGCGCCCACGGCCGGGCTGCACTTCGACGATGCGCTGCTGGGCGCGCTGGACGCGCGCGGCATCACGCACAGCACCGTCACGCTGCATGTCGGCGCGGGCACGTTCCAGCCGGTGCGGGTGGACGATCCGGCCGAGCACGTCATGCACGCGGAGCGGCTCGTGGTGGATGCGGCGACCGTCGAGGAGATCCGTGCGACGCGTGCGGCCGGGGGGCGGATCGTCGCCGTGGGCACGACCTCCGTGCGGGCGCTCGAAACCGCCGCTGCCGCGGGAGAGCTTGCGCCGTACGCGGGGGAAACGCGACTGTTCCTCACCCCGGGGTCACGCTTCCGCGTGGTCGACGCACTGCTCACGAACTTCCACCTGCCGGAATCCACGCTGCTGATGCTCGTCGCCGCGTTCGCGGGACTCGACCCCGTCATGGCCGCCTACCGCGAGGCGGTGGATCGGCGCTACCGCTTCTTCAGCTACGGCGACGCCATGCTCCTGCTGCCCGAAACACGTCCGGCGGGCGTCCCGGGCGCATGAGCCTGCGTTTCGAGCGGCTCGGCAGCGACGGCGCGGCGCGGCGCGGGCGGCTGCACTTCGAGCGCGGCACGGTGGAGACCCCGGCGTTCATGCCGGTGGGCACCTACGGCACGGTCAAGGCGCTCACTCCCGAGGACGTGCGCGAGATCGGCGCCGAGATCATCCTCGGCAACACCTTCCACCTGTGGCTGCGGCCGGGCACCGACATCATTCGCGCGCACGGCGATCTGCACGACTTCATGCACTGGGACGGCCCCATCCTCACCGACTCCGGCGGCTTTCAGGTCTGGAGCCTGTCGAAGCTCAGGAAGATCGACGAGACCGGCGTGCGCTTCCGCACGCCGACCGACGGCCGGGAAGTGTTCCTCGGTCCCGAGGAATCGATGCGCATCCAGCACGCGCTCGGCTCGGACATCGTCATGGCCTTCGACGAGTGCACGCCGCACCCGTCGCCGCCGGGCGTCGTGCGCGATTCCATGCGGCTGTCGATGCGCTGGGCGGCGCGCTGCCGCGACGAGCACGCACGGCTCGACAACCCGAACGCGCTGTTCGGCATCTGCCAGGGCGGCATGGACGCGGAGCTGCGCGAGGAGTCGGCCAAGGCGCTCGTCGGCATCGGCTTCCCGGGCTACGCCGTCGGCGGGCTCGCGGTGGGCGAGGACAAGCGCGAACGCGAGCGCGTGCTGGAGGCCACCGTGCCGCACCTGCCGGGCGATGCGCCGCGCTACCTGATGGGCGTGGGCAAGCCGGAGGACCTGGTGGCGGGGGTGCGGCGCGGCATCGACATGTTCGACTGCGTGATGCCGACGAGGAACGCCAGGAACGGACATCTCTTCACCGCGCACGGCGACGTGCGCCTGAAGAACGCGCGCTACCGGGACGACGTCGCCCCGGTCGAGGACGGCTGCGATTGCTACACCTGCCGTCACTACAGCCGGGCCTACCTGTACCACCTCCAGAAGTGCAACGAGATCCTCGGCTCGCGGCTGAACACCCTGCACAACCTGCGCTACTACCAGCGGCTCATGGCGGGCGTGCGGGGCGCCATCGAGGCGGGCCGGCTCGACGCGTTCGAGCGGGAGTTCCTGGAAGCGCGCGGCACCTTCGCGCGGTGGGCCGGGGATGCGTCAGCCGACGTGACGGCAGGACACAAGTCGGTGGACTAGCCTCCCGGCCACGACGGGAGGGGCGACGGGGCGCGGCAGAACGCATCGGCGCACGCGCGGTCCACTGTACAATTGCGGGTTGCATCACGCCTTCCCGCCCCCTCTCGCCTTCGAGGTCGTTTCATGGATTTCCTCATCTCGTCCGCCCACGCGCAGGGCGCAGCGGCTCCCGCCGGTGGCGGGCTGCTCACGTTCCTGCCGCTGGTGCTCATGCTGGTGGTGTTCTATTTCCTGCTGATCCGTCCGCAGCAGAAGCGCGCGAAGGAGCACCGCGAGATGGTCGCCGCGCTCAAGAAGGGCGACGAGGTCGTCACCAGCGGCGGGCTCGGCGGCACGATCTCGAAGGTCGGCGACGCCTACCTGACGGTGCGCATCGCCGACGGCGTCGAGGTGCCCGTGCAGAAGGCCTCGGTCGCCGCGCTGCTGCCCTCCGGCACGCTCAAGGCGGTCTGACCCGCCCCCGTCCCCAACGCTTTCCCACCGCCCGATGAACAACACGAACGCGCTCTGGAAGATCCTCCTGCTCGGAGCCGTGCTCGTGGTCGGGGCACTGTTCGCGGCCCCGAACCTGTTCGGCAGCGACCCCGCGGTGCAGGTGGCGGGTCGGGACGCGCAGCTCGATGCCGGCACGCCGGATCTGGTGCGGCGCACCCTCGCCGCCGCCGGCATGGAGCCCACCGAGATCCGCGAGACCGACGGGCGGCTGCTCGCGCTGTTCGCCGACGAGGACGAGCAGCTGCGCGCGCGCGACGCGCTGCTCGCCTCGCTCGATCGCAACGACTACACGGTCGCGCTCAACCTCGTGCCGGCGGGCCCGGCGTGGCTGCGCGCCATCGGCGAGCCCATGTTCCTGGGCCTGGACCTGCGCGGCGGCGTGCACTTCCTGATGGAGGTGGACATGGAGGCCGCCATCGCCTCGGCCGAGGAGCGCTACGTGGCGGACTGGAAACGCCGCGTGCGCGAGGAGCGCATCCGCGGCACCAACATCCAGCACGACGACGGCCGGCTCGTCGCGCGCTTCCGCGAGCTCGCGGACCGCGACCGCATGCTCGAGGAGTTCCAGGATGTCGGTGAGGAGCTCGACTTCACGACCTCCGAGGACGGCGAATTCGCCTTCATCGAGGCGAACCTGTCCGAGCAGGCCGCCGAGGAGGAGCGCCGCAGCGCGCTGCAGCAGAACATCACCACGCTGCGAAACCGCGTGAACGAGCTCGGCGTGTCCGAGCCCGTCATCCAGCAGCAGGGGCTCGACCGCATCGTCGTTCAGTTGCCGGGCGTGCAGGACACCGCGCGCGCCAAGGAGATCATCGGCGCGACCGCCACGCTCGAGTACCGGCTCGTGACGGGCGGCCCCGCCGACTGGGCCGCGGCCGAGCAGGGCAACGTGCCCGCCGACTCCAGGCTCTACGAGCGGCGCGACGACGGCTCGCCCATCACGCTGGACCGGGACATCATCGTCACCGGCGACCAGATCAAGGGCGCCTCGTCCGGCATCGACCAGCAGAGCGGGTCGCCGGCGGTGTTCGTGAACCTCGACAACGTCGGCGCCCGGCGCATGCAGGAGGTCACCCAGGACAACGTGGGCAACCTCATGGCGGTGGTCTACATCGAGGACCGCATCGACGTGCGCATGGTCGACGGCGAGCCCGTCGAGAGCACGCGCCGCGTCGAGGAGGTCATCAACGCCGCCACCATCAACGACGTGCTCAGTCACCGCTTCCAGACCACGGGCCTTGCCTCGGAAGAGGCCGCGAACCTCGCCCTGCTGCTGCGCTCCGGCGCGCTGAAGGCGCCGGTGCGCATCGTCGAGGAGCGCACCGTCGGTCCGAGCCTGGGCAAGGACAACATCCGCCAGGGCTTCATGTCCGCGCTCGTCGGGCTCGCGATCGTCATCGCGTTCATGGCCTGGTACTACCGCGTGTTCGGGCTCATCGCGGGCGCCGCGCTCGTGGTCAACGTGGTGCTGATCGTGGCGGTGCTCTCCAGCCTGCAGGCGGTGCTGACCTTGCCGGGCATCGCCGGCATCGTGCTCACGGTGGGCATGGCGGTGGACGCCAACGTGCTCATCTTCGAGCGCATACGCGAGGAGCTCGGCTCCGGCAGCGCCGTGCAGAGCGCCATCTCGTCGGGCTACGAGAAGGCGTTCTCGACCATCGCCGACGCGAACGTCACGACGCTGATCGCGGCCATCGTGCTGTTCGGCCTCGGCACCGGCCCCATCAAGGGCTTCGCCATCACGCTGTGCATCGGCATCCTGACCTCGATGTTCACGGCCATCTTCGCCTCGCGCGTCATCGTGAACGCGCTCTACGGCAACAAGCGCCTGCGCTCGCTGCCCATCTGACGCGGCCGACGCACTGAAGACACCGATCATGAGCAGCACCACCGAAGATGTCCTGAACGACGACGGGGGCGCGGACGACGCGGCACCGCGCGCCGGGAGGAAGAAGCGCGCGGCGAACGAGCAGAAGCCGATGCGCACGTTCATCGGTTCGGAAACGCACATCGATTTCCTGAACCGCTCGAAGATCGCCTACATCGTGTCGGGCACGCTGCTGACCGTCGCGATCCTCGCGATCGCCATCCGCGGGCTCGCGTTCGGGGTGGACTTCACGGGCGGCTACACGATCGAGGTCGGATACGCCGAGCCGCCGGACGTCAACGGCATCCGCGCCACGCTGGACGCGGCCGATCTGCCCAACAGCCAGGTGCAGACCTTCGGCACCAGCACCGACATCCTCATCCGCATGGCGCCGCGCGCGGAGGACGCCGGGGACGAGGCGGCGGCATCGTCTGCCCCCGGGGCCTCCGGGGCCGACATCGCCGATCAGGTCGTCGCGGCGCTGCGCGCGGACAGCGACGTCGCCATCGACCTGCGCAGGCAGGAGTTCGTCGGCCCGCAGGTGGGGGAGGAGCTGCGCGAGGTCGGGGGGCTCGCCGTGCTTACGGCGCTCGCCGGCATCCTGCTCTACATCTGGCTGCGCTTCGAGAAGACCCTGGCGGTCGGCTCGGTGCTCGCGCTGGTGCACGACGTCGTCATCACGGTCGGCTTCTTCGCGCTGTTCGGCATCGAGTTCGATCTCACCATCCTCGCCGCCGTGCTGGCCGTCATCGGCTATTCGCTGAACGATACCGTCGTGGTGTTCGACCGCATCCGCGAGAACTTCCTGACCATGCGCCGCGGCGAGCCCGTGGACGTGATGAACGCGGCCATCAACCAGACGCTCACGCGCACCATCATCACCTCCGGCACGACGATCCTGGTGCTGCTGTCGCTGTTCTTCCTCGGCGGCCAGATCATTCACGGCTTCTCGCTCGCGCTGCTCATCGGCATCGGCGTGGGTACCTACTCGTCGATCTTCGTGGCGAGCCTCGCGGCGCTGAAGATGGGCACGAGCCGCGAGTCGCTCATGCCGGTGGAGAAGGAAGGGGCGGAGCTGGACGCCGTTCCCTGAGGCCGGCCGCAGGCGCGCTCCGCGCTTGAAGAATCTGCGCAGCGGCCGGGGCCGTCCCGCGAGGGGCTGACCTCGAACGGCGCTTGCGTCACCATTGCGGCGGTCGGTGTCCGCCGGCGTCACCGGCCCTCCCGCATGAGCCCCAAGAAGCGCGCGTCCTCTTCCCCTTCGCCCGGTGCGGGCGGCGCGGCGCGGGCGAGTGGCTCGAAGAAGCGCGGCGGCGGGCGGAGCAAGAAGGTGGCCGGCGCGTCCGCCCCGGCGGCCGGGGCCTCCGCATCGGCTCCCGCGGCGGACGCGCCCGCCGACGAGCCCGTGGCCCGCGCCGAGTCCGGACCCGCCTCGTCGGGCTCGTCCGAACCCGCGGACGGGCGCCGGCGCGCCGTCATCGAATCCGTCCGGCCTACCGTCGATGGTGGCCGGTTCGCGGCCAAGCGCATCGTCGGGGATGCCGTCGTCGTCGAGTGCGACGTCTTCACCGACGGGCACGATCGGCTGGCGGCCGTCGTGCTGTATCGCAAGCTCGGCGAGTCCGACTGGCGCGAGACCCCGCTGCACCCGCTGCCCAACGATGCCTGGGTCGGCGAGTTCCGCGTCGACGAGGTGGGGATGTGGGAGTACACGGTGCTCGCCTGGGTGGATCGCTTCCGCACCTGGCGCCACGATCTCGGGCGGCGCGAGGACGTCGCGGACATCGCCGTGCACCTGCAGGACGGCGTGGCCATGCTGGAGGCCGCCGCGGGGCGTGCGAGCGGCGATGACGCGGAGCGCTTGAAGGCGCTGTCCGCGCGGCTCGGCGACGAGAACGTGGCGGTGGAGGATCGCCAGGCGCTCGCCACCTCGAACGAGGTCGCGGCGCTGGCGCTCGCGCACCCGGACCGCTCGCTCGCGGTGCGCCACCACACGGTGTACCCGCTGCGCGTGGACGACGCGCTCGCCGGCGCCAGCGCCTGGTACGAGTTCTTCCCGCGTTCCACCGTGTCGACCGGCGAGTCTCCCGCCGATGCGGCCACGCCGCGCCACGGCACCTTCAAGGACGCCATCGAGCGGCTGCCCTACGTGGCGGATCTCGGCTTCGATATCGTGTACCTGCCGCCGATCCACCCCATCGGCCGTCGCGACCGGAAGGGGCGCAACAACACGCTGGTGCCGAGCGACAGCGACGTCGGCGTGCCCTGGGCCATCGGCGCGGAGGAGGGCGGGCACACCGCCACGCACCCCTCGCTCGGCACCGTCGAGGACTTCCTGGAGCTGGTGAAGGCGGCCGACGCGCAAGGCCTGTCTGTCGCGATGGACATCGCGTTCCAGTGCGCGCCGGACCATCCGTGGGTCACCGAGCACCCCGACTGGTTCCGCTGGCGCGCCGACGGCACGGTGCAGTACGCCGAGAACCCGCCGAAGAAGTACCAGGACATCTACCCCTTCGACTTCGAGACCGACGACTGGCAGGCGCTGTGGGAGGCGCTGCGCGAGGTGTTCATGTACTGGCTGGACGCCGGCGTGCGCGTGTTCCGCGTCGACAACCCGCACACCAAGCCCTACCCCTTCTGGGAATGGGTCATCGACGAGGTCAAGCGCGAGCGCCCCGACGCGATCTTCCTGGCCGAGGCCTTCACGCGGCCGAAGCTCATGCACCGTCTGGCGAAGCTCGGCTTCTCGCACTCGTACACCTACTTCACCTGGAGGAACTCCAAGGCGGAGCTCGAGGAGTACCTGGCCGAGGTCTCGTCCGGGCCGGGCATCGACTACTTCCGCCCGAACTTCTGGCCGAACACGCCGGACATCCTGCACGAGTTCCTGCAGCGCGGCGGACGCACGGGGTCGGCCCTGCGCTACGTGCTGGCGGCGACCATGTCGTCGAACATGGGCATCTACGGTCCGCCCTTCGAGCTCGCGTACGTCACGCCGCGCGAGCCCGGCAGCGAGGAATACCTCGACTCCGAGAAGTACCAGTTGCGCCACTGGCGCCTCGACGCGCCCGACAGCCTTGCGCCGCTGATCCGCACCGTGAACCGGCTCAGGCGCGAGCACCCGGCGCTGCGCGACACCTACGCCGTGCAGCCGCACTTCGTCGACAACCCGCAGCTCGTGTGCTTCGGCAAGACCACGCGCCGCCCCGCGCCCGCGATCGGCGCGAGCCGGCTGCCGGCCGCGCGCCGCGGCTTGGCGTGGCCGAGCGAGGCCGAGCTCGGCGGCGCCGCGGCTCCCGCCGATGCGCTGCGCGACGCGGTGGCGCGCGCGCGCGGGGATGGCGGCGAGACGCTGATCGTCGTGGTGAACCTGGACCCGCGCAACGTGCAGTCGGGGTGGACGTCGCTGGACATCGATGCCATGGGGCTCGCGGACGACGAGACCTACACGGTCGTCGACGTGCTGAACGGCGGCGAGTTCCGCTGGCGCGGCCGGCACAACTACGTCGAGCTGGACCCCTCCCGCACGCCCGCCCACCTCTTCCTCGTCCGACCCGACACGGCACCCGCATGAGCTCCGAAGCGCAGTGGTACAAGGACGCCATCGTCTACCAGGCGCACGTCAAGGCCTTCGGTGACAGCAACGGCGACGGCATCGGCGACTTCCGCGGCCTGACAGAGCGGCTGGACTACATCCAGGCGCTCGGCGTCACCGCGGTGTGGCTGCTGCCGTTCTATCCCTCGCCGCAGCGCGACGACGGCTACGACATCGCCGAGTACCAGGCGGTGCACGAGAACTACGGCACGATGGAGGACGCGCAGGAGTTCATCCACCAGGCGCACGAGCGCGGCCTGCGCGTCATCACCGAGCTCATCATCAACCACACCTCGGACCAGCATCCCTGGTTCCAGGCGGCGCGAAACGCCCCGAAGGGCTCGCCGGAGCGCGAGTTCTACGTGTGGTCCGACGAGGACACGAAGTTCCAGGATGCCCGCATCATCTTCACCGACACCGAGGTGTCGAACTGGACGTGGGACCCGGTCGCGAAGCAGTACTTCTGGCACCGCTTCTTCTCGCACCAGCCGGACCTGAACTTCGACAACCCGAAGGTGCTCGAGGCGGTGCTCGGCATCATGTACCACTGGCTGGACCTCGGCGTGGACGGTTTGCGCCTGGACGCCATCCCGTACCTGATCGAGCGCGAGGGCACGAGTTGCGAGAACCTGCCCGAGACGCACGGCATCCTGAAGGACATCCGCGCGGCGCTGGACGCGAAGTACCCCGACCGCATGCTGCTGGCCGAAGCCAACCAGTGGCCGGAGGACGTGCGCGAGTACTTCGGCGACGGCGACGAGTGCCACATGGCCTACCACTTCCCGGTCATGCCGCGCATGTACATGGCCGTGGCGCAGGAGGACCGTCACCCCATCATCGACATCATGGCGCAGACGCCGGACATCCCGGACAACTGCCAGTGGGCGATCTTCCTCAGGAACCACGACGAGCTGACCCTCGAGATGGTCACCGATAGCGAGCGCGACTACATGTACCGCCAGTACGCCTCGGACCCGCGCATGCGCGTGAACGTCGGCATCCGCAGGCGTCTGGCACCGCTGCTGGAGAACGACGGCGGACGCATCCGCCTGATGCATTCCCTGCTGCTGTCCCTGCTCGGCACGCCCGTCATGTACTACGGCGACGAGATCGGCATGGGCGACAACATCTATCTCGGCGACCGCAACGGCGTGCGCACGCCCATGCAGTGGAGTCCGGACAGGAACGCGGGCTTCTCGCGCGCCGACCCGCAGCGGCTCTACCTGCCGCCGATCATGGATGCCACCTACGGCTACGAGGCCGTGAACGTCGAGTCCCAGGAGCGCTCCCCGGCATCGCTCCTGAACTGGATGAAGCGCATGATCTCGGTGAGGAAGCGCCACCTCGCGTTCGGGCGCGGCACCCTGCGCTTCCTGCGGCCGGGCAACCGGAAGATCCTGGCCTACGTGCGCGAGTACACGGACGAGACGGGGCACGCGGACGCGATCCTGTGCGTCGTGAATCTCTCGCGCCACCCGCAGCCCGTCGAGCTGGATCTCGGCGAGTTCGAGGGCGTGGTGCCCGTGGAGCTGTCGGGCCGCACGACGTTCCCGCCCATCGGCAAGCTGCCGTACCTGCTCACGCTGCCGGGCCACGGCTTCTACTGGTTCGGGCTCGCCGAGGTGGCCGAGGAGCCGAGCTGGCACAACGACGCGCTCGCGCCCACGGCGCTGCCGGTGTTCGTCACCGCGTCGGGATGGGACAGCTTCTTCGCCGCCGAGGGGGATGCGGGCAACAAGCGCGAGATCGCGGGCAAGCTCACCGAGCAGCTGAGCGCGCGAGTGGCCGAGTTCCTGCCGACGCAGCGCTGGTTCGCGGCCAAGGGCGAGCGCATCGATGCCGTGTCGCTCGAGCGCATGCACGTGTTCGAGCGCGGCGGCGAGAGCTGGCTGCTGTGCTGGGTGGAGGCGAAGCTCTCGGGCGACGTGCAGCACTACTTCCTGCCGCTCGCCATCGCGTGGGACGCGGCCGGGGAAGCACTCATGAGCTCCATCGGCGCGACCGCGCTCGCGCGCGTCAGGAGGCACGCGCGCATCGGCGTGCTGTTCGACGCGTTCGCCGACACCGCGTTCTGCAGGGCGCTCGCGGGCGCCATGCGCGAGAGCCTGTGCGTCGAAGTGCCGGGCGGACAGGTGCGCTTCGCGGCCACGCACGCCTTCGACGATCTGCTGGGCATCGACGAGGGTTCGGCCACCGACACGATCCGGGCGCTGGACGTGAAGGTGCCGAACGCGCAGGGCAGCAACTCCGCCGTGGTGCTCGAGCGTCCGGACGACCAGGCGGACGACACGGCGCAGCCCCGCCGGCTGTTCCTGAAGGCCTACCGGCGGTTGCGCGCGGGGGCGAACCCCGAGCTCGAGATCGGTCGCCACCTGACCGACGTGGCGCGGTTCGAGAACGCCGCACCGCTCGCGGGCTCCATCGAGTTCGTTGCCGCCGGGGGCGGCGAGGGCGACACGCCGGACCATTCCATCGCCATCCTGCAGGGTTTTGCGAGGAACCAGGGGGATCTGTGGAGCTGGACGACCGACTACCTCGCGCGCTACGTCGAGGACGTGCTGGCGGTCGGCGGCGACGACTTCCCCGCCGTGCCGGCCGGCTCGCCGGCGGCCGAGGCGGTCGATCCCGCGGACGATCCGCACGGCGGCATCGTGCCGCTCGTGCGCACGCTCGGCCGGCGCACAGGGGAGATGCACGCGGCGCTCACGCGCCCCGGTGACGACGACTTCGCGCCGGCACCCGCGACGGAGGACGACGTGCGGCGCTGGACGGGGGACACGCACGATGCCATCGCGCCGAGTCTGGAGCGGCTGAGCGCGACGCTCGACGCTCTGCCCGACGCCGTGCGGGCCCGTGCCGAGACGCTGTTGTCGAAGCGGGACGCGCTGGAGGCCGCCGTCGATCGGACCCGCACCGCGCTTCTCGGCGAGGGCGGCGAGGTCGCGTCGGCGGCGATGATCCGTCACCACGGCGACTACCACCTCGGGCAGGTGCTGATCGATCGGGACGACGTCGTGATCATCGACTTCGAGGGCGAGCCCGACCGCTCCATCGAGGAGCGGCGCAGGAAGCACACGCCGCTCAAGGACGTCGCCGGCATGCTGCGCTCGTTCGACTACGCGGCCGCCACCGCACTGGAGCGCGGGCTCGCGTTCAACCCCGAATCCGCCGATGCGTTCCACCAGGGGCTCGAGGAGTGGCGCGCGCGCGTGGACGAGGCGTTCCTGGCCGGGTACCACGAGGGCATCGAGGGCGTGGATGCCGCGCTGTGGCCCGAGCGCGGCGGGGAGGCGCTGCTGGATCTCATGACGATCGACAAGGCGCTGTACGAGCTGCGCTACGAGATCGCGCACCGGCCGGGGTGGGTCGGGGTGCCGGTGGAGGGGTTGCTTCGGTTGGTGGACTGACCAGCCTTCAGGTCGCGTCGCCGGCGAACGGCGCGAGCAGGGCGCGCTCGCCGCGCGCGTCGAACGTCACGGCGCGCGACGTGCCGGCGCGTCGCCCCCAACCCCGCGCGAGGCAGTGCGTGAGCAGGCGCGCGCCGAGCGTGCCCGCGAGGTGGTGCCGGCGTTCGCTCCAGTCCATGCACGCCCGGCAGGGCGCGCGTCCGCGGTCCGGTGCGACGTCCACGCCGAGCGCGGTCAACCCACGCGCGCCGACATCGGTCAGCACGACCGTCGTGGTCTCGTCGTGCACCGGTCGCGCGTCGAACCAGCCGCGATCGACGGCCGCGTCGAAGAAGCGCACGGCCAGGTCGCCCGCCAGGTGGTCGTAGCAGGCGCGGGCGCGGCGCAGCGCCGGATCCGCGGGTCCGGTCACGAGATGCGTCGCGTCGATCCGGTCCGCCAGCGACATCAGCCGCTCGATCGTTTCCGCCACGTCGCGGCCGGCGAGGCGGTAGTAGCGATGACGACCCTGGCGCTGCACCTCGAGCAGCCTCGCCTCGGTCAGCCTGGCCAGGTGTTCGCTCGCGGTCGGTGCCGAGACCGAGGCGACCCGCGCGAGCTCGCCGGCGGTCAGTGCGCGGCCGGACATGAGCGACTGCAGCATGGCTAGCCGCGCGGGATTGCCGAGCAGCTCGCCGATGATGGCGAGGTTCGGTGTGCCGCGCGGGCGGTCCGCCTCGGGATCCTCGCGGGCGGCGCTCACGGACTCAGTCGCCGCGCAGCAGCAGGGAGAGCCCGAGCGCGCCGAAGATCGTGCCGAAGGCGGCGTCGGCGGCGCGGGCGAACGAGTCGTACAGAGCGCGCACGCCGCGCATCGAGAACAGCAGGCCGTAGCCGCCGTAGATCAGCCACGCGAGCACGGAGGTGCCGAGCCCGAAGCCGAGCACCTTCGCAAGCGAGTCGGCCGCCGGGCCGACGAGCGTGCGAGCGACAGCCACATGAGCGCGGCCTTCGGGTTCGACAGCGTGACCGCGAGCCCATGCGCGACGTCCGTTGCGGGCCACGACTGTCCGTCCGACCGATCACGCCCTGGCCGCCGCGCCACGCGGAGCGCAGTCCCTTGAAGCCGAGCCAGCAGAGGTAGGCACCGCCCGCCAGAGCGAGCACCCTCAGGAGCTCCGGAAAGCCGGTCAGCAGCTGTCCGAGGGCCAGCATCGTGACCAGGGCCCAGAGCGACGCGCCGATCGCGATGCCGATCGCCACGCGCTGACCGGCCGCGCGCCCGGCGCCCAGCGAGCGCGCGGCCACGGCGACCAGGTTCGGGCCCGGAGACAACGCGGCCGTCGCGAACGCGATCCAGCCGAGGGTGAAGGTGGTCAGGAGGGTCGGCATCGGGGTCGCCTCGTTCGGTGGGGGAACCGCAGGCTAGGGCGATCCGGCCCGGCGATGCTTCGGCCGCGCCCGAAGCGTCCGGGCGCCGCACCGAGACGCGCTACCGCAGCTGGCTGTCCTTGCTGCCGCGCCGGTTGAAGCCGCCCGACTTCGCCGCCTTGGCATCGAGCGCCTCGCGGCACGCGACGCAGAGCTTCACGCCCGGCACGGCCTTGCGGCGCGCCTCGGGGATGGGCGCGTCGCACTCCTCGCACTCGAGCGCGCTCTCGCCGGCGGGCATGCGGCTGCGCGCCAGGCGCACCGCGTCATCGACGCTCGCGTCGATCTGATCCTGCACCGCGCCGTCGCGCGACCATCCGCCCGCCATGTGTCGTCTCCGTCGGCCGTCTTCGGGTTCCGGCAGACAACGTAGGCTCCCTTCGACGAAAACGCCAGCATTCGCAGACGGCACGGCTCGTGCGCCCGACCGTCACCATTCGTCAAGACGATGACGCTCGCCTACGGCGTCGAGGTACGGTGCTCCGTTCACTTACAGGGAGCAGTGTCGCCATGCGCTTTCGACTCACCGTTCTCGCCGCTTGCGCGCTCGCGCTCGCCGCTTGCGACGACTACGACGACGACTCCGACGGTGTCGTCACGGTCGCGGCCAGCACCAACGACCCGTTCGCGCCGGTCGACCCGCTGGCGGGGCCTCCGGGGGTCATCACATCGGAGGTCGATCCCCTGGACGACACGTTCGTCGACCCGACGCTCGGTACGGGGGTGAATCCGGGGGTCGACCCCTTCGTGGACGACGTGCCGCTCGACGACGACATCGGCGGACCGTACTTCGCTCCGGTGCCGGTGCCCGGCAGCACCTTCGGTGTGGCGGGTCTCTACGACGCCTCCATCCGACGCCCGCTCGGCATCGATACGCGCTACGTGTACATCACGCCCGACGGCTTCCTCGTGGAATACGACTACGACCTGGACCCCTACGGCACGGGGCTCAACTGCTACCGACGCGGGTTGCCGCTGCCGCTCGTCCGCAACCGCAGCGACGACTACCTGCTCGACGGGCGTGCGGTGCGCATCGTGCGCGAGGATCTCGGCATCGGCTACGCGTACGTCGACATACTGGACGACGACCGCGACGGGAACATCACCGAGACGCTCTACTACCGCTACCCGCGGGTGTCGGGGTTGGCGGTCAACGACTTCGGGCGCTGCTTCTGAGGGTTCAGGCGCCCGAGTCCGCGCCGGCGTCCGCCCGGGACGCCGCGCGCACGGGCCGCGAGGCCGCGTCCGCATCCGGCATCTTCCTGCGCGCCGCCGACAGCGGCTTCATCGTCTGCAGCATCTGGTGGTGCACGCGCGGCGTGGCCGCGATCAGCTCGCCGCGCTCCATCCAGTCGTCGCCACCGTCGAAGTCGTTCACCAGGCCCCCGGCCTCGCGCACGATCAGTGCGCCGGCCGCGATGTCCCATGCCGACAGCCCCGACAGCCAGCAGCCGTCGAGCCGTCCGGCCGCGACGTAGGCGAGATCCAGCGCGGCCGAACCGAGTCGCCGAATGCCGCCCGACGCCTCCGTGAAGTGCCTGGAGGTGCGCTGGTAGAAGTCGAGCGACTGTCCCTCCCGGTAGGGAAAGCCGGTGCCGAGCAGCGCCTCGTCCAGTCGCCCCGTCTTCGAAACGCGAATGCGCTTGGCATCGAGGTACGCACCGTCGCCCTTGCCGGCCGTGTAGAGCTCCTGGCGCATGGGGTCGTAGACGATGGCCTGGAACGGCTTGCCGTTCTTCAGCAGCGCGATCGACACCGAGAAGTGCGGCAGTCCGTGCAGGAAGTTCGTGGTGCCGTCGAGCGGGTCCACGACCCAGCGGTACTCCGCGTCCATCGAGCCCGTCAGTCCGGACTCCTCGCCGAGGAAGGCGTGATCGGGATACGCGCGCTTCAGCACGCCGAAGATGTCGGCCTCGGCCTTCCTGTCGATCTCCGAGACGAAATCGCGCGGGCCCTTCGCATCGAAGCGCACGGTGTCGAGCCGGCCGATGCCCTGCGTGATGGTGCGACCGGCGGCGCGGGCGGCGCGGACGCCGATGTTGAGCATCGGATGCATGTGGCGAAGCTGGGCCGGGCGGGGGGAGGGCGGACAGTGTACGGCGCCGGTGCGCAATGCCCGATCGTTATCCGTGTAAGTGCGCCAGGCAAAGCTCTGGGGAGGAGGATGAGACCGATGTAGGACAGCGGAGGTAGCAGAAACCTCCCGAAGCGGACCTGGTGGGTGGAAGCCCCACCCGGCAAAGGCTGGCCACCAGCCGGAACCGAGTGTTGCGTGGGGTCGGGCGACCGGCACTGCGAAGCGTACACAGGGCGTCTGCGAGCCGCAGTGATGGAGCCTCGACAGGTAATGAATCCGGAGCCGACGTGTTTTATACAGCGGAAGGCAGCACCGGGCGTCGCGCAACTGGCCTGCGACGACCGGTCCGGCGGGGTCGAAGAGCTGTGGCGTGCAGGCACGGGGGTCCGTCAGGGAACCTGGGAGATCTCGTCGTCTTCCGTCGTCGATACGCGGTCCACGGCAGTCCACGGGCGCCGCGATACAAATGGTCCGGGCCACCCGCGCGGCATCGGTACGGGATCGGAGCGAACAACTGATGTAACGACGGTAGGGCCTTGGCGAAGGCAACGAAGCCGGGCCCGACGAGCGGCGAGAAGTCAGAGCGTCTCGTAGTACCCGCGAAGCCGGGGAACCGGTCCTTGCCGGGACCCGGTGGAGGGAAGGGGGCGCCGAATCATGGGAGCTCGTGGAGGGACAGATGACCGGGATATCAGGCTCGGAGACCATCTCAACGAAACAAGACGAGATAGCAGCGCTGGCGGGGATCGAGCCGCCGATGGTGCTGACCACGCTCGCCCAGCGCATCGACATGGCGTGGATGCGCGAGGCGTGGCGTCTGACGCGCAAGGACGGCGCGCCCGGTGTGGACCGGGTGGATCGGAAGGCCTACGAGGCGGATCTGGAGGCGAACCTGTCGAGCCTGCTCGAGCGGTTCAAGTCCGGGACGTACCGTGCGCCGCCGGTCCGGCGGGTCCACATCGGGAAGGACGATGGCAAGTCGACCCGGCCCATCGGCATACCGACGCTGGAGGACAAGCTCCTGCAGCGCGCGGTCGTGATGGCGCTCGAACCGGTCTACGAGCAGGATTTTCTGGACTGCTCGTACGGGTTCCGGCCACGGCGCTCGGCGCACGATGCGCTGCAGCAGTTGTGGTCGGGGACGATGCGCCTCGGGGGCTGCTGGATGATCGATCTCGACATCCGCCAGTTCTTCGACGACGTGGATAGAAGCCATCTGGGGACGATGCTCGATGGCCGCGGTGCGGGACGGAGTGATCCGTCGCGCGGTGGGGAAGTGGTTGAACGCCGGCGTCATGGAGGACGGCGTGGTGAGCCGCCCGGATCGGGGCACACCGCAGGGCGGGGTCATCAGTCCGCTGCTGGCCAACATCTACCTGCACACGGTGCTCGACACCTGGTTCGAGACCGAGGTGCGGCCGCGTCTGCGCGGCGGATCGTTCATGGTCCGCTACGCCGACGATGCGGTGCTGTGCTTCGCCGACGAGGCGGATGCGCGGCGGGTGATGGAGGTTCTGCCGAAACGGCTTGCGCGCTTCGGCCTTGCGCTAAACGAGCGCAAGACGCGGCTGGTGGAGTTCAAGCCGCCGGGGAGGCGAGGCGAGCGAGCCGAGTCCACGGGCGCGAGCCCGTGGGGCGATTTCGGCGCGGACACGCACCGCCGTACGGGACGCACGGCCGAGGAGACGGGTGCGGTGAACCTCTCGTCGGTCGTGATGGTGACGAGCAGGACGGAAGGAGCGCTGAAGGCGACCGGCCGGCGCCGACGACCCAGTACCGGCGACGATGCCGGTCAGACTTCGACGATGCGGACGGTGCTGTCCGCAAACGCGATGAGGCGTCCGATGTCGTCCGGGTCGGACGTGAGGATGCTTGTCGGCGTCCGACGGGCCACCGTCGCCGCCGCCACGACGACCGAGGCATCGATCACATCCGCCGTCCCGGCGCGTCCGCAGAGCAGGCCTGCGGCGCGCGCCGCCGCACCATCGAGCGGGAGCTCCTCGCAGTGCTTGAGGGCGCGGGCGAGTCGAGCCTGCCGCGCCCCGCTTCTCCAGGCCTGACCGATCACGCCGGCGGGAACCAATACGGCGCCGGCGCGATCGGCGGCGATCCTGAGCAAGGCCCACACCGGACGCGAATCTCGATCGAGGGCGATCAAGGCACCCGCATCGAGGACGACCGCGCTCAACCGGTGAGCCGTGCTGCCGCGGCCTCCAACTCGGCCTCCGTGAAGGCACCGTGCTCCGCCTCCCAGTCGGCCACGATATCCCCGAGCCCTTGCAAGGCGAGACGCCGCCGGGCCGCATCGGCGAGCCAGGCGGATACGTTGTGTCCATCGCTCTCGGCGGCCGCTCGCACGGCGGCAGCGAGCTCGGCGTCCAGCGAGACGGTCATGCGTTCCACGGCCATCGTCGAATCATACTCCATCATACCGTCGCGCGACGGATGCGGTTGTCCGTCGGGCCGCGCGGGGATTCCGACGCTCGATGGTGCTCGCACGGGTCGGGCGTCACGATGGGACCGAAGCGCTCGCCGTGCATGGTGCCCGCAGTCGCGTGCGATCATCCGCGCCCATGAGCGATTCGATCGTGTTCGTCCTCGTGGGAACCACCCACGCGGGCAACCTGGGTGCCGCCGCGCGCGCCATGAAGACCATGGGCTTCGACCGGCTGCGGCTGGTCCGTCCCTACTGCTCGCCGACGTCGCCCGAGGCGATCGCTCGCGCGGCGGGCGCCGTCGAGGTGCTCGAGAACGCCGAGATCTTCGACACGCTGGCCCCGGCGCTGGCCGACCGCCAGGCCATCTACGGCACCTCGGCTCGCGCGCGCCACCTCGGCGCACCCATGCTCGGTTCGCGCGAGGCGGCCGCCGAGGTGGCGCGCGGCGGCGAGACCGGCGCCGGCTCGGTCGCGTTCGTGTTCGGTCGCGAGCGCTCGGGGCTCGAGAACGAGGAGCTGGAGCTGTGCACGCGCCAGTTGCACATCGCCACGAACCCCGACTTCTCGTCGCTGAACCTCGGGGCGGCCGTGCAGATCGTCGCCTACGAGCTGGCCCAGCAGCTCGGCCGCTTCGGCTCGGCCTCGGCCTTCCGCTCTGCCCCCGGCAGCGCCGTGGCCGCGGCGGCGGCGGCGGGGGCTCCGCCGGAAGCCGCACCCGACGAGGACGACCGGCCGGTGGACGGCGCATCGATGGAACACTTCCATGCGCACCTGGAGCGCGTGACCACGCTGACGGGCTTCCTCGACCCCGACCAGCCGCGGCTGCTGCGCCGGCGGCTCAGGCGCTACTTCGAGCGGAACCGGCCGACGCGCAACGAGATGTCGATCCTGCGCGGGATCCTGTCGTCGGTGGAGAAGCCCAAGGTGCGGCGGGCGAAGTCCGAGGACGGGACGGGTGAGGACGCGGGGCCGACGGACGGAAGATAGAGACGACAGGGGCGGCTGGATCGAGCGGGAAAGTGTGGGCGACCCGCGACTTGCGACCCGCGACCCGCGACCCGCGACCCGCGACCCGCGACTCGGGGTTCCGGGTCGGCCCGACGCACGCCGATGGGTCCGCCGGAGTTCCAGATCCGCGCCTGCACCCGTCCGCGCGGTTTGCGCTCGACCCGGTCGGCACTCGTACGCCGTCGGCGCGACGGCGTCTCGGTGGCTTGTCGATGGGCTCGAGCTCTACCGGATCGACATCGGCGGACCCCGGACGCGCGAGTCCGGCCCCGCAGGGCCACGGGGTCTTGCGGCTCGTGTTCCTGCACTCTTCCCGGGTCGTCCTGAGGAGCCGCGAGCGATGCTGGAGTACCCCGATATGCGCACGGTCAACCTCGTCCCGGTCTCTGCAACCTCGGGTTGCGCGATCCTGCTTCCTGCCCCACGCTCGTCGTCGGCCGACGGCGGCACCCGGAGCGGCAATGGCACACGAGGCGGTAGAGGACCCGGGCGAGGATCTGGTGCCGCGCACGTTCGAGGATCTCGCCGCCGGGCCCGAGCGCACCGAGAGTGCCGCCGCGGCGAACCCGGTCCGGGCCGATGGCCCCAGCGGTCGCTCGTTCGTGCTGATCGACGCGGACGAGTTCGAACGGCTGCGTCTGCTCGAGCCGAAGGCGCTCCGGGCCGCCGATCTGACGGACGACGAAGTGGCCTACATGCTCGCCCAGCCGATCCCGCCGGAGCTGGCAAGGTTCGACGACGAAGTCCCCGGGGGGGGCCGGCGACGCCGCGGCGGTCGCTCTGCACGTCGCCTGGTTGCGCGAGCCCGTGGACGATCAGCGCGCCGAGCTCGAGCGCAAGGATTGCGAGCTGCGTGAGGCGGCGACGAGGCTGCACGAGGCCGAGGAGCGCGCCGAGCGGCGCGAGGCCGCCTGGCTCAAGCAGCTCGACGCACTGACGCAGAAGCTGCTGCCGGCGCCCGAGCCGAGCCAGGAGCCGCCGTGCTCGTTGCTGCGCCGCGTGCTCGGCGGGTAGGGCACCCAGCCGCACGCGACCTGATGCCGGCCATCACATTCAGCTAAACGGTCGTTTTGCTGAATGGGACAACGGACTCTACTCGTCTGGAAACAGGTCCAGCTCAAGCACGTCGCCCTCGTAGTGCCCGGTCAGCGCGCTGCCGTCGTCGAGCACCAGGTTCATGTCGAGCGTGACCGCTGGGGCCGTGCCGGTCCATGTCACCTGTCCGTCGGCGATCACGAAAAACTCGCCTTCCTCGGTCATGCCGTCGCCGTCGGCATCGAAGACGAAGACCCCGTCGGCGAGCACGTCTCCGTCGGGCACCGTCGTGGTTTCGCCGTACTCGATCGTGCCGAAGCGAAACGTGCGCCCGTCGAGCGCGCCGCCGTCGGCCGCGTACAGGTCTCCGGTCACTACGACGTTGCCGCCGTACGCACCGTAGTCGAGTCGCCTGGACCCGGCCGAGTTCGAGGTGGACGCCACCCGGGTCTCGCCGTCGTGAATCACGAAGTGCAGCAAGGTGTGGCTCGTGACGTCGACGCGCGCGAGGTTTTGATCGACCGAGACCATGTTGTCGACCGGTATCGAGCGGTCGGCATAGGTCAGGAACCCGTCGCCGAGCGAGGCGGTTCCGGGTCCCGTCAGATCCGTGGACGGGAAGGCGTAGCAGTCGACCTCGTCTTCCTCGATCGGAGCGGTCTCGGTCTGCCCAGGCTCGACCGGCACCAAGTTGCCGGACTCGTCGACCATGCCGATGAGTTCAGCTTCTTCGCCGATCTCGCACGTTGCGCCACCGATCAAGTACCGATCGGGATCGGCGCCCTGCACGGGCCTGGGATCGTCCTCCCGGACGGAGGCCGTGTCGGCGTCGCCCGAGCAGCCCACACAGAGCAGTAGGACGACGAGCGGCGCAACTCGGCGGATCCGCATCAGAACTGGAAACCGAGGTTGATCATCGGACCGATGTCGCCCGACCCGCCCTCGCGCAGCGTCAGCTGAGGACCGATGCCTAGGGTCAGCCCGCGCCGACCGATGCCGTTTAAGAAGTAGTAATAGCTCGGCGTCAGGTGCCCCTGCGTGCCGCCGCCGGCATCGTCCTCGTCGGTGTCGTAGGTAAGTCCGAGGCTCAATCCCAGGCCCTGGCGGTCGCCGGGCAAGAGCGTTGTGCTGACGTAGCCCACGCCGATGCCGCAGTTCGTGTCGTAGGAACTCTCGCGCTCGACCGAACCGTCGCTGCCGCGGACCTCGGAGCCGCTCGTGGAGAAGCCTACGCAGCCGAGCGCGCCGTAGGTCAGGCTCGTGCCGGTGGTGCGACCGGCGTTCAGCCCGAGGCCGTTGTAGAGCGATCCCGCCCCGACGCCGAAGGTGGTGTCGGCGGTCGCCGCGGAGCACAACAGGGGGGCTGCCACGAGTGTGGCGAGGAGCGTCTTCTTCACGGTCTGTTCCCTCTCGGAGGGGTGGGGGTGGAGCCTGCTGTGTACGCCGAAAGCACCGCGCGCGATAGAGCGTGAACACGGTGAATCGACGTTTCTTTGACTGATGAGTCAACGGTCAGTAGAAGAGAACAGAGGCTACATTTCGCAAAACGAGCGTTTGGCGAAACGTAGCCCCGACCCGCATCTCCACGACGTAGATCCACCCGACGCACGATCCTGCCCCGCCTCCACCGCCCCGCACCGCCCCCGGTGTAGCATGCCCGACCGTTTCGCTCGGACATCGCTCCGCCGGAGGTCCCTACCGTGTGGCAGTTGCTGAAGGAGGACATCCGCTGTGTCTTCGAGCGCGACCCGGCGGCGCGCTCGCTGTTCGACGTGCTCACCGTGTACTCCGGCGTGCACGCGCTGCTGTTCCACCGCCTGAACCATTGGCTGTGGTTGCACAAGCTGCGCTGGGCGGCGAGGTTCCTCGGCTACGTCGCGCGCATGATCACGGGCATCGAGATCCATCCGGGCGCCACCATCGGACGGCGCTTCTTCGTCGACCACGGCACGGGCGTCGTGGTGGGCGAGACGGCCGAGATCGGGGACGACGTCACGCTCTATCAGGGCGTCACGCTCGGCGGTCGCACGCTGAACGCCGGCAAGCGCCACCCCACCATCGGTGACGGCGTGATCATCGGCGCGGGCGCGAAGATCCTCGGCCCGTTCACGGTCGGCGAGGGCGCGCGCATCGGCAGCAACGCCGTCGTGCTGGACGAGGTGCCGCCGGGCGCGACGGTGGTCGGTGTGCCGGGGCGGGTGGTGCGCTGCCGCGATGCCAACAAGCGCTGCCTGGAGCTCGTCACCGCCGTGCCCGTGGTCGAGCAGCCCGCCGTGGCGCGCTCGTTCCCGGCCTACGGGGTCGACGCCGCCGAGGAGAGCGTGTCCGCCGAGGCGCTGGAGCAGAGCGTGGAGCGCCTGCAGACCGAGCTGGAGGCGCTGCGTGCGGAGGTGCGGGCGCTGCGCGGCGAGGACGAGGCGCGAGCGGGCGGGGCAGGAGGGCGGTAAGGAGGGTCCGCGGCCGTCGGCCTGGGCGGGCGCGAGGCGTCCGCCTCGCGCGAAATTCGGTCCCCGCCCCTTGTGTACGGGCTCACCGGCCCGTAAATACTTGACCGAACCGGTAGGACATGGGAAGCTTGCCGGCAGGCCTTTACGAGAGGGGGTCCGGTCCCGGTGAAGCTGACGACGAAAGGGCGCTACGCGGTCACGGCCATGCTCGATCTAGCGCTGCACGGCGCGGACGGGCCGGTGTCGCTGGCGGCGGTGTCCGAGCGGCAGGAGATCTCGCTCTCCTACCTCGAGCAGCTGTTCTCGAAGCTGCGCCGCAGCGGGCTCGTCGTCAGCACGCGCGGACCGGGCGGCGGGTACAGCGTGTCGCGCTCGCTCGATCGGATCTGCGTCTCCGAGATCATCGGTGCGGTGGACCAGTCGGTGGACGCGACGCAGTGCGCCGGCAAGCAGAACTGTCACAGCGCGGGGCGCTGCCTCACGCACGATCTGTGGGAGGGGCTCTCCGAGCAGATCGAGGAGTTCCTGAGCAACGTCTCCCTGCAGGACATGCTGGATCGTCGGCGCGACCGTCAGGACGCGCGCCCGCTGGACGAGCCGCTGATCCGGCGCGAGACGCCGCGCGTCGCGAGAGCGACCGACCGCGGCGGCGCGTTGGCGGCGGTCCGAACGCCGTCCCCGTCGTATAGCTGACCTGTCCATCGATCCGGGGCCGTCCCCAAGCGCGTCCCGCCCCCTCATCGCCACAACCAGACAATTCCACGGAGCCTTCGACACAGTGAGCTCGATCAGCGTACCGATCTACATGGACTACTCCGCGACGACGCCGGTCGACGAGCGTGTGGCGGAGAAGATGATGCAATGCCTGACCCGGCAGGGCGATTTCGGCAACCCCGCGTCGCGCTCGCACCCGTTCGGCTGGGCCGCGGACGAGCTCGTCGAGAAGGCGCGCGCGGACGTGGCGGAGCTCCTGGGCGCGGACCCGCGCGAGATCGTCTGGACCTCGGGCGCCACCGAGTCCGACAACCTCGCCATCAAGGGCGCGGCGCACTTCAACGTCAAGCGCGGCAAGCACATCGTCACGCTGAAGACCGAGCACAAGGCGGTCCTGGACACCTGTCGCCAGCTCGAGCGCGAGGGCTTCGAGGTCACCTATCTCGACCCGCGCCCCGACGGTCTGCTGGACTTCGACGCGTTCGAGGCGGCGCTCCGCGACGACACCACGGTCGTGTCCATCATGCACGTCAACAACGAGACGGGCGTCATCCAGGACATCCCGCGCATCGGGCGCATGTGCCGCGAGCGGAAGATCATCTTCCACGTCGACGCCGCGCAGAGCCCGGGCAAGGTGCCCATCGATGTCGACGAGATGAACGTGGACCTCATGTCGCTGTGCGCGCACAAGGTCTACGGGCCGAAGGGCGTCGGCGCGCTGTACGTGCGCAGGAAGCCGCGCGTGCGGCTCGAGGCGCAGATCCACGGCGGCGGTCACGAGCGCGGTTTCCGCTCCGGTACGCTCGCCACCCACCAGGTGGTGGGCATGGGCGAGGCGTTCCGCATCGCGCGCGAGGAGATGACCGAGGAGAACGCCCGGCTCATGAAGCTGCGCGAGCGGCTGTGGAACGGCCTGGAGGATCTCGAGGAGATCTACCTGAACGGCGACCTGGATCGCCGCATCGCGGGCAACCTGAACATCAGCTTCAACTTCGTCGAGGGCGAGAGCCTGATCATGTCCATGAAGGACATCGCGGTGTCCTCGGGCAGCGCGTGCACCAGCGCGAGCCTGGAGCCCTCCTACGTGCTGCGCGCCATGGGCCGGAACGACGAGCTGGCGCACAGCTCCATCCGCTTCACCATCGGACGGTTCACGACCGAAGAGGAGATCGACTTCACCATCGAGCAGACGCGAAAGGCGGTGCTGAAGCTGCGCGAGCTGTCCCCGTTGTGGGACATGCACAAGGAAGGCATCGACCTCGACTCGGTCGAGTGGGCCGCGCACTAGCGCTTTCCCCGACCCGACCATCCATCCACCAGAAAGACCGGAGCATTCGAACACCATGGCTTACAGCGACAAGGTACTGGATCACTACGAGAACCCGCGCAACGTGGGCTCGCTCGACAAGGACGACCCGAACGTGGGCACCGGCATGGTCGGCGCGCCCGCCTGCGGCGACGTCATGCGCCTGCAGCTCAAGGTGAACGCCGAGGGCATCGTCGAGGACGCGAAGTTCAAGACGTACGGCTGCGGCTCGGCCATCGCCTCGTCCTCGCTCGTGACCGAGATGGTCAAGGGCAAGACGCTCGACGAGGTCTCGGCCATCAGGAACAAGCACATCGCGGAGGAGCTCGCACTGCCGCCCGTGAAGATCCACTGCTCGGTACTCGCCGAGGACGCCATCGCGGCGGCCATCGCCGATATCCGTGCCAAGCGGGGCGAGGGCGTGCCCGCACCGGTCGCCGCTGCCGAAGCTCCGGCCGTAGCCGCCGCGGGCTGAAGCCGATGGCCGACAACGCGTCGATCGTCCAGGTGGATGGCGGTGCGGACGCCGGCGGCATCCGTCTGACGGATGCCGCCGCGCAGCACGTGCGGCGCTATCTCGACGGACGTGGCAAGGGCATCGGGCTGCGCCTGGGCGTGCGCACGACCGGGTGCTCGGGCCTGGCCTACGTGCTGGAGTTCGCCGACGAGGTGGCCGCCAACGACGAGGTGTTCGAGGACCACGACATCAAGGTCATCGTCGACAGGAAGAGCCTTGTCTACCTGGCGGGCACCGAGCTGGACTTCACGAAGAACGGTCTGAACGAGGGGTTCCTGTTCCGGAACCCGAACGTGAAGGACGAGTGCGGGTGCGGCGAGTCGTTCACGATCTGATTTCCCGCAAGTGACCCCCGCCGCCGTACCCGACCTGCGCGCGAACCACTTCGAGCTCTTCGGGCTGCCCGTCGGTTTCGACCTGGACGAGGCGGTGCTCGCGCCTCGCTACCGCGAGCTGCAGTCCGCCACGCATCCGGATCGCTACGCGCAGGCCTCGGCAGCCGAGCGCCGCTGGTCCGTGCAGGCGTCGGGGCGCGTGAACGATGCCTGGCGCACGCTGAAGAAGCCGCTCGCGCGCGCCACGTACCTGCTGTCGCTGCACGGCGTCGACACCGATGCGGAGACGGACACCCGAATGGACCCGGCCTTCCTGATGGAGCAGATGGAGCTGCGAGAGGCGCTGGCGGACGCGCCCACGGCGGCGGACCCGCCGGCGGCGCTCGATGCGCTGCGGGCGAAGCTCGGCGCGGCGCGGCGCGCGGCAACCGCGGAGTTCTCCGAGGCGGCCGCTCGCGGCGACTGGGACGCCGGGCGGCACGTGGTGCGCCGCTGGCAGTTCGTCGACAAGCTACTCGGGGAGCTCGGCGAGATGGAGGCGCGGCTCGAGGGCTGACGCCTTCCTCGTCCCGCCCACCCACCAGCCACCTTTTCGCGAGTATTCCCCTTGGCCCTGCTGCAGATCTCCGAACCCGGCCGCTCCGACGCCCCGCACGAGCGCAGGTTGGCCGTGGGCATCGATCTGGGCACGACCAACTCCCTCGTGGCGGCCATGCGCTCGGGCGAACCCGTCGTGCTCGCCGACGAGGTCGGCCGCCGGGCGTTGCCGTCGGTCGTGCGCTGGGACGCCGACGGGCGGGCCGTCGTCGGTGTAGAGGCCGAGGGCGACGGCGCCATCCGCTCGGCCAAGCGGTTGATGGGCAAGGGCGCGGCGGACCTCGCCGACAGCTGGCTCGGCACGCATCACGACTTCGACACGTCCGGTGCGGTGCCGGGCTTCGTTACGCCGGCCGGATCGAAGAGCGCCATCGAGGTGTCCGCCGTCATCCTGGCCGCGCTGCGCGAGCGGGCCGAGGCCGCGCTGGGCGGCAGCCTGGCGGGTGCGGTGGTCACGGTCCCCGCCTATTTCGACGACGCGCAGCGTCAGGCCACCAAGGATGCGGCGGCGCTGGCGGGTCTTCCGGTGCTGCGCCTGCTCAACGAACCGACGGCGGCGGCGGTCGCGTACGGCCTGGACCGGGGCGAGGAGGGCGTGGTCGCCATCTACGATCTCGGCGGCGGCACCTTCGACGTGTCGGTGCTGCGGCTGAACCGCGGCGTGTTCGAGGTGCTGGCCACGGCCGGGGACACGGCCCTCGGCGGGGACGACATCGACAACCTCGTCGTCGCCTGGCTGCTCGAGCTCGCCGGCGCGGACCCTCTGCCCGACGGCGAGTCGCGCGCGCGCGCCAAGCAGATCGCCCGTGACGTGAAGGAGCGGTTGTCCGACGCCGATGCCGTCGAGGTCGACGTGGCGGTCGACGACGTGGCCGGCGCGGCGCTCGTGCGCTGGTCGGGCACGCTGACGCGGGACGACTTCGAGGCGCGGATCGCGCCGCTCGTGGAGCGCACGCTCGGCCCCTGCCGGCGCGCGCTGCGCGACGCCGGGCTCGAGCGCGACGAGCTGCGGGCCGTCGTCATGGTCGGCGGCTCCACGCGCGTGCCGCTGGTGCGCGCGCGAGTGTCGGACTTCTACGGTCGCGAGGTGCTGACCGACATCGACCCGGACGAGGTCGTCGCGGTCGGTGCGGCGCGCCAGGCCGACGCGCTCGCGGGCAACACCGACGGGGACGACCTGCTGCTGCTGGACGTCATACCGCTGTCGCTCGGGCTGGAGACGATGGGCGGGCTCGCCGAGAAGGTCATCGCCCGCAACACGCCTATCCCCATCGCGCGCGCGCAGGAATTCACGACCTACAAGGACGGCCAGACGGCCATGTCGCTGCACGTGGTGCAGGGCGAGCGCGAGCTCGTGTCCGACTGCCGCTCGCTCGCGCGCTTCGAGCTGCGCGGCTTCCCGCCGCGCGTGGCGGGGGCGCTGCGCATCCAGGTGCTCTTCCAGGTGGACGCGGACGGGCTGCTCACGGTGAGCGCGCTCGAGCGCGAGAGCGGCACGGTCGCGAGCGTCGACGTGAAGCCCTCCTACGGGCTCGGCGACGACGAGATCAGTGCCATGCTGCGCGCGTCGCTGGACCATGCGGGCGACGACGCGCTGGCGCGCGCGGTGGCGGAGCGGCGCGTCGAGGCGGCGCGCGCGCTCGAGGCCATCGACGCCGCGCTCGCGGCCGACGGCGACGAGCACCTGTCGGACGAGGAGCGCGCACGGATCGACGCGCGCACCGAGGCGCTGCGCGCGTTGCTCGGGGACGCCCAGGCCGACCGCGATGCCCTTGACGCGGCGGTGCACGCGCTCGAGCGCGAGGCGGACCCCTTCGTGGAGCGGCGCATGAACGCGAGCGTGCGCCGCCTGATGGCCGGTCGCGCCATCGACGAGCTGGCGAACGGCTGAACCCGTCCGCACCTTTCCCCGACTCCCGACAAACCGAACCGCGCAGGACCCGATGCCCACGATCACCGTACGACCCCATCCCGAGATGTGCCCGGACGGCGCGACGTTCGAGGCCGCTCCCGGCACCTCCATCTGCGATGCCCTGCTCGGCAACGGCGTGGACATCGAGCACGCCTGCGAGAAGTCCTGCGCGTGCACCACCTGCCACGTGCACGTGCGCGAGGGCATGGAAAGCCTGGAGGAGGCCGACGAGCTCGAGGAGGACTACCTCGACAAGGCCTGGGGCCTCGACCCCGACTCGCGGCTGTCCTGCCAGGCGCTCGTCAGCGACGCCGATCTCGTGATCGAGATACCGAAGTACACCATCAACATGGTCTCGGAGAACCACTGATGGCCGCCATGGACTGGTCCGACACGCGCGAGATCGCCATCGAGCTGGCCGAGGCGCACCCGGACGTGGACCCGCGCTACGTGCGCTTCACCGACCTGCACGCCTGGGTGATGGCGCTGGACGACTTCGAGGGCGAGGCCGAGAAGTCCAGCGAGGGCATCCTGGAGGCCATCCAGATGACCTGGATCGACGAGGTCGACTGAAAACGTCGAGGTCGGCAAGGTCGGTGAGGTCGACTTGGGGGCCGGTCACGGCGTACACTGGGCGCGCACGCTCGGCGGGCGGGGTATGGCGCAGCCTGGTAGCGCATCTGCTTTGGGAGCAGAGGGTCGCAGGTTCGAATCCTGCTGCCCCGATCACCACCTTCGTGCCGCGCGCGGCTACGCGCCCGTAGCTCATGTGGATAGAGCATCGGCCTTCTAAGCCGAGGGTAGCAGGTTCGAATCCTGCCGGGCGCGCCACACCCTCGAGCGCGTGCCCGCGAAAAATCGCCCCGCCGCCGTGCGTTCAGAGGGGGCTTCCCCGGGCCTCCGTGCACTGCTAGAATTCCCGATCGCCGTGGTGGGCGTAGCTCAGTTGGTAGAGCGCAGGATTGTGATTCCTGTGGTCGCCGGTTCGAATCCGGTCGTCCACCCCAATCGGCCCCCTTCTTCGGTTCGCCGATTGGCTGCCCCGTCGCCCTCGCCGACGCCCGGCCGCTTCGCTATACTGCGCAGTCCCCGACGGCACGTTCATCGTCGGACGCGACGCCTGTGCGAGAGTGGCGGAATTGGTAGACGCGCTGGATTTAGGTTCCAGTGTCCTCGCGGACGTGGGAGTTCGAGTCTCCCCTTTCGCACCACCGTCGCGCCCGCGAGCCTGCGCCGCCACCCTTCCTTTCCCCGTCACGCAACGTCGGCGCGCCCGCCGCGGTTCCATTCGCGCATCGCCGACCCTCTCGCGCTCGTCAGTCCGCGCCGCCGGCGGGGGCCGACGCGTCGAGCGGTTCCACAGAGACCAGCATGCAAGTTACCGTCGAGAACACCGGCACCCTGGGTCGCCGCATGACCGTCGACCTGCCGTCCGGCGACGTGGAGTCCGCCGTCGACGAGCGCCTGAAGACCTTGAGCCGCACGGTGCGCATCAACGGCTTCCGGCCCGGCAAGGTGCCGTTCAAGGTCGTGCGCAAGCGCTTCGAGCCCCAGGTGCGCGCGGAAGTGCTCGGCTCGCTCATCAACAAGTCCATGCAGGAGGCGCTGCGCGAGCACGAGATCAAGCTCGCCGGCACCCCCGAAGTGCAGTCGATCGACGAGAAGGCGCCCGTCGAAGGCGCCGAGGCCGAAGGCGGCGCCGAGGGCGAGACCGCGTTCCGCTACACGGCCACGTTCGAGGTCTACCCCGAGTTCGAGCCCTCCTACGACGCCTCCATCCAGGTCACGCGTCCCGTCGCCGAGATCGGCGAGGCGGACGTCGAGGAGATGGTCGAGTCGCTGCGCGGCCAGCGCACCGAGCACGTGAGCGTGGAGCGCGCCGCCGGCGACGGCGATCAGGTCGTGATCGACTTCGAGGGCAGCATCGACGGCGTGCCCTTCGACGGCGGCAAGGCCGAGAAGGCGCCGCTCGTGCTCGGCAGCAACGCCATGATCCCGGGCTTCGAGGAGCAGCTGCTCGGCGTCTCCGCCGGCGATCGGCGCACCATCGAGGTCGGCTTCCCGGAGGACTACCAGGCCGAGGCGCTCGCCGGCAAGGCCGCAAGCTTCGAGGTGACGGTGCACGAGGTGCGCGAGGCGCGCCGCCCCGAGCTCGACGAGGACCTGGTGAAGAGCTTCGGCATCGAGGACGGCTCGGTCGAGAGCCTGCGCGCGGACATCAGGAAGAACATGCAGCGCGAGCTCGACCAGCGCATCGATCGCGAGGTGCGCGAGCAGGTCATGAACGGGCTCGTGGCCGCGAACCCCATCGAGGTGCCGGCCGCGCTCGTGAGCGAGGAGATCAAGCGCCAGCGCGAGCAGCTGCTCGGCCAGATGCCCGCCGGCACCGACGCCTCGTTCCTCTCGGACGATCTGTTCCGCGAGCAGTCCGAGCGGCGCGTGCGCCTCGGGCTCGTGCTCGGGGAGATCATCCGCCGCGACGCGGTGCGCGCCGAGGCGCCGGCCGTGCGCGCCGAGATCGAGCGCATCGCGTCGTCCTACCAGGACCCGCAGGAGGTGATCGACCACTACTACGGCGATCGCGAGCTGCTGCAGAACGTCGAGGGGCTGGTGCTCGAGCGCACGGTGACCGATCGCGTGCTGGCCGCGGCGAGCGTGACCGACGAGCCACGCTCGTTCAAGGACATCATGAATCCGCCCAAGCCCGAGATGCCGGAGGGGAGCGCAGAGGAGGGCGAGGTTGTCGAGACGCCCGCCGACCCCACGTTCGCGCAGGACGGAGACGTTGGCCACGACGCCAGCGACTCGTCCGCGAGCCCCGGCGGCACGCCCGCACACGATTCCTCGAACGAGAACGCCTGACGCATGAGCATCGGTTTCACCGCTCCGAACGCCTCGCACGACCCCATGAACGACCCCATGGGCGGGCCGCGGGCCGCCGGCGGCCTCGTGCCGATGGTGGTCGAGCAGTCCCCGCGCGGCGAGCGCGCGTACGACATCTACTCCCGGCTCCTGAAGGAGCGGGTCATCTTCATGGTCGGCCAGGTCGAGGACTACATGGCCAACCTGATCGTGGCGCAGTTGCTGTTCCTGGAGTCGGACAATCCCGACAAGGACATCTCGCTCTACATCAACAGCCCCGGCGGCTCGGTCACGGCCGGCATGGCCATCTACGACACCATGCAGTTCATCAAGCCGAACGTGTCCACGCTGTGCGTGGGCCAGGCGGCCAGCATGGGCGCCTTCCTGCTGTGCGCGGGCCAGCCCGGCAAGCGCTTCATCCTGCCGAACTCGCGCGTGATGATCCACCAGCCCTCGGCCGGCTTCCAGGGCCAGGCCACCGACATCGACATCCACGCGCGCGAGATACTCGCCATCAAGGAGCGCATGACCAAGCTCATGGCCGGCCACTGCGGCCAGCCCTACGAGCGGGTCAAGGACGATACCGAGCGCGACAGGTTCCTGACGGCCGAGGCTTCGGTCGAGTACGGTCTCGTCGACCGCATCGTCCAGACCCGCGACGAGGAAGTTTCGGTGGCCAGCGGTGGTCCGAACGGTGGCGATGCGCCGGGTCCGAAGAGCGGCCCGCGACCCGCGCCCGCGCCGTCCGGCGGCGGCAACAGCGCCAACGGCGACTCGGCGAACGCCCCGGAGTAGGTCGCCGGGCACGGACCCGCGTCCCGGGGCCCGTGCGGTGCCCGGGCGCCGGATCGCGGGCAGATCCGGCGGGAGTCGTGAATTTCGTCCCCGCTCGATGTGAAGCCGGCTCCATCCCGGGCAGGTTCGGGTATAGCGCGGTTGCAGGACACCGACACATGCGGCACTGTGGCCGCGAGTTCCGAGACCCTTGAATCCATGAGCGATCAGGACGACAAGAAGGACGACGGAAAGCTTCTGTACTGCTCCTTCTGCGGCAAGAGCCAGCACGAGGTCAGGAAGCTGATCGCCGGCCCGTCGGTGTTCATCTGCGACGAATGCGTCGACCTGTGCAACGACATCATCACCGAGGAGATGCAGGAGAGCGGGGAGTCCGACCAGACCTCCCTGCCGCGCCCGCACGAGATCAACGAGCTCCTCGACCAGTACGTCATCGGCCAGACCAAGGCCAAGCGCATCCTGGCCGTCGCGGTGTACAACCACTACAAGCGGCTGGAGTACAAGGACAAGAAGGGCGACGTCGAGCTCGCCAAGTCCAACATCCTGCTGATCGGCCCCACCGGCTCCGGCAAGACGCTTTTGGCCGAGACCCTGGCGCGCACGCTGAACGTGCCGTTCACGATCGCCGACGCCACGACGCTGACCGAGGCCGGGTACGTCGGCGAGGACGTCGAGAACATCATTCAGAAGCTTCTGCAGAAGTGCGACTACGACGTCGAGAAGGCGCAGACCGGCATCGTCTACATCGACGAGATCGACAAGATCAGCAGGAAGTCCGACAACCCCTCCATCACGCGCGACGTCTCGGGCGAGGGCGTGCAGCAGGCGCTGCTGAAGCTCATCGAGGGCACCATCGCCTCGGTGCCGCCGCAGGGCGGCAGGAAGCACCCGCAGCAGGAGTTCCTGCAGGTCGACACGTCGAACATCCTGTTCATCTGCGGCGGCGCGTTCGCGGGGCTGGAGAAGATCGTCCAGAACCGCTCCGAGAAGGGCGGCATCGGCTTCGGCGCCGAGGTCAAGAGCAAGGATGACAGCAAGAACATCGGTCAGTTGCTACAGGACGTCGAGGCGCAGGACCTGATCAGCTTCGGGCTCATCCCCGAGTTCGTCGGCCGCCTGCCCGTCGTCGCCACGCTCGAGGAGCTCGACGAGGAGTCGCTCGTGCGCATCCTGACCGAGCCGAAGAACGCCATCACCAAGCAGTACGAGAAGCTGCTGTCCATGGAAGAGGTGGACATCGAGTTCAGGAAGGACGCCTTGTACGCGGTCGCCCGGAGCTCGCTCGCCAGGAAGACCGGCGCGCGCGGCCTGCGCACCATCCTCGAGAACGTGCTGCTCGACACCATGTACGAGCTGCCGCGCATCGAGAACGTCAAGAAGGTCATCCTGGACGCCGCCGTCGTGCGCGGCGAGTCCAAGCCGTACCTGCTGCTCGAGGGCCAGGAGAAGGTGCTCGAGCAGGAGAAGTACAAGAAGGCGGCCTCGGACGACTAGCCGGTAGCGTCGGCCACGCCGAGCACGCGACGAGGCCGCCCCCGGGGCGGCCTTTTCGCGTTTTGGGGGGATGGCCAGGCGGCCCGGGCCGCTCCGTTGAATTTGCGTCGTCGCGGTTGCACCTTGCGCTATATGCTCGAATCGAGCAGCGAGTCCACTAGAGGAGATTCCCGACGTGACCGACTCCGAGAACGTGAAGCACGACCCGGCGGCCGACGCGCACGGGCAGGGCGGGGCCGAGCGGTTGCCCGTGCTGCCGCTGCGCGACGTCGTGGTCTACCCCCACATGGTCATCCCGCTGTTCGTGGGACGCGAGAAGTCCATCGATGCGCTCGACGCGGCGATGTCCGTGGACAAGCGCATCCTCCTGGCCGCGCAGACGAGCGCCGCCGTCGACGAGCCCGGCGAGGACGACATCCACGGCGTCGGCACCATCGCCACCATCCTGCAACTGCTGAAGCTGCCCGACGGCACCATCAAGGTGCTCGTGGAGGGCCAGCGCCGCGCGCGCATCGAGAACGTGGCCACCGACGACGAGGGCTACTTCACCGCCGAGTGGAGCGTGCCGGAGGCGACCGACGACGCGGGTGCGCAGGAGCCGGCGGCCGAGCCGCGCGAGCTCGACGTGCTGGTGCGCTCGGTGACGAACATGTTCGATCAGTACGTGAAGATGAACAAGAAGGTGCCGCCCGAGATCCTGTCGTCCATGACGGGCATCGACGATGCGGACCGGCTGGCCGACATGATCGCGGCGCAGATGTCGCTGCGCGTGGAGGAGAAGCAGAAGATCCTGGAGCTCTTCGACCCGGGCGCGCGTCTGGAGCACCTGCTGTCACTGATGGAGTCCGAGCTCGACATGCTGCAGGTCGAGAAGCGCATCCGTGGCCGCGTGAAGCAGCAGATGGAGAAGAGCCAGCGCGAGTACTACCTCAACGAGCAGATGAAGGCCATCCAGAAGGAGCTCGGGGAGATGGACGACGTGCCCAACGAGACCGAGGAGCTCGCGAGGAAGATCGAGAAGCGCGGTCTGTCCAAGGAGGCGCACAAGAAGGCCACGGCCGAGCTGAACAAGTTGAAGTCCATGTCGCCGATGTCCGCCGAGGCGACGGTGGTGAGGAACTACGTCGACACGCTCGTCTCGCTGCCGTGGAAGAAGCGCAGCAAGCTGAAGAAGACGCTCGGCGATGCCGAGCGCGTGCTCGAGGACGATCACTACGGGCTCGAGAAGGTCAAGGAGCGCATCCTCGAGTACCTCGCCGTGCAGCAGCGCGTGGGCCATGCCAAGGGTCCGATCCTGTGCCTCGTCGGTCCGCCCGGCGTGGGCAAGACCTCGCTGGGCAAGTCCATCGCGCGGGCGACGGGCCGGAAGTTCTCGCGCATGGCGCTCGGCGGCGTGCGCGACGAGGCCGAGATTCGCGGTCACCGGCGCACCTACATCGGCTCCATGCCCGGCAAGATCGTCCAGACGCTCGCCAAGGTGAAGCGCCGGAACCCGCTGATCCTGCTCGACGAGATCGACAAGATGTCGATGGATTTTCGTGGCGATCCGTCCTCGGCGCTGCTCGAGGTGCTGGACCCCGAGCAGAACCACACCTTCACCGATCACTACCTCGAGGTGGAGTTCGATCTCTCGGACGTGATGTTCGTGGCCACCGCGAACACCATGAACATCCCCGAGCCGCTGCTCGATCGCATGGAGGTCATCCGCATCCCGGGCTACACCGAGAAGGAGAAGGCGAACATCGCCGAGCGCTACCTGCTGCCCAGGAAGATGAAGGACAACGGCTTGAGCGAGGACGAGTTCTCGCTCGGCGACGACGCCATCATGGAAATCATCCGCAGCTACACGCGAGAGGCGGGCGTGCGGAACCTGGAGCGCGAGATCTCCAAGATCTGCCGCAAGGTCGTGCGCGAGGTCACCGAGCGCGAGAGCAAGGCGCACGGTACGGCGAAGGACGGCTCGGGCGAGGCGGCGACGGACCTGTCGAAGTCGTCGCTCGGCGACGCGAACGGTGGGGACGGCGTCGCGAGCGTGCGCGTCACGGCCGAGAACCTCGGCGACTACCTCGGCGTACAGCGTCACCGCTACGGCCGGGCCGAGAGCGAGAGCAAGATCGGGCAGGTCACGGGACTCGCCTGGACGAGCGTCGGCGGGGAGCTGCTGACCATCGAGTCCGCCGTCGTGCCGGGCAAGGGCAAGCTCAGCTACACCGGTCAGCTGGGCGACGTCATGCAGGAGTCCATCCAGGCGGCCATGATGGTGGTGCGCAGCCGTGCGGCGTCCCTCGGCATCGACCCGGCCTTCCACGAGAAGCACGACCTGCACGTGCACGTGCCCGAAGGTGCCACGCCGAAGGACGGACCGAGTGCCGGGGTTGGCATGTGCACCGCACTCGTGTCCACCCTCACCAGCGTGCCGGTGCGGGCCAACGTCGCGATGACGGGCGAGATCACGTTGCGCGGCGAGGTGTTGCCCATCGGCGGGCTCAAGGAGAAGCTGCTGGCGGCGCAGCGCGGCGGCATCGACACCGTGCTCATCCCGATCGAGAACGAGAAGGATCTGGCCGAGATCTCGGACGAGATCAAGGAAGGGCTCGACATCCGTCCCGTGAAGTGGATAGACGAGGTGCTGGACGTGGCGCTGGAGCGCACGCCCGTGGCCGATGCCGGAGCCATGCCGCCGCCGACGGCCGACGCCGAACGCAAGGTCGACACCGGTGGCGAGGTGCGCCATCACTGAGCACGCATCGCCCGAAGGTTGCACACCGTGAACTCGGGCGTCGCGTGCATCGGGGCGGCGACGCAAATCCGGTATGATCCGCGTCCGCGCGAACCCGCGCACCTCCTTTGGCGGGGTGCGCGGGTCCCGTCCGTACACCGATCTTCACTACACCGATACCGAGCAGGGGATACCCATACATGAACAAGGCCGAATTCGTCGACGCGGTTGCCAGCCGGACCGACATGTCGAAGCAGGACGCGGCCTCCGCAGTCGATGCGGTCCTCGACTCGCTGACGGATGCCCTGAAGGGGGGTGATCAGGTCACCCTGATCGGTTTCGGTACCTTCCTCGTGCGCGAGCGCGATGCCCGCACCGGCCGCAACCCGCGCACGGGTGAGGAAATCCAGATCGCCGCATCGAAAATGCCCAGCTTCAAGGCGGGCAAGGCGCTCAAGGATGCGGTAAACTAGTTCGCATGGGTGCTTAGCTCAGCTGGTAGAGCATCGCCTTTACACGGCGAGGGTCGGCGGTTCGATCCCGTCAGCACCCACCAGGATGTGGAGCGGTAGTTCAGTTGGTTAGAATACCGGCCTGTCACGCCGGGGGTCGCGGGTTCGAGTCCCGTCCGCTCCGCCACATTCGAGACAGCCGCGCCGCCAGGGCGCGTGCCGTCGGACCAGAGGGTGCTTCGGCACCCTTTTGTCGTTTCCGGGTCTGATCGTCGCGGCCTCCCCGGGCGCGTTCCGGTCGACGGTCGGTCCCCCGGGACTCGCGGGGCCGCCGCGTCGTCTACGCTTGCGACGCTCCAGACTCCCCCCGATCACCGGCGATACCGATGCTGCTCGACTTCCGCGAGACCATTCGCTCCTCCAAGCCGATCAAGTACACGCTGATCGGACTCATCTGCGTGCCGTTCGCGCTCGTCGGCATCGGCTCCTACTTCGCGGGCGGCTCGGCGCAGCCGGTGGCCACCGTCAACGGCACCGCCATCGATGCCCAGACCCTGGACCGCGCCTACCGGGTGCAGCGCCAGAGGTTCGCGCAGGTGTTCGGCGGCAGCATCCCGTCCGGACTGGACGACGAGGCGTTGCTGCGCCGCCAGGCGCTGGACGAGCTCGTGACGCAGCGCGTGCTCGCCGACGAGGTGGCCGAGATGCGCTTCGCGGTCGGCGACGAGACGCTCGGCCGGGCGATCCGCGGCGCCCCCGAGTTCCAGGTCGACGGACGCTTCGATCGGGACCGCTACACCCAGCTCGTCACCAGTGCCGGCGGCGTCGCCGCCTTCGAGGCGCAGCAGCGCGACCGCACGGCGTTGCAGCAGTTCCAGGCCGGCGTCGTGGAGACCGCCTTCACCCTGCCGGACGAGGCGGGCCGACTCGACGCGCTCGCCCGCCAGACCCGCACCATCGACGGCGTGCGACTCGACCTGGACGCCGCGAAGGCCGCCATCGAGGTATCGGACGAGGATATCCAGGCACGCTTCGACGACAGCGGCGACGACTATCGCTTTCCGCCGCGCGTGAAGATCGCCTACATCGAGCTGTCCGCCGACACCGTGGCCGGGACGCTCGACGTGACCGAGGACGATGCCCGGGACTGGTACGAGAGCAACAAGGCGCGCTTCGTCACGCCCGAACGACGCGAGGCGTCGCACATCCTGCTCGCGGTGGACGATGCCGGCGACGCGGACGAGATCGCCGCCGCGGTCGCCGAGGCCGAGGCGCTAGCCGCCCGGCTCGACGCCGGCGAGTCGTTCGAGGAGCTTGCGCGCGAGGCGTCGGACGATACCGGCTCGGCGGGCTCGGGCGGCAGCCTCGGCGAGATCACCCCGGGGCTCATGGTCGAGCCCTTCGAGGAGGCGGTGTTCGCGCTGGAGGGCGAGGGCAGCCTGTCGGAGCCCGTGGTCACCGAGTTCGGCGTGCACCTGATCCGGCTCGACGCGGTGGTCCCCGAGGCCGGCCGGGGTTTCGACGAGGTGGCCGAGGAGGCGCTCGCGTCCGCGAGGGCCGCGGCCGCCGACGGCGAGTTCAACGACCTGCGCGAGGCGCTGGCCGAGAGCGCGTTCGACGAGCCCGAATCGCTCGACGCCGCGGCCACCGCGACGGGATTGCCCGTGCAGCAGAGCGATTGGCTCGATGCCGAGACGGATTCCGGGCCGCTGTTGTCGAACCCCGCGCTGCGCGCCGCCATGTTCTCGGACGACGTGCTGCTCGACGGCAACAATTCCGAGCTCGTCGAGGTCGGTCCGCGCCGGCTCGTCGTGCTGCGCGTGACCGAGGACGAGGGCGAGCGACCGAAGACCCTCGACGACGTGCGCGACGAGGTCGGCGAGGCGCTTCGCACCGAGCGCGCCGAAGCGCTGCTGGACGAGCGGGCCGCGGAGATCGTGTCGGCGCTGGCCCGGGGCGAGGCCCCGGAGGCGATCGCCGCGGACGTGGACTTCGGCGTGGACGTGGACCTCGGCGCGGACGGCGGCGCGGATGGCGGAGTCGATGCCGACGACGCCGTCACGGCGCTGTCCGGCGAGGTGCTCGCGCGCGACGCGACGATGTTCGACCCGGCGACGGTGGCCGCGCTGTTCGCGGCCCCCGCGCCGGCGGCGGACGGTCCTTCCACGGACGCGTCCACGGGTACGTCGACGCTCGGTGACGGGGACCGGCTCGCCTGGCGCATCGTCGCCGTCGAGCGTCCGGAGAGCGAGCCCGTCGAGGTCGCCGACGGTGCGCAGGACGACGAGCTCGGCGCCGACGGCGCGATCGCGTCGCCACCGGCATTGCCGTCCGGCGCCGATCCGCGGCTCGGGGGCGTGGAATTCTCGGCGCTGCTGCAGAGCCTGCGCGACCGGGCGGACGTGGAGCTCGAGGACGATCTGAACCCGCAGCCCGCGGACGGTTGAGCGCACGCCGTCCCCCGTCCAGTTCCGGAGCATCACGCACGCATGGGTATCGTTTCCGAGTTCAGGGAGTTCGCGACCCGGGGCAGTCTGATCGATGTCGCGGTGGGCATCATCATCGGCGCCGCGGTCAGCACGATGGTGGGCGCGCTGGTGGACAGCATCCTCATGCCCATCATCGGCGTGTTCATGGGCGGGGTCGACTTCTCGTCGCTGGCCATCACCGTCGGCGATGCGAACATCGGCTACGGCGCCTTCGTCCAGGCGCTGCTCGACTTCCTGATCATCGCCTTCGTGCTGTTCATGATCCTGCGGGCCATCAACAGGGCCAAGGCGACATTCGCCGGCCCCGAGGACGAGCCGGTGGTGGAGGAGCTGTCGAAGGAAGTGCAGCTTCTGACCGAGATACGCGATCAGTTGGCGGTGCTCAACCGGCGACCCCCGGCATCGACACCACGTTGAAGCCGCCGTCCACGTAGATGATCTGGCCGGTGATGCCGGACGCCATGGGGGAGGCCAGGAAGGCCGCGGTGTCGCCCACCTGCTCGATGGTGGTGTTCTCGCGAAGCGGGGCCACCGAGGACACGTGGCCGAGGAGCTTGCGGAAGTCGCCGATGCCGGCCGCCGCCAGCGTCTTGATGGGGCCGGCAGAGATCGCGTTCACGCGTATCTTGTCGGGGCCGAGGGAGTTGGCCATGAAGCGCGTCGCGGCCTCCAGCGAGGCCTTGGCCAGCCCCATGACGTTGTAGTTCGGCATGGCGCGCACCGCGCCGAGGTACGACAGCGTGATCAGCGATGCGCCGGGGCGCAGTTGCGGGCGCAGCGCCTTGGCGACGGCCGCGAAGCTGTAGGCGCTCACGTCGTGCGCGATGCGGAAGCGCTCGCGATCGATCGAGTCGAGGAAGTCGCCGTCGAGCGCCTCGCGCGGCGCGAAGGCCACGGCGTGCACGAAGCCGTCCATGCCCTCGCCCCACGCGCCCTTCAGGCGCATCGCCATGGCATCGATCTCCGTGTCCTCGCCCACGTCGCACTGCACCACCAGGTCCGAGCCGCACTCGGCGGCCATCGCGGTGACCCGCTCGCGCAGCCGCTCGTTCTGGTACGCGAACGCAAGGCTCGCTCCCTCGCGGTGCATGGCGTGCGCGATGCCCCAGGCGATGGAGCGCTTGCTGGCGCAGCCGAGCACCAGGATTCGTTTGCCGTCGAGCATTCCCATGGGTGTCTACCGGTCTCCTAGCAGGGTGTCGAGCACGCGTTCGTAGATCGTGGACAGCGCGTCGAGCGAGGCGGCATCGACACGTTCGTCGATGGCGTGGATGGTGGCATTCAGGGGGCCGAGCTCGACGAGCTCGGTGCCGGTCGGCGCGATGAAGCGGCCGTCGGAGGTACCGCCGGCCGTGTCGGTCGCGGGCTCGATGCCCGTGACGGCGCGCACCGCGGCGCGCGTGGCCTCGAGCAACGCGCCGTCGGCGGTCAGGAACGGGCGCGCGGCGTCGAGCCAGGTGAAGCGCGCATCGAGCCCGTGCTCGGCGGCGAGCGCCTCGACGCGCGCGACGATGGTGTCCTGCGGCGTGGCCGGGGAGTGGCGCAGGTTGAAGTCGACGGTCAGCTCGCCGGGAATGACGTTGGTGGCGCCGGTGCCGGCCGCCACGTTCGAGATCTGCAGCGTCGTCGGCGGGAAGTGCGCGTCCCCCGCGTCCCACTCGATGGCCACCAGATCGCTCAGCATGGGCAGGGCCCGGTGCACGGGGTTGTCGGCCTGCGCGGGGTAGGCGACGTGGCCCTGCACCCCGCGCACGACGAGCCGCGCGCCGAGCGAGCCGCGCCGGCCGACGCGCAGCACGTCGCCGAGCCTGCGGCTGCTGCTCGGTTCGCCGAGCACGCACCAGTCGATGCGCTCGCCGCGCGCGGCGAGGGTCTGCATGACACGCGCCGTGCCGTCGACGGCCGGTCCCTCCTCGTCGGAGGTGAGCAGGAACGCGAGCGAGCCGCGCGCGCGGCGTCCCGAGTCGACGAAGCGCTCGGCGGCCGTGACCATGGCCGCGACGCCGCCCTTCATGTCCGCGGCGCCGCGGCCGACGAGCTGACCGTTCACCATCTCGGCGGCGAAGGGCGGCGAGGACCACGCTTCCGGATTCCCCGTGGGCACGACGTCGGTGTGGCCCGCGAACGCGAAGAGCGGGGCATCGTCGCCGAGCCGTGCCCAGAGGTTGTCGACCTCGTGCCCGGGCGGGCCGAAGCGCAGGTGCTCGAGCCGGAAGCCCGCGCGCTCCAGCCGCTCGCCGATCAGGGCCTGGCAGCCCGCGTCGTGCGGCGTCACGGACGCCCGGCGCACCAGCTCGCGCGCGAGGGCCACGGTCGCGGAGTCGGCGACGCCCTCGGCCGGGGAAGGAGGGGCCGGATCGGTCATGAGAGTCGCTCGCACAGCGTGCGTGTGAGCCGCGCGTGGGCGGCGGGGTCGTGCCACGGACCGCCGTCGGCGGCCGTGACGAAGAAGACGTCCTCGACGCGCTCGCCGAGGGTCGCGATGCGTGCGCCCTGCACGGCGACGCCTGCCGCGAGGAGCTGTCGGCCGATGGTCGACAGGATGCCCGGACGGTCGGCGGTGACGATGCGCAGCTCCGCCAGGCCGTCGGGACGCGGTTGGATATCGACATCGGTGACGGTGCGGAAGTGCTTCAGGCGGCGCGAGGCGCGACGCTCCACCAGCGCCGGCAGGTTCGCCGGAGAGGCCAGCGCGTCGATGAGGGCGCGCCGGATCTCGTCGATGCGCCGCGGCTCCTCGATCAGCGAGCCGTCGGCCTCCAGCACGTCGAAGGCATCGAGCGCGTGCCCGTCGGTCGTGGTGTGCACGACGGCCGAGAGCACGTCGAGATCCAGGGCCTCGAGCACCGTGGTGATCAGCGCGAACAGGGCCTCGTCGTCGGCGGTGCGGATCAGGAGCTCCACCGCCCCGCGGCCGGGCGAATGGCGCAGCGCGACCAGCGGCGCATCCGCGGCGTCCGCGCCACTCGCGGCGGCGGCGCGCTCGTGCGCGATCAGCGCCTCGGTGTGGCGCGCGAGCTCGGCGGCCTGGTGCTGGCGGAACCAGTCGTCGCCGAGCCGGGACCACAGCGCGTCCAGCGCCGGGTCGACGGCCAGGGCGGGATCGAGCAGCGCACGCGTGCGCGCCTGGCGGGTCGCGATGACCTGGTCGACGACCGGCGCATCGTCGAGCCCGCGCTCCAGCAGCCCGCGCGCGTGACGGTACAGCGCCCGCAGCAGGCTGGCCTTGAACGAGTTGTAGAGCTTCGGATCGGTCGCGCGGATGTCGGCCACGGTCAGCAGGTACAGATGATCGAGGCGCTCGAGCGTGCCCGCGCGGCGCGCGAAGTCGAGCTGCACGTCCGGGTCGTCGATGTCGCGGCGCTGCGCCGTCATCGACATCTCGAGGTGGTGGCGCACGAGCCAGGTGCAGAGCTCGACATCGTGCGCGGGCAGGGCGTGCGCGGTGGCGAAGTCGTGCATGTCGAGCGCGCCGAGCTCGCTGTGATCGCCGCCGCGACCCTTCGCGATGTCGTGGAAGAGCGCGGTGAGGTAGAGCGTGTACGGGCGCTCGATGGTGCGCGCGATCTCGCTGCACTGCGGGTACTCGTCGTCGAAGCGCGGCACGAAGAAGCGGCGCAGGTTCCTCACCACGAGCATGGTGTGCTCGTCGACGGTGTACTGGTGGAAGAGGTCGTACTGCATGCGCCCGACGATGGCGTCGAAGGCGGGCAGGTAGGCCGCCAGCACGCCGTGGCGGTACATCAGCCGCAGCGTGCGCACCAGGCGATCCTCGAGCCTGAAGAGCTCGATGAAGCTCGCGCGTACCTTGGGGTCGCTGCGGAAGCGATCGTTGACGAGCTTCAGGTGGCGCCTGATCAGCCGCACCGTCGAGGAGCGGATGCCGAGCGCCTCGGGCGTGCGCCCGAACGCGAGGAACAGCTCGATCAGCGCGCCGGGGTAGTGCAGGAACACGTCGTCGTGCACGGTCTCCAGGTAGCCGTTCCTGAGCCGGAAGCGGGCATCGACGGGCAGCGGCGCGACGACCGCGTCCGCGGCGTTCGGCAGCACGATGCCGTCGAGTCCCTGCAGGCACATGTCCACGAGCCGCTGCAGGCCAGCGAGCGTGCGATAGAAGCGCTGCATGAGCGCCTCGATGTCGGCGTTGCCGTCGGGGTCCGGTGCGTGGCCGAGCGCGTGCGCGATGCGCTTCTGCCAGTCGAACAGCAGCCGGTCCTCCTCGCGACCCGCGAAGCGGTGCAGCAGGTAGCGGATGCGCCACAGGAGCTCCAGCCCCTCGGCCAGGCGACCGAGCTCGCGCGGCTCGAGGATCCCGTGATCGACGAGCGGGCCGAGCTCCTCGGGTCCGCCGCAGATGCCCGCGCGCGCGCGTCCGAAGCGGCGCTGGCAGATCCACACGATGGTCTGGAAGTCGCGCAGGCCCCCTTCGGTCTCCTTGACGTTCGGCTCCAGGCGGTAGGGGTTGGCGCCGAAGCGGGCGAGTCGCGCCGAGCGCTCGGCGAGCTTGGCCGACATGAATGCCTCGGGCGACCACATGCGGGCCGCGGAGGTGGCCGTGCGCACGGCGGCGAACGGGGCCGGCGCGCCGGCCACGAGCCGTGCCTCCATCAGGTTGGTGACGGTGCTCAGTTCGTCCCGCGCCGCGGCCTCGCTCTCGGCGACGGTGCGCACGCTGTGGCCGATGTCCAGGCCGAGGTCCCACAGGGTCCGGAGCCAGGCCGCGATGGCCTCGTCGCGCGCTTCGTCACTCGCGCCCTCGGCGGGGTCGGGCAGCAGGATGGCGATGTCCACGTCGGAGGCGGGCTGCAGCTCGCCGCGACCGTAGCCGCCGACCGCCAGCAGCGCCAGCCCGTCGAAGGCGGCGCCCGTGCGATGCCACAGCCGCGTCAGCACGAGATCCACCACGGCCGTGCGTCCGGCCAGCAGGGCGGAGGCGGGCACGCCGGACTCGAAGGCCCGATGGACCGCGTCCCGCCCGGCCGTCAGCGCCGCGCGGCAGGCGTCGGGCGAGGCCTCGCCCGCGTCGACGATGCGCGCGATGGCCGAGAGATCGAGCGGCGCGCCGGCGGCCGGACCCGTCAAGCCGAGGCGCTGCGCTGTTCGAGGCCCGCGGCATCGGCGGTGTCGGCCGCATCGGCCGCATCGGCACGGACGCGCCCGCTCGCGGCCGGGTCGATGTCGTCGAGCGAGCGTCCCTCGGCCAGGGTGAGCACCTCCACGCCGGTCTCGGTGACGTGCACCGTGTGCTCCCACTGCGCCGACAGGCTGCGATCCTTGGTCACGACCGTCCAGCCGTCGCCGAGCACGCGGGCGTGGCGGCGGCCCTGGTTGATCATGGGCTCGATGGTGAACGTCATGCCGGGGCGCAGGGCCGTGCCCGCACCGGGCTTGCCGTGGTGCAGCACCTGGGGCTCCTCGTGGAAGTCCGAGCCGATGCCGTGGCCGCAGTACTCCTCGACCACCGAGTAGCGGTGGCCGCGCGCATAGCTCGCGATGGCGTGACCGATGTCGCCGAGCGTGGCGCCCGGGCGCACCGTGCGGATGCCGCGCACCATGGCCTCGTGGGCCACCTCGCACAGCCGTCTGGCGTGCGGCGCCACCTCGCCGACGTAGTACATGCGGCTGTTGTCGCCGAACCAGCCGTCCTTGATGACCGTGACGTCGATGTTGACGATGTCGCCCTTCTTCAGCTTCCTGGAGCCCGGGATGCCGTGGCAGATCTGCTGATTGACCGAGATGCAGCTCGCGTGACGGTAGCCCTTGTAGTTGAGCGTCGCGGGCACGGCGCGCTGCTCGTCGACGATCATGCGGTGGCACAGCCGGTCGAGCTCGGCGGTGGTCACGCCCGGGGCCACGTGCGGGCCGATCATGTCGAGCACGTCGCTCGCGAGCAGGCCGGCCACGCGCATGAGCGCCACCTGCTCGGGGGACTTGAGCTTGATCGGCATCTGGCGGGCGAGGGAGCGGTCGGCCCGCCATTGTAGCCGCCGGGGCCGCGGGGGCGGGCCTTCGACGCGCCGCGCGTCGGGGCGTGTGCCATAATGCCGGGCTGCGCGTCGCCGGTCGGTGACGCGTTCACTCCACACGCGGATCCGCGCCTCGCGCCGGCCCCGCACCGCTTTCGCCCGGCGTCGCCACAGCGCGCCGTCGGTCGGACGGTGACGGGCACGGCGTCGCGCAGGCCCCGGCCGGGTGCCCTTGCCCCCTCGTCCATCGCGGCGGGGGCGGCGCGGGTCAGCCAGGGTCCGGTCCGCGGAGGCCCAACCCCACACCTACGGAAGCGAAACGATACCCATGGTCGACGTCACCATGCGCCAGATGCTGGAAGCCGGAGTGCACTTCGGTCACCAGACGCGCTACTGGTCCCCGAAGATGTCCCAGTACATCTACGGCGAACGCAACAACATCCACATCTTCAACCTCGAGAAGAGCCTGCCGGCGCTCGACGAGGCGGCCAACTACGTCGGCAAGATCGCCGCGAAGAACGGCCGGGTCATGTTCGTCGGCACCAAGCGCGCCGCGCGCGACGCCGTGATGGAGAAGGCCATGGCGTGCAACATGCCGTTCGTGAACCGGCGCTGGTCCGGCGGCATGATGACCAACTTCAAGACCGTCAAGCAGTCCATCAAGCGCCTGCTCGAGCTCGAGGCCATGCGCGAGGACGGTTCGATGGAGCGGCTCTCGAAGAAGGAGGCCCTGGGCCTCACGCGCGAGTGGGAGAAGCTCGACCGCACGCTCGGCGGCATCAAGAACATGGAGCGCCTGCCCGACGCGCTGTTCGTGATCGACGTCGGCCACGAGCGCATCGCCATCACCGAGGCGAACAAGCTCGGCATTCCCGTCGTCGGCGTGGTGGACACCAACAACACGCCCGAGGGCATCGACTACGTCATCCCGGGCAACGACGACGCCATCCGCGCCATCGACCTGTACGTGAGCGCCATCGCCAAGGCCATCAACGACGGCAAGCGCGCCTCGGGCCGCTTCGACGAGACCGCCGAGGCGCAGGTGCCGGCCTCCGAGGTCGGCGCGTCGGACGCCGACGGCGCCGAATCGGGCGCCGGCAACGACGCCGTGGAAGCGGCGGTCGCCGCGGCCGAGGGCACGTCCACCGCGACGCAGGGCGCGGACTCGCCCGACGCGCCGGCGCACGCCGTGGCGGCGGCGATGGAAGGCGCGCAGGACGGCGGCGACAGCGACGTCGCGGCGGCCCAGGCGGCGCAGGCCGCCGGTGCGGAGCTGTCCGAGGCGACCGCCGACGACGCCTCCGCCGGCCGCACGACCTGAGGCGCTCGCCCCCGCACCGGCGGGGGCGTCCGTCGCAGGGTCACAGACATTCACCAAGCACAGGGTAACGACGAGCAGATGGCCATTTCCGCCAGCCAGGTCAAGGAGCTCCGCGAGCGCACCGGCGCCGGCATGATGGAGTGCAAGAAGGCCCTCGCCGCGGCCGACGGCGACATGGAGGCCGCGGTCGAGCAGATGCGCATCTCCGGCCTCGCCAAGGCCGACAAGAAGTCCGGCAACACGGCAGCCGAGGGCGTCGTGTCCATCGCCCTGGCCGACGACCGCAAGCGCTTCGGCATGGTGGAGATCAACAGCCAGACCGACTTCGCGGCCAAGGCGACCGACTTCCAGGCGTTCACGGACCGCGTGACGAGCGCCGTGCTGAACGATGCGCCGGCCGGCGTGGACGCCGTCACGATCGACGGCGAGCCGCTCGAGGAGGTCAGGAAGACGCTCGTGGCGAAGATCGGCGAGAACGTGCAGGTGCGCCGGCTCGCCACCGGTACCACGGGCGGGCACTACGCCGAGTACAGCCACGGCGGCCGCATCGGCGTGGTGGTGGAGCTCGAGGGTGGCGACGAGGCGCTGGCGCGCGACGTGGCCATGCACGTGGCGGCCAGCCGCCCGCAGGCCGTCGACGAGTCCGGCGTGCCCGCCGAGCTGCTCGAGAAGGAGCGCGCCATCCTCGTGGCGGAAGCGGCCGAGAGCGGCAAGAAGCCCGAGATCGTCGAGAAGATGGTCGATGGACGCATGAGGAAGTACCTCGCCGACGTCACGCTCGTGGGCCAGCCCTTCGTGAAGGACCCCGACACCACCGTGGGGCAGATGCTCTCGTCCAGGGGCGCGAAGGTGCTGTCGTTCCACCGCTTCGAGGTGGGCGAGGGCATCGAGCGCAAGCAGGAGAACTTCGCCGAGGAGGTCATGGCGCAGGTCCGCGACAGCGAGAAGGACAAGGACAAGGACGCCTGAGGCCGGGTCGATGAGCCATGGCGACGTCGGCGCCGACGCGGGCCCGCCCGCGTTCGGGCGCATCCTGCTCAAGCTCAGCGGCGAGGCGCTGATGGGCGATCTCGACTACGGCATCGATCCGGTCTACATCCGGCGCATCGCGGCCGAGGTGAAGGCGGTCTCGGATCTGGGCGTCGAGGTGGCCATGGTCATCGGCGGCGGCAACATCTTCCGCGGCGCCGGGCTCGCCGAGGCCGGCATGGATCGGGTGACCGGCGACCACATGGGCATGCTGGCCACGGTCATGAACTGCCTCTCCATGCAGGACGCGCTGGAGCGCACCGGGGCCTACTGCCGCGTGATGTCGGCGCTGCCCATCAACTCGGTGTGCGAGGACTACATCCGTCGCCGCGCGGTGCGCCACCTCGAGAAGGGGCGCATCGTGCTGTTCGCGGCCGGTACCGGCAATCCCTTCTTCACGACCGACTCGGCCGCGAGCCTGCGCGCCATCGAGATCGCCGCCGACGTGATGATCAAGGGCACCAAGGTGGACGGCATCTTCGACAAGGACCCCATGAAGTTTCCCGACGCCGTGCGCTACGACGTGCTGGACTTCGACGAGGCGATCAACCGCCGGCTCGGGGTGATGGACCAGACCGCGATGGTGATGTGCCGCGAGAACCATCTGCCCGTGCGGGTCTTCAACATGAACCGTGTCGGCGAGCTGATGCGCCTCGTGATGGGCGAGGACGTGGGCACCGCCGTGCTGGAGGACAACTCGTGATAGACGACATCCTGAAGGACGCGAAGCTGCGCATGGGCAAGAGCGTCGAGGCGCTCGAGCACGATCTGGGGCGCATGCGCACCGGGCGGGCGCACCCGAGCCTGCTCGAATCGGTGCGCGTGGACTACTACGGTGCCGAGTCGCCGCTGTCCCAGGTCGCCAACATCAACACCGAGGACGCGAGGATGCTGACCGTCACTCCGTGGGACAACTCCATGGTGCCCGCCATCGAGAAGGCCATCATCAACTCGGACCTCGGGCTGAACCCGCAGAGCGCCGGCACCGTCATCCGCGTGCCCGTGCCGCCGATGACCGAGCAGCGCCGGCGCGACATGGTCAAGATGGTCAAGTCCGAGGCCGAAGGCGCACGCGTGGCGGTGCGGAACATCCGGCGCGACGCCAACAACGACCTGAAGGAGCTCGAGAAGGAGAAGGAGATCTCCCAGGACGACCTGCGCCGCGGCGAGGAGCGCGTGCAGAAGGCCACGGATGCGGCCATCGCCAGCATCGAGGAGGTGCTGGTGAAGAAGGAAGCGGACCTGATGGAGGTCTGAAGGGCTTCGCCGTGACCGCCGTGCGCGACAGCCTGGAGAGCTTCGGGGACACGTCGTCCGGGTCCGTGCCCGGGCACGTGGCCATGATCATGGACGGCAACGGACGCTGGGCGCGCCAGCGCGGCCGGCCGCGCGCGGCCGGTCATCAGGCGGGCTTCCGCGCCACGCGCGACATCGTCGAGGCCTGCGCGCGGCGCGGCATCGCCGCGCTCACGCTGTTCGCGTTCTCGAGCGAGAACTGGCGCCGCCCGCAGACCGAGGTCGGCCTGCTGATGGATCTGTTCCTGCGCGCGCTCCGCAGCGAGGTCGACAAGCTGCACGACAACGGCGTGCGCATCCGCTTCATCGGCGAGCGCTCGGCCTTCCAGCCGAAGCTGCGGGAGCAGATGGCCGCCGCCGAGCGGCGCACCGATGCCAACGACGGGCTGGAGCTCGCCATCGCCGTCAACTACGGCGGGCGCTGGGACATCGTGTCGGCCGCGCGCGAGGTGGCGCGCGAGGTGGCCGCGGGCACGCTCGACGCCGACGACATCGACATCGACACCTTCGGACGTCACGTGTCGCTCGCGGGGCTCTCGGACCCGGATCTGTTCATCCGCACCGGCGGCGAGCAGCGCATCAGCAACTACCTGCTGTGGCACCTCGCCTACACCGAGCTGTACTTCACCGACGTGCTCTGGCCGGACTTCGGCGACCGCGAGCTCGGCGCCGCGCTCGAGTTCTACGCGGGCCGCCAGCGCCGCTTCGGACGCACCGGGGAACAGTTGCTGGCCGCGGGCAACTGACCTCGTGTTGTTGCACCGCATCGCCACCGCCGCGGTCCTGATCGCGCTCTTCGGGATCGACCTGTTCCTCGCCTCCACCAGCCTGTTCTCGCTGAGCCTCGCGGGCATCGCGGCGGCCGCGGCGTGGGAGTGGAGCCGCCTGGCGGGCGTGACCCGCGAGCACGCGCAGACCGGCTACGCCAGCGCCATCGGGCTCGTGGCACTCGTCACGCTGTACGTGCCGCCCGATCTCGCGTTCCTGCGCTGGTCGCTGCTCGTCGGCTTCCTGCTGTGGGCCGCCGCGCCGGCGCTGCTCTATCTCGCGCCCGTGCAGGCGCCGGTCGTGCGCTCGGGCAAGCGGGCGCTCGTCGGCGGCGGCGTCGCCATCGTGCTGGCCACGCTCGCGATCCAGTACCTGCGCAGCCACGCCCCGCTCGCCTCGGCCTGGCTGTTGCTGTACGCCTTCGGCGTGGTGTGGCTCATGGACATCGGTGCCTACTTCTGCGGCAAGCGCTTCGGGCGGCGCAAGCTCGCCCCGAGCATCAGCCCCGGCAAGACCTGGGAAGGGGTCTGGGGCGGGCTCGCCACGGTGCTGGTGCTGCTCGTGCTCACGCTCGCGCTCGTGGAGCTGCCCGAGGGCTACGCCTGGCGGCTGACGCTCGCGACCGTCGCGGCCGCGGCGTTCTCGGTCTACGGCGATCTGTTCGAGAGCCGGTTGAAGCGGGCGGCGGGGCGCAAGGATTCGAGCAGCCTGCTGCCCGGTCACGGCGGCGTGCTGGACCGTGTGGACGGCGTGCTGGCCGCCATGCCGGTGTTCGCCTTCGTCTGGGCGTGGCTGTGAATCCGCGCGCCGACGCGAGCGCCGGCGGCGGCATCGCGCTGCTGGGCGCGACGGGCTCCATCGGCGCGAGCGCGCTCGACGTCATCGCCGCGCAGGGCGGGCGCTGGCACGTGCACGGCATCAGCGCGAACACGAGCGTCGACGACGCCCTGGGGATCTGCAGGCGCACGCGCTGCGCGGTGGCGGTGATGGCCGACGCCGCCGCGGCGGAGGAGCTGCACGCGCGCCTGCGCGCCGAGGGGCTGGAGACGCGCGTGGAGGCGGGCGAGGCGGCCATCGCGGCGCTGGCGGGGAGCCCCGAGGTGAGCGTGGTGGTGTCGGCCATCGTCGGCGCGGCGGCACTCGTGCCGACGCTGGCCGCCGCGGCCGCCGGCAAGCGTGTCCTGCTCGCCAACAAGGAGGCGCTGGTGATGAGCGGGGACCTCCTGATGCGCACCGCGCGCGAGGCCGGGGCGCTGATCATGCCGGTGGACAGCGAGCACAACGCCATCTTCCAGAGCCTGCCGGCGGGCCCGCACGGGGTCTCGCTCGAGGGAGTCGAGCGCATCGTGCTCACGGCCTCGGGCGGGCCGTTCCGCACGCTGTCGCCGGAGGCGCTGTCGCGCGTCACGCGCGAGCAGGCGCTGGTGCACCCGAACTGGTCGATGGGGCCGAAGATCACCGTGGATTCCGCGACGCTCATGAACAAGGGGCTGGAGCTGATCGAGGCGTGCCGGCTGTTCGGCACCGGTGCGAGCGGCATCGAGGTGCTGGTGCACCCGGAGAGCATCGTGCACTCGATGGTGCGCTACCGCGACGGCTCCACCATCGCCCAGCTCGGGCGTCCGGACATGCGCACGCCCATCGCCCACGCGCTCGCCTGGCCCGAGCGCATCGAGGCGGGCGTGGCGCCGCTGGATCTCGCCGAGATCGGCAGCCTGCACTTCGAGCGCCCGGATCTGGTGCGCTTTCCGGCGCTGCGGCTCGCGCTCGAGGCCGAGGCCGCCGGAGGCTCCGCCCCCGCGGTGCTGAACGCGGCCAACGAGGTCGCCGTGGCGGCCTTCCTGGACGGCCGCATCGGCTTCACCGACATCGCTCGCACCGTCGAGTCGGTGCTGGCGGCGAGCGATTTTTCCCCGGTTCCCGACCCGGCTACTATCATCGCGGCTGACGCGGCCGCGCGGCGGCTCGCCCGCGAGTCGTTGCCGGGCGCCTCCGACGGCCCGCGAAGCTCCGCCTCCGTCACCCCCAACCGACCCACACCCTAGATGCTCGGCAACGTCGCGGTCAGCGCGCTCGCCTTCCTGGTCGCGCTCGGGCTGCTCATAGCGATTCACGAGTACGGCCACTTCGCCGTCGCGCGCGCCGTGGGCGTGAAGGTGCTGCGCTACTCGATCGGGTTCGGCAAGCCGCTGCTCAAGCGCACCGGCAAGCGCGACGGTACCGAGTACGTGCTCGCCGCCATTCCCCTGGGCGGTTACGTGAAGATGCTGGACGAGCGCGAGGCACCCGTCGCCGCCTTCGAGCGGGGCCGTGCGTTCAACGCCCAGCCGTTGTGGGCGCGCGCCGCGGTGGTGATCGCGGGGCCGCTCGCGAACTTCCTGCTGGCGATCCTCGCGTACTGGATCGTGCTGATGATCGGCATCTCCGGCGTGGCGCCGCTGATCGGTGCGCCGCCCGCCGGCACCGCCGCGGCGCGCGCGGGCTTCGCCGACGAGGACCGCATCGTGGCCGTGGGCGGTACGGTCACCCCGACCTGGGCGGATGCCCGCATGGCGCTGCTCGAGGCGAGCCTCGACGCCGACGAGGCGGACGGCGCCGTCGCCATCGAGGTGGAGTCCGCCGGCGGCGGGCGCGAGGTTCGCCGGCTGCCCATCGATTCGGCCGCCATGCTGCAGGCCGACGGCGACGCGGTGAGCGCGCTCGGCTTCACGCAGTGGTGGCCCGACGTGCCGCCGCGCGCAGGCGAAGTGGTGGCCGGCGGAGCGGCCGAGCGCGCCGGAGTGCTGCCCGGGGACCTCGTGACGCGCGTCGACGGCGAGCCCGTCGGCACGTGGCGGGAGCTCGTGGCGGCCGTGCGCCCACGCGCAGGGGATGCGCTGCAGCTCGACGTCGAGCGCTCGGGCGCGCCGGTCAGGCTGTCCATCGTGCCCGAGCCCGTCGATGTCGGCGGCGTGGAGATCGGCCGCATCGGCATCGTCGAGACCGGTGCCGAGGCGCTGGCGCAGCGTGCCGAGGTCGTGGTGCGCGAGGCCCCGCTCGCGGCCTTCACGGGGGCCGTCGAGCGCACCTGGAACATGTCGGTGCTGACGGTGCGCATGCTGGGCAAGCTCTTCGTGGGCGAGGCCTCGCTCGACAACGTGTCGGGCCCCATCAGCATCGCCCAGTTCGCGGGCCAGTCCGCGAGCGTCGGCATCGATCACTACATCAACTTCATCGCGCTCATCAGCATCAGCCTCGCGGTGCTGAACCTGTTGCCCGTACCCATGCTGGACGGGGGGCATCTGTTGTATTTCGCCATCGAGGCGGTGCGGGGCAAGCCGTTGTCGGAACGCGCGCAGATCATCGGTCAACAGGTCGGCATCGTCGCGCTCGGGGGGCTCATGTTCCTCGCGTTCTACAACGACATCGGGCGGCTTCTGGGTTGATCGGACCGGTGCGCAGCGTGCGGCGCCGCGGTGCACGCGACGCCTTCCGCGGGCTCGCGCGCGTGCTGGCGGGCACGGTGGCGGGCACGGTGGCGGTCTGCGCCTGGGTAGCCGTCACGGCGTGGGCCGGGCCGGCGCTCGCGCAGCAGACGGGCCGGGACGGGGCGGACGCGGGCGAAGCGGGCCCGGTGGTCGACGGGTCCGCGCCGTTCACCGTCGGTGCCATCGTGGTCGAGGGCAACGAGCGCATCGACCTGGGTACCGTGCTGACCTACCTGCCGGTGCGCGAGCGCGAGCTCTTCGACCCGGCGCTCGACGCGCCGCGCGCCCTCAGGGCGTTGTACGAGACGGGGCTCTTCGACGACGTGGCCATCCGCCGGCGCGGCGCCGACACGCTGGTGGTGGCCGTCGACGAACGGCCCGCCATCGGCGAGATCTCCATCGACGGCAACGACAAGATCCCCACCGAGGAGCTGGAGCGCTCGCTCGATCAGGCCGACATCGCGCTCGGACGCGTGTTCAACCGCTCCATCCTCGAGTCCATCGAGCGCGAGCTCAGGCGCGTCTACTTCAGCGCCGGCAACTACGGCAGCCGCATCGACATCGAGGTCACCGAGCTCGAACGCAACCGCGTCGGCCTCGACATCGACATCGACGAGGGCGCGGTCGCGAAGATCGAGCACATCTCCATCATCGGCAACGAGGCGTTCAGCGAACGGGAGCTGCTCGCGCTGCTGCAGTCGCGTGCCCGACCCTTCAGCCCGTTCAGCTCGGCCGACGAGTACAGCCAGGTGAAGCTCGCCGCCGACATCGAGACCCTGCGCTCGTTCTACCAGGACCGGGGCTACGCGCGCTTCGAGATCGACAGCACCCAGGTGTCGATCTCGGAGGACCTGCGGGACATCCACGTGGTCATCAACGTGCGCGAGGGCGAGCGCTACACGGTGGACGGCGTCACGCTGACGGGCGAGGTGGACCTGCCCGACGGCGAGCTCGAGCGCATGCTGACCGTGCGCGACGGCGACGCCTTCGCGCGCAGGGACATCGTGCGCAGCACCAACGCCATCACCGATCGGCTCGGCCAGGACGGCTTCGCGTTCGCCGAGGTCGACGTGGTCCCGAGCCTGGACGACGAGGCGCGCACGGTGGCGCTCGAGTTTCGCGTGCGTCCGGGCAAGCGCGTGTACGTGCGTCGCATCCGCTTCGAGGGCCAGTACAAGACGCGCGACGAGGTGCTGCGCCGCGAGATGCGCCAGCTCGAGGGCAGCCGCTTCTCGCCCGCGCTCGTGAACCGTTCGCGCATCCGGCTGCAGCGGCTGCCCTTCATGCAGGGGGTGAGCATCGACACGCCGCGCGTGCCCGGCACCGACGACCAGGTGGACATGGTGGTGACGGTGCAGGAGGGCCCGTCGGGCTCGTTCAGCGCGGGCATCGGCTACGGCTCCGAGGGCAGCGTGACGGTGAACCTCGCGTTCGCGCAGGAGAATCTCTTCGGCACCGGGGAGAGCGTGCTCTTCTCGTTCGACAACTCCGAGGCCGTGCAGCAGCTCTCGCTCTCGCTGCGCGATCCCTACTTCACCGACGACGGCATCAGCCGCACGCTCGGGGCGTTCATCCGCGAGACCGATACCGGGGACCAGGACCGGCGCAGCCGCTACAACGCGAGCACGCGCGGCGCCACCGTCGACTTCGGCGTGCCGCTGTCGGAGTTCTCGACGTTCCGCATCGGCACCGGCTACGAGCGCACCGAGATCGGCGTCACGAACAGCACGCCCGACAACATCCGCGAGTTCGTGGACGAGGAGGGCGATACCTACGACGTCTTCGACGTCTCGCTCGGCTTCGTCTACGACACCCGGAACCGCACCGTCTTCGCGACGGCGGGCGCGGTCAACAGCTTCGCGCTGGAGGCCGCCGTGCCGGGCTCCGACCTGACCTTCTACAAGCTCGGTTACGGCCTGGAGTACTTTCGGGCCATCAACGAGCGACTGACCTTCGCGACGACGCTGCGCGCCGACGGCGGCTCGGGCTACGGCGACTTCACGGAACTTCCGTTCTTCGAGCGCTACTTCGCGGGCGGGGTGCGCACGCTGCGCGGCTACCGCAGCAGCTCGCTCGGGCCGCGTGACAGCAACGGCGACGCGCGCGGCGGGGATTTCCGCACGCTGGGCACGCTGGAGCTGATCTTCCCGCCGCCCTTCGTCGAGGAGCCCGGCGCCACGCGCTTCAGCCTGTTCACCGATTTCGGCAACGTCTACGACGACGTGGCGGACTTCGACCCGTCCGAGTTCCGGGGCTCCTACGGCGTCGCCTTCGTGTGGCTGTCCCCCGTCGGACCGTTGACATTCAGCCTCTCCGAACCCTATAACGACGAGCCGGACGACGAGACCCAGCGCTTCCAGTTCACGATCGGCTCGATCTTCTGACGGAACCGCCTGCCGTGATTCTCAGCCCGTGACCCCTGACCGCCCGCGCGACCGTACCGGATCGGCCCGACGCGCCGCCGCCGAGGTCGGCGCACGGGCCGGCATGCGGCCCGGCACCCGAGTCGGCGCGCGAGTCGGCAGAGGGGCCGCCGCACGCGCCGCCGTGTCGGCGGCCGTGCTGTGCGCCGCCTGCGCGCCGCTGCTCGCCGCGGCGCCCGCGCGCGCGCAGCAGGCCTCGATCGAGCCGCCGGGTGCGGGCGGCGCGGCGGGCGTCTCCACCTCGCGCATCGGTTTCGTGGACATCCCCTACCTGATCGATCGCGCGCCGCAGGCGCTCGAGGCCGAGCGGCGGCTCGAAGCCGAGTTCCGGCCGCGCCAGGCGGAGCTCGAGCGCCAGCGCGCCGAGCTCGCCTCGCTCGCCGCGCAGCTCGCGGACTCCGCCCTCGGGCTCGACGATCTGGAGCGCTCGCGGCTCGACCGCGAGGCGCGCGGGCTGGAGCGCCGCGTGGAGCGCGACGAGCAGGACTTTCGCGAAGAGCTCAGCATCCAGAAGAACAACGAGTTCAAGACCGTGCGCGTGCTGGTGCTCGAGGCCATCGCGCGCTTCGGCAAGCGCGGCGGCTACGACCTCATCGTCAGCGACGGCGTGCTGTACGCGGACGAGCGCATCGACGTCACCGAGCGCATCCTCGAGTCGCTGTCGCGCGAGCACGCCCGGCTGCAGTCGTCGAACTGACGCCGTGGAGGCCGCCGCGCTCGCCGCCGCGCTCGGTCTGGAGCTGCGAGGATCTCCGAAGAGGGCGCTCGCGCGCGCCGCGCCGCTGGAGCGCGCCGGCCCCGACGAGCTCGCGTTCGCCGTCGGCGCGCGGCGGGCGCAGGCCGTGTCGGCCTGTCGGGCGGGCCTGCTGATCTGCACGCCCGCGCTCGCGGACGCGTGCCCCGGCGACGTGCTGCTCTCGGACGATCCCTACGCGAGCTACGCGCGCGCCTCGTGGCTGCTGGTGCCCGAGTCGGTGCCCGCGCCCGGCGTGCACCCGCACGCGAGCGTGCACCCCACGGCCACGATCGCCGCGGACGCATCGGTCGGGGCCGGCGCCACGGTGGGAGCCGGGGCGGTCGTCGCGGAGCGCGTGCACGTCGGCGAGGGCTGCGCGATCGGCGAGGGCGCGCGCATCGGCGCGGGCACGCGGCTGTTCCCGCGCGTCACGATCGGCGAGCGCGTGAGCCTCGGTCCGGATTGCCGCGTGCAGTCCGGCGCGGTCATCGGCGCCGAGGGCTTCGGCTACGCCCGGGCGGCGACGGGCTGGATCCCCATCCATCAGGTCGGCGGTGTCGAGATCGGGGCACGCGTGCACATCGGCGCCAACACCACGATCGACCGCGGCGCGCTGGACCCGACGGTCATCGGCGACGGCGTGATCCTCGACAACCTCATCCAGATTGCCCACAACGTGCGCATCGGCGAGAATACGGCGATCGCCGCCAATACCGGCATCGCGGGCTCGGCCACCATCGGGCGCGACTGCCTCATCGGCGGGGCCTGCAACATCAACGGCCACATCGAGATTGCCGACGCCACGACGGTGACGGCCACCTCGTTCGTGCAACGCTCCATCACCGTGCCCGGCACCTACGGCGCGGCGCTGCCGCTGCAGGAAGCCGCGCGCTGGCGGCGCACGTTCGCCGTGCTGGGGCGGCTCGAGGAGCTGCTGCAACGCGTGCGCAAGCTCGAGCGCGTCGCGCGCGACGTTCCGGACGCCCCGAGCGGCCGGAGCGGCCGTGCCGGCCCGACCTGAACCCGGAGATCGATTGGACGCCGTAGACGACATCCGCGAGATCCAGCGCTACCTGCCGCACCGCTACCCGTTCCTGCTGGTGGATCGGGTGACGGCGTTCGAGGCCGACGTCTCGCTGAGCGCCTACAAGAACGTCACCTTCAACGAGCCGGTGTTCCAGGGGCATTTTCCGCAATCCCCGGTGTTTCCCGGCGTGCTCATCCTGGAGGGGCTCGCGCAGGCCGCGGCGCTGCTCGCGTTCAAGAGCATGGGCGGCTATCCGGACGAGCGCACGCTGTACCTGTACGCCGGCGTCGACAAGGCCCGCTTCCGCCGCCAGGTCGTGCCGGGGGACCGGCTCGCCTACGACGTGACGCTCGAGCGCAGCAGGAGCGGCTTCCTGATGTTCGATGCGCGCGCGAGCGTGGACGCCAAGGCGGCCTGCACCGCGTCGATCATGATCGCGCGCAACGAGCTCGACGAATGAGTCCGGGTCCGTCGACGGCGCCGGGTGCGGGCGCCGGCATCCATCCGACGGCCATCGTCGATCCCGCGGCGCGCATCGCCGACGACGTCGAGATCGGCGCGTACAGCGTCGTCGGTCCGGAGGTCGTGCTCGGGCGCGGCACGCGCGTCGCGCCGCACGTGGTGCTGCGCGGCCCGACCCGCATCGGCGAGCACAACCGCATCTTCCAGTTCGCCTCGCTCGGCGACGATCCCCAGGACCTGAAGTACGACGGCGAGCGCACGGAGCTCGTCATCGGGGACCGGAACACGGTGCGCGAGTACACCACCATCAACCGCGGCACCGCCGGCGGCGGGGGCGTCACGCGCATCGGCGACGACAACCTCTTCATGGCCTACACGCACGTCGCGCACGACTGCCGTGTGGGCAACCGCACCGTGTTCGCCAACGCGGCATCGGTCGCCGGTCACGTCGAGGTGGGGGACCACGCCATCCTCGCGGGCTTCGCGGGCGTGCACCAGTTCTGCCGCATCGGCGAGCACGCCTTCGTCGGCATGCATTCGGTGACCAACCGCGACGTCGCGCCGTTCACGCTCGCGGTGGGCAACTACGCCGAGGCGCGCGGCATCAACAAGGAAGGCTTGCGCCGACGCGGGTTCGACGAACCCGTGATCGCCGCGCTGCACCGCGCCTACATGGCGCTCGTGCGCCAGCACGGCAAGCGCGAGGATGCGCTCGCGGCCCTCGGCGACGCGACGATGCGTTTCCCCGAGGTGCGCCGCTTCGTGCAGTTCATCGAATCGAGCGAGCGCGGCGTCGTTCGGTAGCGAGCCCTAGCCGGTTCGTCCGCCGGCCAGTTCGTCCAGCAATCCGGCCACCGTCGCCGCGGCGTCGCCGTGCTCGCCGAGCGCGGCGCGCACCTCGCCGAGCGCCTCGCGCATGCGCATCCGCGCCTCGGGGTCGTCCAGCAGCTCGCCGACGGCGCGCGCGATGCCGGGCCCGTCGGCACGCTCCTGCAGCAGCTCCGGCACCAGCGTCCGGCCGACGACGATGTTCGGCAGGGCGACGTGCTCGAGCCGCACGAGCCGGGCGAAGATCATCGCGTTCAGGGGGTGCGTGCGGTACACGACCACCATCGGCGTGCCCGCCAGGGCGGTCTCCAGGGTGGCGGTACCCGAGGCCACCACCGCCGCGTCGCTCGCGCGCGCGACGAGCACGGACGATCCCTGCACCAGATGCACGCGTGTCCGCAGGCCGGCCCGCGGGTGCTCCGCTGCCGCTGCGTCCAGGTGGGCCCGCACGACGTCCATGTCGAGGGTGGGCGCGACGGGCAGCACGCAGGCGAGGGTGGGTCGGGCCGCGACCAGTCGCGCGACGGCGTCGAGCATGGGCGGCAACAGCCGCCGTATCTCGCCCGCCCGACTGCCCGGCAGCAGTGCGAGCAGCGGGACCTCGGCGTCCAGCTCGAGCGCCGAGCGGGCGCGTCGCGCCGCGTCGGCTTCGGGGACGATGGCGCGCGCGGCCGGGTGGCCCACGCACGTGACCGGCACCCCGGCCTCGCGCCACAACCGCTCCTCGAAGGGAAACAGCACGGCCAGGTGATCCACGAGCGCGCGGATGCGCGGGATGCGGCCCGCGCGCCACGCCCACACCTGCGGCGCGACGTACATCAGCACCGGCACCCCGCACTCGCGCGCCGTCTCGGCGAGCTTGAGGTTGAAGTCCGGGTAGTCGCAGATCAGCAGCACGTCCGGACGCCGCGCGCGCAGCGCCTCGCGCAGCCGGCGCAGACGGGCCAGGAAGCGCGGGTAGTTCAGCAGCACGTCGACGAAGCCGATGACCGACAGCTCGCGGCAATCCACCACGAGCTCGGTGCCCGCCGCCCGCAGCGCGCCCGCGCCCATGCCGAAGCTCGTCACGCCGCGCTCCGGATGCCGCGCGCGCAGGGCCTCGAGCGCTTCGGCCGCGTGCGCGTCCCCCGAGGCTTCGCCGGCCGAGACCATGATGCGCAGCGCGGGCGCGGCGGTGGCGTTCAAGCTGGGGTTCGGTCTCGGCGATGGCGTGGGCTCCACACTATCGTCGAGAGGGGCCACCGGGGCGGTTTTCGGCGGCGAGGGCGCTGCGATGCCTCTCCCGCGGGAGCCGGGTGCGCCGGCGCGTCAGCGAGTCGCCGCGGACCGCCTGCGGCGCAGCAGCGCGAGCCCCGTCAAAGCGGCCAGGCCGGGCAGGGCGGGCACGCCGCCGCCCGCGCCCTGCGATGCGCCGTCCGAGCTCGTCGGTACGCCACGCCCCGAGGCGGTCGGTGCGCCCGCATCGTCGGCCGGCACGTCGGCGTCGGTACGGCGCTCGGCGGTGTCCGCGTCCGCGGCGGGTCCGGCGGATCCGAGCGTGGGCACCGAGTCGTTGACCACGTTGTTGGCCGGGTTGGTGTCCAGGGTGCGCGAGGCGAGCCGTACCTTCAGATCGTCCAGCGACGCGCCGTTCGGCCGCGCCTCGAGGATGAAGCGCGACTGCGGGGCGGTCTCGGTCAGCGTGTCCCGCCGGCAGTACAGTTGCGGGCCATCGCTCAGGCAGTCCCAGCCGCTGTTCTGCGTCACGGCGGTCCAGACGGCGTCGCCCTGCAGCTCGAACACCATCTCCAGGTCGTGCGCGCCGAGCTCGCCGATGTTGTCGACGGTCACGTCGACCTCGGCGGCATCCCCCAGATCCGTCGTCACGGCGCGCACCGCCAGATCGGTGGCGTACATGGAATTGACCGCGCTGATGTCGCCCGGGGAAAGCCCGAGGCGCTGACCGATGCTCTCGCCGGGCGGAACGATGATGGTCGGCTTGTCGCCCTTGGCGAAGAAGTGCGTGCCGTAGTGCATGATCGAGTCGTAGTCGTACGGGCCGAGCTCGACGCTGTTGGTGCGCATGATCTCGAAGTTGTGCGCCTTGGAGCGCACGCCGCGCGCGGGGTCGTCGCCGATGATCTGCTCGTTGTCCACGGTGATCCACATGTCCCGATCCGGGCGCGTGTGCTCGTGGTAGAGGCCCACGGCATGCCCGATCTCGTGGATCACGCTGCCCACGGTGCAGCTCTGCACGAACAGGTCCTGCGGCTGCTTGTCGGTGCGTCCGACCGAGGAGGCGCAGCCGTTGGTCGGCCTGAACACGATCCAGCCGGAGTGCTCGCCCGCGTTCGCGGCGGTGCGCTCGACGAAGGAGATGCGCGTGTTCTCGGTCCAGTGGCGCACCGCCGCCAGCACCGTGTCGCGCTGCGCCGCGGCGATGCCGTCGCCGAACGCGTACGGCACGATGCCGTCGGGCCAGCGACCGAGCTTGCGCGAATGACCGAGCCCGCGTGCGGTGGCCTTCAGGTGGCCGCGGGCATCGACCTCGCCGATGATCATGTCGCCCTCGACGACGGCGCGGCCGCCGACCACGCGGTAGCTGCCCTGCTTCGTGCGCCGGGTCACGTCCCCGGACGCCGACGGTGACACCGACGCGGACGCCGCCGTGCCGGTGCCGGCCACGTACTCCTCGGCGGCGCCGGCGCCCGGTGCGATCGTGGCCAGGGCCGTACCCAGCACCGCGGCGCCGAGACGTCGGGCGCGTGCACTATCAATGGACATGAGCGGCTCGCTTGTTGTTGTCGTCGTAGAGCCACGGAACGGGTCCGCGTCGGTACCGGAGATGTATCGGTACCGGCCGCGCGGCCCTCAGGCACGCGCGTCACGCCACGACGGAACGACACGTTCGATGACGTGACGCCGTCCAAGGAAACCGGTGCCCGGCGCGTGGCCGGGCGGCAGTACGGGGCGGATCGGGAACGCCGCGCGAGCGGCGAGCTCGCGCGTCAGACGTGCGGAGCGTCCAGGCGGCGGCCCGTCGCGGTGTCGAACAGGTGCACGTCCCGAGGATCGATCGCGAGCGAGATCGGGTCGCCTATGCGCGTGCGGAACTCCTTGCCGGCCTTGGCGGAGAGCATGCTGCCGCCGGCCCTGACCGTCACCATGGTGGAGTCGCCCAGGAGCTCCATCGAGTACACCGGCGCGCTGATCGCGGCGGGCTCGTCGTTCGCGACGATGCGGGCGTCCTCGGCGCGGTAGCCGAGCGTGACCTTCGCGGCGGTGCCGGGCTCACTCGCGCGCGCGCCCGTCTGGACCGCCTCGATGCCCGGCACGCGCACGCCGCTCGCCTCGAAGTCCGCGCCGTTCAGGGTTCCCTCGACCAGGTTCATGGCCGGGGAGCCGATGAAGCTCGCCACGAAGAGGTTCGCCGGGCGGTTGTAGACCTCCTCCGGCGTGCCGACCTGCATGATCTCGCCGGCGTTCATGACGACCACGCGGTCGGCGAGCGTCATGGCCTCGATCTGGTCGTGCGTGACGTAGATGGTCGTCACCGCGAGCTGGTGCTGCAGGTTCTTGAGCGTGGCGCGCATGCTCACGCGCAGCTTCGCGTCGAGGTTCGACAGCGGCTCGTCCATGAGGAACACCGTGGGCTCGCGCACGATGGCGCGCGCGAGCGCCACGCGCTGGCGCTGGCCGCCCGAGAGCTCCTTGGGCCGTCGATCCAGCAGCGCCGTGAGCTCCACCATCTCGGCCGCGCGCTGCACGCGCGGGTCGTGCTCCGCGGCCGGGATCTTCCTGATCTTGAGCGGGAAGCGGATGTTCTCGTACACCGTCATGTTCGGGTACAGCCCGTAGTTCTGGAACACCATGGCGATGTCCCGATCCTTGGGCTCGAGGTCGTTGACGATGCGGTCCCCGATGTGGATCTCGCCGCTGGTCGGGAAGTCCAGGCCGGCGACCATGCGCATGGTCGTGGTCTTGCCGCAGCCGGAGGGGCCGAGCAGCACGAGGAACTCGCGGTCGGCGATCTCGAGCTCGAAGCCGCGCACGCCGTAGACGTCGCCCCAGCGCTTGTCGATGCCGGACAGGAGTACGCGTGCCACGTTGCGGGGGTGTGCTAGAGGGTGTGTGATCATGGTGCCACAGCCGTCACGCCCGCCTGATCGTCGGCGATGTTGCACGGGGCGAGGGCCGCGCGGGCCGCGTGGCCGACCATGCACGATCACTCACGCCACCTTCGCGAGAAACAGCCCCATGGCCGACAAGCACGCCAACTGGACCTGCCCCAAGTGCGGCAACGACGAGTTCGACACCGACAAGTTCAGCGCCACGGGCGGCATGTTCTCGAAGCTCACGGACGTGCAGAACAAGAAGTTCACGACCGTGAGCTGCGAGCGCTGCCACTACACCGAGATCTACCGCGTGGAGAGCTCGCTCATCGGCAGGGCCTTCGACCTGTTCAGCTGACGCGGCGCGAGTGCGGTTCGCGTCGGGCCCGCGTCAGGAGCTCGCCGAACGCCCCGCGTTCATGGCCGCCGCGCACGCCCGCACGCCCGGGTGGTCGGCGAGCGCGGACAGCGCCACGCCCAGGCGGCGGCGCCAGTTCGGGTAGAGGTCGCGGTCGGTGCCGGGCAGGTTCATCTGCTCCACCTGGCCGATCATGTCCTCGACGTTCGCCACCAGCAGCATCGAGCGGGTGCGCGCGAGAAAGCCGTGGATGGCGGCCACGAGGGCGTCGTCCATGGCGACGTGCTCGTCGCCCGGCGCGACGCCTTCGGGCAGGAGCCCTTCGCGCTCCAGCGCCTCGAGCAGGCGCACCCGGTCCTGCAACCGCTCCTCGCGCTGACGCTCGTGCATCTGCTGCGAGGGGAAGAGATCGAGCGATTGCCGCAGCTTCAGGTCGTCCATCTGCCAGAACCCGCGCAGGGTGGGCAGATCGTGCGTGTTCGCGCCGACGAGCGAGCGGTACGGGTACCGGGCGGGCGCCTTGAAGCTCTGGTCGGTCTCGTACTCCTTCTCGAAGTACATGAGCTTGTAGGAGAGCACGCCGACCTCGGCGAGCGATTCGCGAAAGCCTTCCTGCACGGTGCCGAGATCCTCGCCGACGACGATGCAGCGCGCGCGCCGGCTCTCGAGCGCCAGCACCGCGAGCATGTCCTGCAGCGGATAGGCGACGTAGGCGCCGTTCGCCGGGGACTCGCCTTCGGGAATCCAGAACAGCCGCGCGAGCCCCATGACGTGGTCGATGCGGATCGCGCCCGCGGCGCGCATGTTCGCGCGCAGCATCTCGGCGAACGGCTCGTAGCCGGCGCGCACGAGCGCGCGCGGATCCAGCGGCGGCAGGCCCCAGTCCTGGCCGTTCGCGCTGAAGTCGTCGGGCGGTGCGCCGACGTGCACGTCGCGCAGGTAGGAGTCCTGCTCGGCCCAGGCGTCGCTGCCGCCGCCGGCGGTGCCCACCGCGAGATCCCGGTAGAGCCCCACCGCCAGGCCCGCCTCGCGCGCGGCCAGCGCCGCGGCGTCGAGCTGCACGGCCGCGAGCCACTGCAGCCACGCGTGGTACGTGACGCGCTCGGCGCGCTCGGTGATGGCCCTGCGCGCGCCGTCGCCGTCCGGAGTCGTCCAGCCTTCGGGCCAGTCCCACCAGGCCGAGGTGGGCGCGTCCGGGTCGGCCGCGTTCGCCTCGCGCAGCGTCTCGAACAGCGCGTAGCGCTCGAGCGCCTCGCCCGCGTCCGCGCGCCAGGTCTCGAAGGCGGTCGCGTCGCCGGCCCCGTCGCCGGCCCCGTCCTCGGCCCTGTCCTCGGCCCTGGCCCCGGCCCTGTCCCCGGCCCTGGCCCCGGCCTGGGCGAAGCGCGCGTGCAGGGCCTCCAGCACCGGCGCCTTCAGCGCGGCCACGCCGGTGTAGTCGACGAAGTCGGTCTCGCGCAGCGCGGCGAGCACGGCCGGGTCGGGTCGCTCGGAGGCATCGAGCGCGCCGTAGCCCGGCACGGCCTCGAGATCGATGTACGCGGGGTTCAGGAACAGCCGGCTGGACGGGCTGTAGGGGCTCGCCTGTTCGGGGTCGTGCGCGAACAGCGCGTGCAGCGGGTTCACGCCGACGAGATCGGCCCCGAGCTCCGCGCCCATGCGGCACGCGTCGGCGAGGTCCGTGAGATCGCCGATTCCCTGGTTGCGCCCCGAGCGCACGGCGTAGAGCTGCAGCGCCGGGCCCCAGACGCGCGGCCCCTCGGGATCGGTGCCCGTCCCCTCGACCCCTTCGTGGCAGCGCCGCGGCGCGACGATGAGCCGCGCGCGCGTGCCCTCGGTCCCGGCGCGGTCGGCCGCCCCGGCCGGCAACACCTCGAGCTCGTGGTAGCCGCCCGGCAACGCCGGCAGCTCCAGCCAGTGCAGCTCGTAGCGTCGCCCGTCGAGCTCGCCGCGCGAGGGGCCGCCGCCACCGCCCTCCTCGCCCGCGAGATGCAGCTCGCGCGGCACCGCCTCGCCGCCGTGCCGTCCACCGTCCTCGAGGGTCAGCTGCCAGCGCCACGGGGTGTCGAGCGCGTCCTCGGCCACCGCGAGCTCGATGCCGCAGGCCTCGTTCTCGTAGAGCACCCGTGCGGGCGCCAGCGCGTGGCGCCAGCGAGCCGATCGTTCGCGGTGCAGCGCGGCCTCGAGCGCCGGCCTGCCGGCGTCCGGGGAATCGATCACGCCCATCGAGGCGAGCAGCCGGCGCAGCGTGGACTCGGGGGGGTGGAAGAGCTCGCCGCGCTGGTCGTGGAACGACTCCGCGAATCCGCAGGCGGAAGCGAGGCTGACGAGCACGTCGTCGCGTTCGGTCATCGAGGGATTCCGGGATACTGGGCGAGAGGGTTGGAGGAGGGTCGGGCGGCGGGGCGGACGGACGCTCGGCGGACCGTCGACCCCCACCGCGCGGACGCTACACCTGCCGGGCCGCCGGCGGTCAGGCGCTGCACGCGTTGCATCGCGGTCGACTACCCTCGGTCGGGCACGTCGCCCCCCCCTTGGCTGCCGAGACCGATCGATGGACCCCCTCGTCCTGCTGCTGGCCTTCGTCGCGGGGCTCGCCTTCCGGCGGGCGAACATGCCGCCGCTGCTCGGCTTCCTGCTGGCGGGCTTCGTGGGCAACGCGCTCGGCTGGAGCAGCCTGGAGGCGCTGGCGCCGCTCGCGGACGCGGGCATCCTGCTGCTGCTGTTCACGATAGGGTTGAAGCTCGACCCGAAGGATCTCGCCCCGCGCTACGTCTGGGGTTCGGCGCTGCTGCACATCGTGATCGTGGTGCCGCTGACCGCCGCGGCGCTCTACATCGTGGCCTCGCTGTACTCGCCGCTGAGCTTCCAGCACCCGGCGGGCCCCTGGACGCTCGCGTTCGCGCTGTCGTTCTCCAGCACGGTGCTGGCCATCAAGCTGTTCGACGATCGCGGCGAGACGGCCTCGTTCTACGCGCGCATCGCCATCGGCATCCTGGTCGTGCAGGACGTGCTGGCCGTGGTGTACCTGGTGGCCACCTCGGGCCACTGGCCCGCGCCCTGGGCGCTGGCGCTGCTGGCCCTGCCGCTCGCCGCCCCGCTGCTGCGCAGGCTCCTGCCGGCCGTCGGGCACGGGGAGCTGCTGCTGCTCGCGGGCATCCTGTTCGCGTTCGGCGCGGCGGCGCTGTTCGAGGCGGCCGCGCTGAAGGGCGGACTCGGGGCGCTCGTCGCGGGCATGCTGCTCAAGCACGCGCACCGTGCGAAGGCGAAGGAGGTCTACGAGCAGCTGCACGGGCTGCAGAACCTGCTGCTGATCGGCTTCTTCGTGCAGATCGGCTACTACGGGCTGCCGTCGATGGAGATGATGGTCATCTCGTCGCTGATCGCCTCGCTCACGCTGCTGCGCCCCGTCGTCTACTTCGCCGTGCTGACGCGCTTCGGGCTGCGCGCGCGCACCGGCTGGCTGACGGGGCTGTCGCTGTTCAGCTACAGCGAGTTCGGCCTGATCGTCGCGGCCATCGCGGTGGAGGCCGAGGTGCTGCGGCCGGTGTGGGTCACGACCATCGCGCTGGCGCTCGCGATCTCCTTCGTCATGGCCACGCCCGCCAACCGGCTCGCGCACGAGCTCTTCCGGCGCCACGAGGCGCGGTTGCTGCGCCACGAGAGCGAGGAGCGGTTGCCCGAGGAGCGCGTGGGCTCGCTCGGGGACGCGCGCACCGTCATCCTCGGCATGGGCCGCATCGGCCGCGGTGCCTACGACGCGCTGGCGCTCATCGCCGCGGAGAGCGGCAACTTCGCGCGTGCCGGCATCGTCGGCGTGGAGGAGAACGTCGGGCTCGTCGCGCAGCGGCGCGAGGACGGCTACGCCTGCATCCACGGCGACGCCTCGGACCGGGACTTCTGGGAGCGCACCGGGCTTGCGCAGCGCGACACCATACTGGTCGGCCTGACCATCCATCGCGAGAACCTGCGCGTGGTGCGCATGGCGCGCGAGCTCGGCTTCACCGGCACCCTCGGCGTGGCCTGCCGCTTCCCCGACGAGCGCCGCGAGCTCGAGGCGCTCGGCTGCCGCGCCTACTATCTCTACGAGGACGTCGGCGGCGACTTCGCGCGTCACGTGGTGCACGCGCTGCCGGTCGTCGGCCCGGACGACGGCCCCATCGTGCCGGCGTTGCGCGAGACGCCGGCGGTCTGAGAGCCGGCTTCGAATGACTGACTTCGCGCGATGAACGCACCGACGGCCGGCCCGCAGCTCGTCTTCGACGGCCACAACGACGTGCTGACGCGGCTGCTGATGGCGGGCGGTACCGGGGCGGCGGACGGCTTCCTGACCGGGCTGCCGCTGCACCTGGACTCGGCCAAGGCCCGGCGCGGCGGTTTCGCGGGCGGCTTCTTCGCGGTCTGGGTGCCGTCGCCGCCGGGCAGCACGCCGCCGGGAGACGTGGCGCGGGAGACCCCGCCCGGTGGGTCCCGCGAGGCGCCCCGGCGCTCGGAGGAGCGCGCCGGCGGCTACGACGTGCGGCTGCCCGCGCCGCTGGAGCGCCCCGCGGCCACGGACGTGGTGATGCACGAGATCGCCATCCTGCACCGGCTGGAGGCCATCGGTGCGCTGCGGGTGTGCACCGGCGTCGACGAGATCCGCGACTGCATGGCCAGCGGCACGCTCGCCGCCATCCTGCACATCGAGGGGGCCGAGGCCATCGATGCCGAGCTGCACGCGCTGGACGTGCTGTACCGCGCCGGCCTGCGCTCGCTCGGTCCGGTGTGGTCGCGCAACACGGTCTTCGCGGACGGCGTGCCGTTCCGCTTCCCGTCCACGCCGGACATCGGCAACGGGCTGACCGAGGCGGGCTTCCGGCTGGTGCGCCGCTGCAACGAGCTCGGCATCCTGCTCGACTGCTCGCACCTCAACGAGCGCGGCTTCGACGACCTGGCGGCCACCAGCGACGCGCCGCTGGTGGCCACCCACAGCAACGCGCACGCGATCTGCCCGCACGCGAGGAACCTCACCGATCGCCAGCTCGACGTCATCGCGGCCACGCGCGGCGTGGTGGGGCTGAACTTCGCCACCGCCTTCCTGCGCGACGACGGACGCATGAGCAGCGATACGCCGGTCGAGGCGATGCTGCGCCACCTCGATCACCTGCTCGGCCGGCTCGGCGAACGCGGCGTGGCGCTCGGCTCGGACTTCGACGGCGCGGTGGTGCCGCGCGCCATCGGGGATGCGGGCGGACTGCCCGTGCTGGTCGATGCCATGCGCGCGCACGGCTACGGTGCGGCGCTGGTCGATCGGCTGTGCTTCGGGAACTGGCTGGACGTGCTGGAGCGCACGTGGCACTGATCGCGCCGTACGCGTGCCTTCGTGTCAGATAGTGCAAGCCGGGCGACTCGGCGTCGTGCCTGCCGGTAGCCTCGTCCGATCGCGGCGCACGCCGCTCGAGCGGGTGGGGACCAAGGTGTGGGAACGTTGACCGTCAGGCCGCGCGCGTGCGCTCGGGCCGCGTCGCTGGTGCTCGTCTCGGCGCTGTCGCTGGCGGCGTGCGGGGGCGGCGACGACGATCCGGGGCCGGTGGCGGCACCCGGGACGGGGCCCACGTCGCCGGACACCGACCCGGATGCCGCACCGCCCGGTGGCGCTCCGGACGGCGGGCTCGACGGCGCGGTCTTCTTCCGTACCGATCAGGTCACCATCGACGACGGTGCGGGCAACCTCACGCAGATCGTCGACAGCTACGACGACTCGCTCGGCGCGATCGCCGTCCAGGAGCGCTTCAACGGGGACGTGCCGGCCGAGACGCGTCGCTTCGAGTACGACGACGAGGCGCGGCTCGTCGCACGCACCGACTTCCTCGGCCAGACCGACGAGGTCTTCCGCACCGTGGAGTTCAGCTACGCGAACGATGCACTGGCGGTGCTCGAGTTCCGGGACGCGGACGGCGTCGCCAACCGCCGGCTCACCTACGAGTTCGGTGCCGACGGGCTCGTCGAGTCGTCGAATCTCGTGGTGCTCGCCAACGAGGACGGTACGCCCGTGGAAGGCGGAGCGCTGCTCGTGGAGCGCCGCACCTACGACTACGCGGCCGGACGGCTCGCGTCCGAGTCCGTCGACGACCTGGGCGACGGCACCGTGGATCGCACGCGCGACTACGCCTACCTCCCCGACGGCCGGCTGGAGACCGTGACCGTGAACGATGCGGTGGCGGGCACCACCGAGGTGGAGACCTGGCGCTACGAGACGGGCAGCTGCACGCTCGCCTGGGCCAACTCCCTGTTCGGGCACTTCTGCGTGCCGATCGAGGAGGCCGGTTAGAGGTTCGCGATCTCCAGCATCGGCAGCTCGTCCGCCGGCGCGAAGCCGAACACCGCAGCGTAGAACGCGAGCTCGGCCTGCAGCGCGCGCACGATGGTCTCGCTGCGCCTGAAGCCGTGCTGCTCGCCCTCGAACTCGAGGTAGCTCACCGGCACGCCGCGGGCCTTCAACGCCTCCACGATCATGCGCGACTGGTTGGGCGGCACGATGCGATCCTCGCTGCCCTGCAGCACGATCATCGGCGCCGTGAAGCCCTCCAGGTGGTGGATGGGCGAGCGCTCGCGGTAGAGCGTCGCCGCCTCGGGCCACGGACCGACGAGCGAATCGAGGTAGCGGCTCTCGAACTTGTGCGTGTCGCCGGCGAGCGCCTCCAGGTCCGCCACGCCGTACAGGCTCGCACCGGCGGTGAAGGTGTCGTGGAAGGCGAGGGCGCACAGCACCGTGTAGCCGCCGGCGCTGCCGCCGCGCACGATCAGCCGCGCGGGGTCGGCCGCGCCGCGCGCCACCAGCGCCTCGGCCGCCGCGGTGCAGTCCTCGACGTCGACGATGCCCCAGCGTCCCTCCAGGGCCTTCCGGTACGCGCGGCCGAAGCCGGAGCTGCCGCGGTAGTTGACGTCGACCACGCCGAAGCCGCGACTGGTCCAGTAGCGGATGCCGAGGTTCAGCTGCGTGCGCGCCGCGGCGGTGGGCCCGCCGTGCGCGATCACGATCAGCGGCGCGCGCTCGCCTTCCGGTACCCGGTGGTGCGGGTTGGCAGGGGCGTAGTACAGGGCGTGGGCGGTCGCGTCGCGTGCCGCGCCGGTGGGAAAGCGCAGGCGCTCCGGCGCGGTCAGGAAGGCCGCGTCGAGTGACGTCGCGCGCGGTGCGCGCACGACCTCGCCGTCGACCACCACGGCCGGGCCGGTGCCGAACGACGCGCCCACGAAGGCGGTACGGGCGCCCGAGGTGCGCACCGAATGGAACGCGGTGAACTCTGCGTGGCCGTCCAGGCGCTCGATGCCGTCATCGAAGCGTGCCGCGACGATGCCGCCGTCGGGGCGGAACGCGTAGCGCGACAGTCCGAACACCCACGGCGGGTAGCCGATCTCGCCGTCGCCGGCGAGCACGGGCTCGTCGACGCCTTCGGCGTACAGCCACCACGCGTCGCGCCGGTCGGACACGAAGTGCAGCCGGCCGTCCGGCGACCACTCGGGCTGCACCACGGCCTCGCCGCGGCCGTCCCCGCCGGCGACGGCGCGCGGCTCGGCGAGCGCGGGCGTGCCGTCCGGCTCGTGCGCGATGGGGGCCGCGCGCAGCGTCGTGTCGTCCCACGGCATGTTCGGGTGATTCCACTCGATCCAGGCGAGCTCGGCGCCGTCCGGGGACGGGCGCGGGGAGCCGTAGAAGTCGGCCCCGCGCACGAGATCCACGACGCGGCCCGAGGCATCCGTGGCGATGGCGACGAGCAGGTTCTCGGGCTCCTTCGCGTCCGCATCCGCCAGATGGCGTTCGCACACCGCCACGAGCCACGATGCGTCCAGCGGACGCAGGTCGGCGTACCGCCACGCGCCCTTCGAGGGCGGCTCCGGGGTCAGCGGCACGGGGTCCGCGTCCGCGCGCAGGGCGTACACGCGCTGGTCGGCATCGTCGACGTACCAGGCCGTGCCGTTCGCGGCCCACCACGCGCCGCCGCCGTACTCGTGCACCCGCGTGCGCACGTTCGCACCGGGCGGCGTCGCCTCGACGGGCTCCGCCCTCGCGGCGGCGAGGTCCAGGCGCATCAGGGCGGTGCGTCCGCCCTCCTGGGGCCGCGACTCGGTCCACCACACGAGCTCGCCGTCGGGCACCGCCTCGGAGATGCCGACGGCGCCCTCGACCAGCGACTCGGCGGTGATGGGGGACGGCCAGGCGCCGCAGGGCGTGGTGGTGTCGATGGTGTCGGCGCTCATGCGCGCAATGTACTGGAGCCGGCCCGGGCGGGGCGCCTCGGCGCGCGCTCTACAGTGCCTGCGATTACAGGGCGTCCCAGCGCGACAGGCGGCGCACGCGCGCGACGACCCAGCACAGCACCGCTGCGACGAAGGCCAGCCCCAGCCCGATCTGCAGGGTCGTGCTGAGCATCGCCAGGAGCCGCACGGCGTCGTGGCGCCACACGAGCAGCCAGAGCCCGGCACCCGTCGCCGGCACCAGCAGCAGCGCGTAGTAGAGCCAGGCGCTCAGCAGACCGTAGTAGTACGGCGGCCGCACGCGCAGGCCCCAGCGTGCCAGGACGTGGAGCGCGGAGCCGGAGCGCGGCGCCGCTTCGGTGCCGTCGGTGTCGTCGGTCGCGTCCTCCGCATCTCGCCCGCGGGAGTCCGCGCCGCGTTCGCCGGCGAGCTCCGCCAGCGCGCGATCCAGCCGCCGGGCGTGCTCGGCCCTTCGGTCCGGGCGAGGCTCCGCCCTCCGACCGGTGGCGGGCCCGACCTTGCGCAGGGCCGTCACTCGATGCCGTCGGCGCGCCCGGCCCGCGACCCCTCCGCCGAACGCGCGCGCACGGTGGTCGCTCCCGCTCCGGAGCCCGTGCCCGGCTCGAACGCGGTGAAGTCGCCGCCCGCGGAGTACTCGAGCGGCAGCCCCGGCAGCTCGACGTTCATCGACAGCCCGCCCGCGCCGACGCTGGCCCCCGGTATCGGCACGCGGTAGCGCACGCCCGCGGCGTCGAGCTTGGCGAGCTCCTTGGTGCCGAGGGCGGTCGCGAACAGCGCCCAGTCGGCCTCGAGCGCCGCGGTGTCGACCAGGCTCGTGGCGGGCACCTCGTTCGTGCCGCCCGAGTAGGTGGTGGCGGGTGTGTAGTCGAGCTCCCAGGGCGCGCGGTGCCAGGCGCGTTCGGCCAGCGCCAGCAGGCGGGGGAAGGCCATGTAGTCGACCTGCTCGCCCGTGCGCACGGTCTCGCTCCAGAGCAGGCCCTGCATGCCGACGACGCCCGCGTTCGGCTCGCCGCCGGTGGCGGCCCAGGGCCGCCCTTCGCGCGTCACCGAGGTCTCGGCGTTCTGGGGCAGGTTCTCGGGCGCGAAGCCGAAGACCTTCCTCGTGTCGGTGTAGCGCGTGGCCCAGTAGTAGCCGCGCTCCTCGGGATGGATCTCGGGCGGGAAGTCGAAGTACAGGAAGTCGGGCACCGCCACGACGGTCTCGTAGCCGCGGTTCGTGAAGCCGTTGATGTTCGCGTAGCCGCCGGTATGGGCCGGTTCCCAGAAGCTCACGCCCGCCCGCTCGGTCGCCAGCTCGCCCGCGGGCAGCTCGTCGTAGATGTCCTGGTAGGCGTACAGCGCGGGCACGCCGGCCGATGCGACGATCTCGCTCACGCGGCGCACGAAGTGGGGCTGCAGGTCCGCGCGCGAGGACACCTCCGGCGTGGCCTCTATGTAGGCGGCGCAGGCCGGCGAGCGCTCCCAGGGTTGGTCCCAGTCGGCGAAGTCCGCGTCGCCGCGGAACGGGGTGCTGCCGCCGACCTGCTCGAAGCCCACGCCTTCGGTATACACGCTGCGCGCCTCGTCGCCGCCCATGTGGAAGACGTCGAGGGTCAGACCTGCATCGTCGTACATCGCGCGGACTTCCCGCACGACGGTGTCGATGAACGCGTAGGTGCCCGGCACGCAAGGGTTCATGATGCCGTCGTCGTAGTGCTGGATGGTCAGGTAGCGCGAGGCGTCGTCCGGGTCGTCCAGGCGCACCTCGAGGCTCTGCGGCGTGCCGAGGTTCGCGGCGCGCGCGCGCATCGCCACCACGGCGGCGCGCGCGTGGCCCGGCATGTCGAGCTCGGGCACGATCCTCACCTGGCGCGCGGCCGCGTACTCGAGCAGCGCGACGAAATCCTCGCGCGACAGGAAGCCCGTGCCCGAGGTGTCGTCGAACGGCCCCGAGCCGAGCTGCGGCATGAGCCCGTCACCCTCGAACACGTTGCCGTTCGCGTCGAGCGCGAACGCGCGCCGAGCGCCGACGTCCACGAGCTCCGGCAGCGCCGGGATCTGCAGGCGCCAGCCCTCGTCGTCGGACAGGTGCAGGTGCAGCACGTTGAGCTTGTAGGCCGAGAGCTGATCGATCACGCGGCGCAGCGTCTCGGGGCCGTGGAAGTTCCGGGCGATGTCGACGTGCATGCCGCGGAAGCCGAAGCGCGGGGCGTCGGTGATCGTCACGGCAGGGATCGTGTCGACGTCCGGCTGCACGAGCCCGAGCAGCGACTGTGCGCCGTAATACAATCCCGGCTCGTCGCCGCCCGCGATGGCGATGCCGCCGGCGCTCACCGTCGAGCGTGTAGGCCTCGGCGCCGAGCGTGGGGTCGATGGACATCGACAGCGGCGTGGCGGCGTCGGTGGCCATGAAGTCGGCCTGCCGATCGGTCAGCGCGGCGATGCTGGCGTCAGCCGAGCGGTGCGCCCGCGAACGAGAAGCCGCCGGAGATGTCGAGCGCGCCGGCGCCCGCCGTGACGCTCGGCGGCTTCGGCACGATGCGTCGCTGGATGTCCGCCGTCGTGAAGCCGGCGGCGGCGGTCGCGGCCGGCGCGTTGGCGGCGAAGCGCGTGGCGGGGGAGGCGATGTCCACCGGCTCGCCGTTGAACGCGAAGCGGTTGCCGCCCGTGATCGGCATGGCGTAGGCGGTCTCGACCGTGTTCTCGTCGGTGTTCGGCGCGAGCAGCGGCGACTGCCCGTCGCGCACCAGCCAGGCGCGCGGCATGAAGTCCGATTCGATCAGCCAGTTGAACTCGGTCACGAGGCGCACCGTGGCGACGTCGCCGTCGATGCCGTCGTAGCCTTCGGCGGGCACGAGCCGGTTCAGGTCGCCGTTCACGAGCTCGACGTCGAAGTCGTCCGAGTCCACGCGCAGCACGCGCCGGATGGAATGGAAGTAGAGCGCCCAGTCGTCGCCCTCGAGCTCGCCGTCCGCGGCCTTCACGTGCAGGTTCACGACGCTGCACGAGGCGTACTCCGCGCCGAGGGTCTTGCACGAGAACGGCAGGTCGTTGCCGTGGTTCTCGACCACGTCGAGGATGACGCCGAAGGAGCCGTCGAGGTTCGCCGCGCGGTCCGCACCTTCCTGCGAATAGAGCGCCGGGTCGTTCGCGGGCGCGACGTCGACGCGCGGCAGCGCGACGGGCACGTGCGAGAGGTCCGCGCCGTCGGTGACCGCGTTCGGGTTCGCGCCGGTGCCGCCGCCGCCGGGGTTCGCCGCGCCGCCGCCGCTGCCCGTGGGGCCGCCTGCGCCGTTGCCGGTGGTTGCCCCACCGCCGTCGGAGTCGGACGAGCCGCCGCAAGCGGACAGGACGGCGCAGGCGAGCAAGGTGCCCAGCAGCGCGGACGGGCGGGACGGCGACGAGGTTCGAGGCATGCGCGACGGGTCGGGACGGGACGTGGCGGCGGATCATACTGCCCGGCCACGTCGGCCGTGCCGGCACGCGTCTCAGGGCGACGGATTACCGGAGTCGCGCGGAGTCCGGACCCGCTCGTATACTGGCCGGTCAACTTTCCGCCAGCTCCCGCGATACCCACGATGCCGACCGATCCGAGCGCCGACGAGCGCAGTTCAAGCAACGGCGCGAGCGCCGAGGCCAGGCCCTGGACGACGCCCATGCCGGACGATCAGTTCGAGCTGATGCGCCGGATTCTCGCCGCGCCCAGCCCCGTCGGGCTGGAGTCCGCCATGACCTTCGGCATCCTGCAGCCGTACTTCGAGTCGTTCATGCCGGAGGGCTGGGCGGTGCACCGCTTCAAGGGCAACGCGGGCATCGTGCTCGACAGCCACCCCGGCGACGACGAGCGCTTCTCCGTCATGCTCGTCGGCCACGCCGACAAGATCCGCCTGCAGGTCAGGAAGATCGGCGCGGACGGCAAGATCTGGATCAACAGCGACAGCTTCCTGCCGAACGTGCTCATCGGGCACGAGGTGCGGCTGTTCAGCGAGGACCCGGAGTCCCCGGGCAGCTACCGGAGCCTCGATGGCGGCACCATCGAGGCGATGGGCGCCATCCACTTCTCGGACCCCGCGCAGCGCACCGGCGACAAGGGCATCCGTCCGAACTCGCTCTACGTGGACCTGCAGATCCACGGCAAGAACAAGGCGGACCAGGTGAAGCGGCTGGGCGTCAAGCCCGGCGACCCGCTCATCCTGCACCGCCCCATCAAGCGCGGCTTCAGCCCGGACACCTTCTACGGTGCCTATCTGGACAACGGGCTCGGCAGCTTCGTCACGGCCGAAGTGGCGCGGTTGATCGCCGAGGCCGGGGGCACGGACAACGTGCGGTGTCTGTTCGCCATCGCCTCGCACGAGGAGATCGGTCGGTTCGGCTCGCGCGTGCTGGCCGGCATCTTCGAGCCAGACGTGCTCATCGGCGTGGACGTGAACCACGACTACACGGCCGCCCCGGGCATCGGGGACCGGAACATGCAGCCGCTCGAGATGGGCAAGGGCTTCACGCTCACGACCGGCGCCGTGACGTCCGAGCACCTGAATTCGCGCATCAAGCGCGTGGCGAAGGCGCACGACATCCCCATGCAGATCGACGTCAGCGGCCGCGACACGGGCACCGACGGCATGGCCGCGGTGCTCGCGAGCGTGGACAGCGCGGCCACCTCCATCGGCTTCCCGACGCGGAACATGCACACCATCTCGGAGTCCGGCCACACCGGCGACGTGCTGGCGGCCGTGCACGTGCTCAAGGAGCTGATCGTGTCGCTGGACGGCGAGTCCGATCTGGACGCGGCCTTCCGCGACTCGCACCCGCGGCTCGACGAAGTCACGGTCATCGAGCATCAGGGCTTCGAGAAGCTCGATACCGGCAACGGCGCGAACGGCTCGGGCAACGGCAAGGCCGAGTAGGGAGCGCCCGGGGTTCGGGCGTACGCGCTACCGCGGGGACGAAGGATCGTCCCGGCGAGTCATTCGGCCGCGGAGTTCGCCGGTGCGGAGTTCGCCGGTGCGGAGTTCGCCGGTGCGGATGTGCGCCGGTGCGGGGTCGGCCGGCACGGCGTCCGTCGGCACGGTCGGCATGCGCCGGACGGGCAGCCTGCGCCGGGGACGGGTCCCGGGAGTGGCGGCGGGGCCGACGGGCGATGCGGGGGCCGGTCCGGACGCGCTGCCGAGGTCGCGCTTGAGCGCCTTCCAGTCCAGCGAGCCGGCCTCGGGCCGTGGGCGCAGCGAGCTTTCGACGGCCCAGGCATCCACGTGGCGGGCCACGATGTACTGCCAGCCTGTGTACCAGCCCCATTCGGCCCAGCCCTCGTACCACTGACGGTCGATGACGCGCGTGCAGTCGACGTTCCTGGACGGGTCGATGGTGCTTCTCACCATCACCAGCTCGCCGAGACCGAAGCGCGGCTGCGAGCGGGGCGTTGCGGAGCGGGCGGCGGCACGATCGGGCATGGCGGCGACGTTCGGCGTCGGATGAGGGGGCGGCGTGCTGCGGAGGGTCGTGCGTGATTCGATGTGGCGTCCCGGGAGGGAGTCGAACCCCCGACCTGCCCCTTAGGAGGGGGCCGCTCTATCCTGCTGAGCTACCGGGACGACGCCCGGTCAGTATAGCCATCACTTCCCGCCCGGGTCCGGCCGGTGCGGACGCGACGCACAGCTACAACCGCACATGACTCCATCGGACTCGCGGGACGACCCCGCCGGCGACATCCGGTCGCGCGCGCGCGCCGCGCTCGACGCGAAGACCAAGCCGCTCGGCTCGCTCGGTCGGTTGGAGGACCTGGCCGCGCGCCTGGCGCTCGTGCAGGGCACGCTCGCGCCGAGCGTCGATCCGGCGCGCGCCATCGTGTTCGCGGCCGACCACGGCGTCAGCGAGTCCGGCGTCAGCGCCTATCCGAAGGCCGTCACGGCAGAGATGGCGAGGAACTTCGCCGCCGGCGGCGCCGCGGTGTGCGTCATCGCGGCGGCCAACGGCATCGAGGTGCGCACCATCGATGTCGGCATCGACGCGGACCTCTCCTGCGTCGAGGGGCTGGTGCGGGAGAAGGTGCGCCCAGGCACGGCGAACCTCGCGCGCGAGGCCGCCATGACGCACGAGGACGTGGATGCGGCGCTCTCGGTCGGGCGCCGCGCGATCGTGGACGCGGCCGAGGCGGGCGTGCGCGCGGTGTGCCTCGGCGAGATGGGCATCGGCAACACCACCAGCGCCGCGATACTGACGGGCGCGCTCACCGGTGCCGGCGCGGACGCGGTGACGGGCAGCGGTAGCGGCGTCGCGGGCGCGGCCCTCGACGCCAAGCGCGTCCTGGTGGCGACGGTGCTGGCGCGCGTCGCGCCCCTGGCCGACGATCCGCTGGAGCTGCTGCGCGAGGCGGGCGGGCTCGAGATCGCGGCCCTCGTCGGCGCGATGATGGAGGCGCCCGCGCACGCCATGGTCACGGTGGTGGACGGCTATATCGTCACGGCCGCGGCCCTCGTGGCCGTGCGGCTGCGCCCGGAGCTGCGCGACATGCTCTTCTACGCGCACCGCTCCGCCGAGCCCGGCCATGCCGTGGCGCTCGAGGCGCTCGGCGCGCGGCCGATGCTGGACCTGGGCCTGCGGCTCGGCGAGGGCTCGGGCGCGGTGCTGGCGTTGCCGCTGCTGCGCGGCGCGGCGGCCGTGCTGCGCGACATGGCCACGTTCGAGGGTGCCGGGGTATCGGGCGCCGTCGAATGAGCGCGGTGCGCGAGCTGGCCACCGCCACCCTGTTCCTGACACGGCTGCCCGTCGGCGACCTCGGCAGCGGCGACCCGCTCGTGCTGTCGCGCTCCACGCGCTGGTTCCCGCTCGTGGGGCTCGTCGTGGGCGCGGCGCTGGCGGCCTGCTACGCGCTCGCCGCCGCGGTGCTGCCCGTCGGCGTGGCGGCCGTGGCCGCGGTCGCGCTCGGCGTGCGCCTGACCGGCGCCTTCCACGAGGACGGGCTGGCCGACGTCGCCGACAGCGCGGGCGCGTTCGACGTGGACCGGAAGCTCGAGATCATGCGCGACAGCCGCGTGGGCACGTACGGCGCCCTGGCGCTCGTGTTGCTGGTGCTCGCGAAGTGGCAACTCCTGGTGGCCGCGGGCGTCGGGGTCGCCGCGTTCGCGCTGCCGGCCGCGCACATCGCGTCGCGCTGGGCGACGGTGTGGCTCATGGCGCGCTTCGACTACGCGCGGCCCGAGGCCGCGAATCGGGTGGTGGCGGAAGGCGTCGATGCACGGCGGCTCGGGGAGGCGACGCTCGTGGCGTGCGCCTGCGTCGCGCTCGTCGGGCTCGTGCTCGGCACGTCCGTGGCCTTCCTCGCGGCCCTGCTGGTCGCGCCCGTCGTCGCCGAGCTCGCGGGACGGCGCTTTCGACACGTCTTCGGCGGCGTGACCGGCGATTGCCTGGGGGCCGCGAACCAGCTCGTCGAGGTGGCGGTGCTCGCCGCCGTCGTGGCGATGGTGGCCTGATGCGTGCCGGATCGCGGCTGTGGCTCGTGCGCCACGGGCACACCGTGTGGCACGGTACCGGCGGGGTGGCGGGGCGCACGGACGTGGTGTTGTCGGACGAAGGGTGCGAGGCCGTGCGTGCGCTCGTGCCGTCGCTTCGGGAGATGCTGGCAGCGAGCGGGCGCGACGTGCGCTGGTGGACGAGCCCGATGGCGCGCACGCGCGAGACGCTGGCGTTGCTGCGGGCCGGCGTCGACGCGCCGGCGGCGCGCGAGGATGCGCGTCTGGTCGAGCTCGACTTCGGCGACTGGGAGGGCTCCACCTGGGCGGACGTGCACCGGGACCACGGGGCGTTGCTCGCGGCGTGGGGCGAGGATTGGGTGAGCGGTGCGCCGCCGAACGGGGAGACGTTCGGCCAGCAGGCCGAGCGCTCGGGGGCGTGGCTCGATGACGTACTCGCCGCGGGCGGGTCGTGCGATGCACCTGTCGATGTCGTCGTCGTCGCGCACGGCGGCACGATCCGGGCGTTGCTGTCGCTCGCGCTGGGGCATCCGTTGCGGGACGCGATGCGCTTCGCCGTGGATCCTGCGACTGTGTGCTGCGTCGAACTGACGGGAGAGGGCAAGTGGCTGCTGCGTGGGGCGAACCGCGGTGCGTTCGGTGTCTGAGGTTCGCCTCTCGCCCGGAGTCGCTTCGCTTCAGGCGCTCGTCGCGCCTTCGACGTGCGCCTTCAGGAAATCGATCATCGCGCGCGTCTTGCCCGGCAGCCATTCGCGGCTCGGATAGACCAGCCAGGCGCCGGCATCGAACTCGGTCGCGCCGAGCTCGTGGCACGGACACAGATCGACCAGACTGCCGCTCGCGAGGTCGTCGCCGATGAGCCAGTCGGCGAGCAATGCAGGACCGACCCCGTCCAGCGCGCAACGACGGACCGCGAGCGCGGACGAGCAGCGGACGTCGCCGGCGACCCGGACCTTGCCGGACGGACCCTTCGCGCCGCTCGTTCCGCGCTTGCGCCAGCGCCACTCGCTGCGATGGCCGGCAAGATCGATCAGCACGCATCGATGCGCTCCCAGATCGGCGGGATCGCTCAGGCGCGACGCCTCGCCCCCCAACGTCGCGCGGAGCCATGCGGGACTCGCCACGACCCGATAGCTCGTCGGCATGAGGCATACGGTTTATTGCAGGCTCCCGCATCAATACGGTGACCGCTCCCCAACGTCAGGAGTCGGTCATGACCACGAATACCCCGCTTCGCATCGATGCCGGCGCACGCCACGATGGTTCCGCTTCCCGTGCCTCGGGGAACGAGGGCGTCGGCATGAGCTCGATGCAGGGGCGCGTCGGCATCGTGACCGGCGCGTCGCGTGGCATCGGCGCGGCGACCGCGCGCGAGCTCGCGGCCGGCGGCATGGCGGTCGTGCTGCTCGCACGCGATGAAAAGGCCATCGAGGCGATCGCCGACGAGATCCGCGGCCTCGGCGGGCGAGCCGTGGCCTTGGCCTGCGACGTGTCCCGCTACGCCGATGTCGAGACCGGCGTCGCGTGTGCCGTGGAGGCGTTCGGCTCGCTCGACGTGCTCGTGAACAACGCGGGCACGATCGAGCCGGTCGCTCGCATCGAGCGTTCCGATCCCGACGACTGGGGTCGTGTCGTCGACATCAACCTGAAGGGCGTGTACCACGGGATCCGTGCGGCGCTGCCCGCGATGCTCGAGGGCGGTCGCGGCGTGATAGTTAACCTGAGCTCCGGCGCCGCCACCGGGGCGCTGGAGGGCTGGAGTCACTACTGCGCGACGAAGGCGGCCGTGCTGGCGCTCACCCGGTGCACGCACCTGGAGCATGCGGACTCCGGCATTCGCTGCGTCGGCCTGAGTCCCGGGACGGTGGCGACGGACATGCAGGTGGCCATTCGCGGCTCGGGCGTCAATCCGGTCAGCCGGCTCGAGCCTACCGCGCACATGCCGCCGGAAGCCGCGGCGCGCGCGATCGCGTGGTTGTGCACCGACGAGGCGAGGGATCTCGACGGCGGCGAGTTCTCTCTCAAGACCGAAGAGGGACGTCGCCGGGCAGGATTGATGGACGGTCGTGTCGACGCGCGATGATCGTTGGATACTGGGGCCCGGATTGCCACCCGTATCCCGGCCGCCGTGAACCCGTCCCTGCGCAGCGCCCTTCGAAGCTACGGCATCGTCCTCGGCTTCGTCATCTTCTTCGGTGTTCTGCTGAGCATCGCGGGCGACGCGCCGAGTCTCGTCGCCGCGAAGCTCTGCGTGGTGCCGATGTGGTGGCTATCGCTCGGCGGACTGAACGCGATCTACCGCCAGCCCATCGTCGAGCCGAGGTGGACGGTGCGCGCGGTGGAGCACTCGGTGCTGGGCGCGCTCGTTCTGTGCGCGTTCATGGCGGTCATGACCTGGCGCCCGGACGCGACGTTGGCCGGCATGGCCGCTTCGGCCGGCACCCTGGCCGCGGTCTTCATACCGTTTCAGCTCCTGCAGCTTCGCGGTCGCATCCACCGCCTGCGTCAAGCCGGAGTCTGAATCGACGTTCACCGCCCGAGCGCTTCGACGAACCCCTCGCACACCTCGCCCACGCGCCGATCCAGCCAGCGCCGCCCGAGCGCGCCGCGTCCCGGTCCGTCCCCGTCGCCCGGCCGTCCGAGAAAGCCGACGTGCCCGCCGTGCGTCGACACCTCCAGCACCGTGCCGGGAGCGAGCTCGTGCTCGTTCGGCAGGATCGCCGGCGTGAAGAACGGGTCGTCCTCGGCGCACAGGATGCGCGTCGGGCGGCGAATGTCCTCGAGATACGGACGCGCGCTGCAGCGCTCGTAGTAGTCGTCGACCCCCGCGAAGCCGTGCAGCGGCGCGGTCAACGCGTCGTCGAACTTCCGGAAGGTGTCCAGCGCGGGCGTGGCCGCCGACAACGCAAGTCCGGGATACGCGGCGCGCTTCGCCTCGTGCTGCGCGCGCATGGCGGTCAGCAGGTGTCCGCGGTAGCCGCGCGCCGCGCCCGTGTCGAGCTTGGCGGCACCGACGGCCAGCACCAGCGGCGGCGACACGGCGAACGCGGCATCGAGCGGACAGCCGTCGCCGGTCTCGCCGAGGTACTTCAGCAGCGCGTTCGCACCGAGCGAGAAGCCGACCGCGAGCACCGGCAATCCGGGGTGGCGCTCCCGGGCGAGACGCACCGTGCGATCGATGTCGTCGGTGCAGCCTGAATGGTAGGAGCGTGCGAGCCGGTTCGGTGTCCCGGAGCAGCCGCGCCAGAACATGAGCTGCGGCCGCAGGCGCCGCCGGGCGAGGGCGGCGATGGCGCCGCGCGCGTAGGCGCTGCCGAGGCCGCCTGCCAGGCCGTGGTACACGCACACGATGGCGCGCGCTGGACCCGCCACGGTGCCGTGCGCGAGGTCCAGGAAATCCCCGTCGTCGAGCTCCAGGCGCTCGCGGCCGAGCGCCGGCAGCGGGGGTCTCAGCGCCTTCGAGGCCAGCAGCGTCTGCACGTGCGGGTTGCGAAGCGGTAGCGGCGGGCTAAAGTCACTCGGTTCCCGCCGGCCCTTCGACACCTGTTGCATGCGCATCCTGATCGCCAACGACGACGGCTACCTGTCGCCCGGCATCCGGGCGCTCAAGCGCGCGCTGGACGCGCTGGGCACGGCGATCATCGTGGCGCCCGACCGGAACCGCAGCGGCGCCAGCAACTCGCTGACGCTGTCCCACCCCATCCACGTGCGCCAGCAGGAGCCCGAGGTGTGGTCGGTGGAGGGGACCCCGACGGACTGCGTCAACATCGCGCTGTCGGGGCTGCTGGACGAGCGGCCCGACCGGGTGGTCAGCGGCATCAACGACGGACCGAACATGGGTGACGACGTACTGTATTCCGGAACGGTGGCCGCGGCGATCGAGGGGCGAAATCTCGGCGAGCCGTCCATCGCGGTGTCCATGGCGAGCTTCGAGCCCACGCACTACGACGCCGCGGCCCGCATCGTGGCGGAGCTGGTGGCGCGGCTCGGCCAGGCGCCGTTGCCGCCCGCCACGATTCTGAACGTGAACGTGCCGGATCGGCCGTACGAGGACCTGCTGGGCCTGCGCGCCACCCGGCTAGGCACGCGCCACGAGTCGCAGAACGCCATCCGCACGACGAGCCCCCGCGGCGAGCTCATGTACTGGATCGGCGCCGCGGGGGACGTGGCCGACGCCTCCCCCGGCACCGACTTCGAGGCCACGGAGGCGGGCTACGTGTCCGTCACGCCGCTGGCCATCGACCTCACGCGCCGCGACGGCGTCGACGCGGTGGGTGCGTGGCTGGACGCCTCGGGCATCGGACCGCAGGGGAGCGCACGCGCATGATCGCCTCGCCGTCGGACATCCTCGGTATCGGCTTCACCTCGCAGCGCACGCGCGACCGCATGGTCAAGCGCCTCATCGAGGCGGGCATCGGCGACGCCGCGGTGCTGCAGGTGCTGCGTCAGGTGCCGCGCCACCTGTTCGTGGACGACATGCTGCAGACGCGCGCCTACGAGGACGTCTCCTTGCCCATCGGCGAGGGGCAGACGATCTCCCGGCCGTGGGCGGTGGCGCGCATGACCGAGATCCTCATGGAGGAGGGGCCGGTGCAGCGCGTGCTGGAGGTCGGCACGGGCTCGGGCTATCAGGGCGCGGTGCTGTCGCGCCTCGTCGACACGGTGTTCACCGTGGAGCGCATCCGCGTGCTGCACGAGCGCGCGCGCGCGAAGTTCCGGGCGCTGGACTACCGGAACATCCACGCGCGGCACAGCGACGGTGGCTGGGGCTGGGCGAGCCAGGGGCCGTTCGACGGCATCGTGGTCACCGCCGCCCCGTCGACGGTACCCGAACCGCTGCTCGATCAGCTCGCCGTCGGCGGGCGGCTCATCTGCCCGGTGGGCGAGCGCGACGGGCGTCAGTCGCTCACCGTCGTCACGCGCGAGCGCTCCGGCTTTCATTCGCGCACCGAGAGCGACGTGCGTTTCGTGCCGTTCCTGTCGGGCAAGTCATGACCGCGGGCGAAGCCGCGCGTGCGCTCGGCAGCTTCGCCGCGGACTTCTACACTCCGACGCGATGAAGACTCTCGCGACCAGCGGTGTCCGCACCGCCCCGTTGTCGGCCCTGTTCGCGGCGCTGCTGCTCGGTGCCTGCACGGCGGTGCCCGATGTCGAGGATCGGCTGTCGCAGTTGCGCTTCTACCCGAACATGTACGTGGTGCAGGCGGGCGACACGCTCGACAGCATCGCGTTCCGGTACGCGCTGGACACGGCGGAGCTCGCCGCGCTGAACCCCGGCAGCGGCGACGATCTTCGTCCGGGCATGCGTCTGAACGTCAAGCCCGGCACCACGCTGCCGGACGAGGTGCGGGCGGCCGCACGCGTCGCGCGCGGGCCCGCGAGGCCGTCACGCGCGCAGGCGACCGAGTCGCGTGCCTCGGCCGGCACGCAGGCGGCGCCGGTCGCCCAGCCCCTGCAGCAACAGGCCGCCGTGCCTCAGCCCGTCGCGCCGGCACCGGCGCCGATCGTCATCGCGCAGTCGAACCCCATGGCACCGGCCGTTGCCCCGGCCCCCGAGCAACGGCCCGTACCGCAACCCGTACCGCAACCCGTACCCCAGGCCATACCGCAACCCGAGCCCCGGCCCGAGGTCATCGTCGAGCAGGCCTCGTTCGATCCGATCACCGGCGGTGCACCGAACGAGCAGGTCGTGGCCGACGATCTCGACGGCTACGTGCCGCAGGCGGGCGCCGACACGTCGGCCGCGTTGACGAGCGAGGCAGCGACGCCCGCCGGTGGCTGGATCTGGCCCACCGACGGCGCCGTCGCGCGCGGCTACACACCCGGCACCATCGGCGGGCAGGGCATCGACATCGCGGGCGTGCCGGGCCAGGACGTGCGCGCGGCGTCCGCGGGCACCGTGGTGTATTCCGGGCGCGACCTGTCGGGCGGCGGCAACCTCGTGATCCTGCGCCACGAGGGGAACCTCATGACCACGTACTCGCACACGGACAAGCTGTTCGTGACCGAGGACGACCGGGTGCGCGCCGGCGACCCCATCGCGAGCCTCGGCACCAACGCGAACAGCGAATCGGTGCTGCGTTTCGAGGTGCGACGCGACGGTGCGCCGCTGGATCCGCTGTCCTTCGTGTCGGAACGGCGCTGACACCGCGATCGTGACTCGCTGTTTCGGTGGAATTTGTTTTGAATCAGCGGGTTACGTCAAACAGCGCATCGATAAACTCAACAAGTGTTAACTCCGGCCTCACATTCGAGGAAGGTTCCGTAAGTTGTCATAACATAAGCAAAAGTTAGGTCCCACCCACGCTCTCCAACCACCAAAAAACGGGGTTTCTCGCACATGGCCGCCAACGCTCGTTCGGACTGGAACGCTCTGCCCATCTCACGCGTGGGTGACGAGGCCCGTGCCCCGGTCCAGGACGACGACGGCGAGAAGCTGCCCGTCAGCAAGCTGAAGGACGTGTCGCGCCGCGAGATGGACGCCACGCGCATGTACCTCAAGGAGATCGAGCACAACGAGCTGCTCACCGCCGACGAGGAGAAGTCGCTCACCCGTGCCGCGCACGCCGGCTGCGACAAGTCGCGCTCGCGCATGGTCGAGTGCAACCTGCGCCTCGTCGTCAAGATCGCGCGGCGCTACATGAATCGCGGCCTCGCGCTGCTCGACCTCATCGAGGAGGGCAACATGGGCCTGATGCACAGCATCGAGAAGTTCGACCCGGGCCGCGGCTTCCGCTTCTCCACCTACGCCACGTGGTGGATCCGCCAGAACATCGAGCGCGCGCTCATGAACCAGACGCGCACCATCCGGCTGCCCATCCACGTCGTCAAGGAGATGAACGTGTACATCAAGGCCGAGCGCCGGCTGCAGCAGTCGCTCGACCGGGACCCCACCTTCGAGGACATCGCCGCCGTCACGCAGCGCCCCGTCGAGGAGGTCATGCGGCTCATGGCGCTGCGCGACCGCGTCTCCTCGGTCGACGTGGCCATCGGCGCGGACGGCGAGCGCCCGCTGCTCGACATCATCGCCGACGAGAACAACATCGACCCCTCCGAGGCGCTGGCCGAGGAGCGGGTGTACGAGAACATCGACCCCTGGCTCGCGAAGCTCGAGGAGAAGCAGCGCGCGGTGCTGGTGCGCCGCTTCGGGCTGAACGGGCACGAGAAGAGCACGCTGGAGGAGGTGGGCCGCGAGCTCGGCGTCACGCGCGAGCGCGTGCGCCAGATCCAGATGGAGGCGCTCAAGCGCCTGCGCCGCACGCTCGAGGGCAGCGGCTACACCGCCGAGGACCTCTTTGCCGCCTGAGGGCGATCCGAGGGCGCGTACACCGAGCCGGCGCGGCCCGCTGACTCGCGGGCGCCCCGTTCGGCGGGGGCGCCGGGCGAGGGGGCGTCAGGCCCGGATCTGCAGGAGCGCCGCCGCGACGGGGCGCGATTCGTCCACCAGCACGCTGTAGGTCCGGCACGCCGCGCGCGTGCCCATGCTCTCGAGCGCGACGCCTTCCTTCGCGAGCTCGCCCATCAGGCGCATCGGCGGGAAGACGTGCTTCTCTCCGGTGCCGAGCAGCACGATCTCCACGCGTTCCTCGTCGGGCGGCGGATCCAGCAACGCGCGGAAGTGCTCCAGGGTGAGCCCGGCCGGGTCGTCGCCCTCGTACCACGGCTCTATGGTGCGGGTGCGCGTGACGATGAGGTTGCCGGTGTGGTCGACGCCGTCGACCCCGATGGTACCGACGCCGTAGCCGCTGATGAGCTTGTACGCGCCGCGTTCGGGTTGCTGGAGCTGCATGGGGAGTGATTCTACGGGCAGCCCGTGCGGAGGGAATCGCCGATGTCGACGCTACGCCGGTGAGGGTGGGCGAGCGAACCGTGTGCTGCGCGGGAATCACCGGGTGCCGGCTGTTCGAGCAGAGGGACGATTTCGACGTCACTCCGACGACCTCTCGATGCTATCGCTGGACACCCACGTCCTGCTTTGGTGGATCGGCAACGACAGATGAGCGTCGACGCCAGCGTGCACGCGCACGACGTCGACATCGCCGACGCCTCGGAGTAGCCGCCCCGAGCCGGTATCATTCTCACCGGTCGACCCGCACATCGCGCGTCCCGTCACCCCCCGATTCAAGGACAGCTTCTTGACCCCCGACGCCCCCGTGCGCATCGGCCTGCTCGGCTTCGGCACCGTCGGGCTCGGCGTGGCCCGCATCCTCGTGGAGGCCGCCGTCGACGTGCGCCGACGCGCCGGCCGGTCGCTGGAGATCCGTCGCATCGTCGTGCGCGACGTGGAGCGCGCGCGCCAGGCGTGCGGCGGGCTCGGGCTGGACCCCGGCATCGTCGGAGACGACGGCGACGCGCTCGTGGCGGACCCCGACATCGATGTCGTGCTGGAGCTCGTCGGCGGGGACGAGCCCGCGTATCGCTGGACGCGCGCGGCGATCGAGTCCGGCAAGCACGTCGTGACGGCCAACAAGGCGCTCGTGGCCACGCGCGGCGACGCGCTGTCCGAGGCCGCGCACGCCGCGCAGGTGGCCTATCGCTTCGAGGCGGCCGTGGCGGGCGGCATTCCGGTCATCAAGGCGCTGGAGGAGGGGCTCGCCGCGAACCGTGCGCAGTGGCTCGCGGGCATCATCAACGGCACGGGCAACTTCATCCTGTCCGAGATGGCGCAGCGCGGCAGGAGCTTCGCCGACGCGCTGGCCGACGCGCAGGAGCTCGGCTACGCCGAGGCCGATCCGACCTTCGACGTCGAGGGCGTCGATGCGGCGCACAAGCTCGCGATCCTCGCCTCGCTCGCGTTCGACATGCCGCTGGCCTACGACGCCGTGCACGTCGAGGGCATCACCGCCCTGGAGGCGGCCGACGTGGGCTTCGCGGCCGAGCTCGGCTACCGCATCAAGCACCTGGGCATAGCGCGCCGGCGCGACGACGCCGACGAGCCGGGCTGGCATTCGCTGGAGCTGCGCGTGCATCCGGCGCTCGTGCCGGCCTCTCGCCTGCTCGCGAGCGTCGACGGCGTCAACAACGCGGTCGTGGTGCACGGCGACGCGGTGGGCTCGACGCTGTACTACGGTCCCGGCGCGGGCGCGGGGCCGACGGGCTCGGCCGTGGTGGCCGACGTCATCGACATCGTGCGCTGGGGCGTGCAGCCCGAGGACGCGAAGCGTACCCGCGACCCCGAAGCGCCGGTGCCGCTGCCGCCGGAGCGCTTCCGCGCGCCGTTCTACCTGCGCATCGAGGCGGCGGACCGTCCCGGGGTCCTGGCCGACGTGGCAGGCATCTTCGGCGCGGCGAACATCAGCATCGAGGCCATCCTGCAGAAGGAGCCGGCGGGCGGCGTCGACGGCGCCGACCCCACGGTGCCCATCATCCTGCTCACGCGCACCGTGCGCGAGGGCCTGCTGCGCGATGCCGTGGCGCGCGTCGAGGCACTCGACGGCGTCACCGGCACCGTCACCGTCATCCGCGTGGAGACGCTCGACTGATGCCCGCCTCCGACAACCGCCCGGGGCATCGTCCCGGTCACCGCTCCGCTCACCACTCCGGTCACTACCCCGGCCATTACCAAGGCCTGATCGAGCGCTATCGCGACCGCCTGCCGGTCGACGAGCACACGCCCGTCGTGAGCCTGTGCGAGGGCGACACGCCGCTGATCCGGCTGACCAACATCCCGTCGGACCTGGGCGCGGACGTGGACATCCTCGTCAAGTACGAGGGGCTGAACCCCACCGCCTCGTTCAAGGATCGCGGCATGACGATGGCGGTCAGCAAGGCGGCCGAGAAGGGCGCCGAGGCCATCGTCTGCGCCTCCACCGGCAACACCTCCGCGGCCGCCGCGGCCTACGCGGCGCGCGCGGGCATGACGGCCTTCGTGCTCATCCCGGAGGGCAAGATCCCGATGGGCAAGCTCGGCCAGGCCATCGCGCACGGCGCGGTCGTGCTGCAGATTCGCGGGAACTTCGACGACGGCATGCGCCTGGTCAAGGAGATCGCGGGCGGCAACACGCCGGTGGAGCTCGTGAACTCCGTGAACCCCTACCGCCTGCAGGGCCAGAAGACCGCCGCCTTCGAGATCGTCGAGGCGCTCGGCCGCGCGCCCGACTACCACTGCATCCCGGTCGGCAACGCGGGGAACATCTCGGGCTACTGGATCGGTTTCTCGGAAGCCGCGGGCTGCAACACGAAGAGCTGCACGCTGTGCGCGGGCAAGTGCCCGTACCTGCACGCCCCGATGACCGACACGCGCCCCGTCATGGTCGGCTACCAGGCCGCCGGGGCCGCGCCCTTCATGCGCGGCATGCCGGTGCCCGATCCCGACACGCTCGCGACCGCCATCCGCATCGGCAACCCGCAGAGCTGGGATCTCGCGAAGGCCGCCGTGGACGAATCCGGCGGCTGGTTCGACGAGGTGACGGACGCGGAGCTGCTGGCCACGCAGTCGCTGCTCGCCACGCGCGAAGGGGTCTTCTGCGAGCCGGCTTCGGCGGTGTCGCTGTGCGGCGCGCTGCGCGACATCGAGTCCGGCAGGATTCCGGCGGGCAGCACCATCACCTGCACGCTGACCGGGCACGGGCTCAAGGACATCGCCACGGCCATCGAGGGGCGCGACGCGGTCGAGACCGTGGACGCGGACCTGGATTCGGTCAGGCGCGCGATCCTGTCGCGGCTGGGCTGAGCGGCGCCGCGGCGATCGACGCGGCGGCGGTGGCGTCGGCGTCGCGGGCGTCCAGCCGGGCGTGCGCGCGCTCGTCGGCGCGATCGGTGAGCTCGTCCAGCAGCCCGACGTAGTGCTCGCGCGCGATGGTCGTCGCGCCCATCGAGCGCAGGTGCGCCGTCTCGAGCTGGCAGTCGATCAGCCGGTAGGCGCCCGAGCGCGCCAGGTGCACGAGCGCGACCTTCGAGGCGTCGCTCTCGCGCGAGAACATGGACTCGCCCACGAACACGCGCCCGAGCGCGATGCCGTACAGCCCGCCGACCAGCCGCGGGCCGTCCCAGACCTCGAGCGAGCGCGCGACGCCGAGCGTGGCGAGCTCGCAGTAGGCCTCCAGCATGGCGTCCGTGATCCACGTGCCGCTGGAGCCCGGCCGCGGCGCGCCGCACTGCTTCATGACCTCGCGGTAGGCGAGGCTCTCGGTCACCTCGTAGCGCCCGGAGCGCAGCGTCTTGCCGAGCGAGCGCGACACCTTCAGGTCGTCCGGCCAGATGACGCAGCGCGGATCGGGCGACCACCACAGGATGGGCTCGCCGGCCTCGAACCACGGGAAGATCCCGCGCCGGTAGGCGGAAACGAGCCGGTGCGGCGAGAGGTCCGCACCCGCCATCAGCAGCCCGTTCGGCTCGGACAACGCGTGCACGACATCGGGGAAGGGCGTCGTGACGTCGTCTTGGGCGAGGAACGGGATGGGCATTCGCTTACAACGTCAGCTCCTTCGACTTGAAAGGTAGCAAATCGGAAAGCCCGTTGCATCGGGCTTCGACATGCGGGCGTTCCTCATCGAGGTAGCTCGCGACCGCGTCCCTGAACCCGGGGTGGGCGATCCAGTGCGCCGAGCGGGTCAGCGTCGGCTCGAAGCCGCGCGTGATCTTGTGCTCGCCCTGCGCGCCGGGCTCGAAGGTGGCGAGACCGCGCTCGATGCAATGATCGATGCCCTGGTAATAGCAGGCCTCGAAATGCAGGCTGGGGTACTCGCGCCGACAGCCCCAGTAGCGCCCGTACAGCACGTCGTCGCCCTCGAACATGATCGAGCAGGCGACGGGGCGTTCGGGCGTGGCATCGCTCGGATCGTGCACCAGCACCACGAGGGTGCGCGCCCCGAGCGTGCGCCCGATGCGCTGGAAGAAGGCCTCGGTCAGCGACGCGCTGCCCCACTTCCGGTCGAAGGTGGACGAGTACAGCGCGTGCACGTCCGCCCATTCCGCTTCGCTGAGGCTGTCGCCGGCGCGCCGCGTGAGCACGAGCCCGGCCTCGCTGACGTGGCGGCGCTCGCGCTTTAGCGTCTTGCGCCGCTTCGACGTGCAGCCCGCCAGGAAGTCGTCGTAGCCGGCGTAGCCGTGGTTGTGCCAGTGGTACTGGCAGTCGAGCCGGGCGAGGTGGTCGCCGGCCGGGGGCAGGCCGCCGGCGCCCTCGTCGTCACCGCCCGTCAGCAGCGCGTGCTCGGCCTCGGTGGGGAAGAGCCAGTGCACGCTCGAATACTTCTCGGAGGCCGCGTACTGGCGCACCGCGCCCGCGAGCAGCCGCGCCGTCGCCTCGAAGGGCATGTCGTCGCGCACGAGCAGGCGCGGGCCCGTGGCGGGCGTGAACGGCATGGCCACGACGAGCTTCGGGTAGTAGCGCTGGCCGTGGCGCTCGTAGGCGTCCGCCCAGGCCCAGTCGAACACGAACTCGCCGCGGGAATTGGTCTTGACGTAGGCGGCGACCGCACCGACCAGCTCGCTGCCCGCCACGTCGGCGCGCTCGTCGTCCGGGTCGAAGGCGCCGCGGCGCAGCAGCACGTAGCGCGGGTACCAGCCCGTGGCGCCGCCGAGACAGCCCGTCTCGTCCAGGCCGTGCAGGAACGCGTGGAACAGGAAGGGGTAGCCGCCGCGGTTCAGCGCGTCCCACTCGTCGGGGTCGACGTCGGCCAGCGAGTCGCGCACCTCGATGCGCAGGCTGGCGCCGTCGAGGGCGCTTGCGTCGGACTGGGCGGACGCGGGCTCCCGCGACCCGGGAACGGCCGAGGCCGTGTCGGTGGCAGCGGGTGCGGTATCCGTCGGATTCATGAACCGTTTACGGCGCGTACGGCCGGTGGATCGGCGGCGACCTCGACGCGCTCGCCCGCGCCCCAGGTGGCGCCGATCTGGCCCTCGAGGTAGCGCTCGGCGTCCAGCGCGGCCATGCACCCCGTCGCCGACGAGGTGATGGCCTGGCGGTAGACGTGGTCCATGACATCGCCGGCGGCGAACACGCCCGGCACGCTGGTGGCCGTGGCGTTGCCGTCGAGCCCGCTGTTGACCGTCACGTAGCCGTCGCGCATGTCGAGCTGGCCTTCGAACAGGGAAGTGTTGGGCGAGTGGCCTATCGCGATGAACACCCCGGTGAGCTCGAGCTCCTCGCTCGAGTCGTCGAGCGCGGACTTCAGCCGCACGCCCGTGACGCCGGAGCCGTCCCCGAGCACCTCGTCGAGCGTGTGGTTCCACGCGATCCGGATCTTCCCCTCGCGTTCGCGTTCGAACAACCGGTCCTGCAGGATGGCCTCGGCGCGCAGCGAGTCGCGCCGGTGCACGAGCGTCACGTGCTCGGCGATGTTCGCCAGGTACAGCGCCTCCTCCACGGCCGTGTTGCCGCCGCCGATCACGGCCACCTTCTGGCCGCGGTAGAAGAAGCCGTCGCAGGTGGCGCAGGCCGACACGCCGCGGCCCTTGAACGCGGTCTCGCTCGGCAGGCCCAGATACATGGCGCTGGCGCCCGTGGCGACGATCAGCGCGTCGCAGGTGTAGACCGACGACCCCCCTTGCAGGCGGAACGGGCGCACCGAGAGATCCACCGATTCGATGTGGTCGCCGATGACCTCGGTGTCGAAGCGCTCGGCGTGCCGGCGGAAGCGCTCCATGAGCTCGGGTCCCTGCACGCCCATGGCATCGGCGGGCCAGTTGTCCACGTCGGTGGTGGTCGTGAGCTGGCCGCCAGGCTCCGCTCCCGCCACCAGCACGGGCGCCAGGTTCGCGCGCGCCGCGTAGACGGCCGCGGTGTAGCCGGCCGGACCGGAGCCGAGGATCAGGAGCCGTTGGTGTCGGACGTCGCGCATCGAGGTACCGGAAAATGGAGTGGAAGGTAGCGTCTACACTTTCCCGGATTCTACGTGCCGCTCCGGGCTTCGCCCGTCCCTGCGCCACGTTCTCCCGCGGCGCCCGGCGCTCCGCGGGTCATCCTTTCCCGGACCGAACGGACACCCTTGACACAGGCCACCCGCAAGCGCCGCGCGTCCTCCCATCCTTCCAAGGGGGCCACCAAGGGGGCGGCCGCCAAGGGCGCGGCGAACAAGGGCGCGGGCAAGAAGGCGCCGGCGAAGAAGGGCGGCGGCGGGGCCAGCCGCGTGGTGTCCAGGAAGGCCACCGCCACGCGTCCGGCGTCCGGCTCGCGCGCCCTGGCGGTGGCGGGAGGCACCCCTGCGCGCGAAGCGGCGCGTCCCGGCGCGCGTTCGCGCGGCGCCACCCGCACCCTCGCCACCGCCACGCTCGCGAACACCGTCGCGCTGTCGCAACTGCAGCGGCTGCTGCGCGAGATCGGCGCCATCGTCGCCTTCTTCGCCGCGCTCACGGCGAGCCTCGCGCTCGCGACCTTCGACGTCGACGACCCGGGCTGGTCGCACACCGGTAGCGGCGACGCCATCGCCAACAGCGTCGGTCGCGCGGGCGCGTGGTTCGCCGACGTCGCCTTCTACCTCTTCGGGTTCATGGCCTGGTTGCTGCCCGCGGTGCTGGTGCTGACCGGCTACCTGCTGTTCCGGGACGAGCGCCGCGCGGCGGCCGGGTACCGCCCGTTCGTGTTCGTGCGGGTGATCGGGATCGCGCTGATGCTCGCCGCCGCGAGCGGCCTCGCCGATCTGCATTTCGCGGTCGGCGACGGTGCGCTGCCGCGCGGCACCTTCGGCGGCGGCATCCTGGGCACCGCCATCGCGTGGCGCCTGGTGGCCTACCTGCACCATCTGGGCACGACGCTTTTGCTGCTGGCACTCTTCTTCAGCTCGCTCACCCTGGCGTTCGGCACGTCGTGGCTGAGCGTCATCGAGTCGATCGGCGCGTTCCTGGCGCGCGGCGTCGAGCGGCTGCAGGGCGGGTTCGAGCGCCGCGCCGAGTCGCGCCAGGAGCGCGAGCTGCAGCGCGAGGCGGACGCGGCTCGCCTGGCGCGCCGCGAGGACGGCGTCGCCGGCGCGCTGCGCGCCATCGAGGGCGGGCAGCGGACGCTGCCCATCGATGCGGATCGTCCGGCGGCGCGCGGGGGCTTCGGTGCGGGCCCGGGCGCCGGCGGCCGTGCGCGACGCGGTCTGCTCGCCTCGTTGTTCGGCACGCACGGCGATGCGCGCGCCGTCGCGCACCGGGCGGCCTCGGCCGTGGCGAGGCTGGCGGAAGGCCCGGGTCCGGACGACCCCGCGCTCGCGCGCGACGAAGCGCTGGCGCGCTCGCTCGACGAGGCCGATGCGCTGCTCGCCGGGCGGCGCCCGCAGGCCGGGTTCGCGGCCGCGGACGAGCCGGAGCGTGTCCCGGACGCCGGCGACGGGGACACGAACGGTGCGCCGGGCCCGTCGCGCAGGCGCCGCGCGAAGGCGTCGGACGCGAGCGCGGCGGCGAACGCGGAGACGGCCGATGCGTCCGATGCCGCCGCCGGTTCCGATGCCGACGCGGAGGACGTGCTGACGATTCCCGCCCGCGGGGCGACCCCGCGCAAGGGCGCTTCGAAGCCCGTGTCCGACTCTGCCGCGGCTTCGGTTGCGGCTGCTGCTGCGGCTCCGGAGGCAGCTCCGGAGGCGGCTTCGGAGGCGGAGGCGGCTCCGGTGGTCGTGCCGGTGGCTGCGGCGCATCCCGAGCGCGAGGGCTCCGGCGCGCGCAACGTCCACGACATCACCGGCACGGTGCCGCCCGAGGACAAGCCCAAGGAGATCGCCATCAAGCCGCGCGCGGTCAGCGCCGAGCGCCAGGCGAAGCTGTACCTGGACGTGCCCGACTCGGACCTGCCGTCGCTGAAGCTTCTCGACGAGCCGAAGCCGCAGACCGAGGGGTATTCGAACGAGGAGCTGCGCCGGCTCTCCTTGCTGCTCGAGGAGAAGCTCGCCGAGTTCCGCGTGCAGGTCGAGGTGGTGGCCGTGCAGCCGGGACCCGTCATCACGCTGTTCGAGATGGAGCTCGCGCCCGGCATCAAGGCCAGCAAGGTGAGCGGCCTGAGCCAGGACATCGCGCGCTCGCTCTCCTTGCCGTCGGTGCGCGTGCTGGAGGTCATTCCGGGCAAGAACACCATCGGGCTGGAGGTGCCGAACGTGCACCGCGAGACGGTGTCTCTGACCGAGCTCCTGATGTCCGAGCAGTACTCGAAGTCGACGAAGCCGTTGACGCTCGCGCTCGGCAAGGAGATCTCCGGCAAGGCCGTGGTGTTCGATCTCGCGAGCGCGCCGCACCTGCTCGCCGCCGGCACCACCGGCGCGGGCAAGTCGGTGGCCGTCAACGCCATGCTGGTGAGCCTGCTCTACAAGTGCACGGCGAAGGATCTGCGCCTGATCCTGATCGATCCGAAGATGCTGGAGCTGAACGTCTACGACGGCATCCCGCACCTGCTGACCCCCGTCGTCACCGACATGAAGGAGGCCACGAACGCCTTGCGCTGGTGCGTAGCGGAGATGGAGCGGCGCTACATGGTCATGGCGGCGCTGAAGGTGCGGAACATCGCGGGCTACAACCGGAAGATCCGCGAGGCGGAGGAGGCCGGCACGCCGCTGACCGACCCGCTGTGGGACCCCGAGCTCGCGATGAACCCGTCGGGGCCGCCGCCGCTGCTCGAGCCCATGCCGTTCATCGTCGTCGTGGTGGACGAGTTCGCCGACATGATGATCCAGGTGGGCAAGAAGGCCGAGGAGCTCATCGCGCGCATCACCGCGAAGGCGCGCGCCTCGGGCATCCACCTGATCCTGGCCACGCAGCGCCCCTCGGTCGATGTCATCACCGGTCTGATCAAGGCCAACGTGCCGTCGCGCATCGCGTTCCGCGTCAGCAGCAAGATCGACTCGGGGACCATCATCGGCCAGAACGGTGCGGAGTCCCTGCTGGGCTACGGCGACAGCCTGTTCCAGCCCGTCGGCAAGGAGCCGCAGCGCGTGCACGGCGCCTTCGTGGACGATCACGAGGTGCAGGCCGTGGCGCAGCACCTGAAGTCCACCGGCGAGCCGCAGTACATCGAAGCCATCCTGCAGGAGAACCAGGGCGCGATCCCGGGGCTGTCGGCGGACGCCGGTGGCGGCGGCGGCGACCCCGAGGCCGACGAGCTCTACGACACCGCCTGCCAGATCGTGCTGGAGTCGGGCCGGGCGTCCATCTCGTACGTGCAGCGCCGGCTGAAGGTGGGGTACAACCGTGCCGCGCGCATGGTCGAGGACATGGAGTCCGCGGGCCTCGTCAGTCCCGAAGTCAACGGCAAGCGCGAAGTGCTGCCACCGGGCGGCGGCTGAACCCGCCCGCTCCCTTTCCCCTTACCGACGTACCCCGATGTCGCAGCGTCTCGCCTTCCTGTCGTTCCTCTTCCTGAGCCTGTGGATGATCCTCGGCGTGCGTGGCACGCACGCCGAGGACGCCGTCGACGATCCGGGGCTGGCCTCGCTGGACGCCTTCATGCGGGACGTGCAGAGCTTCTCGGCGGACTTCGAGCAGACCCTCTACGACGAGGGCGGCGAGGCCTTGCAGAGCTCGGCCGGCACGGTGCTGCTGCAGCGCCCGGGGCGCTTCGCGTGGGAGTACACCGAGCCCGCGGGGCAGCGCATCGTCGCGGACGGCTCGCGCGTGTGGCTCTACGATCCGGACCTGGAGCAGGTCACCGTCAACCGAATCGACGAGCGCGTCGCGGGCACGCCGCTCGTGGTGCTGATGGGCGAGGCCCCGCTCGACGAGGCCTTCGATCTCGCCTCGCTCGGCGAGTCCGACGGCATCGATTGGGTGGAGCTCGTGCCGAAGGGCGAGGTGGCCGACTTCGAGTCGGTGTACCTGGGTCTGCAGGGCGACGGCCTGGCCGCCATGGAGCTGCGCGACAGCTTCGGCCAGGCCACGCAGATCCGCTTCACCGACTTCGTCGCCAACCCGCCCGTGCCCGAGGGCGCCTTCGATCTGGACGTGCCGGAGGGCGTCGACGTGATCGGGGGCGAGTAGGTACGCTGCAGCGTCCCACCCTCCGCCGACGCTGCACACCCATGCCCACCACCGCCCCCGACGACGCGCTGCGCGGCACGCAGGCGCCCGACTTCTCGCTCACGGACCCGGCCACGGGTACCGAGGTGCGGCGCACCGACTTCGAGGCCGCGCCGCTCGTCGTGGCCTTCATCTGCAACCATTGCCCGTACGTCGTGCACATCGCCGACGCGCTGGGCGACGCCGCGCGCGACTTCGCGGCCAGGGGCGTGCGCACCGTCGGCATCTGCGCCAACGATCCCGAGGCCTACCCGGACGATGCGCCCGCGCGCATGCCGGAGTTCGCGCGGGCGCACGGCATGGAGTTTCCCTACCTGCACGACGCCTCGCAGGACGTGGCGCGCACCTACGGGGCCGTGTGCACGCCGGACATCTTCCTGTTCGATGCCGACCACCGGCTCTTCTACCGCGGCCAGTTCGACGACACCCGTCCGCGTGGCGGCGAGTCCACCGGGGCGGATCTGCGCGCGGCGGTGGACGAGCTGCTGGCGTCGGCGGCGCGGCCGTCGCGACAGGAGCCTAGCGTGGGGTGCTCGATCAAGTGGCGGGGGTAGGGTTGGCCGTCGGGAGCCGAGCGGCAGGAACAACTTCGTCACCTCAGACCGAAGCGTGCCCGAGCGCGTCGACGTGCACGTCATGGACCGCCCCGGCGCCCCGTTCCTCGGTACCGGCGAGGCCGCGCAGAACCCGACCACGGGGGCGCTCGGCAACGCGATCCGGGACGCGATCCGGGACGCGATCGGAGTGCGGCTGACGGACCTGTCGCTGTCGCCCGGCCGGGTGGCGGCAGCGCTTTCGGCCTGAAGGCGATCGCGGCACCGGACCCATCGACGCTCGTCGACGCTAGGCGTCGTGCTCGTGCTCGTGCTCGTGCTCGTGCTCGTGCTCGTGCTCGCGCCCGGCCTCGGCGTTCTCGGCGGCCCAGCTGCCCGCCGCCTCCACGGCGACCGGCGACGCGGTGGGCAGGACGGCCAGGTAGCTCTCGGTCTCCGACGGCGCCGCTGCCGCGCGCTGCGTCATGCGGTAGAGCGCGTAGAGCGCGATGGCGCCGAAGGTCGCGCCCAACACCAGCCAGAACGCGAACGGACCGAACCGCTCCATCGTCCAGCCGGTGATCAGCGGGCCCACGATGGCGCCGAGCCCGAAGGTGAACACGAGCCCGCCGGACGCGGCCGGCATGTCCTCGACCGACAGGAAGTCGTTGGTGTAGGCGAGGAACAGGGCGTAGAGCGGCGTCGTCACGCCGCCGGCGAAGAACGCGGCCGCCATCATCGGCCAGAGCCCGCCGCCGGCGATCCAGCCCGCCACGCACGAAGCCGCACCGAACGCGGCCGCGCCGAAGATCAGCTTGCGCCGGTCCATCCTGTCCGAGAGCCAGCCGATCGGGTATTGCAGCACCAGCGCTCCCGCGAACAGCATCGCGATGAAGAGCGCGATGTTGTTCGACGTCATCCCGATCTCGGTGCCGTACACCGCGCCCATCCCCGACTGGGTCGCGTAGATGCTGCCGAGCAGGAAGATCCCCACGGTGCCGAGCGGTGACCCGGAGAACAGCTCTCGCAGCGGCATCGAGCGTCCGATCGAGGTTTCCGGGGTGCGCGAGGCGGACAGGAGGATCGGCGCGAAGGAGACGGAGACGAGGATGGAGGCGCCGATGAACAAAGCGGAGGTGCCCGCGTCCCCCAGCGTCAGCAGGCCCTGCGCCCCGATGATGCCCAGGGTCTGCGCGATCATGTAGGCCGCCAGCATCTTGCCGCGCGTCTCGTTCGTCGCGGTGTCGTTCAGCCAGCTCTCGGCGGTGACGTAGATGCCGGACATGCAGAAGCCGACCAGCACGCGCAGAAGCGTCCAGGCAACGGGGTCCGTCAACAGCGGAAAGGCGATGAGGCCCGCCGACATGAAGCTGCCGAGGGCGGCGAAGACACGGACGTGCCCCACCTGACGGATCAGCGTGGGGGCGTACCGCGCGCCCGACAGAAACCCGGCGAAGTAGCCCGAGGTGACGACGGCGAGCTCCGTTGCCGAGAAGCCCTCGATTCCGCCCCGAAGACCGATCAGCGTAAAATGCATGCCGTTGCCCAACATGATCAGGACGATGCCGAGCAGCAGCGCCCAGACGCCTGACAGGGTTCGTTCCATCGATGAGTTCTCGGTGTACCCCGGCGCTCGCCGGTCGGCGTGAATTGCGGGCCCGTCGCGTCGCGATCGGTGGCGCGGATGCGGTTCGCGCTCAGGCGGCAACGGTATCCCAGGACTCGCTGAAGTCGACTCGCGAGCCTTCGCCGGCTCCGGGGGCCGCGTGCCGGCACACCGCGCCGTTGATGCACGTCAACCGCGCGACGCGCTCGTTCTGCTTCGATGGTGCGCAAGGGATTCCGCAGGCGAGCGGTCCCGCCACGCCCGTTCGGGGACTCGCGCCGATGGCACCGTCATGAGCTACGAATCGCTGCTGGACGCGATGGAGGGGATCGCGTTCGTGACGGCCGTCGACGGTACCGTCACCGCGGTCGGAGCGCGAAACTGGAACGCGTTCGCGCGCGCGAACGGGGCGCCGGAGATGGACGCGTCCACGGTGCTCGGCCGCAACCTCCTCGATTTCGTCTCCGGTGGCGACGTCAGGCAAAGGCTCGCGAAGATCATGGCCGCAGCCTCCGCGGAACCGGCCGCGTCCGTCGTCGTGCCGCTCCGTTGCGACTCGCCCGGCACGCGCCGGTGTCTGCGGCAGACGGTCAGGCCACTCTTCTCGGGGAACGTCTGCACCGGGCTGGTCTTCCAGTCCATCGAGCTGGACGCGCAGTCGCGACCGCCCATCGACCTGTTCGATTTCAGGGAAGACGAGCGGCTGCGCGGAGGGGACGAAGCGCTGCCCCTCGTGGTGATGTGCAGCTGGTGCCAGAGAGTTCGTCTGCCGACGGCCGTCGAGGGCGACGGCTGGGTCGAGGCGGAAGAGTATTGCGAGGTCGGCGGCGCTTCGAGCGTCCGTCTGTCGCACGGCATCTGCGAGCGGTGCAGCGCGGAGATCGTCATGCCCTGAGAACGCCACCGGCCGCCCTAGAGGACGGACGGGGCTTCATTCACGAGCGGCCGCCGAGCCGGTGAGACCCCTCACCTTTCGAGCCCCTCTTGCATCGCGCGCAGCCGTTCGAGCCCCTCGATCGCGATATCGTCGAGCACGTCCGGACCGGTCTTGCGAAGATCCGTCGGGTACAGGCAGCCCTTGCCCGGACGGTGCGGCCCGGCCGGCTGCACGGTGGCGAGCCAGACGGCAGGTCGCGGTTCGTCGGGACGGTCGACACGGCCTTGAACGGAGCTCGATACGGGTCCGGCCCGGTCTACCCCCGCAACTGATCGCCGATCGGCAGCTCGCGGATGCGCTTGCCGGTGGCGACGAACAGGGCGTTCGTCAGCGCCGGCGCGTACGGCGGCACGCCCGGCTCGCCCACCCCGCAGGGCGGCAGGTTCACGTAGTCGTCGAGCACGTGCACCCGCACGTCGAGCGGCGCGTTGTTCATGCGGCTGACCGGGTAGTCGTCGAAGTTGCCCTGCTGCACGACGCCGCCGACGGTGGTGATCTTGCCCTGCGTGGCCACCGAGTGGCCGTAGACCACCGCGCCTTCGAGCTGCTTGCGGATGCCTTCGGGGTTCACGTAGCGACCGCAGTCGATGGCCATGTCGACGCGCGGCACGCTGAAGTTGCCCGATTCATCGACCTTGACGCGCACGGCGCTCGCCACGTAGCTGTGGAAGGATCGGTGCGCCGACAGCCCGATGGCCTCTCCCTCGGGAAGCTCCTCCGCGTAGCCCGCGTGCTCGGCGACCCGCCTGAGCGCGTTCGAGAGCCGCACCGGCATGATCGGCCAGTCCTCGAGCGAGTCCCCGTAGTTCCAGGGCTCCTCGACGCCGTCCGCGACGAGGTCCATCACTTCCTTCTCGCCGATCATCTCCAGCATCAGCTCCAGCGGGTCGCGTCCGGCCGCCACCGCCAGCTCGTGGACGAAGGAATTCAGCGCGAAGGCGTGCTGGATGTTGTTGACCGAGCGGTACCACCCGATGCGCATCGCGATGTCGGCCTCGCCGTTCTCGACGCGCAGGTTCGGCACGCCGTCGTAGGGCATGTCGACCAGGCCCATGCCGTACTCGACGCCGAACCCCGTCTTCTGGGCGGGGTTCCACAGCCCCATGATCGAGGGCCAGGCGCCGCAGTACTTGAGCGCGGCGACCTTGCCGTCCCCGTCGAGCGCACCGCGCAGGCAGTGGGCGCTCGCGGCATGGTAGTAGCCGTTCCGGATCTCGTCCTCGCGCGTCCACTGCACGCGCACCGGCACGCCGGCCGCCCGGGAGAGGATCGCCGCCTCGCAGACGTAGTCGGGCTTGGACTTGCGTCCGAAGCCGCCGCCGAGCAGGGTCTGCTCGCAGCTGACTTCCGCCACGTCGATGCCGAGCGCCGCGGCCACGTACTGGCGGGTCTCGTTCGGTGCCTGCACGGGCGCGATCACCCGCACGGGCCGGCTCTGCGCGTCGACGACGGCCACCGGCGGCTCCATCGGCGTGTGGATGAAGTACGGCACGAAGTAGTTCGCCTCGATCACCGTTTCGGCGCCCGCGAGCGAGCCGTCGGCGTCGCCGCGATCGCGCAAGGTCACGCCGCCGCCCTTCGCCGAGTTCTTCAGCGTCTCGTCGTAGCTCGCGCTGTCGTGGGAGGCGTGCGGTCCGCCCTCCCACTCGAGCTTCAGCGCCTTGCGGCCCTGCATCGCCGACCAGGTGTTGGTCGCCAGCACGGCCACGCCGCCGAGCGCCCGGAACTCGGCCGCCTCGTCGTCGCCGAGCGCGGGAATCACCACGACCTTCTCGACGCCGGGGACGGCGAGCGCGTCGGTGTCGTCGAACGAGACGAGCTTGCCGCGATAGACGGGCGCGCGGGCGACGACCGCGAACAGCATGTCCGGCAGGCGCACGTCGGCGCCGTACTCGGCCCGGCCGGTGGTCATGTCCACGTTGTCGAAGCCCGGCATGTCCTTGCCGATGTAGCGCCACTCGGCGGGGTCCTTGAGCGCGGGCTTCGGCGCGTTGGCCGAGCTCGGCACGTCGATGGTCGCGGCCGTCTCGACCACCTCGCCGAAGTCGAGCGAGCGACCGCTCGCGTCGTGGTGCAGGCGGTGGTTCCTCGCCGTCACCTCCTCGGCGGGCACGCCGAGCTGCTCGGCGGCCGCCCGCTCGAGCACGTAGCGCGCTGCCGCCCCCAGCTCGCGCATGACGGTGAAGCCGTGCCGCGTGCTGCGCGAGCCGTCGGTGTTCTGGCCGTCCTTGCCGGCGGGGTCGTACTTCTCGGCGTCCGCGGGCGCCTGCCAGATCGCCACGCGCGCCCAGTCCGCCTCCATCTCGTCGGCGACGATCATCGGCAGGCCGGTGCGCACGCCCTGGCCCATCTCGGCGCGCGACGAGGTGATGGTAACGGTGCCGTCGACATCGACCCTGACGAACACGTTCGGCTGCACGCTCGCGCTCGCCGCCCGCACCTCGGAGACGAAGGATCGGGGCAGGTGGGCGGTGCCGAGGACCAGCGCGATCGCGCCGCCGCTCTGCAGGAAGCGGCGGCGGCTCAGGTTCCGGATGATGGCCATCGCTCAGGCCTCCTTCGCGGCGGTCTTGACCGCGGCGAGGATGCGCTGGTAGGTACCGCAGCGGCAGATGTTGCCGGCCATGGCGATCCGGATCGAGGCGTCGTCGGGGTCGGGGTTGTCTTCCAGGAAGGCGGCCGCCTGCATGATCTGGCCGGACTGGCAGTACCCGCACTGGGGGACGTTGTGCGCGCGCCAGGCCACCTGCACCGGGTGCTCGCCGGCCGCGTCGAGGCCCTCGATGGTGGTCACCGCCTTGCCCTCGACGACCGACAGGGGCGTCACGCAGCTGCGCGCCGCCTCGCCGTCCACGTGCACCGTGCAGGCGCCGCAGAGACCGGAGCCGCAACCGAACTTGGTGCCGACGAGATCGAGCTCGTCGCGCAGGTACCAGAGCAGGGGCATGTCCGGATCGACGTCCGCCCGACGCTCTTCCCCGTTGACCTCGAAAGTGATCATCACGAACCCCTCGCGAACGCGCGATCGGGGCAGTCGCCTCCGTGCCGGTTACCCCGGTGAGAGAGCCGTGACGTCGATGTGCCGGGTACCGTCCGTCGCGTTCCGCCGGCGTCGCGGTCGTCGAGCGTTGCACCATACGCCGCATGAACGCGACGGGCAATCCGGACCCGCCGCCGTTCCGGATGACTCCGATGCGGGACGTCGCTCGGCGGGGTGTGGTCCGCGCGACGCTCGCGTACCCTTCGGGCGCATGCATCGGACATCTTCCACGCAGCCGGCAACCGGCACGGGATCGCGGACGGTCGGGCGATGCGCTCTGCCAGGCCTTGCGCTCGTCGCGCTGACCTCCGCGCTCGTCGGTTGCAGCGACGCTGAAACGGAGCTCTCCCCGGCGTCGGTACGTGGCCCGTGGTTCTACTGCGAGCTGGAGCGCGCCCGCGATCCGAACTGCCTGCTGCTCGACGACGACGGGATCGAGCTCGCCGCGGCCGGGCGCGTCCGCGCGGTCGAGGAGGCGGAGCAGGGCGCGTTGCCGGAGTGCGGGGGCAGCACGTGCTTCGCGTCGACGGCTGCGGGTCTGCGCGTCACGCGCGGAGACGAGCTCGGTTCGTGGGTCTACACCAACGGGGTACTTGCGCTGACGCTGAACGGCTGCACCGAAAGGCTGGAGCCGCGCACGGACGAGCCGCTCGAGGTATTCGACTTCTGCGCCCCGCCGCTCGAAGACTCGGCGACGGGGCGCGACGTCGTGCGCATCCGCCGGTTTCCGGGCACCGTCGAGTACACCAACCCGTGAACGGGACTCTCGGGCTGTTCGACGCGGATGAGCCGCCGCCAGCTTCCTCAACGGAGACGCGGCAGCGTGCCGCGACGGCCTCGGAGCCGACGCCGACCGCGGCTCCGATCTCCGGTCCGCTGGCCGACCGCATGCGGCCGCGGAATCTCTCCGAGCTCGCCGGGCAGGCGCACCTGCTCGGCCCGGACTCCACGCTGCGCCAGGCGCTCGAGCACGATCGGCTGCATTCCATGGTCTTCTGGGGCCCGCCCGGCACGGGCAAGACGACCCTTGCGCGCATGATCGCGACGCACTGCGACGCCGAGTTCATGAGCCTGTCGGCGGTGCTCTCCGGCGTGAAGGACATCCGCGAGAAGGTGGCCGAGGCGCGGGCGCGGCTGGACTCCACGGGCCGACGCAGCGTGCTGTTCGTGGACGAGGTCCACCGCTTCAACAAGGGCCAGCAGGACGCGTTCCTGCCGCACGTGGAGGACGGTACCCTCTACTTCGTGGGCGCGACCACCGAGAACCCGAGCTTCGAGCTGAACGGGGCGCTGCTGTCGCGGGTGCGCGTGTACGTGCTGCGCGCGCTGGAGGCCGAGGACGTGCGTCGCATCATCGACCGGGCGTTGGACGATGACGAACGGGGCCTGGGCGGACGCGGCATCGTCATGGCGGACGAGCACCGTGACCGGCTCGCTCGCATCGCGGACGGCGACGCGCGCCATTCTCTGGTGCTGCTGGAGCTCGCGGCGGACTGCGCCCGCGACGTGGACGGCGTACCGACCATCGACGAGTCCGTGCTGCACGAGGTCACGCGGGATTCGTTGCGCCGCTTCGACAAGGGCGGCGACGCGTTCTACGACCAGATCTCGGCGTTGCACAAGTGCATGCGCGGCTCGGATCCCGACGCCGCGCTGTACTGGTACTGCCGCATGCTGGACGGCGGGTGCGACCCGCTGTACGTCGCGCGTCGCGTGCTGCGCTTCGCGAGCGAGGACGTCGGCAACGCGGACCCGCGCGGCGCGGAGCTCGCGCTCTACGCGTGGCAGAGCTACGAGCGGCTCGGCGCGCCCGAGGGCGAGCTCGCCATCGCGCACGCGATCCTCTATCTCGCCTGCGCGCCCAAGAGCGACGCGGTGTACAGCGCGTTCAAGGCGGCGCGGAAGTTCGTGCGGGCGCACGGCAGCAGCGAGGTGCCGATGCACCTGCGCAACGCGCCGACGGGGCTGATGAAGGAGCTCGGCCACGGCGCGGGCTACCGTCACGCGCACGACGAGCCGGACGGCTTCGCGGCCGGGGCGAGCTACTTTCCCGACAGCGTCGGGCACCGGCGCTTCTACGAGCCGGTGGAGCGCGGGCTGGAGCAACGCATCGGCGAGCGCCTCGCCGATCTCAGGCGGCGCAACGACGCGGCGAAGGACGCGGCGAAGGATCCGGCATCGTGAACATCGTGTACCGCTCGCTCGACTACGCGCACGAGCAGGACGCGCGCACGCTCGTCCGGTTGCTGGACGCCTACGCACGCGATCCGATGGGCGGTGGCGAGCCGCTCGGGAACGAGGCGCGCGATCACCTCGCCGAGCGTCTGGCGAACATGCCGAACGCGTTCTCGATCGTCGCCGAGCTGGACGGCTCGGTGGACGGCGACGCCAGCGGCGAGGCCGGTCCGGTGGCGGTCGGCCTCGCCAATTGCTTCGTCACGCTCTCCACCTTCGCCGCGCGTCCGCTCGTGAACATCCACGATCTGGCCGTCGTCGGCGGGCACCGGGGTCTCGGCATCGGGCGCGGGCTGCTCGAGGCGGTCGAGGCCGAGGCGCGGCGACGCGGCGCCTGCAAGATCACGCTCGAGGTGCTCGAGGGCAATCGGCCGGCCCGCACGGCCTACGAGCGCTTCGGCTTCGCCGAGTACCGGCTCGACGACGCTGCCGGCGCGGCCCTGTTCAGGCAGAAGGTGCTGGTGCCCCGGTGAGCCCGGTGAGAGTGTGCAGCGTGATCTCGGGCGGACAGAAGAAGCGCGCGTCGAGCAGCGTGGTGCCGCAGCCGCGACTGGTGTAGCCGTGCAGCGTGCCGCCGCCGGCGCGCGGACGCGTCCACGCGCCCGAGGCGGTATCCGCGGGAATGCCGCGGCGTCGACCGAGGGGCACGCCTCCCGGCAGGCAGATCTGGCCGCCGTGCGTGTGGCCGCAGAGACACGCGGCCACGCGCGGGTGCTGCCGCGCCACGGCGTCGGCGACGTGGGGCGAGTGCGACAGCAACAGTAGCGGTGCACCGTCGGGGGCGTCGCGCGTGGCGGCGGCCACGTCGTGCAGCCGGTACCAGGCCGGGTCGTCCGTGCCCGCGACGACGAGCGGCGTTGCGCCGCGACCGGGCCACGTCACGCGGGAGCAGGCATTGACGAGCAGCTCGATGCCGAGCGCGCGCATGGGCGCCGCCATGCTCAGCGAATCGTGATTCCCGAGGATCGCCAGGGTGCGCGGCGCGGTGACCGCGCGCAGCGCCGCGAGGGCGCCGAGCGCTCCGTCGAAGGGGCCGAACCCGCGGTCGCGGTAGTCGCCCGTCAGCACGCACAGGTCGTGGGCGGTCGCGGCGACGAGTTCCACGAGCGTCGACTCGTAGGCCGCGTCCCGGGTCTCGGGCCAGTGCGGGTCCGAGACCTGCAGCACGCGCACGCCCTCGAGCGCCGGCGGCAGGCCGTCGAGCCGCAGCGCGTGATGCTCGAGCCGCAGGGCGCGCGCGCGCCGACGGCCCGCGGCGCCCAGGCCCGACACGTCCAGCCCCCGCCGGGCGAGCGCGCGCAGGCCTTCGGTGCGGCGGCCCGCCGGGGTGGCGAGCCAGGCCGCCTTGCGTCGCTCGCGGCGCAGCCGCTCGGCGGCGTGGGCGCGGCGCTCGCCCGGCGTCAGGCCGGTGCCCCGACGGACGATCGTGCGTCAATCGTGTCCCGCAGGCCGTCGATGCGCGGGTGCATGGTTCGATACCACAAGGGCGGCACCGCGGCCAGCAGCATCATGCCGGGGTATCCGGTCGGCATCTGCGGGCTCCGGTCGAGCGAATCGAGCAACTGGTAGTGCTTGCCGGCCTTGTAGTGATGATCGGAATGGCGAGAGAGCTCGAACAGCAGCGTGCGACCGACGGGATGATCGGAGTTCCACGAATGGTGGTGGCGCACGCGCTCGTAGCGCCCTTGCGCGTCGCGCTCGCGCACGAGGCCGTAGTGCTCGATGTAGTTGACCGTCTCCAGCAGGAGGGTGCCCACGATGGCGGCGCCGATGCACCCCGCGAGCGCGAGCGGTCCGGCCAGCAACGCGATGGCGCCGAGCACGACGATCTGCACGCCCGTCCACACCACCATCCGGTTTCGCACGAACCGGCGAACGCTCGTGGCCGGTACGTCGAGCGTGGCGAGCCGATCGCGCTCGATCCGCCAGGCCTGCATCCAGCTACCGCTGTGGGAGCGCCACCAGAAGGCGTACAGCGGCTCGTTCCGCCGCGCCGTGGCCGGGTCGTCCGGCGTGGCCACGTTCCGATGGTGGCCACGGTTGTGATACGGCGCGAAGTGGTTCTGCAACGCGCTCAGCATGCACACGTCGCCGAGCAGGCGTGCGAGCGGCTGCTTGCGGTGACCGAGCTCGTGTCCGGCGTTCACCCCCAGGATGCCGCACATCAGACCCATGGACACCGTGCGTCCGGCGATCTCGAACGCCGTCAGACCGGGCTCCTGCACCTGCACCACAAAGAGCGCCAGCGTCGCCAGGAGGAAGGGGGCCACGGCGTACAGCATGGCGTCGTAGCGCCGCGCCGAGGCGGCGTCGCGGCGGGCGGCGGCATCGAGGTTCGCACGTCGCGGCGTCAGCCCGAGCTCCAGCACCGGCACCAGGCCGAAGTAGACGAACAGCGGCAGGAAGGTGAGCGCCCCGTGCGCGAACAGCGCGACCCACACCGTCAGAGGCACGGTGTAGGCGAGCAGGTATCGGTAGCCGGAAGACATGGGCTGCCCCTTGACGGTGGTCGGCGGGTAGGTGTCCCGGCATCATAGTCGGCGAGCGCTCGTTGCAAGGGGCATGGGGATCGACGGCACGGGGTCGTACCTGCCACTTGTCAGACAACGTGAACTCCGCAGGCACCGGCGTGCGCGCTCGGGGCCGCCGGCCTTAGGATGCGCGCCATGACCGACACGCTCATCGACTCGTTCCGCGTCAACATGACGGCGTTGTCGACGTCGTCGGCGAGGTCGACGGCGTGATCACGAGACGCACGGTGCGCGCGAGCCGCCCGGCCGGCGCGGTCGGGATCCCGCCCGTGCCCGATGACCCGCCGCTCAGCGAAGCCGGGTTGCGCCGCTTCACGGGCTACGGCATGAAGGCCGCCTTCGATGCCGTGTACGCGGACCTTTGCCGCACGCTCGCCGCGTTCGACCTGCACGCGCGCACGTTCAGCGTGCTGGTGCTCGTCGTCGACAACCCCGGCGCCCGCCGGTCGAAGCTCGCCGAGGTCATGCGCATCGACCGGGGCAAGCTCGTCGCGATACTGGCGGAGCTCGAACGTCGGGGTCTGGTCAGCAGCGTCGTGTCGCAGGGCGGCCGACCCATACGCGCCACCCATCCCACCGCTGCCGGGGTGCGGCTCTGCGCACGCGCGGTACGCGCCGTCGAGGCGCACGAGGCACGCGTCACCTCGATATTGAACGAGACGGAGCTCGGATCGCTCACGCGCTCCCTGCGGCTGATCGAGCGGGCCGCCAAGGGCGTGCTCGAAGGAGCGCGCTCCTGAGCCGTTCCGACGACTCCCGCACGCCGGTACGGAACGGCGGCCGGCTGCTGGTCGAATGCCTGCTGTCGCTCGGCGCCGTGCGGGCGTTCGGCGTGCCGGGCGAGAGCTACCTGCCCGTGCTGGACGCCCTGCACGACACCCGCGGCACGCTCGACTTCGTGAACTGCAGGCACGAGGGCGGCGCCGCCTTCATGGCCGCGGCGACAGGCAAGCTGACGGGCGCGCCGGGCATCTGTCTCGTCACGCGCGGCCCCGGTGCGACCAACGCCGCCATCGGCGTGCACACCGCGCGGCAGGACAGCTCGCCGATGATCCTGTTCGTCGGGCAGGTCGCCACGACGGTACGCGGTCGCGAAGCGTTCCAGGAGCTCGACTACCGCGCCGCCTTCGCACCCATCGCCAAGTGGGCGGTGGAGATCGAGCACGTGGACCGCATCCCCGAGATCTGCTCGCGCGCCTGGAGCGTCGCGCTGGCCGGGCGGCCCGGCCCGGTGGTGGTGGCGTTGCCCGAGGACGTGCTGTCGGCGACGAGCGCGGTACCGGCGCTCGCCGGGCCGATCGACCTGCGCGAGGCGGCACCGGACGCGGCGACGGTGCGAGCCGTGCTGGAGGCGCTCGGACGGGCCCGTCGACCGCTGCTGCTGGCGGGCGGTGCGGGCTGGAACGACTCGGGCAAGGCGGCGCTTCGCACCTTTGCCGAACGCGCCGGCGTGCCCGTCGTCGTGTCGTTCCGGCGCCACGATCTGATCGACAACACCAGCGCGGTCTACGCCGGCGACGCCGGCGTCGGCATGGGGGCGCACGTGCGGCGCCTGCTGCGGGAAAGCGATGTCATCGTGGCCGTCAACGCGCGCTTCGGCGAGATGACGACGGACGGTTGGACCTTGCCCGGCCCGCCGCCCGTGCTGCGGGACCGCACCCTCGTGCACGCGCACGCCTCGGCCGACGAGCTCGGGCGCACGTACGCCCCGGACCTGGCCGTGAACGCGGGGCCGAACGCGTTCATGGCGGCCCTCGTCGAGGCGTCGATCGAAGGCCCGGTCGGAGGCGTGGTCGATGCACCGGCCGACACAAGCGACGAAGCGGGCGGCGAGGGCGCCCGGGCCTCCTGGTGCGCGGACGCCCGCGCGCGCATGGTCGCCTCGCTGGACGCCCCCGAGCAACCGGGCCCGGTGGACATGGCTCGGGTCATGGCACACCTGCGAGCGCGCCTGCCGGACGACGCCGTCCTGACCAACGGCGCCGGCAACTTCGCGATCTGGCCGAACCGGCACTTCTCGTTCGGGCGGCGGCAGCGCCTGCTCGCGCCGCAGTCGGGCGCCATGGGCTACGGCCTGCCGGCGGCCATCGCCGCGAAGCTCGCCCACCCCGAGCGCTGCATCGTCTGCTTCGCGGGGGACGGCGATCTGCAGATGAGCCTCGCGGAGCTCGGCACGGCCATGCAGACCGGGGCGGCGCCCGTCGTGCTGGTGCTCGACAACGCGGGCTACGGCACCATCCGCATGCACCAGGAGCGCCACTACCCCGAGCGCGTCACGGGCACCGCGCTCGTCAACCCGGACTTCGCGGCCATCGCCCGCGAGTACGGCTTCCACGCCGAGCGCGTGGAGCGCACGGTCGACTTCGCCGACGCCTTCGAGCGTGCGGCGGCGGCGAAGGCGGGCGGGTTGCTGGTGCTCGCCACGTCCATGGAAGCGCTCACTCCGGAACGCACGTTGGCGAGCGTGCGGGCGCAGGGGCTGGCCGCGAGGAACGGTCGGGTCGTCACCGACGAAGCCCCGGATCCGGAGCACTGAAACCGGAGCTGCCGGCGCCGACGCGCCTGCCGGCCTGCTCGGCCAATGCCCAGGTCACGTGCTCGCGCACCAGCGCGGACGGATCGTCCCGCCGGGCTTCCAGCGCACGGCGCACCGACTCGCTCGCGGGCGCGTTGCCGAGCGCGACCGCGATGTTCCTCGACCAGCGCTCGTGCCCGATGCGACGGATGGGCGAGCCCTGCAGCGCAGCCTCGAAGCGCTCGGCACTCCAGCTGAAGAGCTCCACGAGCGACGGGGCGTCCAGGCCGTGGCGCGGTCGGAAGTGGCCTTCGGACGGCTCGGCGCGGAACTTGTCGAACGGGCACACGAGCTGACAGTCGTCGCAGCCGTAGATGCGGTTGCCCATGGCGCGTCTGAACTCGAGCGGGATGGGGCCATCGAGCTCTATCGTGTGGTAGGACAGGCAACGCCGCGCGTCGACGCGCCAGGCCGAGACGATGGCCCCGGTCGGGCAGGCGTCCATGCAGGCCGTGCAGCGTCCGCAGTGCTCCTGCGCGAGCGGCGGGTCGACCGGCAGCGGCAGGTCGGTGTAGAGCTCGCCGAGGAAGAACCAGCTGCCCGCGCGCGCATCGATGAGGTTGGTGTGCTTGCCGATCCAGCCGAGCCCGGCCTTCTCGGCGATGGCGCGCTCCAGCACCGGGGCGCTGTCGACGAACGCGCGGTAGCCGAACGGGCCGATGCGCGCCTCGGTGCGCGTCGCGAGCTTCTGCAGCTTGTTCCTGAGCACCCGGTGGTAGTCGCGCCCGAGCGCGTAGCGCGACACGTAGCCGAGCGCGCCGTCGCCGAGCACCGCGTGCGCGTCGGCCGCGTCGGGCGGAAAGTAGTCGAGCCGCACCGACACGATGCGGCAGGTGCCGGGCACGAGCTCGGTCGGGCGGCTGCGCTTGGTGCCGTGGCGCGCCATCCACTGCATCTCGCCGTGGCAGCCGTCGTCGAGCCAGTTCAGCAGGTGCGTCTCGTGAACGGACAGGTCGGTGTCGCAGATGCGCACCGCCGACAGCCCGAGATCACTGCCGTCGGCCTTGATGTCGGCGGCCAGCGCCGCCGCCGCGGCCGCGTCGAGCGGTTTCGTGCGCACGTCAGGACAGCTCGCCGAAGTGACCGTTCTTGTAGCAGACGATCGTGCCGGCGGTGCCGCCCCACGAGCGCCACGCGGGCACCGGGGTGCGTACCCAACCGTTCGGCAGGTAGTCGCCGCCGGCGTCGTGCAGCGTGCCGCGCAGCACGAGGAGCTCCTCGCCCGTCGGGTCGAGCTTCGGACGGAACGCCGCCGGGAAGTCCCAGCGCACCAGCATGACGTTGCCCGTGCGGTGGCCGTGCAGCGGCAGCACGCTCACGCCCGCGACCGGACCGTCGAGCCATAGCTCCGCGTCGGTGGGGTCCACGATGCGCTCCTCGAGATCCGTCGGTTCGATCTGCCCGATGGACAGGTGCACGAGCGTGGACGGGCCGAGCCGCAGGCGCCGGTGCGCATCGGCGGGCAGCCGCAGGTAGGCGCCGTCCGGGCAGGGCGTGCCGTCGAGGCCGAGCTCGCCGCGCTGCAGCAGAAGCTCCGCACCCGCTGGCGCGTCGAGCGTCACGCTCGTGCCGTCGGCGGTGCGCAGCTGACCGCTGAAGCGAAGCGCGGCATCGCCCGATCCGGTGCCGTTCGTCGAGCGGCGCGCCATGCATTCGAACGTGCGCGCCTCGAGCCCGTCCAGGCGCGTCGCCCGCCACTGCGACGCATCGTCGCCGCGCAGCTCCACGGGCCGCGCGAAATCGTCCGCCACGGTCTCGAGCGCGGGCGCCAGCCAGGTCGGTGCCAGTCCGGCCGGCCCGGGCGCCCGGGCCGTACCGCCGACGGGGCCGTTCGACGCATCGTTCGCGTCGTCGCTCATGGCGCGGGGAGCCCGGCGCGGGCGTTGCGCTCGGCGCGCCGGTCGCCTATCCTCGATGGAGAACATTCGGAGAACGTTCGATGAGCGAGACCCCTCCGCTGACGCACCTCGAGGCGCGCGTGCTCGCCGCCATCGAGCGTCACGTACGGGCCGAAGGCGTCGCACCCACCATCGCGGAGCTCGCCGGCGACCTGCGGCTCAAGTCCCGCGGCACGGTGCACCGCTACGTGCAGTCCCTGATCGCCAAGGGCCGGCTGGAGCGCCAGGGCAACGGCTGGCGGGGGCTGCGCATCATCGGGCTGGCCATGCCCGAGCGTCGCTCCAACGTCCATCACCTGGATTTCGGTCGGGACCCGTCCCGGGACGGGGGCCGCGAAGGCGGACGCACCGCCGAGGGACCGCGCGCCATCGTGCCGCTCGCGCGCATCGGGCACGAGCGGCGCCGGCAGGACGGGGCACGCGACGCGGACGGGTCCTCGGCCCGGGAATCGGCCCGGGAATCGGCCCGGGAGTCGACGCGTCGCGGGCTCCACGTCCGTGCCGCTGCTCGGACGCATCGCCGCGGGCCTGCCCATCGAGGCCATCGAGGATCAGGACCATCTGGACCTGGCCGCGCTGTTCGCGGGTCCGGAGCGCTTCGCGCTGCGCGTGTCGGGCGACTCGATGATCGATGCGGGCATTCTCGACGGGGACACGGTGATCGTGCGCAAGCAGGACGTGGCGAACGTCGGCGACATCGTCGTCGCGCTCATCGACGGGCACGAGGCGACGCTGAAGCGTCTGGGCGGCGTGGTGGACGGCATGGTGGAGCTCGTGCCCGAGAACGCCGCCATGGAAAGGATGCGCTACGCCGCCGGCCGCGTGCGCTTCCAGGGCGTGCTCGTCGGGCAACTGCGGCAATATTGACCCGGCGCGCCGGCCCGTGCGCGAACCCGAAGGCGAACCCGTGCCCGTATCGAAGCCCGGCTACCGTGTGGTGGCCCCCGACCGGTTCGTGCGCACCGAGCCCGCGCCCGGTCGCGTCACGGTGTCGTTCGGCGGCACCGCGCTGCTGAGCAGCGATCGCGCGCTCGCCCTGCACGAGGGCGAGCGCCCCGTGGCCTGGTACCTGCCGGCCGAGGCCGCGCGCGGACTGGAGCTCGTGCCGTCCGGACGTACCTACGCCTGTCGCTGGAAGGGCGAGGCGAGTTACTTTCACGTGCTCGCGGGCGATGCGCGCATCGAGGACGGCGCCTGGAGCTACGCCGACCCGCCGGCCGACCTGGCCGCGCTCGCCGGTCATCTCTCGTTCGACGCGCAGGCCTTCGAGGTGCGCTGCGAGGGCGATGGCGCCTGAGTCATACATTACAGGTTTGCATATGCCGGTCCCGGGTGGCGTATTCGTGCCGCCAACCACTACATTCCGCACCGTGTAGTGAGGATCGTCCGAAGTGGCCCGTGCGTACCCCCTGACCGACCTCGTCAAGCTCGTGAGAGCTTACGGCGTGCTGGCCGGTACCTGCGACGCGGACCGGGTCATCGTGGGCACCGTGAGCCGCCGCTGGATCGCCTCCGAGGTGGAGCGCCAGGTACCGATCGCCGAGCTGCCGCCGGCGTTCTTCCGCACGTTGCGCGGGCGCGACCTGCTCGCCGCCGAGTTCTACCCCGACCCCGACATCGATCCCGAGACGATCGATCCGGCCGAGCTCGACCTCGCGTCGCTGGGCGCCGGCCGCACCATCAACTCCAATCGCCTGCCCAAGCTCGAGCCGCTGATCCACCGCGCCGTGCTCGCGGCGAACGTGCTGCTCGGCGTGCGCCTGTACGGAGCGCACGGGCGCGGGGTGCCGGCGGTGACTCACGATCTCATCGTGGCCACCATGCTGCAGGACGCGCTCGGTCGCGCGAACCGCTTCAGCGGCGTGGTGGCGGGCGACCACGAGATCGTCGACGAGGCGTACCTGCGCACCTGGTTCGGCGATGCGGTGGCCACGCACACCCGCGCGCTGCACGACCTGCTGGCCGCGTTCGACGTGGCCGTGGACGACGGCGAGCCCGTGCCCGCGATCGAGGACGCCGCCTTCGCCACGGCCGTGGCGGCAGTGCAGGCCAGCCGGCTGCGGTTGTCCGCGCGCGCGGCCGGGGACCGGGTGGCGAGCTTCACCGAAGCGGGCAACCGGCGCGAGCTCGCGCAGGCGGGCCTAGACTGTGCGGCCGACTTCCCGGAGCGCCCGTGGCTCGAGCGCGACTACCGGCGCACGCTCGCCGCCTTCGCGCTGCCGGGCGTGGACCACCGCGCGCTGCGCGACCCCTTGCGCCACACGCTGCTGCGCGCCGTCGAGGACGCGCTGGCCGATCCCGATCGGCGCGACGCGCTGTCCGGTCCGCGCGGCAAGGCCACGCACGAGGTTCACATGAACCTGCCGGTCATGGAGTACTTCGTCGCCTCCGAGGCGCCGAACTCCATCGAGACCGTGCACCTGGCGAGCCTCGAGATGATGCGCTCGCTGGACAAGGGACGCAGGAAATCGCTGTCCACGATGAGCGCGCACGCGTTCCGCATCGCGGCGCTCTCCGAGCGCGTGCTCGGCCGCGCGCTGCAGCCGCTGATCGTCACCGTGGCCATGCTGCACGACGTGGTCGAGGACGGCTCCCTGCGCGTCACGGGCTACGGCCATTCGCTCCGGCGCATCCAGTTCCGCTTCGGCGGTCCGGTGGCGGCGATGGTGTCCGAGCTCACCGACTCGACGGTGTCCACGGCGGGCGCCTCGAAGGCGCGGCTCACGCTCGCGCAGCCGCACCTGCTCACCCCGCAGGTGCAGTTCGATGTCGGCCGCTTCACGCACATGGCGCCCGAACCCACCGAGGAGCACGTGCCGTACACGCTCGCCGGCATCGTCATCAAGCTGCTGGATACCGTGGCCTCCTTCGAGGAGGGCATCCGCGATCCCGAGCTCATGGTGGGGCACTGGCGCTGCAGCGGCGCGCGCATCTACTGGGCCGAGCGCGTGCGCGGCGAGATCGTGCAGCCGCTGCTCGAGCGGCTCGTCATCGAGCTGCGCGAGAGCCGCGACGACCCGCGCTACGCCGCGCGCCCGCACCACGTCAACGCCGTGCGCCTGCGCGCGGGGCTGGCGCTGGTGGAGACCGTGCTCGCCTGGCAGGACCTGTACGCGGTGCAGAACCTCGCGATACTCGCGCGCGAGTACGGGCTCGACGAGCTGCAGCGCACCACGCTCGTGTCGCTGTTCCACGACCGCAACGCCTCCGAGGAGTGGTTCGTCGATCGCGTGCTGGACGACATGCTGGACGATGCCGTGCTGCCGGGCGCCATGGCCGACGGCCGCCTGCCGTGCCTCGGCTGGACGACGCTGTACGCGAAGGGTGCCGAGAACGGTGCGCTCCGCGACGTGGAGACCTTCCTGCGCTACCGCCGCAGCGCCCTGCGGCGCCAGGCCATACGCCACGAGCTCGGACTCGCCACGCCCGAGAAGCTCGCGGCGCTGGAGCTCAGGCGCGAGCGCGTGGTGCGCGCGTTCGATCTCGTGGTGGAGCGCGAGGGGCGCGTGCGCGCCGCGCTGCGCGAATCCGCCCGGCGGCTGGGCGAAGGCGCGGCCGCCGGCGGCACGGCCAACGTGGCTGCACTATCCGCCTCGCTCGACGCGGCCACGGGCGCCGCGGCGTAGGCCGGCGTAGGCTAGTGCCCATCGGCGCGGCCGCGGTCCGCGCGCCTCGAGGGTCAGCCCCGTGTACATCCCCTTCACCGAGCTGCGCGGCTTCGCGCTCGTCGGCCACGAGGTCGGTGCGTCCGGTGCGTCCGGCACCGCGGCCGCGCCCGTGGAGCTCGGCAAGCTCACCGACCTGTACGTGGACGTGCGCGACTGGCGCGTGACGCGGCTGGTGGTCTCGGTCGGCGGCGCGCTGTCGGCGCGCCGCGTGGTGCTGACGCCCGACCGCGTCGTGGAATTCGATCTCGCGCGCCGGCAATTGCTCACCGGATGGACGCCGTACGACATCGACACGGCCGACGACGCGAGCTCGCTGCGGACCGCGGGCCAGGCGGCCGCCGAAGAGGAGCGGGGCGGTCACGGCTCGAGCGGCGGCGGACTGGGCGGTGGCTGGCGGCGGACTGGGCGGCGGACTGGGCGGCGGGCGGGGCGACGACGGCTCGGGTCGACTCGTGTACGGCCCCGGGGATCCGACGCTGCCGGGCGGCGGCGGGCAAGGCGTGCTGGGCGGCGACCCCGACGCGCCGGACATTCCGCTGTCCGAGGAGGAGCGGCACCTGCGCGGCGCGCGCGAGCTGGTGGGCTACGAGGTGGTCGGCACCGATGCGGGTGCCGATGGGCGCATCGGCCCGGTGACCGACCTGCTGATCCATCGCGACGATCCGGCGGTGTCCTGGCTCGTGGTGGATGCCGGCGGCTGGCTCGCGCAACGCGAGGTCGTGCTGGACCCGAAGTGGGCCCGCGACATCTCCTGGGCGCAGCGACGCGTGAACGTCGCGCTGGCGCGCGAACGCGTCGCGCAGGCGCCCGCGCTGGAGAGCCTCGACGGCGTGGACCACGCCTACGGCACGGCGCTGGCGGCCTTCTACCGCTTCGTGTCCTGAGCGTCCGGTCATCCTCCGGACGGCGCGGACGGGGACGCGCTCAGGCCGCGAGGCGCGGCACGTCGGGCCCGTCGAGGTGCGCCTGCAGGAGCTCCAGCACGCGATCGCCGCCGAGGACGTCGGCGTCGAAGCCGGTATCGGCGGCCAGCGCGGCGAAGGCGTCGACCGGTGCCGCGCTCCGCCCGGACCAGGCCATGGACCAGGCGTCGAAGCGGCGTCGCGCCACCGGCTCGAACTGCAGGATGCGCACGTCGTCGTGGCGCTCGTCGCACTGGATGCGCTCGAAGGTGTCCTCGAGCGGGCCGAGTCCGCCCTCGAGCACCTGGGCGAAGATGCCGGCATTGAACATCAGCGCGCCGCTGATGCCGTTCCTCGCGTTGTTGCGGCGGGACGTCTCGAGGATGGCGGCGATGGCCTCCTCGGGATCGACGTCGGCGGGCAGGGCGTTCCTGCTGAGGTAGACGAGGCGGTGCAGGTCGCTCATGGGGTCGGTTCCTTCGTCGACGCCGCCCGGTCGGCGACCGGCGCGACGCGGGCCTGTATGAACGTCGCCACCGCGGCGACGTCGATGGGTTTGCTGATGTGATAGCCCTGCGCGGCGCCGCAGCCGCCCCTCGAGAGCTCGCTTAGCTGCTCGGGGGTCTCGACGCCCTCGGCGATGGTGGACATGCCCAGGCTGTCCCCGAGCGACAGGATCGAACGCACGAGCGAGCGCGAGCGCTCGTTCTGCTCGCCGCCGACGAACGATCTGTCGATCTTTATCTTCGTGAACGGGAAGGCCGAGAGGTAGCCCAGCGAGCTGTAGCCGGTGCCGAAGTCGTCCATGGCGAGCCCGATGCCGAGCGCGCGCAGCGCATCCAGATGCGTGCGCGCGCGCTCGGTGTCCTCGATCAGCACCCCTTCGGTGATCTCGAGCTCCAGGCGCTCCGGGGCGAGCCCGCTCGCCGCCAGCGCCTCGCTCACCGTGCCGACGAATTCGGGCCGCGCGAACTGGACGGGCGAGACGTTCACGGCGACGGTCAGCTCCGCGGGCCAGGTGCACGCCTGCGCGCAGGCCTCGCGCAACACCCACTCGCCGATGGCGTGGATCTCGCCGAGCTCCTCGGCCAGCGGAATGAAGTCCAGCGGCGAGACGGTGCCGCGCTCGGGGTTGTTCCAACGAATCAGCGCCTCGAAGCCCGTCAGCACGTCGCCGGGCAGCCGCACCTGGGGCTGATAGACGAGCTCGAACTCGCGCAGCACCAGCGCGCGCCGCAGCGCGAGCTCGAGCTCCCGACGCGCGAGCGCCAGCGACTCGAGCTTCGGGTCGAAACGTCGCCAGGTGTTGCGTCCCGCGCGCTTGGCATCGTAGAGCGCAAGGTCCGCGTGGCGCAGCAGGTCGTCGCGCACCGCCGTGCCGGAACCCAGACACGCTATGCCGACGCTTGCGCCGATGTGCACCTGCTGCCCGTCGAGCAGGAACGGGCGACCCAGGAGCTCCACGGCGCGCGCGGCGATCGGCTCGGCCGACGCGCCGCCGGGCTCGCAGCGGTGCAGGATCGTGAACTCGTCGCCGCCGAGGCGCACGACCGTGTCGCCGGCGCGGCAGGCGCGCTTGAGCCGATCCGCGACCAGCACCAGCAGCTTGTCGCCGGCGGCGTGGCCGAGCGTGTCGTTGACGGGCTTGAACCGATCCAGATCCAGCATCAGGAGGGCCAGCGACCCGCCGTCGGTGTGCTGGGGCTCGGCGAGGCGCTGCTCGAGAAGCTTCCGGTTGCCGAGCCGCGTCAGCGGATCGGTACGCGCCTCGTCGAGGGCGCTGCCCACCGCGTCCACGCGAGCGGGATCCGCGGCCGCGGCCACGACGATGCGCGCGGCGTCCCCCGGGACCAGCGCCGCGACGTGCAGCACGACCGGGGCGGCGTCGCGGCCCTCGAGCAGATCGAGCGTGACGGCCGTGCCGCGGGCGAAGGCGCGCGCGGCCTCGCCGTCGGCGAGCCGGAAGGCGCCCTGCAGGTGCGGCGGCAGCGCGGTGCCGAGCGCAGCGCCCTTCAGCCGCACGAGCCGCGCGAACGCGGCCGTGCTCCACGTGATGCGCGCGTCGGCGTCCACGAGGGCGAAGCCCGTGGAGCTGACCGCGGCCGCCTGCGCGAAGGGGACGCCGAGGGCCTGCATCATCGTGTAGTCCGGCGCGCCGTGCGCCGGATCGTGCGTCCTGAGATTGGCTCGCGCCATGGGAGTGCCGTTACCGCGCCGGTGAGATCGACGGATCGGCGCGCCCGGACCGAGCTTTAGATCGGTGGGAAAAGCGTGGGAACGGGTTCGCCGTGTCGGGAACCGCGACCTCGTCGGCGCTGCCGATCGGCCCCGCGGACGCGCTTCAGCGCAGTGCGGACGCGTGCCGCAGGCGCGCCTGCTTGCGGTACTCGCGCGGCGTGACGGACTTCAGCTCGCGGAAGCGGCGGTTGAAGTTCGCCACGTTGTTGAAGCCCACCTCGAAGCAGATGTCGGTGATGGCGGTATCGCTGCCGGAGAGCAGCTCGCAGGCCTTGGCCACGCGCATGCGGTTCACGAAACGGCTGAAGCCGTTGCCCGTGGCGCGCGCGAAGAAGCGGCTGAACGTGCTCTCGTGCATGCCTACGAGCGCCGCGACGTCGGCGAGCGCGAGCTCCGAGGCGTAGTGCGCGGCCACGTGGCGCGTGACGAGCTCCACCTTGTCCAGCGCGGCGTCGTCGCCGTCCGCGCGCATGGGCAGCGTGGACAGCAGCGTGTAGCGCTGCTGCCCGGCCAGGAGCTGCAGCAGCTCCAGCAGCAGGGCGATGCGCACGGGTCCGACCGAGTCGCGCACCCGCACCAGACGCTGCTCGACGTCCCCGGCGATGCCCGCATCGAACTCGATGCCGTGGCGCGCACGCTCGAGCATGGGCAGCAAGCCCCGCAGCTCGGGCGCGAGCGCCGCCATGCCGGCGACGAGGTGCTGATCGAACTGCACGACCCGATCGCGCAGCGGCACGATCTCGTCCGGCGCGACCTGGCTGATCCAGTTGTGCGGCAGCCGCGGACCCGTCAGCACGACGTGACCGGGTCCGAAGCCGCCGACGTGATCGCCGACGAACACCTTGCCGGTACTCGCGACGATCAGGTGCAGCTCGTAGTCGTCGTGGTAGTGCCAGCGCACCAGCGGCGACGGAAAGCCGTGCTCCAGGTAGTGCACCGAGCGCTCGACGCCGTCGGAGACCTCGAACTCCGGCAACCCGACCGCTTCGGCACGCAGCGCGACGGACACGGGACTGGCCTGCGCGCGTCGGTGTCAGTCGCCGCGCGCGAGGTGCGCGCGCAACGCGGCCTCGACGCCTTCGGTACGCACGCGCCCGAGCGCTTCGGCGAACGCCGCGCGCAGGCGCTCGTCGGCACCGAGCTCGCCGTAGACGTCCGTCATGCCGAGCCAGGCGTGCGGGTCGGCGCGCGAGGCCTGCGCCGTCCGCACGAGCCGATCCCACGCCGGATCGTTCGGCGCGATGGTCTCGCCGGACTCGGTCTCGCCCTCGCAGTAGCGGCACCACAGCGCCGACGCCAGCGCGAGCCCGTCGATGGAGCCGCCCTCGCGCAGCCGATCGGCGATGGTCGGCACGATGAACTTCGGCTGCCGGTTCGAGCCGTCGAAGCACAGCCGTCGCACCGTGTCGCCGATGCGCGGGTTGGCGAAGCGCGACTTGATGGTGGCGAGATAGTCGTGCAGGTCCACGCCCGGCACGGGCGGCACGGTGGGCAGTACCTCGTCGCGCTCGACCCGGTCGAGCAACCCCGCCACCAGCTCGTGGCCCATGGCCTCGTGCGCGTACTCGACGTCGAGCAGCCCCGCCGCGTACGCGATCGTCGCGTGGCCGCCGTTCAGGATGCGGATCTTCATCGTCTCGTAGGGGGAGACGTCGGCCACGATCTGCACGCCCACCGACTCGAACGCGGGTCGACCGCTCGGGAAGTCGTCCTCCAGCACCCACTGGAGGTAGTCCTCGCAGAACACGGGAGCCGCGTCCGCGACGCCGAACTCGTCCACCACGCGCGCGCGCTCCCGCGGGCCCGTGGCGGGCGTGATGCGATCCACCATGCCGTTCGGGAAGCCGGTGTTCGCGTCGATCCAGTCGGCCAGCGCGGGGTCGACCAGGCGCGCGAGGCCGACGACCGCGGCGCGCGCGGCGCGTCCGTTGTGCGGCAGGTTGTCGCAGGACATGACCGTGAAGGGCGCGGTGCCCGACTCGCGCCGCTTCGCGAGCGCGTGCACGACGAGCCCGAAGATCGTGGCGGGCTCGGCGATGTTCGCGGCGTCCGCACGGATGGCGGGGTGCGCGTCGTCGAAGCGGTTGGTCGCCGCCGAGACGAAGTAGCCGCCTTCGGTCACGGTCAGCGACACGATGCGGATGGCGGGATCGCTCATGGCCTCGAGCACGGCGCGCGTGTCGCCGACGGGCAGGTAGTCGATCATGGCGCCCGTGACGTGCGCGGCGCTGGTGGTGGCCGACTCGGACACGACGGTGGTGAGCAGGTCCTGGGACAGCAGCGTGTCGCGCAGTGCCGCGTCCCCGGGCATCACGCTGGCGCCGACGATGCTCCAGTCCAGATCCTTGCCATCGTTCAGCAGCCGGTCCAGGTACACCGCCTGGTGCGCGCGGTGGAAGTTGCCCGGCCCGAAGTGCAGGATGCCGGCGGACTGATCGCTGCGCGCGTAGCGCGGCCGGCCGACGCCCTCGGGCAGATCGCCGAGGGCGGCCAGCGAGAGCGTGGCGGGAGCGCCCGCGGACGGGGCCGGGGAGGAGCCGGATTCGCTGGTCATGGGGGTATCGTCGAGGCGTTCGGTGGCCGGGGCGCGGGGAGGGCCGTTCAGGCCGCCGCGGCAGAGCTCTGCATGCGCTGGCCGGCCGCATCGAAGCGGTGCAGTCGCTCGGGGTCCGGGGTCAGCCCGATGACGTCGCCGTGGCGGGCCGGGAACTCGCCGTCGGCGCGCGCGGTGAGCATGCCGATGCCCTCGACGTCGACGCGCAGGAAGGTGTCGGAGCCCAGGTGCTCGGACACCCCGACCTTGCCGCGCCATTGCCCGCCCTCGTGGGTGAGCCGGAAGTGCTCGGGACGCACGCCGATGGTCGGGGCGCCTTCCTTTCTCGCGGCCTCGCCGTCGATGAGGTTCATGGCGGGGCTGCCGATGAAGCCCGCCACGAAGAGGTTCGCGGGCGCGCGGTAGAGATCGAGCGGCGAGCCCACCTGCTCGATGTGACCGGCGCGCAGCACGACGATCTTGTCGGCCATGGTCATGGCCTCGACCTGGTCGTGCGTGACGTAGACCATCGTGGTGGCGAGCTTGTTGTGCAGCTCCGCGATCTCCAGCCGCATGTTGCCGCGAAGCGCGGCGTCGAGGTTCGACAGCGGCTCGTCGAACAGGAACGCCGAGGGCTCGCGCACGATGGCCCGACCGATGGCGACGCGCTGGCGCTGGCCGCCCGAGAGCTGCCCGGGACGGCGATCGATGTAGTCGGACAGGTTCAGCGTCTTCGCCGCGTAGTCCACCTTCGCGTCGATGGCGGCCTTGTCGAGCCCGGCCATCTTCAGCGGGAAGGCGATGTTCTTTCGCACCGACATGTGCGGATAGAGCGCGTAGGACTGGAACACCATGGCCAGGCCGCGCTTGGCGGGCGGGAGGGCGGTGGCGTCCTGGCCGTCGATGGTGATCTGGCCGCCCGAGACGTCCTCGAGGCCCGCGATGAGCCTGAGCAGCGTGGACTTGCCGCAGCCCGAAGGGCCGACGAAGACCACGAACTCGCCGTCCTCGATCACGAGGTCCAGCGGTGGGATGACCTCGACCGTGTCGAAGCGCTTGGCGACCTGCTTGAGGGTGATGTTGCCCATGAGTGCGTTCCCGTGTCCGTCCGTTGCTTGATGTGGGTTACTTGACGGCGCCGAAGGTCAGTCCGCGCACGAGCTGCTTCTGGCTGAACCAGCCCATGATAAGCACGGGCGCGATGGCCATCGTCGAGGCGGCCGAGAGCTTGGCGTAGAAGAGCCCTTCGGGACTGGAATAGCTCGCGATGAACGCGGTCAGCGGCGCGGCCTTGGAGGCGGTGAGGTTCAGCGTCCAGAACGCCTCGTTCCACGCGAGGATGACGTTCAGCAGCAGCGTGGAGGCGATGCCCGGCAGCGCCATGGGCGTCAGCACGTGCAGGATCTCCTTGCCCAGCGACGCACCGTCCATGCGCGCGGCCTCCAGGATCTCGCCGGGGATCTCGCGGAAGTAGGTGAACAGCATCCACACGATGATGGGCAGGTTCGACATCATCAGCACGAACACGAGCCCGATGCGGGAATCCAGCAGCCCCGAGTCCCTGAACAGCAGGTAGATCGGGATCAGCACGCCGACGGGCGGCAGCATCTTGGTGGACAGCATCCACAGCAGCAGCCCGCGCGTGCGCTTGGACGGCACGAACGCCATCGCCCAGGCCGCCGGCACCGCGATGAGCAGCCCGAGCAGCGTGGAGCCGACGGCGATGATCACCGAGTTCATGAAGAAGCGCGGGTAGTTGGAGCGCTCGTTGACGACGCCGTAGTTCTCGGTCGTCCAGTCGAAGTCCCAGAGCGCGGGCTGCGAGGCGATGGCCTCGGCCTCGGTCTTGAAGCTCGTCAGGATGGTCCAGAAGATCGGGAAGAAGATCAGCAGCCCGAAGCCCCAGGCGAGACCGGTGTTGACGAGGCGGCGGTTCAGAGTGACGGCGCGTGCCATGGCTACAGGTCCAGGTTCTTGCCGACGAGGCGCATGAGGAAGATGGCCACGATGTTGGCGAGCACGACCGCCACGATGCCGCCCGCGGAGCCTCCGCCGACGTCGAACTGCAGCAGCGACTGCGCGTACACGAGATAGGTGATGTTGGTCGACGCGTACCCCGGTCCGCCGTTGGTGGTGACGAGGATCTCGGCGAACACCGACAGCAGGAAGATGGTCTGGATCAGGATGACCACGGTGCCGGCGCGTGCCAGGTGCGGCACGACGATGTAGAAGAAGCGCGATATCGAGCTCGCGCCGTCGATCTCCGCGGCCTCGATCTGCTCGCTGTCGAGCGACTGCAGCGCGGTGAGCAGGATCAGCGTGGCGAACGGCAGCCACTGCCAGGCCACGATGAGGATGATCGACGCCAGCGGGTAGTTGCCGAGGAAGTCGATCGGCGTGGCCCCGATGAGCTTCGCGAAGTACGCGAACAGCCCGTTGACGGGGTTCATGAACATGTTCTTCCACACCAGCGCCGACACCGTCGGCATGATGAAGAACGGGGCGATGAACAGCAGCCGCACGATGCCCTGGCCGAACATCGGCTGATCGATCAGCAGGGCCAGCAGCGTGCCGCCCACGACGGTGATCAGCAGCACGCCGCCGACGAGCAGCAGCGTGTTGCCGAGCGCCTCGAAGAAGGCGGGGTCGGTCAGGAAGTACTGGTAGTTCAGGAGCCCGATGAAGCGCTCGGTACCGGGAGAGAGCAGGTTGTAGCTCTGGAACGAAAACCACAGCGTCATCGCGAGCGGCACGATCATCCAGAGCAGGAGCAGGATGACGGACGGCGACACCATGGCCTTCGCGGCGGTGCGCGAGTGCGTTGTGGACATCTAGGGGTCTCTTGCCGGGTCGGCCCCGGATCGATCGTGCGGGCCGGTGGGGGAGGGGGGGCGTCCTTGCCCCGGGGTTCGTGCGTCCGGTTCAGCCGTGCGAGGGGCGCCCGTCCGTGGGCGCGCGCCGACCTACTTCGGGTAGCCGGCCTTGTCCATCTCGCGCTGCGTGAGCTGCTGCGCGTTCTGGAGCGCCTGCTCGACGCTGGACTGCCCGGCGAGCGCGGCCGCGAACTGCTGGCCCACGGCGGTGCCGATACCCTGGAACTCCGGAATGGCCGCGAACTGCACGCCCACGTAGGGCACGTCCTGCACGGACGGCTCCGTGGGGTTGGCCGAGTTGATGCTCTCGAGCGTCATGGCCGCGAACGGGACCTCCTGGTACTCGGGGTTCTCGTAGAGCGAGAGACGCGTGCCGGGCGGCACGTTGGCCCAGCCCTCGTTGTCGGCAACGAGCTGCAGGTACTCCTTCGACGTCGCCCAGGCCACGAACTTCTTCGCGGCCTCCTCCTCGTCGGTGCCGGCAGGCACCGCGAGCGACCACGCCCACAGCCAGTTGCTGCGCTTGCCGAGACCGTTGTCCGGAGCGAGCGCGAAGCCGACGCTGTCGGCGACCTTGGAGTCATCGGGGTTCGTGACGAACGAGGCCGCGACGGTGGCGTCGATCCACATGCCGCACTGCCCGTTCTGGAACAGCGCGAGGTTCTCGTTGAAGCCGTTGGACGAGGCGCCCGGAGGGCCCGCGTCGTTCATGAGGTCGACGTAGAAGTTCAGCGTCTCGGCCCATTCGGGGCTGTCGAACTGCGGCTTCCAGTCCATGTCGAACAGCCGCGCGCCGAACGAGTTCGACATGGAGGTCAGGAACGCCATGTTCTCGCCCCAGCCGGCCTTGCCGCGCATGCACACGCCGTAGATCTCGTTGTCCTTGTCCGTCATCGCGCGGGCGGCCTCGGCGATGAACTCCCAGGTGGGAGCGTCGGGCATCTCGAGCCCGGCGGCCTCCATCAGGTCGGTGCGGTACATGACCATCGAGGACTCGCCGTAGAACGGGGCGGCGTACAGCGTGCCGTCCACCGTCAGTCCCTCGCGGATGGCGGGCAGCAGGTCGTCGGCGTCGTACTCCTCGCCCAGGTCGTCGAGCGCCACGAGCCAGCCCTGGTTCGCCCAGATCGGCACCTCGTAGGTGCCGATGGTCATGACGTCGTACTGACCGCCTCGCGTGGCGACATCGGTCGTGACGCGCTGGCGCAGCACGTTCTCCTCGAGGGTCACCCACTCGAGCTCGATGTCGGGGTTCTTTTCCGTGAAGTCGTCGGTCAGGCCCTGCATGCGGACCATGTCGCCGTTGTTCACGGTGGCGATGGTCAGCGTGGCGGCGCTGGCGGCGAGCGACGTGCCGCCGCCGATGGCCGCGACGGCCAGTGCAATGGCGGTTTTCTGAATCCGCATCTGTCGGTATCCTCCGGTGGATCGGGAATGCTGCTTGTCCGCAACGGCACCAATGTAAGTTCGGCACAGGTGCCGCGACAATACTGGAGGAGGAAGTTTCTGTACTTTCTTGACTGGCCGCTCGGTTTCGGTACGAACTCGCGCACGTTCGGTCGCGTGTTTCAGGCCGCCGCGACCAGCTCGTCGATGCGGGCGGACGCCGCGCGCAGGGCCTCGGCGCTCTTGTCGGGACCCATCGCCACGCCCTCGGCACGCACGATCTCGACGTTCCCGATGCCCATGAAGCCGAGCACGCCCGTCAGGTAGGTCCCCAGGTGCTCGAGCCCGGCAGCCGGGCCCTCGGTGTAGACGCCGCCGCTGGAGAGCGCGAGATAGGCCCTCTTGTTCTCCAGCAACCCTTGCGGCCCCTTGTCGGTGTAGCGGAACGTCTGGCCGGCGATCGCCACGTGGTCGATCCAGGCCTTCAGCGTGGAGGGCACCGTGAAGTTGTACATCGGCGAGCCGATGACGACGATGTCGGCGGCCTTCAGCTCGCCGATGAATCCCTCGCTGCGCGTCACCCACTGCACCGCATCGGGCGTGCGTCCGGCCTCGTCGGTCGACCAGCCGTTCCGCAGGCCCACGCCGACGTGCGGCGGCGGCTCGGCGGTCACGTCGCGTCGCGTCACCTCGACGTCGGGCAGCTTGTCCGAGAGCTTCCGCACGAGCTCGGCGGAGAGCCTGCGGGAGTGGGAGGACTCGGGGGTGTCGGAGCTGGCATCGATGTGCAGGATGGTCGTCATGCGCGCGGGGTGTCCTTGGACTGGGTGGAAACGCGCGGCAGTGTAGGAGCAGGCTCTTCTCGCGGGCCCGTTCTCGGGCGTTCTTGCAGACGGACCTTCACAGCGGAATGACGAGGCCGTCGCGGCCGATGTACAGCACGCCATCGAACGCGTCCGCCGCGGTGCGCCAGTGCGCCTCGGTGCAGTCCGGGTCGTCCGACGGGATCAGGTGGTGCAGCGCCAGCGCGGCCACGTTCGCGGTGCCGGCGACGGCGGCCGCATCGTGCGCGAGGGTGTGCGAGCGCATCCAGTGCCTTCGCAATCGGTCGTCGCCGTTGCCGACCCGCGCGAACAGCGCGGGCAGGGCGGCCTCGAGCATGGCCTCGTGCACCAGGAGGTCCGCGCCGCGTGCGAATTCCGAGAGCGCCGGCAGCGGGGCGGTATCGCCCGAGAACACCACGCGCTTGCCGTTGGCCGCGAAGCGCAGCGCGAAGGTGTCGATCAGCGGCGGGTGCGTGTTCCTCATGGCGTCGACGACGAGACCGTCCTCTGCCAGCACCTCGCCGGCATCGATCGCGTGCACGGCGACGAGCGCGCCGAGATCCGGGCGGCCCTCGTCGTCTATGCGCAACTCGACGTCGGCGCGCATGGATTCGAGGAAGTGCTTCCAGTAGCGAGCGAGCCCGGTGGGGCCGTACACGTGCACCGGCGTCGCGAGCCCGGCCGTCCATGCCGTGTGCAGCAGCGGACCGAGCTCGAGGTAGTGGTCCGAGTGCAGATGAGTCACGAAGATCAGCGACAGCGACTCCAGCGCCATGTGCTGGTCCACGAGCCCGCGCGTCACGCCGAGCCCGCAGTCGACGACGATGGTGCGCCCGTCGAGGCGCAGCAGGCTGGAGGTCGGCATGGTCGAGCCCGGTCGGATGGCCGGTCCTCCCTTGGTGCCGAGCAGGGCGAGCGAGTCGCTCAGGCCGTCGGGCGCTCCGGCGTGGTCCGCGCTCAGGTTCGGGCCCTCTCGAACGCTCGCCAGGCCACCTCGAGCGCGTCGATGTCGAAGCCGTCGCCGCGTGCGGGCTCGAGGATCAGCCGTTCGCTGTCGTGCAGCCGATCGATGGCCGCCTCCAGCGTCGACCAGACCTCGGGCGGCACCACGAGCGCGCCGTGCCGGTCGGCGTGCACGAGATCGCCGGACCGGATGCCCAGGCCGAACAGCGTCACCGGCACGTCGATGGCGCGCACGTGCACGAAGCCGTGGCTCGGACCGACGGAGCCCGCGATGACCGGGAAGCCCGGGGCGAGATCCCCGAGGTCGCGCATCGCGCCGTCGGTCAGCGCGCCGACCATCCCGAGTCCCCGGTGCACGACGGTGTGCACCTCGCCCCACCAGGCACCGACGCACTCCGGGTAGTCGACGTCCTGCACCACCGCCAGCGCCGGTGCCGGAGCGGCGGCCATGTGGCGGAAGTAGTCGAGCCGGCGCGCACGGATCGTCTCGGCGGGTTCGGTGGGCGGCTCGCGCCCGGCGATGACCGCGGTGGCGGCGAAGCCGACCGCGGCCGGCGCATCGGGATCGGAGGCCATCACCGTGCGGCGCGTGAACGCGGCGAAGCCGCGACGGCCCTGGGCCACCTCGATCGCGTTGCACACCGTCGGGGTATCGACCGCGCGCAGGCGCGCGAGCAGCTCGGGGGTCAGGCTCGGGCCAGCCATTCGCTCATCGCCTCGGTGGTGCGTTCGGGTTGCTCGAGCGTCGGCAGGTGGCCGGCGCCGGGGATCACGCGCAGCGTCGATCCGGGAATCAGCGCGTGCATCAGCTCGTGACGCTCCATCGGGCACAGCCCGTCGCGCTCGCCCGTCAGCACGAGCGTGGGCACGCGGACGCCCGCTAGCGTGCCGCGTTGGTCCGGACGCGTGGCGATCGCGCGCGACTGGGAGGCGAACACATCGGGACCGAGCGCGCATCCCATCGCCATGCACAGCTCCAGCACGTCCGTCCGTCGTGGGCCGTCGGCGAGGTAGTTGGGCTTGAGCTCGTCGCGCATGACCTCGACCAGGGCGCCACCCGCGACGCGCTCGACCTGCAGCGAGCGCGCGGCCGCGACGTCCGCGGGTTCCGGCAGCGGGTTGGTGTCCAGCAGCGCGAGCGCGCGCACGCGCTCCGGTTCGAGCCGGCAAATCTCCATCGCGACGATGCCGCCCATCGACAGGCCGGCGAGCGCGAACTCGGGCGGGGCGGCCGCCAGGACGCGGTGCGCCAGGCCGGTCATCGTGTCCGCTCCGGTCAGACATCCGACCTGCACGGGGCGTTCGGCCGAGAAGCGCGCGAGCTGATGCGCGAAGAGCCGGGCATCGCACATCAGGCCCGGCAGCAGCAACAGGGGCGAGAGGGACATTCGACGGAGCCGGCGCCGAGCGTTCAGCCCGCGTCGACGCGCGTGCCGGTGCCGCGATCGAACAGGTACACGTGCGCCGCGTCCACCTTCAGCCCGATCGTCTCGTCGATCTCGGCGCGCGCGTGCCGGTCGGCCTTGGCCGTGATGCGCCTGGCGCCCGCGCTGACCGTGACCAGCACGCTCTCGCCGGTGTTCTCCGAAGCGAACACCGGCGCATCGAAGTCGCCCTGGCCGGGGGCGACCACGGTGATGTCCTCCGGACGGATGCCGAGCACCAGAGCGTCGCGGTCCGGCGTGGGGCTGGCGATCAGCGGCACGCCGTCGGCGACGAAGCGCCCGTCGCTCACGCGGCCTTCGACGAGGTTCATGGCGGGGGAGCCGATGAAGCCCGCCACGAAGAGGGTCTGCGGGTCGTTGTAGATGTCGGTCGGGGTGCCGAGCTGCTGGATGCGACCACGGTCCATGACGGCGACGCGGTCGGCGAGCGTCATGGCCTCGATCTGGTCGTGCGTGACGTAGACCGTGGTGATGCGCAGCTTGTGCGACAGGTGCTTGAGCTCGGCGCGCATCGTCACGCGCAGCTTGGCGTCGAGGTTCGACAGCGGCTCGTCCATCAGGAACACCTGCGGGGTGCGCACGATGGCGCGCGCCAGCGCCACGCGCTGGCGCTGCCCGCCCGACAGGGCCTTGGGCCGGCGATCCAGCAACTCCACGAGCTCCACCTGCTCGGCCGCGGCGCGCACGCGCGCGGGGATCTCGGCCTTCGGCACGCCGCGCACCTTGAGCGGATAGGCGATGTTGTCGGCCACCGTCATGTGCGGGTAGAGCCCGTAGTTCTGGAACACCATCGCGACGTCGCGGTCCTTCGGCAGCTCGTCGTTGACGCGGCGCCCGCCGATCAGGATGTCGCCCGAGGTCGGCTCCTCGAGCCCCGCGATCATGCGCATGGTCGTGGTCTTGCCGCAGCCGGACGGGCCGAGCAGCACCAGGAACTCCTGGTCCGCGATGTCGAGCGACTGATCGTCGACGCCGACGAAATCCCCCCAGCGCTTGGTGACGTTCACCAGCGAGACGCCCGCCATCAGCGCACCGCTCCCATCGTCATGCCCTGCACGAAGTGCTTCCGGATGATGAGCGCCAGCACGAACATCGGCACCATGATGATGATGCCGGCGGCCGAGAGCAGGTTCCACAGGTCCCCCTCCTCGGCCTTGAAGAGGGCGAGCCCGATGGGCAGCGTGACGGCCTCCTTGCTCGTGAGGATCAACGCGAACAGGAACTCGTTCCACGCGATGATGAAGCAGAAGATGCCGGCGGTGACGAGCCCCGGCGCCGCCATCGGCAGCACGATGTTCCGGATTACCTGCAGCCGCGAGGAGCCGTCCACCAGCGCGGCCTCCTCGGTGTCGATCGGTATGCCGTCGATGAAGCCCTTGATCATCCAGATGGCGAACGGCATGACGATGGCGAGGTTCACGATCACGAGTCCCGTCAGCGTGTCGAGCAGCCCGAGGTCCCGGTACATGATGAAGAACGGCAGCACGATGACCACGGCCGGCACGAACTGCGTCGCCAGGATGATCGCGAGCAGCAGGCTCTGTGCGCGAAGCCGGAAGCGCGAGAAGGCGTAGGCCGCCGCCGTCGCCACCGGTATCGCCAGCAGCACGGTGAGCGTCGCGACCACGGTGGAGTTGAAGAGCTTCTGCCCGAGATCGTAGGGCTCGTCGAACACGCGCGCGAAGTTCTCGAGCGTGGGCGAGAACAGGAGCTTCAGCTGGTAGACGTCCACGTGCCGCTTGAACGCCGCCAGCACGATCCACGCGATGGGTACGAGCATCACGAGTATGAAGCCGACGATGGCGGCGTTCTGCAGCGCACGGATCAGCCGGCGACGGGTGCGGGCCTTCACTTGCGGTCGAACACGAAGCGGGCATAGAAGTAGGTCAGCACCAGCATGGGAATCACCATGAGCCAGGCGACCGCCGAGGCGTAGCCGAACTCGGCGTACTTGAAGCCGTTGAAGTAGACGTAGTGCGACAGCGTCTGCGTGGCGTTGCCCGGCCCGCCGTTGGTGAGCATGAACACCAGGTCGAACGTCTTCAGGCTGAAGATCGCCTTCAGGATGACGACCACGGCGAGTACCGGCAGCAGCTGCGGCACGGTGATGTCCTTGAACACGCGCCAGGACGACGCACCGTCGATGCCGGCGGCTTCCTGGGTCTCGCGCGGAATGGAGGCCAACCCGCCGATGAGCACCAGCGTGAGAAACGGTATCCAGCCCCACACGTCGGCCACCACCACGACCCAGAACGCGAAGCGCGGGTCGGCCAGCCAGTTGATGTCGGCCGCGAAGGGCAGCGCGTTCGACAGCACCGCGTCGAAGAGGCCGAACTCGGGGTTGAACATGAAGCGGAACGAGACCCCGATCAGCGCGGGACTCATGGCGAACGGCAGGATCAGCAGCGACTGCACGCCGCTCCGGAAGCGGCCTCCCGGTGCCAGGAGCAGCGCGAAGGCGAGCGCGCACGCCGTCGTCAGTGCCACGGTCACTATCGTGAACCAGGCGGTGACCCACACCGAGTTCCAGAACGCCGGCTCCTCCAGGAAGGCCCAGGCGTACTGCTCGGTGCCCACGAAGGCCTGCGGGAAGCCGGGCCGCGACAGGCGGCCCGCGTACATCGAAAGCCGCAGCGACTCCGCCAGCGGCCACACGGCCGTCGCCCCGACGACCAGGACCGCCGGCGCGACGAGCAGGTACTTCAGCGTGCGATCGCGCATCGGGCGCGGTTCAGGCCGTGTGCGACACCTCGCGCGACGGCCGTGTCAGATGCGCCCCGCGCGCTTGAGCACCTTGGTGGCCTGCTCGGCCGCGTCGGTCATCAGTTGCCTCACGTCGCCGCCTGCTGCCGCCTCTGCGATCGCCGCCGACAACAGGTCGCCGACCTCGGGCCACTCGGCGATCTGCGGCATGATGTCGGAGTCGGCGAGCGACTCGTAGGCGGCTCGCTGGATGTTCGCGTTGGCCGCGTTGATGTCGGCGTCGGTCAGGTTCTCGATGTGCGTGACGACGTTGTTGACGATGCTCTCGCCGGCCACCTCGCGCTCGGTGGCGTTCTTCTTCTCGAGCTCGGGGTTCGACAGCCATTTCAGGAACTCCCAGGCGGCCTCCTGCTGCTTGGAGTAGGTGGAGATCGAGAAGGGCATCGAGATGGCGTAGGTCACCGTCTCGCCCTCGTAGGCGGGCATGGCCGCGAAGCCGACCTGCTCCTCGCTCAGCGTCGACTGCTCGGGGTCCAGCATCGAGGAGTAGGCCCACCACCACTGCGGCGTCATCGCGCTGTTGCCCTGAATGAAGGACTGGCGCGCGTCCGCCTCGACGAACGACAGCGACGCTTCGTTGGTCACCTTCTCCACGGTGTGCAGCGCGACGTAGTCCTCGGTCGCCTTGAGGCCCGCCTCGCTGGTCCACGCCGGCTTGCCCTCGTCGTCGAACAGCTCGGCGCCCGCGGCCCACAGGAAGTTCAGCCACACGAACAGGTTCTGGCGGTTGCCGTCGTTGTTGTAGTACAGCGCGAGCGGTGCGATCTCGGGGTGCGTCTCCTTGAGCTCCTTGCCGATCTCTATCACCTCTTCCCAGCTCGTCGGCGGTGCGTCCATCAGGTCCTTGCGATAGAACATCAGCTGCGCGTGCGCGCGCAGCGGGAAGCCCATCGTCTTGCCCTCGTACTGTGCGGATTTCGCGAAGGCCGGCGGGTAGCGGTCCATGGAGATGCCGTCGGCCTCGAGGAGATCGTCGATCGGGCGCATCCAGTAGGCGTTCGTCGGGCCCCAGCTGTCGAGGTAGTTGACGACGTCGAACTCGCCCGTGGCCGCTATGCCCTCGGTGGAGAGCTTGTCCTGCAAGGATCCGAACGGGATGAACGTCCACTCGGTCTCGATGCCGGTGAGCTCGGTGAACTCCTCGTCCCTGAGCTTCAGGCCATCGAACTGCGGCGTGACGACCGACAGGATCGACAGGGTGACGCCGTCGTAGGGCTTGCCGGCCTTCAGCCCGTACGGAAGCTCGTCCTGGGCGGCCACGTTGCCCGCGACGGCGAGGGTGACAAGCGCCGCGGCGGCGACCGTGAACGAAGTGCTTGCCGTACGGATCATCGTCTCTCCACGCGTGTCGCGGCGCGAACCGGGCCGGCGCGCCTGCGCCATGTCTTACCATAGCTTCATGCGCGCGGCAAACGAGCGCGCCCGGTCGGCGGGCGCCGTCGCCTGGGAGCCCGCGCCGCGGTGCGCTGGTCGCTTGTGGAAGCAGATCGCGTCGCACACGGGGCGGCTGTAGGCGACCGCTCGGCCGCCCGCGGTCCGCGGTTCCGGTCGGAGTCGCACCGGCTCGCGCCAAGTCAGGAAATCTGTCGAGAACGTCGGCGTCGCGGTCGCGCGCGAGACCGGTGATAGGATCGTGGAATGGGGATAGCGGCCAGACAACGGCTAGTCAGCGAGCGCGAGTACCTCGAGGCGGAGCGCAGTTCGGACGTACGCCACGAGTATGTGGACGGCGTGCTGTTCGCGATGGGCGGCGCGAGTCGGGAGCACGGTCTGATCTCGGCGAATCTCGTGGCCGCGATCCGTCCGCATCTGCGCGGCTCCGGTTGTCGGGTCACCGCCTCCGACATGAAGGTGCGCCTCGCCGACGGGCGCCGCTACTACTACCCCGATATCGTCGTCAGTTGCACCGATCGGCGAGACGAGCCCGACCGCTACACCGAGACGCGACCCGTGCTGATCGTCGAGATCCTGTCGCCGACGACGGCCGCGACCGACCGACGCGAGAAGCTCCTCGTCTACCAATCCCTGCCGGCGCTGACGGATTACTTGATCGTGTCACAGGAGAGCGAGTCCGCCGAGCTCTACACGCGCGACGCCGAGGGGTGGACGCACGCCGCGTTCTCGTCCGGCGAGACGATCGAGCTCGGATCGATCGGGCTGGCACTTGGCATCGATTCGGTGTTCGAGGACGTGTTCGAGGCGCTCTGACGGATATCCCCCGGTCGCGCCGCGACAGGTGCGACATCGGATGGTCGATCGGTGCGCACAACGCACTCGAACGGTCGGCGACGTTCGGGTACAACGCGGTGGCGTGCGTCGAGGCGAGCTCCACCTCAGCATGGACCGTGACCGCGACGGTGGCGGGTCCCGCGAGGCCGGTGCGCTTGCGCGGCCACGACTAGCGCGCATCGTGCGGTTGACTCGCGCCCGGCGCTCCCCCTACTCTCGCAGTCGTTCCGCCGCGGCATCAATGTCGCGCCGGACGGTAAGGACTCAGGCTGCGGCCCATCGGCCGTCCGCATCACCCGCCCGACAGGGAAGAGACGTCTCGATGTACAGACCCGTATCGTTCGCCCGGGCCGCGGCCGCCGCCGGCGTCACCGCGGCGCTGCTCGGCGCCGCCTCCCCGGCACTCGCCCAGGACACCCACCGGCCCGAGTGCTTCGGTCCCGCGCCGGACACCACCGCGATCAGCTACGAGGCGAAGGAGGGCCCGTACAAGATCGCCTTCGTGAACGGCTTCGCCGGAAACGACTGGCGCATCGCGGCCATCCAGGCGTCCAAGGCCTGGGCGGCGCGAGCGGAGAACGCCGAGAAGCTCGAGGAGTTCAAGGTCGTGTCGGTCGGCAACGACAGCGCCGCCCAGATCGCGGCCATCGACAACTTCATCGCGGCGGGCTACGACGCGATCACGTTCATCGCGGTCAACCCGTCGGCGTTCGAGCCCGTCATCCGGCGTGCCGAGCGCGCAGGCGTCGTGCTGGTGCCCTTCGACAACGTGCTGGACACCGACAAGGTCGTGCAGATCAACGAGAGCCAGCTCGAGCTCGGGCGCTTGAAGGCGCAGACGGTCATGGACGAGCTCGGCGGCAGCGCGAAGAAGATCCTGATGGTCAACGGCCTGCCCGGCAACGCCACCGACCGCGACCGCCGGCTCGGGATGATGTCGGTCCTGGAGAAGGTCGATGGGCTGGAGATCGTCGAGGTCGTCGGCAACTGGGACACCGGCACCAGCCAGAAGGTGGTGGCCGATGCGCTCGCCACGCACGGGCAGTTCGACGGCGTGGTGTCGCAGCACGGCGGCGCCGGCACCATCAACGCGATGCAGGCGGCCGATCACCCCATCGTGCCGATGGGGCTCGATGCGGAGAACGGCGTGCGCATGCTGATCGACGAGCTGGACATCCCGGGCGTGTCGGCCAGTCAGGCGCCGGCGATGGCGGCGGTCGCACTCGAGGCGGCGGTCGAGCTGCTGCAGGGCAACGTGCTGCCGCAGACGGTGTTCCTGCCGATCCCGCAGGTGATGAACGCGGACATGGAGGCGGGCGTCGACTACTTCCCGGATCTCCCGAAGTCGTTCAACACGGGCACCGGCTTCCCCGCCTGCTTCCCCGCGTTCACTCCCGAGGAGCTGCTCGGCCAGACGCCCGACAACACCTGACGGGTGGATCGGTCCGCGGCCGCGCCGCTGCTCGAGCTGCGCGGCGTATCGCGGCACTACGGTCCGGTCGCCGCGCTGAGCGAGGTGGACTTCACCTGCCGCGCGGGCGAGATCCATGCGGTGCTGGGCGAGAACGGCGCGGGCAAGTCGACGCTGATGAAGCTGATCGCGGGCGTGGTGCAGCCTTCGCCCGGCGAGCTTCGCATCGACGGCGAGCCCGTTCGGCTGGCCACGCCCGCCGCGGCGCAGGGCCGCGGCATCGTGTGCATGTTCCAGGAGCTGTCGCTGGCGCCGGACCTGTCGGTGCGCGACAACGTGCTGCTGGGCGCGCGCTCGACGGGACTGGGCCCGTTCTCCTACCGCGCGCTGGACCGGGCGCGCGCGCTGCTCGACCGCATCGGCGGCGAGACCATCCGCCTGACGATGCGGGTGCGCGATCTCACCCTGCCCGACCGGCAGCTGGTCGAGATCGTCAAGGCCCTGTACCGCTCGCCGCGCCTGCTGATTCTCGACGAGGCGACCTCGGCGCTGAACGCGAGCGTCGTGGAGCGCGTGTTCGAGCTGCTGCGCGAGCTGCGCGACGAGGGACTCGGCGTGCTGTTCATCTCGCACCGATTCCACGAGGTGGACGCACTCGCCGATCGCATCAGCGTGTTCCGCAACGGACGGCACGTCGAGACCTTCGACAACGGTCGCCACGACTACGCCGAGATCATCCGGCTGATGATCGGGCAGCCCCTGACCGAGCTGTTCCCCCCGAGGCCGGAGGTGGGGGCCGACGCGCTCGACGCGAAGGCCGGGCCGCCGGTGCTGTCCGTGCGCGACCTGTGCTGGGAGGGCCGCCTGCACGACGTGAGCCTCGACGTGCCGGCGGGCAGCATCGTCGGCATCGGGGGCCTGGACGGGCAGGGCCAGATGACGCTGCTGCACGCGCTCTTCGGCGTGCTGCGGCGTGTGCGCGGCGAGGTCCTGATCGACGGGCGCGCGGTCGATCTGTCCGGACCGGGCGCGGCCAAGGCGCGCGACGTGGGACTGGCGCTGGTGCCCGAGGATCGCAAGACCGAGGGCCTGATCCCTGCGCTGTCGATCGGCGACAACGTGACGCTGGCGCTGCTCGGCCACGAGGCGGTGCAGGGCGAGGGGAGCGAGGCGCACATCGTCTCCCTGGCCGCCGAGCTCGAGCTGGTGTGCGCCTCCTTCGACCAGCCCGTGGGCGCGCTCTCCGGTGGAAACCAGCAGAAGGTCGCCCTGATGAAATGGCTCGTCCTGAAGCCGCGCTGCCTGCTGCTGGCCGACCCCACGCGGGGCATCGACGTGAAGACCAAGGCGCAGATCTACACCCTGCTGCGGCGGCTGGCCGCGCAGGGCGTCGGCGTGCTGCTGCTGACCACCGACCAGGAAGAGCTGGTGCACCTGTGCGACGAGGTGCACGTCTTCTACGGCGGTCGCGTGGTGCAGCGGCTGACCGGGGATGCGCTGACGTCCGAGAACGTCATCGCCGCGTCGCTGAACGTGGCGGCGTGAACGCCGCCTGGCGCGATCGCCTGCTCGGCAACCCGCGCGAGCTGTTCGCGGCCGCGTTCCTGGCCCTGGCGCTGACGCTCTACCTAGGCACGCACCCCAGCGGCGCCAGCACCTACGTGCTGACGATCTGGGCCAATCAGGCGACGATCCTGGCGCTGGTGGCGATCGCGCAGTTCTTCGCGGTGCTCGTGCGCGGGCTGGACCTGTCCGTCGGCGCGATCATGGCGCTGAGCAACGTGGTGGCCTCGCACCTGGTGTCCGGCTCCGCGCTGGAGATGGCGTTCGGTTCCGCGGCCGTGCTGCTGGTGGGCCTCGCGTGCGGCACGCTCAACGGCCTCGTCATCGTCTACGGCCGGCTGCAGCCGATCGTCGCCACGCTGGCCACCGCCGCCATCTACGGCGGCATCGCGCTGCTGGTGCGCCCCACGCCCGGCGGCACCATCGACTACGACCTCGCCGACCGGATGACGCTGGACGTGGGCGGCGTGCCGGTCGCGCTGATCATCATCGCCGCCGTCGTGCTGCTGTTCTGGCTGCCGTTGCGGCGCACCGGGTTCGGGCTGGCGCTGTACGCCACCGGATCGTCCGAGCAGGCCGCCTGGCAGTCGGGCACGCCGGTGGCCGGCGTGCGCATCGGGGCGTTCGCGCTGGCGGGGCTGTTCGCGGGCCTGGCGGGCAGCTACGTCGGCTTCGTCACCACCACCGGGGACGCGGGGATCGGTCCCAACTACACGCTCAACTCGATCGCCGCGATCGTGCTCGGCGGCGTGGCGCTGCGCGGCGGGGTCGGCTCGGTGATCGGTGCGATCCTCGGGGCGTTCATCCTGAAGACGATCTCGGCACTGATGTTCTTCTCCGGCCTGCCGCCGTTGGCGCAGCCCTTCGTGGAAGGGCTGATCCTGGCGCTGGCCATCGCGATCGGGGGCGCCGACGTGCTGCGGCTCAGGAACCGGCTGGAGGCGTTCGAGCGGTGAGCGCGCTTCGGCACCTGAACCTCGACGCGGCGATGCCCTGGCTCGGCTCGATCGTGGTCGTGCTCGTCGGCGCGCTGGTGTTCCCGAACTTCCTGAGCCTGGACTACCTGCTCACGCAGACGCAGATCGCGGCCTTTCTGGGGGTGCTCGCCGCGGGCGCCATGGTCGTGATCCTGCTCGGGCACATCGACCTGTCGGTGCCGTGGACGCTCGGCTGGGCGGCCATCGTGTCGACCACGCTCGCGGGGACCGGCGATCCCCTGTGGCAGGCGCTCGCGATCCCGGCGGCGCTGACGGTCGGTGCGCTGATCGGCGTGGTCAACGGGGTCGGCGTGGCGCTGTTCCGCATCCCCTCGATGGTGTGGACGCTGGCGGTGAACGCGATCCTGCTGGGCTCGTCGGTCCTGTTCACCGGCGGGTTCAACCCGAAGGGCGAGGCCTCCCCGCTGATGAGCGCGCTCGCCACCGGGCGCAGCCTCGGCGTGCCGAACGCGTTCCTGGTCTGGATCGCACTGTCGGTGCTGCTGCTGTGGCTGCTGCACCGGACGCATCTCGGGCGTTACCTGATCGCCATCGGACACTCGGAGAAGGCGAGCTGGCTGTCGGGCGTCGGCACCGTCTCGGTGACGTTCACGGCCTTCGTCATCGCGGGGCTGTGCTCCGCGCTCGGCGGCGTGCTGCTCGCCGGCTACGCCAACCAGGCCTACCAGTCGATGGGGGATCCCTACCTGATGCCGGTGATCGCGGCCGTCGTGATCGGCGGCACGTCGATCCTCGGCGGGCGCGGCTCGTATCTCGGCACGGTGGGCGGGGCGCTGTTCATCACCCTGGTGACCTCGGTACTCTCGGTGATGCAGATCGGCGAGGCGTATCGGCAGATCGTGTTCGGCGGCATCATCATCGTGATGCTGGTGGTGCAGAACCTCAGACGCCGGGAGGCCCGCACGTGAAGATCCATTTCGAGGACGCCGAGTTCGAGGCGCTGATACCGGCGGACGCATCGATCGAGCCGGTCGCTCTCGGCTATACCTGGACCGAGGGACCGGTGTGGTGGCACGGCGCGCTGTACTTCAACGACATCCCGTCGAAACGCATGCTGCGCTGGCGCGAGGGCGAGAGCGTGCGCACCGTGCTGGACGACACCGACTTCGCCAACGGCAACACCACGGACCTGGCCGGGCGCATGGTGTCCTGCGAGCACGGGGGCCGGCGGGTGATCGTGCGCGACGACCCGCAGAACCCCGCCGCGGTGCGCGTGCTCGCCGAGCGCGTCGACGGGAACCGGCTGAACTCCCCCAACGACGTCGTGGTCGCGAGCGACGGCGGGATCTGGTTCACCGACCCGCCCTACGGCATCGATTCCGACGCCGAGGGCTACCCCGCCGACAGCGAGATCGGCAGCAACGACGTCTACCGCATCGACCCCGACGGCTCCATCGCCCGCGTGGCGAGCGACTTCGACAAGCCGAACGGTCTGGCCTTCTCGCCCGACGAGTCCCTGCTCTACATCGCCGACTCCGGAGCGACCGTCGGGGCGAGCGTCCCCGGCTTCGACTACGACAGGCCGCACCACATCCGCGTGTTCGACGTGGTCGGGAACCGCCTGCAGGGCGGTCGCGTCTTCGCGACGATCAAACCCGGGGTGCCGGACGGCTTCCGCATCGACGTCGACGGGCGCGTCTGGACGAGCTCCGCCGACGGCATCCACTGCCTGCGCCCGGACGGTCGCCGGATCGGCCGCATCGAGCTGCCGGATACCACCGCGAACTGCTGCTTCGGCGGTGACGACGGGACGGACCTCTTCATCACCTCGTCGGGTTCCGTGTACCGCGTGCGGACGCGGGTGCGCGGGGCGGAGTCGCTGCGTGGCGGCGACGCGCGTGCGCCCGGCGACACTCGCGCCTCGTCCTGAGCGGTGCCGCCGGCCGCCCTGTCTCGTGCTCGCGATCGCCTGGTCCGCCACGATGGGTGGGCTCGGCACGCTGCTGGGCAGCCCTCCGAACGCGATCGTCGCGGGCTACGCGGCGACGTGCGCGTTCATGCTGCCCGTCGGCACGCCGCCGAACGCCATCGTGTTCGGCACCGGTGCGGTGACCATCGCGCAGATGGCACGCGGCGGCGTGGTGCCGAACGTGATCGGCATCGTGCTGATCACGGCGTTCGCGTACGCGCTGGGTGGGTTCGCGCTGGGGCTGGAGTTCTGAGTCCAGACCGGGTCAGTCTTCCGTCAGCGGAATCCGGACCAGCTGATACGCCCCGTCGACGTCCCGATTGACCCGCAACGCCGTCGGGGCCGCCCACGCCATGTCCATGTTCGCCACGATCAGATCGTCGGCGCGTTCGAACACCACCGCCGGCATGTCGAGTCCGCCGTCCGCGCCGCTCGTGTCGCCGTTCTCCGCGAGAACCGTCACCTCCCCTTCGGGCGAGATCCGGTGGACCTTGTTGCCGAAGAAGTCGGCGAGGAAGAACGCGTCGCGGGCGTCCGACCAGATCAGCCCGTCGGTCGAGTCGATGGGTTCGCCCTGCACGAACACGTCGGTGGACACCGCCTCGATACCGTCGAGCTCGGTGCGATGAATCGTGGCCGCTTCCAGCACGCCCACGTAGAGCGCGCCGTCGCCGCCGACGGCCACGCCGTCCGCGCCGAACCCCGCCCGGTTGGAGCTCTCGTAGACTTCGACCAGATGCGGATCGCCCGCCGCGACGTCACCGTCGCCGCCGTAGGGCGCGACCTCGACCGGCGCGCCGTTCAGCTCGTCGAGCGTGAACGCGTAGACGCCGGACAGCAGCCTGTCCGAGGCATTCCCCTCGGCCTTCGGGTCCTTCAGGATCGACTCGGTGACGAACATCGTGTCGCCGTGCCAGTCCATCCCGTTGGCCGCGATCAGCCCGGTGACGACGACCTCGGAGCGCTGCGGCTCGCCGTCCTCCATGACGATGCGCAGGACGCGCGACTTGTGTCCCCGGTCGTAGTAGACCTGCATGTCGTTGACGTAGAGGTTGCCGTCGGGCCCGAAGGCGTGGGCCATGGGACCGACCGCCACGGTATCCGGGTGCAGCTCGTCATCGGCGAAGCGGTACCAGGGCGAGACTCGCCCGTCCGCCGACACGCCCGCCATCAGGGCCGGGGAAGCACCGTGCTTCACGGGGAAGTCGGCGAGGTGGATGTTGTTGAAGTTCGGTACCGACAGCACGAGTGTGCCGTCCGGCGCCATCGAGATGCCGTCCAGCGTGTTCATGGTCAGCGGCATCTCGGCGAAGAGCGCCGAGTCGCTCGCGGGCGCGTCCTGGGCGACGGCCGCGGTGCCGATCGAGAACGCGACGCCGGCCGCGAGCAGGGCGGGGCCTCGCCCGTGATGAATGGGTAGCTTCATGAGTCGTCCGGGAGGAAGGTGAGTCGGTCGGCCTCATCATCTCGCCGGGAGGGCGCCGGCGCGGCGGATGAACCAGACCTCTTCCGGGGGGGTGTAATCTTGCCAGCGGCCCGTCGAGTCCGCGAAGTCGGCCATGGTGGCGGACGACGTCGTCACGCTCAGGCGAGCGTGAGTGCGGGCTCGGCCCCCGAGCCCGCCGAAGCGCGCGTACTTCCTGCGCGCCTTCTCGGCGACCCACTGCAGGTTCGCCGCGCAGATCGTGATCTCGCCGCGCGCCTCGGACAGCGGCTTGCCCCGCTCGCGCGTGAGCAGCGCCGCGAGCTCGTCGCGCCGCTCAAGCACGACGTCGTGCATGCGCCGCAACATGTCCGGCCGCTCGTTGGCGGTCGTGCGTCCGAACGCGGGGAAGGCCGCACGCGCCGCCTCGATCGCGCGGCGCGTCTCGGCGGCGCCCGAATCCGGCACGGTGCCGATGACCTCGCCGGTGGCGGGGTCGGTGGCCTCGGGGGACCAAGGGTCGACCGACCGGAGCGCGCTGGTAGAGTCCCGGCACTCGCTTTCACGGAGCAGCTCCGTGCCGTATCGAACCGGGTGCGCCGAAGGGCGGTTGCTAGACGATCTTCGTAGCGACTGGGACGACGTGGCGCCGAGACCCGTCGCCTGGACGTGCTGGTACCCGGTCGCCGACGGCACGCCGGTGACCGAGCGCCGACGCGACGGCGGCACGCGCACGCCGTTCGTGCAGGTACCGCTGGCCCGGAACGCGGAGTTGTCCACTACGAACGCGTGGCCGCTCGTGCTCCTGTCGCACGGCACCGGGGGTAGCGCCGCGAGCCTGTCGTGGCTCGCCGACCGCCTCGTTCGGGCCGGACACGTGTGCATCGGCGTGGACCATCACGGCAATACCGCGACGGAGCCCTATCGCGCGGAAGGGTTCCTGTGCTGGTGGGAGCGCGCGCTGGATCTGTCGTTGGTTCTCGACCGTCTGAGCGAGGTGGGTTCGGTCGACGGGCGGATCGACATGAAGCGGATCGGCGTGGTCGGCTTCTCGCTGGGTGGCCACACCGCGTTGGCCCTCATGGGCGCAGTCACGTCTATGCATCGATTCGAACGCTGGCGCGCCTCGACCGCCATGGCGGGCGGGGCGGCTCCGCGCGAGTTCCCGGACCTCGCGAGGCAGCTATCGCGGTTGCAGGCCGAATCGGCGAGATTCCGGCGCTCGTGGCGCCGCCATGGCGAGTCGCTGCTGGACCCGCGCGTGGCGCGGTGCGTCGCACTGGCACCGGCACCGCCGGTGCGGGCGTTCTCGCCGGAAAGCCTGGCGCGCATCTCGTCCCCCGTGCTGCTGCTGGCGGGGGAGGCCGACGCCGAGGCCCCGTACGACGAATGCGCGCTGTGGCTGTCCCGTGCGAACCCCGATTTCGTGCTGCGATCGGCCGGCGAGCACGTCGGCCACTACACCTTCCTGCCCGAGTGCTTGGCGGGTGGCGAGGGGATCGAGCCCGTGTTGTGCCGGGATCGTCCCGGGGTCGCGAGGGCAGCGGTCCACGACGAGACGGCATGGACGATCCGTGCGTTCCTTGCGCCGGACGCCACCGCTGACTCGATATCGGGCGTGGCACGACGGTAGGGCTGCGCGGGCCTCGCTCCCCGACCCGCGTCGACGTTGCGCGCTCGTCGGACGTTGTTGGATCGTCGACGTTATGGGATGGTCCGGACCGCTCGTCCTTTCACCACCGCAAGGGAAGCCCGTCATGAACCACCGTCTGACGTCGGCCGCCGCCGGCCTCGCCGTTTCCTTCCTCCTCGGCACCGCGGCGCACGCCGCCACCTGGGACATGCCGACGCCGTACCCCGACACGACCTTCCACACGAAGAACATCGCCGAGTTCGCGGACGAGGTCGCCGCGCTCACCGACGGGGAGCTGGAGATCCGCCTGCACACCGCGGGATCGCTCTTCAAGCACCCCGAGATCTCGAAGGCCGTGCGCAGCGCGCAGGTGCCGGCGGGGGAGTTCTTCCTGTCCCTGCTCGCCAACGAGAACCCGGCCTTCGGTGCGGACTCCCTGCCGTTCCTCGCCACCGACTACGACCAGGCCGAACGGCTGTGGCAGGCGCAGAAGCCCATCGTCGAGGCGCTGCTGGAGGAGCAGGGCATGCGCATCCTGTTCTCGGTGCCCTGGCCGCCGCAGGGGCTCTACACCACGAAGCCCATCGAGTCGGTCGATGACCTGAGGGGGCTGAAGTTCCGGACCTACAATGCAACCCTGGAACGCTTCGCGGACCTGGCGGGGGCCGCGCCCACGCAGGTCGAGGCGCCGGACATCCCGCAGGCCTTCTCCACGGGCCGCGTCGAGGCCATGATCACCTCCCCGTCCACGGGCGTGGATTCCTCTGCCTGGGACTTCCTGTCCTACTACACCGATATCCAGGCCTGGATTCCGAAGAACGTCGTCGTGGTCAACGCGCGCGCGTTCCGGCGCCTCGACGAGTCCGTGCAGGAAGCGGTGCTCGCGCAGGCCGCCGAGGCCGAGGCGCGCGGCTGGGCGATGAGCCGCGAGGAGACCGCCACGAACGTGAAGGTGCTGCAGGACAACGGCATCACCGTGAACGAGCCCTCGGAAGCGCTCGTCACGGGTTTGCGCGAGATCGGCGCCACCATGCTCGACGAGTGGCGCGAGGAAGCCGGTGATACCGGCGCGCAGTTGCTCGAGGCCTACGGGCAATAGGACCGTGCGGCGCCTGCTCGATGGCCTCTACGGCGCGAGCGGGGCGCTCGCCGCCCTGTTCGTGCTGGCCATCGCCGTGCTGGTGATGGGTCAGGTCACGCTGAACATCGTCGACCGCGTGGCCATGCTCGTGCGCGGCAGCGCGCTCGGCCTGACGATCCCGTCCTACTCGGACTTCACCGGCTTCTTCCTCGCCGCGGCCTCGTTCCTGGCGCTCGCGCACACGCTGCGCCGCGGGGACCACATCCGGGTGACGCTGCTGACGGGGAAGCTTCCCGCGAAGGCGGCTCGTGCCGCCGAGGTCGCGGCGGTGGCCATCGCGTTGCTCGCCACGCTGTTCCTGGCCTGGTACGTCGGGGCGCTCGTGCTCGAATCGCTCGAATACGGCGATCTGTCGTCCGGCATGGTGGCCGTGCCGCTGTGGATACCGCAGTGCTTCGTCGCGCTCGGCATCGTGGTGCTCGCGGTCGCGCTGGCCGACGAGCTGCTCGGGCTGCTGCGCGGACACGAACCGTCGTGGACGGGCAGGCAGGAGGATCTGATGTCACCCGCGAGCGCGCCTTCTTCGGTCTCCGAGGCCGAGCGGGACGAGGGCGCGTGAACGAGGGCCTGCTCGCGGCCGGCGTGCTGCTGCTGCTGTTCGTCCTCCTCGGCGCGGGCGTGTGGGTCGCGTTCTCGCTGCTGCTCGTGGGCGGCGTCGCGATGGCGTTGTTCACCGAGGCCCCGATCGGTCAGGTGCTGGCGACCACCCTGTGGGGCAACGCGAATTCCTGGGCGCTGGCGGCGTTGCCGCTGTTCATCTGGATGGGCGAGATCCTGTTCCGCTCGAAGCTCTCGGACGATCTCTTCGCGGGACTGGCACCGTGGCTCGGCAAGCTCCCGGGACGCCTGCTGCACGTGAACGTGTTCGGATGCGCCCTGTTCGCGGCCGTGTCCGGCTCGTCGGCCGCCACCGCCGCGACCGTGGGCAAGCTCTCGGTGCCCGAGCTCACGCGGCGCGGCTACCCCGAGCGCATGGTGCTCGGCACGCTCGCGGGCTCGGCCACCCTGGGGCTGCTGATCCCGCCGTCCATCATCCTGATCGTGTACGGCGTGGCCACCGAGCAGTCCATCGCTCGGCTGTTCATGGCGGGCGTCCTGCCGGGGCTGATGCTGGTGGCGCTCTTCACCGGCTACGTGATCGCTTGGTCGCTGCTGAACGCCGGGAAGATCCCCTCCGAAGGGGAGTCCCTGCCGATGCGCGAACGGCTGCACCGTTCGCGCCGGCTGATTCCGGTGCTGCTGCTGATCCTCGGCGTGATCGGATCGATCTACACCGGCATCGCTTCCCCGACGGATGCGGCCGCGGTGGGCGTGATGCTCGCGCTCGTGCTGGCCTGGAGCTCGGGCTCGCTGGACCGGCGCACCTTCGTGGACGGGCTGATGGGCGCCACGCGTACCTCCTGCATGATCGCGTTCATCCTCACCGGGGCGGCGTTCCTGACCGTCGCGATGGGGTTCTCGGGCATCCCTCGCATGCTCGCCGAGTGGATCGGCTCGTTCGAGCTGTCGAACCTTGCGCTCATCGCCGCGCTCACCGGGTTCTTCATCGTGATGGGCTGCTTCCTGGACGGCATCTCCGTGGTCGTGCTGACCACGTCGGTGATCATGCCGATGATCGAGCGCGCGGGGATCGATCCGCTGTGGTTCGGCATCTACATCGTGATCGTGGTGGAGATGTCGCAGATCACGCCGCCCGTCGGCTTCAACCTCTTCGTGCTGCAATCGCTCACCGGGAGGGACATCCTCGCGATCTCTCGCGCCGCGCTGCCGTTCTTCCTGCTGATGCTGCTGGCGCTCGTGCTGATCGTGCAGGTGCCGGGAATCGTCACGTTCCTGCCCTCGCTGATGTAGACCGCCGCGCGCCCGGGACCCGAACGCGCGGGCCGGCCCTCGCGGGGCACGCCCCCGCCGCTCAGTTCGCGGGCTCCGCCCCGTGCTCCGTGCCGTGTCCATGCCTGCTCCATGCCGTGGCTCGCGTCATCCCCCATCACGTGATCCCCGTGATCCATCGCGTCGCCCCCCAGCACGGCACCGTCCTCGACGTCGAACACGACCTCCACGTCCCCCGCGACCTCGAAATGCAGCGTCGCGGGCAGCGCGTCGCCGACGACGATGCCCGGACGCGGACCGACGAACATCAGGTGCGTGCGGTTGGGCACGAGGCCCACGGTGGTGCCTGCCGGCAGCTCGACGCCGCTCTCGAGCTCGCGCATGCGGGCGACGTCGCCGTCCATCACGGTCGTGTGCACTTCGACGCGTTCGGCGAAGTCCGCGCTCGCGCCGATCAGCACGTCGTCGGTGTCGCCGGTGTTCGCGAGCGTCAGGTAGCCAGCGACGCTCGGCGCGCCGGGCGGCGGTGCGGGCACGTAGGGGTGGTCGATGTCGATCTCGCCGGCCTCGTATTCGTGCGCGCCGGCCGCCGCGGCGCCGAGCAGGAGCAGGGCGAGCGACGGAACGATCGGCGCGGCGATCGCGCACACGGAGGCCGGCAGGCCGGCGGCGCCGAGAAGCGGCCACCGGACTGTGCGTCGGGGCCGCCAGGGAAAGAGGGCCGTACAGGTGAGCGGACGGGCCGCTCGCGAAAGCGATGCGTGCATGGGAAGTGGACTCGCGTCTGGTATCGGATCCCGTCGGCACTCGCACGCGTCGCGCTCGCCGCCGTGTACGGCGGGCAGGCTCCTCGGGGCGGGCAGAGGGGAGGGAGATCCGGGACGGCGGGCGCCCCGGAGGCGATCTCAGACGCCGGGCGGCGGTGCGCGCGGTGGTGAGTCGTGCGGCGTGCGTAGCGTCGGGGGCACATCGCGGGTGCCGCGTTCGAGGCCGATCGCGTCCGACGAGGCGACCTCGCCGATGGTGGTCCAGCGACGCTGCACGTCGCCGCGCGGCTCGGCCACCATGTCGCAGTGACGCGCGTCGGCGTGCGCGAACGCGGCCGACTCGTCCGCATCGACGACGATGCCGTCGGGTCCGACCTGGACGCGCACGAGACCGGTGCCGGTGCACAGCACGATGCTGCGCGTGCCCTCGCCGAACGTGGCCGCGAGCACCGGCGCCGCCTTCGCGCCGAGCAGCGCGCACGCGACGAACAGGATCGTCGTCAGCCGCAAGGTCGTGGAGGTCTGTCGTCTCACCGTCCCAGACTAGCGCATCGGGCTCGGGACTCGCGACCGACGTTTCATCGCGTCGTGGGGCCTTCGCCCCCGCACGCCGTGTCGCGCATGTCGACGTAGGGCGCGGCGTCGGCCGCCACGACGCCATCGAGTCCGGGCACCTCGCCCGGCACGAGCGACAGCAGCGCCTCGACCAGCCGCGTCCGCACCCGCGCGCCGAGCCGGTGGTGAACCGCGAACGGCGGCGCCGGCCAGTCCTCGGTGCGGTCGACCTCGATCACCCCCGTGCACGAGGCGGGAACGGTCCATTGCAGGTACTCCCAGACCGTGCCGTCGATGGCCGCCGCGTCGGCCCGTCCGTCGGCCACCGCCTCGACGGATCGCCGGTGCGTGCCCGTCGGCACGACGTCGCCGAAGGCGTGCCGCCCGTGGTCCGCGCGCAGCTGCGCGAGCGGGCCCTGGCAACCCGACCACGAAGCCGGCTCGTTCACCGCCACGCGGCAACGGGCGAGGTCGGCGAGGGCGTGTACGTCGGCGTCCGGACGCGTCACGATGGTGGAGCGGTAGACCGGAGAGCGCTCGCCCGCGAACACCGGTGCCGCGATCACGTCGCCGTCGAACGCTCCGGAGCCGAGCGCGCGCGCCGTGACCAGGCCGCACGCCCACACGAGGTCGTGCTCCCACACCGCCGCGTCGTGCGACGAGCGCGCGCCGTCCCCGTCCGTGAACCTCACGTCCAGGCCCGAGCGCTCGCGCAGCAGCGCCGCGAGCCCGGTCATCGCCGCGACGGCGTTGTCGCCGAGCAGCGTCTGCACCCGCACGATCGGCGTGCGGTCGGCGACGCTCACCGCGATCCGTCCTTCGAGCCGGCCGTCGGCCTCTCCGGCAGTCCTGTCGACGACCCGTCCGGCAACCCGTTCGGGAGCTTGGGACACGCCGCGTCGACGGGCTCCGCGCTCGTGCGCATCCACCGCACGCTCGCCTCGCACTCGTGGCGGAACCACGCGTCGAAGCGCCGCACGACGGCGCGCTCCACGGCGTGCTCGGACAGCGTGAGGCAGTAGGGCTGTGCCAGGGGCAGGACGTGCGGGCAGGCCACGAGGAGCGTGCCGCGGCGCACCGCATCGGCGGCCAGCAGCCCCTGCACCAGCGCCACGCCGAGCCCCGCCGCCGCGAGCTCCAGTGCCACCTTCGACGAGTCGGCCCGCGGGCCCCGGTGCAGCGAGCGCGGGTCCGCATCGAGACCCGCGGACTCGAACCAGCGCGCCCAGGACGGGAAGGTTGCCGCGGCCGGACCCCAATCGGTGTGCACCAGCGGCGCGGTGGCGATGCGCCCGGGTGCGTCGAGGGGACCGGTACGCGCGAGCAGATCCGGCGAACACACGGGGTAGACGGCGTCCAGCAGGACTTCGCTGGTGCCGTGGCCACGGTAGTGGAAGCGGCCGTAGGACATGCGCACGTCGATGCGATCGCGCTCGAAGTCGACCGGGTCGTCGTCGCTGCGAATCGAGACGTCCAGCGAATCGGTGGCGTCGAGAAAGCGCGCGATGCGCTGGCCGAGCCAGCCCGAGGCGATGGAGGTCGGCACCGAGACCGTGAGCCGGCTGGGCACCACGGTGCCGGCCAGGCGGTGGCACACCAGGTCCAGCTCCTCGAACACCGCGTGCAGGCGCGGCAGGACCTCGTGGGCGGCGTCGCTCGGCACCACGCCGCGGTGCACGCGCACGAAGAGCTCGCGCCCGAGCTGGCGCTCCAGCGAACGCACCAGTTGCGCCACCGCCGCCGGCGTGACCGACAGATCGTGGGCGGCCGCCGCGAAGCTGCCGGTGCGCCCCGCCGCCTCGAACGCCTGCAGGGCCTTCAGCGACCAGCCCACGACGTGCCCGCGGCCGAGTTGTCGATAGTTTTTCTACCGTTCACCGCACGAGATCTCGTTTCACGAAAGGCGAGCATGCGCCTATCGTCCACAGCATGTCCATGTGGAAACGTTTGGTGGGCCGCGAGGCGTGGCGTGAAGCCCCGACGTGGGGCCTGCTGTTGGCCGTTCAGGGCGGCTGGCCGGTCGTCATCCTGCAGCGCGACGCGCTCGGTCCGGTCTGGGTGCTCGCCGCGGTGCTGCTGGTCACGCTGCACTCGTCGCTGCAGCACGAATGCCTGCACGGCCATCCCACCCGCAGCCGGCGCCTGAACGAGCTGCTCGTGTTGCCGGCGCTGGGGCTCTTCGTGCCGTATCGCCGCTTTCGCGACCTGCATGTCCGCCACCACGTGGACGAGCGGCTCACCGACCCCTACGACGATCCGGAGAGCTGGTACGTGGACGCGCTTCGCTGGCAGCGCGCGGGCGCCGTGCTGCGCGGGCTGCTGAGCGCGAACGCGACGCTCGGCGGGCGTCTGGTGCTCGGGCCGCTGCTCGGGCTCGCGGGGTTCTGGCGGGCGGAAGCCGCGGCGCTGCGCGCGAACGAGTCGGGCGTGCGCCGGGGCTGGGCGCTGCACGTCGCGGCGCTTGCGCCCGTGCTGGCGGTGCTGGGCGTTGCGGGTCTGCACCCGCTCGTCTACGCGGCGCTCGTCGCGCTGCCCGCGATGTCGGTGCTGATGATCCGCACCTTCGTCGAGCATCGCGCGGCGGCACGCGTCGCGGAGCGCACCGCCGTCGTGGAAGCCGGGGCGGTGCTGAGCCTGCTGTTCCTGAACAACAACCTGCACGCCGTGCACCACGCCGCGCCCTCGATTCCCTGGTACGCGTTGCCCGCGGCGTGGCGCGCTACGCGCGGCGCGGTGCTGCAGGGCAACGGCGCCTATCACTTCCCGGGCGGCTACGCCGAGGTGGCCGCGCGCTGGCTGTGGCGAGCGCGCGAGCCCGTGGTGCATCCGTACGCGGGCGCCGTGCGGGACGACGCGCACGACGACGCACGCTCCGAGGCGTCGCCGGCGTTCACTCCGATGCGGACGATCGTGCCCACAGGTTGATGTCCTCCTCGCTCGCCGCCGCGTCGATCGCGGCGAGCTCGTCGGGCGTGAACTCCAGGTTCGCGACCGCGCCCGCGCACTGCTCGACCTGGGCGGGCTTCGATGCGCCGATCAGCGCGGAGGTGATGCCGCCATCGCGCAGCACCCAGGCGATGGCCATCTGCGCGAGCGACTGACCGCGCGCGGCGGCGATCTCGTTCAGCGCGTTCAGGCTGGCGACGGCGCGCGGCGAGACCATCGTCGGGTCGAGCGACTTGCCTTGCGTCGCGCGGCTGCCTTCCGGAATGCCGTTCAGGTACTTGTCGGTCAGCATGCCCTGGGCGAGCGGCGTGAACGCGATGGAACCGATGCCGAGCTCGTCGAGCGTGTCCTTCAAGCCATCGCGCTCCACCCACCGGTTCAGCAGGTTGTAGCTCGGCTGGTGGATCAGGCACGGCGTGCCGAGCGATTCGAGGATGGCGGCCGCCTCGCGCGTCTTGTCGGACGAGTACGAGGAGATGCCCACGTACAGCGCCCGTCCCGTGCGCACGATGTGATCGAGCGCGCCCATCGTCTCCTCGAGCGGCGTGTCCGGGTCGAAGCGGTGCGAGTAGAAGATGTCGACGTAGTCGAGGCCCAGCCGCGCGAGGCTGCGGTCGCAGGAGGCGACGAGGTTCTTCCTGCTGCCCCATTCGCCGTAGGGACCGGGCCACATGAGGTACCCGGCCTTCGACGACACGATCAGCTCGTCGCGGTGACCGGCGAAGTCGGTCGCGAGCAGCCGGCCGAACGCCTCCTCGGCGGACCCCGGCGGCGGGCCGTAGTTGTTGGCGAGGTCGAAGTGCGTGATGCCGTGATCGAACGCCGTGCGGCAGATGGCGCGCTGTACCTCGAAGCGCGCGTCGTGGCCGAAGTTGTGCCACAGCCCGAGCGACACGGCGGGCAGCTTCAACCCGGAGCGGCCGCAGCGGCGGTAGGGCATGCGCTCGTAGCGCGCGTCGGAAGGGGTCCAGCTCATGAGGGTGTCGGGGCGGGTGAGGATCGAGCGGTGGACGATACGCGCTGCGGCCCCCCGGCCGCCCTCGCGCGATCCTGCGCGCATCGCATCACGAACGGCGGCGAATGCACGCGTGGCGTGCGCAATGGTGAACGCGGGGCGCACGCGCCGCTTCGGCCCGACAATTAGTCGAGGGCGGGCCGATAGGCAGTCGTCTTTCCCCCTTCGAAGGTGCCCGGGTGCGGCTGCAACGCAGGTTCCTGTCCGTCATCGTGCCGGTGATCGCGCTGGCGCTGCTCACCCTCGGCTGGCTCGCCTACGTGCAACTGCGTCGCGGCGCCGAGGACGAGCTTTCGCGCCAGATGCTCGTCGCCCTCGATCGCATCGAGCAGCAGTCGCTCTCGTGGGTCGACGCGACGGAGACCAACGTCGATCTGTTCGCGAGCGCGGCCGCCATCGAGAACTACTTCGACCTGCCCGAGGCGCAGCGCGAGAACAGCCCCGCGGCCGCACCGGCGAAGGCGCTGTTCGAGAAGCTGCGTCGGAGCGTGCCCGAGTACCGCGAGATCCGCCTGCTGAACCGGGACGGGCACGAGGAGCTGCGCGTGGCCGACGCCGATCTGGTCAACCGCAGCGAAGTGGAACGGGGCACGCCCTGGTTCGACGCGGTGGCGCTGAACTGGGGCCTGCCGATCCACACGAGCGTCATGAACCACCCGGACGACGGCCGGATCTCGCTCGTCGTCGCCAAGCCCGTGCGCCGGCCCGTCTCCCGCGCCGACGGGCGGACGGGGCCCGCGGTCCTGAAGGGCTATCTCGTCGTCGCCGCCCGCCTGGACTTCCTGCGCGAGGAGATGCAGCGCTTTGCCGCCGGAAGGGGCGCGTTCATGTCGCTGCTTGACTCGTCGGGCACCCCTCTCATGACGTCCATTCCGGATGCGACCGAGGTGACGCTCGACGGACACCGCAGCCTCGTCGCCGGGCGGCGGCTGTTCGACGATCTGCGACTCGTCGCGATCGTGCCCGAGGAGGCGCTCGATGCCGACGTCGGCAGGCTCGCCGCGAGCGTGGCGGGCGTCACCGCCGCGGCGATCGTGCTGGCGAGCCTGTTGTCGCTGTTGCTGCTGCGCTCGGTGGTGCTCGCGCCCATCACGCGCCTGCGCGAGAGTGCCGTGGCGATCGGCCGGGGTCGGCTGGACACCATCATCGAGGTGCGGCGCGACGACGAGATCGGCGATCTGGCCACGGCCTTCGGCGAGATGACGGGCAGGCTCTCGGAGTCGATGCGCGAGCTGCACCGCTCGCACGCGAAGATCGAGCGACTGGCGTATCGCGACAGTCTCTCCGGGCTGCCGAACCGCCGTGCGTTCCTGGACCTGGTCGAGCGCTCCATCGTCGCGGCCGAGCGCCGCGGCGGTCGTCTGGCCGTGCTGTTCCTGGATCTCGACGACTTCAAGCGCCTGAACGACAGCGAGGGCCACGCCGCCGGGGACCGGTTGCTGCGCGAGGTGGGCGATCGGCTGCGGCGCTGCGTCGGCATGCCCACGGACGAGCCCTGGGCGCGCGCCGACGGCGCGAGCGCGTCGGACGACTTCGGCGCCCGACGCATCGAGGACCCGACCGCCAACCGGGTCGCGCGCTTCGGCGGGGACGAGTTCGTGGTGCTGCTCGGGGACGTCGGCGGGCGCGCCGAGGTGCGCGGCGTGGCCGAGAACGTGCTGAGTGCGCTGACCGAGCCGGTCGCCTTCGACGGTCGTGCCCGCACCGTCGGCACGAGCATCGGCATCGCCTCGTACCCCGAGGACGCCACGGACGTGGACGGCATGCTCACCTGCGCGGACACGGCGATGTACGCCGCCAAGCAGGGCGGGCGCAACACGCACCGCTTCTTCGAGCGCGCGATGCGCGAGGAGATCGAGGCACGGCTGCTGCTCGAGGCCGAACTGTCCAGGGCGATCGCGAACGGAGGCCTGGAGTTGCATTACCAGCCGCAGGTACATGCGCGAAGCGGCGAGCTGGCCGGCGTGGAGGCGCTCGTGCGCTGGGAGCATGCCGAGCGCGGGGGCATCGGGCCGGATCGCTTCATTCCCGTGGCCGAGGAGACGGGGCTGATCGCCGCGCTCGGCGACTGGGTGCTCGACGAGGGCTGCCGGCAGTGGCGGCGCTGGCACGATGCGGGCGTCGCGCCGCCGCGGGTGGCCATCAACGTCTCGCGCCGCCAGTTCGCGCTCGGGGACCTGGAGCGCGTCGTCGCCGCGGTGCTGGAGCGCCACGCCATGCCGGCGCACGCGCTCGAGCTCGAGATCACCGAGAGCTGCATCATGGAAGGAGCCGACGCGGTCATCCGGACCCTCGCGCGCATCCGTGCCACCGGCGTGCACGTGGCCATGGACGACTTCGGCACGGGTCACTCCTCGCTCGGCGCGCTCGCGACGCTGCCCATCGACACGCTGAAGATCGATCGCTGCTTCGTGTCGGGCGTGGAGCCCGGCTCGCCGAGCGACCGGATCGTCTCGGCCATCCTCGAGCTCGGCGCGGGGCTCGGACTCGGCGTCGTGGCCGAAGGCGTGGAGACCGCCGCCGAGCTCGCCTACCTCGACGAGCGCCGCTGCGACGTGGTGCAGGGCTACCTGCTCGGACGGCCCGTGCCGGCAGAGGCGATGACGGCGCACCTGCACGACGTGCTCGGAGGCGTCGAGCGCGCGGCCTGAGCGGGTGGCCTGAGCGGGTGACCTGAACGCGTGTTTCGAGGGTGCGGTCCGAACGCGTTCGGGCCCCAGGCCCTAGTCCGCCGACGCTTCGCCTGCGCGCCGCACGAGCGCGGCGTGCACGTCGGCGGCCTCGTCCGCCAGCGCGGCCGACACGGCGTCGGCCGCGACCGGCCGGCTGCCCGGCGCGCGCAGCGAGTCGGCCTGCGCGATCAGGCGCGCTCGCGCGGCGGGCCCCAGGCGCGCCGCATCGGCGAGCGATTCGAGCCCGTTGGCGCCGGTCGCGAGCAGCGCGTCGTAGTCGATGAAGCGCACCTGCGGCGGGGCGGTCTCGAGGGCGTGCCGGTACACGTCGATCCAGTAGCGCATCCAGAACGCCGGATCGGCGTCGGTGGGCGTCGCGAGCGCCTCGCCGGTGCGGATGGGCTTGAAGTTCGCGCCGAAGTCGTGATGGCCGATCCACGCCATGTAGCGGCGCGCGAACGCGTCGTCGGCGTGCAGCGCGAGGAAGTTCCGGTGCTGCGCGTCCAGCGATACGACGTGCGTGGCGGGCGAGCGGAAGCAGCAGAGCACGACCGCGTCCGGGAACACGCTCGGCAGCGCGCCGAGCCGCGCCACGTTCGCGTTGTTCTTCGACAGGTAGCGCGGCACCGGCCCTGCGCCATCGATGTCGCCCTCGCGCTCGAGCGCGACGAGCTTGCGCACCAGCGATGCGAAGGCCGTGCGGAAGTCCTCGTCGATGTCGCCGGCATCGAGCGGCGCGAGGTGATCGTCACCGACGATCCGTTGCCGCAGGTGCGCGAGCCACAGCACTTCCTCGAACGCCTCGGGGCTGTCGAACGATACCTGCATGCCGTCGCCGTGCGCGCGTTCGACCGCCACCGCCTCGGAGCGCGAGCGTCTGCTGACACGGTCCCACAGGAGCGGCGTGAGCACGAACGGCATGTGGCGGTAGGTGAAGCTCGCGAAGCCCCCCGCTCGGTGCAGCAGCTCCAGCACCAGCGTCGTGCCGGCGCGCGGCAAGCCCGTCACGAACGTCGGTTCACACACCTCGATGCCCGCGAGCCGGGCGCGGAACATGTCGTTCTCCACGTCACCGAGCGTGCGCTGCACGGCGGGGTGCGCGTACGCGAAACGGTGCAGCAGCCGATCGAGGACGCCGTAGGTGTTCTCCACGCGAAGCCGCCGGGCGGGATCAGGCGTGTCGCGGACGGCGCAGGCGCCGTCGAAGCGCGTGCCAGGCGACGATGGCGAGGGTGAGTCCGACGAGGCCCTGCCAGGACACCGCACGCTCCACCGTGCGCTCGACCGGCACACCCGCCACGAGCGAGCCGAGCCAGATCACCAGCGTGGCGGCCGCGGCGACCGCGGCGAGTCCGAGCGCCAGGCGCATCGTGTCCACGAGCGTGGTGCCCGCCATTGCCCGCACGCGGCGCTCCTTCTCGTCGTCGTCGAGCGTCGCCGACGACATGGTGCCGCGCGCCTCGAAGCCGACGCGTCCGATGCGCCGGGCGGCGTCGGCGAGGTTCACGCGCACGAGCGTCTCGTAGCCCGCGATGCCCGCGAGCAGCAGCACGAGGTCGTGCGCGCCGATCACGCCTCCTCGGCGTGCGGGCGACGGACGTCGGCGTCCGCCACCGGCGCGCGAACCGATGTCGGTGCGAGCGCATCCGGACCGGTCGCGGGTTCGGTGGCCGCGCTCGTGCCCGTGGCCGGGGTCGTGCCCGCAGCCGAGGCCGTGCCCGAGACTTGCGCCGCCTTGCCGCGACGCTTGGCCATCAGCCGCTTCATCGGGTACCAGAGGAAGCCGAAGACGGCGAGCGCCAGCGTGGCCACGATGCCGAACACCGTGCCGATCACGCCCAGGCCGACGCCCGGTCCGATGTAGGCCTGGGCGGGCGTGGCGAGCAGGCCGGCCGCGACGACGGGCAGGGCGAGAACGAAGTACTTGACGGGTTTCATGACGATGAGTCGTTGTCCGTGAGAGCGGCGACGGGCGTCGGGCAATCGAGCGCACCCTCGTCGAAGAAGTCCGGCGCGACGAGATCCGCGCTGGTCACCAGGTAGTTGTGGTCGGGGTCGTGGATGAAGTTCCAGTCGCGCACGAGCCGGCCGTCGGACGTGGCCTCGAAGACGCGCCCGCGCTCGGATTCGGCGACGAGCATGTTGCCGCCCGGCAGCAGTTGCCACTTGCCGCGGCGCCAGCTGTAGAACGGCGCGTCGTCCGAGTCCTCGAGCATGATCTCGATCTCGTCGGTGGCAGGGTCCACCGCGACGATGCGCGAGTCGCCGAGCCCCATGCGGTTGTCGTACACGCCGATGCGCCCGTCCGGCATCCAGTCCGGATCGTGCTGCTTGAACCACGGGCCGTGGCGGTACCACACGAGCTGCCGCGTCGAGGGGCGCACCACGCCGACCAGGTTCAGCTCGCGCAGGCTCACGAGCAGGTCCCCGACCTCGAACATCGGGAAGGCCTCGGCCATGGCGGGGGTGAGCTCGTCGACGTCGTTGAAGTGGAAGGCGTCGTCGAAGAAGCGGAAGCCCTTGTCCTTGATGGCCTCGGAGCTCCGGATGGCGAGCGAGCCGTACATGTCGTGCGCCTCCATGACCTCCGTCTTGAAGTCGATGGTCTGCAGCACCTCGCCGGTGGCCTCGTCCACCTGCGCGAGCTTCTCGTCGTCCCAGCCCCACAGGGTGCCGTCGCCGCTGCGACTCACCACGTGGTGGAAACCGCCTTCGGTGACCCACATCGGCGCGCCGCAGGCATCGATGCGCGCAAGCGCCCGACCGGCGTCGAAAGCCACCACGATGGAGCCGTCCTCGAACGGGGCCAGCCCGTGCAGGAGCACGTTGAACTCGCCGACCCCGTCGGGCACGAGCTCGTCGTAGTCGACGGCCCAGTGGTGGATCTCGGTGCCGTCGGGGCCGTAGAGCGTCGCGCCCTGCAGCGTCTCGCGCCCGGGCGACAGGCCGCCGACCAGGACCGAGCCCGGCGTCACCTCGTCGGGCAGCAGCACGCGGTACGCGTCCCGCGCGGGATCCCCGGCCGGCACGATGTGGCGCGTGGGCTCGAGCGCGAAGTCGTTCCTCCAGTTCGCCTTCAGGTTCTCCCAGTCGCCCACGGCCGAGCGCACGAGCTTGACCGGGAACCAGCCCACCGTCGCGCCGTAGGAGCCGTAGAGCACCGACAGCACCACGAGCGAGACGATGAAGGCGCCCTTGGCGAGCTTCTCGCCACGCGACGGCGCAGGGTCCGGCGTGACTGAACCGGTGGAGGTGGGAGAATCCTTCAAGTGGCCCTCGGCGAGGCGGAAAGGAACGATGAAGAAGGGTAATGCGACGGTGGGGGCGACGGGATGAGATTCCCGCAAGCGGTCAAAGATTCCCGCTCGGCGGCGGCGTCGCGTGCGCGCGGAGCGGCGTGCGCGTGACGGAACCGTCACCTTCGTGGACCAGGGGCTTCCGGAACCTCGACGCGGAGCGCGCGCTGGACGAGCTGCCCGTCACCGGCCGCTTCCCGACGTGGCTGAGCGGCAGCCTGCTGCGTGTCGGCCCGGCCGCGTTCGAGGCGGGCGGGCGCTCCGTGACGCACTGGTTCGACGGCCTCGCGATGCTGCACCGCTTCGGCTTCGAGGCCGGGCGCGTGTCCTGGCGCAGCCGCTTCCTCCAGTCCGAGGCCCGGCGGGCGGGCGCGATACGCCACGCAGGCTTCATGACGGACCCCTGCCGCACGCTCTTCGCGCGCGTGCAGAGCCTGTTCGTCTCCGACGCGACCGACAACGCGAACGTCGCCGTGCGCGTCGCGGGCGGGGTCGGCCGGGCCATGACCGAGACGCCGCTGGCGGTCAGCTTCGACCCCGACACGCTGGAGACGCTGGGCCCGCACGCGTGGCCGCCGGGCGACGCCGGTGCCGGCGCTCAGGTGGCCATCGCCCACCCGCTGCACGATGGCGTGCGCGAGTACACCTACACGGTGGCCATGGGCCGGCGCAGCGTCTACCGGCTGCTGGTGGAGGACGAGCCCGGCACCGCGCGGCGCACGCTCGCCGAGATCCCGTGCCCGCGTCCCGCCTACATGCATTCCTTCGGCATGTCGGCGCGGTATCTGGTGCTGGCGGAGTTTCCGCTGCGCGTGCTGCCCGCGAAGCTGAAGTTCTCGGGCCGCTCGTTCATCGAGAACTACGCCTGGCGTCCGGAGCTCGGCACGGTGTTCACGGTCGTGGACAAGACGAGCGGGGCGATCGTCGCGCGCGCCGTGGGCGATCCTTGCTTCGCCTTCCATCACGTCGACGCGCACGAGGCGGAAGGGCATTTGTGCGTCGACCTGCTGGCCTACCCCGACGCCTCGATCATCGATGCGCTGCGCATCGAGCGGCTGCGCCGCGGCGAGCCGCTCGACGCCGTGGCCCGCCTGACGCGGTATCGCGTTCCGCTCGACGGGCTCGGCGGTCATGCCGACAGGGAGCTGTTGTGCGAGGTGCCGATCGAGCTGCCGCGTACCGACGAGAGGCGCCGGCGTGCCGGATTGCCGGCGACGCTGATCTGGGGCAACGGCCTGACCCGGCCGGGCGACTTCATCGACGACATCACGCGCATCGACCTCGCACCGACGCCGCCCGCGGTGCGCACCTGGCACGAGCCGGGCTGCCATCCCGGCGAGCCCGTCTTCGTGCCTCGACCCGGTGGCACCGCGGAAGGGGACGGGGTGCTGCTGAGCCTCGTGCTGGATGCCCGGAAAAATGTTTCGTTCCTGCTCGTGCTGGATGCGGAAACACTCGTCGAGGTGGCGCGCGCCACGCTGCCTCTCGCGGTCCCGTTCGGCTTTCACGGCGAGCACGTGGCCGCGCCGGCGAGCGCGCGATGAACGACGCGTTCCTCGACTGGATCGACCTGGCAGGGGTCGCGGTGTTCGCGGCCAGCGGCGCGCTGGTGGCGTCGAGAAAGCGCATGGACCTCGTCGGTTTCGTGCTCGTGGCGACGGTCACGGGCATCGGTGGCGGAACCCTGCGTGACGTGCTGCTGGACCGAGCGGTGTTCTGGCTGCACGCGCCGCGCTACCTGATCCTGTGCGCCGGGGTCGCGCTTGCGCTGTTCTTCGCCGCGCCGTTCGTGCAGCGGCGCTACCCCGTGCTGCTGTGGGCGGATGCCGCGGGCCTTGCCGTGTTCGCCACGCTCGGTGCGCGCGTCGCGCTGGACGCGGGCTTCGGCGCCACGGTGGCGGTGCTCATGGGGATCATGACGGCGACGTTCGGCGGGCTGGTGCGCGACGTGCTGTGCGGCGAGATCCCGCTGATCCTGCGGCGGGAGATCTACGCGACCGCAGCGGCCGTGGGGGCGGCGGCGTACGTCGCGCTCGCCGCGCCGCCGCTGCCGGACGGGGCGGCGACGCTGGGCGGAATCGGGGCAGGCTTCGCCGTGCGGGCGGCGGGGATCGGGTTCGGGTGGTCGTTGCCGGTGTACCGGGCGCGCGAGGGGCGGGAGTATCCGTCGGAGTGACCTGGGTGCCGGTGGGGTCGTCAGCCCTTCAGGTCCCGCCCCCCCTTCGTCGGCGGCGGCGCCGTGCGCGCCTCGGGCACCGCGTCGAACTCGACGTGCTCGGCGCCGTTGTAGACCAGGAAGTGGCGCCCCTTGGCGCGCGCGATCATCGTCATGCCGATCTCGCGTGCGAGCTCCAGGCCCATGGCCGTCACGCCGGAGCGTGACAGCAGCACCGGGATGCCCATGAAGGCCGTCTTCATGACGATCTCCGAGGTCAGCCGGCCCGTCGTGTAGAAGAGCTTGCCGGCCCCGCCGATGCCGTCGAGCCACATGCGCCCGGCGATCGCGTCGGCGGCGTTGTGCCTGCCGACGTCCTCCATGTGCATGAGCGATTCGGTCTTCGTGCACAGTCCGCAGCCGTGCACCGCCCCCGATACGCGGTAGACGTCGTTGAGCGCCGAGACCGCGCGCACCAGCGCGTAGAGCTCGCTCTGCTTGAGCGCCACCGGCTCGAGCTTCACCTCGTAGAGCTTGTCGACCGTGCAGCTGAAGATCGTGCCCTGGCCGCAGCCGGAGGTGACGATGCGCCGCTTCATCTTCTCCTGCCAGTCGCCGATGCCGGTGCCCGCGCGCGTCGTCACGTCGACGAGCTCGCGGTCCCAGTCGACCGTCACCGACTCGATCAGGTCCAGATCCTCGATGAGCTTCTGGTTCCTGATGTAGCCGAGGGTGAGGGCCTCGGGGCTCGTGCCCAGCGTCATCAGCGTGACCACCTCCATGCCGTCGACGCGGATCGTGAGCGGCGTCTCCCCGGGCACGTGCACCTCGACCGACTCGCCGAATTCGTTCGTGGCGGTGACGGGATGCGCGGGGGCGAGCCCGGCGTCGGTGAGGGTCGGGAAGGGGGAGGCGCGCGCGGGGCGCACGGCGGTGGCATCGGCGTTCATGCGTCGGAGTGTTGCACAGCGCTCCACCGCCCGTGGCGATGGCGCGCGCGTCGCGGCGTCGGTTCGCGTTTCCCGCCCGCGGCGCGCACCGATCGCCCGATTCGGGATGCACTTCCCTTTCCCGGATTCATTTGGTATTTTAATCCCACTCCGAGGCGAAGCCCGGTCGCGACCACCGCACGCAAGAACCACTGGCAGGCACAACGAGGGAATGAGCATGATGCAGACGAGACTGAACGCGAGAGCCGGCTCCGCCCGCACGGGCTGGGTGCTGGGGGCGCTGAGCATCGCGCTGGGCGCGTGCTCCGGAGGCGGGGGGGACGCCCCTTCGGTGCCGGCCGGGGACGATCCGGACGCCAGCGTGATCGGGCAGTTCGGCGATGCGGACGGTGGCGCGGACGACACGACCGCGGGCGCGGCGCTGAGCCCCTTCGCCACGGCCGACGCCGCGCTCGACACGCGGCCCGAGGCCCCGGCACCGGAGGCGGCGCCGGACGCGGCGCCGGACGAGCCGCCGGACGACGGTGCCGTCACCCCCGGAGGGCGACCCCTCGGCAGCAGCGCGGAGGCGGTCGAGGACGTCACGGTCCCGGTGACCAACCCGTTCGTCGACACCATGGCGGCGCCGGACGAGGCCGTGCTGCCGAAGCTGCAGAACGGCTTCGCCTCGGACACCGAGTTCGACCTCTGGCTGTGCGAGGTGCCCGACGCGGCCGAGCTGTCCGCGGCGGCCTACTTCTTCGTGGAGGACGAGGGCGCGTTGGTCGTGCTTCCCGCCGACGGCAGCGAGGTGCAGTCCTTCGGCTTCGACGCGACCGAGGAGAGCGTCGGCACGCTCGTGAACGTCTACACCGACGGCGGCACGTCGGAGACGATGACCGACTTCGCGTTCGACGGCGAGGACGTCTTCGCGGCCAACAGCGACGTGCTGGGCGCCGTCGGTTGCGAGCGCTTCTTCTTCGACGAGACCGGCCCCGAAGGTCCGGGCGTGGACGATCCGGTGTCCGAGCGCGTGGCGAACACGGTGAGCCCGGCGGGGGATCTCGTGAACGCCTGGCTCTGCGAAGGGCCGCAGAGCGATGCCGATGCGCTGGTGTACGTGTTCGTCGACGGCGAGGGGCTGTGGCTGCGCATCGCCGAGGGCGAGGACAACGCGCCGCTCGGCTTCGCGTACGAGGAGCCCGTCGCCGGAACGCTCGGCCTCACCTACGAGGGCGGGGCGGTGGAGAGCCTCACGAACATCGCGTTCGACGGCGAGGCGGCGTTCGACATGACGAGCTCCTACGACGGGGCGTTGTCCTGCGCGCTGGTGGATCTGTAGGGGGGGGGGCACGGTGCGCTGCCGGCTCGCTCGGCGGCGCACCCGATCACGGTAAGCTCGCGGCCGTGCCCCTCGATACCCGCAAGCTGACGGACCTGCTCGCCGAACGCTTCGGCACGTCCCTGCGCCTCGCGCTGCTCTTCGGCTCGCACGCCGACGGTCGCGCTCGAGAGGACAGCGACATCGATCTCGCGCTGCTGTGCGACGAGCCCGTCTGCTCCGCCGACCGCCTCGCCCTGATCGGCGACATCGGCGCGGCGTTCGGACTGCCGGTCGACCTGGTCGATCTCCACCGGGCCCCCTATCCGGTGACCGGCGAGGCGCTTCGCGGTCGCCGCCTGATCGGTGACGACGAGACCTACGCCGCACTCGCCGTCAGAGACACGCCGCGGAAGGGCGGGGACGGCCTCCGGCATCCTCGATTCTTGATGCATTCGCCCTTCGGTGGTGCAAGACTAGGGATCCGGAGTCACCGATCCCGCGACGCGGGACGGTCCGGCCCCCTCCCGACACCCGCCGGTCTCCAGTCTTGACGAGCCCACCCGATCCGGACTCCCCCATTCGGCTGCGCCTGCCGGTCACCGTCGTGCTCGAGCGGCGCACGGTCGCGCGCGGTCGCTGGTCGGTGCCGTCGTGGCACCTCTCGGGCGTCGTGGTCGGCGAGACCTTCGGCGGCGCCGGGGCCGACGGCACCGAGGTGCACGAAGGTGCCGACACACCGCAGCACGCCTGGACGGGGCGCACGGTGACGCTCTACCGCGACGCGTGCGAGCGCTACTGGCACGCGCTGATCGGCGATCGACCCCTCGTGTACGCCGTGTGCCGCGAGCGCGAGGCCGCCCCGGGCATCGAGCCGTTCGTCGTGACGATCGACTACGACGAGGCGCTGGCCTTCGCCGAGACCGACGAGCTGGTGCTGTCCACCGACATCACGCCGACGCTGTACCGCTACATGGAGCGTTTCGTGCTCGATCACTACCGCCCGGAGCGCTTCGTCAAGCGCAAGCGCAAGCGCTGGGTCGACGGCGACGCGCCGCCGCCGGGTGCAGGTGCCGCGTCCGGAGCGGGCGCGGGCGAACGGCGCGCGGGCGATCCCGGAGCGCACGGGTGAGCGGCTCGGAGTTCCTCGGGCGCTGGTCGAGGCGCAAGCGCGCGGACGGTGCGCCCGAAGCCCTCGATGCGCCGGATGCCCTCGACACCGCCGCTGCCGTCGATGCCGCCGATGCCGCCGATGCCGCCGGTCCTGCGCCCGCGCATGCCGACGCGCAGTCCGCGGTATCGCAGCCGTTGTCGGTCGAAGCGGTCGAAACGATCGACGACTCCGTACCGGAACCGACGTCCGCTCTCGTTCCCGAGCCACCGCCGCTCACCGATGCCGACATGGTCCCGCTCGAATCGCTCGACGGCGGCAGCGACCTGAGCGCCTTCTTCTCCGAGGGCGTGTCGGGCTCGCTGCGGCGGGCCGCGCTGCGGCGCGTCTTCCACGCGCCGAAGTTCAACGTGCGCGATGGGCTGAACGACTACGACGGCGACTTCACGCGCTTCGAACCGCTGGGCGACATCGTGACCAGCGACATGAAGTTCCGCGCCGCCCGCGAGGAGGCCGCGCGGCTGCGCGAGCTCGACGAGGCGTCCGAGGAGACGCCGCCCCCCGAGCGCACTGCCGAGGAGGACGAGGCCGTGCCCGAGCCCGATTCGACCGAACCCGCCGAGCCGTCGCCGGCCGCATCGGTGCAGGCGTCGACCGACGAGCCGGGCGAGGCTGACGGCGAGCGGCCGGACGCCTCGGACCCGGACGAATCGTCCCGTCGAGCGGTCGTCCCTCCGGCATGAGCGAGCGCGAGTCCGTCTCCGGCGTCCGCTTCCACGCCGACCTGTCCAGCTTGCCGGCGCCGGCCCTGCCCGCGGCGACGACGACGGTCACGTACCGCTCCGCCGGGCATTGTCTCGTCGTGGCGGACGCGGGCGAGGGCGGGCTGGCGCGCGCGCTCGACGCGGTGAGCCGATTGCCGTCGCTGCGCTGCACCGTCGCGCGGCCGGGCGCCGGCGGCGACGCGGCAGGCCATGCCGCGCGGCGGCTCACCGAGTCCGGCGTCGCCGTCCACGACGTGGACGAGCTCGCCATCGACGGACGGCTCGGCGCCTGGACCGCCGTCGCGCATCGCCGCGGCGCCGAGCCGCTGGATCTCGCGGTGAGCGCGTGGATCGAGGACGGCGCGTTCGACCTGGTGCTGGATCTGGGCGCGACGCCGCTCGTCACGCTCCGCCTGCCGCCGCCGGGGTATCTCCACGTCGCGCCGGAGGCCGACGCGCGTGCCCTCGACGACGCGCTGGACACCCTGGACGGCCTCGTCGGCGAGTTCGACAAGCCCACCTACTTCGAGTACCGGGCCGATCGCTGCGCCCATTCGCGCTCGTCGTTGACGGGCTGCAACCGCTGCATCGAGGTGTGCGCGACGGGCGCCATCTCGTCGACGGGCGACACGGTCAGCGTGGATCCGTACCTGTGCCAGGGCTGCGGCACCTGCGCCACGCGCTGCCCGAGCGGCGCGATGGTCTATGCCTACCCGCGGCCCGCCGACGCCATCGCGCGCACGCGCGAGCTGCTGGCGGCAGGCCGAGGCGGCATCGACACGCTGGTGCTGCACGCCGAGGACCACGCGCCGGCCGTGAGCGCGGCCGCGCTGCCGGCCGGCGCGCTGGACCTGGAGGTCGAGGCCGTGGCCGCCTACGGGCTCGACTACTGGCTGGCCGTCGCGGCGGCGGGCGTCGGGCGCATATTGCTCGTGCTGGACGCGCCGCCCGACGATCCCGACCGTCGGGCGCTGGAGGAACAGGCGGGCTATGCGCACGCGTTGCTCGAAGGCATCGGTGCCCGCGAGGCGCTGTTGCACGTCGTTGCCCCGGCGGAGCTCGCCGGCGCGCTCGACACGCTGCCCGTGGCCAAGGCGCTGCATGCCGACGCACCGGTCGCGTTCAGCGTCTCCGACGACAAGCGCCGCACCGTGCGCGACGCGCTCGACGCGATCGCCGAGCGGCTGCCGATCGCCCCCGCGCCCGCCTTCGGGCTGCCGACGGGCGCCCCCTTCGGGCGCATCCGCGTGGACACCGAGGCCTGCACGCTGTGCATGGCCTGCGTGTCGACCTGCCCGGCGGGGTCGCTGCTGGACGGCCAGGACCGGCCGGCGCTGCGCCAGATCGAGGCGAGCTGCGTGCAGTGCGGCCTGTGCGAGCGGGCGTGCCCGGAGGACGCCATCTCGCTGGAGGCGCGCTGGACGAGCGACGGGGTCGAGGCCCGTCGCACCGTCGTGCTGCACGAGGAGGAACCCTTCCACTGCATCACGTGTCACAAGGCCTTTGCCACTCGTGGCATCATCGACACGATGCTGACCAAGCTGCAGGGGCACTGGATGTTCGCGCAACCCGAGGCGCTGCGGCGCCTGAAGATGTGCGAGGACTGCCGCGTGAAGGACATCTTCGCGTCGGAGGCGGGCGGCATCCAGACCCACCGCAGCGGCCCCGAGTCATGAACGCGCCCGCCGCAGGCCCTCTCGCCACCGCGCACGCGCCGGCCGACAGCCGCGCGGCGCTGGCGCTGGAGCGCGAGGCCGAGTTCCTCGCCGACGAGATGCAGTCCGCGCGCATCGGCACCTGGCGCCTGCTGGCCAGGCTGTTCGCGCGTGCGCCGGACGCGCCGCTGCTCGAGACGCTCGCCGGGCTCGAACCCGCCGATGCCGAGGCCGGTCCGGTGCCGATGGGCTGGGAGCTCCTGCGCCGCGCCGCCATCGCGGCGCGGTCCGCGCCCGCCGACGCGCTCGAGGACGAGTACTTCGCGCTGTTCGTCGGCGTGGGTCGCGGGGAGCTCGTGCCGTACGGCAGCTGGTACCTGACGGGCTTTCTCATGGAGAAGCCGCTCGCGCTGCTGCGCGGCGATCTGGCGCGGCTCGGGCTCGAGCGGGAGGCCGGCACGGTGGAGTCCGAGGACCACGTCGCGGCCCTGGCCGAGAGCCTGTCGCACGTGATCGCCGCGTCCGACGAGATCGATCTCGCCACTCAGCGCGCCTTCTTCACGGACCACGTCGAGCCCTGGATGGGGCGCTTCTTCGAGGACGTGCAGGGCGCCTCGAACGCGAGCTTCTACCGCGCGGCGGCCTTTCTCGGCAAGGCGGTCGTCGACTTCGAGCGCGAGCTCTTCGCGATGCGCGCCTGAATGGTCCGCGCTACCTTCAACATCCGTCCCCCGGGTACGCACTCCCGGGCCCGTCCGCCGACAGGCGAGGAGCGATGCACATGAGCAAGCCCGACGACACCCCCCGGTTCATCGACGCCCGACGTCGCGGCTTCCTCGCGGGCGGTGCCGCCGCCGGTGCCGCCGCCGTCACGGGCGTGGCCGAGGCCGCACCGGCCGTGCGCGAGAGCGCCGCCCCCGCGAAACCCGAGGCGCGCACGCCGGACGCGGGCTACCGCCTGACCGACCACGTGCGCACCTACTACGACAAGGCCCGGTGACGAGCCCCGCCACGACCGTGCCCGCACCGACGACCCGAGGGATCATGCGATGAAACTCACCAAGCGCGGCCAGACCGCGACGCGGACCGCCACGCCGGCCGCGACGCAGACCGCCACCCATGCCGGTGCCCGCGTCGACCCGCGCCTGCGCGCGGGCGTGCTCACCGGTTCCACCATCGACCGGCGCACCTTCCTGCGCAGCTCCGGGCTCGCCGCCGGCGGCGCCGCGGTGCTCGCGAGCGGCGGTGCGGGCATGATCAGGAAGGCGCGCGCGGCCGAGAAGGACATCTCGCCCAAGCCGGACGTCGAGACCACGGTCGTGCGCTCGGTGTGCACGCACTGCTCGGTCGGCTGCGGCGTCATGGCCGAGGTGCAGAACGGCGTGTGGACGGGTCAGGAGCCCGACTACGACAGCCCCATCAACCTCGGCGCGCACTGCGCGAAGGGCGCCTCGGTGCGCGAGCACGGCCACGGCGAGCGGCGGCTCAAGTACCCGATGAAGCTCGTCGGCGGCAAGTGGCAGAAGGTGAGCTGGGAGCAGGCGATCGACGAGATCGGCGACACCATGCTCAAGATCCGCGAGGAGTCCGGTCCCGACTCGGTGTACTGGCTCGGCAGCGCCAAGCACAGCAACGAGCAGGCGTACCTCTTCAGGAAGTTCGCTTCGCTGTGGGGCACCAACAACGTCGACCACCAGGCGCGCATCTGTCACAGCACGACCGTCGCGGGAGTCGCGAACACGTGGGGCTACGGCGCCATGACGAACTCCTACAACGACATGCAGAATTCCAAGGCGATGTTCTTCATCGGCAGCAACGCCGCCGAGGCGCATCCCGTGGCCATGCAGCACGTGCTGAAGGCCAAGGAGAACGGCTCGAAGCTCATCGTGGTGGACCCGCGCTACACGCGCACCGCGGCGCACTCGGACCAGTACGTGTCCATCCGCCCCGGCACCGACGTGCCCGTCATCTGGGGCATGTTGTGGCACATCTTCGAGAACGGCTGGGAGGACGAGGAGTACATCCGTCAGCGCGTCTACGGCATGGACGATGTCCGCGCCGAGGTCGCCAAGTGGACGCCCGAGGAGGTGGAGCGCGTGTCCGGCGTGCCCGGTGCGCAGCTCGAGCAGGCCGCGCGCACCATGGCCGAGAACCGGCCCGGCACCATCGTGTGGTGCATGGGCGGCACGCAGCACACCATCGGCAACAACAACACGCGCGCCTACTGCGCGCTGCAGCTCGCGCTCGGCAACATCGGCGTCTCCGGCGGCGGTGCCAACATCTTCCGCGGTCACTGCAACGTGCAGGGCGCCACCGACCTCGGCGTGCTCTCGCACACGCTGCCCGGCTACTACGGCCTGGCCGAAGGCTCGTGGAAGCACTGGGCCAAGGTCTGGGACGTCGACTTCGACTGGCTCGCGTCGCGCTTCGACGACAGGGTCTACGGCGCCGCCGAGGACGGCACGGAGGCCCCGCCCATGAACACGCCGGGCATCCCCGTGTCGCGCTGGATCGACGGCGTGCTGGAGGACGCCGACAACATCGCGCAGAACGCCAACCTGCGCGCGATGGTGTTCTGCGGCCACGCGCCGAACAGCCAGACCCGCCAGCCCGAGATGAAGGCGGCCATGGAGAAGCTCGACATCGTCGTCGTGATCGATCCGTTCCCGACCGTGACGGCCGTGCTGCCGGACCGCCAGGAAGGCATGTACCTGCTGCCCGCCACGACGCAGTTCGAGTCCTCGGGCTCGGTCACCGCGTCGAATCGCTCCCTGCAGTGGCGCGAGCGGGTCATCGAGCCGCTGTTCGACTCCAAGACCGACCACGCCATCCTGAACCTGTTCGCGACCAAGCTCGGCTTCGCCGAGGAGCTCCTGAAGAACATCGAGGTGGTGGGCGACGAGCCCGTCATCGAGGACATCACGCGCGAGTTCAATCGCGGCATGTGGACGGTCGGCTACACCGGCCAGAGCCCCGAGCGCATCAAGGCCCACATGGAGCACCGGCACACCTTCGACACCGTCAGCCTGCAAGCCAAGGGTGGCCCCCTCGACGGCGAGTACTACGGCCTGCCGTGGCCGTGCTGGGGCACGCCCGAGATGAAGCACCCGGGCTCGCCGAACCTGTACGACACGTCCAAGTCCGTGGCGGAAGGCGGGTTGCCGTTCCGCGCGCGCTTCGGGGTCGAGCGCGACGGCGTGAACCTCTTGGCCGAGGACAGCTGGTCGGCGGGCTCCGAAATCGAGGACGGCTACCCCGAGTTCACGGCCGAGATGCTCGCGCAGCTCGGCTGGGACACCGATCTCACCGACGAGGAGCGGGCCGCATCCGAGGGCAAGAACTGGAAGACCGACCTGTCCGGCGGCATCCAGCGCGTGGCCATCGCGCACGGCTGCGCGCCCTACGGCAATGCCAAGGCGCGCACCGTGGTGTGGACCTTCCCGGACCCCGTGCCCGTGCACCGCGAGCCGCTGTACACCTCGCGCCGGGACCTCGTGGAGGACTATCCCACCTACGAGGACCGGAAGAGCCACTATCGCCTGCCCACGCGCTACGGCTCCATCCAGGCCGAGGACTTCAGCAAGGACTACCCGCTGATCCACACCTCGGGCCGGCTGGTGGAGTACGAGGGCGGCGGCGAGGAGACGCGCTCGAACCCCTGGCTCGCGGAGCTGCAGCAGGACATGTTCGCCGAGATCAACCCCGCGGACGCCAACGACATCGGCATCGCGGACGGCCAGGACGTCTGGCTCGAGGGCCCGGAGGGCGGGCGCATCAGGATCAAGGCCATGCTCACCGAGCGCGTGGCGCGCGGCGTGGTGTTCACGCCGTTCCACTTCGGCGGCCACTACCAGGGGCAGGACCTGCTCGAGAAGTACCCCGAGGGCGCGGCACCGATGGTGCGCGGCGAGTCGAACAACACGGCCTACACCTACGGCTACGACTCCGTCACGCAGATGCAGGAGTCCAAGTGCACGCTCTGCAAGATCACCGCCGCCTGAACCGGCCGACGAACGGGAGAATCACATGGCTCGAATGAAATTCCTGTGCGACGCCGAGCGCTGCATCGAATGCAACGGCTGCGTCACCGCCTGCAAGAACGAGCACGAGGTGCCGTGGGGCGTGAACCGACGCCGCGTCGTGACCCTCGACGACGGGCAGCCCGGCGAGAAGTCGATCTCGGTGGCCTGCATGCACTGCTCCGACGCACCGTGCCAGGCGGTCTGCCCGGTCGACTGCTTCTACACGACGAACGACGGCATCGTGCTGCACAGCAAGGATCTGTGCATCGGCTGCGGCTACTGCTTCTACGCCTGCCCGTTCGGCGCGCCGCAGTACCCGCAGCAGAGCTCGTTCGGTGCGCGCGGCAAGATGGACAAGTGCACCTTCTGCGCGGGCGGTCCGGAGGAGGACCTGTCCACCGCCGAGTACGAGAAGTACGGCAGGAACCGCATCGCCGAAGGCAAGCTGCCGCTGTGCGCCGAGATGTGCGCGACGAAGGCGCTCATCGCGGGCGACGGCGACCAGGTGGCCGACATCTACCGCGAGCGCGTGCTGCGTCGTGGCGGACGTCCGCAGACCTGGGGCTGGGAAACGGCGTACGACGCCGGATGACGGGGTCGTACGTCCGGCGCGGCGCGGTGCTGCCCATGCTCGCGATCGTGGCCGCGCCGCTGGTGCTGACGGGATGCCCGGGCGCGTCCATGCCGGGCGAGACGGCGGGCCGCGAGTACGAGGGCCCGCCCGATCCCCAGCTCATGGATCTGTCCGAGGAGCGCGAGCGCGAGCTCGCCGAGCGCTTCGAGCGCGTGCAGGCGCGCTGAACCAGGAACCCGAACATGCGTGAAGCAAAGGTGAAGATGGCTCCCGCGCGCCGGCGGCGCATCGCGCTCGCGAGCACCGCGCTCGTGCTGACGCTCGCGTTCGCGCTGCCGCTCGGCAGCTACGCGCTGCACTGGCTCGGCTTCGAGGCGGTGGCCGAGGTCACGCCGGTCGAGCCCGGCGCGAGCGAGCTCGACGCGCCGCTCGGCTCCGGCGGCCCCATCACCGACGGGCGCAACCCGCGCAGCGGCTACTGGCGCGCGGTGCGCGACGGCGTCGCGGGCGAATCGACCGTGCAGGGTCCGGGCGCCAACGTGCTCGTGGTCGCCGGCGGTCACTACTGGCAGGAGTTCCGCGAGAGCACCACCGGCAGGCTGCTGCCGTGGGCGATCGTGGCCATGGCCGTCGTGCTGCTGCTGTACCACCTGATCTTCGGCAGGAATCGTCTGGAGCGGCCGCTCTCGGGCAGGAAGATCAAGCGCTGGAGCTGGATCGACCGGCTCGTGCACTGGACCGTCGCCACGAGCTTCATCGCGCTCGCCGCGAGCGGGCTGTCGCTGCTGATCGGGCGCGAGCTGCTCATCCCGCTGCTGGGACTCGAGGGCTTTTCCATCTGGGCCAACGCCTCGATCACCGTGCACAACGTGCTCGGCCCGGTGTTCTCGGTCGGCATCGCGCTCATGATCCTGATGTGGGTGTGGGCCAACTTCCCGAGCAAGGCGGACTGGACGTGGCTGAAGATGGGCGGCGGCATGTTCTCGAAGGGTCACGCGCACCCGCCGGCCGGGCGCATGAACGCCGGCGAGAAGCTCTGGTTCTGGCTGCTCGCCACCGGCGGCGTGGCCGTCGTCGTCACGGGCATCGTGCTGGTCGCGCCGTCCTGGGGCTGGCAGTTGCCGGCCTTCATGTCGGCCGGCATCACCGATTCGCGCGAGCTCGCGCAGCAGGCGAACCTGATCCATGCCGGCATCGGCATCCTGTGGACGGCCGCCGCGCTCGGACACATCTACATCGGCACGGCCGGTACCGAGGGTGCCTTCGAGGGCATGGCCACCGGCTACGTGTCCGAGGAGTGGGCCGAGCAGCACCACGACCTGTGGCACGCGGAGATGGTGGAGCAGGGCAAGGTCATCGACGCTCGGGCCGCCGCCCGCACCGACGAAGGGCTCGCCCGGGACGCGCTCGGCGCGCGCACCGCTCCCGCGAGCTGACGCCATTGATCGACGAGCGGTTCCCCGATGACGTCCTCGTCGCGCTGCACGATGGGCAGGTCACGTTCACCTGCCTGCCGGTACGACTCGACGGCGGGGCGTGGGAGGCGGCGCTGTTCTACGTGCTGCCGCCGGGCGCGCCCTGCGTGCGCGACGGGCGCATGCGCGGCGGACCCTACGCGGTCGAGTTCGAGGCCGACCTGCACGAGCACGAGACCGGCACGGTGCTCGAGCTGGGCATCGAGATCCGCACGCCCGTGCAGCCGCTCGCGGGCACCCTGCTGTTCGTCACCGGGCACGCGAGCGGTCACTTCGAGGCGCTCCGGCTGCTGGTCGAGCAGCCCGACGTGGCGCTGTTCATCGGCGACGAGTTCTGCCGCACCCTGTGGCGCCAGCGCGTACCCCTCGGGCAGGCGCACCGCGAGGGCCTGCGCGCGCTGATCGACGAGGCCGTGGGGCGCGACGCCATCGTGCGCCTGACGGCGCGCTACGACGCCGATGCGGCGTTCGCCGCCGCCGTGGCCACGGTGCAGGGACGTCCGAAGGCCGCCGCCGTCTCGTGATTCCGCTCTCGTGAGATCCTTCGGTCCGCGCGACTACCGTCCGCTGCACCTGGAGGCGGGGCTCACCGGCAAGCGCGCCATGCGTCCCACGCGCACGCTGCGGCTGAATCCCGCGTCCCCCATCGCGCTGCTGTTCGCCTCGCTGGTGGTGACCGCGCACTCCGACGCGCGCGCGGCCGGCCGGACGGACGAGCGCGGTGGCGACCGGCCGTTCGTGCGGCCCGCCGTCGACGCCGCGACCGCCGACGACTGCGTGCCGGCCCTGTGGCGGCGCGCGGTGGCCGGGGCGCGCACCGACGAGCTCGGTCGACTCCTGGCCGTGTGTCCGGACGCCGGCTTCGTCGAGGAGGCGGCCCCCGACGGGCGCACGGCGCTCATGGTGGCCGCGAAGGCCGACGACGTGCCGCTCGCTCGCGCGCTCATCCGCGCCGGCGCCCGGCTGGACCGCGCCACGGCCATGGGCGGCACCGCGCTGATGTTCTGCGCGCTCGGCGCGCGTCTGGACGTCGCGCGCGCGCTGCACGCCGCCGGCGCCCGCGTCGACGTACCGGCCGAGAACGGCTGGACGGCGCTGACCATCGCGGCCGCGCGCGGCCGGCTGCCCCTGGTCGACTGGCTGCTGTCGGTCGGCGCGCCGCCGGCACCCATCGATGTGTACGGCTTCACGCCGCTGATGCGTGCGGTGGAGAACGGTCACGTCGCCGCGGTCGCCCGGCTGCTGGCGGCGTCCCCGGACACGATCGATCACGGCGACGAGCTCGGCAACACCGCGCTGCACCACGCGGTCGGTCAGGAGCTCGAGCCGATGGTGCGGCTGCTGGTGGCGGCCGGCGCGGATCCCGACGCACCGAACAGGGACGGCCTGACGCCGAGGGCGCTCGCGACCGGCAGCGACGCGCTCGCCGAGGCGCTCGACGGCGCCTGAGGCTCGTTCCGAGGTCCGGCCCGGGTTCCTGCCCGAGGCCCGGCCCGAGGCCCGGCCCGGGTCTCGGCCCGATCGCCGACCCGATGCTCGACCGGCGTCTCGGTCCCGGGTTCGGCCAGCAGACCGGACGCCGCGAACACCTCCATCGCCGCCTCGTAGCCGATCTGCGCGATGGCCGCGTAGTGCCTGAAGTCCAGCAGCGACCAGGCGGCCACGTCCGGCTCGACCAGCACGTCGCACAAGGCGCGCGCCTCTTCCTGGCGCGCGAGATCCTTCACGTCGGCCGAGCGCAGCAGCGTCTCGGCCACGCGCGGCACGGCGATGGGGTCGGCGCCGGGCCACAGCCTGGACCACAGCACGCGCCAGCCCGACAGAGAGGTGCCGAAGTCGAAGCGCGGAAAGCGCTCGGGCGCGCGCCCGACGTCGATGCCCACGATCTCGCCGCGTCCGCCGAGCCGCTCCAGCATGCGCGCCACCGGGAAGTTGTCGAGCACCGAGCCGTCGATCAGCAGCCCACCGTCGGCGCGCGGCACCGGGGAGAAGAGCCCGGGCAGCGAGATCGTCGCGCGCACGACCTCGGCGAGCGGCCCACGATCGTGCACGACGGTGCTGCCGTCGGCGAGGTTCGAGGACACCGCGAAGAAGGGCGTCCACAGGTCCTCGATGCGCACGTCGCCGTAGACCTCGCGACAGAAGCGCGCGAGCTTGGCGGACTTCATGAGCGAGACCAGCGGCAGCGTGTAGTCGAACAGCGCCCGCCGGCTCGCGAAGCGCGCCGACAGCGCGCTCGTCGTCTCGTGCGAGCCACCGCTCGCCATCATCGCGCCGAGCAGCGCCCCCATGCTCGAGCCGCCGATGCAGTCGAACGTCACGGCGTGCTCTTCGACCAGGCGCTGCACGCCGAGGTGGGCGTAGCCGCGCGCGCCGCCGCCGCTGAACACGAGCCCGCGCGCCCGTCCCGCCAGGCGCCGCGCCAACCGCGCGAAGTGCGGCTGGACGTCGAGCCGGACGTGGTGGAAGTCGTCGAGCCGCCGCACGTCCAGCCAGCGCGCCGTGCCGCGCGGCTCGCGCGTGCCGGGCGGGTGCACCAGCACCAGCTCCACGCGCGGCGGGAACCGCTGCTCGTCGACGCCGCGCACGATGGCCCGCTCGACGCCGCGCACCGCGGGCGCCGCCGCGGCGGCGCCGAGCAGCAGCACGCGATCGGCCCGCGCGCAGACCCGCCGCGTCCACGCCTCCTTCGCCGGGTCCGCGACCAGCAGCGTGATGTCGTGCCGCGCCTCGCGATCGTGCAGCCATTCGCCGATCGCGGAATCGAAGATGGAGTCGCCCGGCGTGGTGGACGCGCCGCGGTCGCCGTACAGCGTGTCGAAGCCGTCGGCGTCGAGCACCAGCACGCTCCCGAGATCCGCGAAGGCCGCCTTCAGGCGCGTCAGCACGCGCCGCAGGGGCAGGGCGGCGCCGTCGTCCGACGCGTCCAGCGGCACCAGCGCGAACACGCGGTCGGGGCGCGCGCGCGCGCGCGGTGACGGCGCATCGAGCGCGTGCAGCTGGCGCCGCACGACGAGCCGTGCCAGCGAGCCGACGAGCGCCGCGTCGGTGGCGATGATGCGCTCGTAGTCGGCCTGCGGCAGCAGCGCGACGGTGGAGGCGCGAGCGGCCACCACGGCCGCGCTGCGCGGCTCGCCGGACAGCAACGCGAGCTCGCCGACGACATCCGCATCGCGCAGCTCGGCCAGGCGCCGCACGGCGCCGTCCTCGCCGGTGCGCTCGACCACCAGGCGGCCCGAGACCACGAGGTGCAGCCCGTTCGACGCATCGCCCTGCTCGAACAGCGTCTCGCCGGCCGCCAGGCGCTCGAGCCGGGTCGCCTCCAGCAGCCGCCCGACCCGTGCCGCGTCCAGGCGCCCGAACAGCTCGGTGTAGAGCCTGGCGAGCGTGACGCGCCGCGACAGCTCGGCCGCGCTGTCGTAGACGTGCGCCAGCATCGACGGGTCCAGGTTCGTCAGTCGCTCGAAGGCCTCGCGCGGGAACGTCGCGACGAGCGTGGGCAGCGTCGCCGTCGCGTCGACGAGGTGGCTGGCCGCGCTCAGCACCGCGAAGTCGCCGGCGGTGTCGCCGGCGTGCCGGCGCTGCAGCAGCACGCCGCGCGACGGGGGCACGAGCGGCAGACGCAGCTCCAGCTCGCCCGCCACCACCACGAACAGGGTGTCCGAGCGCTCTCCGGTGCGAAACAGGGTCCCGCCGGCGTCCAGGCGCCTGAAGCGCACGTGAGGCAGCAGCTCCTGCAGGCGCGAGTCCTCCATCGCGCCGAGCAGCGCGAGCGAGCGCAGCGCGGCCAGCGCGGCCGCGCGCTCGATGCTCCGGTCGTCGCACGGCAGGCTCATGTGCGCCCGCTCGCCCCCGTGGTGATCAGCAATCCACGATCTGACGCGAGAACCGTGCCGCCGGCACGACGGTGGCCGTCGGCCCGGCCAGGGTGCGCACGTCGGAGTTGCCCGATTCGAGCGCGAGCCGGAAGCCGAAGGTCTCCAGGAAACGCTCGTGCAGCGCGGCGCCGGCCGAGGCCACCGCCACGAGTCCGCCGCCGGACGCGTCGTCGCCGAGCTCCAGGAACACGCGCGGCAGCGGAGCCGGGGCCGGCCCCGAGAGCACCGCACCGCCTGCGGACGGATCGAACAGGCTCCGCCCCGAGCAGCAGCTGACGAGCCCCGAGCGCTCGGCGCGCGCGCCGTCCGACGTCATGTACGCCAGCGGCTCGGTGCGCCACGCGATGTGGCTGATGGGGGGCGAGGGGTGGGTCATGCGGTGCGTGCAGATCGCCGAGTAGGCGACGACCCCGCCCGTGGCCGGGGCGGCATCGCCCGCGGTGCGCGCGACGAAGCAGGGCGTGGCCACGTAGGGGTAGCCGAAGACCCAGGCCTCGTCGACGGCGAGGTCCTGCGGGCGCACCGGCGAGCCGTCCTCGAACAGCAGTCGCGTGCGGGGGCCGGGCGAGGCGTCCGCGTCGACGCCCGGGTTCGATGCGGTGTCGTCGCGGCGCGAGGCATCGGCGGCGGCGATGCCCGTCAGCGGCCAGGCGCCGAGCGCGGAGGCGCACAGCCCGGTGAACCTGCGTCTGTCCATGGCTTGAGGGTCGGCGGTGCGGCTGGAGAACGCGCAGGGTACCGCCGGTGCGTCACTTCGACGCGTCGGCCGCCGAGAACTCCAGCGCAGCGAAGCGCGCCGCGGCGCGCCGTCCGCCGTTGTCGCCGTCGACCATGACCGCGTAGCCATCGAGCGCCTCGACGCTGCGTCCGAACGCGCTCCGGAAGTCCGCGGCCACGTCGCGCGTCTCGCAGGCCCACGTGCCGGCACGCTCGTCGCCCGACCGCACGGCGATCATCACGGCCTTGTCGGTGTAGGGGCTCGGCCACGTGGAGCCCGCCGGCCGGTTCGACGCCCACACGTAGTTCAGCGCCAGCGTGTTCCACGGAAACACCCCGGTGCGCACCACGACGTACAGCCTGGCCGGATAGTCGTCGCCGCCCTTCGTCAGCTCGTCGATGTCGGCGTAGACACCCTCGATCTTCCACGACCAGGACAGCACGGGGGTCGCCTCGAGGTCCACCTCGCGTTCGCGGTACAGGATCGAGGCGGCGCCGTCGGTGCGCGCGTCCAGCACGCGCCTGCCATCCTCGTCGACGAGCGCGTACTCGCTGCGGCCCTCGAACTCGCGCTGCTGCCAATCGTCGAGCGTCGCGTCGGGAAACTCCCCGGGATCGGGGCAGACGGTGTCCTGCGCCGCCACCGGCGCGCCGAGCGCGAGCAGGGCGAGGGTCGAGGGCACGAGGTGCGCGGGCTTGCGGATCGCTGGCATGGCGGATGGGGCAGCACGGGTACGGTGAAGGTTCCCGCCGATGCCCGGCGAGTCCGCGGGAGCGTGCCGCTCGAAGCGCTCCGCACGGCCTAGCGCACGCCACGGGCGTCGCGACCAACCGCTACGCTGCAGGCATGTCCCGCGCCCCAGTCCGGTTGCCCACCCGTTCGCCCGCCCGTTCGCCCGCCCGTTCGCCCGCCCGTCCGCCCGCCCGTCCGCCCGCCCGTCCACGCCGACGCCCGGCGATCCGGCCCGCATGAGCTGGCTGGCGGTGTTCGTCGGAGGCACGCTCGGCTCGCTCCTGCGCGGTTGGCTCTGGACCCCGGGCGTGGCGTGGGTCACCGGCAGCCTGCTCGCGAACGCGCTGGCCTGCCTCGTCATCGGTGCGCTGCACGGGCGCGACGCCGCCCGGCGAAGCGTCGGTGGCGAGCCGATGCACCCGCACGCGCTCGCGTTCGGCGCGGTGGGCTTCTGCGGCGGGTTGTCCACGTTCTCGGCCTTCGCGGCGGATCTCGGCGAGCTGCTGCGCGGCGGCGACTGGCCGCTGGCCGCGGCGGCGGCCGGCCTGGAGATCGTCGTCGGTCTGGGTGCGGTGCTGCTGGGCGTCCGGCTGGGCCGGCGGTGGCGCGTGCGGCTCTCCGGCCGCGGGGGAAGCGGGGCGTGAGTGCCTGCACCGCGATCGTCTTCGCGCTCGGCGGCGGCGCCGGCGCGCTCGTGCGCCACGCCGTGCACCTCGTGCCGCCCACGCGCTTTCCGTGGGCGACGCTCGGCGTGAACGTCGTCGGCTCGTTCCTGCTCGGCTCCGCCGCGGTCGCGTTCACCGGGATGTCGGGCGGCGCCGCCGAGCGCTTTCTCGTCGGCTTCTGCGGCGGCTTCACGACGTTCTCGAGCTTCGCGCACGGCACGCTCGCGCTGCATCGCGAGCATGACGCGGGGCGGGCGTGCGCGAACGTCGCACTGAACCTCGCGGGCGCGGTCGCCGCGTTCCTGCTCGGCGGCGCCGCCGCGGTGGCCCTCTTCGATGAACCTTCCCGGCAGGACGGCGCCGCGACGCCCGCGTTCCGCGAGCTCGACTGCATCGCCATGACCTCCGCCGAGCTCGAGCGCCGTACCTGGTTCGGCTCCGGCGCGCAGGCCGCCACCTGCGGGCTCGTGAGCGTGCCGGCCGAGCGCGACGCGCCGGACGGTCGCACGCTGGAGCTCGCGGTCTATCGCGTGCCGTCGACCTCCCCGACGCCCGCGGCCGATCCCGTCGTGTACCTCGAAGGCGGTCCGGGCGGCGCCGGCGTCGCGCTGCTGGCCTCGCTCTACGATCCGGACGCCCCCGACAGCGCGGCCTTCCTGCGCACGGACCGGGAGGTGATCGTCATCGACCAGCGCGGCACGGGCTACTCGCGCCCGGCGCTGTACTGCGCCGAGGTGTATGCCGGGCTCGACGACGAGGTCACCGCCCACCGCGCGTGCCGCGACCGGCACGTCGCGGCGGGCGTGCGCTTCTCCGACTACGACAGCCGCGAGAACGCAGCGGATCTGGAGACCGTGCGCACGGCGCTGGGCATCGAGCGCTGGAACCTGTACGGGTTGTCCTACGGCACGCGGCTGGCGCTCACGGCCATGCGCGACGCCCCGGCGCACCTGCGCGCCGTCGTGCTGGACTCCACCTTCCCGATCGAGATCAACGGCTTCGGCGACGAGGCGTGGACGAGCGCGGACGCGCTCCGGCGCATCGCGGCGACGGGGGTCGGGATGGCCGGGATCGAACGGGGCATGTCGCGGCTCGAGCACCGGCCGCTGCCCGGCTTCGGGCCGCTCGACTACCTCGAGAGGCTGCGCGCGGGCGTCGCCGATCCCGGCATCGGCGAGCTGGTCGCCGCGGTCGCCGACGAGAGCGACGCCGCGTTGAGCGCGCGCCTGCAGCGCATGGACGACGAAGCGCAATGGGACTACGGACCGTGGCCGATGGACGACGTGCCCGAGGCGCGCTATCCCGTCGAGGCCGAGTCGGCCGACGCGATGTACTACGCCGTCGCGTGCGCCGAGGAGCTCGCGTCGATGGATGCGCCGGCGCTGCCGGACCTCGCGGCGACGCTGCCGCCCGCCACCCGGCGCGCGGTCGCCGCGAGCAGCGACTTCACGGTCGATGCGCGCATCTGCGCGGTCTACGACGTGCCGCCGGCGCCGCCCATCGAGTCGCTGCCGGTGCGCTCGGACGTGCCGACGCTGGTGCTCGCGGGCACGGCCGACGTGCTGACGCCGCCCGCATGGGGGCGGCGCGTCGCGAACGCGCTCGGCAACGCCACCTGGGTGGAGCTGCCCGGGGCGCCGCACGGCGTGCTGGGCAACGATGCCTGCGCCGGCGCCGTCACGCTCGAGTTCCTCGAGGCACCGGACGCCGTGCCGGACACGTCCTGCGCGTTCGACGCCGATTGACGCCGATTGACGCCGATCGACCCGCGGCGTCGACATCGCACGAGCCCTCAGGTCCGCAACCTGAAGCTCGCCCCCCGACCCCGGACCGCGCGCCCGATCGACAGGTCGAACCCGTGCAGCTCGGCCACGCGCCGCGCGAGCGCGAGCCCCAGGCCCGTGCCGCCGGCCGCGCGCGTGCGCTCCGCGCGGTAGAAGCGCTCGAAGACGTGGGGCGCGTCGGCAGCCGCCACGCCGGGCCCGTCGTCCTCGATCCTGAGCGTGCGCGGCTCCAGCACGATGTGCACGGTACCGCCCTCGGGGCCGTACTTGATCGCGTTGCCGAGCAGGTTGTCCAGCAGCAGCGCCAGCGCCTCCTCGTTCGCGTCCACCCTCGGCGCCGGCGCCTCGCCGCCGCCGGGGCCGACGATCTCCACGCCGAGGTCCTTCGCCGCCAGCTGTGGTGCCAGCAGACCGAGGCGCTCGCGCAGCAGCTCGCCGATGTCGACGGGCATCCGAGGCAGCTCGTGCGCGGACTGCAGCCGGGCGAGGGCGAGCAGGTTGCCGATCAGCGCGTCGCTGCGACGGATGCCCGCGCGCAGAGCGTCCAGGTGCGGCACGAGGGCGGGGTCCGCGTTGTCGCGCCGCATGAGCTGTTCGAGCATGCCGATCGAGGTCAGCGGCGTGCGCAGCTCGTGTGCCGCGTCGTCCGTGAAGCGCTTCTCGCGCGCCACGCCCCGCTCGATGCCCGCGAGCAGCTCGTTGACGGAATCCACCACGGGCAACAGCTCCTGCGGCTGGTCCGCGCGGGGCAGCCGCTCGAGGTGATCGACCGAGCGCTCGGCCACGGCCGCGCTCACCGAGCGGATCGAGCCGAGCGCGAGCGTGACCGCCCAGGCGGTCAGCGCGAACAGCAGCACGGGCAGCGCGAACAGCGGGCGGAAGGTGTGGCCGACGAGCGAGCGGATGGCGGCGCGCCGACGCGCCTCGGGCTCGTAGAACTCGGCGGACAGGATCCGGTTCGCGTCCGGCAGCACGTCCGATTCGCCGTAGCACCGCCAGCGTTCCCCGTCGGGCGAGCGGAAGTCGCGAAAGCCCGCCCCGCAGGGCGGCAGCTCGCTCACCAGCGCGGACGTGAACAGGGTGCGACCGTCGACGCTCAGCCGGTAGTCGACCGTGGTGCCCTGGCGCGCCTCGATGTCGGTCACGATCTCGACGAGCTCGTCGACGATCTCCTCGGCGCTCTCGCCGTCGTCGGTCTCGCCCCCGCCGCCGGCGATCCCGTCCGCGCGGGCGATCACGCCGAGCTCCGCCTCCGCGTGCTCCTCCTCGCCGTATTCCTCGAGCAGCTCGTAGTGCAGGAACGCGAGCAAGGTTTCGGCGCTGCGACGCATCTGGCCGTCGTAGAGCCCGTCGACCGAACGCGTCGCCGACGCCGCCGCCAGCGCCGCCGCGGCGGCGATCACGAGGGTGGTGGGCACGAAGAGGTACAGGAACAGCCGGCGTGCCAGCGAGCGGCCGTGGCGCGCGCGCCTCACCCGTCGGCGGCCGGCTGGCGGTCGACGATGTACCCCAGACCGCGCGTGGTGCGTATGAGCGAGCGGCCGAGCTTCCTGCGCAGCGCCGACACGTGCACCTCCACGGCGTTGCCTTCGGGCTCCCGGTCCGCGCCGTACACGCGCTCGGCGAGCATGGCGCTGCTGAAGTGGCGACCGCGACCCTGCATCAGTACCGCGAGGATCGCGGTCTCGCGCTGCGACAGGTGCACCGGTTCGCCGTCGAGCGCGACCGTCATGCCGGCGAGGTCCAGCGCGACGGCGCCGTGCTCGATGAGGGTGGAGGACACGCCATCGCGGCGCCGCGTGACCGAGCGCATGCGCGCGTCGAGCTCCTTGAAGTCGAAGGGCTTGACCAGGTAGTCGTCGGCCCCGAGATCGAGCCCGCGCACGCGGCTCTCCACGTCGCCGCGCGCGGTCATGACGATCACCGCGGGGTCGAGCTTGCGCTTCGAGAGCCAGGGCAGGAGCTGCAGCCCGTCGCCGTCGGGCAGCCCGAGATCCAGCAGCACGACATCGAAGGCGCCCGCCGCCAGGTGCGCGCGCGCCTCCTCCAGCGAGGTCGCCCGCTGCACGCGGTGCGCGCGCGCGAGCCACAGCTCGGTCGCCTGACCGATCAGCGGCTCGTCCTCGACGACGAGCACCGTGCTCAGGCGCGCACCCTCATGCGGCGATGGGCTCCGCGTACCGTGCCAGTACCGCCGCGCGCCGCGGCTTGCCGTTGCCCGTCAGCAGTCCGCCCTCGCGCGTGAACGGCGGCACGCGTCGCCACGCGCCGATGCGCGCGTAGTCGGGCAGTCCCGCGTTCGCCTCGGTCACCGCCGCGCCGATGGCCGCGTCCGAGCCGCGCGACACCACCAGCGCGGACAGCATCCGCTCGCCGTCGCCGTGCACGAGGGCCTGCACGATCGTGCCGTCGCCCGTCAGCGCCGCCTCCACCCATTCGGGCGACACGTTGCGGCCCATCGACGTGATCAGCACGTGCTTCGACCGGCCCTCCACGTACAGGTAGCCGTCCGCGTCCAGCCGCCCGAGATCGCCCGTGCGGTACGGCGAGGGCGGCGCGTGCGCGTCGCCGCAGTAGCCGAGGAAGCCGGGCGCGTCGAGCAGGATCTCGCCGCCCGCGTCGATGTGGATGCGTCGGTGGCCGAGCGGGCGTCCCACGCTGCCCGCGCGGCGTTCCCCCGGCAGGTTCACGGCGACGACCGAGGCCGCCTCGGTGAGACCGTAGCCTTCGTGCACGGGCAGGCCCGCCGCCGCCGCGGCGTCGAGCAGCGCGGGACCGACCCGGGCGCCGCCCACGGCGAGGTAGCGCAGCGCGGGCAACGGGCCGAGCGCATCGCGCGCGGCGACGAGCCCGCGCAGCAGCTCCGGCACCAGGATGCAGCTCTGTCCCCCCGTGCGCACGAGCGCCGCGTGCAGCGCGGACGCTCCCGTGGCCGAGGCGGCCGCGGCCGGGGCAGGCATGACGGACGGCGCGGCGGGGGCTCCCGCGGCGGGCGCGAGGCCCGTCGTCGACAGCGACGGCACCACGCATTCGATGCCGGCGTGCAGCGCCGCGTACACCCCGGCGACGTTCTCGAGCAGCACGGCCAGCGGCAGCACGGCGAGGTGGCGCTCGACGCCCATCGCGTCGACGCGCCGGGCGATGCGGCGGACCGGTCCGAGCAGGTGAGCCTCGGACAGGCAGGCGCCCTTGGGATCGCCCGTGGAGCCGGAGGTGAAGGTGACCTTGGCCGTGCCCGGCCGGGTGCCGTCCACGGCGGCCACGCCGGTGGCCCGCAGGTGCAGGGTCCGGTTCGCGACGCGCAGGCGGGCGAGCTCGGGCGCGTTGGCGGGGAAGCTGCCGTCGTCCAGCACCAGCGCGCAGCCGGCCCGCGCGAGGGCGCCCGCGCGCTGCGCCGGCGTGAAGAACGGGGGCAGCGCCAGCGTCCAGACGCCCGCCGCGAGCGCGCCGAGATCGGCCACGACCTGCGCCGGCCCGTTGTCCATCGCGAGCGCGACGCCGTACGCGCCGTGCGCGCGCAGGCTCGCCGCGACGTCATCGACCGCCGCGAGGAGCTCGCCGTAGGTGAGCGCCACGCCGTCGCCGTCGCTCAGCGCGAGCCGGCCGGGATCGTGCCCGGCGAGCCGGCGCAGCAGGGCGGAGCCCTCGGCGCGCGCGGTCACGAGGCGGCTCGCCACGGCGTCGTGCGCGCCGTGTCCCGCGCGGCGACCGGGCCGATCGTCGAGCCCGTCGCCCCGAGCGCCATCGGACGAGGGGGCGGCACGACGCGGAACGCCAGGCCGCCGCGTCCCGTGAGCAGCGCGAAGCGCTGGTCGTAGTCGCGCAGGCGCCCGGTGATGACCTCGGGGGCGTGCTCGTAGTAACGGCCCCAGCGCGCCGCGTCCGGCACGCGCGCCGGGTCGGCGTTCGCCAGGCGCACGTGCGGCAGGTCGCGGAACCAGCGTCCGAGCCGTCGGGTGCAGGTCAGCAGCACGTGTTCGTAGCCTTCCTCGCTCAGGTGGTGCAGCAATCCCTGCAACAGCGTGAAGGTCGCACGCGGGTCGTCGGCGGCGAGGTTGCCGATCTCGACGATGGTGGCGCGCGGCACGCTCCGCCCGTAGACGCCGGAGAGTACCGTGCCGGCGTCCGCATCGAGATAGTGCTCCAGGAAGAAGGGCTCGTCGGGGCGGCGGAAGCCCGCCGCCGCGCGGCAACGCCCGCGCTCGTCCTCGACGACGACGAGCTCGCGGTAGTCGCAGCGCACCTTCGCCTCGTGCGCCTGGGCGTAGCGGCGCGAGATGAAGGCGCGCGTCGCGGCGTCGTCGGCGTGCGCGGGAAAGCGGCGCTCGGCGACGCATCCGTCTCGCGGCGGCCGTGCGCCCACGTCCGGCGGTCGCGCGCCGATGTCCGGCAGGCGGTGATCCAGGCCGTACCCGGCCCTCAGCGCGTGCAACGCAGATCCCCCATGCTCACGTAGAGCTCGCGCCGGGCGGCGTCGGCGATGCGCCGCCGGCCGTGCAGGGTGCGGTGGTTGTCCACCAGCGCGATGTCCCCGTCCCGCCAGGGAATCTCGTGCGTGTGCCGCTCGGCGATGGCGGCGATCTCCCGCCTGGTGTCCTCGTCGATGCCGGAGCCGTCGGCGAAGCGATACACCGGCGCCTCGTAGGAGAAGGACGGCCCCAGGATCGCGTTGGCGAAGGCGGGCCGGCCGCACAGCGCGCTCGTGCGGATCGGCTGGATGGCCACGGTGTAGAGCAGCGAGCCGTCATCGAGCAGCTGGGCCCGCTGTCCGGGCATGGCCGCGAGCATCTGTTCCAGGTGTTCGGGCCGTACCTCGGAGGCGTCGGTCAGCAGCGGGTGCTCGGCCGCCAGGTACGCCTTCCAGAGCTGCTCGGGCAACGTGCGCGTGACGGTGAGCGGCACGTCCAGGCGCGCGCGCAGCTCCCCCGGCAGGTCGTCGAGCAGCGCGGTGCCGTCGCACAGCGTCGTCGCCGAGCCCTCGCGTGCCGCCCGGCGACAGTAGAACGCGATGAGCTCGGGCACGCGCGGCGTGTTGCCGTTCTCCACGTGCAGCCCGATGGCGGCGGTACCGGCGTCGACCTTCTGCACCGAGTCCGCGGCGTAGGCCCGTGCGGGATCGAACGTGACGCTCGAGCACAGCGCCTCGGTCAGCACGTCGAAGTCCGCCATGTCCGGTGCGAAGCCGCGCAGCAGGCAGTGTCCGTGCGCGCGCAACAGCTCGAGCGCGCGTTCCAGCGTCGCCGTGTCGGCGAGCGCCGCGCCCGTGTCGGCGGCGTCGAGGATCGTGGTGGGAGCGAGCATCAGCCCTGCACCCCGTCGAGTCGTGCGAGTCGCGCGCGGATCTCATCGAGCCGGCCCTCGTCGGCCACCCGGTATTCCGGGCGCACGGGCACGGCCGCGGCCTTCTCGAGCCACTCCCGCGCCTCCTGCGTCCTTCCCTCCTCGGCCAGGTAGTCGCCGTAGAAGTAGAGAGGGTTCATGGCGTCGGGATGCTGCTCGGCCGCCGTGGACAGGAGCTCCTCCGCCTTGCCGTCGTTGCCGAAGCCGACGGGCCAGCCCGGCACCTTCGCGTAGAGCGTGCCGAGCGTCGAGCGAGCACCGCCCTCGAGCGCGTCCGGATCGATCTCCAGCGCGGCCTCGAGGTGCGATCTCGCCCGCTTGGCCGCGGACAGGGCGCCGAGACCGCCCTTCTCGCCGGCGTAGCTCGCCTCGATGATGCCGGCCCAGGTCAGCAGGTCGGGGTTCGAGGGATCGGTCGCGATCGCGGCCTCCGCGCGCGTGCCGAGGGCGTCGAGCGCGTCGACGCGCTGCTCCTTCGGCAGCTCGAACGTGGCCTGCGACCACTCGTGGGCGAGCGACATCGCGGCATCGTCCGCGGCGAAGGCGCGGTGCGCCGTGCCGCCGAGCAGCAGCGTCGCCACGAGCGCGACGGTGGTGCGCTGCAGGGTCCTGCGGGAGCGGGAACGTGGGTTCATGGGTGCACTTTCTCTACAGTGGGTGTATCGGGCGGGAACGGCTCAGCGCTCGGCGGCGAAGCGCTTGATGGTGGGCAGCTGCTTGCCGATGCTGCGATCGACGAGCGAGCCGAGCAGCCCGTTGATGCGCACGAACAGCTTCTCCGGCCAGCCGATCGTCAGGCGACGGGTGTCGCGCTCGATGGCGCGCACGAGAACCTGTGCGACGGCCTGGGGCGTGTCGACACGGTTCCCCAGTGCCTCGTTCAGCCGATCCGCGGCAGCCGAGTTGATGGCGGTGCGCGTGGCTCGCGGAGCCAGGTTCTGCACGATGACGTGGGTGTCGGCGAGCTCGCGCGACAGCGCCTCGGCGAAGCCGCGCAGGCCGAACTTCGACGCGCAGTAGGCGGTGTAGCCCGGGTAGCCGATCGCGCCGAAGGTGGAGCCGACGTTCACGACCTGCGCGCGCGCGGGCGTCATGAGCGGCAGCAGGGCCCGGGTGAGCAGGATCGGCGACACGAGGTTGCTGCGCACGATGGCCTCGATGTCGGCGTCGCTGGTGCGCTCGAGCAGCGCGAAGCGCGAGATGCCGGCATTGTTCACCAGCACGTCGATGCCGCGCCCGTCGGCGGCGAGCGCGCGTACCGCCTCGTCGCGGTCGTCGGCGACGTCCAGATCGGCCACCAGGGTTCGATGCTCGCCCGGCAGCGCCGCGCGCAGCTCCTCGAGCACCGCGCGGTTCCTGCCCATCAGCGTCAGGCGCGCCCCGCGCGCGGCCATCTCGTGCGCCAGCGCACGGCCGATGCCGCCGCTGGCCCCCGTCAGCACCACGTGCCGCTCGTTCAGATCCATGGTTCGTTCCGCCCTGCGCGGGTCGCCGGATGCGACCCCTCGACGGACAACTTCGGCCACGGGCCTTAGCGCAGCCTTAAGGAATCCCGGACCGGACCGGATACGCAACCGTGCCGTGACGGATTTCGTAACGGAGCCCGACGATCGCGCCGTCGCGCGTCCGCCCCTATCATCCGCGCATGACTTCTTCCCTCTCCATCGACCCTCGTCCCGTGCGCCGTTTCCGCAGGCTCGCGTTCGCGACGGTGGCCATCATCTACGCGCTCATCCTCGTCGGCGGCATCGTGCGCGCGAGCGGCGCGGGCATGGGCTGTCCCGACTGGCCGCTGTGCTTCGGACAATGGATACCGCCGACCGACGTGGCGCAGCTACCGGCCGACTATCAGGACATCTACGCGGACCGCGGCTATGCGCAGACCGAGTTCAACGCCGTCAAGACCTGGACCGAGTACCTGAACCGGTTGCTCGGTGCGTTCACGGGGCTCGCCATCCTGGCCACCTTCGTCGCCGCGCTGCCGCTGCGCCGCGCGACGCCTTCGGTGCCGTGGCTCGCCTTCGCGGCGTTCGTGCTGGTGGGGTTCCAGGGCTGGCTCGGGTCGCGCGTGGTGGCGAGTCACCTCGACCCCGGCATGATCACGCTGCACATGCTGCTGGCCCAGGTCATCGTCGGCATCGTGATCGCCGCGGCCGTGCGCTCGGCAAGCTCCCGCATCGACGCGGCCGCCGTGCGCGAGCTGCCGCGCGGGCTCGCCGTCGCGCTCGTCGCGCTCATGGCGTTCGGGCTGCTGCAGCTCGTGCTCGGCACCCAGGTGCGCGAGGCGGTGAGCCTCGTCGCGCGCGAGAGCAGCGATCGCAGCACGTGGATCGGCAGCCTGTCGATGAGCTTCGCGGTGCACAAGTGGTTCTCCCTGCCGCTGCTCGCGGCCAACGCCTGGGTGGCCTGGGCCGTGCTGACGCACAGCCGCTCGGTGCTGCTGCGGCGGCTGACGGTCTCGCTGGTGGCGCTCATGGGCTGGACGATCGCCATCGGCATGGGCATGGACCGGCTGCACGTGCCCGCCTACGCGCAGCCGCTGCACCTGTTCACCGCATCGCTCATCTTCGGCGTGCAGCTATCGATACTGCTGGTGATCCGCACGGCCGGACGCGCACCGGTGGCGCACGCGAGCCAGCCCGGACCGAGCACGTCCGCCTCCGGAGTGCCCGTGGCGGGCTGATCCGGCCGCCACGCGGCCCTCCGAGTCAGCCGAGCGGCAGGCGCTGCGGCCACGGCAGCTCGGGCGGCTCGGGCGGCTCGGGCGATTCCGGCGGCTCGGCGTCGTCGCGCGCCGTCGCCTCCGGCGCATCGTCGGGCGGCCGGTGGTGGGCCGGCCGGACATCGGCAGCCGCGGCCGGCCCGGCCAGCCACGGCAGGATCTCCGCCCGGAACGCCTCGACCAGCCCGGTCATGGCGGTCACCGCGGCGAAGAGCTCCCTGGCCGAGAACCGACCGCCGCGCCGGGGCTCGCGGTGCTGCGCGGCGGCGCCGGTCAGGGCACCCGCGGTGAACGGCGCGAGCAGCGCACGCTTGTCGTCGAAGACGTGCCGGCCGGCGTGCGCGAGCCCGGCGCGCGAGGCGGCCACGCGCGCGCGTTCGACGTCGAGCCGCGCGGCGAGTCGCCGCAGCTCGCTCCGATCGTGGCGAAACATCGGGGAACCGGGAGGGCCGGGCGGCGGGTCGCCGCCGGACGTGCGCTCAGCGCCGACGCAGGAAGAGCGTCGCGAGCACGCCGAGCGCGAAGGCCACTCCCGCGGCCTGCATGGGCTTCTCGCGGATCGCCTGCTCGACCTGCTTCTGCGTCTCGCCGAACTTGCCGGTGGCCTCGAGCTCCAGCGCCTGCAGCGCGCGGCGCGCCTCCTCGGCGCTGGTGCGGGCGGCCTGGATGGCGGTGCGCACGCGGTCCTCGGTCAGGCTGAAGTCGCCCTGCGCCGCACCGCCTCCGGACTCGCCCACCACGGCGTCGTCGTTCTTCGCCGCGGTGGCGGCCTTCAGTTCGGTGCGTGATGGGTTCGCCATGGGACGGTTCCTGCTGATCGATGAGGGGGAGCGCGGCGGTGCCGCGCGCTCGGGCGGGCATGATGGATCCGGACGCGCGAGGCGCCCGCGAACGGGGCCGGAGGGGGAAATTTCTACAGACGACGTTCCGCAGCCGATGCGTCCGGGGCATCGGCTCATCAAGGGCCGGCAGTGGCGCATCAGCGACCCGTCGATTCCCGAGCCGCTTCGGCAGCAGCTCGTGAACGCCCTGATGGACGCGCGACGCGCCGTCGGTGTCGCCAAGCGCGCGGACGACGAGGCCGCCGTGCGGCGAGCGCGCGAGCGGGTGCAACGCGCGAAGGTGGCGCTGGGCGAGCGCGGTCCGAAGTGGTACGAGGGGCACGACGAAGCCGCCTGGCGCACCCGCCTCGAGGCGTGCGCGCTGGCCTTGCTGGACGCTCGGGATCCGCGGTCGAGCATCTGTCCCTCCGAGGCGGCGCGCGCGGCGGGCGGCGAGGACTGGCGCTCGCGCATGGCGACGATGCGCGAGGTGGCGGGCGCGCTCGAGAAGCGTGGGCTGCTGCGGGTGACCCGGGGCGACGAGCGCGTGGCCGCCGACGCGCGCGGCCCCGTCAGGCTGCGACGCGGCGACGCGTTCTGAATCCGCGGTGGCCGCGCACGGCGCCTCGGAGCGCTTCAACCGCGCGGCGGCGGGGGGCGCTCCAGCGTGTCGGTGGCCGCGCGCGCCGCGCCCTCGGTGGCCTCGTCCGCGGCCGCGGCGGCCGCGCGCTCGGCCTTCGCGGCCAGCGCCTCGGGATCGCGACCGAGCGCCCGCAGCGTGTGACCGAATCTGAGGTTCTTCGCGAGCGACCGGGCGAACAGCGCGAGCACGAGCAGCGCGACGAGGTGTGCGCCCAGCACGATGCCCAGCCCGCCGGCGGGGCCGAGCCCGAGCGCCGCCAACCCCACGGCGACGAGCGCCATCAGCAGCACCCAGCTCACCACCAGCAACACGCTCGCGCACAGCACCGCGAGCAGCAGCAGCAGCAGGCTCGACGCGGCGAGCCGCGATTCGACGAGGACGGTCTCGGCCACGAGCGAGGCGCGCGACAGCTCCGCGGCGCCGCGCTCGGCCAGCGCCGCCAGCAGACCGGGCGCGTCGTTCCGTTCGGCCTCCGCAGAACCGGAACTCACGCGACGCGTGCGACCGCACCGACGTCCTCGGCGCCGATGGACGGCTTCCCGACCGACACGTCGCGCGCGCGCCGGCGCGTGTCGGCCTCGAGCTCCTCGTCGATCTCCTCGTTGTCGGGGTGCGAGTCGAGCGTGCGCGCATCGGCCAGCACCAGCTCGATGAAGACCGGGAAGTGGTCCGAGCCGATGGATTCGAGCCTGCGCATCTCCACGACCCGGTAGTGCTCGGACACGAACACGTGGTCCAGCGGCCAGCGCAGCACCGGCCACATCGCGTTGAAGGTGTTGAACATGCCGCGGCCCACGCGCGGGTCGAGCAGCCCGCTCTTCCGGCGAAACAGCTGCGTGGTGCGCGACCAGGCCACGTCGTTCAGGTCGCCGGTCACGATGACGGGCTCGCGCACGTCCTCGAGCGTGTCGGCCAGGGCGAGCAGCTCCACGTCGCGCTCGGTCGACCGCTCGTTCTCGCCCGGCGCCGGCGGGGTGGGGTGGATGGCGTGCAGGCGCAGCTCCCCGCCCGCCACGCACAACCGCGCTGCGATGGACGGGATGTCGTCCTGCACGAGGAAGTCGACGTGCGTGTCCGTGAGCGGGAAGCGCGAGTACAGGTGCATGCCGTAGCGGTTGTCGAGCGGGTGCGCGACGCGATGCGGCAGCTCCGGCAACGCCTCGTCGAGCCGCGCCTGCCACCACGCATCGGTCTCCACCACCAGCAGCACGTCCGGCCGCATCTCGCGCACCCGATCGATCAGCCGATGGCTGTCGCGGTTGTCCATCAGCACGTTGCTGATGAGCAGGCGCAGGCGCGGGCCGCGCGCGAGCTCCTCGGGCGACGCGGTGGGCACCTCGTGGGGGACCGCCTCGCTGTAGGGCACGATCCACTTCGCCTGGTACAGGAACGCGGCCGCCAGCGGCAGCAGCCACAGCAGCGAGGGCGCCCGGGACCCCTCGCCGCTGCCGAGCCAGACGCACAGCACGACGATCAGAGCGCCCAGCCCGCAGGCGAGTTGCAGGCGCGGAAAGTCCAGGCCCCGCACGCTCCAATGACGCAGGTTGCTCAGCGGCAGCAGCGTGGCGGCGACGAGCAGGACGGACGCGAGGACGAACAGGAACACGGGCATCTGGTCATTGTCGTCCGGGGGTGGGCGTCCGAGGGCGGCTCCGCCGTCGGCGTGCGCGGTGGTTCCGGGCCCTGCATTTTACAAGCCGCGGAGGTTCGCCGCCGGCGCGACGCGCACGGCTCGCTACGCTGGGCGATTCCGCCACCGTTCGAACCGGACCCGACATGCTGCAACCCGACGAGCAGGACCTTTCGACACTCTTCGCACAGCTCGGCCTGGACGCCTCGGACGAGGCGATCGAGGCCTTCGTCGCCTCGCACGGGCCTCTGCCGCCCGCCGTGGAGCTGCCCGACGCCACGTTCTGGGACGAGTCGCAGGCGCGTCTGCTGCGCGAGACGAAGCTCGCCGACGGCCCGATGGCCCTGGCGGTCGACGAGCTGGACGCGCGCCTGCGGGCGGACTGATCCGGAGCGCGGCGCGCCACCGGCGCCGCCGACGCTTCCGCCCGGGGTGGGCGACTACCGGTGATGCGTCCAGCGGTTTCGCCCGTTCGCGTTGACCGAGGGCCCGATCCGGTCGAAGCTTGCCGCACGGGTCCCCCTCGGGACCGCCGACAAGGATGTCGCCCGTGCTCCGATCGCTTCGCGTCGCCCTCTTGTGCCTGTGCGTCGTCCCGCTCGCGCGGGTCGCCGCCGAGACTCCCGTGCCGCGCCTCGACGTCAATGCCGCCGATGCGGGCGAGCTCGCCGCGGCGCTGCCCGGCATCGGCGCGGTGAAGGCGGCCGCGATCGTCGCGCATCGCGAGGCGCACGGTCCGTTCGAGTCTCCGGAGGCGCTGCTGGCCGTCAAGGGCATCGGTCCGAAGACGCTCGAGCGGCTGCGGCCCCTGCTCACCGTCGGCCCGGCGCGCGAGGCATCCCACCGCGCGCAAGAGGAGCGCACCCGCGCGGCGGTGCAACGGGTCATCGTCGGCGCGCGCGAACGCGGCTCCACGGCGCGGGTGCTGCGGGTCAGGTGACGATGGATCAGTGTCCCTCGAACTCGACGAGCACGTGCACCGGCACGCCGAGCGCCTCGATGCGCCCGCGACCGCCGAGCTCCGGCAGATCGATGATGAAGCCGCAGCCGACGAGCTCGGCGCCGGCGCGCCGCAGCAGCCGCACGCCCGCCTCGCACGTGCCGCCGGTGGCGATCAGGTCGTCCACCAGCAGCACGCGCTCGCCGGGCAGCACGGCCCCGTCGTGCAGCTCCATGGTGGCCTCGCCGTACTCGAGCGTGTACGCCTCCGAGGAGCGCGGCCCGGGCAGCTTGCCCGACTTCCTGATCGGCACGAAGCCCACCGACAGCTGGTGCGCGATGGCGCCGCCGAGGATGAATCCGCGCGCCTCGAGCGCGGCCACCTTGTCGATGCGCTCGCCCGCCCCTTCGCCGATCCAGGGCTGCAGCAACGAGTCGATGGTCGTGCGGAACGCGCGCGCATCGCCGAACAGCGTCGTGACGTCGCGAAACAGGATGCCGGGCTTGGGGAAGTCCGGAATGGTGCGTATGGCGTTCCTGACGATGTCCATCGACGACGGTGCTCGTGCGCTGATCGGGTCCGGACCCCATGCTACGCTCGCCGCCGCTCGCACCCACCGCCTCGAATCCGCAACGGACCCGCCCAATGAACCTCGTCGGCACGCTCGGCAAGATGCTTCTCTCGAACGCGATGCGCCGCGGTGGCGGCGGCAACCTGCTCGGCTCGCTGCTCGGTGGCGCGCTCGGTGGCGGCGGGGCGGTCGGGCGGCGGCGTGGGGGGCGGTACCGCCCCGATGGGCGGCAACGCGGGCCTCGGTGGCCTGCTCGCGGGACTCGCCGGCAGCGGCGGCGCGGCCGGTGGGCTCGGCGGACTGCTCGGCGGCGCGATGGGCGGCGGCAGCGCCGCGGGCGGGCCGGGTGGCCAGGGCGGCCAGGGTGGTCTGGGCAGCCTGCTCGGAGGCATGCTCGGCGGCAGCCCCTCGCAGGGCGGCGGCCTCGGCAGCCTGCTCGGCGCGGCGCTCGGACAGCAGCGCCCGGACGGCCACGCGGGCCAGGCCCCCGACGTCAGCCCCGAACAGTCCGAACAGGCGGAGCTCCTGATCCGCGCGATGATCAACGCCGCCAAGAGCGATGGTCAGATCGACGACCAGGAACAGCAGAAGATCCTCGGCAAGCTCGGCGAGGTCGATGCCGAGGAGGCCGCGTTCGTGCGCTCCGAGATGTCCAGGCCCCTCGATGTCGATGCGTTCGCGCGCAGCGTGCCGCAGCCATTGGGGCGTCAGGTGTACCTCGTGTCGCTGCTCGCCATCGATCTCGACCACCAGGCCGAGGCGCGCTACCTCGACGCGCTGCGCCGCGGGCTCGGCATCGACGAGAAGACCGCCAACGAGCTGCACGTCGAGGTCGGCGCGCCGGCTCTCTACGCCTGATCACGTCCCGACCCCACACACCGACATTCATGCGTCTCGCACGACTCGTTCCGACCGTCCTCCTGGCCGCGCTCGTCACCGCCTGCGCCCCGGGGTGCAGCACGGTCAAGTACAACGCCCTCGAGAAGGTCGGCATCTACAAGCGCGACCTGCTCGTCGGCAACGTCAAGGACGCGCGCGACGCGCAGAGCGACGCGCAGGAGGAGTTCCGCGACGCGCTCGAGCGCTTCGGCAGCGTGGTCGAGATCCAGGAGACGGGGCTGAAGAAGGCCTACGATCGCTTCGATGCCGACTATCAGAACGCGAGCGAGGCCGCCCAGGAGGTGTCCGACCAGATCGAGGAGGTGGAGGATGTCGCCGACGACCTGTTCGACGAGTGGGCCGACGAGAACGAGCTGTACACCGACGTCGCGCTGCGGCGCGACAGCGAGGCCAGCCTGCGAAGCACGCGCGAGCGCTACAAGGAGCTGCTGGCCACCATGAAGGAGTCCGAGGCCAGCATGAAGCCGGTGCTCGACACGCTGCGCAACAACGTGCTCTTCCTGAAGCACAACCTGAACGCCCAGGCGGTCGGATCCCTGCGCGGCACCTTCACCGCGCTGCAGGGCGACGTGGACCGGCTCATCGAGCAGATGAACCGCTCGATCGAGCGTTCGAACGAGTTCATCGCCGAGATGAACGCGGCATGAGAGTCATCGCCGAGATGAACGCGGCATGAGAGTCATCGCGGAGATGAACGCGGCCTGACGTCCGTGAGCGATCCGAACGAGACCATCGACGAGCTGCCCCTCGAAGAGCGGCTCGAGCTCGAATCGGGCACGATCTCGTGGCCGGAGCTCGTGCGCCACTTCGCGCGCGGCGTCGTGCTGCGGCTCGACGGCTCCGCCGATCTCGTGGAGGTGGCCGGCGTCATGGTGCGCGACGACGCCGCGACGCTCGAGGCCTGGACGACCGAAGGCGTGGTGCGCCGCGCCAGCGACGACGATGCGCGCGACTGGGTCGCGCGACAACCGACGTTCCGCTGCGTGGTGGCGGCGCCGTGGGTGCTGGTGCAGGAGTTGCACTAGTCGCCTCCGATCCGCGCGTCGCCTCCGTTCCCCGCGCCGCGCGGACCCGCGCCACCGCCATCGGCGCCATCGCGGTGCTGCTGTGGTCGCTGCTCGCGCTGCTGACCGCGGCCAGCGGCAGCGTGCCGCCGTTCCAGCTCGCGGCCATGAGCTTCGCCATCGGCGCGGCGGTAGGCTTCGTCGCGCTCGCGGCGTCCGGGCGTGGCCTCGGATCGTGGCGCCAGCCGTGGCGCGTGTGGGCGCTCGGCGTGGCCGGGCTCTTCGGCTACCACTTCGCCTACTTCACCGCGCTGCGGAACGCGCCGCCCGTGGAGGCGGGGCTGATCGCCTACCTGTGGCCGCTGCTGATCGTGCTGTTCTCGGCGCTGCTGCCCGGCGAGCGCCTGCGCCGGCACCACGTGGCGGGCGCCCTGGCGGGCTTCGCCGGCGCGGCGCTGATCGTGACGGGCGGAGGCGCGGTGGGTTTTCGGTCCGAGCACGCGTTCGGCTACGCCATGGCCCTCGTGTGCGCGTTCACCTGGTCGGGCTACTCGCTGCTCTCGCGCCGCCACGGCGACGTGCCGACCGATCTCGTGGTCGGCTACTGCAGCGCCGCCGCGCTGCTGGCGCTGGCCGCGCACCTCGCGCTCGAGACGACGGTGTGGCCGGCGTCGACCGGGCAATGGCTCGCCGTCGCGGGCCTCGGGCTGGGGCCGGTCGGCGCGGCGTTCTACGCGTGGGACCATGGCGTCAAGCGCGGCGACATCCAGGTGCTGGGCGCGCTGTCGTATCTCGCACCGCTGCTGTCCACGCTCGCGCTCGTGGCGGCGGGCCTGGCGCGCGCCGACGCGACGGTGGCCGTCGCGTGCGCGCTGATCACGGCCGGCGCGGCACTGGCGGCGAAGGATCTGCTGCTGCGTCGCTGAACGGGCTCCGACGACGAGCCCGCGCCGAGGACGCCGGAGTCGAGCGTCGCCCTCAGGGCTCGCTCGGTCGCGTCGCGAGCCCTGACCAGGACGCGCGCTGCGCTTCGCGTCGCATCGCGTGCGTGCCGTCCTCGACGGCCAGCCAGCGGTAGCGCTCGATGCGCGACCACAGCGCATCCAGCGCGTCGGGGCCCTCGAGCGGTGGCGGTGCGAGACTGACGTCGACCGCTTCGCCGGCGACGGTGTCTCCGTCCGCGGGGCCGACGGTGCAGTCGACCCGCTCCCGCAGCGCCGCGGTGGCGGCCGCCGCGCTCACCAGCACCGTGTCGTACCCGCCGATCTCGCACGCGAGCGTGGCCGCCACGACGGCGCGCTCGTCGGGCAGCGTGCCGTCGAAGCGGTCGCCGCGTTCGCCCGCCGCGCCGGCGGCGGACGCCCCGACGAGCAGCACCGCCACCCGGTGCCCGCGCGCGACGAGCCGTGCCGCGAACGCATCGACGGCGTCTGGCTCCGCACCCGCGAGCCCGACGCGGGCCGACTTGCCGGTGCGGCGCAGCCACACCTCGATCGCCGCGCGCACCCGTTCCCGCTCGCCCGCCCGCGTCGACCCCGCGAGCCGCACGGCGGTCGTCAACGCGCCCGGCTCGCGCGCGATCAGCCCCTCGGCCAGCGCGGCCGCGTCGGCGAACTCCTCCGAGCGCGTCGTTCCGTCGTCGCCGTCGTTCCCGCTCACGCCGCGGGCTCCGGTGCGCGCAGCCGCGGCGCGCGTCCGCGCACCAGCGGCCGTACCACGAACCTGAGCGGCCCCACCAGCGGCGTCGCGGCCTGCAGGCCCTCGGCCTCGCCGCAGAGCCACCGCGCGAGCAGCCGCGCGCACCAGCCCGAGGTCACGAGACCGCGCGAGCCGAAGCCGCCGAGCGCGGCGAGCCCGGGCACGTAGTCCGGCACGCCGTACGTGCGCGGCGGCCGACCGCGCGCGAGATCCGCGTAGCGCGCCATCGCGTCGTCCACGCGCGGCACGGGTCCGGCGAACGGCAGCCGGTCCGGCGTGGTGGCACGCACGCCGGCGCTGGCGGCGCTCGGCGACGCGTCGGGCGACGAGCCCGGCAGCAGCGCCGCCAGCGCGCGGCGATTCGCCTCGTCGTCCGCACGCCGCGGTTCCGGATCGACATCGTCCCGTTCGTAGGTCGCGCCCGCCCAGACGCCGTCGCCGTCCGGCACCGCCCAGCTCCTGCCCGCCACCGTGCAGCGCGGCACCGGGCCGCCGGCGAAGCGGCTCATCTGGCCGCGCGCGGGCGTCACGGGCAGCCACCGGGTCCAGGGCGTGTCGACCAGGGCGGGACCGTTCGCGAGCACGACGATGTCCGCATCGAGCGCCTCCGCGCCCTCGGGTCCGCGCAGGTGCAGCCGCCAGCGACCGTCGACGCGCTCAAGCGCGTCGAGCCGCCGGCCGTAGCGCTCGTCGAGCCGTGCCGCAGGGCTCGCCCCGCGGTGGCCGCGGGAGGCCGCCGACGCGGACAGCCGCTCGCGCGCGCGTCGCAGCAGGGTCTCGCACAGCGCGCGCGGATCGACGCTGCCCGCGCCCTCGAACGCGAGCGCCCCGGCCGGCGCATCGAGCGCCACGCCGCCGCGTCGTTCGGCGGCGTTCGCGTCGAGCCGTTCGCAATCGTCGCGCGGTGGCCACGGACCCTCGACGAGCTGCAGCGCCCCGGTCGGACGGTAGCGCGCGGCGTTCGCGAGCGCATCGTCGGCCAGCAGCGTGAGCAGATGCCGCCACGCATCGGCATGGAAGCGCTCGCCCGGGCTCGGCTCGCGCGTCACGAACGGCTTCACGATGCCGACCGGGTTCCCCGACGCGCCGGTGGCCGGCGCGTCGGCCGCCTCGACGAGCGTGGCGCCGCGGCCGAGCGAGGCGAGCTCGTGCACGAGCTGGCAGCCCGCGAGCCCCGCGCCCACCACGACCACGTCGCCCGCGGGCGCGGGCGGGATGCGATACCAGGGCGGCACCTCGCCCGCGTTCGCGCCGTCGCCGCGCTGACGCCTGCCGGACGGGCGCGCGCTCGGCCGGGCCGGGTCCGCGCTCAGGCCGCCGCCGCGCCGTAGCGCTCGCGCACGTACTTCTCGACCACGCCCTGGAACTCCTCGGCGATGCCGTCGCCCTTCAGGGTCATGGCGCGCTCGCCGTCGATGTACACCGGCGCCACGGGACGCTCGCCGGTGCCGGGCAGGCTGATGCCGATGTCGGCGTGCTTGCTCTCGCCGGGGCCGTTGACCACGCAGCCCATGACCGCGACGGTCATGTCCTCGACGCCCTCGTAGCGCCCCTTCCACTCCGGCATGCTGTCCCTGAGATAGCTCTGGATGCGGTCCGCGAGCTCCTGGAAGCGCGTGCTGCTGGTGCGCCCGCAGCCCGGGCAGGCCGTGACCATGGGCGTGAACGAGCGCAGGCCCATGGTCTGCAGGATCTCCTGCGCCACCACGACCTCCTTCGCGCGGTCGCCACCGGGTTCGGGCGTGAGCGAGATGCGGATGGTGTCGCCGATCCCCTTCTGCAGCAGCACCGCGAGCGCGGCGGTGGAGGCGACGATGCCCTTGCTGCCCATGCCGGCCTCGGTCAGCCCGAGGTGCAGCGCGAAGTCCGAGCGCGCGGCCAGGGTGTCGTAGACGGTGATCAGGTCCTGCACGCGGCTCATCTTGCAGGACACCACGATGCGGTCCGCGCCGAGCCCGAGCTCGACGGCCCGGTGCGCGCTGTCGAGCGCCGAGACGATCACGGCCTCGCGGTTGACCGCGTCGAGCGGCTTCGGGGTCGGCAGGGCGGCGTTCTCGTCGAGCATGCGGGCCAGGAGCTCCTGGTCCATCGAGCCCCAGTTCGCGCCGATGCGCACGGGCTTGTCGTGGCGGCAGGCGATCTCGATCATGTCGGCGAACTGGCTGTCGCGGCGCGCGCCGCGGCCGACGTTGCCGGGATTGATGCGGTACTTCGCGAGCGCCTCGGCGCAGGCCGGCACCGCCTTCAGCAGCCGGTGGCCGTTGAAGTGGAAGTCGCCGACCAGCGGCACGTCGACGTCCATGGCCAGCAGCCGGTCGCGGATCTCGGGCACGGCCTCGGCGGCGGCCTCGGTGTTGACCGTGATGCGCACCAGCTCCGAGCCCGCGCGCGCGAGATCGGCCACCTGCGCGGCGGTGCGCACCGCGTCCTCGGTGTCGGTGTTCGTCATGGACTGCACGACGATCGGCGCGCCGCCGCCGATGGTCACGGCCCTGGCGGCATCGCCGGCGCCGCGCACGACGACGCCGCGGGTGTGTCTTCTGGGCATGGATCGCGGGGGGGGAGCAGTAGGGGGCGGGCGAACGTGCATCGATCGGCTTGATCGACGGTGCCGAGCGCACTAGTTTACTGTCGGGCGCGGGCGCGCGCCGGCGCATGGCCGATCGGCGCCCGACATCGAGAACCGTCAGTGAAACCCGAACGCTCCCCGGAAGCACCGCTCGACATCGCCGACGCGTCGGCGATCTCCGAGCGCGCGCGCCGCGTGCTGAAGGCGCTGGTGGACCAGTACATCGAGCACGGCCAGCCCGTCGGCTCGCGCACGATCTCGCTCGCGCCCGGCATCGACATCGGCGCGGCCTCGGTGCGCAACGTCATGGGTGACCTCGAGGAGATGGGGCTGCTGCGCTCGCCGCACACCTCGGCGGGCCGCGTGCCGACCTCCGCGGCGCTCCGCCTCTTCGTGGACACCTTGCTGGAGGTACGCGTGCCCGACAGCGGCTCGGTGGAGCGGCTGCGCAGCGCGCTCGACCCCGCGCTCGGGGACGCGGGCCTGGTGCGCGCCGCCACCGACTACCTGTCGGACTTCACGCGCATGGCGGGCATGATCACGGTGCCGCGCGCCGACGACAAGCCGCTGCGCCGCGTGGAGTTCCTGCCCCTGTCGGACCGGCGCGTGCTCGCCGTCACGATCGGCGACGGCGACGACGTGCAGAACCGCATCGTGCACGTCGAGCGCGACTATTCGAAGGAGGAGCTCTCGGAGTTCGCGGCCCGCCTGAACAGCGAATTCCTCGGTCGCCCGCTGCCCGAGGTGCGCGATCTGCTGCGCGCGGACCTGGAGCGCGCGCGCGAGGCCGCCAACCGCACCATGCAGCAGATGATCGAGCTCGCCGGGCGGGTGCTGGACGGCGTGGCCGCCGACGGCGAGGCCGCCGCCGAGGATGGGGCCCGCATGCTGGTGTCGGGCGAGCGGAACCTGATGTCTCACTCGGACCTGTCCGACATCGACACGCTGCGCGATCTGTTCGAGGCGTTCGAGCAGAAGCGCGATATCTACTCGCTGCTCGAGCGCTGCGTGGACGGCACGGGCGTGCAGATCTTCATCGGCCGCGAGTCCGGCTACGCGCCGCTCGGGGACTGCAGCCTGGTGACCGCCACCTACGAGGTCGACGGCGCGGTCGTCGGCACGCTCGGCGTCGTCGGTCCGAAGCGCATGGCCTACGGCGACGTCATCCCTGCCGTCGACATGACGTCCAGGCTGCTGGGCGCCGCGCTCGATCGCCGCGGCCGGACCGGCTTCGGCGACTGAGCGCGCGCGCGACGCGGGGTTGATTCCGAACGCCCCGTCCCTAGACTCGCGGCGTTCTTTGCGGGACACGGGGCTCGTGCGGCGCGTACCGCCGGCCCCGTCCGATTCACCCGCGGCAGGCGATCTTTCGGAGACACGATGACTGGCGGTTCACATACCGGGGCGGGCACCGACCCGCAAGCCACCGACGCCGCGCAGGCGTCCGAAGCGCCGGAGCGCGGCGCGTCCGACGACGTGGTGGCCGAGCAGGGCCCGAGCGGCGGCCCCGCCGACGACGACGAGCCCGGCGCCACGGCGCAGGCGGACGAGGGCGCTTCGATGCAGGACGCCGAAGCCTCGGAGGGTGGGGCGGACGAGCTCGCCGAGCCCACGCTGGAGGAACGCCTGACGGCGGCCGAGGCGCTCGCGGACGAGCACTGGAACGGCCGGCTGCGCCTGCAGGCGGAGCTCGAGAACCAGAGGAAGCGCGCCCTGCGCGACGTGCAGAACGCCAGGAAGTTCGGCCTGGAGCCGCTGCTGAACGACCTGCTGCCCGTCATAGACAGCCTCGAGATGGGCCTGCAGGCCAGCCGCGGCGAGAACGTCACGGTCGAGAGCCTGCGCGAGGGCACCGAGATCACGCTCAACATGTTCTCCACCATGCTGCAGAAGCACGGCATCGCCGAGGTGAACCCGGCGGGCGAGAAGTTCGACCCCGAATTCCACCAGGCCATGTCCATGCAGGAAGTCGAGGGCGCGGCCCCCAACACCGTCGTGCAGGTGTTGCAGAAGGGCTACACGCTGAACGAGCGACTGCTTCGGCCCGCGCTCGTGATGGTCGCGAAATAGTCCTGTCCGGGCGCGCTCCCCCGCGCCAACTGCTTGAAAGCGCGGCCCCCGGCCGCACATAAACCCCACACATCATGCGGGATGCCTCCACGAGGGTCCCGGAAACGCAACACGAGAAAGGCAGGAGAATCACATGGGCACGATCATCGGTATCGACCTCGGCACGACCAACTCGTGCGTCGCGGTCATGGAGGGCGGCAAGCCGCGCGTCATCGAGAACTCCGAAGGCGATCGCACCACGCCGTCCGTCGTGGCGTTCGCCGACGACGGCGAGGTCATCGTCGGCCAGCCGGCCAAGCGACAGGCGGTCACGAACCCCCAGAACACGCTCTACGCGGTCAAGCGCCTCATCGGCCGCCGCTTCGACGAGGACGCCGTCCAGAAGGACATCGAGCTCGTTCCCTACAAGATCGTCAAGGCCGACAACGGCGATGCCTGGGTCGCCGCGGGCGACAAGAAGATGGCCCCGCCCGAGGTCGCCGCGCGCGTGCTCATGAAGATGAAGCAGACGGCCGAGGAGTACCTCGGCGAGTCGGTCAGCGAGGCCGTCATCACCGTGCCCGCCTACTTCAACGACTCGCAGCGTCAGGCGACCAAGGACGCCGGCCGCATCGCCGGTCTCGACGTCAAGCGCATCATCAACGAGCCCACCGCCGCGGCCCTCGCCTACGGCATGGACAAGCAGCGCGGCAACAAGGCCGTGGCCGTGTACGACCTCGGCGGCGGCACCTTCGACATCTCCATCATCGAGATCGCCGAGGTCGACGGCGAGCACCAGTTCGAGGTGCTGTCCACCAACGGCGACACCTTCCTCGGCGGCGAGGACTTCGACAACCGCCTGATCGACTACCTGGCGGCGGAGTTCAAGAAGGAGTCGGGCATCGACGTGCACAACGATCCGCTCGCGTTGCAGCGCCTGAAGGAGGCGGCCGAGAAGGCCAAGATCGAGCTGTCCAGCACGCAGCAGACCGATGTCAACCTGCCGTACATCACGGCCGACGCCTCGGGGCCGAAGCACCTGAACATCAAGGTCTCGCGCGCCAAGCTCGAATCCCTGGTCGAGGAGCTCGTCCAGCGCACCATCGAGCCCTGCAAGATCGCGTTGAAGGACGCGGGCCTGTCGGCCTCCGACATCCAGGACGTGATCATGGTCGGCGGCCAGACGCGCATGCCGAAGGTGCAGGAGACGGTCAAGGACTTCTTCGGCAAGGAGCCGAGAAAGGACGTCAACCCGGACGAGGCCGTCGCCATCGGCGCCGCCATCCAGGGCGGCGTGCTCGGCGGTCAGGTCAAGGACGTGCTGCTGCTCGACGTCACGCCGCTGTCGGTGGGCATCGAGACGCTCGGCGGCGTGATGACCAAGCTGATCGACAAGAACACCACCATCCCGACCAAGGCGCAGCAGGTGTTCAGCACGGCCGACGACAACCAGACGGCGGTCACCGTGCACGTGCTGCAGGGCGAGCGCGAGATCGCGGCGGCGAACAAGTCGCTGGGCAAGTTCGATCTCGCCGACATCCCGCCCGCACCGCGCGGCGTGCCGCAGGTCGAGGTCACGTTCGACATCGACGCCAACGGCATCATGAACGTGTCCGCCAAGGACAAGGCCACCGGCAAGCAGCAGTCCATCGTCATCAAGGCCTCGTCGGGTCTGTCCGACGACGAGATCGAGAAGATGGTGCGCGACGCCGAGGAGCACGCGGTCGAGGACGCGAAGCTTCGCGCGCTGATCGACAAGCGCAACCAGGCCGAGCAGCTCATCCACGCGACCGAGAAGTCGCTCAAGGATCTGTCCGACCAGGTGGAGCCCTCCGAGAAGAGCGACATCGAGGCGAAGGTCGCCGAGCTGCGCACCGCCATCGCCGGTGACGACGCGGACGCCATCGACGCGAAGTCCGCGGCCCTGGGTGAGGTCGCCGGCAAGCTTGCCGAGCGGGCCTACGCCAAGCAGAACGCCGACGCCGGTCCCGGTGACGGTGGCCAGGGCGGCTCGGGCGGCTCAGGCGGCGGAGCGGGTGGTGCGGGCGGCACCGGTGGTGCATCCGCCGCCAACGATGCCGGCGACGACGCCGTCGATGCCGAGTTCGAGGAAGTGAAGGAAGACAAGGCGTCCTGAGCGGCGCCCGACGATGACAGCTCCGGACCGCTCGGCCGAGCGGTCCGCCTGACACGGGCCGGAGCGGCCGGTACCAGCCTCGCGAGGGGCTCGTGCCGGCCGGCTCCGGCCTTCTTCCGTTCACGAATGGGGAAACCGACGAAGTAGATGGCGAAGCGCGACTACTACGAAGTGCTGGGCGTCGGGCGCGACGCCTCGGCCGCCGACCTGAAGAAGGCCTATCGCAGGCTGGCCATGAAGTACCACCCGGACCGGAACTCCGACGACGCCGAGGCGCCGGAGAAGTTCAAGGAGGCCAAGGAGGCCTACGAGGTCCTGAACTCGTCCGAGAAGCGCGCGGCCTACGACCAGTTCGGCCACGCGGGCGTGCAGAACGGTGCCGGCGGTCCGGGCGGCTTCGGCGGCGGTGCGGACATCAACGACATCTTCGGTGACGTCTTCGGCGACATCTTCGGCGGCGGCCGTCGCGGCGGCGGCGCGCGCGTGTTCCGCGGCGACGACCTGCAGTACAACCTCGAGATCAGCCTCGAGGAGGCCGTCGCCGGCAAGGCCACCGAGCTGCGCATCCCGAACCTCGTCGCGTGCGACGTGTGCGACGGTTCGGGCGCGAAACGGGGCAGCCAGCCGACCAACTGCCAGACCTGCCACGGTGCCGGTCAGGTGCGCATGCAGCAGGGCTTCTTCAGTGTGCAGCAGACCTGTCCCACCTGCCGCGGCAAGGGCAAGGTCATCACCGACCCGTGCCCGAAATGCGCGGGCCAGGGCCGCGTGCAGAAGGAGAAGACGCTGTCGGTCAAGGTGCCGCCCGGCGTCGACACCGGCGACAAGATCCGCCTGACGGGCGAGGGCGAGGCGAGCGACAGCGGCGGCCCGCCCGGGGACCTGTACGTCGCGATCCGCGTGCGCCCGCACCCGATCTTCCAGCGCGACGGCGCGGATCTGCAATGCACCGTGCCGATCAACTTCGCCACGGCCGCCGTCGGTGGGGAGCTCGAGGTTCCCACCCTCGACGGTCAGATCAAGCTGAAGATCCCGGCCGGCACGCAGACCGAGAAGCTCTTCCGCGTGCGCGGCAAGGGCGTCAAGCCCGTGCGCGGCGGCGCGCAGGGCGATCTCATGTGCCGCGTGCGCGTCGAGACGCCGGTCAGCCTCAGCTCCGAGCAGCGCGAGCTGCTCATGGCCTTCCACGACAGCATCTCGGGCGACAAGGCCCACAAGCACAGCCCGCAGGCGCACTCGTGGCTGGGCGGGGTGAAGAAGTTCTTCGACGAGCTTCGGGGGTGAAGCGCGCGTGAGCTGACGGACGAGCGTGGCCGACGATCCGGCCGCGCTCGTCCGCTGCGCGCGCGATGCGATCGACCGGCACGCCCTGCGCCGCGACGCCTCTGCACGGCGAGCACTGCGCGACACCCTGGACGCGCGCGCCGCCGCGCTCGCCTCCTTCGCCGATGCGCACGCGCTGGTGCGCGAGATGCTTCATGCACTAGGCGACGAGCACAGCTTCCTGATGGACGAGGCCTCCGAGACGGCCCAGCGCTCCGCTCCGAGCATCGAGCCCTCCGGAGTACCGCTCCATCCGGCCCGTGGGCGTCCCCCAGCTGCGGACTCGCGACGAGCGCGCCACGAGCTCGACGTGCGCGCCGACCGCGTCGGTTCAGCTCGGCGGGCGCTTCTCGAGCTTCCTCTTCTCCAGGTACCGCATGACGAAGTAGACGACGATCGAGGCGACGATCGTCGAGCCGATCGCGCCGAAGAAGCCCGCGCCTCCCAGCAGCGTCAGCACGAAGAAGACGACGGCGAAAATGCCGACGAAGCGCGTGGGATTGCCGTCCATCATTGTGGGCGTGCCTCGGTCTCGGAAGAAATGGAACCTACGCCATGTAACCGGGGACGCGTCCACGGCAACGCAAAGTCGACACGAGCTGCGCGGCGGCATTCCGAAGGGACGCCGCCGGATTCGTCTGTCGTCTGCATCGAGCGACTCGTGCCGCGTATCGGGAGCAACCAACTTTCTCGTGAACAAGGCTGTATGAAAAGCCAGCTTTCCTTCGCCTCGCACTGACTATCCAGGACCACTCGCGTAGCGTTTGTCGCATCGTCCAGGAGGGAGCGGCACATGCAGCAGGCAGACTTCTCGAAGCCGCTGGAGGCTTTTCCGAAGACCTTCGCCCGTGGGCCTTCGGCGGTTCTCGAAGGGCCGCGCGGGTATCGACGCGCGGACTACGCCAACCTGCGCCTGGCGATGGAAGCCATCGCCGCGCATGAAGCGCCACCAGGTGCGCGTCCGCAGGCGTCGCCTGCCGACGGTCCTGCCGACTCGCCGGACGCGACCGGCAAGCCGGACGAGCTCGATCGCGCGGTACGCACCCTCGCCAGACGCATGGACACCGACTGCGCAGGCTTCGTGGAGCTTCTGGTGCGCTTCGACGAATCCGGCGGTTGGCGCGACTGCGGCGCGAAGAACTGCATGGCGTGGGCGCAGGCCGAGATCGGGCTCGGCTACGAGCTTGCGAAGGACCAGCTGCGGGTCGGCAGGCGCCTGCGCGCGCTTCCGGTCATCGCGGCACTCTTTCGCAACGGCAGGCTGACGTGGACGAAGGTGCGCCATCTCACGCGCGTGGCCAATTCGGGCAACGAGAACGCGCTGGCGTTTCTCGCCATCGACGAGACCGCCGCGGGCGTGGAGCGGCTGTGCCGGGACTACCGTTGGTCGGGCACGGACCGGTCCTCCGATGACGGCGATTCCGACGGCAGGTTCGACGGCGCGTCCGACGCGGCGTCCGGGGCCGCGTCCGGGGCCGCGTCCGGGGTCGCGTCCGGGGTCGCGTCCGGGGTCGCGTCCGACGGTGCGCAGGACGGCGAGGACGGCGAGGACGGCGAGGCTTCGTGTGCGCATGGAAGTGGTGGACGTGACGCGAACGGTGCGCCTCGCGGGACGCTCCCGCCATCGGCTGCGGACGACGAGGTCGCTTCCGGCTTCGATGCCGGCGTCGCCGAGGACCGAGCGGCCAGGGCGACCCGTTCGTTGGCCTTCGTACCTAAGACGAAGGGCCGCGCGGGCATGTACGTCACCGGACCCATCGAGCAGCTCGCGCTCCTTCGTACGGCGATCGAGCGGGTTGCCGACACCCTCTTCGAAGCCTCGAAGGCGTCCGAGCGCTCGGGTGCCCTGCCGTCCGCGACCGCCACGCAGCGCCGCTTCGATGCGCTCGTCCAGCTGGCCGTCGACTCGCTCTCGGGCGAGCCGAACAGGGGATCGAGCTCCGACTGCGGACGCGTGCTGATCGACATCGACGCCGAGGTGCTCGGCGACGGCGATCCGGAGTTCGAGGACTGGATCGCAGGCCTTCGCTCGCGGGCCACCGTCGCAGGGATGAGGGCGGCCGGTACGCCCATCGGCGCTCCCCATGCGGTCGAACCGCGAGGCAAGAGCACGGGTAACCGCGAAACGTCGGCCGCGGATGGGCGGGCGTTCGTCGATCCTCCGTTCGCCGGTGCCCCCGTGCCGCTAACGCTGCCGCTCAGATGCGCCATCCAGGGCATGGGGCGCATCACGGCCACCACCGCACAGCGCATCGCCTGCGATGGCTCCATCGTGCCCATCATCAGCGAACGCGGCATGCCGCTGCACATCGGTCGTGCCTCGCGGGTCATTCCCGATGCCATCCGCCGAGCAGTCCTGCGTCGCGACGGACATTGCCAGTTTCCCGGCTGCGAACAGACCCGGCACCTGGACTGTCATCACGTGCTGGACTGGGCGCGCGGCGGCGAGACGAGTCTGGAGGGGCTTCTGGCGATCTGCCGTTTCCACCACACCTTGGTGCACGAGGAGAGATGGGTCATCGAGCGCGTCGAGTACAGCGAGTTCGATGCGGTCGCTCGCGAAGTGCTCGAGGCCGGCGGCACCGCGGCCGTCGCTCAGGCACGTCGGTTGGGTGGCTTGGCACCGAGGTTCCGGTTCACGCGCGCAGGCGCGGTGCGCCGCGCGTGTCGGTCGGCGGAGGCCTCGGAGGGTGAAAGCGAGAGGTCGTCCGCAGATACGCGCGTACCCGGCGTCAAGGCACCTGTCGGTCGATGACCAGGTCCAGCTGCGGTCCGTCCGCAGGCGCTACGTCCTCCTGCTCGTCGAACCAGTCGCCGCTGGCCGCGGCGGGTTCCCCGCTCGCGGAGACACGGGCGCCGACGGTGACCGTCGGGAATGTCGCGAGCGTCATGGTGGGCAGCATGGCCATGGACTCGTCGAGGCGCACCGTAGTGGGCAGGTCGGCCACCGTCAGGCGTGCCACGGCGAGCGGCATGGGCGGACCCTCGGCGGCGCGTGCGAACACGAAGACGCTCTGTGCGGGATCCACCTCGGCCCGAGCGTCGTCGGACAGCGACACGTCGACCGTGATGGCGTTGCCGGTCGCCGTGACGGCCTGATCCGTGACGGCCTGGTCGGCGACGGCCTGGTCGGCGACGGCTTGATCGGCGTCGGCCTGATCGGCGTCGGGCCCGGACGGTGCGGCCGCGAGCGGTGCCGCCTCGCTACCGGACGCGATCGGCGCGAGCCCGAGCGCGCCGCGCGACGCGGACAGGTACTCGTCGATCGTCGCCACCGCCGCCGCGTTGCCGCTGCCGACGGCGATGCCGCGCAGGCGCGTGAGCAGCCCGATGGCGGCATCGTGCTCGTTCGCCTGTTGACGCGCGATGCCCAGCAGCCAAAGCCCCTGCTCGTGCATGGGATCGAGCTCGACGGCGCGTTCGAGCGGAGCCAGGGCAGCGCCCGTCAGCGTGCCGCCGTCCCGCATCGCGCGCGCCTCGGCGAGCGCGGTGAGCAGGTCCACGTCGTTCGGCGCGAGGCCGCTGGCACGCTCGAGCGCCTCGGCCGCCTTGTCGAACCGCTGCACGTTCAGGTACGTGCGGCCGAGCAGGCTCCATCCTTCGAGGTCGTCGGGCCGGTCGGCGAGCTTCGCTTCGAGCTCCGGCAGGAGCTGGTCCAGCGCCGGGGCCTGCGCGTCGCCCGCCCCGGCCTCGGCGCCGCCTTGTCCGGCGGGCGGCGCTCCGTTCGGGGCCGCCTGACCACCGACCGCGCCCGCCGAGTCGGCCTGCTGCGTGCCCGCACCGCGCGATTGGGGGCCGAGCACCAGCGCCTCGGGCTGGCCGAGCTCCAGGTAGAGCACGCCCGTCGCGATGGGCACCGCGATGGCGATGACGGCGGCCGCGCCGATGGCGGCGGCGCGATGGCCGCGCGTGACGGGAGCCGCGTCGAGTGAGGCGGCCAGCGTGCGTTCGAGCCGCTCGCGCTCGTCGGCGTACGCGGCGGCGTCCAGATCCCCGGCGTCGCGGGCGCGGTCGAGCGCTGCAAGCTGTTCGCGCGCGATGGCGACGTTGGCGTCGCGCTGGGCGGGCGAGGCGTGCTCGGCGGCGGGCGGCGCGCGCAGCACGCTCCAGCCGAGCACACCGAGGGTGAGCGCGACGAGCAGGGCGGAGAAGAGGAAGAACGTGATCATGTGGTGCGCACTTCCTCGAGCTCGACGAGCGTGCCGTGCACGTCGCCCGGGTGCAGGAACAGGACCGGGTTGCCGTGCGCGCCGGGGCGCGGCGTGCCGTCGCCGAGCACGCGCGCCCCGCGTGACACCAGCACATCTCGTGCCGCGCCGATGTCGTCGACCTCCATGCAGACGTGATGCATGCCGCCGCCGGCATGGCGCTCCAGGTAACGGCTCACCGGCGAGCCGTCGCCGAGCGGTTCGAGCAGCTCGAGCCGGGTGTTCGGCAGATCGATGAACACCACCGTCACGCCATGATCCGGCAGCGGCTGCGGTTCGCTCAACGTGGCGCCGAGCACATCTCGCCAGGTGCGGCAGGCCGCGTCGAGATCGGGCACGACGAGCGCGACGTGGTTCAGTCTTCCGAGCATGCGATTCCGTTGTGAGACGCGCCGTCGGGTTGCCGGCTCGCAACCGCGACCGATCGGGTCAGCCGGGCAGTCTACGACACGGTCCGGGCGACGCGGGTTCCGCGACGTCGGCGTTGAAGACGCCCGCTCACGCTGCCGATCCAGCGCCATCGAGGTCGATCGGACGCGCAGGGGCAAGTGGGCGGGAACGCGAGCGAAGTGGAACGGGACGCGTGCGAGCCGATCGTCGCCGCACGCCCGGCGAGGAGCGCGCCGCCGTGGCGTCTGCTCGGCGTGGGTTGCCTGCTGGTGGGCGCGGCGCTCGGGCTGGCAGAGCGCGCGGGACCGCCGCCGAGCACGCCGGCCGCGGCGCGCCTGGCCGGCGAGCCCGGTCTGGTGGGCGTGCCCGCGCGTCCACCCGCGATGCCGCCCGCATCGCTGCTCTCGAGGCCGCTTGCATCGCCGCCTGCGGTGTCGCCTGCGGTGTCGCCCGCGGTGTCGTCCGCGGTGTCGTCCGAGGTGTGGCTCGCGCCGTCCTCGGCATCACGACTCGATGCGGCAGCCGTCGCCCCGGTGGTCGGCGACCACGACGCGGACGGCGTGGCGGACGCCTCGGACGCTCTGCCCTTCCTGGACACCGAGCAACGCGACACCGACGGGGACGGTTTCGGCGACAATCAGGATCGCTTCCCGACGGACCCCACGCGCGCGCGCGCGGTCGAGCTCGTCGCCAACGGCACCTTCGATACGGGCGTCGATGGCTGGAGCGCCGAGGGTCCGGAAGGGGCGGCCACCTGGGCGCCGCACGGCGGAGTGGACGGTGGCGGCGCGCTCGGCCTCGCGGTCTTCCGGACCGAACCCGATGTCGAGTCCGACACCGAAGCCGGTACCGACGGCGCCGTCGTCCGTGGCGCGTGGACCGGCACGCGCCTGGAGCTGCAGCCGGACAGCGACGTGCTGCGCGTCTCCGTCGCGTTGCGCGGCCGTTCGGGTGCGGAGTTGCGGTTCGCGGTTCGCCATCGCGACCCGCTCGGCACGTCCACCGTGCAGCGCAGCGTGGTGCTGCCGGCGTCCGCGCACGGCGGCTGGCGGACGCACGAGGCGACGGTGGCGCTGCCGTCGCGCGCGCTGTCGGTGCGCGCGTCCGTGTTCGGGGTCGGTGCGGCGGTGCTCGTGGACGACTTCAGCCTGCACGCCGAGCGCGCCTCCGACACGGACGCCGACGGCATCGACGATCGGGTGGACCCGGACGACGACGGCGATGGCTACCTGGACGGCGAGGATCCCGCGCCGAAGGATGCGCGCAAGGGTCCTGCGGAAATCGTCGGGCCCGTCGAGATCGTCCGGCCGGCGGAGATCGTCCGGCCTGCGAAGATCGTCGGGCCGGCCGGGATCGTCCGGCCGGCGGCGATCGTCCGGCTCGCGAGCTGAACCGGCCGGACGGAATCCGGCGGTACGATCAACCCACGAGCCGCGCCGGATCGAGCAGCCGCTCGAGCTCCTCGCGCGGGATGTCCGTGCGCTCGGCCGCGACGTCGACCACCGGGCGGCCTTCGGCGTAGGCCGCCTTCGCGATGGTCGCCGCGGCGTCGTAGCCGATGAGGGGGTTCAGGGCGGTCACCAGGATGGGGTTGCGCGCGAGCGCCTCCCTCAGCCGCCCCTCGTTGACGGTGAAGCCCGCGACGGCGCGATCGGCCAGCAGCCGGGAAGCGTTGCCGAGCAGGTGCAGCGAGTCGAGCAGGTTCGCGGCGATCAGCGGCAGCATGACGTTGAGCTCGAAGTTGCCGGACTGCCCCGCCATCGTGGTGGCCGCGTCCAGGCCGATTGCCTGGGCGCAGACCATCGCGACCGATTCCGGGATCACGGGGTTGACCTTGCCGGGCATGATCGACGAGCCCGGTTGCAGCGCGGGAAGGTTGATCTCGCCCAGCCCCGCGAGCGGGCCGGAGTTCATCCAGCGCAGATCGTTCGAGATCTTCGCGAGGGTCACGGCGAGCGTCTTCAGCCGGCCCGACAGCGCGACGGCGGTGTCCTGCGAGCCGATGGCGGCGAAGCGATTCGGTGCGGGCGTGAACGCGATGCCGACGATGTCCGAGAGGTGCCTGCAGAAGGCGGGCGCGAAGTCCGGATGCGCGTTGATGCCGGTGCCGACGGCCGTGCCGCCCTGCGCGAGCTGGTGCAGGGCGGGCTGCACGCTCTGGAGATCGGCGACGTCGCGGCGCAGTTGCGCCGACCAACCGCCGAGCGTCTGGCCAAGCGTCACGGGCATCGCGTCCATCAGGTGCGTGCGGCCGGTCTTGACGTGGTGGCCGACCGTGGCCGCCTTCGCGTCGATGGTGTCGGCGAGGTGCTGCAGCGCGGGCAGCAGATGATCGGCGAGGCGCTCGGCGGCCGAGACGTGGATGGCCGTGGGGATCGTGTCGTTGCTGCTCTGGCCGCGATTGACGTGGTCGTTGGGTGAGACCGTGGCGCCGAGCCGCTCCGAGGCGAGGTGCGCGATCACCTCGTTGGCGTTCATGTTCGTGCTGGTGCCGGAGCCGGTCTGGTAGACGTCGACGGGGAAGTGCCGCATGAGGTCGGCGCGGCCGACGAGCGCCTCGCAGCTCGCGGCGATCGCCTCGGCCATCGGCGCTTCGAGCTCGCCGAGCTCCGCGTTCGCGAGCGCCGCGGCGCGCTTGATGCGCAGCAGCGATCGGATGAAGGCCTCGGGCAGCGGTCGACCGCTCACCGGGAAGTTGTCGACGGCGCGCTGCGTCTGCGCGCCGTACAGGGCGTCGGCCGGCACGCGCACCTCGCCCATGCCGTCGCGCTCGATTCGGGTGGCGTCCATCGGTGGTGCTCGCGCGAGAAGGTCTTAGGGCCTGTGGCGATATAAATTGACCGTCCTGCCGGCCCTGTGCGTTCGTCCCGCAAGGCGCTGCGAGCGAGGGTAGCAGGGCTACCCTCGCGGTGCGCAACGCAGCGGGGCGGACGCACAGGGCCGGCCCGAAGGGTCGTTCCGCAGGGCGCGCCATCCGTCGTTGCTCGTCGGTCGCGTGGCGCCGCCACGCTCCGCTCCTCGCCCAAGGGCGGAAATGGGGCTGGCACGCCCTGCGGAACGACAGGACGGTCAATTTACATCGCCACAGGCCCTTAGTGCGAGTGAAGCAGTTCCACGCCGCCGCGCCAACCATGGGTGACGCCGTCGGCACGATCGGCCAGCCAGCGCAGCGACAGGAACACCGTGGCGGCGCCCGCCACCACGTTGGCGGTGGCGATGGCCGCGTAGACCGCGGTGGAATCGGCCAGCAGGCTGGCGCCGAACGCGAGCGGCACGTACAGCGCGGCGGTGCGCACGAGATACAGCCCGAGGCCGCGCTTGGCGAGATCGATCGCGTTGAAGCAGCCCGCGGCGACGGTGACGATGCCGTAGCCCGCGAGGCTGAACGGCACGATGCGCAGGTACGTCGCGACCTCCGCGGCGACGGCCTCGTCGTCGGTGAACGCGGCCGCGAGCCAGTCCGCGGCGAAGTACAGGCCGACGCCGATCACGGCGCTCCACGCGAGGCAGAAGGCGAACGCCTGCACGAGCGCCCGGGCGACGCGCGTGCGCCGGTCGCCGGACCAGTTCTGGCCCGCGATGGGACCGATGGCCGCCGACAGCGCCAGCATCGGTATCGCCGCGAACGATTCGATGCGCGTGGCGACGCCGAAGCCCGCGACGGTGGAAGCGGCGTAGCCGGACAGCACCGCGGTGACGATCGAGATGCCGAGCGGGTTCACGGCGCTGCCCACCGAGGCGGGCAGGGCGACCGCGACGATGCGCTTCCACGACGCCGCCACCGCCGACCAGCCCCGGCCACGCCCACTCGATCAGCCGGTCGCGGAACACGAGCACCGCGACGGAGGCGACGAGCATCGCCGCGCGCACGCCGAACGTGGCCCAGGCGGCGCCCACGATCTCCAGGCGCGGGAAGCCCGCGAGGCCGAGGATCAGCAGCGGATCGAGGATCGCGTTCACGACGGCCGCCAGCACCATGATGGCGCTCGGCACCACCGAATCGCCGCCCGCGCGCAGCAGGGCGTTGGCGATCTGCGGCACCACCAGGAGCGGCACGCTGTACCACCACACGCGCATGTAGGACTCGACGAGATCGAGCACCTCGCCGCTCGCGCCGAGCAGCGAGAACAGCGGCCGGATCGTGTACAGGCCTATTGCGGTCAGCGCGAGCACGACGACTAGCCCCAGCACGAGGCTGTCGGTCGCGATGCGCCGGACCTGCGCCTCGTCCCCGTCGCCCCACGCGCGCGAGGCGACCGAGGCGGCGCCCGCCGCGAGTCCGATCGCGAGGCTCTGGATCGTGAGCACCACCGGGAACGTGTAGCCGATGGCCGCGAGCTGCTCGGTGCCGATCCGCCCGATGAAGAACGCGTCCACCAGGCTCATGGACATGACCGCGGCGATGCCGACGATCATCGGCAGGCCGAGCAAGAGCAGGTGGCTCGCGGTGGAGCCGGAAGTCAGGTCGCGCGACGTGCTCAAGAACGTGCCGCCTCCATGCGGCGTGCGATCGGTGTCAAGCAGCGCTCACCACGTCGGCGATGGTGATGGGCAGCTTCCGGATGCGGATGCCCGTGGCATGGTGCACCGCGTTTGCTATGGCGGCGTTGGTGCCCACGATGCCGAGCTCGCCGATGCCCTTGACGCCGAGCGGGTTCACGTACGTGTCGTTCTCGTCCAGCATGGACACGCGCACCTCGCGCACGTCGGCGTTGACGGGAATCAGGTACTCGGCGATGTTCGCGTTCAGGAACCGGCCGCGCGGCTCGTCCGTGGTGGTGTGCTCGTGCAGCGCCGAGCCGATGCCCCAGATCATGCCGCCCATGAGCTGGCTGTGCGCGGTCTTGCGGTTCAGGATGTTGCCGGCCGCGAACGCGCCGTGCAGCCGCGGCACGCGAATCTCCTTGGTCCAGCGGTGCACGCGCACTTCGGCGAATTCCGCACCGAACGCGAACATGGCGCGCTTCGGCGTGACGGGGCCCGCCACGCCGTAGCCGCCCTTGTACGTGGCGCGCAGCTTCTGGTCGGTGAGGTCCGGGTGCGCGTACTCGGCGTCCACCGTGGCCTCGGCGCGCGGCGTCAGGCCGAGCGCCTCGATGAACGGCATGGAGGTGCCGTCCTCGTGCTCCAGCGTGCCGTCGCGCAGCCGGATCTTCGAGGCCTGCTTGCCCGCGAACGGCGAGTCGGGCATGTCGACCAGGATGCGGGCGACCTGCGCGCCCATGCGCAGGCAGGCCACGTGCACGGCGGAGCCGGACGCGGCCGACGTCGTCGAGCCGCCCGCCAGCGGCGCGACCGGCAGGTTCGAGTTGCCCATGCGCACCTCGACGGCGTTCAGCGGCAGGCCGAGCCGCTGCGCGGCGATCTGACCCATGATCGTGTAGGCGCCCGTGCCGACGTCGTGCGCGGCGAGCTCCACCAGCGCGAAGCCGTCCGCGTCCGCGCGCACGCGGGCCGACGACGGCGCGACGTTCGTCGGGTAGGTCGCCGTCGCGCAGCCGTAGCCGACGAGCCAGTCGCCGTCCCGCATGGCGCCGACCCCGGCGTCGCGGTCCCGCCAGCCGAAGCTTGCGGACGCGTCGTCGTAGCATTCCATGAGCGAGCGCGACGAGAACGGCACGTCGGCCACGGGGTGGCGATCGGTGTCGTTGCGGCGGCGCAGCTCCACGGGGTCCATGTCGAGCTTTGCAGCGAGCTCGTCCATGGCCGATTCGAGCGCGAAGAAGCTCTGCATCTCGTTCGGCGCGCGCATGAAGCCCGGCGTGTTCGTGTCGGAGGCCGCCAGGCGCTGCTCGGTGTGGATGTTCGGGCTCGCGTACATGGCGCGCGTGATGTGCGTGCCCGGGTTCACGACGGGGTCGAAGCGCGAGGTCTGGCCGATCTCGATGTGCTCGAACGCGGTGAGCCTGCCGCTCGCGTCCGCACCGAGGCGGATCTTCTGCACGCTCTCGGGCCGGAACACCGACACCGTGAACATCTGCGGGCGCGTCACCAGCAGGCGCACCGGCGCGCCCACGCCCTTCGCGGCAGCGATGGTCAGCATCGTGTACGAGGCGAGTCCCGCCTTCGAGCCGAAGGCGCCGCCGACGAACGGCGCGATCACCTCGACCGCCGACGCCGGCAGACCGTAGGCCGCGGCGATGCCGGCGCGCGTCGTCTTGACCGACTGGGTGGGCACGTGGACGGTGAGCCGCTCGCCCTGCCACTCGGCCGTGGACGAGAACATCTCCATCGGGTTGTGGTGCTGGAAGGGCGTCGTCCACGTCTCGTCGACGGTGGCGGCGGCTTGCGCCAGACCGGCCTCGACGTCGCCCTTGTCGACCTTCATGCCTTCGCCCTCGACCAGCGTGGAGCTGTCGGGGTCCATGTGTATCGAAGGGGTGGTGGTCTCGTAGGTGGCCTTTACCAACGTCGCGCCGCGGCTCGCGGCCGCCGCGGACGCCGCGACCACGATGGCGATCGGCTGGCCGCCGTACCTGATCTCGGTGCCCGTCATGGGCCAGAAGCTCGCCTGGCCGGGACCGCCCTGGTAGAAGCCCTTCGGCGTCTTGTAGTCCGGAATGGATTCGTGCGTGTAGACCGCCACGACGCCGGGCTCGGCCTCGGCGGCCGCGACGTCGATGCCGGTCAGCGTGCCGGTCGCGATCGTCGACGTGGCGAGCGCGGCGTGCAGCATGCCCGCGGGCATCGCGTCCCCCGCGAAGGCGGCGTTGCCCGCGACTTTCCGCGGGGCTTCGTAGCGGGTGACCGCCGTATCGAGCGTCTTCGCCATGCGATCAGGCTCCGGTGGCGCGCGCGTGCGCGGTGACGAGGGCGCCGGCGACCACGTCGCGGCCGAGGGGTATCTTGTAGTCGAGGCCGGGCAGCGGCTTCGCGTCCGCGAACGCGACGCGTCCGGCTTCGATCGCGAGCGCCTCGGAGAACGGCTGGCCGATCAGCACCCGCTCGGCCTCGCGGGCGCGCCAGGGCACCGACGCTACGCCGCCGAGCGCGATGCGCGCGTCCGACACGGTGGCGCCGTCCCCATCCCCGTCCATGGCGATGCCCGCCACGGCGGAGGCCGTGGCGAACGCGTAGCTCTCTCGGTCGCGAGACTTCAGGTAGGTGGAGCCCTGCATGGCCGGGCTGGCGGGGACCTCGATCGCCGTGAGGATCTCGCCGGCCCTCAGCACGGTCTCGACGTGCGGCGAGTCGCCGGGCAGGGTGTGGAACTCCGCGAACGGGATGCGGCGCTCGCCGTCGGCCGACATCGCGATCACTTCCGCATCGAACGCGATCAGCGCCTGCGCCCAGTCGCCCGGGTACATCGCGGCGCACGAGTCGGAGGCGCCGAAGATCGCGTGCAGGTTCGTCTCGCCGCCGTCGAGGGCGGCGCAGCCCGAACCCGGCTCGCGCTTGTTGCAGGCGTAGCCCGTCTCGCGGAAGTACGGGCAGCGCGTGCGCTGCAGCACGTTGCCGCCGAGCCGTGCGATGTTCCTGAGCTGCGGCGAGGCGGCCTTCCACAAGGACTCGGTCATCGCCGGCCACGCCGCGGCGAGCGCCGCGTCGTCGCCGACCTCGGCCATGCTCGCGAGCGCGCCGAAGCGGTAGACGCCGCCGTCGGAGGAGTGGCCCTGCAGCGCGTCTATGCCCGTGATGTCGACGAGCCCGGCGGGCTGCACCACGTCGAGCTTCATGAGATCGACCATCGTGGTGCCGCCCGCGAGCACGTCCCAGTCGGCGTGCCGCGCGAGCGCCTCGACCGCCTCGTCGAGCGTGGCGGGTTTCAGGTAGGCGAAGTTCTGCATGCGTTCAGGCTCCGGTGGAGTCGCGCACCGACTCGACGGCCGCCACGATGTTCGGGTACGCCGCGCAGCGGCACAGGTTGCCGCTCATGTACTCGCGGATCTCGGCGGCGCTGCCCGCGTGCCCCTCCTCGATGCAGCCGATGGCCGACACGATCTGCCCGGGCGTGCAGTAGCCGCACTGGAACGCGTCGTTCTCGGCGAAAGCCTTCTGCATGGGGTGCAGGTCGCCGGTGGGGTCGGCGAGGCCTTCCACCGTCGTGACGTCGCTGCCCGCCGCGCTCATCGCGAGCACCAGACAGGAATTCACGCGCCTGCCGTCGAGCAGCACGGTGCACGCGCCGCACTGCCCGTGGTTGCAGCCGATCTTGGTGCCGGTCAGTCCGAGCACGTCGCGCAGCGCCTCGACGAGCGTCGTGCGCGGCTCGATGGGGACCTTGCGCGACGTGCCGTTGACGACGAGAGTGATGGCCAGGTCGTCGTCGGCCGCGACGGCGCGCGCGTCGGGATCGGTCTCGACCGTGAGGTCCTGCGGGGCATCCTGGGCGGAGGCGGAGCGCCAGCCGAGCGCGGCCGTGGAGGCCGCGCCGGTCCAGAGGAAGCTGCGGCGGGACACGCCGGAGGGTGACTCGGGCGCGGGACGCTGCGGGGGCTTGTCGGACATGTCGGCGGCTGGGAGTCGGCGGGGCCGCGCAGTGTGTTCGGCGGACGCCGTCCCGGGGCGCAGAACGTCCGTGACAGGAGAAGTTACAGCGGCCCCCGCGGCTTTGTCGACGTCGTACGTCGCTTATGATGCGCCGGTGACAGTCCCCCGATCGTGATCGCCCTCGTCGCGCGCCGGCTGCTGCAGTCGCTGTTCGTCATGGCGATGGTGAGCCTGCTGGCGTTCGCGCTGTTCCGCTTCGTCGGCGATCCCGTGGCGCAGATGGTGGGGCAGGAGACCTCCCTGGAGGACCAGGCGCGGCTGCGCGCCTCGCTCGGACTGGACGATCCGGTGCCCGTGCAGTACGGACGCTTCGTGGCGGATCTCGTGCGCGGCGACTTCGGCTACTCGTACCGCACGCGTCAGCCCATCGGCGAGATGATCCTGGCGAGGTTGCCCGCGACCGCGGAGCTCGGCATCGCCTCGCTCGTGATATCGCTGGTGCTGGGCGTGCCCGCGGGCATCTACACGGCCATCCGGAGCAAGGGCATCGCGGCGAACGCGATACTGATCGTCACGCTGATCGGGGTGTCGGTGCCGACGTTCGTGATCGGCATCTTCCTGATCTACCTCTTCGGCGTGACGCTCGGCTGGTTGCCCACCTTCGGGCGCGGCGATACGGTGCGTCTCGGGTTCTGGACCACGAGCTTTCTCACGCTCGACGGCTGGCGCTCGCTCGTGCTGCCCGCGCTCACGCTGGGTTTGTACCAGCTGACGCTGACCATGCGCCTGGTGCGCGCCGAGATGCAGGGCGTGCTGAAGACCGACTACATCCGCTTCGCCGAGGCGCGCGGCATCGGGTATCGCAAGCTCTACCTCGGACACGCGCTGCAGAACACGTTGGTGCCCGTCGTGACGATCGTCGGTCTGCAGTTCGGCGGCGTCATCGCGTTCTCCATCGTGACCGAGGCGGTGTTCCAGTGGCCGGGGCTGGGGTTGCTGTTCCTCGATTCGATACGCTACGTCGACATCCCCGTCATGTCCGTGTACCTCGTGCTGATCGCGCTGATGTTCGTGATCATCAACCTCGTCGTGGACGTGCTGTACGCGGTGATCGATCCGCGCGTGACGCTCGGCGGGGTGAAGGCGTGAGCGCGCCTCCGGAGGCGGCGCGGCGCGCGGGCCCCTTCGCGCGGCTGCGTCGGATGAGCGTCGAGAACGAGTACGCGTACCTCTTCCTGCACAGTCCCGCGGCGATTGTCGCGACGCTGATCGCCGCGTCCGGGATCGTCGCCGCGGCGCTCGCGCCCGTCATCGCGCCGTTCGATCCGTACGACATCGGCTCGGTCGATCTGCTGGATTCGCTGCTGTCGCCGGCGTGGACCGACGGTGGGGACGCGAGATTCGCGCTCGGCACGGACGATCAGGGGCGGGACCTTCTCTCGGCCATCCTGTACGGCACGCGGCTGTCGCTGCTGGTGGGGCTGTCGTCGGTCGGGTTCGCGGCCGTGCTGGGCGTGACGCTGGGGCTCGTCGCAGGCTACCGCGGGGGACGGCTGGACGCGTTCATCATGCGCATCGCCGACGTGCAGCTCGCGCTGCCCGCGATCCTGACCGCACTGCTCGTGGACGGCATCGCGCGCGGCCTCCTGCCGCGCGAGACGCACGATGACCTCATGCTCGTCGTGCTGACCGTGGCCATCGGGTTGTCGCTCTGGGTCGACTTCGCGCGCACCGCGCGCGCGTCCACGTTCGTGGAGCGCCAGAAGGAGTACGTGCAGGCCGCCGAAGTGACGGGGGTGCACCCGGTGCGCATCGTGTTCGTGCACGTGCTGCCGAACATCCTCGGGCCGCTGCTCGTCATCCTGACCATCGATCTGGCGGTGGCCGTGCTGCTGGAGGCGACGCTGTCGTTTCTCGGCGTCGGCGTGCCGGCGAACCGGCCGTCGCTCGGCACGCTCATCCGCATCGGCACCGAGTACCTGTTCTCGGGCGAGTGGTGGATCGTGCTGTTCCCGGCGCTGACCCTCGTGGTGCTCATCGTGTCGGTCAACGTGCTGGGGGACTTCCTGCGCGACGTGTTCGACCCGAGGCTGCGCCGGTGAGTCTCCTGAGCGTCGGGGATCTCGTCGTGAAGTTCCGCTCCCGCTTCGGCGCGCAGACCGCCGTCGACGGCGTGAGCCTCGACGTCGAGGCCGGCGAGATCGTCGGGCTCGTGGGCGAGTCGGGCGCGGGCAAGTCCACGATCGGGGCGGCCGTGACCGGGCTGTTGCCTGGGACCGGGTACGTGGCGTCGGGGAGCGTCGCGCTCGACGGGGCGCGCATCGATAGCCTCGACGCCGACGCGCGTCACGCGCTGCGCGGCGGCCGCATCTCGATGATCTTCCAGGACCCGCAGACGAGCCTGAACCCGCTCATGACGGTGGGCGAGCAGCTCGTCGAGACGATTCGCGAGCATTCCGGACTCGGCGAGCGCGCGGCTCGGGCGAAGGCGATCGAGCTGCTCGCGGAGACGGGGATCGAGGATCCCGGCACGCGCATCGACGAGCACCCGCACCAGTTCTCCGGCGGCATGCGGCAGCGCGTCGTGATCGCGCTGGCGCTGTGCACCGATCCGGAGCTCGTCATCGCGGACGAGCCGACCACCGCGCTGGACGCCGCCATTCGCCAGCAGATCCTGGCGCTGATCCGGCGGCTGGTGGACGAGCGGCGCGTCGGCGTCGTGCTGATCACGCACGACATCGGCACCATCGCCGCCGTCACCGACCGCGTGGTGGTGCTGCGCCGTGGGCGCGTGGTGGAGTCCGGCCCGACGGCGGACGTGCTCGGGCGGCCCACCGAGGAGTACACGCGCGCCCTGATGGCGGCGGTACCGCGGCTGGACGTGCGGCTGGAGCGCTTCCGCGGCATCGTCGAGTCGGTGGATGCCGACGCGACCGGTACGGCCGATGCGACCGGTGCGTCGGTCGAGGGTGGGGTCGGGGGCGGAGTCGGGGGCAAGGCCGGGGGCAAGGCCGGGGCCGAGGGACCCTGGCACGTCGAGGGGGCGTCCGGCAGCCACGCGAGCGAATGGCTGTTGGGGGAGGGCGGCGCGCGCGAGCGCACGCACGATCCGGTGCTCGCCGTCGACGGCCTGAGCGTGACGTTCGGTGCGGCGAAGGGCGTGCTCGGGTTCGGTGCACGCGCGGGGTTCCGGGCGCTCGACGGCGTCTCGCTCGCCGTGCCCGCGGGCGGCACGCTGGGGCTCGTCGGCGAGAGCGGCAGCGGCAAGTCGACGCTGGCGAAGGTCGTCGTGGGCCTCGTCGCGCCGTCGGCCGGCACCCTGACGTTCGACGGCGAGCCGCTGCCGCCGCGCGGGCGGCGTCCGCGCGACCACGCCTCGCGCCGGCGCATCCAGATGGTGTTCCAGGACCCCTACTCGTCGCTGAACGGGCGCCACCGGATCGAGACGATCCTGGCGGAGCCGCTGCGCGAGCACGGGCTCGTGCGCGACCCGGCCGAGCGGCGCAGGCTGTCGGCGTCGGTGCTGGAGCTGGTGGGGCTGCCCCAGCGCTCCCTGCTGCGCTACCCGCACCAGTTCTCGGGCGGGCAGCGGCAACGCATCGCCGTCGCGCGCGCGCTGCTGGCCCGTCCGGAGCTCCTGATCGCCGACGAGCCGACGTCGGCGCTCGACGTGTCGGTGCAGGCGCAGGTGCTGAACCTGTTGAAGGAGCTGCAGGACGCGTTCGGTCTCGCCATGCTGTTCGTCAGCCACGATCTCGCGGTGGTGCGGCAGGTCGCCGACGACGTCGTCGTGCTGCGCCGTGGCCGGAGTGGTCGAGAGTGCCGGTGTCGAGGACTTCTTCGCGCGGCCGGACTCGGAGTACGGGCGGGAGCTCCTGCGGCTCACGCCGTCGCTGGAGCTTCTCGCGCGGCCGGAGGCATCGGTGCTCGTGTAGGGTTCCGTGCAACCCCGACGCCGGAGCATCCACCGCATGACGTACACACGCATCCGCGTGACGACCGCGCTCGCGGCCCTCGCGGGCATGACCACGACGGGCGCCTCGGCCGAGGACTTCCGCTGGGCCGCCACGACCGACCCGCAGACGATGGATCCGCACGCGGTCAGCAGCGCGCCCGTGCTCGGCTTCCTGAACAACGTGTACGAGGGCCTGGTGCGGCGCGCGCCCGACATGAGCATCGAGCCCGCGCTCGCGGAGTCGTGGGAGCCGATCGGCGACGGCGAGGGCTGGCGCTTCGTGCTGCGCGAGGGGGTGACCTATCACGACGGATCGGACTTCACGGCCGACGACGTGCTGTTCTCCTACGAGCGCGCGGCGTCCGAGGAATCCGACGTGCGCTCCTGGTTCGCACCCGTCGTGGAGGTCGTCGTCGTCGACGACTACACCGTCGACTTCATGACCAGCGCGCCGAACCCGCTGTTCCCGGACAGCATCGCGAACTTCATGATCATGGACCGCGACTGGACGACCGACGCCGGCGCGGAGCGTCCGTCGACGGAGGCCGAGAACGCGGCCACGCGGCAGGTGAACGGTACCGGCGCGTATCGACTCGCGTCGCGCGACCCCGGCGTGCGCACCGTGCTCGAAGCCTTCGATGGCTGGTGGGGAGAGAGGGCGGGCAACGTCACCACGGCCACGTTCACACCGATCGGCGAAAGCTCCACGGCCGTGGCCGCGCTGCTGTCCGGCGAGATCGACTACGTCTCACCGGTCCCGCTGCAGGACCTGCCGCGGCTGAAGTCGAACGACGATCTGACGGTGTACGAGGGCATCGAGTCGCGCGTCATCATGTTCGGCTTCGGGCTCGATCACGAGACGCTGACGGGCGGCGACGGCGCGGGCAAGCCGAATCCGTTCCGGGACGTGCGCGTGCGCGAGGCGGCGTACCGCGCCATCGACGTGGATGCGCTGGTGCAGAAGATCATGCGCGGCAGCGCGCAGCCCGCGTCGCAGCTCGTGTCGGAAGGCACGCGCGGTTACTCGCAGGCGCACGCGGAGCGCCTCGCGTACGACCCCGAAGCGGCCAAGGCCCTCCTGGCGGAGGCCGGTTTCCCGGACGGTTTCTCGTTCGGGATGCGCTGCCCGAACGATCGCTACATCAACGACGAGGCCGTCTGCCAGGCGACGGCGTCGATGCTCACGCGCGTCGGCCTGCGTGCCGAGCTCGACACGATGCCGGTGAGGAACTACTGGCCGGAGCTGCGCGAGGGGAACTTCGACATGTTCCTGCTCGGCTGGTCGCCCGGCACCTTCGATGCCGAGCACCCCATCCGCTTCCTCGCCGCCACGCCGGACGAGGAGGCCAAGCTCGGCAGCTGGAACTTCGGCGGCTTCACGGATGCGCGCGTGGACGAGCTGCTGCCCCTGATCCAGACCGAGCTGGACGACGCGAAGCGGCAGGGCATGATCGACGAGGTCGTGGCCACGCTTCAGGAAGAGCTCCCGTACGTGCCGCTGTACGTGCAGCCGCTCGTGGCGGCATCCGCGGCGAACGTCGACGTGGTGCAGCGCCCCGACGATTTTCTCATCGTGCGCTGGATCCAGGTCGGCGAGTAGGCGGGCGCGGGGGTCGGCGAGACCCCCGCTCCGGACTCACTGCTTCGGCAGCAGCACGGTGTCCACGACGTGGATGACGCCGTTGGACTGGACGACGTCGGCCTGCGTGACGGTCGCGACGTTGCCGTTCTCGTCCGTGAACATGACCTTCCCGTCCATCGAGGTGGCGGTGAGCGTGCAGGGGCCGACCGTGCCGACCTCGTGCGCGCCGCCGTCGTCGGCGATCATGCCGACGACGTCGCTCGCCATGGCCTGCGCGGCAATCACGTGGCAGGTCAGGATGGCCTGCAGGGTCGGCTTGTTCTCTGGTAGCAGCAGCGTGTCGACCGTGCCGGCGGGCAGCTTGTCGAACGCGGCGTTCGTCGGCGCGAGCACGGTGAACGGGCCGTCGCCCTGCAGCGTGTCGACGAGATCGGCGGCTTGCACGGCCGCGACGAGCGTCGTGTGATCGGCCGATTCGACCGCGTTCTCGATGATGTTCTTCGTGGGGTACATGGGCGCGCCGCCCACCTCGGGCACGGCGTCGTCGGACGTCCCCGTGGTGGCGCACCCGGCGGCGCTCAGCAGGGTGGCGCCGAACAGGGTGGCGATGAAGGTTCTGGACATGCAGGTTCTCCGAGGGGGCGAAGCGCCGCGGCGAATGCCGGCGGCAGGCTCGGAGCAAGGAACGCGGGGGGTGGCGCGCGAGATGCGGGCTTGCAAAAGGTGCCGGCGACGCGCACGCGTTCCGGTACTGCGCGTCGCGCTCTCCCCCCTCGGTATCTCTCTCGGTACTTCCCTCGGTACTTCCTTCAGTACTTCATGTAGCTCGCCGGCGTGTTCGCCACGACGAACTTCGTCGCCTCGGCGATGCAGGTGCGGATGGCCTTCTCCATGGGCGTGCCGGCGAAGCCGCCCAGCGAACCGCCGAAGCCGCCGAGCGCCCCGAGGGCCGCGCCGAGGTTCACGTCCGTCGCCGTGCCGGTGACGGACGTGGCGGCCAGCACCTCGGTGGTGGACGAGTCCACGATGCGGATGTCCATGGCCATGGACGACTTGCTGTAGCCGCCCGAGACCGCGCCCAGCAGGGCGCCGGCCTTCTTGCCGAGCAGGCCGCCGACCTTGCCGGACGCGCCCTTCGTGCCCGGATCCCACCCGGTGATGGAGGCGATGACGGCGATGTCGACGCCGGTGACGGCGCCGCGCTGCACGCCGCTGGCGTCGGTGAAGCCGTCCTCCTGCAGGGCGATCTCGGATTTCACCGAATCGATGTTCTGGCGCTCCAGCACCCGGTAGCGCTTCGATTGCACCATCGCGGTCGTGAGCATGTCCTTGAGCCCTTCGGCGTAGCCCGCGTACTCGTTGTTCGAGAACGAGAAGTCGGTTCCGCCGACGCCGATCGTCGTCCTGCTGCTGCCGATGTTCCAGTCGAAGTCGGTGACGGCGGCGCGCGCGCGCGGGCCGTCATAGGGCGGCAGCTGCGTGTCGAGGCCCGGGTCCACCGAGGCCTCGGGTTTCACCAGCGCGTCCAGGCAGCCCGTAAGGGGCAGCGCGCACAACGCAAGCGCGACGGCTCGTCGTCGAGGATGCATGGGTGTCTCCCGAGCGCGGTGGGGCCCGCACGGAACAGCCTAGGCCGGACGGCATGTGCTCCACCTCTGTCCATTGGTCGAGCGTCGGCGCCTCGGTCGGTCGCTCCTCGGACGTCCTGGGCCCGGACGGCCTGGGCCCGGACAGCCTGGGCCCGGACAGTCGTGACCCGGACAGTCGTGACCCGGACGGTGGGAGCCCCGTCGGTCGGGGCTCAGATGATCGCGCGCCGCACCTTGGCCGACACCCATTCGCTGACCACCACGGTGCCGAGGATGACGATGAAGATCAGCGTCACCTGCGGCCAGGCGAGCACGTTCAGCGACGCCTGCAACTGCAACCCGATGCCGCCCGCGCCGACGAGCCCGAGGATCGTGGACTCGCGGATGTTGATGTCCCAGCGGAACACCGTGATGCCGAAGAAGGCGGGCAGGATCTGCGGCACGATGGCGTAGCTCAGCACCTGCGCGCGCGTGGCGCCGGTGGCCTGGATGGCCTCGACCTGGCGCACGTCGGTCTCCTCGATGGCCTCGTAGAGGAGCTTCGCCACGAAGCCGATCGAGCGCAGGCCGATGGCGACGATGCCGGCCAGCAGGCCGGGACCGATGATCGACACCAGCAGCAATGCCCAGATGAGCGAGTTGATGGAGCGCGACGCGACGATGATGAACAGGGCCACCGGACGCACGAAGCTGCGGCTGGGGGTCGTGTTGCGCGCCGCGAGGAACGCGACGGGAATGGCGAGCGCGACGCCCAGCAGCGTGCCCAGCGTCGCGATGTTGAGCGTGTCCCACAGCGGCACCCAGAGCCGCTCCATGTAGCTCCACCTCGGCGGCACCATGCGCGCGCCGAGGTCCGCCGCCTGGCGCGGCGCGTCGGCCACGAACGCCCAGATGGTGTCGGCCGTCATGAGCTGCCAGCACCACACGACGAGCGCGACGAGCATCAGCCAGCCGACCCACGCGGCGAGGCGCTGGCCGGTGGTGCGGTGGGACCAGACCGGCGCCGCGACCGGCGCGTTCATTCGACCATGCGCCTGACGTAGCCCGACGAGTACTCGGCGATCATCACGATGAAGATGATGATCAGCAGGATGGCACCGGCGGAGTCGTACTCGTAGCGATCGATGGCGGTGTTGAGCGTGGCGCCGATGCCCCCCGCGCCGACGATGCCGATGACGGAGGATTCGCGGAAGTTGATGTCGAGCCGGTACAGGGAGAGCCCGATGAGCCGCGGCATGACCTGCGGGCGGATGGCGTAGTCCACGAGCTGCCACCACGACGCACCGGTGGCGCGGATGGCCTCGGCCTGCGCCTCGTCGATGTCCTCGATGTCCTCGGCCAGCAGTTTCGCCATGAACCCGATGGTGGCGAAGGTGAGCGTGAGGAAGCCCGCGAACGGGCCGAAGCCGAACATGGCCACGAACAGGATCGCGACGATGATCTCCTGCAGGGACCGCGATACCGCGACGATGGCGCGGCAGACGAGGTAGACCGGCAGGGGCGCCAGGTTTCTCGCCGCCCCGATGCCGACCGGCACGGCAAGGAGGATGCCCGCGACGGTGGAGGTCAGCGTCATGGTCAGACTTTCCACGAGGCCCTGCGAGATGTCGCGCCAGCGGCTCGTGAAGTCCGGCTGCAGGAAGCCCTGCACGAAGCGCAGGCCTCGCTCCAGCCCTTCGGAGATGCGTGCGACGTCGACCTCGACCGAGGAGATGGCGAGCACGAGGTAGACGAGCGCGCCGATGCCGAGCGTCCAGCGCAGCCAACGCCGGCGCACCAGCACCGGCGGGCGCTTCCACGTGCGCGGGTGGGTGCCTGTAGCGTTGGCGCCTGCGCTCACCGGGCGGGCAGGGCGTCGCCGCCCGGGCGGTCGTGCGCGGGACGGTCGTGCGCGGGACGGTCGTCCGGCAGCGAATCGTCGTCCGCCGCGGGCCCGTCGTCCGGCGACCGATCGGCGCCGGAGGCATCCTCCATGGCCGTCCAGTCCTCCTCGCCGTAGATGGTGGTGAGGACCGATTCATCGAGTGCGTCGGGTGGCCCGTCGAACACCACGCGTCCCGCCTGCAAGCCGATGAGTCGCTCGGTGAACTGGCGCGCGAGCACCACGTCGTGGATGTTGATGATGGCGGGCAGGCCGCGCTCGGCGCAGATCTCGGTCAACAGCCGCATGATCTGACGCGAGGTCTTGGGGTCGAGCGAGGCGGTGGGCTCGTCGACGAGCAGCAGCTCCGGTTCCTGCTCCAGCGCGCGCGCGATGCCGACGCGCTGGCGCTGGCCGCCCGACAGGGCGTCGGCGCGCTTGTCGGCATGATCGGACAGCCCGACCCGCTCCAGCAGACGGAACGCGTTCGCCACGTCGTCGCCGGGGTAGCGCCGCAGGAAGCTTCTCCAGAACGGCACGTAGCCGAGCCTGCCGGACAGCACGTTCTCCATGACGCTGAGCCGCTCCACCAGCGCGTACTCCTGGAAGATCATGCCGATGCGTCGGCGCGTGCGCCGCAGATCCCCGGCGCCGAGCTTCGCGATGTCCACGTCGCCGAGCCTGATGGCACCGGAGGTCGGCTCGACCAGGCGGTTCACGCAGCGGATCAGCGTGGACTTGCCCGCGCCCGACGGGCCGATCAGGCCGACGACCTGACCGGGGGGCACCTCGAAGCTCACGCCGTCGAGCGCGCGGTCCCCCGTCGCGTAGGTCTTGACGAGGTTCTCGACGGCGAGGGCCGAGCTGGGCACGGGGACGGGACTGCGTTGTGCGCGACGCGTGCTACTGGCAGGCGTACTCGACGCCGTTGGCCTCGTCGATCTTCCGGATGACGGCCCAGTCATCCTGGAACGTGATGGGCACGAACTGCGCCTCGCCGTTCTTCTCGAACTCGGCCTGCAGCGCGGTGCCCTCCCAGTCGAAGGTCTCGAAGGCCTCGCGGATGCTGTCCTGCAGCTCGGGCTCGAGCGTGTTCACGGTGCCGTAGCTGGTCGTCGGGAAGGTCTCGGAGGTGTAGATGGACACGATCTGGTCCTCGGTCACGACGTCGCGCGCCATCATGCGCTTCATGACCGAGTTGGCCACGGCCGCCGCCGGGTAGTCCTTGTTCGCGACGCCCAGGATCGAGTTGTCGTGCTTGCCCGAGAACACGGGCTCGAAGTCCTCGCCGGGGACCATGTCGTAGTCGGCCTTCAGGATCGCCGACGGCGCCTTGAAGCCGGAGTTCGACGTCTCGGAGGTGAACGCCATCTGCTTGCCCTCGATGTCCTCGACGGACTCGATGCCGGAACCCGGGTACGTGATGATCTCCATCTCGTAGCCGTAGCTGCCGTCCTCGGCCGCCATCATCGTGAACGGACGGTAGCCCGCGCACGCGACGGCGAGCGGGTTGGAGCCGGTGTTGAAGCCCGCGATGTGCAGGCGGCCCGCGCGCATGGCCTCGATCTGCGCCGCGTTCGACTGGACCGGGAAGAACTGGACCCGCTTGCCGGTGACCTCGCTCATGTGGTCCAGGAAGCCCTGCCAGACCTCGGCGTACACGGCAGGGTCCTCCACCGGGGTGTAGGCGAAGATCAGCGTGGACGGATCGATGCGCTCGGAGGGGTCTTCGGGGATGTCCGCGACGAGGTCGCCGTCGGCGTCGGTGTAGCGCGGGTCGAGCTTGAACTCGGCCGAGGCCGGGGCGGCGAGGGCGAGGGAAGCCGCGGCGGCGGCGGCGGCCTTGAGGACGGGACGAATCATGCGATTGCTCCGAATGGGTCAGGGTCGAGCCGGCCATGGTGCCGCGGCCGTGTTACGGGAGTGTCACACGACTGGCGCTCGGTGGGCCAGCGACCTGCGAGTCGCCGCCCGTGCCGCGAGCCGCTGCGCCGTCGCGACCGCGACGATCGTGATGCCGATCCCGAGCAGCTGGGTCCAGCGCAGCGCGTCGCCGAGCACGAAGTAGGCGAGCACCACGGTGACCGGCGGCTCGAGGTTCATGATCAGGGAGGTGAGCGTCGCGCCGGCCGCCGTGAGCGAGCGGAACATCGCGAGATAGGCGATCCCGAACGAGGCGCTCGCCACGGCCAGCGTCGTCCAGGTCGCGACCGAGGGGAAGGGCCACACGACGTCCGCGGTGCCGACGGCCAACGCGATGGCGAAGACCAGCCCCGTCACCCCGATGCGGAAGGTTCGCACGAGATCGTCCATGGTGCCGAGCGTGTGCTCGACCCACACGAACGACGCCGCGATGGCGAGCGCCGCGAACAGCGCGAAGCCGATGCCGGCGGGGTCCGGCACGACGCCGCGCACGTCCAACGCGAGTGCAAGGCCCGCGAACGCCACCACGAGTGCCACGATCAGCGCGATCGACGGCCGCTCGCGCCGCACCGCGTGATCGATCAGCAGCGTGAAGAGCGGGAAGAGGTACAGGATGGCGATGGCGAGCGCGACGGGCAGCCGCTCGATCGCGAAGCTCAGGCTGCTCGCGCCCGCCGCGTTCAGCAGGCCCGCGCCCCACAGGTGCGAGCGATGCTCGGGCGCCAGCGGGCGCAGCCGCCCGGACGCGACCAGCACCAGACCGAGCGCGGCGGTGAACAGCGCGTAGCGCCCGAGCAGGAAGGTCACGGGGTTCGAGCCCGCGGCGTAGTGCAGCGCGGTCGTGACGTTGGTGACGCTGATGGCGACGGCGGCGAGCAGGGCGAAGCCGATGGGGGCGATGGTCCCGTCCTAGCGTCCGGGCTCGAACGGATTCACGACGTCGTCGACCATCCGCCCGAAATCGCGGATGTTGCGCGTCACCGGCGTAAGTCCGTACTCGATCGCCACCGCCACGATCTGGGCATCCATCGGAGGCAGGGGATCACCGATACGATCGTGGCCCCCCATCAGGCGGCCCCATCGCTCGGCGACGCGCAAGTCGAAGGGTACGATGCGCTCGCCGAACTCGACGACGAGCTCGTCGATCCAGGCGCCCAGACCCGTGGCGCGCTTCGTACCGCCGAGTTTCGTGGCGCCGCGACGGAGCTCGCCGATCGTGAGCGACGCCACGTGCATGCGCTCGGGGCGGCGAGCTTTCATCCAGGCGACGACATGCGGGTCGGGTCGCGGCGCGATGAGCTCGCTCAGCACGTTGGTGTCGAGCAGGTAGCCGTTCATCCGAGATCGACGTCCCTGTCCTGCGAGTTGTCGCGTGCGAACTCGACCCGCTCTTCGTCCGGCCCGGAGGCCAGCGGGCACCGGCGAAAGAACGCCACGAGCTCCTCGCCGGTACGGGCGCGACGTGCGGACAGGAACGGGCGCAGGGCCGCACGCAACTCGCCGGCCCGCTCACCGTCCTCGCGCAGGATGCGGGCAACGTCCTTGATCAGGTTCACGTCTTCCATCGACACGGTGGTTTCCACCCTCTTCAAGCCCTCCCGATCGGCACGGGCCCGGTAGCTCGCCACGCGGTCGTTGACCTTGTCGTCTGAAGCCTTCGGACGCGGCATTGCGAAGAATCCCGGATACGTTACCGGATACTGCGTCGGAGCGAGCTGCTTGTCAACGGTGGCGAAGACGGCGATCGACAGGCCCGCCGACCGCGATTGCGCGAGAGACGCGGTGTCGCCTACCTCGTCACACGATCCCCCCACCGCCCCCGACGACCGCCGGACGCTCCTTCGCCAGCACCCCGCGGTACCCCGACTCCCGATACGCCGCCACCGGATCGTCCGCCCCGCCGGCCTTCACGCGCGCGGCGCGCAGGATCGGCGTCACGTCCGTGCGGAACGCGCGCTTGAGCACCGTCGTGGCCATCAGCGCATCGTTCTCGTCCTGGTACCCCGCGAGCGCCTCGCGATCGACCAGCAGCGCCTGCACGTACGCGCGGCGCACCTCGTCGGCGCTCGTGATCAGGCTCTCGACGGGATCGGTCACGTTGTGCGACTGGTCGAGCATGTGCGAAGGGTCGAAGCCGTCGAGCCCACGGCTTTCCGCGTCGACGAGCTCGTTGAACACGAGGAACAGGCGGTACGGTTCGATGGAGGCGGTGTCCAGGTCGTCGTCGCCGTACTTGCTGTCGTTGAAGTGGAAGCCGCCGAGCTTGCCGAAGCGCGCGAGCCGCGCGACGATCATCTCGATGTTGACGTTCGGCGCGTGGTGACCGAGATCGACCAGGCACTGCGCCTTCGGCCCGAGCTCGGTGGCGATCAGGTAGCTGGTGCCCCAGTCCTGCACGACGGTGGAATAGAACGCGGGCTCGTACATCTTGTGCTCGCTGAAGAGGCGCCAGTCGGCGGGCAGGGCCGCGTAGATCTCGCGCATCGCGTCGAGGTAGCGGTCGAGCTGGCGGCTCATGTGCGTCTGACCGGGGAAGTTCGCGCCGTCGCCGACCCAGACCGTGAGCGCCTTCGAGCCGATCGCCTGCCCGATCTCGATGCAGCGCAGGTTGTGCTCCACGGCCTGCGCTCGCGTCTGCGCTTCGACGTGGGACAGGGACCCGAACTTGTACGAGTGCGCCTGGCCGGGCCGGTCCTGGAAGGTGTTGCTGTTCATCGCATCGAAACCGAGGCCCAGCGCCGCGCCGCGCTCGCGCAGCTCGGCGGGGTCGACGTCGTCCCACGGGATGTGCAGTGAGACCGTCGGCGTCGCGCGGCCGAGGTCCTGGATGACGGCGCAGTCGTCGAGCTTGTCGAACACGTGCCGCGGCTCGCCGGGGCCCGGGAAGCGCGCGAAGCGGGTGCCGCCGGTGCCGACGCCCCAGGAGGGCACGGCGACGCCGAAGGTCGAGACGCGCTCGATCAGCGCGTCGAGGTCGATGCCGTCGCGCGCGAGTCGTTCGCCGAGGTGGGCGAGGTCGGTCTCGCGCGTGGACCGCAGATCCTCGTTGTGGCGCGCGATCAGGTCGGGGTCGATGCGGGTCATGCGGGCTGCTCCTAGCGCGTGAAGGACTGCACGTTGCCGGCGTCCACGTTCAGGATGTTGCCGGTGGATTTCGCGGACGCGTCGGAGACGAGGAAGTACGCGGCCTCGGCGATGTCCTCCGGCAGCACCGAGCGCTTGAGCAGGGATCGTTCGCGGTAGTGCGCCTCGAGCTCGGAGGTGTCCTTGCCGTAGGCGTCGGCGCGCTCCTGCAGCCAGTCGCCGCTCCAGATCTTCGAGCCGCGCAGCACGGCATCCGGGTTCACCGTGTTGACGCGGATGCCGTGCGGAGCGCCCTCGAGCGCGAGGCAGCGCGCGAGGTGCACCTCGGCGGCCTTGGCCGTGCAGTAGGCCGAGGCGTTCGGCGAGGCGGCCAGCGCGTTCTTCGAGGCGACGAACACGATGGCGCCACCGGTGTCCTGGCGCTTCAACACCTTGAAGGTTTCGCGCGAGACGAGGAAGTAGCCGGTCGAGAGCACGTCGAAGTTCCGGTTCCAGAGCGCCAGGGACGTCTCCTCGATGGGTGCCGAGGAGGCGATGCCCGCGTTCGATACGAGGATGTCGATGCCGCCGAACGCGAGGGTGGCCGCCGTGAACGCGTCCTCGACGGCCGCCTCGTCGGTGACGTCCAGGAGCGTCGTGTGCACCCGCTCCGCGGTGTGGGTCGCGCCGAGCGCCTCGCGCGTGGCGACCAGCGCGTCGGCGTCGATGTCGGCGAGCACCACGCACGCACCCTCGGTCAGCAGCCGCTCGGCCGTCGCGGTGCCGATGCCGCCCGCGCCGCCCGTCACGAAGGCGATGCGGCCCGCGAGACTCTTCGGGGCCGGCATGCGTTGCAGCTTCGCCTCCTCGAGCAACCAGTACTCGATGTCGAACGCCTCCTGCTCGGGCAGGCCGCGGTAGGTCGACACCGCCGACGAGCCGCGCATGACGTTGATGGCGTTGGTGTAGAACTCGCCCGCGATGCGGGCCGTGGCCTTGTCGGCCGCGAACGTGATCATGCCGACGCCGGGCACCAGGTAGACGACCGCGTTGGGGTCGCGCATCGGTGGGCTGTCGGCGCGCTTGCAGCGTTCGTAGTAGGCCGCGTAGTCGTCGCGGTAGGCGTCGATCGAGTCGGGCAGCGCCGCGCGCACGCGCTCGATTTCGGTGTCGAGATCCTTGGCGGCGGGGTTCAGGTCGATGACGAGCGGGCGGATCTTGGTGCGCAGGAAGTGGTCGGGGCAGCTCGTGCCGAGGGCGGCGAGGGCCTCCATGTCCTTCGCCGCGACGAACTCCAGCACGGCGTCCGAGTCGTCGAAGTGGCCGACCTTGTGGCGCTTCTTGCCGATGCCTCCACGGATCTCGGGCATCAGCGCCGCGGCGATGCGTCGGCGCGCCTCGGGCGCGAGCGTCGTCGTGCGGGCGCCTCCGAACGCGGGCACGTCCGCGCTGCGCTCGCCGAGCCACGTGATCGCGCGGTTGATGATCTCGAGCGTCACCGCGTAGCACTCGCGCGCCGTGTCGGCCCAGGTGAACAGGCCGTGGCTGCCGAGCACGACGCCGCGCGCGTCGGGGTGCTCCCTGCAGAACGTCGCGAGCCACAGGCCGAGCTCGTAGCCGGGGCGGCGCCAGGGCAGCCAGCCGATGTCGTCGCCGAAGATTTCCGTCGTGAGCGCCTCGCCGTCTTCCGAGGCGGCGATCGCGATGATGGCGTCGGGGTGCACGTGGTCGACGTGCGCGTGCGGCACGTAGGCGTGCAGCGGCGTGTCTATGGAGGCTGCGCGCGGGTTCAGGTCGAACGTGCAGTGCGGCAGGCGGCCGACCATCTCGTCCTCGTACTCGGGGCCGCGGTACAGGCCCTTCAGGGAGTCGAGCTTGTGCTGGTAGAGCGTCGCGAAGCCCGCCCGGTCCATCGTGCCGATGTCGCCGCCGGAGCCCTTCACCCACAGGACCGTCACGCTCTCGCCGGTGAGCGGGTCATCCATGTCGACCTTGGCCGAGGTGTTGCCGCCGCCGTAGTTCGTCACCCGCACGTCCGCGCCGAGGAGGTTCGAGCGATAGAGCAGCCGGCCCGGCTCGTCGAGCGTCGCGGCGTGGGACTCGTCCCAACGGTCCTTTATCAGCGGGGCGGACGAGTCGTGACCAGCGGGCATGGCAGCGCTTCCGGGAACGGGGGGCGTGCGCCATCCTCGTGCGACCCACGGCGGAAGTCAATCAGCAGCGGTCAGGTTCGGTCCCCGAGGCCATTCGCTGACTGGACATGATCGAAACCGATTGACAGTTCTGTGCGGTTGCGTACCATCGCTCGTGAACAGGAGGCACGATGCACGAACGCGAACGTCAGCGGATCATCCTCTCGGCCGTCCAGGAACGGCCCGTGGCGACGGTGTCCGAGCTCGTCGAGCTGACCGACTCGTCCGAGGCCACCATTCGCCGGGACATCGCGGCCCTGCACCTGGAGAAGCGCTTGCGCCGGGTGCGCGGCGGGGCCGAGGCGCTGACGCCGCCGCAGCAGGCGGCGCTGGTCGGACGGCCCTGGGCGGTCAACGAATCGCTGAACGCGGTGGCCAAGCGCGCCATCGCGCGCGAGGCGGTCGCGCTGTGCGAGGACGGCGACGACATCGTGATCAACGGCGGCACGACGACCTTCCAGATGGTGCACGGTCTGGCCACGCGCCGGCTGCAGGTGCTCACCAACTCCTTCCCCGTCGCCGAGCACCTGCTCAAGCACTCGAAGCTCACCGTCATGCTCGCGGGCGGCACGCTCTACCGCGAGCAGAACATCGTGCTGTCCCCGTTCGAGGACGACTTCGCGAGCCACTTCCACGCCCGACGCATGTTCGTCGGTGCGCACGGCGTCGGGCGGCGCGGGTTGACCGAGTCCGACCCGCTCGTCATCCAGAGCGAGCGGCGCTTCATGGGCGGCTCGGACGAGCTCGTGGTGCTGGCGGATTCGTCGAAGTTCTCGCGCCGCTCCAGCCTCGTGTTCTGTCCGCTCGAGGACATCGACGTGCTGATCACCGACGAGGGCATCCCGGACGCGGCCGCGGCGATGCTCGAGGCGGCCGACGTCCGGCTGATCGTCGCCGAGCTGCGCTCGGACCGCTCGTCCGGCAGCGATCGCCGGTCCGGCATCGATTCGCCTTCCGGAAGCGACGCCGCCGCGTCGTGACCGTCCACCGACCCCGGGCTCCGACGCGCGACGCGCGCGGCGGTCCGGCGGCCCGAACGCCGGCGCTCCCAAGAAGGTGCCGGCTACACCACGTCAGAGGAGAGTGATTCGAACATGAACGGGAAACGATTGACGGCGCTGGTCGCCGCCCCCCTCGCGGCCTTGGCGCTCGGCACCGTCGCGGGGTCCGCGCAGGCACAGGACGAGGTGCGCATCGCGCTGCTCGTCAAGGCGCTCGGCATCGGCTTCTTCGAGGCCGCGGCGGAAGGCGCGGAAGAGGCGGCCGAGGAGCTCGGGAACGTCGAGATCATCTACACCGGTCCCACCGACACGACGGCGGAAGGGCAGGTCGAGGTCATCAACTCGCTGATCGCGCAGCGCGTCGACGCGATCGCGATCTCGGCGAACGACCCCGACGCGGTCGTGCCCGCTCTGAAGCGCGCGATGCAGCGCGGCATCAAGGTCATCTCGTTCGATTCGGGCGTGGCGCCCGAGGGCCGGATGATGCATTTGAACCCGTCGAGCAACCCGCTCATCGGCAACATGATCGTCAAGCTCGCCGCCGACGAGCTGCCCGACGGCGGCCAGGTCGCGGTGCTGTCGGCCACCAGCACGTCGACGAACCAGAACACCTGGATCGAGGAGATGAACAAGGTGCTGCCGGACTACCCGGGCATCGAGGTCGTCGCGACCGTGTACGGGGACGATCTCGCCGACAAGTCCTACCGCGAGGCGCAGGGGCTCATGTCCTCGCATCCCGATCTCGACGCGATCATCGCGCCGACCTCGGTCGGCATCGTCGCCGCGGCGCAGGCCGTGCAGGACGCCGGCAAGGTCGGCGAGGTCAACGTGACGGGCCTCGGGCTGCCGTCCGAGATGGCCGGCGCGATCGAGTCCGGCGCCTCGAAGTCGTTCGCGATCTGGAACCCGATCGATCTCGGCTACGCAGCGACCATGCTCGCCTACGACCTCGTCGCGAACGATGCCACCCCGGAGCCCGGCGGCACGCTGTCGATGGGCCGGCTCGGCGACGTCGAGCTCGACGACGACCTGGAGGGCGCGATGAGCGACCCGTTCGTCTACGACGAGTCCAACATCGACGAGTTCAAGGAGATCTTCTGATGCCCGGCGCCGTGGCCTCGGGCTCCGCGGGTGGCGACACGCCGAACGCGGCCGGGGCGGCGGCGCCCGTGCTCGCGCTCGAGAACGTCACGAAGACGTTCCCGGGCGTGCGCGCGCTCTCCGGCGTGGCGCTGGAGCTGCGCGCGGGCGAGGTCACGGCGCTGGTCGGCGAGAACGGCGCGGGCAAGTCCACGATCGTGAAGGTGCTGACCGGGATATACCGCCCCGACGGCGGCACGATCCGCATCGATGGGCGTCCCGTGAGCTTCGCGACGCCGCAGGACGCATCGGCCGCGGGCATCACGGCCATCCACCAGGAGACGGTGCTGTTCGACGACCTGTCGGTCGCCGAGAACGTCTGGATCGGGCACGCGCCGCGCACCCGGTTCGGGCTCATCGATCGGCGCCGGATGGAGCACGATGCGGCGGCGATCCTGCACCGGATCGGCGCGGCGCTCGACCCGCGGGCGCGGCTCAGGGATCTGGGTATCGCGAGCAAGCACCTCGTCGCGATCGCCCGCGCGCTGTCGATCGATGCGCGCGTCGTCGTCATGGACGAGCCGACCGCGGCGCTGTCGCACCACGAGATCGAGGAGCTGTACGAGCTCGTCGAGCGGCTGAAGGCGGAAGACAAGGCGATCCTGTTCATCAGTCACAAGTTCGACGAGATCTTCCGCATCGCGGACCGCTACACGGTGTTCCGCGACGGCGAGCACGTCGGCGACGGGCGCATCGAGGACATCGACGAGTCCGCGCTCGTGGAGCTGATGATCGGGCGCTCGGTGGCGGACGTGTTCCCGCCACCGATCGGCGCGCCCGGCGAGACGATCCTCGAGGTCACGGGCTACTCGCACCCGACCGAGTTCGAGGACGTGTCGTTCGCGCTCCGCCGCGGCGAGATCCTCGGCTTCTACGGGCTCGTGGGCGCGGGGCGCAGCGAGCTGATGCAGTCCCTGTTCGGCATCACGCGGCCGAGCCGCGGGACCGTGACGCTCGACGGGCGCGCCCTCGACATCCGAAGCCCCGCCGACGCGATCGCGCAAGGCATCGTGTACGTGCCCGAGGACCGCGGCGCGCAGGGCGCGATCACCGGGCTGCCGATCTTCTCGAACGTCGCGCTGCCCTCGCTACGGACGAGCGCGCGCCGCGGGTTCGTGCGCACCGCCGAGGAGTTCGCCCTCGCTCGCCAGTACACCGAACGGCTGGAGCTGCGCGCGGCCTCGCTCGACCAGCGGGTCGGACAGCTCTCCGGCGGCAACCAGCAAAAGGTCGTCATCGCGAAGTGGCTCGCGACCACGCCCGCCGTCATCGTGCTCGACGAGCCGACCAAGGGCATCGACATCGGATCCAAGGCCGCGGTGCACGCGTTCATGCGCGAGCTCGCGGGACAGGGGCTCGCGGTGATCATGGTGTCGTCCGAGATCCCCGAGGTGCTGGGCATGAGCGATCGGGTCATCGTCATGCGCGAGGGCCGGACCGTCGCCGAGCTCGATCGCGCGGCGGCGAGCCCGTCGGCGCTCGTGCGCGCGGCGGCCGGCATCGACGCCGCGGAGCGGCGCGCGGCATGAGCACCGCGGCCGACGCCGTGCCCACGCCGACGGTTCGTCCCGGGGCGGGGTCCCGACTGCTCGCTGCGCTGCGCTCGCGCGACGCGGCCCTGGCGCTCGCGCTGGTGGTGCTCGTCGCGCTGGTCGCCTCGCGCGCGCCGGCCTTCGCCACGCCAGGCCGGCTCGCCGGTACGTTCAACGACAGCGCGATCCTGATCTGCCTCGCGCTCGGGCAGATGCTGGTGATCCTGTCGCGCTGCATCGATCTGTCGGTGGCGGCGAACCTCGCGCTCGTCGGCATGGTCACGGCGATGCTCAACGCCTCGTTCCCGGGGGTGCCGATCGCGCTGCTGGCCGTCATGGCCGTGGCGATGGGCGCGGCGCTCGGCGCGATCAACGGGCTGCTCGTGTGGAAGCTCGACATCCCGCCGATCGTCGTCACCCTCGGCACGTTGACGATCTTTCGCGGCACGATCTTCCTGATCTCGGACGGCCAGTGGGTGAACTCCCACGAGATGAGCGCGGCGTACAAGGCGCTGCCGCGGGCGGAGCTCCTCGGGCTGCCGGTGCTGTCCTGGGTCGCGATCCTGTGCATCGCGGGCGCCGTCGTGCTCGTGAACCGCACGCCGTTCGGCCGCGCGCTGTACGCCGCCGGCGGCAACCCCGACGCGGCCGTGTACGCGGGCATCGACGTCGGTCGCACGCGCTGCCTCGCGTTCGTCGCCGCGGGGGCGGTGTCGGGGCTGTGCGGGTATCTCTGGGTGTCGCGCTACGCGGTCGCCTACGTGGATGTCGCCTCCGGCTTCGAGCTCGACGTCATCGCCGCGTGCGTCATCGGCGGCGTGTCGATCGCCGGCGGCATCGGCACCGTCGCGGGCGCCGTCATGGGGGCGTTGTTCCTCGGTGTCATCAAGAACGCGCTGCCGGTCGTGAACGTGTCGCCGTTCTGGCAGCTCGCGATCTCGGGCACCGCGATCATCGTCGCGGTGGCGCTGAACGCGCGCTCGGAGCGACGGGTGGGGCGCATCATCCTGAAGCGCGCGGAGAAGCGGGCGTGAGTGCGAGGATCGAGGAGGGCGCCGTGGCGCGTGCCAGGGTGGCGACGGGGGCGGCGACGGGGGCGGCGACGGGCTCGCCGCGGCACGTGCCCGATCGGCTGCACGGCGGCCTGCGCCGCACGCTCGGCAGCTGGGAGGCACTGCTGCTGGCCGTGGCGATAGCGATCTTCATTGCCAACACCTTCGCCTCCCCGTACTTCCTCGACCCGTGGAACCTGTCCGACGCGACGTTCAACTTCACCGAGAAGGCGATGATCGCGTTCGCGATGGCGCTGCTGATCATCTCGGGCGAGATCGATCTGTCGGTCGCCGCGATCATCGCGCTGGCCTCCACCGCGATGGGCTACGCGGTCACGCTCGGGGCCGGCACGCCGACGCTCGTGCTCGTTGGCCTGGGCGTCGGGCTCGCGTGCGGGGCGTTCAACGGATGGCTGGTCACGCGGCTGGGGCTGCCGTCGATCGTGGCGACGATCGGCACGATGTCGCTGTTCCGCGGCATCGCCTACATCGTGCTCGGCGACAAGGCCTACTCGGGCTACCCGGCGAGCTTCGCGTGGTTCGGTCAGGGCTACATCGCGTGGGTCATCACCGTGGAGATGGTGCTGTTCACGATCGCCGCGCTCGTCTACGCGCTGGTGCTGCACAAGAGCGCGTTCGGTCGCGCCGTGTACGCGATCGGCAATAACCCGACCGCGGCGCTGTTCTCCGGCGTGCGCGTGCCGCGCGTGAAGTTCACGCTGTTCGTGCTGACGGGGCTCATGTCCGGCATCGCCGCGGTGTGCCTCACCTCCAGGCTCGGCTCCACGCGCCCGTCCATCGCGTTCGGCTGGGAGCTCGAGATCGTCACGATGGTCGTGCTCGGCGGGGTGAGCATCCTCGGCGGCAGCGGCACGATCCCCGGGGTCGTGCTCGCGGCCATCGTCATGGGCATGGTCACGTTCGGGTTCGGGCTGCTGAACGTGCCCGGGATCGTCATGTCGATCTTCGTGGGGCTGCTGCTGATCGCGGTCATCGCGCTGCCGCGCATCGTGCGCAAGCTCGTCGACGGTCGCGCGGCGCGCAGGCGGGCGGCGGCCGAGCCGGATCCGACGACGCTCGGGGGAGCGGCGCGCGCGTGAGGGTCGCGGTGCTCGACGTCGGCAAGACGAATGCGAAGGTCGCGCTTGTGGATACCTTCGAGGCCATAGAGCTTGAGGTGCTGTCGCGGCCGACGCCGATGCTCGACGGTCCGCCGTATCCGGCGTTCGACGTCGAGACATTGAACGACTTCGCGCTCGAGAGCCTCACGACGCTCGCCGCGCGCGGCACCGTCGACGCGATCGGCGTCACGACGCACGGCGCGACGGTGGCGCTGCTCGACGCCGACGGATCGCTCGCGCTGCCCGTGCTCGACTACGAGCACGACGGACCCGACGCGGTGCGCGCCGACTACGAGCCGCTGCGCCCGCCGTTCGCCGAGACCGGGTCGCCGCCGCTGCCGGGCGGACTGAACGTGGGGGCGCAGTTGCATTGGCAGGAAGCGACGTTCCCCGACGCGTTCGCGCGCGTCGCGCATCTGCTGACGTGGCCGCAGTACTGGGCGTACCGGCTGTGCGGCGAGATGGCCAGCGAGCCGACCTCGCTCGGGTGCCACACCGATCTGATCGTGCCCGCCACGGGAGAGTTCTCGGCGCTCGCGATCTCGCGCGGGTGGGATCGACTCGCGCCGCCGATGCGCCCGACGGGCGAGCGGCTCGGGACGGTGACGCCGGAGGTGGTGGCGCGCACGGGGCTCGCTGCCGGGACTCCGGTGCACGTCGGCATCCACGACTCGAACGCGTCCCTGGTGCCGCACCTGCTCGCGCGCGAGCCGCCCTTCGCGGTGGTATCGACGGGGACCTGGGTCGTGTGCATGGCGCCGGGTGCGAATGCGGTGGAGCTGGACCCCGCGCGCGACACGCTCGTGAACATCGACGCGCGCGGCCGGCCGGTGCCGTCGGCGAAGTTCATGGGTGGGCGCGAGTACACGTTGCTGTCGCGCGACGGTGTCCACGGCGTGGACCCTGCGGCGCTCGATCGGGTGGTGGAGCGCGGAGCGATGCTGTTGCCGGCGGTGGTTCAGGGTTCGGGACCGTTTCCGTCGCGCGAGGCGATCTGGACGGTGGACCCGGCGTCACTGGACGATGCCGAGCACGCGATCGTCGTCACGCACTACCTGGCGCTCATGACGGCGACCTGTCTGGAGCTGATCGGGGCGCGTGGGCCAATCGCGGTGGAGGGGCCGTTCGCGGGCAATGCCGCGTACCTGGAGATGCTGGTGGCCGCGACGGGCAGGAGCGTGGAGACGAGCGCGAGCGCGACGGGGACGAGCGTGGGGACGGCGATGCTGGTGGAGGGGCCTCGCGCGTTCGCGGCGGGGGCTCTTGTGGAGGTCGAAGCGAACCGGGTCGACCCGCTGGAGCGTCGTGCCGAGGCATGGCGACGGCGGGTCGTTAGCGGGAGGTCCGCGTAGCCGTGCCGTCGACGGAGCTTGCTAGAGTCCGTCCATGGCACGAGACATCACTTCCGGCGAGTTCTGCGACGACAGCGCTGCGGTGTTGCGCGCGGTCGAAGCGGGCGAGTCCCTGGTAGTGACTCGCGACGGCGTACCGATCGCGGAGCTGGTGCCGTTGCCCCGAAGGCAGTTCGTCGCCGTGCAGCAGGTACTCGATGCCTTCCGCGACGCACCGACCATCGATGCCGAAAGCTTCTTCGCGGATCTGGATGCGATCTCTGAACCCGGTCTTCCGCCGCGGCGCTGAGCTGAAGCTCCCCGGAGCCGTGACGGTCGCGCTAGGGCCTGTATCCAATCAGAACGTGGGCGCTGCCTGTCCGCGTCGCGTCGGACAACGAACGAAAAAGTGGGTATCGAAGCCCGGTTGAGCCGTCGCGCAGCAGCCCCACGTCGTCGAGCAGCTGGTCGGACAGCGCGGCGAGCTCGCGCAGCCCGGCGCGTCGTCGGCGCGCATCCGACCACTGATCGAGGGCACGTCGTGCCGCGTCGTCGACGAGGGCGTGCAGCATGCGCCAGCGCCCGTAGATCGCCGCGGCGCGCCGCTCGTTGTCCGCCCGCAACGGTTCGTCGCCGCTGCGGTCCGTGTAGTGCCAGAGCCAACCGATGCCCATCGCTCGTTCTCCCCGTGCGTGGCCGCGTGTTCGGCGGCGCAGTAGAATCGCTTCGTCACCGTCGCGAGAATCCGGACGGCACGGGTTCAATCTGGCGGGGAAGCGGGCGTGCGACAAACGATGGTTTCGTCGCCGACGGGAAAGGAAACCTATCGCGTGTCGTCGCCGTGACCGGACGCCTGCCACCGCTGAACGCGTTGCGGGCCTTCGAGGCTGCGGCCCGTCGGCTGAGCTTCAAGGACGCCGCGGCGGAGCTGCACGTCACGCCCGCCGCGATCGGCCAGCAGGTGCGTGCGCTGGAGGCGCAGCTCGGCGTCGCGCTGTTCCATCGCCGCGTCCGGGCGATCGAGCTGACCGAGGCCGGACGGGCGGCGCTGCCGCACCTGTCGGACGGGTTCGATCGGCTGCTCGCGGGCGTGGAGGCGATGCGCGCGCAGCGACGGCCCGACTTCCTCACCGTCAGCGTGCCGCCGTCGTTCGGCGCGCGGTGGCTCGTGCCTCGGCTGGAGCGGCTGCGCCGGGCGCACCCCGAGTTCGACGTGCGGATCGACGCGAAGGACGCGCTCGCGAGCTTCGCCTCCGACGGCGTGGACGCCGCCATCCGCTACGGGCGCGGCCACTACCCGCCGCACGTCGCCGAGTGCCTGATGACGATCGATGCGTTCCCGGTGTGCAGCCCGTCGCTACTGGCCGATGGCGCGTCCCTGGCCCGCCCGGACGATCTGGCCGGCGTCACGTTGCTGCATTCGAGCTGGGCGGACGAGTCGGACGCGCGACCCGGCTGGCCGATGTGGCTGCGCGCGGCGGGGGCGAAGGGCGTCGAAGCCGAGCGCGGGCCGCGGTTCAGCGCGGACGGGATGCTGGTGGAGGCGGCGCTCGCGGGGCAGGGCGTGGCGCTGTCGAGCGCGGCGCTCGTCGCGCGCGAGCTTGCGGCGGGACGGCTGGTGCGGCCGTTCCCGCCGGCGACGTTCGAGGAGACGGTGTTCTGCTATCACCTCGTGTATCCGGAACGGCATCGGGACACGCCGAAGGTGCGGGCGTTTCGGGAGTGGTTGTTCGAAGAGATCGGGCGCGACGCGTGACGCTATCGCAACCGCCCTTGATCGTCGACGACGCGCAGTTCCGCGGGCGGCTCCGGGCCCCATCGAAGCAGCACGAGGTTCACGTCCCGGGTCGTGGCGCCCGGTGCGAAGCTCGGCACCCGCAGGGCATCGAACCCGTCGTCGCGCACGTGTTGCGCGAAGCGCTGCGTCTCGGAGCTACCGTCCGAGAGCATCTCGTCTCGCCACGTGTTCGATGACAGCCCGGCGGCGCTCATGCCGACCGCTTCGAGTGCTTCGACATTCAGCGCATCGAAGACTCGCTCGATCCGCGCTTCGTAGGCGACGAGCACCGTCGGTTGCAGGTGGCCGATCTGGTTCGCTTCGCGGATGGCGGTGTGCGGCGAGAGCGTCGTGTAAAGAGCCGCCACGCCCCTGGGGTTGAAACGTCCACCGAAACGCCGGGCGCCTTCGCCGGATAGCGGGTCCCGGGCGTAGCGCGGGTCGAGAGCCCGATACAGGAGCCCTTCGAATGCAACGCTCAGGCGTGCACCCCGGCGTCCACCGCGTCCATGTACTCCAGCACGTCCATCGCGCGTCCCTCGCGCACGAGCTCCATGGCCGTGCTGCCTGAGAATCCGGCGAGCGGTTCGGACCGATACCAGGCGTAGGCCATCATCTCGGACCCGAACCGGGGTGCGGCCTTGTTGATGACCTCCACCACCTCGCGCAGTCGCCGTTGCACCTTGTCCGAGCGGACCCGGTCCTTGCGCTGTACCGCGTCGCGACCGAGGCCCGCCGTGCGCGCGAGGTCGGCACCGCTGGTCGCGAGGGCGGCCGCGATTCGTGAGGGCGCGAAGAAGCCGTCCTCTCCGAGTGAAGCGATGTCCACGATGTTGCTCCGACGTATGCCACCTGCGAAGACGCAACATAGCGTCAGTCTTGGTGGCGGGCAAGAGGCGGACTCGTGACGACGGCGTGCGGACGGCCGCGATCGGCGCACGGCGTCACACGAGAACTCGGTGATGAGAGGCAGGCGCTACTCGAACTCCACGATCACCGCATCCACAGCCAGGCTATCCCCGGCCCCCGCGGCAACCCGCTTCACCGTGCCGTCCTTCAACGCCTTCAACGTGTTCTCCATCTTCATCGCCTCGATGATCGCCACGTCCTGACCGGCGATCACCGCATCGCCTTCGTCGACGAGGACCTTCGTCAGCAATCCCGGCATCGGCGACAGCAGGAACTTCGTCATGTCCGCGGCCACCTTCACGGGCATCAACGACAGAAGCTCCGCCACGTGAGCCTCCACCGCACGGAAGGTGCGGCGCGTGCCGCGGTGCGAGAGCGCCCAGCCGGACGGCGTGCGGCTCACGGCGACGCTCAGGGGCGTGCCGTCCACCGAGCCTTCGAACAGCGCGCGGCCGGGCGTCCAGTCGCTCGCGACCAGGCCGAGCCGCTGCGCGGTCACCCGGGTGCGGGAATCCCCCTCGACCACGACGAGCGTGCCCTCGTCGGTGCCGGGGATGACCTGCATCACCGACGACCGGCCGACCGTGGGCGCGTCCGCCGGAGCCGCGTCCCGCGCGCGCGACTCGCGCTCGAGCCAGGCGGCGACGATGGGGAGCAGGTTGTAGGCCTTCGCCTCGTAGGTCGAGCTGTCGAAGCCGGTCGGAAAGTGATCCTCGATGAACCGCGTGGTCAGGTCCCCGGCGCGCAGCGCGGGGTGCGCGAACAGCGCGGACAGGAAAGGCAGGTTGTGCGACACCCCGGCGATCCGGTACCGGTCGATGGCGTCCTGCATGGCGTCGATGGCCGCCTCGCGCGTCGGTGCCCAGGTCACGAGCTTCGCGATCATCGGGTCGTAGTGCATCGAGATCTCGCCCCCGGCGTCGATGCCGGTGTCGACGCGCACGTAGGGCGCGGTGCGCGCGGCGGCCTCGTCCGCCGACAGCGGGGCGGACGTGGTGAGCGCGGGCGGCGGCTCGTAGTGCGTGACGCGTCCCGTGGACGGCAGGAAGCCGCGGTCGGGGTCCTCGGCGTACACGCGCGCCTCGAAGGCCCAGCCGTTCGCGCGAACGTCCTTCTGTTTCAGCGGCAGGGGCTCGCCCGCCGCGACGAGGATCATGAGCTCGACCAGATCGAGTCCGGTGATGCATTCGGTCACCGGATGCTCCACCTGCAGCCGCGTGTTCATCTCCAGGAAGTAGAAGCTCGCGGCCTTGTCGACGATGAACTCGACCGTGCCCGCCGAGCGGTAGTCGACCGCCTGCGCGAGCGCGACGGCCTGCTCGCCCATGGCCTTCCTCGTGGCCGCGTCGATGAACGGCGAGGGCGCCTCCTCCACGACCTTCTGGTGGCGGCGCTGGATGGAGCACTCGCGCTCGCCGAGGTACAGCGTGTTGCCTTGCGCGTCGGCGATCACCTGGATCTCGATGTGCCGCGGCTGCTCGATGAACTTCTCGACGAACACCCGATCGTCGCCGAACGCGCCGCGTGCCTCGTTCTGCGCGGCCACGAAACCCTCTCGCACGGTATCGAGCGTGTCGGCCACGCGCATGCCCTTGCCGCCGCCGCCCGCGCTCGCCTTGAGCATGACCGGGCAGCCGATCTGCTCGGCGATGCGGTACGCCTCGTCGGCGTCGGCCACCGCGTCGGGGTGGCCCGGCACGGTGCTGACGCCGGCTTCGGCGGCGATCTTCTTCGACTCGATCTTGTCGCCCATCGACTCGATGGCGCGCACGTTCGGGCCGATGAACGTGATGCCCGCGGCCTCGAGCGCCTGCGCGAAGGCGGCGTTCTCGGACAGGAAGCCGAAGCCGGGGTGCACCGCGTCCGCGCCCGTCGCCTTCGCGGCCTCGACGATGCGGTCGATGCGCAGGTAGCTGTCGCTCGAGGCGTTGCCACCGACTCGCACCGCCTCGTCGGCCAGGCGCACGTGAAGCGCGTGCCGGTCGGCGTCGGAGTAGACCGCGACCGTGGCGATGCCGAGCCGACGAGCGGTGCGGATCACGCGGCAGGCGATCTCGCCGCGGTTGGCGATCAGGATCTTGTCAATCGGCATCGCCGAACTATACCCTCTGTGTAGTATCGTAGTTACAAGCAATCCGACGAGGGCCGGAACCGTGTCCGAACGCACCGTATCGAGCCGCCGGTTCAACCAGGACCCGAGCGGCGTCAAGCGCGCGGCCGACGACGGACCCGTGCTGATCACCCATCGGGGCGAGGTGTCGCACGTGTTGCTTCCGGTCTCCGAGTATCGGCGCCTGACCGGCGAGCGACGGTCCCTGGTGGAGGCACTCGGCATGGCCGAAGACATCGAGTTCGAGCCGCCGCGCGTGGAGATCGGGACGCGACCCGCCGACCTGTCCTGACGCGGTGTACCTGCTCGACACGTGCGTCGTGTGCGAGCTGCGCAAGGCGCACTCCGGCACGGCGGATCCGAACGTCGTGGAATGGATCGAGGTGCGTCCCCTTGCGGCGTTCCACGTCTCGGCGCTCACCCTGCTGGAGCTCGAGCTCGGCATCGCGGCCACGGAGCGCTCGGACCTGAGGCGCGGGAAGTCGTTGCGGGAGTGGCTCGACCGGCAGGTGCTCGTCGCGTTCGAGCGGCGTGTGCTCCCGATCGACGTCGCGGTCGTAGCGCGCCGCGCGCGGTTGCACGACCCGGATCGGATCCCGGAGCGGGACGCGCTGATGGTCGCGACCGCACTCGCCAACGGGCTGTCTCTGGTCACGCGCGGCGCGGCCGGCTTCGCCCGCACCGGCGTGATCTGCCAAGACCCCTGGACCTGACTCGGCCGGCACCCGGTGCGCGGCCTTCGTCGCTCTCACGCCCGGCTCACAACGGAATGTTGTCGTGCTTCTTCCACGGGTTCTGCAGCGCCTTCCCCTTCAGCATCTCCAGATCCCGCGCCAGGTGCGCGCGCGTGCTGCGCGGCCGGATCACGTCGTCGATGAACCCGAGGCTCCCCGCCACGAACGGGTTCGCGAACTTCTCGCGGTACTCCTCGGTGCGCGCGGCGATCTTGTCCGGATCGCCCTTGTCGGCGCGGAAGATGATCTCGACCGCGCCCTTGGGGCCCATCACCGCGATCTCGGCCGACGGCCACGCGTAGTTGACGTCTCCGCGCAGATGCTTCGATGCCATGACGTCGTAGGCGCCGCCGTAGGCCTTCCTCGTGATGACCGTGATCTTCGGCACCGTGGCCTCGCCGTAGGCGAACAGGAGCTTCGCGCCGTGCTTGATGATGCCGCCGTACTCCTGCGCGGTGCCGGGCAGGAAGCCCGGCACGTCCACGAAGGTCACGATCGGGATCGAGAACGCGTCGCAGAAGCGCACGAAGCGGGCGGCCTTGCGGCTGGCCGCGATATCCAGGCAACCCGCCAGCACCTTCGGCTGGTTGGCGACGAAGCCCACGGTTTCGCCGTTGATGCGCCCTAGACCGACGACGATGTTGGCCGCGTAGTCGGCCTGGATCTCGAAGAAGTCCTCCTCGTCGCACACGCGCGTGACGAGCTCGAGGATGTCGTACGGCAGGTTCGGATTGTCCGGCACCAGAGTGTCGAGCGCTGGGACCGCGCGACCGGGGTCGTCGGAAGTGGGACGGTGCGGCGCGCGCTCGCGGTTGTTCTGCGGCAGGAAGTGCAGGAAGCGGCGCAGCTGCAGCAGCGCCTCGACGTCGTTGTCGAACGCGCCGTCGGCGACGCTGGACTTCGTGGTGTGCGTGCCCGCGCCGCCGAGCTCCTCCTGCGTGACCTCCTCGTGCGTCACGGTCTTCACGACCTCGGGGCCGGTGACGAACATGTAGCTCGTGTCGCGCACCATGAAGATGAAGTCGGTCATGGCCGGGGAGTACACCGCGCCACCGGCGCAGGGGCCCATGACCATGGAGATCTGCGGCACCACCCCGGACGCCAGCACGTTCTTCTGGAACACGTCGGCGTAGCCGCCCAAGGATGCCACCCCCTCCTGGATGCGCGCGCCGCCGGAGTCGTTGATGCCGACGATGGGTGCGCCCACGCGCATGGCGTGATCCATGAGCTTGCAGATCTTCCTGGCGTGCGCCGCCGACAACGAGCCGCCCAGCACCGTGAAGTCCTGGCTGAACGCGAAGGTCAGCCGGCCGTTGACGCGGCCGTAGCCGATCACGACGCCGTCCCCCGGGACCACGTTGTCGGCCATGCCGAAGTCGTGGCAGTCGTGCTCGACGAACATGTCCCACTCGCGGAACGTGTCGCGGTCGAACAGCACGGCCAGGCGTTCGCGCGCGGTCAGCTTGCCCTTGGCGTGCTGCGCGTCGACGCGCTTCGGGCCGCCGCCTGCGAGGGCCGCGGCGCGCTTGGCATCGAGGCGGGCGTGGATGTCGGGGGCGGGCGGCGCGAGGGCGTCGACGGAAGCATCCATGCCCTTCGGTGCGGCGCTCATGCCGACGCTCCCGCGTAGCCGAGCTTCCTGAGCGTCTGCTCGATCTCCGCGAGCACTGCCGGATCCTCGATCGTGGCCGGCATGTTCCACTCGGACCCATCGGCGATCGAGCGCATGGTCGCGCGCAGGATCTTGCCCGAGCGCGTCTTCGGCAGTCGCTCCACCACCGCCACCGAGCGGAACGCGGCGACGGGGCCGATCTCGTCGCGCACGCGCTGCACCAGCTCCGCCTCGATGTCGGCGTGCGGACGGTCCACGTCCGAGTTCAGCGTCACGAAGCCCACCGGCAACTGGCCCTTCACGGGGTCGTGCACGCCCATGACGGCGCATTCGGCCACGTCGGGGTGGTTCGCCAACGCCTCCTCCATCGCGCCCGTCGACAGCCGGTGCCCGGCCACGTTGATGACGTCGTCGGTGCGGGCCATGACGAAGACGTGGCCGGCCTCGTCGACATAGCCCGCGTCGCCGGTCTCGTAGTGACCGGGGAAGGTCTCGAAGTAGGCGGAGGCGTAGCGCTCGGGGGCGTTCCACAACGTGACGAAGGTGCCGGGCGGCAACGGCAGGCGGCCGCCGAGCGCGCCGATCTCGCCCGCCGGCAGCTCGGCGCCGTCGGGGGCGAGCGCGACGATGTCGTGGCCGGGCACGGGGCGCCCCGGCGAGCCCGGCACGACGGTCGGCGGGGCTTCGCCTTCCGATGCGAGCCCCGGGCACGGCGCGCAGATGGACCAGCCGGTCTCGGTCTGCCACCAGTGGTCGTACACGGGCACGCCGAGCGTGTTCGCGCACCACCGAAGGGTGTCGGGGTCGCAGCGCTCGCCGGCGAGGTACAGCGCGCGCAGCGAGGAGGTGTCGTGGTCCTTCAGCAGGACCGCCGTGGGGTCGGACTTGCGGATCACCCGGAACGCGGTCGGGGCGGTGAAGAAGGATTTCACGCCGTGCTCGGCGATGACGCGCCAGAACGCGCCCGCGTCGGGCGTGCCGACGGGCTTGCCCTCGTACAGCACGGTGGTGCAGCCGGCGAACAGCGGCCCGTACACGATGTACGAATGGCCGACGACCCAGCCGATGTCCGACGCCGCCCAGAAGACGTCGCCGGGCTCCACGTCGTAGATGGCCTTCATGGACCACTTCAACGCCACGACGCTGCCGCCGGTGTCGCGCACCACTCCCTTGGGCCGGCCCGTGGTGCCGGAGGTGTACAGGATGTAGAGCGGGTCGGTGCTGGCGACGCTCACGCACTCGGCGGGACGCGCCTCGCTCTCGAGCTCGTGCCAGTCGTGGTCGCGCCCGTCGAGCATGTTCGCGCGCGCCTGCTCGCGCTGGAACACGATGCAGTGCGGCACCTCGTGGGTGGCGATGTCGATGGCCTCGTCCAGCAGCGGCTTGTACTCGACGACGCGTGCGGGCTCGATGCCGCAGGAGGCCGCGACGATGCACTGCGGCGTGCAATCGTCGATGCGCACCGCGAGCTCCTTCGCGGCGAAGCCGCCGAAGACCACCGAATGGACGGCGCCGAGGCGGGCGCAGGCCAGCATGGCGATGACCGCCTCCGGAATCATCGGCATGTAGATCAGCACCCGATCGCCGCGTTCGACGCCCAGGCCGCGCAGCACGCCCGCGAAGGCGGCGGTGCGCGCCGTCAGCTCGGCGTAGGTGAGCTTCGTCTGCGTGCCCGTGACGGGGCTGTCGTGGATCAGCGCGACGCGCTTGCCGTGCCCGGCCTCGACGTGCACGTCCAGGGCGTTCCTGCAGGCGTTGATGCGTCCGTCGCCGAACCAGCGTCCGGAAGGCGACTCGCTCGTGTCGACGCCGACCGACGGCTCGGTCTCCCACGTCGCCTGGCGGGCGATGTCGAGCCAGAAGCCGTCGGGGTCGTCCAGCGAGCGGCGCCAGGCGATCCGGGCCCCATCGGTGGAAGCGGCGTCGGCAGAGGGCATGCGGATCGTCCGGAGGGTGGGGAAGGGGGGCGTGTCCGTCGCATTATAGGGAAGGCGTCCCGGTTACCCCGCCTTCGCTGTGCCGCCCGCGCCCGTCGGCGAGTGGAGTCCTCCGACCCCCGGTTCGTCAGCCGGACGCGCCGCGGCCCGGAAGTGCCCGCGCCGCGACCTCATGGCGGCGGCGATGCCGTGCGAGCGCAACGAGGCCGGCGACGAGTGTCAGCGCCACGAGCGTTCCGGGACCCGTGGCGCCGGTGTAGGACACCGCACCGTAGCTGGAGCTGTAGTAGTCGTCGCGCACGCCACCGCCATAGATGCCGTACGGCCCGCCGGAGTAGCTCGTGTAGCCGGTGTAGCCGGTCGAGAAGCCGACCCCGTACCCGATGGCGTAGCCGTGGTCGTATCCGTCGCGGCGCACGCCTTCGAGTCGCAGGTTCCCGAGGCTGTAGAACTCGTTCGCGCCCACCCCGTCCAGGGCATCGCCGTACCAGGCGTCGCGCAGCTCCACGTACAGCCCGTAGCGATCGGCCGGGAAGTCGTCCAGCAGCTCGAACTCCACGCTTTGCGCGTCGTACGACACGCGACCCTCGACGCCGAAGGATGCGGTGTCGTGGGCCACGGCGAGGCGCCCGGCACCGTCGACGAGCGCGATGCTCGCGTACACCTCGGCGAAGCCCGCGTCGGTGTCGGCGTCGATGGTGACGACGAGGCTGGAGTGGTAGCCGTCGTTGTCGCGGTCGCCCACGAGGCGCACCTCCACCCGATCCAGCCACGTGGTGGACAGCACGTCGTCGTGGCCGCGCGTACGCGGCGACGCGTCGGGCGGGTCGGTGGGCGGGTCGGTGGGCGGGTCGGTGGGCGAGGCATCGGCGATGCTCGATGCGGTATCGGAAGCCATGGGATCCTGCCTGCGGCTGGGTGTCGGGGCCAGCATCGGTCGGGCGGTCTGAATCGCGCCTTAATCGAGATCGATGCGGACCGGGCGCTGCAGCTTCTGCACGATGCGTCACGCGCCGGCGGAACGGCGCCCGTGACGCTCCGAGAGGCGTGCGTTGACACCGTGCGGCCATACGGCGAGAATCCGTCGCGCCGGCAGTGGCAGGTGGGTCCGCGTCCGCACCGTCGGCATCATCGGGTGCTGCCCCGGTTCGCAACAAGGGCAGGATGATCGGAACAATGGCGAAAGGGCAGTCACTGCAGGAGCCTTTCCTGAACACGCTGCGCAAGGAGCGCGTCCCGGTCTCCATCTATCTTGTCAACGGCATCAAGCTGCAGGGTCAGATAGAGTCCTTCGATCAGTTCGTCGTGCTGCTCAGGAACACCGTCAGCCAGATGGTGTACAAGCACGCGATCTCCACGGTCGTTCCCAGCCGCCCCGTCAGGATCGCGCTGCCCGGCGAAGGCGAGGACGCCGCCGCCGATTCCCCCGGCCCCGCCACCCGGACGCAGGCGTCGGACGCCCCCCACACCGACTGACTCCCCGGCGCGGCCGTCCGCTCGCGCCGCGCCACGCAGCCCCTGGATTCCTTGTTCGAACGTCCCGACTCAGGCGACCGCGCACTGCTGGTCCACGTCGACCTGCGCCACGGCGCGGTCGATGCGGACGTGCAGACCGATCGGGCGGAGTTCACCGAGCTCGCGCGCTCGGCCGGGCTCGAGGTGGTCGGTCTCGTGACCGCGAAGCGCCAGCGCCCCACGGCGCGCCACTTCGTCGGCACCGGCAAGCTCGAGGAGCTGCGCACCCAGCTCGCGGGCTTCGCGGAGGCCGGCGAGCCGCCGGTCGACGTGGTGCTCTTCGGGCAGCGGCTGACGCCGAGCCAGGAGCGCAACCTCGAGGCCGAGCTCAAGGTGCGCGTGCTCGACCGGAACTCCCTGATCCTCGACATCTTCGCGCAGCGCGCGCGCACCTTCGAGGGCAAGCTGCAGGTGGAGCTCGCGCAGCTGGATCACCTGTCGACGCGGCTGGTGCGCGGCTGGACGCACCTGGAGCGCCAGAAGGGCGGCATCGGCCTGCGCGGGCCCGGCGAGACGCAGCTCGAGACCGACCGGCGGCTGCTCAACGAGCGCGTGCGGGTGTTGAAGCGCCGGCTCGACAAGGTGCGCCGCCAGCGCGAGCAGGGGCGCAGCCAGCGCAGCCGCTCCGGCATTCCCACCGTGGCGCTCGTGGGCTACACGAACGCCGGCAAGTCGACGCTGTTCAACCGTCTCACCGCGGCCGACGCCTACGCGGCCGACCAGTTGTTCGCGACGCTGGACCCCACGCTGCGGCGCATGGTGCTGCCGGGCGGCACACCGGTCGTGCTGGCCGACACGGTTGGATTCATCCGCGATCTCCCCCATGAACTGGTGGAGGCGTTCCGCTCCACGCTTACCGAGACCCGCGAGGCGGATCTGCTGCTGCACGTAGTGGACGATGCCGACGAGGAGCGCGAGCGTCACCGCGAGGACGTCGACAAGGTGCTGGCGGGCGTGGGGGCCGACGAGGTGCCCCAGCTCTCGGTGCTGAACAAGATCGACGTGTCGGGGCACTCCGCGGGCATCGAGCGGTCCGAGCAGGGGCGGCCCGTCGCGGCGCGCGTGTCGGCGCTCACCGGCGACGGCATCCAGGCGCTGCTGGCCGCCATGGCGGAGCTGCTGCAGGGTCGCCGGGCCACCGGCTGGCTGCACGTGCCGGCCTCGGGCGGCAGGCTGCGCGCTCGGCTGTTCGAGGCGCACGCGGTGCAGCAGGAGCAGGTCACCGACGGCGGGGGCTTCCTGCTGCGACTGGACATGGATGCCGCCGACTTCGACAGGATCGCGCGCGAGCACCGTATAAGTGATGAGCTGGCCCCCGAACCGGGGCTGGCGAACGAGTCCGGACACGGGTCCGGGAACGAGTCCGGGCATGGGTCCGGACACGAGGCTCGGCTGCCCGCCGGGCACGATTAGACTGCAACGCCGGTATGCCCCGTTTCGCGGGCGCGCGCCGTCAATAGAGGATGCGAACAAGCACATGGCCTGGAACGAGCCCGGCGGGAAGGACAACGATCCGTGGGGCAACCGGAAGAACTCCGGCGGCCCGCCCGACCTCGACGAGGTCTTCAAGAACGTCCGCTCCAAGCTCGACGGACTGTTCGGCTCCCGTCGCGGCGGGCGCTCCGGAGGCAATCGCTCCTCCGGCGGCGGCGGTTTTCCCGGCGGCAGCCTGGGGGCCAAGGGGTTCGGCGTGGTCGCCGGCATCCTGGGCCTGCTGTGGCTGGCCTCGGGCATCTACATCGTCGAGCCCGCCGAGGCGGGCGTGGTCACGCAGTTCGGCCGTCACATAAAGACGACGAGCGCCGGGCCGCACTGGCACATCCCGTACCCGTTCCAGTCGGTCGAGACCATCGACGTGCAGCAGCGGCGCACCGCGTCCCTGCCCGAGCAGCTCATCCTGACCCAGGACGAGAACCTCGCCGACATCAAGATCACGGTCCAGTACCGGATCTCCTCGGCCGAGGCCTACCTCTTCAACGTCAAGGACCCCGACATCACGCTCAACCAGGTGATGGAGAGCGCGCTGCGCGAGGTCATCGGCTCCACCGATCTGGAGGCCGTGCTCACCGAGGGCCGGGAGCTGATCCCGAGCGTCACGCGCACCGACCTTCAGGCCGTGCTGGACGCCTACGAGACGGGTATAGAGGTCACGGCGGTGAACTTCGAGAAGGGCCAGCCGCCGCAGGAGGTGCAGGCCGCGTTCTCCGACGTCATCAAGGCGCGCGAGGACCGCGAGCGCTTCATCAACGAGGCGCAGGGCTATCGCAACGAGGTCGTGCCGCGGGCCCGCGGTGACGCGCAGCGCGTCATCGAGGAGGCCCAGGGCTATCGCACGCGCGTCGAGCAGGCCGCCATCGGCGAGTCCGAGCGCTTCCTGTCCCTGCTGGGGGAGTACTCGAAGGCGCCGGACGTCACGCGCGACCGGCTGTACCTGGAAGCGATGGAGCAGGTGCTCGGCAACACCCCCAAGGTGCTGATGGACGGCGGCGGCGAGGGCGGCAACAACAGCATGATGTACCTGCCGCTCGACCAGCTCCTGCAGAACGGCGGCAACCGGCGCCAGGGCTTCGATCCCGAGACGGGGCAGTCGCTGTCGAGCCTGGGCAACGATTCGCCGCGCTTCTCGGACCTGCCCGACCGTACTACCAACACCACCACCGACCTGAGAAGCCGCGACCGGGGGGCACTGCGATGAATCGTCTTACCAATCCGCTCGTGCTGCTGGCCGTAGCGGTCGCGTTCCTGATCCTGTCCTCGGCGGTGTTCACCGTCAACGAGCGTCAGACCGCGATCAAGCTGTTCCTCGGCGAGATCACGCGCGCCGACTACACGCCGGGGCTGCACTTCAAGGTCCCGTTGCTCGAGCGCGTGATCAAGTTCGACAAGCGCATCCTGACCATGGACGTGCCGCCCGAGCCCGTGCTGACGAACGAGGAGAAGAACGTCATCGTCGACACGTTCGTGAAGTGGCGCATCGAGGATCCGAACCTCTTCTACACCTCGGTCTCGGGCAGCGAGCAGTTCGCCAACGCGCGTCTCGCCCAGTTCGCGCGGGAGAGCCTGCGGAACGCGTTCGGCAAGCTGACCATTCGCGAGGTGGTCTCCTCCGCGCGCTCCACGCTGCGCGACGCCATCCGCGAGCCCGTGGACGCCCAGGCCGAGGAGCTCGGCATCGAGGTCGTGGACATGCGCGTCAAGAAGGTCGAGCTGCCGGACGACGTGCGCGACTCGGTCTATCAGCGCATGCAGGTCGACCGCGAGAAGGTCGCGCGCGAGATCCGCTCGCAGGGCGAGGAGAGCGCGAAGCGCATCCGCGCGGCGGCCGATCGTATCCGTGAGGAGACGCTGGCCACCGCCTACGCCGAGGCCGAGCAGACCCGCGGCACCGGCGATGCCGAGTCGGCGCGGGTCTACGCCGAGGCCTACACGCAGGATCCGGAGTTCTACGACCTGTATCGTTCGCTGTCGGCCTATCGGAACGCGTTCTCGGGCAACGGCGACGTGCTGTTGCTGCAACCCGATTCGGAGTTCTTCAAGTACTTTACCGGGCCCAGGAACGGCACGCGTCCGGGTCCTTCGGCCGCGGCGGGCGACGGGACGGGCTCGGGCACCGGTTCGAGTCAGGGTGCCAGCGCACCCGCGCAGCAGGAAGCGCCGGCGGCGGGTTCCGCCACCGTCGCCGCGCCCGCACCGTCATCGTCCACGGCCGTGCGCTGACGCGCGGGGACCCGGCCGCCCACGCGTGTGGGGCGAGATCCTGACGGCCGTGGCCCTCGTGCTGGTGCTCGAGGGCCTTCTGCCGTTCGCGAACCCCGAGGGCTGGCGCGACGCCATGCGCCGTCTGCTCGAGGTCGAGCCCGCGCGGCTGCGCATGGCGGGCCTCGGGTCCATGCTCGTGGGCACGCTGCTGCTGTTGATCGTGCACTGACCCGGGGCGAGGCCTTTTCTTGAACGAGGACGATTCGGTCGCCGGGCCGGCGCTGTGGCGCCTGCCCGACGGCGTGGACGAGCTGCTGCCCGCGGCCGCCGCGCGCGTGGAGGTCTTGCGCCGGCGCATCCTGGACCGATGCCGCGTGTGCGGGTTCGACCTGGTGTCGCCGCCGTTGATCGAGTACCTCGACGCGCTGCTCACGGGCACCGGCGAGGCCATGGACCTGCAGACCTTCAAGCTCGTGGACCAGCAGGACGGTCGCGCGCTCGGGGTGCGTGCCGACATGACTCCGCAGGTCGCGCGACTCGATGCGCACGCGTTGCGCGAGGAGGGGCCCACGCGGCTGTGCTACACCGGCACGGTCCTGCGCGCGCGCGCCGAGGGCATCGGCGCCAGCCGCAACCCGCGCCAGTTCGGCGCCGAGCTGTACGGCCATGCGGGCGCCGAGAGCGACATCGAGATCTGCAGGCTGATGCTCGATACGGTGCTGCTCGCCGGGTTGTCGCCGCGGGACCTCACGCTCGATCTGGGGCACGTCGGCGTCTACGCCGGGCTCGTGCGCGCGGCCGGTCTGTCACGTGCCGACGAGGGTGCGCTGTTCGAGGCCATGGTGCGCGGCTCGCGCCCCGACGTCGCCGAGGTGCTCGTGCGCGAGGGCGTCGGCGTGCCCGCGCGGCGGGCGTTCGACGCGCTGCCGGGCTGTGCCGGCGGGGCGGAGGCCGTCGAGGTGGCCCGCTCGGCGCTCGGCGGGCTGGATCCGCGGGTCGATGCCTCGCTCGACGTGCTGGAGCGCGTGATCCGTGCGCTCGCCGACAGTCACCCGGAGGTGCGTGCGCACGTCGATCTCGCGGAGCTGCGCGGTTACCGGTATCACACGGGCATGCTGTTCGCGGCGCTCGACCCGAGCGGCACGCAGCTCGCGCGCGGCGGGCGCTACGATGCGGTCGGGGCGGCCTTCGGGCGCGCACGTCCGGCGACGGGCTTCAGCGGCGACCTCGAACGCCTGGCCGCGGCCGATTCCTCGAGCGCGGGTCCGGACGACGGCCCGGTGCTGTACGCCGGGCCCGACGAGGCGGATGGCCGGCGGGCCGTCGAGGCCTTGCGCGCCGACGGCGTGCGCGTGGTGGTTCGTCTGCCCGGCGCGCCGGTGCCGGTGGGCGTGCGCCGCGAGCTCGCCCGCACGGACGGTGCCTGGGCGGTCCGTCCCCTGAACGATTCATCGATGCAAGAGGAAGGCACGATCCATGGCTGACAGCGTGCTGGTGCTCGGCACCCAGTGGGGAGACGAGGGCAAGGGCAAGATCGTCGATCTGCTCACCGCCGAGGCCGAGCTCGTCGTGCGCTTCCAGGGCGGCCACAACGCGGGCCACACCCTGGTCATCGGCGACGAGAAGACGGTGCTGCACCTGGTGCCGAGCGGCGTGCTGCGCGACGGCGTGACGTGCGCGATCGGCAACGGCGTCGTCGTGAACCCGGTGGCGCTGTTCGCCGAGATGGACGGGCTCGCCGCGCGCGGCGTGCCGGTGGCCGAGCGCCTGGTGGTCAGCGGTGCCTGTCCGCTCATCCTGCCGTACCACGAGCAACTGGACCGCGCGCGCGAGCTCGCGGCCGGCAAGGACGCCATCGGCACGACGGGGCGCGGCATCGGACCCGCCTACGAGGACAAGGTGGGCAGGCGCGCGCTGCGCGTGCAGGACCTGGCCGACATGGCGCGCTTCGAGGAGAAGCTCCTGCGCATCGCCGCCATCCACGACGCGACGCTCGAGCGCTACGGGCTCGCACCCGTCGACGTGCCCGCCATCGTGGCGGCGGCTGCCGAGCACGCGAAGCGGTTGCTGCCGCTGGTCGCCGACGTGCCGGGCATCATCGCCGCGCACCGCAAGGCCAACCGGCGCGTGCTGTTCGAGGGCGCGCAGGGCAGCCTGCTCGACGTCGATCACGGCACCTACCCGTTCGTGACCTCGTCGAACACGGTGGCGGGTGCCGCGTGCAGCGGCTCGGGTTGCGGGCCGAACGCGATCGAGTACGTGCTCGGCATCACCAAGGCCTACACCACGCGCGTCGGCGCGGGCCCGTTCCCGACGGAGCTGTTCGACGACGTGGGCCGCGAGCTCGGCGCGCGCGGCCACGAGTTCGGCGCCACCACCGGGCGCGAGCGGCGCTGCGGCTGGTTCGACGCGGTGGCGGTGCGCCGCGCCTGCCTCGTCAACGGCGTGACGGGCATCTGCCTGACCAAGCTCGACGTCATGGACACGCTCGAAACCATCCGGGTGTGCACGGGCTACCGGCTCGACGGCGAGCTGGTGGACGTGCCGCCGCTCGGGGCCGAAGGCTGGGAGCGCTGCGAGCCGGTGTACGAGGAGATGCCGGGCTGGCGCTCGAACACCGCGGGCACGACGTCGCTGGACGCGCTGCCGGAGGCGGCGCGCGCCTACGTGAAACGGCTCGAGGCGCTCGTCGAGACGCCGATCCACATCGTGTCGACGGGGCCGGAAAGAAGCGAGAACGTGGTGATCAGGCAGCCGTTCGGTTGACGACAGGACGGCGCCAGGCCCCCAGGCCCACCGCCGTGAACGCCGCCACGTTCCAGAGCACCGCGGCGAACAACGCGTTCGAGTAGTTCACGTGGGGCGCGACATTTTCCGCCGACGCGAGCGCGGAGAAGAAGATCTCGCCCATGACCGCGATGCCGAGCGCGCCGCCGACCTGCTGCAGCGCCTGCAGCGCGCCGGAGGCCGCGCCCGTGTCGCGCCCGCCGACGTTCGCGAGCACCGTCTGGAACAGCGGCGACACCGTCGTGCCGAGTCCGAGCCCGCCGACGAGCAGCGGCGCGAGCAACAGCGTGCGGCCGATCTCGTCGGGCACCGCGCGCACCGTGAGCTCGAGCCAGATCATCGCGCCGCACAGCAGCGCGGCGCCGACCCCCATGCGCGCGCGCTTGGCCCGATCCCCGAGCGCGATCGCCGCGATGGAGGCGATCAGGATGCCGACCGAGAACGGCAGCGTCGTCAAGCCCGACTGCAGCGGCGTCAACCCGTAGCCGTTCTGCAGGTACAACGCGATCACGAAGAAGAATCCGGGAATGCCCGAGAACAGCACCATGACCATGCCCGTGCCGACGAGGTAGCCGCGGTTGCCGAGCAGTGCCACCGGAAGTAGCTGCGGCGCGTCCCGCGCGGCCTGCCGGTGCTGCCAGGCGACGAACGCGGCGCCCGCCGGCAGCGCGCAGGCCATCAACGCGAAGCACCACGCCGGCCAGCCGAGCTGGCGACCCTCGATGAGCGGAAACACCAGGGCCAGCAGCGTGAGCGCGGCCAGCGCCACGCCGACCCAGTCGATGCCGAGCCCGCGCGTGCCGGAGCCGCCCGGCACCCAGCGCAGCGCGGCGAGCACGGCGAGGATGCCCACCGGGATGTTGACGAGGAAGATCGGACGCCAACCCAGGCCCAGGATGTCGTGGCCGATGAGGAAGCCCCCGAGCACCGGCCCGGTGACCGTCGCGAAGCCCGCGGTGAGGCCGAAGAGCGCGAACGGCGCGCCGCGCTCGTGCGGCGCGAACAGCACGGGCACGATGGCGAGCGTCTGCGGCACCATCATCGCGCCGCCGATCGCCTGCAGCACGCGCGAGGCCACCAGCGCGTCGATCGAGCCCGCGACCCCGCACGCCAGCGAGCCGAGCGTGAACGTCGCGATGCCCGCGAGGAACAGCCGGCGTCGCCCGTAGACGTCGCCGAGCCGGCCGGCGGGCAGCAGGCCGAGCGCGAAGGTCAGGATGTAGGCGGCGACGACCCACTCGATCTCGCTGCTGGTGGCGTCGAAGGCGACCTGCAGGCTCGGCAGCGCCACGTTCACGATCGTGACGTCGATGAGGTTCATGAAGCCCGCGATCAGCAGCACGGCCATCGCGATCCAGCGGCCGCGGCGCGGCGACGCGTGCGGGACGGACGCCGCGCGGGCGTCGGGGACAGCGGACAAGGGCGGGCTCGAAGGGGGCACGTCGGGCGCGCATCGTGGCGCATCGGTCGCCAAGGACGGCAGCCGCCGGCAAGATCGGCGCGGCGCACGGGCCAGGGCGGCACGAAGCGTGCCGGGCAAGGTCTGCAAGGGGTGTCCGCGACGCCCGAGGGCGGTGCGGAAGCGCGCGATCAGCGCGCTGGTGCCGAGAAAAGGACTTGAACCTTCACGGGGTTTCCCCCACTGGCACCTGAAGCCAGCGCGTCTACCAATTCCGCCACCTCGGCAAGGGGGTCGCGAGCCGCGGGCGCATCGGCGCGTCGCGGAGCGCGAAGACTACTCGCCTCGCGCTCGCGGTGTCAACGCCCGCGGACGCCTTCGCGGCGTGCCCGGTCGGGCTTTCGCGTAACCTTGCACCCATCGGACCTGCACGGGCGCCCGCGATCAGCGCACGCCCCCTTCAACGGAACCGCACTATCTTGACTTCAGACCAGCGCGACGCGCGCCAGGGCGACTCCGGTCGCGGCGCCGCGCGCGACCCGCACGCCGAGCGCGAGAGCACTCGCTACGAGTCCCCCATCGCCAGCCGGGAGCACATCCTGGCGACCCTCGCGAGCACGAAGGGCCCCGTCGATCTCGAACGGCTCGGGGAGATCCTCGGCACCGACACCGACGAGGACGCCACCGAGGCGCTCAGGCGCCGGGTCATGGCCATGCAGCGCGACGGGCAGCTCGTGCTGAACCGGAAGCGCGGCCTCGTGCCCGTCGACGACGAGACGCTGCTCGCCGGTCGGGTGAGCGCGCACAAGGACGGCTTCGGCTTCTTCGTCACCGACGACGAGGGCGACGACGTGTTCCTGAACGCGCGTCAGATGCGCCAGGTGCTGCACGGCGACCGCGCCATCGTCTCGGTCACCGGCACCGACCGGCGCGGCCGGCGCGAGGGACGCATCGTCGAGGTGGTGGAGCGCGCCAACGCCACGCTCGTGGGCCGTCTGGTGGTGGAGCAGGGCGTGGCCTTCCTCTCCCCCGACAACCGGAAGATCCACCAGGACCTGATGCTCGGCGCGGACGGGCTCGGTGGCGCGAGCCCCGGCGACATGGTCGTCGGCGAGATCGTCGAGCAGCCCACGCACAAGCACCCGCCGCTCGGCCGCATCGTCGAGGTGCTCGGCCAGCACCTGGATGCCGGCATGGAGATCGACGTGGCGCTCAAGAGCGCCGGCATTCCCGACACGTGGCCCGAGGCCGTCGATGCGCAGGCGCGTAAGATCCCGGCCGAGGTCGAGGAGCGGCACAAGTCGGGCAGGAAGGATCTTCGGGGCGTGCCGCTCGTGACCATCGACGGGCTGGACGCGCGCGATTTCGACGATGCGGTCTGGTGCGAGCGCGCGGGCAAGGGCTGGCGGCTCATCGTCGCCATCGCCGATGTCGCGCACTACGTCGAGCCCGGCACGCCGCTGGACCTGGAGGCCGTGAACCGGGGGACATCCGTGTATTTCCCGGGTCGCGTGGTGCCCATGCTGCCCGAGTCGCTGTCGAACGGGCTGTGCTCGCTGAACCCCGACGTCGACAGGCTGTGCATGCTGTGCGACATGACGCTCGACGAGCGCGGCATGCCGCGCCGCACGCGCTTCCACAACGGCGTGATGAGGAGCCACGCGCGCTTCACCTACGACAAGGTGGCAGGCCTGCTCGACGATCCCTCGTCCGCGTCGAAGGAGCACGCGCCGCTGGTGCCCATGCTGCAGGACCTGCATTCGCTCTACGTGGCGCGCGCGAAGGCGAGGAAGCGCCGCGGCGCGATCGAGTTCGAGTCGAACGAGACGCACATCGTCTTCGACGAGAACAGGAAGATCGAGAAGCTCGTGCCCATCGAGCGGAACGATGCGCACAAGCTCATCGAGGAATGCATGATCCTGGCGAACATCGCGGCCGCCACGCTGCTCGAGCGCTACGAGATGCCCGCGCTGTACCGCGTGCACCCGAAGCCCAAGGCCGACAAGCTCGAGGACCTGCGCGCCTTCCTCGCGCTGCGCGGGCTCACACTCGGCGGCGGCGACAGCCCCACGGCGCTCGACTACGCGGCGCTGGCCCAGAAGATCGCCGACCGCACCGACAGGCACGTCATCCAGACGGTGATGCTGCGCAGCATGCAGCAGGCCATCTACACGCCGAAGAACGAGGGCCACTTCGGCCTGGCGCTCGACGAGTACGCGCACTTCACCTCCCCCATCCGGCGCTACCCGGACCTGCTGGTGCACCGCGGCATCAAGCACCTGATCCGTCGCGGCACGCCCGACAACTACACCTACACAATGACCGCCATGCAGGCGCTCGGGGATCGCTGCTCGATGACCGAGCGGCGCGCCGAGGAGGCCTCGCGCGACGTGGTCTCCTGGCTCAAGTGCGAGTACATGCTCGAGCACGTCGGCGACGAGTTCGAAGGCACCGTGGCGTCGGTCACCTCCTTCGGGCTGTTCGTGGAACTGAACGAGAGCCGTGTCGAGGGGCTGATCCACATCACCAACCTCGCGCACGACTACTACCGCTTCGAGCAGGCCGCGCACACGTTGAAGGGCGACCGCACGGGGCGCACGTACCGACTCGGCGATGCCATGGTGGTGCGCGTGGCGGGCGTGAACCTCGACGAGCGCAAGATCGACTTCGAGGAGGTGTCGCACGTGCCGGCCGAGAAGGTCGCGGGTGCGACCCCTTCTGCTCCGGACGCGGGTCGCGGCGACGGCAAGGACGCGGGAGGTGGATCCGTTCGCTCCGACGAGGAGGAGCAGCGGCGCGCGGACAAGAAGCGGGCGCGCAAGCAGGGCAAGCGCGAGGCCGAGCGCGCGGCGCAGGCGGCGCTGAACGGCGCCGATCCGAACGCCGAGGAGCGGACCGAGGACGACGGCCAGGACCCGACGCAGGCCCCGAAGCAGGCCCCGAAGCAGGCTTCCGCGGACTCCGCGGACTCCGCAGACTCCGCGGACTCCGCGGCCGACGACGAGCGTCCGCGCAGGAAGAAGAAGCGCAAGCGCAACAAGCGGCGCGACAAGGAAGTCGCGGACGGTACGCCGACGCACGGCGCGCCGGACGGCGCGCCGACGAGCGATGCGTCCATGGCCGACGCCCCGCGGGCGGAGGCGTCCGCGGACGCGGGCGCCGCGTCGCCGGGCACGAACGGGATCACGTCCGAGCGCTTGCCCGCCAGCGGTTCGGAGGCCGTGCCCGCGCCCGTACCGGCCTCGCCGGGGTCCGAGGGTGGACCGGACCTGTCGTCCGCGAGCGTGCCCGCTAGGGATCGCCCGACGGGCGAGGACCGGAACGCCTCGCCGGCGCTGCGCTACGAGGTCGGTCAGCGGCCCGCGCCGCAGGGGCGGCCCACGTCGCCGCCACCGGCGTCCGGGTCCGGGGCGACATCGCCGGAGGAGCGGGCGGCCGCGCCGGATGTCGCGCGAACCGACGGCGCCGCGGCGTCCGACGCGGCGCGGCCGGGCGACAAGCCTGCCGGCGCCGACTCGTCGACGGCCGTCGACGAGTCGGCCGCGGCCGGGAAGACGCCGGCAGGGAAGAGCGCCGCCAAGAAGGCGTCGTCGAAGAAGGCTGCGGCGAAGAAGACCGCGGCGAAGAAGACCGCGGCGAAGAAGGTGGCCGCGAAGAAGACTGCGGCGAAGAAGGCGGCGGCGAAGAAGGTCGCGGCGAAGAAGACCGCCGCGAAGAAGGCGGCCGCGAAGAAGATCGCGACGAAGAAGGCCGCGGGCAAGAAGACCGGCGCGAAGAAGGTCGCCACGAAGAAGGTCGCCACGAAGAAGGCGAGCTCGAAGAAGGCGGCGGGCAAGAGGGCCGCCTCGGGCGACGGCGACGCGACCGCTGCGGCGGACGACGCCGACGACTGAGCCGCGGAGCCGGTGGCGACCAGAGGCGGCAAGGCGCGGCGCGTGCACGGGCTGCACGCCGTGGCCGCGCTGCTGGAGCGCTCGGCGGGGGCGGTCGCCGAGCTCGTTCACCTCGAGGGACGCCACGATGCGCGCCTGAAGGAGGCACTGGCGCGGGCGAGATCCGCCGGCACGCCGCTGCGCGTCGCCTCGCGCGCCGAGCTGGACGCGTTGGCGGGCGGCGGCAACCACCAGGGGGTAGTGGCCGTGCTGGCCTCGAGCGAGGCGAACGAGGCGGGCGCGGGCGGGGCCGCGACCGAGCGGTCGGCGGCGGGCCTGCTCGAGTGGTTGCTGCGTCCGGACCGCGCCGCCGATCGCGCGCCGCTGGTGCTCGTGCTGGACGGCGTGCAGGACCCGCACAACCTCGGGGCCTGCCTGCGCACGGCCGATGCCGCGGGCGTGGACGCCGTGGTGGTGCCCAAGGACGGGGCGGTGGGGCTGAACGCCACGGTGCGCAAGGTGGCCTGCGGCGCGGCCGAGACGGTGCCGCTGTTCCGCGCCACGAACCTCGGGCGCACGCTGGACGAGCTCCGGCGCGCGGGCTTCTGGCTCCACGGCGCGGCGGGCGAGGGCGACACGGTGCTGTGGGACGTGCGCTTCGATGGCCCCTGCGCGGTGCTGTGCGGCGCCGAGGGACGAGGCCTGCGACGCCTCACGCGCGAGCGCTGCGACGTGCTGTTCCGCGTGCCGATGGCAGGGGCGGTGGAGAGCCTGAACGTCAGCGTGGCGGCGGGGGTGGTGCTCTTCGAGGTGCAGCGCCAGCGGACCCGCGGCGGCGTGGCCGCGTCCGCCGTGCGGGCGGAACGCCCGGACGACGTGGCGAGCCGGGATTCCCTGCTGTAGAATCGGCGGGCTGCGCGCGGACGGTTCACCGGGCCGCGCGCCCTTGCCGCGGCGCGCGTCGTGCCCGGCCACGCCCTCGTCCAGCCCGGTGCGCATCCGCGCCGAGGCGGGCGTCACCCATGGGGAAGCTCCACCTTGCGTCACTACGAAGTCGTCTTTCTCGTCCATCCGGACCAGTCCGAGCAGGTGCCGGCCATGGTCGAGCGCTACCGCGGCATCATCGAAAGCCACGAGGGCGTCATCCACCGCTTCGAGGACTGGGGCCGTCGTCAGCTCGCCTACCCGATCGCCAAGATCCTGAAGGCGCATTACACGCTGATGAACATCGAGTGCAACCAGGAAGCGCTCGACGAGCTGACCAGCGCGTTCAAGTTCAACGACGCGGTCATCCGTCACATGGTGCTGGCCGAGGAGTCGGCGAAGACCGAGCCGTCGCCGCTCGTCAAGAAGGACGAGTCGCGCGAGGCGCGCCCCGCCGAAGGCGGCGACCGTCCCGCGCGCGACGGCGACCGTCCCGCGCGCGACGGCGAGCGCCCGGCGCGCGACGCCGATCGACCGGCCCGCGCCGAGTCGGCCTGACCGGCCCCGCCGGTTCCGCCATCCCTTCGCTTCGAGAACGCACCTCATGTCCCGCTACTTCCGCCGTCGCAAGTACTGCCGCTTCACCGCCGAAGGCATCACCGACATCGACTACAAGGACCTGGAGCTCCTCAAGGGCTTCGTGACCGAGACCGGCAAGATCGTCCCGAGCCGCATCACCGGTACCCGGGCGCGCTACCAGCGCCAGCTGGCCACCGCCATCAAGCGCGCGCGCTACCTGGCGCTGCTGCCCTACACCGACGCGCACTGAGCGGGCCCGTCGCGGCCGCACCGGACGCCTCCACCGCTCCGCACGGAGCGGTCCGGCGCCGGTCGTCGCGTCTGTCCCGTGACGCCGCTCGCGCCGCCGTTTCAAATGCTCCGGTGACCCGCACGTGATCGGCATCGCCCGCCTCGCGGACCGATCCCCGACGGCCGCCGCCGCGGTGGCGGCGTCGTTGCTGCTCGCCGCGTTCGTGCTGTTTCCGGTCATCGGCGCGTTCATGGTCGTGCCGGTGACGTTGAGCGCCGCCACGGTGGCGTTCGTGATCCTGCGCCGCGGCGAGCGCGCGGCGCTCAGGGCGGGCGGCATCTGCCTGATCATGCTGCTCGCGGTGTCCACGATCATGCTGCGCTCGGCCGTCGCCATCCCGGTCGTCGCGCTGTCGTCGTGGCTGCCGCCCGTGGCGGTCGCGGTGGTCCTCGCGCGCACCTCCAGCCTGCCGCTCGCGGTGCTGTCCGCCTTGGGCGTCGGCATGCTGGCGGTGGTGGGGTTCGCGCTCGTCACCGGCGACCCGGTGGCGTGGTGGACGGACGAGATCGATCGCCTGCTCGGCGCGCTCGCCGAGGTCGGCGACGCGGCGCAGCAGGGGCTCGACGTGGAGGGACTGCGCGCCGCCGTCCGTCCGCTGGCGTTCTGGCTGACCGGCGCGCTCGGCGTGTCGGTGGCGGTGTCGGCGCTGATCGCGCTGTTCATCGCACGCCACTGGCAGGCGAAGCTCGTCAACCCGGGCGGTTTCGGCGAGGAGTTCAGAAGCCTGGCGCTGGGCAACGTGGCGGCACTCGGCACGGTGGTACTGATCGGCCTGGCAGCCGCGTTCGGCGGGCCCCTGTGGACGGGGCTGGCGTGCGTGGCGGCCGCGGGGTTCGTGCTGCAGGGGCTCGCCATCGTGCACGCGCTGCTCGCGCGCCACACGCTGCCGGCGCTGTGGCTGTTCGGCATCTACGCTCTGCTGGTGATGGTGCCTTACCTGTGGCTGCTGCTGCTCGCGCTGGGTCTGCTCGACAACCGCGTGCCGCTGCGTCGTTCCTGACGCCGCGGTCCGCTCCCTCTCCACAACGCATCAACGAGATTCCATCATGCAAGTCATCCTGCTCGAGAAGATCGACAACGTCGGCGCGCTCGGCGACCTCGTCGACGTCAAGTCGGGCTTCGCGCGCAACTTCCTGCTCCCCCAGGGCAAGGCCGAGATGGCCACGCCGTCCAACGTCGAGGCCTTCGAGGCCCGACGTGCGGACCTCGAGGCGCAGCAGGCCGATCAGCTGCGCTCCGCTCGCCAGCGCGCCGCGGGCTTCGAGGACACGACCGTCACCGTGACCTCGCGCGCCGGTACCGAAGGCAAGCTCTTCGGCTCCATCGGCACCGAGGAGATCCGTGCGGCCCTCGAGTCCGCCGGCCACGAGGTGGAGAAGAAGGAGATCCGCCTGCCCGACGGCCCCCTGCGCAACGTCGGCGAGTTCCCCGTCACGCTCCACCTGCACGGCGACGTGGACGTCGAGATCACGGTCGAGGTCGTCGGCGAGGAGGCCTGAGCCCTTCGTTGCCGGCTTCCCGTCCGCCCCTCCGATAGCGCGTGACACCGCCGCCCGACGATGCGGACGACGCCCGCCGGCGCGCGGACGCAAGCTCGGGCGCGGGGGCCGGTGCCTTCGACACTCGCGACGGGCACGCCGGGTCGGGCGGTGACGACGATCCGTTCGGCGCGCTCGGCTCGCACGACTTCGGGCCGCCGCCCGACTTCCACGGCGTGCCCGACGTGGAATTCGACGGGCCTCCGGTCGGGCTCGATGACGACGTCTTCGATGTCGGTCCGCCTCCCGGGCACGGCAGCGGTAGCGGTGGCGGTAGCGGCAGCGGTCGAAGCGATGGGGGCGGCGGTTTCGGCGGCGGTGGCGGCCGGGATCGCGGCGGGTCCGGTGGCGGTTCGCGCGGCGGCGGCCCGGACTGGCGCAGCAACGACGCGCGCGGGCTGGCCGAACGGCTGAGCGCGGCGCGGCGCCCGCCGCAATCGGTGGAGGCCGAGCAGTCCTTGCTGGGCGGACTGATGCTGACCGGCGGCGAGGCCTTCGAGCGCGTCGCCGAGGTCGTCACCGAGGACGACTTCTATCAGGAGAACAACCGGCTGCTGTTCCGCGCGGTGAGCACCCTGGTCGAGGGCGGCAACAACGCCGACATCGTCACCGTGACCGAGTGGCTGCGCGAGCGCGGGCTGCTGGAGCGCGCCGACGGCCTCGCCTACGCCGACGAGCTCACGCGCTACGCGCCCAGCGCCTCGAACATCAAGGCCTACGCCGAGATCGTGCGCGAGCGCTCGGTGCTGCGCCAGCTCATCGCCGTCGCCAACGAGATCGCGGATTCCGCGTTCGAATCCGAGGGCAGGCCCAGCAAGGACCTGCTCGACGAGGCCGAGACGCGCGTGTTCGCCATCGCCGACCAGAGCGCGAAGTCCGGCGCGGGCTTCCAGGACATCAAGGGCGTGCTGGCCGGGGCGATCGACAAGATCACCTACCTCTTCGAGTCGGACGCCGCGGTCACGGGACTGGAGACCGGCTTCAAGGACCTCGACGAGATGACGAGCGGGCTGCAGAAGTCCGACCTCGTGATCGTGGCCGGCCGCCCTTCGATGGGCAAGACGACGTTCGCCATGAACCTCGTCGAGAACGTGGCCATGACGAACGACCTGCCCGTGGCGGTGTTCAGCATGGAGATGCCGGCCGAGCAGCTCGCGCTGCGTCTGATCAGCTCGCTCGGGCGCGTGGAGCTGCAGAAGATCCGCACCGGCAAGCTGCAGGAGCAGGACTGGCCGCGCATCACCTCCGCCATCACGATGCTGAACAAGCAGCGGAACATCTACATCGACGACACGCCGGCGATGACGCCGACCGACCTGCGCGCGCGCTGCCGACGGCTCGCGCGCGAGCACGGGCTGAGCCTGATCGTGATCGACTACCTGCAGCTCATGCAGCTCGCGAACTCGAAGGAGAACCGCGCGACCGAGATCTCGGAGATCTCGCGCTCGCTGAAGGCGCTCGCGAAGGAGCTGCAGGTGCCGGTGGTGGCGTTGTCGCAGCTGAACCGCTCGCTGGAGCAGCGGCCGGACAAGCGGCCGGTGATGTCGGATCTTCGCGAGTGCGTGGCCGGGGACACGCGCGTTGCGTTGGCCGACGGTCGACAGGTGCCGATCCGGGAGCTCGTCGGACAGACGCCCGAGGTCGTGTCGATGCGGCCCGACGGCAAGCTCGGGACCGCGCCCGCGGAGCTGGTCTGGTCGGTGGGGGAGCGGCCGACGTTCGATGTCGTGACCGCGGGCGGGCGACGGCTGCGCTGCACCGCCGAGCACCGTGTGCGCGCCCTCGAAGGCTGGAAGCGCGTCGCGGAGCTCGGCGTCGGTGACCGGTTGGCCTTGCCGCGAACCTTGCCCACCGTCGTCGACCCCATCGACGCGCCCGAGCACGAGATCGTGCTGCTCGCGCACCTGATCGGCGACGGCAGCTACGTGAATCATCAGCCGCTGCGCTACACGACCGCGAGCGAGTCGAACAGCGAGGCGGTGCGCGCTGCCGCCGAGGCCATGGGCAGCACGGTGCGGCGCGTCGCCTACAAGGATACGTGGCACCAGTTGGTGATCGCCGGCAACGGCAACCGCTGGCACCCGGCGGGCGTGGGCAAGTGGCTGAAGGGTCTGGGTATCTGGGACACGCGTTCGCACGACAAGGCTGTCCCCGACTTCGTGTTCCGGTTGCCAAACGAGCGGCTGGCGCTCTTCCTGAGACACCTGTGGGCGACGGACGGCAGCGTGCATGTGTCGGAGGGCCATCATCCGCGCCTGTACTTCGCCACTTGCAGCCGGCAGTTGATCGATGATGTGTGTGCGCTGCTGACACGCTTCGGCATCGTCGGGCGCATCAAGCGGCTGACGCCGAAGGGCAGCGGCGGGTGGTACACGCTGGACGTGTCCGGCAACGAGCAGCAGTTGCGCTACGCGCGCGAGGTTGGCGCGTTCGGGGACCAGGAGGAGAAGCTCGCGCGGCTCGTGGCGCAGATCGAGGGGAAGCTCGGGAACACGAACGTGGACTCGATACCGATCGAGGTGTTCGATCGGGTGCGGGCGCGGATGGTGGAGCGGGGGATCAGCCACGTCGAGCTGGGAATTCTCAGAGGCACGGCGTACGGGAGCGCGTCGGCCTACTTCAGGCATGCGCCTTCACGCGAACTGCTCGGCGAGTACGCCGAACTGCTCGAATGTGGCGACTTGGCCAAGATCGCCTCCAGCGATCTCTTTTGGGACCGAGTTGTCTCCATCGACCCGGCGGGCACCGAAGAGGTCTTCGATCTGACCGTTCCGGCGCATGCAAGTTGGGTTTCATCTATGACGATCAGTCATAATTCTGGTGCTATCGAACAAGATGCAGACGTCATCATGTTCGTGTATAGGGACGAGGTCTACCACCCCGAGAACGAAGAGAGTCACGGCCGCGCGGAGATCCTGATCCGCAAGCAGCGGAACGGGCCCATCGGGGCGGTGAACCTGACCTTCCTCGGCAAGTTCGTGCGCTTCGAAGACTTCTCGCCCGAAATCCGCGGCGCGGAGTTCGAATGAGCTCTGGGTGCGCGGCAGGCGTTCGAGATGTGCGCGAACGCTCCGTGCGCATCGACGTCGATCTCGACGCCATCCGGCACAACCTCGACGTCGCGAAGCGGCTCGCTTCCGGCTCGCGCGCGTTCGCGGTCGTCAAGGCCGACGCCTACGGGCACGGCGCGCTGCGCGTGGCGCGCGCGCTGGATCGCGCCAACGGTTTTGCGGTGGTGACGCTCTCCGAGGCCGAGGCCTTGCGAGCGGGCGGCGTCGACAAGCCGGTGCTTGTCATGCAGGGCCCCGCCACGCCGGCAGCCGCCCGGCGCTGCGTCGAGCTCGCGCTGTGGCCCGCCGTGCACCGCGCCGAGCAGCACGCCTGGCTCGCCCGCATCGCTGGCGCCGAGGCGTGGCTGAAGGTCGACACGGGCATGGGCCGGTTGGGCGTGTCGCCGGACGAGGCGCGGGAGCTGCTGCGCGCGGGCGGCGTGTCGTGGGCGGGCGTCATGACGCATCTGGCGTCCGCCGACGATCCGGGCTGCGGGCGCACGGCCGCGCAGATCGAGCGCTTCGCGGCGCTGCCCGTGCCGGACGGCGCGGCTCGAAGTGTCGGCAATTCCGCGGCGACCGTCGCGTGGCCCGGCAGCGGGCAGGACTGGATCCGTCCGGGAATCATGCTGTACGGCGCGAACCCGCTCGACGGGCACGCGCTGCCGGCGGGCGTGGCGCTGCGCCCGGCCATGACGGTGCGCGCGCCGCTGCTGGCCGTGAAGCGACTGCCGCGCGGCCACCGGGTGGGGTACGCGGGTGCCTACGAATGCCCCGAGGACATGTCGGTCGGCTACGCGGCCGCGGGTTACGGCGACGGGTTGCCGCGCGTGCTGGACGTGGCGCCGGAGTCGGCCACGCGTGCCGACGTGCTCGTGGGGGGGCGGCGGTGTCCGCTGATCGGGCGCGTGTCGATGGACTCGATCGCCGTGGACCTGCGCGGCGCGCCCGACGCGGCGGCGGGCGACGAGGTGGTGCTGTGGGGCCCGGGGCAGCCGGTGGAGCGGCTCGCGAGTGCCGCCGGGACGATCTCCTACGAGCTGCTCACCGGCATCCGAGGCGTGCGCGAGTGGCACGGGTGATGCGTTGACTCGCTACGGGCCTCTTCGTCCGTCACGCGCCCGTTTTCGTGCACGGCAAGCGCGCGCGGCGAGCTGTGCGTCCCGTCACGCCGGAATCGCGCCGCGACGGACATCATGCGCGCCACCGCATCGGGGCACTCGACGGCGCACCGGCCCTCGGCCGGCCGCACCTTCCGCGTCCCGTTCCCTCAGGCCTCGCGTTCGAGATACTGCAGCTTGTCCGGCTTGTCCTTCCACTCGTCCGCGTCCGGCGGCGGCTCCTTCTGCACCGTGATGACGGGCCAGCTCGCCGACAGCTCCTTGTTGAGCTCCAGGAAGTGCTCGTGCTCGGGCTTCAGGTCCTCCTCGGCGACGATGGCCTCGATGGGGCACTCCGGCTCGCACAGCGAGCAGTCGATGCATTCCTCGGGGTCTATGACGAGGAAGTTGGGCCCCTCGTGGAAGCAGTCCACCGGGCACACCTCGACGCAGTCGGTGTACTTGCAGCGGATGCAGTTCTCGGTGACTACGAAGGTCATGGACTGTGTTCGACGGGGTGACTCGGCAGCCCTCGATCGTAGCAAATTCGCCGATGCGGCCCGCCCGTGCGCGGCGCGCGTGGGACGCTTTGCGGCATTCCCGAATCGATGTCACGGAGAACCGGCACGATGATGAAACCGATCAAGAAGGCCGTCTTTCCGGTCGCCGGCATGGGCACGCGCTTCCTGCCCGCCACGAAGGCGAACCCGAAGGAGATGCTGCCCGTCGTCGACAAGCCGCTGATCCAGTACGCGGCGAACGAGGCGGTGCAGGCGGGCGTCGACACGCTCATCTTCGTGACGGGGCGGCACAAGAGATCCATCGAGGATCACTTCGACACGGCCTACGAGCTCGAGCGCGAGCTCGAGGCCAAGGGCAAGGAGAAGATGCTCGCGGTGCTGCGCGACATCCTGCCCAAGCACGTCAACTGCGTGTTCATCCGCCAGGCCGAGGCGCTCGGGCTCGGGCACGCGGTGCTGTGCGCCCGCCCGGTCGTGAACGACGAACCCTTCGCGGTCATCCTCGCCGACGACCTGATCAACTTCACCGAGCAACCCTGCCTGTCGCAGATGGTCGACATCTTCAAGTACCAGCACTGCTCGGTGCTCGGTACCGAGAAGGTGCCGAAGGACGAGGTCAGCAGCTACGGCATCGTCGCGGGCACGAAGGTGGGCGACGGGCTCATGGAAGTCTCGGGCATGGTCGAGAAGCCGAAGCAGGAGGACGCGCCCAGCGATCAGGCCGTCGTCGGTCGCTACATCCTGACCCCGCGCATCTTCGATCTGCTGGAGGACACGAAGCGCGGCGCGGGCAACGAGATCCAGCTCACCGACGCCATCGCGCGGCTGCTCAAGGAGGAGCGCGTGCTCGCCTACAACTTCAAGGGTCGGCGCTTCGACTGCGGCAGCAAGCTCGGCTACCTGAAGGCGCAGGTCGAGTTCGCGCTCGAGCACGACGAGGTGGGCCCCGAGTTCAGCCAGTACCTGCACGAGCTCATGTCGGAGCGCGCCTCCGACGACAAGATCGTGCCGATCGCGCGCGCGCGCTAGGTTCGGCCCGAAGCCGGTATCGGGCCGGTATCGGGCCGGTATCGGGCCGGCGCCGGTCCGGCATCGAGCTCGTCCGATCCGAGGGTTTTCAGGCGCGCGCGCGCAGCGCACGTCGGTGGCGGTGCATCATCGCGGCATGCGCCGCCGCCTTCCCGCCGGGGCCGCGATCTTCGCGGTCTTCTTCATCGAATCCAGCGTGCTCGGGCACTGGATTCCGCGCATACCGGACATCAAGGCCCGGCTCGGCCTGGACGACGCCGAGCTGGGCCTCGCGCTGCTGTGCCTGCCGTTCGGCACGCTCGTGGGGCTCGCGCTGGCCGGGCGCATCGTCGAGCGCACGGGGCTGCGCGGCGCGTGCCGCCTTTCCTTGCCGCTGTGGGCGCTGCTGTTCGTCGGGCCGGCGCTGTCCGCGTCGTTCTGGATGCTGTGCGCGACGCTCGCGCTCGTCGGGCTCTCCGTCGGGCTGATCGAGACGGCCATGAACACCGAGGCCGCGCGGCAGGAGAGCGCGTCGGGGCGCCGCCTGATGTCGCGCTGCCACGGGTTCTGGAGTCTGGGCTCGATGGCGGGCGCGTTGAGCGGCGCGGGCATCGCGCAGCTCGGCATCGGTACCGGCACGCATTTCCTGGCGACCATGCCGGTGCTGGCGCTGCTCGGCTGGGTCGCCGCGTCCGCGCTGCCGCGCGTGCCGGACACATCCGGCAAGGCGGGCACGTCGGCGGACTCGCCGCTGTTTCGCTGGCCCACGCGCGCCATCCTGCCGCTGTGCCTGATGCCGCTCGGCCTGATGATGGTGGAGGGCGCGTTCATCGACTGGTCGGCGGTGTTCGCGCGCACGGTCCTCGACGCCTCGCCGCTGGCCGTCGGCGTGGTCTACGCCGCGTTCTCGCTCGTCATGGCGCTCACGCGGTTGTGGGGCGACGCGCTGGCCGAACGCCACGGCGAGCTCGTGATCGTGCGGACCTCGGCCATCGCCGGGACGCTGGGCATCGCGGGTTTCGCGCTCGCGCCGAACACGGCCGTGGCGTTCGTCGCCGCGGCGCTGGCGGGCGCGGGCGTGGCCATCGTCTATCCGCTCGCCATCACCGCGGTGGCCGCGCGTCCGGGACGCTCGCCGACCGACAACGTCGCGGCCATGAACATGATCTCGTTCAGCGCGTTCCTGCTGGCGCCGCCGCTGGTCGGCTTCGTCTCGCACGCGCTGTCGCTGCGCGTGGCGCTGCTTACCCTCGTGCCGTTCGCGCTCGCGACGCTGTTTCTCGCCAACGAGGTGCGGCCGGTGCGGAAGGGCGCCGGCCTCGCGGCCGACGGCGCGCCGGGCGACGAACACGACGGTGCTCCCGAGCCCTCGCCCGAGCCCGCGGTCGGCATCGTCCAGCGGAGCTGAAAATCGGTGCAGGACGCGGTGCGCATCGTTCAAGGATCCGTAAGCTCGGGAACGCGGCGGGCTCCGTTCCGCTCTGATGGTCCTATCGCCCGTTCGCGGGCAACGACAGGAGCAGACCCTTGGACCGACGAACCTTCAACACACGTGCCATCGCGCTCGGTGCCGGCGGCCTGATCGTCGCCTCCCCCGCGCTGATGCGCGCCGTGCAGGCCGCACGCAACCCCGACCCGGAGATCGACTTGAGCGAGATTCAGAACGACTGGCAGAGCTACCTGCCGAGCGATGCCGACCTGCCGGACGCGAGCGCGACGCTCGATGTGGGCAAGGACGAGTGGAAGGAGCGGCTGCCCGCCGACTCGTACCGCGTGCTGTTCAAGGACGGCACGGAGCCCGCGGGCTCGAGCCCGCTGGACCGCGAGAAGCGGGAGGGCGTGTTCGTCTGCCGGGCGTGCGACCTGCCGCTGTTCACGTCCGCCATGAAGTTCGACAGCGGCACGGGCTGGCCGAGCTTCTTCACCAGCATTCCGGGCCACCTCGACACCTCGCGGGACTTCAAGCTCATCCTGCCGCGCACCGAGTACCACTGCGTGCGCTGCGGCGGGCACCAGGGTCACGTGTTCGACGACGGCCCCGCGCCGACCGGTCAGCGCTGGTGCAACAACGGCGTGGCGCTGCGCTTCCTGGCGAAGGACGAGCGGGAAGCCTGAGGCGCCCGCGCGGCGCCTCGTCGTCGGTCCGCCGCGCGCGCCGGACCGGCGGGCGTCGGACCGTCAGATCTCGATCAGCCGGTTCGGCAGCTCGTTCGGCGAACCGGTGTCGTGCGGGAAGTGTTCCCTGAGCACCTCCCCGCACCGGTCCACCGCCACGTCGAACCCCTCGGCCGTGCGGCCCGCGCGCACCAGCCGCACGAACTCCGCCACCGTCTCGTCCCAGACGCCCTGCTCGACGCGCTCCGCGACGCCCGCGTCGGCCAGGATCTCGACGTAGTGCTCGGCCAGGGACACGAACACGAGGGTGCCGGTGGCGAGCTCCGTGCGGTGCAGCCCGAGCGCGAAGAACTGCTCGCGCGCGCAGCGCGCGGCACGTGCGTCGCGCACCGCCTTCGGTACCAGCGCCACGCGCACGCGCGGAATCTGGAACAGGGCGCCGAGACCCAGGAACACCAGCGCCTGGATTGCCCAGACGCGGGCCAGCGGATCCGACGCCGCCTCGCCCCAGCCCCCGTGCGCGAACCGCTCGTAGAGGTAATACAGCAGCGGCACCGACAGCGCGGCGAGCGCCGCCCACAGCGTCGGTATGTAGCGATATCCGTCGCTCGCGCGCGCGATCACGGTGACGATCTCGCCGCGCGTGCCGGACTCCGCGGTGCGTATGCGCCGCTCCAGCGCATCCTTCTCGGCCTCGGTCAGGAATCCCATCACCAGCCTCCCGACGCGCCGCCGCCGCCGAAGCCGCCGCCACCGCCGCTGAAGCCGCCGCCCCCGAACCCGCCGCCACCGCGCATGCCGCCTCCCATGCCGCCTCCCGTGCCGCCTCCTACGTAGCCGCCCACTAGCGGCCCGCGCGATCTGGCGCGTCGCGCGCCGCCGCCACCGCCGCCGCCGCGCATGGCGAGATACAGGACCACGAAGAGCGCCACGGCCACGCCGACCCCGACGAGCAGGCTCCCCGAAGCGAGCGTGCCGAAGAGCCCGGCGAAGCCCGCCGGGAACGCGCCGTTGGCCGCGCGCCGCGCACCGGCGCGGCGCAGCAGCTCCGGCACCGCGATCATGGCGAGGAACACGAACGGCACCCAGCGATCCACTCCGGACAGGCCGGTGTCGCCCGCGGACGAGGAGGGCGGCGCCTCGTACTCGCCGTCGATCGTCTGCAGCATCGCGCGCACGCCTCGCTCGATGCCGGCCGCGTAGTCGCCGTCGCGGAACGCGGGCAGTATCTCCTGGCGGATGATGATGCCGCTGCGCGCGTCGGTGAGCGCGCCCTCCAGGCCGCGACCGACCTCGATGCGCACGTCGCGCTCGGCGGGCGCCACGAGCAGCAGCGCACCGTTGTCCCGCTCGGCCGTGCCGAGCCCGGAGGCGCGCGCGAGTCGCAGCGCGTAGTCCGCGATGTCGAGCCCGTTCAGGGAGTCCACGGTGACCACCACGACCTGGTCGGTGGACTCGGCCTCGTGCGCGGCGAGCAGCGCGTCGAGCTCGGCCTCGCGCGCGGGTTCCAGCAGGTCCGCCCCGTCGACGACGCGTGCGGTGATCGGTGCGAGCTCCGCGGGGTCCTGCGCGCGGGCCGGCGTACCGGTCGCGACGAGGCAGACGAGCAGGGCGACGAACGCGACGCCGGAGCCGGGCTTGAACCGCGCTCCGTCCGCGGCCCGAGGCGAACGGGCGATGGCCGTCGGCATCAGTTCGAGAAGTCGACGTCCGGAGCGGTCTCGGCGCCGGCGGTGGCCGCGAAGTTCTGCTTCGGCTCCATGTCCGAGTACATGAACGCGCGCCACCACCGTCCGGGAATGGTGCGCAGCTCGGTGTTGTAGCGCCGTACGGCCTCGACGTAGTCGCCGCGCGCGACCGCGATGCGGTTCTCGGTACCTTCGAGCTGGTCCTGCAGGGCCAGGAAGTTGGTGTTGGACTTCAGGTCCGGGTACGCCTCCACCACCACCATGAGTCGCTGCAGCGCCGAGCCGAGCGCGTCCTGGTTCTGCTGGAAGCGCTCGAATTCGGCCGGATCGGTGAGCGTCTCGGGCGACACGCTCGTCTGCGTCACGCGCGAGCGCGCCTCGGTGACCTGCTGCAGCACCTCGCGCTCCTGTTCGGCGAAGCCCTCGACCGTGGACACGAGGTTCGGTACCAGGTCGCTGCGTCGCTGATACTGGTTCTGCACCTCGGACCAGGCGGCGTCGGCGGCCTCGTCGTAGCTCGGGATGTTGTTGATGCCGCACCCCGACAGCATCGACGCGATCAGGAGCGCGAAGGCGGCCACCGGTACGGCCCCCGGCCCGGCCCCCGGCCAGGCAGCGGGCGCCGGGACGGTGACGCCGCGCGCACGCTTCGCGCGCCGGAGGGGCCGGCCGGGACCGACGGGGAGCGTGGGCATCGTTGCGCGGCTTCCATGAGGGCGAGGCGCGCGAGTATAAGGCGGTCGCAGGACCGGCTTGCGCGGCGCACGGCGGCCGCGGTACGCGGGATCGGGCGTGTACCATCGCGCGCATGCTCAGCTTCAACGACGTGGCCTGCCGGCGCGACGGCGCGCTGCTCTTCGAGAGCGCGAGCTTCGTCGTGCAACGCGGCATGAAGATCGGTCTCACCGGAGCCAACGGCACGGGCAAGTCGAGCCTGTTCGCCATGGTGCTCGGCGCGCTCGAGGCGGATGCCGGCAGCATCGAGCTTCAGAACGGCGTGGGCATCACGCACGTCGCGCAGGAGACTGCCGGCTCGGACCGTGCCGCGCTAGATCACGTGCTGGACGGCGACGTGGCGCTGCGCGAGCTCGAGGCCGCCATCGAATCCTGCGGTGACGACGGCACGCGCCACGCGAACCTGCTCGCGCGCTACGAGGAGATCGACGGCTGGTCCGCGCCCGCGCGCGCGGGCGCGTTGCTGCACGGACTCGGTTTCTCGAGCGCGGACCACGTGCGTCCCGTCAACGACTTCTCCGGCGGCTGGCGCATGCGATTGAACCTCGCGCAGGCGCTCATGAGCCCGAACGAGCTCTTGCTGCTCGACGAGCCGACCAACCACCTGGATCTCGATGCCGTCATCTGGCTCGAGCAATGGCTCGCCGCGCGCGCGGGCACGCTGCTGCTCGTGTCCCACGACCGCGAGTTCCTGGATGCCGTGACCACGCACACCCTGTCCATAGAGAACGGCAAGGTCTCGCTGGAGTCCGGCAACTTCTCCGCGTTCGAGACGCTGCGCGCGTCCAGGCTCGAGAGCGCGCGCGCCACGCACGAGAAGGTGCAGGCGCGCAGGAAGGAGCTCGAGTCGTTCGTGACCCGCTTCCGCGCCAAGGCCACCAAGGCCCGTCAGGCGCAGAGCCGGCTGAAGATGCTCGAGCGGCTGCCCGTGACGGCCGCGGTGCGCGAGGACTCCCCGTTCCGCTTCGCGTTCCGCGCGCCGGACGCCCTGCCGGCCCCGCTCGTGGCGCTGGAACGGGCCGCGGCCGGGCACGGCGACGTGCCCATCCTGGAGGGCGTGCGCCTGGCCATCGACAGCGGCGAGCGCATCGGGCTGCTCGGTGCGAACGGCGCGGGCAAGACCACGCTGGTGCGCAGCATCGTCGGTGCGTTGCCGCTCATCGCGGGGATGCGCGTGCCGGCCGCGAAGCTGCGCATCGGCTACTTCGCGCAGCACCAGGTGGAACAGCTCGACGCCGACGGCACGCCGTTCCGCGCGTTGCAGGCCGCGGATCCCGCGCTGGACGAGACGCGCGCGCGCACCTTCCTCGGCGGCTTCGGCTTCTCCGGGGACCGCGTGCACCAGCGCATCGGCACGCTGTCGGGTGGGGAGCGCGCACGGCTCGCATTGTCGCTCGTGGTGTACGCGCGGCCGAACCTGCTGCTGCTCGACGAGCCGACCAACCACCTCGACATCGACATGCGCGCGGCGCTGGCCGAAGCCCTGCAGGGTTTCGCGGGCGGCCTCGTGGTCATCTCGCACGATCGCACGCTGCTGCGCAGTACCGTGGACGAGCTGCTGCTCGTCGCGCACGGACGCGTGCGACCCTTCGACGGCGATCTCGACGACTACGCGCGCTGGCTGTCCGTCGAGCGCGCCGCGGCCACGAAGGCGGCGGACGCGCAGACACCCGCTCCGGCCACCCGCGCCGCGTCGGTCACCCAGATGGGGACCGTGCGCGAGGCGCGCGGGGTCGGGGCCTCCGACGGTGCGTCGAACGACGCCGACGCGCTGGACCCGAAGGCGCGGCGGCGCGCCGATGCCGAGGCGCGCGCGCGGCTGGCGCCGCTGCGCAAGGACGTCGAGCGGTCGGAGAAGCGGCTCGCGAGCGAGGAGGCCAGGCTCGCGGGCGCCAGAGCCGTGCTTGCCGACGAATCGCTGTACGCGGACGCCCGCAAGGACGAGCTGGCCGTGGCCCTGGCGGACGAGGCCCGGCTGCGCACCCTCATCGAGGGAATCGAGGAATCCCTGCTCGACGCGCTGCAGCGCCTCGAGGATGCCGAAAGCGGCGCCACCACCCGTCGAGCCTCCTGATGACCGCGTACTTCCTTCCCATCACGAGCGCCCGGCTGCGCGCGGCCGCGCTCGCCTGCGGTGTGGCGACGGCACTCGGGCTCGCGCCCGGCGGTGCGAGCGCCGCCGACTTCAGCAACCTCGGTGCGCTGACGCCCGGGGAGTTCGAGCGGCTGGCCGAGCAGTTCGGCGCCGCCACGCACCACCGTCCCATCGCGCCTGCGGAGCCACTGGGGCTGCTCGGCGCGGACGTGTCGCTGGAGCTGTCCTCCACCGAGATCGACGCCGAGCTCTTCGAGCGCGCCGGCGACGAGCTGCAGCTCGATACCCTCGTGGTGCCGCGGCTGCACGCGCAGAAAGGGCTGCCGTTCCGGCTGGACGCGGGCGCGATGATCGCCGCGGTGCCCGACACCGACGCGACGCTGATCGGGGTGGAGCTCAGGCTCGCGCTGATCGAGGGCGGCGTCGCCACGCCCGCCGTGTCGGTGCGTGGCAGCTACTCGCGCGTGCAGGGCATCACCGAGCTGGAAGTGGACAACTACGCCTTCGAGCTCGCCGTGTCGAAGGGCTTCCTCATGGTGACGCCCTACATCGGCGCGGGCCTGGTGCGGACCGAGGCGAGCGCGCCGCTGAATCCCGACGTGGAGGACGTCTCGGTGGACCAGCGCAAGCTGTTCGCGGGCGTGAACCTGAACCTCGGCGTGAACGTCGGGTTCGAGGCGGATCGTGTCGGGGACTACACCACGTACGCGGCCAAGGTCGGGCTCAGGTTCTAGATGGCCGAGCCGCACGAGCCGCACGAGCCGCACGAGCCGCACGAGCCGCACGAGCGCGACTCCGGCACGAGCTTTCGCGAGGTCGCCCAGAGCGTGGCCGCCGGGCTCATCGGCGTGCAGTCGAGCCGCAACCGCGAACGCGACTTCACGCGCGGCAAGCCGCTGCACTTCATCGTGGGCGGCGTGGTCGGCACGCTGCTGTTCCTGCTGGCGGTCTACGCGTTCGTCCGGGTGCTGCTGGCGACGGCCTGATCCGGCCGCCGCCGAGCGGCGCGGAGCGCGGAACCGCGCCGCACGTCGGGGACGGTGCCTAGAGCGTCGCGATGCGCGCGCGTTGCTCGTTCAGGGCCGCGAGCGCGCGGTGCGCGTCGTCGAGCTTCGCGCGCTCCGCCTCGACCACGGCAGCCGGCGCCTTGGACACGAAGCCCTCGTTGCCGAGCTTGCCGCCGAGCCGCTTCGTTTCGCCCTCGAGCCGCACGATCTCCTTGTCCAGACGCGCGAGCTCCGCGCCCACGTCGATGAGCCCCGCCAGCGGCAACAGCAGCTCGAGCTCGCCGACCAGCGCGACGGCGGCTTCGGGGCGCTCGTCGCCCGTGTCCAGCACTTCGATGGACTCGAGCCGCGCGAGGCTGCAGAGCCGTTGCCCGTAGGCGTCGATGCGGGCGCGGTCCACGGCGCTCGCGCCGCTCGCGTACAGCACGGGTCGCTTCGCGGGGCTGACGTCCATCTCGGAGCGGATGCGCCTCACGCCCATCACGGCGGCCTTCAACCAGTCGAGCTCGGCGAGCGCGGCCTCGTCGATGCGCTCGGGATCGGCGACGGGCCAGGGGGCGAACGAGATCGACTCGACGCCGTCGCCACCGCGACCCGCGCGCGGCGCGACGGTGCGCCACAGCTCCTCGGTAATGAACGGCATGAAGGGGTGCAGCAGCCGCAGCGTCGTCTCCAGCACGCGCACCAGGGTCGCGCGCGTGGCGGCGGCGCGCGTCGGGTCCGCGCCTTCGGCCAGCGCCGGCTTGACGAGCTCGAGGTACCAGTCGCAGTACTCGTTCCACACGAACTCGTAGAGCGCGGCCGAGGCGAGATCGAAGCGGTAGGCGTCGATGTGCGCCGAGACGGCGGCCTCGGTCTGCTGCAGCCGCGACACGATCCACCGATCGACCGGATCGGAGGATGCCTCGAGCGCGGCGTCGATGGGCTCCGGCACGTTCATCAGCACGAAGCGCGTGGCGTTCCACAGCTTGTTGCAGAAGTTCCGGTAGCCCTCGACGCGCTTCAGGTCGAAGCGGATGTCGCGACCGTTCGAGGCGAGCGAGGCGAAGGTGTAGCGCAGCGCATCGGTGCCGTAGGCGGGGATGCCGTCGGGGAACTCCTTCCTGGTCTGCTTCTCGATGGCGGGGGCCACGCGCTCCTGCATGAGGTTCGAGGTGCGCTTGGCCACGAGCGGCTCGAGCTCGATGCCGTCGATGATGTCGATGGGGTCGAGCACGTTGCCCTTCGACTTCGACATCTTCGCGCCCGTCGCGTCGCGCACCAGCCCGTGGATGTACACATCCTTGAACGGCACCTCGTTCTCCATGAAGCGCAGGCCGAACATGACCATGCGCGCGACCCAGAAGAAGATGATGTCGAAGCCGGTGACCAGCACCGAGGTGGGGTAGAAGTCCTTCAGGTCCCGGGTCTCGCGGGGCCAGCCCTGCGTCGAGTAGGGCCACAGCGCCGAGCTGAACCAGGTGTCGAGCACGTCGTCGTCCTGCACGAGCGCGGTGGAGGCGTCCAGCCCGGCGCGCTCGCGGGCCTCCGTCTCGTCGCGCCCGACGTAGACGTTGCCGGCCTCGTCGTACCACGCCGGAATGCGGTGACCCCACCAGATCTGGCGGCTGATGCACCAGTCCTGGATGTTCTCGAGCCACTGCAGGTAGGTGCGCGACCAGTTGTCCGGCACGAAGCGCACGCGCCCGTCGGTCACGACGTCGATGGCCGGGCGCACGATGGCGGCAAGACCGCCGGGGCGACCGTCGGGCTGCACCTCGCGCGTCAGGTCCACGTACCACTGGTCGGTCAGGTAGGGCTCCACGACGGCGTTGGAGCGGTCGCCGCGCGGCACCATGAGCCTGTGCGGCTCGATCTTCTCGACGAGGTTCGCCGCCTCGAGGTCCGCCACCACGCGCTTTCTCGCGGCGTAGCGGTCGAGCCCCCGGTAGGCCTCCGGCACGGCGTCGTTCATGGCCGCATCGTCGGTGAACACGTTGATGACCTCGAGCCCGTGACGCTTGCCGAGCTCGTTGTCGTTGAAGTCGTGCGCGGGCGTGATCTTCACGCAGCCGGTACCGAAGGCCGGATCGACGTAGTCGTCGGCGACGATGGGGATCTCGCGCCCGACGAGCGGAAGCACGATGTGTCTGCCGACGAGGTGCGCGTAGCGCTCGTCCCCGGGATGCACGGCGACCGCGGTGTCGCCGAGCATGGTTTCCGGGCGGGTCGTCGCCACGACGAGCTGACCCGAGCCGTCCGCGAGCGGGTAGCGGAAGTGCCACAGCGACCCCTGTTCCTCCTCGCTGATGACTTCGAGGTCCGACAGCGCGGTGTGCAGCACCGGATCCCAGTTGACGAGGCGCTTGCCTCGGTAGATCAGCCCGTCGTCGTGCAGGCGCACGAAGGTCTCGGTGACGGCCGCCGAGAGCTCGGCGTCCATCGTGAAGCGCTCTCGGCTCCAGTCCGGGGACGCACCGAGGCGGCGAAGCTGGCGCGAGATGGTGTCGCCGGACTCCGCCTTCCATTCCCACACGCGCTCGAGGAAGGCCTCGCGGCCGACGTCGTGACGGGTGCGGCCTTCGGCGTTCAGCTTGCGCTCGACGAGCATCTGCGTGGCGATGCCGGCGTGGTCGGTGCCCGGTTGCCACAAGGTGCGACGGCCGCGCATGCGGTGCACGCGCGTGAGCGCGTCCATGATCGTCTCCTGGAACGCGTGCCCCATGTGCAGCGTGCCGGTGACGTTCGGCGGCGGGATGACGATGCTGTAGGGCTCGCCGTCGCCGCGCGGGGAGAAGAGGCCGCGCGCTTCCCACTCGTCGTACAGCCGGCGCTCGATGGCACCCGGTTCGTAGCTCTTGTCCATGGCGCACAGTCTACGCGCGCGTGCCGGACGCGGCCCGGCCCGGCTCGGCCCGGGCGGCCCGGCCCGGGCGGCTCGGCTCAGGAGCTCGGCACGGGCGTCGCGGCGTCCGCCGGCGCGCGCTCGCGAGCCTGCAGCATGTCGCGCAGCTCCCTGCGCAGCACGTCGACGGGCCGCTCGAGCAGGATGTCCACGTCGCCCAGCCGCGTGCCCGACGCGACGCATCGCGCGGTGAACGATCGGGCTGCCGCGACGCGGCGCGGCGTCTCGGCATCGAGGTAGACGGGCGAGCGGTCGGCGGCGGCGCGCGCGGCGTCCGGTGGCTCCGACGGCGCGTCCTCGAGTGCGGCACGGCGCAGCGACTCGATCGCCTGCAGCGTCTCGCGTCCCATCCTGAGCCCGCGAATGATGCTCGGGTCCCCGCTGCGCACGACGGCGTCCAGCACCGGCAGATCCTCGTCGTCGGTCATGCGCATGGGCCGCTCCTCGTCCGTTCGTGTGCCGGTGGGAGCGGTGAGTGTAGGAGGCGCTCGTCGCTACGCGAGATCGTGATGCTTGAGCGGATAGCCGCGCTGGCGGTACCAGCGATAGCGCATCCGTCCGCGGTCGCGCAGGGCGGCGGACTGGTCCACCACCTCGAGCGCGCGCTCGAAGCGCGAGAAGAACGGCGGCACCTCGGCGGCGAGGTTCACCAGCACGCGGCGATCCGGACCCGGAGCGCCGCGCGACAACTGCACGGGATCCTCGCTCACGCGATCCGGCGGCTCGTCGACCGCGAGCAGCCGATGCGGCACGAAGCTCGACGCGCGAAAGGTCCACAAGAGCTCGTCGAGCTCCTCGAGCGGCGCGTCGTCGTCCCCGTGCACGAACATGCGCTGACCGAGCCCCGCGGCCTTCTCGGCCAGCCGGCACACCAGCAGCAGCCGGGTGCGCGGGTCGGTGGACCCGAGCACGTAGAAGTCGATGCGCGTCATGGTCGTCCAGCGTGTACCGGTATGCCTGCGGGCGCGCAGTCTAGCGTCGTCGTCACGTGGTGGCGGGGCGATCCGACGGCGCTTCGACGGGGTGCTAGATTCCCGGACCTCCGGGAGCTCCTTCGCACGTGCGCATACTCGATCGCTATCTCTTCCGCGAGATGCTCGTGACCTGGCTCGCGGTGCTCGCCGTGCTGCTCGTCATCATGGTGGGCAACGTGCTGGCGCGCACGCTGTCGCGCGTGACCGACGGACGCATCGCGGCCGATGCACTGCTCGCGCTCGTCGGCCTGAAGTCGGTCGGGCTGCTGGTCACGCTCATACCGCTCGCGTTGTACCTGGGCATCCTGCTGGCGCACGGGCGCTTCTACCGTGACAACGAGATGGCCGTGATGCAGGCCTGCGGGTTCGGTTGGGCGGATCTGTTGCGGCCCTCGCTGTACGTCGGTGTGCTGGCCGCGGCGCTCATCGCCGTGCTGACCGTCGTCGCGTCCCCCTGGGCCGCGCGCGAGGAGCAGCGGCTCACGCAGGACATGCGCGAGCGCTCGGCCCTCGCGCTGCTGGCCCCCGGACGGTTCATGGAATCCGCGGACGGCGAGCTCACCTTCTTCGTGCGCGAGGCCGACGTGGCGGCCGGACGCTTCACCGACGTGTTCCTGCACCGGCGCGACGACGACGGATCGGCCCGCGTCGACGTGGCGACATCGGCCACCTACCGACGCGACGCCGAGACCGGCGATGAGTACATCGTGCTCGTGGACGGGCGCACCAACATCGGCGAGCCCGGCGATGCGGACTGGACCATCACCGACTTCGCGCGCCAGGGCGTGCTGCGTCCGCACGACGACCCGGAGGCGCCGCGGCTGCGCACGCGCGCGAAGAGCCTGTCGCAGCTCGCCGCGAGCGACGATCTCGGGGACCGTGCCGAGCTGCAGTGGCGCATCTCCATTCCGCTCGGTGCGCTCCTGCTGAGCGCGCTGGCCGTGCCGCTGGCCCACACGACACCGCGCGCGGGTCGCTTCGGCAGGCTAGCGCTCGCCATCCTCGTCTACATCCCCTTCGCGAACCTGCTGTCGCTCGCGCGCAAGTGGATCGCGGCCGGACAGTGGCCACCCGCGTTGGGGCTGTGGCCCGTGCACGCGGCCATGGCGCTGCTGGTGCTGTGGCTGCTGGCCCGGCGCACGGGCTGGCGTCCGGGGCGACGTTCCGCCACCGCCGCCGCCGTGCGGAGCGGGCCGATCCGGCAGGCGCGATCCGGTACCGCGACGTGACCGGCATCCTCGCCCGTTATCTCGCGCGCGCCATCCTCGTCACCAGCGCGCTGGTGCTGTTCGTGTTGCTGGTGCTCGCCGCCATCTTCGGCTTCGTGGGCGAGCTCGACGACGTCGGGCAGGGCAGCTACGGGGTCGCGGACGCCGCGCGCTACGTCGCGCTCACGCTGCCGGGCATGGCCTACGAGCTGTTCGCGCCCGCGGTGCTGCTCGGCAGCCTGCTCGGTCTGGGCGGGCTGGCGGCGAACAGCGAGCTGGCGGTCATGCGGGCCGCCGGCATGTCGAACGCGCGCATCGTGGGCGCCGTGCTGCTCGCCGGAACCGTGCCCATGCTGGGCGTGGCGCTGATCGGCGAGACGCTGATGCCGCGCGCGGCGCGCGCCGCCGAGGAGCTGCGCCTGGTCGCGCTCGAGGAGCGCGCATCGCTCGGCGGCGACAACGGACTGTGGGTGCGCTCCGGTCCCCGCTACGTGAGCATCGGCAGCGTGCTGCCGGACTTCACGCTCGTGGATGTCGAGGTGCACGAGTTCGACGGCTCGCGGTTGCTGCGCGCCGTGAGCGCGGCCAGCGCGCGGCAGAGCGGCGACGACTGGCTGCTCGAGGGCGTCGCCACGACGCGCTTCGCCGACTCGGCCACCACGGTGGTGGGCGATGAAACCGTCGCATGGTCGACGCTGGCACCGGATGGAACGCCGCTCGTGGACCCCGCGGTGCTCGCCAGCCTCTCCACCTCGCCGGAGGAGCTGTCGGCGCGCGCGCTGATCGACCAGGTCGGTTACCTGCGCGCCAACTCGCTCGAGAGCCGCAGCGTGGAGCTTGCGCTGTGGAGCAAGCTCGCGAACCCCCTGTCCACGCTCGTCATGTTGATGCTCTCGCTGCCGTTCGCGTTCGGCTCGGCGCGCGGCGGCGGTGCGGGACAAAAGATCTTCGTGGGCATCATGCTCGGCATCGGCTACGTGCTGCTGAACCGGCTGCTGGTGCAACTGGCGCTCGCGAACGGCCTGCCGCCGGCGGCGAGCGCGCTGCTGCCGGTGGCGCTGTTCGCGCTGGTGGCCTCGCTCGGCGTGCGGCGCATCGCCTGATTCGTCGACCGAGGCGCGCGCGCCCCTCAGCGACTTCCGCGCACGATGCGGGTGCGCGACAACCGATCGTGCAGCGCCAGCCGGTCGCGATCGAAGGGCATCCAGGCGAGCGTGATACCGAACAGCAACGTGCCCAGCACGTAGCGCACGACGAGCGCCGACAGCTTCGGTGCATCGGGCGAGGCCGTCGATGCGACCCCTCGCGACGAGCCCGAAGCGGACCCGTCCCCCGAATCCGGTGCCGCGTTCGGTGCCGCGTTCGGTGCCGCGTCGGGCGGCGTGTCGAGCGGCGTGTCCAGCGCGGTGATCCGCAGTTGCCAGGCCTGCATGCCGAGCGTGCGACCGTTGGCCCAGAAGATCACGAGGAACAGTCCGGCGACGAGCCACAGCAGCGCGTAGAAGCCGGCGCCCTGCACGCTCTGGCCATCGTTCAACGCCACCGCGGCGAAGCCGACGAGGAAGAACGCGGCGAGGATGAGCAACGAGTCGTACGTGAACGCGGCGATGCGACGCAGCAGCATGCCGAAGGTGCCGGAGGTGCGTTCGTCGTGAGCCTGCATGGTTCCTGCATCGTCCGTCTGGTGGAGGTGGGACACGCTTCGAGATCGTGCCCGGAGTTGTCTTTTACGGGTTCGAAGGCTGCATTCGATCGACCGGAGGAATGCAGATAGTGCTTGCGGTTGAAAACGACTTGCACTATGTGGACAATGTGCTAACCCGACCATGCGGTGCGGTCGTCGAGGCTCGTTTGATCAACGGTCCCGCCACCGATGTTCGATGGTCGGTTTGATGATCGAACAACCGGCAGCGGTGAGGCCACGTCGGTGGTTCATGCCGGGCAAGAAGCGACGGGATCGGTGCGGGCGGTAGACGACTGCCGCATCACCCGGAGTCCACGCAGTTCGACAAACCAGTTGAAGGAGTCCAGATGGCCCGTATCACCAAACCCTCGTCGGCAGCGCCGGCGAAGGCAGCGAAGAAGAAGAGCTCAGGCAAGAAGAAGGCGGCCGGCAAGCGCGCCGCCTCGAAGAAGAAGTCCGCCGGCAAGAAGAAGGCGGCGGGCAAGAAGAAGGCGGTCGGCAAGAAGCGCGCGATCGGCAAGAAGAAGGCGACCGGCAAGAAGAAGGCCGCGGGCAAGAAGAAGGCGGCCGGCAAGAAGAAGGCCGCGGGCAAGAAGAAGGCGGCCGGCAAGAAGAAGGCCGCGGGCAAGAAGAAGGCGGCCGGCAAGAAGAAAGCCGCGGGCAAGAAGAAGGCGGCGGGCAAGAAGAAGTCTTCCGGCAAGAAGCGCTCTGCCCGGGCGCTCTGACGCCTCTTCGGACCGATCCGCCGTCGCACGGAGCTCGCTTCGGGCGGCGGCGGTTCGGTTCGGGACCGTGAACGGCGGTCCGTTCGAATCGACGATCCGGCTTCGGTGTCCCTTCGCGGGTTCAAAGGGGCGGTTCGGCGAATGCCGTGAAGGGGTGCACCGTCACGGTGTCGCCCGCGCGGGCGCCGCGCGAATCCGCCGGCAGCTCTATCAGGCAGTCCGCGGCCGCCAGCGCGCGCAGTCCGTGAGACTCCTGCAGGCCCGCCGTCGTGACGGTGCGCAGACCCGTCGCGTCCACACCTAGCACGCCGCGCTGGAACTCCAGCCGTCCGGGCTGCTTCTGCAGCGCGCCGTCCAGCACCGCGTTCACGCCCGTCGGCACTTCGCTCGGCGTCCGGCCGCACAGCCGCACGAGCGCCGGTCGCAGCAGCAGCAACGTGGTCACCGCGGCCGATACCGGGTTTCCCGGCAGTCCGATCCAGGGTTTGTCCATGACCCGTCCGAAGGCCAACGGCCTGCCGGGCTTCATCGCGACCTTCCAGAACACCACCTCGCCTCGCGCATCCAGCACGTCGCGCACGTGGTCCGCGTCTCCGACCGAGACGCCGCCGCTCGATACGCGCAGATCGACGTCCCCGCCGCGCGCCATCGCCTCCACCAGCGCCTGCGGCGTGTCCGCCGCGATGCCCAGGTCGACGAGCTCGACGCCGAGGTCCGCGAGCATGCCGGTCAGCAGCGTGCGGTTGGCATCGTGCAACTGTCCGGGGCCGAGCGACGCGCCCGGTTCGCGCAGCTCGTCGCCGGTGGAGAGCAGCGCCACGCGCGGACGACGCAACACCTCGACGCTGTCGATGCCGTGAGCCGCGAGCGCGGCGAGGGCGGCCGCCCCCAGCCGCGTGCCGGCCGTCGCCAGACGCTCGCCGCGCCGGCTGTCGGAGCCTGCATCGCGCACGTGATGACCGCGATCGGGTATCCGTAGCAGCCGCACCGTCTCGCCGGTCCGCTCCACGTTCTCCTGCTGCACGACGGTGTCGGCCTCGTCCGGCAGGCGTGCGCCGGTCGTGATGCGCACGCAATCGTGCGGCGCCAGCGCATCGGGTGCCGGGTGACCGGCCAGCGAAGCGTGACGTACCTGCAACTTGTCCCCGTCATCGCTCGCACGGACATCGCTCGCACGAAAGGCGTATCCGTCCATCGCCGAGGCACGGAACGGTGGCACGTCCATCGGCGCCTCGACGTCGACCGCGAGCGTGCGTCCGAGTGCATCGCGCAAGGCGACGGTGTGCGCGTCGCGCACCGGTGCGACGGCGGCGAGCAGCCGTCGCCGGGCTTCGTGCAGCGGTAGCGCGGACGGGTCCGCGTCGCCGATGTCTCGCTGGCTCGTCATGGGGTGCGTGTCGGCAGGGGTGCCCTATCATCATCGCGCATGAGAACCATGGAGCTGCTCGATACCTTCGGGGACATGCTGTTGCTGGAGCGTGGGCTCAGCAGGAACACCTTGTCCGCGTACCGCTCGGACCTGTCGCACTTCGCCGCCTGGTTGGAACCGCGCGGGCGCGAGCTCCTGCAGGCCACGCGCGAGGACGTGCTCGGGTGTCTCGCGTCGCGCATCGAGGACGGCCGCAGCGCGCGCAGCGCCGCCCGGTTCCTGTCGGCGCTCAAGCGCTTCTTCGGTTGGTGCGCGCGCGAGTCGTTCATCGGCGAGGATCCCACGCGCCTGGTCTCGGCACCGACGCTCGGCCGGCCGCTGCCGATATCCATGAGCGAGGCCGAGGTGCAGCGCCTGCTCGAGGCGCCGGACGTGGAGACGCCGCTCGGATTGCGCGACCGGGCCATGCTGGAGGTCGTCTACGGCTGCGGGCTGCGCGTCTCCGAGCTCGTCTCGATCGGCGTCGATCAGGTCAACCGGCGCCAGGGCGTGGTGCGGCTGCACGGCAAGGGCAACAAGGAGCGGCTGGTGCCGCTGGGCGAGCACGCCCTCAACTGGCTCGAGCGCTACGAGCGCGAGTCGCGGCCGGTGCTGCTCACGCGACCGAGCGGTACGCTCTTCCTGTCCAGGCGCGGCGCGGCCATGACGCGCCAGTCGTTCTGGTATCGGATCAAGACGCACGCGCGCTCGGCCGGGGTGAGCCTGGATCTGTCGCCGCACACGTTGCGCCACGCCTTCGCCACGCACCTCGTGAACCATTCCGCGGACCTTCGCGTGGTGCAACTCTTGCTCGGCCACGCGGACGTCTCGACCACCCAGATCTATACCCACGTCGCGGGCGAGCGTCTGAAGGCGCTGCACCGCGAGCACCACCCGCGCGGCTGACCCCTGAGCCGCGGTAACCTGCGCGTTCGTTCCCTTCCGGGAACCGGCGGCATGTCGCGGCGTCCGACCCCCGTTGCACCAGTAAGTAGTCCCGTCCCGCGTCCCACCCCTTGCGAGGCTGTTCCCTTGATGATTCCACGCGTACGCGCGACCCTCAGGGCCGCTTCGGTGGCCGCCGCGGGGTTCGCCCTGTCGCTCGCCCCGTCGCTGCACGCGGCCGGGCATGACGACGCCGATGCCGCCCCCGACGCCGCCGCCGCCCCCGGCGAAGCCGCCCACCGGGCACCGGTCGCGGACCTGGACGAGGTGCGCGCGAACCTGGAGGCGCAACTGCCCGGCATGAGCGCGACGAGCGTCGATGCCACGCCCGTGCCGGGTCTGTACGAGGCGGTGGTCGACGGGCAGATCTACTACGTGGACGCCACGGGGCAGTACCTCGTGGACGGCAGCCTCGTGCACCTGCCCACGCGCGAGAACCTGACCGAGGCGCGGCTCGGCACGCTGCACATGGCGACGCTCGCCGACATCCCGGCCGCCGAGATGCTCACCTACACCCCCGACGAGCCGACGGGGCGCAGCATCACCGTCTTCACCGACATCTCGTGCGGCTACTGCCGCAAGCTGCACGGCGAACTCGACGTGCTGCTCGATGCCGGCGTGGCCGTGAACTACCTGATGTTCCCGCGCGCCGGGCTCGGCACCGAAGGCGAGGCCGCGCTCGAGAGCGTCTGGTGCGCCGACGATCCGCAAACCGCCATGACCGTCGCGAAGAGCGGCGGTCAGGTGCCCGACGCCACGTGCGAGACGCCGATCGCGCACCACGTCGCCATCGCCGAGCAGGTGGGACTGCGCGGCACGCCACTCATCTATACCGACGCCGGCGAGCGCATTCCGGGCTACCGCGAGCCCGCCGAGCTCGTGCGCATGGTCGAGGCGAGCGAGCCCTGGGTCTCGCCGTGACGACGAGTCGTCGCCCGCGGGGCGCGTGCGCGGCGCTCGCGGCCGCGCTCGTGGCGGCGACGATGTGCCTGTCCGTCGTCGCGCGCGCCGATCAGGGCGCGCCGCAGCTCGACGGTCTGTTCGAGGAGCTCGCCTCCGCGGACACGGCAGCCGAGGCCGAGCGACTGGAGGGTCGCATCTGGAGCCTGTGGCTCGAGGCGCCTGACGAGGACGCGGCACTGCTGCTCGACGGGGTGCAGGACGCCATGCGCGAGGGCGATGCGGAGCGCGGGCTGGAGCTCGCCGACCGCCTGGTGGAGCTTGCGCCCGGGTTCGCCGAAGGCTGGAACAAGCGCGCGACGCTGCTGTACGTGACGGGCGACTTCGACGCCTCGGTCGCTGACATCCGCGAGACGCTCGCGCTGGAGCCGCGCCACTTCGGCGCCATCTCCGGACTCGGTCAGATCTTCCTGCGCCGCGGCGAGCCCGCCGCGGCGCTCGAGGCGTTTCGCGAGGTGTTGCGGCTGAGCCCCGCGTCCGCCGCCGCGCAGCGCGGCGTGGAGATCGCCGAGGCCGCGCTCGAGTCGCGCGAGATCTGATCCGCGCGCGCGAACGTCCCCGGCTGCGTCGCGAGAGTGCCGGGCTGCGGCGAGGACGTCCCGGGCCGCGTCGGAGCCCGCTGTGCGGTGCCTCGCTCGCGCTGGTCGCCTGGTGCGGCGCGCTCGCGTGCGGCACGCTCGCCGCTGCCGAACCGTCGGTCCCGGACGACGACGTGCTGATCGGCCAGCGCGCGCGTCACCCGCTCAGCGCCACCGTCGGCATTCCTCAGGCCACGAGCCGACGCTTCCGCGAGCCCGCGGTGCGGCTGAGCCTCGAACACGGCAGCGCGTTCATGGGCGGCACGGCGCCCGACGGCGAGGTGCTGCTGCTCGACGGCGAGACGAGCGAGCTCGCGCTGCGCTGGCGCGTGCCCGTCGGGAGGTGCCGCGCCGTGGACGTCCGGGGCGCGCTGCTCGCGCACGCCGAAGGCGTGTTCGATGGCCCCATCGAGTCCTGGCACGAGGCCTTCGGGCTGCCGAACGCCGGACGCGAAGAGGCGCCCGAGAACCGGCTATCGTTCGTGCACGTCGCCGCGGACGGCGAGCGCGTGGCGCTCGACCGGGCGAGCGCCGGCCTCGCCGACCTGCAGCTCGCCTTCGCCTGGGCGCCGGGCTGCGGACGCCGCGTCGACGGCGACGACGGGTCGATCGTGCTGCGCGCCGGCATCGATCTGCCGACCGGGGACGAGTCGTCGTGGCTCGGCAACGGCGCGCCGGACGTCTTCGTCGACGTGCAGTCGCCGGTGTGGACCCCGGCATGGACGATGGGACGCGAGTGGCCGACGAGGCTGGCAGCTTCCGTCGGCGTCGTGCTGCCGGGCGAGGGGGACGTGCTGCCGGAGCCCGTGGACGTGGCGGCCTACGGCGCGGCGGGGCTGCGCGTGCCGTTCGGTGCGGGCAGTCCGTGGACGCTGTCGGCGAGCCTGGACTGGCACACCCGGCTGTACGACTCCGCGCTGACCGAGCTCGGCAGCGGCGCCGTGCAGCTCGGCGTGGGCATCGAGCGCCGCGTGCCCGGGCTCGGCGTGGCGGGCTTCGCGATCCTGGAGGACGTGCTGGTGGACACCAGCAGCGACATCGTCGCCCGCTTCACGCTCGATCTGATGCGCTGAAGCTACGGAAAGAGGTGCTCGTACACCTCGTCGAAGCTCGACACGTGGTGGATGCCGAGCCCTTCGACGATGTGCTTCGGCAGCTCCGCCACGTCGCGCAGGTTGCCCTCGGGCAAGAGCACCTCCTTCACGCCGACGCGCCGCGCGGCGATCAGCTTCTCGCGCACGCCGCCCACCGGCAGCACCTCGCCCGTGAGCGTGATCTCGCCGGTCATGGCGACGCGCTGCCTGACCGCGCGGTTCAGCGCGAGCGACAGCATGGCGCTCGTCATGGCGATGCCGGCGCTCGGGCCGTCCTTGGGCGTCGCGCCCTCGGGCACGTGCAGGTGCAGCGAATGCGTCATGAACCAGTCCGGGTCCACCCCGAAGCGCTTCGCGTTGGTGGTCACGTAGCTGTGCGCGATCTGCGCGGACTCGACCATGACCTTGCCGAGCTGCCCGGTGAGCTTCAGCCCCCGATCCTTCGCGTGCACCACCGTCGCCTCGATGGGCAGCGTCGCGCCGCCCATCGACGTCCAGGCCAGACCCGTGATGACGCCGACGCCGCCGAGTCGCTTCTCGACGCGAAACGGCGGCTCGCCCACGAACTCGACGAGGTTCTTGCCGCTGATGCTGACGCTCGTGGCCCGGCCCAGGAGCTTCACGACGCTCTTCCTGAGCACGCGGTGCAGCATCTTCTCCAGGCCTCGCACGCCGGCCTCGCGCGCGTAGCCGTCGATGAGCGTGCGGATGGCGGCGTCCGAGATCTTCACCTGCGAGGGCTTCACCCCGTTTCTCTCGAGCAGCCGCGGCCACAGGTGCTGCTTCGCGATCTCGAGCTTCTCGGCGCCGATGTAGCCGCCGAGCCGGATGGTGTCCATGCGATCGAGCAGGGGGCGCGGGATGGTGTCGAGCTGGTTCGCGGTGCACACGAAGAGCACCTTCGACAGGTCCACGCGCAGGTCCAGGTAGTGGTCCAGGAACTCGCCGTTCTGCTCCGGGTCCAGCACCTCGAGCAGCGCCGAGGCGGGATCGCCCTGGTAGGAGCTGCCCATCTTGTCGATCTCGTCGAGCATGATGACGGGGTTCGCGACGTCGACGTCCTTCAACGCCTGCACGAGCTTGCCGGGCATGGCCCCGATGTAGGTGCGTCGGTGGCCCTTGATCTCGGCCTCGTCGCGCATGCCGCCGACGCTGAAGCGGTAGAACTTCCTGCCCAGGCACTCGGCGATGGACTTGCCGATGGAGGTCTTGCCGACGCCCGGCGGGCCCACGAACAGCAGGATGGAGCCCGTGACCTCGCCGCGGAACGCGCCGAGCGCCAGGAACTCCAGGATGCGCTCCTTGACGTCCTCGAGCCCGGCGTGGTCGCGGTTCAGGATCTTCTTCGCGGTGCCGAGGTTCAGCTTGTCCTTCGACAGCACGCCCCACGGCACCGAGGACAGCCAGTCGAGGTAGTTGCGCGTCACGCCGTACTCCGGCGAGCCCGGTTCGAGCACCGTCATCTTCCGAATCTCCTCGTCGAAGCGCGTCGTGACGTGCTCGGGCGGGGACTTCTTCTGCATGCGCTCGGTGAACATCTCGACGTCCGCGGTGCGGTCGTCCTTGCTCATGCCGAGCTCGCGCTGGATGACCTTGAGCTCCTCGCGCAGGAAGAACTCGCGCTGGTGCTTGGACATCTTCTGCTCGACCTCCGAGCGGATCTCGGCCTGCAGCCGAGCCACCTCCAGCTCCTTCTGCAGCAGCAGCAGCACGCGCTCCATGCGCTTCTGCAGCGCGATGGTGTCGAGCACGGCCTGCAGGTCCTCGCCCGGGGCCGTGGTGATGGCGGCGGCGAAGTCCGCGAGCGGGGACGGGTCGTTCAGGTTGAAGTGGTTGAGGAAGTTCTTCAGCTCCTCGTTGTAGAGCGGGTTCAGCGGGATCAGCTCCTTGATCGCCTGGATGAGCGCCATGGCGTAGGCCTTGATCTCGGGCGTGCGCGCGGGCGTCTGGTCCGGGTAGGAGACCTCGGCGGCGAACGGCGCGCTCGGCGAGAGCCAGTGCTCGATCCGGAAGCGCTGCATGCCCTGGGCGATGAACTGGATCTTGCCGTTGCCCGAGACGACGTTGTGCAGCCGCACCACGCAGCCGATGCGCGCGAAGTCGTCGGGCTCGGTCTTCGCCGCCTCCTCGCGCTCCCCTGCGTAGCAGAGCCCGAGCAGGTGATGATCCATCTTCGCGAGCCGCGCGAAGGTCTCGCGCCAGGGCTTCTCGTCGATGACCAGGGGCTGTACCTGGGCCGGGAAGAACGGACGCTCGAAGATCGGCAGCAGCAGCAGCTTCGGCGGCAACTGGCGGTCGCGTACCACGAGGTTCGTGCCGCCCGGATCGGTCGGGCTCTCGCCGACCAGGACGTCCTCCCCCACCATGTCCTCGAGCGCGTCGCTGTCTGCCTGATCCATGCCTTGCGTCCTGGTTTCAACGGGCCGAAGGGGTTGAAGCTATACGACCGCGGCGTCAATTCAAGTCCGCGGCAGGGGTCGGCCACAATGGTTCAGGGCGGCTCGGCGATCCGGCCCGGGCGCTCAGTCGGCCGCGAGCAGGCTCGCGAGCCCCGCGAGCGCCGCGCGTCCGCTTTGCTTCGTGCGCTCGGGGTCGGCCTCGGAGACGGCGTTCAGGTGGACCAGGTCGTCCGGCGGCAGCTCGTCGAGGAAGCGGCTCGGCTCGCAGCCGCCGGTCTCGCCGAAGCGCGAGCGGGCGCGGGCGCGCGTGAAGGTGAGCGTGCGCCGCGCGCGCGTGATGCCCACGTAGGCCAGGCGCCGCTCCTCCTCGATGTCGTCGTTCTCGATGCTGTTGCGGTGCGGCAGCAGGTCCTCCTCCATGCCCACCATGTAGACGTGGGGGAACTCCAGGCCCTTCGCCGCGTGCAGCGTCATCATCTGCACCTCGCCATCGTTGGCGTCGTCGTCGTTCCTGGACAGCAGGTCGTGCAGCGAGAGCTGGCCGACGATGTCGGACAGGGAGCGATCCCGCTGTTCATCGTCGGTCGCCAGCCGCTCGATCCAGCCGACGAGCTCGCCGACGTTCTTCCTCGAGCGCTCGAGCTGCGCGGGCGTGTCCGATTGATCGTCCAGCCAGCCGTCGTAGCCGATCTCGTCCAGCACGCCGCGCACGACCGCGAGCGCGTCGCCGCGCTCCGCGTTGTCGGCGGCGAGCGTCATGAAGTCCGCGAACCGCCTGAGCTGCACGAGCGGGCGGCCCGAGAGCACGTGCTCCAGCCCGTAGTCGTGGCAGGCCGCGAAGAGACTCGAGCGGCGCGTGCGCGCGTGCGTGCCGAGCTTCTCCAGGGTGGTGGGGCCGATCTCGCGGCGCGGCACGTTGACGATGCGCAGGAACGCGGTGTCGTCGTCGGGGTTCACGAGCAGCCGCAGGTACGCCAGCACGTCCTTGACCTCGGGGCGGTCGAAGAAGGACTTGCCGCCGGAGATCCGGTACGGGATCTTCTTCTCGCGCAGCGCCTGCTCGAACACGCGCGACTGGAAGTTGCTGCGGTACAGGATCGCGAAGTCGCCGTACTTGGCGCCGGTGCGGAAGTGCCGCGTGAGCAGGTCCGCCACCACCCATTCGGCCTCGTCCTGGCCGTGGCTGCACGGCGACACGCGCAGCTCCTCGCCGAGACCCAGGTCCGACCACAGCCGCTTCTCGAACACGTGCGGGTTGTTGCCGATCAGCGCGTTCGCCACGCGCAGGATGCGCTCGGTGCTTCTGTAGTTCTGCTCGAGCTTCACGAGCTTCAGGTTCGGCCAGTCGGTCTGCAGGGCGGCGAGGTTCTCCGGCCGCGCGCCGCGCCAGGAGTAGATCGACTGATCGTCGTCGCCCACCGCGGTGAACGAGCCGAAGCGGTCCACGAGCTCGCGCACCAGCGCGTACTGCGCGGCGTTCGTGTCCTGGTACTCGTCCACGAGCAGGTGCCGGATGCGGTTTCTCCACCGGTCGCGGATCTCGGGGTGGGTCTGCAGGAGCTCCACGGGGAGCTTGATCAGGTCGTCGAAGTCGACCGAGTTGCAGGCGCGCAGCAGCTCGTCGTAGCGCGCGTACAGCAGCGCGACGCTGCGTTCCCGATCGTCCGCGGCCTTGTCGAGCGCGAGCTTCGGCGTCAGGAAGTCGTTCTTCCAGGTGGAGATCATGTTCTGCGCGTCGCGCGGCTCCACCACGGTCTTGGCCTCGTCGCCGATCTCCCGGAGCGCCGTCATGGAATCGGACTGATCGAGGATCGTGAACCCGCGCCGCAGCCCCACCGACTCGCCGTCCTTGTGCAGCATGGTCATGCCGAGGCGATGGAAGGTCGAGATGGTCAGCCCCGGCGCGGGACGCTTGCCGAGCAGCTTCTTGACGCGCTCGCGCATTTCGCTCGAGGCCTTGTTCGTGAACGTGACCGCGACGATCGAGGACGGGGCGTAGCCCTTGTTCTCGATCAGGTGCGCGATCTTCTTCGTGATCACGCCGGTCTTGCCGGAGCCCGCGCCGGCGAGCACCAGCAGGGGGGTCTCGTGGTGCGTGACGGCGGCCAGCTGTTCGGGGTTCAGACGCATCCCGACGAGTCTAGTCGTGCGGGCTTCATAATCGACCGCTTTCCCGCGTTCGGACGCTGCCCATGAATGATGATGTCGACGCCCTTGACGAACCCGCGCCCGCGCTGCTGGAGCGCGCCCGCGACGCGGCGCTGCGCGCGTCGGACGCGGCCGCCGAGACCATCGCCGGGTTCGTGGCGCGCGGGGACTGGGGCGTGTCGTACAAGAGCGACGCTTCTCCCGTCACCGAGGTCGACGTGGCCGCCGAGCGCGCCGTTCGCGCGGTGCTGAGCGAAGCGTTCCCCGACGCGGCCTTTCACGGCGAGGAAACCGGCCGCACCGAGGCTACGGGCGACGAGGGCCTGCGCTGGCTCGTCGACCCCATCGACGGCACCAAGAGTTTCGTGCGCGGCCAACCCTTCTGGAGCGTGCAGATCGCGCTGGAGCGGCGCGGCGAGCTCGTCGTGGGCGTGTCGAACGCGCCGGCCTTCCGCGAGCGCATGGTCGCGGTGCGCGGCGGCGGCGCGACGCTCGTGCGCGACGGCGCGGCACGCGCGGCGGGCGTCTCCGACGTCACGAGCCTGGACGAGGCCTTCCTGTCGTCGGGGAACCTCGGCTCGCTCGCCCGGGACGCCGACGCCTGGACGCGCTACGGGCGCATCGTCGCGCGCGCCCGACGCACGCGCGGCTACGGCGACTTCTGCCACTACCACCAGCTCTGCGTCGGCGAGACGGACCTCGTGATCGAATCGGACCTGAACATCCTGGACATCGCGGCGCTGACCGTCGCGGTGCGCGAGGCCGGCGGCACCATCACGGACCTGCACGGCCGCGCCATCGATGCCGACACGAGCTCCATGCTCGCGGCGGCGACGCCCGAGCTGCACGCCGCGGCGCTCACGATGCTTCAGTCCGGGTAGGGGGCGCGCTCCGGACCGTACGGCTGGCTGCGCAGCTTGCCGTGATCCTCCATGCGGTAGCGCACGAAGGCGTCCGCGTCGTCGAACATCAGGAACGGGTTGCCGGCCTTCTGTTCCGCCATCGTGCTGACGGGCGCGCTGCCGTAGTCGTGGCCCGGATGTATCTCGAGCTCGTCGGGCAGCAGCGACTTCAAGCGGGTCAACGACTCGAACATCGCGCGCGGGTCGCTGCCCGGCAGGTCGCAGCGCCCGCAGCCGTACACGAACAGGGTGTCCGCGGTGAGCGCGTCGCGGGCCAGTACCAGACACGCGGAGCCCGGCGTGTGGCCGGGCGTGATGCGCCACGTGACCGTCGTTTCGCCGAGGGTCATGACATCGCCGTCGTCGTGCAGCGTCGCGGAGTCGATGGCCGCCGGCGCGTCGCTCCAGAAGTCGGCCTCGGCGCGCGAGACGTGGACGGGCAGGCCATCGAAGCCGTCGAGCGCGTTGACGTGGTCGGCGTGGGAATGGGTCAGCCACACCTCGGTGATGCGCGCGCCCAGCGCCTCCGCACGACGTCGGATCTCGCCGGCGTCCCAGGCGGGGTCCACGGTGGCGGCCCGGCCGCTCGCGACGTCCACCACGAGGTAGCCGAAGTTGTCCATCGGACCGATGCCGAACTGCTCGATCCGGTAGGTGGAGTCGGCCCCGGCGTCGGGGCTGGAATCGGTCATCGGGCGGCTCCGGAAGGCAGGGCGGGGGAGAGTTGCCGGCGCGGCCGCCGACGGGCCGGACGGTATCACGCACCGCGCCGGTGCTACCCTGCGCGCCAGCACCGACGCCCGCGCGTTGCACCCTTTTTCCCGACCTTTTCCGATCTTCTCCAGACCACCGCCTCGCTTGCCGGAGAATCGCTTGCGCGCCCGACCCGAGGCCCGAACCGACGCCGGACTCGACGACCGACTCGACGACCGACTCGACGCCCGACTCGACGCCCGAACCGACCCGAAAGACGATGCCCGGGCGGACCTGCCGGATGCCTCCACGCTCGGCTGGCTCGGCCCGGTGCGGCCGCCGCTGCGCGCGCCGCGCCACGTCGCGATCCTGTTGCTGGTGCTGGTCGCGCTGCTGGTCACCGGCCTGGGCGTCTTCCGGCTGCACGTGGCGCTGGACCCGCTCGCCACCGGCGACGAGTCCGGCACGCTGTTCAGGCTCGTCGTGCGGGCGACCGGGGGGGAGACGGTGGATGGTCCCTGGGGCGCGACGTTCTGGGTGGCGCGCGTCGCGACGCTGCTGCTCGCGCTCGCGCTGCCCTGGTTCCGCGTCGCCGGCGCTTCCCTGCTGGCCGTCGCGGTGGCGGCCGCTCTCGTATGGCTGCACGTCGAGCGCGGCGGGACGACGCCCCCGGTGCCGCTGGAATTCGACCTGCTGTGCGTCGCTCTGCTGTACGCCACCTCCATGGCGCTGGCGTGGCTCGGCGAGCGTCGCGACCGTCGCCGCTTCGCGCGCCTGCTCGGGCAGTACGTGCCGCCGGAGCTCGCGGCCGCCTACAGCCGCGATCCGCAGAGCCTCGGGCTCGGCGGCGACGAGCGCGAGGTGACGGTGCTCTTCTGCGACATCGAGGGATTCTCGGCGGTGTCCGCGACGCTGGACCCGCAGCAGCTGCGCGACTGGCTGAACGGCTTCTTCGAGCTGGTGGGGCGCGTCGTGGTGCGTCACCGCGGCACCATCGACAAGCTGATGGGCGACAGCGTGATGGCGGTCTGGGGCGCGCCCGCGCGAAGCGCCACGCACGCCTTCGACGCGCTGTCGGCGGCGCTCGACATCGAAGCGGGGCTCGACGGGTTGAACGAGCGCTACGCCCGGCTCGGCCTGCCGGAGCTGCGTGCCGGCGTCGGGCTGTCCACCGGCCCCGCGACGGTCGGACCGCTCGGCTCGCGCTATCGCGTGGACTACACGGTCGTCGGCGACACGGTCAACGTCGCGCAGCGGCTCGAGGCGCAGACGAGAAAGTACCGCGTGCCCATCATCGTGTCGGACAGCACCGCCGAGGCCCTGCCCGACATGCTGTTCCGCGAGCTCGACACGGTCGTGGTCAAGGGCCGGACCCTGCCGGTGACCATGCACGAGCCGGTCGGCGAGGCCGCGACCGCGGACGCGGCCACCACCGACTGGCTGGACATGCACCGCGAGGCCATGTCCGCGAGCAAGCGCGGCGACTGGGGCCGGGCGACCGAGCTGTTCGAGCGGTTGCGCGACGAGTGGGGGCCGCCGGCGATGTACGAGCTGTACCTCAGGGGTATCGCGCGGGCGTCGGGGTGAGCGCGTCGTGCCCGCACGAGCGCTGGGCGGGCCCGGGCTACGGGAACACGCTGGGTCAGGCACTCGTGAGCGAAGGGCTCGCGGGGCAGTTCGCGCGGCAGTTGTACGGGAACGAGCCAGAGCACTACGAGCGCGCGATCGACGCCGACGCCACGCGCGAGCTCGCACGCGTCGCCGACGCGCTCTGGGACGAGCCGGCCTACGACCACGCGCGCTGGTTTTTCGGCAGCGGCGACCTGCCGGTGCATGCGGGGTACACGCTCGGCTACGCGCTCGTCGGTGCGCACCTCGCTGCTCACGCCAAGGAGAGTGCCGCGACGCTCGCCCATGAGGCGGCCGGGGCGTTTCGCTCGGCGCTTGCGGAGCTCGGCCGGCTTCGATCGTCCTGAGCCACTCGGACGCCTCACGGCCGCCGCACCGATGCTGGACCGATCAGAGCGCGTGCCATGACTGTGGCACTCACGTTGCCGAGGTGCGGAACGGTTCGCCGATCGTTACACGAATAACGATTTCCGGGGCGAGCGCCGGGCGAGAACCCTCGCACGAAGCACCCACCGGGCGTAACAGCGGCTTCTTGACGGGGAAGTCACGTGACACTGGATTTTCCCGTCGATTGACATTGGACACGGGTACGCCGATTCCCTCGCACGACGACACGTTCTCCCTCACGATGTCGGAGTCCGCACGCGGGGGCCGGTTGCTCGGCTTGAAGGGCACGACCGATCTGGATGACGTCGCGCTCGCCAGACGTGTCTCGCAAGGCCTGGATCCGACGTCGGCGATCGCGCTCGCCCGCCTGCTCGACGTCACGCTGCAGGTGGAAGGCGATTTCGTTCCGGAAGCGACGCTACGGCGTGCGCTCGCGGGGAAGAAGCGACTGTCTCGAGATCGCAGCGAGCGGTCGTCGTCTGACGAGGCACACGCCCCGTATCGTGCCCTCGCTCGTCACCCGTCGGGAGCGCAACTTCGTCCTGAACGCGGTATATCCGGACTTCGCGCGTGTCCGGGCGAGCCATGAGATCCCCGTGCATCGGGATGCAATGCTCTTCTCGCCGTAGGTCGGCCGGACCTGCAGGCCAAGCCGGGCCACCGAGGTGCGGATGAGTGCGCGTCACGTCGCGTAGCTGACGACCTCGAACTCCAGCCCGTCGCCGTCACGGAAGTAGAAGCGCCGGCCGGGCTCGTAGTCGGCGTGCGAATGCGGCTCGAAGCCTTCGGCAACGACGCGCCGCTCTGCCTCGGCGAGCTCGTCGACGACGAGCGCCACGTGGTTCAGACCGTTCAGCGTGGCGTAGCTCGAGGCCGACTCCGAAGGAGCCGGGCCCATCGAGTACAGCGCCAGGTAATCGTCCTCGGCGCCGACGTGCACGCTGTGCCCGCCGTGAATGGCGTCGCCCTCCCAGCGAATGCGCCAGCCGAACAGGCGGCACAACAGCTCGGCGGTCGCGCGGGGATCGCGCACCGTGAGGTTCACGTGCTCCAGACGAGCTGCGTTCATGGACTCTGCCTTCCGATCGAGGGTTGGGAAGGCCAGCGTAGAATCTGAAGTCCACTTGAGGTCAACCCCCCATGCCGAAGCGACGCATGACGGAGTGGCTCGGCATCGGCCAGGTCGCGCAGCGCACCGGGCTCTCCGTCTCCGCCATCCGGCACTACGAGTCGCTCGGGCTGGTGCACGCCGAGCGCACGCCCGGCGGCCAGCGACGCTTCCTGCGCAGCGATATCCGGCGACTGTCGTTCGTGCTGATCGCGCAGCGGCTCGGCTTCTCGCTCGCCGACATCGGCGAGCAGCTTGCGCACCTGCCGCGATCCGCGGCGCCGACCGCATCGGACTGGACCCGCATGGCCCGCGGGTTCCGGCGCGACATCGATCTGCGCATCGGCGAGCTCGAGCGGCTGCGCGACACTCTCGACGGCTGCATCGGTTGCGGTTGCCTGTCGCTGGAGCGCTGCGCCTTGTACAACCCGGACGATCGCGCCGCGAAGCATGGCGCCGGACCGCGTTGGTTGCTGGGGGATTCGCCGGCTCCGCGTTGACGCCGGAGCGGATCGAGCTCACGCCGGAGCCTCGGTGGCCGCGGTGCGGGGTGGGCTGCGGATCGTTACTCGAGTAACGATTTCGCCGCTCCGAACCGAGGCTGTCGGCAGCACGGAGGCGTTCGTCATGGCGTAGGCGACCCCGTCCACCAACGTACCGTCGGCCATCTCGTAGCCCATCGGTTGCATTCCGATGCGCTGAAACCCGAGCTTGTCGACGAGGGCCGCCGCGTACCGCGTGAGGCACCGACAGCCTCCGAACCGTAGCCGGGCCGCCGGACTCCTTCTCGCGTCCAGTAGCTCCTCCGCGATCGGCCGATCGCGTCCTGCCATGCCGGATTGACTTCGATCTCGCGCGGCCTCATGTCCCGATGGAACCACGGATGCAGCGTGTCCCAGCTCTCGTCGATGGCACGGGCGAGCTCGACGCCGTCGCCCTCGCGGGGCGGGCGAAGCGCCGGGCGCTCTGTGCGAATCGGCACCGGCACGGGAATGCGGTACGGCTCGACGGTTCGCGCGTTCGTCGTCATGATGCGAAGCGTGGGGCGTGCGGATTCGGCGCGGGGCGGGGCGGGGACGCACTGAAGCGCCGGCCGCTGTCCTTTCGCACCTTTTAGGAGACGTGCGATCGTGAGCACCCGACCGTCCGAGCTTGGTGAGGTCGATGACGCGTGGTTGGCCGTCACCGCCAGCCGCGCGCCGTCTGATCGCACGGGCGCTCACGTAGGTGTGGACGAGCTGGATAGTGTCGGTCCGACGCGTCGAGAGGAAATCGAGCTTCCCGCTCCGGGCGATGTCGCACTGGCGGTGTTGCTGCGAGACGGTTGCGTCCTCGTCCAGAGGCGCCATCGCGCCGCGCTCGGGTTCGTCCACGAATTTCCGGGCGGCGCGGTCGATGCTGGCGAGACGTGGGTGGGCGCTGCCGCTCGCGAGTTGTTCGAGGAAACCGGGCTGGAGGAACGCGCTGCGGCACGGTGCATCGTCCGCGCTGGGGAGAACGGTCGGCGCGTAGGTTTCGCCGTGTTCGTCTCGGGCTCGGTCGAGCCCCCACGCATGACCAACGCGCGACGTCGACAGACGTTCCACTGGTTCGTTCCCGGGGACATTCCGCTGACCGATTTCCTTGCGGCCGATCGACAATTCATCACGCACGACTTGCCGGCGCTGCTCCTCTCGGCGCGCGGTCGATGATGGCCGGTCCTTGACGACTGTCCCTTGCCCACTGACAGGTTCTTTCACATGACGCTCGAGCTCTGGATCGCCTACGTCGCCACCGTGCTGCTGTTCATGAGCACGCCCGGGCCGAGCCATCTGCTCATGGTGTCGGTCGGCATGAGCGTCGGCTTTCGTCGCTCGCTCGCCACCGCCGCGGGAGACCTGTCGGCGAACGTGATCCAGATGACTCTCGCGGGGCTCGGACTCGCGAGCGTGCTCATGGCCTCCCGGTACGGGTTCGCGATCGTCAAGTGGCTCGGTGTGGCGTGGCTGCTCTGGATGGGCGTGAAACAGATCCGCGCCTCGTTCGGACCGCGCGCAGAGAACGGCGCTCGGCATGGCTCGTCCCTGCGCCGGCTCTGGACGACGGGCTTCGTCACGTCGGCCGCCAACCCCAAGGCCGTGGTGTTCTTCGCCGCCCTGTTCCCGCAGTTCGTCGAGCCGACCAGCAGTCTGGCTCCCCAGCTGCTCGTGCTGGGAGCGACGTACGTGCTGATCGACGCAGCGTTCCTGTGCGCCTACGGCAAGGCGGCGGGCTGGGTGGGTGCGAGGGCGGGCGGGCCGCTGCGCGGTTGGATGGATCGCGTTGCGGGAGGCGGCCTGATCCTGACCGCCATCGTCCTCGGGCTGCGATCCGGGCGGACGGCGCAGACCTGATCGCGCCATCGGCCGGACGAACGGGATGACACTCGAGCGGCACGGCTATTCCCCGAGCGTCTACTCATGGATCGCGCGGCTCGTCCTGTACGAGAAGGCGGTCGAGTACCGCTGGGTCGAAGTCGATCCGTTCGCCGACGGTCCCGCGCACTACCTCGAGTCATCCTTCGGCCGCGTGCCGACGCTCGTCCACGACGGGTTCGTGCTCTACGAGACGGTCGCGATCGCGCGCTACGCCGACGAAGCCTTCGTGGGCCCGTCCCTGCAACCGGCCACGCCGAGGGGGCGTGCCCGAGCGTTGCAGATCGCTTCTGTCGTGGACGCGCACGCCTACTGGCCGCTGGTGCGACAGATCTACGAGCACGACGTGTGGCGGCCGCTGCACGGCGAACCGAACTCCGAGCAGGAGATCGTGGCCGGCTTGGCGGCAGCGCCCCCCGTGCTGTCGGCGCTCGACGGACTCGCGGGATGCGGCGAACACCTCGTCGACGACGCGTTGTCGCTGGCCGATCTGCACGTCGGACCGATGATCGCGTTCCTTGCAGCGTCGACGAGAGGGCGCACGTTGTTGCAGCGCTACCCTGTGGTCGACGGCTGGTGGTCGCGCATGTCCCGCCCGGAGTCGGTGCGCGACACCGATCCCATGGCTCGATCCTAGCCCGCGGGATCCTGCGCCCGGGTGGCGAGCATCTCGTACGGAGGACGCCAGGCGGGCAGTGCGGCCAGACGGTTCAACCAGGCGGTGACGCCGGCGGGCACGTCGACGTTCGCCTCAGCGGCGTGCACGAGGTAGCCGCACAGCGAGAAGTCGGCGATGCCCGGCCCGTCCCCTTGTACGATCCAGTCGCGACCGTCGGAGAACGCATCGTCCAGCACGCCGACGTCGTGCGCGTAGCGCCGCTCGAGCCAGGCGCGCGCGCCGTCATCGATGCCGTGATCGTGGAATCGGTGGAACGCGCGCAGCTGCGGCAGGCACATCCCGATCTTGTTCGCCTCCCAGAAGAGCCACTCCCGCGAGCTTCGCAGCGCGTCGGCGTCCGCGCAGCCCCAGCGCCCGCTGCCTTCGGCGAGGTGCAGGAGGATCGCGTTGGAGTGGGCGAAGGCGCGCTCGCCGTCGATCAGCAGCGGCACCTCGCCGAATGGCGCGCGATCGCGGAAGCCCGGCTGGCGGGCGTTGACGGGGCGCGTCGATGTCCACGACCTCGTAGTCGTGGGCGATGCCCGCGTGCTCGAGGAAGAAGCGGACCTTGAACGCGTGGCCGGATTCCGGGTGTCCGTACAACTTCATGCGCGTGGCTCCTTGTCATGCGCTTCACGCGCTTCAGGCACGCCGACGCGGACAGCCCCACTTCGTCGGCGAGCGCCTGGTTCGTGAGATCGGCATCGCGCTGAAGGCGATCGAGGATGCGTCGGTCGAGGGCGTCCAGGTTCAGATCCTGCGTCGGGCGGCGAAGAAGACGACAGGATATGACGCCCGCGCACGCATCGGACGGAATCGTCTCGCACCGGCGTGGGTGCCGTGGTGCTTGTCCTTTGCGAACGATGCGACATTCGATGTCCTCGCGCTGGTCACCGACCCCGCCCGCCGCACGCTCGCCGAGACCTTCGGGATCTGGTTCAGGCTCCTGAAGGTGCTCGTGCCGGCGCTGCTCGCCGTCCGCGTGCTGCAGGCATGTGGCGCCGTCGAATGGATCGGGGCGCTGCTCTCGCCCGCCATGTCGCTCGTGGGGTTGCCGGACGTGCTGGGCATCGTCTGGGCCACGGTGCTGCTCACGAACATGTTCACCGGCATCGTGGTGTTCTTCGAGATCGCGGGGGATCTGCCACTGAGCGTCGAGCAGGTGACCGTGCTCGGCACGCTGATGCTCATCGGACATTCGCTGCCCGTCGAGGGGGCGGTGGCTCGACGGGCAGGGGTGCCGTGGCGCACGACCATCGCGTTGCGGGTGGGTGGAGCGCTGGTGCTCGGCGCGCTGTTGCACGCGGCGTACGGTGCGCTCGACGTGCTGCAGGCACCGGCGAGCTTCGTCTGGCGGCCTGCGCCCGCGCCGGACTCGACGCTCGGCTGGGCGCTCGCGCAGACCGTCTGGCTGATGGTGATCTTCCTCATCATCCTGGTGCTGGTCGTGACCATGAAGTCGCTGCGCCGCTTCGGGCTGGAGCGTTGGATCCACCTGGCGCTGGCGCCGCTGCTGCGGCTGCTCGGCATCGGTCCGGCGGCCGCCAACGTCGTCGTGATCGGCGTGGCGCTGGGCCTGACCTACGGGGCGGGGCTCCTGATCCGCGATCTCGACGACGGCGCGATGAGCCCGCGCGACGGCTACCTTGCGCTGTGCTTCCTCGGGTTGGTGCACAGTCTCGTCGAGGACACCCTGTTGATCCTGGCGCTCGGGGCGGACCTGTCGGGAATCCTGTGGGCGCGGTTGCTGTTCTCGATCGTGGTGATAGCGGCTCTCGCGCGGTGGTTGGCGTACGCCGACCGGCGGGCCGCGAAGGCCGAGCAGGGGTAGCGACGCCTTGGGCACGGCGCACGCTCATAGCCGCCTCACCGCTCCGGACACCCGAACCGATCCACCTGTTTCGTCCGACGGCTGCGCGACGATCACCGAGCGCGCACCCATGTCCTCGCCCTGAACGATTCTCATCGGTGCGGTGCCGCGTAGCCCGCGATCGCGCAGCGCACCGGCGAACGCGGCGGCCGCCGCGCCGGTGGCCGGGTCCTCGAGCACGCCACCCGAGGCGAACGCGTTGCGCGCGTCGAAGTCGTCCGGCCCGCGCCGATGCACGAACGCGATCGTCACGAGGTTCGCGTCGCGCATGAGTTCGCGACCGGCATCGAGGTCGTAGGCCATCGCCGCGAGCGCTTCGCGATCGCGCAGCGCGAGCACGAGATGGGTGGCGCCGGCGCTCGCCAGCAGCGGGGGCAGCGTCGGGTCCAGAGCGTCCGGCGCGTAGCCGAAGAGCGCGAGGGTGCGGTCCACGAGCGACGGGTCCGCCGCCGTGCTGGACGCGGGGGGCGACTGCAGGGCCGCGCTCGCACCTCGATCGGTCGCCCTCCCTTCTACCGCGATCGTCGCGTTGTTCAGCACGAGCTCGAACGTGGCATCGCCTCCGCGCAGCGCGAGCGCGGCGCCCAGCGCGATCGTCGCGTGGCCGCAGAAGGGCACCTCGGACTCCGGCGAGAAGTAGCGCACTCGCCACGCGGCTCCTTCGGGATGAGCGAACGCGGTCTCGGAGTAGCCGACCTCGCGTGCGACGCGGCGCATGGTCGACTCGTCGGGCATGCGCTCGCTCAGCACGACGCCTGCGGGGTTGCCACCGGCGTCTGCATCGCAGAAGGCGGCGAAGCGCTGGACACCGGGGGTGGATGCGGTCATGTCCATCAACGCCAGAAGGGACGCTTCGATTCGGCCAGGGCGGCGTCCGGGTCGAGGCCGATGTCCGCGAGCCGCGCGGGTTCCAGCCTCGACAACGCCCTGCGGGTGCTACGGTTCGCGCGCCATTGACGAAGGGTTCCACGCAGCGTCCGCGGTTCGGCGTATTTGATCGGCGCCGCGCGAAGGATCATCGTATCGGACATGGGGTCGGCTCCACTGTCGAGTGCGTGCGTCGATCATCGGCGTCGCGTCCGAGGCGGTCGAGCGATCGAATCTCATGGGTTCATAAGGTGCGCTGATGTCTCGTCGAAACATCTCGTTGAATGCCCTGCGCACCTTCGATGCGGCGGCGAGAACACTGAGCTTCACGTCCGCCGCCGACGAGCTGCACGTCTCCCAGGCCGCGGTCAGCCAGCAGATGCGCACCCTCGAGGACCAGCTCGGAGCGAGGCTGTTCGAGCGGCGCGCGCGCGGGCTCGCGCTCACCGGGTTCGGCGAGGATCTGGCGGCCGCCACGCGCGCCGCCATGCTGCTGCTGAACGCATCGATCGATCGCATCACGGGTGCTGCCTCCGATGGCACGCTCACGGTCTCGACGTTGCCCTCGTTCGCTTCGCGCTGGCTCGTGCCGCGCCTCGACCGCTTCCAGGTATCGCATCCGGGGATCGAGCTTCGGCTCCACACCTCCGGCACGATGATCGATCTGCTCGGCACGCCGATCGATGCCGCCATCCGGTTCGGGCCGGCGGGCGGGGCCGGTCTGGTGGTCTGCGCACCCATGCCCGACGCGCTCTGCCTCGTGGCGACGCCGGAGCTCGCGGCGCGCATCGCGGACGATGCGCAACGGATCCACGACCATCCGCTCGCTCTCGACGACGCGGGTCTGCTGCAGGTGGCGTCGAGCGGGACGACGGCCGCCGCCACGGAACGCGCGATCGACGAGCTGGGCCTGGACCGGACCCGTCTGCGGCGTCGCGTGTTCTCGACGAGCGACAACGTCGTGCAGTCGGCGCTCGTCGGCGATTCGACGGCGCTGACCCGACTGTCCCTGGTACTCGACGATATCGACGCGGGCAGGCTCGTGATGCTGCTGGGGTTCGCGCTGCCGCTGGAACACGGCACCTCGCTGGCCTACGTCGAGTCCCGGGCGCGCGATCCGAAGCTCGTCGCGTTGCGGGCGTGGCTCGAAGCGGAGGTCGAGACGTTCAACGCGCGGATGAGAGAGAGACTGAACGCTCCGACGTGAACGGGCGAGGGCGGCTTCTACCGTCCGGTCAGCTCGCGCAGCGCCCCGATCAGCCGGCCGAGTTCCTCCTCGATAGTTGTACACGTGCGGCGCGCGCTGCAGGAAACTCACGTGGTTGGCCGCGTATTCGGCCTGCTACGTTCGGATCCGCTGGCCGTGCCCGAGGGTCATAGCGTAGAACGCGCGGCACCACGCGACGCTCGCGTTCTCGTGCAGCGCCATCTCGTCGCGATGAGCGCTCACTGTCGGAGCCCGCACATGATCCGGTCGCTGAACCACCTGACGCTCGCGGTGAGCGACTTGGCTCGTTCGTTCGACTTTTACGTGGGACTACTCGGCTGTCGCGCCGAAGCAAGGTGGGACACGGGGGCGTATCTGAGCGTGGGAGAGCTCTGGCTGTGCCTGTCGCTGGACGCCGCCGCGCCGGCCCGCGATTACACGCACGTTGCCTTCGGTGTGGAATCGGGGGGCTTCGCGCGTGCGGTCGAGAAGTTGCGCGTCGCCGGCGTTGCCGAGTGGAAGACGAACTCGAGCGAAGGAGATTCGTTCTATTTTCTCGACCCGGACGGGCACCAGCTCGAGCTGCACGACGGGGATCTCTCCTCGCGGCTCGCGGCGGTGGCGCGTCGACCCTATGTGGGGTGGCGGACTTTCGACGCCTGACGGACAACTGACGGCTGACGGGCAACCACGCCGCGCGATCGCGGGAACACCAGCGATCGCGACGAGCGATTCAACGATCGTTCGCCTCGTGCGGTCCGACGAACACCCGGTTCGCGTACGCGACGCCGTCGATCCGATGCTCCGTCCTGCCGACGTCCCGGTAGCCACGCGTCCGGTAGAACGCGATCGCGTGCGGGTTCCGGGCCCACACGGATAGCCACAGGACTCCACCCGAAGTTTCGACGGCATTCAGCAGCGTCGAGCCGATACCGGTGCGGCGCAGCGGGGCGTGCACGTACAGGTGGGCAAGCTGTAGTCGTGCGTGGTGCGCCCGGCACGAAGATGCCGGACGGGATGCGTTCGCGAAGCCGGCCGCTCCGGTAAAAGGTCGGCGTCTCGGTAGGCGATCTTCCGCGTATTCTTCGTGCACGCGGAAGCGGGTCTGCGGATCGATTCCGAGCCGCGGGCGACTTTCCAGGCGTACGGCGCGCAGCCATTCGCCGCGGCTCGCATCCGGGTACCGTCGAAGCGCGTACGAGACCCTTTGTTTCAGTATATTCGGCCATCACTCAAGACGTGATGGCTCGGGCCGATTGGAGTGACGTGAAACCGCCTCTCCCACCATCAACCCATCTCGCCGCCGCCAATACACCGTCGTCCGGCGGTGTGGGCGGGGCGGCACGCCTGCGGGAGATCCGTCGGTCCCAGACCGACCTGCTCTACGATGGCGTCAAATTCTCGGCTTTCGGCTCCGTGCTCGCGGCGGCGGTCGTGGTGTGGACGCTCGCACCGGCGGTGGGTCTTGCGCCGGTGGCGATCTGGTTCGTCGTGATCGTGATCGTGTACGGGGCCCGCATGCTGGATCTGCTCTGCTACCGCCGCCGCGCGAACGGCGGGGCCCATGCGGACGTGGACGGGTGGCGTTGGCGCGTGCGCGTCGGGGCGCTGGCCGCGTCGATCGCCTGGTGCACCAGCCTGCTGCTCGCCTGGCCCGCCGGTCACCCCACCCTCGAGGTGTTGCTGGTCCTGATGCTCGGCGGCGTCGCCAGCGGCGCGCTGGCGACGCTGCCCTACGATGCGAGGCTCAGCGCGGCCTTCCAGGGCATCATCCTGGGTTCGGTGCAGTTGCGGCTGTGGGTCGAACCCGAGCCGTTCACCCCGACGCTCGCGCTCTTCACCGCGTTCGTGTTCGGCTTCCTGCTCGCGTGTGGACGCACGGTGGGCAGGAACTACGTGGACCTGTTGAGCCTTCGCCAGGACCAGCAGGAGACCAACGTCGCTTTGTGGCGCGACGCCGGGGAGATGGCTCGGCTCGGCTATTGGCAGTGGCCGATGAACACCGCCTCCATCGATCTGTCGACGAAGCTCGCCGACATGCTCGGTCTGGCCCCCGGCCCGACGCGCATCGGTACCTGCTACCAGCTCGTGCATCCCGAGGATCGCGATCGGGTGCGCGACAGCGTGCGACGCGCGGCGATCGACGGCGAGGAGGCGCACCTGGAGCTACGGGTGCGTGCGCACGGCACGGCCGATCATCGGCACATGAAGCAGACCGTGAAGCCCGTGACCGACTCGAAGGGCTCGCGCGTCCTGCTCGGCACGATGCAGGACGTCAGCGACGTGAAGCGCGCCGCCGAGCGCATCTTCGAGCTCGCCTACTACGACGAGCTGACGAAGCTCGCGAACCGGGTGAAGTTCCACGACGAGCTCGCGCACCGTGTCGCCGCCGCCGGCCTGCTCGGCCGTCGGCTGGCCTGCATCTACATCGATCTCGACGACTTCAAGGGCGTCAACGATGCGTTCGGTCACGAGCGTGCCGACGCCTACCTCGCCGCCATCGCGGCGCGGCTCGACGGCGCGGTGCGCCGCGGCGATCCGGTGGCGCGCATCGGCGGGGACGAGTTCGCGGTGCTCGTGCGCGAGGCCGAGGACGAACGGGTCGTCGAGCGGACCGTGGCACGCGTCCTCGAGACGGTGACGGGCCCCATCGACGTCGGGACGCACCGGATCCAGCCGAAGCTCAGCGCAGGCTTCGCGATCTACCCGGACGACGCCGCGACGCCCGACGGCCTGCTCTCGTGCGCGGCGCTGGCGATGGCGCACGCGAAGCTCGTCGATGCCAGCTCTGCCGCGCGCTACGGCGCGCACATGGAGGCGGAGCGCGTCGCTCGCGTCCGGCTCGAGGCCGACCTGCGTCATGCGCTCGAGCACGAACAGTTCGAGCTCTGGTACCAGCCCAAGATCGATCTCGTCGAGGGCCGGATGAGCGGCGTGGAGGCGCTCATCCGGTGGCGCCATCCGGAACGCGGCCTGTTGCCGCCCGCGCTGTTCATCGACGTGGCCGAGCGTGTCGGCATGATCTGCGAGATCGGCGACTGGGTGCTGCGCACGGCCTGCGCACAGCGGGCGCGATGGAAGGCCGCCGGCCTGCGTTTCGAGGTCGCGATCAACGTGTCCGGCGAGCACTTCGTGCGCCCGGACTTCGTCGACAGCGTGGCGCGGGCGCTCGACGACCACGGTCTGGACGGCGACGAGCTCGAGATCGAGATCACCGAAAGCCTCAGCCGCGATGCCGCGCAGCACCGTGCGGTCTGCCGCCGCCTGCGCGCGCTCGGCGTGCGGATCGCCATCGACGACTTCGGCACCGGCTACTCCTCGCTGTCGGTCATCGGAAGTCTGGAGATCGACACGCTCAAGATCGATCGGGCCTTCGTCGCCGATCTGCCGCACGCCTCGAGCTCGCGGTTGCTGGTGGAATCGATCGTCGGTTTGTCGCGCGGGCTCGGCCACGGGCTCGTCGCCGAAGGGGTCGAGACGATCGAGCAGCTCGAATGCGTGCGGCGTGCGGGCTGTCGCACCGTGCAGGGCTACTACTTCAGCCGCCCGGTGGAGGCGGCGCTGGTGCCGGAGCTCGCGCGGCGGTGCTGGAATCCGTCGGACGACTCGGCCGTCGCGGCATAGGGCCGCGCGCACGCTCGCGCAAAATTTTTCACACCTACTATCTTTTCGGACAAGCGGCCCTGCCGCGACGTGCCGCCCTTCGGGCCGCGTCCGCACGGGGCCAGGGTTGACTCGTTTCGGAGAGAATCACATGACGCCGTACCCCCGACCCATTGCGCTGCGTCCCGACTTCGTGCGTGATCACATCGACGCCCACGAGGATCGGCACATGCCGAATCGGGTGCAGCACGGCCATCCCGGGCCCGGGAACTGGACGCCGCTCGAGCGTTCGGCCGAGTCGATGCTCCAGGAGCGCCTGGACTCGCCGAGATCCGCCGTCAATCTCTACGTGGGCTCGCCGTTCTGCGTGCCGACGGTGCCCGCGCGCTGCGGCTTCTGCCTGTTTCCCACCGAGGAGTTCGAGGGCAAGTCGCAGCTCGAAGCCTATCTGGCGGTGCTGCGACGCGAGTTCAGGCTGCTGGAGCGCTACTACGGCGACGACCGGCTCGCCTCGATCTACTTCGGCGGGGGCACGCCGAACCTGTACCGCCCCGAGCAGTACGCCACGCTCATGAGCTACGTCGAGGGTCTGTACGGCCCGGTGCCCGACGACATCGAGGTCACGATGGAAGGTCTGCCGCCGCTGTTCTCCGCCGACAAGATCCGCGCGATGGCGGATGTCGGTGTCAACCGCATCTCGATGGGCGCGCAGCAGATCGACGAGGAGCTCGTGAAGTTCAGCGGACGACATCAGACTCGCGCTCACGTGTCGCGCGCGATCGCCCTCGGCAAGGCGCACGGCATGAACGTGAACATCGACCTGATCTACGGGTGGCCGAACCAGACCGTGAAGCACATGCTCCACGACCTCGCGTTCGCCGTCGACGAGGGGGTCGATCACATCGCGCACTACCGCCTGAACGTCGGCGGGCGCGTCGCGTTCACGAAGAAGGCCATGCGCGAGCTGCAGCCAAGCATCCCCGAGTGCATGGAGATGTACCGCGAATCGCGCGAGTTTCTGCTGGCCGCCGGGTTCGAGCAGACGACCGTCTACGACTGGAAGCGCGTTCCGACGGACGATGCGAATCCGCGGCTCGGCAACTACGACTACGAGCAATCGATGCACCATTTCGATCGCGGCGATGCCGACCTGGCCGAGAGCGACGACGCGCCGCGCCAGGTCTGCGGCATCGGCTGCTCGGCGATCTCGTTCCACACCCGAAGCATGGCGCGCGCGCAGTCCTCGAAGTGGATGAACACGACGTCCACGCGCGACTACGCCGCACGGCTGCACCGCGGCGAGCTGCCCGTGGAGCGCGGCTTCGTGCACGCCCCGGACGACATCCGCATCGACTGGCTGTACCAGGCCATGCAGACGATGAAGATCGACACGCAGCGCTACCGCGCGCTGTTCGGCCACGAGTTCGGATCCGTGTACCACCATTTCGTCGCCGAGCTCGTGGACCGGGGCTGGGCGGTGGAGCACCCCGGATCGCTGCACTTCACCGACGACGGGCAGTACCACGTGCCGCTGTTGCAGGCGTGCATTGCCACCCCGCGCATGGAGGAGCTCGTGCGCGGCGCGCGCAAGCCGCTCGAGCGCATCGCCGTCGTCGCCGAAGTGGCCTGAGAGTGGCGGGCGGGGGGCCTTTCGCCACCGGACCCGCCGAGCTCGACACGCCCGGCGGATGCAGGCTGTATCACCACCGCCCGGGCGCGCCGTCGAAGCGCACCGTCGTGGTGGCCCACGGCATGTTCAGCGGCGCGCGGGATCTGCGCAGGTTGTCGGCCTATCTCGCCGAAGCCGGTCACGACGTGTGGGCGTTCGACTTCCGCGGACACGGCGCGAGCTCGCCGCTGTCGGAGGACGAGGACTTCGAGGCCGCGTGCTTGCACGACGTGCACGACGTCATCGCCGAGATCCGGCGCCATGTCGGTGCGCGTCCGCTCACATGGGTCGGGCACAGCGGCGGCGGACTCGCGGCGCTGATGCACCTGGTGCGCCGTCCGCAGGCGCACGACGAGATCGAGCGGCTCGTGCTCGTGGCGAGTCAGGCCACGCACGCCGGCAGCGCGGCGGCGAACCGTGCCCGATTGCTCGGGATCCTCGCGGGACTGCTGGTGCTGCGCCGCGTCGAAGGGCGCCGCTTCGGAGTCGGTCCCGGTGCGGAAACGAGAGCGGTGCTGCGCCAGTGGTGTTTGTGGAACCTGCGCGGACGCTGGACCGGGCATGACGGGCTCGACTACCTGCACGGGTTGCGCGACATCCGGATCCCGACGCTTGCGCTGAGCGGAACGGGGGATCGGTTCATCGCGCCGCCGGACGGGTGCGAGGCGCTTCGCCAGCACCTGGGCGGCCGCGAGATGCGCTACCTCGAGTGCGGCCCGCGAACCGGGTTCGGCACGGCCTACGGGCACGCCGGTCTGCTGTGCTCGCGCCCGGCCGCGCGCGAGGTGTGGCCGTTGATCCTGGATTGGATCGCATGACGACGAGGTCGGTGCGGCGCCGGCCAGTCGGGCCGCCAGCAACGTGATGATCAGCGGGGACGTGTACGCGGAGACGGGGCGCCGCGCTCGATCCGCTACCCGACGCCCGGCGAAGAGGGATCGCGCACCGCGAGCCCGCGCCGGCGCCGCGCGGGACCGGTCACCGGTTGCGGCGCGCCGTGGAACGCCGGGCCGTCGCGCGGTCCGGCATCGGGCAATGCGGTGCGCGGCTCGAGCGTCGACCAGCCTTCGCCGTCGAAGTGCTGCTGCGGGCGGAAGTCGGTCTTGTACTGCATCTTGCGGCAGCCATCGACCCAGTAGCCGAGATACAGGTGCGGGAAGCCCAGGCTGCGGCACAGCCGGATCTGCTGAAGGATGCAGAAGCGGCCCAGGCCCCGATCGGCCTCGTCCGGATCGAAGAAGGTGTAGACCGCCGACAACGCGTCCGAGATGGCGTCGGTGACCGCGACGGCGATGATGCGGTTGCGCTTGCGCACCTCGACGAACAGCGTCTCGCCCCAGGGGTTCAGCAGGAAGCGCTCGAAGTCGCCGGGGTCGGGGTCGTCCATGCCGCCGTCGGGGTGGCGGGCGGCGAGATAGCGCTCGTAGAGCTTGAAGTAGGCGTCGGTGTAGCGGGCCGGGCGGTAGTCGACGACCAGGTCGTCGTTGCGCGCGAGGTTCCGCTTGTCGGTACGCCGCGGCTCGAAGCGGTCGCACAGGATGCGCACCGGCACGCAGGCCGAGCACGCGGTGCAGCCCGGGCGGTACACGTACTCTCCGGAGCGCCGGAAGCCGCGCCGGATGAGCTGGTCGTACACCGCACGCGGCTGGGGATGGTGCGGGTCGGCGTAGATGTTGATCGCCTGGCGCTCGCCGAGGTAGCTGCAGTCGCCGACCGACCCCTGGTAGAGCTTTATCCGCTGATTCCCCATCGCCCGCCGATGGTATCAGCGCGGGCCTCGTACCGAGCGCGCGCGGACCTGTGTCTCGAACACGCACGACGATTCCTAACAAGTCCGCAATGAGACTAAAGTCAAGTCGCCTGTCCTGGGCCGCCCGACTATCCTTGCTCGCGCGCCGCCGGTCGGGTGGCGCCGACGTCACGGACAGGCACAGATCGGCACCGTATGAACGACCTCAGCTCGGCGAGCACGGCCACGCAGTCCGATACCCCGCTGGCGACGTTCACCTCCGTGCTGCTCCGGCAGTTCGCCGCGCCCACGCCCGTGCGCGCGCTGGTCGAGGCACTCGTGGTCGCCGCGGTGTTCGTCGCCGCCGGCTCCGTCGCCCTGGACGCACCGCTCGTCGAGCTCCTTGGCCCCCTGGTGCCCGTCGTGCTTGCCATGATGCTTGCCAGCATCGCGAGCGGGGTGTACCGGCCCGAGATCGGCAACCGCATCTCGAAGGTGTTCATCCACTCCACCTACGGGTTCGTGCTGGGCGCGGCTGCCGTCATCGCCACGCTCTTCGTCGTGGCGCCGCAGATGCTCACCGTACGCTTCGTCGGCTTCTTCCTGTTCTTCGGCTTCTTCGTGATGAACACGGTGCGGCCGCTGCTGTGCGGCACCGACCTGAACGACCGCGGCGGGCGGCGGCAGCGATGAGCCGGTCGGCCATGCGCAGGCAGCCGGCCGCGCCGAGCCGGCCGACCACGCCGGGCTAGTCGTTCCCCGCCACCGACGTCCGCCACGCCAGCAGCGCCTCGCGCAGCGTCGCCTCGTCCGGCGTCCACGGGGCGTCGCGCAGGGCCTCGTCGAAGTCGCGCACGGTCCGCCACGGCACGTCCGCCGCGCGCAGCCGCGCGGCGCGGTCCGCGTCCCAGGCCGCGCGCTCGGCCGGGGAGAGCGCTTGCGGCAGGTTTCGCGCCTTGTAGCGAAACAGCATCTCGTCCACTCGCGCATCCTCGAAACCGCCCGGCGCGCGAGCGAGCTCGGCGGGCGGACCGTCGAGCCGAGCGCGGATGCGCGCCGTGTCGGCGGGCGTCCTGAAGCCGTGCGTGTACAGCGTGCCGTCTACGTCCGCGTCGGGATCGGCGCGAGGCCACTCGCGCACGCTCGCGCTCGTCAGCCGCTCGTTCAGGTCGGTGCCGCGCAGCAGCTCGAGCAACCGCTCGCGGCGTGCGACGGTGCGCTCGAGATTCATGCCCAGCCGTTCGGCATCGGGCGCGGTCAGCGCCGCGAAGGGGGCGAGCACCGGGCAGCGATTCGTGCGCAGGGTGCGCAGCCCGATGCGCGTGGCGTCCCCCAGCTCGTCGTTCCTCGCGAAGGCACGGTGGCGCAGGGTCTCGACATCGAGCTCGGCGAGCTCGTCGGGATCGGTGGCGAGATCCAGCGCGACGATGCGCTTCGCATCGCTCGGGTGCACGGCGATCGGCACGATGACGCCGAGGTGCGCCCGTTCGCGCGGCAGGCTGCCCGCGACGTGCACCAGCGCCGGCTTGCGCGTCACGTCCAGCAAGGCGGCCACGCTTGCCTTGTCGCGGTGCGCGAAGCACCAGTCCCAGAGTTTCGGCTGGCGCGCGCGCAGCAGCCGCGCGACGCCGAGCGTCGCCTCGACGTCCGACAACGCGTCGTGCGCGTGCCCGTGCTCGATGCCGTTCGCGGCGCTGAGCGCCTCGAGCTTCACCGTCGGCTGCCCGCTCGCGTCCAACGGCCACTCGATGCCGTCGGGGCGCAGCGCGCGCGCCAGTCGCACCACGTCGAGCAGGTCCCAGCGCGACGCGCCGTCCCTCCACTCGTGCGCGTAGGGGTCCTCGAAGCAGCGGTGCGCGGCGAAGCGCGTGAACTCGTCGTCGAAGGAAAGGCTGTTGTAGCCGACCGACACGGTGCCCGGCGCGCCTAGCTCCGCCAGCACGCGACGCACGAAGCGGTGCTCGGGCAGGCCGTGCGCCACGGCCTGCGGGGACAGGCCCGTGATGCGACACGCGCCGGGGTCCGGCAGGTAGTCGTCGGCGACGCGGCAGTGCAGCACCACGGGCTCGTCCATGGCGACGAGCCGCGCATCGGTGCGCAGCCCCGCGAACTGCGCCAGCCGGTCCCAGGCCGGGGACCGGCCGAAGGTCTCGTAGTCGAACCACACGAAGCTCGTGGCGGCGCTCACGCTTGCTGGCCGCTCACCGCACGATCGCCGCGCGCGCTTCGGCGGCCTCCAGGTGGGCGGCGCACGCGGTGGCCACGGCGTCCGTGCGCTCGGCGTGCAGCCAGTGGCCGGCGTCCGGAACGCCTTCGAGCCTCGCGTTCGGGAAACGCGCGAGGATCTCGTCAGCGTCGATGGCCGGGTCCACGTAGTCGCTGTTCTCGCCGTACAGGAAGAGCGCGGGCGCGGGGTTCGCGTCGCCGTCGGGCACGCGCGCCGCGATGTGCGCGTAGTCGCGTTCGATGGCATCGAGATCGAAGCGCAGGGAGTGCCCGCCGTCCGGCAGCGGAGCCAGGCTCTTCAGCAGGAACGCGCGCGTACCGGCATTCGGAACTCCCGCGGCGAGCGCCGCGTCGGCCTCGCGCCGGGACGCCAATCGCGCGGGGTCGAGCGCACCGAGCGCGCTCAGGATGTCCGCGTGGTGCGGCGGGTAGGCGCGCGGTGCGATGTCCAGCACCGTGATCGACACCAGCGGCGGCGCGTCGACGAGCCCCGCGAGCGTCATCGCGACCTTGCCGCCGAGCGAGTGGCCCAGCAGGTGCACGGCGCGGCCCGGGAAGGCTTCCGCGATGTCGGCGGCGATGGCGCGCGCGAGCGAGGCGTGGTCGAGCGTCGCCGTCGAGGCCCTGCCGCCGTGGCCCGGCAGGTGCGGGCGCAGCACCTCTCGCGCGCCGCCGGGCGCGGCCTCGAGCCGCCTTCCCAGCGAGCGCAGGTTGTCGGCATCGCCGAAGAGGCCGTGGAGCAGGACGAGCGGCGGTACACTCGCCGGCCTTTCAGGCGCTGCGTTCACGTCGTGGATTCCGAGATGGTGCGCCGCATGGCGCGGCTGGTCGACCCGTCCGCGTTGCGGCTGCTGGATGGCAGGCTGATCGGGCTGGAGAAGGAGTCGCTGCGCGTGGACGAACGCGGGGTGATCGCGCGCACGCCGCATCCGGAGAGCCTGGGCGCCGCGCTGACGCACCCGTCCGTCACGACCGACTTCTCCGAAGCGCTCGTGGAAATGGTAACACCGCCCGAGGCGGGCCCGAGGGCGGCGCTGGCCACGCTCGAGGGCATCCACCGCTACGTCGCCGCGCGCCTGGATCACGACGAGTACCTGTGGAACGCGTCCATGCCGTGCATCCTCGACGGCGAGCGCAGCATCCGCATCGCGCGCTACGGTCACTCGAACGCGGGCACCATGAAGCGCGTCTACCGGCGCGGGCTGGCCACGCGCTACGGCCGCCGCATGCAGGCCATCGCGGGCATCCACTTCAACGTTTCGCTGCCCGACAGCGCCTGGACGCTGCGCGCCGAGCTGCTGGGCGACGCGCGCGAAACCGGACCCGCCGACGCGACGCGCGGCTACTTCGCGACGATGGGGAATCTCGTGTCCATCGGCTGGATGGTGCCGTGGCTGTTCGGCGCGTCCCCGGCCATCTGCCGCACCTTCCTCGAGCCCACCGCGACCACGGATCTCGACGCGCTCGGCACCTCCACGCTGTACGCGCCGCACGGCACCTCGCTGCGCATGGGCAACATCGGCTACCGCTATCGCGAGGACGTGCCGATCGATCTCTCGGTCGATCACACGAGCCTGAACACCTGGACGCGCGACGTGCTCGGGCACGTCACCACCGAGCACCCGCCGTACGCCGCGCTCGGCGAGTTCGACGAATGGGGCCGGCGCAGGCAGTTGAACGCGAACCGGCTGCAGATCGAGAACGAGTACTACGGCACCGTGCGCCCCAAGCAGATACCCGAACCCGGCGAGATGCCGATCCTGGCCCTGCGCCGGCGCGGCATCCGCTATCTCGAGCTGCGCTCGGTGGACATCGATCCGTTCGAGCCCGCGGGCATCGGCGTGGATCAGGTCGCGATGCTGGAGCTCCTCGTGCTGCACGCCTGGGCCGCTGATCCCGCGCCGATGACGCCCGCCGACATCGATCGCTACAAGCGCAACATGAAGGGCGTTGCGCACGCGGGCCGCGACCCTTCGCTGCGGCTCGAGGACGCGGGGCGCGCGTTCGATCCGCGCGAGCGACTCGCCGCCACGCTCGACGAGCTCGCGCCGCTCGCCGAGGCGCTCGATGCGCGGGCCCGGGCGGGCGAAGGGACGCACGAAGGCGCGCACGAAGGCCCGCTCTACGGCCCGCTCTACGGTCCTGCGCTCGAGCGTCAGCGGCGCATGCTGGCGAACCCCGACGAGCTGCCGTCGGCCCGCACGCTCGCGGCCATCACCGAGACGGGCTCCTTCGCCGAGTTCACCTCGCACGCCTCGCTCGCGCACCACGAATGGCTCGCCGAGGCGCCGCCGCCCGCACCGCTGCTCGAGCGGCTCGAGACCCAGACGCGCGATTCGCTGGCGCGGCGCGACGCGCTCGATGGTGCGTCCGAGGAGGCCTTCGAGCCCTGGCTCGCGCACTGGTTCTCGCAACTGGACGGCGTGCGCGGCGAAGCGGGGCGCGAGGGCGTCATCGGCGCTGACATCGGCGCGGTGGTGCTCGCGGGCGGGCTCGCCCGGCGCATGGGCGGCGTGGACAAGGCGCTCGTGCCGTTTCGCGGCCGGGCCATGGTGGAGCACGTCGTGTACGCCGTGCGCCCGGCCGTGTCGGCGCTGGTGGTGAACACGAACCGGGACCCGTCCGCGTACGCGTGGCTCGGCGTGCCGACGGTGGCGGACGCGCACGCCGACCATCCGGGTCCGCTCGCCGGGCTCGCGGCCGGCATCGCCGCGCTGGGCACGCCGTGGGTGTTCATGTGCCCGTGCGATTCGCCCTTCGTCGGTGTCGCGCTGGTGGAGCGCCTGAGCGCCGCCATCGGCGAGCACGACGTGGCCTGCGCGCACGACGGCGAGCGGCTGCAACCGGTGTTCGCGCTGGTGCGCGCCTCGGTGGCCGACTCGCTCGAGGCCTTCCTAGGCTCGGGCGGACGCAAGATCGATGCGTGGTACGCGACCCTGGACACCGTGGAAGTGCGCGTGCCGGAGCTCGCCGCGGCGTTCGCGAACTTCAACACCGCGGACGAGCTTCGGAACGCGGAGGACGGGAGCGGGGCCGAGACCGGTTCGGAAACCGGTTCCGGGAGCGATTCCGGTGGCGAAGCCGCGGCGGCGCCGAGCCCCGCGTGAGCCGCTTGCCGCGCGAGCCGTCCTGCGAGGATCCGTTCGACCGGCTCATGCCCGTCGAGGAGGCGCGCTCGCGCCTGCTCGACACGGTCGTGCCCATCGGTGGGCACGAGCGCGTGAGCCTCGCCGACGCGCCCGGACGCACCACCGGCGAGGCCGTCGACTCCCCGGTGGACGTGCCCCCGGCAGCGAACTCCGCTATGGACGGCTACGCGATCCGCGCGGCCGACATCCCCGCCGACGGCACGCGCGCGCTCGCCGTCGTGGGTACCGCGTGGGCGGGGCGACCGCACGGAGCGGTCGTGGGGCCCGGCGAGGCGGTGCGCGCGTTCACCGGCGCGATCATGCCGGGCGGCGCGGACACCGTCGTCATCCAGGAGCGCGTCGGCTTCGCCGAGGACGGCTCGCTGCTCATCGACTCGCGCGTGGAGCCGGGTCGCAACGTGCGAGCGGCGGGCGAGGACGTCGCGCGCGGCGAGCGCGTGTTCGAGGCCGGCCGCACGCTCACGGCGGCCGACGTGGGCGTGCTCGCCTCGCTGGGCATGCCGAGCGTGTCGGTGCGCCCGCGGCCGCGCGTGGCGTTCTTCACGACGGGCGACGAGCTGGTGCCGCTCGGTGCGGGCGAGGGCGCGCGAGGGGCGGCGGCGGGCGAGGGCGCGGGAGCCGCCGCGGAAGGGGGCGTCCCGCCGCTCGGACCCGGGCAGTTGTACGACAGCAACCGGCACGTGCTGCGCGCGTTGCTCGGCGCGCTGGCCGTCGAGCCGATCGATCTCGGCATCGTGCCGGACGACGAGCAGGCCACGCGGGACGCGCTCGAGGACGCCGCGGCGCGAAGCGATCTGGTGCTGAGCTCCGGCGGCGTGTCGGCCGGCGACGCCGACTACGTCAGCCGCACCTTCCACGAGCTCGGCGAGGCCGCGTTCTGGAAGATCGCCATGCGACCCGGGCGTCCGCTCGTGTGCGGGCGCATCGGCGATGCGACCTTCCTCGGCCTGCCCGGCAACCCCGTGGCCGTCATGGTGACCTTCCTGCAGTTCGTGCTGCCGGCCCTGCGAAAGCTCTCCGGAGCGTCGGACGTGCGCCCGTTCGAGGCGCCCGCCACGTGCCTGTCGGCCTTGCGCAAGAGCGTGGGCCGCACCGAGTACCAGCGCGGCATCGCGCGGCTCGACGCCGACGGGCGACTGGTGGTCGAGTCCACCGGCAAGCAGGGCGCGGGCCGACTGAGCTCCATGGCGCTCGCGAACTGCCTGATCGTCGTGGATCCGGAAGTGGCAAGCGTGGCCCCCGGTGACCGGGTGCGCGTGCAGCCGTTCGCGGGGCTGCTGCCATGATGCCTGCGCCCGTCGATCGCGGCGGTGCGCTACCAGCGCACGTGCAGCGCGGCCAGCCCGTGGAAGTGGTAGGTGTTCGCCACGCACGGTTCGCCGTCCAGGCGCATGCCCGGCAACCGCTCGAAGAGCGCGGCCAGCGACATGCCGATCTCGAGCCGCGCCAGGTGCGCGCCGAGGCAGTAGTGCGCGCCCGCGCCGAAGGCGAGCGTGGCGGCGTTCTCGCGCGTGGGGTCGAAGCGCGCCGGATCGGGGAAGCGCGCGGGATCGCGGTTGGCGGCGCCCAGCAGCAGCGCGACGCGATCACCGGCCTCGAGGGCGAGACCCGGGACCGGACTGGTGCGCTCCTGCGCGTAGCGCACGAACAGGTGCAGGGGCGCGCGATGACGCATCAGCTCGGTCACCACCGCCTCGCGCGCGGGGCCCTCGTGCGCGAGCCGCGCGAGCGCGTCCTCGCGCTCCGCGGGGGGAAGCTCGAGCAGCGTGAGCGCCGCGTTGCCGATCTGGTGCACCGTGGCCTCGTGCCCGGCGTTCAGCAGCAGCACCGCGGTGGACACGATCTCGTCGTCCGTCGGCGCCTCCGGCCCGCGCCGCGCCACCAGCGCGCCGACGAGATCGTCGACCGGGTGCCCGGCCGCGTGCTGCGCCCGACGCTCGCCGATCAGCGCGTGCATGCGGGCTTCGAACGCGGCCGCGGCGGCTTCCGCGGTGCGCTCCTCGTCGGCGCTCTGCACCATCGTGTAGACCCGCACCATGGCGTGCGACCAGGCGAGCAGGTCGGGAGTCTCGTCGTCGGGCACGCCGATCAGCCGCGCGATGAGGGTCACCGGCAGGGGCGTGGCGAAGCCCGCGAGCAGGTCGTCGCCCGGGGACAGCGCGTCGATGCGCTCGTGCGCCAGCGCGGCGATGCCCGGCGCCATGCGGCGCACGCGCCGCGCGACGAAGTCGCCGCCGACGAGCTTCCGGAGCCGGGTGTGCGCCCGTCCCTCGAGGTTGAGCAGGGAGTGGCGCTCGACGCGCGCGAACGCGGCGAGGTGGGCGGGGTGGGGCACGGGTTCGGTCGCGGGCGGCGGCAGCCGGGCGTAGCGCCGGTCGCGCAGCGTGCGGTTCACCGCATCGAAGCCCGCGAGGCAGGGCATGGCGTAGTCCGTCCACCGCACCGCGCCGCCGAGCGCGTGCAGGGTCGCGTAGAACGGCCAGGGGTCGGCGGCGAAGGCGGGGTCGGCCGGGTCCTGCGAGACGGCAGGCAGGGAGTCCCGCTCGACCTTTTTCGTGAAGTCGTTCACGCGGAGCGCTGCGGACGAGGGGGTGGATCAGCGATCATGTGCGCATCTTGCAGAGTAGCGGCGATGACCGCCACCCGGCCCCGCCCCTTTCCCGTGTCCGCCTCCAAGGTCGCCTCCATGTCCGACTCCAGGGCCGACTCCGTGTCGGCCGCGATGGGCGTGATGGGGGCGAAGGCGGCGAGCCCCGTGCCATGAGCCGGCGCCTGCTGCTCGTCGAGGGCTCGGCCACCATGCGCCAGGTGCTGGTGCGCCACCTGCGCGCGCTCGGGCGCGAGGTGGACGAGACCGGCTCGCACGCCGAGGGCAGGCGCTTGCTGGAGCGCCGCTTCGCCTCGTTCAGGGACGAGTACGCGGCCGTGATCCTCGGCTGGCCGGCGCTGCCCGAACCCGAGGCCGATGCGCTCGCGGCCCGTCTGGAGCAGGACGATCTGGGTGATCTGCCCGTGATCGTGATGTCGACCGACCTGCGCGCCACCACGCGAGCCTGGGTCGCCGGGCGCGAGCGAAGCGCCGTGCTCGCCTGGAAGCGCTATCGCGAGATCGATGGTCTGCTCGAACGGCTCGTCGATGGCGGCGGGCAGGGCCTGCGAACGGGCGCGGGCGGCGCGGGCGCCGGTGGCGGCGCGAGCATCGGCTCGGTCGCGGGCGTCGGGACGAGCCGAGGCCTCGCGGGCGTCGGAGGGGGCGGAGGCGCGCGCGGCGCGGGCGGCGGCGGCCTCGTGGCGCTCGGCGGGGGCGCGCCGGATGCGCCGTCGAAGTTCGACAACGCCGACATGCACCTGTTGCTCGTCGACGATTCGGCGACCATCCGGCGCTCCTACCGCGATCTCTTCGCGCTGCACGGCTACCGCACCACGCTCGCCGAATCCTGTGCCGAGGGGCTCGAGCGCGCGCGGACCGGCGACATCGACATCGCGGTCGTGGACTTCTACCTCGAGGACGCGACGGGGGACGCGCTGGTGCGCGCCCTCGCCACGCAGCCCGACACCGCGCACATCGCCGCGGCCGTGCTGACCGGCACCTACTCCGATCACATCATCCGGCGCACGCTGCGCGCGGGCGCGCTCGAGTGCCTGTTCAAGAGCGAGTCCAGCGAGCTGCTGCTGAACCGCATCGACGCGCTCGCGCGCTTCGTGCGCCAGCGTCGGCGCCTGGCGGAGCAGGGCCGGCTGCTGGACCGCGTCATCGACGTGGTGGCTGGACCCGCCATCGTGCTGGACGCCGAGGAGCGCATCCGGCACGTCGGCCGCGAGGCGCTCGAGCTCCTGGGCCACGACGACGACGCCGCGCTGATCGGGCGACCCGCGCTCGTGGTGACGGGGGGCGAGCGTCTGCCGCCGAGCGCCGAGTCGAACCGGCCCTCGCCCGCGGGAGGCGCGGCGCGGCGCTTCCGCCGGGCCACCGGAGGCGGCATCGACGTGCGCGCGACGCGGCTCTCGCTCGGCGACGGAACGGGGTCGGTGTTGCAGTTCAGGGCGGCGCGCCAGGACGCCGACGAACGCTCGCCCGCGAACGCGGAAGAACGGGCCGCGGAACGGGCCGTGGAACGGGGCGTCGGCGTCGCCGGCGTGGGGGTCGTTCCCGCCGCCGACATCGCACCCGGGGCCGAGGTCGCGGTGGACGCCCCGGCGGCCTTCGTCGAGCTGCTGGCGCGTTGCCTGTCCGGGGAGGAGCCGGTCATGCACGAGGCCAGCCTGCTCGTGCTGCGCGCCTCGGTGGCGGGCGATCCGGAGGGCGGCGTGGCAGGCGCCGGCGTGCGAGCGGGTCGCGACCCGGCGCTCGATCGGCGCGTGGGCGATGTGCTGGCGTCTCTGTACCGGCGCGAGGATCACGTCGCGGCGCTCGGCGACGGGCGTCATGCCCTGCTGGTGCGCCACTTCGACGCGCCGCAGTCCTGGCTGCTCACGCGTCGCGTGCTGCAGAGCGTGGACGAGGGACTGCTGCCCGACGGTGGACCGCGCCTGACGACCGCGGCCTGCCTGAAGCGCGTGGCGCCCGCGGACGCGGACCAGCGCGTGGCGAGCGGCATGGGGGGCACGGACAGCGGCAGGGACGGCGGCAGGGACGGCGGCAGGGACGCGAGCATCGACGCGGCGCACGCGCTGCTGGCGCGGTGCGCGCTCGCCATCGAGGCGGTGGAAGCGCGTGGCCCGGACCGGGCGCTGCTGCTGGACCCGAGGAAGATGCTGGCGGTGTACCCGACGCTCAGGGAGAGTCGGGTCGGGGTCTGAAGCGTCGGCGTGAAGGCGCCGCGCCGGCGTGCTCGGCGGTGCGAATGTTCGGTCGAAACCGTCGGAATGCTTTGTCCGAGGTCTTGCCGACGCGGCTAGTCCGGATCTGCAAGAGCCGCGCCGTCGGCCGTCGGCGCGGGCTTCTTCAGCGCGCGGATCGCCGCCGCCACGCCGTCCGGCGTCAGCGGGTGCATGCGTCCGCCCATCAGCTCTCGCACCAGACGGATCGAGGGCGTGCGCTCCCACCGCTCGACCGGCTCGGGGTTCAGCCACACCGCGTGCGGGTAGCCCTCGAGCGTGCGCCGCAGCCAGGTCGCTCCGCTCTCCTCGTTCCAGTGCTCGACACTGCCGCCCGGATGCACCAGCTCCCACGGGCTCATGGCGGCGTCGCCGACGACGAACAGGCGGTGACGCCGCCCGTAGGTGCGCAGCAGCCGCTCGATCGAGACCTCGTCCTCCCGGCGCCGCGCCGCGTGGTGCCACACCCGTTCGTACACCGCGTTGTGGAAGTAGAAGGTCTCGAGCCTGCGGAAGCGCGAGCGCGCGGCCGAGAACAGGCGTTCGACGGTGCGCGCGTGCGCATCCATCGAGCCACCGACGTCGATCAGCAGCAGCACCTCCATCGCGTCGCGCCGCTCGGCGCGCAGGCGCACGTCCAGCAGCCCCGCGCCCTCGGCGGTGGCGCGCACGGTGCCGTCCAGGTCGAGCGTGTCGGGTCGGCCCTCGCGCGCGAGCCTGCGCAGCCGGCCGAGCGCCACCGAGAGGTTTCGCGTGCCGAGCGCCACGTCGCCGTCGAGCTCGCGAAAGGCCCGTCGCTCCCACGACTTCACGCCGCGTCCGCGCCGGGCGGCGCCTTCGCCGATGCGCACGCCGGCCGCGGCCGCCGCGCCCGGCTTCGCGTTCTGTCCGAACGGGGAGGTGCCGCCGGTGCCGATCCAGCGATTGCCGCCGGCGTGGCGCCCGCGCTGCTCGTCCAGCCGCTCCGCGAGGGTGCGCATGAGCCGCTCCCAACCGCCCGCGGCCTCCAGTGCCGCGCGCGTCTCGGGGTCCAGCGTCGCCGGATCGGGCGGCGCGCCGTCCGGACGCAGCCAGTCGGCGGGCAGCTCGCGTCCGAGCTGCCCGGCGAGCTCGTCGAGCAGGCCGGCGCCGCTCGCCTCGCGGCCCTCCCACCACGCGCCGAACGCGCGATCGAAGCGATCGTAGAGCGTCTCGTCCTTCACCAGGCAGAGCCGCGCGAACGCGTGGAAGCGCTCGACGTCGAGCGTGCCGAGCCCCTTCGACAGCCCCTCCATCAGCACCAGCCACTCCGAGAGCCCGACGCGCAGCCCCTCCGCGCGCAGCGTGCCCAGCAGGCTCGTCAACACCGGTTCAGCGCCCGCCGGGCTCGCCCGGGCCGCCGCGTCCGTTCGGGCCGCCCGGGCCGCCCGGACCACCCCGGCGCGCGTCGGCCTCGCGCCGTCGGTGCAGGAACACCAGCCGCTCGAACAGGTGCACGTCCTGCTCGTTCTTCAGCAGCGCTCCGTGCAGGTGCGGCAGGGCGGAGCGCGGGTTCGCGGCGTGCAGGGCCTCGATCGGCAGCTCGTCGGCCAGCAGGAGCTTCAGCCAGTCGAGCAGCTCCGACGTGGAGGGCTTCTTGCGGAGTCCCGGCACGTCGCGCAGCTCGAAGAACGTGCCGAGCGCCGCGGACAGGAGCTCGGGCTGCAGGTCGGGGAAGTGCGCGCCGACGATGCGGCGCAGCAGCGACTCGTCCGGGAACGCGATCCAGTGGAAGAAGCAGCGGCGCAGGAACGCGTCGGGCAGCTCCTTCTCGTCGTTGCTGGTGATGATGACGAGCGGGCGGTGCTTCGCGCTCACGCGCGTACGCGTCTCGTGCACGTCGAAGCTCATGCGGTCGAGCTCCTGCAGCAGGTCGTTCGGGAACTCGATGTCCGCCTTGTCGATCTCGTCGATGAGCACGACGCAGCGCTCGTCGGCGTCGAACGCATCCCACAGCACGCCGCGCACGAGGTAGTTCGCCACGTCCTGCACGCGCGGGTCGCCGAGCTGCGAGTCGCGCAGGCGCGACACGGCGTCGTAGTCGTACAGCCCCTCCTTCGCCCGCGTCGTGGACTTGACGTGCCACGCGTGCAGCGGCATCCCGAGGCGCCGCGCGACGGCGTGCGCGAGCTCGGTCTTGCCCGTGCCTGGCTCGCCCTTGACGAGCAGCGGGCGCCCCAGCAGCAAGGCCGCGTCGACGGCGGCGTCGAGCGCCTCGCTCGCCACGTAGGGCAGCTCTGAGTGGGTCTCGTTCATCGCGCGCTGGGCATCGGGTCGTGCGGGAATGGGGACGTACGGTGCGGCCGGCGTACGCGGATCAGACCGCGACGCGGTCGCGCCCGGCACGCTTGGCCTCGTACAGGAGCGCGTCCGCGCGCCGCGTCCATTCGTGCCGCGTCTCGTGCGCAGCGAGTACCGCGAGGCCGATGCTGACGGTGACGCCGTGGCGCGCGAGCTCCGGCCGGGTGCGAAACGCATCGCGCAGCTCGTGCGCGATCCGCGGCGCATCGCGCGCACGATCGCCCGTCAGCAGGACCAGGAACTCCTCGCCGCCGACGCGGAACGCGCGATGTCCGGTGTCCGGCGCGCGTTCGAGCAACCGTCCCACCGCCCGCAGCACGTCGTCCCCGGCATCGTGGCCGTGCGCGTCGTTGACGGCCTTGAAGTGATCGAGATCCAGCGCGAGCAGGGCCGCGGGCACGGCGCGGCCGGCGTGCGCCTCCAGCGCGTCCTCCAGCGCATCGGCCAGCGGCAGCCGGTTCAGGAGGCCCGTCAGGGCATCGGTCACGAGCTGTGCGCGCAGCCGCGTCTGCTGCGCATCGATGACGCGGACCAGGATGGCGGCGAACGCGCTCACGGCGAAGAGCGTGGCGGTGATGCGCGCGGCGAGCATCGGCTCGATGGACAGCCACGCGGCCGGTACCGCGCACGCCAGGATCAGCGCGTTGGCCACCCAGGCGCGCCGCTGGTCCAGCATGCAGTAGCACGCGAGGATGGAGGGGTAGCACCAGACGGTGCCGGTGAAGGGATCGCCCTGGATGACCCGGGTCATGAACAGCATGCCGGCGGGCACGAGCGCGTAGAGCACGATCTCCTGGTGTCGCCGGCCGTTGCGCACCGCGAGCGCGCTCGCGGCCAGCAGCAGCAGGATGCCGTGCGTGCCGAGGGTGAGTGACCACTGGCCGCGCACGAGGCTCAGCGCGGCGAACGGCAGCAGCAGCACGAGCGCGATGAGCGCGACGCCCACCGTGGCGCGCTGGCGAAAGTCCGCGGGCGTCGATTCCGGGCGCGACCCGGCGGAGCGCATGCGGGCCGCGCTCCGGTCCGAGGTACCGCGACCCACGGGCGGCTTGCGCGCGCCGTCGCCCCCTTCGCCCTCGGCGACGATGGCGGCGGCGTCGCCGTGCACGAGGGCGTCGGGCGACATGAGGTGCGCGTCAGCCGTCCGAGGGTGCGGACGAGGATGCGGGCGGGGGCAGGATCATCGGGCCGCAGTCGGCGCCGCCGAGCAGGTGCACGTGCACGTGGGGGACTTCCTGTCGGCCGTGCTCCCGACAGTTGACGACGAGCCGGTAGCCGTCCGCGGCGATGCCCTCGTCGCGCGCGACGCGGCGCGCGACCGTGACGAGGCGTCCGAGCAGCGCCTCGGCCTCCAGGTCGCCGATCTCGCCGACATCGTCGAGCGTGGGGATGACGCGGTTCGGCACCACGAGCACGTGGACGGGGCGCTTCGGCGCGATGTCGCGGAACGCGGTGACCAGCTCGTCCTGGTAGACGATGTCGGCCGGCAGCTCGCGGCGGACGATCCTCGAGAACAGCGTCTCCCCGGACTGAGCATCGGGCGACGCGTCGGACATGTCGTCGGACATGGGGTACGCGGACATCCTGTATGGGCGCCGCTCCATTATACGTGCCCGCGCGACACGTGCCCGCTTGCCGCTTGCCGCTTGCCGCCCGCTTGGCGCTTGCCGGTTCGCGAACGAGCGGGTAGCGTGGCGCGCCGCGGCGCGTGCCGCCCCCGGGCCGCACCCCGACGTGCGGCCGCGACCCTTCGGCCGGATCCCTTGACGATGACGCTCGACGACGGCTGCCGCGCGTTCCGGATCCATCGCGACGCCACCCCCTTCCGCGCGGGGCTGGAGCGCACCCGCGTCGGCGCACCCGCCGCGGGCGAGGTCACGATCGACGTGCAGCACTCCTCGATCAACTACAAGGATGCGCTCGCGGGCACGGGCCGGGGTCGCATCCTGCGCGTCCCGGTGCTCATCGGCGGCATCGATCTGGCGGGCACCGTGCGCGAGAGCGCCTGCGACGGTTTCGCCGCCGGGGACGAGGTGTTCGTCTGCGGCGCCGGGCTGTCCGAGACGCTCGACGGAGGGTATGCCGAACGCGCGCGGCTGCCCGGAGACATCCTGCGGCGGCCGCCCGCGAACCTGAGCCTGCGCGACTGCATGGCCATCGGCACCGCCGGCATCACCGCCGCCATCGCCCTGCGCAGGCTGGAGGACATCGGTCAGCCGAAGGATCGCGGTGCCATTCTCGTGACCGGCGCCAGCGGCGGCGTCGGCAGCTTCGCCGTGCACCTGCTGGCGCGGGCGGGCTACGAGGTCTGCGCCGCGACCGGCAAGGCGGACGCGCACGACTACCTGCGCGCGCTCGGCGCGCATTCGGTCGTCGGGCGCGAGGCGGTCGTGGGCCCGAAGGTCGGGGACGCGCAGGCGGGCGGTCGCGCAGGCGGTCGGTGCGACTGCCGGCGGCGCCCCGCGCGCGCTGGAGCCCGGGCGCTGGGGCGGCGCGATCGACAGCGTGGGGGGCGACACGCTCGCTTGGCTGCTGGCGACCGTGCGGCCCTGGGGCAACGTCGCCTCCATCGGGCTAGCGGGCGGCAGCGACTTCCACTCCAGCGTCATGCCGTTCATCATCCGCGGCGCGAGCCTGCTCGGCATCAACTGCATCGAGCTGCCCCCGGCCATGCTGGACGACTGCTGGGCGCGGCTCGGGGGCGCGTGGCGCCCGAGCGCGCTCGAGGCCATCGCGCCGCACGTCGCCACGCTCGACACGTTGCCCGAGGCCTTCGAGAAGCTCCTCGCGGGTCGGGTGACGGGGCGCACCGTCGTCGACCTTTCTCCCAACTGAACACCGACGCCCATGGGCAACCGACTCTCGAAGATCTACACGCGCACCGGCGACGACGGCACCACCGGCCTCGGCGACGGCACGCGCGTGCCCAAGGACGGATCGCGCGTCGCCGCCTACGGCACGACCGACGAGCTGAACTCCATCGTCGGCATGCTGCTGGCGGAACCGCTGGAGGAGGGCGTTCGCGCGGTCCTCGTGGAGGTGCAGCACCACCTCTTCGATCTGGGCGGCGAGCTGTGCATTCCGGGGCATCAGGCCATCGGCGCCGAGCACATCGAGTGGCTGGAGCGCACGCTCGATCGCTACAACGACGACCTGCCCGCGTTGAAGGACTTCATCCTGCCGGGCGGCAGCCGCGCGGCCGCCACCTGCCACCTCGCGCGCACCGTGTGCCGGCGCGGCGAGCGCCACGTGGTCACGCTCATGCACGAGGAGACGGTGCCTCCGTTCAGCATGCGCTACCTGAATCGGCTCTCGGACCTGCTGTTCGTGCTGGCGCGCGTCATCGCGCGCGCGGACGGTGGCGGCGAGGTGCTGTGGCAGAAGGACCGACCGCCGCTGGACGCGTCCTGAGCGCGGGGCGCCGGCACCGCGGCTGATAGACTCCGCGCCGCCCGCCACCGACCCCGCTGCATGAATGCTCTGTCCATCGCCGATCTCGTCAAGACCTACGGGAGCGGCACGCAGGCGTTGAAGGGGATCGATCTCGAGGTGGCCGCCGGCGACTTCTTCGCGCTGCTCGGTCCGAACGGCGCGGGCAAGTCCACCGCCATCGGCATCGTCTCCTCGCTCGTCAACAAGACGTCGGGGCGTGTCGAGGTGTTCGGCCACGACATCGACGTCGAGCGCGAGGCGGCCAAGGCCGCGATCGGCCTGGTGCCGCAGGAATTCAACTTCAACGTGTTCGAGAAGGTCGCGCCGACGCTGTGGAACGTGGCGGGCTACAACGGGGTGTCCAGGAAGGACGCGCGCGCGCGCACCGAGCACTACCTGCGCGCGCTGGACCTGTGGGACAAGCGCGACGCCGCGGCGCGCGAGCTGTCGGGCGGCATGAAGCGGCGACTCATGATCGCGCGCGCGCTCGTGCACGAGCCGCGGCTGCTCATCCTCGACGAGCCCACCGCCGGCGTCGACATCGAGATCCGCCGCTCGATGTGGGAGTTCCTGACCGAGCTCAACGAGGACAAGGGCATCACCATCATCCTCACGACGCACTATCTCGAGGAAGCCGAGGCGCTCTGCCGGAACGTCGCCATCATCGACGGTGGGCGCATCGTCGAGCGCGGCTCGGTGGCGGAACTGCTCTCGCGCTCGATGGTCGAGACCTTCGTGCTCGACGTGCGCGGCACGCCGCCCACGCTGCCCGACGCCGCGCCCTACACGCTGCGCGCGCGCAACGACGGCCGGCTGGAAGCGGACGTGCCCCAGGGCCGCACGCTCAACGCGCTGTTCGACGTGCTGGGCCGCGCCGGCATCGAGGTCACCAGCCTCAGGAACAAGACGAACCGGCTGGAGGAGTTCTTCCTGCGCCTCGTGCATCACGAGGACGAGGGCGAAGACGAGGGCGGGGACGAGGCCCGGGCCGAGCGCGACGATGTCGCCGAGACGGTACCGCGTGTCGCCAACGAAGCCGCGAGGACGAGCGCGTGAACAAGTCCGTCGACGGCCGCGCCGAGGGTGTGCCCGGCACCGCGGAAGCCGCCGGGACCACCGGGGCTGCTGGGGCCGCTGGGGCCACCGGGGCCGCTGGAACCGCTGGAATCGCTGGAATCGCTGGAATCGCCGGAACCGCCGAGTCCGCCGGAACCGCTGCACCGCGCACCACCACCGGTGCGCGTCCGGCGCACGCCGATCGCATCGCCTTCGTCACGATCGTGCGCAAGGAGATCCGCCGGTTCGCGCGCATCTGGGTGCAGACCATCGTGCCGCCGGCCATCAACGCCCTGCTGTACCTGCTCATCTTCGGCGGGCTGATCGGCTCGCGCATCGACGGCATGGCGGGGCACAGCTACGTCGACTTCATCGTGCCGGGCATCGTCATGATGGCCATCATCGTGAACTCCTACTCGAACGTGGTCAGCTCGTTCTTCGGCGCGAAGTTCCAGCACCACATCGAGGAGATGCTGGTCTCGCCCATCAGCAACCTGACGATCCTCGCGGGCTTCGTCGTCGGTGGCGTGGCGCGCGGGCTGATCGTCGGCGCGCTGGTGGCCGTCGTGGGTCTCGCGTTCACGGGCCACTTCCCCGTGCACCCGATACTGACGCTGGTGGTGGCCGTGCTGACGGCGGTGATGTTCTCGCTCGGCGGTCTGATCAACGCGGTGTTCGCCAAGAGCTTCGACGACATCTCGATCGTGCCGAACTTCATCCTCACGCCGCTGACGTATCTCGGAGGCGTCTTCTACTCGATCGCGTTGCTGCCGCCGTTGTGGGCCAACCTCTCGTTGCTGAACCCGGTGCTGTACATGGTCAACGGCTTCCGCTACGGCATGCTCGGTGCAAGCGACATCCCGGTGTGGCAGAGCTTCGCGGTCATACTCGTCTTCATCGGACTCTTCGGTGCGGTGGCCATGACGCTGCTGAACCGCGGCACCGGCATCAAGGAGTAGGCATCCAGTGGCAAAGGCCGCGCGCAAGCTCAAACCGACGCTCGCCGAGCAGGCCGACCGCCACCTGCTGTACCAGGAGGCCGTGCAGGCGCCCGAGTTCGAGCTCGACTTCATCGACGATACCTTCGAGCGCATGAACGGGCGGCTGCCCGCCTCCATGCGCGAGGACTTCTGCGGCACCGCGCTGTCGTCGCGCGACTGGGTCGTGCGGCGCCCGGGAAACACGGCGATCGCGATCGACATCGACACCGAGGTGCTCGAGTGGGCCGAGGAGCACAACATGGCCGCGCTCACGCCCGACGAGCGCGAGCGCGTCGAGATCGTGCACGGCGACGTGCGCGAGGTGACCACCGACAAGGTGGACGTGTTGCAGGCCTACAACTTCAGCTACTGGTTCTTCCAGGAGCGCAGCGTCATGCTCGACTACTTCCGGCGCACGCGCGAGGCGCTGGTGGACGACGGGCTGCTGTTCCTCGACGTCTTCGGCGGCTCGGAGTGCTACCAGACGCAGAAGGAGAAGCGAAAGCTCGAAGGCTTCAAGTACATCTGGGAGCAGTCGGCGTTCAACGCCATCACCAACGAGCTGAGCTGCCACATCCACTTCCACTTCCCCGACGGCAGCAAGCTGAAGAACGCGTTCAGCTACACCTGGCGGGTGTGGGGCGCGCGGGAGCTTCGCGAGATCCTTGCCGAAGCCGGCTACTCCGAGACGATCGTGTACCGGCAGAAGTTCGACGAGAAGACCGACGAGGCGCTCGACGAGTACATCGCCACCGACTTCGCCGAGGACTATGCCTGCTGGCTGGGCTACATCGTCGCGCGGCCCTGAGGCAATACCGCGAACCCGGGCCGCGCACCGGGCGGGGCATGGGCGCGGCATGGGCGCGGCATGGGCGCAGGGCCATTTTCCCGGCTGTCGGACCGGGTCACCGCGTACAGGCGATGACCCGGTCCGCAGGGTCGGACTGGGTCACCCCGAAAATGGGCGGACCCGGTCCGACAGGGGAAAAAAGGGACCCCACTCCCCACGCCTCCGCCCGGCTAGGACGACCGCGTCACGCCGAAATCGATCACCGCCCGCGCGCCGCGCGGCTCGTTCCGAACCAGCGTCAGGGTTCCGCCCCAGGCCGCCATCAGCGCGGCCACCGCCGATAGCCCGTGCCCCTGGCCCTCGACCTGCCGGTCCGCACGCACGCCGCGCTCGAGCAGCAGCGCCGGGTCCACGTCGCCGAAGCCGGGTCCGTCGTCGGCGACGATCAGGCGCGGTGCGCCCGTGCCGGGCTCGTCGTGCACCTCGACGCGCGTCGCGCCGTACTTGCAGGCGTTGTCGACGAGGTTGCCCACGACCTCGAAGAGATCCGCTTCCGGCATCGGTACCGCGAAGCTCTCGTCGACGTTCACCTGCACCCGCAACCCCCGTCCGTCGGCGCCGTACAACTGCTGCATCGATGCCGCGACGCGCTCTGCCAGCGCGCCGACCGGCACCGGCGTGACGCGCCGCGTCGTCGTCGCGCCGCGCGCGCGCTCGACGTGCCGGCCGATCGATTCGCGCATGCGCGCGACGGGCTCCGACACGCGCTCGTCGTCCAGGTTCGCGAGGATCGCCAAGGGCGTCTTCAGGCTGTGGGCCAGATCGTCCAGGAGCTCTCGGTAGCGTACGTGGCGGGCGCGCTCGCGCGCGACGAGCGTCTCGATGCCGCTCGCCAGCGGCGCGAGCTCGCGCGGCAACCCGTCGCCGAAGGCATCGGTACGGCCCTCGTCGATGGCCGCGAGCTCCGTGCGGATGCGCGCGAGCGGTCGCAGGGCCGCGCGCAGCACGAGGAACTGCAGCGCCAGCAGCAGCGCGCCCGCCGCCGACAGCACGACCCAGAGGCTTCGATCGAATCGGCGCAGCGTCGCGCGCGAGGCGTCGGCGTCGTCCACGACGTGGACGATGAACGGCAGCTCCTGGCCATCGTCGAGCTCCCAGACGCTCTGCAGCTGCAGGCGCTCGAGCGGCGGGTCGGCGTTCGCCACCGGCTCGAAGAGCCATTCGCCGATGGGTGTCGGGACCACGTCCGGCACCGACCCCACGCTCGAGCGCGAGCGCCACAGGAGCTCTCCGGTGTTGCCGACGATCTCGGCGTACAGCCCGGCGGTGGGTTTCGACAGCCGCGGGTCCGGCAGCTCGCCTTCACGCACCACCAGACGCGGGGCGCGCAGCGGTTCGGGCGCGCCGGGCGAGTCCGGGGCGACCAGCTCGGTGGCGCCGAGGATGCCGTAGACCAAGCCGCGCAGGCGCTCCTCGCGCGCGGACTCGGCGCGGCGGTGCACCGACCAGGACACGGCGAGCGCGGTGAGCACGACGAAGGCGGCGAGCACCAGCGCCGTCCCGGCGAGCAGGCGCGTCGACAGCGACGCACCGCGTGCGGCGGCCATCGTGTTCAGTCGGTCCCGGCCGTCGTGCGCTCGAGCCCCAGCCGGTAACCGCGACCGCGCAGCGTGAGGATCGGTTGCAGCGTGCCGTCGGGGTCGAGCTTGAGGCGCAGCCGGCGCACGAACACCTCGAGCACGTTCGGGTCGCGGTCGGTGTCCTCGTCGTAGAGGTGGTCCAGCAGCACGGGTTTCGAGATCACCTCGTCCGCGCGCGTGGCGAGATAGCTCAGCACGCGGTACTCGTAGGCGGTGAGCTCGACCGGCGCGCCGTCCACGGTCACGGCCTGGCGTCGCGTGTCGATTTGGAGCCGGCCGAAGCGCAGCACCGATTCCGCCCACCCGCCGGTGCGGCGCAGCAGCGCGCGCACGCGGGCCACCAGCTCCTCGATGCGGAAGGGCTTGGTGAGGTAGTCGTCGGCGCCCGCTTCCAGCCCCTCGACCTTGTCCTGCCACGCGTCGCGCGCGGTCAGCACCAGGATGGGCACGCCGATGCCCGCGGCGCGCGCCCGGCGCAGCAGCTCCAGCCCGTCGAGCGAGGGCAGTCCGAGATCCACGATGGCGATGTCGATCGGCATCTCGGTGGCCAGGTACAGCCCTTCCGCGCCGTCGCCGCTCTCGTCCAGCGCGAAGCCCTCGGCGCGCAGCGCGGACGCGACCTGCGCGCGCAGCGCCGCGTCGTCCTCGACGATCAGCGCGCGCACATCGAGCCCTCCGGACGCGTGCGGGCCATCAGTCCGCCGGCACGCGGTGCACGCGCACGCGACCGTCGACGATGATCTTCACGGCCCAGACGTCCCGGCCGTTCGCGCCCGGCTCGCGCCGGACGCCGAGCACGCGTCCCTCGCCGCCCTGGGCGCGAGCCTGCGACAGCGCGCTCGCGATGGCCTGCTCGCGCGACGCGGCCGCGGCCGGCGCCGACGTGCCGGCCCCCACCGAGACGAGCGTCGCGAGCAGGACGGCCGCCGCGCGGCGCCGCCACGACTGGCACCCGCTAGCGATAGGCGGGAGACACCGACACGTCGATATCGATCGTCGCGCCCGGGTCGAAGGAGCGGCGCGCGTGGAAGGTCCGGCCGCGGAACACGTAGGTGACGTCGTAGTAATCCAGACGCGTCTCGCGGCGGGTATCCACGACGCGCACGCAGCGCTCGCGCGGGCCGCGCGCGTAGCCGTACTCGGTGATGCGCCGGGGAGGGTGGCGGGCGCGATCGTGGGCGAGGGCCGCGCCCAGCGTCGAGCCGACGACCGCGCCGGCGACGGTGCCGACGACGCGCCGGTCGCGCGAGCCGTGGCGCGCGATGCGGTTGCCGACGACGCCGCCGACGACACCGCCGACCACGGCGGCCCGGCGTTGCGACACGCCCCGTCCGTGGCCGCGCCCGTAGGCGGGGCGCTCGTACACCTCGACGCGCGTCGGGCGGCGCACCGGCGTGCATTCCAGGCGCGGTTCGCGCACCTGCACTTCGGTGTAGACCGGCCGCACGTCGATCACGCGCGCGGTGGTCAGGAAGCGGTCGTGGCCGGAGCGGCGCGGGTCGGCGGCCGCCGCGGTCGCGACGGGGAGCGCCACGAGCAGGGTCACGGCCAGCGTGGCGGCCAAGGTGGCCGCCCGGGTGGCCGCTCGGGTGGCGGCGCGCATCGAGAGGAATCGGAGCATCGGCTGGGCCTTCACGGGTGAACGTGGCCGGATCATCCGCACGCGCCGCTTGATCGTCACTGAATGGCGGGTGTGTCCGAGTCCACATCCGGCAACCCGTCCTCGGACAGGCCATCGGCGGGGGCCGGCGGTTCGGGGGATTCCTCGTCGTCCTGCGCCAGCGGCGTGAGGTCCTCGTCCTCCTCGACCGGCACGATGCGCGTCAGCAGCCCGAAGCGCGGATTGTCGAGGTAGTGCAGCTCCCGGCTGCGCATCCTGCGACTCTCGTCCAGCCGGTAGCCCGTGCCGGTGGCCGGGTCGTCGTAGGCCAGCCGCGCCTCCACGTGCAGGAAGCGCCCGAGCCGCACCTTGATCGTGCCGGCGACGGTCGTCGTCTGCACCGCGCGGGGCCGATCGTCGCGCTCGATCGCCGACGCGGGCAGGAAGGCCTGCCCGGGCGCGGCCTCGGCGGGCGTCCACAGCGCGATGCGCTCGCCGAGGTTCACGCGGATGGGCACGGCCGAGGCCTCGTCCAGGCCCGGCTGCCGCCACGCGAAGTGGCGCAGCACGCGGTAGCCGTCGGCGCGCATGCGCTCGGCCTCGGCGGCAAGGCCGAGCGGGCCGTCGATGGGCGTGAATCCGGCGGCCTCCGCCTCCGGCGAGCCGAGCCCGAGCGTGCGCTCGGATGGCAGCGCCACCCAGTAGCGATCGTCGCCGATGACGGGCAGCCCGCGGTGCTCGAACAGCACGACCTCGACGATGTAGTCGATGGCCGCGGCCGGCGCGCAGACGCCCAGCAGCAGCGCGCCGAGAACGCATCCGAGGAGCGGTCCGGGCCGGGTACGCCGGCACCTGCGGGCGAACGGGGACGAAGGAGCGGGCATGTCGCGAACCGTGGCGGCCGAATGCGCGGCAGTATCGTCGATCGGACCCATCGGCGGCTCAGCGCGCGGCCGCGCGCGCCGCGGCCGGCCCGCCGGTCGCCGTCCCGGCCGAGGGCACGAGCACGTCCAGCAGCTCGTCCACGAACCCCACGAGCGCGGCGCGGTCCTCGAAGGCCCGGTTCACGCGCAGCACCTGACCGCCGTCGAAGCGCAGCGCGCCGCGGCTGGCCTGCACGCGCGCGATGAGCGCGCCCACGTCGATGGTGGGCGTGGGCGTGAAGACGATGCGCCCGCCGCCCGCGTTCATCTCGAGCTTCGCGATGCCGAGCGCCTCGCAGCGCTGGCGGATGCGCGTGACCTCGAACAGCAGCTCCGTCTGCGGGGGCAGCAGGCCGAAGCGATCGATCAGCTCGACCTTGAGCTCCTTCAGCGCCTCGAAGCCCTTCGAGTTCGCGATGCGCTTGTAGCAGATGAGCCGCTGGTGCACGTCCGGCACGTAGTCCTCGGGCAGCAGCGCGGGGGAGCCGAGATCGACCTCGGTACGGTTCGCGAACGGGCTGTCGAAGTCCGGCGTGGCGCCGCTCTTCAGATCCTTCACGGCGCGCTCGAGCAGCTCCTGGTACAGCGTGAAGCCGATCTCCTGGATCTGTCCGCTCTGGCCCTCGCCGAGCAGCTCCCCCGCGCCGCGGATCTCCAGATCGTGCGTGGCCAGCGTGAAGCCGACGCCCAGATCCTCCAGCGACTCGATGGCCTCCAGCCGCTTCACCGCATCGGGAGTCATGGCCGAGTGCTCGGGCGTGATGAGGTACGCGTAGGCGCGGTGGTGGCTGCGCCCGACGCGGCCGCGCAGCTGGTGCAGCTGCGCGAGCCCCAGCTTGTCGGCCCGGTCGATCAGCATGGTGTTCGCGTTCGGGATGTCGATGCCGCTCTCGATGATGGTCGTGGCCAGCAGCATGTCGAAGCGTTGGCGCGCGAAGTCGACCATGGTGTCCTCGAGCTCGGATTCGGGCATCTGGCCGTGCGCCACGCGGATCTGCGCGCGCGGCACGATGTCGCGCAGCCGATCGCGCATGCGCCCGATGCTCTTGACCTCGTTGTGCAGGAAGTAGATCTGGCCGCCGCGCGAGAGCTCGCGCTCGCAGGCCTCGCGGATGCTGGCGTCGTCCCACTCGCCCACGAAGGTCTTGATGGCGTGGCGGTGCTGCGGCGGCGTGGCGATGATGGACAGGTCGCGCATGCCGGCGAGCCCCATGTTCAGGGTGCGCGGGATGGGCGTCGCGGTGAGGGTGAGGATGTCCACCTCGGCGCGCAGCGCCTTCATGTGCTCCTTGTGCCGCACGCCGAAGCGGTGTTCCTCGTCGATGATGACGAGCCCGAGATCCTTGTACTCGATCCCCTTGGACAGGAGCTTGTGCGTGCCGATGACGATGTCGATGCCGCCCGAGGCGAGCTTCGCGAGCACGCCCTTCGCCTCCTTCGCCGTGTCGAAGCGCGACAAGGATTCGATCTGCACCGGCCAGTCCGCGAAGCGATCCAGGAAGTTCCGGTAGTGCTGACGCGCGAGCAGCGTCGTCGGCACCAGCACCGCCACCTGCTTGCCCGCGTCCACGGCCGCGAACGCGGCGCGCATGGCCACCTCGGTCTTGCCGAAGCCGACGTCGCCGCACACCACCCGATCCATCGGCACCGTGCTCTTGAGGTCCGCCATGACGGCCTCGATGGCGGAGAGCTGGTCGGGCGTCTCCTCGAACGGGAACTGCGCGGCGAAGAGGGCGATGTTGTCGGTGCCGGTGTCGAAGCTCTGGCCCACGCGGGCCGCGCGCCGGGCGTGGATCTCGAGGAGCTCCGCGGCCACGTCGTAGGCCTTCTCGGCGGCCTTCCGCTTGACCTTCTGCCAGGCGTCGCCGCCGAGCCGGTGCAGCGGCGCGGTGTCCGCGTCCGCGCCCGAGTAGCGGCTGATCAGGTGCAGCGAGCTGACCGGCACGTACAGCTTGTCGTCGCCGGCGTAGCGCAGGGCGAGGAACTCGTTCTCGACGCCGCCGATGGACATGCGCCGCAGGCCTTCGTAGCGGCCCACGCCGTTGTCCACGTGCACGACGGGCGCCCCGATGGCGAGGTCCGCCAGGTTCGCGATGATGGCGTCGGCGTCGCGCGTCGCGCGCTTTCTCTTGCGCGCCGCCGGACGGCCGCTGCCGAGCTGCGACTCGACCACGAGCGCCACCTTCGCGCCCGGCAGCACGAGCCCGCGATCCAGCGGCGCGACCGCGATGCACAGCGGCCGGGTGCTGGCGAGAAAGCCCGCCCAGCCTTCGACGGTCTCCGGGGACAACCGGTTGCCGACGAGCTGGTCGAGCAGCGCCTCGCGCCGGCCCGTGGACGAGGCGACGATGAGCGTGCGCCCGTCGAAGCCGGACAGGAAATCCTGCAGCGCCCCCATGGGACGCTCGCCGCGCGGCTCCACCGCGAGCCGCGGCGGCAGGCGCGTGTCGAAGTTCGCGCGCGCACCGTCGCCGGCACGCTCGAGCTCGAACGCGCGCACGCGCACCGTGGATGCGCCCGCGAGCGCCGCGTCGAACGCGTCGGGGTCCTCGTAGAGCGCGGCGGGCTCCAGGATCGGGCGCTCGACGTCGTGCCGGCGCTGCTCCCAGCGCGCAAGCGTCGACGCGCGGAAGTCCCGCATCGCCTGCGACGCACCGGAGGTGAGCACCACCGGCGCGCCCGCGGGCAGGTAGTCGAAGAGCGTGGCGGTCGACTCGAAGAACAGCGGCAGGTAGTACTCGATGCCCGGCGGCGCGCGACCGTCGCTGACCTCGCGGTACAACGGGGCGTTCCTGCTCTCGGCGGCGAAGGTGTTCCTGAAGTTCCGCCTGAAGGTCGCGATGCCCGCGTCGTTCATCGGGAATTCGTGCGCGGGCAGCAGCTCCACCACGTCCGCGCGGTCCACCGTGCGCTGGGTGTCCGGATCGAACGTGCGGATGGTCTCTATCTCGTCATCGAAGAACTCGAGCCGCAGCGGCCGCACGCTGGACATCGGGAACAGATCCAGGATGGAGCCGCGCACCGCGAACTCGCCGTGCTCCTCGACCTGCGCGACGTTGCGATAGCCCGCGTCCACGAGCCGGTCGCGGAATTCCTCCATGTCGAGCGTGTCGCCGCGCGACACGAGCAGCGAGTGCTTGTCGAGGAAGTCGCGCGGCGGCAACCGCTGCAGGCACACCGGCGCCGTGACGAGCAGGATGCCGCGAGCGAGCTTCGGCAGCGCGTGCAGCGCGCGCAGCCGCTCGGACACGATGTCCTGGTGCGGCGAGACGCGGTCGTAGGTCAGCGTCTCCCAGTCGGGCAGGGCGTGCACGGGCAAGGCCTCGCCCGCGAAGAACCCGATCTCGTCCTCGTAGCGGCGCAGCTCCGCGCTGTTGGGCACGACGACCAGGGTCAGCGCGTCGCTCGCGCGCGCGCGCTCGACGATGGCGAGCGCGTCGGAGGCGCCGTAGAGCCGGCCCCAGCGAATGTCGTCGGCGCGGGCGCCCTTCGGATCGGCGGGCAGCAGCAGCGCACCGTCCGCGACGGGGCGTACCGGGGCGGCGTCCTCGACCGGCGCCCTCGCGATCTCCGGCGTGTCGGGGGCGTCGAGGGGCACGGGATCGTGGCCCTCGGGCGCGGGGGTGTCGTTCAGGTCGCTCGTCATCGCTGGGATTTTCCCACGTTTCCTATACTCGCCGGCCGCGCACGCTTCGTGCGTGAACCGACTGCCGCCACCGACGTCGGACCCAGGCGGTGCCGGGTTCCCGGCGCGCCCCCTCCCGCAGACACCCCCGCCCGCATGTTCCAGCCGTTCGAGCTCTTCGTCGGGCTTCGCTACACGCGCGCGAAGCGGCGCAACCACTTCATCTCGTTCATCTCGCTGATCTCGATCGCGGGCATCGCGCTCGGAGTGACCGCGCTGATCACGGTCACCTCGGTCATGAACGGCTTCGAGCAGGAGATGCGCGAGCGCATCGTGGGGGCCGCCGCGCACGCGACGATCACCGGCGCCAACGCGCCGATCTCGGACTGGGAGTCGCTCGCGGCCACCGTCGAGCGGAACCCCGAGGTCATCGGGGCCGCGCCGTACGTCGAAGGTCAGGTCATGCTCGTCGAAGGCAAGGCCGAGGGAGTGCTGGTGCGCGGCATAGAGCCTGCCGCCGAGCCCGAGGTGTCGGAGCTCGCCGACGCGCTCGTCGAGGGCGGCTCGCTGGAGAGCGCGCTCGTGCCCGGCGAGTTCGGACTCCTGCTCGGCTCGGACCTCGCGAACGCGCTCGGTGCCTACGTCGGCGACCGGATCATGGTCGTGACCCCGGAGGCGAGCGTGACGCCGGTGGGCTTCGTGCCGCGCATCAAGCGCTTCACCGTCACGGGCATCTTCCGCTTCGGCATGTTCCAGTTCGACCGCCAGCTCGCGGTCATGCACGCCGCCGACGCCGCGAAGCTCTTCCGGCTCGAGCCCGGTCAGTACACGGGCATGCGCCTGAAGCTCGCCGACACCGGACGCGCGCCGATCGTCGCGGGCGAGGTGCGCGACGCCATCGGCTTCGACTACTTCGTCTCCGACTGGACGCGCCAGAACGCCAACTACTTCATGGCCGTGAAGATGGAGAAGACGATGATGTTCATCATCCTGTCCATGATCGTCGGCGTGGCGGCGTTCAACATCGTCTCCACGCTCGTCATGCTGGTGCAGGACAAGCAGGCCGACATCGCCATCCTGCGCACGCAAGGGGCGTCCCCGGCGAGCATCCTCGGCGTGTTCATCGTGCAGGGCACGCTCATCGGCGTGGTGGGCACCGCGCTCGGGCTCGCGGGCGGCGTGGCGCTCGCCTCGAACATCGACGTGGTGGTGCCCTTCATCGAGCGCTTCACCGGCCCCGTGCTGGACCCCTCGGTGTACTACATCGACGAGATGCCGTCGGACCTGCGCGTGCCGGACGTCGTGAAGGTCGGCGTCATGGCCTTCGTGCTGTCGGTGCTGGCCACGCTGTACCCCGCCTGGCGCGCCTCGCGCACCGATCCCGCCCGAGCCCTGGCCTACGAATGACGGCCGACGAACGATGAACGACGCAACCCGATGAACGCGCGCATGCAGGACGCCGTCCCCCCGCTCGACACGCTCACGGCCGACGGGGCGGGCAGGACCACCGATCGCGCCGCCGAGCGGGCCACCCCCGTGCTCGAGGCGCGCGGCCTGTCGCGCCGCTACGAGGACGGCGGCCTGGGCGTCGACGTGCTGCGCGCGGTGGATCTCGCCATCGCGCCCGGCGAGCGCGTGGCCATCATCGGCACCTCCGGCAGCGGCAAGAGCACGCTGCTGCACCTGCTCGGCGGGCTCGACACGCCCACCGAAGGTTCCGTCACGCTCACGGGCCAGGACTTCTCGACCCTCGGTCAGGCCGCGCGCGGTCGGCTGCGGAACGCGGCGCTCGGCTTCGTCTACCAGTTCCACCACTTGCTGCCCGAGTTCACGGCGACCGAGAACGTGGCCATGCCGCTCATGATCCGCGGCTTGAAGCCCAAGGCCGCGAGCGCGAAGGCGAACGCGCTGCTGGAGCGCGTGGGTCTCGGCGCGCGCGTCGGCCACAAGCCCGGCGAGCTGTCGGGCGGGGAGCGTCAGCGCGCGGCCATCGCGCGCGCGCTCGTGAACGATCCGGCCGTTGTGCTGGCCGACGAGCCGACGGGCAACCTCGACGAGGCCACCGCGGACCGGGTCTGGGACCTGATGCTGGAGTTGAACACCGAGCTCGGCACGAGCTTTCTCGTCGTCACGCACGACACCGCGCTGGCGGCGCGCACCGAACGCGTGCTGAGGCTGACCGAAGGGGTGTTGCAGCCGGCCTGAGCGCGTCCGTCCGCGCCGGTGCGCCCGTTTCGGTTCGCCCGCGTCAATCCGCCCGCTTAGACGGCCCGGTCACGAGGACATCGTTCGGCATCGATCCGCCCGACTCGACCAAAGTCTGGTGGGCGCTCGGCATCGCCGCGTCGACGCCGTCCGCGCCGCGCCTCGACGCGCCGTGCGGGGCGCCGCTCGTGCGTGCGAGTGCGAACCCGGTCCGTACGGACCGACGTCCGACGCGGCCCGAAAGCCCGTTGCGGCGGGCGTCGAAGGCATCCGCACCGGATCCGGAACCGGGCTCGCGAGCGAGGAATGCTGGGCGCAGGGGAAGGACGCTCGTGCCAAAGGGGGGATCGGCCCGGCCGGTCGGTGGCGGCGGGATGAGGCGGTGGTGGCGGCCCGTCGTCCGGAACCGGACCCGGTTCGGTTGCACAACCGGTGCGCAGCGGGTTGAATTGCGTGCCGGCAAGGCACGCGAAGGATCACACCTTATCAATGCAGACGCCAGCTAGCCGCGCCTCCGGCTCGTCTCCTCGCGGGTTCGAGGCCCGCGCGTACGGCGCCGGGCGCACCGCCCCCGCGGCGACGCTCGCGGCCGCCGTGGCCGTTCTGGTCGGCGCCTCCGGGGCGACGGCGCAGGACGCTCCCCTGCGCTTCGTCACCGGCAACGATTTCGGCGACTTCTCCGGCGAGGCGCTCGAGGAAGGCGGCATGGCCGCGCAGCTCGTGCGCGAGGCGCTAGCGGCCGTCGGTGACGAGGTCGAGATGACGTTCGAGGACTGGCAGCCCGGCTACGACGCCGCGCTCGCGGGCGAGTGGGACGGCGCGTTTCCCTGGTATCACCTGCCCGAGCGCGACGTGGGCTTCGTGTTCAGCGACTCGATCTACGAGCTGGTGGAGCGCGTCTTCCATCTCGAGGGCGACCCGGACCTGCCCGACATCCGCGGCGCCGAGGACCTGGCCGGCCTGAACCTGTGCTACCCGGCCGGCTGGGGGGCGCCCGTGGCCATCCAGGCGATGTTCGAGGACGGCACGCTGCAACGCACCGAGCCCGGCGACATGAGCCGCTGCTTCGATCTGCTCGCGAACGAGCAGGTAGACGCGGTGCTCTCGCCGCAGTTGCAGGGCTACGAGACGGTGGAGGCGCACCCGACGCTCGACGCGTTCGACGTCTCGACGGCGAGCTGGGAGGTGCGCATCAACACGCTGAGCGTGCTGGTGCCCAAGGCGCTCGGACGCGACGTCGCCTGCGCGCGCGTGGCGCGGCTGAACGCGGGTCTCGCGGCCGCGCGCGCGAACGGTCTGTACGACGCCGTGGCGCGGCGCTGGTTCGGCCCGCTGGCGCAGCTCGCCGATCCCTCCGAACGCTACGAGCTGACGCGTCGCGACGGCGACCTCATCGAGGGCGAGGCGCTCGGCGTGTCGGCGCAGCGTTTCCTGATCGACACCGGCGCGGACGGCATCCAGCGCGTGCCGCTCGACGACGTCGCCTGGTTGCGGCGCGCGGGCGTCGACGAGTTCGACGCCGCGCGCGACTGGTGCCTGTCGGAGGACGCCGCCGACGCGGGGCCGACGAGCGACGCGAACGACGGCCCAACGGACGGCGGCCCAACGGACGGCGGCTCCACGGACGGCGGCGTCGCGGCGTCCGGTCCGGAGCGCACGCTCGCCGTGGCCGGCCCGGTGCCGCTGGCCGCGGAGCTCGTGCCGGCGCTGCTGTCCGGCTGGCTCGGCCGCGAGGTGCGCGCCGAGAGCGACGCGGCCTTCAGCGTCACGAGTCCCTCGAACGACCCGCGTCGTCCGGACGGGCTCGTCGTGCGGGCGCGCGGCACGGCCGGCGCGTTCGACGCGCTGGCGACCTCGGCCGCCGAGCTCGCCCTGGCCGACCGCCGACCGACGGCGGACGAGCGTGCCGCGCTCGCGGCCCTCGACACCTTCCCGTCCGAAGCCACCGAGCACGTGTTCGCGCTCGAGGCGCTCGCGCCCGTCGTGCACGCCTCCCGCGAGCTCGAGGCGGTGGAGCTGCAGGCGCTGCGCGACGCCCTGGGCAGCGGCGACGCGAGCTGGTCCGCGCTCGGCGCGCCGGACGACGAGGCCATCGTCACCGTGCACATCGAGCAGCATCTCGGCGCGTCGCTCGACGCCCCGGACAACGACTTCGCCGGGCTCCCGGCACCGGCCGCGGACGTGCGGCTGCACCCCACGCGCGAGGACGTGCTGGCGGCGGTCGCGAGCGACCCGGACGCGCTCGGTCTGGTGTCGCAGCGCGAGGCCGAGGGCGCGGAGGACGCGGGCCGCGCCGACTACCTCGGCAGCGGCGTGCGTCCCCTGGCCGTGAGCGACTGCGGGCTGCTGCACGCTCCCAGCGCCTTCGCGGCGCGCACCGAGGAGTACCCGCTCTCCCGGCGCCTCTACATGTACTACTCGCCGAAGCGCGAGAACGGTTTCGCCGGCGCCTTCGTGCGCCACGCGCAATCGGAGGTCGGGCAGGCCGTCGTGGCCGAGCACGGCCTCGTCGATCTCTCGATCGAGCCCGCGCCCGCGGACGAGCGCGAGGGCGCGCTCGAGAACCTGCGCCGCACGGGTGTGCAGAACGCCGACGTCGGGGATCGTCTGGCCGAGGCCATGAACGGCGCCACGCGGCTGTCGACCACGTTCCGCTTCCGCACGGGCAGCTCGCGGCTGGACGCGCGCGCCACGCGCGACGCCGAACGCCTCGCCGCGTGGCTGCGCGAGCGGAGCCTCGGAGCCGAGGACATCGAGCTGGTGGGCTACGCCGACTCGCGCGGCGGCTACGGCCGCAACTGCCAGTTGTCGAGCCTGCGCACCGCGAGCGTGGCCGAGGCCCTCGCGCGCGAGGGCGTCGACGGCGAGCTGAGCCTCGTGCCCGCGTGCGAGGAGGCGCCGGTGGCCTGCAACGCCACGGCGGCGGGCCAGGACCTGAACCGGCGCGTGGAGGTCTGGTTGCGCGACGGGAGCGGCGCATGACGCTCGCGGGCAGGGAAGCCGGTTCGTGAGCGGCAACGCGACCGCGACGCGGGTGGCCGCGGGGCTCGGCATCGTGGCGCTCGTGGCCATCGCCGGCTACGGGTCGCTCCAGGACCGGCGCGAGCGCGACGACGTGGATCCCTCCGCGCTCGCCGGGTCGCCGACGGGCGCACCGCGAGCGGCGGCCGAGCGGGTCGATGACCCGGCGCCCGACGACGTGCCCGCGGCCGAGCCAGCAGGCGAGCCAGCAGGCGAGCCGGCAGGCGTGCCCGAGGATGCCGCGGACGTCGCGACGGACGCGGCCACGCCGGTGCTCGTCGTGCCCGATCCCGCCGCCGACGAGCCCGCGCCGTCGCTGCGGCGCGTCGCGGGTTGCTGGACGCAAGGCGGCATGGCCACCGACGGCGAGGTGGGCGCGCGCGTCAGCCTGCACTACTGCCTGGACCCCGGGGGCGAGTCCGAGATGACGCTGGAGCAGGGCGGCGACGTGCGTTGCAGCGCCACGGTACTGGCCGAGGCGCTCGGCGCGCGCGTGCGCCTCGCCATGGCCGCCGTGCCGGACTGCGCGTTCGGCGCGCCGCTGCCGCTGTTCGACGCGCTGTGCGACGCGCCCGTCGACGACGCGATGGCGTGCGACATCGACTGGGGCGGCGGGCTCGTCGAGACGTTCAGGTTGCGCCGCTCTTGAGCCTGGCAAGGAACGCGGCCCTCGTCGCCCTCGTCGCGCTGCTGTCGTGCGGATACGCGTCGGCGCAGCAGGCACCGTTCACGCTCGACGACCGCTTCGACACGTTGCTGGATCGCATCGAGGTGCTCGAGACCGAACGGCAGGCCCTCGAGGCCGAGCGCGTGTCGCTGCGCCGGGATCTCGCGGCCTCCATCGAGCGTGAGGCCGCGCTCGTCGAACGCGTCGGCGCCGCCGAGGACGCCCGCGATGCCGCGCTGGCCGAACGCGACGTCGCCGCCGTGCGGGCCGAGCTGGAGCTCAGTCGCCGCGAGACGGTGACGGCCGATCGGGATCTCGCCGTGAACGAGCGCGACGCGGCGATCCGCGCGCGCGACGACCTGGCGGACGAGCTCGAAGGCGTGCGCGCCGAGGCCGAGGCCCGACGCGCCGAGCTGCAGGCGCAGCTCGACGCGCTGATCGCGCAGCGCGACGCGGCGCCCGCCGAGGCCGTGGCGGTCGTGCGACCCGTCGAGTCGCCGCGCTGCGCGGACGAGTTGTCGACGAGCGTCGAAGGCGTGGTCGCGAGCCTGGTCGTCACGAACCCGTGCCGCGCGAACCAGACGCTGCGCGTGCGTGCGGCCGACCCGTCGGATCCGCTGCTCGGCCAGTTGCGCGCGAGCTTCGACGCATCCGGCACGGCGAGCCTGCAATTTCCCGTGCTGAGCCCCGACACGCGTCTGCGCGTGTTCGGCGCCGTGCGCAGCGACTTCCAGGACGTCGTGCTCGAACCCGCCGACGATGCCGCCGACACGCTCGCCGTGCTGCGCTGGGAGGACGCCTCGGTGGATCTCGATCTCGTGGTGGGTCCGGGCAGCGGCGACGGGCGAACGTCGCTCGGGCCGCGTACCGACATCGACGCGGCGCCGGGGCGCTACGCGCTCGTGCAGGGCGACGACAGCGCGCAGTTGCCGCGCTTCGAGGTGTTCGTGCCCGACGCCGACGCGCCCGCCCTGGCGCTCGGCGTCGACCACGCCAGCCGCGGCGCGCGGGCCGAGCCGCCCTTCTGCGACGATGCGGACGCCGCGGCGCCGCGGCTGCTCGTGACGCTGCGCAGCGCGGGCGCGTTGCAGCAGATCCGGGACGCGTTCGAGGCGCTGCCGTGCGGCGGCGAGGTGCCCGCCGCGCAGCGCGGTCGGGTGCTGCGCACGCTGCGCTGAGCCTGCGGCGTCCGGCACCGACCCGGGCTCGGGCCCGGATCGACCACCGCTCCCCGGGCCGGTTCAGGAACCCGCGGACGATCCGGCCAGGCGGTTCGCGACGTGCTCGGCGCCCGCCACCGTCAGGTGAGAGTCGTCGAACACGAGGGGGATCACGTCGTCCGGCGTCGCACCCGCTTCCACCACCGCGACACAGGCCCGTTCGTCGCACAGCGTCGGCAGGACGGCCGCGAAGCTCGCGCCCCGCAGCGCCGCCGCCGAGGCGACCGATTCGTCGGCGGCCCGCAGCGCCGGCAGCATGCCGGTCGCGACGCGCACGCCGACACGGGACGGGGTGCCGCGCCGCATCATCAGCAGCGGCAACGACCGCTGCCACTGCGGCACGCCGCCGATGACGTCGATCGTGGTGTCGGGCGATACCGCCGAGATCGCGTGCAAGGTGTCGTCGAGTCGTTCGGCGACGCCGTCGTAGGCCAGCCAGTTCGCGTGCAGGATGACCTTCGCGGGCCGCGTGTCGGCGATGCGCTCGAGCACGTCGCGCGTGACATCGTCGCAGGCGGTGTTGCGCACCGGTCGTTGTCCGATCACCGGGGCGCAGGCGGCCGCGGTGTAGCGTGCGGTGCGGGGCGCGCGATCCGCGAGCGCGCCCGCGAGCGCCGCCATGTGCGAATCCCCCCACAACAGGGTGGACGTGCCCGGCGGTGCGTCCGCTGCACACGAGGGGGCGAAGCCATCCGGAGAGCCGCCCGGCAGCAGGAAGCAGGTCCGCGTGGCGAACTGGGCGGTCTCGTCGTAGTCCTCGAAGGCGGCCAGCGCGCGCTCGGCGTCGTCGAGCCTGCCGTCGAAGCCGCGTTCGGTCACGACCCAGGCACCGGTGCCCAGCAGCAGCAGCGTCGTCGTGCCCATCGCGCTCCAGGCGATCGCCGCCGGCATGCGCCGACGATCGCGGAACGGGCTCTCCACGTAGCGCCAGCTCAGGTACGCGAGCGCGAAGGTGAGCACGACGGCGCCCTGCATCAGGGGCAGCTCCGGATGATCGATGACCCGTCGCCGTGCGAACGCCAGCAGGGGCTGGTGCCACAGGTAGGCGCTGTAGCTGGTCAGTCCGAGGAAGACGACGGGCGGTGTCGACAGCAGTCGTCCGCTCAGCGTGTCGGCGTCGGCGCAGTGCACCACCAGCACCGTGCCGATGACCGGGATCAGCGTGTACAGGCTCGGGAACGGCACGCTCGCGTCGAAGCGCAGCACCGCGTGGACGATCAGGGCGAGGCCGAGCGCGGACCCGAGCTCGCGCACCGCGCGCGAGCGGGGCGCGACGTGGCGGGCGTGCGCCACTGCCAGCATCGCTCCCGCCAGGAGCTCCCAGGCCCGCGAGGTCAGCAGGTAGAAGTTCGAGGTCGGGTTGAGCACCGCGTTGCGGTGCGCGAGCGCCAGGCTGATGACGGCCAGCAGAAGCAGGGCGTACGGCAACGCGTCGCGGAACCGCCGCCACGCGAGCACGAACGCGAGCGGAAAGAGCAGGTAGTACTGCTCCTCCAGCGAGAGGCTCCAGGTGTGCAGCAGCGGCAGGTACTCCGCCGACGGGTCGAAGTAGCCGCTCGCCTGCCAGAAGTAGACGTTCGCCACGTACAGCAACGCCGCCACGGCGCTGGCCGCCAGGCTCGCCAGCTCGCTCGGCAGCAGCTCGAACCACGCCAGCGGCGCCACGGCGATGATCACGAGATACAGCGCCGGCAGTATCCTGCGTCCGCGCCGGTCGTAGAACCCGCGCAGCGTGAACCGGTCCGCCTCGAGCTCCTCGCGGATCACCGAGGTGATCAGGTAGCCGCTGAGCACGAAGAACACGTCCACGCCGACGAAGCCGCCCGCGAAGGGGGCGAGGCCTGCGTGGAACAGGACGACCGGTACTACGGCGACGGCCCGCAGGCCGTCGATCTCCTTGCGGTATCGCATGCGCTGGATCGACGAGGACCGGGATCCGCGCCGCCGCGCGGGAAGTCCCGAACGGGCACGTCCGACAGCCTATCGAGCCCGGCGCCGTCGTGCCGTCACGGGTGTGCTGCGCACCCAGACCAGTGCCCGAGGCCCGGTCACGGGTGTGCCGCTCACGGCGACCGTTGCCGAGGCGCGCGGGCCGGCGCGCGAGTCTTGTCAACGCATCGCCGCTCCCCTAGGCTCGCCGATGCCCGTCCGGGATGCCAGAGCGCTCGCACATGAACAAGCCCGTCGATCCGTCCGACCTGGCCGCGCTGGTCGAGATCGACCGTGCGCACGTGTGGCACCACCTGACGCCGCACCGACAGATGGGCACGCGCCAGAAGGACCCGCTCGTCATCGTGCGCGGCGAGGGCATGCGCATCTGGGACCAGAACGGCAAGGAACACCTCGACGCCGTGTCCGGCGCGGTCTGGACCGTGAACCTCGGCTACGGCCGCACGCGCATCGCCGACGCGGTGCGCGACCAGCTCGTCGAGATGTGCTACTTCGCGGGCTCCGGCGGCACCGTCCCGGGCATCCGCTACGCCGAGGCGCTGCTGTCGAAAATGCCGGGGCTGGAGCGCGTCTATTACTGCAACTCCGGCACCGAGGCCAACGAGAAGGCCTACAAGATGGTGCGCCAGATCAGCGCGAAGGACGGCGGCCGCAAGCACAAGATCCTCTACCGCGACCGCGACTACCACGGCGGCAGCATCGGCGTGCTCGCAAGCTGCGGGCAGGGCGAGCGAAAGGCGCAGTACGGACCCTTCCCCGACGGCTTCGTGCAGGTGCCGCACGTGTCGGCCTACCGCAGCGAGCACGGCGACGCGCCGGACTTCGGCGTGCGCGCCGCGCGCGAGATCGAGCGCATCATCGAGCGCGAAGGTCCCGACACCGTCGGCTCGCTCGTGATCGAGCCCATCACGGCGGGCGGCGGCGCCATCGTGCCGCCCGACGGCTACATGGAGACGGTGCGCGAGATCTGCACCAGGCACGGCGTGCTGCTGCACATCGACGAGGTGGTGTGCGGCCTCGGCCGCACCGGGGAGTGGTTCGGCTACCAGCACTACGACGTGGTGCCGGACATCGTCACCATGGCCAAGGGCGTGGCGGGCGGCTACGCGGCCATCGCCTGCACCGTGACCACCGAGGAGGTGTTCCAGCGCCTGAACGACGACGACGACCCCATGGGCTACTTCCGCGACATCAGCACCTTCGGCGGCTGCACGGCGGGCCCCGCGGCGGCGCTCGCCACGCTCGAGATCATCGAGGAGGAGGATCTCGTCGGCAACTCGAAGCGCACCGGCCAGTACCTGATGGACAAGCTCATGGCGCTGCAGAACAAGCACGCCATGATCGGCGAGGTGCGCGGCAAGGGCCTGTTCGCGGGCATCGAGCTGGTACTCGACCGGCACACGAAGGAGCCCGTGCACGAGAGCGTCGGGATGAGGATCGTGGCCGACTGCATGGAGCAGGGCGTGGTGATCGGGCGCACGAACCGCAGCAACGAGCACGGGCTCAACAACGTGCTGCTGCTGGCGCCGGCGCTCATCGCGACGCCCGAGGACATCGACATCATCGTGGACGCGATCGATGCGGCGATGGCGCGCATCGGCTGATAGCCTTCGCGGCCTCCGGCCTCTGCACGGCCGCTCACGTTCGAGTTTGCGCATGACCCGATCCCGTCTGCCCGTCGTGCCGGTCATCCTGGCCGGCGGTTCCGGCACGCGCCTGTGGCCGCTGTCGCGGGCCGACTACCCGAAGCAGTTCCTGGTGCTGCACGGCGAGCGCTCGCTCCTGCAGCAGACCGTGCTGCGCGCGCGCGCGTGCTGCGACGGTGCGCCCGTCGTGGTGGCGAGCGAGCCGCACCGCTTCCTCGTGGCCGAACAGCTCGCGCTGATCGGCAGCGAAGACGCGACCATCCTGCTGGAGCCCGCCGCGCGCAACACCGCGCCCGCCATCGCGGCGGCCGCGCACCGCGTGGCGCAGACCGATCCGGACGCGGTGATGCTGGTGCTGCCGGCCGATCACCTGGTGCCGGACGCCGATGCGTTCGGCGAGGCCGTGGGAACCGCGGCGCAGGTCGCGAAGGCGGGCAGCATCGTGCTGCTCGGTATCGAGCCCACGGGCCCGGAGACCGGCTACGGCTACGTCACCGTGGCCGCGGGGCGGGCCGACGCCACGGGCTCGCTCGCCGTCGACAGCTTCGTCGAGAAGCCCGACGTCGCCAGGGCCGAAGCCCTGCTGGCGCGCGGCGACTGCTACTGGAATTCCGGCATGTTCGTGTTCACCGCGCGCCGCTTCCTCGACGAGCTCGCGAGCCTCGAACCCGAGATGCACGCGCGCACCCGCGAAGCGGTCGAGGCGGCCGCGGACGACCTGGACTTCACGCGCCTGGCCGCATCCCCCTTCGAGGCCGTCCGCTCGGTCGCCGTGGACGTCGCCGTCATGGAGCGCACCGACGCGGCGAGGCTCGTGCCGTTCGGCGCCGGCTGGTCCGACATCGGCAGTTGGGACGCGGTGCACGCCGCGGCGCCTGCCGACGAGCGCGGCAACGTGGTCTCGGGCGACGTGGTGGAGCGCGACTGCACGAACACCTACGTGCGCTCCGAAGGGCGCCTCGTCGTCGCGCTGGGGCTGCGCAACGTCGCCGTGGTCGAGACGCCCGACGCGGTGCTGGTGCTGGAGCGCTCGCGCGCGCAGGACCTGAAGACGGCGCTCGCCACGCTGGCCGAGCGCAAGCGCAGCGAGCTCACCACGCACCGCACCTGTTACCGCCCGTGGGGGCACTACGAGTCGCTGATCGTGGACGGACGCTTCCAGGTCAAGCGCATCACCGTCAAGCCCGGCGCCATCCTGTCGTTGCAGAAGCACTTCCACCGCGCCGAGCACTGGGTCGTGGTCAAGGGCACGGCCGAGGTCACGCGCGACGAGGACGTCGTGATGCTGAGCGAGAACGAGTCGATCTACCTGCCGCTCGGCTGCGTGCACCGCATGCACAACCCCGGCCGCATTCCGCTCGAGATCATCGAGGTGCAGACGGGCAGCTACCTCGGCGAGGACGACATCGTGCGGCTCGGCGATCAGTACGGACGCGGCTGAGGCACGAAAAAGGGCGGGCGACTCGCGTCACCCGCCCCGGGGTTCCATCACGGACATCGAAGGCTCCGGGGCGAACCCCGGAGCCCGGATCGCTCAGTTCGCCATCGAGCGCAGCGTCTCGAGCATGGGCTCGATGACCGGGTTCAGCACGTCCGCCACGCCGTCCTGGGCGAGCGTGCTCTCGATGGTCGGCCGCAGCCGATCGAGGCCGCCGCTGACGACGCGGGCCAGCGGAGCGCGCGCCGACTGCGGTACCGACTCCATGCTCTGGCTCACCTCGTCCAGCGTGCTGCTGGCCTCCTCGATGCGCGGCACGGCGGCTTCGGCCGTCTCGGCATCGGTCACGCCACCCAGCACGGCCGAGGTGGTGCCGAACACGCCGCCCAGGCGTCGGCTGATGGCGCCCAGGTCAGCCGTCGACGCCGCCGTCTCGGCCGCGGTCGGCTGATCGTCCGACGCCGACGCCGCTTCGGTCTCCAGCGCGTCGACCTCGCCCTCGGCGACTTCCTCGGTCTGCTCGGCGATGGCCTCTTCGGTCGCGGGCTCCGCTTCCAGATCGCTGCCTTCGGTACCCGGACCGGGCGTCACTTCGGCGGTGGCTTCGGTGTCCATCGTGGCGGCGGTGTCGACCTCGACTTCCGCCACGTCGACCTCCGCCACCTCGACGTCCGGCGCCTCCACGTCCGGAACCTCCACGTCCACGTCCGGCAGCTCGATGTCCGCGGCGTCGATGTCGATCGTCTCCTCGGCCATGGGCTCGTCGGTGGGCAGGTTGTCCGCCTCGGGTGCCGCGTTGCGGCCCGCCTCGGTGACGTCCACGCCCGGCTCGTCGACCGTCACGTCGGTGGCTTCGTCGACCGCCTCGACCGCGTCCTCGATGGCCTCGCCCGTGGCGTCCACCGCTTCCTCGGTCGTCTCGGCGATGGCCGAACCCGCGGCCGCCAGCGCGTCGCCCGTCTCCTCGAGCAGACCGCCTTCCTCGGTCAGCTCCTCCGCATCCGCAGCGGCCGCATCGACCGCCTGCTCCGTCTCGGCGCCCGCCTCGTCCAGCGCGGCGTCGGTCTCGGCCGCGACTTCCTCGGCGGCCTGCTCGGTCTCGACCGCGGCCTCGTCCAACGCGGCGTCGGTCTCGGCCGCGACTTCCTCGGCGGCCTGCTCGGTCTCGGTCGCGGCCTCGTCCAGCGCGGCGTCGGTCTCGGCCGCGACTTCCTCGGCGGCCTGTTCGGTCTCGGCCGCGGCCTCGTCCAGCGCGGCGTCGGTCTCGGCCGCGACTTCCTCGGCGGCCTGTTCGGTCTCGGTCGCGGCCTCGTCCAGCGCGGCGTCCGTCTCGGCCACGGCTTCCTCGGCGGCCTGCTCGGTCTCGGTCGCGGCCTCGTCCAGCGCGGCGTCCGTCTCGGCCACGGCTTCCTCGGCGGCCTGTTCGGTCTCGGCCGCGGCCTCGTCCAGTGCGGCGTCCGTCTCGACGACGGCTTCCTCGGCGGCCTCCTCGATCGCGTCCCCGGCGTCGGCAAGCTCTTCCGCGGCCTCCTCGGCGGTGACTTCGGCACTCGCCTCGACGTCCTCTGCGGCGGCATCGACGTCGGCCCCGACCTCGGCCCCGACCTCGGCCACGTCGCCTTCGGCTTCGGTCACGGCGCTGTCGACCTCGGCCTCCGCCGATTCCTCGACCGCGACCGTCTCGGGCTCGTCGACGACGACCGACGCCGCGTCGGTGTCCACGGGATCGGCGGCGTCGCCGTCCGGCTCCTCGACGACGACCACGTCGACCTCGGCGTCGCCCTCGACCTCGGCGGTGGCCGCGTCGACGGCCGCGGCGTCATCGCCCTCGACGGCCACGTCGCCGACGGGCGCGGTCGCGGTCTGCACCTCGGCTTCGTCGTTGCCGCCGAACAGGTTCAGGATGATCCAGCCGAGCAGCAGCACGCCGACGATCGGCAAGAGTTTCTTCCACATGGACGAGCGTTCTCCGGAGTCGTTGTCACGGGAGCCCGAACCGCCGGGGGTGGCGGTGGCGGGGGTCCGCGGGGTGGGGGTGGTGGGTGAAGTGGATGAAGCGGTCACCGCACGCGGTGCGGCGGGGTCGGCCGCGCCGCCTGCGGCGGAGGTGTTCGGGTCCGGGGCGGCGGGCCCGGGAGTCGGCGTGGCGGGCGACGCCGGGGGGGGCGGGGTCGCCGGCGGGCCGGTGCGGGCACCGCTGGTGAACCCGGCCTCGGCGAGCGCGCGGCCGACGTCCGCCGGCATCGCCTCGTCGATGTCGTCGCGCGCCGCACCCAGCGTGGTGGCCAGTCCCGCGGCGCTCAGGCCACCGGCATCCACGCGGCGCTTCAGCTCGCAGAGCACCACCGGGGCCAGCGCGGAGGCCAGACGGGTGGCGTGCTCGGGGGTCGTGGCCGTGCCGGCGGCCAGCCCGCGTCCGAGCGCGTCGAGCCCGGCGGCACCGAACGCGGACTCGGCACTCTTGCGGCCGCCCGCGACCAGCCGATCCCGATTGCCGGCATCGTCGAGCACGCTCGCCAGAGCGTCCAGCACGTCCGCGTCCTGCGCCTGCACCTCGCGGTAGAGGGTCTCGCTACCGCCCGGCGTGGAGGCGACGTGCGCGAAACCGGCGAGCAGGGCGGGCACCGCGGCGTCGATCAGCGCGTCGACGCCGGTGTGGGTGCCGGTGTCGGTACCGGTGTCGGTACCGGCGTCGGTGACAACGCCGGTACCGGCGTCGGCGCCATCGGCCTCGGCGCCGGACGCGGATCCGGACGCGGCGATGCTGCCGAGCGAAGCGCGCTCGCTCCGGCCGAGCTGCTCGCGCACCGACTCGATGATGTCGAAGGACATTCGGTTCTCTCGAAGGCGGGCGCGGCGCGCCCGGCCGGGACGATCGTTCAGTCCGATAGGGTACCCGCAGGGTCGCCCCGCTGGCGGTGCGGGCCGGGCGGACGTGTAGAAACCGACCGTCGGGTTGACGGCGCGACACGAGCCGCCGGCGCTCGCGCCGGATAACCGACGCGACGGCCGTGCGATCCTACCCGGCGCGCCCTCCGGCGTCACGCAACCGCCCCCCGACGGGCACGAGACGGTCATGAGCCTGAAGGACGATTTCGACGACGACGAGTGGTTCCTGCTGAGCTCCGTGCCGGCGATGATCGTCTCGTCCATGAGCGTGGCGGCGCCGAGCGGCGTGGTCGGCACGATCAAGGAGCTCTCCGCCGGCATGCGCGCCACCCAGCAGGGTCACGACGCGCACCCGGACAGCCCGCTCATCGCGGAGCTGCTGCAGCGCGCCGGCAACTGGGACGAGACGAAGGCGAAGGCCGAGGACTACCGCGAGCGCGCGAAGGCCCGCATGGAGGGCGCGAAGATCGAGTCGCGCGAGCGGCTGCACGAGGTCGTGCTGGCCGATTGCCGGGAGGCGGCGCGGCTGGTGGACGAGCGCTGCACCGCGACCGACGCCGCCGCGTGGAAGTCCTGGTGCGTGGAGATCGCGCGCAAGGTCGCCGAGGCCGCGAAGGAGGGCAGCTTCCTCGGCTTCGGCGGCGTGCGGGTCAGCGACGAGGAGCGCGTGACGATGGGGCGCATCGAGGCGGCGCTGGGGGTGGAGAGCGGGGTGTTGCTGGCCTGAGGTCCGCACGAAGCGCCGATCGCGCAGCCGCACCACGCGGTCCGCGAGCGCGAGCATCTCGTCACCGTGCGCCACCACCAGCACCGTGACGGAGCCGCGGACCCGCTCCAGCGCCTGGCGTATGCGCCGCACCGACTCGGGATCCAGCGCGCTCGTCGGCTCGTCGAGCAGCAGCAGTCCCGGCCGGCGCAGCAGCGCGCGCGCGAAGCCCAGCCGCTGCAACTGACCTTCGGAGAACGTGCGCCCGCGGCGGCCGACCAGCGTGTCGAGCCCGTCGGGCAGGCCCGCCACGAAGTCGCCGGCACCGGCATCGGCCAGCACGCGCAGGATCTCGTCGTCGCCGGGCGCCTCGATGCCGAGGCACAGGTTGTCGCGCAGCGAGAACGGCAAGAGCTCCACGCGTTGCGGCACCCAGCCGATGCGGCCGAGCCAGGCCTTGCGGGGCCACCCCTCCAGCGCGGTGCCGTCCAGCCGGATCGTGCCGGCGTCGAAGGGGCGTAGCCGCAGCAGCAGCTCCAGCAACGTGCTCTTGCCGATGCCCGACTCGCCGGCGACGGCCACGAGCTCGCCGGCGCGCACCTCGAGGGACGCGTCCTCGTAGAGCGCGGGCTGACCCCGGTAGCCGTAGTGCAGGCCGTCGATGCGCAGTCGCGCGGGCCCGGCCATCGGCACGTCCGCGTCGCCGAGTGCGGGCGGCGCGGGCTCGCCGGGTTCCGGCACGGCGTGCCGCGCCAGCCAGTCGAGCCGGCGCACGTCCGGCTCCAGCGTCAGCAGGGCGTGCCGGCTGGCGTCCAGGTCCGAGAACCTCGGCTGCAGCCGGAACGCCATCGCCACGAAGAACAGCACGAGCGGCAGGTCGCCGGGGTTCAGCGCCGCGTAGCCGAGCCCCGCGATCACCAGCGCGGCGCCCGCGAGCGTGTTGATCGGGTCGATCAGGGCGTTGATGCCTTCGTAGCGCTTGTAGATGCACGCCAGCTCGTCGGCACCGCGCTCGAAGCGCGCGATGCCCGCGTCGCGCGCCGCGCTCGCGCGCAGCAGGCGTTGGCTCTCGACGAACGACAGGGCGTGCTCGCCCTGCAGCTCCTCGCGTCTCACGACCTCGGCGGACAGGGGCTCGACGTGCCGCGTGACGAGCCGCACGATGACCATGGTGATGCAGCCCACCAGCACCACGATCAGCACCATCGGTCCGGACAGCATCGCCATCGCGATCACGATGACGACGAGGCTGAGCGTCGCCGTGACGATCTCGGCGATCTCCATCACCAGCTCCGCGAGCGCGTCCGGCGCACCCTCGGCCGCGTCCAGCAACCTCGCCTGGCCGGTGTCGTGCACGAAATCCAGGGGCAGCCGCCCGAGCGCGCGCATGGCCTCGAGCGTGGCCGCCTTGGCGATGTCGGTGTGCAGCGCCACGCCCTGGCGGCTGTTCGCCCACGTCAGGGCGCTGCGCACGAACAGCAGCGCGATCATCGCCGCGCCGATCAGCGCGACGCGCTCCACCTCGTCCATGCCGGCGAGCCATTCGCCCGCCCGTCCGAGCGGTAGCTCGCCGTCGAGCAACGGGATCATGAGCGCGAGCGCCGCCGTCTCGGCGAAGGTCGCGAGCAGGCCCGTCAGCGACAGCCAGGCCAGGCCGCGCCACCGTTCACGCAGTACCGGCAGCGCGAGCCGGACGGCCCGCCACTCGGGGCTGCGCTTCAAACGGTGTCCGCTCCGCGAGGGACGGCCCGACGGACGGCCCGACGGACGGCCCGACGGACGGCGACGAGAGCGTGCGCGGCACGCGCGTGCCGGGCGTGCGCAGCTTGCCGAGCACGGTGGCCGCGTCGTCGAGCGCCGTGACCTCGATGCGCGGCAGGTCGAGCGGGCTGCCGAACACCGACGCCTGGCCGAAGTCGGTCGTGAACACGAGCGAGTAGCCGGCCGCGTGCAGCAGGCGCCGCGATGCGTCGTCGACCTGACCGTAGGGCGGTGCCACGGCCAGGGGCCGCTTGCCCAGCCAGCGCTCGAGCTGACGCGCCGAGCCGATCGCCTCGCGCAGCGCTTCGGCGTTGTCCAGCAGATCCAGCGAGCGGTGCGTGGCGAGATGGCTGCCGAACTCGCACCCCTCCGCGGCCAGGCGACGCAGGCCGTCGAGGTCCATCAGCTCGCAGGCCCGTCCGGCCTCACCGTCCCATTCGGCGCTGCGCCCGACCCGCTCCGTGACGACGAACACGACGGCGCCGAAGCCGTTGCGGCGCACCGTCGACCAGGTGGAGCGCGCGAGATCGACGTAGCCGTCGTCGAAGCTCAGCATGACGGGCCGGCCATCGAAGGGACGACCGCGCTCGAGGTGCTCGTGCAGCTCGGCGAGCGAGGGCGAGTAGTAGCCCTGCCGGCGCAGCTCCCGCAGGATGCCCTCGAAGCGCCGCGGCGCGATCGTGTAGCGCTCGAGCCCGGGCGCGGGATCGTCGGCGACGCGATGCAGCATGAGCACCGGCACCGAGCCGACGCTCTCCTCGGCCTGGGTGGCGGCGCGCGTGGCGACGGCGCCGCCCCACACGATCATGCCGGCCAGCTCGTCGTCCAGCACGCTGTCGAGCGGCTCCTCCACGGGCTCGGCGTGACTCCCGGCGCCCCGGGCCTGCGCCGTCGGCGGCTTCTCGTACAGCTCGATGCGGTAGAGCTCGTTCTGCACCGCGGCGATGCGGGTGAGCGAGGTGGTGTCGCGCGTCCGGTCCGAGATGCGCTTCGCGCCGAACTGACCCTCCCAATCGAAGCCCGTGCGGGTCTCGTCGTCGTAGAGCACGAACGCGTGAGCGTGCAGGAACACGCCGCCGGGGGCCAGCGCGCCCTCGATCTTCGCGAGGATGCGCTCGAGCGTGCCGTCGCCGCCGGCGTAGTAGAGCACCTCGGAGCAGCAGATCAGGTCGTGCCGGCCGCCGATGGGGCGGTTGAAGAAGTCGAGCTGGCGGAACGTGACCTGCGGGTGCGCGGCGCAGCGCTCCGCCGCGCGCGCGAGCGCGGCCGTCGAGATGTCCGCGGCCACGAGCGCATCGCAGTGCGGGGCGAGCATGGCCGTGAAGTGCCCCTCGGCGCAGGCCAGCTCCAGCGCGTTCGAGAAGCGTCTGCCGCCGAGCAGCGCGAGCGTGCGGTCGTACTTCTTCTGCTCGTAGTCGCTGTCGTAGGCCCAGGGGTTGGCCGAGGCGAAGATCGATTCCCAGTACGCGTCGGGGCGCCTGGGGTCGTAGGCGACCTCGGGTTCGGGTTGCAGGCTCGCCGCGCGCTCGAGCGTGCCGAGCGAGGCCGTCGCTCCGGCCGCGGCGCCGCGCTCGAGCTCGGACTCGATGCGCGCCACGACCTGCGCGTACGCGCCGCCCGCGGCGGGTCGGCCCTCGAAGAAGCGGCGCGCGGCGTCGAGCCCGGCCCGCCTGAGACCCTGGCGCAGCGAAGCGGGATCGAACGCGCGGTTGCGCGCGAGCCGGGCCAGGCCGCGCCCGAACGTCAGTGCCGCCGGGGCCACGCCCGGCCACGAGGCGGGGCGTCCGAGCAGGCGCAGCGACTGCGAGCCCGCGAAGCGCTTCAGGCGCAGCCCGTCGGCGATCGCGCCGAAGAGCTCGGCCACCGACACCCGCGCGTCGAAGACCGGCAGCACGGTCACCGACACGAGCTCGCGTCCGATCGTGCCCTGCACCACGAGCCGCTCCACGCCCGGCGGCACGCTCGCGGGCTCGATCGGGCGGGCGAGGTCGAGGCGCAGGCCGACCGCGCCGGGCAGCGCGTGCTCGCCCGTGAGCTCCGCCTCCTTGAGCACCTCCTCGTCGATCATGGCGGGCAACCGCGCGGCGAGCAGCGGCGCGTCGTGCGCCTCGCACCAGCGGGCGAGCGCCGCGGCGACCGCGTCGCGCGAGCCGCGCCAGGCCTCCAGCACGCAGCGCTCGCCGATGCGGCTGGAGATGCCTTGCGCCAGCGCCTTCCGCGAAGGCGCGCGCGGACGGGCGGAAGTCGTGCGCCGAGTCGATCAGCTCGAAGCTCGCGTCCGGCGGCGCGTCCCCCGCGATGCGTTGACCCAGGCACCAGCCGAAGAAGGCCACCGGGGCGGCGCTGCGCTCCCCGGGCAACCCGTCCGCGTACGCGTCGGCCGGTCGCGGCACGCGCGCATCGCGGGCGTACGCCTGGGCGTTGACGCGCCGCCCGTCGATCGCCATGCGCTCGTGGTCGGTGGACAGCGACCCCGGGCTGACGTGCCAGACGGCGCTCGGCTCGGCGGTGGCGCGCACGCCCAGTCCGGTGCGCGCGAGACGTTGCCACAGGTCCCAGTCCTCGCAGGTCACGAGCGTCTCGTCGAAGCGTCCCACCTCCTCCACCAGCGAGCGGCGCACCAGCACGCCGTGGATGACGGGCGCGCAGTAGTCGGCCAGCACCTCGAACGGCGCGTCGGCCAGGTAGGCGACGTGGAAGCGCTTGGCGGTACCGTCGGCGAAGCACTTGAGCGCGTCGGAGACGACCATGGCGACGTCGGGATGTCTCTCGTGCAGCGCCACCAGCGAGCTCAGGTGATCGGCTCGCAGCTCGTCGTCGGCGTCCAGGAACAGCAGCCAGGTGCCGCGCGCCGCCTCGATGCCGGCGTTGCGCGCGGCCGATGCGCCGCGGCCGGCGGAGCGCACGAGCCGCACGCGGGCGTCGCGCGCCGCGGCGGCCTCGATCAGCGCGACGGTGGCGTCCGTCGAGCCGTCGTCGACGACGATGGCCTCCCAGTCCGCGAAGCGTTGCGCGGCGACGCTCGCGAGCGTGCGCTCGAGGGTGCGCGCCGCGTTCCTCGCGGGCGTGACGATCGACACGGCGGGCGCGGGCGAGCGGGCAGGGCCTGTCATTCTCGGGGGTGCTTGGCGGTCGCGGAGGGAGGCGCGGGCACGGGTCCCGCATCGTCGGGACGCGCGTCGAGGTAGCCCTGGAGCCTGCCCAGCGCGATGCCGGCGTAGTACGTCGCCCGACGCGGCAAGAGGCTGCACAGGCAGAGCGCGGACAACAGCAGCGGCCGTGCGATCCAGCCCGAGGCGACGAGCGGGCCGTAGCCGTGCAACCCGAGCACGTGGCCCATGCCGCGCGCGTAGCGCCGGCCCTTGGCACGGGCCGCGGCGTCCGGCGAGCGCGTGTCGAACTCCTCGTGACGGCCCGTGAGCGTGGGATCGTAGCGCAAGCGGGCGTGCCGATCGAGCAACCTCAGGACGACGTCCTGCGCCTCGCTGGACTGCCACGGGGTGGCGGCGCCGACGCCGATGCGCTCGTCGAATCCCCCCGCCTCGACCAGCGCCGCGCGCCGGTACACCGCGAGCCACTCGATCTGCGTGGTCCACGCGGTGCGCCGGTCGACGGCGCAGGCCCGGGTCTCGAAACGACCGTTGATGGTGCGCCCGTGCGCATCGACGGGCCGGCCGCTGAGCGCGGCGAGCGTCGGGTCCGCGTCCAGCGCGCCCGCCGCGCGCTCGATGAAGTCCGGCGGGTACCAGCAATCGTCGTCGGGAAACAGCACGTAGCCGGCGCGCGTGAGCGCCAGTCCGACGTTGCGTCCGCGACTGGCACCCCGTTCCCCGGGACGCGGCACGTGACGCACCGGACGGAGGCGTTCGCCGCCCGGCCGGGCGGGGTCGTTGTGGGCGTCGCTGCAGATCGCCGCCAGCGATCCGTCGTCGCTCTGGTCGACGACGATCACCTCGAAGTCGGTGCGCGTCTGCGCAGCGAGGCTCGCGAGCAGGCGCTGCAGGGGGCGGGGGCGCCCGATGGACGTCACGACGACGCAGAGCGTCGGGTCGAGGGGGGGGCCGGGGGCTGATTCGTGTCCGTACAGTGTCGGCATCCTTGTAACAACGCACGACGCAACTGCCCGGATGAGTCAGAGCGCCAGCACGGATCCTGTCCCGAGTGTCACCGTCATAATACCGACCCGGAACAGGCTTGCTTCATTGCGGTGCACGCTCGCGACGATTCTCGACCAGACGCGGGTGCCGGACGAGATCATCGTCGTGGACGACGCCTCCGACGTGCCGGTACCGACGGACGGCACGGCGTTCGGCGATTCGCGCGTGCGCGTGCTGCGCACGCCGCACCGCTGCGGGGTCTCGCGTGCGCGCGGGTACGGGCTCGCCGAGGCCACGGGGGCCTGGGTGGGCTTCTGCGACGACGACGACCTGTGGCTGCCCGACAAGCTGGAGCGCCAGCTACGCGCGGTGCAGGCCGACGGTGCGCGCTGGTGCGTGTGCGACGCGGCGATCGTGGAGGGCGACATCGTGGAGGGCGACTGGCGCCTGGTGGAGGTGCGGCGCTGTCCGATCGCCACGCTCGACGAGGCGCTTCGGCAGGGCAACCCGGTGCCGGGCGGCGGCTCGGGCGTGCTGGCCGAACGGGCGCTGTTGCGTGAGGCCGGTGGCTTCGATCCCGACTTCGCGATGTTCGCCGACTGGGAGCTGTGGCTACGGCTGCACCGGCTCGCGGTTCCCGTGGGCACCGGTGCCGTCGGGCTGCTCTACCGTCGCCACGCGGGCCAGATGAGCGCGGACCCCGCCCGCGCGACGGCCGAGCTCGCGCGGTTGCTCGCCCGCCACCCGGCGACGTTCGGCGAGGCGCGGCGCCTGCCACGGATGGATCGCTGGATGCTGGGCGAGATGCGGCGCGCGGGACGCTACGCCGACGCGCTGCGCCACGCCTCGCGGATGCAGCACGGGCGCTCGGCCGAATGGCTCGCGACGCTCGCGCACCCGCTCGTGCGGGCCGTGCGCCCGTTCCTGCTGCCCGCGGTGGACCGCGTGCGGGGCCGCCTCGGCGGCTCGGTCGGGGACGCCGAGGGGCGAGCGGCGGTGGATTGGGCGAAGGGGCGGTTCGGCGGCGGTCACGGCCGCGGTCAGGGTGGCGACCGGAGCGGCGGCAAGGCCAGTGGCTAGGGCGGGCGTCGCGACGAGCGCCGCAACGAGCGTCGCAGCTCGCGCAGCTTGCCGTAGTCCGATTCGCTCATCGGCGACCGGAGCGCGCGTCCGGAGACGATGTCGCTCAGCCCGCTCGCAAGCCCCCGCGCCGAGGCGAGCGCGTGCCCTCGGCGCAGCCCCGTCGCGGTGAAGAACACCAGGTTCCTCGCCAGCGAACGCAGCATCGCGAGCCGCGGCAGGTGCTCCCACGCCATCAGCAGGTTGTTGCGGGCCTCGTAGCGCGCGACGCGTGCCGGGTCGCGCGTCGGCGAGGCGGTGTGCAGTACGGGCGGGGCGGTGCCCAGCCGGATGCGGTGGCCGGCGCGCAGCAGGCGCATGCCGAATTCCTGCTCCTCCACCTGGTGCACGTACCCCGCGCGAAAGCCCCCGAGCGCGAGGAACACCTCTCGACGCACCGCGTAGGCCGTGCCGACGAAGGTGTCGGTCGCATGGATGCGCCGCGCGTCCGGCGCACGGTTCAGCACGGCGGGCGATACGTGCACGTCGATGCGGGGCATCGACACGGCGGCGATGTCCTCGCACGCGAAGTCCGCGAGCGTGCGCTCCACGGTCGCCGGATCGTCGAAGCGTGCGTCGTCGTCGATGGAGACGATGAAGGGCGTGGTGGCCAGCGCGGCCCCCAGGTTCCGCCCGTCGATGTAGCCGTGCGAGCGCGAACGCCGCTCCAGCCGCACCGACGGGAAGCGCTCGCGCACCAGGGCGGCGGTGCCGTCGCCGGAGGCATCGTCCACGACGAGCAGCTCCAGCGGCACGCTCTGGCGCAGGCAGGACTCGAGCGCCACCGCCAGCTCCGCCGCCCGGTTGCGCGTCACGATGACCACCGTGGCGCGCGCCGAAGAGGTCAATGCAACCCCGACCCTACTCGTCGGGGGCTTGCCAGACGTGCACGTGGTCGACGTAGAGGTAGGAGGGATCGGGCGTCTCGTCGATCGGCCAGCCCGCGCCGAGCGCGAGGTTGACGAGCGGATAGAACTCCTGTCCGTCGAACTCCTCCGGCTTGGGGGTCCGCCACACGACCCGCCGATCCAGGTAGTAGACGAGCTCGTCGTCCAGTATCTGCACGCCGAAGGTGTGGAACTCGTCCGCCAGCTCGCCCCGCTCGAGGTGGGTGCGCGAATGGTCGCTGTCGTTCTCCTCGCCCTCGCCGCGGCGCCACACGTGGCGCGCGCTCGTGTAGCGATCCGGCCAGTGCCCGTAGTGCTCCACCACGTCGATCTCGGCGGTGAGCTTCTCGCGGTCGGTGCCGATGAGCCAGAAGGCCGGCCACGTGCCCGCGCCGCGCGGCACCTTCATGCGGGCCTCGAAGTAGCCGCCGTCCTGCGCGAAGCCGTCGCCGCGCCTGTCCACCGCGGCGAGCAGCCCCGAGTGCCACTTGCCGTCCTCGTCGCGGCGCGCCTCGATGCGCAGCACGCCGTGCTCGACCGTGAACGGGAAACCGGGCTCGGGGTCGGCGAAGCGCGCGTCGCCGAAGTCGCCGTTCCAGGGCGTGTGCGCGATCCAGCGCGATGGCCATTCGCCCCACGGACTCACGCTCAGGGGCTCGTCGAAGTCCTCGGTGAACGTGCGCTCGAAGCCGGTGAGGTCGAGCGTGTCCGCCGCCACCGCCACCGCCGCCGCCGCTTCCGACGCCTCGTCCGTCGCGTCGTCAGCCGTCGCGTCGTCAGCCGTCGCGTCGTCAGCCGTCGCGTCGTCGTCCGTCGCGTCGTCGGCCGTGACGGTGGCGAGACCCGCGGCGCTCGCGAGAACGGCGCAGAGCACGAGCGGCGCGACCGCGCTCGGTCGCCGCCGCGGGGAGCGGGCGTGCCGGGCGCTCATCGTCGGGCGGACGAGGCGACCCGGGACAGGAACGAGTCCGAAGACTCGCTCGCGCCGTCGCGCCGTGATGGGGATGCCGATGCGCGGGTCGGCCCGACCCTCGCCGTCGCCGCGTTCGGCGCCGTCTGCAGCGCCTCGGCCAGCGCGCCCATGTCCGCCAGCGCGTCGTCGACGAGCGATTCGACGTCGATGACGCCGCGCATGCGCGCCGTCGAGACGCGCAGCGCCGCGACGACGTCGTCCGCGCCGGCGCGCTCGGTCGACAGGATGAAGTCGCCGAGCCCCACGCTCTGCATGAAGGCGTCGAGCTTCGGGTCCCAGCGCAGGGCCACCACGCCCACCCCGCAGGACACCGCCGCGATGATCGTGTGCATGCGGAACGCGACGACGCCCGAGCAGCCGCTCACCAGGCGCACCAGCGCGTCGGGATCGTCGGGACGCGCGACGAGCTCCACGCCGCGTCCCGGAGGGTTGGAAGCGAACAACCGATGCGCGAACTCGACGTCCTCGGGACTGCCGTTCGTGAACGCGAGCACGCGTCGCCCGTCCGCCACCAGCGCGTCCAGCAGCGCCATGTACCAGCGCAGCAGGAACGCGTCGGACAGCGCCACGTCGCTGTGATACCGCACCGCCAGCGCCGCGGTGATGCAGACGCCGACGACATCGTCGGCATCCTCCGCGGCGGGGCAGGGCTTGAGTCGCGAGACCGCCAGGCCCGGATCGCGCACGACGCGCGGCGTGCAGCGCACCGCATCGCCGAACAGGGCGTCGAAGTTCGCGAGCGAGGGCGTGTCGCGCACGCCCACCCACGCGACGTCGGCCGCCGCCAGCGCGTCGTGCACGATCCGTCGTCCCCGCGCCGACCAGCGCCCGGTGACCCCGACGCCGAAGATCATGACCGGTATCCCGCGCGCGGTGGCCTCGTCGAGCACGGCGGCGAGCTTGGTGGGGAAGTTCAAATCGATGTCCGCGAACAGGTTGCCGCCGCCGATCACGACCGCGTCGACCTCCTCGAGCCCTTTCCGGTAATGCGGCGCCCAACTGCGTCTGCGCCACAGCGCGAGCGGCAGGCTCAGCACCGCCTGCCGTACGCCGGCGGGCAGCCTGGACAACGCGCCGAGCATGCGTCCGCGCGACGCCGCGCCGGGCGCGTAGGCGGTGCGCCCGGCCAGATCCACCGACCACGTGCTCGCCGCCGGCAGGCCGTGGTGGATCAGCCCGGCCTCCAGGCACTCGGCGAGCAACCCGTCGCCGAGGTTCGGGCTGAACTTGACGTTGAACAGGCGCGCCCGGGCCGGCGGCGGCGTCGCTCCCGTCATCGCTCGCTCGATCATCGTGCTTGCACCGGTTCGGCGAATGGGACGGTACGGGGCGCCGGGCACTCGGCGTACACGCGCAGCAACGCGTCGATCCACTCCTCCTCGCCGAGCGCCAGACGAGCGGCGCCGTCGTGCGCACGACGGCTCATGGCCCGCAACGCGATTGTATCGAGCGTCGAGATCTCGTGCAGCGCCGCACGCAGCGCACCGCTGACGTTCGGCTCGTACACGATGCCCAGACCGTGCGCCGCCACGTCGCTCGCCAGCAGCGCGCTCGAGGGCAGCACCACCGGCACGCCGCTAGACACCGCCTCGGCGATCACCAGCCCGAAGGGCTCGGGATAGCGCGACGGCACGACGAGCGCCCGCGCGCGTCCGATCTCGTCGGCGATTCCCGAGCTCGGGAGCCGTCCGTGAAAGCGCACGTCCGGGTGGCGGCGCTGCAGGGCATCCCGGCGCTCGCCGTCGCCGATCACCTCGATGTCGCTGCCGAGCGCCGCGGCGGCATCGAGTGCCAGGTCCACGCCCTTCTCGGCGGTCACCTGGCCGACGAAGAACAGCGTGCGGTTGTCCTCGGCACGCACCCGTCGCGCGCACCAGCGCGTGGCGGGGTTGCGGACGGTGCGCAGCGACGATTCGGGCACGCCGCCGCGCACGAGTCCCGCGCCCATGCCCTCGTGAATGGCGACCACGCGTGCACCGCCGCGCAGGACGCCGGGCAGCGTGCGGCGCAGGTTCGCCTGGCGGCCGCAGCGCCACAGCTTCTGCGGGTAGCTGCGCTTGTCGCAGTGCGTCGCGAGGCAGGCGGCACCGAGCGGGGTGCGCGTGCAGACGCGCTCCGCCCGGTAATCCATGTAGGCGCCGTTCGGGCAGGCGAGGAAGTAGTCGTGCGCGTGCACGACGACGCGTTCGGCCACGTCGGCCAGAGGAGCGAAGATGGCGGGCGACAGGATCTTGGACCAGCCGTGCACGTGGTACACGGTGGCGCCGTCATCGCGTGCGACGTGGCGCGCCACGAGCGCCGCCGCCGCCGCGTTGTGCAGGCCGCGCGCGGCCACGCGCGCCCGGCCCGCCGACGCGATGGGGCGCTGGCCGAGCGCTTCGGTCACGAGGTTCGGCCCGGCCAGCGCCGGGTCGCCCGCATCGCCCGACAGGTAGGTGACGGCCAGGCCACGCGCCGCCAATCGCCGTGCCGAGAGCAGCGCCAGCGACGTGGCGCCGCCGGTGGCCACGGCGCTGTCGTTGATGATCACCACGCGCTGCGGCGCGCGTGGCGGCACCTGCACCGTCATGTTCGAGTCCGCCATGCGTCTTCAGCGCGCGCCGACCCGGTTCACCAGCGAGGGGAAGGTGCGCAGCAGGATCACCAGGTCGTGCCACGGGCACCAGTTGCGCGCGTACCAGACGTCGAGCAGCACGCGTTCGCGATAGCTCGTGTCGCTGCGACCGCTCGACTGCCACAGACCGGTGATGCCCGGCACCATCGCCAGGTAGTAGGGCAGGTAGTCGTCGTAGCGGGACATCTCGGCGCGCACGATGGGGCGCGGGCCGACGAGGCTCATGTCGCCGCGCAGCACGTTGATGAGCTGCGGCAGCTCGTCCAGGCTGGTGGCGCGAAGAAAGCGTCCCACGGGCGTGATGCGCGGGTCGTCGACGAGCTTCTGCGTCTCGTCCCATTCGGCGCGCGCGGCGGGGTCGGCGGCCAGCAACGCGCGCAGCCGCTCGTCCGCATCGATCACCATCGTGCGGAACTTCAGGCAGGAGAACTCGCGCCCCCCGCGCCCTATGCGTCGGTGGCCGTAGATCGCCGGGCCGCCGTCGCGGACCGTGAGCCAGGCGAGCACCGCGAACAGGGGCGACAGCATCACCAGCGCCGCCGCGCTCAGCAGCAGGTCGGTGCCACGCTTGGCGAAGCGCGCGCTGCGGCTCGCGATGTTGTTCTGCAGCTTCAGCAGCACGGTGTCGTGACGAAAGATGTCGACGATCTCGGCGCCGTACAGCGGCAGCCCGCTCACCGGGGGGGAGATCATCGCCACCGCCGAGCGCGCGATGGTGCGGTTCAGCACCCTGCGGTAGCGGCCGAGCTCCTGCATCGACTCGAGCGCGAACACGATGCACGGCGTCTCGCGGTCCGTGCCGGAGGCCATGTCGGGCATGGAGGTGCGCAGCGGCTTGCCCATCAGACGCCTGCCCGGGAGCGCCCCCTCGGACAGATCGACGAAGCCGTCGACGCGGTGACCGAGCGCGGCATCGCTCTCGAGCGCCGCAGCCGTCATGGCGGCGTTGTCGCCCGTGCCCACGACCCACGTCGACTTGAACCAGGTGCCGCGACGGATCATCGAGCGACGCGCCAGGTGCCGGCCGAACGGCACGAGCACGCAGAACGAGGCGATGAAGCTCGCGAGCCACAGGCGGGAGAAGGTCTGCTGCAGCGCGTAGAGCAGTACCGCATCCACGGCGGCGATGTACAGCGCAAGCTTCAACAGCTCGCGCAGCTCGGTCCACACCGGGCGGAAGCGCGTGTAGTGACCCCACCGCCAGCTCTGCCAGAACGTCAGCAGCGCGGGCAGCAGGAACACCAGCGCGGTGTAGGGCGACGAATGCGGCTGGATGACCGCGGCGTGGCCATCGAGCACGCTGCGCGTGAGCGAAGCGAGGCCGAAGCCCACCAGCGTGCAGGTCGCGATGGCCAGCGCGTCGTACCCCATCAGCATCGCCAGCCGATGATTGCGCGGACTGAGACCACCCGCGCGCCGCGAATGCGCGTCGCGGGAGCGTTCGATGTCGGCCTCGAAGCTCGAGCGAGCGCGCGCCTCGTTGGCGGCGAAAGCTTCGTGGGAACGTACGTCGGGGGCGGAGGCGGGAGAAAGCTCCGCCACGGCAACGTCTGACGTCGACTTCATGCGTCGGGAAGGGCGCCGGTTGATGTTCGGTTGAGCCGCTCCCTGCGTTCGACCGGGCAGTCCGGACGAACTGAGAACTTAGTCTCACTTCGAGGCGCGCTGGGTGCCTGCGTCGCACAAATGCTGGGCGAAGGGATAGGGGGTATATTTGCGCCAGGGTATGAAAAATTTCACCGAATGTGATCTAACCCCATGATTGAGCGCGCTTTTCGGCGACTGCGCATTCAGCCGCACGGTGCAGAGAACCTAGGTGATCACCTGGTTACATGACCTATCTGTCATGTTCCAAGGTGCCTCCGGGCAGGGCTCGACCGCTGGGGAATGCGATGTCCGTGACGCACCGGCACGGGGCTGCGCCCCCATCGGTCCGTCATCCGGTTTTCGCACGGATCGCCGATCGTTCGTGGATACGCCGACCCGACATCAACCGCTCGAGGAGAGGACCGGTACGCGCGAGCGCGACCGAACCTGCAGTGAATCGTCCGCTGGTTCCTCCGCGCCGATGTTCACCTCCGGCGTGCCCAGATCGATGAAGGGGACCGGCTCGATCTCGAACCCGACACCTTCATCCGCACGATCCAGGTCCGCCCGCGCCGCCGCGTTGTCCCACAACGCATCGGCGGAGGACATCGCGAGCCGTGCGGGTGCGGTCGGCGACGAGACCACGGCGTTGGCAACCGGAACCTGATTCGACGCCGGAGCGGGTCGGGGTGTCGCCAGGATCGCGCAGAACATCATCATCATCAGTCCCGGATCAGGCGTGGTGGCTGCAACCGCCGACGTCGCGAGCTTCGTCACCACCGCCAGGCGGGCGGCGTTGGCGATGGCGCGTCGCGAGGCCGCGCCGGGCGCGGTGTCTTCTCGTCCGCCGCTGGTGAGCGTCCTCAAGTAGAAGAGCAGCAGCAATGCCGCTCCGGGCAGGCCTACGCTGCCGAGATACACCGAGACCAGACCGTTGCCACGCAACGAACCCACGCCGACGCCGAGGTAGTACGACTCCGCGAACGCGCGCATCGAGACTTCGGCCCACGCGCCGCGTTCGAGCGCCGAGCTCGAGTCCGCCTTGCTGAACAGCAGCTGGTCCAACACGCCGACGACCAGGCTCGGCAGTCCGGTCACCAGGACGATGAAGACCAGAATCAGGGCACCGAGGGCGGTCATGTGAAGGAAGACCAGGTGCCGGACCGGTACCTGTCTGCGCAGGAACGCCCACGACGCGCCCGCGACCAATCCGAGGCCGGCCACCCCCAGGCCCAGGTAGGCCGTCGACGAGAACGAACCGATGGCGGCAACGGTGCTGAGCACGGCCAGCACCGCCGAGCGCCTGTCGCCTCCGAACAGGTAGTGAGCGGCGAAGTAGGAGGCCATCACCGACGAGAAGCTGCCGTATCCCGACGCTTCGGCGAACCCACCGATCACCCTGCCCAGACCCTGCACCTCGTGCGAGTTCAGCAGGGCGTACTTCGCCGTACGCACGAACTGTAGCGCCACGTCCAGGCCGAGCACGTCCAGTATGCCGAGCGCTATGCTGATCCACGCAGCCGTCGACAGCGCACGGTGAATGAACGCCGTGGTCCGCCGCGTGGCTGCTGCTCGGCACAGGAAGAAGAACGCGATGCTGAAGGATAGATAGAGGAGTTGCGACACGTTGGTGGCGCCCGCCGTCAGCAGTTCGACCCGGCTACCGAAGTCGCGGCTCACCCTCAGTCCGTCCTCGGACGCATTCAGCGGGAAGACGTAGAGGTTGGCTTCGAACACCCGGACGAGCACGGTCGCGGAGAAGAGCCCGTACACCGCGAGCAGCATCAGGGGCCACCCGGTACGATCGAGTCCGCCGATGAGCCTGCCGGCGTAGCTCAAGGGCTGCCGCCTGATGCCGTTCAGCACCATCAGCCCGATCGTGCACCCTGCGACCACTTCCGCGGCGGGCAGCGAAAGGTTGCCCATGGCCGGAAGGTTCGCGAACGCGGCCATGCCGAACGGGATCAACGCGACGGCCAGGTACAAGCCGCCATCCAGACCACGCCGTATGACGAGCAGGAAGACCGCAACGAGCACGAAGCTGAAGGGATAAAGCTGCACGCGGTTACAGGCTCAAACGCGAGGCGCCCATGCAAGTCGATAGGGCCGTGGATGCACGAGCAGTCTGGCCAAGGCTCAGCACCTGTGATGACAATGCCTGACTGCCGCCGATTCATGGATGCTTCGTCTTCAGTGCATCGACGAGTTTCCGTGAAGCGTTGCGTGACGGGCGAGAGTACAGAAGATCGCGGTGGATCGATCGGCCAAGGGCTCGCTGCCGATCGGTATTCTATTGCAGCATGAGACGATGTACATCCAGGGGCAGCGGATGCGCGTCAACCAGGCGTCGCGGTCGTGCATGGCGATTCACGCTCGGAGTGGAGCGAGCGCCGCCCGAGGTGGGCGCAGTCGCGCAGCGTCAGACGGTTCGCAGGCGCTTGCCCCGATGGGTGAGCTTCAGGACATTCGTTTCACGGTCGACCTGCGCCGCGCGGCCGGTGCCTTGCCGCTACGATTCGAGCGCATGCCGATCTCGGCCCTGCATCGATGAGGCATTCATGATTTCACCGCGCGTGCGTCGTAAATGAAGCCAGCCCAACAGCGCGTGGTTTTCAACGGAAAATTCTTTGCCGCTTCTCCGACCGGTGTCCATCGGGTCGCGGAAGAACTGGTGCATGCGGTGGACAAGCTGCTCGCCACGGATCCGGTGCTCGCGAAGCGGTTTCGGTTCGAAGCGTTGCTGCCACCGGACACGCGTCGGCTTCCGTTGCTGCAATGTATCGGTGTGCGGGTCTGCGGGCATTTTACCCGCCGACTGTGGGAACAGTTCGATCTGCCCCGCCACGCTTCCGGCGCACTGGTCGTCAGCCTCTGCAACCTTGGTCCGGTAGCCACGCGCACGGCCATCACGATGATTCATGACGCTCAGGTGCACAGCACGCCGGATTCGTACGGGTGGGCTTTCAGGGTCTGGTACAAGCTCGTGCAGCCGGTCATCGGTCGCCGGCACCGTCTAGTGCTCACGGTTTCGGACTTCTCGCGGGGCGAGTTGGCACGCTTCCACGTGGCGCCCCGAGAGCGCATCCGTGTCGTGCACAACGGCATCGATCACATGGATCGGATCAGGGCATCTTCCGCGGCGCCGAGCCGCCACGGCCTGTCCTCCGGTGGCTACGTGTTGGCCTTGGCCACGCTGCAATCGCACAAGAACATCGCCGTGCTGTTGAAGGCGTTCGCTCGTCGGCAGCGTCGTGACGGCCTCGTACTCGCGCTCTTCGGCGACGCGACCAGGCGGCAATTCGAGGCAGCGGGCCACGAGGTCGGCGAGGACGTGCGTTTTCTCGGGCGCATCGATGACGAGGACATGAAGGGGTTGCTTCTTCATGCTCACTGCCTCGCGTTCCCGTCGCTGACCGAAGGCTTCGGCCTGCCACCCCTGGAGGCCATGCGCGTCGGCTGTCCGGTGGTGGTGGCACGCTGCGGTGCGCTGCCGGAAGTGTGCGGCGATGCGGCCCTCTACGCGGACCCCTTCGACGTCGAGTCGTGGCAGGCCGCCTTCGATGCCCTCGGCACGGCCGACGGACGACGTGCGGAACTGATCGCGGCAGGTACGAAGAACGCCGCCGGATTCACCTGGGAGCGCGCCGGAAGGGCGTTGCTGTCCTCACTCGAGAGCGTCGTCGATGTCTGATCCCGCCATCGTCGTGATCGTGGCGAGCCGACAACGACCCAAGGAGGTGGCCTACCTGCTCGGGCGCCTCGGGTTGCAGAGCGTGGTTCCGCGCACCGTGATCCTGAGCGGCGTCGAACCCGCGGACATGCCCGAAGAGCCACAGGCGCTGCTCCCGAACAGCGAATGCCTGACCGTGCTGGCGGAGCCCGGTCTTTGCCGGCAACGCAACGCCGGACTCGACGCGATCGCGGGCGAGTGCGATCTGGTGGTCTTCTACGATGACGATTACGTGCCATCCGTCCACGCGCTGGCTGATGCGGCGGCCGCGTTCCACGTCCACCCCGATCTCGTCGGCCTGACCGGCAACGTGCTGGCGGATGGCATCACCACGGGGGGCATCGCGACCGCCGATGCGCTCGCCACGGTGGACCGATACGACGCTGCACGCGTCGCCGGCACGCCCGTGACGCAGCTCAAGGATGCCGCCATGAGGGGCTTGTACGGCTGCAACATGGCGTTCCGCGCGAAGAGCATCGGCACGCAACGCTTCGACGAACGGCTGCCGCTCTACGGCTGGCTCGAGGACGTCGATTTCAGTCATCGCGTCGGACGCGCCGGTTCGTTAGGCAAGAGCCTGGGTTTTGCCGGCGTGCACAGGGGCGTGACGCACGGGCGTTCGCCCGGCGGTCGCCTCGGGTACAGTCAGGTGGCCAATCCGGTCTACCTGATGCGCAAGGGCACGATTTCCCGCTCCTTCTGCGTGCGCCAGGTCGGCCGCAACCTGCTCGCGAACCATGCTCGCTCGCTGGTCGGGGCCGAGCCCTGGATCGATCGCCGCGGCAGGATGCGCGGGAATTGGCGCGCGTTCCTGGATCTGGCGCGCGGTCGAGCGGACCCTGAACGCGCGCTGACGTTGTCCAGGTAGGCGCGGGCCAGCCGACGGGCGGCCGGCTCGGCGACGCCGGTTCGCGAGCCGTTCTCTCGGGAATTCAGGCGCTGCGCAGCAGGCGGTTGCGCCGCTTCTCCCGCAGTCTCGCGATCACGAAGCGCAGCAATTCGGCGCTCAGGGTCAGGTTTCGCGTCGAGATCATCCGCAGCGGACTCTGGAGCGCGTACGACGTCGTAGCGGGTCGCACGGTGGGGATCTCGCGCTCGGTGCGAACCCCGTCCCACACGATCTCGCGCATCTCGGTGCTTTGAAGCCTGTCGATCTCGCGACCTCCGCTCTCCCCGCGCGAACGAGGGTTCACGCATGCGATCTCGTCGATCACGGCGAGCGCGTGCCGCCCGGCGCGTTGCTTCAGAGCCTCGGCGGAGAACCACAGATCGATGCCCCATCCGACGAGCCGGTCATCGTAGTCACGCATGAAGTCGCGGATGAAATCGCCGTCGAACACCGGAGCGGCAACCTCGATGAACGTCGTGTGACGAAGCTTGCACAAGGGATGGGCGAGCGTGACCGGATGACTGACGCGTCCAATCGCGCGAAATGCCGGCTGTACGATGAGTAGATCGAGCTCCTCGCGTCGATCGAACAGACGGTCCAGCTCGTGCGCGTCCAGCGACAGATCGTCATCCATCACCATGACCGATCGGTAGCGTTGCAGGTCGACGATGCCCGTGCGAACGGCGTGATCGAAGTTCTGGAACTTGCTGCCCGCTCGGGCGAAATGAAAATCGCTTCTCGCGGCGTGCTCGGCACCATCGCCCGCGTAGTTGCAGACGCAAATATCGTACGAGCGCGACGGTGCCCAGATACCGTCGATCCGGGGATACCGGCCGGCGCAGACGAACAGCAGACGCCGTCTGCTCACGAATTCGCCGCCACCGGCGCCGGGGCTCGGCGCTCCGCCATCGTCTCGAACACCTGCGACCACATCGTGGCGATGGCCCCTTTCACCCGTTCCGCGTGAACCTCGAGCCGTGCGGCGACCGCATCCCGATCGGCTTCCCCGAACATGCCGACGCACCTGCGTGCGAGCTCCTCCTGCGACACGTCGAGTCCCACCAACGCGTCGGGAATGGAGTATTCGGAGAAGAGCTCGGCGTACTTGTGGGACCACGACGTACCTATGGCCGGAACCCCCTGCGAGAGTGCACTGACCAGAGCGTGATAGCGACCCGAAACGACGCCCGCACAGCACGAGATCAGACCTTTGGCCTCCGCACCCGTGAGTCCGTCGACGACGTCGAGCTCGGGCGAGAACTGCGCGGCGAGCCATCCGGCCAGGGAGGCGTCGTCGGCCCCCTCGTGTACCAGCAGGAAGGGAACCCGACCGCTCTCGCGCACGCAATCGACCGTGCGTTTCAGGAAATCGCGGTACTGATCGGCTGCGTCGCTCTTGTCCAGCATTCGCACGTTGGGAACGATGGCGACGGCGTTCCGAAGTGCGCCCGAACGCAACGGCGAAGCTTCGGGCATCACGGGGGGCAGGGTGGCTGTGAAGTCCGGGGCCAGGCGAATCCGCGAGGTATCGCCTCCGAGGCCGTGCAGATGCGCCAGCGAACTGGCGTCGCGTGCGAAGACGAGATCGGCGTCGTCGAGCGCCGCGCGCATGGTACGGCGAGCCGCATCGGAGCCGAACGGGCCGAAGGCCTGCGGCAGGAAGACGAAGATGCCGTTGCGGCGCCGCGTGCTGGCGGTGTGCCCGGCCAGGTACTTCAGGTTCTCGATTCCCCATTGATCGCTGTACGCGAACCCCGAGGCATCGAGCACGACATCGACGCGCGATTCCTGCACGAAGCCGTAGCGAGCCGCCAGCCGCTCGGGCAGGCGATCGACGAGCGCGCCCAGGTTGACTCCGAGCACGCGCTTGTTGGCGCGGTGCCAGAGACCGAGCTTGATGCGCTCCTCGAACGGGAGCGTGTGGTCCGCGGGCGCTACCAGAACGCGCATCGGCTCGGCCTGCCGCCGTACCTCCCGAACGGCGGACTCGAGCATCATCGCGGCGCCCCTGTTGACCAGGCCCGCGCCCTTGATCTCCACGTTCAGCATTCGACTCGCTCCGCTTCGCGCAACCGTACGTCCACGCGCAGCTGCCGCGTACCCTTCTTGCTCGAGTACGGCACGCCTCCCTCCGGGTCGGCATGACCGACCGCCAGAAGGCAGACGATCCGCTCGCAAGGCAGCAGCGCCACGGCGTCGCGAAAGCGTCGGTCGATCGCGCCGACATCGGGCCAGTTGATGGTGCAGGAAGACAGGCCGAGGGTCTCGATCGCGAGCTCGAGCTGCATCAGGGCCAGGCTGCCGTCGATGTACACGAGATGGCGATCACGTTCCTCCGGATAGCACGACAGGTCTCCGACGACGGCGATGAGGCAGGGGATGTTCTCGGCAAAGCCCGTGGTCCCCATGGCGAACCCGGCGAGGCGAGCCGCCACCGCGCGATCGTTCGCGACGTAGAACCTGTAGGGAATCCGATTGCAGGCGGTGGGCGCCAGGGCGGCCGCCTCGATCGCACGGTCGAGCAGACGGTCGTCGACGGGCCTGTCCTCGAACCAGCGCACCGAGCGACGGCGCTGGTAGAGCGTGCGCAGATCGTCGAACGCCACGCCCGAGACGGGACGGGCGGCGGACGCGTACGGCGCGCGCGGAGCGCTTTCCGGGGCGCCATCGGTGAGCGCGGGAGCGGCCTCGAACATCCTTCTGGCCTGCACGATGGAAGGCTCGTCCACGACCGCATCGAAGTAGCGCTCGAGCACGTCGCGGCACCAGCGCATCTCCTCCTCGTCCGCCAGGCCCGAGGAGGCCATGTCCACGAAGAGGGCAACCGTGTCGACGATGAAACCGGTACCGAACACGTCGCGCCGCGGTCGCATCACGAGACCCTTCTCGAGGCGGTGGACGTTGCGTCGCAGACGGGCGTTGGATCCGTCGAGCTGCGTAGATGCGTCACGATTGCGTACGCGCCCGGAGAGTACCGCGCGATGCTCGTCGTCGAAACGACGGCTGCAGAAGGCGAAGTAGCAGGAGGCGAGGAAGCCGGACCTGGCGGCGATCCGAGCGCAGCCGAACTGCGCGACGCGTATGCCTTGCACGAGCTTTCCGCGCACGCGGCGCACCATACCCGGGCGCGCCCGGGCGCGCGGTGGGGGAACGGTGCGTACCGCTTCCGCGGCGGCAACGCTCGGTGGGGCGCTCATGGCATGCTCCGAGGCGAACGAGCGCTCGGCTCGAGGAAGTGGTTCATTTGCGGTATTCGTGGATCGGTTACTAAGCTCGGCGCCGGTGCAGGTGGCTCGCGATCTCGCTGTACACCAGCGGTACGCCCTTCCACGAGTGCACGAGGGCGTTCGTCATCAGGCGCATCATGGTGCGCAGCCGTGCGTCCACCAACAGCGAAAGATAGCCCGCGACGGCGTACGAGATGACGGTGGCGAGAGCCGCCCCGCGCCCACCCATGCCAGGTATCAGCAAGGCGTTCAGGGCCACGTTCGCGACGGCCCCCAGGCCCTGGGTCACCAGGGAGAACATGGCCAGTCGCTGCAGGATTATCCAACGACTGAACACCGCGCGCATGTACAGGAACGGTGCCGCGAAGGCATGGATGACGATGATCGCCTGCGCGCCCTCGTAGGCCGGACCGAAGGCGACGCCGATTGCCCATGGGCCGAGCAGGCACGTCGCCGCAGTGACGCAGATGCCGCACAGCCCCAACACGTAGAAGAGCTGCTGCATGTAGCGCTCGAGGGACGCCTCGCCTTCGTCCCTGCGGCTCATCATCGCTGGAAAGACGGACGCCGCGATGGCGACCGGTACGAAGTAGCTGGCCTCGGACAGCCGCGCCGCCACGGCATAGATGCCGGCCTCCTCCGGACCGGCCAGCCATCGGAGCATGATCTGATCGACCTTCAGATAGATCACCGCGAACACCGAGCCCAACAGGATCTGCCAGCTCTCGCCGAGCATGCGTCTGGCCAGCGGCATCGAGAATCGCAACTCTCTGAAGCTTCGCCCGGAAACCTTCACGAACCGACGCGCGAAGATCGTGGACCGCACGATCGTTTCCAGCGTCACGACCGCGCCGAACGCGACGACCGACGCCTTGAAGTAGACGAGCGCCAGCCGGACCAGCGATGCGACCGAGTTCGCTATGGACGATGCGGTGGTCACCTGCCGGGACATCAACCTCGACTGGAACCACACCGAACAGGTCTCGAATGGAGTCGCGACGAGCGAAAGGGCCACGGCCGCCAGGATGTAGAGCTCTTCGTCGGTCGAAGGCAGCAATCGGGTCGTGACGAGGGCGATCGCTGCCACCGCCAGGAGAAGCGCCACGGCCTGCATGACCATGACGGTACCCATGACCTTCATCTCTTCGACCTGCTTCTCCAGAAGGTAGCGGGAGACGAGCCCGTAGAGCCCGAGTGTGCCGATGCTGCTCGCGAGTGCGACGACCGACGTGGCGTAGCTGAGCAGTCCGAAGCGGTCCGGGCCGAGCAGTCTTGCCACCAGGGCAGAGACGATGAAGGTGGACGCGATGATGTAGACGCGATCGGCAAGTATCCACGCCGTGTTGACAAGCTGCTTGGCGCTCAAGGGCGCTCGTGTCCGAAAGGGTACGGGCTCGGCCGTACGACGATGGTCCGCGCTGTCATGTCGACCGCACTCCGGGTGCGCCCGTGCGCGGCTTCAATCGGCGCCCCCGACAATGCGATCGTCCCCGGCGACGCACATCGACTACGCGAAATTCGCGCACGCCATGCCCTTCACTTGTGCTGCACGGTCCGCGATGCGCGCCCGCATCGCGGGAACGTCGCGCAGGAAGTCGCCGAGCCGGGCGACGAGTCTGCCGGGATCGCGGATTTCCGGAACTTCGGCGACGTGACGGGTATCGAGGCCGAAATGAGCCAGCAATCCCGCGGCCTTGTCATTGTAGTCGAGGGCGAACACCGGCACGCCCATCCCCAGCGAAGCGATCGACAGGTGCATGCGCCCCGAGACGACGGCATCGAACTCACCCATCAAGCCTTTCAGCACTCGCGCCGGTAGGGCGTCCGACACGTCCAGTATCCGTCCCGGGCATTCGGTGGTGAGCTTCGCGTACAAGGGCGCGTGGCAGTGATGATCCGACGCGGCTTCGCGAAAATCGTGTGCCACTAGCGCGATGCTCACCCGGTTCTCCCGCATCACGATCGACAGCTCCGCTCCCAGCCGTGCCACCGCTTGTGGGCAACTCGTGACGCTGTGCCAGCGGCAACAGCAGCGGATGGAAGTTCAGGGCGACGACCGTGTCGCCGGCATCGCGGCGTTCGGCGATCCATGCGCGTGCCGCACGAGTCCGCACTGACGATGGTTCGGGCTCGAGCAGGAACGCCGTATCCGCCACCAGCCTCGACCGTGCCGACGTGAACCGCTGGAACCGCTCGAACGAGTGTGGGTCGCGCACGTTGAACTGCAGCTCCGGGTGGACCGCGTCGTACACCGCGTGCAGCCTCGGGTGGGCGTTCGCGCTGAAGCTGAAGCCGAGCACCCGGGCATCGGCGCCGAGCCGCGCACCCAGATCGGCGAGCGCCACGAGACGCATCGAGAAGTTCGGATCGGAGTGCCCGTCGATGGTGTCCGCACCGAGTGTCCACACGTGCGTCGGTCGGATGCGCAGCAGCGCATCGAGGCCCTTGCGCAGGCCCGCATCGTCCAGCACTCGCAAGGGCTGCACGCCGAGCGCGCGCGCCGCCTCGTCCGCTCGCTCGCTGCAGGTCACGACGTGTATCTCGTCGGCGCGCAGCGCGTCGCGCAGGTGATGAAGCGTGGAACCCAGCATGGCCTCGTCGCCGCGCGACGCGGTCAGCAGCATGGGGTCCGGCGGCACGAGGACGACGCGCACGCCGTCCGGCACGCCCTCGCCAGCGTCCGCGCCGTCGACTCGCGCGCGACGGGCATCCGCCTCGCGCTGCAGCACGTGCCACTCGTCGATCGAGCGTTGAAGCGAGGCCGACAGGCGCCATTCCCGAAGGCCGCTGCTCCGGTAGGCACGCTTCGCGAGCGCGCGCAGCGGTTCGGCCACGGCCGCGCTCATCGCCGCACGCTCACGCCGACGCTTGCGAACGCGTCGCGCATGCCGTCGTCGAAGCGCTTCGCGGAGAACCGTGCGGCGTGCGCGACGATCGCCCCCACGTCGAGTCCCTGCTCGACCTCGTTCTCGAACCGCTCGATGGCCGCGGCCAACCCGTCCTCCTCCGGATAGAGCACTCCGGTGACGCCGTCCACCACGGTGTCCAGCGCACCTCCGCGGCCGAACGCGATGACCGGGCGACCCGATGCCATGACCTCGACGGGCACCATGCCGAAGTCTTCCTCGCCCGGGAAGATCAACGCGCGGCAGCGCGCCATGTACCGGCGCAGCGTGTCGAAGTCCACGCGTCCCAGGAACTCGATGCCCGCACCGCCGCGCGCGCGCAGCCCGGCGAGGGACGGGCCGTCGCCGATCACCTTCAGCGGCCGTCCCAGGCGCCGCAGCGTCTCGATCGCGATGTCCGGGCGCTTGTAGCCCACCAGCTCGCCCGCCCAGAGATAGAAGTCCTCGACCTCGTGCGCGGCGACGGGCGCGAAGGCATCGACGTCCACGGGCGGATGCACCACTCGGGAGTCCCTGCGCCAGTAGCGCTCGATACGACTCGCCACGTGATTCGAGTTGGCCACGAAGGCGTCCACGCGCGCCGCGCTCGTGACGTCCTGGATGCGCAGCCTCGAGGCGAGCATCGGCATCAGCAGGCGGTTCAACGGACCCGTCTCGCGGCGGTACCGGTGGTAGTGATCCCAGATGTAGCGCATCGGCGAGTGCACGTAGCAGACGTGCCGCGCGGTCGGCGGCACGATGACGTTCTTGGCGGGCCCGGACTCGGAGGAGACGACGAGGTCGTAGCCCGACAGGTCCAGCTGCTCGAGTGCCAGCGGCATCAGCGGCAGGTAGCTCTTGTACCGCCGCTTCGCGAAGGGCAGGCGATCGATGAAGCTCGTCGTGATGTTGCGCGCGGCGAGCTTGTCCGACAGCACCGCGCGATCGAGCACGAGGGTGTACACGTCGGCGTCGGGGAAGAGATCGCACAGCGCCTCGAGCACGCGTTCGCCGCCGCGCATGTTCACGAGCCAGTAGTGCACCAACGCCACGCGATTGGCGGTACGCCCGACCGGCCGTGCGGCCTCCGCGACGGGGGGCGCCTCGGCCCGGGACGGCAGTGTCGGCCCGTCGTGGGCGACGGGTTCCGGATCGGTATCGGTGCCGTCGGGCGCCGACGCGGGCGCCGAAGCGTGCGCCGTCGCCGAGCCTGCCTGATCGATCATCGTGTCTCCCGGTTCGAGACCGCGATGCTACGCATGCGCGCGTCGCCATTCATGACGCGTGCGACATAGGTTCCATCGTTCATGCGAGCGGCCATCGCGCGATGGACGCCGGTACGGAAATTCGCCGACGACCCGGCATGAGGTCCGTGACGGGCGTTCCGGGACCGATCGCTCAGCTCGCCCGCGAACACCGCACCGTTCTTGCGCCAGCGGTCAAGTTCGCGCCCACCGCTTCCGATGCCAGTGCATCTGCCGGTGTCGATCGACCCGGCCGTCGAGATCGGAGGCGAGACGAGTGCGGGCAGCGGACACCAGGGCCGTGAACGAGCGCGATGCCGAGCGCGCGCACGCCGACGCGGACGCGCAAGGCGACCGCGGCGTCGCCTCTCGCCAACGTCGGACCGTGCTGCTGGCCACCGTGTCCGCCACGCTGGCGGCGTGCGGCGTCGACACCGTGGAGCCCGGCGTATCGACCGTCGTCCGACCGCTCGACGCCGCCGCCGACCGGGTACCGTCACCGGTGGGGACGCCCGCACCGAGGCCCGCACCGACGCCCGTGCCGGCACCCGCGCCCGAGTTCGGGCCGGCGCCCGCGCCCGAGTTCGCGCCGGCGCCCGCACCGGCGCCTCCGAAGACGCTGGCGGCGCAGCCCGTACCGGTGGCGCAGCCCGTGCGGGTAGCGCAACCCTTGCCGGCAGCGCAGCCCGTGCCGGTGGCGCAACCCTTGCCGGCAGCGCAGCCCGTGCCGGTAGCGCAGCCCATGCCGGTAGCGCAGCCCATGCCGGTAGTGCAACCCGTGCCGGTAGCGCAGCCCGCGACCGTGGCGCAACCTGTGCCCGCGCCGCAGCCCGTGCCAGCAGCGCAGCCCGTGCCGGTAGCCTCCGCGCCGCCCCCCGAACCGGTTCCGACGCCTGCACCCGCGGCGAAGCCGGACGTCATGCCCGCGTCCTCGCCGGAACCCGCGCCCTCGGCCGAGCTGCCGCGCTCCGATGAGCCGCGAGCCGCGGAACCGACCTCCGCGAAGACGACCGAAGCGCCATCCGCGGAAGCCTCGTCCGCGGGAGCCGACGCCGACGCGATGACCCACGACAGCGCTCCGCCCACCCGGAACGAAGCGGCCCGTTTCCTGCTGCACGCGGCCTTCGGCCCGACGCGCGAAGGCATCGAGCGGGTCGTCGAGCTCGGCTGTGCCGGCTGGATCGACGAGCAGATGACGCGACCCGGACTGGGGCGCCGCTACGACTGGCTGCTCGATCGCGGACACCTCGATCGCAGCCAGAAGGACTTCTTCACGGGCTTCGATGGCGCGATGTGGCGCCACCTCATCGCCTCGCCCGACGTGCTGCGCCAGCGCGTCGCCTTCGCGCTCAGCGAGATCTTCGTCGTGGACGTGCGCGGCATCCTGCGCGTCGGCCACTTCAAGGCCGCCGGCGGCGCGGCCTACGCGGACACGCTGCAGCGGCTCGCGTTCGGCAACTTCCGGGAGCTGCTCGAGACCGTCACGCTCTCGCACCAGATGGGCTCGTTCCTGAGCCTGCGCGGCAGCCGGCGCAGCGACGGCGAGGGGCGCGAGCCCGACGAGAACTTCGCCCGCGAGCTGCTGCAACTGTTCTCCATCGGGCTCGTCGAGCTGCACGCCGACGGCACGCCGCGCACCGGCGCGGACGGGCGCGTGTTGCCGACCTACGATCAGGACGACGTCGTCGGGCTGGCGCGCGCGTTCACGGGCTGGGACGTCAACGGCATGCTGTGGGGGGAGCACGGGCACTGGTACGACCCCATGCGCCTGCACCCCGAGCGTCACGAGACCGGCGAGAAGCGCTTCCTCGGCACCGTCGTGCCGCCGGGCACCGATGGCGAGACCACGCTGCGCATCGCGCTCGACACGGTGTTCGCGCACCCGAACGTCGGCCCGTTCATCGGTCGCCAGTTGATCCAGCGGCTCGTCACCAGCAACCCGTCGCCCGCCTACGTGCGGCGGGTCGCCGCACGCTTCGACGACGACGGCGACGGCGTGCGCGGGAACCTCGGCGCGGTGGTGCGCGCCGTGCTGCTCGATCCCGAGGCGCGCGCGGAGCCGGCCGGCGATGCCGCGAGCTTCGGCAAGGCGCGCGAGCCGCTCGTGCGCTTCGTGCACTGGGCGCGCGCCTTCGGCGCGACGAGCGCGGACGGGGCGTGGTCCATCCACGACCTGAGCGACCCCGCGCGCAGGCTGGGTCAGGCGCCGCTGCGCGCGCGCTCGGTGTTCAACTTCTATCGCCCCGACCACGTGCCGCCGAACACCGCCCTGGCCGACGCGGGGCTCGTCGCGCCGGAGCTGCAGATCGCCCACGAAACGAGTCTGGTCGGCTACGCGAACTTCATGGAGACGGTGGTGCGAAGCGGCCACGGCGGCGTCCGGCCGGACTATTCCGCGGAGCTCGCGCTCGCGCACGACGCCGACGCGCTCGTGGACCACCTGGACCTGCTGCTCGGGGCGGGGCGGTGCTCCGACGCGACGCTTCGCACGGTCAAGGAAGCCGTGCACGCGCTGCGCGGCGACACTCCGGACGCGCCCGAGCCCTGGCGGCTGCGCCGGGTGCACGCCGCGGTGCTGCTGCTGCTCGTCTCGCCCGACACCCAGGTCCAGTCCTGACCCGCCCACCCCGGACGAATCCCATGCCGACCTTCCTGCATTCCCGCCGCGAGTTCGTCAAGCGCACCGGTGCGGTCGCCGCGACGGGCGTGGCCGCGCCCATGGCGCTGAACCTCGCCGCGGTGGGCCGGCTGGCCGCCGCGCAGGCGACCGACTACAAGGCGCTGGTGTGCGTGTTCCTGTACGGCGGCAACGATCAGTACAACACCGTGGTGCCCTACGACGCGGCGAACCATGCCCGCTACGTCGCGCACCGGCCGTCGCTGGCGACCGCGCGCGACGCGCTGCACGCCACCGCGCTCGGCACCCCTTCCGGGGCGGTCCTGCCCGACGGGGTGCGCTACGCGCTGGCCCCGCAACTGACGCGCCTGCACGGGCTGTGGGACGCGGGGGAGCTCGCCGTCGCGCTGAACGCGGGGCCGCTCGCCGCGCCGTTGACCAAGTCGGACTACGCGTCGGGCCGCGTGCCCTTGCCGCCGCAGATCTTCTCCCACAGCGATCAGCAGAGGTTGTGGCAGTCCATCGCGAGCGGCGACGTGGCGACGCGCTCCGGCGACGCCGGTGCCGGCCCGGCGGCGGGGTGGGGCGGTCGCATGCTCGAGCTCTTCGCGGATGCCCACGGCGACGATGCGTTCTCCGCGGTGTCGGTGCGCGGCGAATCGGTGCTGCTCTCCGGTGGCGGCGGCACGCAGTACCGCCTCTCCGCCGCGGGCTCGGTGGGGCTGAACGCGCGGCGCTGGTCGGTGTACGACGCGCCTCACCTGTCCACGGCCATGGAGACGCTGATGACCGCGTCGCACGAGCACCTGCTGCGCGCACCGCTCGGGCCCACGGTCGCGCGCGCGCTCGATGCGAACGAGCGCCTGAGCGAGGCGCTGGCGTCGGTGGAGGCGAACGCGGGCGGTGCACGCGACCCCGCGACCGCGCTGCCGAAGGACGAGCTCGGTGCGCAGCTCGGCATGGTGGCGCGCCTGCTGGCCGCGCGCGACGCGCTCGGCATGAAGCGCCAGACCTTCTTCGTTGGCCTCGGCGGCTTCGACCATCACGACGGCCTGGCCACCGGACATCCCGCGAAGCTCGCCGCGCTCGATGCGGCGCTGTCGGCCTTCCACCGCGTCACGCGGCAGCTCGGCGTCGCCGAGCAGGTCACCACCTTCACCGCCTCGGAGTTCGGTCGGACGCTGTCGAGCAACGGCGACGGTACCGATCACGGCTGGGGCGGTCACCAGTTCGTGCTGGGCGGCGCGGTGCGCGGGGGACGCTTCGTCGGCAAGGCGCCTGCGCTCGCCGACGACGGGCCGGACGACGTCGGGCGGGGGCGCCTGCTGCCGACGATCTCGGTGGATCAGCTCGGGGCCACGCTGGGTCGCTGGTTCGGCGCCAGCGACGGCGAGCTGGCGGACGTGTTTCCGCTGCTGCCCGGGTTCGACACCGCGGACCTCGGATTCATGCGGGCGGCCTGAGGCCGGTGCCCGACGCCGCTTCGCGTCCCGATGGCCGACGCCCGGGGTCCGGCTTCGGGCGGAGCGCCAGCAAGGCGAGCGCGGCGACCATCCACGCGAGCGTCAGCGCGAACACGCCGCTCTCGTGTCCCCACGCGCGCGGCGGCAGCCAGGCCGTCGCCGCCACGATCGCGAAGGCCGTCCACGCGAGCGCGAGACGAACGGGCGCGGCGGCGCGCGCGTCGAGCGCCGCGTCGCTCGCGGCACCGTCGCCGCCGGCGGGCGAGTCCGGGCCATACGCGCGGCCGAGCCACGCGATCAGCCACAGCAGCGCGAAGCTCAGCACCGTGTAATCGTAGGCGCGGTGATAGGTCCAGCTCGTGGACACGAGCGCGAGCAGCGCGAACTGAGCGGCCGGTGGCGAGGCGCGCAACCACCACAGGCCCGCCGCGCCGAGTCCGAGCACGAGCGCCGACCAGCTCGACTGCAACGCCGAGGAGAACCCGCCGGCCGCGTTGCCCAGCACCTCGGGCACACCGCCCGTCCGGTCCACGAACCAGTAGTCGTGGGAGCGCGAGGCGGCGAAGCTCGTCAGCGGATCCACGCCGGTGATGGCCCAGCTCGCGGCGGCGCCCGCCAGCGGGATGCCGAGCGCGATGGCCGCGGCCGGCCACCGCTCGCGCCGCAGCAGCAGCACGAGCCCGAAGGGCAGGGCGATGCTCGGCTTCAGCGACGCCAGCCCGATCAGCACGCCCGCGCGCAGCGGCTTGCCGTTGTCCAGCGCGTCGAGTGCCCCCCACAGCATGGCGCACACGATCAGTCCGTAGTTGCCCGTGCGCAGGTCGCCCATGAGCGCCGTCTGCGCCCCGAAGGCCGCGATGGCGAGGGCGACGAGGCTCGGGTCGCGGCGCGCGAAGCGGCGGCCGATCAGCACGCAGGTGCCCGCGAGGCACAGGGCCCACACCACGGCGTAGACGGCGCGAGCGTCGTCCAGCGACCCCGGCAGGTGCAGCGGCGTCGCTATCACGTAGCTCCAGGGCGGATACACGCCCACGACGCGGCCGGGCGGTTCGCCCACGACGCTGACCATGTTCGGGTCGGTGCCCTCGAGCAGTACCTGGACCTCGGCCCAGCGCGCTTCGAGATCCTGTCCCTCGGCCGGGTAGAGGAACGCGCCGCGCAGCAGCCAGAGCGTCGCGAGCGCGCCGAGCACCAGCGTCGCCGCGAGCGTCATCGAGAAGGGGCGATGCGGCTTCATGGTCTCGGGGCGAGGTCGGTGGACGAGCCGGAAGCCGGAACGAGCGTCCAACCTGAACGAGTCTTCCAGCCCTCGTGCGTCCGCCGCAAGATCGCGCGCGCCGTCTGTCCGGAGTGCAACCGGTCCGGGTGCGCAAGCGATCCGGGGTAAGCTTCGAGGCCCGCGTGACAGGCTCGTGACATGGACATCCGCGCCATGCCCACCCCTTCGGTGCCGGTGTCCCGCGCGCGGGCCGAGCCCGGGCGCGGGGGCTCGTTCGTCGTCCTTCGTCCCGCCTCGGGCCGTGTGTTGCGACTGCAGCTCGTGTGCATCGCGGGGCTGCTGGTGGTGAGCGCCGCCGCACGCGTGGCCGTCGTCGCGTTCGATCCCGGTCCGCTGCTCTCCCGCGCGCTGTTGTTCTTCTACGTCGACAGCGAGCGCGCGTTGCCGACCTTCTACGCCGTCGCGGTGATCTTCGCCTGCGCCGGGCTCGCGTTCCTCGTCTCGCGCTTCGAGCGCGACGTCGCGGTGCGTCGGCGCGGCTGGACCCTGGTGGCGCTCGCGACCGCCTGGGTCGGCACCGACGAGCTGCTGATCATTCACGAGCGCGCCGTCGAGCCCGTGCGCCAGTTGCTCGGCATCACCGGCGGTGCGCTCTACTACGCGTGGGTCGTGCCCGCGTTCCTGCTGATGTGCCTGCTGGGCGTGGCACTGCTCGGGTTCATGCGGGATCTGCCGCGCGCCACGCGCACGGGCGTGCTGGTCGCGGGCGGGACGTTCGTGCTGGGCGCCGCCGGCATGGAGATGGTCGGGGCCATGCTCGTGACGGCGTCGCAGGCGGATCTCTACTCGAACGAGTCGCTCGCGCTGTTGCCGCTCGTCAGCGTCGAGGAGGGGCTCGAGCTGCTGGGCATGGCGTTGTTCCTGACGACCCTCGTGCGCCACGTCGAACGCGAGCACCCGGGAGCCGGGTTGCACCTGAACTTCATGCACCATTGACGGGTACGCCGCCCGACGCGGCCCCTTGTGAACTTGCCGCATGACCGCGTTCCTCGCGACATCACCGTACCCCGCGAGTGCCGCCGCGCGGCGTGCCGGGCCGGTCTCGTGAGCTCGATGCTCTGGCCGGTGGCCGTGTTCTGGATCGTCGCGCTGGCGCTGCTGCGCGGGCCTCCGGTGCGGCTGCTGTACGCGACGCTCGCGGCCATGCCGTTCGGCGCCTTCGACGTGTCGGCCGGAGCGTTCGACGATGTGCTCGGGCTCGCGCCCGGCGGTTGGCCCGGGCTCGCGCCCGCACCGGTGTTCGCGGTGCTGCTCGTCGCGCGGACGCTCGCGACGGGCGAAGGCGCGACGTGGTTCGGCCGGGCGTGGCGCAGCCATGCCGCGCTGGTGGGGTTGCTCGCGTTCTGCGGGTTCGCGATCGTCGCCACGGCCGTCTCGCCGGGCGCGCCGGCCCGGGCGGTACCGCTGGGCCATCTCGTGCTGTCGGGGCTGGTCGTGCTGGCGGCCGCGCGGATGCTCGTCCAGGAGGACGCGCGCCGGCACCTCCTGAACGCGGTGCTGGTCGGCGCGGTGCTCACCGCGCTGACCGGGATGCTCGACCCGCTGTTCTCCGCGCCGTTCGCGCCCGAGGTGTTCGCGCCGCTGCGCACCATGGCCGACACCGTCGGCGCCGCGACGTGGCGCAGCCGCACGGGCGAGCGTCCGCTCGCCGGCCTGATGCCCGACCCCGTGGCCTTCGGCACGCTGTGCCTGATGTTCGCGGCCACGGCCTGGTTCCAGCGCTCCGCGCTGCGGCACGCGTGGCTGCGGGCGGTGGCGGTGCCGTGGCTGTGCCTGCTGCTCGCGCTGCTGGCGTGGCTGTCGCTCGCGCCCGCGGTGCGCGTCGGGATCGTGTCGATCGCGCTCGTCGCCGCGCTGCGGGCGGCGTGGAGGGCGGTACGGCCGCGCATCCGGCTCGGCCAGCGACGGTACCGTCCGCTCGATGCCCCGCTCGCGGTGGCGGCGTGCCTGACGGTGCTTCTCGCGCTCGCCGCGATCGGCCCCGTCCACGAGCGGGCGGGCCGGCTCGTGGGGGGCACGGTGACGCTCGAATCCGTTCAGCGCATGCGCGGGGAACCCGTCGGCCACGGCGTCGACGTGTCGCGCGTCGTGAGCGATACCCGCGGTCTCGGGCTCGGCGTCGGCAACGCCGTCGATACGAATCCGCTCGCCGCGCTGCTGACGAGCGTCGGCGTGCCCGGCACGCTCTGTCTCGCCGCGTTCCTGGCGCTGGCGTGGAGCCGACGCGTCGCGCCGCGGCGCGTCGAGGCCGATCGCCGGTCGATGCCCTGGCTGTCGGCTTGGCGCTGGTCGCTGCCCTGCGTCGCGCTGACGTGGTTCGCCGGTCATCCGGGGGCGGACCCCGGGCCGTTTCTCGCGCTGCTTCTCGGTGCGGGCATAGGGGCCCAGCAGGGGCCCAGGACGCGTGATTCGTCGCTCGACGTCGAGGAACGGGACGAATTCCCGCGCATGGCGGGTGCCGGCGTCGCGCCGTTCCGCGTCGAGCCCGTCGCGCTCGTCGACCTGGGCGACCCTGGGCGACCCTGGGGGCCCGGCGACCCTGGGGCGGCCGACTCGCCCGGCCGTTCGGGGGCCGACCGGCGACACGAGCCCCGGCGCGCGTCGGCGTCGCGCCGGGGCACCGAACGCGGGCGCGGAGCGGCGGTCAATTGACGGGCTGCCGGGCTGCCGGTAGCCTCCACCCCGCGCCGTCCGGCGCTCGACAGGGACGGCACCGCGACAAGCATGGACGAGCTGATCTACGGATTCCTGCTGCAGTCGGGGTATCCGCGCGCGGCCGTCGTGGACGACCTGTCGCTGCTCCCGTTGGCGGGTGCCGACGGAGGGCGGCCGAACGGCGACGCGCCGGCCTTCGCCATCGTCGACCCCGACACCGCCGATCGGCTCGCCGTCATCGATGGCGTCGGTGCCGTCGACGGCGACGAGCTGCGCGCGCGGGCCGCGTCGCTCGGCCGCTACGCCCGGCGGTTCGGCGGCCGCTCCGTGCAGGCCTTCATCGTGCGCGTGGATTTCTCGGCGCCGAGCCTGGAGGCGCGCGTCCGGTTCTACCGCGTCTGGCCCAACGAATCGCTGCAGCGCCTGAGCGCGAAGACCTTCCCCGATCTCGCCTCGCTCCGCACCCGCCAGTTGCTGGTCGAGCGCCGCGAGCTATCCGCCCCGGACGGCGAGTCGGTCGATGCGGACGACTTCGGGTACGACGCCGATCCCGACGCGTATCCCGATCCCGCGCCCGCGCCCGGGATGTCCCGCACGGTCTGGTTGCCCGGTGCGGTGCTCGTGCTGTGCGTGCTGGCCGACGCGCTCGCGGCCTCGGTGCGCGGCGAGGGCCTGTTCAGCGTCGTGCAGGCCGTGCTGCTCGTCGGCGCGGCCGCGCTGCTGCTCGTGCCCGCGCTGGCGCGTTCGCGCTGATCCGCACCGGCGCCTCCGCGCCATTCCCGGACGTCGGCGCTTGCCCAGGACCGCCGTCTCTGCCACCATCGCATCAAGACATAAACATATCCTTATGTAGATGGAGCGACTGCTCACGGGACTGCGCGCCGCCGGGGAGCCGACCCGGCTGCGGCTGCTCGCGCTCTGCGCTCACGCGGAGCTCAGCGTCTCGGAGCTCGTCCAGATCCTCGGGCAGAGCCAGCCGCGCATCTCGCGCCACCTGAAGCTCCTGGTCGAGGCGGGGTTGCTGGAGCGTCACCGCGAAGGCGTCTCGGTGTTCTACCGCATCGACGAGACCGGCGAGGGCGCGCCCCTCGCTCGCGCCCTCGTGGACCTGCTGCCCTCGGGCGACGGCGAGCTCGCGCGGGATCTCGGGCGGCTCGAGCAGGTGCGCGTGCGCCGCGCCGAGGCCGCCGCCGCCTACTTCGAGGACGTGGCGCCGCAGTGGGACGGCCTGCGCCGGCTGCACGTGCCGGAGCAAGGACGTCGAGGCGCGCCTGCACGACGTGGTGGGCGACGGCTTCGTCGACAGCTTCCTGGACATCGGCACCGGCACGGGCCGCATCCTGGAGCTCTTCGCGGGCCAGGTCGATCGCGGCCTCGGCATCGACACCAGCGCCGGCATGCTGCGCGTGGCGCGCGCCCGGCTCGAGCGCCCCGAGCTCAGGCACCTGCAGGTGCGCATGGGCGACATGTACGCGCTGCCCGTCGAGGACGCCTCGGTGGACCTCGCCACGCTGCACCTGGTGCTGCACTACGCCGACGCGCCCACCGCCGCCGTCGCCGAGGCGGCCCGCACCCTTCGCCCGGGCGGACGGCTCGTGATCGTGGACTTCGCGCCGCACGCGGAGCTCGGCCTGCTCGACGAGCACCGCCATCGCTGGCCCGGATTCGAGGACGCCACCGTCGCCGAGGCCCTGCGCGTGGCGGGGCTCGAGCCCGCCCCCGTGGAGTCGCTCGAGGGCGACCCGCTCACCGTCAACATCTGGCTGGGCACCAAGCCCGCCGCCATCGAAGCACCATGACCACTCCCCGACTCTCCTTCGAGTTCTTCCCGCCCAAGAGCGACGCCATGCGGGCCGCGCTGGGCGACGCGGTGCGGGCCTTCGCGCCGTTCGGCGCGGACTTCGTGTCCATGACCTGGGGCGCGCTCGGGGCGGAGAGCGACGCCAGCCTCGACGCCCTGGCGCTGCTGAACGGACTGGACGCGCCGCCGCGGGCCGCGCACCTGACCTGCACGGGGCGTCGGCCCTCGCACGTGCACGACATGCTGGACGCCATCGAGGCGCTGGGCGTGCGGCACATCGTCGCGCTGCGCGGCGACCGGCCGACGGGGCTCGGGCGGGTGAGCCGTTCGGGCAAGGAGCGCGGCGAGGGCATGCCGCTGCGCTACGCGACGGACCTGGTGTCGCTGCTGAGCGAGCGCGGCGGCTTCGAGATCAGCGTGTCGGCCTACCCCGAGACGCACCCGGAAGCCGTCAGTGCGGAGCGGGATCTGGACGTGCTGAAATGGAAGTTCGAGCTCGGGGCGACGCGCGCGCTGACGCAGTTCTTCTTCGAGGCCGAGACCTTCCTGCGGTTTCGCGATCGGGCGGTGGCGCACGGTGTCACCGGGCAGATCGTGCCGGGAATACTGCCGATACGGGACATCGACAAGGCCGTGGAGTTCGCCGGGAAATGCGGGGCGGACGTGCCGGTGGCGTTGCAGGAGCGGTTTCGCGCGGCGAAGGACGATGCCGCGCGCCAGCGGCTGGCCGTGGTGCAGGCGACCGAGCTGTGCGAGGCGCTCGTGGCCGAAGGCGTGGACGAGCTGCACTTCTACACGCTGAATCGGGCGGAGCCCACGCGGGAGATCGTGGAAAACCTCGTGGGCGAGTCGGACGCGTCAGGCGAGGGCGCGGTCGCCGCCGCGTGACGCGCCCGACTCGGGCGGCACCTTCGGTCGTCCGGTCGTCGTTCCCTCGGGTGCGCACCCCGTCGACGTGATCCAATCGCGTCCGCACAGCCGCCCCGCCACCTTCGTGTCCGCCATGCCGTCCTCCGCCCCCACCGTCGGTTTCGTCAGCCTCGGCTGTCCCAAGGCCCTCGTCGATTCCGAGCGCATCCTCACGCAGTTGCGCACCGACGGCTATCGGGTCGTGCCGACCTACGACGATGCCGACATCGTCGTCGTCAATACCTGCGGGTTCATCGACGCCGCGGTCGAGGAAAGCCTCGGCGCCATCGGCGAGGCGCTCGACGAGAACGGCCGCGTCATCGTCACCGGCTGCCTGGGCGTGAAACCCGAGGAAATCCGCAGACGGCATCCGCGCGTGCTCGCCATTACCGGCCCGCAGGCCTACGAATCGGTCGTGGCCGCGGTGCACGAGCACGCGCCGAACCGTGCGCCGCACGATCCGTTCGTCGATCTCGTGCCCGCCCAGGGCATCAAGCTCACGCCGCGTCACTACGCGTACCTGAAGATCTCCGAGGGCTGCGATCACAAGTGCAGCTTCTGCATCATCCCGTCGATGCGCGGCGGGCTCGCGAGCCGCGACATCGGCGACGTGCTCGCCGAAGCCGAACGGTTGAAGGCCGCCGGCGTGCGCGAGCTGCTCGTGATCAGCCAGGACACCTCGGCCTACGGGGCGGACCTGCGCTATCGCACGGGCTTTCACGGCGGGCGGCCGGTGAGAACGAAATTCCTGGACCTGTGCCGGGAGCTCGGCGAGCTCGGCATCTGGGTGCGGCTGCACTACGTGTACCCCTACCCGCACGTGGACCAGGTCATGCCGCTGATGGCGCAGGGCAAGGTGCTGCCGTATCTGGACATCCCGTTCCAGCACGCCTCGCGTCGCGTGCTGAAGGCGATGAAGCGCCCGGCGGCGGCGGAGAACGTGCTGGAGCGCATCGCGGCGTGGCGGGCACAGGTGCCCGAGCTCGCCATCCGCAGCACCTTCATCACCGGTTTTCCCGGCGAGACCGAGGCCGATTTCGAGGAGCTCCTGCATTGGCTCGAAGAGGCGCAACTCGATCGGGTCGGCTGCTTCACCTATTCGCCGGTGCAAGGCGCGAGCGCGAACGCGTTGCCCGATCACGTGCCGACGGACGTCGCCGAGGACAGGAAGGCCCGGCTGATGGCGCTCAGCGCCCGCATCAGCGCCGAGCGGCTCGCCGCCCGCGTGGGCAAGCGCGAGCTGGTGCTGATCGACGAGGTGGACGTGATGCTCGGCGAGGACGACGAGGCGGGCGCGTTCGCCATCGCGCGCAGCCACGCGGACGCGCCCGAGATCGACGGCGTGGTGCGCGTACCGATGCAGGAGTGGGACCTGGCGCCCGGGGATCTCGTGGAGGTCGAGATCGTCGCGAGCGATGCGCACGATCTGGACGCGGTCGTGCCCGAGGACTGAGCGCGGCCGGGCCGAGGCGATCGTCTCTCGGTGCGTGTCAGCCGCCCACCGAGAAATCCCTGCGGGCGCTGGAAATCGTGACGCTGAAGCCCGATACCACGTCGACGAAGGCCATCGCCATCAGTATCAGGAACGTCGTGTTGCCCAGCCGCTCCACGATCAGGAACTCCACCAGGTAGATCACGAACACCACGAGCGAGAGCGCGTGGTCCACGATCGATTCGGTGCCGGTGCGCGTGGCCTTGAGCACTTCGAGCCACAGGCAGACCACGCCGCCCAGCAGCAGCGCGTCGGCCACCGTGAGGTAGACGGTGCGCCCGGACGGCAGCGAGAAGTCGCCCAGTATGACGTTGACGAGCGGCGCATCGATGGGCCCGCCCAGCATCACGCCGTTGGCGACCACGAGGAGTACGGCGAACAGCGGGATGGAGAGCAGGGCGCGCAAGGGGGCTTCGTGAAACTCGCGGTTCGGCTCGGTCGAAACGACCGTTTCGCTCCCGCGCAGTATAGGCGCGGATGCGTCGGTTCCCGAACGGTTCGAAAAGCCCCGCGCGACGCGAATCGGCACGGTGCTTGAACGAAAACCCGTAGCCGTTCATTATCGGCGCCGGACGCGCGGTATTCACCGGTTAACGTGTGACTCGCCGCACGCTCACCCTCTTAACCTTTCCATAAAGATAAAGATACCTGCCAGATGGCAACCAGTTACGCGAAGTGGGCCCTCGCCGATCTCGAGCGCGAGAAGAAGCGCATCGAGAAGGCGATCGAGTCCAAGCAGGGACGCGAGAAGGACAGCGTCATGAAGAAGATCGCGGCCATCGCCAGCAAGAGCGGGTTCGATCTCGACGAGCTGTTCGACGGTGGTTCCTCGGGCGCCGCCGCGGCGCCGCGCGGCAAGAAGCGCGCATCCAAGAAGGTCGGTACCGGGCGCGCCTCGAGCGCCAAGGGCTCGAAGGTGCCGCCCAAGTTCAGGAACCCCGACGACCCCGAGCAGACCTGGGCGGGTCGCGGCCGCCAGCCGCGCTGGTACGCCGAGAACATCGCCAAGGGCAGGAAGCCCGAGGACATGGCGGCCTGAGCCACCGCTCCGGCCACCCGCTCTCCGCCAGGCACGGATGCAGGCCGGCGGTCTCGCGCTGTGCGCGGCGAGCTTCGGAGCGCTGTTCGCGCTGCTGCTCGTCTCGAATCAGCGTGACGCGCGGGGCTTCGCCGCGCTGCTCGCCACCGGCGCCACCGCGAGCTGGGCCGCGCTCGCGGCGCTGACGCCGTTCGCGGAAGGGCTGCCCGCCTCGGCCGGCATCGGCGAGACGGTCCGCATCCTCGCGTGGGCCACGTTGCTGGTGTGGCTGCTGCGGCCGTTGCGCGTCGGCGGCGCGGCCACCGGTTCCACGAGCGCGCGCACGCTCGGCGCGCTCGCGCTCGCGACGCTCGGCACCCAGCTCCTGTTCGCCTCGCCGCTGGGAGCCGCGGTGCCGGAGCTGCGCGCGAACGCGCTGCCGCTCGCGTGGCTGGTCGCCGCGCTGTACGCGCTGCTGCTGGTGGAGCGCGTGTTCCGGGCGGCCGACCCCGGCCGGCGCCGGGTGCCGGCCTTGCTGTGCGCATCGCTCGGCGTGATGTTCGGCTTCGATTTTCTCGTGTTCACCGACACGATGCTGTTTCGCAGCGTGGATCCCGGGCTGTGGAGCGCGCGCGGCTGGGTGTTCGCACCGCTCGCCCTGCCGATCGCGCTGGCGCTCGCCCGCGCGCCCGAGAGCGCCATGCGCCTGCACCTGAGCCGGGACGCCGCCACCGGGTCCGCGGTGCTGGCGCTCGGTGGCGGCTACCTGCTGCTGGTCGCGGGCGCCGCCTATCTCGTGCGCGTCGCGGATCTGGAGAACACCGGCGTGGCGAGCGTCGTCGTCGGCGTGGTGGGCGCGGGTACGTTGTTCGCGCTCGGAAGCTCGAAGCGGCTGCGCGACCGCGTGCGCGTCGGCGTCTCCAAGCACCTGTTCAGCTACAAGTACGACTACCGCAACGAGTGGCTCGGCTTCACGCGCACCCTCGCACGGGATTCGCGCACGCCGGCCGATCGCATCGTGGTCGCGCTGCGCGCCATCGTCGAGAGCGAGTCGGGCACGCTGTGGACGCGGCGCGAGGGCGAACGCTTCGAGGTCGCCACCATGCAGGGCACCGCCGGTCAGGATCGACTTCCGAGCGCGCGCCTCGCCTCGCTCGTTCGGTTCATGGAGCGCACGGGCTGGCTCGTCGACATCGACGAGTACCGCGCGCACCCGGAGCGCTACGCCGACTTGGAGCTGCCCGCGGACTTCGTGTCCAGCCCCAGCGCCTGGCTGCTGGTGCCGCTCGTCTCCATCGACCGTCTGGTAGGCATCGTGCTGATCGGCCGCTCGCGGCTGTTCAAGCGCATCGACTGGGAGGACCGGGACCTGCTGAAGACCGCCGGGCGCCAGGCGGGCGGGCACCTCGCGCTGCACCTGGCGGACTCGGCGCTGGCCGAGGCGCGCCAGTTCGAGGCCTTCAACCGCGCGTCGGCCTACGTCGTGCACGACCTGAAGAACATCCTCGGCCAGCAGTCGCTCATCGTGTCGAACGCCGCGCGCCACCGCCACGACCCCGAGTTCGTGGACGACATGGTGGCCACCGTCGAGAACTCGGTGACGCGCATGCGCGGGCTCCTCGCCCAGCTCGCCGAGCGCGAGCAACCGACGCGGGCGAACGCGCCCGTGGCCGTGGCCCCCTTGCTGCGCGAAGTGGTCGACGCGCGCGCAAGCGCGTCCCCCCGGCCGCAGCTCTTCCTCGAGACGGACGCGGCGCACGTGCCGGCCCATCGCGAACGGCTGCTGCGCACCGTCGGCCACCTCGTGCAGAACGCGCAGGAGGCCTGCAGCGAGGACGGACGGGTCAGCGTGCACCTGACCCGGTCCGACGGCCTCGTGCGCATCCGCGTCGAGGACGACGGCGCGGGCATGAGCGCGGCATTCGTGCGCGACGGGCTCTTTCGCCCGTTCCACTCGACCAAGGGACTGACCGGAATGGGCATCGGCGCGTTCGAAACGCGCGAGTACGTCCGTACACTGGGCGGCGAGCTCGACGTCGCGAGCGAGCCCGGTCGCGGCTCCACGTTCACGCTGACGCTGCCCGCGGCCGACTCGCCGACCCCCTCACCGGATCCCGAGCCATGAAGACCCCCGAGCCGAGCGTGCTGGTCGTCGAGGACGACGCCGGCATCCGGCGCCAGCTCAAGTGGGCGCTGGCCGACCACACGGTGCACGTCGCGGGCTCGCGCGAGGAGGCCATCACGGCGCTGCGCGCCGAGGAGCCCGCCGTCGTGCTGCTGGACCTGGGGCTGCCGCCCGATCCCGGCGGCGTCAGCGAAGGGCTCGCCACGCTCGACGAGATCATCGAGCTCGCCCCTGCCACCAAGGTCGTCGTCATCACCGGCAACGACGCGCGCGAGCACGCGGTCGCGGCCGTCGGTCGCGGCGCCTACGACTTCTACAACAAGCCCATCGACGCCGACGCCCTGGTGCAGGTGGTCGCACGCGCCCTGCGCCTGCACGAGCTCGAGCGCGAGAACCGGCGCCTGCACGTCGCGCGCGGCGACTCGCCCCTGGACGGCGTCATCGCCGTGAGCGAGCCCATGCTCAAGGTGTGTCGCGACATCGAGAAGCTCGCACCGCTCGACATCGCCACCATGCTGCTGGGCGAGAGCGGCACCGGCAAGGAGGTGCTGGCGCGCGCGCTGCACCGGCTGAGCCCGAGGAGCGAAGGCCGGCTGGTGGCCATCAACTGCGCGGCCATTCCCGAGAACCTGCTGGAGAGCGAGCTCTTCGGGCACGAGAAGGGCTCGTTCACCGGCGCCGACCGGCAGTCGAAGGGCAAGTTCGAGTACGCCGACGGCGGCACGCTGTTTCTCGACGAGATCGGGGACCTGTCGTTCGACCTGCAGGCCAAGCTCCTGCGCTTCCTGCAGGAGCGCACCATCGAGCGGGTGGGCGGACGCACCGAGATCGCCGTGGACACCCGCGTGGTGTGCGCCACCCACGTGGACCTCGAAGAGCGCATCGCCGAGAAGCGCTTCCGCGAGGATCTCTACTACCGGCTCGGCGAGGTCACCATCCAGATTCCGCCGCTGCGCGAGCGGCTGGCCGACATCGACGTGCTGGCGAAGGCGTTCCTCGAGCGCTTCGCCGAGGAGCTCAAGCGCCCGGCCCGCCGCTTCACCGATGCCGCGCGCGAGGCGATGGGTCGGCACAAGTGGCCCGGCAACATCCGCGAGCTCGAGAACCGCGTCAAGCGCGGCGTCGTCATGAGCGACGGCCCGGCGGTGGGCGCCGTGGACCTCGGACTCGAGGACGGCGAGATCTCGGACGGCGCGCTGAACCTGCGCGCGGTGCGCGAGCGCGCCGAGCGGGACGCGCTGCGCCACGCGTTGGCGCGTGTCGAGAACAACGTCTCGCGCGCGGCGAAGCTCCTGGGCGTGTCGCGCCCGACGATCTACGACCTGATGAAGCGCTACGCCATCGGGCCGGGCGCGGAACCGACGTCCGCGAAGGGGTCCGGCTCCGCCGAGGAAGCGGCGGCGCGCGAGCCCTGAGCAACCCTGCCGAATCAGGACCGACGCTCAGTCGCAGTACACGATATCCGCGTCGTCGCCCTCTACTTTCGTAGTGTCCGAGTCGCCGCCCGCCACGGCCGGCATCTCGCCTTCCACGACCTCGAACGGCGACGCGGTCGCCTCTCCGAGCTTCGGTGCCGTGCCCTCGCCGGAGGGGCCGGAAGCCCCGCAACCCGCTACCAGCAAGGCGATCAGCATCGCCGGTGCGCCGGCAGGGCCACGCGTTCGTGCGTCCGCCCCCGCGTTCGATCGCCGCATCTTCACGTCCCGTTCCATGGTCCCGCAACTCCTGGCGGCGACGCGCCGGGGAACCTGACCGCCCGGTTCACGCGCTGCGACACATCGCTCGCGGGGGCGCGGCGTCTACAATGTGGCGGCGCGGAGAGGCGGCGCACGGTCCCGATGGCCGGTTGATTGCGTGCACTTCGAAGCGGCACGCTCGCGTGCGTCATCTCTCGAGCCGGTGGCCGAGGTCAGGACAGGCAGGACGTCATGTACGAACGGCACTTCGGACTGCAGAGCGACCCCTTCAGGCTGAGCCCGTCGTCGCGCCCGTGCTACGAGCACAAGACGTATCGACGCGCGCTCGCCTACCTGTCGTACGCGCTCGGTAGGCGCGAGGGCGTGCTGATGCTCACCGGTACCCCCGGCACGGGCAAGACCAGCGTCATCCGCGAGTTCGTCGGCTCCGTCTCGGACCCGGATCTCGGCATCGAGCAGATCGTGTGCTCCACGCTCGACGGGGAGGACCTGCTGCGCGCCGTGGCGCTGCGCTACGGCCTGGAGGTCGAAGGCCAGAAGAAGGCCGTGCTGTTCGAGCGCCTGGCCGAAAGACTGTCGAGCCTGCGCGAGCACGGACGCCGCCCCTTGCTCATCATCGACGAGGCGCAGGGGCTGACCCGCGACGCGCTCGAGGAGGTGCGGCTGCTCACGAACCTCCAACGCGGCGACGAAGCGCTGCTGCAGGTGTTCCTCGCGGGCCAGCCGGCGCTCAAGGACACGGTGCGCTCGCCCGGGCTGGAGCAGTTGCACCAGCGCCTGATCGTGGCGTGCCGGCTGGATCCGCTCGGCGTGGAGGAGGTGGAGCCCTACGTCGCGCACTGTTTGGCCGAAAGCGGCCTGACGAACGCGGACCTCTTCGCGCCGGAGGTCTACGAGCTGGTGCACGGAGAAAGCTTCGGCATCCCGCGGCGCATCAACCTGATCATGAGTCGGCTCCTGCTGCACGGGCTCGTGCACGATCGTTCACACATCGGCGCGCGCGATGCCCGTACGGTGCTTCGCGGGCTGCGCAGCGAAGGGCTGCTGTCGTCGCAGGCGTGGAAGGGCGACACGGGCGACGACACCGGGGACCACGAGGAGAAAACGGATGAACAGCTTCGTGCCTGACGCGCGCGCCTCACACGCACGGCTCGCCGCCGTTGCTCCGCGGTCCGCCGCCGCGCCGCGGTCCGCCGCCGCGTCGCGGCCCGGCCGATGCGCGGCAGCCGGTCTTCCTGGCCGCGCTGCTGGGGCTCGCCGGCTGCGCCACGAACGACTACCCCGAGCTGCCGTCCACGCCCGACGACGCCGCGGCCAACGCCGCCGGCACGCCGTTCGACTACATCATCGGCCCCGGGGACGATCTGGAGATCTTCGTCTGGGGCTACGAGGACCTGTCGGTCACGGCGCCGGTGCGGCCCGACGGCAAGATCACCACGCGACTCGTGGAGGACCTGCAGGCGAGCGGGCGCACGCCGACCGAGCTCGCGCGCGAGATCGAGAGGGAGTACGCCGAGTACGTGAACCAGCCCGTCGTCACGGTGGGCGTGGCCGGGTTCGTCGGCAGCCCCACGCAGCAGATCCGCGTCATCGACGCCGAAGGCGGCGCCGAGAGCGTGCCGTATTCGAACGGCATGACGATGCTGGACCTGCTCGTGGCCATCGGCGGCATGGGCGAATTCGCGAGCGGCAACCGCACCGTGCTCGTGCGCGGGCAGGGCGAGCAGCGCCAGAGCTACACGGTGCGCGCGGGCGATCTCGTCAGGAAGGCCGACATGTCGGCCAACGTGCCGCTGCGGCCCGGCGACATCGTGCTGATTCCGCAGAGCTGGTTCTGATCGCTCAACGGAGGGCAGGGACGTGAACGAGCTCATCGATACCGCGCTAGGCGTGCTGCGCGCGCTGCTGCGCTTTCGCTGGACGGTGCTGGCCACCGCCTTCGTGCTGTCGCTCGGCGGCTGGGCCTTCGTGCACCAGATGGAGGACGTGTACGAGGCGCGCGCGCGGGTGTACGTCGATACCAACCGCGTGCTGGGGCCGCTGCTCCAGGGCCTGGCCGTGCAGAACGATGTCGAGCAGCGCGTCTCGATGATGAGCCGCACGCTGCTGAACCGACCGAACCTCGAGAAGCTCATCCGCACGACCGATCTGGACGTGACGGCCGGCACCGAGCTCGAACGCGAGCGCCTGCTCGACAGCGTACGATCGCGGATCTCGCTCGACGGTACGCGCGACAACGCCTCCCTGTACTCGGTCAGCTACCGCGATTCCGAGCGCGATCGGGCCAAGCGCGTGGTGCAGGCGCTGCTCACCGTCTTCATCGAGGAGACGCTCGGCGACAAGCGCGAGGACAGCGCCACGGCGCAGGGTTTCCTGGACTCGCAGATCTCGCAACTGGAGCGCCGGCTCGCGAGCTCCGAGAAGCGGTTGTCGGACTTCAAGCGCGAGAACACCGGCCTGACGCCGGGAGAGGCGGGCGGGTTCTACTCGCGGCTGGCCGCCTCGCGCGCGCAGGCGCAGGCCGCCGGGCTGGAGCTGGCCGAGCTGCAGAACCGGCGCGACATCATCTCGCGCCGCCTGGCGCAGGAGCCGCAAACGCTGCGCGAGGAGGACGTGCTGGGCGTGTCCGCCACGCAGGCGAAGCTCGACGTGCAGCGCGACGAGCTCGACGCGCTGCTGGTGCGCTACACCGAGCGCCACCCGCGCGTGTCGCAGCTTCGCGGCAGCATCGCGAACCTCGAGGAGCAGGCCTTGCGCGAGCGCGAGGCCGGCACGACCCCGACGCGCGGGCGCGGCGGATCGATACCGAACCCGGCGTACCAGGAGATGCGCGCCTCGCTCACCGAGGCCGAGGCGCGCGTGGCGGAGCTGGAGGTGCGCACGCGCGAGTACGACCGTCAGGCCGACGAGATCGCCACCACGGTCGAGAGCATTCCGCTCGTCGAGGCGCAGCTCGCGCAGCTGAACCGGGACTACGAGATCGTGCGCGGCCAGTACGAGGAGCTGCTGCAGCGGCGCGAGTCCGCGCGGCTGTCCGACGACGTGGAGCAGAACGTGGACGACATCCAGTTCCGCATCATCGATCCGCCCTTCGTGCCGGTGCGGCCGTCGGCGCCGAAGAAGTGGTTGCTGAGCGCCGGCACGTTCGTCGCGGCGCTCGGGGTGGGCGGCGCGCTAGCGTTCGGACTCTCCCTGCTGCGTCCCGTCTACTACTCGCCCGCCGCCGTCGCGGCGCGCTCCAACCGTGCCGCGCTCGGGTCCGTGTCCGCATGGCGCACGCCCGCGCAGCGCCGCGCGACGACGTTGTCCTGGATCGTGTGGCTCGGCCTGTTCGCCCTGCTCGCCGGCGCGTGCGGATTGCTCGTGCTGCTGCAGCGCGATGCCATCGACATGGCGACGCTGTCCCGGCTCACGGGCTTGCCGCTGGATTGGTACGCCGCGGAGCTCGGGCGCGTGGCGACCGACGCCGTGGGGACGTTGCGCGAGCTCATCGATCGGGTGCGTCCGTGAACGACATCGAGCGCGCGGTACGGCGCCGTCGGCAGGAGCAGCAGCAGCGGGAGCGTTCGGCGCGAAGCTCCGCACCGCTCGGGCGCGGCGAGCGGACGCACCGCGCTTCGTCGCCATCGTCCTCGCCGTCGTCCTCCGGGCCGTCGCGAACGCCATCGCCCACGCTCGCCGTCCGCTCGCCGTCGCCGTCGCCGCCGCGGATGGTGTCCTTCGAACGCGCTCCGGCGACCCGACGAGCAGGGCCCGCACCGCAGGGCCTGCGTCCGGCGCGGCCGAAGCGTTCGGACGCGACGCCCGCGCGCCCCGTCTGTTACCTGCCCATCGACGAGCTGGAAGCCTCCGGCCACCTCACGCCGGGCACGCCGAAGAACGCGCTGACCGAGCAGTACCGCCGCATCAAGCGGCCGCTGCTGCGGAACCTCGACGAGGCGCCCGCGGCGGGCGCGAACGGCCAGGCGGGAGCCAACGTCATCATGGTCACGAGCTCCGTCGAAGGCGAGGGCAAGACCTACACCGCCATCAACCTCGCGATCAGCCTGGCGATGGAGCGCGACCGTACGGTGCTGCTCGTCGACGCCGACGTCATCAAGGGCTCCGCCAGCCGACGGCTCGGCCTGGCCGAGGACGCGCCGGGCCTCATCGAGCTGCTGATCGACGACCGGCTGGACGCCGGGGAGCTCATCACGCCCACCGACGTGCCGGACCTGCGCGTGCTGCCCGCCGGCGGCGACGACGAGCGCGCGACGGAGCTGCTGTCCAGCGGCGCCATGAGCGCGCTCATGAAGGAGCTTTCCACTCGCTACGCGGATCGCATCATCGTGCTGGACTGCCCGCCCATGCTCGCGGCCACCGAGGCGAGCGCGATCGCCGCGCACGTCGGTCAGGTGGTGTTCGTGGTGGCCGAAGGCGAGACCGCGCAGCACGACGTCGACGAGGCGCTGGGCCGCTTCGACGCCGGGCGCTACGTCGGCGTGCTGATGAACAAGGTGCGCGGCGGCGTGAACAAGGCCTACAAGTACGGCTACGCATGAACGCGCCTCGCGCCCACGGCGGTTCGTGCGCGCTGGCGCTGACCGTCGCGCTGGCCGCGGTTCCCGTCGACGGCGTTCGTGCGCAGTGGCGCTTCGCCGCCGGTGTCGGCACGGAGGTGTACGCGTTCAGCGAGCGCCGCGACGGTGCCGAGGACGTGGACGGAGCCATCGCCGGCGTGCAGCCCTTCGTCGGTGCGCTGCGGCTCGGCAGCCGTTTCTCGTTCGGTGCGGAGGCGGATCTCACGTACCGGCGCTCGCTGGACTCGGGCGAGGACGACGTCGAGCCCGGTGCGCGCCTGGACGCCGCGGCCATCCTCGTCGAACGCGCCCTGCGCTTCGATGTCGGCATCGCGAGCCGGCTGCGCGACACCTCCCCGATCGGAGCCGCGCTGACCGTCGATGCCGACGCGGGCCTGGATCCCGTGGGCGATGCCGATCCGGTGCGCGCCGTGAACGACGCCCGCTTCGCGCGCGTCGATTCGCTGGAGCTCGGCCCGACGTTGACGGCGCGCATCGGTGATCGCTCGCGTCTGGATGCCGCCTACCGATTCGGCATCGATCGTACCGATGACGAGAACGTGCCCGACGGCAGCCGACGGCATTCGCTGAACGCGGCCACGCGCACCTGGCTGGACGGCCGGTCGCGCACGGCGCTGCGGCTGAGCGCACAGGCCGACCGTGCCGAGGCGGACGACGGCGTCGAGGCCACCGCGCTGGCCGGCGTGGCGACGATCGTGCACGCGTTCAGCCCGAAGCTCGGCGCGAGCGTGTCGCTCGGCCGGGACCGCATCAGTGCGGACGCCTTGCCCTCCGATGCGGTCGGGGACGACGGCGATGCCGATGCGGACGACATCGACGAGTCGGGCACGGTCTACGGCGCGAGCGTGGCCTGGCGGCCGACGCGCCGGGTCGCGGCGCTCGTGTCGTGGACGCAGCGCAGCTACGGCGGCAGCCCCGCCGCGAGCCTGAGCGTGACCGGCAGGCGCTCGGCCGTGCGTCTGGGCTGGACGCGCACGCTCGCGATCGATGCCGGCGTGGATCTCGGGACGGACCTGGTGGCCGACCTGGGCGGCACCACCCTGCAAGGCGGTCCGGGTGCGAACGATGCCTCGGACATCGACGCCGGCGAGGACGACGTCACGCAGGCCGATGACGCGGGCGTGGTCCTCGGCGATGCCGGCGTGGGGCGGGGTGCGACGCTGTTCGCGCGCGATCTCGCGACGGTCGACGAGCGCGTGACGCTGGACTACACCGTGCTCGGCCGGCTGACGACCTTCGGCGTCGGTCTGGCGCACGTGCGTCGCGAGAGCATCGAGGAGGAGAACGATGCCTCCACCAGCGGCACGAGCCTCACGTTCGGCATCGCACGCGCGCTGGGGCGACGTGCCACCCTTGCGTTCGATGCCCGCTACGCGATAGACGATGACGGGCGCGGCGCGGAGCTCGTCGACGACGGCCTGCCCGCCGCCGATGATCGGCTGCGGCGAACGCGCGTCGGGCTCGCCCTGAACGTGCTCCTACGGTAGCTCGCGTATGCGCAGCGCCGCGGCGCGCAGGGCGTCCGCCGCCCCGGGCGCGTCGGCGTCCACCGACAGCACGTAGCCGACCGACGGTCGCGGGTCCAGCCGCAGGCGGGCGACGAGCTCGTGCAGCTTGCCGCGCACCGGATCGCTCGTGTGGTGACCACCGACCTCGTTCCAGCGCCAGACGAGCAGGCGTTCGGCGGGGCCGTCGAGCGTCGCGCCGGACACCTGCATGACGGGCTCTCCGGCACCGTTCGACACGCCCCGGACATCGCTCGCCACCACCCGCCACCGCTCGTCGTCGGCCACCAGCACGTTCGCGAAGCCGATCAGCTCCTTGCCCTGGCGCTGCTCGGCGTAGACGAACGCGCGTGCCACGATCGGGACGCCCGCGACATCCATCACGCCGACGAGCTCGGCATCCTGCCCGACGAAGCGCGGCGCCCAGCCGGACTGCAGACGCGCCGCCTCGCCGGTTCCAGGCGTCGCCACGCTTGCGGGCAGGAACGCGCTCGCGTCGATCGATGAAGGGGCGATGGTCGCGCGCTCCATCACGAGCGCCCACGCCGGAAACGCCGCCGCCAGCGCGAACGCCGCCACCGCAGCCAGCGCCGAGCGCGGCAGCGTCGGGCGGCCGCGTTCCACGCGCTCCCGCGGCTCGACCATCTGTCGCACCACCGACCCGGACGGTCCCGAACGCTGCCACGAGGGCGGGAAGCGCGCCCCGATCGCGAACAGGCAGAACATCACGATGCCGAAGAACACCCACCCGTAGACCAGGTGATCCGCTCCGGCGGCGAGGCGCATGTCGCTGAAGTGGCCCAGCATCACGATGCCGAACGCGCGCACGCCGTTGGCGACGATGGGCACGACGAGCGACAGCGCGATGAAGAGCGCGCGAGCCGTGCCGCCGTGCAGATACAGCCCGGAGTACAACGTGCCGAGCATCAGCGAGGCGATCAGGTAGCGGATGCCGCTGCAGGCCTCCACCACCGACCAGTCGCCGCTGGGGATGCTGAAGTACAGGCCCTCGCGGTAGATCGGGATGCCGGTCAGCCGGATGGCCGCGACGGTGAAGTCGGCCGTGAGCTCCATCAGCGCGGGCACGAGCTCCGCCCCCACCGGGGCGAGGAAGATCAGGAACGCCAGGGCGAAGCGCAACGTGCGCGCATGATCCCGTCCGAGCACGAGCGCGAGCGTGAATATCAGCAGCAGCACGAGCCCGAGCTGCTCGGCCACCTGCACGCCGGCGGTGTTCCCGACGAGCCACAACCCTCCGCTCGACATCGCCGGAATCAGCATGCGCCAGTCGGCACGGTACGGGCGAACGGCCACGAGGCCGGACCTGACGCGCCAGCCGAGCCACAGGCTCAGCGGCAGCACGAACCAGCCGTGCGCGAAGGTGTCCGAGGTCGACCACAGCGCCATGATCGAGCGCGCCGTGGGCGCGAACAGCGCCAGCGTGCAGGCGCCGACGGCGAGCGCGCAGGCGACGGGCACGAGGTCCGTGCGCGGCGCCGATTCGGCGGTCACGGTCCGGTCATCGAGGACGGTGGCCACGGGCCGCTCGCGATGGGTCGTGTCGCTCAGGCGGCCCGTTCGCTACCGTCGACGGGGCGTTCGGCGTGGTCGGCGTGGTCGGCGGCCCGTTCGATGTCGTCGGCGGCGCGTCGGACGGCTGCGGCGGCGTCGTGCGAGGGCGTGGCGGACGCGGACACGACCGCGCGCAGCTCGTCGGCGAACACGCGATCCATGCGGTCCCACCGGAAGTCCCGCAGCAGGGCGTTCATGCGCGACTCCATGCGGTCGAGGTTCAGGTAGTGACGGAAGCGCGTGCGCGCGCCGATGCCCGCGACCCGCGGCTGATCCGCGTCGATCTCCCACGGGTGGAAGTAGAACACGCAGGACTGACGCTCCTGCCGGTTCAGATGGCCGATGAGGTGCCGGGTCAGCGCGTAGGGATACAGCCTGAACCAGCCGCCGCCCGAGCACATGCGGTTCTTGCCGGCGACGACGGCCGTGCTGATGGGAATCTCGACCAGCCGTCCGGCCGCGGCGAGGTAGGCGAAGCGCGAGGCGTCCGGGATGCCGTAGATGTCGTGGTTCACGGGCGCGACGCTCGAGCTGTACACGTGACCCGTGTCGGCGAGCACGTCGTGCGCCCAGGGCGTCGTCGCGCTGAACGAATAGCTCGGCGCGCGGTAGCCGGTCACGGCGGTGCCGGAAAGGTCCTCGAGGCAGGCCCGCGCGCGCCGCACGTCGGCTTCGAACTCGGTCGGCGTCATTCGCGTCACGCGCACGTGATCCCATCCGTGGCTCGCGATCTCGTGGCCGGCGTCCGCGATGCGGCGCATCATGTCCGGGTGGCGCTTCGCGATCCAGCCGAGCGTGAAGAACGTCGCCTTCACGCCTGCCACTTCCAGCATGCCGAGCAGCCGATCGGTGTTGTGCTCCACGCGATGCTCGAGCGCGTCCCAGTCGCCGCGGGCGATGTGGGATTCGAAGGCCGAGACCTGGAAGTAGTCTTCCACGTCGATGGTCATGGCGTTGATCATGCGCGGGTCGTCCGCCGTGCAGCGCGTGTCGGAGCGCGTCGACGGGGCCGGCGTACGGCCGGCCGACCCGCCACGACGTTCCCCGGCGCGCCGCAGCGCGTCCGAACCTTCCGTGATCGCTACGTTTGACAAGATCGGCTCCGTTTTCCGATGATGTTGACGGGCCCGCGGCGTGCGCCGCCGAGCGCCACCGGCGTTCGGTTCAGCGCTGCGCACGACGCAACGCTCCGGATGCGCAAGCCCACGACGCCCGACCGATGACGAATCGTAACGTCCGAGGTATCCCGCGATTGACCCGATTCGATCAAAGGAGAGGGCTTTGCCCGCGTTCCGGGCGATTGTTCACGGTGGGCCACGGTCTGTGGGTCGCCCACTCGCCTTTGGTCGAGCGTTCGGGGGCAGATAGGAGCCTTATCGGAGACTTCGTTCCGCGCCCGGTTCGATCGCGTTGACCTTCGATCCGGTATCGGCGGGCGGTGATGCCGACTTGTGCGTCCCGATCCGTCATCACGACCCGCGGGCGCTGGCGGACGGTGCCGAATTGTACGCGCTGCTCGCCCGACACGTGCTCGAACCCGCGGACCGGGTCGTGGTCGGCACCGCCGGTTCGGGTGCGGGGGAGCGCGTGCTGCTGCCGTGCGTGCGGCGTGCCCAGGGTCTGGGCGGCACGCAGTTGCGATCGCTGAGCAACTACTACCTGCCGGACTACCGGGCGCTGCGCGAGAGCGCGGACGCGTCCGTGGGGCCGGCCCTGGCAGCAGCCCTGGCAGCGGCTTCGGAAGCGGCTTCGGAAGCGGCTTCGGAAGCGGCTCCGGCCACGGCGCCCCACGCGTCGCCTCGCGCGCGCATCACGAGCGCACGCTTCGAGCACCTCGATCCCCGCGCTCCGGAGACCGAGGCGTTGCGCCACGCCTTCCTCGATCGCGGCTGGCGCGTGCGAACCGAGCCCGGCTCGGTGAACTGGACCGAGGACGTGAGCGCCGGCTACGCCGACTGGCTGGCGCGCCGCCCCTCGCGGGTCAGGAACACGCTGCGCCGGCGCGGCGCGCGCTTCCACGGGACGCCCGGCGCCGAGCTGGAGGTCTCGGACGGTGCCGGGGGCGTCGAGCGTCTGGTGGACGCCTACGAGGCCGTGTACGCGAGGAGCTGGAAGGTCGCCGAGCCGTACCCCGGCTTCGTGCCGGATCTGATCCGCACCGTGGCGGCTCGCGGCCGGTTGCGGCTCGGCATCGCGTGGCTCGACGAACGACCCGTCGCGGTGCAGTTCTGGATCGTGCGCCGGGGCGTGGCCTTCGTGTACAAGCTGGCGCACGACGAGGCGGGCGCGGCGCTGTCGGCAGGAACCTTGCTGTTCGACGCCATGGCCCGTCACGCGATGACGCGCGACGGCGTCAAGACGCTCGACTTCCTGTCGGGCGACGACGCGTACAAGGCGGACTGGATGGGGGACAGGGCGGTCAAGCTCGTGCTGCACGCCTGGCGGCCGTGGACGCTCGCGGGCGCGCTGGGGCTCGCCCGCCACGATCTCGGGCGGCTGCGCGCGCGCATCCGGGCTACCCTCGCGCACCGCGCACACCGGACCGACCCGAGCCCGAACCCATGAACGCTCGTCCCGAACCAGAAGCCGGGCGCGGGCCCGGTGAAGCGGGCCGCGTGGAGCTCGACGCGGTGCGCGCGCTGCTGGCGGGCGTCGTCGGGGACCGGTCCCGCGTCGATGCGCTCGATGCCGACGCATCGCTGTTCGACGCTCTGCCCGAGCTCGATTCGATCGCCTGCGTGAATCTCGTGCTGGCCATGGAGGCGCGCTACGGCTTCGAGGTCGACGACGAGGACGTCGACGAGGCGCTGTTCGCGAGCCTCGAGTCGCTGCGAGCCTATGTCGAGGGACGCCTCGCCCGCACGCCGTGACCGAGGTTCGGGGCGAGTTCGTCGACGGCGAGCGCGGACCGCTGCACCGACTGGTCGTCCGGCCCGACGACGCCGTGCCCCGCACCGGCACCGTCGTGATCGTGCAGCCCCTCGACGGCGAGATGAACCGGTCCCGGCGCACCCTCGCCGCATTGGCCCGGGTGCTGGCGGCGCGGGGTCGGAGCTGCATCGTGACCGATCACTTCGGCACCGGCGACAGCGCCGGGGACTTCGTCGAGGCGCGTTGGCAGACATGGCTCGAGGACCTGCGTCGGGAGCTGGAGGCGGCGCGGAGCATCGGGGCGCCCATCGACCTCGTCGGCCTGCGCGCGGGGTGTCTGCTGATCGACGCGTTGCCGGTGAACGCGCTGCGCGGGGTGCGCTCGGTCACGACGGTCGCGCCGGAAGCATCGACGCGTGCGCTGCTGCGTCGCTGGCTCATGATCGAGGCCGCGCGCCGGCGCTTCGCTAACGCACCGGACGCGAGCGTCAAGGCGCTGCGCGCGCGGCTGGACGCCGGCGAGCCCGTGGAGTTCGCGGGTTTCGCGCTGCACCCGGCGCTGGCGGAGGCGCTGGACGTGGAACCGGCTGCGACGTCGGCCGACACGGCGACGCGGCGGCGGCGCCACGAGATCGGGACCGACGACGGCACGTCCACAGCGCCCCGGATCGCCGATGCCGGCGATGCCCGCGCCGGTGCGTGCGATGACGGCGAGACCCGCCGTTCGGCGAGCCGTCCGTTCTGGCAGCTCGACGAGTGCCCGGTGGATCCGGCGCTGGTGGAGGAGCTCGCCGACGGTATCGTCGGTGAGGCGCCGGCGGAAGCGGCGGGCGTCCCGCGGGACGCGTTCGCATGGCGTTCGCCCACCGACGCCTGGCCCGAGCGCGCGTGGCGCCCGCGCTCCGGCGACGCGCGGCTGCACGCGGTGAGCACGATGGCGGCGTTGCCGGCGGACGGGCGCGCGGCGCTCGCGGTCGTCGTCGTCGTGGGCGGGGCGCAGTACCGCGTCGGCGCGCACCGCCAGTTCGTGCTGCTGGCGCGCCACCTCGCGTCCGTCGGCGTGCCGAGCCTGCGCTTCGATCTCGCCGGCATGGGCGACAGCGACGGCGAGCCGCGGGACTTCCTCGACAACGGCACGGACCTGGATGCCGCGATCGATCTGGCGAGCCGCGAGCTCGCGCCGCGCGTCGTGCTGTGGGGGCTGTGCGACGGGGCGAGCGCGGCGGCGGTGCACGTCGCGGCCGGCCGCGACGACGCACGCGTCGCCGGCCTCGTCATGGTCAACCCGTGGATCCGAACGGAGGCGGGAGCGGCGCGCGTGCGGCTGCGCCGCTACTACCTCGACCGGCTGAGAAGCCCGGAGCTGTTCGGCAAGCTCGTGCGCGGCCGGCTCGACCCGCTCGATTCGCTGCGCTCGTTCGCGCGCGCCGCGCGCAGCGCGCTGACCGGGCGTCCCGGACGCGGCGACGAGCGCGACCTGCCCGCACTGGTGCTGGACGCCGTCGGGGCCTGCGGGGTGCCGGTCCTCGTCGCCGTGGCCGAGGCCGACGAGACGGCGCGCGAGTTCCAGGCCGCGTTCGACGCGCGCTTCCCCGAGGCCGTCGGGGCGGCCCGCGGTCGGGTCGGCTCGGGCTCCCACGAGGGACCGGACGCAGCGCACCTCGAGCGGCGGCTGCTGCCCGGCGACCACACGTTCTCGCGCGGCGAGGACCGGCGGCGGCTCGAGGCGCTGACGGCGGACTGGGTCAGCCGGCTGGACCGAGCGCTTCGCTGACGCTCTCCGGGTGCAGCAGCAGCTCGACGGGCGGTGGATGGCCGAGGAAGCCGTGCGGACTCGCCGAGTACCCGTAGGCGCCGGACTGCAGCACCGCCACCAGATCCCCCGGCCTCAGCACGGGCAGCTCGACGTCGTCGGCCAGCAGGTCCAGCGGCGTGCACAGCGGACCGACCACGCTGACGCGCTCGGTGGCGCCGTCGTCGAACGCGTCCCGGCGCTGGCCGCGGATCGGGTAGTTCCGGCGGATGACTTGACCGAGGTTGCCGGTGGCTGCGAGGTGGTGGTTCAGCCCGCCGTCGACCACGAGGAAGGTCCTGCCGCGAGACACCTTCCGGTCGACGACGCGCGCGAGGTAGATGCCGGCCGGGCCCGCGACGTAGCGGCCCGTCTCGACGACGATTTCGGACGGGGCGCAGGCCGTGCGCGCGGTCTCGGCGGCGTGCCCGAGCGCGTCGCCCACCGCAGCGATGTCCAGTGCTGCGTCGCGCGCCGCGTACGGGATGCCGAAGCCGCCGCCGAGGTTCAGGCTCGGCGCCTCCAGCCGGGCCTCGAGCGCGAGCCGGCTCAACAGCTCCAGCGTGGCGGCGTGCAGCGCGCCGAGCGTGTCGGCCGACAGGATCTGGGAGCCGGGGTAGCAGTGCAGCCCGACGAGCTCGAGCCCGAGCGTCCGGGCCAGGCCCGCCGCCTCGACGACGCGTTCGGCGTCGATGCCGAAGGGCTGCGGACCGCCGCCCATGACCATGCCGGAGCGCCGGACGTCGAAGTCCGGGTTCACCCTGAGCGACGCACGCGGCACCCGTCCGGTGCGCCCGCCGGCGGCGGCGAGCCGCTCCAGCTCGGCCGTCGACTCGGCGTGCACCGTGGCGCCGGCCGCCACCGCGGCCGTCAGCTCGCGTTCGCCCTTGCCGGGTCCGGAGAAGCTGATCCGCGGCGTCGGCACGCCGCTGCCGAGCGCGATGCGCAGCTCGCCGACCGACGCGACATCCAGACCATCGACGGCGCGTCCGAGGTGGCAGACGAGCGCGGGCATCGGGTTGGCCTTCAGCGAGTAGTGCACGCGCACGTCGCCCGGCAGGTGCGCGCGCAGAGCCGCGATGCGCTCGTCGAGGACCGACGCGTCGTAGAGGTAGGCGGGCGTGGCGCCGGCGATCGCGGCGAGCGCTTCGAAGCGGCGGTTCGCGAACGGGATGCTCATTCGTGCGCGTCCGGGGCCGCGGCGAAGCGCTCCTCCCACGCCGCGCGCAGCGCCGCACGGTCGAGCTTGCCGTTCGGACCGGTGGGCAGCGCGGCGTGGTCCTGCACGCGGTGCGGCACGTGGTAGCTCGGCAGCGCCGCGCGGCACCAGTCCAGCACGTCGTCGACCGCAGCGTCGGGCGCGAGCACGACGTCGGCGACCGCGACCGTGCCGAGCTTCGGGTGTTCGGGGCAGCTCACGCAGGCCTCGACCACGGGCGCGCCGTCGCGCAGCTCCCGCTCGATCTCGGCCGGATACGTGCGGTGACCGGACAGCTTGACCATGTCGTCGCGCCGGGACACGAACGAGATCAGGCCGTCCCCGTCGCGCACCGCGACGTCGCCGGACCAGGCCCAGCGCTCGCCCTCGACGCCCGCGGCGCCGCGCGCGAGCGGGCGCCAGCGCTCGGCGGTGGCGACCGGGTCGCCGTGGTAGCCGAGCGCGACGAGCTGCCCGTGCTGCACCAGCTCGCCGGGCTCGTTCGCGGCGCACTCGCTGCCGTCGGGCCGCACGATGCGCACCTCGGCGTACGGCACCGCGCGGCCGACCGAATCGGGGCGCGTGCGCGCGAGGACAGGGGGCAGGGACGTCGCGCGGAACGCTTCGGTGAAGCCGTACATCAGGTGCAGCTCGGTGTCGGGCAGTGTCTCGAGCAGTGCACGTACCGTCCGCGGCGGGAGCGCGCCGCCGGTGTTCGTCGCGTAGCGCAGACCGCGGGCGGCCGCGGGCCAGTCGAGCGCGGCGAGCCGGTCCCAGAGGGTCGGCACGCCGGGCAGGCCGGTGATGTGGTGGCGTTCGATCAGCGCGAACACCGATTGCGGCAGGCGGTAGTCGGCCAGCACGACGCTGGCGCCGACGCGCAGGGCCGAGGTCAGTTGGCTCAGGCCGTAGTCGAAGCTCAGCGGCGGCAGCGCGAGGACGCGGTCGCGCTCGGTCAGGCCGAGGTAGGTAGCGACGCTGGCGGCGCCGTGCGCGAGGTTCGAGTGCGACAGCAGGATGCCCTTGGGGGTGCCGGTGCTGCCGGAGGTGTAGAGCAAGGCGGCGGGTGTGTCGTCGACGAGGCCGTCGTGCAGGTGCGCGGCCGTGGCGCGGGCGCGGTCGACAGGGTGTTCGAGAAGCGCGGCGGCATCGTCCGGGCCGATCAGCACCCGTGCGCCGGTGCCTGCGAGCAGCCCGTCGGGGATCGTAAATCGCGCGTCGCTCCACACGAGCGCGGCCGGGGCGCAGTCGGCGAGGATCGCGGCGTGCTGGCGTTCCCGCAGCCGCGGGTTCAGCGGCACGACGACGGCGCCCGCGCGCAGCGCGCCGAGCAACCAGCAGACGGCGTCGACGCGCTTGGACGCAAGCACGGCCACGCGGTCGCCGGGGCGGACGCCCGACCGGTGCAATCGGGCCGCGCAGGCCGCCGTGAGGTGGGCCAGGGTGCAGCGGTCGAGAGCCGTGTCGGCATCGGCAATCGCCAGCCTCGATGCGCCGCCGATCGCGGCGTCGCGCAGGCTCGCGCCGGTACCGACGGCCGCGAGCGGCGACGCGGCGGCCTGCTGCGGAGCCGTCACGTAAGGGCTAGTCGAGGCCGTTCAGCAGGGCCTCGGCCTCGGCGCGTTGGGCGAACTCGGGCACGTCGGCGAGCAGCGCCTCGAGCCGCTCGCGGGCCACGTCGGGCGAGCCCGAGCGCGCCGCCACGGTCGCCGCGTTCAGGCGGATGGCGGGCTCGTCGGGCAGGAGCGCGAGCGCCCGGTCGCTCGCCTCGACAGCCGCCTCCGTGCGGCCCGTCGCGAGCGCGAGCATCGCGAAGGTGTCGAGCGCCGCGCCGTTGTCGGGCTCCACCTCGATGGCGGTGCGGGCGAGCTCGAACGCGCGTTCGGGGTCCTCGTCCCGCAGCAGCCAGGCGGCGTTGTTCAGCGCGATGAGATTGCGGGGCTGTTCGCTCAGGACCCGTTCGTAGGCGGAAACCGCGGCGACGTTCCGGTCGAGCGCCATGTAGCTGTTGGCGAGGGTCAGGCGGACCGGCACGTCGGCGGGGCGAGTCTCCAGCCAGCGGACCATGAGCTCGATGGCCTCGTCCTGTCGGTCGGCCTGCCACAGTGCGGAGGCGGCGGCGATGAGCTCTTCGCCGGTGGCTATCTCGACGCGTTGCGCGTCGCCTTCGGTCGCACCGGTACCGGTCGTGTCGGGCTGGCCGCCCGCTGCGGCCGTCGGTGCGGCCGCGATGTCCCGATCCAGCGCCGCGACCTGCGCGTCGTCCTCGCCGAGGCGCTCGGCGAGCCGGTCGCGCAAGGCCCGCGCGTCGTCGGGGCGTTGGGTGGCGAGGGCGAGCCGTGCGGCAGCGCTCAGCGACGGGGCGTGCTCCGGGTCGGCGCCCAGCGCGGCGTCCAGGTCTCGTCGCATGCCCTCGAGGTCCTTCAACCCGGCACGGGTGCGCGCGCGCACGTACAGCAGCGATGCATCTTCCGGGGAGCTCGCGAGCAGGGCGTCGAGCTCGGTCAGCGTCTCGTCGTGACGCTCCAGCGCGCTCAGTGCCGTGGTGCGAATGCGGCGCACGTCGTCGCTCGCGCGCACCTCGGGAGGCAGCGCGGCGAGACGCTCCAGTGCATCCTCGAAGCGCGCCTCGGCGAGGTCCGCGCGAGCGAGCGGCACGGCGACCTCCGCCGCCTCCGGGTACTGGGTGGCGGCCTGGCGCAGCGTCTGCTCGGCCGCTTCCTCGTCGCCGTCCGCGCTTTCGATGCGCCCGGCCAGCACCCAGTCCTCGAGCCGGGCGTCACCGTCGAGGGAGGCATCGGACAGCCGTGCGCGAGCCGCGTCCGGGTCGCCCTGGGCGAGCGCGGTGCGCGCCAGCAGGGACGCTGCGCCGCGGTCGCCCGGCGCGATCCGGCGCGCCCGCTCGGCCGACTCGATGGCGCCCGGGAGGTCATTGGCGAGACCCGCCGCCAGGCCGTCGAGCAGCAGCGTCGGCACGTCGTCGGGGTAGGTCTCGCGCACGCCCGCCAGCAGCTCGCGCGCCTCCATGGTGCGGTCGACCAGCATCAGCGAGATCGCACCGGCGTGGGCGAGCTGACGGGCGTCGAGCTTGCCGGTGCCGTCGGTGGCCGCGCTCGAGCCTTCGGGATCGACGACGTCATCGACGGCCTCCGCCGCGTCGTCGGTACCGCCGAACGCCCGCAGCATCTCCTTGCCACGGCTCGCTCGAGAACACCAGGCGCGGCGCGCTCGGCGCCGTCGGCTTCGCTCGGGTCGCCGGCGCGCGCCAGCAGCAGGTCGGCGGCGCGCACGGGGCGATCGGTGGCGAGCAGGGCGGTCGTCAGCACGCGGATCGCTAGGGCGTCCGGCTGACCGTAGCGCACCAGCGGCTCCACCGCCTGCGATGGCGCCTTCGAAGTCGCCGCGCTGAAGCCGCACGAGTCCCGAGCAGCGTGTCGCCGCCGAGTGCGTCGGACAGCCCGGCGAGCTGCTTGGCGTACTGATCGGCCTGACCGTCGTTGCCGAGCGCGAGGTGCACCACGACAAGGCCCGCGACGGCGTCTGGATCGTCCGGCGCCCTGGTCAGCACGTCCTCGAAGCGGGACTGGGCGGAGGCGATCTCGCCGTCGGCGAGGTCGATCCGGCCGCGCAGGTAGGCCAGCAGCGGCAGCTCCACGCCGCGTTTCTCCAGCGTCTCGATCTCGGCGAGGGCGGCCTCGCGGTCGTCGGTGTCGAGCGCGAGGGTCGCGAGCTTGATGCGCAGGGGCAGGTCGAAGATGGCGGACTCGGAGGCCCGGGCGTAGCTGGCCTTCGCATCGTCCGGGCGGCCGGCGGCGCGGTGCACGTCGCCGAGCAGCTCGTGGGTCTCGGCGGCGTACGGGCCGAAGCCGGCCGTGTCGGCGTCGGTTCCGATGGGGTCGGCGTCCAGCGAGGCGGCCAGCGCTTCCAGGCGCTCCAGCGCACCGGCGCCGTCCTCGTTGTCCAGACGCAGGCGAGCGTCGGCGAGCACGACGTCGGGCAGCTCGGGCGACAGCGCGATCGCTTCGTCCCGCGTCGTTTCGGCCGCATCGAGGTCGCCGAGGCCAGCGTGGGCGAGGGATCGGGTCGCGAGCACCCTGGCCCGGCCGGTCTCGTCCGTCACGGCAGCCGGGTCGATCGCGAGTACGCCCTCGAGGCTGCCCTGGCGCAGCAGCGCAAGCGCCAGAAGCGGGTCGGTGCGATCGGGATCCGCGCCGAGGTTCCGGGCACGTTCGAGCTCCTTTTGCGCGGAGGCGGGGTCGCCCAGCCGGAGCTGGATTCCGGCTAGCAGCAGCCGTGCCTCGGCATCCTCGGCGTTCGCGGCCACGGCGTTGCGCGCCTCGATGGAGGCGGTGCGCCAGTCGCCGGCAGCCGCTTGCGCGCGAGCCGCGTCCAGCGGCGGAACGTCGTTCGATGCCCCGCAGGCCGCGAGCGCGATCGCCAGCAGCAGGGGCGAGATCCTGGACAGTGCTCGCATCTTCCCTCGTCCTCTTGGTCCGTTCCCCGCGTGGTCGGAGACTATGCTCGATTCCCCCGCCGGCCGTCCCGATCAGCGGGTGACGGGGTCGCCGACAAGACCAAAGTCCAGTCAGCAGCGAGGAGGGCGTTCCCGGATCGCCTGTCGGCATCGACTAGGCTCGCGTTCCGCTGGCTCGTGCGCGACGGTCCCAGATGCCGCTGTTTCCCTTCGAGATCCTGTTCATCGGCAGCTGTGCGCTGGTGGTGTACCCCTGGATCGTGTATCCGCTGCTGCTGCGCTGCCTGCCGGTGCGCGCACGGAACGGAGTCGACAGCCTCAACGCGCGTCGGGCCGACGCCGTGCCGCCTTCGGTGACGATGGTCGTCTGCGCGCACGACGAGGCGCGCTGGATCGGGGAGAAGGTCCGCAACGCCCTCGCGCTGGACTACCCGGCGGACCGGCTCGGCGTCGTGGTCGTCTCGGACGCCAGCACCGACGCCACCGACTCGATCGTCGCGGATCTGGCGGCCGCCGACGCGCGCGCCGCGCTCGTGCGCATGCATGAGCGCGGCGGCAAGACCAGGGCGCTCAACCGCGTGGTGCCTGGGCTGTCGAGCGACCTGGTCGTCTTCACGGACGCGAACGCGATGTTCGAGCCGCGGGCGCTCCGCGAGCTCGTCGCGCCGTTCGAGGATCCGCAGGTGGGCTACACGGTGGGCGCGGCGCTGTATCGCGACGAGGACGCCGAGGCGGTCAACGTCAGCGAGGGGCTGTACTGGCGCTACGAGATGCTCATCAAGCGCCTGGAGTCGCGCTTCGACTCGGTCGTGGGCGGCGATGGGGCGATCTACGCGATTCGGCGCGAGCTGTACCGGCCGCTCGCCGACGTGGACATCAGCGACTTCGTGAACCCGCTGCAGATCGTCGCGGACGGCCATCGCGGGGTGTTCGTGCCGGAGGCGCGCAGCCACGAGAGCGGCAGCGACGCGTTCGACGACGAGTTCCGCAGGAAGCGGCGGATCGTGAACCGCTCGTGGGGCGCGGTGCGCCGGCACATCGGGCTGTTCTCGTGGCACCGGCACGCACGCTTCCTGTTCATGCTCGTGTCGCACAAGGTGGTGCGCTGGTTCTCGGCCGTGCTGACGGGCGTCGCCCTGGCGAGCGGCGGCGTGCTCGCGCTGCAGCACCCGTGGCCCGGATACGCCGTGCTGTGGGCGCTGGTCGTCGCCAGCGTGGCGGTCGCGCTTGCGGGGTACGCTCTGGATCGGGCGGGGCGCGACATGCCGAAGCTCGTCTACCTGGTCTACTACTTCCATCTCGTCGGGCTCGCGAGCGTGCTCGGGATCGCGGACGAGCTCCGGGGGCGACGGGTGACGGTGTGGGCGAGCGCGCGCTGATGTTCTCCGAGGTCGAAGCCCGTCCCCTCGAACGGGCCGGCTCCGCCGAGGCGGTACGAACGGGTGCGGGCTCCCGAGCGTTTGGAAGCCGAAGGCTTCCCGTTCCCTTCGCGGCAAACCGGAACGCATCGTTCGATTCTGTCGAGAATACTTACATCTCCGGGACCTTCGCTCGATCGAGGCGTCGTAAACCATTGATTATAAATGAAAAGACGGTTTGGCACGAACATGGCATGTCACGTGTGGCCGTGGTCCCCGACATCGAACCGGTGGACTCGCCCGAGCTGTGGACGGACGTGCCACGCCAACAGACCCAGAACGAGGACTGATTCAATGAAAGGTGTGATCAAGAAAACGATGGCGCTCGCGCTCTTCGGCATCGCGTGTGCCTGGGGCGCGTCCGCGCACGCGCTTCCCATAAGCGGGCAGTTCTCTCTGTTCAACGACGCTGGTGCAGAAAGCTTCCTGCCGGGTGAGCTGCTGTTCCTGGGTTCGTTCGAGAGCCGTGACCGCGTATCCGGAACGCAGTACGAGGACATCACCACCGGAATTTTCTACGACCAGGTGCGTTTGAGCTCCATCAACGCCGTGGATCAGACCGGCAGCCTGCTGGATTTCGAGCTCCCGGCACAGAATGGTGCTGTCTTCGCCGTCCTCGACAACGCCGACCCCAGCCGCGTACTCGGCTTCAGCGGTCGCATAGTCGATCGTACTGCGCGCCCCGGCGGCGGACAGCTGTTCTTCACCGGTCCCCGTATCAACCCGCTGACCGGCCAACTGACGTCCACCTTCAGCGTCAACGCTCGCGGTGCCACCTTCAGCTCGGACATCCGCGAGAGCGGGATCCAGCAGGTTCCCGAGCCGGCGGGCATCGCGCTACTGGGTGCCGGTATCGCCGTGCTGGGCTTCGCTCGTCGACGAAAGCTCAAGGCCGCCTGAACGCGTCACTGACGTAAACCGCTCAACCACGGAGGCGCGCCGACCGTCAGCGTTCGGGCTTCCGCCGCCTTGAGGAGCCACGATCGATGTTCTGACGGTTCGGCCGCACCGCGTGTCGGTGCGACCGATCCGGTGGGCGGCGCGTGACGGGCGGTCGGCACGGTCGCGGGGGAGCCGGCGCACGGCGTGAGCGCCGGCAGGGCGGAAGGCGCGAACTACCGCTTCCTCAGCACCTTCGCAGGGTTGCCGGCCACGATGGAGCGGGGCGGAACGTCGTCGACAACCACCGCACCGGCCGCGACCACGCTATGCGGGCCTATGTCTGCCATCACGATCGCGCCGTTGCCGATCCAGCAGTCCTCGCCAATGCGAATCTTCTGCAGCCTTCCTCCTTGCTCGCGCACCGGTCGGTCGCCGTCCGAGAAGTCGTGCTGACGCTTGCCACTGAGGACGTGCACGCCGCTGCCGAGCAAACAGTCGTGCCCGATCGCGCACGATCCGATGTTCGACTGCGGGCCGATGTAGACGTGGCGGCCCAGATCGACGTCTGTGTGCGAGAGCAACGTCAAGAACCCGATGGAGACTTCCCGGTCCACGGCCGTGCAGGTGCGACCGTAGAATGCCGCCCGCAGGTAGACTCCGATGCGGAACGGAACGAGGCCGAGCAGCTGCGCGTGGCCCGGGAAGGCGCCGTCGGTGCCGTGCACTCGCTTCGAGAGCCGTACATGCACCCAAAGCGGCGCGACCGCGACGCTCGCGATCGTGAACGCGATCCGTTTGGCGACGTGCTTCAAGTTTCACGTGCCCCCGCGATCGATGATGAATCCGGAGAGTAGCCCGCGTCCGACCACGCGGCCAGCGGCGCGGTGAGCGTGCTAGCCGTCTTCGACCTGATCGACCTGTCCCGTTCCGCTCTGAACGGTGCCGTACGATTGCACCTGACCGCCCGGCTCGAGCCCGGGCTTCTGCGGGAGCCTCGCGAGGCGCTGCTGCTCGATGACGATGGGCGGTCGGTGCAAGGGGTGAGGATCGAGGCACGTTCGCGTTGGCCGGGCGGCAGCGTCGAGTGGATCGGGCTGGAATGCGCCGGCCGATCCGCGCGGGGACGGGAGCGGTTCGATCTCGTGCGACGCTCCGCCGCAGAAGATACGGACCGGCGCCCGGACGCCTTCGCGGGTCGCTGGACGGCGACGGGTACGGCGCTGCGATGGGAGGCGCATCCCGGACACGCCTCGCTGAAACTTGCTCTTTCGGTGGAGATCTTCCAAGGGGGGGACGACGAGCCGTTCATCGTCCCGCTGGAACCCTTGGCCAGGGTCGACGAGGTCGAGCGGCGGAACGCCTGGAGCTGGCGTGGCCGGACGACGGACGCCCCGGACGTGCGTGGGCTGGAGGGGGCGTGGCTGTCCCTTTGCGCCGAACCCACCGGCGACGAAGGGCGTCTCGAGATCGAGCTCGGCATCCACAACCCGCGCCGTGCAGTCCATGCCGACGGTTTCTGGGATCTCGGCGATCCAGGTTCCGTCCTGTTCGATGCGTTACGCGTGCGCGTGCATGTCGACGGCGCGGAGCGCGTCCTGGTGCTCCGGCCCGAGCACGGGGCGCCCGCCGAATCGTATCGATCCGTCCGGGTCGTTCAGAGGGCGAGCGGCAACGCGACCGGCTCGGGCCGGGCGGTCGACGTGCCGAGCTTCACGGACAAACGGCCAGGCTACGAGTTGCATATCGACGGCAAGCGGGTTGCCGAGGGCGAGCGCGCGGACCCGGCGGTGGTGGCCGTGACGCGGGACGGAACGGGCATCGCCGCACGGGCCGTCGGCTTCTGGCAGGAATACCCGGCCGCTCTGGAAGCCTCCGAGCGAGGCATCTGCTGGGACGCGTTCGCGGTATCCGATGCCGGTGCGCACGAGCTCCAGCCGGGGGAGCGAAAGCACAAGACCATCGTGTTGCTGGCGGTGCCGGACGTCGAGCGCGCGCCCGTACCGGCCTGCGCGCCGCTGAGTATCCTGGCGCGAGAGCCGCGGGCGCGGGAATGGCTCTTGCACTCGTCACGGCTTCCATCGCCGTTCGACCAATCACTGCTTTCGCTGATGCTCGAACCCGAGGGGTTTATCGCCAAACGGGAGCTTGCCGACGAGTACGGATGGCGCGACCACGGCGAGGTGTTCGCCGACCACGAGAGTCTGTACGTCGCGGCCGGCGAGCCGCTGCTGAGGTCGCACTACAACAACCAGTACGACCTCGTCGGTGGGTTCCTGTCACGTTTCATGACGACGGACGATCCGCGATGGCTACGACTCGGCGATGACCTGGCGCGGCACGTCGCCGACATAGACGTATATCGAACCGATCGGGATCGCTGCGAATACAACAACGGGCTGTTCTGGCACACCAACCACTACACGGACGCGGTGACATCGACTCACCGCACCTACTCCAGGCACAACCGAAATCCGGCGGATCCCGCGAGTCACGGAGGGGGGCCGGGTGCGGAGCATTGCTACACGACCGGTCTGACGCTGCACTGGCTGCTCACGGGGCACGAGCGATCTCGCCGGACGGTCTTCGACCTGGTCCGCTGGATGATCGCGCTCCACGAGGGCGATCCCAGCATCGTGGCGGGCGTTCACGCGGTCGTCGACAACGAGCTTCGTGAGGGAGCGAAGGCGTTGCGACGGGGCGGTCGTCCTTGGTACCGCTACCCGATGACCCGTGGGACCGGCAACTTCGTCGAAGCGTTGCTCGACGCGCACCTCCTGGACGGCGACGCATCGTGGCTGCTCCGCGCGGAAAACGTGCTGATGGATACCTGGGGTCCGCAGGACGATGTGGAAGCGCACGGGTTCGACGATGTCGAGGGACGGTGGTCCTACGTCGTTCTGATGCAGGCGGCGCTCAGGTACCTGGACGTGAAGGAGGCGCGCGCCTCGATCGACGATGCGTACCGGTACGTGCAGCACGCATTCCGCACCTACGCCCGGTGGATGGTAGACAACGAGATGCCCTATCTGGAACGGCCGGAGCGCCTGGAGTTCCCGAACGCGACGTGGGCGGCTCAGGACATTCGCCGCGTGACGATCTTCCGGGCGGCGGCGGCCTACGATCCGGGGAGAAGCGCGGATTACCGTTCGGCGGCGGATCGATTCGCCGCGCACGTCTTCGCCGAGCTCCGGGGCAGCGAGCAGACCCGGTTCGCCAGGCTTCAGGCGCTGATCTTTCTCAACGCAGGGATCGATACTCATTTCGTTCGCAAGCGCCTGCGAGGCCAAGCGCTCGAGTGCGCGCTGGAACCGACTCTGAAGCGTGTCCCCGGCACGGCGCGCCGTCTCGCGCGATCGATCCGGTCCCGGGTGAAGCTGCGTGCCGCATTGCCGCGGTTGAGCCACGAGTGGACGTGGATCAACGATCGTCTCGGGCGCGTACCTCTTCCGGATGGACACGAGAGCGAGCGAGAAGGATGAGCGCCGCAAGACGGGACAACGAGGCATGGACGGACGCACGGATGGGGACGCTCCCGATGGTGTCCGTCGTGATCCCGGCCCGCAACGAGGCCGAGCGCATAGAGAGGGTGATCCGGGCGTTGATCGCGCAGGACTACCCATCCCCACGGTTCGAGATCATCCTGGTGGACAACCTATCGACGGACGCCACGGTGGATGTCGCGAATCGCCTCGATGGTGTCGAGGTGCTGTCCGCCGAGGGCACCATCGGGGCAGTCAGGAACGCGGGAATCGAAGCGGCTTCGGGGGACGTCCTCGGTTTCATCGACGCCGATTGCCTAGCACCGCCGCATTGGCTTTCCACCGTAGTGTCGAGATTGACCTCGGACCACTCGGTCGGGTTGGTCAGCGGGATCATGCGGCTCGAGGAGCCGGACCGGGCGCCTTGGGTGGAGCGTCGGTGGATCGCGAATCACCGGGCGAAGTACGGTCGCGAGCTGACGTCGGTCGACACCATCTCCAGCTTCTGCTTCTGCGTCCGGCGGGAGATCCTCGACGAGCTCGGCGGATTCGATCCACGCCTGCCCACGTGCGAGGACGCGCAGCTCGGGTATAGGATCGGACGGGCAGGCTGGACGATGCTAGTCGATCGCACGGTGGAGGTGGTCCACCTCGGCAACGCCAAGACGCTGTGGAGGTTCTTCCTGCGCGAGCTCTGGCAAGGAGGGTCGAACCTTCGAAACGCGCTCGGCCGCCGGTTCGAGCCTTCGGAGCTGGCGAGCCTTGCGGTACCGGCGGCATTCGCGCTGTTGCTGACCGGAGCCGTCGTCGCCCTGCTTGCCGGAGCCTGGGTCGTCGGCGTACCGCTTCTCGCGCTGGTCCTGGCGATGCCGATCGCGATCACGGCGAAGAAGTCGCCGGTGTCGAGAGCGAGGGACCTGATCGAGCATTCGTTGCTCTGGGCGACCTATCTGGCGGCACGGGGGGCGGGAATGCTCGTCCGCATCGATCGCAAGGGTCGGTGAGCGTGCGGAACGCTCGGAAGAAGGGCGGTGTCTTTAGAAAGAAGGTGTTCGAGGCGGGCGTGGCACGCCGCAACCCCCGCATACCGAGCAACGAGGGCTTTCTTCGGGAGTCTGAGACCTGGTCGCTGGATCGGCTGCTGGACTTCCAGCACAGGTCGCTGGCGGAGCTGATCGATTGGGCGTGCGCAAACTCTCCTTTCCATCGGGAGAGGCTTTCGGGTGCGGTGGACTCGGGCACGGACCTGCTCGGTCAGATGATCAAGCTGCCTCTGACCGACAAGCAGATGCTGCGCGACAACGCCGATCGGATTCAGAATCGTGTGCCGGGACAGTCCGACATCGCGTCCTCGACCTCGGGCAGCAGCGGAAAGCCGCTGGTGTTCCGGCGCAACTTGGACTGGGACGCGTGGCACAACGCGTCGGTGTTCAGGGGCTACCGTTGGCACGGCATCGTACCGTGGCAGCGCAACGGCTACCTCTGGGGCTACAGTATTCCGGCGCGCGAGATGCCGAAGGTGCGCCTGCTCGACGAGCTGCAGAACCGCTTCCGCATGTTCTCCTACGACGAGCGGGACATGACGAAGTTTTGCCGAAAGCTGCGTTCGGCGGACTACCTCGAGGGGTACGCCTCGATGGTGAACCAGCTTGCGGTGTTCCTGGACACGCGTCCGGAGCTCAACGAGCGCATCGACCTGAGGTTCATCAAGGGCACCAGCGAGAAGGTGTTCGAGTCGTACCAGCAGCGATCCGAACGGGTGTTCGGCCGGCGCATGGTCGGTGAATACGGCTCCGCCGAAGGAGGGATCATGGCCTTCGGCTGTCCGGCCGGCAAGATGCACCTCAACATGGAGACGATGATCGCCGAGACCGTGAACGGCCGGATGGTGGTCACGAACCTCGTGTCGAAATCGTTTCCGGTGATCCGCTACGACATCGGAGACCATGTCGACATCGATTTTTCGGAACGCTGCGATTGCGGAAGGCAGGGGTACGTCTTGCGAGAGGTGACCGGACGGATCGGCAGGACGATCCGCGGTCGCACGAAGGCGTTTCCAAGCATGACGCTCTACCATGTCTTCAAGACGCTTTCGAAGGAGCATGCGATCGATGTCGCCTTCCAGGGCGTGCAGGAGCGTCAGGGCGAGTTGGTTGTCCGGTTGGAGCGATCGCTGCACGAGAACGAGAGAAAACGCGTGAGCGCCGAACTCGAAAGGTTCTTCTCGCAGGACATGACCATCGAGCTGATCGAAGCCCAGAACCTCGCGGCGAGGGGAAGAAAGACACGAGACTTCGTGTCCTTGCTCGAAGACGATGAGGAGAGGTGATCGTCGCGATCGCACCACATGCGCGCGTCCACCTCACCGCGAGGTGGGTCCGTACGCGATGAACGTCGCAGAGAACCTGGATGGCACGCTCGCCGAGCGCGAGGGCATACGCGTTCTGCACCTGATCTGTCCCACGGGCTACTACGGGGCGGAGCGATGGATCGTCGCGCTCGCCGGTGCCCAGCTCGGATCCGGAGTCAGCTCCGAGCTGGCCGCCACGAGCGAGCGGCGGTGCGGCCCCGTCGAGGTTCTCGAGCGATTTCCGAACGGCCCCGCGAGCCGTCACCGGATCGAGATGAACGGTCGGTTCGATCCGGCCGTCGTGCGCGCGCTGGTCGACGTCATCGCGCAGCGCCGTGCGGACATCGTCCACACGCACGGATACAAATCCGACTTGATCGGACTGCTCGCGGCGAGACGAGCGGGGGTGGCATGCGTGTCGACACCGCACGGCTTCGGCCACGACATCGGGCTCAAGCTCCGCGCGTTCATCCGTATCGGTGCCTTCGCGCTTCGCTACTTCGACAAGGTGGTACCGCTATCGTTGGAGCTCGCGGATGACGTGCGCCGCCTCGGCGTTCCCGAATCGAAGCTCGAGTACATCGCGAACGGTACCGATCTCATGGAGATCGAGCAGGCGCTGCAGACGAGACGAGTCGGTGATGACGGGAGACGCCTGAGACTCGGTTACGTCGGACAGTTGATCGCGAGAAAGCGCATAGGCGACATCCTGGACATGTTCGACGCTCTCTGGCGAGAACGTCGAGACGTCGAACTCGTCATCACCGGCGACGGGCCCGAGCGAGCGGCTCTAGAGGCGAGGGCGGGCAAGCTCGCGAGCAGCGGAGCGATCACGTTCACCGGGTACGTGGAGGACCGGCTGAAACTCATGCTGACGCTGGACCTGTTCGTCATGACGTCCGCGTCCGAGGGCATTCCTCGATGCATGATGGAGGCCATGGGACTGGGTATCGCCGTTTTGGCCTACGACATCCCGGGAGTGGATCAGCTCGTCGAGGATGGCCGGACCGGGGCCCTGGTGCCGCTGGGGGACCGAGGCGCCCTGCTGCGATCGGCCACCGAGCTGATGTCCGACCCGGACGGGCGAACCAGGTTGGGCGAGAACGCGCGGCATCGAGTCAGGTCGGAGTTCTCGGCGGATCGCATGGCAAAGGAGTACGCCGCCCTCTACGCGTCCGTACTGGACGCAAGGAGGCGCGCGGTTCCAGCCCGTTCGGCCGCCGCTTCCCCCGAAGAGAACAGGAACTGAACTTTCTTGCCACCCTGCCGCTACCGCGCACAGCCCAGCCGGCACGAACCGGCGCCGAGAAGGACGTGCCGGACCATGGCGAAACTAACCGCCCGCTGTCTTCCGCTGGTGGCGCTCTGCGCCGCCTGTTCCTCGATGGGACCGTCGAGCGCCTGCGCGGACGCGAGTGCAGAGCATCCGGAGTGCCGCGTGCGGCCGGCGGCCGCGATGCCCGTCGCGGGCGAGCCTGCCGGCGAGTTCGATCCCCTGCAGCTGGACGCGTCGTCGCTGGTGTTCTCCGAGACCTTCGACACGCAGGACGACTTTTTCCTTCCCTACGCCGGTGCGTCTTGCGTCCGCGGCGTGCGAGACGAGTGCGCGCTGGTCCCGGAGGGCTGGACGCACTTCTACAGCGCGGAGCGGTGGCACCCGCAAAGCGATGGGGATTCGGCCGTTCACTCCTCTCTGGAGATATCGGACTTTCAGAAGCGTGGGCCCAGCGGCAAAGGTCTGGTCGTCTGGGACGAGTCGTGGGGCGGGCCCAGTCAATGGGGTTCGGACGGCGTGCTCGCGCACCGGTTGCCGGAAGAGTTCAGCGATCTCTACGCGGAGTTCCACATCAAGTTCCAGCCGGGATTCAGGTGGCATCACTACGAAGCGGGTTCCGGAACCAACCTGGCTAAGATCTTCCGGCTGTCCCATTTCGATGGGGACGATGGCAACCCGTTCAAGTTCTTCTCGAATGGGGACTCCGCGCCGACGTACTTCCTGGATCTCCACATGTGGAACACGCAGAAGAACGGTGCCACGCTGAACTTTACAAGCCTCGCGTCCAACGTGAGGTGCGATCCGCAGGAGTCTAACTACCGATGCGGATCCTACGAGTCGAACACGAGAGGGGCGCTGCCGGGCCAGAGATCCTTCGAGGAATCGATCGGCGACGGGGCGTGGCACCATATCGGGGTGCGTGTGTCCGTGAACTCGGCGCCCGGAGTGCCCGACGGAGTCGTGAGCGTCTGGTTCGACGGTGAGCAGGTGGAACATCGAACGGACGTACCGTTCCTGGGTGAGGGAGCGCCGGCAGGCAGCGGTTGGAACTTCGCGATGCTCGCCGGCAACATGCACAATTATCCGGAACCCGAGGAGAGCCGGTTGGAACAGTGGTACGCGATCGACGACTTCAAGCTGTACCGGGTCGACTAACCGATCCCCGTCAGTCGTTGTCCGATCACGCCGCTTCCGGAGAACTTCGAAGAGAGCCGAAGATGGACGATCTGGTTTCTGTAGTCGTTCCAGTATTCAACCGCGAGTCGTACGTTCGAGAGTCCATCGACAGCATCCTCGCCCAGACGTACAAAAGCGTGGAGATCATCGCTGTCAACGACGGATCCACCGATGACTCGTTGTCGGTGCTGGAAGGCTATCGCGATCAATTTCCGAGACAGGTCGTCGTGATCGACCAGCCCAACGCGGGGCAGGTGGTCGCCAGAAACAACGCGTTGGCCGAAGCCAAGGGGCAGTACATCGCTTTCCTCGACAGCGATGATGCGTGGATGCCGAACAAGTTGGAGCGGCAGATCCCGCTATTTCGAGCAAACGTGGGCCTTGTCTACAGCGCGGCGCTGAACGTCGGTCCGGACGGCACGGAGCTCGACGTGGATCGTTGCGATCCCCGAGTGCGGGGCGATGCGTATCTCGAGCTGCTGCAAGGCAACAGGATGACCGGTGGGAGCGTAGTCGTGACTCGCGAGGCGCTGGACAGAGTCGGTTACTTCGACCCGAACCTGGACGCGGCCGAAAACTGGGACTTGTGGATACGGGTGAGTCGACAGTTCGAACTCGACTTCGTGGAAGCGCCTCTCGTGCGCTACAGGAAGCACCCTGACAACATGTCGAAGGATCACGGCCGGATGATGAACGCGATCGAGATGATCCTGGAGAAGCACTGTACGGCAGGAGAGGGTGATTCGGAAAAGGCGAACGCGTGCCGGAAGGCCCGTGCGGCCTATGCATACCGGCAGGGCGTACATTCGTTCTCGGCAGCCCGTTACCGGAGCGCTCGTGGTCACTTCGAGGCTGCATTGGGCCTACAACCGGGATATCGGGATGCACGATCTCGTCTGCTGCGCACCTATCTGGGTCGTTCCGGAAACATGATTCTGAGCGTGGCGGGCAAGGTCCTGCGTCGAACGAGGTGACTCGCCGAGAGGCGTTCCACCGGGCTCTCGAGCCCGCTCCCGCGACCCAGAACAGTAGGTGATGGGCACCGGCCAGCCCGCTGACGAGGAGAATCCAAGCGGCCGACATTCCGACTCGTCGTTCACGGTGCGGAAGACACACCCGGCCGGATCCACCACTTTCGACATGCGTGCCGGGCTCCCCGCCGTGGTCGCCGCGGCATCACCGGCGCGCTCCGGCACGCGACTGCCGTCGGTACTCGTCGACGTATCCGCGGAGGAACCCTCGTTCCCATAGGGCGCGATGCCATCCTGGGCGTGAGTTCACGGCCTTTCTCAGCAGGACCGAGCTCTCCGCCGCGGCCAATCGGAGCGCTGCCCACCGGGGAATGCCGGCGAGCCGTGGCGTCGCCGGAAATCGACCGTTGTTCCTGCGAAGCTGGTTATGGACCATCGAGCCTCCGGCGATGAAGGCTCGGCGCGCGATCCAACGGTCATGCAGCTGCTCCTCCCGGATCCTGTGCACGACTTTGATCTCGGGAGCGAAGTGGGCGTCGAAACCCGCGGCGGCCGCCCGGATCAGCAGATCGGTCTCATCCCCCATCAGGTAGCGTCCGCCGTTCGGCCCGATCGATTCGTCGAAGCGGATGCCCGAATCGAAGACCGCGCGCCGCACGGCCATGTTAGGTCCGTAGAGCCGGTTCGGCTCGACGGATCCCTCGCCGCGATCCGCCTCCGTCAGCGCGTAGGCCGTGGCCAGCGGCACCTCCAAGAGAATGCGGGGATCCGGGTCGCGTGGCCATTCCGGCACGATGCGACCACCGAACAGATCGCAATCGGGTCGGCGACGGCTCACCTGGTCATAGCCGCTGAGGAAGTTCGTCGGCAACCGTACATCGTCGTCGGTGAAGACCAATAGCTCGCCCGACGCGATGTCCAACGCGCGGTTCAGCGCGACGTTCTTGCCGGGTGTCGTCTCCACGAGCACTGTCAGGGGAAGCCGCGTCGCGTACGAGTGCAGCACCTCTGCCGTGCGATCGGTGCTGGCGTTGTCGACGACGATGATCTCGAATCCCCCCGGCGGCGACTCGGCTCCCGAGAGACCGTCCAGGACGCCGGGCAGTCTGGCGGCACCATTGCGGGAGGAGATCAGCAGCGAGACCGCGAGGCTCACGGAACGGCGACCGGGTTCACAGCGGGCGGAGCGTTGCTGCCGATCATTCGGTTTCCGAATGCATCCTTCGACGGCGCGAACAGCGACGACAGAGAGCCTACCACCCGTGGCGAACGGATCCGCTCGCGTGCTGTCGGGAGGGTCCCGACGCAAGCAGCCGCACGCCGCGACGCCGCCTCAGATCCGCGTGCGACCGGGTCGCCAGGGCTCCTCGTCCGCAAGCGCGCCGAGCTCGCGCTCCAGGGCCGTTCGGTAGCGCGCGCACTTCTCCGCCCTGAGCGTGCTGGAGGCGCTCTCCACGACCCACCACATCAGGTGGACCGTGAACAGCGCGTGTACGTCCCCGGCGTCTAGCGACTCGGCTTCCCGCGCGTTCGCCACGACCGATTCCCACAGCGAGCGGGCCACGGTGGCGCTTTCACCCGGGTGCAGGTCCAGCAAGGATCCGGTGAGCAGAAACTCATCATGCAGCGGCATGTGCACATGCCCGAAGTGCTCAAAATCGATCAGCGCCGCGTCCGCCGTGCCGAACAGCAGGTTGTTCACGCAGAAGTCGCCGTGCTGGACGAGTCGTCGCTCCGTGCCGTGGCGATCCAGCCGACTGATCAGGGCTTCGAGCTCCGGTCCGCCTCTCGCCGGCGCGCCCGTGACCCGCTCGCATCCGATGCGCACCCGGCGAGCCCGCTCGGCGAGGTTCGACGGCTCGTACCACCTTCGCTCGTTCCGCGTGGCCTGTCGAAGGGCGTGCAGCGTGTCGATGGCATCGTCCCGGATCGACTCCCATTGCGCCTTCGTCCTCACGCGATGCTTCAGCGTGAACCAAGGCGTGCCCGGTAGTCCGCGCTGGACCAGGATCCACGTCCCGTTCGCTCCCGGCACGAGCGCCAGCGGTTCGGGCAATCGCCCGGGCATGGCCTCCGAGAGCGCGGCGGTGATGTCGTGCACCCTAATCAGGGCGTCGCGCGGTCCGCACTGCAGGACGTAGGCCGGAGCGTCCGTATCGCGTCCGAAGACCAGGTACTTCGGTTCGGCGGTGCGAATGCACACCACGCTCGGTGCCGGGCCCAGCGGGCGGACGAGCGTGTCCGGCAGCCGATCCACGATGCCGCTCACGGCCGGACTCCCACGACCGCGACCACATCGATCGCGGAGGATCCGAATGAGGTCCGCCGGGTCGCGGCGTGCAGCCAGCGCCGCAGGCGGCCGGGCGGGCGCGGCAGCAGCACGGCCTCCGCGTAGCGCCCACCCGGCGTGCCGCGCTCGTACACCACGTTCGTGCGGGTCGCGGACGGGTAGAGCGCGTACGATCCGGAAGCGCGGTAGCCCGCCCCGGACAGCGTGCGCCGGAGTCGCGCCACGTCCCGATCCCTCGTCAGGAGCGCGCCCAGGCGCGTCGGGAGAGGCGCGCGTCCGGTGTCCAGCAGCACGACCAGGGCGTCGGCGTCGTCGCGCTCCAGGCGCTCGGGCAGCTCGCCAGGGCCGACCAAGCTCACCGTGTCGGGGTCCACGTCGAGCAACCGGGCGAAGAGCTCGCACAGGGCGTCATCCGCGCTCGCGTCCGGTCGCGACGCCCTCATTCTGCGAACGGCGCCTTGCCGAGGAACCGGATCCGGAAGCCGTCCAGCAGGTTCGTCTTCGCCATGAACGCCATCCAGGCCGCCCGGTCATGGAGGCGGTAGGCGTGCGCCGCCACGGGTGCGGTCGTGGCGTCCGGATGGTTCGTCTCGTAGCCGAGCCGCTCGAGCGTTCCGCGAGCGACGCTTTCGAACGTGCGGGCCTGCGAGACGGGCATCGTCGCCTTCCACTTGAGCACGTTGGCGGGCTTCGCGGTCCGTGCGAGCCGCTCCATCTCGGCGGCGTCGAAGCGCTCGTCGAGGAACGCGCCGATCGCTTGGAGGTGTTCCTCGGGTCGGCGCAGGAGATCCTCGTAGCGGACGAAGTGCAGCCGATCCTGCCGCCGCAGCTCGTCGAGCGTCCGGCTCGGAGCGTTCATGCGGGCCCACTGCACGGCGCAGGCGTGGATGTTGTTCGGACCCCAGGGCTTCTCGAGGAGGGACAGGGCGACGTCGCGCCCGTCGCGCACGATGTACAGGTACCGGGCGTCGGGGAAGAGCCGGTCCAGGTCGCCGACGCGATCGAGGTAGTGGGGCGTCTTGTCGCCCCACGCGGACCGTCCGCGGGCCTCGGCTCGCGACAGGAAGAGCGCATCCACCAGACGGGCGTACTCCACCGGGGCATCCGCGGCGCCGCTCGCCTCGCGCAGCGTCCGCGGCGTAACGTCGAGGTCCCACTGCATGACCGGACGTTCGCGAAGCAGGTCGCGCACCAGGCCCTCGAACTCCGCGACGGACGCGATGCGCGTGCGCCCGTCGAGCCGGTCCAGGTACTTGAGGATGAAGTGCGACTCGATCGGTGCGCCGAAGCGCGTGCCGCGCAGCAGGCTTGCGAGGAACGTGGTGCCCGACCGAGGCGAGCCCAGGATGAAGAGTCGTTCCGGGACCGGGACGAGACCGGCGGACTCGGCGCCCATCACGTCCACTCGCGCCAGTCGTCCGAGCTCTCGTACCCAAGCTCGACGAGCAGGGGGCCGGCGAGCTCCGAGAACGTCCGCGTCTGCTCGTCGGTGAAGACGTTCCGCCAGTCGCCGACGATGCCCTTTCTCTGGAACCGGGAGGCGTCCTCGACGCCGGCCGCCCGTCCTCCCGAGGACGCCTCGAACGAGGCGCCCCGGATCATCCGCTCGCGCAGCGCCTCGTCGTGCGCGGTGTCCAGGTGATCCAGCACCGCGGCGAGCGTCCGGTCCGGCGCGGCCTGCAGCGCCTCGTAGGAGAGGGTGTGGATGTCCTGGTGCCGGGCCGCGTCGCGCTCGGCGTTCATGGCGCGGACCCACTTGTTCACGCGCGACTCGAAGCTTTCCTGCGCGTTGTACGCCCGCTTCAGGTGATGCATGTCCGAGACCACGACGTCGCGTCCGTCGCGGTGCACCGACACCAGCTTCGCGGCGGGGAACACGCGACCGATCGCGTCGAGCTCGAAGATGTTGGTGGGCGTCTTCTCGACGAGGCGGTTCGCCGGATCGAACCGGTCGACGAGCTCGGCGAACAACAGGCGGCAGTAGTCGTCCGCGTCGACCGCCCGAGCCATGCGCGAGCGCAGGCGCAGGTGCCGCACGAGCCCGAGGTCGTGCATCGAGGTTGGGACGTTGCGGGTCGGAAGGGCCGCCACGTAACGAGCCAGGCCGAGCGCGCGCCTGATGCCCCGCGTCGCGTCGCCTGCCCAGTGGCGCGGGTAGCGGCGTACGCCCCCCATGCCCCAGGCCGACTGGTTGAACAGGCGCTCGTTGGCCGCCTCGAAGCTGTCGGCGGTCCGCGCGTAGCGGAAGACGTGGCACTCGCGCACGCTGATGATGTCGGGCGACAGCGCGAGCAGGTGCGACAGCCAGGTGCTGCCGCTCTTGTAGTGCCCGACGATGAACCCCAGGCGGTCGTCGAGGGAGGTCGGAATCATGGGCATCAGGGCTCGATCGGGCGTGTTCGAAACGCCCCCGTGGCGGTCAGGGTCAGGTCGTGGACGATCGGCCACAGGTCGTGGCGCAGGAGCCGGAGCGTGGCGAGCCACGTGACCAGCAGCACCGGCCCCGCGACGGCCAGTTGTACGAGCGAGCCGTTCGCGCCGAGCCCGGTGAAAGCCGTCAGCGCCCAGGCGACCGCCCCGCACACCGCGGCCAGGGTCACGCTCGGGGCGAGCGCCCGGGCGATCTCGAGCGGGCCGACCTTCAGGCAACGGTCGGCGGCGAGCGTGCAGACCGCGAGGGTGACCACGCCCGACAGGCACACGCCCCACGCTGCAGCCAGCAGGCCGTACGGCACAAGCGCGACGACGAGCGCGAGCCGCGAGACGAAGGAGCAAGTCTCGATCCCGAGCACCACGCGTTCGCGGTCCTGGGCGAGCAGAGCGTTGGGCAGGAAGGCGTGCACCGTCCTGAGCATCGCCCAGAGCGTCAGCACGGTCGCGATCGGCACGGCTGCCGTCCACTGATCACCGAAGAAGAGATCGATGAGCGGTCCGGCCAGGATGCCGACCACCGCGAAGGCCGGCAGCGTGACGGCGGCGTGCAGGGAGATGCAGCGCAAGTACTCCCGGCCGACATCGCCCTTGCGCCGGCGGATCTCCGACAGGTGCGGCAGGATCGCCGGCTGTACGGCGGCCTCGATCAGCTTGCCGACGAAGGAGACGAGTCCGAGGCCGCGCGAGAACATTCCCACGTCCGACATCGAGGCGAGACGCCCGAGCACCAGGTCCGGTATGCCCTGGGTGAACCGTTGCAGCGCCCCGGCGGCGCTCGTGACCGTACCGAACGCGAACACGCTGCGCCAGCGCGACAGGCCGGGGCGGATCAGGCTCCGGCTCCGATCGAACCAGGAGATGGCGAGCAGCTCCGCCACGGCGCCCGCCAACACGCCGGCGGCGAGGCCATGGTAGCTCCACCCGAGGAGCACGAATCCGATCGAGCCGCCCGTGCGCACGAGCGCGCTCGTCGTCTTGACCCTGAGCACCCGATCGAAGCGCATGTCCCTGAGCATCATCGCGAAGGGCACGGTCGACAGGGGCGCGAGCACGAAGGTGCCGGACAGGATCCATAGGACCTGGCGCAGGGCCGGCTGGTCGTAGAAGCTCGCCACGAACGGGGCGCCCGCGACGATCGCGGCGGCGAGACTCCACGACACGAGCAGCATCGCGCCGAAGGCGGTTCTCAACTTCTCCTCGTCCAGCTCCTTCTCGCGCACGAGGTACTGGCTGATGCCGAAGGTGCGTATCTCGATCGCGAGCACCGCCAGGGAACTGGCGACGGCGAACGTTCCGATCTCGGCCGGCGTCAGCAGCCTCGCGACGACGGTGATGCCGACGAAGCTGATCAGGAGGTTCGAGTGCTGCGCGAGGACGGACAGCACCACCGCGCTTCGAAGGCGGCTCACCGGGTGGCCCCGAGACGCGCGCCCGTGGGGACGGGCTCGACCGCCCCTGCACCTGCGTGCAGCTTGTGCTGCACGGCGAAGAACAGGATCAGCCAGTAGAGCATCTGGGAGCGGAACACATCGATGAAAGAGCCGGCGACGAGATAGGCGATGAAGGCCCCCTCGAGCGCTACGGTGCGGAAGTAGAGTCGTTGAGCGTCGTCGTTCGAGACCAGTTCGCGCTTGATCGCCCGGGAGCTTCGAAAGCACGAGGCGCACGCGGCCACGAAGGCGGCAAGGCCCAGCCACCCGATCTCCGAGAGGGCCTGGAACCAGGTCGAATGCACCGCCTTGCGGGTCTGCTTGCGGAAGAAGAGCTCGGGGGCCACGTACCTGGGGCTCAGCTCCTGGAAGCCGAACGCGCCCACGCCCAAGGGATGGTCCCGCGCGAGATCGATGGCGGAGAGCCACATCCGGTAGCGGTGCGAGCCGCTCTTGGACTCGTCCTCCACCTCGCTCAGGGTGCCCATGCGCTCCCAGAACAGGTCATCGGTCACGTAGACCGCCGCACCGAGGCTCGCCACGATCATGAACACCGCGGCCAGGCGCTGTCGCTCGTGACGCTTGCGCGCCAGGAGCATGGTGCCGAGAAACCAGATCGTGCCGACGGCGGCGCCCAGGAAGGACCCCCGGCTGTTGATCAGCACGATGCCGTTCGCTATCCAGATGCCGAGCGCGCAGACCAGGATCCGCTGCCAGCGCGAGCCCTGCCAGAAGAAGAACACCAGCAAAGGGATCGCGGGCACGAGCGCGGCGGAAAATCCGTTCGCGTCGGGAACATCCACCATACCGATGCCCTCGACGCGACCCATCGAGTTGCGTCCCGAAACGTAGGCCTCCCACCCGATGTAGAAGGCGCCGCAGATGTAGGCCAGCAGGGAGAGCTCGAGCTTGCGCTCGGTGTCGAGCAGCTTGTAGGCGAGCGCGAAGACGACGAGCAGCTTCCAGAACTCGGTCACCGAAGCGGCGTGGCGCCCCGGGACGATGGCGGTCAGGCTCGCCAGCGAGAGCAGCAGTGCGATGGCCACGAGCCACTTGAACTGCGGCGCGAGCGTCAGGGGCGCCGGTGCTAGCCGGCCGCGCTGGAGCAGCCAGGCAGTCCCCATGACGGCGACCGAAACGAACGAATACGAGATCGAGGGAAGCATCGCTCCCCACCACCGCGACTCCGGGTACAGGAAGTAGTTGACCTGGTAGAGGTAGAAGCCCCAGGCGCCGCTGACGAACAGGGCGCCGAAGACCCCCGCTCCGTACATCAGCAGATAGGACGACGCGGTGAGCATTCCGGATCAGGCCTTCGCGAGGAAGTTCCCGATCGCCATGCGGGGCAGCCCGCCGAGCAGGAACGCCCGCACCGCGTCCGCGGGCGTGCACACGATCGGCTCCTCGTGCATGTTGAAGCTCGTGTTGATCACCGAAGGTATGCCAGTGAGGCGGTGGTACTCGCTCAGCACTCGGTGGAACCCGGGGTTCGACGCGGCGCTCACGAGCTGCGGCCGCGCCGTGCCGTCCACGTGCACCGCCGCCGGGCTCTGCCGCCTCATCTCCTCGGTGCAGTCGAACGTCACCGTCATGAAGCGTGCCGCGTGCTCGGCGCCCGCCAGGTTCAGGTAGCACCGCTCGCGCTCCTCGAAGAGCGTTGCCGGCGCAAACGGCATGAACTCGGTCCGCCGCAGCTGCTTGTTCAGCCACAGGTTCACCTCCGGATCCTTCGCGTGGTAGAGGATCGAACGGTTGCCGAGCGAGCGCGGGCCGTACTCCATGCGTCCGGCGAAGCGGGCGACGATGTGGCCGTCGGCCAGCAGCCGGGCGGTCTCCGCATCTACGTGCTCGGATCGCGCGTACGCGACGCCCGCCTCGCGCAGCGCCGACTCGATCTCCTCGTCGCCGTACTCCTGGCCCCAGTAGACGTCGTTGACCGCCTCGCGCGGGACCGGGACGTCGGCGTCCGCCAGCGCCAGCGCCGCGCCCACGCCGCACCCGCCGTCGCCCATGTTCGGGTGCACGAACACGGAACGCACCCCGTCGATCTCGAAGATGCGCTGGTTTGCCTTGACGTTCGCGACGACCCCGCCGGAGAGCACCACGTCGCTCAATCCCGTGCTCTCGACGAAGGGAGCGATGTATTCGCGCGCCACCGCCTCGAGCACCTTCTGGTAGGCAGCCGCCACGGTCGGCTTCGCGTAGCTCGACGCCAAGTGTCGGGACAGCGCGATGTTGTGCGGTTGACGGTACGTCAGCGTTTCGCCCGAGCCGTCGAAGAATCCGCGCACCGTATCGAAAAGCACGTCCGGGGACTCGTAGGCCGCCAGCCCCACGATCTTGCCCTCGTGTCGTCCGGGCTGAAAGCCGAGCGAGGAGGTCACTCGCTCGTAGAATTCCCCGAGACTCGTGGGATAGGGCAGCGAGTGCAGCCGCTCGATCTTTCCCCCACGTCCCGTGGAGACGCTGCCGCCCAAGCCCCCGCCGTAGCCGTCGAGCGTCACGATCAGCGCCTCGTCGAGACCGGAGGTGAAGTAGGCGTTCGCCGCGTGGGTAAGATGGTGATCGATTCGCACGAGCCGGTCCCGCCACCCCAGCGCCTCGAGTCCGGCGTCGAGCTCGCCGGACCAGTGCCTGTGGCCGGCGCTGGCGACGTCGCGCCAGCGCCGCAGCCCCCGCCTGGCAAAGGCCCGTCCCAGCGCGGCGCTCCTGCTGATCGATCGATACGCGCCCCGGTGGAACGGGCTCTTGTGGACGTACAGCGCCGATTCCTCGAGCCCCGGGATGCCGTAGGTGCGCGCCGGCTGTTCGGGCAGCGCGCGCATCGAGGCCGCGATGCGCTCGGCGGAGGTGGCATCCCCCGCGCCGTGGCGTGCGATCGCCGCGTCCATGAGCGCCGTCTCGTCCTCCCAGTCCTGGAACGCGTAGGCCACCTTGTCGATGTCCCCGGGGTCCAGCCCCTCGAGTCGAAGGATCTCGGCGATGGCCAGCCGGGGGAAGCCCGCGTGCATCTTGGTACGGCTGAGCCGCTCCTCGGCGATCGCGCGCACGACCCGCCCGTCGACGACGAGACAGGCGGTGGCGTCCTTGTCCAGCGGTGATATGCCGATGATCTTCATGCGGTGGTCACGCGGTCACGCCGCTCCGGTCAAGTGTGCGCGAACCTCGCGCACGGTCAGGAAGGTAGCGCCGTGGACGGCGCGGGCGTGTTCCACGCACCGCGCGATGCAGTCGAGGAACCGGCGCTTGCCGGCGGCGTTCGCCACGTACGGCGTCGCGCCCGGCAGCAGGTCGGAGCTGTGGAAGAAGAGATTGATCACCGGGTCACCGCGCTGCACGACGGCATCGATGCAGCGGCACACGTCCGCCGCGTCGTGGCCTTCGGGCGTGACCGTGATCTTGCGCATCAGTCCGAGCCGCCACAGCACGCCCACCAGGCGCAGCCGCGACAGCGGCGGCCTCGAAAGCCTCGAGTGCAACGCGTCTAGGCGCTCGAAGTCGGCACGGTCGTAGCCGCTGGAGACCGGCACCTCGAGGAGCGCGTCCTGGCCGGGGTCGGAGACGAGCGCGTCCTCGAAGGAAGGGGGGTAGGGCCGGGTCGGAGCGTCCGCGTACGAGAAGTCGGCGTCGACGTAGAACGGCCGGACGCTCGAGTCGACCCGGTAGCCGAGCGCGGCGAGGGTGCGAAGGTGCGCTCCGTTCACGCCCCAGCGACCGGCGCGGTAGGAATAGGGATGACGTCCGAAGACGCTCTCCAGCCGTTCGGTCAGCGTGGCCATCTTCCTCTCGAACAGCGCCTGCGGCAGGTTCACCGCGTGCGAGGCGCGCTCGCCGAGCGTCTCCTCGATGGGAGGCGTCGCCCAGGGGTGCAGGTGGGCGCCGACATCGCACGCGTCGCGCTCGAGCGGATCGAGCAGCGTCGCCGCCGCGCGCTCGTCGTTGGCCACCGCGTGATCCACGAAGTAGGTAGGCCGCACCCCCAAATCCCGGCAGAACGCCTGGAACGCTGGGATCTCGTCGATGTTGGCGAGCGAGAAGGGCGGGCTCGGGAACGCTCCGGACCAGTCCCATTCCTCCTCCGTATCGACCGTCAGCAGGAACGCCGGCGGGTGCTCCTGGGGCTGCACGTCGGGCCTCGTCGGATGGTTGTGGTTCGAATGGCGAAGCGGCGCTCGGGCACCCCGCCGGCCCACATCCTACTATCGACGGCACGGCGTTCCCCTTGAGCGATTCACGCGGCGCGTCCGACGCCACCTCTACGAAAGGCAAGCTCGGAGGCGTGCGCGGCGCGTAGGGGGGCCCTGGCACCGCATTTGACGCCGAGCCGACGCCCGTCGAGAATGCGGCCGGCTCGGTCATCTGGCCGATCCGATCGAAGCCGTGCGCGCCCGAGCCTGTCCAGACCCCATGTGCGGAATAGCCGGCTTCAACGCCTCCCTAGTGCGCCGCGGCGCGGGTGCCTTCGAGCTCGGACGCATGGGCGCTGCGATCCGCCATCGCGGCCCCGACGCCTCCGGCGACTATCTCGACGATCACGTCGGCCTGCGCCATCAGCGCCTGGCAATCATCGACCTCTCCGAGACGGGGGCCCAGCCGATGACGTCCGCGTCCGGGCGCTACGTAATCGTCTACAACGGCGAGATCTACAACTTCCGGGCCCTGCGCGCGGAGCTCGAGGGGCAGGGCGTGCGCTTTCTCGGCCACTCCGACACCGAGGTCTTGATCGCACTGTACGAAAAGATGGGGGCCGCTTGCCTCGATCGACTCGACGGCATGTTCGCCCTCGCGATCTGGGATCGGAAGGCGAGGTCCCTCTTCCTCGCGCGAGACCGACTCGGCAAGAAGCCCCTGTACGTCTGGCGCTCCGGCGACGCTCTCGCGTTCGCCTCCGAACTGAAGGCGCTGCTGACGCTGTCCGAGGTCGAGCGCCGCCCGCGCCCCGACGCCGTCAAGGACTTCTTCGTCCACCAGTACGTGCCCGACCCCAAGTGCGTGCTCGAGAACGTCGAGAAGCTTGTCTCCCGGTCACTGGATGGTGGCCGACGCGGACGGGGTGCGCACCCGCCGGTGGTGGGATCTGTCGTTTTCGCCGGGTGGGTACCGCTGCGAAGAGGAGGCCGCCGACGCGCTCTACGCGCTCATGGACGACAGCGTCGGCATCCGCACCGTCGCGGACGTCCCGCTCGGCGCGTTCCTGTCCGGCGGGGTGGACTCGGCGGCCGTGGTCGGGCTGATGGCCGGACGCTCGGCGCGCCCCGTCACGACGCTGACCGTCGGCTTCGAGGCCGAGGCGCTCGACGAGCGCCCCTACGCGCGGGCCGTGGCGGAGCGCTTCGGTACGGATCACCGCGAGTTCGAGGTCGGCGAGGACGTCGTCGAGGCGCTCGTGGACGTGGCGGGCCACCTCGACGAACCCTTCGCCGACGCCTCGTTCCTGCCGACCTGGTTCGTCTCGCGCATGGCCAGACAAGCCGTGACCGTCGCGCTCGCCGGGGACGGTGGCGACGAGAGCTTCGCGGGCTACGCGAAGTACGTCGGCGAGGCACGCGAGCGGCGCTGGCGCTCGCGCGTGCCGACGCCGGTCCGGCGCACCGCGCTAGGACCACTGTCGCGGCTGTTGTCCGGACGGGGGCCGATGCTGCAGCGCGGCTCGAACCTGCTGCGCTCGCTCGCCGCCGACGACGCCACGGGCTTCTTCGTTTGCAACTCCTTCTTTCGGGCGGATCTGTGGGACGCGCTCGCGACCGGCCCGCTCGGGCGTGCGGGCCGGGACCACGACCCGGCAGAGAACACCCGGCACCACTACCTCGCCGCCGACACCGACGACCCGCTCGGCCGCGCGCTCTACGCCGACATCAAGACGTGGCTGCCCGGCGACGTGCTCGTCAAAGTCGATCGCATGAGCATGTCCAACTCGCTCGAGGTCCGAGCCCCGCTGCTCGACTACCGCCTGGTCGAGTTCGCCGCTTCCCTGCCTTCCGACATGAAGCTCAAGGACGGACAGATCGAAGGTCGTGATGAAGAGAGCCCTGCAGCGGCTGCTGTCCGAGGAGACCCTGCACCGACGGAAGATGGGCTTCGACTCGCCCGTCGCGGGGTGGCTGCGCGGCTCTCTGCGAAACCTCTTCGAGCGGCGTGCGTTCGGCGCGGACGCGGCCAGCGCGGAGCTGTTCGACACGAGCCGGCTCCGCATGCTGTGGGAGCGGCACCTGGCGGGCTCGAACGCGTGCACCGCGGAGCTGTGGAGCGTCCTGATGTTCGAGCTGTGGTGGCACCGGTGGATCGTGCAAGGTGCGGCGGACGCGCCCGTGGTCATCGCCGCGTGAGCGCGTCGTCCGCACGTGTCCGGTCCGCATGAGGGTCTCGGTGCGCGCGTCCCGGTGGGCGCTCGCTTGAGTGCTGCCCCCCGGTGCGCGTGCTGCACGTCACGCACGACATGGGTGTCGGCGGCACCGAGCAGGTGGTGCGCCAGCTCGTGCTCGGCAACCGGTCGAGCGCGCTCGGACACGCGATCCTCTGCATCGACGGCACGGTTGGGGCGACGGGCCAGGCGCTGCGCGAGGGCGGCGTCGAGGTGCGCTCGCGGACTCGTAGACCGGGGTTCGATGTCGCGCTCGTGCGCGCGCTGCGCGCGCTGCTGCGCGAGGGGTGCGTCGACGTGCTGCACTGCCACCAGTACACGCCATGGTCCTACGGCGCCCTCGCCGCGACCGGTACCCGGGTCCGCGTCGTGTTCACCGAGCACGGTCGCTTCCACCCCGACCGCTCGTCGCCGAAGCGCCGCCTCGTCAACCGTCCCCTGGCGGCGCTGACCGACCGGCTCGTCGCCATCAGCGCCGCCACGCGCGACGCGCTCGTGCGGCACGAGTGGCTGCCTCGGAAACGCATCGAGGTGATCTACAACGGCGTCCGCACGCCGGAGCCCATCGATCCGCCGGAGGCGATCCGCGCGCGCCACGACATCCCGCCCGACGCGCCGCTGCTGGGCACGCTCGCGCGGCTGGACTCGATCAAGAACCAGCGCATGATGCTCGACGCGGTCGCGCGGCTGCGCGCGGACGGGCGCGATGCGCGGCTGCTGCTCGCGGGGGACGGCCCGGAGCGGGCGGCGTTGGAGCGTCGTGCGTGCGAGCTCGGGGTGACGGACGCGGTCGTGTTCGCGGGCTTCGTCACCGACATCGGTGGCTACCTCCGCGCGCTCGACGTGTTCCTGCTGACCTCGTTCAGCGAAGGCACCTCGATGACGCTGCTCGAGGCGATGTCGCTCGGGTTGCCGTGCGTGGTGACGGCGGTAGGCGGCAACGTGGAGCTCGTCGAGGACGGGGTGTCGGGCCGAGTGGTGCCATCCGACGATGCGTCGGCGCTCGCTGCGACGGTCGCGGCGCTGCTGGACGCGCCGGGCGAGGCCGCCGCGCTCGGGCACGGGGCGCTCGCGACCTTCGCCGAACGCTTCTCGCAGGAGCGCATGTGCGAGGCGTACGCGCGGATCTATCGCGAGGTGGCGCGGCCGGGCGACGACGCCGATTCGGCCGGCGGACGGTCCCGGTGAGCGGCGGATCGCACGCCGGCGGCCCTCCCGCCGACGGCGTGCGGGTCGAGCGCTTCGCGGCCGAGCCCGAGCGTGCCCTCGCGCGGCTGTTCGACGCGCCCGACCAAGCCGAGGCGCTCGGTCGGGCGCGAGCCCTCGTCGCGTCGCACGGGCCCGCCTTCGAGGCGTGGCGCGCCGCGCGGGACGCGCAGGGCGAGCTGAGCCGCCGGGTGGGGGCTGCGAAGCGCGGGGGCGAGCCGGTGGAGCCGCTGCTGGCCGACATGCGCAAGGCTTCCGCCAGCCGGGCCGAAGCGCAGGCCGAGATCGGCGGCTTGCTGGAGCAGGTGCTGGCGCTGCTTCGGGCCTCCGGTGCGGAGCCGGTCGTCCCGATCTCCGAGACCGAGCCTCGCCGGCCGCGCTACTTCGGCGCGACGACGCTGCGTCCGGGCGCGCTCGGCGATCCGGTCACCCTGGACGAGCGCCCCGATGCCGCCGCCTGGGACGACTACGTGGCGCGCCACCCCGCGCGCACGGCGTGCCACGTCCACGCGTTCGGCGACGCCGTGGGGCGGGCCTACGGCCTCGACCGTGCACCGGCTCGCCGCACGCGACGCGTCGGGCGCCGTCGCGGGCGTGCTGCCGCTCGTGGAGCTGGACCACCGCGTGCTCGGGCGTGCTCTGGTGTCGCTGCCGTGGGTCAACTACGGCGGTCCGCTGTCCGATTCGCCCGAGGCGGAGAACGTGCTGTTGCGCGGCGCGGCGGCGCTCGCCGAGCGCGTCGGCTGCCCGGAGCTCGAGGTGCGCGAGACGCGCCCGCGCGACGACTGGCCGGAGCTGTCGCACAAGGTCTCGCTGACGCTCGCGCTGCCGGACACCGACGCCGCGCTCGACGCGGCGCTCGGCGCGCGGCTGCGCGCACAGTGCGCGAAGGCGCCGAAGGCGGGCGCTACCTTCCGGCTCGGCGGCGCCGAGCTCGTCGACGAGTTCCACACGGTGATGTCCTCGCGCATGCGCGAGCTCGGCACGCCGTTCCACCCGAAGCGCTTCTTCGCCGAGCTGATGGCGGCGTGGGGGAAGCTTGCGCGCATCGCGATCGTCACGCTCGACGGCCGTCCGGTCGCGGCGGGACTGACGCTCGTGCACGCGACGACGCTCGAGATCTCGTGGGCCTCGGCACTGTCGCGCGCGCGGCGCCACGACGTGAACATGTACCTGTACCGCGAGATCCTGCGCGATGCGGTCGCCCGCGGCGTCGAGGTGTTCGACTTCGGCCGCTCGTCGCCGGGGTCGTCGACGGAGGGCTTCAAGCGCCAGTGGGGTGCGGTGCCGAGCCCGCTGTACTGGCACTACTGGCGCGCGGACGGGGGAGGGGCGCCGGATCTCGATGCGAGTCACGCGAAATTCGACGCGGCGGTACGGGTGTGGAGGCGGTTGCCCGTGTGGGTGACGAAGGCCATCGGGCCATGGGTGGCGCCGGGGTTGCGTTGAAGCGCACCCACCGTCAGTCCAGCGAGCGCAGCAATGCCTCTGCATCGGCGCGCTCCGCGAAGTCATCGCCCTCGTCCAGCAGGCGCTCCAGATGGCGCCGGGCCGTTACCGCGTTCCCGGAACTCGCCTCTATCCTCGCCGCGTTCAACCGGATTGCCGGGATGTCGGGCGCGAGCTCCACGGCACGTCGGACGGCCTCGAGCGCGTCCGCCATATTGTCGGACCGAACCGCCACGGTGGCATAGGTGTCCAGCACGGAAGGGTTCTGCGGGTCGAGCGCCCGAGCCCGGCTGGCGTAGTCGAAGGCGCGATCGGGTGATGTTCCGCGCAACAGCCAAGCGGCGTTGTTGAGTGCCGAGACCTCGTTCGGATCCTGGTCGAGTACCCGTTCGTAGGCGGCGACGGCGTCGTCGTCGCGGTCCAGGCGGTCGTATGCGCTCGCGAGCGTCATGCGCACGCGAAGATCGTCGGGCCTTCCCCGAACCCACGCTTCGAGCAGTCGGAGCGCCGCGTCCGAGTCGCCCTCGCGCCACAACAGGGAAGCGGCCGAAACGACGTCCTCGCTCTTCTCCAGCGAAACGGGTGCGCGAGGGGCGCCCGCCAATGCCGCGCGTTCGGCGACGGCGAGGTCGCGCTCCAGCGCCTGCAGCGCGGTATCCGACGAGCCGCCGATCCGTTCGCGGAGCGCGTCCCGCTGCGCGGTGGCTTCGTCGAGGTCGCCCACGGCAATCGCCGCTCTCGCCAAGGCGAAGCGGGCCGGCAGATAGGTATCGTCCGCCGCTAAAGCGGCGTGCAGATCGGCCCGCATCGACGGGATGTCGCCCAGTCCCGCGTGCGCTCCCGAGCGCAGGTAGAGCGTATCGGGTCGGTTCATCCTATCGGAGGGCAGCCTGGCGAGCGTGTCGAGGGCCTCCCGGTAGCGGCGCGCGTCCAGGTCTTGTGCCGCCTCTCGGATCAGCACCTCGGGTGTCGCTTGCGCCGCCTCCTGCGCGTGCGCGCCGGCGTACGGCGTCATCGACAGGCAGGCCCACAGTGCCGCCGCCATGGCGCGGTGTTTCATCCGGAACCCTCCATTTCTGCGTGGAGGAATGATGCCCGGAACGGGATGTCCGTGTTCGAGAACCGGTCGCCACGGACATCGAGGGCTACCCCCGGAACGATCGGCAACGGCATCGGCGAATGCTGTCGGCATAGCTTACAACCGCCATCGCCCGTCGCGCGGAGAACCACCGAACCGAACGATTGAGGCCGTGCAAGCCCCTGAACGCAATGAGAAAATCGAATCGACGAACTGATAGGCCCGAACTTTGCTTACGTCGTTCCGGTGGCGCTTCTTTCCTACTCCATTACGGAGCTTCCACTACCCTTCGCGCTCGGGAGTGACCCGGCGCACCTCCCCTTTAAGGAAGGACCGACGATCATGAGAGAGAGACAGCGTTCAGGAACCCTGCGGGCCGCCTTCGCCGGGATCGCCCTGCTCGCGGCGGGCGCGGCACAGGCCGTACCGGTCGACACCGAGCTCGTACTGCTGGTCGACGTGTCGGGCAGCGTGGATAGCAACGAGTTCGCGCTCCAGCGCGATGGTTACGTCAACGCGTTCCGCAGCCAGGAGCTGCTGGACGCCATATCGCAGGGTGCCAACGGCTCCATCGCCGTCAGCTACGTCTACTGGTCGAGCGACAACCAGCAGCAGCAGACGGTCGGGTTCACGCAGATCTTCGACGCCGCGTCGGCCAATGTCTTTGCCGATGCGATCGCGGCGGCATTCCGGCCTTTCAGTGGTGCCACGGCAGTCGGCGACGCGATTGCCTTCGCCGACGCGTCGTTCGACAACAACGGCTTCGAGGGAACGCGTGTAGTCATCGACCTGTCAGGCGACGGGACCGACAACGACAGCCTCGTTCAGCCCTCGGCGGCCCGAGACGCCTTCATTCTGGGCGGAGGCTCCGCGATCAATGCCGTCGCCATCGGCAACGTCGGCGGCCTCGTTACGTACTTCGAGAACAACGTCCAGGGAGGATCCGGCTCCTTCACGACGTCCGCAGCGACCTTTACCGACTTCACCAATGTGATTCAGGACAAGTTGGTCCGCGAGGTGACGCCGCCGACGGGCAACGTTCCCGAGCCGACGTCGCTCGCCCTGCTCGCCGTCGGCATGCTCGGCTTCAGCGCCGCCGCACGACGGCGCGCGAACAACGGCTGAGCCGCCCCGACGCGGCGCCGCCCGGCGCCGCGTCGGCGTTCATCCTTGATGTGCTCGTAACCGTCGACCCAGCGCTGGGTCGACGGCTACGAGCGCATCGGCGAGACCGCTGCCACCATGCCGGACGCGCGCCTGGCCCACGTCGGGGATCGGGAATCGGACATGTCGGCGCTGATGAAGCGCGCTGATCTTCAGTTCGATCAATTGAACGGCCCTCACGCCGGTAGCCTCCTTCGCCCGACGAACGTCAGTCACACCACGAACTTCTCCGGCGGCACGCCCGTCCACCCGGTGCCGGAACCCGCGGGCATGGCTCTTCTCGGCATCGGAGCGCTTGCGTTGGCGTTGGGGCGCCGCAGGCGGCGCGCGGGCCAGAGCTTCGCGATCCTCGGCTGAAGCCATAGCTGAAGTCGGCCGGGCAGTTGGCGCCTGCGGCCATACCCCTGAAACCCGCCGTGACGGCGGACACCCATCGGCCGGTGCTACGAACGTAGAGGGGCGACCCATCCGCCCCTCAAGGATCCGATTCGCCGCCGCTACCTCGTGGACTGTTCGTAGCCACGGGGACGGTCGTGTACCTGTCCAGACTTGCCAGTTCCGCGACGCTCGTTGCGTTCATCGCCTGCACCCTCCCGGCACTCGCGAGCGCGCAGGAGCGCGTTGCGATGATGTCCGCGTCGCCGGACCGCTCCGATGCCGTGCCCCTCGACGGCTCGACCGTCTCCGGCACCGTGCACATCTATTACCCCGGCACCGACGCCGAGGTTCGTCAGGTCCGGTTCTTCATCGACCCCGAGCGCGGCTCGAGGCCCGTGCGCATCGAAAGATGGTCCCCCTTCGATCTCGTGGCCACCGGGCAGCCGTCGCGCGAGGCGCGAAACGAGCCGCCTGCGCTCGGCTTCGACACGACGTCACTTGCCGACGGCGAGCACATGCTCCGCCTGATCGTGCGGACCAACGACTCGCGGTTGCGGCTGATATCGCGCTTCACGGTCGACAACCATGGAGCTGCGGCGGCGGATCCGGTACCCGAGCCCGTGACCGCGATCGTGGAGCCCGTGCAGCCTGCCGCCGAGTCGGGCGGCGTGGCGGTCGTCGTTCAGCCGCTGCCGGCCGAGCCGGAGCCTGCGCCGCTGATCGTGGAGCCGGTCGTCACGCCCGCTCCGGACGAGGCGGTGGTGGACGCCCCGTCCGATCCCGTCATCGTCCCCGTTGCTGGCCCCGAGCCGAAGCCGACCGAGTTCGAGGTGCCCACTACCACCGTTGCGCGGGAAGAGCCCGCGATCGCGCCGGCCTTGCCTGCCGACGCGCCCACCGTCGATGTCCCGACGAGCGCGCCCGGCGAGTCCGTCACCGCGTTCAGCGTCACGTGCGAGGGGCTGACCTGCACGTTCGAGGCGTCCGACGCCGGGTTGGCGTCGCCGGCGCACGATTGGTCGTGGGAGCTTGGCGACGGAACGATCTTGGACTACGAACCGATCGTGACGCACACCTACGCATGGCCGGGGCAGTGGCAGGTCACGCTCACGACGTGGGACGAGCGCTGCGAGGCGGTCGACGCGCAGGGGACATTCTCGGTCGACGGGGATGTCCGCGGGCCGGTCGTGCTGGCGCGGGGCGAGGGCGGCTGACCCGGCGCCGGCCGGTTGGCCGACGCCGCGCCGGCGTCGCCGGGCTCGCTTCAGGCGCTCGTGGCGGCGAGATTCGGGTGCCGACGCCTGACGCCGAACGCGATCAGGCCGGCCCCGAGCAGCGCTGGTACGCCGGGCAAGGGGACCACGTTCACGTCGGTTGCTCCCGACACGTAGAACTCGTCGGCATGATCACCGCCGTAGCCGAACGTCACCGAATTGAACGAGAGCATCGGGAAGGCGTCACCGAACTTCTGGCTCGCGCCCAACGTACCGAGGTCACCGCCCGGGATATCGAAGCCGAGCAGATACGTCCGGTCGGGGTTCCTTGCGGATGACAGTTCGAAGTGGCGGGCGTCGTAGAAGCTGAAGATGGCGCTCGTGACGGCGTACGACCCGAAATCGAGCGTGACCCACTCCCCGCTCGTGACGTTGTCGTCGCTGCTGGGGGAGCACTGGTTGGCGCCGTCGAGAACCTTGCAGACGCCCAGGCCCGCGGGGCGGCCCGCCGACAGATCGTCGAGATAGGCCTGATGGGACGAGGACACGAGCACGTCGATCCCGTCGAACGTGAAGATGCTGCCCTCCACGCCGCCCTCGTTGCCGGCCGCTTCGGCCACGAAATCCAGCTCGATGATTGCCGCGTCGGCGGCGCCCGAAATGCCTAGCGCGCAGAATGCTCCGGCCAGTAGCTTGCTGATCCTGTTCATCTGATTCCCTGTGTTCCGAAGACGAGTCCGGACGCTCGTGGAGCGCCGTGAGCGAACGCGAACGCGCCCGCCAAGCTCATAGGCAAACGTCGTGCCAGAACAAAAGATCAACAAGATCAGCGGTTTGCGTTGGAATGGCGCAAGCGTTGCCTGGAGCTTGTAAGGCTGGCCGACGCATCGACAGCGAGTCCGGTCGAGCGCGCTCGACATTGTGCGTCGCCGTCCTCGCGCCGCAAGACGCACCCACGACCGAGCCGGCCCCGCCCGCCGGCGTGTCCGCTCCCCCGGCGGATCGGATAACCGGCAGCGCCCGGCGACTCGGCTGGCGCGCCGCCGCCACGCGACGGCCCCGAAGCCGAGCAGCCCCGCGCCCAGCAGCGCCACCGTGCCCGGCAACGGCACGCTGCCGTTCGGCGCGACCACCACCGTACCTCCGATGGACGAGAGTCGATGCCGTTGCCGGCCGAGTAGCCGATGCTGGGCGGCGTTCCGCCCAGTCCGCTCGTACCTCCGCTCGCGCGACCGGCCGGAGAAGTTCAGACCACTGCCGAAGATCCTGTATTCGGACCGGTGTGCCGATCGTGTCCGCCGATACCGCCTTCGATGCTCTGTCGGCATCGTCCGCCTGGCCGTCCCGGATCTGGTAAGCGTCGCACGCGAGGACGCCGGCGAGCCGACGAGCGCCGCACCGTCCGTACGCAGGACCGCCAGCGGGATCGCTGGACTGCGGCCCGGGATGCACGACGGCCCGGTGGCCACGGGCAGGCCCCGGAGCCGACGAGGATCTGCAGCGACTCCGGCGCTACGCCCGCCCACCCTCCAGCAGCACCCGCCGCGCCTCGTTCACCCGCGCCGCCAGCCAGTCGCTGCCCCCCTTGTCGGGGTGCAGCTTGCCCATCAGCGACCGGTGCGCGGCGACGATCTCCTCGCGCGTCGCCCCCTCGCCGACGCCCAGGATCTCGCGCGCCTCGACCTCGCCGATCTCGTTGCCCGCGCCGCTTCCGCTGCCGGCCCCGTCGCTCGGCCCCCCGTTGCCTGCGCCGGCATTCCCGTTCGACCCCCAACTCTCGCCGCGCTCGCGCACCAGCCACGCCTCGAGCAGCCGCAGCGCCTCTGTGTCGTCGTGCCGGCAATGCTCGTGCAGCCGGCCGAGCTCGTCGTCGTTCATGTCCGACAGCTCCCGACCCTCGAAGGCGCCGGTGAGCACGGTGCCGCTCATCTCGCCGCTGTCCTGATCCAGGCGCATGAGCAGCGTGCGCGTGCGCACCGTCGACACGCGACCGGACGCCCCCTTCGCGCCGCCACCACCGAACGGCCCGCCCCCGGGCAGCGAACCGTTGCCCAGCCACTGCTTGAGCGACGGCGCGAAGCGCACGAGCAACGGTGCGAAGCGCATGGCCTGCGTGAGCAGCGCGCCGATGAAGACGAAGATGGCGGGCGCGCGCCCGGTGAGCGCGAGCGCCAGGAACACGAGCCCGAGCGCAACCAGCGCGATCTTGATCTGCCCGGGGCGGCCCTGTGCGAGCAGCTTGCGGAAGTACAGCTTGTAGAGCAGCCAGCCGACGGTGGCGACGGCGAGCAGGAAGAGGATGCGCATCGCCGTCGAGAATGACGGCGCGCGGGGGGGCATTCAAGCGCCGCGGCGAGACGCGATGGCATCGATGTCGGGACGACGGGCTCCGGCGAACGCTGTCGCGGTGACCTCCCTCGTGGCGACCGCCGTCGTCGGCACCCCTAGCGCAACTGCTCCAGCAACACCGTCGCGCCCGTGGAGCCCAACCGCTCCAGCGCCGCCCGTCCCCCCGTGGCCCACACCGCCACGGCATTCAGCAGCTCCCCCAGCCGCCCGGCCGACGCCGCGTCGAACCGGCAATGCGCCCCGCCGGACACCTTCGCGATCTGCCCGAACGCGTACGAGGCGTTCCTGTCCGCGCCCTCCTGGAACACGAACACCGGCAATCCCAGGAGCTTCGACTGCCCGGCGAGATCCCCGAGCTTGTCCACGTCCTCCTCGACCATGTCGCCGACGAACACCAGCGCCTGCACCGGCGCCTTGCGGGCCTCGGCGTTGCCGTGCTCCAGGATGCGGGAGATCTGCGTGCGTCCCGCGCGGCAGTCGATGCGCTCCATCCAGCCGACGAGCTTCGCGGCGCTCGACGTCCAGGTGGACGCCCGGCATTCGGCGTGGCCGCGGTAGTAGGCGAGCTGCACGTCCAGGCCGCCGATCCCGGCGACCGACTCGAACATCCCGGCCTGCAGGGACGCGGCGCGGTCCCAGGTCGGCTGGCGGCTGGCGGTGGCGTCGAGCGCGAAGATCAGCCGTCCGCGCGCGTTCGACGTGCGCGCGGGCGGGGCGGCCGAGACGTTCGCGAGGAAGCTGTCGACGTCGTCCGTCGTGACCGCCTCGCCGGAGCGCGATGGGGCGAGCGGCTTGCGGGAGTCGGACACGGAGCGGGAAGAAGGCGAGGGCGTGCGTCGAGAATGACGGCGTGCGGGCGGCGGATCAAGGTGGGTGCCGGCCGTGCCGGCGCGATCGCGGTCGCGCCGGAACCGGGACGCATCGCGCCGAACCGATCGTGTCGTACTTACGCGACCGTCATGTCGTGCACGTTCGTCCGAACGGGCGCGCCTTAGAATGCCGTCGACGCGGTACTTCGTACGGCGCTCCGCACCAGGACCGAAGCAATGAAACGGACCCATTCGATTCCGGCCCGCATGGCGCTCACGGCCGTGGCCGCCGCCCTGAGCTCGGTGCTCGGCACCGCACACGCTCAGACCGTGGCCCCGCTGCCCGAGCCCGGGCCGTCCGGCAACAGCGCGCCCACCATCGTGGACGCCGCGGCGGTCGCGGCCGTCGTGCCGGCGGGCATGAGCGTGGTGGTGCCGCTGCCCGCCGTCGAGTCGCGCGCCGACGATGCCGACGGCGACGCGCTGGGCTGGGCGTTGCAGGACGCGCCGGACGAGTCGCGCGTGGAGACCGACGGCGGTGTCGCATCGCTCGGCGGCGACGGCACCAGCGTGCTGTTCTCGGCCACGGTCGGCTTCGAAGGCACCGTGGACGTGGCGCTCGTGGCCCGGGAGAACGCCACGGCCGAGCGGCTCGCCAGCGCGGACGCGGTCACCGTGTCCATCACGGTCACGGCCGACGACACCGTGGTGGCGACGAACGATGCGGATGTCGAGGACGACGCGGACGTGCCCGAACCGGACGTGGAACAGGAATTCGACGCCGGGCCGGAATCCGACGTGGAGCCCGGGTCCGAGATGGTTCCCCCGCCCGCTCCGGACGGCAGTCACCGATCCCGAGGACGGTTTCGTCGAGGTGCCGACCGTTGACGGAACGGCGCCCGACGCGGCTGACGGCGACGCGGACGAGATCGACGAAGATGTCGACGGGGCCGACGCGGTGCCCGAGATGGAAGGCGAGCCGAGCCCCGACATCGACGAGGGCGACGGCGTGGACGAGGCCGGCGAGGACGCTCCGGACGACGACACGGAGGACGGCGTCGTTCCGCCGGCCGGATCGGGCACCGCCGGCCCCGAGGCCGAAACCGGTGGCGAGGTGGACGACGGCACGGACGGCGACGACACCGGGTCCGAGGACGACGGCACGGACGACGGCACGACGACGGCACGACGACGGCACGGCGACGGCCGGACGACTTTACCGACGACGCGGGGATCGACGGCGCCAACCCCCCCGTGGCGGAGCCCTCGCCGTCGGAGCAGACCGGCGGCCAGCCCGTCCCGCATCCCGATCGCGAGCCCGCGCTCGGATTCCGGCTGATCGCCGCGTCCGAGACCGCCATCGCGCTCGCCTGGGAGCCGGTGCCGAACGGCGCCGTCACGCTCGAGCGCGACGGCGTGCCCGTGGCGCTGCCCGAGGGCACGCGCTTCGTGGACACCGAGGTGGTGGCGGGGCAGACCTACCTGTACCGGTTGAGCGCCACGTCCACGGACGGCTCCGAGGTACCGCCGGCCGAGACGCTGCGTCGCACCGCCGCGGCGGACGTGCCGGGCGCGGACCTGCGCTCGCCGTACTCGCCGGGCGAGGTGCTGGCCCTGTCGCGCGACGACGGCGCCGTGCTGGTCGCCTGGCACCCGGGCGGGGACGATCGCGGCGTGGCGGGCTACGACCTGTACCGCGACGGGCGCTACTACACCACCGTGTACTCCACCGCCTACGTGGACGACGCCGGGGACATCGGCCCCACCACCTTCTACGAGGTGGCGGCCTTCGACGACGCGCGCAACTACTCGCCGCGCTCGGTGGCGACCTTCGTCGACGGCCCCGTGCCGGTGAGCGACGGCACGGTGAGCCCGGTCTCGCTCACCGCGAACGAGGCGGGGGCCTTCGCCTTCGCGCCCGTGAACCGTTCGGCGCAGGTCATCGTGCTGGTGGGCGACGATGCGGCCACGGCCCTGTGGCCCGCGGGCGGCGAGGACGGTGCGCGCGCGACGGGCTTCGTCACGAGCGATTCCGAGCTCGACGTGCTCGTGCTGCCCGCGTTCGGCGAAGGCACTTCCGCGGCGTTGACGCTGCAGCTCGGCTCGGACGGCGCGCCGTCCAACACGCTGGTGTTCGACCCCATCGGCGCCGTCGCCGACGACGGCGCGGACGTGGAATAGCGAGCCGCGATCCCGGGGCCGGTCCGCGAGGGGAACCTCGCGGCCGGCCCGTCGTGCTCCGGCCGCTCGCGGGAGCGGCCGGAGCACGGCCGGCTTCAGCTCCCGACGAACACCCCTCGGGCCTTCTCCACCACCACCACCACCTCGGCGTCCTGTATCGCCCAGTATCGGCCCCCGCCGTTCAGCGGCTCGTCGATCGCGGGCACGAAGTAGCGCTCGCTCGCCGGGTCGTACCCGAACAGGGTCCAGGTTCGTCCGTACTGCTCGGCGGGCAATTCGGCGAACACGACCGCGGCGGTGAGCCCGACGCTGGATTCCGGCAGCGTCAGCGGACGCCATTCCAGACGCGGCAGCACCAGCGGGCCACCGCCGAATGCCGGGCTCGGGGCCCCGAAGTCGCGCGCGGCGCTGCGCCGGTCGTCGTCGTCCTGCGGCACGTCCTCGTCCACGACCGCCTCGGCATCGGCCACGGCCTCGTCGGCCGCATCGCCCGCGGAGCCGTCCGCCGCCGCCGATTCGTCGCTCGCATCCGCGAGCTGCACCGGCGCATCGGCGGAAGCCGCTCCGTCCGCCGGCGCGTCCGCCGACGCGTAGCCCGGCACCGCCACGATCGGCGAGCCCAGCAACTCGCCGAGGTTCAGCCGCGTGACCTCGGCCGTGGCGCGTTCGCAGCCGAGCGTGAAGAGGTAGGCGGTCTTGCCGTCGGTATCGAGCGCGGCGTGCGGGAAGCACTGCCGGTCGTTCCTCGATACCACCGTCTCCCAGTCGCTGCGGCCCGCGCGGCGCACGTGCACGGACGGACCCGTGCCGACGGCCCAGAAGTTGTCGGCGGCGTCGAAGAAGATCTCGACGGCCGAGCTCGGGGCGCGTTCGGACGTCCAGGACTCGCCCGTCCAGGAGTGGATGGTGCGGCTGCCGCCCACCGGGCTCAGCAAGAGGTGGTGGCGGCCGGCGGAGTCCGCGGCCGCGTCACCGATGCTGTAGTACCGGCCGCGCGCGTCCGCACTGGTGACGCTCGGGCAGTCGCCGGGCAGGGCGGGCGCGCTGATCGCCGAGCCGTCCAGTGCGACGAAGTTCGTGCCAGAGGGGTCGCTCCGCACGGCGCAGGGGCTCGTGGTGTGCGAGCCGGCACCGCCCTCGCGCCACATGAGACTGACCGTGGGGGCGTTGTCCGGGCCGAAGGTGACGCGCGGCAGGTAGGAGGTCCAGCCGGTCGTGCCGGCGACCGCGCGCGGCTCGGCCACGCTCGACACGCTCGTGTCGTTGTCCCCGGGCGAGAGCTCCAGCGGCCCGCCGAGCGCGGTCCAGGTGCGGCTGGCGACGTCGTAGCGCGCCAGCCCCGAGCTGAACGTGCGCTCGGCCCAGCGACGCGCGGGTTTCGCCGCGAAGCGGTAGCTGACGTGCAGGCGTCCGGCGCGGTCGTTCTCGAACGCGGGGTAGGTGATCTGGTTGCCGGGGATGGCGGCGGTGCCGAGGTCCGGGAAGCCCGTGCGGTTCTGGAGCCTGTAGAGGTCCATCTCGGCCTGCGTGATGGTCTGCCCGCGGAACTCGAACGAGTCGATGTCGCCGGGCGCGCGCGAGACCTGGTACTGCCAGGGCAGGTTGTGCATGTTGTAGGCGACGTGCACGTGACCGGCCTCGTCCAGACCGATGGACGGCGCGTTGTGCCACTTGTCGGCCACGGTGCGATCGTCGATCTGGGTGGCCGTCCAGCTCCAGGTGCCCGGCGACGTCTCGACGCCCTTCCGGACCACGGTGCGCAGGTCCCCGGCGCCGGAGCGGTCGCCGCCGGGGCCGGGCTCCATGGTGGCCACGTACACCACGCCGTCGCGCGCCGCGACGGGCGTGTGCGCCACGAAGGCAGAGGCGGCCGAGACGGTCACGGGGTCCAGGATGCGCTCGCTGCCGGCCGACTGCGCGACGGCCGGCAGGGCCGACAGCACGGCCAGCGCCACCAGCGAACCGGGGTTCCCGGCGGACGGGCGCCGAGCGGCGAGGAAGGAACGTACGGGTGCCGCGCGAGCGGCGAAGTCAAGTGTCACGGAAGTGATTTGCAAGAACCGCGCGTTCAGCGCCGATACATGAACGCTAGTCCATCTCCCCGCGGCCGACTGTGTCCACGCGTGGCGGCGAGCTTACCGATCGGAAGCTTATGGAGTGCGAGTCGTATTTCGGCCGAAACGGGGGCCTGTAGGGCGCGGTGCCGGTCCGTTCGGCCTAGTCGCCCGGACGACGACGCGCCTGCACGGGCGCGCCCAGGAGCTCCCCGAGGTTCAGCTTCGTCACCTCGGCGTTCGCGCCGTCGCAGCCGAGCGTGTACAGGTAGGCGGTGGCTCCGTCGGTATCGAGGGCGGCGTGCGGCAGGCATCGGCCGTCCCTCGTCGACAGCACGGTCTCCCAGCCGTTGCCGCCCGCGCGTTTCACGTGCACGGACGGGCCCGTGCCGACGGCCCAGAAGTTGTCGGCGGCGTCGAAGAAGATCTCGACGGCGCCGGCGGGCGCGGGCTCGCTCGACCACGAATCGCCCGTCCAGGCGTGAATGGTGCGCGGGCCGTCGGCCGGGCTCAGCAGCAGGTGATGGCGCCCGGCCGAGTCCGCCGCGGCATCGCCGAGGCTGAAGTACTGGGCGCCGGCGTCGGCGCTTCTCACGCCCGGGCAGTCATCGGGCAGCACGGGCGTGGTGGTGGGCGTGCCGTCCAGACCGGTGAACGCGTCGCCGGTGGCGCGCACCGCGCAGGGACGCGTGACGCGGGCGCCGGCCCCGCCCTCGCGCCACATCAGGCTCAGCGTCGGGACGTCGTCCGGGCCGAAGGTGACGCGCGGCAGGTAGGACGTCCAGCCCTGCTTCGAGGCGACGGCGCGCGGCCGGGTGGTGGGGGTGTCGTCGTGGTCGCCGTCCTCGAGGCGCAGCGCGCCGCCCAGCGAGGTCCAGGTGCGAGCGCCCGCGTCGTAGCGCGCGAATCCGCTGCTGTACGTGCGGTCGGCGTACCGGCGGGCGGGTTTGGCGGCGAAGCGGTAGGTGACGTGCAGGCGTCCGGCGCGGTCGTTCTCGAACGCGGGGTAGGTGATCTGGTTGCCCGGGATGGCGGCGGTGCCGAGATCCGGGAAGCGCGTCTTGTTCTCGAGGCGATAGCGATCCAGCTCGGCCTGCGTGATGGCCTGGCCGCGGAACTCGAACGAGTCGATGTCGCCGGGTTCGCGCGAGACCTGGTACTGCCAGGGCAGGTTGTGCATGTTGTAGGCGACGTGCACGTGGCCGGCCTCGTCGACGCCGACCGAGGCGGTGTTGTGCCACTCGTCGGCGACGGTGCGGTCGTCGATGGTGGTCGCGGCCCATTCCCACGTGCCCGGTGCAACCTCGACCCCCTTCCTCACGACGGTGCGCAGGTCGCCGGCACCGAGGTGGTCACCGCTGGGTCCGGGCTCCATCGTGGCGACGTACACGACGCCGTCGCGCACGGCCAGCGGCGTGTGCGCGGCGAACGACGACGCGCTGGAGACGGGCACGGGACCGAGGATGCGTTCGCTGCCGGCGGCCAGGGCTTGGTGGGCGACGAGGGACAGGGTCGCGAGCGCTAGCACGGCAGCGGGATTCTGTGGCATCGATCGGTGGTGTCCGGAAAAAAGGGAGGGCGTGCGTCAGGGCGCCGACGCTAGCGCAGCCCGGCGCCGCGAAGGGCGTTTGCGGGCGACGCGCGCCTTACCGAGCGGAAGGGGCGCGGTGCCGTGCCCGCCGCTCCGGGCACGGCGTCGGTGGCCGGAGGGTCCGCACCGGACGAGCCCCACGCGCGGTATCTTGCGGGCATGCAGAGCCGAAGCCTTTCTCGCGCGATCGTCGTGGGCGCCGCAACGCTCGCGCTGGCGGCCGCGCTGTGGTTCGCCTTCCGCGGTCCCGCCGCCCCCGGGTCCGACGCCACGAGCCCCGTGCGCAGCAGCGAGGTGCAACCCGCCGACGGGAGTCGGGCGGCGACGGTCGTCCTGCCGACGCCCCCCGCGGTTCCGGCCGACCCGGAAGCCGCGGCGGCACGGGCACCGACGAGCGAGCCCGCGACGCCGGGGTCCCCGGCGGGGTCCACGGTGGGCCTGGATGCGGGTCCGATCGACGACCCGGTCCTCGCGGACGAGCTCGTCGCCGAGGAAGCGCCCGCGGGCGCACCGTCCGCCGCGTCCGCAACGCTGGACTTCTCGCTCGACGAGCGCGACCTGACGGGCACGGACGCGGGTGCCGACCCCCCGAACGTCGTCGTGCCGACGAGCTACCCGGTCACGGACGCCGAAAGATACTTCGTGCCGCGCGACGAGCGAGGGCCCGGCAACCTCGGCGGCCCCCCGCCGCTGGCCTTCCCGGGCGGGCCGAACGGACGCGCGGGCGACCCCGCGAGCGGCGTCGAGGCGTTCCCCGTGCCCGGCGGCTGAGACGCGTGCATCGGAAGGGCACGAGGCGCGTCTCGCGAGGCCGGTCGCGGCGGCGATCGGTAATCCCTCTCATGTCTGTCGTGCCGGGAAACGTCATTCTCCTTTAGGGGGAGCGGTCCGGTACGTCATCACGTCCACGGACCCCTTTCTAGTAGGATGCGCGACAAGAATCCGGCGTTGCGCCGCTGCCACTTCGCGGCCGCGCCGTCTCTCTTTGGCGACGATAAGGAGACCGATGTCCGTCACCGAGCATTCAGGGTCCAGGCGCACGTCGGAACGCAGGGTGGGGTGGTCCTCCACCGCCAACGCCGTGCTGGAGAACCTGTCCCGCACCGGCCGCGGGTACAAGCAGGTGCTGTCCGTCGCCGCGGATTCGGTGATGGTCGTCGCGTGCCTGTGGTTCGCGTACACCCTGCGCCTCGGCGAGCCGTTCTCCGACTTCCGCACGACGTGGCACGTGTTCGCGCTGCTGGTGCCGATCACGGTGCTCGCCTACACGGCCTTCGGCATCTATCGCTGGGTCGTGCGCTCGTCCAATCGCCGCCTCATCCGCCAGATCGCGAAGGCGGCGCTCGTGTCCTCGCTGGCGGTAGTGCTCGTCATATACCTGCTGCCGCCGGAGCGCAGAAACCCGCGTTCGCTGTTCGTCATCTACGGTCTGCTGCTCTTCGCGGGCACGTGCGCCACGCGGCTGCTGTGGCAGGCGCTGGTGGCGTCCGGTTCGCGGGGCGAGCCGGTGGCCGTGTACGGCGCGGGCGCCAACGGCCGGCGCGTCGTGCGGCTGCTGGAGTCCAGCGACGCCTACCGCCCCGTGCTGCTGATCGACGACGACCCGGCGCTGGCGCGCACCACCGTGGAGGGCGTGCGCGTGGTGGACGGCGGCGCGGCCGACCTGCGCGCGCAGCTCGCCCGGCACGACGTGGGGCTGGTCGTTGTCGCCATCGACACGCTCGCGCACGGTGCGCTCGAGCAGAAGCTTGCGTACCTGTCCTCGCTGGGCATGCACGTCAAGACCATGCCCAGCGTCACCGAGCTCGTGTCGGGCGCGGCGCGCCCGGACGAGATCCGCGACATCTCCATCGCGGACATCCTCGGGCGCTCCGAGGTGACGCCGGACCTTGCACTGATGTCCAGGCGGGTGGCGGGCCGCTCCGTGCTGGTCACGGGGGGCGCCGGGTCCATCGGCTCCGAGCTCGCGCGGCAGATCCAGGCGCTCGGGCCCGCCACGCTGGTGGTGCTCGACAACTCCGAGGCGGCGCTGTACGAGATCACCGAAGAGCTCGGCGGCGCGGAGGCGGGCGGCGGCGGCTTCGTGCCCGTGCTCGGCTCGGTCAAGGACCGGCGGGACCTCGATGACGTCATGCGTCGTCACGGCATCGACATGGTCTTTCACGCCGCCGCGTACAAGCATGTCCCCATCGTGGAGCATCAGCCCGAGCAGGGCGTGGAGACCAACGTCTTCGGCACGCTGAACGTCGTGCAGGCCGCCATCCAGGCGGGCGTCGCCGATCTCGTGCTCATCTCCACCGACAAGGCGGTCCGGCCCGCGAACGCCATGGGTGCGAGCAAGCGCGTGGCCGAGATGATCCTGCAGGCCCTGACGCGCGAGCAATCCACCACGCGGCTCTCCATGGTGCGCTTCGGCAACGTGCTCGGCTCGTCCGGCTCGGTGGTCCCGAAGTTCAAGCGCCAGATCCTCTCCGGCGGCCCGGTCACGCTGACCGATCCGGACATCACGCGCTACTTCATGACCATTCCCGAGGCCGCGCAGCTCGTGCTGCAGGCCGGCGCCATCGCCCGCGGCGGCGACGTGTTCGTGCTGGACATGGGGGAGCCCGTGCGCATCGCCGACCTCGCCCGCTCCATGGTGCGGCTGTACGGGCGTGCGCTGCGCGAGGAGACGGGGAACGACGACGATATCGAGATCGTCATCGAAGGCCTGCGCCCGGGCGAGAAGATGTACGAGGAGCTGTTCATGGACGACGAGCACCGCGACACCATCGTCGCGAAGGTCTTCACGGCCGACGAGGCGTGGCTGCCCTGGAACGTGCTGGAGCCTCGCCTGCAGGCGCTGGACGCGTTGGCGCAACGGCGTGACGCGGCCGGGCTCAGGCTCGAGCTGCTCTCGCTGGCCGCGGCCGGCAAGCGATCCGGCGCGGCGGCGGGCCCGGTCCGCGACGGCGAGCGCGCGCGTCAGGCCGAGGCGCGTTCGCGAGAACCCGCGGCGGCGCTGTCTTGAACCGGACGGCGCCGGTGGAGTTCGCGCCGTGGCCGCGCTTCTCGGAAGAGGAGATCGCGTCGGTCGGTGCCGTGATGACGTCCGGCAAGGTGAACTACTGGACGGGCGAGGAGGTGCGCCGGTTCGAGGCGGAGTTCGCGGAGTACGTCGGCACGCGCCACGCCATCGGGCTCGCCAACGGCACGCTGGCGCTCGATCTCGCGCTGGCCGCGGCCGACCTGTCGCCCGGCGACGAGGTCGTGGTCACGCCGCGCTCGTTCATCGCGTCCGCCTCGTGCGTGGTGAACGCGGGGCTGCGGCCCGTCTTCGCCGACGTGGATGCCGACACGCAGAACCTCACCGCCGAGACCATCGAGGCCGTCATCGGTCCGCGCACGCGCGCCGTCATCGTGGTGCACCTGGCGGGCGTGCCCGCCGACATGGATCCGATCATGGCGCTGGCCGAGCGTCACGACCTGTTCGTGATCGAGGACTGCGCGCAGGCCCACGGCGCCCGCTACGGGGGCCGATCGGTCGGCAGCATCGGCCACGTGGGGGCGTGGTCGTTCTGTCAGGACAAGATCATGACCACCGGAGGCGAGGGCGGCATGATCACCACCGATGATTCCGCGCTGTGGGACCGCATGTGGTCGATGAAGGATCACGGCAAGAACCGCGAGCGCATGGCGCAGCCCAACGCGGAGCCCGGGAAGTTCAGGTGGGTGCACGACTCGTTCGGCACCAACTTCCGCATGCTCGAGATGCAGGGCAGCGTCGGGCGCGTGCAACTGCGCAGGCTCGATGACTGGCGGGCGCGCAGGAACGCCAACGCCCGGGCCATCCGGACGCAGGCCGAGCACCACCCGGCGCTGCGCGTTCCCGCCGTCCCGGACGCGGCCGAGCCGTCGTACTACAAGTGCTACCTGTTCCTGGACACCGCCCTGGACGACGTGGAGCGCAGGCGCGACGCGCTGGTGGCCGGCATCTCGGCGCGCGGCGTGCCGTGCTTCGTCGGCTCGTGCCCGGAGATCTACCGCGAGCGCGCGTTCGCCGACAGCGGGCTCGCCCCGTCGCGGCGCCTGCCCGTCGCCAGGGCACTCGGAGAGAGCTCGGTGATGTTCCTGGTGCACCCCGGGCTGGAGGGCGCCGCGATGGACCACGCGTGCGAAACGCTGGACGTCGTCGCCCGGGAGTGCCTAGGCTACTAGACAGGCCCTGGGGCCGGCGGCGCCTACCGGTCGACGGGCGACACGCCCTACCGACCGTCCGCGTCCGGTGGGGTCGGCGAGGTCGGCTCCGCGGGCACCACCCAGCGCAGCGACTGGCCGCCCGCATCGGGCAGGGCCACCAGCCACACGCCGTCCCAGGGCTCCAGCCGGTCGGCGGAACGCAGTCTCTCGTAGGCGGACACGCCGTCGTAGCGGAACACCGTGTCGCTCATGACGCGGTTGGCGAGGGCGGCGTCGGGGTCGCAGCCCGTGGCGCACGCACCGTCGGTGGTCCTGGCGCGCGTGGCCCCGAACGGGACCGGCTGCACGAACGGGTTCGCCTTCAGGTTCCATGCGAACTCGGCCGCGGCATCGGTGCGCACGGGCAGCGCGCGGCAACCGTCGGGGCCGGTGCACGCGGTGTCGGGCGTCAGCGGCGTGGGCAGGGTGAGCGCGGGCATGTCCACGGTGATGGCCTCGCCCGACGCCTGCATGATCCAGTAGGCGCTGCCCGGCTCGAGCGGGCTCGAGAGCGCAAGCTCGCGGTAGCCCGGCCGAGCGTCGCCGCCGGCGTTCGGAACGTACTCGTACAGCGTCCAGTCGCCGGACGGGTTGGCGGCACCGTAGCGGTCGGCACCGAGGTCGTCCGCGAAGACGTCGCGCACCGTGAACGGTTCCAGGCCCCGACCCGGCACGCCGATCTGGTACCACCGCCGATCCTCCAGGCGCTTCGACGGCACCGCGAACGACTCGCACAGCCCGTCCGCCGCCATGGCGGCGATGAAGCGGTCGGCGATCAGGCGCTCGCCGACGGGGTTCGGATGCACGCCGTCGACCGTCATGCTCGCAACGTCGAAACCGGTGCGCACGTCCACCAGCACGACGTCGTCGCCGGCGGCCCGACGCTCCTCGACGAGCGTCTCGATGGCGTCGCCGAGCTCGCGCACCCCGGGTCCGACGTCCGACGTTCCGGCCTCGCCGTCGTCCCACGGTATGACGTTGGCCAGGTACAGCGTGGCCTCGGGGCGCTGCGCGAAGGTCTCGTCGACGAGCTGATCGACGTCCTGCACCGTCGATGCGACGCCCTGGCCGAAGAAGATGTCGTTCGAGCCGATGTGCAGCAGGACGCGCTCCGGGCGCGTCTCGGCCAGCTCCCCGGCGTAGCGGGATTCCGCGAGCAGCCAGTCCGCCGTGCGTCCCGAGAACCCGAAGTGCGGGGTGTAGTCGGCGCGGCAGGCCGCCGTGTTCCGGTTCACCGCGAGCCGCGATCCCACGAACTCGACATCGCACCCCGGGGTATTGGACAGGATCTGCGTCATGGCCCGCCGGTAGCTGCACTCGCCGACGGTTCCCATCGTGATCGAATCGCCCACCGACAGCACCGCGTCCGCCTGCGCGGTGCGGCTCGCCAGCACCTGCACTCCCAGCCCGAGTGCCAGCGCCGCGCAGACGACGCTGCCGCGCGCGCGCAGAGGACGGCCGGACGAGTTCGATTGCGCCCGGTACTCGGGAACCGGGGGGGACGCGTCCTCGAGCTGCAGCAGCGCGCGCGCGCTGGCCAGCGCCTCGGCCGTCTCCTGCTGCCGGGCGTCGATGCGACGACGTGCGGCGAACTCGCGCCGCGCCATCTTCTCCAGGGCCGCGGAGCGCATCTGCAGCCGTTGCATCCTGTCCAGGATCTGCTGCTCGCGCTCGCGCGTGCGGTCGTGCGACGCGCGCTCCGCCTCCAGCGCCGCGTGCTGCGCGATGACGAGCTTGCGCAGCTTGACGATCTCGGTGCGCAGCGCGGGCAGCGAACCCGGCGGTGGCCCTCCGACCAGGGCCGTCCCGTCGTCGTCGCCGGCCCGCGCGGCTGCCTCGACCGGCGCTCCGGCACCGTCGGCCGCCGACCGGCCGCCGCCGCCGATGTCGTGGTGGCGCATGCGCTCGGCGAGCCGGTCCATGTGCGCCTGCGCGTCATCCGGCCGCGCGTCCGGCGCGCGCGCCGCGGCCGGCGACGAGCGGGACCCGGCCTGACCGAGGGCTTCGCTCCGCACCGCGACCGGGCCGACGCCCGCCGCCACGCGGCGGGCCGCACGGCGCCTTCGCGACAGGCCCCGGTACGCGGCGCGCAGCCCCCATGCGGCAAGCACGAGGACGACGAGCAGCGCCGCCGTGACGAGCCCGATGCGCAGGGCGCTGCCCCGGCCATCGGCGAGCCACAGCGTGGGAATCCAGCCGAGCGCGAGCGCCGCCCCGACGGTGCGCCCGGCATCGAGCTGCAGCCTGCGCGTGCTGCGCCGCGTGCGCGCGAAGGGGTCGGCGGAGCTGGTCATCAGCACGAAGGCGGCGTAGCCCCCGACCACGAACGCCATCGTCAGCAGAGGATCGATATACAAGGGTTGAGCGATCCTCTCCGCGCGAGCCAGGCGGACCAGCATACGTAAGCCGACTTCTCGTGCCCGCCTCGCCGTACCTGACAAGAAGGACAGCCTCGCGGGCCGGGGCGGCACATCGCGTGCGGGCGATCCGCGCGGGAAGCGAAAAGCGCGACGTGCGTCCGCCGGCGCGCCGCGCGGTCAGGCGACCGCCCTTGGGACGTCCGCCCCTTCCGTATACTGCGCGTCACTCCTACGGCGCGGGCCGCGCTCCATGTATGCCTCGCTGCTGAAGCGACCTCTGGACCTGATCGTGTCGGCGGTGCTGCTGGTGCTGCTCTCGCCGCTGCTGGTGGCGGGGCTGGTGCTCGCCGGGCTGGCCGTGCGCGGCAATCCGGTGTTCCTGCACCGCCGGCCCGGGCTGCACGGCGTGCCGTTCCGACTGATCAAGCTGCGCACCATGCTGCCCCCGCACGCGCCCGACGGACGAGCGCTGACGAACATCGAACGGCTGACGCCGCTCGGCGCGTGGCTGCGGCGCACCTCCATGGACGAGCTGCCGCAGTTGATCAACGTGCTGAAGGGCGACCTCTCGCTCGTCGGCCCCCGACCGCTGGAGATGCGCTATCTCGGGCACTACACGCCCGAGCAGATGCGTCGGCACGACGTGCGTCCGGGCATCACGGGCCTGGCGCAGGTGAACGGGCGGAACGCCCTGTCGTGGACCGAGCGCTTCGGCTTCGACGTGGCCTACGTCGAGGCCGTGTCGTTCCGGCTCGACTGCCGCATCCTGTGGAGGACCTTGGGCCGCGTGTTCGGCGGCACCGGCGTGAACCAGCGCCCCGACCAGACGATGGATCCCTTCGCGTGAGCCCGCGCGTCCAACAGAGCCCCACGACCTGATGCGCTTTCGCGACGAGATCGGCGAATCCCCCACCCTGGGCTTCGCCGAGGCCGCCGCGCGGCGCCGCGCGGCCGGTGAGCCCATCCTGTCGCTCGGCCTGGGCGAACCGGACTTCGCCACGCCGGCCGCCATCGTCGAGGCCGTGGGCGAGGTGCTGGCCGAGGGCAACTCGCGCTACTCCAGCCCGCTCGGCGTGGCGCCGCTGCGCGAGCGCATCGCGCAGAAGCTCCGGGACGACAACGGCGTGCCCGCGGACGCCGCGCGCATCGTCGTGGCGGCCGGCGCCAAGCAGGCGCTCAGCCTGGTGCTCATGGCGCTGCTGGAGCCCGGAGACGAGGTCATCGTGGTGTCGCCGGCGTTCGTGAGCTTCGTGCCGCAGGTGTATCTCGCCGAGCCGGACGCGGTGGTGCACACGGTGCGCGTCGACCCGCGCACGCACGCGCTGCCCATCGAGCGCATCGATGCGCTCGCAGGCCCGCGCACGAAGGCGGTGATCATCAACTCGCCGAACAATCCCGCGGGCTTCGTGCACGGGCGCGACGAGCTCGAGGCGCTCTTCGCGCTCGCCGAGCGCCACGACTTCACCGTGATCTCGGACGAGGTGTACGAGAAGCTCGTGTTCGGCGACGCGCGGCACGAGAGCATCGGTGCGCTGGAGCCGCTCGTGGAGCGCGTCGTCACCATCAACGGCTTCAGCAAGAGCCACGCGCTGACGGGCTGGCGCCTTGGCTACGCGACGCTGCCGAAGGCGCTCGTGTCGCGCGTGTCGAAGATCCAGCAGCACGTCAACACGAACACCAACACGTTCGTGCAGCAGGCGCTGGCACGCGCGTGGGACCCGGCCTGCGCGCACCTGGACGCCTACCGAGAGGTGCTCGCGCGTCGGGCGGTGCGCCTGACGGACTGGCTGGACGGGGTGGACGGGCTCGGCGGGCGCGTGCCCCCGGCCGGGTTCTTCGCGTTCCTGGACGCCTCCGCCACGGGGCTGGACTCGAACGCGTTCTGCGGGCGCCTGCTCGAGGAGACGGGCGTGGCGACGACGCCGGGCGTGGCGTTCGGGCGCGACTGGGACGATCATTTCAGGCTCTCGTTCGCGGTGGACGACGCGGTGCTGGACGAGGCGCTGGAGCGGATCGGCGGCTTCGTGGAGGGACTGCGCGCGTGAAGGTGTTGCTGACGAAGGCGTTGCACGCGGGCGACCGGGACTACCTCGCCGAGCGGCTGGACCCCAGCATCGAGCTCATCGAGCCGTCGGCCTGGAACGAGGCGGGGGTCATCGCGCGTATCGGGCATGGCGACATCGGCGCGCTGCTCGGGGGCATGGCGTCGGAGCCGGTGCTGGCCGCTGCGGCCGCGCATCGCGTGCGATTGGTGCAGATCCCGTGGACCGGTGTCGACAACCTCGATCTCGACGCGATCGAGCGCCACGACGTTGCGGTGTGCAACTCGCATTCGAACGCGACCGTGGTGGCCGAGCACGCGCTGGCGCTGTTGCTGTGCGCGATCAAGAAGCTGGCCTACCATGATCGCCGGCTGCGAACGGGCGACTGGAACCGCGTGCGACCTGGGGGCAACGCGGTGTCACCGTTCTCCGGCACGCTCGTCGGCGCGCGCGTCGTGCTCGTCGGCCTCGGTGCGATCGGTCGCGCGATGGTGCGGTTGCTGGCGGGGTTCGATGCGCGCATCGAGACCGTCACGGCGAGCGGCGCTCCGTCGCCGGGTATCGGACGCGTATGGGTCGCGGCGGACCTCGTCGAGGCGGTCGCCGGTGCGGATGCGGTCGTCCTCGCGCTGCCACTCACGTCCGCGAGCCGCGGACTGGTCGACGCAGCCGCGCTCGCGGCCATGGGCCCGCGCGCGGTACTTGTGAACGTCTCGCGCGGTGCGCCGGTCGACGAGGACGCGCTGTACGCGGCACTCGCGGGAGGGGGGATCGGCGCCGCGGCCATCGACACGTGGTGGCAGGGCCCCACCGCGACGAGCCCGTGCGAGCGCCGTCGAATCGGCACGATTTCGCAACCCTCGACAACATCGTGATGTCCCCCCACCGCGCGGGCTACGTCGACGCGGGCTTTCCCCATCTGGACGACGCCATCGAGAACCTGGGACGCGTCGCGTGCGGCTCGAATCGCTGCACCGCGTCGCCGCCGAACGAGGCTACTGAGCTTGAACGTGCTACTGAGCTGCGCCGGTCGGCGCGACTACCTCGTGCGCTTCTTCCGCGCTGCCGAGCCGGGCACGCGCGTGATCGGCATGGACGCGAGCCCGCACGCGCCCGCGCTTCGCGGCCTGCGATGTCGCCATCATCGCCCCTCCCGTACGGAATCCCGAGTACGTGGACGCGCTGATGGCCGCATGCGAGGCACACGAGATACACCTCGTCGTGCCCCTGAACGATCACGAGCTGCCCGTGCTGGCCCGCGCGCGCGCGCGAATCGAGGCGAGTACCGGCGCGCGCGTCGTCGTCTCGGATTCCGCGACGGTGGATCGCTGCTTCGACAAGTGGGCCACGCGCCGCTGGCTGCGGACGCAGGCTTCGATGCGTGCCCGACTGGCCCGACGCCGAGGGCGCGCTGGGCGCGATCGCGGCCGGCGCGGCGAGCTTCCCGTTGATCGTGAAGCCGCGCTGGGGCAGCGCATCGAACGGCGTCACGATCGTGCACGATGAGGAGGAGCTGCGCGCGGCGTGCCTGCTGGCCGCGGCACGAGAAGCGCGCCGCACCGAGCGCGAGGTCGGCGACGACGCGGCCGTGGAGCCCGAGCTCCGCGTGATCGTGCAGCCCCGCCTCGAGGGCACGGAGTACGGCATCGACGTGCTGAACGACTTCGCGGGCCGCACGCGCGACGTCTGCGTCAAGCAGAAGCTCGCCATGCGCGCCGGCGAAACCGACCAGTCCGCCGCGCGTCTTCACCCCGCGCTGGAAGCCGGGGCCGCCGGCTCGGCGAGGCCCTCGGCCACGTCGGCAATCTCGATTGCGACGCCTTCGTCGACGACGTGATCGTGCACCTCTCTGAGCTGAACCCCCGCTTCGGCGGCGGCTACCCGTTCTCGCAGGAGGCCGGCGCGAGGTGGCCGGACGCGATGCTGGCCTGGCTGGCGGGCGACGACGCCTCGGCGCTGCCGACCCCGCTCGATGTCGAACGCACGTTCGCGAAGGCCGAGCTGCTCGTGGCGGTGGCAGGCGGATGAGCGCCTCGCTGCCGGGACGCGCTGCCGCGCCGGCGCGCATCCTCGTGGTGGGCGCCCTGGACGTGTCGCTGCTGCGCTTTCGCGGGCGTCTGGTGAGCGACCTGATCGCTCGGGGGCACGAGCTGCACGTGGCCGCCCCGTCGGTGTCCCCGGAGCGCAGGGCGGCCTTCGAGGACATGGGAGCCCGCGTGCACGAGTACCCGTTGTCGCGTACCGGGCTGGACCCGTTCCGGGACCTCGGCACCGTGCGGGCCCTGTCCCGGCTGATGAAGGAGCACGACATCGAGCTCGTGTTTCCGTACACGCTCAAGCCGGTGATCTATGCCTCGTTCGCTGCGCGGATGCGCGGCGTGACCGCGGTCTCGCTCATCACCGGTCTGGGTTACGCCTTCGCGCAGGCGGCCGCCCCGCGCGCCCGGCTCGTGCGGGCGGCGGTGGTGGCGTTGTTGCGCCGTGCGCTGTGCGGCAACGCTGCGGTCCTGTTCCAGAACCCCGACGACCTGGCGCTCTTCCGCGCCGAGGGACTGCTGCCGCGAGACCTGCCCGTGGAGGTCGTCGCGGGCTCGGGCGTCGATTTGGAGGAGTTTCCGGCGTCGCCGACTCGCACCGATGACCCGGACGCGGGGGTGCGCGTCGTCTTCGCCGCGCGCCTCATTCGCGAGAAGGGCATCGATCTCTACCTGGACGCGGCCGAGGCGCTCAAGCCGGAGTTCCCGGACGTGAGCTTCGACGTGCTCGGCGAGCTGCAGCCCGGTTCGCCGTCCGCGATCGACGGGACGCGCCTGCGCGAGCTCGTCGCGCGCGGCATCGTGGAGTGGCACGGCCGGCGGCCCGACATCCAGCGCTTCCTGTCCCGCGCCAGCGTCTTCGTGCTGCCGAGCTGGTACCGTGAAGGCGTGCCGCGCTCGCTTTTGGAGGCACTGGCCACCGGACTCGCCGTCGTGACCACCGACTCTCCCGGCTGCCGCGAGACGGTGCGCGACGGGGTCAACGGCCGGCTGGTGCCGCCGCGCGACGGTGCGGCGCTGATTCACGCGCTGCGCGATCTGCTCTCGGATCGCGAACGCACGGGGTCGATGGGTCGGGCGAGCGCGGTGCTCGCGCGCGAACGCTTCGACGTCCGGCTGGTCAATCGCGCGGTGGTGACGCGGATCGAAGGGGCGCTCACCCATGTACTCGAAAGGAGAACGCTGCCGTGCTCGAGCTGACAAGGAAATCCGGTCAGGCGCTGCTGATCGGCTACGCAACGCTGAACTTCCTGAACATCGTGGTGCTGCAAGGCGCCGTGTCGTTCGATGTCGTGCGCATCGTCCTTATCGCGATGGGCGCGACCTACCTTGTGCAACGCGCGCTCGTGGTGGGGGAGACGGGTTTCCGGCTGGAGCAATCCGAGCTCTTCGGCTTCGGACTGGTGGCCCTCGCCGGGGCGGCCATAATGCTCCAACGGATTTTCTACGCCTCGTACGCGGGCTTCGACGGCATCGACACGCTCTCCACCATCGCGAGCACATGGGTCGTTTGCTCCGTCTGGTTCCTGGCCGGCGGTGTGGTCTCCTCGTCGGAGATGTTCGAGTCCAAGGTCGGAGCCCTGGCGATCTGTGCTCTCCTTGCCGTAAGCATCTTCGTCGGGCTCGGCGATGCGGCCACGGTCGACTACCGCGCCGTGGTGGACATCTCGGGCACCGAGACGCTCAGCCACCTCACGCTGGAAAAGTACGTTGTGCTATTGCTGGCGATCGCGTTCGCGATGAGCGAGAAGACGCGGCCCGTCGCAATCCTCACGGGCTTCCTAGTGCTGTTTTTCATGGGTGGGCGGACGGCGCTTGCGGTCTTCGGAATGACGGTGGTCGTGCTGATGCTCCGCGGCAGGCTCGTGCGCAACCTGCTCGTGCTCGGGGGAATCGGTCTGGGAATGCTCGTCGTGGCCTGGCTCGCGGTGTCGATGAACATCATCGATCCGCAGAGCCGTGCGGTGCGCGACATCCTGTTCCTGGACGGCTTCAGCGCGGACAACTCCTTCATGGCGCGTGTGTACCTACTCACCGACAACCTGGACCTGCTGGCAGAGCAGTTCCTGTTCGGCAATTTCATGCTCTCGGTCCAGCGTCAGGGCTTCTTCGGCGGCTACATTCACAACATCCTTAGTGCTTGGCAGTTCTTCGGGTTCTTCTTCTTCCTCGCGTTGGTTGGGGCACTGCTGTACAGCGCCCGTCGGGCCCGATCGGCGCTGGCGCGACGCGCGACCCCGACCGTGTTGTTCGGCGCATTCATGCTGGTCTACGTGGGTATCAGCATGATCCTGGCGAAGAACGTGACCTGGCACCTGCTGTGGTTCACCCTCGGGTTCTGGATGTTGCGTCCCATGTCGGTCTGGCGCCGTCGGCCCGCTCCCGCCGCGTCGTCGCACGCCTCAGTGCGTCGTACCCGAGGGCGCCGAGAATCCCGGCCTACCGGCGCGCGAAGCGCGGAACCGTCACATCGGCCGGGATTGAATCCCGGGCGTCGGAACGCGCGTCCGGTCGCGCGTCGCACTTGAGTCGCGACCCGATCCGCGGTCGCCGCCGGAATGCCTTCTCGCCGTGTGCGGCATAGCCGGGTTCGCCGGCCTCGGCGCGGTCGATCCCGACAGTCTCTGCGCACGGATGCTCGACCGCATTGCGCACCGGGGTCCGGACGGCGAAGGTCTCTGGGTCGGTGATGGCGCCACGCTCGGCCACCGACGCCTCGCCATCATCGATCTCGCACCGAGTGGGCATCAACCCATGGTGTCGCGCTCGGGACGCTTCGTGCTCACCTACAACGGCGAGGTGTACAACTATCGCGAGCAGCGTGCCGCTTTGGAGGCCTGCGCGCCCGTTTCGTGGCGTGGCAGTTCCGATACCGAGGTGTTGCTCGAATCGATCGAGCGGTTCGGCCTGGAGGCGACGCTTTCGCGCATCGACGGCATGTTCGCCCTCGCGCTGTGGGACCGAAAGCGTCGCGAGTTGAGCCTCGCGCGCGACCGGTTCGGGGAGAAGCCGCTGCTGTACGCCTGCGAAGCCGGGCACATCATCTTCGCTTCCGAGATCACGGCGCTCGAGGCGTGTGCGCCTCTCGATCTGAGAATCTCCCGGCAGGCCGTGGCCGAGCAGTTCCAGCGCGGGTACGTGCCCGCGCCGCTGTCGATCTACGAATCCGTGTCCAGGTTGGAGCCCGGCACGATCCTGCGCTGGCGTGCGGGAACGGACGCCGTCAAGGTTCGTTGGTGGGATCTCGGCAAGGCTGCCAGCACGGCGAGGCAGAACGCCTTCGCCGACCGTCCCGAGGCGTTGGAACACCTCCACGCGGTGCTGGAACGGTCCGTGGCCGCGCGTATGGTCTCGGACGTGCCGCTCGGAGCGTTCCTGTCCGGAGGCATCGACTCATCGCTGGTGGTCGCTCTCATGCAGCGCGCCGCGAACCGTCCCGTGGACACCTTCTCGATCGGTTTCGACGACCCGGCGTTCGACGAGTCCGCGCACGCGCGAGCCGTCGCCGCGCACCTCGGCACGAGTCATCATCAGAAGATCGTGACGGCCGACGATGCACTCGCGCTGGTGGACGACCTGGGCTCGCTGTTCGACGAACCGTTCGCCGATGCCTCGCAGCTCCCGACCCTGCTGTTGTGTCGTCTGGCTCGCCAACGGGTGACCGTCGCGCTGAGCGGGGACGGCGGGGACGAGCTCTTCGGCGGATACAAGCGCTACGAGCTCACCGAGCTGCTCTGGCGCAAGCTGCGCAGGGTGCCCGCGCGGCGCGCGGTGGGCGCGGCGCTGGCGCGTGCGCCCGTTGCCGTCCTGAACAGGACGTTCGCTCCGCTGGCACCACTGGCGGAACGCCTCAGTCGCGCTGACGCGATCGGCCCCAAGCTGCGTCGGCTCGGTACCTGGATGGACGTCGACGACGAGGCGGGGCTGTACGCCCGCGCCCGCGGGCGCACGAGGTATCCGGACCGCTACGTGCCGGGAACCGATCCTGCCGTGTCGCGCATCGTCTTCGACGAACGCTTCGAGGGCCGGGCCCGCTACATGTACGCCGATCTGCTGGACTACCTGCCCGACGACATCCTCGTGAAGGTGGATCGCGCGGCGATGTCGACCGGCCTGGAGACGCGCGTGCCCCTGTTGCATCCAGCCGTGCTGGACGCCGCATGGCGCATGCCCGGCAAGGCGGGGGTCGGTGTCAACGCCGGGAAGTCGGCCTTGCGCGAGCTGCTGTATCGCCACGTGCCCCCGGCGCTGGTAGATCGCCCCAAGCGAGGCTTCGGTCCGCCGCTCGCTCGTTGGCTGCGCGGGCCGCTGCGCGACTGGGCGAACGATCTGCTGTCGCCCGACAGGCTTCGCCGTCAGGCGCTGTACGACCCCTCGCGTGTAACCGAGCTGCACCGCGACACGCTGGCGGGCACCGGAGGCGATGTCAGCAAGCTGTGGAACGTGCTCGTGCTTCAATCCTGGCTGGACGCCGATCCCGAACGGGCGGGCCGTCTGTAGCGGTGACGAAAGTGTCGATTCGGTCAGAATTCGATACTGAAGGCATCGTCACAGCGTTGTGGAGCACACTCGCCGCGCCCTTATTCCTCCGTCCGTGGCGCCGCTAACGCCTCATCTACAGGCGCATGCGGGTGTGGTATGAAGTACGGCAATGCTTGGTCCGGGCAAAGTTTCGGCTCCAAGCCGACTCTTCGATATTCATCCGCGCGCATGGTGATGTGCCTTGTCGCCTCTGCGGTCCTCGCGGGCTGTGGCGCTTCAGCCGATACCGCCGACCGCCCGCGTGACGATGCGGGCAGCGGCGTAAGGGCTATCGGGGGGGGATCGGTCGCGGTCGTGATCGAGGACGGAAGCGCGACCGCGGTGATCTCACCGCCGGACGAGGAACTGCTCTGGTCTCACGAGGCGTTGAGTCTCGCCGAGCTAGGCCTGCTTCCCGAACCTCCGGACGACAAGGCACCGGCGACCGCGGGGCCTGCGAATCCCTTCACGCCGGTCGGTGCGGAAGCGCCCGAAGAGACGGTCCTGCCCGGTGCCGCGAAGGCCGCCGAGAGCGACATCCCGCCCGCAGAGCCTGTCGAAACCGCGTCGACCGTCGAGCAGGAGGGCCCGAGTCCGACGAAGGCGGACTCGATACAGATGAAGGTGGAAGCGGAATCGCAAGCCGCACCCACGGATGCGATCGGCTCGCGAACCGACGGTGCGGAGGACGGCTGGTTCCCGTTCGGTGCGGTGGAAGCGGCCGGCCTGGACAACGCTTGCTACATGGACGACGACCACGTCGTCGCCGAGTTCCTGTACCAGAATCCGGACGCCTGCTTCTGGGAGGCCGACGGCAATCGGGTGAGGGCGGTACCCACGCCGACGGTCCCGGCCGATGCGGTCATGCTGCCGGCCCCCTCCGGCGGCGACGACACGGCAGCGCTGCGTGCGGCCATCGAGGCGAACCCCGGTCGAGCCCTGGTCGGTAGCGGGACGTACACCGTCGGCGGTCTGCGCATCACGGTACCGGTCCGGATCCACGACATGCCCATGCGTGCGGCGAACGGCGCGCGCGATGTCGTGACCATCGATGCGCCCGACGTGGCGATCTATCGCTCGCCGATCGACGGGCGCGGCTCGGCGACGATCACCTCGGGCTATCGGGTGGAGGACGGCGCGGACCGCTTCACGCTCGTCGAGAGCGGACTCTCGGACGTGTTGCACCGCCGCGGCGAGAACATGGCCGGCGTGACGATCCGTGGCGCAAGGGACTTCCACCTCGCCTGCAACACGTTCGAGGATCTGATCAACGACACCGACGACTCCTCGAAGACCGCACGCGCCAACGCGATATTGATGAACGGCGGCAACGACGGGTCCACCTCCGGCGGCTACGTCGTGAACAACCGGGCCAGGAACTTCCAGTCGAACGGCTCGCGCGACGATGCGGAATTTCTCACGGTCCAGAGCTACGCATCGACGGACCCGTCGGATCCGGTGCGCGTGTTCGGCAATCGCGCGACGGATGCAGGCAAGCGCTTCACCAAGCACCAGGCCGACGACGCCCTCGTCCTGTCGAACGAGCACGTCTGGACGACCAAGAGCGGGCCTCTGGGCGACAGGAAGTTGCTGTCGAGCGTGACCGTGCAGTTCTCGGACAATGTCACCGCCCGCAACAACCGGGTGGACATCGCCGCGGGCAGCCGCTTCGACTACGTCTTCATCACGGATGTGCACAACGGCAGCAAGGCTCAGGAGAACATCCACTACGATTGCAACGACATCCTGATTCGGGACCGCCTGCCGGCCACTTCGGGCAACCGTCCGCACGTGTTCGTGGCCCGCGCGAAGGAGTCGTCCGAGTCGAGCACGAACATGGTCGCGCGCAACTCGAGCGCTAAAGGCAACCGCGTGCACGGCGAAGGATCGGTGACCTACCACTACTGGTTCGGCAACGGCTACCCGGTGGACGGCGGAAGCTTCGACATCCAGGGCAACGTCTTCGAGATACCCTTCGTGAATGAGGAATTCAAGACTCGCTGAACCCGACGGTACGCGGTCCCGGAAGCGTTGGGCCGATGTCGCCGCCTGGCTCGGGGCGGCGGTCGGCTCGTTCCTCCTGGTCCTCGCTCTGCTGGGCGACGTGGGCGGATTCGGTGTGTACGAGGGGCGCGCGCCGCGTGCCTGGGAACGCTACGACGCGGACCTGGTCGCGCGCGTGCGCGATGTCGATGCGCTGCTGGTCGAGGCCGCGAGCCGGCGGCAGGGCGACGATCCCGAAAGCGTGATGTTGTCCCTCCAGTCCACGGTGGCGGACCGTTTCGCTCACAGCAACGGTGCCCGCCACACTCCGCTCACCAACTGGGTCGCATGGACGGCCGGCAAGGCCGTTCGGCCGCTGGCGATGATGTGGTCACCCGCGGACTTCCTCGCCCACGGCGATGCACTGGTGTGCAGCCAATCGTCCTACCTGCTCCTGGCGCTGGCGCTTCGGGAGGGCATTCGCGCCCGCCACGTGGGCCTGTACGGCCACGTGGTCATGGAAGCCTGGTACGAGGACGACTGGCACCTGTTCGATCCGGACACCGAAGTCGTGGTGCGAGACGCCGCGGGACAGATCCCTTCGGTCGAGGAGCTTGCGCTCGACGCGGAGCTGCTTCGGGCGAGTTACACGGGCGACAACGCGCAATACGTCGACATCATCGCATCGCGCGAGGACAACACCTACATGTCCTATCCCGAAGGCGCCTGGTTCGGCTGGCGTCCTCAACTGCTCGCGCTCACCGAGAGCGTGTCGACTGCCGCGAAGTACCTGGTGCCCTTGACGTTGCTCGGCGGCGCCTTGGCCAGATGGTTCGCTACGCGCCCGGGGGACGAACGCCGAGCACCGCTTCGACCCAGCGCCGATCGAGATCGGCAGCGTCGAACGCGCGTGCAAGCGTCAACGAAGCGGACCCCATACGCGCCCTGAGGGGCGCATCGTCCATCAAGCGGCCGAGCGCGTCGGAGAAGCCTTCGGGCGTACGCGCCTCGTCGGTAAGGACGATGCCGTTGACGCCGTCGTGCACCAGCTCCGGTACGCCGCTGGCCGCCGCGCATGCGACGATCGGGAGGCCCGCGCCAACGGCTTCCGCCACGGTGTTCGGAAAACCCTCATTGATCGAAGGGTGTGCGAACAGGTGTGCGCCAGCGTGCTCCGCCTGCAGGTCCGCGCTGTGCCCACGCAGGGCGATGGCGTGCTGCATGCTCTCGTCCTCTATCGCTTCGCGCAAGCACGCCTCGTCCGAGCCGCTACCGAAGATGTCGAGGGACCAGTTCGGCCGCTCGCGCAGTGCGGCGGCGGCTCCCCTCACGAGCAGGGGGAAATCCTTGAACGGTTCGAGTCGCGCCGCTGCGACCATGCGCCATCGATCGTTGCAGGATCGGTCCGGACGCGCCGGGCGCTCCACCGACGGACAGGGGTTGGGAATGACCTCGATGGGCCCGGCGTAATCGCGCGCGAGAGCGTCTCGCATGGCCCGCGTCTGGGCGACCACCAGGTTCGCACGCCGGTACAGCGTACGCCGCACCAGCTTGCGAGCGCGGGCGTGGCGATAGGTCGAGGGCTCGCGGCGCTCGGCGATGACGAGTCTTCCCCGCACCCGAGCGACCGTCATCGCCGTGGCGGTCATCATCGCCGCTATGTCCTGCACGGCGACCACCGCGTCAGGACGCGAACGAGCCAGCTCCCGCACGAGCGGGATCAGCGTGCGGGGCAGTGAGCCGGCAGACAGGCTGCCCTTCTCGTGCACGCCGAGATCCACCACGGCCACGCCCGGCGGCGGCGTCACGTAGCGCTGGGCCGTCGGGGCGGACAGCGTCAGCATGCGAACCAGCGCGCCGCTGCGGCACAGGGCCGCGGCGATCCGCACGGCGGCCTTCTGCGCGCCGCCGCGACCGAGCGTCGGCACGATGACATCCACGGAAGGTTGCCCTCGGGAAACGTTCATGCGCGATCCGTCGCACCGAGTTGCGCGCAGAGCCCGGCGTGCATGTCGGCCACGATGCGCGTCTTGTCAATCCATGGCCGGGCCTCGCTCGACACCCGCGCGCGCTGCACATCGAGCATGTCCTTCGCGAAGCCGAGGATGTCGTCGAAATCCGCAGGTCCCTGGCGAAACCACGGAAACCCTTCGTCGAACACGTCGCGATAGCCCGCGTAGACGGGTAGCCCGGCTCGCAGGTACTCGCGTGCCTTCAGAGTGTCGCATTCGGACAGGCCCTTCCGGTGCAGGCCGAACTGCGCCAGCCCGAGCGCGCAGCGGCTCATGAGACCGGACAGCGCCGGGGCATCGAGGTATCCGTGCGTCACGAGGCGAGGGTCGCCGCCCAGGCTCGCGATCTGGGACTCCTCCAGGTGACCTCCGATGTGAAGGACGAATTCGCGCGATGAACGCCGCGCCGCATCGACGATGATGTCGAGACCGATCCAGGGCGCGTAGCGTGAGGAGACCAGCAAGAGCTCGATCGGGTCGCGGGACGGGCTGCCGGCCACGACGGGATCGGGTCCGTAGAACGCGCCGTTGGAGTAGCGGAACGTCGGCGGCGCGGCCGGTGCGGCGCGCGCGAGCTGATGATCGGCAATCTCGCGGGTGATGGCGGCGACGCCGGCGGCGGCCCGAAGCGTTCCCGGTCCCACGCGAGACTCGATCGCCGCCCGCAAGCGAGCGCGTGCACCGGGTCGCGAAAGCAGCTCGCTCGCCTCGATCGTGTGGTGCATCGTCACGACGGGGACCGGGCTGCGCCGCACGAAAGCGCGTTGGAGCGGGTCGTACATGGAGTAGCGCAGCAGCACGACGTCGTGATGCGCGGCCTCGTCGACGAGCCAGCGGTAGTAGGCGCGCTTGAACGACCACCAGTTCGCGGAGGCTCCGGAATGCACGACGATCTCGCCGTCGGTACCCGGAGGGCAGTAGAGCCGGCTCCTCCAGTCGATGCCCAGACTGTCGGCGGCGCGCTGTTCGTCCTCCATCTGACGCACCACGCCGATCGCCGGCTGACGCATGTTCGCGGCGTGCAACACCGAACAGCTCATCCGCCGAGCCCCTTCGTGACGGGGTGATCCGTACGCAACCGCGCGAGCGCGCGCGCGCGCGCGGCGACCAGCGCCCCGTAGAGAGCGACCGTTGCGGCCAGACCGAAAGCCGTCGCGGCGAGCGAGTCGTCCATCGATCGGGCGACGACCACCGGTGCGGACACGAGGGCCGCGGCCCCGACCGCGACCGAGCACTGCATCCACAACCTGCCCGCATCGCCGACGATGCGCCCCACCCACACGAGCAGCGCAGCCGTCCACAGCAGGCTCGCGACGGAGAAGAGCGCCACGGCCAGCAGGGCGCCGCCGAGCCATGCCCCCAGCGCGAGTCCCCCCAGGCGCATGGCGAACAACAGCATCTGGAACCTCAGCTCCAAGCGCTGGCGCTCGAGCACGGTAAAGAGCATGGTCAGCGGAGATCCGACCACGGCGGCGTAGGCCACCAGGGTCAGCCAGCGTCCGAACTCCCCTGCCGGGCGCCAGCTTTCACCGAAACCGAGCGCGAAGAGATCGGGCGCGAGCAGCGCCAGGGTGGCAAGCGGCGCGAGCGCCAGCAGCGACAGTTCGGCGTGAAGTCTGGATGTGAGTTGTCCCAGCGTCCCGTCGCGGGCCGCACGCGCGGCACGGGAGAGGAACACGTTGTTGAGGGCACCGCCGATCGTTCCGGCCGGGGACTTGAGGACCCTGTTCGCGAGCGCGTAGAAGCCCGCCGCGGCCGGGCCGAAGGTCGCGGCAATCAGCAGCGGCGGCATCTGCAGACTGCCCGCGTTCAACAACGCACCCCACGTGGAGATGAGCGGGAAGCGTGCGTAGCGACGTGCAGTCGCCGCGAGCCCCGTCGCCGTGAGGATCTCGCCGCGGCGAGGAGCGAGCTGTCGCGCCGGCTCGCGCACGAGCGACCACGTCCCCGCGCTTTGGTTGGCGATCTGGCCCAGGACCAGGCCGATGGCTCCGAGTGGTGCGCAGGCGAGCTGGACCGCGATGCTGGCGCCGACCTGCTTGAGTCGCGACAGCGCGATCGCGCCATAGGCGCCGCTGCGCACGGCCCAAGACCTGGCAACGCGGAACAGGCCGAGCAGGAGGTTGCTGACGGGCAGGAGCCACAAGGCCTCGGCCAAGGCAGGTGTCCCGAATGCATCGGCAATGCGATGACGCGCCAGGACCACGACCAGCAACGTCAACGTGGACGTCAGCAACACCGCGAGAACGGCCACGGTTGCCACGCGAAGGGCTTCCTCGACGTCGTCCGGCAACGGGATCGCGACCTCGTAGCGCAGGGAGAGCACGACCGCGGCGATCGCCGTAAGCGACATGTAGACCGCCAGCAGGCCGAAGGCTTCCGGTCCGTACAGCCGCGTGAGCAGGGGCGAGACGGCCAGCAAGGCGACCTGCCCGCCCACGCTCCCTCCGGCGATGGTCGCCACCCCCCGCGCGAACGGGCTTCGGGACAGTACCTGGGGTAGCCACGTCCGGCGCGAGCTCATGCGGCGACGGGCGGTTCGTAGCCGAAGCGTTCCGCCGCTCGATCCAAGGCTGCCAGGTCGGCCGGCGTGCAGCCCGCCTCGAGCATTTGAAGCGTGTCGGGCACCGGCGGCAACGCACGAACGACCGTCGCGGCGTGACGCGAGCGGTTCCCGATGACATGGGTGCGGGTAGGGTCGAGACCGGCGGGATCGAAGTGCGGGGCGGGAACGTCGAGCGCCTGGCAGACCCGCGTCACGGTATCGACGGGCGCAAGCCCGAGCTCTTCCAGTCGCAGCGCCGCGACGCGGCCCGGATGCCTGTGGAGCATGTCCGCCGCCGCCTGGTTGTAGCGCACCCATCCCTCGATGCGATGCCGTGCCGTGCGGCCGCGACGGGCGTGCCGCGTCAGCGCCGAGTGGAGGGCTCCATAGGGATGACGGGTCAGGTGCAGCAAGCGGACCGCAGTGTCGGCACGTGCAAAGACCTCCGCCCGCACGATCGACTTGCAGCCGTCGAGGTAATGCGCCGCGCCGGAAACCGCGCCGAGCTCGTCGAGCAGGACGCGCTCGCGTTCGAGAAAGCGCGCGTAGGTTCGTCCTGCACCGAATGCACGGCCGAGCGCACGGTACAGGGGAAGGGCGCGCAAGCCGCCGCCGCGGGCGGACAGCGCCGGCCACGGGATGCGCCAGGCATCGTCGTGGAGCATCTCCGGCGCCAGCCCATGTCCGGCCAATCGATGTCCGACTCGAGCGCGCAACGGGCACTCGCGCAACGTTTCGCCGCAGTTGCACCTACCGTCCAGATCGCTGATGCCGTCTATGAGGTAAGTATCTCCGAGGGCGAGGTAGTCGGGATCCTGTGCGAACAGGACGCTCAGCAAGGTGGAGCCCGAGAAGGAAGAAGACAGCAGCGAGATGCGTATCAAGGATGGGCTCCGGAAGGGATCCTCTCGGCGCAGGCGACGAGCGACGCCTTCGCGGGAACGCGATGGTACGGCACCTTGCGCACGGTCATTCTCCGCGCTCGGGGACCTGTCGCAGCACGGGTCCGAGAAAACCGTAGACGTCCGGATGCGCATCTTCTGCGGCGACATCCGGGCGCATGCCGTCCATGAGGTTCGGGGCGAGCACGACATCGGCACGGAACCTCGCGATCGTCGCGCGAACCTTCTCGGCCGACATCAGCTTCGTGCGGGCCACCAGCACGGGTCGCGGGCGCAAGGCGTGAGCGACGGCGGCGTGCGGAACGATGTCGACGATCGCGACCCGTGCTCCTGGCGGAAGATGCCCGAGGTCGGCCGCGAGCCGAGCGAGGACCTTCGACTCCGCGCGGGCGTCGTCGCGCACGCTGTGGGCGTAAACGGGGGCGAGCGTCGATGGAGGTCGCGAGTGCCAGCAAGACGATGGCCGGCAGCGCCGGGCGTACTCCGCCCGACGGCCCATCGACGTCGCGATCAGTGCGAGCGTGACGAAGGTCGCCGGAGCGACGATCTGCACCAGCCTGGCGTGCGGCTGCTGCAGGATCGCCATTCCGAGGTATCCGCCGTGGAGGAGGATCAGCGGCACGATCCACGCGCGCCGGCGCCGTTGCGGCGCGCCACGAACAGCAGCACCGGAGCGCGAGCAGCGCCGCGATTGAGGTACGCGTAGAAGGGCAGCGTTGCGAAGATCGCGAGGTGGCGCTGCAGGACCGTACGAAGCTTCGCGGCCAGCAGTCGCGTATCGATCCGGTGGCAGCTCCTCCGCCAGTTGCCAGTGCATGTTGGAATCGCCCGGGACGGCGCTCGCGATGATCGCGCTCAGGCTGGGCTGGAACGTCGTCGGGAATAGGACGGGAGCCTGCGCGCGGACGACCGCGACGCCGAGCACGAACGCCAGCATGCTCGCCACGACGGTGACGTCCGACGGGCGGACTGGAAGCCTTCCGGGGCCCGAGCGGCATCTGCCCGGAATCGGCCGGCCGGCCACGCGACGCCGGTCAGATCGCACGCCCGACCTCCACACCGGCCAGAGCCACGTCGGAATCAGGAAGATCGGATGCGTCGCGACGCCGACCAACAGCACCGCGGCGAGCAACGACGGGACCCCACCACCGGTCTCGATTCGCCCATCCGAGCAACCCGAGCGCCACCATGGTCGCGAGCGTCGTCTCCTGCAACGCGTTCATCGCCTGCCACACCGCAATCGGCGACACGAGGTACAACGCGGCGGTGCCGACGGCGTGCGCGGCGTAGCGAACCCGCCCACGATGACGAGAACGCAACGCCGCGACGACGAGATGCGCCTCGACGTTCGATCATCACCCAGGCCGGCCACGCACCGATCAATCGCGCGCGAAGCGCTACCGAGTGCAGCGGTGGTCCGTTGTGCGAGAAGGCGAGCGTGTCCTCTCCGCGCATCGGCGGCGCGCAGCCAACTGGCCACGAAGCGCAGGTTGGTGAACGGAGGCTCTCCGCTCGCGAGTGTCTCGACGTCGTCGACGTACTGGTACTGGTCGGTGCCGCGTGGCCCTTCCGCGCTACCCCACACAACGAGCAGACCGCGGCAAACGTCAGCACCGCGAGCGCCGGACCGCTGCGGCGTACCGTGTCGCGACGAGCCGAACGTGCGTGCGTGCGAGCCACGACGCTGTCGCGCCGCGCTCGGTATGCTCACGCCGACCGCCAACGTCCGGCCCGTGCGAACCCACCGACGCCCCGATGTCCGCTGCTCCTTCGACCATCGCGCTGCGCACCGGCGGCAAGCTCGATCGCCTCGAGGCCCTGCGCGGCCTGACCGCGCTCTACGTCGTGCTGCATCACCTGGGGCCGCAGTCCTGGTTCGTCGGGGGAGTGAACGTCGGCATCCTGCTGCGCTTCGGGCAGGAGGCGGTGCTGCTGTTCTTCCTGCTGTCGGGTTTCGTGATTCATTTCTCGTATTCCCGAGCGACGGATCGCTCGTTCCGCACCTACTTCACGCGCCGTGCGCTGCGCATCTACGTGCCGCTGCTCATCGTCTTCGCGCTGAGCTACCTCGTTGCCTGCCTGGAGGCCGGCGCGCGCATCGACCCGCAGCCGCTGGTGCTGCTCGGCAACGTGCTGATGCTGCAGGACTGGCCGTGGGCGAAGCCGAACGTCGTGGTGGAGCCCTACATGGACAACGGCCCGCTGTGGTCGCTCTCCTACGAATGGTGGTTCTACATGCTGTACTGGCCCGTCATGCACTGGATGGGCTCGTGGCGCTGGCGCGACGCCGCGGTGCTGGGCGCGTCGCTCGCGTGCGGCGCGTTGTACATCGTCTGGCCCCTCATGCCGGTGCGCATCGTGGCGTATCTGGGCATCTGGTGGTGCGGCGTCGTGCTTGCCGAAGCCTGGGTGAAAGGCCAGGCCGACCGCTGGAGCACGTGGTGGCCCCTGCTCGGCGCCATGGGGGTCGCCACGGGGCTGCGCGCCGTCGACGTCGCGCTGGCCCACGCGAACGGTGAGCGGCTGCTGTTCGGACAGCATCCCTTCCACGAATTCAGGCACTTCTTCTTTGCGCTGGTGGCACTTTCGGTGGCGTACGCGTGGTCGCGGCTGCGCTGGCGGGGCTTCGACCCGCTGACGCGGCCGTTCCTGATCGTCGCGCCCATCTCGTACGGGCTCTACATCACGCACGCGTTCATGCTCGACAAGGCGACCTACCTCGATGTCATTCCCGTGCGGGCGCTCGAGTTCTCCGCCTACCTGGCTGTGACGCTGTTCACATGTTGGCTCGTCGAGCTCGTCGTGTATCCCGCCGTGAGCCGGCGCGTCTTCGCGCGGCCGTCGCCGCAAGCCGCCGTTCGGTCCGGTCATTTGACCGTTTCCGCCGTATCGATCGCAAGCGCGGCGCCGGTCGGCTGACCCGTACGCGCGCGTCCGCGTACCCTGTGGCGTCACGCCGCACCGCCCGGATTTCCGTTGCAAGCCACCGCCGTCTCGTCCCTGCTCGGCTCGATCCGCTCGAACCGACTCGTCATGTACGCGCTCATCGGCGGCGTGGCCTCCGCCATCGACGTGGGGTTGTTCGTGCTGCTCTACGAGCTCGCGGGCGCACCGGCGCTGGTCGCGCACTCCATCTCCATCCCGGTCTCGGCGCTGTACAGCTTCGGCTGCAACGCGTGGTTCAACTTCGGCACCACCGACCGGCTGGCGCGGCGCGCCGCCTCGTTCGCCGTGGTGGTGGCGCTGGGCTACCTGCTGGGCGCCGCGGTCATCGCGGCCACGCAGGCGCTCACGCCGTTCGGCGGCACGGTCGGCAAGCTGCTGTCGCTGCCCCTCGTGTTCGCGTTCCAGTTCTACCTGAACTCGCGCATCTCGTTCCGCGAGACGGCCGACACGACCACGTCGGCATCGCCGGCGCGCGAGGGGGCGTGATGGACGACGTCTCCGCCGTTCCCGCCGGGGAGCTCTCCGGCACGCGCGTCGCCGTCGTCGGCGCCGGCTTCACGGGCCTGGTCGCCGCGTGGCGACTGGCCGTGCGGGGCGCGGACGTCACGCTGATCGAGGCGGGGCCCGACGTCGGTGGCCTGGCCGCGGGCTGCGAGATCCTCGGCCGCCCCGTGGAGCGTGCGTATCACTTCCTGTACCGCACCGACGAGCACATGATCGCCCTGCTGGAGGAGCTCGGCATGCGCGAGCGCCTGAGCTACCACCGCTCGTCGGTGTCGACGTTCTACGACGGGACGCTCTACCCGATGGAGAACCCCGTCGATCTGCTGCGCTTCACGCCGCTGTCGTTCGTCAACCGCATCCGCGCCGGCGTGTCGGTGCTGTGGCTGCAGCGCGTGCGCGACTGGCGTCCGCTCACCGGCATCAGCGCCATGGACTGGTTGACGAAGTTCGCGGGCAAGCAGGTCGTGGACGTGATCTGGGCGCCTCTGCTGCGCGGCAAGTTCGACAAGTACTACGACGACGTCACCATGTGCTGGCTCTGGGGCCGCATCAAGCAGCGCGTCGAGAGCCGCGACCCGAAGCTCGGCGGCGAGGCGCTCGGCTACATCGAAGGCGGCTTCGTGACCGTGATCGACGAGGTGCTGCGCCGATACGAGGCCGCCGGCGGGCGCGTGCGGCTGTCGAGCCCGGTGCGCCGGCTGTCGGCACCGGAGCAGGGCGGACCCGTCACGCTGGAGACGGACGCCGGCGCCGAGGACTACGACCGCGTGCTGCTGACCGTGCCCTCGAACGTCGCGGACCGCCTGCTGGAGCCGTTCCACGCGCGCCGGCCGGCCTGGTTCGACAAGCTGCGCAGCGTCGACTACCTGGATGCGGCGGTGCTGCTGTTCGCCACCGACAAGCCGATCAGCCGCTTCTACTGGCACAACATCAACACCCCGAACTCGCCGTTCGTGGTCTTCCTGAGCCTCACGAGCCTCATCGGCACCGAGCGCTTCGGCGGCAAGCACGTCTACTACATCGGCGACTACGTGCCGCGCGAGCACCCCTACATGAGCGACTCCGAGGAGGCGCTGACCGACAAGTGGTTCGGTGCGCTGGCCTCGATGTTCCCCGACTTCGATCGCGGCTCGGTCATCGAGTCGAAGGCGTTCCGCTTCGCGAACGCGCAGCACATCGTGGACGTGGGCTTCGAGGAGCGCATCGTGGAGCATCGCACCCCGGCGCCGGGCGTCTACCTGTGCAACTTCTCGCAGATCTTCCCCATGGATCGGGGCACCAACTACGCCGTGCGGGACGGCTCGCGCATGGCCGAGCTCATCGCGGGCGACGTGCTGGGCCGCACCGACACGATCGACACCGACCCCGATCGGCTCGCGGGCACCGCGGCGCGCACCGCGCAGGTGCGCTGAGCGATCGTGGCACGGCCAGCCGATCAGGGCGTCGACCATACCGTCGGCGGGATCGCCGCCGAGGAAGGCGCGACGCCGGACGATTCGTCCGACGCGGCCGCGCCCGAGCTCAGCGTCGTGGTGCCCACCTACGACGAGGCGGCCAACGTCCCCGTCCTGATCGAGCGGCTGCAGAGTGCCCTCGACGGCATCGCGCACGAGATCGTGGTCGTCGACGACGACAGCCCGGACGGTACCTGGCGCGTCGTGGAGGAGATCGGCACGCGCCTGCCGCACGTGCGCGTCATCCGGCGGATCGGGGCGAAGGGCCTGAGCGGTGCCGTGGTGACGGGGCTGCACGCGGCGCGTGGCCGTTGCGTCGCCGTCATGGACGCCGACGGTCAGCACGACGAGACCATCCTGCCCGACATGCTCGAACGCGTGCGCGGAGGCGACGAGGTGTGCGTCGGCAGCCGCGAGGCGGCGGGCGGCAGCTACGGCACGTTCTCCAGGAAGCGCTTGCTGATGAGCCGCGGGGCGAGGTGGCTCGCGGGCCGCATGCTCGGCGAGTCGGTCGGGGATCCCATGAGCGGCTACTTCGCCATGTCCCGCGAGTTCATGCTGCGCACCATCGGCGAGGTGAACCCCCAGGGGTTCAAGATCCTGCTCGAATTCATCGCGCGCGGCAGGCCCGGGCGCGTGTCGGAGGTCGGCTACACCTTCCGGGACCGCCTGCACGGCGCCACGAAGCTCAACGCCACGGTCGCGCTGGAGTACCTGCTCGCGCTCGTGGACCTGCGCTTCGGCTGGCTGGTGCCGAACCAGTTCGTGAAGTTCGGGCTCGTGGGGCTCACCGGCTCGCTCGTGAACTTCGCGGGCTTCGCCGCGGCGCAGGCCGCGGGCGCGCCCATCCCGCTCGCGGTGCTCGTCGGGGTGGAGCTCGCCATCCTCTGGACCTACACCGCCAACAACTTCTTCACGTTCACGCCGATGAGCTTTCGCGGGCGCGACTTCGTGCTGGGCCTGGCGCTCTACCAGCTCGTGTGCTGCTACGGGCTCGTGGTGCAGTTGTCCGTGGTGCAGACCCTGCTGTCGAGCTTCCCCGTGTTGTCGACGAACCTCGGCACGCTGTACCTCGCCTACCTCGCGGGCGTCGTCTTCGCCGCGGTCGGCAACTACTTCCTGCATTCCTACTACACGTGGAACCGGCTCGGGTTCGCGGTGGCGCGCCCGCGCGGGCCGGCGGTGACCGCGGTCGCGAGATGAGGACCTGGGCGGTGCTCGGCGCGTTCGCCGCGGTGCTCGCCGTCGTGGCGGCGCGCCACGAGCTGGGTCATCTCGACGCCCACTCGTGGAACCTCGTGCGTTCGGCGAGTTCCTTGCCCGAGTTGATGGCGCTGCTGGAGCCCGAGGGTCACCCGCCGCTCTACTTCCTGCTGCTGTGGCCGCTGTCCGCCGTGACGGGGCCTGCCTCCATGCAGGTGCTGGCGGTGGGCCTGACCGTGTTCGCGGCGTGGTTGCTGCTGCGCGACGACGTGTTTCCCCTGCCGCTCGTCCTGCTGGTGCTCGGCTCGTTCTACGTGCTCTACCAGTACGCGATCGTGCCGCGTGCGTACACGTTCGTGCTGCCGCTGATGGCGCTGTCCGCGAGCGCCATCGTGCGGGGCAGGGCGGGCTTCGTGCGTCACGCCCTGCTTGCCGCCGGTATCGCTTCCACGAGTGCCTTCGGGCTTCTGGTGGCTCCCGCGGTGCTGCTGACGGGGCTCGCGCGCGGCGGGGTGGCGTTGCGCTCGCGCGCCACCGTCATCGGGTTCGCCTGCTTCGGGCTCGCGGCGGCGGCCTCGGTCTGGTTCATCGTGTCCCCGGGCTACGAATCGCGCTACGAGACCCGGGTCCTGTCCGGGCTGCGCGTCGTCCATCGAGAAGGCGCACACGGCGCTCGTGAGCGCGGTGTTCCCGCACCTCGACCAGTGGCCGGCCGGGCTCGGGGACTGGCTCACGCGCGAGGTGTCCGGGCGTCTGGTGTCGGGCGTCGCCGCCGCGGCCGTGCTGGTGGCGCTCGGCCTCTGGCTCCTCGCGCGTTCGCGCGCGGCCGCCGGCACGTGGACCCTGGTGGTCGCGGTCGTGCTGGCCGGTGCCACCTTCAGCGGGCAGGTCGCGGAGCGGCACCTGGGTCATCTCGTGCTGGCGGCTCTATACCTGTACTGGGCGCACGCGACGCTGCCCGTCGTGCGCCTCCGGTCCGCGGCGCGCGCGGCCGGGGCGGTGCTCGCGTGCGCGCTGGCCGGGCAGGCCGCCATCGGTGCGGGCGTGGCGGCGCTCGACGTCGCGCGTCCGTCGGCGCCGAGTCGTCTGGCCGCCGACGCCGTGGAGCGTGCCGCGGACGGCGAGCCCTACGAGCTCATGGTCGGCTTCGTGCTGCTCACCGAAGCCGCGCTCGCCTACCTGGACGTGCCGGCCTTCGACGCGCGCTGCCAGTGCTGGACCCGCCTGCCCGGACCGGGGGCCACCCTTGCGCCATTGCCTTCGCGCGAGCTCGTCTGGGAGCGCTGGTGCGCGACGCGCCGGCACCCGGAGCGCGCGGCCTTCGCCATTCTGGATCTCGACGCCGACGAGGCCGACCCGGCCCGCGTGGAGTTGCTCGAGTCGCTGCCGCGCGGGTTCCGCTACCCGGAGCAGCAGCCATCGGGCGTGTTCCGGATCCGCGACGAGGCCTGCGAAGGATGAAGGATCGGTCGACCCCGGGGACGAGCGCAGCGGGCATTCGCGTGTCCCCGACCGTCTGGGCGGCGGTGCTGCTGCTCGTGGCGGCGGCGCTGACGTGGTACGACGGGGTGGCCCGCGCGCTCGCCGACGGCACCGTCGACTTCGACATCCTCTACGCCGGCGCGCGGCTGCTCCTGGAGGGCGGCAACCCGTACGCGCCCGAGGCGCTGGCCACGGTGCTGCCGCCCGATTCGCGCGGGATCACCGGCGTGCAGGTCACGTTCCCGGGCACGTTCGCGCTGCTGGCGCCCGTCGCCGCGCTGCGGCACGACGCCGCCTTCGCGCTGTGGCTCGTCCTGCAGCTCGGCGCGCTGCTCGCCTGCCTGGCGCTGCTGCCGCGGCTCGCGGGCCTGCCCGCGCGCTCGCCCCACGCGCTGCTGCTGGTGGCGGCCTGTGCGTTGCTGGGCCCGTTCCGCATGGTGATCCGCCAGGGGCAACTGGACACGTTCACGCTGCTGGCGCTGCTGCTGACCTGCCTGCTGCTGCGCCGGCCCGTGGTCCGGGTGCTGCTGCTCGGCATCGCCGTGGCGGCCAAGCCGACCAGCATCGGGCTGTTCGCGGTCCACCGCGGGCTGCGCGGCGACGCGCGCGGGGCCCTCGCCGCGCTGCTGCTGTCGCTCGGCATCATCCTGGGTGCCGCCTGGTGGCTGCACCTCGGCGAGCCGGGCTGGTGGAGCGAGTACCGAAGCACCGTCGCGTCGGCGCCGAACGACTTCAACCGCGTGGACGCCGCCAACCCGCGCCCGTGGCTGCTGACCCAGCTCGCGGCCGGGGCGTTCGCCGCGACCGGGTCGGCGTCGAGCGCGGCCCTCGTCGGCTACCTCGTGTGCGTGCCGGTGCTGGTGCGCACGCTGCTGTCCGTCCCGCGCGCGGAGCGCGCCGGGGATGCGCGCGAGCTGTGGCTGCTGGAGCTCTCGATCGTGGCGCTCGTCGGATTGCTGGTGGTGTACCACCGCTTCTACAGCGGCACCCTGCTGGTGCTGCCGCTCGCCTGGGCCGTGCGCCGCGAGTGGCTCGGCGCGGGCGGGTGGCCGTCGCGCCTCGTGCTCGTCGGCGTGCCGCTGGGAACGCTGGTGAACGGGCAGGCCGCCGTGCACCGGGCGCTGGATCGTGGCTGGCTGCGTGCGGACGGGCCGTGGGTGGACGTGCTGCTGGCCTACCACTACGTCTGGTTGCAAGTCGTCCTGATGCTGGGGCTGTTCGTGCTGCACGTGCGCGCGACGCGCTGGGCGCCGGGCCGTATCCTCGTCGCGCTGCGGGCGCTCGGCGGAGCACAGGACCGGTGCTGATCTGACCCGACGTCGTACTTTCGACGGGAGTACGCTAACAGCCGGCAGTGCTGGTTACGATCGGACAATGAACAGGGAAGGCTCGACCGCGCTGACGTCGCGCCCGGCACCGGCAACGATCGATGTCGTCGTGCCCATGTACGACGAAGCGGACAACGTGGCGCCGCTCGTGGCACGGCTCGGACCGGTGCTCGATTCGCTCGGCTCGGCCTGGCGCGTGCTGTTCGTGGACGATGGCTCGCGCGACGCCTCGGCCCTCTCGGTGCACGCGCTGCACGCCGTCGACGAGCGCATCGCGCTCGTGAGGCTCAGCCGCAACTTCGGCAAGGAGATCGCGCTCGCGGCCGGGCTGCACTACAGCGGCGCCGACGTCGTCGTGCTCATGGACGCCGACCTGCAGCACCCGCCCGAGATCATCCCGAGACTGGTGGAGCGCTGGCGCGAGGGCTTCGAGGTGGTGTACGGGCGCCGCACCGACCGGCGCGCCGACACGCCCCTCAGGCGGCTGACCTCCACCCTCTACTACCGATTGTTCGAACGGCTCTCCGGCACGCGCCTGCCGGCCGGCGCCGGGGACTTCAGGCTGCTCGACCGGCGTGCGGTGGCGGCGCTCAACGCCATGCCGGAGCGCGCGCGCTTCACGAAGGGGCTCTATTCCTGGATCGGGTTCGCGCAGGCGGGGGTGGACTTCGAGGTCTCGAAGCGCGTGGCCGGCACGTCCCGCTTCGGGCTCGGGCGGCTGGTGCGGTTCGGCATCGACGGGGTCGTGTCGTTCTCCACGCTGCCGCTGCGCATCTGGTCGTACGTCGGCGTGGCCCTGTCGCTCGCGGCGTTCGCGTACGCGGTCTACTTCGTGCTCGAGGCCTGGTTGTTCGGCGTGCGCACGCCCGGGTTCCCGACCATCATCGTGACGGTCGCGTTCTTCAGCGGCGTGCAACTGCTGTCGCTCGGCATCATCGGCGAGTACCTCGCGCGCGTGTACGAGGAAGGCAAGTCGCGGCCGCTGTTCGTGGTGGCCGAGACGCTCGGCGTGCCGGAGGGCGGCGGCTGTGCGGTCTGCGCGGCGCGCCGGACCGGGGAGCGCCGGACCGGGGAGCGACAGGCCGGGGAGCGCCAGGCCGGGGAGCGACAGGCGGGGAGCGACAGGCCGGGGAGCGCCGGAGCGGGGTGCGCGGGGCCGAAGAGCGCCGGACCGGAGAGCGCCGGAGCGGCGAGCGCCGCGGGCGGGCACCGGCGGCCCCCTCGTCACCGACGCCCACGACGATGAGCTCGCGAATGCTGGCCGACGTACCGTGAGTCGCTCGTGAGCCGCGGCACGGGGAGCGGCCCGCCTCCTCGTGGGGTGCTGCTCTGCGCGGACGACTACGGCATGACCGACGGCATCTCCGCGGGCATCGGCGAGCTCGCCGCCATCGGGCGCGTCAACATGCTCAGCGCGATGGTGTCGCTGCCGGCATGGTCCGCCGCGGCGTCCGAGCTACCGACGCTGCGGCCGCACGTCTCGATCGGTCTGCACCTCGTGCTGACGGTGGGCCGCCCGCTGGCGAGCCTGCCCGTGTCCGGGGCGACGGGCGCGTTCCCGGCGTTGCCGCGCCTGCTGCGCGCGAGCCTCTCGGGCGCCCTGGATCCGGCCGCGCTGGAGCGCGAGATCCATGCACAGCTCGACGCCTTCGAGACGGCGACCGGCGCGCGGCCCGATCACGTCGACGGGCACCAGCACGTGCACGCGCTGCCGCGGGTGCGCCGCGCGCTGCTCCTGGCCCTGCGCCAACGCTACGGGCCGAGTCACGCGCTGCTCGTGCGCGACCCCACCTGCAGCGTCGGCGCGACGGGCGAGCCGCGCATCAAGCGCGCGGTGGTCGCGCTCGCGGGACGCGGTACGGGGGCCGCCATACGCGCGGCGGGCTTCGCGGTGAACGGCCGGTTCGCGGGCTACTCCGCGCTCGCGGACGAACGCGTCCCGGTGGCGGAGCTCGCCGCGGCCGTCGCGCGGGCCGCGCGGCCCGGTCCGCTGGCGCTCGTCATGTGCCACCCCGGACACGCCTCTGCGGACGTGCTCGAATGGGATTCGGTGACGGGCCGGCGCGACGCGGAGCTCGCCACCCTCATGGCCGACGAGCCGGGCGGCACGATCGCCGCCGCGCTGCACCGCTTCGTGCGCGGCGCCGACGGGTTGCTCGACTTCGGGGCGCTCGACTTCGGGGGCACGACGCCCCTCGGCGCCGCGGCGTGAGCGTCTCGCTGCGCCGACCGGCGCACCTGCTGGCGTTCGCGGGCAGCGGCCTGCTGGCCACGGCGCTGGACATCGGTCTGTACGAGCTCGCGACGCGCGCGCTGGACGCGCCGCCGCTGCCCGCCCGTGCGGCGAGCATCCTCGTCGCCATGCTGGGCGGGTGGCTCGCGCACCGCCGCTACACGTTCGGGCTGCGCACACCGCCGCGGGCGGCGGAATTCGTGGCCTACGCGGGCGTCGCGTGGGTGGCCGTCGGCGTGAACTACGCGGTGTTCGTGCTGTTGCTGAACCTGCTGCCCGATGTGTCGGGCGGGCTGCTGATCGTGGGCTCGTCCGGCGTCGCCATGATGGTGTCGTACGCGGGCATGCGCTTCGGGGTGTTCCGGAAGCGGCGCGCCGAGGCGGACGGGGCGCGCTGAGCGCACCTCGTCACTCCTTCAATCGCTCCGTTCGAGGCCGAGCCCGCGCGCTCGCCGATCGGGCGCGCCGCTTCGATCGATCCGCGGGCATCGATCGCCGGACCACCCACAGCACCCCCGCCGCCAGCACCACCCCGCACGCCGCGCCCGACAGGTCGATGATCACGTCGCGCAGGGACGCCGTGCGATCCACCAGGTGGCGCTGCAGGGATTCGCTCGCGAGCGCCAGCATCAGCACGAAGGCCGCGGCCTCGGCCGCGCCCACCGCGGGCCGCGGTCGCAACGTCCACACGGCGGCGCCCACCAGCAGGAAGGCGCCGAAGTGGCCGGTCTTGAAGACGAGCGTGCTGTCGACGCCCGCCAGGGCCGGGAACGGACGCGCGAGCTCCGCCAGGAGCCAGGCCGAGTTCGGCCAGGGCGCGCTCTCGGACAGGCTCACGCCGACCAGCACGACGCCCACCGCCGCCGCACCGGCCAGCACGGACGCAGCACCCACTCGACGCACGCACCACACGAGCAGCGCGAGTCCGAGCCCCACCCATGCCGCGCCGATGGCACCCATCCACCAGGCGTGCCCGGCGGGCCGTGCCAGGAAACGCACCGGTTCGGCCGTGAACCGGTACGCCCCGGCGCCGCCGTACACGACGAAGCGGAGCCGTACCCGACCCGTGTCGGGCGGCAGTCGCAGGATCCCGCTGCCTTCCGAGTGCCCGCGCGTCGAGACGAGGCCGAACACGTCCCGAGCCAGCCGTTCGTCGCCGGCGTAGGCGTCGAGCGTCGAGAGCGCGCGTCGGGCCATGGCGGTCGCGCGCGCGTCGGGCGCGGTGCCGTCCTCCGGCCGAACGCTCACGTCCGCGTCGATGTACACCGCGTCGCCCCGAGCGAGCGCGGAGGCGACCTCGGCCGGCAACGGCGCGTCGAAGCGTGCCTGCGCACGAGTCTCCGCGCCGTCGAGTGACGCGAATGCCCGATTTCCGTCGACGCGAGCGGTGGGCGCGTCTCCGAGCGACACCGGAGCGGCGACCGCAAGGGTGCGCCACGCGATGCGCGGGTCGCCTGCGAGCCAGAGCGCGAAGGTGGCGAGCGCAGCGAGCACCAGGAACCGATGTACCGCCGGGCGTTCCGCGCGCGGCGCTACGGCGCGCGGGACGTGGTGTCGGGTCGGGGCGTCGACGGGGCAGGTACCGGTGGAGCGGGCAGAGCGCGAAAGCTGCGCGGCGCGTCCGGGGCTGTCCCTACGCACACGCGCGGAATCTTCTCACGAGCACGTGCGGGCGATCGTGGTGCCCGTGAATGCCGGGCCACTCGCGTTCGGTCGACTCGTCGCGTTCTCGATACTCGCGCCGGATCGATGGAGGTCATGCTCGTTTTCGCGGGTGTCGGACCGGGTCACACGGATTTCGCGGTGACCCGGTCCGACACGCCCGTCAGCCCCCCCTTCATGGTCGGTCCGGCCAGCGGTCCCGCCGGCCACGAGCCGCGGGGAGCGTTCAGTCGGGCCCGGGCAACCAGTGCCCGAGCTCCAGCCCGGTCAGTCGCTGCAGCTCCTCGACGTCCTGCCTGAACCACTCGCGCAACCAGGTCAGCGTGGCGGGGTCGGGCGGTGGCAGCGCGGCGCCCGCGTTGCGACGCTTCAACGCGCCCGACAGCGCCTCCCAACCGGTGCCGACCGCGCCGGGCAGCCGGGCGCGCAGCTCTGCCGTCCAGCCGCGCGGGCGCAGCACGTATTGAACCAGCTTGCTGCGCGGCGCGCCCCCCGCGTTGTGGCGCGTCCGGACGTCGATGACCGCCTCCGGGTCGACGCCGAGGAAGCCGAACAGCCCGCGCAGCAAGGTCGCCGGGTCGCGCTTCAGGTCGTCGTGCAGCAGGGTGAGCACGCGCTCCGCGCCGAAGCGCTCGAACCACGGGGCGAGCTGGCGACCGTACTCGCCGTCGGCCAGGTACCGACCGTCGAAGGGGTTCGGCAGCGCGGGTTCGCACCGTTCGGCCTCCGCGCGCACGGCGGTGTCCAGATCGCGAGACTCCAGGCCGTCGCGCACGCTCATGGCGTGGTGCGAGATCGCGCGCGCCACCGGGTCGCGCAGCACCACGACGATGCGCGCCTCCGGGGCGTCGACGGCGATGCGAGCGGCGGCGCGCGGCGAGCGCAGGTAGATCGGACTGACGTCCCCGCGCGCCTGCTCGTCCCGCGCCGCGTCGAACAGTGCCGCGTACCCGGCCGCCTCGGTCACCGGCCACGCCGTGCGGCCCGCCCCGGTCGTCGACTGGCCCTCGAACGCGTACCAGTTGGACTCCTTCGGGCACAGGGCGATGCCCGGGTGCTGTGCCAGGTAGTGGTGCAGCGACGTCGTGCCCGACTTGCCCGCGCCGATGACGAAGAAGCGCGCCGGGTTCAGGTGCGCGCTCCCGGCAGCAGCGTGCGCAGCGCCGCGACGTCCGCGGCATCGACCAGGCGGCACAGTCGCAGCACCGCCAACGAGACGAGCGCGAGCGCCGCGAGCGCGAGCAGCAGCACCGCTCCGTCGGCGCGGATGCCGGCGGCGGCGACGAACCCCGCGGCGGCGACGAGCGCGCAGCCGCCGACCTCGCTCGGCCTGGCCGCCACGCCCACGGTGCGTCGCAGCACCACCAGCGCCACGAGCGCGCCCGCGCTCGCCACGCCGGCCATCAGCACCGCCGCACCGTCGAGCCCGTAGCGGGGCACCACCCACGCGAGACCCGGCCACACCACGATCAGCATCGGCAGCGCGATGCGCGTGGTCAGGCCCGGGCGTCCGACGGCGACGAGCAGCGCGGCCACGACGGAGATCAGCGCCACCGCCAAGCCCGCTAGCAGCAGCGCGCGCAGCGCGAACGCGCCGCCGGTGAACGCCTCGCCGTAGGCGAGCCCCAGCAGCGGGCCGGACGCGCCGGCGCCGATCGCGGCGAACGGGCCCAGCAGCAGCGGCAGGCGCAAGGCCGTCGCCGTCGCCGAACGCACGCCGTCGACGTCGCCGGCCGCGTGCGCGGCGCTGGCCTCGCTGACCAGCACGGGCGTGAAGGCGATCAGCAGGATGTTGGGCACCAGCGCGAGGTTCTGCGCGGCGACGTAGGTGCCGACTTCCGCAAGGCTCGCCCCGAACGCCTTCAGGGCCACGAGATCCAGCCGCGCGAACGTGCGCAGCGCCAGCCCCGACAACAGCAGCGGGGCCGCGAAGCGCAGCAGCGGCCGCGCCGGCCCGGCCGCACCGAACAGCGACGGCCGCGCGTGCAGGCGTCCGATCGCGAGCGCCACGAGCCACGCGCCCAGGTACGCGAGGATGGCACCGCGTATGCCCAGCCCGACCCCGAGCAGCGGCAGCAGCAGCACGAGCCTCGCGCACCAGAACGCGCCGCGCAGCGCCGCGCGGGCCCGGAACCGCGCGCGACCGATCAGCACGTTCTCGTGCGCCGCCGCCGCGGCCATGACCACGACGGCCGGGCAGAACAGTCGCAGGTGTTCGGCGAGCCCGGGGGTGTCCAGCAGCCTCCCCAGCGCCGGAGCCGCCAGGTAGAGGATGGCGGCCAACGCGGCCCCCGCACCCACGTACAGCCGAAGACAGGTCGTCTCGATCTCGTCGCCCCGCGGACCGGCGGTGCGCACGAAGCGCACGGTGGCCTGGGCCAGGAAGGCGTTCAGGTTCATCTCGATGAACGTCACGAGCGACGCCGCGAGCGCATAGGCGCCGTAGTCGCTCGGCCCCAGCCAGCGCGACAGCACGATGACCGAGGCCAGCGCCACCGGCAGCGCGACGGCTTCCGCGAGCACGCCCCAGAAGGTGCCCGACAGGGTGTTCTCGGAGCGGTTGCGCGCGGCGTCGCCTGCGTCGTCCGCGTCGTCCGCGTCGTCCGCGTCGTCCGCGTCGTTCGTCATCCGAGCAGCGGCCAGGCCGCGTCGCGCGCCGACAGCCGCGGGTCGAGGTCGAGCGGCCAGTCGATGCCGAGCGCCGGGTCGTTCCAGCGCAGACCGGTCGCCGAGTCGGGCGCGTAGCGCGCGCCCATCAGGTAGGTCAGCACCGTGTCCGGCTCCAGCACCTGGTAGCCGTGCGCGAAGCCTTCGGGCACGAACAGTTGCCGCCCGTCACCGCCCGCGAGCTGCACCGCGAACCACCGCAATCGCGTGGCCGAACCGTCGCGGACGTCCACGATCACGTCGTGCACGCGGCCGCGCGTGCAGCGCACGAGCTTTGTCTCCGCATGCGGCGGGCGCTGCCAGTGCAGCCCGCGCACCGTGCCGACGTCCGCGTTGACGGTCTCGTTGGCCTGCACGAACGTCGTCGGCAGCCCGTGGGCGGCGAACTCGTCCGCGCAGAAGGTGCGCGCGAGCGAGCCGCGCGCGTCGCCACTGGGCTCCAGCTCGATGAGCCAGGCGCCGGGCAGGGGAGTTTCGGTGAACTTCAAAGGGGCAATGAACGGGCGCACGGAAATCGTCGTCCAGTATGCCCGCAGGACGGCGGCGTTCCGGCGCCTGCGTGCCGGTATGCTTCTATTCCCGTCCCGTCGACGCATCGAACCGCCCTCGTGGTGCACGCCCCGACGCCCGATCCTTCCCCCGATGCCGCGCCCGAGGAGCCGACCGCCGCGCCGGCCGATCCGGTGCACGACCCTTGCGCCGCGCGCGGAGGCGTCGCGGGGCTGGTGCCGGCGGCGGGCCGCGCGACGCGGCTGGCGCTGACCAGCGGCAGCAAGGAGCTCGTGCCCGTTCCGGATCTCGACGCGCCCGCGCCGAGCGGCGCCGAAGCGCATGCTTCGGTCCCCGTGATCGAATACCTGCTGCGGCTGTACCGCACGGCCGACATCCGCCGTTTCGTCGTGGTGCGGCGCGCGGAGAAGCTCGACGTGGCGGCGTACTTCGAGCGCCTGGCGGCGGACGGGGTCGAGGTGATCGACGTCGTCGTGCCGCCCACGCCGGGCTCGGCCCATTCGCTCGCGCACGCGTGCGCGGCGGTGCCGGAGTGCACCGTCGTGGCGGGGTTTCCCGACATCGTGCTGGAGCCCGCCACGCTCGCCCGCGACATGCTGGCCACGCTGGACGCGACCGGGGCGGACGTCTGCTTCGGCAACGTGCCCATCCCGCCGGCGCAGCGCCCGGAATGGGACCTGTGCGAGCTCGACGGAGATCGGGTGACGAACCTGCGCTTCAAGCCCCCGAAGGAGCCGCCGTGCGAGCTCGAATGGGGCCTTTGCCTGGCGGCGTGGCGCCCGGCGTTCTCGCGCTTCCTGATCGACGGGCTGCTGGGCGAGTCCCCCACGCTCGTGGCGCGCGAGCCCGGCAAGGAGGTCTCGCTCGGTCATTGCCTGCTCGCCGGCATCGAGGCCGGCTTCGACGTGCGGGCCGCGAACGCGCCGACGGGCTTCGCGCTCGACATCGGCGAGCCGCAGCGGCTCGCGGCCGCGGCGCGGCTGCGCCGCCCGACCGCTCACCCGTGAGCGCCTCGGCGAGCGCCTTGGCGAGCGCCGCGGCGAGCGCCCCATGAGCGCCGACGTCGATGTCGTCGTCATCGGGGCGGGCGTCGTGGGCCTGGCCGTCGCGCGCGAGCTCGCGCTGGCGGGCCGCGAGGTGCTCGTGCTCGAGCGCGAGCACGCGTTCGGCACGGCCACCAGCGCGCGCCATTCCGAAGTCGTGCACGCGGGCATCTACTACGCCGCCGGCAGCCTGAAGGCGCGGCTGTGCGTGGAAGGTCGCGCTGCGCTGTACGCGTACTGCCGCAGCCGCGGCGTGGCGCACCGACGCTGCGGCAAGCTCGTGGTGGCCACCGACGAGGCGCAGGCCGACGCGCTCGAGGGCATCGCGCGACGCGCGCGGGCGAACGGGGTCGCCGACCTGAAGCGTCTGGGCGCGGCCGAAGCGGCGGCGCTCGAGCCCGAGATCCGCTGCGTCGCGGCCCTGCATTCGCCCTCGACCGGCATCGTGGACAGCCACGGCTACATGCTGTCGCTGCTGGGCGAGGCCGAGGAGCGCGGAGCGACGCTCGCCACGCACGCCCCGGTGCGGGACATCGCGGCCGGGCCCGGAGAGCTGCACCGGATCGAGGTCGGCGGCCCCGAGCCCTGCTCGCTGACGGCCCGCAGCGTGGTGAACGCCGCGGGGCACGGCGCGTGCGCGCTGGCCACGCCGGGCCGCACCACCGGCAGGCCCGCCGCGGTGCTGGCGCGCGGCAACTACTTCGCGCTGCAGGGCCGGGCGCCCGCCACGCGGCTCGTCTACCCCGTGCCCGAGCCCGGCGGGCTGGGGGTGCACCTGACGCTCGACCTGGCCGGTCGCGCCCGCTTCGGCCCGGACGTGGAGTGGATCGACGTCGAGGACTACACCGTCGATCCCGCCCGGGCCGAGCACTTCTACGCCGAGATCCGCCGCTACTGGCCGGCGCTGGCCGACGGCGCCCTGCAGCCGGACTACGCCGGCATACGTCCGAAGGTCAGCATCGACGGCGCCCTGGCCGAGGACTTCGTGGTCGCCGGAGCCGAGACGCACGGCCACGACAACCGGGTCGATCTGTACGGGATCGAGTCGCCCGGGCTGACCGCGAGCCTGGCGCTCGCGACGCTGGTGCGGGAGCGGCTTGCGGGCTGAGGTGCGTCGGGGGCGGGGGGCGGACGGTCGGGTTACCGGGACGGTCGTCGCGGAGGCCCGTCACAATGCGGGAAGTGGTCGGGTTCGACCAAAGTCGGCCATGGGTACCATGGCGCCAGCCCACCGCGTCCTCGAAGGAGCCGTTCGGATGACCGCCTCGACGTTCCCGCGCTATCGGGTGTTCCTGCCCGAGTACTGCGCGCTCGGCTGCGAGGAGGCCGCGGCCGTCATCGTCGCGCGCGCGGCGGCTCGCGAGAGCTACGGCGTCACGGCGCTCGCCGTGCACGGACTCATGGAATCGGTGGACGACCCGCGGCTGGGCGACAAGATCAACCGCATCGACATGATCGTGCCCGACGGCCAGCCCGTCGTGTGGGCCCTGAACCTGCTGCACCGGCTGGGCCTGCGATTCAAGATTCCCGGCCCGACGCTCACGCTCGAAGTGCTGCGCCAGGCGGATGCACTCGGGCTCTCGGTCTATCTCTACGGTTCCACGGCCGACACGCTGTCGAAGTTTCGTGATCACATCGAGAACGACTATCGCGGGCTTCGCGTGGCCGGCGTGCACGAGGACCGCTTTCGCGAGGCCACGCCCGAGGAGGATGCGGCGGACGTCGCGAAGATCCGCGCCTCCGGTGCGCACATCGTGCTCGTGGGCCGCGGCTGCCCCCGCCAGGAGCACTGGGTGGCCGATCATGTGGGCCGGATCGACGCCGCCATGCTCGCCGTGGGGGCCGCGTTCGACTACCACGCGGGCAAGCTGTCGCGCGCGCCCATGTGGATCCAGCGTGCGGGGCTCGAATGGGCCTTCCGCCTGGTGCAGGAACCACGACGGTTGTGGCGCCGCTACCTCGTGACCAACTCGCGCTTTCTCTACGAACTCGCGCGGCACAAGCTCGTGCCGCGCCGGACCTAGGCGAGCCCCGATCCGACCCGGAGCTCAGGACACGGATACTCCATGAAGAAGTTGCTCGTCACAGGCGCCGCGGGACTGATCGGCAGCGAGGTCGTGGCCTCGTTCGTGGCGGACGGGTGGCGCGTGCTCGGCGTGGACAACAACATGCGCGCCGACTTCTTCGGCCCCAGGGGCGACACGACCTGGAACACGCGTCGCATGGTCGAGCGCTACGAGCACTACGAGTGCGTGGACGCCGACATCCGCGACCGCGCCCGGCTGCAGTCCATCGTCGCGGAGTTCGCCCCGGACGCCGTCGTGCACACCGCCGCGCAGCCCAGCCACGATCTCGCCGCCAGTCGCCCGTTCGACGACTTCGACGTCAACGCGGTGGGCACGCTGAACCTGCTCGAGGCGGTGCGCCGCTACCGCACCGACGTGCCGTTCGCGCACCTGTCCACGAACAAGGTCTACGGCGACCGGCCCAACACCCTGGAGCTCGTCGAGCAGCGGACGCGCTGGGACTTCGCGGATCCCGCGTACGCCGAGGGCATCGCCGAGGACTTCCCGATCGATCAATCGAAGCACTCGGTGTTCGGTGCCAGCAAGGTCGCCGCGGACGTCATGGTGCAGGAGTACGGCCGCTACTTCGACATGCCCACGTGCTGCCTGCGCGGCGGGTGTCTCACCGGGCCGAACCATTCGGGCGTGGAGCTGCACGGCTTCGTCAGCTACCTGATCCGCTGCAACCTCGAGCGGAGGAAGTACACGGTGTTCGGCTATCTCGGCAAGCAGGTGCGCGACAACATCCACAGCCACGACGTCGCCGCGTTCATCCACGCGTTCATCGACGCGCCGCGCGTGGCCGAGGTCTACAACCTCGGGGGCGGCAAGGCCAACAGCATCAGCATCCTCGAGGCGTTCGAGCTGATCTCGTCCATCTCCGGCATTCCCATGGAGTGGGAGTACAGCGAGACGAACCGCATCGGCGACCACATCTGCTACTACTCGGACCTGGCGAAGATGCGCGCCCACTACCCGGGTTGGGACATCACCAAGGATCTGCAGACCACGTTCGAGGAGATCCACGCCTCCTGGCAGCGCCGGGCGGCATGAACGACGGCGACGTCACCGCCCCGCCCGAGCGCCGGCGAGCGGGAAACACCCACCCCGGCACCGCGCCGCACCCGACGCCGTCCCCGGGCGGCGTCCGGTCGAACGATGCGGTGCCCCCGGGCGCGGGCCCGCGGCCCGACCTGCTGCGCGGGCCCGGCGCACAGTCCGCGGCGCGCCGTTCGCTGTTCTCGCGTCCGTCGGTGTTCTCGCACCGCATCGCGGGCTACACGCGAAGCACCGGCAGGCTGGACCTGCTCGTCGTGCTGGCCTGCTTCGCCAGCATGCACGTGCTGTATCTCGGGGACCTGGACTTCACTTCCGACCGGGTGCTGGTGCTGAGCGCGGCCGTCGCGCTGCTGGCCGGCGGATTCTCGGCCGGCGGGCTGTACCGGGAGGACCGGGCGCGGGCGCTGCACGAGGAGATCGGCCGGCTCACCGTGTGCTGGGCGCTGGCGCTCGCGGGCATCGGCCTGTTCGCGTTCCTGTCGAAGACCGGCGAGGAGGTGTCGCGCGTGTGGGTCGGCAGCTCCATGCTGCTCGCCCTGCTGTCGCTGTCGCTGGTGCGCATCTTGCGCGGGGTGTTCATGGCGTCCCGGGCCGCCGCGGAGGAGAGCGTCGACGTCGTCGTGGTGGGCGCGGGCGACGCGGGCGCGCTCGCGCTCGAGCGCGTGGCCGGCAACGCCTGGACCGGCATGCGCGTGGTCGGCGTGTTCGACGACCGCGCCACCGGGGTCGGCGGACGCGTGATGCTGCCCGACGGGCGGGACCTGGACGGCACCGTGGACGAGCTGTTCCAGTTCGTGGAGTCGCGGCGCCGGGCCGGCGCGCCCGTGGACCAGGTCTGGATCGCGCTGCCGCTGTCGCGTCAGTCCACCATCGACGAGATCACCGCGCGGCTGCGCGACAGCTCCGTCGACGTCTGCATCGTGCCGGACGCGTTCGGGTTGCGGCTGCTCTCCGGCGCCGTCACGCGCGTCGGCGAGCTTCGCGTCGTGAACGTCTCCGAGATCGCCCTGCCGCCGCGCGCGGAGCTCTTCAAGCGGGTCTTCGATTGCACCGTCGCGAGCCTGGCCATCACGGTGCTGGCGCTGCCCATGGCGCTGATCGCGCTGGCGGTGCGGTGCGAGTCGCGCGGGCCCGCGCTGTTCAGGCAGCGCCGCTACGGCATCGACGGGCGCGAGATCGAGGTGTGGAAGTTTCGCAGCATGCGCGTGCTGGAGAACGGCGAGGAGGTGCGCCAGGCGACGCGCGGCGATGCGCGCGTGACCGCGGTGGGGCGCTTCATCCGCCGCACCTCGCTCGACGAGCTGCCGCAGTTCTTCAACGTGCTGCAGGGTCGCATGTCCATCGTCGGACCGCGCCCGCACGCGGTGGTGCACAACGAGTCCTGGCGCCGCCAGATCTCGGGCTACATGCTGCGCCACAAGATCAAGCCCGGCATCACGGGCTGGGCGCAGGTCAACGGCTGGCGGGGCGAGACCGACACGTTCGAGAAGATGGAGCGCCGGGTGCACTTCGATCTGGAGTACATCCGCAACTGGTCGCCGTGGCTCGACGTGAAGATCCTGTTCCTGACCGTGGCACGCGGGTTCTCCGGGAAGCACGTCTATTAGCGGCTCCAGGGTGGCGGGCGCTTTCAGCGTTCGCCGATCGACGCCGCGGGCGGCCATTCTCCTGCGGCCTTGCGCTGGTCGTACCACCGTTGCATCGCGGTGTCTCGCCCGCCGCGAGCTTTCGTCCGATGCGAGCGATCGTCGATTGCGCGTCCGCGGTGACCCGCGCCACCGCGTCGGCGATGAGCCTGCCGGGGTCCGCGTCGCGCTGTTCCCACAGATCCACGTAGATCAGGGCGGCGCCGGAGTTGCGCAACGCGGGGCCAAGGTCTTCCCGCAGGAACGTCGATTTGCCGGTGCGGCGGGGGGCGGCCAGGAAGAGTCCGCTGGCGCCGGAATCGAACGAGCGCTCGCCCGATACCGACAGCGCAAGCTCGTGCGCCAGTTCGGGGCGGGAGAAGTGGCGCAGGGGTTCCGACAAGGTCAGGGTATACCCACCCAGTGTGGGTATAGTACCCACTCCGTGCGCCATGAGGTGGGTATGCGTTGGGACGGGGCCCTCGGGGGCCGCTTCCGCGCTCGATCGGGCCCTCAGCGCCCGTTCCACCTCCGGTACACCACGTCGCTTGGCGGCCCCACCAAATAGCGCTCCACTCCGTCCTCCAGCGCACGGCGGTACACCGCCAGCGCGAGGCCGAACGCCGCGATGGTGTGATCGAGGTCCTCGCTCGTGTGCGCGTAGGCGGGCATGAGGCTCGGCGCCAGCACGCCGTGGCGTAGCAGCTCCTGCAGCAGCAGGGAGCGCAGTGCCTGCGATGGGACACCTTCGTCGTCCAGCGTGCCGTACACGAGCGCGCAGCCCCGACCGTTGAGCGTCAGGTGGGCGTCGAGACCGAGGTCCCGGACGTGCGCGCCGATGCCTTCGCGCAGGCGCGCGCCGGACGCCTCCAGCGCGTCCGTGACGTCCTCGTCGCGGTAGAGGCGCATGGTCTCGATGGCCGCGCCGAGCGCGACGCTTTCGGCGCCGTGCGTGGTCGAGAGCAGGAACACGCGCTCGCGCTCGGTCTGGCGCAGCCCTCCGAGCTCCATGACGTCGCGCCGACCGGCGAGCGCGGAAAGCGAGAAGCCGTTGGCCATGGCCTTGCCGAAGCACGACAGGTCGGGCCGGATGCCGTAGACGTGCTGCGCGCCGTGACGGTGCCAGCGAAAGCCCGTGACCGTCTCGTCCATGATCAGCAGCGCCCCGTGGCGATCGCACAGCGCGCGCACGCCGGCCAGGAAGCCGGGCGCGGGCTCCGTCTGGCGCGCGGGCTCCATGGCCACGCAGGCGATGCGTCCGTCGTGTCGATCGAACACGTCCTCCAGCGAGCCGAGGTCGTTGTAGCCGAAGCGCGCCGTGGCGCCGACGGTGGCGGGCAGGGTGCCGCTCGCGATGGCCGTGGTGCCGATGAACCAGTCGTCGTAGGAGAAGAACGGACTGTCGCGGCACAGGGCCACCATGTCACGCCCGGTCCAGGCGCGCGCGAGCTTCACGGCCGAGGTCATGACCGTGGAACCGTCCTTGGTGAACTTCACCATCTCGGCGTTCGGAATCAGCTCCAGGAAGCGTTCGGCGCATTCCACCTCGAGCGGGGAGGGGCGGTTGAAGTTGTTGCCCAGCTCCATGGCGGCCGCCGCCGCCGCGTTGATCGAAGGCCAAGCGTGGCCGATCGTCGTCGAGCGCAGGCCGAGCGCGTACTCGATGTACTGGCGCCCTTCGGTGTCCCACACGCGGCTGCCGCGACCGCGCGCGATGAAGGCGGGCGAGTGCCGCGGAAACTGGTCGTCGCCCTTGGCCGAGGTGTGCGCCCCGCCCGGAATCGCGCGGTGGGCTCGTGCCTGGAGCGCGAGCTCCGCCGCGGTGGGCGCGGCGCCGCCGTACCCCAGACCGGGCAGCAGGCCGGCCGTGCGCACGCGCTTCACTCGAGTACTCCTCGCATCATGAAGCCAGTGTCATGTAGGGTCGAGCGGTCGTCAACGGGATGCGCAGCTTGCGCCCACCGCCACGAACCCCGAGCGCGCCCGGGTGCGGGAAAAACACCCGGCGCGACGGCGGGCACAGATTGCATCATGCATCGTGGCACGACCCCGGCCCCGGCCCCGCAATGCACGGCGCACACTCACGTGCCCGGACAGCGTTTCCGTACTCTCCAGGTGACCAGCCAGATGAGCATCGACCGACAGTCCGGCTACGGCGATATCCATGCGTCGAGCTACGACCGCCTGTTCGGCGAGCGCGACGACACCGAACAGGTGGCCGACGTGCTGCACGCGCTGGCCGACGGCGGCGAGGCGCTGGAGTTCGGAGTCGGCACCGGCAGGCTCGCCATCCCGCTCGCACGCCGCGGCACGCGCGTCCACGGCGTGGACAATTCCGAGGCCATGCTCGACATCCTGCGCGGCAAGCTGCAGGACGAGCCGGTCGTCGCGCTGCGCGGCGACTTTCGCGAGGTGCGGCTGGAGACGCCGGTCTCGCTCGTGTTCTGCGCGTTCAGCACCCTGTTTCTCATGGAGGACCAGGCGCAGCAGGTGGACTGCCTGAAGAACGCGGCCGCGAACCTCGATATCGGCGGACGCGTGCTGATAGAGACGTTCGTGCACGACCGCACGCGCTTCACCAACAACCAGGAGACCGTGGCCATCGAGGTGGGCGTCGACAGCGCCATCATGCGGCTGACGGTGCTCTCGCCCAACGAGCAGCTGCTGCGCATCCAGAAGTTCGGGATGGGCGTCGATGGCATCACGGTGCTGCCCAACCGGCTGCGCTTCATCTATCCGGCCGAGCTGGACCTCATGGCGCGGCTCGCGGGCCTGGAGCTCGAGGTGCGCTGGCGCGACTGGGAGCAGCATCGGTTCACCCCCACCAGCGACAACCTGATCGCCGTCTATCGCAAGGTGGCCGACGGTCCGGTCTGATCCCTTCCTACCAGCTCCGCCAGGGCGCGTCGCCCGAACTCCACAGCGACTCCAGGTAGTGCTTGTCGCGCAGCGTGTCCATCGGGTGCCAGAAGCCCGCGTGCCGGTGCGCGCTCAGGCGTCCGAGCTCCGCCACGCGCGCCAGCGGCTCCTGCTCCCACGACGTGGCGTCGCCGTCGATCAGGTCGATGGCGTCCGGTTCCACGACGAAGTAGCCGCCGTTGATCCAGGCGCCATCGCCGTCGGGCTTCTCGCGGAACGCCGAGATGCGGCTCTCGTCGGGCTCCAGCGACAGCACGCCGAACCGTCCCGGCGGCTGGACGGCGGTGAGCGTCACCATGGCCGCGTCGCTGCGGTGCGCGCGCTCGAGCGCCGCGAGGTCCACGTCCGACACGCCGTCGCCATAGGTCAGGAAGAAGGCCGCATCGCCGATGTGCTCGCGCGCGCGGCGTATGCGCCCGCCGGTCATGGTGTCATCCCCGGTGTCCACCAGCGTGACGCGCCACGGCTCGGCCTTGCCGTCCAGCAGCGTCTGCGTGCCGGAGGCGATATCGAAGCGCACCGTGGAGCGGCGCATGGCGTAGTCGCGGAAGAACTCCTTGATGACGTGACCCTTGTAGCCGCACAGGATCACGAAGTCGTCCACGCCGTGGGCGGCGTAGATCTTCATGATGTGCCACAGGATGGGCATCTGGCCGATCTCGACCATCGGCTTCGGCCTGAGCGCCGTCTCCTCGGAGATGCGGGTGCCGAGCCCGCCGGCGAGGATGACCGCCTTCATCATGCGCCCGCGCTCCAGCGCAGGTCGGCGTCCAGCGCACCGCTGTCCCGGTGCTTCGCCAACGTGCGCAACCGCACGAGGCTCGAGGTGCGGAAGTCCGGGTCGTCGAAGCCCGAGGCCTTGAGCCCATCGCGCAGGCCTTCGATGGCACCGCGCAGCGTCATCTGCGGCTGCGCCTCGGGTGCGAGCTCCCGGTAGCGCGCGAAGTCCACGCGGTACGAGCGCTTGTCCGGCGGCGCGTCCGGGTTCACGGTGGTCTCGGTCCCCGTGATGACCTCGGCGACGGCCGCCGCCAGATCCCGCACCTGGTGGTTCCATTCGTCGGCACCGGTGTTCACGGCGAGAAAGTCGCCGCCCGCGGACGACGGGCGCGTTGCGGCCCAGCTCATGGCGCGCGACATGTCGTCGACGTGGATGAGCGGGCGCCACGGCGTGCCGTCGCTCAGGATGTCGATGCGCCCGGAGGCGAGCGCGCCGGCCACGAAGTCGTTGAGCACGAGATCCAGCCGCAACCGCTCGGACCAGCCGCAGGCGGTCGCGAAGCGCAGGCAGGTGACCTGGAAGCCCGGGCCCGCGAGCTCCTCGAGGAGCTTCTCGGTGGCGACCTTGGAGCGCGCGTACTCGGTCAGCGGGTTCAGCGCATCGTCCTCGCGCCGCGGCCCGCCTTCCGCGAAACCGTACATCGAGCAGCTGGACGCGAACACGAAACGCGACACGCCGCGCGCCTTCGCGGCACGGGCCAGCTCGGCGCTCGCCTGCGCGTTGATGTCGCGCGTCACCGTCTCGTACTCCACGCCCATGGGGTCGTTGGAGATCGCGGCGAGGTGGATGACCGTGTCGACCCCATCGAGCGCATCGATCGGGAAGTCGCGCATGTCGCCCGCGAGCTGCGCGTCCACGCGCGTCTCCGGCAAGCGCGACGCGCCCGTCAGGCAGTGCGCGAAGTAGCCGGTGTCGAAACCGACGAGCGTGGCCCGCGGATGCTCGCGCCGCAGCGCGCGCACGAGCACCGGGCCGATGTAGCCGGCGTTGCCGGTGATGAGGATCTTCAT
>CAWHXF010000027.1:2710000-4531426 GCA_963833195.1 uncultured Gammaproteobacteria bacterium | reverse complement strand
CCGTGCAGCTTCGCCGCGATTTCGACCATCTGCGCGCCCTGTTTGCGCGCGAGCTTCTTCTCCGCATCGCTCGGCATGCGCTTGACCGTGACTTCGGTACCGGACACGCCGCACGCGCCTTCGACGACGGCGTTCGCCATCGGTTCGACCTGGCCGCAGGTGGAGTAGTACAGGGCGAGGATGCAGGACATGGAGGTGCTCCAGGCGTGAGGGCTCGAAGCGTAGCCTGCTCGTCCGGACGGGAGATAGCCACCCGCGTGGAGGAACCGCGCGTTCCTCGCGCGAGGGGCCGGACCGCCGTGGAAGAGCGCCGCGCTGCGAAGCCCGTCGGCAACGCTCCGTACACTCCTTCCCGAAAGCTGCAGCGGTGTCCGCTCGCGACCCGGACCGCCTCGTCCGCCACCCGATCACGATCGTCCACCCATGCGCTTCGGCGACTTCACCCTCGACGCCGCGCTCGGCGGTCGCCTCGCGCACTCCCTGCACGTGCCGGACGGCGCACGCGTGCGCAAGGGCACGAGCGTCGATGCCGCGTTGATCGAGCGCCTGCGCGAGGCCGGCGTCGAACGCGTCACCGTCGCGCTGCCCGACCCGGACGACGTCGACGAGGACAGCGCCGCGGCGCGGCTGGCAAGCGCCTTCGTGGGCGCGCACGGCGACGCCGCCGAACGCGGCCTGCGCGTCGCGGCGGCCTCGACCGGTCGGGCGAACGTCTACGCCACCCGCCGCGGCCTGTTCCTGTTCGAGCGCCGCGCGGTGCTCGCCGCGAACGCGGTCGACGAACGCCTCACGCTCGCCACCGTGGCCGAGGACCTCGTGGTCGCGGCCGGGCGCATGGTCGCGACCATCAAGATCATCCCGTACGCGGTACCGGACGCCGCGTTGCGAGCCGCCTGCCTGGCCTTGAGGGACGGCCGTGCGCGCGAGTCGCCGGACAGCGCGCGCATCGCGCCGTGCTCGTTCAGACGTTGCCGACATCGTCGTCCTCCGCCGTGCTGGACAAGACGCGCCGCGTCACCGAGGCGCGGCTCGCGGCGCGCGGCGCGACGCTGGTCGACGAGCGACGCTGCGCGCACGCGACCGATGCGCTCGCGACCGAGCTCGCGAGCCTGCCGCCCGGTGTCGACTGGGTGCTGATCGTCGGCGCCTCGGCGATCGCGGATCGACGCGACGTCGTTCCCGCGGCGCTCGAGCGCGCCGGCGGCACCGTGCAACGCTTCGGCCTGGCGGTCGATCCCGGCAACCTGCTGATGCTCGGCGAGCTCGATGGCCGTGACGTGATCGGGCTGCCGGGCTGCGCCCGCTCGCCGAAGGACAACGGCGTGGACCGCGTGCTCGACCGATTGGCGAGCGACGTGCCGCCCGACGATGCGTGGCTGCGGAGCCTCGCGATCGGCGGCCTGCTCGGCGAGATCGTCGAGCGGCCTTCGCCGCGGCGCGACGCGGACGATGCGTCGGTGCAGGCCACCGTCGCCTCGTCGACCGGTACCGAACGCGGCGAAGCGCACGGCAACGACGTCCGCCGACGTGTCGGCATCCTCGTGCTGGCCGCCGGTGCCTCGCGCCGCACCGGCACGACGAACAAGCTGCTGCATCCGGTCGCGACCGCTTCGGGGGAACGCGTGGCGATGGTGCGCATGACCGTGGCGATCGCGCTCGAGTCCGCGGTCGGCGAGGTGCTCGTCGTGACCGGCCACGGGCACGCGGACATCGCCGCGGCACTCGATGGCCTGCCCGTGCGTCTCGTGCACAACGCGGCCGCGGCGAGCGGCATGGCGAGCTCCCTGGTGCTCGGCGTCTCGACGCTCGCCGCGGCCGAGCGCCCGGTCGACGCCGTGCTCGTCTGTCTCGGCGACATGCCGCTGGTACGACCCGGGACGCTCGCGTCGCTGGTCGATGCGTGGGCGAGCGACGATGATGCGCATGCAGCGATCCCGATGCACGCCGGACGGCGCGGCAACCCGGTCCTGCTCGGGCGGGCGCGCTTCGACGACGTGCTGTCGCTCACCGGCGATACCGGCGCTCGCGCGCTGCTCGGCGACGGGACTGGCGTGCTCGAGGTCGACGTGCCCGACCCCGGCGTGCTGATCGATCACGATACGCCGGAGGCGCTGGCGCGGCTGGACGGGGCGGCGTAGCGGGATCGGTCGAGGGCGTGTGTCGGCCGGAAGCTCGCGCGGCCGTGACGATCGCGCATCCTCACGCCCCGGCTCCCGAGCCGCTCCGGTATCGTCGCGCCATGGCTCGATCCAGACGCGGGCGCGCGAAGACGCGCTCATCGCCCGCCCGCGCGAAGGCGGAACCCGCCCGCGACCCCGCGCGACTCGAGGGCGACGCCCTCCAGGCGCTCGAGACCGGCCGCCACAAGGATGCCGTCGCCGCATGCAAGGCGCTGCTGAAAACGGCCTCCACGCCGGCCGCCACCGAAGCCGCCGAAACGCTGCTGGCGCGTGCCTACGCGGGCCGTGCCGCCGAGCTCGCGCGCAAGGCCATGTTCGTCGAGGCGCTCGCGATCCTCGAGCAGCGCGCCGGGCTCGCGGGCGGGGGCGACGTCGTGCCCGAGGAGGTGCTCTGGTCGGTCCGCGTCGGGCGGGCCGAGCGGGCCGCCGGACTGCTGCGCGAGCGCGGCACCGAGCTCGAGGCGGCGGGCGCGCTGCCCGGGCTGCGCGAGCGGCTCGCGGCGCTGATCCTCGCGGGCGACGGTGCGCTGCTCGCGGCCCTGGATCCCGACGACGCGCTGGTGCGCGACCACGCCGCGAGCGATGCGCTGCTGCGCGCGTTCTGCGCCGGGGACGATGCCGCGCAGGACGCCGCGGCGAAGCGCATCGCGTGGCGCTCGCCGTACCGCGGCCTGCGCCAGTTGCTCGACGCGTGGCGGCGTCGCACCGACGACCCGGCAGGCGCCGCGGACGCCCTCGCCCGGCTCGGAGCGGATTCGCCGTTCGGCGCGCTCGGGCAACGCCTCGCCGCGCTCGCGGCGCTCGACGCCGAGGCGCCGATCGTCGCGCAACGAGCGCTGCACCTCGAGCCGGACCAACGACGGCTCGCGGCCGCGACGCTCGGCTGGCCCGCCCGGTTCGAGCGGCTGCTCGCCGACGCGGCCGCGGCCGGAGGCGCGCCCGACGCGAAGGCGCGGCTGCACCTGGTGCTCGGGCACACGGACGCGTTCGATCCGGCCGACGCACGCCGCGCGGTGCGCGCGCTCTCCACGGCCGCCTCGACGAAACCGCTGCGCGCCGCGACGCACCGCTTCGGTGCCCCGACACGGCTGCAGCGGGCGCGGCACGAGGCGCTGCGCGCAGAGCGCGCCGACGAGCTGTTCTCGACGGACGAGGCGTGGGGCGAGGTGCTCGATCTGCTGCCTTCCGCGGACGACCCGGGCTTCGTGCCGGGCTCGGAGGCGCCCGTCGCCGCGGCCGAGAGCTTCGAGGGAGCATTCCTGCAGGAGCGCGACCGACAGCTCGCGGCAGCGCTGGTCAACCGTCGCCTGGCGGACCTGCGCGCACGGCCGCCGTTCGGCTCGCCCGATGATCCGATGGTGATCGATGCGCTGTGGGAGAGCGTCGCGCTCGATCCGCACGATGCCGCGGCGACGGTGCGATTGATCTCGACGTTGCGCGAGTCGGACGATCTCAAGAGCGCCCGTGCGGCGACGGACGAAGCGCTCGAGTGGCTGCCGAACGACACCGACGTGCTGCTCGAGGCCGTGCGCACGGCGCTCGCGGGCAACGCCTACAAGAAGGCCGAGCGGCTCGCCGCGCGCCTGCTCGCCATCGACCCGGTGAACGCCCCGGTCAAGGCACTGATGCTGGACGCGGCGCTCGCGCACGCGAGAAAGCAGATCAAGACCGGCAAGCTCGACCTCGCGCGTCGCCAACTCGACGACGTCGCCGTGCGCGTCAAGGGCGACGAGGCCCGCGGCCGCATCGACGTGCTGCACGGGTTGCTCGACATGATCGACGGATCGGCGGGGGCCGATGCGCGCGGGCGGCAGCGACTCGTGGCCGGCCACGATGCCTTGGGCGGCGGGCTGATCGGACACTTCCGCGTCTCGCTCGAGGCCGTGCGCCTCGGACACGACCCGCGACGCGTGGCCCGGTGGGCGGGGCTCGCGGCACCGGGGCGTCTGGAGGACGACGATACCCGCGTGCGCGACCTGGTGCGCGCCATTGGGGCCGAGCGCGAGGATCCCGAAACGCTGCACCACGCGCTGGAGCCGCTGGCGAAGGTGCTGCGCGGCGCGGCCAAGCGGCGCTGGACGATCGAGGACGTCGAGAGCCTGTGCGAGACGCTGCTGCGCGCGCGCCAATACGCGATCCTCGAGGCCTTCGCCGAGGTCGCGGCGCGACGCCACACGCAGGTGCCGGCGTTCGTGTACCTGCACGAGTGCGCGCGCGCCCGCGGGGACTGGCACGCGCTCGACGGGCGGAGCCTGGGGAGGCTGCGCTCCGCGGCGCGCCACGCCGAGCGCATCGGCGATTCGCGCACGCGAGTGCGCATCGACGAGCTCATCAATCCGCCGGAGGTCTTCGAGGGCTCGGGAGCCTTCGGCGGCTTCGGCGACGCGTTCGGCTTCGCGACCCGTTCGAGGACGGTTTCGACCCCGACTTCGACTTCGATGGCGGCTTCGATGGCGGTCCGGTCGGTGGCGGTGGGCGCGGCCGGAAAGGCGGCCAGGGACGCGGCAAGGGTCGGGGCAAGCAGCGCGGCGCCGGGGGACGCGCTCCGCCGGACGTACCGCCCGAGGTGATCGCGCTGCTCGCGGCCTTCGGCGCCGAGGGCATCGAGGAGCTGGAGCAGGCCGCGCGACGGGGCGACGACCCGCAACGCGCGATCGAGCGCCTGCTCGATCGGCTCGGCCCGGACGAGGCGCGTGCGCTGCGCCGCGATCTCGGCCTCGACGACCCGACGGGAAGCTTCCTGCCATGAACGATCCGTGGCTGCAGCTCGGCGTGGCGCGCGACGCGGACGACGAGACGATACGCGCGGCGTGGCTGACCGCCCTGCGTCGCCATCCGCCCGAGCGCTCGCCCGAGCGCTTCGAGGCCCTGCGCGCCGCCTACGAGCGCATCGACACGCGGCCTCACCGCCTGGCGTACCGGCTGTTCGAGGACCCGCCCCCGGACGTGGAGGAGCTGGTCTCGCTCGCGCTGCTCCATGCCCGTGCGCAGCGATCCGAAAGCGATGCCGCGACCGACCGGCCGACGGAAGCCGAGCTGCGACGGCTGCTCGGGGAGAGCGTGCGGTGAGCGGCGCGGAACACGACGCGCTCGTCGAGCGCTTTCGGCAGTACCTGGAGCGGGCCGACGACGACCGCGCGGCACGTGTTCCGGAAGCGGCGGACGGGGCGGCGAATGGGGCGGCGGACGGAGCGCACGGCGACGCCGGGCAACGCCGCGTCGATCTGTTCGATCTGCTGACCGAGCTCGCGGGTCTCAGGAACGAGGTCCGGCTCGAGTCGCGCCAGCTCAAGGGCGCGCTCGAACGCTTCGGCGAGCTGTTCGATGCGCTGCGCGCCGACAATGCAGCTCTGACCCGGGAGCTGGAGGCCCGCCGCGATGCCGAGCGACGCGCGGCCCGCGACGCCGAGCGCGAGCTGCTGCTCGAGCTCGTCGAGCTGCGCGATCGGCTCGCCGCGGGCGCGGACGCCGCCGGCGCGCACCGGCCCGGTGCGCTCGCGCGCCTCGATCGTCGCTCCGGGCGCATGGTCGAGAGCCTCGCCGAGGGCCTCGGAATCGCGCTGCGTCGCATCGACGAGTCCCTCGCGCGTCGCGACGTGCACCGAATCCCCGCGCTCGGCGAGCCGATGGACCCGCACACGATGCGTGCGGTCTCGACCGAGAACCGTGCGGACGCCGCCGACGGCACCGTCATCGGCGAGGCACGCCCAGGCTATCGGCGCGGCGACGAGGTCCTGCGCATCGTCGACGCCATCGTCAACCGTCACGCGAACCCTTCATGAGCGACCCGATCACGAGCGACGACGGCACGATCATCGGCATCGACCTCGGCACCACGAACTCCGAGGTCGCGCTCGCGAGCGAGGGGCGCATCGAGGTGCTCGACGTGTCGCCCGGCACGAAGCTGCTGCCCTCCTACGTCGGCATGAGCGACGACGGCGCGTTGCTCGTCGGCGAGAGCGCGAGGAACCAGTACGCGCTCTACCCGGAGCGCACCATCCGCTCGGTGAAGCGGCGCATGGGCGAGGACGTGCAGCTGGAGCTCGGCGAGGCCCGGCACACGCCGCAGGAGATCTCGGCGATGCTGCTCAGGCGCCTGAAGGACGTGGCGAGCGCGCGCCTCGGCAGTCCGGCGAAGCGCGCCGTGATCACGGTGCCGGCGTTCTTCTCCGACGCCCAGCGCCAGGCCACGCGCGAGGCCGGCGAGCTCGCCGGGCTCGAGGTCGTGCGCATCGTCAACGAGCCCACCGCGGCGGCGCTGGCCTACCGCAGCGACGCGCGCCCGGACGCGCGCCTGCTCGTCTACGACCTCGGCGGCGGCACGTTCGACGTCTCGGTCGTGAACGCCCACGAGGGCGTGGTCGAGGTGCTCGCGAGCCACGGCGACAACCACCTCGGCGGCGACGACTTCGACGCGCGCATCGTCGAGCGCTGCGTCGCGCACCTGAAGGAGCACCACGGCGTCGACGCGACGAGCGAGCCGCGTGCGATGTCGCGCATCGTGCGCGCCGCGGAGGCTGCGAAGATCCGGCTGTCCACCGAGCCCTACGCCGTCATCGAGGAGGAGTACCTGCTGGAGCGGGACGGTGCCCCGGTCAACCTCTCGCTCGAGCTCGCGCGCGACGACTACGAGTCGATGATCGAGGGCTTCGTCGACCGCACCCTCGACGCGGTGCACGTGGCGCTGTCGGGCGCGAAGCTCGTCGCGAGCGACATCGACGAGGTGCTGCTCGTCGGCGGCGCCACTCGCACGCCGCTGATCGCGCGCCGGCTGGAGGAGGTGCTCGGCATCGCGCCGCGCCTGGACGTGGACCCGGAGCTGTGCGTCGCGGCGGGCGCGGCGATGCAGGGCGCGATGATCGCGGGCCGCGCGGACGCCACGGTGCTCGTCGACGTCACGCCCTACACCTTCGGCACCGCCGCGCTCGGCGAGCTCGACGGCAGGCTGTACCCGTTCAAGTTCGTGCCGCTGATCCGGAAGAACACGCCCGTGCCGTGCTCGCGCACGGAAGTCTTCTACACCTCCCACGATGGCCAGGAGGCGGTCGAGGTCGGGGTGTACCAGGGTGAGGAGAGCGACGCGCTCGAGAACCTCGAGATCGGCAAGTTCCTGATCGAGGGGCTCGCCAAGGCGCCCGCGGGCAGTCCCATCACCAGCACGTTCAGGCTCGATCTCGACGGCATCCTGCACGTCACCACGCGCGAGAAGGGCACGGGGCTGGAGAAGAGCATCACTATCGCGGGTGCCATGGAGCGCACGCGCGGCGCGGAGCTGGATGCGGCGAAGGCGCGCATCGACGCGCTGTTCGCGGGTGCGGGCGATGACGCATCCGGCGCGCCGGCCCCGGGCGGCACTCCCGCCCACGCCGCCGCCGCCGATTCCGCCACCGCCGACGCCGAGGCGTTGCTGAAGCGCGCCGAGGGGCTGCTGACCGACGCCTCGGCCGAGGACCGCGAGGATCTCGTCGACGCGATGGAGTCGGTACGGGACGCGCTCGCGGCCGGCGACCGTGACGCGCTCGGGCCGGCCTCGACGGCGCTCGGCGATCTCGTCTACTACCTCGAGAGCTGAAAGCGCCGGACGTGACGGAGCGTGGACTCGAGCGGTGTCCGATCTGCCGCGCGCGGCCGCGCGGCGGCGACGTCTGCCCGCGTTGCGGCGCCGGGCTGGAGCAGCTCGCAAGGGTCGCGCTCGCCGCCGAGGCGGTCGAGCGCGACGCGGTGCATCACCTTGCGCGGGGAGATGTTGCCGACGCGCGCGCCGCGCTCGCCGACGCGGCGACGCTCAGGCGCTCGGCGCTCGGGGACGCTCTGGCGGGGTTCGCCGCGTGGATCGAGGCGGACGGGCACGAAGGAAGGTAGTACGCGTGGGCGCTGAGCCTCGGTGATATACATTACCGCGAACGTATATCCAGAGATCCACACCGATGCAAGTGTCCCGTTGGGGCAACAGCCTCGCCATACGTCTGCCGGCCAGCGTGGTCGAAGCCCTGCGACTCTCGGAAGGGGATGATGTGGAAGTCACCATCGCCGACGAACGGCTGCTCGCCGTGGCGAGAACGCCGGATCGACAGGAACTGATTCGTCGGCTCGACGAATTTCGCGATCGACTGCCCGCCGATTTCAAGTTCGATCGAAGCGAAGCGAGCGAGCGCTGACGTGGCCAGCGCGCTCGACACGAACGTGCTCGTGTATCTGCTCTCGAGCGACGTTCGCAAGGCGGACATCAGCAAGCGACTCCTGAACGACGACATCATCATCGGTGTGCAGGTCCTGAACGAATTGACGAACGTCGCCCGGCGCAAGGCTGGCCTCGATTGGCCCGAGATAGACAGGCTGGTGGACGGCATCAAGCGGCTTTGCACGGTCATGCCCCTGACGATCGACAACCACGACGACGGGCGACGCCTCGCCCGCCGCTACGGTCTATCGATGTACGACGCGCTGATCTGTTCCGCTGCGCTGGACGCGAAAGCGTCGCCGCTGTACTCCGAGGACATGCATCATGGACTGGTGATCGACGACGTCCTGCGCATCGTCAACCCCTATCTCGAAACGCCGACATGACCACGAAGACCACGAAGACCTCGAAGGCGGCCGCGAAGATTCCGAAGGGCACGCCCTTCGAGGATGCCTTGGGTGAGCTCGAGACCATCGTGCGCGGCCTGGAGTCCGGGGACCTGTCGCTCGAGGCGTCGTTGGAGCGCTTCGAGCGCGGCGTGGCGCTGTCGCGCTTCTGCCGCACCAGCCTCGCCGAGGCCGAGCAGAAGGTGCGGGTGCTGATGGAGGACGACGACGGCGAGGAGGTGCTCGAGGAGTTCGAGTCCGGCGCGGCCGAATGAGCGCCGTCGTGGCGCCCGAACTGGACCTGCAGGCCCGCATGATCGCCTGGCGCGAGCGGGTGGACGCGGTGCTGCTCGACCATCTGCCCGCCGGCCCCCATGACGCCACGCGCCTGCCGGCGGCCATGCGCTACGCGGTCACCATCGGTGGCAAGCGGGTGCGCCCGGTGCTGGTCTACGCCACCGGCGAGGCACTCGGGGCGCCGCGGGCGCGACTCGACGTGCCGGCCGCTGCCATCGAGATGGTGCACGCCTACTCGCTCGTGCACGACGACCTGCCGGCCATGGACGACGATGCGCTGCGCCGCGGCCACCCCACCTGCCACGTGGCCTTCGACGAGGCCACGGCCATCCTCGCCGGGGATGCGCTGCAGGCGCTGGCGTTCTCGCTGCTGGCCACTGCCGAGGTGGACGGCGTCGATGCCGCGGCGCGCGTGCGCATGCTCGCGCTGCTGGCCGACGCCAGCGGCGTGCGCGGCATGGCGGTCGGCCAGGCCATCGACCTCGAGGCGGTGGGACGGCGGCTGGATCTCGAGGCGCTCGAGAACATGCACCGTCACAAGACCGGCGCGCTGATCCGCGCGAGCGTGCTGCTCGGCGCCATCGCCGCCGGCGTCGACGACGAGACGCTGCTGGCGCGCCTGGACGGGTATGCCGCCGCCGTGGGGCTCTCGTTCCAGATCGTGGACGACATCCTGGACGTGACGGCCGACACGGCCACGCTCGGCAAGCGTCAGGGCGCCGACATCGCGCTGGACAAGCCCACGTATCCCGCCCTGCTCGGCCTGGAGGGTGCGCGGGCGCACGCGCGCGACACGCACGCCGAGGCGCTGGCCCGGCTGGAGGGACTCGGCGAGCGCTTCGAGGTGCTGCGCGCGCTGGCCACCTGGGTCCTGGAGCGCGGCTACTGACGGCGCGCGCGAAGGGCGCTCGAGCGGCGAGCGTGTCCACCGGGAGGATCCTGGCAGAGTCGACAGCGCCGGTCGTGCCGGCTTGTCACCGCCCCGGCCGAGCCTGCACAATGTCCGGTCGACAACAATGCCTGGCCCGATGGACGACATCGCCCGATTTCCCCTGCTCGACAAGGTCGACACCCCCGACGACCTGCGCGAGCTGGAGGAGCGGGAGCTGCCGCAGCTGTGCAGCGAGCTGCGCGACTTCGTGGTTCAGTCCGTGTCGCGCACCGGCGGGCACCTCGGCGCCAGTCTCGGCACCATCGAGCTGACCGTCGCGCTGCACTACGTCTACCAGACGCCGCGCGACCGCATCGTCTGGGACGTCGGCCACCAGACCTACGGCCACAAGATCCTGACCGGCCGACGCGGCCGCATGGACAGCATGCGCATGCGCGGCGGTCTCGCGGGCTTTCCCAACCGGGCCGAGAGCGAGTACGACACCTTCGGCGTCGGCCACTCCAGCACCTCCATCAGCGCGGCCCTCGGCATGGCGCTGGCCGCGCGCGAGTCGGTCTCGGGCGCCAAGGCGCTCGCCGGGGACGGGGTGCCGGCCGAGAAGGGCGCTCGCATCGCGGCCGTCATCGGCGACGGCGCGCTCACCGCCGGGCTCGCCTACGAGGCGCTGAACCACGCCGGCGACGAGCGCGCGGACATGCTGGTCGTGCTGAACGACAACGACATGTCCATCTCGCCCAACGTCGGCGGCATGAACAAGTACCTCGCGCGCATGCTGACCAACAAGGTCATGGCGAGCTCGCGCGAGGTGGGCAAGAAGGTGCTTTCACACGTGCCCACCATGTTCGAGCTGGCGCGCCGCACCGAGGAGCACGTCAAGGGCATGGTCGTGCCCAGCACCCTGTTCGAGGAACTCGGCTTCAACTACTTCGGCCCCGTCGACGGGCACGACGTGCGCGGGCTCGTCGCGGTGCTCAGGAACCTCAGGGACATGAACGGGCCGGTGTTCCTGCACGCGGTGACGAGAAAGGGCCACGGTTATTCGCACGCCGAGGCGGACCCGCTGGCCATGCATGCCGTCACCCCGTTCGACCCCGAGACCGGCATGGCGCACAAGGGCTCGGGCGGCTCGAACAGCCCCACCTACACGAAGGTGTTCGGCGACTGGCTGATCGACGCGGCCGAGGCCGACCCGCGCGTGCTCGGCATCACGCCGGCCATGCGCGAGGGGTCGGGGCTCGTCGACTTCGAGCAGCGCTTCCCCGAGCGCTACTTCGATGTCGGCATCGCCGAGCAGCACTCGGTCACCCTGGCCGCCGGCATGGCCTGCGACGGCATGCGTCCCGTGGTCGCCATCTACTCGACCTTCCTGCAGCGCGGCTACGACCAGGTCGTGCACGACGTGGCCATCCAGAACCTGCCGGTGGTGTTCGCGATCGATCGGGCCGGATTCGTCGGTCCGGACGGACCGACGCACTCGGGCAGCTTCGATCTGTCCTACCTGCGCGCGCTGCCGAACATGACGATCATGGCGCCCGCCGACGAGCGCGAGTGCCGGCTGATGCTGCAGACGGGGCTCGGCATCAACGGCCCCAGCGCGGTGCGCTACCCGCGCGGCAAGGGGCCCGGCGTCGAGGTCGACGAGGGCTTGGCCACGCTCGAGGTGGGCGTCGCCGAGCGTAGGCTCGAGGGCGGGGGTGTCGCCCTGCTGGCCTTCGGCTCGATGGTGGCCGCCGCCGAGGCCGCCGGCCGCGAGCACGGTTGCACCGTCGTGAACATGCGCTTCGTCAAGCCGCTGGACACCGCCACGGTGGAAGAGCTCGCCGCGAGCCACGCGCTGCTCGTGACGCTGGAGGAGAACGCGGTGGCGGGCGGCGCGGGCGCGGGCGTGCTGGAGCACCTGGCGCAGGTCGGCAAGCTGCCCGCCGCGTTCCGCATGATCGGCATGCCCGACAGCTTCGAGGAGCACGGCAGCCGCGAGGAGCTGCTCGAGGCGGCGGCGCTGGACGCGGCCTCCGTGGTGCGACGGGTGGGCGAGCTGGCGGCGGGGTTGCGCGGCGCCCGCTGACCGCATCACCGCGGCTCCGGTGATACGAACCGCTCGCGTCATGCTAACGTCGACCGCCTTGACGGGGTGCCGACGATCGTTCGCGATCCGACGCTGAGATGCCGCGAGCCGGACTGCCGGAGCGCGCGATCCCGATGAACCTGATGCGGGTAATGCCGACGTAGGGATCAAGGGCCGCGGCGCACGGGTGCGTCTGGCGCTCCCGCGATCACCGCCCTCACGGCCCAGAACACGGTCGGCGTGCGCGCGATCCACGACGTGCCGCCCGCCTTCGTCGCCGGGCAGCTGCGCGCGGTGCTGGACGACATCGACGTCGACGCCATCAAGATCGGCATGCTCGCGACGGCCGGCATCATCGAGGCCGTCGCGGACGTGCTGGAGCGCCACCCGTCGATCCCCGTCGTGCTGGACCCCGTCATGGTGGCCACCAGCGGCGACGTACTGCTGCGCGACGACGCCCGCGAGACGCTCGTGACGCGACTGCTGCCGCTCGCGACCCTCGTGACACCGAACGCGCCGGAGGCCGCGCTGCTGAGCGCCGGCGATCTCGCCCACGACGAGGCGGCGCTGGAGGCGCAGGCGCGGCGGCTGGGCGCGCCCGCCACGCTCGTCAAGGGAGGGCATCTCGAAGGCGAGCTCTGCGTCGACCTGCTGCTCTCGGACGACACCGTCACGCGCTTCGCCCACCCGCGCGTGCCCACCGCGAACACGCACGGCACGGGCTGCACGCTGTCCGCGGCCGTCACCGCCGGGCTGGCGCGCGGGCTGACGCTCGCCGACGCGGTGGCCGCGGCCGAGGACTACGTGCACGCGGCCATCCTCGCGGCCGATTCGCTCGGCGTCGGCCGGGGCCGCGGCCCGGTGCACCACTTCCATGCGCAATGGGTCTGAGCGCGCGACTGGCGTCGTGTGCGGAGCCGGGTCCGCCGGCGCCCGGCGTGGGGCTGCGCGACGTCGATCTCTCGCTGTCGGGTCGGCGCGTGTTCGCGGGGCTGTGCCTCGACGTCGCCGCCGACCCCGCGCTCGCCCGCTTCGTCGGCGCGCTCGAGCGCGCCGTCACCTGGACGGTGAACCACCCGGACGAGGCGTGGGAGCTCTTTCGGGCGAGCGATCCGGACGCGCTCGACGACGAGCTGAACCGCCGCGCGTGGACGGCCACGCTGCCCCGGTTCGCGCTGCGCCCCGGTGCGCTCGACGTTCGTCGCTACGAGCGCTTCGGACGCTGGATGCTCGGGCGCGGGCTGATCGAGGACGCTCCGGCCGTCGATACCTACGCGTTCGAGGTGGCCGCGGAATGACGGCGGGCACGTGGCGATGAGCGCGGTGCTCCCGCATATCGACGTCGTCGGCGCGGGCGTGGCGGGGCTGTGCTGCGCGACGCTGTTCGCCGAGCGCGGCTGCCGCGTGACGCTGCGTGCGGCGAGCGCAGGCCCCGACGCCAGCTGCTGCTCGTGGTGGGCGGGCGGCATGCTCGCACCGGGCTGCGAGGGCGAGAGCGCCGAGCCGCTCGTCGCCGCGCTGGGACACGAGAGCATCGAGTTCTGGCGCACCCGTCCCGCCGGCACGCTCGACGTGGCGGCGGGCGGCACCCTCGTGATCGCCGCCGTACGGGACCTGCCCGATCTCGAGCAGTTCGCCGAGCGCACCGAGGGGCACCGCGACGTGGACGCCGACGGCATCGCCGCGCTCGAGCCCGCGCTCGCGGGCCGCTTCGAGCGCGGGCTGCACTTCGCGGGCGAATGCCACCTCGATCCGCGCGTCGCGCTGGCGGGCCTGCTCGCGCGCCTGAGCGCCGATCCGCTCGTGAGCCTGGAGCTCGACAGCGAGCTCGATGCGGCGGCACTCGCGACGCCGCCCGACGCCGGCTGGCGCATCGACTGCCGGGGACTCGCGGCGCGCGACGCCCTCCCGGACCTGCGCGGGGTGAAGGGCGAGATGCTGCTGCTGCGCCTGCCGGAGCTTGCGTTGTCGCGGCCCGTTCGGCTGCTGCACCCGCGCTACCCGATGTACGTCGTGCCGCGCGGCGATCACGTGTACATGGTCGGCGCCACGATGCTCGAGAGCGACGACCGGCGCCACGCCAGCGCGCGCGCGGTCATGGAGCTCCTGTCCGCCGCGTGGGCGCTGCATCCGGCGTTCGGCCAGGCGGAGCTGCTCGAGGTGGGCGCCGACGCCCGCCCCGCGTTCGCCGACAACCTGCCGCGGCTGCGCCGGCGCGGCCGCACCCTGTACTTGAACGGGCTGTTCCGCCACGGTTTCCTGTGCGCGCCCGCGATGGCGCGCCGTGCCGTGGCGCGCCTCCTCGACGGCATCATCGACGACGACGTGAGCGATGAAGATACGGATTGACGGCGAACCGGCCGAGACGGACTGCTCCGACGTGGCGAGCCTGCTCGCGTCGCTCGGCCACGCGCCCGAGGCGGTGGCCACCGCCGTGAACGGCTGCGTCGTGCCGCGCCACGAGCGGGCCGCGACGCCGCTCGCCGAAGGGGATGCGGTGGAGATCGTCGTGCCCATGGTGGGGGGCTGACGTGGGCACGTCGATGAGTGCCGACGCGAACGCGCGACGCGGCGAGCTCAGGCTCTACGGCGAGACGATCGATTCGCGGTTGCTGCTCGGCACGGCCGGTTACCCCTCGCCGCGCGTGCTGCTGGACGCGGTCGCGGCCTCGGGCGCGGGCGTGCTGACCGCTTCCTTGCGGCGCGAATCGAGCGCGCCGGATTCCGGCGGGGCGTTCCGCGAGCTGATCCGCACGAGCGCCGCACGGCTGCTGCCGAACACCGCCGGCTGCCGCACCGTGAGCGAGGCGGTCAACACCGCGCAGATGGCGCGCGAGCTCTACGGCACGCCGTGGATCAAGCTGGAGCTGATCGGCGAGGACGACACGCTGCAACCGGACGTGTTCGCGTTGGTGGAGGCTGCACGAATCCTCGCGGCCGACGGCTTCCGCGTGTTCCCGTACACGACCACCGATCTCGTGGTCGCCGGGCGCCTGCTCGATGTCGGCTGCGAGGTGCTCATGCCGTGGGGCGCGCCGATCGGCAGCGGACGGGGGCTGAACGATCCGTACGCGCTGCGCACGCTGCGTGCGCACGTGCCGGACGTGCCGCTGATCGTGGACGCCGGCATCGGCCTGCCCTCGCACGCCTGCGCCGTGCTCGAGATGGGCTACGACGCGGTGCTGCTGAACACCGCCGTGGCGCGCGCCGGTGACCCCGTGGCGATGGCGCGCGCGTTCGCGGGCGCCATCGAGGCCGGCGCCGCGGCGCACGCGGCCCGGCCCGTGCGGGCGCGCGACTTAGCGGCGCCGTCCACGCCCGTCGTCGGCACGCCGTTCCGGATGCCGGACGACGACCCGACGAGGGCCTGAACGTGCTCGCGCGCTTCTACCTCATCGTCGACACGGCGGACGGGCTCGAGGAGCTCCTCGCGCTGGGCGTGCGCACCGTGCAGCTGCGCATCAAGGACGCTTCGGCTCCGCACCTGCGCCTGCACCTGCGCGCCGCGCGCGACGCCTGCGCCCGCCACGGCGCGACCTTGATCGTGAACGATCACTGGCGCCTCGCGCTCGACGAGGGCTGCGACGCGGTGCATCTCGGGCAGGAGGATCTCGACGGCGCGGACGTCGGGGCGCTCGAGCGCGCAGGCGTGCGGCTCGGGATAAGCACGCACGATCGGGCCGAGCTTGCGCGCGCGCTCGCCCTCGCACCCGACTACGTGGCGCTCGGCCCCATCCACGCGACGCGGCTGAAGCGGATGCCGTGGCGTCCCCAAGGGCTCGACAAGCTCGCGCGCTGGAAGGCTGCCCTCGGATCGCTGCCGCTGGTCGCCATCGGCGGCTTCACGCCCGAGCGCGCCGCGGCGGCCTTCGCGCACGGTGCGGACAGCGTGTGCGTCGTCACCGACGTGGCGCGCCACCCCGAACCGCTCGCGCGCGTGGCCGAGTGGCTGAGGGTGACGCGTGCGCCGGACGCCACCGATGGCGAAACCGGTGCCGACGGCGCCGGCCCTGCACGCGCGAGCTGATCGATCAGACCAGCTCGACCTTCCGGGTACGGCGCTCGGCGAACGGCGCGGCCGCGGCCTCGTCGCCCACCGTGAACCAGGCGCTCTCGACGTGCTGGTCCAGCACCACGACCCGTTCGTGCCCGCCGTCCAGGTGCTCGCACACGGTGGCGTGAGCCACCTCGCCGGTGTTGTTCTGCTCCGACAGGTGGCCCAGGAGAATCCAGCGCAGGCCCGCGTGGTCGAGCTTCGAGAGCATCGCTCCTGCCTGGTCGTTGCCGAGATGCCCCCAGTCCGAGCGGATGCGCGCCTGCAGCATGGGCGGGTACGGTCCCTCGCGCAGCATGGCGGGGTCATAGTTGCATTCCACCACCAGGCCGTCCACCCCCTCGATCATGCGGCGCACGTGCGGTGTGCACGCGCCCAGATCGGTGAGGTTGGCGAACCGCACGCCGCCTGCCGAGAACACGAACTGGCAGGATTCGGCCGCGTCGTGCGGCGTCGGGAACGGATCGACCTCGATGTCGCCGATGCGAAAGGGTTCGTGCGCATCGAAGAGATTGACCGCGGCGAAGCGCTGGTCGCGCGCCGAGCGCCAGGTGCCGTGCGTGAGCCACACCGGCACGCCGAACTTCCTCGACACCGGGCCGACGCCCTTGAGGTGATCGCCGTGCTCGTGCGTGACGAGGATGCCGTCGAGTCGCTCGGGCGATATCCCGAGACCGTCCATGCGCCGGCGCGTCTCCTTCAACGTGAACCCGCAGTCCACGAGCAGCAGCGTCTCGCGCGTGCGCACCAGCAACGAGTTGCCGGAGCTTCCGCTACCCAGGGCGGCGACGTGCAGCACCACGCTAGACGGTCTGCCCTCTGAGGAGCGACGCGCGCAACGCATCGAGCAGCTCGCGCTCGCGCGCGGCGTCGAGGCGTCGGCCCGCCGCGTCGGTCACGCCCACGCGCACCGCGCTGACGTGCACGGGCACGAGATCCAGCACCAGTGCGCCCGCCGACACGTCGCCGTCCGCCTCGCCACCGACGGGTGACCCGTCGGCGAGCGCCGGCGCGCTCGCCGCGTCGAGCGGCTGCACGTCCGCCGGCTGCACGTCCGCCGACGGATCGACGAACACGATGCGGCCGACGCTGTCGTCGGTGCTCTGCACGCGCATGTCGCCGGCTTCCAGCGCGGCGAGCGTCGCCTCCCAGGCGCTGCGATAGCCCCGGTGCACCACGAGCCGGCTGCCCGCGGTGCCGGTGCGCACGGTGGCGATCTCCAGCACCTCGTCGGCCGCCGCGGCATCGATCAGGCCGCGACGCCGCTGCTCGTCCACGCCGAGGTGGGCGAGCAGGCGCGCCAGCAGGCCGGACGTGGCCTCGGGGTCGCTCGACGTGGCCGGCCATTCGGCCGCGCTGCCCGCCTCGACCGCATCCGCCTCGGCGATCTGGCGGCGTGCGTACAGGCGCGCGCCGTCGCCCGCACGCTCCAGTCGGAAGGCGACGCGCGAGCGCAGGTCGTCGCCGCCGCCGATGAGGCTGCGCAGCGCGCCCGGTCGCTCGGCGCCCGTGGCCTCGCGCCAGCGGGTGGTCAGGATGCCCGCCACGGGCTCGGTGCGATCGACGCTCCAGCCGTCGCGCGCCAGGAACTCCAGCAGCCGCGGCCACAGATCCTCCGCGGACTGCTCGAACGCCAGGTGCGCCTCGCCCGCATCGCGCACGAAGCGCACCGAATCGAACTCGGGCAGCAGCGTGTTGCGGGTCACCGGTCCGCCCGTCGTGCCGGGCAGCACGAACTGCTCGGCATCGTCGATGCCGGTCAGGTCGGGCGGCACCTGCAACTGCACGGCCGCCTGCGCGTCCGGGCTGTAGGCGCTGTCCGGGCCATCCGGGATGCTGAGCGCCGAGCACGCACCGAGTGCCACGGGCAGCAGGACGAGCGGCAGCCGGCACAGGAGCCGCCTCATGCCTCCGCTCCGGCGGCCGCGACGAGATCGGCGACGCCCGCCGGCACCAGCACGCCGGCCTTCTCGAGCGCGGCGCGCACGCTCGCGTGGCAGCGCTCGTCGAGCGGGGTGAGCGGCAGGCGGATGCCGGGCCCGATGCGACCCGCCTGGTGCAGCGCCCACTTGACGGGGATGGGGTTCGATTCCAGGAACAGCGCGCTGTGCAGGTCGCCGATGCGCGCCTCGATGGCCTCGGCCGCGGCCCGCTCTCCGGCCATGGCCGCGCGGCACAGCGCGGCCATCTCGGCCGGCACGACGTTGGCGACGACCGAGATGTCGCCGTGGCCGCCCGCGAGCATGCTTTCCGCGGCCGTGGCGTCGTCGCCCGTGATGACGTCGAAGCCGTCCGCGCAGCGCTCCAGCAGCTCCACGATGCGTGACACCTGCCCGAGCGCCTCCTTGATGCCGACGATGTTGTCGATGCGGGAGAGCCGGGCGGAGGTGGCGGGCAACATGTCGAGCCCGGTGCGCGAGGGCACGTTGTAGAGGATCTGCGGCAGCGCCACGGCCTCGGCGATGGCGCGGAAGTGGCGGTAGAGCCCTTCCTGCGTGGGCTTGTTGTAGTACGGCGTGACGAGCAGCGCGGCGTCCGCCCCGGCGGCCTTCGCCTCGGCCGTCAGCTCGATGGCCTCGGCCGTGGAGTTGGCCCCGGTGCCCGCGATGACGGGCACCCGGCCCGCGGCGTGCGCGACGGTGCGGCGAATGACCTCGGCGTGCTCGGGCACGGTGAGCGTGGCGGACTCGCCGCTCGTGCCGACGGCCACGATGGCGTCGGTGCCGCTGTCGACATGCCAGTCGACGAGGGCGGCGAGCGCACCGTCGTCCACCGAGCCGTCCTCGTGCATCGGCGTGACGAGCGCCACCATGCTGCCACGAAACATGACGAACCCCTTCTGGAAGAGGCCGCATGGTACTGACGGGACGAGCGTTCCTCAAGGCGGTGACGGCGGACACCGCCACGGCCTCGACGCGGGGCCGGTCTAGACTCGGACCCTCACACCCTCCGCCAGGCCATCGTCATGAGCACCACCACCGTCGGCGCCGCCGCGCCCGCCTTCGACCTGCCCGCCACCGGCGGCACCGACATCTCGCTGGCCGGGCTCGCCGGCCGCCGCGTGGTGCTGTGGTTCTACCCGCGCGATGCCACGCCGGGCTGCACCTCCGAGAGCCGCGACTTCCGTGACGCGCACGCGGGCTTCGCGGACGCGAACGCCGTCGTGCTCGGCGTCTCGCAGGACCCGATCGCGAGCCACGAGACGTTCAAGGCGAAGGAGTCCATGCCCTTCGAGCTGCTGTCCGACGAATCCGGGGACGTCTGCCGCGCCTACGGCACGCTCGTCATGAAGCGGATGTACGGCAAGGAGTTCGAAGGCATCGAGCGCAGCACCTTCCTGATCGACGAGACCGGCACGCTGCGCCGGGAGTGGCGGAAGGTGAAGGTGCCCGGACACGTCGACGAGGTGCTCGAGGCCGTGCGCGCGCTCTGAAGCACGCGTCGGATCGGCGGCGACGGGCCAGGGCCGCGCGACCCGGGCCGCGCGACCCGGGCCGCGCGACCCGGGACGTGCGATTCGGGACGTGCGATTCGGGACGTGCGACCCGGGAAGCGTCACTCAGGCCGCGCGGCGCGATGCCGGTCGCGCGTCCTGCGGGTGGGGCTCCCCGCGCGGCTCGCGCGCCTTGGGCCAGGCGTTCATCACCGCCTGGCAGAGCGTGGCGAGCGGAATGGCGAAGAACACGCCCCAGAAGCCGAACAGCCCGCCGAAGAACAGCACCGCGACGATGATGGCGAGCGGGTGCAGGTTCACCACCTCCGAGAACAGCAGCGGCACCAGCACGTTGCCGTCGAGGATCTGGATGACCTGGTAGGCGATCAGCAGGTAGCCGAGCCTGGGCACCAGTCCCCACTGGAAGAAGCCGATGAGCGCGATGGGCACGGTCACGAGCACCGCGCCGATGTAGGGCACGATGACCGAGATCCCGACCAGGAAGGACAGCAGCAGCGAGTAGTCGAGACCCATGAACAGGAACGTCACGTAGGTGACGCCCCACACGATCACGATCTCGACGAACTTGCCGCGGATGTAGTTCGCGATCTTCTGGTCCACCTCGCGCCACACCCGGAACGACAGCTCGCTCTTCTTCGGGATGAAGCGCGCGAAGAAACCGAGCAGCTTGTCCTTGTCCTTCAGCCCGAAGAAGACCATCAGCGGCACCAGCACCGCGTAGACGGCAACCACCACGACCGAGCCGATCTGGGCGAGCGAGAAGCTCAGCACGTCCTGGGTGGCGGAGCCGAGCTCGCGGCGCAGGGTGTTCGTCAGATCGTTCACCTGCTGCACGGTGAACACCTCGGGGTAGAGCTCCGGCAGGGCGAGCAACTGCTCCTGGATGCGGGCGAGGATGTTCGGAATGGCGCGCACCAGTTGCTCGACCTGCTGGACCAGCAGCGGCACGAGCACCACGAGCACCACGAGCGACAGCGACACGAACACCAGCAGCACGAACACCGAGGCGAGGGTGCGCGGCACGCGCCAGCGCTGCATGGTCTTGACCACGCCCTCGAGCAGGTAGGCGAGCACGAGCGCCACGAGCACGGGCGCGAGGATGTCGCCGAACAGCCACACCAGTCCGAAGACGACCACGAGCAGCAGCGCCAGGATGACGGCCTGCGGGTCGGAGAAGTTCCGCGAATACCAGTCGCGGATGATGTCGATCATCGTGTTGCGCGCACCGGCTTCGTGAAGGGGAGCCATGGGCCGGGATTCACCCGATACGGGCGCGCCGAGTATGCCACCGGAGTTCGCGCCCGAAGGGGTGCCGGGGAGGAGCGAACCGGGCCCGTGACGTTCGCGGTGAACGTTGCAAGAAGGATGCACGACGGGGCGGCGGAAACCTGACGCCCCGCGGGCCGCGCCGCATCGCGGTCCGGGCGCACTTGTCGGGCTGGAAATGTTCCCCGGCACAGCTTCGTGGCTACGATGTCTCGACGCGCTCCGGTAACGTTCGCCGGACGCGACCGATCCGAACGGACGCCGCTTCCAGGCCCGCGGATCCCGCACGCGTTCCCCCCTCAGACGCCCGAGCCCCGACGTCCGCCCTTCCCGGCGCGGATCGCGCGCGGGCTCGTGCCGGTGCCTCACGAAGGAGAGCCCCTTGATCATCAGACACGCACTGACGCCCACCCTGCTCGTCTCGGCCATGCTGCTGGCCGGCTGCTCGGACTCGGGCGACGACGACCCCGTGGTCCCGCTCGACGGGGACACCGCGTCCGCCGCCGAGGACGGCGCATCGGTCGTCGTGACGCCCGACGACGCCGACCCGTTCGACGACGCGCCGGACTCGCTCGCCACCGAGCCGACACCGGGGCCGGGGGCGACCGGCACGCAGACCGGGACCGAGACCGAGACCGAGACCGGGACTGGAACGGCCGAGACCGAGACCGAAACGGCCGGGGCCGAGACCGGGACGACGGCCGAGACGACCACCGAACCGGGCGAGGTCGACGCGACCGGATCGGAAGCGACCGACTCCGTGACCGTGCAGGGCGATCCGGAGGACACGGTCGTGGCCGGCACGGAGCCCGGCAATGCGGACCCCGTCGAGCCGGCCGTGCCGGAAGCGGACGACGGCGCGCCGGTGACGTCCAGCCCGCAGACGCCTCCCGCGGGCACCCCGCCCACCGGCAACGTACCGGCGCCCTCGTCGGGCAGCCTGCCGCTGCCGGACGATCTCGTGGACAACAGCCCGACGCGCGCCGAATCGCTGTCCCTGCTCGGGCCGAGCTCCCGCGACGCGTCCCGGCCCGCGGGCCCACCCTCGGCACCGAGCGATCTCACCGCCCTGTTGCTGGCGGGCGACTACGTCGAGTTCACCTGGGCGCCGTCCGTCGACGACGGGTCGGTGGTCGCCTACGAGATCTACCGTGACGGCGAGTTCCTGCGCACGGTCGAGGACAGCGACTCGGTCTTCTACGAGCACAAGAACTGGCTCAGCACCAGCTACATCGACTGCAACTACACGCGCGACGCCGTGTGCGAGGTGCAGCAGCCGGCATCGGGCAGCACGCACGAGTACTACGTCGTCGCGGTGGACGACGAGGGGCTGAGCTCGGAGCCGTCCGCACCGGCAACGTTCACGCTCACGCCCCAGTCGGCGTCGGCGCTGGACCTGTCGGGCTACTCGGTGATCTTCGCGGACGAGTTCGATGGCGACTCGCTCGATCGCGCGAAGTGGAAGACCGCCCTGCCCTGGGGGCCGGACACGACGATCAACGGCGAGCAGCAGTACTACGCGAACCTGTTCGGCTCGGACCCGATCGCCTACGACCCGTTCGTGTTCAACGGGGACACGATGTCGATCACGGGCGTGCCCACGCCGCCGGAGCTCTCCGATGCCGCCAACGGTCAGCCCTACCTGTCGGGGAACCTCACCACCGCCGACAACTTCTCGATGACCTACGGCTACGTGGAGATGAACGCGAAGCTCGCGAGCGGCCCGGGCCTGCTGTCGACGTTCTACCTCTTCAACGCCGACTACGAGAAGAACAAGCCCGAGATCGACATCGTGGAGTACATCGGCGACCGCCCCACGATCGCCTACCAGACCTACCACTACTACGACAGCCTGCTGCTCGAGGAGAACGGTTACCAAGGGGTCAAGCACTCCACCCCGACGATGGCGGCCGATGTCGGCAGCGACCTCGGCAGCGAGTTCCACACCTACGGCGTGCTGTGGGAGCCCGAGCTCATGGTCTGGTACATCGACGGTGTCGAGGTGCAGCGCGTCACGGGGCCGCGCGTGCCGGACGAGCCGATGAACATCATCGCCCACCTCGTCATCGGCAGCAGCTGGATCGGCGAGCCGAACGCCGCCAACTTCCCGGTGGAGTTCGAGATCGACTACATCCGCGCCTACCAGAGGTAGCGCGCGCGGCGTCGTGCGGCGTTCCGCCGCACGACGCCGGAACCCGTCACACCACGCGGTTCGCCTGCCGGCCGTCCACGAACGCCTCGACGTTGTCGATCAGCTGATCGACCAGCGTCTGCATCGCACCCGTGCTGGCCCACGCCACGTGCGGCGTGAGGATGACGTCCGGTCGCCGCGCCAGGCGCATCATCGTGCCGCCCTCCGGTGCCGGCTCGACGGCCGTCACGTCGATGCCGGCCCCGGCGATGGCGCCCGCCTCCAGCGCGTCCGCGAGCGCCTCCTCGTCGATGATGCCGCCGCGCGCGGTGTTCACCACGATGGCGGACGGCTTCATGCCTGCGAGGAACTCGCGCCCGATCAGGCCGCGCGTCTCGTCGGTCAGCGGGCAGTGGCACGTCACGACGTCGCTCTCGTCGCGAAGCCGCTCCAGCGACACGAGCGGCCCGTCCGGCGGGGCGGCCTTGGCATAGGCGTCGTGATACAGCACGTTCATGCCGAAGGCCGCGCCGAGGCGCCCCACCGAGCTGCCGAGCGCACCGGCGCCGACGACGCCGAGCGTGGAGCCCGCCAGATCCCGGATCGGCCGATTGAAGAAGCAGAACTGCTCGCTGCGGATCCACTCGCCCGCCAGCGTCTGCTCGCGATACTCGACGAGGTTTCTTCTCAGCGCCAGGATGAGCGCGAACGTGTGCTCCGGCACCGTGTTCACGGCGTAGCCACGGATGTTGGCGACGGCGACGCCGGCGTCCCGCGCCGCGTCGATGTCGATGCAGTCGAAGCCCGTGGCGGCGACCGCGATCAGCTTCAGCTCCGGGCACGCATCGAGGGTGTTCGCGCGGATGGGCGCCTTGTTGGTGATCGCGATGGTCGCGCCCGCGAGCCGCTCGGCCACCTCGTCGGTGCGCGTGCGCTCGTGCTCGCGCCACTCGTGCTCGAACGCGGGACGGCGCACCGTCACGCCCGGGCCGATGGTGGCGGTGTCGAGGAAGACGATGGTGTGGGTCATGTGACGGCGCCTCAGCCCGGCGCGTTCGCCCGGCCCCCGGGGATCCGGATCTTCTGACCGGGATAGATCAGGTCGGCGTCCTTGATGACCTCGCGGTTGGCCTCGAAGATCTTCGGATAGGCCATGGCGTCGCCGAGATGGGCCTTCGCGATCTTCGACAGCGTGTCGCCCGACTGCACGGTGTAGTAGACGACGTCCGGCTCGGGCGCGGGAGCTTCGAGCGCCGAGGTGTCGACGTCGGTGACACCCTTGACGTTGCCGGCCATCAGCACCGCCTTCTCCATCGCCTCGGCCGACTTCGCCTTGCCCTTCAACGTGACCTTGCCGCCGGAGTAGCCGACATCGAGCCCGTCCACGCCCGGGTTGTCCTCCTCTATCGCCGCCTTGATCTTCGTCGGGGCGTCGTCGTCGGAGTCGAAGAGCTTCTTGCCCATGTCGCGGGCGAAATCGAACAGGCCCATCGTGATGTCCTCTGTGGCAGGGAGTGCCGAGTGTGTCATACGCCGGCACGGGTCGCCGTCAGTGGGCACCGACCAGCAGGTCGACGACGAGACCACGGTGATCCGAGCCCGTCGCGGGGCCGACGAAGGCATTCGCGACGCCGATGTGCCCCCTGGAGAGGACGTGGTCGATCGGTAGCGAGAGGGCCGACGACACGAACGGAATCGCCACGTTCGGGAACGGCGACCACGTCGCCAGCAGACCCTGCCCGCGGCGCGCTTCGCGCAGTCCCGACCCCACGGGCGGCGGAGGATGCGTGCCGAGCACGCTCACGACCGTGCCATCGACATCGAGCGCGACGAGCAGGCTCGGCATGCGCTCGTGATCGAATACGAGGACATCGTCGCTCAGGATCGGGTGACGGCTGTACAACGCCGTGCCGAACGGACTGTCGATCGGCACGCTCGAACGGCAAGGAAGCTCGAGCAACGCGCTCGACAACGCATTCGCCCACGCCGGCGTGTATTCCTGAAGCAGCACGACATCTGCGTCCAGCGCATAGAGCCAATCGATCTGCGCGGCGTGGTCGGCGTTGGTGGCGAGGAGGTTCCTCGTGACTACGAGCCGTGCCGACACCCGCCTACGCCCCGGTCCCGGCCGCTTCGAGGTAGGCGCGCGCGAAGCCGAACAGCTCCTCCATCACATGCGTGCGGAACGCCTGGCGCTGGCGCACGAAGTAGAACTGCCGGGCGAGGCTCGGCGCGAGCGGACGGGCCACCAGACGCCCGAGCTCCAGCTCGTTCACGATCGCCGCGCGCGACACGATCGACACTCCGACGCCCGCCTGCACGGCGCCCTTGATGGCCTCGGTGCTGCCGAGCTCGAAGGGGGCGTCCAGCGCGTCCTCGCTCATGCCCTGTCCCTCCAGCCAGCGTGCGATGACGCTGCGCGTGCCGCTGCCGCCTTCGCGCAGCACGAACGCGTGCCCGGCGAGCGCGGCGGCCGGCACCGCGCCCAGCGCCTCCAGCGCATGGGACGGCGCCATGATCGCCACCAGCTCGTCGTCGCGGCACGGCTCGACGACGAGCGCGCGGTTGTCGACCTCTCCCTCCACGACGCCGAGATCGATCGTGTTGTCCGCGACCAGCGCCACGACGGCGTCCGTGTTCGCCACGTGCAGCCGGATGCGTACGTCGGGGAAGCGGCGGCGGAACTCGCCGAGAAGCCCCGGCAGCATGTATTCCGCCACCGTGGTGCTGGCGCCGACGGTGACGAGCCCGGAGCGGTCCCCCGTCATGGCCTTGACCGCCTCGTCCATCTCCCCGTACAGCGCCATGATGCGCGCCGCGTGGTCCCGCACGACGGCGCCCGCGGCGGTGAGGCTGATGCGGTTGTTGGTGCGATCGAACAACCGGGTATCGAGCTCCTGCTCCAGCTGGCGGATCTGGTGCGTGACGGCCGGCTGCGTCATGTGCAGGAGTTCGGCCGCGCGAGTGAAGCTCGACACCTGCGCGACCATGTGGAAGACCTGCAGACGGCGATCGGGCATGGCAGGGCATCGGGCAGGCGACGGGACAACCGGCATCCTACTGTGCCGCCGAGCCGCGAGCCCCGCGCGCCGCCCCGACGACGCCCTGACCGCCGGACCAACCACCGGGGACAAGCGACAACGTCCGTATACTCGGGGGTCGCTCACGGGACACGACGATGCGCGCCAGCCGGTTCTACCTAGCCACCACCAAAGAGACGCCGAACGACGCGGAGCTCGCGAGCCATCGGCTCATGCTGCGCGCGGGGCTGATCCGGCGCACCGGTCCGGGACTCTACACCTGGATGCCGATCGGGCTGCGGGTACTCAGGAAGGTCGAGGCCATCGTGCGCGAGGAGATGGACCGCGCCGGTGCGCTGGAGATGCTCATGCCGGCCGTGCATCCCGCGGAGCTGTGGCAGGAGTCGGGGCGCTGGCAGGAGTACGGGCCGGAGCTGCTGCGCCTCAGCGACCGGCACGAGCGCGAGTACTGCATCGGACCCACGCACGAGGAGGTCGTCACCGACATCGTCCGGCGCGAGATCCGGAGCTACAAGCAGCTTCCCGTGAACTTCTACCAGATCCAGACCAAGTTCCGCGACGAGATCCGGCCGCGCTTCGGCGTCATGCGCTCGCGCGAGTTCATCATGAAGGACGCCTACTCGTTCAACGAGTCCGAGGCCTCGCTGCAGGCGAGCTTCGATGCCATGCACGCCGCCTACACGCGCATCTTCGACCGCTTCGGGTTGCGCTACCGCGCCGTGGAGGCCGATTCGGGCAGCATCGGCGGCGCGAAGTCGACCGAGTTCCACGTGCTCGCGGACAGCGGCGAGGATGCGGTCGTGTACTCCACCGTCGGGGACTACGCGGCCAACGTGGAGAAGGCCGAGGCGATCGCCACCGCCGAGCGCGCGGCACCCGCCGAGGACATGCGTCGCATCGAGACGCCGGATGTGCACACCATCGATGACCTCGCGCGCCACACGGGGGTGCCGGCGTCGAAGCTCATGAAGACGCTGCTCGTGCGCGGTTCGCAGAAGGAGGCACCCGTCGTCGCGCTGTGCCTGCGCGGCGACCACGAGCTCAACGACATCAAGGCCGCCGCGCTGCCTGGCGTGGCCGATCCGTTCGAGTTCGCATCCCCCGAAGCGCTGCGAGCGGCCGTGGATGCCGACCCCGGCTCCATCGGCCCCGTCGGGCTGTCCGTGCCCGTGATCGCGGACCGGGATGCGGCCGCCATGAGCGACTTCATCGTCGGCGCCAACGAGACGGGCCGGCACCTGGCGGGCGTGAACTGGGGGCGCGACTGCCCGGAGCCCGACGTGCGGGACATCCGGAACGTCGTCGAGGGCGACCCGAGTCCGACGGGCGAAGGCGTGCTGCGCATCGTGCGCGGCATCGAGATCGGCCACATCTTCCAGCTCGGCGACAAGTACAGCGAGGCCATGAAGGCCACCGTTCTGGACGACAACGGCAAGCCGCGCACGCTGCTGATGGGCTGCTACGGCATCGGCATCACGCGCGTGGTGGCGGCCGCCATCGAGCAGAACCACGACGAGGCCGGCATCGTGTGGCCCGACGCGCTCGCGCCGTTCCGCGCCGTCGTGTCACCGATCAACATGGCGAAGTCCCCGGCCGTGGCGGAGGCCGCCGAGGCGCTCTACGCGCGGCTGCAGGAAGCGGGCGTGGAGGTGCTGCTGGACGATCGCCCTCTGCGGCCGGGCGTCATGTTCGCCGACATGGAGCTTCTGGGCATCCCGCACCGCTTCGTGGTCAGCGATCGGCTGCTCGCCGAAGGCGTGCTGGAATACAAGGGCCGCACCGCGACGGAGGCGCGCAACGTCGACGCCGACGAGGCCGTGCGCATCGCGCTGGCCCGGTTGACCTGAGGTCGCCGCCTGCGGCCGTGATGTCGTCCGTCAGCGCAGGGCGGAAGCGGCCGCGGCGCCCGTGCCGGGCAGCTCGACGATCGGGATGCCCGAGTCCTCGATGGTCTCGCATCCCGCGATCTCGAGCCGGCGCGCGGGCTGACCGAGCGAGCCGGCACCCTGGCGCGAGTACGCGCTCTGGCACACCGGCGGCGCGCCGTCGGTGGCGGGCAGGCGCAACGACCACAGGCACCCCGCCGGGGCCTCCTTCTTCAGGGCGGAGGCCGCGGGCGCCTCGGCGGGCCACGCACCGAAGTAGTTCGTGAGGGTGGTGTCCTCGAAGCTCGCGGTCAGCGCGACGATGTCCTGCCGCACGAGTCGGAACCGGATGGCATCGTCGTCGCGCGACACGAGCTCGACGCTGTCGCCGAAGCCCTGCGCGAAGCTCGTGTAGGCGGTCACGTTCGTGCCGATGCCGAGCTCGTCCGAGGTCGCGCCCGCGGCGTCGGGATCCGGCTCGCCGGCGTCCCCGCCACCGTCCACACCCGGATCGGCCTCGGCGAGGAAGGCGCTCAGCGAGATCTCCTCGCCCGCGACGCCGCAGCCGCCGTCGATGACGAAGCGCAGCCTGGCGCCGCGTGCCTCGTCCGAGACCGAGTCCGGCGGCTGCACGGTGGGACCATCGACCAGGGCGCCGTCCGGCGGGCTGCCCGGCAGCGGCAACTGCTCGACGTCCTGGGGTTCGTCCGGCACCGCGTCGGCATCGCCGTCCGACCCACCGCAGGCACCGAGCACGGCGGGCGCGAAGACGATGGCCGCGAGCAGGGTGCCGGGCGCTGTGCGCTCTCGCCGCGACCTCATGCCGAGCGGGTCCGGTCGTCCGGCGCACGCGGGGCCGGGGCCGTCCCGCCCGCATCGAGCCGGCCGAAGCGGCGCCGGAGCGCCACCAACCAGGCCGCCGGCCCGGCACGGTGGAACGCGTGGTCGCGCAGGAAGGTCTCGCTCCGCGCCCACGCGGTCTTGTAGTGATACTCGCCCTTGAGCATGTCCGCGCGTCGAAGGCCGCGTCGGATGCCTTCGCGAAACACCCATTCGAACATCACGTGGCCCGGGCTCAGCGCCTCGTGCTCCGGCGCGAAGCCGCTCTGGAAGATCATCAGCTCGTCGCGCCACCGGTAGAGGTACATGACACCGATGATGCCTCCGTCGAGCTCCAGCGTCACGAGCCACGGTTCGTCGCGCGCCGCGAAGCGCTCCATGACGCTTCGATGGAACGCTTCCCAGGTCTCGGGCAGCTCGGCGACCGGCACGCGCTTGGTCACGGCACGATCCAGGTGATCCTGCGGTGACCGTTGCGCACGGCGCGCAGCATCTCGGCTCCCGACGTGTCCGGCCGTACGTCGACCTGCCGCCAGTCCTCGCGCCACGAGGGCCGCGTCCTCGAACATCGGCCATTCGTGGTAGCCGTGCTCGGTGATCTGGGTGTCGAGGCCGAAGCGGCGGTACTGCGACTCGCTCCACGCGACGGGGGCGGGCGCGTCGTCGGGGCGGGCTGCCGTGATCACCGGTATGCCGAAACGTATCGATGGGCGTGGGGACGAAGGCCGATTCGGCTCACGCGCCGGATTCAGCGCTTTCAAGGGCGTTTTAGCGAGGGTCGGACCTCGCAGGCCTCAGCGATATCAGTGACTTGGAGGAGGGCGATTTCCCGTCTTCAGCGAAATCAGTCACTTGGCAAGGTCCGACCCGTCTTGCAATGACCTCACCCCAGCAACGGTGCGGGGGTCACCTTCAGGATCTCCTCGAACGTCGTGCGCCCCTGCCCCACCTTGGCGAGCCCGCTCACGCGCAGCGGCCGCATGCCTTCGCGGTAGGCCTGCTTGCGCAGATCCTCCAGATGCGTGGTCGGCGTCACGAGGTTCTTCACCCCGTCGCTCATGCGCAGCAGCTCGTAGATGCCCGCCCGGCCGAGAAAGCCCGTCTGGCGGCATTCCAGGCAACCGACCGGGCCTTGCAGGTGTCCGGGGGGATCGGCCTTCCAGGGGCTCATGAGCTCGCTCCAGCGCGCCGCGTCGGTCTCGATCCGCTCCACGCAGTGCGGGCAGAACGTGCGGATCAGGCGCTGCGCGATGACGCCGATGACGGTCGAGCGGATGAGGTAGTACGGCACGCCGAGCTCCAGCAGGCGCGTGATGGCCGACGGCGCGTCGTTGGTGTGCAGGGTGGAGAGCACCAGGTGGCCCGTGAGCGCCGCCTGCACCGCCATCTGCGCGGTCTCGAGATCGCGGATCTCGCCGACCATGATGATGTCCGGATCCTGTCGCAGCAGCGTGCGCACGCCGGCGGCGAAGTCGAGATCGATGTTGTGCTGCACCTGCATCTGGTTGAACGCCGGCACCACGAGCTCGATCGGATCCTCGATCGTGCAGACATTGACGTCGGGCGTCGCGAGCAGCTGCAAGGAGCTGTACAGCGTCGTCGTCTTGCCCGACCCCGTCGGGCCGGTGACGAGCAGGATGCCGTTGGGCTGGCGGATCATGTCGTTCCACACGTCCGCCTCGCGCGCGTCGAAGCCGAGCGCGGCCTGGTCCTTGACGAGCACCTCGGGGTCGAAGATGCGCATGACCATCTTCTCGCCGAAGGCGGTCGGCATGGTCGAGATCCGGAGCTCCACCTCCTTGCCTTCGGCGTTCCTCGTCTTCAGCCGCCCGTCCTGCGGCCGGCGCTTCTCGGCGACGTCCAGCCGACCGAGGATCTTCAGCCGGCTCGTGACCGCGGCCATGACGGGCCCGGGCATGTCGTACACGCGCTGCATGACGCCGTCGATGCGGAAACGCACCGCGCCGGTGTCGCGCCGCGGCTCCATGTGGATGTCGCTCGCGCGCTGCTCGTAGGCGTACTGCAGCAACCAGTCGACGATGCTGACCACGTGGCTGTCGGTGGCCTCGAGCTTGCCGCCGCGTCCGAGCTGCATGAGCTGCTCGAGGTTCTGCACGGCGCTCGAATGGCGCGAATGATCCTTCTTCGCGCCGAGCACGGACTTGCTGACCTGGTACAGCTCGACGAGGTAGCGCCGGATGTCGTCGGGATTGCAGACGACGAGCCGGATGTCCTTGTTGAGCGCGCCGGAGAGCTCTCGGCTCCACTCGTCGAAGAAGGGTTCAGCCGTGCCGACGACGATGTGGTCCGGCTCGACGGCGAGGCAGATCACGTTGAACCGCGACGCGTAGGCCGAGGACATCACCGAGGTCACGGCCGGCACGTCGATGTTCAGCGGATCGATGCGCTTCCACGGCAGGTCGGTCTTCTTCGCCAGCCAGCGCGTCAGGAAATCGAGATCGATCTTCGTCGCGGGGTCGCGCGCCGACATCCAGCCGCTCGCCGCGATGCGCTCGAGCGGTCCCGAGTGCCTGCTGCCCGCGTCGGGCCGGCCGATCGATTTCAGCAGCTTGCTCGCGGACTCGTCCACCAGCCCGTCGATCAGGAGTCCGTCGAGCACCGCCTCGAGCTCGAGCTTGCCCGTGGCCGGGTCGGCGAAGCGTCTGGCGTTCTCGGTGAGCACGGGGAGTGGCGGCGGCCATCGTTGCTAGGGTGTGTACGGCTATCGGCGCGCCCCTGTGGTCCCGCAACGCGTCGGCCCGCTTCGCGCCGTGCGTCACGGGCGCCGTGCAACGCGTACCGCGCGGGCCGGTCGAGCTGCGCACCGGCGCACGCACGGGACGGACCTGCGCCTCGTTTCGGGTCGGGGCTCGTGTATCGCACCGCGAGCCCTCAAACTCCGTGCGCCCGCGATGCCCGCGGAAGCGGGGCGATCCGCCGGCTCCCCGTCACGTATCGGAACACCATGAGCAGCGCACGCGTACTGATCGTCCACGACACCAACACCGGCGCCACGAGCGAGATGGCGCGACGCGTGGCTCGCGGGGTGGAGAGCGTGGCGGGCTGCGAGGCCGTGCTGCGCGGCGTGGCCAAGCTCGCCCCCGCCAACGCGCCGCGCGGCCCCGAGGTGCCCGAGACCGGCGCGCCCTGGGCCGATCCCGATGAGCTTGCGGACTGCGACGCCCTGATCCTCGGCACGCCCACGCATTTCGGCAACATGTCGGCCTCCCTGAAGGGCTGGCTGGACCGCACCACGCCGCAGTGGTTCGCGGGGGCGCTGGCCGGCAAGCCGGCCGCGGTGTTCACGAGCACCGGCAGCCTGCACGGCGGCCAGGAGACGACGCTCGTGTCGATGATGCTGCCGCTGCTGCACCACGGCGCGATCCTCGTGGGCCTGCCCTACTCCCGCCCCGAGCTCATGAGCACCGCGTCCGGCGGCACGCCCTACGGCGCCAGCCACGTGGCCGGAGAAGACGGCAAGCGCGCACTGGACGACACCGAGGCCGCGCTGTGCGCGGCGCTCGGCGCGCGCGTGGCACGTGCGGCCGCGGCGCTGCGCACGGCGCGCGAAGCGGGAGAGGGGCCGTGAGCGCTCCGGAGCCGACGGTGGACGCGCCGGCGAAGAAGAAGCGCAAGCAACGCAAGGCCGACCCCGATCGGGCGCGCATCGGCCGGGTCCTCACCCTGATCGGCCACGTCGGCCTGATAGCGCTGTTTCTCGCCTGGTTCGGCGCCATCGCGCCGCCGGAGCGAGTGCCGCGCCTGCTGCCGCTGCTCGCGCTCGTCGTGCCATTGCTGATTCCGCTGCGCGGTCTGCTGCACGGGCGTCGCTACACCCATCAGTGGGTCAGCTTCTACGTGATCATCTACTTCCTCGTGGGCGTGGACACGTGGGCGAACCCGCCCGGCGCGGGCCTCGCCTGGCTGGGCGTGGCCACGGTGACGCTCAGCCTCGCGCAGTTCGTCGGCTGCGTCATGTACGCCCGCTACACGCCCTCGCCGCCAAAACCCGAGGAGATCTGACGCCGCGTCGCGAGGCCGTTCAGGCGGGCTCGTCGTCGATGCGTCGCGCGAAGGCCACGGTGATGCGCTTGCGCTCGCTGAGCGAGGCCTCGGCGAGCCGTCGCACCAGCGCCTTGACGGCGTCGAGATCGTCCGGGTGACGCCTGAGCAGCCACGCCGGCACGTCCTCGCCGGGTTCGACCGAGCGCAGCCTGAACTCGGCTCGCACGGCGTCGAGACGGGCGCGTTCGCACGGCGGCTCCAGCCTGAACACCGGCCCCCAGGTGAGTCGCGACACGAGGTCGGTGAGTGTGAGCCGCAGCGCGTCTATCGGTCGGTCGGAGGCGAACAGCAAGCGTGTCCCCGACTCGTGGCAACGATTGATGCAGCGGTAGAGATCGCGCTCGGAAGCCGGCTGCAGGCGCTGCAGATCGTCGATGCACAGCAGCGCGAAGTCCTCGTAGCCGTCGAGCGCGTCGCCGACGTTCGCGTTGTCGCCGGGCACGTAGGCGGCGAGGTAGCCCGCTTCGCGCACCGAGTGGCAGGCGGCCACCAGCAGGTGCGACTTGCCCGATCCGTTCGCCCCCCACAGGAAGAGCTGGCGTTCGTCGAGGGTGCCCGCGGCGAAGGCCTCCACGGCGTGCCGCGCGACGCTCAGGCCCGCATCGAGCTCGGCATCGGCGCGAAAGCTGTCGAAGGTGGTCGCGGGAGCGGCGTCCAGCGACAGCACGAGTTGCGGGTGCACGTCCGGGGGCCTCGGGCGGCGGCGTCAGAGCGTGGCGTCGAACGCGAGGTCGGCCTGGCGCGCGAGCGCCTCCGACGCGCTCGGCGAGTCCCCACGCCGGCCCGGCGACCCGGCCATCGCGCCGCGTTCCGACCCGCGGCCCGGTAACGCCCCGCGCCCGCGATCGTCCGCACCGAAGCCTTCCAGCGGCGGGGCGCCGGGACGCAGCCAACCGGACGCGGCCGCCACGGCGGCGAGCTCCTGCAGCGCGCGACGCGGCCGCACGGCGAACGTGCCGTTGCCGTCGCCGATGGCGCGCGGAAAGACGCTCTCGACCGAGACCACCGACTCGAACAGCGACATCACCCGAGCGTACTCGGCGATCGAGTCGATGGAGCCGACCCACACCAGCCCTTCGGTGGCGTCCCCGCGTCCCCCGTAGGCGTACGTCGCGCCCGCGCCGCCGAGCGCGTCCGGCAGCAGCCACTCGAGACCCCCGCGCAGCGCGTCGTCCAGCCGGACGCCGGTGGTGACGGTGCGCAGGGCGATGGGGCCGGTCGGGGGAGTCGGCGCGTCGGGATCGACCGCATCGCTGCCCTCCGCGGCCTGCTCGGAGGCATCGAGCGCGGGAGCGAACAGCCCGCCGAGCTTCAGCCAGTCGCCGCGCCATCCGGTCGGACGCTCGGAGACCGCGCGACCGGTGCGATCGGCACGGGTCGTCATGTCGGTGCCGCCACCCCCGCCCGGCACCCGATCGCGCAGGTCGATGCCCGGCACGGTACCGGGTCGCTCGGGCGTTCCGGACGGTTCCGAGGCCGTACCGGAGACGCTCCCGGGTCCCGGCTCCGGCACGTCGGAGCCACGCGCGAGCCTGCCCACCAGCACGGCATCCGTGGCGTAGCGCGTCGAGGCCGCCGCGATGGCGGCCGCGTCGAGCTCGCGCACGGCGGCCGGGTCGAGGTCGGCCGCATCGCCGAACACGACGGTGGCGCCCGCGCCGCCGGCGATCTCGCGCACGCGCTCGCGCACCTTGGCGGCGGCGGGGTCGCTGCCGGCGATGATGCGCGCGCCGTCCTCGATCGTCAGCCACACGAGCGCCGAGTCGATGTCGGCGAACGCCCGGGCCACGAGCGCCGGGTCCACGGGACTGCCGTCGGGCAGCGGATCCACGGCAACGCCGGCCGACCCGACGGTCGCCGGCGCGTCGGAGGGGCTCTCGTTCCCCGCGAGCAGCGCAAGCGTGCGCGTCCGGTCGAAGCGGACACGCAGCAGTCCCACCGCCTCGCCGCTGCGCCGCACCGCGTCGGTGACGGGCGTGTCCGGAGCGATGGCCGAACCCGGCTCCGGTGCGCGAAAGCTGAACGTCTCGACCCAGGCGCCCGCGTCGCGCAGCGCCGCGCGCACGTCGTCGCGGTTCATGAGCGTGCGGTCGGCAGTGTTGGCGAGCAGCACCCGACGCAGCGCCGCCGCGAAGGCCGCGCCCTGTTCGGCGGGCCCGCGATCCGCGACGGCGACTTCGCTGCTGAACGCGTCCAGCGTCGCGGCGGAGGCGCCCGACGACGCGCCGTCCGGGGCCCGCGGACCTTCGCGGGACGCCGTGAGCGGTCCGACCGTCGCGTCGGGAACGGCCGAAGGCGCGCCCGGCCCGGTGGGCGGCAAGGCGGTCTGCGCGGCTATCGGCGACGCGAGCGCGCAGACGACGAGCAGCGTCGGGATCCTCGGGACGGCGTGCCGAATGCGCATCCGCGTATCATCGCACGGCCCGCAAACGCATCGGAGCCGCTGGTGGTTTCCTCGTCCTCGTCGCCCCCCTCCGACGCGACCGTCGCCGCCCCGCCGGACACGGCGGGGTCCGGCCTGACCTATCGCGACGCGGGCGTGGACATCGACGCCGGCAACGAGCTGGTGCGCCGGATCGGTCCGCACGTGGCCCGCACGCATCGAGAAGGCGTGCTCGGCGGCCTCGGCGGCTTCGGCGGGCTGTTCGCGCTGCCGGTGGAGCGCTACCGCGAGCCGGTGCTCGTGTCGGGTGCGGACGGCGTGGGGACCAAGCTGCGCCTGGCCGTGGAGTCGGGCCTGCACGACGGCATCGGCATCGACCTGGTGGCCATGTGCGCGAACGACATCCTCGTCAGCGGGGCCGAGCCCTTGTACTTCCTGGACTACTACGCCTGCGGCGCGCTGGACGTCGATGTCGCCGAACGCGTCGTGGCGGGCGTGGCCGAGGGCTGCGTCCAGGCCGGCATGGCGCTGCTCGGCGGCGAGACCGCCGAGATGCCGGGCATGTACGCGCGCGGCGACTACGACCTCGCGGGCTTCGCCGTCGGCGTCGTGGAGCGGCAGAAGATCGTCGACGGCACGTCGGTGCGCGCGGGCGACATCGTCGTCGGCATCGCCTCCAGCGGCGTGCACTCGAACGGCTACTCCCTGGTGCGGCGCGTGCTGGAGCGTGCCGGGCCGGACGCGCTCCGGACCCGGCTGGACGACGGCGTCGCGCTCGGCGAGGCGCTCATGATGCCCACCCGCATCTACGTGCGCGCGGTGCGTGCCGTGCTCGACGAGGTGAGCGTGAAGGCCATGGCGCACGTCACCGGCGGGGGGCTCGTCGAGAACCTGCCGCGCATGTTGCCGGACGGGCTCGCCGTGCGGCTGGACCTCTCCGAGGTGGAGCGCCCGGCCGTGTTCGGCTGGCTGGCGGCGACGGGCGGCATCGAGGAGCCCGAGATGCGTCGCACCTTCAACTGCGGCGTCGGGTTCGCGCTCGTGGTGGCACGGGAGGACGTCGAGGCCACGCTCGCCGGCCTGCGCGCCGGCGGCGAACGGGCGAGCGTCGTGGGCGAGATCGTCGCGGACGCCCCGGGCGGCCGGGGCGCCGGGTGAGCCCGCCGCCGGAAGCGATGTCGGCAGGGCCGGCACCGGGAACCCCGCCGGACGACGAACCCGCCCCTCCGGCCACGCTCGCGATACTGATCTCCGGGCGAGGCTCGAACATGCTCGCCGTCGCCGACGCCTGCGAGCGCGGTGAGCTCGACGCGCGCGTGGGGGTGGTGCTCTCGAACCGGCCGGAGGCCCCGGGCCTGGCCGCGGCGCAGGAACGCGGGCTGCACACGGCGGTGGTGGACGATCGGGAACACGCCGACCGGACCGCCTTCGACCGGGCACTGGTCGCCGCGCTGGAGCCGGTGGATCCGGACTGGATCGCGCTGGCGGGGTTCATGCGCATCCTCGGTCCGGAACCGCTCGAGCGCTGGCGCGGTCGGATACTCAACATCCATCCCTCGCTGCTGCCTCGCCACCCCGGGCTCGACACCCACCGGCGCGCGCTGGAGGCGGGGGATCTGGAGCACGGGGCCAGCGTGCACCTCGTCACCGAGGAGCTCGACGCGGGTCCGGTGGTGCGCCGCGTGCGCGTGCCGATCCTGCCCGACGACGACCCGGTCTCGCTCGGTGCGCGGGTGCTGGCGCGCGAGCACGAGCTCTACGTGGCCGCCATCGCGACGTGCGTCGCGGGCGGCGCGCCGTCGTTGACCTAGGGGCCTGGGTCAATACAAATTGAGCGTTCTGTCCAATTTGTATTGACCCAGGCCCTAAGCTCCGATACCAGCCGCAGTGACGATTTCCGAGAACACCATGCCCCTGTCCGCGCGTTCCTTGTCCCTCGCGGCGACGCTGCTGCTCGCGCTCGCCGCGCCTGCGATGGCCCAGCAGGTCCGCGAGTCGGACATGCGACCTTTCAGCGTCACCTACGCCGTCGGCAACAACCTCGTCACGGCGGGCAACGCCACGTTGGAACTCGAGTCCGACGGCGACGGCTGGCTGTACTCGCTCGAAACCAAGCCCACGGGCATCTTCCGGCTCACGGGCAAGGGGCGCATCTCCGAGACGACCCGGATCCGCACCGAGCCGACGCCCGACGGCGGCGATGCGCTCGTGCTGCGTCCGACCGACTACACCTACCGCCAGGACGACGAAGCGCGGCGCGCGGTGGACGCCACGTTCGACTGGGAAGCCGGCTCGCTCGGCTGGACCCGACGCGGCGAGTCCGACGAGGTGGCGCTCGACGCGCCCATCCTGGATCGGCTCTCGGTGACGCTCGCCGTCATGAGCGCGCTGCGCCGCGGCGAGACGGAGGTGCGTGTGCAGGTCTTCGACACCGGTCGCATCAAGGACGTGATCTTCGAGGACGAGGGCGCCGAGACGCTGGAGACGAACCTCGGCGAGCTGGAGACACGGCGCGTCGTGCGCAGGAACCTCGACGGCTCGTCGCGCACCACCATCACCTGGTTCGCGCCGTCGCTGGACTACATGCCCGTCAAGATCGAGCAGCTCAAGCGCGGCGAGCTGGTGGCCAGGCTGACGCTGCGCAGCCTGAAGTCCGAATCGATCGACATCGACGAGCCGCTGATCGAGCCGGAGCAGGAGCTGCCCGTCGCCAGCGACAAGCGGTAGGGACTCTCAGCGGAACCGCTTCTCGAACACCGCCCGCAGCCGGTAGTCCGGTTGCTCGGCATCGTCGAGCTCCGGCGCGACCGGCAACTGCATCTGGGCCGAGAACGTGAAGCCCGGGTGCTGCCAGAACAGGCTCGGGTTCAGGAACCAGCTCGGACGCGCCTCGGGGTCCGCGCCCACGTCCACGGCATCGTCCATCAGGTCCAGGTTGCCGCGCACGCTCAGCAGCCACAACGGCGAGCCCGCGCCGAGCCCCGTGATGCCCAGCCGGCGGCCGGTCGTGACGTCCAGCGACACGACGTCCGGCTGATCGGCGCCGTGCGCCTCGTCGTCGAAGCGCTCCAGGTTCACGTCGATGCCGCCGTACCACAGCCGACCGAGGCGCCCGTAGGACAGCCCGAGCAGTGCGGAGCTGACGTAGGCGGTGCCGTCGATGGCCTCGTCCTCGCGCTCCACGCGCAGCCCCGCGGAGTAGCTCAGCCCGTGATTCAGCCCGGTGATGGCCTCGTCCAGCTCGCCGTCGGCGCCCGGCACTCGCGTGACCGCCACGCTGGGCGCGCCGAGCAGGCCGAGGCCGTAGAGCCCTTCGCGCGAGAAGTCCGGCATGCGCGGGCGCAGCGTGAACGACAGCTCGGTCGGTACGGGCCGAAGCGCCGTTTCGGGCCCCGACCCCGAGGCGGGGGCGACGTCGGACGAGCCGTCGATGCGCGAGTAGCGGATGGGGTCCAGCTCGTTCGCGTCGAGGTCGAACGGATCGGCCTGCGCCACCTGCAGCACGAAGCCGCCATCGGCGCCCGGTACGATGAAGGGTGCGCCGCCGGTGTCCGCCTGGACGAGCCGCCCCTGCACCAGCAGCGGGCCCGCGACGACGACGGTGGCAAAAATACGACGCATCGCGCAGGCTGAGGCCAAGGTTGACGGCAGTTTCGCGCTGCCCGGCACGCGATCAGACCACGACTGTCGCGCGATTACAACGGATCCGGTCACCCCGGACCCCCTCTCTAGACTGGCCGCTCCTCCCGGGGTTCCGAGCGATGCACGACGACAAGCACGACGACTCGCACGAAGCGGAGCGCGCCGACACTCGCGCCGACACTCGCGAGGACGCCCGCGCGCGGGACACCGCGGCGAACGCCGCCCGAGTGCCGAACCATCCGCCGCCGGGCGTGGGGCCCGATGGGGGCCCGAGCCGCGGTGCGGCGAAGCGCGAGGCGCTCGCGGTGCGCGACCTGGGGGCGGAGCTCTCCGCCCTGGGGGCGTCCGAGCGCGCGAAGATGCCGCTGCCCGACGACGTGCGCGCGGCGCTCGCGGAGCTCGACCGCATCTCGGCCCGCGGGGCGCGCAAGCGACAGCTCGGCTACGTCGCCAAGCGCATGCGCCGCATCGACGTCGCCCCCATCGAGGCCGCGCTCGATGCCCTGCGGCAGGAGGCGCGCTCGGCGACGCTCGATCACCATCGGGTCGAGATGTGGCGCGACCGGCTGCTGGGGGACGGTCCCGGCGAGACCCCGAAGGACGCCCTGACGGCGTTCCTCGACGAGCACCCGGGCGCCGACCGCCAGGGCCTGCGACGCCTGCAGGGCTCGGCGCTCGCCGAACGCGCCGCCTCGCCGCCGCGACCGCCGCGCGCCGCGCGCGAGCTGTTCCGCAGCGTGCGCGACGTGCTGGCGGCCGAGCGCGCGGCGGGGCAGGAGGACGCCGCGGCGATCGCGGAGATGGGCGCCGGGGACCCCGCCGGTCGGGAGGAGTGAGGGCAACGGCGGCGCGCACAGCGCTCCGGACCGTGCGCACCGGAGCGCTCGCTTCGCTCGTGCTGGCGGCCGGGCTCGGCTGCGGCGCGGACGGCCGGGTCCGCGACGCGTCCGACCCGCTCGGCGCACCCTCGCCCGCACCGGTCGCGTTGCCCCTGCCCGCCCCGTTGTCGCCCGCGCGCATCGGTACGCTCGGAGGCGGCACGTTGGTCGAGACGAGCGGTCTCGCCGCGTCGCCGCGCGACGGGCGCGTGCTGTGGGCGATCAACGACAGCGGCGCCGAGCCCGTGCTGCACGCCCTGGACCTGGTCGGTGCCCCGCTCGGCCGCGTGCGCATCGACGCGGGGGCCACCGACTGGGAGGATCTGGCGTCGGGCACCCTGGCGGGCGTGCCCACGCTGATCGTCGCGGACGTGGGCGACAACGCGCGCCGACGCAAGCTCGCCACCCTCTATCTCGTGGCCGAGCCCGACGTCCCCGGCCTGTCGTCCGGCGCCGCCGCGGCGGCCGGCATCGTGGACGGCCCGGCGCCGTACGCGACCATCGACTTCCGCTACGAGGACGGGCCGCAGGACGTGGAGTCGGTGGGGTTCGCGGACGAGGCGTTCTGGCTCCTGACGAAGGCGCGGCCGCAGGACGGCTCGCCCGTCGCCTCGGGCGTCTATCGGCTGGACGCCTCGGCGGCCACCGTGGACGCGGCGATCGATTCGGCCGCGCGCGGCGAGAGGGCCTCGGGGACCGCCCGGCGCGTCGCGACGATGGCGCCGTTGGACGAGACGCTCGCCACGCGCGCGGCATTGGCGCTGGCGGGGGTGGATCTCAACCACCCCACGGCCCTCGACATCGATGTCGCACGGGGCCTGGCGTGGGTGCTGACCTACCGCGAGGTGCTGCGCTTCGAGCGACGCGGCGACGAGTCCTGGGGCGCGGTGCTGGCGCGCCCCGGCACGGTCGCGTACACGCACGCGCTGCCGCAGGCCGAGGCGCTGGCGGCCACCTCCCCGGGGCTCGTGGTGTTCACCTCGGAAGGCTCGCTGGCGCCGTTGATGGGACTGATGGAGCGCTGAGCCGAAAGGCGGACCGAGCCCTCAGGCCATCGCCTCCCAGTCCGGGTGCAGCGCGAAGCGCCACGCGCGACGCGGACCGGCCATGACGTTCAGGTAGTACATGTCGATGCCGTGCGGCGCGGCGCACGGGTGGTGGCCGCGCGGCACGAGCACCACGTCGCCGTCGCTCACCGCCACGGTCTCGTCCAGCGACCCGTCCTCGGTGAACACGCGCTGCACGCCGAAGCCGGTGGCGGGGTCCAGGCGGTGCCAGTAGGTCTCCTCCAGGAGCGTCATGCGCGGAAAATCGTCCTCGTCGTGACGGTGCGGCGGGTAGGAGGACCAGTGACCCGCCGGCGTGTGGACCTCGGTGACCAGCAGCGACTCGGCGACGTCCGCCTCCTCCATCGCGATGGGGTGGATGGTGCGCTCGTTGGTGCCGGTGCCGCGCGTGACGGGCGTGGCGCGCGCGAGTTTCGCGGCGGGCTTGCCCTGCGCGCCCCCGCGAGCCGGCGCCGTGCACACCGCCACGGTGCAGCCGTCGTCGCAGGCGCGCACGCTCCAGGTGGTGCCCGGGGGTGCGTAGACCGCGTCGGGCGGCACGCGCTCGAACACCGAGGCGCGGTTGCCGCACTCGCCGAAGTCGACATCGCCCGCCTCGATGCGGGCGTGTCCCTCCACGACCACCAGCAGGGCTTCGCGCGCGCCCGTCACCCCGGCCGCGCCCTTGCCGCTCGCGAGCCGCTGCAGCGCGAAGCCGACGTGGCTCCAGCCGGCGCCCGCCGGGGTGATGTCGTGCACCGCCCCGTCGGAGGCGCGCGGACGGACGAGCAACGGGGACGTCGGCATGCGGCACTGACCACGCTACGGGGCAATGCAGTCTGCCACCGTGCGGGCGCGTGGGCGGCGCGGTGCGCCGGGGCTACAAGGGCTCGAACGCCGGGTCGTCCCACGAGCCCGTCAGCGCGTACTCGCGCAGTCCCAGCCGGTCGAAGTCGACGCCCATGGCCTTCAGCACGCCGCCGGCCAGCAGCGCCCCGACCGCACCCACGCCCGCGCTGGCACCGCCCGCGATGGCGCCGATGATGGGCAGCGCCGCGCTGACACGCGGCAGCACCGTGACGCGCTGGTCCAGCGTACCGGCCATCAGGTCCGTCGTGCCGCTGACGTCGACCACGCCGACCGGCCCCGTCAGCTGCACGAGCGGCGCGGTGATGATGCCGTCCTCGATGCCGGCCCGGCCGCTCACGCGCGAGAAGGCCAGCCCGTCGTCCGTCACGTCGGAGAAATCGAAGTCCAGCCGCCGCGGCAGCGCCTGGAAGGCGAGCAGGCCGATCAGCTTGCCGGCACCGGGGTCCAGCGGCACGATGCTGCCGTCCGTCAGATCGAACTGCAGCGCGCCGCCGAGACGCTCCAGCGCCGGGCTCCACGCGGGACCGGCCCAGCCGATGCGCGCCGTCGCGCGCCCCGCCCCGCCCGTCAGCAGGTCCGGCAGCCCGATGTCGGCGAGCCCGCGACCGAAGTCCGGGCTCTGCAGCGTGAGCGACAGCGCGGTGCGCTGCACCCCGGGCGACCCGTCGCCGGGGTCTTCGGGGTCGGCCATGCGCCAGTATCCTTCGCCCAGGAGCTGCAGCGACTCGTGCGTGAAGCCGAGCGTGTCGATGCGCAGCCCCGCCACGTCGCGCGAGGCGCGCAGCACGACGTTGTCGAGCGTGGCCTCGCGCCAGCCGAGCGAGACGATGCGCGCCTCGATGGGCGGCAGTGCCCGCGGGTCGATGCCTGCCGACCCCGCATCGTCCTCGGCACCCGACGCCGCGTCGGCCTCGTCGGCATCCAGCAGCGCGTCCACGACGCGCCCGTCCACCTTCGCCAGCCGTACGCGCGCGGGCAGCCCGCCGCCCTCGAGCCGCGGCCAGCGCGCGTTGCCGTCCAGCAGCGCGTTGTCGAGCGCGGCGTTCAGGTAGTCGGCGTCGCTGTTCAGGCGCAGCCGTGCGGGCCCGAGCGGTGCGCCGAAGAGCCTGAGCCCGCCCACGTCGAGCGAGCCCGACACGGGCAGGGTGGGCTCGGGCGGACCTTCGCTCGCGGGCATCGCATCGATCAGCGTCCCGAGCGACTCGGCCCAGCCGTCGAGCGACAGGACGGCGAGCCGGCCGTCGATGCGCACGCCGGGCGCCCCCGCCTCGCTCGCCTCCACGCCCCCGAGCCCCAGTGCGAGCGCCGTCATGCCTTCCGGCCCCACGTCGGCGTGCGCGACGAGCCCGTCCCCCGCCCGCACGCTCCAGCGCGCGCTCGCATCGTCGGGCCGGAACGCGGTCGCGAGCGTGAAGGCGCGCGGCGTGGCCGACGACTTGCCGAGCGGCGCGGGCAGCTCCAGCGCGGTGCCGACGAGCTCGCTGCGCGCGCTCAGCCGCACGCCGCGGGCGCGCAGGGCGGCCGCATCGAACGGCACGACGAGCTCGGCGCGCCAGTCCGACGCGCCCGACACGAAGCCATCGAGCGGCAGCGCGTAGTGCGCGAGCACGTCGCGTGCCTCCAGCGCGCCGCGCGCCGTGACGCGTGCCCGCCGCGACGCGCCTTCGCCCTCCATGCGCACGCCCAGCACGAGCGGGCGGCCGAGCCAGTCGGCGCGCAACCGGTGCGCCTCGAGCCCGTCGAGATCGAAGCGCACCGCACCGACCGCACCGCGCAGGTCCAGGTCCGCCGTGCCGAAGCGCACGTCGTTGCCGGCCAGGAACACGGCACCGTCGACCGCGAACGGGGTGTCATCGGCGACGGCGCTCGTCAGCGGCACGACGACGTTCAGGTCCAGTCCCGCACCGCCGGTACCGACGACGTCGCCCAGCGCCGGCCGCAGAAGCTCCCGCAGCGGCCCCGCGTTCGCGAAGCTCAGCATGTCGGGCAGCGGCGCACGGCCCGACAGGGTCAGCGCGACGCTCGGCCGGCGCAAGTCGGCGATGCGCCAGCTCGCGCTGCCGAGGGCGAGCCCGTCGGCCTCGCCCTCGTCCATCCGGCCGCTCAGCGACAAGCCGTCGAGCCGGACCGAACCCGCCAGCCCTCGCGCGACGGGCCACCCGTCGAGCCAGTTCAGCTCGGTATCGCTCACGTCCACGCTCGCGCGGAACGCGCCCGGGTGACGCGTGAACGGGAAGTCCGCCAGCCTGCCGGACACCCGCAGCTCGCCGTTCGATGCGCGTCCGGCGCGCAGCGCCGACGCGAACCAGCTCACCGTGGCAGGTCCCAGCAGCCGATCGGGCAGCAGATCCGCCACGCCCGCCACGTTGGCCATCGAGAAGCGACCGTCGATGTCCACGCGCGGCGAACGGTCCGGACTCAGCCCGAGGGCGACGCGGGACGACAGCTCGAGCCCGCCGCTCTTGAGCGCCAGGGGGCCGCGCAGCGAGACGCCGCCTTCGGCCGACGTCGGCGCCACGTCGACGCGCACGTCGAGCGCGTCGAGCCGGAACGGGTCGGCGTCGACGTGCGGCGCATCGACGCTGAGCGGGCCGGCGCCGGCGCTCGCGAGCGTGACGCGTCCCCGCCCGCGTCGCAGCTCGATGCCCATGTCGAGCGCATCGACGCCCGGCAGGCCGCCAGCAGCGCGCGTGGTCAGATCCGAGATCGTCGCCTCGAGATCCAGGCCGCGCAGCCCTTCGCCGAGTCGGATCTCGGTGGACCAGTCCGACACCGAACCGCGGGGCTCGAGTCCGGCCGGTGCGTCCGCGAGCGCCAGCGGCACGGCGGCCGCCAGTGCGACGGGCAGTCGGGCACCGGATGCCGTCAGCAGCAACGGCCCGGACGCCGAGGTCCGGGCCAGCCGCAGCACGTCCAGCGTCGCGCGCTCGGTGCCGAGCGCCGCGCCGGCACCGTCGGCGACCAGGCTCCAGCCTTCCGCGTCCGGTCCCTCGCTCACGAAGCGCACCGTGGCGTCCAGGGCGTCGAGCAGATCGGGCCCGTCGGACGGTGCGCGCACGGCGGTGGCCTCGATCCGTGCGCGGGCGGACTGCAACCGCCCCGCGGCGAGCGTGCCCCAGGCCTCGACGGCCACCTCGGCCTCGAGCGTCGCGGCGATCCCGTCGGTGTCCCCGCCGCCGAGCGCCGCCACGACGCGGTGCAGCGCGGCCGGGCGCAGCGCTTGGCCGCGCGCGTAGAAGTCGCCCGTGGCGCGTCGCTCCACCGCGCCGCGCATGCCGGAATCCAGATCGATGCCGAGCTCCACGTCGCCGCCGCCGAGCGCCTCGGGCAGGCTCGTGGCGACGCGCATGCGGTGCGTGCCGCCGTCGTTCTCGACCCGCAGGTCGACGGCATCCAGCGCCAGCAGCGTCCCGGCGTTCACATCCACCAGGGTCAGCCGCGTGCCGAGCAGGCCGACGCGGCGCGCATCGAAGAGCCAGCGCAGGCCGTCGAGCCCGCGCCCGCCTTCCGCCGGGACCCCGACCTCTGACGGTACGGAGCCCGACGCGACGGCCTGGTGGCGCGGCACGCCGCCCGCCTGCACGGACCAGGCGCCGGCGGCGTCGCGCTCGAGCGTGAGCGCGGCGCCCACGAGCGTGAGCTCGTCGAAGACGAGCGAGCGGCGCAGCAGGGAGCTCGCGAGATCCAGGTCGATCAGCGCCTCGTCCACCGAGATGCGGCGCAACTCGTCCTCCGCGACGCTCACGCCCTGCGCCCGCAGCTCCGGACCGGTACCGCGCCAGCGCAGCGCCAGCGACTCGATGCCCACGGGCCGACCGAGGAAATCCGCCAGCCCGTTCTCGATCTCGGCCTTCCAGCCGGCGGCGAACGGCAACGCCAGGCGCGCGCCGAGCGTGAGCACGGCAAGCGCGATGAGCGTCGCGCCGGCGAAGACCAGCGCGCCGCGGCCGGCCCGCAGGAGGAGTCGTCTGGTCATGCCGATCGCGTCAGCGCAGCACCACGTCGTACTGCTCGCGCGGGTAGTACTGCTCGGCCTGCAGTCGCACCGGAACGCCCGCGAACTGGCCGAGCTCGGCGAGATCGTCCGAGCGCTCCTCGGTGAACCACTCCACCAGCTCGGCGGACGCGAGCACGGTCACCGACTCGATGTCGAACTGGCGCGTCTGGCGCACCACCTCGCGCACGATCTCGAAGCCCACCGTCTCGACGGTCTTCAGCGTGCCCCGGCCGTTGCACGTCGGGCACTCGCCGCACAGCACCTGCTCGAGGCTCTCGCGCGTGCGCTTGCGGGTCATCTCGACGAGCCCGAGCGTGCTGACCTCGCTCACCTGGGTGCGCGTGCGGTCGCGCTCGAGCGCCTTCTCCAGCGCGCGCATGACCTGGCGACGGTGCTCGGCGATGGCCATGTCGATGAAGTCGATGATGATGATGCCGCCGAGATTCCTCAGCCGGAGCTGGCGCGCGATGGACTGCGCGGCCTCCAGGTTCGTCTTGAAGATCGTCTCCTCGAGGTTCCTGCGACCCACGAACCCGCCGGTGTTCACGTCGATGGTGGTCATCGACTCGGTCTGGTCGAACACCAGGTGCCCGCCGGACTTGAGCGCCACCTTGCGGTTGAGCGCGCGCTCGATCTCGTCCTCGATGCCGTGCAGGTCGAACACCGGCCGCTCGCCCGGGTAGTGCTCGATGCGCCCGGCGAGCTCGGGCACGAACTCGTCGCAGAACGCCACGCTCTTCTGCCAGGTCTCGCGCGAGTCGATGCGCACGCGCTCGATGTCGCGGTGCGCCGAGTCGCGCAGCGTGCGCAGCACGAGCGGCAGGTCGCGGAAGATGACCTCCCCGGCGGCGGCGGCGTCCGCGCGTGTGCGGATGCCGCGCCAGGCCTTGTCCAGGTAGCGCAGGTCCGCCGCGAGCGAGTCCGCGTCGGCGCCTTCGGCGGCCGTGCGCACGATGTAGCCCGGCCCGGCGGAGTCGGCACCGGCCTGCTCGTCGGCGGCGGAGTCGGCACCTGCCTGCTCGTCGGCGGCGGGCTCGGCATCGGGGGCCGCCGTCTTCGTCATCTCGGCGCTCCCGGCGGGCGCGGCCGATGCTGCACCGTCGTCGATCGCCCGCGCGTCGTCGCGCAACCCGTCGATCAGGGTCCGCAGGCGGTTCCGTTCGTCGTCGGACTCGATACGGGCCGAGATGCCGATGCCGGACTCGTAGGGCATCAGCACGAGATAGCGCGACGGCACCGTGAGCGTGGCGCTGACGCGCGCCCCTTTCGTGCCGAGCGGATCCTTGACGACCTGCACGGCGATGCGCTGGCCTTCGCGCAGCATGCGCGCGATGGGACGCACGTGACGCTCGCCGTGCTCGTCCACGCGCGTGGCGCCGATGAGGTCGGAGACGTGCAGGAACGCGGCCTTCTCGAGCCCGATGTCGACGAACGCGGCCTCCATGCCGGGCAGCACGCGCGCGACCTTGCCCTGGAAGATCGTGCCGACCAGACCCACGCGCTGCGCCCGCTCGATCCAGATCTCGGTGAGCATGCCGTTCTCCACCGTGGCGACACGCGTCTCCTGCGGCGTCACGTTGATCAGCAGTTCTTCGCTCATGCCGGCGCAAGGGGGGGGTCGCGGGTGCCGGCGGCCGTGTCAGCCGTCGGGCACCGTAGGATAGGACGGGCGGACGCCGGCCGCGTCGAGCAAGCGTGCCGTTTCGTGAAGCGGCAGCCCGATCACGCCGGACGGGCTGCCGCTCACCGAGGCCACGAACCTTGCGCCCAGCCCTTGCAGCGCGTAGCCGCCCGCCTTGTCGTGCGGCTCTCCGCTCTCCCAGTAGGCGAGCGCCGCGGCCCGGTCGATCGACCCGAAGCGCACGCGCGTCACGACCTTGGCGACTCGCGGCGGCGCGAGTTCCCCGCCCGGCGCGACGCGCAGCACGGCGACGCCGCTCAGCACGTCGTGCTCGTCTTCCGCCAGGGCCAGGAGGTTGTCCAGGAACGCCTCGCGCTCGCGCGGCTTGCCCAGGATGCGCCCGGCGTGCACCACGAGAGTGTCCGCACCCAGCACGACGAGCGCGCGGCCGTCCCCGACCCGCGCGCGGCCGTCCGGCGCCAGTCGCACGAGCACCGCCTCGGCCTTGCTGCGTGCCAGGCGCTCGACCAGCTCGTCCGGGGACTCTCCGGGCAACGCGGCCTCGTCGACGTCGGCCGCGACGACCTCGGGCTCGAAGCCGAGCTGACGCAGCAGATCGAGCCGGCGCGGCGACCCCGAGGCGAGGACGAAGCGCGGTGGGGCGTCGACGCGCGCGCTCACGAGCGGTGATACGGATGGCCCGCCGCCAGCGAGTCCGCTCGGTACAACTGCTCCAGCACCAGCACGCGCACGAGCGGGTGCGGGAAGGTCAGCGGCGACAGGCTCCAGGTCTCGTCGGCACGCGCGCGCACCGCGTCGTCCAGGCCGTCGGGCCCGCCGATGACGAGCTCGAGCGGCTTGCCCAGGGCGCTCCAGGCCGCCAGGCGTCCGGCCACCGCCGCGGTGTCGTGCGATCGCCCGCGCTCGTCGAGGGCGACCACGTGGGCGCGGGCGTCGAGCGCGTCGAGGAGCGTGGCCCCCTCGCGCCGGCTGCGTGTGGCGCCGTCGTCGCCGCGCGCCTGAGGGTGCTCGCGCAGGACGAACTTCCAGTGCGCGGGAAGTCTCTTCACGTACTCGGCCACCCCGCGCTCGACCCAGTCGGGCATGCGCCGGCCGACCGCGTGCAGGACGACCTTCATGCCCCGCCCGCGCGATCCGCCATCCCGAGCTCAGTACCGGTTCACGACACCGAGTGCAGCACCGGACGCTCCGCCTGTTCCTTCTCGTAGGCCGCGACCTCGTCCTCGGCGTCCGGCCCGACGGACCACAGCTTCTCGAGGGAGTAGAAGTCGCGCTTCTCGACCGTCATGACGTGCACGATGACATCGCCGAGATCCACGAGCACCCATTCGCTGGTGGCGTCCCCTTCGACGCCGAGCGGGGGATGGCCCGCGTCCTTGGCACCGAGGCGCACGCTCTCGGCGAGGGAATGGACGTGTCGGACGCTGGTGCCGGTGGCCACGATCATGGCGTCGGCGATGCTGGACTTGCCTTCGATGTCGAGCACGACGATGTCGATGCCCTTGAGATCCTCGAGCGACGTGGTCGCGAGGCGGATGAGTGCCGCGCTGTCGAGCGGCTCGTGCTTGATCGAGTGAAGTATCGCTGGCGCCTCCGCCGACGCTGGAAACGGTCGGCCGTTGTTCAAAAGTTCGGGTCTGCACCGTCACGATACAAGCCCTTGTCGCGAATGTACTCCCGCACTTCCTCCGGGAGCAAGAAGCGCGACGAGCGTCCCGAGCGCACCGTTTCGCGAATGCGGGTCGCGGAGATCTCGAGCTGGGTCACGGCGCGCCGTTCGATCGCCCCCGCGCCGCCGTCGACGATGCGTGGCCCCGCTCGCACGATCTGACGATCGAGCAACGCCTCGGCCGCCTCCGAGGGCTCGGCACCCGGACGGTCCACGACGACGAGGTTCGCGAGCTCCAGGATGCGCTCCGGACGGTGCCAGCCCGGAAAGCCCGAGAAGGCGTCCATGCCCATGAAGAAGACGAGCGTGGCGTGCGGCGCCTGCGCGCGCACCGCCTCCAGCGTATCGACGCTGTAGCTCGGCTCGTCCCGCAGCGCCTCGCGCGGATCGACGGCCAGTCGCGCCACGTCGCGCGTCGCGAGCTCCAGCATGGCGAGCCGGTCCGCGGTGGACGCCGCCGTGGGTCCGCGGTGCACGGGACGGTGGTTGGGCAGCAGGCTCAGCCGCTCCAGACGCGCCCCTTCGGCGAGCTCCAGCGCCGCGCGCAGGTGCCCGAAGTGCACCGGATCGAAGGTGCCACCGAAGAAGCCTAGCCGCCCGGTGGTCACGAGCACACGACTACGTGCGCACCGTGTAGTCGCCCGTCACGACCCACTTCTCGGTCGTCAGGCCGAGCGTGCCGACCGGGCCGCGCACGTGCAGCCGGTCGGTGCTGATGCCGATTTCCGCGCCGAGGCCGTACTCCGCGCCGTCCGCGAAGCAGGTGGCGGCGTTGACCATGACCGAGCTCGAATCCACGCGGCGAACGAAGGCGTTCGCGCGCGTGACGCTCTCGGTCACGATGGCGTCGGTGTGGCCCGAGCCGTGGCGCGCGATGTGCGCGATGGCCTCGTCGAGCCCGTCCACCACGCGTACCGCGAGCGTGGGGCCGAGATACTCGGTGTCCCAGTCCACCGCCTCGGCGACACGGACGTCCGGCAGCACGGCGCGCGTGCGCTCGCACCCGCGAAGCTCCACGCCGGCGGCGTCGAAGCGTTCGCGCAGCGCGGGCAGCAGGGCTTGCGCCTCGGTGGCCGCGACCAGCAGGGTTTCCATGGAGCCGCAGATGCCGTAGCGATACGTCTTCGCGTTCACGGCGACGTCCACCGCCCGGGCGCGATCGCAGCCCTCGTCCAGGTAGACGTGGCACAGCCCGTCGAGGTGCTTGATGACGGGGACCTTCGCCTCGGCCGCGATGCGCGCGACGAGCCCGCGCCCGCCGCGCGGAATGACGACGTCCAGGTACTCGTCCATGGCCAACAGCGCGCCCACGGCCGCCCGGTCGATCGTCGCGACGAGCTGCACGCAGCCCGCCGGCAACCCGGCCGCCTCCAACCCTCGCGTGACGGCCGCGGCGATGGCGCGGTTCGAGCGCACCGCCTCGGAGCCGCCGCGCAGGATCACCGCGTTGCCGGACTTCAGGCAGATGCCGGCCGCGTCCGCCGTGACGTTCGGACGGGATTCGTAGATGACGCCCACCGTGCCGAGCGGCACGCGCATGCGCGCCAGCGACAGCCCCGAAGGCCGGCGTACCGTGGCCGACAAGGAGCCGACGGGGTCGGGCTGCGCGGCGATGTCGCGCAGCCCCGTGACCATGGACGCGACGCGCGCCGGGGTCAGCTCGAGCCGGTCGAGGAGCGCCGCGTCGATGCCGCGCTCGCGTGCCGCGGTCAGGTCCTGCGCGTTGGCCCGGAGGAGCGCCGCGGCGGACGCGTCGATCGCGTCGGCGATGGCGTGCAGCGCGGCGTCCTTCGTGCCGGTATCGGCAGCGGCGAGCACGGCCGCGGCCCGCTTCGCGCGCGCGCCGAGCTCGCGCACATGACGCGCGGGCTCGCCGTCCGGATCCGTGATCGCAGGCGTCGAGGCGGGCGTGGAAGCGTCCATCGAAAGGTCTCCGGTTGTCGGGGCCAGCGCGTTCCGGGTACGAGTACCGCGCGATGCGGACATAATGAGGTCGGGGTCCGTGTCGCTCGGTGCGCAGGCTCGCTAGGGCCTGTATCCAATCAGAACGTGGGCGCTGCCGGCCCTCTGCGTTCGTCCCGCAAGGCGCTGCGAGCGAGGGTAGCAGGGCTACCCGCGCTCGCGCGGTGCAGCGGGGCGGACGCAGAGGGCCGGCCCGAAGGGTCGCGCCGCAGAGCGCGCCAGCCGTCGTTGCTCGTCGGTCGCTTGGCCCTGCCAAGCTCCACTCCTCGCGCCTAGCCTGCCACGCTCTGCGGCGCGACAGCGCCCACGTTCTGATTGGATACAGGCCCTAGACTCACGCGCCCTTCGCGCTGCAGAAGCCCCCCACGATGGCGCTCGTCGATTCTCACTGTCACCTGAACTTCCCGGACTTCGACGGGCGCCGCCCCGAGATACTACAGCGCGCCGCCGAACACGGCCTCGTGCACGCGCTGTGCATCGCCACGAGCTGGGAGAACCGCGAGGCGGTCCTTGCCCTCGCGCGCGAGCACGAAGGATTGAGCGCCTCCACCGGCGTGCACCCCACCACCGAGGGCGGCCACGAGCCGAGCGTGGACGAGCTCGTCGAGGCCGCGGCCGACCCGCTCGTCGTGGCGCTCGGCGAGACGGGACTCGACTACTTCCGCACCGAGATCCCCGAGGGCGTCTCGCCGGCGCACGTGCTCGACTGGCAGCACGCGCGCTTCGAGCGGCATATCGAGGCCGCGCGCATCACCGGGCTGCCGCTGATCATCCACACGCGCGCCGCGGCGAGCGACACCATGGACAAGCTCGAGCGTCTCGCCCCGCGCGAGGCGGGCGGCGTCATGCACTGCTTCGCCGAGGACTGGGCCGTGGCGAAGCGAGCGCTCGACATCGGCTACCACCTCTCCTTCAGCGGCATCGTCACCTTCAAGAGCGCGAAGTCGATCCAGGAGGTCGCGCGGCGCGCGCCGCTCGAGCGCATCCTGGTCGAGACCGACGCGCCCTACCTCGCCCCCGCGCCGCACCGCGGCAAGGTCAACGAGCCCGCGTTCACGAGCCACACCGCGCGATTCGTCGCGGAGCTGCGCGGCATGGAGTACGAGGCGCTGGCGGAGGCGACGACGGAGAACTTCTTCGAACTGTTCCGGCGCGCGGACCGGGAGCGGCGGCTGGCGAGCTGACACGGCGCGAACGTCAAGGCCACCACCCCGCCCGCAGCCCGTTCAGCACCAGCTCCCCGCGCGACCCCCACGCCAGCAGGTCATCGAAGCGATGCGGCTCCACGGCCGAGCGCGGCGCGAGCGTGAACGCGCCGACCGCGTTCGATGCGTTGCGCTCCTGCAAGCCCGACGCGGACGCGTCGGCCCCGTGCGACAGCACGACGAACACCAGATCGTCCGCGCGCACCTCGGGCGCGGGACACGCCCCCCGTCCCGCCGCGCGGCACACGACGAGCGAGCCGCGCAGCGCCTCGATGCCGACGGCCGACGCCTCTCCGGGCACGGTCCAGTCGGGAGCGCCCGCCGTGCCGGTGCCGTCCGCGTCGGCATCGCTGACCGCGTAGAGCAGCGGCCGCCCCCACGGGTCGAGTGCGGCCCCGGACGCGTCCAGCGGTCCCGCCAGGCCGAGCGTCGCCGCGGGCAGCCCACCGCGCCACGCGGAACAGCGCCCCGAGGACGGTGCGGAGGACGGTGCGGAGGACGATGCGGCGCCCGTCGCCAGCGGACACGGTAGCGCCCCGCGGGTCAGCGCGTGTGCCAGCAGCGCGCGGCGCGCCGTCTCGACCGCATCGTTCGCGGCGCGCTCCAGGCGCGCCTCGCGCAGCGGGCCGAGCGGCACGAGCGTGCCGGCCAGCAGCAACCCGAGGATCACCAGCACGATGGCGATCTCGACCAGCGAGAAGCCGCGCTCGCCGCGGCGCACGGGACGAGGGAGCGCGTGGCCGATCACGGTGCCGCGGACTCTCGCACGGGAGCGAACACGAGGCGGATGCGCGCACGTTCCACCGAGCCCGGCGACGTCGCCGTCCCCGCGCCACCACCGTCGATGCGCCAACGGCACTCGCCCGGCGCCCCGTTGCACGCGGACTCCACGGCCACCTCGAACGCCTCGGCCCAGCCGTCCGCGGCGAACCAGTGTCGCGACCGCGGCACGCCTTCGACCAGATCGACGGGTTCACCCTCGTTCGCCGACGCCGCCACCTGCCGCGTGACCAGTGCCAGCACGTCCACGTCGCCCTCGTCGGCCGGCGGGCTCGCATGTGCCACGACCCAGGACGCGACCCGCCGCTCGACGGCACCCATCAGCGCGTCAGCACGCACGTGCAGCGACGGGCCGGCGTCGCCGAGCGACAGCGTGGCCATCGGCGTGCTCCCGGCGAGCGCGTTGGAGCGCCACGCGGCAACGAGATCGCGGCGCGGCGGATTGTTGGCCGCGCGCGCATCGAGCCGGTAGCGGATCGGCTCGCGACCGTACCTCGCGTCGAGGCCGACCCGCATGCCGGGGACCGTCACGTGCTCGGGCAGCTTCCCCGTCGCCGCTGCACCGCGCCCGCAGGGCGGGTTCGGTCCGGCCAGCCGGTACGATTCGTCGGTGTCCGGGCACGGCAGGCGGCCGGGTCCGGCTCCCGTGGGCCCGTAGAGCTCGGGATAGCTCGCGGTGTAGGCCAGCAACGCGTCGCGCGCGCGGGCGAGGCGATGCGCGTCCGCCGCCGCCCGGGCGTCGAGCGAGCGCGACGGATCACCCCCGCCGAACAGGGCCGCGGCGGACGCGCCCGCCAACAGCACCGCGAGCAGGGCGAGCAGCACGAAACCCTCGTGCCCCCGAAGAGCGCGCGCGGAGCTCATGGTGCACTCGTCCGTTCGGGCACCCCGTCCACGATGCGCGAGGTGCCGCGCGCGCTGCGAACCGTCGCCGAGCCCATCGCCGAGCCCATCGCCGAACCCGTGGCCGAACCCGTGGCCGGCGCGCCGTCGGCGGACGCGGAGCCTTGCCGAGTCGACGCGCCCTTCGGCGGGGACGCCGGCGACACTTCCGGCACGTCGGACCCGCCCGCCGTCCCGGTGGCCGGCGCCGACGCGAGCGCACCGTCCAGCGCGGCGCGCCGCTCCGGCGTCGAGAACAAGCGCGCGCCCTCGAGCGCCTCGATGTCCGCCGACACCGTCGGCACGCCGAGCGCGAGCGCGCACGCCAGGGCGGCGCGGTGGAAGCGTGTCGGGGTCGGCCGTCTCATGCCGGCCACCAGAACCAGTCGAGGGCGCACGCGGCGACCAGCGCGTGGTCCTCTTCCGCACCCGGATCGTCGGAACGCTCGCTCCCGGCAACCGCTCGATCGACGCGGCATCCCGCCACCTCCACCGGCCACGCGGGCGCCGCCGCGCGCAACGCGTCCAGCGCGCGGACGAGCCGTACCGCGTGCGCCGCGCGCAGCTCGATCGCGAGCCGCACGATACGCAGGTCGCCCTCGGCTTCGCCGCCGCGTTCGTCGTCGCCGTCGAGCAGCCGATGCCGGAGTACCCCGACCCGTCCGCCCGCGCCGAGCTCGCGCACGGCATCGAGGATCGCGATGCGCACGGGATCGAGCGATGCGTCGGGTGCGGGCACGTGCGCCGCCGCCGTCAACCGGGCCCGGGCGCGCTGCAACGAGTGCAGTTCGGCGCGCACCTCGCGGACCCGCGACGCCTCGCGCTCGGCCGCCGCGATCCCGCGTTGCCCGACCACGAGGCTCGAGACCATCACGACCATCCCCAGCGCCACGGCGGACAGCGGGACGCGCAGGGAGGGGGGCAGCGAGGGGATCAGCGGGCCGCTCAAGGCTCGATCCGCCGGCCCGCGAGGCTCAGTCGCAGGCGCCACGCGACGTCGCCGTCGATCCCGGCGCCGGCCGCGGCGCGCTCCAGCGGCGACTCCAGACGCACGATCGAGGTGACGCGCGGCACGTCGGACAGCGTCGCCACCAGCGCATCGAGTGCGCGCTCCGCCGCGCCGACCGTGGCCACGTTCGACACGCGTCCCGCGAGCTCGATGCGGGCGCCGGCGGCCACGAGCGCCAGCGGATCGGGAACGCGCCGGGGCACCGCCTCGGCATCGACGAACACCGACCCCGCTTCCGGTCCCGTCCGCGGCTCCGCCCCGGCGAGATCGTCCGGCTCCACCGCCGACCACGCCACCGAGTCGATCTCGTGGTCGGCGTGCGCGTCGAGTGCCCGCGCGATGACGCCCAGCAACTCGGCCGGCGCGGGCGGTGCGCTCGCCGCGACCGCATCGCGGCGCAGCAGGCGCGCGGCCGCGCGCAGCGGTTCGGCGTGCAGGGCATCCAGTGCGAGGTGTTCGGCGGCCACGGCGGAAGTCAGTCGCTCGACGATCCGCGGCGATGCCGCGTCGCGTGCGCCGCTCGCGACGAACGCGTGGCCCGTCGCGGCAGCACCCGCCCCGAGCGACAGCACGGCCGCCCCCGTGGCCGCACGACGCTGCCACCGCGCGCCGCCTCGGTCCGACCGGCGCTCGGTGGCGTCGAGCAGTGCGGGCACGTGCGCCGTGCGCCATCGCACGCCCGGCCGCCACGCGGCACCGGCGCGCTCGGCCATGTGGTGCGCGAGCACGACCTCGAGCGGCGTCCGTGCGACGTGCCGCGCCTCCCCGACGTGCGGCAGCGTGCGACAGGCGTCTAGCGTCGCATCGTCCAGACCGATGCCCGCGATGTCGATGCGTCCGGCCGCGTAGCGCCCGGCGAGGTGCTCGAGCGAATCGGCGACGGCGGCGGCGGTATCCGCGTCGGCACCGCCCTGCCCCGGCACGCCTCCGAGTCCGAGGGTGCGCGCGAAGCACGGCACGCCGTCGACGATCAGGACGTGCCTGATGTCCACACTCGTGCGTGCGACGAGAAGTCGCGGCACGCGGTGGCGTCGATACACGAGCGCGAGCAGGCGGGCGGTCGTCGTCACCGCGGCGATGCGCGCGCCGCCCGCCACCAGCACGTCGAGCGCTTCGCGAGTCGCGGGCGTCGGCCGGGCGCGCAGCAGACAGGCGCGCGCTTCGGACGTGGCGTTGCGGCGCAGCGGCAGGAGCTCGGCGACGTCGCCTCCCGTCGCGAGCTCGCGGCGCAGCCGCTGCCGTTGCCAGCGGCCCGACGGCCCGGAGCCCATGCCCTGCGAGGCCACGCGCTCGAGTCGCTCGTTCGCGTCGTCCACGACGACCAGGGTGCGCGCGTCCGCCGCGGCCGGTCCGAGCGCGTACGGCTCCGCACCCTCCAGCAGGACGAGCGTGCGGCAAGGCTGCGGGGGCCACCCGAGGACGAGGCGCTTCACGCGCCGAGCCCCGCGCCGATGGCCGCGTCGTACACGGGCAGCACGATCGACACGACGATCCAGAGCAGGACGAGGCCCACGGCACACAGCAGTGCGGGACCGACGAGCCGCTCGATGCGCTCGAGCGCCGTGCGCGCATCGTGCTCCAGCGCGTGTGCCGCGCGTTCGAGCGCGTCCGGCAGTCCGCCCGACGCCTCTCCCGCGCTCGCGTAGCGCGCGAGCGCACGCGGTACGTGTCGCGCATCGCCGAGCGCCGCGGCGAACGCCGTGCCGCCGACGACGCGCGCGCGCACCGCATGGAGCTCCGCGCGCAGGGCGGGTCGCCCGACCGCCTCGGTGGCGATCGCGAGCGCCTCGGGCAGCGCCGCCTCGCGCCGCTCCAGCCGCGCGACGGTGCGCGCGAACCGGGCGCTCTCGAGCAGCGCCGCCAGTCGGCCCCCGGGGAGCGCGCGCAACGCCACGCCGTCGAGGGCGATGCTCGTCGGCCCCTGTCGGCGCGCCGCGATCCGCATCAGCAGCACCGTGGCCGCACCGACGACCAGCGTGGGCACGCCGCCGGTGCGCACCGCCGATGCCGTGCCGAGCAGCAGGTGCGCATGCCAGGCCTGCGCCCGCGACGATGCACCGAAACCGTCCTCGGTCAGCGCGGGTACCACGTGACCGAAGAGGAAGACGAGCGTGATGCCGAGCGTCGCGGCGGCGAACAGCGGATAGGTCAGCGCCGTGCGCGCGCGACGCCGGAACTCGTCTCGCGCCGCGAAGCTTCGCTCCATCGCGCCGAGCGCCGCGGCCAGCGTGCCCTCGGCCTCTCCCGCGCGGCACAACCCCACCATCTCGGCATCGAACCAGCCCGGCGCCTCGGCGAGGGCCGCCGACAGCGGGGCACCGCCGGCGACGCGATCGGCGAGCGCCGACCACAACGCGCGACGCCGTCGGTTCGTCTCTCCCGCGCCGAGGTGCTCCAGCGCTTCCACGAGGGACACCCCGGCACCGACCAGACCCGCGAGGTGGAAGCATCCGGCGCCGAGCGCCGCCGGGGAGGCGGCGCTCATGGCGCGCCCTCCCCGGCCCACGCGTCGCCGAGCGTGCGGCGCACCTCCGCCCGCGTCGTGCACCCGGCCGCGACGGCGGCGCGCGCCACCGCCGCCAGCGGCACGAAGCCGTCGCAGGCCGCGCGCGCGACGAGCGCCTGCACCGGCGCGCCGCGCCGCAAGCCCTCCTGCACGGCCGGCGCGATGCGCAGCAGCTCGACCAGCGCGAAACGCCCCGCGAGCCCGCGCCCGCGACAGTGCGGGCACGCCGACACCGCCGCCGAGCCTGCGCACGCACCGCAGGTGCGACCGAGCAGGCGCTGCGCGACGACGCCCGCGAGCGTGCGCGCGAGTGCCGCGCGCACCTGAGCCGCGCCCCCCGCCGCGCGGGCGTCGGCGTCGCGGGGACCACCGGCGGGCGAGGCTTCTCCGTCCGCGCCCAGCTCGACGAGTCGCTCCAGCGCGCCCGCCGCATCGACCGCGTGCACGGTCGCCAGCACGCGGTGCCCGGCGGCCGCGGCGCGTAGCGCCATGCGACAGCTCGGCCCGTCCCGGATCTCGCCGATCATGAGCACGTCCGGATCCTGGCGCAGCAGCGCCCGCACGCCCGCCGCGTGGTCCAGGCCGCGTGCCGGGTCGATCGAGCACTGGCACACGCCCTCCACGCGATGCTCGACCGGATCCTCGAGCGTCGCGACGGCGAGTCCGCGCCCTGCGAGCTCGCGCAGCAGCGCGTGCAACGTGGTGCTCTTGCCCGAGCCGGTGGGCCCGGCCACGACGACCAGCCCTCCCGGACGCTCCAGCAGCTCGCCGAGCGCGCGCACCGTCGGCGGCGTCAGCCCGAGCTCGGCGAGCGTCGCGGGACGCGCCTCGGCGTCCAGCACGCGCACGACCAGGTTCTCGCCGTCGACGCTCGGAAAGCTCGAGAGCCGGAAGTCCACGACGCGCCCGCTCACCACGCGTCGGAACGCGCCGTCCTGCGGCAGCCGGCACTCGGCGATGTCCAGCCCCGCCATCACCTTCAGCCGCACCGCCAGCGCGGCGTGCAGCGCGGCCGGCCAGGGCGCGAGATCGACGAGCGCGCCGTCGATGCGGTGCCGCACGCGCGTGCATCGGGGTCCGGGCGTGAAATGGACGTCGGAGGCGCCTGCCACGGTCGCCGCGTGCAACATCGCATCGACGGGCAGCACCAGATCGTCGAACGGCTCGCCGCGCGTCTCGTCCCGCGTTCGCGCACGCACGTGACGCTCGAGCCGCGCAAGCCCGGCGGCCACGAAGGCCGGCTCCGCGACGCGCCAGAGCAGGCGCGTCTCGAGACCGAGCCCGTCGAGGGTCGCACGCAGCGAACGGCGCCGCAGCACGTCCGCCGCGGACGGCGTCGCCACGGTCAGCACGTCGCGGCGCGCATCGAAGCCCATCGGCAGCACGTCGTGGCGTCGCGCCGTCGCGACGTCCACGAGCGCCAGCGCGCCGGGATCGACGACGAACGCGTCGGCGTCGACGGGCGGCAGCGACGACGGCGCGGCGTCGGGGAGTGTGGTCCGGAGGGTCCGCGTCGTCGGAGACGCGGGCGCAGGCGCAGGCGCAGGCGCGGGCGCGGGTACGCTCATCGCGCCGCTCCCGGACGCCCGGGCACGACGGGCGCGGGCAGCGGCGACGGCGCCGTCTCGAACGGATCCAGCACGGTGGGCCGAAGCACGACGAGCAACTCGCTGCGGTCGCGCTCGCGCCGGGTGGCCGAGAACAGCTTGCCGAACAGCGGCAGGCGGCCCAGCCCCGGCACGCCGCGGTCGGTATCGCGCACCGCGTCCTGCATGAGCCCGCCGATGATGGCGACCTCGCCACTCGCGACGCGCAGCATCGACTCCATCTCGCGCACCTGGATCTCGGGCACGCCGCTCCTCACGCTCGCGGCGGCGAGCTGCGGGTTCGGGTCGTCGACGAAGCCGAGGATGCGCGACAGCGTCGGGCGCACGTTCAGCATCACGGTGCCGTCCGCCGACACGTGCGGCGTGACGTTCATGACGAGCCCCACGGGCACCGTGTGGATCTCGGTACCGGTGACGACGAGATCGGTCTCGTCGGTGATGAGCCGCTCGACGTCGAGCGTGAAGTACACGCGGTTGTCGACGACCTTGAGCACCGAGGCCTGGTTGTTCAGGGCGAGGATGCGCGGCCGAGACAGGATGCGCACGTCGCCGAAGGTCTCCAGCAGGGACAGCGTGGCCGACAGCTCGCCGTCCTCGCCCGACTGCACGAGCGTGGCTAACGCGCCGGGAGCGGCGACGCGGCCGACGGTGTCGCGGCCGAGCGGAGCCGAGCCCGTCAGCAACTGCGCCGCGCTGACGCCGTTGATGCCGTTGGCGAGCCGCTGCCAGTCGATGCCCGCGGCGAAGCGGTCCGCGAGCGTGACCTCGACGACGCTCGCCTCGATGAGCACCTGGCGCCGCGCCGCGCGGATCAGCACGTCGAGGTAGGTGCGCACCGCACGGTGCACCTCGGCGCCGCCGTGCACGGTCACGAGTCCCGCCTCGCGGTTCAGCGAGTACGTGCTGGACGCCGGGCCGACGGCGCCGTTGCGCGCGGCGACGAGCGCGTCGAGATCCGCGCCGAGCGAGGCCCAGAAGCGGTGCTCGCCGACGCTCTCGACCAGGGTTTCGGAGCTGTTGGCGATGCCCGAATCGAAGCCCGCCGGCGCGCTCATGGTGCCGACGCGCGTGGCGAGCCCCACGCTGCCGCGCACCGTGCGATCGAGATTCAGGTAGTCGACGGCGTAGGTGGCGCTCCACGGCCCGTCGGGGCGTACCACGAGCCGTTGTCCGTCGATGCGCCAGTGCACGTCGGCCTGCGCGGCGAGCGCGTGCAGGACCTCGCCGAGCGGCGCGTCGACCACGCGGTAGGTGACCGGTGCCTCCAGCGCGCCGTGCGGCACGAGCTCCAGGCCCGCGTCGCGCGCCAGCAGGAACAGCAGCGACACGAGGGGCACGCGCGCCGCATCGACGCTGACCCGGTGCGCCGCGGCGTCGCGCGGCGGGCCCGGGGGTGCCGGCGGACCCTCTGCGGCGGTCGTCGCGGAGGAGCCCGCCGGTCGGGCGTAGCCGTTTGCCCCGGCGCGCTCACCGACCCAGTCGAGCGTTTCGTGCAGCAGGTCGCGCTCGGCCTCGCGCGCCGGAGGCGCGGCGGGCGACGCGTGCGGCAAGGCGCCCGCGCAGCCGCTCAGCCACAGACCGATGCAGACGGGTGCCCACGGAGCGCGTGGGACGGATGGGACCCATCGAGGGGCCGGGCCGCGAGTGCAGCGCATGACAAACTCCTTTTGTCGTGTCGCCCGGACCTCATGTCCGGGAGTGGGTGCGGGAAGCCGCGTGGCGCCCGGACGACGAGCGTCCGTGACGCCCCTTCAGCGCGTGGCCAGCAGCAACAGGCCGAGCGCCGATGCTACGACGGAGGAGCCGAGCAGCGCAATCACCGCGCCGCGGTGACGTGCGAGAAACGAGCGCTGGATCGGCGCGCGCTCGCGCGGCGGCAGCCCCGCGAGCAGCAGGTGCGACATGGTCGGCTGTTCGGCGTTCTCGAGCCCCGCGATCATGAAGGCGTTGCGCGCGATCGTGTCCATGGTGCGGAACACGCCCTCCGAGCGGTCGGCCACGAAATAGGTCATCTCGCGCGTGAAGGTGTGCCGGCGGTTGTAGTCGAACAGCAGCATGTGGTGGTGCAGGTAGTCCCCCACCTCGGCGAGCGACAGCCGTCGCAGCCAGTAGTGGTTGTCGGGCCGATTCACGCCGCGGTTGGCGGCGATGGCGCGCGAGGCGCGCGCATCGATGCGATGGAACAGCACGATCTGCACGGCGGGGCGCAGGCGATGGCGCGCGGACGAGTGGGGGCCGTCCGGCGATGCCGCGCGCACGCTCGGCGCGCCGGTCACGTCCAGCCCCGGTACGGGAGAGTCGACGGCGTCGTCCACGGCGCCGCCGAAGGGGCCGTTGCCGCAGGCCGCGCGTCCGGCGCGCACCGTCGCGAGCGCCTCGGCGAGGGCGAGCGTCTCGGCGTCGCACTCGACGTTCGAGTCGACCAGCAGCACGATGGGGCGGGCGTCCACGGAGCGCTCCTCGAGCGCGGCGACGAGCGAGCGGCGAGCGACGTCGAACGCGGATGCGTCGAGCGCCGCGCCTTCGGAGTCCATGGGCACGAGGTCCGCGTGCTGTGGGCACAGCTCCAGCATGAGCTCGCGCAGGAGCGTGGCCGGGGTCAGCGGCGCCCGGTCGTGGCGCAGCACCCGGTGGCGTTCGGCCAGCCGGCTGCCGAGCACCAGCGAGAGCATGGTGCGGCCGCTGCCGCGCTCGCCGTGCACGTGCAGCACCGGATCCCCTTCGCGGATCGAGCGCAGCATCGTCTCGACGATCTCGCCCCGATCGGCACCGCCGAAGAACAGCAGCGGATCGGCGTGGGGCTGGAACGGGCCGCGCGACGCCGCGTGATACGGGGCGCGTGCCGTGTCCAGACTCGATTGGGTGGGATTCATGCGCAAACCTGTCGCTCGTCTCGACTATCGGCCGTTGCTCGCTAGCAGCAAACGAGGTGCCGCGGTCGTGCAGATATGACAACAAAGATAGACCCCGCAGGACCAGCCGGCAAGCCGCACCGCACGCGCGACCCGCATCGACGATCGGCCGCCGTCGCGGGAGAGCCATCTTCTTCCGTCGATGGCCGTGCACACTGCGCGCCATGCTCGACGTCGTGCTGCACGCGCCCGAAATTCCACCCAACACGGGCAACGCCATCCGCCTGTGCGCCAACGCGGGTGCGAGGCTGCACCTGGTGCGCCCCCTCGGGTTCACGCTGGAGGAGAAGTCCCTGCGGCGCGCCGGGCTGGACTACCGGGATCTGGTGCACGTGTTCGTGCACGACTCGCTCGACGCCTGCCTCGCGGCGCTGCGCGACGCGCGCGGAGCCGACGTGCGCGTGCGGGCGCTCAGCACGCGCGGCACGCGCACGCACGACGATGTCGAGTGGCGCGACGGGGACGCGGCGCTGTTCGGCGCCGAGTCGTGCGGCCTGCCGGCCGCGGTGCTCGCCCGCGAGGACATCGACACCGTCCTGCGCCTGCCGATGCGGCCGGGGTCGCGCAGCCTCAACCTGTCGAACGCCGTGGCGGTCGTGGTCTACGAGGCCTGGCGGCAGAACGGCTTCGCGGGCGGATCCTGAAGGCTCGAAACCGGCCGCGGGGCGCCTACTGCTCGGTGCCGGGCGCCGGGGCGTTCTGACGTGCCTGCTGGAGGTGCTGCAGGTAGAGCGCGTCGAAGTTGACGGGGTCCAGCAGCAGCTGCGGGAACCCGCCCTTCTGCACCAGCGAGCCGATCTCCTCGCGCGCGAACGGAAACAGGATGTTCGGACAGAAGCTGCCGAGCATCTTGGCGAGATCTGCCGCGGCGAAACCCTTCATGAGGAAGATGCCCGCCTGCTTCACCTCGGCGAGATAGACCACCGCGTCGTCGACCTTCACCGTCGCGGTGACGTCCAGCACCGTCTCGTACAGGTCGTTCTCCAGACGGCTGCTGCCGGTGTTGAGCTGCAGCTGCACGTTCGGCTTCCAGGCGGTGCTGCCGACGAACACGCCGGGCGTCTGCGGCGACTCGTACGAGACGTCCTTGAGGTACACGCGCTGGATGCGGAACACCGGCTGCGCCGGCGCGTCGGTCGCCGCGCCCGCTTCGGTGGGGGTGCCGGCGGCGGGCTTGGGGGAAGGATCCTTCGTGTCGGAATCGGCCATGCTGGACTCGGTGAGGAGGGGAGGCGCGGCGTCGCGCGGACGCCGGACCTGCCCGGGGAAAAGGGGAGCTCGGACGATCAGCCCGCGCCGGGCGCCGCGCCGACTTCGGAGGCGTACAGGGCGTCGAGCTCGCCGTCGCGCTCGAGCTCGGCGAGGTCGTCGAAGCCGCCGACGTGCTTGGTGCCGAACCAGATCTGCGGCACCGAGGTGCGCCCGGCGCGCTGCTGCATCTCGCGGCGCCGCCCGGCGTCGCCATCGACGCTGCGCGCCTCGTAGCTCCAGCCCTTGGCATCCAGCAACCGCCGGGCGGCACGGCAGAAACCGCACCACGCCGAGTCGTAGATGACGATGGCGCCCGCCGCGGGCGGCGCGTCGGTGGTCATCAGCGCGTCACCGTCGGCAGGCTGGCCTTCTCCCAGGCGGTGAGGCCACCGGCCAGGGTGTGCAGCTTCTCGAAGCCTTCCTTCCTGAGGCGGGCGACGGCACGCGAGGTGCGCATGCCGCTGTCGCAGTACACGAGCACGTCGCGCGTCTTGTACTTCTGCAGCTCGTGCAGGCGCTTGTCCATCTGACCCACGGGAACGTTCTTCGCGTTCAGCACGTGCCCGGCCTTGAACTCCCGCTCGTCGCGCACGTCGAGCACGAGCGCGTCGCCATCGTTCAGCAGGCGCGTGGCCGCGAACGGCGAGAGCGCCGAGCCGCCCGCGCGGGCGCGGGCGATCTCGGTGTACAGCAGCATGCCCAGGACGCCGAAGAACGCCGCGACGAGCAATACGTGGTTACCGACGAACTCCGGTATGCGCTCCATCGACGATCGCTCAGGGCTGGGTCTTGCTGAGCATGTACTGCACGGCCACCGGAATCTCCTCGTCGGTGAGATTCGAGCCGCCGCGCGCGGGCATCACGCCGACGCCGTTGAGCACCGATTGGCTGAGCGCCGCCAGTCCCTTGTCCGCGACGGGCTGCCACGCGGAGGCATCGCCGATCATCGGCGCGTTGGCCACGCCCGCGATGTGGCAGCCGGCGCAGACGCCGTCGACGGTCGTCTTGATCTTGTCGCTCATGCCGACCGGCACCGGCCCACCGAGCACGGCCTCGGCGTCGGAGGACGGCTCGATGGTGTCGTCCACCTCGTCGAGCAGCGCCTCGTCGGCGGCCTGCTCGGCCTCGGGCTCCGGCACGCCGGGTACCTGACGCGTGGTGACGACGCCCTCGGTCGCCTCGTCGGCGTCCATGTCGTTGGTGTCTCCGCCGGCCATGGCCGAGGACTCGTCGGCCTTCATGTCGTTCTGCTGGTCGGCCACGTCGGGCGCGCCCTCCACGTCCGAGGAGAGCGTCTCGTCGATGTCGGCCATGTCGCCCGGATCCGCGGCGGCATCGGCGTCGAGCGCGTCGGCGCGGACCGCCGGCGGCGCGACCTCGGGCACGGTCACCGCCTCCTCGGCGGGAATGGCGTCCGCCTCGGCGGCGGTCGTGGGGATCTCCGGCGCCGCATCGGTCTGTGCGACCTCCTCGTCCTGCGCCGCCGGGCGCGGCCTCTGCCGAGGGCAACTCATCCTCGGGGTACATCGCGATGTGCGCGACCGCCCGCTCGATCTCCTCGTCGGTGTAGGTGCTGCCACCGCGCGCGGGCATGGCGTTGTAACCCTCGATGACGTGCGTCACGAGCGTCTCGTAGCCCTTCTCGCGGCGCTCGGCCCAGGCGTCGGCGTCGGCGAGCAGCGGCGCGTTGGCCACGCCGGCGGCGTGGCAGTTGGCGCAGGCGCCCTGCACCAGCTCCTCGCCGCTCATCTCGGGTCCGGGCGCGCCGGCCACCGGCACCCCGGAAGCGTCGCCGCCGGTGTCGGCCGCGGCGACCGTCAGCTCGTCGGCCGAGGTGCGCACCCGGCCCACGGGCTCCAGGCGTTGCACCAGGGCGTTGCGGATGAGCGGGTCGTTCGGGTCGTCGGGGGCGTTCTTGCCGAGGATGTTGGCGGTCAGGCCGATGGCCACCGCGATGCCGATCAACGACGCCACGACCATGCCCATCACCCGGACCATGCCGCTATCGCCGGTCATGCTGCCGTCGGAACTCATCGATTCTCTCTCAAGGTATTCGATTGGAATGGTGGCTGCCCGGCGAGTACCGCGTCGGGGCCACGAAGTCAGCGCTCCAGTCTAGCAGCGGGCCGTCGTTCGGCCGCCCCGTTCGCGCGTCCGAGCATCGCGGACAGGACGTCGTCCCGCCGCACGAGCGCGTGCCAGGCCGCCGCCGCGACGTGCAGCGACACGAGCCCCGCCAAGGCGTACTTGGCACCTCGATGCCACGCGGCCGCCGCGTCCACGCCGGCGTACCAGTGCAGCGACCCGCTGAGCACCATCGCTCCCGTTACGCAGTACAGCAGGGCATGGTTCGCTGCGGCCACGCGCCCGTGCGGCGTCCTGCCGCCGGCGGCCGCCGCGCTAGTCCGCCCGCCCGCCGTCGCCTCCCGCGCCCGCGCGCGACGCACCGCGAGCCGCCAGCACAGCAGCAACCCGATGCTCACCCCCGTCCAGGTATGCACGGTGGAGACCAGGAAGCCCGTCAGGTCGATCGGCTGATCCGCATCCAGCGCCCGCGCGGTGCGGCGCATGGGACCCTGCAGCAGGAACTGCAGCGCCACCCCCGCGGCCACGAGCCAGTGCAGGCGCCGCTGCAACCGCGTCCAGCGCGGGCGCGTCGTCGTGCCCATCGCGCTCGTGCCGGCTCCCTTGCCCGGGGCGCCCTCGGGCGGGGAGGCGGACGCGGGCGGTGGCGACGGAATGGAGATCGGGCGGGACCGGTCGGGCGGCGGGGAGCGCTTCGTATACTACGGAACGACGCCGCGCCGAGGGCCCCTTCCCGGCGCGTCCGCCCCATCGAGGATGACGACGAGGTGACGAGCGACCATCCACCGGCCGATCCCCGGCCCGGCCCCCCTCACGATCCGCCGGCCGATCGGCTGCCCGATCCGTTGCGGCGCGCGGCCGAGCTCGTCACGGGCGGCGGCCCCGAGGCCGACGCCCTCGAGAGAAGGCTCAAGCGAGACGCGCTCGCGAGCGTCGGACGCATCAAGCCCGCCGTCGTCGAGGGCGTGGACTTCGAGGACGACGTGCTGGCGGGGGACTTCTTCGCCGGGCTGCCGGCGCCGCTGCAGGGCATCGCCATCGCGCGCACCGAAGGTGCCCTCGCCTTCTACCAGCGCGTCGGCTGGCATCCGGGCTTCCTGGGCGCCCCGCTGGAGGGCTGCGTGCCCGAGGAGGGACTGGCGCCGCTGCGCGAGCGCTATCACGCGACCGACCTGCACAGCCTGGCCTACGTGCACCCCAAGCATTTCGAGAAGATGCTCGGGAAGCCGGGCGCCGCGACGTTGTGGGAGACCCTGAAGCGTCGCTCGGCGGCGCTGCGCGCGGACGCATGAAGGCCGAGGCCGGTCCGGCCACGGTGGCGACATCGGCAACATCGGCGGCGGCGGCGGCGGCGGCGGCGGCGGCCACGGTCGAGGTGCGCTCGCTGGCGCACGCGTTCCGGCGCGGCGGCGCGTCCGAGCGCGTGCTGTCGGGCGTCGACCTGACCATCGTGCCCGGCGAGACCGTGGCGCTGCTGGGGCGCAGCGGCTCCGGCAAGTCGACCCTGCTGAACATCGTCGGCGGCCTGGTGCCCGTGCAGTCCGGCGAGGTACGGCTGTTCGGCGAATCGCTCGGCGCGCTCGACGATCGCGCGCGCACGCTGCTGCGGCGCGAGCGTATCGGTTTCGTGCACCAGGCCTTCAACCTGGTGCCGACCCTGTCGGTGGCCGACAACATCACTTTGCCCCTGGCGCTCGGCGGGGCGGACGCCGCCGCCCGGCGCGCCGTGCTCGACGAGCTGCTGGACGCGATCGGGCTGGTCGGGCGCGGCGACGATGCACCGGACACGCTCTCGGGCGGCGAGCAGCAGCGCGTGGCGATCGCACGGGCGCTGGCGCACCGTCCGCCGCTGCTGCTCGCCGACGAGCCCACGGGCAACCTCGATGCCGCCAGCGGCCGACGCGTGCTGGCGCTGCTGCGCGAGCTCGTGGTGGACCCGGGCCGCGCGGACGGCGCGGCGGGTTCGGCCATGCTGGTGGTCACGCACTCGCTCGAGGTCGCACGCATCGCCGATCGCGCGCTCGCGCTGCGGCCGGACGGGCTGCAGGCGCTGGACGCCGCGCAGCTGGACGGCAGCAGCGCCTGGTGAGCGGCGCCACCGCCGCGCTGCTGGCGCGCTCGAGTCTGCGCTTCTTCCTGCGCCACCCCGCGCAGCTGCTGCTCTCGATCCTCGGCATCGTGCTCGGCACCGGCGTCGTGGTGGCCGTGCTGATCACGAACTCCAGCGCATCGCGCGCGTTCGCGCTGTCGAGCGACGTGCTGCAGGGCCGCGCCACGCACTCCATCACCGGTGCCGGAGGGCTCGACGGCGCGCGTTACGCGCCGCTGCGCCGGGCGTGGCCGGACGTGCCGATGGCGCCCGTCATCGAAGGCCACGTGGCCTTCGGCACCGAGGTGCTGACGCTGATCGGGCTGGACCCGTTCGCCGAGGGGCGCTTCGGCCGGTTCGACTCGGGAGCCGTCGCGGACGACGCGGGCGCCTCCGGGCCGCCGACGGGGCCCTTGGCGGCCTTCGCCGATCCGGCCGTCGCGGCCGCGGTGGACCCGCACCTGGCCACGCTCGTCGCGGGCACCACGCTGTCGCGGCTCGACCTGCCGACGGGGGAGCCGATGCAGGTGCGCACGCCCGCGGGCACGCGCAGCATCGTGCCCGTGGCACCGCTCGTCACCGACGAGCCGGCCGCCGTCGAGGGCCTCGTGGTGGCCGACATCGCCCTCGCGCAGGAGCTGCTCGCGCGCGGCGATGCCATCGACCGGATCGAGATCGTCGCCGACGAGGCGACGGCCGAGGCCATCCGGGCCTCGTTGCCGGACACGCTGCGGCTCGTCGGCTCGGCCACGCGCAACGACACCATGCAGGCGATGACGCGGGGCTTTCGTATCAATCTCACGGCCATGAGCCTGCTGGCGCTCGTCGTCGGCGCCTTCCTGATCCACAACACCATGACCTTCGCCGTGCTGCAGCGCCGCGAGCTCTTCGCCACGCTGCGCATCACGGGCGTCACGGCCGGCCAGATCTTCGCGAACGTGCTGGCGGAAGCCGCCACCATCGCCCTCGTCGGCGCGGCCATCGGCATCGCGCTCGGGCGCGTGCTGGCCGAGTTCCTGATCCGGCTGACGACGCGCACCATCAACGACCTGTACTTCGTGCTGCACGTGCAGGAGGTCTCGTTCGGGCCGTGGCTGGTGCTGGCGGGACTGGTGCTGGGCGTGGGCGCGAGCCTCGTCGCCGCGACCATCGCCGCGCGCGAGGCGGCCACGGTCGATCCGGTGGACGCGCGCCGGCGCTCGCTGGCCGAGTCGCGCGCCACCGGTGCGCTGCCGACCCTGGCGCTGCTCGGCGTCGCCGCCGCGCTGCTCGGCGGCGTGCTGGCGGTGCTGCCCGTGCAGTCGCTCGTGGTCGGGTTCGCGGCGCTGATGCTGCTGATCCTCGGCTACGGCCTCGCGCTGCCCTGGCTGGTGTACCGCCTCGCGGGCCTGCTGGTCCGGCCGGCCGCGCGCTTCGGGCCGGTGGCGGCGCTGGCGGTAGGCGGGGTGGAGCGGAACATCAGCCGCACGGGCCTGGCGATCGCGGCGCTCGCCATCGCGGTGTCGGCGACCTTCGGCGTCGACGTCATGATCTCGAGCTTCCGCGCGACGGTCGACGACTGGCTGCGCACTACCCTGGGCTCGGACGTCTACGTGTCCTCGCCCTCGAGCGTGTCGACGTCGAGCCAGGCGCTGCTGGAGCCGTCCGTGGAAGTCGCGGCGCGCGCCACGCCCGGCATCGCGCAGCTCAGCACGGGACGCGTGATCGACGTCGCGACGGGCGTCGGCACCATCGAGGCGCTGGTGCTCGAGCCGCACCCCGAGAGCCTGGCGTCGTTCGATCTCGTCGCCGGCACGCAGCTGCTCGGCGAGGGGCCTTCCGTCGAGGCCTGGCAAGCCTTTCTCGACGAGGACGCCATCCTCGTGAGCGAGCCGCTGGCCACCAAGCAGGATCTGGCGGCCGGCGACACGCTCGCGCTCTTCACCGGACGCGCGGGCGAGCGCGAGTTCCGCGTCGCGGGCGTCTTCCGCGATTACGCCTCCAGCAACGGCAAGCTGCTGATCTCGCGCACCGTCTGGAACCGCTGGTGGGACGACGAGCGCATCGGCTCGCTCGGGCTCCTGGTGGCCGACGGCGCGGACGCCGACGCCGTGGTGGCCGAGCTGCGCACGCGCCTCGCGGCGACCGGTCAGCCGCTGCGCGTGCAGTCGAACACCGCCATCCACGACGCGTCGCTCGAGGTGTTCGACCGCACCTTCGAGGTGACGCGCGTGCTGCGCTGGCTCACCGTCGGCGTGGCGTTCGTCGGCATCTTCAGCGCGCTGCTGGCGCTGCACCTGGAGCGTGGGCGCGAGTTCGCGGTGCTGCGCGCGACGGGCGCGACGCGCGGTCAGGTGGGGCGCATCGTCATGGGTCAGACGCTGCTGATGGGGCTGTTCGCCGGGGCGCTCGCGCTGCCGCTGGGGTGGGTGATGTCGCAGATGCTCATCCACGTCATCAACGTGCGCAGCTTCGGCTGGCGCATGGAGGCCATCCTGCCCGGCGGCGCCGTGCTCGCGACGCTGGTGCTGGCCACGGTGTCGTCCGTGCTGGCGGGACTGTGGCCCGCGTGGCGCCTGACCCGCTCGGACATCGCCTCGCGGTTGCGCGACGAGTAGCGGCCGTGCGGAGCGACCCCGAAGCGCGGTCCGCAGCCGGCACGAACCGTGAAGGACTTGGAAGATGCGACATCGAGCGCATGCCGGTCACCACATTGTCACGAGTGCGGTGATAGAACCTCCAGGCACCACGACGCGGACCAACGGTCATGAATGCACGCCCGCTCGACTACGCCGTCGACGACGCCCCCCTTCGCCCCGAACCCGTTCGGGAGCCACCCGTCACGGAAGCCAGCATCCGCGACGCGTGGCGGCGCATCGAGGCCGAGCGACGCGAGGCGGAGCGCGACGAAGCCGGCCCGGTCGCCGCAGGCGTCCTGCAGCGCGCGAAACTGCTGTCGCGCCTCTTCCGCCCGGGGGCCTGAGGGCACCGCGGACCGTCCACATCGCGCTCGCACCACGGTCGGGCGCGCGAGCTCCCGGGGTGCGGGCCCACGCTCGGCCCGCGGCCCGATGACCCGGGCCCGCTGCTAGCATCCCCGGCCCCTCTCCGGACCCGGACCGGCATGCGCCGACGCCCGACCCGCTCGCAGCTCGACTGGGCGCTCTACGACTGGGCGAACTCGGCGTTCGCCACCACCGTGATGGCGGGCTTCTTCCCGCTGTTCTTCAAGCGCTACTGGAGCGCCGGCACGGAGGTCACCACCAGCACCTTCTGGCTCGGCTTCGGCAACTCCATCGCTTCGCTGCTGATCGTGCTGCTCGCGCCGCTGCTCGGCGCGCTCGCCGACACCGGCGGCACGCACCGCAGGAATCTCGGCGCGTTCGCGCTGCTGGGCGTGGCCGCCACGCTCGGGCTGTACTTCGTCGGCGAGGGCGACTGGCCGCTCGCCATCACGGTGTACGTCGTGGCCATCCTCGGCTTCAGCGGCGCGAACGTCTTCTACGACTCCATGCTGCCGGCCATCGCGACCTCGAGCGAGCGTCACCGGGTGTCCGCGCTCGGCTACGCGCTCGGCTATCTCGGCGGCGGCGTGCTGTTCCTGCTGAACGTGGTGATGACGCTGCAGCCCGGCCTCTTCGGCCTGAGCGATGCCGGCCAGGCCGTGCGCGTGTCGTTCCTCACCGTCGGGGTGTGGTGGCTGGCCTTCAGCCTGCCGCTGCTGCTGCGCACGCCCACGGCAGCGGGCGCATCCGCCGCCTCGCCGGTGCCGCTGCCCGCGACCGCCGCGGGCGAGTCGCTCGGCAAGCGCACGCGCCTCGCGTTCCGCCAGCTCCTCGTGACGCTGCGCGACGTGCGCGCGCATCGGAACCTGTGGCTGTTCCTGCTGGCCTACTGGCTCTACATCGACGGCGTGGCCACCATCATCCGCATGGCGGTGGACTACGGCGTCGCCATCGGGCTCGCCTCCAACAGCCTCATCGTCGCGCTGCTGCTCGTGCAGTTCATCGGCTTTCCGGCCACGCTCGTGTTCGGGCGACTGGGCGATCGCTTCGGTGCGAAACCCGCTTTGTTCGCCGCCATCTGGGTGTACCTGGTGGCCACCTTCGCCGCCGTCTTCATGACCACCGAGGCCCACTTCTACCTCCTGGCCTGCGTGCTCGGACTCGTGCAGGGCGGCGTGCAGTCGCTCAGCCGCTCGATGTTCAGTCGCCTGATCCCCGAGGAACGCACCGGCGAGTACTTCGGCTTCCTGAACATGCTGGGCAAGGCGGCGGCCGTCGTCGGCCCCGTCATGGTCGGGACCGTCACGGCACTCAGCGGCAGCAACCGCATCGGCATCCTGTCCGTGATCGTGCTGTTCGCCGGCGGCCTGCTGCTGCTGCGCCTGGTGGAGGAACCGGCGGACGCGGACGCCGCCGTGCCGCGCGGCCAGGCCGCCGTCGCCGGCTCGTGAGGCCAGGCGTCGGGCTCGGCGCCCTGCTGCTCGTCGCCGCCTACGCCATGCTGTGGCCGGGCCTGACCGAGCCGATGCTCACGCTCGCCGGCACGGTCGAAAAGGCGAAGCTCGTGGAGGTCGGGCGCGACATCCTGCGCGACAGCGAGAACACCTCGTCCATCGTGAAGGGGCTCGCCGAGCGCATGCTGGTCGGGCTCGACGCGACGGGCAGCGTGTCGGCGTTCGACAAGACCAACAGCATCCTGGGCACCGCGCGCACGCTCTACGACGGCGGCAACCGCTTCGTGTCGATCCTGATCCTGACGTTCAGCGTCGCCGTGCCCGTGGCCAAGGGGCTCGTGATGCTCGCGGCGCTGCTGCCCCTGCGCGCGGCCACGCGAGGCATGCTGCTGGACCTCGCGAGCGCCGCCGGGAAGTGGTCCATGGCGGACGTCTTCGTCATCGCCATCTTCATCGCCTTCCTCGGGGGCAACGGGTTGTCCGACGCGCGCGGGCTCGTGGACATCGAGGCGAGCCTCGGCGTCGGCTTCCAGTGGTTTCTCGGCTACTGCCTGCTGTCGATCGCCGCGTCGCAGCTGATCGCGTGGGGGGTGTCGCGCGAGCCGACGCCCGAGGCCCGTTCCGCGCCCGCGAAAAAGCGCAAGCCTGCCCCCAGACCGGCTGCTGGTCCCACCTCCGGGTCCGGCTCCAGGACCGCTTCCAGGACTGCCTCCGGGCCCGCCTCCAGGTCGCCCGTGCGTCGGAGCAGCCGCTGAGCCCGGACGCGGGAGTCCTGCACGACCTCGGCTTCGCGTTCGGCATCACGGGTCCGGTGCTGCTGCTGCTCGTGCTGGGCTGGGGCGTGCGCCGCATCGGCTGGATCGACGGCGCGTTCGTGGCGCAGGCCAACCGGCTGGTGTTCAACGTTGCGCTGCCGGTGACGCTGTACTTCGCGATCGCGGCTCGACCGCTCGGACAATCGTTCGATGCCGCGCTCACTTCGGTCGGCCTCGGCGGCACGTTGCTGCTGATCGCCCTCCTGCTGCTCGTCGGCCGCCTGCTGCCCGCCGACGAGCGCGGCGTGTTCGTGCAGGGAAGCTACCGAGGCAATCTCGCGATCCTCGGCATCGCGCTGGCCGTGGCCACCTACGGTGAGTCGGTACTACCCCTCGTGGCCGTGTACATCGCGGTGATCACGACCGTCTACAACGTCGTCGCCGTGTGGGTGCTGAACGCGGACGGCGCGCTGCGCAGCATCGTCACGAACCCCATCCTCATCGGCATCGCGGCCGGCGCCGCCGCCTCGCTGCTGGAGGCGCCGAACCCGGTCGTGATCGTGCGCACGGGCGAGTACCTGGCCGGCATGACGCTGCCCGTGGCGCTGCTGTGCATAGGCGCGAACCTGGAGCTCGGTGCCCTGGCGGGTCATGCGCGCACGCTGGCCCTCGCCGTCGCGTTCAAGCTCGTGGTGTCGCCGCTGCTGCTGGTCGGGCTCGGGCTGGCCGCGGGACTGTCCGGTGAACGCCTGGGCGTGCTGTTCTTCCTGGCCGCCTCGCCCACGGCCACGGCGAGCTACATCATGGCGCGCCAGATGACGCGTCACGGCGCGCTCGCGGCCGAGATCGTGGCCGTCACGACGGCCGCGGGCGTGCCGATCTACACCGCGGGGCTCACCCTGCTGCGCGCCTACGGGCACCTGTAGCCAGGGCCTCGCCGTTCGGTCATTCAACCGCGCGCGCCTCCCGGCAGGCTTCGTGCTGCGAAGACAGTGGATCGAGCCGATCCGCAGCGCCGGAAACGACCGCATGCACGAGGCCCTTGCCCCCGAAGCGCTCCGGCGCCCGATCCTGGCGTTCGCGCTGCTGGTGCTGACGGGCTGCGGCGCCGGCAGCGGCGTCGTGAACGATGTCGATGGCGAGATGGACGGCGACGGGGAACCTGTCGTGCAACGAGCACCGGATATCGGCGAGGCCGTCTCCATGCCCCCGCCGCCCCCCGTCGAGGCACCGACGCCTGCGCCGCCCGTGGCGGTACCCGGTATCAACCCACTGGCGCCGGCGACCCTCGAGCCCGAGCCCGAGCCCGAGCCCGAGCCCGAGCCCGAGCCCGAGCCCGAGCCCGAGCCGGAGCCGGAGCCGGAGCCGGAGCCGGAGCCCGAGCCGGAGCCGGAGCCGGAGCCCACCCCCGACCCGGCGCCGACCGGCCCGATATCCTGCGGCCCCTTCGATGCCGACGCGGTCGCCCGTGCCCTCGACCTCGTGAACCGGGCACGGGCCACGGCGCGTAGCTGCGGCACCGCGACTCACCCGGCCGTGCCTCCGGTCGAGTGGGCTTCGCGCCTCGAGAACGCTGCCCACGGTCACTCGGAAGACATGGCGACCACCAACGTCTTCTCGCACACCGGCAGCGACGGCAGCAGCTTCTCGTCTCGCATCACCGAAGCCGGGTTCGCCTGGCGAGCGGCCGGCGAGAACATCGCGGCGGGTCAGCGCACGCTTGAGGAGGCGATCGAGGACTGGATCGACAGTCCCGGGCACTGCCGCAACATCATGAGCGCGGAGTTCGACCGCATGGGCATCGCTTGCGCCGCGGACGCCGGTAGCCGGTACGGCAACTACTGGACACAGGTGTTCGCACGCTGAGCCCCATGCGACCACACCACCCCACCGCGCGCGTCGCCGGCGTGCCGCCGCTCGGGGCGCTGCTCGCGGCGCTCATGCTCGGCATGAGCTGCACCTCCGATCCCGGCTCCACCTACGACTCCTACTGGACCCAGGTCTTCGGTCGGCAGCGCTGACTGCGACGCTTCAGGCAACTCTCCTTGCCGCAAGGCACGCGGCATGGACACCGCACCCGGCGGCCTCGCATACTGCGCGCGCTCCCACCGATGGATCCGCCGATGAGCGCCCCCGCCTCGCTTCGCCCCACGTCCTCGCACCGTTCGCGTGGCGTTCCTGCCGTTGTGGCACTGGGGGCCGCCCTGCTCCTGTTGCTCGGTGCCTGCGGTGCGCCCGAGGATCCGCAGCTCGCCATGTGCCAGGGCGTGGCGAAGCAGCTCACGGGCAATACGGTCACCGGCTGGGAGCGCACCGAGCGCACCGACTCCTCGCGCAGCCGCCATGTCGCCATCGCGTACCGGACCACCGGCGACGGCAGCGGCAGCATCGACTGCCTGTTCCCGATCGACCGCGAGGGCATCGTCGCCACGGCGCCCGACCGGGTCGATCTGAACGGCGCCCGCGTGGGCCAGAGGGAGCTGCTGGTGGCGGGCACGTCCGCTTCGAGGGAGCTGTTGGCCGGCACGGCGGCGAAGACCGCCGAGCGCACGCGCGAGCTGGCGAACGAGGCAGGCGAAAAGGTGCGCGACGTGGCGGGTCAGGCCGTCGGCGGCGCCGTCGAGGCCGGGCAGGCGCTGCAGGAGAAGCTGGAGCGCTGAACGGTTCCGGAAGCGACCCCGACCGGGACGCCGGGCCCGACGCACCGCTCCAGGTCAGGCCTTGGGTCACGCGCGGCATCGACGTGCGCTACGACAACCCGTGGATCACGGTCACGCACCGCGACGTCACCGCCCCCACGGGCACGGACGGCATCTACGGCATGGTGCACTTCAAGAACCGCGCGGTCGGCGTCGTGCCGCTCGACGACGAGATGCACACCTGGCTCGTCGGGCAGTGGCGCTACACCCTGGATGCGTGGAGCTGGGAGATCCCCGAAGGCGGTGCGCCGGAGGATGAGGATCCGCTCGCGGCGGCCCGGCGAGAACTGGCGGAGGAGTGCGGACTCGCCGCGCGGCGCTGGACGCCGCTGCTCGACATCCACACCTCGAACTCGGTCACCGACGAGCTCGGCCGCGTCTGGCTCGCGCGCGGATTGTCGGCGGTCGAAGCCGCGCCCGACGACACCGAGGTGCTCGTCGTCCGCCGCATGGCGCTCGACGAGGCGTTGCAAATGGTCATGGACGGCCGCATCACCGACTCGATGTCCATGGCCGCCCTCATGAAGGTGAAGCTGCTGCTGGACGCCGACGGGCTGGACGCATGACCCGCTGGACGCTCGGCGGCACGCTCGCCGCATGGCTCACCCTGCTGGCCCCGCCGCTGATCCTCGCGGGCTGGCTGGCCGGGGTACCGGCCTGGCCCGCGCCGCTGCTAGCCGTGCCGCTCGCGCCCGTCGTGTTCGCGCTCGTGATGCGCGCGTTGCGCGGCTCGAGCGCCCGCGCGCGCTGGACCTGGATGCAGGCCTTCGGCCTGGGGGCGCTGCTCATGCCGCTCGTCGGCATCGGCATCCTGCTGCGCGCGGCGCTGCCGGGCACGACGGTGGGCGCGATCGTCGCGATCGCGTGGGCCGCGCTGATCCTGCTCGCCAACCGGAGCGCGCGCAACGTGCACGTGAAGCGGGTCGAGCTGCAGATCGACGGGCTCGAGCGTCCGGTGCGCTTGGTGCAGTTGAGCGACGTGCACGTCGGCTCGCGCACGCCGGCGTTCCTCGAAGCCGTGATCGACGACGTCGAGGATCTCTCGCCCGAGCTCGTGCTGATCACCGGCGACCTGCTGGACGCGAGCGACATCCCGCCCGACGCGCTGGCGGCCTTGAGTCGGCTCACGCGTGCCGACATTCCCGTCTACCTCTCGCTCGGCAACCACGAGCGCTACACGAACCTCGCTGCGAGCATCGCGGCCATCGAGGCGCAGGGCGTGCGCGTGCTGCGCGACGAATCGAGCGTGCACGGCCCGCTGCGGCTGATCGGCATCGACGATCGCGACCGGCCCGACGCGGTGGCGGACGTGCTCGGGCGGGTCGAGCGCGACGCTCTGCCCGAGGTGCTGCTGTATCACCGCCCCGACGGCTGGCGCGCGGCACGTGAGGCGGGCGTGCGGCTGATGCTCGCGGGACACACGCACGGAGGGCAGATCTGGCCGTTCGGCATCGCGGTACGCCGCGCCTATCCCGAGACGGTGGGCCGCTTCGATGCCGACGGCTCGACGCTGTACGTGTCGCCCGGAACGGGGACGTGGGGGCCGGTGTTCAGGCTCGGGACGCGATCGGAGATGACGCTGGTGGAGCTGGTACCGGGGGGCTGATGCCGGAGCCGGTCGTCGGCGCGTCAGCGGGCGACCCTCAGCTTCGCGCCGGCACTCGTCCCGCGGGCCGACACCACCACAGCGGCACCAGCGCCAGGGGAATCAGCCAGAGGTTCAGCTGCGCCCACCCGAGCGCCGACAGCATCGGCCCCGACCCGAGCGCGGTCAGCGCGACGACCGAGAACAGCAGGAACTCGTTGGCCGCCTGCGCGCGCGCCTTCTCGGCCGGCCGATACGCGCCGGTGAGCAGACCGGTCGCGGGCAGGAACGTGAAGTTCCAGCCCACGCCCAGCAGCACCAGTCCCAGCATGTAGCCCGGCGCGCCCGCGTCGAGCTGCGCGACGCCCGCACTCGCCACGAGCAGCGCGCACCCCGCGGCGATCACGGCGTTCGCGCCGTGGCGCACGACCAGGCCGCCGGTGAAGAACGACGGCAGGAACATCGCCACCACGTGCCACTGGATCGTGCCCGCCACGTGATCGAAGCCGTGGCCCTCGGCCGCCATCGCGAGCGGCGTGGCCACCATGGCGAGGTTCATGACGCCGTAGCCGACGATCGCGGTCACGACGGCGCGAACGAACAGCGGCTGCGCGACGATGTCCGTCACGTCGCGTACCGGACCCGAAGCCTCGGCCCGGTCCACCGGCGGCAATCGCACGAACGCCAGCAGCACCAGCGCCAGCACGTAGAGCGCACCCAGACCGACGAAGCTGCCGAGAAACGGCACGTCCACCAGCGCGTGGCTGTTCCTCGCGAGCCACGGACCCGCGAACGCGGCCAGCACGCCGCCGCCCATGACGAGCCCGAGCGCCCGCTCGCGCTCCGCGGCTGTCGCGGCCTCGATCGCCGCGAAGCGGTAGAGCTGTCCCACGCCGATGCCGATGCCGATGAGCCAGGTCGCGAGCAGGAACGCCCCGAAGCTCTCGCGCACCAGAGCCATCACGGCGAGCGCCGCGCCCGCGATGCCGACGAGGTTGCCCAGCACGAAGCCGGTGCGCCTGCCGATGCGCGCCATCAGCAGGGACGCCGGAATCGTCGCGCACATCAGCCCGAGCCATTGCGTCGCGACGGGCGCGGTGGACAAGGCGACCGACGGCGCGAGCTCCGCGCCGATCAGCGGCGAGACCGCGATCAGCAGGATGTTGCCCGTCACCAGCAACGCCTGGCAGGCGGACAGCAGCAGCACGTTCGCGTTCATCGGCCGAAGCGCTCGCGGTGGAGCGACGGCGGCACGCCGCAATGGCGGTGGAACAACCGGCGAAACTGCTCGCCGCCGCCGAGTCGCCAGCGCTCGGGCAGGCGGCCGAGCGGCGGTGCGCGTTCGCCCTCGAGCAGGCAGCTTCGCGCCCGCTCCAGCCGCACGCGCGTGAGGTACGCCCCGGGGCTCGTCTGCAGGTGACTCCGGAAGAGCCTCGACAGATGACGAGGCGTCACGGCCGCGAGGCTCGCCATGTTCTCGAGATCGTGCGCCGCGCCGGGGTCGGCGTGCAGCGCATCGACGACGCGCCGCAGCGGCCCGTCCGAACGCGCCTGGTGCGCGAGCGCCTCGCTGAACTGCGACTGCCCGCCAGGTCGGTGCAGGAACACGACGAGCTCGCGCGCCACCCGGCCCGCGAGCGCCGACCCGTGATCGGCCGCTAGCAGGGACAACGCCAGATCGATGTCCGCCGTCACGCCCGCGCTCGTGTAGCGATCGCCGCCGTCGATGTACAGCGCCTCGGCATCGACCCGCACGTCGGGATGCTCGGCGACCAGGCGCTCCGCGTAGCGCCAGTGCGTAGTGGCGCGCCGACCGTCCAGCAGCCCCGCCGCGGTGAGCAGGAAGGCGCTCCTGCAGATGGCGCCGAGGCGGCGCACGCGCTCGGCTTCGCCCCGCAGGCACTCGAGCAGCCCGGCATCGCTTCGTTGCGCGAACACGCCGCTACCGCCCGCCACGAGGAACGTGTCCACGGGCCCCAGCGCGCCCAGCCCGTTCCAACCAAGATCCGCATTGATGCGCAGCAGACCGTTTGTCGCGACCGGACCCGTTCGCTCGGCGAGCAGTTGCAGGCCATAAAGGCTCTCGCCGGCCAGCGCGTTGGCGGTGGCAAACACCTGCCAAGGGCCCGCCACGTCCAGCAGTTGGCAGTCCGGGTAGGCGAAGAGGACGACGGTCCGGGGCATGCGGGCGACTCGACGGGGCAATGGCCGACAGTGTCGTGGACGGCCGCGCGGGTCCACAAGGACCGGCATCCCACCGATGCGGACATGACCAAGCAAGGCCGCCTCCCACCCTCGCACGCGGTCAGCGCATCAACGGGTCGATCGCGCGTCCGCGGCGACGCGCTCGAGGTACTCGTCTCAGACGAGAATTGTCCGCTCCGAGCGGGACCAGCTCGCGCCGTCGTCGCAATGGTCCAGCGCGAGAGTGATCCTCGAATGCCAGCCGATACCCGCGAGCATCCTCATCGCGTCGTCCGCGGCCGCGTCGGTCGGCCGCCCGTCAGCAGTCATCCCTTGCCTTCACGGAACCCCACCTCGGTCACCCGCGCCTGCTCGGGCATTCGGTACGGAGCGATGCTGCGCCGCCAGCCCCGCACGATCTCCGCGCCGAAATCCTCGCACGCCGCGGCCGCCTCACCTTCGAGGCCGAACCGCTGTGCCATCGCCGCGTGCCCCTCCGGGTCGAGCGCGAACGCGAGACAGACGACCGCGCCGGCGCGTCGCGCCTCCGAAGGGCACTCGCCGAACATGCCGACCGCATCGACGTCCGCCAGATGCGCCGCCGCCCGATCGGCCACGATGTCCGCCGCACGCGTGGGGAACTCGTAGTGCAACGCGACGACGGCGAAGGCATCGGCCATCGCCTCCTCGCTCGCGGTCACGGGCAGGTCGAACTCGCGGATCATCGCGTGACCCATCTCGTGAGCGACGATGTGAAGGAAGACGTTGTCGAGCGCATCGTCCGCGTATGTTGCGGCCGACAGAAGGCAGGCCACGCACACCACGACCGCGCAGCGCATCGAGGGACGGGCTCGGCGGCGATCGTGAACCATGGCCGCAGGCTAGCATCGGCGAGCTGCCGAAACGACCCTCAGTCCGGCGCCGGCCGATGGATCGCCACCCCGAGCATCACGGCCAGCACGCCGACGATGTCCAGCGCGTCCGGGATCTGGCGCAGCACCACGACGCCGATGATCGTCGCCGTCGCGGGCAGCAGCGCCAGCAGCAGCGCGAAGCTCGCCCGCGGCAGGCGCGACATGGCGAGCTGATCGCACACGTACGGGATCACCGATGAGCAGACGCCGACAGCGACGCCCGCGAGCACGAGCAACGGCGCACCGAAGGCCGCCACCGCCTGCGCAAGCCCGATGGGAATCACGAACAGGAACGCGGCGCACATCGCCGCGCCGAGCCGCTCGACCCCGCCCGACGCCCCGCCCTCGCCGATCCGGTGCCCGAGCACGATGTAGAGCACGAACAGCCCCCCGTTCAGTCCGGCCCACAACAGACCGACCGGGTCGGATGACCATTCATCGCCCTCGCCGAAGCCGAGCAGCCAAGGCACGTCGATCAACAGCGCCACCCCGACGAGCGTCAGACCGAGCGCGAGCCAGTTCCGCCCGGTTCGCAGTCCCCACAACGCGATGCCGATCGTGCCGACGAACTCGATCGCCGCCACGAGCGCGATCGGCAACCGATCGAGCGCGAGGTAGAAGGCGGAATTCATCACCGCGAGGCACGCGCCCAACGCGAGCAGCAGCAGTCGCTCGCGCGTCGACGCGCGAGCGAAGGTGCGCCACGGACGCGTGATCGGTGCGAACACGAGCGCCGCCGACGCGATGCGGAACCACGCTACGCCGAGCACGCCGACGGCGGGAAACAGCAGCACGGCGAACGAGGGACCGAGGTAATGGAACACCGCCGAGACGCCGAACCAGGCGTGCGGCGGCACGCGCTGGGCAACGCGCGTGAGCGCCTGTGCAGGCACCGCCGCATCGGTTCGTTCTTCCATGCGTGCAAGATAGCGAGCGCTGCGCGACGCTTGAACGCCCCTTCGAAGGCCAAGCGCCGCGTTCCCCCCGAACATCGAAGGCAATGCAGACCATGGACGTTCGACGCGACGACGCGCCCGCCCGCGCTGACATCGACGGCATCGACGCACGCCTGCTGGAAGCGCTGCACGAGGACGCGCGGCTGTCGAACGCCGAGCTCGGCCGACGCATCGGCATGTCCGCTCCGAGCGTCGCGGAACGCGTGCGCCGGCTCGAGGAGCGCGGCGTCATCACGGGCTACGGCGCGCGCGTCGATGCTTCGAAGCTCGGCTACGCGCTCACGCTCTCCATTCGCGTGCGGCCCCTGCCCGGCCGCATGGAGCAGGCCGTCGAGTTGCTGCGCGCCAGCGACGAGATCGTGCGCTGCGATCGCGTCTCCGGAGATGACTGCTTCGTCGCCACCGCGCACGTGCGAGACGTCGCGCACATGGAGGCGCTGATCGATCGCCTACTGGAGCACGGCGTCACGCACTCGGCGATCGTGCAGTCGGCACCGTTCGCGCCACGGTTGCCGCCGCTGCGCTGAAGACCGGTCGCGAAGCCGGGCTTTCGACGGCTGTCACGTCTCCGCGGAGACGCGACAGCCGCGCCTGCGTTGACACGGTCGCCGAGAGGCTTGATGTTCCGATGGTCGTTGACCATGGCCAGGAGCCCTCGGTGTCCAAATCTGTCCGTATCCCGGCCGGGGAGTTCAAGACCCGGTGCCTGAAGCTTCTCGACGAAGTCGCCGAGACCGGCGAGGGTCTCATCATCACCAAACGAGGCCGGCCGGTTGCCCGACTCGTGCCCATGCTTACCGACGAGACCGAGCTGTTCGGTGCGCTGCGCGGCAGCGTCGTACGCCAACGTGACATCGTCGCGCCGCTCGACGAGGCGTGGGACGCGACGGAGTGAAGGCAGTTGTTCTCGACACCCCCGTACTGGTCTGGCTGCTCGACGGGAACCCGCGCCTTGGCCCCGTCTCGCGCCTCCTGATCGAAGCGGCGGCTCGTGGCCCCGGCACCGTCTTTTCCGCGATCGGCGGTCGGGAGATCGTGATACTTGTGGACAAGGGCCGTCTCGAGCTAGACCGGGACGTGCTCGATTGGCTCCGAGCCGCGAAATGATGGCGACCCGTGAGGCTTCGACCCGGCGCACGCGAATCATCCGCGAGTCATCGGGGACACGGGCAGCCGCGGACACCGAAGCGGATTCGGGTGAAATCGGGTAAATACGGGTACCCCATGGAGTGCAATCGCCATGAAGGCACCGAGATTCGCCCTGTCCTCGGAGCAGGTGAAGCTCGTCGGCGAGATCGACGAGTTCAAGGGCCGTTGGCAGGCGCTGGACCACTTCTCTCCGGAACGCCTGTCCGCGCTCCGCAAGGTCGCGACCATCGAGAGCATCGGTTCCTCGACCCGCATCGAAGGGGCGAAGCTGTCCGATGTCCGAGGTCGAGACGCTGCTGTCGAACCTCGGCCGCACCACGTTCGGGTCTCGCGACGAGCAGGAAGTGGCCGGCTACGCCGAAGCCGTGGATCTGGTGTTCGATGCCTAGCCGGGTCTGGCGCGTGTCTTCGGCATCGACGTTCGCCACTGCACCGAATGCGGCGGGCAGTTGCGCCTGATCGCCTGCATCGAGGACCTTCGCACCATCGACGCGATCCTCGCCCCCCTCGAGCGTCGCCGAACCTCGCCCGGACCCACCGACTCTGCCACCCGCTGCCGAGCCCCGCCGAGCCTCCCTGCCCCGGCGTCACCGCGCTGACCGACTCGCCCCCGCTCGCGCGCCCCGACCGTCCACGACCCACCTGCCTGCCCCGTACCGGTGCCGCTCCGGTCGCACCGAGACCCACCATGCTCGTCGCACCGGCGCGCCCCACCCCGAGCGGCCGCCTTGCCCGCCGCCTGGTCCGCCGCCTGGCCCGCCGCCTGGCTCGCCGCCTGGCCCGCCGCCTGGCCCGCCGCCTGGCTCGCCGCCTGGCCCGCCGCCTGGCCCGCCGCCTGGCCCGCCGCCGCGCCACCGACCGTGCACCGCCTCGCACTTCTTCCCGCACCGAGCCGCTCGATCCGAGCCTGCCCGACCGGCGTTCCGGCCCGATGAGCTCGATCGCCTCGCCCGTACCGCTCCATGCCGTCCGGCTACTTGCGGTTGGTGAGTAGGCCGAGGGAACTGCCCCCTCGGCCTCTCTCAGAACCCGGCGTGAACCTCTCGGCTCACCGGGCTCCCATCGCTCCGGCCGCGAACCCACCACGGCTTCTCCAATGACGGAAGAGCCCCGGCGAGTCCCGCCTCCGTCGGCCGAGCCAAACGTACGCCTGGCTCTTGCGACCTCGAAGGCGCTTGTACTTCCTCATGGCCCAGCGCACGATGATCCCGTCCAGATGCTCTGCCACGGGCTGGAACTCCGAGCCGCGAAAGCGACAGTAGTAGGCTATCCAGCCTCGCACCTGCGGCTCCATCGCCCGTGCCAGGTCGGCCAGCTCCCACTCGCTTCTCAAGGGAAGATGCCGCCGTCTGATCGACTGCCGCATCGCTGTCATCGACTGCCGGCTCACCGCCGGGCTGAACGTCGTCGATGGCTTCCCCTGACGCGTCACGATCCTCCTCGGCCGGAACGTGTAGCCGAGAAAATCGAACGCCACGTGCTCGTGCGTTCCCGTGCGATCGCGATCCTTGCAGTACACCACCCGGGTCTTGTCCGGGTGCAGCTCCAGCCCAACGTCTCGAAGCCGCGCGTCCAGACGCTGGCGCATCGTGTTCGCCTCGTCCTCGGTCCGGCAGTGCAGGATGCCGTCGTCGGCATAGCGGCAGAACGGGATGTCCGGATGGTGCGTCGCCAGCCACCGGTCCAGCGCGTAGTGCAGGAACAGGTTCGCGAGCACGGGAGACAGCGGGCCACCTTGGGGCGTGCCGACCGTTCTCGGATGCTCGATCCCGTCCTGCCCACGCATCGGGGCCGTCAGCCAGCGCTCCACCAACAGGAGCACCCAGCGCTCGTCGCAGTGCTTCCGAAGTGCTCTCAGGAGCAGCTCGTGATCGATGTTGTCGAAGAGCCCACGGATGTCGTACTCCAGCACCCAGTCGCGCTCCCAGCAACGCTTTCGCGTCACCGCGAGCGCGTCGTGCGCCGAGCGTCCCGGCCGGTAGCCGTAGGAGTCGTCGTGGAAGACGCCCTCCAGCTCCGGCTCCAGCACGAGCGTGACGGCGGTCTGCGCAATCCTGTCGCCGACCGTTGGCACGCCAAGCACCCGCTCCCCGCCGGACTTCTTCGGAATCGGCACTGCTCTGACCGCCGGGGGAAAGTACGTCCCCGACGACATCCGGTTCCAGATCCGGTAGAGGTTCTTCGAGCAATCGGCCTCGAACTCACCGATCGTCTGACCATCGATTCCGGCCGCTCCATGGTTGGCCTTCACGCGCTGCCATGCCTCCCACACCAGCGCTTTCGGAATGCAAAACGGTTTCGTCTTGGTCACGCGCTCATCCTCCCCGTACCGGCGAAGTTGACGCACGCCTCGACAGGAACAACCCGGCCCCTTCGCTCCGCCGCCGTTACAGCGGCATCGACGCTACTACGAGCCGGTCCGTCCTCGGACCGTGCTTCGGTACTCTCGACCTCGCTTTTCTTCACTTGGTCTTCTCCCTTGGCATCACGGACCCGAGTTCCCGCAGTTCCACGGATGCGCCTGGATCAGGCTCACGCCAGCTATACGCCGGACACCGCCCACCCGGTAAGCAGAGTCTCCGGTGGGCTTGTCCCGGGAGAAACGATGGCCCCCGGTTTTGATGTCGTTGTGGTATTCACGACGCCTGAACGCTGGTTCGCTTGCACTCGTCTTCCTGATCCATACCTGACGAGTCCACATGGGCTCGCCTTTTCCCCGGACGCTCACGACAACGGTCTTCAGCCAATGCCGCTCGGGGCGGTTTGGAGCCGGCCCTCTGCAGGCAGACTCCGGAGGGCCACGATTCCTCCATCACATCCGTAGCTTCTCGCTCCGGCCGGGTGGCTCCTGCCTGCCCGGGCCGGCACTGCTGCGGCACACATCGTTCCTGTACCCGGCGATGGCGAACGAGGCGGCCAACGCAAGGATGGCACCTGCCATGCGGGAACGGGTCAACGTGTCCTTGGTGGACATGAACACCTTGTTCGCCGCACGACCGCAAGGCCATCGCGCCGCCGCGCTCGCGTCCGGTGATAGTGACCGGGCAGCGCCGGGCGGGGCTGGCCGTTCAGAGCAGCCATTCCACCGGCAGCCACGAGGTGATCGCGAGGATAACCCGCTTGAACGGACCAGCTCCCGGCTCGCCGCTGTGGACGATGGTGCCGTCGGCGGTGCGCTCGACCCACTCGAGTTCGTTCCGTTCGTCGAGCCTGACCTCGTAGCCGCCCGCCTCGGCGACGCCGTCGAACACCTCGTGCAACTCGCGCGCGATCGGCGGGCTCTCGATGACGAAGCCGAGCTCGGTGTTCAGATGCATCGATCGCGGATCGAAGTTGAACGAGCCGATGAACACTCGCTCCCGGTCGACGCCGAAGGTCTTGGCGTGCAGGCTCGAGGCGGAGCTGGCGAACGGGGCGGACCCGACACCGGAGCTCGGCTCGGGCATGCCGGCCAGCCGCTTCATCTCGTACAGCGAGACTCCGGCGTCGAGCAGCGCCCGGCGCCGCTTCGCGTAGCCCGCGTGCACCGGCACCGAGTCCGTCGCCTCGAGCGAGTTGGTCAGGATCGAGACCTCGACGCCCCGCGCGGCGAGATCCACGAAGGCTTGAGTGCCGGCCTCGGTCGGGACCAGATACGGCGAGACGAGCACGAGCTCGCGCTCCGCTCGCCCGAGCGCCGCCGGCAACTGGTTCATCAGCAGCGCCTGCCCGTCGAGGGCCCCCTGCCCCTTTGCCGGATCGTCGCTGACCATCGTCGCCCGGGCCCACTCCAGTTCGAGCTCGCCCGCGAGCAACGCGTCGACGAAATCCGAGTCGCGCACCGCCGCCAGGTAGCGCTCCCGCACCGGATCGGCCGATCGTTCCGGCAATCCGCGCGCTTCGGCCTCGGACACCGCATCGGTGCCGAGCACGCGCGCGAGCGGGTACGCCGAGCCGCTCGCCCAATAGCGGTCGAAATCCGTCGACACGGCCTCGACGATCGGCCCGCCCGCGAGCACGTCGAGATCGCGCTTGGCGATGCCGGTGGTCGCGCCGAAGTACTCGTCGCCGACGTTGCGTCCGCCGATGACGGACGCGCGGTTGTCGGCCGTGAACGACTTGTTGTGCATGCGCCGGTTGGCGCGCGAGAAGTTCGTCAGGAAGCCGATGTACTTGAACGAGCGCACGGCGAACGGGTTCCACAGCCGCACCTCGATCTCGGGGCGCGCGTCCAGGCGCGCGAGCTCGGCGTCGAGCCCGCCGGTGCCGAAGTCGTCGAGCAGGAGGCGCACTCGCACGCCGCGATCGGCCGCCTCGTGCAGGGCGTCGACGAGCAGCAGGCCCGATGTATCGGGGTGCCAGATGTAGTACTGCACGTCGAGCGTGCGCTCGGCCGCGCGCGCGAGCAGCACGCGCGCGGCGAACGCGTCGCGCGAGTCCTCCAGCATGCGAAAGCCGCTTTCGTCCGGATGGCGCGCGAGGCGGGGCGCGAGAGCCTGTCCGAGGCGCGTCCGGGCGGCCTCGTCGACGGGCAGCGCCACCGACTTGCCGCGGCCCTCGAGCGACGGCATGGAGCATCCCGAAGCGAGCAGCACCGGCAGCAGCAAGGCAAGGGCTGCGCGACGACGACGCGAGGCCGCCTCGTGGGTCAGCCGGACGGTCACCATGAACGACGGACGGTGCGACATGAGGATTCCGAGGGCAAGCGGTCGATCGATGTCCGGCGCTCGCCGGCTTCCGCAGAAGGCGCGGGTGTCGGCGCGGCGCGAGCGATCGGGCGAACGGCGGGGTGGCGCGAAGGGCGCCGATCACGATACAAGAGCCGACCCAGGAATCGCCGATGTGCCCGCCGTCACATGCCCATGCTCTCCCCGACCGACGTGCGCGGCCGCGTCGTCGCCCTGCTCGTGAACGCGGACGGGAACGGTCTCGAGAGCGCGCCGGTCGCGTCCGTCGAGATCGACTGGTCGGGCTTCGTCGGCGAGACGCACGGCGGCGTCACGCGCGCGAGCTGCTCGCGGGTCCGCCTGCAGTACCCGAAGGGGACGACGATCCGCAACACGCGTCAGGTCTCGGCCCTGTCGCACGAACAGATCGGCGAGATCGCCGACGCGCTCGACCTCGGGGAACTGCCGCCGGCATGGCTCGGCGCGAATCTGGTCGTCGAGGGAATACACGACTTCAGCGCCCTGCCGCCCTCGTCGCGCCTGATCGTCGAGACCGGCGAGAACGCCGGTACCGCGTTCGTCGTCGACATGGAGAACGCGCCGTGCCGCTTCCCGGGCGGGGTGATCGAGCGGCACCGTCCTGGGCACGGCAAGCGCTTCGCCAAGGCCGCCGTCGGACGACGCGGCGTCACGCTCTGGGTGGAGCGGCCCGGCCGACTCGCGCTCGGCGACGGGCTGCGCCTGCACGTGCCACCGCCGGTGCGTTGGAAGCCGCCGGGCGACTGAGCGCGCCACTTTTCGGAGCGCGCGTCCGATCGGTCGCTCGCGAGGCGATGGAACGGCCCCGTGACCGTGCTCCCGATGCAGTAGCGGCATCGCTCGCCATTGCCGTTGCAACCGCCCACGGCGAGCGGCCCGGCAGCTCGGATCGAGCGGGGGCGGGGCCGGTTCATCGCCCTTCGATCGGCGCGTAGAACGCGGAATCGATCACCGTGAAGTCGTCGTCCGCGCCGAGCACGTGATGCTCGCTGCGCTCGCCGTCGACGTGCCACAGGACGTTGGTCTGCCCCGCCTCATCGTAGCGGGTGCCGCCCGTGTCGAGCTCGCCGAGCCCGCGCGAGCGCGCCTCGTGGAACCGCCGCATCGACCGGTCCAGGCCCGGTAGCGGCGTCTGCAGCTCGAACCTCCAGGCGTGCGACGGCTGTCGGACGATCCTGATGGATGCGACGCCGGCGTCGTGCGCCGAGGCGCAAGCGAGCATGCCCATCAGCGCCCCGACGAACAGGAGCGTCGCGGGCAGTCGAGCGCTAGCGGGCACGCCCGTCGACGAGAAAGTCCCGTTCGACGAAGCTGCCCATCAGGCAGGGCGGGATGTTGGGCGCGGCGTCTGACAGCGCATGGTAGTGATAGACGCCGTCGGGGAACGCCTCGGTGGCGTGCGCGTGACCGTTGCACTCGTCGAGCGTCGCCACCTCCTCGGGCGGCGTGTCGGCGCCGTCCACCGAATCGAACGGGCCGTAGAGGGGGAAACCGTCCTTCGCCACCCCCGCGAGGCTCGCCGGCTCGTCGAAGGCGACGTTCGGGTTGCTGCAGGTGATGCCGTACTGCCCGGTGTAGTCGTAGGTGTCGGAGGCCAGCACCACGTTCGTGCCCTGCGGCACCAGGTGCCAGTGGTAGTAGCCGGCCGGGTCGGGATGCCCGCCGCAGTGGTCGAGCGACGGGATGTTGCCGCTGCCGGTGCCGCGCACACCCGCCTCGGCCACGGCCACGCCGGGCGTGTAGCCCTTGAGGGGTACGCCGTCCACGCCGACGCCGACGCTCGAGACCGTGCCCACGTCCCACGGTTCGCCCCGGAGCTCGGGCTGCACCGGGATCAGGAAGGCCAGCTCCAGCGTCGAGTCGAACGGCGCCTCCAGGCAGTAGCTCAGTCCCCGCTCCGCGCCGCCGGAGAGGTCGTCGACGTTGATGGTTCCGTCCTCGTTCACGATGTCGAAGCCGTCCGCGTCCATCGCGGTCGCCGCGTCCACCAGCGGTTGGAAGCCGGGCGTCGTCGCCCCGTCGTAGACGCCGAAGCCCGCCTCGTCGCGCGGCGTGGTGATGGACTCCGGGCAGTAGGGACCGACCGTGCCCTCGCCCTCGGCGTCGCCGACCGGGTTGGATGAGAAGGTCAGTCGCATGCAGGTCGTCGTCGTGCCGCTGTCCAGCGTGCACTGCTCCTGTTCGACGCTGCGCAGCGCGTCACCGAACATCGAGGCGTCGAAGTTGCCCACGACGTCCGTCGCGTCGGTCGCTGAATCGGCAGTCGCATCGCCGATCTCGCCATCGTCGTCACCCGTCGAGCTGCAGCCGGCGGCGTTCAGTGCGAGACAGCACAGCATCGCGCCCATGGCGGGCAGTCTCGAGGAGCGGATCATCATCTTCACGGTTCCCGGACCGAAGGCGTTCGATCAGTCGGTCGCGAAGCAGTAGAACAGCCCGTCGCCGCCCGTGCCGCGCAGGTCCTCGAGCGAGCAGCCGCGCGAGCCGTGCGCGGAGTTCCACGAGGTCGGATCGTCGCCGCCGCCGGTGCGATCGTGGTGCCCGACCATCGCCGAGCCCTCGCCATCGCTCGTCCAGTCGTCGCAGGCGGAGCCCGAAAGCGTCCCGTCCGCGGCGGAACCGGTCAGGATGTCGTGCCGGTTCGGCTCGTCGCCGCGACCGTTGATCATCTCGCCGGTCTCGCTCAGCGCCGCCTGCTTGTTCACCATGTTCGCCGCGGCGTCGTGCAGCTGATCGACGTCCTCGGCCACCAGCGTCCCGTCGACGTTGTACCAGGGGCCGTCGCCGATACGATCCCGCGCGTCCTCCTCGCTCGAGGACAGGTAGGCGGCCCAGGTGCGCCGCTCCAGACCCGCCGCCTCGGCGAGCGTGGTGCAGTACGCGTCCGCGCCGGAAAGGCCGCCAAGGTTCGCGCCGTCGCCCGGGTTCACGCTCGTGATGAAGAAGCCCGGCTCGCCGTCGGTCTGCGCATCGACGGAAGGCGCGGCGCAGGCGCCGAGGGTGAGGCTGCAGACGGCAGCGGCGGCGGCGGTCAATCGGAAGTGTTTGGACATGGGTTCGGGTCGCTCGTGGTCGAAGGGCGTGGCGGCGCCGGGGCTCACAAGCCCGCGGCTTCGGAGGTGGGCCGGGTGTCGGGGCTCGGCGCCCACGGCGCAGCTCGAAGAAGTCGGACGAATCGCGAAGCGCCGTGGATCTCATCGCCGCGACCGCCTGGCAGTTCTCGGCCGGGAACGGACCGACCGTGGACGTCCCGGAAGCGGGCGGCGACGGAGCTCAGTCCTCGAGCTGATTGATCGGGAAATCGATGATCGGCGTCGAGACGTTGTCCCGTCGAATCCGCGCCAGCACCCTTTGCGTCTTCCGGATGCTGCGACCCCGATCCGATCGGATCACGGCGTAGCCTTCGGTGATGCCGTGGTACATGTCGAGCGCGAGCAGGTTGATCGAGCTCGCTCCGGGCGTCAGGCCGAGCGTCGGCAGGGTCAGCCCGAACTCGTCGTTGTCGGTGCCCATGGAGTTGAAGAACACGTCGAGCTCAACCGTCGCAGACTCGTCCGGCCGCGCCACCCTGATTCCGTGGGTCAGCTGCAGCTGGGTGTCGATCAGGCGCTCCGAATAGCGCCCCAGGGGGTGTCCCCGCAGGAAGTGCACGTCCAGTCGCACGGTATCGCCGGCCACCTCCGCGATCTCCGGCTGTGCCAGCAGCTCGTCCACGAACTGATCGAGGCTGTAGGTCACGAGTCGCTGCGCCGTCGAGCCTTCCAGCGGATCCACGACCTGGCGGGTGGAGCAGCCCCCGACCGTCACGCAGGTGCCGAGGATGGCGACGGCGAGCACGCCGGCGCGGCGCGGGAGGGGGGAAGGCTGGAAGGACAAGTTCGGGCTCCGGGTGACGTCCCGGGGTACGGGCACCGCCGGGTCGCTCGCTCGACGGCGATGGGTCCGCGGACACTACAGGCGCAAGACTCGTACGGGGCGATCGTCGATGAGGGACGTTCCGCCGGCCCCGGTCGGTGCCGGCGAGCGCGACGTGCCTACGCGAGCGGGGCCGCCAGTCCGGCCCGATCGCTCGCCGCGGGCGTGCCCAGCACCGCCTCGAAGCGGAAGCGCGAGCCGTTGCCCTCCTCGCTCTCGACCCGCAGCTGCCCGCCGAGCTGGTCGAGCAGCGCGACCACGATCGACAGCCCGAGGCCGAAGCCGGGGTGGCGGTCGTCGATGCGCTCGGCCGACTGCGCGAACGGCTCGAGCACGAGCTCGAGCTCGTTGGCGGCGATGCCGATGCCGGTGTCGCTGACCTCGCCGCACAGCCGCACGCGCCCGGTGGACTCGTCGACCGGGCCGACCCGGTCGACCCGTACGCCGATGAGGCCGGAGTAGGTGAACTTCGCGGCGTTGCCGATCAGGTTGGCGAAGACCTGCACGAGGTGGAGCGGCTGGCCGACGAGCCGCTCCGGGACGTCCGACCCGACCTCCAGCGCCAGCTCCACGCCCGGCCGGAGCGTCGTGCGGCGCACCGAGTCGATCAGCTCGGCGAGCTCGCCGCGCAGGTCGAACTCCACCGGGACGGTCGTCTCGACCCCGTCCCGGATCCTCTCGAACTCCACGATCTGGTCGGCGAGGCCGAGCACCAGTTTCTGGGACCGCTCGATCAGCGCCAGGTCGTCCGGGTCGGCACCCTGGATCGACAGCGATTCGGTGGCGTAGCCGATCGCGCTCAGCGGCGAGCGCAGGTCGTGGCCGACCATGCGCATCAGCGCGCTCGTCATGCGCAGGTTCTCCTCGGCGGTGCGCCGCTGGCGCAACAGCTCGAGCTCGTAGCCGCGCCGCTCCCGGGCGTCGAACAGCGCGACGCGGGCAATGCCGAGCGATCCGTCCCGGCGCGGGTAGCTGCGCGCGGTCATCAGCACGTGACGGCGCTCGCCATCGGGTCTCGCCAGATCGAGCGCGATGCCGTCGATTTCCTCTTTCAGCGCCAGGCGCGGGTACACGTGCGTCTGGGCGAACAGGCGCCAGCCGGCCGACAGGACGTCGGCGAACGGCCGGTGCAGGAGGGTCTCGACGTCGCGTCCGACCCAGTCGGCGAAGGTGCCGTTCGCCTCGACGATGCGATTCGAGCCGTCCAGCGCGACGAGCGCGACGGGGGAGCGGTCGATGAAGTCGGCGGCCGACGACGCACGCAGCGCCTCCAGCTCCTCGTCCTCGCCGTCGTCGATGTCAGATGCCGTGCACACGGAACCACTCCCGCACGGCGTTAGCGGTCTCCTGCGGTGCGCTCAGGTGCGGCAGGTGTCCGGTCGCGGCGAGCTGGCGGAAGTCGGCGTCGGGCAGCGCCTCGGCCATGAAGCGTCCGACGGGCTCCGGGGCGATCAGGTCCTCCGAGCATTGCAGCACCAGCGTCTTCGTCGACACCCGCGGCAGGTCCAGGCGGTTGTCCGACAGGAACGTCACGCGCCCGAAGGCCTTCGAGACGGCGGGGTCGACCGCATCGAACGACTCGCGCCATTCGCCGGCCAGCTCGGGACGGCTCGGGTTGCTCGCGATGACCGGGGCCATGGCGCTCGACCAGCCGAGGTAGTTGGTGTCGAGCGTCTCGAGCAGCTGGTCGATGTCCTGCCTCGAGTGGCCGCCCGCGTAGTCGCCGTCGTTCAGGTAGCACGGCGAGGGTGCGACCATGACGAGCGCGCGAAACGCCGACGGACGTTCGATCGCGGCCAGGGCGCCGATCATCGCGCTGACCGAGTGCCCCACGAACACGACCGGCTCCCCGCCCAGCGCATCGAGGATGCGGAGCACGTCGTCGGCATAGCCCTGCAGCCGAGAATGGCGCCGCGCATCGTAGGTGGACGGCGCGCTGTGCCCGGCGCCGGCGTGATCGAACAGCACCGTGCGGTAGGCGTCGCGAAACTCGGGCTCCACCAGGCGCCACATGGTCTGGTCGCAGCCGTAGCCGTGGGCGAAGACGATCGGGACGTCTCCGGCCCCCTGCACGAGAACGCGATGGTCGGCGAGGATCCGGTCGGGCCCGGGGGCGCCACTCACGCCCCCGCCCCCTTGTCCGGGCGCCGTCGCCGCACTGCCGTTATCGACGAAATGCCGCTTCGGATCGCGCCGGGCGGGACGGGAATGCCTCAAGGAATCGCTCTCGGAATGGAGGGAGAGGGCTCGGCCGGCAAGGTTAACCGTCCTTGGCGGGTATAGGAAGGCTACCCGCCGGCCTCGACCCGTCCGCAAGTCGTCGTCGCACCCCGGCACGACGGGACGCGGTTGCCGAGGTCGGGGACCCGATCGACGCGCTCGGAACGCTCGGGCTCGCGGCCGGTCGCGCCGCGCTCCGCCTCAACGCGCCGTCGCCACCCCCGTGCCGGGATCGTCCGTGCGGAAGAGCTGGGCGCGCGCCGGGTCGAAGCGAAGCTCGAGAGGGGCGCCCGCCTCGACGGAGCGGTCATCGGCGAGGGCCACGACGAAGGGCGTGCCGTCGACGAGCGCCGTCTCGATGACCGTCTCGGTCCCGAGCCGTTCGGCCAGCACCGCCGTGGCGCGAACCCGGCCCTCTCCGTTCCCGGCCAGCGACAGGAACTGGGGGCGCAGCCCCAGCACCGCACGCCCCCCCGTCTCGAGGGCGCGACCGCGCGTGGGCACGGCGACGGGGTCGAAGGCGGACGAGGCGACGCGCGCCGAGCCACCCCCTGCGTCCAGCACGTCGACCTCGACGAAGTTCATCGACGGCGCGCCGAGGAAGCCCGCGACGAAGCGGTTGGCCGGCTCGTCGTAGAGCTCCATCGGCGCGCCGACCTGCATCACCGCGCCGTCCTTCAGCACCACGATCTTGTCGGCCAGGGTCATCGCCTCGACCTGGTCGTGCGTGACGTAGATCATCGACGCGTCGAGCCTGTCGTGCAGCTTGGCGATCTCGGTGCGCATGCCGTGGCGCAGCGCCGCGTCGAGGTTCGACAGCGGCTCGTCGAAGAGGAAGACCGACGGGTCGCGCACGATGGCGCGGCCGATGGCGACTCGCTGACGTTGCCCGCCCGAGAGCTGGGACGGACGACGGTCGAGCAGGTGCTCCATCTGCAGGATGCGCGCGGCCTCGGCGACCTTGGCCTCCTTCTCGGCCTTCGGCGCGCCGGCGATGGTGAGGCCGAAGCCCACGTTCTCGCGCACGGTCATGTGCGGGAAGATCGCGTAGGTCTGGAAGACCATCGCGATGCCGCGCTCCTTGGGGGGCGAATCGTTCACGCGCCGCCCGTCGATCTCGAGCGTGCCGGCCGTGATGTCCTCGAGCCCCGCGATCATGCGCAGCAGGGTCGACTTGCCGCAGCCGGACGGACCCACGAACACGACGAACTCGCCGTCCTCCACGTCGATGTCGACGCCGCGGATGACCTCGACCTCGCCGAAGCGCTTGCGCACGTCGCGCAGCCTCACCGATCCCACGATCGACCCTCCACCCTCAGGACGCCCTCGTCGTCCTGCACCACCGGTTCGGGATCCATGACGTGACCCACGAAGTGGCCGCCGTCCGGACGGTCGGCGAAGCCCATGATGACCAAACCGCTCTCGGTGTCGAGGATGCGCGCCGCGTAGCGCCGACACGGCAGCGCGCCGTCCAGGAAGGGACCGTCCGCGAGGCGCCAAGGGCCGCGCGGCTCGTCGCCGACGAGGTAGTGCGTGCCCGTCACGGGACCGCCCGGCACGGCGTTCGCGCGTTCGGCCGAGAAGTGCGCCGCAGCGGTGCAGAAGAGGCAGTACCAGCGCCCGCCGTGCGTGAAGACCTGCGGCACCTCCAGCTGACCGAACCCACCCGTGAAGACCGGCGGCCGCAGCGTCCACGCGTGCAGATCGGGCGAGGTCGCGAAGCCGATGCACCCGCCCGCGTTCGGTTCGGCGATTCCGGCGGCGCGCGCGGTGAAGTACATCAGCCAGCCGTCGCCCTCGGGATCCGGCATCACCCACGGGTCGCGCATCGCACGATCGTGCCAGAAGCCCACCGCGTGGTCGACTTCGTAGCGTTCGGCCGCGGGTCCCGCAAGGTCGAGCGCCGGTTCGTCGTCCACGCGGCGCCACGCGTGCAGGTCGTCCGAGACCGCGTGCCCGATGCGCTGGTACAGACCGTCCTCCGCCCGGCACGAGGCCGTGTAGAAGAGGTGCCACAGCCCGTCGTCGTCCCGCACGGTGGAGCCGGTCCAGGTCGTGTAGTCGTTCCAGGCCGGCCCCGGCGCGGGCGCGAGGCAGGTGCCCCGATGCGTCCATTCGCGCAGATCCGGCGACGTGGCGTGACCCACGGAGGTGTTCCAGTGCCTGAGCTCCGGGTCGCCGATGGATTTCGGTGCCTGGAGGAAGTAGGCGTGCCAGGTGTCGCCGTCGCGGACGTACCACGAGTCCCAGATCCAGCGGTCGGACAGGGCGAGCGTCATGGCAGAACTCCGCGCGGTGCACCGGGCCTCATCCCTTGACTCCCGTCGAGGCGATGGAGGCGATGAACGCGCGTTGCAGGACCAGGTAGAAGGCCAGGACCGGCACGGTGATGAGCGACAGGTAGGCCATGACCTCCCCCCAGGCGATGTTCAGTTGAAAGAAGTAGCCGAGGCCGACCATGACGGGTCGATAGGCCTCGGACTGGACCGTGATGAGGGGCCACAGGTACTGCTCGTTGTACATCTTGAGCGTCTTCAGGATGGCGCCCGTCGCGATCACCGGTCCGGACAGCGGCATGACGATGCGCCAGTAGACCTGCCACCACGTCGCCCCCTCGACGCGCGCCGCCTCGATCAGCTCGCGCGGCAGGTCCTTGAAGAACTGGACGAACAGGAAGATCGTCAGCGCGTCGGCGATCCAGGGAATGATCTGGACGCGGTAGGTGTTGAGCCAGCCGATCTCGACGCCGTCCAGCCCGATCCAGGGCAGCTTCGAGACGATCAGCAGCAGCGGGATGGCGATGGTCTCGAACGGGAGGATGAGCGTCGAGACGACGACGGCCAGCAGTGCCGCGCGGCCCCACCAGCGCAGGAACACGAAGGCGAAGGCAGCCAGCGAGCACAGGGCGAGCGAGAGCGTGACGGTCACGGTCGTCACGAGAACGGAGTTGAACACGAAGCGTCCGATCGGCGCGCGCTCGAACGCGTCGCGGTAGTTGTCGAGGCCGATGTCCCCCACCGGCAGGAAGGCCCGCAGGCTGCCGGTGTCGGACAGAAGCTGCGCGTCGGGTTTGAGCGACGACACCAGCATGAAGATCACCGGGAAGAGGAAGACGAGCGCGACGAGGCAGAGGACCAGGTACCGCGCGGCGAGCCTGAGCCCGCGGTTGTCGGCGGAGACGGCGCCCATCAGGAGCGCTCCCGCGTCAGCCAGGACTGGGTCAGGCTGATGGCGAGCACGACGAGGAACAGGATCACCGACAGGGTGGACCCGCCCGAGATGTCCTGCTTCCCGTAGCCTCGCTCGACGGTCTGGAAGACGAGCGTCTGCGTCGAGTCGAGCGGTCCGCCGTTGGTCATCACGTCGATCTGCGCGAAGACCGCGAAGGACTGCATCGTGATCACGATCAGGACCAGCACGGCCGTGTTCCGCAAGCCCGGCCACGTGATGTGGCGGAAGGTCTGCCACTTCGACGCGCCCTCGATGGCGGCCGCCTCGTAGAGCGTGGGCGAAATGGTCTGGAGCCCGGCGAGCCAGATCACCATGTGGAAGCCCACGGCCTGCCAGACCGACATGGCCATGATCGACGGCAGCGCGGTATCGGTTCGCCCGAGCCAGTCGATCGGCTCCCAGGCGCCGAAGCTCAGCCGGGCGAGTAGCTCGTTCAGCAGCCCGTTCTCGCCGTCGTAGATGAAGCGCCAGAGCAGCGAGACGACGACGATCGAGATCACCACCGGCATGAAGTAGACGGCGCGAAAGGCGTTCACTCCGCGCAGGCGCTGGTTGACCAGCAGCGCCAGGCACAGCGCGAGGCCCGCCTGCACGGGAGCCACGACGAGCACGAACAGGATCGTGTTGAGCAGCGCGCGCAGGAAGACGACGTCGCGGGCGATCACGACTCTGACATCGTCCCCGGACTGCCAGCGAAACCACTCGCGCATGCCTCGGTATTGCGGCGTGTCCGGGCTACGCGTGACGGTGCGCACGCGGGGGTACTCGATCGCGCCGCTCTCGTCGCGCACGACTCCGCCGTCCGCGTCGCGCTCGGCTTCGAGCGTGATGACGCGCACGTCGAGCAGGTCGCGGTAGTTCTCCAGCCCGACGAAGCGGGTGGGGTTCGGCGAGACGAGCCGCTGATCGGTGAGCGAGAGGTAGAACGCGAAGAAGAAGGGCAGGATGATGAACGCCGCGATCAGCCCGAACCCGGGGATCGCGAAGGCCCAGCCCGCGCGGTTCGACGTGGTCAGCTTCGATGCCATGCCTGTCCCCGTAGTGGAGAAAGGGGGCCCGCAAGGGCCCCCGGCCGGTCACATCTCGTGGCCGTAGCCCTGGTTGGCCTCGATGTCGGACTCGATCTCGTCGACGGCCGCGTCGAGCGAGTCCTGCACGTCGGCGCCGTTCGCGATGTCGGCCAGCGCCTTCTCGAAGACCTTCGCCGCGACGACGTAGCCGGGCGTCACGGGACGCACGAGCGCCTGATTCTCGGAGAGCTCGAAGAACACCTCCAGCGGGCCGCCCTCGCTGTAGGTCTCGGTCATCGCCGCCGCCTCGGGGGTCGCGGGAATCAGGCCGGTGGTCTCGGCGAAGGCGGCGAGGAACTCCGGCTGCAGTGCGAACTCGATCCACGCGGTCGCCCCTTCGGGATGCTCGCAGGTGCCCGAAACGCCGAACTGCCACGACGCCGCGCCGATCACGTTGCCTGCGCCGAAGTCCGGCGCCGGCAGGAACACCACGTCCTCGACCGCCTCGAGCGTCGCGGCCGCGGCCCAGTTGCCGTTCCAGGCGAAGGCATACTTCCCGTCGTTGAAGCCCGCGTCGCGGTCGGCCGGGTCCTGGCTGGTGCCCGGCGCGTAGCCCTCCTCGAAGAGCGATTGCCACCAGGTGCCGAACTCGAGCGCGGCCTCGCCGTTCAGCACGCCCTCGGCCGAGGCGTAGGTCTCGCGGTCCACGAGATCACCGCCGAAGGACTGCAGCAGCGGCGAGAAGGCGTAGGGATACCACTCGCCGGTCCAGGCCAGACCCGGGTCGAGCGCGTACTCGTAGTCCCCGCCGTCGCGCGCCGCGTCGAGGGCTGCCATGAACTCCTCACCGGTCCAGGGCGCCTCGACCGTGGGCGTGCGCAGGTTCCAGGCGTCGAGATCGGACTGCCGCGCGAAGATCGCGACCGCCGCGTCCCACAGGCCGATCGAGTAGAGCTCGTCGTTCCACACCCCCTTGGTGCCGGGCAGGAAGTCGGCCACGCGCTCCTCCTCGAACGGCAGCGGCTGCAGGTAGCCCGACCACGCCCAGTTCGGCATCACGGGTCCGTCCACGTCGAGGATGCAGGGCAGGTCGCCGGCGAGCGCCGCGGCCACCACCGAGTCGTTGTAGCTTTCCTGCGGGAAGCTCTCGACCACGACCTCCCACTCGTCCTGGGAGGCGTTGAAGTCGGTGACGATCCGGTCGAGCGTCTCGGCCTCGCCGCGGTTCCCCGCCCCGTGGTACCACATGCCCACCTCGGTCTGCGCCCAGGCGCCCCCCGCCATGGTCGCGAGGGCGGTCGCCGTCAACAGTCTCTTCACGTCTGTCTCCTCATGTCTGTCTGCTTCGGGTCGGGTCCCTTGTCAGGACGGAGGCGCGGGGCACGACGCCGCCGCGCACGAGCACGGGCTCGGCGGGTGCCGACTCGCCCTCGATCATTGAACGGAGCATGTCCGTCGCCGCCGCGCCCATGGCCGCGTAGGGCAGCGTCGCCGTGGTCAGCGGCGGGTAGAGCATCTCGGAGATGACGCGGTGGTCGTCGTAGCCCGCGACGCTGACGTCCTCGGGCACCGACACGCCCATCGAGCGCAGGATCCCGTAGAGGCGCATGGCCATGCCGTCGTTGCCGCACAGGATGCAGCTCGGCGGGTCGGGCAACGCCATGAGCCGGGCCGCGGCGTCGCGCATGGATCGCTCGCCCCCTTCGGCGTCCGGGGCGACGAGATCGGGGTCGTCGGCGATGCCGGCCTCGGCGAGCGCCCGGCGGTGCCCGCGCAGCCGCAGGTCGGCGGCGAGGACCGACGGGGTCAGCGTCATGTAGGCGATGCGGCGGTGGCCGCGCGCGGCCACCCAAGCCGTCAGCCCGGCCTGCCCCGCTTCGTCGTCCGGCAGGACCGAAGGGACGCCGGGACAGAAGCCGTTCGCGAGGACGAGCCGCCCGGCGGGCGAGGCGCTCGGCACCTCCACGCGCTGGTGGTGCTCGGCCACGTGGATCAGGCCCTCGACACGGTGCTCCGCGAAGGTGGCCATCAGGTGCGGCACCCTCTCCTCGCGCCCGCCGGTGTCCGCGGTCATGAGTGTGAAGCGCGTTCCGTCGAACGCGCGCTGCGCGGCCTGGACGATGAGGCGCGCGGGCAGCCCGCCCGGCGTCGAGCCGTGCGGCTCGCCGGAGAGCGCGCCGGTGATGACCCCGATCAGGCCGCTGCGCCGGGAGCGCATGGACCGTGCGGCCGACGAGGGCACGTAGCCGAGGACGTCCATGGCCGAGCGCACCGCCTCGCGCGTCTCGATGCGCACCGGAGCATCGCCGTTCAGCACGCGGCTGACCGTCTTGGGCGAGACCCGCGCGGTCCGTGCGACATCGTAGATCGTCGGCAACTGCCCCTCCCCGACCGGCCATTGCCGCTCGTGAGCCGGCACTATGACACCGATGTCATCGCGTCGTCAAACTGCAAGCCGTGCGCAAGGCGCGACGGACGCGCGGTGGCGCTGCGCACCGGCGACGATCATCGCGTCGAGACCGCCACGGCACTGCGCCACGCCGCGGGGTGCGGGGCAAGCGGCGTCGGACGTCGCCGGCGTCAGAGGACGCCGCGACTGCGAGCTCCGCGCAGCTCCGTCATCAGCGCGGCGTCGTCGTGGCGCCGCAACGACAGCGCGGTCGCGTGATCCGGCAGCGGCTCGTCCAGGACCCACTTAGCCGTCAGCTCCCCGGCGGCGCACGCCGCCATCGTGCCGAAGCCCGACATGGCCCCGGCAACGAACGCGTTCTCCACGCCGAGCGGACCGATCAGCGGCCAGTTCTCCTCGGTCATCGTGTAGTGGCCCCCGTAGTGGGTCATGTTCCGCGGAAAGCGCTCGGCGTAGGCGCTCAGCGCCGGGTGCAGCCGCGTCGCGCCGCGCAGCACGATCTCGGGAAAGCGGGGATCGAGCTCCGGTGCGCGGCTCGCCCGCACGGGCGCAGCGTTGTAGGCCCAGCCGAGCTTGATCCAGCGACCGCGCACGCCGCCTTCCGGTCGGCAGTGAGTGCCTCCGGGCATCTCGTCGAGATACCCGCGAAGGGAGGGCTCCTCCCGCATGAGCGCACGCTCCTCGTCGCTCCAGCCGATCGCTCCGGCATCGAGGTCGATCGAGAACGGCAGGTCCCGCGGAATCGCCCCGGCGACGTCCTCGAACGCGATCTTCTGCTGCAGGACGTTGTGGACGGGCAACGCGACGCCCAGCATGGCCGCTACCTCGGCCGCGTGAGGACCGGCGGCGTCGACGATGCGCTCGGCACGCAGGTTCGTCGCACAGTCCGGAGCCTCGACGCGGACGTTGAACGGCGACGCCGTCTCGATGCCGACCACCCTTCCCGTCAGGCGTCTTCCGCCGAGATCCCGGAAGCGCTCCAGCATGTGCTGCCCGAGCGGTTGGGAGGCGACGGTGCCGCCGCGCCGAACGTGGAGCACGGTCGCGACGGACGGGTCGAAGCTCGGGAAATGTCGCCGCACGAGCGACGCATCGCGCAGCACGTCCACCCCCGACGCCGCACCGGACGCTCCGCCGGACCCGGAGAACTCGTAGCCGCAGGCGTCCCCCCGCTCGTGGACGCGAAGCCCTTGTGCCCCGCCTTCCCGGTAGGTGCCGGCGAGCTCGGTCAGCAGCGCATCGATGTCCGTCGAGCGGGTCGCCAGCGCGTAGCCGCCACGCGTCAGCGCGACGTGCCCGTTCGTCTCGGCGCTCAGCGACTCCATCAGCTCGATGCTGTCCTCGACGAAGCGCTTCATGATCGGATGTGGCCACCAGTTCCGGTAGTTCTCGCCGGACTGGGCCGACGTGAACGCCATGGGCGAGCCGTCGTCGACCAGCGTCACCGCGGTGCGCGGCGAACGCGTCCGGATGGCGTACGCGACGGCGATGCCGACGATGCCGGCACCGATCACCAGCACGTCCGTGTCGTTCGCGGCGATGTCGTCGATCATGGAGCGTTCTTCCGCGAGACAACCGATGCACGATAACAGCGGCTCCGGAGCGTCCGTGGCGCTGCATCGGAATTCGCTTGCGACGCTCGTTCGTCCAGGACCAGATGCGCGAGGAGCGCGCCGAGCGCCGCGGTGACCGGCGCGGCGGTGGTAAGCGCGCCGATCGCATGATCTGATCCGATCGCGCGACGTCGCTCTCGTGCGCGTCGGCCGCGACTCCGGAATGCGCCCAGGCACCGCAGCGGTCGATCCGGGTACCCTCGGCAGCCCGATCCGGTCCTTGGCCCTGCGTTTTTCCGGGATGCGAGCGGTGGTCCCCGGTCAAACCGATGCGCGTTCGTGACGTATCGAGATCGTCTGGACCGGCGATCGACGGGCGCTCTCGTTCAACCCGAGAGGACTTCGCTCGTGCAGACCGTGACCTTCGAATTCTTCGATACAGCGTTTGCCGAGATGATCGCGTGAGCGACGCGATCGGCGCGCGCCCCTCGCTCGGCGATCCGCTGCGACTGCCCTGCGGCTCGGTCCTGAAGAACCGGATCGCCAAGGCCGCGATGTCCGACTCGCTCGGCGACGGGCGCGGCGACGCGACCGAGGCGCAGGCAAGGCTCTATGCGCGCTGGGCGCGCGGTGGCGTCGGGCTCTCCATCATCGGCGAGGTGCAGGGGGATGCACGGTACCCCAAGAAGCCCGGCAACCTCGTCGTCGACGCGTCATCCGACGTCGTCGCGCTCGGCGCGCTGGCCGAGGCCGGCTCGCGGGAGGGATCCATGCTGTGGGCACAGCTCGGCCACGCCGGTGCGCTCGCCGACTCCGCACTCGCGACCGGGCGTGGACCCTCGGCGCTCGACATCGGAGACTTTCACTGCGACGCACTGTCGGCGGACGACATCGCCGCGCTTCCCGAACGGTTCGCGCAGACCGCTTCGACGCTGAAGACGCTGGGCTTCGGCGGCGTCCAGATCCACGCGGCGCACGGTTTCCTGCTGAGCCAGTTTCTCTCCGCACGGCTGCTTCGGGAAACCCGGGACACCGACGGCGTCTGCAGCCGAGGGTACTACCTCCTCGGTGCGGCGCGTGCTCCGCTTGACGGTCAGCATCGCGCCAGCGCTTTCCTCCGCGGCCACGGCTTCGACAACGCGAGCCCTTCCGGCCCCGTGCTCGCCAGGACCGGCCCGCGGGCCGGGTCCACGAACAGCCCTGCCACGAAGGCCAGCAACAGCTAGCCCGGCGCCCGCGCCCGTCGAGGAAGGGGCTCGCCGTGCTCCATCTCGGCGAACCCCACCGGAACACTCGGATGGACCACCCGACACACGCCGGGCGATTGTCCTTCGTCTACAGCGACGCCGTTGCGGTGGGACGGACCCTCAGTGGCTCCCATGGCGAGCCGATCCCCGGCCGAGAGGACGGCACGTCAGCTCGATGGCCCCGTTCGCCCGACACGTCCTTGCACGATCGCTCCCCGGTAGGTGCACCGTGTTTGCACGACCCGACCCGATGATTCTCCTGCGGCGCGAGAGGCGCCCTTCGCACACCCACACCGGAGATCATCATGAGCAAGCGAATCACCATCACCACCCTGGCCGTCGCCACCGTCGCCACGGCCCTGTCCGCCGGCGCATTCGCCCGCGGTCCCGGCGGCGGTCCCGGCGGCGGTCTCGGCCCAGTCTCGCTCGTCGACACCGATGGCGACGGCGTGATCTCCGCCGCGGAGATCCGCATCCAGCGCGATGCGGCGCGTGTCGACCTGATCGCGCAGTACGACACCGACGGCGACGGCGAGCTGTCGCGCGCCGAACGCGAGACGATGCGCGACACGCTGCGAACCGAGCGCCTGGGCGCCGCCGACACCGATGGCGACGGGGAGCTGTCGCGCGCCGAGCGGCGCACGGCCCGGGACGCACAGCGCGACATGCTCGAGGCGCAGCTGGACGTCGACGGCGACGGGGTCGTGTCGGACGCCGAAGGGGCGGGCTTCGACGAGTTCCGCGACCAGATGCGCGAGGAGCGCGGCGAGCGACGCGGCGGGCGGCGCGGCGGGGGCGAGCGCGCCGATCGCATGATCTGATCGGATCGCGCGGCACCGGCGGATCCGGGCCGCGCGGCGACGCGGTCCGTTCCGTTCGGCGAACGGGACGGCACCGTGAAGCGTGGCCGACCCCGAGCCCCCCTTGCACGATCGCGTCGCCACGGGTGCACGTTGTCCGCGCATCTCGACCCGATCATTACCACGGCGCGCGACCGTACGCCGTCGATATCACCCTTGCCGCGCCCTCATTCCCACACAGAGGACCCCAATCGATGAACACGAACGTACCGGGCCGCGCGCGCCGGATCTGGAACCACCCCGCGACGTTCTGGCTGGTACTGGCTCTGCCCTCGTTCGGCCTGCTCGCCGGCGCCTTCGCCGGCGAAGATCTCGAGCCGCTGCTTCACCCGACCGGCGAGTTCGCGGCGCGCATGATGATCGTGGCGATGCTGCTAACGCCGCTGCGCGAGCTCTTCCCCGCGGCCCGCTGGTTGCGCTGGCTGATGCGCCGCAGGCGCTACCTCGGCGTCGCCGCGTTCGGCTACGCGGCGCTGCACACGCTCTACTACCTCGTCGATCTCGGATCGTTATCGGCGGCCGCGGCCCAGTTCGCCGAGCTCGGCATCTGGACCGGCTGGCTCGCCTTCGTGGTGTTCGTGCCGCTCGCCGTGACCTCGAACGACGCCTCGGTGCGTCGCCTCGGACGTCGCTGGAAGACGCTGCAGCGCTTCGTCTACCTCGCCGCCGTCGCCACGTTCGCCCACTGGCTGTTCGTCGCTCACGAAACCGGACCCGCTCTCGTGCACTTCGTGCCGCTCGCGGTGCTCGAGGCTTGGCGCCTCTGGCGACACTATCGGCCGGCGATTTCGCGCGGCACGGCCGCCGAGCCGGGCTGAGCGAGCGCGCACCGGTTCGAGGACGCGCTCGCGCCGGCCCACGCGTTGCGTCCACGTCGCAGGGGCGTGCCTCGAATCCGCGCGACGAACTTGCGCGAGCGACAGCCAGCGCAGCAGCGGCCGGTCGTGGACGAACGCCTCGACGCCATCGGCTGCGAGCACGTCGAGGCTTCCGCGCGTGTCCCGGATCCCGTCTCGCGTCTTCGGACATCCGTCTTCGATTCAGGAGAACGGATCGATGACCGGCACGCCACTGGACTGGTAGTGGCGGACGTTTCGCGTCACGACGGTCAGCCCACCGATCAGCGCGGTCGCGGCGATGAGCTTGTCGATCGAATTCTCCTGCGCTGGCACGCGCAGCCTCCCCCATAGCTCCGCGGCATGGCGATCCAGATCGAGGAGGTGATCGCCGTAGTCGTCGAGTACCGACGTCAGCCACGTCTCGAGTAGTTCGGCCTTCGGCGAGTCATCCCGATGTCTGAGCAGATCGATGCCACGGCGAAGCTCGCCGATCGTGATGACCGACACGTAGCGAGTCGTCTCGTCTTCCAGCGTCTGTTCGAAGAAGCGAATGACACCCGGGTTGGCGCTCCCATGCTTGCGCAGTTCGCTGAGGACGTTGGTATCAATCAGGTAAAAGATGGTGCCCGTCATCGTCCTGCACGCGGACGAAGTCCGCGTCTTCGCCGACGTCAGGCATATCCATGAGCACTTCCACGGTAACTACTCAGCGGCCCATGCCCGAGACGCCGCTGGACACCCGCACCGGCGCAGGATAGCGTCCGCTCGTGGAGCCGCTCCCCGGCAACTTCCGTAGCCTCGACCACGCGCAGAAGGACGATCTGATCGTCTTTCTGCACGGCGCCGTCGTGCGGCTCGAGAAGCGGGTCGGCGAGCTCGATCACCGTGTGGATCGCGAGTCCGTGCACTGCGGCCGGTGCGGCGCCTTGCTCGATGGCGCCACGGTAGCCGGCGTGCGGCGCCGACAGGTGTTCGACCTCCCGCCCGTAGCCGTCGAGGTTACCGAGCACTGCGCGATCGTGCGCCGCCGCGCGTGCGGGACATGCACGAGCGGCGCCTTCCCAGACGGGGTCACCCGTCCGGTGCAGTACGGCCCCCGGCTGCACGCCACGGTGGTGTATCTGGCCGAGTACCAGCTGGTGCCGATGGCGCGGCTGGCCGAGGCGCTCAACGATCTGTACGGATTGACCATCAGCCAAGGCACGCTCGATAACCTGCTGGTGCGCTGCAGCGATCGGCTCGAGGACTTCGAGATCCATGCGATCGCCGCGCTGCGTACGGCCCCCGCGGCCCACTTCGACGAGTCGGGAGTGCGCGTAGGCGGCAAGCTGCACTGGCTGCACGTGGCGAGCACCGTGTTCGTCACCTGTTACCTGATCCACGGCAAGCGCGGCATCGAGGCGATGCGCGTGCTCGAGGGCTACAAGGGCTAGGCGGTGCACGACCACTGGGGTCCGTACTTCGCCGTCGAGGGGCTCTTGCACGTGCTCTGTAACGCCCACCACATCCGGGAGCTCGTGTACGTGCACGAGCAGTACGGGCAAGCCTGGGCGAAGCGGCTGATCCGGGCTCTGGTGGAGACCCACCGCGAGGTGGAGGCGGCGAAGGCGGCAGGGCTTGCCCGACTCGACGAGCGCAGCATCGACCGGATCGAGCGCCGCTACCGGCGGATCCTGAAGAAGGGCTGTGCGGAGCTGCCGGGTGGCCCTGCGCCGCCAGCGGACGCGAAGGGTCGGGGCAAGCGCCACAAGGCGGTGAACCTGCACGCGCGGCTGACGGACTTCATGCCCGAGGCGCTGGGGTTCGTCTACGACTTCGAGCGCCCCTTCGACAACAACCTGGCCGAACGAGACGTGCGCATGATCAAGGTCAAGCAGAAGGTGTCGGGCTGCTTCCGTTCGCAGCGCGGAGCGGAGGTGTTCTGCCGCATCCGGGGCTACATCTCGACGGCGAAGAAGCGGGGCCGCAACGTGATGGGTGCGCTGGCGGACGCGCTCGCGGGGCGTGCGTTCGATCCGTCAGAAGGGTCGGTCACCCAGGCCCACTGAGTAGTCACGAGCGCGGCAACTCCGCGTCGAGCTCGACCACCAGGCTCGCACGGACCGATCCTGCCGGACCACGGGCGGTTGTCGTTCCTTCCTGCCGTCGGTGCGTACGGGGTCGCGCCTGCTCCAGCAACGACCTCGGCGCATGTCGCGACACGATTCGAGCGTTCCGACCGCTGCGAAGTCGATGGCCGCCAACGGCCGTCGCCTGGCGGTTGACAGGCCGCCGGGAGTGAGCCGCGATCGACGGTCATATGACTGGCGGCAGGACGTCGCCCGCGTGCTAGCGTTTCCGTTGCCCCGTTGAACGGTTCGAACCATGGCCCGTATCGCCGTCGCGCTCGTCGCGCTGTCAGTAGCCGCCGCGAACCCGGTCTCGGCGCAGTCGGCGGACGCCCCGCCGATCCAACCGGACAACTTCCGCGCGACGCTCTACGACAAGGCCGGCGGCGAGCTCTTCTGGGAGCGCTCGACCGACGATCGCGGCGCCGTGCGCGGCTACGAGATCACTAGAAACGGGCGGAGTCTGGGCATCCGCGATGCGCTGAGCTTCTACGACCCCTCGCTGCAGCCGGACACCCCCTACACATCCACCGTCGTCGCGATCGACAACGCCGGGCAACGCTCGAGCGTGGCGAGGACGATGCTCGGCGGCGGCACGACCCCGGCGCCGCCGAGTGGCGGGCCGGAGGCGCCCGACGAGCTGCGCTCGGACGTCTACTCGAAGCGCTCCGCCGAGCTGTTCTGGAAGCGCGAACCGGCCGAGCTCGCCCTTCGATACGAGATCCGGCGCGACGGCGAGGTCGTGGGCACGACCGACGGCGTCAGCTACTACACCCGCGATCTCGCCGCCGGGACCGACTACGCGTTCGAGGTCGTCGCTATCGGGCGGGACGGAGGCCGCTCGGCGCCGTCCTCGATCGCGGTGCGCACCGACGGCGACGACCCTTCGACCACGCCCGCGGCAGACGGGCCCCGGCCCCCGGCGGAGCTCACCGCCAAGGTTCAATCGGAGCGCGCGGTCAGGCTAGAGTGGCGGCGGGAGCAGGCCGAGCTCGACTTTCGCTACGAGATCCGTCGCGACGGTCAGGTGATCGACACCATCGGCCCGGACATCGGCTTCGTCTACGGTTTTTCCACGAACACGCTCGTCGCCGGCACCGACTACGTGTTCGAGGTCATCGCGATCGACACGGACGGGCGCCGCTCCGCACCGTCGCGCATCGAGGTGCGCACCGATGGCGAGAGACCGCCGCCCGAGTCGGTTCCTGCGGCACCGGAGAACCCGCGTGTCGAGGTCTATCGGCCGGTCCCGGGGATGCCCAGGCAAGCGGCGCTGTTCTAGGACCGGGGCGCGACGCCGGGCCTGCGCTACGAGGTCCAGCGCAACGGCTTCGTCTTCGAGACGACCCGGCGGACGAGCTACTACTTCGAGTGGTTCGTCGGTGGGAACGACTTCACGTTCGACATCGTCGCGTTCGACGGGAACAGCCAGTCCCCCCCGGCCAGCGTGACGGTCCGCTTCGCCCCGGGCGCGCCCCTGCCCGACCGCCCGGACGAGGCGGACGCGATCGAGCTCGGGAGCGAGCGGTTCGCGCCCGAGCGGGGCCTCGTCGTCACGCAACCTGTGTTGGACATCGGCGCGCTCGGCGACGTCGACGGCGATGGTCTGGCGGACGTGCTGTTCACCGAGGATGAGAACGAGGACGGGCGCGCCGCCTTCGTCCTGCCCGGGCGCGCACGGGGCGCCACCGTGCTCGATCCACGGGAGACGTCGATGACCGGCGGGTACCGGGTGCCGCCTTCCGCGGAACGGGCGCTAGCGGGCGGCGACTTCAACGGCGACGGCGTCGCGGACCTGATCGGGGCCGAACCGGAAGTGACGGTCGGCAGCAGCGAGCGCGCCGGACGCGTCTGGGTGCTCTACGGCCAGCAGGGCGGGCTCGAGGACTACGGGAGCGTCGACGACATTGGAATCGGCGAGGGTGCCGTGTTCTCCGGCTTCGGCCCCCAACCAGGAGATCGGTTCCGTCGTCTCCGGCGTCGGCGACCTGGACGGCGACGGCTTCGACGACTTCGCGATGCTGGCCGATCCGACGTTTTTTCCCGATCGCGCCGGGCCGGGGGGCCTCTACGTGGTGTACGGCTCGGACGCTCTGCCGGGGTCGGTGCCGCTCGGACAGATCGACAGCGTGGGCGAGCTGATCTCGGCACCGCAGATCGACGCGCTCAACAGGAGTTTCATCTACTCGGCGCAGATCGACGGCTTCGTGCCGATCGGGGACGTCAACGGCGACGGGCTCGCCGATCTCGCGATCGTGTACACCACCATGCCGCGCGGGGCGGTCTCGGATCCCCTCGTCACGCGCAATCAGACGACGCTGCTCGTTCTGTACGGCCGCGCCGGCCGCCGACTGGAGCTGCCGACGGTGACGGACCCGATCGTGCCGGACAGAGGCTACCGACTGATCGACGCGCCCGATCCGCTCTCGGTCGGAAACCTCCGGGCCCAGCCGGGTTTCCCTCTCGTGCTGACCGACGGGGTGCGCACGGGGGCCGTCGCGATCGGTGACTTCGACGGGGACGGCGTCGACGACTTCGCCCTGCCGCAGGTCTTCTCCGAGAGTGCCGGCGCGATCGTCTACGGCTCGCGGGACTTCCGGTAAGGGCGTCGAACGGGATCGCGGGCGTCGGAGCCGGATCGCTACCCGCGCATCCGCTCCCCGGCGGAGTCGTACATGGGTCGCGACGACACCTCGGCCGTCACCCGGGCCCCGGCGATCTCGATCTCCCACCGGCTGGCGAGAAGCTCCGCGACGGTCTCGCCCCGGCACGGCACGTCGCCGAGCCCCACGGCAGCGCCGAGCGCCTGGCCGTAGCCGCCCGAGCTCAGATGCCCGACCATTTCGCCGTCGCGCAGGAGAAGTGGTCGAAGTCCTCGGGGAGCTGGTCGAACTCGAAGTCCCCCGGGATCGGGGCCCGGGGTTTCGCCACCGGCTCGAACGCGCCGAGCAGCAGCTTGCCCGCGTCCTCGTTGTAGTAGGCGCACTCGTCGGAGAGGCGCAGCACGGGCAAGGCACCCAGATCCGGGATCGCCTCCGTGACGAAGCAATTTACGCGAGGTCATGGGCGACCGAGCAGCCGATGACGCCGCCACCGACGACGACGACGCGGGCCGTGGTGGGCGGAGTCGGCGAGCTCACGCGCGGATCCTCGTGAAGTCGGCGTCCCAGACGGGGCCAGGGAGCACCGTCGCGGGCACCGCTTCGCCGAACACGTCGAGAAGGAGGTCCGCGCCCTCGGCGAGCTTCGCCGGCAGCATCGCCAGGGCGATCGCCCTGCCGCTCCGGTGGCCCCAGGCCGCGGAGGTCACCTCGCCGACGATGGCGCCGTCGTGAAGGACGTTCGCCATGGGCAGCGGATCGTGTGCGCCCTCGTGCGCGAGCAGGGTCAGCCGGCGCTCCGGGTCCGGACCGGGGTCGCGCATGAAGCGCGCGAGCCCGAGCTCCTCGAGCGTGTAGTCGGTGGACAGATCCCGCTTCCACGCGAGCCAGCCCTTCTCCAGCCGCATTGAGTCCAGCGCGATCATGCCGAAGGGCCTCGCGCCCGCTCCGACGACGGCGTCCCAGAGCGCCGGGACGTGCTCGTTGGCGGCGTGGATCTCCCAGCCGAGCTCGCCCGCGAAGCTGACGCGCGCCAGCGTGCACGGCCGGCCCGCGACGGTGGCCGGGCCGTGGGTCAACCACGGTTTCGACAGGTCGTGGTCGGTGCCCACCCGCTCCAGCAGGGCGCGAGCCTCGGGGCCGGTGACGAGCAGGGCATCGTGCTCGTCGGTGCGGTCCTCGAGGCGCACGCCGTCAGGCAGGGTCGCGGCGAGCCAGTCGCGGTCGTGGAGCTGGGCGGCGGCGGCCGTGACGAGGGTGAAGCGCTCGGCACCGTGGCGCAGCACGCTCATCTCGGTCAGGCAACGGCCCCGATGGTCGGGGAAGTAGGCGAGACCGACGCGGCCGGGCTTCGGCAATCGCCCGGCGATCTTCGACTCGAGCCAGTCGGCCGCGCCGGCGCCGTCGAGCTCGACGCGCGTGAAGCCGCAGATGTCGATCACGCCCACGGCGTCGCGCACGGCGGCGCACTCCTCGGCCACGGCATTCCACCACGGGCCGTGCCGATCCCACGTCTCGGAGGCCGCCTCCGAGGTGTCATCCCCGGGGCGCGCGTACCACAGCGCCCGCTCCCAGTCGCCGAAGCTGCCCATCTGGCCCCCGGCGGCGCGGACGCGATCGTCCACGGGCGACAAGCGCAGATCCCGTCCCGCCGGCCACGCATGGTTCGGGTGGTGGACGGCGTACTCGTGGCGATAGACCTGCAGGCCCCGGGCGTTCACCGCGGCCTGCGACAGGTGCCCGCCGTAGCGGCGCGGGTCGACCGCCCACATGTCCCACTCGGGCGCGCCCTCGACGATCCACTCGGCCAGCACCTTCCCCGCCCCGCCCGCCTGGGCGATGCCGAAGGTGAAGACGCAGGCCTCGAAGGCGTTCGGCACGCCCGGCATCGGCCCGATCAGCGGCAGGCCGTCCGGGGCGTAGGGGATCGGGCCGTTGATGACCTTGGAGATGCCGACCTCGCCGAGCAGCGGCACGCGCGCGCAGGCGTCCTCGATGTAGGGCTCGAGCCGCTCCAGATCGTCCGGGTAGAGCTGGAAGCTGAAGTCCTCGGGCATGCCGCCGTCCTTCTCCGGGTGCATCCACGCGCCCTGGCCGCCGCGCTCGTAGGGGCCGAGGTTCAGCCCGGCCTTCTCCTGACGCAGGTAGTACGAGACGTCGGGGTCGCGCAGCAGCGGCACCTTGCGCCCGTTCTCGCGGCTCCACGCCTCGATCTCCGGGATCTCCTCGGTCAGCATGTACTGGTGCTGGAGCACGCACATCGGCACGCGGCGGGCACCGAAGGGCTCGAACCATGCGCCGACCCGCTGCGCGTAGTAGCCGGCCGCGTTGACGACGCTCTCGCAGCGCACGTCCCCGTGCTCGGTCTCGACCACCCACTCGTCGCCCTCGCGGCGGATGCCGGTCACGGCGGTGTGGCGGCGGATGCGGGCGCCGAGCTTCCGGGCGCCGGCGGCGAACGCGCCGGTCAGGCTCGCGGGATCGGCGTCGCCGTCGTGCGCGTCCCAGAAGCCGCCGACGAGATCGTGGGTCTCGATGAAGGGGTAGGCAGCCTTGATGTCCGCCACGCTCATCATCTCGACCGGCATGTCGTGGCGCCGGCCCCAGCTCCTGACGTGCTCGAACTCGCGCATCCGGTCCTCGGTGTGGGCGAGGCGGACCGAGCCCGAGACGTTGTAGGTGAAGGGGGTGCGCGTCTCGTCCTCGAGTCGTCGGTAGAGCTCGGCCGAGTAGCGCTGCAGCTTCATCATCCCGAGGGACGTGGAGAAGGTCGGACAATTGCCGGCGGCGTGCCAGGTGGAGCCTGCGGTCAGCTCGTTGCGCTCGAGCAGCAGCGCATCGGTCCGCCCCATCTTCGCGAGGTGCCAGAGCGCGGAGCAGCCGACGGCGCCGCCTCCGATGATGACGATACGGGCCTGATCCAGCATCAGCGGTCCTGGGTGTAGATGGCGGGGGTGATGGTCCACAGCGCCACGGCGGGCGCATTGAACGGATTGGCCCACGTGAAGGGGACGTTCCGGATGCGCGCGGTGTCGCCGGGCTCGAGGGTGAACGGTTCGCCGTCGATGGTGAGCTCGAGGCGGCCGGAGACGAGGTGGGCGATCTCGGTGGTGTCCCGGCGCACCGGCTCGTCGCGCCGCGCGCCGGGGGCGAAGGTCGAGTGGATGACCTCGAAGCCGTCCGTGAGGTCCGGGCTCAGCAGGTACTCGGCGAGGCCGGGCACGCGCTCGCCGAGCGGGCGGCGGTGGGCGGCGCGCACGACGCGTCCCCGCTCGGCCTCGGGCCCGCGGGGCGCGAGCAAAGAGAGCGGGGCCTCCAGGGCGTCGGCGAGGCGGGCGAGGTCGTCGGGCTCGGGCGTGGATCGGCCGCGCTCGACCTGCGAGAGCCAGCCGATCGAGCGGCCCACGCGCCCGGCCGCCTCGGCGAGGGTCAGGCCGCGGGTGCGGCGCAGGGCTCGGAGGTCGTCGCCGGTGGCTTGCATGGGGCGGCTCGTGAAATCCGAGCCTATATTTTCACGAAGGCGGGCCGTTGGTCAACGAGTCCGGGAGCTCGCGACGTCGCCGCGTCCCCGACGCGCCGGGGGCGGGCACCCTCGGAGCGTCTACAGTTCCACGACCGCCTTGCCGACGGCGCCCCCGCCGGTCAGGCGAGCGTGGGCGGCGCCGACCTCATCCAGGCCGAAGCGTTCCCCGTCGAGCAGCGGCGCGAGCGATCCGTCGTCGACGATCCCGGCCAGCAGCAAGCCCGCCGGCGCCGTGATCGTGCGGACGATCTCCTCGAGCTCCTCCTCGCACACGCCGACGCGGACTTCGCCGACCACTTGCGAGGACGGGCACGACGGTCCGACCCTTCTTGCCCCCGTGGCGACGGGGCGGCCCGTCGTGCCCACCGCGATCCGTCCGCGCGTTCTCAGGCGGGCAGCACCTTGCCCGGGTTCAGGATGCCGTGAGGGTCGAGAGCGGCCTTGATCGCGCGCATGACGTCCAGCGCCACGGCGTCCTTGCGCCGCGCCGTGGTGGCGCGCTTGGCGAGCCCGATGCCGTGCTCGGCAGAGAACGAGCCGCCGAGCTCGGCGACGGCGTCCTCGACCATCTCGGTCAGGGGCACATCGAACGCCGGGTCGGTCGGGCACAGCGTGTAGTGCACGTTGCCGTCGCCGAGGTGGCTGACGACCGAGAGCTTCGCGCCGGGATCGATGCGCGCGCGGCCCCCCTCGGCCCGCTCCAGGAAGTCCTGCACCCGGTCGAGCGGCAGCGCGACGTCGAGGTTCAGCAGCCTGCCGACGTGCAGCATCAGCTCGCCCGCCGCCTCGCGCCGCTCCCACATCGCGCGGCGCTGTCCCTCGGAGGCCGCGACCACGGCGTCGAGCACCTCGCCGCGCTCCATGAGCTCGGCGAGGATCCGCGACAGCGCCTCCTGTGCGGGCACGGTGCCGTCCGCGTCCGGGCCGGCGTCGCGCGGCGCGGTCGACGCGAGCGTCACCGAGATCATGCTCGGCGCGGGGTTCCGGACGAAGTCGAACTTCAACCGGGTGTTCCGCGACGCCGAGGGGTGCAGCCCGAGCGAGTGGCGTGCGGCGCGCCGTCAGTCCGCTGCGGCTCCCGCCATCTCGCCCACCCGCTCCACGATGCGCGACACCAGCCCGTAGTCCACGGCCTCCTCGGCCGACAGCCAGTGATCGCGCTCGATGTCGTCCAGCACGCCCTCCAGCTCGCGCCCCGTCTCTCGCGCGATGGTCCGGGCGATGCGCTCGCGCACGCGCAGGATCTCGCGCGCCTGGATGGCGATGTCGGTGCCCTTGCCGCCGAAGCCACCGCTCGGCTGGTGGATCAGGAAGCGAGTGTGCGGCAGACAGACCCGGCGCTCGGCGGGCACCGCGAGGAACACGTGCGTCGCCGCGCTGCCGACCCAGCCGTTGCCGATCATGGTGACGGGCGCGGCGATGAAGCGCACCACGTTGTGGATCGCGTCCCCCGACTCCACGTGACCGCCGGGCGAGGACACGATCATGCGGATGGGCGCGGAAGACTCGTGGTCGAGCGCGACCAGGCGTGCCACCGCCTCGCTCGCCGAACGGTCGGCGATCTGTCCGAACAGCAGCACCGTGCGCGAGGCGAAGGCGTGCTCTTCAAGGACGCCGTCCCGGCGGTCGGGCTGCGGGGGTGGCGCATCGTTCTCGAGCGTGTACATGGAAGCGATCTCCGGGGTCGGGACGAGGAACTTGCGAACATGACGAACGGCGGTCGGCGGTCGTGACAACCCCGGCGACATCGACCGCCGCCGCGGCCCGGCTCGGCAAGCGTCGCTACACTGATCGCCCTCTCGAAGGTGGCCGATCCGATGAAGGACGCGAGCGACGTTCCGGCTCCGATGCGCGATGCACTCCCCGACATCGCGCCCGGCCCGTTCAGGCACGAGGACGTGGAGGACGACGCGCAGGAAGCCTGGCTGCGCCTGATCGCGCTCGCCGACGCCGGACCGGACTCGCCGCGGGCCTGGCTCGTGCGCGTGACGAGCAACATCGCGATCGATCGCTGGCGACGGGCGCGCGTGGAGCGCGACAAGCTCGCGCGGCTCGGCGGCATTGACGAGGCGTGCGCCGCCACGCCCGAAGCCGAGCTGGTCCGCGCGGAAACCTGTCGCGACGCGATTCGAGCGTTGCTCGCGGGCTCCGAACCCGAAGCCGTCGCCGCTGTCCTGCTGCACGACGTGTTCGGCCTGTCCTACGCAGAGATCGCACTCGTCGGCGGACGCAACGAGGCGGCGTGGCGACAGGCGGTGCGCCGCGCGCTCGAGCGGGCCCGCGCACGGTCGTGCGCGCGCGACTCGGCGCACGGGGAACCCGATCCGGTACGCGGGGCCGACGCCGTGACGTTGCGATTCCAGCGCGCCGTGCTGATGGCGGACCCGGCCATGCTGCTGCACGTGCTGCGTGTCAGCGCGCGCGGACCGGTCGCGCCGGACGGCATCGTCGGATCGAAGCTCGGCAACCACTCGTGCGTGCGCACGAGGTTCGAGCTCGACGGTCGGGGAGCGCGGGTGTCGCTCACGCTCGGGGGCGTCGTGCTGTGCACGCTTCCGAAGGCCATGGCGGGTGGACGAACCGCGACCGCCGTCTGACCGGCCCCGACGCCCTCATCCGTCCAGCAAGCCCAGCTCATCGAACCCCGTCAGCCGCACGCCATCGACCTCGCCGCGATCCTCGCCGGCGAACACCAAGTGGCTGCGCTCGACGCGATCGCCCGCCAGCTCGCGGAACCGCCGAATCCCCTTCAGATGGTGCGGCGAGAACGTGCGCGCGGACTTGATCTCCACGGGTATCAGCGCGTTGCCGCGCGACAGCAGCAGGTCGACCTCGCTGCCGTGACGATCGCGGAAGAAATGGATGCGCGCGTCGCGGCCCGCGTTCCAGCGCCGCTTAAGGTGCTCCGCGATGACCCAGTTCTCGACGAGGCCGCCGGCCGCGGGGTCGCGTGACAGTTGTTCGGGCGTCTCGATGCCGAGCAAGGCGCACGCTAGCCCCGTGTCCGTGAAGTAGACCTTCGGCGACTTGATGACGCGCTTGCCGAAGTTCTCGTACCAGGGCGGGAGCTGTATTGTCAGCCAGGACGCCTCCAGCACCGACAACCAGTGGCGCATCGTGTTGGCGCTCGCGCCCAGATCGTTGCCGAGGCTCGTGAAGTTCACGAGCTGGCCTACCCGGCCGGCCAGCAACCGCAGGAAGTCCCGGAACTGGTTCAGGTCCCGCACGTTGACCTGCGCACCGAGATCGCGTTCGAGGAAGGTCGCGAGGTAGCTCGCATGGAACAGCGAGGGTTCGAGGTTGCGCTCGCGCAGTCGCGGAAACGCACCGAGGTGGATTTCCCGCCACAGATCGAAAGGCTCGGCGCTCTCGCCTAGCTCGCCGAGGGTCAGCGGCAGCAGCCTGAACACCGCCGTGCGGCCCGCGAGCGTCTGACCGACGCCCTGCTTCAGCGCCGTCTGATAGCTGCCGGTGACCACGTAGAGCCCCGTGCGATCGTCCTCGTCGACGATGCCCTGGACCCACGACAGGAGCTCCGGCAGCCGCTGCACCTCGTCGAGGATCGCGCCGTCCGGGAACTGCGCGAAGAACGCGCGCGGGTCCGCTGCGGCTCGCGCGCGCACGTCCGGGTTCTCGAGCGAGACGTACGGCTTGTCCGGAAACGCTTCCCGTACCAGGGTGGTCTTGCCGGACTGGCGCGGACCCAGCACCGTGATCACCGGATATCCGGTGGCGGCCTTCAGCAGACCGGACAGGAGCTCGCGTCGAAACATGCCCGCAGTGTCCGCGAATCCGGGCTGATCTGCAATGCAACTGCAGATCAGCCCGGATTTTCGACTTCTCGATGCCTGATGATCCGGTCTCGTCAAGCGAACAACCCGTGAATCCACAGCCGCCCCCCGGCCTCCCCGCGGTGGCGGTACACCCAGTAGTGCACGCCGCGCGCGTCGCGCGCGATGAAGTAGTCGCGGCGCACGTCCACCTCGTCCCACCAGCCCGACTCGATGCGCTCGGGTGCGCTCGCGAGCTCCAGGGTGCGCGGCGCCTCGCGCGGCTCGCGCAGCAGCCACAACGGACGCGCGGGCCACGGCGACGCCGGCCTCGCCGCCGCCCGTCGGCCACGCGCGCGGTCGCGCTCTCGGGCCGGTGCTCGTCGCGCGCGAGCGCGGTGTACACGCGCGCCGCGCCGAGCCGGGCCGCCAGCTCGTCGACGAGCTCCTCGATGCCGCCGCCGACGCCGGGACCGCCGGCGGCCGGAATGGGCGTCGCACCGCCCTCGCCCGCCGCGTCCAGCAGGTCCGACCCGGAGCGCTCGATCTGCGCGAGCCGCGCAGCCTCGAGCTCCAGCCGCACGACCGGCGCCGCCAGCACCGTGCGCTCCAGCCGCGCGCCGAGCGTGCGCGCCAGATGCGCGGCATCGTTCGACGGCGCGGCCAGGCGCAGCCGCACGGCGGTGGGCTCGACGTGGCGGTGGCGCAAGGTCAGGCGCAGCTCGCCGACGCCGAGGTCCGCGCCGCGCAGGAACCCGCCGAGCGCGCCGAGCAGCCGGCGCAGCAGGAAGGCGAGCGCCCCGGTGGACGCGGCCTCGAGCGGCAGGTCGGCGCCCTCGTGGAAGGTGGGTGGCACCGTGATGGGCGTCTGCGGATCCGGCAACCGCGCGTCCAGCCGGTACAGCGCGTCGGAGAGCTCGCGACCGAAGCGGCGCGCCACGGCGGTGGGCGGCAGCGCCAGCAGCTCGCCGACGCGCTTCACGCCCGAGCGTCGCAGGCCCGCGAGCGTGCGCTCGTCGAGCCCGAGCGGCGCGAGCGGCAGCGACGCCAGCCGGTGGCGCAGCCCTTCGACGCTCCGGAGCGACACCTCAAGCCCGGCCCTCGCCAGCAGACGCGCGCCGAACGGCGTGGGCGCGGTGGCGACGACGACCGACAGCCCGTCGGCCGCGGCCGAGGCGCGCAGGCGCGACACGAACGCATCGATGCCGCCGAACAGGTGCAGGCTGCCGCCGGACTCGATCAGCACGGTGTCCGGCGGGTACGGCACGACGATGGACGAGTGCCCGAGCGCGGCCAGTGCCAGGAGCTCCAGGTGCGCGGTCTGCGCCGCGTCGTCGTGATCCGCCACGACGAGCCCGGGTGCGATGGCGAGCGCGCTGGACAATGCAAGACCGACACGCACGCCTGCATCGCGCGCCACCGCGTCGCACATGAGCACGAGCTTTCGCGAGCCGTCGCGCACGGCGACCGCGTACGGCGTGCCGGGCTCGCGCGGACCGATTCGCTCCAGCGGCAGTGCGGGATAGCGCAGGGCGGTCCAGAGCATGCGGGCGTCCGTGCCGACGGGGGCCTCAGTGCGCGGCGATGCGCGACGGCCGGCGCGTTCCGGCATGCAGCGGCGTCACCGACGCGGGCGGCACGCGCGGCGCCTCGGACGGCTCGGATGCGGCAGGCGCGGCGGGCACCGGCCATTCCGCCCCCTGCACCGCGTCGAAGGCCGACGGATCGATGGCGAGCGCGCCGAGCGCACCGCCGCGCGCCTTGATCAGCTCGATGTCGAGACGGCCGTCCCGTACGTCCAGCACCATGCGCAGCGCCACCGGGCGAGTGCTCGGCCGCGGCCGCGACGGGACGATAGACCGTGCCCCAGGCGCCGCCCGTCTCGGCCGCGAGCTGCAACCGGCGCTGGCGCGCGGGCGTGGTGCGGGCCACCCACGACACGACGGCGGCCACGCGCCCCGACCTCAGCAGCCGTTCGACCGACCACAGGGCCTCGGCGTCGTCCGGCGCATCGACCACGAGCAGCCGGCGCAGGTCCAGCCCCGCGTTGACGAGCGCCGGTGCGTAGGGCTCGTGCGGCGGGCGCACGAAGGCGACCCAGCGCCCGGCGCGCGTGAGCGTGCGCAGCGCGGGCAGCAGCAGGCTCGCCTCGCCGATGCCGTGCACCCCGACCAGCAGCTCCGCCACGCCGCCGACCGGCCAGCCGCCCGCGGGCAGCGCGGCGTCCAGCGCCGCGAAGCCCGTGGCGTGGGCCGGCACGTCGAGGTGGGTGGACGAGCCGCGGTGGATGTCGGTGCGCGTGCGCAGCAACGTATCCAGCGGTACGGCCCCATCGGTGAGGGTCGCGGGGGGGTGGCGGCGGGGGTGGAGTCGGGGACGGCGGCGAGCGGTGGTGACAAGGCCGTGACACTCCGGCAGGGCCCGCTCCGGACGGACCGGTGACGGGGCGGTGGATCGGTGGTGCCGCGTTGTCGACCGGTCGACGCTTTCGTCGACGGGCCGCAGGGTGCGACGCCGCATGCGGCCGCTTAGGCTGTATGTTGAACCAGCTTATGGATATACAGTACCCGACCCCGACCGCCACTCGGCTACGCCGAGCTGCACGCGGTCAGCAATTTCAGCTTCCTGCGGGGCGCCTCACATCCCGAGGAGCTCGTCGAGCGCGCGCACGCGCTCGGATATGCCGCCCTGGCCATCACCGACGAGTGCTCGTTCGCGGGCGTGGTGCGCGCCCACGTGCGTGCGCGCGAGCTCGCGGCGGGCGCCGCGTGGCTGACCGAGCCCGGCGCGGTGCGCACCGGCACGCACGAGGACGCGGTCGACCCTGTGCACAACCCTGTGCACGGTTATGTACAAGCGCGGCACGAAGCCGCGCCTCCGCCACGCTTGATCGTCGGCACGGAGTTGCATCTGGACGACGGTTGCCGCCTCGTCGTGCTCGTGACCGACGCGGCGAGCTACCGCGCGACGTGCGGCCTGATCACCGCCGCGCGCCGCGCCGCGCCGAAGGGCGAGTACGCGGTCGGCGACGTGCTCATCGAGGCGGCGGGGCTCGACGGCTCGGCGCTGCTGCTGGTGCCCCCGTACTCGCCCGCCTCGCGCGAGGTGGTGGAGCACCGCTTCGGCTGGGTGCGGTCGTTGTCTCGCCACGCGTACCTCGCGCTGGAGCTGCACGTCGGTCCGCACGACGCGAAGCACCGCATGTGGCTCGAAGAGATGAGCCTGCGCCACGACCTGCCGCTCGTGGCCGCCGGCGACGTGCACATGCACGTGCGCAGCCGTCGCGGCCTGCAGGACGTGCTCGCCTGCCTGCGCGCGGGCTGCACGCTCGACGAAGCCGGGAGGCCGTCTGCACCCGAACGGCGAGCGTCACCTGCGCGAGCGGTCGACGCCTTGCCGAGCTGTACCCGCCCGACGCGCTCGCGCGCACGCTCGAGGTCGCCGCGCTGTGCCGCTTCGATCTCGACTCCCTGAACTATCGCTACCCGAGCGAGGTGGTGCCGAAGGGGCTCACGGCGTCCGCGCACCTGCGCAGGCTCGTCATGGACGGCGCGCGCCGGCGCTGGCCCGACGGCGTGCCGGACGTCATGCGGCGTCAGCTCGATCACGAGCTGGAACTGATCGCCGAGATGCGCTACGAGAGCTACTTCCTGACCGTGCACGACATCGTGGCCTTCGCGCGCTCGCGCGGCATCCTGTGCCAGGGGCGCGGCTCGGCCGCGAACTCCGCCGCCTGCTACGCGCTCGGCATCACCTCGGTGGACCCCACGCGCACGCGGCTGCTGTTCGAGCGCTTCATCTCGAAGGAGCGCGACGAGCCGCCCGACATCGACGTGGACTTCGAGCACGAGCGGCGCGAGGAGGTCATCCAGTACCTGTACGCGAAGTACGGCCGCCACCGCTGCGCGCTCGCGGCCACCGTCATCCGCTACCGCCGACGCTCGGCCGTGCGCGACGTCGGCAAGGCCGTCGGGCTGGACGCCAGCACCATCGATGCGCTGGCGAGCTCGCTCGCGTGGTGGGAGGGTCCAGACACCATTCCCGACCGGCTTGCCGAACTGGGCCTGGACATCGAGAGCCGTACGCTCAAGCGCTTCCTGTGGCTGCTGCCGCAGATCCTCGGCATGCCGCGCCACCTGTCGCAGCACGTCGGCGGCTTCGTCATCTCCGAGCACGACCTGTCCACGCTCGTGCCCGTGGAGAACGCGGCCATGCCCGATCGCACCATCGTGCAGTGGGACAAGGACGATCTCGGCGCGCTCGGGCTCATGAAGGTGGACGTGCTGGCGCTCGGCATGCTGACCGCGGTGTCGAAATGCTTCGATCTCGTCGAGGCGCGCACGGGCGTGCGCCGTACCATGGCCACGTTGCCGCAGGACGACAAGGCGACCTACGACATGATCTGCCGCGCCGACACGGTCGGCGTGTTCCAGATCGAGTCGCGCGCGCAGATGTCCATGCTGCCCAAACTGCAACCCAGGAACTGGTACGACCTCGTCATCGAGATCTCGCTCGTGCGCCCGGGGCCCATCCAGGGCGGCATGGTGCATCCCTACCTCGCGCGCCGACAGGGCCTGGAGCCCACCGTCTACCCGAGCCCGGCGCTGAAGGTCGTGCTCGAGCGCACGCTCGGCGTGCCGGTGTTCCAGGAACAGGTCATGGAGGTCGTGATGGTGGCCGCGGGCTTCACGCCCGGCGAGGCCGACGGGCTCAGGCGCTCCATGGCCGCGTGGCGGCGCACCGGCCAGATGGAGCGCTTCCGCGAGCCGGTGCTGGCCGGCATGCTGGCCAACGGCTACAAGCCGGAGTTCGCGGAGGCCATCTTTCGCCAGATCGAGGGCTTCGGCGAGTACGGCTTTCCCGAGTCCCACGCCGCGAGCTTCGCGATGATCGTGTACGTGTCGTGCTGGCTGAAGTGCCACGAGCCGGCCGCCTTCCTGTGCGCCATGCTCAACAGCCAGCCGCTCGGCTTCTACAGCCCCTCGGAGTTGTTGCAGGACGCGCGGCGCCATGATGTCGAGGTGCTGCCCGTGGACGTGAACGAAAGCGGCGTGGACCACGCGCTCGTGGACGACCCGCGCGACGTGGCAGGTGTCACGAGCGCATCCGACGCGACGCCCTCTAGTCCGCGCGACGCCGTGCGCCTCGGCCTGCGCCTCGTCGCGAAGCTCTCCACGGGCGGCGCTGCGCGCACCGTCGCGGCGCGCGAGGCGGGTGGCCCGTACGTCTCGGCCGAGGATCTGGTGCGCCGCGCGGAGCTGGACGCGCGCGACCGGCAGGCGCTCGCCGCCGCCGGCGCGCTGGAGCGCCTCGCGGGCGACCGGCACCGCGCGCACTGGACGCTGCTGGCGCTCGAGAACGCGCGGCCGGACGATCTCTTCGACGGTCTCGCGCCGACCGAGCCCGCGAACCTCGAGCTCGCGCTACCGACCGAGGGCGAGAGCGTCGTCGAGGACTATCGCAGCACCGGGCTCACGCTGGGTCGCCACCCCATGGCGCTGCTGCGCGCGCAGCTCGCCGACCGGCGCCTGACCGATTCGGCCACCTGGCAGCGCTCCGCGCGCGACGGCGATCCGGTGCGCCTGGCGGGGCTCGTGACCATGCGCCAGCGCCCGGGCAGCGCCAAGGGCACGATGTTCATCACGCTCGAGGACGAGCACGGCCCCGTCAACGTGATCCTGTGGCCCGACATCGTCGAGCGCTACCGGCGCGAGGCGATCGGTGCGCGACTGCTCGCCGTCTCGGGCACGTCGCAGTGCGCGCACGGCATGACGACGCTGCTGGCGCGGCGGCTGGGGGATCTGTCGGAGCTGCTCGGGGAGCTGTCGGGCATCGGCGCGGTGGAGGCGATGCCGGCGCCGGGATGGCCGGGACGCTAGCCCAACACCTCCCCCAACCCCGCGAACAACTGCCGCAGGTCCGCCTCGTCCGTGTACCACCCGGGCGACAACCGCACGGTCCCGCCGCTCTGCAGCGTTCCGAGCCCCTCGTGCACCGCCGGCGCACACTGCAAGCCCGCCCGCGAGCACACGCCGTGATCGGCATCCAGCCGTTCGGCGATCTCGCCCGCGTCCCGCCCGTCCACGACGAAGCCCAGCGTCGCGACGCGCGGCCCGTTCGCCGCACCGCCGAGCACGCGCACGCCCGGGTAGCGCGCGAGCTCCGACTCGATGCGCCGCACGTGCGCAAGCTCCACGGCGTGAATGCGCACCATGGCCGTGCGCGTGCGCCGCGCGTGCTCGGCGAGATCGATGGCGTCGACCTCCTCCAGCAGGTCGTCCACGTCCTCGCCCAGCGGCCCCACGCCCGTCGGGTCGATCGCGCCCGCTGCCACGCCCGCCACGCCGAAGGCCACGTCGGGCACGAAGACCGGCGCAGCGGGCCGATCGCCCGACAGCTCCACGTGCTCGCCGAGCGCGTGCAGCCAGCGCTGCGCCGCGTGCAGCCCGGCGATGGCTGGCAGCCCGAGCGTGCCGGCCTCCAGCCGCCACGGGTAGCCCTCGGGGTGATACGTCGAGGCCGAGTCCACTCCCGTGCCCCCCGTGCGTACGGGCGCGAGCTGCACGCCGTCCGCGACGATCAGGCCGCCGGAGCCGGTCGGGCCGAACAGGCCCTTGTGCCCCGGAAAGGTGAGCACCGCGATGCCGAGCGCGTCCATGTCGATGGGCAGCACGCCGGCGGTCTGCGCGGCGTCGACGACGAGCGGCACGCCGCGCTCGCGCGCGAGCCGCGCGATCCGCTCGAGCGGCTGTACCGTGCCGATGACGTTGGAGGCGTGGTTCAGCACGATGGCGCGCGTGTCCGCCCGCAGCGCCCGCTCGATCGCTTCGCTCGACACGTAGCCCGCGGCATCGGCGGGCACGCGCGTGACCTCCACCCCCACGTCGCGCTCCAGGTGCGCGAGCGTGCGCGCTACGGCGTTGTGCTCCAGGCGCGTGGTGACGAGGTGATCGTACGGGCGCGCCAGGCCGCGAATGGCGGTGTTCAGCGCGTCGGTGCCGTTGTGCGCGAACACGACGCGACCGACCGGCCCGCCGAAGCCGAAGCAGGCGGCCAGGAGCCGGCGCGTCTGCATGACCATGCGGTCCGCATCCGCCGCCATCGCGTGACCGCCCCGCCCGGGGTTGACGCCGCGGGCGCGCGCGAAGCGGTCCATGAACGCATGCACCGGCTCGGGCTTCGGCCAGCTCGTGGCCGCGTTGTCGAAGTAGACGTTGTCCTTCATTCGGCGGGTTCGGTAGGAGTAAGCCGGCCGGACGAAAAGGCGACTTCAGCGCACGTGGCGACGCGGGGCGACCGTGTCGTCGAAGAGCTCGTCCAGGCTGTCCGTGAAGCGGGCATCGAGCGCGCGCTCGGCGTCGTCGCGCTCGGCCACGTCCACCGACCCGCGCGCGGCGCGCAGGTGCATCGGGCCCTTCAGCGGACCGTCCGGCAACCCGTCGAGCGGGCCGTAGGGCTCGGGCGCGGTCGCGGCGCGTTCGGCACGCGCGTCGCGGCGCGCCGGCGGTTCGTCCACGAGCGATCCCAGATCGATGTCCGCATCGGTGAGCCCGAGCGTGCCCACGGTCTCGTCCAGCTCGTCGTCGTCGAGAAAGTCGAGCTCGGACGTGTCGCCCGACGAACGAGCACGGCGCGCGGTACGAGTCGTGTGCACGAACGGTCCATCCATCGGCCCCGACCCCGCGGCCGCCGCTCCGCCCACCGCCCAGGCGCCTCCGGGCACCGTGGCGGGCAGCCTCAGGGGCCGCCCGCCGTGCGCCGGCGCGCCGGGCACGCTCGGCGCGCCCCCGAAGGCGTCGGGCCGCGGCGGCATGGCCGGCGCGGCCACGAGATTGATCTGGCGCAGCATGCTGATGGGCAGCGCGATGAAGAGGATCCAGTACAGCTCCCGGTTCACCAGGAAGCGTGCCTCGGAGTAGTTGCTCACGAGATACGCCACGGTGAAGCCGAGCACGAACAGCACGCCCGCCTGCTGGCGCTGGTACTGGCAGTACAGGATCTCGATGAGCTGCTGCACCGTCCACAGGACCGCGATGACGGCGAGCGGCAACCCGACCTCCGAGGCCACCTGCAGGAAGCCGTTGTGCGCGTGGTGGACCGTCCAGGTGAAGTCCATGAGCGACTCCTGGATCCAGTCGGTACCGCCTGCGGGGAACCACAGCACGCCGTAGCCGTAGCCCGTCGCGGGCTTCTGCATGACGAGGTTCCAGGTCTGGCGCCACACCTCACCGCGCCCGGTCAGATCCCCGGAGCGCCCGACCAGCTCCGCGGTGTCGATGTTGCCGACCGCGAACGCGGCCAGGCCGCCGATGATGATGGCCACCGCCCCCATGCGCACGAAGCCGAGCCGGAAGCGTGCGGCCACGAACATGAACAACGCCGCCGCTCCGCCGATCACGAGGCACACGAGCGAGGTGGCCGATTGGCTGAACACGAGCGTCACGAGGGATACGCCCGCCATCAGGTAGCACAGCATGCGCGTGCCGAACGAGCGCACCGAGTCGCCCACGGTGATGTAGAGCAGCACCGCCACGGCCGACCAGAAACCCAGCGCGTTCTTCGAGATGAACAGGCCCCGCCACACCTGGGAGCCTTCGTATTGTTCGATGCCGAGAGCCGGCAGCCCGATCGCCACCGCGGCGCTCGCGAGCAGCAATGCCCCCAGCACGACGCCGAGCGTGCGCAGCACCGACAGCAGCGGCACGGTGAACCCGATGTAGATCGCGAGCACACTGGAGCCCACGAGATGCACCACGCGCTCCAGCGACAGGTACGGCACCAGCGACCAGGCGATCGAGGCCGTGGTACCGAACAGCAGCACGACCAGCAGGATGCGGTAGCGGGCCATCCACGTGGCCCAGCCGATGCCCTGGCCCAGCATCAGCCCCAGCCCCGCGGCGAGGTAGAGCAGCAGCCACAGCGGCGTGATCAGCCCCGTCGTCGCCGGCACGAAGTAGGGCAGCACGCGCGGCAGGGCTCCCGAGCCCATGAGCACCGTGGCCACCAGCATCGCCATCGCGACGAGCGAGCCGCGACTGAGGGCGGACGGCTGGGTGTAGGTGGCTACTCGCAAGGCTCGAAGAAGCGCCGACTGGGAGAAGGGGGCGGGCACGCGACGGGCGCGCCGGGTCCGGCAGGGGGCGGATGATAGCCCCTGGCTTCCGTCCGCCCGCGGGCCCGCGACCAAACCGGGGTGCGTGCGCCGTGCCGCGCCGCATCCGCGCGCGTCGCCGGTGCGCGTCAGCCCGTCCCGGCCGACGGCGTCTCCAGCGAGGGACGCAGCCGCGACGCCTCTAGCACGTGAATGTCCTCGATGTCGCTGCCGTGGTCGAGATCGGCGATCGTGCGCGCCACCCGCAGCGTTCGCGCCCGCGCCCGCATCGACAGGCCCAGCCGGGCGCACGCCTCCTGCAGTTCCCGGCCGGCCGCGATGGAGAGCGTCGCGTGGCGCCCGAGCCCGGCCGCGTCCAGGCGGGCATTCTCGACGCCCTGACGGTCCCGGGCAAGCTCCGCCGCGGCCCTGACGCGTGCTCCAACCGTGGCGCTGGACTCCGGCGACGGCGCGGGAGCGTCGATGGTCGGCGGAGCGTCGGCATCCCATCGCTCGCGTTCGAGCGTCAGACCGATGTCGATGCGCTCGAGGAAGGGTCCCGACAACCGCCCGCGGTAGCGTGCGATGACGTCGGGCAGGCAGCGGCAGGTCGGCGCGTCGGGTCGCGAGGGCGCGGCGTTGGCGGCGTTGGCGGCGTTGGGAGAGTTGATGGCGTTGGTGGCGTCGGTCCGAGCGCGCTTCGCCGAGCGTTGCGCGTCGCCGTCGAAGTAGCCGCACGGGCAGGGGTTCATCGCCGCCACGAGCTGGAAAGCGGCCGGAAAGTCCGCCTGTTCGGCGCCGCGCGACACGGTGACGGTGCCGGACTCGAGCGGCGCGCGCAGCGTCTCGAGCGTACGGCGCGAGAACTCGGGCAGCTCGTCGAGAAAGAGCAGGCCACGATGGGCGAGCGAAATCTCGCCGGGGCGCGGTGGCACGCCCCCGCCGACCAGCGCCACCGCCGATGCCGTGTGGTGCGGGGCCCTGAACGGTCGACGGCGCCAGCGCCCGGCATCGAAGCCCGCCCGCGAGACGGATGCGAGCGCGGCCACCTCCAGCGCCTCGGCCTCGCCGAGCGCGGGCCGTATGCCCGCCAGACGTCTGGCGAGCATGGACTTGCCCACGCCGGGTGGCCCGCAGAGCAGGAGCGAGTGCCCGCCGGCGGCCGCGATCTCGACGGCCCGGCGCGCGTCCGCCTGACCGCGCACGTCGGCCATGTCGGGCGCGCCCGGTTCCGGTTCGAACGACTCGGGGCCGAGCGGTCCTACGGCGCGGCAAACGGGATCCGCCCGCGGCGCCGCGGGCGCGCACGGCGTGCCCGTGGCGCGCGATCCGCCGCGGTGGCGGGCGCGCAACCCGTCGCAGATCTCCTGCAGCGTGTCGCCGACGAGCAGCCGCGCGCCGGGCGCGAGCGCCGCTTCGGTCAGGTTCGCGCGCGGGAGCACGAGCAGCTCGCCGGCACCGGCGGCGTGCAGCGCGGCGGGCAACGCGCCCCGCACCGCCCGCAGCTCGCCGCCGAGGCCCAGCTCGCCGACGGTCACGACGCCGCGCAGGGCGCGCACGGGCAGCTTGCCCATGGCCACCAGCAGCCCGAGCGCGATGGGCAGATCGAAGCGCCCGCCGCGCTTCGGCTCGTCGACGGGCGCGAGGTTCACGATGACCCGGACCTGCGGAAAACCGAAGCCGAGGTGGGTGAGCGCGGCGCGCATGCGGTCGCGCGCCTCGCGCACCGCCGAGTGGGGCAGCCCCACGATCGACATGCTGGGCAGTCCGCCGCCGAGGTGCACCTCGACGTGAACGGGCCGGGCCTGCGCGCCGTGTATCGCGCACGAGCGCACGAGTGCGAGCGCCATGGGAACCTCCTTGTTCCGGGGACGGGTTGTCCGCTGCGCGAACTCTAGCCGCGGGGCGCCGCGCTCGCAAGCCGAGCGGGGTGGCGGAGTGCGCCTTCGGGTCGCCCTGTCGGAGCGCCTCGCGGAGCCGCCCCTTCGAAGCGTCGCGTCAGATCGTCCCGGCAGGCGTCTCGGAGCCGGGCTCGCCCGCAGGCGCGTCGGTGTCCGAGCTGCCGGGCTCGAGCGCCGCCACGCGCGCCTCCAGCGCCTCGAGCTTCGCGCGCGTGCGGGCCAGCACGCCGGCCTGCACGTCGAACTCCTCGCGCGTGACGAGATCGAGCCCGCCGAGGGCGTTCTGCAGGGTGGCCTTCGCGTTCTTCTCGAAGTCGCGACGCACCTCGCGTGCGCCGGGCGGCAACAGGGCGTCGAGCCGGGTGGCGAGGTCGTCGAACAGGCGGGCGTCGATCATGGGCGAGGTTCTTCGGCAGGAGTTGCCGCGAGCGGCGATGCGGGCAGGTTAGCCGAGCCTGCCCGACGTGGGGTCGCGGCGTACGAAGCCGCACCGGGCAACGCACCAAAAGAGAGCGCGACCGCGCAGCGCACGCACTGCATTGGTGCAGTTTGCGGGTTCGAACTCCGCTCTTCGGGTGCAGGCCATTGAACTCGCACGATATTTCCCCGTGGCACACATGATGCCGTTGCGTCCCGGATTGGTTCATTCACCGGAGAAACGCCCATGAAGCTCGTCACGGCCATCATCAAGCCCTTCAAGCTCGAGGAGGTGCGCGAGGCGCTCTCCCAGATCGGGGTCCAGGGCATGACCGTCACCGAAGTCAAGGGCTTCGGGCGGCAGAAGGGGCACACCGAGCTGTACCGCGGTGCCGAGTACGTCGTCGACTTCATCCCGAAGACGAAGATCGAGATCGGCATCGACGACGGTCAGCTCGACGCGGTGATCGACGCGGTCACGCAGGCGGCGGGCTCCGGAAAGATCGGCGACGGGAAGATCTTCGTCACCGAGCTGGAGCGTGCGGTGCGCATCCGCACCAACGAGACCGGCCCGAGCGCGCTCTGACGCGCCGCCCTCCCCTTCGATACCCCTCCCCCCAAACGACACGGATCCATGGAATTCGCGAACCTCAGTTACGCGCTGGACACCTTCTACTTCCTCGTCTGCGGCGCGCTCGTCATGTGGATGGCGGCGGGCTTCGCCATGCTCGAGGCGGGCCTCGTGCGCGCCAAGAACACCGCCGAGATACTCACCAAGAACATCGCGCTGTTCGCCATCGCCTGCATCATGTACATGCTGGTCGGCTACAACCTGATGTACCCCGGCGACAACGCCCTGAGCGCGTACGTCCCCGGGCTCGCGTTCCTGGTCGGAGAGACCGTCACCGAAGAGGCGTTCCAGGGCCTCGTCGCCGGTGAGGAAGGCGCCTCGTACTACTCGGGTCTGGCCGACTTCTTCTTCCAGGTCGTGTTCGTCGCCACCGCCATGTCCATCGTGTCGGGCGCCGTGGCCGAGCGCATGAAGCTCTTCAGCTTCCTGGCGTTCGCGGTCGTGTTCACGGCCGTCATCTACCCCGTCCAGGGCTACTGGAAGTGGGGCGGCGGCTGGCTGGACGCGGCGGGCTTCAACGACTTCGCGGGCTCGGGCATCGTGCACCTGTGCGGCGCGTCCGCGGCGCTCGCCGGCGTGATCGTGCTCGGCGCGCGGCGCGGCAAGTACGGCGCGAACGGCTCGGTCAACCCGATGCCGGGCGCGAACCTGCCGCTCGCCACGCTCGGCACGTTCATCCTCTGGCTCGGCTGGTTCGGCTTCAACGGCGGCTCGCAGCTCGTCGTGTCGAACTTCGCCGACGCCAACGCCGTCGCCGCGGTGTTCGTCAACACGCTGATGGCCGCCGCGGGCGGCGTGGTCGCGGCGCTCCTCACGGTGCGCATCATCTGGAGCAAGGCGGACCTCACCATGGCGCTGAACGGCTGCCTCGCGGGCCTCGTCGCCATCACGGCCGAGCCGCTGGCACCGACACCGCTCGCGGCCACGCTCATCGGCGCGGTCGGCGGCATCATCGTGGTGTTCTCGATCATCACGCTCGACAAGATGAAGATCGACGATCCGGTGGGCGCCATCTCGGTGCACGGCGTGGTGGGCATGTTCGGGTTGATGGTCGTGCCGGTCACGAACACCGACGCAAGCTACATCGCGCAGCTCACGGGGCTCGGCGCCATCCTCGTCTGGACCTTCGTCACGAGCCTCGTGCTGTGGCTGATCCTGAAGCTGATCATGGGCGTGCGCGTCTCCGAGGAGGAAGAGTACGAGGGCGTGGACATCGCCGAGTGCGGACTCGAGGCGTATCCGGAGTTCGTGGTGCGCAGCTGACGCGCGAGCGCGGCGGGCCGGCCCGGACGGGTTCCGGGCCGCTCGCCGCAAGCTCGGTACGGCACGATCCGGGGCGCCCGCCGGGCGCCCACTTTCGTGGACACGTAGCGACGGCGCGAACCGATCAGACGTTCACCCCCTTCATGCCTTCCACCGTGTATCGCTCGCCGACGATGGCCTCGCTCGCCACCGCCTCGCGCAGGCGCGCCTCGTCGGCCGCATCGAAGTCCACGTCCGCCGCGCCCGCGTTGTCCTCGAGCCATTGCACGCGCTTGGTACCCGGAATGGGCACGATGTCATCGCCCTGGGCCAGCAACCACGCGAGCGCGAGCTGCGCGGGAGTGCAGCCCTTGTCCTCGGCGATGCGCGACACGGTGCGCGCCAGCGCGCGATTCGCCTCGAGGTTGTCGTCCGAGAAGCGCGGCAGCATGGCGCGAAAATCGCCTTCCGCCGGACGCTGCGCATCGAAGGCACCCGTGAGGAACCCGCGTCCGAGCGGGCTGTAGGGCACGAAGCCCACGCCGAGCTCCCGACACGCGGGCAGCACCTCGTCCTCCACCTCGCGGGTCCACAGCGAATATTCGCTCTGCACGGCGGCGACCGGGTGCACGGCGTGCGCGCGGCGCAGCGTCGCCGCGCTCGGCTCGCACAGCCCGACGTGAGCGATCTTGCCCTCGCGCACCAGATCCGCGAGCGCGCCCATGACCTCCTCGATCGGGCGCGAGGCGTCGATGCGGTGGACGTAGTAGAGATCGATGCGCTCGATCCCGAGCCGCTCCAGCGACGCATCGCACGCGCGACGCGCGTACTCGGGGGAGTTGTCGATGGTGCGCGCATAGGCCTTGCCCTCGCGCACGATGCCGAACTTGCTGGCGATGGCGAGCTTCGCTCCGCTCTGGCGCACGAAGCGCCCGACGAGCCGTTCGTTCTCGTGCGGCCCGTACGCGTCGGCGGTGTCGAGGAAGGTGCAGCCGAGCTCGACGGCGCGCGCGAGGGTCGAGAGCGACTCGGCATCGTCGGCCGGACCGTAGAACTCGCTCATGCCCATGCAGCCGAGGCCGAGGGCGGAGACGGACAGGTCGGCGGTGAGGGATCGCAGGGGCAGCATGGCGGACCTCCAGAACGTTCGCGGCGGGGTCGCCCATCCTGACCGGAGCGGCGCCGGCGCGCGCTGAAGATTCTGCGCACGCCCCGCCCAGCGCGGCGAGCTGCTGTCGTGATCAGGTGCTGGAGGACCACCTCGACGGGCGCGACCACATCGTCGGCGATGCGTTCTCGATCGTCGACATCGCCGCGTGGGGCTGGATCGATCGGGGACCATGGTGCGCGGCGAGGCGAAGCTCGACGGCTTCCCCGAGCTCGCCCGCTGGTTCGAGAGCGTGAACTCGCGCCCCGCGGCGGAGAAGGCACGCCGGATGGGCGAAGGCCTCGACTTCAAGAGCGAGCGCGACGAGCAGGCGATGCGCTCGCTGTTCCCGTCGAACTACGACGCCTGAGCGCTCAGGCCGCCGCGCGCTCTGCCGCCTTCGCGCTCCTGAGGAACACGGGCGTCGCGTCGGTGGACGACCTGGCGTCGTAGCGGTAGCCGAGCCCGGTGAACGCGCGCACCGCATCGCGCGACACCTCGCGCTCGCGCACGAGATGACGCGCCATGGCGCCGCGCGCGCGCTTGGCGAAGAACGAGATGGTCTTGTATTGCCCGCCCTTCTCGTCCTTGAACGTGGGTGCCACGACGGGCGCGATCAGACGCTTCGGCTGCACGGCCTTGTAGTATTCGTTCGACGCGAGGTTCACGATCGGAGCGCCGTCGCCCGTGCCGGCCTGCGCGAGCTCTTCGTTCAGCGCATCGGTCAGGCGCTCGCCCCAGAAGTCGTACAGGCTCCTGCCGCGCCGCGTGGACAGGCGCGTGCCCATCTCCAGCCGGTAGGCCTGCATCAGGTCGAGCGGGCGCAACACCCCGTACAGTCCGGACAGGATGCGCACGTGGCGCTGCGCGGCGTCGAGGTCCGCCCGCTCCAGCGTGTCCACGTCGAAGCCCGCGTACACGTCGCCCCGGAACGCCTCGATGGCGGGACGCGCGTTCTCCGGGCCGAACGGCGGCGCCCAGTCGCGAAAGCGCCGCCGGTTCAGCGCGGCGAGCGATTCGCTCAGCCCCATCAGCTCGCCGAGCGCCCTCGCCGACTTGCCGCGAAGGGTGCGCGCGAGCGCCGCGGACTGGTCGAGGTGTTGCGGCTGCGTGGGATCGGACACGCGCGACGGCGTGTCCATGTCGAGCGTCTTGGCGGGCGAGAGCAGGATCAGCATGGTGGCGATTCTCGCACCCTCGCTCGCCCCGTTTCAGCCCTCGCGCTGGAACTCGGCGTGAATCTCGAGCTCCACGACGTCCCCCACCAGGGCACCGAGCGAGTCGATGCCGTAGGCGCTCCTGGAGATCTCGCCGGTGGCCTCGAAGCCGAGCGTGTAGCGTCCCGTGAGCAGGTTGTCGGCGCCGCCGCCGAAGCGGGCGTCGAGACGGATCTCGCGCGTGACGCCGCGCAGGCTGAAGTCGCCGACGACGGTGAACGCACCGTCCTCGCCGGGCTCCACGCGCGTGGTCACGAAGCGCGCCTCGGGGTGCCCGGCCGCGTCGAGCCAGTCGTCGCCCGAGAGCCTGCGATCCAGCTCCTCGTCGCCGGTATCGATGCTCGCGACCGACACCACGCCTTCGAGCCGCAGCGCACCGATGTCCTCGGGGTCGAAGTCGAGACTGGCGTCCACGTCGTCGAAGCGGCCCACCACCTTCGACAGGCCCAGGTGATCCGCCTTGAAGAGCAGATAGGCGTGCGTGGGATCGAGGGTGTACTGACCGGGCCTGAGCTCGGCGAGCTCGGTGCGGTAGTTCGGACGCACCACCGAGGCGCAGCCACCGAGCGCGAGCGTGGCGGCGAGCACGAGCGCCGTGACCGTGCCCGCGTGGGGCGTCGCGCGCGAAAGCGTGTGCACGATGAGAAGCGTTGCTCGTGGACGAACCGCGCGCGGGCACCGCGGCGGGCACGGTGGAGTCTACGGGCCCCGCGCGATGCCCGCGACGTTAGAATCCGGAGCATGCCGCCGATGCCTTCACCTTCACCGCCGGCGCGCGTCCGCTTCGTCGCCGCGACGACGCTAGCACTGGCGTTGGCCGTCGGCGCGACCGCGGCCCGCGCCGACACGCTCGAGGGTCTGGACCCCGAGGCGCGCGTGGCCGTGGTGTCGGGCTGCCTGCCGGAGCGGTATCGCGAGGGCCCCGAGGCGTACCGCGTCTGCGTGGAGGAGAAGGCCGCCGCGGTGACCGACCGGCAACCCGGTGCGCTGGAGCTGCTGGATCTCGACGAGCGCTACGCCGTGGAGCGCCGGTGCGCGGAGGCACGCGCCGTGTCGAGGGTGCAGGGACTGGACTGCATCGACGCCGAGATCGCGAGCCTCGTCGACGCACCGGTACCGAACCTGGACGGGTTGCGCGAGGACGAGCGCCACGCGCTGCTGCGCGGCTGCTTCGAGATCCAGAACGGCGCGGGCGTGGCCGCGTGGCGCGACTGCATGGCCGACGCGGCCGATGCGCTGCGCGGCGTCCCCGCCATCGACGTCTCGCCGCTCGACATCGTGGAGCGCAACGCCCTGCAGGCCGGCTGCGCGGCGGAGCACGACGGTGTCGACTACCGCCGCTGCCTGCTCGAGCGCGGCACGGCCATGGGCGCGCCGCGGGCGTCCGACACCACCGCGCCCGGCCCGTCACCCGCGCCTTCGGCCCTGGCGCTGGGCCGACCCGCGCCCGCCGCGACGGAACCGGACCTCGGCACGGCGCTCGCCGACGAGCGCCCGACGAGCCCGCGCGAGCGCATTTCCGCCCCGGCCGTCGAGGAGCCGGCCGCGCCCGACTCGGCGGAGCCGGCCGCGCCGGTCGAGGAGCTCGCCGACGAACGCGAGGTCAGGCTCGAGCGGGCGCCGGCGACGGAGCCGGCGCTCGGCGAATCGTCGCAGGACGATGCCGACGACGCCGGTATCGTGCGCAGGCTCGGCGAGGCCTATGCCGGCCTCGACCGGACCGGTCGGTTGCTGTTGTGGGGTGCGCTCGCGCTGCCGTTGCTGCTGCTCGGTACCGGGGCGGCGATGCGTCGCGCCCGTGGCGACGCGACGCCGCGTGCGGGCGGAAACCGACCGAACGGGCGGAACCGCACGGCCACCGGCCCGTCCGGCCCTGCGCATCGGACGCGCAGGCGTGCCCACCGCGACGTGGCGATGGCGCCACCGGACTTCCCCGCTCCCGACCCGAACCGCGGCACGGACGGCGTGCACGAGCGACTGAGCACCGAGGCGGACGATCTCTTCGACGCGCTGGATCGCGATCTCGACGGGGACCACGATGCAAGCTTCGAGGACGACCCGCGGGCCTTCGCCCTCGCGCCGAGCGCGACGCGGCCGGATCAGGATCCCGACCCCGATCCGGACCGGGACGCGCCGACCGTGCTGCTCGGCGCGCCGGCGCGGGCACGCGATACCGACGACGCCATGCCGGACGTCCAGGTCGCGGTGGGTCGTGGGCGCGCGTCGACCCGTGACCGCGGGGATGCGGTCGCCGCGGACCCCGAACCGCATGTGCCGGAGCCCGCGGCGCCGACGGGCGAGGCCCGCCGCGAGGCCCGCGACGACTTCCGCGGCGACTTCGGCGCATGGCTCGCGTCGCGACCGGAGGGGTCCCGGCGCGGGCTCGCCATCGAGTTCCTCGTGTACTGGATCGCGTGGAGCGACGAGCGCTACGACCCCGCCGCGCGGAAGTCGTTGTTCGCCGCCGCGCACCCGGACGACGGCACGCTCGTCAAGCGCGCGGTGCTCGACGAGGATGTCGAGGCGTTCGCATCGACGCTGCGCTGGCTGGTGCTCAACACCTCGCGCGAGGCGCGCGCGCAGATCCTGGAGCTGCTGCTGGCGCTGCTCGTCGCGGATGCATCGCCCACGCCGGTGCAGAACACGCTGCTGCGCTTCCTCGCCGACGTGTTCGGGGTCGGAGGCGAGGCGCTCGAGGCCTCCTTCGAAGCGGGCTTCGATGCACCGATGCCGCCGCTGCCGCGCGTCGATCGCCCCGACTGGTGGGCGGTGCAGGACGAGGCCGGTCTCGTGCGCCGCGAGGCGCGCACCTTGGCCCGTGCCCCCTCGAGCGAGCGCTACCGGGCGCGCCTGGGGTTGCCGCTGGACGGCGAGCTGTCGGAGGCGGACGTGCTCGCGGCGTTCGAGCTGGCCGCTCGCCGGTGCGATCCCGATCGCTTCGACGCCTTGGGCGAGCGGGAGCGCACCCTCGCGGCGCGTCAGCTCGAACGCTTCGTGGATGCGCGCACCGCACTGCTCGGGGAGATGCTGTGAACAACCTGCTCGGCTTCGTCGACCAGCCGCGCGGTGCGCCGCGAGCGCGCCTGGAGCAGGCGCTGCGCCGGGCCGCCACGAACGAACCCGCGTTCGCGGAACAGGCGCGCGAGGTGCTCGGCTCGACGACGCGGCGCACGCACTACGAGCGGCTGCACCTGCAATACGAGGCCATGGCGGCCGCACTGGACTCGCTCGCGATGCCCGGTACGCACGACAGCCAGAACTGGCGCGCCCGCCTCGTCGAATTCATCGACTGATCGGCACACCCGCCGAGCGGGCACGCGCGATGCCCGATCCTTGACGAGCCGGGAACCCGGCGTCACTCCGGCGGCGCTATGGGGACGTGCACCAAACACGCGGACTCGGCCGCCGCCAGCGTGCGGCGCGAGCCCAGCAACGAGAACGTCGCGGGCTCCGCGGCGCCCTGCAGCTCGATGGTAGCCACGTCGGCGACGTCGATCTGCAGCCGCAGCGTCATGCGGTCGCGCTCGTTGCCGTTGTAGGCGAAGGCGACCTCGGCGGCGTCGTCCGCCCGATCCACGATGACCGGGAAGCCGACGGGCGTGCCGTCGATCATGAACGCGGCCTCGTCGTCGTCCTTCAGGCCGGCGCCGGGCGACGCGGACTCCTCCGTCGTGGCGGGCAGCATCGCCCGGGCGACGGCGGCGTCCGTCAGCAGCTCGATGCCGGGCGCGCAGGCGAAGCGCGGCACGAACGACACGCGCAGCCGCGCCGTCTCGCCGCCGCGCGCCTCGGTCTCCCCGTAATAGAGGCTGAGCACCGAACCGTCGGGCAAGGTGCGCCTCTCGAGTCCCGCACGCCAGGCCGCGTGGCCGACCCCTTCGAGCACGCCGGCATCGTCGGACGCGGGCACCTGGGCCGCCGCGAAGTGGGCGAGCGGAGCCGCGAGCGCCGCGACGCTCAACGCACGGGCCGCACGGGCCCTCGGCCTTCTGGGGGTGTACATCGAGTGTCCTCGCGGGCGCGGCCCGCCGTGTGGTGTGGGATCGAACGGGCTCGGGGGACGGGTGCACGCACCGGCCGGACCTGAGCGGAAGGCATCCGTTTTGCTACGCGGTTCACATCGCCAAGCCGAGCGCGTGCCCCGCCCATGATCACTCTCGACGAACTTCCCGCCACCCTGCTGGCCGCCCGACCCACGGGCTTCGAGCCGTTCCAGTACGCCCTGCCGGTACTGCTCGGCTACGTGCTCTACGTCGGGATCGCCGGCCGTTTCAGGCCGGCACGTCCGCGCTCCGAGGAGGAGCGTCCGGCGTGGTTCCTCGGGCTGTGGAACGCCCTGTCGGTGGCGCTCGTGCTCGGCGTGGCGTTGCACGTGGCCTACCGGCTCCCGCTCGACGAGGCGCGGGCGCTCCTGCGTCCCGCGGCGTGGACCCTCGGTGCCGCACTGCTGCCGGGCTACGCGATCTGGTTCGCCTGGCGCGCGTCGGTCAGGAAGCGCTTGTCCCGCGACGCGGCGCTCAGGATCGAGGAGACGCTCGGACTGGATGCGCACGACACGATCGAGCTCGCCGGCCCGGTGGATGCGCAGGTGCGCTACGTGCCCATCCCCGCCGCACGCGCCGACGAGGCGGCGCGACGCGAGCTGGACGAGGAGCGGCGGCTGCGCGAGGAGACCGAGAAGCACCTGCAGGTGACGCGCAAGGCGCTCTACAGCCTGGACGCCGCCGCGCGCGACGGCGAGGACGCCCGCGCCGACGCCCTCATCGCGCTCGAGGCCGAGGTCGAAGGCCACGTGCGTCGCAGCTCCTCGGCGGAGGCGCGCGCCACCCGCGAGGAATGCGGACGAATGCAGGCCGAGAGCGCGGCCTCGGCGGCCAAGCGCGAGGTGCTCAGGTTGAGCTCGGAGCTGCGTCGCGGGACCGAGGCGCGCGCCCGGGCCGTGGCCACCGCGGGCAAGTCCGTCGCGTTCGCGCGCCGCACGCTGCAGGCACGGGCCCAGCTCGAGGACCGGGTGCGCGAGCTCGAGGCGACGCTCGACAACCGTCAGCAGACCATCAGCAGCCTGATCCGGGCACTGGAGAAGGAGAAGGCGCGAACGCAGGAGAAGGTGACCTCGTTGGCCAAGCAACTGGTGCTGCACGAGCGTCAGCTGCGCGAGCGACGCAGCCTGGAAGAGGTGGCGCGCAGCGTCGAGGGCAAGCTGTCGACGCGGCTGGTCAAGAGGGTGGCTCGCGCGCGCCCCGTCACGGGCGTCTGAGTCGCGACGGCGATCGCAGGCTCTCGGGGTACGGCGCGTACCGGGTCAGCACACGATCCGGGCGCGCGCGCCGGTCACGGCACCCCCCGCGGCACGCGACGAGGCCGAGCGCTCACCGATCGACGCGCCCGCGGGCTCGGTGGGGTCGAGCGCGCGACGGTTGAGCGGCCCGTCCGCGATCTCTGCATCGTCGTCGCATTGACACTGGCGCGCGCGCCGCTGCATGCCGAGCATCGTGCCCAGGGCCACGAGATAGACCGTGAGGAACGCCAGCATCAACGGCATGCCCTGCAGGGCGAGCAAGGTGACCACGCCCGCGAACACCGTGATGCAGGCGGCCATGACTCCCGTTATCTGATAGGAATTCATTGCACATCCGGGACTGTGAACTACGTTCCGAATATATCCGCTTGGCAGGCTTCATGGCAAGGCTGCAACGAACCGGATTCACGAATGCCGGTCGGTCGATCCTCGGCGCGACCGAACGTTCACTCGCTCGACAAGGCGTCCAGGACGCGGGGGCCGACGTAATGGCGCGCCCGTCCGGCGCCCACGGACCTCACCAGCGTCGCCTCCTCCATGGCGTCGAGGACCAGGCGCGCGGCGTGACGCGTCAATTCCCCCTCGCCGGTCAGCGCGGCCGTCGTGAAACCCGGACCGGCCAGCACATCGAGCGCGGCCGCGGGCAGCGGTCCGCGCACGGCGCCGTCGGCCACCTCTTGGACCTCGGCCCGGTGTCGCTCCAGCACGGCCAGGCACCCCCGGCTGCGCTCGGCGCACGCGCGCACCTGCTCGAGCCAGAAGACCAGCCACGGGGTCGGCTCGCCCTCGCCCGCCGCGAGCAGCTCGGCGTGCCGCAGCGAACGCGCCAGCAACCGGTGCGCGAGCGGCAGCGTCCACCGCCCGGTACGCCCTTCGAGCTCGAGCAACAGGGCCGTGACGGCCTGCGCGAGCCCCAGGTTGCCGCGCGTGAACGGTCGCAGGGCCAGAAGCCGCCGATAAGCCTCGCCGACGACGAGCAGCGGTTCGGCCTCGCCCGCCCCGCGCACGAGAAAGCTCATCCAGGCGTCCAGCCCCTGCCCGACCCGGTCGCGGCCGCGCAGCAGACGTTGCCCCGGAGCGAGCGAGGCGCGCTCGTGCACGCTCGGCTCGCGGTCGCGCAGATTGACCGGCGTGCCGCACAGCTCGCCCGCGAACGCCACGAGCGTCGCCTGATCGAGATCCGAATCCCCCAGCTGGCGGCGTGCGCGCCCGCAGGCTTCGATGCGCGCGCGCACGAGCGCCGCCTCGCGCCCGTCGCGATCTCCCAGCGCGCCGCGCACGTCCACGGGCTGCCCGTCGAACGCGAGCGCGGCCGCGGCATCCAGCACGGCGAAGGCCGCCGCGGCCGCGGGACCGGCCGGCGAACGCGCCAGCGCCTCGTCCAGCGCGGCCAGCTCGCGCGCGGCCGCGACGGCCAGGCGCAGCAGCGGCACCGTCTCGACGACCGGCGCACCGAAGCGGTGGATCCTGGCGTCCTGCCCCGCGCCCGACGCACTGGAGGGCCGGGCGGACCGGGCGGGCTCGATCGGTGTCGACACGTCCGACAAGGCGGCGGTGCTCGTGCGGCGAAACGGGACGTCGATCATATCGTGCGACCGGCCCCGGCCCGCCGCCGACAAGCCGACGCGGATGGCACGGGTTCCGGAATCGGACCACACTCGTCGGCCTCCTCGCGACTCGTCAGCTTCCGGAGAATTCGCCATGGGTCCCTTCCCGCACGATGCACCGCGCGCCACCATCGGCGAGCACAACCCCGCCGGCACCGACGGCTTCGAGTTCGTCGAGTTCGCCTCGCCCGACCCGGCGGCGCTCGAGGCCCTGTTCGGGCGCATGGGCTACGCCCCGGTCGCGCGCCATCGCTCGAAGGCCATCACCGTCTGGCGCCAGGGCGACATCAACTACCTCGTCAACGCCGAGCCCGGTAGCCATGCCGCGCGCTTCGCCGCCGAACACGGTCCGTGCGCCGCCTCCATGTGCTGGCGCACGGTGGACGCGCGGCATGCGTTCGAGCACGCCGTCGCGCGCGGCGCCGAGCCCTACGAGGGCGACGACAAGACGCTGGACGTGCCGGCCATCGTCGGCATCGGAGGGTCGCTGTTGTATTTCACGGACGACTACGGCGTGGACGATGCCGGCGCGCACCGATCGCCCTACGCGGCGCGGTTCGACTGGCTCGGCGACCCCGACCCGCGCCCCCGAGGTATCGGCTTCAGCTATCTCGATCACCTGACGCACAACGTGCACCGCGGCAACATGGACGTGTGGTGGGACTTCTATCGGGATCTCTTCGGCTTCCGCCAGATCCACTTCTTCGACATCGAGGGCAAGCTCACGGGGCTCGTCAGCCGCGCCATCACCTCGCCGTGCGGGCGCATCCGCATTCCCCTGAACGAATCCACCGACGATCGCAGCCAGATCGAGACCTACCTGAAGGCCTACGGCGGCGAAGGCATCCAGCACATCGCGGTGGGCACCCACGACATCTACGCATCGGTCGACCGGCTCGCCGCCAACGGGGTCGAGTTCATGCCGGGTCCGCCGGACGCCTACTACGAGCGTTCGGTGGAGCGCGTGTCCGGCCACGACGAGCCGATCGAGCGGCTGCGCCGGCACGGCATCCTGATCGACGGCGAAGGCGTCGTGGACGGCGCCACCACGCGCATCCTGCTGCAGATCTTCTCGAAGACCGTCATCGGGCCGATCTTCTTCGAGTTCATCCAGCGAAAGGGCGACGAGGGCTTCGGCGAGGGCAACTTCCGGGCGCTGTTCGAGAGCATCGAGGAGGAACAGATCCGCAGCGGCGAATTGACGTCGGGCTGAACCGACCGCCCGAGGCCTACGTCTTCCCGAGCGCCAACCGCGTCCAGCCTTCCAGGTCGATGTTGCTGCCGCACGCCACGAGCCCGACGCGCGCGCCGTCGAGCTCGGCGCGCAGCGGCCCCGACAGCGCCGCGAGCCCGGCCGCGCAGGCCGGCTCCACGGCGAGCTTCAGGGCGTCGAAGCAGTGGCGCATGGCCGCGCGGATCTCGTCGTCCGTGACCGTGACGATGTCGGTGACGTGCCGCTCGACGAGGGCGTAGGTCAGCGGCAGGTGCAGCGGTGCGCCCAGGCTGTCGGCGATGGTGGACACGGCGACCTTGGGCAACGGCGCGCCGCGCGCGAGGCTCTGCCGCATGCCGTCCGCCCCGGCGGGCTCCACGCCGTAGACCCGGCAGGCGGGCGATACGCGGTGCACGGCGCTGGCGATGCCGGCGATCAGGCCGCCGCCGCCGACGGGCACCACCACCGCATCGAGATCGGGAGCGTCGGCCAGGAGCTCCAGCGCCACGGTCGCCGTGCCCTCGACGGTGTGCGGCCCCTCGAAGGGATGCATCAGGAATCGCCCCTCGTCGGCGCGCAGGCGCTCCACGATGCCGATGAGCTCGTCGATCGTCTCCCCGAACACGATGCGCCCGCCGAGCGCGCGCACCCGCTCCACGCGCGCGGGGTTCGCGGTGCGCGGCATGACGACGGTGACGTCGACGTCGAACACGCGCCCCGCCCAGGCCGAGGCGATGGCGTGGTTGCCGGCCGAGAACGCGACCGCGCCCCGGGCGGTGTCGGCGGCGTTCGCCAGGACGTTCAGCGCGCCCCGCGCCTTGAAGCTGCCGGTGCGCTGCAGCAGCTCGAGCTTGATCGACAGACCGTCCCCGACGGGCGACACCGTGGCGGCCGTCTCGGGCCAGCGCACCGTGGGCGTGCGCAGCACGTGCGGCGCGAGCGCGGTCGCGACCTCGTGCAGGCGCGCAAGCGTCGGCGTCGCCACCGTCGCGGTGCTGGGCTCGTCCATCGTGTGGGGCGTTCTCGTCGTGGGGGCGGAAGGCTACCAACCCCCTTGCATGCGTACCATCGAGCATGGATCGCCCTTCACGACGCCGACGCGCGCATCGACGCCGCTGCGCGGGCACGCTTCTCGGGCTTGCGCTGACGCTGGCCGGCTGCCTCGGACCCGGCGCCCGGCCGGCCGACCGTCCCGAGCCGCGCCCTGCCCTCGATGCCTACACGCTCGTCGATGCGCGTGCCCGCTCGCTCGCCGGCTGCCGCTACGACTACCGCGTGTTCGAGCCCCTCGTCGCGCCCGACGCCGCGGTGATCATCGGTCACGGCTTCCTGCGCGATCAGGACCGCGAGGTGGGTCTGGCTCGCGCACTCGCCAACGCCGGGCACCGCGCCATCACGCTCGACTTCTGCAACATGCGTCCCTGGAACGGTCACCACGTCAGGAACGCGGCCGACATGCGCGCGCTGGCGCGAGCTGCGCGGCGTGCCGGGCCGCAACGTGTACGCGGGATTCTCGGCCGGTGCGCTCGCCGCGCTGCTGGCGGGCGCGGACGACCCCGTCGCGCGGGGCGTCGTCGCGCTCGATCTGGTGGACCAGGCGGGGCTCGGCGCGGACGCGGTCGCACGGCTGGACGCGCCGCTTGCTGGGTCTGGCCGGCCCGCCCGCCGCGTGCAACGCCGCCGGCAACGGCCGAACGCTCTTCGATGGATCGCGCGGCGCGCTCGAATCGGTGCCGGACGCCACGCACTGCGATTTCGAGCTGCCTAGCGACTGGCTCTGCGAGCTCGCGTGCGGGGAATCCCCGGAGCTCGCGAGCCCCTCCGCGACGCCCGCCGACGCCGCGCCGACCCGGCGCGAGCGCATCGTGACGCGCGCCGTGGCGATGGTCGAATCGCTGCTGCGGAACGACGAACCGGACGCCATCGAGTCGGCTTCGGACGGCGAACGCGCGGCTCGCGCGCGTTGAGCTGCACGACTTACAAATCCGTATGCACGCCTTCCGGCACGGCAGCCGTGCCGTGAACGCCACCAATCGCGGCGTTTTTTCGGATGGGGTCTCGTGTGCGAGCGATCTGACCGATCGTGTCGCGCCGGAACGTCGCCCCGCTGGCGCCCGCGGTGTGGCGACACTGCAGCCCGCGTGCCAAGCTCGTCGCCTGCTCGCGGGCGCCCGCGCGAGTCTCCTCCTTCCAGGATCCCCCGCACGATGATGAAACGAATCGCCCTGGCGGTGCTCGGCGTGCTGCTCGTGATCGGCGTGCTCGCCGGTCTGAAGACGGTGCAGATCCAGGACCTGATCGCCGCCGGCGACGAGCAGCAGATGCCGCCCACCGCCATCACCTCGGCGGTCGCCGAGAACGCCGAGTGGGAGGTCACGCTCGAAGGCATCGGCACCATGGAGGCGGCCCAGGGCGTCACCATCACGGCCGACCTGCCGGGGCGCGTCACGCAGTTGTACTTCGACGGCGGCGAGGAGGTCGAGGCTGGGGAGGTGCTGCTCGAGCAGGACACCTCCACCGAGGTGGCGCAGCTTCGCGCCGCGGAATCGGCGCTCGCGCTCGCGCGCAGCACGCTCGATCGCAACGAGCGGCTGCGCCGCAGCAACGCGGTCTCGCAGTCGGACCTCGACGCCGCCAGCGCGCAGTTCGAGAACGCCGAGGCGCAGGTGGAGAACATCCGCACGAGCCTGGACAAGAAGCGCATCGTCGCGCCGTTCGCGGGCCGGCTGGGCCTGCGCCAGGTGGACATCGGACAGGATCTCGCACAGGGCGTGCCCATCGTCTCGCTGCAGAATACCGACCCCATGCGCGTCAACGTCTCGTTGCCGCAGCAGGTGCTCGGACGCATCGCCGAAGGGCAGCCGGTGCGCGTCGTGACCGACGCGGTGCCCGGACGCACCTTCGATGGCGAGATCACGGCCATCGACACCGAGATCAGCTCCAGCACGCGCACCGTGCGGGTGCAGGCCGAGCTCGAGAACCCCGAGACCGCCGAGGGCAAGCCCTCCTTGCTGCCGGGCATGTTCGCGAGCGTCGAGGTCGTGCTGCCGCAGACCAAGCCCGTGCTCATGGTGCCGCTGACCGCGGTGTCGCTTCGCCACCTTCGGCGACAGCGTGTTCGTGCTCGAGGAGTCCGACGGGGCGAACGTCGAGCGCGGCGGCGCCCCCGCGGGCCAGCTCGCCGCGCGCCAGCAGTTCGTGCAGCTCGGCGAGCGCCGCGGCGACTTCGTCGAGGTGCTGAAGGGGCTGGAGCCCGGCCAGCAGCTCGCAGGCGATGGCGTGTTCAAGCTCCGGAACGGTGCGGCGGTCGTGATCAACGACGACGGCTCGCAGGCAGCCGAGCCTCGATCCCACCCCCGACAACGCCTGAGGAGGATACCGGCATGAGCTTCACCGACCTCTTCGTCAAGCGCCCGGTCGTCTCGATCGTCGTCAGCCTGCTGATCCTGATCGCGGGCCTGCAGGCCATCCGCGGGCTGTCGGTGCGCCAGTACCCGCGCTCGGACAACGCGACCGTCACCGTCACGACGCCCTACGTGGGCGCCAGCGCCGAGCTGGTGCGCGGCTTCATCACGACCGAGCTGGAGCGGGCCATCGGCGGGGCCGACGGCATCGACTACATCTCCTCGCAGAGCCTGCCGGGCGTGTCGACCATCAACGGCCCAGCTGGAGCTGAACTACGACCCCATCAAGGCGCTGTCCGAGATCACCTCGAAGGTGAACCAGGTGCGCGGCAACCTGCCGCCCGAGGCCGAGGCACCGTCCATCAACGTCGAGTCCGCGGACAGCGAGTTCGCGTCGGCCTACCTCGCGTTCAAGTCCGACATCCTGGAGCCGAACCAGGTCACCGACTTCCTCGCGCGCGTGGTGCAGCCGAGGCTCTCGGCGCTCGAGGGCGTGCAGCGCGCCGACATCCTCGGCGGGCGCGAGTTCGCGATGCGCATCTGGCTCGACCCGACCAAGCTCGCGGCCTACGGCGTCACGCCCACCCAGGTGCGCACCGCGCTCGGCGCGAACAACTACCTCGCAGCCCTCGGCCAGACCAAGGGCTCGCTCGTGGCGGTGAACCTGTCGGCCGACACCGACATCTCCACGGTCGAGGACTTCGAGCAGCTCGTGCTGCGCGGCGAGGGCGATTCGGTCATTCGCCTGGGCGACGTCGCCGAGGTGGAGCTCGGCTCGGCGGACAACGACACCGTCGTGCGCGCGCTCGGGGAGGAGGCCATCTTCATGGGCATCTTCCCGCTGCCCAACGCCAACACGCTGGACGTCATGGAGCTGGTGCGCGCGGATCTGGCCGACATCCAGTCCACGCTGCCCTCGGGCATGACCGCCGAGGTGGCCTACGACGCGAGCGAGTACATCGCCACCTCGATCTTCGAGGTCGGCAAGACGATGGCCGAGACGCTCGCCATCGTCTGCATCGTGATCTTCCTGTTCCTGGGCAACTTCCGCTCGGTGCTGATCCCGATCATGGCGATCCCGATCTCGCTGATCGGCGCGGTGTTCCTGATGCAGCTGTTCGGCTTCAGCATCAACCTGCTCACCCTGCTGGCCATCGTGCTGTCGGTGGGGCTCGTCGTCGACGACGCCATCGTGGTGGTCGAGAACGTCGAGCGCCACATCTCCGAGGGCAAGGGACGCATCGAGGCGGCCATGCTCGGTGCGCGCGAGCTCGTCGGTCCGGTCATCGCGATGACGGCGACGCTCGTGGCCGTGTACCTGCCGATCGGCCTGCAGGGCGGGCTCACGGGGTCGCTCTTCCGCGAGTTCGCGTTCACGCTCGCGGGTGCGGTGACCATCTCCGGCATCGTCGCGCTGACCCTGTCGCCGATGATGTCGGCGGCGCTGCTGCGCGAGGGCGACCACGATCGCGGCTTCACCGGTCGCGTGAACCGCACCTTCGACGAGATCAAGCGCGGCTACACGCGCGGGCTCGACGCCACGCTGCGCGCGCGCCCGGCGGTCTACGTCGTGTGGATCACGATCAGCCTCTTGTGCATCCCGATGTTCATCATGTCGCCGAAGGAGCTCGCGCCCACCGAGGACCAGGGCATCATCTTCGGCATCATCGATGCGAGCGCGAACAGCACCATCGAGGCGGCCTCCGGCTGGTCGCTGAAGGCCGACGAGACCTTCCGCGACATCGAGGAGACCGACTTCACCTTCCAGCTCACGAACCCGCAGGGCGGCTTCGGCGGCATGGCGCTCGCGGACTGGAGCGAGCGCGACCGCACGGTGTTCGAGATCAAGAACGAGGTCGCGGGCAAGCTCAACGAGATCTCCGGACTCTCGATGTTCCCCGTGACCCCGCCCGCGCTGCCCGGCGGCGGCCAGTTCCCGGTCGAGTTCCTGCTGGCCTCCACCGACGAGCCCGAGCAGATCCTCGAATACGCGCAGCAGCTGCAGGGCGCCGCCATCCAGTCCGGGCTCTTCGCGTTCCCGCCCATCATCGACACCAAGATCGACAAGGCCGAGTCGCGCCTCATGATCGACCGGGATCGGGTCGCCGACATGGGCCTGACCATGCAGCAGGTGGGCGCGGACGTCGGCACGCTGCTGGGCGGCCAGTACGTCAACCGCTTCAACAAGGACGGCCGCAGCTACAAGGTCATCCCGCAGGCCATCCGCAGCGATCGGCTGAACCCCGACCAGCTCGAGGACCTGTACGTCACCGGCCCCGACGACGAGATGGTGCAGCTCGGCTCCATCGCCGAGCATCGAGAACCGCACGGTGCCGCGCGCGCTGAACCGCTTCCAGCAGCTGAACGCGGTGAAGCTGTCGGGCGTGACCATCGCGACCCTGGACGAGGCGCTGACCTTCCTGGAGAACGAGGCCGCCGCGATCGTGCCGGCGAACTACTCGCTCGACTACACCGGCGAGTCCCGGCAGCTTCGGCTCGAGGGCAACAAGTTCCTGCCCGCCTTCATCCTGGCCGTCGTGCTGATCTACCTGACGCTGGCCGCGCAGTTCAACAGCTTCCGCGATCCGCTCGTGATCCTCGCGGGCTCGGTGCCGCTCGCCATGTTCGGCGCGCTGATCTTCACGTTCCTGAAGATGCCGAACCCGGAGCTGCCGTACTGGACCAACTCGTTCACGACCACCTTGAACATCTACTCCCAGGTGGGGCTCGTGACACTGATAGGCCTGGTGGCCAAGAACGGCATCCTGGTGGTGGAGTTCGCCAAGCAGATGCAGCAGAAGGGCCTGCACAAGCTCGCCGCCATCCGCTCGGCGGCCAGAACACGCCTACGGCCCATCCTCATGACCACGACGGCGACCGTGGCCGGACACTTCCCGCTGGTGCTCGTCACCGGCGCGGGTGCCGAGGCGCGGAACTCGATCGGCCTCACGCTCGTCGGCGGCATGGCCATCGGCACGATGTTCACGCTCTTCGTGATCCCGTCGGTGTACATGCTGCTGGCACGGGATCTGGGCGGGAAGCTCGACGCGCTGCCGGACGAGGACGAGCACGGCGGCGGCATCGCGCCGGACGGCACGGGCAGCGGCGGACCGGCCGAGCCGGGGTTGCCCGAGGACCGCGGAACGACGGCTGGCGACGAGCCCCCCGTGCTCGACCGGCCAGTGCGGCCGTCCATCGTGCCGGGGCGCAGGCGCCCTGCGGCGGTGCTGGCCGGGCCGCGCGAACCGTGAGATGACCCCGGGCGCGGTTGCGGGGATACTGGCGCCATGAACGCCTCTCCTAAGCCGCGCGCGCTCACGCTGTACGAGTACATCGAGTCGCTGCCCGAGGGGTACGGCGGCGAGATCATCGACGGGCAGCTGCACGTGCACCCGCGCCCGACGGCGCGACACGTCCGCATCAACTCCCGGCTCGGCTCCAGCCTGGAGACGCCGTTCGACGAGGGCGTCGGCGGGCCCGGCGGCTGGTGGATCCTGGACGAGCCCGAGGTGCACTTCATCCGCGATGTCGAGCTGGCGGTGCCCGACATCGCCGGCTGGCGGCGCGAGCACATGCCCGAGCTCCCCGACGGACACCGCTTCGAGATCGTGCCCGACTGGATCTGCGAGATCCTGTCCCCCCGCACGGAAGCCTTCGACCGCGGGGACAAGCTCGCCACGTACGGCCGGTTCGGTGTCGGGCACGTCTGGATCGTCGATCCGAAGGCGCGCACCGTCGAGGCGCTCGCGAACGATGCCGGCTCGTGGGTCGACGCCGGGTCGTGCGAAGGCGACGTCGAGATCCGCTTGCCGCCGTTCGAGGCGGTCGCCATCCGGCCGCCCTGGCCTTGAGCCCGAAAGACACCGCCGTCTTCCTCGCGCTCGCCGCGATCTGGGGCGCCTCGTTCCTGTTCATGCGCGTGGCCGCGCCGATCTTCGGGCCCGTACCGCTGATGCTGCTGCGCTGCGCGGTGGGCGCCGCGACGCTCGTGCCGATGCTGCTGTTGTTCGGCCGCCCCGGAGATCTGCGCGCGAACGCGCGGCACATCGCGGTCGTCGGCGTGCTGAACTCCGCCGTCCCCTTCGTGCTGCTGGGCTACGCGACGCTGACGCTCAGCGCGGGCGTCACCTCCATCATGAATTCGCTGGCGCCGCTGTGGAGCGCGGGCGTGGCCTTCCTGTGGCTCGGCGACCGTCTGACGAAGCTGCAGGCGCTCGGGCTGTGCCTCGGCGTCGCCGGCGTGATCGTGCTCGCGGGCGGCGACGTCTCCGCGCAGACGCGCGGCGCGGGCGAGATCGCCCTGCCCTTCGTCGCGGCGCTGACGGCCACGGCCTTCTACGGACTCGCGGCGAACTACGCCCGGCGCTTCCTGTCCGGGGTCGATCCGCTGGCGCTCGCGACGGGCAGCCAGCTCTCGGCGACGCTCGCGCTGCTCGTGCCGGGGCTGCTGCTGTGGCCGGAGCTGTCCGCGCCGGGGGCCGCGCCCGGCGCCGTGGGGTGGGGCTCGGTGCTCGCGCTCGGCACGGTGTGCACCGGGTTCGCCTACCTGCTTTTCTTCCATCTGATAGGGAGCATCGGCTCGACGCGCACCATCGCGGTGACGTTCGTGATCCCGGTGTTCGGCGTGGGCTGGGGCGCGTCGCTGCTGAACGAGCGCGTGGACGGGGCCACGCTCGTCGGCGGCGCGATCATCGTGCTCGGCACGGCACTGACGACGGGCGTGCTGGCGGCGCGTCGGCGCACCGTTCCCACATCCTGACGGGTCGTCAGACCTTCTCCCACCGCCCGGTCCGGCCGGCCTTGCAGATCGCGTCGATGACGCGCTGGTTCGCCACCGAGTCCTCCAGCGAGAACACGCCGGAGGCGTCCCCGGTCATCGCGGCGCGCGCGAACGCCTCGATCTCCAGCGCGTACTGATCGACCCCCGTGTAGCGAAAGCCCTGCACCTTCGCGTGGTGGCGGTCGTGCAGCCGCACCTCGTCGCCCTCGTAGAGGTTCGAGTTGAAGGGCGCGGCGAGCTCGACGAAGCCCTTGTCGCCGTGGAACGCGATGCCCTGGCGCGCCGCGAGCTGCGTCGACAGGTAGAACGACATCTCGAAGCCTTCGAATTCCACCTGCACGCTCGCGTGGCGATCGGTGCCGAAGTCGGGATCGCGCTCGATGGTGGCCCGTACGCGCAGAGGCTCCTTGCCGGTCGCGAAGCGCGTCGTGACGACGGGGTACACGCCGATGTCCGGGATGGCGCCGCCGCCGAGCTCGGGGCGGTTGCGCATGTTCTTCGGATCCGTGTTGTAGTACGTGAAGCAGGCGTCCACCATGCGCAGCTCCCCGATGGCCTTCTTCGCGACCAGCTCGCGCACCTTCGCCCACTGCGGGTGATACACCACCATGAACGCCTCGGACACCACCACCCCGCGCTCGTCGCGCGCGCGGATCAGCGGACGGATGTCCTTCGCCGCGAGCGCCAGCGGCTTCTCGACGAGCACGTGCTTGCCGGCCTTCGCCGCCGCCAGCGCCCATTCGAGGTGCATCGACGTGGGCAGCGGCACGTACACGCCGTCGATGTCCGGGCACGCCAGAAGCTCCTCGTAGGAGCCGAACGCCAGCGGCGCGCCGACGGCGTCGGCAAGGGCACGCGCCCTCTTCGCCGAGCGCGACGCGATGGCGGTCACGACCGCGTTCGACGCGCGCGCGATGCCCGGAATGACCTGTTCGCGCGCGATCAGCGCGGTGGACAGGATGCCGAAGCGGAAGGGACGCTCGCTCATGCTCGTCGGTGTCGAATGCGGTCGGACCCCCACTATGCCGACAGCGCGGCCCCGATGCCGACGAGCGAGACCGCGACGAGCCCGACGCCGACCAGGCGCTCGAACCCGCGTCGCCCGCGCTGCAGGATCGCCGCGTGCGCGCGCAGGCCCAGCACGTGGCCGAGCGCCACCGCGGGGAGGGTCAGCGCGGCGAGCCCGAGTCGCAGGTCCACGCCGGCGGCGACGAAGGTGGAGAGCTTCGCCACCACCAGCACCATCCACAACACGAAGAGCGTGTCGCGCAGCCGATGCGCGTCGATGCGACGCGCGCCGACCGCCGCGATCAGCGGCGCGCCGGTCAGCGACACCCCGCTCGCGTATCCGCCGACGACCAGCAGCGCCGCGTCGGTCCAGCCCGAACGGCTCGCGAGCATGCGCCCCACCGCATAGCTCATCCCATAGCCGAGCGTGACGACGTACACGAACAGCGACAGCGTGCGACCGGGCAGGTTCAGCAGGCCCACCAGCCCGGCCGCGAACGGCACGACGAGCAACGCCGCCAGCCGTGCAAGGGCCCGCCAGTCCACGTTGCCGAGACGCGTCGCGACGGTCAGCGCGGAGAACAGCAGCAGGTGCCAGCAGATCGCCGGCAGGAACAGCAGCGGCTCGTCCGCGACGAGCAGCAGCATCGGCAGGGTCAGCGCCGCGCCGCCGAAGCCGAGCCCCGAGCGCACGAAGCCGCTCCAGACGAACAGCGGCAGGACCGCGGCGAGCTGCCAGCCGGCGAATCCGCTCACCCGCCGGAGGACGGCGGGCCGGGTTCGCCCTCGCACGCCGCATCGGGTCCCCCCCTGCGCCGGATCTCCGCGCGGCGCATGGGCATGGTGTCGATGCGCTCGAGGAACGCCGACAGCGCGTCCGGGTCGTCGGCGCGCGCCTTCACGCCGCCGTCCTTGCCGACGAGCACGAGCTCGAAGGAGCCCGCGTCCGCGCCGCGCAGGCCCGCCAGCCGGACGAGCGCCGGGGCCGCCCCGCCGCCTGCGGAATCCAGCTCGGCGACGTCCACGAAGCGCACGTCGACATCGCGATCCACCAGGCGGCAACGCGCATCGGCGACGAGCCGCTCCAACCGCGCCATCGCCGCCGAGCCCGGCGTGCCGAACGCGACGACCAGGCGCCGGTCGTCGAAGGCGTGCGCGCCGCTCACGGCCAGCGGGCCGCCGAAGAGACCGGCGACGAGCAGGAAAAGCGAGGCGGCACGCGGACGCCGGCGCCCCTCACCGGCGCCGGAGGCGCGGATCAGGCCGCGTCGCGCTTCGGCAGCACCCAGTTGTCGCGCGGGTAGTGACACGTGTAACCGTGCGGGATGCGCTCCAGGTAGTCCTGGTGCTCGGGCTCGGCCTCCCAGAAGTCGGACACGGGCTCCAGCTCGGTGACGACCTTGCCGGGCCAGATGCCCGAGGCGTTCACATCCGCGATGGTGTCCTCCGCCACGCGCTTCTGCGCGTCGTCCACGTAGTAGATGGCCGAGCGGTACGAGCGACCCCGGTCGTTGCCCTGCCGGTTCAACGTGCTCGGATCGTGGATCTGGAAGAAGAACTCCAGGATGTCGCGGTAGCTCGTGCGCTCGGGATCGAACACGATCTCGATGCCTTCGGCGTGGTCGCCGTGGTTCCGGTAGGTGGCGTTCGGCACGTCGCCGCCGGTGTAGCCGACGCGCGTGGACACGATGCCCGGACGCTTCCTGATCAGGTCCTGCATGCCCCAGAAGCAGCCGCCCGCGAGGACGGCCCGTTCGGTCTTGTCGCTCATGTGTCGCTTCCCGGTTCGCGTTTGAAGGGTCGATGAATCTGTAGGCATCGTGCCCGGTTTCCAGCACCGCCGTCAGCCCGCACCGGCGCCCCGGGCAACATTCGCAGGCCCCAGGAGGTGGCGCGCGACGAGCCCGTGCAGCCGGTCCACGTAGCCATCGCCGCGCGCGGCGCGCGAGGTATCGGACGTGATCGCGACGACGAGCCCCGCGTCCGGCACCACGTGGATCATCTGTCCGCCGTAGCCGCGCGCGTAGGCAGCCGTGCCGCCGCCGATCTTGCGCAGGAACCAGCCGTAGCCGTAGCCGTCGTTCGACCAGGGCGACACGGTGCGCGCGGTGAAGCTTTCGCGCGCCCAGCCGTCGGCCAGCACGCGCGTGCCGTTCCACGTGCCGCCGAGCCGGTACAGCTCGCCGAAGCGCACCATCTCGAGCGGCGACATCGACATCTCGTTGCCGCCCAGATAGCGACCCTGCGGATCCCGCGTCCAGGGCGCGAAGCGGATGCCGAGGGGCTCGCCCAGCCAGCGGCGCGACAACGTCAGCAGGCTCTGCTCCGTCAGCGACGACAGCACCGCGCCGAGCACGTGCCAGTCGGCGGTGGAGTACAGCATGCGTCCGCCGGGCTCGGCCACGAAGGGCCGGGTCAGCGCGTGCCGGACCCAGTCGTCGCTCGCGGCCCACACGCCGTAGTTGCGCCCCGACATGCGCTGCAAGCCGGCGCGCATGGTCAGGAGATTCTCGAGCGTGAGGCCGGGCACGCGCGCATCGACACCGGGCGGCACGAGCTCCGGCGCGACTTGCGCGAGCGTACCGTCGATCCCCTCGAGCACGCCGCGCTCCAGCGCGGCGCCGACCAGCGCGGCGATCACGGACTTCGAGACGGACTTGATGTTGACGGCCGTCCCGACCGGCGGGCCGCGGAAGGCGTCGGCCAGCACCGTCTCGCCGTTCACCGAGATCACCGCCGCCTGCAGCCGCTCCAGGCCGCGCGCCTCCGACGCGAACGCGTCGAGCGCGCCGTCCGGCAGGCGCGCGCCACGCGGCGATGCGCCGGGCGGAGCGCCGGACGCGAGGGGCGATGGGGCGGCGCGGACGAGCGCGGGCAGCGCGGCGGCGGCGGTGAGGAATCGGCGGCGGATCACGGCGGTCATGGACCGCCGCGTGGCGCCCGAGGTTCCGGCACGCGCCGTGTCGATAGTGCCAAGCGTGCACACCCGATTGCACAGGACGGCGCACGACGACGTTTTTCCGGCGCACGAGGCATAGCGTGCCCCTCCCGGTCGCGGACGGATGTCCGCGGCTCAACAGGAGCGAATCTCATGGCCAAGTGGGCAATCATCTTTCTCGTGATCGCGATCGTCGCGGCATTGCTCGGCTTCTCCGGCATCGCCGGCGCCGCCAGCAACGTCGCATGGATACTGTTCGTCGTGTTCCTGGTGCTCGCCATCATCGGCTTCGTGCAGAGGCGCGGCTCCTCGGTCTGAACGCGGGGGCGCATCCCACCGCGGATGCGCCCCCGTCATTCGCCGCCGTGCGCGCGCAGCGTGCCGTACCCCGACACCACACGGTTCAACGCCGTCACGGCGCACACCAGCGCGAACGTCCAGGCGATCGGGGCGAAGGCGCCCGGAAACAGGCACATCAGCGCGAACGCGACGATCGTCTCGGTGCCTTCGGCTAGCCCATCGAGGTAGTACATGCCCTTGTGCGCGAACTGCACGCGCGCCACGCCGAGCCGATCGGCATGTGCTGCGAACGCGAGGAAACTCGCCCCCGTGCCCACGAAGCTCGCGACCAGCACCGCGGCGGGCAAGGCGTTCGCCGCCGGGTCCATGAGCGCGAAGCCGACGGGGAACAGCGCGTAGAAGACGAAATCGAGCGTGATGTCGATGAACGCGCCGGCATCGCTCGGCCCGCGCAAGCGGGCGAGCTCGCCGTCGAGCCCATCGGCCAGCCGTCCGAGCAGCAACAACGCGAGCCCGACGAGCGGCGCGCCGAAGGCGACGGCCGCGACACTGCCGAGCCCGACCCCGAAGCCCGCGACGGTCATGGCATCGGCCGTCACGCCACGCGCGTGCAGGCGATGTGCGATCCCGGCGAGTGCGGGCCTGATGCGCGGCACCACGTATCGGTCCAGCATCAGCTCCCGATCTCGATCGTGCGTGCACCCGCAGGCACGTCGGCCAGATCGTGGGTGACGAGTACCGTCGGCAGCTTGCTGGCGTGCTCCCAGGTGAACGCGCGAATGCGTTCGCGGCGCTCGGCGTCGAGTCTCGAGAACGGCTCGTCCAGCAGCAGCACGGCGGGGTCGGCGAGCAGCGTGCGCAGCAGGCTGACGCGCGAGCGTTGCCCGCCGCTCAGCGTCGCGGGGTCACGATCCTCGAGCGTCTCCAGACCCGCTTCCGAGAGGCTGTCGCACATGCGCCGCCGCCGCTCTGCACGCGTGCCGCCGCGCACGCCGAACAGCAGGTTGTCCGCGACGCTCATGTGCGGAAAGAGGTAGTCCGACTGCAGCATCAGGCCGATGCGGCGCCGTTCCGTGGGCAGGTGGGCCACCGACGCACCGTCGATGCGCACGTCTCCCGACGCGCGAAAGCCCGGCGCGAGCGTGCCCGTCAGCCAGCCGAGCACGCTCGACTTGCCGCTGCCGCTCGGACCCATCAGCACCAGCACCTCGCCGGCCGCGACGCGGAAGCTCAGCCCGTCCACGATGCGTTGTCCACCGGGCGTGGCGAGCCGCAGATCGTCGACCTCGAAGGTGGCGGCGGCGGTCGAGGCGCTCACCCGGTCGCCCCGAGGGCTGGACACGCCGCGCCGGAAACCGTGCGCCCGAGCCGGCGCCGCCGCCAGGCCGGCCAGCCGAGCGCGGCGACGAACGCCACGAGCGGCAACGCCGCCTGCAGCACCGCGAGCGCGGCGAGCGCGCGCCGATCGCTCCCGCCGCCGCTCGCCACGAGCTCGGTGGCGAGGGTGGGCATGCGACCGGCGCCGAGCAGCAGCGTCGGCAGGTACTGCGCCACGCTGACCGACGCCGCCACGGCGGCGGCCTGGCAGACCGGGCGCAGCAGCAGCGGCAGCCGCACGCGCCACAGCACGCGCCAGTAGCCGGCCCCCAGCGTGGCCGCGGCATGGCTCCAGCGCGGATCCTGCTCGCGCCACGCCGCGGCGAGAATCAGCACGACGTAGGGCAGCGCGTAGAACCAGTGCGCGTGCAGCACGACCGGCCAGCGTCCCTCGGCCCGCAGCAGCAGCGCCGCCACCTGCCAGCCGAACAGCAGCGCCACCTGCGGCACCAGCAGCGGGACGTACCACAGCCAGTCGAGCTTCGGCGCGCGCCCGCGCCGCTCGGCCTCGAGGTACGCGATGCCCGCCACGAGCGCGAGGATCGCGGTCCCCGCCGCGAGCCCGAAGGTCGCGAGCGCGGGCTCCACGAGCATGTCGAGCCGCCGAGTCCAGTTCTCCGTGGACCACTCCCCCGGCAGCGCGTCCGGGAAACGCCAGCGCCGCGTGACGCTCCAGATCGGCAGCACCACGAGCGCCAGCAGCCCCGTCGCGAACAGCAGGCCGCCGTAGCCCTGCCCGACGCGGCGCGCGATCGACGAGCCGAGCCCGCGCCGACCGTTCCTGCGCCGCGCCCGGGCCACCGCCTCGATCAGGCGTTCGGCGACGAGCACCGCGAGACACGCCGCGCCGACCAGCGAGGCGAGCAGCACCGCACCGGCGGACGCCGCTCCGCGCGTGGTCGGGTCGGCCACGAGCTGCACCAGCAGCACCGCGAGCGTGGGCGGATGACCGGGCCCGAGCAGGATGGCCATGTCCACGACCGCGAGGTTGAACGCGAGCACGACGAGGAAGGTGAGCCGGATGCGCGGCCAGAGCCGCGGCAGCACCAGGCGGCTCCAGCAGCGCGCGGGCGCGTAGCCGAGCGTGCGTCCGATGCGCAGGCTGGCATCCACGTCGAGGCTCGGCAGCTGCGCAGCGGCCGCGAGCAGCAGGAACGGCGTCTCCTTCAACACCAGCCCCGCGACGAGGCTCCAGCCCGCCGCATCCGGCACGAGCCACGCCATCGGCGGGCGCTCCCACCCGGTCGCCCAAGGTGACACGAGCCGCGCGAGCCAGCCGCTGGGCGCGATCAGGAAGGCGAGCCCGACGGCGAGCGCCGCGTGCGGCACGGCGAGCAGCGGCGGCAACGCGCCCATCGCCCAGTTCCACGCGCGCGTGCCGTGGGCGGACACGAGCACCACGATCGTGGAACCGAGCACGAGCAGCGTGGCGACGGTGCCGGTGAAGAGCGTCAGCCACAGCGCGGGCAACGTGCGCGGATCGATCAGGACCAGCGCGAACGAGCCGAGCGCGCCGCGCTCGACGCCGAGCACGCCCCACAGGCCGAGCGCCTGCGCGGCCGTCCCCGCCAGCCCGACGAGCAGGGGCGCGACGAACAGCAGCGCCACGCACCGGGCGCCCGCGCGTTGCACGCTTCCCGTGCGGTCGGCGTGGGACGCGAAGGCGCCGTCCCCTCAGGCCCCGAAGCGTGCGAGCCAGGCGGCCTCGAGCGCGGCCGTCCACGACGCGTGGGGTTCGGGCAGCACCTCGCCCTCGCCGAGCGGCAGGGCCCACACGCCTGGATCGATGGCGTCGAACTCGGCGCGCTCGTCGGCGTCGAGCTTGTCGAGGTCCAGCACCGACGGATCGCCCCAGTAAGCGGGGTCTGCCTTTCTCGCCTGCGCCTCGGGCGACAGCAGGAAGTTCGCGACCACCATGGCGCCGGCGTGCGACGTCGCGTTCCAGGGCGTCGTCACGAAGTGGGTGTTGCCGATGGTGCCGGCGTCGAACGTGTAGGTGCGCACCGAGTCGGGCAACTGGCCGCCCTCGACGGCCGCGCTCGCCTCGTTCGGGTTGAACGACATGGCGATGTCGAGCTCGCCGTCGTCGAGCAGCCGACGCGTCTCCTCGGCGTCCGCGGGCCACGTGCGGCCCGATCCGCGCAGGTTCGGGTGCAGCTTCGCGAGATAGTCCCACAGGGGGGCGGTAACGGCGTCGAAGTCGGCCTCATCGACGGGCCTGGCCAGCGCGTCGGGCTCGTCGGTCAGCTCGGTGAGCAGCTGCTTGAGCAACGTGGTGCCGTGGAATGCGGGGGGCGCCGGGTACGCGAAGCGACCGCCGTCCGCCACGAAATCCAGGAGCTCCGCCGGCGAGCGCGGCGGCGACTCGACGGTCTGCCGGTCGTAGATGAACACGAGCTGCGCGCCGCCCCACGGAGACTCCAGGCCCTCGACCGGGACCGAGAAGTCGGTCGTGATGGAGGCGTCGTCGCGGGTCAGGGTTGCATTGGGCAGGTTCGATGCGAACGGTCCCCAGGTCATGCCGCCAGCCTTGAGCGCGGCGAAGTTCTCGCCGTTGACCCACATGAGATCCACGCGACCGTCCTCGTTGCGCCCGGCGGCCTTCTCGGCGGCGAGCTGCGCGACGATCTCGGCGATGTCGCCGATCTTGACGTGCTCGAGCGTCACGCCGTACTCGCTCTCGATGCGCTCGCCCGCCCAGTCGAGATACTCGTTGATGCGATCGCTGCCGCCCCAGGCGTTGAACCACACCGTCTGACCGCGCGCCTCCTCGAGCACCTCGGGCCACGGGGAGTCGGGCTCCACCGCACCGGCCGCCGACGCGCCGAGCGCAGCCCCCGTGGCGACGACTAGCGCCCCACCCGCGAGCGCGGCCGGCCGAAGGGGGAACGGTCGCCGACGGGGAGCCTCGGAGGTACGCATGGGCGGTCCTGATGGGGAGCGGGAAGCCGGGCAGTCTAGCCCGCGAGAGGTGGACCATGAACCGGTCCGGCCGGTTCCACATTCCCCGCGGCGCTCGGCGCCTGCGAACCGAATGGGATCGACGCGCTCGAAGAGGCGTGTTCCGGCGGCGAAGGACGAAGGCCCGATGAAGAGCGCCACGCGTACAGCGACTTCCCGTGCGGGCCTGCGCCCTGCCGCCGTCCTGCTCGGCGCCGCGGTGCTGGTGACGAACGTGGCGACACCGGGCGCGCGTGCCGCCGCGGACGAACCGGCATCGCCGGTGTCCGACAGCGCACGGTCCGAGGACGATGCCGCGCAGCGCCCCGACGCACCCGAGCTCTTCCTGGCGCTGCTGGGCATCGGCCCTCCGGTCGCCGATACGCTGTCCGCGATCGAGGCCGACTGGGCGCCGTCCTTCGTGCCGATGGCGCTCGAGACCGTGCGCTTCTCGCGAGGCATGACGGAGCTTCGGGACGTGCTGGAGCGAAGCACGGGCGAGGCCTTCGGCGATGACCTGGACGCCTGGTGGCGCTGGTGGTGGCGCCAGGACGCTACCGCACACCCGCGCTACGCGACGTTCAAGTCGATGCTGTATGCCAACATCGACCCTGCGTTCGCGGGCTACTTCGACGACGCACGAGCGACGAGCATCCGGCTCGACGAGGCGCGCTGGGGCGGCGTGCGCCAGGACGGCATCCCGCCGCTGCGCGAGCCCGCCATGATCGACCCCGACGAGGCGGACTGGCTGGACGATGGCGACATCGTGTTCGGCATCGAGGTGAACGGCGACGCGCGCGCCTATCCGAAACGCATCCTCGCCTGGCACGAGATGTTCGTGGACACGATCGGCGGCGTGGAGATCGCGGGCGTCTACTGCACGCTGTGCGGCGCCGTGATTCCCTACGAGACGGTGGACGCGAGCGGCACGCGCCATGCGCTCGGCACCAGCGGCTTCCTCTACCGCTCGAACAAGCTCATGTACGACCGCTCCACGCAATCGCTGTGGAGCACCACGCGCGGCGAGCCCGTCGTGGGGCCGCTCGTGGGCAAGGGCATCGCGCTCGCGCGCCGCGCGGTCGTCACGACGACCTGGGGCGCGTGGCGGACGCGCCATCCGGACACCACCGTGCTGGACATCCGCACCGGTCACCGCCGCGACTACGGCGAAGGCGTGGCCTACCGCGACTACTTCGCGACCGATCGGCTCATGTTCACCGTGCCCGAGGACGACGCGCGCCTGGCGAACAAGCGCGAAGTGCTGGCGCTGCGCTTCCCGACCGGCGTGCCGGGGCAGGACGACGCGACGCTCGCGATCGACGCCGCGCTCCTTGCGCGCGAGCCCGTGCACGCCGACGCGCTCGGCGGCACGGCGTTCGTCGTGCTCACGGACCCGAGCGGCGCGAACCGCGTCTACGAGCGCGGGGACGTCGAGCTCGTCGCCTACGACGGCGACCGCACTGCGACCGACGCGCAAGGAAACCGGTGGACGCTCGACGAGGACGCACTCACCGGACCGGACGGCCGGACACTGAGGCGGCTGCCCGCCAACCGTGCGTTCTGGTTCGGCTGGGTGGCGGCTTACCCCGAGACGCGGCTGACGTCCTGAGCGCCGACCGTTCCCAAGACGCGCGCCGCATGTCGGGAGCGTCCGAACTCGGCCGGTCGGGCTCGGTGATACCCTCCGGCGGCAAACCTGAGCCCAACCGGGAATCGCGATGAATGCCGCCGCCGATCTCGTCCGCAAGCACCTTCTGACGGTCGCCGATTTCGACAGGATGGGCGAGACCGGCGTCCTGGATTCCGATGTCCGGGTCGAACTGATCGAAGGAGAGATCTTCGACATGCCCCCTATCGGAAGCCCGCACGCGGGGATCGTCGATCTCCTGAACGAAGCCTTCGTGCTCGCCTCGTCCGGGCGAGCGATCCTGCGTACCCAGAACCCGATCGTGCTCGGCGACTACTCGAAGCCACTGCCGGACCTCGCGCTGCTGCGCAGGCGCGGCGACTTCTACGTGAACTCGCTGCCCACGGCGGACGACGTCCTGCTCGTGGTCGAGGTCGCGCACTCGTCGCTTCACCATGACAAGCACGTGAAACGGCTCGCGTATGCGCGCAACGTCCTGCCCGAGTATTGGTTCGTCGATGTCGAGGGACGCCGCACGACCGTGTACCGCGCCCCGTCCGAAGGCGACTACCGCGAGAGCTTCGTCGCCGAGCCCGGGTCGCTCGCGCTCGTCGCCCTGCCCGAGGTGAGCCTGGACCCGACGCTGCCGTTCGCCTGACCGGCCCGGTCGCCGCGCCTCAGGGCGCCGTCACCCGCGTAGCCGCCGCCACCAGCTCGCGCGTGTAGGCGTGCCGCGGCCGTTCGAACACGTCGTCCGCGTCCCCCGTCTCCACCGCCACGCCGTCCTTCATCACGATGACGCGGCTCGCGAGCGCGCGCACGACCTTCAGGTCGTGGCTGATGAACAGATAGGCCAGACCCCGGGCGCGCTGCAGCTCGCGCAGCAGATCGATCAGTTGCACCTGCACCGCACGGTCGAGCGCCGAGGTCGGCTCGTCCAGCAGGATCACCTTCGGTTCCAGGATCAGAGCGCGCGCCACCGCGATGCGCTGGCGTTGCCCGCCCGAGAACTCGTGCGGGTAGCGATGCCGCGCATCGGCGGGAAGCCCGACCTGTCCCAGCACGTCGACGACGCGCGCGTCGCGCGCCGTCGCGTCGCTCTCGAGCCCGTGCGCATCGAGCCCTTCGGCCACGATCTGACCGACGGTGCGCCGCGGGCTGAGCGAGCCGTAGGGGTCCTGGAAGACCACCTGCAGGTTCCTGCGCAGGGGCTTCAGCGCGCGTCCGCCGAGCGCATCGATGGCGTCGCCGCCGAAGCGGATCGTGCCCGTCGACGGCACCAGCCGCAGCAGCGCCTGCGCCAGCGTACTCTTGCCCGAGCCGCTCTCGCCCACCACGCCCAGCGTCTCGCCGGGACGCAGCGCTAGATCGATGCCGTCGACGGCCTTCACGTGCCCGACGGTGCGCCGCAGCACGCCGCGACGGATCGGGAACCACACCTTCAGGTCCGTCGCCTCGAGGATGGGCGCGTCGCTTGCGTTCGCCGTGCCGGCCCGGCCCGAGGGCTCCGCCTCCAGCAACTCGCGCGTGTACGGGTGTTGCGGATTGGCGAACACCTCCATCGTCAGGCCCGTCTCGCGGATCTTGCCGCGCCGCATGACGCACACCCGGTCGGCCACGTGCTCGACGACGGTCAGGTCGTGCGTGATGAGCAATACCCCCAGGCCCAGCCGGCGCTTCAGATCCTCGATGAGCGACAGGATCTGCGCCTGCACCGTCACGTCGAGCGCGGTCGTCGGCTCGTCGGCGATCAGCACGTCGGGCTCGTTCGCGAGCGCCATGGCGATCATGACGCGTTGACGCTGGCCTCCAGAGAGCTGGTGCGGCCACGCGTTCAATCGCTCGGTCACGTTGTCCAGGCCCACGAGCTCGAGCAGCTCGAGCGTGCGCGCCCGTGCGGCGCGCTTGTCGAGCCCCTTGTGCACGAACAGCACCTCGTTGATCTGCTTCTCGATCGTGTGCAGCGGGTTCAACGACGTCATCGGCTCCTGGAAGATCATGCCGACCCGATCCCCGCGAATGTCGCGCAGCACGGGCTCCGCCGCGCCGACGAGCTCGGTCCCTCGATAGCGCACGCTGCCCGCGGGGAAGCTCGCCTGCGGCGGCAACAACTGCAGGATGGACAGCGCCGTCACGCTCTTGCCCGAGCCCGACTCCCCCACGAGCGCGAGCGTCTCGCCGGCGTGCAGCTCGAACGACACGCCGCGCACCGCATCGGTGCCCGTGTCGGCGTCGCCGAAGCGCACGTGCAGGCCGTCGACGACGAGCACCGGATCGTCCGTGGCCTTCGTCAGCATCGCCGCCGTCACTGGCCGGACTTCCGCGGGTCGAACGCGTCGCGCACGGCCTCGCCGATGAAGATCAGCAACGAAAGCATGATCGCGAGCACCAGGAACGCCGTGATGCCGAGCCACGGCGCCTGCAGGTTCTGCTTGCCCTGCGCCAGCAGCTCGCCGAGCGAGGCGGACCCGGGGGGGAGCCCGAAGCCGAGGAAGTCGAGCGAGGTCAGCGTGGTGATGGAGCCGTTCAGGATGAACGGCAGGAAGGTCAGCGTCGCGACCATGGCGTTCGGCAGGACGTGGCGCACGAGGATGGTCCAGCGCCCGACGCCCAAGGCGGCTGCGGCGCGCACGTAGTCGAAGTTCCTCGCGCGCAGGACTTCCGCGCGCACGACGCCGACGAGGCTCATCCAGCTGAACAGCAGCATGAGCCCCAGCAACCACCAGAAGTTCGGCTCGACGATGCTCGCGAGGATGATGAGCAGGTACAGCACCGGCAACCCGGACCACACCTCCAGGAAGCGCTGACCGACGAGATCGACCCAGCCGCCGACATAGCCCTGCACCGCACCGACGGCGATGCCGACGATGGAGCTGCCGAAGGTGAGCGCGAGCCCGAACAGCACCGACACGCGGAAGCCGTAGATCACGCGCGCGACCACGTCCCGGCCCTGGTCGTCGGTGCCGAGCAGGTTCTCGGCCGACGGCGGCGCGGGTGCGGGCACGGGCAGGTCGTAGTTGACCGTGTCGTAGCTGTAGCGGATCGGCGGCCACAGCATCCAGCCGCGCTCCTCGATCAGCTCCGCGACGAACGGGTCGCGGTACTCGGCAGAGGTGTCGAAATCGCCGCCGAACACCGTCTCGGGGTAGTCGACGAACACCGGGTAGTAGCCCTGCCCGTCGTAGCGCACATAAAGCGGACGATCGTTCGCGACGAGCTCGGCGAACAGCGTGACCACGAACAGGATGCCGAACAGCCACAGCGACCAGTAGCCGCGCCGGTTCGCCTTGAACGTCCTCCAGCGCCGCTGTCCGATCGGGGAAAGCCGCGGCAAAAGCCGCATGCGGCGCCGATGCTCGACGATGGCGCCTGCGGGAGCGACGAGATCCCCGGACTCGGAGATGGGCGTGGCGTGGTGGCTGAGCGGGTGCGGATCGTCGGCCGCGCCGCGCGTGCCGTCGTCGGTCGGGCCGTAGACCTCGACGCCGTCCTCGCGCCGCTCGCCACCGCGGTAGCCGTCATCGCGGTCCTCGACGGGCGGCGCCATCAGAATTGCCTCGCCTCGAAGTCGATGCGCGGATCGATCAGCGTGTACATCACGTCGCCGACGATGTTCAGCACGAGCCCGAGCAGCGTGAAGAAGAACAGCGTGCCGAACATCACCGGGTAGTCGCGGTTGATCGCGGCTTCGAACCCCAGAAGCCCCAACCCGTCGAGCGAGAAGATCACCTCGATCAGCAGCGAGCCGGTGAACAGCACCGACACGAACGCGCTCGGGAAGCCCGCCACCACGATCAGCATGGCGTTCCTGAACACGTGCCCGTACAGCACGCGGTTGTCCTTCAACCCCTTCGCGCGCGCGGTCAGCACGTACTGCTTGCCGATCTCGTCCAGGAACGAGTTCTTGGTGAGCATGGTCAGGCTCGCGAAGCCGCCGACGACCATGGCGACGACCGGCAGCGTGATGTGCCACAGGTAGTCCAGCACCTTGCCTGCCGCGGAGAGCTCGGCGAAGTTGTCCGAGGTGAGCCCGCGCAAGGGGAAGAGATCCAGGAAGCTGCCACCCGCGAACAGCACGATCAGCAGGATGGCGAAGAGAAAGCCCGGGATGGCGTAGCCGATGATCACGACGGCGCTCGTCCAGACATCGAAGCGCTCGCCGTCGGTGAGCGCCTTCTTGACGCCGAGCGGGATGGAGATGAGATAGACGAGCAGGGTCGTCCACAGCCCGAGCGAGATGGACACCGGCATCTTGTCGAGCACCAGGTCCACGACCTGCCTGTCGCGGAAGAAGCTCTCGCCGAAGTCGAAGCGCGCGTAGTCGCCCATCATCTTGAAGAAGCGCGCGACGGGCGGCTGGTCGAAGCCGAACTGGCGCTCGATGTCGGCGATGAGCTCGGGCTCCAGACCGCGGCTGCCGCGCGACTGCTCGCCGCCGGTGCTGCCCGTGTCGCTCTGCGGGCCGGAGACCCGGGCGGTGGCGCTGACCGCCTGCCCCTTGATCTGGCTGATGAGCTGCTCGACCGGGCCGCCGGGAGCGGCCTGCACGATGACGAAGTTCAGCACCATGATCCCGAACAGCGTCGGGATCACGAGCAGCAGGCGGCGCAGGATGTAGGCGAGCACGGCGCCCGATCCGGCTCAGTTCTTCAGCGCCGCTTCCTTGTCCGGATCGACCCACCAGGTCTCGAGGCCGAGCGCCTTCGCTCGGCGCCACCTCGGGGCGCTCGAACTTGTTCGCGTAGGCCACGCGGTAGGTCGGGCCGAAGTACTGCGGCAGCACGTAGTGGCGGTGCAGCAGCACGCGGTCGAGCGCCTTCGCCGCGGCGACCTGCTCCTCGCGCGACGTGGCGTTCACGATCAGCGGGATGATCCGCGTCGATCACGGGATCCTTGATGCCGGCGACGTTCCGCGAGCCGGGCACGTCGGCCTGCGCCGAGCCCCAGTAGTCCCACTGCTCGTTGCCCGGGGACTCGGACTGCTGCCAGATGTTGGTGCTGACGTCGAAGTCGAAGTCCTCCATGCGCTTCTGGTACTGCGCGCTGTCGATCACGCGCACGCTCAGATCGATGCCGAGCCGCTCGAGCACCTTCTTCCAGGCGAGTCCGATGCGTCTCGAGGCTCGGCTGCTGGAAGATGATCTCCAGTCGAGAACGGCTCGCCGGTCTCGACGTTCGTCATCGTGCCGTTCCGCACCTCGTAGCCCGCCTCCTTGAACAGCGCCAGCGCCTGCGCGCAGCTCGCGCCGCACGTTGCCCCGAGCCGTCGGTCTCGGGCAGCGTGAACTCCTCGGTGAAGACCGATTCGGGCAGCTCGTCGCGGAACTGCTCCAGGATCTCGAGCTCGCGGCCCTCGGGCAGCCCCGTCGCCTGCATCTCGGAGTTCTGGAAGTAGCTCTTCGTGCGCTCGTAGGCGCCGTAGAAGAGGTTCTCGTTGGCCCACTCGAAGTCGAAGGTGTACTCGAGCGCGCGGCGCACGCGCTCGTCCTGGAACTTCGGCTTCCGCAGGTTGAACACGAAGGCCTGCATGGGCTGGGTGCGATCGTCCGGCAGCTCCTCCTTCACGACGCGTCCTTCGGCGAGCGCCGGGAAGTCGTAGCGCCGTGGCCCAGTTCTTCGAGATGAACTCCTGACGGAAGTCCACGTCCCCGGACTTCAGCGCCTCGAGCGCGACGGTGCAGATCCCGGTAGTAGTCGTAGCGCAGCACGTCGAAGTTGTCCTGCCCGCGCTTGACCGGCAGATCCTTCGCCCAGTAGTCGTCCACGCGCTCGTAGCTCACCGAGCGGCCCGGGTCGATGCGGCCGAAGCGGTACGGGCCGCTGCCGAGCAGAGGGTCGAGCGTCGTGCTGCGCGAACTCCCGACCTTCCCAGAAGTGCTTCGGCAGCACCGCGAGCTGGCTGACGATCAGCGGCAGCTCCGCGTTGCCCGTCTCCTTGAAGGTGAACTTGACGGTGCGCTCGTCGAGCGCCTCGGCACTCTCGACCGCGCCGTAGTAGCTGCGGTAGAACGGATGGCCCTCGCTCATCAGCGTGTCGAACGTCCAGACGACGTCCTCGGCCGTCACGGGCTCGCCGTCGTGGAAGCGAGCCTCGGGGCGCAGGCGGAAGGTGACCGCGCCCCTGTCGTCGGCCACCTCGATGGTCTCGGCCGAGAGCCCGTAGACCGCGAACGGCTCGTCCTGCGAAGTCGACCGCCAGCGTGTCGTAGATGCCGCCCGCCCCGGCCGCCGCCACCCCCTTCAGGACGAACGGGTTCGTGTTGTCGAACGTGCCGATGGTGGCCTGCGTGACCCGCCCGCCCTTGACCGCGTCCGGGCTCGTGTACTCGAAGCGCTCGAAGTCGGGGCCGTACTTCAGGTCGCCGAAGACCGAGATGCCGTGGCGCGGTTCGTCCGCCCACGCCACGGTGGCGACGGCCGTCAACAGCGCGGCACCGATCGCCAGCGCGCTGCGGCGGCGGGCGGCGGAGAAGGCTCGGGTGCGAATCATCCGTCGGGTTCCTGTCTCGTGTTGAAACGGCTGTGACATCGGTGGTACGCGCCCGTTCGGGGTCGCGGTTCAAGCATCGTGCCGGAGCTCGTCCCGAGGGGTGTCGGGCGACTCGTCCGGCGCCCGGCCGAGCAGAGCCTCGCGCTCGCGCCAGATACGCTGCACGAACGGATCGGGTGATCTCGTAGTGCCCGTGTCCGCGCCGCATGATCACGTTGGCGGCCATCAGCTCGTTCACGAGCGGCTGGATCTCCCCGGTCCGGACCGTGCGTCCGAGGCGGGCCGAGAAGTCCGTGGCGGCGGCCGCGGAGAACCACCCCCGCACCCCGTCCTGCGCGGACGCGACGCGCTCGAAGATCGCCGTGGCGAGCGCGCCCAGACCGTCGACCTTCGCGAGCTCCACGTCCACGGCGCTCGTGCGCAGCGCGGCGGCGATCACGGGCAGGTGCTCGTCCGGGTCGGCCCCCGGGGGCAACTGACGACGCAGCAGGCGGAGCGCCCGCAGCGACTCTTCGGGGCGATTGCCGAGCGTCTCGAACGCCGCGACGACCACGTCGCGCGACGGCAACGTGCCCGCTCCGTCCGAGTCGTCGACCCCACCGGCGTCGTCCGCCTGCAGCCGGCCGAGCAGGTGATCGACATAGTCGCCCGCGAGCACGGGGTAGGCCACCGACATCGCGCCCGCGAACGCCTGGTGTCGCCGCGCCGTGAGCTCGGCCACCAACGCGCGGTGGGAACCGGTCCCGACGAACAGGAAATGTCCCGACGTTGCGGAATCCTGCATGAAAAATCGCGTGACCCACGGCACCGTCGCAACACCTCCCAGCACGCTACTCGGGCTCGCCGAAGATCACGCGCGGCACCTGCGCTCCGTATCCACCGTCCGACGGCTCTCCGAGCGGCACCTCCGGCCAGCCACCGATCCGCGGCTCGGCCCGCCAGTCGGTGCCGCCGGCCCCCGGCAGGCGACGCTCGACCGAATACCCGCCATCGGCATTGCCCGCCCCACCCTCCATACCGCCCCCTTGCGCCGCCTGCGCGAAGAACAGCACCGCCGCCAGCACAACGAGCCCCGCAAGCACCGCCAGCGCGATCTTCACGCGGCTCCAGGGCCGCTCGCCTCGCACCTTGCCCGTGCGCGCGTTGACGACGAAGCGGAAGCTTTCGTCCCGGAACCGGAAGCCCGCCGTCCAGACCGGCAGCAGCACGTGCTTGAACGTGGTGTCGCTGTGGCTCGTGCGCAGCTGATGGATGCGTTGCTGGTCGCCGCCGATGGCACGACGGACGTCGGTGCGGATGACGTCGTCCATCATCTTCTGCGCGAAGCCGAAGCCCTCGTCGAGGTCCACCTGGTAGACCTCGCTCGTGAAGCCCGACAGGTACTCCTCGTTGTAGGGCACGAGGTTCTGGAGGTCCCACGGGGCCAACCAGTCGGTGATCTTCCTCGGCAGCGTGCGCGTCGCGCCGACCAGCACGTCGTCGAAGTGGCGCGCGGTGCGCCCGCTCACGGGCGTCCAGCGGATGCGCGGCACCTGGCGCGTGCGCACCACCGTGCGCCCGTTCTCCACCGTCGTGTAGCGCTCGGTCACGAAGTAGACGTCGCCGCGCTGGCCCGAGTAGCCCGTGGCCGTGTCGCTGTCGTAGGTCCAGTACGGCACGTAGATGCCGGACAGCGACGCCTCGTCGCGCGCGTGCGCCTTCAGCGCGTTGGGCGCGAACCACAGCCCGCGCAGCCACTTGCGGTAGGACTCCCTCGCCGCGTCCGCCGTGACCGAGAACGGCAGCAGGGCCTGCGGCTTGATCGGCTTCGCGGCTCCCGTCTCGGTGACGACGCTCGTGCCGCAGAACGGGCACTCGCCCGAGTGCACGTGGGCGTCCATGGTGAAGCTCGCCGCGCAGTTCGGGCAACGCGTGACCTGCGACTCGGGGCTGCGCCGCTCGGAGTCCTGCAGCCGCCGAAGCGCGTGCGCGAGGTCCAGCTCGCGGATCTCGCCGCCGCCGACCTCGATCTCGTTCTCGTGGCCGCAGTACGGACACTTCAGCGAATCGGTGCCGATGGCGTAGTGCAGGGCCGCGCCGCACTGCGCGCACGGAAACCGCCGCTCGGTCAGCTCCCGCGTGGAGGTCTCGGCGGCCCGCCCCGCGTCCGAGTCCGGATCGGGCCACGCGTAGTCGTCGCCCGCGCGCGTCGCCTGCTCCGCCCCCGCGACCCGCTCGTCCAGTCGGCCATCGAAGACGCTCACGCGGTCGGGGACGTCACCGGCCCGCGCGGGCGATTCGCCGTCACGGGGCGCTCACGAGGCGGGCGGCAGCGGCGGCGGCGCCGCGGGGTTGTCGCCGAACAGCGCCGCCACGCCCGGCACGTCCTTCGCCGCCGTCCAGTCGCTCATCTCGGGCGACCACACGAGGGTCTCCTTCGACACCTTGCCCTCGTCGATCATCGCGTCGATCGTCTCGAGCGTGTGCGGACCGTCGGCGGCGCCGTCGAGCGCCACGTGGAAGCGCGGCGGGCGCTTGAGCGGCGGCGGCGCGCCGACCGCATCGGCGCCGGTCGTCGACGGCACGGGGCCGCCGTGCGCGGTGCCGCTGCCCGTACCGCCACTTAGGGCGCTGCCCATCCGGTTGGCCATGGCGAGACCGACGCCGAGCCCGATGGCCTCCGAGCCGCCCCCCGACGGATTGTTCGCGGCCGACTCCATCGCCACGCCCGTCTGGTACTTCAGGAAATCGTCCAGGTTGCCCGTCATGCCGCGCGCGGTGCGCGCGTCCAGCGCCTCGGACACCTTCGGCGGCAGGGACACGTTCTCGACCAGGAGCTTGGTGAGCTCGAGCCCGTACTCGCCGAATTCCGGCGCGATGCGCCGCGTCAGGAACTCGCCGAGCTGGTCCTGGTTCGCGGCCATGTCCAGCACGGGGATGTCGGCGTTGCCGATGATGGTGGCGAAGCGCGAGGTGATGAGGTTCCTGAGCTGGTTCGAGATCTCCTCGGTCGTGAACACCCCGTCGGTGCCCACGATCTCGCGGATGAACTTCAGCGGGTCCACGATGCGCGTGGAGTAGGTGCCGAACGCGCGCAGGCGCAGGCCGCCGAACTCCTTGTCGCGCACCATCAGTGGCTGCTTGGTACCCCACTTCAGGTCGGTGAAGCGGCGCGCGCTGCAGAAGTACACCTCGGCCTTGAACGGGCTGCGGAAGCCGTGCTGCCAGTTCTGCAAGGTGGTCATCACGGGCAGGTTCTTCGTCTCGAGCTCCCAGGTGCCGGGCCCGAGCACATCGGCCACCTGCCCCTCGTTCACGAACACCGCGTACTGGGATTCGCGCACGATCAGCTTCGCGCCGTACTTGATCTCGTTGCCGTAGCGCTCGAAGCGGTACACCATCGTGTTCGGCGAATCATCGGTCCACTCGATGATGTCGACGACTTCGCCGAAGAGCTTGTCGAACAGTCCCATCGCCCCGTCTCCTCTAGTCTCCTTGCGGACACGCTGGTGCCGGCGTTCGTGCCGGAGGCACGCGCCGACGCCGCCTTCAACGTCGTCTTCAGCTCGGTCTCCATCTCCTGCAACTGGCGCTCGGCGTCCGCACGGCGGCGCTTGCCCTCGTCGGCGATCTGCAGGCTCTCCTCGACGGTGGCGATGAGGTTCTGGTTCGCGCGGCGCACCGCGTTGACATCGAAGACGCCGCGCTCGAGCTCCTCGCGCACCGTGCGGTTCGCGGTCTTCAGGTTCTCGGCGTTCTTCTCGAGCAGCTCGTTCGTCAGGTCCGAAGCGCGCTTGACGCTCTTGGCGGCCTGCGCCGAGCGGAAGATCGTCACGGCCTGCGCGAGCTGCTGGCGCCACAGCGGCACGGTGTTCACGAGCGTGCTGTTGATCTTGTTCACCAGGCCCTTGTCGTTCTCCTGAATGAGCCGGATGCTCGGCAGCCCCTGCATGGCCACCTGGCGCGTGAGCTTCAGGTCGTGCACGCGCCGCTCGAGATCGTCGCGCCCGGAGCGCACGTCGCGCAGCTCCTGCGCGGCCAGCACGTCGTCGCTCGCGGCGGCCTTCGCCTCGGCCGCGGGCAGGATCTCGGCATCGATGGCCGCGATCTTCTGCTCGCCCGCGAGGATGTAGGCCTCGAGGTTGTGGAAGTACTCCAGGTTCGCCTTGTAGAGCCTGTCGAGCGAGGCGACGTCGCGCAGCAGTTGCGTCTTGTGGCCTTCGAGATCGTCCGTGACGGCATCGACCTGCTTTCTGACGCCCTCGTACTGCTGGATGAACTTCGCCACCGGCGACACGCCGCCGAAGAGCTTCCTGAACAGCCGCACGAAGACGTTGGGCCTGTCGTTCGGGTCGTAGTCCTCGACCTGGAAGCCGCGCAGCACGCTGACCATCTCGTTGAGCGCGTTGCCCGCCGAGCCGAGGTCCTTGTTGCGCACGCCCTCGAGCATGCTGTCGGAGATCGTCGTGAGCTCCTGCTGCGCCTTGCTGCCGAAGAAGATGATCGAGTTGCTGTCGGACAGGTCGATCTCCGACATCAGCTTGTCGATGCGCGCGCGCTCGGCGGGGTCCACGTTCTCGTAGGCGACGATCTCGTTCGCCACGGTGTCGAGCACGGGCTCGGTGCCGGGCAGCACGTCGGGGGACGTCAGGCCCGGATCGGCGGTCGAGGTCGCCGTTCGGGTGCGCGCGAGCTCGTCGCTGGTCGTGGCCATCGGTGGTCCTCCTTATCGAGCCGCGGACGATACGACACTGCGGGGGGCGGGTGTCGCGGGTGGACGGGAAACGTCGGATTGCCGGCGCACGCGGGCTCGATCGGCCAGACTTCGCCGAACATCAATGGCGCCGATAAAATGGGCATTAAAACCCAATTTATGTGATGATTCTCGTCGAGGCCGTCCGACCGTCACGTCCGTCCGGGTCTCCGGGCGGTGCGGATGGCGACGCTCCCTGCATCGCTGGTCTCCTTCGCCCCTGAACACACCGTCATGAAGGATCCCGGTGACGGCGGCGCCGATTCGGACTCGGACGCCGGCACCGCGTTCGGCGTCACGCTCGGGTACGGATTCACCGACGCGTGGAGCGCGGAGCTGGAGTACGTCCGCGGCAGCGCGGAGGCGACGTCGAGCGGCGCGGGCGGGTCGATCGCCACCCACGTCGACGTCTCGAGCGTAACGGCCGAAGCGTCGTACACCCTGATCGGTTCAGACGTGTCGTGGCTGCTGCTGTCCGCACGCTACGCGTTCGGGCTCTGAGCGCGGCGTCAGAGCTCTCGAACGAGCTCGTCGAGCGGCTGCGCCAGCGCCCCGGCCCGGGCGATCGCCCGCCGGTCGGTCTGGTCGATGGAGGGGGCGATCGCGACGAGCTCCTGATCGTGGTTCGCATACCGCTCGTGCAGTTTCACGAACGCGGCTGCAGCATCGCGCAGCGCGGCGACATCGCGCGCGAGCCGGCGACCAACCCTCCCAGGTCAAGGTAAAAGATTTTACCTTAGCACGAGCGCTTCCATAGGACGTTGTTTTTAAAGCACTTCTACCCGTACAACAGCCTTCGCACCCGAGCGTTGCCGGCCCGACTCGTCACGGATCGGCACCGAACGGCTACGACAAAGCACGACAGCTCGGTATCGGGCGTCGACGAGCAGGGCGAGCGTCACCTCGCCCCGCTTCGATGCCCACGCCCCGCTACCCCGCATCCGCCGTCGTCGCGAACTCCGCCGGCACGTCGAGCGCGGGGTTCCTGTCGAAGAAGTTGTAGGGCCGCAGCAGGAAGTTGTGCCACTTCGTCGGCAGCACCGGCCAGTCCTCGGTGCGCGTGACGTGGTGGAAGCCGACCGTGTACCACAGCACCAGGTCCTCGTTCCGCGTGGCGTCGCCGTCGACGAATTCGGGCAGCCCCTCGCCGCCGCGCGAGCGGTTCGGGTAGTCGCCGGCGGCATAGTGCTCGTCGTCCTTGTACGTCGTCAGCCATAGCGGGGCGCCGGAGAACGCGGCCCGTGCCTGCGCGCGGTCGCTCGGATCGAGCACCGACACCGCGCCGTGTCCGGGCTCGAGCTGGTAGCCCGGATGGTGGCCGAGCGCGGTCTCCACGTTCGGGTTCACGACCTTCCACACGTCCGGACCGTGCCCGTGGATCGCGCCCTCCTCGGCGAGCTCGGTCTCGTTCAGCGTCCAGATCGAGCCGCGCGGGCCGGCTTCCGGCGCCGTTTCCTCGATCTTGCCGTGCACGAACGTGTTGTCGGTGCCGTCGACGTCGAGATCGATGCGGAACGAGATGTAGTGGTCGTGGTAGACCGCGACGACGTTCGGCGCGACGAGCTCGCCGTGGCGCGTGTCGCGCTCGGCCGTCGGCTGGTCCATGCGCGTGGTCTCGACCCCCTTGCTCGCGTCGATGCCCGTGGCGCCCACCATCGTCTCGAGCTGGCCGCGCTGCTTGAACACGTAGTCGACCACGTAGTCGTAGTTGCCCACCGTCGGGATGGTGCGCACCACGAGCTCGACCTCGGGGCGGCCCTCGTAGGTGCCGTCGATGAGCTCCGCGTGGCGCCAGCCGGGGCTGCCCGTGTTGCGCTCGAACAGGCACATGACGCGCTCGGCCTCGAAGGGTGCGCCCATGTCGTCCGCGATCGTCGCGTTCAGGTACTCGGCGTCGGCAGGGCAATCGGTACCCGGACGCAGCTCGGAGGCGAGCAGCCCGAAGCCGTACTCGCCGATGTCCATGTACGAGCGGAAGTACCAGCCGTCGTCGGGGTCCATGTAGGGCACGAACATCTCGGCCATCGTCATCTGGTAGAGGATGCCGCGCCGAGTGCCGCCGTCGTCGAAGCTGACGGTCGAGAGCACGGGGCCCACCCGGCGATCCATGCGCACGTGGAAGCGCCAGCCCTGCCAGTCGACGAGGTGGCCGTCGCGCGTGAAGTTCGCGCCCTCCGGCGAGACGATCTCGACGGGCCTCAACGCCTCGCGCCCGTCGGCGATGGCGCCCTTCCCGTAGCGCGGCGCCTCCTTCGGCACCGGTACGATGCCGTTGTCGACGACGTCGATGACCTCGCCGAGGTTCGAGTCCACCACCGCGTAGAGCCCCTCGATGGGTCGACCCCACAGGTGATTCTCCGCGCCGGCGGTGTCGAAGCAGGGCACCTTGAGCGTACGGGCGTCGCCGTAGGGCTCGTTCGCCTCGCCGAACCAGCCGGTGGAGAGCGGCGCGCAGAAGAGCGTGTCGAACGACTCGTAGCCGCGCCTCCTCATCGCCTCCTGCCAGCGCGGATCGGCGACCGTCGCGTTCAGCGCGCCCTCCCATTCCTCGAGCAGGATGTTCGGCTGCACGCCCTCGACCTCGCGGTACTCGTCCACCTCGCCCGCGTCCAGATCCACGAGCGCCTCGTGCGTGGCGGGACCCTGCTTCAGCACGGCGAAGGCGCGGCGCTCGAACGGATCCCCGACCGACCACTCGCGCACGCTCGCCTTGTCGGGCTCCTGCAGCGTGAACGTCGGGAAGCGCGTGTCCGGCGTCACGTAGCCCGCCTCGTCGAGGATCGTCCGGGCGCGTTCGAGCTCGTCGGCGGACAGGGGATCGAGCGGATGCGCGGGCTCGGCCGCGTGCGCGGCGGGCTGGGCGAGGGCGACGAAGCCCATCGCGATCAGCGTCGTTCGGGTTCTCGTCATGACGTTTCTCCGGGGTGGCTGCCGTGCGTGGTGCGAAGCGCGCAGACCTGCGGCGACGCAGCACCGCGAGACTGTCGCGCGCTCGCGCGCGCCGTCTTGACAATTCCGGACAAGAGGCATGGAGTCGGGGCGAGGCGAGATGCCGGATCGCCGACCGTTCCGACGAGGATTCCAGACCCGTGAGCGCAGCCAGAGTCACCGCGAGCGTGCTCGCCGGACTGGAGCATCGGTGCGCGCTGCACGGTCTGGACGCCGTGCGGATCGGCCGACGCCACGGACTCGGCGAGCCGGCCTGGACCGATCCCCACGCCGAGATCCCCCTCGTCGCCTTCGCGCGGCTGTTGTCGTCCATCTCCCAGGCCTGCGCGGATGCTCGCACGGTCCGCCAGCTCGGCCGCGACTACGATCTGTGCCGCTTCGGTGACACGGGCCTGGCGGTGCTCGCGAGCAGCACGCTGGGCGACGCGCTGCAGCGTTTCGCCGAGAACGTTGCGTTGTTGCAGGACGCTTCCGAGGTGTCGCTGCACGTGGGCGAGACCTGCTGCGCGGTGCGCTACCGGGTGCTCGATCCGGAGGTCTGGCCGAGGCGCGAGGACGCGCAGTTCACGCTCGGCGTGTTCGAGGCCATCGTCGAGCGTTTCGTGGAGGGCGCGGGCACGGACGTCCGGCACGTGATCGGTCCCGGCGTGGAGGACCGCGGCGCCTCCCCCCGCCCGGTCCCCCCGGACACTCTCGAAGCCGGCATCGACGTCAGCGAGCTGCGCTTCCCGACGCGATGGCTCGCACGGCGCCGGCTTCGGGAACCCGCGCCGTCACCCCCGCTCGCCGAGCTGGAAGCACGTCTGGCGGCGAGCCGGCGCGCGCGCCTGCGCGGCACGCCCTTCGCGGAACGCGTGCGGGCCGTGCTCCTCCGCCGGCTCGGACGCCAGAGCATCGACCAGACCAGCGTCGCGAGCGAGCTCTGCCTGACGCGCCGGACGCTGCGACGCAGGCTCGCGGCCGAGTCCACCGGTTGGAACCGCGTGTTGAACGGGTGCCGCTTCGCCGTCGCCCGCCACGACCTCGTGCACACCGCGCGACCCTTCGCGACGATCGCCGCGCGGACGGGCTACTCGGAGCAGAGCGCGTTCACGCGCGCGTTCGCCCTGGGGCACGGCATGAGCCCGCGCGAGTACCGGCGGCGCGGTGCGGTCACGGCCCCGCCCCCGTGATCGCGTACACCGGCGCGCCGCCGGCATTCGATTCGACCGAACGCCGCGTCCGCTCGCCGGAAATCGAAGGCCGCGGCGGGCACCCCATGTTGCGGGACGCCCGCCCCGCAGAGGAATTCCGCCACCCATGTCCATCCGCCCCGTCCGCTCCACCTCCGGCACCCGTCCCACCCTCGAGGGCGCGGGCGTGCACCTGCACCGCGTCTTCGGCTTCGGCGACCCGTCGGCCACCGATCCGTTCCTGATGATGGACGACTTCCGGAACGACGACCCGGCGAAGTACGCCGCCGGCTTCCCGTGGCACCCGCACCGCGGCATCGAGACGATCACCTACGTGCTCGCGGGTTCCGTCGACCATGCCGACAGCCTGGGCAACGCCGGCAGCCTCGGCCCCGGCAGCGTGCAGTGGATGACCGCGGGCTCGGGCATCCTGCACCAGGAGATGCCGAAGGGGGATGCTGCCGGGCGCATGCACGGCTTCCAGCTCTGGGCGAACCTGCCTTCGGCGCAGAAGATGACGTCGCCGCGCTACCAGGACATCGCGGGGACCGACATCCCCGAGTACACCGACGACGACGGCACCGTCATCCGCGTGATCACGGGCGACTGGCGCGGCGTGCGCGGCCCCGTCGACGGCATCGCGGCCGACCCGCAGTACCTGGACGTGACCGTGCCTGCGGGCGTGCGCAAGGTCATCCCGATCGACGCCTACCGATCGGCCTTCGCCTACATCTTCGAGGGAGACGCTTCGTTCGACGACGCATCGGCGCCGCGCGGCGTGCTCGTCGAGAAGGAGATCGACGGCGAGGAGGTGCACGTGCGCGACCTGAGCGGCAACCGCACGATGGTAGCCTTCGATACCGGCGACGAGATCGTCGTGCGCGCCGGCGAGGCGGGCGTGCGCTTCCTGCTGGTCTCGGGCCGTCCCATCCGCGAGCCGGTGGCCTGGCACGGCCCCATCGTCATGAACACCGACGCCGAGATCCGCCAGGCCATGGCGGACCTGCAGAACGGCTCGTTCATCAAGGAGTCCGCGCGATGAGCTTCACGCCCTGCCCCGACCCGACCCTGGGCGATGCCGACGCGAGCGACGCGATCGAGATGTTGATCGTGCCGCGCGCGGTGGATCTGGGCGAGATGACCGTGCGCCGCGCGCTGCCGAGCATCAAGCGCCAGATGGTCGGCCCGTTCATCTTCTTCGACCAGATGGGCCCGGCCGAATTCCTGACCGATCAGGGCATCGACGTGCGCCCGCACCCACACATCAACCTCGCCACCGTCACCTACCTCTTCGACGGCGAGGTGCTGCACCGCGACAGCCTCGGCACCGAGGAGACGATCGTGCCCGGCGATGTGAACTGGATGCGCGCCGGAAGCGGCATCGTGCATTCCGAGCGCACGGGCGAGCAGCGGAAGCGCGACGGCCAGCGGCTGTTCGGCATCCAGAGCTGGGTGGCGCTGCCGCGGGATCAGGAGGAATCGGTGCCCGAGTTCCTGCATCACTCCGCCGATAGCCTGCCCGTCGTTTCGGCTGACGGCGTGCGCGCGCGGCTGATCGCCGGCAGCGCGTTCGGCGAGACCTCGCCGCTCGCGACCGCCTCCGAGACGCTGTACGCCGACATCGCGCTCGAGCCCGGCGCACGGCTGCAGATCGAGGCCTCGCACGACGAGCGTGCGCTCTACGTCGTGGAAGGTTCGATCCGGGCGGCCGGTGCGGACTTCGAGACCTCGCAGCTGGTGATCCTGAGGAAGGGCGACGCGGTCGTGGTGCAGGCCGGCATGCGTGCCGCCCGCTTCATGCTGTTCGGCGGGGAGCCGATGGGCGAGTCGCGCTACATCTGGTGGAATTTCGTGTCGTCCAGAAAGGAGCGCATCGAGCAGGCGAAGGCCGAATGGGCGGCCGGGCGCTTCGACACGGTGCCGGGCGACGAGGAGGAGTTCATCCCGTTGCCCGAGAGCATCGGCGAGCCGAAGAAGGCGGACGGGGCGGTGCACTACCCCTAGCCCATCATCCACGGCGCCAGGACCTCGAGCTCGGCTCGCAGGCGCGACGCCTTCGCGGCATGACGGCCGGTGGCCTCGAGCTCGCCCGCGCGCTCGTGATGATCGGCCATCCGGCGATGGTGCTGCAGCCGCGCCTTCGTCGCGTGCCACGTCGGCACCTCCACGAAACCGGTCGCCGCGTGCCAGGCGAGGCTCGCCGGGTTGGACAGATGAGCGCTGCTGCGCAGCCTGGGCGCACCGTCGGCGCGACAGGCCACGATGGCCGACGACAGCAGGGCACGCGCTACGCCGCGGCGCCGGGACGCGGGGTCGACCATGATGGGCTCGATCGTGGGCGCACCCTCGCGCTCGCGCAGGCAGATCGCCCCGACGATGCCCTCGTGGGTCGCCGGATCGGCCCCTCCATCGCTCCGCCCATCGATCCGCGCAACGAAGCCGCGCGCGTCGGCGGCGGTGCGCTCGGCGTCCCGCCGATACTCCTCGTCGGGCCAGCCGCAATGGTCCGGACCGTCGTCGAACGCCGCCAGGAACAGCGCGACGAGCGCGTCCCGATCGGTAGGCTCGATGGGATGGACGCTCACCTCCGCCGATGATCCGACGGGCGGTCCGGGCGAGTCGGCCAGATCGAGCGCGAAGCACGCGTACGCGGATTCGAGCGGCACGAGCTGCGCCGCGCCGTCCCAGTATTCGTGTTTCCAGCCGAGCCGGTGCGGCATGACGAGGAACTGCTCCATCGACATCGGCAGCACCACGCGTTCGGCGGGCATGGCCGGCTAGCGATCCGCCGTGCGCACGACTAGCCGGATCATCAGGTCACCCCTTCGCGATCCAGTTGCATCTGCAGCACTTCCATCTTCACGTCCAGATCCACCGTGTCGTTCTCGGCGAGCTTCGCCTGCTGCTCGGCCACGACGGTCTCGATGCTGCCGAGCACGCGCCTGAAGTTGTCCTCGAGCGCGGGCCGCGCCTCGCCGCGGTGCGCGCGCGCGTAGCCCTCGACCACCTGCTGCGTGCCGTCGAGGTAGACCTTCAGGAATTTGCGCGCGCGGCGCGCGTCCACGGGGTCGCGCTCGATGGTGGCCAGGATGCCGCGTGCACCCGAAACGATGCCGCGCAGCCGGTCGCGGAGCTCGGTGTTGTCGATGCCCTTCGACGCGGCCTCGATGGACGCGATGCGCCGCTCGGCCTCGTCCAGCAGCTCAACGAGCTCCTCGGTCGTGATGCCGGTGGCGGCGATGCCCTCGCGCCGCTCCGGCAGGTCGAAGTCGTAGTACAGGTAGCAGCCGACCATGACGGCGGCCGAGAACAGCAGCGCATCGAAGAGGCCGTGCTTGCCGTCGATGCCGAGCCAGGCGACCAGGAACATGCCGACGGTGGCCATGACGGCACCGACGAGCCGGTAGCGCAGCGTGCTCGGACGCCGGCGCAGGCCACGCGCCAGCGTCTCGTTGTCCAGACGGATGCCCTTCCTGATGAAGCTCGCCGCGCCCAGCGTGAGCGCAAGCCCGGCCCCACGCGCGAGGCCCGCGACGGTCTCGCCATCGCCGAGCGCACCGAGGGTCGCGGGCAGCAGGGGAAGCGGCAGCAGGTACAGCAGCCAGCCACGCCACAGGACGGGCTTCTTCGCGTGCGGGTCGTAGGGCGTCGCGCCCGTGCCGCCCGAGCCTGGCAGGGCCATCAGTCCAGGAACGCCTGGCAGGACAGCACGCCCACCGTCGAGAACAGGATGATGAACCCGAGCACGCGCTGCAGGGGCTTGGGCAGCAGCCGTTCGGGCTCGCGCTGCGGCGCGCGCGCGGGCACGGCGTCGGTCGCGCGCCGCGGCGGGTTCGCCGCGTCGACGGGTCGCGCGCCGCCCACCGCGCCCTCGGCGCGGCGGGGCTGGAACGTCGTGTCGGCGGGCTCGTCGTCCGGCATGCTCAGGTTCTCGGAATGCGGCGTACACCGTACACGCGCTCGTCGAGCGTATCGAGGCCGCGCTCGGCGAGGTTGCCGAGCCGCTCCGGGCCGCCGTGATGCGCGAGCTCCTCGAGCTCGAAGCTCGCGCCGAGCAACGCGCGCACCTCGGCGTCCGGCACGGAGAACGGCGGGCCCTGCATCCGTTGCTCGTCGTACTCGATGGCGATCACGAGCCCGCGCGTCTGCAAGGGCATCAGGTCGATGAGTTGCCGCGCGTAGTCGCCGCGCAGCTCCGCGTTCATGGCGATGAGCGAGGCGCGGTCGTAGAGCGCGTGCACGTGCTCGGTGTCGACCGGGGTCAGCGCGAAGAAGTCGCCGGCGATCAGGCGGATACCGGACGCCGCCCCGCTGCCCGTGAACTCGGTGCCGCGCTCCATCGTGCGCCGCTCGAAGGGCAGCTCGTTCTCGACGAAGAACGCCTCGCAGGCCTTCTCGGACAGCTCCACGCCGAACACCGGATGCCCGCGCTCGTGCAACCACAGCATGTCGCGCGACTTGCCGCACAGCGGCACGAACACCGGCGTGGACGGCTCGATGTCGAGGGTGGGCCAGAGCTCCACGAGGCGCTTGTTGTAGCGCTCCTGGTGGAAGGCGATCTTGTCCTCGGCCCATTTCTGGTGCCAGTAGTCGGGCTGCACGGTATCGGGCCACATCGGAGCAGACGCCGGATGATGCCACGCGCGCCGTGCGGATCCGTACGGGCGGGGGACGCTACACTGGCGCCGATGGACGCCCTGGTGCCCGGACTGACCGCGGTGCTGCGCGAGCGGCCGGAGCTCCGGCTCGCCCTGCTGTTCGGCTCGCGCGGGCGGGGCACCGCTCGCGAGGACAGCGACGTAGACCTGGCGCTGCTCGGGCCGGGCCCGCTGTCGGTGGGCTGGAAGATCGATCTGATGCGCGCGCTCGGCACGGAATTCGCCCTGCCGATCGACCTGATCGATCTGTGGCCCGTGCCCGAGCCCGTGACCGGCGAAGCCCTGCAGGGCATCCGCCTCGTCGGTTCGGACGAGACGTTCGCCGAGCTGCTGATCCGACACCTCGACAACGTCGACTTCTTCGTGCCGCTACAGCGGCGCATGCTGGACGAGCGACGGGATAGATGGCTCCGCTGATCGTCGCGGCCAAGTTCGAAGCGCTGCGCCAAAGCCTCGCGCGCATCGAGCTACGCACTCCCGCCACTCCTGCAGAGCTCATGGCGAGCCCCGACCTGCAGGAGAGCGTAGTGCTCAACCTCGCCCGGGCGGTGCAGGCCTGCGCCGATGCGGGCACCCATCGCAGGACCTGCGCGGTTTCGCACGGCGGGTGCAAGCGTGGTTGGAGCGCGAGCATCCCGGTTGAGGTGGGTCTTGCGCGGCTCGTCACCCGCCCCCTCAGCCGCCCCCGGCCACGTACTCCGGATGCAGCGGCCCGCGCAGGAGCCCGGACGAGCGATCCGACACGAGCCGGTAGCTCGCGAGCGCCGCGGCGTCGTGGCTCGCGTCGTTGATGGTGCCCGCCGCCTGCGCGACGGCCGCGCCGAGGATCTCGGCCAGCAGCCCGCCGCCGTTCGACGCGCTGCCCTGCGAATGCCTCACCTCGCCGGACCACAGCTCGGCGCCGGTGTCCGCGTCCACGAGCCGGGCCGTCGCCTCCACGCGCGTGGTCGAGGACAGCAGCTCGAACTTCTGGCCGAACTCGCCGATCGTCACGTACAGCACGGCATCGGGGTCGAACACCTCGTCGAGCTTCTCGAGCGACACCGCGTGCATGTCGGCGGCATCCGGCAGGCCGTTGTCCTTCATGTACGCGTCCACCACGGCGACGGGGTACACGTAGTAGCCCATCTCGCCGAGCGGCTCCGACACCGTGGACAGGAAGCTGTAGCTCGCGTTCGCGTCCACCGATTCGTTGAGCGGCGGCAGCACGAGCACCGAGCGCGGCATGTCGGCGGCCAGCGCCGAGCGGTCCATCGGCGTCGTCTGGCACGCGGCCAAGGTCGCGCTGGCCAAGGCGCACAGGGCGAGGTGACGGATGTTCATCAGGACGCTCCGAGCCGGGCGAGGAACGAGTCCATCAGCGTCGCGGACTCGGGAAAGAGCGCGCGCTCCGCGCGAAAGGCATCGGCCGCCCCCGCCGTGTCGCCGGTGTTCAGCCGCAGGTACCCCAGGTGCGCGTTCACGCCGGGCGGCACGCGCCCGCCCTCGGTCTCGGTGCGCAGCAGGTCCTCTTCCAGCCGCTGCGCGGCGCTCACGGGGTCCGCGCTGCCGGGCTCCTTCCAGCCGGCGTAGACGAGGTCCTCGTAGACGCCCCAGCGGTAGACGGGCGGCGTGCTCTGGCAGGCACCGAGGAGCACGGCCGCGGCGCAGCAGGAGAGTCGACGTTTCATGCGCTTCACAGGCTCGTCGGCGACCACGCGCCAGCTTCCAGCCCGTCGACGAGCTTGTTCACCGCATCGGTGATCGCGAAGTTCAGCACCTTGCCGTTCAGCGTGCTGTCGTAGCCCGCCGTGCCACCGAAGCCGACCACCTCCCGGTTCGACAGCTCGTACTCGCCCGCGCCCTGTGCCGAGTAGACGACCCGCGACGTCGTCACGTCGACAATGTTCAGGGCCACCTTGGCGTAGGCCGCCTGCCGCTTGCCCGCGCCCAGGATGCCGAAGAGCTGCTGGTCCCCCGTCGTCCTGCGACCGAACTCGGTGACGTCGCCGCCGACCGCCACCTGTGCGCCCTGCAACGACTGCGCGGCCCCCGACAGTTGCGCCTCGAGGGCGATGTCCATGGTCCCGATCCCCGCGTAGTAGATTGGGAATTTATGACCAACTTAAGATCGCGTCAAGCGTCGCACGCGAAGGAGCCGTGCGGGTTACGTGATGGGGACTTCTGTGGTGGGCGTCGGCACGAACTCGCGCCAGCCCCGCACCATCGGGAACCACAGGCCGACCCGGATGGGTCGGTCGTCGATGCGGCGCAGCACGTCGACGTAGCCATCGAGTTGGTCGCGGTAACGCTCGACCTCGGCATCGAGGAACGCCTCCAGCCCCCCACCCTCGTGCGAGCTCGTCTTGTAGTCGACGATCCAGCGCACGCCCTCGTGCACGAACGTGCGATCCACGATGACGCGGCGCACGCCGACGAACCGGTCTGCCGCGTCGTACTCCGGGACGGTCAGCGCCCATTCCGAACGAGCCTCGGCGTGCGCATCGTCCAGGATCCAGCCGGCCTGACGATCGACGAGGCTGTTGCGGATTGCTTCCACGACCTGTCCGGACGCCTCGTCCAAACGCGCTTCGGGCACGCCGAGGTTCCGGAGCTCGAGCGCCAGGCGCTCGATTTCCGCCGCGTTCGGAACCCGGCGCCCGGCCGGCGGCGTGCGCGACAGCGTCAGCAGCGCCCGATGCACGATGGTGCCCACATCGCGGGCCGTGGACGCGGCCCAGTCGCGCTCGACGGGCTCGACGCTAGCGGCGCGCGGGCGCGGCGCGCTCCATTCGAAGCGCTCGAAGTCCGGCAGCGTCCAGTCCGACGCCGTGCGCACGAACGGCGGCACGTCTTCCAGCTCGAAGCGTTGCATGCCTCTCTCGAACGACTCGGGCGCGGCGAGCCCGTCCCCATCGACGTCGTCGGCCTCGTCGACGAACCGCGCGTGCAGCGGTGCCAGCAGGCTGTTGGCCTTCGGGTTGCCGGGCTCGCCCTTGGCGTTGTCCTTCGGCATCGTCGCGACGAGATGCAGCTCCCGCCGCGCGCGGGTCGTCGCCACGTAGAGCAACCGCAGCCGCTCCTGCGCATCGGCCTGCCCGCGCGTCCCGCGGATCAGCGCGCCGAGCGGTCCGGCATCGGCCTTGCCGACATCGGAGGCGTCGATGGGGGCCAGCAGCAACTGTGCTCCCTCGACCGAGGTCTCGTACCAGTCGATCAGCCGCTTCGTATCGCCGCGCGCGGCCTTGTGCAGCGCGGGCAGAATGACGGTGTCGAACTCCAGCCCCTTCGACTTGTGCACCGTCATGACGTGCACGCGGCATTCGCCCTCAGCCGCGTCCGACGCGAACAATCGCTCCACGGCGTTGCCGAGCTCCCGGCGATCCCAGATGCGGCCCGAGCGCTCGAGCTCGGTCAGGCGCGCTAGGCACCGCTCGGCCGCCGCCTCGTCGGCCGGCCCCTCGCACGCACCGGGGCCGCCGAGCCGCAGCCACAGCGCCTCGACCCAGGGCACCACGCGGTCGCGCTGCGTGTGCCGCACGGCCGGCAGCACGATGTCGGCGAAGCGCGCGACGCGGGCACGTCCGTCCGGGCTCAGCGCAACGCGTGCGTCCGGATCGGCCAGGCGCTCCACCACGGCGCCCGACGGGTCGTCGCCGAGCAGCGCGTGCAGATCGGTCAGCAACAATCCGCAGAGCGGCCCGCGCAGCAGCGCCACCCAGTGCAGCCGATCGTGAGGGTGGCGCAGTGCGAACGCGAGCGAGACGAGATCCACGACGACGGGGCGCTTGCCGAGCTCCTCGATCTCCACCGCGCGGAACGCGATCCCGGCGGCCCGCAGCTCGCGCATGGGGCCGCTCGCATGGGCGCGCGAGCGCACGAGGATGCCGACGCTGCCTTCGGGGTCGCGCTCGAGCGCCGCCCGCACCAGCGCCACCACGTGTCGATCACCGGCGGCGTCGGCGCCGTCGGCCACCGCGTGCAATCGCACTTCGCCCTCGCCCATGCGGTGGGCCACGCTCGGCTCGTAGGGCACCGCGCCGATGTCGGGATCGGGCAGGCTCGGGAAGATCCCGGCGAAGGTGCGGTTGACCCACTCCACCACGCCCGGCATGGAGCGGAAGTTCGACTGCAGGCGCAGCGGCTCCAGCGGCACGTCGCCGATGCCGCGCTGCGCGGCGGCGAGAAACAGCGATACCTCGCCCTCGCGAAACCGGTAGATCGACTGCATGGGGTCGCCCACGCAGAAGAACGTGCGCCCGTCGTCCGGACTCCAGCCCGCCACCAGGCGTTCGAACAGGCGCCACTGCGCGCGCGAGGTGTCCTGGAACTCGTCGACGAGCACGTGCCGCAGGCGCAGATCCATCGCGAGCGACAGGTCGGTCGGCTCGTCATCGGTGCCGAGCGCGACCACCGCGCGGTGCGTGACCTCCGGGTAGTCGACCGATCCGCGTTCGCCGAACACGACCTGCAGCTCGGTGACGAGCTCGCCGAGCCGCGACACGATGTGCGCGAGCAGCGCCCAGTCGTCGTCGGAATACTCCGGCGCAGGTAGACCGCGTACCTCCTCCAACCGTGCGCGCAGCGTCTCGCCGTGCTCGTGCTCGCGCAACGCGTCGAGCAGCGCCGCGTAGTCCTTGCCATGCGCCTCGAGCAGCTTCGCCGCGACGCCGAAGGCCTTCGCGTTGGCCTTGCCCGGGACGCCGATCTTCAGGTCGCCCTTCTTGCGCCACTCGTGCTTCGCGGTCATGAGGAACGAGGCGACGGCCTGCCAGCGCGAACGGTCCGACAGCGATCGACCGGGCGGCGCGTCGAGTTCGTCGCCGAGTTCGATCAGCGCCGCCTGCTCTGGCGTCGGCTCGCTCTCGTTGGCTTCCGACGCGGCGACCAGCAGCGTCGACGCGGTGCGCAGCAGCGGTACCAGCGCGACGGCGACATCGTTCGGCACGCTCCTGACCAGCGCGTCCAGGCGTGCGCGCACGAGATTCGCGAGCATCGACTCCAGCATCGAGCGCAGCTCGTCCGGCGGCACCTGCCCGAGCGGCAGGTAGCGGCGCCATTGCTCGCGCAGTTGCAGCAGCTCCACCAGCAGCCGCTGCAACCGGTCCAGATCGTTGCCGATGTGGAGCAGCAACGGACGCGACGCCTCGAGGTTCGTCTCGATGAAGCGTCGGGCGGCCTCGCGGTACAGCGGCTCCGGCGCACGGTCCACTTCGCTGGCCCCGCCGAGCGTCGACACGACGGGCAGTCCGCGCACGAGCTGCCCGGTCAGCGAGTCGATGGTGCGCAGGTTGAGCCGCGCAGCGTCCTCCACGAGCCGCCAGCCGCGCTCCCGATCGCGCGTGAGCGCCCGGCTCGCGAGGCGCAGCCCTTCCGCCGCGTGCGCGTCATCGGGCGCTTCGCCGGACGCGGCCGCGGCCAGCATCGCCACCACGCGCTGACGCATCTCGGCGGCGGCCTTGTTCGTGAACGTCACGGCGAGCACTTCCTCGGGCTCGTCGACCGTGGCCAGCAGCGCGAGCACGCGGCGCGTGAGCAGCTCGGTCTTGCCCGAGCCCGCGGGCGCCTGCACGATGAACGAGCCGCGCGGATCGAGCGCGCGCTCGCGGGCGGCCGCGTCGGCCGGAGCGCTCATCGTCCCCTTCCCGTCACTCGTCCCGTCACTCGTCCCGTCACTCGTCCCGTCACTCGTCCCCTCACTCGTCGACGTCCTCGCCCTGCACGGCCGCCGCCGCGTCGATGCGGCAGACCGGACGCACGGCGCAGTGGCGGCACGCGGATTTCAACGGTCGCACGGGTGCGACGCCGTCGCGAGTCTCGCCCGCGACGAGCTCCAGGCTATCGCTCCAGTGCGCGCGCCAGGCATCGCAGCCGCCCTCGACCGAGCCTGCGACGCCGGGCAGACCGTGCGCTCCGTCCACCACGCCCTGGTAGCGCGACCGTCCGGCGACGACGGCGGCGAACGCCGCGCCCTGGATGTCGTCATCCGTCAGCACGTACAACGGCAACTGCGGCGACACGATGCGCTCCTTCTCCCACACGTCGGTCACGGGCAGGCGCCCGGTCTTGTAGTCGATGACGACGAGCCGCTCGCCGACGCGATCGATGCGGTCGATCTTCACCGACATCCTCACGCCGGCATGCACCACCTCGCGCTCGGCCTCCAGCGCCACGACCTCGAACGGTTCGCGCGGGCGCTCGCAGGCCTCCATCCATTCCCCGAGCAGCCGTTCCAGCCGCGACGCCTCGAGCTCGCCCATCGCCACATCGACGCGCTCGCGCTCGAGCGCCGCGGCCACCACCGCGGCGATCTTCTCCGCCAACGCGGCCTCGTCCATGGCGACGAGCGCCGCGTGAGTGCGCACCTCGGTCCAGAAGAGCTCGAGCGCGTGGTGCAGCAGCGTGCCCTGCACACGCTTGCCGAGCCCGAGCGCGAAGTCCTCGATGCGGCGCACGCCGAGCCGGTGCTCCGCGAACGCCCTGAACGGACAGAGCGCCTGATGCTCCAGCAGCTTCGCGCCGCCGCGCACCTTCGCCTCGTCCCGGTTCGGCGGCCCGGTCTCGTCGACGAGGGACTCGATCGGCACCGCCTCGCGCAGCAGGCAGACCGGACGCACCGGAGACGCGTCATCCGCGAGCGCCGGCACGCCCAGCACCGCGGCCGGGGAGATCGGGTTGCCGTCGCGCTCGACGGAGCAGCTGGCCACGACGGTGGGAGCGGCCGCGCGCCAGTGCTCGAACTCGCGCGCGGCGGCCTCGAAGCGCAACGTCGGTGACGCCTCGGGCAGGCCGGCGGCGCGCTGCAACTCCAGCGGCAGGAACGGTTCGGGCGAGGCCGACGGCGGCCACGCATCGGCATCCAGCCCGAGCAGCCACAACGCATCGAAGCGCTGCCCATGGCTCTCCAGCCGTCCGAGCACGCGCACCGCCCCTTCGGGCGTCTGCGGCTGGAACAGCCGCTCGACGGCGAGCCGGCGCAGCAACCCGAGCGCCTCGCCCGCCAGCACGGTCTCGCCGTCGTCCAGCGCATCGAGATCATCGAGCACCGCGTGAAGCGCGCCGACGCTCTGGTGCTCCTCGCTCGACAGGCCCTTGCCCGGGAAGCCGAACGCGCGCAGGCAGTCGGAGAAGCGCTCGGCCCAGTCGACGAGCGCGGAGCGCCGACGGCCCGACAGCTTCTTCAACCTGGCGGCGTGCCCCAGGAGCGGCTTGCGCAGCGCGCTCTTCGGGGGCAGCTCGCGCGCGAACTCGGCGAGCGACATGCGCACCGTGCGCCGATCGCGCAGCCGCCGATCGAGCCGCTCGCGCTCGCGCGCCTCGTCGGCGGCGTGCCCGAGGTACGGGCTCAGCAGCAGGGCGGACACGCCCGCCGGGTCGAGGCCGAGAAAGCCGAGCTCCAGCGCGAGCATGGCGGTCCGGGTCGTGGACGTCTCGGCGAGGGGCCGCCCATAGGATAGGTCGTACGGGCGCCCGACGGCGTCGATCTCGACAGGCGTCAGCGCCGGGAAGAAGCGCTCGTCGAGCGCGCGCAGCACCTCGTCGCGGCGCGCCTCCAGATCGGGCACGACGATGCCGAGCGTCGCCTGCGGCTCGCGCTGCAGGTGGCGGTACACCGCGTCGGCCGTGCCGCGCAGCTCGGCCGCGTCGTCCGTCCAGGCGACGGCCCGGACCGGCGCGACCGGTGGGTCGCCGACAGCCGACACGTCGACGCCCGCCGCCACCAGCGCGGTAGCCAGCTCGCGCAGCGCACGGGTCGGCTGCAGGAAACCCGTCAGCACGACGGCACCGGGCAGCTCGGCCACCCCAGCGCCGACCAGCTCGGTCACGTGGCCCGGCAGCGTCGCATCGTCGACGAACCGCTCTTCGTCGAGCCACGCGCCGTACGCCGCGGCCCACTCGCTCCAGTGGCGCTGATCGCGGGAGACGTAGGTGTCCGCGTTCGGCACGCAGCTCCACGCGACGCCGAGCGTCCAGGCCCTGCGGGCCTGTCGGGCCGTGCGGTGCGGCGTCAGCAGCGGAGGCAGCGACTCGTCCTCGTCCACGACTTGCTGCCAGCGCCGCTCCGCGGCCACGCGCGGCACGCGTACCCGATCGGATCGACCGGTGGCCACCGCGGCGTCGTGGACCGTCTCGAGCCAGCGCGTCCAGGGCAGGATGGACGGGGTCTCCCACCAGGGCAGGCCACGCTCGACGCACGCGCGCTCGTGGCGCTCGTTGTAGAAGCGGGCGAGGCGCTGGTTGACCGTCAGCACGACCGCCCCGCCCGCGCAGGCTTCGAGTGCCTCCTCGAGCGAGCACGTCCGCACGCCCGGAACCGAGGCGAGCGGTGGCGCGGTCAATGGGGGTGGGGGCATGGGCCGGCTTGGGCGAGACACGACGCCCGGAGTCTAGCCACGAACCATCGGACGTGCGCAAGAATACTGTCAGGGCGTCCAGCGGACAGGCCTGCGGCCCGCTACCGGGTGCGGGCTGATCGGTCGGCGTCACCGATCGACTAGCAACGGTGCACCGTCCGCTCGTGCGGGTACCGGACGCACCGATGCTGGCACGGTTTTCTCTCTACACGCGTTGACTCGCCGGTCCGCCGCTGTGGATCACGAGCCGCGAGCGGTCGGACGCCGAGCACCGTGCCGGCTTCTCGAAGACGCCTATCCCTTGCGCGATTTGCGCGATTTGCGCGATTCCCTGACAATCGCGCAAATCGCGCAACCCTTCCGGAGGGTTACGCGCACTCGTTTCCGCCCGAGCCTCGCTCCACCATGAACCAACAGGACGATCCGGAACTCGTGCGCCTTCTGAACGCGGTGGCGACGAGCGACGCGCCGGCGTCCGTGAGCGAGCTCGAGAAGAGGCTTGAGCAGTCGGTACCCCGCCGCACGCTTCAGCTCCAGCTTGCTCGTCTGGTGGAGTCGGGTCGTCTGCGCCGCATCGGCCGGGCACGGGCAACCCGATACGAGATGATCGGGCGGCGGACGCCCGCCATCGCGTCCTACGACGATGAGTCCCGCTCCATCCCACTGAGCGCCGACGCGGCCGCTCTCGTCGCTCGCGTACGCCGTCCGTTGGTCGAACGCGCGCCGACGAACTACGACCCGGAGCTGTTGTTCGACTACGAACCGAATCGCACCCGCTGGCTCACGGCGACGGACCGGGCGCGCCTCGACGCGCTCCGACCCGCGAGGTCGGGCGGCGAGCCGGCCGGCACCCACGCCAGGCGCCTGCTCGATCGGCTCCTGATCGATCTGTCGTGGAACTCCAGCCGGCTCGAGGGCAACACGTACTCGCGCCTGGATACGCGTCGGCTCATCGCGTTCGGTGCCGCGGCGGACGGCAAGAGTGCCCTGGAGGGCAGGATGATCCTGAATCACAAGGCGGCGATCGAGTACCTCGTGGACTCGGCCGCCGAGGGAGGCATCACGCGTCGGAAGGTGCTGAACCTGCACGCGCTCCTCGCCGACGGACTGCTGTCCGATCCGGATTCGCCCGGCAGGCTGCGCGCCATGCCCGTCGACATCACGGGCTCCGCGTTCATGCCGATGGATGTGCCGCAGGTGCTGGAGGAGTGCTTCGAGCGCCTCGTTCACACGGCCGCGGCCATCGAAGATCCGCACGAGCAATCGCTCTTCCTGCTCGCGCAGCTACCTTGGCTGCAGCCCTTCGACGACGTGAACAAGCGCACCGCCCGACTGGCCGCGAACGTGCCGCTGGTTCGAGCGAACCTGACGCCGCTGTCTTTCGTCGGGGTTCCCGAGGACGACTACGTGGCCGCGATGCTGGTGATCTACGAGCTGCGGGACGTCACCGTCCTGCGAGAGCTCTTCGTCGCGGCCTGCGAGGCATCGGCGGCGCGCTACGCTGCGGTCAGGCAGACCATCGGCGAGCCGGACCCGTTCCGGCTTCGACACCGCGAGGCGCTGATCGAGCTCGTGGGAGAGGCGGTGCGGCGCGCGCTCGACGGGCCCGCGACCTTGAGATACCTGCGCGAGGGCGCCGCGGCGAGCGTGGGCGCGGCCGAGCTGGAGCGCTTCCTCGAGCTGGCCGAGAGCGAGCTTGCTCGGGCTGCACGAGGGCAACTTCGCGCGGTTCCGATTGAAGGAATCCGAATACGACCGCTGGCGCGAGCACGGCCTTCGATGAAGCCTTCGCTACTTCACTGGCACTGCCGCTGCGGCGCGCTGCGGGCCCGCGTTTCGCTCGACAGGCGCGACGCGCGGCGCCGCGCCGTGTGCCACTGCAGGGACTGCCAGGCGTTCCAGCACGTCCTCGGCACGGCCGTCCACGTGCTGGACGTGCACGGCGGTACCGACATCGCGATGCTGTCGCCCGCGAACGTCGCGTTCGTCGCCGGGCGGGAGCACCTCGCGGCGCTCAGACTGTCGCCGACCGGGCTGCTGCGCTGGTACTCCGCCTGCTGCTCGACCCCGCTCGGCAACACGCCCGCGCGGCGTGCGCTGGCGCACGTCGGGCTGATCTCGGCGACGCTGGTCGACGTCAACGGCGGCGATGCCGTCGAGGCCGCGTTCGGTCCCGTGCGCGAGCGCATCTTCGGTCGCCACGCGCCCGGCGGTTCGGCACCGGGCACGCATCCGAAGGTGCCCATCGGCTCGCTGCCGCCCATCGTCCTCGGCATCGCCGGGCGCGTGCTGCGCGGCGAGCATCGGCGAGGGCCCTTCTTCGACGCGGACTGCAGGCCGACGGTCGTCCCGCGAGTGCTGAGCGAGACCGAACGGGAACGCTTTCGCCCCTGAAGTCGCCCCGACCGTCAGAACCAGACGACCCGCTCCTCCGCGGCCGGTCGCGGCCCACCGCCCGCGTAGTCGAGGGCGCCGGCGACCGCCGCGCGCAGCGCGCGGATCTTGAACGGCTTCGCCAGCACGCCGAACGCGCCCGGCACGGGTTCGCTGGCCTGCGTGCCCTGCCCCGTCACGAACAGGCACGGCACGCCGAGCTCGCGGTGCAGCGTCCCGACGAGCTCGACGCCCGAGTCGCCCCCGTGCAGGTCCACGTCGACGAGCGCGAGATCGACCGGGTCGGCACGCGCGAGCTCGAGCGCCTGGGCGTTCGTCACGGCGGGTCCGGCGACCTCGTATCCCGAGCTCTCCAGCTCCATGACCATGGCCATGGCGATGGTCACGTTGTCCTCCACGATCAGGATGCGCTTCATCGTCGAGTCTCCGGTGGCGGCGGCGCGAGCAACGTGGCGGGCGCCTCGAGCTCGACGCGGAGCCCTTCCGGCGCGTACTCGAACGTCGCGAGCCCTCCGTAGCCGCGCATCGTCATCTCGATGAAGCGCGTGCCGTAGCCCTTTCGGGTCGGTGCGCTGACGGGTGGCCCGCCGCCTTCGCTCCACGTCAGGAGAAACGCGTCGCCCGCGCGACGCCAGCGAAGCCGCACGCGCCCGCCGGGGCCGGCGAGCGCACCGTACTTCGTCGCGTTCGTGGCCAGCTCGTGCACGATCAGCGCAAGGCTCTGCGCCACCTCCGGCTCGACCGAGACGCGCGCGCCCTCGACCGCGAACCCGGCTTCCGCGCCGTAGGGCGCGAGGATGGCGTTCACGACGACGCGCAGGTCGGACACGCCGTAGTCCGCCTCGTGGAAGACCTGGTGCACGTCGGCCATGGCGGCGAGCCGCCCCTCGAAGGTATCCACGTACTCGTCCAGATCGCCGGAGCCGCGCACGCTCAGCGAGTGCAGCGCCTGCACGGTCGCGAGGATGTTCTTGACGCGATGGTTCAGCTCGCGGCGCAGCACGTCCTGGCGCTCCAGGTGGTCGCGCATGGCGTACTGGCGTCGCCGGGACAGGCGCATGGACTGCACCGCGCTCTCGAGCTCGGACAGCCGGACCGGTCGCTGCAGCACGATGACCCGCGAGCGCGGCAGCGTGGCCTGGAACCGGGCGAGCTCGACGGCGGTGTTGCCCTCGGCGTCGACCAGCAGCAGGATGGGCAGCTCCGACCACGGCGGCTGCACCTCGAGGTGGTCTTCCACGACGCTCACGACGTCGCCGGTCAGCGCTTCCTGCGTGAGCACGAGCACGCCCACCTGCCCCTGACGGACGAATGCGCGGCGAAGCTCGCCGGCATCGGCGGCACTGTTCACACCGTCGGAGCAGGTCGCCAGCCCCTGGCGCAACAGCTGCGCGTCGCGGCCTACCGGCGCCAGCAGCCACACCGGGACGGCGTTCGGCGCCACCGCGTCGGCATCCTCGACCCGGTGTTCCCCTGCCGCGAGCGCGGCCACGTCAGCTGCGGTCGTGCGGCGAGGCCGGACCCGGCGGCGGCGGCACGAACTCCTGGATGCCGATGCCGTCGCTCTCGATCTTCAGCTGCCGCACGTCGAGGTCGTGCGGCCCGTGGCGCTTCTTCACGACCGAGATGGTACGGCGGATCACGGCGGGCCACTCGTACATGCGCAGGAAGATGACGGTATCGCCCAGGAAGCTGACATCGACGTTCGTGTCCATGCCGTGGCCGAGCAACCCGTTCTGGGCGACGACGAGCAGCGTGAGCACGTTGCGACGCGACAGGTACTTCAGCAGGAGCTGGATCTGCACGATCGCCTCCTGCGGCCGCGGAAGCGCCGTCACGTAGCCGGTGAAGCTGTCGATGAGCACGACGCTCACGCCCTGGCTATCGACCGCGTCGAGCGCCATCTCGTTGAACTGCCCCTGACTGATCTCCGACGGATTGAAGTCGAAGAGCATCAGGCGCTTCGCGTCGGCGTGCTCGCGCAACCGCAGGCCGAGTCCCTCGGAGCGACGGAAGAAGGTCTCGGGTCGCTCCTCGAAGAGGAACATCGCGACCTTCTCGCCGCGCTCGAGCGCGCTGTAGGCGTACAGCGACGACAGCGTGGACTTTCCCGTCCCGGCCTGCCCGATGATCAGGCTGGTGGTGCCCGGCTCCATGCCGCCGCCGAGCATGTCGTCCAGCGCGACCACCCCGGAGCGCACGAGCTCGCCCCCCGAAGCTTCCGGTGCGAGCGAGGGCACCACGCGCGGGTACACGACGATGCCGCGACCCGGCCGGATGTCCATGTCGTGGTAGCCGTCGTAGAAATCCGCACCGCGCATCTTGGACACCTCGATGCGTCGCTTGGCCTGCCCGTACTGCGGCAACGACTTGTCGAGCCGGATGATGCCGTGCGCCAGGCTCTCGACCTCCACGTCCGAGTCGGACGGCAGGTCCACGAAGTAGCAGGCCACCTCGCGCTCGTGCAGCAGGCGCTTCAGCGACAGCAGCTCGCGCTGGAAGCGGTAGTCGTCGCGGCTGAGCTGGCGCACCTCGATGAGGCTGTCGTACACCATGCGCGTGGGGGAGTGCCGGTCGAGCGCGGCCAGCACGGACGCGCGCGTCGCGTCCAGGCGCACGTCGATGGGGTAGAAGACCGTCTGCTCGTCGTCGTCCACCGACTCCGTCTGCAGCTCGATCACCGTGATGCCGTCAAGGCTCCAGCCGTGGCTCTCCGCGATCATGCGCAGCTCGAACTCGGTCTGCGACAGCGTCACGTACAGGCCGGTCTCGCCGCGCGAGATCCCATCCAGCAGGAACTGCAGCGCGAGCGTGGTCTTGCCCGTGCCGGCGCTGCCCTGCAAGAGGTAGGTGTGCCGGCCGGGCAGCCCGCCCTTGAGCACCTCGTCGAGATTGGGCACGCCGGTGGAGAGGCGCCTGCTGTCGAGCTCGGACATGAACGAACGGTGCGAAACGGGGTGGCCGCGTCCGTGCAGACGCCGCGGCCCCAGCATGCTACCGGACTTCACACCGTCACGGATTCGCGCGGCCCCGCTCGCCCGACGCGTTCAGTCGGGCCATCAGCGCCGACGTCCGCCGGACCGACGTCACCGCGCTCCCGACGACGATCACCCACGACGCGACCGTCAGCACCGCCGTCGCCCCGTCGCCCGGCCCCGAGACCGTCCACGGGGCCGTCCACGGGGCGCCCGGGGCCGACCACAGGGCCGACACCACCGCCGCGCCCGTCACCACCGCCACGCGCTGCTGCTTCGCCATGGGTCCGCGGAAGTCCGCGCCCTGGCCGAGCGCGCGGCCGTGCTCGCGCACGTACGCCGTCGACACCGCGAACGTCGCGGCCATCCAGCCGAGCCACGGCAGCCCGGCCGCGAAGCCGAGCCCGACCAGCATCGCCACGTCGGCGACGCGGTCCGGCACCTCGTTCCACACGCCCCCGTCGGGCGTGCCGCGGCTCGCCTCGACGGCCAGCAGCCCGTCGAACAGGTTGCACAGCAGGCGCAGCTGGCACAGCAGCGCGGCCAGCAGCAGGCAGGCGACGCGCGTGCCGCCTTCCGCGGGCCCGCCGAACGCGAGGAGCAGTCCCGCCGCGACGGCCGCGAGCACGCCGGCGAGCGACACCTGATTCGGCGTGATGGAGGTGGCGGCCAGCCGCCGCGTGCCCCAGCGCGCCCACGCGGTCCCGCGACTGGCGAGCGGTCGCCGCGCGCCTTCGTTCGCCCCTGCGTTCACGAGACGTCCCAGCCGTAGCGCACGAGGTGAAAGAAGACGGGCGCGCTGAACACCACGGAATCCATGCGATCGATGAAGCCGCCGTGACCGGGTATCAAATGTCCCCAGTCCTTGACCCCGCGGTCGCGCTTGATGGCCGACAGCACCAGTCCGCCCAGAAAGCCCATGACGCAGATCACGAGCGACAGCGCCGCCGCCTGCAGCGGCGTGAACGGCGTCATCCAGTACAACGCCGCGCCGACGAGCGAGGCGGACAGCACGCCGCCGATCGCGCCTTCGACGGTCTTCGACGGGGACAGCCGCGGCGCGACCTTCCTGCGCCCGTAGCGCTTGCCGAACACGTACTGCAGCACGTCGCTCGACTGCACCACCACGACCAGGAAGGCGATCAGCAGCACGTTCCTGCCCTCGTAGTCGGGTATGCGCAGCGACAGCAGCGCCGGCACGTGCGAGGCGCAGAACACGGTGATCATGAGCGCCCACTGCACCTCGGCCACGCGCACCAGGAACCGTTCGGTGTTGCCGCGCAGCACCGCCACGATGGGCAGCAGCAGGAACGCGTAGACGGGGATGAAGATCGAATAGAAGCCGTACCAGTCCACCCAGATGGCCCAGTACTGCACCGGCAGCACCACGAAGAAGGCGAGCAGCAACGCGCGGTGATCGTCGCGCACGGTGCTCACGAGCGTCGCGAACTCGCGCAGCGCCGCGAACGAGCACAGCGCGAACAGCACGATCACGCCGGTGCGTCCGCCGAGGAAGGCGAGCCCCATGACGAGGATCATTCCCCACCACGCGTCGATGCGCGCGTTGAGGTTCGCGATGCTCGGGTGCTCGACGCCGTCGGGCAGCCGTCTCGCCAGCGCCCGGCCCGCGAGGCTAGCGGCGACGAGCACCGCGCCCAGGCAGGCGAAGAGCGTGAGCAGGTCCGTCGCGGTATCGCTCATGCCGTCTGCTCCGCGAGCGCGAGCAACGCGCCCTCGGCGCGCGCGAGAAACGCCTTGCGCTCCTCGTTCGGAGCCAGCGCGATCGGCTCGCCGAACGTCACCTTGCACATGAGCGGCACCGGCACGACCTCGCCCTTGGGCAGCACCCGGTTCAGGTTCTCGAGCCAGACCGGTACCAGCTCCACGCCGGGACGCGCGGCGGCGAGATGGTAGAGCCCGCTGCGAAACGGCAGCAGCCGCGCGTCCGTGACGTTGCGCGTGCCTTCGGGAAAGAGGATCAGCGAGCTGCCGGCATCGAGGCCCCGCACCATGTCGGCCACGGGGTCGCCCGCGCCTCGCCTGTCCACCAGCAGCGCGTTGAACACGTCGCGGCCGATGAAGCGGCGCAGGCCGGATCCGAGCCAGTAGTCCGCGCCGGCAACAGGCCGCACGCGCGTGCGCAGCATCGGCGGCAGCGACGCCCACAGCAGCACGAGATCCCCGTGGCTGGAGTGGTTCGCGAAGTAGATGCGCTGCGTCGCGTCCGGCGCGCAGCCCGCCCAGAGGGACTGCGGCGCGGTGACGAGACGCGCGAACAGCACGATCGCGCTGCCGGCCAGCCTCGCGATCGGGCCGGAGAGGCTCGCCGCGGCGCGTCGCCCCGCCGGGTGGCCTGGCTGCATGAACGCGACTCTACCGAACGGGGCGTGCCGGCCCCACGCAAGCCGCGTGCCGCGGCACCGGATCCACCCGCGCGTCCAGATGGCGCCGCTCGAACTCGCTCGCCACCACGGCCTCCCCGACGAGGGGCCCCTGCACCCGGTCGCAGCCTTCGGACCGCAGCGCCTCGCACTGCTCGGTGGTGGCCACCCCTTCGGCAATCGTCGGCAGGCCGAGCTCGCGCGCGATCGCGGCGATGGCGCGGCACGGCACCCTCGCCGCGCCGCCACGCTCGAGTCCCGCGACGAAGGCACGCTCGATGCGCAGACAGCCGACGCCGAGCGCCTCGAGGTAGGTCAGCGACGAGCGGCCCGCCCCGAAGTCGTCGAGCGCCAGCATCATGCCGGTGGCGCGCAGCCGGGCCAGTTGCGCGTGCGCCTCTCGATCCCCCGACGGCACGACCTCCTCGTTGATGCGCAGCACCAGCGCCTGTCCCGGCAGGGCGATGCGGTCGAGCTGCGCGAGCAGCGCGTCGACGTGCCGCGGCGAGCGCAACTGCAGCCGCGACACGTCCAGGCTCGCACGAAAGCCCTCGGCGCCGCGGCCGCGCCAGGCGCGGACCGTGAGGCTCACTCCCCGGAACACCCACTCGGCGATGCCGACGATGTGTCCGGTCCGTTCGGCGATCGGCAGGAACTCCGCCGCCTCGATGCATCCGAGCTCCGGATGGTTCCAGCGCAGGTGCGTCTCGGCGCCGAGCACGCGGTCCTCGAGCAGCCCGCGGATGGGCGTGTAGACGATCTCGAGCTGCTTCAGCGCCACGGCGTGGCGCAGATCGATCGCCAGCCGGGCATCGAGCGCGCAGCGCCGATGCATGGGCTCGGTGAAGCGGGCGAACTGCGCACGTCCCAGACGCTTGGCCTCGTACATGGCGACATCGGCGGCCTTGAGCATCGCCTGCGAGGTCGCGTCGGCCATGCCGCGCGCGACGATGCCGATGCTCGCGGACACGTGGGCCTCGTCGTCGCCGAAACGGAAGGGCTCGCTCAACGCGTCCACCACGCCGCGAGCGACCGCGTCCACGCCGTCCTCGTCCGGCATGCCCGCGAGCACGATCGTGAACTCGTCCCCGCCGAGGCGTGCCAGCAGCGCGCCGTCGGGCAGCCGGGCTCGAATCCGCGCCGCCGCCTCGACCAGCAGCCGATCCCCGACGTCGTGACCGAGCACGTCGTTGACCTCCTTGAAGCGATCCACGTCCAGCAGCATCAGGTGCAGCGCCGCATCGTCGGCGCCCGCCAACGAATCGCCGAGATGCCGCATGAAGTGCAACCGGTTCGGCAAACCGGTGAGCGGATCGGTGTAGGCGAGGTCCCGAAGCTCAAGCGTGCGTTCGGCCACCACGGCACGCAGGCGCACGGGCTCGCGCAGCGAGCGCCACACCAGTGCCGCGACGATGCCGGCGACCAGCAGGGCGAGCGCGTGCGGCAGCGCGCGCGCGGCCGCGGACCCGCGATCCAGCGACGCCGCCCGCAGGGTCCACGACCCGTTCGGCACCCGCACCTCCGCCTCCAGCACGCCGCCCGGCAACGCGCGCGGCCCGTGCGCGAACACCCTCGCCTCCGTCTCGCCGGTCGGCACGCGCGCAAGCTCCCAGGCGTGATCGTGCGCCTCCAGTGACGCCACGTCGGCGCGCTCCAGCAGATCGTCCAGCAGGATGAGCGCCGAGGCGAAGCCCCAGAACTCGCGCTCCCCGCCGCGCTCCAGAAACACGGGGTTGCGGCCCACCATGCCGATTCCGCCCTGCAACAGCTCGAAGGGTCCGGCCAGTGTGAGCTCGGCGGAACGCACTGCCGCCCTGGCCTCGGCCCGCCTCGCGTCGTCGCGCAGCACGTCGTGACCGATGGCGGCCTCGTTGCCGGCGAGCGGATGGATGCGCTCGATGACGCCGCCCGGAGCGAGCTGCAGGTTCGACACGTCCGGGAGTTGCTGCAGCACGCTGGCGGCGTAGCCGTCGAAGTCCTGGACATCGCCGTCGCTGCGGATGATCTCCTGGGCGAGGATGTAGGTCGCGGCGAGCGCGAACGACAGCCCGCGCTCGATGCCGGCGGCGCGCACGGCGAGCAATTGCCGGGTCGAGTTGTCCCGCTCCTTCGCGTGCAGCGCCTCGTTCGCCCACACGAGCGCCTCGCCGCCCGCGAGCGCTGCCACGAACGCGCACGCCGCGATCGCCCACGCGCGCCGCGGCGATGGCGCTCGCCTACGGGTATCGGAGTCCGTTCCTGCGGGAAGTGCCATTGGCGCGCGAGAAGGGTCGCATCGCTGGAGAAGCCCTGCTAGCGGCCCTTGCCATCGATCCCCCAGCCGCGCGGGTCATGGCCTGCAAGTTCGACAAGGGGGCGTCCGGCGAAGTTACAGCCGGCGAACGGCACCGGCGGATGGCGGGCGACCATCGCGGTTCCCGACCGTACCGAGCCCGCGCATGTTCGACTGGATCTCGAATCCCGAAGCCTGGATCGCCTTGGCGACGCTGACGGGGCTGGAGATCGTGCTCGGGATAGACAACATCATCTTCATCTCGATCCTGGTGGCCCGCCTGCCCGAGGCGCAGCGCGACCGGGCACGCCGGATCGGGCTCGGGCTCGCGATGATCATGCGCCTCGCGTTGCTGTTCTCCATCGCCTGGGTCATGGGACTGGTGGACCCTTGGTTCAGCGTGCTTGGTCAGGAGATCTCGGGGCGCGATCTCATCCTGATCGGCGGCGGGCTCTTCCTGCTGTTCAAGTCGACGCGCGAGATCCATGAAAGCTTCGAGATGCACGACGAGAAGGGCGGCGGTGGCAAGGTCGCGAGCTTCGGCGCCATCCTCGTGCAGATCGCGATCCTGGACATCGTGTTCTCGCTGGACTCGGTCATCACGGCCGTCGGCCTGGCCGAGGACATCGCCGTCATGGCCATCGCCATCGTCATCGCCGTGGGGGTGATGCTGCTGGCGGCGAAGACCATCGGCGAGTTCGTCGATGCGAACCCCACGCTCAAGATCCTGGCGCTGTCGTTCCTCATCATGGTCGGCATGGTGCTGGTGGCCGAGGGGCTCGACTTCCACGTGCCCAAGGGCTACGTCTACTTCGCGATGGCGTTCAGCGTGGTCGTCGAGATGATCAACATCCGCATGCGCAGGAACGTGGCGCGCACCGTGCGCCTGCAGCACCGCATCGAGGCGGACCCCGCCGACGCCGGCCATACGGGCATCGACGCGGGAGCGACGCGATGAAGCGTCTCGATCCGAAGCCGCGCGACGCGCACGTCTTCGTGTGCCACGGCAGCAAGTGCACGGCGGGTGGCGCGCCGCGGGTGCGCACGGCGCTCGCCCGGGCGCTGCGCGCGCTCGGCCTGAAGACGCGCGTGACGCGTACGAGCTGCCAGGGCCTGTGCAAGCGGGGCCCCGTCGTGTTTCTCGAAGGGCCACGGCCGCGCACGTGGGGCGACGTGCGCGAGGGCGATGTGCCCAGGCTTGCCCGGCGCGTTCGCAAGCGCGTGGTGGAGCGCCCGCCCCCGGTGTGACGCGCCGGCCCGGCAGCATCGGACGCGCCGCATCCCGCAGGGCCGCGGCGGCGTATCGTTCGCCTCGATCCGGCAACGCCCCGCTCCCATGACACCGTCCCCATCGCGCGCCCACCGTGCGCGCCCGTTCCTCGCGCTCGCCGCGTTCGCCCTGAGCGCGTCCGTCTTCGCCCATACCGAGGAGCTGTCGGCCGGCGGCTTCGTGTCGGGCGTGCTGCATCCGGTGCTGGGGCTCGACCACCTGGTGGCCATGGTCGCGGTCGGGCTCTGGGGCGTGTTCCTGGGACGCCCCGCGATCTGGTTGCTGCCCGTCGTGTTCCCCACCGTCATGGCGGCGGGCGGTGCGCTCGGCATCGCGGGCGTACCCATGCCGGGCATCGAGACCGGCATCGCCCTGTCGGGCGTGTTGCTCGGGCTCGCGGTGGCCTTCGGGCTGCGCGCGCCGCTGCCGGTCGCCGCGGTGCTGGTGGGCGCCTTCGGACTCTTCCACGGCCACGCGCACGGCACCGAGCTTCCCGTGGCGGCCGACCCGCTCGCCTACGCCGCCGGCTTCGTGCTGAGTACCGGCACGCTGCACCTCGCAGGCATCGCGCTCGGCGAGCTCAAGCGCTGGCGCCGGGGCGAGTGGGTGGTGCGCGGCACCGGCGCCGCGATCGCGCTGACCGGCGGCGCCTTCCTCGCAGGCCTGACCTGAGGCGCGCGCTCGGGCGCAACGCCCCGTGGACACACTCTTCATCGAGGGAGCCCTGTTGCCGCTGGGTACCGCGGCAGCGCTCGTACCCGTGCTGGCGGCCGGACTCGCGCTCGGCGGCCTGCCGGCCACGGCCTCCCGTCCGGAAGAGGCCACCGGCCCGGAGCTCGTGCGGCGGCTGGTCCTGACCGCGCTCGTCGTCGGCACGGGTGCCGCGGTCGGCCTGTTCCTGCCCCGAGCGCTGCCCGCGGACGTGCTGGCCCCGCTGGCGCTGGGGGCAGCGCTGCCGCCGTGCCTCGTGACGATCTGCGCGCTCAGGGTTCCCGTCGCCCTCGTCGCGACGCTGGCCGCGGCGGGGGGCATGCTCGGGGCCGGTGCGGCGTTCGCGCGCTTCCTGCCCGGCGAGCTCCCGCCGGACGCGTACGCCGGCGCGCTCGTCGGCCTGGTGTCGAGCGCGTTGCTGCCGGCGCTGCTGGCCGGCACGGTGCGCACCTTCCGGCCCGGTCCCGTCACGGCGGTCGGCACGCGTGTCGCGGCCTCCTGGCTCGCCGCCGTCGCGCTGCTGATGCTGGCGCTGCAACTGCGCCCGATCTGAAACCCGGGATCCGCGACGCGGAATCCGTCCGATCGGCAACATTTTCGCTCGTGCATCCGCCGCGGGACGCGCGACGTTCAATTGACTGTCACCGCGTCGGAATCACGACGCCACGTGATCGTTGGCAGCGCGAGCTCGCGCCCCGATGACCCCCTTTCCAGATCAGAGACTCCCTTTCATGACGCAGAAGACCTTCCTCGCCAACGCCGTGACGGCCCTGCTGTGCGCGGCCGCCGGCTCCGCGCTCGCCTCCTCGCACGCCGAGGCGCCGTTCATCAAGGAGCGCCCGAAGGTCGACGGCACCGACCTCTACGCGTTCAACAGCTACGAGCCCGGGCGCGAGGGCTACGTCACGCTGATCGCCAACTACCAGCCCCTGCAGGACCCCTACGGCGGCCCGAACTACTTCTCGATGGACGAGGACGCCATCTACGAGATCCACATCGACAACGACGGCGATGCCGTCGAGGACCTGAGCTTCGTCTTCGACTTCGACAACTCGCTCAACAACGGCGGCCTGGAGCTGCAGATCGGCGACGCCAGCGTGCCCGTGGCGCAGAAGAACATCGGCCCGCTCGGGCTCGGCGACAACCAGTCGGTGCTCAACGTCAACGAGACCTACTACGTCGGCATGACGACCGGTGACCGGCGCAGCCAGTCCCCGATGTGGGCGGTGCGCCCGGAATCGGGGCTGAACCTGTTCACCAAGCCGCTCGACAATGTCGGCAACAAGAGCTTCCCGGAAGGCTACGAGCCCTTCGTCGGCAGCCTGACCAACACCGGGCAGTCCTACTACGACGTGCGCTTCGAGATGTGCCCCGAAGGCGCGCAGGACGGACGCGTGTTCGCCGGGCAGCGCAAGGAGAGCTTCTCGATCGCGCTCGCCGAGATCTTCGATCTGGTGAACTTCGTGCCGCTCGCGGACGCCCTGCCGGACGATCCGGCCAGGAACGATCTGGCCGACAAGAACATCACCTCGCTCGCCATCGAGGTGCCGGCCGCCTGCCTGACCGGTGACGGCAACGGCAGCATCGGCGTGTGGACGACCTCGAGCCAGCGCATGGTCCAGACCGTCGCCGACGACATGAGCTACGAGGAGCCCGTGGAGTACCGCGGCGAGTTCCGTCAGGTGTCGCGCCTCGGGATGCCGCTCGTCAACGAGGTGGTGATCGGGCTGCCCGACAAGAACCGCTTCAACGCTTCCGAGCCGAGCGAGGATGCGCAGTTCGCCACCTACGTGACCAACCCCACGCTGCCGGCGATCCTGGACCTGCTGTTCCGCGAGCCGCTCGGTGCGATGGACAACATCGCCCCGGCGCTGCCCAGAAACGATCTCGTGACCGCCTTCCTGACGGGTTTCCCCGGCGTGAACCAGCTCGCGACGGTCACGCCGTCCGAGATGCTACGGCTGAACACCGGCATTCCGGCCACGCCGAAGGGCGAGCAGATCAATCTCGGCGTCGCGGGCGGGGATCTGGCGGGCTTTCCGAACGGTCGACGTCCGGGGGACGACATCACCGACATCTCGCTGCGCGTGGTGATGGGGGCGCTGTGCTATCCGATCGCGGTCGATCTGGACGGCAGCGGCACGGCAGGGGACGCGGGCGACAACCTGGGGCTGTGCATGCCCTCCGATGCGCCGGTCGGCAACGCGCCGTTCACCGACGGTGCGCCGCAGAGCGCCGAGCAGTTCGCGAACGCCTTCCCGTACCTGACGACGCCGCTCACGGGCTCGCCGGTCGAGGCGCTGGAAGCCGATTCGACCGACGAGGACTGATCGGTCCCGGTGCGAGGAGCGCGGGCCTTCGGGCTCGCGCTCCTCGCCGCGTCCTACAGGGCCTCGCTCTCGCGCACGAGGATCAGGAGCGCATCATCGACGCTTCGAGTATCGACCCCGATGCGCGAGCCGTTCGTCCCCGCACCGACCGGCTCGCCCGTGAAGTCCGTGCCGAGCGCGTCGCGCACGTCCGCCGGGAACGAGAACGATCCGGTATCGGGCACCGTGCAGCTCACGCGCGACCCGGTGCCCGCGAAGAACGCGCCCGCGGTGGCGGTGGAGATGCGGACCTTCGTGCCCGACACGGTGCCGGGCCGCCACGTGAAGCGGCTGTCCGGCGTGACGGGCGCGTCGACCTCGAAGCCCGCGAGCGGCGACACGGGCGGAAAGCTCGCCGACTCGAAGGCCGGGAACGCCTCCGAGCCCGGGACGTCGACGCCGAGGTCGACCGGGACACCACCCTGCGGAAGCGTGCCGCCCGCGGGCACGTCGTAGAAGGCGAAGTCGGCGACCGAGCCGGGCTGCAGCTCGAGCCAGGTGCCCGCGCCACTCGTCAGGACCACGGTCTCGCCGGCCGGGACGGAAGTGGCCTCGACGGCGTCCGGGGCGATGAAGCCGTCGGTCACGGTGGCGAAGTCCATCGTCGTCGCGTCCGTGACGGAGCAGTCGACGGTGGCGGGATCGAATGCCCCGCCGAACGCCTCCGGCGCCACCGCGTCGGACAGCTCGAAGAAGCCGGCGACTACGTCCGTCGCCTCGCCGTCGGCGTCGCTCACCGTCACGATGCCGTAGCGCGCGATGTCTCCCGGCACCAAGGTCCCTGCCGGTGTTTCGCCGGGCGAGGGGTCGGAGCCGGTGTCGGGAGAAGCCTCCTCCCCCGGGTCGCCATCGTCACCACCACCACCACCGCCGCACGCGGCGAGCGTGGCGGCGGCCAGCAACGTCAGGGAGAAGGCGAGGCGGCGTTCGTTGCAACGTCGAGCGATCATGCGGAACCATCCGGTGCGTCGGACCGCGACCGGGTCCGTCCCGTTCGAGTACGCAGCGGGAGCCGTGCGGGATGCAATCCGCGCGAAAACAATGCAAGTCCATCCCCGAACAGGACAGCCATGCGAGACACCCCGAGTCGATTGTCGGCACGCCCGACAGGTACCCTGCTCTGCGCCCTCTGGGCCGTCGCGCACGGTCCCGCAGCGCACGCGCACGAGTTCTGGATCGAGCCGCGGGACTTCACGCCGACGGTGGCGGGCCCGTTAGTGGCCGAGCTGTACACCGGCGAGTACCTGCGCGCCGAGCCCTCGCCCTGGAACCCCGCGCGCTTCGAGCGCTTCGAGCTCGTCGACGCGGACGGTGCGCGCGACATCACCGGCGCGCGCGGTCGACTGCCCGCGGTCCGGATACCGCTGCGCGCGGACGGGCTGCAGGTGCTCGTCGCCGAATCGGTGCCCACGGCGCTGCGCTACCCCTCCTTCGAGAAGTTCACCGAGTTCGTCACCCTGGAAGGCGCGCCCGAGATCGCGGCCGCGCACCTGGAGGCCGGGCTTCCCACGACGAACCTCGTGGAGCTGTACACGCGTCACGCGAAGGCGCTCGTGCGGGCCGGCGACGGCGGGCCGAGCGCGCCCGTGGCGTTGGGGCTGGAGCTGGAGCTGGTGGCGCTGGACGACCCCTACGGGTCCGCCGTCGGGGAAGGGACGACCCTGCGGTTCGAGCTCCTGCTCGACGGCGCCCCCCTCGTTGATCACCAGGTAGCGATGTTCCACCGGACCGGTGCGGCCGGCGCTCAGGGCGCATCGACGGAAGCCACGCGCGACATCGCCCGTACCGATGCGGACGGGCGCGTCGGCTTCTCCGCGCGCGGCGCCGGCACGCACCTGGTGAGCGCGGTCCTGATCCGCCGACCGTCGGCCCGCACCATGCTGTCGACGGGCGCGACCTGGGAGAGCCTGTGGGCGTCGCTGAGCTTCGGGCTCTGAGGCTATTCGAGGTCCATGCGCGCCAGCTCCGCCTTCGCGCGCTTCGTCACCAACCAGACGACGGCCACGGTGGCGACCAGCCCCACGCCCAGCAGCACCCATTGCAGCGGACCGCCGTCGCCGCCGTCGACGTTGCCCAGCGAGCCGATGTAGGCGTACAGCGCGGTGCCCGGCGCCATGGCGATCAGGCTCGCCAGCGCGTAGGGCCAGAAGCCGATGTCGGTCACCGCGAAGAAGTAGTTCTGCAATCCGTACGGCAGCGCCGGGCTCAGGCGCGTGAGCGCCACCACCTTCCAGCCCTCCTGGCTCACCGCGCGGCGCAGGGCCCGCACGCGATCGTTGCCCTCGGCGAGCTTCGTCACGCGCTCCCGTGCGAGGTAGCGGCCCACCAGGAACGCGATGGACGCGGCGAAGGTCGCCGTCAGCAACGCGAGCGGTATGCCCCACCAGCCGTAGGCCAGACCCGCGACGAGCGTGAGCGCCCACGCGGGACCGACGACGAGCGTGACGAGGACGTAGAGCCCGACGTAGGCGGCGATGCCGAGCGCGCCGAGCCCGACGATCCAGCCCTGGAACGCATCGATCCAGTCGCGCACCGGCAGCAGGAACCACAGACCCGCCACCACGACGAGCGCGGCGATGCCGACGAGGGCCTTCGTGCGGTTGGACATGCCGCCCGGGCCGCCCGAGGCGCTCGCGCCGTCGGCGGAGGCGCTCACGAGGCGTCGAACGCGGCGGCGTGGTCCGGGTGCCAGCGCGAGAGCGCGGGGCGGTTCTCGGCGATGTCCCCGGCCGCCCAGCGGACCCGTTTCGCGTCCATCTCGGTGGAGACGTCGTTGTCAGGGCACAGGATGTAGAAGTCGCCGCGCGCCACGCGCTCGAACAGGTGCGCCACGGTCTGCTCGCTCGTCCAGGCCGCGTCGGGCTTGTCCGCACGACCCTCGCTCGTCATGCCGGTCCAGGTGTAGCCCGGCACGAACAGGTGCGCCGAGATCGGCGCGTTCGCCTCGCGCAGCTCGTGCGCGAGCTGCTCGGTGAGCACCTTCACGGCCGCCTTCGTCGCGTTGTAGCCGGGGTTGCCCGGCGGCGTCGTGATGCCCTGCTTGGAGCCCGTGTTGATGATCGCGGCCGGCCGCCCCGCCTCGAGCATGCCCGGCACGAAGCCCTGCACCCCGTTCAGCACGCCGAAGAAGTTCACGTCGAACAGGCGCCGCCAGTGCGCGGGCTCCGCCCACGTGCCGGTCGGCAGCGCGATGCCGGCGTTGTTCATCAGCACGGCCACCGGTCCGCGACGCACCGTGCGCTCGGCGAAGCTCGCGAACGCGGACGCGTCGCTCACGTCGAGTATCTGGACCTCGGTCGATGCGCCGAGCGACTCGCTCGCCTCCCACAGCGCGGCGCCGTCGACATCGACCAGCAGCAGCTCGAAGCCGAGCGAGGCGAGGTGGCGCGCCGCCGCCAGCCCCACCCCGCTCGCGCCGCCCGTGACGACGGCCCGTCCACCCGCTTCCACGACCTCGTTCCAGTGCGACACGACGCTCTTCTCCACATGCTCCGCCAGAGTGGATGATGCGCCAGTACGCGCGTCGGGTCTCGACCCGGGCTCAGCCCGGGAAGGCGGTCACGTCCACGCGCCGGTTCAACTGCCGCCCCTCGGGGGTGTCGTTCGACGCCTGCGGCTCGCTCTCGCCGGCGCCGCGGGCCACCACCTCCACGTCGGGCAGGTCCGCGCGCACGAGCTCGGCCACCGCCTCGGCGCGTGCGCGCGACAGTTCCTGGTTGTACGACTCCGGCCCGATGGCGTCGGTGTGGCCCACGACCTCGACGCGGCGGATGTTCGGGACCTCCTCCAGCGTGACGAGCAGATCCGTCACCGCCTGCTCGGCACCGAGCTCGAGCTCGGCGGAGTCGAACGCGAACAGGGCCTCGGCATCGAGCGACGCCCGCACCGGAGCCCCGCCCCCCGCATCCGCGGACGCGGTATCGGTCTCCCCTTCCGCCCCCGCGATCGTCGCGACCTTCACCGGCTCGCTCACGATCGCGAGCGTGTCTTCCCCGGAAGCGCCGACCGACAGGTCCTCCACGCCGTACGGCAGGATGTAGCGATCGAGGGCGGGCTCGAAGCCGAAGTCATAGCCGAAGAACGGGTACTCGGCCTGCTCGCCGTCGGTACCGGGCACCCCGGAGGCAACGACCGCCTCCAGCCGACCGTCGGGGCCGAACAGGACATCGTCGACCGTGCCGCGCTCGCCCGCAGGCGAATCCACGAGTACCACCGTGTCGCCGATGAGGTCGCTGGTGCGCCACTCGCGCCCGCGCAGCCGCACCTCGGGCTCACCGAGTCCCTCCAGGTCGGCATCGCTCGCGGGCACCACCACGTACTGCAGCGAGCCGATCGCGTCCACCGACTCGATGTCGGCCCACGGCAGCCGCACGCGCGCCGCGCCGGCATCCAGCACCCCGCCGAGCTCCAGCGCCAGCGCGGATGCCCGCTCGTCGGCATCGACGATGACGTCCCGCACCTCGCCGATGGTCTCGTCGTCGGCATCGCGCACCTCGAGTCCGGTGAGCCGCTTCGCGCTCCAGGCCTCGTCGCCGGAGGGCGCGCTCCAGGTGGTCAGGTCCGCGACAGGGGCGCCGAGCGCAGCGGCGGACAGGGCGGCGAGCGCGAGCGCTCCGACGAACCGGCGGCGAAGAGCGGACATGCGAACGTGGACACCGTGAAAGCGGCCACACAGTCTCGTCGGGCCACGTCGCGCGCCGGACGGCGGCTGAACTTCGTACAACGCGCCCGGCGAATCAGCGCTCCGGGATCAGCCCCTTCGGCGAGAAGCGCAGCACCAGCAGCATCACGACCCCCATGGTCAGCAACCGCATGTGCGCGGCGCCTTCGAGCAGGTGGCTCTTCAGTGCGCTGCCGTCCGCCAGGCCGCTCGTGGCGAGATCCATGATGAAGCGCCCCATGGGTTCGACCTGCACCCACAGGAACCAGATCAGGAAACCGCCGAGCACCGCGCCGAGGTTGTTGCCCGAACCGCCGACGATGACCATCACCCAGATCAGGAACGTGAAGCGCAGCGGCTGGTAGCCGCCGGGCGTGAGCTGGCCGTCGAGGGTGACGAGCATGGCGCCCGCGATGCCGCAGATGGCCGAGCCCAGCACGAACACCTGCAGGTGGCGCGCCGTGACGTCCTTGCCCATGGCGGCGGCGGCGACCTCGTCGTCGCGGATCGCGCGCATCATGCGCCCCCAGGGGCTGTTCAGCGCGCGCTGCGCGAGCACCAGCAGCACGATCAGCACGACGGCGAAGAGCCCGGCATAGGCGAGCTTCACGGTCAGCGCCGAGGCCGTCGTCACGTCCATGCCCAGACCCGCCGCGCGCTCGACGAAGGCGGCATCGCGCTGCAGGTCGATCTCGTAGGGCACGGGCCGCGGGATGCCGACGACGTTCTTCACGCCGCGCGACAGCCAGTCCTCGTTCTTCAGCACCGCGACGATGATCTCGGCGATGCCCAGGGTCGCGATGGCGAGGTAGTCGGAGCGCAGCCCGAGCGCCGCCTTGCCCACCATCCAGGCGGCCCCCGCGGCCAGCAGGCCACCGATCGGCCAGCCGATCACGACGGGCAGCCCGAGGCCGCCGAGGTAGCCCGTCGCCGACGGGTTCACCGACTCGATGGCGGCCACCCCGGGATCGAGCAGCGCGCGGAACACCACGAACCCCGCGACCAGCACGGCCGCCACGACGAGCCCGCGCAACGCGCCGGAGGACATCCGTCGCCATGCGAGCGCGGCCGCCGCGAGGGCCGCGACGCCTGCAGCAAGCGCCAGCAGCACGCGAAAGCCCCCGGCCGCGAACGCGCCGGGCGTGGGCGGCATGGCGACGAGCACCGACGCGAGCCCGCCGAGCGCGACGAAGCCCATGATGCCGACGTTGAAGAGTCCCGCGTAGCCCCACTGCAGGTTCACGCCGAGCGCCATGACGGCGCTGACGAGGCCCATCACCAGGATGAGCGAGGCCGAGTTCCAGCTCTGCAGGAACCCCGTCGCGACGATGAGCCCGGCGACGAGCGCGAACAGCGACGCGTCGCGCAGCGCCGTGGAGGCCTTGATCGTCACGGCACCGTTCACAGCGACTTTCCGCGGAAGATGCCCGTCGGGCGGAACAGAAGCACCCCCAGCAGGATGGCGAAGCTGACGGCGAACTTGTACTCGGTGCTCATGAGCTGCAGCAGGCCCGACGGCTCCAGCGCCTCGGGCAAGGCGTACACGGCAACCTTCTTCCAAGCGTAGGTCAGCCCGATCTCCGCGAAGGCCACGAGATACGCCCCGACGATGGCGCCGAGCGGACTGCCGAGCCCGCCCACCACGGCGGCCGCGAACATCGGCAGCAGGAGCTGGAAGTAGACGAAGGGCTTGAACGACTTGTCGAGTCCGTACAGCACGCCGGCGACCGTGGCCAGCAACGCCACGATCAACCAGGTGACGCGCACCACGCGCTCGGGATCGATGCCGGAGAGCAGCGCGAGGTCCTCGTTGTCCGAGTAGGCGCGCATGGACTTGCCGGTGCGCGTGCGGTTCAGGAACCAGAAGAGCCAGGCCACGGTGACGATGGCCACGACGACCGTGAGCGCCTGCGTGCTGCGGATCACGAGGCCCTCGTCGAGCCCGGTCATCTCCCTGAACTGGCGCACCGTCAGCACGAAGCGCTCGCCGTCGGCGAAGCGCTGGTCGTCGGGACCGATGATGAGCCGCACGATGCCGTTGGTCACGAACATCACGCCCGCCGACACGATCACCAGGATGACCGGAGCGGCGCGCTGGCGCCGGTAGAAGCGGTACACCGCGCGGTCGGTGGCGAGCAGGAAGGCGGCCGTGGCCGCGATGCCGACGGGCAGCGCCAGCAGTGCCGTCGGCAGCGGCCCGAAGCTCACGCCCCAGGCCTGCAACTGCCAGGTGACGAGGATCGTGGCCATGGTGCCGAAGGCCATCGTGTCGCCGTGCGCGAAGTTCGAGAAGCGCAGCACCGAGTAGACGAGCGTGACGCCCAGCGCGCCGAGCGCGAGCTGGCTGCCGTAGGCGAGCGCGGGCACCAGCACGAAGTTCGCGAGCGCGACGAAGGCGTTGAGCAGCTCCACGAGGTCAGCCGCCCAGGAAGCTGCGACGCACGTCTGCATCCGCCAGCAGCTCCGCCCCCGTGCCCTCGAACGCGTTCGCACCCTGCACCAGCACGTAGCCGCGGTCGGCGATGGCGAGCGCCTGACGCGCGTTCTGCTCGACCATCAACACCGGCAAGCCCGTGCGCGCGACGTCGATGATGCGGTCGAAGAGCTCGTCCATGACGATGGGGCTCACCCCTGCGGTGGGCTCGTCGAGCATGAGCGCCTTCGGCCGCGTCATGAGCGCGCGCCCCACCGCGACCTGCTGGCGCTGCCCACCGGAGAGCTCGCCGGCGGGTTGCCTCCTCTTGTCCTTGAGCACGGGGAAGAGTTCGTAGACCTCCTCCATGGTGTTGCGGATGTCGTCGGTGCGGATGAACGCGCCCATCTCCAGGTTCTCCTCGACGGTGAGCGAGGTGAAGACGTTGGCGGTCTGCGGCACGAAGCCCATGCCGCGCGCCACGCGCTCCTGCGGCGACAGCGCGCCGATGTCGTCGCCGCCCAGGCGCACGCTGCCCTCGCGCAGCTTCAGCATGCCGAACAGCGCCTTCATGGCGGTGGACTTGCCCGCGCCGTTCGGCCCGACGATGACGGCGACCTGCCCGCGCTCCACGGCCACCGTGCAGCCATGCAGGATATCGCCGCCCGACGGGTAGCCGCCCGTCATGCGCTCGCCGATCAGGAAGGGCTCGCTCACGCCGCGCCGCGATCCTTCAGGCCGGTGCCGAGGTACGCCTCGATGACGCGCTCGTCGGCCTTGATCTCGGCGAGCGTGCCCTCGGCCAAGACTCGGCCTTCGGCCATGCAGATGACGGGGTCGCACAGCCGGTCGATGAAGTCCATGTCGTGCTCGATGACCACGAAGGTGTAGCCGCGCTCGGCGTTCAGCCGCAGGATGGCATCGCCGATGGTGTTCAGCAGCGTGCGGTTCACGCCCGCCCCCACCTCGTCGAGGAACACGACGCGGGCATCGACCATCATGGTGCGACCGAGCTCCAGCAGCTTCTTCTGCCCACCGGAAAGATTCCCCGCGCGCTCGTCCGCCAGATGCGACAGGGTCAGGAAGTCCAGCACCTCGTCGGCGCGCTCGGCAAGCTCGCGTTCCTCGTCCGGGATGCGCCCGCGCCTGAACAGGGCGTTCCACAACCGCTCGCCGGACTGCCCGCCCGGCACGCTCATGAGGTTCTCGCGCACCGACAGCGAACCGAACTCGCGCGCGATCTGGAAGGTGCGCAGCAGGCCCTTGTCGAACAGCTCGTGCGGGGGCAGGCCGGTGATGTCCTCCCCGGCCAGGGTGACGCGGCCCGAGGTCGGCGGCAGCAGCCCCGCCACGACGTTGAACAGCGTCGTCTTGCCCGCCCCGTTCGGACCGATGAGCCCGGTGATGGAGCCCGCCGCGATCCGCAGGGAGGCCCCGTCCACCGCATGCGCGCCGCCGAAGTGCTTGTGCAGCTCGTCGACGGTGATCATGGGTTCGCCCGCCGCCGCGCTCGTCCCCTTCCCCGCGGACACGGCCCTCGCGGACACGGCGAAGGGGGCTACGACGGAACCGTTGGCGGGAACGGCGACGGGCGTGCGGCTCAGCGGAACTGCGCCGTCTCGATGCTGCCGCCCTCGATCACGATCTCGCGGTACGCGCCGGCCGTCTCGCCGCCGTCGATGAGCTCCACGGCCGTGGCGCCCTCGTAGTCGACCTCGCCGCCGTCGGCAAGGATCTGCAGCGCCTTCGCGAGCTCGCCCGGGTAGATCTTCTCGCCGGGAGCGTTCGCGACCGTCTCGATGGAACCCGCGAACTCCGACGAGTCGGTCGAACCCGCCGCCTGCATGGCCAGCGCGATGAGTGCGGCCGCGTCGTAGGACTCGCCCACGTAGGGCCCGTCGGTCGACACGCCGGCCTCTTCGGCCAGCGCCACGAGCGCCTCGGTGCCCGGGCCGTCCGAGCCCGGCACGGTACCGAAGGAGCCGTCCAGCGCGTCGCCGACACCGTCGACCAGGGCCGGCCCGATCATGCCGTCGCCGAACGCGAAGACCTCGAACGCGCCGGTGTCGAGCGAGGCCTGCACGATGCCCTTGCCGCCCTGGTCCACATAGCCCGCCACGACCAGCGCATCGCCGCCCGCGGAGGCGAGCGAGGCGACCTCGGAGGAGTAGTCGGCCTTGCCGTCGTCGTGCGCGGCCACGAGCGTGACCTCGCCGCCGAGCTCCTCGAACGCGCCCTGGATGGCGTCGGCGAGGCCCTTGCCGTAGTCGTTGTTGGTGTAGGTGATGGCCACCGACTCGATGCCGCGCTCCTGCAGCACCTCGGCCATGACGACGCCCTGGCGCGCGTCCGACGGGGCAGTGCGGAAGAAGAGCCCCTCGTCCGGCGCGTCGGACAGCGCGGGCGAGGTGGCGGACGGCGACACGAGCACGATGCCGTTGGGCACGGCGACGTTCGCAAGGACCGCCGTCGTCACGCCGGAGCAGTCCGGCCCGACCAGGGCCACGATGCCGTCGGACGTGACGAGCCGCTCGGCGGCGGCCGTGGCGGCCCCGGCGTCGATGCAGGTGGCGTCCGCGCGCACGGGGGTCAGCGTGGTGCCGTCGAGCAGCGCGCCGGACTCGCTGACTTCGGCGAGGGCCATCTCGGCGCCGCCCGCCATGGAGGGGGTCAGGGACTCGATGGGGCCCGTGAAGCTGAGCAGCACGCCGATCTTCACGTCCTTGTCCTGCGCCTGCGCGGCGGTGCCGGCAAGCAGCGTCGCGAGGGCGACGGTCAGGGTCGTCTTCTTCATGGGTCACATCTCCTTCTCGGTGTGCCGCGAAGCGTACCGCGCGCGCGCCGACGGTGCATCATCGTTCCCTCTTCGTCCGCCTTCCGAATTCTCGATGAGCGACACACTTCCGGTACCGCTGGTGCCGGGCATGATCCACCGCACGGATGTGCCGCGGCACATGATGCGCATCTCCCCCGCCGGCCGGCGCATCGTGGCGAAGCTCGGCGACGCGGTGCTCGCCGACAGCGTCCGGGCCCTGCGCGTCGTGGAGATCGGCCAGGATCTCTATCCGCCGCTGTACTACCTCCCGGCGGGCGACGTCGTCGCCACGTTCATGCCGACGGACCACACCACGCACTGCCCGCTCAAGGGCGACACGGCGTATCACGACGTGCAGATCGGCGAGCACCTGATCGAGGAACTTGCCTGGGAGTACTCGAAGCCGCTGCCGCAGGCGCGCGAGCTCGCCGGCCACATCGCCTTCGATCCGGCGCGGGTGACGATCGTGGACGCACCGCTGGACGATGACTGAGCGCGCGCCTGGCGGCTCGGACGACCCGGAGGCGCGCACGGAAGCGGACGAGCGAGCCGCCGCACTGCTGCACCACCGAGCGGCCGGGCTCGAACGCGGTGCCCCGCTCGCCCCACCGCTCGTGCTCGCCGCCGCCTTCCACCAGCCGGGCACGCCGGCGGGGCCGGACCAGTACGGTCGCGTGACGTCGCCGACCTGGCGCGACGCCGAAGCCGCGCTCGCACTGCTCGAAGGCGCACCGTGCACGCTCTTCCCGTCGGGCATGGGCGCCATCTCCGCACTGTTCATGGCGACGCTGAAGAGCGGGGACACGGTAGTCATACCGTCGGACGGCTACTACGTCACGCGCGCCTTCGCGCACCGCTTCCTGGCACCGCTCGGCGTGAGCGTGATCGAGCGCGCCACCGTGGACTTCGCGAACGCGCCGATGGACGGCGTGGCGCTGATCCTCGCCGAGACGCCCTCGAATCCCGGGCTGGACGCGTGCGACCTGCGCATCGTCGCCGAGCGCGCGCATGCCGCAGGGGCGCTGCTGGCCGTCGACAACACGACCATGACGCCGCTGCTGCAGCGCCCGCTGGATCTCGGCGCCGACATCGTCGTGGCAGCCGACACGAAGGCCCCCGGCGGTCACTCGGACGTGCTGATGGGGCATGTGGCCACGCACCACGCCGACGTGCACGTGGCGGTGCAGGACTGGCGACGGCTCTCGGGCTCGATTCCGGGGCCGTTCGAGGCGTGGCTGCTGCACCGGGGCCTCGAAACGCTGGAGCTCAGGCTGGAGCGCTCGTGCGCCAGCGCGCTCGAGATCGCGCGTCGCTTGCGCGAGCACCCGGCCGCGCGCGCCGTGCGCCACCCCGGCCTGGAGGACGATCCCGCGCACGCCGTCACCGCGCGGCAGGCCCGGGGGTTCGGCTTTCTCGTGGGGCTCACGCTCGAAGATGCGGACGTCGCGGAGCGGTTCCTGTCCGGGTGCGCGTTGATCGCGGAGTCCACGAGCTTCGGGTCCGTGCACACGTCCGGCGAGCGCAGGGCACGCTGGGGCGATGCCGTTCCGGAGGGGTTCGTGCGGCTGTCGATCGGGTGCGAGCCGGTGGAAGTGTTGTGGGGGGCGATGGATGCGGCGTTGCGGGCGGCGAGGTAGCGTTCGCGCGTGGAGGGATGGCGTGTTCATGTTGGTGAGCAAGCGTCAAACGAGCTGCACACCTGCTCCGGTAGGCAACGCTAGGGCAGTTGCTCAGATCGATCTCATCGAAATGGTAGGGCCATAGTCGGAATCATCGTTTGAGACTGAAACATCGAAGTCTCGTTCGGGAAACTGACCGCAGGCCGACTCATGCCAACATCGCTGCATTCGCTCGAGGAGATGCACGAGGAACTGTTCCTCCGCTTCGCCCTGAGGTTTGAAGATGTCCCAGAGATGAATGTGGTTGAACAGTGCTTCGACTGCGGACACGTCATGGTCCAGATCTTCTAGCCATGCAATCAACTGACTCTCGCCATACGCCCACTCGAGCACAACACAGCCGGATCGTTCGATGAACTTTGGCCATAAGAGTTCAATCATGGCTGCGGCCTTCCCGACCGACACACATCCAAGGAGAAAATCGCGGGTGTTCAGCTTCGCCCCAAAGCCCTCTATCCAATCCTTGACCTCCGGCAATTCGCTAGCATCTACTGGGTTCATGGCTTGGGCGTAGGGATCTCGTCAGGACGCGCTTGACGCACGAACTTGTTCGGTTTAACGAACGCGCGGTCAGTCCTGGGGTTCACGTTCGTCTGGAACTCAACGACATGTGGTGTTGGCACACCAGCGTGAGCGGCTCCGGTCAGGTCCACTCTTTTCACGGGAAATCCGTTCGCATCGTATACCTGATAGCTGGTGTAGCTGCCGTCCTGTTGTTGTCGGTAGAGCACTGCGTTCGGTGCTGCCGTGTCCGGAAAGTGTCCTTGATACCTTGAGCCAGTTGCAAGCAGAGCGTCAGCTGGATTCGACACGCCCGGCGCAGATGCGTCCCCCGGCCGAGAGGGCCCGCCCGCCAACTTCCAGTCCTCAAAAGTCCCCGTTCCACCGTTCGCGATGTAATCCCAGTAGCTCCGCCGCAGCTGCTGCTCGAAGAACTGGTCGTCCAGCGGCGACGGGCCCAACGCCGCCCCATGCAACGCGTACCGAGTATCGAACGCCAGCTGGTGATCGAAGCACACCCCTCCGCCGCCGATCGCGTCCAGGTACTCGAACATCTCCTCGTACATCGTCTCCGACAACGCCCGGATGCTCGCGGGCGTGATCTCCTTCGCCGGCGGCTCGAAGTTCGCGTCGTAGCGCTTGATCACCGCCACGAGATCCCAGAAGTCGCGCGGCTGCAGGATCAGCTCGTCGATCAGCCGCGCACCCTGGTATCCGACGTCGTGGGCCGTGTAGAAGAGATTCGCGATGCCGAGCACGCGGGCAAGACCGCGCGTCAGCGTCTTCGCCGGCACTCCCGGCGTCGGCTTCTCGATCTCGACCCGGCCCGGTTCGGTCGCCACATCGAGCGTGTCGCCGATGCCGAGCCGCTCGAACTCGCGCCGCAGCGCCGGATCTCTCGGCAGGCGCAGCAGCCCGGTGGGGTCGGAGCCGTTCAGCGGATCGGCGCCGACGTAGGCGTACGTGTTCGCACCGCCGCGCAGCCCGATGGGATCGGACGTCAGGTATCGACCCGTCGCGGGGTCGTAGTCGCGCAGGTAGTTGTAGTGCGTGCCGGTCTCGGCATCGAAGTACTGCCCCGGCAGTCGCAGGTTCAGCACGATGCCCTCGTGCACGACCGTGGCGGCGCCGAACGGCGCGACGTCCGTGCGCCAGACGACGTCGCCGTCCGCGCCCGTCACCAGGCGCGGTGTGCCGAGGTGATCGCCGTGGATACCGTGGATCTCGCCGCCCGCGAGCATCGCGACGGGTCGGTGATCGTCGAGGTAGACGTACTGGACGGTGATCGCACCCGTCTCGTCCGCCTCGGCGACCAGCGTGTGCCCGTCGTAGAGGTAGTAGGTGATGACGGGCTTCTGCCCCGGTCCCGAGTGCACCGCCTTGCGGATGCGCTCGCCGAACGCGTTGTAGGCGTACGTGGCGACGAGTTCGTCGCCGCGGTTCACGGCGATCGGGCGCGATCGAGAATTACTCGTGTAACGCAAGGCCCCGATGTCGCGTGGCGCGCCCACCTCGTCGTAGCGGTAGACGGTCGGTGCGGTGTCCGCAGAGCGACGCACCTCTAGCAGTCGGTTGCCCTCGCCTTCCGCACCGTGGCGATGAGCGGACTCTTCGACGGTGCCCTCCGAACCGATCCGGCGCCTGGCGATGCGGTTGCCCAAGGCGTCGTGGTGGTACTCGATGCGCTCCCGCTCGGAGGTGGCCAGGACGAGATGACCTCGCTCGTACGCGAAGCGTCGGGTGGATCGGCCGGTCGGGCCGGTCTCGTCGATGCCGACGATGCGTCCGCGCGCATCGAACGCATAGCGCAGCTCGAGCGCGTCCGCGACCGCGACGTCCGTCAGCTCGCCGTTCGGGGCGTGGACGCGTCGATGGCGCACGCCGCCAGCGACGGTGTGGCCGGACTCGCCATCGCGCGGGTCCAGGTCGATCTCGCCGAGCACGGTCTCGTCGGCGAGCCCGAACCAGCGGCTGCGCGTGATGGCGCGCAGCGTGCCGGCGTTCGGCCCGCCGTCGTGAGAGTGATGGCGCAGCCGCTGCCCGTCGGGCAACCACTTGTCGATGACCCGGCCGCGTGCGTCGTAGGCGTAGCGCGTCTCGAAGCGCAGTCCGTCGATCTCGCGCACGTGGGAGATCAGGCGGGCATCGGCGTCGTGGGCGAAGCGGTCGGTGGCGTCCGGGGCCACCGCTTCGAGCAGGGTGCCGTTGGCCGCGTTCCAGCGCCAGGTCGTCGTGCCATCGCCATCGATGCGCTCGACGGGTCGGTTCGCGGCGTCCCAGCGCCACGTGGCCACGATCGCTCCCGAACGGCGCTCCTCCACGCGGTTGCCGGCCGCGTCGTAGGCATAGGTCACGCGTCCGGTGTCGGGGCCGTCGAGCAGCACGGTGCGACCGAAGTCGTCGGTCGGAAAGCGCGTGGTGTTGCCGCGTGCGTCGGTGAACCCGACATCGCGCCCGGCCGCGTCGAGGCGGACCGAGGTTCGGGTGCCGTCGGCATCGATGTGCGTGACGTTGCCATCGACGGGATCGAGCTCGACGCCGGCGGAGCCGGCCGTGGCGGCGTGCCGCCATCGCTGCGTCAGACCCTCCGCGGAGCGCTCGTGCTCCAGCTCGGTGGCCGGGTGCGCCTGCCCGTTCGCGTCGACAGACGTCTCGATCGACCCGGTGATCTCGCCGAACGCATCGCGGTTGAGCTCGAGGGCGCGCAGCAGCTCGCCGTGGGCGTCGAGCGCTTCGCGACGCTCGAACCGGCTCTCGTCATCGCGTCCGAGCTGCACCGTGCGGCCCGCGTCGTCGACGATGCTCGCGAGCCGTCCGGCAGGATCGTGCTCCAGAGCGATCTTCCGGCCGTCCGCGTCGGTCACGCCGACCGTGCGGCCCTCGGCGTCGTGGCGGTACTCGATGGTGCGTTCACCCTGGACGGTGCGCACGATGCGCCCCGCCGCATCGCGCTCGAACCGGTAGGGCGTGCGCGTTCCCGTGCGCAGCGATCCGGGGCGTCCCAAGGCATCGAAGTCGCCGAACGCGATGACCGGGCTTGCCGGGGGCCGGATCGCGACGAGCCGGCCGGACGCGTCGTGTTCGAAGCGGGTGATGTCCTCGGCATCCGTGCGGGGGCCATCGATGGCGATCAGACGCCCGTCGATGCGCTCGAACGTCGTGGTGCGTTCGATCGGCGCGTAGCCCGAGGGCACGTCGGCGCCGTCGGGATACTCCGGCGACCAGCCGCGCTCGACGATGCGAAGCGGCAGGCCGTCGGCGTCGTACTCGGTCAGGCTGCTCGACTCGCCCGCGGGGTTCACGCTCGGGCCGGCGACGAGGCGCACGCGGTGCGTGTCGGCCTCGTACTCCCGGCGCTCGACCAAGCGCTCGACTTCCCGGCCGTCCGGGCCGACGAGCACGTCGTCGATGCGAACCAGGCGGCCGAGCTCGTCGTGCGTGCGGCGGCGGGCACCGAGCACGAGTCCGTCCGGCCCGACGCGCGTCTCCACGACCAGCCGCGCCCCGTCGTACTCGTAGCGCCGCCCGGTCGGCGGACAGCTCCGGCAGCCCGGACCGTCCGCGGTCAGCAACAGCGATGCCCCGCTCGGCGCATGGCGTATATACGAATATACGGACACCGCCCCCGCGCTGTTCGTCACCGCCGTCGTGCCGATCTGCCCATCGGGCACGTCCGCGCCGAAGTCGAGCGTCACGCGCTCCACCCCGTCCGCGTGCTCGGACGAGATCGCCCGTCCCGCCTCGTCGTAGCGCCATGTCGCGAAGCGCGTTCCCGTACGCTCGGTCAGCCCCGTCAGGTGGTTCGGCCAGTAGGGGGCTTCGTAGTGGTAGCGCCGGGCGGTGCCGTCCGGGTAGCGCGCTCCGGTCAGGTTCAGCCGTGCGTCGTAGGCGAACTGGACACGCTTGCCGTCCGGCAGCACGAGCGCGGACAGGTGTCCGGACGGCAGCTGCGCGTCTCCGCCCTGATAGATCGGGACGCCGCGCCCGCCCGGCACCCACTCGAAGCGGAGCCGCCGGCCGGTCTCGTCGGTGACGGACGCCAGGCCTGCCGGGGTGTAGCGCAGGGTGAGCCGGCGGTGTCCGGGCCACTCGATGCGCCACAGCCACTGGCCGCGGAAACGAAGCGTGCGGCCATCGGGCAGGTGCCACTCGTGGCCGAGGGGCGTGTCGACGAGATACCCGTCGACGCTGAGCGCGGGCAGGTAGCGGTCGTCAGCGGCCGCGAACGGGATGTGCCGCCCGGAGCTCTCGACGATCTGCCGGCCGCCGTCCTCGGTGGCGTAGAGCGAGACGGCGAAGCTGTGGCGCCAGCCGTGGCCGAGGCCGATGTCGGCGTCGCTCGCGGCGCTCGAGTAGGTACGGCGGAAGCCGAGCGGTGCACCGTCGAGCTCGAGATCGGTCTCGACCTGCGTCTTGGTGCCGGTGACGAGGCTGACGGGGTTGCCGAGGCGCACGCTCGGCAGGGAGGCGGGCGGGGCGGAGCCGATGTCGGTGGGGGTCGTGCCTGCGGCGCAGGCGTCGGTCTGCTCGGTGACGTTCAGGCAGTCCTGGGCCGTTGCCGTGCCGGCCATCGCCCCCACGAGCGACACCAGCACGGCGAGCAGCAGGAAGGTTCGACGAAGCAAGGGCGCGTCCTTGTGCGGCATCGTCGAGTCGGGCGGCGGAAGACGCCGCGCTCGATCCGATCGGTGCCGCAGCTTCGCGGGGCCGGCTCGGGCGGTCCGTGCACGCCCGTCAGTTCGCGCGCCGCCGAGGGTGAAGCGTCGCGGCCGCGTGCGGCAGTCGGCGTTTCGGGGGATTAACCCGGGCGCCTGAGGAGTCCCCGCCGAGCTACAGCGACGTACACGGCGGCGCCGGTCGGCGAGACGCACCCATCCAGTCCCGTCCGCGCGCGTCCTCTAAGCTACGTCCCGCCCCGAAGCCGACGAAAACTCCCGCACACATGACCCACAAGACCATCCTCGTCACCGGCGGTGCCGGCTACATCGGCAGCCACGTCGTGAAACTCCTCGGCGAGCGCGGCGAGCGCGTCGTGGTGCTGGACGACCTGACCACCGGCAACGCGGAGGCCGTGCTGCACGGGGAGCTGGTGGTGGGCAAGACCGGCGACATCGAGCTGGTCAGGAAGGTGCTGCGCGAGCACGACGTAGACACCGTCATGCACTTCGCCGCCAACACCATCGTGCCGGAGAGCGTGTCGAACCCGCTGAAGTACTACGGCAACAACACCTGCAGCACGCGCGCGTTGCTGGAAGCCTGTCAGCACGAAGGCATCGAGCAGTTCGTCTTCTCGTCCACCGCGGCCACCTACGGCAACCCGGAGGACGCCGCGGTGTGCACCGAGGATCAACCGGTGGCACCCATCAACCCCTACGGCATGTCCAAGCTCATGAGCGAGTACATGCTCAGGGACCTGTCCGCGGCCACGAACCTGCGCCACGTCATCCTGCGCTACTTCAACGTGGCGGGCTCGGACCCCGACGGTCGCATCGGGCAATCGACGAAGGAGGCCACGCTGCTGATCAAGGTCGCCGCCGAGGTGGCGCTCGGCAAGCGACCCGCGCTGAAGGTCTTCGGCACCGACTACGCGACGGCCGACGGTACCGGCGTGCGCGACTACATCCACGTCACCGACCTCGCGGCCGCGCACCTCTCGGCGCTGGACTACCTGAGGAAGGCCGGCCCGTCGACGCTCATGAACTGCGGCTACGGCCACGGCTTCAGCGTGCGCGAGGTCATCGACTCGGTGAACCGCGTGCACGGCACGCCCATCGCGGTCATCGAGGAGCCGCGCCGTGCCGGCGACCCGGCCGAGCTCGTCGCCGCGGTGGATCGCATTCACGCCACGCTGGAGTGGCGCCCGAAGTACGACGACCTGGACACCATCGTGAAGACGGCGCTCGACTGGGAGCACACGCTCGCGGAGCGCGGGCACAACCGGATGGGCTGAAGGCGGTTGCCGGACGCCCGGCCGACACTGGACGCACGGGCGAAGCGGAGGGCCGCCGCGGGCGAAGCGCTCGCTACAGCACGTGATCGAGCGCGAGCCGTCCGTCGCGCGCGTGGCGCTGCACCAGCCGATCGGAGATGGCGCGGTAGTAGTGCAGATGCACCTTCGGTGGCAGCTCCGACAGCGCTTCGGTCGAGACCTCGATGACGTTCACGTCGGTGAGCGCCACGACCTGTCGCGGGTCGGGCATGCCGTTGATGAAGCCGAGCTCGCCGATGGAGTCGCCCTCGCCCACGACCCCGATCAGGTCGCCGGCCTCGGTGACGCGCGCCACGCCGTCGGTGAGCACCATGAGGCGGCGCTCGGCGTCGTCCGATTCGAGCAGCGCCTCGCCGGGGCGGAAGGTGCGCACGCTGACGAGCCCCAGGAGCTGCGCGATCTCGACGTCGGCGAAGCCCTCGAAGAAGCGCTGGCGCTGCAGCTCGCGGATGAAGCGGCGCTGCGCGGGCGGACGCTCCTCCACGATGCGGAAACGCTCGACGTAGGGACCGAGGGCGGCGGCGAGCTCGGCCCCGCTCTGGAAGCGCTCTTCGGGATCCTTCGACAGCGCCCGGTCGACGATGTCGGCGAGTCCGGCCGGAAGCTCGGGCTTGATGGCGTCGAGCCGCGGCGCGGGCCGGTTGACCACGATCCGGAAGAGCTCCTTGACCTTCTTGGCCTTGAAGAGCTGACGCCCGCACAGGAGCTCGAACAGCACGGCGCCCAGCGAGTACAGATCGCTCGCGGAGGAGAGCTCGCGACCGAGGATCTGCTCGGGGGACATGTAGTTGGGCGTTCCGAGCACCGGCGCCTTGCGCGCGAGCCCCGCATCGGAGTCCAGCCCCACGGCGATGCCGAAGTCCAGCAGCTTCGCGTCGCCGGACGTGGACAGCATGATGTTGGCGGGCTTGATGTCCCGGTGCAGGATGCCGCGTGCGTGCGAGTAGTCCAGCGCCCGACAGCAGTCGACGATGGTCGAGAGCGCGCGGTGCACCGGCAGCGGCGCCTTGCCCTTGCCGTACTCCTTGAGCGAGCGCCCGTCGACCACCTCCATGACGAGGTAGTTCAGCCCTTTCGCCGTGCCGGCGTCGTGCACGGTCACGATGTTCGGGTGCGACAGCCGACCCGCGGCAACGAGCTCGGTCTGCCACGCACGCTGGGCGCCGGGGACCTTGCCGTCGGTCAGCTGCGCCTCGCCCACCGGCGACAGCTTGATGGCCACGTCCCGGTCCAGCCGCTCGTCGCGCGCCTGGTGCACGATGCCGCAGGTGCCCGAACCGATGCGCGTGCCGACGACGTAGCGGTCGATGCGCGCCGGCACGTCGATGTCGAGCGGACGGATGCCGGGCCGGGCCACGGCGACCGGTGCCGCGGGCACGCCGCCCGCGACCGGCGCGGGATCGGAACCGGGCCGGCGCACCGGTGTCAAGGCCACCGGACGAGGTCCCGTGGCCACGGCACGCCGGCGCACGATGCGCGACGAGGCATCGAGGCGTCGATTCGTTGCGGGCAGTGGAGCGGCCAAGGAGCGATGGGCGGGGGACGGCGCGGGGGCTGACGGAAGGCGCCTTCCGCGTTGCGCGCAGGCAATGTTCCGACATCGATCATAGCATCGCGCCTCGCGCGCCCGAAGCGCCGTCCGCGCCGGGAATTCGACTCCACGAACCGTCCAGCGCGGACAGCGCGGCGCCCGGTTCGGCAACGCTGCCGGCCGGTGCGGGCAGCAGGCCGTCGAGCGCGGCGGTGAGCACGACGACGTACACGAAGGCCAGCAGGATGCTGGTCGCGAGCCGCACCTCGAAGGTGTGGCGCACCACGTGACCGAGCAGGCACAGCGTCCACACCAGCAGCACGAAGTCGGCGAAGCCCGGTCCCGTGTCGAGCGTCGTGCGTTGCCCGAGATAGACCGGAATGGCGGCGGCGTTGACGAAGGCGGCCGCGCCGCAGTAGCCACCGAAGGCCTGCTGGAACCTGCCGGCGTGACCCGCGAGCTGCAGCGCGGTGCGCAGCACCAGACCCGTGATGCCGATGTCCAGCACGGCCAGCAGCAGCGCGTGGGACAGTCCGAAGGGACTCGCGAGCGCGAGCACGTAGGTGGCGAGCGCCAGCGCGATGCCGACCCGCATCTGCTGCTCGCCGCCCGGCAGATCCTGCGGCCGGCCCATCAGGAAGGCGATGTCGAAGTACTGGCGAAGCAGTCCGGACACTGATGGCCTGGGCCTTGCGGGGCGGGCGATGGTAGCACCGGCGCGAGGCCGTCCCGGGCCGCGTGCGAAAGGCGCGCGACGGGTGCCGGAAAGGGCCGCGTGTATCATCTCCGCCGCCCGCGCCCCGGGTCCCCGCCCCCCGAGCAGACGAGCTTCACCCATGTACCGACCCGGCCGCGCGACGCCGATGCACGAACGCTTCCGGGGCTTTCTGCCCGTCGTGGTGGACGTCGAGACCGGCGGCTTCGACGAGCGCACCGACGCGTTGCTGGAGATCGCCGCGGTGCTGCTGGAGCAGGACGACGACGGCCTGCTGCACCGGTCGCGCACCATCACCACGCACGTCATCCCCTTCGACGGCGCGAACCTCGACCCGAAGTCGCTCGAGGTCAACGGCATCGATCCCTACCACCCCCTGCGCGCCGCGCGCGCCGAGCGCGAGGCGATGCTGCACGTGCTGGAACCGGTACGCGCCGCCGTGTCGGCGGCGGGCTGCACGCGGGCCATCCTGGTCGGCCACAACGCCTTCTTCGACCTGAAGTTCGTGCACGCCGCCGCCGAGCGCGCGAACATCCGCAAGAACCCCTTTCACCCGTTCAGCTGCCTGGACACCGTCTCGCTCGCAGGCCTCGCCTACGGGCAGACGGTGCTGGCGCGCGCGGCCCAGGCGGCCGGGCTGGAATGGGACACGGGCGCCGCGCACGGCGCGGTCTACGACACCGAGATGACCGCGGAGCTCTTCTGTCGCATCGTGAACCGCTGGGAGGTGCTGAACGCGCTGCCGGGGGCGGCGATGCCGGGCGAAGCACCGGATACCGCGTCGGACGAGGCATCGGGGGTTCTTGCGGATGCCGGGCCGGACATCGCGTCGAGCGCTTCCCGGCAAGCGTGAGCGAGGTCCTGCGCATCGACGAGCGGCTGTCGATCCCGATCGAGGAGATCGAATGGCAGGCCGTGCGTGCGCAGGGCGCCGGCGGGCAGAACGTCAACAAGGTGTCGTCGGCCGTGCATCTGCGGTTCGACGTACCGGCCTCCAGCCTGCCGGAGCACGTCAAGGCCAGGCTGCTGGCCCTGCACGACCGGCGCGTCAGCAAGGACGGCACGATCGTGCTGAAGGCGCAGTCGCAGCGGCGTCAGGATCGGAACCGCGAGGACGCGCTGGAGCGGCTCGCGGAGATCGTTCGCGATGCCACGCGCACGCAGGCCCCACGACGTCCCACGCGTCCGTCGCTCGGGGCGAAGAAGCGCCGCCTGGACTCGAAGACGAAGCGCTCGAAGATCAAGGCGAACCGGGGCCGGGTCGGATTCGACTGACCGGCCCCGGACCGGAGCTCAGGCCGCGGCCTTGTCCGCCGCGGCGTCCACCATCTTCTGCAGCTCGCCGCTCTGCGCGAGCTCGGTGACGATGTCGCAGCCGCCCACGAGCTCGCCCTCGACGAAGAGCTGCGGGAAGGTGGGCCAGTCGGAGACGCTCGGCAGCGTCTCGCGCACCGAGGGGTCCGCGATGATGTTCACGAACGCGAACTCGCGGTTGCAGGCCTTCAGCGCCTCGACGGTGCGCATGGAGAAGCCGCACATCGGCATTTGCGGGTTGCCCTTCATGTACAGGATCACCGGGTTGTCGGCGATCTGCTGCTGGATGCGGGCGGCGGTGTCGTTGCTGGGATCGCTCATCGGGTCGGCTCGTCGGCGGTGAATGGGTAGCGGGCGAGTGTAGCGCCCCGCCCTGCCCGGACGGTGTGGGCGGGGCCGCGCCGCGGCAAGCGCGGCCGCGCGAAGCCGGGTTCCGGACCGGAGGACTTCGATCCGGAACGCGGAGGGCGTCGAGCGGCCGCGCCGTTCTCAGCTCGCGGCCGCGAACCGCTCGGACGTCTTGGCCCAGTCCGCCGTCTCCAGCCAGCCGTCGATGTAGTCCGGGCGCTTGTTCTGGTACTTCAGGTAGTAGGCGTGCTCCCACACGTCGAGCGCGAGGATCGGCGTGCCCTGCACGTCCGCCACCTGCATCAGCGGGTTGTCCTGGTTCGGCGTGGAGGTCACCTGCAGCTTGCCGTCCTTGACGATCAGCCAGGCGAAGCCCGAGCCGAAGCGCGTGGTGCCGGCCGTCTTCAGCTCCTCCTTGAGCTTGTCGATCGAGCCGAAGGCCGAATCCACGGCGCTCTTGAACGCGTCCGAGGGCGCGCTGCCACCGTTGCACATCGAGTTCCAGTAGAGGTTGTGGTTCCAGTAGCCGCCGCCGTTGTTGCGCACGGCCGCGGGCGTGCCGGCATCGATGCTCCTCATGACCTCGTCGAGCGACTTGTCCGCGTGCGGCGTGCCGTCCACGGCCGCGGTGAAGTTCTTGAAGTAGGTGCGGTGGTGGCGGTCGTAGTGGATCTCCATCGTCTGCGCATCGATGTGCGGCTCGAGCGCGGAGTAGTCGTACGGGAGATCGTGGAATTCGAAGGCCATGGGTGAGCTCCTGGGGGTCGCGTGCGGAACGGCGGAAGGGTCCGGCGCCGTCCCCTGCCGGTCAGCCGGTCATGGTGGCACCGGTGGGGCGCGCCTCGCAACGATCGAGCGAGGAAGTACAGCGGGCGGGCCGCCGGCCCGACGCTGCGGGGCGATACTCGATCATCCCGCCCCTCCGCACGGAAGACCCCTCGTGACAGCGTCCAGCGCCGCCGCACCGATCCGCGGCACGATGCGCCAGCTGGCGGTGGCGGCCTTCGCCAGCGGGATGTCCATGCGGGTCTGCGACCCGTTGCTGCCGCGCCTGGGCCTGGAGTTCGGTCGACAGGTGACGGATCTCGCTCCCGTCGTCACCGCCTTCGCGGTCGCCTACGGCGTGTTCGGCCTGGTGCACGGCCCGCTCGGCGATCGGCGCGGCAAGCTGCGCGTGATCGGCTTCGCCGCCCTGATCGCCGCCCTGGCGTCGCTCGCCTGCGCCGCGGCGGGCGACGCCGCGACGCTGATCGTCTGCCGCTTCGTGGTCGGGGGCGCCTGCGCCGCGATCATTCCGCTGTCGCTCGCGTGGATCGGGGACTCGGTGGACGTCGAGGTTCGCCAGCGAACCCTCGCGCACTTCGCCTCGGCGTCGGTCGCGGGGCTCATCGCCGGGCAGGTGATCGGGGGGCTGTCGGCCGATACGCTGGGCTGGCGAGCCGCCTTCGCGGTGCCGATCCTGCTGTTCGCGATCGCCGGTTCGCTGATCCTGCGCACCGCAGCCCGCGAGGGCTCGGCGGCGCCCGCCGAAGGCGCGCAGACGCGCGGCGTCGTCGCGGGCTACGCGGCGCTGCTGCGCAACGCCTGGGCCCGCTTCCTGATGATCGCCGTGGCCTTCGAGGGCGCCTCCACCTTCGGCGCCCTCGCCTTCGTGCCGAGCCATCTCCACGAGCGCTTCGGGCTGGCACTGTGGCACGCCGGGCTCGTCGTCGCCGCCTACGGGATCGGCGGGCTGGTCTTCGCCTGGCGGGCCGGTCCGATCATCGGGCGCCTGGGCGAGGCGCGCATGGCCGCGGCCGGCGGCGCGCTGCTCGCGACGGGCTTCGCGGGCATCGCGCTGGCGCCGGGATGGCGAGAGGCCACGCTCGGGTGCATGGTGGTGGGCTTCGGCTTCTCGATGCTGCACAACACGCTGCAGAACCAGGCCACCCAGGCGCACCCGGCCGCGCGCGGCACGGGCATCGCGGGCTTCGTGCTGTGCCTGTTCGTCGGGCAGTCCGTCGGCGTGACGATCGCCGCGGCGGCGGGCGCGCGGGCGGGGTTCGCGATGACCTTCGCAGGCTTCGGTCTGGTGCTCGGCGCGCTCGGCCTGATCGTCGGTCGCACGCTCGGCCGACGGAGGCGGTCACTCGCCGCTCGGCACGTTCGCGGCGCGGCGGCGGAAGGATGATTCCCCGCGGGCGCTCACGCGAGTGCCGCGGGCAATGCAAGGTCGAGCACGCGCACGACGTGCAACGCCTCGCGCCCGCCGAGATCGTCGATCTGGTGGCGGCACGAGGTGCCGTCGGCGACGACGAGCGTGTCGGCGCCCGCGGCGCGCACCGCGGGCAGCAGGTCGAGTTCGGCCATGCGCGCCGACGCCTCGCGCGTGTCCGCGGCGTAGCCGAACGCGCCCGCCATGCCGCAGCAGCTCGTCTCGACGGTCTCGACCGCGGTGTCCGGCAACAGCGCCAGCACCTTCGAGACGGCGCTCATCGCACCGAAGGCCTTCTGGTGGCAGTGGCCGTGCACGAGCAGCCGCTTCGCGGGGGATCCTAGCGTCCAGTCGAGCGTGCCGGCGTCGGCGTCGCGTGCGAGCAGCTCCTCGAGCAGCAGCGCGTGCCGGGCGACGAGCTCGGCGTCCTCGCCCGGCACCAGGGTCAGGAACTCGTCGCGCAGCGTCAGCAGGCAGCTCGGCTCGAGTCCCACGATCGGCACACCGCAGCGTACCCAGGGCGCGAGGGCGGCGAGCGTGCGACGCGCCTCGGCGCGCGCTCGCTCGACCATGCCGGTCGCGAGATAGGTCCGGCCGCAGCACAGGTTCCGTTTCCCCGGTGCCTGCGCGACGTGCACGCGGTAGCCGGCGGCGACGAGCACGCGCCGCGCGGCGCGCAGGTTCTCGGGCTCGAACCAGGTGTCGAAGGTGTCGGCGAACAGCACCGCCTCGCGCGTCCCCGTGCCGACCGTGTCGCGCTCGCGGAACGCGTCATCGCGCCAGCGCGGCAGCGGGCGTTCCGCGGCAAAACCCGTCGGCACTTCGGCGAGCCGTGCGAGCGTCGCCGAGGCGTTCCGCAGATTCGCGAGCCACGGCACGCGCGCGAACGCGGGCGCGTAGCGCGGCAGGTGCGCGACCAGATGCTCGTGCAGCGAGTGCCCGTGCGTGGCCGCGCGCGCGGCGAGCACCTCGATCTTCATCTTCGCCATGTCGACGCCGGTCGGGCACTCGCGTCGGCAGCCCTTGCACGACACGCACAGCTTCATCGTCTCGCGCATGTCGTCGGACTCGAGCGCACCGGCGCCGAGCTGGCCCGAGAGCGCGAGGCGCAGGCTGTTGGCGCGGCCGCGCGTGGAGTCGCGCTCGTCGCGCGTGACGCGGTACGACGGGCACATGACGCCGCCGGAGAGCTTCCTGCACGCGCCGTTGTTGTTGCACATCTCGACCGCGCCCTGCAGACCGCCCGCGGCACCCGGCCACGCCGACCAGTCGAGCCGCGAGCGCGCACCGTCCATCGAGTAGCCCGGCGGGTAGCGGAACAGCGTGCGCTCGTTCATGCGCGGCGGATCGACGATGCGGCCCGGGTTCATGACGCCGTCGGGATCGAACAGGCGCTTGACCTCGGCGAAGGTGCGCACCATGCGCGGCCCGAACATCTTCTCGTGGAACTCGGAACGCGCGATGCCGTCGCCGTGTTCGCCGGAGTGCGACCCGCCGTACCTCGCGACGAGATCGAAGGCCTCGTCGGCGATCTCGCGCATCGCCTGCGCATCCCTGCCCGTCTTGACGTTCAGCACCGGGCGCACGTGCAGGCAGCCGACCGAGGCGTGCGCGTACCAGGTGCCCTCGGTGCCGTGGCGACGGAAGATCTCGGTCAACCCGGCCGTGAAGTCGTCGAGGTCCTCCAGCCCGACCGCGCAGTCCTCGACGAACGAGACGGGCTTCGCCTCGCTCTTCATCGACATCATGATGTTGAGCCCGGCCTTCCTGACTTCGCCGATCCGGGCCTGCAGCGCCGCGTCGACCGCGTCCACGACGCCGCCGCGGCGCATCGCCTCGCCGCGGCCGTCGAAACCGAGCTCCGCCATGCACTCGTGCAGATCCTCGAGCGCCGCGAGGTTCTGCGCACGCGTGTCGTGCGCGAACTCGACGAGCAGGATCGCCCCCGGATCGCCGTGCACGAACGCCTCGACCGAAGCTCGGTAGAGCGGGATGTCGCGGGCGAGCGCGATCATCGTCGAGTCCACGAGCTCGACCGAGTGCGGGCCGAGCGCGACGAGGTGGCGCGTGGCGGCCATCGCCTGCGAGAAGCTCGGGAAGTGGCACACGCCGAGCACGCGGTCGACGGGCAGCGTCGACAGCGCCAGCTCGATCGAGGTCGAGAACGCGAGCGTGCCCTCGGAGCCGACCAGCAGGTGCGCGAGGTTGTGCAGCGGCGCGCCGGCGGCGTCGCGCGCGACGCTTCTCGTCGCGAAGTCCGCCTCGGTCCAGGCGCCGTCGGGATCGGGCCGCGGTGCGTCTCCGGGCGGCACGAGCACATCGAGGTTGTAGCCGCCGACGCGGCGCAGCACGGTCGGGAAGCGCGCGGCGATCTCGTCCGCCTCGCGCCGGCCGATCCCGAGCAGGTCCGCGTACAGCGCCCGGGCCGACGCCGGCACGCCGTCGAGCGACGCGGGCGTCTCGCCGAAGCGCCAGCCCTCGCCGTTCGCGAGGATCGCGTCGATCGCGTGCACGTTGTGGCGCATCGTGCCGTAGCGCAGGGAGCGCTGGCCGCACGAGTGGTTCGCTGCCATGCCGCCGAGCGTCGCGCGCGAGGCAGTCGAGATGTCCACCGGGAACCACAGACCGTGCGGCTTCAGGGCGCGGTTCAGCTCGTCGAGCACGAGGCCGGGCTGGACTCGGCAGCGCCGGTTCTCGACGTCGAGCTCCGGCAACCCGTTCAGGTAACGCGAGCAGTCGACGACGAGACCGCGGTTGACGGTCTGGCCGCTCTGCGAGGTGCCGCCGCCGCGGCCGGTGACCGGCACGCCGAGCTCGCGCGCGACGGCGAGGCACGCGCGCACGTCGTCCGCGTCGCGAGGACGTGCCACCGCGAGCGGCATCACCTGGTAGATCGACGCATCGGTCGCGTGGCGGCCGCGCTCGAACGCATCGATGGCGACATCGCCGCGCAGCTCGGTGCGGAGCCTGCGGGCGAGCTCGGTCGAGAGCGACTGTTGACCTGGTGGCATCATGGATGTGATATTGGATGCGGAATTCGCTCCGCGCAAGCGTGGCCCCGAGCCCTTCCGTGCGTCGGCCCGGCCGACCGAATCCCGTCGATCGAGAGAACGTCCCCACCGCCCGAACACGAGAGCACGAGCATGACGAGACCCGCCCCGCGCACGTCCGCCCCGACGACGGCACGCACGACGGCACGCCGACGGCCCGCACCGCGACCCGCACCGCGTTGATGGCCGCCGCGCTCGCCGCGACCTCGGCGCTGACGGCCGGCGCCGCGAGCGCGGCCGAGGTCCTGCGCTTCGGCCACGTCGGCGAGCCGGGCTCGCTGTTCGAGGCCTCGGTGAACGCGTTCATCGAGAACGCCAACGAGCGGCTGGGCGACAAGGGCGAGGTGCAGGGCTTCGGCTCGTCCCAGCTCGGCAAGGACAGCGAGCTGTTGCAGAAGCTCAAGCTCGGTCAGGTCGACTTCGCCCTGCCCTCGTCGGTCATGTCGTCGGTCGCGGACGAGTTCGGCGTGTTCGAGATGCCCTACATCGTGACATCCCGCGACCACATGCGACGCATCCGCGACGAGCTCGGCGAGGAGGTGTTCGACGCCGCCGCACGCGAGAAGGGCTACCGCGTCCTCGCCTACTTCGAGAACGGCTTCCGCCACATCACGAACAACACCCGCCCCATAGATGTGCCCGAGGACCTGAGCGGCATCAAGCTGCGGACCCCGAAGGGCGAGTGGCGCGTCAAGATGTTCCAGCTCTACGGCGCCAACCCGACACCGATGGCCTTCTCCGAGGTGTTCACGGCGCTCAAGACCGGCGTCATCGACGGCCAGGAGAACCCGTACGCCCAGATCGCGTCGGCGAAGTTCCAGGAGGTGCAGGAGTACCTCTCGATCACCGGCCACGTCTACACGCCCGCCTACGTGCTGGTCTCGGAGAACGCGTTCGCCAAGCTGCCCGAGGACGTGCAGGCGGACCTGATCGCCGCGGCGGAGGAGACCCAGGAGGAGGTGTACGCGATGGCCGAGGAGCTCGAGCAGAAGCTGCTCGGCGAGCTCGAGGCCGGCGGCATGGCCGTCAACGAGGCGAACGTGCAGGCCTTCATCGACGCCTCGACGCCGATCTACGAGGAGTTCGCGTCGAGCGTGGACGGAGGCGCCGAGCTCGTCGAACGGGTGCGCGCGCTCGCCGACTGAGGCGGCCCGGGCGGTAGCGCCGGGGTAGAACCTCGTCGTCGTGGAGGCGATCGCGCGCGTTCTCGGAACGCTGCTCGAGTGGTTCCTGATCCTGCTGATGGTCGCCCTGACGACGATCGTCGTGGTCGCGGTCGTCTACCGGAAGCTCGATGCGTCGCTGTCGTGGTACGACGAGGTCGCCTCGGTCCTGCTGGCCTGGATCACGTACTACGGCGGCGCCCTGGCGGTGCTGCGCAGGAAGCAGATCGGCTTCGACGGCGTGCTGCTGGCGTTGCCGGTGCCCGCGCGGATGATCGCCGTGTGGGTCGCCGAGCTCGTGTTCCTCGCCTTCTTCGCGCTGCTCGCCTGGGCCGGCTGGACGGTGGTGCAGGTGCTCGAGGGCGACACGCTGGTGAGCCTGACCTGGGTCCCGGTGACGCTGACCCAGTCGGTGATCCCGATCGGCGCGGTGCTGTTCATCGTCTGCGAGCTGCTCTCGCTGCCCGGGTATCTGGCGACGATCCGTAGCGGGGTGTCGGCCGAACATGCCGAGATCGAGGCGGAGATCGAGACCGAGACTCGGCTGGCCCAGCAGAGGGGGGTGCTGCGGTGATCGTGCTCGGCATCTTCGTCGCGCTCGTGGCGCTGATCTGCATCAACGTGCCGATCGCCGTCGCGCTCGCGGTCGCCGCGATCCTCGGGCTGCTCGCGAGCGAGGGGCCGGGGGCGCTCGTGACCGTCGCGCTCGACATGTACGACGGCTCGACCAAGTTCTCGCTGATCGCGATCCCGATGTTCGTGCTCGCCGGCGCGATCATGAACGCCGGCGGCATCACCGACCGGCTGATCGGCTTCGTCGCGGCGCTGATCGGCTTCGTGCGCGGCGGGCTCGGCATGGTCAACATCGGCGTGTCGCTGTTCTTCGCGGAGATCTCGGGCTCCGCGGTCGCCGACGTCGCCGCGCTCGGCTCGGTCATGATCCCGCAGATGAAGAAGCGCGGCTACTCGGGCCCGCTCGCCGCGGCGATCACCTCGTCCTCGGCCTCGCTCGCGATCATCATCCCGCCCTCGATCCCGATGATCGTGTACGCGGTGTCGGCGAACACGAGCGTCGAGCAGCTGTTCGTCGCGGGCATCGTGCCGGGCCTGATCGGGGCGGCCGGCCTGATGGGCGTCGCGTACGCCTTCGCGGTGCGCTACGACCTGCCGACCGAGGACGCGTTCGAGTGGAAGAGGCTCAAGCACGCCTTCGTCGAGGCGCTGCCGACCTTCCTGCTGCCGATCATCATTCTCGGCGGCATCTTCGGCGGCTTCGTGACCGCGACCGAGGCGGCGGGGCTGGCGGTCGTCGTCGCGCTGGGGCTCGGGCTGTGGTACCGCGAGGTGGATCTGAAGCGGCTGCGCAGCGCGATGGTCGAGGGCGGCATCCAGACCGCGGTGGTGATGCTGCTGGTCGCCGCCTCGGTGCTCATGGGCGGCTTCCTGACGCGCGCGCAGGTGCCCCAGGAGATCGCCTCGACGATGATGGCGATGACCGACAACCGCTACGTGATCCTGATGATCCTGAACGTGTTCTTCCTGGTCATCGGCTTCTTCCTGCACTCGGTCGCGGCGATCATCCTCGTCATCCCGATCGTCATCCCGCTCGTGCAGGCCGCCGGCATCGACCCGGTGCACTTCGGGCTGATCGTGACGCTGAACCTCGCGATCGGCCAGCAGACCCCGCCCGTGGCGTCGGTGCTGATCACCGCCTGCTCGATCGCCAAGGCGAACATCTGGGAGGTGTCGAAGGTCAACGTCTGGTTCGTCGCGGTGCTGCTCGTGGTGCTGATGCTCTGCACCTACGTGCCCGCGGTGCCGATGTTCCTGGTGGAGTACTTCTACCGCTGAGCGCGCACGCGCGCACGAGACGACGGTCATGAGCGACGAGCACCTGCGCACGGACGTCGACGACGGCGTCGCCACGGTCACCTTCGACCGGCCCGAGGCCAGGAACGCGCTGACCTTCGGCATGTACGACGCGCTCGGAGCGTTCTGCGACGACGTGCGCGAGCGCCGCGTGGAGGTGCGCGCGATGATCCTGACCGGTGCCGGTGACAAGGCCTTCGCGGCCGGAACCGACATCTCGCGCTTTCGGGACTTCGACGGCGCCGACGACGCGCTCGCCTACGAGCGGCGCATGGACAGGGTGCTCGGCGCGCTCGAGCGCGTGCCGGTGCCCGTGATCGCGGCTCTCCGCGGTGCCTGCACCGGCGGCGGCGCGGCGATCGCCGCGTGCTGCGACCTGCGCGTCGCGTCCCGGGACATCGCCTACGGGTTTCCGATCGCGCGCACCCTCGGGAACTGCCTGTCGGTGGGCAACCTCGCCCGGCTCGTCGCGCTGCTCGGCGAGGCGCGCACGAAGGAGATCCTGCTGAGCGCGCGGCTGATCCGCGCCGACGAGGCGCTCGGGATCGGGCTCGTGTCCGAGCTCGTCGACGACCCGCTCGCCCGCGCTCGGGAGCTCGCCGCGACGATGGCCGGACACGCGCCGCTGACGATGGCGGCGACCAAGGAAGGGGTGCGCCGGCTGCGCGCGCGCGCGAGCGAGGTCGAGGGCGACGACCTGATCGTGTCGTGCTACACGAGCGCGGATTTCCGCGAGGGCATGGAGGCGTTCCTCGCCAAGCGCAAGCCGGTGTTCCGGGGGGAGTAGCGATGGGGGGTGACGCGACCGACGGTCCCGGGCCCGAGGCGGCGCCTCGCACCGGACCGGACACGGGCCCGCCGACCGGCCCGCCGACTGGCCCGCCGACTGGCCCGCTCGCCGGCATGCGCGTGGTCGAGCTCGCCCACATCATGGCCGGCCCCGTCTGCGGGCTGATGCTCGCCGACATGGGCGCCGACGTCGTCAAGGTCGAGAAGATCGCCGGCGGCGACGACAGCCGCCGGTTCGTGCCGCCGGCCATCGGTGGCGAGTCCGCGGCATTCATGATGATGAACAGGAACAAGCGCGGCATCGCGCTCGACCTGAAGCGCGCGGATGGGCGCGACGCGCTGCTGCGCCTGCTCGAGCGCGCCGACGTCGTCGTCGAGAACTACCGCCACGACACGATGGAGCGTCTGGGGCTCGGCCACGACGCGCTCGCGGAGCTGAATCCCGGGCTGATCCATTGCGAGATCTCGGGCTTCGGCCGCACCGGCCCCTACCGCGAACGCGGCGGCTTCGACCTGATCGCGCAAGGCATGTCGGGACTGATGTCGATCACCGGCGAGGGCCCGGGCCGGCCGCCCGTCAAGGTCGGCGCGCCGGTCTCGGACATCACCGCCGGCATCCTCGCCGCGATGGGCGCGTGCGCGGCCTACGCGCACAGGCTTTCGGGCGGCATCGGTCAGCGCGTCGACACGTCCCTGTTCGAGGCCGCGATCACCCACACCTACTGGCAGTCCGCGATCCGCTTCGCCACCGGCGTGTCCCCGGTGCCCATGGGCTCGGCGCACCCGCTGAACGCGCCCTACCAGTCGCTCGCCACGCGCGACGGCTGGATCAACGTCGGCGCGGCCAACCAGGCCAACTGGTCGCGCCTGCTCGACGTCCTCGGCGCACCGGAGCTCGCCGAGGACCCGCGCTTCGCGACCAACGCCGACCGCATGGCGCACCGCGAGACGCTGGCCGACACGCTCGGGACGTACATGGTCCGTCGCGACACCGACGACTGGATGGACCGGTTGAACGTCGCCGGCGTGCCCGCGGGCCCCATTCTCGACATCGGCCAGATGCACGCCGACCCGCAGACCGTCGCGCGCGGCATGGTCACCGAGGTCGATCACCCGACGGCCGGCGCGGTGTCGACGCTCGGCTGTCCGGTCACGTTCCACGGGACGCCGGGCGGAGTTCGGCGCGCCGCGCCCCGACTCGGCGAGCACACGCGCGAGGTACTGGTCGAGATCGGCTACGACGACGCGGCGATCGAGGCCCTGATCGGAGGCGGCGCGGCCGCGGAGCTCAGCCGGGCATGAGCAACCAGGACCAGGCGCTCACGCTCACCACCGCCGCGGCCGTACCGAGCAGCACCGCGGCGGCGGCGGTGTCCTGTGCGCGGTCGTACATCGCCGCGAACAGGTAGACGTTGATGCCCGGCGACATCGACGCCATCAGCACGACGACGGCCCGGTCGAGCCCGTCGACGCCGAGCAGCGCGCACAGCGCGAGCGCGAGCGCCGGGTGCAGCACGAGCGAGATGGCGGTCACCGCGGCGCTCTCGCCGATCCTCGCGGCGAGGGTGTAGCGGGCGAGCGTGCCGCCGAGCCCGACCAGCGCGACCGGCAGCGCGGAGTCCGCGACCAGTCCCAGCGCGGACGCGAGCGCGACCGGCACCGGCACGCCGCCGAGGTTGACGAGAAAACCGAGCCCGATGCCGATCATCAACGCGTTGCGGAACATCGTGCGGGCGATCACGGCGGCGGTCTCGGGCAGGGACCGTCCGTCGGCGCGCAGCAGCTCCATGGCGACGATGCCGACGAGGTAGCAGAACGGCGCGTGCACGGACACGAGCGCGTAGGCCGTCGGCAGCGCCGCGTCGCCGAGCGCCATGGTGACGACGGGAAGCCCGAGCAGCACGAGGTTCGAGAACAGCCCCGCGAACCCGACCGCCACGGCCTCGCCGGGACGGCGCCCGAACCCGAAGCGTGCCGCGACGGCGCCGACCGCGAAGCACGCGATCGCGGCGCCGTAGTACGAGCTCATCACGCCCGCGTCGTAGGCGGCGCCCAGATCGAGGGTCGATACCGCCCGGAACAGCAGGCACGGTACCGCGAAGCGAACCGCGTAGCGCATCAGCGCGTCGATCGTGCCGGCGTCGAACAGCGCGCGGCGCACGGCCGCGTAGCCGAACAGCACGAGCAGGAACACCGGACCCACGGTGTTCAGCAGATGGTTGATCAAGGCGGGAACGGGCTCGTCGTGGTTCGGCGGAGTGCCGGGGCGGTACCGCCGCGGCGCTCGGCCCGCCGTATGATGACTCCCGCCAGGCCGTGCGGCCGTTCACGAGACACGCCCGACCATCGACACGACCGAGACCCTCGTCGAGCGGCTGGTGGCCGCGCGCACGCCGGGCGCGCCGCGCGTGAGGCCGGACGGCGACCTGCCCGGCGGTCTCGACGGAGCCTACCGCGTGCAGGCGGGCGTCGCCGCCCGGCTCGGCCCCGTCGGGGGGTTCAAGTGCGGGCGCAAGGCGCCGGACGGTGAGCTCAGGCTCGCTCCGGTACGTGCCTCCGACGTCCGCGCCGAGGGCGCCGAGCTGCCCGGAGTCGCGTCCGGCCTGCGGCTCGTCGAGCTCGAGGTCGCCTTCCGCCTGCTGGCGCCCCCCCCGCATGTGGACGATCCGCGCTTCGAGACGCTGCTGCGCGAGCGCGTCGAAGTGCTGCCCGCGCTCGAGATCGTCGATAGCCGTCTCGACGACTTCGCGGCCGCTCCCGCGGCCTGGCAGCTCGCCGACGACCAGAACGCCGGGGGCATCGTGCTCGGCGTGCGCTCGGCCGACGCAGACGACACCGGGCTCGTCGAGCGCGACGTGCGGCTCCGGATCGGCGGGCGCGAGGTGCACGCGGGTCGCACCGCGTTCCCGGGCGGCGACGCGTTCGCGACGTTCGCCGCGTTCGTGCGCGCGGTCGGAGCTCACTGCGGCGGGCTGCGTGCGGGCCATGCCTGCATCACCGGAGCCCTGACCGGTCCCCACCCTGTCGGCCCCGGGGACGAGATCCGAGGGTCGATCGACGGGCTCGGCAGCGTGAGCGCACGGTTCGCGCCGGAGGTCGGTCCCGCGGACGGCGGTTGAGGCCGTGGCGACGAGCGCGTCGTCGCCGACCACTACATCCCGGCGAGCGGCCTCACGCCGGCGACAGCCCCCGCAACCGCTCCGAGCGGCGCCTGAGCACCTCGAGCACGGTCAGCAACGCGATCGACAGCGCCACCATGACGGTCGCGACGGCCAGGATCGTCGGGGAGATCTGCTCGCGCAGGCCGGTGTACATCTGCCACGGCAGCGTCTTCTGACCGGCGCTGCCGAGGAACAGCACGACCACGACCTCGTCGAACGACGTGATGAACGCGAAGAGCGCACCGGACACCACGCCCGGCACGATCAGCGGCATCTGCACCTTGAAGAACGTTCTGACCGGGTCGGCCCCGAGGTTCGCCGCGGCGCGCGTCAGGGAGCGGTCGAAGCCGACGAGCGTCGCGGTCACCGTGATGATGACGAACGGCGTGCCGAGCGCCGCGTGCGCCAGGACGATGCCCAGGTAGGTGCCTTGCAGCCCGATGCGGGAGTAGAAGAAGTACATGCCCGCGGCCGAGATGATCAGCGGCACGATCATCGGCGAGATCAGGATCGCCATGATCGCGCGGCGGAACGGTACGTGGCTCTGCGACAGCCCGATGGCCGCGAGCGTGCCGAAGGCGGTCGCGAGCAGCGTCGCCGCGGGCGCTATGAGGAACGAGTTCTTCCACGCATTCTGCCAGTCGCTGCTGCCGAGGAAGTCCCGGTAGTGCTTGAGCGAGTACCCCTCCGGATCCAGCGCCAGCATCTTCGGCGTGAACGTGAAGAAGTCCTGCGCGTTGAACGACAGCGGGATGATCGTCAGGATCGGCGCGATCAGGAAGAAGAAGATTCCGCCGCAGATCACCCAGCGGAACGTGTAGTGCCAGACCTTCTGGCCGGCAGTGGCGTAGGGGGGCAGGGAACTCATCGTCACCCCAGCTTCACGTTGTCGATGCCCACGATGCGGTCGTAGGTCCAGTACAGCGCCAGCACCAGGATCAGCAGGATGGTGCCGAGCGCCGCGGCGAGCCCCCAGTTCAGCGACGAGGAGATGTGGTACGCGATGCGGTTCGAGATGAACACGCCCGAGGTGCCGCCCACGAGCTCGGGGGTGATGTAGTACCCGATCGCGAGGATGAACACGAGGATGGAGCCCGCGCCGATGCCGGGGATGGTGTTCGGGAAGTACACGCGACGGAACGCGGTCCAATCGGTCGCGCCCATGGACTTCGCCGCGCGCACGTAGGTCGGCGACACGGTCTTCATGACCGAGAACAGCGGCAGGATCATGAACGGCAGCAGGATGTGCGTCATCGCGATGATGGTGCCGGTCATGTTGTTGATCATGACGAGCCGGCCGGCGTCGTCGATGATGCGTGCCCACACAAGTACGTCGTTGATGACGCCCTGTTGCTGCAGCAGCACCTTCCACGCGCTGGTACGCACGAGGAGCGATGTCCAGAACGGCAGCAGCACCAGGATCAGCAGCAGGTTCGAGGTGCGCGTCGGCAGGCTCGCGAGCAGGTAGGCGATGGGGTAGCCCAGCAGGATGCACATGGCCGTGATGACGAGGCTCATGAACAGCGTGCGCACGAAGAGCTGCACGTACAGCCGCTGGTTCTCGGGCTTGGCCTCGATGCCCGCATCGCCGCGGCGCGCATCGACGGCCGCCAGGAAGTAGCCGTCGGTGATGGGCGGCGACAGGCGCTGGATCGCGCGCCAGTTGCCGAGCGCGACCCAGCCCTCGTCGATGTCGACGAACTGCTCGCGATAGGTGGTCGGTGGAAGGGACTGCGGGTCGAGCGTGGCGACCGCCGGAACGGCCTCGCCGAGCGCGGCCAGCTCGTCGGCGGGCATCGCGCGCAGATCGTTGGCAAGCGCCGAATAGGTGAATCCGTAGGGAACGAGCGCGTCGGTATCGACGTCCTCGCCCTCGTCGCTCGCGACGAAGCGGCGCCAGTTGTCGTACGCGACGGCGGTGCGCGGCAGGTCGCCGGGCCACGCGTCGCTCTCGCGCAGCGCCGCCCAGGCGTCGGGCGTGCCCCAGGCGGGGTCGGCGGCGAGGAAGGCGGCGACCTCGGCCTCGTTGTCGAGCCTGCGCACCCCGCGTCCGGATTTCCGGAACATGCTCGAGATGCCGGGCTGGTCGTAGTTCAGCCGGCTGCCGAGCCGGGTGTGGATCTTGAGCTCCTGGCCGAGCATCAGGTCGTCGGCGAGCGCCGCGTAGACCGGCTCGCCGGGCGGCTCGTCGCCGCTCGCGTCCCAGCTCTCGAGGGCCCGCACGGTGCCGGGCAGCGTCTGCCCGACGATGGAGTTCTCGACCGAGCGGAACAGCATGTCGCCGATGGGCAGGATGAACGAGACGACGACGAAGAGCAGCAGCGGCGAGATGAGCGCGAGCGCGCGCAGCTTCTCGCGCCTGAGCGCGCGGGCCAGGCTTCGCTTGAGCGGCTGGCCGTCCTGCGTGGTGAGCGGGACGGCCGCGCCCTTCGGATCGGGCACGGGAGGGGCTGCCTCGGCGACAGCCCCCGTGAGTGCGCTAGGAACGCTGCTCATGTTCCCGATCCGTCCGGTTGACGACGATCAGCTGGCCAGCCAGGCCTGGAACTTCTGGTCCAGATCGTCGCGGTTGTCGGCCCACCACTCGTACTGCTGCAGGAAGCCGGTGGCGGAGTTCGCCGGATCGGTCGGCATGTGCGGCGCCATCTCGATGCCGAGCTCGGCGTGCTGGCCGACGAGCGGCGCGGACGACGCGCGGGCCGGACCGTAGGAGATGTACTTCGCCTGGTCGGCCAGACGCTGCGTGTCGGTGGCGAACTTGATGTAGTTCAGCGCCCGGTTCTTGCGCTCCTCGGACAGCCCTTCGGGGATGATCCAGCCGTCGAGGTCGAACACCTGCGCGTCCCACAGCATGGCGACGGGCTGGTCCTGCTCCTCGATGACCGAGAACAGCCGACCGTTGTAGGTCGAGCCCATGACGATCTCGCCGTCGGCGAGCAGCTGCGGCGTCTCGGCACCGGCCGACCACCAGATGACGTCGTCCTTGATGGTGTCGAGCTTGGCGAGCGCCTGCTCGACGCCCTCGTCGGTCTCGAGCACGTCGTAGATGTCCTCGTTGGCGACGCCGTCGCACATCAAGGCCCACTCGAGGTTGTCCAGGGGGCGTTTCTGCAGCGCGCGCTTGCCGGGGAAGGTCTCGGTGTCGAACACGTCGCAGACGCTCTCGGGCACGTTGCCGTCCCACTCGGCGACGTCGGTGCGGTAGCCGAAGGTGGTCGAGTAGACGATCTGCGGGATGAAGCAGTCCGAGACCAGGAACTCGCCGAAGTCCTCGCTGGCCGGCGTGCCGTCCGGGGCGCTCGCGAGCTGCTCGTCGAAATCGATCTCCATCGCCAGGCCCTCGTCGCACAGGCGCATGGCGTCGGCGGCGACCACGTCGACCACGTCCCAGGTCACGTTGCCCGCCTCGTCCATGGCGCGCAGCTTGGCGACGGCCTCCGCGGAGGACTCGTCGTTGATGATCTCGACGCCCGTGGCGGCCGTGTAGGGCTCGCTGTAGGCCTTCATCTGAGAGTTCGAGTAGGCCCCGCCCCAGGAGACGATGGTCATCTCGTCGGCGCAGTTCTCGCACTCCTCGGGGCCGTCCTGCGCCACGGCGGTGCCGCCCGTCGCGGCGAGCGCAGCGGCGATCGAGCCCGCCAGCATGAGCTTGTTGGTGTTCATCTTGGTTTCCGTTTCTCCGAATTGATGGTGAATGCACGACAGCCGGTCCTGCGGCCGTCCTCCTGACCGGTCCGACGCACCGCGTCGGCCATCCTACCGCGCCGCCCTCAGGCGGCGACGGCGTCGAGCTGCGCCGGGGACGCGATCGTCACTTCGTCGAGCGCCTTGCAGTCCCCGGCCGCCCAGCCGACCCGATGGGTCTGGCCGGGGGCCAGGGGCCGCTTCTCGCCGCGGTTCCTGACCTTGACGACGAAGTCGTCGTCACCCGCCACCGACATCACGATGCGCAGGTGATCGCCGAGGTAGACGATCTCGCGGATGCGCCCCTCGACGATGTTGTCGAGCGAGTCGACGGGGTCGAACTCGATGCGCTCGGGGCGCAGCGACAACGTGGTCCGCTCGCCCGCGCGCGAGACGTTGACCGCCTCGGACACGAGCTCGGTGCCGTCGTCGACGCGCACGCGGCAGTGGCTGCCGTCGATGGAGAGCACCTCTCCGTTGAGCTTGTTGTTCTCGCCGATGAACTGCGCCACGAAGGAATTCCTCGGGCTCTCGTACAGCTCGTCGGGGCGCGAGAGCTGCTGGATGACGCCGTCCTGGAACACCGCCACGCGGTCCGACATCGTGAGCGCCTCGCTCTGGTCGTGCGTGACGTAGACGACCGTGACGCCGAGGCTTTCGTGGATGTGCTTGATCTCGTACTGCATCTGCTCGCGCAGTTGCTTGTCGAGCGCCCCGAGCGGCTCGTCCATCAGCACGAGGTCGGGGTCGAACACCAGTGCCCGCGCCACCGCGACGCGCTGCTGCTGGCCACCCGAGAGCTGCGCGGGACGGCGGTTGCCGAACGCGCCCAGCTCCACCATGTCGAGCGCGCGGCGCACCTTCTCCTGCTGCTCGGACTTCGGCATCTTCCGGATCTCGAGCGGGAAGGCGAGGTTCTCGGCGACGCTCATGTGCGGGAACAGGGCGTAGTTCTGGAACACCATGCCGATGCCGCGCTTGTAGGGCGGCACGTCGTTGATGGGCCGATCGTTCAGGAAGATCTCGCCATGCGTCGCGGGCTCGAACCCCGCGAGCATCATCAGGCAGGTGGTCTTGCCCGAGCCCGACGGCCCCAGCATGGTGAGGAACTCGCCGGGGGCGATGTCGAGGTTCAGGTCCTTGACGACGAGCGAGTCGCCGTCGTAGCTCTTCTGCACCCGTTCGAAGCGCACCGCGGCGCCGCTCGATTCGCTCATTCGCCAGTCGATCCCGCCCTGGTACGCGGGAGAGGTGCCCGCGCCCTCACTCTAACCCGAAGCCGGCGGACAAGTGCGGGGACGACGTCGCATCACGCGTCGACCGTCGACCGCGTCCTGCCGGTGCGCCCACTCACGCGGCCGACCCGGCGTCCCTCTCCGCACAGCCCGGCGCCCCCTCCCCCGCATCGACGAGGACGTCGTGCCACGTCACCGACGGCGTCGCGCCGTCGATGCTCGGGCCGCCGAGCGTCAGGTACCAGCGCTCGACCTCCCCGGGGGTCGCGTCGCCCGCACGCGCCGGGTGCTCGAAGCGACCGGCGAGCAGTCCGTCGACCCGGTACTCGAACGCGAGCCCGTCGGGGATCGGCTCCAGCCTCGCCTCCAGACAGAACGCCTGCCCCGTGCCGTACGCGACGCCCGGCGCGACCGAGCGATCGTGCGCGCCGGTCGGGTCGTGTCGATACGCGTCGAACGCCACCCGATCGTCGCCGGTGTAGCCGCTGCCGACGTTGACCGACCAGACGTCGCCCGCCGGTGTCTGCAGGAGCACCAGGTTCGACCAGCCGTGCGCCTCGCCGCCGGACGGCTCGATGCGGATGCGCGAGACCACGCGCAACGTCGCGCCGACGGGCGCGACGAACGCGTGCGACACGCTGCTCGCGCCCGACGCGGCGCGCGACTCGTCGTCGCCGACGGACGCGCGCGTGCCGGGAACGCGTCGCAGCACGGTGCCGGAGGATGCCTCTTCGCGCACGAGCCGGAAGTCGGCTGTCGCCGGATCGACCTCGCGCTCCCAATCGCCCCAGCCGGCATCGAAGCCGTCGCAAAGCCAGGTCCGATCGGGACAGGCGAGTCCGGATCGCGCGAGGCTCGAGGGCCGACCGGCAAGCACGTGCGCCATCGCGAGCGCCGCGACACCGCCCACGAGCGCACCGATCGCGAGCGGCACAACGCCGCGACCGGCACGCCACGCACCGCCGCGAAGCGCAGCGCCGGCCACGACCCCGCTCGTGGCACGGTCGCTTTCGAAGCGAGGCCCGTCGGGGTGAACGGGCCGCGTCGACGTGCGCGTCGCCGTTCGAACGCTCGGTGCGGGGCGCGGCGCGGCGATGGGCGGCAAGGCGGCGCGCACGGCTTGCGGGGCGTGCGCGGCGAACCGCTCGAACGCCGCGCGTGCCGACGCGGGCCGATCGAGCGGCCGCGGCGCCACGAGCGCATCGAGCGCCGCATCGAGCTCGGCGCGCGACCCGCGCGACGGCGGTGCGATGGCCGCCACGCGTCGCAAGGTCGCGCCCAGGCCGTAGAGGTCGGTCGCGACGCTCGGCGGTCCGCCCGCGATCCGCTCCGGTGCCGCGTAGGCGAGCGACAGTCCCGGCACGCGCGTGAGCGTGGCATCGACGTGCAGCCCGGCACCGAAGTCCGCGAGCACCGCATCGGTGCAGCCCGGCGCACCGTCCAGGAGCACGTTCGCGGGCTTGATGTCGCCGTGCAGCACGCCGCGCGCGTGGGCGTGGGCCAGCGCCGCGGACAGGCGCAGGCCGAGCGTCGCCACGATGCCCGGCTCGTCCCACGCGGGGGACGTACCCACGCGGCCGTCCAGGGCCGCGTCGAGATCGAACGCGTGCAGCGGCGTCGCGTACCAGCCCGTGCCGTCGGCGCTCACGCCGCTCGCCAGCAGCGCGACGATGGCCGGGTGCGTGCCGACGCGCTCGAGCAGCTCCCGTTCGCGCGCGAACCGGCGGCGCGCCACGGCATCGGCGAGCGGCACGTGCAGACGCTTCACCGCCACCTCGCGGCCGTCCGCGCCGCGCGCGCGCCACACCGTGGCCGTGCCGCCGGCACCGATCGGCTCGAGCAGCGCGTAGCCGCCCAGCACGGTCTCGACGGACAACGCTTCGAGTGTTCGGGACGCGTCGGCGAGTGGCGCGATGGTCATGCCTGCCGGAGGCGCGTCGAGGCGACGCGCGGGCAGTATCGGGTTCCGCAGAGCTTGCAGGAACGCCACATGGACGAACCGTCAGCGCGTCTCGGGCACCACCGGATCCGCGGCGATTCGTTGCGCGTCGGCACGGACGAGCGCTTTCGCGAGGCCCGCCCGGGCACGACGATCGACTTCGGGCGGGCGGCGTCTCTGGTGGTCGACGCGTGCAATCCGCACCTGCACCGTGTCGCGGGTCGCTTCGTGCACCGCGAGGGGCGCGGCTGGATTCTGGAGAACCGTTGCCGCACGGCGACGATGGTCGTGGTCGACGACGACAGCGGCTCCTACGCGCGGCTCGCGCCCGGCCGCGTCATGCCGCTGCCCTTCGTCGAGTCAACCATCGCCTTCGATGCCGGCAGGCGTCGCTACCGCCTCGCCGTGCGTTGCAACCCTTGGCACGAGGACATCGCGGACGAGCACGCGGCTGCCGCGTTGCGTTCCCGGGCCACGCTGCCACATGTCGCCTGCCCGCCGCTGAACGACGAGCAGGTGGCGCTGCTGCGGCTGTTGATCGAGCCGCGATTGTGCGGGCCCGTCAGTCCCGCCGAGTTGCCATCGAACCGGGACCTCGCGGCACGCCTGGCCTGGAGTCTGCCCAAGCTCAACCGCAAGCTCGATCGCCTGTGCGCGAAGTTCGCGCGGGCCGGCATCGATGGGCTGGTACCCGACGGCACGTCGCGCGGCGCGTCGGAGCGGCGCCTGCACCTGGTCGACGCGATGGTCGAGAACGCGTGGCTCGACGCCCTCGCGCAGAACGAGCGCGACGGCTGACGATCCGGACATGCGGGGAGCGCTCCCCGGCGCGACGCTCGCGGGACTCGTCGAGGATGGAGCTCCCGTCGACAGACCGAAGGCTTCGACCCATGACCCGACCTGTGAATTCGACTGCAGCTCGACCCGTTCCTGGGCACGTTCGTGTATTGCGCGGCGTACCGTGGCTGGGTACCGCGCTCGGCACGTTGCTGTCGAGCGTCGCGCCGGGCATGCCGCAGGCCGTCGCCGCGACGCCCGCGGACTACGCCTCGAACCTCGCGCTCATCCGCGGCAGCGCGCCGAGGAACGCGAATCACGACGACAGCCCGTGGCGCGACGTGCCGCAGCAGGGCCTGGTGCGCGAGGACTTCCTCGGCCCGCGCTCCGAGTACGTCGGCCCGAGCGCGACCTCGAACATCGTGCAGGGCGGGCAGGAGTGGGCGAACCCCGCCCCGACGACGGGGCAGTTCCGCATCACCTGCGAATTCAGCCACTTCGCCTACGACGACCCCATCGTGCATCCGGGCGAGCCCGGCGCGTCGCACCTGCACATGTTCTGGGGCAACACCGACGTGAACGCGTACAGCACGTACGAGACGCTGATCGACTCGGGCTCCAGCACCTGCAACGGTCAGGAAATCAACCGCACCGGCTACTGGGCGCCCGCCATGATCGATGCCGCGGGCAACGCGCGCATGCCGTCGCGCATCATCGTGTACTACAAGGGCTACGGCGCGGCGCAGGGCGCGAGCGTGGTCTACCCGCCGGGCTCGGCCATCATCGCCATGCCGAACCTGCACACGGTGCCGGCCTCGCGGGGCGGCGTGGAATTCGAGCAGACCTTCCAGTGCTCGGACATCTTCCGCGGCCCGCGCTTCCCGCAGGGCAACACCATCCCGACGTGCACCGGCGGCGTGAATCCGGTGCAGACGCTGGAGATGCACGTGAAGTTCCCGAACTGCCTGGGCAACGGCGACCCCGCCGACCCGGCCTCGTGGGTGACGAGCTTCAGCGGCGACTGGTACGCGAGCGATTGCGGCGGCTGGACCACGACGCCGAACATCGAGTACATCATCCAGTACCCGCTCGGCGACGGCGAGACCACCGAAGGTTGGTATCTCGCCTCGGACGTCGACCCCGACACGCGCCGGCGCAACGTGGCGGCGGGCGCGAGCTCGCACGCCGACTGGTGGGGCGGCTGGCAGGCCGCCATGAACCAGGAGTGGCTGGACGGGTGCACGAACCGCCCGGACGGCGGCGAGCCCGCGGGTTGCGGCATGGGGTATCTCACGAACGGCGGGCCGGATCGACGCAATCCCTTGTCCGGCCCCGCGCTGAAGCTGCGCCCGGACTTCGATACGGGCACGACCGAGTGGGGCCTGCTGACCGACCCGTCGGCGGGCGACTACAAGGTGCCGGTCGCCTCGCTGCACGAGCAGCTCTGCCCGGGCGGCGAGCGCATCGACACGGCGGAAGCGGCCGCGCACTGCCGACCGAACGGCGGCATGACGGCGGGCATGACGGCGGGCATGGACGGCGGGATGGACGGCGGCACGGACGACGGCATCGAAGGCCCGCCCGCGCCCGTCGAGCCCGATGCACCGACCGAGCCGGAGCCGCCCGTGTCCTCGGCGGGCGACGGCTTGCGCGGTCGCTACTTCGACGATGTCGCGTACGCCGAATTCACCGGCGAACGCATCGACCCGACCCTGGCGTTCGACTTCGACGAAGCGACGCTCGCCGGCACCGGCGTGACGTCCACGGAGGGCTTCGCCGTCGAATGGCAAGGCTTCCTGACCCCCGACCGTACCGAGACGGTGACGCTTTACACGCGCGCCGACGATGGCGTGCGCCTGTTCATCGACGGCGAGCTGCTGATCGACAACCGGGGCACGGGCGCGGCGACGATCGACACGGTGGACGTGCAGCTCGAAGCCGGACGGCCCGTCGCCATCGGCGTGTACTACTTCCAGGACGAGGGCGCGGCGACGCTGGAGCTCGGGTGGGAACGACCGGGACGCGGCAGCGAGGTGATCGGGAGCGAATACCTGTACAGCGCGTATCCGGGCTGATTCGATGGGGGGCCGGCGCGTCTCGAACGCTCGACGCGTGCCGCGGCCCCGACCAGCGATCACAGCCTGGCTTCCACCAGGAACGGCCCCGGCGTAGCGAGTGCCGTGGCCAACGCCTGCTCCAGCTCGCCCACGGTGCTCGCTCGTATCGCATCGACCCCCATCCCGCGCGCCAGCGACACCCAGTCGAGCGTCGGCCGATCGAGCTCCATCATGTCGAGCGCGACGTCGCCGCAGTCCGCCTGCACGTTCGCGAGCTCGTGCTTCAGGATCTCGTAGCTGCCGTTGGCGAGCACGACGCTCGTGACGTCGAGCGACTCGCGGGCCTGGGTCCACAGGGCCTGGAGGGTGTACATCGCACTGCCGTCGCCTTCCAGGCAGACGACCTTCCTGCCCGGGCAGGCCACGGCGGCACCGGTGGCCAGCGGGAAGCCACCGCCGATGGAGCCGCCGCAGACCTGCAGCCAGTCGTGGGGCGCCGAGCCGCGCGTGGCGGCGTAGACGCCGCGCCCCGCGGTGATCGATTCGTCGACGACGATCGCGTCCCGCGGCAGCAGGCGGGCCACGACGTCGGCGAGCGACTCCGGCGTGAGGGGCCCGTCGTCGCAGCGCTCCGGCACGCAGGCCGCCTGGAGGCCGGGCTCGAGATCGGTGGCATCGAGTGCGGCCTCGAGCGCGCGCAGGGCCGCCGCGGCATCCTGCCGCGGGGTGGCCAGCGCATGCAACCGCGCCGACTCGGGGTACAGCTCGCTGGGCATGTCGGGGTAGGCGAAGAAGGCCACCGGGGGTGTCGCGCCCACGGTCACGACGTGCGCGAACGGGGCGAGGAGCGCGAGCGCGTCGCGCACCGGGTACGGGATGGACGCCACCGGCACGCGGCCCGCGCCGCGCTGCATGCGCCGCTTGAAGGTCTCGGCCAAGAGCGTCGCACCGCTCGCCCGCGCAATGCGCCCGGCACTCCCGAGCGCCTCCTCGCCCAGCGCCGTCCCGCCCAGCACCAGCGCCACCGGCTCGCCGCGGCGCAGCAGCGTGGCGACGTCGGCGACGCGGTCCGCATCGATGGGCTCCGGCGCCGTTGCCGCCGCGGGCGAGGCCGCGGGCGCGGTGCGCCCGCCGCCCGGCTCCCGACTCGGCTCCGCACCCGCCTCCCAGGCCGTGTTCGCGGGCACCACCAGCGTCGCGATCCGGCCCGGCACGCCGCCCGCCGCGGCCACCGCCTCCGACCCGTCGGCGCCCAGCGATGTCGCGGACGTGGCCGTGCGCAGCCAGTGCGACACGGGACGCGCGAGCCCCTCGATGTCCGCCGTCAGCGGGGCGTCGTGCTCGATGTGCCAGCTCGCGTGCTCGCCCACGACGTTGACGACGGGCACCTCGGCCTTGCGCGCGTTGTGCAGGTTGGCGATGCCGTTGGCGAGCCCGGGGCCGGTGTGCAGCAGCGTCACGGCGGGCTTGCCCGCCATGCGCGCGTAGCCGTCGGCCGCCCCGGTGACCACGCCTTCGAAGAGCCCGAGCACGCAACGCAGGCCGCCGACCCGATCGAGCGCGGCCACGAAGTGCATCTCGGAGGTGCCGGGGTTGGCGAAACAGACCTCGACGCCGGCGTCGACCAGCGAGCGCACCAAGCTCTCGGCACCGTTCACGGGCGAGTCCGCGTCCCGAGCACGCTTCGTCCCCACGTCAGTGGTTGTGACGCGGCAGGTCCTTCCTGACCTTGTGATACTTCAGCGCGCGCTCGAAGGTCGCGCCCTGCGCGAGCTGCCCCGTCCCCTCGCGCGCGATCTCCTGCCACGGCGTCTGGCTGGCGGGCACCTTCGTGGGGCCGTCGGCCTTCCTGGCCTCCCATTCCGCGGTGTCCACCAGCGCGTCGCAGCGCCCGGCGTCCAGGTCGATGCGCACGGTGTCGCCCGTGCGCAGCCATGCGAGGCCGCCGCCCACCGCGGCCTCCGGCGAGGCGTTCAGGATCGACGGGCTGTCGGCCGTGCCGGACTGACGGCCGTCGCCGATGGTCGGCAGGCTCGTGATGCCGCGCTGTATCAGCGCATCCGGCGGCTGCATGTTCACGACCTCCGCCGAACCCGGCCAGCCGATGGGCCCGCAGCCGCGGATCACGAGCACGCAGCGCTCGTCGATCTCCAGGGACGCGTCGTTGATGCGATCGTGATAGTCCTCGGAGCCGTCGAACACGATGGCCCGGCATTCGAACGCGTTCTCCGCACCGGGCGTCGACAGGTAGCGCTGCCGGAATTCGTCGGTGATGACCGACGTCTTCATGATGGCCGTGTCGAAGAGGTTGCCCGTCATGACGACGAAGCCCGCGGCCTCGGCGAGTGGCTCCGCGAACGGCCGGACCATCTCCCGATCGTGGCTCATCCGCTCGTCGAGGTTCGCGAGCATGCCCCGTCCCGTCACCGTGGGCGCATCCCTCAGCAGCCCGGCCTCGCGCAGCTCCCACATGATGGCCGGCACGCCGCCCGCGCGGAAGAAGCGCTCGCCGAGGTACTTGCCCGCGGGCTGCATGTTCAGCAGCAGCGGCACGTCGTGCCCGTACTCCTGCCAGTCCGACGGCACGATCTCCACCCCGACGTGCTTCGCGATGGCGGTCAGGTGCGGCTGCGCGTTGGTGGACCCGCCGATGGCGGAGTTGACGACGATGGCGTTCAGGAACGCCTCGCGCGTCATGACGTCCGAGGGCTTCAGGTCCTCGTGCGCCATGGCGACGATGCGCCGCCCCGTCTCGAGCGCCATGCCGCGACGCTCCTTGTACGGCGCGGGAATGGCCGAGCAGCCCGTCAGCGACATGCCGAGCGCCTCGGCGATCGCGTTCATGGTGCTGGCCGTGCCCATGGTGTTGCAGTGCCCGGACGACGGCGCGGAGCTGGCGGCGCCGTCGATGAACTGCTCCTCGGTGATCTTCCCCGCGGCGAGCTGGCGGCGCATGCGCCAGATGTGCGTGCCCGAGCCCACGAGCGGGTCGCCGTCGAGATAGCCGTCCAGCATGGGCCCGCCCGACAGCACGATGGCCGGAATGTCCACGGTGGCCGCGGCCATCAGGCACGCCGGGGTGGTCTTGTCGCAACCGGTGGTGAGCACGACGGCATCGATCGGGTAGCCGTGCAGGATCTCGACAAGGCCCAGGTAGGCCAGGTTCCGGTCGAGCGCGGCGGTGGGCCGCCGGCCCGTCTCCTGGATCGGGTGGACCGGGAACTCGAACGGGATGCCGCCCGCCTCGATGATGCCGTCGCGCACACGCTGCGCGAGCTCCACGTGGTGGCGGTTGCAGGGCGACAGGTCCGAACCGGTCTGCGCGATGCCGATGATCGGCTTGCCGCTCCGGAGCTCGCCGAGCGTGTACGCATGGTTCGCGTAGCGCTCCAGGTACAGCGCGGTCTGGTCGGGCCGGTGGCTGTCCGCGAACCATTCCTGGCTGCGGAATCGGCGCGGGGCGGAGGTGCTGTCGGTCATGCGCGGTGGAGGCTCGTGGTGCGGTGCGGATGCGCCGGCCCTCGCGATGAAGGTCGGCGCATCGGTCCGCTCATGTTACGTCGCCCGCCGCACGCCTACCCTCGCCCCCGGCGCGCCGGCGCCGCGCCGCTACCGGGCGCCCGACTCGGCACCGAGCAGCAGCAGCGCGTCGCCCTGCTGCACGGTGTCGACGACCAGGCGCGACAGGGTCGCCGTCACGCCCTGCTCCGCCGGCACGCGTGCCAGCAGCGATGCGGGCAACCGGAACTCGCCGTCGTCGGCGGCCGAGCACGACACCGTCACGACCGGGTCGGTCCCGTCCACCGCGAGCACGATGTTGACGCGCGAGTCGGCCCCCGCGGCACCCGCTTCCCAGCCGAAGGTGCTGCCGGCCGTCACGCCCTCCGGCCCGGACGGAGTCACGCCCGCGACCGGCGGCGCGTCCGGCAGTGTCACCGCCATGAAGGCCGGAAACGCGCCGCCCAGGATGCTCGCCACCAGCGGCGTCGGCACGGGCGCGGGCACGTCGCCGTTCTCGGGCAGGTAGACGATCCGGCCGTCGGTCTCGGTGCGCACGAGGGTCGCGAAGGTGCCGTCGGGCCCGGTGAGGACGATGTTGTCGCCGGCCGACAGCGGCTCGACGCCGGCATCGATGGCTTCGCCGGGCAGCTCCGGACCGCTCGCCGCGACGACCTCGTCGGCGCGGCCGAAGGTGCACGTGTCGGCTTCGGGCAGCAGCCCCTCGGTGAGCGCGCCCGCGGGGAGCGCATCGACGAGCGCGTAGAACGCGGCCGCGGCGGCGGCACGCGGCGCGTCGCCTTCGCCCGCGTCTAGCGACGCCACGACGAGCACGCCGAGTCGCGAGACCTCGCCCGTCGGCGCCGGGAAATCGTCACCCTCGACGGGGCTTTCGTCCGCGGTCTCTCCATCATCGATCGACGCGTTCGTCCCGTCGTCGACTCCGGGTTCGACCTCGCCCGGGACCGCGTCGTCGAACGGCGGCACGTCGTCACCGGACCCGCCGCCCGAGTCGCCGGTCGAGTCGCCGGTCGAGTCGCCGGTCGAGTCGTCGGTCGAGTCGTCGGTCGAGTCGTCGCCGGACTCGTCATCCAAGCTGAGGTTGGCGTCCGCATCGGTGCCGGCGTCCGCGTCCTCGACCGCCAGAGGGTTCTGCGACGTGGGAGCGCCGTCGATCACGGGATCGTCGTCGCCGTCCGAGCCGCACGCCGCGAGCCCGAGGGAGGCGACCAGGACGATGGCGGGAAAGGTACGGGAATGCTGGATTGTCATGAGAAACCTGTTCGGAAGCGTGTGTCGAGGATAGTCGCGCACGGATCGGCCACACCTTGCGGCCTTGATACCATCGGCGGCCGTCAGTCGGACGCGCACGCGTCGTTTCAGGAGTGCCCCCCCATGAGCTCATTGATGTCGTCCTACGGTCGCCTGCCCGTCACGATGGCGCGCGGCCGCGGTGCCGAGCTGTGGGACACCGAGGGCCGCCGCTACCTCGACGCGCTGTCGGGCATCGCCGTCTGCTCGCTCGGCCACGCGAACGAGGCGGTGGCGGACGCCGTCGCCGCGCAGGCGCGCGAGCTGGTGCACGTGTCGAACGTGTACGGCATCGCCGAGCAGGAGGCGCTGGGCGCGGAGCTCTGCCGCGTCGCCGGCATGGACAAGGCCTTCTTCTGCAACTCGGGCGCGGAGGCGAACGAGGCGGCCATCAAGATCGCGCGGCGCCATGGCCACGCGAAGGGCATCGCCACGCCCGGCATCGTCGTCATGCAGACCGCCTTCCACGGCCGCACCCTGGCGACCATCTCGGCCACGGGCAACGAGAAGCTCCTGGACGGGTTCGGCCCGGCGGTGCAGGGCTTCATCAAGGTGCCCTACGACGACGTCGACGCCATCGCCGCCCTCGCCCCCGACGTGCGCTACGGGCGCGAGGACATCGTGGCGGTGATGTTCGAGCCGGTGCAGGGCGAAGGCGGCGTGCACGTGCCGTCGCCGGACTACATCGCCCGCGTGCGCGAGCTGTGCGACCGTCACGGCTGGCTGCTGATCCTCGACGAGATCCAGTCCGGCATGGGCCGCACCGGGAAATGGTTCGCGCACCAGCATGCGGGCGTGCGTCCGGACGTCATGACCGTGGCCAAGGCGCTCGGCAACGGCGTGCCCATCGGGGCGTGTCTCGCGCGCGGGCCGGCCGCCGAGCTGATCCAGCCGGGCAGCCACGGCACCACGTTCGGCGGCAATCCGCTCGCCTGCCGGGCCGGCCTCGCGGTGATCGAGCAGATCGAAGCGCACGGCTACGTGGCGCGCGCGGGCGAGCTCGGCACGCGCATGCTCGAGGGCCTGCGCTCCGGGCTGCACAACCGGCCCGGCGTGGTCGACGTGCGCGGCACGGGGCTCATGCTTGGCGTGGAGCTGGACCGGCCGTGCGCGGAGATCGTCAAGCGCGCGCTGGCGGCGGGTCTGCTCGTCAACGTCACCGCCGGCAACGTCGTGCGCCTGCTGCCGCCGTTCGTGCTGAGCGATGCGGAAGCCGACGAGATCGTCGACGGCGTGGTGCGCGCGGTCACGACCTTCCTCGACGAGGACGACGCGCGCGTCGAGGCCGAAACGAACGTCGAGCCGGTCGGGATCACCGACGAGCCCGTGGCGATCGCCGCCCGTGGCTGAACCCTCGACGAGCGGCGCGCCCGGACGCTCGCCCGAGCACTCGCCCGAGCACTCGCCCCGGCACTTCCTGTCCGAGCTCGACCTCACGGCGGACGAGTTCCTCGGCATCTGCCGGCGCGGCAGCGAGTTCCGCCGCCAGCACGAGGCGGGTCCCGACGCGCGCGAGCCGCTGTTGCCACGGCGAACCCTCGGCATGATCTTCGAGAAGTCCTCCACGCGCACGCGCGTGTCGTTCGAGACCGCGATGACGCAGCTCGGCGGTCACGCCATCTACCTGTCGCCGAACGACACGCAGATCGGCCGCGGCGAGCCTCTGGAGGACACCGCGCGGGTGCTCTCGGAGATGGTGGACATCATCTCGGTACGCACCTTCTCGCACGACTCGCTGGAGCGTTTCGCGGCGGCCAGCCGCGTGCCCGTCATCAACGCGCTGACGGACCTCCTGCACCCCTGTCAGTTGCTGGCCGACGTGCAGACCTTCATGGACCACACCGGCGACATCGCCGGGCGCACCGTCGCCTGGGTCGGCGACGGCAACAACATGTGCCACTCCTGGGCGAACGTCGCTCGCCTGCTCGGCTTCGAGCTGCGCTACGCGTGCCCCGAGGGCTACGCGCCGGACGCCGACATCGTGCGCGCGGCCGGCGAGCACGCGCGCGCCGTCGACTCGGTCGAGGAAGCGGTGCGGGGCGCGGACCTGGTCGTCACCGACGTGTGGGCCAGCATGGGCCAGGAGGCCGAGCAGAAGCAGCGCGAGAAGGCATTCGCGAACTACCGCGTCACCACGAGCGCGATGCAGCAGAGCGCCGAGGGCGCGCTGTTCATGCACTGCCTGCCCGCGCACCGCGGCGAGGAGGTCGACGCCGACGTCATCGACGGGCCGATGAGCGTGGTGTGGGCCGAGGCCGGCAACCGCATGCACGCCCAGAAGGCACTGATCGAGTTCCTGCTCGGCGCGCGCTGAGCGGCTTCAGGGGGTCGTGACGCCGGCACGCGGCCGGGCCCCGGTGCGATCAGTCTCCGCCCGACAGCTCGATGCCCTTGACCGCCTTGTCGGCCTTCCAGCGGTCGCGCACCCGGGTGTAGAGCTGATCCGCCTTCGCCTTCGGCGCGGACAGATCGATCGTGACGCGCCACGCGCGTGGGGCGTCCGGGTCCGCACCCGCACCGTTGCCCGCATCGGTGGAGGCATCGACCGACGCGGGCGCTTCGCCGCCGTCCACACCCGCGACGCGCGCGACGCCTTCGCCGGCCCCGTGCACGGATCCGCCGGCCGCCCCGCCGACGTCCGATGCGATGTCCGATGCGACTTCGGAGCCGGCGTCCGGTGAGGTCGCCGGGCCGTCGGCGCGCGCCGCGGCGTCAGCCGGATCGACACCGCGCTCCAGCGCGCGCCACACCGCCAAGCGTTCCTCGATCGTGGCATCGAGCTCCTCGGCGGACAGGCCGAGCAAGGTGGCCCGGTCCTGGAAGAGCGCGCGCTGCGCCACGGGCAGCGCGTCCAGCGTGGCCGCGTTGTTGTCCATGTGCGCCTGCAGCGACTGCCGCTTGAGCTCGTGCCGGCGCAGGCGGATCCTGCGCTCGAGCGCCAGGCGCGCCTGGCGCGTCTCCTCGGTCACCGCGTCCACCGCGTCGAACAGCCGGTTGATGTCGGCGGCCTGCTCGAGCGCGGCCTGCTTGGCGGCCTTCAGCGTCTGCTCGGCCTCGCGGAACTGGCGCACCGAATCGTTCGCCGAGCGGAAATCGTCGTCCGCCGACAACTCGACGTCGACCGCGCGGATGCGCTCGACCAGCCCGTCCTTCCATTCGTCGAAGTTCGATTCCCGCACCTCCCCCGTGAGGGTGATCGTCAGGTCGGTCATGCGGGGTCGGACCCGAGCGGCTTCGACCAGAACACCATCGGCTTGGCCGACTCCGCATCCTCGCCGACGTCCTTCCAGCCGAAGCTCGTCTCGAGCTCCGCACGTCGGCGATACCCGCGCCTGCGCCAGAACCCGTCGAGCGGCAGGTGCCCGGCGGGGCGCGCCGGGTGATCCTCGGGCCGCTGCACGGCGCAGAAGCACGCGAGCTCGAAGCCGCCGAGCTCCATCGCGTGCGCCTCGCGGTGCTCGAAGAACCGCACGCCGATGCCGCGGCCGCGGTAAGCGGGCAGCAGCACCGACTCGCCGAGGTAGAACACCGTCGCCGGGTCGATGTCCGCGGCCTCGAACGGCGCGCGCACCTCGTCCGTCTCGTGCGCGAGCGGGATGGCCGTGGATGCGCCCACCACGTCCGCACCGTCCATCGCGAGCACGACCAGGGCGCCGGGCGCGCGGCGGTAGGTGTCGAGGTAGCGGCGTTCGTACTCCTCGTCCCCGTCGTACAGGTACGGGTAGTCGCGGAACACGCGTATGCGCAGCCGCGCGAGCGCGTCGAGGTGCTCGTCGAGCGCCGCACCGGTGCGCCGCACGAGCTCCACCGTGCCCACCCCCGCCCCTCCCGCGCTCGGTCCTGCACTCACCCTCGGGCGGAGACCTGCCGGATCCACTCCTGGAGGTCGTAGTAGTTCGTGACGCGCGCGACCTTGTCGTCCCGCAGCTCGAAGAACGCGCCGGCGGGAATCTCGTAGCGCTGGCCGTGCGCCTCGGGCAGCCCCGCATCGGTGGCCAGGTACTCGCCGTTGACCGTGAACTCGGCCGCGGCGCGCGTGCCGTCCGCGTTCGCCATGATGCACAGGTCCGAGATGCGCTCGCGGTAGTGCGCGTTCATGCGCTCCATGAACCGCGCGAACGCGGGCTTTCCCGTCTCGTGGCCGCCCTGGTTGATCCGGTGCAGCACGTCGTCGCTCAGCAGCGCGAGAAAGGCGCCCATGTCCTGTCGGTTGAACGCGTCGTAGTAGGCGCCGAGCAACTCGTGGGGGTTCATTCGCGGATCGTGAAGGTGTGCGCGCCGCGATTGTAGCCGCACGACGGCACGCGACCGAGCGGGGCACGATAATGGTCGGCCCGTCCCCTCGCCGCAGGAGCGCCCGCCAGCCATGCCCGACACCCGACTCCTGACGCCCGAGGCGCGCGCCGCGCTGGACGCCGCGTGCGCGGGGCTGGACGCCGTGCTGGCGCCGCTCGCGCCGCGCGACGCGCAGCTCTTCCGGCTGCGCCTGGAGCGCTGGTTCCAGAACCTGCTGGACGGCCTGCTGCCCGTCTACGGCGCGCGCGCCGACTTCCCGGACTTCCTGAACCGTCTGGTGCTGCTGCTGGCGCGCGGTCACGCGCAGCGGCCCGAAGCGCTGAAGGTGCTGGACATGGCGCGCGACCTGGAGCCCGACTGGTTCCAGCACGAGTCCATGCTCGGCTACGTCTTCTACGTCGAGCGCTTCGCCGGCACCCTCGCCGGCGTGCACGAGCACCTGGACTACCTGGACGAGCTCGGCGCCAACTACCTGCACCTCATGAAGGTGATCGCCGCGCGCGAGGGTGAGAACGACGGCGGCTACGCGGTGATCGACTACACCCGGGTGGAGCCCGCGCTCGGCAGCAACGCGGACCTCGAGGCGCTGTGCACCGAGACGCGGCGTCGCGGCAGCTCGGTGTGCATCGATCTGGTGCTGAACCACTGCGCGCGCGAGCATCCGTGGGCGCGCGCGGCCAGTGCCGGCGACGAGCGCTATCGTCAGTACTTCCACACCTACCCCGATCGCTCCATGCCCGATGCGTTCGAGGCCACGTTGCCGGAGGTCTTTCCGGACTTCGCGCCCGGCAACTTCACCTGGGACGAGGAAGGCGCGCAGTGGGTGTGGACGACCTTCAACTCGTACCAGTGGGACCTGAACTGGGCCAACCCCGAGGTGTTCCTCGAGATCGTCGCGGTGATGCAGCACCTGGCGAACCTGGGCGTCGAGGTGTTCCGGCTCGACGCGGTGGCCTTCATGTGGAAGCGGCTCGGCACCGACTGCCAGAACCAGGAGGAGGTGTTCGACCTGCTGCAGGGGCTTCGCACCTGCTCGCGCGTCGCGACGCCCGCCGTCGCGCACAAGGCCGAGGCCATCGTCGCGCCGGACGATCTCATCCGCTACTTCGGCGTCGGGCGCCACCACGGCAAGGTGTCGAACATCGCGTACCACAACTCGTTGATGGTGCAGTACTGGAGCGCCCTGGCGAGCCGCGACACGCGCCTGATGACGCACGCCCTGCGCGAGTTCCCGCGCACGCCGAACTCCATCGCCTGGGGCACCTACCTGCGCTGCCACGACGACATCGGCTGGGCCATCGCCGACGACGACGCCGCGGCCGTGGGCCTGGACGCCTTCCTGCACCGCGCGTTCCTGTCGGACTACTACACCGGGCACCACCCGGGCTCGCACGCGCGCGGCGGCGTCTTCCAATACAACCCGGACACCGGAGATCGGCGCGTCAACGGCGCCATGGCGAGCCTTGCCGGCATCGAGCTCGCGCTGGAGACCGGCGACGCGGCACTGCTGGAGTTGTCCATCGAGCGCGTGCTGATGGGTCATGCGCTGATCTGCGGCTTCGGCGGCCTGCCGCTGATCTACATGGGCGACGAGATCGGGCTGACGAACGATGCGGACTGGGCGCGCGACCCTGCGCACAGCGACGACAGCCGCTGGATGCACCGCCCCCCCATGGACTGGGCGAAGGCCGCGCGCCGCCACGATCCGGACTCGCTCGAGGGTCGGCTCTTCGGCGGGCTGCGATCGATTCTCGCCGCGCGGCGCCGCACGCCGCAGCTCAGGGCCCGCTTCGACACCGACATCGTCGACACCGGGCACCCGCACGTCTTCACGGTGGCTCATCGCCACCCGCTCGGGGACCTGATCGGTCTCTACAACTTCACCGAAGAGGCGCAACACGTGCGCCTGGACGTGTTGCGCGCGAACGGCCTGGCGGGGCTACGGGACGTGCTGACGAGCGCCGCCGTGGAGCCCGTCGACGGCCACGTGGTCATGGCCCCGTACGGAAGGCTCTGGCTGATCCGGTAACGCTACGCGCCGATGGCGTGGCGCTCAGCCGAACGCGTTCAGACGCTCCCGGGCCACGTGCACGCACTCGGTACGCGTGCGCACGCCCAGCGTCCGGAACAGCGCGGTGATGTGGAACTTCACCGTCGACAGGCTCAGATCCAGCACGTTGGCGATCTCCTTGTTCGACAGCCCACGCTCGATCATCTCGAGGATCTCGCGCTGACGGGCCGACAGCTCCGGCGGTGCGTCCGCGCTCGGAGCGGCCTCCTGGCGACGCGCGGCGTGCGCGCCGAGCGGCACCGCGTGCGCGAGGTGCGCGGGCAGGTAGCGCCCGCCCGCCAGCACGCGTCCGATGGCGTCCAGCATGTGCACGGGCGCGAGGGACTTCGGCAGGAAGCCCGCGGCCCCCGCCGCGATCGCCTGCGCCACCTGGCGCTCGTCGCGCTCGGCCGAGACGACGAGCGTGCGCACGCGAATGCCCCGGTGCCCGAGCGCGTGCAACAGGTCCACGCCGCCGAGCGACGGCATCTGCATGTCGAGCAGCATCAGATCGATGCGTGGCGACCGCGCCAGCCGCTCGAGCGCGCGGTGACCGTTGTCGCACTCCTCGACGTCGGCAGGCGGATCGAGCTGATCGAGCAGCGCGCACAGGCCGGCGGTGAAGAGCCGGTGGTCGTCGACGACGAGAATGCGCATGGCGGATGGCATGGCCCGGCTACCGGAACGGCGACCCCCCGACCATACGCCGATGTGTGACCGAGTTCACGAATGCGGCGGGATGTCCCGCGGAGCCGAAGCGGCTCGGGGTGGCGGGCGGTCGGTTCGCGCGGCCAGGTCGGGGAACAACGCCGCCAGCGCCCCCGCGCTCGCCGCGCAGACGCCCCGCTCGGTGACGAGGCCCGTGACCAGCCTGGCGGGCGTCACGTCGAACGCGGGATTGCCGACCGGCGAGCCCTCCGGCGGCACGGCGATCTCCACCAGCGCGCCGTCCGCGTCGCGCCCCCACTGGTGCGTGATCTCCCGCGCGGGCCGCTCCTCGATGGGAATGTCGGCAAGGCCGTCGTCGAGCCGCCAGTCGATGGTGGGCGACGGCAGCGCGACGTGGAAGGGCACGCCGTTGTCGCGCGCGGCCAGCGCCTTCAGGTAGGTGCCGATCTTGTTGCACACGTCGCCGCTCGCGGTGGTGCGGTCGGTGCCCGTGATCACGATGTCGACGTCGCCGCGTTGCATCAGGTGACCGCCCGCGTTGTCCACGACGTAGACGTGGTCCACGCCGTGGCCCGCGAGCTCCCACGCGGTCAGCGCGCCCTGGTTCCGGGGTCGCGTCTCGTCCACCCACACGCGCACGGGCACCCCGGCATCGTGCGCGTGGTAGATCGGCGAGGTGGCCGTGCCCCAGTCGACGGTCGCGAGCCAGCCCGCGTTGCAGTGCGTGAGCACGTTCACGGGTTCGCCGACCGACTTGTTCGCCGCGATGCGCCGGATCAGCTCGAGTCCGTGCTCGCCGAGTCGACGGTTGATCTCGACGTCCTCGTCCGCGATGTCCGTCGCGAGCCCGAACGCGGCGCGGGCGCGCGCCTCGACGGGCAGCGGTCGCAGCGCTCGGTCCATGCGGTCGAGCGCCCAGCGCAGGTTGATGGCGGTCGGGCGGGTCTCGTGCAGCGCTTGCCAGGTCCGCTCGAGCGAGCTGTCGGAGGCATCCTCGCGCATGGCGATGGCGACGCCCCAGGCGGCGGTCGCGCCGATGAGCGGAGCGCCGCGCACCCACATGTCGCGGATGGCGGTGGCCACCGCCTCGCGCGAGGACAGCGTGGCGATGCGGAAGTCGTGCGGCAGCCAGCGCTGGTCGATGATGCGCAGCTCGTCGGCCGGTGCGTCGAACCAGATGGAGCGGTAGTGCGTGCCGTCGATCTTCATGCCCTCTCCCCCGCGCCGTGGTGATGGAGCGCCGCCACCACGTCATCCATGGTCCCGAGCTCGCGGCGGCGCAGCACCAGCTCCCGGCCGAAGCGCAAGCCCTGCCCCTGGAGCCGCGCGCGCAGCGTCACGTCCTCGATCGACTCGTACTCGACGATGCGCGCCAGCCCGATCGTGCGACGGTGGATCTCGACGCCCATGAAGCCGAGCGTATCGGCCCACACCGCAGCGACCCGCGCGCGCAGCGCCCGTTCGCTCGCATCGCGCTCACCGAGGTCCTCGAACAGTCGCGACGGGTACAGGATGCCGGTGCGTTCGGCGTGCCACAGCTCGGCGAACCTCGCCTCGAATGCGCTCCAGGTCTCGCGCGCGGTGGCCACTATCCAGTCCCGGTAGTCGGCACGATCGTCCGCCGCGGTGGCGTGGCCGGGTTGTGCGAACCACGCCATGGCGTAGTTCGCGAGCAGCATGCCGAGATCCAGCCCCATCGGGCCGTAGAGCGCGAACTCCGGATCGATCACGCGCGCATCCGCTTCGTGGACCATGATCGAGCCCGTGTGCAGGTCACCGTGCAGCAGGGTCTCGGCGTGGTTGCAGAACGCCCGCTTCAGGTGCTGCACCTCGATCTTCAGCGCCGTGTCCGCACGCAGCGCCGCGACGGTGGGCGCGAGCGCGTCGGGAATCGCTCCGTTCATCGGCGCATCGAAGTACGGTTCGTCGAAGACGAGGTTCTCCGTGATGTCGCACAGCGCCGCGTTGCCCGCGAAGAGCGCGACGTCCGCCTTGCGCTCGGCGGCGGGCAGCGAGAGGTCGGAGCCGCGGAACAGGGTGTCCGCGCAGTAGCGACCCAGCGTCGCCCCGAGCCCGTCGTGGCGCGTGCCGTCCATCAGGCTCTGCCTCAGGATGCGGTGCGGCGACAGGTACTCCATGACGATCAGCGCCTGGTCGGTGTCGAAGTGGAACACCTCGGGCACGCTGCCCGGCGCCCGCACGGCCTGACGGGCCAGCGCGTGGTATTCGTAGTAGCTGCGCGACAGCGGCAGCGGCCAGGAGTCGCCGACCAGGCGCACGTACGGCAGCGCCTGCTTGACCACGATGGCGCCCGCGGGCGCCTCCACGATGAACACGAGGTTCAGGTTGCCGTCGCCGACCTCGCGCGCGCGCCAGGCGCGTACGGGACCGAGTCGGTCCACGAGCGGCGCCAGCTCGCCGAGACGCTCGGCCAGCGTCTCCACGGTCAGCGGCGCGTAGCCGGGCGGGGTGGCTTCCAGGGTGGGGGCCGACATGCCGCGATCTCCGGTCGGGCGGGTTCGAAGCGCCATGATGCCCTCGACGAGTGCCGGAGGACATCGATTGGTGGCGGATCGACGTGCGCCGGAGCATGGATCGCCGCCGGGCGGCGCAGGACGAGCGGGTTGATCGGGATCAACGCGCTCCTGGCCGCGCGCGCGAGCATGAGAGCCAACCACGCGAGACGCACACGACGATGAGACGGCTGGAAGACATCGTGCTGAACCGGACGCCGCTCACGCTCGACTCGGCCGAGCCGGTCGCCGAGGCCGGGCGGCGCATGAGCGAGCGGCGCGTGGGCTCGGTGCTCGTGACGGGGGCCGAGGGGCGCCTCGTCGGCATCTTCACCGGCCGCGACGCGGTGCAGCGGATGCTGGCGCAGGCGCGCGACGCCGCGAGCACGCCGTTGGAGGACGTCATGACGCGCGACCCCGTCACGCTCTCGCCGCACGAAAGCGCCGTGGATGCCCTTCGCCTCATGTGGGACGGCGGCTTTCGTCACGTTCCGGTGGTCGACGGCGAGCGGATCCTCGGCGTCGTTTCCCGTGGCGACTTCAAGGACGACGAGAACCGTCGACTCGAGGACGAGCGCGAGCTGTGGGAGCACATGCGGTAGCGCCCGGCACGCGGGAGCGGTGCGCGAGCGCGCGGATCCGTCGCGGCGCGCACCGCGCCCGTCAACGATCCGGCATCGACCGCGCGCCGCATGAGACTTTCTCGTCATGGATGCCGGGCACACTGAGCTCCCTGTCCGAAAGTCTCGCCTTCACCGATGTCACACCGAACCCGGTGGCTCCTGGCCACGCTCGCCACCGCCGCCACGGTCTCCGCCGGCGCCCGCGCCGACGTCGTGGTCAACGAGGTGCTCGGCAACACCGCCGGCGCCGACGCCGAGTACATCGAGCTCTACAACGCGGGCGACGCCGCGGCCGACGTCTCGGGCTGGACGATCGAGCTGTGGGACGGCGACGCGGGGGACGGCTTCGGCGCGGCCGACGGCGGCAGCCCGTACACGGTGCCGGCCGGCACCACGCTGTCCGCCGGCGCGCACTTCCTGTTCGCGAACGACACGGCGCAGGCGACCTTCGGCGTGACGGCCGACGCCGCCCTGCCGGCCAACGCGATCGAGAACAGCTCGTACACGCTGGTGCTGCGCGACGCCGCGGGGGAGCTGCTCGAGAGCTACTTCGTGACCGATGGCGGCGGCGCCGATGCGGCCAACGTCGCGGGCGACCTGATCACGGCCGACCAAAGCTTCGGCCCGGACGGCACGTTCGTCCCGGCGGGCTTCACGCGCACGAGCGACGGCGCGGCCGACTTCGCGCTGCTGGCCTTCGCCGTGCCCGACGCGTCGCAGACCCCCACGGCGCGCGGCGGCGGCACCACCGAGCCGCCGACGATCGAGACCACCACCATCATGGCGGTCCAGGGCGCCGGTCACACGAGTCCCTTGCTCGGGCGGCGGGTCGAGGTATCCGGGGTCGTCACGGCGGTCGACGACAACGCGTTCTACCTGCAGGACCCGACGGGAGACGGCGATGTCGCCACCTCGGACGCGATCCTCGTCTTCACGCGCGACGCACCGACGGTGAGCGTGGGCGACGGCGCGAGCGTCGCGGGCACCGTCGCCGAGTTCTTCCCGGGCGGCGAGGCGTCGAGGAACCTGTCGACCACGCAGCTCGGCGACCCGACGGTCACGGTGACGGGCACGGCGGAGCTGCCGGCCCCGGTGATCCTCGGCGCCGCGGGACGCGTGCCGCCGACCGAGACCATCGACGACGACGCGTTCGCGAGCTTCGACCCGCTCACCGACGGCATCGACTTCCTCGAATCGGTGGAGGCCATGCGCGCCACGGTGCCCGCGCCGCTCGCGATCGCGCCGACGAACCGTTTCGGCGAGATCTTCACCGTCGGCGATCACGGGGCCACGGCCACGGGCCTGAGCGAGCGCCGCACGCTGAACATCGGGCCCGACGACTTCAACCCGGAGAAGCTGCAGGTCGACGGGAACGACGGGATCCTGCCCGGCTTCGAGCTGCCGCTCGTGGACGCAGGCGCGACGCTCGACGACGTCACGGGCGTCGTCGGCTACGGCTTCGGCAACTTCGAGGTCTATCCGACGCAGCCGTTCGGCGTCGTGCCGTCGGGCATCGCGCCCGAGACGACCATCCTCGCGGGCGACGAGGACACGCTCGCCGTCGCGTCCTACAACGTGCTGAACCTCGACCCCAACGACGCGGACGGCGACACCGACATCGCGGACGGCCGCTTCGCCGCCATCGCCGGGCACATCGTGTCGAACCTCGGCGCACCCGACATCGTCGCCCTGCAGGAGATCCAGGACGGCTCGGGCTCGGCGGACGACGGCACCGTGTCGGCCGCGCTCACGCTCTCCGCCCTCGTCGAGGCCATCGCCGCGGCCGGCGGACCGGAGTACGCCTTCGTCGACAGCGAGGGCCTCGTCGACGGCTCGGTCGGCGGGCAGCCCGGCGGCAACATCCGCGTGGCGTTCCTGTACGACCCCGAGCGCACGAGCCTCGAAGGCGAGGCCACGCTCCTGACCGACCCGGTCGATCAGGCGACGAACGTGCTGAACCCGTTCTTCGGCACGCGCATCCCGCTCGCCGCGGACTTCTCGTTCGGCGGCCGCACCGTGACCGTGGTGAACAACCACCTCTCGTCGAAGGGCGGCAGCGCGCCGATCTTCGGCACCGCGCAACCCTTCACCGAGCGTCAGGAGGATCCCGTGGTGAACGGCTCGGTGGACGAGCGACGGTTGCAGGCGGCGGCGGTGAACGACTACGTGGCGGGCAGGCTCGCGGACGATCCGGACGCGAACGTGGTGGCGCTCGGCGATCTCAACGAGTTCGAGTTCGTGTCCCCGGTCGGCGAGATCCTCTCGACGAACCTGGCGAACACGACGCTGCTGCTCGAGCCCGACGAGCGCTACTCGTTCGTGTTCCAGGGCAACTCGCAGCAGCTCGACCACGTGCTGGTCAGCGAAGCGCTCGCCGAGTCCGCCCGGGTGGACGTCGTGCACGTCAACAGCGACCTCGCGGAAACGCCCGCCCGTGCCAGCGACCACGACCCGGTGCTCGTGACGTTCGACGTCGATGCGGCCGCCCCCGCGTCCGGTGCGGACCTGAACGGCGACGGCGTCGTGGACCGCGGCGACTACCTCGGCTTCGTGCGCGCCTTCCGCACGCGCGTCGGGGACCGACGCTACGATCCGAAGGCCGACTTCGATGCCGACGGCCGCGTGCGTCGCGACGACCTGGAGCGCTTTCTCGCCCTGTACCGCGAGACCCTCGTCGACGTGCCGCGCGGCGACGTGAACCTCGACGGCGCCGTCGACTTCCGGGACCTGCGCGCGCTGCACCGCTTCGGCAACTCGCGGGCGGGCCAGCGCGCGTATCGCCCGGAGGCGGACCTGAACGCCGACGATCGGGTGAACCGGCGGGACGTGCGCGAGCTGGCGACGATTCTCATTCGGCACTGACACGTTCGTCCCGGCGGCAGGGAGGCCGCCGCCCGGCATACTCGGGTCCATCCGACACCCGAGAAGGCCACGACGGGACCCGTGAACGCAGCGACGACAGGCTCGGCCGTCGGCCGATACCTCATCGGCATCGACGTCGGCACCGGCAGCGCACGGGCCGGCGTGTTCGACCTCGAAGGCAGGCTCCTCGCCGCGCGGACGACCCCCATCGCGCTGTACCGCGATGCGGGCGGAATCGTGGAGCAGTCCAGCGCGGAGATCTGGCGCGCGGTGCGCCGTTCGGTCCGCCAGGCCGTGACGGGCGCCGACATAGAGCCCGAGCACGTCGCAGGCATCGGCGTCGACGCCACCTGTTCGCTCGTGGTCGCGGCGCCCGACGGCGGCGCGCTGCCGGTGCGCACCGGGGGCGATCCGGAGCGCGACATCATCGTGTGGATGGATCATCGCGCCACCGCGCAGGCCGAGCGCATCAACGCGACCGGCCACGCGGTGCTTCGCTACGTCGGCGGGCGCATGTCCCCCGAGATGCAGACGCCGAAGCTCCTGTGGCTGAAGGAGCACGCGCGCGCCACCTACGACGCGGCCGGCCACTTCTTCGACCTCGCCGACTGGCTCACCTGGCGCGCCACGGGCGACGTCGCGCGCTCGCTGTGCACGGTCACGTGCAAGTGGACCTACCTGGCGCACGAGGAACGCTGGGACCCGGACTACTTCCGCAGCGTGGGGCTCGAGGAGCTGATCGACGACGACTTCGCGCGCATCGGCACCCGGGTCGTCGGCATCGGTTCGCCCGTGGGCCACGGGCTGACCGAGGCGGCCGCGCGCGAGCTGGACCTGGTGCCCGGCACGCCCGTGAGCGCGGGGCTGATCGATGCCCACGCCGGCGGCGTGGGGTCGGTCGGCGCCGCGGGCGCGGCGGGCACCCTCGCGACGCGCATGGCCTACATCTTCGGTACCTCCGCGTGCTCGATGGTCAGCACGCCGGAGCCGGTCTTCGTCGACGGGGTATGGGGTCCCTACCTCGGCGCCATGCTGCCGGGTTCGTGGTTGAACGAGGGCGGACAGTCGGCCGCCGGCGCCGCCATCGATCACCTGGTGCGCATGCATCCGGCCACCGCCGAGGCGAGCGCGGAGGCCGAGGCGGAGGACACCTCGCTCGTCGCCTGGGTGGGCGAGCGCGCGGCGGAGCGCTGCACCGACGGTGCCGATGCCCTCGCGCTCGCCGGAAGGGTGCACGTGCTGCCGGAATTTCTCGGCAACCGCTCGCCGCACGCGGATCCCGACGCGCGCGCGCTCATCGCGGGCCTCGATCTGGACGACGGCATCGACGCGCTCCTCGGTCTGTACGTGGCGGGCCTGTTCGGGATCGCGTACGGCGTGCGCCAGCTCGTCGAGGCGCTCGGCCGCGAAGGCGTCGCCATCGACACGCTCGTGCTCGGCGGTGGCGCGGGCCGCGACGACTTCGTGAGGCAGGCCTTGAGCGATGCGTCCGGGCTCGCCGTGGCGGTCCCCGAGACGCCGGAGCCGGTGCTGCTCGGCGGCGCGATCGTCGCCGCGGTCGCGGGCGGAGTGTCTCCGGACATCGCCGCCGCCATGCGCGCGATGTCGCGCTTCGGTCCCGTGTTCACCCCAGCGGGTGGCGCGGTGGCGGACGCTCATGCCCGGCGCTACGCCGCGTTCGGCAGCATGCAGCGCCTCGATCGGGAATTGCGCGAGCCGGACTAGCGACTACGCTCTCGTGGCGGGCCGGCGAGCGGAGCCACCGTCCGCACGCGGCCCGGACGCCCGCTCTTCCCGCTCCGCTCGTACTTTCACGAAACAGCGAACGTCCAATGGCACGAGTGATCGCGGTGGCGAACCACAAGGGTGGCGTCGGCAAGACGACGACGGTGCACAACCTCGGGGCCGCGCTCGTCAAGCGCGGCCATCGGGTGCTGCTCGTCGATGCGGACGCGCAGGCGAACCTCACCGCCGCGCTCGGTGGCCGACCTCGCGAGCTCTCGCGCGACAAGCGCACCCTCGCCCACGTGCTCGCGGGCGTGACGCCGATCGACGAGGCGATCGTCAGGCTGTCGCGCCGCGGACCCGCGCTGCTCGCCGCGAGCGGCGCGCTCGTGGCGGTCGAGGAGGTGCTGGTGACGAAGGACGCTCCGCCCACGCGCCTCGGACGGCTGCTCGCGAGCGTCGAGGACGATTACGACTACGTGCTCGTCGATTGCGCGCCGGGCGTCACGCGCGTGACGAGGAACGCGATGTGCGCCGCGAGCCGGGTGCTCGTCACGACGACGCTCGAGGCGCGCTCCATCGCGGGCATCGAATCGCTGAACGCGACGGTGCAGGACCTGGCCCAGCGGTATCGGCCCGGGCTTCGGCTGCTGGGCATCGTGCCGACCATCCACGACCGGCGCCAGGCCGCGCAGAACGAGCGTCTCGCCGAGCTGCAGGCCCGGTTCGGCCGGAATCTCACGGTGTTCTCGCCCGTGCCGCGCACCGCGCGCATGAGCGGCGAGGCCGTCTCGGCGCGTTGCGCGGTGGAGACCTCCGCCACCAATCCGAGCGCGCTCGCCTACCTCGAGATCGCGCGGCGCATCGACACCTCGCAAGGCTCGGCGACCTCGCTGCATCCGGACTTCGCCCGGGAAGTGGCGAGCGCGCTCGTGGAGGACGAGGACGAGCCCGAGGCGCTCGCGGCCATCGCTTGAGCGCCGGATTCCCCGGCCCGCTACTCCGAGCGCTCGACCCCGCGAGCTGACCCGACCGGCTCCTCGCCGGTCTCCGCCCCCCGCACGTTCAGCCCCGCCAGCCAGCGCTCGAAGATCGCCCGCTCCGCCTCGTCGAGGAACAGCAGGTGCTTGGTGCGCCGCCAGAGCACGTCCTCCGCCGTGCGCGCCCATTCCCGCGTCACGAGCCAGCGCGCTTCGCGCTCGTACAGCCGTCCGCCGAAGTGCCTGCCGAGATCGTCCAGCGAGCCGGCGCTTCCCAGCAGCGCGTCGGCGCGCGTGCCGTAGCAGCGCGCGTAGTGACGCGCGAGCGGTTCGGGCAACCACGCGTGGCGCGCGCGGAAGCCTTCGAACCACGCGTCGAAATCGCCGCCCGGCATGTCGCCGCCCGGCAGAGGCTCGTTGCCGGTCCAGCCGCGCCCCATCGCGGGCAAGTGAGTCCGGAGCTTCTCGAGCCCGTGCTCGGCGAGCTTGCGGTAGGTCGTGAGCTTGCCGCCGAAGGCCGACAGCATCGGCGCGCCGTCGCCCGCATCGAGCTCGAAGGTGTAGTCGCGCGTCACGGCCGAAGCGCTCTTGGCGCTGTCGTCGTCGAACAGCGGGCGCACGCCGGAGTAGGCGTGCAGCACGCCGGAAGGGGTCAGGCCAGTCTTGAAGTAGCGGTTCATGATACCGAGCAGGTAGTCGATCTCGGCGGCATCGATGGCCACGTCCTCGGAAGCACCCTCGTACGGGATGTCGGTGGTGCCGATCAGCGCCAGATCGTCGAACAGCGGGTTGACGAAGATCAGCCGCCGGTCGGTGTGCTGCAGCACGTATCCGTGCCCGCCCGTCCACCAGCGCTTCATGATCAAGTGGCTGCCCTTGACGAGACGCACGCGGTGGCGCGTGGAAGCGCCCCGAACGTCGTGCACGACGCGCTCGACCCACGGCCCCGCGGTGTTGAACAGCGCACGGGCGCGCTGCACGGTGATCTCCTCGGTCAGCACGTCGCGCCACGTGACGCGCCAGTGCCCGTCCACCCGTTCGGCGCCTTCGAAGCGCGTGCGCGGCAGCACGCGCGCGCCGCGCTCGGCCGCGTCCACCGCGTTCAGCAGCGTGAGCCGCGCGTCGTCGACCCACACGTCGTAGTAGCCGAACGCGTGCTCGAACTCGTTCGCCACGGGTTCGCCGACCGGATCGGTGCGCAGGTCGATCGACTGCGTGCCCGGCAGCCGCTTGCGGCCCCCCAGGTGGTCGTACAGGAAGAGGCCGAGCCGGATCAGCCAGCGCGGGCGCTGCTCGGGACTGTGCGGCAACACGAGCCGCAGCGGCCAGGCCAGGTGCGGCGCGATGCCGAGCACGACCTCGCGCTCGATGAGCGCCTCGCGCACCAGACGGAACTCGTAGTACTCGAGGTAGCGCAGCCCGCCGTGGATGTACTTGCCGGATCGCGAGGAAGTGCCCTCGCCGATGTCACCCTTCTCGAGCAGCACGACCGACAGCCCGCGTCCGGCCGCGTCGCGCGCGACGCCGGAGCCGTTGATGCCGCCGCCGATGACGATCAGGTCGACGAGGTCGTCGGGACCGCCCGAGCCGTCCCCACCGACGTGGTCCCCCTCGCGCAGCATCGCACCGGTCTCGAACATCGCCTCCCGCCTCATCCGCGCAAGGCCGCCAGCGCGGCCCAGGGACCGCCGAGCGACTCGCGCACCTCCCGGTATACGGGCAGCAGCCGCGCGCAGTGCGCCGCGAGCTCGCCGTCGGGCCTCACGGGCTCGCCGAGCAGCGGGTCGATCCACTCGGCACAGCACGCACCGACGTCGGGGTACAACCCGAGCCCGACCGCGGCGATCATGCACGCCCCCGCCGCCCCGGCCTCGTCGCGTTCGACGGTGCGCAGCGGCCGGTCCAGCGCGGCGCCGAGGATCGCGCGCAGCACGGGCGAGCGCGCGGCACCGCCGCTCAGGCGGATCTCGTCGGGCAGCTCGCCCATGGCGTCGTAGCAATCGCGCGCGGCCAGCGCGAGGCCTTCGTAGACGGCGCGCGCGACGTGCGCGAAACGCGTGTCGACGTCGATGCCGGTGAAGCCCGCGCGCGCGTCCGGGTCGGTGAACGGTCCGCGCTCGCCCGCCCGCGACGCGTAGGGGTGGTACAGCAAGGTGCCCGGGGGCACAGAGGCGACCGCCGCGTCGAGCCGCGGCAGCAGCGCCGCGCGATCGGCTGTCGCCCCCGCGAAGGCCGCCGCGTCCGCGGCGAAGTCCAGCAACCAGTCGATGTTGAGCGTCGCCGCCATGTTCGACTGCATCTGTGCGTATCCACCGCCCGGGAAGCACATCGTGTAGCCGCTGCGCTCGGCGTTGAGCGTCACGGCGTCCGCGCTCGCGACGCGGCGCATGTGCATGCCGGTGGAGCCGACGACGCTGAGTCCGGGCGCGGCGTCGGCGGCGTACAGCCCCCCGCCGAGCGCCGCGCAGATCACGTCGACGTAGCCGAGCGTGACGGGCAGCCCCGCGGGAAGACCGGTGCGCTTCGCTGCCGTCGCCGTCAGCGTGGCCGCCCGTTCGGTGCCGTCGACGATCGGCGGCAACAGGCGGCGCAGCTCGCCGAGCTCCAGCGCGTCGATGACCTCGTCGGAGTAGTCGCGCGTGCGCATCGAGCCGAAGGTGAACACGCCCTCGCTCGGGTCGGTGGCTCGTTCCCCGGTCAGACCGAGGTAGAGCCAGTCCTTGCAGTGCAGCGCGGTGGCGGCGCGCCGCAGCAGCTCCGGAGCGTGCCGGCGCAGCCAGTGCAGGTGCGTGCGCGTCTGGCAGACGTTCACGCCGGTGCCCGTGGCGGCGTAGACGGCCTCGTAGCCCGGCAACGCGCTGATCTCGCGCGCCTCGCGAGCGCTGCGCGCGTCCAGCCACAGCCACGCATCGTGCACGGGCTCGCCGCTCGCGTCGACCAGCCAGGTGCCGTCGCCCTGGCCCGTCACCGCGAGCCCCACGGTACGGCGCGCGAGCGTCGGGTGCGCGGCGACGAGCTCCGCCAGCGCGTCCAGCACGTCGTCGAGGGTACGCCGCATGTCCTGCTCGACGCCGCCGCCCGCCACGGCCGCGTAGCGGTTCGGCCGGCCCACGCTCGCGAGCGTCGCGCCCGTCGCCGTGAACGCGACGGCCTTGATCACCGACGTGCCGGCATCGATGCCGATGAGCACGTCCCGGCCCCGTGCCGCCGAGCCGGCGGGCGCCGCCGCGTTCACGCCGCCTCGCGCCCGTGCGCCAGCGCGCGTCCGCTCGCGGCGTCGAACAGGTGCAGCTCGTCCGGCGCGAGGCTCACGTGCGACCGTGTCGCCGGGGGCGACGCGTACCCGGTCGTGCTCGACCGCGACGAGCGTCGCGCCCGCGAACGCGGTGGCCACGTGCGACTGGTCGCCGAGCCACTGGTTCACGACGACGCTCGCCCGCGCCCCGCCCGCACCCAGGCGCACGGCGTGCGGTCGTATGCCGAGCCGCAGCGCGTCGCGCGCGCGCAGCAGCTCGATCACGGCCGGGCTGAAGTCGTCGCTCGAGTAGTCGAGCTCGACACCGTCGCCCAGCACGAGCCGTACGCGCGCGCCGTCCACCAGCGGCGTCGCGTCGATGACGTTCATGGGCGGCTCGCCGATGAAGGTGCCGGTGTAGAGGTTCGCGGGACGGTCGCGCAGCGCGGCGGGACTCGCGTACTGCTGCAGCTCGCCGCCCTCCATGACCGCGATGCGGTCGGCCAGCGCGTTCGCCTCGGTCTGGTCGTGCGTCACCAGGATCGCGGTGTGCCCGCGCTCCTTCAGGAAGTGCTTGATGCGCCCGCGCAGCAGCGCGCGCAGCTGCGGCTCGAGCTGGCCCATCGGTTCGTCCAGCAGATGCAGGTCCGCGTCCCGCACCAGCGCCCGCGCCAGGCTCGCCCGCTGCTGCTGACCGCCGGACACGGAGGCCGGGTAGCGATCGAGGATGCCGCCGATCTCGAGCATCGCGGCCATCGCCCGGACCTGCCGGTCGATCTCTCCGGCGGCCATGCCCCCGGAGCGCAGCGCGAAGCCGATGTTCTCGCGCACCGTCAGGGGCGGGTACAGCGAGTAGCCCTCGAAGGCCATGGCCACGTTCCTGCGCGCGGGCAGCAGCCGCGCGGCGTCCTTGCCCGCGATGCGCAAGGCGCCGTCGGTCAGGTCCTCGAAGCCCGCGATCATGCGCAGCGTGGAGGTCTTGCCGCAGCCGGACGAGCCGAGCAGGGCCACGATCTCGCCGCGCTCGATGTCGAGATCCAGGTCCCGCACCGCGGCGACGGGGTTCGTCCGCGGGTCGTAGACCTTGGACACGCCGCGCAGCTCCAACTGACTCATGCCGCCACCTCCGCGGTTCGCGCCGCGGGCTCGATGCGGGCGCCCGTCTCGCGGTCGAACAGCAGCGCGTGCGCGGTGGCGATGAGGAGGTGCGCCTCGGTCCCGCCCGGCCCGGGCTCGTGCGCAGGCCTGGACACCAGGATCTCGCGCCCGCGCAGCGTCTGCACCAGATCCACCACCTTCTCGTTCAGCGGCGTCTCGGCCTCGACCGTGACGGGTATGGCGGACGGGTCCCCCGCGTCGCCGAAACCGATCGCCTCGGGCCGCACCCCGAGCGTGCAGCGGCGCCCCGCCGCGTGCGCGAGCCCGGGGTCGAGCGCCAGGCGGCGATCCGACAGCAGCGCGTGCACCCCTCGTTCGTCCACGGCGGGCTCCACGTCCAGCAGGTTGATCGGGGGGTCGCCGAAGAGCGTCGCGATGCGTCGGTTCGCCGGGCGCAGGTACACGTCCTCCGGCGAGCCGACCTGCTCGACGCGGCCCGCCACCAGGACCGCGATGCGATCGCCGAGCGCCATCGCCTCCCTGTAGTCCTGCGTGACGTAGACGACCGTGGTGCCCTGCTCGCGCAGGAGCCGAGGCAGCTCCAGCCGCATCTCGAAGCGCAGCTTGGCGTCGACGTTGCGAAGCGGGTCGTCGAGCAGCAGCAGCCGCGGCTCGGCCACGAGCGCGCGCGCCAGCGAGGTGCGCTGCTTCTGCCCGTTCGACAGCGCACCGGGCTTCTGGCCGAGCACGTGGTGGATCTTGAGCAGCCGCGCCACGCGCTCGACGCGCTCCGCGCCGTCGTCGCGCCCGTGCAGGGCCGACGCGATGTTCTCGTGCGCCGACAGGTGCGGGAACAGCGCGAAGTTCTGGAACGCCATGCCGACGCCGCGCGCCTCGGGCTCCACGCCGTGCATGTCCTGCCCCGCGATGCGCACCGCGCCGGCGTCGGGCTGCACGACGCCCGCGACGGTGCGCAGCAACACGGTCTTGCCGGCCCCGGACGGGCCGAACAGCACGAGCGTGTCCCCGGCGGGCACGTCGAGCGTGACGCCGTCGAGCACGGTCTCGCGCCCGTAGCGCTTGGTGACGGCATCGATCGCGAGCACGTCCTTCAACCCTTGACCGCGCCGAGGGACAACCCCTCGACGAGGTAGCGCTGCGCGAACAGCGCGAGCGCCAGGGTCGGCGCGATCGACAGCACGATGGCGGCCGCGATCTGGCCGTACTGGATGCCCGATGCGGTCACGAACGCGAGCGCGCCCACGGTGACGGGCTGCTTGTCGGCCGAGGCCAGCACGAGCGCGAACACGAAGTTGTTCCACGCGAAGATGAACGCGAGCAGCGCCGCGGCCGCGATGCCCGGCCTTGCCAGCGGAATCGAGATGCGCCTGAAGGTCGACCACCACGAGTGCCCGGCGATGCGGTGCGCGTGCTCGATGTCGGGACTGATGTCCTCGAAGTAGCCGCGCACGATCCACAGGATGAGCGGCAGGCAGATCAGCTGGTAGACCCACACGAGCCCGACGTAGGTGTTCGCGAGCCCGATCTGCTGGAAGTAGAGGGTGAGCGGCAGCAGCACGAGCAGCGGCGGCGCGAAGCGGAAGGACAGCAGCGTGAACGCGATCTCCTCGCTGCCGCGAAACTTCAGCCGCGCGAACGCGTAGGCCGCCGGTACGCCGAGCAGCAGCGCGAGCGTCACCGACGAGACCGACAGGAGCACCGAGTTCCACAGGTTGCCCATGAAGGCGATGTCGAGCGTGCCGGCGTTCGACACGAGCTTGCCGGTGATCAGCGCCCTGTAGTTCGACAGCGTCGGCGTGAAGTCCAGCGACGGCGGCATGCGCAGGATGGTCTCGTTCGTCTGAAACGACATCAGCACGATCCACAGGATCGGGAACATGAAGAACGTGACGACGAGGGCGAGCGCGATGCCGCGCAGGACCTTCTCGAGCGCGCTCGTGCGGTTCATGCCGCGCCTCCGGCCGCGCGCTCGCGCAGCTTCAGCCAGTGCTTGATGAAGAGCGTCGAGAGCACGTAGGTGATGGCCCAGAGAATCATGAGCAGCGCCGCGGAGCGCCCGACGTTGGTGGACTGGAAGAAGTCGAGGTAGGCCTCGACCTGGAACACGGTCAGCGTGTCGCCGGGACCGCCCTGCGTCATGGCGTAGATGATGTCGAACTGCTGGATCGAGTCGATCAGGCGGAACAGCACCGCGGTGATGATGTAGGGAGTGAGCATCGGCAGCGTGATGCGCCTGAACACGAACCAGCGCGGCACGCCGTCGAGCTCCGCGGCCTCGAAGGGTTGCCGCGGCAAGCTGCGCAGGCCCGCCAGCAGCAGGATCATCATGAACGGCGTGTACACCCACACGTCCACCAGCACGACCGTGAAGAGCGCGGACGACGGCGACGAGGCCCAGCGGAACTCCTCGAGCCCGACGAGCGAGGCCATCCAGCTCAGTACGCCGAAGTTCACGTTGGTCATGAGTTTCCACATCAACGCCGCCAGCGCAGGCGCCGTCATGAGCGGCATCAGCAGCATGATGGACACCAGGTTGTTCAACCGCGTGCGCCGCTGCAGCAGCAGCGCGATGCCCAGGCCCAGCAGCAGCTCCACCACGACCGTGAGCCCGGCGTACACGAGCGACACCTGAAGCGTGTTCCAGAAGCTCGAGTCGGTCAGGAAGTTCCAGTAGTTCTCGCCCCAGTTCCATTGGCGCGCCCAGGGCTGGCTCAGCCGGTAGCGCTGCAGCGAGTAGGCGACCGCCGTGACGAACGGCACCAGGATGCCGACGCACACCAGCAGCGCCGGCAGGCTCAGCAGGTACGGCAACAGGCGCTGGCCGAGCGGGCGACGGCGCGCGTGCGGGGCGACCGTGGTCGCCGTGACGGTGCTGCTGCTCATGGAACGGGTCCGTCGGGGGGTGGCTGACGGTGCGCGGGGGGCGCGACGCCCCCCCCGCGTCCGATGTCAACCCAGGCCCGCCTCCTTCAGCTGCGAGTCGATGCTCTCGGCGAGCTGGTCGAGGCCCTCGTCGACCGGCACCTCGTTGGCGACCATCTTCTGCAAGGACGCCGCCCACTCGGTGGTGAGATCGAAGAACAGCGGCTGCGGCGTGAAGTAGATCTTCGAGCCCGGCGCCGAGACGGTGAACTGCTCGATGTAGCCCGGGTAGCTCTCGGCGATGCGCGCCTTGAACATCTCGTCGTCCCAGACGGACTGCCGCACGGGGTTCACGAAGTCCATTTCCCGCGCGCCGAACAGCGCGTGCTCTATGCCCGAGGCCCATTGCATGAAGTACCAGGCCGCGTCCTTCTTCTGCGAGGCGTTGGCCATCGCGAGCGACCAGATCCAGATGTTCGGCGTCGGCGCCGGCGCGTTCGGGTTGGCCGCGAACGGCGCGTAGCCGAGGTTGCCCGCCTCCTTGTTGTCGCCACCGTTCATGAAGTAGCCGAGGATGTCGGCGTCGTAGATCATCGCCGAGGCCCCCGCTCCCAGATCGGTGCCCACCTGGTACCAGGTGTACGAGGACCAGTCCTTCGGGCCGGACTCGCGGATCATGTCCACCCATTGCCGGTGAAAGGCCTTCGAGCCGTCGGTGTTCATCGCCGCGGACATCGCGGCGCCGTCGGACGTCAGGTCCTTCTCCCCGAAGTTCGCGTAGGCCGACAGGAAGCCCGGATGGATCGTGGCCCACGAGCGCGAGCCGCGCACGCCGATGCCGTACACGCCGTCGAGCTCGGCCGTGCAGCGTGCGGCCACCTCGACCATCTCGTCCATGTTCTGAGGCGGCTGCAGGCCGAGCTTGTCGAACATCGGGCGGTTGTAGGCGACGTTGTTGGCCTCGAAGCCCCACGGGATGCACCACTGCTTCGCGCCCTCGCCGCCGAGTTCGCTGCCCGGCACGCCGTCCCAGGCGGTCGAGGCGCGCAGCCCCGGCAGCATGTCCTCCCAGTCGTAGCCGGGCGCGGTCTTCTCGGGGTCCTGGATCCATTCGTTCAGGTCGGTGATCCAGCCCGCGGGGCCGTAGGTCCACGTCATGTAGGCGCCCGTCATGAACGCGTCGTATTCGCTCGAACCGGACGACAGGGCCGCGGTCACCTTGTCGAAGTAGACGTCCTCCGGGAAGACGTCGTAGGTCACGTCCATCCCCGTGAGCTGCTTGAAGGCATCCAGGTTCGCGATCATCGCGTCGGTGTACGGGTGCTTGTTGAGCAGCAGCTTGATGCCGGTGCCCGAGTGCTTCATCCAATCGAAGTCCTGGGCGAGCGCGCGCGTGGTACCGAGCGCCATCAGCGAGCCCGCCGCGCTCGTGCCGACACCCAGCGCGGTGAGCCGCTTGATCAGCGTCCGCCGGCTCATGCTGCCCGCCAGGAAGGCCTGTACCAGGTCGGTCTGTCTGCTCATGCGCTCTCTCCTCGATGATGGGATCGGAATGCCCTGCCGGGCCCGGCGCCGCGCGCCGCGCCCCTTCAGAGTGCGGTGTCGACGAGCGCGCGCGCCGTGGGCTCGTCGGTGATCAGTCCGGTGAGGCGACCGCTTCTCAGCGCCGCGAGGATGGCGGCGCGCTTGTGCAGCCCGCCGGCGATCGCGACGACGTCGCGACCGTCCAGGGCATCGAGCGACGGCGCCATCGTGCGGTGGTCCCACGGTGTGGAGACGAGCGCCCCGTCGGCGTCGAGGAACTGGCCCAGCAGCTCGGCGACGACGCCTCGCCCGCGCAGCTCGGCCTGCGCCTGCGGCCCGTCGGTGCCCAGCGCGAGCGTCTCGCCGGCGTCGGTCGCGCCGATGCCGAGCACGCACAGCGTCGCCGAATCGATGCGCCGCATGACCTCGGCGAGGCCCGTCTGGCCGAGCATCGTCTTCCGATCGGCCACCGAGTCCGCGAACATCGGCGCCGGCATGAAGTAGGCCTCCGCGTCGCTCTTTTCGGCCAGGCGGAAGATCACGTCGTAGGGGTTGGCCGCGAACTTCCGGGTCAGGCCACCGAGCAGCGACACCCACGTGCGGCTCGCGCCGTGCTCGAGTGGACCGCGGCGAGACAGCGAGCCGCGCCGCGGCAAGGCATCGACGACGGCCGCCAGCGTGCGTCCGTGGCCGACGCCGATGACCGGATGCTCGGCGGTCTCGAGCACGCGCATCAACCAGCCGCTGCCGCCCTGGGCGAGCGCCGCGAGCGGCAGCACGGGGTCGTCGCCGATGTCCGGCACGACGTGGCAGGCGCCGAGCCCGAACGTGTCCGCGAGACGGGCCTCCAGGTCGAGACAGGAGGCGACCTCGCAGTCGACGTACACCCGCACCAGTCCGTCGCGCACCGCGCCGGCGATGAGCCGATGGGCACGCGTGGGTGCCAGGCCGAGCCGCCGGGCCACCGCGCCCTGCGTCAGGCCACCGGCATAGTGCAGCCAGGCCGCGCGCGCGGCTATCTCGTCCTCGGGCGGTGCCAAAGACCGCGCCGCGAGCACGTTCACTCGCGGTGTGAAATGATTTGCATGGCGCGCATTGTTTTCCCCATTGGCCAAGGTGTCAACAGACTTGTGCCGGAAGAAGCCCGAGTTGCGTCAGTGGGGATTGAGCGGAGCCTCGCCCGCGAGATGACGCCGCACCTCCTCGGCCACCTTCTCCGCCGCGACGCGGACCGTCGTGAGCGACGCGCCCGCGATGTGCGGCGTGAGCGTCACGTTCGGCAGCCTCAGCAACGGCGAGTCGGCCGCGAGCGGCTCCTCGGCGAACGTCTCGAGCATCGCCCCGCCGAGATGGCCGGACGCGAGCGCGTCGTGCAGCGCGGCGTAGTCGACCATCGGCCCCCGCGCGGTGTTCACGAAGATCGCGCCCCGGCGCATGCGTGCGAAGGCCGTGGCGTCGAGGAAGCCGCGTGTCTCCTCGGTGACGCGCGCGTGCAGCGTCACCACGTCGCTGGATGCCAGCAGCTCGTCGAGCGCGACGGCCCGCGCCCCCGCCGCGCGGTCCGCCGCGGCGAGCTCCACGTAGGGATCCGCCACGAGGACCATCGTGCCGAAGGCGTGCAGCAGCGGCAGCAGCCGGCGGCCGATCTCGCCGTAGCCGATGACGCCGACGGTGAGACGCGAGAGCTCGTCGCGCTGGGCGTCCTCGCGGTACAGGTCCCCGCGCCACACGCCGCCGCGCAGCGCCTCGTGGCCGCGCGCGATGTGGCGCGTCTCGGCGATGATCGCGCCGATCGTGAATTCCGCGACCGCCGAAGCATTGCGCCCGGGCGCGTTGACGAGCTTGACCCCGCGCGCGCGCGCGGCCGCCGCGTCGACGTTCACCGGTCCGCCGCGCGAGACCGCGAGCAGCTCGATCGCCGGCAGTGCGTCGAACATCGCGGCCGAGAACGGCGCGGCGTGCGTGACGACGATCGGCGCGTCGCCGACGTGCGCGAGTATCTCGTCGGGCCGGCCCTGCAGCTCCAGCAGGCCCGCGGTGCCGTCGGCCGCCGAACCCGCGACCATGGGCTCGTCGGGCCAGGCGAGATCGAGCGTGCGGTACGTCAGGGCGTCGCCGCAGGCCGCCTTCAGCGCCTCGACGAAACGCGCCGAGCGCATGAACCGGTCGCCGACGATCGCGACCTCCACGCTCACGCGTCGGCCTTCGGTCGCGGACCGTAGCTCTTGAACTTCTCGGCCACGCGGGCCATCTCGGCGTCGTCGAGGATCACCATTTCCCCGAGCTGCAGCGCCAGCACGTACTGGCGCGAGAGCGTCTCGAGCTCCACGGCCGCCCACATCGCCTTGTCGAGGCTCGGGCCGCACGCGATCATGCCGTGGTTGGCGAGCAGGCAGGCCGAGCGGTCCCGCATCGCCTCGAGCGCGTTGGCAGAGAGCTCCGGCGTGCCGAACGTCGCGTAGTCCGCGCAGCGCACCGTCGATCCGCCGAACGCCGCGATCATGTAGTGGCAGGCCGGGATGTCGCGCCGGCCGATCGACAGCACGGTCGCGTAGGTGGAATGCGTGTGCACGATGGCGTGCTGTTCGGGCTTCGCGTCCAGGATGGCGCGGTGGAAGTGCCACTCCGACGACGGCTTGAGGTCGCCCTCCCACTCGTACTCGTCGGTGCCGAGCGGCATCCGCACGATGGCCTCGGGTTTCAGCTCGTCGTAGGGCACGCCGCTGGGCGTGATGAGCATGGCGCCCTCGTGCCGCGCGCTGATGTTGCCGCTGGTGCCCTGGTTCAGGCCGGTGGCGTTCATCTCGCGGCAGAACGAGACGATCTTCTCGCGGACGGCGCGTTCGTCGCTGGACGGGTTCATCGGGATCTTCCTCGCTGTGGTGGGGGAGCGGATCGTTTCAGAAGGGCCCGGGCAGTGTCCTGGTCGGTCACGAGCGCGTTGACGAAGCCGCGTTCGAGCACCGCGCGCAACGCGCGCACCTTGTTCGCGCCCGCCGAGATCATGATGCGCTCGGGGATGCGCGCAAAGGTGTCGCCGGCAATGCCGATGATGCGCTCGTTCAGTTCGTGCGGCACGACGTCGCCGCGCGCGTCGATGTAGTGGCCGAGGAAGTTGCCGATCGCACCGGTGGCCCGGACGGCCTTGAGCTCCTTCGCCGTGACGAGCCCGACGGCGCGGATGGTCGCGCTGTCGGGGCCGCCGATGCTGACGATGGCGAGGTCGGCGCCGAGCGCGCGCCGCTCGATCGCCCGGAACATCGGCTGCGAGACGATGATGCGACGCCCTTCGGTGGAGTCGCACACGATCGGCGACGGCAGGTACAGGCACTCCGCGCCGAGCTTCGCGGCGAGCGCCGTGGTCGCCTCGTAGCGATCCATCGACGAGCGCCGGGTGAGCGAACCGAGCAGCGCGACCACGGAAACGTCTCGCATGGCTCGGGCGGCGAGCTGCTCGGCGAAGCCCTGCAGCGTGATTCCCCAGCCGAGCCCCACGGTCATGCCGTCCGCGAGCCGCCGCGCGACGACCGGTCCCGCCGCGGCCGAGACCTGCCGGGCGAGCGTCTGCTCGTCGTCCGCACGGCTCAGGCAGACCTCGGCGAAGCTCAGCCCGTAGTGGGCCGCGAGTGCTTCGCCCAGCTCTACGTTCTCCAGAAGCGGAGAGTCGATCGTGATCGTCACCACGCCGCGGCGACGCGCCTCCGCGAGCAGATGGATAACGCGCGTGCGAGTGATCCCCAGCGCCGCGGCGATCTCGGCCTGCGTCATGCCGAGCTCGTAGTAGGAGCGCGCGACGCGCACGGCGAGCTGCTCCGGCCAGTCCGGGTCCGGAAGGCTGCTGGCCCTGGGGCGGTCGGCGGAACGCTGGGACGTGACCAGAGGGGCGCTGCTCGGGCGGCGATGACACCTGTTCATCTAGCCTAACAAATGTGTTGAACCGGAACAGGTGCTGTGGCAGGCTCGTTCGCGTCGCCGCACGCCGCCACTCGCCCGCCACCGATGACCCGTGATGCCTGCAGGTCCGACGCGAGGTCGCGCGCGTGAGCGCGACGACGTCGCGTGCGCTGCCGGCGGTACCCGCGGCACCACGGCTGCTCGTCTCGGACCACGCCTGGCCGTGGCTCGCGCCGCTCGTGGCGCTGCTCGTCGTGTTCGCGCTCTTCCCGTTCTTCTACAACCTCTGGCTGAGCTTCCAGGAGTTCGTGCCGCGCCGCCGCGCGCTCGAGTTCGTCGGCACGGAGAACTGGGCGAAGCTCTTCGCCGACGCGCGGCTGTGGGGCGCGCTCGGCACCACGCTGCTGTACACGGGCATCTGCCTGGTGGTGCAGCTGGTGCTGGGGCTCGGCATCGCGTTGCTGCTCGATTCGGACGATCCCGGCTACGGGATCCTGCGCGGCCTGCTCACGCTCACCCTGGTCATTCCGCCCGCCATCACCGGCATGATGTTCCTGCTGCTCGAGGATGCTCAGTACGGCGTCATCACCTGGGCGCTGCAGGAGATCGGCCTGCTGCAGACGGGCTCCATCCTCGGCAACAGCTCGACCGCGCTGGCGGGCGTGATGCTCGCCGACATCTGGCAGTGGACGCCCTTCATGGTGCTGATCTTCCTTGCCGGGCTGCGCGCCATGCCGACCGAGCCGTTCGAGTCCGCGGTCATCGACGGCGCGAGCGAGTGGCAGATCTTCCGCCGGCTCACGCTGCCGATGCTCGGCAAGGTCATCGCCATCGCGGTGCTGCTGCGCGGCATCGATCTCTTCCGCACGTTCGACTACGTGTTCGTGATGACGTCCGGCGGTCCGGGCACCGCGACCTATACGCTGAGCCTGTACGCCTGGCAGCAGACGTTCAGCTTCATCAACTGGGGCTACGGCGCGGCCATCAGCCTGTTCTCGCTCGTCGTCATCCTGATCGTGGCGAACGTGTTCGTCGCCGTGACGAAGCTGCGCTGGTGAGCGCCTCCTACCAGAGCACCGGCGTCCGTGTGGTACGCGCCGTCGCCGCCTGGTCGGTGGTCGGGCTCTTCTTCTTCCCGATCTACTACTGGTTCTCCGTGGCGTTCCGGCCCGAGAGCCAGATCTTCACCAAGCCGCCGCGCATCTTCGACTGGGACTTCACCGCGAAGTCGTTCGAGGAGGTGTTCGGCATCTCGTTCGGCGGCGCGGACGCGACGAGGAACCTCGCCGGCGGCGGGAACTTCTACATGACGCCTCGGCTCGTCGACACGATCATCGTCGCCGTGGGCAGCACGGCGCTGGTGATCCTGATCGCCACGCTCGCGAGCTACGCGCTCAGCCGCATGCGCATCCGCGGCCAGCACCACTTCGTGTTCTGGATCCTGTCCACGCGCATGATGCCGCCGGTGGCCGTCGCGATCCCGATGTTCTTCATCTACAAGGAGATCGGGCTCATGGACACCCATCTCGGCATCATCCTCGTGCACGCGCTGATGAACCTGCCGCTGGCGGTGCTGCTGCTCAAGAGCTTCTTCGACGACATCCCGCAGGAGATCGACGAGGCAGCGCTGATCGACGGCGCGTCGCGCTGGACGATCTTCCGGCGCATCGTGCTGCCCATGGCGCTCGGCGGCATCGCGGCCACCGCCGTGCTGTGCTTCATCTTCAGCTGGACGGAGTTCCTGTTCGTTCTGACGCTCACGCAGACGGGGCTGAAGACCATCCCGGTGGTGTCGTCCACCTTCGTCACGTCCACGGGCACGGCCTGGGGAAAGATGGCGGCGCTCGGCGTCGGCGCCATGGTGCCGGCCTTCGTCTTCATCCTGCTGGTGCAGAAGAATCTCGTTCGCGGGCTCACGATGGGTGGGCTCAAGCAGTAGGGCCCGACGCGTTCGGGCGAGCGAACGTCCACGAGCCCCCGGCCAGGGGGCAGACCACGAGGGAGAGCGAACCACGATGCGTTTCAACCAGAGCAATCGCAAGCGATACCTGGCGCAGGTCGTCCAGGCCTACGCCGCCGGCCGCATGGACCGGCGCAGCTTCCTGCGCGCGAGCGCGAAGCTCGGCCTCGGGGCCGGCGCGCTGGGCCTCGGGCTGGGCAACCGCCGCGGCGGGTTCTTCCCCTCGGCGCTCGCGCAAGGTGTCGAGCAGGACGCCGAGATGATGAAATGGCTGGCGGACGCCGCCAAGCCCTTCGCGGGGCAGACCATCCGGCTGGCCACCGAGTCCACCCCGCCGTCCAACGCGATCAACTCGTTCCTGAAGCAGAACTTCATCGACGCGACGGGCATCAACGTCGAGATCGAGGTGCTCCCGCTCGAGCAGGTGCTTCAGAAGCTGACCCTCGACGTGGCCTCGGGCCTCGGCACCTACGACCTCTACTACATCGACCAGAGCTGGATGGCCGCCTTCTCGGGCGACGTGGTGGACCCGCGCGAGAAATACGAGTCGGATTCCGATCTCGCGATGCCGAACTACGACATGAGCGACTTCCTGCCGGCGCTCGTCGACGGCATCTCGATGTACGACGGCATCATGGTCGGCGTGCCCTACGACATCCCGATCTTCATCCAGATGTACAGGAAGGACGTCTACGACGAGCTCGGCCTGAGTGTGCCCGCGAACATGGACGAGTACCTAGCCAACGCGCAGGCGATCATGGAGGCCAAGGGCCCCGAGATGTACGGCACCACCGGACAGATGAAGTCCGGCCACTACAGCCTCGAGTGCGACTGGACCTGCTGGCTGTGGGGCGCCGGAGGCTCGATCTTCGGACCCGACGGCAAGTTCAGCGGCAACGATGCCGAGGGACTCGCGGCGATGGAGTACTGGATGAAGCTCTACGAGACGATGCCCGAGGGCGTGACGACCTGGACCTGGGACGGGCAGGGGCAGGCGATGGCGCAGGGGCTCGCCGGACAGGTGCTGTCCTGGGGCGAGTTCTTCACCGGTTGGGACGCGCCCGGCTCGCCGACCAGTGGCCTGTACGAGGCGGCCGTGCCGCCGGCACCGACCAAGCCGCTGCGCAGCGAGACCGGTTACGGCGAGATCCCCGGCGTCGGCCACCAGGGCGGATCGTCGCTCGCGGTGTCGCGCTACGCGAAGAGTCCCGAGGCCGCCTGGCTGTTCGCGCAGTGGGCCACCTCGTACGACACGCAGGTGCTCATCACCGCGCTCGGCGGGGGCACCGGCCCGACTCGGGGTTCCGTCTACGACGACCCGCGCATCCTCGCGAACGCGAAGCCCGGCATCGAGGGCACGACGCGCCACCTGCCGGTCGTGCGCGAGACGATCGCAAGCCACATGGGCTCGGAGCCCGACCTGCCGGAATGGGCGGAGCTGTCGAACGACACGATACCGGTGGAGCTCGGCAAGTTCTGGGCGGGCGACTACGCGTCGCCGCAGGAGGTTCTCGACGCGATCGCGGAGCGGGTCGACGACATCGTCGCGGGCTGACGCCGGGAGCGGGGCCGGTTGCCGGCCCCCTTCCGCGCTCCCGACAGGAGCCTTCCCATGAGCAAGCCCCTTGTCGCGATCACCGGTGCCAGCTCCGGCATCGGCGAGGCCACGGCCCGCGCCTTCGCGGCGGCGGGCCACCCGCTGCTGCTGATGGCGCGGCGGCTCGAGCGCATGGAGGCGCTCGGCCTGCCCGACGCGCTGTGCCGGCAGGTGGACGTGCGCGATCGCGACGCGATCGCCGCTGCGGTCGCCGAAGCCGAGGCGATCCACGGACCCGTGGACTGCTTGTTCAACAACGCTGGGCTCGCGCGGCTCGCCGACATCACGACCCAAGACCCGGCCGAGTGGGACGAGAGCATCGACGTCAACGCCAAGGGCGTCATGAACGCGTTGCACGCCGTCATGGCCGGCATGAAGGCGCGGCGCCGCGGCACCATCGTCATGATGAGCTCCATCGCCGGCCGCAAGGTCTACCCCGACCACACGGTCTACTGCGGCACCAAGTTCTTCGTGCACGCCGTGTCGGAGAGCATCCGCGGCGCGCTGGCCCCGTACGACGTGCGCGTTGTCGTGATCTCGCCCGGCATCATCGATACCGAGGTGCTGGACCACGTCACCGACGCGAACACCGTGCAGGCCTACAAGGACAACAAGGCGCGCATCGGCGGCGGCATTCCCGCCTCCCACGTCGCCGACATGATCCGCTTCGCCTACGAGATGCCGCAAAACGTGCTGATCCAGGAGATGGTGGTGACGCCGACGCGGCAGGAGTACTGAAGCCCGTGTCGCCCCCGCTCGTCATCGGCCTGGACAGCTCCACGCAGGGCACCAAGGCCATCGCGTGGGACCCGTGCGGACACCTCGTCGCCGAAGGCCGGGCGCCCATCGCGCTGTCGAACCCCGCGCACGAGCGCTACGAGCAGGATCCCGCCGACTGGTGGACATCGGCCGCCGCCGCGCTGCGCGAATGCACGACCGGGATCGACGTCGGCAGGCTCGAAGCGCTGGCGATCTCGAACCAGCGCGAGACCCTCGCGTTCCTCGACGCGGACGGACGCCCCACGCGGCCCGCGATCACCTGGCTGGACGGTCGCTCGCGCGAGCAGGTACGCACCTTCGCCGACCGCGTGGGCGCGGAGCGGATCCACCGCATCACCGGGCGCCCCCCGGACCTCACCTCCTGCCTGTACCGCTTCGCGTGGCTGCGCGAGCACGAGCGCGGGATCTTCGACGCGACGGCCCGCTTCGTCGATGTGCAGACGTACCTCGTGCGCGCGCTGTGCGGCGGCGAAGCGTTTCGCACCGGGTGGATCAGCGCCGACCCGATCGGGCTCTACGACCTGCAGGAGAAGCGCTGGTCGCCGCTCCTGCTCGACGCGCTGGAGCTCGACGCCGCGCGGCTGCCCGAGGCGGTGGCGCCCGGCACCCTGCTCGGGCACGTCACGCCCGACGCGGCGGCCGCCACGGGCCTGCCCACCGGTCTCGCCGTGTACGCCGCGGGCGGCGACGGCCAGTGCGCCGCGCTCGGCTGCGGCTGCACGGTGCCCGAGCGTGCCTACATCAATCTCGGCACGGCGATCGTCTCGGGCATCTGGTCGCCCGACTACCTCGCCGACCGCGCGTGGCGCACCGAGCTCGCCGCGCAGGGCACGGGCTACGTGTACGAGAGCTGCCTGCGCTCGGGCGCGTTCCTGATCAACTGGTTCGTCGAGCGCTTCGTCGCGCACGGCAAGGCCGACGCCAGCACGTTCGAGGCGCTCGAGCGCGCCGCGGCGGCCATGCCGATCGGTTCGGAAGGGCTGCTCGTGCAACCTCACTTCGAGGGCGTGATGGACCCGCACTGGGACGTCGCGTCGCGCGGCGTGATCCTGGGGCTGTCCGGCAGCCATTCGCCGCAGCACGTGTACAGGGCCATCATCGAGTCCATGACGATCGACCGGGCGATGCGCGCGCGCGACATGGAGCGCGCGGCGAACGTGACGATCGAGCGCTTCGTCGCGATCGGCGGCGGCGCGAACAGCCCGCTGTGGCGCCAGATGCTCGCCGACGCCTCGGGCAAGCGCGTGCACGTCAGCGACACGATCGAGGCCTCGGCCCTCGGTGCCGGCATGATCGCGGCGCACGGCGCGGGCTGGTACCCGAGCATCGAGGCCGCGGCCGACGCGATGTCCGGCGAGACGGTCGCCGTGGAACCGGACGCCGCCGCCGGCGAGCGCTACGCGGAGCTAGCGACCATCTACGACGACCTGTACGCCGCCACGGCCGACATCAACCATCGCATGGTGGCCTTCGCGGACGCGCGTCGCCTCGAAGGCACGGGCGCGGCGTGAGCGGGAGCGACGTCGGGGGACGCGGGACGGGCGCGACGATCGACTTCGGCGGCGTCCTGAACGAGCTGGTACGCGGCGAGTGGGTCGAGCCCGGCACCGGCGCGCGGCGCGGCATCCCGCTCGACGACATCGTCATCCGCGCCTCGCTCGACGGCGCCGAGGCCGAGCTCGTGCGCGGCGTGCACCCCGACCGGTCGCTGACCGTCGTCTCGGACCCGTTCACGCACGCGGCCCTCGGTGCGCGCGTGCACGCCGCGCTGCGCGCCGACGGCCTGCACGTGCGCGAGCACGTCTGGGAGCGCCCGAGCTGTTCGAAGCGCGGCGTGGCGGAGCTGCGCGAGGCCACGCGCGGCACCGACGCGCTGATCGCGGTCGGCTCGGGCACGGTGAACGACACGGTCAAGTACGCGGCCTTCCTCGACGGCCGGCCCTACTCGGTGTTCCCCACATCGCCCATGAACGCGTACACGACATCCACGGCATCGGTGACGTTCGACGGGCTGAAGCGCTCGATCACGTGCCGCGGCGCGCGCGGCGTGTTCTTCGATCTTTCCGTGCTCGCGCGGTGCCCGAAGCGGCTGGTGTCCGCGGCGTTCGCCGACGTCATCTGCCGCACCACGGCCCAGGCCGACTGGCTGCTGTCGCACCGCCTCCTCGGCACCGAGTACCGCGCGACGCCGTACGCGCTGCTCGCGATCGACGAGCCCGGCATGATCGCGAACGCATCCGCGCTGCTGGCGGGGGATCCCGACGCGCTCGGCGCGCTGACGCGCATCTCCGCGATCATGGGCCTCGGCACCACGTTCACCGACACGACCCACAGCGGCAGCATGCACGAGCACATGATCTCGCACTGGATCGACATGTTCGCGGGGGACCGCCATCCCGGCACCTCGCACGGCGAGCAGGTGGGCGTCGCGACGGTGACGATGTCCGACCTGCAGAACCGCGCGTTCGGCCGCGAGACGCCGCCCGTGCTGCACCCCACGCGGGTACCGGAAGCTCGGCTGCGCGAGCACTGCGGGGTCGAGATCGCCGAGGGCATGATCGCGCAGTCCCGGGCGAAGACACTGGACGCGGCGGCCGCCGACGCGCTGAACCGCCGGCTCGACGACGAATGGCCGGCGCTGCGCGCGGAGCTCGCGGGCGTCGTCCTGCCCTTCGACGAGCTGTGGGACGCGATGGGGGCGGCCGGCTGCCAGCGCACGGCCACCGACCTGGGCCTCGACGCGGACTTCTACCGCGATGCCGTCCTGCACGCCCGCTGGATGCGCGACCGCTACGGTGCGCTCGACCTCGTCGGCGACTCGACGGGCCTCGAGGGCTTCGTGGCCACCCTGCGCGTCTGACCCTCCCCAACGAAACCCGGACACCGCATGTCGGCAGTCGACTACGAACGCATCGCCAAGCGCTACGGCCCCGTCACCGTCATGGACGACGTCAGCTTCGGCATCGGCGAGAAGCGCTTCGTCGTGCTGCTCGGTCCGTCGGGCTGCGGCAAGACGACGCTGCTGCGCATGACGGCGGGGCTCGAGAAGGTGACCGGCGGCGACATCCTGTTCGAGGGCCGGCGCATCAACGACGTGCACCCGCGCGACCGGGACATCGCGATGGTGTTCCAGTCGTACGCGCTCTACCCCCAGATGAAGGTGCGCGACAACATCGCCTTCGGCCTGCAGGTCAGGAAGGAGCCGAAGGCCGAGATCGAGAGGAAGGTCGCCGAGGCGGCCGAGATCCTGGACCTCGAGCCGCTGCTGGATCGCTACCCGAAGGCGTTGTCGGGCGGCCAGCGCCAGCGCGTGGCGATGGGCCGGGCCCTGGTGCGTCACCCGAAGGTGTTCCTGTTCGACGAGCCGCTGTCGAACCTCGACGCGAAGCTGCGCGGCCAGATGCGCCTGGAGATCCGCCGCATCCACGATCGGCTGGACACCACCACCATCTACGTCACCCACGACCAGATCGAGGCCATGACCATGGCCGACGACATCGTCGTCATGCGCGCCGGCCGCGTCGAGCAGATGGGCTCGCCGGAGGAGGTCTACGATCGGCCCGCCAACTGCTTCGTCGCCGACTTCATCGGCTCGCCGTCGATCAACCTGCTCGACGGCACGGTGGGCCGAGAAGCCGGCTCGCCGGTCGCCCGCGTCGGCGAGCACGCGTTCGCGCTGCCCGCGGACACCCCGGCCACCGACGGCCAGGCGGTGCGGGTGGGCCTGCGCCCGCTCGACATCGAGGTGGTGCAGGGCGAGGCCGGCGACGCCGTCACGGGCGCGATCGAGTTCGTCGAGAACACCGGCGCGGAAACGCACCTGCACGTGCGCCTCGGCGAGCACACCGTACGCGCGGTGTCGAACGAGCGGCTGCGCGTCGCGCGCGGCGAACGCATCGGCCTGCGCATCGATCCGTCGAAGATGCACCTCTTCGACGCGGGCACGGAGCGGCGCATCGGATGATCGTCTCCGCGGCCGCGCGCGCGTGACGCGCATCGTCATCCTCGGCGCGGGCGTCATGGGCTCCGCGCTCGCCGTGCCGGCCTGCGCGGTTCCCGGGAACCGCGTGACGCTCGCGGGCTCGCCGCTCGACGACGCCCTCGTCGACGCCGTGAACGCGGACCGCCGCCACCCCACGCTGGATGCGCGCCTGCCGGACGCCATCGAGGCCGTGCGCATCGAAGCGCTGGACGCCGAGCTGCTGCGCGCCGCCGACGTCGTCGTCATCGCCGTCAGCAGCCCGGGCGTGGCGTGGGCGAGCGCGACGCTTCGGCGCGCCGGAGCGGCGCCCTCGCTGCTGGCACTGGTCACGAAGGGGCTGGTGGCCGCCGACGACGGCGGTCCGCCGCTGACCTACGCGGACGCCCTGCCCGCTTCGCTGTGCGCCGTGCCGGGCGGATTGGTGGGCATCGGCGGCCCCTGCATCGCGCGCGAGCTCGCGCTCGGCTACCCGACGCGCGTGACGTTCGCGTCGCGTCGAGTCGAGAGCGCCGAGCGGCTGCGCGAGTTGCTGCGCACGGACGTGTACCGCCCGACGGTGAGCGACGACATCGTCGGCGTGGAGGCGTGCGCGGCGCTCAAGAACTTCCTGTGCATCGGCATCTCGGCCATGTTCACCGCGCACGCGCTCGGCGACTCGCACGCCAAGAACCCCGTCGCCGCGCTCTACAACCAGGGCGTGCAGGAGCTCGCCCTGCTGTCCGACTGGCTGCGCGACGGCTCGGACCGGCGCAGCGAGCACATCGCCCCGAAGCTTGCGCACGCCGTGCCGCCCGCCTTCGATCTCGCCGGGGCCGGCGACCTGCACGTCACCGTCGGCGGCGGGCGCAACAGCCGGCTCGGGCGCCTGCTCGGCGGCGGGATGAGGCTCGGCGAGGCGCTGGACGGTCCCATGAGGGGGATCACCGCCGAAGGCGTCGACACCGGCCGGGCACTGTCGGCGGGCTTCCGTGCGGCGTGCGACGCGGGACGGCTGCACGTCGATCGGTTGCCGCTTGCGCGCGCGATACTCGACGTCGTGGACGATCCGCGGCGCCCGTTCGGGCTCGACTTCCGCGACCTGCCCGGCTGAGCCTCCTTCAGTCCCGCCGGGTACACCAGGCTCTTGACGACACCGTCCGCCGCTTCGGCGTGCAGCGCGTACGCTTCCGGAACGCCGTCGAGCCCGAAGCGGTGCGTCACCAGCCGCGTCGGATCCACGCGGCCTTGCGCGACGAGACTGACCGCACGCGGGTACACCTCGCCCATGCGTCGCGAGAAGCGCACGGTCAGGCCGCGCCGGCGCGCCTCGGCAGCGGGCAGCGGCGAGTACAGGTCGCCGTCCGGAATGCCCACCAGCACGAGGCGTGCGCCGATGCGTGCCGCGGCCACCGCGTCGCGGAAACCGTCCGGCGAGTTCGTCGCCTCGATCACGACGTGGCAGCCGAGTCCACCGGTCGCATCGGCCACCGCATCGAGCGATGCGCCGACGGCGGTGGCACCGAGGCCGGCCGCCAGCGCCGTGCGGTGGGCGAGCGGATCGACGGCCACGATCTCGCCCACGCCCGCCAGCACCAGCAGTTGCAGGATGCCGAGCCCGATCGGGCCGCAGCCGACGAGCGCCACCGAGTCCCACGGCGCGGGCCGTGCGAGATCCATGGCGTGCAGGCACACGCCGAGCGGCTCGAGCAGCGCGCCCTCGTCGGCCGTCACGCCGTCGGGCAGAGGTACCAGGCTCGCGACGGGCACGGCCAGCCTGCCGGTCAGCGCCCCGTCGTGCGGCGGCGCCCCCAGGAACACGACGTTCGGACACAGGTTGTGGTGGCCGGCGCGGCACCATTCGCACGCGTGGCAGGGAGTCGCGGGATCGACGGCGACGAGCGCACCGCGCGAAAGTCCGAGCGACTCGACGTCCTCGGTCAGGCGCGCCGAGAACTCGTGTCCCGGCACGAACGGCGCACGGATGACCGCGCCGCCGATGCCGCCGTCCTTGTAGTAATGCAGGTCGCTGCCGCAGATGCCCACGACGGCGACGTCCACGACCGTCTCGGCCGGCCGCGGCGCGCGCGGCTCGTAGGCCTCCACGCGAAGATCGTTCGCGCCGTGGATGCGCGCCGCGCGGGCCGCGGCGCTCATCGACCCGTACCGCCGCGAGCGCGACGCATCACTCGCGCGGCTTGCCGGCGTCGAGCGCGTCGATGGCCGCCACGTTCGCCGCGCTGCGGCCCGTGGGGTCGAAGCGCGCGTCCAGCCACGTCGCCACGATCGCCTTCGCGAGCTCCGGGCCCACGACGCGGGCGCCGAGCGTGATGATCTGCGCATCGTTGCTGAGCGCCGCGCGCTCGGCCGAGTACGTGTCGTGCACCAGCGCCGCGCGGATGCCCGGCACCTTGTTGGCCGAGATGCACACCCCGAGGCCCGTGCCGCACATCAGGATGCCGCGCTCGAACTCGCCGCTCCTGACGCGGCGCGCCACCCGATCGGTCATCTCGGCGTACCGCTCCTCGGCGCCCGCCTCCGGCTCGGACAGGTTGACGACCTGCAGATCGTCGCGTTCGCGCAACCAGGCCTCGACGACGTCCATCAGGGGCCGGCCGGCGCCGTCGCAGCCCAAGGCTAGTTTCATGGGAGGGTGCATTCGCTGACCGGGACGGAGCGCGATCTTAGCCCGATGGCACACGGGTTGCCTCGCAGCCGGAACGCAACACTTCCGGCCCGACCGCACCCATGAGCGACGCACCGATCCCCGCCGCCGACCCTGCAGCCGATCACGCCGCGCGGGTCGATGACCCGACGGCGGGCGCCTCCGCGACGACGTGGTGGCCATTGTCGAAGGCGCAGGCGTTCTGCCTGCACCTCACGCTCAGCCTCCTCGTGTTCTCCACGCTCGTTTGGGCGATGCTGGTGCACTGGTTCCCGGGCGCGCTGTTCGCGCTCGACGGCGGCTGGGAAGGCCTGAAGCTCGTGGCCATGGTGGATCTCGTGCTCGGCCCCGCGCTCACGCTGCTGCTGTACAAGCCGGGCAAGCCGAAGCTCGCGCTCGACATGAGCCTGATCGCCGGCCTGCAGATCGCCGCCCTCGCCTACGGCTTCGTGGCCACCCACCAGCAGCGCACCGTCGCCGTCGTGTTCGCCGACGGCATGTTCAACACGCTGTCCGCGCAGGCGCACGCCGAGGCGAACGGCGAGCTCGCGGAGCGCGGCGCCGCGCCGCGCGAGATCGCCGAGATCGCCGCCGGCCGTCCGCCGCTCCTGCTCACGCCGCCCCCCGGCAAGGGCGAGTTCGGCAAGTACCTCGAGGAGCTCTTCAACGGCTGGCCCGAGCCGCACGAGCGCAGCGACCGCTACGTCGCGCTCGCGCCCTTCGCCGTCTCCGCCGGCCGGCTGGCAGAGCGCGGCGAGGGCGGCCCGGAGATCGGTGCCGCCCGGCCCGCGGACGCCGCGAGCGTCGCGCGCGACACGCTCGCCAGGGCCGCGCTCGGGCTCGACGACATCGAGCCGGCCATGCGCGAGGCCGTCGAGACGGCGCTGGACGACGAGGGCCTGGCCCCCGAGCTCGTGCAACTGCACCGATTCAAGGCGCGCTACGCGGGCGGCATCGCGATCTACGACCCGGCCGCGGCACGCATCCTGGAATGGGTCAGGGACGTTCCCGCGGACGCCTGAGCTCGTCCTACAACCCCTGCACCTGCGACGGCGGCGTCCAGCGCAGCGAGAACAGCACGGCGTTGCTCTCCGCGCTGTCGGGCAGCGCCCGGCTCTTCTGGCGCCGGTAGCGGTAGGACGCCTGCGCGGCCCAGGCACGCGCGAAGCGCCACGTGACGCGCGGCTCCAGGCTCACGAAACGGCGCGAGAACTCGTCGTCGGGGCTCGCGCCGAGGCGGTCGGGCTCGTAGGCGCGGGCGCGGAACGAGACATCGATCAGCGGATCGATCTGGCGGAACACCTCGCCGACGAGCTCCTGGGTCTCCACCTGCGAGCCGACGCTGCTCGGCTGCACGTCGACGGCGAAGCGCCCGACGTAGCGTGTGAGCCCGGCATCCTTGGTGAGCGTGATGTTGGCGAGCCAGCCGTTCTCTTCGCTGTCGAGCGTGCCCAGGCGGTCGGCGAACTGCTGCTCGTACTGTTCGCCGAAGCCGAACTCGGGCGGCGCAAGGTCGCCCGCGCGCAGCGTGTCGTTGTCGTCGGTGCTGTTGATGTACACCCCGCCCTGCACGCCGATGGCGAGCGTCGGGCTGAGCGCTCGGTCGTAGCCGATGCGCAGGCTCGAGGTGGTCGACACCGACTCGCGCCGCGGCTCGCGCCGGATGTCGCGCTCCTCCGAATCCTCCGCGAGATCCTCGAACGGCACGAAGGCCAGGTCGTCGGGCTCGACCTCGGCCACGTAGCGACTCGTGGCCACGAAGCCCGACAGCGTGGTGACGGGCGACAGCTTGTAGCGCAGCCCCACGTCGAGCCGGATCTCCTCGAAGTCGTCGAGCTCGCCCGTCGGCGTGAACGGCCCCACCGTGTCGATGGTCACCTGGTCGGCCGGCAGACGATCGCCGTTCTCGTCGACCAGGCGGTCCTGCAGCTCGGCGGGCAGCGCATCGAAGTTCGCGAGCAGCCCGTTGTACTGCTCGAGGATCAGATCCTGCGCGTCGGTGAGGTCGTGCTGCACGTTCGTGTACGTCACGCGCCCCTCGACGCTCGTGCGCCGGCCGAGCTCGCGCACCACGCTGGGCGCGACGGTGAAGCGCCGGCGCGCCACGTCGCTCTCCCGGTCGATGGTGCCGGTGTCGGTCGCCACGGTGTCGCCCACGACGAGGTCCCCCGCGATGTCGCGGCTCGGCGTGTCCTGCTTGAACCCCAGGTCCACCCCGAAGCGGGTCAGCCGGCCGCCGAAGCGCGTCTCGATGCCCGCGATCTGGTTCGAGTCCAGATCGGTGCCGTCCTCGTCCTCGTCGGTGGTCAGCAGCACGTCCGCGAGCAGCAGACCCTTCAGCGAGAAGTTCTGCGATTCGCGCGACAGCGCGAGCTCGCCCACCGCGCGCGTGGCCGACACGCTGTCGGGGTCGAAGACGTCGAGGCTGTAGTTGTCGTCGAAGCGCTGGTCGAGCGCGACGGAAGGGGCGAACACCCAGACGTCGGCGCGAGCGGGCGCCGCGCCCGACGCGAGCACGGTGCACACCACCGCTGCGAGCGCGTTCGGGACGCGCCGAGGATCGAAGCAGGCCATCCGCGGGAAGCCGCGTGGCGCGTCGCGGCGCGTCAGGGAACGACGACGACGTCGCCGCTCTGCAGGATGATGTTCTGGCCGCGATCCCGGCCCCTCTCCACGTCCCTGTAGTCGAAGTCGTAGACGACCTCGTCGCCGTCCTCACGGCGACGCACGGTGATGTTCTTCTCGCTGGCGTAGGGGGTCAGTCCACCCGCGAGCGTGAGCGCCTGCAGCACGTCGACGTAGCGTCCGAGCGTGAACTGCCCGGGCGCGTTGACCTCGCCGAGCACGAACACCGTGTAGCCGGACACCGTGTCGACGGAGACGGTGACCTCGGCGTTCGGCACGTAGCGCTGCAGCCGCGTGCGGATCTCGTCCTGCACCTCGAGCGGGGTGCGCCCGGAGACCTGCAGGTCCCCCGCGAGCGGGAAGGAGATGCCGCCGTCGGGACGCACGAGCACCTCCCGATCCAGATCCTCCTCCTGCCATACCGATATGCGCAGCAGGTCCTCGGGCCCGATGCGGTACTCCACGCCCTGGGCGAGCGCGGGCGCGGTGTGCAGCGCGGCGACGACGAGCGCACCGACCAGGGCGGTGGCGCGCACTGCGCCGCCTACGCGCCAAACCGCGGCGGCGGAGGCGGCACCGAGGGCGGCACCGACGACGGCAGGAACGGCGGCAGCGACGGCGACGGTGGGACGGAACGCGGGACGCGCGGTGCGGATCATCGAAGAGGGCTCCCCCGATTCGCCGGCGCCCGTGGAAAAACAGGCACTTGCGACGGAATCAGGGGGCGCAGTATAGCCAAGTCGCGGCGCGGGGCCGCGGCCCGGTAGACGCTACAGATCCTCGCTGACCGTGGCGATGACCTCGTCGCGCAGCACCGTGTTGTCGTAGATGGTGCGGAAGGCGTCCATCGCGTCCAGCCGGTCGCCCTTCAGGAAGAGCTCCTGCAGGTGGCCGTAGGCGAGCGGCTGGTAGCGCAGCTCCACCAGCACCCGGTAGGAGGCGCCGCGCGGCACGGCGATGCGGTACCCGACCGTGTCGAAGCCCGCGTCGAAGTCGTCGTCGTCGAGCGCCGCGCCGAAGGTGCCGAAGCTCGCCACCGTGGCGGGATTGTCCAGGGCCTCGGCCTTGAAGAAGCCCTTGGGCAGCAGGCGGTTGTCCTTCAGGAAGCGATCGGCGTCGAGCAAGGACTGGGTGCGCGAGCCGTCGGGCCGGCCGACGACGCTCTGGTACACCTGCACCTGCGACTCGCGCGTGATGACGTCGTAATGCGGCTCCAGTGCCGACGGGTCCACGTCCTCGATCACGCCGGCGATGCGCCCCTCGGCGTTGATCGCCCCGCTCTCCCAGACCTGCTCGCCGGCCTCGTCCACGACGACGACGTGCAGGTAGGCGCGCCGGGAGTGGTAGCCGCTCGGCAGCTTGTGCCCCGCGAGGTTCTCGATGCGCACGTCGAACGCGAGCTCGTCGCGCGGCCCGGGCTCGGGCTGCGGATCGACGACGCCGTCGCCGTCGATGTCGGCTTCGGGCTCGGGCGCGATCTCGCCCGGCGCCAGCTCGCGCCGCGCGACGTTCTCGAGGGCGAGCGCCGCCGAGCCCTGCAGGAAGGCGCGGTTCCTCTCGATGGAGGTGTCGAAATCGAGGCCTTCGGGGATGCCGAGCTCGGTCGAGTAGTCGCGCATCATCGACTGCATGACGGTGTTCGCGCCGAGGAACACGTGCTCGGAGAAGTCCTCGCGCGTCTGCCCGGCGCCCTCGCCGAGCGACACGGCCGTGTCGAGCGCCGGCATGTGGCAGTCCTGGCAGCTCTGCTCCAGCGCGCCGCCGGTGGCGTAGTCGCTGAAGAGCCACTCGGTGTAGCTCGCCTGCTCGGCGAAGTGCTCGCCGCCGACGGGCTCGCCGGCCGCGTCGACGGCATCCACGTTCAGGTTGTGGCACGTGGCGCAGGTGGCCGAGTCGCTCATGTGCGCCGCCTCCAGCGCCTGATAGCCGGACTGCTGCTGCATGTAGGCGCCGTTCGGGTTCGGGTACGGGCCGTAGGCGGGCTTCGCCGCGAGATCCCGCGCATCGAGGATCTGGAAGCCGCCCGTGAAGCTCTGCTCGGTGCCGAGATTGCCGGGGTCGATCTGGTGGCACACGCTGCAGCTCACCCCGTCCATGGCATGGTCGTACAGCGGATCCCCGGAGCTGCCGTCGTAGAGGCCCTGCGCGACGATGTTGCCGTCGTCGTCGGTCTCGCTGAACAGGCGCAGGTCCAGCCCTTCCTTCTTCGCCACGTCGTGCGCCATGGGGGCGTGGCACACGATGCACTTGTCGTTGATGACCTCCTCGAGCATCGGGAAGTCGTCGAGCTCGGACGCGACGACCGCGTGCCAGTACGGATCGCGCGCGGAGTTGGCCATGGTGCTGGTGCGCCAGGCGGTCTCGATGGAGACGTTCTTCGGCACGCCGGAGTCGTCCGGCACGATCATCTGGTCGTCGTTGTGGCAGTCCGCGCACACGCCGCTGCCGGAATGGTGGGTGCCCACGAAGTCGGCGTCCGCGAGGTTCAGCTTCGGGAGCGTGTTGCGGGGCTCGGGCACGATGTCGAGGATGTCGGGCGCGAGCCGCCTTTCGCTGGTCGACCCGTCGTCGGTGCACCCCGCGAGCGCCAGGCACGCGAGCAGCGTGCCTAGGATCGGCGGCGAGGGAAGACGGGTCACGTGCTCTGACGCCTTGCGCATGGTGAATCGCTGGTTGCTTGCATCGGGTCGGGCATGGCCCGAACGGGGGGGCCGCGTACTGCCGGCCGACCGCGTGCATACGTGCGCGCACGCGGACGGCGCGGGGCCGGATGCCTATCGTGTGAACCGGGTATCGGCCGCGCCCGGACGGGCCTTCAACCTGCGACGCGCATCAATAGTCGTCGGGTTCGAAGACCGTGAGATCCGTCCCGTCCCAGAACAGGACCCAGATCGTGCCGGGGAAGGGCCCGTCGTCGCCGAGCGCCGTGACGTCCAGCGGTGCCTTCGCGAAGTTGCCGACCAGAACGGACTTCGAGGTGACGGACTGCCCGTTCGCGCCGAGCTCCAGTCGCCACAGCTTCTTGTTGAAGCCGACGGTGAGCAGATCCCCCTGCATGCCTCCCGCGAAGTTCGATGCCGTGTATTCCGTGAGACCGTTCACGGACACGCCCATGGTCGTGAGCGCGCCGTCCTGACCCGGGATGCGGTACTCGCACTCGACGGGATTGGCCGCGCCCTCGATCGGGCTCTGCGGGTTCGAGTCGTTGAACGTGTTGTCCTTGTTGCCGCGCACGGGGTTCGGGTGACCGGCGTAGTAGCCGTCGTAGAGCCGGTGCACGCCGTCGGGGTCCGTCGAACCGCCGAACGCCTTGAAGGTGTTGCTGCAACCGGGTCCCGGCACGTCGCCCCACGGGGCGTTGGAGCCGTTGTCGATGGTGTAGAACTCGCCGGCCTGGGTGTACACGACATCGTAGGCGTTCCTGAGCCCCGACGAGAAGATCCGCACCGGCCCGCCCTGCACGAGCTTCGCCTGGTTCTTGCCGTCGTTGCCGCCGAAGGGATCGTTCGCATCGTTCACGCCCGGACGGTCCTCGTCGTCCAGGGTGGGGAGATCGTAGGGCAGCGCGCCGAGTCCACCCAGGTCGATCTCCAGCAACGCGGCCGACAGCGCGTATTCGGACGTGCCGCCGAAGTTCTCGGAGGGACGGCCCTGGTTCGTGTTGCCGCCGTTCAGCAGGTATATCTTGTTGCCGAGCTTCAGGAGTCCGTTCGGCCCGTGATTCTCCTCCGAGCGCGGCAGCCCGCGCACGAGATCCTCCTTCTGCCATCCGCCTCCCGTCTTCGTCAGCCTGTGAAGGATGCCGCTGTTGGTGTCGAGATTCAGATCGCCCTTGCCGCCACCGCCGATACGCATGTCACTCGATGCTGCGTAGATGACTGGCGCATCGGCGGTGCCCGTGACATGCAGACCCGTCATCTGGCGATGGGGAAGCGAGTTGTTCGGACTGCCGTCGTCGTCGTGGTTCGGCACGTCCTTGATCGAGGTGATGGTCTCGAGCTTCGTCGCCTGGTAATTGTTCTTGCCGTTTCGCACGACGTCGAAGATGTGGATCAGACCGCTCCACTCGCCGAGGTACAGCTTGCCGTCGGGACCGAACTGCAGGGTGGTCCCCTTGTTGACGGAGTGATTCATCTGCACCGTGCTCTGCCCGAACACGGGCTCGATGTTGCCCGGCGGAATCACGTCGCCCTGCAGCGCGATGTCGAGCGTGAAGTTGTTGCCGTCGTGCACGATCTCCAGCGCGGCGTTCTTCGTGCCTTCGGCGGCCGAACCGAACGTGATCGGCACCTCCAGCGACTCGCCGGGCTGCAGGGACGTCGGGGCGAAATCGACCGCGAACGCGTCCGGGTTGTCACCCACGAGCTGAGCCTGCAGAACGTTCACTGCGGGTGCACCGGAGAAGCCGGTGTTGGTCAGCACCAGCGTCTGCGTCTGCTGCGAGCCCGTGATCGCCTGACCGAACCCGAGCGTGGAGCTTCCCGCCTCGAGCTCCGCGACCAGCGGGAAGCGGGACTCACCGTCCACGAGCACGATGTAGGGCACCGAGGCGCCGGCGACGTCGAAGCGCAGCGTCGCGGACTTGTCGCCCGGCACACGCGGCGTGAAGGTCACCGTGACGTCCAGGCTCTCGCCCGCGCGCAGCGTCGCCGGGCCCGGAAAGTCCACGGCATACTCGTCGGCGCTCTTGCCCGCGAACGACACGCCCTCGATCACCACGGGATCGTCGCCGCTCTGGCCGGCGTGCTCCAGCGTGACCGCGACCGATGTCGAATCGCCGATCTCGACCAGGCCGGTCTGCACGCGTGCCGGGGTCGTGGCGAGGTTGCTGGTGCGGCGCAGCAAGCCTTGCGCCGAGATGGGCACCGAGATGGTGCCGGCGCGCTGAACGGGGTTCGGTTCGGGCTCGCCGTCGACCCCGTCCTGCGCGAGCGCGGCGCCCGGCAGGGACAGCGACACGAGGAGGGCCGCGAGACGTGCATTGCCGCACCGGACGAGGGACTTGTCGAGCATGGGCGTTGGAGGATCCGGGTCGAGGGCCGGCGCCACGCGGGTCGCGCGCACCTGTTCGCCGCCTCCGATGCAAGTTCCGATCCTCGCGACGTCGGGGGGACTGTCGCGACACGTCCTCCTGCGATCGCACGGGCGCGGCCTGCGGGTCGCGCGCGGCACCGACTTCGCGAGGAGGTGGAGCTGCCGGCCTTCGCCCCCGCAGGAGCTCCGGAAGACCTCAGCGGCCGGTGGCGGCCTGCGCGATGCGCGCGATCAGCAGCGGGTTGTCCGGCTCGAACCGCAGCCGGGATCGCATGACCCCGAGCGCAACCTCGCGTTGTCCGGAGCGCCACAGCGCGTCCAGTCGGAGCTGCTCGAAGAGGTCGCGCTGCGCGTGACTGCCTCCTAGCCGCACGCGTTCGCCCCACGGCACCGACAGGGCCTCGGCGGCGGCGACGTGGTCGCCGCGCGCGTGCGCCACGACCCCTTCGGCGACGGGCACACCGACGCGCTCCCACAGCTCGCGGTCCGCGGCGACCGTCGGCTCGACGGCCTGACGGCGCACGTGATCCAGCAGCTCGCCGGCCTCGGGCGCGCCGGCGCGCGCCAGCCCGTACAGATACTGCAGGCAGAGGAACGGCTGCTCGACGTCGAGCGTGCGGGCCGCCAGGTACGGGCGCAGCGCCTGCCAACGCTCCCCCACGTCGACGCCCGCGCACTCCAGCCGCGCCAGCAGCGATACGGCGCCGACCTGGTCCTGGCTGTAGCCGGGCTCCACGCCCCAGCAGCGCTCGTCGTAGAGTCCGAGCGCGCGCTCGGCCCGGCCGGTGGCGATCTCGCACAGCGCCAGGTGCCACCAGTTGTGCGTGAACATGAAGCTGTTCAGGCCGCTCCAGTGGTGCGAGCGCGCCTCGAGAAAGCGCCGACCGTCGTCGAGGGTGCCGCGACCGAGGTGCACGTGCGCGATGGCGTGATGCGCCCAGGGCTCGCCGGGATCGAGCTCTAGCGCACGCCAGGCCGCGGACTCCGCCGCGTGGAGCTCGTGCCGCTGCTCGTGCCCGAAGGCCAGCATGGCGTGCCACGCCGCGCGCTGCTCGTTGGGCCCGCGCACCGCCTGCGCCAGGGACAGCATGGTCGCCGCGTCGCCGCGGTTGAACGCGTGGTACTGCGCGAGCTTCAACGTCGTCAGGTCCTGCGGGCACTCGGCCAGCACGTCGCGCGCGATGGCGATGGTGCGCTCGTGCTCGTGCGCCTGCCACGCGGTCAGGAGCGCCAGCAGCCCGCGCTCGCGCGAGTTGGTACCCCGCACCTTCGCCGCGCGCGCTCGCCAGGGTTCCGCGTTCGCCGGGCCCGCCGGCGACTCGGAGAACAGGTGCAGCATGCCCGCGTACACGTTCGCGAGCGCACTGTCCGGCTCGCGCTCGGCGGTCTCCAGCACGTTCACCGCGCGCGGCTCGTAGCGCGTGAACCCGACGACGAAGTCGTCGATGCCCGGCAGCGCGTCGGCGGGCCCCGTGACCGGAGCGCCCCAGGCATCGGCGAGCCCCGGGCCGGCGGTGTCGCGGTGGGAGACGGAGCTCAAGGCAGGCGCACGATGGAGACGATGGTGGTGGGAGCGCCGCGACGCCGCGGAGGTTCCCGGACGGGGGCACCGCTATAGTGGCGCCTCTTCGACCCCGTCGAACCCGGCACCTTGCCCACACTGAAGCTCGGCGACATCGAGCAGCATCACGAGCGCACGGGCAGCCCGTCCGGGCCGCCCGTGCTGCTGCTCGCCGGCATGGCGAGCGATTCGGCGAGCTGGCAGCCGCTGTTCGACGGGCTCGGCGCGCGCTTCGACCTGATCGCGCCGGACAACCGCTGCACGGGACGTACCCTGCCCGCGCTGTCGCCTACCTCTCGCGATGCGATGGTGGACGATGCCCTGGCCCTGCTCGACGCGTTGGAAATCGAGCGAGCGGCGGTCGTCGGGCATTCGATGGGGGCGATGCTCGGCTGGGCGCTCGCGGCGCGCGCGCCGGAGCGGGTGTCGCGCCTGGTCGCCATGGCGGCCGCGCCCAGTCTCGCCCCCGTGCGCGTGGAGCTCTTCACCACCCTCGCCCGGCTGCGCCGCACCGCGGACGAGGCGGACTTCTTCCGGCTGCTGTTCCAGTTCCTGTTCTCGCCGTCGCTGTTCGAACGCCGCGCCACGCTGGACGCCATGGTCGTCGGCGCCACGGGTTACGCGCACAAGCAGTCGGCCGAGGCCTTCGCGCTGCAGGCGGACGGCCTGCCGAGCTTTCTCGAGCCGCCGGCGATCGAGCGGGTCGGCTGCCCGGTGCTGGCGCTGGCCGGCGAGCGGGATCTGCTGGCCACGCCGGACAGCCTGAGGCTCGCGTACCGCGACCTGCCGCACGTGCGCGTGCGGAGCGTCGCGGACGCGGCGCACGCGTTGCACTGGGAGAACCCGCAAGGCGTGCTGGACGCCGTCGTGCCGTTCCTGAGCGGCGGCGCCTGAGCTGCGCGCGCTCGTCGGCTCAAGCGCCCGGACCGTAGCGCTCCCGCCACGTCGGCAACGGATCGCGGCGCGTGGGACTCGCCTCGTACACCGCCCGCGCGATGGCGCGCGCCACGCACAGCGCCGCGGCGTGGCCGAGCAGCAGCCGCTCCTGCGCCGTGTCGATCAGGGCATCGGCGGACGCACCCGCGCGCTTTGCGGACGAGGCAGCACCTGTGGACAGCGCGAAAACGACGTCACCGTCGATGGGCGTGTGCGCGGGCACGAGCGCGCGAGCCATGCCGTCCTGCGCGGCCACGGCCAGGCGCTTGCACCCCGCCTTGTCGAGCGGGTAGTCGGTGGCGACGATGGCGAGCGTGGTATGTCCCGGGCTTCCCGCGTCCGGCGCCTCCGCGTTGCCCGGCAGCGCGCGCCAGGCGGGGTACTTGCGATTCACCGGCAACGCCAGCGGGTCCGTCGGGGCGGCCGGTCCGCGCGCCCCGAACTCCCCGCCGACCTCGAAGGGCGCCGCCCAGAAGCGGCCCGTATCGGCATCCACGGCCGAGCCGTTCGGGTTCGCGGCCACCAGCGCCCCCACCGTCGCACCGCCCGGCACCACGAGCGACGCCGAGCCGAGCCCGCCCTTCAGGTTCGCGGTCGTGGCGCCGGTACCGGCCCCGACCGAGCCGAGCTCGAACTCGGCGGCGGCCGCGGCCAGCGCGTCGCGCCCCAACGCGTGCCAAGGGGCATCGACCCAATCGGTCGCCCCGCCGCCGAGCAGATCGAACAGGATGGCGCACGGCACGATGGGCACGCGCACCGGCCCCACCGCGTAGCCGCGCCCCGCGGCGCGCAGCGCCTGCGCCACGCCGCCCGCGGCCTCCAGCCCGAAGGCCGAGCCGCCGGACAGCACGATGGCGTCCACCGCGTCGACGAGCTTGTCGGGCGCCAGGCAGTCCGTCTCGCGCGTACCGGGCGCGCCGCCCATGACGTCGACGCTCGCGACGAAGGGTACGTCGGCGGTGAGCACGGTGGTGCCGGACTTGACGTGCTCGTCGCTCGCGTTTCCGACGCGGATGCCGGGCACGTCGGTCACGAGATTTCTCACGCCGACGCGAAAGGCACTCATACGCAGCGACCGCCGTCCACTTCCAGCGCGACGCCGGTGATCATGGACGCTTCGTCCGAGCACAGGAAGCAGGCCGCGTTGCCCATGTCCTCGGGCGTGCTGAAGCGCCCGAGGGGAATGGTGGCGAGGAACTTCGCGCGCACCTCCGGCGTGTCCTCGCCCATGAACGACTTCAGCAACGGGGTCTCGCCCGCGACGGGGTTCAGCGCGTTGACGCGCACGCCGTACGGCGCGAGCTCCACCGCCATGGACTTCGTCGCGGTGATCATCCAGCCCTTGGAGGCGTTGTACCAGGACAGCCGCGGGCGCGGGCTCACGCCGGCCGTGGACGCGACGTTCAATATGCAGCCCCGGCCCCTCGCGCGCATGGCCGGCACGAAGTGACGCGCGGTCAGGTAGACCGACTTCGCGTTCACCGCGAGCACGCGATCGAAGTCGTCCTCGGAGATCTCCTCCATCGCCGCCGGCAGGTGCGTGATGCCCGCGTTGTTGACGAGGATGTCGAGCTCGCCGAAGGTATCGCGCGCGAACGCCGCGAGCGCCGCCACGCTGTCCCCGACCGCCACGTCGACCGTGCAGGCGTGTACGCGGCGCTTCCGGTCCGCCTTCGCATGCGGCTTCCCGCCCGACTCGCGCGCCGATTCCATGGCATCGGCCACCGCGACGGCGGCCTCGCCGCGCCGGTCGGCGACGATGACGCGCGCTCCTTCGGCGACGAACTTGGCGGCGATGCCCATGCCGAAGCCGGACGCCGCACCGGTGACGATCGCGCGCTTGCCTTCGAGCCTGTGGTGTCCGGGAGCGCTCATCCGTGGCGCACCGCGACGGTCTTGAGCTGGCTGAACCCGTACAGCGCCTCGAAGCCCTTCTCGCGCCCGTGCCCGGAGCGGCCCACGCCGCCGAAGGGCAGCTCGACGCCGCCGCCGGCGCCGTAGTTGTTGACGAACACCTGACCCGCGCGCAACCGTTTCGCCAGCCGGAACTGGCGCGCACCGTCACGCGTCCACACCGCGGCCACGAGCCCGTAGTCGGTCGCGTTCGCGACGCGCACGGCGTCCTCCTCGTCGTCGAAGGGAATCACTACCTGCACGGGGCCGAAGATCTCCTCCCGAGCCAGGCGATGCTCCGGCGGCACGTCGCCGTAGAGCGTCGGCAGCACCCAGTGCCCGCCCTCGGGCGCACCGTCCGCCAGACGGCCCGTCGCCAGCACCGACAGGTCCGAGCCGGCCTCGAGGTAGCCCTCCACGATCTTCCGCTGACGCGCCGAGATCATCGGGCCGACATCGTGGTCGTCGAGGGCGGGTCCGACGACGAGCGACTCGTAGCGCCGCTGCAGTCGTAGCACGACGTCGTCGTACACGCCGCGCTGCACGAGGATGCGCGAGCCCGCCGAACACGTCTGGCCGGCGTTCTGGATGCCCGCGTTGACCAGAAACGGCAGCGCGGCATCGAGGTCCGCGTCGTCGAAGACGAGCTGTGCGGACTTGCCGCCGAGCTCCAGCGTCACGGGCACCACGTTGTCGCCGGCGGCCTTCTGCACCGCCGCCCCGGTAGCCACCGAGCCGGTGAACGACACGTGCTGCACGCCGGGGTGCGCGGACAGCGCCGCGCCGGCATCGCTGCCCGTCCCGGGCACCACGTTCAGCGCGCCCGCGGGGAAACCCGCGAGCCGGGCGAGCTCGCCGATGGCCAACGCGGTCAGGCAGGCCTCCTCGGCAGGCTTGAGCACGCAGGCGTTGCCCATCGCAAGCGCGGCCCCGACCGATCGACCGACGATCTGCATGGGGTAGTTCCACGGCACGATGTGGCCGGTGACGCCGTGCGGCTCGCGCAGCGTGTAGACCGTGTAGCCGTCGAGGTAGGGCAGCGTCTCGCCGTGCACCTTGTCGGCGGCGCCCGCGTAGAACTCGCAGTAGCGCGCGAGCGCGACCACGTCCGCCTTCGCCTGGGACAGCGGCTTGCCGACGTCCAGCGCCTCCAGGCGTGCGAGCGCTGCTCCGTGCTCGCTCACCAGCTCGCCGAGCCGCGCGAGCAGCCGCCCGCGCTCGAGCGCGGACGCCCTGCCCCAGTCGCCGTCGAGCGCCTCGCGTGCCGCGGCGACGGCGGCATCGATGTCCCCAACACCGCCGGCCGCGATCCCGGCGAGCGCGCTGCCGTCCGACGGGTTCTCGAGCGGCAGCGTGCGGCCGGAGCCGGCCGGCACCCATTCGCCGCCGATCAGGCAGTGGCCGGGGTCGGTGTCGAAGGGCCAGTCGATGGGCCGATCGATGGGCCGGTCGATGGGCAAGTCGATGGGCAAGTCGATGGGCCGGTCGGTCGGCATGCGCGGCTCGAAGGGTACGGGCGTCGAGGCATGGTAGCGCCGTGTCATGCTCGTGCCGTCACGGTCGAACGGGCGGACGATGGAAGGCAGCTTCTTCACCAGCGACGGCGCGCCGGGCGACGCCGAGCGTTTCGTCCCGACGGACCACGCGCGCGGCCCGTGGCACGCCGACCACTGCCACGCCGGCCCACCGACGGGGCTGCTCGCACGCGCCGCCGAGCGACTCGTGCCGGACAAGCGACTGACGCGGCTGACGGTGTCGCTGACCCGGCCGATCCCGCACGCGGGCTTTCGGGTCGCGGCCGAGCTCACGCGCGCCGGACGCACCGTGTCGCTCGTCGCCGCGCGCATCGTCGGCGACGACGACCGCGTGGCGGCGACCGCCGAGGCGCTGCTGCTCGCGCGCCAGGACGAACGTCCGGTGCCCACGCGCACCGAATCGCTCGGCTCGCCCGAGGACGCGTCCTACGGGGGCTTCCCCATTCTCGACACGCTGCACGGTCTGCCCGCGTTCAACGGCGCGGGCGTCGAAGCGCGCTACCCGAGCGGCGAGGACCGGCTGCCGGGTCCGACGTCGGCGTGGCTGCGCACCGTGCCGCTGCTGGCCCACGAAACGCCCTCGCCCTTCCAGCGCATCTGCCCGCTCGCCGACTGCGGCAACGCGTTCGGTCGGAACGCCGAGCCCGCGCAGACGACCTTCGCGAACGTGGACCTCACCGTGGTGCTGCACCGCGACCCCATCGGCGAGTGGCTGGGCACGCGCGCCGTCGGACGCTGGGAGCCGGACGGCATCGGGCTCGCGGACGCGCAGTTGTTCGATGCGCACGGCACGGTCGGGCGGGCGCTGCAGACGCTGCTGTTGTTGCCGGGGCCGGGTGGGTGAGCCCTTCGGCCGCGCCTCGACTCAGATACGCTCGTTGAAGGGGTCGATGACGTCGATACCGCAACGCTCGAAATCGGACACGTTCCGGGTCGCCACCGACAGGTGCCTGGAACGGGCGATCGCGGCGATCTGCCCGTCGGGTACGCTCATGGGCCGCCCCGACTCCTTGCGCTCCCCCATCAAATCGCCGTAGGCGCGGGCGGCGGATTCATCATAGGCGAGCACGCGTTCATCGAACGCCAGCGCGACGAAACGCTCGAACCGATCGGCGAGCGCCGACCGGCGCTTCCCGACCGGCAGGATTCTCAGGCCGTACGCGATCTCGCCAATGGTGATCGCCGGTACGAACAGACTCTCCGAACGCTGCTCGTTCAGCCAGGCGAGCACCGTCGGCGCCGGCGACGTTCTCATCACTTCGGAGACGACGTTCGTGTCGAGGAGGATCACCCGACAAGGTTCGGCGGATCGTGCGGCGCCCGCTCCGGTAGCTCGAGATCGATACCGTGGTGTCGACCGAACAGCTGCACGGCCAGGTCACCGAGCCGCTCGGGCGCGTTGACGGCTTCGCGAAGGATCCGCCGCGCCTCTTCTTCCATCGACACGCCGTTCCGGGCTGCCCGAACCTTCAAGCGCGACAGCGTTTCCTCGTCGATCTTCCTGACGCTGAGACTTCCCATTCGAAGACTTCTTGAACGCTGCGAACGAAGGATGCTAGCACGCGCCTGCATTGCATGCGCACGCAGTCACTTCCCGCGGTACGTGCCGTCCGCATCTTGCTTCGTCGACTTCAGGGCGGTGCGCGGTGGGCGGTCGCCCACTCGAGCTTCCCGCACCGCACGCCGATGAGGGGGCATTTCCGAAGCTGTCGGACCCGGTCACCGGTTCTTCGGGGTGACCGGGTCCGACAGCCGCGCAAGCCCCCCTATCCCTCGCGCCCGGCGGTACGCTCGCCGCCGCGCGCGTCCGGCAGCGTGAGCCCCGCACGCGCGGCATAGACCTTCGCCACGGCCGCATCGTCCTCGCGTCCGAGCCCCGCGTCGGACGCCCGGGCGAACTCGAGCAGCGCGGCTTCGGCCAGCGGCGCGTCGAACCCCGCCGCGCGCGCCGCCTCCAGCACGATGCCGAGATCCTTCGGCCAGATGTCCACGGCCGAGCGCGGCGTCCAGTCGCCGTCCGCCACGTGCGGCGCACGGTTCTCCAGCATCCAGCTCGTGCCCGCGCAGCGCGGGATGACCTCGACGAAGCGCTCGGGCGTGATGCCCTGCGTCATGCCGAACGTGATGGCCTCCGCCATGGCGGCGATGTGCACGCCCGCGAGGAGCTGGTTCACCGCCTTCATGGCCGAGCCCGCGCCCGCCGCGTCGCCGAGCTCGAACACCGTCGTCGCCATGGCGTCGAGCGTGCCGCGCGCGGCGGCGAAGGCCTGCGCCGTGCCGGAGGCCATGACCGACAGCTCGCCGCTCGCCGCCTTCGCCGCACCGCCGGAGATGGGGGCGTCGAGGTAGTGCACGCCGGCCGCGTCGCATCGCGCGGCCATGTCGCGCGCGAACGCGGGCGGCACGGTCGCGCACGAGACCACGACCGCGCCGGAGCGCAGACCGGAGACCATGCCCGCGCCCCCCGAACCATCGCCCTCGCCGAACAGCACCGCCTCGGTCTGCGCGGCGTTCAGCACCACGCTCACGAGCACGTCCAGGGACGGCGCGACGTCCGCCGCCGCACCGGGCGCGCCGCCCTCGGCGACGAAGCGCTCCACCGCGCCGGCGTTCACGTCGAAGCCGTGGGTGCGCAACCCCGAGCGCAGGAGCGATGTCGCGACGCCGAAGCCCATGGAACCCAGGCCGAACACGGCGACGTTCGTGGTGGTGCTCATCGGAGGCTTGCAAGGAGGGGCGGATGCGCACCATAGACGGTGTCGCGACGTCGCGATACGCCGCTCGTACCGGGCGTACGGTCGGGAGTCACGATGGCGCCGGCAGCCGCGGAATCGCCTCGACCAGGCTCCGCGTGTACTCGTGCTCCGGCGCATCGAACACGCGCGCCGTCGGCCCGCTCTCCACGATGCGTCCCGCGCGCATGACGTAGCAACGATCGGTCACCCGGCGCACCACCGACAGGTCGTGCGAGATGAACAGGTAGGCCAGCCCCTCGTCGCGCGACAGCTCGTCCAGCAACGCCAGCACCTGCGCCCGCACGGAGACGTCGAGGGCCGACACCGCCTCGTCCAGCACGACCAGCGAAGGCTCGACGACGAGCGCCCGAGCTATCGCGATGCGTTGGCGCTGACCGCCCGAGAACTCGTGTATCCAGCGCGTCGCGTGCTCGGGTTCGAGTCCGACGCGCTCCAGCATCGCGCCCACCCGACGACGGCGCTGCGCGCCCGACGGGCGCGCGTCGAGCAGGTGCAGGGGTTCCGCGACGAGCCGCTCCACGCGGTGGCGCGGATCGAACGAGCCGTAGGGATCCTGGAACACGACCTGGATCTCGCGGCGCACCGCGCGCGGCAACGCGAGCGGAGCGCGGGCAGGGCCCCGCACGTGCCCGCGCGCGAGCTCGCGTCCGTCGAGACTCACCGCGCCCGCGTCCACCGGTCCGAGCCCGAGCAGCGCCCGCGTCAGGGTGGACTTCCCGCAACCGCTCTCGCCGACGAGCCCGACGCTCTCGCCGCGCCCCACCACGAGATCGACCCCGTCGATGGCGACATCTCGCGCGCGCGCGCCGAACCACCCGCGTTTCGCGCCGGGATAGCTGCACGTCAGACCGCGCACCGCCAGCAGCGGATCGGGCGCTTCGGCCGTACGCTCGGGCCGCGTCCACAGCGTTGCGTCGGCAAGCCGTCGCGCGTAGTCGCCAGCGCGCGGCGAGAACACCTCCGCGAACGCACCGCGCTCCACGATGCGCCCGTCGCGCATCACCACGATCTCGTCGGCCGCGCCCGCCACCACGGCGAGATCGTGCGAGATCAGCACGAGCCCGAGCCCGTCTTCCTCGCGCAACCGGCGCAGCAGCTTCAGGATCTCGGCCTGCGTCGTGACGTCGAGCGCCGTGGTCGGCTCGTCCGCTATCAGTAGCTTCGGCGCGCAGGCGATCGCGATGGCGATCACGACGCGCTGGCGCTGCCCGCCCGACAGCTCGTGCGGGTAGCGCGTCGGCGGATACCGCGCGGGGGACAGCTCCACGCGCTCCAGCGTCTCGCGCGCCAGCCGGGCCGCCTCGTCGCGCGATGCGCCGCGGTGCAGCCGGATGCTCTCCTCGACCTGCCGGCCGACGGTGTGCAACGGGTTCAACGCGGTCATGGGCTCCTGGAACACCATGCCGATCTCGCCGCCGCGCACGCGCTGCAGCGCGGGCTCGTCGAGTCGCGCCAAGTCCCGACCATCGAAGCGGATGGCGCCCGACAACGTGGACCCAGGAGGCAGCAGCCGCATGGCGGCCAGCGCCGTCATGGACTTCCCCGAGCCGCTCTCCCCGACGAGACCGAGCGTGCGCCCGGCGCGCGCCTCGAGCGTGATGCCGTGCAGCACGGGCGTGCCGCCGATGGCGACGTCGACCGCGTCGAAGGCGAGGAGCGGCGCATCGGGCACCGGGAGCGGCCTCGCGAACCCGAGCGCGCGCGAAGTCCTGGCCGGGCCGTCAACCACGCGCGCGGCGCAGCCGCGGATCCAGCCAGTCGCGCAGCGCATCCCCGAGCAGGTTCAACCCGAGCACGCTCGCCACGATCGCGAGCCCCGGGAAGAGCGCCAGGTGCGGCGCGAGCGTCACCATCGTCTGGCTCTCGGCCAGCATGCGACCCCAGCTCGGAATCGGCGGCTGCGCGCCGAGCCCCACGAACGACAGACCGGCTTCCGCCAGGATGCCGAGCGAGAACTGGATGGTCGCCTGCACGACGAGCAGGCTCGAAAGGTTCGGCAGCACGTGCTCGAGCGAGATGCGCGTGGCGCCCTTGCCCGCCACGCGCGCGGCGAGCACGAACTCGCGCTGCCACAACGACAGCGCCGCGCCGCGCGTCAGGCGAGCGAACACCGGCACGTTGAAGATGCCGATGGCGATGATCGCGTTCACCGCGCCGGGGCCGAACACCGCCGTGATCATGATCGCGATCAGCAGCGCCGGGAACGCGAACACGAGATCGTTCGTGCGCATGACGGCCTCGTCGACGAACGAGCCACCGCGTGCCGCCGCCAGCAGCCCGAGCGGCACGCCGACCCCCATGCCGATGCCGACCGCCACGAGTGCCACGGCGATCGAGGTGCGCGCACCCACCATGAGCATCGACAGGATGTCGCGCCCGAAGTGGTCGGTGCCGAGCCAGTGCGTCGCGGACGGCGTCTGCAGCCGGTCCGCGATGGACAGCGACGTGACGTCGTACGGCGTCCAGACGAACGAGAGCGCGGCGGCGAGCGTCACCAGCGCGACGAGGAAGAGCCCGGGGATCAGGGAGCGCAGCTTCAAGCGCCGGAGCCTACCGCAAGTGCGATTCCATGCTTCACTCGCGTCACGAAGACGACGATCGCGAGTCCGGGGCGCGCGTTCAGCGCCCCCGAATCCGCGGGTCCAGCGCATCCCGCAACCCATCCCCCATGTAGTTCACGCTCAGCACCGTGAGCGAGATGGCGAGCCCGGGCCAGATCACGCGCTCCGGGTATTGCTTCAGGTAGTCCACCGCATCGAACAGCAGCCGCCCCCAGGTCGGAAAGTCGGGCGGAAAACCGAGACCGAGAAAGCTCAGCGACGACTCGGTGATGATCGCCGTCGCGATGCCGAGCGTGGCCGACACCATGATCGGCGACAGCACGTTCGGCAGCACGTGCCGCAGGATCAGCCGCCGGTCGGGCGTGCCGACCGAGCGCGAGGCCAGCACGAACTCGCGCTCGCGGATGGCCAGCACGTCCCCGCGCACGATGCGCGCGGTCTGCATCCACGACGTGATGCCGATACCGAACACGATCAGGATGAAGATGCCTCCCTCGGGTCCGAAGCGCGCGGACAGCGGCTGCCTGAACAGCATGATCGTCACGAGCAGCAGCGGCAGCAACGGCAGCGCGAGAAACAGATCGGTCAGCCGCATCAGCACCCCGTCGAGCTTCCTGAAGTAGCCCGACAGCAGTCCGACGAAGGTGCCCAGCACCAAGGAGAGCACCATCGCCGTCAGACCCACCGCGAGCGACACGCGCCCGCCCGCCATCAGCCGCGCGAGGCTGTCGCGCCCGAGCTGGTCGGTACCGAGCGGGTGCGCGAGGCTCGGCCCCTGGTTCCTCGAGCGGATGTCGATCAGTTGGGGGTCCAGCGACCACAGCAGCGGCCCGAACAGCGTGCCCAGCACGATGACGAGGAACACGGCGGTCCCGATCACCGCGCCCGTGTGCGTGCGGTACTGATCCCACACGTCCCACCACTGGTTGCGCGCGGGCGCGACCGGCGCGGGGTCGACGGGAAGGGTCGGCGCGGCGGGCACCGCGCCGGCGGGAGCGCCTCTGCGCAGGGCCTCAGTCATAGCGAATCCGCGGGTCCAGCAACCCGTACAGCACGTCCGCGATCAGGTTGAACAGCACGATCAGGATCGCGAAGATGAAGGTCAGGGTCTGCACGGTGGGCACGTCGCCGCCCTGGATGGCGATGATCAGGAGCTGTCCCAGCCCGTTCACCTTGAACACCTGCTCGGTGATGATGGCGCCGCCGAAGATGGACGGGATGCCGAGCGCGATCACGGTCACCACCGGAATCATCGAGTTGCGCAGCACGTGCTTCAACACGGTGACGCTCTCGCTCATGCCCTTCGCACGCGCGGTACGCACGTAGTCCTGGTTCAGGTTGTCGAGCATGGAGGCGCGCGTGAAGCGCGAGATCTGTGCCGTGATCTGCAGCGCCAGCACCATCACCGGCATGATCATCTGCCGAAGCTGCACGGTGAAGCTGTCCCAGTCGGTCACGCGGTGGGTCGTGTCGTAGATCGAGGGCAGCCAGAAGAAGCTGTCGGACGGGATCAGCACCGAGAACAGCACGATCACCAGCACGCCGGAGAAGAACGGCGGCACGCTGAAGCCCACCATGGACACGAACGTGCCGACCTGGTCGAACACCGAGTACTGGCGGTACGCGCTGATGATGCCGATGGGCAGCGCGATGAGGATGCCCACGACGTAGGCCACGCCGACGACGGTGAGCGTCTGCGGCAGGCGCTCCATGACGATGTCCATCACGGGGGAGCGCGTCTGGTAGCTGATGATGCGCTGGTCGGCCGCCTGACCCATGTCCCAGCCCGTCCAGGCCTGGATGGCCGCCAGCGGCTCGTTCCAGAAGAAGAGCTTCAGCCACTTCAGGTACTGCACGACGAGCGTGTCGTTCGCCCCGAGCGCCTCGCGGATCTGCTCGCGCACCTCCGGCGGAATGGTCAGCGGCAGGTTGCCCGTCGGGTCCGACGGGCTCACCTTCACGATCAGGAAGATGATGAAGGAGATGAACAGCAGCGTCGGCACCGCCGTGATCAGGCGGCGGACGGTGAAGGTCAGCACGGGCTGGGAATCGTCGGTGAAGGCGGACCGGGCGGGCGCACGCGCGGCGCCTGCCCGGTCGTGGCGTCAGGCCGCCCGTTCTACTCCGCGCGGTACCAGTCGGCCGCGTTCCACAGCTCGCTGTCCCAGTCGTTCATCCTCACGCCGCCGAGCGTGTTCGAGTGCGCCGACGGGTTGCCGCGATGCACCAGCGGGATGATGCTGTAGCTCTCCATGAGCATGTCGTTCATCCGCTTGGCAAGCTCCGCGCGCTCGCCGAGGTCCGACGTCTGCGCCATCTCGCGCACCAGAGCGTCGTACTCGGGGTCGCAGTAGCGCTGGTTGTTGGTGCCCTGCCACTGCGTCTCGGGCCGCGGCGCCACGTCGCACATCCAGCGCGCCATGTACGCCTCGGGGTCCACGCCCGAGAAGTTGTTCGTGTACATCTCCACGTCGGCGAAGAACTTGCCGAAGGTGTCCGGCGAGGCGGGGTCGGAGCCGAAGAACACCGAGGCGTCGATGTTCCGAAGCTCCGCACCGATGCCGATCTCGGACCACCACTGCTTGATGAGCGCCTGCGCGTCCTGGCGCACCGCGTTGGTGGAGGTCTGGTAGAGCACGGTCAGCTCCACGCCGTCCTTGTCGCGCGTGCCGTTGCCGTTCGTGTCGGTCCAGCCGGCCTCCTCGAGGATGGTCTTCGCGCCCTCGATGTCCTGCACCAGGCAGTCGTCGTTGGCGGTGGACGCGTAGGCCTCGGGTGCGGGTAGCACGTTGCAAACGGGCTTGCCGCCGGCGCCGTAGCCGATCTCCACGAGCAAGGATCGGTCGATCGCCTTCGACATCGCCTCGCCGATGCGCGGATCGGTCAGGAAGGGGTGCGGGTGCGCGGCGGTGGCGCGCTCGTCACCGAGCGCGGGGTCCGGGTCGGTCTGGTTCAGGTGCAACCGCTCCACCGACGTGGCGAACGCGGCCGCCACGGTGCCCTTGCCCGCCGCCTCCATCTCGGCGAGCAGGTTCGGGTCGATCTGCAGGTTCCAGGCGTAATCGAACTCGCCGGTCTCGAGCACCGAGCGCGCCGCGGCCGCCGCGTCGCCGCCCCCCTTGAACAGCACCGATGCGAACGCGGGCTTGCCGGGCTCGCGGTAGTTCTCGTTCGCGACGAGCTCGACGACATCGTTGGCCTTGAAGTCCTGGACGACGAAGGGCCCGGTGCCGATGGGGCCGAAGTTCGCCTCGGTGCAGGTCGGCATGGCCGCCCCCGTGCAATCGGCGAACTGGGCCTGCTGGATGATCGGGCTCTCGGCGCCGACGAGCGCGGTGTACGGGAAGGGCTTCGGCTCGTCGAAGTCGATCCTGAGCGTCGTGTCGTCCACCGCCTCCATGTTCGCCACGCCGTCGAAGTAGCTGGTGTGCGCGCAGCCGCCCTCCGGGTCGGTGCAGTACTGCCAGGAGAACACCGCGTCGTTCGCGGTGAACGGCGTGCCGTCGGACCACGTGACCCCCTGCTTGAGCTTCCAGGTGATCGAGGTCAGGTCCTCGGCGATGCCGCCGTTCTCCACCGTCGGGATCTCGGCCGCAAGGTACGGCACCATGTCGCCGTTCTCGTCGAAGCGAGCGAGGCTCTCCAGCACGAGCGAGGCGGCCTCGACCTCCTTCGTGCCGCCCGACAGGTACGGGTTCATGGTGGACGGGGCCTGCCAGTAGATGATCTTCAACTGGCCGTCGCGTCCGCGCTCGCCGTCCGCGCCGTCCGCGCCGTCCTGGGCCTGCGCGAACGGCGCGAGGGCGATCAGCGTGGCGACGGCCATTGCGCTGCGTGATGGGGTCATCGTGCGTCTCCTCGGGGAGCGTGGGGGGATGGGTGCCGATGCGCGGGCGCACCGGTGTCGTCGTACAGGTGACAGGCGACGAAGCGGCCGGGCCGCACCTCGCGCGTCGGCGGATCGTCGCGCTCGCAGACCGGCATGACCTCGGGGCAGCGCGTGCAGAAGTTGCAGCCCTTCGGGGGCGAGGCGGGGGACGGCACATCGCCGCGCAACACGATGCGCTCGACCTTGCCGCGCGCCGCGGGGTCGGGCTCCGGCACGGCGGACAGCAGCGCGCGCGTGTAGGGGTGCAGGGGGTCGGCGTACAGCGCGTCGCGCATCGCGAGCTCCACCACGCGGCCGAGATACATCACGGCCACGCGATCGGCGATGTGCCTGACCATACCCAGATCGTGGCTGATGAACAGATAGGTCAGCCCGAGCCTGTCCTGCAGCTCCTCCAGCAGGTTCACCACCTGCGCCTGGATGGAGACGTCCAGCGCGGCGATGGGCTCGTCGCAGACGATGAAGCGCGGCTCCAGCGCCAGCGCGCGCGCTATGCCGATGCGCTGGCGCTGGCCGCCCGAGAACTCGTGCGGGTAGCGCGCCGAGAACTCGCGCGCGAGCCCCACGCTGTCCATGAGCTCGTGCACGCGCGCGCGCCGATCGGTGCGGTTGCCACGCACGTGCTCGCGCAGCGGCTCGCCGATGATCTCGCCGAGCGTCATGCGCGGGTTCAACGAGGCCTGCGGGTCCTGGAAGATCATCTGCATGAGCGGGCGCAACCGGCGCAGCTCGCCGGCACCCGCGCTCGCGACGTCGCTGTCCGCGATGCGCACGTCCCCGGCCGTCACGTCGTGCAGGCGCAGCATCGAGCGCCCCACCGTCGACTTGCCGCAGCCGCTCTCGCCGACGAGCCCGAGCGTCTCGCCCTCGTTGATGTCGAACGACACGCCGTCGACGGCCTTCACGGTACCGACGCGGCGCCGCAGCAACCCGCCGTGCACGGGGAAGTGCTTCTTCAGGCCCCGCACGCTGACGAGCGCGCTCACGCGGACGTCGCGGCCGGCACCCGATGCGCCGTTCCGTCCGCATCGAAGTCGAGAAAGCACGCCGCGTCGTGGCCGGGTCCGACGGTGCGTCGCAGGGGATTCTCGCGGTCGCAGCGCTCGAAGCGGTGCGCGCAGCGCGCGCGGAAGGTGCACGCCCGCGGCGGCTCCACGAGCACGGGCGGTTGTCCGGCTATCACCTCCAGCACGTCGCCGCGCGGCCCGCGCACCGACGGCATGGTGCGCAGCAGCGCCCGCGTGTAGGGATGGCGGGGCGCCGCGAAGAGCTCGTGCACCGGTGCCTGCTCGACGATCTGGCCGCCGTACATCACGAGCACCCGATCGGCGATGCCGGCGATCACGCCCAGGTCGTGCGTGATCCAGACGATCGCCATGCCGAGGCGCTCGCGCAGCTCCTTCACTAGCTCCAGGATCTGCGCCTGGATGGTCACGTCGAGCGCGGTGGTGGGCTCGTCGGCGATGAGCACGTCCGGGTCGCAGGCCAGCGCGATGGCGATCATGACGCGCTGGCGCATGCCGCCCGAGAACTCGTGCGGGTACTGCTTCAGCCGTGCCGGCGCGTCGGGAATGCCGACGAGCTCCAGCAGCTCCACGGCCCGCGCCGCCGCGGCGCGCTTCGACAGCCCCATGTGCTTCCTGAGCGGCTCGGCGATCTGGAAGCCGACGTCGAACACCGGGTTCAAGGAGGTCATCGGGTCCTGGAACACGAAGCCGATGCGCTTGCCGCGCAGGCCGCGCAGCGTGCGCGCGTCGCAGCGCAGCAGATCGTGCCCGGCGAAGAGCACGCCGCCCCCTTCCGTCTCGGCGGGCGGCGAAGGCAGCAGGCCGATCAACGACATCATGGTCACGGACTTGCCCGAGCCGCTCTCGCCCACGACGCCGAGCAGTTCCCCGGGGCGCACGTCGAAGCTCACCGAGTTGACGGCGTGAACGTGGCCGGCCCGCGTGCGAAAACGCGTGCGAAGATCCCGGACCTCGAGCACGGGCGTGGCCCGGTCGATGTCCGTTTGCGGCACCGTGTCGATGTCGTTCGTGGCGGGGCGGCTACGGAAGTCGGGCCGACGCTAGCATGGAAGACGGGCTCAGCGGTCGGCGCGACGGTCCGCGCAGGGGTAACCTGGCGCCTCGAGTCCAGACGACGTCGCGCGACACGCGCGCTCACGAGCACCCATCGACGATGCCCGCATCCTCCGCCCGCCTCGGCGCCCGCGAGATCATGGATCGTCTCGTCGCCTTCCCCACCGTCAGCTCCGAGAGCAACCTCGAGCTCATGGACTGGGTCGAGGACTACCTCGACGGCTTCGGCGTGAGCGCCACGCGCGTCTACAACGCCGAAGGCACGAAGGCGAACCTCTACGCGAACGTCGGCCCCGAGGTCGAAGGCGGCGTGATCCTCTCGGGGCACACCGACGTGGTGCCCGTCGAGGGCCAGGCCTGGACGAGCGACCCCTTCACCGTCACCGAACGGGGCGGCAGGCTCTACGGTCGCGGCACCTGCGACATGAAGGGCTTCGACGCGTTGGCGCTGGCCGCCGTGCCGCTCGCGCTCGAGGCGAAGATCAAGCGCCCGCTGCAGCTCGCGCTGAGCTACGACGAGGAGGTGGGATGCGTCGGCGCCCCGCCCATGATCGACGCCATGCGGGATCGCCTGCCGCGCGCGTCCGCCGTCATCGTCGGCGAGCCCTCGATGATGAAGACGGTGCAGGGTCACAAGGGCGGCACGGGGTTCGCGGTGCACGTGCGCGGCTTCGAGGTGCACTCCTCCTTGATGCACACCGGCGTCAGCGCCGTGATGGAGGCCGCGCGGCTCGTCGAGTGGGCGAACGCCGAGAACGCGCGGCTCGCCCGCACGGAACCATCGGAGCTCGCCGCGCGCTTCGACCCGCCCTGCACCTCGCTGCACGTCGGGCGCATACAGGGCGGTACCGCGCACAACATCACCGCGCTCGATTGCCGCTTCGTGATCACCTTCCGCGTCGTGCCGGGCGAGGACGCCGAGGACTGGGCACGCCGCTTCGAGCAGCGCGTCGCCGAGGTCGAGGCCGACATGCGCAAGGTGCGCCCCGAGGCGTCCATCACGCTGGATCGCTACTTCGACATGCCGGGGCTGCAGCCCGAGGAGGACGGCGCGGCCGAGGAGCTGGTGCGGCGCCTGACGGGCGACAACGGCCGGCACGTCGTCAGCTACGGCACCGAGGCCGGTCACTTCCAGGCGCGCGGCTACTCCTCGGTCATCTGCGGCCCCGGCGACATCGCGCAGGCGCACCAGCCCGACGAGTACCTGGCCGTGGAGCAGCTCGCGCGCGGCGAGGAGTTCATGGAGAAGCTCGTGGGGCGGCTGGCGGCGTAGACACGCATCGAGGCTGCGTGCGCGGGCCGGTAACTCGAGCCGGTACTCGAGCCGGTACTCGGGCCGGTACTCGGGCCAGTTCTCGGGCCAGTTCTCGGGCTAGGGCTCGCGCGCCGATCGGATCGTGCGATGGCCCGACCAAACACCGCATACATCGTCGAATGGTCGCGACCATTCGACGATGGTGCTAGGATTCGGTCATGGATCGAGTCCTACTGGACGAGCTGTACGCGCATTTCACCGACCATCGTCAGATGGCGCTGCTGTCGGGGCCCAGACAGGTGGGCAAGACCACGCTGGCGCTCGAGCTCTGCCGTCGAATGACCTCGGACGGCGAGCCGGGTATCTACCTGAACTAAGACAACCAGGATCATCGCGGCACCATCCTGGCGGGACCGGAAGCCGTGGCCACGCAGGCAGGAGCGGACCGGCTCCGCTCGACGCTGCCGCTGCTCGCCCTGGATGAGCTGCACCGGTACCGACGCTGGCGCGATTTCCTGACCCGTACACGCTTCACCCGTTGTCGGTGGGCGAGCTCGTGGCGACGCGAAGCGGCGGATCGAGAGAGGGCCCGGTCGGCGAGCCGCGCGACATCGGGGAGGAGCGCTGGCAGGCGTTGCAGCGGTTCGGGGGCTTCCCGGAACCGTTCGCGAAGGCCGAACAGCGCTTCTACACACGCTGGCGCGGGCTGCGCACGCAGCAACTGTTCCGCGAGGACGTGCGCGACCTCACGCGGGTGCAGGAGATCGGCCAGCTGGAGCAGCTCGCGGACGTGTTGCGCGCGCAGGTCGGCCAGCTGACGAGCTACGCCACGCTCTCGACGCGAGCCCGCGTCTCGGCCGACACCGTGCGGCGATGGATCACCATTCTCGAGGCGCTCTACTGGTGCTTCTCCGTACGTCCGTGGCACGCGAACGTCACGCGCGCGTTGCGAAAGGAGCCGAAGTTCTATCTCTGGGACTGGTCCCTCGTCGATGACCCGGGGGCGCGTGCCGAGAACCTCGTGGCCGGTGCGTTGCTGAAGACCGTGCACGCGCTGACCGAGCTCGGGCACGGTGCGTTCGCGCTGCACTTCCTGCGCGACAAGGACAAGCGCGAGGTCGACTTCGTCGTCGTGCGCGACGGCCGATCCTGGTTCCTGGTCGAGGTGAAGACGAGCGGCAAGGCGCCGCTCTCGCCGAGCCTCGCGCACTTCCAGCGGCAGATCGGTGCAGCGCATGCGTTCCAGGTCGTCATGGACGCACCGTTCGTGGCGCGCGACTGCTTCGAGCGCACGACGCCCACGGTGGTGCCCGCACGAACGCTGTTGTCGCAGCTCGCGTGACGAACCGTCGTATCGCTCAGCGCCGCAGCCGCGGATCCACCCACGCGTAGGCCAGATCCACGGCGAACGTCACCAGCACCACCGCGCACACCAGCAGCATCACGACGCTCTCCACCACCACGAGGTCCCGGGCCGCGATCGCCTGGAACACCAGCCGCCCGAGCCCCGGCAGGTAGAACACGTTCTCGATGATGATCGCGCCCGCCAGCAGGAAGCTGAACTGCAGGCCGATGATGGTCAGCACCGGAATCATCGCGTTCCGCAGCGCGTGCCCGTACAGCGCCGCGCGCGGCGAGAGCCCCTTCGCGCGCGCGGTGCGCATCCAGTCCTCGCCCAGCACGTCGAGCAGGGACGAGCGCATGACGCGCGCGAGGATCGCGGCCTGCGGCAACGCGAGCGCCACGGCCGGCAGCGCGAGCGAGCGCAGCACCTCGACGAACCCCGCCTCCCACCCGGGAAAGCCTCCCGAGGGGAACCAGCGCAGCTCGATGGCGAACAGCAGCACCAGCAGCATGGCGAACCAGAAGTTCGGCACCGCGATCCCGAGCTGGCTCGCGCCCATCACGGTCGTGTCGGTCGCCCCGCCGCGTCGGCTGGCCGCGAGGATGCCGGCCGGAAACGCGATCGCGATCGACAGCAGCAGGGCCATGAGCGCCAGGGGAATGGACACCACGGCCCGGTCGGCGACGATGTCGGCGATGGGCGTGCGGTAGGTGTAGGACGTGCCGAAGTCGCCCGTGAGCATGCCGCCGGCCCAGGCGAGGTAGCGCTGCACGATCGTGCCGTCGAGGCCGAGCTCGGCGCGAAGCGCCGCGACCGTCTCCGGCGAGGCGTTCAGGCCGAGCATGTACGAGGCCGGGTCGCCGGGCACGACCTCGATGACGGTGAACACGACCACGCTCGCGACGAGCAGGGTCGCGATCAGGGAGGCGATGCGGCGGGCGAGCCAAGGGATCATTTCGGATACAGGCAGCCCGGACCTACACTGCCCGCATTCACATCGGAGCACTTCTCGACATGCAATACATCCTGCAAGACGTACCGGAGGAGCTGTATCGAGCGCTTCAGGATCGGGCTGTCCGGGAAAAACGCAGCCTCGACGACGTGATGCTCGAAGCGTTGCACCGGGCGGTCGGCCTTGACGAGCGGCCCCCGAAACGACGGGACCTCAGCGACGTCGTGGGCACCTGGATTCATGACCTCGACACCGAACGGGCTTTCGCGGAGCAGCGCGTGATAGACCCCGAGATCTGGCGCTGAAACCGTATTCGAGTGGCACGCGACGCGCGCCTCCGCCACCTTCCCGATCTGTCGCTCGGGCAAGCGCCCCCTACTCCACCCAACGCACCCCCGTCATGTCGTTCGCCTGCGTCGGCGAGTTCGCCCAGAGCCCTTCCAGACCCGCCGCGGCGACCCCGGTCTTCGCCAGCTCGAACAGGAACGCCACCGGCTGGTCGTCGGCCAGCATGCGCTGCGCGTCCCCGAGGATGGCGTTGCGCCGCTCCTGGTCCGTCTCGGTGGCGTAGTCCGCCATGAGCGCCTGGAACTCGGGCGAGTCGTAGCCGAAGTAGTAGTCCGGGCGCGCGTAGATGCCGATGTCCATGGGCTCGGTGTGCGACACGATGGTCAGGTCGTAGTCCTGGCCGTTGAACACCTGCTCCAGCCACTGCGCCCACTCGACGTTCTGGATCTCGGTGTCGATGCCGACGTCCCGAAGCCGGGCGGCGATGAGCTCGCCGCCGCGGCGTGCGTACGAGGGCGGCGGCAGCTTCAGCGACAGTTTCAGATCGTCGGACACGCCGGCCTCCTCCAGCAGCGCCTTGGCGCCCGCGATGTCGTAGGCGCTCTGCGCGGTCAGATCGATGTAGGCCGGGTTGTGCGGCGCGACGTGGCTGCCGATGGGCGTGCCGTAGCCGAACATGGCGCCGTCGATGACCTCGCCGCGGTCGATGGCCTTGGCGATGGCGCGGCGCACGCGCACGTCGTCGAGGGGCGGCCGGGCGTTGTTCATCGCGAGGATGGTCTCACCCTCGGTGCTGCCGACCACGACCTCGAAGCGCGGGTCGGACTCGAACTGCGCGAGGTTCTCGGGCGCCGGGAAGTTCGGAAACGCATCCACGTCCCCCGCCATCATGGCCGAGAAGGCCGCGGTGGGCTCGGAGATGAACCGGAACACGACCTTCTCGAGCGCGGGGGCCTCGCCCCAGTAGTCGTCGTGGCGCACGAGCTCCACGCGGTCGCCCTGCACCCAGCGCGAGAACTCGAACGGGCCGGTGCCGATGGGCTTCGTGGCGGCGTCCACCGCGGAGCCCTCGTCCAGCATCACCGCGTCGCCCCAGGCGAGGTTGAAGGGCAGGTCCCCGGAGGGCTCCGCGAGCGTGATGGTCACGGTCGCGTCGTCCACCACCTCGACGCTTTCGATGTTCTCGAACAGCGCCTTCTGCGCGTTGACCGAGTCCTGGCCGCGCGCGCGGTCGAGCGAGAACTTCACGTCGTCCGCGGTGAACGCCGCGCCGTCGTGGAAGGTCGCGCCCTCGACCAGCTCGAAGGTCCAGCCCGTGCCGGCCTCGTCGACCGTCCAGCCCGTCGCCAGCAGCGGCTCGATGCTGCCGTCCTCGGCGAAGCGGGTCAGGCCCTCGAACACGTTGGCGTACACCACCTCGTCGATGGCCGCCGCCGCGCCCGCCGTGGGGTCCAGGTTCGGCGGCTCCAGCACCATGCCGACCGTGACGTCGGTACGAGCCGCCTGCGCGGTGCCGGCACCGAGCGCGGCCGCCGCGGCCAGGACGGCGGCGAGGGCGAGAAGGGTTCCGGTAGGTCTTGCCATGAACGAGACTCGGTCGCGCCGGGCGGGTGCCGACGGGTCCGATTCTCGCATTCCTTGCCCATGGCCCGCTCGCTCCTGCCCGTCGCCGCCCTGCTGCTGGGCGCCGCCTTCCTCTTCCTCGCCGGTGGCATCAGCGGGCTGCTGCTGCCGCTGCGCGGCGCGCACGAGGGCATGAGCGCACTGTCGCTCGGGCTGCTCGGCACGGGCTGGGCGATCGGCTACGTGGGGGGTTGCCTGCGCGTGCCGCGGCTGGTCGCGGCGGTCGGTCACGTGCGCGCGTTCGGCGTCATGAGCGCGCTGGCGAGCCTGTCGATGCTCATGAGCCTGCTGTTCGTCGACCCGTGGGCGTGGGTGCCGCTGCGCGCGCTGATGGGCTTCGCGTTCGCGGGCGCCACGATGATCGTCGAGTCCTGGCTCGTCGAGCGCAGCGACCCGACGCAGCGCGGCCGGGTGTTCGGCACCTACACCATGGTGGTGCTCGGCGCGAGCACGCTCGGCCAGATGTCGCTGTCGCTCGGCGACGCGCTCGGTCCCGCCCACTTCGTGCTCGCGGCCATGCTGTGCACGCTCGCGCTGATCCCCACGGCGGTGTCCTCGTCGTCCTCGCCGAGCCCGCTGCTGGACTCGAAGCTCGACGTGCGCGGCATGTGGGCCAACTCGCCGCTCGCGATGGTGGGCGCGGTGCTCATCGGGTTGTCGAACGGCACCTTCGGCACCCTCGCGGCCGTGTACGCCGCGCGGCTGGAGCTCTCCACCGGCGCCATCACGCTGTTCGTGGCGCTGCCCGTGCTGGCGGGAGCCATCGCGCAGATCCCGGTCGGCCGCTTCTCCGATCGTCACGACCGGCGCCACGTGCTGGCCGCGGTCGTGGCGGCGGCGCTCGTGGTCGATCTCGCCTTCGTGAGCCTGCAACCGACCGAGGCGGCGCTCGCCATCGGCATGTCGATCGCGTTCGGCACGACGATCTTCACGATGTACCCGGTGCTCGTCGCGCACGCCAACGACCATGCGCCGCCGGACGCGTCGGTGCGCACCAGCGGCACGCTGCTGCTGCTGTTCGGGCTCGGCTCGATCGCGGGACCGCTCGTCACGGGCGGCCTGATGACGGAGGTGGGTCCGCAGGGGCTCTTCCTCGTCACGCTGCTGGCGCACGTGCTGCTGCTCGGCTACACCGTCTGGCGCATCACGCGCCGTGCACCGGTCGCCACCGAGGACAAGGAACCCTTCCGCCGCCAGGCGCCGCTCACGACGCCGCAGACGCTGCCCTTCGGCTTCGCCGACGACGAGGCGCTCGTGGAGGAAGGCATCGACCCGGCGAGCGTGGATGCGGGCGGCGCCCGGAACGACGACGACCGGATCACCCCGGCAGCAGCGTGACCAGCGAACGCGTCATGACCCGCGCGGCGTCGACCATGTCGTCGATGCCGACCCACTCGTCGGGCCGGTGCGCGAGATCCAGGATGCCGGGCCCGTAGGCGATGCAGTTCGACAGTCGCCCGATGCGATCGATGTGCTTCTGGTCGTAGGTGCCGGGCGACACGACGTACTCGGGGTCCCGGCCGAGCGTCTCGCGAATGGCCTGCGACACGGCCGCCACCACCGGCGAGCCCTCGGGCGTGAGCGTCGGCAGCACCGAGAAGAGCTCGCGAGTCGTGCACTCGAAGCCCGGTCGCTCGCGCCGCAGCTCGTCCAGCAGCGCACGGATCTCGCCGCGCACGTCCTCGAGCGATTCCTCGATCGGGAAGCGCCGGTCCAGCACCAGGCGGCAACTGTCGGGCACGAGCGCCGCCGGCAGGCCCGTGTAGCCGGTCCCCGGCTCGTCCAGCCCGCCGTGCACCGAATTGACGTTCAGCGTCGCGCGCCGCGCGGACTCCGGCACGACCGGCATCGCCGTCGTGCGCGCCGCGAGCGCCGGGTACAGCCGCGTCTCCAGCGCGTGCAGCACCGCGCCCATGTGGCGCACGGCGCAGTCGCCGAGGAACGGCATGGAGCCGTGCGCGATGTGGCCGTGCGTCTCGACTTCGGTCCACAGCACGCCGCGGTGGCCGAGGCAAACGCGGTCGACGTTCAAGGGTTCCGGGATGATCACGTGCTGCACGCGCGCGGGGTCGAAGTGGCCGCGCTCGGCCAGCCACGCCACGCCGCCGTAGCCGCCGGACTCCTCGTCGCAGGTGGCCGAGATCTCGATCGCGCCCGCGAAGTCCGGGTGCACGTCGATGTAGGCCTCTGCCGCGACGATACTGGTCGCGAGCCCCCCCTTCATGTCGCAGGCGCCGCGTCCGTGGACCCGACCGTCGCGAATGACGCCCGCGAACGGGTCCAGCGTCCAGCCCCGGCCCGGCGCCACGACGTCCGAGTGCGAGTTGAAGTGCACGCACGAGCCCGGGCGTGCGCCCTCGCGCCGCGCGACGAGGTTCCAGCGCGGGTGGGCGTCGCTGTCGCCGAGCGCCCCCACCGCCCGCACGATCTCGATGGCGAAGTCGCGCTCGCGCAGCCGGGCGGCCAGGAAGTCGCAGATCTCGCGATAGCCGTCCCCCGGCGGGTTCACCGTCGGGAAGCGGATCAGCGCGGCGGTGAGCTCGGCGAGCTCGTCGCGCCGAGCGGCGACGGCGGCGTCGAGGGCAAGTCCCGCCTCGGTCATCGTCGTCGCTGCCGGATCCGTCGTCTCATCGGACCCGAGCATACCGTCCGCCGTCGCGCTCGCCACCGCGCCCGTCGACGGGGCTCGGTCGGCGGGCTCGACGTGCGAAGCGACGCGCTATCCTCGATGGTCCCGGACGGGCTCGTCCGCCGACCCCGCCGGATCGCCGCCATGCACCCCGAGATCGCCGCCCGCCTGCCGCGCGCCGAGCACGCCACCCGCTTCTGGTGGGTGCGCCACGCGCGCGTGCCCGAGGTGGCGGACCGCATGTACGGCAGCCTGGACGTGGACTGCGAGACGAGCGACACCGCGCGCTTCGCGGGCGTGGCCGCGCGTCTGCCGCGCGATGCCATCTGGGTCACCAGCCCGCTGAAGCGCACGCGCCAGACCGCTGACGCGCTGATCGCCGCGGGCGCGCCCGAGCCGCGCGGCTGGCGCGAGGAGGCCGACATCGCCGAGATGGATTTCGGGGACTACAACGGCATGACGCACGTCGAGCTCTTCAGCGCGCGCGGCAACGACCCCTTCCTCGGCTTCTGGCCCATGTCGCCGCACGAGCGCGCGCCGAACGGCGAGAGCTTCACCCTGCTGCGCGACCGCGTAGCGCGCTTCATCGGGCGCATGATCGAGGAGCATCCGGCGGCCGACATCGTCTGCGCCTCGCACCGCGGCCCCATCCTGGCCGCGCTGCAGATCGCGCTGGAGCTGCCGCTGACCACCTCGGTGGCCTTCAGCATCGACAACGTCTCGCTCACGCGGCTGCGCCACCACGGGGACGCCGCGCACGGCGGACCGCGCTGGCGCGTGGAGGAGGTCGACTGGGTGCCTGGGCACGCGTACTGAAGTCAGAAGCGCCAGGCCAGGCTCGTCTGCACGATGGTCGCGCCGAGCGAGTCGTACTCGGCGGTGTCGAAGCTCTGGCTCAGCATCTCGGCGCGCACGCGCAAATCCAGCTCGGGGGTCAGCGCGATGCCGTACTTCAGCCCGAAGGTGGTGCTCGTGACGCCGTCCAGCCGGTAGTCCGCGCTCGCGAAGCCCGTCTGCGGCAACTGCGCGCCGAGCCCGGCGTCCGCCTCCAGGAACGGGGTGTAGAAGTCCGCCGCGCCCTGCGCGTAGAAGCGCACGTGCGGCTCCAGGTACTGCCGCTTGGTCAGGCGGTGCCGGTAGCGCGCGTCCAGCGTGTGCGAGGCCACGCCCCAGTCGTCGCTGTAGAAGCGGTAGCCGAGGTGCACCGAGTGCGGCCGCTCGGGCAGCGTGTGCGCGAGGGTCAGGCCGAGACTCGTGCGCGTGCGCTCATCCGGTCGGCTCTCGTAGCGGTTCTCCAGCACCCGCCCGTCGGCGTCGGCCACGCTCAGCACCTTGTAGGGATCGGTGTGGTAGCCGCTCGACTGTCCGAGCTGCAGCATGGCGCGCGCGACGGTGCGGCGGTTCAGCACGCGCGACAGCCCGAACGAGACATCGGTGGTATTGCGCGTGCCGTCGCCGAAGTTCACCCCTTCTTCCGTGGGCGCCAGCGGCTCGGGCGTGCCGCCGGTGTCGCTGCGATAGATCGTGTCGCTGGTCAGCGCGAGACCGATGTCGGCCGTGGTCGCCTTGTCCGCGCTCTCGCGCGCGAGGGACACGTTCGCGCCGAGCGAGTCGTAGTCCGACTCCTGGGACACGACGCCGCCGTAGCCGAGCGTGTACCGGCTCGAGAGCTCCTGCTCGTAGCCGGCGCTCGCCTGCACGCGCTCGTCCTCGAAGCCCGCGAGCGAGCCGTCGGCCCCGGCCGCGGTATCGAAGCCGCCGCCCGAAGGGCCGGCGTAGGTGACGGTCTCCCCGTCGCCGCGCAGCGCGCCCGAGGGCGACGCGCCCGACATGGCGTCGTGCACCAGCCCCACGGTGAGCGTGCCCGAATCGGTCTCGCGCGCCAGGTTCGCGAGGCTCTTGTTGACGGTCACGCGCTCGTCGCTCTCGGCGTAGTTCACGAACGAGGCATCGACCGACCAGTCCGCGCCCGGACCCGGCGGATCGGCCGCGAACGACACCGTGCCGGCGGCGGCGACCACGACCCCGCCGCCCGCGGCGACCAGCGCGCGACTGCGCGATGCCAGGCGCGCCGCGATGTCGGCGACCGCGGCGCCGTCGCGGGCCTTCAGTTGCACCCGCAACCCCCGCCCTTCGCACCGCCGCCACCCGTCGAGGCCTCGCGCGAGAAGTAGATGTGGTCGTCGATCGTCGCGTCCATGGTGTCGGTGACGAGCTGCATGTCCTCGTGCGCCAGCACGTCGCGCTCCCAGGGCTTGACCTCGTCGAGCGAGAGCACCGAGCCGGGGCCGGCGCATGCGCCCAGCGAGCCCGCGACGAGCGCGATGGTCACGGCGCGCAGCGGCGCGTGGCAGGAGCGGCGAAGGCTCATCGGTCGCCTCCGTCGGCATCGGCGAAGGTGCGCGAGCCGAGCGCGTTCCGGACCGCCGCCTCGATGGCGGCGATGTCCTTCGCGCGGAATCCGGTGTGCGACCAGACCACGCGGCCCGCGGGGTCCAGCAGATAGCTGCTCGGCATGCCGCGCAGGTCGAAGGCCTCGGCGCTCGCACCGGAAGGGTCGTGGGCCACGTCGAAGGTCGCGCCCAGCCGCTCGGCGAACGCGCGCCCGTCGGCGGGATCGGTGTCGAGCCCGATCGCCAGCACCTCCAGGCCAGCGCCTGCGTGCTCGGCGGCCAGATCGTTCATGAACGGGAACGAGGCCCGGCACGGCGTGCACCAGGACGCGAAGAAGTCCACGTACACGTAGCGACCGCGGTAGTCCGCGAGCGTGAGCGGCCCGGCATCGCTCTGCAGCGACACGCCGTCGGCGGGCGAACCGGCCTCCGCCACGCCGGAAGCGGCGAGCATCGCACCGCCCGCCAGCAGCAACGCGGCGAGCGCGGCGGCGGAGCGTGCGGGAATGAGGTGGCTCGCGACGTGGGCGCGCGGGCGGCCGGGACGTGTCATGCGATGACCTCCAGTCGGTACGGGCGACGGGTCCGCCCCTTCCATGAGGGGCGCTAGCGGCGGACCGCGAGCCCGGCTGGAGCGTCGCGCGCACCGAACGCGACGCGGTTCGTGACCTCCGGTGCGCGGAGGCTCGCGTCGTCGCGTTCGCAGTGCGACCGCACGCCCTGCCCGGCCAGGAAGACCTCGGCGCCCGCACCGCGCAGCAATGCAAGCGTGGCGAGCGCTCCGGCGGCCGAGCAGGTATCGGCCGCGACGGTGACCGAGCGCGGCGCATCGACGACCGGCCAGCCCGTGCGCGGGTCGAGCACGTGCCCGTAGCGCACGCCACCCTTCAACAGGTAGCGCCGCGCGTCGCCGCTGCTGGCGAGCGCCCCGCTTCGCAGCGGCAACGTCCAGGGCGCCCCGTCCGGACGTTCCACCCCGACCGACCAGGCGCCCGACGCGGGCGGCGCGTTGGCTGCGAGATCTCCGCCGAAGTTCACGAGCAGCGGCCGATCGGTGCACGCGCTCAGCAGGGCGAGCGTGCGGTCGACCGCGTACTCCTTGCCCAGGCCACCGAAGTCGATCTGCATGTCCGCGGGCAGCGCGATGGCGCTCGCCCCCGCTCGCCAGCCGACGCGCTCCCAGCCGATGCGCCCGAGCAGCGTCGCCACGCGCGCGGCCGTCGGCACGCGGTCCGAGCCGTCGAAGCGCCACGCCTCGCGCAGCACGCCCGAGGTGACGTCGAAGCGGCCGTCCGACGCCGCGTGCAGCTCGCCCGCCCAGTCCAGCAGTCCGCTCGTCTCGGCATCCACGTCGACGCGGCGCCCGCGCGCGGTGTTGATGCGTTGCAGGGCGCTGCTCTCGCGGTAGCGGCTGTACTTCGCCTCGATGCGAAGCGCCTCGGCGCTCGCCCTAGCACCGAGCCGACGCGCCGCCGAGCGCTTGCCGCCGTCGATCAAGAGCTCGCACGGGGAGGCCATCGCGCGAAAACGCACGCGCCACAGCGCGCCGAGCCGCTCGGGCTCGCTCGATGTCGAGCCGTCGTGCGACCCCTTCACTCTCCCGCCTCCGCACATTGCACCCGCGTCACGTAACGCATCGGTTGCCTCCGCTGGTCTTGCAGGCGACGTGCCGCGTGACCGCTACCGACCCTCGACACCGGTCGTCGCGCACACCAGGGAGCACGGGCATGCAGTCATTGGGGCAATGGAGCGAGCAAGGGGGCCGGCAGGACGGTCGCCGCCCGCGTGGCGAGACGACGTGCGCCCTCGTCGCGGTGGCCGTGCTGAGCGTACTGCTCGCCGCCTGCGCGCCCGAATCCCCGAGCCTCGGTGGCGCGAACGCAGCGCAGGCGCCGAGGGCCGCCGGCGGCATCGCCTCGCCGCTGAGCGACGGCGAGTTCGCCGCCCTGCCGCTCGACGACCGCTACCGCGTCGTCAACAAGCTCCTGGGCACGCTCTACGACGGCATGCCGGTGAGCGAGTTCTACGCCATCGGCCCGGGCAGCGCGATGAGCGCGGCGCTGGACCCGACGCTCGCGCCGTCCACGCTGCGCGCGAAGCTCGCCACCCCCATGGACCCCGTCGAGCGCGCGCGCATCGATCTCGAGATCGTCGGCGACGAGGAGGCGCGCGACGACGACGGCACGCTCGCCCCCATCGAAGCGGCCTATCGCTTCGACGACAACCGCCCCGCGCAGATGCCTCTGGCGCGCATGCGCGAGTACCCGATCTCGAAGGACCGCTACTCGCAGTGGATGGCCTGGCAGCTCGCGAACACCATCCTGTTCTCGCCCGCCGAGGAGATCGACTCGGCCGACATGACCGACGTGCAGAACCTCTTCCGCCGGCTGGATCTGGGCATCCTGCAGGGCAAGAGCATCCGCGACATGGTGGCGGTGCACCAGCGAAGCGTGGAGAACTGGCGCCGCTTCCGCTCGCCGGAGGACAACACGCGCGAGATGATGGAGATCTATCTCGGGCTGTTCGACCGCGACGACGAGGTGCCGCTCGCCTCGCAGGCCTGCCAGGACCTGTACCTGACCGACGAGAACGATGGCTACAAGCTCGCGCGCACCGACTTTCCGAACGTGGAGCCGGTGCTGGTGCTGGACCAGTACGTGACCACCTGCGCCGACTTCTACGATGCGGTCGCCGGCCACGCCCTGCTGATCCCGCGCGTCACGGCCGTCATCGTCGACCGGCTGTTCGCGGGCACCGCGCCCGAGCGCCGCGTGGCCATCACCGAAGCGGTCGCGGCCACCAATCCGCGCACCTTCGAGGACATCTTCACCACGGTGCTGTTCTCGAGCGCCTACCTGCTCGACGCCGAACGCCCGAAGGCCTTCGAGGAGAACTACCTCGCCCTCGCCGCGCGCCTGGAATGGGACACGCACCCCGAGATCCTGCAGGGCATGATCAGCGGGCGCGGCCGCTACGCGCGCGCCGAGATGCGCGAAATGGGCTGGCCGGCGATGTCGCTCAAGCTCGGCCGCACGCCGGACGTGCCGCTGGATTCGCTCTCGTTCGGCAACCAGCACAAGGCGCTGCGCGAGACGCTGCTGATGGATGTCGGGCGCTGGCAGGAGACCTTGGACCTGAAGCGCCCCGACGCTCCGCGTCCGCGCGCGCCGGAGGCCCCGGACGATCCGGCCGACGCGAAGGCGGCGGCCGCCTACAGGACCGCCCTCGAGCGCCACGCCGAGGAGCTCGACGCGCTCTCGCCCGAGGAGCGTCAGGCCTGGAACGAGGCGCAGGGCGAGTACCTCGCCGCGCAGGGCGGGTTCGCGCGCATCGACGACATGAACGTCGCCCAGCTCGTGGACTACCTCTTCCTGACCGTCGCCCAGCGCCGCGCCACGCAGGAGGAGCGCTCGTCGTTGCACGCGATCTTCTACGCCGAAGGCCTGCTGGACGAGGATCTCGCGAACTCCTTCGCCGAGTCCGGTCGCCAGCCGCAGATCGCGCGCATCGCCTTCGACTACCTGTCGCGCCTGCCCGAAACCTACTACCTGCCGCGCCTGCGCTGAGGAACACACGGACATGACCATGCAACGACGGAACTTCCTCAAGCGCGCGAGCGTGCTGGGCATCGGCGCCACCGCCCCCTCGCTGTTCGGCCTGCCCGGCGGCATCGGCCGCGCGCAGGCGATGCCGCTGATCGACACGGCGGGCTACGCGCTGCCGAGCGTGATGCCGCAGGTGATCAACGTGTTCCTCTACGGCGGCCCCTCGGAGCTCGCCGGCAACCTCACGAACATCGAGCGCATCGACGCGCAGTCGCAGAACCGCTACCCCACGGAGCTGAAACGGGCCGTCGCGGACGGCGGCCAGATCACCCCCCACGGCTTCTGGGCCGGTGCCGGCGGACGCGAGATGGAGGACATGATCGCTGCGGGCGACATGTCGCTGTACCGCACCATCCACCGCAGGAAGAACGACACGCGCGCGCACCGCCCGAGCGTGTTCTCGAGCCTGAAGGGCTCGCTCGCCATCGACGCCGCGCCCGGCATGGGCAGCACCATCGCGACCCTGCTGCACGCGCACAAGCACCACCTCGACGGCTCCGCGCAGCTCGGCGGCCGCCAGCTCACCGAGCTCGTGCTGCCCTTCGTCTCGTTCGAGGGCACCTCGACCGCGTTCGCCACCGACCCCGACGGCTCCCTGCCGCTGCAGCTTCGCGGCCTGTCGCTCGACGAGCGCTTCGACAACCCCTACTCGCGCGCCAACGACGACCACGGCAGCGAGCTCGAGGCGCTGATCGCGCGCATGGTGCAGGCCGATCAGCGCACGCGCTACGGCCAGATCGCCGACGGCTTCCAGCGCCGGCGCGAGATGGAAGGGCTCATCGGCGCGCTGCAGGACGCCGCCGAAGCCCCCCTGCCCGTCCCGCCGCGCCTGGCCGACGATAGCCTGGACCCCGACGTCGACCCCGACACGGGCTCCCTGCGCTACCCGAACAACAACCGCTTCAGCGCGCGCATCAAGGCGGCCGTCACGCTCGCCGTCGAGAACCCGGACTCGATGTTCATCACCGTCGGCGGAGGCCTGGGCGGTTGGGACGACCACGGCCAGGCCATCGAGGACTACGCCCCGCGCATGCAGCAGGTGATGGCGGCGCTGCGCGTGGCCACCAAGCATCTGAAGTACGCGGACCGTTCGAACGGCGGCACGCGCCGGACCGACAACATCGTGATCCAGGTGCACGGCGACTTCGGCCGCAACGTGAACCTGAACGGCTCCGGCGGCTGGGACCACGGCAACAACCAGAACCTGTACACGTTCGGCGGCGCCGCGGTGCAGGCCCGCGGGAGCGCTGGGCAAGGTCGTCGGTCGTACCGAGATCTACGGCCCCGCCGGGCAGAACCGCCAGTACACGCGGCCCGTCGAGGGCAGCTACGAGGCCGAGCCGCTGTCGATCGCGTCGAGCGTGTACCGGTATTTCGGTGCGGGGAATCCGCAGGCCCTGACGCGCGATGCGGCGATGAACCCGGACGGGGACCGGGCGATCGACGAGACGGTGCGGGGGGAGGCGGCGAGCTTCGGCTAAAGGGCGGCTTTCTTGCGCGTCGCTATCCGTAGGTAGTAGGTCGGCATCTCGACTTGGGTTGGCACCGGAGATCGCCAAGGCGGAGTGAGCGAGCGGCGCGCCGGACACCGAGGGGCGCGTGCGGTCACGCGTTTCCCTCGTAGGGAGGCGCGCCGACGACTCAGCGCGGGGTCACCACCGCCGGTGTCGCCACGGCGGCTTCCGGCAACTCCCCCAACCCCGGCAGCGCATCCAGCAACACCCGTCGCTGCGCGGCGTACTCCGCCGTGCAGTCGCGTCCCATCACCGCGAATTCGTTGACGAAGGGCTGGCAGGCAGCATTGAACACCAGCCGACTGTCGCCGCCGAGCGCCCGGCAGAAGGGATCTCCCGCGCGGTCCTGGCCGCCGCCGTGCGAGTCGCCGAACGAGGCGGGTTCCTCGGCGAACAGCAGCCCGCCGAGCACGGCGTACAGCGAGTTGCCGGTCTCGACCGAGATCACTGCGGCGATCACGTCCTCGTAGAAGGCGGCGAGCGACGCGGCGGTCTGCGGCGTCAGGGCCGGCTCGTCATCGCCCCCGCCTACCTCCGCGGGCCGCGAGCGACCCGCAGAGACAGAGGATCGCGATCGCGCCGCGCGTGCCGACTGTGCCGAGGGGCATTCCCCGGATTCGTGTCGGATGGGCGCTTCGGCTCGACGGTGAACCGACTGTCGCCCAAAACGCTCGCCGCGTGTCGTGACCGCCGGACCAAAGACCGGGCGCGCCGCGCTTCAGTTCCCGGCGACCACGCGCTCCAGCGCCTCGCGCGAAACCGGGCCGGTATTGGCCGCCACGAAGGCGCCCGCGGGGTCGTACAGCAGGTAGGTGGGCGTGACACGGAACGGCCTTCCGGACAGCGCCTCGAACTGCTCGTGGAACACGTCGTCGAAGGCGACCAGCACGGTGTAGCTCGGCGCGGTGCGCGCGTTGACCGCCTCGATCTCGGCAAGCGCGCCCGGGCCATCGAGCGCCACGGAGACCACGCGCGCGTCGCTCCTTGCGTGCGCCGCGTGGAAGGCCTCCAGCATGGGCTTCTGCTCCTCGCACGGGATGCAATCGGTCGTCCACAGCAGCACGAAGGTCCACTGACCGCCCCCCACGTGCCGGGACAGCTCGGTACGTTCCCCGCCGAGGGTCTGTAGCTGGAAGGCGGAGGCCGTCGGCACGACGCCTGCGAACAGGAGCGAGGCGAGCGCCAGACGGCGGAGCGGGGTGAGCGGGTTCGTCATTCGGGACAGGATGCCGTGCGGGGGGTGCCGGGGAGTGGATACGGCGCGCGTTTCGGATCAGCGGAAGGTGGGCGACGACAGCCAACCGCGAACGGCGTCGCGTACCGAGAGGTATTCGGCGATGCAGTCGCGATCGCCCTGGGTGTACTCGGCGACCGTGTCGGCCAGGATCGGCTGCGCACGCAAGGCGGCGTCGCCACCTATCGCCCAGCAGATCAGATCGGTCGGGCGGCGGCCCGCTTCGCCGTGCAGCGTGGCCTGGGTGTCCGTCTGGAAGAAGACGAGCAGCCCGGCCTCGAACGCATCGAACCCGCGCCCGGCTTCCGCCAGCAGCACCGCCGCCAGCGCGTCCGCCGCCGACTCCACCTCCACGTCCGCAGGCATCGCACCGGCTTCGTGGAGGAAGTGCCCGGCTGCGTGATAGACGAAGTAGGCGGTTGAGTTGTAGGCGTGCAGCACCTCGAGCGCCTGCTCCTGGGAAGTGAGCGTTTCGCCGTCGACATGGAATTCGTAGACGCTCGCGAGCAACTCCTCGCACACGACGATCGTGCGATTCGCGGAATCGTAGCGCGACCCCGGCGCGCCGCACCGCTCGTACAGCACGCGCACCGGTGCCGAAAGCGCACCGAAGGCATCGCGGAGCGGACCGAGCGCCTCCTCGAAGGCGGCAGCGATCGATTGCCGGGTCACCGGGTCCGCTCCGGCTCCTTCGAGCCAGCGCGCACCGAACTCGAGGGCGAACGTGTTGGCACCGTCCGGCAGCGGGGGACTCGACAGGCCCTGCAGCCGCGCCAGGTTGGGCACCCAGTCGAGCACCGTGTCGAGCTGACCGGCGTATTCGGTGGCGCAGTCGCGTCCCGCCAGGGTGTACGGATCCGCGCTGCCCTCCTGCCCTTCGGCACCCGGAATACGGGTATCCCGTACGAGCTGGGCCGCCACCAGGTCGCCTCCCGCGGTCCAGCACGCGATGTCGCCGCCGCGATCCAGTCCGCCTCCGTGGCGGGCTCCCAGCGAGGGCGGCGTGTCGTAGAAGAGCGCCGCGCCGGCGATCGCGTACAGGGCGTTGTCGGTCTCTACCGCGATGACGGTGGCGATGCTGTCCATCGCCGACTCGATGTTGCCGGCGATCGGCACGTCGCGCTGGTAGTCCAGCGCATGACCGACCTCGTGGTACAGCGTGAACCCCAGCGCCGAGAAGACCAGGCGATCGAGCAGCGTGCCGTCCTGCTCGCGCGTACCGTCTCCGAAGAGCTCGTACGCGTACTCCGTCAGCTCGTGACACAGCGTGATCGTGCTGACGGCACCGTCGTGGAACGCGTTCGCCTGGCCGCACTCGTCGTACACGACCGAGACGGTGTCGGGCAGCAGGGCCGGCAGCGCCTGCAGCGGCGCCAGCACCCCCTCGAAGAACGACTCCAGAAAGGCGATCCGATCGGCGGAGGCGCCGCCGCTCGCGCGGTACGTCTCGCCGATCGAGAACGTGAAGTTCGGTCCGGTGTCGGTCGCCTCGCCGTCCTCCCGCGGATCGTCCGACCCGCCGCCGTCCGACGACGGCAACCCTGTCGGCGGCACGCCCGTCGGCGGCTCGGCCGTCTCCGCGCCCGTGCAGCTCGCGAGTGCCAGTGCGGAGACCAGCGCACCCGCCAGCCCCGCGTTCCGCCATCTGCCGACCTTCATTCCGTCGATCCCGTGCTCCCGGAAAACCGGACCTTACCCCAGCGCGGGGGGCTGACGGCGTGCCGTGACGCGGACCGTCGGGCCCTACCGCACCCGCTCCACCACCGTCGCGATCCCCTGCCCCATCCCGATGCACATCGTCGCGAGCCCCACGTCCCCGTCGTTCTGGTCCATCACGTTCAACAGCGTCGTCAGGATCCGCGTCCCCGAGCACCCGAGCGGATGCCCCAGGGCGATCGCCCCACCGTTCAGGTTCACCTTCCGATCGAGCTCGTCGCTCAGCCCCAGATCCCGCAGCACCGGAATCGACTGCGCCGCGAACGCCTCGTTGAGCTCCACGTGTGACAGATCGGACACCTCCATGCCGGCGCGCTTGAGCGCCTTCTTCGAGGCGGGCACCGGTCCGTAGCCCATGATGGCCGGGTCGCAGCCCGACACCGCCATGCCGCGGATGCGCGCGCGCGGGGTGACGCCGAGCGCCATCGCCTTCTCGCCGCTCATCACCAGCATGGCCGAGGCGCCGTCCGAGATCGCCGACGACGAGCCCGCCGTGACCTTGCCGACCTTCGGCACGAACGCGGGCTTGAGCGAGGCGAGCGACTCGAGAGAGGCGTCCTCGCGGATGACCTCGTCGACGTCGATGACCTTCGGCGCCCCGTTCTCGTCGTGCCCGGCGATGGGCACGATCTCGTTCCCGAAGCGCCCCTCGACGGTGGCCGCGTGCGCGCGTCGGTGCGAGCGCAGCGCGAACTCGTCCATCTCCTGGCGTTCCACCTTGTGCACCTGCGCGAGCATCTCGGCGGTCAGGCCCATCATCATCGAGCCTTTCGCCATGTAGCGGCTCATGGCGGGGTTCAGGTCCACGCCGTGCATCATGGGCACGTGCTGCATGTGCTCCACGCCGCCGACGACGAACACGTCGCCGTAGCCCGTCATGATCCCCTGCGCGGCGATGTGCAACGCGCTCATCGACGAGCCGCACAGCCGGCTCACCGTCTGCGCCGCCACCTGCTTCGGCAGCCCCGCCATCAGGCCGATGGCGCGCGCCACGTTGAAGCCCTGCTCCAGCGTCTGGTTCACGCAGCCCCACACGACGTCCTCGACGTCCGCCATCGGCACGTCGGGGTTCCGCTCGAACAGCGCGCGCACGAGCGCGGCGGACAGGTCCTCCGCCCGCACGTTCGCGAAGCCGCCGGCCTTGGATCGGCCCATGGCCGACCGCACGCCGTCGACGATGACGACGTCCCTCGCCTGGAAGCTCTTCATGCCTGGTCTCCTGCCGATGTTGCGGCGTGGGCGGCGTAGAAGCCGGTGTTCCGCGACGCCATCTCGCGCATGCGCTCGGTGGGCTCGTACAGCGGGCCGAGCTCCTTCGCGAGCTCGTCGGCGCGCTCGCAGAACGCGGCGAGGCCCCGCTTGTCGACCCAGCGCAGCGCCCCGCCGCGGAAGGGGGGGAAGCCGAGGCCGTACACGAGGCCCATGTCGACCTCGGCCGGCGTGCCGACGATATCGTCCTCCAGGCAGCGCGCGGCCTCGACGCACATCGGCACCATGAGCCGATCGACGATGTCCTCGTTCGAGTACTCGACTTCCGCGTCGCGCACGCTCGAGACGACCGCGTCCGCTTCGGGGTCCGGCAGCTTTTGCGGCTTGCCCTTCCGGTCGGGCTCGTACTTGTAGAAGCCCTTGCCGTTCTTCTGGCCGTAGCGCTCCGCATCGAACATGGCGTCGATGACCGTGCGGCCGCCGTTGCCCATGTATTTTGCGCCCATGCGCTCGGGGAAGCCGTCGGCCATGACGGCGGCGGCGTGCTTGCCGGTGTCGAGCCCGACGACATCGAGCAGGTAGGCCGGGCCCATCGGCCAGCCCCAGCGCTCCATCGCCTTGTCGATGGCGACGATGCCGCCGCCGTCGGCCACCAGGCGGTTGAAGCCGCCGAAGTAGGCGAACAGGATGCGGTTGACGAGAAAGCCCGGGCAGTCGTTGACGACGATGGGCGTCTTCTTCATCGCCTGCGCGTAGGCCACGGTCGTGGCGATGGCGCGCTCGGAGGACTTGTCGGCGCGGATGACCTCCACGAGCGGCATGCGGTGCACGGGGTTGAAGAAGTGCATGCCGCAGAAGTTCTCGGGGCGCTTCAATGATTCGCTCAGCAGGTTCACCGAGATGGTCGAGGTGTTGGTCGTGACGATGGTGTCGTCGGACACCGCGGCCTCGACCTCGGCCAGCACCGCGCCCTTGACCTTCGGGTTCTCGACGACCGCCTCGACGACGAGGTCGACGTGCTCGAACTCGCCGTAGGACAGCGCGGGCTGGATGGCGTTGAGCACGCCCATGACGGCCTCGGGCTTCATGCGCCCGCGCGCGACCTGCCCGCCCAGCAGCTTGTTGGCCTCGGCGAGCCCCGCGTCCAGCGCCTCCTGGCGAATGTCCTTCATGACGATGGGCACGCCGTTGCTGGCGCTCTGGTAGGCGACGCCGCCGCCCATGATGCCGGCGCCCAGCACCGCGGCCTTGTCGACCTTGTCGGCCCGCTTCGCGTGGCCGCGCGCGATGCGCTTCAGCTGCTGGTCGTTCAGGAAGATACCGACGAGGCTCGCCGCCACGTCGGTCTTGCCGAGCTTCACGAAGCTCGCGCTCTCGATCTTCAGCGCCTCGTCGCGCCCCTTCGTCGCGCCGAGGCCGATGGTGTCGATGACGGTCATCGGCGCGGGGTAGTTCGGGCCGGCCTTCTGACCGACTACCGCCTTCGCCGTCTCCAGCGCCATGCTGCGTTCGAGGTCCGACAGCAGCAGCGGGGACATCTTGAGCTTTCGCACCGCCGCGACGTCGCGCTGGCCCGTGCGTACCTGCTCGATGAGCGCAAGCCCTGCCCCTTCGAGCCCTTCCATCGACACGACCGCGTCCACCGCGTGATCGGCGAGCGCGTCCTTCGCCTTCTTCGACGCACCGGTGGCGATCCACTCGACCGCGTTGTCAACGCCGATGAGGCGCGACAACCGCACCGAGCCGCCCCAGCCGGGCATCAGGCCGAGCTTGACCTCGGGCAGGCCGACCCGGGCGGTGGACGCCATGACGCGGTAGTCGGCGGCCAGGCAGTACTCGAAGCCGCCGCCCTGCGCCTCGCCGTTGATGAGCGCCACGCTCGGGAACGGGAAGGCCTCGAAGCGGTTGAACATCGCGTTCACGCGGTCGAGCATGCTCGCGAGCTCCTCGTCGGGCGCCTCGAAGTAGTCCAGGAACTCGGTGATGTCGGCGCCCGCGACGAAGACGCCCTTGCCGCTGGTCATCAGCAGGCCGTCGACGTTCTCCTCGCCGGCGATGGCGTCCAGCGCGTCGCCCAGATCCTTCAGGGCGTGCTTGTCGAACACGTTGACCTTCGAGTCCTTCGCGTCGAAGTGCAGGCGCAGCACCGCCGCGTCGCGCGTGAGGGTGAAGGCCGGGCCGGAATGGATCGATTCGTCTGTCATGCCGTCGTTCATGGAAAGGGGCTCCGGTGAGGGGCGTCAGAACGCGAAGTGCGCTTCGTCGAGGTCCATCAGGTTGTCGGCACCCGACAGCATGGTGGCGGCGTGCGCGCGCGTGCGGGGCAGGATGCGCTCGAAGTAGAAGCGTGCGGTGAAGAGTTTCGCCGACAGGAAGGCGGCGTCGCCGATCCCGGCGGCCAGTTGACGCTCGGCCTCGGCGGCCGCCTGCGCATGGAACCACGCGAGCACCACGTAGCCGGCGTACATCAGGTAGTCCACCGACGCCGCTCCCGCTTCCTCGCGGTCCTGCAGCGCGGCCATGCCGATGCGCACCGTCAGGTCCTGCCACTCGCGCACGTGCTTCCGCAGGGGCCTGACGAAGCGGCCCATGCGCGGCTCGTCGGCGTGATCCGTGCAGAAGGCGTGCACGTGGCCGAGCACGCTTTCGAGGATCTCGCCCTGCGTGCCCAGCACCTTCCTGCCGAGCAGGTCCAGCGCCTGCACGCCCGTGGTGCCCTCGTAGATGGTCGCGATGCGCGCGTCGCGCACGTTCTGCTCCATGCCCCACTCGCGCACGTAGCCGTGGCCGCCGAAGCACTGCAGGCCGAGGTTCGCGGACTCGAAGCCCACCTCGGTAAGGAAGGCCTTGGCGATCGGGGTCAGCACGGCGAGCTCCTGCTCGGCGCGCGCGCGTACCGCCTCGTCGGCGCTGCGCTCGGCCAGGTCGACCTGCTTTGCGCAGTGGTAGAGAAAGAGCCTGCCGCCTTCGGCGAGGCTCTTCTGCGTCATGAGCATGCGGCGCACGTCGGGGTGCACGATGATGGGATCGGCGGGCTTCGAGGGCTCCGCGGGGCCGGTGAGCGAGCGCATCTGCAGCCGCTCGCGCGCGTACTTCAGCGAGCCCTGGAAGCCGAGCTCGGCGTGCGCCAGACCCTGCACGGCGGTGCCGATGCGCGCGGTGTTCATGAACGTGAACATGCAGTTCAGTCCGCGGTTCGGTGGCCCGATGAGCCAACCCGTCGCGCCGTCGAAGTTCAGCACGCAGGTGGCGCTGCCGTGGATGCCCATCTTGTGCTCGATGGAGCCGCAGGACATGGCGTTCCGCTCGCCGACGTTCCCGTCGTCGTCGACGAGGTTCCGCGGCACGATGAACAGCGAGATGCCGCGCGTGCCGGCGGGCGCGTCGGGCAGGCGCGCCAGCACGATGTGCACGATGTTCTCGGCCAAATCGTGCTCGCCGGCCGAAATGAAGATCTTCTGCCCGGTGATGCGGTACGTACCGTCGTCCCGCGGTTCGGCGCGAGTCTTCAGCAGGCCGAGGTCCGTTCCGCAGTGGGACTCGGTCAGGCACATGGTGCCGGTCCATTCGCCGGACACGAGTCGCGCGAGCCAGGCGGCCTTGTGCTCGTCGGTGCCGTGCGAGGCGATGGTCTTCATCGCGCCGTGCGACAGCCCCGGGTACATCGACCACGACCAGTTCGCCGTGCCGGTCATCTCGGACAGCACCGTGCCGAGGGAGTCGGGCAGTCCCTGGCCCCCGAGCGCCTCGGGCTGCGTCATGGAGGGCCAGCCGCCATCGACGTACCGGCGGTAGGCGTCCTTGAACCCGGCAGGCGCCGTGACCGTGCCGTCGTCGTGGCGCGTGCAGCCCTCGGCGTCGCCGACCGCGTTCAGCGGCGACAGCACGTCGCGGGCGAACTTCGCGCCCTCCTCGAGGATGGCGTCGACGGTCTCCGGGGTGGCCTCGTCGGCCCCGGGCAGCGAGGCGTAGTGCGCGTCGAAGTCCAGCACGTCGCGCAGCGCGAAGGTCATGTCCTTGAGCGGAGCGATGTATTGCATGGCAGGCCACCGTGGGCGGTGTGAGCGTGCCACTAGTGTCGGCCTCGTCCAACCCCGCCTCAATGGCATGACGCCATCTTTTCGTGGCATTTTCGCTCAGGCGGGCGCGGACCGGCGATCGTCCTCGTCGCGCTCGCGCGCGGCCGACGCGTCGCGCGCTTCGGCCGCGTTCGCCACGCCGGTGCGCCTGAAGCGCGCGGGCGTCGTGCCGCTCCAGCGCCGGAAGGCGCGGAAGAAGGTGCTGGGCTCGTCGAAGCCCAGGAGCGCCGCGATCTCGCCGAGCGGCAGGTCGGTGTCGACGAGGTAGCGGTAGGCCGCGTCGCGCCGGCCCTGGTCCTTGAGCTCCTGCCAGCCCGTGCCTTCCTCGGTGAGACGCCGGCGCAGCGTGCTGACCGACATGCCGAGCCGGTCGGCCGCGTCGTGGGCCGTGGGCGGCGCCTCGCCCGGGCTCTGGGACAGCAGCGCGCGCAGCCGCTCGCGCAGGGAGGGCGGCACGAACGAGGGCACGATGAGCCGGTACGGCGTCTCGGCCAGGAAGGCCTCCAGCGTCTGCTCGTCGCGCACGTTCGGCAGCGCCATGGCGTGCGCCGGCAGCACCAGGCGCGAGGCCGGCGCGTCGAAGCTCACGGGCACGCCGTAGAGCCGCTGCCACTCGTCGCCGTGCGGCGGCGCGGGATAGGCGAACTCCACGCGCCTGAGCCCGAGGGGGCGACCCGCGAACCAGCCCAGCAGGTTCGCCCAGAAGTAGAGCGACGTACGGACCTCGAGCAGCGCCTCCGGGCCCAGGAGCTCGTCGAGCGAGAGCCCGCCGGCGCGTGCGATGGGCGCGAACCCCACCGACGCCTCCCCGGCCTCGATGGACAGCGTCGGGCGCACGCGCGGACCGCGACAGATCTCCATGAAGTCCCCCGCGCGACGCACCACCGAGCCGAGCGTGCGGCAACCGAGCACGCACAGGCACATCATGCGAAAGCTGCCGAGCGGCGTGGGCCCGCCCGACGCCATGCCGAGCGTCTCGTCGTCGAGCAGCCGCATGGCGCGCTGGTACAGCCGCCCGAAGGTGTTCGCGGGCAGCCGCTCGGCGTCGGCGAGCGCACGCGCGTCGAGCGATTCGGCGGCGAGGAAACTCTCGACATCGTGCCCCGCGTCGCTCACCGCGCTGGCCAGCGTGCGGAAGAAGGTCGCCGGTACCGTGACGTCGTTGTCGGGCTCGGGGTGGGGGTTCACGCGCGAAGCCTACCCTCGGAAGGGCGGTGATAGGCTGGCCCACCACCGCCAACGCAAGCACTCGTCATGAAGGGAATCATCGCCGTCGGCGTGGCGCTGGCCCTGGTGCTGCTCTCGGGCTGCGGCTCGGACTCCGATGACGCCGCCGAGGACCTCGTGGACGGCGCCGAGGGCGCGTTCGAGTCCGATGACGACGACGACATCTCGGGCCTGCCCGCCGACGACGCGGTCATCGACCCGGCCGCGGACGAAGGCCCGCGCGACGGCAGCATCGCCGGGCGCGTGGTCGAGGCGCTGGACGGCGTGGCGCTCGCGGGGGCGGAGGTGGATCTGCTGCGCTTCGACGACGGCCGGCTCGTGGCCTCGACCGTCACGGACGCCGCGGGCGACTTCGGCTTCGCGGAGCTCGCCCGGCGTGAGCCCTACCGCGTGGCGCTCGAGCTCGACGGGTACCGCGAGGAGCGCATCGAGAGCGTGCGCCTGAGCACCGCCGAGACGGTGTCCCTCGAGCCCGTGCGCCTCGTGAGCGACGACAACGCCGGGAACGGCGGGCTGTCCGGCACCATCGTGGGGGCGACGGACGGGGAAGCGCTGGAAGGCATCACCGTCGAGTTCCGGCGCGGCATCAACGCGCGTACGGGGGACGTGGTCGCCAGCGCGACCACCGATGCGGCGGGTTTCTACACCGTGACGGATATCGGCTACGGCAACCTCACCTGCGTCATCTACGGGCCAGGCCTGCAGACCCTCTACACCACGGTGTTCGTGCTCGGCGGCATCGTGCGCGACGACCAGAACGCGGCGGTGTCCGAGCGAGTGGCCGAAGGCGACACCGAGATCGTGCTGACCTGGGGCGCCTCGCCCGAGGACCTGGACGCTCACCTGACCGGTCCGGGCGCCGAAGGGGAACCGCCCTTTCACGTCTACTTCATCGACGAACGGAGCGATGTCGCGGTGCTGGACGTCGACGACGTGTCCTCGTTCGGACCGGAGACGATCACGGTGGACGCCTCGCGCGACGCCCCCTACCGGTACAGCGTCCACAACTTCAGCGGCGGTGGCGCCGGTGCGCTCGCCGCCTCCGGCGCGACCGTGCGCGTGCTTCGCAGCAGCGGCGTCGTGGCCGAGTTCTACGTGCCGCGCGGCGAAGGCCGGCTGTGGACGGTGTTCGATCTGGTGGGCGGCGAGGTCGTGCCCATCGACACCATCGGCGAGCTGACGTCGGAGTCGGACTACTTCGCGCCGGAGCTACGCACTTTGCAGCGCGTGGCGGTCGAACCGGTGAGCCCGACGAAGGCGCCTTGACGCCTGCCGCAGTCGTTCGGTACCGCGGCGGGCTCTGGCCGTGTAGGCTCCGGGCAACGACCGGATATCCGTACAGCGGCATCGATGGACCCGAAGCGCCTGCGCTGGCTGGACGGCATAGCCGCTCGCGTGCCTCGCCTGCTCGCCGAGATTCGTGCCGGACACGCCGAGGCGTCCTACGTGCTGGGCGAGCGCGACATCGACGGGCGGCGCGTGCGGCTGGTGCTGCGCGCCGAGGTGACCGAGGGCGTGCCGAAGGACGATGACGGCGAGGCGTTGCCGGAGCTCGTGGGGTTGCCGGTGCGGCGGATGGGCAAACCCTAGCCCGGCGGCCCGCTCCGCCCACCCCGCGAACGTGCGCTCCAGCGCCACCACCACGTAATACAACACGATCCCCAGTCCCGCCAGGGCGATCAGCACCGCGAACATCAGCGGATAATCGGCGTTGGTCTTGCCCGAATCGAACAGCGCTCCCAGCCCGCGCCCGTGCGGCGACACGATCTCCATGAGGTTCGTGCCGATGAAGGCGAGCGTCACGGCCACCTTCAGCGCCCCGAAGAACTCGGGAAGGGTCTTCGGCAGCGCGATCTTCCTGAAGATCGTGAACTGCGAGGCGCCGAGGGATCGAAGGATGTCGCGGTACTCGGGCTCGAGCGTGGAGAGCCCGATGGAGACCGACACCGCGATCGGGAAGAACGAGATCATGAACGCGATCAGGATCGTGTTGAAGTCGTGCGCACCCACGAACAACAGCGCCACGATCGGCACCACCGTCGCCTTCGGCACCGCGTTGAAGCCCACCAGCAGCGGGTACAGCGCGTCGCGCAGGGTGCGCGAGAAGCCCATGACCATGCCCAGCGCCACGCCGACGACGACGGCCAGCAGCAACCCGACGACGGTGCGCCACAACGTCTGCCAGCCCATGACGAGAAAGAGCTCGGCGTGCTTCGCGAACGCCGGCGGCAAGTCCGACGGGGACGCCATCTTGTAGTCCGGCCAGCCGTTGACGCGCACCAGCGCCTCCCAGGCCAGCAGGAAGAGGATCACCGCGAGCACCGGCACCCCGACGTTGCGCACCGTCATGCCCCCTCCCCCTGTCTCGCGATGCGGATCTGGTCGCGCAGCTCGTGCAGCATGGCCGCCGACTCCGGCGTGTAGAGCGATTCCAGGTCCCGCGGACCGTCCGACGGCACGTCGAGCGTGTACTGCGTGCGCGCGGGCCGTCCCGACAGCACCACCACCTGGTCGGCGAGGAACACCGACTCGCGCAGGTCGTGCGTGATGAGCACGCCGGTGAAGGGCTCTCTTGCCTTGAGCGCGTGCATGATCTGCCACAGGTCCTCGCGCGTGAACGCGTCCAGCGCGCCGAAGGGCTCGTCCAGGATGAGCACTTCGGGCTGGTGCACGAGCGCGCGGCACAAGGAGGCGCGCTGGCGCATGCCGCCCGAGAGCTCGGACGGGCGCTTGTGCTCGAAGCCTTCGAGACCGACGAGGCTCAGCAAGGACCTCGCGCGCTCCTCCCGCTCGACGGCGTTCAACGACGTGGGCACGATCTCGAGCGGCAGCAGCACGTTCTGCAGGATGCTGCGCCATTCCAGCAGCACCGGGTTCTGGAACGCCATGCCGACCGTGGCACGCGGGGACGTGACGCGCTCGCCGTGCAGCCGCACCTCCCCCCGGTCCGGCTTCATCAGACCGGCGACGAGTCGCGTGAGCGTGGACTTGCCGCAGCCGGAAGGGCCGACCACGGCCGTGAAGCCGCCTTCGGCCACCCACAGGTCCAGCCCCGCGAGCACCGGCAGTGCCCCCTCGGCGGTGGAGTAGGCGTGATGCACGTCGCGGACATCGATCAGCGCGTCCGCGCGCGCGTCGTGCGCCATCGGTCCGGGCATCGCGACTACTGCAGCGCGATACCGCCGTCGGGCAGGTAGGTGTCGTCGAAGTACAAGCTCGCGTCGGGCTCGTTCTCGAACTCGTAGGTCAGGCGGATCTGCTCGATGGCACTGGCCATGCGCTCGTCGTCGACGGTGCCCATGCCGCTTTCGCGCACCGCGTCGGTCAGCACGTTCGCATCGATGGCGAGCTGGAGCCGACGCTGCTCGAGCTCCGCGTCGGCGGCGGGGTTCCGTTCCATGAGGCTCATCGTCGCGGCCTCGGGATCGGCGATGGCGGCCTTCCAGCCCTCGCCCACGGCGGTGAGGAAGCCTCTGACCACCTCCGGGTTCGCTTCGGCGAAGTCGGTGTTGACGATGATCGCGTTGCCGTACAGGTCGACGCCGTGGTCGGCCATCAGGATCGTGCTGATGTCCTCCTCGGGCACCCCGAGGCGCACGAGGTTCAGGAACGAGGAGAACGAGAAGCCCGTGACGGCAGCGACCTCGCCTTCGGCGAGCATCGGTTCGCGCGTCGGGAAGCCGACCGGCTCCACGGTGATGCTGTCCACGTCCAGCTCGTTCTCGGCCGCGAAGATGGGGAACTGCGCCCAGGCGCCGTCGGGCGGCGGCGCGCCGAGCGTCTTGCCTTCCAGATCCTTCGGCGACTCCACGCCGAGGCTCTTCCGACCGACGATGGCGAAGGGCGGCTTGTCGTACACCATCATGATCGCGGTGACCGGTGCGCCCGGGTTCTGGTCGAGAAAGCGCACGAGCGAATTGATGTCGGCGAAGCCGAACGGGAAAGCGCCGGTGGCGACCTTCGGAATGGCGTCGAGCGAGCCCGAGCCCGCGCTGATCTCCACGTCGAGGTCGGCCGCCTCGAAGTAGCCCTCGTCTATCGCGAGGAAGAACGGCGCCGATGGCCCTTCGAACTTCCAGTCGAGCGCGAACGGCACGTCGGTGGCGGCCCGGGCCGGAAGGGTGGCGGAGGCGGCGAGCAGGGCCGCGGCGGCGGCGGCGGTGCGCAGGATCATCTGAGGCGTGCGGTCCGGGTGACGGTGAGGTGATCCGGAGTCTATCCGCAGCCGCGTCGCGTCGATCGGATGGCACGCACGACGCCGTGCGACGCTCCACGAGCGTGCGCGGCGCCCCATCGCGGTGCGCCGCGTCAGCCCTCGTTCACGTACGTCCCGATCACGAGCGCGTAGACCTCGAAGAAGTAGTGGTGCACGCCGTGCCCCGGCGGGGGCGCCATGCCCGTCCAGCCGGTCCCGTCCGTGGAGTTCTTCCCCGCCCGGGCTACAGCGAGCCGCGCAACACGCGCTCGCCGTCCATCAGCACGCCGGTGCGGATCTCGTCCTCGTCGAACAACAGTCGCCTGGGCACCTTCGCCGAGTAGGCCTCGCTCTGATCGATGAACCACGGCGAGCCCGGATCGCTAGATTGCGAGTAGCTCGTCAGGCCCCATGCCACGGGCCCGTCATCGGTGAACTCCAGCCCGAAGTGCCAGCTCGTGCCGCGACCGATCAACCAGCCCTCGCCCGGCACCGCGGACAGCCCGCCCGTGCCCTCGACGATCGTCGGCGCCAGCCGCGGGAAACGGGTGCCCTCGTCGACCGGGGAGTCCACCACGCCGACCGCGTTGAACGCGCCGTCGAGCTCGCCGCTGCCGCCGTGCCAGGGGATGGGGTCGGCGAGCGCCACCGGCTCGCCGTTCGGCGGCGCGCCGCCCGACGGGCGGTAGCCCTGCACGCTGCCGAGCGGAGCGTCGTAGGCGATGCCCGAAGCGTCCAGCAGCACCAGGGCCGAGGCGAGCGATTGCAGCACGGGATCCTCCGGCGTGCCGCTCGCCGCGCTCGACAACCCGGCCGGCGTGTTCACGGGGTCGGCAGGGTCGAAGGCGATGGCGGGCTCGACGTCGTCCCGACCGAACAGTTGATCGAGGAACACCCGAAACACGTGCGCGCCGACGCTGTCCACGGCGTAGGTACCGTCCCAGGCGGCCAGCACGCCGCACGCGTCGTCGACCGGTCGCGCACCGCCGTCCGGCAAGCGCACGTCGCTGTTGCCGATCGCCTCGCAGCGCGTGCGCAGCTCCGACAGCCATTCTTCCGCGTACAGCGCGCGATCGTTCCAGATCGCCTCCAGCAGCTCCAGCGCGCCGAACCGGCCGTCCTGCCCGGCCGGCGCCGTGGCCGCGAAGCCCGGCTCCGTCGGGGCCTGCAGCATCCGCAGGCCGAGACGCGTGCGCGGGCCGAGCGGTGCGGCCTCCTCGCCGTACAGCGGCGAGTAGCCCGTCAGGGGCTCCGCGGGGTTCGTCGACCAGGCGCTGTCGTTCGAGTTCTGCACGAAGTCGTCGCGCAGCAGCATGGGCTTGCGCTCGTACGGCACCAGGCCCGCGCAATCGCCCTCGACCCAATCGTCGCGCGACGTGCTGCCGTCGAGGAGCGTGACGCCGGCGTCGAAGAGTGCCGACACCAGCGGGTTCGACGCACGCCTGGACGCCAGAGCCTCGAGCGAGGCGTCCGACAGGTCGGGCACCGAACTCGAGTCGATGTAGTACGCGTTGCCGGCATCGTCCGCGTAGGTCGAGTTGACCCAGAACGTGGTGCCGCAGTCGCGGAACACCTGCCGGTACTCGTCCAGCGTCGACGCGCGGCTCAGACCCAGCCACGTGTCCAGCAACCGCTCCGCGCCGCCCGCGTTGGCGTCCCGGTAGGTGAACGCGGTGCCGCTCGCTCCCCACGCGGGCAGCGCGCCGCCGGTGATCAGGTCGGCCGGCAGCATGGGGCCGTACTCGCTGCGGTACACGTCGCGCTCCAGCAGCGTCGGCGTGTCGGTGCCGTTGGCCACCTCGATGCGCAGCGTCTCGCGCTCGATGGGTCGCGTCTCGCCACCCTTCATGTACGCCAGGTCGTCGCCCTCGGCCAGGGTCAGCTCGTAGAGCGTGAACTGGCGACTGGTGCTGACGGTGTGCGACCAGGCGAGGTTCCGGTTGAAGCTGATGAGCGGCAGCGCCGTGCCGATGAGCCCCGCGCCGTTCACGTCGAGGAGGCCGGGCACCGTCATGTGCACCTGGTAGAGGCGCAGCGGCCCGGTGTACGGAAAGTGCGGGTTCGCGAGCAGCGCACCCCGCCCGCCCTCGCTCAGCGTCCGGCCGATGCCCCAGGCGTTGCTGCCGAGGCCGGTGTCGGTGAAGCGCGTGCGCGCCGCGGCACGTCGCGTGATGTCGCTGCCGATATCGGTGCCGCCGTCGAGGCCGATGCTCGGCGGATCCATCGCGCCGAGCTTCGCCGCGTCCGTCACGACGGTCGGCTCGGGCGATTCGCCGGGCGGCACGGCACCCAGCAGGGCACCGTCGGTGAAGAGATCTCCGCTGGCGAGGCGCGCGACGACGCGATAGTGCGCGAAGAGGTCGCCGGTACTGATGGGGCGGACCCACGGTTGATCGCGGCAGGCCGGTGGCAGCGCGGCCGGATCGGTATCGGCCACGTAGCGGTTGTAGCCCGCGACGAAACCGTCCATCAGTGCCCGTGCCGGCGCGGACAGCGCGGCCACCGCCTCGTCCGCGCCGTCCGCGACGCGCAGGGCGCGGTAGCTGAAGTCCGAGATGACGTTGGCGTTGTCCTCGCCGGGACCGTGGAACGATGCCCGTTCGCCGCGGGCCTTCAGCACCGCGTCGGCGATGATGCACACGTGATCCTGCGCCTGCGCGTGCCCGGCGCCGTAGGCGACCGAGGCGAGATCGTCCGCGACGACGTGCGGCACGCCGCCTTCGGTGCGCCGCACCGTCGCCACGAGCTCGCCGTCGGCCGGCAGGAGGAGCTCGTCCGCGATCGTCGGCTCGGGCGCTCCCGCCGGCGGGTCGCCGTCATCGTCGCTCGAGCACGCGGCGCCGAGCAGGACGGCGGCGCACAGGCAGGCTCGCAAGCACGCGCGCATCGGCCCGGCGTGGGCGAGCGAGGCGCGGGACCGCGAGGCGTACGACGCAGCGGAAAGCGACATGGTGGCGGCACCTGTGGCGCGGGAGTTCGCACCGACACACTATCAGCCCGCCGGCCCTCGTCAGCTCGCCGCCCCTGCCTTCGCGAACCACCGCCCGAGCGCCGCCAGCCCCTCGTCGATCGTGACCTCGGGCGTCCAGCCGAGATCCTCGCGCACGGGCCGCGGGTCGAACCAGTGCGCGGTGCCGAGCTGCTCGGCGAGAAAACGGGTCAACGGCGGTTCGTCGTCGCGGCCGAGCCGGGGCCACACCCGCTCGATGGCGGAGCCGAGGCCCTTCGCCACCGACAGCGGCACATCGCGCGGCGCGAACGCCACGCCCGCGGCCGCGCAGATGCCCGCCAGGATCTCGCGGATGGGCCGCGGCTCGTAGTTGGCGATCACGTACGGCCGGCCCGAGCACGCGGCTCCCGGCGCGACCGCGTCCAGCCCGGCCACCAGCGCCGACACCGCGTTGTCGATGTACGTGGTGTCGACGAGCGCCCGCCCGCCGCCGACGAGCGCGAGCCGCCCGGCGCGCGCGCGCTCGACGATGCGGCCGACGAGCTGGGTGTCCCCCGGCCCCCACACCAGGTGCGGGCGCAGCGCCACCACGCCGCACGAGGGCGTCGCCGCCGCGAGCGCGATGCCCTCGGCCACGGCCTTCGTGGAGGCATACCAGGCCGTGCCGTGATCGACGATGGCGGGGTCGGCGCCGGCACCGACGAGCGGCTCGCCGGCGTGCGCGACCGAGGGCGACGACACGTGCACCAGCCGCTCCACGCCGTGCCTGCGGACCGCCTCGACGACGTTTCGCGTGCCGGTGACGTTGATGGCCTCGTACTCGTCGCGCTCGCCGACCACGCCGACCTTCGCCGCGAGATGCAGCACCGCGTCGCAGCCCGCCACCGCCGCGTCCACCGCCGCGGCATCGCGCACGTCGCCGAGCACCTGCTCCACCTCGGGCGCTACCGCCGCGCCGGCGGAGCGCTGGAACGCGACCACCTCGTCGCCCCGGCGCAGCAGCACGTCGCCGATGCCCCTGCCCATGAGGCTCGAGCCTCCGGTGATGAGGACCCTCACGCGACGCGACGGGCCTTGTCGAAGCCGCCCGCGGCACCGTCGATGGGCGCGGAGGCGGACCCGCCCGCGAGCAACGCGGACGCCCACCGCGACAGCGCGGCCCGGTCGATCTTCGCGTTGTGGCGGATGTCGACCGGCATGCGGGCCACGTTCAGCACCGCGGCGACGGGACCGCCGAGCGCCGCGCGCACGGCGGCCGCCGTCTCGGCATCGGCCAGGCCGTCGGCGGCGCCCTCGATCACGACGACGAGCTGCGCGCACCCCGCGGGTCCCACGCCGACCGCCGCCACGCGTCCCGCGCGCGCCATCGATGCGGGCACCAGCGCGCGCTCGACGGCGCGCTCGACCGGCACCGAGGTGAGTGGGCCGTCGGCGGTATCGATCACGTGCACGATCCTTCCCTCGACCCAGAGCCGACCGTCCGCGTCGAGGTGGCCGACGTCGCCGGTGCGGTGCCAGCCGTCGCCCGGCCGCGCGAGCCGCTCGGTGCGCCACCGGCCGAGATAGCCGTGCGACACCCACGGCGCGCGCACCAGGATCTCGCCGGTCGCGTCGGTGGCCAGGGACTCGGGCGCACCGAGCAGCGCATCAAAATGCAAGGCTGCGATGCGCACCTCGCAGCCCGCCACCGGCGCACCGACGCAGACCCCGCCGGCCCCCTCGGGCACGGCCTCGGCCGCATCGATGCCGGCCAGCTCGATGTCGGCCACGGGCAACGCCTCGGTCATGCCGTACGGCGTGTGCAGCCGGGCACGGGGCGCGAGCGCCGCGACCGCGTGCAGGATCTCGGACGGCACCGGCGCCCCGGCGCTGAAGATCAACCGCGCGGCGGCGATGCCGTCGAGCGTACCGCCCGCGGGCGCGGTGGCCACGACGTTCGCGAGCGCGGCCGGAGAGGCGAACACCAGCGTCGCCGACACCGCGCGGCAGGCATCGTCCAGCGCACGGGCGCTCAGCTCGCCGGGCTTCGTGACGTCGCTGTCGGCGAGCGCCGTCGGCACGCCGAGCGCCGGCCCGTACAGGGCGAACGGTGCGAACGCCGCCACGAGCCGGTCCGCGTCCGAGATGCCGTACGTCGCGGCGAGCGCATCGCGCTGCGCCGCGAGCTGGCCGTGCAGGTAGCGCACGCCCTTGGCGGGCCCGGTCGCGCCGGAGGTGAACAGGATGGCGGCGTCCTCGTCCGGCGCGGGCGCCTCCGGTCGAGCCGCGGCCCGATGCCCATCCGCATGTCTCATCAGATCGGCGACATCGAGGTGGCGAGCGCGCGGCGCCCAGCGCATCGCCCCACCCACGACGCGCGCCGCGCGCGTGCCTATCGTCCAGGCGGGCCGGGCGGAGCGGATGGCCGCGCCGAGCCCGCGCAGGCCGAGCCCGCGGTCGGCGATGACGGTGACGCCCCCCGCGCGCCACACCCCGTAGACCGCGACGATCAGCTCGATGCCGGGCGGCGTCAGCATGGCCACGCGATCCCCGCGACGCAGGCCCCGCTCGACCAGCGCCGCGGCGACGCCGTCGACGCGCGCGACGAACGCGCGAAGTCGATCGTGTCGCCCGATACCCCGTCGCTGATGGCGACGTCGGCGGACTCACGGCGTCGTTCCAGGCCGTCGAACAGCGAGCCGGACGAGGCCGCCGGCGCGGCGGTGGAGCGCACGGCCTGCCTCGACGCGAGCACGTCCGCGAGCCAGGTCTCGACGCTCCCCGCGACGTCGGCCTCGGCCATCACCAGGTGGTTCGCGTCGGCGAAGCGCTCGATGCGCGCGTTCGGGAACCGTGCGGCGAGATCGGCCGCGAAGTCGTCGTCGAAGACGATGTCGCGCGCGCCCCACGCCAGCAGCACGGGCGCCTTCACCTCGGGAAGCCGAGCCGCGACGGCCTGAAGTGCCGCCTCGGACGGGTGTCCGGGCGCGAGCGGCACGTCGCCGACGAACGCCTCGATGGCTCGTCGGTGTTCGGCGCGGCGGTACGGCGCGCGCAGGGCCTCGCGATCGACGGCGTCGATGCGTGCGCCCGACAGCCGCACCGTGCCCTCGACGAACGCGGACGTGCGTCTGCACACCAGATCCCGAAGCGCAGCGGAGGCGGCGAGACGGATGATGCGCGGCGCGACCCGCCCCTGCGGTACGCCGATTCCGGTATTGCACAGCACCAACCCGGCAAGGCGCTCGGCATGATCGACGGCCCAGCCCATGGCGATGGCACCGCCCCAGTCATGTGCGGCGAGCACCAGCGGCACGTCCGGATCGATGTCGAGCGCGCGGATGACGTCATCGAGATCGTTCACGCGCTGCGCGTAGCGGCGCGGCTTCACGCGCTCGCTGTAGCCCATCGACAACTGATCGACGGCGATGACCCGATGCCGACCGGCGAAGCGCGCGAGCAACGGCTTCCACGCGTAGGCCCACGTGGGGTTGCCGTGCACGCACACGATCGTGGATTCGGCCGCGGTGCCGGGTGCTCCGGTGTCGAGCGCGTGCCAGCGATGCGTGTCGCCCGCGGCACCAGGGACGTCGAGCAGGCGCGACCACGCGGGCTCGATGCCCCAGCGCCGCCACGTCGCCGCGTCCGGCGGCGCGGGCGCGCCCGGCGGGGTCACCAGAGTATTTCGGTGAGGTTCATGTTCAGCCCGGAGCCGATGCCCATGCACAGCACGCGCTCGCCGGCCCGGATGTTGTCCTGGTGGAACGCGAGCGTGATCGGGATGGCCGCGGGCCCGACGTTGCCGTACTGCGGGAAGGTGCGCGGGCAGCGGTCGGGATCGATGCCCAGGCGCTCGCACAGGAGCTCGGTGTGGCGCTGGCTGACCTGGTGCATGACGTAGTGGTCCATGCCGGAATGCCAGTCGAAGTGGCCTTCGGCCGCGCGCCACGTCTGTTCGGCCAGATCCAGGCCCGCCACCATGAGCCCGTTCGCGTCGGTGCGCATGCGCTCGAGATCGCCGATGCAGAGCTTGTTGTGCTCGGTGCCGCTGCGCGCGACGCTGCCGACGAGCCGGTGCGCGTCCGGGTGCTGGTCCATGCGGCACAGCACCGCCGCCGCCGCGCCGGAGCCCAGGGTCAGGGAGGCGAACTCGGTGAACACGTCCACCGCGGTCGCCTCGGGGCGGCGCAGGCGCTCGAGGGTGCGCTCCTGGATGGCCCGGCTGCCCTCGCCGTCGACGATCAGCGCGTAATCGACGGCCCCGGTGTCGATCATGGCGGAGGCGATCTGCATGCCGTCGATGAACCCGAGGCAGGCGTTGCCGACGTCGAAGTTCAGGCAACCCGTGGGCAGGCCCAGCTCGTGGTGCACCGCGCAGGCGAGCGACGGCTCGAGATGGTGCTTGCACACGGAGGTGGAGATCAGCACGCCGACGCGCTCCGGGTCGATGCCCGAACGTTCGAGCGCCAGCCGTCCGGCCTGCGCGGACACCTCCTCGAACCTCGTGTCCTCGGGCCACCAGCGGCGGGCCTCGATGCCCGCCAGATCGGTGAGGATGCCGGCCTTCAGGCCGTTTCTCTCGTAGGTCTCCGCCAACTGCTCGTCGATCCACTGGGAGGTGACGACCTCGGGGGCCTCCACCGCGGCGACGGATCGCACCCCGACGTTGTTATGGGTGAGAACCGAGTTGGCAGCCATGAACATCCTGTCGTGGCGCGGATGCGCCGACGGTTGGGGGGAGCGCGCAGATTACGGCATTGCCGACGGCGCCGCATGGTGGGGGGCAGTCTGCGCATTTCGCGTCCCCGACTACGCTCCCGGGTCATCTCCCCCGCGTAGCGCCCCGTGCGTCGTGTCGTGCCGCTGGTCCCCTGGTTCGCTTCCGCCCTCGTCCTCGCGCGCTGAGCGGCAACGCCGCGCGCACGGATCTGCACAACCTCGTGCCCGTCGACCGCACCGTCAACAGCGCGCGCGGCAACAAGGTCTACGACGATGTCTCGGGCGCGCACCACGAGTGCACCGTGTGCGAGACCGACGCGCGCGCCTGGGAGCCGCCGCCCGAGGTGAAGGGCGACGTCGCGCGCGCGGCCTTCTACATGGACGTGCGCTACGAGGGATTCGGCGGCGAGGGCGTGCCGGACCTGGTGCTGGCGGACGTGCCGTCGAAGGACGAGGCGCGGTTCGGCGTGCGGTCCACGCTGCTGCGCTGGCACTGCGAGGGCCCGGTCTCGGTGGACGAGGTGCGTCGCCACGGGATCGTCGCGCGGGCGCAGGGGAACCGGAACGCGTTCGTGGATGCGCCCGAGCTCGTGGATGAGGTGTACGCGACGGGCTGCGCCGGACGAACGTGACTGGTGCCGGCACCAAGAGTCGAACTCGGGACCTACTGATTACAAATCAGCCGCTCTACCAACTGAGCTATACCGGCACGCCCGTCCGAGTGTAGGCACTCCCCGCACCGCGTGCAACGCAGCGCACGCCGCGCAGCACCAGCAGCGGATCGCTCCTCACCGGATGGCGCATCAGCGACGCGAGCACCGCGGCGTCGCCGCCCGTGACGAAGGTCGTGACGTCCCCGACCGCGGCGTTCGCCTCGTCCACCATCCGATCGATGGCGCCGGCGGCGGCGTAGCCCGTTCCGCCCGCGATGCCGCCGGCGGTGTGATCGGAGAACGGCTGGATCTCGCCGTCGGCCGCGAAGAGCGCCGCCGTGTACTTCACGAGCGAGCGGCGCATCGTGTAGATGCCCGGCAGGATGGCACCGCCGATGTGCCGCCCCGCCGCGTCGATGACGTCCACGGTGGTGGCCGTGCCGGAGTCCACCACGCAGAGCGCACCCTGCGCCTGGGCGCGCGCGCCGATCATCGCGGTCCATCGGTCGACGCCGAGCGAGCCGGGATCGCGGTAGCCGTTCGTGAGGCCACCGAACTCCGGCACCGAGTGCACCGCCTCGGCACGCAGGCCCCAGCGCTCGTCGCACCAGTCGGACAGGGCGGGCAGCAGCGCATCGCCGGCCACGTTCGACACGTGCACGCCGGTGGGCGCGGCGCTCTGCCCGTGCCGCTCGAGCGCGGCGAGCCAGTGCACGCCCAGCATCTCGTCCAGCGGCGCGTCGCGCCAGGCGAAGGGCTGCAGCGCCACCAGCTCCGCCCCCGTGTCGAGCGCGGATTTCACGCGAGAGTTGCCGATGTCGACCAGCAGTCTCACGGGCTCGCCCTCACCGAGACATCGCCCGCGTGCACGCTGCGAACGGTGCCGTCCGCACGCTCCACCCGCAACGCACCGTCCGCTTCGAGGCCGCGCGCGACGCCGCTCCAGGACGCGGCGGAAGGGATCCGCGCACCCACGAGCGGCGCGCCTTCGTGCACGGACACGGCACGACCGTGGAGCGCATCGAGCGCCTGCCAGGCTTCTGCGTACACCGACCACCCCTCTCCGTCGAACCTTGCCCAGTCGCCGAGCAGGCGAGCCGCGATGGTGCCCGCGAGCCGGTCGCGCGCGTGCGCGGGCACGCCGAAGTCGCCGAGCGACGTGCCGTCGGCGGGCGTCGGCAGCAGGTTGATGCCGATGCCGCCCACGACGGCGCCCGCGCGCGCCTCCACCAGCAGGCCGCCGAGCTTCGAGCCCGCCAGCAGCAGATCGTTCGGCCATTTCAGCAACACGTCCAGCGACGTGATCTCGCGCAAGGTGCGCGCCACGGAGATACCGGTCACGAGGGCCAGCGGCGCGAGCCGCGCCGGCGGGGAGGAGAATCGGCGCCGCACGGAGAACGTCAGGTCGCCCGGACGGGAGCGCCAGCCCCGACCGCGCCGCCCCGCTCCGCGCACCTGGCTGTCGGCGATGCACAGCGCGTCGCCGCCGGGCGCCGCCTGCGACAACCATGCGTTGGTGGAGGGCAGCTCGTCGAACGCGTGCACCGCGACGCCCTCGTGGCCGGCATCCGCGAGCGCGCGCTCGATGACGCCGCGGTCCGGCACGCTCACGCCGAGGCGCCCAGCCAGGTGTCCGCGCGCGCTTCGTCGACGACGCTCATGACGGCGGTATCGGGCGGCGACAGCTCGATGGACACGCTCGTGTCGAACAGCACGCCGTTGCGGAACGCGTGCACCTCGACCGCGTCCAGTCCGGCGTGACGGCGCAGCAACGTGTCGAGCGACCCCGTGTCCACCCGGTAACCCTCGAGGGCGACCAGCACGTCCCCCGGCGCAAGGCCCGCGCGCTGCGCGGGGCCGTCGGCCAGCACGTGCACGAGCGTCGTGCCGGCGGGCCCGTCGCGCAGCGTGGCGCCGAACCACGGGGCGGGCTCGGCATCCTCCTTCACCGGGCCCGCATCGTCGGCCGTGCCGATGCGCAGGCGCCAGCTCAACGCGATCCCGAGACTGCGCAGCGCGGGCTCCAGGGGCAGCTCCTCGGTCGCGTCGAGCACGTCGGCGAGACGCTCGGCGACGGTATCGCCGACGAGCTCGGCGACCAGGCGCTCGGGTCCGTCTTCGTCGAGTCCGTCCCCACCGTCCTTCCACCGGGCCCACAGCGCGCGCATGAGGGTATCCAGCGAGACCTCGTCCCCGCTCGCCTCGCGCATCCACGCATCCAGGCACAGCGCCACGAGCGCACCCTTGGCGTAATAGCTGACGATCGCGTTCGGCGCGTTCTCGTCCTGGGTGTAGAACTTCGTCCAGGCATCGAAGCTCGAATCGGTGACGCTCTGCACCCGGTGTCCCGGCCCGCGCCGCACGCGCGACACCGTGCGCGCCAGCAACTCGAGGTAGCGCGTCCGCGCGATGAGCCCCGCGCGCACCAGCGCAAGATCGTCGTAGTAGCTCGTCACGCCCTCGAAGAACCACAGCAGACGCGTGTGCACCTCGCCGTCGAGCCGGTAGGGCCGGAAGCGGGCCGGCGTGATGCGCTTGACGTTCCAGGTGTGGAAGTACTCGTGGCTGCACAGCCCGAGGAAGGTGACGTAGGCGTCGTCGCGCTTCGGTTCGGCCGCATCCCCGTCGGCACCTCCCGCGTCGGCGTCGCGCCGGGGCATCGGCAGGGCGCCGCGCGCGGCCACCAGCGCGGTGGAGGCGCGGTGCTCCAGGCCGCCGTAGCCGCTCTCGCTCAAGGCCACCTGGAAGAGATAGCGCGGCATCGGGGCGGGCTCGCCGAAGAAGCGGATCTGCCATTCGCAGACGCGCCGCAGGTCCTCGGCCACGCGCTCGCGGTCGAAGGGCTGCGCGCGGTTCGCGAACACCATCTCGTGCGGCACGCCGCAGGCGTCGAACTCGAGCGACTCGAGCTCGCCCATCTCGACCGGGTGATCGATGGCCTCGTCGTAGCCGCTCGCCCGGTACTCGCCGAACCCCGCGCCGTCCACGTCCACGGCCGGCAGGGTCGTGGCCACCCGCCACGCGGCGCCCGCCGCGTGGGTCGGTCGCTCGAGGCGGATCTCCACCGCCTCGTGCTCGCGTCCGGGCAGGTACGGGAAGAGGCTGGTGCCGTTGAAGAAGGCCCGGTGCCGGTCGAGCCAGGCGGCGCGCACGGACGCCTCGTGCGCGTGCACCACGAGCTCCAGCTCGAGCGCGGTCAGATCCGCCGGTGCGCGCCAGCCGGCCTTGTCGAGCTTGACGAGCGCGACCGGCGCCGCGCCTTCGCTGTCGTAGGCGAGCCCCGCGCGTCGCCCGCGCGCGCGGATGGACACGATGCTCTTCGAGAAGTCCCGGATCATGTAGCTGCCCGGAATCCAGGTGGCGAAGCGCACCACCTGCCCCGCGGGGTCGGGGTCGGGCACGCTCATGCGCACCGTGTACTCGTGCGCGTCGGGGCGCGACGGCGCGACGGCGTAGCGGATCGTCATGGGGCGGCCGTTCGAAACGCGGGAAGGCGGGCGCTCATGATAGCGACCGGGGTGCCGATAGCACGGGCATGCCACCGCGCGTCCGCACCCGACCCTCGCGTCCCGGGCGTCCGGCGCGCGGTCCGATCGCGTCGCCCGGTCGCGTCGCGCTCCGGTTCCGTGCGGTCGCGCTCGCCTCGGCCCTCCACACCTCGGCCATCGCCGCCGCCGCGAGCCCGCCCGGCGTGCACGCCTTCCGCGCCGCCGACGGCACGCCGACCTTCGCCGACGCACCGCCCGCCGCGGACGGCGCCGCGCGCACGAGCTACGCGGGCAGCTACGGACGCGCCGTCGCCACCGCCTCGTGCCGAGGGCTCGACGCGGCGGCGCTGGACGCGCGCGCGGAGCGCTGGCGCCCCGACATCTCGGCCGCCGCCGCGCGCCACGGACTGGATCGCGCGCTCGTGCTCGCGGTGGTACGCGTGGAGTCCTGCTTCGATCCCCGGGCCCGTTCGGTGGCGGGCGCCGGCGGGCTCATGCAACTGATGCCCGCCACCGCCGCCTCCCTGGGCGTGGCGGACGTGGACGACGCGGCCGCGAATCTCGAGGGCGGCTCGCGCTACCTGGCACGCATGCTGCGCCGCTACGGCGGCGACGAGACCCTCGCGCTCGCCGCCTACAACGCCGGCCCCGGCAACGTGGACCGCCACGGCGGCGTGCCGCCCTTCCCCGAGACGGTGGGCTACGTGCGGCGCGTGCTCGCCGAGCGCGCGCGTCGCGGCGCCCCGGACTCCGGGTCGTAGGGGACCCGCGCGTATACTCCGCCGCCCGCCGCAGCGCGTGCCGAGCGCGCGGCCCGCCCCTTCCTCGATACCCCCGCCGGACCCGCGCCATGCCCGCCGACGACACCGCCGCCCCGACCGGCGGCGCGAACTTCATCCGCAGCATCGTCGAGGCGGACATCGCCGCCGGCAAGCACGACGGGCAGGTGCGCACGCGCTTTCCGCCCGAGCCCAACGGCTACCTGCACATCGGCCACGCCAAGTCGATCTGCCTGAACTTCGGCGTGGCGGCCGAGCACGGCGGGCGCTGCAACCTGCGCTTCGACGATACCAACCCCGTCAAGGAGGACATCGAGTACGTCGAGGCCATCGAGCGCGACGTCGAATGGCTGGGCTTCGAGTACGGCGAGCCGAAGCACGCCTCGGACTACTTCGACGCGCTCTACGAACAGGCGCTCGAGCTCATCCGCCGCGGCCTCGCCTACGTGGATTCGAGCACCGCCGAGGAGATGCGCGAGATGCGCGGCACGCTGACGGAGCCCGGCACCGAGAGCCCGTACCGCAACCGCGGCGTGGAGCAGAACCTCGAGCTCTTCGAGCGCATGAAGGCCGGCGACTTCGCCGAAGGCGAGCACGTGCTGCGCGCGAAGATCGACATGGCGTCCGGCAACATCAACCTGCGCGACCCGACGCTGTACCGCATCCGGCGTGCGGCGCACGTGCGCACGGGCACGACCTGGTCGATCTACCCGATGTACGACTACACGCATTGCCTGTCGGACTCGTTCGAGGGCATCACGCACTCGCTGTGCACGCTCGAGTTCGAGGACCACCGCCCGCTCTACGACTGGGTGCTGGACGTGCTGGAGCTGCCGTGCCACCCGCAGCAGATCGAGTTCGCGCGCCTGCAGCTCGAGTACACCGTGCTCAGCAAGCGCAAGCTCATCGGGCTCGTCACCGACGGTCACGTGGACGGCTGGGACGACCCGCGCATGTCGACGCTCGTCGGCATGCGCCGGCGCGGCTACACGCCGGCCGCCATCCGGGAGTTCTGCGCGCGCATCGGCGTGACCAAGAGCGCCGCCTGGATCGACATGGGCGTGCTGGAGGGCTGCGTGCGCGACGACCTGAACGCGCGCGCGCCGCGCGGGCTCGGCGTGCTCGATCCGCTGAAGCTCGTGATCGTCACGCTGCCCGAGGATCACGACCAGGCCCTGGACTTCCAGAACCACCCGCAGGACGAGAGCTTCGGCACGCGCACGGTGCGCTTCACGCGCGAGGTCTGGGTCGAGCGCGAGGACTGGGCCGACGAGCCGCCGCCGAAGTGGCAACGCCTGGTCGAGGGCGGCGAGGTGCGGCTGCGCGGCAGCTACGTCGTGCGCGTGGACGAGGTGGTGCGCGATGCGCACGGGCGCGCGGTGGAGCTGCGCTGCTCGCACGACCCCGACACGCTCGGCGTCAAGCCCGTCGGGCGCAAGGTCAAGGGCGTCATCCACTGGGTCTCGGCGACGCACGGCGTACGCGCGACGGTGCGCAGCTACGACCGGCTGTTCACCGACCCGCGGCCCGACTCGGCCGAGCACCTCGTCGACGTGCTGAACCCCGACTCGGTCATCGTGCACGACGATGCAAGGCTGGAACCGAGCCTCGCGGAGCTTGCACCCGAGGCCCACGTGCAGTTCGAGCGGCTGGGCTTCTTCGTGGCCGACCGCCACGAGCACGCGCCGGACACGCCGACCTTCAACCGCACGGTGACCCTGCGGGACACGTGGGCGCGCGGCTGAGACCGGGCAGCGACGGCTTTCCGGCGCCCCGGCGGAACACAGGCGCGCCCGAAGGTTTGACGGGCGTGGGGGGGCGGTCTATCTACTCGATGTCATCTTCGCCGTTCGAGTGACGCGGGCTCGAGGCCCGTGGCCCGACGGCAGGGGATGCGTCCCGACTCCGCCACGCCGCGCCCCAGCCGAGACCGCCATGTCACCAAAGACCTCACGCCTGTTCAAGAAGAGCCTCGTCGCCGTCGCCGTAGTCGCCCTGTCGGGCTGCGCGACGACCTCGGTCGACGGTACCCGCGACGGCGGCATCACCGACACCCTGGCGGATGCCGGCCAGAAGACGATGGGCTTCGGTGCCACCGTCTGGCACCGCACCGGCTACCTGCTCGGCCTGCACGACGACCCGGGCGTGCCCGCAGCGCCCGAGACCGGGACCGAGCCCGAGACCGGGACCGTCAGCGCGCAGGCCGACGTCGAGCCGGTGCCCGAAGCGCCCGTGGTGGCCACCCGGGGCGTGCCCGTCGCCAAGCTGCCGATCCATCTGGACGAGGTGGATCTGGCGATGATGGAGGAGGACGCGGTGCTGCCGCCGGAAGTCTTCGCGACCCCGGCCGCGACGCTCGCCGACTCGGCCGGCGACACCGTGGCCACGTCGAACGACGCGGCGTTGCTGGCGAGCACGAACGGCGACTTCGATGTCGTGCCCTTCGAGTCCGACGAGGGCCCGAGGACGCTGGCCGAGGCGGACGCCATGCTCGATCTCGTGCCCTTCGAGCCGACCGCGGCCGAGCCCGACGTGGCGGCCGCGAGGGCCGACGAGCCGGCCCCCACCGAAGCGGTCGCCGTCGTCGCCGCGAACGATCTCGAGCACCGCGTCGGCGAGACCGAGACGCTGTGGGACATCGCCAAGCGCACCACCGGCGACGCCACCAACTGGCACGTCCTCGCCGACGTCAACGACCTCGGCCCCGGTGCCGCGGTGTTCCCGGGCCAGACGCTCACCATTCCCGCCGACATGGTGCGTCCGGAGCTCGCGGGCGCCACGTCGACGGCCGTGGCCGTGCCGGTCGGTGCGGTCGCCGCCGCGCCGACGGAAGCGGCGCAGGAACCCGCCGCGCCCGTCGAAGCCGTCGCCGTGGCCCCTCGGGAGCGGCTCGTGGTGCCGAACGGCGCATCCCCCGTCGCGCCCGCCGTCACCGAGCCCGGCGACGACGCGCAACCCTTCGCCATCGAGTCCGGCGAGACGCTCTGGGACTTCGCCAAGCGCACCACCGGCGACGCCACCAACTGGCAGGCCATCGCCACGCAGAACGGCTTCGACGACCGGGCGGCCGTGGCCGTGCGCGAAGGGCAGACGATCTTCGTGCCGCGCGACATGGTCAGGGACGGCAGCGCCGCCGCGAACGTCGCCGAGGCGACCCCGGCCGTCCAGACGGCTCCCGCGGAGCCCGCACCGCAGCTCGCCAGCAACGGCGAGCCCATGGAAGCCATACCGCAGGTGGGCGAGGTGCGCGGCATCGACGAGACGGTCGAGGCCAGCGCCGCGGTCCTCGCGGGCACCAACGGCGTGGACGCACCGGTCGGCGAGACCATCGACGGCGACGCGGACGGCCGCGACATCCGCATCGTCGAGGCGGCGTTCACGGGCGGCGCCGATGCCGAGGCGCCTGCCGCCGGCGCGTCCGGCCAGACCGTGCTCATCAGCGGCACCTACTACCCGAAGGCGGTCTACAGCGACGCCGACTTCTCGGCCGGCCTGCTCATGCGCGTCTCCCCCGGCACGCGGCTGAACGTCTCGAGCGTCGAAGGCCAGTGGTTCCAGGTCGAGACCGAGCGCGGCACGGGCTGGGTGCACCGTCGCGACACGAAGTAGCCCCGCGGGCCGGGTGGCCTCCTGCGCGAGGTCGCCCGGGATTTCGGTGAAGCCCGGCCCGGTCCCGCTCGAGGGGCCGGGCCGCTTCGTTCGCGGCTCGACATGGGGCGGCTTCGTAATGCGCGTCGCCGCCCTATTGCTGCACGGGAGGTGCGCGGACGTTGCCCGGCGCGTGGCGAGCCGGTACCTTGACGGTACGTGATCCGACGCGCATTCCGGGGGGCGCCCAGGCATGCGGACGAAATGCCCCGGGGCCCGTGCCACCGATTCGATCCGTCCGTCACGGACCGCCCGTGCCGCGTGGCCCTAGGCTCTCGGCGGTCCACAGTCACGCGGGCAGGAGCGAACAGATGCGAAACACGGCCTGTATTCACGGGGGCGGCTTCAGAGGGTTTCCACGGGCGCGCGCCCGGGGCTTGCCGGCGCGCGCGGCGGGGCTCGCGATCGTTGCCGCCGGCCTCGGCGGCTGCGCCGCCACCGGCCAGCCCGCGGCCGTGGAGCCGGCGCCGAGCGTCGTGCGCTACAGCGTCGAATCCGGTGACCGGCTCGGCACGATCGCGCGCGACTTCACCGGCGACACCGATGTGTGGCGCACCATCGCGGAGCTGAACGGCATCGACGATCCGCGCCGGCTCGCGGTGGGTCAGGTGCTCGAGATCCCGCTGACCCTGATTCCGGAAGCGGATCGCGAGGCGCGACTCGCCGCCTCGGTCGCCCCGCCCGCCGAAGGCGCGCCCGCGTCGGACGACGATGCATCGACCCGGCTCGCGACGCTCCGCCCCGGCCAGCGTGCCGACGCGAACGGTGCGGCCACGCCCCCCGATCCGCGCCCGACCGGCGAGTCGCCGACGGACGCCTCGGCGCTGCGCGTGGCGAGCGCGCCGGTGGTGGTCTCGCCGGTGCGCTCGCGCGAGGCGTTCGAGCTGTCGCCGCTCGACGATCCGCAGGCCGACGACGCCGGCGATGCCGGCGCGCGCTTCATCAAGGTGTCCGGCAGCTACACCCCGAAGGGCATCTACGAGCGCCCGGCCGCGCAGTCGCGCGTCATGATGCGCGTCACCCCCGGCACCGTCCTGCGCCTGGAGCGCACGGTGTCCGGCTGGTACCAGGTCGGCACCGCGGGCGGACCCGGCTACCTGCGCGATACCGACGCGCAGCTCGTGCAACCGGAGCGCACCGTCGTCGGAGCGGGCGGCTGAACGCCGAACGCGCAAGCTCCGGAAAGCCTGCCGGCGACGTGGCCGACGCGTGCTGGCTGACGCTCGTGCGCCACGCCCGGGCGGCGCCCTCGCGGCACGAAGCGCGGGACGCGGCGCGCGAGCTGACGGAGCGCGGTCGACGCGACGCCGTCGCGCTCGGAGCGCTGATCGCCGATCGCGGCGAGGCACCGCCCATCGACCGGATACTCTGCAGCTCCGCGGCACGCACGCGCGAGACGCTCTCACTGCTCAAGAACGCGGCCCCGATGCTCGCGGACGTGCGGGTCGACGTCCACGACGCGCTGTACCTGGCGTCCGCGGACGCGCTGGCGCACGAGTTGGACCGCGCGCTCGAGGCGGGCTGTCGGCACGTGCTGCTCGTCGGTCACAACCCGGGGCTGGAGCGGCTGTGCGCACGGTTGTCGCAGGCGCCGGGGCTCGTGATGGACACCGCGGCCCGTTGCACCTTCGAGCTCGATTCCGGGCCCTGCCGCGTCAGCGGGGGCACCGCCTCGCTGCGCGCGCACGACGTGGCGCGCGGCTAGGACGCGCAGTCAGGACGCGCAGTCAGGACGCGCAGTCAGGACGCGCAGTCAGGGCGCGCAGTCAGGACGCGCAGTCAGGGCGCGCGGATATCGAGGACGCGGCGGGCGGACGTGACCCGGCCGCGGCGTCCCTTCAGGCCTCGACCGGCGGGTCGATGCGCTCCAGCACCATCGAAGGCGTGTCGCCCTGGCGGTAGTAGACCGGCTGCAGGCGCATGTTCTCGAGTGCCTCGTCGCGCTCGGCCGCGCTGGTGAACCAGCGCACGCTCTGCCAGCCTTCGCCGAGCAGATGCGGCATGGCCAGGGGGTCGCCCGGGGGCAGGCGCACGCCGATGCCCCAGCGCGGCGCGTCGGATTCGTCGCTCATCGGTGCTGCTCGACTCCTTCGGATCGTCTTGCGCGGACGGGCGCGAAGTGTAGCGGGGCCCCGGGTTCCCATCCTGCACGGCTCGAAGAACATGCCGTTTGCCCCCAGGTTCCCGTTTGGGCGGTGCGACCACGCGCGCGCAGACACGGTAGACGGAGCATTCACCATGACGATGAGATCGGTCACGAAGGGATCGGCGACGAAGCGACTGGCGGCGGCGCTGGTGTGCACGGGCCTGGTCGCGGCCGGCTGCACGCAGGAATCCCAGAACACCATCGGGCGCTCGATCCAGAACTGGACGGGCACCGACGGCATCCTCGAGGTGTACGCCGGCGACAAGCTGGTCAAGCGCTTCATGCAGATCGACAAGCTCTCCACCGCCTCGGGCACGACCGACGGCGCGGCGCGGCCGTACCGCTTCGGCTACGGCACGCTGGACGTGAACCAGAACGGCGCCGTGGACTCCGGGGAGAAGAAGGTCTACTTCGAGTTCAGCGACTACTCGACCTCGTACGTGTTCTACGAGAACCCCGACTGAGCGACTCCCTCGACCGGGGCGTGCCGCGTGCGGGTGAGTCGGGGGACGCGCCGACCCCGGCGCATTGACAGTCACCGCCTCGGGTCTACCTTCCCTGACGACGCCCCCCCGAGAGCTGGGGTCGCGTTCTCGCCCCGGAACGACTCGGGCCCGCGGTGTGCCGCGGGCCCTTTTTTTTCGGGCTGCGCGCGCGGCGGATATACTTCCACGCCGCACCGACCAGGCACCCTCATCGCCATGCGCATGGACCATTTCAGCGACCTCGTCGAGAAGGCGATCGAGGGCGCCAGCGCCGACGTGACGGGCGACGGCAGCAAGTTCGAGGCGCGCGTGGTCAGCCCCGCGTTCGAAGGCCTGTCGACCATCAAGCGCCACAAGCTCGTCTACGCCGTGCTCGACGAGCACATCCGCTCCGGTGCCATCCACGCGCTGTCCATACGCGCGCACACGCCGGACGAGGCCGCGGCGCAGGAACAGGCGTAGCCCGGCGCGGCGCCCGCTCGCGCCACGCTCCCGGCATCCGTCTCGCGGGTGCCGCCCGGGTGGCGCGGAAATCGCTTCGATCCTCACAGACGGGAGCCGCCGCGGCACCGTCCTGACGGGGGTCGGAGCATGGGCAGGCAGAAACGACGAGCGAAGGGTAGCGAGCCGGAGTCGACACCGGAGCCGGCGCCCGCGCCGAGCGAAGCGGTTCGCGATCCGCTCTGGATCGAGGAGCTTGCGCAGGGCCTGCGCCGCGCCGAGGACCACGGCCGACCGACCGCTCGCACGGCCCTGGGCTGTCACGTGGACCCCGAAGGCGCTTCGCGTCTGTTCGTGCCGCCCGAGATGCCCTCCCTGCAGCCGCGCAGCCTGCGCTGGCTGCTGCGCTTCGCCGCCGCCAACGAGTTCGCGCTCGTCGAGGACCGGCGCCGGCGCCACGAGGAGCCGTTCATGGACCGTCGCAGCGAGACGCCGCCGGCCATCGCGCTCGGTCTGGGGCTGCTGCTGAAGCAGACCGGGTTGCCCGGCCCCGTCGCACGGCTGTCGAAGCCCCACCGCCACGCGGCCGACGGCCCGTTCATCGACCTGCCGGAGCTCGTGGCCATGGCCGCGCACGCGGCGCCCCGCTCCAAGCGCACCGTGGTGCTGCCGAACCGGCCGCTCGTCGATGTCCTGAATGCCGACACGCGTCCGATCACGGGCTACGCGTGCCGTCTGGACTCCGCGCCCGCGCGCACGGTGCTGTCGCACTTCGACGGCCCGGCGGTGCGCAGCATCGGCTACTCCACCGGGCGCCAGTACGTCGTGCACCTGCTGCTCGGCGGCGGCCCGGCGACGGCGCCCGCCCTGTGGTGCGACCCCCACACGCTCGAGCGCACCGACCTGCGCTTCCGCCTGTTCCGCAGCGCGGACGATCGCCGCGACTTCGGACTGCTGTACAGCACCTTCTGGTTCGACCTGGCCGAGCATCGTCCCGCGCCGTGGTGGCTGACCGACGAGGCCTTCAGGCACGGCGTCGATGCGGCGGCGTCCGCGCCGGAGCTCGCGCTCGCGAGCTGATCCCGGACGCTTGGCTATCATCCGGCCACGGCCGGCGCGTCCTCGCCGGCGGCAACGGAGGCGATGCGTGAGCGACGATCTGGCGATACTGCTCGGCAAGGGCGACGTCCGCGTCGAATTGCTGGCGCGCTACGCGAACCGCCACGGCATGATCGCGGGCGCCACCGGCACCGGCAAGACGGTCAGCCTGCAGGTGATCGCCGAGGGGCTCTCCCGGCTCGGCGTGCCCGTCTTCATGGCCGACGTGAAGGGCGACCTGTCGGGCATCTCGCAGGCGGGCGCGGCGCACCCGAAGATCGACGAACGGCTGTCACGCATCGGCATCGAGGACTTCGCCTTCGGCGCCAACCCCACCGTGCTGTGGGACCTCGCCGGCGAGACCGGCCACCCCATCCGCGCGACCGTGACCGACATGGGTCCGGCGCTGCTGTCGCGCCTGATGGATCTGAACGAGACCCAGGAGGGCATCCTCGCCATCGCGTTCCGCTTCGCCGACGACGAAGGGATGCTGATGCTGGACCTGAAGGACCTGCAGGCCACCCTGCGCTTTCTGGCCGACAACGCGAAGGAGTTCCGCGAGCGCTACGGCAACGTCACGAGCGCGAGCGTCGGCGCCATCCAGAGACGGCTCCTGGTGCTCGAGGACGAGGGCGCGGACGCCTTCTTCGGCGAACCCGAGCTCGAGCTCAAGGACCTCATGCGCACCACCTACGACGGGCGCGGGTTCGTGAACGTGCTGGACGCGCGCAGGCTCATGCAGCAGCCGCGGCTCTACGCGACCTTCCTGCTGTGGCTGCTCTCGGAGCTCTTCGAGGAGCTGCCCGAGGTCGGGGACGCCGAGAAGCCGAAGTTCGTGTTCTTCTTCGACGAGGCGCACGTACTGTTCGACGACGCGCCGAAGGCGCTGGTCGAAAAGATCGAGACGGTGGTCAAGCTCATCCGCTCCAAGGGCGTCGGCGTGTGGTTCATCAGCCAGAACCCGCTGGACGTGCCCGATGCCGTGCTCGGGCAGCTCGGCAACCGCGTGCAGCACGCGCTGCGCGCGTTCACGCCGCGCGACCAGAAGGCGGTGCGCGTGGCCGCGCAGACGCTGCGCCCGAACCCCGCGTTCGACACCGAGGAGGTCATCTCCATGCTCGGCGTCGGCGAGGCGCTGGTGTCGGTGCTGACCGCCGACGGTACGCCCAGCGTCACCGAGCGCACCCTCATGAGCCCGCCGCGCTCGCGCATCGGCCCGGCCACGGACGAGGAGCGCGCGCAGGTGCTGGCGCAGAGCCCGGTGGCGGGCGACTACGACGAGACCGTCGACCGGGAGTCCGCCTACGAGCTGCTGGCGCAGCGCGTCGAGCGCCAGGTGCAGCAGGCAAGCCTGCTGGAAGAGATGCAGGCCGCCGAGAAGGAGCGCGCGAAGGCCGAGAAGGAAGCGGCCAAGGCGGCCCGCCCGCGCGGCCGCCAGCGCCAGAGCATCGCGGAGGCCGCGGCGAAGTCCTTCGTGCGCTCCATCAGCACGAAGCTCGCGACACGCGTGGTGCGCGGACTGCTGGGCGGCATCCGGCGCTGATGTCCCGGGGGGCGCCCGCCGTCACCCGTTCGTGACGCGCGGGCAAGGCACGTCGCCCGTGCGGGTTTGCCGCCGCGCCGGCGCTCGGGGCCCGGACAGGCGATCATTGCGCCATGAGCCTCCTGCGACTTAGCGACGTCCACATCGCCTTCGGCGCCCGTCCCCTGCTGGACGGCGTCGACATGGCCATCGAGCGCGGCGAGCGCGTGGCGCTCGTCGGCCGGAACGGCGAGGGCAAGTCCACGCTCCTGAAGCTCGTCGCCGGCGCGCTGGTGCCGGACTCCGGCGAGGTCATCCGCGAGAACGACCTGCGCGTCGCGTCGCTCGCGCAGGCCGTGCCGGCCGACTTCGAGGGCACCGTGTACTCGGTCGTGGCGGGCGGCCTGGCCGAGGCCGGCAAGCTGATCTCGGACTACCACGACACCCTGGCCGAGCTCTCGGCCGGCAAGGACGTGTCCGCGCGGCTCGGCCGGTTGCAGGACCGCGTCGACGCCGTCGATGGCTGGTCGCTCGCCACGCGCGTCGAGCAGACGCTGACGAAGCTGTCGCTCGAGCCCGACACGGACGTCGCCACGCTGTCGGGCGGCATGAAGCGGCGCGTGCTGCTGGCGCGTGCGCTCGTGGCGAAGCCCGACATCCTGCTGCTGGACGAGCCGACGAACCACCTCGACATCGGCGCCGTGGCGGAGCTCGAGGAGACGGTCAGGAACATCGACTGCGCCGTGCTGTTCGTCACGCACGATCGCACCTTCCTCGACACCATCGCCACGCGCATCGTCGAGATCGATCGCGGTCAGCTCGCGGTCTGGCCGGGCGACTACACGCGCTATCGGGAGCTGAAGGCCGAGGCGCTCGCGTCCGAGGCCACCTCGTTCGCCGAGTTCGACAAGACCCTCGCGAAGGAGGAGGTGTGGATTCGTCAGGGCATCAAGGCCCGGCGCACGCGCAACGAGGGCCGCGTGCGGGCGCTCGAAGCCCTGCGCGAACAGCGGAAGGCGCGGCGCGACGTCATCGGCACGGCGAAGCTCACCGTGAACGCCGCCGAGCGCAGCGGCAAGCGCGTGCTGGAGAGCGACGGCATCGGCTTCGCCGCCGAGGGGCGCACCATCGTCGCGCCCATCGACGTGACGCTGATGCGCGGGGACAGGCTCGGCATCATCGGACCGAACGGCTGCGGCAAGTCCACGCTCGTGAAGCTGCTGCTCGGCGAGCTCGCACCCACGTCGGGCAGCGTGCACCACGGCACGAAGCTCGAGATCGCGTACCTCGATCAGTACCGCGACCTGCTGAACCCGAAGCTGTCGGCCGCCGACAACGTCTCCGGCGGGCGCGACACGGTGGATCTCGCGGGCGGCGAGCGCCACATCATGAGCTACCTGCAGGACTTCCTGTTCGAGCCCGCCCGCGCGCGCGCGCCCATCACCGCGCTGTCGGGCGGCGAGCTCGGCAGGCTGACCCTCGCGCGCCTCTTCGCCACGCCGTCGAACGTGCTCGTGCTCGACGAGCCGAGCAACGATCTCGACGTCGAGACGCTGGAGCTGCTGGAGCACATGCTGTCGGAGTACCCCGGCACGGTGATCATGATCAGCCACGACCGGGCGCTCTTGGAGAACACCGTGACCAGGAGTCTCGTGTTCCAGGGCGCCGGGACGTTCGTCGAGATCGCGGGCGGCTGGGAGGACTTCGAGCGCGAGCGTCGGGCGTCGGGCAAGTTCGTGGATCCGTTCGGGGGGAGCGTCGGCGGGACCGATGCGGGGACGGAGCGCGGTGCGCCCGCGGCGCCCGCCCCCGATGCGAAGAAGCCTGCGCCTGCAGCCACCCCGCCGAAGAAGCCGGCCGTCAAGCTCTCGTTCAAGGACGCCGACGAGCTGAAGAAGCTGCCCGGACGCATCGCCGAGCACGAAGTCCGAGGCCGACAGGCTCACCGCGACGATGGCGGAGCCGGGCTTCTTCGACGACCCGAAGACGTCGGGACGGGCGACGGATCGACTGGCGGCGTTGCAGGCCGAGCTCGAGACGATGTACGCGCGCTGGGAAGCGCTCGAGGCGCTGCAGGCGGGCTGATGCGGTGACCGCCGTCGGCCACCTCGAGCGGATCGTGATCCGCAACTTCCGCAGCATCGGTGCCTGCGACGTGCGGCTCGGTCGGCTGAGCTATGTGGTGGGACGAAACGGCTCCGGGAAGAGCAACTTCCTGGACGCGCTCCACTTCGTGCGCGACGCGCTGTCCGGCTCGCTGGAGCGCGCGCTGCACGAGCGTGGCGGCATCGAGGAGGTACGCCGCCGATCGACGGGACACCCGCACCGTTTCGCCATCCGGCTCGAGCTGCGGCTCGCGGACGGCCGCCGGGCCGTCTACGCGCTCGAGGTCGGGGCGAGGGACGGGGGCGGCCACGAGGTGGTGTCGGAGATGTGCGCCATCGACGGCGACACTCCGGACGACTTCTACGAGATCGCCGAGGGCCGGGTCGTCAGACACGGCGCATTCCCGTTCCCGGCGATCGCGTCGGACCGGCTGGCCCTGGTGGCCCTCTCGGGCCTGACCGCCTTCCGGCCCGTGTTCGACGCCCTCACCGGCTCCGGTTTCTACAACCTCGACCCCCGCGTCATGCGCGAGCTGCAGCCGCCGCAGGACGGGCGGCTGCTCGGACCGTCCGGGGAGAACATCGCGAGCGTCATCGGCCGCCTGCAGGACAACGCCCCCGAAGCCGTCGAGATCCTCACGGACTACCTGCGTCGCATCGTGCCGGCCATCCAGTCCGTCTCGCGCGAGCGGCTCGGTCACCGGGAGACGCTCGAGTTCCGCCAGCGCGTCGTCGGTGCCGAGTACCCGTGGCGGTTCCCGGCGCAGAACATGTCCGACGGCACGCTGCGCGCGCTGGGCGTGCTCACCGCCCTATTCCAGGGCGACGCGGACGACCGGCCGACGCTGATCGGCATCGAGGAGCCCGAGACGTCGCTCCACCCGGCGGCGGGTGCCGCGTTGCGCGAGGCCTTCGGGCTCGCTTCCGAGAGCGTGCAGGTCGTCGTGACGAGTCACAGCCCAGACCTGCTGGACGACCCCGACCTGCCCGAGGCCGCGCTGCTGGCGGTGACCTCCGTGGACGGTGAGACGCGGGTCGGGCGGATAGACGGGCCGTCGCGCGACGCGCTGCGCCGTCACCTGTTCACGGCCGGCGAGCTCTTGCGGCTGGACCGGCTCGCGCCCGATCCCGGGGCGGCGGGTGCGGACCTCGCGCGGCAGGCGGACCTGTTCGGCCGGCACGATGCGCCGGATGCCTGAGCGCGGCCGGATGAGGCCTCAGCGCCGCGTCGCCAACCACACCCCGAACGCCGCCACGCCCATGCCGCCCCACGCCAGCGGCGCCATCGGCTCGTCTATCGAGAGCCACGCGATGAGCGCCGACATCGGCGGCACGAGGAAGAACAGCGCCGACACGCGCGTCGCCTCGCCGCGCCGGATCATCATGAGCAGCAGGCCGATCGCGACGATGGAATTGCCGATCACGAGGTAGGCGAGCGCGCCGACGAGCTCGTTCGTCCACGCCACGCGCATGGGCTCGACCAGCCACGCGATGGGCAGCGTGCACGCGAGCCCGACCGCGTAGTGCACGCCGTTCGCGGTCAGCGGGTGCTGCGCGGTGCCGAAGCGCTTCTCCCACACCGTCGCGAGTGTGAACGCGAACAGCGCCCCGGTGGCGAACGCGAGCCCCGCGCCGCCCGTGACCTGCACGTCGCTGTTGGCGGACAGCACGAGCACCGTGCCGAGCAGCCCGAGCGCGAGCCCCGCCCATCTCGCGCGGGACACGCGCTCGTCCGACACCAGCGGCATGGCGAGGCCGACGAGGATGGGCTGCAGGGACGTCACGAGCGCCACGGCCCCCGCCGAGCTGCCGAGCCGGAACGCCGTCCACGCGGCGCCGAAGTAGACGACCTGGATCAGCAGCCCGACGAAGGCGAGGTGCGCCCACTGCCGCCCGCCCTTCGGCAGCGCGGGCCGCACGACGAGCGCGATCGGCGCGAGCAGCACCAGCACCCCGGCGTAGCGCAGCGACAGCAGCGTGAAGGGGTCCGCGTCGCCGATGCCGACCTTCGCGACCGTGTACCCGCCCGACCACAGCAGCAGGAACACGACCGGCGCGAGCGGCACGAGCCGCCGTGCGGCCGCATCGGAGATCACAGGTCGCCGTCCGGCCGTCTCATTCGCCGCGCACGGCCATCAGGTGTCCGCGCTTGATCCAGACCGTCGCACCGTGCGCCTGCGCCGCCGCCGACGCCTCTTCGGACCCCGCGGGCAACCGCAGCCAGCCGTGCGTTCGAAGCGCGTCGCCGCCCTGCTCGATGCCCCCGTCGAGCACGAGCAGCTCCAGCCCGCCTTCGGCATCGAGATTCCGCACGGTGCCGGGTGCCCAGCGTTCCAGACACACGCGCTCGCGGGCATCCTCGTGCAGGAACACGGTCTCGACGCCCGGCGCACCGGGCACCGCGTGCCACGACGCCGAAGCCGTGTCCACGTGCACGCACGTCGCGTCGGCCGGGTCGAACTGGCGCAGCTTGACGAGGATGGTGCAGCCGTCCGCGGAGGCGGGCACGTGCTTCGAGCCCGGCGGGTTCCTCACGTAGCTGCCGACGGGAAAGTCGCCGTGCTCGTCCTGGAACGTGCCCTCGAGCACGAGGTACTCCTCGCCGAGCTCGTGCACGTGCGCCGAGAACGCGCTGCCCGGCGCGTAGCGCACGATGGACGTCGCGCGCGCCACCTCGTCGCCCACCCGATCGAGCATGCGCCGCTCGACGCCCGGCATGGGCGACGCCACCCACTCCAGCTCGTCGGCGCGCACGACCACGCGGCGCGAGAAATCGGCGTTGACCTGCATGCGGGTACCCTCGTAGCGTTCCGGAGGCGCACAGTGTGAGTGAAACGAGCGTGACGATCGTCGTCGGAGCGGGTGTCGCGGGCCTCGTGGCCGCGAACGTGCTCGCCGACGCGGGCGCGGCCGTCACCGTGCTGGAGGCCGCGCCGCGGGTGGGCGGACGCGTGCGTTCGCTGCAGGATGCTTCGGGCGGCCACCTCGGCGATCTCGGCGCGGGCTGGGTCTGGCCGCCGTACCAGCCCTGCGTGGCCGGCTGGCTCGACCGCCTGGGCGTGGCGACGGCGCCACAGTTCGAGACCGGCGACGGCTGCGTGGAGCGCGCCCCGGGGCTGCCGATGCAACGCATGGTGCTGCCGGGCCAGGTCGGTCAGCACCGCCCGGTCGGTGGCCCGACGGCACTTGTCGACGCGTTGCACGCCGGGCTGCCCGAAGGCACCGTGCGAATCTCGACCCCCGTCACCGCGATCGACGTCGAGGACGGAGTGAAGGCACGCACGGCGACGGGCGAGACGCACCGCGCAGAGCGCGTGATCCTGGCGCTGCCGCCGCGCGTGATCGCGCGCGACGTGGCGTTCGAGCCGCCGCTGCCTCCGGTCACGTCGGGCGCGCTGCGCGACGCGCCCACCTGGATGGCGTCGCAGGCCAAGGCGCTCGTCGTGTACGAGACCGCCTTCTGGCGCGAGGCCGGCCTGTCGGGTCGCATCGCCAGCGCGGTCGGACCGCTGGTCGAGGCGCACGACCACTGCGCGGCGGACGGCACGCCCGCCGCGCTCGTCGGCTTCGTCGGCCTTTCCGTCGTGCAGCGCCGAGCGCTCGCGCAACGCGACGGCCCGGACGCGCTGACGCGAGCGGTCATCGAGCAACTCGTGCGCTGCTTCGGCGAGCGCGCCGCGCACCCGCTGCACGCGCACGTCGAGGACTGGGCGGAGGATGCCCGCACCTGCACGGCGCTCGACATCGAGGTGCCCGGCGGTCATCCGAGCCTGCTGCCGGCCGCGGTGCGCACGCCGGCATTCGGCGGCCGGGTGCACTTCGCCGCCGCCGAGACGTCGGACGTGTCGCCCGGACTGCTCGACGGCGCGTGCGCGGCCGGCGAACGCGCGGCGGCGGCCTGCCTCGCATCGGTCCGCTGACCGACTTCGATGATGACCGACCTCGACACCGAACGCCTCACGCTGCGCTGCCGGCGGCTGAACGGGGCACTGTTCCGTACGCGCGGTGCCGACTACGTGCTGTGCTGGTTGCAGCAGGCGCTGCGAGGGCGCACGAACCCTGCCGTCGATGCGGCCGTCGCGCTCGGCAATCGGTTCGGTCTGCCCGTGGTCGTGTATCACGGGCTCGGCCGGCACTACCCGCACGCCTCGCACCGCCTGCACCGCTTCATCCTGGAGGCGTCGGTGGACCTCGAGCGCGACGTCGCGGCGCGCGGGCTGCGCTTCCTGCGCTACGTGGAGCGCGCGGAGAAGCCGGAGAAGGGGCTCGTCTACCGCCTGGCGGACCGTGCCGCCGCCGTCGTGACGGACGACCAGGCGGCGTTCGTCGGGCGTTGGCAGGCCGCGAAGGTCGCGGGCAAGGCGGACGTGGTCACCATCGCCGTCGACACCGCGAGGCTCGTGCCGGAGCTCGCGATCGGCGAGGTGTGCCGCACCACGGTCGCGTTCCGGCGCCGAGTGAACGAGCAACGCGACGACTGGCTCGACGAGCGCTTCGACCTGGAGCCGGAGCAAGCGATGTTCGACGGCGAGCTGGCGACGACGAGCGACGGCGTGCAAGATGACGAGGCGATGGAGGACCTCATCCGGCTCGCCGACGTCGACGAGACCGTCCGCGCCGTCGACTGGTGCCGCGGCGGCCGGGACGCGGCCGAGGCACACTTGGCGTGGGCCGCCGAAACCGTGGTCCCGGGCTACGCTGCGCGCAGGAACGATCCGTCGGGCGTCACCACCACGCACCTTTCTCCATGGTTGCATTTCGGAGTGCTGGCGCCGCACGACGTCATGCGGGCGCTGGACGACGCCGAGGTGCCCTCGCGCGACGCGTGGCGCCTGGCGGGCGAGCTGCTGGTCTGGCGCGAGTACTTCCACCACCGCGCCTTCCACGCGGACGATCCCGCGGGCTACGACGAGATTCCGGCCAACCCACGCGCTTCGCTCGACGCGCACCGCAACGACCCGCGCCCGCACCTTTACTCGCTCCGCGAGCTGATTCACGGCGAGACGCGCGACGAGACGTGGAACGCCGGCCAGAAGCAGTTCCTCGCCGACGGCTGGCAGCACGGCAACCTGCGCATGTACTGGGGCAAGAAGCTGATCGAGTGGACGCGCACGCCCGAGGAAGCGTGGCGCACCGCGCGTTACCTGAACGATCGCTTCTCGCTCGACGGGCGCGACCCATCGACCTACGGCAACCTGCGCTGGTGCTTCGGCGACGCGCGCGGCGCGCGGGACGCGGCCGTGTACGGCACCGTCGCGCGGCGCGGCGACGCCGCGATCCGGCGGCGCGCCGGGGATGCGTGGGTGGCGAACGAGGCGGCCCGGCCGGTGCCGCGCGTATCGGTGCCGGACGAGATCGGCGTCGATGTCCGGCCGCAGGCGTCGGGCTCGAACGCGCATTCGAAGGTTGCCGTCGAGAACCGTACCGAGCTGTGAAGCGTCGCTTGCTCGCGGCACGGCTCGGCGGGTGATACAACCGGCACATCCCGTCAAACGTTCCGCGCCCATGACCGAAGCCCTCTTCCGCGACGACGCCTACCTCGCCACGTGCCGCGCGCGCGTCACTGCCGTCGACGACCGCGGCGTGCAGCTCGACCGCAGCGTCTTCTACCCGCTCGGTGGCGGGCAGCTGGGCGATGTGGGCACGCTGCGCCGGGACGACGGACTCGAGGTCGCGGTGACGGACACCGTGAAGGATCGGGAGAGCGGCGAGCACCTGCACGTCGTCGACACCGCCGACGGCCTGGCGGTGGGCGACGAGGTGGAGGCCGCCCTCGACTGGGCTCGCCGTCACCGCATCATGCGCTGGCACAGCGCGCTGCACCTGCTGTGCGCGAGCGTGGACGCACCCGTCACGAGCGGCTCGATACAGGTCGAACGCGCGCGTCTGGACTTCGATCTGGACACGCCGCCGGACAAGGAGGCGATACGGGAAGCGCTCAACGAGCTCGTGCGCAGGGACGTCCCGATATCGGCCCGCTACATCACGGACGCCGAGCTCGACGCGAACCCGCAGCTCGTGCGCACGATGTCGGTACAGCCGCCGCGCAACGCCTCCGGCACCATCCGGCTCGTGGAGTTCGCCGGCGTGGACCTGCAACCCTGCGGCGGCACGCACGTGCGCTCCACGGCCGAGATCGGCCCGCTGCGCGTCACGAAGATCGAGAAGAAGGGGCGTCAGAATCGCCGGATCATCCTCGGCTTCGACGAGTAGAGGCACCTGGATGCGGTCCGCGGGCGCGCGACCCATGGCCGACTGGTCGAGCCTCGAGCCGATCGACGCGCTGGCGGCCCGCCTGCTGGGCGCCTCCGACGGCCGCGCCGCACTCGACGCCTGGTTCGCGCGTCAACTCGAGCGAACGTCCGACCCCGCGTTCGCACGCCTCTTCACCGATCACCTCGACCTGCCGGGCATCGCCGACGACGACTACCTGCATCGGCTCGTCGAGATGGACGACCTGCTCGTGCTGGGCGGCATCAGGTTCTACGCGCAGGATCCGACGAGGCCGTTCGTCGAGGTCATCGCCTGGCACCCGATCGGCGCGGGTTCGAACGTGAGCCCCTGGGACGCGGAAGTCGTGAAGCGGCTGCGTGCCGTCGTCCCCCGTGAATGGCGCGCGTTCGCGCCGCTGCACGTGCGCCTGCAGGTGGCCGGAGAAAGGGCTGCGTCCGCGCTGCCCGCGGACTGCATCATCGATGTCGCCGTGCACGTCGCCGCTGCGCACACCATGGCGCCCGACGACGGCACCGTCACGCTCGCGCCGTTCGATGATCCTGCCGACGCGCTCGCGCTCGTCGACGCGCGCTTCGCGGCGCTGCGGTTCGACGAGCCGGCACTCGCACGCAACGTCTCGCCCGCCGACGCCGACACGCTGGACGAGTGCCACCGGGCCGGTTCGCTGTTCCGGATCGTCGTGGGCGGCCGGACGGTCGGACTGATCGCGACGCTCCCCGACCGTATCGACTGGCTCGGGGGCGAAGTCGTGATCGAGGAAATCGTGTCGGTCGAGCATGCGGGGCACGGGTACGCGGCCGCAGCGCAGCGAGCCCTCAACGCGCGCTACGCACGCGAAGGCGCGCCGCGACTGTTGATCGGGACGATCGACGGGGCGAACGTCGCGTCGTCGCGCAGCGCGGTTCGGGCGGGACGGCCGGTGGTGTTCCGGTACGTGTTCGTGCCTCTGGACGTGGACGGATGAGGAGCGGCGGACCGGCACACGCATGGAGTCAGTCCGTCTCCTGAGCCAGCCCCTCGACCCAGTCGTCCGCGTCCACCGCTCGCTCGAAGCGCACGAACCGGATGTGCGCGAACCGCGCTTCGTTCATCCACGCCCGCATCTCGTCGCGCTTCCTGGCGTGCTGCGTCCATATCCACCACAGCAGAGACTGCTCGCCGCGCCACACCATGAGCAACGGCCAGAAGCGTTCGCGCACCTGCCCCCACAACAGCTCGCGCGTGCGCGCACGACGCCACGTGCGCCGCAGCACGCGCAGCACCAGTCGCCAGCGCGGGAGGTCCAACCAGACCACGCTCTGCACGTTCGGCCAGACATGCACGAGCGACGTGCCGCTGTAGCTGCCCGCGACGACCCAGGCATCCCCTGCACAGGCCGCTGCCACCGATGCGTCGAACGCCACGCGGTCGGTCTCGCGCACGCTGATCCAGCCCGCCCGCCAGTTCAGCGCGTCGAGCTCGACGACCGGCGCGTCGAGCACCTCCCCGAGCCGTGCGGCCAGCGTGCTCTTCCCGGAGCAACTGTTGCCCCACACGTGAATGCGTCGGCCGAGGGCGGCACGATTGAGCGGTGCGGCATCGGGCATCAGTTCTGGCCGGCGTGCTCGATCAGCGCACGCAGCTCGACGAGCCACTGCGCATCGCCCTCGAACGCGTACGGGTTCAGCACGGCGCGCCGCCACAGGCCGCGTCGAGTGATGTCGTCGAGCGATGCCGCCGCCGACACGCCCGGCCAGGCCTCGAGCAGCGCGCGAACCTGAGCGCGCACCACGTCGACCGCATCGGACGTCGACAGCCGGTACGCGGCGGCCGACGCCACGCAGGTGGCGAGCGTGCTGTCGGCGCGCTCATCGACTATGCGCATCGCCTGCGACGCGACGTTGCCCGTCCGCGGCTGCGGGCACAGATCGTAGGCGGGAGCGAGCGCCAGCCGCTCGCCATCGACGAACGCCGCGTGGTTGCGCGCATGATCGTCGGTGTTGCCGATCAGGACGTTGAATACGAGTCGTCCGTAGAGCTCGCGCAGCGCGCGCAGCGGATTCTCGAAGCGTGTGCGGACGATATCGGCGAGCCGCTCGTAGCTCGCGTAGCGGGCCATCATCTCGTCGAGCTCGAGCAGCGTGAGCGCGGACACGAGGTGGCGCCGCATCCATCCGTCGTCGGTGGCCACACGGTCGAAGCGCTCGACGATCAGCACCTCCTTGTCGAGGGAGCTCGCGAGCTCGACGTTCGCGACGTCGAGCCCGACCGCCTTCGCGAGCCGCATGCCGACGAGCTCGGCCTTGACGACCGAGCGCAGGTCCGTGGAACTGCCGAACTTCGCGACGAGCTTGCGCCCGTCGGCATCGAGCAGCGCCTTCGGGCGAGCGCCACCGATCGAGGTGCCGTGACGCAGTGCGAGCTCGAGCGCGTCGGGCAGCCGCTCTCCCCGGTCCACCAGTTCGGCTGCCCGGCCGAGATCGGCAAGGGACGCATTGCCCTCGCCACGCGGTACGTACGCATCGGGCGAGGCCTGGAAGTCGAGCGCGCCGATGCGGTCCGAGCCGGACAGCAGCAGGCAGTCGAGCTCGTCCGGCTCACCGCCTCGCGCGCCGTCGTTCCCTGAGGCTGTCGTGCTCGCCGCGATGACGCGCCTGCCCCAGGCATCCGGCGACGCATCCCGCAGCATGCCGGCCATGCCCAGCCCGGGCAACGGCTCGATGCCACCCGCGACCAGCGGCAACTCCGGCACGTGCAGCGGCGACGCGTCGGCGCGCGCGAGCCAGGAGCGGGCGTAGTTGAAGCGGTAGCGGTCCGCTTCGCTCGTCACGGCACCGACAACGACGGGCCGCACGCGACCCTTCGGCCACGTCCACACGAACGCGCGGCGCGGAGACCCCGCCCGGCCCGACGGTCGGGGCGGTGTCGTCTCAGAAATCATCGTCGACGGGCGCGCGCCCGTCCGCATCGGGACCGCGCACCGTGGCGGGCAGGAGCGCGAGGATCTCGTCCGCGCGCGCGATGTCGGGGCGCAACGAGATGCCCGCGGGCCGGAAGAGCTCGACCCCCACGATCGTCGCGGCTTCGAACACGAGACCGATCTGCACCGCCGGATCCCCGCCCTCGATGCGTTGCAACGTGCTGCGCGCGACGCCGACGCGCTCGGCCAGCCCCTTCTCGGACAGCCGACGACGCTTGCGCGCCAGCCGAATGCGACGCCCGAGCAGCACCAGCGCTTCGCGCGCGACGGCGTTGTTGCGGCGTGAGAGGCGCTCCATCTCGACTCCGAATGACCGGTGTAGCGGTCACGAAGCATGATCCGGACCGTCCTGCCGGTCAATATCCATTGCACGGTATCGGGTGGATGTCCCTCGCGCCGTCACCATCGAACCCGAACGCGGTCTCCTGCGCCATCTCCGCGAGCAACCTCGAATATCAGCGCAATCGGGTAGTCTGATGTTCCCGGACTTCACCAATCGCTCCCTCAGCCGGGAGCGTGGCGAGTCGACTCCACACCGGAACCAGGCCCATGAATCGTCGCCCCTTCCTGCACGTGCTTGCCGGCGCGCTCGCCGCGTCCTTCACCCTCGCCGCCCCGGCCGCAGCCGAACTCGAGGGCCCGGTCAGCTACATCATCCCGTTCGGTCCGGGCGGCGAGTCGGATATCTCGGCCCGACTGCAGCAGCCCTTCTTCAAGGAGAAGTTCGGCCAGGACATGGTCATCTCCTACCAGCCCGGCGGTGGCGGCGCGGTCGGATGGGCGTCGCTGAACGGGCTCGAGGACGACGGGCAGACGATCATGGGCGTGAACCTGCCGCACATCGTCATCCAGCCCGCGCAGAAGGACATCGGCTACACCACCGACGGCATCGACACGTTCTACTGGTTCCACTACACGCCGGACGCCATCGTGGTGACCGCCGACAGCCCGTACGAGACGCTGGAAGACCTCGTCGCCGACGCGAAGGAGAACCCCGGCAAGGTGACCCTGTCGGGCTCCGGCAAGGCGACGGCGAACCACCTCGCGCAGATCAAGTTCGACAAGATGGCGGACATCCGGACCACCTACGTGCCCTTCAAGGGCACCGGCGCCGCGGTGACCGCGCTGCTGGGCGATCAGGTCAGTGCCAGCTGGGGCTACACCTCGGTCGGCGCCACGCAGGGCGATCAGGTGCGGCTGCTCGCGGTGGCGATGGAGGAACGCCACCCGCTGTTTCCCGACGTGCCCACCTTCACCGAGCTCGGCTACGACATGGTGGGTGGCGCCTACCGCGGGCTCGCGCTGCCGGCCTCGGCGAGCGACGAGACGAAGCAGCTGTGGTCGGACATGATCGGCGAGATCAACGCCGACCCCGAGTTCCAGCAGAAGATGCTCGACGGCGGCTTCGCCATGCTCGACGTCGATGCCGCCGGCATGGACGAATTCATGCAGAAGATCCAGGACGACTACCTCGCCGAGGCGAAGGCCGCCGGCCTGATCGAATGAGCTCGAAGCGCCGCGAGCGCTGCGTTCGCTGACGCGTCCCGCCGGTGGACCTCGGCAGCTTCGCCGCGGCGCTCACGCCGCTGAACCTCGCGCTCGCGCTGTTCGGCGTCGCGGCGGGCACGATCATCGGCTCCATTCCCGGGCTCACCGCGACCATGGCGGTGGCGGTGCTCGTGCCCATCACCTTCACGATGGCACCGGCCTCGGCGCTGATCCTGCTCGGCGCCATCTACACCGGCGCGATCTACGGCGGCGCCTACGCGGCGATCCTGCTGAACACGCCGGGCACGCCGTCGGCCATCGCCACGACCTTCGACGGCTACCCCATGGCCAAGCGCGGCGACGGGGACCTCGCCGTCGCGCTCGCCTGCTTCGCGTCGGTGTTCGGCGGCATGGTGGGCGCGCTCGCGCTGCTGTTCCTCGCACCGCCGCTGTCGCAGGTCGCGCTCGCGTTCGGCCCGGTGGAGTACTTCTGGCTCGCGATCTTCGGGCTGTCGCTGATCGCGTCGCTGTCGAGCGGCAACCTCGCGAAGGGGCTGGCGGGCGGCGCGTTCGGACTCATACTTTCCACCGTGGGCGTCGGCGAGATCTCGGGCGACATCCGGCTGACCTTCGGCAGCCAGACGATGATCGGCGGCTTCGACGTGGTCGGTGCGCTCATCGGGCTGTACTGCATCCCGGTGCTCATCGACATGGTCGCGGTGCCGGAGCGCCACCTGAGGATCGAGGACGACATCCGATCCCTGCGCATCGGCGAAGCCGCGCGCATCGCCTTCGCCTCGAAGGTCAACCTCGTGCGCTCGTCGGTGATCGGCACGCTCGTCGGCATCCTGCCCGGGGCGGGCGGCTCGGTCGCGGGGCTGGTCGCCTACTCGGAGGCGCGCCGCAACGCGCGGCCCGACCAGAGATTCGGCGAGGGCGAGCCCGCGGGCATCATCGCGACCGAATCCGCGAACAACGCGACGGTCGGCGGGGGGTTCATCCCGACGCTCGTGCTCGGCATCCCGGGCACGCCGCCGGACGCCGTCATCCTCGGCGCGCTGCTGGTGCAGGGCGTGCGCACCGGCCCCGCCCTGTTCCAGTCCGGCGGCGGCTCGATCGCCTACACGTTCATCTACGGGCTGCTCATCGCCACGGTGATGATGCTGCCGGTGGGCCTGCTCATCGGGCGCTACGCGTACAAGTCGATCGTCACGATCCCGAAGGCGGTGCTCGTGCCCGCGGTCGGCTACATGACGATCATCGGCACCTTCGCCATCCACAACAGCATCGCCGACATCACGCTCATGATCCTGCTCGGGGTGTTCGGCTGGGTCGTCGGGCGCTTCGGCTACTCGGCCTCGCCGATCGTGCTCGGCCTGATCCTCGGGCCCATCGCGGAACAGGGCTTCGTGCAGGCCTGGATCATCGGCTCGGCGACCGAGGACCTCTTCGGCATGTTCTTCGGCCGGCCGCTGTCGCTCGGCATCATCGCGTTCACGCTGCTGTCGCTGTGCTGGCCGGCCGTCGCCGCCTGGCGCGCGCGGCGCGCGGCACCGGCGAACGGAGTGCTCGGGACGGGCGGTACGGACCCGGCGGCCGCCGTGCGCGAGGGCTCGCGGCCGTGAGCGATTCGACGCCGCGACCGGCAAGGATCCCGACGCGGCACCGTCATCGTCTCCGCGCTCTTCGTGGTCGCGGGCGTCGTGACGCTGTGGGACACGACGAGCTACACCGACACCGACTCGCAGGTGTTCCCGCGCGCGGCGGCGATCCTGCTGATCGTGTGCGCGTCGATCGCGCTGATATCCGGTCTCGTCGCTACCGCCCGCAGTGCCGAGGGGGAAGCGCCGACGAGGGCTTCGGCGAAGGCAGCTGGTGGCGCCGTGCGCTGCTGATCGCCTCGATGCTCGGCTGCTGCCTGCTGATGCCGGTGACGGGCTTCCTGCCGGCCAGCGCGCTCGCGTTCGCGGGCGGCCTGGTGGCCGCGATGCACCAGCGCTGGTCCGTTCGCAGTATCGTGCTGTACTGGGGGGCGGGAGCGGTCACGCTCGCCGCGTTCTACGCGCTGTTCCGCTTCGCGCTGCACGTGCCCCTGCCCTGATCCTCCCGAACATGCCCGATCGCGCCGCCGACCTGCATCACGACTCGTTGCGCGCCTTCCACTCCGCCCTCGTGGAGCGGCTCGAGGGCGAGTGCGACTTCAGCGCCGCAGGCGTCGCGCTCTACACCTCGGACGCGTCGAACTACCGCCAGGTGCCCTTCGGCGTCGTCTACCCGAGAAGCGTCGACGACATCGTGCTCGTGAACGATCTGTGCCGCGAGCACGGCCTGGCGCTGCTGATGCGCGGCGGCGGCACCTCGCAGAACGGGCAGTGCGTGAACGAGGCGGTGGTGGTCGACTGCTCGCGCCACCTGAACCGGGTGCGCCACATCGACGTCGAGGCGCGCGTCGCGACGGTCGAGCCCGGCACGGTGTGCGACGCGCTCAAGGCCGCCGCCGAGGTGCACGGGCTCACCTTCGGTCCCGACCCCGCGACGCACAGCCGCTGCACGCTCGGCGGCATGATCGGCAACAACTCCTGCGGGCCGCACTCGATGCTCGCGGGCAAGACGGTCGAGAACGTGCTGGAGCTCGAGGTGCTGACCGCCGACGGCGCACGCTTCCGCGTCGGCCCCACGAGCGAGGCCGAGCTCGAGGCGATCATCGCGGAGGGCGGCCGGCGCGGCGAGATCCACGCTCAGCTGAAAGCCTTGCGCGACGAGTACGCGACGCTCGTGCGCGAGCGCTACCCCGGCATCAAGCGGCGCGTGTCCGGCTACAACCTCGACCAGTTGCTGCCGGAGAACGGCTTCGACGTCGCGCGCGCGCTGGTCGGCTCCGAAGGTACCTGCGTCAGCGTGCTGGAGGCGCGCGTGCGGCTGATCGAGAACCCCGCGTACCGACGGCTGATCGTGCTCGGCTTCGCCGACATCTTCGACGCCGGGGACGCGGTGCCGGAGATCCTGCCCTTCTCGCCCATCGCCATGGAGGGCATCGACTGGGGCATCGTCGGCGGGCTCGTGGAGCGGGGCCTGCGCGCGCGCGAGATCGCCTTGCTGCCGGAGGGGCGCGCCTGGTTGCTGATCGAGATCGCCGCGAGCGATGCGCCCGCGCTCGCACATGCCTGCACGGAGTTCACCGCCGCCATGCGCGCGTCCCACCGCGTGCGCTCGGTACTCGAGGTGAGCGACGCCGCCGACGTGGCGGCGCTATGGAGCATCCGCGAACAGGGCGCCTCGGCCACGTCGATGAGCCTCGACCCGAACGGCACGGACCCGGTGGTCGGCTGGGAAGACACGGCCGTCGACCCCCTGCGCCTCGGCGACTACCTGCGCGAGTTCCACGCGCTCGTCGCGCGCTACGGCTACACCACCAACCTGTACGGCCACTTCGGCGACGGCTGCATCCACGCGCGCATCACCTTCGACACGCGCAGCGCGGACGGCGTGGCGCGGTGGCGCGCGTTCAGCGAGGAGATCGCGAAGCTCGTCGTGCGCTTCGGCGGCTCGCTGTCCGGCGAGCACGGCGACGGCCAGGCGAAGGCGGAGTTCCTGCCGATCATGTTCGGCGAGGAGCTCATGGACGCCTTCCGCCGCTTCAAGGCCGCGTGGGATCCCGAACGGCGCATGAACCCCGGCAAGCTCATCGATGCGTACCGCATGGACGAGCACCTGCGCTTCGGGCCCGACTACGTGCGCCCGAGCATCGAGACGACGCTCGTGTTCGCCGAGGACCCGGCGGGCTTCGGCCGCTCCAGCGAGCGCTGCATCGGCATGGGCAAGTGCCGCGCGCACACGGGCTCGATGTGTCCGAGCTACCAGGCGAGCGGCGAGGAGCGCTACTCGACGCGCGGGCGCGCGCACCTGCTGCACGAGCTCGTGCGCGGCGAGGTGGTCCGCGACGGCTGGGACAACGCGGCCATCGCCGACTCGCTGGAGCACTGCCTGTCGTGCAAGGCGTGCAAGAGCCAGTGCCCGACGAAGGTCGACATCGCGGCCTACAAGGCGGAGTTCATGTCGAAGCACTACCGCCACCGCCGCCGCCCGCTCGCGCACCACGCGCTCGGCCGCATCGGGGACCTCCTGCCGTGGATGGCGCGCGCGGCGACGCCGATCAACGCGCTGCTGCGCGGGCCGCTCGCACCGCTCGCAAGGCGCGCCGTCGGGTTCGACGCGGCGGCACGCTTCCCCGCGCTGGCACGCGAATCGTTCGCGGCCGTGGCGAAGCGACGGGCGGCGAGCAGCGACGAACACTTTCACTGGTTCGGTGCGCACGACGGGGAACCGGTCGTGTTGTGGGCCGACAGCCTCAACGCGCACTACCGCCCGCAACTGCTCGATAGCGCGCTGCGCGTGCTGGACCGCCAAGGTTTCCGCGTTGGGGTCGCGCGCGAGCACTTCTGCTGCGGTCGGCCGCTGTTCGACGTCGGTTTCCTCGACGAGGCGCGCGCGCGGCTCGGCAACGTGCTGTCGGGCTTCCACGCGGCCCTGCCCCCCGATGCGCGCGTGATCGTGCTCGAATCGTCGTGCCTGTCGGTGTTCCGCGACGAGCTGCTGCGCCTGTACCCGGACGATGCGCGCGCTGCGGACCTTGCGGCGCGCACGTCGGGGCTCGCCGCGTTCCTGTCCGAAGCGGGTCTGGCCCCCTCGACGAAGCTCGGACGCGGCGTCATGCACCTGCACTGCCACAACAAGGCCCTCGGCACCGAGACCGAGGAGCGCGCGTGGATGCAGGCCTGTTTCGAACGGATCGACGAGCCGGAGGAAGGCTGCTGCGGCATGGCGGGCAGCTTCGGGCTGCGTGCGGGCACGCGCGTTCTCGCCGAGCGGCTGTACGCGCGCAGGCTCGCCCCGGCGATCGAGGCGGCGATCGGGTCTACCGGGGACGCGGCCACGCTCGTGGCGGACGGGTTCAGCTGCCGCGAGCAGTTGGGGAGTCATGCGGGGCGGACGGTGCTGCACCCGGTGGAGGTGATCGAGCGCTGCCTGTGAGGCCCTCGAGGTCGTGCCCGAGGGCTCGTGACGGCGAGCGGTCCGCCGTACGGCTCTCGGTCGGGTCTCCCTGCCGCCGTGGCCGGAGCGGCTCCCCTAGCGCTCCGACCCGTCCGCGTCGTCCACCACATCGGACACGACGACCGTGCAGCTCGGCTCCGCGTTGCCCAGCGTGCATTGCGCACGTTCCCCGCGCTCGAGGGTGGCCTCGGCAATCTGGTTCGACGGCTGCGGCACCACGATCCGGTCGTCGAGTCGATCCGGATCGTCCGCGGCCGCCGTGCAGGTGGCGGCCACGGTGTAGGCACCGGGTTCGAGGTAGGCGAAGGTGAAGCTTCCGTCGGAGCCGAGCATCGCGGACGCCAGCGGCGCGATGCGGCCGTCCGCGTCCCGCGCGATGTCCGCGTCGAAGTCGTCGGCCAGCGCCGCCGCATCGAGTCCGACCCCGGGATAGAGGTAGACCGCATCTCCGGTACCGGGATCCACCGCATCGCAGCCCTCCTGCAGGTGCAGCGCGGTGAGGTCGACCGTGCCCGCGACGGTCGTCGCCCGCTCGAGACCCACGATGCGCACCCCGCGCGGCTTCAGGATGTAGCGGTCCGGGCCCGGGTTGTAGGTGAGCGACTGGCGCAGCCCGAACTCGATGACGAACGTCTGCGTGGACCGCGGCTCGACATCGAAGCCGCCGAGCTTGAGCTCGCCCGAGGGCACCTTGATCGGCTTGAGCGGCCCGCCCGCCATCTCCTCCACGTACGAGTAGTTGACGTCCTCGTCGAGGATCTCGAGCCGCAGATCGCGGTAGCTGCCGACGGGCAGCTCCACCGAGTCGAGTACCAGACGGTTGTCCTCGCCCTGGACCTCGAGCAGGTCGATCGTGAAGGTGTCCGCCCCATCGACGAAGGTATCGACCGTGACGGTCTCGTCGTCGCTCACGAAATGCAGGCGCTCGACCGTCACCACCACCTTGTCGGCGGTATCGACCGGTGCGTCGGAGAAGCGGATGTCGACGTCGCTGGTCGTGGGGCCCGCCATCGACGAGTCGTCGCTCCCGCAACCGCCGAGCGCGGCGGCCGTGGCCACGGCGACGAGGGCGGCGGGAACGGTTCGGGCGGTGCGCGTGCGTTGCTTCACGGTGCTCTCCGTAGGGGGGCGGCGAAGAACGATTCCGCCACGTAGGCGGGTGCAACGAGTGCGCCACGCGCACCCTTTCGCGCAAAGGATCCGCCGCGGGCGCACGGTCCCGCACCGATGCCCGACACTCCGCGGACCGCTGCGCACACCCTGGATCCCGTCGAGAAAGCCACCGCCATGAGCACTGCCGACCATCCCGACGCGGGCACGCCGAGCGTCCTCGTCTTCGACGTCAACGAGACGCTGCTCGACATCGCCCACCTCGAGCCGCTGTTCGAGCGCACGTTCGGCACGGCGGGTGCGATGCGCGAGTGGTTCGCACAGTTGATCCTGTACTCCGAGGCCATCACGCTCGCGGGCGCCTACGCGCCGTTCGGTGAGCTCGGGGCGGCCGCGCTGCGCATGCAGGCCGAGATCCACGGCGTGTCGATCTCGGACGCGGACGTCGCCGAGCTCGGCGAGCGCACCGGCGCGCTGCCCGCGCACCCCGAAGCCGAGGACGCGCTGCGCCGGCTGGCCGACGCGGGCTTTCGCCTGGTGACGTTGACCAACTCCGCGCCGCCGCCGGACGGGCGTACCGCGCTCGTGCGCGCGGGGCTCGCGGACCTGTTCGAGCGGAGCTTCAGCGTCGATGCGGTGCGGCGCTTCAAGCCGGCGCCCGAGACCTACCGTTCGGTGACCGAGGCGCTCGACGTGCCGCTCGAGGACACCTGCCTGGTTGCCGCGCACGCGTGGGACACGCTCGGCGCGCAGGCCCTCGGCGCGCGCGGGGCGCTGGTCACGCGGCCGGGCAACGCGGTGCTGCCGCTCGACGCGCTGTCGCGGCCCGATATCGTGGGGGCGGATCTCGGTCTCGTCGCGGACGAGATCCTGCGGCGCTGGCGCCCTTGAGCGTCCGCCTCAGGCCAGCAGCACCGGCCGCGCCATCCCCTCGGGCCGTTCCAACCCCATGAGCGCCAGCAACGTCGGCGCCACGGCGGGCAACGCGTGCCCGCAACCGAGCTTCCGCGGCTCCACGTCGTGCACCGCGCACAGCACCGGGAAGGTCGTGTGCTGCACGTGCGGCTCCCCGGTGACCGGGTCCAGCAGCATGTCGGCATTGCCGTGGTCGGCGGTGAGCACGATGGAGTACTCGTTGGCGATGGCCGTGTCCCACAGCTCGCCGACCATCTCGTCGACGCATCGTACCGCCGACACCACCGCCTCGCGCACGCCGGTGTGGCCGACCATGTCGCCGTTGGCGAGGTTCACGACCACGAGTCCGTAATCGCCGCTGCGCAGCCCGTCCAGCACGCCGTCGGTCACCGCGCGCGCGCTCATCTCGGGCATGAGGTCGTAGGTGGCGACTTTCGGCGAGTCCACCATGCGTCGTTCCTCGCCCTCGAACGGCGCGTCGCGCCCGCCGTTGAAGAAGAACGTCACGTGCGGAAACTTCTCGGTCTCCGCCGAGCGTAGCTGGCGGAGCCCGGCGGCCGAGACGATGGAGCCGAGCGTCTCCTGCGGCTCGTCGCGCGCGAAGGCGACCGGAAACGCGTAGTCGGTGTGGTAACGCGTCATGGTCGTGAGCGAGACGCGTGGCCCGGCACCGCGGTCGAACCCGTCGAAGCCTTCCAGCGCGAGCGCCACCGAGAGCTCGCGCGGCCGATCGCTTCGATAGTTGAAGAAGATCGCCTCGTCACCCGCCTGCGGCGCCTCCCAGGCATCGGTAACGGTGGGCGCGACGAACTCGTCGGTCTCCTTCTCGGAGCGTGCGATCGCGATGGCCGTCGCCGCGTCCTCGGCGCGTCGACCGTCGCCGAGCACGATCGCGCGCCAGGCGCGCTCCACGCGCTCCCAGCGAAAGTCCCGATCCATGGCCCAGTAGCGGCCGATCACCGTGGCGATCGCGCCACCGGCGGCATCCAGCGCGGGCGCGATGGCGCCGAGATAGCCTTCCGCCACCGCGGGAGCGGTGTCGCGCCCGTCGGTGATCATGTGCACCAGCGGCCGCACGCCGCGCGCGGCGCACAGCTCCAGCAGGGCCACGAGGTGATCGACATGGCTGTGCACGCCGCCGTCGGACACGAGCCCGACGAGGTGCACCGGCCGATCGGCGGCCTTGGCGCGATCGAGCGCCTCCGTCAGCGCCGGATTCGTCGCGAACTCGCCCTCCGCGATGGCGTCGTCGATCTTCACGAGATCCTGCTTCAGCACGCGCCCGGCGCCCAGGGTCAGGTGACCGACTTCGGAGTTGCCCATCTGCCCGTCGGGCAAGCCCACGGCGCGGCCCGAGGCTTCGAGCACCGTCACGGGCGTGCGGGCCAGGATGCGATCGAGATTCGGCGTCGCGGCGATGGCCACGGCGTTGTCGAGCTTCGAGGGGTTGTGCCCGACGCCGTCCATGATGATCAGCAGCGCCTTGCGGCGCGGGGGCTGCTTGCTCGTGCTCATGCGCGGCGCCTCACCGGCCTGGCTCGTCGGGACGGTTCGCCGCGGGCGTGGAAGGACCATCGGCCGCGGGCTCGTCGAAGCGTGTCTCGCCTTCGTGCGCGTCGACGGGCTCGTCCGCCTCCCCGTCCAGGCGTCGGTCGCGCGCGGCGCCCGCGTCGGCGATGCGCCGCTTGTAGAAGGTCGAGGCGACGATGCCGACCTCGTACAGCAACCACATGGGCAGCGCGAGCAACGTCTGCGAGATGACGTCCGGCGGCGTCAGGAACATGCCGACGACGAACGCCGCGACGATGACGTAGGGCCGGATCTGTCTGAGCTGCTCCGGCGTCGTGATGCCGACCGCCACCACGAGCACGGTCGCCACGGGCACTTCGAACGCGATGCCGAACGCGAAGAACAGCGTGATGACGAAGTCGAGGTAGCGGCCGATGTCGGTATTGACCTCGACCCCTTCCGGCGCGACCCCGACGAAGAAGCCGAACACGATCGGGAACACGACGAAGTAGGCGAAGGCGACACCGAGGTAGAACAGCAGCGTGCTCGAGACCATCATCGGGAACACGAGCTTCTTCTCGTGCGTGTACAGCCCCGGCGCCACGAACGCCCACACCTGGTACAGGATCCAGGGGATCGCCAGGAACACGCACAGCATCAGCGTGAGCTTGAACGGGATGAAGAACGGCGCCGCCACGTCGATCGCGATCATCTGCCCGTCGGGCAGGTACTTCAGCAGGGGCTGCGCCAGCCAGTTGTAGATGTCGTTCGAGAACGCGAACAGGCACAGGAACAGCACGCCCACCGCGAGGATGGCCTTCAGCAGCCGGTCGCGCAGCTCGACGAGGTGGGACAGGAAGCCCTGCTCCTCGTGCACGTGCGCGTCGGGATCGATGGAGTTGATGGCCATGATGGGCAGGTGCGTGCGTCAGCCGTTGCCGGCGCGCGAGTCGGGTGCGTCGCCGTGGCCGGACGGCTGGCTGGGGACCTTCGCCGATGCCCAGTTGGGGGAGGCATCGTCGGATGACACCGGGCGCGGCACCGATGCGGAAGCGCTCGACACGTCGGCGTTCGGTGCGGCCGGGCTCGACGTGTCGGGCAACGCGGGAGGGCGCTCCTTCGCGATGGATACGGGTGTCGCCGCTCCCGACGTGGCCCCCGAAGTGAGCTTGGGCGCGGCCTCTCCGCCCTTCGTGAGCTTGGGCGCGGCCTCCCCGCCCTTCGCGCTCGACTCGACCTCGGCGAACTTCTTCTTGGCGTCCGCCATGACGTCGCGCGTGCCGCTCTCGAGATCCTTGCGCGTGGTGTTCACCATCTTGCGGAGCTCGTCGATCTGCTGCTTCTGATCACCGAGGAGCTGCTTGAGCTCACCGGATTCGAGCTCGGTGCGGATGTCGCGCTTGACGCCCGTGACGAAGCGCTGAAGCTTGCCGACGTACTGCCCCACGGTGCGCGCCACGGTGGGCAGCCGCTCGGGGCCGATGACGATGAGCGCCACGACACCGATGAGCAGCAGCTCGGTGAACCCTACGTCGAACACGGTCTACGGCCTCGTGCGGGGAGCCGGCCGGTATCAGGCCGCGTTCTGGTCGTCGGTCTTCCTCACGACGGTGCTCTCGGCGGGCGTGCGCTCGGTCTCGATGCGCGCGGGGTCGCCCGCCTTCGTGGCGTCGGCGTCGTCGCCGTCGTCCTTCACGGCCTGCTTGAAGCCCTTGACGGCACCGCCGAGGTCGCCGCCGAGGTTCTTCAGGCGCTTGGCGCCGAAGATGAGCACGACGATCACGAGGATGATCAGGAGCTGGGGAACGCTGGGCATCATGGTCGGGTCACTCCGGTGTTCTCTGGGGACCCCGGGGGCGGGGTCGACCTGGTAGGCGGCTTGTGTGGTGGCATGGGGGCGGCATCCGTGCGTGCGGCCTTCTCGTCCAATCCCGAGAGTCCTTCGCGCCGGTTCAGTTCCCCCAGTATGTCAGCCGCGCCGAGCCCCTTGTGGCTCAACAGCACCAGCATGTGGAACCACACGTCCGCCGCTTCCGCGACGATGTGGGACGCGTCCCCGGATTTCGAGGCCAGCAGGAACTCCGTGGCCTCTTCTCCCACCTTCTTCAGGATGGCGTCCTCGCCGCGCGCGTGCAGGCTCGCGACGTAGGAGCTTTCCGGGTCGGCGTGGCGCCGGTGCTCCAGCACCTCCGTCAACCGGGCCAGCACGTCGGGCTCGTCGGCGCTCACGAGCCCGCCGCCCCGTAGATCTCCTCGGGATCCTTCAGCGGCGCTTCCACGGTGCGCCATTCCCCGCCCTCCAGGCGGCGGTAGAAGCAGTGCTCGCGTCCGGTGTGACAGGCGATGCCGCCCACCTGCTCCACCTTCAGCAACAGCACGTCGCCGTCGCAATCGAGCCGCAGCTCCCGCACGTGCTGGACGTGGCCGGAGGATTCGCCCTTCGGCCACAGGCGCCGGCGCGAGCGCGAGAAGTACACCGCGCGGCCCGTGGCGACGGTCTGCTCGAGCGCCTCGCGGTCCATCCAGGCGACCATGAGCACCTGGCCGGAGGCGGCATCCTGCGCGATGGCGGGCACCAGGCCGGCGGCGTCGAACTTGACCGAATCGAGCATGTGGGCGGGGGGTGGGGAAGGCGACGTCATGGTGACGGACGGTGCGTCAGCCCTGCGCGCGATGATGTCGATCGAGCTCGTCCAGGATCGCCAGGCCTCGGCCCGGATCGCCCCGCTCGGCACGCACGCGGAATCGAGTCTCGGTGTCGAACTCGGCGATGGCGCGCGTCGTGAATTCCTCGAACAGCTTGTTCAGGCTCACTCCTCGGTGCCTTGCCAGCGCACGCAGGCGCTCGTGCTGCTCGTCCTGCAAGCGGATGGTCAGTGTACTCATGGCGTTCGTTCCTGCAAAAAGCGCGCTGGGGTCATGACGGCCAGATCCTCGAAGACGAGCTCGCCCTGCCCGACATCGCGCACGTTCCACGTGATGATCGTCGACGCTCCCGCGGCCACCGCCAGCTCGATCAGGTGGTCGTCCGCCGCATCCGACAAGTTCGGTCGCCACAGGAACCAGATGGACACCCAACGCCCGACGCTGGCCAGCGCGTCGAGCAGCTCCTCGGCCTCGCGTCGCGACAGGTCGCCGGCCGCAAACAGCTCGTCCCGACCGAGCAGGTCCTCGTACTCGGCGAACAATGCGTTGCCGAACACCGGAGCGATCTCGCGACGAAGTGCCAGACGCAGCACCTGACGCGATGCTCCGTCGCTGCTGCGCACCGCCGCGACGAAGACGTTGGTGTCGATCACGACGGCATCCATTCGCCATGATGGCACATATGCTATCGAAATAACCCCCAGACTCGGATACACATCCACACCGGGTCCGCGTTCAGAACGGCTCCGGCCCGCACGCATCCGCCCAGCGCTCCACCGCGGCACGCTCGGCCGGCGCCAGCCGGTCGTCATCGACCAGACCCGCGAGCCAGCGAGGATCCATGGGGCCCACCAGGGGTACGGCACGCTCGAACGTCGCGAGGCGCTCCGACGGGTCGAGCGCGGACAGAGCATCCACCGCGAGGTCCGGCCGCTCCAGCGTGGCCATGGCCCACAGCCCCGCGTTCGCGGCGATGCGCTCGGCAGGGTCGTCGAGGCCGGGCACCACCTCGGGCCTGGCTCGCGCGACATTGTCCACGAGCGCCTCGGGGGGGCCGTAGGGAAACGCTCGCACGTCTTCCACGGCCAGCTCGCGCAACGCGTCCACCACGCGCTCCGGCGACGCTTCGACCAGCGCCCACACCACTGCGTCGAGCGATCGCGAGCGCGCGTGACCCTCGAGCGACAACGCGAGCGCGAGCGCCGCGTCCGGGTCGTCCGCCGCAATGGTGCCGACATGCGCGGCGAGCAGGTCGGAGCGCTCGTCCGGATCGGGCACGCTCTGGATCAGCGCGAGCGCGCCCGCCGGGTCGAACGAGCTGTCCCATGCGTGCGTCTTCAAGCGCGTACACGCCGCGCGAGGCGCGCCACACGAGTCCCTTCTTCTGCAGCGCCGTCAGCGCCGACTGCACGCTCGACTCGCCCGGCACTCCGGGCGAGTCCGGCATCCGGCGCGCATAGCGCTCCCTGGTCGTCGAATGGAAGGGCGCGTACGCGTCGCCCGCGCGTGCCATCTCGTGCAGCACCGCCGCCTGCAGCGCCGGCAAGGCGAGTACCTGGCGAAGCCGCACGAGATCCGCCTCGCGCAGCAGGGTGTCGACGCGGCCCTTCAGCTTCGAGGCCAGATTCTCGTTCCTCGACTGCATCCCGTAGGCGATCTCGCCCAGGGCCGTGTTCAGGAGCTCCGGCTCGTGCCCGCGACGCGCGAACAGCTCAGACACGGTGGCAAGATCCAGCCCGCCTTCGCAGCCGTGGCGCTCGAGCGTCCAGCGCACGTAGTCATCGCCGAGCGGCGGAAAGCTCGTCAGAGGCGCACCGTAGAAGGTCTGGTCCTTCGCACTGCGAAGCATGGCGAGCTTGTCGCGGTCCGAACCCGTGGCAACCAAGCGCAGTCCGTGCGGCTGCGCGATGTTCAAGGCGTCACGCGCCGCCTTGAGCGCGAACATCGCTCGGGCGCCCGCCTCGGTGGTGATCGCTTGCTGCGCCTCGTCGATGATGAGGACGATGGTTCGTTCGATCGTCTCGGACAAGGCCTTCAGGGCGCGGGTCAAGGACACGTCGACGACGCTGCCGTCCGTCCGTCGCAGGGATACCGTGACCATCCCCGCGGCCGACACGGTCTCGATTCGGCCGAACACCTCGGTCAGCTTCGCCACGGCACGCCGCTCGTCGGCGACCGAGGCGCCTATCGCCTCCACGATGGCCTGAGCCGGATGCTTCGCGGGGTCCTCCCACAGATCGAGGTACAGCACGTGCGCTCCGGCGGTACGCAGCGCCGGCACCAGGTCCGCGATCAGGAAGGTGCTCTTGCCGGTGGGTCGCGGCGCCGCCAGGAAGAGACCCGAACGCACCGGCGAAGCCGGGGGCGGCTCGAGCAGGTCGTCGACGAACCGGGCGGCGAGCTCGAGACCGTGGAACACCTCGGGATCGGAGCCGCGCACGGAACTACCTCGAATTACCTAATCCTACCTATCTCGCACGTCGTTCGACACGACGTGCCGTTCACCCGGGCAACCCCTCCCTTCGGGGACTGGCGAACGGGTCCTGGACGCGCACGCACTCGAACAGCTGTCCGTCCTGAAGATCTTCCGTCAGCAGCAGGTCGCTGCCCGCCGCGATGCTTGTCTCTACGATGAGCGCATCCCGGTACGAGAGCGTCGAGCGCTCCACCCGGGCGACGGCGGCACCCACCAGTGACGCCGTGATCGGCTGAACGGGAAACTCGGATAGCCAGGCAATCGCGTCGAGTGCGTGCTCGACCGACAGAGACGTCGCGAGCTTGCGTGTGACGGTCACGAAGAACTCGCCAGGCACCTGCGCACCGAGAACGAATCAGGGCACGGGCGACGGCCTGCTTGTTCGGCTCGCCGTCGTCGAACAGGTGGACCAGGACGTTGGTGTCGACGAAACGCCGCTCACCGCCCGTGCAGATCGTCCCGCGACCACTCGGCATCGCCACGCGCCGAACCGGCCTTGCGCGACAGGTCGAGCAGGCGATCGACGGCGACGGCCTGTCGATGTCGCACGCCGGCGTACTCCTCGAGACGTTTCTTCAGCACCGCGTTCACCGAAGTGCGCTACTCGAGAGCGCGCTGACGGGCCCTGAGCAAGACATCGTCGTCGACCGAGATGGTCAGATTCATTGCCACGGGCCGTGTTGAGACGGAATCAGCGTAGCACTGGAATGGTGCTCAACCGCGACGGCGCCATCGGCGCTTCAGCTCTCGCCGACAATGACGTCCGGGTGATCAACGCGGTCGCGCAATGCCTCCGGAGACAATTTCCCGCGTCGCGTCGCGTCACGGGCGGTCCGCACCGTTGTCGTTGCCGCCACGCTCTCCCTTCCGAACGCAGCCTCCCGGCACGCTCACCCTTTCATCAGCCGCCGCCGGTCCACGGCCCGCACCTCCCCCGCATGACAACTCGGCACCCGCGGACACGCCCCGCTCCTCGGGCAGATCAGCCGCGCCTCGGACTCGATGCCGCGCTCCACCCAGGCGATGTTCAGCAGCTTCGCGACGGCGCGCAGCTCGTCCCGGATCGATGAGGGAATCGCGACCGAGCCGCCGTTCGCGTTGCACGCCGCCTTCAGCTCGCTCGCGATGCCCACCGCGTCCGCGCCCTGCGCCGCGAGTGCGGGATTCACGTCGATGCCCGCGCACAGCACGTGGTCCACGCCCGACAGATCCTCGACGTTGACCGATTCGCAGGCGTAGATGCGCGGCTCGTTGCCGACGTCGAGCACGGAGATCTGTGCGGACGGTTTCTGCACGTCCGAACCGATCATGCGGAACACCGCCCAGTGGCGACACGGATCCTGCACCAGGCGCATGTTGCCCCACGGCAGCGGAATGCCGTTGCCGCGATAGACCGCGTGCAGGCGCCCGGGCGGGTAGGCATCGAAGTAGTGCCAGTGCGGGTAGGAGGACACGGCCGTCATGCGCCGCATGGCCACCGCCGTCGTCACGTCGATGACCTCGGCCACCGAGGTGTCGTGCGCGTGGCGCTCCAGCAGCCGCCGGAACGGCACCTTCGGGCACAGCAGCGCGCCCGCGAAGAAGCTGCACTCGAAGTCGCGCCACGCGTGCACGATGTCCTTCGAGTCGAGCGCGGTGGACGCGTCGATGTCGAGCCCCTGCTCGCGCCCCTTCGCGAGCGGACCCGTGGTCATGACGCTCTTCACACCGTCGCCGTCGTGCAGCACCTTGTGGCCGATGTAGTGGGCGAGGTCGTACTTCAGCCGTGCGGGTTGCTTCTGCATCAGCCGGTTGACGTAGATCGTCGATGGCGGATCGAAGAACGAGCGCACCGTCGTCGTGTCGGCGAGGCTCAGGCCCTTCGCGATCGACTTCGGCAGGCGCGTGAACCACTCGATGCGCATGCCCATGTCCGCGCACAGCTCGGTCAGCGCCTCGACATCGAGCGGCATGCGCTTGCCCCCCACGTTCTCGGCCGCGCGCTCGAGCTCGGGGAAGTGGTTCTGGTGGTTCTCCTGGTGCGCGCGAATGAGCAGGTGCGCGAACTGGCGGCCCGACACGCCCGTCTGCGAGAGCATCTCGGGAATGGCGTTCTGCAGCACGTCCGGCGAGAACAGGAACCCGGGCTCCAGCGCCATGCCGCGCACGCCGCCCTTGCTGCCCTTGTCGGGGGCCGTGCCCGACTCGTCGGCCACGTCGTCGAGGAAGAACTCGACCTCCTTCTGGAAGACCTCCGCGATGGTGGCGAGCATGTCCGCGCCGGGGTGGCGCTTGCCGCGCTCGATCATCGACAGGTAGGACACCGAGGGCGCCGTCTCGACGTCCACCTTCAGGCAGCGCGCCGACAGGTCGTCGAGGGTCAGGTTGTTGCGCTTCCTGAGGTTCCGGATCTTGGTGCCGAGGAAGTGCGCGTTGCGTATGGCCGTCTTCTTCGACACGGGTCACGTCCTCGGCGGGTGAATCCACTCCGATCAGTGAAATTCACGGTGTGAAGTTTCTAATGTCAAATTCTAGTTCACTCGCGCCTATTCTGCCGCTACCCCATCAACACACCACGTAGCGGGAGCGACCTCATGGGCATGAATCAGCAATTCCGGTCCGACGCGAGCTGGGCACAGGCGGTACGACTGCTCGACAGCCGTTTCCCGCTGGCCGAGGGCTCGCACGCCTCGGCCGCCGACTACCTCGTGCAGCAGGACCACCTGCTCGTCATCCGCAACGACGGCAGCTGCACCGGACTGTCGACGCCGGGTCAGCTCGTGGACGTCGGCGGCGACGAATGCTTCCCGAGCTCGGTCGTGCTGGAGCGCGACGGCCTGCAGGTCGAGATCGAGCCGGAGCGTCGCCGGGCCGCTAGCCCGGTGGAAGGCAAGCCGCACGAACACCGCATGCAGCTCATCACCGCGATCTCGCTCGACTGAAGAAGCGAGACGCACACCACCGGAGGATCGACCATGAATACCTACCGCACACTGACGAGCGAAGCCGCCGACACGGTCGCGGGCCAGGACGGCCGCTGGGGCGCGATCGACCCCGAGAACGTCGCGCGCATGCAGCTGCAGAACCGCTTCCGCACCGGGCTCGACATCGCGCGCCACACCGCCGGCATCATGCGCCGCGACATGGCGGCCTACGACAAGGACCCGTCCGAGTACACGCGCTCGCTCGGCTGCTGGCACGGCTTCATCGGCCAGCAGAAGATGATCTCCATCAAGAAGCACTTCGGCACCACGAAGGGCTCCTACCTGTACCTGTCGGGCTGGATGGTCGCCGCGCTGCGCTCCGAGTTCGGCCCCCTGCCCGACCAGTCGATCCACGAGAAGACGGTCGTGCCCGAGCTCATCGAGGAGCTGTACACCTTCCTGAAGCAGGCCGACGCGCGCGAGCTGCGCCACCTCTACACCGAGCTGGACGCCGCGCGCGAGCAGGGCAACCAGGTGGCCGAGAAGTCGGTCATGGACCGCATCGACGGATTCGAGACGCACGTGGTGCCGATCATCGCGGACATCGACGCGGGCTTCGGCAACGAGGAGGCGACGTACCTGCTCGCCAAGAAGATGATCGAGGCGGGCGCCTGCTGCCTGCAGATCGAGAACCAGGTGTCGGACGTCAAGCAGTGCGGCCACCAGGACGGCAAGGTCACCGTGCCGCACGAGGACTTCCTCGCCAAGATCAACGCCATCCGCTACGCGTTCCTCGAGCTCGGCGTGGACGACGGCCTGATCGTCGCGCGCACCGACTCGCTCGGCGCGGGCCTCACGCAGAAGATCCCGGTGTCGCGCGAGGCCGGCGATCTCGGCGACCAGTACAACGCCTTCGTGGCGGGTCAGGAGATCACCTCCGTCGAGGAAGTCGGTCCCGGGGATCTCGTCATTCGCCAGGGCGACAAGCTGATCAAGACCGCGCGCCTGCCCAACGGGCTCGTGCAGTTCCGCGCCGGCACCGGCGAGGACCGCGTGGTGCTCGACTGCGTCACCGCGCTCAAGAATGGCGCGGACCTCCTGTGGATCGAGACCGAGAAGCCGCACGTCGGCCAGATCGCGAAGATGGTCGATCGCATCCGCGCCGAGATTCCCGACGCGAAGCTCATCTACAACAACAGCCCCTCGTTCAACTGGACGCTGAACTTCCGCCAGCAGGTGTACGACGCGTGGAGCGAGGAAGGCCGTAGACGTCTCGGACTACGAGCGCGACGATCTGATGAACGAGCGCTACGACGAGACCGAGCTCGGCACCGAGGCCGACGCTCGCATCCAGGCCTTCCAGGCGGACGCGGCGAAGGGCGCGGGCATCTTCCACCACCTCATCACGCTGCCGACGTACCACACGGCCGCGCTGTCCACCGACGAGCTGGCGAAGGACTACTTCGGCGACCAGGGCATGCTGGCCTACGTGCGCGAGGTGCAGCGCCGCGAGATACGCGAGGGGCTCGCCTGCGTGAAGCACCAGGACATGTCGGGCTCGAACATCGGCGACGACCACAAGGAGTACTTCTCCGGCGCGCAGGCGCTGAAGGCGTCGGGCAAGGACAACACGATGAACCAGTTCGGCTGAAGGAACGTCGCCGGCCTCGGGGAACGGAACCCCGGAGTCGGCGCACGGCCGCCCGGGACCGCCCGGCCTCCACATGGGTGCGCTCCGGGCAGTTGCGCTCGGCGCGAGTTGGCCGCACACTCGGTATGACACCTTGTCATACGCGAGACCCTTCGATATGGACCGCATCAACGCCCGGCTCGACCCGCGCAGCGCCGCGGACCTCGAGCTCGTTCGCCGAAGGACCGGCGCCGCGTCCGTATCCGATGCCCTGAAGTACTCGTTGCACGAAGTCGCGACCCGCCTGCGGAACGAGTCCGCCGCGGAGGGCACGGGCATGCAGGCCCTGATGGCGTCCGACTACGTCGGGTGCGCTGCCGGACCGGAATCGCTATCGGAGAGCTACAAGGAGTACCTCGACGAGGGGCTGCGAGCCAAGCATGATCCTGGTTGATACCGGCTACTGGTACGCCCTCGGGAACTCGCGAGACAAGCACCACGATCGCGCCGTCGAGGTCGGCAAGTCCCTGCTCGAGGACCCCGTCACCACCTGGCCCGTGCTCACCGAGACCTGCCACCTGCTGCGGCGGAGCCTGGGAACGAGCGCCACGGTCCGCTTCCTCGCGTTCATCGAATCGAACGCGGTGGAGGTGTTCGACATCGGTCACGAGCACATCGAGCGCATCGGCGGGCTGATGCGCAAGCACGACTCGCTGCCGATGGACCTGGCGGACGCGTCGCTGGTGATCCTGGCCGAGCACCTCGGACACGGACGCATCCTGTCCACGGACCGGCGCGATTTCGGCGTCCACCGCTGGAAGAGTCGAGATCCGTTCGAGAACCTGATGTTCCCGGACGACACGATGAATCAGTTCGGCTGAGAAAGGCCGCTGACCGTGCACGCCTCTACCGCGCGCGCTCCGCGAGCGCGGCCGGCAGCGCCACGCCGCGCAGACGCGCCGCCGCCCGCAGCATCGTGAGTCCTGTGCCGCCCTCGAGCTCCAAGCTCTGTACGAGCTCGAGCTCGCCGGCCGCGACCCGGTCACCGAACAGCACGATGCACGTCATGCCCGGCTGATCGAGCTGGCGGCCCTGCCACAGCAGGCCGGCGAGCCCGGAATCCGTGGCGTGCAGGCTCGCCGCAAGACGCCGCAGTCGCGGATAGGCCGTAGGCCCCGAGCCGAGATCCGCGGCGAGCGCCGAGCCGTGCTCGGGTTCGGAAAGATCCCCCACAAGCAGATCCCGGCGGAGGGCGAGCTGTACAAGACGCCGGCTCGCCACCGTCGCTCGTGAGAGCCGTCGATCGAGCGTGTCGTCCCGGAACAGCGTTTCCGCGAACGCGCCGTTGGGGTGGTCCGCAAGGTACTTCGTCGGCACGCGGATACCGTCCGCACCCGCGAACGGATTGAACCGACCGCCGGCCGTCGCATCCGCGCTTTCACCGGCGTGGTTCGGATGAAAGCCCTCGGCCGGGTACTCCACGGGGTGCAGACACCACCAGACCGAGTGCGCGACGAGCCGGCGTCGCCCTTGCGGATCGACGACCGCCGTGACGTTCGACACCGACCCCGCTCAACCGAGCCAGGCCCGCACGGCCTCGTCGAACGCGTTCACATCGCCGGCAGCCAGGAGCGCGAACGGGGACGGGCCCGCGCGGACGACCTCGGCCTTCGGAGTCTCTTCGCCTATGGCCGCGTACATCGCCTCGATCGAGTCGAAATGGCGTTCGCCCTCCAACGGCGCGCCGATCGTGATCGGCGGTCGAACCTCGGTCGGCCGGGCGAGCCAGTACACGATTTCCCAAGGCTCGTAGTCCTGCGCCGCCGCGCGTCGCACGACGTCCGGGACCGCTGCATGGACCCTACCGTGACGGTCGATCTGCTCCGCGGGATAGCGCCATCCCGACTTGAACGGTATGGCGACGAGCTCGCCTTCGCGGCGCAGTCGCTCGACGTGGCGGGCGGTGTTCGAATCGGCGCCCACCCGGTCCACGAGCAACTGACCGATCTCGCCGGAACCCAGCAGAGCGACGTGCTCGAGCACCCAGCGCCGAAGCGCCGCATGTCGCTGCGCCTGATAGAGCTGATCGGCATCGAGCGAAGTGCTGTCCATGAGTCCGTCGACGGCCCGCTGCCACGCCTCGGGACGACGGGCGCTCGAGTAGCGCAGCAGCGTCCTGAGCGCCGCGCTCGCCTCCTCCGGACTCGGCACGTCGTCGCGAGCCGCATCGGGTCCGAGCACCGGGAGCTCGGCGATCAGCACGCGGCCCAACGCTTCGACCCGACCGTCGACGAGGACGCCGTCGCCCGCGAGCAACACCTCGGCCCATGGTCCTGAACCCGGGAGATCATCCGACCGCACGCCGTCGGATCCCGCGCGCTCCGCGGCCCTGTCAGGCAGTGGCGCGCGCCCGTTCGGGGCATCGGTACCCGTTGGTTCCCGAGGGTGACTGCCCATGCGAGTCTCCTGAGTATGAACGACTGACAAAGTATAGCGGAGTCGTCCATACCACCTGTAGCACCCGGCGGCCGGTGAACTTGAAGTCGCACCGGTTCTGACGCACTGTCGCGGGTTTCCTCGTCGAGCCCCGCCAGCGTCCATGCCTTCGTCCCCGATCGGCCGAACCCCCACCGTCATCTACACCCTGACGGACGAGGCCCCCGCCCTCGCGACCCACTCCTTCCTGCCCGTCGTGCAGGCGTTCACCAGCGCCGCCGGCATCGCCGTGGAGACGCGCGACATCTCGCTCGCCGCGCGCGTGCTGGCGCAGTTCGACACCGGCACCCACGACGCGCTGGCGGAGCTCGGTGAGCTCGCGACGACCCCCGCGGCGAACATCATCAAGCTGCCGAACATCAGCGCCTCCATCCCGCAGCTGAAGGCGACGATCCGCGAGCTGCAGGGCCAGGGCCACGACATCCCCGACTACCCGGACGACGCGACGACGGACGAGGAGCGCGAGACCCGCGCCCGCTACGACCGCGTCAAGGGCAGCGCCGTGAACCCCGTGCTGCGCGAGGGCAACTCCGACCGGCGCGCGCCGCTCGCCGTGAAGAACTTCGCGCGCGCCCACCCGCACTCGATGGGTGCCTGGTCGTCCGAGTCGAAGTCGCACGTGGCGAGCATGGACACTGGCGACTTCCGCTCCAACGAGCAGTCCGTGACCATGCCCGCCGACGACGTGCTGCGCATCGAGCACGTCGCTGCCGACGGCAGCGTCACCGTGCTGAAGCCCGAGGTCCGCGTGCTGGCGGGCGAGATCGTGGACGCCACCTTCATGAGCGTGGCCGCGCTGAACGCCTTCCTGTCGAAGCAGATCCAGGACGCGCGCGACAAGGGCGTGCTGTTCTCGCTGCACCTGAAGGCCACGATGATGAAGGTTTCCGACCCGATCATCTTCGGCCACGCGGTGCGCGCCTACTTCCCGGAGCTGTTCGAAAGGCACGGTGACGCCCTGAAGCGGGTGGGCGCCGATGCGACCAACGGGCTCGGCGGCGTGCTGGCGCACCTCGACGCGCTGCCCGCGGACGCGCAGGCGTCGGCGAAGCAGATCGTGTCCGACGTGCTGGCGCAGGGCCCCGGCATGGCCATGGTCAACTCCGACAAGGGCATCACGAACCTGCACGTGCCGAGCGACGTGATCGTCGATGCCTCGATGCCCGCCATGATTCGCGCATCGGGACAGATGTGGAACGCCGAAGGCCGGCTGCAGGACGTCAAGGCCGTCATCCCCGACAGCTCGCTACGCGGCCGTGTACCAGGAGACCGATCGACTTCTGCCGCGAGCACGGCGCGTTCGACCCGGCCACGATGGGCACCGTGCCCAACGTCGGTCTCATGGCGCAAAAAGCGGAGGAGTACGGCTCGCACGACAAGACCTTCGAGCTCCCGGCCGACGGCACGGTGCGCGTCGTGAACGGCGACGGCAGGACGCTCATGAGCCACGACGTGCAGCGCGGTGACATCTGGCGCATGTGCACGGTCAAGGACGCACCCATCCGCGACTGGGTGAAGCTCGCCGTCGCGCGCGCACGCGCCACGGGCAGCCCCGCCGCTTTCTGGCTGGACGAGGACCGCGCGCACGACGCGCAGCTGATCGCCAAGGTGCACGAGTACCTGGGCGAGCACGACACCGACGGCCTGACCCTGGAGATCATGTCGCCCGCCGCCGCCACGCGCTACACGCTCAAGCGGCTGAAGAACGGCGAGGACACCATTTCCGTCACCGGCAACGTCCTGCGCGACTACCTGACCGACCTCTTCCCCATCCTGGAGCTGGGCACCAGCGCCAAGATGCTCTCGATCGTGCCGCTGATGAACGGCGGCGGGCTTTTCGAGACCGGCGCGGGTGGGTCGGCACCGAAGCACGTGCAGCAGCTGATCGAGGAGAACCATCTGCGTTGGGACTCGCTGGGCGAATTCCTCGCCCTCGCCGTCTCGCTGGAGCACCTCGCGGACGTCGCCGGGAACCCGCGTGCGCAGGTACTGGCGACGACCCTGGATGAGGCGACGGGCAAGCTTCTGTCGGAGAACAAGTCGCCCTCTCGCCGCGTCGGCGAGCTCGACAACCGGGGCAGCCATTTCTATCTGGCGTTGTACTGGGCGCGGGCGCTGGCCGCGCAGACTGACGATGCGGAGCTCGCGAAGCAGTTCGCGCCGCTTGCGGAGCGGCTGGAGCTGGACGAGCAGAAGATAGTCGACGAGATGGCGCGCGTGCAGGGCGAGTCGGTGGACATTGGGGGCTACTACCACCCGGATGTCGCGAAGTGCGTGGATGTCATGCGGCCCAGTGCGACGTTCAACGCGGCCTTGGAGCGGTTCTCGGCACGGGGGTAGGCCGGTGGCCTGGCGTCGCCGTATGCGGCGACGGGCCAGGGTCAGCGGGGACTTCGACGAGAAAGTGGTCGGATTAAACTGATCAGCGCAACATCTCCGGTTTGCCCCAGGAATCAAGCTCCGAAGCAATCCGACGCGCCACCCCGATCACATCCGCAGGAAACCCGATCGCCTCGAGCAGCATGATGGCGTTGCGCGTCCGAACAGGACCATCCCGAAGCCGATAGTCGAACATCGTCCCCACATCGGTGGTCTCGCGGAAGTGGAACGGTCGATACCGGTCCGGAAGGAACCGGCTGAGCTCGACGTCGTGAGTGGTGACCATGACCACGTGCTTCCTCGAGATCCGTTCCAGCACGGCGGCGGCGCTCGCGATCCGTTCCACCGTGTTGGTCCCGTGCAGGATCTCGTCGATCAGGAAGACGTGCGGCTGCCGCTCCTCGCTGGCGACGATCAGGCGCAGCAAGGCTTCGATCTCGGCGAAGTAGTAGCTCTTCCCTTCGGCAAGTGAATCCGAGCGCTTGATGGACGACATGACCGACGCCTTCGGTACCAGCGCTGAACGCGCGTGGCACAGCCAGAGCGTCTGCGCCAGGATCAGGTTGGTGCCGATCGCCTTGATGAAGGTCGACTTCCCGGCCATGTTGGAACCGGTGATGAGGGCCGAGTTCGCGTCAGCGCAATAGTCGTTCGGCACGGCATCGTCCAGAAGCGGATGCGTGATGCCTTCGAAGCGCATCTCGCCAGGCTTGCCGAAGCGCGGGTGGCATCGGGCCGGCGCGAACGCGAGGTAGGAGCCGACCGCTGCCGCGCCGTCGAGCGAGGCCACCGTGTCGAAGATGCCGCACAGCGCCTCCTTGTGCTCGGCGAGATTCCGGGCGCACCGCGTGAAGACGAGGAAGTCGAAGAGGCAAATCAGGTTCGCCAGGTAGGCGATCTGCGCCGCGAACAGGTTGCCGCTGGTGCTGTCCACTCCAACGAACCGGAAACGGCGACGGAGCCCGCGAATCCCGGCACGATCGCGCTTCAGATCGTTCAGCTGCAGGATGTCCGCGCCCGTGTCGAGCTTCGAGAGCCGATGGGCCACGATCAGCAGGTTCCTCAGTTGCACGAAACCCATGGAGTGCTCCCCGATCCACCGGGAATGCATCTCGGCGAAGAGGAAGTTCGCCGCCACGGGCAGTATCGCGAGCCAGAACAGGCTCGGGAACAGCAGGGCCACGACGATGGACACCGACGACGTGGCGGCCAGGCAGACGGCGAGCACCGCGTTGAAGTGCCCGTCCGGCAGCTCGCCGAACAGCATCACGGTGACGGCGGACGCGTTCGAGCCGCGCAGCCTCCACAGGCGCAGCTGGATCTCCTCGCGCAGCTCCGGGCATTCGAGAAGGAGCGCGGACGTGGTGTGTTGGCGCTCGAGCTTCGCCTCGTCGGGCTCGTACGTCCTGAGTCGTCGGTACAGGTACTGACGGCCGGGCCGCGTGGTCGTGCCATCGAGCCGGTCGAACAGGGCGTCCATGTCGAGGTCGTACCAGGTCGCATCGTCGACGGTGCGCGTGGACGCGTCGCGGGAAGTCAACGAATGGAGCAACGCGGCATCGGTCCGGTCGCGATACGTGTCGACGGGTCTTCCCCACTTCGCTCGAAGCTCCTGCAGGCACATCTCCCTGACCGAGAAGAAGCGGCGCAGCCGTCCGAGCTTGCTCCGGACGATCGAGACCGCGTCTGCGTTCCTGGACATCGGGCTCTCCATGCATTCGGTCCGGTAGTGGGCGGGTGCGAATTGCCGAAGTGAACGCCCATGACCGCCGGCGGAGGTGACGACGATGGCGAACGACGACTTCGTGCTCGTGACCGGGCTCGCCGAGCTCGTTCCGGGCGGCACGCTCAGGATCATGCGCGAGTTCACTGCCCTGAGTCAGGACGCCGCGGCAGAGCGCTCCGGCATTCCCGAGGCGTCGCGACATGATTGACGAAGCGTCGTATCGGGATCCACTCCGACCCCGATCCGCGCCCTGAGCCGTCGAACGAGAGCCCGCACGACGGTCCATCTCGACTCGATGACCAGCCTGCTACGCTGCACCTTTGCACCGGTAGGCACTCCATGTCCGCTACCTTCGAAGGCGGCTGCCTCTGCGGCAACATCCGGTTTCGCACCACCGGGGCGCCGCTGCGCACGCTGGCCTGCCATTGCACGTTCTGCCAGCGCATGACGGGCACGTCGTTCTACGCCGAGTCGTTGTTCCCGATCGAGGCCGTCGAGTTCACGGCGGGGAAGGCTCGGACGTACGCGCACACGTCCGACGAAAGCGGCAGGAGGGTCGATGTCGAGTTCTGCCCCGATTGCGGAACCTCGATCGGCCTGACGTTCGAGCGATGGCCGGACGTGCGGGCGATCTCGCGCGGCTGTTACGACGATCCGGACGCGGTCGAGATCACGGCGAACATCTGGACCCGATCCGCGCAGACCGGCGTCGCGCTGCCGTCGGGCATCGATTGCTTCCGGGAGGCACGCGCCTCACTGGACGGGGAGCCCGCGGTGCCTATCCAGCACGATCGACCGATCATGGCTCGGCATTCGAGCGACGATTGATCGGTCGCCGGGCACGGATCGGCGCACGGTCGATGCATCCGGAACCCTACCCGCGGGCGCAACGCCACGTCGGTGGCCTACGTACCGCCCTACAACTCCTCCGCGAACGCCACCAGCAACCGGTGCTTCAGCACCTTCCCCGTCGCCGCCGCCGGCAGCGCCGTCGTGAAGATCACGCGCGAAGGCCGCTTGTAGCTCGCTAGCCTTTCCCCGACGAAGGCCTTCATCGCCGCCTCGTCCATCGCGGCCGGATCGCTGCACTGCACGAACGCCAGGATCTCCTCGTTCCCGCCCTCCAGCGTGCGCCCGATCACGGCCGCCTGCACGACGTCCGGGTGATCGTTCAGCGCCGCTTCCACCTCGGGCGGGTAGACGTTGAAGCCGCCGCGGATGATCAGCTCCTTGCAGCGCCCGACCACGTGCACGCGACCGTCCGCATCGATGCGCCCGAGATCGCCGGTGCGCAGCCAGCCGTCGGCGTCGATCGCGCGCGCCGTCTCGGCGGGGTTCCGGAAGTAGCCGTGCATGACGTGCGCGCCCCGAGTGAGGATCTCGCCCACCTCCGCATCGCCGGTGTCGGCGGACGAGCCCACTGACGTATCCAGTCGCACCTCGATGCCCGGAAAGGGTCGACCGGCGCTCGTGTCGTCCGAGCCGATGGGGTTGCGCGTGCCGCAGACACCCGCCGTGCTCTCGGTCAGTCCGTAGCCGTTCTGCAGCGCGATGCCGTAGAACGCTTCGGCCTGGCGCTTCCACGCGGGGTCCAGCGGCGCCGCACCGGACGACACGTAGCGCAGGCGGCTGCCCTCGAGCTTGTCGAGCCCCTGCGCGCGCACGTGCGCCATCAGCAGCGCGTGCATCTGCGGCACGGCCGGGAACACGCTCACGCCGCCCAGGAGCGCGGCGTGCACGCGCTCGGGCCGGAAGCGCGCGTCGAGGCGCAGCGTCGCGCCCGCGCAGGCCGACGCCATGAGCACCGAGGCGATGCCGAACACGTGCGTGAGCGGCAGCACGCCGTACACCGTATCGGCCGGGCAGAGCTCGCGCAGCGTCGTGGACGCACGCGCGGCGAAGCACAGGTTGCCGTGCGTGAGCACCACGCCCTTCGGCGCGCCGGTGGTACCGGTCGTGTAGAGGATCACGGCGGCGTCGCCCAGATCGTCCGCAGGGTCGGCGCCCTGCCCCGTGCACAGCTCGATACTTCCCGCCGACGTCCGCACCGACCGCGCGCCGGCCGCGCGCGCGTGCGCCGCCGCATCGCTCGAGATGTCGGCGGTGTACAGCGTGACGGCGGGCTCCGCGTGTGCCGTCACGCGCTCGAGCTCGGCGGGGGTGAAGCGCGCGTTCACGGGCACGGCCACGGCACCGATGCGCGTCGCCGCGAAGATCGACACGGCCGCCGCCGGGCAGTTCTCGACCACGACGAGCACGCGGTCGCCCGCGCGCGCGCCGTGCTCCCGCAGCACGTCCGCCACCTCGTCGACCGCCGCGAGGTAGCCGGTCCAGTCCAGCCGCAGCACGCTCGATGCGTCGTCCGCGACCGCTTCGCCGTACAGCGCCAACGCGTCGGGACGGACCGCGGCCTGGCGCTCGAGGAAGTGGTGCACGCGCTCGCCCGCGACCACCGCGCTCATCGGACGCTCACGCGTCGGGCAGCCGCGCGGGCGGCACGCGCTTGAACACGCCGCTGGAGGTCGCGATGGTGCGGCCCGTCGCGTCCTCGAGCGTGCCGTCCACGAACACCAGCGAGCGACCGCCGCCGACGACGCGGCCCGTCGCCACGAGCGCGTCGCCGAGTTGCGCCGAGGCGACGTAGTGCGTGTTCAGCGAGATCGTGAGGAACGGCGCGCGGCCGCCCGCATCGACCGTGAGGCTGGCGGTCGCGCCCATCGCGTTGTCCAGCAACACCGTGGAAAGTCCGCCGTGCAGCGCGCCGTGCCGGTTCGTGTGCGCCTCCCCCACGGTGAGCCGACAGCGCGCGCAACCGTCGCCCTGCCCGACGTCCAGCACGTAGCCGAGCGTGCGCTGCGCGCCCGTCTCGTCCTCGATGATGCCGCTCGCCTCGCCCGCGTTCGAGCTCATGCCCCACTTCCCACGCTCAGACCACCGCCAGCGCGATGAAGCGCTCGAGGTGGTGCATGGAATCCCCGAAGCGGTGATCGACCAGCACGAGCCGCTTGGCGAGGTGGCCGAGCGAGTACTCCATCGTGAGGCCGATGCCGCCGTGCATCTGGATGCTCTCCTCGGCGATCTGCTGCGCCACGCGCCCGACGAGCTCCTTGCAGGCGCTGACGTGCTTCTCGCGCTCGTCGCGCGGCGCGTCCAGGTGGCCGGCGAGGTTCACGACGGCGGAGCGCGCCTGCTCGCGCTGGATGGCGAGGTCCGCCATGCGGTGCTGCAGCGCCTGGAACTTGCCGATCGGCTGACCGAACTGCTTGCGCGTCTTCATGTAGTCCGCGGTCAGCGCGACGATGCTCTCCATGAGGCCGACGGCCTCGGCGCAGATCGCGAGCGTGGCGCGCGCCTGCGCGAGCTCGATCATCTGCGTCGCACCGCCTTCGGGGCCGACGAGCGCCTCCTTCGGCACGCGCACGTTCTCGAGCGTCACCTCGGCCGCGCGGCCACCGGAGGCCAGCGCGTAGTCGCGCAGCGACACGCCGTCCGCTTCCCTCGGCACGAGGAACAGCGACACGCCCTCCGCGTCCGCCGCCTCGCCTGCCGTGCGCGCGCTCACGAGCAGCGTCGCCCGCGGCCGAGGCGTTCACGACGACGCTCTTGTGTCCGTCCAGCGTCCAACCGTCGTCCGCGGCCCGCGCGGTGGTCTCCACGAGCGACAGCTCGTAGCGGCTGCCGGGCTCGCCGTGCGCGAACGCGAGCTGCAGCTCGCCCTCGATGACGCGCGCGACCTCGTCGTCGCGTCCGGCCTCGGCCAGCAGCCCGCCCGCGAGCGTGGCGGTGTCCAGCAGCGGCTCCACCGCGCCGGCGCGCCCGAGCTCCTCGAACACCAGCGCGATGTCGAAGCCCGCGCCGCCGAAGCCGCCCTGCGCCTCGTCGAACAGCGCGCCGATGACGCCCATGTCGGCGAGCCCGGCCCACACCTCGTCCGAGTAACCGCGCTCGTCCTGCGCGACCCGCTTGTGCATGTCGGGCGTGTAGACGTCTCCGAGGTAGCGGCGCAGCCCGTCCTGCAGCATGCGGCGCTCGTCGGTGAGCTCGAAGTTCACGGCGCTACAGCTCCAGCGCGGATTTCGCGACGATGGTGCGCTGCACCTCGTTGGAGCCGCCGTAGATCGAGAGCTTCCTCTCGTTGAAGTAGTGGCCGGTGGCGGCCGTCGCGTAGTCCGGGCCGACGGGGTGCTCGTTGCTGCCGCGCTCGAGCTCCTCCGACACGTACGGCATGGCCCAGGGTCCGACGGCCGAACGCGTTGCGGCGTTGATGGCCTGGCGGATCTCGGTGCCGACGATCTTCAGCATCGAGCTCTCGGCGCCCGGCGCCTGCCCCGCGGCCGCGGCCGACACCACGCGCAGGTTCGTGGTGGACATGGCCATGAGGTCGATCTCGATGCGCGCGATGCGCGCGGCGAAGTGCGGGTTGTCGATGAGCGGCCTGCCGCCCGCGCGCTCGGCGCGCGCGATGCGCTTCAGGCTCTCGAGCCCGGCCGTGGCGAAGCCGACGCCCGCGATGTTCGTGCGCTCGTGCGTGAGCAGGTACTTGGCGTACGTCCAGCCCTCGTTCTCCTCGCCGACGAGGTTCTCCACCGGCACGCGCACGTCGTCGAAGAACACCTCGTTGACCTCGGGCTCGCCGTCGATGAGCACGATGGGTCGCACCGTCACGCCCGGAGCCTTCATGTCGATCAGGAGGAACGAGATGCCCGCCTGCGGCTTGCCTTCGGTGCCCGTGCGCACCAGGCAGAAGATCATGTCGGCGTGCTGGCCGAGCGTGGTCCAGGCCTTCTGGCCGTTCACCAGGTAATGTTCCCCATCGCGCTTCGCGGACGTCTTGAGCGAGGCCAGGTCCGAACCGGCACCGGGCTCGGAATAGCCCTGGCACCACCAGTCCTCGCCCGACAGGATGCGCGGCAGCCAACGTTCCTGCTGCGCCTTGGAGCCGAACTTCTGCAGCACGGGGCCGAGCATGGCCACGCCGAAGGGCACCACGCGCGGCGCGTGCGCGCGCGCGGCCTCGTCCTCGTAGAGGTGGCGCTGCACCGCGTTCCAGCCGGCGCCGCCGAACTCCACGGGCCAGCTGCCCGCGAGCCAGCCGCGCTCGTTCAGGAGCGCGTGCCACTCCTCGTGGTCGGCCTTGGTCAGGGTCTTGCCCAGCCGGATCTTGTCCGACAGGTGCGACGGCAGCTTCTCCGCCATGAACTGGCGGACTTCGTCGCGGAAGGCGATCTCGTCGTCGGTGTAGTCGAGGTTCATGGATCGAGTCTCTCGTCGTGTGTGCGACTTGTACGCAGGTTCAGAAGATCTCGAACAGTCCGGCCGCGCCCTGCCCGCCGCCGATGCACATGGTCACGACGCCGAGCTTCGCGCCGCGCCGGTGGCCCTCGATCAGCAGGTGCCCGGTCATGCGCGCGCCCGTCATGCCGAAGGGGTGGCCGATGGCGATGGAGCCGCCGTCGACGTTGCACACGTCGGGGTCGATGCCGAGCGTGTCGCGGCAGTAGAGCGCCTGGCTCGCGAAGGCCTCGTTGAGCTCCCACAGGTCGATGTCGTCGACGCTCAGACCCTGGCGCTCCAGCAGGCGCGGCACGGCGAACACGGGCCCGATGCCCATCTCGTCGGGCTCGCAGCCCGCGACGGCGAACGCGCGGAACGCGCCGAGCGGCTCGAGGCCGAGGCGGCCCGCCTCGTCCTCGTCCATCATCACGAGCGCCGCCGCGCCGTCGCTGAGCTGCGAGGCGTTGCCGGCCGTGATGTACTTGCCGGGCCCCATCACTGGCTCGAGCTTCGCGAGCGCCTCGAGCGTCGTCGACGGGCGGTTGCACTCGTCCACGCTCACGGTGACCTCCTTCTCGGACTCCTCGCCGGTGGCCTTGTCCTTCACGACCATGGTCGTGGTGATGGGCACGATCTCGGCGTCGAGCCGCCCCGCTTCCTGCGCCGCGGCGGTGCGCTGCTGGCTCTGCAGCCCGAGCTCGTCCTGCGCCTCGCGCGTGATGCCGTAGCGCTCGGCGACGATGTCGGCGGTATCGATCATGGGCAGGTAGAGCTCGGGCTTGTGCTCGGTGAGCCAGCTTTCGGCCGCGCTCCTCGGCGTCGGCTGCACCATCGAGATGCTCTCCACGCCGCCCACCAGCACGGCCTTCGCGCCCTCGTGCAGGATCGTGTTCGCGCCCGAGGCGATCGCCTGCAAACCGCTGGAGCAGAAGCGGTTGATCGTCGCGCCCGCGATGCTCGTGGGCAGCCCCGCGCGCAGCACGATCTGGCGCGCGATGTTGCCGCCCGTGACGTACTCGGGGTACCCGCAGCCGAACAGGCAGTCCTCGAGGGTGGCGGGGTCGATGCCCGCGCGCTCCACGGCCGCCGCCGCGACGTGCCCGCCGAGCGTCGCGCCGTGCGTGCGGTTGAACGAGCCGCGGTGGGACTTCGCGAGCGGCGTGCGGGCGGTGGAGACGATGACGGCGCGGGACATGGAAGCTCTCTTGTGATCAGGTGGCAGGGGCGGTCGCGGCGTTCAGGCGCTCGAACGTGAGCCCCTCGGACGCGAACCGTTCGAGCAGCGGAGACACCTGCCAGAAGTGATCGTCGGTCCGCGCGAACTCGCGGATGTCCGCCACCACCTTCTCGAGCCCGTAGCGGTCGGCGTAGTGCATCGGTCCGCCGCGGTGGCGCGGGAAGCCGTAGCCGTAGAGGAACGTCACGTCGACGTCGAGCGGGCGGCGCGCGATGCCTTCGTCCACCGTGCGCGCGGCCTCGTCGATCATGGCCGCCATGTAGCGGCGCACGATCTCCTCGTCGGTGAAGTCGCGCGGGGTGATGCCGGCGGCCTTTCGCGCGTCGCTCACGATCGACTCGAGCTCCGGATCCTCGGCGCCCTTGCGGTCCCCGTCCGCATACACGTAGTAGCCTCGCCCCGTCTTCTGGCCGAGCCGGCCCATGCGGTACAGCTCGTCGGCGTAGGTCGGCACGCGGTCGCGGGGGTGGCGGTCGGCCGCCTTCCGCTCGCGCGTGGCGAAGCCGATGTCGAGGCCCGCGAGGTCCGACACCGCGTACGGCCCCATCGGATACCCGAAATCGACGAGCGCGCGGTCGACCTGATACGGGCTCGCGCCGTCCAGCACCATGTGATCGGCCGCTGCGCGGTAGCGCGCGAGGATGCGGTTGCCGATGAAGCCGTCGCAGACGCCGGCGCGCACCGCGACCTTGCCGAGCCGCTTCGCGAGCGCGAACGCGGTCGCGACCACGTCCGGCGCCGTGCGCTCGCCCACGACGACCTCCAGCAGCTTCATGACGTGCGCCGGCGAGAAGAAGTGCAGGCCTATCACGTCGTCGGGTCTCGACGTGCTCGCCGCGATGGCGTCCACGTCGAGGTAGGACGTGTTGGTGGCGAGGATCGCCCCCGGTCGGCACGCCTCGTCCAGCGAGGCGAACACCGTCTTCTTGACGTCCATGTCCTCGAACACCGCCTCGACGACGAGATCGCTGTTCGAGAGCGACGCGTGGTCGGTCGCCGTTTGCAGCGCGCCGTCCGTGATGCGCGCACGGCCCGCCGCGTCGAGCTTGCCGCGCTTCACGGCCGCGTCGAGGTACTTGCCGATCGTCGCGCGCGCCCTGTCGGCCGCGGCGGCGTCGCGCTCCACCAGCGTGACCTCGAGGCCGCTCAGCAAGGCCGCCGTCGCTATACCCGCCCCCATGGTGCCGCCGCCCACCACGCCGACGCGCCGCACGTCGCGCGGCTCGACGCCCGCGAGCTCCGGCAGCTTCGTGACCGCGCGCTCGGCGAAGAAGGCATGGATGAGCCCGGCGCGCTGCGGCGTGTCCATGAGCCCGCGGAAGAAGCGTCGCTCCTCGACGAGCCCGTCGCGCAGGTCCAGCCGCGTGGCCGCCTCGACGGCATCCACCGCCGTGAGCGGCGCGACCTCGCCGCGCGCCTTCGCGGCGAGGCGGGTGCACCAGTCGCGGAAGAGCTCCGGGTCGGCGTCGGGTTTCGCACGCTCGCCGGTACGTCGCACGGGTGCGCCTTCGGCCAGCAGCTCGCGCGCGTAGCGCAGGCCCGCGCCAGCGGGATCGTCGCCGCCACCGATCCGGTCGACCAGGCCCGCCGCCAGTGCTTCGTCCGGCCCGACCGGCGCGCCGCCCGTGATCATCCCGAGCGCCGCATCCACGCCGACGAGTCGCGGCAGCCGCTGCGTGCCCCCCGCCCCCGGAATCAGGCCGAGCTTGACCTCGGGCAGACCGAGCTTCGCGCCCGGCATGGCGAGGCGGTAGTGCGCACCGAGCGCGACCTCGAGCCCGCCGCCGAGCGCGCTGCCGTGAATGGCCGCGACGACGGGCTTGCCGCAGGCCTCGATGCGGTCGATCACGTCCGGCAGGAAGGGCTCCTGCGGGGGCTTGCCGAACTCCGAGATGTCGGCGCCGCCGATGAAGAGCCGGCCCGCGCCGACGATGACGGCGATGCGCGCGTCGGCGTCGGCGTCGAACCGCTCGAAGGCGTCGACGAGAGCGGCGCGCACGGCGTGCGACAGCGCATTCACGGGCGCGTTGTCGACCGTGATCACGGCGACGTTCTCGTCGAGCTCGTAGGCGATCGGGTTCATTGGGTGTCTCTCGCGGACGGTTACGGTTCGTGCGCCACGGACGGCTGCCCGAGCAGCCGATCGAGCTCCCGCACCGCATCGCGCAGCGCGGGTCCCACCTCGCCGTCCATGCGCTCCACCGACAGGTCGCGCGGCATGGCGCCGCAGGAGAACACCACGGGCTCGCTCACGTCCGGCGAGCGGAACGGCACCGAGACCGCATGGATGTCCGGCGCGAAGTAGTCGCCCGGGTCCGCGATCACGAAACCCTTCCCGATCAGCTGACCGCCCGCCTCGCGCCGCACGCGCGCCGCGCGCTCGGCGTCCAGGCCGCGGTCGCCGCGGGCCTCGGCGACGACGCGTTCGAAGTCGCCTTCGGCCAGGCCCGCGAGCAGCGCGTGGCCCGACGAGCTCCGGTTCAGCGGCAGTCGATGCCCGACCTCGAGCCACAGGGACGATACGCCCCTCGGACGCCACGTCCGCACGAGCAGCATCTTCGCACCGTCGCGCACGGCGAGCAGCGCGAGCGTGCCGGTGTCGTCGGCGAGCCGCTGCATGAGCGGCGCGGACAGGTCCACGAAGCGGATCGAGGCCGAAGCGACGTTGCCGAGTGCCAGCAGCGCGGGGCCGGGGCGGTAGCGCTCGTTGCGGCGCGCCTGCCCCAGGTAGCCGAGCGCCTGCAGCGTGAAGGTCAGGCGCGACACCGTGGACTTCGGCAGACCGGTACGCTCGGCGATCTCCGCGTTGCCGAGCCCGTCGTCGCCGGGCCGGAACGCGCGCAGCACGGCCAGCCCGCGCGCCAGCGCGGTCGAGAAGCGCCGGTCGGCGAAGGCCGTGTCGGACTCGGTACCGACGAGGCGCAGGTCGGGCTCGCTCACGCCGCCCCCGGTATCAGCAGCGAGATGATCGGGAACGCCATGATCAGCACCAGCACGATCACGTCCACCGACAGGAAGCGCAGGATGCCCGCGAAGATCCGGTCGATGGATACCTGATCACCCACCACGTTCGCGATCACGAACACGTTCAGGCCCACGGGCGGCGTCACCAGCCCGATCTCCAGCAGCTTGATGACCACGACGCCGAACCAGATCAGGTCGAAGCCGTAGGTCTCCACCAGCGGGATGAGCAGCGGCAACGTCAGCACCATGATGCCGATGGGGTCCAGGAACATGCCGAGCACGAGGTAGATCGCCGCGATGGCGATCAGCAGCACCACGCTCGACAGCTCGGCCGCGGTCACGGCCTCGACGATCGCGGGCGCGACGTTTGTCAGCGCGATGAACGCGACGAAGATCTTCGCGGCCGCGGCGATCAGGAAGATGCTGGAGGTCTGGATGGCGGTCTCGCGCAGCGCCTCGAGCAGCCCGCGTACGGTGAGCTTTCGCTGCGCGAAGCCGATCAGCACGGCGGCCGACACGCACACCGCCGCGGACTCGGTGGCCGTGAACACGCCGCCGTAGATGCCACCGACGATGATGCCGAACAGCAGCAGCGCCGGCCAGGCCGACCAGGCGGCGGCGCGGCGTTCCGCCATCGAGATCTCGCCCTCCCACGCGGGCGCGGCGGCAGGGTCCGTGCGCACCCACACGAAGATCACGAGCAGGAAGCCCGCGAGCGAGAGCAGTCCCGGCAGGATGCCCGCGAGGAAGAGCTTCGCGATCGAGGTCTCGGTGAAGATGCCGTAGATGATGAACAGCACGGACGGCGGAATGAGCGAACCGAGCGTGCCGCCCGCCGCGACGCTCGCCGTCGCGAGCCGCGGGTCGTAGCCCATGCGCAGCATCTCCGGCGAGCAGATGCGCCCCATGGTCGACGCGCACGCGATGGAGGATCCCGTGATGGCCGAGAACCCGCCGCAACCGACGACGGAGGCCATGGCCACGCCGCCCGGCACGCGCACGAGCCACACGCGCGCGGCGTGGTAGATGCGCGTCGTGATCTCGGCGCGGTACGCGATGTGACCGAGCGCGATGAACAGCGGGATCATCGACAGGTCGTACGAATGGATCAGGTCGAACGAGTTCGAGAACACGATCGACGCGGTCGGCCGGATGGCGCGCGCCGGCAGGAAGTCGCCGGTGCGGGACGCGAACATCGCGAAGCTGCCGAGCGTCGCGACGCCCGCGAGCGCGAACGCGATGGGCACGCGCACCGCCAGCAGGCCGATGACGGCGGCGAAGGCGACGAGCCCGACGAGCGTGCCGTCCATCAGGGCCCTGTCTTGCGTGTGGCGGGGCCCATCACCGCGGGTCCACCGCGCGCTCCAGCGACGCCCCCGTCGGCATGCCTTCCGGCGTGGCGACGCCCGGCACCGTCTCGCCGGCGCGCAGCCTGCGCGAGTCGGCGACGACCAGCAGCAGCAGCCGCAGCCAGCAGAACGCCATGCCGACGAGGAAGATGACCCGCCCCGGCCACTTCGGCAGGTTCAGCTGCCCGAAGTAGAAGCCGCCGCTCGTGAGCGCGTGCGCGACCTCGCGATAGCCCGCCCACAGCAGCGGCGCGAGCGCGAGCAGCCCGAACGCGGAACCGAACACGATCAGCGCGCCCTGCACGCGCGGCGACAGCCGCTTGGCGATGAACTCCACCACGATGTGCGCGCGCGCCGTCGTGGCCGCGGCCAGCGGCAGCACGATGGCCGCCACCATGAGCTCGCGCACCATCACGATCGTGTCGGGCACGCCGGAGTTGAACCCCGCGCGCAGGACCACGCTCACCGTGATCAGCAGTCCGAGCCCGACGATCGCGACGACCGCGAGGTCGAGCAGGAAGCGTTCGATGCGCGCCAGCACGGTGAAGCGTCGGGTCCTATCGCTCCCAGGGGTAGCCCTGCTCGTCCCTCTCGCCCGTGTACTTCTCGATCAGCCCGCGGTACTCGCTCAGCAGCGCCGCGCCGTCGAAGCCGGACGCGTCGGCGCGCTGCACCCACTCATCCACGAACGCCGCGCCGCGCTCGACGAGCTTGTCGCGCTCGGCATCGGGCAGCTCGATGATCTCCACGCCCGCGGCCTTCATCGTCTCGATGGCCTTCTCGTTGTCCGCGGTGATGAGTTTCCCGAGCGTGTCGGCCATGCCGATGCCGGCCTGCTCCAGCGCCGCCTTCGCCGCGTCGTCCAGCGAGTCGTGCATGTCCTTGTTCATGAAGATGCCGAGCGCGCCGACCTGGCCCCAGTCGAGCAGGGTGTAGCTCGACATGACCTCCTGCTGCTTCAGCGCGCCCACCGCGTAGGAGTAGCCCTGCGAGCAGTCGATGAGCCCGGTATCCAGCCCCTGGTAGGCATCGTAGATCGACATGGCGACCATGTTCGCGCCGAAGTCCCTGAACGTGTCGCCGTACGCGCCGACGCCGCGCACCTTCAGCCCGTCGATGTCGTCGGTGGTGCGGATCGCGGCGTCCTTGCAGCCGATGTTCACGGCCGAGGTCGTGAAGGTGCCGATGTAGACGAGGTTCTTGTCGGCGAGATCCGCCTGGATGGCCTCCGAGCCACGCATCAGCTCGTCGGTGGCGCGCATGCCGACCCAGGCGTCCGGGTTCTGCACGGGCAGGTCGGCGATGCCGTAGCCGAGCATCTCCTGCGGGAAGTACACCGCGATGATGGTGCCGAGGTCCGCGATGCCGTCCGCGATGCCCTGCACGGCGGCCTCGGACTTGAACAGCGCCCCGCCCCACTGGATGTCGACGGTCACCTCGCCGTCGGTGCGCGCCTCGACGTCGTCGGCGAAGGCCTGCAGCGCCGCGGCACGCGCGCCGCGGTTCGGCCCGGCCTCGCCCGCGATGAGCGTCGTGGCGGCGGTGGCCGCGCCGGAGAGCGTCAGGGCCGAAGCGGCGAGCGCTGCGGCGATCGGGCGTAGGAGGCGCGTCTGCATGGGGAGCTCGTCAGTGGGTTCCGCTGTGCGGAATCGAATTCCGCACCCGGATGCTACGCAGTTCTCACTTCGGGATCAACGGTTGTGCCGATCGGGCTCGGACGGGAGTCCGCCTCGCCGGCCTGCGGCAGATGCGCGATCGAGTTCGCGTAGTAGCCGATCAGCCCGATCTCGCCGGGGACGACCGATACCCGTCCATCCTCCACGCGCACGAGTCCGCGCAGGACGAGCATGCGCAGGCCGACCTCCACCGCGTAGTCGACGTCGCCGCGCGGCAGGTAGGCGCGGTGACCGGCGGCTTCCAGCTCGTCGAGCGTCGCGCGGACGGCGAGCCCGAGCTCGCTCGTGTCGCGACTGCGCGCCGCATCCGTCAGGAGCACCCGCGCGACGAGGGCGACGGGCAGGATCGGCGTGATGGCACCGACGCGCCGCATCAGATCGTCGGCCAGGTCCGCGACGTCGCCGCGCGCGACACCCGCCTCGTTGGCACCCGCCTCGTTGGCGCCGAGCTCGTTCGCGCCTTGCGGAATCGCGGTGTCGGCGCCGCGCCCGGCGAGCCAGCCCTTGTAGGAGACCGGCTCCCCGAAGTTCACGCACGCGTAGCCGTCGCGGAAACGCTGGCCGCGCAGGGCCTGCCACGTCGCGCCGACCACGAAGCCGAGCGTGGTGCGAAGCTTGAAGGCCGTGCCGCGACGCGGCAGGCGATCCGCGTCGCGCAGCAGGCTGCGGTCCTCGAACACCCGGTCGTAGTTGATGCCGACCGGGATGAAGACGATGTCGCGCGCACCGTCCGGATCGAAGCCGCGCGTGAGATAGCCGAGCAGTCCGAGCCGAGCGGGGGCCAGGCGGCCATCGCGGCTGAGCCGGCCTTCCGGGAAGATCGCCTGCGGCACGCCGCCCTCGGCGGCCATCTGCACGTAGCACTCGAGGGTGCGGCGGTAGAGCGGGTCCCCGGAGTCGCGACGCACGAAGTAGCCGCCCATCGCGCGGATGAGCTGCTGCAGCGGCCAAACCCGCGCCCACTCCCCCACCGCGTACGACAACGCGGTGCGTTCGGCCGCGAGGTAGGTGGCCAGGATGTAGTCCATGTTGCTCCTGTGGTTCATCAGGAACACCACGCTGCTCTCGGGGCCGAGCTCCGCGAGCGCGGCGTCGTCCGCGTACCCCAGGCGCACCCGGTACAGGGCGTGAACCAGGCGCCGCGCCAGGCGGTAGGCCGCGCTGAAGTACACCAGGGCGTTGAATGCCGGCACGATCTCGCGCGCGTAGCGGCGCACGTCGCCCATCAGCTGCTCGCGCGGACAATCGCGCTCGGCGGACAAGCGGTCCACCAGCTCGAGCAGGCGCGGATCGAAGCTCAACCGGTCGACGAGCACGTCGCGACGCGTCAACTTGAAGCCCGGCAGACGCAGCGCCAGGCGATCGTTGAGCCGCTCGATCAGCTTGTTGGCGCGGCGCCGCACGAACCAGCGCGCCGACGGCATGAGCAGGTTCTGCACGAGCCACAGGGCCGAGACGGCGAACGCCACGAGCGCCAGCCACAGCGGCAGCTGGATCGTGGTGCTCATGCGGCCCGGGTCTGCACGGCTGCAGTCTAGGCCGTGCGTTCCGGGCCGGGCAAGTCGAGGTCGGCCCCGGACGCGCGGGCGCTTCGACGCGCAAAGCGTTCGGCTTCGGTCGGGGAGACGAGGCCGTCGGCGGCGTCCGCGGAGGCGATCGGGGGCACGCGTACGTAGGCATACCCAGCGCGGACAAGACCGGACCTTCGGTGCCGGATGATCGGACAATGCACTGTATGTGCTTACTGCCTTGTGGTCACGCGTCCCGGTTTCGTTCCGCGCTCGCAGGTAGACTGACAACTCGTCTCCGAAGGACCGCGGACATGTACGATCTGGCCCGTTTTTCCCGAGCTTTCTCGCACGATCGAGTCGCCGAGGAGCCCGCTGGGTACGGCGCTTCAAAGGCGCAACCATCGAGTAGCGCGTCGCCGTCCCCCGACGTGTCGAGCCTGGCGGGGCACGCGCTGGAGGGGCAGGCCTTGCGTCTCGCGATGGCGCTCGTGCAGGGCGCCGACGTGGCCGCGTCCGACCGCGCGGCGAAGGTCGCCCGGCTGCGCGAGTCGAGTCGTCGGGCGGCCGGGGCACCACCCGCGCCCGTCGACGACGCGGGCCTCGTCGGCCGCCTGCACCAGCTCGCTCGCGCTGGCGATCGCACCCTCGCCGAGCTCGTGCGCCTGCTGCCCGCGCTCGAGGCCTCCGGCCTCTGGCGTACCGCCGGCTGTCGCGACTGCGTGGCATGGCTCGATCGCGAGCTCGACATCAGCCGCGTTTACGCCTTCGAGTACCTGCGCGCGGCACGCGCGCTGACCGGGCTGCCGATCATCGAGTCGCTGTTCGCGACGGGCAAGCTCTCGTGGTCCAAGGTGCGCGAGCTCACGCGCGTGGCCGACGCGACGTGCGAGGCCGAACTCGCGGTCGCATCGCTCGACCTGTCGGTCTCCGAGACCATCGAGCTGTGCCGGCGTTGGCGGCATCGGGATCGGGACGGCGCTGGCGGCGATGGCGAGGGCGGCGAGCCCGGTGCCGAGGCGGCACTGGCCGCGGCGACGGCGCTCGCCTTCGAGGAGCGCTCGCTCACCTGGAACCAGCCGAGCGAGGCCAGGATGCGCATCGTGCTCGACCTGCCGTTCGCCATGGGCGTGGAGTACCTGAAGGCGAACGAGTGCGCCGAGGACGAGCTGCGCGAGGAGGATGCGCGGGCGCGCAACGGGCTGCGGGCCCCGGCGCCCGACACCTCCGCGTCGATACCTCCGCAACGCACCGCACGCCAGTACCGCGCCGATGCGGCGATGCTGAACGCCATCAAGGCACTCGCCCACCGCGGCGAGGCCATCTGTCGGGCCGATCGCTACCGGGTGCTGCTGAACGTCGATGCACGCGTCCTCGTCGACGAGGACGACGCGGCCTCTCTCGCCCCGGGCGAGTTGCCGCCCGAGCGTCCCACCGTGGCGGGCTACGGACCGATCTCGATCGCCGAGGCGCGCACCATCGCCGCGAAGGCGTCGCTCACCGTCGTGGCCACGATGCCCAACGGCGAGGTGGTGGGTGTCGGGGGCAGCACGCGGCGCTGGCCGACGAAGGTGGAGCGGGCGGTTCGGGCCCGGGACCGGCACTGCCAGATGCCGGGCTGCACGCGGACGCGCTGGACGGACCTGCACCACGTCGTGCCGGTGGCCGAGGGCGGAAAGACCGAAGCGGCGCTGGCGGCGCTGACGTGCTCGTGCTGCCACAAGCCGCTGCACGACTGCGATCTGCGCTTGGAGCGCACGTCGGTGGAGGACATCGATCTGGGACCGGAGGCCGACAGGCTCGGGTTGAGCGAGGTGCAGGAGCTGCGGGCGAAGGGGTTCGTATCGAAGCTGCAGCGCTTCAGGGCCATCGGGCCGAACGGGCGCGTGGTGGCGGGGCCGCGACGGAAGGCGACGAGTGGAAGCGCCGAGCACGAAGGCAGGCCCGGACGCAGGAACGGCGAGGTGCTCCGGTAACGCTCACCGTATATTCGCATATGCGCTTCGGCCGTCGATCTTGGTGAAGCGCGTCGTTCCGGACTCGATCGCGCGTTCGGTCTCAGACCCGAACCTCGATCCCCCGCTCCGCCATGTACGCCTTCGCCTCCCCGACGGTGTGCTCGCCGAAGTGGAAGATGCTCGCCGCCAGCACCGCGTCCGCACCGCCCTCGAGCACCCCGTCCACCAGGTGCTGCAGCGTGCCCACGCCGCCCGACGCGATGACGGGAATCTCCACCGCGTCGCTCACGGCGCGGTTCAGCGCCAGGTCGAAGCCGGACTTCGTGCCGTCCCGGTCCATGCTGGTCAACAGGATCTCCCCGGCGCCGAGCGACGCCATGCGCGCCGCCCAGGCGACCGCGTCCAGGCCGGTCTCGCGGCGCCCGCCGTGCGTGTACACCTCCCAGCGCGGCCGGCCGTTCACATCGTTCACGCGCTTCGCGTCGATCGCCACGACGATGCACTGCGCGCCCACCGTGTCGGCGGCGCGCGCGACGAGCTCGGGCTCGACGATGGCCGCGGTGTTGATGCCCACCTTGTCGGCCCCGGCGTTCAGGAGGCGTCGCACATCGCTCACCGAGCGCACGCCGCCGCCGACGGTCAGCGGAATGAACACGTCCGCGGCCACCGCCTCGACCACCTCGACGATGGTGTCGCGATCGGACGAGCTTGCGGTGATGTCGAGGAAGGTGATCTCGTCGGCACCGGCGCGGTCGTAGCCGCGCGCGATCTCGACGGGGTCACCGGCATCGCGGATGTCGACGAAGCGCACGCCCTTGACGACGCGGCCCGCGTCGACGTCCAGGCACGGAATGATGCGGCGCGCGACGCCCACCTCAGGCGCTCCCGCGCGTGACGGGCGCGTCCGATGCGCGCGCGTCCACGAGGCGGTGCGCCTCGGCGAGATCCAGCGTGCCCTCGTACAGCGCACGCCCCGCGATGGTCCCGACGACGCCATCGCCCGCGACGCCGAGCAACGCCTCGATGTCGCCGAGATTCGTCACGCCGCCGGACGCGATCACGGGAATGTCGATGCCGCGCGCGAGGGTCGCGGTGGCCTCGACGTTGACGCCCTGCATCATGCCGTCGCGGCCGATGTCGGTGTAGACGATGGCGGCGACCCCGGCGCGCTCGAAGCGACGCGCGGCGTCAACGGCCGACACGCTCGACGCCTCGGCCCAGCCTTCGGTGGCCACCATGCCCTCGTTCGCGTCCAGCCCGACGATGACGCGGCCCGGGTGACGCGCGCACAGCGCATCGACGAACGCGGGATCCTTCACCGCGAGCGTGCCGACGATGAGCCAGCGGATGCCGGCGTCGATGTAGGCATCGGCGATGGCGTCGCTGCGGATGCCGCCACCGATCTGCACCGGCACGTCGCCCACGGCTTCCACGATCCGCGCGACGAGCGCCGCGTTCCTCGGCTCGCCGGCGAACGCGCCGTCGAGATCGACGAGGTGCAACCGTCGCGCGCCCTCGGCCAGCCAGCGCCGGGCGACCGCCACGGGATCCTCGGAGAACACCGTGTCGTCGTCCATGCGCCCCTGGCGCAGGCGCACGCACCGACCCTCCTTGATGTCGATGGCCGGAATGATCTCGAACACGCTCATTGCCCCTCTCACCTGCCGTCCCAGCCCACGAAGTTCTCCAGCAGCTTCAGCCCGTCGCGCGCGCTCTTCTCGGGATGGAACTGGCACGCGAAGAAACCGGGAGCCGCGACGGCCGCGGCGAAGTCGATGCCGTGCGTGCAGCGACCCGCCACGGTCGACGGATCGTCCGGCACGCAGTAGTGGCTGTGCGCGAAGTAGAAGCGCGCGCCGTCGTCGATGCCCGCCCACAGCGGATGATCCAGCGTCCGACGCACCTCGCTCCAGCCCATGTGAGGAACCTTCAGCCGCTGGCCGTCCGCGTCGAGCAGCGGTGCGTCGAAGCGGCGCACGTTGCCGGGCATGACGCCCAGACAATCCACGCCGCCGTTCTCGTCGCTGTGTCCCAGCAACACCTGGTAGCCCATGCAGATGCCGAGGAAGGGGCGCGTGTGGATGGTCTCGGCCACCACGCGGTCGAGCCCGCTCGCCACGAGCGCGGCCATGCAGTCGCGCGCGGCGCCCTGGCCCGGGCACAGGATGCGGTCGCTCGCGGCGATCACCGACGCGTCGCCGCTGACCACGACGTCGGCCTCGGGCGCGACGTGCTCGAGCGCCTTCGCGACCGAGCGCAGGTTGCCCATGCCGTAATCGATGACGGCGATGCGTTGCGCGGCGCGTGACACGGCAGCTAGAGCGAGCCCTTGGTCGACGGCATGGTGCCGCCGGCGCGCTCGTCGATCTCGCACGCAACGCGCAGCGCGCGGCCGAAGGCCTTGTAGAGCGTCTCGATCTTGTGGTGATCGTTCGTGCCGTGCAGCACGTCGAGATGCACGGTCGCGCGCGCGTGGTTCGCGAAACCCTGGAAGAACTCGGACACGAGGTCCACGTCGAAGGTGCCGACGCGCGCGCGCCGGAAGTCGGCGCGCAGGTGCAGCCCCGGACGGCCGGAGAAATCGATCACGACGCGCGACAACGCTTCGTCCAGCGGCACGTAGGCGTGGCCGTAGCGGCGGATGCCGCGCCGGTCGCCGAGCGCCTCGGCGAAGGCCTGACCGAGCGTGATGCCGATGTCCTCGACCGTGTGATGGTCGTCGATCTCGAGGTCGCCCTTGCAGGTGACGTCGAGGTCGAACAGCCCGTGGCGTGCCACCTGGTCGAGCATGTGCTCGAGGAAGGGGACGCCGGTGTCGAAGCTCGCCTTGCCGGTGCCGTCGAGCCCCAGCGCGACCGTGATCGCGGTCTCGTTGGTCTTGCGCTCGACGCGTGCCCGTCGAGCGTCCTGTCGCGTGGCCACGCCGCCGCTCTCCGCAGATCAAGGAAGGCCGGCGAGGATACACGCGGCCCCGCACGGGCGCCGGGCCGGTCCGCGCTCGGGCGCGGGCGCACACGCGGGCTTAGGGCCTGTGGCGATATAAATTGACCGTCCTGCCGGCCCTGTGCGTTCGTCCCGCAAGGCGCTGCGAACGAGGGTAGCAGGGCTACCCGCGCGGGCAGCAACGCAGCGGGGCGGACGCACAGGGCCGGCCCGAAGGGTCGTTCCGCAGGGCGCGCCATCCGTCGTTGCTCGTCGGTCGCGTGGCGCCGCCACGCTCCGCTCCTCGCCCAAGGGCGGAAATGGGGCTGGCACGCCCTGCGGAACGACAGGACGGTCAATTTATATCGCCACAGGCCCTTAGGCGCGGGAGCGCAGCACGAAGGTCACCGGGCCATCGTTCACGAGACCGACCCGCATCTCGGCACCGAAGCGCCCCGTCGAGGTGCGGGGACAGCGCCGGGAGAACGCCGCGACGAATCGCTCGAACAGGGCCCTGGCCTCGTCCGGCGGTGCGGCGGTGGAGAAGCCCGGTCGGCGACCCTTGCGCGTGTCGGCGGCGAGCGTGAACTGCGAGACCAGCAGGGCTTCGGCACCGATGGCCTCGAGATCGAGGTTCATGCGCCCCTCGGGGTCGTCGAACAGGCGCAGGTCCGCCAGGCGTCTCGCCATGGCATCGATGTCCTCCCCGGCGTCGCCGCGCTCGATGCCCGCGAGCGCCAGGATGCCCGGGCCGATGGCGGCGATGCGCTCGCCCGCGACCTCCACGCTCGCCTCGAGCACGCGTTGCACGACGACGATCACGGGCCACCGTCGCTCGACGCGGGGCCGCTCGGCGAGCCGCGGTCGGCGTTCCGGAGCGGTGACGTGCCAACGCTGGCCGCGGCGTCGGCCGCTCCCGTCGGATCGCGCGTCCCGTTACCGTGTAGGAAAGCGCCTACACGCGCCGTCCGCGATTCCCACGCACGTCGGCCGGACTTCCGATTGTGGAAGCACGTCCCGGCGACGAGACTGCACCTGCGGTCGGGGAGGCGGCGACGGACCGGTCGCCGACCCGATCGAAGCAAGGAGCACGACGGGCAGGATGCCCCGGCACGATCGTGCGGCACCGCGCCGACCCAGGGACGGGACCCGGGGCGCGCCGCACGGCCCGGCAGGAGGCCGGACACCAGGGACCCGCAGGGACCGCGGGGGTCGTCAGGACGGCGATCGCGACGCAGGGACGCGAGCAGGGAGGCAAGGGCGATCGTGCAGACGATCGCCGGCAGGATCGGGCGCGCTCCGGGGAAGGCCCCGGAGCACCGGCGCGGACAGGGACGTCCGCGGTGCCCGGCACGGGTGGACACCCGGCCGATACCGTCTCGAGACCGGGTCGGCACGAGCTCAGCACTGCTCCCACGGCAGTCCCGCGTGACGCCAGCCCGCGATCGTCCCGCGATGGTGCGCCTCGTCCAACGGCCCTTCGAACCCCCCCGTCACCACCACCGCATCGTCGATGCCGTCGGCCGCCAGCGCGCGCGCGGCATCCACCGAGCGATTGCCGCTGCGGCAGATCAGGAACAGCGGCGGCCGCACCGCACCGGGCCCGTCGCGTCCGCGCAGGGGACCTCGAGGGCGACCCAGCAGGAGCTTGCGCACCTCGGGGACGAAGCGCGGGTTCACCGTCCAGTCCGGCGCATCGATCCAGGGCACGTTCACCGCCCCTTGGGGATGCCCGATCATCAGGTACTCCATGTCCGAGCGCACGTCGACCAGCAGCGCGCCGGGCTCGGCGCGCAGGCGCTCCCACGCGGCCTCGGGCTCGATGTGCGGCACGTCGGGCACGGGCGTCGGGTCGATCAAGGCGGGCGTCGGGTCGATCAAGGCGGCGGTTCCGGACTTCCGGGCGGACCGGCAGTCTAGGGCCTGTATCCAATCAGAACGTGGGCGCTGCCGGCCCTCTGCGTTCGTCCCGCAAGGCGCTGCGAGCGAGGGTAGCAGGGCTACCCGCGCTCGCGCGGTGCAGCGGGGCGGACGCAGAGGGCCGGCCCGAAGGGTCGCGCCGCAGAGCGCGCCAGCCGTCGTTGCTCGTCGGTCGCTTGGCCCTGCCAAGCTCCACTCCTCGCGCCTAGCCTGCCACGCTCTGCGGCGCGACAGCGCCCACGTTCTGATTGGATACAGGCCCTAGTGGTTCAGAATCGTCGACATGTCCGAAGCTCCGACTCCCGAGCGCAAGGCTGGGCGCGCATCGCCGCGCACGACGCTCGCGCGCGCCCTCACGCGCGCGCTCGGCGCGCTGCCGCTCGGGGCCAACCGCGCGCTGGGCACGCTCGCGGGCAACGTGCTTCGGTGGACGCGCGGTCGACCGTGGCGCGTCGCCCGCACGAACATCGAGCTGTGCTTTCCCGAACTGTCGGCGCAGGCGAAGCGTGCCCTCGTGCGCGATGCCCTGCGCGAGCAGGGCCGCGCCTTCGCCGAGCTCGGCTGGATCTGGCATCGACCGCTTCCGGAACTGCGCGCGAAGGTCGTCGAGACCGTCGGCGCCGAGCTGCTCGCCGCCTCGCTCGCGAGGGGTCGGGGCACGATGCTGGTCACGCCGCACTTCGGCGGCTGGGAGCTCGGGCTGGTCGCGCCCGGACACACCCACACCATCGGCTACTTCTACCGACCGCCGCGCGACCGCGCGCTCGAGCCGCTGCTCGTCGAGGGCCGCGGCAACCTCGACGGCGATCCGCTGCGCCTGGACGGCGCGGGCATCCGCGACGCGTTGCGCAGGCTCGCCGCGGGTCGCAGCGTGGGCATCCTGCCCGATCAGGAACCGGACCGGGACGGCGGGGTGTTCGCCCCGTTCTTCGGCACGCCGGCGCTCACGATGACGTTGCTCTCGCGCCTCGCGGCGAAGAGTGGCTGCGACGTGCTGTTCGTCGGCGTGGAGCGGCTGCCGGGCGGGACCGGGTGGCGCTACCGCTACATCGCGCCCGTCGGCGACGTCGCCGCGAAGGATATCGTGGTCGCGGCGACCGCCTTGAACCGCTCGGTGGAGGCCTGCGTGCGCGTGAATCCGGCGCAGTACCTGTGGAGCTATCGCCGCTTTCGCGAGCTGCCCGAGGGCGGGCGTCGCAACTACCGCTGACGCGCTTGCACGCGTCGCCGCACTGACGCACCATGTCCGCAGTCGGGGCGCACGCGTCCCGACGGGATGACTCGACGGGGTGCCCATTGGGCTGAGAGTCGGCACGCGATCGCCAACGGGCGTCGCGCACCGGACAACCCGCGAACCTGATCCGGCTAGTACCGGCGTAGGGATCGAGCATCGTCCGCACCGCGCGGTCATCCCTGTCGCTCGTCCCACCGACAGGAGATCCACGCGCCTTGAATCCGCCTCCCCTTGGCCTTGCCGCCCTGCTCGCCGTGCCGGCGCTCGCCGCCGCGCCGTTCGCCGGCGCGGCCGAGCGCGAGCTCGTCGTCTACACCTACGACGCCTTCGTCGCCGAATGGGGCCCGGGCCCCGCCATCGAGACCGCCTTCGAGGCACGCTGCGGCGACTGCGACGTGCGCTTCGTCGCGCTCGACAGCTCGACGGGCCTGCTGAACCGCGTGCAGCTCGAGGGCGCCTCGTCGCGAGCCGACATCGTGCTCGGGCTGGACACCAACCTCATGGCCATCGCCGAGGACACCGGACTGCTGGCCCCGTCGGGCGTCGACACGTCGGAGCTGAAGCTGCCGATCGAATGGACGTCGGACGTGTTCGTGCCGTTCGACTGGAGCTGGTTCGCGTTCGTCTACGACACCGAGGCGATCGAGACGCCACCCGCGAGCCTTGCCGAGCTGGTGTCGAACCCGGACGGCCCGAAGATCATCGTGCAGGATCCGCGCACCAGCACGCCGGGGCTCGGCCTGCTGCTGTGGATGAAGTCGGTGTTCGGCGACGAGGCCGGGGAGAAGTGGGCCGAACTGCAACCCCGGATACTCACCGTCACGAAGGACTGGTCGGAGGCGTGGTTCTCGCTGTTTCTCGAAGGCGAGGCGCCGATCGTGCTGAGCTACAGCACCTCCCCCGCGTACTCGATGGAGGTCGACGGCACCGAGCGCTACCAGGCGATGGCGTTCGACGAGGGTCACTACCTGCAGGTGGAGGTGGCGGCGAAGCTCGCGCGCAGCGAGGAGCCGGAGCTCGCGACGATGTTCCTGGAGTTCCTGGTCTCGCCCGAGGCGCAGGCGTCCATTCCGCTCGGCAACGTGATGTACCCGGTGGCCGAGCTCGGCGACGCGCTGCCGGGCGCGTTCGAGCGGCTGATCGAGCCGTCGAGGACGTTGCTGTTCGACGCCGAGACCGTGCGCGACGAGAGAAGGGCCTGGGTCGACGAGTGGCTCGAGGCGTCGACGCGCTGAAGCCATCGCGGCTGCGCGGCGCACATTCGCCGCGACTGCCGTGGTGGGCGGGCGCGGCGCTCGCGGCCGCGACGGTGGCCGTGCTCGTGCTCGTGCCGCTCTACGCGCTCGTGCGCGAGGCGGGCGAGCTGCCGTTCGCGCGCATCGTGGGGGATCCGTGGTTGCGACGCGTGCTGGCGTTCAGTCTGAAGCAGGCCGCGCTGTCCACCGTGCTGTCCGTCGGGCTCGCGATTCCGGTCGCGCTCGCGCTCTCGCACGAGCGGCGTTTTCCCGGGCGCCGCGCGCTCGTGTCGCTGTTCGGGTTGTCGCTCGTGCTTCCCGCGATCGTCGCGGTGTACGGCATCGTCGCGGTGTGGGGTGGCGGTGGGTGGGTCAACGGCGTGCTGGAGCCCTTGGGCCTCGAGCTGCCCGCCCTCTACGGGCTCGGCGGCATCCTGCTCGCGCACGTCTTCTTCAACCTGCCGCTGTCCGCGCGCGTGCTGCTGCAGGCGCTCGACGGCGTGCCCGACGCGCACTGGCGCCTGGCCGCGCAGCTCGGCATGCCGCTGGGCGCGCGCGTGCGGCACATCGAATGGCCCGCGCTGCTGCGCCCGCTGCCCGGACTCGTCACGCTCGTGTTCACGCTGTGCTTCACGAGCTTCGCGATCGTGCTGACCCTGGGCGGTGGGCCGCGCGCGACGACCGTGGAGGTCGCGATCTACCAGGCCCTGCGCTTCGACTTCGACCTGCCGCTGGCCGTAGCGCTCGCGCTCGTGCAGCTGCTGCTGTGTCTGCTGCTGACCGTGCTCGGCGCGTTCGTCGCCTCCGGCAACGACGCGTCGCTCGGCGGCGGCAGCTTCGCCGCCGACGCGCTGCCCGCGTGGCACCCGCACGCGCGGCGCGGGGCCGTGCACCGCGGCCTCGACGCGTTCGCCATCGCCGCGACGGCGCTGCTCGTCGTGCCGCCGCTCGCCGCGCTCGTCGTGGCCGGCGTGAACCCGAAGTCCCTCGGCACCGCCACCGACCCCGTCACGCTCGCGGCGCTCCGGAACACCGTCGTCGCGGCGCTGTGCGCGGCAGCGCTCTCGGTGGCGCTCGCGCTCGGGCTGCTCGGCGGCGTGCGCCACCTGCACGCGCGGCTCGGACGCGCGCGCGCGGGGGAGGCGCTGCAGAGCGTCGGCAACGCGATCCTCGTGCTGCCGCCCATCGTGCTCGGCACCGGACTGTTCCTCGCGCTGAGAACCCATGCCGACGTGTTCTCGCTCGCGCTCGTGCTCGTGGTGCTCGTCAACGCGCTGATCAGCCTGCCCTTCGCGCTGCGCATCCTGTCGGGGCCGATGCTGCGCGGCGCGGCGGCGACCGACCGGCTCGTGCGCTCGCTCGGCATGAGCCGGTGGCAGCGCTGGCGACTCGTGGACTGGCCGGTGCTGCGCAGGCCGCTGGGGCTCGCCGCCGGCGTCGCAGCGACGCTCACGGCCGGGGACCTCGGGGCCATCGCGCTGTTCGGCTCGGAGCGCTTCCGCACGCTGTCGTCCCTGCTGCACTCGCGCCTCGGCGGCTACCGGCTGCAGGAGGCGGCCGCGACGGCGGCGTTGCTGCTGCTGCTGTGCATCGTGCTGTTCGTCGCCTTGCAACGACTGATCGGCGGGCCGCGCGAGCGCGACGGGACGCTTCCCGTGCCGGCGGAGGCGAGCGTTCGATGAGCCTGGAGCTGGACGGCGCCCGCGTCGAGCTCGGCGCGCTCGAATGGCTGTTCGACCTGCGGCTGGACGCGCACTCGGCGCACGCGCTGGTCGGACGCAGCGGCTCGGGCAAGAGCACGCTGCTGAACCTCGTGGCGGGCTTTCTCGAGCCCGCGTCGGGGGACGTGCGCTGGAAGGGACGCTCGCTCGTCGGCCTGAGCCCAGCCGAACGGCCCGTGACCACGCTCTTCCAGCACGACAACCTGTTCGAACACCTCTCGGTGGCCGACAACGTCGGGCTCGGGCTCGACCCGGGGCTGCGGCTCGATGCCGGTCAGCGGAGCGCGATCGAGGCGACGCTCGCGGATGTCGGGCTCGAGGGCTTCGGATCGCGACGGCCCGCGAAGCTCTCGGGCGGCGAGCGCCAGCGCGTCGGGCTCGCGCGGTGCCTGCTGCGCGAGCGGCCGATACTGCTGCTGGACGAACCGTTCGGCGCGCTGGACGGGGAGACGCGCGCGGAGATGCTCGCGCTCACCCGCACCGTCATCGAGCGCCACCGGCCGTGCGTGCTGATGGTGACGCACGATCCGGACGATGCCGTGGCGATCGGGGCGGGGGTGATCGAGCTGGTGGACGGGCGGTTGGTGCGGCGAGGTGCAGTCGCCTGAAGGCTCGCCTTCAGTCCGGGGCGGGCTCGGCACGACGCGCCACGAGCTCGTCCCCCCGCGGCCCGGTCAGCACCAGCGCCCCGCCCTGCTCCACCTTGAACCCGCGCACCGCTTCCAGCGCGCGTAGCAGCCGGACCTCCTGCTCTCCCACCGGCCCCCGGCACGCGCGCCGCGTCGACGCTATGCGCCCGAGCGTCAGAGACTCCCCGGTCAGCGTCCACTCCCCCGACCACCGGTTGCAGCCCGTCGACCCCGCAGCACGCCCCTCGTCGGTGAACACGATGGTGGCGGGCGCATCGGCGAGCACGGCGACATCGCCGATGCGCTCGACCGTCCACTCGCCACCCACCGGCAACGACGCCGGTTCCCCTCCGCAGCCGCGCGACATTTCTCCGTCCAGCTCCACCGTCACGGTCGCAGGGTAGGTCATGCCGCTCATGTCGTCGGTGCAGGGACCGGGCACGACGTCCACGATCAGCTCGCGCCCGCCGGCGTCGGCGGCGTGGCGCACGCTCCCGTCGTCGCCCTCGACGCTCTCGCGCAGCGTCGCGATGGTGCCCTCGCCCTCGTACCCGCGCTCGAGCACGACCGAGCCGTCGAGCATCGCGAGCGTCCAGGGCGGCTCGTTGCCTTGTGCCTCGAAGGACTCGACCGTCGGCGTGTCCGGCACCTCGGTGCACGCGAGCCAGCGGTCGTCGCCGAGCGCGACCCGCGCGGTGTCGCCCTTCGTCCAGAAGAGCCGGTACGACGCGTCGATGCCGCTCTCGTACTTCGCACCGGACGCCGCGGCCACCTTCGGCAACGACTCCGTGCGACCGCCGATCTCCAGGTTCACGAACGCCGGGCCGTAGCGAGCCGCGACGGGCAATCCGTCGCAGTCGTAGCGCGTGGCCGGGCCGGAGGCGAGCGGAGGCGCGAGCTCGTCCCCGGACGGGGACGCGCAGCTCGCGAGCGGCACGATGACCAGCAGGACCGGCAGCAGGCGGGTGGCGAGTCGGGTCAAGGCGGCGGCGTCCCGGCAGGAGGCAGCGCAGTGTGCGGGCCGCGCGCCGATCGAACAACGCCGAAAGCAGGCCGAAAGGGCGTTGCACCTTCTGCAGCGGCCCCGATGTCCCGCGCACGCCCGGTCCACTGTGCGCGCCCCCACGTCGCGCAGCCCCCCCATGACCCATCCGCTCTACTCGCCGGTCACGGTCGGCGATCTCGAACTGCCCAACCGCATCGTCATGGCGCCGCTCACGCGCAACCGGGCCGCGCTCGACGGCGACGTGCCGCACGAGCTGCACGAGACCTACTACTCGCAGCGCGCGGATGCCGGGCTCATCATCACCGAGGGCGTGCAGATCTCGCCCGAGGGCAAGGGCTACTACCGCACCCCCGGCATGTACGGCGACGAGCAGGTGGCGGCGTGGAAGCGCGTCACCGATGCCGTGCACGATGCCGGCGGGCGCATCTTCGCGCAGCTCTGGCACGTCGGCCGCGTGTCGCACACCTCCCTGCAACCCGACGGCGAGGCGCCGGTGGCACCGTCGGCGATCCGCGCCGAAGCGCAGACCTACGTCGAGGACGGCTTCGTCGACACGTCCACGCCGCGCGCGCTGCGCACGGACGAGATTCCGCGCCTGATCGAGGACTACGCGCATTCCGCTCGATGCGCGCGCGCGGCGGGCTTCGACGGCGTCGAGCTGCACGCCGCCAACGGCTACCTGCTCGACCAGTTCCTGCGCGCGTCGTCGAACCATCGGCAGGATGCGTACGGCGGCTCCGTCGAGAATCGCGTGCGCCTCGTCGGCGAGGTCATCGATGCGCTGACCACCGTGTTTCCGCCCGGTCGCGTGGGCGTGCGGTTCAGCCCGTTCTCGCACGCCGGCGGCGTGGAGCTTGGCGACCCCGTGGAGACGTGCCTGGCCGCGATCGGCGAGGCGCAGCGCGCGGGGCTCGCCTACATCCATCTGGTCGAGGGCGAGACGGGCGGCGAGCGCACGGCGACGCCCGAGCAGCTCGCGACGTTGAAGGCCGCCTTCGAGGGCGCCTACATGGCGAACAACGGCTACGACCGCGCCATGGCCATGGCGGCCGTCGAGGACGGGGACGCGGATCTCGTGTGCTTCGGCGTGCCGTACATCGCGAACCCCGACCTCGCGACGCGCCTGGAGCGCGACGCGCCGCTGAACGAGCCGCGACCCGAGCTCTTCTACGGCGGCGGCGCGGAGGGGTACACGGACTACCCGTTCCTCCCCCCGGCCTGAGCGGGGCGGCACGCGCTCGGGGCGCTACCCGCCAGCAGATGCGCGTCCACCCAGCGCGAGGTGGCGCAGCCACCGGTCCCCGAGCAGGCAAAGGCAGAGAACCGCGCCGCGGACGACCGGCCTGCGGGACGCGGGACGTCTCAAGTGGCGAACAACGACGAATCGTCCGCGAACGCCTTGAATTCCAGCGCGTTGCCGGCGGGGTCCAGGAAGAACATGGTGCGCTGCTCGCCGGGCTGACCCGCGAAGCGCGTGCGCGGGCGGATGACCCACCGCGTGCCGTCCCACGCTTCCAGCCGATCTGCCAGCGCATCGAACTGCTCGAAGGTGAGCACGATGCCGAAGTGCGGCACGGGCACCGCATCGCCGTCGACGGCGTTCTCGGCGCGGATCGGGCGCTCGTGCGCCGGGTCGCGGTGCGCGACGATCTGGTGGCCGTAGAGGTCGTAGTCGATCCACACCCCTTCGGCCTCGCGGCCCTGCGGGCAGCCGAGCACGTCGCCGTAGAAGTGGCGGGCTGCCTCGAGGTCGTCGACGGGGAAGGCCAGGTGGAACGGGCGGTAGGCGGTCATCGGCAGGCGGCGGGTGGATTCGTGGTGCGACATTAACCCGGTGGCCCGGTCCGCGCCGCTAAGGCTCGTTCGGGCGGCGCCGCTAGCCCTTGCATCGCTTCGCCCATCGCACCGGGACCAGCCACCGTGGGAACGCCAGCCGTCGGACCCGACCCTCGCTCGCGCGCGTCCGATGATCCGACTGCGCGCGTCCAGGACGTCCAGCCTCCGGTGGGACGCGTGGCACCGCCGTGGCCCTTCGATGCCCCGCCGCGACGGGACGACGACGGTACCGACGAGATCGTCCTGTCGGCGGTATCGACCGCCGCGGCGCTGCTCTGCCGCTTCGGGCGCGACATCGCCGGGCGGATGGAGCCGGCGAACGCCGCGCCCGTGGAGGCGGCCGCTTGGCGGCTCGCGCTCGAGGTGCTGGCGTCGACGCACACCGACTCCGGGGCGGCGCCGCGCTGGGTGCACGAGCTCGTCGAACGCCTGCAGGGTCGCCTCGACGCGCTGACCCGGGCAGAGCGTGCCTGGACCGAGGTGCGGCTAGGCCTGCGCGACGGACTGCCGACGACGCAGGACGCGGCGCGCGCGCGGCTCGGGCTGGACGCGGACCGGGCAGCGACGCTCGAGACATCGGCGACGGGCAAGCTCGCGGCCGTCTGCGACCCTCTGACGCCGGCGGGCCGCACGATCGTCGCGCTGCTGCTGTGGTTCCACCTCACCGACGGGCGCATGCACGCGCCGAGCCACGTGCTCGACGCGCCGCGACAGCTCGCGCGCGTGCCCGCGGCGCTGCGGCCCCTCGCGGCTCTTCTGAACGATCCGCGCCGACCCCGACGGGCCGGCACGCTCGCCGACCGGCTGGCGCGCTCGGGTCGAGTGACGCGCTGGAAGCACGCGGGCGCGCCCCACGCGGCGGCGGCGACCTGGCCGCTGCCGAACCGACTGGATGCCGTCCTGCCCGCAGCGGGCGACGACAACACGGGCCGGCTCGCGGCGCTGGCGGAGTCGGATCGCCGCGTGCACCTCGGCTACGTCGTACGGCGCGGACCGGCCCCGCGTCAGCAGCGCGCCGTGGAGGCGGTGCGGCTGCTGCGCGGGGCCGATACCGCCTTCGCCGACGTCGTGGCCCTGTACGACTGGCACGCGGAGGTCTTCGGGTCGCTGGGTTGCAGCCTGCGTACCTACCAGCGCTCTCTGGCCGATTTCCCGCACCTGCTGGTGTCGGGCGGAGCGCACCGGTGGGCCGCCGTGGACCCCGAGCCGCTGGTCGAGGCGCCCGATCCGCGCGAGGCGTCGATACCCGAGCGTCGCGTGGCACCCACCCTCGACCGCGAAGCCGACATCACGGCTGACGGCACGGCTGACGGCACGGCTGACGGCGCGGCTGACGGCGCGGCTGACGGCGCGGCCGCCGGTGTCGCGGCCGGGAACGGACGCGGGTCGCGTGCCGTCGCCGATCGCATCCACGCGTGTCTGCAGGAGGCATCGGTCCTGAGCGTCGCCGAGCTCGTCGAGCGGCTGGGCGACGTGTCGCGCGGCACCGTCGCGGGCGTCATAGACGACGAGCCCGCACTGCGCCGCTACGCGCCCGGCCTCGTCGCGCCGTTCGAGAGCCTGGACGCGCTGATCGCGGATCCACCACCGGCGCTCCTGCACGAGGCGCAGTGGCGGCTGCTCTCGGATGCACTCAGGAGCGGCGAGCGCCCGACCGAGACCGATCCGCTGTTCCCGGCCTGGCAGGGCGATGCGCTGGAGGCGCTCGTGCGCTGGGGCCGCCAAGCCGGGCTGCGTCTGGTGGACGCGAGCCGACGTCTGCGCGACGACGACCTGAACGCGAGCCACGCCCGCTTCGAGCCGCGCCACCTGATCGCCCTGCTGATCGCGTGCGGCGAGCGCGACACCATCGGCTGGATGCGCCTGAACCGCTTCGTCGGCGCACGCATCGATTCGCGCGGCGCGATCTGGCCCATGGCATTGCTCGCGTGCCTGGGCGTCGTGTCGATCGATGAGCATTGGCAACGCCCGCTCGTGATCGACCGGGCGCGCGCTCGCGCCATGCGCACGGCGCTGGCGGATCTCGCGCGCACGCGACAGACGCTTCGGTGGGCCGATCCGGAGCTGCGCGCGTTGCTGGGCACGTTCGATGCGCACGCGACGGGCGGATCGAACGCGGGTGCCGGTTGGCTGGGCGATGCGCGCGTGGGTGCGTTCGTGACGGCGCGCGTGGCCTAACGCCCGACAAGTCGTCGCCGCAACGCCGCTTCCGCGCACTGCGCGGCCATCACGAGGAAGAGGTCCACCGGCACCGTGCCCATGCCCGCCTCCGTCTCCTCGGGCTGACGAACGGGAGAGTTCGGTGTGACCAGCCAGCGGTTCTCCGCGAAGCGCGGATACCTCTCCGCGAGCGCGATGAGTCCGGCACGCCCATGGCCGTCGGACGAGCCCACTTCCACCGCGAGAGGGGTACCCGGTCGATCGAGCACGAAATCCACCTCGGACTTGCCGTCCCGCCAGTGGAAGAGGCGCTCACCGGTCTGCAGCGCGAGCGTGCGCAGGGTGCTCGCGACGAGGTTCTCCAGCGTTTTCCCGGCCTCGATGGCGTCGTCGAGCGGGCCGAGGCCGCGCTGCAGGGCGGCGTTGCGCACGGCACCGTCGAGGAAGAACAGCTTTCGACCGCGCTTCTGGATCGTCGACTCGCGGTCGCGGCGTCCACCGGTGCCACTTCTCCGCGCAAGTCGAGGAACTCGTCGAAGCGGTAGGGCGTCAGGTACAGCTCATCCCACCGACCGACACCGCTTTCGGTCCGCCGGTCCCGCAGCGCCGCCGTCGCGCTCGACGTTGCCGCGATGCGTACCGGCCACGCGTCGTCGAAGAACGTCTTCAGCCACAGGTCCCACTCGCGCGCGTAGACGATCTCGTCGAGCATCAGGTACACCGGACGCTCGGCGGTCGCCCCGCTGCGCTCGACGACGAGGCGCACGAGCTCGCCCAGCTCGACGCGCAGAAGGACGGGGCGGTCCAGGCGCAGCCACCAGACCCGTGCAGGCTCCAGATCGCCGTCGTCGATCAGGTGGCGGACGGTCTGGTACAGCGCGGTCGTCTTGCCCACGCGGCGCGGTCCCAGCACCAGGTGGAAGCGATGCGGGCGATCGCGAATATCTCAGCCGCTCAGCTGAGCATTCACGGCGGGAATGCTGAATCGAAATCAACAAAGACGAGAGCGGCGGCGAATGGGTTGTGCCACACACCCTGAGTCGCCGAACCTCGCCCTACGCCGACCGCCCCGCCGCGTAGAACTCCCGCAGCACCCCGACCGCGCGCTCCAGCGCCGCCCGGTCCACGTCCCGGTGCGTGACGAGCCGCGCACCGCGGCCGCGCGCCGACAGCAGCACGCCGCGCTCGTGCGCGAAGACGGTGAGCGCCTCGCCGACATCGTCCGCGAGGTCCAGCCACACCATGTTCGTCTGCGTCCAGCCGGGCCGCACCACGAGGCCCTCGATGCCGTCGAGCGACTCGGCCAGCCAAGCCGCGTTCTCGTGGTCCTCGTGCAGGCGCGCGACGCCTTCGTCCAGCGCCACGAGCGCGGCGGCCGCCAGCACGCCCGCCTGGCGCATGCCGCCGCCCGTCGTCTTCCTCCAGCGCCTCGCCTCGCCGATGAACGCGTGCGGGCCGATCAGCAGCGACCCTACCGGCGCGCCCAGACCCTTCGACAGGCACAGCGACACGCTGTCGAAGCAGCGACCGATGTCCTCGAAGGAGGCGTCGAGCGCCACGGCGGCGTTCGCCACGCGCGCGCCGTCCAGGTGCAGCCGCAAGCCGTGCTTCTCGGTGAAGCGGCGCGCGGCACGCATGCTCTCTAGGGACTGCACCTGGCCGTGGTGAGTGTTCTCCAGGCACACGAGCCGCGTGCGCGCGTAGTGCACGTCGTCCTGCTTGATGGCCTTCGCCACCGCCTCGAGCGGCAGCAGGCCGTTCTCGGCGAAGGGCACGGTCTGCGGCTGTATGCCGCCCAGCACCGCCGCGCCGCCGCCCTCCCACTTGTAGGTGTGCGCGTCGTCGCCGACGATGTACTCGTCGCCGCGGCCGCAATGCGTCAGCAGTGCCACCAGGTTCGACTGGGTGCCCGTCGGCATGAACAGCGCAGCCTCGTGGCCGAAGCGCTCCGCCGCGAGGATCTGCAGGCGGTTCACCGTGGGGTCGTCGCCGTAGACATCGTCGCCGACGTCGGCCCCGGCCATGGCGGCGCGCATGGCGGGCGTGGGGCGCGTGACGGTATCGCTGCGCAGATCGATCATGGGACGGCGGACGGGGCGGAGGACGAGGTCGATCCTCGCACGAGCATGGCCAGCAGCAGTCCCGCTTCCACGCGCACGTCGACGCGCACTTGCGCGGCCGCGGCGTCGATCACCTCGTTCGACAACCCGCGCGTGCTGCCGGGCTCGAGCGTCGCGCCGTCGAGCGCCCAGCGCAGCCCACGCGTCGTGACGCCCGTGGCGCGGCGCAGCGCCAGCAGGCTTAGCGTGGCGCCCGGCGGCGCGTCCAGGCCGAGCGGCGCGCCGGCGCGCACCGCGTGCGCGTCCACGGTGGCATCCACGAGGCGCAACGCGAAGGGCCAGTCGCGCGCGAGCGGCAGCATCCAGTTGAACAGCAGGTGATCGGTGCGTCCGCCGGAAACGCCGAGCACGCACACCCGGTCGATGCCGCGCGTCGCCGCCAGCCGCTCGAGCGCGACCTCGAGGTCGCTCGCATCCTTCGCGACGGGCAAGGTCATGCGCTCGGCGGCGCGCGCGCGCCGATCGTCGAGCGACGCGGCGGGCACGCTGTCGAAGTCGCCGACGATCAGGTCCGGCACGCGGCCGCTCGCCAGGCAATGCGCCAAGCCACGGTCGGCGCAGACGACGTAGTCGGCGTGGTCGGCGTGGTCGGCGTCCGCGGCGCGCGCTTCGCGCGTCAGATCCGGGGGCAACGACGCGGGCAGGTCCCCGCCCGCGAACACCAGCGCCCGCCGACCGGCTCCGACGGTGGCGGAGCTCAGGAGCCCTCTTCCGCGAGGAACGAGTCGGCGAAGCGCAACGCGCGCGTGAGCCCGACAAGGGTGCCCTCGAGCCGTTCGGTGGAACCGTCGCGGGCGCGCACGTCCAGCACGAGCGTGGCGCCGCGGCGCATCAGCGGCAGCAGCTCGTCGGCGACGAAGCGGCGGTCGCCGAGCCGCAGCACGACGCCGCGCTCGCCCGTCGATACCTCGCCGCCGCCCGCGCCGCCGAAGGCATAGCCGTCGATGGCCCAGTCGACGGCCGCGGCCGACGCGATGGCGCGATCCGGAAAGCTCACCTCGACGCTCGTGGCGCCCGCCCCACGGCGCAGCAACGCCAACTCCGGCACCGCGTCGCCCTCGCCGAGGTCGACGGCCACGCGGCAGCGCCGCGCGTCCGCGCCCGCCTCGCAGTCGGACAGCCAGGCGCCGAAGTAGGCCGTCAGGCGCTCGCCCTCGCCCGGCACGACGGACAGCGGCGAGACCGCGGCGGGAATGCCCTCTGCCGCCGCGCGGGCGGGCGGATCGGCCACCGGCACGGCCGGGGGTTCGGGCAGCGAATCCGGATCGGCCACCGGGTTCGCGGCGGCGAAGCCCGAGCCTTCGCTCGGCTCGCCGCCGGAGTAGCCGACCCAGCCGTCCACCCCCTCGGCGGCAGCTTCCCGGACGCCTTCGTCCGCGACGTCGTCGGAGGCCTGCGGCGCGTTCGCGATGGCGGTGCGGTCGTCGTCGGTGTCCGCCGTATCCCCCGCGTCGGCCTCGCGCGCGGGCGTGTCGGCCACGCGCTCCTCGACGCTCGGCGCCGACGCGTCCCCGGCGGTGGCGACGCTGGTGACCGGCGGCGAGCCGTCGGGCAGCCGGCAGTCGCCGTCGCTCGGCACGCGCACGTCCTGCACCGAGCGCACGCGCAGCACGCCGTCGTGGTCGACCGGTGCGTCGGCATCCTCCTCGATGCCGCCGGTGACGCTCGCGAACATCACCTGCAGGTCCGCCGTGGCGAGCCCGTCGTAGCCGTCCTGCAAGGCGTCGACCGCAGCGCCCTCGCCTTCCACCCAGTAGCGCGTGTTCGCGCCGCACGGGCGGAAGCTGTTGCGGTTGGCACCGTAGACGTAGAAGCCGTCGATGGCGCGGTTCGCGCCCTCGTCGCGCACGAGCAGCGACTGCAGCTCGGCGAGCCGGTCGAGCGACATGCGTGCGAGGCAGTTCTTCGCGATCTTCTCGGCCTGCGCGCGCGGGCTGTTGAAACCGAGGTACCACAGGCAGTTCTCGCGCCGGTAGCTCGCGAACGCCGACTGCGAGCGCTCGAAGCCCGCCAGCGCCTCGCCGTCCAGCTCACGGGCCAGGAACGCCTCCAGGTCGGCGATGTTGTCGTCCATGACGTCGAGGTAGTTGTCGAGACAACCGTGGATCTCGTCCTCGTCGCTCGTCAGCGCCATGCATTCGGCCAGCACGTCGTAGTCCTCGGCCCGCGCGTCGCGCGGCACCGCGCACCAGGACGCGGCCGCGACCAGCAGCAGCGCGAGAAGCGGCGGGCAAGCGGGACGACGAGGAGGCACGGGAGGGCGGGCGCGAGGGTGCACGGCGGGGATGGTAGCGGAAGGGAGCGCACGGGCCCGGCCGCACGCCCGCGGCGGAAAACCACCGCCGACGGGCGACCGGGCCGCACGCTACTATCATGCGTCCAGGGTATTCGGTACCGCGACACGTCCGGAAGCAGGTTGGCCCGCATTCGCTCGAAGAGTTCCGCCCGCAGCCCGTCGCGCCGCTCCCGGCGAGGCGTACCCGCATGGGGATGGCTCGCCACCTGGCTCCTCGGCATGGCGGGCCTGGTGACGCTCGCGAGCGTCGTCGTCGTGCCGCGCGTCGAGGCGCGCCTCGGCGAGGAGGCACGCGTGCTCGAGGAGACCGACCAGCGCATTCTCGAGGAGCTGCACGCCACCATCGCACCGCTGGTCAGCGGCCCCATCGTGCTGTCGGTGGTGGAGCGTGAGGTCTCGCTCGAGGGCAACGTGCCGTCCACCGAGGAGCGCGACGCCATCGTCGCGGCCGCGGGCTCCGGCGAGGATGTCCGACGCGTCGTCGATCGTCTGGTCGTCACGGACGATGCGCCGGACGTGCCGGGCGATCCCGAGCAGGCTCCGCCCGAGCCTCTCGCCGCGGATCCGACGCCCGAACCCGAATTCGAACCCGAATTCGAACCCGAACCGGCAGCCGAGGCGGTGGCCGAGCCCGACGCGGGCATCGACCTCGACGCCGACCCGCGCTTCGTCGACGAGTACGGCGAATCGCTGGTCAGCGACGAGGAGCGGCTAGCGCTCGCGGGTCCCACGGCCGGTCCGCGGCCGGACCCGGAGCCCGGCGAGCTCGACCCGGACGTCTACTCCGAGCTCGGCCTCGACCTCGACGCCGACTTCGATCCCGCGCTCGAGCCCGAGCCCGGCCCGGATATCGATCCCGCGCCGGAGCCCGACGCGCTGCCTCGACCGGATGCCGGGACGGACGCGACCACCGATCCCACGACCGCGCCCGACCCGGATCCGGCACGCATGTCGCTGCGCGTGGTCGAGGGTGCGCTGCAGCTCGACGGCGCGGTCGCCGCCGCCGACGCCGACCGGCTGGCCGCGTTCGTCGGTCCGGCCATCGAGGCGTTCGACCCGTCCTACCTCGAGAACACCGTGCAGACCCGCGACGACATCGCGCAGGCCGCGTGGCTGGACGCCCTGACGTCGCTGCTGGTGCCGCTCGCGGGCGTGTCCGCGCCGACCGTGGAGATCGATGCCGACCGGCTGATCGTCGCCGGCGCGGCCGCCTCCGAGCAGGCTCGCACGGACCTGGTGGAGGGCGCGACGCGGCTGTTCCCCGATCACACGCTGGTCGAGCGCATCGTGGTCGCTCCGCCCCGGGAAGACGCCCCGCCGGAACCGACCACGACGTCGGCCACCACGTCGATCACGACGACGAGCCCGGACTCGACTCCGGGATCGACCTCGGCATCGGCCCCGCCATCGACTGCATTGTCGGTCGATGCGCCCGCGGCGGCGACGCCGACCGACCCCGCCGCCGCGCGCGCCGCGTTGCAGCGCGAGTTCGACGCGTTGGGCGATCGCGCCATCCTGTTCGCGTTGGGAACGGCCGATTTCGCGGGTGACAGCGCGCAGAAGATCGAGCGCATCGCCGAGCTGCTGTTGCGCCATCCGGGCGTGCGGGTGGAGATCGAGGGACACACCGACGCTTCCGGCCCCGCCCGTGCCAACCTCGCCTTGAGTCAGCAGCGTGCCAACGCCGTTCGCGACGCGCTCGTGGCGGCCGGGGTGCCGAGGCAGCGGCTCGTGGCCTACGGCTACGGCGAGGGCGTGCCGCTCGTGGACAACGCGACTGCCGAAGGGCGCGCCCGCAACCGACGCATCGAGTTCCGGTTCTGATGCGCACCGACCCGAAAGAGCCCCACGCATGATGTCACTTCACGCAGAGGTCATCGCCAGCATCCTGGCGGCCGGGCTGCTCGGTCTGGGCTGTGGCTGGATGATCAGCCGCGTGCGCGGCGAGCGCCGCCTGCGCGGCACGGTCTCGGTCTGGGAGGCGAAGCTCGCCACGCTCGACCGTCAGGCGAAGGCCGACGTCGACGAGCTCGAAGCGCGCATAGAATCGCTGGGCGCCGACCTGCGCGGCTTTGCCGAGCGCGACCGCGACGCCGACGAAAGCCGCTCGCGCAGCGAGGCCAGCGCCCACAAGGCGCAGAGCGACGTCATCGAGCTGAATCGCCGGCAGGCCGAGGCTCAGGAGCGCTTGCAGCGAATCGTGCACCAGCGCGATCGCCGCATCGCCGAGCTCGAGGCACGGCTCGGGCAAGGCGGCGCACGGTCTTCGGATCGGTCGCCGCAGCCGGCCCGCCCGGTCGCGACAGCACTTCCCGCCGAGCGTCCCTTGCAGCGCCCCTTGCAGCGCCCCTTGCAGCGCCCCTTGCAGCGCTCCGTCGAGCGACCCGTCGAGCGTCCCGTCGAGCGACCCATCGAGCGACCGGCACCCCGATCCGCCCCCCTATCCGCCCCACGGCCCGCGTCGCGTCCGGCCTCACGTCCCGACGAAGCCCGGGCCGCCCGCCCGGTCGCCGAAGCGCCGGCCGCGCCCGTCGCCCGTGCGTCTCGAACGCGCTCGGTACCCATGCGCCCGAACGCCGATGCCGGGCCGCGCGTCGTCGCCGCGCCCCGCCCGGAACCGGGCGCCGGCATCGCCGCAACGCGTGCCGCCGCGGCGCTGGCGGCCGTGAACGCCGCCAACGCGGCCAACGCCGCCAACGCCCCCCCGGGGGGACGATCGGGACGTCCCGTCCGCCGACGATTCGCTGGATGCGACCGAGCTCGCCTACGCCGACGACGAGACCTGGGTCGTCGCGCGCGACCTGGCCGAAGACGAGGTGGCGGTAGGCGCGATCATCGACGAGCCGATCGACGATACCGTCGTCGCCGCTCTGGAGGACGACGAGTCGGACCTGCTCGATGCCACGCTTGACGCGGCCGACTTCGCCGAAGGGCTTCGGGCTGCATCCGAAGAGGACGCCGACGAGGACGCCGACGAGGTCAACGGCGAGGGCGACGGCGAGGTCGAGCGCGGCGCGGAGGTCGAGGATGACGACGCGCTCGACGCCACCAGCGACTCCACCGTCGTGCTCGACGAGGCGCAGCTGCGCGAGGCGCGCGCGGTCCGACGCGCCGAACGCTGACGCGCCGGCTTCCGTTGCACCACGCACCGACGTGAACCGCTAGACAGGGTTCACTCCGCCGGCGTCACAACGCGCCCTTCGCACGGCGTACCGCGTCACACCGCAAGGTCCGGTCACCGACCCTTTTCGTCAGCCTGCCGTTAGAGCTCCCCGTACACCAGGGGACGCTCGGCCGACGATGACGGGACCAACCACGCGAACGACCACGAGGCGCTCCGTGCTCGCGGTGCTCGGCGCGCTCGCGCTCGGCGCCTGCGGTGCGGGCGGTGACGGCACGACCTATCGCGAGATCGGTCCGCGGACCGCGCCCGGTCTGGCGACGGCATTGCCGGCCGACGAGGTGAGCAATGCGGTGAGCTCGGGCCCGACCTCGCGCGAGGAGGCCTTCCGGCTGCTGACGCAGACGAGCTACGGCGCGCGTCTGGCGGACATCGACGCGGCCGCGTCGGCGGGTCCGAACGCCTGGATCGATGCGCAGATGGCCCTGCCCGCCACGCTGATGCTGCCGCGCATGCGGCGCACGGACGCCACGCGCTGGAACGAGCAGGTGAACGTGTGGTGGGGCATGGCGATCGAGGCGGACGATCAGCTGCGCCAGCGCGTCGCCTTCGCGCTCAGCGAGATCTTCGTGGTGTCGTCGCGTCAGCTCGGCGGCGAGCAGGAAGGGCTCGCGAACTACTACGACATCCTGGTGAGGAACGCCTTCGGCAACTACCGGAACCTGCTCGAGGAGGTCACGCTGAGCCCGATGATGGGCGAGTACCTGTCCATGAAGGGCAACCAGCGTCCCGACCCGGACCGGAACATCCGCCCGGACGAGAACTTCGCGCGCGAGCTGCTGCAGCTGTTCACCATCGGTCTGGAAGAGCTGAACCCGGACGGCACGCCGAAGCTCGGCGAGGACGGCGTGCCGTTGCCCACCTACGACCAGGCGACGGTCGAGGCCTTCGCGCACGTGTTCACCGGCTGGCACTTCAAGAACGTCGACGACTTCCGCTGGGCCAAGCGCGAGGACTACCTCTCGCCGATGGTGGCCTACCCCGAGTTCCACGATACCGGGGAGAAGGCGCTGCTGAACGGCGCGGTCGTGCCGGCCGGGCAGAGCGCCGAGCAGGACCTGCAGATGGCGCTCGACAACGTGTTCGCGCACCCGAACGTCGCGCCGTTCATCTCGAAGCAGCTCATCCAGCGGCTCGTCACGAGCAACCCCAGCCCCGGCTACGTGGCCGACGTGGCCGCGGTGTTCGACCGCAACGCCGCGGGCGAGCGCGGCTCGCTCGCCAGCACCGTGAAGGCCATCCTGATGCACCGCGAGGCGCGCGAGGGTCACCTGGAGAAGCCCGAGACCTTCGGCAAGCTGAAGGAGCCGCTGCTGCGCGTGACGCAGCTGTGGCGCGCGTTCGAACCGACGCGGATTCCCTCGGGCTTCGACTACGCCTGGGCCGAGAACGAGCTGTCGCAGGCACCGCTGGCGGCGCGCAGCGTCTTCAACTTCTTCCGGCCCGATTTCGTGCAGCCGGGGGCACCGGCCGAAGCGGGTCTGGTGGCGCCCGAGTTCGGCATCCACGACGAAACCTCGATCATCACCATCACCGGACGGCTGCTGGCCAGCGCCCTGTGGAACTACGAAGGCAAGGCGGGCCGCAACGAGAGCTCGATCGGTATCGACATCGAGCGCGAGATGGCGCTGGAGCCCGATCCGGACGCGTTGCTCGATCACCTGGACCTGCTGCTGCTCGGCGGCAACATGACCGAGGCGCTGCGCGACGAGGCGCGCGCGCTCATGGCCTCGCGCCGCGGCGACCAGGGCGCGCTGCGCACCGTCGAGGCCATCTTCCTGATCATCACGTCGCCCGAGGCGGCGGTCCAGCTCTGAGACGACAGACGATGAGCGTTCACGCGAAACGACGACACCTCCTGAAGCTCGGCGCGCGCACGATGGCCGGGGCCGGGCTTGCGCTCGGCGCCGACCCGGTGCTGGCGCTCGGACGGGCCGAGGGCGCCATGGGGCCGCTGGCCGGAGCGAACGCGGCCTTCGCGCCCGCCACGCGCACGGTGTTCGACGACGCCTCCGACTACCGGGCGCTCGTCTGCGTGTTCCTGCAAGGCGGCATGGACGGCTTCAGCCTGCTGGTGCCGACGGGCGACGCCGAGTACGCGGCCTACAAGCGCTCGCGCGGCACGCTCGGGCTCGCCAGGGACCGCCTGGAGAGATTGTCCACCGCCGACGGGACCGATGCGGGCGTCGGCCTGCACCGCTCGGCCAGGCCCTTCGCCCCGCTGTTCGCCGACGGCCGACTCGGCTTCGTCGCGAACGTGGGCAACCTGGTCGAGCCGACCACGCGCGAGAGCTACGACGACGGCAGCGCCGTGCTGCCGGCCCAGCTCTACTCGCACGCCGACCAGGAGGTGCAATGGCAGCAGCTGCAGGGCAGGAACCGGGGCCGTGCCGGCTGGGGCGCGCTCGCCGCCGAGCAGCTCGGCGCGCCGCAGGCGCGCAAGTGGATGACCTCGGTGACGCTCGCGGGCTCGAACCCCTGGCAGGCCGCCGACGGCATCCGTCCCTTCGCGGTGCGCGACACCGGCATCGTCGGCTACCCGGGGCTCGACCGGACGTCGGACTGGGAGCGTCCGCGCGCGGACGCCTTCGAGGCCGTGATCGATCAGCCGCGCAGGCATCTCTTCATGCAGGCCTACGCGGACCTGCAGCGGCGCGCGCGAGACAACACCGCGGAGCTCGGCGGCATCCTGGACGCACGCTTCGGCGAAGGTACTCCGGAGCCGCTGCCGCACGACCCGGACAACGAGAAGCTCGCGGCGCAGCTGAACATGGTCGCCAAGATGATCGCGGTGCACGGCGAGCTCGGCATGACGCGCCAGGTGTTCTACGTGCGCATGGGCGGCTTCGACGTGCACGACAGCCAGAACGCGGACAACCCGGTGCTGTTCGGCGAGCTGGCCTCCTCGCTGCAGCGCTTCCAGGCCGCCATCGACGGCTTCGGCCTGGCGCCCGCGGTGACGACCTTCTCGGCATCGGACTTCGGCCGCACCTTGACCGCGAACGGCGACGGCACCGATCACGGCTGGGGCAACCATCTCTTCGCGATGGGCGGCGCGGTGCGAGGCGGGCGGATTCACGGCACGCTGCCGCTGCTCGACGTCGACGGCCCCGACTCGGTGCAGAACGGGCGGGTCCTGCCCACGCTGTCCGCCACCCAGTACGCGGCGACGCTGCTGCGCTGGGCGGGTCTGGACGAGTCGCGGCTCGATCTGGTGCTGCCGACGCTGAAGAACTTCGGAAGCGTGCGGGATCTGGGGTTCATGGCCTGAGGCCTGCATGACCATGTAGACCAGACCAACTGAATCACCCTTCCCGGGAAAGGGCATGATCAAGACCGTCAACATCGCCGAAGCGAAAGCGCAGTTGTCGAAGCTCGTCCAGGACGCGGTCGATGGCGAGCCGTTCGTGATCGCGAGGGCCGGTCGTCCGCTCGTGCGCGTGCAAGCGCTGCTCGAGCCCGAAGTGGCGCGCGGATCTCGCATCGGCTTTCTCGCGGGGGAGATCAGGATTCCGGACGACTTCGACACCATGGGTCGGTCCGAGATCGAAGCCCTGTTCGAGGATGGCGCTTGAAGCTGTTGCTCGACACCCACCTGCTCCTGTTGAGCGCGGCGGGATCGAGCAGGCTTTCCGCGGAGGCGGCGGGACTGATCGCGGATCCGGCCCATGAGCCTTGGTTCAGCGTCGCCAGCCTGTGGGAGATCGTGATCAAGAACGCGCTCGGACGCGCGGACTTCGCCGTCGACGCGAGCGTGCTGCGAAGGGGTCTGACCGACAACGGCTACCGCGAACTGAGCATCGAGGCCCGGCATGCGCTCTCCGTTGCCTCGCTGCCGCGCCTGCACGCCGACCCGTTCGATCGGTTGCTGATCGGGCAGGCACGAAACGAGGGACTCGTGCTTCTGACGGCGGACGCCGCGTTGGCAGGCTACGGCAGCCCGGTCCGGCTCGTGAGCTGAGAACCCGCCGCCCCGGCATCCCGCTCCGGAGGCTTGGGGCCTGTGGCCCTTACAATCCGGCCGGTAGCCCGGACCGACACGGCCCGTGCCCCGCCCTCCTCACGAGAACGCCCGCCGCGATGCGCACACGTCCCGTCCGCCCAGGCCCGCGCCGACGCGTCGTCGCGACGACGGGACTGCTCGCGAGCGGTGCGCTGCTCGCGCTCGCATCGGCCGGCGCGGACGCGCAGGAGCTCGATTGCTCGATCGCCGGTGACCGGCGTCATGTGCGGCTGGAGCTGCCGGGACGCGACCACCTGTGCGAAGTGAGCGTCACGTACGGCGGCAGCGGCGAGCGGCGGGTGGTGTGGTACGCCGAGAACGACACCGTCTTCTGCTCCGAGCGCCTGGAGGATCTGATCGGCAAGTACGAGTCCGAATGGGGTTTCGAGTGCGATCGCTGGCCGGACGCGAGCGGCGTGAGCGGGCTCGACCGGATCACGAGGACGCGGCTCGACGACGAGCTGCGCGCCACGCTCGACGGCCTGGCGCGCGGCGACGCGGACGCACGCATCACGGGCGTGCGGGTCGTCGCGCGCGACCCCGGCGCGTCGGCCGCCCCCGCACCGGATGCGCGGGCGTACGCGGTGCAGTTCTTCGTTCGCGAAGGCGATGGCGCGTCGCGTACCGAGCTGCGGCTGCTCGAGGACTCCGCGGCGCGTCTGGTGAGCGACGATCTCGCCGCGAACCTCTCGACGGGGGCCGAGCGCATCGACAGCGCCTGGGTGGAGTCCTGGCAGGCGGACGGCGGCCTGGTCGTGGCCACGGCAGTGCGCCCGCCGCGCTCCGCGTCCGCGCCCGACGAGCCCTGCCGCGGCAACCAGACGCTGCGTCCCGCCGCGGACGGCACGCTGGTGCCCGGCACCCCGCACCGCTACGCCTGCGGCACCGACCCGGACGTGCGCTAGCGCGCGTCGCGCGCCGCGGGCCGCGGCGCCGGGCGAACTCGCCCACAGATCGTCGCGCCGAACATCGACGGCGCGGCTCCCCCCGCCGACACCTCGAAGGTACCGACGCCCTGCCGGCTCGGTCGGCGGACGCCTGCGCGCGTCCGCCGCGACGACGACAAGAACAACGAAAAGGGTCGTGCTTCGATGACACTCCGATACCGACGATTCGCCGTGCCCGCCGTGCGCGCGGCACTGCTTCCACTGACCTTGGGCGGAGCGCTCGTGGTCGCGGGTTGCGCGAGCGACGACCCGCACCGCCGCGCCAAGACCGGTGCCGCCGTCGGCGCCGTGGCGGGCGCCGTGGCGGGTCACCAGATGCACGACCGCAACGGCCGCTACTTCGGCGCGGCGGTGGGCGCGCTGACGGGCGCCGCCGTGGGCAACTACATGGATCGCCAGCAGCGGGCCATCGAGGAAGGCCTGGCCCGGGAGCTCGGTTCGCGCCAGATTCGCGTGACCCGCATCGACGAGGAGACGTTGAAGCTCGACGTCAGCAGCGAGTCGACCTTCGACGTCAACAGCGCGACGGTGCGTGCGGACTTCCGCGGCAGCCTGCACCGGCTGGCGAGCGTGATCGACGACTACGAGAGCACCGCCGTCCACGTGCACGGGCACACCGACGCGACCGGCACGGAGAGCTACAACCAGAAGTTGTCGAACGACCGCGCCGATGCGGTGGCCCGGCACCTGATGCGCGGCGGCGTGGCACGGGACCGGGTGCGCGAGACGGGCTTCGGCGAGACGCGTCCGATCGCCGACAACGCCACCAGCGCGGGCCGCAGCCGCAACCGGCGCGTCGAGATCTACCTCAAGAGCGTCGTGGAAGGCCGCGAGGCCGACGCCTTCCGCGCCCCGGCCTGACGCGTCGGGCCACGACACGCGCAGGGGCACCTCCGTGCGACGTCGCCCGCCCCGGTCCGTGTCGGCCGCGCGCTCGTCGACCGCCGGGTCCGAGTCGTTCGCGGCGGATCTCGCTTCGCTGAGTGTCGACCCCGCCCGTGCGGGCTGGCGGCGCGGGACGCTCGCCGCCCCGGCGAACGGACACGGGCACGACGGTCGAAGGCCCGTGCAACTGGCCTGCGTGCGCGGCGGCGATGGCCCGGGCGTGCTGCTGGTGTGTACCGACGGTGACCCGGTGACGGGTGCGGCATTGGCGGCGCTCGCGCTGGAGCTCTCGCCAGGCGAGCTGGCAGGCGGCTGCGTCGTGGTGCCCGACGCCTCTCGCCTCGATGCCGACCTGCGGGATGCCTTCGATACGCTGCTGGTGGCACGCAGCGCCCTGGTGATCGAGCTCGGCACGGGCTCGGGCCCGGGCGGACCGCGGCTCGACTGGTCGCCCGTCGCCGTCGTGCATCCGCCGCCCGGCCGACGCCGGGCCGACCCGACGGCCGAGGCCGCCATGGTCGCCTTCGGCGCGCCCGAATCGCTGCGCTCGCACGGGCTCGACGCATGGGCCGGTGTGCCCGCGCGCCCGCGTCCCGACATCGACCTGGACGACGCCCGCGCGACGCGCGGGGACCGCTCGCGAGCGATGCCGCTCTCGGCGCGGGCGGCGCGGCTCGGGGTGCCGCACGTGGAGGTGCGCTGCGGCGGCGACCCGGCGTGCGAACGGCTCTCGACGCTGCGCACGGGGTGCCGGAACGTGCTGGTGGACGCGGGCGTGCTCATGGCGGCGAGGGAGCTGCGCGCGACGCGCCACCTCGAGATCGGAGTCCTGCACGCGGGCAGCGGTCCCCGGCGGGCGGACGTCGACACGGTGACGGGCGCGACCCCGGCGCAGCACATCGGCACCACGGTGCGCGCCGGTGCCGCCGGCGAGCTGCGCATGGACGCGCGACCCGGCGAGGACGTGCACGCGGGCACCGTGCTGGCACGCCTGTTCGACCCGAGGTGCCAGCGAACCGCCCCCACCGAGCTGCTCGCACCGTGCGACGGCGTGCTGCTCGCGCGCCGCGCGGACGGGCCGTTCGCGTCCGGCGAACCCCTGGCGCTCATCGCCGAACCGATGCAGCCCTGACCCGCCGCGCCGGGGGTCGTACACTGCGGGCCATGGCTGTCCTGGTTTTCCGTCTGCGCAACGTCCCCGAGGACGAGGCGGACGATATCGCCGCGCTGCTCGACGGTGCGGGCATCGAGTGGTACGCGACCGACGCCGGCAACTGGGGCATCGCGATGCCGGGCGTGTGGGTGTCGGCGGATGCCGATGCGCCGCGCGCCCGCGAGCTCATCGAGGATTACCAGCGGGCGCGCGGCGAGCGGCTGAGGGCCGAACAGGCGGCGAGGCGCGACGCGGGCCATCTGCCGACGCTCGCCTCGCGCCTGCGCGAGCGCCCCCTGGCGAGTCTCGCGCTCGTCGCCTTCTGCGCCTTCGTGCTGTACGTGTCGATAGAACCCTTCGTGCGCCTCGCCCGGCTCGCGAACACCTGAACCGTTCGGGAGAGAGCACATGTTCAAGGCACTGCTGAGCGAGCGCGGGGACGACAAGCGCGTCCGCAGCGAGGTCGTCGAGCTCGACGATGCGCGGTTGCCCGAGGGCGACGTCACCGTCGATGTCCAATGGTCCACCCTCAACTACAAGGACGGCCTGGTGCTCGCCGGCAAGGGCGGGTTGGTGAAGACGTGGCCGCACGTCTCGGGCATCGACTTCGCCGGCACGGTGCGCGACAGCGACCACCCCGACTGGTCGCCCGGGGATGCGGTCGTGCTGACGGGCTGGCGCGTGGGCGAGGTTCGCTGGGGCGGTCACGCGACGCGGGCGCGCGTCTCCGGCGACTGGCTGGTGCGACTGCCGGACGGTCTGGACGCGCGCGGCGCGATGGCGATCGGCACCGCGGGGCTGACGGCCATGCTCGGGCTCATGGCGCTCGAGGATGCGGGACTGCGCGCGGGCAACGGTCCGGTGCTCGTGACCGGCGCGTCCGGCGGCGTGGGCTCGGTGGCGTGCGCGCTGCTGGCGGTCAACGGGCACGAGGTCGATGCCGCCACCGGCAGCGCGGACGCGCACGACTGGCTGCGCGGCTTGGGCGCGACCCGCATCGTCGAGCGCGCGGAGATCGCGACGCCCGGCGAGCGCCCGCTCGAGAGCGAGCGCTGGGCGGGGTGCATCGACTCTGTGGGCGGCGCGACGCTCGCCCACGTGCTGCCGCGCCTTCGCTACGGCGCGGCGGTCGCGGCCATCGGACTGGCGGGCGGGGCCGCCCTCGAGACCACCGTGGTGCCGTTCCTGCTGCGCGGCGTGTCGCTGCTGGGTATCGACTCGGTGATGTGCCCGCTCGAACGCCGGCGCGTCGCCTGGTCGAGACTCGCCGCCGAACTGCCCGCGGATCGGCTCGCCGACGGTGTCCGGGAGATCGCCCTGCACGAGTTGCCGACGTACGGGGAGCGCATTCTCGCGGGCGGGGTGCGTGGTCGCGTCGTCGTGAACGTCGTCGGTTGAGCGCGATTTTTCAGCGCGCGCGTTCGTTGCACGACAACCGATAGATGTAGTACACGCCATGCTTCCCGTAGCCCGCGGCGGGACACGAACGCAAGTTCGCTGCATTCGCGGGAACGGACGCTTCAGCGCCGCATCACAGATGCGGCCAAATCTGTGACTGGCTCGGTACTTTTTCGGTCCCACGCCCGGCCGCTCCCGTATTACAGACCCGCCACCCTTCGGTCGGCAAACCGCGATACAGCGCCGTTCTTGCACGTCCGTCGGTCGTTTCATTGACAAACGGCCATGCGGAGGCACCGGTGGTTTCAGTTCCGTTTCAGATTTCCGGGCTAGCCTCGTTTCCACTTTCTACAGGGTCGTGGAAGTGCGTCGGTAGGCCCTCGTTCCCGAGCTGCCTCCCACACCGTCGCTTCGAGGCGTGCGTCCGCGCGCGCCGGTCCGCTACCGCCCCGAAACCGACCATATAAATGCGACCGATGATCATCGGCCTGCTCGCGCTCGCCGCGAGTTCGGGCCCCGCCCATGCGGACACTCGCAAGCCGGACGTGCCGAGCGGCGTCTCCGCCTCCTCCGTTTCCTCCTCCGCCATCCGCGTCACGTGGCAACGCCCGTACGACGATGTCGGCGTGCAGGGCTACAACGTCTATCGCGACGGCAGCTACCGCGCCACGGTGTTCGACACCTCCTACACCGACTACGGCGCCGGTGACGGCGGCACGCACGAATACAGCGTCGTCGCCTTCGACGCGGCCAAGAACTACACCGTCCGGTCCGCGGGCGTCAGCGCCACGAGCGGCGGGTCGGACTTGCAATCCGCCGCGAGCGGTTCCGGCGTGCCGGCCTCGCCCGGCGGGCTGCGTGCCGAGGCCGTGGGCGACGGGCGCATCCGCGTCGCGTGGAACGATGTCGGCGGCAACGTCGCCGGCTACAACGTGTACCGCGATGGCGGCTATCACGCCACCGTGCGCGGCACGTCCTACAGCGACGAGCAGATCGACGGCGGGCGCGAATACACCTACCGCGTCGTCTCGTTCAGCGACGATGCCCGCTTCTCGCTGAAGTCCGAATCGCTGGTCGTGCGTGCCGACGGCAGCGCGCCCCGGAACGGCAACCGTTCGGCGCAGGCCGCGCAGGCGGCCTCCGCGGACGGCGGCTTCGCCCCGTCGGGCTACGACCTGGTGTTCTCGGAGGAATTCCAGGGCGGCGACATCGACGGCTCGAAGTGGAACACCCGCTACCGCTGGGGTCCGAACTGGATCATCAACAACGAGCGCCAGTACTACATCGACACGCAGAACGGCGGCATCGGGCGCTCCCCGTTCGAGAACGACGGCGACCACCTGACCATCAAGGCCGAGCGCACGCCCGATTCGCTGCGCGGTCAGGCCAACGGACAGTCGTGGACGTCCGGTGCGATGACCACGTTCGGCAAGTTCTCGATGCGCTACGGATACGTCGAGATGCGGGCGAAGTTTCCCGCCGGAAAGGGCCTGTGGCCGGCGTTCTGGTTGCTGCACGAGGGCAACGACGGCAGCCGTCCCGAGATCGACGTGGTGGAGTTCGTCGGCAAGCGCCGCGACAAGGTCTATCAGACCTACCACTACTACGAGAACTACGTGCTGCGCTCCACCCCGTCCTTCGAGGTCAGCGGCGGTGATTGGTCGGCGGACTTCCACACCTACGGCATGAAGTGGGAGCCCGGTCGCATCACCTGGTACGTCGACGGGCGCGAGACCAACAGCTACAGCAGCGGCAACGTGTCCTCGGAGAGCATGTACCTGCTCGTGAACCTCGCCGTCGGCGGCGTCTGGAACGGTGACCCGGACGGCAGCACGCCCTCGCCGGCGCGCTACACCATCGACTACATCCGCGCGTACACGCCCTGACGCGCGATCCGCGGGCCGGGAGAGGGCCCTTGCCGGATCGTGACGGCCACGGCAGACGCCCGCGCGCGCCGGGCTAGACTGGGCCTCCTCCGCAGGAGCGTCCAGATGGTGTCGAGCCGACAGGCATCGAGGTCGAGCGTCGGGCCCGCCGTCGGCCGCTTCGCCGGCCTCGCCTCCGCACTCTACGTGCTGCAGGGCTGCGTGGCCGCGCCCACCCTCGTCCCGGCGGACCCGGTGGCCGCGGCATCGGAACCGTCCGCGGCCGCCGGAACGTCCGCGCCCCCCGCGACCGGACCGACGGTCGTCGCGCCGCTGCCGCGGGACGCCGAACGCGCCCTCGTCGCCGCCTTCGTGCGCGCGCGCGATCTCGTGGCGCAGGACACCGGCGTCGCGCTCGATGACCTCGAGCTCGTCATCGCCGATGATGAGCGCATCGATTCGGTGGTGCGCCGCGAGACCGCGCGGCTCGTGCGCGCCCAGTTCGACGATCCGGCCTTCGCCGAGCGGTTCGTGGAGCGCATGATGCGCGGCCAGCGCGGCACCTTCGTCGCGCTGTACGTGCCGAGCACCGACAGCGTGCTCGTCAACCGCCGCCTGTACGCCGAATACGCGGGCACGGCGGCGCGCCGCGCGCGGGCGTTTCCCGAGTCCGGAGCCTCCGGCAATCCGGCCGGCGACGCCTCGCCGCGCGAGGTGCGCGACGCCGCCCTGCTCGCGCTCATGATCCACGAGGTCGTCCACGCCGTGGACGATCGTCGGCACGACATCGACGGCACCCGCACGCTGGATTTTCGCGCCTCGTTCGCCGAGTCGGCGGTCTACGAGGGGCACGCGCAGTGGCGCACGCGCAAGCTGTGCGCGGCGGCGGGCTGCCTGCAGGGCCTCGCCGCGCTGGACGCCTTCATGTTCGACACCCCGGGCGGCAACCCGCCGAACCAGCTCGCCCAGTCGGCCGTGGCGCTCAGCCGCAACGTGCTGGAGTATTCCTACGTGGAAGGCGAGCGCTTCGTCGAGGCGCTGGCCGCCCGGCCCGACGGCGAGGCCGCCCTGTCGCGCCTGCTCGCCGCCCCGCCGAGCGACCCCGTGCAGATCCTCGATCCCGGCAGCTGGCCGGACGATGCGCGCGAGGCGCGCAACCGGCGCCTGTTCGACGCGGCCTCGGGCTTCGAGCACCCCTGGCACGCACCGGGCTGGGCCCGCGTGGAGACGAGCCCGCTCAAGGGCACGAACCTGCGCGCCGATCCCGAGCGGCGGGTGAACGCGGTCGAGGGCTTCACCCGCCTGCTCGTGGCCATGGGCGCGATGGAGCTGCACGACCAGACGCGTCCGGGCGCCGGCTCCATCGAGGTGACGCTGCTCCAGGGCGAGTCCGCGCAGACCGCCGCCCTGTTCGCGCGCACGCTGCACGCCAACGCCCCGGGCACGATGCGCACCGCTGTCAGCCTGGCCCCGGAGCCGCTCGCTCCGAGCACCGGGGCCCCCACCCTGCTGCTGCACGCCGAGCTGCCCCCGGACGAGGCGCCGGACGGCGGCTGGCGCACGCTGGTGGCCCAGCGCGGCCCCTGGGTCGTGCAGATCGCGGCGGCGGCCGGGCGCGACGCCCGGGAGCTGGAGGCCTGGGCGTTGTCGACCTTCGATCGGCTGGAGCGGGCGGGCTAGGGGTCGCCGCGGGGGTCGACGCGCCGGCCGCGGCGGGCGCGCCGAACGGGAATCACGCCGTCAGCACCAGCTGCCATTGCGGCTGAAGCGCGTCTTCAGGAAGTCCATCTGGTCCGCCAGCACGTCGCGGTTGGACAGGTAGAAGTATTCGTGCCGGTTCGGAGCGAACGGCACGGCCAGCAGCTCCATGCCGGACTGCTCCGGCGTGAGGTTGCCCTTCCTGTTGTTGCAGCGCCGGCAGGCCGTCACGCAGTTCGTCCACACGTCCCGCCCCCCCTTCGAGGTGGGCACGACGTGGTCGCGCGACAGCTCGCGTACCGGGAAGTCGTTGCCGCAGTACAGGCAGATCTGCCTGTCGCGCGCGAACAACAGCGCGTTCGTGAGCGAGGGCGTGAACGCGCCCGCGTCGACCTTGCCATCGCAGGCGACGATGCTTGGCAGATCGAGCAACGAGCGCATGCCCGACTTGCCGTAGCCGCCGCGGATGGTGCGTACCGTCTCGCCCAGGCTCCAGATGACCTGGTCCTTGACCAGCAGCGTGGCGCACTCCTGCCAGCTGAGCCAGGCGATGGGGGTTCCGGCCTTGTTCAGGCGCAGGACTTTCGCGTTCATGGGAAAAGCGTTCCGGGCTGTGCCTCCTGTGCCGGGTATACCACACCCGCCCCGCGCGACCGTTGCGCGCGGGCGACCGCACGCCCCGGATTCGGAGCTTTGACCACGGGGACGAGAAGCGGTTCTCGGCCGCGGCCCTCGACGGGCCGCCCTAGACAGGCCGCCCTAGACAGGCCGCCCTAGACGCCGATGAAGCCGCCCGACTGGCGCTCCCACAGCCGCGCGTAGAGCCCGCCGCGCGCGACGAGCTCGGCGTGCGTGCCCGATTCCACGATACGGCCTTCGTCGAGCACGATGAGTCGGTCCAGCGCCGCGATCGTGGACAGCCGGTGCGCGACGGCGATGACGGTCTTGCCGTCCATCAACCGCTCGAGCTGCTGCTGGATGGCGGCCTCGACCTCCGAGTCCAGCGCGCTGGTGGCCTCGTCCAGCACGAGCACCGGAGCATCCTTCAACACCACGCGCGCGATGGCGATGCGCTGGCGCTGCCCGCCCGAGAGCTTGACGCCGCGCTCGCCGACGTAGGCCTCGAAGCCGCGCCGGCCGGCCGGATCGACCAGATCCTCGATGAAGTCCAGGGCCTCGGCGCGGCGCGCCGCCTCGACCACCTCGGCATCCGACGCTCCGGGCCGACCGTAGCGGATGTTGTCGCGCACCGAGCGGTGCAGCAGCGAGGTGTCCTGCGTGACCACGGCGATGGAGCCGCGCAGGGAAGACTGCGACACCCCGCGGATGTCCTGACCGTCGATCTCGATGCGTCCCGAGTCCACGTCGTGGAAGCGCATCAGGAGGTTCACGAGCGTGGACTTGCCCGCGCCCGAGCGTCCTACCAGCCCGACCTTCTCGCCGGGCGCGAGCTCCAGGCTGCACCGATCGATGACGACCAGCTTGCCGTCCGGGTCCGCGTCCGCCTCGCCGTAGCGGAAGGAGACGTCGGCGAACCGCACGCGCCCCGCGGAGACGACGAGCGCCGCGGCATCCGGGCGATCGACCACGGCGAGCGGGCGCGCGATGGTCTCGATGCCGTTCTGCACGGTGCCCACGTTCTCGAACAACGAGGTGATGGTGCGCAGGATCCATCCCGACATCTGGTTCAGCCGGATGACGAGCCCGTTCGCCACGGCGATCTCGCCGACCGTGATGGCGCCGCGCGTCCACAGCACGATGGACAGCCCCGCGGTGACCACCACCAGCAGGGTGTTCAGCACGGTGAGCGTGACCGTCATGTCCATGATCGAGCGCATGAGGTCCCGGAACGCGCGCGTGTGGCGCCGGATGCCCACCGCGGCGAACTCCTCCTCCAGCGCGTGGTGCGCGAAGAGCTTCACCGACTGGATGTTCGTGTAGCTGTCGACCACCCGGCCGGTGAGCCCGGAGTTCGCCTCGGACAGCGCCGCCGAGCGCGTGCGCACCGGCGGCACCATGAACACGATCACGGCGATGTAGGCGGCCGCCCACACGCCGATCGGCACGAGCAGGGCCGGCGCGAAGTCCACGAACATCACCGTGATGCCGATGACGTAGATCAGCAGCAGGGATGCCCCGTCGAGCACGTTGACGACCGCCTCGCGCAGCGCGTGCCCGGTTGCCAGCACCTTCTGCGAGATGCGCCCGGCGAAGTCGTTCTGGAAGAACCCGAGGCTCTGACGCAGCACGTAGCGGTGGTTCTGCCAGCGCGTCGCGTTGGCGAGCCCCGGCGCGATGGCGAGGTTGATCATCGCGCGCGAGCCGAGCATGGCGGCCGGGCGGACGAGGCCCACGATCACGGCCATCCAGACGAGCTCGGTGCCGTGCGCGGCGAAAAAGCCCTCGCGCGCACCGCCGCCCCAGTCGGTCATCCAGTCCAGGATGCGTCCGAGGTAGGCGTACAGGTAGAGCTCGGCGATCGCGGCCACGCCGCCGAGCACGAGGGCCACCGTCACGACACCGCTCACGGGGCCGACGAAGCGGGCGAAGAAGCCGGCCGTGTGCCGGGGCGGGCGCTCGGCGGGGCCGCCCGCGACCAGGGGGTCGATCAGTCGTTCGAAGAAGGCGTACACGGTCGGGGCGCGAGGCGATGGCCGGCCAGACTACTCCCGCACCGAGCCCGGGCCCGCACCCGGACCCGATACTGCAGCCGTCGCGCGCGAGCGCGCCGCGTCACGCAATATGCAACCCCGGACGCCTCGAGCGGCCGGGGCGGGGGCGAGCCCTTCAGGCGTGGCGCGCGGTACGCGCGTCGGAACGGGTGGCGCCGAGGCGCCGCAGCAGCGCCGCCGGGGCGCGGAAGAGCGAGCGGGACAGGCGTGCGAGCTCGGCACTGCGCAGGCTCTGGGCCTGCACGATGTGGGCTTCGACCTCGGCGGGCGAAATGTTCATGCGTGCCAGGTTGAAGCTGACGGGATGGTCTTTCACTAATGACTCCGGGAATGCGATGATTCGTTATCGCTTCGGAGTCTATTGCCCTTCTCTCGAAGGGCAATGTGGCACCATGTCCTTTGATTAATGATCCTGAGGAACGGATAGATGGACAAGTACACCGAGATGCTCGTGTTCTCCAAGGCGGCGGACCTCGGCAGCTTCTCGGCGGCGGCGCGTGAGCTCGACCTGACCCCGTCGGCGGTCAGCAAGCTCATCACGCGCCTCGAGGACCGGCTGGGCGCCCGGCTCTTCCAGCGCACCACGCGCAAGCTCAGCCTCACGGCGGAAGGGCGCGCGTTCAACGAGCGCTGCGGTTCCATCATCGACGAGATACGTCAGGCCGAGGACGCGGTCATGTCGCTGCACGACCGCGTCAGCGGCACGTTGCGCATCACCACGATCTCGGCCTTCGCGCGCATCCACCTCGTCAAGCTGATGCCCGAGTTCATGGCGCTCTATCCGGAGCTGCGCGTGGAGCTGGAGCTGTCCGAGCGCCAGGTGGACCTCGTCGGCGAGGGCGTGGACGCGGCCCTCGTGCTCTCGGACGGACTCACCGACGAGTCCCTCGTCGCGCGCCGCCTCGCCGTGAACAAGCGCGTGATCTGCGCGTCTCCCGAGTACCTGGAGAAGCACGGCACCCCGCAGGTCCCCGAGGACCTGCTCAAGCACAACTGCCTGACCCACTCCTCCATCTCGCACTTCAACGACTGGGAGTTCAACACTCCCGACGGCGGCGCGGTGCGCACGCTGCGCGTGAAGGGCAACTTCCACACCAACAGCGCCTCGGCCCTGCACGAGGCCGTGCGCTCGGGCCTCGGCATCGCGCGCCTCGCCACCTACGTCGTGCAGCCGTCCTTGCGCGAAGGCGCCATCGTGCCCGTGCTGGCCGACCACGCGGCCGACAGCTCCAGCATCCAGCTCGTCTACCCTCACCGGCGCCACCTGTCGAACAAGGTGCGCGCCTTCAGCGACTTCGTGATCTCGAAGTTCACGCCGAACGCGCCGTGGGAGCGCGATTCATGAGTCGCCGCTCGCGCCACGGGGCGCGACGGGTGTGAGAGTGCTCGTCCCGGGTCTCGGCAGCATGGGCCTGCCGATGGCTGGGACGCGGCGTTGCCGGGCGCGTTGACCGGCATGCAGGCGGTCACGCCCGCTTCGCGCTTCGAGGTCCGTGCCGAGAGGCTCGAACGCGACACACGGCGCCGGAGCTGAACTGATCAGGCGTCCGTGCGGGCCGCCAGCAGTTCGCGCTCGAGCGCGTGCAGCAGCCCGATCAACCGGTCGACGCGCTCGTCGATGAAGCCGACGGCCTCGTCCAGCCGAGCGTCGCGCACGCCGTCGGCCACCATGTCGAGAAACGCGTGGGCGCGCGCGTGCAGCTCGCGGTAGGGCGCCTCGAACGCGCGAAAGACCTCGCGCTCGGCCAGCCGCTGCCCCGTGCCCCAGTACCACAGTCCCACGCGAGACCTCTCCGGATCGACCGCGATCTCGGGGTGCAGCACGGAGGGCAACACCGTCGTCGGCCCCATGCGTGCGCAGAACGCGGCATCGACCAGGCTCTTCCTCATGTGCATGAGGTTGAAGACGCACTGGTGCACGCGCCCGATCTGCGAGCCCGCGAAACGGCGCTCGCCACCGAGGAAGCCGATGAAGTCGTCGAGCGACATGGGCCGCCCGATCCAGTAGCCCTGTCCCTGCTCGCAGCCGCTCGCGACGAGGAAGTCGTAGGCCCCGGCCGACTCGATGCCTTCGGCCACCGATGTCATGCGCAGCTCCCGCGCCATGGAGATCGCCGAGCGTACGGTATCGAGGTTCTGGCGCGAGGTACCCATGCGCCGCACGATGCCTTGATCGAGTTTCAGCGCGGTGAACGGCAACTGGCTGAGCCGGTCGATGGACGACCAGCCGGTGCCGAAGTCGTCCATCAGCACCTTGATGCCGAGCGACACGAGCCGGTCCAGATCCCCGTGCACGCGCTCCACGTTGCCCATCACCGCGCTCTCGGTGATCTCGATCTGCAGGTCGTCCGCGTGCAGCGTGCCGTCGGCGAGGAGCTCCGCGATGCGGTTGCTGATCGTCTGGGACTCGAGATCGTCGGGTGCGACGTTCATCGAGATCGACAACCCCGCGCGCACCGAGCGCAGCGCCAGGCACGCGTCCACGGCGCGGTCCAGCAGCCGCACGGTGATGTCGTGCAGCAGGCCGCTGCTCTCGGCCAGCGGCAGGAAGGCATCGGGGGAGACGATCGTCTGGCGCGGCCCGTTCCACCGCACGAGCGCCTCGGCGCCGATGATCTCGCCGCGCAGCAGACAAAGCTTGGGCTGGAAGTGCAGCAGCAGCTCGTCGTTGGCCATGGCGCGCTCCAGGGCGCGCCGCGACATGGGAGCCATCGCCGCGTGCGTGACCATCGGGCTCAGCGCCCGGTGGCCGCAAGGTAGCGCGACTGCAGGGAATCGCGCACGGCCGTGCGCACGGGCGGTGCCGCGAGCCATTCGCGCTCAAGCTCCGCGAGCTGCGTGCGCCGATCCACGACCGCACCGCCCGTCATGCCGGCCTGCAGGTTCGCGAGCTGGAAGCGCCATGCGGCGCGAGCGGTCCTCGGACGGCGTCTCGACGTCGGCGGCCACCTCCATGCGGATGAGCAGGTCCCGCCTGAGCGCCTCGTTGGCCGCCCAGTCGGGTGCGGTGGACGCGGCCAGGTGCGCGAGCGCGGCGTCGCGACGTGCCTCGAGCGCGACCGCGACCTCGCGCGGCGCGTCCACGTCCGAGCCGTTCGTCCAGGCGTCCACGATGTCCTCGCGCAGCGCGAGCGGATCCTCGCCGCCGTGCTCGAGCGCGTATTCGACGCGCTCGCACAGCCCCACCAGCCGTCGAGCCTCGTCGAGCCCCGCCTCGCGGCGCCGACGCTGCGCGACATCGCGCTGCTTCGACAACCCCGATAGCGCCCCCTCGTAGGCCTTGCGCAGCCCGTTGCGATCGCGCTCCGGGAAGTCCGGCAGCGCCTCGAACTCGCCCGTGAGCCTGTTGACCTCGGCCTCGTCCACGGTGTCGCGCCGACCGAGCTTCTTGAGCTCGTCGACGATCTCGCGCCCGCGGAACACGTGCCCGAGCTCCGACTTTCGCTGCTCGGCCGTGGCTTGGCGGCGCGCGTCGAAGATGCGCGTGCCTGCCGCCCGGAACGCGTCCCAGAGCTTCTGATCATCCTTTCTGGGGACCGGCCCGACGAGCTTCCAGGCCGCCTGCAGGCTCTTCGCCTGATTCGCGCTGTGCTGCGTGATCTCGCCGTTCGCGAGCGCCTCCATGCGCTCGACCAGTGCGCGCCGCTCGGCGGCGTTCTTCTCGAACTCGCCGGCGGTCGCGGCCTCGAAGGGCTTGAGCGCTTCGGTGAAGCGCTTCTCGAGCGCGCGGTCGGGCTTTCGGTCGCGCACGCGCGTGCTGGCCCAGAGCTTCCGGGCATCGCCGACGCGGCGCTGCAACGCGCGGTGATCGGGCGCCTCCGCATTCGCCTCGGCCGCCGCGGCCTCGAGTTCCTCGACGAGCTCCAGCCGCTTGGCGGCGTAGCTGTCGCGCTCCTTCGCGCGCTGCTCGAAGAACTCGCGCGCCGGTTCGTAGGCGGCGTCGGAGGCCTCCTTGAAGCGCGGCCAGAGCTCGTTGGACGCGCGGCTCGCACCGAGCGCCTTCCACTCGCCCTGTAACCCGCGCAGCTTCTGCAGCCGCGCCTCGGGCGACACGTCGTCGGCCTGTGCGAGCGCGAGCGCGTTCGCGATGATCTCCTCGAGCTTCGGCCGGGCCGCGAAGTCCTGCCAGTCGCCCATGTCGGCGAGCTGCTTCTCGGCACGCGTCAACCGGTCCGCGATCTCGCGCTTCTCGGCCGGCTCCATGGTGTCGATCTTCTTCTTCAGGCGCCGGAACAGGCTGTTCGCCTGCGCCCACTTGCCCTCCTTGACGAGCCCGGACAGCGCGCTGAACTGGCGCTGCGTGGCGCGCAGCCGGTCCGCCGATTCCTGCGTCGACTGACCCAGGCGCTCGGCCAGCGCGTCGCGGTGCGCGCGCAGCTCGTCGAGCCAGCGCACGCCGTCCAGAGGTATCCCCGGCAGCAACATGTCGGTGTCGAGCAGCGCGACGATGCGCTCGTGACGCTGGCGCACGACCCCGGGACGCGCGCCCTGCAGCGCGAACGGCGGGTCGAACAGCACGGCAACCGCCGCGGCGTGCTGACGCAGCGCCCCCGCCGCCGGGGAGGAATCCTCGCCCGAGACCGGATCGGTCAGCAGCCGATCGAGCGCCGCGGCCAGGGACTCGGGCCGGGGTTGCGCCGGCGGTTGCCCGACGACGGCTTCCGCCGCCGGTTCCGGGACCGGCTCCACAGTAGATTCGGCAGTCGATTCCGCGGTCGGCTCGGCGGTCGGCTCGGCAGTCGGCTCGGCAGCGCTCGGCGGGGCATCCGTCGTCGCTTCGGCCTGCGCTTCGGGCCGGACTTCGAGTCGTGCGTCCCCAGTGCCGTCCGCAGCGCCGTCCCCAGTGCCGTCCCCAGTGCCGTCCCCAGTGCCGTCCGCGTTCGAGCGCGATGCGCCGCCACCGCCGCGCCGGCGGCGCTTGCGCGGCTTCTTCGGTCGCACCGCCGCCTCCTCGGCGGGAACGGCAAGCGTCGCGTCGCGCAGGCGCTCCAGCGTCGCGACGGCAGCCTCGTCCATGTCCAGCGGCGGCGGCGGCTCGCGCTTCGGCGGTGCCGCGGGCTCGTCCTCGGTGCCCTCGCCGGGCGCCGCGCCATCGGCGCCGACCCGGACCGTCGCGTCCGTCGTGACCGTGTCCGCGTCGCCGGGGCCGGCGGTGGACTCGTCGGTGGCGGCATCGGCGGACGCCGCGTCCCGGTTCGGCTCGGGCTCGGGCTCGCGTACGTGCTCGTCGATCATGGTCCGTACGCGCGCGCGCGCCGCCTCGAACTCGTCCTCGTGCTCGGCGCGCAGCGCCTCGTCCAGAGAGGCCCAACGATCACCCAGCGCGCGCGCGCGGCCCTCGTGCTGCGGCGACCACACCGAACCCGCGAGCTGGCGCATGGATACGAGCGTGGCCGACACCGCGTGCAACGCCCCGATGCGTGCCGTCTCGGCCTCGGCGGCGGCGTCGAGCTTCTGCTGCAGCGCGCGCGCGACGACCTTGTCGCGCGAGCGCGAGGCCTGCAGCGCCTGGCGCATGCCGTCGTGCGTGTGCAGCCGCTCGGCCGCGCCGAGGCGCGCCTCGTGGAAGCCGGCCCCCTGCACCACGCGCACGAACCCGTCCTCGTCGTCGATGGCGTCCAGCGCGGCTGCGCGCAGCCCGGCATCGTTCGAGCGCGCGGCGAGCAGCGGAGCGAAGCGCGCGGCGTCGAGCACCAGCAAGCGCTCCAGCGCCGCCGGCTCGGGCGCGTACGCGCCGTCCTCGAGCAGCGACGCCAAGCGCGCGTAGATCGCCTCGCGCAACGCGGCCGCCCCGCCCTCGCCGTGCGCGGGCGGCGACGAGTGCGCGTCCGCGTGCAACGCGGCGAGCGCGGAGGCGTCGACCATGCGCGCGACCGCGCCGAGACGAACTCGTTCGTCCTCGTCGGTGCGCGCGGCCTCGGCGAGCGCGGACGCGCCCTCCGGGTCCGAAGGATCGACACCGTCGAGCACCGCGATCCGGGCCTCCGGGTCGCGTTGCTGACGGGTGGGGGATTTCAGGAAATTCTTCACCGGAACGCCGACGGTGACGGGAGGCGCGGCCGAACGAACGACGGACACCGGGGCCGCGGAGTATATCCTCCCGCAACGCCCGGCCGCCGTGACGGCCGTCGTCTGCAGCGTTGCCTGCAGCGATGGGCGCGCGAGCGGTTCGGGCCAGCGCTCATCGAACGCGCGCCGTGCGCGCCGAATGAAGAAGGACTCAAGCGCATGTTGTCGCAACGACGGGACGGGCGCGCAGGATCGGGCCGGGCGCCGAAGGCGTCAAGCGCATGGCCGCCGTGCCGCTACCTGCCATCGACGCCAGCCGAACCCCCAAGCCATGCTGCCCGACCGTTCCGTGAGCCCCATAGCCGCCATCGGCGATCCCGCGGCCGTCGTGCGCCAGCTCGAAGGCGTGCTGCTCGGCAAGACCGAGGCGATCCGGCTGGCGCTGGCGTGCCTGCTGGCGCGCGGGCACCTGCTGATCGAGGACGTGCCGGGCGTGGGCAAGACGACGCTGGCCCGCGCGCTGGGCGCGACGCTCGGGCTCGACTGGACGCGCGTGCAGTTCACGAACGACCTGCTGCCCGCGGACATCGTCGGCGTCTCGGTGTTCGAGCGCGACGAATCGGGCGGGGGCGACTTCCGCTTCCGACCCGGCCCGGTGTTCACCTCGATACTGCTGGCCGACGAGATCAACCGCGCGCCGCCGAAGGCGCAGAGCGCGCTGCTCGAGGCCATGGAGGAGCGCCAGGTGTCGGTCGACGGCACCACGCACGCGCTGCCCGAGGACTTCTTCGTCATCGCCACGCAGAACCCGGCCGAGCAGCTCGGCGCGTTTCCCCTGCCCGAATCCCAGCTCGACCGGTTCCTGGTCGGGCTCTCGATCGGCCTGCCGGACGTGGCCACCGAGCGCGAGCTGCTGGAGCGGGGGGATTTGCGCGGTGCCACGGACATTCTGCAACCCGTGATCAATCCGCTGCAGCTCAAGGCGTGGTCGCGCGAGACGGACGCGGTGCACGTCGATCCGCTGGTGTTCGATTACCTGCACGACTGCCTGCGCGCCACCCGTCCGGGCGGTGCGTCCGTGATGGCCACCGCGGCCGGCGGCGAGTCGGGCCGACACGGCGAGCCCGCGCGCGCGGCGAGCGAGTCGGTGCGCGACGAGGGCGCCTCGGTGCCGGGGCTCTCGGGTCCGGGCCTGAGCCCTCGCGCCGGCATCGCGCTGGTGGCGCTGGCGCGCGCGTACGCGTGGCTCCAGGGGCGCGATCACGTGCTGCCCGAGGACGTGCAGGCGGTCTTCCCGGCGCTGGCCGGGCACCGGCTGACGGGGCACGTCGGCAGCGGCGGTCGCGTCGCGCGCGCCGTGCTCGAGCGCGTGCGCTGTCCCTGAGCCGGCGTTGAAGAGCCGGCCTTGAACGCGACGGCACGCGCGGCAGCCGCGCAGCGGCGCGCGACGCCCGGCCCCGTCGGCGCGAGCGTCGCCGGGGGCGGCCCGCGCGCGCGCTTCCTGCAGCGCGTGTTCCGCACGCGCGCCGAGGACGCCCTGCCCATCGCGGTGCGCCACCAGCGCATCTACATCCTGCCCACGGTGCGCGGCTGCGCGTTCCTGGTGGCGCTGCTGCTGATGCTGGTGGCGAGCATCAACTACGCGCTGAGCCTCGGCTACGCGCTGTCGTTCCTGTTGACGGGGCTGTTCGCGGCAACGCTGCTGCACACCTACCGGAACCTCGCGGGGCTCGAGCTCCTGGCCATCCGGGCCGGCGACGCCTTCGCGGGCGAGCCGCTCGCGTTCACGCTCGAGCTGGCCGAGCGCACCGGGCTGGAGCGCACGGGCATCGACGTGCGCGCCGCCGCCCCTCCCGTCGGGCGCGTCGATGGCGCGACGGCCCGTGCGGACCTGCCCGCGAACGGCACGACGAGCCTGGAGCTCGCCGTGGCGACGCGCGCGCGCGGCGTCCGGCCGCTGGGCAGGCTCACGCTGTCGAGCGACTGGCCGCTCGGGCTGTGGCGCACGTGGAGCTACGTGCACGCGCCCGACGCGGGCCTGGTGTGGCCCGCGCCCGAGCCGGCGCCGCCGCCGTTGCCCGTCGGCGGCGCGGGGGACGGTGACGGTGCACGCGTGCGCACGAGCGACGGCGACGTGGCCGGGCTCGCGAGCTACGTGCCGGGCGACTCGCCCTCGCGCATCGCCTGGAAGAGCGCCGCGCGCGGCACGGGCCTGAAGGTGCGGCTCTTCGACGACGCCGCCCCGACGAGCGCCACGGTGCTCGCACTCGACGCTGCCGGTGCCGGTGGGCCGGAGGAGCGCCTGTCGCGCCTGTGCGCCTGGGTCCTGGAGGCCGAGCGTCGCGGCACGGACTACGCGCTGGAGCTGCCCGGAAAGCGCATCGACGCGAGTGCCGGACCGGCGCACCGGCGAGCGGTGCTGGATGCGCTCGCACGCGCCGGAGTGGCGCCTTCGTGAGCGCCTCCACGAACATCGGGCCGCGCCCGCGGCGCCGTCCCGAGCTGCGGCTGCGGCACCTGAGTCCCGCCACCGCCACCATCGAACGCGCAAGCCTGCACGCACTGGCCGCGCTGCTGCTGCTGGTGCAACTGCCGCACGTGCTGCACCTGCCGCCGTGGACGAGCCTGCTGGGCGCGACGATCGTCGGCGCGCGGCTGTACGCGCTGGAGCGTCCCGCCCTCGCGGTGCTGGACCGTCTGCTGTCCTCGGTGTCGCTGACCCTGGTGTGCGTGGCGGGCGCGGTCGCCATACGGCTGCACTACGGCTACTTCATCGGGCGCGACCCCTGCGTCGCCTTCCTGTTCCTGCTGGTGGCGGCGAAGTTCGCCGAGCTGCGCCGGCCCGCGGACGCGACCTTCCTGATGTGTCTCGCGGCGTTCCTGCTGCTGACCCAGTACTTCTACTCGCAGACGATACTCGCGGCGCTCGTCACGCTGCCCGCCGTGCTGGCCCTCGGCAACGCGCTCGCCGTGCTGCGCGATCCCGCTCGCGCCGCGCCCGTGCGCCGACGCCTGCGCCTGGTGGGCCGCCTGCTGTTGCAGGGCGTGCCGGTGGCGGCGCTGCTGTTCGTGCTGTTCCCGCGCCTGCCGGGGCCGCTGTGGTCGCTGCCCGAGGACGCGGCGGCCACGACCGGGCTGTCCGATTCCATGTCGCCCGGCTCCATCGGCGCGCTGTCGCTGTCGGACGCCGTGGCCTTCCGTGTCGAGTTCGATGCCGAGGTGCCCCCGATGTCCGCGCGCTACTGGCGCGGGCCGGTGCTGGACCGCTTCGACGGCGCGACCTGGGGCGCCGCGCGCTCGCGGCCGCAGGTGCGACCGGTGGCCGCCGACGGGCCGGTGCTGGACTACGCCGTCATGCTGCAACCGCACCGCCAGCGCTGGCTGTTCGCGCTGGAGCGTCCGGTGTCGCTGCCGCGCGGCTCGGACGCGCCCGACGCGTCGGGCACACCGCTCGCGACGCTGACCGACGACGGCCAGCTGCTCGCGGACGAGCCCGTCACGCAGGTGCTGCGCTACCGCCAGAGCTCGATGACGTCGTCATCGTTGCCGGCCGCCCGCGCGCCGGGACGGGACCAGCTCGCGCTCGCGGGCAGGAACCCGCGCACGCTCGCCTTCGCGCGCGAACTGCGCGCGCGGCATCCGGACGATGCCGGCTACGCCGCGGCCGTGCTCTCGGAGTTCAACGCGGAGCCGTTCCGCTACACGCTCTCGCCCTCCTTGCTCGGGGACGCGCCGGTGGACGAGTTCCTGTTCGACACGCGCGAGGGATTCTGCGAGCACTACGCCTCGGCGTTCACCGTCGCGCTGCGCGCCGCGGGCATCCCCGCGCGCGTGGTGACGGGCTATCTGGGCGGCGAGATGAACGGCGACTACATGATCGTGCGCCAGTCCGACGCGCACGCGTGGAGCGAGGCCTGGATCGACGGTGCCTGGCGCCGCTACGACCCGACGGGCGCCGTCGCCCCGTCGCGGGTGGAGTCGGGCCTCGGTGCCGCCCTGCCCGACTCGGCCGCGGTACCGCGGCTGGCGCGTGGGGGCGTCGGCTGGCTGCGCGAGGCGAGCCTGCGCTGGGATCGCGTGAACCACGCCTGGCAGCGTTTGGTCGTGGACTTCGACGACGACTCGCAGATGGAGCTGTGGGAGCGGCTCGGGCTCTCGGCCCCGCCGCTGTGGCAGATCGTGACCGGCGTGCTCGTGGCCGCGGGGCTCTGGTGCGCCGTCGTGCTGGGCGCGGTCGTCCCCTGGTGGCCGCGCTTCGGCCGCGCGCGACGCCGACCGGAGCAGATTCGCTGGAACCGGCTGGAGCGCCGCCTCGCGCGCCGCGGCCTGATGCGGGGTGTGGCCGAGACGCCGAACGCGTGGCTCGCACGCGTGGCGCGAGAGGACGCGTCGGCGGCCGCGCTCGTCGAAGCGCTCGGCGGTCGGGATCGGCGGTTCGAGCGGCCCGCAGCGCGCTCCTGAGCCCGTCCGCGTCGGTCCCGTCGGCCGCCGTCGGCCGCGTCGGCTACGCCGCGTGGAACTTGACCGGCACCTCCACGCACAGCTCGCGCACGCCCGCCACGCCGCCCTCCTTGCCGCAGCCCGAGTCCCCGACACCGCCGAACGGCACGAGATCGCTGCGGCTCGCCGTGGTCGCGCGGCCCACGTTGATGCACCCGCCGCGCAGACGCTCGGCGACCGCGAAGCCCGCCCCTGCGTCGCGCGTCAGCACCGCGGGCTGCAGGCCGTAGGCGCCGAGGTTCGCGATGCGCACGGCCTCGTCCAGCGATGCGTAGGGCAGCACGCACAGCACCGGGCCGAAGTTCTCCTCGTCGAAGATGCGCATGCCCGGACGCACGCCGTGCAGCACGGTCGCCTCGATGGCGTTGCCGCGGCGCTCCCCGCCCGCCGCGAGCCTTGCCCCTTGCCGCAGCGCATCCGCCACGCGCGCCTCGACGGTCGCCGCGGCGGCGGCGTCGATCAGGGGCCCGATGCGGGTGTCGGCGTCCGCGGGATCGCCCACCGTGCAGTCGCGCGCGAGGGCCGCGGCAGCGGCGACGAAGTCGGTGGCGTAGTCGCCCGCCGGCACCAGCACCTTGCGCGGCGTGGTGCAGCGCGAGCCGTTGTGCTCGAACACCGCGGCCGCGACGAGAGCGGCGGCCTCGCTCGCCGGCACGTCGGCGAGGCAGATCTGCGCCGCGTTGCCACCGAGCTCGAAGTGGCTGCGCCCGAAGGGATGCGCCGCGGCGAACCGTCGGGCCAGTCTGCGGCCGACGTCGGTGTGACCCGTCATGGTGAAGAAGTCGACGCGCGGATCGTCCAGGAACGGTTCGAGGAAGTCCGCCCAGTGACCCGTGAGCACGCTGAGCGGCGAGGCGTGGCCGGCAGGCATCACCGCGTCGAACAGGCGTGCCAGGAGCAACGCGGTGAGCGGCGTCTTCTCGCTGGGCTTGAGCAGACAGGCGTTGCCGGCCGCCACGGCAGCGGCGATCTTGTGCACCACCGTGTTGGCGGGAAAGTTGAACGGCGTGAACGCGGTGACCGTGCCGAGCGGGCGGTGGAACAGCGGTGCGACGATGCCCTCGGCGTTCGTCGCCACGGCGTCCCCGGCGACGAGGCGCGCCACCGTGGCGCGCGCTTGCGCGTTCAGCTCGAGCGCCGCCTCGGCGTAGCGTCGCGCCGTCATGGCCGCGCGCGCCGCCTCGACGCGTGCGTCCCGGATCGGCTTGCCGTTCTCGGCGACGATGGTGCGTGCCAGCGAATCCGCGGCGCCATCGATGGCATCGGCCCAGCGCACGAGCAGCGCCGCGCGCTCGGCCTCGGACAGCGGCGCGGCGGCGTACTCGCCCGCGGCGACGAGCGCGGCCTCCAGCTCGTCCGGCCCCGCGCGCGACACGCGGGCGAGCGTGCGTCCGCTCCAGGGATCGTCGACCGCGAGCGTGGCCCGCGTCACGATCTCGCGCCCCGCCACGTGCAGCGCGACGGGCGGGAGGTCATCGGCGGACGGCGGCGTCGAAGCCGGGTCGGGAGCCGTCCGACCGGCATCGACGAGACGGGGTGCGAGCGTGGGTGCGTTCATTCGCCGAAGGCTAGTCGGCCGCGGGGGTCCCCGCCGCCCGCACGCAGGCACGAGTGCTGGTGCGAACGCGCGCTCGACGTGCGGCGATGCGTGAACTAGCGCATGCGAACGGGACGGGTCGGCCGCCCGACCGGCGACTCGAGGGCACGGACCGTGCAGATCCGATCCGGACCTTGCGAGCGCACCGCCCGCAAACGGAACGCCCGCACTTCGTCCCGTTACTCCTCCCGGAGCCCACGAACGATGTCTCCAGCAAGTGCCGACCCGTCCGGGGAGCGCCCACGGCGGCCCGCCGGGCGCGTCGCGCTGGCCGGCGCCCTCGGGGCCGCCGCGCTCCTGGCCGCGAGCGTTTTGCAACTCCTCCCCCGCACGCCCGCCGTGGCCGAGGCCACGCCTTTCCCGCGCTCCGCTGCCCACCGAGCGGCCGAGGCGAGTGCGGCGTCCGGCGAGCGCCCGACCTGCGTGTTCGTGTCGTCCTATCACCGCGGCTACAGCTGGTCGGACCGTCTGGAGCGGGGACTGCGCGCGCGCATGCTCGATGGCTGCCGCATCGTGCGACTCGATCTCGACAGCAAGCGCCGCAAGACGCGGGAAGAGATCCAGGCGGCCGCCGACCGAGCGTTCCACACCATCGTGGAGCTCGACGCCGACGTGGTGCTCGCCGCCGACGACAATGCCGTCAAGCATCTAGTCGTGCCGTACCTGAAGGGCACGCGGCGACCGGTGGTCTTCGCCGGCGTCAACTGGACCGTGGAAGAGTACGGCCTGCCCGTCCCGAACGTCACCGGCATGGTGGAGGTCGCGCCGATCGCGCCGATGATCCGGCGCGCCGTCGAGCTGGCGCCGGGCGCCCGTCGCGCCACCTACGTGGGAGCGTCCACGCTCACCGAGGCGAAGAACTACGAGCGCATCGCCGAGAGCGCGAAGCGCTTCGGCGTGCGGCTCGACGCGGTGTACGCCGCGGACATGGCCGCGTGGAAACGGGCGCTCGCCGCCGCGCAGGAACGGGACTTCGTGATCATCGGCAGCTCCGCGGGTCTGGACGGCTGGGACGACGAGGAGGCGGCCGCGCACGCGCTCGCCGTCACGCGCCGGCCGTCGTTCACGAACCACGACTGGATGATGCCGGTCGCCGCGATCGGGTACACCAAGGTGCCCGAGGAGCAGGGCGAGTGGGCCGCCGACAGCGCGCTCGCCATACTCGGCGGCATGCGTCCGGGAGACATTCCCCTCGTGACGAACCGCAAGTGGGACACGTGGATCAACGAGCCCCTGCTGGCGGCGAGCGGCACGCGCCTGCCGGCCGCACTCGTCGATGCGGCAAAGCGCGCGGGCGAAGGCTCGTGAGTCGCCACGCCCCCCTGCGCATGCCCCGGGTCGCGCTGTGGTACGCGTCGTTGGCGCTGCCCCTGATGCTGGCGACGGCCTGGCTCATCCACGCCGAGGCGGACGCCGACGCGCTGCAGGCCCAGGCCGCGCAGGAGGTGCGCGACATCTCGGGCCGTGTGGCGGCGCTGGAGACGCTCATGGCGGCGCTCGTCGGACTGCGTCACGCCGACGCGGAGGACGACGGCGGCGCGCTGATCGCCCTGGCGGCACGGCTGCGCGAGCAGGTGCCTTTCGTGACGGCGCTCGGACGCTACCGACGCGTGCGCCCGGACGAGCGCGCCGGCTTCGCCGAGGACATGCGCGAGCGAGGGCTCTACGACTTCCGCATCGCGAGCATCGACGACGAGGGCCGGCCCGGTGCTGCGCTCGACGACGTGACGCTCTACCCCATCTCCGTGCTGGAGCCGATGATGCCGTCCAACGTCGGACTGCTGGGCGCGGACCTCGGAGCCATCGGCGGCATGGCCGCCCGGCTGGAGCGCTCGGCCGGGGCCGACCGTTCCATGCTCGCCGAGCTGCCGGAGGGCTGGCCCGGTCGCGGTCGGCTCGTGCTGTTCCACCCCAGCTACCTGGGCACGCACGTGCCGACCGCGGTGACCGAGCGCCGCGCGCACTCGGACGGCGGGTTCTGGATCATGGTCGATCCGGCCGCCCTCCTGGGCGAGAGCGCGCCCGGTTTCGACATCGTCGCCTCGATCGGCCGGGCCGACGCCGAGGCGGGCGCGACGACGACGCTCTATCGGCGACCCGCGGCGGACGCCTCGCCCCGCATGCTCGGGAACCTCTACCGACCGCGCGCGTTGCAGGAGCGCTGGCGCATCGGCGGGGACGTGCTGCAGGCGAGCCTGACGCCCAGACCCGGCATCCGTCCGCGCGCGCTGCTCGTCACGGGCGTCGTCGTGCTGCTGATCACCTGCGCGTTCGGCTCCCTGATGGCCTCGGCGCGGCTGCGCCGCCGCCACCGCGCCGAACAGGTCGAGCACCGCGAGGCGCTGTACCGCGCGCGCGCCACGTCGGCGCGCACGCTCGAGGCGATCAGCGATGCCGTCGTGGGAATGGACGACGACGCCGTCGTGCACCACCTGAACCCGGCCGCCGAACGCCTGCTGGGCGCGGCGGCGCCGAACGCGCCGGGCCGGCGCCTCGAAGCGCTGCTCCCGCTGGTGAACCGGCACGCGGAGCCCTTCGACCCGCGACGCGCGATCGCGCAGCTGCAATTCGTGCCCGAGTTGAGGCTCGACGTGCGACCGGCGAACCGTGACGGCGACACGGTGTTCAGGGCGACGCTCACGCGCGCCGCCCGAGGCCTCGAGACGAGCGCCGACGCGCAGGCCGGACCGGAGGGCGGGTCCGGCGCCGAGCACATCCTCGTGCTGCGCGACATCAGCGACGAGCGGCGTCTGACGCGCGAGCTCGAATGGCAGGCGAACCACGATTCGCTGACCGGCTGCACGAACCGGCACTACTTCGAGAAACGGCTCGCGGGCCTGATCGCCGACCGCGCGGTCAGCGGTCGGGACCACGCGCTGCTGTACCTCGACCTGGACCAGTTCAAGGTCGTCAACGACACGTGCGGGCACGCCACCGGCGATCGGCTGCTGATCGAGCTGACCGCGCGACTGCGAGCCGCGATCCGCCCTGGCGACGTGCTCTCCCGACTCGGCGGGGACGAGTTCGGACTCATCGTCGTCGACGCAGGACCGGACGAGGCGCTGCGCGTGGCCGATGCCCTGTACACCGCGTTCCAAACGATGCAGTTCACGCACGAGCGCCGCGTGTTCTCGGTGCGCGCGAGCATCGGCATGGTCGACTTCGTGCAGGCCGAGCAGTCCATGGCGGATCTGATGGCGGCCGCCGACATCGCCTGCTACGCGGCCAAGGAGAACGGGCGCAACGAGCTCGTGGTGTACCGCGCCGACGACGTGAGCCTGGCCATGCGCTCCACCGAGCTGAACTGGCTGCCGCGGCTGCAGCAGGCCCTCGACGAGCACCGCTTCCGCCTGCACGCGCAGCCGATCGCGGACATCGGGCCGAGCTGTCCGAACGGCCGCATACGGCATTTCGAGTTCCTGCTGCGGCTGGCGGACGACGACGGGCGCGAGATCACCCCCTGGCAGATCATCCAGGCCGCGGAGCGCTACGGCCTCATGCGCAGGCTCGACCGCTGGGTCATCGTGCACGCGCTGGAAACCGTCGCGCACCACGCGCCCGCGCTACCGCCCGGCATCGGCTTCTCGATCAACCTGTCCGGTCAGTCGGCCGCCGACCCCACCCTCATCGACTTCATCGTCGAGACGTACGAACGGCTGGAGATAGAGCCGTCGATGATCGGCTTCGAGCTGACCGAGACGGCCGCCATCTCGCACTTCGACACCGCCGTGGAGCTCGTGCGCAGCATCCGTGCGCTCGGCTCGCACGTCTCGCTCGATGATTTCGGCTCGGGACTGAGCTCGTTCGGCTACCTGAAGAACCTCCCCATCGACGTGCTCAAGATCGACGGGCAGTTCGTGCGGGAGATCGCCCACAATCCGGTCGATCGATCGATGGTGCGCGCCATGGTCGAGATAGCGCGCGCGATGGACATCCGCACCGTGGCCGAGTTCGTCGAGGACCGGCAATGCATGGACGTGCTCGTGGAGATCGGCATCGATCGCGCCCAGGGCTATCACATCGGCAAGCCGATGCCGGTCGAACAGGCGCTCGCGCTGCTCGAACGCGAAGGACACGGCCCGAAGCTCGCGCGCGCGGCCTGAGCCTGCCCGCGGCGTGCGGGCCGGCGTGCGGCATCGCGCGCGTCAGTGGTGCCAGACGCGGATCAGGCGCCGCCCCTTGCCCGCCGCGCTCTCCGGAGCCGCCACGCCGGCGCCCGCGTCGTCGAACGCCTCGCGGGCGTGCACGAGCGTGTAGTTATTGATGTACTGGTACTGCCCCGCCTCGAGCAGGAAGCGCACGGCGGGCTGCGCGTCCAGCGTGGCGGCCAGCGTCGTGAGCGCAGCGTCCACCTCGTCCGGCACCGCGTCGCCGCGCTTGTCGTAGCCGCCGCGCACGTAGCTTTCGTAGAAGCGCGCGAGAAAACCCGCCTCGTCCTCGACGAACACGGGGTTCGGCGCCCAGCCCGGCTCGTGCGGCGCGTGCTCGCCCTGCCGGTCCCAGGGCAGCTCCATCGACAAGACATCGACGACGTCCGCGCGGCCCGTGCGGCGCAGCTCGTCGAAGGCCGCCAGCAGGCTCGTTAGCAGGCTGTGCCCGCCGCGCGTCGCACCGCGTATGCAGTACAGCCCGATCAGCCGCGCCGGGTCGCTGACCCAACCACCGTCGGTGTGATAGCGCTGGTCGAGGTTCGTGATGGAGCGGCGCACGGCGGCGACGTCCTCCACCTTCTTGTCCATGACGTCGTACAGCACGGTGCCGGCAAAGTCCTGCGCCATGAGGGGGGCCACCAGCGCGGAGAAGAGCCCGCAGGCGGTGCGGTTCTGCTCGTCGCTCCAGCGCTCGGCCGGGAACCGGTCGACCAGCACCGCGCCGGGTGCCGTCGCCAGCCGCGCGGCCACCTCGGCCGCGAGCGCGGCGTTCGCGGACAGCGCTTCCATCAGCTCGGGGGCGAGACCCCGCGCGTGCGGCCCGCTCGGCAAGCGGCCCTGCAGCGCGCGTGCACCGTCGTCGCCCGGAAAGCGCGTGAGGATCGCGTCGAGCTCGTCGACGCAGACGCCCGGCAGGGCGAGGGCGATGTCCTGCGGACCGGGTGCGCGCTCGCGCTCCAGCCAGAAGCGACGGTGACCGTCGATGTCCGCGGGCGAGCGCGCAGCGAAGCTCTCGACCGTGTCGGCGCGTGCGTTCATGAGGATGGCTCGAAGCGTGCTGGGAGGAGGGAAGGCGCGCCGGTTCAGCCGACGAGCAGGCGATAGCCGCTGAAGACCAGCAGCAGACTGATGAAGTACTTGAACGTGCGCGCGTCGATGGCGACGTGCACCGCGCCGCCCATCAGCAGCCCGAGGGCCGCGGCGGGCAACCACGTCGAGAGCGTAGTCAGCAGATCGAACGACAGCATGCCGACGATGGCGAAGCCCACGAGCCGCATGCCGCCGTCGACGAAGAACCAGGCGGCGAAGCTGGCGCGCGTGGCGACCTTGTCCAGGCCGCGCACCTGCAGGTACATCATGTAGAACGGCCCGCCGGTGCCGAACAACGTGCCCACGAAGCCGCCGAGCGCGCCGGCGGGAGCGGCCCACGCGCGCCCGCCCGCCAGAGGCGGCAAGGGCAGGATCTGGTAGACGGCGAACGCGACGACGAAGGCGCCCAGCGCCGTCTCGAGCAGCGCGGGGTCCACCGAGCGGAACAGGTACAGCGCCACGAGCACGCCCGCGAGCGTGAAGGGCAACAAGGGCCACAGATCGGGCCAGGAGATGGTCTCGCGACGCTTGAGCCCCTGCGCGGCGGAGCCGAGGAAGTCGAGCAGCACCACGAGCGGCACCACGGTCGAGATCGGGTGCAGCAGGGTCAGCAGCGGGATGGCGATGAGCCCCGAGCCGAACCCCGCGATGCCGCGCACGAGATAGGCCGTGAACAGGACGAGGGCGGTCAGTACGGCGGTGTCGTTCAACGGACTCGAGTCGGGAATCGGCGACCCGTCAAACTACGCGAAAGACCACTGCCCGGCTCGCACAGGTGCTCGCGCCCGCGCCGTGCGCGGCGATAATCAGGCGCTCGCCGGAACGAACGGCGACGATCAGGCCGCGCTGCGCTCGTGCCGCCCTTCCCTCACCTCCTCGATGATCTTCGCGCAGAACGCGTCGAGATCCTGCGGGTTGCGCGACGTGATCAGGCCTTCGTCGACGACCACGGCCGAGTCCTCCCATTGCCCGCCGGCATTCTGCACGTCGGTCTTGATCGACGAGTAGCTCGTGAGCTTGCGACCCTTCGCGATGCCGGCCTCGACGAGCAGCCAAGGCGCGTGGCAGATGGCCGCGAGCGGCTTGCCGGTGTCGAAGAAGCGCTTCACGAACGAGACGGCGTCCGCCTCGGTGCGCAACACGTCCGGGTTGATCTGGCCGCCCGGCAGCACGAGCGCGTCGTAGTCCTCGACCTTCGCGTCCGACAGCACCACGTCGACGCCGACGCTCTCGCCCCAGTCGGTCTGGTCCCAGCTCCTGATGCTGCCGGCCTCGAGCGAGACGACGTGCACGGTGGCGCCCGCCGCCTCGAGCTGGCGCTTGGGCTCGAACAGCTCGGACTTCTCGTAGCCGTCGGTGGCGAGGAGGGCGATGGTCGCGCTCTTGATGTCGGGCATGGGGTCGGTGTCCGGTTCGTATCGAAGGGGAGCGCGATCGTGGAGACCTCCGCACCGACGCACCAGAGCGAAAGGCCTGCCTTTGCAGTCGGTGCACTCGGCGCGCAAATGCTGCACCGTGGCGCTCCGGTCATCCTCATGGACACACGAACCTCCCATGCGAGTCCACGGTATCGACTTCACGAGTCGCCCGACCTCGCGCAAGCCGATCACGTGCCTGTCCTGCGATGTCGCGGACGGGCTGCTGAGCGTCGGTGAGCTCGAGGAGCTCGACTTCGCGCGTCGGCTGATCGGGCGCCGCAGCTACAAGTCCGACACCCGCGGCAAGCAGACGCCCGCGCTGCGGGCCGCCCGGGTCGACATCCTCGCGGCGTTGCGCGATGGGCGGGCGGCCGCCACGCACGGTGTCACGATGGACATCACCGACGCGCGCGCGGACGAGCTCGTGGACGCCCCGAAGGCCGACGTGCTGGATGCGCTGCTGTGCGCGGTGCAGGCCGCGTGGGCGTGGATGCGTCGGGATGCGGGCTTCGGCATGCCGCCGGACACGGACCCGCTCGAGGGCTGGATCGCCGAGCCCGCGCTCGATGATCATCACCGATCCTGATACTTCGAATCACGCGAAGTCGTTGGGATAGGTCCGGAGCCGTGACAATACTCGGGGGGTAGCAGCAAGCAATCGCCCGACAGGAGCCCTTCCCATGCACGTCTCGTCCACCGCCCCCCTTGCGCCCACTTCGGTGCGCGACGGTCACGCCGCGCGCCCGCCCCGTTCGCCGGCCCGCCTGGCCGCCGAGGCACTGTGGGCGCTGGCGTGGCACAGCGGGCAGGGCGTGCTGACCGGCGCCAGGCGCGTGCGCTTCGCCCGCATGGTCGCGCGCGAGCGCGCGGCATTGGCCAGGCTCTCGCCGGACGAGCTGGTCGATCTCGGCATCGAGCACGACGTCGCCCGGCGCGAATGCACGCGCGGCTGGTTCGATCTGCCGCGGAACCGGCCGGGGAGCTGAGCGCCTGTCGCCGATCGGAACGCAGGCGCCTGCGTTCCGATCGGCGACAGGCCCCGGCGACGGGCCGGCGCGCGATCGTGTGTAATGCCCGTTCCGCACGCCCGCCTCCCAGGACCGACCCGTGGCCGCTCCCGACCTGTTCGTTCGCCCTTCCGCCGATGTTCCGGCCCGGCTCGCCGACCCGGCGCACTTCACCGGTACCGTCACGCTCGAGCCTCTGTCCGTCGCGACGGACATCCCCGCGAACGTGCTGCGCGTGAGCTTCGCCCCGGGTGCGCGCACCGCGTGGCACACCCACCCGGCCGGACAGATCCTCGTGGTCACCTCCGGCAACGGCACCATCGCCACGCGCGAGTGGACGCGTCGCATGAGCGTCGGCGACGTGGTGGAGATCCCCGCGAACGTCGAGCACTGGCATGGCGCCACGCCCGACACGCCTATGCAGCACATCGCCATCCAGCCCGACCCCGGCACCGCCTGGCTCGAGCAGGTCGCCGAGGACGACTTCGCGGCGTCGTGAGTCTCGTCAGCGTGCGCGGGCTCGGCGTGCGCTACGGCGGCCGCACCGTGCTCGAGGCCGTCGACGTCGATCTCGAGCGCGGCGAGATCGTCACGGTGGTCGGGCCCAACGGCTCGGGCAAGACGAGCCTGCTGCGCGCCGTCATCGGGGCGGTGAAACCGGTGGCCGGCAGCGTCGAGCGCGCACCCGGGATGATCATCGGGTACGTGCCGCAGGTGCTGCACGTCGACCCCACCCTGCCGCTGAGCGTGGGCCGCTTCCTGTCGCTGCCCGTGCGGCGTGCCGCGAGGGACATCGCCGCGAGCCTGGAGCGCGCCGGTGCGCCGGGGCTCGCCGCACGTCCCATGGTCGAGCTCTCCGGCGGGCAGTTCCAGCGCGTGCTGCTCGCGCGGGCGCTGCTCGCCAGGCCCGACCTGCTGGTGCTGGACGAGCCGACGCAAGGCCTCGACCAGCCGGGCGCCGCCGACTTCTACCGTCAGCTCGACGGCGTGCGCACCGAGCTCGACTGCGGTGTGCTCATGGTGAGTCACGACCTGCACGTCGTCATGAGCGCCTCGGACCGCGTGCTGTGCCTGAACGGGCACGTGTGCTGTCACGGCACCCCGGAGGTCGTCGCGTCGGCGCCGGAGTACCGGGCACTGTTCGGCACCGGCACGCACGGCGCGCTCGCGCTCTACCGCCACGACCACGATCATGCGCACGATCACGCTCCGGCGCCCGCGGAGGGACACGTGCGCGACGAACACGCGCACGCACCGGACGACGTGGCGGCCCGACCCTGATGGATGAATTCGTGCTTCGCGCGACGCTCGCGGGCGTCGGCACGGCCGTGGCCGCGGCCCCGCTCGGCTGCTTCGTCGTATGGCGCCGCATGGCCTACTTCGGCGATGCGACGGCGCACGCCGCCGTGCTGGGCGTCGCCATCGCGCTGGCGCTGTCCACCTCGGTGGTCGCGGGCGCGCTGGCCGTCGCGCTCGCGATGGCCATGCTCGTCACGGCGCTGTCCGGGCGCGGCCGCGCGACCGACACGTTGCTCGGCGTGCTCGCGCATTCCGCGTTGGCCTTCGGACTGGTCGCGGCCTCGTTCCTGCGCGGCGTGCGCGTGGACCTCATGGCCTGGCTGACCGGGGACATCCTCGCGGTGTCGTGGGGAGACGTGCTGACGGTGTGGATCGGCGCCGCGCTCGTCTGCGCGCTGCTGGCCTGGCGCTGGCAAGCGCTGCTGACGGTCACGCTGAGCGAGGACCTGGCACGCACCGCGGGCCTCGACCCCGAGCGTGAACGGCTCGTGCTCACGGTGGCGCTCGCGCTCGTCGTCGCCGTGGCCATCAAGGTCGTGGGCGCGCTGCTGATCGGGGCGCTGCTGATCGTGCCGGCGGCCACGGCACGGCCCTTCGCGGCCACGCCGGAGCGCATGGCGCTGCTGGCGGTCGGGATCGGCGTGGCCGCGGCGCTGCTCGGGCTCGCCGCCTCGTGGCAGCTCGACACGCCCACCGGTCCGACGATCGTGTGCGCCGCCGCCACGCTGTTCGGCATCGGCGCGCTGGCCGGTGCGGCGTCGCGCGCCGCCCGGCGCCGCAAGATCGTGCGCTGATGGATGCGCGAGGCGGGACGCCCGCAACCACCGGACGGCCCCCGCTCGAGATCGGCGTGCTGCTGGCGGCGCACGCGACGTCGCGCGAGAAGCGACTGGTGCGCAGAAGCGTGGTCAGGCTGGGCGCGGACCTGGAGCGCTGGTTCCCGGGCTTCGCGTGGTCCCTGCCCGTCGAGGAGCGGCACGATCTCGGCAACGGACACCAGGCCTCCTCGCCGGCGTTGCTGCGCCTGGCCGCCGAGGCGCGCGATGCGGGGGGCTGGGACTACGCGCTGCTCGTGACCCCGGACGAGCTCGTGGCGCGCTACCGCAGCTTCGCGCTCGCAGCCCTGAGCCGACCGTTGGACGCCGCCGCCGTGTCGACGTCCCGCATCGTGGTCGAGTCCTCGGAGCTCGACGACGACATCATCGTCGACCGTCTGGTGACGCTGCTGCTGCACGCCGTCGCGCACCTGGGCGGCGTGGCCGCGACGCGCAACAGGGATGCACTGCTGTATCGGCCGGAGACCCCGAGGGATCTCGACCGCATGTCGAGCTTCGACGCCGTCGAGATCATCGAGCTGAACCGTGCGTTCAGCGATGTCGCCGACGCGCGCCTCGAGGAGACCGACGCCCGGCTCGGCTCGCGCTCGCGTTTCGTGGCGCGCGCGGCCTGGATCAACCGCGAGGAGATCGGCGAGGCGGTGGTCGCGGCGCGGCCGTGGGAGTTTCCGCTGCGGCTCAGCCGGCTCACCACGGCCGCGGTGTCGACCGTCGCGATCCTGCTCATGACCGCCGAGAGCTGGGACCTCGGACTGTCGCAGGGTCACGTCACCCTGATCGCGCTGGCGCTGCTCGTGCTCGTGCTCACGAGCGCGTTCGTGGTGGCGCGCCAGCACCTGCTGCTCACGCGCCACCGCCAATTGCGCGAGCAGCTCGTGGTCACGGGCGCATCGGCGATCCTCATCGTCGTCGCGGGACTCGCCGTCACGTGGGCGTGCATGTTCGCGCTCGCCCTGCTGGCCTCCAGCACGCTCTTCCACGCGGAGCTCGTGGTCGGCTGGGCGGCGTCGGTGTCGCTCGCTCCTGCGGACGTCGGCGCGTCGAGCTACCTGAAGATGTCCACCTGGTGCGCCTCGCTCGGCCTGCTGATCGGCTCGCTGGGCGCAAGCTTCGAGGACCAGCAGCACTTCCAGCACATCATCTTCGTGGACGAGGAGCTGTAGCGGATCGCTCCGGCACGACGGCGCGCGCGACGCGTTCAGTCGAGTCCCATGCAGTTCGCGTAGAACGTCGTCGTGGCGGGCCAGTCCGAGAACAGCCCGATGATGCCGACGTCCTGCGCCAGCACGTCGATGGTGCGCAGGATGTCACCATCATCTCCCAGGGCATCGACTGTCGTGTCGTAGTAATACGCACCGGCTTCGGGAAGGACGTCCTCGGCGATGCGTCCGGAGCGCTCCACGCTCCACGAGATGATGTCGAGGCCCGCCTCGCGCGCGTTCCTCGCGTAGTCCGAGGCGACGATGCCGCCTGCGCCGTCCGATGCAAGCAGCATCGGCATGGGCGGCGCGACGATGTTCACGCCGGAGTCCTTCAGCGCCTTCAGCTCGGCCACCGTCGGTGGCGTCTCGACGATCTCCGCGAGATCCGTGTCGTCGAGGTAGACGGCCTGTTGTCCGAAGTCCGGAAACTCGTCGATCCAGAGCCGCACGTCGGCCAGGTCGAACGACTGCGGCCACACCTCCGCGGGCGCCACGTCGGCGGCGACGTACTCCTCGACGAGCTTGCGCGCGTAGCTCTGCTGGTCCAGCCCGGAGTCCCCGAAGCCGTCGCTCGCCTCCTTCAGCTCCGGTGTGAAGCCGGCACCGAGCGAGCCGATGAGCTCGATGCTCTCGGCATGGGTCAGCAGGGTGCCGCCGGTGGCGTAGAGATCGGTGCGGAAGGGCGGCGTGCCGTCGAGGTACTCCTCGACCGTGGTGGCCGCCGGGTCGGACGCATCCATCTTGCCCTCCAGCGTGCGGAACTCCGCCAGGGTGAGGTCGCTCGCGCAGCAGCGCGCGCTCGCCTCGGTCTCGAGCGTGCCGTCGGCGCCGAACGTCGCGGGCGCGAAGGGGGCGCTGCACTTGTCGGCCAAGGGCGTCGCGAGGATGTTCGTCGTGGTGTGCAGATCGCACTGCGCGTGGCGGCACACGAGCTCGGCGTCGCTCGTGAACGTGACGTCGCACTCGATGATGCCGGCGCCCGTGCGCGCGGCGGCCAGGTAGGACTCCCGCGTGTGCTCGGGGAACTGCAGCGGCGCGCCGCGGTGACCGATCGAGAACGCCCGGGGCGTGTACTCGCTCGTGTCGGCGGCGCAGGCCTCGAGGCGTTCCTTGAGCGGCCCCTCGTCCAGCCGGTCGACGAGGTAGAACGGCCGGGGGCCGAGCTGGACGGGCGGCGGGGCGGCGTGGGCGCCGGCGATCGCGAGACAGGACAGGGCCACGAGCGCGGACGGGGCGAGGCGAAGACGGAGCGTCATTGGACGGGTTCCTCGAGTGGGGCCCCAGCATGCCCCACGTCCGTGACGGAGTCGCTACCGCGCGGAGCTCGGGCTCGTCATCGCGGCGCGAGGGTCTCGCACCCTCCCGGAACATGCGGTGTGGGAACGAAACTCGGCCTGGGTCGGAATGGGCGCGCGCTTTCCGTCGAACCAAGCCTCCAACAAGATCGACTTCATCGTGCGCAATGTCCGAACGCTACCGAGCCATGATGATGGCGCTGCCGGCGGAGCGCCGGCTGGCGATGACTTCGGATCCGTGAGACGAGACGGCTCGAGCGCTGCGCTCAGCGGCGTTCATCGCCGACATCGCGGATGCCCGCGGCTACACCGACCAGTCGCACCGCACGCGCGAGCGCCGCCGCTGGGTCGGCATAAGCACGGTTCGCCTGCGCACCGGTTCGGAAGCGGCATCGAGCACCGGGCCGGATCCCCTCGCCGAACCCGGCTACGGCGCGCCGTCGACCGCCGTGCACAGCTCGATCAGGTAGCCATTCGGCTCCCTCACGTAGCCCGTGGTCTGTCCCCACGGCATGCGCTCGGCGCCCTGGACGAGCTCCGCCCCCGCACCCACCGCGCGTTCGAGCGCGCCCTCGACGTCCGCCGTCTCGAACGCGATCTCGAACACCGGCGCCGCGGGATTCGGCGTTCCGGGAGATTTGCCGAGCTCGGCCATCAACTTGCGGGCGGCGAATGCCAGTACGGTCGGCCCGGTCGAGAGCTCGCCGTAGTCGCCGCCCTCGTGCAGCATGGCTCGCTCCAGCCCGAAGGCTCGCTCGAAGAAGGCGAGTGCGTCGGCGACGTCGGCGACGTAGAGAATCGTGTATCTGAAGCGCACGTCAGGCTGCCTGTGGCGCGACGGAAGCTGTCGTGGGACCGACGGTGCCTTGCGGCGCGGTCGCCGTCCCCGCGCTCGGCAGCTTGGACACGTCGGGCCGGTCATCGGGCCGCCACGGGCCCGGGCGCTTCAGCGCCCGCGCGCACCGGCTCAGGCCGCGCCGACCGGTGCCAGCACCGCATCGACCATGATCTCGCCGGACAAGGCCTCGATGGCGGCCTCCAGCTCGCCGGCGGCGACGGCGGGCGGCACGTGCAGCACTGCGTCCGCGCGAAAGAGCTTCTCGCCGGACCACGACGCATCCTCCAGGCGCGTCTCGAGCGATTCGATGCCGACCCCGCGCACGGCGAGCGCGTGCGCGATGTCGCGCACGATGCCCGGGTGGTCGTGACCCGTGATCTCCAGACGCAGCTCGCGCGTGCCCTCGGCACGGGGCGCCGCGCCCCCGGCCGCGCTGGCGGCGGCGACGGAGATCGACAGGTCGTCGCCGCGCAGCGCCAGCAGCGCCTCGGTCAGCGCGTCCGCACCGTTCGCGGGAACCTGCAACTCGACGATGCCCGCGAACTGCCCGGCGAGGTTCGCCATGCGGCTCTCGAGCCAGTTCGCGCCGTGGTGCGCGGCGACGGTGGCGACGGCATCGATGAGCCCGGGACGATCGGGACCGATGAGCGTGACGGCGATGGACTCGTGCATCGACGGCGCGGCGCTGGTGCGGGAGGCCGGCCAGTCTACGCCGCGTCGGCGCCGCCGGACGGAGGCCTGGGCGCGACGTGGGGAACGAATGCTACCGTCCGCGCCGTTGCCCGACACCCTTCGAGGACCCGCCCTTGACCGTTCGCCCGCAGGTGCCGGAGCCCGCCATCGAGGCCGCACCGTACGAGGACGACGGGCTGCTGTTCGCCTGCCGGCTCGACGGCAAGGGCAGCGCGACGCCGTGCGGCTGGGACGAGCTCGAAGGGCCCGAGACCGGCGGGCTCTGGGTGCACCTGCGTCGTGACTCCGCGCGCACGCGCGAGTGGCTGGGCAAGCGGCCCTGGCTGGATGCGCTCACCGTGGAGGCCCTGCTGGCCGAGAGCACGCGGCCCCGCATCGTCGAATCCGGCAACGGCCTCGTCGCGATCCTGAGAGGCGTGAACCACGAGGCGACGTCGGCGGACACGCCCAGCGAGCTGCTCTCGCTGCGGCTGTACTGCGACGGCACGCACCTGGTGTCGGTGAGGAAGCGCCGGCTGCAGACCCCGCACGACATCCTCGAGCAGCTCCTGTCCCCGCGACGCGGCCCGCGCGACGTGGCGAGCGTGTTCGAGCGCCTCGCCTCGCGACTGACCGAGCGCATGGCGGGTGCCGTGCTCGCCTTCGACGAGCGACTGGACGACCTGGAGATCGCGGTCGATGCCGAGCGTCCCGGTACCGGCGACGCGCGGCGCGAGCTCTCGACGCTGCGCCGCCGCATCGTCGAGACGCGGCGCTACGTCTACCCGCAGCGCGAGGCCCTGACGAACCTCTTGCTGGACCCGCCCGAATGGCTGAACGATCGCCACCTCACGGCGCTGCGCGAGACGAACGATCGGCTGCTGCGCTACGTCGAGGAGCTCGACGCCGCGCGCGAGCGCGCGCTCGTCATCCGCGACGACATCCAGAACCGGCTGGCCGAGCGCACCAACCGCATTCTCTTCGCGCTGTCCATCCTCTCTGCCGTGTTCCTGCCGCTCACCTTCGTGACCGGCGTGCTCGGCATGAACGTCGGCGGCCTGCCGGGCACGGGCTCCACGCTCGGCTTCGCCGCCTCCTGCGCCATCATGCTCGCGGTGGCGGGCGCCGAGCTGCTGGTGCTGTGGCGCCTGGGCTGGATCCGGCCCGCGAAACGCGCCGATCGCCGCTGAACGCCCGCCCCGCGACATCCTCCCGACGAGACTGCCCATGAAACGCATCGTCCTCACCGGCGCCGCCGGCCGCCTCGGCTCCTGGCTGCGCGAGCCGCTGTCGAAGCTCGCCGACGTGCTGGTGTCCACAGACATCGCCGACGACATCGGCCCGCTCTACACGGGCGAGGAGTACGTGCGCGCCGATCTCGCCGAGCTCGAACCGATCGTGGCGCTGGCGCAGGGCGCCGATGTCATCGTGCACTTCGGCGCCATCGTCGACGAGGCGCCGTTCGAGACCCTGCTGGGCCCGAACTTCATCGGCGCCTACAACGTCTGGGAGGCGGCGCACCGGGGCGGCGCGCGCCGCGTGGTGTACGCAAGCTCCATCCACGCGGTGGGCATGCACCCGAAGCAGGACTTCATCGGCGTGCACGCCGCGCACCGCCCCGACACCTTCTACGGCCTGGCAAAGTGCTTCAGCGAGGATCTCGCGCGCATGTACTGGGAGAAGCGCGGCATCGAGGCGGTGTGCCTGCGCATCGCCTCGTGCGCGCAGGTCACGAGCGCGCGCGCACTGGGGACGTGGTTGTCGTACGACGACCTGATCCAGCTCGTCACGCGCTCCATCGACACGCCCACCGTCGGGTTCACGATCGCCTACGGCGTGTCGAACAACGACCGCGCGGGGCTCGACAACTCGGGCGCGAGTCACCTCGGTTACAAGCCGAAGGACAACGCCGAGGTGTACGCGCGCGAGATCCTCGCCAGGACGCCGCCGCTCGACCCGGGCGATCCGGAGCACATGTGCCACGGCGGGCCGTTCGCGAAGGTCGCGCTCGGCGAGAGCGGTCTCGCGACGATGGACATCGTGGACGATCGCAAGACGGTGGGCGGTGATGGCTGAAGGAGGCGGCGGCTCCACAGCGCGGCGCCGGCGCTCCGCCCTGCCGGAGCCCTTCCGCATCGGGGTGAGTCCGCTCGGCAATGCCCCCTGGCTGCGCCTCGACGGTGAGCTGGAGCGCTTGCGCGCCGGTGAACCCGTGGTGCGCGGCAGCTGGTCGCTGCACGCCGACGCGGTGCGCTTCGCGCCGCGCCACGCGCCGGACCACGCGAAACGGCTGGCCGACGGAATGCGAACCGGCGACGCGCTGGTCGGGCTGCACCTGCGCACCGAGCGGCAGGTGCTGCAGCGACTGCCCCGAAGCGGGGCGGTGCTGTTCTCGATCGATACCGCCATCCGGCCGGCCACGAGCCTCGGCGCGGACGAGCGGAGCACGCTCGCGGTGCAGCTCGGTGCCATGACACCCGAGCAACGGGCGTATCGAGGACTCCCGATCAGGCAGTGATGCGGTCGGCGCCACGCGTGCGCCGCAGCCCGCGCAGCAGCGCCATCATGAAGGCCGGCTGACTCGTCAGGAAGCCACCGCGCTTGGGCAGGTCGTCGTGCACGTCGCGCGTGCGGCGGTCGTAGAAGATGTGCATGGACGGCGGAGGCAGCAGGTCGACGCTGCGCACGTTCTCGCTCGGCACCAGCACGATGGGTGGCATGAGCGGTACCTTGGCGCGCTCCAGCGCCGGCCGGTCGCAGCTCGTGCAACGGCCGCGCTGCGCCAGCGCGGGCTTCTGGTAGCCGCGGTACTCCACACCGGCTTCGTTGCCCACCGTCACGTCGCTGGCCCGGAACACCGTGATGTCCGCGGGCTCGTCGGACCCGTTGTAGTCGCGGCACGTCGCGCAGTGACAGTACGCGCGCAGCAGCGCCGGACCGGTGATCGTCAGCGTCACCGCGCCGCATTCGCACTGCCCGTCGTGCTTCACCGCCGCGTCACCCATCGATCTCTCCGGTCGTCGAGCCGGATCATACGGAAGTGGCGCGTCCGAGCCGCATGACGATCGCCCATTCGGTCGGCGTCACGGGCGTGACCGACAACCGGTTCCCCTTGCGCAGGATCGCAAGCTCCTCCAGACCGGGCGTCCCGCGCAGCGTCGCGAGCGATACCGCGTCCGCGAATCGCTCACGCAGGGCGACATCGACACAGACCCAGCGGGCATCGTCCTCGCTCGCCTTCGGGTCGAAGTACGGCGACGCCGAATCGAGCGCCGTGCGGTCCGGGTAGGCCGAGCTCACCACCGCGACGGTACCGACGACGCCCGGCACCTTGCAGGCCGAGTGGTAGAACAAGGCCAGATCGCCCGGCGCCATCTCGTCGCGCAGGAAGTTTCTCGCTTGGTAGTTCCGGATGCCGTCCCAGGGCTCGGTCGCGTCGGGCCGCGCGGCCAGATCGTCTATGCCGAAGCTGGCGGGCTCGCTCTTGAGCAACCAGTGACGCATGTCAGTTCTCTCGGTCGAGCACGAGCTCGAAGGTCGCCGGCGGCGTATCCACGCCGTTGATGCGCAGCGACACCGCCTGCTCGCCGCCGTAGTGCCTGCGCGTGGTGACTTCGCGGAACGCGTGCGATCGGGTGAAGCGCATCGACTCGCCCGAACCGAGCGCCACCACCGCGCCCTTGAACACCTTGGGAGACAGCGCACCGTTCGCGCGTCGGTAGTGCAGCACGACGTCGATGGCCAGCTTCTGTCGCACGTTCCCCGTCGAGCGCAGGTCCACGGCAACCTCGAGGGTTTCTCCCATCCGCACGCGCGTCGCCGAGAGCGTCGGCGCGCCGATGTCGAGCGCGGCCGGAGCGAAGCCGAACAGCGCAAGCGCGCCCGGATGGCCCGCCTTCACGAGCGTGCGGCACGCGTGACGTACGAGCGCCTCCCGCTCCTTCGAAGCATCGCGCATCCAGAGCGTCGCGACGTCGACCACGAGCTCGGGGTGATCCTTCGCGATGTCGTTCAGGTGATTCGCCACCGAGCGGCGCACGTAGGCCGAAGGATCGTCCTTCAATGACTCCAGCAGCGGCAACGTCGGATGCGGGTCGATCACGAGCGACTGCAACCTCAGGCCCCAGGGCAACCTCGGGCGCGTTCCCTCGGACGCGAGCCGGCGCACGTCCTCGTCCGGATCGTCCACCCATGGCGCGATGAGCGCGAGCGCGCGCGGCTGATCGGCCACGAGGAGATACCGGATGGCGAACTCGGCGGTGCTGCGCCTCGTCATCTCGCGCAGCAGGGCAAGCCCTCCGTCGAAGTCGTCGAGCCCGTGCTGCCCGACCACGAGCGACAGCGGCCAGATGCCCCAGCCCGCGATGCCACGCTCGTCGGATGCGCGGTCGAAGCCCTTGCCGATGTCGGGGTGCAGCATCGCACCGAGCACGCGGTGGCGCGCCCGCACCTCGGTCGGCAGCGCGTCCAGCAGGATATCGGCGATCAGCTGCACCCGACCCTTCATCTCGAGGCCCTCGATCCTCTCGAGCACCTTCGCTCGAAAGCGCCTCGCCGTGGGCCTTCCGACGTGCGGCTCCAGGTGCGCGGCGATGTGGCCGACGAGGGCCGGGGAGATCAGGTGCTTGAAGGGCTCCATCGTGCTACGGCTCCAGCGCCGCTCGAGTCAGCGTCACGAGCGTGGCGATCGCCTCGTTCCTGCGACGCGGCACCGGATGCATCATCCAGTGGCGCATGGCGCCTTCGACCATGCCGTGCACGATCTCGGTCACGGCCCGGACGGGCAGCGCGCGCAGCTCGCCGCGCTCGACCGCGCCCGCGTACTGCGCGGCGATGCGCTCGCGCATGAGCGCTCCCGGGGGCGGCGCGTCCGATCCGGGGCCCGCGACGGCGAGCGCCAGCACCGGCAGGATGTCGCGCTGCTCCGCCGCGACGCGGAACAGGGCGTGGAACATCGGTTCGAAGCGCTCGGGCGCCGGCGCGTCGCTCGCCTCCCAAGCCGCGCTCATGGCGTCGACGAAACGGACCTCGATGCGCTTGTGCAGGGCCGACAGCAGCGTCGCCTTGTCCGCGAAGTGCGTGAACACGGTGCCGGTGGCCACGCCGGCCTCTGCCGCGATCGCGGCCGTGGACGTCGCCGAGTACCCGCGCTCGGCGAACAGGCGCTCGGCCGCCTCGAGGATCGCCTCGCGCTTGGCCTCGGGGTCGACGGTGCGCTGGCGGCGTGCGGGCATGGCGCGGATGGTGGCCGCTCCACGGTCCGTTGACAACGCCGGGGTCATGCTGAAGAATGACTGAGCGTCAGTCATTTTTGAATTGCTGCATGACCGCTCGACATCGCCTCGCGCCACTGCTGGCCATCGGCACCCTCGTCACCGGTTGCGCGCACGACGTGCCGATACCGCCACCGAACCCGCCCCCACTCGTCATCCACGAATCGGACGCCGTGCGCGTCACGCGCCTGCAGACCGGACACGTCGCCGTGAAACGCCGCTTCCGGGAGTGGTCGGGCCCGACCGTGCTGCGCCTGCCGGCGATCCTGCTGGACCGGCAATGGACCGAATGGATGCCGATCCGCTTCTACCTCGTCGAGCGCAACGGTCGACGCATCGTGTTCGATACCGGCGAGACCGCGCGCGTGGCCGACCCCGGTCACTTCGATTGCGACGCCGTGACGGGCTGGTTCTACCGCAGCCAGTTGCGCTTCGCCGTGGCGCCGACGGACGAGCTTGGTCCGCAATTGCGACTGCTGGATCTGGAGCCTTCCAGCGTCGACACCGTGGTGCTGTCGCACCTGCACTCGGACCATGTCGGCGGCCTGTCGCACTTGCCGGACGCCACCTGGATGATCTCGGCGACCGATGCGGACGGCCATGCCGGCGCCCTGCCCTGCCGCATGCCCACGCATGCCGACACCGTGATGGTGCGCTACGAGGACGAAGCGTTCGGCGCCTTCCCGCGCAGCACGCGGCTCACCGAGGACGGGGCCGTGCGCATCGTCCCGACGCCGGGCCATTCCCCGGGGCACCAGTCGGTACTGATCCGGGATGGCGAGCGGTGGGTGCTGCTCGCGGCGGACGTGGTGTTCGACCTCCTACGTCTCCGCGAAGCCGCGCGGCGTTCGAAGAGCGTGATCTCGGCTTCGCTTGCAGACATGCCCATCAGCGGCAGTCGCAGAAGGCGGCTCTCGTCGAACCGCGAGCTCACCGTCGACAGCACAAGCCGGAGCGAGGCGAGCATGTCCTCGCCGCGATGCGATGCGTGCGCCAGCGCGATGGGCTTGTGCATGATCTCGTCCCGCGACACGAGCCAGTCGATCGCGTTCTTCGACCCACCTGGAATGCCGCGCACGTGCTCCGGGCTGGAGACGATCACGCCGTCCGCCTCGCGGATGGCGGCGCAGAAGGCCTCGACGGAGGGTGGCGTGACCTCACCTTCCCTGTCCTGCGAGAAGATCGGCAGCTCGCCGAGACCCTCGTGGACCTGCATGAGGGCGTTGGGCCGTGCAGCTTCGGCCATCGCGCGCAGCAGCGCTGCGTTGCTCGATTCCTCGACTACGCGTTGCTGATGGGCGCGGCGCTGCTCGTCGTCATGATCGCGGCGCTGATGGTCGTGACGCGGAACCTGCACCGAAGGATGCCCGGAGCCGCGGCGCCGGCCTGATCGGTGCGCTCGGGGTCACGTCGGCTCCGGACCCTTCGAATCGTGCGAGGATCGTTCCGACTCGCCCGGAGATCGCGTCGTGCTCGTACTGCAGTCGTTCCCGCCGGTGCTCGGCCTGCGCTCGGCCAGTCCGTTCACCGTGAAGGCCGAGGCGCTGCTCGCCCTGAGCGGGCAGCGCTACGAAGTGCAGCACGTCTCGGACCCGCGGAAAGCCCCGCGCGGCAAGCTGCCGGTCCTGCTGGACGGCGAGTCGACGATTCCCGACAGCGCGCACATCCAGACGCACCTGGAGCGTGTCCACGGCGTGGACTTCGATTCGCACCTCGACGAGCGAGAGCGAGCCACGGCCACGGCGTTCCGTCGTCTCGTCGAACACCACCTGTACTTCATCGCCGGACACCTGCGCTGGGAGATGCATCCGGAGGCGGTGCGCGACAGCTACTTCGCCATGATCCCCGGGCCGCTGCGCGGCATCGTGTTCGGGATGGCGAACCGGAGCGTGCGCAAGGGCATGTACCTGCAGGGACTCGGGCGGCACACGCGCGAGGAGCTCGTCGCGTTCGCGCAGCAGGACATCGAGGCCTTGTCGGTGGAGCTCGGCGACAGGGACTGCTTTCTCGGAAGTCGACCCGCGAGCATCGACGCGACGGTGTTCGGAGCGCTGCACGGCATCCTCGACTGCACGCTCGACACGCCACTGAAGGCGGCCGCCGAAAGGAGACCGAACCTGCGCGCCTACGTGGACCGGATGAAGGCGCGGCTGTTCCCGTCCGGTACCGAGCGCGGCATCCAGGAGCCGCGCACGTGACGGAACGGCGCAGGGGCAGACAAGGCCCCGTCCCCACGCTGCGGATCGTGGCGGGCATCACCGCCGTGGCCGCGCCGCTCGGGCTCGGTCTGCTCGGACACTCGCCGTGGGAGGTGCTGCTGCTCGTGCCCGCGTTCGCGGCGAGCTACGCGCTCGGTCGCGCGAATGCGTGGCGCGTGCGGCTGCGCGAAGGCTCGGCGGGTACCGTCGCCGCCGCGGCGCTCTCGACCGGCGCCGTGCAGCTCGCGCTGGCCGCCACGCTCTACCTGCTCGGGCTCGGCGCCGGTGCACTGCTCGGCAACGCCCTGCCGGTCGATCCGGTGACCTCGGGCGATCTCGTCTTCGTCGCGATCGTCTGGATGATCACGCTCGGCAGTGCGCTCGCGAGCGCGCGCATCGAGCGCCGGCGCGGTTCGTCGCCACGAGGCGCCTGAACACTCGGCTCGCGGTCCCGGGGCCCCGATGCACGCCGGTCGAGGTCCCGTCGGCACGCTTCCTGATTGTCGTTCCCCCCGATCCTGGTCCGGGTGTTTCTACACATGTCCGATGCGCCACGCGACGCCGCCCGGCTCCGTACTGCGAGCCGTACTGCGAGCCGTACTGCGAGCCGTACTGCGAGCCGTGCTCCGGGCCGTGCTCCGGGCCACCTCGAGCTGGCCCTGCTGAGCCTGCGCCTGAACGCCCGCCCGATCGGCTGGGCGGCCGGCGTGCTGACGATCACGATGGGGCTCGGCGCACTCGGCATCCTGCAGAACGTGGAAGGCGGCGACCCGGTCACGCGGACCGGAACGATCGTCGGGACCCCGTCCAGCCAGTCGATCCACGTACGCGTGCGGCTCGAGGACGGCGCGTCGGTACTGGTGCCGCGCACCTCCCGCGAGAAACTCGCCGACGGCGATCGGGTGACGGTGCTCGAGACCCTCAGCGCGCTGTCGACGGTCGGCTACCGGCTGGTGGAAGCGGACATCCCGTGAGCACGCCCGGAGCTCGCGGGCGGAGCTCGACCGCTCGGACCCGGACCGCGGCCGGTGCGGCGGCTAACGGTTCGACAGCCCGTCCTGCAGCGCTCCGTAGGCCGGCTTCGGCTGATAGGCCCGATCCAGCGGCAGCGGGTCGCTGCGGGTGCGGAACGAGTAGCGGTCGGTGAAGCCCCAGGTCTGCAGCACCGTGCAGCGCGGCTCGGCGAGACAGACCTCGGCGACGCGCTCGTAGACGGTGGCCTGCGCCGCCTCGTCGGTCTCGTCCGTGAGCGCCACGTCCAGCTCGGTCACGTGCACGTCGAGCCCGCGCTCGGCGACCGCCGCCATGTGCGCGGCGAGCTCGTCGAACTCGTCGTAGCTCGCGAACAGGTGCAACTGGAAGCCGACCGCATCGATCGGCACCTCGCGCCCCTGCAGCCGATCCAGCAGCTCGAGCAGCGCGTCGAACTTCGGCCCCTCGAACGCGATGTCGAACTCGTTGAGCACCAGCACCGCCTCGGGGTCGAGCGCGCGTGCCTGACGGAAGGCCGTGTCGATGTAGCCCTCGCCCATCGCCTCCGACCAGATCGAGGCGCGCAGGGAGCCGTCGTCGGCGAGCGGTTCGTTGACCACGTCCCAGTAGGCGACGTCGTCGGCATAGCGCTCCACGATGCGCGCGATGAACTCGCGCATGTGTCCCTCGCGCTCCTCCACCGGCGTCGCCTGCACCCAGGCCGGCAACTGCCGGTACCAGACCAGCGGGTGACCGCGGACGCTCATGCCGTTCGCGCGCGCGAAGGCCATGAGGTTGTCGGTGTCGGCGAACGCGTAGTAGCCGGGTGCGGGGTTGATCGCGTCCATCTTCATGCTGCTCTCGGGCGTCACGATCCCGAACTCGTCGGCGGCGATCGATTCGTAGAGCGCGCCGTCGGCCTGGCGATGGAAGAAGGGCGATATCGCCGAACCTGCCTCGATGCCGCGCGCGGTACCGAGCGTGCGCAGACGCTCGCCCGCGAGCTCGAAGGCCGCCGGCGCGCGCACGTCGAGCACGACGCGCCCGGTGCCGGTCAACGAAGCATCGACCGCGTCGCGCACCACGATGTCGATCACCGTCTCGCCGATCGTCGCCGGCACGAAGCGCAGCGCGTAGCGCTCGGACTCGAAGGGCCGCAGCTCCAGCGTCGCACCGGCGGGCGGCGAAGACAGCTCCAGCGTCGGCACCGTGCCGTTGCGGTCGATGCCCTCGAGCTCGACCAGCACCGGATCGCCGAGCCGCACCACGTATCCGGACACCTCGGCCAGCTCCGGCGCGACGTTCGGGATCGAGGCCGGGTCTTCCGGCGGGTCGACGGCGATCAGCACCGTCTGCGAGGCCCTGAGCCGCGAGTCCGCCGGGTCGATCGCCACCGCGGTGAAGGCGGTGACGCCGAGGTCCGCCTCCAGCGGCTGCCACACGAGCGACTTGGTGCCGTCGAAGTTGTCCTCGAAGCTCGCGCCCTCGGGCAGCGCCTGCGGGAACATGCCCGGCAGCCCGCCGTCCGCATCCGTCGGCGCGAAGCGCAGGTTCAGCGTCTCGCCGGCGGTCACGCGCACGTTCGAGAGCCCCTCGAAGAACGGCGCGGCGTTGTCGGCGACGTCGAGCCCGACCGGGCGCTCGATCACGGGCTCGGGCAGACCGGCCGCGAAGTCGGCCTCGGTCAGCGTCGGCGCGAGCGCGGCCACGGGGAACGCCTGCGCGTCGCGCACCGGAGCGAAGCTCGACGCGGTGGTGAACTCCGCGCCCTCGGGCACCGGCTCGTCGTCCGCCGACGGCGGCTCGGTCAGCGGCGGCGACGGCAGGGGGCCGAGCGCGGCGGCGTCGCCGCCGGTGCCGCCCGAGCCGCCGGTCGGGGGCGGATCGCCCGAACCGTCCGGCGCCTCGTCACCCCCGCCGCACGAGACGAGCGCGAGGCTCGCGAGCAGCGCCGCCGCGAGCGGCAACGGGCGACGGGCGGAGACGCGGCGGCGCGACGAGAACTCTGGGGACGGCACGTGAAGCATCGGCTCGGAACTGGGCGGGCCGCATGGTAGCGGACGAGCGCTCGTTGCCCCGCGGCCGGGCCCCTTGCGCCACCGAGGCTTCTCGTTCATGTTCGCGGCCCGGCGAGCGCTCGCCGATCCTTGGCCGGACCTCCCTTGACGAACGCGACATTCGCCCCCCTCGTCCGAGACCCGGGCTCGTCCTCCGGGAACGAAGTGGAAGGCGGCGTCACCTGCGAGACCTGCCGGGCGAGCTGTTGTCGCCTGGAAGTCATGCTCATCTCCGATACCGGCGTGCCGGAGAGGTTCGTCGAGGTGGACGAACGCGGCGGCGCGAGCATGGCCCGGCTGGACGACGGCTGGTGCGCGGCGCTGGATCGCTCCACCATGCGCTGCGGCATCTACGAGCGGCGTCCGTGGATCTGCCGCGAGTTCGAGATGGGCGGCCACGAGTGCCTCGCCGAACGAGGCCAGCCCGTGCCGCACGGGCGATCCGACTGACGCTTCTGCGCGGTCCGCGCAGTACGGCCCGCGCCCTTCGCAATTCTCAGGCCTGGAGCCCGCGGTTCCCGAGCATCGCGTCCGGGCTCGGCATCCTTCCGCGAAACGCGAGATAGCTGTCGCGTTCCGGGCGCGAGCCGCCGCGGGCGTAGATCTCGTCGAGCAGCCGCCGCGCCGTGGGCGGATCGAACGGCGAGCCCGCCTCCTCGAACGCGGCGAACGCGTCGGCGTCGAGCACCTCCGACCACAGGTAGCTGTAGTAGCCGGCCGAATAGCCATCGCCCGTGAAGACGTGGGCGAAGTGCGGCGGGCGGTGGCGCATCGTGATGCCGTCGGGCATGCCCAGCCGTTCGAGCTCCGCGCGTTCGAACGCGTCGACGTCCACGATGCGGCGCGGATCGCTCGTGTGGAACGCGATGTCCAGCAGCGCCGACGCCGTGTACTCCACGGCGTCGTAGCCCGCGCCGAAGCGCTGCATGGCGAGCAGCGTGCGGAGCCTCTCGGGTGCGAGCGGCTCACCGGTCCCGACGTGACGGGCGTGCCGCTCCAGCACCTCGGGGACGGTCAGCCAGTGCTCGTAGAGCTGGCTCGGCAGCTCCACGAAATCGCGCGCGACCGCGGTGCCGGCGACGCTCGGATACCGCACGTCGGACAGCATGCCGTGCAGCGCGTGGCCGAACTCGTGGAACAGGGTGCGCGCGTCGTCGAACGAGAGCAGCGCGGGCTCGCCGTCGTCGGGCCTGGCGAAGTTCATGACGTTCACGACGACGGGACTCTCCCCGGTGACGCCGTCGAGATCGAGCCCGTGCTGCCCGCGGAACGCGCTCATCCAGGCGCCGGAGCGCTTCGACGGGCGCGCGAAGTAGTCGCCCATGAAGACCGCCCGATGCCGGCCGTCCGCGGCGATCACTTCCCACACGCGCACGTCCGGGTGGTACGTCGGCACGTCCAGCGGCTCGAAGCGCAGCCCGAACAAGCGGTTGGCGACGTCGAAGGCCGCGCCGATCATCGCGTCCAGCGAGAAGTGCGGAGCGAGCTCCGCAGGGTCGAGATCGAAGCGTGCGCGACGCACCCGCTCGGCATGGAAGGCCCAGTTCCAGGGCGCGATCTCCGCACTCTCGCCGTCCTCGACCGCACGCGAGCGCAGCGCTTCGCGCTCGTCGACGGCGGCGGGCACCGCGCGCTCCCACACGCGTTCGAGCAGCTCCAGCACGGCCTCGGGCGTGCCCGCCATCTGGTCGTCGAGCTTGAACGCGGCGAAGCAGGGATAGCCGAGCAAGGCGGCACGTCGCTCGCGCAACGCGAGGATCTCGGGGATCAGCGGCCGGTTGTCGGTCGGGCCTCCGCGCGCGCCGCGCGAGGTCCAGCCTTCGAACGCGCGCCGCCTGAGCGCTTCGTCGGGGCAGAAGGCGAGGAACGGCGTCATCAGGGATCGCGAGGTCGTGACGACGTGGCCGTCGACGCCGCGGGCACGGGCCGCGCCGCGCATGGCCGAGACCAGGGAGTCCGGAAGTGCGGCGAGCACCCCGGCATCATCGACGGGAAGCGTCCAGTCGCGCTCGTCCGCCAGGAGGTTCTGCTCGAACGCGGCCCCGAGCGATGCCAGGCTGGCGAGCGTGTCGGCGTGCTCGTCGCGCTCCTTCTCGTCGAGACCCGCCCCGCCCCGCACGAAACCCTTCCATCGGCGCTCGAGCACGCGCGCCTGCTCGGCCGACAGGTCGAGCTCCGCGCGTCGCGTCCACAGATCGTCCACGCGGGCGAAGAGCGCCGCGTCGCCCGCCGTGCGCGACGCGTGCCGCGACAGCCGCGGCGCGATCTCGACCTGCAGCGCCTCGAGCACCGGATCGGCGTCGGCGGCCCGCAGGTTGCCGAACAGGCGGGACACGCGCACGCGCATCCGGCCGCTGCGCTCCAGACCGCCGATGGTGTTGTCGAAGCTCGGCGGGTCGGGGTGTCGAGCGATCGCGTCGATCTCCGCGCGATCGGCCTCGAGGGCCGCGTCGAACGCGGCCGCGAAGTCGGTCGAGGCGATGCGCTCGAACCGCGGCAGGCCCATCGGGCCGTTCCAGTCGAGGATCGGCCGGTGGTTGTGCGTCATGTCGGGGCGTGGTGGTGGCTGTCGGGGCACTGTATCGGGGGAACCGCGGGAGGTCTCTCCGGCGTTTGCCCCGCGACCGCCGTTGCGCGATGAAACTCGATGCGAGGGACGCTTGCACCGTCGACACGCGCATCGGTGATCCGGCCGCGCGTCGGGAACGCCGGCACCGCGACTATCGCGCGGCTGCTCGAACACTCGCAGGAGTCGATCACGCAGCTTCTTCGGGATCCGCTCGCCTCGGTACTGGCACTGGAGGAGTAGAGCGCGAGCGCCCGGTTGTCGAGCATTCGGGTGCGTAGTCCTTTCCGAGCTCGGACACCGTGTCCAGGTACCGTGTCCAGGTACCGATACCGCCGGAGGAGCCTACATCATGCCCCGCGACCCCCGCCACGACATCCTGTTCGAGCCGGTGGCCATCGGCCCCGTGACCTCGCGCAACCGCTTCTACCAGGTGCCGCACTGCAACGGCGGCGGCTACCGCGACCCGTCGGCGGCGGCCGCGATGCGAGGCGTGAAGGCCGAAGGCGGCTGGGGCGTCGTGTTCACCGAGCAGTGCGAGATGCACCACAGCTCCGAGATCACGCCGTTCATCGAGCTGCGATTGTGGGAGGACCGGGACATTCCCTCCATCGCGCGCATGGCCGAGGCCATGAAGTCCGGCGGCGCGCTGGCCGGCATACAGCTCGCCTACTCCGGCATCAACGGACCGAACCTGTACACCAGGGAGGTGCCGCTCGCGCCCACCGCCCTGCCCATCCGCACCTTCACGAACGACCCGGTGAACGCGCGTGCGATGAGCAGGCGGGACATCGCCGACCTGCGACGCTGGTTCGTGAACGCGGCGCTGCGCTCGCGCACCGCGGGCTTCGATCTGATCTGCCTGTACGGCGCGCACGGCTTCGGCATCTTCCAGCACTTCCTGTCCACGGCCACCAACCAGCGCACCGACGAGTACGGCGGCTCGCTCGAGAACCGCGCACGCTTCGTGCGCGAGGTCGTCGCGGACCTTCGCGACGCGGTGGGCGACACGATGGCCCTGACGCTCAGGCTCTCGCTCGACGAGCTGGTCGGCCGTCTCGGCTTCGCCCACGCCGAGGTGCGCGACTTCATCGCCATGCACGAGGACCTGCCGGACCTGTGGGATCTCGCCCACGGCACGTGGGAGGATTGCTCGGGCCCGTCGCGCTTCACCGAGGAGGCCGCGCAGAAGGCGCTCGTCAGCGGCATCAAGTCGCTGACCTCGCGCCCGGTCGTCGGCGTCGGCCGCTTCACGAGCCCCGACGTCATGGTGCAGCACGTGCGCTCCGGCACGCTCGACTTCATCGGCTGCGCACGTCCCTCGATCGCGGACCCGTTCCTGCCCAGGAAGATCGAGCAGGGGCGCGTGGAGGACATCCGCGAGTGCATCGGCTGCAACGTGTGCATCACGGGCGACATGACGATGTCGCCGAGCCGCTGCACCCAGAACCCGACGTTCATGGAGGAGTGGCGCAAGGGCTGGCACCCGGAGCGCATCGCACCGAAGGGCTCGGACGCGCGCGTGCTCGTCGTGGGCGCGGGACCCGCGGGGCTCGAGGCGGCGCGCGCCTGCGCGGAGCGCGGCTACGAGGTGGCGCTCGCCGAAGCGGACGTCGCGCTCGGCGGGCGCGTGCGGCGCGAACGCGCACTGCCCGGGCTGTCCGCGTGGGGCCGCGTGGCGGACTACCGCGAGTACCAGCTGTCGCAGAAGGCGAACGTGGAGACCTACCTCGACCACGCGCTGACCGCCGACGAGGTGCTGGAGCTCGGGGCGGGGCACGTGTGCCTGGCGACGGGGTCGCGCTGGCGCCGGGACGGCGTGTCGAGGCAGCACGTCGCACCGGTGCCGATCGATGCGTCGATGCCGCTGTTCACGCCCGACGACCTGATGGCGGACGAGCGGCCGTCCGGCAATCGCGTGGTGCTCTACGACGACGACCACTACTACATGGGCGGCGTGCTGGCGGAGCTGCTGGCGCGCGAGGGTCGGGAGGTCACGCTCGTGACGCCGGCCGCGTACGTCTCGGAATGGACGCGCAACACGCTCGAGCAGGCGAGCATCCACCGGCGGCTGATCGATGTCGGCGTGGACGTCGTGCTGAATCGCGGCATCGTGTCGGCGGGCGACGGCGCGGTGGTGAGCGACTGCAGCTACACGGGCCGGATCACCACGTTCGAGTGCGACGCGCTCGTGATGGTGGCCTCGCGCGTCGGCGACGCCGCGCTGCACGAGGCGCTGCTCGCGCGCGAGGCCGAGTGGGCGGACGCCGGGCTGCGTACGCTGCGGCTCATCGGCGACGCCGAGGCGCCCGGCCCCATCGCGTGGGCAACGTACGCCGGGCACCGCTACGCGCGCGAGCTGGACGGTCCGGACATCGGCGATGCCCTGCCGTTCAGGCGCGAGGTGACGCGGCTGGCGCCGGCGGGAGCGTCCTGACGGGCGCCTCCCGCGAGCCGCCGTCGGCTACTTGCGCAACCGCGTCCAGATCTCGTCGTACACCTCCTGCGTCGCCTGGTCGCAGACGGCGATGAAGGTGCCGTCCGGCGCGTCCGCCGGCGGGTTCGACTCCGGCAGGTCCGCGATCGCCGGATCGGTCAGCTCGGCGGCACCGGTGATGCCGGCCGAGTACTGCGCGTACTCGGTCACGCGCGCGATGTTCGCGGGCTCCAGCAGGAAATCCATGAACAGCAGCGCGTTGTCGCGGTTCGGCGCATCGGCCAGCAGCACCACGTTGTCCATCCACACGACGTAGCCCTCCTTCGGGAACGCGTACTCGATGTCCGCGCCCTCGTCGCGCGCACGCGCGGCGAAGCCGCTGTAGATCATGCCGGCGGCGGCGTCCCCGGAGACGAGCACCTCCTTCGCGGTGTCGGAGCCGAACGAGGCCCAGTCGCCCTTCGCCTCCTGCAGCAGCGAGTCGAGCGCCTTCAACTGGTCGCGGTCGGTGGTGCACTGGGGAATGCCCAGATGCAGCGCCGCCATCAGCATGACCTCGCCCTGGCTGTCGAGCACGTTGATGCGACCGGCGAGCTCCTCGGGCGGCTCGAACAGGATGGCCGTCGAGTCGATCGGGCCGTCGTAGACGTCGCGCCGCACCGCGTAGCTCGTGCTGCCCCATTGATACGGGATGGAGTGCCGGCGGCCCGGGTCGAACGGCACGTCCAGCCACTGCGGCTCGATGTTGCCCACGTTGGCGAGCTCGCCCTCGGCGATCGTGTCGAGCATGCCCTCGTCGGCCAGGATCCGGACCATGTAGTCGCCCGGGATGGCGACATCGTAGGCGCCGAGCTTGCCGGCCTTGAGCGACGCGAGCATCGCCTCGTTGCTGTCGTAGGTGTCCATGGTCACCTCGACGTCGTGCTTCTCGGCGAACTCGTCCAGCAGCGCCTGCGGCGTGTACTCGAAGAAGTTGTAGATCGACAGCTCGCCTTCGGCGCGGGCGACGCTCGCGAGCGCGAGGCTCGCCGCGCCGAGCGCAAGGCCCCGAGCGACGGGGGAACGGTGCGACATCCTTGGATCTCCTGCGTTGGGTGAAGGTGGGTACGACGTTCAGGCGGTGCGCCGGCCGGAGCGGCCGATCAGCCAGGACAGCGTGACGAGCAGCATCGAGAAGGCCAGCATGAGCGTGCTGAGCGCCATGATGTTCGGCCGGATGCCCCGCTTGACCGCTCCGAAGATGGCCGTGGGCAGCGTCTCCACGCCGGCCCCCTTGATGAAGTTCGTGATGATGAAGTCGTCGAGCGAGATGATGAACGCGAGCAGGAAGCCGGACAGCACGCCCGGCGCGAGGATCGGCAGCAGCACGTGCCGGAACGCGCGCCAGCGGCTCGCGTAGAGATCGCGCGCGGCCTCCTCGTAGCCTGCATCGATGCCCTCCAGCCGCGCGGCGATCGGCAGGTAGGCGAACGGGATGCAGAACACGATGTGCGCGACCACGATCGAGGCGTAGCCGAGCGTGAAGCCGATCGCCGAGAAGAAGATCAGGGTGGCCACGGCCGTGACGATCTCCGGCACCATGATCGGCAGGGAAATCAGCGCGAAGCTCGCCGAGCGGCCGCGAAAGCCGCCGCCGCGCACCATGCCCAGCGCCGCGGCGGTCGCGATGGTGGTGGCGGCGAGCGCGGCGAGGGTGGCGATGCCGAGCGAGGCGGCCGCGGCCGCGCGGAACTTGCCGGACTCCGGACCGCTGAACACGTCGACGTACCAGCGCAGCGAGAACCCGCCCCAGGCGCTGATCGAGCTGCTGTCGTTGAACGAGTAGACCGCGACCACGAGCAGCGGCGCGTACAGCACGAAGAGGCACAGCGCGGCCACCGCGCCGAACCCCGCGTAGCTGCGAAGATCGAGGCCGCGACGCCTCTCGACCGCCGTGGTCGCCGCCGCCGTCACGCCCGCTCCCGCGCCTGCGAGCGGGCGTACACGAGCAGCGCCGCCAGCACGAGACTCATCAGGATCATCGACGCCGCCGCACCGAACGGCCAGTCGCCGGCGTTGCCCTTGAACTGCTCCTCGATGAGCGAGCCGATCATGAACGTCTTCGCCCCGCCGAGCAGGTCCGGCGCGAGGAACGCGCCCAGGCTCGGCACGAACACGAGGATGCAGCCCGCCACGATGCCCGGGCGCACGACGGGCAGCACGATCTCCCGAAGGATCGTCCAGCGTCCCGCGTACAGGTCCGACGCGGCCTCGCTCAGCGCGAAGTCGTAGCGCTCCACCGCCGCGTAGATCGGCAGCACCATGAACGGCAGGTACGAGTAGAAGAGCCCGAGCTGCACCGCGACGTTCGTGTTCACGAGATGCAGCGGCGAGTCGATCAGCCCGACGCCGAGCAGCAGCTCGTTGAGCGGTCCCTCGTCGCGGATCAGGAACTTCATCGAGACGGTGCGGATCAGGAGGTTCACCCAGTACGGCACCGTGACCAGGAACAGCCACGCGGCGCGGCTGCCCGCGGCACGCGTGGCGATGAACCACGCGGTCGGGAAGCCGATCGCGAGACACAGCAGCGTCGCGACCGTCGCCTGCGCGAGCGAGCGCGCGAAGATCACGATGTACGTCCACTCGATGCGCGGCGCATCGTCGCCGAACAGGCCGCGGTCGAACACGAAGCGGTCGTAGGCCGCGAGCGACGGCTCCCAGATCACGCCGCCGCGGAACTCCTTCGTCAGGAAGGAGTAGACGAGCATGAGCAGCATCGGCAGCGCGAGGAAGAAGCCGATGACCAGCCAGGACGGCAGCAGCAGCCACGGCCGGACCGGCGACCAGGTGCCGGACACCACCCCGCCCGATCCGCCCGCGCCCGCCATCAGTCGACGAGAAAGCGCGCGGCGCCGTCGGGCACCACGACGCTCACGCGGGTCCCGGCCTCGAGCTCGCCGTGCGCGTCGGGCACGTTCTGGCGGCGCGTCGCGAGCCGCGCGCCGCCGTCGAGCAGCACCTCGCGCGCGATGTCGGTGCCGAGGTAGGACGTCGCGCCCACGATGCCGTGCAGCCTCGCGCCCGCGCCGGACGCCGTCGCGCTCGGGCCGGCCGTCGAGCCCGCGCGCACCGGCACCAGCCGCTCGGGCCGCACCGACACCATGCCCTCGGTGCCGACGGCCGCGCCGCGTCCCGTCGTCGCGAGCACGGTCTCGCCGCCCGCGAGCCGGCACGCCAGGCGTTCCCCGCGCACCTCCACGACGCGCGCGGGCAGCAGGTTCGTCTCGCCGACGAAGTCGGCCACGAAGCGGTTGTCGGGCCGCTCGTAGACGTCAGACGGCGTGCCCACCTGCTGCACGCGCCCGTCGGACATGACCGCGACGCGATCGGACATCGACAGGGCCTCCTCCTGATCGTGCGTGACGAACACGAACGCGATGCCGGTCTCGCGCTGCAACGCCTTGAGCTCCGCGCGCATCGCCTGCCTGAGCTTCAGGTCGAGGGCCGACAGCGGTTCGTCGAGCAGCAGCACGCGCGGGCGCGGCGCCATCGCGCGCGCGAGCGCGACGCGCTGCTGCTGACCGCCCGAGAGCTGCGCGGGGCGACGGGTTGCGAAGTCCTCGAGCTTGACCAGCCGGATCATCTCGGCGACGCGCGCCTCGATGTCGGGCGTGGCCCAGCCGAGCATGCGCAGCCCGAAGCCGACGTTGCCCGCCACGTCCATGTGCGGAAAGAGCGCATAGCTCTGGAACACCGTGTTGACCGGACGGGCGTCCGGCGGCAGGTTCTCTATCTCGTCGCCGTACAGGTGGATGGTGCCGCGCGTGGTGTGCTCGAAGCCCGCGATCATCCTGAGCAGCGTGGTCTTGCCGCAGCCCGACGGGCCGAGCAGCGTGAAGAACTCGTTGTCGGCGACGTCGAGATCGATGCCGTGCAGCGCGGTGAACGCGCCGAAGCGCTTGTGCACGCCGCGCACGGAGACGGCCGTCGCCGCGGCATTCGTATCCGATGTCGGTTCCACTAGCGGCAACGTTGCACGATCCGGCCGCGTGCCGCAAGACGAGGCCGACGCGAGCCGTTCGTTCAGCGGCCTGCCGCCAGGTCGTCGGCCGGTCGCCGGGCCGCGACGCTCCACGCGGGCAGCAACGCCAGCAGCGCCCCTACCAGCACGAACGCCGCCGCGGGCACCGCGTCGGAAGCGGCGATGCCGGCCGTCATCTCCACGCCCGTGCGGGTCGCCAGCACACGCGACAGCAGCGCCGAGAATGCCAACCCCAGCAACAGCCCCGCCACCGTGCCGACCACGATGAGCGTCAGCGCGTAGCGCCAGACAACGGCGAAGGTGAATCGGCGCGGTGCACCGAGGGCGCGCAGCATCGCGAAGCGCGGCGCGAAGCCGCGCACCAGCATGGACAGCGCCAGCAGCACCGCGACGGCGACGAGCGCCTGCGTCACGAGGGCGAGCGCGGACACCAGCCGTCGCACGTCCCCGAGCACCGCGTGCAGCCTGGCCAGCACTTCACCGGGAAAGAACGCCATGGTCTCGCCGTCGGTGAATCGGCCGCGCAACGCGTAGGCGCCCGCCCAGGAGTCGGCGACGACCGCGATCGCCGGTACGCCCGGCACGCGGTCCGCATCGAAGGGCGGACCGATCGTCGGTGCGTCGGTGTCGTCACGCCTTCCATGACCGTCCCCCAGACCGTGCGCGAGCCACAACGCCTCGACCGGCGCGATCACCGCCCCGTCCCAGGGCGTGCCGCCCGCCGGCATGCGCCCGACCACCGTGAGCGGCGAGCCGCCGTGCTCGGCCTCGACGAAGTCGGTGCCGTGCGCCGGCGTCAGCACGTCCCCGATCTCGAACGGCGTCGCGGCGCCCACCACGGCCTCGTCCGGCCGTTCGAAGAGCCGGCCCGCGGTTAGCGTCGCGGCGTCTCCGGCGGTGCGACGGACCAGGTGCGCGACGAGTTCCGGCGTGGTGCCCACGATCGGTGCGCCGTCGACGCTGTCGCCGAACGCCAGCGGCGCGCTCAGCACGCTGGCCGGGTCCGCGGCCACCTCGGCCAGACGCTCGCCGGACACGAGCGGCAGCGGTGCGCTCTGGAGGTACACGGACGCGAGCATGGCCGTCACCTCGCTGCCGGGTGCTGCGACGATGACGTCGAAGGGGTCGGCGGCGCGCGCCGAGCCCTGGCGCAGCCCACGCTCCTGCACGAGTACCGCCGTGGCCACGGCGACGCTGAGCGCGATGAGCGCCACGAAGGTCGCGCCCACGCCGCGATGTCGCAGCAGCAGCGCGCGCACCGGAGCCCCGGTACGCAGTCCCGCACCCGCAAGCAGCGCGCCGAGCGCGACGGGCAGCAGCAGCACCGTCGCCAGTACCGCGTCCTGCGCGGCGGCGGGCAGTCCGAACCACAGCTCGCTCATGCCGCGTTCCGCTCACTCGCGAGCCGGCCGTCGACGACGTGCACGACGCGGTCGGCGGCGCGCTGCAGCGCCGCGTCGTGGCTGACGACGACGAGCGTGCGCTCGCCCGCGTCGGCCAGCGCGCGCAGCACGTCGATCGCCGCGCCCGCGGCGGCACGGTCCAGGCTGGCCGTGGGTTCGTCGGCCAGGAGGATCGACGGCTCGGTCGCGAGCGCGCGGGCCATGCCGATGCGTTGCCGCTCGCCCCCGGAGCGGCCCGCCACCGCACGGGCGTCGTCGGGATCGAGCCCGAGCCCCGTCAGCAGCTCGCGCGCGCGCCGCTCGATGCGCGAACGATCGGCGGCCCGGCGCCAGGCGCCGCCGAGTGCCGCGTTGGCGAGCGTGCCGAGCTCGTCGAACAGCATCGCGTCCTGGAACATCAGTCCCACGTGCAGGTCTCGGAACCGTCCGGCCGCACGCGCGCTCGCCGTGGCGAGATCGATGTCGAGCTCGCCGCCGCGCCACCGGACGCTGCCGCCCGTCACGCGTCGCAGCCCCGCGAGCGAGCCGAGCAGCGTGGACTTGCCGGCCCCCGAAGGACCCGTCACGCACACGAATTCGCCCGACGCCACGTCGAACGCATCGACGTCGAGCAGGCGACGCCCGTCCGCCTCGACGACGAGGAAGCGCACCTCGAGCGCCGGCGGACCAATCGCGGCCGACGCGCTCGATGCGCTCAGGCGCGAGCCACGCTCGCGTCGACGAGCCGCACGCGGCTGACGAAGCCCGTGTCGGGATCGGTGTGCGTGCCGAGCTCCAGCCGGCCGGACGCGACCAGCGGAATGTTGAAGGCGATGGTGCGCACGGTGCGCACGGTGTACACCGCAAGGATGTCCCTGGGCCACTCCGCCTCGTCGCTGCAGAACGGGCATACCGTCATGGGACGCTTCGTGAGCACGAAGAACGCGGCATCCGCCTTGAGCGGCGGCGCCATGAAGCCGCTGACGTCCACGCGCTCGCCGGCGCGCTCCTGTGCCAGCACCGAGAACGAGCCGTCCTTCTCGTAGAGCTCGCGCAGCCTGATCTCGCCGGCCGGACGCTCCGCCCGCACGATGCCGGACACCGCGGGCGCGAGCACCAGAGCGACGACACGCGCGAGGGCGCGTCGCCGGCCCGGGTCCGTCGCCGCCGCGGCGGGGACCCGTGTCTTCACTCGCCCGAAGCCTCGTTCAGGCCCGCGGCGTGGTGCATGACGTGGAACACGTAGTTCTGCTCGATGGTGCCGTCGAACAGGTGCGCGAACGGTCCCGAGGCGTACACCGCGACGTCCTCGCCGGAGTGCGTCTCCGAGCTCATCGGAATGAGGGCCTGCTGCAGGTAGTCCGGATCGGTGGCCTCGTCCTGCGTCAGCTCGCCTCGATAGCCGACCCAACGGAAGCTCTCGCTGACGCCCGTGGTCTCGTCGGTCTCGGTCGTCACGTCCAGACGCGCCAGCAGCGCCTGCGCCGCCGCATCGCCTTCGCTGCCGATCGGCTCCACCGCATCCGGCGATGCCTCGGCGGATTGCTCGTCGCCTTCGGCCGGTGCGCCGACCTCGCCCGCGACCTGATCGGGCAACGCCTCCTTCCTGATGACGCTGCCCGCGCCGTTCAGGTAGCCGACGACGCTGTAGGCGCGACCGTCCTCGGCGAGCTCCGGCTCGCCGTTGTGCATCGTGCCGGCCTCGTCGATGCCGTAGCACAGCCCGTCGATGGGCGTGCCGCGACCGCAGTAGCCGTTGAACGCGATGGCGTGCTCGTGATCGGCCGTGACGACGATCAGCGTGTCCTCCTCGTTCGTCAGCTCGCGCGCCTTCGCGACGGCCTCGGCGAAGGCCACGCCGTCGGTCAGCACGCGGTGCAGGTTGCCGGCGTGATTCGCGTGGTCGACGCGGCCCGCCTCGACCTCGAGGAAGAAGCCGTCCTCGTTGCCCTCGAGCGCCTTGATGGACGCCTCGACCATCTCGGCGAGCGACGGCTCGCCCGTGCGATCGGCCTCGTACAGCATGTGCGAGGACTCGAAGAGCCCGAGAATGGGGCCCTCCCGCGACACGTCCACCGAGGCGAACGAGGCGTCGTCGAAGGCGTACTGCGCGCCCGCGGCCCGCGCGCGCTCGACGAGGTCATTGCCGTCGGTGCGACGCCCCGCATTGCCCTCCTCGTCGGTGATGTCCGCGGGCAGGAAGTGACGCCGCCCGCCGCCCATGGCCAGATCGACCCAGCCGGCCTCCATCGCGTCGATGAGCTGCGTGGCGATGTCCGGCACCTCGCAGCCCTCGGGCAGGTCCGAATCGTCCTCGAAGTTCCGGTCGGCGGCGCTCGCGTAGCCGGAGGCCGGGGTCGCGTGCGTGAGCCTGGCGGTGGAGATGATGCCCGTGGACTTGCCGGCATCGGACATCATCCTCGTGATCGGCGTGACGCGGTTGCCCTCGACCTGCGAGCAGTCCCCGCGCGCCACGCTGTCGTTGACGCCGACCACGCCGGCCTTGGTCTTGACGCCCGCGAGCATGGCGGTGCCCGTGCCGGAGGAGTCCGGCGTCTGCGCGTTCGTGTTGTAGGTCTTGACGAGCGCGAGGTGCGGCATCTCCTCTTGCGGCAACACGTTCTCGTCGCCCATGTTGCCGTTCTGCTGGCCGTGCCAGAGGCGCGTGGCGTAGTTCGTGCCGACGCCGTTGCCATCGGAGATCATGAGGATCACGTTCTTCGCGACGTTCGTGTTCGGCTGCCGCGCGAGATTGCGTTGCAGGGTCTCCTGCGCCTGCGTGAACCACTCGTTGCCGGCCTGAGGCACGGCGTCCTGCGCGGTGGCAGCGGTGCCGACGAGCAGGCCGGCGACCAGGGCGGCGATGGGGGCGGCGATGGGGGCGGCGATCGGGGGCTGTGGGGTCATGATCGTTGAGCGGTCTCGCGGTCGGTGGGAGGGGAGAGCGTTCGGGGGCCGTCGTGACCCGAGGCCGGGACACGGCGAAGACCCGACGATGACGCCCGAATCCGGCCCCGTCAGTGATACCCGAGCGGCTTCGGTGACGCAAGGCGCACCCGACGCCGCACGTCTCGAAGGCGCTGCACCGCCGCCGGCCGTACCGTGTCGCCTCCCCCCCACGCGTCACGCCCGCTCATGAAGCTGCTTCTCGGATTCACGCTCCTTCTCGGCTTCCAGATCGCCGGCGAGGCCATCGTTCGCGTGGCCGGGCTGCCCGTGCCCGGGCCCGTCGTCGGCCTGCTGCTGCTGCTCGTCCTGCTCGTGGCCAGGCCTTCGCTGGAGACGCGCATCGCGCCGGCCTCCGGTGCACTGCTGGCGCACCTGTCGCTGCTGTTCGTGCCGGCGGGCGTCGGCGTCGTCGTGCACCTGCACCGGCTCGAAGGGGCGCTCGTCGGGGTGGCGACCACGCTCGCTCTGGGCACGCTCGCCGGGCTCGCCGTGACGTCGCTGCTGCTGCAGGCGCTGCTGCGCGGCACGCGCCAGCGCGAGCTGCCGCTGCAGCGCCGCACCGCGACCGGCGAGCTCTCGCCGGACGAGCCCGCTCCGTCAGCGCCCGAGGTGCGGGAGAGGCGACGATGAACGAGCTGCCGCTGGACGCGTTGTGGGTCTACCTCGCCGGCTCGCCGCTGCTCGCGCTGGCCATGACGCTCGCGGCCTACCTCGCCGCGGTGGCCGCGTTCGAGCGCTCCGGTCAGCGCTCGTGGCTGAACCCGGTACTGGTGTCGGTGCTGGCGCTCGTCGGCTTCATCACGCTCGCGGGCATCCCGTACGCCGAGTACTTCGAGGGCGCGCAGTTCGTGCACTTCCTGCTCGGGCCGGCCACGGTCTCGCTGGCGGTACCGCTGTACCGCGAGCTCCCGACCTTGCGCCGCCGCGCCGGTCCCGTGCTGCTGGCGCTGACGGCGGGCCTCGTCACCACCGTGGGCACGACGCTGCTGCTCGCGCGGTTCACCGGGCTCGAGCCCGTGATGCGGCTGTCGATCGCGCCGAAGTCGGTCACGGCACCGGTCGCGATGGGCATCAGCGAGCGCATCGGCGGCATTCCGAGCCTCACGGCCGTGTTCGCGATCCTGACGGGCGTGTTCGGCGCGGTGGTGGCCGTGCCCGTGCTGACCCGGCTGCGCGTGCACGACGACGCGGCGAAGGGTCTGGCCATCGGCCTGGTCGCGCACGGCATCGGCACCGCGCGCGCGTTCCGGATCAGCGAGCGCGCGGGAGCATGGTCGGGACTCGGCATGGCGCTCGGCGCGACGGTGACGGCGCTCGGGCTGCCGTGGGTGATCCGGTGGGTGGCGGGCGCATGAGGCGCGCTCAATCGACCTCGACGACGTCCACGCGCGCCCGGCTCTGGAACACGGTCCAGGCGAAGCCCACGGCCACGGCGGTGGCCGAGTCGGTCTCGTACAGCGGGCTGTCCTCGTTCGCCGCGCCATCGTAGCGATCGTGCGCGACGCCCGCGAACAGCCGCACGCGCGGCGTCGGACGGAACGCGAGCCCCAGGCTGATGCCCGCGCCGAGGTAGCCGCTCCCGGCATCGTAGGCAGGCCGTTCGGCGGTCGCGAAGCGCGGCTCGACCTCGTAGAAGTACGACTGCAGCTCGCTGCCCGCGAACTTGGCATCGAAGCCCGCGATGAGGTCGAATCGGCTGCCGCGGATGCGGCGCTGCGCGACGGTCACGCCGATCTCGCCGAGGGCGCCCCGTCCGTCGACATCGCTCAGGTCCGTCGAAAGCACGCCGCGCACCGCGAGCGACGTGCTCGCCTGAAAGCGCCCGCCGCCGCCCGTCGGCCGGTCGGCGAGCAGCAGCCGCAGGCGCGGGCCGAACTCGAACAGGTAGTCCAGATCGGGCATGCCCGCTCGCACGCCGTCGGCCTCGGTGGACGAGCTCAGCGAGCCGCCGATCGACACGCTCAACTGCAGCCGCGGCCGTTCGATGGCCATGGCTCGCACGCCGCCGTCGCCGAGCCGCAGCACCGGTCCGCGGTAGATCGCGAACGGCAACGCGATCGCGCGCTCGTTCGGGTCGCTGGAGCCGGGGTAGTCGTAGGACTCCAGATAGCCTCCGCCCACGCCGACCTCCCAGCGGGGCCTGCCGGTGAAGCCGGTGCGCGGGGCGCTCACGGCGTCGGCGATGTCGGCGGAGTCGGTCTGGGCGAAGGCCGTCGGGGCCTGAACGAGTGCGCCTGCGAGCAGCATCGCGGCGAGCGTGAACGACCGATCCGTGGACGGTCTGCGGCGAGCGACGTGCGACATCGACGGGAGGCGGCGTACGGGTGGAGGGGCGCGCAGCATGCACGACTGCGCGGGAATCGCCCGCGATCGCCCGGGGACCGTGCTAGCGTGCCGGGGACCCGTTCGGCACCTGCGGCTTCCGGGTCCATGCGGCCCGACCCGCCTCCCGACCCGGACACCGATGTTCTACACCCACGCCGCGCTCGATCGCGCCGACGCCCTGCGCAAGGACCCCGATGCCATCGCCGCGCTGCGCGCCCGGAGCGACGCACGGCTCCTGCCCGTGTGGCAGGGCGCGGTGCTCGTGAGCCGCTGGTCCCGTGACGCTCCCGACCCGGCCGCCACGGCTCCCGGCCGCCCCATGCCCCGGCCGCCGTCGGGCATCGTCGCGGCGACGCTGCCGGGCGAGGCCGAGTACGGCAGATTGAATGAATCGGTCGGCGAGATATTCCTCGGCCTCGTCGGCGAGACGCCGCTGTTCGCCGTGTCGGTCTCGCATCTCGGCGACGCACCGCCGGACGACATCGCCGCGCTCGCCACGGGACCGGACGGCGCACGGATGGAGGCCGAGTTCTCGGACCTGCGCGTGGTCGGCCCGGTGCTGTCCGCCGACGACGGCGCGCTGCTGGCCTACGCGCGCGGGCTGACCTGGTGGGCGGAGACGGTGCGCCACTGCTCCCGTTGCGGGCGCGAGCTCGTGCCGACGAACGCCGGGCACGTGCGCGCCTGCACGCGCGAGGAACGGCCTCACACCCATTTTCCTCGCACCGATCCGGCCGTGATCATGCTGGTCACCCACGACGCGGGCGACGGCTCCCCCGAGCGCTGCCTGCTCGGACGCGCACCCGCCTGGCCGTCCGGCGTGTTCTCCACGCTGGCCGGGTTCGTGGAGCCGGGCGAGTCGCTCGAGCAGGCCGTCTCGCGCGAGGTGCACGAGGAGGCCGGCGTGCTCACCACCGACGTCACCTACGTGGCCTCGCAGCCGTGGCCGTTCCCGCGCTCGATCATGCTCGGGTTCACCGCTCGGGCCACGTCGACGGAGCTCGTCGTCGACGAGCGCGAGCTCGGCGACGCGCGCTGGTTCACGCGCGAGCAGATCCGCACGTTCGGTGACTGGGGCGACGGCGGCGAGCACCTCAAGTTGCCGCGCACCGACAGCATCGCCCGCTTCCTGATCAATCGCTGGCTGTCAGCCAGCGACTGAATCCCGCGGGCAGCGGCGTGACCGGCCCCTCGGTGGCGAATCCGTCCTGCGCGGCCAGCCCATCGATCGCCGCGATCCGATCCGCGTCCAGCGGGTGCGTGCTCGTGAAGCGCTCCAGCCAAGTGCTTGCCCGGCCGGAGTCGTCGTCGCTGCCTTCCGCGCGCTCCACCGCCACGAGCTCGAACAGCGCGGACGCGCCGTCGACGTGCCCGTACATCCGGCCCACCGCGGCGACCGCCGCCACGTCGGCCGCGCGCTCCATGCGCCGCGTGAACGACATGCCGGTCACCAGGCCCGCGTTCTGCAGCACGTCGCTCGCGGCGCGGCTGCCGGCGTTGCCGGTCAGCAGCAGCAGCGCCACGCTGCTGGCCACGCCGCCGCCGAGGGAGGCGACAGGGTCTCTGTGCAGCACGTGCGCGATCTCGTGCGCCATCACCATCGCGAGCGCGTTCTCGTGCGGCATGCGCTCGAGCAGCCCGCGGTAGAACACGAGGTGTCCGCCGGCGGTCGCGAACGCGTTGAAGGTGTCGGCCGGGTCGTAGTGCACGCGCACGTCCATTTCCTGCGGCAGCGGCATGTGTTCCATGACCCGCTCGGCGAGATCGTTCAGGTAGGCGACCATCTCGGGGGACGCCGCCGGATCGCCGAACTCGATCGGGATCCGGTCCACCAGGCGCCGTTCCACCGCGAACGGAATGCGCGTCGCCGCGAAGCCGCCCGCGAACTGCAGCACCGTGACCACCCCGACGATCAGCAGCAACGCCCCGACGGCGAGCTTCGCGAAGGTGCGCAGCGGGTGCTCGGACGAGACGTTCGTCCCCTCGGGCGGCTGGCGGTTCTCGTAGTCGACCACGACCTGCGGCGACCTAGCGAACGCGCGGGTCGATGCGCGCGTCGACGGCGGCCGCGTCCCGCGGTGAGCGCGTTTCGCCGTGCGGCACCATCGCGGTGCCGTAGGCGAGCACCTCGAGCGCTGCACCGCGCCCCGCGGTCACGCGTGCGGTCTCGTACTTGACGTTGAACACGTAGACGGCGCCCGCGGCCTTCGCCTGCGCCTTCATGCGCAGCAGGGACTCGCGCCGCGCCCGATCGAGCAGCGACTCGAACGGCGCCACCCGGCCGCCGAAGAGATTGACCAGCCCGGCGACGAAGCTCTTGAAGTAGTCCGAGGCGATGACGACGCTGCCGCTCACGAGCAGTTGCCCGTAGGCGCGATCGGTGGGCGGGCGCCGGCTCGCGATGGCGGGCAGCGCGTTCAGCTCGCGCTCGCGCTCGATCAGGCTGCGATAGTGCCGGCGCTCGCCGTGGCGCCCGAACGCGTAGCCCGAGACCATCAGCACCGCGAAGACGACGACGGCGGGAAACTGCAGCAGCAGGTCCATCCGGGCGGATCTCTCAGGCGTCGCCGTCGAGCTCGACGGCCGAGCCGTAGACGAAGATCTCGGCGGCCCCCGCGGCGATGCTGGAGGTGCTGTAGCGCACGTTGATCACGCCGTTGGCACCGAGCGCACGCGCCTGCTCGAGCATGCGCGCGGTGGCCTCGTCGCGCGACTCGGCCAGGAGCTCCGTGTAGCCCTTGAGCTCGCCCCCGAAGAGGTTCTTGAGCGAGGCGCCGATGTCCCGACCGACGTGCTTGGAGCGCACCGAGCTGCCCTGCACCAGACCGACGTGGCGCACCACCTTGCGATCGGGCAGGAACTCGAGGTTGGTCAGCAGCATCGGGGGGGGGTGTGGCGGGAAGACGCGTCGCAGTGTAGCCGCGGCCGGATCGGTGCCTTGGCCGGCGCGGCGCATCGCGGTGCGAATTCCATCACGACCGATGAGCCACGGCCCACGGGGACGGCCCACGGGGACGGCCCACGGGACGGCCCACGGGGACGGCCTCGCATACCTTGCGAGATTCTTGACGCGGTAGTCGAAAAATCTCCCGCTCAGGATGACAGTTTCGTGACAATTCCGGATCTACAAAGCGATTCCGTCAGGATGTCGACGATCATCGTTCAGCGGCCGTCGGGTTTCCGACTCTTACCCTCGTCCGGCTGACCGTCCCCACACCGCATCCGTCCCGATCCCGTCGCGCGCCGCCCGCGCCGACGGCCCGCCACAGGCCCTCCATTGCACACCATCGATCGCGCCACCTGGATCCTGCTCGGCGTCGCCGCCGTGCTGCTCGTCGCGCTCTGGGCGCTGTTCAACCGACCCGATTACGTGCCCGAGTGGCCCGCCCGCATCCAGGGCGTGTCGTTCTCACCGTTCCAGGCCGACCAGTCCCCGCAGCGCGCGACCTTCCCGAGCGAGGCCCAGATCGCGGCGGACCTCGCACTGCTGTCGGACAGCGTGCGCTCGGTGCGCACCTACTCCACCGAGGGCACGCTCGGCGCGGTGCCCCGGCTGGCGCGCGAGGAGGGGCTGAAGACGACGGTCGGGGTGTGGATCTCGGAGGACCTGGACCGCAACGAGCGCGAGATCCGTTGGCTCGCCGAGCTACTGCCCGGGGCGCGCGGCGCGGTGAAGGCGGTCATCGTCGGCAACGAGACCCTGCTGCGCGGCGAGCTCGACTCCGAGGAGCTTGCCGGCTACCTGGACCAGGTGCGGCGCATCGTAGCGCCCATCCCGGTGACCATGGCCGAGACCTGGGACAACTGGTTGAAGCACCCCGAGCTCGTCGAGCACGTCGACTTCATCACCGCGCACGTGCTGCCCTACTGGGAGGGCGTGCCCGCGGACCGCGCACCGGCCTACGTGTTCGAGCGCTACGACGAGCTGCGCACCACCTTCCGCGGCACGCCGGTGATGCTCGGCGAGGTGGGCTGGCCGAGCGAGGGGCGTCAGCGCGGGGGCTCGATTCCCTCGTCGCGCAACCAGGCGACCTTCCTGCGCGAGTTCCTGGCCGAGGCCACGGCGCGCGGCACCGACTACTTCGTGCTCGAGGCCTTCGACCAGATCTGGAAGACCGACGAGGGCGCGGTGGGGCGCTACTGGGGCGTGTACGACGCGGCGCGTCAGGCGAAGTTTCCGTTCACCTCCCCCGTGACGCCGGTGCCCGAGTGGCCGGCGCTCGTCGGCTTCTCGCTCGCCTTCACCATCCTGCTGCTGACCCTGCTGCTGCGCGACAGCGCGGGGCTCGTGCACGGCGGCCGGGGCTTTCTGGTGTTCGTCTCGCTCGGCATCTCCACGGCCGTGGTGTGGCTGGTGTACGACTACTCCAGCAAGTACCTGACGTGGGAGCAGGTACTGGTCGGCATCGGCCTGCTGGTCGCCGCCTTCTGCGTCGTGCTCGTGGTGCTCGCGGAGGCGCACGAGTGGGCCGAGTCCATCTGGGCCCGGCGCCCGGTGCCCGCGAAGCTGCCGCCGCGCGACCCGGCGGCGCGGCCGCGCAAGGTGTCCATACACGTGCCCGTGCACGACGAGCCGCCCGACATGGTCATCGAGACGCTGGCCGCGCTGCGCGCGCTCGACTACCCCGACTACGAGGTGATCGTGGTCGACAACAACACCGCGGACCCCGCACGCTGGAAGCCCGTCGAGGCGTGGTGCGCGCGTCAGGACGGGGGCACCGAAACCCGCTTCCGCTTCTTCCACGTCGACCCGCTCGAGGGCTTCAAGGCGGGTGCGCTGAACTTCGCGCTCGAGCACACCGCAGGCGATGTCGAGCTCGTCGCCGTCATCGACAGCGACTACGTCGTCGCGCCCGACTGGCTCGCCGACTGCACGACGCTCTTCGACGACGCGGGCATCGCCATCGTGCAGGCGCCGCAGGATTACCGGGACGCGCCCGAGAGCCTGTTCAAGTCGATGATCTACTGCGAGTACGCGGGCTTCTTCGGCATCGGCATGGTGAACCGCGACGCAAGGAACGCCATCATCCAGCACGGCACCATGACCATCGTGCGCCGCGACGTGCTGGACGCCGTCGAGGGCTGGTCCACCTGGTGCATCACCGAGGACGCCGAGCTCGGCCTGCGCGTGCTCGCCGAAGGGCACCGGGCCGCCTACGTGCCCAAGAGCTACGGGCGCGGTGTCATGCCCGACAACTTCCTCGACTACAAGAAGCAGCGCTTCCGCTGGGCCTACGGCTCGGTGTTGATCCTTCGCCACCACGCGCGCTACTTCCTGTCGCTGTCGCGCTCGAAGCTCAGCTCCGCGCAGCGCTACCACTTCCTCGCGGGCTGGCTGCCGTGGATGGCGGACGGGCTCTCGCTCGGCTTCAACTGCCTGGCGCTCGGGTTCTCGGTGCTCATGGTGCTCTACCCGCACGACTACACGCCGCCCGAGGTCGTGCTGAGCCTGCTGCCCATCGCCTTCTTCGGCTTCAAGATCGCGAAGATGCTGGTGCTCTACCGATGGCGCCTGGACGCGACCCCGGGGCAGAGCCTGTCGGCGGCGCTCGCGGGCCTGGCGGTGTCGCACACCATCGCGCGTGCCATGCTGGCGGGACTGCACACGCGCTCCATCGGCTTCGTGCGCACGCCCAAGCACGCGAACCTGCACGGCGTGCGCCGGGCGCTGGAGGACGCGCGCGAGGAGCTCCTGCTCGGCAGCGCGCTGCTGCTCGCCGCGCTCACCATCGCGCAGCGCGACGATGCCTATCTCGTCGATACGCGGCTGTGGATCGCGCTGCTGTGCGTGCAGGCCGTACCGTACGTCGCGGCCGTCGCGCTGTCGCTGATCGGCAGCATGAAGACGCTGCCGCCGATCCTCGCGGACGATCGAGGCGAACCGAGTCTGCTCAAGCGTTTGCCCGGCGCGCTGGAGCGCGCCGCACGCCGATGAGCACGACCGCCGACCGGGTGGACGCTCCGGCCTTTCCGGAGGCCCTGGCCAAGCGGGTCGGGCTTGCGCTTCGCAGCCTGGGCATCGTCGCGCTCGTCACGCTCGCGCTCACCTGGGCGCTGCGCCTCGGCATCGAGCACGGCATGGACGTGGCGCTGGAGCACCGCTGGTGGCTGCGCGACTACCTGGGCAATCTCGCGGTCGCGATCGCGGCCTGGGTGCTGGCGCGACGCACCGCGCCGACGCTGCTCTTCGCGATCCCCGTCGTGGCGGGCTTTCACCTGATCAACGCCGGCAAGCTGCTGGTGCTGGGCGTGCCCGGCAGTCCGGACGATTTCCTGAACATCGTCAACCTGTACCACCTGGCCGAGGGCCCCGTGCAGCGCGCGTTCGTGCTGGCCGTGGGGGCGATGCCGTTCGTGCTGCTGGCGCTTGTCGGACGCTGGCGCACCTGGACGACGCGCCTGGCCTTCGTCGCCATGGCGGGCGTCGTCTGGCTCGTCGCGGCGCAGGCGCGCCCGGTGCAGCAGGCGCTGGACGCGCGTTTCGGCCACTCGGTGTGGAACCAGCCGGAGAACTTCCGCTCGCGCGGGCTCGCGCTGCACCTGGTGCAGGAGAGCGTGCGCACGCTCGCCAAGGTCGGCCGTGTTCCGGACGCCGCCGACGTGGATGCGGCGCTCGCGGACATCGCCGCCTCGCCGCTGGACATCGCTCCCGTCGCGGCCGCGCCGCGCAACGTGCACCTGATCCTGCTGGAGTCGTTCTTCGATCCGCTGCTGCTCGGGCCCGAGTGGGTGCCCGATGACCCCTTCGATCCGGAGCTGCGTGCGCTGTGGCGCGAAACCGGCCACTCGACGGCGCTGTCGCCGGTGTTCGGCGGCTACACGGCGAACGCCGAGTTCGAGGTGCTGTGCGGATTCCCCGTCACCGAGAACGCGGTGTTCTTCGAAGGCTGGCTGCGGCGAGCGGTGCCGTGCCTGCCGCGCATCCTCGCCGAGGCGGGGTATCGCACCGTCGCCTCGCACCCGAACGTGCCGGGCTTCTGGAACCGCACGCACGCCTACCGGCTCACCGGCTTCGACGAATACCTGAGCAAGGCCGACTTCGACACGAGCGACGCGGTCGGGCCGTTCATGCTCGATCACGCGCTCTACGAGCAGCTCTTCGACAAGCTCGGGCCGCTGGATGCGCGACCGATCTTCAACTACGTGCTGACCTACCACGGCCACCTGCCGTATCCGAATTCCGCCGCCTACCCCGATCGGGTGACCTCCGGGCGCGAGGCGCCGCTGCTGCACGGCTACCTGAACCACGTCTGGTACAAGTCGCGCGACCTGATGGCCAGGCTTGCGGTATTGCGCGAGGAGGATCCGGACGCGCTCATCGTCGCCTTCGGCGATCACCTGCCCTTCCTGGACCCCAACTACGGCGTCTATGCCGAGGCCTTCGATCTGCCCGCGGACAGGAAGGACTTCAGCGGCGAGCAGTTCGAGCGCCTCTCCGGCACGCCGCTCATCGTCATCGACGGCATGCACGGTCCGGTAGACGTCGGCAAGGTGCCGCTCTACCGGCTGCCCTCGCTCATCCTGTCCCTGCTCGGCACCGACGCGGACGGCATGTTCGGCTGGTCGGCCACGCCCGAGGATCGGCTCTACCGGCCCATGTACGGCATGCACTTCGAGGTGCCGACGAACGGGGATGCGCCGATCGCCTGCCCGCCGGAGGCGCCCGAGCCCGGTTGCGGGCCCGGCATGGCGTGGCTCGAGCGCACGCGCACCCTGATCGCCGACACCTTCACGGGACGCCAGTTCGGGCTGGGGCGGGCGGGGGAGCCGTAGCGCTCGCGTCGTCACGGGCCGGGCTTTCGGCGTCGCGGCTCGCGCTGCGTCCCCGATCGGAGTCGGCGCGCCACTGCCTCGAGAGCGTGAAGCGTCCGGTCAGGCCGCCCACCGACGAAGGGGAGACGTGCACCGTGAAGTCCCCCGCCTCGGCGATGCGCACCGGATCCCGTTCGGGCCAGGCCAGCACCGGGTAGGCGAGGTCCTCGGCCCGCAGCTCGAAGCGCACCCGCCGGGACTCGCCGGGCGCGAGCGTCACGCGCTCGAACCCGCGCAGCTCGCGCACGGGCCGGGCGATCGTCGCGACGGGGTCGGCGACGTAGAGCTGCACGATCTCGGTGCCGACGCGCGCGCCCGTGTTCGCGATGCGCGCGGACACCTCGATGCTGCCCCCGGGCTCCAGCACGGCCGTGTCCAGGCGCAGCTCGTCGTAGGCGAAGCTCGTGTACGACAGGCCGTGACCGAAGGGGTACAGCGGCGATGCCGGCGAGTCGATGTAGCGCACGACGTAGCGCTGGCCGTCGGTCCACGGGCGACCGGAGCGCAGGGCGGCGTAGTGGATCGGGATCTGGCCGACGTTCCTCGGCACGGTGACGGGCAGCTTGCCGCTCGGGTTCACCGCGCCCGTCAGCACGTCGGCCACCGCATGGCCGGCCTCGCTGCCCGGGAACCAGGCTTCGAGCACCGCTCCCGCGTGCCGATCGAGCCATTCGAGCCCGAGCGGGCGACCGTTCACGAGCACCGCGACGGTGGGCGTGCCGGTACGGACCACCGCGCGCGCGAGCTCGTCCTGCACGCCCGGCAGGTCCAGCGAGGTGCGGTTGTTCGCCTCCGAGCTCATGTCCGGCGTCTCGCCGACGACGAGCACGACGACATCGCTGTTCCTCGCCGCCTCGACGGCCGTCGGAATGCCGCTCGTGTCGTCGCCGCGCACGTCGCCGCCCACGACGTGCGTCAGCGTGGCCGAGTCGGGCAACGCCGCGCGAAGCCCCTCGAGGATGCTGACCGTCTCGTCCGCGCGGCCCGCCATGGACCAGCCGCCGAGCATCGGGCGCGCCGCGTCGGCCAGCGGACCGATCAGCGCGATGCGCCGGCCCTCGAGATCCAGGGGCAGGAGATCGTTCCGGTTCTGCAGCAGCACCAGGGACTCGGTGGCGAGCTCCCGTGCCGCGCGCCGATGCGCGGGTTTCAGCGTGCGCGCGCGCTCGCGCAGGGTGTCGCAGTAGCGGTACGGGTCGTCGAAGAGGCCGAGGCGGTACTTCATGCGCAGCACCCTCGCGACGGCGATGTCGATGGCGGCGGCATCGGTGCGCCCGTCGGCCAGCGCTCGCGGCAGACCGTCGGCGTAGAGCCCGGACACCATGTCGATGTCGACGCCCGCGTCGAAGGCGATGGCCGCGGCGTCCTCGGCGTCCGCCGCCACGCCGTGCACGATCAGCTCGCGCACCCCGTCGTAGTCGCTCACGATGCTGCCGTCGAAGCCGAGCTCGTCCCGCAGCACACCGGTCAGCAGCTCCCGGTTGCCGTGCGCGGGCACGCCGTTGACCGCATTGAAGGCCACCATGACGCTCGCGACGCCCGCCTCCACCGCGGCCTCGAAGGGCGGCAGGTAGACGCTGCGCAGCGTGCGCTCGGAGAGATCCGCCATGTCGTAGTCGCGCCCGCCGGTGGCCGCGCCGTAGGCCACGAAGTGCTTGGCCGTGGCCAGCAGGGTGTCGTCGGAGGCGGCATCGTCGCCCTGGAAACCGCGCACGCGCGCCGCGGCGATGCGTGCTCCCAGCCACGGATCCTCCCCGGCCCCTTCGACGATGCGCCCCCAGCGCGGGTCGCGCGTGACGTCGACCATGGGCGCGTAGGTCCAGTGCACGCCCGCGGCGGTGGCCTCGATGGCGGCGATGCGCGCGGCACGCTCGATGGCGTCGAGGTTCCAGCTCGCGGCCTCGGCGAGCGGCATCGGGAAGATCGTGCGCAGCCCGTGAACCACGTCGTAGGCGAACAGCAGCGGAATGCCGAGCCGGCCGCGCTCGACCGCGACGCGCTGCAGGGCGCACGTGCGCTCCGCCCCCGTGATGCCGAGGAACGAGCCGACGGCGCCGGCGCGCACGGCCGCCTCGTTCGTGCCGGCGGCGGCGGGACCGGTCTCGTCCGCGCCGCCGCGCCCCTGCACCAGCTGGCCGACCTTCTCGGCGATCGTCATGCGCGCCAGCAGGGCGTCGACGAACGCCGTCTCGGTGGGATCGGGAACGGTGCTCGCGCCGGGCGTCGCCGGGCCGGGCGTCGGCGCGTCCGCGGCGGCTCGGGCGGGCGCGAGCGCCAGAAGCGCGGCCATCGCCGCGCAGGCGAGCGTGACGCCGTGCGAACGAGCGCGTCGGCAGAAACGAGCGCGTCGGCAGGGGGGCATCGTGCGGCGGCGGTGGCGGTTGCGAAGTCCGGACGTTACCTCGAACGCGCGCCGCGAGCGGATGACGCGACGGTGCGGTGGCTCGTCCCTGCCGGCGCGCCGAGGGGTTTCGCCGCTGCGCCGTCGCGCCGGCCTTTGCAAGCGAATGCCGCGGCGCCGGGCTCAAGGATCAGAGCAGGTCGACCTCGAGCTTCAGGCTCGCGCGGGCGTCGACGCTTTCGTCGAACGCGCCCGCGTCGCTCGTCACCCCGTCGGTGATGCGCGCGTCGTAGCCGAACTTCAGCGCCACGGGATCGCTGAGCTTGTACCCGAGCGCGATGCCGAACTCGGTGAAATCGCTCTCGCCGCCGAAATCGGTGTCGAGGCCGGCATCGAGCCTCGCCTTCTCGGTGAGCTTCAGCACCACCTTGACACCGAAGTAGCCGATGCCACCGTCGCTCGTCTCGCCGTCGGTGGCCTCGGTGCGCTTGTGACCGAATCCGACGCCGGCCGCGAGGTAGTTGTCCTTGTCGTTCCACAACCGGTAGCCGACCCCGCCGACCTGACGCGTCGCGCGCTCGATGCCCGCCGGCGGGTTGGTGTCGTAGTCGAGCAGACCGAACACGTAACGGCGCTCGCCCGCGAGGTACCAGCGCGGCTCCAGGCCGAAGGCGAGTCGGTCGTTCGTGCGGTCGCTGATCACCTCGGTCACGGGCTCGCCGTCGGCATTCAGCACGGGCTCGCCGTCCTCGAGCCGAGCCACCTCGATGCTCGCGTTGCTTCTGAGCACGCGGAGCCTGCCCGCCGTCTCGAAGCGCCCGACGTGCCAGGACAGCCCGGACTCGAGCGACAGGCTGGAGCTGCGGGACGCGCCCATGGTCGCCTCGGCGCCGAACTGCACCTTCGCGTCCCAGCCCTCGGGGGGCGAGCGCGGTGCATCGAAGGCGATGGCAGGACACGCGACGGTCGCCCCGAGCGTCGCTACGATGGCGAGGGCGCGCCGGGTTCGGCGGGCGGCGGCGAGCCGATGCCGGCGAAGGAAAAGGGAAGCGGACAGCGGCATCACGGCGCGAGGCGACAGGGCGGGCGTTCGTGCGAAGGTTTCAACCTTCGTGCCAGCCCGAAGCCGACGGCGGCCGGGATTTCCCGGCCGTCATGCTCGCATCGACCCCCACCGACCGTGCCTTCCGCCTACGGCGAGGAACCGTCGGGCGCGGACGAGGTCATCATGGACGGAGGGTGTCGCCGCGGTCGGGAGCCCGTACCCTGGTGCTCACGAATGATTCCCGAGCTGCATATCCTGGAGGACGCCGACGAGGACGCCCTGCATCGAGACTCCGACGTCCCCTTCCGGGGGGCGCTCGGTGGCGAGGTCACGGACGATCCGGCGCGGTCGCGCGAAAGCGGCCTGCGACGCGCGGCGGTGCTGCTGCCGCTGGTGCGTCACGAGGCGGCATGGCACCTGCTGTTCATCCGTCGCGCCGTGCACGAGCTCGACCGTCACAGCGGGCAGGTGGCCTTCCCGGGCGGCGCGCGCGACGAGGAAGACGCCTCCGACATCGAGACGGCGCTTCGGGAGGCGCGCGAGGAGATCGGGCTGGACGCCTCCGGCGTGCGCGTGCTCGGCACGCTGCCGAGCTACCTCACGGTGACCAACTACGAGGTGGTGCCCGTCGCCGCCGCCATCGACTGGCCCACGCCGCTGCGGCTGGAGCCGCGCGAGGTGGCCCGCACCTTCCTGTTGCCGCTCGACTGGCTGCGCGAGCGCGACAACTTCACGCTGCGCGCGCGGCGCGACGTGGACCCGGCGAGCGCGCGTCGCCACCCGGTCGTGGTGTACGAACCGTTCGACGGCGAGACGCTCTGGGGGGCGAGCGCGCGCATCACGTTGAACTTCCTGAAGGCGATCGACGACGGCGTGGTGGTGCTGCCGCCGATCGAGGACTGAATCAGTCCTTCTCGTCGCTCTTGTTCATCGATTCGCCGCAGCACGCGAAGAACGGACCATCGCCTTCGGACTTGCAGTCCTCGGTCAGCAGGATGCTCATGCCGCAGTGGCTGCACGTATAGGTGTCTCCGGTCTTCGGGCGGTCGTCGTCGGCCATGATTCTCGAGGCTCCGTCGGGTTGCGCGTCAGCGCGCTGACGCCGGTTCGTGGACAACTGGAGGATCCCACCGCAGCCCCGTCGCGTCCTCCATCCATCGCTAGGCCTGCAATTTACGGACGGCGCCCGCCATCCGGTCGAGCCCTTCGCGCAACGTGTCCCGCGGGCAGGCGAAGTTCATGCGCAGATGCCCCGGTTCGCCGAACTGCTCGCCGCTCGAGAGCCCGACTCCCGCGGTCTCGAAGAAGGCCTGCGCGTCGTCGAGGCCGAGCGCGGTCGCATCGATCCAGGCGAGGTAGGTCGCCTCGAGCGGCTGCAGCTCGAGCCCGTCGATGTCGTCGAGCGCCTCGGCGATCAGACGGAAGTTGCCGGCGAGATAGTCCAGCAGCGCGTGACGCCAGGGCCCCCCGTCGCGATAGGCCGCCTCGGTCGCGACGTAGGCGAGCGGCGGCACGGGCGGCACGATGGAGCGGCACGCGCCTCGAAAGCGCTCCCTGAGCCCCGGATCGGAGATGATCGCGAACGAGCAGTTCAGGCCCGCGATGTTCCAGGTCTTGCTGGCGCTCATGAGCGTGACGGTGCGGTCCCGGATCTCGGGCCGGGCCGCCGCCGTGGGCACGTGTCGCGCCGACTCGTCGATCACGAGATCGCAATGGATCTCGTCGCTCACGACGATCAGGTCGCGCTCGGCGGCCAGCTGCGCGATGCCCGCGAGCTCGTCCGCTCGGAACACGGTACCCGTGGGGTTGTGGGGACTGCACAGCATGATCAGCCGCGTGCGCTCGGTGCAGGCCGCACGCGTCGCCGCGATGTCCCAGGCGCGCCGGCCGTTCGCGTCACGCCCCAGCGGTACCCGCACGAGCGCGTGCCGATCCTCCTCGTGGGAGTCGTAGAAGTGGTGGTAGATGGGCGTGTGCACGATGAGCTCGTCGCCGTCGCCGCAGAAAGCGCGGGTGCTGGCGGCCAACCCCGACACGACTCCGGGCAGCCACACGAGCCAGTCGGGCTCCACGTGCCAACCGTACTCGCTCGCGAGGTGCCCGGTGACGGCTCGCACCAGCGAGTCCGTGGCGGTCGTGTAGCCGTAGATCGGGTGCGCGATGCGCTCGGCGAGCGCGTGGCGTATCGGATCCGCGACCGCGAAATCCATGTCGGCGACCCAGAACGGGAGCACGTCGGTGCCCGCGTAGCGCTCCCACTTCATGGCGGCGGTACCCGCACGCGACAGGACGGTGTCGAAATCGACGGTCATCGGGGCCTTGGGGAGAGCCATGGGGTCGGACCGAATGGAGGACATATCATTGCGCGAAATTGATCATGAAAAGCACAACAAGGCGAATCACCATCAATACGCAGCAGATGTTGCGGCACAGAACGAAAGCACGACAACTCGGCCCTCGCTAAGTAGCCTTACAGGCGTCATTCTGGCTCGTTTAAGCTTCCCGCGACTGGCTCCGGAGCTCCGTCCAGGCGATTAAACGGTACCGGATCGGCCGTTCGACCGCGCTTAGCGAACATGCCTTCGGGCTTGGAGCAGCCTCGTTCTGCGAGCGATGTCGCCCCGGTGATCGAGTGCGGCGCCGAAGGTACCGAACACCGCTTGACAAGGCTAGAAACCGTATTGATCAGTGGATTCCGTGAGGTCCGACCCCACGGTAGAGTCCCCCGCCCCGACCCCTCCCCCCTCCCCCGCCGTGATCTCCACAGCCAACCTCACCATCCAGTTCGGCGCGAAGCCCCTGTTCGAGAACGTCTCGATCAAGTTCGGCGACGGCAACCGCTACGGACTCATTGGGGCGAACGGCAGCGGCAAGTCCACGTTCATGAAGATCCTGGGCGGCGAGCTGGAGCCGAGCGCCGGCAACGTGCAGCTCGACCCCGGCCTGCGCATGGCCATGCTCAGCCAGAACCAGTTCGGCTACGAGGAGCACACGGTGCTGGACACCGTGATCATGGGCCACAAGGAGCTGTGGAAGATCAAGGCGGAGCGAGACCGGATCTATGCCCTGCCCGAGATGAGCGAGGACGACGGCATGAAGGTCGCCGAGCTCGAGGTGGAGTTCGCGGAGCTCGACGGGTACTCGGCCGAAGCCCGCGCCGGCGAGATCCTGCTCGGTGCCCAGATCCCGCTGGAGCTGCACGAGGGGCCCATGAGCGAGGTCGCGCCGGGCGACAAGCTGCGAGTGCTGCTCGCCCAGGCGCTCTTCGCCGACCCCGACGTGCTGCTGCTGGACGAGCCGACGAACAACCTCGACATCGACACCATCCGCTGGCTGGAGGGCGTGCTGGACGAGCGCGGCAGCACGATGATCATCATCAGCCACGATCGTCATTTCCTGAACTCGATCTGCACGCACATGGCGGATCTCGACTACGGCGAGATCCGGATCTACCCCGGCAATTACGACGACTACATGCTCGCCAGCACCCAGGCGCGCGAGCGGATGTACGCCGACAACGCGAAGAAGAAGGCGCAGATCGCGGACCTGCAGGCCTTCGTCGAGCGCTTCAAGGCCAACAAGTCGAAGGCGCGCCAGGCCACCAGCCGCCAGAAGCAGATCGACAAGCTCGAGGTCGTGAAGATGAAGCCCTCGAGCCGGCAGAACCCCTACATCCGCTTCGAGCAGGAGAAGAAGCTCTTCAGGAACGCGGCCGAGCTCGAGGACGTCGCGGCGGGCTACGACGGGCAGCGCGTGCTCGACGACGTCGATCTCATGATCGAGGCCGGCGAGAAGATCGCGGTCATCGGCCCGAACGGCATCGGCAAGAGCACGTTCGTCAAGGTGCTGGCCGGCGCGATGCAGCCCGTCGAGGGTGATCTGAAATGGTCCGAGAACGCGAAGATCGGCTACTTCGCGCAGGACCACGAGGAGGACTTCGAGTCCGACACGTCCATCCTCGACTGGATGAGCCAGTGGGGCAACGAGACCCACGACGAGCAGCAGATCCGCGGCATTCTCGGAAGGCTGCTGTTCGGCAAGGAGGACATCGGCAAGCCCGTGCGCGTGTGCTCGGGCGGCGAGAAGGGGCGGCTGCTGTTCGGCAAGCTGATGCTGCAGTCACCGAACGTGATGATTCTCGACGAACCGACGAACCACATGGACATGGAATCGATCGAGTCGCTGAACTACGCCGTGGACATCTACCCCGGCACCGTCGTGTTCGTGAGCCACGACCGCGAGTTCGTGAGCTCCTTGGCGAACCGCGTCATCGAGCTCAAGCCCGGCGGGCTCGTCGACTACAAGGGCAACTACGAGGACTACCTGCAGAGCCAGGGCATCGGCGCCTGAGAAGGCCCTACCAGCACTCGGCCGGCGCCTTCACGCCCGTGGAAGTGATCGTGAGGATCTGGCAGTCGGCATCGCCCGCCTGGGGGCGGTCGGCAACGGGTACCGCTTCCAGCACGAAGGCCGTCGCCGTGGCCGAATCCGGCCGCACCGATACCCGGTAGAGGCCTTCCGGCGTGGTCATGGTCTCGTCCGGATACCCGAGGTCGTCCAGAGCGTCCGCGTAGATGTTGTTCTCGGACTGGAAGCGCACCTGCTCGCCGGCGGCCTCCACGAGGAAGATCGTCGCGTCCGTGCGCCGGGTCTTCTGCACGTAGGCCGAGTAGCTCGGCACGGCGACGGCGGCGATGATGCCGACGATGGCCACCGCGATCAGCAGCTCGATGAGCGTGAAACCGTGGGTGCGCTGCAGACTGGATCGCATCGTCTCGCCTCGTCGGGGGTTCACGGAGCCGGGCAGGCCCCGGTGGTGCCGCCGGCGATCACCGGCATGGACATGCGCTGCACGTGGTCGGCCTGCGCGGCGTTGCCGGTCACGACCGCCCGCACGTCGAACAGGCGCGACACGAAGGCGGTGGTGTCGGCCTTGTTCGCGTTCATGTCGTAGCCCGGCGGGTTCGGCGCCTCGCCGCAGTGCTGCACGGTCAGGTCGCCTTCCAGGTCGAGCGTGTAGGAACCGCCCAGATCCTGGTCGTAGTCCGCCCGGAGCGCGTCCTGGAATCCGTCCATGACCACCGCGTCCGGGTCGTTTCCGGGCGCCGTGGCCAGCGCCGCCTTCACCGCCACCGCGTCGGCGAGGACCGAGCCGATGCCCGACTCGGCCGCCTCGAAGGCGACGGCCTTGCGCTGCGCGTTCGACGCCATGCCCTCGCCGAGCCGGGTACCCGTCAGCGTGGCCACGGCCAGCACGCTCGTGGCCACGAGCAGCACGAGCGCGACCACGAGCGCGACGCCCCCCTGGCGCAGCGGACGCGTCGGCCCGGCCCGGCGTCCCGCGGCGGGACGCGCCGAAGGGCGCGCGACGGGTACCGGAGCGCGAGGCCGGGCGGCGCGTGCGCGCGTGCGATTCGATGGGCGCATCAGCGACTCCGGTTCCTGAGCTGCACCGTGGTCGAGAAGACCTCGCGCAGCAGCCGATCGTCCAGCTCGGTGCGTAGCCGGTCGAGCACCACGTGCGTCTGATCGACGGCGCGCGAGCGCACCGGGGCACCGGAGTTCACGAGCAGCGCGAAGCGCACGGCCACCACCTCGCTCGGGTCGACGACCTCGTCCCAGGGCACGAAGCGGTTCGGGATGCCGTCGCCCGCCGCGACCGGACCGGCATCGGTGTCGATGCCGTAGAGCACGCGGAAGGCGTCGATGTTCTCGATGAGCACCTCGGGCTCGGGTGCCGCCGCGACGTTGCCTGAGCAGGTGATGGCGCCGTCGCTCAGCGCGTAGGTGTTCACCGCGAAACCGATCAGCGATGTGTCGCCGCCGTTGCAGTCGTAGGGCAACTCGGCCCGCACCACGATCCTCGCGTCGCCGCCGTCGCCGAGCGGGACGAACGACGACGAGCCGTTCTCGCTGAAGCCCGCCAGCCGGATGCCTCTTTGCAGCGCGCTCAGACCGAAGCGCCCGTTCTCCTGCATGCTCTGCAGCCCGGCCGTGTAGCGCTGGCTCTTGGCCGTGCCGACGTACACGTTGAACACCGCGGCGACGACGACGAGCCCCAGCACGAGCGCGATCATCAGCTCGATGAGCGACAGCCCGACCTGCCGGCGCATCGGAGCGCGCGTGCGCACGGCGCCGCTCACGGCCGCAGCCTCATGCCGACCTGGCGCACGTGCACGTCGTCCGCATCGTCCGACGTCGTGCTGCCTTCGCTCCATCCCACGATCACGCTCCACGTGCTGTCGGCCGTGCACGGCGAGTCCAGGCAGTCGACGACGAGTCGCCCGGCCGGCAACGCCCCGTTGACGACGCCCTGGCCCGCCTGCGCGCCGACCCAGGAGCCGCAGGCGACGGTCTTCAGGTCGAAGGCGGCGAGCTGGTCCACATCGCAATCGTTCGCCGCGGCGCCGTCCGACGCGTCGCAGTACCGCGCGGGCTCGACCGCACAGAAACCGTCAAAGGCGTCGATGTCCCGTCCGTCGTACAGCGTCGAACGGACGCCCAGGCCCGGCACGGCGTTGATGCGCAGCCGCTCGGCCATGTCCTCGGCGAACACCACGGCCTTGGCACGGTTGAGGCTGCCGCTGCCGTGCTGCATGCCCGTCAGCTGCATGCCGGCGATGCCGAGCACGCCGAGCGACACGACGACGAGCGCGATCAGCACTTCGATGATGCCCACGCCCGCCTGCCGGCCGCCCATGCCGAGCGGCGCGCTCATGGTCGCGCCGACGACACGCGGCCGCTCGCCGCGATCACGATATCGCGCTTTTCGTCGGCGAGCCGCAGGCCGAAGCCGCCGCGAAAGGGCGCACCGTCGTCGCGCACGTGCGCGCCGGTGACGTCGAAGCGCACGCGCGCCGCCACGCCGGCCGACGGCCCGAACGCGGCGCTCCACTCCACCGGTCCGCGTTGCAGCAGCACGGGCTCCGCGTCGACGATCTGCCGGGCCGCGTCGCCGTTGTCGTCCACCCAGACGATCCAGCCGTCGGCGTAGTCGGCGCCCGGTGCGCAGTCGGGCTCGACGGCGAGCGGGGCGGCGCTCGCGCACAGCACCACGGGCACGCCGCGCTTGATGGCCTCGCTGCGCGCGCTCTGCAGCGCGCTCACGAACTCGTTGGCTAGCGCCGTGGCGCGGCTCTCGCCCGTGAATCCGCCCAGCGACGGCACGGCGATGGCAAGCACGATGCCCGCGATCGCGATGGTGACCAGCAGCTCGAGCAGGCTGAAGCCCGCGGATCGCTCGCACCTGTCATCGGGTCGCTGCATGGGCTACCTGCCACGGTCGGGCCACGGTCGGAGAACCGCGGGAGACGCGGCACGGAGCGTGTCCGTGCCGGGTCCGCACCGGATGGCTAGCGGCCTTGCGCGGCCCGGCTTGAGCCGTCCGTCGCCCCCGCCCGTGCGCGCCGCCCGGACGCGCGGCGCCCCTCTAACGCATCGTGACGAGCTCCTCCGCGCTCGTCGGGTGCAGCGCCACGGTGTCGTCGAGGTCCTTCTTGCACGCCCCCATGCGCATGGCCACCGCGAAGCCCTGCAGGATCTCGTCGCAGTCGCGACCGATCATGTGGATACCCACCACGCGCTCCTCCTCGCCCGTCACGACGAGCTTCATGGCCGTCTTCGTGCGGTGCTCGGTGAAGGCGTTGTACATCGGCGTGAACGTGGTCTCGTAGACCCGCACGTTCGCATCGCCGTAGCGCTCGCGCGCGTCCGGCTCGGAGAGCCCCACCGTGCCGATGGGGGGGTGGCTGAACACCACCGTGGGAATGAGCGCGTAGTCGAGCCTGCGCCCCTCCATGCCGCCCCAGATGCGATCCGCCAGACGTCGCCCCGCGGCGATCGCCACGGGCGTGAGCTCGGCCTGCCCCGTCACGTCGCCGAGCGCGAAGATGCCGGGCACGTTCGTCTGCTGGTACTCGTCGACGCCGATGTAGCCGCGCGCATCGGTGGCCACGCCCGCGGCATCGAGCCCGAGGGTCGCGGTCGAGGGCCGGCGTCCGATCGCGAAGATCACCGCGTCGAAGGCCTCGAGCACCTCGTCGCCGTCGCCCACCACGTCGATCATGTCGTCCTCCCTCACGAGCCGCTTCGCCGTGAAGTAGGTCTGCACGTCCACCCCCTCGCCCTCGAGCGCCTCCATCAGCCGCTCCTGCAGCATGGGATCCATGTAACGCAGCGCCCGGTCATGGCGAATGGCCAGGCACACCTCGGAGCCGAGGGCCGCCATGAGCCCCGCGAGCTCCACCGCGATGTAGCCCGCCCCGACCACGCACACGCGCTTCGGCTGGTACTCGAACTCGAAGAAGCCGTCGGAGGTCAAGCCGAGCTCCGCGCCCGCGATGTCGGGCTTGATCGCCTCGCCGCCCGGTGCCAGCACGATGCGCCCGGCCGTATAGCGCTTGCCGTCGACCTCGACCTCGTTCGCGCCGACGAGCGTCGCGTCGCCGCGCAGCACGCGCACCTCGTTCTTGCCGAGGTAGCGGTCGTAGGCGTCGTTGATGTTGTAGATGTACTGCTCGCGCTTGCCGACGAGCGCGTGCCAGTCGAAGCCCGTGCGCTCCACGCCGAACCCGTAGCCCGGCGCGTCGTCCAGCGCGTGCGCGGTGTGGGCGGCGTACCACATGACCTTCTTGGGCACGCAGCCGCGGTTCACGCAGGTGCCGCCCAGACGCCGGTCGCGCTCGATCAGCAGGCACTTCGCGCCGTAGGAGGCCGCGCGATTGCAGGTGGCGATGCCGCCGCTGCCGCCGCCGATGGCGATGAGGTCGTAGTCGTGAGGCATGGGGCGGGCGGCGGACGAGGGTGAGAGGGGGCGCCACGCTACTATAAGACGCGCGCCTTCCGGCCCCGCCTTTCCGAGTCCCCCGTGCCGTACCCGCTCGTCGCCAAGCTGCCCCACTACGTCGCGCTCACGCGGCTCGATCGCCCCATCGGCATCCTGCTGCTGCTGTGGCCGATGCTGTGGGCGCTGTGGTTCGCCGCCGGCGGCGTACCGCCGCTCGATGTCCTCGTCGTGTTCGTGCTGGGCTGCGTGCTGACCCGCTCCGCGGGCTGCGCCGTCAATGACTACGCGGATCGCCGCATCGACGGGCACGTGAGTCGCACGCGGGGACGGCCGCTCGCCACCGGCGCGCTGTCGGGCCGCGAGGCGCTGGCCGCCGCGGCGCTGCTCATGGCGCTCGCCTTCGCGCTCGTGCTGACGACCAACCGCGCCACCGTGCTCATGTCCTTCGGCGCGCTCGCGCTCGCCACGGCCTACCCGTTCACCAAGCGGGTCACGCACTTTCCGCAGGTGGTGCTGGGCGCAGCCTTCGCGTTCGCCGTGCCCATGGCGTTCACGGCCGTCACCGGCACGACGGACGCGGTGGCCTGGACGCTGTTCGCGGCGGCCGTGGCCTGGGCCGTGGCCTACGACACGCTGTACGCCATGGCCGATCGTGCGGACGATCTCGTGATCGGCGTGAAGTCCACGGCCGTGCTGTTCGGCCGCGCGGATCTCGTGCTGGTGGCCGTCATGCACGCCCTGACGCTCGGCCTGCTGCTGGCCGTCGGGCTGCACACCGGGCGCGGCCTGCCGTACCACGCGGGCCTGGGCGTGGCCGCGCTGCTGGCCACGATGCAGCTCCGGCTCGCCTCCGACCGGGATCCCGCGCACTGCTTTCGCGCCTTCATCGACAACCACCGACTCGGGCTCGCGGTGTTCGTCGGCACGGCGCTCGACTTCGCCCTGACCGGGGCCCTGACCGAGGCCCTGACCGAGGCCCTGACCGAGGCCCTGACCGGGGCCGCGAGCGGGCCGTGGGCGGAAGGGTGAGCGCACGGTGAGCAAGACCGCCGGCGGCCACGCGTGGCTGCCCCTGCTGCTCGCGCGCTACCGCCGGGTGCGGGATCTCCGCGCGCCGGGCGACGAGGCCTTCGTCGAGGCCTTTCACTCGCTGCGCCTGGCCACCGCGGCCGACGCGCGGCTCGCCTCGCTGGAAGCGGATCCGACGGCGGCCGTCGATCAGCTCGTCGTGCTCGGCCCCACGCAGGCAGGCAAGAGCACGCTCGTCGACGCGCTCCTGGACGCGCGCGTCGCCGGCATCAGCGCGCTGGCTGGACACACCGTGCACGCGCAGGCCTTCGCGGCGGACGTGCCCTCTCCGGACGCGCTGCTGTCGATGCTCGACGCGCTCATGGCGCCGCTCGTGCGCACCGAGCTCGACGCGCTGCGACGCGACGCGCTCGACGCCTGGGCGTGGCAGGCGGTGGAAACGGGACCGCACGCGCAGGTACGTGCGGGCGTGGTGTGGGACACGCCGGACTTCGACTCGGTCGCGGCGGGCACCTACCGCGAGGCCGTGCTGGCCACCGCGGGACTGGCGGACCGCATCGTGCTCGCCACCAGCAAGGACAAGTACGGCGACCGCAGCGTGTGGGACGTGCTGGCGCTGGTACGCGGGCTCGGCACGCCGCTCACCGTCGTGATCAACAAGCTGGACGCGGCCGACGAGATCACCGTGCGCGGCGCCTTCGCGCGCCATCACGAGGAGCGCTTCGACGCGCCTCCGCCGCCGATCCTCACACTGCCCTGGAGCGACGCGGTGCGCGGCGCGGAGTCGCGCGTCGAGCTCGGGTTGCCCGACGCCTTTCGCGCGGCCGCCGTGTCGTCGGCCGGCGGACGCAAGGCGATCGCATCCCGCCGCGCCGCGCTCGACGACTTCGTCGCGGCCCGGCGCGACGCCTGGCTCGCGCCGCTGCTCGCCGAGGCGGATGCCCGGGCGCGTTGGGACGCCCTGGTGGCGGAGGCCGAACGGGAGCTCGCACGAGCCTACGGGCGCCGCTGGCTGGACGATCCGGACCGCTACGACACCTTCGAGCGCACGCTCGCGGAGCTCCTGACGCTGCTGGAGATCCCCGGGCTCGCGCGCACGCTCGGGCGCGCGCGCCAGGCGGTCACGTGGCCGGCGCGCACGCTGTTCGGACTCGGCAGGAACGCCCTGCGACGCGAGCCCTCGACGCGCACCGACCGCGAGGCCGACGTGCTGCTGGAGCTGTACGAGGAGAGCGCCACGGCGCTGCGCGAGCGCGTGCTCGAGCGCATCGACGCCGGACGCGACACCGCCTGGTGGACGGATCTGGAACGCGCGCTCGTCGCCGGGCGGCACGAGCGGCGCGCGCGCTGGATGGAGGGCACGGTTCGCGTGCGCGCGGCCATGGCGCCGCGCATCGAGGCCGCGGCGCGCGAGCTGCACGAGCGGCTGGAGACCCAGCCCGCCCTGCTGAACACGCTGCGCGCGACGCGCGTGACCACCGATGCCGCAGGCGTCGCGCTCGCGTTCAAGTCCGGCGGGCTGGCTCCGTCCGATCTCGTGCTCGCTCCCGCCATGCTGTCGATCACCACCCTGCTGACCGAGAGCGCGCTCGGGCGGTGGCTGGACGCGGTGAAGCGCAGGCTCAAGCGCGAACAGGGCGAGCTCGTGCGCACGCGCCTGATCGAGGGCGTGCTGGGCGCGGACTGCCGCGCGGCCGCCGACGGCGGGTCCGGCGGGCGGCTGTCGGACGGCGCGCTCGAGCCCGCGCTGCGGCGCGAGCTCGAGCGCGCCCGGACGCCGGAGCGCCGGTGAGCCCTCAGAGCTGCGCGAGCACCGCATCGGCCGTGCTGGACTCGGCCTGACCGGCGTTGTCCTCGACACCGATCCAGGCGACCTTGCCGTCGTCGACGATCATGGCGTAGCGGTTCGAGCGCTCGCCCAGCCCGTGCTCGGACAGATCGATCGCCATGCCGGTCTTCCGGATGAACTCGTGGTTGCCGTCGGACAGCATGTCGACGGTGTCGCCCACCCCGCGCTGCTCGCCCCAGGCCTTCATCACGAAGAAGTCGGCGGTGGTCAGGCAGGCGATGGCCGCGACGCCCTTGGCTCGGATGTCCGCGGCACGTTCCACGTAGCCCGGCAGGTGCTGCTCGGAGCAGGTCGGGGTGAACGCGCCCGGCAGCCCGAAGATCACGACCTTCCTGCCCTTCACGAACTCGCCGAGCTGCACCGGCGCGGGTCCGTCGGCGGTCATGGTCATGAGCTTGACGTCGGGCAGCGTGTCGCCTTGCTTGAGCATCGGTGCGTTCCTCTACGAAGGGGGGTGGACGAGCGGGGGCGCGGATGGTACCGCTCGGGGCGCTTCGCCGCCCGACGCGGTCGCGCCCCGGGCCGCGCCCCGTTGCCGGCTCAGGCCGCCGGCCGCAGCAGCGCGTCCAGCCGATCGAGCATCGCGGGCCCGAGATCGCGCGCGTCGCGCACCGTCATGGAGTCCGCGTAGTAGCGCCCCACGTCGTGGCCGATGCCGATGGCCACGAGCTCGACCGGCGAATGGCGCTCGATGCCCGCGATGACCGCGTGCAGGTGCGCCGTCAGGTAGTCGCGCGGGTTGGCGGCGAGCGTGGCGGTGTCGACCGGCGCGCCGTCCGAGATGGTCATCAGGATGCGGCGGCGTTCGGGCCGCTTCATCAGTCGTGCGTGCGCCCAGGCGAGCGACTCGCCGTCGATGTTCTGCTTGAGCACCTCGCGCGAGAGCATGAGCCCGAGCGCGCGTCGCCCCGTGCGATACGGCACGTCGGCGGACTTGTAGACGATGTGCCGCAGATCGTTCAGCCGACCCGGATCGGCGGGCCGGCCGGCCGCTTCCCAGTCGGCCGTGGAGCGACCACCGTGCAGCTCCACCGTGGTGAAGCCGAGGATCTCCACCGACACGCCGCAGCGCTCGAGCGTCATGGCCAGGATGTCGGCGGCGGCCGCGGCGATGGTGATGGGGCGACCGAGCATCGAGCGCGAGTTGTCGATCAGCAGCGTGACGCTCGTGTCGCGAAAGCGCGCCTCGGTCTCGACCTTGAACGCGAGCGGCGACATCGGCGACACGACGGTGCGCGCGAGCCTCGCTCCGTCGAGCACGCCCTCGTCCTGGTCGAAGCTCCACTCGCGGCGCTGCGTGGCCAGCAGCACGCGCGCAAGCTTCGCCGCCAGCCGGCGCACCAGCCGCCCGTGCAGCGCGATGTGCCGATCCAGATCCGCGCGCCAGCGCGCGAGCGACGCGGCGTCGGCCAGCTCGTGCGGGTAGCGCACCTCGTCGTAGGCGGTGGTGTACGCGCGATAGGCGGGCCCGCTCTTCCCGCCCGCCGCCAGCACGGGGTCGCGTCCGGGCGCGGGCGGCTCGTCGATGGCCTCGCGCGCCTGCGCGGCGCCCTCCTCGCCGTCGCCTTCCGCCTCGGCGGCGTCGCTCGCGTCCTCGTCCGCGTCGTCGGCCACGGTATCGCCGGACTCGAAGGCCTCGTCGTCGCCTTCGTCATCGGGGTCATCGGCGTCGCTCGCGGCGTCCATCGCCTCTTCGGCCGAGTCGTCCGGCCCGCCCTCGGCGGTGCGGGCGTCGTCCGCGGGCTCGGCGGCCGCGTCGTGCGCGTCCAGGCGCGCGGCCAGCTCGACGGCGAGCGCGCGCGAGGTGCGTCCGAACGACGCCTGATCGGCCAACAGGGGACGCAAGGCATCCAGCGCCGCGGCGATGCGCCGCAGGGCCGCCTCGTCGAAACTCGCCCCGGTGTCGATCGCCACGTCCTCGCGCTCCGCGCCGCCACCGCGGAACGCCGCGCGGGCGAGCGATGCCAGCCGCCCGGTCGGGCCGAGCGAGCGGCCGGGCTCGGCGCCGCGCAGCCGGTCGAGGTTGCGCGCGACGCCGGCGAGCCGGTTGGCGCCGCACGCCTCGATGCGCTCGACTTCCAACGCGTCGTAGAGCGCCGCGGCGAACGCCCCGCGCGGCGCGAGCGCGGCGTGCACGGCCGGTGCATGGTGCGCGCGCACGAGCGCGACGCGGTCGGCCTGACCGCGCACGGTGGCCGAGGCGGCGCTCGGTTCGAAGGCAAGCTCGGGATCGCTCGCGACGCTGCGCGCGCAGGACTCGTGCACGCCCGCCCCCACCGCCACGCCGGCCTCTTCCGCGTCCTTCCCGTCCCGTGCACGCCACCCGCTCATCGGCCCAGTATGCGTAAATGACGGGCTCGCCGTCGCCGGCGCGCCGCCCTCCTGCTTCCGCCTTGTCCAACGGTGACCTACTCGCCGGGCTACGCGCCGGCCTGCTCGACTGGTGCGAGACCGCGGCCGCTGCCGGCTGGAGCGACGCGGACGCCGCACGCCGGCTGCGGGACGCGACCGTCGCCACGCCCGGCGCGCTCTACGACGCGCCGCGGCGCCCCCTGGTCGTGGGCTTCTTCGGCGGCACGGGCGCGGGCAAGAGCGCGCTGCTGAACCGCATCGCCGGTCGCGAGATCGCGCGCAGCTCGGCCGAGCGCCCGACGTCCACCGGCGTGTCGGCCTACGTGCACGCCTCGGTCGGCATCGAGCGGCTGCCACCGGATTTTCCCATGGCGCGGCTGCACACCGTGCTGCACGACGAGGCGCGCTGGCGCGACGTGCTGTTCCTGGACATGCCGGACATCGACAGCGTCGCCACCGAGCACCGCCGCATCGTCGAGCGCTGGCTCCCGTTCGTGGACGCGGTCATCTACACCGTGTCCCCGGAGCGCTACCGCGACGACCGCGGCTGGCAGCTCCTGCTCGAGCACGGGCGGCGCCACGCCTGGTTGTTCGTCATGAATCACTGGGACCGCGGCGACCCGGGCCAGCTCGAGGACCTGCGCGCGTTGCTGGCGGGCGCGGGCTTCGCGGAGCCCGAGCTGTACCGCACGGTGTGCAAGCCCGGCCCCACCGGCCGGGCGCCCGACGACGACTTCCCCGCACTGGCCGCCCGGCTCGAGGCCCTGGCCGACGGCCAGCTCGTGGCCGATCTGGAGGCGCGCGGCGTGCTGGAGCGCGCGCGACAACTGCTGAGGACGGCCGACGAGGTGGACGCCGCGTTGCCCGCCACGGACGCGGTCCGGGCCCTGCCGGCGGCGTGGCGGGAGCGCTGGCGGGAAACCGGCGCGGGCATCGTCGGGGCCGGCGAGGCCGTGGCCGAACGGATCACGGCCGCAGGCTCGGCGCCCGCCACGGCGTCCGAGGGCGCGGGTTCTCCCGGCGAGCGGCTCGTGGACGAGGCGCTGCGCGCCCGCTTCGAGTCCGCCTCCGCCCGCTTCGCGCAGGACGAACCCGCCCTGCCGCACGCCGTGGCCGCGCGACACCTCGAGCCCGCGAGCCGTGGCCTCGGCGACCTGGCCCGCGCGCGCGTGGATGCGGCAGTGGGCGCGGCGCTGGCCGCGCCGGGCACGCCGCTGCAACGCGCCGTGCACCGCGGTTGTCGTGTGCTGGCCGCCCTGCTGCCGGCGGCCGCGATCGGCTGGGCCGGCTGGCGCGCGGTGTCGGCCTTCGCGGCCGGCGGCTCGAACCCGGCGGCCTACCTCGGCCCGAACTTCGCCATCAACGCCGCGCTGCTGGTCGGCTTCGCCTGGGGACTGCCGTGGCTGCTGGCGCGCCGCACGGCCCCGTCGACCCGGCTCGCGCTGCGCCGCGGTCTGACGAACGGGCTGCAGGACGCGGTGGAGGTGGCCGGCGAGCGCATCGGCGCAGGAGTGGACGCGGCGGTGGCCGAGCGCACGGCGCTTCAGGCGCGTCTTGCCGGACTGAAGGACGGTATCGGCGCGCCGACGGGCGACGGCGCCCGGGCCTTGCCCGAAGCGCTGCGCCGGTTGGTGATGCGCGACGCTACGCCGGACGCCCGGGCGCCCGGCGAAGCGGGGACGCTGGACGCTCACATGCGATCCGCCGGCGTGCGGGCGAGCGTCCACAGCTCCACGGACGCGGCGCCGGTGTCGTAGCACTCGCGCGCGAGCTCCCGCGCCGTGGCGCCGCTCGTCAGCACGTCGTCGACGATGGCGAGCCGACGTCCGGCGAGCGCGGCGTCGACCGCGAACGCACCGCGGATGCGCAGCGCGCGCTCGGCCCGCGACAGCTCGGCCAGGGAACCGGTGTCCTCGACCCGCCGCGCGGCGCGCACGACGGGCAACCCCACCGTGCGAGCCGTCCAGCGCGCCAGATCCGCGGTGTGATCGAAGCCGCGGCCCGCGGTGCGTCGCGGGTGCGAGGGCACGGCCAGCACGAGCTCGGCGCCGGCGTCGCCCGGCCGGCGGAACGGTGCGTCCGTCGCGGCGCTCGGACTCGCCACCGCGCGTCCCAGCAGGGTGCCGAACACCCGACCGTAGACGCGGTCGCCGTCCCCCTTCCAGCGCCGCACGAGCTTGTCGAGCGGCCAGGCGTAGCGGTAGGGCGCGACGGTGCGTGCGAACGCGGGCGGTGCGCTCGCGCAGTCCCGGCAGATCGGCCAGGGCCCGGTACCTCCCGTCGGTTCCCCGCATCCCAGACACGGAGTGGTCCGGGGCCGCGCGCGGTCGACGAGGACGGGCAGCCACGACAGGCACCCCCCGCACAGATCGAGCCCCGCCAGACCCCGCCGACCGCAGACCGCGCAGCGGAACCCGAGCCCGGATGCGGACCCGAACGCGGACCCGAGACGGTGGCTCACGGCAGCGAGCCCTGCCGCCGCGCGACGCCTGACCTACACTCGCGACGTTCGGAGCGGGAACGGCTCGTTCGCGCTGTTGTATTTTTCATACTCGCCGTGGCACGTCCCGGTTTACAATGATCGGCTCGTCCGCTATAGAGACGAAAAAACAACACGCGCCGCGATCCTTCCGCGCCGGCGGTGCACCATGGTCACCCGTCGACGCGCGTCCGCCAGATCCGTACCGCCACGTTCGTACCGCCACCCGTGCAGCACGGCACGTCCGCCCCGGGGCCCCGCGCTCCGCGACCGTCCCGCCCACAGTCCGCCAGTCCACAGCCAGAGCCGGAGCCCATTCCATGTCCCTGAAGATCGGTACCGTCAGCGTCCTCGCGACCCTCGTGCTCGCGAGCCCCCTCGTCCACGCCGTCGAGGCCCTGGAAGGGCCCATCGAGATCACCGAACCGGCGGAGGACTCCTACGTCCGGCAGGACGGCATCGCCGTGCGCACCGGCCTGAACGAGTGCCTGCGCCTCGGCGGCTGGACCGAGGACGATCGTGTCGATGCCTGCGAAGGCATCGAGGCCGTCGCCGAAGTCGAGCCGGAGCCCGAGCCCGAGCCCGCTCCGGAGCCCGCACCGGTACCGGCCGAGCCGATCATCACGACGGCCACCGTGGGTGCCGAGGCGCTGTTCGATTTCGACAGCGACACGCTGAGCGCCGCCAGCGAACAGGCCCTCGCGGACCTGCTCGCGCAGCTCGAGAACTTCCAGGAGATCAGCGACATCGAGGTCGTCGGCCACACCGACAGCACCGGTCCGGAGGAGTACAACCAGGGACTGTCCGAGCGCCGCGCGGCTTCGGTGCGCGACTTCATCGCCGCGGCCTACCCCGACGTGAACATCTCCTCCACGGGCATGGGCGAGAGCGCACCGGTCGCCACGAACTCCACTCCGGAAGGCCGTCAGCTGAACCGCCGCGTGGAAGTGCAGGTCACCGCCAGGAGTGTCACCGACGCCTGAGTCGGTCACCGGGCGTCCGCCCCTCCGGGCGGGCGCGCCGGGACGGTTCGATGCAGTTCGTGCGGGGGAGCCATCGGCTCCCCCGCGTCGTTTCGGGCCCCGCCATTCGGGGTGCCGACGGGGCGCGCGGCGTCTCACATCAGCCCCCGCTCGGCGAGCGAGGTCTGCACGCCCTGTCCCACCACGATGTGGTCCAGCACGCGCACGTCCACGAGCGCCAAGGCGTCGACGAGCTTTCTCGTCAGCCGCACGTCCGTGTCGGACGGCTCGGCCACGCCCGAGGGGTGGTTGTGGGCGAAGATCACCGCGGCGGCGTTGCTGGACAGGCAGCGCTTGACCACCTCGCGCGGATACACGGCCGCCGAGTCGATGGTGCCGCGAAAGAGCTCGCGGTACTCGATGACGCGATGGCGGTTGTCGAGAAAGAGCGCCGCGAACACCTCGTGCGACAACCCCGTCAGATGCAGCGAGAGGTAGTGACGCACCTGCTCCGGTGACGACAGCACGTCGCCTCCCGCGACGGTCGCGTACACGTGACGGCGCGAGATCTCGAGCGCCGCCTGTACCAGCGTCCAGTGCGCGTCGCCGAGCCCGGCCACGCCCGAGAAGCGGCGACGGTCGGCGGTGATCAGCCCGGTGACGCCGCCGAGCTCGCCGAGCGCGTCGCGCGCGAGCTCCACCGCGGTGCGCCCGCCGGAGCCCGTGCGCACGAACAGCGCGAAGAGCTCGGCGTCGCTGAGCGAGCCGGCCCCGTGGGCGATGAGTCTCTCGCGCGGCCGCTCGGCCGCGGGCCAGTCCCTGATGGTCATGTATCGACGTCCCTGTCGTTGGCGTTGGCCCCGGCGGTGCGCCGGGCGATGCTCCGGGCGCTACCGCCGGTGAAGGCGAGCGGACGCTCCGGTCCGCGCGAGCGAGTAGATCACGCCACGCGACGACGCTCCAGCGGCGCTGCGCCGAAGCGAGACCGGGTCGAGATGCGTCGGTCCGTCGGACCGCCTCGGCGGGCGCTAACATCCTCCCCATGCAACCGCTCTCCGGCCAGAAGATCCTCCTCGGCGTGAGCGGCGGCATCGCCGCCTACAAGGCGGCTCCCCTCGCCCGCCGCCTACTCGCTGACGGGGCCGAGGTGCGTGTCGTGATGACCGGCGGCGCGCGCGCCTTCGTGCAGCCGCTGACCTTCCAGGCCCTGACCGGCAATCCGGTGCACGTGGATCTGCTGGACGAGGCCGCCGAGGCCGCCATGGGCCACATCGAGCTCGCGCGTTGGGCCGATCGGATCCTGGTGGCGCCGGCCAGCGCGAACCTCCTGGCGCGCCTCGCGCACGGGCTCGCCGATGACCTCCTGAGCACCCTGTGCCTCGCCACCGATGCGCCGCTGACCCTCGCGCCCGCCATGAACCGGCTGATGTGGGCGCACCCCGCCACGGTCGCGAACGTCGCGCTCCTCGTCGAGCGTGGGGTACGGCTGATCGGCCCGGCGAGCGGCGCCCAGGCCTGCGGAGAGACGGGCGCGGGGCGCATGGTCGAGCCCGACGACATCGCCGATGCGTTCGCGCACGCGCGGTCCGTCGCGGCCGTGCCGGCGAGTCCGTTCGAGCCGCCCGCTCCGGCCGCCGCGACGGCGGCCGGCCTGCACGTGCTCGTCACCGCCGGACCCACGCGCGAGCCCGTCGACCCCGTGCGCTATCTCGGCAATCGCAGCTCGGGGCGCATGGGCTTTGCGGTGGCCGAGGCCGCGGCGCGCCGCGGCGCGCGCGTCACGCTGGTCGCGGGACCCGTCGAGCTGCCGACGCCCGCGGGCGTGGAGCGCGTCGACGTGGAGACCGCGCTGCAGATGCGCGAGGCGGTGCTGGCGCGGGTCGCGGGCGTCGACGTCTTCGTGTCGGTCGCCGCGGTGGCCGACTACCGCGTGGCCGACGTCGCGCGTGCAGAAGATCAAGAAGCGCGACGAGACGCTGGAGCTCGTCGCTCGTGCGCAACCCCGACATCCTGCGCGAGGTGGCGGCCCTGGCGAGGCGCCCCTTCTGCGTCGGTTTCGCCGCCGAGACCGAAGCGCTCGAGGCGCACGCGCGCGGCAAGCTCGTCGACAAGCGCCTGGACCTGATCGCCGCGAACGCGGTCGGCGACCCCGATGCTCCGGTGTTCGGCAGCGCCTCCAACGCGCTGGAGGTGTACTGGGGAGACACCGGGCACGCGAGCGTGGCGCGCGCGGACAAGGGTGTGGTCGCCGCCTCGCTCGTGGACCTGATCCTGGAGCGGCGCGCGGTCGCCGGGGCAACGCGCGCGTGACCACGATCGACTACCGCATCCTGGACGCCCGGCTGGGCGACACCATCCCGCTGCCGCAACCGGCGACCGTGGGCTCGGCCGGCATCGACCTGCGGGCGTGCCTGCAACGCGACACGCCGTTGTCGCCCGGCCAGACGCTCCTGATCCCGACGGGATTGGCCATCCACATCGGCGACCCCGGGCTCGCCGCGCTGATCCTGCCGCGCTCGGGGCTCGGACACCGGCACGGCATCGTGCTGGGCAACCTCGTCGGACTGATCGATTCGGACTACCAGGGCGAGCTCATGGTGTCGTGCTGGAACCGCGGCGACACGACGTTCACCATCGAGATGGGCGCGCGCATCGCGCAGCTCGTGCTCGTGCCCGTGGTGCAGGCGACGTTCCGACGCGTGGAGGCCTTCGACGCCGACACCGCGCGCGGCGCGCGCGGATACGGCTCGACAGGGGCCGGCTGAAGCGTCAGCGGAAGAAACCGGCCTGCCCGCCGGTACGCGGCGCGTTACCCTTCGGCGCCCTCCTCGCCGACCGGATCGCCGCCCCGCCCCATGGACATCTCGAACGACATCTTCCGCGCCTACGACATCCGCGGCGTGGTCAGCGACGCGCTGACGCCCGCCGTGGTGCGCGAGATCGGACGCGCGTTCGCGAGCGAGTCCATCGCGCGCGGGCATTCGAGGGTCGTCGTCGGACGCGACGGCAGGCTCTCGGGCCCCGACCTGGTCGATGCCTTGTCCGAGGGCCTGCAATCGGCGGGTGCCGACGTCGTCGACGTGGGCATGGTGCCGACACCGGTGCTGTACTTCGCGACGCATCACCTCGAGACCGGTACCGGCATCATGGTGACGGGCAGCCACAATCCGCCCGAATACAACGGGCTGAAGATGATGATCGGCGGCGAGGCGCTGTTCGGCGACGGCATACGGGAGCTCAAGCGGCGCCTGGACGAGGGACGCCTCGACGAGGGCACCGGGGGTCGCACCACCGAAGACGTGCTGGAGGCCTACCTGGATCGCATCGTCTCCGACGTGAAGGTGCTGCGTCCGATGCGCATCGCCTACGACTGCGGCAACGGGGTGGCCGGCATGGCGACGCCGCAGCTCTTCGAGCGCCTCGGCGTCGAGGCGACCGGGCTCTACACGAAGGTCGACGGCAGCTTCCCGAACCACCACCCCGACCCCGCGAAGCCGGAGAACCTCGTCGACCTGCAGGCGCTCGTCGCGAAGGAGTCGATGGAGCTCGGGCTCGCGTTCGACGGCGACGGCGACCGGGTGGGCGTGATCGACGACGAGGGCAAGGTCATCTGGCCCGACCGCCAGATGGTGCTGTTCGCGCGCGACGTGCTGGAGCGAAACCCCGGCGCGCGCATCATCTACGACGTCAAGTGCTCGAAGGTGCTGCCCGCGGCCATCACGGAAGCGGGCGGCGAGCCGGAGATGTACAAGACCGGCCACTCGTTCATCAAGAAGCGCATGCGCGAGACGGGCGCGCTGCTCGGCGGCGAGATGAGCGGCCACCTCTTCTTCAAGGAGCGCTGGTTCGGCTTCGACGACGCGCTGTACGCCGCCGCCCGCCTGCTCGAGATCCTCGCGAAGAGCGAGCGCAAGGCGAGCGAGGTCTTCGGCGACATTCCCGACAGCATCAACACGCCCGAGCTGAACGTGACGCTCGATCGCGACGGCGCGCAGCACGAGTTCGTCGAGGCCTTCATGACGAACGCGCGCTTCGAGGGCGCGACGCTCACGACCATCGACGGCGTGCGCGCCGACTACCCGGACGGCTTCGGGCTCGTGCGCGCCTCGAACACCACGCCCTCGCTCGTCATCCGCTTCGAGGCCGACGACGAGGCGGCGCTCGCCCGCATCCAGGACGAGTTCCGCGCGGCCATGAAGGCCACCGACGCCTCGATCGCGCCACCGTTCTGAGCGTCCCGCCCCCGCCCCCGCCCTCTCCCTCTCCCTCACGAAGGGACCGTGCCGGCGCCGGTCGCGCTACGCTTGTGCCCCCACCTTCGCTACGGGCACCCGTGCCGTGACCCCCTTCGCCGACCCCTCCGCGGTGCCTCGCTCGTGAGCGCGCGCGCCGTGCCCCACGATGCGGCCATCGACCCGGCGCGCGCGCGCGACACCGCGCGCGTGCTCAACGAGGCGCTGCCCTACCTGCAGCGGTATGCGGGCCAGACCATCGTCATCAAGTACGGCGGCAACGCGATGACCGACGAGCGACTGCAGAGCCGCTTCGCCGAGAACGTGGTGATGATGAAGCAGGTGGGCATCCACCCCGTCGTCGTGCACGGTGGCGGGCCGCAGATCGGTCGCATGCTGGAGCGGCTGTCCATCGAGAGCCGTTTCGTGGACGGCATGCGCGTCACCGACGCGGACACCATGCAGGTGGTGGAGATGGTGCTCGGCGGGCTCGTGAACAAGGACATCGTGTCGCGCCTGGATCGTGCGGGCGGTCGTGCCGTCGGGCTCACCGGCAAGGACTCGCGGCTGATCGAGGTGGTGCCCATGCCGGTGCCGCCGAGCGGCGAATCGCTCGGGTTCGTGGGGCAGGTGGCGCGCGTGAACTCGGCGCTGCTGGAGCGGCTGCGCAGCGACGGCTTCATTCCCGTCATCGCGCCGATCGGGGCCGACGCCAACGGCACCAGCTACAACGTCAACGCGGACCTCGTGGCGGGCGCCGTGGCCAGCAAGCTCGGTGCCTCGCGCCTGCTGCTGCTGACCGACACGCCCGGCATCCAGGATGCGGCGGGGAACCTGCTGACGGGCCTGGACGCGGCGCAGGTGCAGGCGATGATCGCCGACGGCACCATCCACGGCGGCATGCTGCCCAAGGTGCGCTGCGCGCTCGATGCGGTCGAGGCCGGCGTGCCGAGCGTCGTGATCATCGACGGACGCGTCGAGCACGCGGTGCTGCTGGAGCTGTTCACCGATGCGGGCGCCGGCACGCTGATCGGCGGGCAGCGCGCGCCGGCCTGAGCCGGGCCCGAAGCGCACCGATATCGGTGCCGGGGCCGCGTCTCAGCGTACCGTTCGCTGGTCGATCTGGCGCGCGCCCTTCAACTCGCGGTAGCGCACCAGGTCGGCATCGAACTTCTCGGCCACGTCGCTGCGCTCGGCGGCCTTCGAGTCGATCAGCGACCAGGCGTTCTCGATGTTTCTCTGGATGCTGCGCTGCTCGGCGTAGAGCGTGTCCTGCGCGGCGTTCTCGCCGAGCGACTTCTCCTGCATCTGCACGCGCTTGTCCACGATGGAGAGCCGCTCCGACAGGATGCGGATGCGATCGTCCAGGCGACTGATCAGTCCGTCGATCATGCCGATGCGATCGTCGCGCGTGCGGATCAGGTCCTCCTCGGTCGTGAACGTCGCGAGCAGCGCCCGGTCGCGGATGCGCGCGAGCTGCCGGCGCCGCTCCGCCTGACGCTCGGCGCGACGCTCCTCTCGCGAGAGCACCTCCTCGAGCACCACGCCCTGACGGTTCAGGATGGCGTGACCGTCGTCCTGATCCGAGTCGGGAGCGCGATCCTGGTAGGTGGTCAACCCGCGGTCCTCCCAGCGGTAGACCTCGGCGGCGATCGCCGCGCTCCAGGCCATGCTCGCGGCCGCGATGGCCACCGACAGCGCGACGCCGTACAGGGTGGCGGGGGCGGCGGGCCGCACGGGCGCGGCGAAGCGCGCCACCGGTGCGGTTTCGAAGTGCCTCATGGCCTCATCCCCCGTCCTCTGCCAGACGCACCGTGTCGCATCGCTCGCTCCCGCGTGCCGAGGGGCTCGCGGCGCACGCCGCCGTCGCCCGTGGTGTCGAAGTCTTCGCTCATCGGAGTGCGTAGCGTCCCGACGGCGGACCTCGTGAAGGCGGGTGTGGGCGTTCCGTGACCGTGGTCTCGCGTCGCCTCGACGCCGCGGCAAGTAGGATTCCGCGCCATGCGCATCGTCACCGCCAACGTCAACGGCATCCGCTCGGCGGCCTCGAAGGGCTTCTTCTCCTGGCTCGTGCGTCAGCGCGCGGACGTGGTGTGCCTGCAGGAGGTGCGCGCCGACGAGGCGACGCTCGCGGCGAAGGCGTTTCGGCCCCCGAGCCTGCACGCGGGCTTCCATTGCGCCGAGAGGAAGGGCTACAGCGGCACCGCGGTGTACTCGCGCCTGCGCCCGCGCGAGCTCGTGGCGGGCTGCGGCATCGACTGGATCGACCGGGAGGGGCGCTGGCTCGAGGCCTGGTTCGGCAACCTCGTCGTGGTCTCCGCCTACCTGCCTTCCGGCAGCAGCGGTGACGAGCGCCAGGGCTTCAAGGAGCGGGTGCTCCAGGCACTCGAGCCGCGGCTCGCCGAGCTGCGCGCGCAGCCGCTACCGGTCGTGGTGTGCGGGGATCTGAACATCACGCACACCGATGCCGACCTGCGGAACTTCCGCCAGAACCGCAGGAGCTCGGGCTGCCTGCCGCACGAGCGCGCGTGGCTGGACGCCTGGTTCGCGCGCGGCTGGTGCGACGCGTTCCGCGCGCTGCCGCAGCCCGCGCACGAGTACACCTGGTGGAGCCAGCGCGGCGGCGCGCGCGCGAACAACGTGGGGTGGCGCATCGACTACCACGTCGCGAGCGTGGAGCTCGAATCAGCGGTCCGGCGGGCCCGGGTCTACCGCGACCGGGTGTTCTCGGATCACGCGCCCGTGCTCGTCGATTACGCGTACGACATCGTCGGCTGACGCATCGAACCCGCGCGCGGGCCGTGCGGCACCGGCCGGCCCGGCAGCCACGCCCGCGAACGCTCCCGTTCCCGCCCCCCGGCCCGAGCCCGGGCCCGCCCCCGACGCCGCGATCGGCGTACCACCGTGCCAGTCGAGCGCGTGCGCCAGCGCCCCGTGCAGCCGCTCCATCTGGCGACGGTCCGCCGCGGGCGCCTCGAAGCGCGTGCCGTCGGCGAGCCCGACCTCCACGCCGAACGCGTCCGCGGCGACGAACGCGTGCCACGCGGCCACGAGCGCGAACACGGTGGAGGCCGAGAACGGCACCCAGACGAGCGCGAAGGCGAGGTTCGTGCGCACCGCGAGCGAGGCGGAGAGCCCCGCCAGCAGCAGCATCGTCCAGAAGAGCGCTCGCCACGAGCCGCGCGCGCGCACGTGCTCGACCCGGCGCAGGCGCACGACGTTCTTCGCGGCGTGGCTGACGTCGCCGACGCCGATCCAGGAGGGCGTGACGCGTACCGTACCCTCGGCGTACAGCACCGGCCCGTTCATGACGTCGCGCCTCGGCCCATCAGTGCAACGTCCGCTTCCTCGGCACCCGCACGGCGCGCCGCTGCTCCTCGGTGGCGGGCTGCTCGAGCGGCGATCCGCTCTCGTGCGACGCGTGGTGCATCAGCATGCGCCAGCCGTCGTGCTGGTACACGTAGACGTTGGTGGCGGCCAGGATGCCCACCACCCGGCCCTGCACCCGGACGCGTTCGCGCGCGTGGTGCACGGCGAGACCGTCGGCGTCGGCGAACACGACATCGACGATCTCGAAGCCGAGGCGCGCCTCCCCCGCGAACATGCGCGCGAAGCTTGCGAGCACCGCCTCCCGCCCCTCCACCCGATCGATGCCGGGATGCACGCACACGATCTCGTCGTTCGTCGCCCACACCGCGGCCAGCGCGGCCAGATCGGCGCGTTCGATGGCGTCGTAGAAGGCCGCCTCGGCCGCGAGCGGCGTGTCGAACGGGCCCGAAGGCCCCCCGCTCTCGAAGGCCGGACCCCGGCCGTCGTCTGAATCGCCGTCCGGCACTCGCGCGCCTCTCCGCGTCGCGTCAGGCGGCGCCGCTGCGCTCGTGGCCGAAGTGTTCGCACCAGTCCACGCGGCGGTCGCCGAACACCACGAAGTCCGGGTTGATGAGCGATTCGCGCGTGTTGTACCGCAGCCCGTGCAGGCCCATGTCGGTCAGACACCCGCCCGCCTCCTCGACGATGACCTGCGCGGCGGCGGTGTCCCACTCGCCCGTGGGCCCGAGCCGGGCGTAGACGTCCGCGGCGCCCTCGGCCACCAGGCAGCTCTTGAGCGAGGCGCCCATCGGGATCTCCTCGTGCGTGCCGAGCGCGTCGAGGAAGCGCTGCATGCGCGGGCCGACGTGCGGCGAGCGGCTGCGCGCGACGGTGAGCCCGGACGCGGGCGCGTCGCGCACGTGGATGGCGACGGGGTCCGCATCCCCGATCGCCTTCCAGGCGCCGCCGCCGCTGACGGCGTGATAGGCCACGTCCAGCACCGGCGCGACGATGACGCCGAGCACCGGGCGGTGGTGCTGCACGAGGGCGATGTTGACCGTGAACTCGCCGTTCTTCCTCAGGAACTCGCGCGTGCCGTCCAGCGGATCCACGAGCCAGTAGGCCGGCCAGTCGTGACGCTCGGCGAACGGCACGGCGCCGGACTCCTCGGACAGCACGGGCAGCCGCGGATCCAGCGCCGAGAGCTCGTCGACGATGAGCCGATGGGCCATCATGTCGGCGGCGGTGACGGGCGTGCGGTCGTCCTTGATGCTGACCTGCACGTGGTCCACCCCGCAGCCGTTCTCGCCGTACACTTCGGCGATGGCCAGGCCCGCGGCGCGCGCGACGTCCAGCGCCTCGTCGCGCAGGGCGGCGACGGTGCCGGGGTCGAGGTCGTCGCTCATGGCGGCGGCGTGGTGTCGGTTGCTCGCGGCGTGCATGCCGGCGGTCTGCTCACTGTCGTCTGAGGTGCTAGCGGCCAGTACACCCGATGGTTGATCCATCCGCTTCCGGGTTTCGAGACGCGTTCGCGGCTTCGAAGGTTCCGTCGATACCGCGTCGGCGGTAAAGCGACCGCGATCGTCGCCTTCGCGCGGGTCCGGCAACGCCTGCGTGGCCGGGCCGCTCGCACCGGACGAAATCGGACCCCTTCGACTGTGGCAGACGCCTTCGCGCCGCGCCACCGGACACCGCCCCGCGGGGCAGCTTTCTCACGATGATTGACGATGCTGCCAGCCGTGATCACTACATCAGCCGATTCACGTTGCCGGACTGACGCAGGCGGTACCCGGCCCCTTCCGGGCGGCCGCCGCGGCGCAGCACGTCCACGATCTCGCGCGGCGCCGAGGCCTCGGGCGTCGCGAGCAGATCGATCGTGTAGTCGCCGTTCGGCGCGATCGTGAACGTGCCGCTCGCGCGCACGTCGCCGCCCGCGGCCTCCAGCGTGCCGGCGTGCCGTTCCGCACCGTCGGGCGCGACGCTCACCTCGATGCGCCCGAAGCGGGCGGGTATCGGTCGCTCGAGCACCGCGTCGTCCCACACGATGCTTCCGACGAAGGTTCGGAGCAGCTCGTCCACGATCTCCAGCCGCGCGATGTCGATCTCGAGCGCGCCGTCGAACGCCGCGATGGGTGCCGGCAGCAGCGGCTCGAGCGCCTTCGCACGCGCCGTCATGCGGAAGTCCTCGACCACCAGGTCGTTCCCCCAGGTGCGCCGCACCAGGCCCGCCCCTTCGCCGCCGTAGCCCTCGAAGCCGACGCGTGCGCCACCGCCGCCCGGCAGCGCCGCGGGCGCCAGGCGCCAGGTCACGTTCGAGAACTCCAGCGGCAGCAGGTCGTCGGTCGAGCGCGCGCTGGCCACCCTGCCCGACCACAACGGCCCGGACACGCCGTCTAGCGCCACCGGTCCGAGCTGCGGGCGGATCCGATCGATCACGGGCGCGGCCGGGAACGACACGAGCAGGGCGACGAGGAAGCACGCGACGCCGAGCAGCACCAGCCGGAACACTCTCACGGCCCGCTCAGCTCCTCTCCATGTCGAAGCGCGCCGACACCACCCCGTCCTTTCGACGGGTGAGCGTCATGTTGGTCACCGACAGCCCGTAGAGCTCGAGCTCGGCCAGCACGGGCACCAGCGCGTCGAACTCCACCTCGCTGAACTGCACGCGCGCGCCGTCGTCGCCGGCGGGCTCGACGCGGTCGGGCGGCGGCATGCCGGCCTCCCGGATGAGCCGATCGACCAGCAGGTACGGCGGCTGATCGGTGGTGCGCACATCGTTGCCCCCCGCGCCGGCGCCGCCCGCGGCCCGGATCTCGGCCGCCGCGCGGCGCATGAATTCGAGCGTCTCGGTCTTCGACTCGATCGCGCCGCGGCGGGTCTCGAGCCGCGTCGACACCGGGTTCCAGAGCACCGCGTACAGGAGTCCGAGCGCGACGAGCACGCCCACGCCGACGACGATCGCGCGGTCGCGCGGCGATTGGCGCAGATACCAATCCTTCACTATTCGACCCTCACGCGGGCGCGCACGCCCTCGTCGTCGCGGTTGGCGGACTGCACCGTCATGCTGAGCGAGCCCTGCTGCTCGAGCGCCGAGGCCAGCGCGTCGAGCGTCGGTACCGCGTCGGTGGACAGGTCCAGATCGATGCGATCGCCGCGCACGCCGATGGAATTGACCGTGGTCTGCGGCTGCGTGGCGAGCCCAGCGGCGAGTTGCGCCAGCCGGTCGGTGAACCCGCCGCCGCCGCCCGCCCCGATGCGCGCGAGCGCCTGCTGCATCTGCTGGCGCGGGCGCACCTGACGCGTGCCGGGCAGCGCCTGCTCGAAGGTGCGGGCGATCTCGGCATCGAGCGCGGCCTCCTGCGCCGCGAGCTCGCGCAGGTCCAGCCAGCGCCCACCGACCAGGATCAGCAGCAGCGCGGCGGCGAGGCCCGCCGTCCAGCGCCACGGCTTCCAGGTGGCGTCGAACTGCGTGCGCGGGCTGTACTCGCCCTGCAGCAGGTTGATCGCCGGCGCCTCGGCGAGCGCCGCGGCGTGCAGCTCCATGCGTCCGCGCACGCGCCGACGCTCCACCTCGAGACCCGCCGGCAGCTCCAGCGGCGGCGTGCCGTCGGTCTCGTGCAGCACGAGCTGCAGCGAGCCCGCACCGTCGGCCGACGCGCCCGGATCGAGCGACGCGGCCTTCGCGGCCTCGCTCCTCGCACCGTCCAGCATGGCGCCCGCCATGTCGGCGTCGCAGACGAAGCCCGCGTGATCGCCGAGCCGCACGATGGCCTGGTCGCCGTCGGCCAGCGCCGTCCACACCGTGCCGGGCGGCTCGTCGGGGTCGAACAGCGGCAGCGCCAGCGTCTCGGGCAGCACCGCGAGCGGTCGCAGGCCGGCCTCGCTGCAGCGCTCGCGCAGCGCATCCATCGCGTCGCGATCGATGACGGCGACCGGCCACAGGTCTCCGGCTCGCCGCGCGCCGAGCGCGAAGTGCAAATCCTCGACGTCGTCGGCGAGCTGTTCCTCGAGGGCGTACTTCGCCGCCACCTGGGCGCGCTGCGCCGAGCCGCCCGGCACGCGCGTCTCGGCCAGCAGCACTCCGTCGGCCGGCACCACCAGCGTGGTGCGCAACCCGCTCGCGGCATCGGCGGCCTCCGCCAGCGTGCCGCTCTCGACGGTACCGACGAGCTCGCCGCCGTCCACGGGCGCCCACTCGCAGGCGTCCTCGGCGAGATCGGGCAGACGGACGAGCAGCTGTCGGGCCATCAGTGGGCTCGGGTCATCGGGGTGGGGAGCGGGTCGGAGCGGCGCTCAAGGCGTGCGTCGCGAGCGGTAGAGCACGCGCGAACGTCCCTCGCCGTCGCGCTCGAGCAGGGTGTACTGGGTCAGCCGCGCATTCTCGGACAGAATGTCGATGCGTACCTGAAAGTAGTCGGAGGTGACGCCGTAGCCAACATCGCTGACCGCGTTGCCGCTGTCGGCCGTGTCCACCTCCTGATCGAACAGCAGCGTGCTCTCGTAGGGCGTGGTGTCGCGCTCGTCGCCGGACAACGTCTCCGGACCTTCGGCTTCGAGGTCGAAGATGTCCTCGCAGGCCGGGTAATCCTCGTAGGCCAGCGAGTCCCAGCGCGACAGGTCCGCGGCCAGCGGCAGCACCTCGGTCCGCCCAGCGAGGCGAGCACCTCCGGCGTCGCGGTATTCACGTTCACGTCCGTCGGGCCCCCGTCCGCACGCTTGGGCAGCGCCGCGACGTGGGGCAGCAGCCGCTCGTAGTCCTCGCGCTCCTCGTCGATGTTCGGCGAGAAGCCCTTGACGAGCTTCAACTCGCTGGCCGCCGCGAACGGCGCGTTGGCGGCGCGGTAGGCGGGGTCCAGCCCGGTGTAGTAGTCGTCCTCGGCGCCGTCCGGCACGGTCGCGTTCACGTCCCGGTCCACCCAGTCGAGGATCGCCTCGGCCTTCTCCGGACCTATCGCGAGCGCCTGCAGCAGCCGCTGCAGCTGAGCGTAGTGATTCGCCGAGCCGTTGCCTTCCGCGTCGACGAGGTTGTTCAGGTTGAAGCGCCCCTGCATGTCGACGACGCAGCCCTGGATGACGGCCAGCTCGTCGATGGGGATGGGAGGAATGGGCTGCGCCCAGTCGTCGTCGAGCGAGTCGGTGTTCTCGCGATCGCCCGTCTGGCGGTCGCGATACAGCAGCACCGTCGCGAAGCGCTCGCCGCCCACGGCGAGATCGCGCGCGAGCGCGAGCGCGCCCTCGTTCTTCTCGCGCTGCAGCGCGAATTGCTGGCTGGAGATGATGGCCACCATGGTGATGGTGCCGAGCGCGATCACGAGCATGGCCGTCAGGATGGCCATGCCGCGCTCGCGGCTCCGACGCCGCGGAACGGGTCGTGTCCTCATGAGGGCAGCGCGAACACGCGGCGCACGTCGCCGAGGTCCTCCAGCACGAGCGTGAACTCCACCGCCCTCGGTGGGCCGGGATCCTCGGCGTCCGGCGGGGGCCAGCTCTCCTGCCACTCTCCGGAGACGTCCAGGAAGCGCAGCCGCACCTCGTCCACGCGGTCCAGCAGCCGCCGGCGCCGGTTCGGCACCTCGTCGGTGGAGTCCAGGTGGTACCAGTACGAGCGATACAGCTCCGTCCCCTCCAGCGCCCACGACACGCGCTGCAGGTCCGAGCGCGCGGGCATGACGTCCTCGGCCGGATTGTCCCAGCCCGCGCGCGTGAGCTCGAACAGGGACGCGCCCGTGATGTCGATCTGGAACGCGCCGAGCTGCTGGTCCGAGGAGGAGCGCACCGGGCGCTGCACGGCCTGCGTGACGTCCTCCGCCAGCCAGTAGAAGGTGCGCTGCAGGTCGGACAACCGGTCGGCCTGCGCCTCGACGGCGGTGCGCGTGGCGGTGATCTGCATCAGCATCTGGAAGCCCGCGGTGCCGAGCACCGCGAGCAGGAACATCGCGACCAGCAGCTCGATGAGCGTGAAGCCGCGCGCGGCGCGGTGCGCACGGGCTCGCGCGACGGCGGCGCTTCGATCGACCGGCACGGCCGCGGGCCCGCTCACCGGCCCGCTCACCGGCGCGCCTCCGGGTTGCCGACGAATCCCGTGACCGTGTACAGGTAGCCCTCGGCGTCCTGCGAGTCGCGCACCTCGATGTCGAGGCGCCGCAGGTCCTCGTCCGCCACGCGTTGCACCCGCGTGCGCACGTACCAGGTGCGCCGCAGCATCTCGGTCTCGGTGTTCGTCGTGCCCACGTCCGGCCAGCCGACGATGGCCTGCCACTCGGCCATGGTGTTGGTCGCGATCCAGCGCGCGTACTCGCGCGTGCGCAGCACGTCGGCGCGGCGCGTGGCGGAGGCCGCGGACATCACGAGCGCGGCCACGCCGACGGCGAGGATCGTCATCGCCACCAGCACCTCGATCAGGGTGAAGCCGCGCGCGCGACGCCGGCGCGGCCCGAAGGCCGCCCGGGCGCGGCGTGTCGCGGGGCGTCTGGAGAGGCGTGTCACGGCGGGCGTCAGGGCGCGTCGAGCTGCTCGACGACGAAGGGCTCGATCTCGCCCGTCGCGATGGACCAGCGATATTCGCCTTCGGCGTCGGCCACGATGACGCGGAAGTCGGGCATGACCTCGCCGTTCGACAGGAACAGGATGTGCGGCTTCAACGGATCCTCGTCGGTGGCGTCGCCGAGGTCGTCCTCGAACGAGTTCAGCACGATGGGCACGTCCGCGATCTCCACCTCGAACTCGATGGGCACGCCCGGCGCCTCGAAGTTCAGCCGCTCGTCGAAGAAGGGCTGCCATTCGGGCTCCTCGCCCTCCTCCTCGGCCGGTGCCAGGATCCAGAACTCGTAGGTCTCGGGGTGGAAGCGGATGCCGAACTGCGTGCCTGCGTACACCGCCTGGTCGGAGGCGAGCGTCATCAGGAGGTTCGTGCGCCGCGTCACGTCGCGCACGGTGGCGCCGACGTTGCGGAAGTCGACGGTCAGCAGCACCGCGCCGGTCAGGATCGCGACGATCGTGATCGTGACCAGCAGCTCGATCAGCGTGAAGCCGCGCGCGTGCGCTTCGAGCCGCGCGGCCCTGGTGCGCCGGGCCCGGGGTGCGAGGTACATGACTAAGGGGCGCCGCTGCCCGGTCGGTGCCGGGAGCGGCGCCGCGGAGCTCGCGCTCAGGCCGGGTCGTCGCTGGTGATGTCGGCGTCGTACTCCTCGCCGCCTTCCGCGCCGTCGCGGCCGAGCGAGATGATCTGGTACTCGTTGCCTTCGCTGACGTACAGGTAATCGCGGCCCCAGGGGTCCTTCGAGAGCGTCTTGACGTAGCCGCCGGCCTTCCAGTTCTGCGGCTCGGGATCGCCGGAGGGCTTCTCGACCAGCGCCTGCAGGCCCTGCTCGGTGGACGGGTAGGCGAAGTTGTCGAGCTTGTAGAGCTCCAGCGCCCCCACGAACGAGCCGATGTCGTTCTGCGCGCGCACGACGCGCGCCTGGTCGGGTCGATCCATGATGAGCGGCACCACGGTGGCGCCGAGGATGGCGATGATGGCCACCACGACCATGATCTCGATCAGCGTGAAACCGCCCTGCGCGGGCCGCCGCGCGCGCCCGCGGACCGCGGGCGCCGGGTGCGCCCGCACGGCGCGCGAAGGGAAGGTTCGGTAGTCGGGAATCATCCTATGCTCTGTGGTTCGTTCGGGCTCGCCGCCAAACATCGGCCGCTTGCGGTCGCAACCGCAGGTCGATATCGAGGATAGCAGCGGCTCCGGACCCCATCGGACCCACTACGCAGCAAATGATTCCGGGCCTCGTCACCGCCCTGCGCGACCCGGCCGTGCGCGTGGCGCTCGCGCTGGCGGCGTTCTCCCTCGCGTTGCAGGCGGCCGGCCTCGCCGACGCGCTGCGCTTCGACCGGAACGCGATCCTCGCAGGCTCCCCCTGGTCCTTGCTCAGCGGTAATTTCGTGCACCTGGGGTGGAGCCACCTCGGCATGAACCTCGCCGGGCTCGCGTTGGTGGCGGCCCTCGTGTGGGAGCGCTTCCGTGCCCCGGAATGGGCGTTCCTGATCGTCGCCTGCAGCCTCGTCGTCGGCACGGGCCTGCTGCTGCTGAATCCCGAGGTGCGCTGGTACGTCGGTTTCTCGGGCACGCTGCACGGGCTGCTGGTGGCGGGCTGCATCGCCGATCTCAGGGTGTGGCCGCGCTCCGCCGCGCTGCTGCTGGCCGGGGTGACCGCGAAGCTCGTCTGGGAGCAGGTGTCGGGTGCGCTGCCGGGCAGCGAGAGCGTCGCGGGAGGCTTCGTGATCGTCGATGCCCACCTCTACGGTGCGGTGGCCGGTGCCGTGCTGGGCGCCCTGCTGGTCGTGTCGGGACGATCGGTGCATCCCTGAGGGCACGTCGAATCGCGGGAGCGGCTGCGGCGGACACCGCGCCCTCGATCCACGAGCTCGTGGACGCCGTCCGCGCGCCGGTCTGGCCTCCGGTATCGTCACCGACCGTGAGCGCCGACATCCACTGGACGCACGCCCGCTTCGACGAGCTCGACGCGCGCGCCGTGCACGACTTCCTGCGCCTGCGCGTGGAGGTGTTCGTCGTCGAGCAGGCGTGCGCGTATCCCGAGATCGACGGGCTCGACGTGCACGAGGCCACGCGCCACCTGATCGGACGCGCCGACGACGAGACGGTCGTCTACGGCAGAAGCCTCGTCGCGGGGGGCGACGAACCCGTCCGGCTCGGACGCATCGTCGTCGCCGAGCGATGGCGCGGACGCGGGGTCGCGCGCGAGCTGGTGCGTCGGTTGCTCGACGACGTCGCCGAGCGCCACCCGGGACGCGATGTCGTGCTCGGCGCGCAGGTGGTGGCCGAGGGCCTGTACGCGGGCCTCGGGTTCGTGCGCAGCTCGGACGAGTACCTCGAGGACGGCATTCCGCACGTGGACATGCGCCTGACGCGCGGATGATGCCCGGGCGAGGCGCGGGTCACGCCCGGGTGGCGCGCGGCCGGAGCATCGCGCGCAGCCGCTCGACCAGCTCGGCGTTCACGCCCACGCCGTCGGTGGCGCTGCGCGCGCGCGCAGCGTAGCGCCGGTCCGAGGGCAGGCGCGTGCCTTCCTGCTCCAGCACCAGCGCGAACAACCGCTCGGCGATCGCGCCGTGGCCGGCCGCCCGTCCCGGCGGCGCGCAGCGCACGGGGTCGATGGCGATCAGGAACTCGCCGCCGAACGGCGCGCCGGTCTTCGCCACGTCGTGGGCAGCGGAGTCCACCGACAGGTTTTCTCCGATCAACGCCCCTGCCAGGAGCTCGACCATGAGCGCCAGCGCCGCGCCCTTGTGCCCGCCGAAGGGCAGCTGGGCGCCGGCGAGCGCCGCGTCCGGATCGTTGGTGGGGTGGCCTTGTGCATCGATCGCCCAGCCGTCGGGCAGCGGCTTGCCCGCGCGCCTGTGCAACTGGATCTCGCCGCGCGCGCTCGCGCTCGAGGCCTGGTCGAACACCAGCGGCGGACGGCCCTCGCGCGGAAAGCCGAACGCCATCGGGTTCGTGCCGTAGACGGGCCGCCTGCCGCCGGCGGGCGCCACGTAGGCGTTGGAGGCGGTGAACGCGAACGCGACGAGGCCTTCGGCGGCCAGGCGCTCCACCTCGGGCCACAGCGCCGCGATGTTGTACGCGCGTCGGATGGCGAGCGCGGCGATGCCGTGCCGGCGCGCGGCGTCGGCCAGCGCGGGCAGGCCGGTCTCGAGCGCGAGCGGACAGAAGCCGTGGCCGCCGTCGACGTGCACCACGGCCGAGTCGTCGGCGCTCAGGACGGGCTCGGCCTTCGCGTCGGTGTCCGGATTGTCCAGCGCGGCGACGTAGAACGGGATGCGGAAGAGGCCGTGGCTGGTGCAGCCGTCGCGCTCGGCGGCCGTCACGGTGCGCGCGATGGCGCCGGCCTGCGCCCCGGAGAACCCGCTCGCGACGAGCGCACCGGCGGCGAGCGCGTGCACCTCGTCGAGGGTCAGGGCGGTGGTATCGGACATGCTGCGGCTACGCGATGGCGGGATCGCCAAGCAAGCTACCCGAAGCGGGTTCAGGCCGCATCGAGCAAGGCGGCCGGCACCGTCGGGCGGTGCAGCGCCAGGATGCGCGCGCACACCGTCTGCAGCGTTTCCGGGGACGCGCGCTCGAACGGGTTGCGCGCGCGGCGCCTGCGCTGCTCCCACAGCAGCGGAAACAGCGCGTCGCTCGGGTACACGCCCACCGCGTCGCGCGCGTCGCCCGGCGTGACACCGATGCGCAGCGCCGGGTTGGTGAGCACGAGCGCCCGCACCGATGCGCGCGGCCTCACGCCGAACCGCCTGGGCAGCAGCTCGCCCTCGCCGAGCAGGTTCGACAGCATGCGCGCGTCGCGCGCCGCCTTCGCCAGCGGCGACGCCACGGTGCGCGCGCCGTACCGACCGAACGCCGACCAGCGCCCGCTCGGATCCATCTCCAGTCCGCCGCGCGCGTAGCGCGTGTCCACGCAGACGCACTCGAGGTGATCGCTCACCAGCAGATGGTTGAGCCGCACCGCGTACCGCCCGACCGAGAGCCGCAGGTCGTGCAGCACGGCCCATTCGCGGCTCGACGCGAAGTGCTCGTCGATCAGCGCGCAGGCGTCGGCGCTCGTGGTGTCGGCGCGCAGCCTCGAGGCCGCGCCGCTCAGCGCGGCGCGTCGCACGGGATCCGCGGTGGCGCACGCCCGGCCGTCCAGCGCCTCGATGGCTCGCTCGTTCGCGTCGCGCTGCTTGAGTATCACGGCTGCCGAATTCTCCCGTTCCCGTCGTGCAGCACGGTGTCGGCCGCCACCCGGAGGCGTCTGCACGGCGACGGCACTTTATGCCGCCCCCGTTGCCATCCGGCAATGTCCTTTCGCGCGACGGGTCACGCGGCAACGTTCGGCCGCACGCCTCGGGGCGGTTCCCTACACCCCGCCGTAATCCTTCTTCTCGTCGCCGATCCAGCGGCGGACCAGGCCCTCGACCGCGCGCTCGTCGGTCGCGAGCAGCCGGTCGGCGAGCTCGGAGACGTCGTCCAGCAGGTCGTCGTCGCGGCCGAGCACGGCGATGCGGAACTCGGCCAGCCCCGTCTGGCGCGTGCCCAGCACCTCGCCGGCGCCGCGCAGCTCCAGGTCCTTCTCGGCGATCACGAAGCCGTCGTTGGTCTCGCGCATGATGCCGAGCCGCTCCCGCGCGGTCGTGGACAACGGACTCTGGAACAGCAGGATGCAGCTCGACTGCGCCTGCCCGCGCCCCACGCGGCCGCGCAGCTGGTGCAGCTGCGACAGGCCCAGCCGCTCGGCGTTCTCGATGATCATCAGCGAGGCGTTCGGCACGTCCACGCCCACCTCGATGACGGTGGTGGCCACGAGCAGGTCGATCTCGCGCGCCTTGAAGCGCTGCATGACCGCGTCCTTCTCGGCAGGCTTCAGGCGCCCGTGCACCAGACCGATGCGCCGCCCGGGCAGGAGCTCGCCGAGCGTCGTGACCGCGTCCTCGGCGGCCTCGGCCTGCAGGTGCTCGGACTCCTCGATCAGCGTGCACACCCAGTAGACCTGACGCCCCTCGTCTATCGCGTCCCCGACGCGCGCGACGACCTCGCCGCGGCGCACCGCGTCGATGGCGACGGTGGTGACGGGCTTCCTGCCCGGCGGCAGCTCGTCGATGACCGACACGTCGAGATCGGCGTAGGCCGTCATCGCGAGGGTGCGCGGAATGGGCGTCGCCGTCATGATGAGCTGGTGCGGCAGCACGTTGCCGCCCGCCCCCTTGTTCCTGAGCGCCAGGCGCTGGTGCACCCCGAAGCGGTGCTGCTCGTCGATGATGGCGAGCCCCAGGTTCTCGAACTCCACGCTCTTCTGGAACAGCGCGTGCGTGCCGACGACGATGCGCGTGCGCCCGGTCGCCACCGCATCCATGGCCTCGCGCCGCCTGCCGGGCGCGAGCTTTCCGGTCAGCCAGCCGACCTCGATGCCGAACGGCTCGAACCAGGCGGCGAAGTTCAGCAGGTGCTGCTCGGCCAGGATCTCGGTCGGCGCCATGAGCGCCACCTGATACCCGGACTCGATCACCGCGGCGGCGGCGAGCGCGGCCACCACGGTCTTGCCCGAGCCCACGTCGCCCTGCACCAGACGCAGCATGGGCTCGGGCGTGGACATGTCCCGCAGGATCTCCACCAGCACGCGCTTCTGCGCCTCGGTGAGCTCGAAGGGCAACGAGGTGCGCAGACCGCGCGCGAGCTCCCCCCGGGCCGCACGCCGGGGGCGTCGCGCACCAGCACCTCGGCGCGCAGCCGACGGAGCCCGAGCCGATGCGCCACCAGCTCCTCGAAGGCGAGCCGCCGGATGGCGGGGTGCAGACCCTCCAGCAAGGCCTCCACGTCCGCGTCCGGCGGCGGGCGGTGCACGGTGCGCAGGGCCTCGCCGAGCGCGGGCAGCCCGGCGTGCGTCAGCGACCCGGCCGGCAACCAGTCCGGCAGCGCATCGGCGTCCAGACGCTCCAGCGCCTGGTCGGTGAGCTTCCGGAGCGTGGGTTGCTGTATCCCTTCGGTGGCCGGATAGAAGGCGGTGAGCGTGCCTTCGATGGCGTCGTCGTCGTGCCCCCTCAGCACCCGATACTCGGGATGCACCATCTCCAGATGGCTCGGCCCGCGCCGCACCTCGCCGAAGCACTGCACGCGCGCGCCGCGCTCGAACTGGCGCACCTGGCTCTGCCCGAAGTGGAAGAAGCGCAGCAGCATCGAGCCCGTGCCGTCGGCCACGCGCACGAGCAAGGATCGGCGCCGCTGGATGACCACGTCGGCGAGCAGCACCTCGCCGCGCACCACCGCCTCGCGCCCGGGCTCCAGCGCGCCGATGGGCGTGAGCCGCGTGCGGTCCTGGTAGCGGAACGGCAGGTGGAAGAGCACGTCCTCCACGCTCCTCACGCCGAGCCCCGCGAGCCTGTCGGCCATGGCCTGGCCGACGCCCTTCAGGGAGGTGACCGGCGCGGCGCGCGCGTCGGCCCCGGACGCCTCGCCGTTCATCGTGCGAACGGGCCCTGGCGGGTCAACCGAGCCAGAGCACCCCTTCGACCTCGACGGCCACGTCCTTCGGCAGGGACGCCACGCCGATGGCCGCGCGCGCCGGATACGGCTCGTCGAAGCGCTCGGCCATGACCTCGTTCACGAGCGGGAAGTCGGCGAGATCGGTGAGGTAGACGTTCAGCTTCACGACCTGCGAGAAGTCGCCGCCGGCGGCGTCCACCACCGCCTCGAGGTTGTCGAACACCTGACGGATCTGCGCGCGCACGTCGCCTTCGACGATCTCCATGGTCCCGGGCACGAGCGGGATGGCGCCGGAGAGGTAGACCGTGTCGCCGGCGCGCACGGCCTGGGAATAGGCACCGATGGCGCCGGGCGCGGCATCGGTGGAGACGGACTGTCGGGGCACGGCGCGTTCCTCTGCAGGGGGGGCGCCGCGACGCGGGCGCTGGAAGTCGTACCAGTATAAGGGTCCTTGGCGGCGAGCATCGAGCACCCTGCCGCGAGGCGTGCCGTGCGCGCTCAGCTCTCGCGGCGCACGTAGCGCACGACGGTCAGGTTCCGGAGCTTGCGGACGATGCGCGCGAGCTTTCGCCGCCCTTCCACCGCCAGCACGAAGCGGATGCTGATACTGTCGTCGGCGCGCTTGTCGAAGTCCAGGTCCTCGATGTTCACGTCGAGCAGCGACATGGTGGACGTGATGCGCGCGAGCGCCCCGGGACGGTTCGCGAGGTGCACGAGGATGACGACCTCGAACGCGCCCTTCGGGCGCGGTGCCCACTCGACGTTCACCGCCTCCTTCTTCTTGCGTCGATAGCGGTTGGCGTTGCGACAACCGAGCCGGTGCACGGCGACACCGGTGCCCGGCGCGATGAAGCCCTTGATGGCGTCCCCGGGAATCGGCCGGCAGCACTTCGACAGCGACAGCATGGGATCGTCCGGAGAATCGACGAGCAGCGGCGGCGCATCGGTGCGCCGCGCCGCGTCGTCGCCCTCGCCGCGCACCACCCGCGCGAGTCGCTCGGCGACGTTCGAGGGCAGCAGCAGCCCGAGGCCGAGGTCCATGTAGAGCTCGCTCGGGCCCTCTAGTCTGAGCTCGGCCAGCAGCGCCTCCATCTGCTCGATGCTGATGTCGTCCAGCGCGAGCCCGGTCCCGGCGACGGCGCGGCGCAGCAGCCGCACGCCGAAGGTCTCGGCCTTGTTCCGGTCGAGCGCGCGCAGCGTCTGCCGGATCGCGGTCCGGGCCTTGCCCGTGACCACCGAATGCAGCCACATGGGGTCGGGAGCCGCGTTCGCGCGCGTGTTGATCTCCACCGTCGCGCCGGAGGCGAGCGGTTCGGACAGCGAGGCCAGGCGCCGGTCCACCATGGCCGAGACGCAGTGGTTGCCGATGTCCGAATGCACCGCGTAGGCGAAGTCCACCGGCGTCGCGCCGCGCGGCAGCTGCACGATGCGCCCCTTCGGCGTGAACACGTAGATCTGCCCGGGGTACAGGTCGATCTTGGCGTTCTCGACGAACTCCACCGTGTCGAGCGTGCGCTCCTCGAGCCCGATGAGCTCGGCGAGCCATGGCTGCGCGCGGTCGTTCGCCCGATCGCTGGCCATGGCGCCGCCGCTCTTGTAGGCCCAGTGCGCGGCGATGCCTTCCTCGGCGTACACGTCCATCTCGCGCGTGCGTATCTGCACCTCCAGCGGCGTGCCGTCGGCGGCGTGGTTCAGCGTGGTGTGCAGCGAGCGGTAGCCGTTCTCCTTCGGCACCGCGATGTAGTCCTTGAAGCGCTGGAAGATGGGCGGGTGCAAGCGGTGCACGAGCCCGAGCGTGCGGTAGCAGTCGTCCACGCGCTTGACGACCACGCGCAGCCCGAAGACGTCCATCACGCGGTGGAAGGTGAGCTGCTTCCTGTGCATCTTCGAGTAGAGGCTGTACAGGTGCTTTTCCCGACCCGTCACGACGGCCTCGATGCCGCGCTCCTCCAGCGCCGTCTCCACGCGCGAGGCCACCTTCGCGACGAGCTGCTCGCGGTGGCGGCGGGTCTGCTGCACGGCCGCCTCGAGCACGCGGTGGCGCGTCGGGTAGCAGGCACGGAAGCCGAGATCCTCGAGCTCGTTCTTCAGCGTGAACATGCCGAGCCGTGCCGCGATGGGGGCGTACACCTCGAGCGTCTCGCGACCGATGCGCCGCTGCTTGTCCGGGCGCAAGGATCCGATGGTGCGCATGTTGTGCAGCCGGTCGGCCAGCTTGATCAGGATCACGCGGATGTCGGTGACCATCGCCAGCAGCATCTTCCTGAAGCTGCCGGCCTGCGCCTCCTCCTTGGTGCGCCCCTCGACGTCGGTCAGCTTGCTGACGCCGTCCACCATGTGCGCGACGTCCTCGCCGAAGAGCTCCACGAGCTTCTCGCGCGGCGTGCGGGTGTCCTCCAGCACGTCGTGCAGCAGGGCCGCCATGACGCTCGGGGCATCGAGCCCGAGATCGGCGACGATGCCCGCGACCGCGATGGGGTGGGTGATGTAGGGCTCGCCGGAGCTTCGGTAGACGCCGTCGTGCGCCTCGCGCGCGAAGCGGCAGGCGCGCTCCACGGCCTCGATGTGCCACGCGTCGAAGCGGCCGCGCAGCTTGCCCTCCAGCGCCTCCCAGGCCGCGTCGATGCTCGCGGTCGTTGGCGGCGCGCGCGTCGGGGAGCGCTCCCTCGGTGAGCCGCGGGCGGAGCCTCGGCACGCATGTCCGCGGGGGCCGGTGCCCGCGCCACGGACTCGACGGTCAGCGCGGCCACCGTCTATGGCCCTCGGGCATCAGACGGCGGCGGACCGGGCGGACGGTCTCAGAAGTCCTCGCGCAGGTCCTTGTCATAGATGACGGGCTCGACCATCGGCGGCGGCGGCGGCGTCTCCTTCAGGATGTCCTCGCCGACGAGCCCTTCGGCGATCTCGCGCAGCGCGATGACCGTGGGCTTGTCGTTGTCGGCCGCGACGAGCGGCTCCGCCCCCATCGAGATGTTGCGGGCGCGCTTGGCCGCGACGAGCACGAGGTCGAAGCGGTTGTCGATCTGTTCGAGGCTGTCCTCGACGGTGACGCGAGCCATGCGGAGCTGCCGTGGTATTCGAAAAGGAACCCTCGAGTGTACTGCCTGGCGCGACCGGATTCCATGCCGGTTCCGTGCCCGACTCGTGACCGGCGGACACGGGGCTGTCGAATCCGCCCTCTCGCGCGAAGCCGATGCGGCCTCGAACGGGTTCAGTGGGTCAGGCTGGTGATGAGCCCGGCGTGGCGCAGCGTCTGGGCCGACTTGGTGACGCGGTGGGCCAGGATCACGGCCTCGAACTCCGCCAGCGCCTTGTCGAAGTCGTCGTTGACGATCAGGTAGTCGGCCCGGTGGTACTGCTTCATCTCCAGCACCGCCTCCGCGGTGCGCCGCTCTATCACCTCCTCGCTGTCCGAGCCGCGCCCGCGCAGCCGCTCCAGCAGCGCCGCGCGCGAGGGCGGCAGCACGAAGATCGAGACCACGTCCTCGAGCTTCTTCCGCACCTGCTTGGCGCCCTGCCAGTCGATCTCCAGGATGACGTCCTGACCGCGCGCGAGACACGCCTGCACCGCGTCCACGCTCGTGCCGTAGTAGTTGCCGAACACGTCGGCGTACTCGAGGAAGCGGTCCTCGTCGATCATCGAGGCGAAGCGCTCGCGATCCACGAAGTGGTAGTCCACGCCGTCGGTCTCGCCCGGCCGCATGGGCCGCGTGGTGTGGGACACCGACACCGCGAGGTCGTCGAGGTCGGCCACGGCGCGGCGCACCAGGCTCGTCTTGCCGGCGCCGGACGGGGCCGAGACGATGAACATGCGGGCGCGCACGGGTTGCATGGAAGGGCTCACTCGGTCTTGTCGATGTAGCGTATCAGCAGCGCATCCCACGCATCGCTCGCGAGGAAGTCCAGCACCGCGCGGTTCAGCGGCTCGCGCAGCTCGCCGCCCTGAGGCAGCACGATGCCGTAATCCTGGCGTCCGAAGGTCGGCGCGCAGCACCTCGATGCCGACCTCGTCCTCGGCCCCCGCGCGCGCCACGTCCGAGCGCCACAGCAGGTACGGCTTGTCGGCCACCAGCGCATCGATGCGTCCCGGCCTCGAGCGACTCCAGGCCCGGCCTCGACGGAGGTGAAGCCATCGAAGCCGATGCCGCTGCCGGCGAGCCACTCGGCGGCGGCCGAATCGCGTCGCCACGCCGACCGCCACGGTAGGCAGGTCCGCGGGCCCGCGAATGGTGCTGGCCAGGCGGTTCACCGCCAGCGACGAGGCGATCAGGCCGGTGAACGTGGAGGTGAGCAGCAGCGCCGCGAACATCCACACGAGCGCCACGACGCGTCCGGCGACGGTGCGCGGCGCCTTGTCGCCGTAGCCCACCGTCGTCATGGTCACGGCCGAGAACCACAGCCCGTCACCGAGGCCGCGCACCGGGTGCGGGTCGAACTCCTCGGGGTTGCCGCGACGCTCGGCCAGCCAGAAGAAGGCGCCGACGAAGCCGAGCAGCGCCAGCAGCGCGGCCACGGCGAACAGGAACTCCACCGAGAACAGCGCCCGCAGCCGCTCGAGCCAGCCGTCGCCGCTCGCCGCGCACCGCGATGCCGAAGCCCGAGGTGTAGAAGGGGTGCGTGAAGTCGACGCGCGCCTCGCGCGCCTCGGTCAGCGTGGTCGCGGCGATGGCGAGATCGAGCGTCCCCGCTCCTCCACGCCGGTCACGAGCGCCCGCGGTCGCCTCGACGATCCTCGTACCGATAGTCGAGATCGAGATCCTCGGCGACCTGCTCCCACAGCTCGATCGAGATGCCCTGCCAGCCGCGTTCGGTGTCCGGCGCCTCGATGACGAAGGGCGGCGCGGCGCGCGTGCCGACGACGAGCTCCTGCGCCGCAGCCGGGCAGACGAGCGTCGCCAGCAGCAACGCGGCGAACGTCCGTCCGAGCTTCGTGCCTGTCATTCGTGCGATCCGGATGAAGGGCGCGGATTGAAGCACGCCGCGCACGGCGCTTGTTCGACCGCGTGTCGGTCCGACCACACTCGCAGGCTCCCCCGCAACGCATTCGCCCGTGACGAGGACCGTTCCACGCGTCTCCGTGCTGCTGCCCGTCGGCCGCGCGCGGGCCGTCCACCGGGGCCGCCCTGCGCAGCCTGCTGTCCCAGAGCCTTGCCGACATCGAGGTGCTGGCGATCGGGCACGAGGACGTGCACGCGCCGCCTGCCGGCGCTCGTCGGAGACGCTCGCGCGCGATGCGCGCGTGCGTGCCGTGGCACGCGCATCGCCCGGCATCGTCGGCGCCCTGAACGCGGGCCTCGCGGCGGCACGCGCGCCCGTCGTGGCGCGCATGGACGACGACGACGTGGCGCACCCGGAGCGTCTTGAAATACAGCTCCGGCACCTACTCGCGACGTCCCGAGGCGGGGACTCGTCGGCGCGCGCGTGCGCATCGTGGACGCCTCGGGAGACCCCGCCGGCATCGCCGACGGCAACCGCCGCTACGAGCGCTGGCTGAACGCGTTGACCGAGCCCGATCGCATCCGCGAATGCCGGCTCGTCGAGAACCCGTTGCCGCACCCCACCTGGCTCGGTCATCGCGCCCTGTTCGAGCGCCTCGGCGGCTGGCGCGACGGGGACTTCCCGGAGGATCACGACCTCGTGCTGCGCGCGCTCGCCGCCGGTGCTCGCCCGTCGAAGCCCGAGCCCGTGCTGCTCGACTGGACCGATCACCCCGACCGGCTCACGCGCACCGATCCGCGCTACGCGCCGGCGGCCTTCGTGCGGCTGAAGGCGGAGACGCTCGCGCGCGCGGACGCGGGCCTGGGACTCGATGCCGGGCGCGGCGTGTGGCTCGGCGGCACGGGGCGTGCCGCCAGGCTGTGGTGCGACGCGCTCGGCGCGCACGGCGTGCGCGTGCGACGGCTTCGTCGACCTGTCCGCGCGCGGGCATGCGCGTGCGCTACCGGCACCGCCCGGTCGTCGCGAACGTCGACTGGCTGGCGGTGCGCGGCGACGACCTGCTGATCACGACGGTGCGCCGGCCCGAGGCGCGCGACGCCTTCGAGTCCTGGTGCCGCTCGCGCGGCTCTCGTCATCGATCGGGACTTCGTGCTCGGCGAGTAGCGCCCCAGCCCGGCATGGTGCGGGCATCATGGCGCAATGAGCGACGACATCAGGCCCGTGCGAGAAGGGCGGGCGCTACTTCTACCCCGGCAGCGAAGCGCGCAATTCCGGCCTGGACGCGCTGCGCTGGGCGCTGACCCGCAAGCCCGCGAAGTGGCCCGCACGGCTGCCGAACCCCGAGCCGTCGCCCGTCGCCGAGCGCGTGCACGGCGACGGCGCTGCGGCTCACGCTCGTCAACCACGCCACGGTGCTGATCCAGGGCGGCGGGACTGAACCTCCTGACCGATCCGGTCTGGTCGAAGCGCACGAGCCCGTCGCGCTTCGCGGGCCCGGCGCGCCACCGCGAGCCCGGCATCGCGTTCGATGCGCTGCCGCCCATCGATGCGGTGCTGCTGAGCCACGCTCACTACGATCACCTGGACCTCGCGCACGCTGGCGCGACTGCGCGAGCGCGATGCCCCGCGGGTGCTGGCGCCGCTCGGGCAACGCCCGGTTGCTGTCGCGCGGCGCGGGCATCGACGCCGCGGTCGAGCTCGACTGGTGGCAGGACGCGCGCTCGGAGAATGCACGGTCACGCTGGTGCCGGCGCGCCACTGGTCGTCGCGCTCGCTCGGCGACGACAACCGCGCCCTGTGGGGCGGCTACGCGCTGGACGCTGCCGGGCGGTGCGCTGTACTTCGCGGGCGACACGGGCTACGGCGACGGCGAGCACTTCCGCGCCGCGCGCCGACGACTCGGCCCGTTCCGCGCGGCGCTGCTGCCCATCGGTGCCTACGAGCCGCGCTGGTTCATGCGGCCGCAGCACATGAACCCGGCCGAGGCGGTGCAGGCCTTCGTCGACCTGGACGCTGCGCGTCGCGCTCGCCATCCACCACGGCACCTGGCAGCTGACGGACGAGCCGCACGAGGCGCCCGCGATCGCGCTGGGCGAGGCGCTCGAGACGCGGCGGATCGAGCCCGCGCGCTTTCGCGCGCTCGGCAACGGCGTGGCCTGGGACGTGCCCGCCCACGACCCTCGCCTGCCGACTAGGCGCTACAGCAGATCCGTCAGCGCGACGCCGACGCCGAGCCGTTGCTGGAAGTGGTCGTAGTCGATGAGCGAATCGCCGTAGCCCGCGAAGTATTCGACCAGGCCCCGGAAGCGCTTGTTGAGCGGGAAGGTGTATCCAGGCGCATCGCGCCCTTGCCGGTGGAAGTGTTCAGTCGCATGAGCGCGGCGTACTCCTTCGTGTCGTGCTTCAGGTACAACGACAGGTCGCCGTGGCCCATGAAGTCCAGGATGTCGGGGTTGTCGTCGCCGCGCGGGTCGCCGGGAAAGTCCTTCTCGTCCTCCGGAATGCGGTACCACGGGCGCAGCCGTGCCACGAAGTCGCCGTTCTCGTAGATGAGCGCCGTGTAGATCCGGTTCCAGCTTCGCGACAGCTCGCCGCCCTGCCCGTTCGACTGGTGCGAGATGCCGAGCGTGAACGAGGTGGCGCCGCCGAACGGGCCCCACAGCAGCGGCTTCAGGTAGAACAGCTCGGGCGTGTAGTTCGTCTCGCGGAACGGGCGCGACAGCGTCGTGTTGTAGACCTGCCACCACGCTTCCAGCGTCAGGCCGAACGACAGCGAATCGTCCTCGAGCATCAGGTCCTCGCCGTTCAGCTGCGCCTTCAGGCTGAGCTGGAAGCGCAGCTCCACCGGTTGCAGGTCGCCGTCGTAGCCCGCGCCGGTATCCTCGTAGACGTCCTCGTTCAGGTCGGTGCTGGCGTAGAACGGGAGGATGAAGTTCTGACGGTGGGCGGTCAGCACGTAGGGGTTGAAGGCCTCCCGGCGCTCCATCGCGGCGCGCTCGGACAGCCGCGCCGGGGCGCCTGCGTCGCCACGCCCGGTTCGCGCCGTCCCTCGCCGTCACGCCCGCCGGCGTCCGGCAGGTCCGGAAAGGCGTCCACGCGTTCGCGCTCGGCGTCCAGGCGCTGCGCCCACGCGCTCGCCGATCTCGCCGACTGCCCTGATCTCCCCGCCTTCGGTCGCGCCCTCGGGCAGTGACGCGCAACCGGTGCACCAGAGCAGGATCGCGAGACACGTCGGGCAACGCGACGACGCTGTGCAGCCGCATTCTCGAGGGCTGTCGGAGCAACGGGGATGCGGGCGAAGCGTAGCCCGACGGCGCGCGCGGCGCCGCCCGCCTGCGTTATTGTCGCCCGCCCTCGACACGAGCCGTGCCCATGTCCTCCGAAGCACCCGCCCCGGTAGCCGGCCTGCGCGGCATGGAGCGCGTCGGCCTCACGGTGCCGGATCTCGACCCAGGCCGTCGACTTCTTCGTCACCGTGCTGGGCGCCGGCGTGCTGTACGAGCACGGCCCGTTCCGCGCCGACGACAACTGGATGGCGGTGAACCTCGGCGTCGACGCGCGCGCCGTCATTCCGCGCATCGTGGTGCTGCGCATCGCGACGGTCCGACGCTCGAGCTCTTCGAGTACGAGCACGACGGCGGCAGCGCGGCCGAGGACCTCGCCGCGCGCCGGCCGCCCGTGCAGAGCGCCGTCGGCGGTGCGCACCTGGCGTTCTACGTCGACGACATCGACGCCGGGGTGGAGTCCCTGCGCGCGCATCAGCTCATCGTGCTCGGGGAACCGAAGCGCGTGGTCGAGGGGCCGAGCGCGGGGCTCGCGTGGGTGCACTTCCTCGCACCGTGGGGCCAGCAGCTGCAGCTCGTGAGCTACCCGACGGGCATTCGCGCGTACGAGGACGCCGGGCTCGACGTGTGGCGGCCGGGCGGCGAGATGGCGCCGCCCGCCGAGGACCGGGACGGCGTCACCGACCTGGACGCGGATCCGGTGTGAGCTCCCGCGAGAGGCTCGCGGGCAAGCGCTGCGTCGTCACGGGCGCGGCTCGTGGCATCGGAGAAGCGATCTCGCGCACCTTCGCCGCCGAAGGCGCCGACGGGGTGGTGACGGACGTCGACGACGCCGGCGCGCGACGCGTCGCCGAGTCGATCGGCGGCACCGGGATGAGCGTCGTCGACGCGACGGTCGGCTAGGACCACTAGGACGGCGACCGATGGCGACGACCGGGCAGGGGAACGACCCGCTCGCCGATCCGGCCGAGCTCGCGCGGCGGCGCGGATGCGCTGTCGGCGCCGCACGTCGCGCCGATTGCGGCGCTCGTTCGGAAGATCCGCGCCGCGCGACCCGGCGACGCCGTCCCGGACGCCGATCCCGCGGACGGCGGCACGAGGGCGCGGGCGCTGCTGCTGCTCGAGGCGCCGGGTCCGCGCTCGGTCTCCACCGGCTTCGTCTCGGCCGATACGCCGAACCCGACGGCGAGGAACCTGCAGGCGTTGCTCGCGGGCGCCGGCATCGAGCGCGCCGACGTGCTGCTGTGGAACGTCGTGCCGTGGTACGTCGGGAAGCGGCACGCGCGTGCGCCCCGTCACGCCGCGCGACATCGAGGAGGCGCGCCCGTGGCTCGGCGCGCTCGCTCGATCTGCTTGCCCGCGCTCGAACATGTCGTGCTGATCGGCAGGAAGGCGCAGCGCGTCGGAGTCGGCGCTCGTCGAACGGCTGCCGGGGCGTCCATCATCCGCGCCTTCCACCCGAGCCCGCAGGTGTTCCACATCTCGCCGGAGCGAAAGGCGGCGACGGTCGAGGCGTTCGACGCGCTCGGCCGGGCGCTGGAGCGGGCAGCAAGGACGAGCTACCCGACCCGGCGTCGAGCCTGGCTCGGAGCCGCGCGTAGGGGTCGACCGACGCTCACCGTCCGTCCCGCGGATCAGCCGGACCCTGCACCGTGCTGGCGCCCGAGCGGCGTCGGCCATCGGAACGCGTTCAGCGAGACCGCACCGCCGCATCGACCGTCGAGCCCGGCCAGACCTGACGATCAGCGCCTGCTGCTGCACTCGCCGAAGCCAGCGCCGGTCGGCGACCCGGCCAGCTCGAGGATGCTCAGCCGTGGCGGGCTCGAACCCTCGCACTCGCGACCTGGCACGCCTCGTGAGACCGAGAACGTCTCGAAGGCGGCGTGTCCGGCCAGCGCAGGACGATGATCGCATGGCGGCGGATCGACCGACGCGTGCGCCTCGGGGACGTAGAAGTCGAGCGCCAGCGACGCGCGACGCTGGTATCGGTGGCTCGGGGCTCGCACCGGTCCTTGGCATCGTGCAGCTCGCCCGTACGTCCGCGTCGGTCAGCACCCGACCGGCGTCGCGGCCAGAGACCGCGCCAGCCCTTCACTTTCCGCACCGCCCTGACCGCCTTCCCACGCGGCCGCAGCCGGATGTCCTCACCGTCGATGACGAGATCGAAGATCGGTGTTCGCCTCCACCCCGGCGCTCGCGCACGCTGCTCGGGCACGACGACCTGCCCACGCGATCCATGGTCACCGATCACTGCCCGGAGCAGAGCGACCTCTCGAACCCGAAGCTCGGCCGGTAGATCGGAGCGACCGGAGCACGCCCTCTCCGCGAGTCGCAGGCCCGCATCCCCACCTCCTCGACGAGAGACCGCCGTGAACGCACTCATCTACACCAACGAGTACCCGCCCTACAACTACGGGGGGGCCGGGGTGCACGTCGAGTATCTCGCGCGCGAGCTCTCCCGGTTGGCGGACGTCGACGTCGACGTGCGCGCCTTCGGCGACCAGGACGAACCGGGCTACCCCCTGCGGGTGAAGGGCTATCCGGTGGACACCGGCGGCTTCGGGGCGCCGAAGTTCCTGCACTCGATCCTCGGCAGCTCGCAGCGCGCGATCGACTACAACGCCGACGGCAACGAGGCCGACGTGGTCCATTGCCACACCTGGTACACGCACCTGGCCGGCATCATGACGAAGCTCGACTACGGCATTCCGCTCGTCGTGACCGCTCATTCGCTCGAGCCGCTGCGACCCTGGAAGCGCGAACAGCTGGCCGGCGGCTACGACTTCAGCTGCTGGGTGGAGAAGACCGCGCTGGAGATGGCCGACGCCGTGATCGCGGTGTCCGAAGGCACGAAGAGCGACATCCTGAAGCACTTCAACGTCGCGCCCGGGAAGGTCCATGTCATCTACAACGGCATCGATACGGAGGAATACCAGCCCGTCGACCCGACGCCCGCGATGAGGAAGTACGGCGTGCCCGACGACAAGCCCTTCGTGCTGTTCGTGGGACGCATCACGCGGCAGAAGGGCATCATCCACCTCGTCGAGGCCATCCGGCACATGGACGAGAGCTACAACGTGGTGCTGTGTGCCGGCGCCCCCGATACCCGGGAGATCGCCGCCGAGATGGAGAGCGCCGTCGCCGAGGCGAGCAAGGGGCGCGAGGGCATCCACTGGATCGACCAGATGGTCGACAAGACGGACGTCATCCAGCTCTACTCCGGTGCCGCGGTCTTCTGCTGCCCCTCGATCTACGAACCGTTCGGCATCATCAATCTCGAGGCGATGGCCTGCGAGACGCCTGTCGTCGGTTCGATGGTCGGCGGCATTCCCGAAGTCGTCGTGCACGACGAGACGGGCCTGCTCGTGCCCGTGGCACAGCAACAGCAAAGCCCGTTCGCCCCGTTGCACCCAGAGGCCTACGCCCAGGATCTCGCCCACAACCTGAATCGCCTGATGGCCGACCCCGAGAAGCGCGAACGCTTCGGCAAGGCCGGCCGGGCGCGCGCGGTCGAGCGCTTCAGCTGGACGAGCATCGCCCGCCAGACCCGCGACCTGTACGCCTCACTGCAAGGATGACCCCGACGGCCCGAGGCGACAAGGTGGAGGACGGCACGCGAGGGCGATCCGCAACGCCGGTCGCGATCGCGTGGTCCGCGGCCGCGAGCCGGTTCATGGCCTTGCGCCTGCGTCCCGGAGACGATCTTCGAGGCGAGCTCGAACGCGCGTTCGGCAGGGTCACGGGCGGCCACGCCCTGCCGGGTTGCATCGTGCGCACGACGGCGGAGATCGTGAAAGGCCTTTCGCTTGGCATCCGGGCAGCATGCGGCCATCGTCGAGGATGCCCTGCGGGCCGGCCACGCGGTCGTGGTCTGCCATCAGGCGTCCGAAGAAGAGGCCGAACGGGCGCAAGCGTTGCTCGAGGCGCATGCCGCCGAGGACACCGCGACGGTCCGACCTCGTTCGAGTCAGCCGAGCGGGAGCTGACGTAGTCCTGCCACCAGCGCCAGGGCCACGACCCCCAGCAGCGAGCCCGCCATGGCCAGATTCACCAGGCGCTGCCGCTCGCGCGACAGCTCCAGCCGCTGTAGCGCGATGCCCGCGGCGAGCCACGCCAGGTGGATCGGTATCCACACGAGATTCACCAGCGCGAACTTCCACGCGGTCTCCGCGCCGAGCGACATGCCCTCGAATCCGAAGCCGGTGAACAGGGCGGTGTTGACGACGTAGGCCTTGGGATTGATCGCCTGCAGCGCCACCGCGTCGAGCACACCGGGCGCGGTCGGTCGCCCGATGAACGCCACCGTCGCTCCGGCGAAACCGATCCGCAGCGCAAGGTAGGTCAGGTAGCCCATCGAGGCGACCAGGAGCACGCCGCGCAGCACGGGCTGCGCGAGCATCAGCGCCGCGAGGCCGGTGACGACGGCGAGGGCCACGAGGTTGGTGCCGAGACACAATCCCGCCACGTAACGGTACCCCGCGGCGCGCCCGTAGGCCGCACCTACGCCCGCGGTGGACAGCACGCCGGGGCCGGGCGTGATCAACATGAAGAACACGGCCGCGAGAAAGATCAGCACGGCGGGTCGATGCCAAAGTGGCTCTGAACGCGCGAAAAAGGCCCCGATAAGCGTGATATCGAGGCCATTTCCGGAGCTATTTCCTTGGGGGTCAGTTACTTGCCGTGGTCCGACCCCACGGCCCTACCAGCCCGTGGCCCGCTTCACCGCCAACCCCAGCTCCGCGGGCGAGCGCGTGATCGTGACGCCGGCCGCCTCGAGCGCCGCGAACTTGTCGTCCGCGGTGCCCTTGCCGCCCGCGATGATGGCGCCGGCGTGGCCCATGCGCTTGCCGGGGGGCGCGGTGACGCCCGCGATGTAGGCGGCCACGGGCTTCCTGACGTTGGACTTGATGAACTCGGCCGCCTCTTCCTCGGCCGTGCCACCGATCTCGCCGACCATGAGGATCGCCTCGGTCTGCGGGTCGTCGTTGAAGAGCTTCAGCGCGTCGACGAAGTTGGTGCCGGCGATGGGGTCGCCGCCGATGCCGATGCAGGTGCTCTGACCGTAGCCGAGATCGGACGTCTGCTTCACGCACTCGTAGGTCAGCGTGCCGGAGCGCGACACGATGCCGACCTTGCCGGCGTTGTGGATGGCACCGGGCATGATGCCGATCTTGCACTCGCCCGGCGTGATCACGCCCGGGCAGTTGGGGCCGATGAGGCGCACGCCGTGCATGTCGACGGCGACCTTGACGTCGAGCATGTCGAGGGTGGGGATGCCTTCGGTGATGCACACGATCAGACGCACGCCGCTCTCGGCGGCCTCCAGGATCGAGTCCTTGCAGAACGGCGCGGGCACGTAGATCACCGTCGCGTCGGCACCGGTCTCGTCGACGGCGCGGCGCATCGTGTCGAAGACGGGCAGGTCGAGGTGCGTGGTGCCACCCTTGCCCGGGGTGACGCCGCCGACCATCTTCGTGCCGTAGGCGATGGCCTGTTCGGTGTGGAAGGTGCCCTGGCTGCCGGTGATGCCCTGGCAGAGGACCTTCGTGTTCTTGTCGACCAGTACGCTCATGGGTGTGTGCTCCTGTGGTTCCGGTCGATTCAGGCGGCCGCGACGGTCGCGACGATCTTCTCGGCGGCGTCGCCGAGGTCGGCGGCCGACACGAGGTTCAGGCCGCTGTCGTCCAGGAGCTTGCGCCCCTCGGCGGCCTTCGTGCCCTCGAGGCGCACCACGACGGGGATCTCGATGCCGACGTCGCCGACGGCGGCGATGATGCCGTCGGCGATCATGTCGCAGCGCACGATGCCGCCGAAGATGTTGATCAGGATGCCCTTCACCTCGGGGTCCGACAGGATGATCTTGAGCGCCTCGGCCACGCGCTCCTTGGTGGCGCCGCCGCCGACGTCGAGGAAGTTCGCGGGCTGGCCGCCCTTGAGCTTGATGATGTCCATGGTCGCCATGGCGAGCCCGGCCCCGTTGACCATGCAGCCGATGTTGCCCTCGAGCGCCACGTAGTTCAGGTCCCACTCCGATGCCCGCAGCTCGCGCTCGTCCTCCTGGCTCTTGTCCTGCAGCTCCGCAAGATCCTTGTGCCGGTACATGGCGTTGCCGTCGATGTTGATCTTGCCGTCGAGGCAGACGAGATCGCCCGCTGCCGGTGACCACGAGCGGGTTGATCTCCACGAGCGCGAGGTCCTGCTCCACGAAGCACTTGCCGAGCCCCGTCAGCAGCTTCGAGAACTGCTTGATCTGGTCGCCCTTCAGCCCGAGCCCGAACGCGAGCTCGCGGCACTGGTAGGGCATGACGCCGACGAGCGGGTCGATGGCCGCCTTCAGGATCTTCTCGGGCGTGTCGTGCGCGACGGTCTCGATGTCCATGCCGCCTTCGGTCGAGGCCATGATGACGACGCGCCGGCTGGCGCGGTCGATGACCATGCCGAGGTAGAGCTCGTCGGCGATGTCGCAGGTCTCCTCGACCAGCACCGTGTTGACGGGCTGCCCCTTCTCGTCGGTCTGGAAGGTGACGAGGTTCGTGCCGAGCATGGATTCGGCGTAGTCCTCGGCCTCGCGCGGGGTGTCGACGAGCTTCACGCCGCCGGCCTTGCCACGTCCGCCAGCGTGCACCTGCGCCTTCACGACGACCTTCTTCGTCGAGAGCTTCTCGGCGGCCTCGCGGGCCTCGGCCGGCGTGGAGGCGACGAGATTGTTCGGGACGGGCATGCCGTAGCGCGCGAACAGCGCCTTGGCCTGGTACTCGTGAAGGTTCATGGGAATCCCCGTGGGTGAAGGGAAGAACGGGCGATTGCCGCGTCCTCGGGAGAAGCGGAGCGGAGCGCGAGGTGTCCGCGCCCGCGGCCGGTGACGGCCGGGGCGCGGGGCGCGATCAGCTCGCGCCCTTTCGGTTGCCGACGCGTCGGTTCGCGATGTGGATGGCGCGGCCGTCGGCGCCGAGCGCCGCCTCGTGCATCGCCTCGGACAGCGTGGGGTGGGCGTGGATGGTGTGCGCGATGTCCTCGATGGTGCCGTCGAACTCCATGGTCAGCACGGACTGGGCGAGCAGCTCCGAGGCGCTGGGTCCGATCAGGTGCGCCCCGACCAGGCGGTCGTTGGACTTGTCGCGCAGCACCTTCACGAGCCCGCCGGTGTCACCCTTGGCCTTCGCCCGGCCGCTGGCGGCGAACGGGAAGCTGCCGACCTGGTAGTCGACGCCGTCGGCCTTGAGCTCCTCCTCGGTGCGACCGACCCAGGCGACCTCGGGATGGGTGTAGATGACGTTGGGCATGACGTCGTAGTTGACGCTTGCGTGCTTTCCGGCGATGAGCTCGGCCACCATGACGCCCTCTTCCGAGCCCTTGTGCGCGAGCATGGGGCCGCGCACCACGTCGCCGATGGCGTAGACCCCGGGCACGTTGGTGGCGCAGGTGTCGTCGACGTGGATGAGGCCGCGCTCGTCGAGGTCCACACCGGCCTCCTTCGACAGCACCCCTTCGGTGTACGCGCGCCGGCCCACCGCCACGATGAGCTTGTCGAAGGTCTCGGTATGCTCGCCATCGCTGTCGGTGAAGGTGACCGCGACGCGCTTGGCGGCGCCCTTGCCCTTGCCCGCGACGAGCTTGCTGCCCATGACGCGAGAGCCGAGCCGGATGTCCAGGCCCTGCTTCTCGAAGGTGCGCTTGGCCTCGCGCGCGATGGCCTTGTCGACCATGGGCAGGAACGCGTCCTGCGCCTCGAGCAGCACCACCTCGCTACCCATGCGCCGCCACACGCTGCCGAGCTCCAGCCCGATGATGCCCGCGCCGATGACGCAGACCGAGCCCGGCACGGCCTCCCAGTCCAGCGCGCCCGCCGAGTCGACCACCACGTCGCCCTCGAGCGGCGTGGCCTTGAGCGTGATGGGCACGGAGCCCGTGGCGAGGATGACGTGCTTCGCCGCGTGCTCCTCGGTGGTGCCGTCGCGTGCGGTCACGCGCACGACCTTGTCGCCGAGCAGCTTGCCCTCGCCCTGCAACCAGTCGATGCCGTTCGCCTTGAAGAGGGTGCCGATGCCGCTCGTGAGCTCCTGCACGATGCCGTCCTTCCTGGCGATCATCTTCGGCACGTCCAGCCCGACCTCGCCGGTGGTGATGCCCATGTCGGCGAACTGGTGGCGCGCGGTGTCGTAGAGCTCGGTGGCCTCCAGCAGCGCCTTCGACGGGATGCAACCGACGTTCAGGCAGGTGCCGCCGAGCGCGGGCTTGTCCTGCTTGTTGATCCACTTCTCGACGCAGGCGGTCTTCAGGCCGAGCTGGGCGGCGCGAATCGCGGCGACGTATCCCGCGGGACCGCCGCCGATCACGATCACGTCATAGGGGTCGGCCATCGGTCGTCTGCGCGCAAGGGAACGGATCGCCATTATAGGGGCGAGATGCGCGCGCACCGAGGGCGCCGCCGGCACAGGGACGATGGCGGGCGGCGCAAGGTCGGCCGGTCGCACAGGGGCCGGCCCGGGGCTCGCCCGACGGGGTTCCGGGAGGCGTCGTGCGACGATCTCGCCGCGGTATTCGGTGGCATCGTCCGCGTGGCGCCGGAATGCCGGCGTCGCGCCGGAGCGCACCCCGCGCGCCCCCGTGGCGGACCTCAGGTGCTCGATGCGCGCCTCACGCCGCTCTCTTCGTCGCCCCGCCGCCCTTCGCGTCCTCGATCAGCAGCCTGAGCTCGGCCACGTCGATGTCGCTGAGCCCGAGGCCGCGCGTCTCGGGCAGCGCATCCAGCACGAGCGTCGGATCGGGCCGATCGCTCAGCCCCTCCAGCGCGCACGCGCGATCCGCGAGGCGCACCATCGAGAGCACCAGCGCGCCCTCGGGCAGCTCGGGATCGTCCATGTGCAGGGCCACGTCGCGGTACAGCTCGGGCACGTTCCATAGCTCGAGCAGGCGCGCACCGTGCGAGCAGCACAGCCGGTCCAGGGCGGTCTCGACCAGCTCGCCGGTGAGGCGTACCTCGCCCTCGGCCGCGATGGCCTCGATGATGCGCAGCAAGGACAGCTTGCCCACGTCGTGCAGCACCCCCGCCACGAAGGCATCGTCGGCGTGCGACCGGTAGCCCGCCTGCAACGCGATCCAGCGCGCCCCGAGCGCGACGGCGGACGAGTGCTGGGACAATCGCAGCAGCCGTGCGCGAAACGGTCCCTTCGATGCGCTGTACAGCCGTTTCTGGCTCACCGACATCACGATCGAGGCGATCTGCTTCGTGCCGAGCCGCACCGTGGCCTGGCGCAGGTCGCGCACCTCGGCCAGGCCCGAGAAGAAGCTGGAGTTGCTCATGCGCAGCACCTCGGAGACCAGGGTCGCGTCCCGCTCCAGGATGCGGCACAGTCCGTCGGCGTCGAGCGAGCCCTCGCGCGCGGCGCGATGCACCTCGAGCGCGACGTTGTCGAAGACGGGCAGCTCCACCTCGCCCGCCTCGAGCTTCTCCTCGATGACGTTGACGAGGGAGCGTTGGGTGTTCTGCCTGACGTTGTTCTGCATGACGCAAACCTGCTTCTTGAATGATCGGATACGGATCGGATCGGGATCGGCACTGGGCCGGTTCGGGGCCGGTTCGGGGCCGGTTCGGGGCCGGTTCGGGGCCGGTTCAACGCAGCCCGGACAGCCGACGGATCTCCTGCAGGGGCCTGGGCGGGTGGAGCCGCGGCAGCGTGCGCCGCACCTCGGCGAGCGTGGTCTCGCCGCGCGCCGCCTTGACGAGCCCGTCCTCCAGCAGCGTCACGAGACCCGCGGTCTCCAGGCTGATGCGGCGCAGCTGCGTCGACGTGCGCCGCTCCAGGACCGCTTCGCGCACGGGCTCGTTCATGACGAGCGCCTCGAACACGCCCATGCGCCCCCGATAGCCCGTGAAATGGCAACGCTCGCAGCCGACGCCGCTGCGGAAGCGACCGCCCGCGGCCTGTTCGAGCTTCCAGCCGACGCCCCGGATATCGGCCGGGTCGGGCTCCATGTCGAGCGCGCAGTCGTCGCACACGCGTCGCACGAGGCGCTGGGCGATCACGCACGACACGGTGGAGGCGATCAGGAACGACTCGATGTCCATGTTCACGAGTCGCAGCAGCGCTCCCACCGCGTCCTCGGTGTGGAACGTGGTGAGCACCTTGTGCCCCGTCAGCGCGGCCTGGATGGCGTTCTCGGCGGAGGCTGCGTCGCGTATCTCGCCGATCACGATGACGTCCGGGTCCTGGCGCACGACGTGGCGCAGCGACTCGTCGAAGGTGCGCCCGATCTTGGGGTTGACGCTGCACTGCGAGATGCCGTCGAGCCGGTACTCGACCGGATCCTCGACCGTGACGATGCTGGTGCGATCGTCGTTCAGCTGGTGCACGCAGCTGTACAGCGTGGACGTCTTGCCCGAGCCCGTGGGCCCGGTCACGATGACGACGCCGCTCGGCGACTCGAGCGCCTCGCTGCGGAAATGACGCAGCACGCCGGGCGACATCCCGATCTCGTCGAGCTCGATGATGCGGTTGGCCTGGTTGAGCACCCGCAGCACCACGCATTCGCCGTGCACCGTCACGTAGAACGATGCGCGCAGGTCGGTGAGCGCCCCGGTGGACGGGTGCTCGAACTCGATGTGGCCGTCCTGGTGACGGCGCCGCTCGGCGATGTCCGCCTCGGCCATGATCTTCAGCCGCGACACCAGCGCATCCAGCATGCTCGAGGGGAATTCCAGCAGATCCGTGAGGGTGCCGTCGACGCGCACCCGCACCCGCACGCGGTCCTTGAGCGGCTCCACGTGCACGTCGCTGGCGCCGGCGGCGATGGCCTCGGTCAGCATGCGCGCCACCAGGGCGTTCGGCGCGCCGAGCTCGTCGTTGGCCGCGTCCCCGCCGCGTCCGCGCCGCCGCGCGATGGCCGCCAGCGCCTGCACCAGCGTGACGTTCGAGGTCATGACGGGACGGATGACGGCGCTCACCGTACGCGCGGCCTCGGTGCGCGCGTTCTGGTCCGTCGGATCGACGAAGGCGACCACGACGCGGTTCTCGTCCTCGCGCCGCAGCGGCAGGAAGCCGAAGCGTTGCAGCGTCTTCAGCGGCACGTTCGCCAGCAGCGCGGCGTCGCACGTCCCGATGTCCGGCTCCTCGCTCTCGTAGCCGAGCTGGCTGGCCAGCGCGCTCGTGAGCTCGGTCTCGCGCAGCACGCGCTTCGCGACGAGCAGCTCCCCGATGCGCTGCTGGTGCCCGCCCTTGGCCTGCAGTTGCAGCACCTGGCGCAGGTGCCCGGGGTCGACCAGTCCGAGCTGCACGAGCAGCGCGCCGATCGGCAAGTCCGGACGCTGCGTGCGCACCGCGTCGAGCAAGGCCTCGCGCGTCAGGCCGCTGGTGCTCGACAGCACCTTCAGGAGCGTGCCGTCTCCATCGAGCTTCGCGAGCAGGCGCTCGGCGCGTGACAGCGCCTCGGGTTCCACGGTCCCCGCCCTGAGCAGCGCGGTCGCGAGCGAGCGGCGCACGGAGATCGGGTCGTCCTCCACCCGCCCGCCGGCGCCTGCAACGGATCTCTCGCCACTCGCGGCAGGCGGCTCGTCGGACGGAACGGGGCTGACGGACATGGGTGCGGGGAACCGGTGGTGACCCCTACCTTGACGACTGCGCGCGCGCCGCCTGAACCGTGCGGGCGCGCGTGCGGGGTTACGTAACGCGCCCGGCGCCGGTACGGGCCGGCGCGCGGGCGCGCGGGTTCAGTCGCTCGTCTCGGCCCAGAAGGTGCGTCGGAACAGCGCGCCGAAGTCCAGCCCGCCGACGGGCTGCTCGAAGCCGACCAGCACCACCGGCGCGTCCTGGGACGCCTCCGGAATCATGGCCGCCACCGGCGCCGGAATGCCTTGCGCCTTCAGCATCACCGCCCGGTCGTCGATCGCCTCGAGCAAACCGTCCCCGTCGAGATCGACGACCGCATCGCCCGTCAGCGCGTCGAGCGCCCACAGCCTGCCGCCGCCGACGGCGACCCCGCACGCATCTGCCGCGTCCACCGAGGCCGGCAGGTAGGAGGTGAACAGGATCTGGCCGTTCACCGTCGCCGCGGTACCGAGCACCTTCTCGCCGTCGTCGCCGAGGCCGACGTAGAACCCGCGCATCGCCTTGCCGGTGTCGTCGCTGCGCGCGCTCGCGGCGGTCGCGTCGAACAGGCTCGACTCGGTGAGCGCCGCCGGGTACGTGATGACGCCGTCCTCGTCGCGCGGCGCGTCGTACACGGCGTAGTCGCGCACGACGTAGAAGCGGTCCTCCACCACGTCGTCCAGCGGATGCGCGCGCCAGCCGGAGCCGATGGCGACCGACAGGAACTCGCGCCCGTCGCCGTCGCGCAGCAGTGCCACGTCCGGCTCGTCGTAGAAGCGCCGGTTCGCGCGCGTGCCGACCGAGCCGAAGTCGGCCACCACCGCGCCCTTCACGGCATCGGCGAAGCTCGCGGCGGTGCTGGCGTTGTCGATGTCGAAGCGCCAGAGCTGTGCTCCCATGTCGCCGACGTAGATGCGGTCGGCCAGGCCGTCGAGATCGATGTCGATGACGCGCGGCGTCGCGGGCATCGCGTGATCCAGGTCCGAGAAGGCTGGCTTCGACAGCAGCGCGATGCGCGCGCCGGTCGCGGCATCGACGACGTAGATGCCCCGGCCGACGGTATCGAACTCGTCCCGCACCTGCTTGGTGTCGTGCGCCTCGTCGTAGCCCGCGCCCAGGATCAGCACGTCCCGCACCGTGCCGTTCACGCGCACCCGCGTCTTCACGGGCCGGGACCAGGTCTGGCCGAGCTCGGCGAAGTCGCCCGTGCCGCCCTCGATCGTCCACGCGAGCGACGGCTGCTCGGGGTCGCTGACGTCGAAGGCGTAGTAGTCGCGCCCGCCCCGGCGCATGCCGACGTAGAGGTACGCGCTCTCGTCGGCATCGACGACGAGATCGCCGTCGGTGTCGTCGTGCCAGGCGCTGATGGTGCCGTCCAGACCGTAGGGCCGGTCGATGCCCGCGCCCCGGCCGCGGAAGGCCTTCAGGTTGGCCAGCAGCTTCGGCGGCACGAACGCGAACTTCTCGGTCCCGGCGTCGTCGTCGGCATCGATGGCGTGCAGGTAGCCCTCGTTGGTGCCGATGAACACGAGCGAGCCGACGTCCGACACCGCCGGGTCGTAGGCGAGCAGGTAGGGCGTCGAGTGCAGCGGATCGCCGAGCTCGGCGCGCGCGTCGTCCTTCGCACCATCGCCGTCGGCGTCGTCGACGTCGATGCCGCGCGCCCACTGCAGCAAGGCGATCCGCTGCGCCGGGTCGGTGCCGTCGAGACCCAGCATGGCGTCGGTGATGGCGGCGGTGTCCTCGTGCAGCTCCAGGTTGTCCCCGGCGGCGTTCCAGGTGCGGATCGCGCGCGCCGTCGTGAGCTCGCCCGCCGCACCGCCGCGCGCGACCTCGGCGCCGTCGGCCGTGTCGGACCAGAAGCTCTTGGCTGCAGGGTCGAACTCCTCGGTGACCGCGTCGATCGCGGGGAGCGAGCGCGTGTCCACGACGCGCACCTCGTCGCCCACCTTCGCGAGCTTGTACTTCTTCAGGTTGCCGTCCCACTTCGCGCTCGTGGACGGCTTGAAGAGCGCGAAGTACAGGTCGTTGCTGTTCGCGAGCCGGTTGCTGCGACTCACGGTGGCGGACGGCGCCACGATGGTCGTGTTCAGGTCCGCCGCCTCGGTCACGATGTTTCTGAAGGCGTCGGCGAGCTCGCGCGCCGAGGCGGCGGTCTCGTAGCGGCCCCCGCCGGCGGCGGCGACGTCGGCCAGGAAGGGCGTCGAGATGTTGAAGCCCACGGTATGCGTGACGAGGTTCTGCTCGCCGGTGCGCAGCTCGTCGTGATCGGTCCGGTAGAGCCAGCTGGACAGCTCGATGCCGCACTGCTCCTCGGCGTCGGCCCGCACGGCGCAGTCCGGCTCGCCGGTCAGCGACCGGATCCGATCCTTCGCGTTGGCCTTGGTGGGCTCGCCGTCGGAGAGCAGCACGATCTGGTTCGACTGGCAGCTGCCGGCGGCGCTCGGCGCGGTGTAGACCGGATCGCCCTCGATCACCGCATCGCGGCACGGCCCCGCACCCAGATCGTGCACGGTGCATCCCGTCGGCAATTTCAGCGTGCCGCCCGTCCACGACGTCCCTATGGACGTCCGGTAGATGCGCGCGCCATAGCCGTTCGGACCGGGTCCGCGGTCCCGCTGCCTGCCGAAGTCGACCTCGCGGCCCAGCATGTAGTTCGCCGCCTCGTAGTAGGCGTCCACCAGCGGCGTGCCGCCGATGGCGGGCAGCCGGCGCATGGTGTCCACGAGATCCTGGCGCACGGTGCGCAGCGTCTTCTTCGTGCCGTCGAGCTGCGCGCCCTGCACGCGGTAGGTGATGACGAGCCTCGGCGCCGCACCGGGGTCGCCGTCGATGGAATGGAAGCGGCGGCGGTCGCTTGCCGTGTTGGCCGCGACGGTCAGCGCCACGGCGTTGCCCTTGGACCAGCCCGGGCGCCCCACGACGCCGCCGACGAGCGAGGCGATGTTCGGCGATTCGACGAGCTCGCCGGCGGCCGCGTCGGGCACGCCCGGCCAGAGCACCGACGGCTCCGACGCGGTGCGTCCCGTCACGTCGGAGGCGTCCGAGAGGTCGAACCGGGCGGCCGTGTCGGCGGGCTCGATGGCCACGCGCATGGAGATGTCTGAATCCGGCGCGTCGGGATCGAGCGGCCCGGCCGAGCGCAGCTCGAGGCGTGCGTCCGTGACGCTCGCGCCCTGCGGCACGTCGATGTCCTCGAACCGCAGGCCGAGGGTGCCGAGCCCGCCGTCCGGTGCGGTCGACAGCACGGCCTCGGCCTCGGCGACGCCGCCGGCGTGCGCGCGCACGTCGTCGGCCGAGCTCGCCACGCGACTCACGGTCTTCGCGCGGAAGCAGGTGTCGTTGAAGTTCACCGTCGAGGGGTCGTAGGTGACCTCGAGCACGGGGGCGAGCCACGGGTCGTTCTCGTAGGACGCCGCGGCGCGCAGGCCGGTACCCTCGATGATCACGGCGAGGGCGTTGCCGCCGCACCAGCCGCTGCGGTCGGTGATTTCCTGCACCACGTTCTTGATGTCGGTGCTCTGGAAGGGCGCACCGATCTGGAGCCAGTCGGGCACGGCGGACCACGTGGCCGAGGCGGCGGTGCGAGCTGGCGGCTCGAGATGTTGCCGGGCACGCTCGTGTCGAACTGCGGCGCGTCGTCGACCCGGTGCGCGCTGAAGGTCGCGCTCGCCGCTCCCCAGAGGGTCGCCACGTTGGTGAACGTGACGGAGGCGTGCGTGATCGTCGCGCCGCGCGGCACGTTGACGTCCGTGAAGCGCAGCCCCGTCACGATATCGGTGGGGGGAACGCCTCCGAGCCCCATGGACTGGGACAGACCGAGCACGGAGATCTCGGGCGGCGAGTTGCCGTCGTCGTCGGCCGGCGGCCGGTAGCGGAACTCGGTGAGGACCGTGCCGTCCTGGTCCTTCAGCTCCTGCGCGTCGTCCAGCCCCTCCCTGATCGTGGACAGCACCTTGATCGAGTCGCACGCGGCGTCCGGGCACGCGTCGGCGTCGATGTTCGTGGCGGGATACAGGATGCTGCCGCCCTGCTCGCTGCCGTTGAACGCGCCGATGCCGATGTTGACGCCCTCGGTGCTCTCTACCACGTCGATCATGGCCTTCTTCAGCCTGGCCATGCGCGACTCGGTGCCGCCGTCGAACCAGGCCATGGAGCCGGAGGTATCGAACATGAACAGCAGGTTCGCGCGGTTGGCGGCGTCGTCGCCGCCGCGCGAGAAGAACACCTCGGTGTCGTCCGCGCCGGCCGTGCCGGCGACGAGCGCCACCAGAGTCAGGGCGAACGCGGCGGGCAGGGTCTGGATCGTCGGCATGCGTAGCGCTCCGCGTGTGAGGGGGATCGGTCGGCGTATCTCGCGCGGGTCGCGCGTCCTGCGGTTCAAGGCGTCGTCTCACGCTGGCGCGAAGGGATCAGTCGTTCGCTCCCGAGCACCACCGCCCGGCGTGCGGCCACGCCCTCGATGCTCGCCTCCGCGCGCGCGGTGAGCTTCATCATCTCGAAGCCCGGTCGGTCCTCGCCGAGCGAGAAGCCGCGCGCGTTGGCCGCGCCGCTGTCGGTGAGTCGTGCGCTGACGTCGATCGCGGTGTCGACGGTGGCGCTGGATTCGATGTAACCCGCCGTGCCGTTGATCAGGCTCGTGATGTTGGCGATCGTCGGCAGGCGGTCCGCGGCCGCCTCCGCCACGCGGAACGTCGTCTCGCGATACCGATCGTTCGCGACGAGCTGCAGCTCCACGCCGCTCGAGCGCATGGCCGTCACGCCGAGTACCGTGCTCACCAGCACCAGCACCAGGGCGACCACGAGCGCCGCCCCCGACTGCTTCGCCGGCGGGCGGTTCCCGCCGATGCGCTCGATCCGGTCTCCGCGGTTCGTGCGCGCGTTCACGGGCTCTCCTGCACGGCGCGGTTGCGCACGGCGACGGTGGTATCGAAGGCCATGCGCAATCGCGAGTCGGCCGGATAGGTGATCGCACCGGCAGGCAGCCCGGCGGCGGCCGGCAACACGGGCTGACCCGCGAGCCGGACGGCCGAGCCCGAGCCCTGCTCGGGGAAGCGTTCCGGCGATGCCATCAGCAGGCCGAGGCGGACCAGGCGCACATCGGCCTGGACCAGCCCCGGGGCGTCGGGCTGCAGGAAGGCGAGGCCGGCGCCCATCTCCACGCCGAATTCCAGACGCATCTGCTCCACGCCCTCGACGAGCTCCAGCGGTGCGACGTCGTGCGGAAAGCCCTGCAGGTAGAGCGCACGGATCGCGTCCCCGGTCGCGTTCGTGCGCCCCGTGTCGCCCACGTAGTACAGCGCATCGACGAACGGCATCACCACGCTGGTGGCGCTGGGCTCGGCGGCCGCGTGCCAGGCCTGGGACAACTGCGCCGCGGGCTCGAGCGTCGCGGTTCCGCTTCCCCGCGTGAGGTTCCCGACCGCGAAGAGCTCCGCGGCGTTGCAGTTGGCGACGACGGCGAAGTCGTTCTCGCGCAGATCGTTCACGGTGCCCGTCACGGACAGGTCGTCGGCGGGCCCGGACATCGAGCTCGCCAGCGGATAACCCGGCAGCGCGGCGTACTGCAGGCGCAGCGCGTGCGTGCCGGGCACGGGCGCCCCCGCCTCGCCGGCGGCGGGCGGCGTGTAGCCCGCGGGCGCGGCGGGCGTCCAGCCGGACGCGCCGACGAGCCAGCCCGACACGGCCGTGGCCTCGAGGTTGGTCGTGGGGGGATTCGCGGCCCCGACGAGCAGGGCGGCGCGGCTCGGATCGGCGCAGCCGCGAAAGCCCGCCATGCGCAGGTCCGCGGTGACGCTGTCGAGCGCGAAGCGCGCGTTCGCCTGCAGCGTGGACAGCGCCTCGTTGAGCCGTGCGCTGCGCGATGCGCCGCCGAACACCGTCACGGTGCCGCCGATCACCAGCAGCCCGAGCACCATGGCGATCATGAGCTCGACGAGCGAGAAGCCGCGCTCGGGCGTTCGGGAAGCACCGTTCATGGCCGAGGCGCTCATGGCTGGAAGCTCAGCGAGAGCGTCTGGTCGGAGCTCTCGCCGTCGACGAAGCCCTGCCAGGCGAGCGTGATGGTGTACACGCCGCCCACCGGATCGCTGATGCTGCCCTCGGCGTAGTCGGCGCCCGCGCCGGGCAGCACGGGCACGAAGCCCGCATCCCCGTCGAGGGGTCGCAGCTTCGCGCTCCATTCGTAGAGATCGAGCGCGGCGAGATCGGACGGACCGCACCCGGTGGCCCGGCAGGCCGGTGCCGTCAGCGCGCCGGTGCCCTTGTCGTCGTAGCTCCCCGCGGCGACCCCCGCGGGGTTGTTGCGCATCCGGTCCATCATTTCGCCGACGAGCAGCAGCGCCTGCGCGCGCTGCTTCGAGTCGAGGTTCGAGCGCATGCCCTGGATCTGCAGGCTGGCCGCCGCGAGAAAGCCGATGGAGACGACGATCACGGCCACCAGCACCTCGATGAGACCGACGCCGCGCACCGCGCGAGGTCCGGCCGCGCGCCGCATCGCCCGTCCCCTCGCCGCGCGCGCGCTCACGGGCACGTCACCGCGGCGCCGAGGGCATCTTTCGGCGTGCCCAGAGTCGAGCCGTCGCCGCGCTCGCGCCGGAGCGCGCCGGCGCCGTTCAGCAGCACGGCCCGCGCGTGGCTCGCCCCGCGCGCGTCGCACAGCGTGAACGAGCCGACGGTCCAGTCGAGGCGTCCGCGCGGGCTGAAGCGCAGGTCCGACTTCACGGACAGAGAGGTGTCGGGGCGGACCAGCGCGGCCGCCTTCACCGTGAGTCCGGCGGCGACCGGAGCGACGTACCGGACGATCGTGTCCGAGGCATCCAGCGCGCCCTGCGTGCCGGCGTCGGGGTCGTCGGCATACACGAGCCAGCCCTGCGTCCAGTCGGCACCGCAGGTGGTGTCGGTACCGCGCGCGCAGAGCCCGACGGACTGGCCTCGCTTGATGGCTTCGGAGCGCGCGTACCTCAGCGCGCCGTCCAGGGTCCCGACGGCACGGGACAGCCCGGCGTCCTCCACGAGCGAGCGGAAGCTCGGTGCGCCGATCCCGATCAGGACGGCCAGCACCGCCAACGCCACGATCAGCTCAAGCAGCGTGAAACCGTTGCCGCGCGGCGCGCCCGCGACGCGCGGCAGGGCATCGGCACGGCCCTCGGCGCGCACACCGCGGCGCCGCGACGCGCAGCGCGTCGACCGTCTCGTACAGGATGTCGGTGCCTGTGCCATCGCCGCTTCGCAAGCCCTCCGGTGCCGGCCGGAGCGTCCGTCGATCAGCAGGGACTAGCGGCGGTGGGACGGGCGGGATGAAGGATGGCCGTCACGTCTCGACACGAACCGGAAGGCGTGAGACCGCGACGAAGGTCACATGCAACGCATCAGCCGCCGAGCAGCCGCGCGTGCTCGATCTTCGTGCAGCGATCCATCACCACGGTCAGCCCCGCGTCCTCGGCGATGGCGCGCGCCTCGTCGCTGACGATGCCGAGCTGCATCCACAGCACCTTCGCGCCGATGGCCACGGCCTCGCGCGCCAGCTCCGGCATCGCCTCCGCGCGGCGAAAGCAGTCGACCATGTCCACCGGGCGATCGATGGCGCCGAGGTCCGGGAAGCTTCGCCGCTCCAGCACCGAGTCCAGCGTCGGGTTCACGGGCAGGAGCTCGTAGCCGTGCTCGAGGAGGTAGCGGCCGACGCGGTGGCTGTCGCGATGCGGCTTGTCGGACAGGCCCACGAGCGCGACGGTACGCGTGTCGAGCAGCAGTCGGCGCAGGAAGGCGTCGTCGTGCATGAGGCGGTTCGGAATCGATGGCTGTCCATCATGCGCTCGCCCGATTCAGTCCGTCCAGCCGGGCAGGTACAGCAGGCCGTCCACCCCGATGGAGCCGCCGTCGTGCACCGCGAAACGTCGCACCGTGCGCCCCGAGTCGTACGCGAGCTCCAGCACGTTGCCATCGAGCCGCCAGTCGCCCACGTTGCCCGAGCTGGAAGAGCTCACCGCGTAGGTGCTCACGCCGCCGTAGCTGCTCGCGTCGAACGAGCTGCCGCCGCTGCCCGTCGACGTCTGCAGGAAGCGGCCGTCGGGGGTGAATCCCAGCCGACGCGTGGTCAGGCCGTAGGAGCAGTAGCCGAGACCGACGCAGCCGGACTGGAAGTAGGACAGGTTCTCGTACTCGCCGGCGAGCGAGGCCGGGTCCACCGCGGCGACGGGCCGGACCTCGTCGCCGTCCACGCTCGTGAGGGTGCCGCCCTCGCGCTCGAGACGCTTGCTGCCGACCTCGCCGTACGGCGCGTAGAGGGTCAGCTCGTCCCCGTCGAGCGCGTACGCGTCGCAGAACGGCAGCCCGTTGGGTCGCGTGCGCGTGCAGTCGACGCCCGCCACCGGCGGCGTGCCCGTGTAGGCCCAGCCGTCGCCGCGCAGGAGCAGGTAGCCCGCGTAGAAGTCGGAATTGCTGCCGCTCCGGCGGATGTCGTCGTACCACCAGAAGCCCTGCAGCCGCTCGCCGCCGGACGGCAGGGACGGTGCGGGCGCAGGGCCGTACAGCGGCAGCGTGACGGGCGGGCCGAAGGCCTCGCAGGTCAGGCTCAGCGAGCTCGATGCGCCGCCCAGACCCAGCGGGCCGAGGGCTTCGGTGGTGCTGACGGAGAACGAGCGGTAGCCGGTGTCCTGCTCTTCGGAGTAGCGCGCGCGTTCGCCGTCGAGCGGCCCGCCCTCGAAGCGCACGGCGCCGGAAGCGTTGTCGACGACGTCCTCGAGCGTCCAGCCGCCGCGTTCCGCGCCGACGGCGTAGCCGCCCCGGGCGTCGAGCGCGATCGTCACCGTCTCGCCCGTCTCGGCCTCGCGGCAGCGGTAATCGCCCGATCGCGGCGTGGCGAGGTACGCCAGCAGCCGTGCGCGCGCCGCGCTCGCACCCGCCTGGTAGCAGGTGTACTCCCCGCCGCCCTCGTTCAGGGCGAAGCTCTGGCCGAAGTCGTCGAAGCGCAGGTACACCACCTCCCCGTCGAGCGGGCCGCCCCGGAACTGGCGCTCGCGACTGGGCTCCTCCTCGTCGTCGGCCACGGCGATGCGGCCCTCGCCCTCGGGCGTGGCGTACGAATCCTCCCCGTAGAACGCCACCTGTCGGTCCGGCACGGACAGGTCGCTGTCGGCCTCGTCGTGGCAGTCGAAGGTGGCGGGCAGGATCTCGTAGCGCGGATCCAGCCCCGCGGCCACCGCGTCGGCGGTGGCGCTCGAGTCGATGGTGGACACGTAGCGCTCGGGCAGCGCGAGCGGATCGTCGAACGACACGCCGCCCGCCGAGTCGCCGCCGCCCCCTGCACCGCCCCCTCCTCCGCCCGAGCAGCCCGCCAGGACGGCCGAAAGCAGCGCGGCGGCGCAGGCCTGCGCGGTCGCGCCGCCGCGCGCGAGGGTCGGCCGCCGCCGCTGACGGCCTCGGAGCATGGAGGCAGAGGTCACGGTCATTTCCTGAAATGGGAATTCATGACCAAAAATGCGCCGTCCGCGCGCGCGTGTCAAGCGGCGCGGCCGCGCCTATCCGCCGGTCAGCGCCCGTCGTACCAGGTTCAGCCCCATCACGAGAAAGAACAGCAGCACCGCGCGCCGGAACCCCTCGCCCGACAACCGGGCACGCAGCCGCTCCCCCAGCGCGAAGCCCGCGAGCGCCGGCACGACGAGCGCGAGCCCCGCGAGTGCCTGACGCGGATCGAGCAGCCCGTTGGCGGCGTAGCTGGCGCCGAGCACGGTGCTGCCGAGCACCAGCAGCAGCCCCGTCGCGCGCACGAAGTCGTCCTTCCCGAGCCCGATGCCGTTCAGGTAGACGATGATCGGCGGCGCCCAGATGCCCGCGATGCCACCCATCAGGCTCGCCGTCACGCCCACGATCCATTGCGCCGGCACATCGAGCCGGGCGGGGATGCGCGGCAGCTCGCGCGCGAGACTCACGAGCGCGAACAGCGTGATGGCGGCGCCGAGCACCGCCGTGACGACGGGCGCGGGCACGCGCGCCGCGAACAGCGCGACGAGCGCGATGCCGGCCGTCGTGACGAGGGCCAGCGTGCGGAAGCGGCGCCAGGTCTCGAGCGTGCGTCCGGAGCGGTACACCTGCCAGCCGTTCAGGCAGATCATCGGCACGATCACGAGCGCGATGGCCGTGCGCGTGTCGCTCGCCTGGGCCATGAGCGACACGGCCGCGGTCGGCAGCCCGATGCCGAGTGTGCCCTTGACCGTGCCGGCGAGCAGGTAGACCCCGACGGCGACGAGCGCGAGCCCGACGCCGCTCACCCGAAGGCGGCCCGGACGACGCCGGTCCCGCCGGCTCCGCGGCTCAGACGTCCAGCACGACGCGGGCGGGGTCCTCGACGAGCTCCTTGATGGTCTTCAGGAAGCCCACCGCGCCCTTGCCATCGACGATGCGGTGGTCGTAGGACAGCGCGACGTACATCATCGGGCGGATGACCACCTGGCCGTCCACCGCGACGGGGCGCTCCTGCGTGGCGTGCATGCCGAGGATGGCGCTCTGCGGCGGATTCAGGATGGGCGTGGACAGCAGGGAGCCGAACACGCCGCCGTTGGACACGGTGAACGTGCCGCCCGTCATCTCCTCGATGGACAGCTTGCCGTCGCGCGCCTTGGCGGCGTACGCGCCGATGGCCTTCTCCATGTCGGCGAGCCCCATGAACTCGGTGTTGCGCAGCACCGGCACCACCAGCCCGCGGTCGCTCGACACGGCCACGCCGATGTCGCAGTAGCCGTGGTAGACGACGTCCGAGCCGTCGATGGACGCGTTCACCTCCGGGTAGCGCTTGAGCGCCTCGGTGGCGGCCTTCAGGAAGATGGACATGAAGCCGAGCTTCACGCCGTGGCTCTTCTCGAAGCGGTCCTTGAACTGCGAGCGCAACTCGATGAAGCCGCTCATGTCGACCTCGTTGAAGGTCGTGAGCATGGCGGTGTTCTGCGTCGCCGAGAGCAGCCGCTCGGCGATGCGCGCGCGCAGACGCGTCATGGGCACGCGCTTGTCCTCGCGCTCGCCCACCGCGCCGCCACCGATCGCGAGGTCGGCGCCGTCCGCCTTCGCGGGCGCTGCCGTCGGTGGAGCCGCATCGGGCGCCTTCGAGGCGTCGCGCGCAGCCGGGGCGGAGGCGGCTTCGGTCACGTGGCGCTCGACGTCCTCCTTGGAGATGCGTCCGTTCTTGCCCGTGCCGCGCACGTCGTCGGCCGAGACGCCGTGCTCGGCGAGGAGCTTGCGCACCGCGGGGCTCGTCTGGCCACCGGTCCTGCCGCCGCCTCGGGGGCCGCCCCGGGCGTCGCCCTTGTCCGCACCGGCCTTGTCCGCACCGCCCTTGTCCGCACCGCCCTCGGCGGGCGACGGCGTCTCGCCGCCGTAGCCGCCGTCCGGCGCGTCCCCGGCCTTGCCGTCCGGCGTGCCGGAGGCCTCGTCGTCGGCCGCCGGTGCCTGCTTCGCGGAGGAGGCGCCCCCGGCATCGGCGCCGGCATCGGCGCCGGCGGGCTCGATGGAGCCGATGACCTGGTGGGCCTGCACCGTGGCGCCCTCGTCCTCGACGATCCTGCCGAGCACGCCGTCCTCGGCGGCCGGCACCTCGAGCACGACCTTGTCGGTCTCGACGTCGACGAGCACCTCGTCGCGCTTGACGGGGTCACCCTCCTTCTTGTGCCACGTCACGATCAGCGCGTCGGCGATCGATTCGGGCAGCGTGGGGACCTTGATATCGGTGCTCATCGTTCCGGGGTGTTCCTCGCGGGGCGGCTTTCGAAGGGGGCGGACGGGACGGGCTTGCAGTGCGCGGATCGGATCGACGGGCTCAGCGCCCGCCGCCGTTCTCGAGCGTGCCGAGCGCCTGCTGCACCAGGGTCTTCTGCTGCTTGAGGTGCGCGCTCATGTAGCCGCTCGCCGGCGAAGCCGACGGCATGCGGCCCGCGTACTCGACATCATCCACGCGTGCGGGCAGCACGCGCTCGATGCGGTGCCGGTTGCTGCGCCAGGCGCCCTGGTTTCGCGGCTCCTCCTGACACCAAACGATGGAGGCGACGTTCGGGTACCGGGAGATGGCGGCGTTCATCTCGTCGTAGGGGAAGGGGTAGAGCTGCTCGACGCGCACGATGGCGACGTGCTCGAGCTTCTCCTCGCGGCGCGCCTCCAGCAGGTCGTAGTAGACCTTGCCTGCGCAGAACACCAGACGCGTGACCGCCTCGACGTCGATCTCGTCGATCTCGTCGATGACGGGCTGGAACCGGCCGTCCGACAGATCCTCGAGCGTGGAGGTGGCCAGGCGGTGGCGCAGCAGGCTCTTCGGCGTCAGCACGACGAGGGGACGGCGCATGGGGCGCGTCATGTGCCGGCGCAGCATGTGGTAGCACTGCGCGGGGGTGCTCGGCACGATGACCGAGATGTTGTCCTCCGCGCACAGTTGCAGGAAGCGCTCCAGCCGCGCCGAGGAATGCTCCGGCCCCTGCCCCTCGTAGCCGTGCGGCAGGAACAGGGCCAGCCCGCAGAGCCGGCCCCACTTGGTTTCCCCGGAGGTGATGAACTGGTCGATCACCACCTGGGCGCCGTTGGCGAAGTCGCCGAACTGGGCCTCCCAGATGACGAGCGTGTTGGGGTCGGCCGTGGCGTAGCCGTACTCGAAGCCGAGCACCGCCTCTTCGGAAAGCACCGAGTCGATGACGAGGAAGCGCGAATCGGATACCTCGCGCAACGGGATGTGCGCACCGGGCTGCTTCTGGTTGTGCAGCACCGCGTGGCGGTGCGCGAAGGTGCCGCGGCCCGAATCCTGCCCGGACAGCCGCACGTCGTAGCCCTCGTTCAGGAGCGTGGCGTAGGCCATCGTCTCGGCGAAGCCCCAGTCCAGCGGCAGCGCGCCCGCGGCCATCTTCACGCGGTCCTGCACGATCTTGTTGACGCGCGAGTGCAGCGCGAGCCCGTCGGGCAGCGCGTTCAGGCGATTCGCGAGTTCCCGGATCGTGGACTTCGGCACGTGCGCGTCGTACTCCACGCGCCAGTCCTGCTCGGTGTAGCGGCTCCAGTCGACCTGCAGCTCGGGCGCCTCGTCCAGGCCCTCCAGCACGTCGGGCGCGACCGTCTCGCCGGCATCCAGGGCACGGCGGTAGTTGTCGACCATGGCGTCCGGCGCGTCCGCGTCCACCACGCCGGCGGCCACGAGCCGGTCCGCGTAGAGCTTCCTGGTGGTGGCGAGCGACTTGATGGTGGAGTACATGATCGGCTGCGTGACCGACGGCTCGTCGGTCTCGTTGTGACCGTGCCGGCGATAGCAGATCATGTCGATGACGACGTCCTTCTTGAACGCCATGCGGAAGTCGAAGGCGAGCTGGGTGACGAAGTGCACCGCCTCGGGGTCGTCGCCGTTCACGTGGAAGATCGGCGCGTTGATCATCTTGGCCACGTCGGTGGCGTACAGCGTGCTGCGCGCGTCGGCCGCGTTGCTGGTCGTGAAGCCGATCTGGTTGTTGACCACGATGTGGATCGTGCCCTTGGTCGAGAACCCGCGCGAGTCGGCCATGTTGAACGTCTCCATGACGACGCCCTGGCCCGCGAAGGCGGCGTCGCCGTGGATGGCGACCGGAATCACGCGCTCGCCGGTCTTGTCGCCGTAGCGATCCTGACGCGAACGCACGGAGCCTTCCACCACCGGCGAGACGATCTCGAGGTGCGAGGGGTTGAAGGCGAGGGACAGGTGCATGTGCCCGTGCGCGGTCTTGATGTCGGAGCTGAAGCCCTGGTGGTACTTCACGTCGCCGGACTTCAGGTCCTGCGACTGCTTGCCCTCGAACTCCTCGAAGAGCTCGGCGGGGTTCTTGCCGAGGATGTTCACCAGCACGTTCAGCCGCCCGCGGTGGGCCATGCCGATGACGATGTCGCGCACCCCGGCGGCGCCCGCGCGCCGGCACAGCTCGCTCATGATGACGATGAGACTCTCGCCGCCTTCGAGCGAGAAGCGCTTCTGGCCGACGTAGCGCGAGCCGAGGTGCTTCTCCATGCTCTCGGCCGCCGTCACGCGCTCCAGGATCCACTGGCGCGTCTCGGGATTGAGCGCCGGATCGCTCGCCACCGACTCCACGCGGTGCTGCAGCCACTCCTTCTGCGGCGTGTAGTCGATGTACATGAACTCGTACCCGATCGGGCCGCAGTAGCAGCGCTCCAGGTGCGCGATGATGTCGCGCAGCGGCGCCGCCTCGATGCCCTCGAGGCTCGGCGTCTGGAACACGGTGTCGAGGTCGGACTCGGACAGCCCGTTCTCGCGCAGCCGCACCTCGCGCACGGCCGCCTCGGTGCTCTTGCCCAAGGGGTCGGTCCGGGCCAGCTGGTGGCCGCGCACGCGGTAGGCGTTGATCAGCCGCGTGACGTTGATCTGCTTGAGCTCGGCGATGCCGCTGGCCTCGGAGCCCGCGGCCGCGGCGCTCGGACGTGCGCCGCCCACCAGGCCGCGGAAGCGCTCGCGCACGACCGAGTGGGGCACGTCGCGCGCGTTCTCGTCGACCATGGGCAGCGCGCGGAAGTACGCCCGCCAGCTCTCGTCGACCGCGTTCGGGTCGGCCAGGTAGCGCTCGTACTGCTCCTCGAGCCACGGCGAGTTGCCGCCCGCGAGCGCTGAGCTCTCCAGGTACTCCTCCATCGACGGGGCGGGGAGGACGTCTTCGGGGTTCGCGCTCATGCTCGGGATCTCGCGTGCCGCGGCGCGGCCGGCGTCGAAGAGGCTGGGGACCGGCGGCGGGGCGCGCGGGTAGCGCTCCGCCGCGAGGAAAGCGGTGGCTGGACCGCCGGCACGGGCCCGCCCTACAGGTGGGCGGGGATGCCGTCGATCACGACCTTGGTGAACTCGTCGGTGTTCAGCGTGCCGCCGAGATCACGCGTGCTGTTGCCCGACTCGATGGCGCCGAGCAGCGACAACCTGAGGGCATGCCCCAGGTCGTAGCGGTCCACGTGGTCCAGCAGCATGCCGAAGGAGAGTAGTACCGCCGCGGGGTTTGCCACGTTCTTGCCCGCGATGTCGGGCGCGGTGCCGCCCGCGGGGTCGAACATGGCGACATCGATCTCGTCGTCCTCGGTGAACGAGTAGTTGCCGGAGGAGCCCGTGCCGAGGCTGCCGACGAGCCCCGACGCCATGTCGGAGAGAAAGTCCCCGTACTCGTTGAGCACCAGTACCACCTCGTAGGAGGCAGGGTCCAGGATGATCTTGGCGAGCAGCGCATCGAAGAGCTCGATGTGGTGCTCCACGTCCGCGTAGTCGGCGTGCACGGCCTTGACGACGTCCTCGAAGAGCCCGTCGGTGACGCGCTGGATGGTGTGCTTGGACGACGAGGTGACCGAGTAGTGGGAGTCGCCGTAGGTCAGGCCCTTCTTCTTGGCCAGCTCGAACGCGAAGCGCGCGGCCTGACGGCAGGGCTGACGCTCCACCATGCGCAGCGACACGGCCGCGTCCCTGCCGATGAGCTGGCCGGGGTCGTCGTAGGTGCCGCCCGTGGCGATGCGCACGATGTGGAGGTTCACGTCCTCCTTGAAGTTCGAGTGGATGCCCTTGATCGAGATGGCCGGGCGGTAGATGACGCTGAAGCCGAGCCGGCGGCGGATGAGCGCGTTCGGGCTGCGCGTCTTCGTCACGGTGGGGTACTTCACGGCGAGCCGGGTGCGCCGCATGGACTCCTCGGCCTCGTCGATGGCCGCATCGCCGCGGGATTCGCGCGTGGCGAGGCTCCAGTCGACGGGCCGCCAGACGATGTCGACCGGCAGGGAGTCGGCCACCGCGTGCACCGACTCGGCAAGCTCCGGTCCGATGCCGTCGCCGAGAAGTTCGGTGATCTCGATGGTGCTCAAGACGGTCTCCGGCGCAGGGTGGCGCTAGGGTGCGCGCGCAAGGGAGGTGCGCGACGCGTGAGAGGGCGGTTGGCGGGACGCGGCGGCGCGGCGCCCGGATGGCCGCACGGACGATACACCCATTGCCGCGGACTGCCCACCACGTCCGGCGCCACGAGCCGAACCCGCACGTTCAGGAATCGGGAGCGTCTTCCACCACCGGCTCGCGCACGTCGTCGGGGTCGGCGTGGAACCGCTCGGGGTTCGCCCAGTAGCGCGCGTTCAGCCAGTCGGGCGGCTGCTTGTAGTCGGCGAGCCGGTACTCGTGCAACGCGTGCCGCATCCCCCCTTCGCGGGCCGCGAACACGCGCCGGAAGCCGAACGCGAAGAAGCGCTCGACCGGCACGGGTCCGCCGGCGCGCGCACGGCCGGGTCCGTCGTCGGGCACGCCCTCGGGATCCGGGTCGCGCTGCCACACCAGCAGCCTGCCGGGAAAGCGCCGGCACGCGGCGCCCAGCCGGAGCTGCAGCTCCCCGTCGTCGCGCGCGCCGTCGAGCACCAGCAGCGCCGTGTCGGGGACGGGCGCCGAGGCGCGGGTGGCCGGATCGGTCCCGTCGGCCCCGCCCGGCCCGCCAGACCCGTCAGCCGCGACGAGGGTGACCGAGTCGGGCAGCGCGCGATGCAGCGCGTCGGGCACCTCGCCGGCAACGCTCACGACGCTCGGCGTCTCGACGGCGAGCGCCGCGGCCACGCGCGCCGCCATGGCAGGGCCCCCGGGACGGGCCCCGGCAGCGGGCCCGCGGCCCTCCTCGAGGCCGGCGCCGCGGGCGTCGCCCGGCGTGGCGACGGGGACGGCGGCGTGCCCGTCAGCCGTGGCTGCGGGCATAGGCCTCGCGCTGCTCCGGCGTGGCCTCGCTCTGGTGGGCCGCCTTCCAGTCGGCGTACGGCATGCCGTAGACGCGCGTGCGGGCGTCCTCGTAGCCGACCTCCAGGCCGCGCTCGGTGGCGGCCGCCACGTAGTACTTCGACAGGCAGTTCCGGCAGAAGCCCGCCAGGTTCATCAGGTCGATGTTCTGCACGTCCGTGCGCTCGCGCAGGTGGGCGACCAGGGTGCGGAAGGCGGCGGCCTCCAGCTCGGTGCGGGTCGCGTCGTCCAGCTCGTCGATCGTGGCCATGGCGCAGGTATTCGGTCGGGTGAGGGGGCGGGCGGCGCGTGGCGAGGCCGCCGGACCAGTATAAGTAGAGTCATGGACGAGGTTGTCGAGCGCGCGACGTGAGCACGAACCCGCTGCTGGCGCTGCTGGCCGTCGCCGTGCCCGCCCTGGCCATCGCGTTCTGGTGGACCGGCGCGCGCGCGCGCGAGCTCGCCATCGGTCACGCCCGGCTCGCCTGCCGGCGCCGCGAGGTGCAGTTCCTGGACCAGACGGTGGTGCTCGCCCGCGTGCGGCCGGCGCGCTCGGCGCGCGGCTCGGCCACCCTGCGGCGCGAGTTCGAGTTCGAGTTCACCGACCGCGGCGAGCATCGCGACGCGGGCCGGGTCGTGATGAACGGACCCAGGCTGGTCGCGGTGAGCTTTCCGTACACGCGGGACGCGGAGGGGAATCGGGTGTTCGTGAACTGAGGGACCTCGCCTCGAGACCGATCCGATCGGCAGGGGTCTTGCAGCGCCGTGCGGGCGATGTCCGCCGCTGCGATGCCCGCCCCTCCCGAAGTGCGTACCGAACCCCCCTGCCCCCGTGCGCCGCGTCGCGCCCCCGCGCTCGTGGGCCGATCGGGCCCGGCTCCGAGCCGGGTCATGGGTCCGGTCCTGGGCGCCGTGCTGGCACTTGCCGCGAGCCTCGCGGGCGCTCCCTCGCGCGCCGACGAGGTGGCCGCGCCCGCACCGCCGGTCGATGAGTCCGCGCCCAACGCGCTCACCGAGGCCAAGGGCTACCTGATCCTGGGTCTCGGTACGCGGCCCGAGTACGCGGGCGCCGACGTGCGACGCGCCACGCCCTTCTTCATCTCGCGGTTCCGACGATCCAGGCTCGAGTTCTCGCTCGAAGGCCTGGACTGGTACCTCGACGTGCTGCCCTCGCGCATCTGGCGCGCGGGGTTGCTCGGCTCGTTCGAGCTGCCGCGCGACGACGCGGTCGGTGCGGCGTCGGTGGCCGCGCTGCCGCCGCTCGGGTTCACGGCGAGTCCGGGACTCTACGCCGGGTTCGAGATGCCGAACGCGTGGCTGCCCGAGGGCCTCGCGAGCGCCCGCATCGGCACGCGCCACGCGCTCGGCGGGGAGCGCGAGGGCAACGCCCTCACCGTCGACGTGGACTACTTCTTCGCGCCCACGTTCTTCTGGCGCTGGGGGATCGCGGCGAACGCCGTGTTCGTCGACGACGCCTGGGTGGATAGCCGCTTCGGCATCGACGCCGCCGCGAGCGAGGCCTCCGGTCTCGCCGAGTGGACCCCGCGGGGCGGGCTCTACTCGCTCGGGGCCAGTGCCTACACCATCTTCTCGCTCACCCAGCGCTTCGGCGTGTTCGGGCGCTGGGCGGTGTCGGCGCTGCAGGGCGATGCCGCGAAGAGTCCCATCGTGGCCGACGCGGGCAGCGTCGACCAGCGCTTCTCGGGCGTGGGGCTCTTCTACCTGTTCCGCTGACCCGTTCGCGCGGTCCGACCGCCTGTTCCCGGGCGTCCATGCACTAGACTTGCGGCGGATGAACACACCAGACGAACACGCGGCCGAAGCGCACGCGGACGGCCTGCGCGGCGGCCCCTGTCCGTGCGGCACCGGCACCCCCTTCCCCGACTGCTGCGGCCGCTGGATCGGCACCGAAGCCCGCCCGGACGACGCAGCCACCTTGATGCGCGCGCGCTACACCGCGCACGCGGTCGGCGACATGGGCTTCGTGGTGGCCACCCATCACCCCGCCACGCGCACCGAGATCGACGAGGAGGCCACCGCTCGCTGGGCCCGCGAGAGCGACTGGCAGGGGCTGGAGATCATCGACGTGGACGGCGGCGCGAGCGATGACGAGGTGGGCCGCGTCGAGTTCAAGGCGCGCTACCGCGACGCCGCGCGCCGACGTCACGTGCATCACGAGCGCGCCCGCTTCGAGCGCTATCACGGCCAGTGGTACTTCCGCGACGCCGAGGTGCCCGAGGTCGGTCAGGTGCGCCGCGATGCGCCCAAGCAGGGCAGGAACGACCCGTGCGCCTGTGGCAGCGGTCTGAAGTACAAGAAATGCTGCGGCGCGGCCGCCTGAACAGGAACGAGGACATGACGGACGCAAACGCTGCCCCCCGACCCGCGGAGCGGTCCACCGCCCGACCCGCCGACAAGCCTTGGCTGGCGTCCTACCCGTCCGGGGTGCCCGCCGAGATCGACCCGTCCGTGCACGATTCGGTCGTCGACATCTTCGACGAGGCCGCACGCCGCTTCGCCGACCGGCCGGCCTTCAAGAACTTCGGCCGCGAGCTCACGTTCGCCGAGCTGGAGCGCCAGGTGAAGGCCTTCGCCTCGTGGCTGGTGCACGACGCGGGCCTCGAGCGCGGCGAGCGCGTCGCCATCATGATGCCGAACCTGCTGCAGTACCCGGTGGCGGTGTTCGGCACGCTGCGCGCGGGCTGCACGGTGGTGAACACGAACCCGCTGTACACCGAGCGCGAGCTGGAACATCAGCTCGTGGATTCGGGCGCGAGCGTCATCGTCGTCGCCGAGCCCTTCGCCGCCACCGTGCAGAAGGTGTTGCCGCGCACCCGGGTCAAGCGCGTCGTCGTCGCCCGCTTCGGGGACATGCTGGGCTTTCCGAAGGGACTCGTCGTGGACTTCGTGGTCAAGCGCGTGAAGAAGCTCGTGCCGGCCTACTCGCTGCCCGACGCGCTGCGCTTCCCCGACGTGCTCAAGCGCGGCGCCTCGCTGCCCGACGTGCGCGCGACGCTCGGTCACGACGACGTGGCCTTCCTGCAGTACACCGGCGGCACCACGGGCGTCGCCAAGGGCGCCATGCTGACCCACGGCAACATGGTGGCCAACGTGCTGCAGGCGGGCGCCTGGCTGGAGCCGCTGGAGATGAAGCCCGGCCACGAGACCATCGTCACGGCGCTGCCGCTGTATCACATCTTCGCGCTCACGGCGAACTGCCTCGTGCACATGCGCATCGGCGCCATGAACCTGCTCATCACCAACCCTCGCGACATCCCGGGCTTCGTCAAGGACATGGGGGCGCAGCCGTTCAGCGTCATCACCGGGGTGAACACGCTCTTCAACGCGCTGCTCGCGAACGACGACTTCGCGAAACTCGACTTCTCGCGCATGAAGCTCACCCTCGGCGGCGGCATGGCCGTGCAGGAGGTCGTCGCGCGGCGCTGGAAGGAGGTCACGGGCAGCACTCTGGTGGAGGCCTACGGCCTGACCGAGACGAGCCCCGCGGCGTGCATCAACGACGCGCTCATCGAGTCCTACACGGGCAACATCGGCCTGCCCATCTGCTCCACCGAGGCCTCGGTGCGCAGCGAGGACAACGTCCCGATGCCCACCGGCGAGGCCGGGGAACTGTGCATTCGCGGCCCGCAGGTGATGAAGGGCTACTGGCAGCGCGACGACGAGACCGCGAAGGCCATCGATGCCGACGGGTGGCTGCACACCGGCGACATCGCCACCATCGACGAGACCGGCCACGTCAAGATCGTCGACCGGTTGAAGGACATGATCCTCGTGTCGGGCTTCAACGTGTACCCGAACGAGATCGAGGCGGTCGTGGCCGAGATGCCGCAGGTGCTCGAGTGCGGCGCCATCGGCGTGCCGGACGAGCGCTCCGGCGAGGTCGTCAAGCTCGTCGTCGTCAAGCGCGACGACGCGCTCACCGATACCGAGATCAAGGCCTGGTGCAAGGAACGGTTGACGGGCTACAAGTGTCCGAAGATCGTGCAGTTCGTGGCCGAGCTGCCCAAGACCAACGTCGGCAAGGTGCTCAGGCGCGAGCTGCGGGACCTGTAACGCGCCGCACGGGCCGGCCCGCTCAAGGCCGCGGGCCACCGGCCGCAGATACCGGTGTCCACCGCGACCGCCCGCGTCGTGCCCGGCACCGCGGTGCGCACGCCTGCCCCACACGCCTCGAGATCCGTCATGACACGCCTTCAAGCCGGCCGTACCGCGGCCTCCCGCCTCTCCCTGCCGCGCGTCGCGCTGCTGGCCGTCGCCACCGTGGCGATCGGCGGCTGCGCCGCCAAGGGCGGCACCTTCGGCGACGAGATCAGTTCCGCCGGCGAGGAGTACACGGACATCGGCGAGCGCTGGGAGGACGGCAGCGAGCAGGTGGCCAAGGGCAGGAAGCTCGTGCGCCGCGGCAAGGAGCGCATCCGCGACGGCGAGGACGACATCGAGGACGGCGAGGAGCTGATCCGCAAGGGCCAGGCGGCCATGGACCGGAGCAGGCGCGACTACGAACGGCTGAAGGCGCGCTCGCCCGCCGCGCCCGGACCCGCGCCGGGCAACTGATCAGCCCTTCGGGACGGCGCGCCAGCGCGGCGCGAAGTCCTCGAGTCCCGCCCGCACCACGTCGTCCAGGCCGAGTCGCACGGCCTCCAGCAGCCGCCGCTGGTCGCCCGGCGCGGCCGCCGCCAGGAGCGCCTCGAGCGCATCCTCGTCGAGCTTCGCGTAGGTGTACGCGAGCATGCCCGGCAGCTCCTGCGACAACATGAAGCGCACGATGCCGCGCTGCCACTCCAGGTCGGCCACCGCCGCATCGAAGCCCGGACCGTACCTCGCCGGGTCCGCCGCGACCTCGCCGTGCATGCGCGCCAGCTCCATGTAGCCGGACAGCCGCGCCACGAAGTCGTGCGCCCCGGTGAGGCTCGTCAGCTCGCCGAGGCGTTCCAGGCGGGCCTTGCCGGCCGCCGATTCGGCGAGGGTCGCACGGAACGCGGCGAACCCCGCCTCGTCGTCGGACGGGTCGCGCGACGACTCGGCGGCGAGGGCGCGCCGGCCGAGCGGCGAGCGGTAGTGCGCCAGCAGCCGCGCTCGCACCGGCGCGTCCAGCAGCTCGTCGATGCGCCGCGCCACGCGATCGTGCACGTGCTCGACGGAAAAGCCCGCCGCGGCCGCGACGGCCGCGGAACGCCTGCGCTGCGCCATGCGTGTCGCGTCCGCCGCGGCACCATCGAGAGTGGCCGCGGCGGCGGTGTCGGCGCCGAGCGAGGCCGAGGCCACCCCCGACGCGAGTGCCTCGACGAGGCCGGCGGCGATGCCGGGCAACTCCGCATCGAGGCCGGCCGCGCGCATGAGCTCGAGCGTGTCGGGCGAGACCGGACCGGTCGGTACGCGGGCGATGGGCACGGGCGCGCTCGGCGCGGCGCCCGAGGGGCGCTCCAGCGCCTGCGCGACCCGCGGCGCCGCGACCGCGAACGCCTGCGCGCGCACGACGGCCGAGGCGCGCGCGGCGGCGGCATCGTCGGGTGCGACGGCGTGGGCGGCGGCGAACGCGCCGACGCACGCGATCATCACCCCTGCGAGCGCGGAAGAAGCGCCGCACGGGGCGGCCGTTCGGTCGGGCTCGGTCATGGCGTCGTCGGGGCTCGTGCGCGCAGGCGTCGGGCGGAGCGCTGCGTCCGCATACGCTAGTCGGCCGCGACACCCGGCGTTTGCAGCGGCGCGACGGCACTCGAGTCTCGCGCCGCGCCGGAATGTGCGTCACGAGCCCATACGCCCCGGAGGCGACCGGTTCGACCCCGCGGGGTCGCGCTTCAGGCGCCCGTCACGACCTCGACGTCGTCGCGCGCGCCCCACTCGGACCACGAGCCGTCGTACAGGGCGTGCGGCTCGTGTCCGAGCACGGCCAGCGCGAGGTTCGCGATGGCCGCCGTCACGCCCGAGCCGCAGCTCGTCACGACGGGAACGCCGGGCGCCACGCCGACGCGCTCGAAGACACCGCGCAACTCGGCATCGAGCAGCAGCCGTCCGTCCTCGATCAGCGCCTGGAACGGCAGGTTCACGGCGCCCGGCATGTGCCCGGAGCGCACGCCGGGGCGCGGCTCCGGCTCGCTGCCCTCGAAGCGCCCCGATGGGCGCACGTCGATCACGAGCGCGTCCCCGGCGCCCAGATGCGCACGAACGCCGTCGAGATCGCGCACGCCGCCCGGCACGGGTCGGGGCGTGAAGGTGCGCGGCACCGGCGGCGCCGGCGGACCGGACTCGAGCGGCAGACCCGCCGCCTTCCAGGCCGGCAGCCCACCGTCCAGCACGCGCACGTCCCGGGCGCCCATCAGTCGCAGGTTCCACCACGCGCGCGCCGCGGAAAACAGGCCGGATCCGTCGTAGACGACGATGCGGTCGTGCTCGGCCACGCCCATCGATCCGAGCGTGGCCGCGAAGCGTTCCGGCGAGGCGAGCGTGTGCGGCAGTCCGGAGTCGGTCTCGGCGATCTCGTCGATGTCGAAGAAGCCGGCGCCCGGAACGCGCGCATCGAGGTACTCGGCGCGCGCATCGCGCCGCTGCGACGGCAGGTACCAGGACGCGTCGAGCACGCGCGGCCCGGCCGCCTCGGCCGCCTCGAGCTCCGCGGCCAGCGCCTCCGGGGACACGAGGTGGCGCACGCGTGGCGACACCGCGTTCACGCGAACCGTTCGATGTCGAGCGGCGCGCCGGGCGGGCTCGCGATGCGGGCGTGCAGCACGCGCCGCTCGGCTCCGTCGCGCTGCGCGTACCAGCGCTCCAGCGTCTCGGTCACGACCGGAAACGCGATCTCGTCCCACGGGATGTCGGCCCGCTCGTACAGCGCGATCTCGAGCGTCTCCTCGTTGGCCGCGGCGAAGCCGTCGGCGAGAGTGCCGGCGAACATGACGTACACCTGGCTGATGCGCGGCAGGTCGTACACGGCAAACAGCCGCAGGTCGTGCGAGCGCGCCGTCGCCTCCTCGAAGGCCTCGCGCGCCGCGCCGTCCAGCGTCGTCTCGTGGTTTTCCATGAACCCCGCCGGCAGCGTCCACAGACCGTGGCGCGGCTCGATGCCGCGGCGACACAGCAACACCTTGCCCCGCCACTCGAGCAGGCAGCCGACGACGGTCTTCGGGTTCTCGTAGGCGATGTGGCCGCAGCTCGGGCACACGCGGCGTGGCCGGTTGTCGCCGTCCGGCACGCGATGCTCCACCGCGTGCGCGCAGCGCTCGCAGAAGCCGTCGGGTGCCCGCGACGCGGGCCGTCCGGGCGCCGTGCCCGCCGACGTCCCGAGCGACGTCCCGAGCGACGTCCCGGCGGGCGGATGCTCGGGCGCGTTCAGGAGGATGCCTCCGCGGAGCCGTCCGCGGGTCCGCCCGCGATGCGCTCGCGCAGGATCTCGGGCAACGGCACCGAGCGGCCCTCGGCATGGTTCACCCACACGATCTTCGATGCGCCGCGCGTGTGCAGCACGCCGTCGACCGCGATGGTGTAGGTCGTCACGAACGAGCTGCGGCCCGGCGAGTGCGCGGCCATGCGCACGTCCATCGTCGCGGGGTAGACGAGCGGGCGCAGGTATTCGGCGCGGTTGTCGACGATGACCATGCCGGTCTCGCCCTGGCCCAGCGGCGCGAAGCCCGCCACCTCGTACCAGGCGATGCGCGCCTGCTCGAAGTAGCGGAAGTACATGATGTTGTTGACGTGCCCGAGCGCGTCCATGTCGCCCCAGCGCACGGGCATTTGCATGCGGTGCAGCGGCACGCCTTCGGGAAGCGCGTCATCGGTCGGGTCTGGCACGGCTGGCTGGAAGCGACTGGGGGGCGGCCGCGAGTATGCCATCCGCCCCGGCCACGAAGCCCCCGTGGCGCCGACCGAGGCCCTCGAGCGGGCACGCGATGGTGTCAGTCCCGGAACGTGGTGTTGTCCTCGATGCGCGTGACACCATCGACGCGCCCGACGGCCGCCAGGATGCTCTGCTGGTCGATGAGGCTTTCCACGAAGCCGTTGAGCTGTATGACGCCGTTGCCCTCGTGCCGGACGAGGACCTGGGACGACTCCATCTTGGGGTCGAGGCGAATGGCCTGGTACACCTCGTCGACGAGCGGGTCGTTCTCGACGAGATCCCGCGTCGAGGCGCAGCCTGCGAGCAGCATCGCGCCGAGCGCGAGCCCCGGCAGGGCGAACCGGCGAGCGGACGAGGTGCGTCGGTCGTAGGTGATGTCTGTCATGCGGGCTATGGCTCCATCGCGCCCGGGAGTCGGGCCATCGGGAAGCCAACACCCTACGGATATCGAGAGCCGCGCTGACCGCACCGACGCAATCGACACATCGCGGCGACAACCCCGATGGCCTGGACGCCTGCAGGAACGGCTCACCGATCGCGTTGTCTGCCGAGGCGTCCGGTGCGCCCCGGATCCGGCCGTACCCGATCCGCGTCCTCTCCTCAGCGCCGCTCCCCGCGCAACGCGACGACCGCTTCCCTGAGCCCCGCGGTCGTGACCTCCGCGGGCGCGATCGCTTCCCCGACGATCAGCCCGATGCGGGCGAACAGCCGTCGCGGCCACTTCAGGAACGCGCGCCCGCCGCGGCGGCTGAACAGGCTGCGCCACAGGCCCTGCAGCGCCACCGGGTACACCGGTACGGGGTGGGTCTCCAGCAGCCGCACGATGCCCGGGCGGAACTCGCCCACCTCGCCGTCGGCGGTCAGCCGGCCTTCGGGAAACAGGCACAGCAGGTCCCCGGCATCGAGCGCGGCCCGCATGTCGGCGAACGCGCGCTCGTACAGCTCCGGATCCTCCGAGCGCCCCGCGACGGGAATGGCGCGCGCGGTGCGGAACACGAAGTTCAGCACCGGGATGCGGAAGATCGAGCGGTGCATGACGAAGCGCACGGGCCGGCGAACCGCGGCGCCCACGATCAGCGCATCGACGAAGCTGACGTGGTTCGGGGCGATGATGGCGGGGCCCTCGTCCGGAATGCGCTCGAGCCCCTGCGGACGCACGCGGTAGAGCGTGTGCACCAGCAGCCACAGCACGAAGCGCATCAGGAACTCGGGCACCAGCGTGAAGATGTACGCCGCCACGGCCGCGTTCAGCACGGCGATGGCGAGAAACAGCTGCGGGATCGTGGCGCCGGCGCCGAGCAGGACGAGCGCGAACACCGCCGAGCCGACCATGAACGCCGCGTTGATCACGTTCGTGCACGCGAAGGTGCGCGACATGCGCGCGGCCGGCGCCTCGCGCTGCACGAGCGCGTACAGCGGCACGATGTAGAGACCGCCGAAGAGCCCGATCAGGAACACGTCCGCCAGCACCCGCCAGGCACCGGGCGCCGACAGGAAGGTGCCGAGCCCGAGGCCCGTGCCGAACGGCGCGTCCGGACTCGCCAGCACGAGATCCAGGCCGAAGAGCGTGAGCCCGGCAGCGCCGAAGGGCACCAGCCCGATCTCCACGCGGCCGTGCGACAGCCGCGAGCACAGCATCGAGCCCGCGGCGATGGCGACCGAGAACGTGGCCAGCAGCAGCGTGAACACGTCCGGCCCGCCGCCCAGCACGTCGCGCGCGTACACCAGGAACTGGGCGAGGTAGGTCGCGCCGAGGAACCAGAACCAGCTGATGCCCAGGATCGAGAGGAACACGGTGCGCTGCGCGGCCGTCTCGCGCACCAGCCGCAGCGTCTCGCCGACCGGCTCCCAGCGCAGCCGGAGCCCGGGCTCGACCGCCGGGGTGTGCGGCACGGCGCGGCTCGCGAGCCAGCCGAGCGCGGCCACCGCGAGCAGCACGACGGACACGAGCACCACCGAGCCGTCGCCGCGGGCGACGAGCTGGGTGCCCGCTATGGTGCCGGCGAGGATGGCCAGGAACGTGCCCATCTCGACGAGCCCGTTGCCGCCCACCAGCTCGGTCTCGTCGAGGTGCTGCGGCAGGATGCCGTACTTGATGGGCCCGAAGAACGCCGACTGCGTGCCCATCAGGAACAGCACGGCGATCGTGAACGCGTGGCTGCCGGAGAACAGGGCGACCGCGCCGAGCATCATGATCGCGATCTCGGCGAGCTTGATGCGCCGGATCAGCATCGACTTCTCGTAGCGCTCGGCCACCTGTCCGGCGAAGGCCGAGAACAGGAAGAACGGCAGGATGAAGAGCCCGGCGGCGAGGTTGATCAGCAGCGCATCGTTGCCGTCCGGCCCGTTGCCCGGAGTGCCGCCGGCCGCGACGCCGGCGGCACCGGCGTAGCCGATGAGCGCCACCAGCGCGTTCTTGTAGACGTTGTCGTTGAACGCGCCGAGCGCCTGCGTCGCGAAGTAGGGCGCGAACCGGCGCTCGCCGAGCAGCGAGAACGAACCCTTCAGGGACACGGCGGTGGCTCCGGGCGCACGCCGCGTCCGCATGCGGGCGAGGCTGGTGGCGAGGGCCCGGACACTGCAAGGATCCGGCCCGCCGTCACGCAGGTGGGCGGATCCGGCCGCTCAGAGCGTGACGACCTCCGTGGCCTGCCAGCCCTTGTCGCCCCGGATGGCCACGAACTCCACCTCCTGCCCCTCGTTCAGCGAGCGATAGCCCTCACCGACGATGGTGCGGTAGTGCACGAACACGTCGTGTCCTTCGGGGTCGATGATGAAGCCGTAGCCCTTGGCATTGTCGAACCACTTCACCGTCCCGCGCCTTCGTTCGGACATCTGCAGCCAACCTCCTGGTGATCTCACGACGCGGCCTGCTTGCCACGTTCGCCTTGCGTCATCGAACCTAGCACGCGTCGCGCGCGACCCCGGGGTCGCAGGCGGCGGTGCCAAGCTTGTTCACAAGTGTCACCGGTGGTGCCCGACTCAGCCCTCCAGGCTGCGCAGCACGATCTCGTGCACGTCCGGCGAGCGCAGGCCCGCGTCGCGCATGCGCTCGAGCTCGCCCTTCATGAGCGAGGCGTTCGGCTCGACGAACCGGCGCCACCGCCCGAACGTGCCCGCCAGGCGGGCCCCGACCTGCGGGTTCGTACGATCGAGCGCCACGACCCGATCGGCCAGCAGGCGATATCCGCCACCGTGCGTGGCGTGGAAGCGCAACGGATTAGCGTTCGCGAAGGTCCCCACGAGCGAGCGCAGGCGGTTGGGGTTCGATGCGTCGAAGTCCGGGTGATCGGCGAGCTCCAGCACGCGCTCGAGCGTGTCCGGACGGCGCGAGGCGGCCTGCAGCGCGAACCACTTGTCGATCACGAGCGCGTTGCCCGCGTAGCGGGCGTGGAAGTCGGCCAGGCGGGTGTCGCGCGCGTCGTCCGATGCGTTGCACAGCAACGCGAGCGCCGCGAGCCGATCGGTCATGTTGCGCGCCGCGTCGTGGCGCGCGGTCGCGATCGGCACCCACGCGTCCTCGTCCAGCGCGGACAACATGCCGAGCGCGACGTTGGCGAGACCGCGCTCGCCCGTCGCGCGCCCGCCGAAGCCCCCGTCGGGGTCGCTCGGCGGCGCGGTCGCCACGCGCGCGAGCGCATCGGCATGGGCGTTCGCGAGCCGGCGCAGCAGCGACTGGCGCGCCGCGTCGACGGCCGCGACGTCGATGCGCTCCCGCTCCTCGGCCACCGCCATCACGCCGGGCAGCGACAGCGCCTCCGCGCGCAGCGCCGGGTCGCCGGCATCGTCCGCGAGCAGCGCACCGACCACCTCGACGAGCCGCGCGGCGGCGGTGTCGGCCAACGACTCGGGACCGTCGAGCTCGGCATCGAGCGCCAGCCGCGCGAGCCGCTGCCCGGCATCCCAGCGATTGAACCCGTCCGAGTCGTGCGCGGCGAGAAAGCCCAGGGTGTCCGGCCCGACGTCGCGGCGCACCCGCACCGGCGCCGAGAAGCCGCGCAGCAGCGAGGCGACGGGCCGGGCGTCGAGACCCTCGACGACGATCTCCTGCGTGCGCTCGCGCAGCTCGACGAGCGCCGTGCCGGAGTCGCCACCGGTGCGCCCGCCCGCGGTATCGAAGACACCGGACGCGCCGGTCGAGGCGAGCGGCACGTCCCGACCCGATGCATCCAGCAGGCCGAACGCGAACGGCACGTGCATGGGCGGCTTGTCGCTCTGGCCGGGCGTGTCGGGGCAGCGCTGCGTCACGACGAGCGTCCAGCGACCCTGGGAGGCGTCCCAGCGCTCCTCGCACTCGAGCTCCGGCGTGCCGGCCAGGGCGTACCAGAGCCGGAACTGATCCAGATCGACCTCGGCCCCCGCCTCTATCGCCCGCACGAAGGCCTCGCAGGTCGTGGCGGTGCCGTCATGACGCTCGAAGTAGGTGCGCATGCCGCGCATGAACGCCTCGTGGCCGACGAGCGTGTGCATCATGCGGATGACCTCGGCGCCCTTCTCGTAGACCGTCGTGGTGTAGAAGTTGTTGATCTCGATGTAGCTCTCCGGCCGCACCGGGTGCGCCAGCGGCCCCCCGTCCTCGGGGAACTGGTAGGCGCGCAGCCGGCGCACGTCGTCGATGCGCTTGACGGTGGGCGAGTGCAGGTCGGCCGTGAACGACTGGTCCCTGAACACGGTCAGCCCCTCCTTCAGGCTCAACTGGAACCAGTCGCGGCAGGTCACGCGGTTGCCGGTCCAGTTGTGGAAGTACTCGTGCGCGATGACCGCCTCCACCCAGGAGAAGTCGGTGTCGGTCGCGGTGTCGAGATCCGCCAGCACGAACTTCGAGTTGAAGACGTTCAGGCCCTTGTTCTCCATGGCGCCCATGTTGAAGTCGTCCACCGCGACGATCATGAAGCGCTCGAGGTCGTACTCCAGGCCGTACACGCGCTCGTCCCACGCCATGGCGCGCTTGAGTGCGCCCATCGCGAACGCGCAGCGATCGCGGTTGTGCGCCTCGACGTGGATGGACAGGCGCACCTCGCGCCCCGAGCCCGTCGTGAAGGTATCGACCACCTCGACGAGGTGCCCGGCGACCAGCGCGAAGAGATACGCGGGCTTGGGATGCGGATCGTGCCAGCGCACGCGCCGGCGCCCGCCCGCGAGCTCCTCCTCGCTCACGAGGTTGCCGTTCGACAGCAGCACGGGCGCGAGCGCCGCGTCCGCCTCGAGCGTCACGTCGAACACGGACAGCACGTCCGGACGGTCCGGGTACCAGGTGATCTTCCGGAAGCCTTCGGCCTCGCACTGCGTGCAGAAGGTGCCGCTGGAGCGGTACAACCCCTCGAGCGCGGTGTTGGCGTCGGGGTTCACGATGCCCACGGTCTCGAGCGTGAACCGCGCCGGCGGGGCGTGCAGCACCAGACGCTCGGGCTCCAGCGCGTAGCTCGACTCATCAAGCCCGACCCCGTCGACGGCGATCGACTCGAGCTCGATGCCCACGCCGTCGAGGGCCAGCGACCCGGCCGGTGCGGTCGGCGCGTCGGACGAATCGGGCGACGCGATGCGCTCCAGATCGAGCGAGGCGCGGACGCGGGTGGCGCTCGGGTGCAGCTCGACGTGCAGGCGCACGCGCCGCACGCGCCAGGGCAGCGGCGCGTAGTCGGTGCGGCGCACGGCGACGGGTTCCGACGTTCTCAAGGGCTCGTTCTCGCGAAGGCGGCGGTGGGGCGCGCGCATCGGGGCGCACGGGTCGGCGTCGAGCCTACTCCAGACGCCCCGGGCACCATCGACACGCCCCCGTGTCATCCTCGGGACAACCCCTAGACTGTGCACCTCCTCCTCCTCCCGACCGCGTCGCAGATGTCCTCCGGTCCGTTGTCCTGGGCGGCCGGGCACGCGCAGTCGCTCGGGCTGGCCGCCGGGCTGTCCGTCGGCGCCCTCGCCGTCACGGTGTTCGCCTCCCCGTGGCTGGTGGCGCGGCTGCCGGCCGATCACTTCTCGCGTCCGCCGCCGCCGCCCGCCACGCTCGGTCCGGCACGGCTGGCGGTGCTGTTCGCGCGCAACGCCGCGGGGCTCGCGGCCGTGCTGATCGGTCTGGTGATGATGGTGACGCCCGGGCCCGGGCTCGTGATGATCGTCGTGGGGCTGTCGCTGGCGGACTTCCCGGGTCGCCACGCGCTCGTCGCGCGGCTGGCCGCCCGGCCGCGCGTGTTCGCGGCGCTGAACTGGCTGCGCCGCCGTCGCGACGCCCCGCCGTTCATCCATCCCGCCGTGCGACCCGGGGCGTCGCCCGATGCCGGACCGGACGCACGGCCGGATGCACGGCCGGATGCAGGGGCCGGGCGCGGCGTCTAGACTCGCGCGTCATGAGTCCCCCGATTCGCTCATCGCGACGCAGCGTGCCGATCACGGCCGCGCTCGTCGTCGCGCTCGGGGTCGCGCTCGGGGTCGCCGCTGCGCGCGGCGTCGGTGCCGAGGAGCTCGCGCCCATCGATCTCGGCGACGCCGAGCCGCGCCCCGTCGAGGCGCCGCCGAGCGTCGATGCCGTGGAGGCACGCCTGCGCGAGAGCGAGGCCCGACTCGCCGAGCTCGACGCGGAGCTCGAGCGCAGCCGCGGCGAGCGCGCCGCGCTCGAGGCCCGGCTCGCCGAGACCGGTGGCGCGGCGGACGAGCGCCGCGCCCGGGTCGAGGGGCTGGGGGCGGACATCGCCTCGTTCGAGGCGACGCTCGCGGGCCTGGAAGGCGACATCGCCGCCGAGCGCGCGGCGAACGCGCAGCGACGCGCGCTGCTGGCGCAGTCGCTCGTGGCCGCCTACGACGCCTCGCGCACCAGCCCGCTCGCCGTGCTGCTGCAGCACGACGACCCGGCCCTCGCCGACCGCATGGCGGTGTGGACCGGCTACGCCATGCGCGCGCAGCGCGAGGCCATCCACCGCCAGGCCGACGCGCTCGCACGCATCGAGGCGGCGCACGCCCGTGCGCTGAAGGACCGGAACTGGCTGGAGCACCTGAAGAACAAGGCGAGCGGGCAGCGCGACGCGCGCGTGGCCGAGCTCGAGGGCGCGCGCGGCGCGCTCGGCGAGGTGCAGACGCGCATCGCCCGGCGCACCCGCTCGGTGGCGACGCTCAAGGAGGACACCGCGAGGCTCGCCGCGCTGATGGAGGAGCTGCGCGCGGCCGAGGCCGCCCGCTCGGGCTACTTCGAGTCCGGCAAGGGCTCCTGGCCGCTGCCGGTGGCGGGACGGCTGGACGCCGCGTTCGGCGACGTCAAGTCGGTGGGCCGGCTGACCTGGACGGGGCTCTTCCTGCGCGCCGACGAGGGCGCGCGCGTGACGAGCGTGGCCGACGGCGAGGTGGTCTACGGCGACTGGCTGGAGGGTTTCGGCATGCTGGCCATCGTGGACCACGGCGACGGCTGGATGAGCCTGTACGGCGGCAACCGCGACATTCTGGTGACGCCCGGCGATTGGGTCGAATCGGGCGCAGCCCTTGCAACTGTCGGAGACTCGGGCGGTCACAATGCCGCCGGCGTGTACTTCGAGATCCGCGAGAACGCGGAACCCGTCGATCCCGCCCCCTTCCTGGACCCCTCCGCCTATGCCGAGGCCGGCGGGGGACGCGGGGGAGAGTGACGCCCGGCACGAATGCGTACCCGACTTTCCGCACACGCATGGCCCGCGGCACCGCGCCCGCGGCACACATTGGTCGCCGGGGGCTCCTCCCGGCGGCTCGTCGCGTATAAACGAGCACATGGGCCCATCGACGGCCCGTCCCGATCCGGAGACATGTCTGTGACGAACACCAAGAAGCGATCGGCCACTCTCGTGCTCGCCGGCACGGTCGTGGGCGTCTCGCTGACCCTCGGTCAGGGGGTCATGGGGGCCCGTACCGCCACCGATCTGCCGCTCGACCAGATGCGCACGTTCACCGACGTGTTCTCGCGCATCAAGAGCGACTACGTCGAGGAGGTGTCGGACGACGAGCTGCTGGACTACGCCATCCGCGGCATGCTGAACGGCCTGGACCCCCACTCGGCGTTCCTGGACGAGGAGGAGTTCGCCGAGCTGCGCGTGGGCACCACCGGCGAGTTCGGAGGCCTCGGCATCGAGGTCGGCATGGAGGACGGCTTCGTCAAGGTGGTCGCGCCCATCGACGACACCCCGGCCGCCGAGGCCGGCATGCGCACCGGCGACCTGATCATCCGGCTCGACGACACGCCCGTGAAGGGGCTGTCGCTCAACGATGCCGTGAAGCTCATGCGCGGCAAGCCCGGCAGCGTGCTGTCGCTCACCATCGTGCGCGAGGGCGAGGACCGGCCGCTCACCGTCGACATCGAGCGCGCCATCATCAAGGTCACGAGCGTCAAGGGCCGCATGCTCGACGACGGCTACGGCTACGTGCGCATCTCGAACTTCCAGACCAAGACCACGGCCGACATGCTCAAGCAGGTGCGCGAGCTCAAGGACGCGGCCGGCGGCTCCCTGAAGGGGCTCGTGCTGGACCTGCGCAACAACCCCGGCGGCGTGCTCTCCGGCGCGGTGGGCGTCTCGGACGCGTTCCTGAACGAGGGCAACATCGTCTACACCGACGGCCGCGAGGCCGACTCCAAGCTGCGCTACGACGCCACCTCCGGCGACGTGCTGGACGGCGCACCGCTCGTCGTGCTCGTCAACGGCGGCTCGGCCTCCGCGAGCGAGATCGTGGCGGGCGCGGTGCAGGACCACGGTCGGGGCCTCGTGCTCGGGACCAAGACCTTCGGCAAGGGATCGGTGCAGACCATCCAGGACCTGCCGGGCGGCGGCGCGGTCAAGCTCACGACGTCGCGCTACTACACGCCCGACGGGCGCAGCATCCAGCAGCTCGGCATCGAGCCCGACATCCTCACGCGCGCCGAGATCGTGAACCGCCCGGACGAGGACGGCAACGGCGACTTCGTGCCGCTCACCGAGTCCAGCCTGCGCGGCGCGCTCATCAACGACACGCTCGAGGAAGCCGACGAAGCCGCCGCCGAGCAGGCGGCCGCCGAAGCCGACGACGCCGAGGAGCAGGACGATCCCGCGGCGCTCGTCTACGACGACTACCAGCTCTACGAGGCGCTGAACCTGCTGCGCGGGCTGTCGATCCTCAGCCAGAAGACCAGTTAGGGCCCCGTCCCGCCGGCACGCGCCGGCGGGCCCTCGCATCGAGCGAGACCGGACGGCGCCTGCGGGCGCCGTCTTCCGTTGTAGGCTCGCGATCGAACCTTCACGGAGCGGCTGACGATGGGCTGCCGGTATCACGACCCGAGCGCCGACGGCGCGGACAGCTTCACCGTGGCCATGCCGCGGCTCACCTTCGGGCGCGGCTGCCTCGACGAGCTCGGCGAGCGCGTCGCCTGGCGTGGCCTCGGGCGAGTCGCGCTCTTCACCGATCCCATGCTCGTCGACGGGCCGCTCGTCGCGCGGGCGGCATCGTCGTTGCGGCGGGCCGGCGTGGACGCCGACGTCTTCCACGAGATCCGCGTCGAGCCCGACGACGCGAGCGTCGCGCGCGGCGCCCTGTTCCTGTCCGAGGGCCGCTTCGACGGCATCGTGTCGGTCGGCGGCGGCTCGGTCATCGACACCGCCAAGGCGGCATCGGTGGTGGCCGCGCACGGCGGTGACATCGTCGACTACTTCGCCGCTCCCGCGGGCGGCGGTCGCTCGATACCGGGGCCGGTGCTGCCGCACCTCGCCTGCCCCACCACGGCCGGCACCGGCTCCGAATGCACGTCCATCTCGGTCATCCGCATCGCCGCGCTCGACTGCAAGTTCGTGGTGGCGAGTCCGTACCTGCTGCCGCTGGACGCCATCGTCGATCCGTCATGCCTGGACTCGCTGCCCGGCAACGTCGTCGCCTCCACGGGCTTCGACCTGTGCAGCCACGCGCTCGAGTGCTGGACGGCGAAGAGCTACGCGCGCCACGCGCCGGTGGCGGCCCCCGCGGGTCGCCAGTACATCCAGGGCGGCAACCCGTTCAGCGACCTGATGGCGCGCGAGGCGATGGAGTGCGTCGACCGGTACCTGGTGCGAGGCGTGAACGACGCCACCGATGTCGAGGCGCGCGATGCGTTGATGTGGGCGGCGTCGCTGGCGGGCATCGCCTTCGGGAACTCCGGCACGCACCTGCCGCACGCCATGAGCTACGGCGTCACGCACCTGATGGCGAACGTCACCACGGAAGGCTACGCGGTGGCCGCGCCCTTCGTGCCGCACGGCATCAGCGTCATCGTCAACGCCCCGGCCATCTTCCGCTACACGGCCGCCGGCGCGCCGGATCGCCACCTGGAAGCGGCCGCCTTTCTCGGCGCGGACGCCACCGGCGCCACGCCCGCGGACGCGGGCGAGGTGCTGGCGACGCGCCTCGTGCGTCTCATGCGCGACACCGGCATGCCGAACGGCCTGCGCGGCATCGGCTTCGACGAGACGAGCGTCGTACCGCTCGCCGCTTCGTCCGCGCGGCAGGCGCGGGCCATCGCGAACGCGCCGCGCGAGTCGAACCTCGTCGACATGGAGAACATGTACCGCGACGCGCTCTCGTACTGGTAGGCGCGCCGCGCCGCGATCGGCCGCGCGCGTCGCGCCGCCGAGCGTCAGACGTTCATGGCCCCGACCGCACCGCCGTCGACGCGGTAGGCCGCGCCGGTCGTGAAGCTCGCACGCTCGGAGCACAGCAGCGCGATGACCGGGGCCACCTCGTCCACCCGACCCCGACGCCCGAGCCGCAGGAACGGCCGCTCCTCCTTCAGGAAGCTCTCGATGGCCTCGTCCACGCTCGTGCCGTTCTGCTCGGCGCGCTTCTGCATCATGCCGTCGGTCATCGGAGACTCGACGAAGGCCGGGGAGACGGCGTTCACGAGCACGCCCTTGTCGGCGTAGGCGAGCGAAACGCACTTGGTGAAGTTCAGCAGCGCCGCCTTGGCGGCGTTGTAGACGGCCTCGTCGACGTAGGGCTGCACCGCGTTCTCGGACGTGATGAACACCACGCGCCCCCACTTGCCCTCGACCATCTGCGGCACGACGGCGCGCGCGAGACGCACGGCCGACATGAAGTCGATCGTCCAGGCCTGCTCCCAGTCCTCGTCGCTCATCTCGAGCGGATCGCCCTTGGCGCCGGTGATGCCGGCGGTGTGCACCAGGATGTCGCAGCCGCCGAGCTCCTTCGCGCGATCGGCGAGCCCCTGTGCGCCCTTCGTCGTGCTCAGGTCCGCGACCGCGGTGGTGGTCTTCCCGTCGATGCCCTTGGCGGCCGCGTCGAGCTCGTCCTGATCGATGTCCGAGAGCAGCAGCTCCACGCCTTCCTCGGCCAGGAGCTTCGCGGTCTCGAGGCCCATGCCGCTGGAGGCGCCGGTGATGACGGCACGACGGCCGGATATTCCTAGGTCCATGACTTGTCGGTATCTGTGACGGGGTTCGGGTACGCCCGGCACGGTAGGAGCCTCGCACGCGCGTCGGTGCGGACGCCTGCCTCGAACACCTCCATCTACCCGGTGGCGCGCGAGCTTTACAAGGGCCGGATCCGGTCCGGACGACACCCCCATCCTCCACCGCTCCACGGCAAGCCGTTCGATGTCGACGACGCACGGGGTCCGGCCATTTCCATGCACGAGCGCGAGATCAGGCGACGCATCGCGCTGCATCCGATAGAAGGGTCGCCGACCTCGATGCGCGCCTCGTTCGAAGCGCTGGCGGACTTGAGTGTCGATCTACGCGGCTGCCGGATGGAGCGACTGAACAGCGCGGACCTGCCGATCGATGTCATCCGCCCGCCGAGATGCGTGGAGGGCGTGCGCATCGTCTACCTGCACGGCGGCGGCTACGTGTTCGGCTCGGCGCGCTCGCACCGCCGGCTCGCCATCGAGCTCGCGGTATCGTCGGGCTGCGAGTTGTGGCTGCCCGATTACCCGCTCGCCCCCGAGCACGGCTGGCCACAACAGCGCAGCGCGGTGGCGAAGCTCGTGCGCGCGGCCATCGCGGGCGACGACGGCATCGGCGACACCCGGATCGTGCTCGGCGGCGACAGCGCCGGGGGACACCTGGCGCTCGCAACGCTGCTGGCCGGCGAGCCGGGTTCCACCGCCATCCTCGGCGTCGTGCTGTTCTCGCCGAACACGCTGCGCGACTATTCGCTCACGCGCACGCGCCTGGACAACGCCGCGGTCGATGCCATGAACGACCCCGAGCAGGACGATGCGCTCGTGCGCATGGCGCTCGGCGACTACGACCCCGCGGACCCCGAGCTCACGCTCGTCAACGGCAGGCTCGACGCGCTGCCGCCGCTCTATCTCGACGTGGGCGGCAGCGAGATCCTGCTGGACGACTCGCTGGTGTTCGCACGCGCCGCGGCGCTGGCCGGCGTGCGCGTGGAATTGAAGGTGCGCCCCGGCGTCTTCCACATGAGCCAGCTGTTCGCGCAGCACTGGTGGCGCGCCGACGACAGCGTGCACGCCGCCGGGCGCTGGACCGCCGCGCTGGCCGCATCGGTCAGATCGACCGACCCGGCGTGAACATCGTGCACGGGTCGCCAGACCCGCGAGCGCCGGGCATAGCCTGATCGGCCCTCGCGATGTCCGCAAGAGAGCCATCCGCATGGAACGTCCCTACCTGATCATCATCCTCGCACTGGTCACCTTCGCACTGGTGTGCGCGTGGATGTACCGCTCGAAGAAGAAGGCCCAGTCCGGAACGACGCACTCCGCGCTGGACCGGCGGCTGGAGCACGGCCCGGCGAACGAGCGCGACCGCACGGGTCACACCGAGATCACCGGCAAGCGCTGAAGCGCGCCGTCGGCCGGCGCCGCATCCGTCGGGAGGATCGCGGGCGAGAAGCGTGAACCGCTTCCTCGCCAGCCCCCGCGGGGACGCGCATCATCCGTCTCGTCAAGTCGGAAACGGCACGGCGGACCGCACTCACGGGTGCCGGGAAGCCCTCTGCCACCGGCCCGCGGTCACGACCTCCAGAGCGTGTCCGTGGGCCTTTTTCGTGCGTGGGGGGCTGGAGCGGCTGAAGGGAATCGAACCCTCGTCATCTGGTTGGGAACCAGAAGCTCTACCATTGAGCTACAGCCGCGCGGACCGTGAAGCTGTATACCGCGACGCGTTCGCCCTGACAAGCCCACCGGTGACTTCGCCGGCGTGAACCGCGCCTTCGAGCGCGGTCGGATCGTTCAGGAATCGAGCCGGTAGCCCAGTCCGCGCACCGTGACGATACCGGCGCCCGCCGGACCGAGCTTCTTTCGCAGCCGGGCCACGTAGACGTCGACGATGTTCGTCAGCGGATCCTGCTGAGTGCCCCACAGCGCGTTCAGCACGCGCTCGCGCGCGAGCACGCGGCCGGGGTTCAGCAGGAAGAGCTTCAGCAGCTCGCGCTCGCGCGCGGTGAGCTCGACGCTCTCGCCGTCGACCTCCACGCGCGCGGAAGTCGCGTCGAAGCGGACGGCACCGTGTTCCAGGATGCCCGCGCCCGGCGCCCGACCCTGCCCGCGGAACTCGGTCTCGCGGCGTACCAGCGCCTCGATCCTCGCCACGAGCTCGTCGAAGTCGAAGGGCTTCGCCAGGTAGTCGTCGGCGCCGAGCCTGAGCCCCGCGATGCGCTCGTCGCGCGCGTCCAGCGCGGTCAGCATCAGCACGGGCACGTACACCTTGCGCGCGCGCATCGTGCGGCAGACGTCCTGGCCCGAGATCCCGGGCAGCATCAGGTCCAGGATCACGGCATCGAACCCGCGCTCGCGCAACGCCTCGAGCGCCGCCTCGCCGCTCGCCACGCGTTCGACGAGCCAGCCCTCGGCGGCGAGCCCGCGCACGATGAAGTCGGCGACGCGGTCCTCGTCCTCGACCAGCAGCAGGTTCACGCCGCCGCCCCGCGCCGGTCGATCGCCGGAGGCGTCGGCGGTCCGGCCTCGTCGATCGAGCGACGCACGGGCGACCGGGCGAGCGCTCCATCCCCGGCGGGCAGCACCAGCGTCGCGCGCAGACCGCCGGAGGGAGCGTCCGCCAGCTCGATGGTGCCGCCGTGCGCCTCGGCGATCGACATGGCCACGGGCAGGCCCAGACCGAGTCCGTCGCCGTAACGCTCGGCCGCGTTCGAGCCGCGGAAGAAGCGTTTGAAGGCGACGAGCTTGTCCGAGGCTTCCATGCCCGGCCCGTCGTCCTCCACGACGATGCGCCAGGTCGCGTCCGAACGCTCGATGCCCACCCGGATGCCGGGCCCGTCCGCCTTCGCACCGTCGCTGCCCAGGGCCGCCCCGTGCCGACGAGCGTTGTCGATCAGCACCAGCAAGGCCTGGCGCACGCGGTGCGCGTCGGCCCGCACGGTCGCGCCGGCCACGCCGTCGTCCAGGACACGCCCCATCCGCTGTTCCGCCCGCTGTTCCGCCCGCGTTCCGTGGCGCGTTCCGGGGCGCGTTCCGGGGCGCGTTCCGCGGGGCGTCACCGCTCGCGTCTCCGCGAGCACTCCCTCGCGTCCGACGTCGGCGGCGAAGGTGTCGAGGGTGTCGCGCACGAGTCGTTCGAGATCGATGTCCGCGAGCACCAGGCGCGCCTCCCCGCTCTCGTTGCGCGCGACGAACAGCAGGTCGTCGACGAGCGTCGCGGTGTGCGCCGCCGCCTCGCGCGTGCGCTCCAGCGCCGCGCGGTACACGGCGGGCTCCGTCGCGTGCCCGCGCAGAGCGATGTCGGCCTCGCCGCGAATCACGGTCAACGGGGTGCGCAGCTCGTGCCCGACATCGGCGAGCGTGCGGCGGCGGTTGTCGTCGGCGCGCCGGACTTCCACGAGCGACGCCTCGAGCTGCGCGGTGCGCTCGCGCACCTGGTTCTCCAGTCGCTCGCCGTGCAGGGCGAGCCGACGAGTCTGCGCGCCGATGCTCGCGGCCATGTCGTTGAGCACCCGCGCGATCGCGCCGAGCTCGTCGTCGGCGCGCACCTCGACGGGCGTGGCGAGATCTCCGTCCAGGAAGCGTTGTATGCCGGCGCGCAGCCCGAGCAGCGGATCGCGCATGCGGCGTCCGATGATGGCCGTCGCGAGCAGCGCGACGGGCACCGCGCACACGAGCACCGCGAGCGCCACGCCGCTCGTCACGTTGGCGCGGTACGCGGCGCGTCGCTCCACGGCCTCTAGCTCGAGCCGTTCGTGATCGAGCGCCGCCTCGATCTGCTCCCTGAACGCGCCGTCGATACCGTCGTCGAGCACCGAGGCCAGCGTGCTCCAGCGGTCGGACGGGGCGGGCGCACCGACGCCGCGACCGAGCTCCTCCTCGAGCCGGGCCACCAGCGAAGCGATGGTGCGCTCGAGGCTCTCCAGGTCATCGAGCTCCGGGCCCCGGACGCCTTCCGGCGTGCGCGGGTCGCGCTCCAGGAGCGCGCGCAGCTCGTCCAGCTGGGCCCGGATCGAGCCTACGAGCTGCGGTATGGCCTCGAGCTCGCCGCCCTCGCCCACCAGCAGCGCGCTGCCGTAGAGCTTGAACAGCCGGTACGTGTCCGCCGAGAGCCGCAGGTAGGCCTCGTGCGATTCCCGCGACTGCGTGATGATCGCCAGGTCGTACTCCGCCCGCTGCACGCTCCAGAGCGACAGCGCCGCGCCGCCGACGAGCGAGCCGAACACCAGCGCGACGAACAGGCGCGTGAGAGTGACGAGGCGCAGGGTGCGCGCGCCGGGCTTGCCGCCTTGGCCGCCGTGCGCGGCCTGTCCGTCCGTACCGCCTCGGTCACTCACGCGCGGTGATCCGTCATGCGGCGATCGTGGCGTCGTCGTTGCGCGTCGCCGCGCGAACCGCCGGCTCCTCGCCGCGCATCGCGGATGCGATGATCTCGCGCGCGATCCCGCCGTCGGCGAGCTCCACGCTCGAGCACACCGGCACGACAAGCTGGCGTTCCGCCTCCACGGCGGCGAGCGGTGAATCGGCCACCGGCCCGGAGACGGCGAGCGGCAGCAGCCGGTGCTCGCGCAGCAGGCGCACGCCCGCCACCGCACCCACCGCGTCGCCGGCCGCGAACAGGGCACCGTCCAGACGCGCACCGACATCGGTGCGGTCGAGCAGCACGGTCGTCTCGCGGTGCAGCAGGCCGTGGCCGAACTCCACGATCACCACCTGGGCGCCATCCTCGGCGGCCGCCCCCACGAGGGTGCGGAAGGCGCGTTCCACGCGTTGCCTGGGCTCCATGTAGGTGGATGCCATGCCCGCGTCCGTGAAGTCGCTGGAGACGAGCCAGCCATCGTCGGCCTCCTCGTGCTCGTGCATCTCGCTGTTGCCGTTCGCGCGCACCACCGCCACATCGTATCCCGCACGGGTCAGGCCGCGTGCCAGGGCCGCGGCCACGCCGGCGGCGTCGGGTCCGGGGGTCGCGCCGAACACGCCGATCACCAAGGTGTCGTCGGGCACGGCATGGGCCGGCAGCGCATACTGCGAGATATTGATGCCGCGGCCGTCGGCGTCCAGCAGCCGCGACACCGGACGCAGCCGCGTGGGCTCGTCGCAGCCGGTGCCCGCGAAGCGCATGTTGCCCGCGATGCCGCTGCCCGACAGCAGGTCGCAGCCGTCGTCGTCCACGCCCGCCAGGCCTTCGAAGCCGTCGGTGGCGTACTGGTTGCCGCTCACCACGACGATGCGCTGACCGGGTGCGAGCGCGACGCGGCCGCGCTCGGCACTCTGCAGCTCGCGATGCTCGCCGAGCGAGACGACCTCGGCCACGAACAGGTCTCCGGGGTGCACGAGGTAGAAGTCGCGATCGCCCCCCGCGACGTCGCCACGATCGACGCAGCGCGTGACCCAGGACCAGCGCGTGCCGTGCGGCACGCCGGCTCCGGCCTTGCGCGGGCGATGGAACGGCAGCAGCGTGCCGAGCGTGGGAGGTGTGCCGGCCGTGCCGTGGAAGAAGGAGGCGACAGGGGCGTGGAGGTGTGCGTGCATGGGTGCAGGATGTCCGTCGAATCGCTGAAGGGGAAGCGGCGGTTCAGGCCACGAGACACATGTTGGCCATCGGAGCTGACGGACGGCTGCCGGGTGCGTTAACGCCGGGCGGCCCGGGCATGACGGTTCGCTGAGACGCCCATGAACGGATCATGAACGCGTCCTGCCCCCCGGCAGGATGCGCTCGCGATCAGAGTCCGAGCCGGTCGAGCCCTCGATAGAGCAGCACCGACGGCGCGAGAAACCAGGGCCGTCCGCGGTACAGCGGCCGGGTCGGAAACGCCGGCTCCCCGGCGAGCGGCGCAATGTCGGCCCGCCCGTCGAGCTCCGCCGCCACCGCCCGCCCGATCTCCCGCCCGCAGTACCCCGCCATGCCGACGCCGGAGCCGCAGTAGCCCATCGCGTGGTACACCCCCTCGCGCCGCCCGACGTGGGCCAGCGTGTCGAAGGTGTAGGCCACCGTGCCAGACCACGAATGCGACACCCGCACGTCCCGAAGCTCCGGGAACAGGCGGTGCAGCTCGGCGAGCAGCCGCGCGCCGCTGATGCGGTGATCGGTCTCGGCCAGCGACACGCGCCCGCCGAACAGGATGCGCGTGCGGTCCGGCGACGGCCGGTAGTAGTACACGAGCCGGCGCGTGTCGGACAGGATGCGCATGGTCGGCATCACCCGGTCCATGAGATCCGGCGGGACCGGCTCGGTCGCGATGACGTACGAGCCGATCGGTACCACGCGCCGGGCGAGCCACGGCGTCAGCGCGCCGGTGTAGCCGTTCGTGGCGATCACGACGCGCCGCGCCTCGATGGTGCCGCGCTCGGTGTGCACCCGCACGCCCGCGCCCGATGGCGCCAGCCGCACGGCCGCGCAGCGATCCACGAGCGCGGCACCCGCACGCCTGGCCACCGCCACGCAGCCCGCGTGATAGCGCCCGGGGTCCAGGCTCGCGTGGTGCGGGTACACCGCCCCGCCGCGATAGGCGTCGGTGCCGAGCTCGGCGCGCTGATCCTCGCGCGCGACGATGTGCACGTCCTCGTCGTGCACGGCACCCGGACGCGCGGCGGAGGCGACGAGCCGGCGCCACGCGCGCTCGGTGTGCGCCGCGTGGTAGCGCCCGACGACGGCGTGGTCGCAATCGATCCCTTCGCTGCTCACGAAGTCCGCGACGTGGCGGAGCGATTCGACGCCGCGGCGCACCACCGTCGCCGCGACGCTCGGCCCGTGCCGCCGCGCGAGCGTCGCGAACGACGGCTTCACCGAGGTCGATATCTGCCCGCCGTTGCGCGTGCTGCATCCCGCCCCCAGCGCGCCCGCGTCGAGCACGACCGTCGAGTGTCCCGCGCGGGCCGTGGCGATGGCGGCGTGCAGCCCGGTGTAGCCCGAGCCGACGACGACGACGTCCGCCGTCGCCGGCGGCTCGGCGCCCGAAGGCGCTTCCGGGGGCGAGCGCTCCCACCAGTACGGCACGTCGCGCCAGCCATCCGCGAAGCCGTCCACGGCGGCGCTCAACCCGCCTTCGGCCCGCGCTGCACCAGCACCGAGAGCAGCGCGAGCAGTCCGGAGCCGACCATCAGCACGAACGAGACCGCGTTCAGCGCAGGCGTCGAGCCGACCTTGGCCATGCGGTCGTACATCGTGATCGTGAGCGGCGCCTCGGAGCCGACGAGGAACAGGGTCGTGTTGAAGTTCTCGAACGAGACGAGGAAGGCGACGATGCCGGCCGCGATCAGCGCCGGCCGCAGGTAGGGCAGCGTGACGGTGCGCAGCACCCGCGCCCGGCTCGCACCGAGGTTGTGCGCGGCCTCCTCGAGCGCGACGTCGAACTTCCTCAGGCGAGCGGTGATGACGAGCGAGGTGATGGTGGTGATGAACGAGAACTGGCCGAGCACGACGAGGGGGAGCCCGGGACGCAGGAACTCCAGCTCCAGACCGAGCGCATCGTCCAGCCCGTTCGCCACGTCGCTCGCCAGCACCAGGATCGAGATGCCGAGGATGACGCCCGGGATGACGAGCGGCAGCACCATCAGGATGTAGAGCGCGTTCTTGAAGCGGAAGTCGTGGCGCACGAACAGGAAGGCGTTCGTGGTGCCGACCACCACCGACAGCAGGGCCACGATGGTCGCTATCACGAACGAGTAGTGCAGCCCGCGCAGCAGCCGCCGGTCGTGGAACATGCCCACCATCGGGTTCGAATCGCCGAAGAACCAGCCGAGCGTGAAGCCCCGCCACGGCAGCGTCGGGAACTGCGAGTCGTTGAACGCGAACGCGCCGGCGGCGACGAGGGGCGCCGCCAGGAACACGAAGAACGCGCCGACGTAGAGCGCGTAGCCCACGCCGAGCACGGGGCGATGGCCGGCGGGGCGCGACGTGGCCATCAGCTCTTCGCCACGGTGCTGGCGAGCGTCTGCCCGGAAAGCTTCAATCCGAGCCACACGACGAGGGACGTGAACCCGAGCAGCACGAAGCCGAAGGTCGCGCCCGACTCCCAGTTGTAGCGCGTGATGAACTGGTCGTAGATCTGCTCGGTGAACCAGCTGGAATTCTTGCCGCCGAGCAGGATGGGCGTCAGGTAGCTGCCCGCGGTCAGCATGAACGTCACGATGCAGCCCGCGACCACGCCCGGCATGGCGTACGGCAGGATGATGCGACGAAAAACGGTCGCGCCGTTGCCACCGAGGTTGTACCCGGCCTCGATCATCTGATCGTCCATGCCGTCGAGCGTCGACACCAGCGGCACGATCATGAACAGCACCACGGTGTAGACCAGCCCGACGATCACCGTGGCGTCGTTGTAGAGAAACTCGACCGGGCCGTCGAGCAGACCGATGCGCTGCAGCGCCGTGGACACCACGCCGCTCTCGCGCAGCAGCAGGATCCAGCCGTAGGCGCGGATCAGGTCGCTGACCCACAGCGGGATCAGGCACAGCAGGAACAGCGCGCCGCGCGTGCGCCCGCCCGCGACCTTCGCGATGTAGTACGCGATCGGGAAGCCGATCAGCAGCGCCAGCGCCGTGACCAGCAGCGACATGGACCCGGTGCGCAGCAGCGTGTTCCAGTAGATCGGCTCGCTCGCGAAGTCGACGTAGTTCTGCAGGCCCGTCTCGTAGACGCGCGGCGCCACCTTCTCGCGCAGCGAGAGCATCAGCATGCCGAGGTGCGGCAAGAGGATCAGCAACCCGATCCACAGCGCGAACGGCGTGAACAGCAGCAGCAGCGCGAGGCGCTTCGCGTCCTTCGTCACGCTCGTCGCCTCACGGTGCGGCGAAGCACAGCGTCTGCTCGGCGGCGAAGCCCAGGCGCACCGCGTCGCCGGGCTTCGGATCGTCGGTGCCGCCGGTCAGCGTCACGTCCGCCTCGATCAGCGAGCCCGTGTCGCCGCGCACCAGCAGGCGGCTGTTCGCGCCGTTGAACAGCAGGCTGTCGATGCGACCCGACAGCGTGTTGTCGGACTCGCCCGCGTCGCCGACGCGGATGAACTCGGGCCTCACGAACGCGCTCACCCGATCGCCCGCCGACAGCCGCTGGCCCTCGGGTGCGCGCGCCGTGAGCACCGTGCCGGCATCGCCGTCGAAGCGCACGCGGTTCGCGTCCGCGTCGATCACCCTGCCCTCCCAGCGGTTCGCGTCGCCGACGAAACCCGCCACGAACGCGCTGGCCGGGCGGTGGTAGAGCGCCTGCGGCGTGTCCACCTGCTCGAAGCGCCCGCCGTTCATGACCGCGACGCGATCGGACATCACGAGCGCTTCGGACTGGTCGTGCGTGATGTAGACGAACGTGGTGTCGAACTGGTGTTGCAGGAGCTTCAGCTCGATCTTCATCGCCTCGCGCAGCTTCAGGTCGAGCGCGCCGAGCGGCTCGTCGAGCAGCAGCACGTCGGGCTCCAGCACCATGCAGCGCGCGATGGCGATGCGCTGCTTCTGGCCGCCGGAGAGCTGGTCGATCCGGCGTCCCGCCACGTCCGGCAGCGCGACGCGCTCCAGCACGTCCGCGACGCGTCGCCGGATCTCGGACTTCGGCACGCCCTGGCAACGCAACCCGTAGGCGATGTTCCCGAACACGTCCATCATCGGGAACAGCGCCAGGTGCTGGAACACCATCTTGACGTTGCGACGGTTCGGCGGCAGCGTCAGCACCGAGGATCCGCGGATCAGGATGTCGCCCGCGTCCGGGGATTCGAACCCGGCAATCATCCGCATCAGCGTCGTCTTGCCGCACCCCGACGGCCCCAGGATCGAGAAGAACGAGCCCTTCGGGATCACGACCGAGACGTCGTCCACCGCACGCACCGACCCGAAGCGCTTGTCGAGCGCGCGGCATTCCAGGTCGGGCGCGCCGTCCCGCGCAGCGCTCACGCGGGGACGATCAGCCGCCCGTCGCGGCCTTGATCTTCTCGAGCGTCTTGCCCTCCATGTCCTCCACGCCCGGCGGGATGTTCGCGAAGAACTTCAGGTTCGCGATGTCCTCGTCCGTGAAGGCCGCGTTGACGGCGGCCTTCTTGTCCTCGGGCAGCAGATCCTTCGCGCCCTTGACCGAGGCGATGGCGCCGGTGCTGGCCGACATCGCCGTCACGTTCTCCGGACGCAGCACGAATTCGATCCACTTGTAGGCCGCGTCGTCCGCCTTGCCCTTGGCGGGCAGCGCGAACGTGTCGATCCAGGCGAGCGCGCCCGTCTCGGGCGGCACGAACACGATGTCCGGGTTCTCCTCGTAGAGCTTGTAGGCGGTCGAATCCCAGGTCTCCGCACCCACGATCTCGTCGGACAGCATCATCGCCGACAGATCGTCCCCGCCTTCCCAGTAGGCCTTGATGTTGTCCTTGCACTCGATCAGCTTCTCGGCGACCCGGTCGAGGATCCGCTGGTACTCGTCGAGGTCGCCGTACGCGGCGAACGGATCCTCACCCATCGCGAACGCGGTGCCGAGCAGGATGGTGCGCTTCAGCCGCATGGAGGTCTTCCCCGCGTACTTGGGGTCGCACAGATCGTCCCAGCCCGTCAGGTCCGGCGCCTCGGACTGGTAGGCCATGAGTCCCGAGGTGCCCCACTGGTGCGGCACCGCATAGACCTCGCCGTCGATCGTCGTGTTGGCCTTCACGCCCTCGACGAGCGAAGGCTCCAGGGCATCCATGTCGATCTTCGACAGGTCGAGCGGCTTGTAGATGCCGTACTCCTGCTGCACGGCGTAGATGCGATCGTGGCTCGGCTGCGCCAGATCGAAGCCGGAGCCGCCGGTGGCGCGCAGCTTCGCGATCATCTCCTCGTTGTTCGAGAACGTCACCTCGACGTCGATGTCCGGGTACTCCTGCTCGAACTTCTCGACGAGCTCCTCCGGGGCGTAGGAGCCCCAGGTCAGCAGGCGCAGGGTCTCGGCGTTCGCGAGTCCCCCGCCGCCGAGCGCGGTGGCCGCGGCGAGGCTCGCGGCGAGGGTCCGGATCGGCGTCTTCAACGACATGGCGTTCTCCCTGGATCGAATGCGAAGCGCCCGACGGGTGGCCGGACGTGGCCCGACTGTAACGCCTGCCGCACGCCGCGCGCTATGTTGCCCGGGAGCCCCGCCACCGACACCGCCGCCATGCAGCTCGACTCGCCGCCCGCTCCTCGGTCCGGCTCGCGGCGCGAGCCGCAGCCCGACTCGCCGGCCCACACGCGGCTCGTCCGCCTCGAGACCTTCGCGACGACGTTCGTCTGCTTCGTGCGCGCGACGGCCGCCGACGGCCGCACGGGCTGGGGCCAGGTCGCGCCCTACCACGCCGACATCACCGGCGATGTGCTGCACCGGCTCGTCGCGCCGCACGCCCTCGGCATGGACGGCGCCGACATCGATGCCATCGTGGATCTCGTGCCCGAGCGCGAGCACAAGTTCCCGGGCTCGTTCCTGATGCGCGCGCTCGGCGGCGTGGATACCGCGCTGTGGGACCTCGCCGGCAAGCGTGCGGGCAAGAGCGTCACCGAGCTGATCGGCGGCACGCCGGGCACGGTGCGCGCCTACGCCTCGTCCATGAAGCGCGACATCGGGCCCGAGGAGGAAGCCGCGCGCCTGGCCCGGCTGCGCGACGAACACGGCTTCGACGCGTTCAAGTTCCGTATCGGTGCCGAGTGCGGGCACGACATCGACGAGTGGCCCGGACGTACCGAGGCCATCGTGCCGGCCGTGCGCCGCGCGCTCGGGGACTCCGCGACGCTGCTCGTCGACGCGAACTCCGGGTTCTCGCCCGCGCGCGCCATCGAGGTCGGGCGCCTGCTGGAGCAGCACGGCGTCGTGCACTACGAGGAGCCCTGCCCGTACTGGGAGTACGAGCGCACGAAGGAGGTCACCGACGCGCTGACCCTCGACGTCGCGGGCGGCGAGCAGGACTGCGAGCTGCCGGGCTGGCGGCGCATGATCGACATGCGCGCGGTCGACGTGGTGCAGCCGGACGTGTGCTACCTCGGTGGCCTGGCGCGCACGCTGCGCGTCGCGGCGATGGCGCACGCCGCCGGGCTGCCGTGCACCCCGCACGCGGCGAACCTCTCGATGGTCACGCTGTTCACCATGCACCTGCTGCGCGCGATCCCGAACGCGGGGCCCTACCTCGAATTCTCGATCGAGGGGCCGGACTACTACCCGTGGCAGGACGGGCTGTTCGCCGCGTTTCCGTACACCATCGATGCCGGGCGCGCGACGGTCACGGGCGCGCCGGGCTGGGGCGCCGAGCCGGACCCCGCATGGCTTGAGCGTTCGACGTACCGGTCAAGCGCGCTGTAGGACGCGTCGCGTGGCCGTCCGACGCGCGGCGCCGGCGTCCGGGTCGCCGCGCTACACCGCGTCCTGGATCTCGGGCACGAACGTCTGCACGTCCATCGGCGGGCGCTCGTAGCTCTCGGCCGGTGGCCGTTCGCCGAGCTCGATGGGCTCGGGCGTCAGGTCCTCGTAGGGAATCTGCGAGAGCAGGTGCGCGATGCAGTTCAGCCGCGCGTGCTTCTTGACGTCCGAGGCCACGACCCACCATGGCACCTCGGGGATGTCCGTGTGCGCGAACATCTCGTCCTTGGCACGCGAATAGTCGGCCCAGCGCGCACGGCTCTCGAGATCCATGGGGCTGAGCTTCCAGCGCGTGGTCTCGTCGTCGAGGCGCTTCCTGAAGCGTCGCTCCTGCTCCTCGTCGCTCACCGAGAACCAGTACTTGATCACGCGGATGCCCGAGCGCACCAGCATGCGCTCGAACTCGGGGCAACTGCGCACGAACTCCGCGTACTCCTCGTCGGTGCAGAAGCCCATGACGCGCTCGACGCCCGCCCGGTTGTACCAGGAGCGGTCGAAGATCACGATCTCGCCGGCGCACGGCAGGTGCTCCACGTAGCGCTGGAAGTACCACTGCGTGCGCTCGCGCTCGGTCGGCGCGGCCAGCGCCACGACGCGGCAGCCGCGCGGGTTCAGCGGCTCGGTGATGCGCTTGATGGTGCCGCCCTTGCCCGCGGCGTCCCGGCCCTCGAACACGATGACCACGCGCTCGCCGGTCTGCTTGATCCACTCCTGCAGCTTGACGAGCTCCACCTGCTGCGCGGTGAGCGCGCGCTCGTAGCGCGCGTTCGATATCGACTTGCCGCGGCCCGGCTTCCTCGTCGTGGATTCCTCCTTCGCCTTGCCGCCCTTCGACTTGTCGGCCTTGCTCATCGCTCGCCCCGTGACGCTGCCCCCGGAAGCCTCGACCCGCCGCGGCGGACGCGCTCCGTCCCGGTGCGCAGGCCGCGCCGGTGCGCGCCAGCATACGACGCGCGCGGGCACGACGGGCGGCGGCTGCCGGGCGTCAGCGACCCCGCGCCACGGGACGCACCACGAGCCAGCTCGCCACCACGGCCGTTCCGAATGCCGTGTACGCAGCGACGAACACCCACGGCGGCGCCCGCCAGTACAGCAGGCTCTCGAGCCAGTGCGACACGAACGTGCCGGCATACGTCGCGGCTCCGGCGCGCGCCCGCAGCGCCATCTCCAGGATGGTGAGCGGGCACACCAGGCCCAACCACGCCTGCACCACCACGACCCCTATGGCGGCGAGGTGCGCCCACCGAAGCATGCGTCCGCGCACCCAGCGCCAGCCCAGCGCACCGCCGAGGTAGATCGCGACGAGCCCACCGACGACGAACGCCACGAAGCACGCGTGCAGGAGCAGCACGGCATCGGCGGCGAGCAGCCACGGGTTCAAGGGAGCAAGGCGGGAGCGCCGGGGCGCCCCGTCACGACGTCGGATCGAGCGCCGCGGCCAGACACCGTCGGCACAGCCGCGCCGATTCGCCGTCCGCGTCGAGCGCCGGGTCCCACGCGCAGACCGAGATGGCCAGGATGGACGTGCGCGCGGCGAGGCCCGCGAGAAACGACTCGACTTCCGCCGCGCCGGGACCACCGGGCACGGGATAGCTCTGGGCCGGCACGTCGGCGCTCGTGATGACGTCGCAGTCGAAGTGAAGGTGCACGGGTGCGCCTTCGGCGAGCGTGCCCAGCAGGTCGCCCAGGCACGCCGCACGGCGGATGGCCGATGCGTCGAGCGTCTCCCGCTCCGGCGGGTCCAGGTCGCGCGCGTCGCCGAGCCGCACGCGTTCGTCCGGCAACGGCGTCGCACCGAGCGCATCGAGCATCGCCAGATTGCCGCGGCCGGTCAGCATCGCGAGCGGCATGCCGCCGAGAAAGCCGCTCGCGCTCGTGGCGGGCGTGTTGAAGTCGCCGTGCGCGTCGAGCCAGACGAGCACCGGCTCCACGATGCCGCGTCTCGGCAGCGCGCGCTGCAGGCCGGCGACCACGGCGATGCTCGCGCAGCAATCGCCCGCCACGATCACCGGCACGTCGCCCGCGCCCACCGTGTCCTCGGTGAACGCCGCGATCTCGCGGTGGATGGGCGCCACGGCGCTCATCTTGTCGCCCGCGCCGGGCACGGCGCCGCAACGTCGCGTCGGACCGGAGGCGGACGCGTCGAGGCCCGGCCGCGGGGCGTCCAGGAACCAGGGCACGGTGAGCTCGCGTTTCATGGACGACGACGCTAGCACGCGCCCGGCCCGGGCCGCCGGTGCGATACGGTCGAACCCTTTGCGCATCCCTCCCGTCCCATGCCGCCCGGCCCAGACCTCTACGCCGACCCGAACGGATCCGCCTATCGCCGCGCGGAACAGCGCTTCGGCACCCCGCTCGACTACGTCGGCGAGAAGCTCGGCCACGCCCTCGTCTGCCAGCACGCGCTGCTGCACGCCGCGCAGGCCCCGCCGCCTCGCGTCGCCGTCGAGGGCGAGCCGCCGCCGAGCGAGCCATCCGCACCGGGGGCGAGCCGCGGCGCCGTGATGGCCGCCCGGCTCTCGTTCGGCTATCAACTCACCGCGTACCTCGCCCTGTACAACATGCTCGCCTCGCGCGGCTCCGAGGAGGACGTGGATCGGCTCGTCGCCATGGCACCGGACGACTTCCGCCGCTGGGTACGGTTCGTCGCGCGCGAGGGCTCGGTGTCGGGCGGCTGAGCGTGTCCGCGCGGCGGCCTGTCCAGGCGCGGACCGGAACGGCATCGCGGGATCGTCTGCAGCTGCCCATGTCGAAACACCTGTTCCTGACGGACGCGAAAGCTCAGGTAGGATCGAGAGCCCGGGGGCAGCCGGCCGCGGCACACCCTTCCGTCCACGACCTCGACGTGCAACGCATGGCCCCGACCGAGGCCACGACCTTCGTTCGTCCCCGATGAACACGACGTCGGCCGACGCCGGCCGCGCGACCGCCGAAGCGACCGCCGAAGCGACGACGGCCGGCGCGTCCGAAGCGCCCGGGACGGTGCCGCCGCATCGCGGCACCTTCGCCCGCCTCCTGCGCCGCCCGTCGAGCCTCTTCGGGCTCGTCGTCATCGCGCTCATCGTGATCGCCGCCATCGGCGCCCCCGTCTTCGCGCCGTGGGATCCGAACGAGCAGTCCTTCGACGGGCTGACCATCGAGGGCGCTCCGGTTCCCCCGAGTGCCACCTACCCGTTCGGCACGGATCTGCTAGGCCGGGATCTCCTGTCGCGCCTGCTCTACGGCGCGCGCACCTCGCTCTTCATCGGCATCGTCGCGAACGGCATCGCCGTGCTCATCGGCGCAACGGTCGGCATCGTGGCGGGCTATGCGGGCGGACTGCTGGGCGCGGGCCTCATGCGCTTCACCGACCTGATGATGGCGTTCCCGGCGCTGCTGCTCGCCATCGTGCTCGCCTCCATCTTCCAGCCGAGCGTGTGGATCGTCGCGCTCGTCATCGCCATGGTGAACTGGGTGCAGATGGCGCGCGTGATCTACACGGAGACCCGGTCCCTGAAGGAGCGCGAGTTCATCGCCGCGCAGGTCGCGATCGGTTCCGGCCGGTGGCGCGTGCTGCGCAAGCACGTGCTGCCGCACCTGCTGTCCTCGATCATCGTGTTCGGCACGCTCGGCATCTCGACGACCGTGCTGCTCGAGGCCACGCTCGGCTACCTCGGCGTCGGCGTGCAGCCGCCCACGCCGAGCTGGGGCAACATCATCTTCGAGAACCAGACCTACTTCCAGTCGGCGCCCTGGCTCGTGTTCATTCCCGGGGCGCTCATCGTGCTGCTGGCGCTGGCGTTCAATCTCGTGGGGGACGCGCTGCGCGACGTGCTCGATCCCACGCTCAAGGGCAGGCACGGCTGATGGGCGGCTACCTCGCGCGTCGCATCCTGGATTCCCTGCTGATCCTGCTCGGGGTCTCGTTCGTCACGTTCGTGCTGCTGTACCTGCTGCCCGCGGACCCCGCCCGGCAGATCGCCGGGCGCAGCGCGACGGCGCAGACCGTGAACAACATCCGCGAGCAGCTCGGGCTGAACCTGCCGCTGTGGGAGCAGTACTGGCGCTACCTCTCGGGCCTGGTGCAGGGCGATCTCGGTCGCTCCTACCTGCAGAGAAGCGAGGTGTCCGAGCTCATCGCCGCGCGCCTGCCCGCCACCCTGCTGCTCATGGCGGGCGCCATCGCGTGCGAGCTGGCGCTGGGCCTGACCATGGGCATCGTGGCCGCGCTGCGCCGGAACACGCGCACCGACTCGGCGCTGATGATCGTGTCGTTCACGACCGTGAGCGCGCCGCAGTTCGTCGTCGGCATCCTGCTGCTGTACGTGTTCGCGGTGCAGCTCGGCTGGTTCCCCATCGGCGGCTACGGCACGTGGCAGCACCTCGTGCTGCCCGCGCTCACGCTCGGCATCCTCGGCGCCGGCTGGTACTCGCGCATGATGCGCTCGAGCATGATCGACGTGCTCGGGCAGGACTTCGTGCGCACCGCGAACGCGAAGGGACTGTCGCGCGCGCGCGTGCTGCTGCGCCACGTCGTGCCCAACGCCCTTCTGCCCATCATCGCCATGATCGGCATCGACATCGGGCTCTTCATGAGCGGCATCGTCGTCGTGGAGAGCGTGTTCGGCTGGCCCGGCATCGGCCAGCTCGCCTGGCAGGCCATCCAGCGCGTCGACATCCCGATCATCATGGGCGTGACGTTCGTGTCCGCCTGCGCGATCGTCGTCGGCAACCTGCTGGCCGACCTCGTCGCGCCGATGATCGACCCGCGCATCAAGCTTCGTTGACCGACCCCGTGGCAAGGAGCCGTTTCCTCAACCCGATGAGCAACGCCATGACACGCACCACCCTGTCCCTCTTCGTCGCCGCCGCGTTCGCCGCGCCCGCACTCGCGCAGGACACCTCGCAGGCCGACCGACCGAACGGCGGCGAGATGATCGTCAGCTACAAGGACGACGTCTCCACGCTCGACCCCGCCATCGGCTACGACTGGCAGAACTGGTCGATGATCAAGAGCCTGTTCGACGGGCTCATGGACTACGAGCCCGGCACCACCGAGCTCGTGAACGATCTCGCCGAGGACTACACGATCTCGGACGACGGCATGACGTTCACCTTCACGCTGCGCGACGGCGTGACCTTCCACAACGGTCGCGAGATGGTGGCCGAGGACGTGAAGTACTCGCTGGACCGCGTGACGAACCCCGAGACGCAGAGCCCGGGCGCCGGCTTCTTCGGCTCCATCGAGGGCTACGACGCGGTGGCGTCCGGCGAGGCCGACTCGCTGTCGGGAGTGAAGGTCATCGACGATCGCACCGTGGAGATCACGCTGTCGCGTCCCGACGCGACGTTCCTGCACGTCATGGCGATCAACTTCTCGTCGGTCGTGCCGCAGGAAGTCGTCGAGGAATACGGCCCCGACTTCGGCAGGAACCCCGTCGGCACCGGCGCGTTCGAGCTCGCCGAGTGGACGCTCGGACAGCGGCTCGTGTTCGAGCGGAACGAGGACTACTGGAAGGAAGGGCTGCCGAACCTGGACCGGATCACCTTCGAGGTCGGGCAGGAGCCGGTCGTGGCACTGCTTCGCCTGCAGCAGGGCGAGGTCGACATCCCGGGCGACGGCATCCCGCCCGCGAAGTTCGTGGAGGTGTCCGAGGATCCCGAGTTCAGCGACTACATCATCGAAGGGGGTCAGCTGCAGACCGGCTACATCACGATGAACGTGAACATGGAGCCGTTCGACGACGTGAAGGTGCGCCAGGCGATCAACCACGCCATCGACAAGGAGCGCATCGTGCGCGTGATCAACGGCCGCGCCGTCGTCGCGAACCAGCCCCTGCCACCGACCATGCCGGGCTACGCGCCGGACTACGAGGGTTATGACTACGACCCCGAGAAGGCGAAGGAGCTGCTCGCAGAGGCCGGGTACGAGGACGGCTTCGAGACCGAGCTCTACGTCTACAACACCGACCCCAACCCGCGCATCGCGCAAGCCATCCAGGCCGACCTGAAGGCCATCGGCGTGGACGCGCAGATCAAGTCGCTGGCGCAGGCGAACGTCATCGCCGCGGGCGGCGAGCCCGACCAGGCGCCGATGATCTGGTCCGGCGGCATGGCCTGGATCGCGGACTTCCCGGACCCGTCGAACTTCTACGGCCCCATTCTCGGTTGCGACGGCGCGACGCAGGGCGGCTGGAACTGGAGCTGGTACTGCAACGAGGAGCTCGACGCGCAGGCCGACGCGGCCGACGCCATGACCGATCCCGCGAAGGCGGCCGAACGCGAGCAGGCGTGGCGCGAGATCTACCTGTCGATCATGGAGGACGCGCCGTGGGTGCCCGTCTTCAACGAGCAGCGCTTCACGATGCGCTCGCAGGCCGTGGGTGGACCGGACGCGATCTTCGTCGATCCCGTGCACGTGCCGGTCAACTACGACTACGTGTACTCCACGGCGGCGGCGCAGTAGGGCCATGTGCGACGCACCGGCCTACACGATCCACGGGCGGCACCACCACTTCGGGTGGGACCGCTCGATCGAGCCCGCCGTCACCGTGGCGCCGGGCTCGACCGTCGAGATCGAATGCCTCGACAGCTCGGCGGGTCAGCTGACTCCGTCGAGCACGGTCGGCGACGTGGCAACGCTCGATTTCGGCAAGGTGAACCCGGTGACCGGGCCGATGTTCGTCGACGGGGCGGAGCCGGGCGACACGGTGTCCGTGAAGCTCGTGTCGTTCAGACCATCCGGTTTCGGGTGGACCGCGAACATCCCGGGCTTCGGGCTGCTCGCGGACCAGTTCGCCGAGCCCGCGCTGAAGGTGTGGAGCTACGAGGCCGACACGCTGAAGCCCGCGCTGTTCTCGGACGTCGCGCGCGTGCCGTTGAAGCCGTTTGCCGGGACGATCGGCCTGGCGCTGGCGGAAGAGGGACATCACTCCGTCGTGCCGCCGCGACGCGTCGGGGGCAACCTCGACATCCGGGACCTCGCCGCGGGCAGCACGCTGTACCTGCCGGTCGAGGTGGCGGGCGGGCTGCTGTCGATCGGCGACACGCACGCGGCCCAGGGCGACGGCGAGGTGTGCGGCACGGCCATCGAGAGCCCGATGTCGGTGACCGTGGAGGTGGGGCTGATCAAGGGCGAACGCCTCGCCTTCCCGCGCTTCACGACGCCCGGACCGGTGACGCGCCACCTCGACGAGCACGGCTACGAGGCGACGACGGGCATCGGTTCCGATCTGATGGAGGGCGCCCGGGCCGCCGTTTCCGGAATGATCGATCTGCTCGGAAAGCAGCACGGGTTGTCCGCGACGGATGCGTACCTGCTGTGCTCGACGTGCGGGGACCTCCGGATCTCCGAGATCGTGGATCAGCCGAACTGGGTGGTGTCGTTCTACTTCCCGCGCACCGTGTTCGCGTGAGGAATCCGTTCCTCGCGGTGGTCGATCTCGCGGGCGAGGTCGGCCGTCGCGAGGTGCGGGCCTTGTTCGGGAACGTACAAGCTTGTACAACGAGAAGTGCGAGCGCATGATGTGATGAGGCGATCGCGTCGCGCCGCGTTCCGCGCCCGAGAGGAGTCATGAGCGAACCTGCCGAAGCCCCCGCCCCCCTTTCTGGACCGGTGACGATCGGGGAGTTCCGCGCCCGCCTCGCCGAGATGACCGATCGCGTGCTAGCCGGCGAAGAGGTCGTGGTGCTGCGCGGAACGACGCCGGTGGCGCGTTTCGTCCCCGTGGAGCCGCGTCCGCGCAAGCGACTGGGGACCTTGAACGAGCTCCTGTCGCAGGACGAGTTGCGCGATCTGGACCGGGCCATCGGGACGCCCTTGTCGGACGATGAGCAGCGAATCATGGAGGGCCAAGGAACCGACGAGCTGGGGATCTGGCGAGGGCTGCCGGAACGGCGAGACGGTCGCGGAACATGACTTCCCGGCGCGTGCTGCTCGACAGCCACACGCTTTACTGGGTGCTCAGGGACCTTCTCGAGCTGTCGCCGCGCGCCCGCAAGCTCGTCGCGTCCGACGATGCCGACGTTCGCGTCAGTCCCGCGAGCTTCTACGAGTTGATGTTCAAGGCCGGCCGAGGGCGTCTGGACTCCGCCATGCTGCGCGTCGCCGACGCTACCCGCGCGGCCAGCTTCCGCATCTCCTCGCCGCCGGAGCGGGACTGGATGGCGGCGGCCGCCCGCGACTGGACGCACGGCGACCCGTTCGACCGGTTGTTGCTCGCGCAAGCCGAAGGTGGGGGCATGGCGTTGGTCTCGCGGGATGTGATATTCGACGACGTGTCCGACGTTCGTGTCTGGTAAGGGCGCCGACGTCCTCACCGTCCGCGACCTCTCCGTCGAGGTCGCCACCGCCACCGGCGGACGCCGCGTGCTGGACTCGCTCGACTTCACGCTGAGGCGCGGCGAGACGCTGTGCCTCGCCGGCGAATCCGGCTCCGGCAAGTCGATGACCGCGCTCGCGCTGATGGGCCTGCTGCCCAAACCCATGACCCGACGCGTCGCGGGCGAGATCCGCCTCGACGGCACCGACCTGGCCACGTTGCCGGAGCGTCGGCTGCGCGCTATCAGGGCGGCCGGCATCTCCATGATCTTCCAGGAACCGATGACCTCCTTGAACCCGATCATGACGATCGGCGATCAGCTCGGCGAGGTGCTGCTCGCGCACGGCGCGGTACGACGACGCGACTTGCGCGTGCGCACCGTCGCGCTGCTCGAGGACGTGCGCCTCACGTCCCCGGCCGACCGGCTGCGCCAGTATCCGCACGAGCTCTCGGGCGGCATGCGCCAGCGCGTCATGATCGCCATGGCGCTCGCCTGCGACCCGTCGGTGCTGATAGCGGACGAACCGACGACCGCGCTCGACGTGACGGTGCAGGCCGAGATCCTCGCGCTCATCGCGGAGCAACAAGCCAGGCGCGGCACCGCGGTGCTGCTCATCACGCACGACATGGGCGTCGTGGCCGAGACCGCCGACCGCGTGCTGGTGCTGCGACACGGGCGCGCACTCGAGCACGCGCCGGTGACCGAGCTCTTCGCCGCGCCGAAGCACGAGTACACGCGCGAGCTGCTGGACGCGGTGCCTCGGCTCGGCGCGGCCGCCACGGCGCGTGAACCGGACGCGGGGTCCGACGTGCCCGTCGCGAGCTGCGACGCACTCTGCGTGCGCTTCCCGGTGCGCGGCGGCGGCCTGCTGAACCGCATCACGCGCCACGTGCACGCGGTGGACGACGTGTCGTTCGACATCGGGCGCGGCGAGATCGTCTCGCTGGTCGGGGAGTCGGGTAGCGGCAAGAGCACGATCGGGCGGGCGCTGCTGTCGCTCGTGCCGTTCGAGGGCAGCGTGCGCGTCGGCGGCGTCGAGGCGCGCGGCGCGAACGCGACCACGCTGAAGCGCCTGCGCCGGGACGTGCAGATGATCTTCCAGGACCCCTACGCCTCCTTGGACCCGCGCATGACGGTCGGCGAGCAGATCGCCGAGCCGCTCGTCGTGCACGGTGCGGCGAAGGGCTCCGAGCTGACGGACCGCGTCGCACGCTTGCTCGAACGCGTGGACCTGTCGCCGGACGTCGCGTCGCGCCACCCGCACGAGTTCTCGGGCGGGCAGCGCCAGCGAATCTGCATCGCGCGCGCGCTGTCGCTCGGGCCGAAGCTCATCGTCGCCGACGAGAGCGTCTCGGCGCTGGACGTGTCCGTGCAGGCGCGCGTGCTGGCGCTGCTCGAGGAGATCCGCGAGCGCGACGGCGTCGCGTTCCTGTTCGTGTCGCACGACATGGCGGTGGTGGAGCGCATCAGCGACCGGGTGATCGTGCTGCGGCGCGGACGCATCGTGGAGAGCGGCACGCGACACCAGGTGTTCGCTCGTCCCGCGCACGCGTACACGCGGCGCCTGCTGCGCGCCGTGCCGATTCCGGACCCGAAGCGACGCACCGAGCGGCTGGCCGAACGCGCCGCGATGCACGCCGCGCAGGAGGACGGCGAGGACGTGATCGGAAGGGTGTCCGGACGACCGCCGCCGGCTCCGCTGACGGACCTCGGCGGGGGACACCTCGTCGCGGGATGATCGCGCCCCGCAGCGAACACATCAGGCACCGGACACCATGAGCTGGAAGACCCGACACCGCTCGTTCTACTACGCGAACGCCGAGGAGCCCGACGACATCCGGCTCGACCCGGGGGCGACGGCACTGCTCGTCATCGATATCCAGAACACCTACCTGGAGCCGAAGGGGGACGACGCCGAGAACGCGCGCTGGCAGCCTTTCTTCGAACGCATGAGCGCCACGGTCATCCCGACGACGGCACGGCTCATCGAGGACGCGCGGGCGCGGGGCGTGGAAGTGATCTTCGCGCGCATCGCCTGCTTGAAGCCGGACGGGCGCGACCGGTCGCTGTCGCAGAAGAAGCCCGGCTTCAACTACCTGCTGCTGCCGAAGGATCGGGAGGACAGCTTCGTCGTCGATGCGCTGAAGCCCCTGGATGACGAGATCACGGTGCTGAAGACGACGGACTCGGCGCTGACGGGCACGAACCTGCGACTGGTGCTGCACAACATGGGCATTCGGGACGTCGTGGTCGCAGGCATCTTCACGGACCAGTGCGTGTCGTCGACGGTGCGGAGCCTGGCGGACGAGAGCTTCGGCGTCGTGGTGGTGGAGGATGCGTGCGCGGCGGCCACCGAGGAGCTGCACGAGGCGGAGCTGAAGATCATCAACATGATCTATTGCCACGTGGTGGAGGCGGCGGAGCTCCAGGCGATGTGGAGCGACCCGGTCTCCGAGCAAGGCGGGTGATCCGACCCGACGACGACCGGGAGCGGGGACTGCCAGATGTAGCGTTTTGCTACGCTCCGGCCGTCGCCCTCGGGCCGACCACGAGTACCGCCAGCGTCCCGCATCGACGTCCCGCCGCAGCGTCCCGCGAGAGAAACCGCACCATGTCACCACCGAAGCGCGCCCGGTTCGATGCACCGGAGGGGACCGACGGCGTCGCGGGCGACGCGCGATCCATCGCGAAGGCCCCGGTGCGGATCACCCGTTCGCTGCTGAACGAAGCCATGCGGGCCGCCGGCGCGGCGCATCGGAGCGTGCCGCGTCAGCTCGAGTACTGGACGGTCCTCGGCCGGCAGATCGAGGCGGCGACGAGCGCCACCGAAGCCGCCTAGCTCGCGGGCGGACGGCGGTTCGTGGAGAGGGTCGTCACCGCGACGGACGAACCGGTGGACGTGGACGAGGTCGTGAGCGAGATCGAGCGGCTGCGCGCTTCCGGGGAGGTCGCGGCCCGCGTGCGGGGCAAGGGCGTCGTGTACGGGCTCGAAGCGGGCTCGTCGCTGCTGCGACGCACCGACGAACGGCGCGATCACGTGGACGCGCTCGTCGCGGCGATCGGCGCCGCCACCGGCGAGTCCGCGCCGGCGCCGATCGTGCTGCACGGTCAGTTGACCGGGAAGGCCAGGCGCGAGACCTTCGCCGCGCTCGATGCGTTGGCGCCGGAGGAGCCGCGCTGCGTGGTGGCCACCGGACGACTCGTCGGTGAAGGCTTCGACCATCCGGCGTTCGACACCCTCGTGTTCGCGATGCCCTTCGCCTGGCGCGGCACGCTCGTGCAGTACGTCGGCCGGCTGTCCCGTCCGGCACCGGGCAAGGTGGACGCGCGGGTGGTGGACGTGCGCGACACCGGTCATCCGATCCTCGTGTCCATGGCGAAGAAGCGGGCGCGCGGGTACCGGGTGCTCGGGTGGCGCGAGCACGATGGGCACTCCCTGTTCTGATGGCCAAGGCGACTGCCGACGCCCGTCCAGTGAACCGAGCGCAGGATGACGTGCGGGCCGCGCAGCTTCAAGCGCTCGGGTACCGTGCACCTCGCGCCCTCCGCACCGACCGCCCCCATGGCCGACGACCCCATCGCGCGTGCCGCCTTCGCCTGTCGCCGCACGCTGCCCGCCGCCGCGCTCCGGCTCGCCGTCGACGGCGTCGGCCGCGTTCCCCTGCCCGTCTCCGCGAGGCGTGCGAAGGCGCTCGTCGCGGCGGGCTCCGCGGCACCCTTCGGCCTGGGCGAACGCACGCTCGTGGACCCGTCGGTCAGGAACGTCACCGAGATCGATGCGGCGCGCGTGACCGTCGACGAAGCGCGCTGGCATGAGGCGCTCGACCCCGCGCTCGACGGCGTCCGGGAATCGCTCGGCCTGCCGTCCGGTCGGCTCGTCGCCCGGTTGCACAAGCTTCTCGTCTACGGCCCCGGCAGCTTCTTCCTGCCGCACCGCGACACCGAGCGCGACGACTCCATGGTCGGCACGCTCGTGGTCGTGCTGCCCGCGCCGCACCGCGGCGGCGCGCTGACCGTCGAGCACGGCGGACGCACGCGTCGCTTCGTCTCGGCGGGCGCGAGCCCGGACGCGCTCGTGCTGCTCGCCTTCTACGGCGACTGCCTGCACGAGGTGAAGCGTGTCACCGAGGGCCACCGCATCGTGCTCAGTCACGAGCTGCACTTCGAGCCGGCCGAGACCGCCGGCGCGTCCGGCGAGAGAGGCCGGGCGCGGGGGCACGACTCCGCCGCGCGCGGCCAACGGACGAGCAGGGTCGCGCGCGCGGACACGGACGGGGCCGCGCGCGAGGACGCGCTGCTCGAGCGCGTGCTGCCGCGCTACTTCGACGCCGGCGGTACGGACGACGAACGTGCGCCCCGGCGCCGGCTCGTGTACCTCCTGGATCACGGCTATAGCCAGGGCAGCCTGGACTGGCGGCGACTCAAGGGCGACGACGGCGACTGGGCACGAGCGCTGCGTCGTGTCGCCGCCCGGCTGGACCTGCGCGCCTGGCTCGCGCTCGTGACGATCCACGAGACGTGGTCGACGGCCGGTGGCGATCGGTGGTACGACCGCGAGCACCGCTACGGGTACGGACACGACGACGAAGAGGAGGACGAGCCGGGAGAGGGGTTCGTGCGTACCGAGGACGGCGTGACGGTCGAGCTCGTAGAGCTGATCGAGGACGGGCGCACGCTCGAGTGCCTGCGCGACGCGCGCGGACGGCGTCGCGACTGGCCACCCATGAGCTTCGACGAGGACGAGCTCTGCCATCCGGAGCGCGCCCTCGAGCCCGACGAGACGACCTACGAGGGCTGGATGGGCAACTACGGCGATACGCTCGAGCGCCGCTACCACCGCGCGGCCGTCGTCCTGTGGCCCGAGCGCGAGCACTGGCGGAACCTGCTCGACGCCGGCGAGCGCGCCCTGCTCGGCGAGCTGCTGACCGTGCCGGAGGAGCGGTCGGAGGACGCGCTCGCGGGCTTCCTCATGCTCGGCGACGCCTGGCCGCCCCGCGCCTGGCCGTCGCGCGACGCGGAGGCGCTCGCCGAGGCGCTCGCGCTCGCCGCGCGGTGGGACGACCCGGCGGCATCGCTCAGGCTCCTCGGCGGTTTCGGGCTCGATGCCCTGGAGCGTCGTCACGTGCCGGCGCTCGCGCGCCTCGGCGCGTCGCGCGGCGCGGAGTTCGCGAACGCCGTGATCGAGCGGTGGTTCGACCCCGCTCCCGAACCGTCGGAAGCCGCCTTCGTGCATCGCGCCCGTGCCGCCGCACGCGCCGCGCTCACCCGACTCCCGCTCGTGCCGGCGTTGTGCAAGGAGGTGCGCGAGATCGATGCCTTGCCCGCGTGGGGCGAGACGCTCGAGCGCCTGCTCGTCCGCCTGCTGTCCGCGACGCTCGACGCGAACGCCGAGGGCCGACGCGCCGCCCGCGCGTCGCATCGGCGCGCGGCGATCGAACCCGCGGCCGAGCGCTGGCGGGCACTGCTCGATGCGGCGGCCGCGCTCGATCGTCGGGCCTTCACGGCGCGCATCGCCGATGCGCTGATCGGCGACATGGGGCGGGCGCCGCCGGCGGTCGGGATCGCCTTGGCCGAGCACCTCGCGGCGCGCGACGACGTGCCGCTCGGCCGCACGCGGGCGAAGGCGCTGCGCCGGGCCGTGCGGACGCGGGTGCGCGAAGGGCTCGCGGAGGCGGAGCGGGCAGACGACGATTGGTCGCTCGCGCCGCTCGGTGGCTGCGGCTGCACGCACTGCCGGGCTCTCGATCGTTTCCTGAAGAACGCGACGGCGCGCACGCTGGAGGTGAAGGACATCCAGGAGAAGCGTGGGCACGTGGAGCAGCGGCTCGCGTTCGCGGAGCTGCCCGTCGAGGCGACGACGCTCAGGCGCGGGAGCCCCCACACGCTCGTGCTGACCAAGCGCGAGGCGCTGTTCGACGAGGCGCGCCGCGAGGCGGACGCGTTGCGCGCGGCGCTGGCGCGGCTCGACGAGCTCGACGGTCGAGGCAGCGGGTGAACAAGGGTTGGGCCGCGTTGTTCTTGAAGACCCACACCGACGAGAGTATGTACTTCTAGTATCTATATCGCTGGAGCGGCTCTTGATTCGCAAGACGACAAAGGTCTTCGCCAACGGTGGCAGTCAGGCGGTGCGCATTCCGGCCGAGTTCCGCTTCGACACGGACGAGGTCAGCGTCGAGCGCGACGCCGATGCGCTGGTGCTGCGTCCCGTGCGACGCGACTGGGCGACGTTCTTCGCCGACCCCGAGGTGGCGCCGGAGGATTTCCTGACCGACCGGGCGGATGCGCCGCCGCAGAAGCGCGAACCGCTGTAGGTGTACATGCTCGACACCGACACCTGTAGCTACGTCCTGAAACGCAAGCCCCCGTCGGTGCTCGCGAAGCTCGAGAGCCTGTCCGACGAGCTCGTCTGCGTCTCCGAGTTCACCCGCGCGGAGCTGCTCTACGGTGCGGCCCGGGAACCCGAACGGGGCGCGGCGCTTGGCAGGCTGATCGGCGACCTGCTCTCGCGATGGCTCGTGCTGGACTGGAACGGCGCCGAGCGGTACGCGCGGATCCGCGCGGACCTCGAAGGCTCGGGGAGCGTCATCGGCAACGTGGACATGTTGATCGGCGCCCATGCGCTGCACGTCGATGCCGTGCTCGTGACGAACGACGTGCGGCACTTCGGACGGATCGAAGGCTTGCGGCTGGAGAACTGGGTCGAGGGCTGAACGGCCTCGACCGGGCCACCGGACGCTCCCGCCCCCCTTTCGGGCTCGTGCAAGGCACGAGCGGCCGGGCGTCGTCGACAGCGAACGAGCTCGACGACCCACGATGCGTCCTGCCGACCGATGCCACGGGGCTCGACTTGCCGGCACGCGAGCTCCGCCGTGTCGGGACCGCGGCGCGCGGACGGTCCGCGCGCGTCGCTCGATCCGCAAGCCACGGAGCACTGAACGAACATGACGAACTTCTTGGACGCGCCCGACGACGGGCTGCACGCCCCGCAGAGTCCCCTCGCGTTCAGCCTGCACCTCGCTCACGACCGCAGCTACTTCGACTACCCGGTCCCGCCGGACGCGCTCCGGGCGCTGTTCGACGCCGCGGCGAGCATCTACCGGGCCGCGCCGTGGGAGAGCCTGCCGGACGACGGCACCGACTTCGGCGTGACCTGCTACGCGTTCGAGCTGCGCGACGCGGTCGCCGAGATGGCGAACCGCCGTCCGGCCTTCGACGCCATGCTGTTTCACGGCCACACCGATCACCGACGCTGGCTCGGCCGCACGGGCATGATCCTGCACGACGAGCCGGGGCCGTTGCCCGCACACCTGTCGTTGCGATACGTCGCACGCGCTCATTTGCCCGTCCGCATGGTCGACGAGGTGGCCGAGCACGGCCTACGAGGCCCTGGCGCACACCCTCGACTCGATGATGCCCGCCTCCGACGCGCTGCGCGCGGCGTGGGACGGCGGGGAGCCGTGGTCCCGTACCCTGGTCGCGCCCACCCGATCGGGAGACGTCGAGCTCGTCATCGAGGTGCCGCCGATCGGACAGCGCGTCGTCGGCGGGCCCGAGACCGATCTGCGCGCCGCGTTCGCGGCGCTCGATGCGGAACCGTGCGGCATCGACGACCGGAAGAACGCGTCGTTGCGGGACGAGCTGCTGCGACGGGTGACGGCGTCCGAGCGCACCGAAGGTGCCGCGTGGCACGACGGACGCTGGGCCGGCCCGCTCATCGAGTACATGGCCATGGAGCTCGGGCGCACGCCGGCGTCGCTCGATGCGGACGAGCTCGAAGAGCTCCTGTTCCGGATCGTGCCGCGGGCGGAGCCGATCGTGATCATGACGCCCGAGGACGCGACCGCGATCGTCGCAGAGCTCCGGACGCTCTACTCGCATCTGGAACGCGAATGGGCCCTGCCGCAGGCCTCGGCCTGTCTGGCACTGCTGGACGAGGCGGGCATCGAACGCTTGTCGGCCGCGCTCGCGCAGCCCACGAACCGCAGGGTGGCCGCAACGCACGCCGCGAACATGCGCGCACCGGCGAGACCCTTCGACGCCTCGGCGCCGGACGGGAATCGCGGAGCGCGGTCGCTTCCGCCCGAGGCCCGGAAGCAGAAGGACAAGAAGAAGAAGGACAAGCGCAAGGCGGCCAGGAAGGCTCGAGGCAAGAACCGGTGAGCGAGGGGCAAGGCGTCGGCGCGGCAGCCTGGCGCACCCTGTCGACGGTCAGCGCGGCGGTTCGGCCGACAGATCTACCGGCACGTCCGGAACGGCGCGCTCCACGCGCCGCCGTGGCGCTCCTCTCGTTCGAAGTGCTACCGTTCCCGCGCACCGATCTTCGCCGAAAGGGCGCCGCGCCGACCCGACCATGCCGGCCATGACCCTCCCCGAGGCCATCCCCGAGGCCATCCCCGACGCCGTAGCCCGCGACATCCACGCACGGCTCGATGTCGCCGAGCGCGAGCACGACGTACGCGTCGTGCACGCCTGCGAGTCCGGCAGCCGCGCCTGGGGCTTCGCTTCCCCCGACTCCGACTACGACGTGCGCTTCATCTACGTTCACCGTCCGGAGTGGTACCTGTCGTTCGACGTGGAACGGCGCAGAGACGTCATCGAGTACCCGATCGTCGACGAGATCGACATCGGGGGCTGGGACATGCGAAAGGCCATGTACCTGCTCACACGCACCAACGGCGCGCTGCTCGAATGGCTCACCGGTCCGATCCGCTACCGCGAGAACGGCCCATTGTCCGCAGGCCTGCGCGAGCTTGCACCGCGCATCGCCAACGACATCGCGTTGCGCTACCACTACATGCACCTGGCGAAGAGCAACGCCGGCGAGCATTTCAGACGCGGCGAGCGCGTGAGGCTCAAGAAGTACTTCTACGTGCTGCGCGCGCTGCTCGCCATCCGCCACGTCGAGCGTGGCCTCGGGTTGCCACCCGTCGAGTTCGCTCGTTTGATCGAAACGGTCGCATCGCCCCGCATCGTGCCGCCGATACAGCGGTTGCTGGAAGCCAAGCGTGGCACGCCGGAGCTCGGCGACGGGGAGCCCGTACCCGAGCTGGATGCGTTCATCCGCGAGGAGCTCGACCGACACGCGGACGGCTTCAGCGGACAAGGCCGACCGGAGAGCGAAGCGGACGACGACGTGCGGGACGCGCTGAACGGGCTGTTCAGGCGCACCTTGCAGGATGCGTGGGCCGCATGATCCGCGCGCTCAGGGCACCCACACCGGCGCCGTGTCCGCGCACGCCGCACCGTCCGGCGTGCCGCTGTCGTCCCCGTCCTCGCCGTCGTGGCGCACCATGATCACCCCGCCCTCGGGCTCGCCGCTGAAGACGATGTCGTCGAGCACCACCTCGACCGCGGTGTCGACGCGCGCGGCCATCAGCAGCGCGCACTCCTCGAGCACGAAGGTCGAGCGGAACACGCTGCGGCGGAACCCGATCCACTGCCCGTCCGGCGACCAGGTGGGGCGCTCGCCGTGGTAGAGGACGGACGCTCCGGTCAGCCGCACGAGATCGCTGCCGTCCAGGTTCATGCGGGCCACGGCGCTGTCGTCACGCGAGATCGGATCGCGCAACTCGAAGGCCACGCGCGTGCCGCTCGGGTCCAGCACGAGCCAGTTCGGCAGCTCGCCCTCGAAGCTTGCGACGGTGCGCAGCGGCGCATCGCCGCGCACCGCATCGTCGATCAGGATCTCCTCGCCGCACGCCAGCATGGCCCGCCCGTCCGGCAACCAGAGCACGTCGCGGCACTCGTCGATGAGGTAGATCATCGAGCCGTCCCGCTCGACGAACGCGATCGCGTCGACGCCGAACAGGCCCCCGCCCGGGAAGTTCTCGGTGTAGACCGCGACGGTGGAGGCGTCCGGTGACAGCGTGGCGCCGAACACCTCGTACGGGGTGGCGAACCGTGCGGTGACCGCACCGTCCGGCCCGCGGATGACCACCTCCCCGTCGGCGTTCGGTCCGCCCCCCTCTCCGACCTCCGCCGCCTCGCCCGTCGCCACCGGATGCGGGTCGTAGCGCAGCTCATCCGGCACCGGCGTGCGCGCGCCGGTGACGAGGTCGTGATAGAGATAGAGACCGAATTCCTCGCTGCCGTACACGAGGTGTCCGGTGGCACCCGCGTTCAGTCCTCCGCCGTTGGCGACGGCACCCCCACCGTCGGCACGGAGCGGAGCCGAGAACCCGGTGTCGGCTCCTCCACCGCCCCCGCAGGCCGATAGCGACAGGAACGGGGCGAGTGTCCAGGTCCGGAAAGGGGAACGGCGGGTTCGGATGCGGGCGTGGACGGGCATGAACTTGGCTGGCAAGGATTTAATTCCCAAGCTTTATAGCACCTCGAACCGATCGCGCGAGACCACGGACATGGCTCGGTTCGCTGCGAACCGATCGAACCGCCGCGCTATGCTGCCCGGCTGAACACCGAACCCATCGACTCCGCCTACCTCGCCGACGCCCGCGCCCACGCGCCGCTCGTCGGCTGGGTCCGGCGCACGCTCTCGCGCACCGACGTCGACCCCGTGACGGCCGCCGCGCACCCGCACGTGCGCGCGCTGCTGGACGACGACGTGATCGCGGCGCTCGATCGCGGCGACGCGACGTCGGCGCGCGCCGCGCTCGAACGCTCGGCTCCGGCGCAACCGCAGGCGCTGTTCGACGAGTCCGACCCGTGGTGCGAGCTCACGCGCGGGCTCGCGGAGCTCCTCGGACTCACCGAGCTCGAGCTCGGCATCGTGCGGCTGAGCGATGCCTGTCATCGCAGCCCCGCCCTTGCGGAGCTCTTCAAGGCAGGGGCGACGGGCAGCGAGCCGGCGCGCCGGCAGTGCGACGCGATCGCGCACGCTCTCGGCGCCGTGCCGCGGGAGCTGCGCCGCGCGATGGATCAGCGCGGCTCGTTGCGTCGGCGCGGCATCCTGCAGCGCATCCCCTCGCACCCGGCGAACCGCACCTTCGCCATCGAGGCGCTGCTGCGCCTGTCGGACGAGTTGCAGGATCACGTGGACGAACGCATCGCCGGCCTGCTCGACGCCGATGCCACGCCGTTCGTCGACCGTCCGCCGGCCGCTCGCTTCGAGCTCGATGCGTGGCCGCACCTGCAGGCCCGGCTCGACGGCGTTGCCCGCTACCTGGCGACCAGCCTGGACGAGAACGCCGCCGGCGCGAACGTCCTGTTGTGGGGCGCCCCCGGCACGGGCAAGACGGAGCTCGCGCGCAGCCTCGCCGCGGCCGCCGGCGCGTCGGCCTTCGCCGTGCGCACCACGAGTCTGGCCGGACACGGGCACGGCGCGCACGAGCTCGGCGTCCATTCGCGGCTCGACAACTTCTCGCTCGGCACCTCCATCGCCGCGGCGAAGGGGCGCACCGTGGTGCTGTTCGACGAGACAGAGGACATCCTCGGGGCCGAGGTCGCGCTGCTGGGCAGCACGCCCGACGACCGTCCGTCGAAGGGCTACATCAACGCGGTGCTGGAATCCGGCGCCGCTCCGGCGGTGTGGATAGCGAACTCGATAGACGGTATCGACGGGGCCTACCTGCGCCGCTTCGACGTCGTGCTCGAGGTCGTGGCGCCCCCGCCCGCGGTGCGCGCCGCGATGCTCGCCGACGCGCTGGACGGGCTCGAGCTGCCCGACGCGCTGGTGGCCGGATTGACCGCGAACGCGTCGGTGACACCCGCGGACATCGCGAAGGCTCGCCGCGTGGTCGAACGCTCCGGCGCCGTCGCGTCCGGCCGCGCCGCCGCGACGGTGCGCGAAACGGTGGACGCCGAGCTGAAGTCGCGCGGCGAACGCCGGCTCGCCGTGCGCCCGGGCTCCAGACTCGGTGATGCGGACGGACGTCTCGCGAGCATCGATCTGCCCGCGGACGCGGCGCTCGAGCTGCTCGTCCCGGGCTCGCGCGCACGGATCGCGCTCGTCGGCCCGGCCGGAGCGGGCAAGTCCGCGTGGCTGCGGGCACGGGCGCTGCAGGCGGGCCGCGCCGTCGCGCGCTGCGATTTCTCGGCCCTCGCGGACGCGCGCAACGAGTCACCCCAGAGCCGGCTGCGCAGGCTCTTCGAGCGCGCCGCGGAGCGCGACGAGATCGTGCACGTGGAGCGCGTCGAGTACCGCTTCGACGCCCGTCCCGAGCTGCTGCCGGAGCCGCAGGGCCGCTGGGCCCTGGCGTTGATCGAGGAGCTCGCGCGACACGAGGGCGCCGCCGTTCTGGAGACGCGCGATGCGCGATTCGCGAACGGCGCGCTGCCATCATGGCTCGATGCCCGGATCCGCTTCGGATCGCTCTCGAACGACGCGATCGCGGCCGCGGTGGAAGCCTTGTGCGGCGAGCTGCCGGGCGGGTTCGCCGGTCTCGTCGTGCATCCGGGCCACCTCGTCGCCGTGGAGCGACGGTTGGAGATCGGCTCGGTGCCGCGGCGCGCGGACGCGATCGTTCACGCGCTACGCTCGATGTCGGGCGAAGTGCCACATGGCGGTGCGATGGGTTTCACGGGCGGGCGGTGACGAAAGTCAGACCCCACCGTCGCAGTCGCTCGACGGCGGCGCCGTTCCCCTTCGCCGCGCTTCAGCGGAAGTAGCGGTCCGCGAACGCCTCGACCGTCGGTGCGTGCGACTTCGGCAGCCCCAGGATGTGCATCAACTCCACCGTGTCCGAACCGTCGATCTTGTTCTGCTCGTTGGACGGGAAGAACGCGCGTGCCCGGCGCCACTGCGACGCGTAGCGGCTCGAGAGCGCGCGCTGCATCACCGAGGGGCTGATCTCGTTGAAGTCCGGTGTGTCGTTGCCGCGCGCGTTGCCATCGTCGATCGTCACGTAGGTGGCGCGCGAGCGGATGAACGCCATGCCGGCGTCGCTCGTGCGCTCCTCGTTGAACGCGTTGCCGTGGCTGTGCTGCACGACGCGCACGCGCTTCAGGTTGCCCACTCCCCGGCGCTCCAGCTCGCGCAGGATGTCGGCCGACGCATCCATCGGCCCGCCCGCGGCCACGTGCACCGTGCCGCCCGACTCGAGCGTCAATTGCCAGGCCGTCGCCGCACGCTGCACGGTGCGCTCCTCGTCGGCGAAGTAGTCGAGCGCATCGGGGAACATCGTGCGCAGGTGCTCGGTCGAGCCCCGGATGAAACGATCGCGCCCGATCTTGTCGCCCAGCGTGCCGTTGATCACGATGGGGTCGATATCGGGGTAGTCGTTCAGGATCAGGCGCGCGAAGATCATCGCCTGCGTGTCGTCGGGGTCCGGCGCCGAGTCGTAGTGCAGCGCCAGCAGGTCGTTCGGGCCGAGCTTGGAGCTCGCGACCTCGGACGGAGCGGAATCGCCGCCTCCGCCCACGCGCTCCAGCGCGACCCAGTCGAGCGCATGACGCTCCGAGCGGCCGGACATCTGCACCGTCACCACGCCCGCGTCCAGGCGGCTGCGCAGCGGGAACTTGCGATCGTCCCGATCGCCGGTACCGCCTGTCTGCCAGCTGTCCCGGCCGGTGGTGAAGACCTTGGTCCAGACTCCGTCCGGGAAGCGGAAGAACGTGTCGTTCGACAGGTCCCCACGCTCCGGCGAGACGGCGCGCGCGCGGACCACGAGCTGGTACTCCCCGGCCGACGGCACGTCGAACTGCAGGTTCGTCAGGCCGTCCCCGGGAGCGTTGTAGCGGTTGGGTCCGCGCCAGATCGCGTACGCGTCGCCCTCGGCGCCGGAGCGTTCGCGCTCCACGCGCCAGCCGGTGCCGAGCGGCAGGTCTTCGGCCTGCAGTTTCAGACGCGCCCGAGCGATCGGAGCGGCGGGCCGAGCCGGCTCGGGCGTCTCGACCGGTGTCGGCGGCGCGACGACCTCGGGCGCATCGCCGACGTCCGCGAGCGTCGGGTTCTGGAACGAGGCGCAGATCCAGCGACCGCCGGACACCGGGTCGCAGTCCACGCGAGGCTGCGAAGTGGTGCTCGCGTAGGCTCGCTGCGCCGAGTCCAGGGAATCGCCGATGACGGCCGCACCGATGGTGGGCGCGCGCGTAGCGGGCGTCGGCGCGGAAGTAGCGACGTCGGCGAGCGTCGGGTCCACGAAGCTTGCGCACACCCAGCGTCCGCCGGAGACCGGATCGCAGTCGCGACGCGCGACATCGGTGCGCGCAGCATAGAGCGCGCGGGCTTCGCCCAGGGTGCTGCCGATCACGGCGACGCGGTCGTTCGCGACGGCCGTGAGCGGCAGCGCGGCGAGGAGTAGAGGCGAGAATCTGAGCATGTGGGGAAACGTAGTGGCTCCGGCATGGCGCCGGTGCGCGACCGGACGAATCCGTGACGCAGCTCACATCGCACGGGCTCCCCACGAGGCGATGCCGGGTCGCCCGTGCCGCCGACGCTCAGTACCTCCAGTTCACGACCTCCGCGAGTTGCGCCTGCGTCGGCCCTAAGAGCCCGCACGGCGGAAGCCTGATCCGAAGCACGCGGCCACGGCACCCGCCGCGCACTTCGTCCGGGACGCCGCCCGGCAAGGCCGTCGACATCATCGGATGTCCCGCAGGCGACGCCGGGCACGACGCGCTGTGCCCCACTTTCGTCGCGTCGCCACCGCGACGGCCCTGACTGCTATATAACCGCCGGCCGGCAGCCTGCCGGGTTCACCCCCGGTCGAAGGCGGCACCCTCTTGATTCTCGTACTGCGCCAGTCGTGGCCGCTGTTGCTGGGCATGTTCCTGTTGATGCTCGGCAACGGGCTGCAGGGCACGTTGCTGGGCGTGCGCGGTTCGCTGGAAGGCATCGAGCCCGGCGCGCTCGGTTTCGTCATGTCGGCCTACTTCATCGGCTTCCTGGGCGGCTCCTGGTACACGCCGGTCATGCTGCGCCGGGTGGGACACGTGCGCGTGTTCGCGGCGCTGGGCTCGCTCGTCTCGGCGGCGTTCATCATGTACGCGGCCTTCGTGCACCCGGTGTCGTGGTTCGCGCTGCGCCTGCTCGTGGGCTTCTGCTTCTCGGGCATCTACGTCGTGGCCGAGAGCTGGCTCAACAACCGCTCGACGAACGAGACGCGCGGCCAGACGCTGTCGATCTACCTGATGGTGCAGATGGCCGGCATCGTGCTGGGGCAGTTGCTGTTGAACGCCGCGGATCCGGGCGGGTACCTGCTGTTCGTCATGATCTCGGTGCTGGTGTCGATCTCGTTCGCGCCGATCCTGCTCACGCCCACCCCCGCGCCGGAACACGCGGCCCAGCGCTCGCTCTCGCTGGCCGCGCTGTTCGCGGCATCTCCGCTCGCCGTGGTCGGCACCTTCCTGCTCGGCGGCGTGTTCGCGGCGCTGTTCGCCATGTCTTCGGTGTACGCGGTGCAGCGCGGGTTCAGCATCGCCGCGACGTCCACCTTCGTGACCGCGATCTTCCTCGGCGGCATGGTGCTGCAGTATCCGCTGGGCTGGCTGTCCGACCGCTTCGACCGGCGCAAGCTCATCATCGGCACGACGCTGGTCGCGGCCATCGCCTGCGCCGTGGCCATGAGCTTCGGCGAGTCGTCGCGCATCATCATGGCGTGCGCGTTCGTGATCGGCGGCATGGCGAACCCGCTGTACGGGCTGTTGATCGCGTACGGGAACGATCACCTGGAGCCCGAGGACATGGCGGGCGCCTCGAGCGGGCTGCTGTTCGTCAACGGCGTGGGCGCCATGACGGGCCCCGTGATCGTGGGACAGCTCATGACGCGCTTCGGCGCCGGAGCCTTCTTCGCGTTCATGGCCACGCTGTTCGTCGCCATTTCCGCCTACGCGATGTACCGCATGACACGCACCGCGGCCGTACCCATCTCGGCCAGCGCGAACCTTGCCCAGGTGTCGTCGCGCACCAGCGTGTACGGGCTGGAGGCCGCCGCGACGATCGCGGAGGAGGAGCGGCTGGAACAGCTCGAAGAGGCCGATGAGGGCTACGAGACGCGTGCCGGCGAGACGGATCCGTAGGGGCTCGTGAGGCAACCGGGAGCCGACGTCAGCCGGACGGCACGCCCGCCCGGATCAGCTCGAACACGGCGCGGAAGTTCACCGGCTTCAACAGGTGATGATCGAAGCCCGCGCGCTTTGCCCGCTCGCGATCCTTCTGCTGCCCGTAGCCCGACAGCGCGATGAGCAACAGCGGATCGTCCGCGTAGAGCTCGCGCAGGGCCTCGGCCACCTCGTAGCCGCTGGCGCCGGGCAGGCCGATGTCCAGCACCGCCATGGACGGCCGGAACGTGCGCGCGAGCTCGATGGCGCTCAGACCGTCGTGCGCCGTGCGCACCTCGTAGCCCTTCAGGACGAAGAGCTTCTCGAGCGCCGCCACCGTCTCGAGATTGTCGTCCACCAGCATCAGCCGAACCGGGTTGTCGGCGGCGGGCTCCGGGCCCCTGCGTGCCCGGTCGGCCCGCCTCGGAAGGACGGTCCGTGGCGGGCCGTCCGGCGCCGGGGCGCGTTCGTCCGCGTCCTGCAGCGGCAACCGGGCGGCGGGGCCGGTGCGCACGGCGGCGCGCAGGTCGCTCGCGGGCACCGCCACCGGCGCTTCGTCGGTGACGGGCAGCAACAGCGTGAACTCGGTACCGCGACCGGGTCCGTCGCTGTGCGCCTCGACGCTGCCGCCGTGCATCTCGACGATGCGCTTGACGAGGGTGAGTCCCATGCCCAACCCTCCGAGGCTTCTATCGAGCGTGGTGTCCACCTGGGAGAACATCTCGAACACGTCGCGCAGGTCCTTCGACGCGATGCCGACGCCCTCGTCGCTCACGACGATGCGGGCCATGCCCGTCCGAGCGCCGGCTTGCTCGAAGGGCGCGCCGGCTTCTCCTTCCAACGGCGATGCGTCGTCGGGGCCCAGCAGCCTGACGCCGATGCGGCCGGCGTCCCCGCCGTACTTGATCGCGTTGGTGAGCAGGTTGGCGATGACCTGGGAGAGCCGGATGGCGTCCACGTCGGCGTGCACGGACGAGTCCGGCACGTTGATGTCGAGCCGGTAGCCGCGTCGCTCGGCCTCCGCGCGCGCCTCATCGGCCACTTCGCGCACCAGGGGACCGAGCGCGACCGGCGCGGTGTTCAGCACGATCTTGTTGAACGTGTAGCGCGACACGTCCAGCAGATCCTCCAGGATGCCGGCGAGCCGTGCGATCTGGCTGCGCATCATGCTTCGCGCCCAGTCGGCCTCGGCCTCGTCCGACTCGATCAGCGATACGCCCATCGACAACGATTCGAGAGGGTTCCGGAGCTCGTGCGAGAGCATGGCCAGGAACTCGTCCTTGCGGTGGTCGCTGTCCTGCAGGGCCTTCAGCAGCCGCGCGTTCTCCAGCGCGACGGCGATGCGCGCGGCGAGCTCGCACGCCACCTGCGCATCGTTCTCGGTGTACGGTGTGTCGGCCTCGGTGCGATAGAAGTGCAGCACGCCGATGTCCTGGCCGCGCAGCGAGAGCGGCACGCCGAGGTAGCTGCGCACGTTCAGCGCGCGCAGCGACAGCCGCTCGGAGCGGGTGCGCGCGAAGCGCTCGAGCAGGCTGGCATCCGTCACGTCGAGAGTGACGGTCTCCCCGAGCTCGCGCATGCGGCGCAACGCCTCCGGGGTCTCGGGAGGCACGCCCGCGCCGTCGCCGATGGCCTCGCGCGTCAGCAGCGAGCTGGTGGAGGCCACCCGACCGAGCCCGCCCCCTTCGCCCGCGAGATCGATGCTGCAATGGTCGGCGAGAAACGGCACGGCCAGGCGCGCGACCTGTTCGAGCGTGCTGCGCTGATCCACGAGCGTGCTGAGCGGCACGCTGACGTCGGCGAGGAAGCGGTCACGCTGCTCGGCGAACTTGCGCTCGGTGATGTCCTGCACCACGCCGCCGATGGTGCGCCCTTCGCCGCTCAGGCCCGCGTTCATGCTCGCCTTGCCGCTGATCCAGCGGTGCGCACCGTCGGTGCGTACGATGCGCGCCTCGAAATCGAGTTCCTTGCCGGTCTCGAGCGAGCGCGAGAACAGCCGGTCGACGCGCTCGCGATCGTCCGCGTGCACGTGGCGCAGGAACATGCGGTAGTTCCAGTTGTCGCTGCTCTCCGGGTAGCCGAAGATCTCGGCGATGCGCGTCGATTGCCTGCCGCTCTGGGTACGGATGTCCATCGACCATTCGCCGAGCCGGCTGACCTCGAGCGCGTGCGTGAGCCTGCGCTGGTTCTGGCGAAGCTCCCATTCGATCTCCAGCGCATCGCTCAGGTCGCGCGCGATGCACACCACGTAGCGTCGACCGCCCTCGGAGTCGTCCAGCAGCGTGGCCGACCAGGCGGCGGGCAACTGGCGGCCGCTGCGCCGGTTGATCATCACGACCTCGGTGGCGTGCGAGCCGTGCTCGAGCACCTCGGCCACCAGCCGGTCGGTCGGCACCGAGGTGGCGTCCACCACGATGTCCTCGAGCGCGAGCGCGCCGACGTCCTCGCGCGGATCGATGCCGAGCAGCTCCCGCCCGCTCGAATTCATCGTGATGCAGCGACCGTCGGGCGCATGCACGGAGGCGAACTCCGGCAGGAACTCCACGAGGCTCGCGAGCTGCAGCGTGCGATCCAGCAGCGGCTTGTCCGCCGCGAGCGGCACCACGATGCCGGTGCGGATACCGTCACCGCCCGGGGCCTGGCGAAAGAGCTCCCCGTGCACCTCGCAGGCCACGACCGTGCCGTCCGGATGCACGAAGCGCAGGCGCAACCGATAGCCCTCGTCCATGCCCGAGGGGTTGCGCGCGAACCGCGCCAGCGTCTCCCGATCGTCCGGGTGCAGCATCGCGAGGACGTCCGCCAGCGTGCGGGGTTCGGGCGCGCGCCCCGTCAAGGCGCGCACGGCGCCGTACTGCCGCACCTCGTCGGTCGCGGGGTCGTACCGGAATGCCATGTGCCCGGCCCCCGCGAGGGCCTGTTCCAGGATGTCGTCTCCGGGAGGCGACGAACCGGGCGAACCGGGCTCGCCGGGTTCGGGTATCACCTTGACCTGCGACGGTGAAGCGGTGGGAAACCGGATGGTAACGTCGGCCATTCGCATCCGGACCCACCGGGCACGATGTACCGGACGCCGCCGGAGCGGATTCCTTGCCTCGCCGTACCGAGCCCCTACTCGACCGTGACGGACTTCGCGAGATTCCTCGGCTGATCCACGTCGGTGCCCTTGATCAGCGCGACGTGGTAGGACAGCAGCTGCAGCGGTACGGTGTAGACGATCGGAGCGATGACGGGGTCGCAGTGCGGCACCTCCAGCACCTTCATCGTGTCGTCGGAGGCGAAATGGGCGTCGCGGTCGGCGAACACGTACATGAGCCCGCCGCGCGCACGCACCTCCTCGACGTTGGATTTCAGCTTCTCGACCAACTCGTTGTTGGGCGCCACGACGATCACCGGCATGTCCGCATCGATGAGCGCGAGCGGCCCGTGCTTGAGCTCGCCGGCGGCGTAGGCCTCGGCGTGGATGTAGCTGATCTCCTTGAGCTTCAGCGCCCCTTCCATGGCGATGGGGTACTGGTCCCCGCGACCGAGGAAGAGCGCGTGATGCTTGTCCGCGAAGTCCTCGGCGAGCTCGACGATGGCGGCGTCCATGCCGATCACCTGCTCGAGCTTCGCGGGCAGGCCCAGCAGCGCCTGGCCGATGGCCTTCGCGCGCGCCTCGCTCATGCCGTGGTGGCGCCCGATCGCGGCGGCCAGCATCAGCAGGCCCGTCAGCTGCACCGTGAACGCCTTGGTGGACGCCACGCCGATCTCGACGCCCGCCTTCATGAGATAGCTCATGTCTGACTCACGCACGAGTGATGAGGTGGGTGCGTTGCAGATGGTCAGGCTCGTCATGTAGCCCTGCGCCTGCGCAAGCTTCAGCGCGGCGAGCGTGTCGGCCGTCTCGCCGGACTGCGAGATGGTGACCAGCAGGCTGTTCGGGCGCACGATGGACTCGCGGTAGCGGTACTCGGACGCGATCTCGACGTTGCAGCTCACGCCGCCGAAGCTCTCGAACCAGTAGCGCGCCGTCATGCCGGCGTGGTAGCTGGTGCCGCAGGCGATGATCTGGACGTGCTCCACCCTCGCCAGCAGCTCCGCGGCGTTCGCTCCGAAGGCGTCGTCGCGCACCATCGAGTGCTCGAGCCGCCCCTCGAGGGTGCGCTGGATGGCGAGCGGCTGCTCGTGGATCTCCTTCTCCATGTAGTGGCGGTACGCGCCCTTGTCGCTCGCGTCCTGCGTGAACGTGGCGTCCTCGATGGGCCGCTCCACGGTGCGGCCGTCGCGATCGACGATGCGCACCGCCTCGCGCGTGATCTCGGCGACGTCCCCCTCCTCCAGGATCGAGAAGCGGCGCGTGACGCGCAGCAGCGCGAGCTGGTCCGAGGCGATGAAGTGCTCGCCGAAGCCGTAGCCGATCACGAACGGGCTGCCCGAACGCGCCCCGACCAGGCGCTCGGGGTCCTCCTTGTCCATGATGAGCATGCCGTAGGCACCCTCGAGCTGGAGCGAGGCCGCGCGCACCGCGTCCAGCAGCGAGTTCACCGACTTCAGCTCGTGATCGACGAGGTGCACGATCACCTCGGTGTCGGTGTCGGTCACGAACTCGTAGCCCAGGCCGCGCAGCCTCTCGCGCAGCGGCTGATGGTTCTCGATGATGCCGTTGTGCACCACGGCCAGCCGATCGCCGGACAGGTGCGGGTGGGCGTTGGTCTCGTTCGGCTCGCCGTGCGTGGCCCAGCGCGTGTGCGCGATGCCCGTGCCGCCGGGCATGCCGTGCTCGGCCACCGCGTCGACGAGCGAGCGGACCTTGCCCACGCGGCGCACGCGGCGCAGCTGCCCCTCGTGGTCGATGGTCGCGATGCCGGCCGAGTCGTAGCCCCGGTACTCGAGGCACTGGAGACCGAACAGCAGGATGTCCGCGATGTCGCGTTGCGCTACCGCGCCGACGATGCCGCACATGGTGTGTTCCTCGAAAGCGACGCGCGGCCGAATCGCGCGCACGGGGACGAAGGATAGTGTCAGTCGGCGTCGGCGGGCTTCGCCGGGCGTCGCCAGCCGCTGCGCACCGTGACGGGGGCCCGCGTGAAGGTCAGGCTACCGGCCTCGACGCGGCTGCCGAGCGTGCTGCCGGCGCCGATCGTGGCGCCGGCCTCGACGTCGATCGGCGCCACGAGCGCGGAGTTCGAGCCGATGAAGGCCCCGTCCCCGATGAAGGTGCGGTGCTTGTTCGCGCCGTCGTAGTTGCACGTGATCGTGCCCGCGCCGACGTTCACGTGCTCGCCGAGCTCGGCGTCGCCGACGTAGCTCAGATGGTTGATCTTGCTGTGCGCGCCGACGCTCGCGTTCTTCGTCTCGACGAAGTTGCCGATCTTCGCGCCGACGGCGAGCACGGTGCCCGGACGCAACCGCGCGAACGGCCCCACGTCGCAGCGCTCGCCCACGGCGCAGCCCTCCAGCACCGAGTTCGCGTGCACCGTCGAGCCCGATGCGACGCTTGCATCCCGCAGCGTGCAGTTCGGGCCGATGCGCACGCCGTCGCCGAGGCGGCAGCGGCCCTCGAAGACGCAGTTGACGTCGATCTCCACGTCGGTGCCGGTCTCCAGCGTGCCGCGCACGTCGATGCGGGCCGGGTCGGCCAGGGTGGCGCCGCCCGCCATCAGCGCCTCGGCCACGTCGCGCTGGTGCAGGCGCTCGAGCGCCGCGAGCTGCGAGCGGCTGTTCACGCCGTCCACCTCGTGGCTCGCCTCGGGGTGCACGGTGCGGATCGGCAGGCCGTCGGCGGCCGCGATCCCGAAGATGTCCGTCAGGTAGTACTCGCCCTGCGCGTTGTCGTTGCCGATGCGCGACAGCAGATCGCGCAGCCGGTCGCCGCGCCCGGCGATGACGCCCGCGTTCGCCTCGGTCAGCGCGCGCTCGGCGTCGCTCGCGTCCTTCTGCTCCACGATGCGCACCACCTCGCCGCGCTCGTTTCGCACGATGCGGCCGTAGCCGGTGGCGTCCGGCATGTGCACCGTGAGCAGCGCCAGTCCGTCGTCCCCGGCCGCCTCCACCAGCCGGCGAAGCGTCGAGGCACGGATGAGCGGCACGTCGCCGTAGGTGACGATCAAGGTATCGGCATCGTCGACGGTGGGCACGGCCACGCGCACGGCATGGCCGGTGCCGAGCTGCTCGTCCTGCACGACCCAGTCGAGCGCGGCCACCGTCTCTCCCGCCCCGCGACGCTCGTCCGTGTGCCGCGCGATGCGCTCGCGCACGACGTCCGCCCCGTGGCCGACCACGATGCTGATGCCCGCCGACCCCAGCGCCGCGCCCGTGTCCAGCACGTGGGCCAGCATGGGCTTGCCTGCCAGCCGGTGAAGCACCTTGGGCAGTGCGGACTTCATGCGCGTGCCCTTGCCGGCGGCGAGCACGATCAGGCGTGTGGGCATGGGCAAACGGGCGTCGTGTGTCGGCGGGAAGGCGCGGTGCCGTGGGCGGGTGCGGACGTGCCCGGGCGCGCTTCACCCCGGACGGCGGAGTATCCCACGGTCGACACGGGTGCCCCCGTGACCCCTAGTAGTAGTCCTTGCCGACGGCAAGCTTTAGATCGCCCTTCCAGGCCCGGCAGGGCGTACCGCGAAGGTGAACGTTGAGCGAGGAGGCCAGGTTGAGCGAGATTCGCTCATGCATCTCCCGCGCACCGGTCATGGCGTACACGTAGCCGTCCACGAACTCGTGGCGCACGTCCTGCGCGTTCTCGAACTTGAGGTACTCCTCGACGGTCATGCGCGGAAGAACGTCGGTCTGAAGCTGTTCCACGGAACGGACTCCCGGGTACGGGCCGGCGTGCATCATGGGCCGAGCGGTCTCGTGCGCGCAAGCTCGCCACCCCGAAACGAGGAAGGGCCGCCCGACACTCGCCGGACGACCCCTCGCACGCACCGGTCGCCGACTGAGGCCGGACTCAGCCGTTCGTGTTCCGCCGCAGCTTCTTCACGAGCTGCAGCTGCGCCGACGCCTCGGCGAGCGACTTCTGCACGGCGGCATAGTCGATCTCGTCGCCTGGCTTCGCGCCCAGCAGCGCCGCGGTGGCCTCGTCGCGCGCCTTCTCGGCCGCCGCCTCGTCGATCTCGCCGCCGCGCAGGGCGGTGTCGGCGAGGATGGTGACGACGTAGGGCTGCACCTCGAGGATGCCACCCGACACGTAGATGTCGAGGTCGTCCTCGCCGGCGGGCGTGGTCACGCGGATCTCGCCGGCACGGATGCGCGTCAGCAGCGGGGCGTGGCCGGGCGCGATGCCCACCTCGCCCATCTCGGCCGTGGCGGAGACGAGCTCGGCGCTGCCGGAGAAGATCGCCTCCTCCGCGGAGACGATCTCGACCTGGAGTGTCGAGGCCACGGTCAGGCGGCCTTCTTGCCGCGCTCGACCGCCTCGTCGATGGTGCCGACCATGTAGAAGGCCTGCTCCGGCAGGTGGTCGTACTCGCCGTTGACGATGCCGTTGAAGCCGTTGATGGTGTCCTTGAGCGACACGTACTTGCCCGGGGAGCCCGTGAAGACCTCGGCCACGAAGAACGGCTGACTCAGGTAGCGCTGCACCTTCCGCGCGCGAGCCACGACGAGCTTGTCCTCCTCGGAGAGCTCGTCCATGCCGAGGATGGCGATGATGTCCCGCAGCTCCTTGTAGCGCTGCAGCGTGTTCTGCACGCCGCGCGCGCAGTCGTAGTGCTCCTGGCCGACGACGAGCGGGTCGAGCTGGCGGCTGGTGCTGTCGAGCGGATCCACCGCGGGGTAGATGCCGAGCTCGGCGATGTTCCGCGACAGCACCACGGTGGCGTCGAGGTGCGCGAAGGTCGTGGCGGGCGACGGGTCGGTCAGGTCGTCGGCCGGTACGTAGACGGCCTGCACCGAAGTGATGGAGCCCGTCTTTGTCGATGTGATGCGCTCCTGCAGCGCGCCCATCTCCTGGGCCAGGGTCGGCTGGTAGCCCACCGCCGACGGCATGCGTCCGAGCAGTGCCGACACTTCGGTGCCGGCGAGCGTGTAGCGGTAGATGTTGTCGATGAACATCAGCACGTCGCGGCCTTCGTCGCGGAAGAACTCCGCCATGGTCAGCCCCGTCAGTGCCACGCGCAGGCGGTTGCCCGGCGGCTCGTTCATCTGCCCGTACACGAGCGACACCTTGTCGAGGACGTTCGAATCCTTCATCTCGTGATAGAAGTCGTTGCCTTCGCGCGTGCGCTCGCCGACGCCCGCGAACACCGAGAAGCCGGAGTGCTCGGCCGCGATGTTCCTGATCAGCTCCATCATGTTGACGGTCTTGCCCACGCCGGCACCGCCGAAGAGTCCGACCTTGCCGCCCTTCGCGAACGGGCAGAGCAGGTCGATGACCTTGATGCCGGTCTCCAGCAGCTCGGTGGAGCCGGACTGCTCCGCGTAGCTCGGCGGGTCGCGGTGGATCGGCATGCGCTGATCGGTGGCGATCGGGCCGGCCTCGTCGATCGGGTGACCGAGCACGTTCATGATGCGACCGAGCGTCGCCTCGCCGACGGGCACCGAGATGGGGGCGCCCGTGTTCGTGACCTCGAGGCCGCGCTTGAGGCCTTCGGAGGTACCCATGGCGATGGTGCGCACGACGCCGTCGCCGAGCTGGCCCTGCACTTCGAGGACGGTCTCGCTGTTCGCGATGGTCAACGCATCGTAGGTACGCGGCACCGAGTCGCGCGGGAATTCCGCGTCGATGACGGGGCCGATGATCTCGACGATCTTGCCAGTGCTCATGTGTGCCTTCCGGATGTCCTGCTGATGTTGTTCTGGTGCCGGCCGCGAACGCTCGCGGCGGCGAAGGTGTGGGCGTCGGCGCTCAGACGGCCGCGGCGCCGCCGACGATCTCGCTGATTTCCTGCGTGATGGAAGCCTGGCGCGCCTTGTTGTAGACGAGTTGCAGATCGTCGATGAGCTCTCCCGCGTTGTCCGAGGCGCTCTTCATCGCGATCATGCGCGCGGCCATCTCGCAGGCCACGTTCTCGACCACGCCCTGGAACACGATGGATTCCACGTAGCGCGTCATGACGTGGTCCACGACGTCCTGCGCCTCGGGCTCGTAGATGTAGTCCCAGTGGTGGCCGAGCTTCTCGTTCCTGTCCGGCTTCGCCGGCAGCAGCTGCGTCACGCGCGGCGACTGCGTCATGGTGTTCACGAGCTGGCTCTCGACCAGGAACACCCGGTCCAGGCGGCCCTCGTCGTAGGCGTCCAGCATGATGCGCACCGCGCCGAGGATGTCGGAGAGCTCCGGCCGGTCGCCCAGATCGACCGTGGAGCCGACGACGTTCGCGCGCAACCGTCCGAAGAATGCCGTCGCCTTCTTGCCGACGGTGACGACGTCGATCTCGGCACCCTCCTCGTTCCACTGCCTCATCGAGGCCACGGCCGCCTTGAAGGCGTTCGTGTTCAGCCCGCCGCACAGACCGCGATCGGTGGACAGCACGATGTAGCCGACGCGCTTCGGGTGCGGCCGATCCACGAGGTACGGATGGCGGTACTCGATATCGGCCGAGGCGATGTGCCCGACGATCTCGCGCATGCGCGTGGCGTACGGGCGGTTCTGCGCCATGCGCTCCTGCGCGCGACGCATCTTCGACGCGGCGACCATCTCCATCGCCTTCGTGATCTTCTGAGTATTCTGGATACTCTTGATCTGCGTGCGGATTTCCTTGCCGGAAGCCATGTCGAGTGCTCTGGAGAGGTCGGTAGCGAGTCAGGTCGGGAAGCGAGGGCGCCCGACTACCAGGTGCCGTTCGCCTTGAAGGTCTCGATGCCCTTCTTGAACGCCGACTCGATGTTCTCGTTCCAGTCGCCGGACTGCTCCACCTGCGTGAGCAGGTCCTGGTGGTTGGAGCGGAAGTGATCGTGCATGGCGAGCTCGAACGGCACGATCTTGTTGACCGGCACGTCGTCGAGGAAGCCCTCGTTCGCCGCGTACAGCGACAGGCCCATCTCGGCGATGGTCAGCGGCGCGTACTGCTTCTGCTTCATCAGCTCGGTGACGCGCTGTCCACGCTCGAGCTGCTTGCGCGTGCTCTCGTCCAGGTCCGACGCGAACTGCGCGAACGCCGCGAGCTCCCGATACTGGGCGAGCGCCAGGCGCACGCCGCCGCCGAGCTTCTTCATGATCTTGGTCTGCGCCGCACCGCCCACGCGGGACACGGACAGACCCGCGTTGATGGCCGGGCGGATGCCCGAGTTGAAGAGGTCGGTCTCGAGGAAGATCTGGCCGTCGGTGATCGAGATGACGTTCGTGGGCACGAACGCCGACACGTCGCCGGCCTGCGTCTCGATGATGGGCAGCGCCGTGAGCGAGCCCGTCCGGCCGGTGACCTTGCCGTCGGTGAACTTCTCGACGTAGTTGACGTTGACGCGCGCGGCGCGCTCCAGCAGGCGGCTGTGCAGGTAGAAGACGTCGCCGGGGTACGCCTCGCGACCCGGCGGGCGGCGCAGCAGCAGCGAGACCTGACGGTAGGCCCAGGCCTGCTTGGTCAGGTCGTCGTAGACGATCAACGCGTCCTCGCCGCGATCGCGGAAGTACTCGCCCATGGTGCAGCCGGAGTACGGCGCGACGTACTGCATGGCGGCCGAGTCGGAGGCACCCGCCGCGACGATGATCGTGTGCTCGAGCGCGCCGTGCTCCTCGAGCTTCGACACGACGTTCGCGATGGTCGACTGCTTCTGGCCGATGGCCACGTAGACGCACTTAACGCCCGTGCCCTTCTGGTTGATGATGGCGTCGATGGCGACGGCGGTCTTGCCCGTCTGGCGGTCGCCGATGATCAGCTCGCGCTGACCGCGACCGACCGGGACCATGGCGTCGATGGCCTTCAGGCCCGTCTGCACGGGCTGATCGACCGACTGGCGCTCGATGACGCCCGGCGCCACCTTCTCGATCGGCGAGGTCTCGGTCGCCTCGATGGGGCCCTTGCCGTCGATGGGCTCGCCGAGCGCGTTCACGACGCGGCCTAGCAGACCGCGGCCGACCGGCACCTCGAGGATGTTGCCGGTGCACTGCACCTTGTCCCCCTCGGAGAGACCTTCGTAGTCGCCGAGCACGACCGCACCCACCGAGTCGCGCTCGAGGTTCAGCGCGAGCCCGTACAGGTCGTCGTTGAACTTGAGCATCTCGCCCGACAGCGCGTCGGTCAGCCCGTGGATCTTCACGATGCCGTCGGACAGGCTCACGATGGTGCCTTCGGTACGCGCCTGGGCGGAAACGTCCTCGCCCTTGATGCGCTCGCGGATGAGGCGGCTGATTTCGTCGGGGTTGAGTTGCATTGGTCTCGTATGTCCTGTGCTTGGTGTCAGCTGGCGAGGGCGTGCCGCATCTTGTCGACGCGGCCCTTCAGCGAGCCGTCGATGACGAGATCGCCCGCGCGGATGATCGCGCCGCCGATCAGCTCCTTGTCGATCTCGGTGACGAGCCGCACGCGGCGTCCGAGCCGCTTCGACAACGCGTCCGAGAGCTTCGTCCGCTGCGCATCGTCGAGCGGGTAGGCCGACGTCACCGTGGCCTCGATCTCGCCTTGCGCGTGGCCGCGCAGCTCCTCGTACATCAGGAAGATGTCCGGGATGGCCGGCAGCCGCTCGTTCTGGGCCAGCAGGCGGATGAAGTTCCGGCCCGCCTCGTCGTTGCCGTCGGCGACCACGGACTGGAACATGTCGGCCTGGTCGCCCGGCGTCAAGGCCGGATCGTCCAGCCGGGCCACCATCTCGTCGTTCGACGCGACGGCGGCCCAGAACGCGAGCCGACCGGCCCAGTCGTCCAGGGCGTTCTCGTCCTGCGCGTGCTCGAAGATGGCGCGGGCGTAGGGCCGCGCCACCGTGCTGAGATCGACCATGGCGTCGTCAGATCCTGCTCGCGAGATCGTCGATGACCGCGCCGTGGCGCTTCTCGTCGACTTCCCCGCCGAGGATCTTCCGCGCGGCATCCATCGCCACCGAGCCGACCTGCCGCCGCAGGCCCTCGCGGGCACCGACGACTTCCTGCTCGATGTCCGCGCGCGCGGCCGTGAGCAGACGCTCGCCTTCGCTGCGGGCCGTGGTCTTCGATTCCTCGACGACCTCGTTGGCACGCTTCTGCGCCTGCGCGACGATCTCGGCGGCCTGCGCGCGGGCGTCCTGCAGCATGGTCGCGATCTCGGCTTCCGCCTCCTCGCGCTTCTGCTCGCTCTGTTCGGCGTCGGCGAGGCCTCGCGCGATCTTGTCCTGTCGCTCGTGCAGCGCGCCGATCAGCGGCGGCCACACGTACTTCATGCAGAACCAGACGAAGATCGCGAACGAGATGGCCTGGCCGACGAGCGTGAGATTCAGGTTCACGTCGGGTCTGCCCTCCTCGTTGCGCGGCCGATCAGTTGGCCAGCAGGCCGACGAACGGGTTGGCGAAGGTGATGAACAGCGCGATGCCCACGCCGATCATCGGCACGGCGTCCAGCAGGCCCGCGACGATGAACATCTTGACCTGCAGCATGGGGGTCATCTCGGGCTGACGCGCGGCGCCTTCCAGGAAACGACCGCCCAGCAGGCCGAAGCCGATGGCGGTACCGAGGGCGCCGAAGCCGATGAGAACGGCGACGGCGATCGAGCTGAGGGCGATTACGAGTTCCATGGAACGCTCCGAAGGAGATGCCGGGTGGAGCCGGCGTTGGTGGAAAGGGAAGGGTCGGACGAGTGCCCGCCCCCCGCACGCTGCGGGGCGCGGGGAAGGGAAATCAGTGGTGCTCGTGCGCCATGCTCAGGTACACGATGGTCAGCATCATGAACACGAAGGCCTGCAGCGTGATCACGAGGATGTGGAACAGCGCCCACGGCACCGACAGCACCCACTGCGCCCAGAAGGGCAGCAGCGCGATCAGGATGAAGATGAGCTCGCCGGCGTAGAGGTTGCCGAACAGCCGCAGGCCCAGCGAGAACGGCTTCGCGAGCAACCCGACCAGCTCGAGGATCAGGTTGAACGGCGCCATCAGGAGCTGGATGAGCAGGTTGTCGCTGGAGAAGGGCTGGAACGCGAGCTCCTTCAGGAAGCCGCCGACGCCCTTCACCTTGATGCTGTAGTAGATGATCAGCGCGAACACCGACAGCGACAGACCGAAGGTGATGTTCACGTCGGTGGACGGCACGACCTTCATGTACGGGATGCCGACCGCCTCGGTCGCGCGCGGAATGAAGTCGACCGGGATCAGGTCCATCAGGTTCATCAGGAAGATCCAGACGAACACGGTGAGCGCCAGCGGCGCGATGACGTCGCTCTTGCCGTTGAAGCTCTCGCGCACGCTGCCGTCGACGAACTCCACGATGGTCTCGACGAAGTTCTGCAGCGGCCCCGGCGTGCCGGACGTGACGTTCTGCGCCGCCTTCCTGAACAGCCACACGAAGAACGCGCCGAGGAAGATCGACCAGAACATGGAGTCCAGGTGGATGGCCCAGAAGCCCATGGCCGCCGCATCGTCCGCGCCGTGCGCGATGGACAGCCCGTGCTCGGGGTGGATCCCGAGCACGAGGTTCTGCAGGTGGTGGGAGATGTACTCGCTGCTGGTCGGGTTTTCTAAGGCCATGAAGGACTCGGGACGTCTCGACGTTGACTGGTACCGGATCGTCGCGGGGTCGGGGCCGCGGGCCGTCGGGCCCTGCGGACCGGATTCCCGGTCAGATCCGTTCGATGGCGCGGGGGTCGGGGCGATCCACCACTATCGGCACGACCCACGCGACGAACTGGGCCCCGACGAACGCCGCGAACACCGCGAGGGGCGCGAGCGGCTCCACCCGGGCGAACACGATGGCGAACATGGCACCGGTCAGCAGAGTCTTGCCGGCCAGCCCCTTATAGAACCCGTGCACGATATCGCGCGCCGCGCGCGCCCCGCCGTGGCGGAACGCCCGCCACGCGAACCAGCGGTTGGGCAGCCAGCACGTCAGCCCTCCGAGCAATGCCGAGTACCCGGCGACGCCACCCGCGAACAACCAGGCGACCGCTCCCGCGGCGAACGCGAAGAGCAGCTGCCAGCGAAGCAGCAGCACGATCACGCGCAAGCGACGCTCGGCCTGGCGCATCGGTGGGCTGTCGGCTGGTCGGGTGGGGCGGGCGAGGAACGGCAAGGAGGGCACGACGCGAGCGCCCTGCGCGGGCCACGACATCGAGCGGCGGCAGTATAACAGCGAAAGAACGGCGCTCCGTCGAGGTGCGCGCCGCAGGTGCGGTCAGCTGATGTGACCGAGGATGCCGTCGAGCTCGTCCACCGAGGAATACGTGATCTCGAGCCGCCCACCGCCGTTCGGCCGGTGGCGGATGCGCACCGGTGCGCCCAGCACCGCCCCGAGCTTCGCGCACAGCCGCTCGACGTCGGGGTCCGTATCGCCCGCCCCCGCGCCCGCATCGTCGCCCTTCGCGCCGTCCCGGTCCGCCGCCTCGGCGCCGTCGCGCAGCCCGCGCACGAGCTTCTCGACCGCGCGCGCGGTCAGCCCCTGCCTGACGACCCGCTCGGCCAGCGCCGTCTGGTCGGCGCGCGGCGCGCCGAGCAGCGCGCGCGCGTGCCCCATCTCCAGGCTGCCGGCGTCGATCAGCGCCTTCACGCCCTCGTTGAGCTCCAGCAGCCGCATCGCGTTCGAGATCGAGACGCGCGAGCGGCCCACGGCCTCGGCGACCGCCTGGTGGGTCATGCCGAAGTCGTCGCACAGCCGGCGGAACGCGGCCGCCTCCTCGAGCGGGTTCAGATCCTTGCGCTGGATGTTCTCGATGAGCGACACGGCCGCGACGCGCTCGTCGGCCATCTCGCGCACGATGGCCGGAATCTCGTGCATGCCGGCGAGCTGCGCCGCGCGCCAGCGCCGCTCGCCGGCGATCAGCTCGAACCCGCCGTCGCGCTCGCGCACCAAGATGGGCTGGATGAGCCCCTGGACCCGGATGCTGTCGGCGAGCTCGGCCAGCAGCGTCTCGTCGAACTGGCGCCGCGGCTGGTACGCGCCGCGCCGGATGCGCTCGACTCCGATGCTGCGCAGCCGATCCCCGGGGCGCGGCGCCTCGTCGATGGCCGTGCCCGCGGCGCCGTCCGCGGCCGCTCCGCCCGCGTCGCCGACGCCCGTATCGGCGGCTGCGGGTCGGGCGTTCGGCACCGCGCGCAGCTCCGGCGCCCTGCGGGCGCTCTCGGCAGTGGCCGGGGAAGCGGCCTCGGAAGCGGCCTGGGACCCGGCGTGGGACCCGGCGTGGGACCCGGCGTGGAAAGTGGGCCGGGCGGAGGGGTCGCCGGCGGATCGGTCGCCGGACTCGGCCGACGGCTCGCTCGGAAGATCGGGTGGCGCCTCGGGCGCGACGACATCGCCGCCCTCGCCCGATGCGTCTGCCGCGCCCGCCCGGGCGCTCCCGACGGACGCATCACGGCCCGTCGGACGGCCGCGCGACGCGCCGCCGAGCAGCGCGTTCAGGTTCCGTCCCATGCGCTTGGCGGCCATCAGACGGCCCCGGTCTCGGTCACGCGGTCTTCCGCATCGCGCGCCGCCGGCCGCAGCGCGGAGCCGTCGTTGCGGATGATCTCGCCGGCGAGGGCGAGGTAGGCGAGCGCGCCGCGCGAGGCGCGGTCGTACTGCACGATGGACTGGCCGTGGCTGGGCGCCTCGGCCAGGCGCACGTTGCGCGGGATGACCGTGCGGAACACCTGGTCACCGAAGTGCTCGACGAGCTGCGCCGAGACCTCGGCGCCGAGGTTGTTGCGACCGTCGTACATGGTGCGCAGCAGGCCTTCGATGGCGAGCGACGGGTTCACCGACTCGCGCACGCCTTCGATGGTGTCCAGCAGCGCCGACAACCCCTCCAGCGCGTAGTACTCGCACTGGATGGGCACCAGCACGCTGTCGGCCGCGACGAACGCGTTGAGCGTCAGGATGTTCAGCGACGGCGGGCAGTCGATCAGCACGTAGTCGTAGTCGGCGGCCACGGGTGCGAGCGCCTCGCGCAGCCGCGACTCGCGCCGCTCCATGGACATGAGCTCCACCTCGGCCGCGGTGAGGTCGGCATTCGACGGCACGACGTCGCAGCCGTGCGCGGACGAGGGCATCCTCGCGTCGATGACCGCGCGCCCGTCCACGAGCACCTCGAGCACCGAACACTCGAGCTCGTACTTGTCGACGCCGCAGCCCATCGTGGCGTTGCCCTGAGGATCCAGGTCCACCAGCAGCACGCGCTTGTGCATGCCCGCGAGCGCCGCCGAGAGGTTGACGGCCGTGGTGGTCTTGCCGACGCCCCCCTTCTGGTTGGCGATGACGATGATGCGGCTCATGGGGCGGGATCATACGGGATGCGCCCGTGCCGGCAGACGGCGACGTGCCGCTCGGGATCGGTCCCGGTCCGCTCGAGCCGCTCGAGCGTCCAGGGGCTCGGCGGCGGCTCCGGCAGCCGCTCGGCGCGTCCGAGCATCACGAGCGCGACGCCGCCGGGGACGCTCAAGGGCGCCGCCACCGCCAGGAAGTCCCGCGGAGACGCGAACGCGCGCGACGTCACGATGCGCGCGCGCTCGTGCACGTCCTCGACGCGCGCGCCGCGCACCTCGACGCCGGGCAACCCCAGCTGCAGCACGGCCTGGCGCTGGAAGCGTGCCTTCTTGGCCGTGCGCTCCACCGACAGCACGCGCAGCTCGGGACGCGCCGCGGCGAGCACGATGCCCGGCAATCCGGCACCGCTGCCGACGTCGATCAGGTCGAACGCGCTCGATTCGGAGTCGCCGTCGGCGCGGGTACCGAGAAACGGCAGCAACGTCAGGCAGTCGACGAGGTGGCGATCGATCATCTCGATCGGGTCGCGCACGGCGGTGAGGTTCCACACGCGGTTCCACTTCGCGAGCAGCTCGACGTAGCGGACCAGGCGATCGCGGGCGTCGGGCCCGATCCCGGCACCAACGGCGCGAGAGGCATCGGCCGGATCGTCCAGCGCCGCATCGAGACGGGCGTGGTAGTCGGAAGGCTCTGACGCCGGCATGCGATGCGGACCGCGGTCGGGACGGTGGAGGGACCGAAGTCTAGTGATCGTCAAACGGCTCACGCCGACGTAAGGCGGCGGTCAGGGCGCGGCCATCCGCCGAGCCGATAGTGCCAACCCATGGAGAGCGGACGAAGGCTCTCCACCCGCACGGCGGGCCGCCTCGGTGGCGCCGACTCTCCGAACCCTCGCTCGTCTTCTCTGCCATCGACAGGACATCATCCCCATGAACGCATTCGCCAGGCAAGCTCTCGTCGCCCTCGCCCTTTCCTCCGCCCTCGTCGCCGGCCCCGCGTCCGCCATCACCACGGGCAGCCTCCAGGGCGACGTGCAGTCCGCGATCTCCGGCTCGGGCAACGTCAACGTCACGGTCAACGACGGCGTCGCCACGCTGACGGGCAACACCGACGCGCTGTCGAGGGCCGCGGCGGCCCGCGCCGCCCTGAACGATCCTTCGGTGGACAGCGTCATCAACCTCATCGACGCCGGCTGAACCGGGTCGCCTCGTTCCGGGATCGCCTGAAGGGCGGCCCGGGCGCGCGGCCACATTTCCTCGGGCGTGCGCGGCGACGGTACTCGCGAACCGATCGCCGCGCGCGGCGTTCGTGATCGGAGCACTCACGAGATGACCACGACGAACACGGCCATGGCGCTGGTGGCACTCACGGCCGCCGGGGCGTGGCTGAGCGGTGCCAACCTGGCCGTCGCGCGCGAGGAAGTGCGCCGGGCGGCCTCCTCCGCTACCGCGGGGGCGATCGTGCGCGCGCGCACCGCCCGACCCAGGAACAGTACGATCGCTACGTCTCGTTGCTCGAAGGGTTCCGTGCCCTCGGCTGGGACAACGCCCGGTTGCACGACGCCTCGCCGTTCCGGGTGGTGGACCCGGGCTTCAACGCGATCCTGGTGCGCAGCTGCGCCGACCTGGCCCGGCTCGCCGAGGCGCTCGGCGAACCGGAGATCGCGGCGGCCAACCGCGAGCGCGCCGCGCGCGGCCTCGCCGCCCTCCCGCCGGCGCGGCTCACCGCCCTCGCCGCCCGTCTCGACACGCTCGCCGAACGCACCAGCTTCCCGGTGCCGAGTCACGATCCGCTCGATCCCCGGTTCGATGCGAAGCGCTACTGGCGGGGCCCTGCCTGGCTCATCGTGAACTACCTGATTGCCGACGGGCTGCGTGCCGGTGGCGAGTCGGCGGCGGCCGAACGCGTGGAGCGTGCCAGCATCGGGTTGATCGAACGCGGCGGATTCGCGGAATACTATGATCCCGTCACCGGCGAGCCGTGCGGCGGCGGCTCGTTCACGTGGACGGCGGCGATGGTGATGGAAATCCTGCGTGCGGAGCCGGCGACAACATGAAACGCTCGACGATCAACCGGACCCTGGCCGAGGCGAACGAGCTCATCGGCCGTCACGGCTTCGTGCTGCCACCGTTCGCCTCTTGGACGCCGGAGACGTTCAAGGCGCGGGCTGACGAGGCGCGCCACCTCATCGACACCCGCTGCGGGTGGGACGTCACCGACTACGGTGCCGGTCGCTTCGACGAGATGGGCCTGTTCCTGTTCACGCTCAGGAACGGCCGGCTCGCCGATCTCGAGGGCGGCGGCGGCATGTGCTACGCGGAGAAGCTGCTGATCTCCCGCGACGGTCAGCTCTCGCCGATGCACACCCACGTCATCAAGGCCGAGGACATCATCAACCGCGGCGGCGCGACCCTGGTGGTCGAGCTGTACGGTTCGGACGAGCAGGGCAACTTCGCCGCCGATCGTGGCGGCAGCGTGCTGTGCGACGGCATCCGCCGCGAGTTCGCGCCCGGGGAGCAGTTGAGACTCGCCCCCGGCGAGAGCGTCACGCTCATGCCCGGCGACTGGCACGCCTTCTGGGGCGACGGAGGCGGTGTGCTGATCGGCGAGGTCTCGACGGTCAACGACGACGAGACCGACAACGTCTTCCGCGAGCCGATCGGCCGCTTCGCCACCATCGAGGAGGACGAGGCGCCCACGCACCTGCTGGTCAGCGACTACGGGACGTGGTTGACGTAGCGGGCGTCCGAGCGCACCGACGACGCGCGACGATGACGACCGAGCCGGTCGACGACGTCCTGCGTGCGCTGCACGCCGCCGGGATCGACGCGGTCGGCGGCCGACAGGCGACGCGACGCGCGCTGGAGCGGATCGACTGCGGCCCGCGCGTGCGCGTCGCGGCGATCGGCAAGGCGGCATCGGCCATGGCGCTCGGCGCGCGCGAGACGCTCGGCGACGCGCTGCTGTCCGGGCTGGTCGTGACCAAGTACGACCACCTCGACGGGGCGCTCGCCGACGATCCGCGATTCACCTGTCTCGAGTCCGCGCACCCGGTGCCGGATGCCGCCTCGCTCGCCGCCGGCGAGGCGCTGATCCACTTCGTCGCCGACGTGGCCGACGACGAGCACCTGCTCGTGCTCGTCTCGGGCGGCGCCTCGGCACTGGTCGAGCGGCTCGATGCCGGCCTGACGCTCGACGACCTGCGGCGCCGTACGCAGGCGCTGCTCGCCGACGGTGCGCCGATCGGCGAGATCAACCGCGTGCGACGCTCGCTCTCGCGCATAAAGGGTGGCCGGCTCGCCGCCCATCTCGGTGCCTGCCGCACGACCCAGCTGCTGATCAGCGACGTGCCGGGCGATCGTCCCGAGGACATCGGTTCCGGGCCGCTGATCGTGTCGCCACCCGTCGATGCGGTGCCGGACAGGTCGAGCTCGCGGATCGACACGCGCATCATCGCCTCCTCGGGCATCGCGCAGCGGGCGGTGGTGGCCGCGGCCGTCGCGCGCGGGCTCACGGTCGTGCAGCCGGAAGGCAGTCTCGACGGCGACGTCGAGGACACCTGCGAACGCATCGCCTCGCGCCTGCTCGCACCGGACGCCGCGCCCGGCATCTACGTCTGGGGCGGCGAGCCGACCGTGCGGCTGCCACCCGGGCCGGGACGCGGCGGACGCAACCAGCACCTCGCGCTGGCGTTGGCGACGCGCATCGCCGGCCGCGAGGACCTCGCCGTGCTGGTCGCCGCCACGGACGGCAGCGACGGACCGACGACCGATGCCGGGGGGCTCGTCGACGGCACCACGCTCGCCCGCGGCGAGGCACTCGGACTCGACGCCCGCGCCGCGTTGCGGGGCGCCGATGCCGGTCCCTGGCTCGAGCGCACCGGCGCGCTGGTCACGACCGGCCCGACCGGTACCAACGTCATGGATCTCGCGATCGCCGTGCGCCGGACCTGATCTCGCCGGCAACGAGCACGAAGTCGCCGAGGTTCGAGACGAAGCGCATGCGCCTGCCGGCATCGCTGCGAACAGCAGCCGCAACCACGTCATTCGCGTCGTCCCGGACACCTTCATGGACTCGCGGGGTCGGCGATCGACTCGGCGAGGGGCTACCCTCGCCCCGCCCGCCCGCCCCTTCGACATCCGCATGAAGAATCCCGCAGAACATCCCATCCACGAGGTGCTCGGCGCGCGCTGGAGCCCCCACGTCTTCGACCCGGACAGGCCGGTCGACACCGACACGCTGCTATCGCTGTTCGAGGCCGCGCGCTGGACGATGTCGTCGTACAACGAGCAGCCCTGGCGCTACGTCGTCGGCGTGCGCGGCGCCGGCGACGGGGTGTGGGAACAGGTGCTCGGGGTCCTGGCCGAAGGCAACCGGGCGTGGGCGAGCAACGCGCCGGTACTCGCACTCGGCGTGGCGACGCGGGACTTCGCGCGCAACGGCAAGCCGAACCGCTCGGCCCTGCACGACCTGGGCGCGGCATCGGCGAGCCTGACCTTCGAGGCCACCTCGCGCGGGCTGGGAGTCCACCAGATGGCGGGTGTCGACCGGGACGGGGCACGCGCCGCGTTCGAGCTCGACGAGTCCCTGGAGGTCGCTACGGCGCTGGCCATCGGCTACCCCGGCGATCCGTCGAACGTCGACGACGATCTCGCCGCACGCGACCGGACGGCGCGCGAACGGAAGCCGCTCGACGAGATCATCGTGCGCGGAGGCATCGGCGGCTGACTCGGTGTGCGTCACGTCGGAGTGCTCGCGAGAGCGTGGCGAGCCCGGGGTCGGCAGATCCGCCACACCCGCACCGCTTCGGGGACGCGATGGGCCACCTTCCACTCATCGATAGAGAGTCATGGCGGTTACGGCGACGGTCGACGCGCTGACGGCGATCTGCGCGTCCAGGCCCTGTCCGATGGATGACGTGCGGCCCGTCGGGAAGGCGTCGGTGTCGTGCGATCCGGTGGTCGAACCCGCCGCGGTTCGAGCGCGTGGGCGGCGCTGCGCCCGACCGGGTACCCGCTACGCCGGCTCGAACTCCATGACCGACAGGTTGGTCTCGGTATCGACGGTGCGCACGTACGCGAACCCGTTGGCCTCGAACAGCGTGCGGAACTCGGACCGGGTCCGCCACCGTCCGCCGGGGACCGCCGCGTTGATCTGCACCGCGAACAGCCCCGGCATCAGCCCATCCGGCGAGACCTTGTCCTCGTCGTGCTCGGGCACGAACGCCTGGAGCAGCAGCAGGCGCCCGTGCGGGGGCAGCGCCGCGCGGCAGTTGGCGAGGATGGTCGCGCCGTCGGCATCGTTCCAGGCCGACAGGAAGTACTTCATCACGATCGCGTCCGCCCCTTCCGGCACGCGCTCGAAGACGTCGCCCGAGTGCAGCGCGACCTGGCCGGCCCGGGTGCCGGTCTCGATTCCGAGCGAGCCGAGGTAGTCGGCGGCCGTGTCGATCACCTTCGGCACGTCGAACAGCATGCCCTTGATGTCGTGACGCCCGACGATGCCGCCGATCAGGCCGCCCTGGCCGCCGCCGACGTCCATAACCGTGTCGAAGCGCGAGAAGTCGTACGCATCGAGCAGCGCCTGCATGCTGTGTTTCGTGAAGAACGACATCGCCTTCACGAACACGTCCTGCGACCACGGGTGCGCACGACAATATTCGTAGACGCCGTCGCCGTTGGCTATCCGGAAGGCCACCTCGTCGGTCTCCATGGACGCCTCGAGGCTGTTCCACATCGACCACTGGGCGGGCTCCAGCAGGTGCATCACCAGGTGCGCCAGTGACGGCTCGCCTCCCGTCGTCAGCTCCGCGCTCTGCGCGGTCGGGGCGAACACCCGGCCCTCGCGCTCCTCGAGCACGTCGATGTGCGCGAGCGCGCGCAGCACCGCGTGCAGCCGGTCGGCGTTGGTGCCGGTGCGCTGGGCGAGCTCGGCGATGGGCAGGGCGCCGTCGGCCTCCAGCATGTCGAAGATGCCGAGCTTGCACGCCGTGTACAGGCATTTCGACTTCACGAACGACAGCATGACGTCGTACAGCGGCCTCCTGGCCTCTATGGACGCCCGCGATGCGGCGGTCGCGCCGGAATCGCTCCCCGCAATCGGGGCGACGGAGTCCGGCTCGGCGGTTCGGGTCATGATCTGGAGACAATCGGGGTGGATTCGACGGGCCGTCGATGCGACGCCGGTAGGAAGGAAGCGGCGCGATCCGCGAACGCGCCGACGCGCGCACCGTGGTGCACCTTCGCTCCGATTGTCTTTCCGGGTCCTTTCGTTCGGTGCCGGCGTCTGCGCTTCTACAACGCCCGTCGTAGACCCTGCGGGGTCGGATGCCACTGACGCGCCGGGTTCGCCCTCCAACCTGACGGTGCCTACGGCACCTCCAACCGGACGGGCCGCTGCGCACCTCGTGCATGACGGCGTCGTAGGTCAGCGTCAGCGGCCGGGCGTCCACCTCTGCCGCAACGCCTCCCGTCAACGTCAGGACCAGCGACACGTACTCCCCGATGTGCTCGTCTCGGGCCGATCGGAGCGATGTACGCTCGGTGGTCCACGCCTACCGTGTCGTCCGAGTGGACGCTGGCGACATGGCTTACCCGTCGAAGGCGTAGCAGAACTGCGCGCCGTTGGATTGGGCCAGCGCGCAGTCGATCTCCAGACCCTTGTCGTCTTAGGCCGTGTGCAAGTCCGTGGACGTCGTGCGCCGGTGGTACCAGCAGCCACCCGGGTCGATGTACCCGCCCCAGGTGTCCAGCGCCGGCCGACCTGCACGAGCTCGCGCTGTCGGACATCGGCGGGCTGCACCACGAGCGGCGCCCGGTCCGTCCGGATACCGATCTCGACGAGGCCGTGGAGGCGCTGGGCCCGCGCGGTCCGGACTCCCGTCTCGCGGCCGCCGCCGCACTTCGATCTAAGCCACCGGCGAGGGCGCGGCGATCCGCCGGGCCGATAGTGCCTGCCCATGGAGAGCGGACGGCGACTCTTCACCCGCACCGCGGGCCGCGCCGGCGGATCCGACTCTTCAGCGTCGTCAACCTCATCGGCGCCGGCTGAGCCCGGCGCCGGGGCACGGATGCCCCCGCACATGCACGAAGCGGGAGAACTCGCGGTGCCGACCGGATCACGGATACCATTCGGCCCTTCCCCCTCCCGAGTCGCTTCCGCTTGCTACGCGAGTTCGCGCTGGAATACCGTCATCTCCACGTCGGCATCGGGATCTTCGGCAACGCCTGCTTCGTCGTCGGCTCGGTGCTGTTCTTCAAGCGCTTCGAGGAGTGGCAGACCTTCGCCGTCTGGTTGTTCGTCCTCGGTTCGGCCGGCATGCTGATCAGCGCGATCGGCGAGGCCGTCAACGCGATGGAAGAGCAGCGGACGCGCCGGGATCGTCCGCCGGGATGCTGATTGCGCCGGTACCGTCCGGCGCCGAATGACGGGGAGGACGTGGGCCCTCATCCCCCATCATCCGTACACGACCGATTTGCGCACGCCCCCGAGCGCGTGCTCCGTGCCGCTCTCGAGACAGGGCGGAAGTTCCGCGGTGTCCTTATCGACGATCAGGACAACCTCTTCCGGAAACGGATGCGCGCCCTGGCTGCGGTCGCGGTGATGATGCGAATAGATCACGTGGGTGATCGGCTTGTCGGTCACCTGCGGGATCACTTCGAGCACGAAGGGCGAGACGTCCGGCTTCGGATCGACGACCACGACGCCCTCGTCGGTGACGAAGAACACCATGTTCTGGAAGTCGTCGTGCACGAAATACGCGTTGTCCGAGATCCGGTAGTAGTCGTAGCCGCGTTCCGGCAACTGCGAATGGACGTGGTCCCGCGTGCTGTGGGGGCCTTGGTCTCCTCGTAGTCGAGGTCGTCCTGCGCCGACGCGCGGCCCGCCAGCATGGCAGCGCTCACCAGGGCGGGGAACAGGATCCTGTGCAGCATGCGTGGCTGTTTGCTCGAAATGGAAGGCGGGAACGACGACCCTTTCCGGGCCGTCGTCCCTACGGAGCGGGTCAGCCTCGATAGGTCTGGCTGACGGCGAACCTGTCCTCGAAACAGTTCGGCAGCGTGTCTAGAACTTGCCGGCTCCGTCGTGTGGCGCGTCGGCGGCCGGCATCGGAGCGACCACGTCCCAATGCTCGACGATCAGGCCGTCGGCGACTCGGAACAGATCATAGAAGGCCTGCGGCTCGTCCCCGAGTGCGCCATCGGACATCGTCAGCACGAAACTGCCTTCGCCGATCACCTCGTGGACCTCGTTGTAGGTCATGACGGTGCCTTCGGCGGCCATCTCCTCCATGAAGGCCCCGAAGCCGTCCAGACCGTCGGCCGCCATCGAGTTGTGCTGGACGTAGGACGCCGGGTCGATGTAGTCGCTGAAGTCGATGGCTTCCCCATCGACCAGCGCCTTGGTGACGAACTCCGTGACCAGCGCCTTGTTGGCTTCGGTCTTGTCCACGTCGGTGATCTCCGTCGCCCCGTCGATCTGGGTGTGACCCGACGGGTTCGGCGCGGCCTCCGGAACGAGGTTGTCCCAGTGTTCGACGATCTTGCCGTCCGCGACGCGGAAGACGTCAAACCCGATGGTCGCCGTCGGCCCGAAGCCTTCGTAGAGGCCGTGGATCGCCACGAGGTCGTCGTCCGCGATGACGCGCACGTAGTCGGCATCGAAGCCCTCCACGCCGGACAGGTAGGCGATGACGCCCTTCTGGGCATCGATGCCGTTCGCGAAGTCCGGGTTGTGCTGAACGTAGTCGGTCGCGAAGTACCGATCGGCAGCCTCGGGATCGCCCGCGAGCAGGGTGTTCTCCAGCGCTTCGATGACGAACGCCTTGTTCTCGGCCGTATTGGCGGCGGCCAGCAGCGGCAGCACCGCCACGATCGCGGCGGACACCGTCAGGGTCTTCATCTTCATGGTCGTCTTTGGTTCGTCAAGGGAGAGGGTGGTCGGGCGTCGGGGTTCGCGCATGCGTCGTGTGGATCGTGTCGGTACAGGACCTCGTCGAGCGGATCGATTCGAGATCTTCGGTCGGATCGCTGCCACGACACGGCCAGCTTCTCGCGGAACCCGAACCGAGCGAGGTGATCGCCGACCACCCGTTCCAGTCGATCGAGGTCCGCGCTCTCCCCCTCCCCCACGATGATGAGCGACGCGCCCTCGGCGCGCAGCGTGCAGGCACCGAACGGGAAGGTGATCCGGCCCGTCGCGGGCACGAACTCGGTGGGGACTTCGTCGCCGAAGAGCGTGCAGAGTTGCTGCAGGAAACGACCTGCGCAATCGGTGAGAACGATGGCGGAGCTGCTGGACACGGACATCCCCCTGTAGACCCGTTCGCAGCATGGACGGGGCGATTCGTCTCGGCTAGCCTGCGTCCGACGAAAGGACCTTTCGACGAACTGGGAAGATGATCGATAGCTACCGCGGTCTCGCGGTGTTCGTGGCCGTGGCCGAGACCGGCAGCTTCAGCGCCGCGGGGCGCCGGTTGAAGCTGTCCACCTCGGTCGTCAGCCATCACCTCTCCCGGCTCGAGACCCGGATGGGTACGGCGCTGTTCTTCCGATCGACCCGCGCGATGTCACTTACCGCGGAGGGCGAGGCGGCCCTTGCGCCCGCCCGCCGGATGATCGCCGCCGGCGAGGAGGCCCTGGACGCGATGGGCGTGGACAGCGACGAGCCCGTCGGTGCGCTGCACGTCACCATGCCCGCCTGGGGAGAGCGCACGCGGTTGCACCGGCGGCTCTGGGACTTCGCGCACCGCTACCCGATGGTGGCGATCTCGCTGCACAGCAGCGACGTGCAGTCGGACCTGATCAAGGGCGGCTTCGATCTGGCGATACGGCTGGGCAAGCTCGCCGATAGCGGGCTCAAGAGTCGTCGCATAGGCAGCTTCACTCGCGTTCTGGTCGCCTCTCCCGCGTATCTGGCATCGCGGGGACCGGTGGAGACGTTCGAGGACCTGGCGACCTGCGACTTCATCGCGATCTCGCGCCTTCCCGATGCGGACACCTTCAAGCGCGAGGGCCGGTCGGTCCCGTTCAAGCCGGAGAAGGTGCGCCTGGAAGTGAACACCGTCGGCGCGGCCAAGTCCGCGATCATCACGGGTCTGGGCGTACGGCTGCTTCCGCTCGGAGAGGTCGACGAGGAGATCGTGTCGGGCCGTCTCGTCCGGCTGCTGCCCGAATGGGACGTGCCCGACAAGGGGGTCTACGCGGTGTGGCCGGACACCCATCCCGAAAAGGCGTTGACCCGCCGGCTGATCGACTTCTTCCTCGACGATGGGCCGGGGCTTTGCGAAGAGCTGACGGATCCGGAAGCGGTCGGGCATCGGAACTGATTCGCACGGGCATCGGCGCGTGCCCCGCCCCTCGCGCTAGCGCCAGCGCGCCTCTGTCCGGTCGGCCACGTGCAGCGCGTTGGCCACGATGGCAGCAGCGCCGAGGACAGCGTGCCGCAGGCCACCACCACCAGGTCCGATCGCAGCACCTGCCGCGCGCCGCCGACGACGGTCTCGACGCCGGTGACCGTGGCGCCGGACGCATCGGTCAGCAGCCGGTCGGTCAGGCTCGGGTAGCCGTCGAACGGGTCGCAGCGCAGCAGCGGCGAGTGCGGCAGCGTGCCGCCCTCGCCGTCCTCCAGCATCCTGCCGCCGATCGGCAGGTGGAAGGAGTGCAGCTCGGGTCCTCGGAGCGAGTCGCAGAGCTTCCGAATGCGCGGCTCGTGGCTGATGGCGAACCACGCGCAAGACTTGGCCGACCACGGCTCCGTCGAGTCCTCGCCGCGCGTGCCGTGCACCTCGAAGAGCTCCTCGGCGGCCTGGTAGTACGGCTCGAACTCGTCGTAGCCGGCCGGCCGCGCCGGGGAGGTGCCGTCGGGGTGGCGCACTCCGCGAAAGTCCTCCTCGCGCAGCCGGAAGAGCGCGGTGCCGTAGACCTTCGAGTTGCCGCCAACGAAGTAGTGCATGCTGGGCCTGCAGGCTGCCAATGCGAGCGCTCCGAGGTGGACGATCGAGAAGATGAAGATCCACACGATGCCCGAGAAACGCCGCAGGATGCCCGTCGTGACGTCGTCGTCGAGCCCGTGGGCGACGATCTGGATGACGATAGCCAGCAGCGCAACCACCTCGATCCCGTGCGGGCGCCGCGCCGGTGCGAGACGTCCCGCCGCGGCGAGCGCGACAGTCGGTAAGTCGGCTGCGTCCACGCTCCGAACTCGTCCATCGTCGATCACCCGTGACTGCGATCGCGCGCCGTCGGGAAGGCCTCGGGCGGTCGTGTCGGAACCCGCCCCGGTCCACCGTCAGGTCGCCGCGACGGAGCGGCTCCGGATCAGCCGTGGTAGGCCTGGCTGACGGCGAAGCTGTCCTCGAACCAGTTCCAGAGCACCACCTGCCCGTCGCGCACCTTCGCCCGCAGCGCGAACGTGAACTCCCCAGTCTCCTTGCCAGACTTCGTGAGGGTCCCGTTCATGGTGCCGAACACCGCGACCGTATCCCCCGAGGCGAACGCGTCGGTGTTGTTCCACTCCGTGGTCTGGAAGTTTTCGTTGAACACCGGCAGGAACGCAAGGATCGCCTCCTTGCCTTCCCACGGACCGATCCATGGGAGGCTCTCGTCGCCTTCGTTATGCCAGACCATGTCGTCCGCCATCAACGACATCATCTTCTCCATCTCGCCGGCGCCCATCGCGCCCATGAAAGCCATGACGGTATCCAGGCTGGCCTTGCTCGTCTCGTCCATGTCCTGCGCTCCTGCATGTCGTGAAAGTGTCAGCGCCAGCGCGGCGCCGAGGGATGTCTTGATCAGGGTCCTGCGGTGCATCTCGTGCTCCTGTGGAATGGGGCGGTTCCAGCCCGACATCGCATCGATGTCCGATCTCGCCGTCATCGTGGTGACCGGTGGGGCCTGTGTGCATGATCGTCGGAGCCCGGCGTACTGACCAGCCCGCAAGCGCCTGAATGACCTTTCGAGAAACTGGAAAGGCGACCGGGGGCGATCCGATGCAACATGCCGCGCACGCCCGATGAAGAGAGACACCGACCGTGTCCGCGCGCGCGAACCGACCTGTTGACTGGCCCCATCGGCCGCACCCTTCTGGTGTTCGCCCTGCCGACGCTCGCCTCGGCGGCCCTGCAGTCCGCCAGCGGCTCGATCAACACGCTCTGGGTGGGACGTTGCGATCGGAGCCTGGTTCGCCGCGCCGTCGCTGCTCGGGTTGCTCGGCACGCCGCCGGACGTCGTGCCGCTGGCGCTGTCGTACCTGCGCGCCGTGTTCCTCGCGATGCCCGCGATGCTGATGTTCACGCTGTTCACCATGGCGCTGCGCGGCATCGCTGACTCGACCGCGCCGCTGCTCTTCATCGGCGCGAGCGTCGTCGTGGATTCGGGTTCGAACCCGCTGCTGATCCTCGGGCTCAGGCCGCTCCCGGAGCTCGGTATCGGGGGGCGGGGCTCGCCACCGCAAGCGCCCAGTACGTGGCGCCGACTCTGTTCCTGGGCGATGCAAGTCCGTCCCTTCCGATAGCGATGCGCGTCGTGGACCTGTCGACCTGGGGGTTCGTGGCCTTCGGCGTGGCACAGGTGCTGTTCGGCACGGTGCGGGCGAACGTTCAGGTGATCGGCCCGCTGGTGATCCTGACCGTGGCGATGTATCCGGTGCGGCTAGGCTTCGCGACGCTGATGCGGGACCGGCTCGGCGTGGACGCGATCTGGCGGAGCTTCCCGGTCGCGCTGGCGGCGCTACGGGAAGCTTCTTCTCATGACGCCCCACAAGTGCGAGCGGCACGCACGATGTGCGCGCGAGACGACGAGGGCGATGGCGCCCGCCGCGTGAACGGTCGCGAGCCCATCGGTCCGCCCATCGGTGGACGTGCCAGGAGAAAAACTTCGTGATCAGGACGCTCGCCGGAATCTGGGCGCTGCTGCTCGGCATCGTGCTCATCATGCTGGGCAACGGCATGCACTGGACCCTCATCGGACTGCGCGGCGACATCGAGAAGTTCTCGACCACGGAGCTGGCGATCATCACATCGGGCTACTTCGCGGGTTTCCTGTCGGGCGCGCGCCTGGCGCCGCTGCTCATCCGGCGGGTGGGACACGTGCGCGTCTTCGCGGCGCTCGGCAGTTTCATGTCGGCGGGGCTGATAGCCTTCACGCTGATCGCCGAGCCTTGGGCCTGGACGCTCCTCCGCCTGCTCGTGGGCTTCTGCATCTCGGGCATCTACGTCACGGCCGAGAGCTGGTTGAACAACGCCGCCACCAACGAGACGCGCGGTCGCATGCTGTCGGCCTACATGATCGCGCAGACGCTCGGCATCATCGGCGCGCAGGGCCTGCTGACGCTGGGGGATGCGGCAACGTCGGCGCTGTTCATCGGCGCATCGATCCTGGTGTCGGTGTCCTTCGCGCCCATCCTGCTGTCGGTCACCACGGTGCCGCAGGTAGAGTCGTCGCGGCCCATGCGCCTGCGCACGCTCTTCACCAGCTCGCCGCTCGGCACCGTAGGAATCTTCCTGCTGGGCGGCGTGTACGCCACCCAGGCGGGCATGGGCGCGGTGTTCGGCACGCAGATCGGGCTGACGGCGGACCAGATTGCGCTGTTCGTCGCGATGCTGTTCGCGGGCGCGCTGGTGCTGCAGTACCCCATCGGCTGGCTGTCGGACCGGATCGACCGGCGCGTGCTGATCTTCGGGGCGGCCACCGTGGGCGCGGCCACCTGCGCGCTCGGCCTGAGCGCGGGTACCGACCTGTGGCTCCTGATGCTGGCCGCCTTCCTGTCCGGCGGCGTGACGGCGCCGCTCTACGCGCTGTTTCTCGCCTACACGAACGACTTCCTGTCCGGCGAGCAGATGCCGGCGGCCTCCGGCGGGCTCGTCTTCACCTTCGGGCTGGGGGCGATCATCGGACCGCTGGCCACCGGCTGGGCGATGGAGAGCCTCGACGACCCCCACGCCTTCTGGCTGGTGATGTGCCTGACCTTCGCAGCCGTCGCGCTCTACGCGCTCTACCGCATGACCCAGCGCGCGACCCCGTCCGTGGACGAGACCGAAAGCTACCTCAACGTGCTGCCCACGAGCTCGTCGGTGATGGTGGAGGCGGCCGGCACGTGGGCCGCGGACAACGCCGGCGCAGAGCGCGGTCCCGACGACCGATCGTGACTCCGGCCACCGGACGATTGCCCTGCGCGCCTATGGATCGACGCTCGGCAGGATCTTCCCGGCACGGCCCTTCTCGAGGAAGGCCGTCTGCGCGTCCGCGATCCGCTCCGGCGGGTGGGTGGCGCCCCCGTCATCGCTCGCCGAACCGATCGATGCCGGGCGTAGAGTGTCCGACCCCATCGACACCTGGGATCGACCCGTGGCATTCGCCAAGGCGGCAGTCGACTTCGAGATAACCGATGCGTCACCAGCTTGCGAGCGGGTTCCCGTCCGGGAGCCATTGCCCGCGCGCGCATTCAGCGAGGAATTGTCATGGCTCGGAAACGCAAGGCCCGTGAGCTGACCGTGACCGCGGCGACGCAGCTGACGCCGAACATGCGTCGTCTGACCCTGCACGGCGAGGACCTCGCCGACTTCCCCGATGATGCAGAAGGGGCCTACTTCAAGCTGACGTTTCCCGGGGAGAACCCGGAGCGGCCCGTGCTGAGGACCTACACGGTTTCGCGGTACCGACCCGATCGGCACGAGATCGACGTGGACTTCATGCTTCATGCGAACCCGGACGGAACGGCGGGTGGTGTGGCCGCACCGTGGTCCATGCAGGCACGGCCTGGAACCAGCATGTCCATCTTCGGACCCGGGCCAGCCACGTTCATCAATACGGAAGCGGATTGGTACCTGTTGGCGGCGGACATGACCGCCCTGCCCGCGCTGGCAGCCAATCTGGGCCGACTGCCCGAGAAAGCCAGGGGCTACGTGGTGATCGAGATCCTCGCCGATGAGGATCGTCAGGACCTGCCGGTTCCGGCGGGCATGGAACTGCTCTGGGTGGTCAACCCGCAGCCCGGTTCCGACGAGTCGCCGCTGTACCACGCGATTCGGGAGCTGACCTGGCTTGAGGGTCGGGTGGCCGTCTGGGCTGCCTGCGAGTTCAAGACCATGAAGAAGAACCGGGCCTACTTCCGCGAGGACAGGGACGTGGGGAAGTCCCACCTGTACATCTCCAGCTACTGGAAGAAGGGGCTGCAGGAGGAAGAGCACAAGATCGCCAAGAGCGAGGATGCCGGCTGAGGTACGGAAGGGTCGCAGGTGCGCCGACGCCAAGGGCAAGAACCTGCAGAACTCCTTCGCCGCGCTGGCCGTCGACGGGCGCCGCGCCACGACGGTGCCGGGCTCGGACCTGGACATCTCGCCGCTGCGCGGCAGGAACGCCACCCTGCACGTGGTGCCGGAGAGGGCGGGCGGATCGAACCGTCGATGGACGACTCCCGGTTCGGCCTGGCGTGCACAGGCGCAGCGTTGGGTCGCCTCGCCTCCTGCGAGGCGATCGGCAACATCGTGATCGATGTCGACTGACGGCGGGAACCTCGACAGCCGACCGCGCTTGGCCGCGTTGTGTATCTTGAACGTACCCGTACCGCGCGCTCGATCCACCCGGACGGGGTTCCTCGACTCGACGAGCACCCGATGGCAACGACGATATCGCGGGCCGGTCGCACGCTCGGATTGCTGCTCGCCTTGATCGGATCGGCCAGCTGGCCACCTGCGAACGCGGCGCGAACCGACGACCTGCTCGCCGACTTCCCGATGCCGGGACCGGACTTCGAGCGCCACATCGACGAGGTGCGCGACTACCTGCTGGCCACCCAGCTGGACGCGCGCCAACCCGCGGACGTCGACTACAACGTGCCGTTCGAACTGGCCGCCGCGGACGACGTGCCGCATCGCGGCCGGTACCTGCTGATCCACGGGCTCAACGACTCGCCGGCCGTCTGGCGCGACGCCGCGCACGCGCTCGCGGGCCGCGGCTTCGACGTGCGCGCGATCCTGCTGCCCGGGCACGGCAACACGCCGGAGGCCCAGCTGCACGTGTCCTGGGAGCAGTGGCTCGACGTCGCCCGGCTGCAGCTGGGACACTGGCGTGCCGAGGACGTGCCGATGCACCTCGGCGGCTTCTCGCTCGGTGGCGTCATCGCCACCCTGCTCGCCCTGGAGAGCGAGGCGACCGACCCGGTGGATGGAATGTTCCTGTTCGCGCCGGCCTACTACAGCACGCGGGCGGGCCTGCTGCGATGGGCCTCGATCGTCGCGCCGTTCAAGCCGTGGGTGTTCGGCGGCATGATCACCGAGGACAACCCGACGAAATACAACTCGATCCCCATCAATGCCGCCGGTCAGTACTACCAGATCTCGCGCCACCTGCAGCGCCGCTGGGACGATCGACGCCTGAGCATGCCGGTGCTGATGGTCGAGACCGTGGACGACTCGGTCGTCGACGTCGACGTCACCCGGCACATCTTCGCGACGCGCTTCGACTCGTCGCAGCGGCGCCTGGTGCTCTACGCGGACGACGGCACGACGCCCCGGGACCACGAGACCGTGCGACCGAGCCGCTACCCCGCGCTGCGCATCCTGAACCAGTCGCACCAGGGAATGATGGTGTCGCCCGACAACCCGCTGTTCGGGGTGCGAGGCACGCAGCTCGTGTGCAACGGCAACGAGTGGCCCGTGTTCAGTGCCTGCCTGTACTACGCGAAGGGGCCGCGCTGGCGCGGTGCGGAGGGCACACCGTCGCCGGACGGCGTCCCCGTGGCGCGCACGACCTACAACCCCGACTTCGAGGGCGTCATGACCTTGCACGACGAGGTCTTCGCCACCAAGGCCAGACCGCAGGAGAGCACCCCATGAGTGACCGAACCGACGCCAACAAGGCGAACGCGCAGGCCTTCTACGCGATGATGTTCGACCAGGGCAACCCGCGCGAGGCCGTCGAACGCTACGTCGGTGCCGAGTACATCCAGCACAACCCGCACGTCGCCGACGGCAAGCAGGCCTTCATCGACTACTTCGAGCGCATGGCCGCCGAGTTCCCGGACGAGTCGGTCGAGGTGGTGCGCGCCGTCGCGGAGGGCGACCTGGTGGTTCTGCACTGCCACCAGCGCTGGCCGGGCGACGACGACTACGCGGGCATGGACATCTTCCGCTTCGACAGGGACGGCAAGATCGTCGAGCACTGGGACGTGCTGCAGATCGTGGGCAACACTTCGCGCAACGACAACGGATTGTTTTAGGTCGCGCACGACGCGCCGCACAACGCTCCGGACGAGGTGGACTACCGAGTGCCTAGGTGCGTCGCGCGGAGCTTCGGGATCCGGACGGGCACCGGTTGGCACTCGCCGGCCGATCGCGCGTGCGCCGAGGCCGCCGCCCCCGGTAGCGACGGCCGTCGTGTTCGATCTGCAGGTTTCCGCGGTTCCGGCTCGCGCGACCATCGGACGCGATCTGGCCGTGGATCAGGCGTGTCGGGTCAACAGCCGATCCACGCTCCATTCCCCACCACCCGCCGTGAAGAGGTAGATGAACACGAACGAGTACAGGGCCGCCAGCTCACCGCCATTGACCAGCGCCCAGAACCCTTGCGGTGCATGGGCCATGAAGTAGGCAACCGCCATGAAACCCGACAGCAGGAAGGCGGTCGGCCGTGTGAACAGGCCGATGAGAATCAGGAATCCACCGACCAGTTCGAGGATGCCGGCCACGCCGGTCAACGAGATCGGATCGAACGGAGATTGCTGAGCGACAGGGTAGCCGAAGATCTTCTGACCCCCATGCTGCATGAACAGGAAGCCCGTCACGATGCGAAGGATGCTGAGAACCCGGGGTTGCCAGGCTTGCAGTGCGTTGTTCATCTCTTGTGTACCTCGAAGAATGTGGAACGGACGATTCAGGATCGACGGGCGTACCGATCAGCGGTCGCGCAGCAACGCCTCGACGTCGAGTGGACGCGTGTGCATCTGCAGTTGGCCATCGGCAGACCGAGGCCACCGTTCCTCTGGCCTGTCCCAATAGAGCTCGAGCCCGTTCTTGTCCGGGTCGTGCAGATAGAGCGCCTCGCTCACACCGTGGTCGCTGGCACCGTCGAGTGCGATCCCGGCGCGGCGCAACCGGTACAGCGCGTCGGCCAGCGCGGCTCGATCGGGGTAGAGCAGCGCGACGTGGAACAGGCCGGTGGTACCGGGCGCCGGCGGTCTGCCGCCCTTGCTCTCCCAGGTGTTCAGTCCGAGGTGGTGGTGATAGCCGCCCGCGGACACGAACGCAGCGTCGCGGCCGTAGCGCGCCATCAGCTCGAAACCGAGCACGCCACAGTAGAAGGCCAGCGATCGTTCCAGGTCGGACACTTTCAGGTGGGTGTGGCCGATGCGGACCCGCGGATCGATGACGGTGGCCGCACGAGCCGTATCGGCGGATGAGGCTCCGCCCATCGCGGGCGAGGTCCGAGCGGTGACCGGGTCGCCCGCGGAACGTGCGCTGATCGTGGCGGTATCGGATGTTGCGGTCATGGGGCGGTACTCCTGCGTGTCGCTCTATGAGGGTGTCGATCACGGTCAAGGTACGCCCTACCGAATCGTTGATAAACCTTGCTATCGTTGCGACACTGGGCACGTGACGTTGACAATAGGTGGACACGATCGAGGGCATGCGGGTCTACGCTGCGGTGGCGCGCACCGGCTCCTTCACCGCCGCCGCCGACGAACTCGGCCTGTCCCGGGCACTGACCAGCAAGTACGTCGCGCAGCTCGAGGAGCGGCTGGGCGTGCGATTGCTCAATCGCACCACACGCAGCGTCGAGATGACGTCGACGGGGCGGGCGTATCTGGATCGATCGCTGCGTCTGCTGGAGGACTTCGATGCCCTGGAAGCGGCCGTGCGCGACCAGCACGCGGAGCCGCGTGGTCACCTGCGCGTGGCGACGCCGGTCACCTTCGCCGAGCTCTTCCTGCCGTCCATGCTGGCCGAGTTCACCGCGACCTATCCGAAGCTGCACGTCACGTTGTCACTGTCGGACCGGCACGTGGATCTCGTCCGCGAGGGCTTCGATGCCGCGATCCGGATCGGTGAGCTGCCGGAGTCGAGCCTGGTCGCCCGTCGGCTCGCGAGCTCGACGCTCACGCTCTGTGTCGCTCCGGGCTACCTCGCCGAGCGCGGAGCGCCGGCACACCCGGCGGATATCGCCCTCCACCGCTGCGTGCTCGATGACAACCTTCGCAGTCGAGACCACTGGCCCTTCATCATCGATGGGCGCGTCCAGACGATTCAGGTCGCGGGTCCGATCCGGGTCAACAGCGCATCCATCGTCCGGGCCCTGCTGTTGGCCGGGCAGGGCATCGGCTTGTGTCCGTCGTTCCTGGTGTCGGGTGACGTGCGTAGCGGGCGTCTGGTCGCGTTGCTGCCGGAGTTTCAGACACCACCCATCGGTATCCATGCGGTCTACCCGCACAGTCGGCATCTCGCGAGCGGTGTGCGTGCCTTCGTCAATTTCCTGGCAGCGAAACTGCCCGCGTTATGCGACTGAGCCGAGGGCCTGACGGACCCTTGCGAGTCGGGCACGCTGCCGCCACGTGCTCCGGACACGACGACAGACGACGCGGCGTCGGCCGCGTCGCGCTCGCACCGATCGCGGGCGGCGTCTCGGGCTGTGCCGACGATTCGACCGAGATGGCGAAGGTGCCACGATCCCGCGTTCACTATGGCAAAGGCATGAGCGACATGAACCGCGGTCTTGTCATGGGCATGCTGCTCTGCGGCACCGGTCCTTCGACGCTTCACACACAGACGCCCGAGCTGTCGAGGACCGATTACGTGGATCGTGCCCTCGAACTGGCGGGCGACGAGTTCCTTACCACCGCGGAGCTCCAGTGCGGGCTCACCGAGGCGGGGGCTCTCGAGGGAATCGATCGCGAGGCCGTGTTGCCACCCACACGGATTGCCGATGATTTCCACTACGTCGGGCTGTCCTGGGTCGGCGCCTACGCTCTCAAAACGGATGAGGGTCTCGTTCTGATCGACACGTTGAGCTCGGCCGATGAAGTCCGGGACGTGATCATTCCTGGCCTCGCGGCGTTCGACGTGGCTCCCGAGGACATCCGCAAGATCATCACCACGCACCAGCACTTCGATCGCTACGGCGGGGCGAAATTCCTGCAGGACAACCACGATGTCGAAGTGATCGCCTCCGCCGCCGCGTGGGAGGGGATGGAGACCGGAACCGATAGTGCGATGCGCGGTGAGAAACCCGTGCGGGACGTCGTGATCGAAGGCGAAGTCACGATCAGCCTGGGCGGGACGGACGTGGAGGTCCTGGCGACACCCGGACATACGCCGGGGACGGTGTCGCTCATCGTCCCGGTCACGGTGGACGGCGAGCCGCACACGCTCGCCATGTGGGGCGGCACCGGACTGCCGAGCGACCTGGATCTTCTGGAAAGCCATGTCGCCTCGCTCGACGCCTTCGACGAGCCCGCGGTCGCCGCCGGCGTCGACATGATCCGATGAGCGAAAGGTAGGTCTGCAGCGAGACGATCGCTCCCCTCCCCTTCCGATGACGCTTGCGCTTTCCGCGCTTCGAAATTCGACGCCCGATCCGGTCCGAGCTCTCCAGTTGCCCGGAGCGGCGTCCGGCGCGATCCACCTTCGAGCGATAGCCGTTCCGACCGTCAGCGGAAGGACGGGCCGCCAAGTTCCGCACGACCGGCACCTCGCGCGTTACAAGCCGTTACACCCTGTCGCCGCCGCGCAATGTCCATTCGTCCGCCAGGGCCGATAGTGCCCTCACGCTCTGACGACGAACCGGAGCTTCCCCCCTCGTTCGTCACGTTTACGAGAGATCGACGACATGAAGAACTTCACAAGGATTGCCACCATCGCCGTCACCACCGTGGGCCTCGCCGCCGGCGGGCTGGCCCTGGCGGACCGCTCCGGCGGCGAGCGCGGCGAGCGCATGCTGGAGCGGGTCAGCGACAGGCTGGAGCTGGACGACAACCAGCGCGCGGCCCTCGACACGTTGTTCGTCGAGGTCACGGACATGCGCGAGCTCATGAAGGGCGACGGCAACGACGTGCGCGCCGACATCGCCGCGCTACTGAGCGCGGACGCCTTCGATCAGGGCGCCGCGCTGGAGATGATCACCAGCCGCACCGAGGCCATCCAGACCGGGGCACCGGAGCTGGTTGCCGCCGCCGCGGTGTTCCTCGATGGCCTGACCGCGGAGCAGAAGGCTGACATCGCCGACTTCGCCGAGCAGGGCCGCGGCCGCCGCGGGCACTGAGCCCGGCGGAACGTTCGCCGGGGATCCGACGGCGAGGCCCGGGGACGATGGATACATCGTTCCCGGTGCTAGCCTGAGGCGTGAACGCGGTACTGCTCATCGACGACGACGGCAAGCTCGCCGAGCTGCTGGTCGAGTACTGCGCGCGGTTCGGCCTGCGGGTCGAACCGGCGCTGACGCCGTCCGCCGGGCTCGCCAAGCTCGACGGCGGCGCCTTCGATGCGGTGATCCTCGACGTGATGCTGCCCGAGATGGACGGCTTCGAGGTCATCCGGCGCATCCGTGCCCGTTCCGACATTCCCATCGTGATGCTGAGCGCGCGGGGGGACGTGACCGACCGCATCGTCGGGCTGGAGCTGGGCGCCGATGACTACCTGCCCAAGCCGTTCGAGCCGCGCGAACTGGTGGCGCGAGTGCAGGCCAACATCAAGCGCCGCCCGGTCGGTGCCGATGGGCGGCACGGCGCGGATGCCGCCGATGCGCCCGACGAGCGTCGCTTCGAGGGCTTCTCGCTGCACCCGGACATCCGCGAGGTACGGGTCGATGACGTGCCGGTGGAGCTCACCACCAAGGAGTACGAGCTGTTGACGCTGCTGGCGTCCACGCCGGGCGTGGCCGTGTCGCGCGACGCGATACTCGCCGCCCTCAAGGGTACCGAGCACGAACTGTACTCGCGCTCGGTGGACATTTTGGTCAGTCGGCTGCGCGCCAAGCTCAAGCCCGCCACCCCGGTGCGGACGGTGCACGGCGCCGGCTACGCCTTCGTGGCGCGCAGGCTCGGCGCAGCGGAGTGAACCTGGCGACCGATCCGCCGGCGCCCGTTCCGGGACGATTGCGACGCCGGCTGGACGCGGCGTGGCGCTCGCTGTCGCTGCGCCTGCTGGGCATCTTCGCGCTGACCACGGTCGCCTCGCTCGTCGTCCTGGTGGTGTTCTTCACGAAGGGTCTGGGGTCGCAGTGGCGCGACACCATCGAGCCGCACTTCGTGCAGTACCTGAGCTACATCCAGCAGGACCTGGGCAATCCGCCCGATCCGGCGCGGGCGCGAGCCCTGTCGGATCGTCTGCCCTTGGGAATCGTCATCTACCGCGGGGACACCCTGCTCTTTTCCAGCGATGTGCCGGTGCCGCCGGTCCGACGGCTGCGCTACGACCGCGTGCCGCTGACGCGCATGGGGCGAGGCAGCGGCGCCGAGCGCCCGCAAGGTACCGTCGCGATCAACAGGAGCGGCGGCCGCCGCGACGGCGTGCTGCGCTTCGAGCGCGACGGCCACACCGTGTACTACCGATTCGGGCGCCGGGACGGGTCACGCGGCGAGGCGCGGAGCGGACCGCGCGGCGCCCATGACACGGCTGTCGGACCCGCCGACCGATCGACATCGAGCACCGGCGACCGCGGTCGTCCCTCCGGCCACCGCGACGGCGACGGCGAGCTGCTGTGGGCGTTGCTGGCGCTGGCCGCGGTCATGGGCGCCGGCTACTGGCTGCTTCGCCGCCTGCTGTCGCCGATCGGCAGGATCCGCCACGGCGTGGCACGCATGACGGCCGGGGAACTCGGCGAGCGCATCGGACTGCGCGGCCACGACGATCTGGCCGTGCTGGGCAACAGCATCGACACCCTGGCCGAGCGCATCGAGGCGATGCTGGGCGCCAAGCGCCAGCTGCTGCTCGCACTCAGTCACGAGCTGCGCTCGCCGCTCGCGCGGGCTCGCCTGGCGCTGCAGCTGCTGCCCGAATCCTCGCGCCGTGACGCCATCGAGGAGGACCTGCTCGAGATGCAGTCGCTGATCGGCGACATCATGGAATCCGAGCAGCTCCAGCAGCCCCACACGGTGCTGAACCGGGCACCGGTCGACCTGGTCGAACTGGTACGGAACGAGGCCGACGGTCACTCGGAGGTCGACGTGAGGATCGACGCCGGCGCCCTGCCCGAAGCGGCAGCGGACGGACGCATCGTGCTGGAGGCCGACGCGGCCCGCCTGCGCATCCTGGTGCGCAACCTGGTCGCCAACGCCCTGTCGCACGGCCGCGCCGCCGATGGCAGCGCCTCGGTCGGCGTCACGCTGAGGGCCGGGCTGGACGAGGTGCGGATCGAGGTCTCGGACACCGGCCCGGGGATCCATCCGGACCATCTCGCGCGCATCACCGACCCGCTGTACCGGCCCGACGCCTCCCGCACGCGCACCACGGGAGGGTTCGGACTCGGGTTGACGCTCGCCCGCCTGATCGCCGAGGCGCACGGCGGCCGGCTGGATATCGACAGCGAGCCCGCGCGCGGGCCTGGCGTGCGGGTTCGCGTCGTGCTGCCGGCGTAGCCGGGGCGATCGCGACCGGCGCCGGCTGATCTTGTCCGCCGGTGTTCGAGTCGCCCTCCCTGCAGGAACGCCCGCCGAGCCTGCCGCGCCCCCTCGGGTCGATCTGGACCCCGCGGGCGGTCCGGCAGGTCGGCCACGTGCGCGTGTTCGCCGCCATGGCGGCCGTCGCTTCGGTGTCGATCCTGCTGCACGCGATGCTCGTCGATGCGCTCTTCTGGTGGGCGGCGCGCGTCGTCACGGGGTTCTGCTACGCCGGCGTGCTGGTGGTCGCCGAAAGCTGACTGAACGATCAGGCGTCCCCGGGCACGCGCGGACAGATCCTCGCCCTGTACATGGCCGTCACCTTCGGCGGCATGGGAGGCGGACAGCTGCTCCTGAACCTCGCGGGCAGCGAGTGGAATCGCCGCTTCCGGACGCACGCGTCGAAGGTGCGTCGCCGTGAGCTACAGCATCCAGTCGATCGGCAGCAACGACGTCAGGTAGACGATCGTGCGCGTCCACCGGCCGGTGCCGGGTGCCGTCTCGTGCACGACCTCCTCGCCGCCGCGCCGATCGATCCACAGCGTATCCCCTTCCGCCGACAGGGCCAGCTCGTAGGTGGTTTCGGCCAGGCGCTCGGCGAACATCGCCGCGGTGCGCGACGTCAGGGACTCGCTGTCGACGAGAATGCCGAGCTCGGTGTTCAGCCGCGTGGAGCGGGGGTCGAAGTTGAACGAGCCGACGAACAGCTGCCGATCGTCGACCGTCATCGTCTTCGCGTGCAGGCTCGCCGAGGTGCTGCCGAACGGCCCCGCCCGCTCGTCCACCTCGGGTGCCGCGTTCTCGGAGCGGATCTCGTGCACGGCCATGCCCGCCTCGAGCAGCGGCCTGCGCTGTCCGGCGTAGCCGCCGTAGACGACGGGCGAGTCCGTGGACTCGAGCGAGTTGGTGACTACCGTGACGTCGACGCCGTCGGCGGCCAGCGTCGTCAGCTCTTCCACGACCTCGTCGGTCGGCAGGAAGTAGGCCGAGATCACCTGCAGCCGCTCGGCGGGCTCGCCGACGATCGCGCGCAGGCGGCTGATCAGCAGGTCCGCCTCCTCGATCCGCCCGAGCGCCTTGACCGGATCATCGCTGACGATGATCGCCGGCGCCCAGTCGAACTCCGGTGCCCCGTCCCGCAGTTCGCGCGCGAGTGCCGAGTCGGCAAGGCGTTCCCGGTACGACCGGCCGAGCGCCGACGAGCGCCTGCCGGCCGCGTCGGCGCGCAGGGCGTCGCCGTCGTAGCCCTCCGCGCCCTCCACCACCGACGCTGCCGGGTAGGCGGACTCCGATGACCAGTAGGCATCGAAGTCCGTGGCGATCGCATCGACGACCGGGCCGACGGCCAGCATGTCGAGATCGGAGAAGGCGACGTCCTCGGTGGCGCCGAAGTACTCGTCGCCGACGTTGCGCCCGCCGAGGATCGACACCCGGGCGTCGACCGTGAACGACTTGTTGTGCATGCGCCGGTTGATGCGCCGGAAGTCGGTCAGGTACGAGCGCCAGCGGTGCTCGCGATGCACGAAGGGGTTGAAGAGCCTGACCTCGATGCGCTCGTGCGCGTCGAGCGCGGCCAGCGTCGGGTCGAGCTCCGCGGTGTTGAAGTCGTCGATCAGCAGCCGGACCCGCACGCCGCGGTCGGCGGCGTCGAGCACAGCCTCGTAGAGCAGCAGGCCCGTGATGTCCCGGTGCCAGATGTAGTACTGCAGGTCGAGCGTCTCGGTCGCGCGCTTCGCGAGCGCCATGCGGGCGACGAACGCGTCGAGCGGGTCGCCGAGCAGGCGCACGCCGGACATCTCCGGATGCGCATCGAGCTGCGGGGCGAGGTGGCGTCCGAGCGGCGTGGCGTCGGCGGCCTCGTCGTCGAGGGCGTGCGAGACGCTTCGCCCGTCGAGCGAGGGAAGGTCGGTGCACGCACCGAGCGCGAGCGCCGCAGAGAGCGCCAGCAGGCGTAGCCACATCGGTCCGAAGGTACCCAGCGTGGCCGGGTCAGCTCCCCGGCGGTCCGGGCAGCATCGCACGGGGCACCTCGTCACGCCCCATACCGTCCGTCCCGGCGTGCGAGATCGCGGTCGCCCGGGCCAGTGCCCGGTCCCGCGTCGCCTCGAGCACGTCCAAGAAGCGACGTACGAACCCCGACGGATGCACGTCGTGGCGGTGCACCAGCGTCGTCACGTACGGCGCGTCGAGCTCGACGGGACGCAGCACCAGACCCGCCTCGGCGAACTCCAGCGGTGAGAGGATTGACGAACGCCTCGGCCATCGGACTGCTCGACGGGGTGCTCACGTACGCGGCTTCCGGCATCGCTGGCTGGCGCGCCATCCGCTACGCGTCCCGCGGCACGCCCGGCACCGACAGCCGCCCCTCGACGCCGTGCCTGACGAACAACGACCGCACGAAGCCGGACCGGACCGAGCGCTCGACGAACTCGCGCAGGAACGCTGCCGCCGCGGGCCGCCCGGTGCGGCAACCGATGGACTGCTGCACGGCGGTGAAGCTTTCCTCGAGCAGCATCGAGCCGGGCAACGAGGCGTGCTGGTCGACGAGCTTCGGCCTGAGCCCCGCGAGCGCCTCGAGCCCGTCGGCGACGAACCTGTCGTAGGAGTCGTCGATCGAGGGCTCGCGCACGAGCGTCGCGTGGCGCAGGTGCTCGGTCAGCCACAGGTCGTAGGCGCTGCGCGCCTTGACCGCGATGCGCACGCCGGGCGCGTCGAGCTCCGCGAACGCGCGGTACGGGCTGCCCGCGGGTAGCAGGCACGTGGCCTGGATCTCGCACCACGCCGGGCTGAAGGCGATGCGCTTCGCCCGTTCCGGTTCGGCGCCGATGTTCGCGATGTCCCAGACATCGGCGTCGGCCGCATCGGCCACGTCCCCGGGGCCGTCGAAGCGCACGAGCTCGAGCGGCACGCCGAGCTCATCGGCGACGGCCCGCGCGATGTCGGGCGACGTGCCGTCGGGTTGACCATCGGCCGTCTCGCCGGTGACGAGCAGGAAGTTGCTCATGTTGAGTCCGGCGCGCAGCCGACCATGAGGCGCCAGTTCCTCGATCACCCGCTCGTCCACGCGTGCTCGCTCCCCTTCGGTATCCGTCTCGATCGTAGCCCACACCGGCGGGCGATCCGCACCGCGTTCCCGTCCGGCGGCGGTGGCCGCTATTCGACTATTTCTTCATCGGCGCCTCGATCGGTGCACGCTACGTGGGGGTGAGGCCCGGCGAGTTGCGGCGCAACATCCTCGCGGGCCTGGCCTTCTGCGTCATCTTCGGTCTCACCGATCGTGGGCCCTCTGCCGGACTGGAGGAAATCCGATGCGAATCGCCGTTCTGGATGACTGGGCCGGGGTCGCGCGCGACTGCGCCCCCTGGGACACGCTCGACGCGGAGCTGCGCTTCTTCGACGCGCCGATCCCGCCGGAAGCGCTCGTCGACACGCTCGTCCCGTTCGACGTGGTGTGCCTGATGCGCGAGCGCACGCCCTTCCCCGCCGCCCTGATCGAGGCGCTGCCGGCGCTGAAGCTGATCGTGACGAGCGGACCGCGGAACCTGTCCATCGACGTCGCCGCGGCGAAGGCGTGCGGCGTCACCGTCTGCGGCACGCAGTCGCGCAAGACCACGACGTCGGAGCTGACGCTGGCGATGATCCTGCACCAGGCCCGCCGCATCGGTGACGAGAGCGCGCGGCTCGCCGCCGGGGGCTTCCAGGGCGCGCCGGGGCGGGACCTCGCGGACCTGGAGGTGGGTCTCGTCGGGCTCGGCAACATCGGCGTCCAGGTCGCCGCGCTGTGCCGCGCGTTCGGCTCGACGGTGCGGGCCTGGTCGCCGAACCTCACCGACGACCGCGCCGCCGAGCACGGCATCGAGCGCGCGCCGAGCCTGTCGGCACTCGCCGGGCGCTCCGACGTGCTGTCGATCCACATGGTGCTGTCGCAGCGCAGCGCCGGGCTCGTCGGCGCCGAGGCGCTGGCCGCGCTGCCGGCGGGCGCACTGGTGGTGAACACCTCGCGCGCGGGGCTGCTCGACCGGGCGGCGCTGTTCGACTGGATGGAGCGCGACGACTCGGCCCGCGCCGCGATCGACGTGTTCGAGGCCGAGCCGTTGCCTGCGGACGATCCGTGGCGCGAGGCGAAGGCGCGCTTCGGCGAGCGGTTGCTGCTGACGCCGCACCTGGGCTACGTGACGCGGGCGACCTGGCGGGTCTTCCACGAGCAAAGCGTGGGGGCGATCGCGGCGTTCGCGGCCGGGGCGCCGATTCGGGAGCTTTGAGCGACGGCAGATCGGAGGCGCTACTCAAGCTCGACGCCGGCGTGGCCGAACGCTTCAAGGTCGAATTCGAGACACACCGGCCGGGAGTGGCGCCGACACCCCGGCCGCTGACCGCGTTGCGCCGTGGATGAACTTGTGCAACTCTTTGTGCAGATTGATCGACGAGCGCTCCGATGGCCACCAATCTCGACATCGACCCTGAGCTGCTCGAAGAGGCCATGAAGCTCGGCGGTCACCGTACCAAGCGAGCGGTGGTGCTGGAGGCGTTGCGCGAGTACGTCGAGCGGCGCAACCAATTGCGGATACTCGAGCTCTTCGGCACGGTCGAGTACGACGCCGACTACGACTACAAGGCGCAAAGAAGCCGTCAGTGAAGGTGCTCGTCGATACCTCCGTGTGGTCGCTTGCACTGCGCCGCCGGGCAGTCGTGGCGGACATCGCCACCGCCCGTCTGTCGCGGCTCGTCGCAGATGGACGCGTGCTGATGCTCGGCGCGGTGCGACAGGAGCTGCTGAGCGGCATTCGCGACCGCGATACCTTCGACACCCTGCGTCACCGCCTGCGCAGCTTTCCCGATCTCGTTCTAGAGGCCGAGGATCACGAGACCGCGGCCGCGTTCTTCAACACGTGCCGACGCACTGGCGTGCAGGGCTCGAACACGGACTTCCTGATCTGCGCGGCCGCCGATCGGCGCGACTGCTCGATTTTGACCACCGACAAGGACTTCGGGGCATTCGCCGCTCACGTGCCCGTGAGGCTCGACACGCTGCTCGATCCCACGGACGAATCCTGAGTCGTGAACGAGGCACAATGCCGGGACGCGCGGCGGGCTTTCGGAAACGGACCTCGACACGACCACCGCGTGTCGCGTCGAGGGGCCGCTCGTCAGCTCACCGGCCAGCCCGCCTTCGGCCCCATCGGCGCCCCCTTCACCAGCAGCCGCGCGGTCCTGAGCAGCCCCGCCGACGCCAGGCGGAACTCCCCACCGTCGAGCGTCCAGTCGACGCTGCGGACACTCAGGGCAGCGGCAGCGTCACCGTGACGGAGTTGCTGCGCCGCTGCCCGAGCGGTGCGTCGCTCAGCGAGGACGGGTCCAGCGAGCCCGCCGGCAGGTAGTCGGGCGTGACGAAGTACGTGTACGTGCGCCCCAGCACGAGCTCGGTATCGTAGAAGTCGTCGCCGCCTCGCTGCGAGCGTGCGACGGGCACCCCGTCGCGCCAGACGAGGGCGCGGCCGTAGCTGCGCAGGGGCGGCGACACGTCCTCCACGAACAGCCGCACGAGCCGCGGCGCGACGAGCTCCGCCTGCAGCAGGGGGCCGTCCCAGGCCCGTACCGTACGATTCGTGGTGGCCAGCACGGTGCCGCTCGCGTCGCGCGCCCGGAGCGTGATGCGCGCCTGCGCGCCGCCCGTCGCGTCGATGACCTCGAGGCTGGCATCGACATCGTCGAGCGTGCCCGCGAAGCGGCCGTCGACCTCCACCAGGTAGTCATCGGTCCCGGCGGGGGGCGCGCCTCCCGCACGGATCTCGAAGGCGTCCGGGGAGCGCACGACCACGGGACCGTCGACGGAGGCGACGCCGCGCGCGCGGCCCGCGAACAGGCGCCCACCCTCGAATATCAGGTCGGCCAGCCCGTCGCCGGTCACGTCCTCGAGCGTCGGCACCGTGTCGACGTCGATCGTCACCCCGCGCTGCCCGTCGAACGCCTGCACCCACAGGATCGGCGTGCGCTCGGCCCGGCCGAACACCAGCGCGCCCGGCCCCGCTCCGAAACGCGAGTCGATGACGAAGTCGATCCGGCCGTCGCCATCGACGTCGCCGGTACCGGCGACCCTCGCCGCGCTCGATGCCAGGCAGCGCCCGGCGCCCTCGTCGGCGACGAGCGTGCGCTCCGACTCCGGGTAGTCGCCGACCGCGCCGCGCTGCGCGATCCCGTCGGCCGCGCCGTAGAGCACGGCCGTCGCGCTTCCGTAACCGCAGTCGCCGCCGCCGAAGCGCGACACGTACACGTCGTCGAAACCGTCGCCGTCGATGTCCCCGACGGGGCGCGACGTGCAGTAGGTACCGATGCAGCTGCCCACCAGGGCCAGCGCGCCAAGCGCCGCGCGGTCGCGCAGGGTCACGTCCAGGTCGGACGCTCCGTACAGCACGCCGCCGAACGAGTCGCCGGGGCTCGTGACGAAGAGGTCTCCGATGCCGTCGCCGTTCACGTCCCCGGCGCCGATGAAGCCGGCAGTCACGCCGACATCGACGAGGATCCGGTCGGGATCGACGCTCGCGGCCCGGCCGGCGTAGAAGCCTTGCGGGTCCGGACCGCCCGCCAGCACGTAGCCCCTGCCCACCTCGAAGAAGCCGTCGCTCGAGAACGACAGGTCGTCGTAGCCGTCGCCGTTCACGTCGCCGACACCCGTGACGCTCGAACGGACTCCCTCGATGACGAACCCGGCGCGCCGCACCGTCTCGGCGGCGCCCGGATCGTCCGGGTCCGCCGGCAGTCCGGGGAAGCCGTTCGACGCATCGGCGAAGAGGATCCCGGCCGCCACGTGGAACCCCGGCACATCGCCCCTCAGGATGACGATCGCGTCCTGGCGGCCATCACCGTTGACGTCGCCCGCGGGTCGGAGCCCGGGAGGCAGTTCGGGGGCGCCGGTATCGGCGTCGGGGTCGTGTGGGACGAGCAGGTCCGGAGTGATGCGGACGGGAAAGTCGTCGCCCACGGGGTCCGGTCCCGGGCCGGGCCCCGGGCCGGGTCCTGGCGCGGCTGCGACCGTGACGTCCTCGTAGCGGGTGCCGGTCGTGAGGTTGATGACGCGGTAGGTGCCGGGTGGCACCTCGCAGGAGCCCCTGCCCTGGCAAACCTCGACGTAGGTATCGCGGGTCTGGACCTGGTACCAGCCGTCGTCGGCCCACGAGATCGTGTTGCCGTCCACGCTCGGTGCGCCGCCCGCGGGTCCGGGCACGTCCACCGCCTCGTAGCGCACGCCGGTGGTGTGGTTGACGACCAGGTAGGTGCCCGGCCCGACGTCGCAGCGTCGCACGCCCTCGCACAGCGAGGCGTAGGTCGCGGCGTCCTGCACCTGGTACCAGCCGTCGTCGGGCACCACGATCGCGGTCCCGTCCACCGCGGGTGCGGCCGCCGCGAGCGTCGTCGCGAGGGAGGCGGCGACGCAGAGCGCGACGCGGGTGCGAGGCCGCGTTCCAGGCCGCGTTCCAGGCCGCGTTCCAGGCTGGGTTCCGGGCCGGATTCCGGACCGGGTTCGGGCGTGGAGCGTCATGGCGGTGCTCGCGGATCGCGGGCCCTCCAGTCTAGGTACGCGCCGCGGGTATCCGGGCGGTAATCTTCGGCCCCGCTCAGTCCGGACAGAGCGCCGCCGCGTGCAATCGCGTCAGGAAGCGGTCCTGCAGCAACACCGCGCAGCCTTCGTCCGGTTCCGGCGCGGCCACCTCGAACGCCGTCGTCGCCCCGGGCTCGGGCCGACCCAGCCGCTCCATGGAGCGCACGACGTGATGGTTCACGGCCGTGCGATGACGGTTCTCGCCACCCGTGATCTCGGTGCTGGTGCGCTTCGCGTAGCGCACCAGCATCACGTCGAGCGCGTCGGTACCCATGGCGTAGTCCGAGGCATCGACCGACACGCTCAGCGCATCGTCCCCCGAGCCGGCACGCGCCACGGCCACCGACAGTCCGGGCGTCGTGGCGGCCGGCGCGGCCAGCGCCTCGTCGATACGACGTGCGTCGGAGCCGACGAACGCGGCTCGCCCGTCGATCACGACCTGGGGCGTGTAGACGCCCGGTCGACCGTCGAGACCGGCGCGCGCGTAGTCGCGCTGACGTCCGCTCCACGCGGCGTGTGAGAACGGGTCCACGAAATTGCCGTCGCCGCCGTGCACCAGCTCGTTCCAGTAATCGACGTGGAACTCCAGCGCGACGAGGTTCCCCGCATCGGCGTGGGCCTCGATCAGCTCGCCCAGCAGCTCATCGGCCGCCGGGCAGGACGAGCAGCCGTGCGACGTGTAGAGCTCGATGACGCGCGGCCCACCTTCGGCCGCCGACTCGCCGGCCGCGGGAACGCCCGGCAGCGCCGCGGCGAGCGCGAACACGGCGCAGCGGATGAAACGGTGGGGGCCGAACATGGGACGCTCGCCTGACGCGGAAGGTAGCGCTCAGGCAACCTCGCGCGGCTTCGGTTCCGCACCGCGGCGGGCCGATGCACGTTTCAGGTGCACGAGCAGCAGCGATACCGCGGCCGGCGTGACGCCCGGCACGCGACCCGCCTGCCCGACGGTCGCGGGCCGGTGCTCGGAGAGCTTCTGGCGCACCTCGTTCGACAACCCGTGCACGTCGTCGTAATCGAGCGATTCGGGCAGCGGGTGCTCCTCGTGGCTGCGCGCCCGGTCGATGTCGGCCTGCTGCCGATCGAGATAGCCTGCGTAGCGCAGCCGGGTCTCCACCTGATCCACGACGGCCCGGTCGGGCACGGGCTCGTCCGGCGCGACGATGGGCAGCAGCGCGGCGAGCGCCACCTGCGGCATGCGCGCGAGCTCCGCGGCCGAGCGGTCGCGCGACAGCTCCACCCCGGTGGCGTCGTGCAGCGCCCGCGCGCCGGGCGTCCCCGGGTGCAACCGCCAGCCATCCATCGCGCGCTCCAGCCGCTCGATGGCGTCGCGCTTGGTCTCGAACGCGGCCCACCGCGCGTCGTCGACGAGACCGAGGCGACGACCGGTCTCGCTCAGGCGCAGGTCCGCGTTGTCCTCGCGCAGCGTCAGGCGGTACTCCGCGCGGCTCGTGAACATGCGGTACGGCTCCTTGGTGCCGCGCGTGACGAGATCGTCGATCAGCACGCCGATGTAGGCCTCGTCACGCCGCGGCGTCCAGGCGTCCTCGCCACGCGTGGCGCGCGCCGCGTTGATGCCCGCGACGAGCCCCTGCGCGGCGGCCTCCTCGTAGCCCGTCGTGCCGTTGATCTGTCCCGCGAAGTACAACCCTGGCACTGCGCGCGTCTCCAGCGACGGGCGCAGGCCGCGGGGGTCGAAGTAGTCGTATTCGATGGCGTAGCCCGGTCGCGTGATGTGCGCGCGCTCGAACCCGCGGATGCTGCGCACGTAGTCCACCTGCACGTCGAAGGGCAGGCTGGTCGAGATGCCGTTCGGGTAGACCTCGAGCGAGTCGAGGCCCTCGGGCTCGATGAACACCTGGTGGCTCATCCGTTCGGCGAAGCGCACGACCTTGTCCTCGATGGACGGGCAGTAGCGCGGGCCGGTGCCCTCGATGGTGCCCGAGAACATGGGCGAGCGGTGCAGCGCGCCCCGGATGATGTCGTGCGTGCGCGCGTTGGTGGCCGTGATGTGGCAGTGCACCTGCCGCGGGTGATCGCTCGTGCTGCCGAGGTACGAGAACACCGGACGCGGGTCGTCGCCGGGCTGCGAGGCGAGGCCGCGATAGTCGATGCTGCGCGAGTCGATGCGCGGCGGCGTGCCGGTCTTGAGCCTGCCGACGCCGAGCGGCATCTCGCGCAGGCGCGCGGCGAGCGTCGTGGCCGGCGCGTCCCCGGCACGTCCCTCGGGCCGGTTCGATTCCCCGACGTGCGTGAGCCCCGCGAGGAAAGTGCCCACGGTCAGCACAACGGTGGGTGCGCGGAACGTCAGGCCCAGCGCGGTCATGACGCCCGCCACGCGCCCGCCCTCCAGCAGCAGGTCGTCCACGGGCTGCTGGAACAGCGCGAGGTTCGGCTGGTTCTCGACGATCTTCCTGACCGCCACGCGATAGAGCTGCCGATCGGCCTGCGCGCGCGTGGCGCGCACCGCCGGCCCCTTGCTGGCGTTCAGCGTGCGCACGTGGATGGCGGCGGCATCGGCCGCGCGCGCCATGGCGCCGCCGAGCGCGTCGATCTCCTTCACCAGGTGTCCCTTGCCGATGCCGCCGATGGCCGGGTTGCAGCTCATCTGGCCGAGCGTCTCTATGGCGTGCGTCAGCAGCAGCGTGCGCGCGCCGGAGCGGGACGCGGCGAGGGCGGCCTCGGTGCCGGCGTGGCCGCCGCCGACGACGATGACGTCGAAGGATCTCGGGATACTGCATGGGAAGAGGGTCCGGGAGTCGGACGGGTGGGAAGGCATTATAGGGTCTGAGAGCCGAAGCTCCCGAGTAGACTGGCCGAAGTCCGCCGCCGGAACCCTCATGCAGGACCGACTCGAAAACCGATGAACGTCGAGGAACTTCCTCGACTGGTCGATGTCCCGGCCTGACGGCGAGCGCTGGGAGCTGTCGAACGGCATTCCGCTCCGGATGGCATCGGAGAAGAATCGGCACAACCTGCTGAAGACCGAAGTGGCCGTGGAGCTGCGCCTCGCGATCAGGCGGCCTCGAAATGGTCGCCGCCTGTTCGGCGATGGCGTCATCATCGTCATCGACGGGAACAACACGTGCGAACCGGACGCCGCCGTGCAGTGCTGCGGCGAGATCCGTCTGGACGCGGTCACGATCGACGCGCCCGTCGTGATCGTCGAGGTGCTCTCCCCGTCGACCGCCTACCAGGACACCGGCGAGAAGCTCGAGGGGTATCTGGGCCTGTCGAGCGTGCGCCACTACCTCGTGTTCGATCCGGTCCGCCGCGTCGTGTTCCACCACGGCCGCGTCGAGACCGACGGGCCGGTGATCACGCGATCCGGCACGGCGGTACGCTCGAGCTACCGCCGACCGGGCTGACGCTCGGATCTCGACGCCTGCTTCGCGGTACTCCTCGAGAACGACTGACGCCGCGGCACCGCTTGCGGCAGGATGGCGCCCCGTCCCCACCCGCTAGAACCGCCGCCCATGTCCGACAAGCTGATCCTGCACCACGCGGGCGCCTCCCCCTTCGCGCGCAAGGTGCGCGTGTGCGCGGCCGAGCTGGGCCTGGCCGAGCGACTGGAGCTGCGCGACGTGCACGTCGCGCCCGGCAAGCCGAACGCCGAGTACGCGGGCCTCGTCAACCCGCTGCGGCGCGTACCGTCGTTGACGTTGCCCGACGGCTTCTCGCTGAACGACTCGACGCTGATCTGCCAGTACCTGGACGAGCTCGGCGGCCACCGGCTGATACCGGCCGAAGGCGATCGGCGCTGGCGCGTGCTGAACGCGCACGCCGTGGCCAACGGCATGACCGAGCTTGCCGTGCAGCTGCGCTACGAGGGCTTCGTGCGACCCGAGCCGCAGCGCTGGGTGACCTGGTCCGACGACCTCGTCGACAAGATCCGCACCGCGCTCGACTGGTTCGAGGCGCGCGCGGGTGACGGCTCGCGAGCGCCGGATCTGGACCTGGGCATAGTCGCGCTCGTGTGCGGGCTCGAGTATCTCGACTTCCGCCATCCCGACATCGCGTGGCGCGACGGGCACCCGCGCCTGGAGGCCGAGCACGCGTTGCTGGCCGGGCGCCCGTCCTTCGCGTCCACGCGTCCGCAAGGCTGAGCCCCACCCCGCGGCCCTACCTGCGACGCCCGGAGAAGGGCGTCGCCCACGATTTACAGCACGCCTGCGCGAATTCGGGAACCGCGGTGCCGCACCTGCGGCGCGTTTCCCAGACTGTCTCGCCCATTCACGACGACAGGCACATGAACCGCATGATCCCGCACACGCTTCGCGCCACCGCGCTCGCCGTCGGCCTCGTGACGGCCGGCGTCGTCCACGCCCAGCCCGCCACCCCCTTCGACGGCTTCGTCGAGCGCCCCGACGGTGCGCGCATCCACTACACCGTGCACGGCGAGGGCGACCCGGTGATGCTGATCCACGGCTACCCGCTCAACGAGGGCCTGTTCCGCGACAACGTCCAGGCCATCGCGGACGCCGGCTACAGCGTCGTCACGCCCTCGCTGCGCGGCTTCGGCGAGAGCGAGGCGCCCGACGGACTCCGCGTCGATAGAGACCTACGCCGACGACATGATCGCGGTGATGGACGAGCTCGAGATCGGCGACGGCCAGGCCGCGGTGCTCGGCATGTCCATGGGCGGCTGGACGCTCTTCCAGATGTACGACCAGGCGCCGGAGAAGTTCCGCGCGCTGGCGTTCAACGACACCGCGGCCGTGCCGGCACCGATCGCCGAGGCGGCGCTGTGGGAAGGGCTCGCCGAGCAGGTGAAGCAGGACGGTGTGGACCAGGCCTACGCCGACTTCCTCATCAAGGACATGTTCACGGGCGCGACGCGCATGAACGAGCCGGACAAGGTCGAGTACATCGGCAACCTCATGCAGGAGGCTTCCGTCAACGGTGCCGCGGGCGGCGGCGTGGCGCTGGCCGAACGGCCCGACCTCACCGGCGTGCTGGACGCGATCGACGTGCCGACGCTCTTCCTGTTCGGCATCGAGGACACGCTCACGCCCGCAAGCCTTGCGCAGATGATGGGCGACCAGGTGGACGGCTCGATGGTGACGATCATCGATGGCGCCTCGCACGCCTCGGTGCTCGAGAAGCCGGACGAGGCGAACGAGGCCATCATCGAATGGCTGGACGCGGCGAAGGATAGCTAGTCCGAATAGCCGGTCCGACATGGACGACGGCGAGGCGCGTCTGCGCGAACGCTGGCGCGAACTCGTCGACCGGCGGCTGCCCGAGGCCGCCGGGTCGCGCGACTGGCCCGTGCGCCTGAACCACTGCTTCGCGCGCATCCTGCTCGACGACGCGTGCGGACGAGCGTGGCGCGAGTGCGTGCGCCCGCCCGCGTGGAAGCACACCCCGTTCGACGTGCTGACCCGGGCGCTCGACACGGGCGAGCGCGTGCTGGACGGCTCGGCGGATCTGCACGCGCTGAACCGATCCTCGCTGAGTTTGCGGGGCAAGCGCGCAGGCTGACCCGACACCGGCTCGCGCCGAGACGGTGTCCGGGACAGAGACGCCGGTCGGTTTTGCGGATCCGCACGCGGCGAGCTCGACACCGGCGCCGGGCGGGTACAGTGCGCGCCCTCCGGCCGCCCGACGAGTTCCCGCACGCATGAGCGACGAGTACACCCCGCCCGAGGTATGGAGCCCGCCGGAATCGAGCGGCGGCCAGTGGGCGAGCATCAACCGCCCGGTCGCCGGGCCGACGCACGACGTCGAGCTGCCCGTCGGCGAGCACGCGCTGCAGTTGCACTCGCTCGCGACGCCGAACGGCGTGAAGGTCACGGTCATGCTCGAGGAGCTCCTCGAGGCCGGGCACGCCGATGCGGAGTACGACGCCTGGCCGATCGACATCGGCGCCGGGGAGCAGTTCGGCTCCGGCTTCGTCGGCATCAATCCGAACTCCAAGATTCCCGCGCTCGTCGACCGCGGCGCGTCCCCGGAGCTGCGCGTGTTCGAGTCCGGCTCCATCCTGCTGTACCTGGCCGAGAAGTTCGGTGCCTTCCTGCCGGGCGAGCCCGCGAAGGCGCACCGAGACGCTGAACTGGCTCTTCTGGCAGATGGGCAGCGCGCCCTATCTGGGCGGCGGCTTCGGCCACTTCTACGCCTACGCGCCCGTGAAGATCGAGTACTGCATCGACCGGTTCACGATGGAGACCAAGCGCCAGCTGGACGTGCTGGATCGCAGGCTCGGCGAGGGCGAATGGCTGAACGGCGAGAGCTATTCCATCGCCGACATCGCGGTATGGCCCTGGTACGGACAACTGGTGCTGGACCGCGTGTACGGCGCCGCCACGTTCCTGCAGGCGCACGAGTACGAGCACGTCATGCGCTGGGCGAAGGCCATCGACGCGCGCCCGGCCGTCGTGCGCGGCGTGCGCGTGAACCGTACCTTCGGGCCCGAGGAGCAGCGGTTGCCGGAGCGTCATTCGGCGAGCGACTTCGACTCGGACAAGCCGGGCGACTGAGCTCCATCTCGTCCGTCCGCCTCGCGCGCGAGGCGGCGAGAAGCGCACGCGTCCGGGCGCCGGTCAGCCGCCGCCCGGACGCAGTTTCCGGCTCGTCCTGCTCACGACCTTCGCCGCATTCGTCGCGTTCTACGCGCCGCAGCCGCTACTGCCCTTCTTCTCGTCGGAGTTCGGCGCGCGACCCGCCACGGTCGCGCTTCTCCTGACGGTGTGCTTCGTGGCGCTCGCCGTCGCGCCGCTCGGCTTCGGCGTGGTGCTGCAGCGCTTCTCCGCGCAGCGGCTGCTCGTCGTGGCCACGCTCCTGTTGGGTCTGCTGCAGTTCGCCTTCGCCGCCGCGGACGGCCTGCCCGCGCTGCTCGGTGCGCGCGCGTTGCAGGCGATCCTGTACCCCGCCATCTTCACGGCCGCCGTCACGTACTGCAGCCGTGCCGGCAGCGCCGATGCGGTAGCCCGGCGCGTGGCCACCTACATCGCCACCACCATTCTCGGCGGGCTGTCCGGTCGCCTGATCGGCGGCTTCGTCTCGGACGCGCTCGGCTGGCGCGGCACGTTCGTGCTGCTGGGGCTCCTGCTGGTCGGCTGCGCCCTGGCGCTGCTGGGCGCGGCGCGCGACCAGAGCGTGTCGGCGACGCGCGGCGGGGCGGCGGCCTCGCTCGCGATCCTGCGCGAACCCGCGTTCGCGGCGGGCTACGCGCTGATCTTCATCGTGTTCTTCACGTTCTCCGGGCTGCTGAACGCGCTGCCCTTCAGGCTCGTGGAGATCGATCCGGGGGTGCCCGCGTCGACGATCTCGCTCGTCTACCTCGGCTACCTGGTCGGCGTCGGCATCGCGCTGAACCTCGCCCGCCTGCACGCTCTTGCGGGGGGGCCGCTGCGCGCCATGGCCGTCGCGCTCGGCCTGTTTCTCGCCGGGCTCGCGCTGACGGGCCTGGCGAGCATCGGCGTGCTGATCGCGGCGGGCTTTCTCACCTCGGCGGGCATGTTCACGGTGCACGCCACGTTGTCGGGCTACCTGAACGGGCTGCGGCCCGCCGAGGCGAGCCTCGTCAACGGGCTCTACATCTCGATCTACTACGCTGCCGGCGCGCTCGGCTCGGTGGCGCCGCTGTGGGTGTACCAGCACCTCGGCTGGCGCAGCTTCGTCGGGGCAATGCTGCTGGCGTGCGCCGCGGGCTTCTGGCCGCTGCACCGGCTCGCGCGTCGAAGCTGACGCCTCGTCGCCCGTCCTGGCCACGACCGTGCCGATGCCGGCCCGGGCCGGAGTCGCGGTGCGGAGCGATCGGCTCCATGCGGGCTGCGCCGGTACGACCTCACGCTCGGAGTGCCGAGGCTCCTGTCGGAGCTGCCGAGCGTGCCGACGGTGTACATCGTGGACCGCTGAAGGCGGCCACCGCCGCGCTCACGTGATGTCGGAACGAGGCGTGGATGTCGGCGGGGTCCAGGGCATCGACGATGAACACCAGCCGCGACCGCCTGCCGTCGTCCGGCCACGCGTCGAGGTGCTCCGGCGGGTACACCGAGTGCTGCACGCTGTCGAAGCGCACCGGTCCGCTTCCTCCCGTGTCGAGCAGCCCCTTCACGCGCAGCAGCCGCGACCCGTGCGCGTGCAGCAGCGCGGAGAACCAGATACCGAACGCGGTCCAGTCCACCGCTTCGTCCAGCTCGAGCACGGTGCTGCGCACGCCGTGCACGTCCGGCTCGACCGCGTACGTCCGGCCGTCCTGCGACCGGCTTCCACGCGGGTCGGCGTCGCGCGTTCGTGCTCCTGCGGCTGACCGCGATCTCCCGCTATCACCGCTTCCGCGCACGAACAGTGTCCGTAGCGCGGACCCGCGCTCGTCGCTGCGCACGATCGGCGCCGCGGGGTTCAGGCGGTGCAGCATCGCGTTCAGCGAGTCGATCGCGCCGGACACGACGAGGTCCGACTTCGACACGACGAGCGCATCGGCCGCGGCCACCTGCGCGAGCCACTCGGGCCGCACGGCAGCGGTGTCGAGGGCCGCGACCGCGTCGACGACCGTCACTATCGTCTCGATGTCCACCTGGTGCGACAGCACCCGATCCATCGCGAGGGTCGCGACGATCGGCGCGGGCTCGGCGAGACCCGTCGTCTCGATGATCATGCGCCTGAAGGGCGGCAGCTCGGCGCGCTCGCGCCGCTCCAGCAGCGACAGCACCGCCTCCTTGAGCTCGCCGCGGATGCGGCAGCACACGCAGCCCGAGTCCAGCAACACGACATCCGAGGCGATGGTGCCGACCAGCAGATGATCGATGCCCACCTCGCCGAACTCGTTCACGAGGACCGCCGTGCTGCCGGCTTCCTCGGAGGCGAGCAACGCGCGCAGCAGCGTCGTCTTGCCGGCGCCGAGAAAGCCCGTCAGTACGGCGACGGGCATCTTCGCGCGGTTCGCGCCACCTGCCGGGACGTCCGACGACGTGTCTGCGGAGATGCCCGCCACGGCGCTCATCGGTCGGACGGTTCACGCGCGGCGGGCTGTGCGGAGGCTGGGTCGGCCGACGGCAAGGCGAGCGGATCGAACGCGATGCCGCGGATGGCCTCGACGCAGCGCCAGATGCCCGCCAGATCGCTCGCCACGTCCGCCCGGCCGGTGAGCCCGCTCACGAGGTAGCCGCTGCCTCGCCACTCGCGCACGACGACGCCGCTGCCGGCGAGCACGGCGTTGAGCCGCGACACGCGCCGCGCGCGTTCGATGCGCCGTGCGGGCACGTCCGCGCTCTGCGCCCCTCCGGAACCGGTGCTCCAGTGGTGCTCGACGCCGAACGCCCCGCACAGCCCGCACACGGTTGCGCCCTACCCCTTCGTGCGCGGGGAGCGCCGCGCGAAGTCGTCCGCGATCTCGTCGAACGTCGCCCAGCGCACGCCCTCGTGCGAGTTGATGTACTCGATGATGCGCTCGTGCATGAGCAGCACGTGCGGTCGGCCCGAGACGTCCGGGTGCACGGTCATCGTGAACACCGCGTAGTCGTGCTCGCGGTACACCCAGTCGAACTGGTCCATCCACATCTGCTCGAGATCGCGCGGGTTGACGAACCCGTGGCTGTTGGGCGAGTTCTTGATGAACAGCAGCGGCGGCAGGTCGTCCACGTGCCAGCTCGCGGGGATCTCGATCAGATCGGTCTCGTGACCGCGCACCAGCGGCTTCATCCACGTGTCCGGGTGCTGCGAGTAGTCGATCTTCGTCCAGCTGTCGCCCACGCGCACGTAGTAGGGGTGGAAGTCGTCGTGCATGAGCGAGTGGTCGTACTTGATGCCGCGCTCGAGCAGCAGCTCGTTCGTCACGTTGCTGAACTCCCACCACGGCGCCACGTAGCCGGTCGGGCGCCGGCCAGACAGCTCGCTCACGAGATCGATGCACTTGTCGAGGATCGCCTCCTCCTGCTGCCGGGTCATGGCGATGGGGTTCTCGTGGCTGTACCCGTGCACGCCGACCTCGTGACCGGCGTCCACGACCTCCTTCATCTGTCCCGGGAACGTCTCGATGGAATGCCCGGGGATGAACCACGTCGTCTTGATGCCGTACTTGTCGAAGAGCTTGAGCATGCGCGGCGAAGCCACCTCCCCGGCGAAGAGCCCGCGCGAGATGTCGTCCGGCGAGTCCTCGCCCCCGTAGGAGCCGAGCCAGCCCGCGACCGCGTCGACGTCGACGCCGTAGGCGACCAGGATGTCCTTGGCCATGCGCGTGTCCTCCGAAAGGTCGACGCCGCCACGTCGCGGCGCGATCACGTTTCGCGCATTTCCCGACGGACGTGGGTTGCGAGAACGACAGGAACGGCGAGTGCCCGCCACCGACGCGTCCGCACGGAACCCGGGCTGGGCGAACACCGGCATTGTTACGCCTCCCGTCCGTCTCGCCGTGCGCCCGACGACGCCCCTTCGCCTTCGACGCCCGACACCGGTCCCGCACCGGACGACGACGAATCGGCCTCGCCCGACGCCACCGCCCTCGTCACGTCCGGCACCTACGATACAAGCCTGAGACAAGTCGTCACCATCGCCAACGACGAGACGCTTCACGAGGCATCGCTGCGCGTCAGAACCGTCGTCGACGGCTTCGCGGCACTCGTCCAGCAGGCGATCGACACCGACGCCACGAATGGGGAAGACGGCCTCGTCCCTGGTGGAGGCCACCGGCACGGGTTTGCTCGTCTCGATGGACAACTACCGCGCTTTCCTGCCGAAGCTCTACGCCACGGCCAACGGCCGGCCCCTCGAGGCCGCCTGGAACACGACGCGAAAGGCCCTCGACGACGTCGCCGCCACGCTCGACGGCGCGGGCAGCGGCCGCTTCGTCGTGCAGTCGACCGCTGGCGCGCGAACTACCCTCGGCTGCCCGGACGGTGGCACCGCCGTCGCCTCCCGTATTGACGCTTCCGGTGTGCCCACATTGCTGACCGTGTTCAGGGGCTGTTCGGTCGGTGGTCAGCGTCTCGACGGGCCGGTGACCTGGGCCGCGGGTCGCTCCGAGCTCGAGGTGTTCGGCACTGCCATCGGCCCTACCCAGAACAAGGCCTTCTCGCACACCGACGCTAACGGGCTGTCCACGCTCGTCAACGGATACCGTTCGGCATGGCGGACGTCCGACGGCGCCCGCAGCCTGTACTGGACCGGCGACTGGGGACTGAAGTCCGGTGCGAGGACGCTCACGGTGAAGGCCATGACGCTCTCGGCCGAAGCCAGCGCCGGCAACCATCGCCACCATAGCGATCTCGAGACGGCCGGCACGGCGAGAAACGGCGTACGCGTGCCCGTGGCGACCTACGCCCCGTTCGAGAACGACTACGGCGCAAGCTTCGTGAACAGCCACATGCAGGTGCTTGCGCTGAAGGGTTCGGCATCTGCCTTCGGCAAGCTCGCGATCAGCCCTGCCGACGTGGGCGCGTTCAACGTCAGCGTCGAAACCTACCGGGCTCCGGGCGACTAGGACTCGATCGATGTCGGCGTCCCGCAGTCCTTCGGCGGCGGCCTGGTGAAGCTCGGCGCGAGGTAGCGCGTCCGCACGACGCCCCGGACGCACAGGCCTTCCGGCTGGTGCTTGAGTCGTTGACAGGGGAGTGACGTTTGCGAAGCGTGTCCGGAAACGATCGCGGGCACTGCTCGCCCGAGGTGGCGCTGACGCTAACGTCGCTTGGGCACGCAGGGAAGGTCCGGGAATGGGCAACGTGTTTGCAAGGGGAGCGGTCGCACTCACCGCCTGTCTGCTCGTCGGTGCGGGACAGGCGGCGGGCGCCACCTCATGGAGCAGTCACGAGTCCATCGATCCGTTCGACGACGAGGTCAGGGTCTGGACAGTGGGTCGGGACGACCACACGGGCATGGTCCGGATCGGCCTGCGCTGCGACCTCCCCGTCGGAGAGGCATCCGAGCTGATGCTGGTGTTCGGGCACGACGAGAGGCTGCATGAGCCCGGCGAGACTGTCGCGGTGAAGCTGCGCATCGACGCGCTGCCCGCCAGGACACTGACGGGCCGACTCTTCGTCGATTCGGAGTCCAGCGGCTTCAGCATGCTGGCTTACGGGGGCGAGCCGCTCGATGCCGATACCCTCGAGCTCGTGCGCGAGCTCGGGCGCGGCGAGGGCGGCGTGATCGGCTTCGAGGTGTACGGTCAGCGCCCCTGGCACGTCTTCTTGCTAGGCGGCGCGAGTGCGCGGATGAATGCGGTGCTGAAGCGCTGCGGCGTCGCCACCGAAGCGGAGATGGCCGCCGAGGCCCGACGTGCGGAGCGCAAGCGTGCGGAGGCCGAGCTCCTGGCGCAAGAGCTTGCATCGCAGCTTGCCGAGGAGGCGGCGGCGCGACAGGCGGCCGAGGCGCAGGAACGCCTCGCGGCGGAAGCTGCCAGGCGTCTTGCGGAGGAGGCCGCGGCACAGCGTGCCGAAGCGAGGGCGGCGCGCCTTGCCGAAGAGGCCGACGACCGCGAGAGGGCGCTCCTCTCGAGGCGAGCCGAGCTCCAACGTCTCGCCCGCCTGTACGCGGGCGCGATCACCTCGAAGATCGAAAGCAACTGGCGCCGTCCGCCGAGTACCGGCCACGTCGATTGCACCGTTCAGGTGCAGCAATCGATCACTGGTGACGTGCTGGACGTACGCGTCGAGCGCTGCCGGGGGAGCGACCTGACTCCGCCGGTGGCGAACGCCATATCCCGTGCCGTCTACGCGTCCTCTCCGCTGCCGGAACCACCAGACCCCGACCTGTTCGATCGCCGCCTTCGCGTTCGTTTCGATCCCGGTGCCGGCTGAGCTACCGGGCCCCCACAGGGTGCACCGCTCGCAAATGGGTCGCGCTACATCGTCGTGCCACGCGATCGCATTCCTGGAACGGCGGCGCTTCGGTGCGAGTCTCGGCCTTCGACACCAAGCGGCCGCGCGACAGCGCACACCGGCGACGTAGACTTCCTCCGGTGAGCAACCCATCCCCCTCGGGCGCGTCTTCCGGCCCCCTCCCGCACACGTCCGGGCAGGCACCGACGAGCAACGCCCGCAAGAGCGTCACCGCACCGTCGGACCGTCCGGCCACGCGCGTGCTGTCGCGTCTCGTCCCGTTCCTCGCCCCTTACCGCGGTCGCGTCGCGCTCGCCGCGGGTTCGCTGCTGGTCGCCGCGGCGGCGACTCTCGCGATCCCGGTGGCGTTCCGCTTCCTGATCGATCGCGGATTCGCCTCGCCGCCGGACGGCGCGACGGCGGAAGACGTCGGGAGCGCCGGGGCGTCCGGCTCGGCCGCGGACATCGCCGGCGGGCTCGTCGCGCGGCTCTCGACGGTCGACACCGGCCACGTGAACTCGGTGTTCCTGGCGCTGTTCGGCGTGGCGCTCGTGCTCGCGGCCGCCACCGCGATCCGCTACTACTGCGTCAGTTGGCTCGGCGAGCGCATCGTGTCCGACCTGCGCACCGCGGTGTTCGCGAAGGTGCTGCGTCAGGATCCGGTGTTCTTCGAGACCCTGCGTTCCGGGGAAGTGCTGTCGCGCCTGACGAGCGACACCACGCTCATCCAGACGCTAGTCGGTTCCAGCATCTCGCTGGGGCTCAGGAACGCGATCCTGTTCGTCGGTGCGCTCGGGCTCATGATCTGGTCGAGCCCCGGGCTCGCCGCGATCATCGTCGCGCTGCTCGCGGGCGTCGTCGTGCCGATCCTCGTGGTCGGTCGCAAGGTCCGGAAGCTGTCGCGCGACAGCCAGGACCGGCTCGCCGACACGAGCGCGCGCGCGGGGGAGACCCTCGGCGCGATGCCGACCGTGCAGAGCTACGTGCGCGAGGACATGGAGGCGACGCGCTACCGCACGGCCGTCGACGAGGCGTTCGCGAGCGCGGTGCGCCGGAACCTGTCGCGCGCCGGACTCACGGCGATCTCCATAACGCTCGTGTTCGGCGCGATCGTGTTCGTGTTGTGGCTCGGCGCGCAGCGCGTCATGACGGGCGGCATGTCGCCGGGTCTGCTGACGCAGTTCATGCTGTACGCGGCGCTCGTGGCGGGCTCGACGGGTGCGCTGTCGGAGGTGCTCGGCGACGTGCAGCGGGCGGCCGGTGCGACCGAGCGGCTGCTGGAGCTGCTCGACGCGGAGCCCGCGATCCTGCCGGGCAGCACGGTGCGGGACGTGCCGACTCCCAGCACGGCCCCCAGCACGGCCCCCAGCACGGCCACGAGCACGGCCACGGCTCCGAAAGTCACGGCGGGCGCGACGCCGGACGGGACGAGCTTCGGTGCCCGGGTGGAGTTCGATGCCGTCGACTTCCGCTACCCGAGTCGTCCGGACCAGCTCGCGCTCGGCAGTTTGTCGTTCACGGTCCGGCCCGGCGAGACGGTCGCGCTGGTCGGCCCGTCGGGCGCCGGCAAGACGACGGTGCTGCAGTTGCTGCTGCGCTTCTACGATCCGGACGCCGGACGCGTGCTGCTCGACGGGGTGCCGCTGCCCGAGCTGTCGCTCGAGAGCCTGCGCGGCGCGGTCGGGCTGGTGTCCCAGGAGAGCGTGGTGTTCAGCGACGACGTGCGCGCGAACCTGCGCTACGGCAAGCCCGACGCGACGGACGAGGAGCTGGTGGTCGCGGCGCGCGCCGCGCAGGCGCACGACTTCATCGAGCGGCTGCCGGACGGCTACGGCACCTATCTCGGCGAGCGCGGCGTGCGCCTGTCCGGCGGCCAGCGCCAGCGGCTTTCCATCGCCCGCGCGCTGCTGAAGAATCCGCCGCTGCTGCTGCTCGACGAGGCGACGAGCGCGCTGGACGCCGAGAGCGAGCGCAAGGTCCAGATCGCGCTCGAGCACGCCATGACGGGACGCACCACGCTCGTCATCGCGCATCGGCTCGCGACCGTCGTGAACGCCGACCGCATCCTCGTGATGGAAGACGGGCGGCTGGTCGACACCGGCTCGCATGCGGAGCTCGTGGCGCATGGCGGCACGTATGCGCGGCTGGCGTCGCTGCAGTTCGAGGTGGGCGAGGCGGCCTGAGCCTGGCAGCAGGGCGCCAACGGAAGGAGTAGCCGCCGGAACGGCGAGTATGAAGAACTATTTCGGTTCCCATACTTTATCTGCGGTGGCATATTCCGCGACATGGAACGCTTCCCACGCCCCGAACTCGCCACACGTATCGCCAGCACGCTCGACGGTCGGGAACTGTTCGGGGATGGTCTCAACGGGCTGTTCCTGGCAGCACCGCGGCGCACCGGCAAATCGACCTTCCTGCGCAAGGATCTGGCACCCGAGCTTGCCGGCCGCGGGTACTCGGTGATCTACGTCGATCTATGGTCCGCGCCGCGCATCGATCCCGCGGACATGATCGATTCGGCCATCGCGCAGGCGATCTCCGACAAGCTCGGTGCCGTGGCCAAGGCCACGAAAGCCGCCGGCGTCGAGGAACCGAACCTCGCCGGCATCATGAAGATCGACACCACGCGCATCGGTCGACATGACGGTACGACTCTGACCGAAGCCCTGCGAGCCCTGCGTGAAGCCTCGCGGGGCGCGGTGGTACTCATGGTGGATGAGGCCCAGCACGCCCTGACGAGCACCGCCGGAGAGCAGACCATGATGGCGCTCAAGGCGGCACGGGACACGCTCAACGGACCGGACGACGGGCAGTTGCTGCTCGTCATGACGGGTTCGGATCGGGACAAGTTGCTGCGACTCGTCAACGGAAACGCGGCTCCGTTCTTCGGCAGCGCGATCCGGGATCTGCCGTTGCTCGGGAAGGACTTCGTCGCCTTCGTCGGCTCGCTGGTCGAGGCGGACCGGCCGGAACTGGCACCCGTGGACACCGAAGCGCTGGCGATGGCCTTTGGTCAGTTCGGTCATCGTCCGCAGTTGCTCGAGCTCGCCATCAACGAAGCGCTCAGCCCCCTCTCCGGATCGACCGAGCGGTTCGAAGGTGCCGTGTTGCGGACAGCCGGGCGGCAACGCGCTGACGAGGAAGCGGCCTTGCGTTCCGATTTCATCGGCTCCCGTCCGCTCGAACGTGCGGTGACGTGGAGGATGCTCGACATGGGGCGACGTTTTCGCCCCTTCGACGCAGAGGCGAAGGCGTTCTACGCGCGGGCGCTCGAGCGTCTGGGGGCGGGCGGCGAGAAGGTGACGACCGCACGCGTCCAGTCCGCGCTGAACTCGCTGCGCGACCGCAGCCCTCCGGTGGCCTGGAAATCGGCACGCGGCGAGTACGCCATCGACGACGCTTCCATGCACCAATGGTACGAACGGTTGGTTGAAGCCGGAAGGTGGCCGCCCACGATAGAGGCACCGGAGCGGTAGCGAGCTTCGACGCCTGGACAGATACCGGCGTCGCCACGACTCAGAACCCGAGCGGATTGCCGTCCACCAGCATGCCGCTGCCGTCGACCTCGCCGTCCTTGAGCAGCGTCATCGCGGGACCGTTGATCAGCACGTTCCAACACTCCTCCGCGGCGTCGCCGTAGGTGAAGCACAGCGCGTCCGGCTCGGCGCGCCAGATACCGGTGTACCCGTCGCCGCGTATCGTGCCGTCGGCGGCGTAGTACTCGGCGAACGCGTCCGCCGTCATCGAGCCCTGGTAGGTCCGATCGCCGACCGCGGCGGCGATCTGCTCCGCCGTGAGTTCCTGTGCCGCCGCCGGCGGCGCCAGCATCGCGGTCGCGAGCGTCGCGAGGACGATCGGCCCGATGCGACAGCGGAACGTTGGGTACGTCCGGGCGGGGTTCACGGGTTTGCTCGTCATGCTCTGCAGGCTCGGTGGGAAGGCGTCTCGGCGGCGAGCATACCGGTGCGCAGGGTACGGACCGAGGCATCGCTATCGCTCCACCCGGCACTGGTAGCAGTTGTTCGACGCTGAGCGCAGGTGGGCGAACGCGACGGCCGGTTCCTGGAACATCGCGACGAGCGCCGTCGACAGCTCGTCGGTGTTCCGTACCCCGCCCGTGCCGTACACGATCCGCTCATCGGCCGAGTATCCGCGGGCCAGCAGCATCGGCCAGGAGGTGAACATCGCCGGCAGGTCCGCCGTGTCGGGATGCCGCCCGCATTCCTTCGCGCACAGGAACACCGGGCCCGTCTCGGCGTAGGGCTGTAGCGAGGCGAACGGACGCCACGCGGCGATCAGCATCGCCTCGCCCGCCGGGACCTCGGTCAGGCAATGACGGCACGGGTTGCCGCCGCCGTCGGACACGACGCGCTCGGCTGGGCGGCCGTAGGCGTCTGGATCCCCCCACCGCGCGTTGTCGATTCCTCACCACGGAGGACGGGACACGCCTCGCTGATACATCCTGTACGGCTACCGCCGAGCGCACGGCGACCGACGCACGCCGCCCGGCCCTCTTCCCCCCACCGGCCCCGGACCCGTCGGACCCATGTCGAAGAAATCCCAGATCGTCCAGCTGCTGCTGAACCTCGTGTTCGGCCCGCTCGGGCTCTTCTATTCGAGCTGGGTGGCGGGCCTCCTGTTCACGCTCGTCGCCGCCGGCCTGAGCGTCGGCTTCTTCGGCTTCGGCTGGTTCGTCGTGTACCCGTTCGTGCTGATCGCGGGCTTCTTCACGGTGCACCGGCACAACGACGCGGTGCGCGCGGACGAGCGTCGGCATCGCGAGCTGGTCGACGCGACGCGCAGCGGCGTCTCGCCGCGCTGACGCGGCTCGATCGACCCCCTCCCCGCCCCGCCCCACCGGAGACTCACCGATGAACAGCTTCGACGCCCGCGCCACGCTCACCGTCGGCGACACGTCCCACACGATCTATCGGCTCGATGCGCTGGAGGCCTCCCACACCGTCTCGCGCCTGCCGTTCTCGCTGAAGATCCTGCTGGAGAACCTGCTTCGCAACGAGGACGGCCGCAACGTCACGAAGGCGCACATCGAGGCGCTCGCGAACTGGGACGCGAAGGGGACGCAGACCGATCAGATCGCGTTCTCCCCGGCGCGCGTCGTGCTGCAGGACTTCACGGGAGTGCCGGCCGTGGTGGATCTGGCGGCCATGCGCGACGCCATGAACGAGCTCGGCGCGGACGCGGGGCTCATCAACCCGCAGATCCCGGTCGATCTGGTCGTGGACCACTCGGTCATGGTCGACCGCTTCGCTTCCACCGACGCGCTGGACCTGAACCGGAAGCTGGAGTTCAAGCGGAACCAGGAGCGCTACCGCTTCCTGCGCTGGGGCCAGGAGGCGTTCGAGAACTTCCGCGTCGTGCCGCCCGGCACCGGCATCGTCCACCAGGTGAACCTCGAGTATCTGGCCGACGTGGTCACGGCCCGAACCATCGACGGGGCGAGCGTCGCGTTCCCCGACACGCTCGTCGGCACCGATTCGCACACCACGATGATCAACGGCCTGGGCGTGCTGGGCTGGGGCGTCGGCGGCATCGAGGCCGAGGCCGCCATGCTCGGCCAGCCCATCACCATGCTGCTGCCCGAGGTCGTCGGCTTCGGCGTGCACGGCGAGCTGCCCGCCGGCACCACGGCGACGGACCTGGTGCTGCGCGTGACCGAGATGCTGCGCGAGAAGGGCGTGGTGGGCAAGTTCGTCGAGTTCCACGGCGACGGACTCGGCTCGCTGAGCCTCGCCGACCGCGCGACCATCGGCAACATGTCGCCCGAATACGGGGCCACCTGCGCGATCTTCCCCGTCGACGGCGAGACCATCCGCTACCTGGAGCTGACCGGTCGCTCGAAGGAGACCGTCGCGCGCGTCGAGGCCTACATGCGCGAGCAGGGCCTGTGGCGCGAGACCGGCGCGGCGCCCGCCGACTACAGCGACACGCTGGAGCTCGACCTCGGCACCGTGCGTCCGAGCATCGCGGGACCCAAGCGCCCGCAGGACCGCATCGCGCTCGACGAGGCCGCGAACGCGTTCCGTCACCACCTGGTGTCGCAGGAGGTGCTGCCCGCGGTCGAGGACGGCCCGCGAGGCGTGGACTTCGAGCTCGATGGACGGAAGCACACGCTGCACGACGGCGACGTCGTCATCGCGGCCATCACCTCGTGCACGAACACCTCGAACCCTTCCGTCATGATGGCCGCAGGCCTGCTCGCGAAGAAGGCGCGGATGCGGGGCCTGCAGCGCAAGCCCTGGGTCAAGACCTCGCTGGCACCGGGCTCGCAGACCGTGCCGCAGTACCTCGGCGACGCGGGGCTCATGGAGCCGCTGCGCGAGCTCGGCTTCCACGTCGTGGGCTTCGGCTGCACCACCTGCATCGGCAATTCCGGCCCGCTGCCCGAGCCGGTGTCGAAGGCCATCCACGAGAAGGAGCTCATCGCCACCTCGGTGCTGTCGGGCAACCGGAACTTCGAGGGGCGCATTCATGCGGACGTGCGCGCGAACTACCTCATGTCCCCGCCGCTGGTGGTGGCCTACGCCATCGCCGGCACCATGCTCGCGGACATCGTGAACTCGCCGCTCGGTCAGGACGCCGACGGTACCGACGTGTACCTGAGGGACATCTGGCCCACGACCGCCGAGATCGAGGAGGCGGTGACCTCGCACGTCTCCTCGGAGATGTTCCGCGCAAGCTACGAGGACGTGTTCGAGGGCGCACCGGAGTGGAAGAAGATCGATGTGCCCGCGGGCAAGCTCTACGAGTGGCCGGAGTCCACCTACGTCAAGCAACCGCCCTTCTTCCACGGCATGCCGCTGGAGCCCGCGGCCGAGCAACGCATCGAGAACGCGCGCTGCCTCGTCAAGGTCGGCGACTCGATCACGACCGATCACATCTCCCCCGCCGGCGCCATCGCCCCCGACAGCCCGGCCGGGAAGTACCTGCAGGAGCAAGGCGTCAGTCCCGGGGATTTCAACAGCCTGGGCGCGCGCCGCGGCAATCACGAGGTCATGATGCGCGGCACCTTCGCGAACGTGCGCCTGAAGAACCGGATGGCGCCCGGGAGCGAGGGCAGCGCGACCACGCACCTGCCGGACGGTGAGCGCATGAGCATCTACGACGCCGGCATGCGCTACCAGCAGGAGGGCGTGCCGCTCGTGATCCTGGCGGGCTCGCAGTACGGCACGGGCTCCAGCCGCGACTGGGCCGCCAAGGGCACTCGCCTGCTCGGTGTCGTCGCGGTGATCGCCGAGAGCTACGAGCGCATCCATCGCTCGAACCTGATCGGCTTCGGGGTGCTGCCGCTCGAGTTCGCGGACGGCGCCAGCGCCGACTCGCTCGGGCTGACCGGCCAGGAGCGCTACAGCATCGGCTCCATCGCGAACGAGCCGTCGAGCGTCACGGTGAAGGCCGAAGCCGAGGACGGCAACGCCGTCGAATTCGAGGCGCGCGTGCGCATCGACACCGGTACCGAATGGGACTACTTCCGCCACGGCGGCATCCTGCACTACGTGCTCAGGGACCTGGCCGCACGCGCGGGCGACGGTGCCGAGCACAAGCTGGACGAGATCGAGTCGAAGGCCTGATGCCGGCCGCGCCCGTTTCCTCACCACGAACCCACGAGACATCCCGAGCCCGATGAGCAAGCCCTTCCTGTACGACTTCACCGGCAGCACCTACGCGCGCACCGTGCGCATGCTGCTGACCGAGAAAGGCATCGAGTACGACAGCGCCCAGGTCAACGTGCTGGAGGGCGAGCCGCAGCGGCCCGAGCACCTGGCCCGTCACCCGTTCGGCAAGGTGCCGGTACTCGAGCACGATGGGCACCGCGTGCTGGAGACGACCGCCATCTGCGGGTACGTCGACGCGGTCTTCGACGGTCCGTCCTTCATCCCCACGGACCCCTGGGACCGGGCCCGCATGGACATGACCACGAGCTTCGTCGACAGCTACGGCTACAAGGCGATGGTCTGGGACGTGGCCATCCAGCACCTCTTTCCGGACGCGGTCGGCGGCATGGACGAGACGAAGCTCGCCAAGGGGAAGAACGACGCGACGAAGCTGCTCACCTACCTCATGGGCATGAAGGGCGACTCGCCGTGGCTGGCGGGGAACGAGCGCAGCGTCGCGGACTTCTACCTCGCGCCGTGCTGCGCCTACGTGGCGATGACGCCGGAAGCCGATGAGCTCTTCGACGTGAAGGGCTTCGACGACTGGTGGTCGCGCGTGCAGGCACTCGAGAGCTTCGAGTCCACCGCACCGGACATGTGATCGTGAAGGCCTCGATCGTGATGCTCGGGACGCACCGACGGCTCGAGCACGGAGCTCAGAACGCCCCGAAGAACGCCGGCTGCACCTGCCGCCGGCGCTGCACCATCACCACGAGCCCCAGCAGCAGCAGTGCCGGGAGGTAGAACACCTCCTTGGGCAGTCGCTCCGCCGGCAACTGCGCGCGCGTGACGGTCACGAGCGGGTCCGCGTAGAAGTCGAACATCTGGAACTTCGTGAAGAACGGCGTGCCGGGGAACGGTTCCTCGAGCACCACGTCGTCGCCGTCGATCGTGGCGAGCAGACCGCCCTGCTCCAGGCGCACGTCCCCGGGACCCGCCTCGCCGAGGTTCGCCAGCACGGTCAGCGTCGCGATCCGGTCCGGGCGGTCGAAGTCAGGGCCGCTGATTTCCAGCCGCAGCGGCTCGCCGACGGGCAGCGCCTCGGCCGCATCGAAGATGCCCTGCCCCGTCACGTCCTCGTACGGCGCCTGCACGCGATCCAGCCAGAAGCCGGGCCGAAACAGCGTGAACGCGACCAGCAGCAGCGCGAGCGACTCCCACAGGCGGCTCTTCGCGAAGAAGTAGCCTTGCGTCGCGGCGGCGAACAGCATCATCGCCACCACGCCGACGAGGAACACGAAGAACGCCTTCGCGATGCCGACGTCGATCAGCAGCAGCTCGGTGTTGAAGATGAACAGGAACGGCAGCAGCGCGGTGCGGATGTCGTAGGCGAAGCCCTGCAGTCCGGTCCTGATCGGGTCCCCGCCCGAGATGGCGCTGGCGGCGAACGCGGCGAGCCCCACGGGCGGGGTGTCGTCGGCCAGGATGCCGAAGTAGAAGACGAACATGTGCACCGCGATCAGCGGCACCACGAGCCCCTGCTGCGCACCCACCGAGACGATGACCGGCGCCATCAGCGACGACACCACGATGTAGTTGGCGGTGGTCGGCAGGCCCATGCCCAGGATCAGGCTCATCAGTGCGACGAGCAGCAGCATGAGCATGAGGTTGCCGCCGGACAGGAACTCGACGAACTCGCCGACGATCTGGTGCGCGCCCGTGAGCGACACCGTGCCGATGATGATGCCCGCGACGCCGGTGGCGACGCCGATCGGCACCATGCTCTTCGCGCCGTTGATCATGCCCAGACCGAAGTCGGCGACGCCGCGCGACAGGCCTTCGCCGATCGTCTCGCCGCCTTCCGCGCCGCTTGCCTCGTTCGATGCGCCTCGCATCAGCGCCTTCAGGGGATGCTGCGTCAGCACGACGAAGATCATCGCGGCGCTCGCCCAGAACGCGGACAGCGACGGGGAGAGCCGCTCGACGAGGATGCACCACAGCAGCACGACGATGGGCAGCAGGAAGTGCAGACCCGTCAGCGCCACCTCGCCGGGACGCGGCAGCACCAGCAGCTCCGCGTCGGGATCGTCCACGTGCAGGTCGGGCCGGCGGGCCGCCACGCCCAGCAGCACGAGGTACGCGACCAGGAACATCGCCATCGCGCCGTACAGGGTCGTGCCGGGGAAGGCGACCCTGATCCAGCCGAGCCCGTAGTAGACCGCCGCGCCCAGCGCGCACGCGAGCAGGAAGCCCGTCAGCACGCCGATGAGCCTGCGCATCGCCGTCACGCGCGAGGGCGGGCGCTGCATGCCCTCGAGTCCGAGCTTCAGCGCCTCCAGGTGCACGATGTAGACGAGCGCCACGTAGCTGATGAGCGCCGGCAGCAGCGCGTGCTTGATGACCTCGGGGTAGCTGATGCCGACGAACTCGGCGATCAGGAAGGCCGCGGCCCCCATGACGGGTGGCGTGAGCTGTCCGTTGGTGCTCGACGCGACCTCCACGGCGCCCGCCTTCTCGGCCGAGAAGCCGGTGCGCTTCATGAGCGGGATCGTGAACGTGCCGGTGGTGACCACGTTCGCGATCGACGAGCCGGAGTAGATGCCCGACAGCGCCGAGGCGACGACCGCTGCCTTGGCGGGGCCGCCGCGAAAGTGGCCGAGCGTGCCGAAGGCGAGCTGGATGAAGTAGTTGCCCGCTCCCGCGCGCTCGAGCAGCGCGCCGAACAGCACGAACAGGAAGATCATCGATGCGGATACCCCGAGCGCGACGCCGAACACGCCCTCGCTCTGCATCCAGTAGTGCCACATCGCCTTGCCGAACGAGGCGCCCTTCCACTGCACGACGTTCGGCAGCCAGTCGGCGTCGCCGAAGAATGTGTACGCGACGAACACGCCCGCCACGACCAGCATGGGCAGGCCCAGGGACCGGTACACGGCCACGGCCAGCAGCACGAGCCCCGTGGCCGAGACCAGCATGTCGCCCGTCGTGGGCAGTCCCGCCCGGTTCGCGATGGCGTCCTTGACGACGAGCAGGTACAGGCAGCACGCGACGCCGATGGCGGCGAGCAGCCAGTCGTACCAGGGGATGGTGTCGCGCGGACTGTGCCGGAACAGCGGATACGCGAGGCACGCCAGCGCGATGGCGAAGGCCAGGTGGATGATCCGCACCTCGCCGCCGTTGAAGATCAGGTTCAGGTCGAACCGCTCCGCCAGCCAGAACGGCACGGCCGAGGCGACATACAGCTGGAACGCGCTCCAGGCGAACGCGACCGCCGCGATGACGAAGCCCAGGGTGCCCGCCGGGCTACGGCTGCCGGTGTCGGCCGCGACGAAGTCGTCTGCGCTGCGCGCGTCCGCGTGGCCCTGCTTCGAGGCGGCTTCGCCCGGCGGTCGCGGCGAGGCGACGGGGTCCATCGTGGTGGCCATGGTCGCGCTCCGGTCGCCGGTCGGGGGGAACGTCCGTCGAACGGTCCGCGTTCCGAGGACGGTCCGCGTTCCCGAGGCGGGCCCGGTGGTCGCCGGGCCCGTCGGGCTCACATCCAGCCGCGTTCGGTGTAGTACTTCACCGCGCCGTCATGCAGCGGTGCGGACAACCCGTCGGAGATCATCTCCTCCTCCTGCAGGTTCGCGAAGGCGGGGTGCAGCTTCTTGAAGTCGTCGAAGTTGTCGAACACGGCCTTCACGGTGGTGTACACGATGTCCTCGGAGACGTCGCTGGAGGTGACGAAGGTGGCGCCGACGCCGAAGGTCTCGTTGTCCTTGGTCATGCCCTTGTACATGTCGCCCGGCACGGAGGCCTTGCGGTAGAAGCTGTTCCCCTCGACCAGCTTGTCGATCTCGGGGCCCGTGATGTCGACGAACTGCACGTCGCAGGTGGTGGTGGCCTCGGTGATGGCCGCCGCCGGGTGGCCGACGGTGTAGGTCATGACGTCGATCTTGTCGTCGCACAGCGCCTGCGCCATCTCGGAGCCCTTGAGCTCGGAGGCGACGGCGAAGTCGTCCATGCTCATGCCCATCGCGTCCATCACGATCTCGGTCGTGGCGCGCAGCCCGGAGCCCGGGTTGCCGACGTTCACGCGCTTGCCCTCCAGGTCCTTGAACGAGGCGATGTTCGCGGCCGGCCGCGCCAGCACGGTGAAGGGCTCGGGGTGCACGGAGAACACCGAGCGCAGCTTCTCGGCAGGACCCGCGTCGCTGAACTGCTCCGCGCCGTTGTAGGCGTTGTACTGCACGTCGGACTGCGCGACGCCGAATTCCAGGTCGCCGGCCAGCACGGTGTTCACGTTGTACACCGAGCCGCCGGTGGATTCGGCCGAGCAGCGCAGCCCGTGCTCCCGGCGGTCCTTGTTCACGAGACGGCAGATCGCCCCGCCGGTGGGGTAATAGACGCCGGTGACGCCGCCGGTACCGATGGAGAAGAACTGCTGGTCCTGGGCGAGCGCGGCGCCGGACGCCAGCGTGGCCCCGAGCGCGCAGGCGGCGAGATGGGTGATCTTCATGCGGTCGTGGATCCTCTTCATGGCGGCGGAACGGGACGTTCGCGCGGGGAACGGCGCCGATACCGCGTGGGTGACGATCGCCGGGGCGCGAGCCTTCGGAACGGCAATGTAGCATCGTCCCCGAATCGCTCGATCTTCCGGTCCGGGCGCTTCGCGCCGGCGCGACGCTACTTCCCGATGCAGAACGAGCCGAAAATGGCGCCGAGCAGGTCGTCCGCGTCGAAGCGTCCCGTGATCGCCTCGAGCGCCGCCTGCGCGGTGCGCAGCTCCTCCGCGGCGAGCTCCGGCAGCTCTCCGGAGCGCAACCGCTCCAGCGCCGCCGCGCTCGCGTCGCGCGCGGTCTCGAGCGCCTCCAGGTGCCGCCGGCGCGCGAGATAGACGCCCTCGATGGACGCATCGCGACCCGCCAGCGCGAGCAGGTGGTCGCGCAACGCGCCGAGACCCTCTCCGGTGGCGGCCGACACGTGCAGCACGGATTCGAAGCGCGCCGCGTCGAATCGAGCGGGCGCGCCGAGATCGATCTTGTTCAGCACGAGCGTCGCCGACACGTCCGACGGCCACTCGTCGGGCAGCTCCGGCGTGGCCGCGTCCACCATCACGAGCACATGGTCGGCGCTCGCGAGCGCCGCCCGCGCGCGCTCGACGCCGATGCGCTCGACCGGGTCGTGGGTATCGCGCAATCCGGCCGTGTCGACGATGCGCAGCGGCACGTCGCCGATGACGATGTCCTCGCGGAGCACGTCCCGCGTGGTGCCCGGCACGTCGGTGACGATGGCCGAGTCGCTGCCGGACAGAGCGTTCAGCAGGCTGGACTTGCCGACGTTCGGGCGGCCAGCGATCGCGACGGTGAGCCCATCGCGCAGCCGCCTGCCCTGCCCGGCCCGTGCCAGCGTCGCGGCGAAGCCGTCGACCAGCGCCCGCGCCCGCGCCGCGAGCGCGGGTTCGGCCAGAAAGTCGATTTCCTCCTCGCTGAAATCGAGCGCGGCCTCGAGCCACACGCGCAGCGCCACGAGCTCGTCCACCAACGCGGTCACATCGTCCGACAGCCCGCCCGTCATGGAGCGCACCGCCGCGCGCGCCGCCCCTTCGGATGCGGCATCGATGAGATCGGCGACGGCCTCGGCCTGGGCCAGATCCAGCTTGTCGTTCAGGAACGCCCGTTCGCTGAACTCTCCCGGTCGCGCGGGCCGCGCACCGAGCTGCAGCGTGCGCCGCAGCAGCCGATCCAGCACGACTGACCCGCCGTGACCCTGCAGCTCCAGCACGTGCTCGCCGGTGAACGAACGAGGGGCGGGGAAGAGGAGCGCGATGCCGACGTCCAGCACCTCGGCCTCCGCACCGTGGAACGGCCCGTACGCGGCCGTGCGCGCGGGCGGCTCGTGGCCGAGCACCTCGCGGGCGATGGCCGGCGCGAGCGGTCCGCTCACCCGCACGATGCCGATGCCGGCGCGTCCCGCTCCGGTCGCCACGGCGGCGATCGTGTCGACGGTCGCCACGGCTACCGCGGCGTCACCGCGACGCGATTCGCGGGTCGCGATTCAGGCGGCCTTGCGCTTTCTGCGCGACTTGCCACGCTTGTGCGGCTTGGGCGTCCCGCCCGGGTGGGTGCCCCCGGGCGTACCGCCTCCCGACGGTCCATCGCCCGGCCCCTTGCCCGAACCTTTGCCCGGACCCTTGTCCGCGCCATCGTCCGCGTTCCGATCGACCGCGTCGTCGTGCTCGGTCAGGGCGGCGAAGGTATCGCGTGCGTCCACGCGTGCGGCCGCCGCGATGGCGCCGAGGTCCTCGTCGGCCGGCACGTCGTGCGCACCGCCCTTCGCGGTGGCGCCGGACGCGGTGCCCGCGCCGCCACCGACGTGCGTCGATGCGGCGGCGTCGTTCGTCGTGGCCGCCGCACCGCCGAGCAGGGCGCCGAGCCGTGCCTTGAGACCGCCGCCCTTCGGACCGTTGCCGGGTCCCTTCGGCGGCCCCTTCGACAGGCTCACCCCACCGCCGCCACCGCCCGGCTTCTCGGCCAGCACGTGGCGCGTGATGTAGTACTGCTGGGCGATGGACAGCGAGTTGTTGACCACCCAGTACAGCACCAGGCCCGCCGGGAAGAACGCGAAGAACACGCCGAACACCAGGGGCAGGAACTGCATGACCTTCGCCTGGATGGGGTCCACCGGTGCCGGGTTCAGCTTCTGCTGGAAGAACATGGTGGCCGCCATGATCACGGGCAGCACGAAGTACGGGTCCCGGATCGACAGGTCCTGTATCCACAGGATCCACGGTGCCTGGCGCAGCTCCACCGATTCGAGCAGCGTCCAGTACAGCGCGATGAACACCGGGATCTGGATCAGCATGGGGAAGCAGCCACCCAGCGGGTTCACCTTCTCCTTCTTGTACAGCTCCATGGTGGCCTGACCCATGGCCGCGCGGTCGTCGCCGTGCCGCTCCTTCAGGGCGGCGAGCTTGGGCTGCAGCTTCTTCATGCGCGCCATCGAGCGGTAGCTCGTCTCGGACAGCTTGTAGAACGCGAGCTTGATCAGGAACGTCGTGAAGACGATCGCCCAGCCCCAGTTGCCGATCAGCCCGTGAATGGTCTTCAGGACCCAGAAGAGCGGCTGCGCCAGGATGGTGACGAAGCCGTAGTCGACGGTCAGCTCCAGGTTCGGGGCCGCGGCCGCCAGGCGCTCCTGCACCTTGGGGCCGATGTAGGCGTCCGACTCGAACGCGTGCGTTCCTCCGGGCGCGACCGTCACCGGCGCCGAGACCAGGCCGATGAGGTAGCGGTTCTCGGCCGGCAGGTAGCGCGAGTAGGCCGTCTGCACCTCGCCTTGCGGCGGAATCCATGCGGCGGCGAAGTAGTGCTGGATCATGGCGACCCAGCCGTCGGTGGCTCCCACATCGAGGTTCGCATCCTCCATGTCCGAGAAGCTCACCTTCTCGTAGACGTCCTCGGGCGTGCTGACCACGGCGCCGATGTAGGTGTTGACGAACTGCTGGCGCTCGTCCTTGGTGCCGGGCTTGCGTTTCAACTGGCGGTACTGGTTGACCGTGTACGGCTCTTCCGAACCGTTCTCCACCAGGTAGTCCACCCGGATGTCGTAGCTGTCGCGCGTGAAGGTCAGCGTCTTGGTGACGCGGACGTCGCCTTCCTCCCACGTGAACGGCACCGCGAGCGTGTCCGCGCCCTCGTCGAGCGTGTACTCGGTCTGCTCGGTCCGCATGGGCTCCAGGTGGGTGGGCGCGGGCACGTCGGGCGCGGACTGCAGACCGGACTGCGCCACGAGGTAGCGCAGCGGATCGTCCGAGACGAGCGTGAACGGCACGTCGGGCTGTTCCACGGACACCGAGTAGTCGAGCAGCTCCACGCCCGTGATGGTCGCGCCGACGGGATCGATGGCGACGTCGAACACATCGGTCCGCACACGCACCGGGGTGGCCGAGGCGACACCCTCGTCCGCGCCCGACGGCGCCGCCGCGGCCGTGCCCGTCGCCTGCGACGCGCCCGGCAGTCCCGGCAGCCCCGGCAGATCGTCCGACGACGGGGCCGCGGGCGCGGCCGGCAACGCGCCCGGCGCAGCCGGCGCGACGGCGCCGTCGACGCTGCGCTCGGCGACCGGGGTGACCGGCGCGGCGTAGTCCTGCATCCACGTCTGCCACAGCACGAGGCCCAGGAAGCCCAGCGCGAGGTAGAGCAGGAGTCGTTGGTTTTCCATCTATCCCTTCGGGTCGGGGTTCGGGGCGGCCTCGGGGCCGGTGTGTGAGCCAGCCTCCGGGCCGGGGTGCGGGCCGGGGTGCGGGCCGAGGTGCGGAACGGGGTCGAAGCCGCCCGCGCACAGCGGCTGGCAGCGAGCGATGCGCCGCAGCGCCAACCAGCCGCCGCGCGCCGCACCGTGCAGCACGAGCGCTTCGCGCGCGTACTCCGAGCAGCTGGGGTAGAACCGGCAGCGCGGCGGCAACAGGGGACTGACCCACCGCCGGTACAGACCGATGCCGGCGAGCAGCACCCTCACGGACGCGCGGTGCCCGATCCGACCCTCAGCACCTTGTCCCACAGCGCGTCGAGCGATGCGCGCAACCGCGCCGTGTCCGCGGCCGTCGCGGCATCCCTGTTCATGATGACCACGTCGCGAGCGCCGAGTGCCGCACGGCGGTGCCGGAACGACTCGCGCGCCACGCGCTTGATGCGATTCCTGTCGACCGCGCGCCGGGCACGCTTCTTGGCGATGGCCAGACCGAGTCGGGCGGCCTGCCCGGGCGGCGCATCGTGCACCAGCACCGTCCAGTGCTTGTCGGCGAAGCGCCGGCTTCCGCCGAACACCCGCGTGAACGAGCGTCCGTCGAGCAGCCGGGCCTCGCGCGGAAAGCGAACGGATCGCACGTCCGCCTCCGGGGTGGCCGCCTTGTGCGGGGTGGCCACCGGGCGGTCGGCCGGTGGCGCGTCCCCCGGAACGCTGTGGACGAGGCGCTCGACGTCGGCCTCAGGCGCTGAGGCGAGCGCGCCCCTTGCGACGGCGCGCGGCGAGCACTGCGCGACCGCCGCGGGTGGCCGAACGGGCGCGGAAGCCATGGGTACGAGCGCGCTTGATCTTGCTCGGCTGGAAGGTGCGTTTCATGACGATGTACCGGGATGTGGAGCGACGGTGCGGGACGCGCGGAACCCATTAGTCTAGATCCGCGGCGAGCGCCGGTCAACGTCGACGACCGCGCCGCCGAAGGTCCTGTCGACCTCGCTCGCGCGGGCCGTTAAAGTCGAGGGTTCGCTCGGCGGGCGGACCCGGCACGGTTCGGATCCGAACGGCCCTCGCCCCACCCCACCCCGTTTCGGAGATGCCGCCCCTTGTCCAGCGCAGTCCTGTGGGAGCGGTGCCTGTCGGTCCTGGAATCGGATCTCACCGAACAGGACATGAACACCTACATCCGGCCGTTGCAGGCCCGACGCGATGCCGATCGGTTGTATGTCATGGCACCGAACCGGTTCGTCAAGGACTACGTCGCGCGCCAGCACGGCGCCCGCATCGGCGAGATCGTGGCGCGACTGGCCGCTCCCGAGCCCGTGCTGGTGGATTTCGTGGTCGGCTCCGACGCGTTCGGACGCGCCGATGCGGACGCCGGCCCGCGGGACGACCATCGTGATCGGGACGCGTGGGCACCGGGCGCGGGCGGCGGCCCGGGCGGATCGGTTCGTTCGCGCGCACCCGGCGGTGGCGCTGGCGGCGCCGGCAACGCGGGCGGCGCGAGCGGCTACGGGGGCTTCGCCGGCTTCGGCGGATCCGGCCGGCCCGGCATGGCCGATACCGGTCGGGAGGCGCCGCGTGCCGTGGCCCGTCCGGGCGCATCGGGCACCGCCGGACGGCCCGGAGCGCCAGGGCCGCGCCACGACTCGAACCTGAACTCCCAGTTCACCTTCGAGACCCTGGTGGCCGGCAGCTCCAACCAGCTCGGACGCGCCGCGGCGATGCGGATCGGGCTCGAGCCGGGCGCGGCCTACAACCCGTTTCTGGTCTACGGCGCCTCGGGGCTCGGCAAGACGCACCTGATGCAGGCCATCGGCCACGAGATCGTTCGCAACCGGCCCGATGCCCGCGTCATGTACCTGAATTCGGAGCGCTACGTGGCCGAGATGGTCGGTGCCCTGCAGCACGGGCGCATCGGACAGTTCAAGGAGTTCTACCGGGGCCTGGACGCGTTGCTGATCGACGACGTGCAGTTCTTCGCCGGCAAGGACCAGACCCAGGAAGAGTTCTTTCACAACTTCAACGCCCTGTTCGAGGGCGGCCAGCAGATCGTGCTGACCTGCGATCGCTACCCCAAGGAGGTCGCGGGCCTCGAGGAACGGCTCAAGACCCGCTTCGGATGGGGCCTGTCGGTGTCGATAGAGCCGCCGGAGCTCGAGATGCGCGTGGCCATCCTCAACAGCAAGGCCGAGCAGAGCGGGTTCGAGCTGCCGAGCGACGTCAGCTTCTTCATCGCCAAGCAGATCCGCTCGAACGTGCGCGAGCTCGAGGGCGCGCTGCGGCGGGTGCTCGCGAACGCGCAGTTGCTGGGCGAGCCCATCACCCTCGAGTTCGCCAAGAGCGCGCTGTCGGACCTGGTTGCCGTGCAGGCGCGTTTCGTCACCATCGAGAACATCCAGAAGACGGTCGCCGAGTACTACAGCATTCGCCTGTCCGACCTGTCCGCCAAGACCCGCTCGCGCTCCATCGCCCGGCCGCGGCAGGTGGCCATGGCGCTCGCCAAGGAGGTCACGACGAAGAGCTATCCGGAGATCGGTCGCGCGTTCGGCGGACGTGACCACACGACCGTGCTGCACGCGGTCAAGAAGGTCGTGGAGCTGCGGGCCAGCGATCCGAGCATTGCCGAGGACTACGCGAACCTGCTGCGCACGCTCTCCTCGTAGGCGGCCGCTCGCGACCGCGGCAGCCGGTCGCGGGCGACCGGTCCGCGCTGGCATTCGCGCTCCATCGCTGTCACGATCCCGTCGTGGCGTCGGGAACCCGTCCCGGCATCGAGGAGGTTCGTCGTCGAGGGAGGCGTGCGTCCTGTCCTCGAGGTTGTTGGGGAACGTGGTACAGCCTGTGGACAGCCTATGGACGGGCACGCGGTGTCCGGGGACACTCCTCTTTCATCCCGGTCCATCCACAGGTTGACAACAGGTTTCAGGGCAGTTGCTGCAGAGACCTCTACAGGGCCCACCGCCTTGATTGCCCACGGTTTTTGCGGGTTCTCCCCCGTTTTTCGCGCCCCTAACAGTAGTAGTAGTTCCCTTTTCAGAAAAATTCCACCTTCTCTAGTCTGGTGCCATGAAATTCAGTGCACAACGCGAATCGTTCCTCGAACCGCTCGCCCAGGTCATCGGGGCGGTGGAGCGGCGCCAGACCTCGCCGGTGCTCGGCAACGTCCTGGTCGAGGCCGGCGAGGACGGTGTGGTGATGACGGCCAGCGACTCGGAGATCGAGCTGCGCGCGACCAGCACCATCGCGGTCGAGCGTCCGGGGTCCACGACCATTCCGGCGCGCAAGCTGTTCGAGATCTGCCGCCATCTCCCGGAGCAGGCGCGCATCGAGGTGGAGCTGGACGGTGAACGGGCGAAGCTGAGGGCCGGGCGCAGCCGGTTCACGCTCGCGACGCTGCCCGCGGAGCAGTTCCCTGCGAGTCCCGAGCTGACCGATGCGCGAACGCTCGTGCTCCCCGCCGCGTCGTTGCTCGGTTGCATGCGTGCCACGGCGTTTTCCATGGCGATGCAGGACGTGCGCTTCTACCTGAACGGCATGTTGCTGGAGATCGGTCCCGAGGGGCTGTGCGCCGTGGCCACCGACGGCCATCGGCTGGCGTGGTCGCGCGTGGATGTCGCGGGCGTCGAAGGGGAGCCGGTCCGTGCCATCGTGCCGCGCAAGAGCGTCGGCGAGCTGCAGCGGCTGCTCGGTGGTGCCGCCGACAACGCCGACGTCACGCTCGAACTCACCTCGCAGCAGCTGCGCGCGGGCATCGAGACCGTGCGGCTCACCACCCGGCTCATCGACGGACGCTTTCCCGACTACGACCGCGTGATACCCGTGGACGGCGACAAGGAGCTGCTGATCGACGGCCGCTCGCTGCGACAGGCGCTCACCCGGGCCTCGGTGCTCTCGAACGAGAAGTATCGCGGCATCCGCCTGGCGCTCGGTGACGGCGTGCTCACCATATCGAGCAACAACCCCGATCAGGAGGAGGCCGTGGACGAGCTCGAGGTCGATTATTCCGGTCCCGCCACGGAGATCGGCTTCAACGTCACGTACCTGCTCGAGGTGCTCGGCGCGATCGAGACCGAGAACGCCCGCATCGTCCTCAAGGACGGTAACAGCAGCGCGCTCGTCACGCCCGAGACCGGCGAGTCCAGCCGCTACGTCGTCATGCCGATGCGGCTCTAGGCTCCGGCGCCGCGCGGTATCGTCGTGATCCTCGAACGGTTCGAGGCGGACGGTTTCCGGAACCTGCGGGGGTTTGCCATCGAACCCCACCCGTCGCTGAACTACCTCGTAGGCCCCAACGGAGCCGGCAAGAGCAGCGTGCTGGAGGCCATGCAGTGCCTTGCCATGGGGCACGGTTTCCGCTCACGCCGCTATCGCGATCACCTCGCACACGACGCCGACGAGTACCTGTTGCGGGCGGAACTCGCCGAGCACGGAGGCATCTCCAGGCATCGCTGCGGCGTTCGCCGCGGACGTGACGGTCAGTTGGACCTGAAGCTCGACTTCGCTCCGTTGGCCTCGTTCGCCGAGCTCGCCCGACTGCTGCCCGTCAAGGTGCTCACGCCGGACAGTCACCAATTGATCCAGGGCGCTCCCGAGGAGCGCCGTCGTTTCCTGGACTGGGGCTGCTTTCACGCGGACGAGTCGTTCCATCCCGCGTGGCGACGTTTCCGTCGTGCCCTCTCCCAGCGCAACGAGCTGCTTCGCGAAGGCGCACCGGACGGGGAGGTGCGTTCGTGGGACGAAGCGATCGCCCTGGACGGCACTGCGCTGCAGGCCCTCAGGTCCGCCTACGTGGACCGGCTGAAGTTCCACGTGGAACAGCGACTGGCGACCGTGGGCTTCGTGTTCCACGTGGAACTCGAGCTTCGCTCCGGCTGGTCGCGCGAACGCAGCCTCGGTGACGCGCTCGAACGCAACCTGGATCAGCACCGACGCATGCGCACCACCACCGACGGGCCGCACCGTGCGGAACTCGTCGTTCGGGTGGACGGACGGCCCGCCCGGGACGTGTTGTCGCGCGGCCAGCAGAAGTTGCTCGTCTACCTGTTGCACCTCGCCCAGGTGGACGAGCTGGCCGGTCGGACCGGAGGATCCGAGGACGACGCAGGCAGGGTCACGCGGCCCGTGGTGCTGTGCGACGACCTCGGATCCGAGCTCGACGTCCCGGCCACGACCTCGCTGCTGCGGGCGCTCGTCGGCACGGGCTCCCAGGTCTTCGTCAGCGGCGTGACCCTTCCGCCCGCGCATGCTCGGGACATCGCCGACGACGCCTCCGAGGGTGGTTCGAAGAGTGGGGACGTACCGGCGGACACCATTGCCATCGACGCCGCGGACACCACATTCAACGATCGGGGTGCCGACCCGTCCCCGACCCACTCCGTGTTCGAGCTCGCCGACGGTCGCGTCCTTCCGGGCCGCACCGGCTGAGCCTCCGACGACCGCTCCGTCGCGCACAAGCGCACGAGGTCGGGTTCGGACGCACGAGCGGCTACACTTGCAGGGTTGTTCCGAGCGAAGGGCCGAATGAGCGAACCGAACCAGCCGTCCGAAGCATCCGCCGGTCCCCCGGAGGGGATCGATCCGTCCGCGTCCGATCCGGGTCCCGCCGCGCGGCCCGTGCCGGCCACCTACGACTCGTCGAACATCCAGGTCCTGAAGGGCCTCGATGCGGTGCGCAAGCGACCGGGCATGTACATCGGCGATACCGATGACGGCACGGGCCTGCATCACATGGTGTTCGAGGTCGTGGACAACGCCATCGACGAGGCGCTGGCCGGTCACTGCGACGAGATCGAGGTGATCATCCACGAGGACGAGTCGGTCAGCGTCTCCGACGACGGTCGAGGCATCCCCGTCGACGAGCATGCCGAGGAAGGCCGCTCGGCGGCCGAGGTCATCATGACCGTGCTGCACGCAGGCGGTAAGTTCGACGACAACTCGTACAAGGTGTCGGGAGGTCTGCACGGTGTGGGCGTGTCGGTCGTGAACGCGCTCAGCGAATGGCTGAAGCTGTCGGTCCGACGAGACGGCAGGCTCTGGACGCAGGAGTATCGCGAGAGCGTGCCCGTGGCGCCGTTGTCCGCGGTGGGCGACACCGACGAGACCGGCACGACGATTCACTTCCGGCCTTCGGCGCTGACCTTCACGAACATCGCGTTCGTGTACGAGACCCTGCAGAAGCGACTGCGCGAGTTGTCGTTCCTGAACAGCGGCGTGCGCATTCGCCTGACGGACAAGCGCACCGACCAGACCGACCTGTTCGAGTACGAGGGAGGTATCAGCGCCTTCGTCGGGCACCTGAACCGCACCCGCACACCCGTGCACGCGACGGTGCTGCACTGCGTGGGCGAGCGCGAGGACGTCACCGTCGAGGTGGCCCTGCAGTGGACCGACTCCTACCAGGAGAACATCTACTGCTACACCAACAACATTCCGCAGCGCGATGGCGGTACGCACCTGGCGGGCTTCCGCTCGGCCATGACGCGCACGCTGAACCAGTACATGGAAGCCAGCGGCGTGGCGGCGAAGAACAAGGTGCAGGCCACCGGCGACGACGCGCGCGAAGGCCTGACCGCCGTCCTGTCAGTGAAGGTGCCGGACCCGAAGTTCTCGTCGCAGACCAAGGACAAGCTCGTGTCCAGCGAGGTCAAGGCCGTCGTCGAGTCCGTGCTGGGCGAGTTCATGCACGACTTCCTGCAGGAGCACCCGAGCGAGGCGCGCGACATCACCGCGAAGATCGTCGACGCCGCGCGTGCGCGCGAGGCCGCCCGGAAGGCGCGGGAGATGACGCGGCGAAAGGGTGCGCTCGACATCGCCGGGCTGCCCGGTAAGCTCGCCGATTGTCAGGAGCGTGACCCGGCCAAGTCCGAGCTGTACCTCGTCGAGGGCGACTCGGCCGGTGGTTCCGCCAAGCAGGGCAGGGATCGACGGCGCCAGGCCATCCTGCCCCTCAAGGGCAAGATCCTGAACGTCGAGAAGGCGCGCTTCGATCGGATGCTGCAGTCGGCCGAGGTGGGAACGCTCATCACGGCGCTCGGCACGGGCATCGGTCGGGACGAGTTCGACGCGGACAAGCTGCGGTACCACTACATCGTCATCATGACGGACGCGGACGTGGACGGCTCCCACATCCGGACCCTGCTGCTGACGTTCTTCTACCGCCAGATGCCGGAGCTGATCAGTCGAGGGCACATCTACATCGCCCAGCCGCCGCTGTACAAGGTCAAGCGCGGCAAGCAGGAGCGCTACGTGAAGGACGACGCCGAGCTCAACGCGTACCTGCTGCAGCTCGCGCTCGAGGGCGCGTCGTTGCACGTCTCGGCGGACGCCCCCGCCATCAGCGACACGGGTTTCGAATCCCTCGCGCGCGAGTACATGCGCACGACGCTGGTGTTCGCCCGGCTGGAACGGGCGATCGGACGCGAGGTGCTGGAAACGATGCTGAACGTGGCGCCGCCGGCCGACGACACGACGCTGGATGCGGATGCCATGGACGCGTACGGACGCGTGCTGGTCGAGCGTCTGAATGTCGGGCTGGACGAGGCACGACGGTTCCGGCACCGCGTGGTGGCGACGGTGGACAAGAGCGCGGCGTCGGCGGGTGCGCTCGACGTCGTGGGCGATGTCGGGGCGCGCAGCGCGGCGGACGTGAGGGGCGGTGTCCCGCATGTTCCCGGGGGTGTGGACGAATCCGGGGATATCGTCGCGAAAACCCACTCCACCAACGGATCGGAAGTCAAGCCCGCTGCGGCTTCCGGTGCCATGAACGGTGATACACACCTGTCCACAGGGGCTGTGGATAAGTTGGCGACAACGTCCGATGCCGACGTTCCACGCGACGCGGACGCGGTCGGCGCCTCGCAACCGGTGACTTACGCGCTGCATCTGCTGCGCCGCGTGCACGGAAACGAGCACGAGACACGCCTGGACTCGCGCTTCTTCCGCTCGGCGGATTTCCGAAGCATCGCAGAACTCGCGCGCAAGCTCGATGGCATGCTGGAAAGCGGCGCATGGGTGGCACGTGGCGACAAGCGTCAGCCGGTGGGCGAGTTCCGGGAGGCGATGACGTGGCTCATCGACGAGTCCAAGCGCGGTTTGTCCATCCAGCGCTACAAGGGGCTGGGCGAAATGAACCCGGAGCAGCTCTGGGAGACGACCATGAACCCCGAATCGCGCCGCATGCTGCAGGTATCCATAGAGGACGCCATCGCGGCCGACGAGGTGTTCGACACGCTCATGGGCGATCAGGTGGATCCGCGTCGCGAGTTCATCGAACGCAACGCCCTGTCGGTGGCCAACCTGGACGTCTGACCTCGTCGTGAACCGCACTGCAAGCCCGACTCCGGTCGCCGACGCGCTCGTCGTGCCGCCCCTGGTGGCCGGCCTGTACGCGCCCCCGGGGCTCGACACCGTGCCGGCGGCCCTGTCCCGTCCCGATTTCCGGAAACTGGACGTCGATGGGATCGAGGCGCGCCTGGACGAGCTGCTGCAGCGAAACCGCGAGACGGTGAAGGGCGTCGTGCAGGCCTGCCGCGCCGGGATGGACGCCGGGCATGCGCCGAGCTGGGACGTCCTGGTGACGCCGCGCGCGCGGGTGCAGAACGAGCTGAACCTCTTCTGGTCGCCCGTCTCGCACCTGCACTCGGTGGCGGACCGCGAGGCGCTGCGAGCCGTCTACAAGCGGTGCCTGCCGAAGATCACGGCATATTGGACGGAGCTCGGCCAGAACACCGAGCTGTACGCGGCGACGCGCGCGCTGCGCGACTCGCCCGCGTTCGACGAGCTCGATCCGGCGCGACGCAGGGAGCTGCTCGACGACTGCCTGGACTTCGAGCTCGGCGGAGTGGCCCTGCGGGGCGCGGAGCGTGAGCGCTTCGCGCAGGTCGTGGCTCGACTGTCGGAATTGTCGAACGCGTTCTCGGAGCACGTGCTGGACGCCACCAACGCCTGGACAGAACGCGTGGACGACGCGACGCTGCTGGACGGTCTGCCCGAGCAGGACGTGCGCGCCGCCCGATTGCGCGCGCAGGCGGCCGGCATGGAGTCCGGATGGCTGCTGAACCTCGAGTTCCCGACCTATCACGCCGTCATGACGTTCGCGACGAATCGGGAGCTGCGCCGGCGCATGCACCTGGCCTTCGTCACGCGAGCCTCGGACCGCGGGCCGCACGCGAACCGCTTCGACAACGGACCGCTCATGCACGAGATCCTGGCGCTGCGTGCCGAACGGGCGGCGCTGCTGGGCTTCGAGTCGCACGCCCACCTGTCCATGGCCCGCAAGATGGTCGACGGGCCCGAGCAGGTCGTGAACTTCCTGGACGATCTCGCGACGCGCGCCGTGCCGGCGGCACGACGCGAATTCGAGGAACTGTGCGCCTTCGCGCGGGATCGACTGGACCTCGAGCGCTTGCTGCCCTGGGACCTCGCCTTCGCGAGCGAGCGGCTCAAGCGCGAACGCCACGCGATCGGCGACGAGGAGCTCAAGCCGTACTTTCCGGCGCCGCGCGCGGTGCAGGGGCTGTTCGACGTGCTCGGCCGGCTCTTCGGGCTGCGCATCGAGCGCATCGAGGGCGCCGATGTGTGGCATCCCGACGTCGGCCTGTATCGCGTGCTCGATGCCGCCGGGGCGCTGCGCGGCGAGTTCTACCTGGATCTGTACGCCCGTCCGGACAAGCGCGGGGGGGCGTGGATGGACGTGTGCGCCACGCGTCAGGTCGTGCAGGGCGACGACGCCGGCACGCCCCGGGTCGTGCAGGCCCCGATCGCCTACCTGACGTGCAGCCTGACGCCGCCCGTCGGCGATGCGCCCGCGCTGCTGACGCACGACGAGGTCACGACGCTGTTCCACGAGTTCGGACACGGCCTGCATCACCTGCTCACGCGCGTGGACGCGGCCGGCGTGTCCGGCATCAACGGCGTCGAATGGGACGCGGTGGAGCTGCCGAGCCAGTTTCTCGAGAACTGGTGCTGGGAGCGCGAGTCACTCGATCTGCTGGCGGCGCACCACGAGACGGGCGAACCGCTGCCCGACGAGCTGCTGCAGCGTCTGGTCGGTGCGCGGCGCTTCCAGGCGGCCATGGCGCTCGTGCGTCAGCTCGAGTTCTCGAGCTTCGACATGCGCGTGCACCTGGACTCGGTCTGGGACGCCGGGGCCGAAGAGCCGCGCGTGGCCGATGTGCAGGCCACGCTCGATGCGGTGCGCGAGCGCGTGGCGGTGGTGCCCACGGCCGACGAGAACCGCTTCCAGCACGGTTTCACGCACGTGTTCGCGGGCGGCTATGCCGCCGGCTACTTCAGCTACAAGTGGGCCGAGGTGCTGTCCGCCGACGCGTTCGCGCGCTTCGAGGCGGAGGGACTGTTCTCGCGAACCGCTGCCGAGGATTTCCTGCACGAGATCCTGGAGGTGGGCGGCTCCCGACCCGCCATGGAATCCTACCGCGCGTTCCGCGGTCGCGAGCCGACCATCGACGCGCTGCTGGTGCAGAGCGGACTGGTGCCGGGTGCGGCGTGAGCGCACGCGGACGAGGATGCGCCCGTGAAGCGACGTCGACGATGCTCCTTCGATGAAGCCCGGTCGATGAACCGACATCGATGAAATACGGCGACCTGCGCGAGTTCATCGCGGGCCTGGAGTCGCGCGGCGAGCTCGTGCGCGTGGGTACCGAGGTCGATCCGGTGCTCGAGATCACCGAGATCTGCGACCGCACGCTGCGCGCGAAGGGACCGGCACTGCTGTTCGAGCGGCCGAAGGGATCCGAGTACGCCCTGCTCGGCAACCTCTTCGGCACGCCCGAACGCGTCGCCTACGGGATGGGCGAGGACTCGGTCGAGGCGCTGCGCGAGGTGGGCCGCCTGCTGGCCTTCCTGAAGGAGCCCGAGCCGCCCAAGGGCCTCAAGGCCGCCTGGGACACGCTGCCGATCTTCCGGAAGGTGCTCGACATGGCACCGAAGACGGTCAGGAGCGCCGAGAGCCAGGAGCACGAGTGGGACGCGGTCGATCTGTCACGGCTGCCCGTGCAGACCTGCTGGCCCGGGGACGCCGGGCCGCTGATCACCTGGGGGCTCGTGATCACGAAGGGCCCGAACGCGTCGCGCCAGAACATGGGCATCTATCGCCAGCAGGTGATCGGGCCGAACCGCACCATCATGCGCTGGCTGTCCCACCGCGGCGGCGCGCTGGATTTCCGGGACTGGCAGCGGGCGCATCCGGGCGAGCCGTTTCCGGTCGCCGTGGCGCTCGGCGCCGATCCGGCCACCATCCTGGGCGCCGTGACGCCGGTGCCGGACACGCTGTCCGAGCACGCCTTCGCGGGCCTGCTTCGCGGCAGTCGCACGCGGCTGGCGAAGGCGCGGCTGTCCGAGCTGCTGGTGCCCGCCTCGGCCGAGTTCGTGCTCGAAGGGCATCTGCACCCCGACGACACCGCCCCGGAAGGCCCGTTCGGCGATCACACCGGCTACTACAACGAGATCGACACCTTCCCGGTGTTCACGATAGAGAAGGTCACGCACCGCACCGACCCGATCTACCACTCGACCTACACCGGGCGTCCCCCGGACGAGCCGGCGATCCTGGGCGTGGCGCTGAACGAGGTGTTCGTGCCGATCCTGAGAAAGCAGTTCCCGGAGATCGTCGACTTCTACCTGCCGCCCGAGGGCTGCTCGTACCGCATGGCCGTGGTGTCCATGAAGAAGGCCTACCCGGGTCACGCGAAGCGCGTGATGATGGGCGTCTGGAGCTTCCTGCGGCAGTTCATGTACACCAAGTTCGTGATCGTGGTGGACGACGACATCGACGCGCGCTCGTGGGAGGACGTGATCTGGGCGATCACCACGCGCATGGACCCCGCGCGCGACACGGTGCTGATCGAATCCACCCCCATCGACTACCTGGACTTCGCCTCCCCGGTATCGGGGCTCGGCTCGAAGATGGGCATGGACGCCACCAACAAGATGCCCGGCGAGACGACGCGCGAGTGGGGGGTGCCCATCACCATGGACGCGGCGGTGAAGACGCGCGTGGACGCGCTGTGGGCGGAGCTCGGCATCGACTGAACCGCGCGATGGCGCGCCGGCGGCGCGCGCGTCAGTCGCTGGCCAGCGCTTCCGGCGGCGCGCTCGCGGCCCGCAGGCGCGACGGGCGCTCGGCCCCGCGTTCGTGGAACAGCACGGCGAACCAGGCCGGTCGGCCGTTGTGCGCGACGCGGTACTCGACCTCCAGGTCGACGGTGGTCGCGGCATCGAAGCCGCCGCCCGGAGCGACGACGTTGCCCGGCGCTTCCACGCGGGCACGGCCCGACGCCCGCGCGGCGCGTCGCGCCTCGTCGAGCGCCCCGGCGAGCGCGCTCGAGAGCTCCGGCGTCACGAGCGCGTTCACGTCCCTGGACGTGCCGCCGCGCGGGCGGCGGCCGAGGTAGCGGGCGGCGTCCCCGAACGCCTGCACGATGCAGTGCGCGTCGTCGAGCACCAGGCACGGCGGCAGGCGCTCGTCCAGCAGCGTCTGCCGGACGTGCTCGAAGCCTCCGTCGCGCGGCGTGCTGCGGTAGTGACGAAGCAACCCGGCCACCGGCGGCAGCGCGGCCGCGCCGTCGCTCGCCGTCGCCTCGGCGGGAGCGGACGTGGAGCGCGAGGTCGACATGGGCACGCCGTCCGCGCTGGATTGCCGGAAAATGCCGAGGCGCTCGTCCACGGCCTCGAAATGCGGACCGAGCTCGCCGACCCCGTCGGCGGAGCCGAGCAGCAGGCAGCCGCGCGGCCGCAGCGCCTTGTGGAATCCCGCCAGCACCCGTTGCTGGACGTCCTGGCGAAAGTGCACCAGCACGTTGCGACAGCTCACCAGATCGACGTGCGAGAACGGCGTGTCGGAGACCACGTCGTGGGTCGCGAACACCACCATCTGCCGGATGTGCGTGCGCAACAGGAACGCGTCGTCCACGCGCGTGAAGTGACGCCGCAGTCGCTCGGCCGACACGTCGGTCCGGATGCCGAGCGGATAGCGCCCGTGCACGGCCGTGGCGATCGCCTCGGCATCGACGTCGGTGGCGAACACCTTCACCCGACGCCTGCGCCCGGTGGCGACCTGCGCCTCGTCGAGCAGCATCGCCAGCGAATAGGCCTCCTGGCCCGTGGAACAACCGACCGCCCACACCCGCAGCTCCGAGTGCGCGCGATCGCTCTCCACGAGCGGCACCAGGATGTCGCGCTGCAGGCGGACGAGCGCGTCGGCGTCGCGGAAGAAACCGGTGCGGTTGCCGAGCAGCTCGCGCTCGAGCGTGCGCGTCTCGTCCGGGACGGACTCGAGCAGGGCGCGGTAGGCATCGAGGTCGACGGCGCCGCGGGCCCGCATGCGCCGCTCCAGGCAGGCGGCCAGGGCGGATGACTTGTAGTGCGCGAAGTCGACCCGGCCGCGCTCGCGCAGCAGCGCGAACACGTGGCGCAGGCTCTGCTCGTCGACGCCGGCCCGCTCGCCCGGAGCGGCTCCCGAGGTGCCGCCCGGCGCGCCCTTGAGGGCACCGCCGGCGGTGTCCGCGACGAGCGGGTGGGCGGCGTAGCGCCCGAGCTGACGCGCCAGCGCCGCCGCGGCGAGCACGAAATCGGCGACGCCCGTGCGCAGCGCGGCGAGGGGCATGTCCGGCACCGCCGCGTCGTCCGCCGCCTGCACCAGCACCAGCCCGCCGGCCGCCTTGATCGCACCCGTGCCCACCACGCCGTCACCGCCTTCGCCCGAGAGCACGACGGCGGCCGTGTGCGCGCCGGCGGCGACCGCCATCGACGCGAAGAGGGCATCCACCGGCGCGGATCCGCCGGGCGTGCACGCCGAGAGGACCAGACGGCCGGCCTCCAGACGGGCCACCGAGCGCGCGGGCACCACGTGAATCGAACCCGGCTCGCACGTCATGCCGTCCCGCACCGTGACGACCGGCAGATCGGTGACGCCCCGCAACGCGTCGAGGCACGCGCGTCGTTCCTTCGGTGCGCCGACCAGCACGACGGTATAGACGGCGCCCGTGTCGGCGCGCAGGCCGCCGAAGAAGTCCGCGAGTGCCGCGCGGCTCGCCGCGTCCGCGCCCGCCCCCACGCCCACGTGCAACGCCGCGATGTCGCTCTGCTGCGCGCGCACCGGGTCAGTCGATGCCGATGGCGGGTCGCGCATCGCCGAGATCGACGAAGTTCGACAGGTGCCCGAGCTTGACCGGATCGAGCCGCTGCAGCAGGGCCTCGATGCCGGTCGCGGGCAACGGGTGCGAGAACTGGTAGCCCTGGTAGGCGCCGCAGCCTTCGCCCGCCAGCAGCGGCAGCACGCGGGCATCTTCCACGCCTTCGGCCACGACCTCGATGCCGAGCGTTCGCGCCAGCGCGATGATGCTCTTCACGATGGTCACCGCCTGCGGCCTGCGCGGCAGGTCCAGGATGAAGGAGCGATCGATCTTCAGGTGGTCGAGAGGCAGTTGGCCGAGATACGCCAAGGACGAATAACCGGTCCCGAAGTCGTCCAGCGACAGCCCGACGCCCAGCGCCCGCAGATCGCCGAGCACGCCCGTCTCGAAGGACTCCACGAGCGCCGACTCGGTGATCTCCAGCACCAGCCGCTTCGCCGGCATGCGCTCGCGCGCGAGGATCTGCGCCACCCGCTGCACGAATCCCGGCGTGCCGAGCTGACGCACCGAGACGTTCACCGACATGGTCGCCGCCGGGTTCACCAGCCCCGCGTCGTGCCAGCGCATGCGCGCGCGGCAGGCCTCGCCGATGGCCCAGTCGCCCACCTCGCCGATCAGTCCCGCCTCCTCCAGCGCGTCCACGATCTCCTGCGTGCGGGTGTCCGGGGAGGGGGAGTCGGGCCAGCGCAACAGGGCCTCGAAGCCGAGCAGCCGCTGCTCCCCGATCAGCAGCTGCGGCTGGTAGTGCAGCTCGAAGTCGTGCCGGTCCACCGCGCGGCGCAGGCTCGTGACCAGCACCGAACGGTCGCGCCGCGCCTGGTCGAGCTCGGGCGTGAAGTACACGTGGCGCGAGCGCCCGGTGCGCTTGGCGCGGTACAGCGCGATGTCGGCCTGCTTGATGAGCGTGTCGACGTCGCTGCTGGCGCGCGTGCCCCAGGCGATGCCGATGCTGGCCGACACGAACACCTCCTGCTCCTTGATCGTGAACGGCGCGCGCAGCCGCGAGATGATCTTCGCGGCCACGCCGCCGGCCTGCTCGCGTCCGTCCAGGTGGGTCAGGGTGACCGTGAACTCGTCGCCGCCGAGCCGCGCCACCGTGTCCTCGGTGCGCACGGTCTCGAGCAGCCGCGCGGCGACCTGGCGAAGCAGCTCGTCGCCGTGGTCGTGGCCGAGCGTGTCGTTGACGGCCTTGAAGCCGTCGAGGTCGAGCATCAGCAGGGCCACCTCGCCGCGCCGTCCGGACGCATCGAGCGCCTGCGCCAGCCGATCGAGGAAGAAGGTGCGGTTCAGCAGACCGGTCAGGGCGTCGTGGTGCGCGATGCGGCGCAGCCGCTCGTCGGTGCGGCGTCGCTCGGTCACGTCGGTGAACACGATCAGCGTGCCGGTCATGCGCTCGCTCGCGGTGAGCATGGCCGACGCGTTCATGTGCACCCACACCACCTCGCCCAGCGGCGAATGCAGCCGCACCTCGCGCTCGAAGGTCTCGAAGCGGGACAGGGTCTCGCGCAGCGCGTTCAGCACGTCCGCGACGTCGTCCGGGTGCAGCGCATCGATCCAGCCGGTGCCGAGCGACTCGTCCAGGGTCAGTCGCGAAAGCCGGCACCACATGTCGTTCGAGTACAGGCAGGTCCAGTCCGCCCCGAGCTGCACGATGCCGATGGGAGCGAGCCGCATGAGCGCCTGCTGCTGGGCCAGCGTGATCTGCAGCTCGCGCGCCGACTCCACGCGGTCGCTGATGTCGCCGATGACGAGGGTGGTACTCGTGCCGCGCTCGTCGCGCGTGCGGTAGGCGCTGACCTCCAGCCGCAGCGGGGTGTCGTCGGCGCGTCGCCCGTCCATCGCCTCCCCGCGCGCGAGCTCCACGTACCCGTCGCGCTCCAGCGCGCGCGTCGCCGCCTCGTCGGAAGCGATGAGACGGGCCAGCGAACCGGTGGCGAAGAGGTGCTCGGCCGGCGTGCCCAAAACGGCGATTTCCACGACGCCGAACACGCGCTCGGCGGACGGGTTCACGCGCCGGATGAGCCCGCGCTCGTCGGTGCGCAGGATGCCGTTGAGCGAAGCGGCGAACAGGCGCTCGAACGCGTCCCGGTCGGCACGCGCGCCCGACTCGTCGGCATCCCGCGACAGGTCCCCGTGCCCCCCGGCAGCCCCGGCAGCCCCGGCAGCGGTGGGCTCGGACGCGGCGACCGCCCGCGCACCGTGGCCGGCGTCGATCGCGTCCAGTGCATCGAGAGCTCCCGAGGCATCGAAGGCGTCGGCCTCCGCCAGCACGTTCGCGACGACGTCCGCCGGCGCGATCGCGCCCATGGACACGAGTCCGTCCGCGCCTTCGTCGAGTACGTCGGGAGATCCGGCGTCGATGCTCATCTCGGTGCCCATGTCGGTACACGCGTCGGTACGCGCGTCCGTGCGCGCGTCGGTGCGCGCGTCGGTGCGCGCGTGCTGCGCCGCCGGCGGCGCGCCGCTCGCGTAGGCGTCGGCCAGCCCCTGGAGCCGGCTCAGGGTCACGCCGACGAAGGGCTCGGCCGCGTTCGCGACGAACAGCAGTCCCGGGGTGTGCGTCGCGGCACGGCAGGGCACCAGCGCGAAGCGCTCGAGCGGCGGGTGGCCTCGCGGCAACCCGGCGAGCGTGGCCTGCGAGTAGCGGTTCAGGAACAGCGGCGAAGCGCGTTCCACGACGAGCGAGAACAATCGATCGGGCGGATCGAAGGCGGTTTCCGCGCCGGCGCCTTCGCGGGCGAGCTCCAGCACCCGTTTCGGCGACCCCGCCACGACCAGCTCGTCCAGCACGTCGTCGGAGACGCTCCAGACGCAGCCCCACGAGGCCCGCGCCGAGGTGAGGGCGTCGCGCAGCAGCGCCGCCGCGGCGCTGCGGAAGGGCAGCACGACGGCGGGTGCGGCGCGGGGCGTTCCCGTCCGCTTCGCGAGCGCCGTCGAGGCGGGCGCGACCACGGGTACCGCGTCCGCGAGGCTCGCGGTGGCGTCGGTCGGGTCGACGTCGCTGGAGTCGGCCGGGCGGGCCGGGCCGATCGTCCGGTTCATCGGGAGAACACCGTCTCAGTGGCGGCGAGTGTCCGTGATGCGGTCCACAAAAGCAACGCGCCGCCCGGCACGCACCGCTCGATGTCACGCTCGTTCACGGACGCCCCGGCCCCGTGATCGGCGCCCCGATCGCATCTCCGGCCGACCACCGACGCAATGCCTCCAGCTGACCCCGATCGCCCGCCGGGCGAGCGACCAGCACGTCCGCACCGAAACCGCGCCGACGCGCGTGGGCGGCGCCGCGCTCGCCGTTCACGACGAGCGGGCGCTCCAGCAGCGCGCCGGCGTAGGCTCCCGCGATGGCCAGCAGGTTGTCGAGTCCCTCGTCGCTCGTGGTGCAGGTCACCGCCGGCGGCGGCGACAGCGCGGCCGCGACGCTCGCGCGCGACGGTCGCGGACGGACGCGCCGGTAGACCTCGAGGGCGCACGTCTCCATGCCCGACGCCGCCAGTCCCCGGACGATCGCATCGCGACCGCCCTGCCCACCGACCACGACCGCGCCGGCATCGCCGCGGACGGCCGACGCCCCCGTCGGCGAGACCAGCCAGTCGAGCAGGGCCTCGCTCGTGTAGGGCTCCACGGGCGGGGCGAGCACGGGCTGACCGGCGCCGGCGAGCGCCGCGGCGGTGGCCGCGCCGATGGCGAGCACGCGCACGCCGGTCCACGGGAAGGGACGCAGCCGCGCGGCACCGCGCACCGCGTAGACGCTCGTGAACACCGCGAGCGCGCCCGGCGCGACGTCCACCTCGGCATCGACCCATTCGATGGCCAGGCACGGCAGCGCGACGGGCCGAAGCCCGAGCGCCTCGCACCCGTCGATCATGACCTCGAGCCGGTCGGCGGCGCGTGTCAACAGCACGCGCGCCGGCCCGGCCCGCGAGACGGGGCGCGGGACGCGGGCGTCGCGCGCCTGGCGCTCAGCCGCCGTGGCGGGCTCCCGCACCCGTGGCGTCGAGCGCCGCGTCGAGCGCGGCCGTCTCGTCGGCGACCACGGCCTCCGCGTCGCGCAGCAGGGCCTCGGCCCCGTTGCCGAGCAGCCGTTCCGCGAGGGACGTGCCGAGGGCCGCCGCCGCCGCGAGCGTGGCGGACGAGCCGAGCGTGGCCGCGTCGGTGCCGACGAGCGCCATGGAGTCGGCGGCCTCGAGCGTGCGCGTGCCGTCGATCGCGATGACGCGGGCGACCATGCGCAGCGTGGAACCGTCGAGCGTCGCGTGGCCCGCGATGGGGGCCGAGCAGCCGCCGTTGAGTCGGCGCGACAGCGCACGCTCGGCGGCGAGTCGCAGCGCGGTGGACGCGTCGTGCAGCGGGGCGAGCCGCGCCGCGAGCGCCGCATCGTCGGCGCGCAGCTCGATGCCGATGATGCCCTGGCCGATCGCCGGCAGGCAGACGGCGGGGTCCAGGCGTTCGGCGATGCGGTGCGCGAAGCCGAGCCGCTCCAGGCCCGCGCAAGCCAGGATGATGGCGTCGTGTTCGCCGGCATCGAGCTTCGCGAGGCGGGAGTTGACGTTGCCGCGCAGCATGCCGATCGCGAGGTCCGGTCGCGCGGCCAGCAGTTGCGCGCGCCGGCGCAGGCTCGCCGTGCCGACGCGTGCGCCCGGCGGCAGGGCGGCGAGCTCGGGGTACGCGTTCGACACGAAGGCGTCGTGCGGGTCCTCGCGCTCGAGCACCGTGGCGATGGCGAGTCCGTCGGGCAGGTCCGCGGACACGTCCTTCATGGAATGCACCGCGAGATCGGCCTCGCCGTCGAGCATGGCGCGCTCCAGCTCCTTCACGAACAGGCTCTTGCCACCGAGCGTCGCGAGCGGACGGTCCAGCCGCTGATCCCCGGTGGTGGTCATGGGCACGAGCTCCACGGCGGCGCCGGGCTCGGCCCGCACGAGCAGCTCGCGCACGTGCTCGGCCTGCCACAGCGCCAGCGGGCTGCGCCGCGTCGCGATGCGCAAGGGCGTCATGAAGTCCTCACGGAAGGCTTCACCGCCGCGGCGGTGACGGACGAGCTCGGGGAGCGCTGCATGCTCGCTAGTATACGAGCCCCGAGCCCGCACGCAGGACAGGTCCGCCCCATGAACGATCGATCCGAAGGTGGCGACGCGCTGTCGCGCGGCGGGCGCTTCTCCGAGTCCACCGATCGCTTCGTGGAAGCCTTCACCGCCTCGGTCGGCTTCGACCGGCGCATGGCGGCCGAGGACATCGAGGGCTCGCGCGCGCACGCCACCATGCTGGCCGAGGCGGGCGTGCTGAGCGGCGCGGATCGCGACGCGATCCACGCGGGGCTCGACGCCATCGCGGCCCAGATCGACGCGGGGGAGTTCCCGTGGTCGGTCGCGCTGGAGGACGTGCACATGAACGTCGAGGCGGCGCTGACCGCGCGCATCGGCGACGCCGGCAAGCGGCTGCACACGGGCCGCTCCAGGAACGATCAGGTGGCCACCGACCTGCGGCTGTGGCTGCGCGGCGCCAGCGATCGGTGCGCGGCGCAGCTGCGCCGCCTGCTCGAAGGCCTGCTGAGCCTCGCCGAAGCGCACGCCGACACGATCATGCCGGGCTTCACGCACCTGCAGACCGCGCAGCCCGTGACCTTCGGCCACCACGTCATGGCCTGGTTCGAGATGCTGCTGCGGGATCTGGAGCGCCTCGGCGAGGCGCGCGCGCGCACGAACCGGCTGCCGCTGGGCGCCGCGGCGCTGGCGGGCACGCCGTGGCCGATCGACCGGATGCGCACGCGCGAGCTGCTGGGCTTCGACGCGGTGTGCGAGAACTCGCTGGACGCGGTCTCGGACCGGGACTTCGCGATCGAATTCGCCTCGAACGCGGCGCTGTGCCTGGTGCACCTGTCGCGCATCGCCGAGGAGCTGGTGCTGTGGACCTCGGCGCAGTTCGGCTTCGTGCGCCTGCCGGACCGGTTCTGCACCGGCTCCTCGATCATGCCGCAGAAGAAGAACCCGGACGTCCCGGAGCTCGTGCGCGGCAAGAGCGGGCGCGCGGTGGGCAATCTCGTCGCGCTGCTGACCCTCATGAAGGGCCAGCCGCTGGCCTACAACAAGGACAACCAGGAGGACAAGGAGCCGCTGTTCGATTCCGCGGACACGCTCGAGGGGTCCCTGCGCGCGTTCGCCGACATGCTGCCCGCCGTGGAGCCGGACGCGGCGCGCATGCGCGAGGCCGCCCGGGCGGGGTTCTCCACCGCGACCGACCTCGCGGACTACCTGGTGCGGGCCGGGCTTGCGTTTCGCGACGCGCACGAGGTGGTCGGGCGCGCCGTGCGCCACGGCGTGGAGGCGGGGCTGGACCTGTCCGAGATGTCGCTGGAGACGCTGCGCGGTTTCGACGAGCGCATCGAGGAGGACGTCTTCGACGTGCTGACGCTGGAAGGCTCGGTGGCCGCGCGTTCGCACATCGGCGGCACGGCGCCCGACGCGGTGCGGGCGGCGATCGGGCGGGCGCGCGAGCGGCTCGCGGCCTTGGGGTAGGCCCGGGCCTACATCCCGAACACGCGTCGCAACCAGGTGCCGACGTCGGCCACCTCCTCCGCGCTGACGCTGTGCGAGATGGGGTAGGTGCGCCAGTCCATGTTCGCGCCGCTGGCCTCGAGCGCCGAGCGCGAGCGCTCCCCGTGGCGCAGCGGTATCACGTCGTCGGCGATGCCGTGGCACATCAGCAGCGGTACCCTGGCGCGCGCCTCGTCGATGCCCGGCAGCACCTCGGCCTGCAGCGGCAGGTAGGTGGACAGCGCGAGGATGCCCCCGACGCGGTGCGGACCGGCGTAGCCCGCGTACAACGCGACGGCGCCGCCCTGCGAGAACCCGGCCAGGATGATGCGGGACGCCGGCACGCCGCGCCCCTCCTCGCGCTCGATCAGCGCCGCGACGGCGGCGGCGGACTCGCGGATGCCGTCGCCGTCATGGTCGCGCACCTCGAAGTCGATGGAGTCGATGTCGTACCACGCGCGCATGGCCGCGCCGCCGTTGACCGTGATGGGCCGCACGGGGGCGTGCGGGAACACGAACCGGACGCCGGGGCGCGATAGCAGCTGCAGGGCGGGCACGACGGGTTCGAAATCGTGGCCGCTGGCACCGAGGCCGTGCAGCCAGATGACGGTGTAGTCGCAGGGCTCGGCCGTCTGCACCTCGATGCAGTCGAGCAGCTTGGCAGTCAAGTACGCGTGTCCTTCCGGCGGGAGTGGGAGGTGGGCGCTCAGTATACTGGGAAGTCTAGCGGCGCCCGGGCGCCGCCACCGCCGCACCGTCGAGCTCCCCATGCGCCTCCGTCCCGTCATCGTCTGCGTTCCGCTCGCGGTCGCGTCCGCGCTCGTGCTCGCGGGTTGCGGCAACAAGGGGGACCTGTACCTGCCCGACGAGGGCGTCGATGCGGCGGGCGCGGACGAGCTGGAACGGGCGCTGCGGACCGCTCCCGGCATCGACGTCCCGACCGACGCGGTCGTCGATCCCGCCGCGCTCCCCGACGACGATCCGGAGCGGAACGAGCCGGAAGCGATCCGGCGGCGCGCGTCGGACCCGGAACGCGGCCCGGATTCGGACCCGGCGCAGGCGTCGGATCCGGCAACGGGTGCGCTGCCGGAGATGCTCCGATGAGCGGCGCATCCGACGACGGCGCCCCCATCGGGCACCGGAGCGGTGTCCTGCACGTGGAGGACGTGGACGCACGCGCGCTGGCCGAGGAGTTCGGCACGCCGCTGTACGTGTACAGCCGCGCGTCCATCGAGACGGGCTACCGCGCGTTCGAGCGGGCGCTCGCGGGCACGCCGCACCTCGTCTGCTATGCGGTCAAGGCGAATTCGAACCTCGGCGTGCTGGACGTGCTGGCCCGTCTCGGCGCGGGCTTCGACATCGTCTCGCTCGGCGAGCTCGAACGCGTGCTGGCCGTGGGCGCGGACCCGGGCCGCATCGTGTTCTCGGGGGTCGGCAAGCGCGTCGACGAGATGGCGCGCGCGCTCGAGGTGGGCATCCGCTGCTTCAACGTCGAGTCCGCCCCCGAGCTCGAACGCCTGGCCACGGTAGCCGCGGCGCACGGCGCGGTGGCGCCGGTGTCGCTGCGCGTGAACCCGGACGTGGACGCCGAGACCCACCCCTACATCTCCACGGGCCTGAAGGAGAACAAGTTCGGCATCGCGCACGAGCAGGCGCTCGAGGCGTACCGACGCGCCGTCGCGCTGCCTTCGCTCGACGTGACGGGCATCGACTGCCACATCGGCTCGCAGCTCCTGCGCGTGGCGCCCTACCGCGACGCGGTGCGCAGACTCATCGACCTGGTGGACGCGCTCGCCGCCGAGGGCATCGCGCTCCGCCACATCGACGTCGGTGGCGGGCAGGGCATTCGCTACGCCGACGAGGTGCCGCTGCCCATCGACGAGTGGGCGCGCACCGTGCGCGATGCGGTGGGCTCGCGCGAGCTCGAGATCGTGTGCGAGCCCGGGCGCTACGTCGTGGGCCCTGCGGGCGTGATGCTCACGCGAGTGGAGTACCTCAAGCACAACGGCGCGCGCGGCTTCGCGGTGGTGGACGCGGCCATGAACGATCTGATCCGTCCCGCGCTGTACTCGGCGTACCAGGACATCGAGCGCGTGGTGGAGCCGAGCGGCGCCGACGCGCGGGAGGACGTGTGGGACGTGGTGGGGCCGGTGTGCGAATCGGCGGATTTTCTCGGCAAGGAGCGCAGGCTCGCCCTGTCCGAGGGCGATCTGCTGGCGGTGCGCACGAGCGGCGCCTACGTGTCCGTGATGGCGTCGAACTACAACTCCCGCCCTCGCGCGGCGGAGGTGATCGTCGACGGGGACCGCGCGCACCTGGTGCGTGCGCGCGAGACGGTGGCCTCGCTGTTCGCCGCGGAGCGCGCGCTGCCGTGAGCGCGCCCGACGTCGATGCCCGCGCGCCGCTGGACTTCACCAAGATGCACGGGCTCGGCAACGACTTCATGGTCGTCGACGCCACCGCCGGACCCGTCGCACTGAGTGCCGAGCGCATCCGCGCCCTGTCGGATCGGCACACCGGCATCGGCTTCGACCAGTTGCTGGTCGTCGAGCCGCCGAGCGTGCCCGGGGTCGAGTTCGACTACCGCATCCACAACGCCGACGGCACCGAGGTGGAGCATTGCGGCAACGGCGCGCGCTGCTTCGCGCGCTTCGTGCACGAGCGCGGGCTCACCACGAGCCGGCGCATTCCCGTGCACACCGCCAACGGCACGATCGAGCTGCGGCTGCTGGACGACGGCCGCGTCACGGTGGCCATGGGCGTGCCGCGGTTCGCGCCCGAGCTCGTGCCGTTCGATGTCGGGCTTGCATTGTCCGGCGCGCGTGCGCCGCACCGTGCGATAGAGGCGCTCGGGCGCCGGCTGGAGCTCGGCGTGCTGTCCATCGGCAACCCGCACGCGGTGCTCGCCGTCGACGATGTCGATGCCGCGCCGGTGGCCGAGCTCGGCCCCGCCATCGAATCGCATCCGGCGTTTCCGCGGCGCGTCAACGCGGGCTTCCTGCAGATCGTGACGCGCACGCGCGCGCGGCTGCGCGTGTACGAGCGCGGTGTCGGCGAGACCCTGGCGTGCGGCAGCGGCGCGTGCGCCGCCCACGCGTTCGGCGTGGTGGCGGGGTGGCTGGAGCGGCGCGCCACGATGGCGTTGCCGGGCGGCGAGCTGGAGCTGTACTGGCCCGATGACGATGCGTCGATTGAAATGACCGGGCCGTGTTCTACAGTCTTCGAGGGCCGAACGAGAACGTAGCAATGCATCCCGAACAGACCGGCATGAACGAGTCGCCGGACGCCGAAGCGGTGATCCGCTTCCTCAGCGCGACCCCCGACTTCTTCGACCGGAACGGCGACCTGCTCGCCCGTCTTCGGGTCCCGCACGTGACCGGCACCGTCTCCCTGGTGGAGAAGCAGGTGTCGGTGCTGCGCGACAAGTGCACGCGACTCGAACACGGTCTGCGCGACCTGATCGGCGTGGCGCGCGACAACGAGCAGCTGCACACGAGGCTGCACGCACTCACGCAGGCCACGATCTCGGCACGCGATGCCGGGAGCGTGATGAGCCTGGCGGGGGATGCGCTGGAGAAGGACTTCAACGCCGGCGACGTGCGCTTCCTCGTGCTCGATCGTGGCGGACGCAGGAAGACCGCCCTCATCGATCCTGCACATCCTCGCTCCGCGGCCGCGCATGCCGACGGCGCCGCCGCCGCCGACCTGGAGGCGGCGTTCGCCGACGTGTTCGAGTCCGGTACCGCCGCCTGCGGCATGCCGTGCGCCGACCGTCTGGCCCTGCTCGTCGGTACCCGCAGCGGTGCCGCTTCGCAGGTCGCCTCCGCGGCGCTCGTGCCGCTCGCGCACGAAGGTCGCATCGGCATCATGATGCTCGCCAGCCGCGACGAGTCGCGCTTCGCCGCCGGCAAGGGCACGCTGTTCCTGGATCAGCTCGGCGAGACGCTGGCGCGGCGGCTGCACGGGCTCGGAGTGCGCGCGCGATGAGCGCGGCCGTCGGCACGGCCGACGTCCCTCCCGCCGCCCGCCGAGACGCGCGGGCCGAGGTGCGCGCGGAGTCGACGGGCGATGCGAGGGGCGATGCGAGGGGGGATGCGGCGGGCGACGCGCCGGGCGCGGTGCCGGCGAGCTTCGCGGCCGACATCGACACCTACCTGGAGCATCTGCGGGTCGAGCGCCAGGCCTCGCCGCACACCGTGAGCAACTACGCGCGGGATCTGCGCTCGGTGGCGGGCTCGGCCGATGCCCGCGGCGTGCCCGACTGGGCCTCGCTCGACGCCGCGCACGTGCGCGGCATCATCGCCGCGCAGCACCGTGACGGCATATCGGGACGCTCGCTCGCGCGGCGCCTGTCGGCGGTACGCGGGCTGTACAACCACCTGATGCGACTGGGTGCCGCGCAGGCCAACCCCGCGCTGGACATCCTGCCGCCCAAGGACCGGCAGTCGCTGCCGGCGACGCTCGATCCCGACGAGGTCAGCCGCCTGCTCGCGCAGAACCTCAGCGATCCGATGATCTGCCGGGACCTCGCGATGTTCGAGCTCATGTACTCCTCCGGGCTGCGGCTGGCCGAGCTCGTGGGCATCGATCTGGTGGACCTGGACCTCTCGGTCGGTCAGGTGCGCGTCACGGGCAAGGGCGGCAAGGTGCGCGACCTGCCCGTGGGCGAGCACGCGGTCGAGGCCATCAACAAGTGGCTCGGCTACCGCCGCAGCATGCCGGGCGCGGACGAGCGCGCGGTGTTCCTGTCCTCGCGCGGCCGGCGCATCGCGCCGCGCACCGTGCAGATGCGGTTGAAGAAGCTCGCGGAGTCGCAGGGGCTGGATCGGGACTGCTACCCGCACATGCTGCGCCACTCGTTCGCGAGCCACCTGCTCGAAAGCAGCGGCGACCTGCGCGCCGTGCAGGAGCTCCTGGGCCATGCCGACATCGGTACCACGCAGGTGTACACCCACCTCGACTTCCAGCACCTGGCCAAGGTGTACGACGAGTCCCACCCGCGCGCGCGGCGCAAGCGATCGGCGAACGACGCCTGACGCCGGACCGGCGTCCTCAGCGCTCCGGCGTCACGATCACGTACTGGCTGTAGAGCCCGTTGGCCTGCAGGCAGCGTGCAAGCTCGAGCGTGCGCGAGCGCTCGCCCCGGGTGGCGCGCAGGCGGTCGCCCGTCTGGTACAGGAAGGCCGGCACCAGGAGGGTCTGCAGGTTCTTCCCGGCGACGCGGCAGGCGACGACGAGCGCGCGCTCGGGCGCCGCCGTGGCGTCGTCGTCGCGCGTGACGGAGACCGGCATCGCCTGATGGGCGAGGAACTCGACGCCGACGTGCAGGGCGCCCCCGCGCGCCGCGCGCACGCGACGCACCACGCCGATCAGCACCCGGTGACGCTCGCCGGAGGCGAGCGAACCGACGCCGCCGACCTGCGGGAGTGCCGACTCGTCGTCGTCCGCGGGCGCCTCGTGCACCGTCACGAGCTCGCCGACCTGCGCCAGACCCGCACGCGCCTCGTGCGTGGCGAGCTGCATGCCGCTCGCGGTGCGATCCACCATGCGCCAGAGGGAGCCGTCCACGCGGGACTCGGACGTGGCCCCGGCGGTCTCGTCCGGCCCCGCCGCGCCGCTCGCCGACGAGGTCTCGTCGCCGTAGAACAGCCGCGCGCAGATGTGGCGCTGGCCGAACGTCAGCTCCGCGATGGCGTTCGCCGCGCGGCGCGCGAAACGTCGGCCCGGCGGCGGACCCAGGGTCGCGACGAGGCGCGCGAAGGTCTGGCGCTCGAGCGTATCGGCACCGGGCAGGCTCGTGGCCGCGGCGCCCGGCACCGAGTGGCGCCGGCTCGCCTCGGCCAGCAGGGCCGTGGTGTCCACGAGCAGAAGACGCGCTTCCGGATCGATCAGCGCGGCTCCGGCCGGCACCGGCACCGTGCCGCCGTCGGGGTCCACGAGCCAGCGGCCCGCGGACCGGCGGTTGGCCTCGGTCACCGCCTTCCCGGCCAGCACCCTCAGCTCGATGCGGTGGGCCTCGCGGGTCAGCCACTGGATGAGCAGCGGCAACTGACGGGCGCGGTGGCGCTGCGGATCCACCAGGGTGAGCGCCAGCACGAAACGGTAGCGGGCACCGACGCCGTCCGTGTCGTCGGGACCACCGGGCGTCGGGTCGGGCGCGAGCCCCGCGGCCGCGCACCACGCGTACAGCGCGTGCGCATCCGACAGCGTGCCAGGATCGATCGCGCGATACGCCTCTGCGTCGAGCCGAGCGAGCCGCTCCAGCGCGCGCATGGCCAGTCGGGCATCGGCCTCGAGCGGTTCGTCGGCGTCGTGCAGCAGGGATCGGAACGCGATCGATTCCTCGCGCAGCAGATCCGCGGCGAGCGCGCGGGCCCGCTCGAACTCCGGTGCGAGCGGTAACGGCTGCGCGCGCGCGGTCTCGGCCAGGCTCTCGTACAACGCCCCGAGCGGCCCGCTGAACAGGGCGAGCGTGGCCCGTCGCCTGGGCACGTCGTTGTGCAGGCGATTCGAGTGCATGAGCCCGCGCAGCAGCTCGCGCGCCCCGGCGTCCGTGTCGAGCGGCGCGAGGCTCGACAGCCAGGCGTCCACGGCCTCGGGCTCGAGCGGAAAGCTGCCGGCGCCGGCGACGCCGCGAGCGGGGATCGATGGCGGCTCGGCGCGAAGTTGCATGGGCCGAACGCTAGCACGGGGTCCGGGTGCCAGCGGGTACACTCGGCCGCCCTTCACGACATGGACACGGGCGATCCTTGGAGCAGTTCCGCGGCACCACGATTCTGTCGGTACGCCGAGGCGGCAGCGTCTGTCTCGGCGGCGATGGCCAGGTCACGCTCGGCAACACCGTGCTGAAGGGCAACGCGCGCAAGGTGCGCAGGCTCTACAAGGATCGGGTGCTGGCGGGCTTCGCCGGTGGCACCGCCGACGCGTTCACGCTCTTCGAGCGCTTCGAGGCCAAGCTGGAGGCGCACGGCGGGCAGCTCGCGCGCGCCGCCGTGGAGCTCGCCAAGGACTGGCGCACCGACCGGGCGCTGCGCCGGCTGGAGGCGCTGCTGGCCGTGGCCGACGCCAAGGACTCCTACCTCATCACGGGCAACGGCGACGTGCTGGAGCCCGAGCACGGCATCATCGCCATCGGCTCGGGGGGCGACTTCGCGCGCGCCGCGGCGCGGGCGCTGCTCGATCACACCGAGCTCGACGCCGAGACGATCGTGCGCCACGGCTTGCAGACCGCGGCCGAGATCTGCATCTACACCAACTCCCACCTGACCATCGAGACGCTCGATCCGTCATGAGCCAGATGACCCCGCGAGAGATCGTGCAGGAGCTCGACAACCACATCGTCGGGCAGCATTCGGCCAAGCGCGCCGTGGCCATAGCGCTCCGGAACCGCTGGCGGCGCATGCAGGTGGACGAGCCGCTGCGCTCGGAGATCACGCCCAAGAACATCCTGATGATCGGCCCCACCGGGGTGGGCAAGACGGAGATCGCACGCCGCCTGGCCAAGCTCGCGAACGCCCCCTTCATCAAGGTCGAGGCCACCAAGTTCACCGAGGTCGGCTACGTCGGGCGCGACGTCGAGTCCATCATCCGGGACCTCGCCGACGTCGCCATGAAGGAGACGCGCGAGCGCGAGAAGCAGCGCGTCAGGAACCGCGCCGAGGACGCCGCCGAGGAGCGGGTGCTGGACGTGCTGCTGCCGCCCGCACGGGGCGCGGGCTTCGTGCCCGCGGGCGGCACGCCGGGCGCGTCCGAAGCCGAAGGCGGCACGCGCCAGAAGTTCCGCAAGAAGCTGCGCGAGGGGGATCTGGACGACAAGGAGATCGAGATCGACGTGAACCCCACGCCGCAGGGCATCGAGATCATGGCCCCGCCCGGCATGGAGGAGATGAGCCAGCAGCTGCAGGGCATGTTCGCGAACCTCGGCGCGGGCGCTCGCACCCGAACCCGGAAGATGCCCGTGCGCGAGGCCATGAAGTACCTGATCGACGAGGAGGCAGCGAAGCTCCTGGACGAGGAGGAGCTCAAGGGCCTGGCGCTCGAGAACATCTCGCAGAACGGCATCGTGTTCATCGACGAGATCGACAAGGTGGCGCGCGCCGGTGGCGCCGAGCGCGCGGGCGGCGCCGACGTGTCGCGCGAGGGCGTGCAGCGGGACCTGCTGCCGCTGGTGGAGGGCAGCACGGTGTCGACCAAGTTCGGCATGATCCGCACGGACCACATCCTGTTCATCGCCTCCGGCGCGTTCCACCTGTCCAAGCCCTCGGACCTGATTCCCGAGCTGCAGGGCCGGCTGCCGATCCGGGTGGAGCTCGCGGCGCTGTCGGTCGAGGACTTCGAGCGCATCCTGACCGAGCCCGACGCCTCGCTCGCCGCGCAGGCGACGGCGCTGCTCGGCACCGAGGACGTCACCGTCACGTTCACCGACGCCGGCATCCGGCGCATCGCCGAGGTGGCCTGGCAGGTCAACGAGCGCACCGAGAACATCGGCGCGCGGCGGCTCCACACCGTCATGGAACGGCTGCTGGAGAACGCCTCGTTCGAGGCGAGCGACGCCGCGGGCAGCGCCATCGAGATCGATGCCGACTACGTCGACGGCCACCTCGGGGATCTCGTCGAGGACGTCGACCTCAGCCGCTACATCCTCTGATTCCCTCGTGACGATGCCCCCGACCGACATTCGCCTGAGGAAGGCCTCGCGCACGCTCGAGGTGGTGTTCGAGGGCGGCGCGCGCTACGAGCTGCCGTGCGAGTACCTGCGCGTGCACTCGCCCTCGGCCGAGGTGCAGGGCCACGGGCCCGGGCAGGAGGTGCTGCAGGTGGGCAAGGAGAACGTCGGCATCGACGCACTGGAGCCCGTCGGCAACTACGCGCTGAAGATCCGCTTCGACGACGGCCACGACACGGGCCTGTACACGTGGGACTACCTGCGCGAGCTCGGCGAGCAGCGCAGCACGAAATGGGCGGCCTACCTGGAGCGGCTGTCGGCCGCCGGGCACGCGCGCCGCGAGGGGGCGGCATGAACGCTCCGCAGGCCGACCCGGACGTGGTGGCGGTGCAGGGCGAGGCGTCGGCGGAGCCGGACGTCACGCACTTCGGCTACCGCACCGTGGCCGCGCGCGAGAAGGCATCGCTCGTCGGCGGGGTCTTCGACTCGGTGGCCACGCGCTACGACGTGATGAACGACTTGATGTCGTTCGGCGTACACCGGGTATGGAAACGCCTCACCATCGACGAGGCCGCGGTGCGTCCGGGGCAGTCCGTGCTGGACGTCGCGGGCGGCACCGGGGACCTGGCCATGGCCTTCGCGCGACGCGTCGGCACGAAGGGCCGCGTCGTGCTGTCGGACATCAACGCCTCCATGCTGGGCGTGGGCCGGGACCGGCTGACGGACAGGGGCGTGCTCGGCAACGTCGACTACGTGCTTGCCGACGCCGAGGCGCTGCCGTTCGCCGAAGGCTGCTTCGATTGCGTGAGCATCGCCTTCGGTCTCAGGAACGTGACCGACAAGCCGCGCGCGCTCGCCTCGATGTTCCGCGCGCTCAAGCCCGGCGGGCGGCTGCTGGTGCTGGAATTCAGCAAGCCCGTCGTGCCGCTGCTGGAGCGCGCCTACGACGCCTACTCGTTCAGCGCGCTGCCGCTGATGGGTCGGCTGGTCGCCGGCGATGCCGACAGCTACCGATACCTTGCCGAGTCCATCCGCATGCACCCGGACCAGGACGCGCTCGAGGCCATGATGGTGGATGCGGGCTTCGAGCGCACGCGCTACCGCAACATGACGGGCGGCATCGTGGCGCTGCACAAGGGCTACAAGCTGTAGCCATCCGATGATGCTGCCCCTGCCCGCGGCGGTCGCGCTCGAGCGCGCGATCGAGGCCGTGCTGCGACTGGACCCGGACATGCGCGCGAAGCTCGCCGCGCTCGACGGCAAGCTCGTGCGCTTCGAGGTCGCCGCCCCGGACGTCGACGTGGTGCTCGGCTTCGTGGACGGACGCGTCACCGTGCCGTCGGCGCACGACGCCGAGGTGGACGCGACCGTCGCGGGCACCCTGCGCAGCCTGCTGTCGCTGTCGGCATCGAACGATGCGCTCCTGAAGGGGGAGGTGCGCATGTCCGGCGACATCTCGGTCGGCGTGGTGCTGCGCGACGCGGTGAAGGGGCTGGACGTGGACTGGCAGGAGCGGCTCTCGCCGCTGCTCGGCGACAGCGTCGTCCATCGCCTGGACCGGGCCGCCGGGAGCCTGCGCGGCTGGGTGAGCCGCTCGCGCGGCGCCATGCGCGAGAACGCGCGCGACTGGTTCCAGGACGAGGCGGAGCTGGTGGCCACGCACGACGAGGTCGAGGGTTTCGCGCGGGAGGTGGACGTGCTGCGAGAGGCCGCGGACCGGCTCGCGGCGCGCCTCGCGCTGCTCGAGCGGCGCGCGTCGGCTTCCCGCGGCGAGGTCGACGGGGCGGCAGGGGCGTCGAAGGGCGAAGCGGGCGGCGAAACGGACGTGCCCGGCACCGGCGGCTCGTGATCGGCCGGGTCGGCCGCTTTCTCGTCATCCAGCGGGTGATCGCGAAGTACGGGCTGGAGGAGCTGTTCCTGACCGGCACGCGCGCGGCACCGCTGCGCTACGCGTTCGCGCTGTCGCCCACGCGCTGGAGCGCCGGGGACACTCGTGCATTGCCGCGCGGCACGCGCATCCGCCTGGCGCTCGAGGAGCTCGGTCCGGTGTTCGTGAAGCTCGGGCAGATGCTCTCGACGCGTCGGGACCTGCTGCCCGACGACGTCGGGGACGCGCTGGCCGGGCTGCAGGACCGTGTCAAGCCCTTCCCGTCGAGCGAGGCGCGCGCGAGCATCGAGGAGGCGCTCGGGCAGAGCGTGCAGGAGGCCTTCGCGCGCTTCGACGACGAGCCGCTCGCGTCGGCCTCCGTCGCGCAGGTGCACACCGTGCGGCTGCACGACGGCACCGAGGCGGTGGTCAAGGTGCTGCGCCCCGGCATCGCGGAGACCATCGAGCGCGACGTGTCGCTCATGTACGCCATCGCGGGTCTGGTCTCGCGCGTGCTGGCCGATGCGAAGCGGCTGCGCGTGGGCGAGGTCGTGGCCGAGTACGACCGCACCATCCACGACGAGCTGGACCTCGTGCACGAGGCCACCAACGCCATCGTGCTGAGGAACAACTTCAAGGACTCGGAGCTCTTGTACGTGCCCGAGATCCACACCGACTACACGCGCCGCACCATGCTGGTCCAGGAGCGCATCGACGGCATCCCGATCCGCGACGTGGCGGCCATGCGCGCCATCGGCATGGACATGAAGAAGCTCGCCGAGCACGGCGTCGAGATCTTCTACGCGCAGGTGTTCGAGCACAACTTCTTCCACGCCGACATGCATCCCGGGAACATCTTCGTGTCGCGCGAGCGGCCGGAGCACCCGCGGTACATCGCGGTGGACTTCGGCATCGTCGGCTCGTTGACCGACGAGGACCAGCGCTACATCGGCGAGAACCTGCTCGCGTTCTTCCAGCGCGACTACCGGCGCGTGGCGCAGTTGCACATCGATTCGGGCTGGGTGCCCGCGACCACGCGCGTGAGCGAGCTCGAGGCCGGCGTGCGCGCGGTGTGCGAGCCGATCTTCGAGAAGCCGCTGGCCGAGATCAGCTTCGGCAACGTGCTGGTGCAGCTCTTCCACGTCGCGCGTCGCTACGAGATGGTGGTGCAGCCGCAGCTCGTGCTGCTGCAGAAGACCCTGCTGAACATCGAGGGCCTCGGGCGGGATCTCTACCCGGATCTGGATCTGTGGGCGACCGGCAAGCCGTTCCTGCAGGCCTGGGTGCTCAAGCGCAACAACCCGAAGGTGGTGTTCAAGCGCTTCCTGGAGCAGGCGCCCGCCGTGCTGCGTGCGCTGCCCGACATGCCCATGCTGGTGCACGACTTCCTGGCGCTGCACAATGCCGCGTACGGAGGGACGGCGCTGCGCGGCCAGAGCGCGAAGGATGGTCCCTACCGGCCCCCCGGCGGCGCGGCGCCGGCCGGTCCGTCGGGCTCGAACGGGGCACTCGCCCCGGGGCGAGGTGCAGGCCCGGCCGCCGCATCGAACGCGGGGGCGGGCCTGCGCCGCACGATCGCGGGGGCGGCGCTGTTGGTGGGGTCGGCGCTGCTGGCGGCGGCCTTCGTGCTGGTTCCCGGTGCCGGTGTGCCGGTGTGGGTGATCGTGGGCGGTGCGCTCGGACTCGGACTGCTCGCGTGGGGGACGGTGTCCTGACGGCCCGCGCACGAGTGATGCAGCCGGCCCCGGTACGACATCCCGAACGCGTGTCGGGTGGCGTCGGCCGATGGCCCGTGCCGGAAGATTCGTCCGCGGATCGGCGCGGGCGACCGGGCGCGACCTAGCATGAGAGCGCCTGCAGCCCGCGAACCCGCATCGATGACCGATTCCCCGGAAACGGGCCCTCCGCGCACTCGTGCCGACTCGCGCCGCGACGCTCGCGTCGCCGCCTCGGCGGCCGGCGACGCCGCCTGCGACCCGCGTCCCCTCGACGGACAGAACGCGCTGGTGACGGGCTCCAGCGGCGGACTCGGCGCGGCCTGCGCGCGCTCGCTCGCGCGTGCGGGTGCCACGGTGGGCGTCACGTATCACGGCTCCGAGGATGGCGCGCGGGCGGTGACCGACGATATCGAGGCCGCCGGCGGCCGGGCCGTCACGATGCGGGTGGACGTCGCGGACGAAGGCTCGGTGTGCGCGATGTTCGACGCCTTCGCCGAGGCGGCCGGCGAGCTCGACGTGCTGGTCGCGAACGCGGGCATCCAGAAGGACGCGACCCTCGTCGACATGACGCTCGACGACTGGAACGCGGTCCTGAACATCAACCTGACGGGGCAGTTCCTGTGCGTGCGCGAGGCGGTGCGTCGCTTCGATGCGCGCACCTCCGACCGCGGCAGCCGGGCGCGCGGCAAGATCGTGTGCATGAGCTCCGTGCACGAGCTGATTCCGTGGGCCGGGCACGTGAACTACGCGGCCAGCAAGGGCGGCATCATGATGATGATGAAGAGCGTGGCGCAGGAGGTCGCGTGCCGCGGCATCCGCGTCAACGGGGTCGCGCCGGGCGCGATCGCCACCGCGATCAACGAGCGCGCGCGCGACACGCCGGAGGAGCTCGAGGCCATGCTGAAGCTGATTCCCTACGATCGGGTCGGCGACCCCGAGGACGTGGCCAACGCGGTGCTGTGGCTCGCCTCCGATGCCTCGGACTACGTCGTCGGCACCACGCTGTTCGTCGACGGTGGCATGAGCCTGTACCCCTCCTTCCGGGACGGCGGCTGAGGGTGTCGGCATCGGTCGAGCCCCTGCCGGGCATACGCGACTACGCGCTCGTGGGCGATTGCCACGGTGCGGCCCTCGTCGCGCGCGACGGCACGATCGACTGGACGGCGCTGCACCGCTTCGATGCGGATCCCGTGCATTGCCGGTTGGTCGACGCCGCGCGCGGCGGCTACCTGCGCACCCGTCCCGTCGAGCCCTTCGAGGTGGAGCGGGCCTACATCGGCGATACCAACGTGCTGCGCACGGTGTTCACCACGGCCTCCGGTCGCGTGGCGCTGACCGACTTCATGCCGGTGGGGCGCACGCTGGGCGCCGCGGTGCACGATTACGTCTCGCTCGCCGCCACCGGATGGCTGGTGCGTCGCGTGGAGGCGCTCGAGGGCGAAGTCACCCTCGAGATCGACTGGCGGCCCTCGGTCGACTTCGCCGCCACGCAGCCGGAGTTGAAGGACGTCGCGGGTGGCGTCGGTATCGGCACGGGCGGCGCGACGCTCTTCGCGGACGCGGACTTCGCCGTCGAGGGGGATCGGGCGCGCGCCCGGGCCACGATCCGTGCCGGGGACGCGCCGCTCGATGTCGTGCTCGCCGATTCGTGGGTCGAGGGCGAGCGCCCGCAGGCGCGCGTGGCGGGACTGCTGGACGTGACCCTCGCGTTCTGGACCGAATGGATCGAGTACTGCCGCTACGACGGTGCGCACGCGGGCGCCATGCGGCGCGGCGCGCTGGTGCTGAAGGCGCTGACGTGGGCCAAGAGCGGGGCCATCGTCGCCGCGCCCACCACGTCCCTGCCCGAGACGGTGGGCGGGGTGCGCAACTGGGACTATCGCTACTGCTGGGTGCGCGACACCTCGCTCACGCTCTACGCGCTCTCGGTGCTCGGCTACAGCGGCGAGGTGCGCCGCTTCCAGGGCTATCTCGCCGACTGCTGCACGCGCTCGCTGCCCGAGGTGCGGCCGATGTACGCCATCGACGGCGCGCTCGAGCTTCCCGAGGAGGAGCTGATCCACCTGGCGGGCTACGCGGACTCCGCGCCGGTGCGCCGGGGCAACGGCGCGGCGGAGCAGCGCCAGATCGATGCCTACGGGCACGTGCTGGACCTTGCGCTCGTGTACGAGCGCCTGGGCGGCGAGATCGACGAGCAGTACGAGCGCCTGCTGCGCGCCGTCGCGAGCTTCGTCGAGGCGCACTGGGACGAGCCCGGGGCGGGCATGTGGGAAATGCGCGACGGCGAGCTCGACCACGTGCACGATCGAACGATGTGCTGGGTGGCGATGGACCGCGCGGCGACGCTGCTGGACGAACCCCGCTGGCGCGATCTCGCCGATCGCATACGCGACGAGGTGCTCGAGCGCGGCGTGTCGGACGAGGACGGCGCGCTGCAGCAGGCCTACCAGGGCGGCACCGATTCCGCACCGCTGCTGGCCCCCATGCTGGGGCTGCCGGTCGGCGACGAGGTGCTCGCGGCCACGCTCGAGCGGGTGCGCAGGAAGCTCGGCCGGGGCGACTTCTTCGTGCGCTACGTCGGGGATGACGGCCTCGAGGGCGAGGAGGGCGCGTTCCTGCTGTGCTCGAGCTGGTACGCGGACGCGGAGCTCGCGCTCGGTCGCGTGGACGAGGCGCGCGCGCGCATCGAGGATCTGCTCGGCGAGGCCAACGACGTCGGGCTGTTCGCCGAGGAGATCGATCCCGACGCGCGCGACTTCCTCGGCAACTTTCCGCAGGCGCTCACGCACCTGGGCGTCGTGATGAACCTCGTGCACCTGCAGCTCGTCGAGAAGGGCGGGTCCGAGGCGCTAGCCGGCACCTACGCGGACCGCGCCGAGCGCATGGTGGGGTCGAGCTTCGGGCTCAAGGGTCTCGTGGCGAGCGCCCTGCGCTCGGGCACGGTGCACCGCGTGACGTCGTCTAAGGCATCGATGCTCGCCTGGCCCTGAAACGGCGTCGAGCCGGCCCCGATCCGATCGTCGGGGCCGGCTCGCGCTAGACGACGCGCAGCAGCGCCGCCGAGCCCGCCGGCAGCACCAGCGTGCCGTCGGCCTCCAGTCGCGTGGCCCCCTCGTGCCAGGCCAGCACGACGTCGCCCGCCGCATCGCCGGTCGCCGGCACGCGCACTAGCGTCTCGACGTCGTCGCTCGGCACGTCGCCGTCCATGCGTCCGCTCACTCCCGCACCGCGCGGCGTGACGATCAGGCGCAGGTCGCCCCGCTCGAGCACGAACCAGGCGCGACCGTCGGCGTCCTCGCCGTGCGCGGCGCGCGTGCCGTCGAGCGTCGCGTCCAGCAGATCGGGCTCCGAGCGTCGCAGGGCGATGAGCCGGCGGTGCCAGCGCAGCAGGGCCGCGCGCACCGGATCGCTGTCGGGCTCGCCCCAGTCGAGCTTGCTGGCCTCGAAGGTCGCCCGGTCCTGGGGATCGGGCACCTCGACGTGGTGGCCGTAGATGGCGTCGCGCGAGGTCTCGTCGAACTCGCGCGCGCGACCCTCGCGGATGGCCGTCGCGAGCTCCGGCTCCGCGTGGTCGGTGAAGAACCGGAAGGGTGTGGTGGCGCCCCATTCCTCGCCCATGAAGATCATCGGCGTGAACGGCGAGCAGAGCACGAGCGCCGACAGCGCGGCGAGCTCCCCGGGGGCGAGCACCGCCGAGGGGCGGTCGCCGAGCGCACGGTTGCCCACCTGGTCGTGACTCGTGCCGAACGCCACGAAGCGGCGGGGGTCGGTGTCGCGCGGCACCTTCGCGCCCCAGGAGCGCTCGCGGAACGTGCTGTACGAGCCGTCGTGCAGGAAGGCGTCCGTCATGACCTTGGCCACCGCCTCGGGGCCCGCGAAGTCGACGAACCAGCCGTGCGTCTCGCCGGTGAGCATCGAGCGCACGGCGTGATGCACGTCGTCGGCCCACTGCGCGGTCATGCCCAGGCCGCCGTCGGCGACGGGGGTCACCGTGACGGCATCGTTGCGGTCGGACTCGGCGATCAGCGACAGCGGACGCGCGAGCTCACGCGACAGTGCCTCGATGCGCGTCGACATGGCGGCCAGCAGATGCACGTCCGAGTCGTCCACGAGCGCGTGCACGGCGTCCAGGCGCAGGGCATCGACGTGGAACTCGTCGAACCAGCGCACCGCGTTGTCGATGACGAAGGCCCGGACCTCGGCGGAGCCCTCGTCGTCGAGGTTCACGGCCTGCCCCCAGGGCGTCTCGTGCTTGTCGGTGAAGTAGGGCCCGAAGTCGGACAGGTAGTTGCCCGACGGTCCGAGGTGGTTGTAGACGACGTCCAGGCACACGCCCATGCCGCGCGCGTGCGCGGCGTCCACGAAGCGCTTGAACGCGGCGGGGCCGCCGTAGGCGTCGTGCACCGCGTACAGCGCGACACCGTCGTAGCCCCAGCCGTGCTCGCCGCCGAAGGCCGCGAGCGGCATCAGCTCGACGATGCCCACGCCGAGCTCGCGCAGGTGATCGAGCCGCTCGATCGCCGCGTCCAGCGTGCCGCCGGACGTGAAGGTGCCGACGTGCAGCTCGTAGACGACGGCGCCGCGCGCATCGATGCCGCCCCAGCCGCCGTCCCCCCACCGGTGCGCGTCCGGGTCGACGGCCGCGCTGTATCCGTGCACGCCGTCGGGCTGCGCGGCGGCGCGCGGGTCGGGTCGCGCATCGCCGCCATCGATCGAGAAGGCGTAGCGGTCGCCCTCGGCGAGGTGCACGCCGGACGTCCACCAGCCGTCGTCGGCGGGGACCATCAGGCTGCGCACCGGGTCGCCGCGAACGTCGTCGGCGCCGCCCTCGGGGCGCGTGAGCAGCTCCACGCGCTCGGCGCGCGGTGCCCACACGGCGGGCCGGAAGCCGTCCGGGGTGCAGGCCGAGCTCGGGTAGGGTCGATCGATCATCGTGGTCGCCAGGGCGGAGAAGGTGAAGAAGCGTCAGTCCTCGCGCACGAGCAGCGCGACGGGCAGGGCCACCGGGCCCGCGTCGAGCAGCTCGCCGAGCGCAAGCTCGCCGCCGTCGAAGCGGCGGCCGTCCAGCACCGAATGCCAGCGTCCCTCGGGCAGCACGACGGTGTGCGCCTGCCAGCCGCCGTGGCGCTCGAGCGACACCGACAAGCGCGTGGCCACGACGATCACGCGAGCCTGGTCGGCGACGGTGCGCGCGAACGCGAACGCGTTGCCCGACGAGCTCGGCACGGGGCGATACCCGGTCGCCTCGCCCACGAAGGCATCGCGGTGCCGCGCCCGCACGCGCAGCGCGCGCGAGGTGACCAGCAGCTTCTCGTCGGCGAGATCGGCGGGCCGCACCTGCGTCACCGGGCCGTCGTCGCGCGGGGTGTCGAGTCGCTCGAGCCGGTGCCCGAGATCGTCGAAGTCCACCGGCCGGCGGTTGTCCGGATCGACGAGCGCCACGCTGGGTACCTCGGTGCCCTGGTAGACGTCGGGGATGCCCGGCAACGTGAGCTGCAGCAGCTTCGTGCCGAGCGTGTTGACGCGTACCGCGGAGGCGCTGCGGTGCACCCAACGCTCGAACGCATCCGTCACGTCGTCGCTGTCGAGCGCGGCATCGAGCAGCGCGAACACCGCCGCCTCGTAGTCCGCGTCCTGCGCCGTCCAGGTGGTGTGGCTCTTTGCCTCGCGCATGGCCTTGGTGAAGTACTCGTGCAGCCGCTCCTTCGACAATGGTCCGGCGTCGGTCCAGGTGCCCGCGAGCGTCTGCCACACGAAGTTCTCCATGCGCCCGTCGAGGAGTGCCGAGCGCGCGCCTTCGGTGGCCGCGCGCAACTGGTGCACGAGCTCCCGCCATTCGTGCGAGAGCTCCGACAGCGCCGAGAGCCTGGAGCGCACGTCCTCGGAGCGCTTGGTGTCGTGCGTGGACAGCGTGGTCATGGCGTGCGGGCGGCGGCGCACGGCGTCGAACGCCCAGGCGTGCAGCTCGTCGGGACCGATGGCGAAGCGCTCCGGCGCGCCGCCGACCTCGTTGAGCCCCACGAGCTGGCTCCATCGGTAGAACGCGGTGTCCTCGACGGCCTTCGCCATGACGGGCCCGCAGACCTGCTGGAAGCGCACCATCAGCTCGTGCCGACGCGGCTCCTCGGTGCGCCCTGCCGAGCCCGCCTCCTCGCCCTTGAGCATGTGCGCCAGCACGTCGAGGGTCTCGTGGCGGTCCTCGTCGAGGTGCTCGCGCGCGCGCTCCACGCACGCGGCGAACGCGCCCGCGGACTCGCCGTGCATGGGCTCGCCGGGCACCACGTAGTAGCGGTAGCGATCGGTCGCGCACAAGAGCTCCACGAAGCAGTCGCGCAGGGCCGCCGCGCCGTGATCGCGCAGGCGGATGTCGTCGCGGCACAGCTCGCTCGCGAGCGTCACGAGCCGGTGCACCTCGGCCTGCAGCATGTGCTCCACGATCTCGCGCTTGGCCGACCCGACCATGGCGGGCAGCGAACCCGCGGCGTCGCCCGACAACTCGTGCATGACGGCGCCGAGCTCGTTCGCGCCGCCGGCGTCGACGAAGGCGAGCTGGATGCGCCACTGCGCGTCGTAGCCGGTCGTGCCGTCCGTCTTCCAGTCGTCGGGCAGCGTCTCGTCGTGCTCGAGGATCTTCTCGACCACCACCCAGGCGCCACGCGTGCGCTCGTGCAGCCGCTCCAGGTAGCCCTTGGGATCGGCCAGCCCGTCGGGGTGATCGATGCGCAGCCCGTCGATGGTGCCGTCGTGCATCAGGCGCAGCACGGTCTCGTGCGTCGCGTCGAACACGCGCTCGTCCTCCACTCGCACGGCGGCGAGCGTGTCCACGTCGAAGAAGCGGCGATAGTTCAGCTCCTCGGCCGCCGTCTTCCACCACGCCAGGCGGTAGTGCTGTCGGTCCAGGAGCTCCGCCATCGGCAGGTTCTCGGTGCCCGCGGCGACCGGGAAGACGTGGTCGTAGTAGCGCAGCACCTTCGTGCCGGCCGCGTCGCCGAGGGCCTCGCGCTCCTCGTCGTTCGCATCGTCCAGGGCGAGCTCGCCGCTCGCAAGCACCTTGCCGATGCGCATGCCGAGCACCGGCATCAGCAGGGCCTCGTTGCCGGCGGACCAGTCCACGTCGAACCAGTGCGCAAAGGGGCTCGCCTCGCCCATCGCGAGCACCGACCACAGCTCCTTGTTGCGCCACACCGGCGTCGGCACGGCCATGTGGTTGGGCACGATGTCGACCACGACGCCCATGGCGTGCGCGTGCGCCTCGTCCGCGAGCCGGTGCAGCGCCGCCTCGCCGCCGATCTCCTCGCCGACCCGCGAGTGATCGACGACGTCGTAGCCGTGCATGGAGCCGGGCGCAGCCTCGAGGATCGGCGACAGGTACAAGTGGGAGGCGCCGAGGCTCGCCAGGTACGGCACACGCGCGCGCGCGTCGTCGAGCGTGAATCCCGCGTGCAGCTGCAGCCGGTAGGTCGAGACCGGCAGGGCCCGCGTGGAGCGATCACTCATCGCCGATCGGCCTGCGCAGCACGATCGAGCTGCGTCCGCTCACGCGCAGTCGCTGACCGGACTCGAGCACCGCCCCCTCGTCGAGGTTGTCGTCGGTGTCGATGGCGAGGTGCCACGGACCCGCGAGCTCCTCGGGCAGCAGGAACTCGATCGGCTCGTGCCAGGCGTTGAAGATCAGTACGAAGCTGTCGTCGACGACGCGCTCGCCGCGCGCGTCCGGCGCGACCATGGACTCGCCGTTCAGGTACATCGTCACCGAGCGCGCGTGGCCGTGACTCCAGTCCTCGTCCGACATGCGCTCCCCGGTCGGGGTGTACCAGGCACTGTCGCCGATCTCTTCCGCGCCCTCGGGCGTGCCGGACAGGAAGCGCCGGCGCCTGAGCACCGGATGCTCGCGTCGCAGGTGCACGATCCGTTTCGTGAACTCGAGGTGCGCGGCCTCCTGCTCGTCGAGATTCCAGTCGATCCAGGTGATCTCGCTGTCCTGGCAGTAGCCGTTGTTGTTGCCGCCCTGGGTACGGCCGAGCTCGTCGCCGTGGCTGATCATCGGCACGCCCTGGGACACGAGCAGGGTGGTCAGGAAGTTTCGCTGCTGACGCCAGCGCAGCTCCCGCACCGCCTTCTTCTTCGTCTCGCCCTCCACGCCGCAGTTCCAGGAGCGGTTGTGGTTCTCGCCGTCGTTGTTGTCCTCGCCGTTGGCCTCGTTGTGCTTTTCGTTGTAGGACACGAGGTCCCGCAGCGAGAAGCCGTCGTGGCAGGTGATGAAGTTGATCGACGCGATGGGCTTTCGGCCCGTGTGCTCGTAGAGATCCGAGCTGCCCGTCAGGCGGCTACCGAACTCGCCGAGCGTGCCGGGCTCGCCGCGCCAGAAGTCGCGCACGGTGTCGCGGTAGGCGCCGTTCCACTCGGTCCACAGCGGCGGGAAGCCGCCGACCTGGTAGCCGCCATCCCCGATGTCCCAGGGCTCGGCGATGAGCTTGACCTGCGACAGGATCGGGTCCTGCTGGATGATCTGGAAGAAGGCCGAGAGCTGGTCCACCTCGTGGAACTGGCGCGCGAGCGTGGAGGCGAGGTCGAAGCGGAAGCCGTCGACGTGCATCTCCACCGCCCAGTAGCGCAGGCTGTCCATGATCAGCTGCAGCACGTGGGGATGGCGCATCAGCAGCGAGTTGCCGGTGCCCGTGGTGTCGTAGTAGTGACGCCGGTCCTCGTCGACGAGCCGGTAGTAGGCGTTGTTGTCGATGCCGCGGAACGACAGCGTCGGGCCCATGTGGTTGCCCTCGGCGGTGTGGTTGTAGACCACGTCCAGGATCACCTCGATGTCCGCCTCGTGCAGCGCCTTGACCATGGACTTGAACTCCATGACCTGTGCACCGGGCACCTCCGAGTTCGAGAAGCCCTTGTGCGGAGCGAAGAAGCCGATCGTGTTGTAGCCCCAGTAGTTCGACAGCCCCTTGTCGACGAGCGTGGGATCGTTCATGAACTGGTGCACCGGCATCAGCTCGAGCGCGGTGACGCCGAGGGACTTCAGGTGCTCGATGATGGCGGGATGCGCGATGCCGGCGTAGGTGCCGCGCAGCTCGTCGGGGATGTCCGGGTGCAGCATCGTCAGACCCTTGACGTGACCCTCGTAGAAGACGCTCTGGTGGTAGTCGTGGCCGGGCGGGCGGTCGTAGCCCCATTCGAAGTAGGGGTTCACGACGACCGAGGTCATGGTGTGGCCGAGCGAATCGTCGTCGTTGAACGAGTCGGGATCACCGAAGCGGTACGAGAACAGGGATTCGTCGCCGTCGATCTCGCCGTCGAGCGCCTTCGCGTAGGGATCGATCAGCAGCTTCGACGGGTTGCAGCGGATGCCGTCCTCGGGCGCCCAGGGGCCGTGCACGCGATAACCGTAGCGCTGACCGGGCGCGACCTCGGGCAGGAACACGTGCCACACGAAACCGTCGACCTCGGTGACCTCGATGCGGGTCTCGGCCCCCTCGTCGTCGATCAGGCACAGCTCGACGCGGTCGGCGGCCTCGGAGAAGAGCGAGAAGTTAGTGCCCTCGCCGGAATAGGTGGCCCCGAGGGGATAGGGTTTGCCTGGCCAGATCTGCATCGACGTCCGAGCGTGCGTGTAGCGGGAGAGCGGACTCTGACACCGGCCGTGACGGTCTCAAGTGCGGTGCAAAATCGCGCGAGCCGGTCGAACGCTCATTCGTGCCGCTGGAGCGAAGATTGCTATGGCCTCGGGGTCATCCACACGCCACCGGACCACCCCGATGCAGCAACCCGCGCCGAACGACCCGCTCTGGGACGAGGGCATCTCGAGCTTCCTGCAGGGCGAGCACGAGCGCCTGGACCGCCCCCTCACCATCGACGACCTGCAGGGCTTCGCCGTCGAGCGCGCCACGCGCATCGGCGACATCCTCGAGACCCTGTTCCTGATGGCCATCTACGGCGAGTGGCGCTACACCGACGCCGCCGGCAACGGCCTGGAGCTCGATCAGGGAGCGCTGGACGCGCTCTACGCCAAGGGCCGGCTCAAGGCCGAGGACCTGCAGGCCTTCGCGGGGGTGTGGTCCCTGGCCTGAGCCGTGGGGGCCGTGGGGTCGGACCACGATAAAGGGTTGTTTCCGCTGGCAATTGTCTGGAAAACGACCACCAAACGGCGCTTATGGGGGCCCAATCGCGCGTTCTAGCCCCCAATTAGCGGTGCCGGCGCGATCCGCCCACCCGACTGCTATCGCGGTAGATAGCTCGCATCGACCACGTCCGAGTAGTCCGGGAGCGCCGGCACCTCCGGCGTCGCGAATGCGGCACCGACGGCGCGCATGGCATCCGCCCCGACACCGTCCGGCCCGAGGAATCGGATTCGCTGGGCAGCGACGGTGGGGAAGTCGAAATCGTTCATCTGCCGCACCACGGCGCTGCGGTCGAGCCCCGCTTCGAACCCGACCGCCTCCAGCTGCGCCTCCGTGCCGCGCCAGGCCGCGTCGGCACGCGCCGTGACGCGCAGGAATGCCTCGACGAGCTCCGGGCTCTCGCGTGCGAACTCCGCCGACGCCGCCACCAGGTCGAAGGCCACGATGCCCGCCGCCCGCTTGCCGGCGTCGTCCATCAACCGCGGACCGGCCTCGTACATCTTCCCCATGGCGACCGCGCCGAAGCCGCAGGCCACGTCGACCTGCCCACCGAGCAGGTCGATGGCCGCATCGCTCGGGATCCGGTCGACGATGCGCATCTCGTCGATGTCGATGCCGAGGGCGCGGGCCGTCATGCGGAAGCTGTAGTCGGCCATGGTCGCCACCGGCAGCGCGACGCTGCGTCCCGCGAACGTCTCGGGGCGGGCGGGATCGAGCCCGGCACCCTCCCGGAGCACGCAATCGTTGGCCGGATACTCCACCGCGGCGCCGACCGCGACCAGCGGCGCACCCGCGTTGACGGCATCGACGAACGGGGCCAGTCCCTGGCTGTAGGCGATGTCGATCTCGCCCGCGATCAGCGCCTCGCTCATCTGGGTCCCCGTATCGAACGCGCTCCAGCGTACCGGGACACCGAACGCCTCCTCGTAGGCGCCCTCGGCCTTGGCCACGAGGTTCGGCGTCGGCCATTCGAGGAAGTAGGCGATGCGCACCTCCTCGCTGGCCGGCGCCGAGAAGGCGACGCCGAGCAGGGCGAGTCCGACCAGGCGGGTGTTGCGGCGACGGCTCATCGGCGGGGATCCTGGAAGGGGCGACGCTTCGGAGCGACTCTACGCGTGCGCCGCCTCGCGACGGGAAAAGACGGGTAGGGTAAGGCGCATGGTGATGCGATTCGTCCGTACGATGGCGCGATCGACGATCTGCCTGCTGATCGGCGGATCGATGGTGGTGTCGCTCGCCGCGTGCGCGATCGGCGGGCGCGATCGATCCGGCAGCGTCTCGACGCTTCCCGTCGCGGTGGACTTCGTGTCGGTGCTGGTGCAGCTCGAGGGTCATTCGCCCTACGACACCACGATCCAATTCAACCCGCCGACCACCGAGCTCGGCCGCAGCCTGATCGAGGTGCTGGAGATCGCGGGCTACGGCCTGCAACCGGTCAGCGACGACCAGGGCCGTCGTTATCTCGGCTACGACCTGTTCGTGGAGGACACCGAGACGGGCCGGGGCGGCACGATCGAGATGCGCATCGGCCCGGTGTCCATCGCGCGCGAGTTCAGCGTGCGCGACGACGCCTGGGTGCCGGCGGGACCCGTCACGCTGCGCGGCGTGCCGCTCCAGCCGATAGCGCTGGTCGGCTCGGTGTACCTGCATCGACCCGAAACCGCGCTCGACTACCCGAGCGGCGTTCGCTTCGCGGACGCGCCCGACGGCGAGCCGGGTCGCGAGGTGAGCTACTTCTACGCCTACCGCCCGACCGGCACCGCGCGCGACGCGGCCGACCTGCCCGCGCCCGATCCGCGGCGCTACGTTCGCCAGGCGACCGAGCGCCTCTACGAGGCGGGCGATCTGGCCTTCGCGCTGCGCCCGTCGACGGACTTCGCCGCCCGGCAGGTGCTCGTCATGCGCTTTCCCGGCGCTTCCGATGCGCTGCTGGGCGCCGAGAACCGCCGTGCGCTCGAGGCACTGGTGCGCTTCTACGCGGCGGACACGGACCGGCTCTCGATCGCCGCGTGCGACGCGGACGGCAGGCGCAGCGATGCATCGACGGCGCGCTCCGGCCGGATCAAGGCCGAGTTGCTGACCCTGGGCATCCCGGGCGATCAGCTCGTCGAGGCGGGGTGCGCCGAGTCGACTCCGCAGGGCGCGGCCACGGTCACCGTCGAGCGATTGCGCCGAACCTGAACGCATCGCGTCGCCGCACGATCATCCACGCGCCGACCCCGAACAGCCAAACCGGCGCTCCGCCTGCCGAACACCCCTGCACGGCCCCGGGCGAGCGCCCGCCGACGGGACCGATCAGCGACGCGGTCCGACGCCAGGCGCGCTCGCCCACCCGTGCCCCGATACGCCGCCCGCGCAGGTCGTCGACCGGCGGGTGGATGCCGCCCCAGACGCGCGACAATCCGGTCTCGTCCGCGGCGTCGCGGTAGGTGGCCCAGCGCAACGGCACGTCGACCGAGGGCCCGCGCTCGAACACCAGGAACTCGTTCGCCTTCGCCGTGAAGCCCGCCGAGCCGCCCGGCCAGAACGGCGATCCGGTCAGGCGCTCGAGCACCACGGCCGCGGCGCGCGAGAACGTCGAATGCCCGGACACGTAGCCTGCGAAGGGCGGTGTGACGAAGTTCGGCCGCTGATACGGCCACCAGTCGCGCGCGAGGATCCAGCCCACGCCCGCAACGTCGGTATCGGGGTCGTGGATGGCGGTCGGGCCACGCCAGGCCCGGATCTTCGTTCGACCCACGTCGATGCCACCGGGCCCCGCCAGCGGGTCGCCGATTCGCACCCGCTCGATATGGCCCGGCACGATCGGTAGGCCGACGGGACTCGCACCGCCCGGCCCCGTCGTGGTGCGAGGTCGATCGAGATACCGTATCGCCGACATCGGGCGCACGTAGTCGTACGCGCTCTTGACCGACCAGGCCGCGATGGCGGCATCGTGCAGCGCGCCGCCGAGCGCCAGGTAGGCGACGATGTCGAAGCCGAGCGCGTCCAGCCGCGCACCGTCGCCACCGAGCCGGCGAGCGCGCTCGGGGTGCGTCGAGACGTGTTCGTTGTAGAGCCTCAGCCAGTGACCGGGCGGAGTCTCGCTGTCGACGCCGTCGGCCCAGTACTCGGCGATGACGCGGGCGTAGTCGCCGAGCGGTACGCGGACCGGCGATGCGGTTCCGGCGCCGTCGGCCACGACGATGCGCGTGGTCTGTCCGCCTGACAGGGCGAAGTGCGCGAGCGAGTCGGCATCGAGATCGTCGGCGCCGATCGCGCCGCTGCGCGCGCGCGCGGAGATGTCGATGAGCCGCGTATCGTCCGGGTCGAGGTGCGACGACCACGCCGCCACCAGCGCGAACTGGCGGGCGTAGGCGTCCGGGTCGATCTCGAGCATCGGCGGGGCTCCCGGGTCGAAGTACACCGTCCGCGACACGCCGCCGCGCACGATGCGCGTGGCGTCCGCGGGCTCGAGCGCGAAGGGCGTGACCTCGCCCCAGTCGGCGCCGAGGAACTCGGCGGGCTCGGCGGGGCGGCCCGCCTGGTCCCGAAAGCCCGGAATCCTCAGCGGTTGCCAGCGCGAGGGGAAACTCAGGGCGGCGTTTCCGCCACGCGTCGGGTCGAGCGGTGCGTTGATCGGGGCGTAGGCGATATTGGCGTACGCCGCATCCTCGTTCGAATCGTCGCGTCGGCCCACGCCGATCACGCACGCCGCGACGCGATGGCCGAGCCGGGCCGCCGGATCGTCTTCGGCCGGATGCTCCTGCAGTTCCCAGCCTTCGGCCAGTCGGTCCAGATGGGCGCGCACCGCCGGCGCATCGGCCGCATCGCGATACCGGTGGCGAAGCAGGTGCCAGGCGCCCTGCGCGATCGCGCGCTCGCGCGCGGCCCGCGACGATTTGCGCAGCCGCTCCGGTTCGAGTCCGTCGACATTGCAGGCGGGGTGCATCCCGCTGCCAAGGAAAAGGGGCCGTGCTTGCGGTTCGAACGTCGCCCACGCGTCGTACATGGTGGCGGCCAGGTGATAGATGTTCCGCGCGTGCACCGGCGGGCGCGCGTAGTCGTGACCGATGGCGAACAACAGGGCATCGGTCCAGACGTGAGCGACGCTCTCCTCGGTGCGCCCGTCCGCGATGGCGCTTCCGATCTGGCCGACGAGCAGTGCGAAGCCGAGCGCGAAGGCGACGCGATGCGCGCCGGGCACGCTCAGCCGGTGCGTCGCTTCAGCGTGAGCACCACGCCGCGCTTAGGGAAGGTGTCGTGGAAGGTGCCCGCCCAGCAGCCTTCGTCGAGTACCACCGCCGGCGGCACGCCCGCGAACACCAGCGCCTCCTTGACGCGGTTCGCCCGACCGATCGCAAGCACGCTGTTGCCGTTGCGAATGGTGGTGTCGCCGTGCGAGCAACCGATCACCGACAACAGATCGGTTCCGGGTCGCAGCATTTCAGCGTACTCGGCAATGGTGCGCTTCTGATCCTCGCCCATGCGCATGGAATCGTTGGGGAAGGAGAGCTCGGTGGTGGCCACGTTGTCGTAGGCGGCGAAGAGCTCGGCATAGTTCGAACCGAGTCCGTCGTAGAGATTCCGCTTCACGAGCGCGCCGAAGGTATCGACGGCAGGCATCGCCGCGCCCAGCGGCAGGCCGCTGTCGGCGTCCGTCAGGACGGGCGCCAGCTCGTCCCCGAACGCGACCCCTCGCACCGGCGCATCGTCCGCGACGTCGAACAGCTCGTCGTTGAGCTCGACTTCCCCGGAGCGCGAGCCGAGCACGCGCTGCTCGGACACGGGCATCAGGCGCCCATCGACCCGGTCGTAGGCCCGCTCGACGGTGATGCCACCGATCGATACGGCGTAGCGCGTCTCGCTACCGAGCTCGGAGGCCGTGGTCTGCACGCGGTAGCGCAGGTAATTGGCACCACGATCGTCCGGTACGGACTGGATGCCGTAGCCGGCCTCGCGGACTCGCTCCACGACCTCGAGCCCGAAGGGGGTCGTGGGTTCCGAGAGCTGCACCGTGGTGGTCATGGGATTCGACTCCGGCAACTGGACCAGCGTGTACACGAGATTCTGCGCGACGCGATCCAGCTCCGCATCGCTCGGACCGGCGTCGCGGGGCAGGATCGAACAGCCCGACGACGCGACGAGCGCGAGCAGCAGGGTCGCGGCGTGGGAACGGGACCGGGTCGGTGCGTGCATGGTCGAGAGAGCCTTGATGAATGCGTTCGTCGGTACGGGACGAAGCGGGTGGGGACCCCGCGGATGGGAACGAGCGCGCGCGCGCGTTCGTCACCGCGAGGATCACGGGACCTCGGGCACGCGCCGGGTATCGTGCGGCGCCAGCGCCAGGATCAGCTCCGCGCCGTCGACGAGCACGCCGATGTATCCGGCGCCGATCGCGTCGAGCACCGCGCCCGACGGCAGCACGTCGCCGGTGCGGAAACGAGCGCCGCCCAGCAGGATCACCGTCGGGCGCGGGCGGTACGAGACCGCGACGATGCGCTCTCCGAACAACTCCTCGACCGTCGGCGGCGACGTGTCCGAAGCGGCGGGGTCCCCGGCGTCGGGCGGCGCGCTCGTCGGCGGACGGGCGGATGTCGCGACGGGCGGCGATATGTCCGGCGGCGAATCGATCGGCCGGGTCGGGGTCGGCGCGGGCAGTGCCCGAGCGACGTCCGGAACACCGTCGCGACGATCCGACGGGTCCCGAAGCGTGAACGCCAGGACCGCGACGATACCGACGACCGCGATGCCGAGCGCGAGGCGGATTCGTGTGGCGTTCGTCGCGGCGATGTCGTCGGAGCGCACTTGCACCGCTCAGTAGGTGTTGAAGCCTGGTATGTCGTCGAGTCCGTCCAGCGGGCCGCGGGGCCCGGTGGGCTCGGCCGTGGGGTGCGCTTCGCCATCGGGCCGCGCGTCGGACACCGCGTCGGACACCGCGTCGCGCACGACCGCCGGCTCGAAGGACGATGCCCGGGGTGCCGGTGCGGGCGCCGGTGCGGGCGCCGGTTCGGACGGCAGTGCCGCTCGGGCCTCGGCCAGCGTGCGGGCCACGAAGGCGGGGTGTCCGGCCACGAGCAGCTCGGCTCCGTCCACCTCGACCGTGTTGCCCGGCAGGCGACGATCGAGCGGATCCTGCACGATGTGCGTAACGGCGTTTTCGTTCCCGTCCAGGCCGAGCCGGGCTTCGGCACGGGCCGAGACCGGACGCACCTCGAGCAGATCGGCCTCGATGTCGTAGAGCGCGGGCGCGCGTTCGGCCACGGTGCGCAGGACGTCGCCCAGGGTGCCATCGATGGTGCCGGAGAGCGTGCCGGGCAGGGGCTGCGCGAGTTCGAGCTCCAGGTCGGCCGCCTCGGCCGCCAAGCGCAGGACCGTCTCGAGCGGCGCATCGCTGAGAAACAGATGTACCGGGGCTTCGGCCGCGCCCGTCGCGCGAGCGATGAGCTCGGGCGGAGGGGTCGCGGCAGGCGACGCCACGCTCGACAAGCAGAGCAGCGACGCACCGACGGCGCGTCGCGTCCGTCCGGTGCGAGCGCGGGGCACGCTCACGCGGTGATCGATACGGACCCTCAGGCACTCCCGCCACATCGCCTTCATCACGGTCCGTTTCCGGGCAGCTCTGTTGCAGCGCCCGCGGGCGCCTCGCTCACCGGCGTCCTGCCGCATTGCCATGCTACCCCGCGACCGGTCTTCGCACGATGATCCCGGAGGGCGCATTCGGGGACCGAAGGGGTCAGCGGCATGACGTCTGGGTAATACTACTTCGATCCGCGGGCGTCGCCAATCGCGCGGAAAAACGCCGATCGAGCTTCGGATAGGAGCCGTTCGAGGCCGGTTTGAAGCAGTTTGTCCAGTCGGATCAAGTACCTACCGTGGTCCGACCCCACGCCTAGTGCTCCACGCCCCCCTCGTACAGCGCATCCATCCCCTCGTCGAAGAAGTCGACGCGACCGGTCTCCAGCGAGTATTCGGCGCCGACGATGCGCAGCCCGTCGTGGGCCATCAACTGCTCCAGCACGGGGGAGCCGGTGCGCAGCTGCGCGACCGAGGCGCGCACGTTCGCGCGCGTGGCGTGGTGCACGAGTGTCGCGTGGTCGTCGGCGCCGACGCCCGCCTCGACGAGCGTTTGCACCGAGGGGCGGATGCGGTTGACGATGGCGGCGAGGTTCGGGGACCGTTGTTCGGTGGGGTGCTCGAGCTCGTCGACGGTGACCTCGATCGCGCCGCAGCCCGTGTGACCGAGTACCACCACGAGTCGCACGCCGTGCAGGCGCGCCGAGAATTCGACGCTGCCGATCAGCGACGGGGCGACGATGTTGCCGGCCACGCGGATGACGAACAGGTCCCCGAGGCCCTGGTCGAACACGAGCTCCGCCGGCACGCGCGAGTCGGAGCAGCCGAAGACGATGGCGAACGGCGCCTGCCCGTCGACCAGCCGGCCGCGGTCGCTCTGGCTGGCGAGCGCGGCGAGGTCGCGCCGGTTCGAGGCGAAGCGCTCGTTGCCCCGCTTGAGTCGATCCAGGGCGTCGTCGGCGTTCATCAACGGGGCGTTTCGTGCGGGAAGCATCGATGATATCAGCGACCCGTACGCCGACCTTGCGGCGTTCCCGGTTCAGCCGAACACCAGGTTCAGCGTCACGAGGCTGGAGACGAGGAACAGCAGCGTCATGCCGCCGCCCACGCGCATGAAGTCGGCCACGCGGTAGCCGCCGGGACCCGCGATCAGCGCGTTGACCTGATTGGTGGGGATGAGGAAGGCATTGGAGGTCGAGACCGCGACGGTCAGCGCGTACAGCGCTGGGTCGGCGCCGCTCGTCACCGCGATGCCGACCGCGATGGGCACGAGCAGCAGCGTGGCGCCGACGTTCGACACGATGAGCGAGAACACCGTGGCGAGCGTGGCGAGCATCGTCTGCATGACCCAGCCGGGCACGTCGCCGAGCGCGGCGAGCAGGCCTTCGGCCAGCCAGGTGGCGGCGTTCGTGTGGTCCACCGCGATGCCGAGCGGGTACAGCCCCGCCAGCAGGAAGATGGTCGACCAGCTGACCGAGGCGTAGGCCTCGTCGATGGTCACGATGCGCGCGAGCACCGTGGCGGCGGCCCCCGCCATGAGCGACGTCGCGAGCTCGCCGGTGAGGCCGAAGAGCACGAGCGAGCCGAGCGCGATGAGCAGCGCCGCGCGCTGCAGGTCGCGCTTGTCGGGCTCGTAGCGGAAGTCGGTGACGACGATGAGGTTCCGGTCGGTGCGCCGGATGGTCTCGAGGTCGCGCCAGCGCGCGTGTACCAGCAGCGTGTCGCCGGGCTGCAGCACGATGTCGCGAAAGCCGCGCAGCCGGGTCTGCCCGTCGCGCGCGATCTGCAGGATGTTGGCGCCGAGGTTCCGGCGCGGCTTGATGTCCCCGATCGCGCGTCCGACGTACTCCGAGCCCGGCGGCACCACGAGCTCCACGATGCCCGACTGCTGGGCGTCGAGCACCGAGGCGAAGCGCTCGGGCTCGCCGAGCGCGTCGAGCTTCTGCTCGGCGCAGAACTTGTCGATCACCTCGGGCGAGCCGAGCAGTCCGAGCCGGGTGCCGACCCACAGGGTCTCCTCCGGATCGGGCGGCACCTTCACGACGTCGCCGCCGTAGAGCGCCAGCACGAAGGGGGCGTCCTCGATGCGCTCCTCCACGTAGCGGATGCGTCGCCCTGCCAGCGGGCTGGTGCGGCTGATGCGCGCCTCGCGCAGCTGACCCTTGATGCCGTACACGGCCTCGATCCAGGCATCGGTACGACCGGGGGCCTGCGGGGCGAGCGGCGCACCCCCGGCCCCGCTCAGGCGTCCGAGCAGCAGGAACCAGCCGATGCACACGGCCGTCGTCACGATGCCCAGCGGCATCACCGAGAACAGTCCGAAGGGCTCGAGCGTGACGCCCTCGGGCAGCCCACGCGAGAGCGGACCGATCAGGTCGTTGAGCACGATCAGCGAGCTCGACCCGATGGTCGTGCCCAGCCCGCCGAGGATGGCGCAGAAGCCCATCGGCATCATGAGCCGCGCCACCGGAATGCCCGCGCGCTGGCCGATGCGGCCCACCACGGGCAGGAACAGCGCCGCGGCCGCCACGTTCTGCACGAAGAACGAGACGAAGGCCGTCGCCGAGCACACGAGCACCAGCACGCGCGCCTCCGAGCCCCCGCCGTGGTCCAGGATCCAGCCCGCGACGCGCTGCATGACCCCTGTGCGGTCGAGCCCCGCGCCGATGATCATCACCGCGATGATGGCGATGACGGCGCTGGAGCCGAATCCCGAGAACAGCGCCCCCTCGGGCAGCAGCGGGCCGACGCCCGGCGTGCGGTCGGCGAAGCCGAGCAGGATGAGCACGCTCAGCGCCGCGACGTCGCTGCGCACCACCTCGAACGCGAACAGCACGACCGTCAGGACCAGCAACGCCAGCACCACCGCCATCGAGGCATCGAGCGTGACGGGGGGCATGGGGAGCCTGACGCCGGTGGGCGCCGCGTAGCTACGGGATCCCGAGTCTAGTTCTATAGACTCCCGACATGTCCACTTTGACCGAACACCTGCGCGGGAGAACCGGCTGATGCTCACGCGACTCGAGGTGGACGGATTCAAGACGTTCGAGAACTTCGCGGTCGATCTCGATCCGTTCACCGTCATCCTGGGCAACAACGCCGCGGGCAAGAGCAACCTGTTCGACGTCGTGCAGCTGCTTTCCGGGCTCGCCGAGCGCGACGTCAACGAAGCCGTGAAGCGGCTGCGCGGGGAACCGCTCGAGCTGTTCCGGAACACGCCGGCCGGCCGGGCCCACCGTATCGATCTCGCCGTCGAGGTCCTGGTCGATCCGTTCGTGACGGACTCGTACGGCAGTCGGGTCGAGCTGGCGCACACCCGCTTGCGTTACGAGCTGTCGATCGAGCGTCGCGAGATTCGACCCGGCATCGACCGCCTGTTCGTGGTCGAGGAGAATGTGTTTCCCATCCGCAAGTCGGAGGACAGCTGGGTCAAGAGACTTCGACCCGGCAGGCAAGCGAAATCGCCGTACCTGCGGTACGGCGCGCGCAAGAGGCCGTGGCTCGTCACGGAGGCCGGAGATGCCGGGCCGGTCTTCTCGATCGGCCAGGACGGCAAGCAGGGTCGGGTCCGCCCGGCTCATGCCGCGGAGGCCACCGTGCTCTACAGCATCACCAACAGTGCCGAGTTCCGGCATCTGTTCGCCCTGCGCGAAGAGTTGATCGGCTGGCGCCTTTTGCAGCTCGATCCGGCGCTGCTGCGCGAGCATTCTCCGGCGACGGCGCCCGACGAGCTCGAAGCCGACGGATCCAATCTCGCCGCGGTGCTGGCGGCCATCCGCTCGGAGACGATGTCGGAAGACGAGCCCGAGGGCGCGCTCTCCGACATCGGAGACCGGTTGGGTAGCCTCATATCGGGAATTAGCGCGGTCGATGCTGACTTCGACGAGAGCCGGCGCGAGTACCGCGTGGAGCTTCACATGCGGGACGGCGTCCGGTTCAGCTCCCGAGTTGTCTCGGACGGTACGTTGCGGATCCTCGCTCTGCTCGCCGTCCTCCACGACCCGCGACGCAGGGGTCTGGTGTGCTTCGAGGAACCCGAGAACGGTATCCATCCCGCTCGGGTCAAGCACCTGGTCCGCATGCTTCAGGACATGGTCACCGATCTCTTCGACACGCACGAAGCCGACGGGGAGGATCTCGAGCCGTTGGCTCAGCTGATCCTGAACAGCCATTCGCCGGTGGTGCTGGGCGCCTTGGTGGACGACGCGCTGATCTCTCGCTACGGCTCCGTGCTGTTCGCCGACGCGGTTTCCCTAGTCGATCCCGCCAACGGCGAATTGCGTCGGCGCAGCCGTTTTCGTCTGGTGCGACACGATCCTCAGGTCGACGCCGTCCCGGACGCGACGCGGGTACCGGCGTACGTGTCGGACTACGAGGTCCGGGACGTTCTCAATACGGTCGGCCAGGACGGATGAAGTACCTAGGCCTCGCCTTGTACGCCGAAGGTCCGACGGACTACGAGTTCCTTTCGCCGCTCCTGCTCAGGGTCTGCGAGGATCTGGCGCTGCGTTCGAGCCAGCCGGTGGAGCTCAGTGAAGTGCTGGGATTGAACCATCCCGCAGGCACCGACGACATGCCTCGCGCCGAGAGAATACTGCGTGCGGCGCAGGCGGCTGCAGGCCAGTGGACCGTGCTGTTCGTGCACGCCGATGGCGCAGGCGATGCCGATACGAAACGACGCGAACAGGTCGATCCGGCCCTGGACGCGCTGCTTGCGGATACATCGTCCACCGGGCGCGGATGCGCGGTGATTCCGGTGCGCGAAACCGAAGCCTGGGCGCTGGCGGACCCGACCGCTTTCAGGCCCCCCGCGGTCGGCGACGGCGCGTCGCCGTCGATCGTTCCTTCGTCCGCGAAGCTCGTGGAGAAGGTGGAGGATCCGAAGAAGGCGTTGCGCCAGGCCGTGCTTGAACGCCACCGCGTGTCGGGCAGGCGTCGTCGCAAGGCCGCCGGCCCGGCGTTGGCGGATCTGGGTCGCAAGGTATCGTTGGTCCGACTTCGCGAGGTGCCCTCCTGGAAGGGGTTCGAGGCCGAGCTCATCGACGTGCTGCACGACCTGCGCATACTCCCCTGAATGAAACCGCTGGCTGCGCATCCAGCGTTCGGGCGACAGCGTCTCATCCCTTTAGGTACGATCCCCCGATGGACGTCTCCGACCTGATCGATTCCCTCAACGATGCGCAGCGCCGCGCCGTGACCGCGCCGCCCGGGCACCTGCTGGTGCAGGCGGGGGCGGGCTCGGGCAAGACCCGCGTGCTGGTGCACCGCATGGCCTGGCTGAACCGGGTCGAGAGCGTCTCGCCGTTCGCCATCATGGCGGTCACCTTCACGAACAAGGCCGCGCGCGAGATGCGTAGCCGGGTGGAGGAGCTTCTCGGTCAGCCCATCGGGCCGATGTGGGTCGGCACCTTCCACGGCCTCGCGCACCGCTTCCTGCGCATGCACTGGCAGGAGGCGAAGCTGCCGCAGGCGTTCCAGATCCTGGACTCGGACGATCAGAAGGCGCTGGTCAAGCGCACCGTGCGCACGCTGGAGCTCGACGAGGCGCACTTTCCACCGAACCAGGTGCAGTGGTTCATCAACGGCCACAAGGACGAGGGCCGGCGCCCGCACCACATCGACGACCAGGGCGATCCCATCACCAAGGAATACGTGCGCGTGTACGTCGCCTACGAGGCGGCGTGCGAGCGTGCCGGCGTCATCGACTTCGCCGAATTGCTGCTGCGCGCACTCGAGACGCTGCGCGACACGCCGTCGCTGCTCGCGCACTACAGAAAGCGGTTCAGCCACCTGCTGATCGACGAGTTCCAGGACACCAACACGATCCAGTACGCGTGGATCAAGCTGCTGGCGGGCAAGGACGGTCACGTGTTCGCGGTCGGCGACGACGACCAGTCGATCTATGCCTGGCGCGGCGCGCGCATCGAGAACATCCTGAACTTCCATGAGGATTACCCGGATGTCGACGTCATCCGGCTCGAGCAGAACTACCGCTCGTCCGCGAACATCCTGAACGCCGCCAACGCGCTGATCGAGAAGAACACCGCGCGGCTCGGCAAGAACCTGTGGACGGCCGGCGAGGCGGGCGCGCCCATCACGCTCTACAACGCCTACAACGAGACCGACGAGGCGCGCTTCATCGTCGAGACCATCGTCGAGCACGTGGCGCAGGGCGGCGACCGTGTGGACTGCGCGGTGCTGTACCGCAGCAACGCCCAGTCGCGCGTCATCGAGGAATACCTCGTCGCGTCGGCCGTGCCCTACCGCATCTACGGGGGCTTCCGCTTCTTCGAGCGCGCCGAGATCAAGGACGTGCTCGCCTACCTGCGCCTCGCCACGCACGCCTACGACGACGTCTCGTTCGAGCGCATCGTGAACCGTCCCGCGCGCGGCATCGGCGACAAGACGGTCGGCGAGATCCGCACCGCGGCGCGCGCGCGCAACGTGCCGATGTGGGAGGCGGCGCGTTCGCTCGTCTCCGAAGGCGCCTTGCCCGGCCGCGCAAAGACCGCCGTGGCGAAGTTCGTGGACCTCATGGAGGCCATGACGGACGCCATCGCCGACCAGGCCCTGCCGCAGCAGGTGGACACCGTGGCCGAGGTCAGCGGTCTGCTCGGAGCACCTCGCCAAGGACAAGACCGAGAAGGGCCAGTCCGCCATCGAGAACGTGCAGGAGCTATCGAACGCCGCGCGCACCTTCATGTACCAGGTGGACGACGCCGACCCGGACGCGAACCCCGTGGACGAGTTCCTGGCGCACGCCTCGCTCGAGTCCGGCGAGAAGTCGTCCGACGAGGACGAGAACGCCGTGCAGCTCATGACGCTGCACTCGGCCAAGGGACTCGAGTTCCCGCTCGTGTTCATGGCCGGCATGGAGATGGGCCTGTTCCCGAACCAGCGCTCCATCGACGACCCCACGCGCATGGAGGAGGAGCGCAGGCTCGCCTACGTCGGCATCACGCGCGCGAAGGTGAAGCTCTACATGACGATGGCCGAGCAGCGCCGCCTGTACGGACGCGACTCGTACAACCCGCCCTCGAAGTTCGTGAAGGAGCTGCCGGCGGAGCTGCTCGACGAGATCCGTCCGCGCATGAACGTCTCCATGCCGGTCTGGCAGCCGCAGCAGGCGCACCCGGTGTTCGCCGAAGAGAACGACACGGGCTTCGCCCTCGGCCAGCACGTCACGCACCGCAAGTTCGGCGAAGGGACCATCACCGGGCAGGAGGGGCGCGGCAAGCAGGCGCGCGTGCAGGTCAACTTCCGCGACGCGGGTCAGAAATGGCTCGTGCTCGCGTACGCGAACCTGGAGCCCGCCTGAGCGCACCGCGGGCGCGCAGAGTCGGGCGGCCCGCCCGTCCGGCTGCCGCGCCATGCCCGCCCGTTATCCCGAACGCATCGTGTGCCTGACCGAGGAGACGGTCGAGACGCTCTACCTGCTCGGCGAGCAGGACCGCATCATCGGCATCTCGGGCTTCACCGTGCGACCGCCCGAGGCGCGGCGCACGAAGCCGAAGGTGTCGGCGTTCACATCGGCGAAGCACGAGAAGATCCTCGCGCTGGAGCCCGACCTCGTCTTCGGCTTCAGCGACCTGCAGGCCGACATCGCCGCGGAGCTGGTGCGTCGCGGCGCGAACGTCTACATCGCGAACCACCGCTCGGTCGCGGGCATTCTCGACCAGATCCTGCTGCTGGCCTCCATGGTGGGAGCGACGGCGAAGGGCGAGGCGCTGGTGCAGCGGCTGGAAGCGGGCATCGACGCGACCAGGCGGGCGGCCGAGGCGCTCCCGAAGCGGCCGCGCGTCTACTTCGAGGAATGGGACGAGCCGATGATCTCGGCCATTCGCTGGGTGTCCGAGATCGTCGGCATAGCCGGCGGCGACGACGTGTTCCCCGAGCTGGCCGTCGAGCCCGCGGGCAAGGACCGGATCATCGCTCGACGCCGACGAGCCGATCCGCAGGAACCCCGAGCTGATCGTCGGTTCGTGGTGCGGCAAGAAGTTCCGTCCGGAGAAGGTGGCCGCGCGGCCCGGTTGGGACGTCATCGACGCGGTGCGCGCGGGCCGGCTGCACGAGATCAAGTCGCCGGACATCCTGCAGCCCGGTCCGGCGGCGCTCACGGACGGGCTCGCGCGCATGGCCGTGCTGGTCGCTGAGGCGGCCCACGCCGCGAGGTGAGCCGCTCCTTCGGGGATCGGGTGTGCAAGTTCGTCCGTCGAAGTGCGCGGCGGGCCTCGTCCGGGCGAGGGTAGGGAGCCTTTCCTTCACCACAGCTGCCGCCATGCTCCGAACGCTCGCTCGTCCCGAACGTCGCCTCGTTCGCTCCGCCGCGCGATTCCCTTCGCGCCCGAGGGTTGCCCTGGCCGCGCCGCTAGCGTTGCTGCCCACCCTTCTGATGGGCGCCGGCAACGCCCTGGCCACCGATGCCGTCGCCACCATGCAGGGTCCGGACGGCGAGGAGCTCGGTACCGTCGAGTTCACGACGACCCCGTCGGGCACGCTGCACGTGGTGTGGCAGCTCGAGGGCATTCCCGAAGGCGTGCACGGCGTGCACGTGCACGAGACGGGCGACTGCTCGGCGCCGGACTTCTCGTCCGCGGGTGGGCATCTGTCGGGCTCGGCCATGCACGGCGTCATGGTCGAGGGCGGTCCGCACCCCGGCGACTTCCCGAACGCGCACGTGGGCGCGGACGGCGTGCTGGCCGTGGAGTACTTCAACGACCTGCTGAGCCTGGACGGCGACGGTGACGGCGCGATGATGGACGCCGACGGCGCGGGGGTCATCGTGCACTCCGACCCCGACGACTACACGAGCCAGCCCTCGGGCGCCGCTGGCAGCCGCATCGCCTGCGGCGTGGTGGAGACGACGGGCGGCTGAAACGGCGCCCGCGCCGACGCTGCCCGGGATCGCGGCGGGGAGCGCTCCCTTACAGGTCGCTGTCCACGACGCGCCGGAACAGTCCCGGCGTTGCGTCCTCGAGTGCATCGGTCAGCACCAGAGTGACTACCTGACCGGCCTGCAGCGTCACGGGCACGCTCGCGCCGCCGCCCTCGGCGCTCAGTTCGTACCCGCCGGGGGACAGCGCCACGTAGTCGCTCGCGATGGAGTCCGCCTCGGCCTGCTCGAGGCGCACGGCGCCGTTGCCGCCGACCGGGCGCAGGCTCAGTTCGGCCAGGCGCCCGGCGGCATCGGCCGGCGCCACGGCGTACACCACGCGCACCAGCGCCGTCGTCTCGTCGTCGGTGCGGGCGAGCGTGCGCAGCGGGGTGACGACGATGCCGTCGACGGCAGCGTCCGCCCCTGCCGGGGCGTCCTGCACCAGGATCGTCGTGAGCGACTGCGGGGACAGCTCGACGTCGATGCGCGCGAAGGCGGTACCGTCCTCGACGTTCTCGCTGACGGTCAGGCGGTCGGCACCGGTGTTCGTGGGGACGAGCCCGGTGGCGTCGGCGGAGGCCAACCCGTCGACCGAGGCGGGCCCCAGGGTCAGCACGGAGGTGCCGTCGATCTCGACCTGCACCGGACGCGTCGACAGGTTCAGGCCGCGCACGAGCGGAGCGAGTCGACCCGTGGTGTCCAGCGCGTTCACGAAGCTCCGCGTGGCGGCGGGCGGCCCCCCCTGGCCCACCGCCGACTCGTCGTTGCCGTTCGCCGCGTCCAGCGGACCGTCCGGATTCGCGCCGGTGTCCGCGCCCGTGCCGCTGATCCCGCCGTCGAAGATTCCGTCGCCGGAGTCCGAGCAACCGCCGAGCAGCAGCGCGATCAGCAACGTCGCGCCCGGCGCCGCCTTCATCGCTCCCGCGAGCGCGCCGTCGAGCGCCGTCGCGGCTGCACCTGCGATTCCCCTGCGAAGCCCCATGGCCTTCAATCCTCGATGTAGTACACGCCGAACCCGGTGCGGTGGCGACCTTCGCCGCCGGCATCGGGGTTGAGGTCGCGATCGTACGGCGAGAGCGCCGCGTCGAGGTCGCGAAGCAGGGCCATGGCGCGCTCGTTCGACAGTCGCTTGAACGCGGCGAGGCCCTCGTCGTTGACGTTGTCGTAGGCCACGCTCATCTGCAGGCGCTTGGCGCCCTCGCCCGCGAGGTTGTGCTCGAGCGTGGTGAGCAGGTCCCGGGTGGAAGTGGCGAACAGGTCCAGCAGCGCCTCCTCGCTCCGGTGCGGCACGTAGCCCGCGTGCGCCAGCTCCACGCGCGCGTCGTCGCGCGTGACGGTACCGACGCGCACCAGCTCGTCGAGCAGGGCGCGGGCGGGCACGTCGCCGCCGTAGCGGCGCACCAGGCGGTTGAAGCTGTCGTCGGCATCGCCGTAGGCCAGCACGCGGGGCTTGCCGCGCGAGGTCAGGAATTCCTCGTCCTGCAGCCAGCCCGTCACGACGCGCACGGCGCGGTTGTGCTTCGACACGCCCGGGTCCTCCTCGGACGGCAGGTCCGCGATGCGCTTGACCTCCTTGCGGTTGATGCCCGTGACGATGGCGATGCGCGACACGGTGGGTCGCTTGCCGTCGATGCCGAACTCGTTGCCCGCGACGCCGACGTAGACCTGCTTGGCCCAGTTCGAGAAGGCGGCGTGCGATATCCCGTGGCGCAGCAGCAGCCGCACCAGGGGCGCGAGCGCGTGCATGACGGCCTTCTGCAGACTGGCTTGCATCGGAAGGGGTATCGGCGACCGATGAGCGGTCGATGGCAAAGGTTGGGACAAGCGTCCCACACTTTCAAGGGTCGTGCACGCGATGTTGCAGAACGGCGGGGCTCGCCCGGCGCGGGCGCTGCGCGACGCGCCGCCCGCTGCCGACGGCGCAGGGCGACGATTCAGGGGCTGGCGGGCAGCAGATCCAGTCGCGTGAAGGTCGGCTGCCCGTCACGGCAGGCGCCGGGGGCGAGCGGCACGGTCACCAGGACCGTCTCGGCGTTCAGCAGCGCCGCCAGGGCCACGTGCTCCATGGCGGCGCGTGCTTCGGCGGTGGATGCCGGGGAGGTGTCGGCACGCAGCGACGTGCCGCGACAGCGCAGCGGACCGACCGCCTCGCCCGCGATGGCGATGGAGAGGTAGTCCATGCCGTCCACGGACCCGCCCTGAACCTCGGCGAGCGCGGTGACGACGTGCTCCACCGTCGACGCGCCCGGGACGTCCATCGCCGCCGCGCCACCGAGACCGCACGCGCCGATCGCGAAGGCGCCGATGCCGACGAGCGTCACGAGGGGCCTGCGATGGGCTGAGGGCATGCGGGCGGTCTCGTGCCGGGAGGCTTTCCGGACGGAAAGCATGACCCGTGACGAGGTTCTCGTGCAAGCGCGGCGTCGGCCTTCCACCTGTGCCGCGACAGACGAGCCGAGTGGACGCTGTGGACGGGCTCGGCTACATTAGCCGCCCTTCGGACCCGCGCCCGAGGCGGACGGCAGCGTACCGATCCGCGACGGCGAACGGCAACCGCGAACGGCAGGCAACCGCCGGCGACGGTCCGGCACCCACCCACCTGGAGCCTCATCCCTCATGTCACGACGCAAGTTCCTGAAATCCGGCGCGGGCGCCGCCACCGCCGCGGTGGCCGGCGCGGGCCTGATCACCTCCGCCCCGGCCATCTCGCAGGGTCGCGAGAAGCTCGTGATGGTCACCACGTGGGGCCGCGGTCTGGCAGGCGTGTTCGATGCCGCGCAGCGCGTGGCCGACACGGTCAACACCCTCTCCGACGGCACCCTGGAGATCGAGATCAAGGCGCAGGGCGAGCTCGTGACGGGCCTGCCGGCGGTGTTCGACGCGGTCACCTCGGGCCAGGCCGACATGTACCACGGCGCCGACTACTACTGGGTCGGCCAGCACCCCGCCTGGGCCTTCTTCACCGCCGTGCCGTTCGGCATGACCGCGAACGAGCTCAACAACTGGTACTACCAGATGGGCGGCCACGAGCTGCACCGCGAGATCGGCGAGGAATTCGGGCTCGTGCCGTTCCTGGCCGGCAACACCGGCGCACAGGGCGGCGGCTGGTTCAGGGAGCCGATCCGGAGCGCCGACGACTTCCGCGGCCTGAAGTTCCGCATGCCGGGGCTCGGCGGCGCGGCCCTCGGCAAGCTCGGCGCGTCGGTGCAGACGATCGCCGGCGGCGAGATCTACCAGGCGCTGTCCTCGGGCGCGCTCGACGGTACCGAGTGGATCGGGCCCTGGGCGGACGAGAAGATGGGCCTGCAGGAGATCACCAAGAACTTCTACCCGGCCGGCTTCCACGAGCCGGGCGCGGGCCTGACGACCGCGGTGAACATCGATCGCTGGGACAAGCTCTCCCCGGTCCACCAGAAGACCATCGAGATCGCGGCCGCCGAGGCCAACCTGTGGAGCCTGACGCAGTTCCTGTCGAACAACGCCACCGCGCTCGACCGGCTGATCGCCGGCGGCGTCCAGTCGCTCGAGTTCCCGCCGGACGTGTGGGACGCGTTCGGCAAGGCATCGCGCGAGACGCTCGACGAGAACATGGACGACGAGCTGTTCGCGAAGGTGCGCGAGTCCGTGGCCGAGAGCCAGCGGCTCTCCTCGCGCTGGGCCGGGCTGTCCGACGGCTACTACACCGCGCAGCGCGACCGCGTGCTCGGCTGATACGCCCCATCGGCACGGGTCCGTCGTCCAGGATGTCGACGGACCCGTCGCGCCCCCGGCTCCGCTGATCATGGAAATCCTCACGGGCCTCGCGCTCGGGCTCGTCGACGCCGTGCTGCTGCCCTGGAGGGTGTGGCAGTGGTTGCAGCTCGAGACCGTCAAGGAGCGCATGGACGTGTTCGTGCTCGCGGGCCAGTCGGTGGAGCTGCTCTATCTGGTGCTCGCGGTGCTGATCGCGGTGTTCGTGGTCGCGCTGCTGAGCCGGCGCTTCCTCGTCGGCACGGTGGGCGCGCTGGAGGCCGTGAACACGCGCGTCGGCCGCTTCGCCGCCTGGTTCGTGCTGCTGCTGATGCTGCAGCAGGTGGCGATCATCGTCATGGGTCAGGTGTTCCGCGGCAACGCGCTGCTGTTCTCGCCGCTCGGGCTGCGCCTCGCGAACGAGGACCTGCAGTGGCTCTCCGGACAGCTGAAGTTCTACAACGCCGTGCTGATCGCGCTGGCGTCCGCGTGGACCTTCATCGAGGGCGGCCACGTGCGTGTGGACCTCGTCTACGGCAGCCTGGGGCGACGCGCGCAGCGCATCGTGGACCTGCTCGGCGCGCTGCTGTTCATGCTGCCCGCCACGATCCTCCTGTGGTGGTTCTCGTGGTCGCTCGTCATGAACGCGCTGTTCGCGCAGCGCCCGCTCAACCTCTTCAGCTCGCGCGCGAGCTGGCGCAGCGTCAGGCTCGAGACCTCCGGCACGGCGGAGTTCACGTGGGTGTGGGCCTTCAAGGCGCTGATCCTCGTGTTCGCGCTGCTGCTGTTCCTGCAGGCCGTGGCCTTCGCGCTGCGCAACCTCTGGGGGCTGCTGGACCCCGCGGCCGACATCGAATCGCATCCGAAGGGAGACCCGACGAGCGAGGAGCTCGCGGCGAGTCTCGCCGCGCACGAGACCGAGGCGGCGCCGCCGTCGCGCCTCGGGGTCGACGTGGCTCCCGGCGGCTATCCGCCGCTGCCCGACACCTCCGTCATGAACCCGCGCACGGTCGGCCACGCGCCGATCCGTCCCCGCTGACCCGGAGCGGATCGCGTGCTCTTCGGAATGGACGGCGTCGAGATCGGGCTGATCATCAGCTTCGGTTGCCTGTTCCTGGCCATCCTCTCGGGCTTCCCGGTCGCGTTCTCCATCGCGGGCTCGGCCATCGTGAGCTTCGCCATCATCGCGGTGCTGAGCGCGCAGGGCCTGCTCTACGTCGAGCAGGAGTTCCGCGGCGTCATGGAGCAGGTACCGGTGCTGCCGGACGGCTGGCAGGGGGCGTTCCTGTCGACGCTCTCGACCTGGTCCGGCGGCGTGTTCTCGCGCGCGTTCGGCGGCAACGTGGAGACGCTGCTCGCGGTGCCGCTGTTCGTGCTGATGGGCATCGCGCTGGAGCGTTCGCGCATCGCCGAGGATCTGCTCAAGACCATGGCGCGCACCTTCGGCGGGTTGCCGGGCGGGCTCGCCATCTCGGTCGTGCTGGTGGGCACGCTGCTGGCCGCCAGCACCGGCGTCGTCGGCGCCACCGTCGTGACCATGGGGCTCATCGCGCTGCCCACCATGTTGCGCGCCGGGTACTCGAAGTCGTTGTCCACGGGCGTCATCGCGACGTCCGGCACGCTCGGCCAGATCATCCCGCCGTCCATCGTGATCGTGCTGCTGGGCTCGATCGTCGGCGACATGTATTCCATCGGACAGGAGAACCGGGCGCAGGAGCTCGGCACGACCGTCATCGCGATGCTGGGCGAGGCCGCCGTCATCTCCACGGGCACCTTGTTCAAGGCGGCGTTCATCCCGGGCGTGGTGCTCGCGATGCTGTACGCGCTGTACGCCTTCGGCTACGCGCTGTTGAAGCCCGATTCCGCCCCGCCCGTGAAGTTCGACCAGCTCACCGAGGCCGAGCTCGATGCGCGCACGGCGCCGGCCTTCGACGTGGCCGCGCACTACTCGCACAAGACCGGGCGCATGGTGCTGCTGGTGCTCGGTCCGTTCGTGCTCGGCGTCGCCGCCTGGATCGCGCTCACCGCCGCGGGCGTCGTCGATGGCCAGGAGCGCGCGAGCGACACCGGCTGGCTGTCCCACGGCACGATGCTCGTCGCGGTCGGCGCGCTGACGGTGCTGTGCCTGTCGCTGGTGCTGCGCCCGAACTACCAGGCCTTCCCCGTGCTGGTCGGGTTGGTGGGCGTCGCGAGCTACGTCGCGGTCGATGCGCTGGTGCTGTCCGTAGAGGCGGGGCCCGGAACGCGCTTTCTCGCCTACGCCGTCCCGCTCGTGCTGATCCTGGTGGGGTTGCGCGCGGCCTTCGCGCGCCTGGTCGAGGTGGACGTGCTGCGCGTCGTGTCGCCGCCCGTCATACTGATCGTGTCCGTGCTGGGCTCCATCCTCGGCGGCATCACGAGCCCCACCCCGGCGGCCGCGCTGGGGGCCGCCGGCGCCATCATGCTGGCCGCCGCGCGGTTGTCGCAGGGCGAGCGAGGCGCGTCGCGCATCATCCTGTGGTCCGCCTTCGCGGTCGTGGTGATGCTGCTCATGCGCGGCAACTTCGACCTGCGCCTGAACATGGCCAGCGCCTCGCTCGAGGATCGCATCGCGACCATCGTCGCGATCGTCGCCTACCACTTCGCGCTGTTCGGGCTGGTGTACTCGTGCTGGGCGCTGATCTCGAAGGGCGTCATGGGACCGGTGGTGCGCGAGACCACGAAGGTCACGAGCATGGTCTTCATGATCCTGATCGCCTCCCTGCTGCTGTCGCTCAGCATCAGGAGCTACGGCGGCGAGCACTACATCCAGGAGGTGCTGCGCTCGGTGGAGGACCCGCGCGATCTGCTGCTGCTGGTCATGGGCGTGCTGTTCGTGCTGGGCTTCGTGCTGGACTTCATCGAGATCGTGTTCATCGTGATCCCGATCGTCGGGCCGGTCATCTACGCCGCCGACCCCGCCCTCATGCCGCCGGAGTGGATCACGATCCTGATCGCGGTGAACCTGCAGACCTCGTTCATCACCCCGCCCTTCGGCTTCGCGCTGTTCTACCTGCGCGGCGTGGCACCGCCCGACGTGACCACGGCGGACATCTATCGCGGCATCTGGCCGTTCGTGCTGATCCAGGTGCTCGGGCTCGTGATCCTGTGGAACTTCCCGGGCATCACGACCTTCCTGCCGAACCTGCTGCCCGAGAACTGAGGTACATCCTTCAGGCCGCGTCCTTCGCGCGCCGCCGCTCCCGAGCGCGCCGGTGGGCCTCCTCGCGGTAGGGCGCGAGGTTCGCCAGGCGATTGACGGCGCGCCGGTCCATCTCGGGCGTGCCGTCCGGGCTCGTGCGCAGCTCCGCGCGCCGGTCGTCGCGCGCGCCCTTGAGCCTGCGACGCTCCACGGGCGTGGTGTAGCGGAACACGTGCCGCGGGGGCAGCGCGAAGGCGACCGATGTCCCGGTGGCGGACTCGGTCTGCTCCGACGCCGAGCGCGATGCCGCGTCGCCGGCCGAGCCTTCGGGCCGGCGCGAGCGGCGCTCGTCGCGCACCTCGACGGCCCCGTCGGCGCCGAGCGTGACGACGTCGCCCGAGCTCAGCCGACGGCACGCACCTTCCACGCCGACGATGGCGGCCAGGTCGAACTCGCGCGCGACGATGGCGGCGTGGCTGAGCCAGCCTCCGACCTCGGTGACGATGCCACCGGCACGTGCGAAGGCCGGATACCAGGTGGGATCGGTCATGCGCGCCACGAGGATCTCGCCGGGCTCCAGCGTATCGATGTCCTGCGGGTCCAGCACCACGCGGACGCGGCCGGTCACGGCGCCGGAGCCCGCCACGCGCTGCCCGACGAGCTCGCCGGCGACGCTGGCGCCCGGCATCTCGCCGGTGAGCAGGTCCACTCGTTCGAGCGCGGCGGTGGTGAGCACCGAGGGCGGCCGGGCCGAGGCGCACAGCAGGCTCTGCTGCGCGCGCTGCTCGGCGAGCGCCGCGAGGGCGGGCACGCGATCGGCGTCGCCGAGCTCGGCGAGCTCGGCGATGCGGAGCTGGAACACGCGACCCTCGAGCCCCGTGAGCGCGCCGATGGCGAGCACCAGACGGCGTAGCTGTGCGATCTCCACGAGGGCGAGGTGCTTGGCATCCTCCTTCAGGACCTGGAAGGCCCGCGCGCGCTCGACGAGGGCGCGCAGCACGCGGTTGTCGGGCAGCTCGGACATGTCCGGCGTCGCCGTGTCGAGGGCGCCCGAGCCGCTTCGACCGGCCCGGCCACCGGGGCCGTCGGGGCTGCCCGCACCGCCGTGGCCACCGTGGCCACCGTGGCCGCCGGCGCCGTGACCGCTCTGCGCGATCTGTCGCTGCACCAGGCTCGGGTCCTCGTCGAAGCGCGGCGCGGATACCTCCCAGTCGAGCGGCGCACGGTGCCCGTACACGGTCAGGAACTCCTGCACCAGGGCAGGGTCGTCCGCGGCACCCGCGAGCAACGCCATGGCCCGCGCGGGCACGCTCTCGCCGTCCACGCCGAGCCAGCGTCCGGGCTCTAGCTTCGCGGCGACGAGCTTGTCGCGCGCGGCGCTCATGTGGAAGGCGGCCGCGACGTTGATGCGCTCGGCCTCCACGTAGGTGGACGTGACGAAGCGCGTGGTCCACGTCTCGAGCAGGGCCAGCGCGACGGGAAGCGACAGCTTCTCGGCCGCCACCGCGCCGCGCTCGAGCATCTCGGCGCGCAGCCGCGGGGCGATCTCCTCGTGCCACTGGCTCTGCATGGCTTCGGCGTCCCGCGACAGCCTGAAGCTTGCGAGCGCGCCCGGGCCCTTGCCGATGCGGCGCGCCTCCTCCTCGCGATTGACGTAGGTCCAGCCGAGCACGGTCGTCACGAACGGCACCGAGTGCAGGTGCACCTCCCAGGGCATGCCGAGCTCGGTGCAGGCGATGTCGGTGGCGCCGTCGGCCTCCCACAGCCGGCCCATCAGGTCGAAGCTGAAGGGCGTGGGGCGCGGCAGCAGCTCCGAGAGCTCGTTCTGCACGAGCAGCGGCGCATCGGCGGGCGTGCCGTTCGAGCGGCCGCGCGGCCGGCGTCGTCGACCGGCGAGCTCCTTCATCAGGCGCGCGCGCTCGCGCTCCGCCAGGGCCGCGGCATCGTCGCCCTCGATGCAGGAGCGCGTGATGTCGCGGGCCTGCAGCAGGTGGAAGCGACCGTCGGCGTACGCCCACTCGATGTCCTGCGGGCGGCCGAAGAGGGTCTCGACCTCGCGGCCGAGCGCCACCAGCGGCGCAAGGTCCAGGGGCGGCGGCTCGATGCCGTCGCGCTGCCACAGCTCGCCCGTCAGGCGGCCGAAGGCGTACGTGTCGGGCGTGACCGTGCCGCCGACGAGCGCTTCGCCGAGGCCCGCCACGACCTCGACGAGCATGGCGCCGGTCGTGGCCGGGTGCTCGGTGAACAGCACCCCGGCGTAGCGCGCATCGACCATCGCCTGCACGAGCACGCCGCCGCGTCCCTCGTCGACCCGCGATCCGTAGGCGCCGGCGTCGCCGCGGCCGTCGGCCCCCTCGCGATAGCTGTCGTTGCGGGTCGACAGGAACGAGGCGCGCACGGTGCGTACCGCGTCGCCGAGGTCGTCCCGATCGACACAGAGCAGGGACTCGTAGACGCCCGCGAAGCTCGCGTCGCCGCCGTCCTCGTCCGCACCCGAGCTGCGCACGGCGACCTTGCCGGTGCGCAAGGATTTCCACAGCGCCTCGAGCTCCTCGCGCTCGCGCGGGTTCAGGGCGACCTCGAGCAGGGATCCGTCCGGCAGCGCGGAGACGCGTGCGCCGAGCGCCTCGCCGATCACGAAGCCCTGCGGCACGTCGAAGCCGGCGCGCACGAGCGTCGCCAGGCGCGCCGCCTTGCGTCCCGTGAGCTCGGGCTCGGCGTCGGCCTCGTCGAGCGGCACGAGACTCTGCACGTGATCCGATGCACGACGCTTCGGCTGCAGCGCGGGGTCGATCGCGTCGGGCTCCGCGCCGCGCAGGTGCCAGGCGCGACGTCGCGCGATGACCCCGAACAGCAGCCCCTGACCCACGAGCGCCGCCATGGCGAACGCAAGGTAGAGCGACGCAGCGATGGGCAGCGCTTGCAGCAGCCAGAACACGAAGGCCGCCGCGAGCGCGGTCAGCGCGCGCCCGCGCAGCGTCGCGGGCCGCAGCTGCAGCCACAGCACCAGTGCGAACAACACGCCCGCGACGATCGGCAGCAGCATCCAGGGATCGGGCGCGGTGGCGCTCTCGGCCCACAGGAAGGTGCCGCTCCAGCCCCCGGCGGCGCGCGTGACCGCGTTGAAGAACAGCACCGTCGCACCGAGCTGCAGCAGGGAGCTCGCAAGGTTCGCGACGGGGCGGATGCGGTGCTCGGCGTACAGATCCAGCGTGGCCCGGGTGCGGGTGCGCGGGTGGGTCGCGTAGTCCTCGGCGATGCCCGCCACGCGGCCGGCGAGCGCGCGCTGCACGCAGGTGTCGCGTTCGGCCTTGAGCGCGAGCGGGAAGAGCAGGAGGCGCACCAGCAGCACGAGGGCAAGCAGCCCGGCGACGGGACCGCCGAGCGCGCCCGTCAGCCAGTCGACCAGCGCGCGCGCGGGTCGCACGACGAGGCTCGCCGCGGTGAGCCGCTCGTTGGAGGCTCGCCAGGCCGCCACGTGCGCGCGCTCGCCGCTGCCGGCCTTGGGCGCGTAGTACTCGTGGGGCACGGTGTAGCGACCGCGGTAGTCCTTGCCGGCGCGCGTCAGGCGCAGCCCGATCACCTCCTGGTAGAAGCAGCTGCGCTTGTCGTAGCAGGCACCGATGAGCGGTACGTCGGGCAGCGCCGCGATGCGCTCCGCGAGCGTGTCGCTCGGCAGCGCGCGCATGGTCACGTTGTGCGCCCCGGGAAGGTGATTGCCTGCGAAGTCGTCGGGGTAGCGCACGTCGAGGAACTCGGCCCCCTCGTCGCGCACGAGAGCGTGCACGTCCGGCGTGTCGAGCAGCACCGTGCGGTTCGGATAGTCGGCGATGGCGCGAAGCTCGGCGCCGTCCTCCGCCGCGCGGCCCGCGAGGGGGCGCGATTCGGTCAGCCACTTCTCGTAGCCGCCCACCATGAAGCTGCAGCTCTGGCCCTGCTCCTCGAGCGTCGCGCAGAGCTCGGAGCTCCGGTTGCCCGAGTAGCACAGCAGGACGTTGTGCGGGGCGGACGCCCCGAGCTGGCCGTCGGGCGCTTCGGTCAGCAGCTCCGCGGAGCGCGCGAGCACGTCCGGGTAGCGCACGTGCGCGGTCCCCGCGATGGCGCCGGACTCGTACTCCTCGTCCTCGCGCACGTCGATCAGGTTCAGCGGACGTCCCTCCTCGAGCCACTCGTGCAGCGTCTGCGTGGAGATGCCCTGCGGGTGATCGAGCTGTTCGCTGAACGAGAGCGTCTTCAGGCTCGTGTCGCCGACCGTCTCGCCGTTCTCGACCGACTTTCGCACCAGGTTCGTGTGCAGCCGGTCGGTCTTCGCGTCGAGCGCGCGGGTGTACTGCAGCGCGTTGGCCACGAGCGAGAGCCCGAGCAGGGCGGCGCCGCCGAGCAGGGCCGCCCGGGGCACGCCGGAGGCGGCACCGCGACGCTTTCCGTTGCGCCCGCGCGTGCGCATGGCGACGCCGCCGAACACCACGCTCAGCAGCCCCAGCAGCTGCGCGACGCTCGCCGAGAGGTTGACGACCAGATCGGGTGAGGGAATGGCGTGGGCGGCGGGGCTCGCCAGCGCCGCGAGCGCGGCGACGAGCGCCGCGTGGCGTGTGGAAGCCTTCATGCGGCACGCTCCTCGTTGGCATGGGGGTTGTCCGACGCGTCCCCGGAACCGGGACTCGCGGCGGCGTCGTCGTCCGCCGCGCCCTTCGTCCAGCGCGCGAGGATCTCCTCGAGCCGCGCGGGATCGAAGGGCTTGGCGAGGTAGTCGTCCATGCCGGCGGCCAGGCAGCGCTCGGCGTCGCCCTGCATCGCGTTCGCGGTCAGCGCGATGACCGGCACGTGTCGGACCGCGCCGTCGGCGAGCTCCCGCGCGCGCAGCTCGCGCGTGGCGGCGTAGCCGTCAAGGACGGGCATCTGGCAGTCCATCAGCACCGCGTCGAAGTGCCCGGCGGCGAGCGCCTCGAGCCCGTCGCGGCCGTTGTCGGCCGTCGCGGCGCGCACGCCGAGCTTGGCGAGCATGCCGAGCGCGACCTCCTGGTTGACGGGGTTGTCCTCGACCACCAGGACCGAGACCGAGGCGAAGCGCGCCCGCCGCTCGGCCGCGAGTGCGGCGCGCTCGGCCACCGACGGACCGCCGTGGTCCGTCGAACCGTACAGCCGCCCCAGTGCGCCGCGCGACACGGGCAACGCCAGCGGCGCGCGGATGCGCCGACGGCTCTCGGCATCGGAGCCGATGCGCGCCGCCTCGGACGCCTCGCGGGCGTCGCCCTCCTCGGCATCGATCGCGCGGCCGAGCGGCACCAGCTCGACGCCGTCGAAGGCCGGGTCGGCCTCCACGAGGCGCACCAGGCGCGCGCCGGCGACGTCGTCCAGCCGCGCATCGAAGATCACGCTGCACGACGCGGCGCGCGGACCGGTGGCGGCGGCGTCGCCGGCATCGCAGCGCTCGCGCAGGGCGGCCAGCAGCGCCGGACCGTCCGCCACCGAGCTCACCTCGACGCCCAGCTCCGCGAGCAGCGCGCTCGTGCGGGTCGTGATCATCGGACTGGCGCTCGCGAGGATGACGCTGCGTCGCACGTCGGGTTGGAGGGCGGCGCGCGCGCGCTCGGCCGCGGTCGCACGGCCGGCCTCTGTGGCGGGCAGCTCCAGCTCGAACCAGAAGCGGCTGCCCGCGCCCTCGGTCGAGACCACGCCGATCGCGCCGTCCATGCCCTCGATCAGTTGTCGGCTGATGGCGAGCCCGAGGCCCGTGCCGCCGTAGGTGCGGGTGGTCGAGCCGTCGGCCTGGGCGAACGACTCGAAGACGTCGTCGAGCGCGTCGGCGGCGATGCCCACGCCGGTGTCGATCACCTCGAAGCGCAGCGTGTCCGGGCGTGCCGGGCCGCAACCGGCGGCGCGAGCCACGACCAGCTCGACGTGGCCGCGGGAGGTGAACTTCACCGCGTTGCCGGCCAGGTTCGTGAGGACCTGACGAAGCCGCGTGGGGTCGCCCAGCACCTCGACGGGCACGTCCGCGTGCACGCTGCAGGCGAGGGTCAATCCCTTCGCGTGCGCCTGGCCCGCGAGTGCCTCGGCGGTCTCGTCCACGAGCGCCTCCAGATCGAAGGCGATGCGCTCGAACTCGAGCCGGCCGGCCTCGACCTTGGAGAAGTCGAGGATGTCGTTGATCAGGCGCAGCAGGTTCCTGCCCGAGTTGCTCGCGATGCGCACCTGTTCGGCCTGCCCGGGACTGAGCGGCGTGTCGGCAACGAGCGACAGCATGCCGAGCACGCCGTTCATCGGCGTGCGCAGCTCGTGGCTCATGTTCGCGAGGAACTCCGACTTCTGGAGCGAGATCGCCTCGAGCTCGGCTTCCTTGCGGCGTTGCAGAGCCAGCACGTCACCGAGCGAGTCGACCGTGGCCGCGATGTCGCGCAGCTCCCGCGCACCCGCCAGCCGCAGCGGCGCGAGCTCCGCGCCGCCGTCCAGCGCGCGCAGCCGCTCGTGGATCACGCGCACGGGCCGCCCGAGCAGGGCGTTCACGATGGCGAGCATCAACAGTGCGAGCGCCAGCGAGATGCCCGCGGCGTACAGGTAGATGCGCTTCGCGTAGTCGCGGATCTCGGCGTGTCGACGCGACACGTTCCACACCACGTCCAGACGCCCGTAGGCCTCGCCCTCGAGCACCACGTCGCGCGTGAACTCGATGGTGCCCTCGTCGCGCGCCGCTCGCGCGCGAGCCTCCGCCCCCGGGCGCTGCCAGTCGGTGATCGTCTCGCCGCGGTCGTCGTACACGGAGACCGCCTCGATCTCCGGATCTTCCTCGACGAGCGACTGGATGATCGTGTCGAGCACCGGCCGGTCGGTCGAGAGGACCGCGTCCAGCGAGGCGGCGGCGAGCGTGCCCACGAGCTTCGAGGTCTGCTCGCGGAACGTGCGTTCGAACGCGCGCAGCTCGTTCTGGCGGACGAACTCGGCGGCGCCGAGGCCGAACAGCAGCACCGCCCCCCCGGCCACCACCACGATCTGCCGGCGCAGCGGCCAGCGGTCGAACAGGTACGTGAGCACGGGGCGGTTCTCCGTCGGTGCGCTGCGGGAAGGGGATCGGTCGGGACGTCGCGTCAGTCGGCGACGTCGGCCGCGGTGCCCGCGGGAACGTCCGCGGGGTCGAGCGGCAGCGCGGCGGCCGGGGCGGGCATCGGCGCATCGCCCACCACCTCGATGGCGAAGCGCGGGGCGCCCTCGGTCTCGAGCCGGTCGAGCACGTGCCGCGGCACGTGGACTTCCAGGCGCACCCGGTCGCCGCTGCGCTCGACCACCACCCGTGCGATGTGCTCCTCGAGCGCCTGCACCTCCACGGTGCGCGGGGCGAAGAAGCGATCGTTGTGCTCCATCGCCGTGCGGATGCTCTCGTACTCGGCGTCGCCGCCCGCGAGGAAGCCGTCGACCTTGAGCGCCTTGAGCGCGCGCGGATCGTCGAGCTCGAGCAACGACGCGCGCAGCGCGTCGCGCACCTCGGGATCGATGGCGGCACTCGCGATCCAGGGCTTGGTGACGTTCGGGAACCGCGCCAGCTCGCGCAGCGGCTCGCCGGCGGCGACGAGCTTCGCGAAGGTCTTCTCGTTCAGCGCGCCGGCGTCGAACTCGCCGGCCGCGACGGCCGCGCCCACGGTATCGTGACGACCGAGGTAGTCGTACGCCTCGAAGTCGCCGGCGTGCACGTCGTGGCGCTCCAGCCACAACTGCGACAGGAAGCGCCCGATGGTCGAGCCCTGGTCGCCGAAGGCGAAACGCTTGCCGTGCAGGTCGGCGGCACTGTCGATATCGCTGTCGCGGTGCACGGCGATGATTCCGTAGAACACCTTCGAGCGCTCGACGCTCTCCATCGCGAGGATGTCGAGTGCGGGGTTCATGCGCTTGGCCTCGACGTAGGACGACGGGCCGAAGTGCGAGAAGTCGACGCGGCCTTCGGTCAGGTCCGAGATGCCTTCGTCGTAGTCGCGCGCGATGCGCATGCGTATGTCCACCTCGCGCCCGAGCCTCTCGCCCATGAGTTCCTCGAGCCGGTTCAGGGTCGGCTTGAAGGTGCGCACCATCGCCGAGGGCTTGTTCGAGCTGTAGACGCCGAAGTCCAGGTGCACGGGGCCGGGGTCGGCAACGGCGGCGTCCGCCGCCAGGGCGGGGGCCGTCAGCACGGGGGCGGCGATGGCGGCGCAGGCGACGCCGCAGCTCAGGAGCGCACGGAGCAGGCCGCGGCGGGGAATGACGGAAAGGATCACGGTATCGAGACGCAGGCGGCGGGTTCGATCCACGCAACGGCGCGCCGCGGCGGTCCTGTATGCCGCACCTGCAGGTCTGTGACGGCTGCCGCGCACCGGCGGGCCCGGGTGCAGGAATCGCCGCGCGGCCGACCGGTCGCACGAGTCGTTGACGCAAAGGGGGCATCAAGTGCCGGTCGCCTCGGTCGCTACGAACATCCATGGATAACATCGGCCTGGAGCACGAACGGATGCGAGCGCGCTCGGCAGTACGGGATCCTGCGAGTCCGGCCGCACCGGCGTCCCCGGCGTCCCCGGCGTCCCCGCGGCGCGGCGGGCACACCGGCGCGCGGCGGCGGATCCGCGCGGCGCGCGGTCGTCGTGTCGGGCGCGTTGTTCCTCCTCGCGACCGGTGCGCTCGTCGGGTCGCGCTTCGTGCAGGCGGCGGGCCCGGAGGCGCTGTCCGCCCTGCTGGGCGCGCTGCGCGAGGATCCGCTCGATCCGGAGGCGTGGCGGGTCCTCGGCTCGGGCGCGCTCGATGCGGCGCGCGGGGCGGCCCTGGGCATCGCGGTGCTCGGCACCGCCGCCGCCAACCTCGGGCTGTTGCTGCTGGCGCGCCGGCGCGTCGCGCCGGAACCCGACGCCCGCGCCGAGCTTCCGGCGTCGGCGATCGAAGCCGATGGCGACTCCGGCGCGGCGGACGCCTCGGCGGGGCCGGCCGCGGCGCCCGTGCCCGCGACGTCGGCGGCGGCCCTGCGCGCGCAGCTCGACATCGCGCTCGCGGAGCTCGAACGCAGCCGACGCGCGCTCGCCCTGCACGAGAACGAGCTGCGTGCCGTCGCCGAGAGCCGCACCCGCTTCGTCGCCCGCATGAGTCATGCCCTGCGCACGCCGCTCAACGGCGTGCTCGGCGTGACCGAGCTGCTCGTCGCGAGCGGGCTGGACGAGGCGCAGGGCGATCTGGCGGCTCGCCTGAACGGCGCGACGCAGAACCTGCTCGGCACGGTCAACGCGCTGCTCGATCACGGGCGTCTCGAGAGCGGCGAGCTCAGGCTGCAGCGCTCGCGGTTCCCGCTGCACGAGGCCATCGAGGACGCGTGCGCGTGTCGCGCCGCCGAGGCGCACGCGCGCGGCGTGGAGCTCGTCTGCTACATCGACGAGGACGTGCCGCGCGGTGCCGATGGCGACGGCACGCGGCTGCGCCAGGTGATCGATGCGTTGCTGGCCAATGCCATCGAGCACACCGACAGCGGCGAGGTGGTCGTGCGCGTGGTGCGCGAGGCGAGCGCGTCGCGCGCGGTTGGCGAGACGGACGGGGCCGGCGCATCGGGCGGCGAGCGTTCGCGCTACCGGTGCGACGTGCAGGACACGGGCGCCGGACTGTCGCCCGAGCGCCAGCTCGAGCTGTGGCGCGCGTTCCGGCACGCGGAGTGCGCCGGGCCTGCCGAGGCGTCGCAGGCATCGGAGACGCGCGACGGCGAGCGCGTCGACGCCGGCGTGCTGGGTCTGGGGCTGAGCGTCGCCAACGAGCTGGTGCGACGCATGGGCGGAGTCATCGACGTGCGCAGCCGGCTCGGCGAGGGCTCGCGCTTCAGCTTCGACTTCGAGCTCGGCGACGTCGACCAGCGCACCGGATCGCGGCCGTCCCCGCGCACCTTGCGCGGCGCGCGCGTGCTGGTGGTGGACGACAACGAGACCAACCGCACCATCCTGTCGCACCAGATGGGCAACTGGGGGGTGGAGGTCGCCTGCGCCGACGGCGGCGCGCAGGCGCTCGAGCTCATGCGCGAGGCCCACGGCGCCGAGCGCGCGTTCGACCTGCTGGTGCTGGACCTGCACATGCCCGGCATGGACGGGCTGGAGCTCGCGCGCCGCATCGCCGCCGACGGCGAGCTCGCGAGCGTGCCGGCGCTGATGCTGACCTCGTCGGAGATCGACCTGGACGCCGCGGCGCTCGACGCCATCGGCATCGAGCGAAACCTCATGAAACCCGCGCGGCAGGCGGTGCTGCACGACACGCTGGCGTCCATGCTGCGCGCGCCCGACGCTCGCCGCGAGGCGCCCCGGCACGAGGCCGTGCCCGCCGATGCGCGGACGACGGACCTCCCGGCAGCGCCGTCGGTCGGACCCGGTTCAGCGTGCGCCGCGCAGGCGCCCGACGCCGGTCTGCTGGACGCGTCGGCCCTCGCCGCCATCCGCGAGCTGCAGCACCCCGACAAGCCGGATTTGCTGAATCGCGTCGTGGGCGTGTGGGCGGTGCGCGCGGCGGAGCTGCTCGGCGAGATGCGCGATGCGCTCGCCGCCCGGGACGGGGACGCGCTGCTGTCCGCCACGCACGGGCTCAAGTCGAGCAGCGGCTACCTCGGCGCCACCACCGTGGCGGCGCGCTGCACCGAGGTGGAGGCCGCGCTCGCGCGCAGCGGGGACGTGGCCGACGCCGAGCTCGTCGCCCTGGTCGACGCGCTCGACGCGGACCGCGCGGCGGCGGCGGCCGAGCTCGAGCTGTGGCTCGAGCGCGCCGCCTGAGCGCGATGTGCCGACGCGCTTCCCGTCCGGCGGCAGCGCCCGCGTTCTGATCGGCGACCCGATCGGCGACGGGCCCTACAGATCCAGCGTGGGGTCCGCGCCGTCCAGCATGCCGCTCATGTCGACCCCCTCGTAGAAGTCGAAGATGGTGTCGACGGCCTGCTCGGCGCTGTCGGTGATGCTGAACAGATCCAGGTCCGCCGCCGAGATGGTGCCCTCGGTGACGAGGGTGTTCCTGAACCAGTCCACGAGCGGCGCCCAGAAGGCCGAGCCGTACAGCACGATGGGAATGCGCTTGGCCTTGCCGGTCTGGATCAGGGTCAGGATCTCGGCGAATTCGTCCAGCGTGCCGAAGCCGCCCGGCATGACCACGTAGGCCGAGGCGTACTTCGCGAACATGACCTTCCGCGCGAAGAAGTAGCGGAAGTTCAGCCCGATGTCCTGGTAGGGGTTGCCGGACTGCTCGTGCGGCAGGCGGATGTTCAGCCCGACGCTGGCGCTCTTGCCGGCGAACGCGCCCTTGTTGGCCGCCTCCATCACTCCCGGGCCGCCGCCGGAGACCACCGAGAAGCCCGAGTCCGAGAGCAGGCGTGCCAGGTGCTCGGTCTTCGCGTACCAGGGGTCGTCGGGCGCGAAGCGCGCCGAGCCGAAGATGCTGACCGATGGGCTGATGTCGGCGAGCTGCTGGAAGCCCTCGACGAACTCCGACATGATCGCGAACACCTTCCAGGTGTCGCGCGTGAGCGCACGGTCGCGGATCTCCTCGCGCAGCGAGTTGTCGTCGGGCAGGGTTCGCATCGGGGCCGGGTCCTTCGTCAGCGGTACACTCGGCGGCCCGTCAGAGGATCGACCCCGCGGAGCCCGCCGTCACATGCAGACCGCCGAAAACACGGCCGCGCCGGACACGGTACCGGACGCGCCGGGTCCCGTGGTGCTGGTCGACGGCTCGGCCTACCTGTATCGCGCGTTCCACGTCATGGAGCGCCAGGGCCGCGGCTCCGGCGGGTCGCTCGCCACCGCCGACGGGCGGCCCACCGGGGCCATCCACGTCATGCTGAACATGCTCCGGAAGCTCGTCGTGCGCTACCGCCCGGGGCGCATGGCGGTGGTGTTCGACGCCAGCGGCAAGACCTTCCGCGACGAGATGTACGCGGACTACAAGGCCAACCGCACGGCCATGCCCGACGACATGCGCGCGCAGGTCGCTCCGCTGCACGAGCTGGTGAGCGCGCTCGGCATGCCGCTCGTCGTGGTCGACGGCGTGGAGGCCGACGACGTCATCGGCACGCTCGCGGTGCGCGCCACCGCGGCCGGGCTGAAGACCATCGTCTCCACCGGCGACAAGGACATGGCGCAGCTCGTCGATGAGCACGTGACGCTCGTGAACACCATGACCGACACCGTCATGGACATCGAGGGCGTGCGCGAGAAGTTCGGCGTGACGCCCGCCCAGATCCCCGACTACCTCGGTCTCGTCGGCGACACCTCCGACAACATTCCCGGCGTGCCGAGCTGCGGCCCGAAGACGGCCGCCAAGTGGCTCGCGCAGCACGGCGACATGGAGAGCGTCATCGCGAACGCTCGCGATGTGAAGGGCAAGATCGGCGAGAAGCTGCGCGAGAGCGTCGGACACCTGCCGTTGTCGAAGGATCTCGCCACCATCCGCACCGACGTGGCGCTGCCCGTCGACATCGAGGGTCTCGCGCTCGCGCCGCCGGACCTGGACGCGCTCGCGCGGCTGACCGAGTCGCTGGAGCTGCGCACCCTGCAGCGCGAGGTGCAGGCCGGGCTGTCCCCGCTGACGGGCGAGAGCGTCGGCGCGGAGGGGCGGCCACCCTCGGACGCGCGGCCGGCGCCCGGCGCCACCCCCGACGCGCCGCCGGCATCGAGCCTGGACGCCTCGAACTACGAGACGATCCTCGACATGGAGACCTTCGAGCGCTGGCTGGAGCGACTCGAGGCCAGCGAACTCTTCGCCTTCGACACCGAGACGACGAGCCTGGACTACATGCGCGCCGAGATCGTGGGGCTGTCGTTCGCGCTGGAGCCCGGCGTTGCCGCCTACGTGCCGCTGGCGCATCTCGTGGCGGACGAACCCGAGCGGGCGCCGGACGACCTGTTCGGTGCGCCCGACGGGCCGGACGGCGGCGAGGCGGCGGGGGGCGATGCCGCCACAGGGCACGAGCGAGGGCACGACCGAGGGCGCTGTCGGCGGCGATGCCGTCGGCGCCGCCGACGAGGATGCCGACGAGTCCGCACCGGGCGGCGCCCCCGCGGCGAAGAAGAAGCGCGCGACCGGGAAGCGCGCCGCGAAGAAGCCGGAAGCCGCGCCCGAGCCCACCTGGTCCCGGCTGCCGGGGCAGCTCGACCGGGACGAGGTGCTCGAGCGCCTGCGACCCTTGCTCGAGGGCGAGCGGCGCACCGTCGTCGGCCAGCACATCAAGTACGACGCCAACGTGCTCGCGCGCCACGGCGTGGACCTTCGGAACATCGCGCACGACACGATGCTCGAGAGCTACGTGCTCGACAGCACGGCCACGCGCCACGACATGGATTCGCTGGCGAGGAAGTACCTCGGCGTCTCCACCGTGAAGTTCGAGGACATCGCCGGGCGCGGCAGGAAGCAGCTCACCTTCGACAAGGTGGACCTCGCGGTCGCGTCGCGCTACGCGGCCGAGGACGCCGACGTCACGTTGCGCCTGCACCTGGAGCTTCATCCGAAGCTGCAGGCGGTGCCGGAGCTGCATTCCCTGTACACCGACATCGAGATGCCGCTGGTGCCGGTGCTCGCGCGCATCGAGCGCACCGGCGTCGCCATCGATACCGACATGCTGGCGCGCCAGGGCGCGGCCATGCACGAGACGATCGAGCGGCTCGCGAACGAGGCCTACGAGGTGGCCGGTCGGACGTTCAATCTCGGCTCGCCGAAGCAGATCCAGGAGCTGCTGTACGACGAGCAGAAGCTGCCCGTGCTGAAGAAGACGCCCAAGGGCGCGCCGTCCACCGACGAGGACGTGCTGAACCGGCTCGCCGCCGACTATCCGCTGCCGCGGCTCATCCTCGATCACCGAAGCCTGGTCAAGCTCGTCGGCACCTACGTGGACAAGCTGCCGGAGCGCGTCGACGCGACATCCGGGCGCGTGCACACGAGCTACAACCAGGCCATCACGTCCACCGGCAGGCTCTCGAGCGCGGACCCGAACCTGCAGAACATCCCGGTGCGCACCGAGGAGGGGCGGCGCATCCGCGAGGCCTTCGTCGCCGCGAAGGGCTACCGCGTGCTGGCGGCCGACTACTCGCAGATCGAGCTTCGGATCATGGCGCACCTGTCGGGCGACGAAGGACTGCTCGATGCGTTCGAGCGCGGGCTGGACGTGCACCGCGCCACCGCCGCCGAGGTGTTCGGCGTGCCGCTCGACGCCGTCGAGGACGACCAGCGCCGCTCGGCCAAGGCCATCAACTTCGGCCTGATCTACGGCATGTCGGGCTTCGGTCTCGCGAAGCAGCTCGGCATCTCGCAGGCCGAGGCGCGCGAGTACATCGAGGTCTACTTCGCGCGCTACCCGGGCGTGAAGGCCTACATGGACGATACCCGCGCGAGCGCCAAGGCGCGCGGCTACGTCCAGACCGTGTTCGGCCGGCGGCTCTACCTGCCGGACGTCAACGCGAGGAACCAGCAGCTGCGCACCAACGCCGAGCGGCTCGCCATCAACGCGCCCATGCAGGGCACCGCGGCCGACATCATCAAGCGCGCCATGATCGAGGTGCAGCGGTGGCTGGACGCCGAAGCCGTGGACGCGCGCATGATCATGCAGGTGCACGACGAGCTGGTGCTCGAGGTGCGCGCCGGCGAGGCCGAAGCGGTGGCGGACGGCGTCGCGAAGCGCATGTCGGCCGCGGCGGCGCTGCGCGTGCCGCTCATCGTCGACACCGGCATCGGCAACAGCTGGGAAGAGGCGCACTAGCGCGCCGCGGCGGTGAGCGATTCGAATCACATCCAGGCCGACAACGCCCGCTGGAGCTTCGGCGGCGACGTGCCCGAACGCTTCGAGGCGCACATCGAGCGCTCGGTGCCGGGCTATCGCGATGCGCACGCGCTGATCGCCGCCATCAGCGACTTCTTCGTGCACGACGGCTCGCTCGCCTACGACCTGGGCTGCTCGACGGGGGCGGTCGCGCGCGCGCTGGCCGGTGCCGCGAGCGGCAAGCGCGTGCGCATCGTCGGCATCGAGCGTGAGCCCGCCATGGTCCGGGCCGCGCGGGCCGCGTGCGCGTCGCACCCGTCGATCGAGATCGCGGAGGACGACGTGGGCGATGTGGAGCTGGAGCGTTGCGATCTCGTGGTCGCCTGCTACACGCTGCAGTTCGTGCGCCCGGCGGTGCGCCAGCGCGTCTTCGATCGGGTGTACGAAGCCCTCGAATGGGGCGGCGCCTTCGTGGTGTTCGAGAAGGTGCGCGCCCCGGACGCGCGCTTCCAGGATCTGATGTCGACGCTGTACACCGACTGGAAGCTCGCCCAGGGGTTCGACGGCGCGGAGATCGTCGCCAAGACCCGCTCGCTCAAGGGCGTGCTGGAGCCGTTCTCCACGCAGGGCAACCTGGATCTGTTCGCGCGCGCAGGCTTCGTGGACGTCACGAGCGTCTGGAAGCACCTGTGCTTCGAGGGCTTTCTGGCCATCAAGTGAGAACGCGGGTCCGCGGCCGGCACCGCGTGCCGGACCCGCGGCTCAGTCGGGCTTCGTGTCCCGCTTCGCATCGGTGGCCATGCCGGTGAACATCGCGTTCCAGCGCCCGAACTGTTCCTGCAGCTCGCTCGCGGCCATCGCGGCGAGCGACTGCATGGACTTGCCGGACTGACGGAACTCCGCGGCGAGGTGCTGACCGCGGCGCTCCCAGAAGTCCTGCGCCTCCATGGTGGCCAGATGCGCCTTGACCTGAGCCTCGTCCATGGTGGTCTTCGAGCGGTCCTTCCACTGCTCGAGATAGCCGTCCACGAGCTTCCGCGACGCCTCGAGCCGGTCCTGGGCCTCCATCAGCCCGAGGTGCGCCTGCAACTGCGCCTCCTGCGCCTCCTCGCCGGCCTGGCGCATGGACTCGTCGAGCTTCGTGCGGATCTTCGAGAGGGTGTCGCGCGTGCGCTCGCGCACGGCGGCCGTCTGCTCCGGCCACTGCTCGGCGGTGGCGTCCACCATCGCGTCGAACTTCCTCTGCACGTCCTCGATCTCCTTCATCGAGGATCGGATGGCTGCCTTGATCTGCTCTTCCACGGTGCTGTGCTCCGTCGGGGGTGAAGGCCCACGATACGACTTCTTGCAAGCCGGAGACAGCCGGGCGAACCGCTCGGCGATGATGCCCGGTCACGCCGGGAGTGGATCGATGTCGCAGTGCCCGCCCGTGCGCTCGCGCGCGCGCTCCCCCCACGCATGCGCCGCGCGGGCGTCTTGCGCGCTCGTGCTCGTCGCGTGCATGCTGCCACCCGGAGCCGCGCGCGCGCAGTCGGGCCTGCTGCCGAGCGGCCCGGACCCGCTCGCCGGCACCGTCGTCGACCGCAGCGATGCGCTCGACACGCTCGACACCTCCTATGTGCAGGCCCAGACCGACAGGCTCGCCCGGGCGCGCAGCGAGGCCGGCGACGAACTCGTCGACTTCGACGCCGGGCCCTACCTCCAGCGCTCCAGGGATCGGTTCCTGCGCGACGCGGGTGCGGCCCTGTACGAGCTGCTCGGCGACGACGGCTCGCTCACGCCGGCCGAGATACGCGAGGAGATCCCGAGGATCCGGGAGCGGCACCTGAACCGCTTCCGCGACATCGTCGATGCGCAGGCGCGCGGCTATCGCGTGCCGCCGGTGGTCGACGAGTACGACAGCGGCCTGCGCTTCGCCGCCGACATGGCGATCTACACGCTCGCCACGCGCAACCCGGCGTTGTCCTGGGCACGTCTGGCGCTCGCGATGCTCGTCGGCCTGATCGTGGGCTGGTGCATCAAGCGCGGGCTCGACTGGCTCGGCGACGAGTCCGCCGGCGGGATGCGCCGGTTGCTGGAGCGCGCGACCGATTCGGTGCGCGTGCCGCTGTACCTGGCCGCGACGCTCGTCGGGCTGCGCGTGGGACTCGACAACGTGTGGCTGCCGCGCGGCGTCGAGCGGTTCGTGCGCGACGCCGTGGAGATCGGCATCGTCGCGCTCTCGTTGTGGGCGGTGTGGAAGCTCTGCACCGTCATCGCCAGCAGCATCGCGCGCGCGGTCGAGCGCGCCACCGAGGCGGAGGTGGGCGTCACCGGCACGCTGGTGATCAGGCGCATCCTGCACGTGCTGGTGCTGGTCGGCGCCCTGCTGCTGCTCACGCGCATCGTGTTCGATGCGAGTCTGGGCGGCCTGCTCACGAGCCTCGGCATCATCGGCGTCGCGCTGTGGTTCGTGCTGCGCAGCGTGATCGACAACCTCACCGCATCGTTCACGCTCTTCAGCGACCGCCCGTTCCGGGTCGGCGACACGTTGCTGCACGACGACACGTGGGTCAGCGTCGAGGACGTGGGCTTCCGCTCCACGCGGCTGCGCAGCTTCGACGGGCATCTGTTCACCGTGCCGAACTCGACCATGGTCGAGCACCAGATCCAGAACGTCAGCGCGCGGCCCTACATCCGGCACCGCTTCCGCATCGGCATCGTGTACTCGACGCCCGCCGAGAAGGTGGACGAGGCGATCCGGATCGTCGAATCCATCTATTCCGACATGTCCGACGAGATCGATCTCGACGCCGGCGCGCACGTGGTGTTCGAGGCCTACGGCGATTACGACCTGAAGCTGCTCGTCCAGTACTACACCTTCACCGACGACTACTGGGGCGGCCACGAGGTCAACGGTCGCTTCAACCGCGAGCTGCTCGCGCGCTTCAACGAGGCCGGTATCGACTTCGCGTTCCCCACCCAGACCACGGTGCTCGAGACCGAGGACGATGCGGAGCCGCTCGTGCGGCTGGCCACCGTCGATGATCCGGACGAAGCGGATCGGGAGGACCGGCAGGAGCGGCAGGAGCGGCAGGAGCGGCGGGACGCCGGACACGACGAAGCGCGCGAGGAACGCCGGGACGGCGCGACGGATCGCGGCGGTGACGGGCGCGGAGCCGCGCGGCCGGACGGCGGCCCGCAGGACGGCGGGAACGAGGACGATTCCGGCGGTCCGGACCGGGCCTCCGACCCGGCGTCCGGGCAGGACGCCGATGCCGGCTCCGATCGCGAGAAGGACGGTGGCGGGGGCGGCGGTGGTGGACACGAAGGCGATGAGGGTGCCATCGACGAGGCCCTCGAGAAGGTCGGCGGCCAGCGATGACGCTCGACCTGCGCGACGTCTACTACACGCTCTTCGGCATCGCCTTCCTCGCGCTGACCTTCGGCCCGGCGCTGTCGCGCTCGCGCTGGTGGAACCTGCCGCTCGTCTGCGTCGCCGCCGGGGCGGCCGCGGTGGCCGCCGGGCTGCCGATGATCTCGCCCCTGCACGGCGATCCGCAGGAGGTGGTGTTCGTCGAGCACATCAGCGAACTGATCGTGATCATCTCGCTGGCCGGTGCGGGTCTCGCGATCGACACGCCGGCGTCGTGGCGGGCCTGGCAGCCGACCTGGCGGCTGCTGCTCGTGGCCATGCCGGCCACCATCGCCGCGATCGTGTGGATGGGCACCGTCTGGGCCGGGCTGCCGCTCGCCGCGGCGGTGCTGCTCGGCGCGGCCCTGGCACCCACCGATCCGGTGCTGGCACGATCGGTCGCGGTGGGGCCACCGGGCGAGGACGAGCACGGGGTCAAGCTTGCGCTCACGGCCGAGGCGGGCCTCAACGACGGGCTGGCCTTTCCGTTCGTGTGGCTGGCCATCGCCCTGGCGGGCCTCGGCGAGACCGTCGACGTCGGCCAGGCGTGGGGCGCCGCCGACGAGTGGCTCGGCGAGTGGTTGTTGCGCGACGTGCTGTACCGGACCGTGGCGGGCATCACGGTGGGCATCGTGTCGGGCCTGCTGCTGTCGCGCGTCGTGTTCAGCCGCCTCGGAGATGCGGGTGGCGGGGCCCAGAACCCCGCGCTGAACTTCCTGGCCTGGACGTTCATCGCCTACGGCGTCACCGAGGCCATCGACGGCTACGGCTTTCTCGCGGTATTCCTGTCCGCGCGTGCCGGGCGCACCCATTCGCCCGAGCGGCGCGATCCGAAGTACGGACGCCGCGCGCACGAGTACGGGGATCAGCTCGAGGCCATCCTTCTGGTGCTGCTGCTGCTGTGGCTGGGAGGCTTCGTCGCCGACGGCATGTGGAAGTCGTGGACCGCGACGGATCTGGGCATCGCGCTCGCGCTCGTGTTCGTGGTGCGCCCGCTCGTCGCGTTCGTGCCGCTGCTGCTGCCGGGCGTCGGCGGCGGCTGGCAGGACCGGCTGCGCATCGCGACGTTCGGCGTGCGCGGCATGGGCTCGATCTTCTACATTGCCTACGGGCAATCCCACGCCGACTTCACCGAGATCGACGCGGTCTGGCGCATCGCCACGCTGGTCATCCTGCTGTCCATCGTGCTGCACGGGTTCGGCGCGCGCATCTGGATGCCGGAGCAGGTCGACGCTCAGACGGCGGAAGGCGAGGCCCGGTAGAGCCGGTCGTCGCCCCACGATGCGGACCGGTGGTAGGGTGGACCGGCCGGTGCCTCGCGGACGCGCCGGCCGCTCCGTCGGCGGCGCCCGTCCGGCTCACCGAGTGGGCCGTCCCGACCGCGGCGCGCGGCCATGCGCCATCGCCGAGACGGACCACCACGCACCGACATGAGCGATCCCGGCGCCACGCTGCCCGAACTGCCCCCCATGCCCGCCGACGTGCAGGGCGAGGCGCTGCTGCGCCTGTCGTTCGCGCTGCTGATCACCGATTCGCAGCAGCCGGACGACCCGATCGTGTGGGTCAACCACGCCTTCCTGGAGCAGACCGGCTACGCCCTGGACGAGGTCATCGGGCACAACTGCCGCTTCCTGCAGGGCGAGGACACCGATCCCGAATCGGTGCGCGCGCTGCGCGAGGCGCTCGAGCAGGACCGCGAGGTCACGGTCGACATCGTCAACTACCGGCGCGATGGCGAGCGCTTCCTGAACCGCCTCATGGTGTCCCCGGTCTACTCCGACGACGGCGCCGTGCGCTATCGCATCGGCGTGCAGCACGACGAAAACGACGCGGGCCGGCACGCCGAGCGCGCGCTCGAGCTGAGCGAGCGGCTGCGCGAGATGCAGCACCGCATGAAGAACCACCTGTCGATGCTGCTCGCCATGATCCGGCTCGAGGCGCGGCGGCAGGACGGAGCCGAGGGGCGCGTCGACGTGCTCGCGGCACGCGTCGAGGCGCTCGGCGCGCTGTACGAGCAGATCGCCGATCCGGCGGGCGGCGACGACGATTCGAGCGTCGCGCTCGGCACCTACGTGCGCCGGGTCTGCAGCGCCATGGAGATGCTCTCCGATCGGGCCCGCATCGGCGTGAACGTGGAGGCCGACCCGTTCGAGGCGTCGGTCGATCGGGCCGCGCGCATCGGGCTCTTCCTGTGCGAGGTGCTCACGAACGCGCTGCAGCACGCCTACGCCGACACCGACCGGGGCGAGATCCTGGTATCGCTCGTGAGCCGCGGCTCGGGCGGTGTCCTGAGCATCGCGGACGACGGCCGCGGGCTGGGCGAGGCGCGCTGGCCGAACGACCCCGACACGCTCGGCGGCCTGATCGTGCGCGACCTCGTGCGGCGCCTGGACGGCACGCTCGAGGTCGATTCCAGCTCGGTCGGAACCACGATCCGCCTCGTGTTGCCGGAGCTCGAGCTGGCCTGAGACCCCGTCGGCGTTGCGGAACGTCGCGCGCTTTCGTATCCTTGACGGCATAGGTCCGGTGCCGACGCGGGCGCTCGTGCCCGCCTGCGGGTCTTGGTACCGATTGCCCATGTCCGGTTCCGGCGGGGTCCGCCACGCTTGGCGGACCCCGGCCTTCCACCCTCGCCAAGGAGCGTCCCGACCCATGCAGAAGTCCCTGCAGATCGACCCCGGCAAGTGCACCGGCTGCCTGCAGTGCGAGTCCGCCTGCTCGCTGGTCAACGAGGGCATCGTCAACCCCGCGCGCTCGCGCATCAAGGTGTTCAACTTCCACGACGAGGGGCGCTTCGTGCCCTACACCTGCACGCAGTGCGATGAGGCCTGGTGCATGCACGCCTGCCCGGTCGACGCCATCGTGCTGAACGCCGTCACGGGCTCCAAGGACGTGCTGAGCGACGTCTGCGTCGGCTGCAAGGTCTGCACGATCGCCTGCCCCTTCGGCACCGTGAACTACAACACCGCCACCGGCAAGGTCATCAAGTGCGACCTGTGCGGTGGCGACCCCGCCTGCGTGGACGCCTGCCCGACCGAAGCCATCACGTACGTGGACGCGAACGCGACGGGCCTGGACCGCATGCGCGCGTGGGCCTTGAAGACCGACACGTCCGCCGGCGCCGTGCAGGCGACCCAGACCAACGCCCCGACGGGCCACTGATCCGCCGCCGCACAGGCCCGCACGCACAGGAATGACGCCATGAGCTGGACACGAAAGATCCTCCGCGTGAACCTCGGCACCGGCACGGTATCCGAGGAGCCGCTGAACATGCAGTGGGCGCACGACTACCTCGGCCAGCGCGGGCTCGCCACGCGCTACTTCGTCGACGAGGTGGACGCGACCGTCGATGCCCTGAGCCCCGACAACAAGCTCATCATGACGACGGGACCGCTGACCGGCACCATCGCGTCCACGGGCGGCCGCTACTCGGTGGTGTGCAAGAGCCCGCTCACCAACGCCATCGCGTGCTCGAACTCCGGCGGCCACTTCGGCGCGGAGCTGAAGTTCGCGGGCTGGGACATGATCATCTTCGAGGGCAAGTCGCCCGCGCCGGTGTACCTGTCGGTCGAGGACGATGTCGCCACGCTCGTGCCCGCGGACGACCTGTGGGGCAAGTCGGTGTGGGAGGCCGACAAGACCATCCGGCAGAAGCACCAGGACCCGCAGATCCGCATCGCCTGCGTCGGCCGCTCGGCCGAGCAGGGGAACCTGTACGCCGCCATCGTGAACGACCTGCACCGTGCGGCGGGGCGCTCCGGCGTCGGCACCGTCATGGCGTCGAAGAACCTGAAGGCCGTCGTCGTGCGCGGCACGAAGGGTCTGGGCGGCATCGACGATCCCAAGCGCTTCATGAAGGCGGTCAGCGACGGCAAGAAGGTGCTCGCCGAGAACGCGGTCACGGGTCAGGGCCTGCCGACCTACGGCACGCAGGTGCTCATGAACGTCATCAACGAGGTCGGTGCGCTGCCGACGCGCAACATGCGCGAGACGCAGTTCGAGGGCGCGGCCGACGTCTCCGGCGAGGCCATGCACGAGCCCAGGAAGTCCGACGGCAAGCCGAACCTCACCACGAACGGCGCGTGCTACAGCTGCACGATCGCGTGCGGGCGCATCTCGACCGTCGACCGCACGCACTTCTCGGTCAAGGACAAGCCGGAGTACTGGATCAACTCGGGCGGTCTCGAGTACGAGGCGGCCTGGGCCCTCGGCCCGGACACGGGCGTCGACGACATCGACGCGCTGACCTACGTGAACTTCCTGTGCAACGAGGACGGCATGGACCCGATCAGCTTCGGCTCCACCGTCGCCGCCGCCATGGAGCTCTTCGAGCTGGGCAAGATCACGACGGCGCAGACCGACGGGGTGGAGCTGAAGTTCGGCTCGGCCGAGGCCCTCGTGTGGGCGGCCGAGGTCACGGCGAAGGGCGAGGGCTTCGGCAAGGACCTGGGGCTCGGCAGCAAGCGGCTGTGCGAGAAGTACGGCGCGCCGGAGCTCTCCATGACCGTCAAGGGACAGGAGTTCCCGGCCTACGATCCGCGCGGCATCCAGGGCATGGGTCTCGCGTACGCCACGTCCAACCGCGGCGCCTGCCACCTGCGTGGCTACACGGTGGCCTCCGAGATCCTCGGCATCCCCGAGAAGACCGACCCGCTCGAATCCGCCGGCAAGGCGGGCCTCGTCAAGGCCTTCCAGGACGCCACGGCGGCCGTGGACTCGGCGGGGCTGTGCGTGTTCACGACCTTCGCCTGGACGATGGACGACATCGCCCCCCAGGTGGACGCGGCGTGCGAGGGCGACTGGTCGTCCGAGCGCATGATGGAGGTGGGCGAGCGCATCTGGAACCTCGAGCGCGACTTCAACCAGCGCGCCGGGCTCACCGGGGCCGACGACAACCTGCCGCCACGGCTCATGAACGAGGGCGCGAACTCCGGCCCCGCGAAGGGCCGTACCTCGGATCTCGCGACCATGCTGCCCGAGTACTACGAGCTGCGCGGCTGGACCCCGGACGGCATGATGACCGACGCCACGCGCCAGAAGCACGCGCTGCCCTCCTGAGCGCGCCGGGCGCCGCCGTCGGCTGACGGCGGCGCCCTCCACTCTTCGGACGACGAAGGCGCGACGGGTTCGCGCCTTCGTCGTCTCCGGGATCCTCGGACAACTCCAGCGACATGCACCATCTGATCATCGGCGCGGGCCCGGCGGGCGTGACGGCCGCCGAGCACATCCGCAAGCTCGACCCGGCCGCGCGCGTCACGCTGCTGGCGGCCGAGAACGTGCCGCCGTACTCGCGCATGGCGCTGCCGTACTTCCTCGTCGGCGACGTGCCGGCCGAAGGCACCTATCTGCGAAAGCAGCCCGCGCACTGGGAAAGGCAACGCATCGAGCTGAAGTACGGGCGCGCCAGCAGCCTCGACGCGGCCGCGAGCGAGCTCGAGCTGGTGGGCGGGGAGAGGCTCCGCTACGACCGGCTGCTCGTCTGCACGGGCGCCACGGCAACGCGCCCGCCCATCGACGGCATCGACCTGCCGGACGTCCACAACTGCTGGTCGCTCGCCGACGCGCACCGCATCATCGAGAAGACGACCCCGGGCTCGAAGGTGGTGCTGATGGGCGCGGGCTTCATCGGCTGCATCATCCTCGAGGCACTCGCGAACCGGAAGGTGGAGCTGACGGTAATCGAGATGGAGGAGCGCATGGTCTCGCGCATGACCAACCCCGAGATGGGCGAGATGATCAAGCGCTGGTGCGAGAACAAGGGCATCCGGGTGATGACGTCGACGCGCGTGACGTCGCTGGCGGACGCGGGAACGGATACCGGGAAGGGCATCGCCGTGTCGACCGCGAGCGGCGAGACGCTCGAGGCCGACGTGGTCATCTGCGCCACGGGCGTTCGCTCGAACACCGGCTGGCTCGCGGGCTCGGGCGTGGACGTCGACCAGGGCATCGTCGTGGACGACTGCATGCGCACCAGCGTCGAGGGCGTCTACGCGGCCGGTGACGTCGCGCAGGGGAAGGATCTGTCCACGGGCGAGTACTACGTGCAGGCCATCCAGCCCACGGCCGTCGAGCACGGCAAGCTCGCCGCGAAGAACATGGTCAACGGCGACCGCACGCCGCGCGCCGGCACCGTGAACATGAACGTGCTGGACACGGTGGGCCTGATCTCGACGTCCTTCGGTCTCTGGATGGGCGTCGAGGGCGGGCAGGAGGCGACGCTGTCGAACCCCGAGCGCTACGAGTACCTGAACCTGCAGTTCAAGGACGACGTGCTCGTGGGCGCGTCGACCCTGGGCATGACCGACCACGTCGGGGTGCTGCGCGGACTCATCCAGACGGCCTCGCCGCTCGGGCACTGGAAGGACGTGCTGCTCGAGGAGCCGAACCGCATCAACGAGGCGTACCTGGCGAGCGCGCAGTCCCTGCACGCCTCCCTGGCGGCGGCGTGAAGGGCGACGTCCGCCCCCTCGTGGTGCCGGGCGCGGCGGCCGCTCGTGCACCGAGTGCCGCGGCGCCCGAAAGGCCGAGCGGCGCGGCCGACACCGCGACCATCACGCTGAAGCTGTACGCCACGCTGCAGCATCTGCTGCCCGCCGGCACGCGCAGGAACGCCGCCAGCGTCGAGATCCCCTCCGGGGCGTCGCTCAACGATGTCATCGACGCCTGGAAGGTGCCGCGCGAGCTCGCGCACCTGGTGCTCGTCAACGGCGTGTTCGTGTGCGACGCGGATCGCGACGCGCCGGATGCGCTCGCGGAAGGGGACGTGCTGGCGATCTGGCCGCCCGTTGCCGGTGGCTGACGTCGCCATCGACGGGAACGCCGACGGGACGGGCGACGGGACGGGCGCGAGCGAGGCCGCCGCGGCTCCGGCGCCGGCGATGCAGCCGGTGATCGAGTACACCCGCGAGATGGCGGGCGAGCACCGGGACTTCTTCCGCATCCTGCCGAAGGCCATGGACGGCGTCCCGCACGAGGTCGACGGCACCACGGTCCACGCGCGGATCGGCGAGGGCACGCTGCGCATCGAGGTCGGCCCCGAGCGGATGCGCAGGATAGCGTTGCTGGCATTGCCCTATGCGGAGGTGTCCTTTACCTTTCGCGGCGTGCCGGAGGCGCGGCAGCAGGCGTTCAAGCGCCGGTTCGACCTGTCGTACCAGCGCGGCGGGGGCTGAAGGGGGGCGGAACGTGAGCGAGGCGGGCGGTACGGGGGGGCAGGGCGGCGCGGACGCATCCGCGAGCTTGGCCGTGGCCGATCGTCGGGGACGGCCCCTGCGGGATCTGCGCGTGTCGGTCACCGACCGCTGCAACTTCCGCTGCGTGTACTGCATGCCCAAGGAGGTCTTCGGCAAGGGCCACCGCTTCCTGCCGAAGCGTGAGCTGCTGTCGTTCGAGGAGATCGTGCGTGTCGTGCGGGCGTCCGCCGAGCTCGGCGTCACGAAGGTGCGCCTGACCGGCGGCGAGCCGCTCGTGCGGACCGATCTGGAGAAGCTCGTCGGCCTGCTGCGCGACGTGGACGGCATCACCGACCTGAGCCTCACCACCAACGCCTCCCTGCTCACGCCCGCCCGGGCCCGCGCGTTGCGCGACGCCGGTCTGCAACGCGTGAACGTCAGCCTGGACGCGCTCGACGACGCCACGTTCATGGCCGTCAACGACGTCGGCGTGCCGGTGTCGACCGTGCTCGAGGGCATCGAGGCCGCGTCCGCCGCGGGCTTCGACTCGGTCAAGATCAACATGGTCGTCAAGAAGGGCATGAACGAGCACGGCATCCTGCCCATGGCGCGCTTCTTCCACGGCACCGGCGCCATCCTGCGCTTCATCGAGTTCATGGACGTGGGCAACTCGAACGCCTGGGACCTGTCCAGCGTGACGACCAGCGCGGAGATCGCCGCGCTCATCGACGCGGAGCTGCCCATCGAGCCCGCCGAGCCGAACTACCGCGGTGAGGTCGCGCGGCGCTGGCGCTACGTCGACGGCGGCGGCGAGATCGGCATCATCTCCTCGGTCTCGGACCCCTTCTGCGGCGACTGCAGCCGCGCGCGGCTGTCCGCCACGGGCAGCGTCTACACGTGCCTGTTCGCGAACTCCGGTCACGACCTGCGACCGGTGCTGCGCGGCGGCGGCGACGTCGAGGCGGAGCTTCGGCGGCTGTGGGAGCGACGCGCGGACCGCTACTCCGAGACGCGCGCGCACGTGGTGACGTTCCGGCCCAAGGTCGAGATGTCGTTCATCGGCGGCTAGGGGGCGGCCCCGACGTGTCCCTGCTGGTCTTCGATTCCGGCATCGGCGGCCTGACGATCCTGCGCGAGATCCGCGTGAGCCTGCCCGGCCGGCGCATCGTCTACGTCGGCGACGACGCGGGCTTCCCCTACGGGGATTGGCCGGCCGAGGAGCTCGTGCCGCACACCGTGGGCATCTTCGAGCGCTGCCTGGAGTCGTTCGAGCCGGAGCTCGCCGTGGTGGCCTGCAACACGGCCAGCACCGCGATCCTGCCCGCGCTGCGCGAGCGCTTCGACATCCCGATCGTCGGCATCGTCCCGCCCATCAAGCCGGCGGCCGAGCGCACGGCGAGCGGGCTGGTGTCGGTGCTCGCCACGCCCGGCACCGTCACGCGGCCCGCGGTGCTGGAGCTCGTCGCGATGCACGCCGATCGGGCCGAGGTGCAGCTCGTCGGCTCCACCGGTCTCGCGCGGCTCGCCGAGCAGCACATGCAGGGCGACCCCATCGACGAGGAGCGCCTGCGTGCCGAGATCCGTCCGTGCTTCGTCGAGCGAGGCGGTCGGCGCACCGACATCGTCGTGCTCGGCTGCACGCACTACCCGTTCCTGGTGCACGAGATGCGAAAGCTCGCTCCGTGGCCCGTCGACTGGATCGAACCCGCCGAGGCCATCGCGCGGCGGGTGCGCCACCTGCTCGGCGACGAGCCCCCGGTGGACCTGCGCGAGCTGCGGCCGGACATCGCGCTGATGACGGCGGGCTCGCCCGCGCCGAAGCTTGCGCGGCTGCTGTCCGGCTTCGGGCTGCTGCCCGCGGACCGGCCGTTCCGGCCGCTGGAGGCGCGCGGCGCGCCGGGGCCGCACGGCAAGCACCCCGCGTGCTAGCGTGACGGCACGCCGCGGCCGGACGAGGACCATTCGCATGCAGCACCATGCAAGTCCGACCCCGACGACCGGCGCCCCGTCCTCGGTCCTCCAGCGCCTGCGCGTGCTCGGCCTCGCGCTTGCGCTCGTCTGGCCATGCGGCCGCGCGGCGGCGGACGAAGCCGTCACCCTCGTGCTCGAGTTCGAGCTCAACGACCTGACGCTGTATCCGAACGTCGAGCAGGAGATGCGCCGCGTGGCGCTCCTGCGGCCGCTGCTCGTCGAGGAGCTCGAGCTGCGACACGATCGCGCCGTCGCGACGGTGCCCGCCGATGCGGCCGTCGAATCCGCCAAGGGCGTGGGCTACGTGTTCGACCGGCCCGAGGTCGCCGCCCGCCTCGCGCGCGAGGCGGGGGCCGACACCGTCGTGTCCGGGCGACTGCACAAGGCCAGCCACCTGTTCGTGTACCTGAAGGCGCAGCTCATCGATGCCGCGGACGGGCGCGTGATCGCCGACTATGTCGTCGAGATCAAGGGCTGGGGCGAGCGGCTGACGGCGAAGGGCGTCGAGACGCTGGGCGTGCAGATCGACGAGACGCTCGACGGATTGCGAGCCGACGGCTGAACTCAGGTGCGACCTTCCATGTCCTTCTGCGCCTTCTTCAGCAGCCCCTTGGCGGGCAGCAGCTCGCCGCGGTTCTCCTCGATGGCCGCCATGTAGGCATCGAAGGTCGCGCTCGGGTTCTCGGGCTCGCCCACCACGATGACGCCGCCCATGCGCGTGCCCCAGTGCGGCGTGCACTTGTAGACGTAGATGCCCGGCACGTCGAACTGCACGCTGATGTCGTCGCCGAGCTCGCTGTTGAGCTCGACACCGCCGTCCGGGATCATCGCGCCGAGCGTCTCGACGTTGTGACCGGCCATGCCTTCCCACGATACCGTGCCGCCTTCGGCGACGTAGACGGTCAGCGGCTCGAACTTCACGCCCACCGCCTGCACGGTCGCGCTCTCGGGACTGGACGCGGCACGGGCAAGGCCCGACATGAGGCCCGCGGGCAGCATCGCGAGCAGCGGGGCGAACAGCGTCGTGCGGCGGGTACGGTCGATGGTCATGCGGGATTCCTCCTCGATGGAGATCGTGATGCCGCCGCGTCGGCGGTGGATGCGGTGCCGGCACTGCCGGCGGCGCGCGCGAGGCGCGGGTTCTCGGCGGTGAGCCTGAGCGACGCCTTCGGGTCGCGGAAGATCAGCGGGCTGGCGGCGGGATCGGCGGCCTCGGCGCGCGCGACGATCGCGTCGACGCGCCCACGCTCGGGAGACTTCGCGCAGACGGGATCGGCCGCGGCCGGGTCGTTCGCGAGCATGAACGCCTGGCAGCGACAGCCGCCGAGATCGTCGTGCTTCTCGGGACAGCTCGCGCAGGGCTCCTGCATCCAGCCGGTGCCGCGGTAGCGCTCGAAGCCCTCGGACTCGTACCAGATCTCGCGCAGGGGCCGATCGTCGACGTGCGGAAACTCGAGCCCGGGCAGCATGCGCGCGGTGTGGCACGGCAGCGCGTGGCCGTCGGGGGTCACCGTCAGGAACACGTTGCCCCAGCCGTTCATGCACTTCTTGGGTCGGTCCGAGTGGTAATCCGGGACGACGAAGATGATGCGGATGCGATTGCCGTGCAGCGCACGGTAGCGCTCCACGGTACGCAGTGCGGCATCGACCTGCGCGCGCGTCGGCATGAGCGCGTCGCGGTTGACCTCGGCCCACGAGTAGAACTGCGCGTTGGCGAGCTCGATGTACTCGGCGCCCAGCTCGATCGCCATGTCGATGATCCGGTCCACGTAGTCGATGTTCAGCCGGTGGATGACGCAGTTGAGCACCATCGGCCAGTCGTGACGCTTGATCAGTCCGGCCACGCGTCGCTTCAGATCGAAGGTCTTCGTGCTGGAGAGGAAGTCGTTGGCCTCGCGCGTCGAGTCCTGGAACGAGAGCTGGACGTGGTCGAGGCCCGCCTCGTGCAGGGCGGCGGCGCGCGCCTCGGTCAGCCCGACGCCGGAGGTCAGCAGGTTCGTGTAGTAGCCGAGCCGGTGAGCCTCGGCGACGAGGATCTCGATGTCGTCGCGCAGCAGCGGCTCGCCGCCCGAGAAACCGACCTGCACGCTGCCCATGGCGCGTGCCTCGTTCAGCACGCGCAGCCAGGTCTCGGTGGAGAGCTCCGCGGCGTGCGCGGCGAAATCGACGGGGTTGAAGCAGAACGCGCAGTGCAGCGGACAGCGGTAGGTGACTTCCGCCAGCAGCCACAGCGGCGGACCGCCGGCGGCCGGTCCGCGCTGCACCACGTGCGGCGCCACGCCCGTGCGCGGCTCGCCCGGGACGCCGGCCGTCGCACCGCCACTCGCGGTGTCCGCGGCGGAGCTCCGATCGATGGGTCCGAGCTCGCGGTCCGCGATCCCGGGCTGACGGGTCGATGCGCTCATGTGAAGCTCACTCGGGGCTCGGGGCCAGCCGCACCCAGCCGCGCTCGAGCGCGACGGCGAGGAAGCCGCGGACGTCGGCGTCGAGCCCCTGCCCCGGTCCGGTGCGGTCGAACGCGCGTTCGAGCTCGGCGACCACCGCGGCGACGTCGCGCGCGCCGTCGCAGCGCGACAGGATCTCGCCCGCCGGTCCGTTCAGCTTGACCATGCCCTCGGGGTAGAGCAGCACCCAGGACGACTGCGCCTCCTCGTACTGCAGCCGATACGGACGCGCGACCGTGGGAACCGCGTCGAGCGCGATGTCGTCGACGGCGACGCTCACGAGCCGCCCGTCCCGCCGACCCTGCCGCCGCCCATCGCGTCGCCCGCCGTCCCGCCGCGCGGCGGCATGGCGGGACGGTCGGGCAGCCCGTAGGCGCTGCCCATCGCGTCGTTCATCGCCCACAGCACGTCGAGCTTGAAGTCGAGGATGCCGAGCGCGCGCTCCTGTGCCTCGCGGGTGCGGAAGTGGGCGAGGGTGATGCCGAGCCCGTGATCGACGTCGCGCCGGGCCTGGGTCACGCGGTTCCTGAAGTAGGCGAGTCCCGCGGGGTCGATCCACGGGTAGTGTTCCGGCCAGGTCGCCAGCCGCTGCTTGTGGATGGCGGGCGCGAAGAGCTCGGTCAGGGAGGCGCACACCGATTCCTGCCACGGGCGGCGCCGCGCGAAGTCGACGTAGGCGTCGACCGCGAAGCGCACGCCGGGCACGACCTGTCCGAGTCCCAGCACCTCCTCGCGCCGCAGTCCCACCGCCTCGCCGAGCCGCAGCCACGCCTCGATGCCGCCCTCGTCGACGATCGTGCCGTCGTCGTCCTCCACGCCGTCGTGGTCGAGCATCCGCTTGATCCACTCGCGGCGCACGCTCCGGTCGTCGCAGTTGGCCATGACGGCCGCGTCCTTGATCGGAATGCTGACCTGGTAGTAGAAGCGGTTCGCGACCCAGCCGCGGATCTGTTCCGGGGTCGCCTCCCCGGTGTTCAGCATGACGTTGAACGGGTGGTGGATGTGGTACGCCCGGCCGCGCTCGCGCAGTCGCGCCTCGAATTCCTCGGCGCCCCACGGGGCGTCGCCGGGCGTGTACTCCGGGGCGTGGTCGGCCATCTACAGCGTGATCTCCAGTCCGTCGTGCGCGAGCTCGATGCGGTGCGCGTCGAGCGTCGCGCGCTGCGGCCCGTCCTCGTCCAGCGCCGGGTTCGTGTTGTTGATGTGGATCAGCACCCGGCGCGTCGCGGCCGGCAGCGCGTCGAGCTCCTCGATCATGCCGCCGGGGCCGCTCTGCGCGAGGTGTCCCATCGCCGTGCCCGTCTTCGACGAGGCGCCGGTGCGGATCATCTCGTCGTCGGTCCACAGCGTGCCGTCCACGAGCACGATGTCGGCGGCACGCATCGCCTCGCGCACGTGCGGCTCGATCTCGCCGAGTCCGGGGGCGTAGAACAGCCGACGGTTCGTCGCGGTGTCCACGAGTGTGATGCCAAGGGTGTCCCCGGCGACCGGTGCGTCGCGGCGGGGCGAGTACGGCGGAGCGTTGCTCGTCAGTGCAATGGGGTGCAGCTCGATGCCGTCGACGCCGGGGACGCCGAACGGCTCGCCCGGCACCACGCGCAACCGATCGACGCCGCAGTAGTGTCCGAGCACCGTCAGCAGGGGGTTGCCCGTGGACAGGTCCTCGGCCACCGCGTCGGTGCACGCGATGCGCAGCGGCTCGCGGTGCTCGCGCAACATCAGCAGGCCGGTGGTGTGATCGATCTGCGCGTCCATCAGCACGACCGCGCGAATGCCGGTGTCCCGCAGGGATCGTCCGGGCTGCAGCGCGGGCGTGGCCTTGAGCTGCGTCAGCAGGTCCGGGGACGCGTTGAACAGGATCCAGTCGGTGCCGTTCGACGTGACGGCGATCGAGGACTGGGTGCGTGGCCTGGCCCGGATGCCGCCGCTGCGCACCCCGGCGCACATCCGGCAGTTGCAGTTCCACTGGGGGAAACCGCCGCCGGCGGCCGAGCCGAGTACCACCGCGCGCATGACAATGACGTGAATCCGGACGGTGGGTGGGACGAAGAGGTCGCCGCCGCGCGTGCCGGACGGTGTCCGGACGCCGCGGCGGCGGGAGAGATCAGTCGTGGTACATGTACATCGTGATCTCGAAGCCGAATCGGTAGTCGACCGCGGTCGGGGTTTCCCAGGTCATGGCAATGCTCCGGAAGCAGGTTCGGGTAGGGGGCCGGCACGCACGGCGCCGGTACGGCCGATTGTACCGTCGCCATGACACGGGGGCATGGGTCTCTTGCCCCATGTCGCCTTCTCGTCATCAAGCCGCCCTGGCGCCGCCGCCCGGCGGTCAGTTCTTGTCGGGCACGAGCGCCTGCGGGGCGTCCACGAAGGTGATGTCGGAGACGGCGTTCACGCGCTCGAGAGAGACGGCGCGGTCGGCGGAGACCTCGGTCAGCTTGACCTGTCCCACCACGGGCAGCCCCTTCCTGAGCTTGCGCGTCGCCTTGGTCACGCGGTCGTGCAGCACCTTGTCGTAGGGCACCGCGAACGAGCGGGGCACGGTGCGGCCGAGCCCGCCTTCGAGGTCGCTGCCCCACAGGTAGATGAAGCGCGGCTCGTCGATGTTCGCCGCGTGCAGGTAGAAGGTGCGCGGCACGTCGCGCTCGGCGGGCCAGCCGAGCAGCGCCGGCCAGGACGCCCAGGTGACCCAGCACAGCGCCGCGAGCGCGACCGTCGCGCCGGCCTTGACGATCCAGTGCCAGGCCGAGTGCAGGTTCAGACCCGTCAGCAGCGCCGCGAGCGCGACGTAGGCGACGACCAGGGCGGCGACGTCGAGGGTGGGCAGCGTGGTCACGGGAGCGGGTGTCGTCGCGTCATCGAAGGATCGGCTCAGTTCGGCACGAGGGATTTCGGAAGCCGGTTCACGTTCCCCACCGAGCCGTCCGCGCCGACGCTGAAGCGCACCGCCGTCGCCTCGGCGCCCTTGGCGGGCAGCGCCGTCGTGCCGTGGTAGGCGACGGTGTAGACCGGGTTCACGCGCGCGACGGTGACGGACACCGGGACGGGCACGTCGCTCTCGCCGTCGTACCAGTGCAGGTTCACGGTGTACTCCCCGGCAAGGGTGCCGCGGATGGCCGCGATCTCCTGGTTCAACGGGTTCACGACCTCGCGCCCCTCGATCTCCATCGTGTCGTTGAGCGCGCCGCGGTCGTCCCGGTCGAGGTGCACGAGGGCGCCGTTCCTGTTCCTGAACCAGGTGAGCTCGCCGCTCGGGTCCTCGACGTAGACGTCGATGTCCTCGGCCGCGCCGTCGGGCCACGTCACGCTGATCACGTACTCGGCCTCGATGTCGACGAGCCCCGTCTTCTCGGCCGGCGACAGGAACAGGATCGCCACGAAGAACAGCAGGATGAAGCCCAGCAGGACGTTGAACAGCAGGTCGGTGAAGGGGTCCGCGCCGGCGGGCGTGGGGCGGTAGCGGTGGCGGGCTCGCACGGCTCGGTGACCCTTGCGCGCGCGTTCAGGAAGCGCGGTGCCGGCAGCGCGCCAGCGACCCGAGCAGGTGCTCGGTCTCGCGCCCGAGCACCAGGTACTGCACCGCCAGCAGCGTCGCGCCGACGAGCCCCGCGAGCGTCGTGAACAGCGCGGTGCCCATGCCGCCGCTCATCGCGACGAGCAGCTCGCGCAACCCCTCGGCCCCGTCGATCGAGACGTCGCCGAGCGAGGTGAAGATCAGGATGAAGCCGACGATGGTGCCCAGCAGTCCGAGCCGGATGGTCGTGTCGACGAGAAACCAGCCGGTGTCGACCGGGCTTCTCAGCCGGTCGGCCCAGATGTCCAGGAGCTCGTCCGGCGCGCCGTCACCGGACGCCGCGAGCCACGCCTCGACGAAGCGCGTCGGCCCGTCGTCGTGCGGGTTGTCGTACGGGTCGTCGGCGAGGCGTCGGCGCGCGCCGGCTCGAGCGCCGCTCGCGCCGCCTCGATGCGGCGCGACGCCTTCACCACGTGCCACGCCGCGTGCAGCGTCCCGGCGGCGACCAGGGCCGCGATCATCCAGGTCACGCGGCTGCGGTCCAGTCCGAACACCATGCGCAGCAGCCCGAGCTCGCCGGCGACGACGAGGCCGAGCGCGGCGAAGCACGCGAGCGCGAGCCACGTCAGCGCGTACAGGTGGGTCGGACAGTCCAGCGGATCGATCGCGCGTGCGCGCACCGTCGCGCCGCGGCGCACGATCCGGTTCACAGCCCCTCCGCGACGAGCAGCTCGAGGGTGCGCCAGCGCTGGGCCGCGGTCGAAAGCTGCAACGGGGACAGCGTGTATTCCAGGCTGATCTGGTTCAGGTAGTACTCGGCCACCGGCTGCCCGTAGCGGTCCGCGGTCGCGTACCAGCCGAACGCGCGCATGGGGTCCGCCGGCACGCCGAGTCCCTGCGAGTAGAGGTTGCCGAGGTTCAGCTGCGCGTCGGCGTGACCGAGCCGCGCGGCCTCGAAGTAGAGCTCGGCCGCGCGCCTCGCGTTCGCCGGCAGGCCGAGACCGAGGTAGTGCAGGTTGCCGAGCGCCGTCATGGCCGCCGGATCCCCGGTCTCGACGGCGAGCGCGTAGTGGCGAGCCGCGTCGGCGTAGTTCCCGCGCGCCATCGCCGTGGTCGCGTCGGGGGCACGCACCAGCGCGGGCCACGAGACGAGCGCGATGCCGCCGGCGACGCCGATCGCGAGCGCCGCGAGCGCGGTCACGCGGACCCTGCGGCGTCGCGAAGCGTCCCGTGCGGGACGGCCGGTGCGCGGCACCGCATCGTGCGCGCCGCTCGACGCGGCGCTCACGGCTGCGGTATACCGCAAGGGGGAAACCCGTGCGTCCGGACGCTGCCCGAGCGCGTGGCGCACTCCCCCGCAGCCGCCCTCACGGAGCCCCGATCATGATCCACCGACGCCGACCCCGCTTCCGTGCCGCCGCGCCGCTGGCCGCCGCGCTGGCCGCCGCGCTGCCCATCGCGCTCGCGACCGCTCTCGCCGCCGTGCCCGGAGCGGCGGCCGCGCAGGTCGCCGCCCAGTCCGCCCAGTCCGACGCGTCCGTTCCGGACGCCGCCGACGAGCGCTGGGCGACCCTGCGCCAGCACTACTTCGGCGACGCCGAGGTGCTGCCCGGCGAGGATGTGCTCGAGCTCGACGCGCCGACGCGTGCGCACGATGCCGCGGTCGTGCCGATCAGCGTGCACGCGCTCGACTCGAACCGGCCGATCGTGAAGCTGCACCTGCTCGTCGACGAGAACCCGCTGCCGCTGGCGGGCATCGTCGAGTTCGCCGAACGCGCCCGGCACTGGCAGCTCCTCGAGACCCGCATCCGCATCAACGAGTACACCCACGTGCGCGCGATCGCCGAGACCGAGGACGGGGCGCTGCACATGGTGTCGCGCTTCGTGAAGGCGGCCGGCGGCTGCTCCGCGCCGGCGCTCGCGGACATGGACGCCGCCATGGCGAACGCCGGGCGCATGAAGCTGCTGCTGGGCGACGCCTCGGCCACGCTGCCGAGCTCGCCGGTCGGCGAGGCGGTCGTCAGGATCAGCCATCCGAACAGCTCCGGCATGCAGTTCGACCAGATCTCGCGCACCTACATCCCGGCGTTCTACGTCAACGAGATCGAGGCCGAGGTCGACGGCGAGCCGTTGTTCGACATCGAGACGAACTTCTCGATGAGCGAGAACCCGACGGTGCGGCTGCGCTGGCGCACCGAAGCCGCACCCGGTGCGCTGGAGGCGTGGGCGACCGACTCGAAGGGCAACCGCTACGACGCCTCGGCGAACGCCTCCTGACACGATCGCCCGCTCAGAAGCAGCGCAGGCTCGACTCGGCCTGCAGCGCCTGCAGCCGATCCACGCGGGTCTTCGCCCAGTTCGAGTCGCGATAGAAGATGCCGCGCTGACCCCGGTCGAGCTGCACCTGCAGGATCGTGTTCGCCTCGTCGTAGTCCTGCCAGTCCATGCGCTCGCGGATGTAGTCGATGCTGCACGAGCACTGCTGCAGCGCCGCCCAGTCGTTGCCGTTGGCGGCCATGCAGCCGAGCACGTAGTCCGCGCGGGCGACGGTGGGATAGTCCGATCCGCTGCCGCCCTTCGCGTCGGCGACGCCTTCCGGCACCGGCCTCACGCCGGAGGACGGGTCGATGGGCGAGTCCGCCTCCGCCGCGACCGGGGCGGGCTCGTCGGGGGCTTCGGTCGCGCCCGCGCCGTCCTGCTGCGCATGGGCCGGGGCGTGCGCCAGCGATGCGGCGAGCACCAGCGCCGCGGCGCGGCACGCCGAACGCACGAGACGGGCCCTCACCGGTCCGTCCCCGCGTCGAGCTGCAGCTCGCGCCGATAGGGTTCGTCGCCCGCTCCGTCACCCGGTGACTCGACCGCCGCGGACAGCACGCCGCCCGGGACCTCGTCGCTGAGCTCCAGGCTGACCGTGGCGGCGGCGAAGCCCGGACGCGAGCCGACGTAGGGATCGCCCACGAACGGGCGGAGCTCGATGCGCTCGGCCGCCACGGTACCGCCCGCCCAGTCGCGCGTGACCGACTCGGTGGTCGCGGCATCGCTCGAGAGCGCATCGCGCATGCGATTGCGGAAGTACAGCGCGCCGCCGCCGCCGGTGGTCGCGAAGTCCTGGGCGAAGCGCTCCAGCGTCGCCATCAGCACCGGGTTGCCGCGCCAGCCTTCGAACGGCGGCAGCTCGAGGCGGCGCTCGCCGCTCAGGAAGTCGAGCTCGACGTCGCGACTGCCGTCCTCGTGTGCGCGCACCACCTCGAGCGTGGCCGCGTCCTCGACCGCGCCGTTCTCGCCGCCGCTCTCGCGCCAGGCGTAGCGGATCCGCTCGCCGGTTTCCGTGCCGGCGAGATGCGGCGTCTCGTAGATCAGCGACTGCGCGGGGGTCAGCGCCTCCGCATCGAATGCGTGCGCGGCGCCCGCGAACGCGCCCATCGGCACGAGCAGGGCGAGCGGACGGAGCGCGCGGGCGAGCCGGCCTGCGGTTCGGCGCAAGGGGAACGGGCGGTGACATGGCGGCGATGCTGAAGTGAATGGCCGGCACGGTAGAGTCGGCACCGAGCGGGTGTCAATGGGGCGAGTGGGCCGTGGTGGAAGGGCATGCGATGCGGTTCACGTGGGCGGGGGCGCACGTCGTCCGGGGCGCGGCGGCGTTCCTGGCCGCATTCGCGAGGAGGCCACGGACGGCGCTGCTGGCGGCGTCGTGCGCCGCGTGCGTCGCATCGATGCCGGCCGGTCGCGCGCTGGCCGATGCCGTCCCCGCGAGCGAGCCGCTGCCGGTGACCCGCGTGGCGCGACGGGATCTGGGTGCACCGCGGGCACCCTGCGGAGATGAACGCCGGCAACGGCGGAGACATCGCGAACCTGGGCTTCGTCGTCGGCGACGCCTCGGTCGCGGTGATCGATCCGGGCGCGAGCCCGGCGCTCGCACGCGCGCTGCGCGCGGCGATCGCAGAGGTGACCGACCTGCCGATCTCGCACGTCGTGCTGACGCACGCGCACCCGGATCACGTGCTCGGTGCCGGCGCGTTCGGCCCGGCGCAGGGCGAGCGCCAAGGTGCCGCGGATGCCGCCGAGGCGATCGAGGTCGTCGCCCATGCCCGGTTCGCGCGCGCGGTCGCCGCGCGCGCCGACGCCGCCAACCCGCGCTACGCGTTCGCGCTGGAACCGGGCGTACCGGTCGCCCTGCGCCCCACGCTGGAGATCCCTGCCGGCGCGGAGCGCGCGATCGACCTGGGCGGGCGCACGCTGCGCGCGATCGCGTTCCCGACCGCCCACACCGACAACGATCTCGCGCTCCTCGACGCCGCGACGGGCACGCTCTGGGCGGGGGATCTCGTGTTCGAGGGCCGGCTGCCGTCGCTCGGCGGCAGCCTGCGCGGCTGGCTCGACGCGCTCGACACGCTGGCGGCGCTGGAGCCCGTGCGCGTCGTGCCCGGCCACGGCGAGCCGGGCGGGTGGGAGGACACCGTCGCGACGCAGCGCGCCTACCTCGAGGCCCTCGCGGACGACGTGCGGGAGCGGCTCGCGCGCGGCGACACGCTCGGGGAGGCGCTCGCGGAGGCCGAGGCAGCGACGTCGCCCGGAGCGACGGACGGGGGCGCCGCCGCGGCGATCGGGCGGTCGACCGCGCTGTTCGCGTTGCAGCACCCCACCAACGTCACGCGGGCCTGGACGGAGCTCGAATGGGAATGAGGCGCGGCGGAATGCCGGCGCCTCCGCGGGCGCATGGGCCATTGGGTCGCGCCCGTTGACACCGGCGCACCCTCGACTTTAGGTTGTTCTCACCTGATCCGGGACTCGTGAAGTCACGTCAAAGATCGGGTCGTCATCCGCCGCAGGCGTGATCCCCCGAAGTCCGTAAGGAGCCAAGCATGAGAGTGAACAAGCAGGACCTGCTCGCCGTCGCCATCGCGGCGGCAACGTTGACGGTCGGTAACGCGTCCGCCAACGAGGAGCTGATGAAGCTCGTCGAGGACCCCGCCAACTGGGCGATGCAGACGGGCAACTACGCGAACACCCGCTACAGCGAGCTCGACGAGATCACGCCCGAGAACGCCGGCGACCTGAAGCCCGCCTGGACCTTCTCGACGGGTGTCCTGCGCGGCCACGAGGGCGGTCCGCTCGTCATCGGCGACACGATGTTCGTGCACACCCCGTTCCCGAACCGCGTCTACGCGATGGACCTGAACGAGCAGGGCCTGATCAAGTGGATGTACGAGCCCAAGCAGGACCCCTCGGTCATCCCGGTCATGTGCTGCGACACGGTCAACCGGGGCGTGGCCTACGCCGACGGCAAGGTGTTCCTGCACCAGGCCGACACCACCGTCGTGGCGCTCGACGAGAACACCGGCGAGGTCGTCTGGTCGGTGAAGAACGGCGACCCCGCCAAGGGCGAGACCGGCACGGCCGCCCCGATGGTCTACGGCGACAAGGTCTACATCGGCATCTCGGGCGGCGAGTTCGGCGTGCACGGTCACCTGACGGCCTACAACATCGAGGACGGCTCGCTCGCCTGGCGCGGCTACTCGACGGGCCCCGACGACATGACGTTGATGGACCCGGAGAACACCACCCATCTCGGCGAGCCGGTCGGGGTCGACTCGGGCACGGCGACCTGGGAAGGCGATCAGTGGAAGATCGGCGGCGGCACCACCTGGGGCTGGTTCTCGTTCGATCCGGAGCTGAACCTCGTCTACTACGGCACGGGCAACCCCAGCACCTGGAACCCGACGCAGCGCCCCGGTGACAACCGCTGGTCGATGACGCTGTTCGCGCGCGATGCCGACACCGGCATGACCAAGTGGGTCTACCAGATGACCCCGCACGACGAATGGGACTACGACGGGGTGAACGAGAACCTCCTGGTCGACCTCGAGATCGACGGCGAGATGAGGAAGACCCTCGTGCACTTCGACAGGAACGGCTTCGGCTACACGCTCGATCGCGTGACGGGCGAGCTGCTGGTGGCCGAGAAGTTCGACCCGGTGGTCAACTGGGCCACGCACGTCGACATGAAGACCGGTCGCCCGCAGGTCGTCGCCGAGTTCTCGACCGCGCAGAACGGCGAGGACGTCAACACGACGAACATCTGCCCCGCCGCCCTCGGCACGAAGGATCAGCAGCCGGCGGCCTACTCGCCGAGGACGAACATGTTCTACGTCCCGACGAACCACGTCTGCATGGACTACGAGCCGTTCGAGGTCGAGTACACCGCCGGTCAGCCCTACGTCGGCGCCACGCTCTCGATGTTCCCCGCCGGCAAGGTCAAGGGCGACGACAGCACGCACATGGGCAACTTCATCGCCTGGGACGCGGCGAACGGCGAGATCAAGTGGTCCGTGCCCGAGAAGTTCTCGGTCTGGAGCGGCGCGCTCGCCACGGCCGGGGACGTCGTGTTCTACGGCACGCTCGAGGGCTTCCTGAAGGCGGTCGACGCGAACACCGGCGAGGAGCTCTACAGCTTCAAGACCCCGTCCGGCATCATCGGCAACGTGAATACCTGGGAGCACGACGGCAAGCAGTACATCGGCGTGCTGTCGGGCCTCGGCGGTTGGGCCGGCATCGGCTTCGCGGCCGGGTTGTCCGGCGATACCGATGGGCTCGGTGCGGTCGGCGCGTACCGTTCGCTGTCGAACTACACGTCGCTCGGCGGCGTGCTGACGGTGTTCTCGCTCTGAGCGAATAGCACCGCGAGAAAGGCGTCCGCCGCCGTGCACGGTGGCGGACGCCTCGCACGATCCCGTACGCCCCGGCCCCGCGCTCCTTCGCGGACGGGGCGTTCTTCGTTCTTCGCCCCGAGGACCCATGAGCTTCCACGCATCGCGTCCCGTCGTCGCCGGCCTCCCGGTGCTCCTCGTCGCCTTGATGGCTTGCGGCGACACGCTCGCCGCCGCCAGCGGCCGCCAGGCGCTGGCCACCAACCGGCTGCGCGTGTGCGCCGACCCCGCGAACCTGCCGTACTCGAACGAGGCGCTGGAGGGTTTCGAGAATCGCGTGGTAGAGCTTGTCGCGGACGAGCTGGGGCTGGCCCCGAGCTACACGTGGTACCCCCAGTCCACGGGCTTCGTTCGCAACACGCTGCGCCTGCGCGCGTGCGACCTGATCTCGGGCATCACGACGACGAGCCAGCTCGTGCAGAACACGAACGCCTACTACCACTCGGCGTACGCGATGGTCTATCGCGCGGCCGACGGTTTCGACGCGACGCGCATCGAGGACGTCGCCACCGACGAATCCTTGCGCTTCGGTGTGGTCGCCGGCACGCCGCCCGCCGACGTGCTCGCACGCTTCGGCGCGCTCGACCGGGTGCAGCCCTACCAGCTCGTCGCCGACACGCGCGTGGAGCGCCCGCCGCTGCAGGCGATGGCCGACGTCGCCGACGGCACCACCGATGTCGCCTTCGTGTGGGGCCCCATCGCGGGCTGGTACGCGACTACCCACCCGGAGGACGACCTGGTCGTCGTGCCGCTGGTGGACGAGGGGCCGGAGGTGCGCATGAACTATCGCGTGTCGATGGCCGTGCGCTACAACGAGACCGACTGGAAGCACGACGTGAACCGCGCGCTCGAGGCACGGGCCGACGAGATCGAGGCCGTGCTCGTCGAGTACGGTGTGCCGCTGCTCGACGAGCTCGGGCAACCGAAGTCGATGCCGGCCGGGGAAGCCGATCCGGCGTTGGACGGCGATTCGGCCGTGGTGCCCGAACCCGTCGGCTATCGCACCGACGACTACCGGGCGCCGGTGCCGCCCGGACTGCGGGGCGCCATGACGGTCGCGGCCTCGGAGGTCTCGGCGCTGCTCGACGGCGGTGCCGCCGTGATCGACGTGTTGCCCGCGCAGCGGGCGCCGGATCCCCTGCCCGAAGGCCAGGCCTGGTTGCCGCCGCCGCACCGCGGCATCGAGGGGGCGTTGTGGCTACCCGACACCGGGCGCGGTGCGCTCGCTCCGATCACCGAGCGCTACTTTGCCGAGCACCTCGAGCGCGCGACGTCGGGAGATCGCGCGCACCCGCTCGTGTTCTATTGCCGCAGCGATTGCTGGATGTCGTGGAACGCGGCCAAGCGGGCGCTCGCCGCCGGGTGGACGAACGTACACTGGTATCGCGACGGCATCGAGGACTGGACTTCCGAGGGCATGCCCGTCGCCACGCTGGAGCCCGCGCCCGGCACCAGGCTGCCGGACGAGGCGCCCGGTCAGCGTCCTTGATCTTCGCAAGCACGTCCCCTTCGATCACGTACCGAATCCACACCAGATCACCCGGATGAACCGACGCACCTTCGCGCCTTCGTACCTCGCCGCACGGCCGCACCGCGGCGTGCCTGCTCGCGTGCAGCCTGGCACTGGTGCCGGCGTTCGCGGTCCTCGCGGCCTCGCACGACGACGCGGACGACGAAGACGCTCCGGACGGCGGCGCGGCGATGGACTTCGGTGCCGGCCCGCTCGGGCCCGCGGGGGTCTTCACCGGTGGGGCCACCGAGCTCGAACCCTTGACCCTGTCGGTGGTCGAGCCGCTCGCGTCGGCGCCGTACACTCTCGACTCCGGCAGCTACTACCGCATCGACATCGTGTGCGACGGCTCGGGCGAGCTCGCGCTCTCCGGCAGCGAGTTCTTTCGTGCCGTGTACATCGACGAGGTGGTGATCGAGGACATCGAGGTGCGCCCGCTCGGGCTCGACAGCCTCGAGTTCGACGCCGCGGGCACCGCCACCATCAGCTTCGTGGCCATCCGTCCCGGTACCTACACGCTGTCGATCCCGGGCTCGTCCGGCGAGTCGCAGCGGGCGACGTTCCGCATCCGGTGAGCCCGCGCACGAGCATCGCCGCCGCGGTCTGCATCGCGAGCGCCGTCGCCACCGCTTCGCTGCCGGCACGTGCGGCCGATCCGCTGGAGGTGCGCGTCGCGCGCCTCACGGTCGGTGGCGAATCGCAACTGCCGCTGTCCCTGCTCGACGAGCGGATCGCGGACGAGGGCGCTGCCGGTGCCGAGCTCGGGCTCGAGGACAACGCGACCACGGGCGGATTCCTCGGCCACGAGTACGTGCTGCGGCACGTGCGCCTCGAACCCGCCGGGGCCGGGGCCGATGCGGAGCCGGGCGGGACGGCCGGGAGTGGCGCGCGCGGCATCGGTGGCACCACGCCCGTCGCCGACCCGGACGCGGCCGCCGACGCGGCGCGCGAGCTCGTCGGGCAGGGCGTGCGCCTGTTGCTCGCGGATCTGGGCGGCGAGGCCCTGCTGGGCGTCGCCGACGCGGTGCCGGAGGCGCTGGTGCTGAACGTGCGTGCGCCCGACGACGCCCTGCGCGGTGCCGAGTGTCGCGCGAACCTGCTGCACCTCGTGCCCAGCCGCGCGATGCTCGCCGATGCGCTCGCGCAGTACCTCGCGTTCAAGCGCTGGGACGACGCCGCACTCGTGGTCGGACGCCATGTGGAGGACGCGGCCTTCGCGGACGCGTTCGAGCGTGCCGCGACGCGTTTCGGCATCGAGATCGTCGAGCGTCGCGACTGGACGCGCGAGCCGGGTGCGCGGCGCACCGACTCGGGCCACCTGACCGAGCAGTCCGAGATCCCGACCTTCACGCGCTTCGACGACCACGACGTGCTCGTCGCGGCCGACGAGGGGGACGAGTTCGGCGAGTACCTGGCCTATCGCACCGAGCGGCCGCGCCCCGTCGTGGGCACGCAGGGGCTGGTGCCGACCTCGTGGTCGCGCACGCACGAGCAGTGGGGCGCGACGCAGATCCAGCGCCGCTTCGAGGCGCTGGCGGGCCGAGCGATGACGCCGCGCGACCAGGCCGCCTGGCTCGGCATGCGCGCCATCGGCGAGGCGGTCACGCGCACGAGCGCGAACGACCCCGAGAGCCTGCGCGCGCACATGCTCTCCGAGGATTTCATGCTGGCCGGCTTCAAGGGTGTCCCCCTGTCGTTCCGGGACTGGAACGGCCAGTTGCGCCAGCCCGTGCTGCTCACGGGCGAGCGCATGCTGGTCAGCGTCTCGCCGCAGGACGGCTACCTGCACCAGTTCAGCGAGCTCGACACGCTCGGGCTCGACCGTCCCGAATCCGCCTGCGAGGCCTTCGATTCGTGAGCCCTCGTTCGCGCACGGCACCCGATCCCATGACCCTCGCCCTTCGCTTCCCGTCCCGCATCGGCCCGGCACGTGCCGCCCGCCCGATTGCCCGCCCAGTTGCCCGCCTAGTTGCCCGCCCGGTCGCCCGCCCGATTGCCTGCCCGGTCGCTTGGGCGGCGCTCGTCACGCTCGTCGCGCTCTCGGGTCGGGCCACGGCCTACGACGTGTACGTCAGCAACGAGCGCGACAACACCATCAGCGTCATCGACGGCGACTCGCTCGAGGTGGTGGGCACCATCGAGGTCGGCCAGCGTCCGCGCGGCATGTCGCTCGGCCGCGACGGCAACATCCTGTACATCGCCACGGGCGACGACGACCACGTCGAGGCGCTCGATCTGGAGACGGGCCGCGTGCTGCATCACCTGCCCTCGGGCCCGGACCCGGAGCTCATGGCCTTCGGTGCGGACGGCCGGCGCCTGTACATCGCGAACGAGGACGACAACATGGTCACCGTCGTCGACGTGGACACGCGCGACAAGCTCGTCGAGATCCCCGTCGGCATCGAGCCCGAGGGCATGGGCGTCAGCCCCGACGGCAAATGGCTCGTGAACACGTCCGAGACCACGAACATGGCCCACTTCATCGACACCGAGACGCTCGAGATCGGCGCGAACGTGCTCGTCGACACGCGCCCGCGCGTCGCGCAGTTCACGCCCGAGGGCGAGGAGGTCTGGGTCAGCTCCGAGATCGGCGGCACCGTGTCCGTCATCGACACGGAGTCGAAGGCCATCATCGACAAGATCACCTTCGAGATCCCGGGGCTGCGACCCGAGGCCATCCAGCCCGTCGGCATCGCGCACGCCGCCGACGGGGAGCGCACCTACGTGGCGCTGGGCCCGTCCGCGCGCGTCGCCATCGTCGACCAGACGACCTACGAGGTGATCGACTACCTGCTCGTCGGGCCGCGGGTGTGGAACCTCGCGATCTCCCCGGACGGCAAGCGGTTGTTCACGACCAACGGCGTCAGCGGCGACGTCAGCGTGGTCGATCTCGAAACGGATCGGGTCATCGAGTCGATCAAGGTCGGGCGCCTGCCATGGGGCGTGGTCGTGCGCCCGTGAAGGCGGGCGCGACGGTCCCCGCGCTCGCGGTCGAAGGCCTGAGCTACGCCTGGGGACAGACGCGCGCGCTCGACGGGGTGTCGTTCAGCGTGCCGGCCGGGCGCTTCACGGGACTCGTCGGCCCCAACGGTGCCGGCAAGACGACGCTCTTCTCCATCGTCACGGGCCTGTTTCGCGCGGCCTCGGGGAGCGTGCGCGTGCGCGGTCACGAGATCGGTCGCGAGACCGGCGCCGCGCTCGGCGCGCTCGGCGTCGTGTTCCAGCAACCCACGCTCGATGCGGACCTGAGCGTCGAGCAGAACCTCGCCTACTTCGCCGCGCTGCACGGCATCGCGCGCAGGGAGGCGCGCGCGCGCATCGAGGCGGGGCTCGGCCGTCACGGGCTCGAGGGGTTCGCGAAGCGCCGCGCGGGCTCGCTGTCGGGCGGTCAGCGACGACGCGTGGAGCTCGCCCGCGCGCTGCTGCACGCACCATCGCTGCTGCTGATGGACGAGCCGACCGTGGGCCTGGACATGCCGAGCCGCACGAGCTTCGTCGAGCACGTGCACGCGCTCGCCGCGGACGAGGGCGTCGGTGTGCTGTGGGCCACGCACCTCGTCGACGAGATCCGCGCGGACGACCTGGTGCACGTGCTGCACCGCGGCCGGTTGCTCGGCGGCGGCACGCTCGGGGCGCTTTCCGCCGAACACGGGGCGACGGACGTGGCCGCCCTGGTCGAGGCGCTGGTGGATGCCGGCGAGGACGGTCACGAGCGGGCCGTCACCGCGAGCGGGTCGCCGCGCGAGGCCGCATGAGCGCACGCGTCGAGGGGGAGACGGAGGGCACGATGCCCGCGCGCGCGGCGCCGTCGAGCGCCCCCGGCACGTTCGACGCGCCGCGGGCCGCACGCGCGTTGGGCGGCATCGTGCGGCGCGAAGCGCTGCGCTTCCTGCACCAGCGCGGCCGGTTCCTGTCGGCGCTGGTGCGCCCGCTCGTGTGGCTGTTCATCTTCGCCGCGGGCTTTCGTTCGGTGCTCGGCGTGTCGATCATTCCGCCGTACCGCACCTACACGCTCTACGAGGAGTACATCGTGCCGGGGCTGTGCGCGATGATCCTGTTGTTCAACGGCATGCAGAGCTCGCTGTCGATGGTGCACGACCGCGAGACCGGCAGCATGCGCGTGCTGCTGTCGAGCCCGATGCCGCGCTGGTACCTGCTGTGCGCGAAGCTCATCGCGGGCGTCGCCGTCGCGCTGCTGCAGGTGTACGCGTTTCTCGCGATCGCCTGGCTGTGGGACATCCGTCCGCCGCTCGTCGGCTACGCGCTCGTGGCGCCGGCGCTCGTGCTGGCGGGGCTGATGCTCGGTGCGCTCGGGCTTGCATTGTCCTCGCTGGTCAAGCAGCTCGAGAACTTCGCGGGCGTCATGAACTTCGTGATCTTCCCGATGTTCTTCGCCTCCAGCGCGCTGTACCCGCTGTGGAAGATCCGCGATTCGAGCGAGCCGCTGTGGTGGATCTGCCAGATCAACCCGTTCACCCACGCGGTGGAGCTCGTGCGCTTCGCGCTGTACGGCGAGTTCGCGCCGGGCGCGGCCGTCGTCACGTTCGGCTGCACGTTGCTCTTCCTGGCCGCCGCCGTGCTCGGCTACGACCCGCTGCGCGGCTCGCTCGCGCGGCGCGAGCGCCGCCCGGCCGCGTCCTGAGCGGACCGGCCATCGCACATCGCCTTCCGACGCCTTCGCCCATGTCGAACCCGTTCCGCCCGTCGTCCTCCACGCCGCCCGTCGCACCGCCCGTGCGCCCGTCGATCCGCAGCGCGGCGCGGACGTTGACGGGCCTGCTCGCCTTGGGTGTCGCGGGCACGGCGACCGCGCAGCCCGCCGCCCCCGAGGACTGGCCGTGCGTGCAGGTACTCGTGCCGGAGGTCTCCGTCGCGACGCTGTGGCCCGAGCCCATCGATCCCGCCGCCGCCGCGGCGTGGCGCGACGACGCCGCGCTCGGCGTGCTGGCGCGCCAGTTCGCGGCGCTCGAGGACGGCGACGAGACCGCTCGCGACGAGGCCGAGGCGGCGCTCGCGGCGTTCGTCGAGGCGACGCCCGAGAACGAGCTCGGGCAGCGGCTCGGCCGGCTGGCCTTCGCCACCGTGGAGCTCGTCGACGAGCGCCGCAGCGACTATCTCGACGGCATCCGTCGCTTCACGCGCGGCCAGATCGCGCTGGCCGAGCGCATCGAGGCGAGCCTGAACGCGCAGGCCGAAGGGGACGGGACGGTCGGCGCGGACGCCATCGCCCTCGCGCGCGCGGACAGCGGCATCCCGCGCGAAGACGCCGCCGAACGGCTCCATTGGCAGGAGCGGCTCTACGACCAGCGCGAGCGCCAGGTGCGCGCGCTGTGCGAACGTCCCGTGCGACTCGAGGAAGCGTTGTCGGCCTCGTTGCGCGCCTTCGCGGCGTCGCTGCCGGCGTCCGGCTGAGCCGATGCGCCCGGCGCGAAGGTCGTCGCACGTCCTGCTGCCCGCCCTCGTCGTGGCGCTGGCCGCCGGCACCGGCGCTCGCGGTGCGGTCGCCGCGGAAACGGACGAGGCCGGCGGTGAGGCCAGGGTTGCCGAAGCCGCCGAAGCCGTCGAAGCCGTCGAAGCCGTCGAAGCCGCCGAAGGCGGCGAGGCGGGCGAGATCGCGCAGGACGCCCCGCTGAGCTTCGCCTTCCTGGACGACGTGCCCGGCGAGCTCCACGAGGTCGCCGGCATGCGCCTGCACCTGGACTGCGACGCACCCTCGGCGGAAGGTGGCGAGCCGGACCCCGTCGCGCCGGTCGTGCTGTTCGAGGCCGGGCTCGGCGGCAGCGCGCTGGAATGGGGAGCGGTGCGCGAGCGCCTGCGCTCCGATGCGCGCACCTGCGCCTACGACCGCGCGGGCTACGGCTGGAGCGACCCGACCGTGCGCGTGCGCACCGCCGGACGACTGGCCGCCGAGCTCGCCGAGCTGCTCGCGGTCGCGCATCTGGGCGGCGCGCCCGTGATCGTCGTCGCGCACTCCTTCGGCGGCTTCGTCGCGCGGCTGCTCGCGACGCGCCGCCCCGATCTCGTCGCGGGCCTGGTGCTCGTCGACAGCTCGCACGAAGAGCAGTTCACGCGCCTGGAGGCGGTGAGCGGCAAGCTCATGTTGCCGCGCGGCCGGCAGTTCGTGATCTCGCAGAGCGAGGTGCCGGAGGGTCTGCCACCCACCGTGCGTCGGCGCGTGGCGGCGCTCGGACGCATGCGCAAGACCTACGCGGCCACGCACGGCGAGCTCGCCTCGTTCCGCGCGTCGGCCGTCGAGGTGCAGCGCGCGCGCGCCGCGCGGAACGCGCCCCTGGACGTGCCCGTCACGGTGATCCGCCGCGGCGGACGACTGTACCCGGACGACGAACGCGGACGGCCCAAGAACGACGGCTGGATCGAGCTGCAGCAGGACCTGGCCGCGCTCGGCACGCCCGGCCGGCTCGTCGTCGCCGAGGGCGCCGGACACCACGTGCACATCGATGCCCCCGGACTGGTGGCGCGCGAGGTGCGCGCGCTGGTGGCGGGCGCGCGCGTCGCGGCCGCGGCGAAGGCGCGATGAACCCGGCCGATCCCGTCGCAGGGGCGCTGTCCGACGAGGCGCACGCCGACTGGCGCCGCCGCGCGCTCGACCTGGAAGCGGCCGTGAGCGCCGTCGTCGTCGGCCAGGCATCGGTGGTGCGCCTGATCACGGTGGCGCTGTTCGCGCGCGGGCACGTCCTGCTCGAGGGCGACGTGGGCGTGGGCAAGACCACCGTGCTGCGCGCGTTCGCGCGCGGCGTCGGCGGGGACTTCGAACGCGTGGAGGGCACGGTGGATCTCATGCCCACCGACCTCGTGTACGACGCGCGCGTGGACGAGGCCGGTCAGCCGCGCATCGACCCCGGACCGCTGCTGCGCCACGGCACGGGCCTCACGACGTTCTTCTTCAACGAGATCAACCGCGCGCGCCCGCAGGTGCAGGCGCTGCTGCTGCGCGCGATGGCCGAGCGCTCGGTCAGCGCGTTCGGTAGCGAACACGCGTTCCCGCACATGACGGTGTTCGCCGACCGCAACCGGGTCGAGCGCGAGGAGACCTTCGAGCTCGCGTCCGCGGCGCGCGACCGGTTCCTGTTCGAGCTGAACATGGCGACGCCGGTCGACGACGAGGTGCGTCGTGCGCTCGTGTTCGACCCCGTCTACCACGACGTCGACGCGCTGATCGAGCGCGTGCCCCGCGGGCTGTGCCCGGGGTCGGAGCTCAACGGCATCGGCGCGGCCATCCAGCGACTCGTGCGCACGAGCCCCGCGATCGAGCGCTACGCGCTCGCGCTGTGGCGCGCCACCGAGCGCCCGCAGGACGCGGGCGTGGAGATCGAGGGCGTGGATGTCGAGCGGCTGATGCTGGCCGGTGCCAGCCCGCGCGGCATCGGTGCGCTGGTGCGCGCGTCGCGCGCGCACGCCTGGCTCGCGGGGCGCGACTGCCTGACGCCCGAGGACGTGCACGCGGTGCTGCCCGCGGCGCTCGGCCACCGCACCTTCTTCCAGCCGGTCTACGAGATGCGCCGCGCCGAGATCGCGCCGCGACTGGTGCGCGCGATCATGGACCGCGTCCCCTCGCCCTGATGCGCGCCCCGAAGATGCGCGCCCCCGCGGAGTTCGCGTACCGCGTCGGGGGGGCCCGCGGCGGCGGACGGCCGGGCGCGCACCGTGGTCGCACGCTCGGCGTCGGCACCGACTTCGCCGCTCACCGGCGCCTGTTCGACGCGCCCGACCCGCGCCGGCTCGACGTGCGCGCGAGCCTCGCGAGCGTGCCGCGCGAGTGGCGCGTGCGCACGCATCGTCAACGGGCCGCGGTGAGCCTGCGCGCCATCGTGGACGTCTCCGCGTCGATGCGCTTCGGTGCCAAGCTCGACGTGGTCGCGGATTTCCTCGCGGCCCTCGGTCAGAGCGCGTTCCGCGGCGGCGACGCGGCCGGACTCGAGGGCTTCGACGAACGCGCGATCGGTGCGCTGTCGCTGGCTCCGCGCACCGGCCGCGGTGCGGGGGAGCGGCTCGTCGCGGCGCTCGACGCGGTGCGCGACGTGCCGGGACGTGCCGGCTCGCTCGAGGGGCTGGCCGACTGCCTGCGCGGCGTGCCGCGCCCCGCGGCGATCACCTTCGTGGTGTCCGACTTCCACCTCGATCTCTCGCCCCTCCGACGCGTGCTGGAGCTTGCGGGGGACACGCGCGTGGTGCCGATCGTCGATCTGGGATCGCGACCGAGATCGAACCCCCTCTCGGCGCGGGCTGGCTGCCCCTGGGCGATGCCGAGTCCGGTCGCTCCCGGCGCCTCTGGCTGCGAGCCTCGACGCGCGGGGCATGGCGCGACGGTGTGCAGCGGCGACGCGAGACGCTCGAGGCGGCGTTCCGCGCCTGCGACGCGGACCCGTTTCGCATCGAGGGCGCCTTCGACGCGGACGCGCTGTCGCGCCACTTCCTGGAGGCCGGAGCGTGAGTGCGCGCCGTGCCGCCGCGCTGCTGTGCGCCGCGCTGGCGAGCGCTCCGGCGCTCGCGCAGGAGCCCGGGACGCCGCGCGTCGATCCGCCCGAGCGCGGCTTCGGCCTCGCCCTCGGGGACGTGCTGGTGCAGCGCGTGCACCTCGACGGGCGCGACCTCGCGCAGGTACCGACCGAGGGGCGCGTCGACCGCTGGCTCGAACGGCTGCCCGTGTTCACCGAAGGCATCGACGACGCGCGCGACGACGTGCTGGAGCTGCGCTACCAGATCGTGAACTCGCCCGAGGCGCCCGCCGCATGGAGCCTGCCGGGCGTGACGCTGCTCCTCGAGGGGGGCGACACGCTCGACATCGAACCCTGGTCGTTCGCGTTCGGCCCGCTCGTGCCCGAGTCGGCGGTGCGCGAGGGCGTGCTGCCCGCGATGCGTCCCGACAGGCTGTCGCCCGCGCCCGACGCGGGCCCGCTCGAGACGCGGCTGCGGCTCGCGCTCGCGGCATTCGGGGTCACGCTTGCGCTGTGGCTCGGTTGGTGGTTGCTGCGCCGCGCGCGCGATGCCGTGCGCCTGCCGTTCGCGCGGGCAGCGCGGAGTCTGCGCGCGCTGCCGCGCCGCGAACGGAACGAGCATCCCGAGGCGTGGGCGGCGCTGCACCGCGCGATCGATCGCACCGCCGGCGCGACGGTGCACGCCGGCTCGGTCGATGCGCTGGTGCGTGCGGCGCCGTGGAGCGCGCCGTGGCGCGAACGCGTGGAGCGCTTCTACGCAGCCTCCACCGCGCGCTTCTTCGCGCAGCCCGCCCGTCCGGAGCCCTTCGACGTGACGGCGCTCTGCAGGGAGCTCGAGCGGGCCGAGCGAGGGCAGGCCGCGGGATGATCGACGCGCTGCAGGACATCGACCTCGCGCGTCCGCTCGTGCTCGTGCTGCTGCCGCTCGCGCTGCTGCCGCTGCTGCCGCTGCTGCGGGGGCGCGGCGGTGCGGATCTCGTGGCCTACCCGTCGGTGGCGTGGCTGCCGGCGGATCGCGTCGGCGAGGTCGTGGAGATCGTGTGGCGCACGCTCGCCGCCGCGACCATCGCCTGCATCGTGGCGGGGCTCGCGGGTCCCGGGCGCTCGGAAGCGCGGCAGGAACGCATCGGCCGGGGCGCCGAGCTGTACGTGCTGCTGGACCGCAGCTCCAGCATGGACGCGACCATACGCCTGCCGCCGCCCGCGCTCGGCGAGGCGCCGCGCGCCTCGGTGACGAAGAACGCCGTCGTGCGCGAGGCGCTGACGGAGCTGATCCGCCAGCGCCCCGATCACCGCTACGCGCTGACCCTGTTCAACGCCGCCCCGATACGCGTCGCGCCGTTCGGCGAGGATTCCGAGCTGGTGGTCGCCGGGCTCGCCGCGAGCGGCATCGGGCGGGGACCCAGCGAGACGTTCATGGACCGCGCGCTGCTCGCCGCCATCGACGACTTCGCCGAACGCGACTACACCGGCAGCCGCGCCATCCTGCTGGTCTCCGACGGCGGCGCGCGGCTCGATGCCGAGACGCGCGAGCGGGTGCGCCGCGGGCTCGCGCGCGAGCGCATCGCGCTCTACTTCGTCTACATCCGCAGCAGCCCCAACAGCCCGCGACTGGAGCGCGTGAGCACGGTGGCCGACACCGACGTCGAGGAGATCGCCCTGCACGTCTTCTTCGACGGCCTGGACACCGAGTACCGCGTCTACGAGGCCGACGACGCGGCGTCGATGGCCGAGGTCGTCGCCGACATCGACGCGCGCCAGAACCTGCCGCTGACCCGCTTCGACCGCGTGCCGCGGATCGATCTGTCGCACCGCGCGTGGTGGATCGCGCTCGGGTGCTGCGCGGCGCTCGCGGTGCTGACGCCGCTGCGCCGCACGGCGCTCGCCGCACACGCGGGCGGGCGTGCGGGCGGGCGTGCCGAGCGGTCGGCCGACGCGATCCGTGAGGGCAAGCCGGCATGAGACGACGCACCGTGCACGCCGCGTTCGCCACCGCCGCGATCGCGCTGGCCGGGTTCGCCGCCAGCGGTTACCTCGAGCTCGACCGGCTCGCACGCGTCGAGCGCGCGGTCGGGCTCGCATCGGCGGGCGCGGGCGATGCGGGGGACGGCGCGACGGGCGGCGCGGCGGCCGACGTGGCGAGTGGTTCGGCGAGTGACTCGGCGAGCGACGCGCCGCGTGCCCGTCTCGCCCGCGCGCTCGCGCTCACGGCCGGCCGCGATCTCGATGCCGCGGAGCCGCTGCTGGCGGGACTCGCCGAGACGCATGCCGACGAGCCCGTCGGACGCGACGCCCGCTTCGCGCTCGCGAACGCCTACCTGCGCGAGGGCATGCGGCCCGAGGCGGACCCTGCGCGCGCGCGCGCCTGGCTCGAGCTCGCCAAGCAGCGCTATCGCGACGCGCTGCGGATCGATCCGGGCGATGCGGACGCGCGCTACAACCTCGAGCGCGCGTTGCGGCTCGCGCCCGAGGGGGACGACGTGCGCCTCGTCGACGTCGACGACCCGACCAAGAGCGTCGACGTGATCTTCCCCGACTTCGCGCCGACGGACCTGCCGTGATCCCGCCTTCCGTGCGCGCCGCCTGGCCCGTCTTTCTCGCCGCCGCGGCGCTCGCGACGGCAGTCCTGCTGCCGCGCATCGACGCGCCGCGCCCGGTGCCGCGCTACCAGGTGACCTTCGACGTCTCGCAGAGCATGGACGTGGAGGACGTCACCGTCGACGGCGTGCCGACATCGCGCCTCGCGTTCGCGCGGCGCGCCGCGGCCGGGTTGCTGGCGGACCTGCCGTGCGGCTCGATGCTCGGCTGGAGCGCGTTCGTCGGTCAGCGCACGACCGCGCTCGTCGAGCCGCTGGAGGTGTGCGCGCACTACGAGGCGCTGCTGTCCTCGCTCGAGGGCATCGATGGGCGGCTGCGGTGGGAGAACGGCAGCAGCGTGGGCAAGGGGCTGCACCAGAGCCTGCGGGCCGCGAGCGACATGGCCGCGCAGACGGGCGAGCGCATCGAGGTGCTGATGTTCAGCGACGGCCACGAGGCGCCGCCGCTGCGCGAGGGCGCGACGGGGCTGCCGAAGAACCCGGCCGAGGGGGTGAACGGCACCGTCATCGGCGTGGGCGGCGACGTGCCGGTGCGCGTGCCGAAGAGCGATCCCGAGGGTCGGCGCGTCGGCTGGTGGAGCGACGAGGACGTCGTGCAATTGCCGGGCGCGTCCGGCACGACGAGCCGGGAGTCGCTGTCGCGGCTGCACGGCGAGCACCTCGAGGCGCTCGCCGGGCTCGCGGGACTCGGCTACGTGCGGCTGGAGGGCGCGCGGACGCTGTGGTCCGCGCTGCGCCCAAGCGCGACCACGAACCGGACGAGCGCCCCGGTGGACGTGTCGTGGGCGCCCGCGCTGATCGCGCTCGTGGCGCTCGCGTGGCGCTTCGCACCGCGCGCTATACAATGGCGCTGAAACGGAACAGCACTCGTGCCCATGGTCTCGTTCATCCGCCGTGCGCTCGTCGGTGCGCTCGTCGCCACCGCCCTCGCGCCACTGCCCGCGGCGCTCGCGCAGGACGCGGACCTGCCGACGATCCGCGTCGGCGTGCTGAAGTTCGGCACGGTCAACTGGGAGCTCGAGGCGATGGCGCACCACGGTCTCGACGAGGCCAACGGCTTCGAGCTCGAGGTCGTGCCCTACGCCGGCGGCGACGCCACCGAGATCGCGCTGCAGGGCGGGGCGGTCGACGTGATCGTGTCGGACTGGCTATGGGTGTCGCGGCTGCGCAGCGAGGGCGCGGACTTCGCGTTCGCGCCGTACAGCTCCTCGGTCGGCGCGGTCGTCGTCGCGGGCGACAGTCCGGCGCGGGATCTGTCGGACATGAAGGACATGACGATCGGCGTCGCGGGCGGCCCGCTCGACAAGAGCTGGCTGCTGCTGCAGGGCATGGCGTCCGAGGCCGGTGCGGATCTCGCCGCCGACAACGAGATCGTGTTCGGTGCGCCCCCGCTGCTGGCCGAGAAGCTGCGCTCGGGCGAGCTGGACGCCGCGCTGAACTACTGGCACTACAACGCCCGTCTGGAAGCCGAAGGCTTCCGCGTGCTCGTCAGCGCCGAGGACGCCGCCAACGCGCTCGGCGCCTCGGGCCCGGTGTCCTCTATCGGGTACGTGTTCAGCGAGCGGAGCGCCGAGGCATTGCCGATCGGTGATTTCCTCGAGGCGTCCGCCGAGACCAAGCGGCTGCTGGCCGAGAGCGACGAGGAGTGGCAGCGGCTCGCCGACTCCGGCGCGATCAAGGACGGCCCCGAGGCGCTCGCGAAGCTGCGGGACCGCTACCGCGAAGGCATTCCGGCGCGCGCGCTGCCCGACGAGCTGCGGGACGCGGGCACGATCTACGGCGTGCTCGCCGACCTCGGCGGCGAGAAGCTCGTGGGCGCCGCGCGCGAGATGGCCGCCGGCACGTACTGGGCGGGCGACGGCGCGAACCCGTAGCCGGCCACCGACCCGATCACCCGTTCGACATCGACCACAACCGACGACACCCGAGCATGATTCCGAACCGATCCCGCCACGTGCTGCTGGCCGCCCTGGCCGCCGGCGCGGCCGCCACCCTCTCCTCCGGACCGGGCTTCACGCACGGCGACGTGCAACCGCAGTCGGTCGATACCGAAGGCCTCGAGTCCGTCGGCGAGGAGATCGCGATGGAGAATCCGTACCGGGTCGCGGGCGGCGAGCAGTACGCGCTCGCACAGGAGGTGGGAGCGTCCGGCTACAACTCGAACTGCGCGCGCTGCCACGGCCTCGAGGCCATCTCCGGCGGCATCGCGCCGGACCTTCGCATGCTGGAGGAGGGCGAGTTCGGCGACGAGTGGTTCATGGAGCGCGTGCAGAACGGCTACTCGCAGAACGGCGCCTACAAGATGCCCCCGTTCGCCGAGATCCTGAGCCAGGAGGCCATGTGGGCGATCCGGTCCTACACCGAGACGCGTCCCATGGACGAGGGCTGAGCGCCGCTTGAACGCGCATCGCCCGGCGTCGCTCGCCGCCACCGCGCTGCTCGGCCTCGCCGTGGCCGGGGGCGCGACGGCGCGCCCGCTCGACGATGTGGTCGAGAGCGGCAAGATCACGATCTTCGTCTACAGCGACTACGCGCCGTATTCCTGGGGCGAGGGCGCGAACGCGGAGGGCATCGACGTCGAGATCGCGCACGCGATCGGCGAGTTCCTCGGCGTGGAGACCGAGCTGCTGATCCGCGGCGCGGACGAGAACCTGGACGACGACCTGCGCGTCAACGTCTGGAAGGGCGACCTGATTCACCGGCGCGCCGCGGACGTGATGCTGCACGTGCCCTACGATCGCGAAGTGGACGTCAGGAACGAGCTCGCGGTGCTCACGGCGCCGTACTTCCAGGAGGAAATGGCGATCGTCGTCGACGTGCGGGAGCTGCCCGATGTCGAGACCTTCGGCCACTTCACGTCCACCCCCATCGCCGTCGAGCTGGACACCGCCGGGGACTTCTTCCTGTCGAACGCGTTCCGCGGTCAGTTGCAGGAGAGCATTCACCGCGGCCGCACCTTCGACATCGCCGCGCGCTCCTTCATCGACGGCGAGGTGCCCGCGCTGATGGGCTCGCGCGCGCAGTGCGAGTGGGTCGCGAAGGAGGCCGCCGCGCGCGGCATCGAGGCCGCGGTGCTGCAACCGCCCATGCCCGGCATCGTGCGCACCGGCTGGCCGATCGGCATCGCGGTCAGGCACGACAGCCGCGACCTCGGCTACGCCGTCGGGGACGCGCTCACCGAGCTGATCGACTCCGGCCGCATGGCCGAGCTCTACGCGAGCTACGGCGTCGAATGGCTTCCACCGAGGATCGAATGATGCGTCTCGTCCGCCCGCCATCGTGCGCCGTGCAGGCGCTCGCCCGCTCGTTCGCCCCATCGGTCGTCCTGGGGCTCGTCCTGGCGCTCGTCCTGTGCGCCGCCGCGTCGTCCGCGGTCGCGGCGCGCGAGCTGCCGCCCGATCCGCTCGGCTCGGTCATGTGGAAGAGCATGGCCGAGCGGTTCATGCCGGACGGCGACATCGTGTTCGACGACCGGGTGCGCGTGTCCGCGCCGTACTCCGCCGAGAACCAGTTTCACGTGCCGGTCACGGTCGATGCGAGCGCGCTCCACGATGTCGTCGAGATCGTCGCGGTCGCGGACCTGAACCCCATCCCGCTCATCCTGCGCGTCGAGCCGCAAGGCGCGCTGCCGTTCGTCGGCTTCCGGCTGAAGCTGCAGCAGACGTCCCCCGTGCACGTCGGCGTGCGCACCGCCGACGGCACCTGGCACGTCGCCGGCACGATCGTGGACGCGATGGGCGGCGGCTGCACCGCGCCCGCCGCGGCGCACTCCACGGCGAGCTGGATGGACCGGCTCGGCGAGACGCGCGCGCTCGCGCGCAGCGGGCTCGACGGGGACGTGCGCATGACCATGCAGTTGCGCCACCCCATGGACACCGGGCTCGCCGCCGGCATCCCCGCGTTCTACCTGAACGAGCTGACCGTCGCCGACGACGCCGGCGAGACGCTCGCGCGGCTGTGGCTCTACGAGCCCGTCAGCGAGAACCCGACGCTGACCCTCAAGCCCGGCGCGCCTGAAGGTGCGGCCAGCGTCGAGGTCACGGCACGCGACACCGAAGGCAACGAGTACGGCTTCGCGGTGCCGTTGCCCGCGCCCGCTTCCGCGGCGGTGGAGCCACCGAGCACCGAGCTGTGAGTCGGGCGACGCCGCTGCGCTCGACCTTGTCCGCGGCGTCGCCCTCGTCCTCGCGACGCGGCGCGGGCGTCTCGCTCGGACGACGCCGCGCGCTGGCGTGGCTCGGTGCGGGGTGCGGCTGCGCGCTGTGCGGCCCCGCCGCCAACGCGCAGATCCTCGGCTACGAGCTGAACGCCACCGAGATCGCCCCGCGCACCTGGGCGGTGCTCGGGCGTGCCGAGTACTTCGAGATGGCCAACGGCGGCAACGTCGTCAACGCGGCCTTCGTCGAGGTGCCCGACGGCGTCGTCGTGATCGATACCGGACCTTCGCGCCGCTACGGCGAAGCGCTCGTCGCGCTGATCGAGCGCACGCTCCCCGGGCGCGAGATCCTGCGCGTGTACAACACCCACCACCATCCCGACCATTTTCTCGGCAACCAGGCGTTCGCGGCGGACCGCATCGCCGCGCCGCAGAAGGTCATCGACAACATCCTGCTCGAGGGCGACGGCTTCGCCGACAACCTCTACCGGCTGCTCGGCGACTGGATGCGCGGCACGCAGGTGCAGGCACCGGGCCTTGCGCTGGAGGCCGCGACCGAAGAGGTCGGCGGTCGGCGCTTCTCGCTCTTCTACCTCGACGGCCACACCTCGGCCGACTTCGTCGTGCGCGACGACGAGACCGGCGTCCTGTTCACCGGCGACCTCGCCTTCCTGTATCGCGCGCCGACGACCCCGCACGCGAAGCTGCCCGAATGGCAGGGCTCGATCGCCACGCTCGCGGGAATCGATCGGGACCTGATCCTGCCCGGGCACGGCCCGCAGGACCCGCGCGGCGAGTCGCTCGAGCAGACGTCCGATTACCTCGACTGGCTCGGCGGCACGATGGAAGGGGCGGTGGACGCGGGGCTGACGATGAACGAGGCGATGGCGCTGCCGATACCGGAGCGCTTCGCCGGGCTCGGGGTCGTGCGCACCGAGTTCGAGCGCTCGGTCGTGCACCTGTACCCGGCGCTGGAGGAGCGGTTGCTGCCGGTGGTGGACGTGCGGCGGTAGCGGCGTCCGCGTCCCGGCGCCGTGACTGGGCCCAACGGCCCGTACCTAATTTCACAGGTGCTTGTCTAGACTGGCGCTGCGCAAGGTACGCCGCCGCCGGGCGAGTGCCTCCAGCCACCCCACACCACGGAATCCTCGCGAATGATCAGAACCTCGACCTCACTGGCCGTCGCCTGCGCGATCGGCGTCGCTTCACTGGCGGGAACCGCCACCGCCGCCGACGTCACGATCGAGCAGATCATGAACGACCAGGCGAGCGGCGAGGACATCCTGTCCTACGGTCTCGGACCCCAGGGACAGCGCTACAGCCCGCTCGACACGCTGAACAAGGGCAACATCAAGAACCTCTACCCGGTCTGGAGCTTCAGCTTCGGCGGCGAGAAGCAGCGCGGTCAGGAGAGTCAGCCGCTCATCCACGACGGCGTCATGTACGTCACCGGCTCCTACAGCCGCATGTGGGCCATCGACATCGCCACCGGCGAGGAGCTGTGGCAGTACGACGCGCGCCTGCCCGAGGGCATCCTGCCGTGCTGCGACGTCGTGAACCGCGGCGCGGCCATCCTCGGCGACAAGGTCTACTTCGGCACGCTCGACGCGAAGATCGTCGCGCTGGACGCCAAGACCGGCAAGCCGGTGTGGAGAAAGACCATCGGCGACTACAAGGCCGGTTACTCCTATACCGCCGCCCCCCTGATCGTGCCGACCGAGGCGCACGGCCCGCTCATCGTCACCGGCAACTCCGGCGGCGAGTTCGGCATCGTGGGCGAGGTGCAGGCGCGTCACCCCGAGACCGGGGACCTGGTCTGGAGCCGCCCCACCATCGAAGGGCACATGGGCACGCTCGACGGCGCGGAAAGCACCATGACCGGCACCAGGAACGAGTCGTGGCCGGGCGACATGTGGGAGAACGGCGGCGGCGCGCCCTGGCTCGGCGGCACCTACGACCCGGGCGAGAAGCTCGTCTACTTCGGCACCGGCAACCCCGCGCCGTGGAACTCGCACCTGCGTCCCGGCGACAACAAGTGGACCTCCTCGCGCATCGCCATCGATCCCGAGAACGGCGAGATCTCCTGGGGCTACCAGACCACGCCGCACGACGGCTGGGACTACGACGGCGTGAACGAATTCATCTCGTTCGACATGGAGAAGGACGGCGAGACGATCAAGGCCGGCGCCACCGCCGACCGCAACGGCTTCTTCTACGTGCTGGACCGCACCAACGGCGAGTTCGTGTCCGCCGCCCCGTTCGTGCAGAACATCACCTGGGCCAAGGGCATCGACGAGACCGGCAAGCCGATCTTCGACCCCGACATGCGCCCCGGCAACCCCGCGGAATCCGCCGACGGCAAGAAGGGCGAGTCGGTGTTCGCGGTGCCGAGCTTCCTCGGCGGCAAGAACTGGCAGCCGATGGCCTACAGCCAGGACACGGAGCTCTTCTACATCCCCTCCAACGAGTGGGGCATGGACATCTGGAACGAGCCCGTGACCTACAAGAAGGGCGCCGCGTACCTCGGCTCCGGCTTCACCATCAAGCCGATCTTCGATGACTACATCGGCTCGCTGAAGGCGATGGACCCCGTCACCGGCGACGTGAAGTGGGAGTACAAGAACGAGGCGCCGCTGTGGGGCGGGGTGCTGACCACCGCCGGCGGGCTCGTGTTCACCGGCACGCCGGAGGGCTTCCTGAAGGCCTTCGACGACGAGACGGGCGAGGAGCTGTGGAAGTTCCAGACCGGCACCGGCATCGTGTCGTCCCCCGTCACCTGGGAGCAGGACGGCGAGCAGTACGTGGCGATCGTCGCCGGGTGGGGCGGGGCGGTGCCGCTGTGGGGCGGCGAGGTCGCCAAGGTCGTCAGCCACCTGAACCAGGGCGGCTCGGTCTGGGTGTTCAAGGTGCCCGAGGCGCTCGCGGCCCGCTGACCGAACGGCCTTCCCGACAGGCATGACGCGAACGGCGGGGTCCATCCCCGCCGTTCGTCGTTTCGGCACAGTACCCTGCACCGCGAACGGCGTGCCCGCCCGAGCGGGTCGTGTCGTCGCGCCCCCGCATCCCGACAGGACGACCATGACCCTCGGCAGACCTTCCGCGCTCGCCGCCGCCGCGATCGCGCTCCTGGCCACGTCGACCGTGCACGCCCACCGCGTGTACATCTCGAACGAGAAGGACAACACGATCTCGGTGATCGACAGCGAGACCGAGGAGGTCATCGAGACGATCGAGGTGGGAGAGCGGCCCCGCGGCATCACGCTGTCGCGGGATTACACGAAGCTCTACATCTGCGCGTCGGACTCCGATGCGGTGCAGGTGATGGACATCGCCACCGGCAGGATCCTGCACGACCTGCCCAGCGGCGCCGACCCCGAGCAGTTCGCGCTGCACCCCGACGACCGGCGGCTCTACATCGCCAACGAGGACGACGCGATCGCCACCGTGGTGGACGTGGAGACGCGCACGGTCGTCGGCCAGATCGACGTCGGCGTGGAGCCCGAGGGCATGGCGATCAGCCACGATGGCAAGTGGGCGATCGTGACGTCCGAGACATCGAACATGGCGCACTGGATCGACACCGAGGCGGGCGAGATCGTCGCCAACACGCTGGTGGACCAGCGGCCGCGCGACGCGGAATTCACGAGCGACGACACCGAGCTCTGGGTGTCGTCGGAGATCGGCGGCACGGTGTCGATCATCGACGTGGCCACGCGCGAGATCACGCACAAGATCGCGTTCGACATCCCCGGCGTCACGCCCGACCGCATCCAGCCCGTGGGCATGGAGCTGACCGACGACGGCAAGACCGCGTTCATCGCGCTGGGGCCCGCGAACCACGTCGCCGTGGTGGATCGCGAGACGCTGGAGGTCACGGACTACGTGCTGGTCGGACGACGGGTGTGGCACATGGCGCTCACCCCGGAGCAGGACAAGCTCTACACGACGAACGGGGTCTCGGGAGACGTGACCGTGGTGGACGTGGCGTCGCTGCGGCCGCAGACCTCGATCAAGGTGGGGCGGTATCCCTGGGGGGTGGCGGTGCTGCCGGCGGAGTTCGTGCCGGAGTAGGGTGAGGCGCGAGAGCTCGATATTCCGACAGACGGAGTGACAGTCGAAGCGTGACGAAAGGACAGTCGGTTGAAACGATCTCGGAGACCATCCTGATCTTCGGCGAGCCTCTGACATCCCTGTTGGATGCAGACGGCAGTTACGGAAAGCCCGAGTTCGAGCGCTGCATGGGCGTGGTCGTCAATGCATGGAATGCCGTCACGCTCGACGACGTGCAGAACACGGACGCGTGGACGACCTCCTTGCTCGAGCACGCGGCAGACGGTCCGCCGGAAATGGCCGCGATGCCGAGGCTGCTGGTCGAACGAAAGAAGGCGATGTTCGCAGATGGTGTTCGTGGGGTCGGCGAGTACTGGGTCAGGGAGAACGGGAGAGAGCTCACGTTCGGTTGCGATGCGAGGGATGTGTCCGGGAAATACTCGACCGCGAAGTGAGTGGTGGATCGGCAGGATCCGTCTTGACGGACGCGTCGGCGCTCCCCTTGGATCCGCCGAGGGTCTCACGCCGCTCGTTGACCCGCGCGAGCAACGCCGCCGCCGCACGAGCGTCGCACAGCGCCCGGTGGTGGGTCTCGAGCTCGATGCCCAGGTCCGCGCACAGGCGCTTGAGTGAGTACGACTCGTGCCCGGGGCAATGCCTGCGCATGGAGGCGCAGGTGCAGAGCTTCGGGCGCCGGAACCTGCGGTCGATCATCTCGAACTCGGCCGCTACGAAGCCGTAGTCGAAGTTGACGTTGTGGGCGACGAACACCGCGTCGCCGACGAATGCCTCGAAGCGGTCGGCGACCTCGGCGAACTCGGGCGCGTCCGCGACCATTTCGTCGGTGATGCCGGTCAGCCGCGCGATGTGCGCGGGCACCGGACGCTTCGGGTTCACGAGCGTCTGGAACTCGTCGACGATCCGCCCGCCGCGCACCCGCACGGCGGCGAGCTCGGTGATGCGGTGCAGGCCCGGACGGTTGCCCGTGGTCTCGACGTCCACCACCGCGTAGGTCTGCTCAGGATCGACGCCGTAGCGGACCTTCACGAGCTCGACGTCGAAGCCCGCCGCACGGAGTTGGGCCATGCGCGCGAGCTGGTTGCGCCGAAGGGCGTCCCCCGCGGTCTTGATCTCGACGAAGCGCAGCCGGTCCGCCTCCACCAGCATGAGGTCCGGAAAACCGTCGCGCGTGCCGCGCCACTCGCCGGCCATGCGCCGGAGCACGCTAGCGACCGCGCCCGGCGGCGCATGCGTCAGCAGCGCGCGCACGGCGTCGAGCCCGCGTGGTGTCCGGCGCGGAACAGGCTCCTCCTCGTCCCACTCGTCTTCGGTCCAGTCGGCCGCGTCTGCGTCGGACTCGTTCCTGTCGTCCTCGTCCGGCGCGCTCTCGTTCGCGTAGCGAGCGACGACGTCGAGCACGGCGCGCAACGCGGACTCCGGATCGTCGAGCGCGGCGAGCTTCGCCTCGATCGCCTCGCCGTGCTCGGCGAGGAACGTGCCCGTACGCAGCGCCTCGGGCGTGCGCCAGCCCGAATCGTCCTCGTCGCTGCGCAGCTCGTCGTGGAACACGAGCAGGAAGAGGGTCCGCCACAGCGCGTTCTCGGCGCGGTACGCCTCGATGCCGCGCGCCGAGAAACGCTCCAGCGCGCCGCGCTCGGGCTGCTGACGCCAGGCCTCGTCGACGGTCAGCGTCGCGGCCGCGCGCACGAGATCGGTGGCCGCCGAGGTGCGCTTGCCGCCGAACTTGCGCGCGTAGAAGTCCTCGGCGAACACGAGCTCCTCGTCGGAGGCCGGGTCGTCGATCATGGCCTCGAGTCGGGCCCGCACCTGAAGCCGGTCGTCTCCCTCGTTGCGCCGGTGGCGGACGCGCACCGTGCGCTCGTTGCAGGCCGGAGCGTCGGAGGCGGCGTAGAGCGCGAGCGCACCGTCGATGTCGCCGGACTTCTCCGCCAGGCCACCGAGCTTCTCGAGCAGCCGATCGCGCTCTACCTCGCATTGCCCGCACGGTGGGTCGGGCCACGCGGCGCGGGTCTGGACCAGGCGCGCGGCGATGGCCGGCGTGCCGTGGCGAAGGTCGTGCAGCGCCCGCGCGTAGAAGAACGCGGCCTTGGCCTCCTCCGGACTGTCGAAGCGGCGCAAGGGTTCCTCGCCGGGGTCCGGACGCTCGATGAGTCCGAGGTCGTGCAGGGTGAACGCCTGCAGGTTGTCGTCGATGCGGCCGAAGTAGAGATAGAGGAGGTAGTTCAACGGTTCGCGCCTGGCCTGCGCGACGTAGCGCGTCGGCACGACGAGCGCGCCCGGATCCACTTCGTCCAGCACCGTGCGCACGAGCTCGGCCTTCTTCCACGACTTGCGGAAGCGCGACGCGTCGACCGACTGCTCCAGTAGCGCCAGGAGATCGGGCCGCGTCAGACGCTCGAGCCAGTCCGGGTGGAGGGTGGGCGGGACGGGCTCGGTGAAGCCCATGTCCCCGAGCGTGCCCCAGGCATTCGGCAGCGCCTCGATCTCGGGGTAGTCGAGCCGCTCGAGGTCGAACACGTAGCCGCGCCGGTTGGCGAGGCGCACGTAGGCGCAGCGCGCGTGGAAGGGGAGCGCCGCGAAGCCGTCGAGGAGCGCGAGCTCATCGGCGCCGAGCAGCTCCGTACGAGCTTCGCGGACTTCGCCGAGGAAGCGCTCGAAATGGTCAAGGTAGTAGTAGCGCGGGAGCTCAGGGGCCCGCCAGACGACGCCGTCGCGTTCGCGGCGGAAGCGGCGCTGCTCGGCGCGGACGCGGGCGTCGCGATGCTGTCGCGTGATGGGCACGGGAGGTGGGTGGGGGGCTGCCCTTGCGGCTCCTGAAGAGGCGGAGCCAGGAAACGGTGGCGGGCGATCTTACCAAGCGTGGAAGAGACCCTTGCGGGTAGCGTCCGTGGGAGGCCGCTAGCAAGCGGGTACCGAGAAGATGCGGAAGGTGTGGTCCGGGAACAGTCGGGCCTCAGGAGGAGGCGGACAAGTGCCGTGCGTGGAGGTGCAAGCGGCGGGGTAACGTAGGGCAGCGGAGTCCGAGCTACCGAATATTGCCTGCAAGGCTTGCGGTCGGCCTTCCTACCCGGGTACGCGCTGCGCGAATGGATCCCGCACCATTTCACTGATGCCGTGCCGCAGAGAACGTGCCCGGACGACCGGCGATGAGCTTCTTGCAGGAATATTTGGTGCTCCAAGACTCAGTCTATTCTGGACAGAAGCTGAGTCAGCGAACTGCGATAGCATCAGGGTCGACCTAATACTTGTTAGGTTCCCAGGGCCGCTGGCGACCATCCAGCGGCCGGATCGACGTGCAGTAGTATGGACGTTGGATCGGGCTACCGAGGGATGAGCAGGTGAAGAAATACAGCTAGAGAAACCGGCACGTGCTATACGACGACTATCTTGTCAAGATCTCCAAACGTTTTGAGGCGCGATTCGACGAGATTGATCCGCATTGGAACTTCGACGCTGGCCATGAGTTCGAGATCGCTCTAGCAACTACCATCGACGAACTCCTGCCGGACAAGTATGGAGTCTGTCGAGGCTTTGCGGTTGCCCAGAACGGCCAGAAGAGTGGCGATGATATAATTATTTATGATCGCCAGTCCGCGCCACTCTTGCGTCCGGGAAGCGAAGGCAAATTCCTCCGCAAAGAGGAGGTGCCTATCGAATCGATATTTGCATACATCGAAGCTAAGAACACTATAGAGCTCACGAAGCAAAGTTCAGGAACATACATTGGAAAAGCGATTGAGCAAGTAAAGGGCGTAAAGGCCCTGCCTCGTGAACGACGCTCTCTTGAAAATCTAATTGATAGCGTCACGTTGGATCCTCGTGGCTTTCAAATTCCGAGGGCTGCAAACCTGCCCGGCAACTTGAATCCGATGTACACGATGGTGTTCTCGCGAGGCATTCGAATTAACGGGAAGATTACTGAGGATTCGAAACTTATTCACGGCGCGCTCGCCGGTCTCGGCGACTGGGGAATAGGGCCGGATCTACTTGTACTCGGCAAGAATAATGTTGAGCTTCCCGTTGCGCCAATCGAAGGAAGTGAGGGTGGCGTCGAGTTCTATGGTCCTTTCGTCATTGAGGGCAAGAACGAGTCCTTCATATCAGTATTAATGAATGACTATGCGTTCGGCTTTGGGGTAGCGGCGCTTCTATTCGCGTTGCAACGTATACAACTTAATCCTATGCCTTGGGATGTTGTGACTCAAGACGGTGTTGCACACGCTGAACTCATTACCCGCTGATTTGCTCGTTGTCCGACACCCGACTATGGATTAACACAATTGACACTGCTGATGTAGGGGCCATCGAAGACTGTAGAAGCTAACGTTACGATGAAGCTGTCAATTGCAGCCGGCGCGGAACCTTGAGTACCTCAGAACCGCGCGCCGGCTGCAATTGCACCTTATCGCTGTTGTTAGATTGTATCAGGCACTTTCTCGCAAGACCGAAGTCATGGACATCCATACGTTGCGCCAGCTTCGCCTTAGGTGAACAGACGAGTGGGACTTTCCGATACACTCTGAGAATGAAAGTACTGTGCATAGTTGCTCACCCGCGTCCGGATGGATTTTGTCATTCGATATTCCGAAAAGCCGTAGCGGCTCTAGAAGATCAGGGACATGAGCTCACTGTGCATGATCTATATAAAGAAAATTACGATCCCGTGTTGAAGGCGAATGAGTCGTACACGACAGGCGATTCAGTAGAAAATGTGCTGCTGAAGGCGACTGATCCGGTAGTTCGTATGCACAGGCAAGAAATCGCATCCACCGATGGATTGCTTGCGGCGATTTTCAAGCTACTTGTCCGCCGATCTCACATGACGGTCTCTGATTTCTCCGTCGGGCGCTCGGGGTTGAGCCAGACCTCGCCGACCGGATCCCAGTTGCGAGTGGCGCCGCTCCAGCGATGGGGGTTTCTGCGCTTGGCGGCCTCGTAGACGCGCTTGCGCGCCGCGAGCTTCTCGACGTCCTCGCCTCGATGCCGCTCGGCAGGGGCCACGAAGCGGATGCCGCTGTGGCAGTGCTCGTGGTTGTACCAGCCCACGAACTCGTGCATCCACTGCCGCGCCGCACTGACCGAGGCGAAGCCGTTGCGCGGGTACGCCGGGCGGTACTTCGCGGTGCGGAACAGTGACTCGCTGAACGCGTTGTCGTCGCTCACCCTCGGGCGGCTGTAGGACGGCTCCACCCCGAGCGCCTCGAGCTTGGCGCGCAGCGTCGAGCCCTTCTGGATCGAGCCGTTGTCGGCGTGCAGCACGCGGGGGCGACCGACGCACTGCTCGGCCAGCACCGCGCGCTGCACGAGGGCGGCGGCGTGCCCGCCGGTCTCGGCCTCGTGCACCTCCCAGCCGACGATCTTTCGGCTGTAGATGTCCAGGATCAGGTACAGGTAGAAGAACGTAAGCGTTCATTCCCAGCCGTTCTTCTCGCGCCCGAACCCGCCGACTACCTTGGTGCCCTCGCAACCGTCCACGGAGACGATCGATGGCAACCGCTTCCCCCACGTCGCGCCGTAGTGCCGTAAGCGGTCATTCTCGACCGCTGTTGCCGACTGACGTCCGTCGGCAACAGCGGTCGAGAATGACCGCTTACCACCGGCGAGCGACAAGACCGTCCCTCGCAACCTGGGAATTCGACACGACAGACGTTCGACTGCGCGACCCGGTCGGGTCACGGTCGCGGCGCGACGTTCGCACACCGAAACGCTCATGCGTGCCCATCGCACGGCCCGTTCGGGCGCGCCAGTGCATGCAAATCCGCCGCCCGTCGGCTCAAGATGCGCGCCGTGGACGCGGAGACGGCTGGCCCAGAGGGTTCGCCGGTCAACCCCCACCCGGGGACGCGAAGGGACGCCGCGGGGCTGTCACCGGTGGCAGGCAGCACCCGACGCGAAGCTTGCGCGCGCGGCCGCTGCGGTCGTCGCCGATGCCGAGCGCGGCGTCGGTGAGCTCTGGTGACACCGTTCGCGGAAGGGGCGGTGCTCGGAGCGGCCCGCGACGCGCGCGCTGTCGATATTGCCGTGCTCGCCGCCGGCGGGGTGCTGGTGCTCGCGCCGCACCCGGACGACGAGACGCTCGGCTGCGGGGCGGCGCTCGCAGCAGCGGTGGCGGCAGGGCACACAGTGCGCGTGATCGCGGCGACCGACGGCGACGGCTCGCACCCGGGCTCCGCGCGGTGGCTGCGCGAGCGGATCGGCGCGCACCGCGCGTGCGAGCTCGCCGCTGCGCTCGAGGTACTTGGCGCCGGGCGCGTGTTCCTCGAACGCCTGAGCTGCCCCGATCAGGGCCTGCCGTGCGTCGATACCCCCGATGGGCGTGCGCTGGTCGAGCGGCTCGTAACGTGCGTCCACGGGGAGCGCCCCGCGCACCTGTGGACGACCTGGGAGGGCGACCCCCACGTGGACCACCGGCGATGCGCGGCGCTCGCCGACGCCGTCGTGCGCGCTGTCAACGGGACAGGAAGTGCAAAAACGCTGACTCGCTTTCCGATCTGGGGCCGATTCGTGGAGTTCGATCACGGCGACGGTGCCGCGCTTGCGCCGGAGGACGAGCTGGTGCGCTTCGCGCCGGGTGCGATGCTGAAGTCGGCCAAGGCGCGCGCGCTCGAGTGCCACGCGACGCAGATGACGGCGCTGATCGACGACGACCCGGACGGTTTCGTCATGCCGAGGCAGATGCAGTCCCACTTCGTCGACTACGACGAGCTGTTCCTGCGCCGGCTCATCGCGTGAGCGCGGACGGTGGCGCCCGGGCCGCGCGATTCGACGCGCTGTACCTTTCCGATATCGATCCGTGGGACTTCCGCACCTCGGACTACGAGCGCGACAAGTACGCCGCCACGCTCGATGCGCTGCCGCGTCCGCGCTACGCCCGTGCGCTCGAGGTCGGCTGTTCGATCGGGGAGCTGACCCGGCGGCTGCGCGGGCGCGCCGACAAGATCCTCGGGCTCGACGTGTCCGAAGTCGCGATCGCGGAGGCGCGACGCGTGCACGGGGATCTGCGGGGGCTCGACTTCGCCGTGCTCGAGGTACCGAGGGGTTGGCCAGACGGCGCGTTCGACCTGATCGTGCTGTCCGAGGTGCTCTATTTCCTCGAGCCCGACGAGATCGATGCGCTCGCGGCGCGCGTGGTCGGCACGCTATTGCCGGGCGGGCACTGCGTCTCGGTATGCTGGACCGGTGCGAACGACTCGACGCTCGACGGCGATGGTGCCGCCGAGCGCTTCCTCGCAGGCGTCCGGGACATCGCCTCGGATGGAGCCATCGGCACGGTGCTCGCCCGCAGGGCGCCGCGCTACCGGCTCGATCTGCTCCGGCGGCGCTGAGTGCGCCGTCCGCTCAGCGTTCGCGCATTAACGCCCCGAGCCCGATGACCGCGAGCGTCCCGATCACGAGCGTCGCCACCGGGTGCATCTGCGCCGTCAGCAGCAGGCTCGTGCGGCGCGGGCCGATGCCAGGCACCAGCGGCGGCATCGACGAGCGCACCGAGCCGTCGCGCGCGGGGGAGTACAGGCTGTCGCGCATGCCCTCGCGCGGCGACTCGGCGGATGTCTGCAGGACGCGCCCGGTCGCCTTCATGGCCGCGTCCGTCAGCGCCGGCGCCAGCTGGCCGAGCTTGCCGACGACCCAGCCGCCGGCTCCGATCACGAGATCGCGCGGATCGTTCTCGCACGCGTGCTCGATCGCGGTGGCCACGAGCTCGGGGTCGTAGGAGGGCGGCGGGTTGCGCGTGCCTTCGGAGTCCATGAAGCTCTTCGCGTGCTCCATGTAGGTGGTGTCGATGGCGCCGGGCTTGATCAGCGTGACCGACACGGGCTCCCCGGCTTCCTCGAGCTCCATCCGGAGCGCATCGGTGAACCCCTTGACCGCATGCTTGGACGCCGAGTACGGGCCCTGGAAAATCATCGCCCGGTCCGAGAGCACCGAGCCGACGTTGATCAGCTTGCCGGCGTCCGTTGCTCCCGCCTCGCGCTGCGCACGGAACTGCGTCACCGCCTCGAGCGATCCGGCTACTACGCCCCAGTAGTTCGTGTCGAACAGCTTTCGCTGGTCGTCCCACGGCACGTCGGTCGCGGCGCCGTAGATGGCGACACCTGCATCGTTGATCCACGTGTCGATCCTTCCGAACCGCTCCACAGCGCGCGTGCGCACGCTGGCTACCTCATCGCGCACCCCGACATCGGCGACGCATGCGAGCGCCTGCCCGCCGTCCCTCTCGATCTCGGCGACGAGCTCGGCGAGCGCCTCTTCGTTCCGGGCCACCAGCACGAGCTTGGCGCCGCGCGAGCCGAGCCGCCGGGCAGTCGCGAGCCCGATGCCCGAAGAGGCGCCGGTCAGCACGATGACCTGGTCCTCGAGTGCCTTCAAGCCGCTCATCGGCCGGGTCCCGTGCGGCGAGCGGGTATCGATCCCGCGGCGGTGGAGGGCGGGACGCGATGATGGGCGCAGGACGTGGCGTTCATGCGGAATCGGGAAGCGGGGGAGGGCAGACACGAGCGGGTGGCGGCGGCGCATGTCGCACCGGGCACGGTAGGAACAGGTATACGTGTGCTTCCTGTCCCGTTCGGGCTCACGCTCCGAACTTGCACGCGCGCCGTCAGTTGTCGCCGCCCCACATCCCATCGAGCGGCGTCATCGAGCGCAGCACCTGCCGCACCGCGGCGAACAGGACGAGGACGATCGTGACCGAGAGCCCCGCAAGTACCGCCACAAGCGTCGCGATCACGCGGTAGATCGCGCCGTACCACCACTTCGGCAACGCATCAAATTCCCCGATCGGCACGCACAGCACCAGCAGCAGCACAATGCTGCCGATCAGCGACAACACGCAGAACAGCGCAAGGCGCGCGACCCGCCGGTACAGGCTCGGCTCGAACTCCACCTCGGCGTTGCGCGCGAGCCCGATGACCGTGAACAGCAGGCCGAGCACCGTGGTTGATGCTGCGGCGATGGCCGAGCCGTAGTACAGCGCAGCGTCCGCAAATCCGCTGACCATCTCGGCTCCGCTCGCGCCGGTGTACACGAAGCTGACCGATAGCTGGAGCGCGAGCCCGGCGGCGCACATGAGGGCTCCGCCGACGTAGGCGACCAGATCTCCGCGGCGAATGCTCGTCATGCCGGGCGCGCGCGTTGCGGAGCGCAAGGTGGGTGTGCGCAGCGCGTGGCGCTCGTGAGCAAGAGCGCTCGCGTATTGCCGTCTCTCGAAGCGGCTCGTCGGAAGGCATCGAGGACGGCGACCAAGCGTTGGATATTGACCCTCACGACCGCAATTCTCATTCGCACAGCCGCGCGGGTGCCGGCGACGAGCATCCTAGGGATGCTTTCGCCGACGAAGTTCCGAGAAGCAGTTTCGACGTAGGGCGTTCAAATGATGGAGGTGCGATTCTCTCGGCGTACCGAGTCGGATCTTCCCCGCAAGTCAGAGGTTTCATACCGACTCGGCGCCGGCCTTTCCCCTCAGCTGAACGGTGGCGTATGGCTGAATGGAACGGGGGATTCTGGATCAATGCCCGAGTGCATCAGCCGGCTTCTCGCGCGGCGACGATCCGAGCCAGCAGCTCGAGCACCGTCCTTGCCGAGACCGGTTTGGTCAGGTGGTGTTCGAGGCCGGCGTCGTGGCTGCGCTCGCGGTCCTTGTCCATGCCCCAGCCCGTCAACGCGACGAGCGTCATCGCGCCGCGGTAGTCGCGTCGGCCGAGCTCGAGAGCGACCTGGTAGCCGGTGATGTCCGGCAGTCCGATGTCGAGGAACACGACGTCGGGGCGCATCTCGTCGCTCGCCTGGACCGCGGCTCGGCCGGTGTAGACGGTGCGCGTCTCGTGCCCCTTGAGGGCGAGAATCCTTGCCAGCGTGTCGGCGGCGTCCCGATTGTCGTCGACGACCAGGACCCGCGTCGGGGGCGCCGGCGGTGGGGCCGACTTCGCGTCCCTGTCGACGTCCGCCTCGAGCGTCGATGGTTCGACGTGCGGGACGTGGATCTCGAACAGGCTTCCGAGGCCCCGACCCGGGCTCTTGGCGAGCAGCCTGCCGCCGTGGAGCTCGACGATACGTTGGGCGAGGGTCAGGCCGATGCCTAGCCCGCCGTGCTCCCGGGGAGCCTCGCCGCGAACCTGGGTAAACATCTCGAACACCTGCGCCAGGTCCTCCACGCTCATACCATCCCCGTCGTCACCGACGGCGAGGTGCAGACCGTCGGGATCGACCGAGGCCCATACCTCGAGGTGGCCGCCGGGTGGGGTGTAGCGCACGGCATTGCTCAGCAGGTTCGTGAGTACCTGGGTCAGGCGCACCGGGTCGACGTTGACCCGCACGTCGCCGTCCGGCGCGTCGACCGCGAGCGCGTGGCCCTTGTCCTCGAGCATCGGGCGGCAGGCGGCGACGGCGTCGTCGATGATCGCGGACAACAAATTCGGGGCGCGCTGCAGCTCGATCTTGTCCTGGGAGATGCGCGACAGGTCGAGCAGGTCGTCCACCAGGCGCGAGAGCTGACCGACCTGGCGCGACATCATCCGGTGCAGGCGGGCGGCGTCGGTCGGCACGTCCTCGATCGTCTCGACGAGATCGAGCCCGTTCCTGATCGGGGCGAGGGGGTTCCGGAGCTCGTGGGCGAGGGTGGCCAGGAACTCGGTCTTGCGCCGGTCGGCTTCGGACAGCTCGGCGGCCATCTGCAACGCCCGTTGCTGGGCGAGGTGCTGCATCGTGACGGCCCGGAAAAGACAGGTGATGCGGCGAGTGTCCTCACCCCCGATGCGGCTGAGGGACACCTCGTAGATCCTGCCCAGCGATTCGGCCACGTCGACGAACCGCGACGACTCGCCGGTGCGCCAGACCCGAGCAAACTGGTCGAACCAGTGCTGCTCGAGGCCCGGGAAGGCGACGTCGGAGGTCACGCCCTCGATGTTCCGGTAACCGGTGTGGCGCTCGAACGCGGGGTTGGCGTGCAGGTAGCGGACCCGTCGGACCACCCCGTCGTCATCGGGACCGAGGATCTCGACGACGCACAGCGCATCGTCCATCGCCTCGAACAGCCGACGCGGGGAATCGATATCGCTCACGTTCGCGCGGGCCTCCTCCCGAGAGGGGTGACGGGGTGTGCCGAGCGTACCGGCGTGCGTGCTGGCAAGAGCCCGCACACGCGCATCCGGGCAGGCGCAGGTCTGTGTCTCGGGAATCGTACCAACGAGAGCGTCGTGCTCGTGGTACGGACACGCCTGACGAACGGAGCTTGTACGGCGGAAGCGAGCAGGACTGCGACCCGCGTCGCGCGGACGATGCAAGGGGCTCGACGCTCCGTAGACCGCTGCTCGTCGAGCTCGCCGAGCAGCGCGAGGCCATGCAACGGCCCGAAGCCGCGCATGCGACCGAGCGGGAGACGATGATCTTTCGTCTCGATCGGCTGCTACGGGCGCCCGAGCCAGCCCCGGAGCCGCCACGCTCGTTCCTGCATCAGGTGCTCGGCGGGCAGGCGCCAGTTGTCCGCCCGGAGCGTCTGCCCATCCATGAGTGGAGGCAGCAGAGTCGGTTTTTTGGCCCGACTGACCTCGCCGCCGGCGGCCCCGACCGCGGACCGCCGGCACCGAACGATCGCCGGGTACGCGGGGTGTATCCGAACCTCAAGGGTTTCGGTCCATCCTGCCGGCGGCTGTCACATTCAGCTAACCGGTGGCGTACTGCTGAACGTGACGGCCCCGGGTTGTCTCGGTCCACTTTCGAAGGCCCGATGCTGCGGCGCGCGATTCTCGACGAGCTGCGAGTACCCTGAGCCCTTTGCCCCAGATCGCTGTCCATGCTGATTCTCTCCCGACGGCCCGATGAGGCCATCCGGATCGGCGAGGACGTCGTGCTGACCGTGCTCGATGTCAGAGGCAAGACGGTCCGGATCGGCGTCGACGCGCCGCGCGATGTCCGCGTCGATCGCGCCGAGGTGGCCTAGCGGCGCCGTGCCGAGGCCGACACACAGGAAGGCGGCGATACGCCACCGAAGTAGGCGGGGACGGTACGGCGAGTGGCTTCCCCCGCGGGCTCGTTCGGTGACTCGCTACTTCTGCCAGGACCGCCCCGACACGTTCATCGTCGAGACGCTCGTGCTCGCCATCGAACCCTGACGCGTGCTGCTCGAACGCTTGCCGTTCTTCCCTGGTGGCGTAGGGCAGCACACAGATCGAGGCGCGATCGCAGGTGGCTTCGGACCGCCAGCACCGGTGCGCGGTGTCGAGGTCGTGGAGGCTGGCGTCTGACACGCGCTCGGTAGCGCCTCACCGAACGAGGGCGATCGATCGTCGAGGTCCGCGTCGACGAGACCTTCCGCGCATCGCGTGGCGCGCGAGCTCGGCTGGCGCCGGTTGCACAGACGGGCGAGGATGGGTTCGATCGGACCCGCCTGACACCGATGACAGCACGACCGGCGGATAGCCCCGAACCCCGTCTCGGCCACGAACGCGCCAGATCGGTCCCGGCGCGTCCATCAAAGCAAGCGAGCGAGCTGAACATCGAATCGAGCGATCCGCACACCTCGGAAGGCGGCGTAGGGTCCGATCCGGCGCCCAGACCGATCGTCGCCGGCATCGGCGCCTCGGCCGGCGGACTCGAGGCCCTGAAGGCGCTGTTCGAGGCCCTGCCCGGGCGACCCGGCATCGCGTTCGTGGTCATCGTGCACCTGTCCGCCGATCACGAGAGCGTGCTCGGCTCGATCCTCGCGCGGCACACGTCGCTCGTTGTCGACACCGTGACGGAGCGCGTGTTGCTCGAGGCCGATCACGTGTACGTGATCCCGCCGGGACAGCGGCTCGAGGTCACCGACGGGCACATCGAAGCGGTGCCGTTCGCGGGCACGAGCCTGGCTCGCGCACCGATCGACGCGTTCTTCCGCTCGCTCGCCGCGCAGCACGGCGACGGTTTCGCGATCATCCTCTCCGGCGGCGGCAGCGATGGTGCGGCCGGAGTGGGTCACGCCCGGGAAGCCGGAGCTCTCGTGATCGTGCAGGACCCGGCCGAGGCGATCAGCGATTCGATGCCGCGCGCGGCGATCGCCAGCGGCGCGGCCGATCTCGTGCTGCCCATCGCCGAGATAGGCGCACGGCTCGGGGTACTCACCGAGGCCAAGCGCCGGGGGCGCGAGCGGCTGGCCCGCGTGCTCGGCGAGCGGCTGTCGCCCGACGACGAGGCCGAGCTCGGTCGCATCCTCGCCTACGTGTTCGCGCGCACCGGACACGACTTCTCGCGCTACAAGCGCGCGACCGTGCTGCGCCGCGTGTTCCGGCGCATGCAGCTCGCCCGGGTGCACACGCTGCGCGACTACGCCGAGACGTTGCGCGCGGATGCAGCGGAGCCACACGCCCTGTTCGACGACCTGCTCATCACCGTCACGGCGTTCTTCCGCGATACGGACAGCTGGCAGACCCTGGAGAAGGAGGTCGTGCCGGCGGTCTACGCCGCGCGCGAGCCGAGCGAGCCGGTGCGCGTGTGGGTCGCGGGGTGCGCGACGGGCGAGGAGGCGTACTCGCTCGTCATGCTGCTGATCGAGGAAGCCGAGCGATGCGAGCGCTGGCCCGAGGTACAGGTGTTCGCCACCGACCTCGACGAAGCCGCGCTCGGCGTGGCGCGCGAGGGGTGCCTGCTCGACTACCTTGGCACCGCTTTCCCGAACCGCAACTTCCTGATCACCGAGGATGCGCCGGCAGCGAACGGACCGCACCTCGAGGCTCTGGCGGCGCACGATATGGACTTCATCATCGGGGTGAAGCCCGGCAACAGCTCGGTCTTCGAGACCGAGATCATGCGCCGTCATGCTGCAGGCGAGCTCGTCGAGTGGCAGGACACGATGGCGGACGACGGCAGCGTGTGCGGCTACCGCTACACGCTCGGGGTGCCGATCAACGCCACCTACAAGGAGCTGCTGGTCAACTACCTGGAGTGGTGGGAAGTCGACAAGCAGGGCCGGCAGAAGGTGTTCACCTGGGTCACGAACCTGACTGTCACGACCGAGAACGCGTTCGAGCTGGCGCGCGCGGCACGAGCGCGCTGGCGTGTCGAGAACGAGGTCTTCAACGTGTTGAAGAACCAGGGCTACGAGTTCGGTCGCAACTACGGGCACGGCAAGAAGTATCTGTCGAGCACGCTGGCGGCGTTGACGATGCTCGCCTTCCTGGTCGATCAGATCCGCAGAACAGGCGTGCCGTGTGTTCAAGGAGGCGAGAGCACGGCGGCGCACGAAGAAGTCGTTGTGGGAGAAGATGAGAGCGGCCATGGAGCTCTTTCGCATTCCGGACTGGGAAACGATGATGGCGCTGATGATCGATCCGGACGCGGTGAATCTGAAACCCGAACCACTCACGGGTTGAGCACCGGGGAAACCCGCTCACCCTCGGCCCACTCCACACGGAAAACCCACGCTCGATCCCCTCAAGCTCGTCCGGACCGGTCCACGGTTCGCCGGGGCGCGGTCGCGCGCGTCAGGCTGCTGCGCTACGCGAGAGAGGTGTGAACCAGTTCACCGGGAACTGCTGGACCTATATCGACACGGTCAAGGGAGCTACTGAGCTTCCGCTGGAGTTCACCGGAAACTACAGCGTTGTGTCGTTCAATCAAGACGCCACGCTGTTCTCCAATCAGTTTGCCCCTACCGTGCGAGTGAGATACGAGGAGGGCGTTGGCGTCAGTCAGTCGGCAGGCCTGTTCTCGACCACTTGTGGAAACGTAGAGGCTGGTGAGGTCTGCATTGCCTCCTGCCCGCGCGCGCCGGGCGGTACCGGGTCCGTCGCAACGGGTGGAGCCTGCAGCTCGGCCGATCTCGTTCCGGTCAACGCAACTGCAGAGGACCGGTCGTATTCCTGCACTATTCAGACATTCTCCAGCGAGGTAAGGGCACAGGTTTATTGCTCTAATCCTTGATTATTCTCGGACGTTAGAAGGCGGCACGGGCCGGTGCGCTGCCGGAAGCCGGTGTGCGCCGGGGACATCGGCCGCGCCGCAACCGGAGATTATCTTCGCGGGCTTCCAGTCCGCCTTTCCGCACGGACCGGACTTCCAGTGTTCCCGTTCATTCCGGTGGAAGTCCGTTCCCGGCAACCGCGCTCGACGCCTTGACACCAAGCCGCACACGACGCCGCCACCCCAGGGCCGTCGCGAGTAGCCCCATGCCGAGCAGCCCCGCCGAGACCAAACCCACCCCCGTCGGCACAGGTACGCCCCCCAAGACAAGCATCAACCGCGACCACCCGCCCCGTTCCAGCGCAACCCCGGCCAACAGGTCCGCCCGATCCGGCAGCCCGATATCCACCCGCCGCGCCGGTACGATCGCCTCGGCACTTCCATTGCGCTCCGTGTCCCACCACCCCACCCGCACCGTGTCGAGAAACACGGGTACGGGCCTACGAGCCGTCAGCCTGAACCGATAGCTCGCGCTCGCTCGCACCCGATCCCCGACCAGCGTCTGTTCACGCGTGTTGCCCAGCGCCACGCTCGTGAACGAGCGCGACGCGAGCGGCTCGACGCTCGGCAGTTGGCTGGCCAGTACCCCGTCAGCCTCCAGGGTCAGGGTGCGCTCGATCTCCTGACCCGCCTTCAGCTCCTTCAGCTCCTCCGACCAGGCGTCGGTCAACCGCACCTCGCGCGCGGGCAACCACCAGCCGTCCGAGCCCGGTGGGGCGGGGCGCACGTTCAACGCCACGGCTTTCCTCGCGACGTCGATCGGGCCGCGCGCCGTGCGCGAACGCACCATCGTCCCGGTCCAGCGCACCGCGCCGATCTCGAGCGCGCCGGAACGCCTGGGCCAGAGCAGGTATCGCCACTCGATCCGTCGCAGCGAGTCTTCTTCGCCGACCTGCGGCCGGCGCCGCTCGAACACCGGCAGAACATCGAATCCGTCGAAGTCCGGCAGCACGATCCGCTCGTCGGCGATCGGGTAGCGATGCCGCAGCACGATGTCGACGACGATCTCCTCGCGCACGTACGGGTTCGTCTTCGATACCCGCGTCTCCGCGGAGACGTCGTCCGCGCCCGGGGCCCAGTCGTTGGCTATCGGTGGCAGCACCTTCACGTCGAGCGCGTTCGACTGCACCGTGCCTTGCACGGTCTCCCCGGTCAGCGGCCCGAGCGTCAGATCGCCTTCGCCGCGCGGCAGCAGCTCCAGGCGGCGCGTGCGCACGTCCACGACCTGCCCGCCGATCACCGCGATGCGGGTGCCGGCCGTCTCGCGCAACAGGTCCGCGTTCGCGAACAGCGGGGACGTGTCCAGCGGCTCGATCAGGCCTACCGCCTGGACGTCCACGACGACGCTGTCGCCCGCGTACACGGTCTCGTCGTCGGTCGTGAGGCGGATGCCCACTTCGACGCTCTGTGCCGCCGCGTGCGTGCACCATGCGAGCGCGACGAAAAGCAGTACGAACGATGCGAGCAGCGCGGGTAACACGGTCCGGGCGCTTCGGCTCGATACGCCTACCACCCGTCTCCCCCCGCCGGCGCCGTCTGCCCGGCCGCGCGGCGCCGCCGCATCTCCAGCCGAATCCGCTTCTCGAGGTAGCGCGCCGGGTCCTGGCGTATCCGGTTCAGCCATTGCTCCGTCGCCTGTTCGGCTTCCAGCGCGGCGCGCAGGCCGACGGTGTCCTCGGGCGCTCCGTCCGCCTCGGTCTCCGCCGTGCCGCTCGGGCGCGCCCCGTCCTCCGGCGCGCCGGCGTCGCCGCCCACCGCGTCTCCGGTGTCGCCGTCCCCGCTCTCGTCCCGCTCCTCGAAGCCCGGTTCGCCGCTCGCGCTTGCGTCGTCCGTGCCGCTCGGGGTGGGCTCGTCGTTCGACTCGCCGCGCTCGCCTTCGGACCCGTCGCCCGCGTCCGCGTCGCCGTCCCCGTCCGCGCCGCCGCCCGGAGCCTCGTCCTCGTCGTCGTTCTCGAGCCGGTCGATCTCGTCGTCCGGGCTGCGTCGGCCGCCGCGCTCGGCCGCCTCGTCGTCGACCGCCAGGAGCTCGCGCATGAGTTCCGCGTTGCGCCGGGCGTCCTCGAAGGTGGGGTCGCCTGTGAGCGCGCGCTGGTAGGCGTCCAGCGCGAGCGCGTGGTAGCCGAGCTTCACGTAGCAGTTGCCGAGGTTGTAGGCCGAGACCGGGTCGTCGGCGCGCACGAAGGCTTCGGCGGCTCGCCACCACTGCTCGGAGCGGTACAGCGCGACGCCCTTCCACGCGGGGTCGGTGAAGATCTCGGCGGCCTCGCCGTGGCGGCCTTCGGCGTAGAGCCGGTGCGCCAGCACGTGCTCGTCGATGCGCCAGTCGGCTCGCGCCTCGGGCAGGCCACCGTCGCCGCCCGCGCTCCACAGCAGGGCCGTCAGCAACCAGGGGATGCCCGTCCTCACGTTGCGCCTCGGCGAGCGATCAGGGGCAGCGCGGCCAGCAGTGGCAGCAGCAACCAGTGCGAGCGGTTCTCCCACAGGACCGCGTCCAGGCCGCGCACGTCGGCGCTGTCGTCGTCCAGGTCCAGCGCGTCCAGATCGATCGCCCCGAACGAATCGCTCACGAGCAGTCGCCCGCCGCCGGCCTGCGCCAGACGCTCGGCCGCGGCGAGGTCGACCGCGCCGCCGGGCGCGACGTCGCCGTCCTGCCGCCCGAACTGCAGCACGTCGAGCCGGTGTCCGGCCGTGACGAGGTAGTGCGCCGCGCTCGTCGCGTTGCGGTTCGCGCCGGCCGAATCGCCGAGCAGGAAGAAGCGCGCCGAGGCGAGCCCGCTGTCGGCGGCGACGCTGGTGGCGAGCGACAGCGCGCGCGCGACGTTCGAGCCCTCGACCGGCACGCTGCCGTGCTCCAGCAGGCTGACCTGCACCTCGAGCAGCGTGCGGTCGAACACCGGCGGCGAGACGAGGAACGCGTCCCCCGCGTAGATCACGAGCGCGAGCGGCCGGGCACCGGCGGCGTCGGACAGCGCGAGCGCGGCGTCGCGGGCCGCCGCGAGCCGGGACGGGGCGATGTCGTCGAGCGTCATCGAGCGCGACACGTCCAGGATCGCGATCCACGCGGTGCTGTGCCGCCAGGTGGCGGCCTCGCTGGTGCGGGTCGCGGGCGCGGCGAGCGCGAGCGCGACGAGGGCCGCGGCGAGCAGCCGCGCGTCCGCGTGCCGCAGCGTGTCGTCGCCGACGAGAAAGCGCAGCACGTCCGGCGACACGACGCGTCGCCAGCCGCCGTGACGCGAACGCCGATCGAGGGTCAGCGCGAGAAGCGCGCAGAGCGCCGCGATCACGAGCCACGGCGGGGAGAGGAACGCGACGTCGCCGAGGGTCAGGGGCGTCACGCGATCGCCTCGCGCGCGGAGGCCGCCAGCAGCAAGCCTAGCAACGCCATCAGGGGCCAACGCCGCAGGTCCTCGGCCGGGCGCACCGGAGGGGCGTCGGTCGCGGCCGTCTCGAGCGCGTCGATCTCGGCGTACACCGCGTCGAGATCCTCGGTGGTGCGTGCGCGAAAGAACGTGCCGCCCGCGATCTCCGCTATGCCCTGCAGCGTGGCCTCGTCCAGGTCCGCCGACGGCGGCAGGGAGTAGCCGTCGACGGCCTCGACGTCGCTGCCCAACGCGATCGTGTGCACGCGCACGCCGAGCGAGTCGGCGAGCCGGGCGGCGGCTTCGGGCTCGACCGAGCCCGCGTTGTTCGTGCCGTCGGACAGCAGCACGATCGCCTTCTCGGTCGCGGGGTCGTCGCGCAGCACCGAGATGCCGAGCCCTATCGCGTCGCCGATCGCGGTGGAGCGTCCGGCCATGCCGATGCCGGCGCCCGCGAGCGCATCCCTCACGCCCGCGAGATCGAACGTCGGCGGCGAGGCCACGAAGGCCTCCTTGCCGAACAGCACGAGCGCGACCCGGTCACCGTCGCGGCGATGCACGAAATTCCCGGCGACGCGCTTCACGACGGAGAGCCTGTCGGACGTCGCCCCGTCGAGCGCGAAGTCGTCGCGCTCCATGCTGCCCGAGACATCGATGGCGAGCGCGAGCGCCCGGCCGCTGACGGGCGTCACGGTCAGCGCGCCCGGCCGCGTCGGCTGCGCGAGCGCGAGGATCAGCGCGATCCACGCGAGCGCGTCGAGCGCCCGACCCGCGCCGAGCGTCGTCGATGTACGGCCCGCCGAACGCTCCAGCGCGGACCCGAGCGCGGGCGGCACGGCGACGGCGGGCGCGCTCGAGATGGCGGTGCGCCCGGCATCGCGCTTCGGGAACGGGCGCGACGAACGCGGGAGAAGCGGCAGCGGCAGCAGCAGTAGCATCCACGGCCAGTCGAACGAGATTCCGCCCACGCCCGGCAGCGCCGCCCACCAATCGCTCACCGGGCGGGCGCCGTTCGCGGGGGCGCGGCGGTGGCGGCGGGCGGGGCCGGGCGCGACGGCAGCCGGCGCACCAGGCGCCGGACGTGCCGTCGCAGCGCATCGACATCGACGGCGTCCGCGGTGCCGGGCTTGTAGATGTCGTGTCCGAACGCGCGCCCCTCGCGCCGGCCGAACCAGTCGGTGGCGAAGCACTCGTCGAGCGCCGCGAGCCACGCCTCGCCGTCCAGCCGGGCGACGCGTTCGCCGAGCCGGCGTCGTGCGACGCGTCGCAGCAGCGTCGCGAGCGCCGACAGCGCTTCGTCCGGCGATCGGCCATGCATGGCGTCCACGATCGCGATCGCCTCGCGCCGCCACGCTTCCCGGCGGCGCCACCGGCGCCAGCTCAGCAGCAGAATCCACACGAGCGCGAGCACGAGGTTCAGGAGAATCAACCACGGCACGCCCTGTTCGGGCGCGGCGGGTTCGTGGATGTCGGCGAGCCGCGCGAGGATGTCGCTCGCCTCGCTCATGCCGGGTTGCCGATCTCGACGCCCTCGAGCATCACGCCGGCCGAGCGGCACGCGGCGACGATGGCCTCGCGCCGCGCGGTCAGCGCGTCGATGGTGCGACGCCGTCGTCCGGGCCCCAGCGCGGTCAGCCGAACGCCGCCGCGACCGGCCCAGCGGTAGCGTCCGACCGGCACGCCCGTGCGCTCGGTCGGGTCCTCGACGAGCGCGAGCGTGGTCGGCGCGAGCAGCGTCAGCCGGCGCAGGCTCGCCGCGGGCGGTTCGGCGCCGGGCGCCTCGCTGCCGTCGACATCGTCGAGTCCGCCGACGAGCACGAGCGTGCCGAGTCGACGCCCCTCGATGAGCAGTCGGTCGACGAGGGTCGCCAGCGTCGGCGGCGGGAGAGCGCCGTTCGCGCGGCGCGCAGCGTCGCTCGCGCCCTTGCCCGCGAGCTTGCCCGCGTCCAGCGCGTCGGCCCGCGCGGCGAAGCGCGACGCGGCCAGCCCGCACGCGGCGAGGGCGCCGCGCTCGCCGACCGCGGCGCGCGAGAACGCGATGCCGTCCGCATCGAGGGTCACGAGCCCGACCCGGCTCCCTTCGTCCGCGCACCGCCACGCGCGGCGCGCCGCCTCCAAGCAGGCCGCCACGGCGCGCAGCCGCACCGAGCCCGTGAACATCGAGTCCCGCAGGTCCAGCACGAGCGTGACGGCGTGGTCGCGCTCCTCGCGGTAGAGCCGTACGTGCGGCTCGTTCATGCGCGCGCTGACCTTCCAGTCGATGTGGCGCACGTCGTCGCCGGGCACGTACGGGCGCAGGTCGTCGAAGTCCATGCCCCGTCCGCGGCGCGGGCTTCGGAACGGTCCCGCCCACGGTCCGCTGCCGGGCGGCGGACGCCCCGCGGGTCCGCCGGCCGTGCGCGCGGCGATCAGGTCGTCGAGCGTGAGCCGGACCGTCGGGCCGTCGACCGGGCCCTGCGCGCGCGCCGCCGCCGGCATGAGCGGGCTCAGACCCGCGGCGTCGCGTTGACGATCGCACGGATCCGGTCGCGCGTTCGCAGGCCCTCGGCCCGCGATCGGTAGTCGAGCGCGATGCGGTGCGACAGCACGTCGGAGGCGAGCGCCTCGACGTCATCGGGCAGGGCGTGGTCGCGACCGTGCAGCCAGGCCCGGGCACGCGCGCCCGAGGCGAGCGCGATCGAGGCGCGGGGGCTCGCGGGCTGCGCCACGTCGTCCGCCGCGCGCCCGCCCGCGCCGTGGCCGCGCGTGGCACCGACGAGCCGGACGACGTAGTCGCGCACCGCGCCCGACAGGTGCACCGCGGCGGCCTCGCGACGCGCGCGCAACAGGGCGTCGATGCCGACGAGCGGCGCGTTCGGGGAACGCTCCGCCTCGGGGTCCTCGGACAGCACCAAGTCCAGTATCCGTCGCTCCTGCTCGACGGAGGGCAGCGCGAGGTCGACCTGGAACATGAACCGGTCGAGCTGGGCTTCGGGCAGCGGATAGGTGCCCTCGTGCTCCAGCGGGTTCTGGGTCGCCGCCACGAGGAACGGCTCCTCGAGCGCGCGCGTGACGCCGCCGTTGCTGATCTGGCGCTCGCCCATCGCCTCGAGCAGCGCGCTCTGCACCTTCGGCGGCGCGCGGTTGACCTCGTCGACGAGCACGACGTGGTTGAACAGCGGCCCCGGTCGGAACGCGAAGTCCCCGCCGCCGCGGTGCACGTCGGTGCCCGTGAGGTCCGCGGGCAGCAGGTCCGGCGTCGCCTGCACGCGCACGAAGCGGGTTCCAAGGGCGGCCGCGAAGCGCTTGACGGTGCGCGTCTTGGCGACGCCGGGCGGGCCCTCGAGCAGCACGTGACCGCCGCACAGCAGCGCGATCAGCAGACGCTCGATCAGGTCCTCGTGGCCGATCGAGCCGTGCTGCAGCACGTCGCGCACGCGCGCGAGATCGCCGAACGATCCCGCCCCGACGCGATCGGCCGCGGCGTTCACGGGTTCGGGTCGTCGCCGGCGGGCAACGTGTCGTCGAGGAAGTTCACGGGACGCGCGCGCTCCAGGGCGAGCCCGGCGTCCCGCCAGCCGTCGGTGCCGAGCGGGAACCAGTGCACCGCGGTGTGGCCGAGCCGCGCCGTGCGCCTGGCCGCGTTCCAGCTCTGCCAGCAGTCGGCGGTGCAGAAGAACACGAGCGGGTGCGTCGCGTCGCCGCCCGTCAGGCGCTCCAGGTTCCGCTCCAGGTAGTCCTGGTGGCCGGCTTCCAGGAAACCGCGCCCGACCTCGGGCAGCCACGTCGCGCCCGGGATCGTGTCGTGCGGCTCGCTCACGATCCAGTGCCCGTCGAGCGGATCGGCGCCCAGTCCTGACGGCGGGAAGACGTCGATGAAGATCGCGTCCCCAGCATCGTGCAGGGTCCGCGCCGCGGCGGTGTCCAGCGTAATGCCGCCGGGCACGGAGTCCGGCACCGGGGCGCGGTAGCGCTCGGCGCGGTAGCCGGTGACCGGATCGACGTCGTACGCCTCGGCGTTCGCGGCGTCCGGCGACGCATCGTCAGCGAGCGCGGAACCGCCGAGCAGGGCACCCGCCACGACACCTGCCAAGACTACGGTCGGCACGCACCCACGCGCCGCGCCGCGCACCGTCCGGGTGCTACGCGTCGGGTCCGCGGGGTGGTCTGCCATGGCGCGATTGTAGGCGTCGCCCGCGCCGCGCCGCGGTGGGACCTAAGTACCAGTGTCGGCGCGGCCGCGGTGCCGGGATTACACTGACCGACCCCACCGATACCGAGCCGACCCATGTCCGCACGACCTCGCGACGGTGCGACGGGCGCGCGCGGGCTGGCGCAGGTGCTCCTGTCGGTCGCGTTGCTCGTCGCGTCGTGGGCCGTGCTGGCCGCCACCCTCGACGACCGCACGCTGCCCGGTCCGCTCGATGTCGCAAGCGCGCTGCTCGCGGAGCTCGCGAGCGGCGAGCTCGCCTTCCACCTGAGCGCCACGCTCGCGCGCGTCGCCGCCGCGTTCCTCGTGGCCATGGCCATCGGCAGCGCGATCGGCATCTGGCTCGGCATGCATCGCGCCGCCGACCGCGTGCTGGACCCGTGGCTGATCCTCGCCCTGAACGTCCCGGCGCTGGTGACCATCGTGCTGGCCTACGTGTGGTTCGGGCTCAACGAGCTCGCCGCCATCGGGGCGGTGGCGGCGAACAAGATCCCGAACGTCGCGGTGACCTTGCGCGAGGGTGCGCGCACGCTCTCGACCGAGCTCGACGAGATGGCGACGGTGTATCGCTTCGGCGCGTGGAAGCGGCTGCGCCACGTCGTGCTCCCGCAGCTCGGTCCGTTCTTCGCCGCGGCCACGCGCTCGGGCGTCTCGCTGATCTGGAAGATCGTGCTGGTGGTGGAGCTGCTGGGACGCAGCAACGGCGTCGGCTTCCAGATCCACCTCTACTTCCAGCTCTTCGACGTCGCGACGATCCTCGCCTACACGCTCGCCTTCGTCGCGGTCATGCTCATTGTCGAGTACGCGGTGTTGCAGCCCTTCGAGCGACGCGTGAACCGTTGGCGCCCGGGACGTGCCGGGCGCGCGGAGCGTCCGAAGCCGGTCGAGACGGCCGCGGCCGGTGCCTGACGAGGCCCGGCCGACCGATCCGCCGCGCCCGTGCGAAGCGCTGCGCGTGGACGTGCGCGCCAAGCGTTTCCGCACCGGCGACGGGCCCGCGCTGCACGCGCTCGGCCACGTCCGCTTCGCGCTGCCCGCGGGCTCCTTCACGTGCATCGTCGGGCCCTCGGGTTGCGGCAAGACGACCACGCTTGCGCTGGTGCTCGGGCTCGACGACGACTACGAAGGCGAGATTCGGCGCGGCGTCGACGGCCCCGTCGCCGCGGTGTTCCAGGAGCCGAGGCTGCTGCCGTGGCGCTCGGTCGAGGACAACGTGCGGCTCGCGCTGCCGGACGCGCGCCGGGACGCGCCGCTCGACGAGCTGTTCGACGCGCTGGGCCTGGGCGCGCACCGGCGCTTCTTCCCCGGCGAGCTGTCGCTCGGGCTCGCGCGTCGCGTGGCGCTCGCACGCGCGTTCGCGCTGGAGCCCGCGCTGCTGGTGCTCGACGAGCCGTTCGTGTCGCTCGACGGCGCGACGGCGATCCGGCTGCGCGAGTTGCTCTCGGCGCTGTGGCGAGCCCGCCCGACGACCGCGCTGATGGTCACGCACGACATCGACGAGGCCGTGCTGCTCGCCGACCGCGTGCTGGTGCTGGGTGCATCCCCGGCGACGATTCTCGGCGAGGTGTGCCTGGACACGCCGCGCGCGGCGCGCGATGCGGCGTGGCGCGCCGCGACCGCGACACGCGTCGAGGCGGTCGGACACGGTATCGTTCGGCCACGCGACGGCGCCGGGGAGCCGCTGGATGGGACCTTTGACCAGTAGGCGAACACGTCGGGCGGGGTCTATCTTCCGTGCATCCGTCGTGCGCCCGGGGCGAGCCGTCGTCCCGGAACCCGGCGACCGCGGAGGATCGACCGAATCACCCCTGATCGTGATGCCGTTCCGCCCGACCCCGACTCGCGCCACGGACGCTCGATCGTGACCGCGCTGACGAACGCCCTCGTCATCGACGACCACCCGCTGTTTCGCGACGCGCTCGCCACCGCCATCGGGCTGAGCTTCCCGGGCTCGCAGACCCGTGGGGTGGATTCGATAGACGCGGCGCTGCGCGTGCTGGACGAGGCGTCGACGTCGACGTCGACATCGCGCTGCTGGATCTGGATCTGCCGGGGGTGAGCGGCTTCGACGGGTTGTTGCGGCTGCGCGGTCATCATCCGCGTCTGCCCGTGCTCGTGGTGTCCGGCTTCGAGGAGGACTCGCTCGTCGAGGACGCGCTGCGATTCGGGGCGGCGGGCTTCGTGCCCAAGTCGCTCGGGCGCGACGTGCTCGGGGACGCGATCGCGACGGTGCTGGACGGCGATGTCTACCGCCCGCCCGCGCTGCGACGCGCGCACGGCTCGGCGGGCGTGGCGTCCGGTGCACCGGGCCGTGTGCCCGCGCCGGCCGGGGGCGCGACATCCGAGCTCGAGCGCGTCGCCGAACGCCTGCGATCGTTGACGCCGCAGCAACTTCGCGTGCTCGGGATGCTGCGCGAGGGGCTGCTGAACAAGCAGATCGCGTACGAGCTGGACGTGGGTGCCACCACCGTCAAGAAGCACGTCTCCGAGATCTTGAGGAAGCTGCGCGTCAACAGCCGCACGCAGGCGGTGATCGAGGTCGGGAAGCTCGACCACGACCCGCGCCTGATGCCTGGCCGCCGCTTCTACGCCGAGGAGGAGTCCTGACGCGGCTCCAGACCGCGCATGTGGGTCAGCAGGGCGCGCAACCGGGCGGGCTTCAAGGGCTTGTTCATCAGCTCTATGCCGGTGCGCGCGGCGCGCTCGTGCAGCGAGCGCGACGGGTTGGCCGTGACGACGAGCGCCGGCACCTGGCGCCGCAACGACCGGCGCAGCCTCTCGATCACGAGCGTGCCGCGCTCGTCGCCGTCGAGGTGCTGATCGGCGACGACGAGATCGGGGCGCCACTGCCGATCCTCGATTGCGGAGAGCGCGGCGTCGGCGCCCGCCGCGGGTCGCGGGTCGCAGCCCCACTGCTCGAGCAGCCGCACCATCGCCTGCAGCGCGTCCGGGTCGTTCTCCACGAGCAGCACGCGCGCGCCGTCCAGGCCGGTGCCGGACGTCGCCGGACGGGGCGGTGAGGGCGGGGGCGACAAGGCGGGCGCGGCCCGTTCGAACGCGAGCGTGAAGCAAGTACCGTAGCTCGGCCGCGAGTTCAGCGTGATGCCGTGGCCGAGCGCCCGTACCAGGCGATCGACGATGGCGAGACCGAGTCCGAGCCCCGCGCCCGCGTCCTCGTCCGGCACCTCCAGGGCGGTGTCGAGCGCGCCGGCGGGGCTTGCCGAATAGCGGCGGAACTCGACGAACACGTCCTCCACGTGCGCCTTCGGTATGCCGATGCCGGTGTCGGCCACGCGCACGCGCACCGAAGGCCCGCACGCGTTCGCGATCAGCAGCACCCCGCCGGAGAACGTGTAGCGCAGCGCGTTCGCGACGATGTTCTGCAGCACCCGTCGCAGCATCGTGGCATCCGAGCGCACGTGCAGCCCCGAGCGACGCACCCGCAGCTCCAGCCCGCGTTGACGCGCGACGGGTTCGAAGTCCGAGGCGATGGACTCGAACAGCGCATCCAGGCTGACCGAGCCGGGATCGGGCACGATGTCGCCGGCGTCGAGGCGCGACATGTACAGCAGCGTGCGCAGCAGGGTATCCATCGTGTCGAGCGAGCGCTCCACCTGGGCGCACAGGTGGCGTCCTTCCTCCCGCTCCTGCAGGCTCGCGAGCGAGGACATGGACAACGACGCCGCGTTCAGCGGCTGCAGCACGTCGTGGCTGGCCGCGGCGATGAACCGGGTCTTGGTGCGGTTCGCGGTCTCGGCGGCGTCGCGCGCGCGCGCCAGCTCGTCGTTCGAGCGCTCCAGGTCCCCGAGCGTGCGCTCGAGCTCGAGCGTGCGCCGACGCACGCGCGCCTCCAGGTCGATCGCCGTCTGGAAGAGCGAGAACGCCGACCCCTGACGGTCGAGCGAGCGCTCCACCCGATCGATCAGTGCATCCCGGACGCGCTCGAGCTTCGCGTTCTCGAGCCGGCTTTCGGCGAGCTCGGCGCGGGCGCGCGCAAGCTCCTCGGCGAGCTCCCGGACGCAAGCGTCGGGGGGGACGTCGGCGCGACTCCCGGCGGGGCTCGGCGCGCGTGTCCGGGCGCGCCTCGGGGAAGGCGGCTCGGGGGTCGCGGCTCGGGACGTGCGGCTCAAGCGGACGGGGCGCCGAAGGCCACGCCCGTGAACGTCTGGGACAGGTACATCGAGCCGTACTGCTCGCCGTAGCTGTTGAAGCCCACGAAGCGATACTCGCGCAGCAGCGCTTCCATGCGCCCCGTCACGCCGCGCACGGCGGCGTCGACCCGGCGGTGGAAGCAGTCGAACCCGATGATGCAGTCCGGCGGCCCGAGCGTCGCCTCGAGTGCGTCGAGCCGGGCCCGCGACGCGCGCACCATGCCCTCCGGTCGCGCCAGGGTGAGCACGAGGCCCGTGTCGATCGCGCAGAAGAAGCCGAGCGAGCCGTCGGGCAGCAGCTCGCGCACGCTGCGGCAGTAGTGCTCGCCCCCGATGCGCAGCACGAGCGGATGGGTCGCGAACACCGACACGTCGAGCGATTCGCGCGACAGGCCGAGCGCTGCCGCGTACGCGTCCACCGCAGGCTCGGCGTCGAGCTCGTGCACGATGCGCCGATCGACGTCGGCACGCGTGATCACGAGCTTGGTATCGGTGGGGCGGAAGTTGTGGTCCGAGAAGCTCTGGAACGGCAGCGAGGTGCGCAGCAGCACCAGGACCGCGGCGCGCCGGTGCGCGCGGCCGCCGCACAGTTGCTGCGTGGCGCCGAAGCGCAGCCCGTCGCCCGCGGTGCCGCCGATGAGCTCCACGTCGTCGAGCCCGCGCTGCAGCGCCGCCGTGGTCGCCTCCTCGGCGTAGGTCATGCCGTCCATCAGCACGAGCGCGAACGCGCCGCCGACGTAGGCGCCGAGCCCCGCGCGCGCCGCGGCGGCGCGATCCACGACCTCTTCCATGCCCAGCCGGTCGGCGTCCGGGAACAGCGTCACGTGCGCCTCGAAGTGCGACGCGGGCAGCAGCACCACGAGCGCGCCGCCGTCCTGCAGCCCATCGGGCGTGACTTCGCCGGCGGTGGAGCAACCGACGACGGGCAGCTCGGGAGCGGCGACGTGGAGGTCCCCGGCCAGCGTGTCGCCGTCGTGGCGGGAGGCCGAGAACCAGACGAGCGCGAGCGCGAACCGGGTTCGCACCGCGGCGTCGCGCACGGCCGCGACGACGGCGGACGTGGACGCCTCGGGACTCCAGAGCGATACGATGCCCGCGCCGGTGACGTTCCGGCGAACCGTGACGGTCGTCGGGCAATGCGTCGAGCTTCGCGTTGCCGCACCCTGCGCGCTATCGATTCCGTCGCCCTCCCGCGTCAGTCGTCATGCACCTTGAACGGCCGGTCCGGTTTCCCGAGACTCACGATCTCCTCGGCATGGGTCGGGTGCAGCGACATGGTGCGGTGCAGGTCGTGCTCGGTCAACCGGGCCGATATCGGCAGCGCGGCGAGCTGCGTGGACTCCGCGGCGTGCGGCCCGAACGAGTGGAACCCGAGCAGCTGCCCGGTGACCTTCTCCACGACGAGCTTGATGACGACGTTCTCCGCCTCGTCGGCCAGCACGTTGTCGAGCGGGCGGAAGTCCGCGCGCCGCACCTCGTGCGCGATGCCGAGCTCCTTCGCGGCCTGCTCGGTGAGCCCGACCGCGCCGCATTCGGGCGTGGAGTAGACGCCCGTGGGCACGTGTTCCTCGCGCGTCGTCTCGAAGGTGAGCCCGAGGATCGCCGCCACGGCGGAGCGGCCGGTCTCGATGGCGACGGGCGTGAGCTGCAGCTTCGCCACGAGATCGCCGACGGCGTAGACGTGCGGGGCGCTCGTGCGGAAGTAGCCGTCGACCTCGACCTGACCCTTCGTCGGTCAATGCCACGCCCGCCTCCTCGAGCCCCATGTCCTCGACGTTCGGCGCGCGACCGATCACGAGCGCCACGGCATCGAAGCCCTCGCGATCGTCGTCGCCGTCGATGCGCAGTCGCCGCAGCCCGTCACCGTGCTCCTCGATGCCGGCGACCTTGCAGCCGGTGACGATCTCGATGCCGTCCGCCGTCATGGACTCCTGCAGGTGACCGACGATCTCCGGGTCGAAGCCGTCCAGGATGTGATCGGACGTCTCGAAGATGGATACCCGCACGCCGAAGCGGCACATCATGTTCGCGAACTCCACGGCGATGTAGCCACCGCCGACGAGCGCGAGCCGTTCGGGCAGGGTCTCGAGGCAGAAGAGATCGTCGGACACCAGCGCGAGCTCCTTGCCCGGCAGATCCGGCAGCAGCGGGCGCGAACCCGTCGCCAGCACGATGTCCTTCGCGCGCCATTCGCCATCGCCCTGCGCCGCGACGACGCGCCCGTCGCCCGCGAGCCGCACCTTCTCGCGCACGAGCGTGACACCGGCCTCCTGCAGGCTCTCGGATTGCCGGCCCTCGATGGCCCGAAGCTGGTCCTGCACCGCGGCGCGCAGCGACGGCCAGTCGAAGCCGACGTCCCCGACGCTCCAGCCGAACGGCCTCGCGCCCTTGATCGCGTCGCCCTGGCGCGAGGCGGTGACGAGCAGCTTCTTCGGCACGCAGCCGCGGTTGACGCACGTGCCGCCGACCTCGTTGCACTCGAACTGCACGACGCTCAGCCCGTGCGAGGCGGCGCGGCGCGCGGCCGACATGCCGGCGGAGCCGGCACCGATGATGGCGAGATCGAAGTCGGGTACGGCCATGTTCGGGCGGCGTCTGTGGGAACCTGCGCAGGTTACGGGTGCCGCCGCGCCCCGGATCCGTCATGGTCGATGTTGCGCGACGAAGCCGATGGAGAACGCGGTGCGGTCAGCATGAAACGCCCCGTCCTTCTCCGGTGCGCCATGCCCTCACCGTATGCCGCTCTCTCCGAAGCCGAACGCTCCCGCGTCGTGGAGATGGCGTGGGAGGACCGCACGCCGTTCGAGGCGATCGAGGCGAGCCACGGTCTTGCGGAGGCGGACGTCATCGCGCTCATGCGCCGCGAACTGAAACCCGGCTCGTTCAGGCTCTGGCGCAAGCGCGTGACGGGCCGGGCCACCAAGCACCGGGCGCTGCGGCCGAAGGGCGTGTCGCGCGCCCACGCACCGACGCAGTACAAGCCGCGATCGCGCGGCGGGCGCTGAACGAGCGTGAGCGCCCCCCTCGACCCCGACGCCGTACGCCACCTCGTCGTGCACTGCTCGGCCACGCCCGACGATGGCGCGATGCAAGCCCGGCACATTCACGCCATGCACCTCGGCTTCGGCTGGCACGGCATCGGCTACCACCGCGTGATCTCGCGCGATGGCGCGGTGCACGCCGGTCGCCCGGAGTACTGGGTCGGTGCTCACGTGTACGGACGCAACGAGTGCAGCCTCGGGGTCTGCCTGCTCGGCACGCATCGCTTCACCGACGCGCAGTTCGATGCGCTGGAAGCCACGCTCGCCGAGTGGCGCGCGCGCTATCCGCAGGCCACGGCGTGCGGTCACCGCGACTTCTCGAGCACCGACAAGACGTGCCCGAACTTCGATGTCGGCGCGTGGTGCGCGTGGCGCGGGATCGATGCGGGATCGGGACCGGTCGGGGATCGCGTGCCCGTCTGACGCGCTTTCTCCCAGGCGGCCTTTAACCGAGCCGCCGATCGAACCCGTCCAGCATGCCGTTCACGAGCCGCATGAGCTCCTCGGGTTCCGCCGGTGCCGAGGCGAAGCGCAGCGTGCGCTCGTCCTCCAGCACCGCATCGGTCGACGCGTGCGCGGCGATCGCCTCGAGCGCGGGCCGATCGATCGGCGAATCCGCGCGCAACGCGAGCGTGCCGCCGCCGGGTCCGAGCTCGAGCTTCGCGATACCGAAACGTCGGCAAGCGAGTCGCACGCGCGCGAGCTCGAAGGTGCGGGCACCGTCCGGGGACAGCGGCCCGATCTCGTCGACGAGATCGCCGCGGAGCTCGTCCAGGCGCCCGGCGTCCGGGGCCGAGGCGATGCGCAGGTACCAGGCGAGTCGCGCCCCGGCGTCCGGCACGTCCGCTTCGCAGAGCGACGGCGGGGCTCCGAGCTCGACGACGGTCGGGGCATCGAGCTCGGGCGAGCGCACCGAGACGCCGCCGCGTTCGAGCGCGCCGATGGCGTGCGACAGCAGCTCGGAATAGAACGCGAGGCCGACGTCCGCCACGCGACCGGTCTGCGCCTCGCCCAGGAGCTCGCCCACGCCGCGGATGTCGAGATCGGCGCGCGCGAGCTCCAGTCCCGCGCCGAGTCCCGTCGCTTCGCCGATCGCGTCCAGCCGACGCCGGGCGGCCGGCGTGATCTCGTGCGCGGGAGGATGCAGGAGCACGGCGTGCCCCTGCCGGTCCGAGCGTCCCACCCGGCCGCGGAGCTGGTGCAGCTGCGCCAGCCCCAGCAGGTCCGCGCGCTCGATCACCATCGTGTTGGCGTTCGGCACGTCGATGCCCGATTCGATCAGCGTGGTGGCCACCAGCACGTCGAACGCGCCGTCCGCGAAGTCGCGCATGACCGCATCGAGCGCATCGTCGTCCAGGTCGCCGTGCGCCACGCGCACGTCGGCATCGGGCAGGGCGGCGCGCAGCGCCTCGGCCGCCGCCTCTATGGACTCGATGCGGTTGTGCAGCCAGAAGGCCTGCCCGCCGCGTGCGAGCTCCTTCGCCACCGCCTCGTGTCCGAGTGCCGCGTCATGCTCGGCCACGCGCGTGCGGACCGGCACGCGGCCCTCCGGTGCGGTGCGGATGACCGACAGATCGCGCACGCCCGCGAGTCCCATGCCCAGCGTGCGCGGGATGGGCGTGGCGGTCAGCGACAGCACGTGCACGGAGCCGCGCAGCGCCGCGGCGCGTTCCTTGTGCGCGACGCCGAAGCGGTGCTCCTCGTCGATGACGACGAGTCCGAGGTGATCGAAGCGCACGCTCTCGTCCAGCACGGCGTGCGTGCCGACGACGATGTCGACGCTGCCGTCGGCCAAGCCTTCGAGCGTGCGCGTGCGCCCGGCCTCGTCGTCGTGGCCGCACAGCGAGGCGACGTTGACGCTCTCGCGCTCGAAGCGCTCGACGAACTTCGCCAGGTGCTGCCGGCAGAGCACCGTCGTCGGCGCGGCCACGGCGACCTGCAGGCCCGCCTCGATGGCCGCGAACGCCGCGCGCATGGCCACCTCGGTCTTGCCGAAGCCCACGTCACCGCACACCACGCGGTCCATCGGCCGGCCCGAGGCCAGGTCGCCGAGCACGTCGACGACGGCGCCGGCCTGGTCCGGCGTGAGCTCGTGGCCGAAGGCGGTACCGAACTCTTCAAGGCGCTCGGGCGCCACCTCGACGAGCGGCGCCTCGAGCTTCGCCCGGCGTGCGCGTTCGCGCAGCAGCCGCACCGCCGTCTCGGCGGCCTGTTCGGCGGCCGCCTCGCGCGCCTCGTGCCAGCGCTTTTCCCGGCCGAGAGCGTGTAGCGGCGCCTCGTCGTCGTCGCCGTGCCCGAAGGGCGCCACCAGGTGCAGCGCGTGCACCGGCACGTGCAGCTTGTCGTCGCCTGCGTAGCGCAGCGTCACGAACTCCTGTGCACTGCCGCCGAGCTCCATTCGCGTGAGCCCGTCGAAGCGCCCGACGCCGTGCTCCAGGTGCACGAGCGGCGTGCCGAGATCGTGGTCGGGGACGGACTCGGTCGTGCCACCGCCGCCGAACGGGGCGTCGTCGATCAGTCTCATCGGAGGGGGTGTCGCGTTCGGATCCTGCCGGTGCTCCGCGCAGGCGCGTCGGGCGCCCGGGCTTGCAGGAAGGCCCGGGTACACGAGGTTGGGATCGTGCGACGTCCGCTCGCGCGGTCCGGACAGCTTTGCACCCGCTGCGCGGCGAAACGTCAACGCAAGCGTCCGTTCAAGGCGTCCGCACGGCGGATCGTGTAGTGCCTTCGCGGCTGCGATGATGGCGTCGTTCCCGTCGCAGGACGCCCGTCTTGAACCGCACCCCCCTGGTCCTCGATCACCTCGCCGTCGTCGCGCCGTCCGTCGAGTCCGGCGTCGCGCACGTGCGCACGGCGCTCGGTATCGACGTGCCCCCCGGCGGCGCGCACCCCCTGATGGGCACGAAGAACCACCTCGTGCGCCTCGGTGACGCCTGCTTTCTCGAGATCATCGCGATCGATCCCGACGCGAGCGCGCCCGACCGGCCGCGCTGGTTCGACCTGGACCGACGCGGAGACGCGCCGCCGCGGCTCGAGCACTGGTTGCTCGGCACGCCGGATCTCGACGCGACGCTTGCCGAAGCCGGCGACCTGGCCGGGAAGGCGTTGCACCAGACGCGCGGCGAGCTGGCGTGGCGCATTTCGGTGGCGGCGGACGGCGCCCTGCCGCTCGGCGGCGCGTTTCCGAGCTTCCTGCAGTGGCCCGCGGGACCGCACCCGGCGGGACGCATGCCGGAGCTCGGGTGCCGGCTGGTGCGGCTGGACGTGGAGCATCCCGAGGCCGGGCGGATCGCGAAGTTTCTGGCCGGACGGCTCGACGACGATCGGGTGCGGGTGGGCGAGAGGGCGCGGGTGCGGTTGCGCGCGACGATCGATACGCCGGACGGGGTGCGGGTGCTGGAGTAGGCAGTGCCGGTCAAGGAAGACATGTCCGGTCCGCGTCCAGCCATGAACGTCGACTACCGTCCGAGCAGATCGACAAGCCGGGGATTCATGTTCGTGCCAGCAAAGGGCGACACGATCTCGAGCTGCTCGTAGCGGAAGCCGTCCTGCATGTCCTCGGACACCAGGTAGCGGCAGCCGGCCCGTTCGGCGGAGCTGACCAGCAAGGCGCCCCAGTAAGAGAACGTTCCTCGCGCAGCGAGTGTCAACGCCACGTGCACGTCCTGCTCGTCGTACGAGAACGAGCCGAACAGACGCAACATTGACGTGACGGACTCGTGAGCCACCGCAGACGGCAGCTTCAACCGGCGCGATAGCACCGCGTAGAGCTCGCCCGCGACCTGAAGTGCCATCAGGTCCGAACCACGCTCGGACATCGAGGAAAGCACATCGAGGGCGATCGCGCGCTTCACCGGTTCACGCTGATCCAGCGAATAGACGAGAAGGTTCGTGTCCGGGGACAGGATCACCGCTCGTGCAGTTCGTCCCGGGTCCACCGCTCGCCCGAAGACGTCCAACCCATGTCACCGATCTGCCGAAGTCTCTCGAGGGCCTGTCGACGGGTCTGCTCCGTGCGTTCGACCCGCTCAACCTGTGCAGCGACCCGAACGGCCCGCTCCACAGCCTCTGTGACACCTAGCCCTTCCGCCCGCGCGTAATCGCGCAACAGGCGCTCGACTGCCTCGTTCTTGATGCTGATACCCATGCAGGCGGTTCTAGAAAAAGCTGGAAATTCGATACTAGGGGCGCTCCGTCGTGGGCGCAAGCGTCGCTGCGATGCGCCTCGACGCGAACGGGCCGCACCGCGTCGTTCGGTATCCCGCCCCGGCGGGACGACGGCGCTCCTCACCCCCCCGCCAACGGCCAGATCAGCGGCGCGAGCCCCACCGTCACCGTACCCACCACGACGTTCATCGGCACGCCGATGCGCAGGAAGTCGGTGAAGCGGTAGCCGCCGGCGTTGTAGACGAGCGTGTTGGTCTGGTAGCCGATGGGCGTGGCGAAGCTGGCGCTGGCCGCGAACATGACCGCGACGACGAAGGCGCGCGGGTCGAGCCCGAGCTGTACCGCGACGCCCGCGGCGATCGGCGTCATCAGCACCGCCACCGCGTTGTTCGTGACGAGCTCGGTCAGGATCGAGGTGAACGCGTAGACGAGCGCGAGCGCCACGAGCGGGCTCGCGAGGCCGAGCAGCGGCGTCAGCGCGTCCACCAGCAGACTTAGCGCGCCGGAGCGATCCAGCGCCAGTCCCAGCACCAGCATCGACACGATCAGCAGCAGCAGCCGGCCGTCGATCGCGTCCACCGCCTCGTCGGCGTCGATGCAGCCGGAGCCGATCGCGAGCGCCGCGCCGAGCAGCGCGAGGGTGAGAATGGGGGCGAGGTCTAGCGCCGCGCCGAGCACCACGATCGCCATGATGGCGACCGCGAGCGGCGCCTTCGCGCGCCGGAAGCCGCGCCGGGTGGTGGGCGCGAGAGCCACCAGGCCTGCATCCTCGATGAGCCGGTGCAGGTCGTCGACGTTGCCGTCCAGCAGAAGCGCGTCCCCGACCTCGAGCTCCAGCTCCGTCAGCGGCAGCTCCACGGTCGTGCCCTCGCGGTGCAGCGCCACGGGGTAGACCCCGTAGCGGCGTCGCCAGCGCAGCCGTCCGAGCGTGCGGCCCACGGCCGGCGAACCCGGTCCGACGAGCGCCTCGATCATGACGGTGGCACGGGCGGAGGACGCGCGCGTGCCCGGGATCGCTACGCCGGTGGACGTGCCTTCGGCGAAGCCGATGAGTTCGGTGTCCGAGGTGCGCACGACCACGACATCGCCGGCCTCCAGCCGGGCATCCGCGAGCGACTCGCGCAGGGAGACATCGCCGCGCACCAGATCGATCGCGCGGCCGCCTCCTCGACGGAATTCCGCCACGTCCGCCACCGCCCGTCCCTCCAGCGCGGAACCCGCCGGCACGTGCAGCTCGGCGAGCCAGGTGCGCCGCTCGCGCGACGCGCCCGGCGCGTCCGCCACGGTGGTCCGCACCGGCAGCAGCCGAGGGGCCGCGAACGCGAGGAACGCACCGCCCACGAGCGCCACCGGGATGCCGAGCGGCGCGATCTCGAACAGCCCGAACGGCACGAGCCCGAGCTTCGTCGCCACGCCATCGACCAGCAGGTTCGTCGACGTGCCGATGAGCGAGCACGTGCCGCCGAGGATGACCATGTAGGACAGCGGAATCAGCAGCCGCGAGGCGGCGACGCCGAGGGTGCGCGCCAGCACCGTGACCACCGGGATCAGCACGATGACGACCGGCGTGCTGTTCATCAGGGCCGAGACCGCCGCGGCGGCCGCGAAGAAGAGCACCATCGTGAACGCGGGACGCCGGCCAACGCCGTTCGCGAGCGACTCGGTCAGCGCGTCCAGCACGCCGGTGCGCACGAGCGCCGCGCTCAGCACGAACATGGCGGCGATGGTCGCGGGCGCGGGGTTCGCGAAGCTCGTCAGCACGTCGTCGATGCCGACCAGACCGAGCGCCAGCGCCAGGGCCGCGCCGCAGAACGCGACGGTGTCGGGCGGACGCAGCTCGGTGGCGAAGGCGACGAACACCCCGACCAGCAGGGCAACGGCGACGTACGGGGCCGCGGGGCCGAGCTCGAGGGGCATGGGTGAATCGATGGTGACGGTGCGGGGCGAGCATATGGGAACGGGCGGTGCGCCACCCGACGAAGACGCGATCGTCGCCGCCGCGCGCGCGCACTTCGCGGAGGTGCGCGCCCGCATCGATGACTTCGCCCGGCAGCGCTTCGGACCGCGCGGCACCCTCGGTCTGCACCGGGCGGCGCTCGGGCTCGATCTGCTGCGCGCACCGGTGAACGTGCTGCTGGCGCCGGTGCACGTCGCCATCAGCCTGCTGGCCCTCGTTGCCGGCCGCGTGCGCCTGCGCGCCGTGTCCACCTGGCTGCGCGAGCGCCGCGTGCTGCTGGATACCGACGTGGGTCGCACCGTCGAGGCGCGCGTCGCGACCGAGCTGCTCGGGCTTCGACTGCCGCCGGGACCGCAGGACGAGGCGGCGTTGGCGCGCGCCATGCTCTCGCCGCCGGCACTCGCCGGGCTCGCCGAGCGCGCGCGACCCCCCGCCGCCGCGTCCGCGCTCGGTCGCCGCATGGCGCGCGCGCTGCACGACTACGCCGGCACGCGCGGTGCGGTGGCCGAGGCGACGACCGCGCTCGCGACGCTCGTCACCGGCGCGATCGTGTTCCGCACGCTCACCCCGGGGCTCGTGTCCATGGCCCCGTCGGTGGCGGGCGTGCTGTCGCGCGACGCCGCCGTATCGCGCTTCCCGTTCGGCGAGACACTCGGCAGCGTCTGGTACACCGCGTTTCCGGCGACCGTGTCGTCACTGATGTTCGGCCTCACCCTCGTGGGCCTGATGATGCTCGGCGCGGTGTTCGCCGCTTTCGCGGGCCTGCTCGCCGACCCGCTGCAGGTGCGTCTCGGCATCCACCGGCGACGGCTGCATCGCCTGGTCGATGCGCTGGAGGCCGAGGCGCTCGGCTCGCTGTCGGGCGGCTTCGCGGCGCCCGAGCACTACTACGCGCGGCTGTTCGACCTGGTGGATGCAGGGGTGAGCGTGCTCAGGGTGTTCCGGGGCTGAGAGCCGCTATTCCGGGGGGCGCGCGTGTCGCCGGTCCGCCGGTCCCGTACGAACCCTCCGTCTGCGATCCGCACCCAGTCGCAGGACGAAGCGCCGCTGTGCGGGGCGGCGTGCGTAGCGCAGCCTCGACCACAGGTACGCGCACCCCAGCCCGATGACTATGCCCGCGAGATCGGCCGCGAGGTCGCCGACCGCGGGCGTCCGGTCGGGCAGGTGGCGCTGCAGCGCCTCGGTCGCCGCGGCCAGCGCCACGAGCCCGGCCACGAGCGTGGTGCGCTCCAGTCGTAGCCGGCGGCGCAGGGCGCCCAGGGCGCAGGCGAGCAGCGCGAAGACGATCACGTGCCCGGAGTTCCACACGAGGTGCGCCGCGCGCGCATCGCCGCCCGTGACGAGCGCGATGCCGGCGTGGATCGTCCGGAGCAGACCCGCCGTGGGCAGGTGGGCGGACGCGCCGGTGCCGACGACGACGAGTCCGAGCGCGGCGAGTGCCGCCCACCGCGTCGCGCGGTCACCGCAGGTGCCGTCGAGGGTGCGCAACATCACGATGCCGAGTGCGGCCCAGCCGAGGCAGAGCCCCGTCGTCGCGAGCGGGTAGGCACCGCCGCGCACGACGTCCGGGTGTCCGAGCAGCCACGTCATGGCCGCCGCGACGAGCGTCGCCGTGACGAACGTCCTCGATCCGATGTGCGTGCTGGTCGCCACGAACGATGCCTCGACGGTTCGGCGGCGGGCGGACGCCTGCCGCCGGGTGCCCGCGCTCGTGGCCGGGATCGGCGGCGCGCTGGTGCGTCTTGCGCGGCGAATCGGGAATTCGCGACCCTCGTCGAGGCCTGTACAATATCGGAGTTGAACTCCAGGATTGTACGAAACCATGATCGAGAGACGACTCGGAACCGAGCTGCTGGCGCTGGTTCGCGAGTACCCGGTCGTCACGGTGCTCGGCCCCAGGCAGGCGGGCAAGACCACGCTCGTGCGTCACTGCCTGCCCGATCACGGGTACGTGAACCTCGAGCTCCCCGACGTGCGGGAGTTCGCCCGCGAGGATCCGCGCGCGTTCCTCGCCGAGCACGCCGCTCCCGTGATCCTCGACGAGATCCAGCGCGTGCCGGAGCTCCTGAGCTACGTGCAGGCCATCGTCGACGAGGGGAACGGGGCCGGGCAATTCGTCCTGACGGGCTCCCACCAACTCGAGCTGCGCGCGGCCATCTCGCAGTCCCTGGCCGGTCGCACCGCCCTGTTGACCCTCTACCCGCTCTCGATCGCCGAGCTGGACGGCGCCGACATCGGCTTCGAGAGCTTCGCCGACTACCTCCTCGCAGGCTTCCTGCCGCGCGTGCACGACAGCGGACAACGACCGGCGGTCGCGTACGCGAACTACTACCGCACCTACGTCGAGCGGGACGTGCGCCAGCTGATCCGATTGAAGGACGCCGCCTTGTTCGAGAAGTTCGTGAAGCTGCTGGCGGGGCGCACGGGACAGCTCCTGAACCAGCAATCGCTCGGAAACGACGTCGGCGTGGACGGCAAGACCATCAAGGAGTGGTTGTCGGTACTCGAGGCATCGTTCGTCGTGTTCCGCTTGCCGCCGTACTTCGAGAACTTCGGCAAGCGGGCGATCAAGACACCGAAGTACTACTTCACCGAGCCCGGGCTGCTCGCCTGGCTGCTCGGGCTGCGCACGGCCGACCAGGTGCGGCGCGACCCTCTGGTCGGCAGCCTGTTCGAGAACCTGGTCGTCGTCGAAGCGTTGAAGAGCCGTGCGAACCGCGGCGAGTCACCGGAGCTGTATTTCTTTCGCGACAACCACGGGCTCGAGATCGATCTGCTGTTCCGCGACGGGACCGCTCTCGTCGGAATCGAGGCGAAATCCGCGTCGACGTTGCACTCGAGGTTCAAGGACGCCCTCGTGCGCTTCGACTCGAGCGTCGCCCCGCTGTCGCGCAAGCTGCTCGTTCACGACGGCGAGGGCAGGCGCTGGTCGGACGGGGTGCGTGCGGCGAGCTGGCGCGAGCTCGATTTGCTGATGGCCGGAGACGACGAGCCGGAACTCTCGCACGGCGGCAATGCGTGAGCCCATTTCGCATTGCGGGTACGGCGTCGAGAGGCGCGTCTCGGGCGCACTTCTCAGCGCCCCCGCGCCCCGTCCGCATCGAACGGGTACTGCGCATCGAATGCGTGCATCGCCGACCTTCGGTCGCGGTAGAGTCAAGAGTCAGAAGTCGCACGGGACGCGCCGTCCCGGACACGGGAACGGGCTCATGTCGCCACGGGAGTCGCTGCTGCAGGACGGCTACACGGTGTTCCGCGCGCTGCTGGACGCCGCGACGCTCGACGCGTTGCGAGAGGTCTCCGCCGCGGCGCTCGCCGCGTTGCCCGCGGAGCACCGCGAGCGCAACCGCTCCCAGGGCAGCCTCGTGCCCGTGGCCGAGCACCCGGGCTACTCGCCGGTGCTGCGCCACCCTGCGCTGGCCCGGGTCTTCGGCGAGCTCGGCTTCGCCGACCCGCGCTTCAGCTCCGGCGACCTCATCAGCAAGCCGCCGGGCGGCCCGCCGCTCTTCTGGCACCAGGACTGGTGGGGGTGGGACGACCCGATCTCGTACAGCGACACCGTGGCTCAGGTGTTCGTGATGATCTACCTCAGCGACACCACCGTCGACAACGGTTGCCTGCGCGTCGTCCCGGACTCGCACCGTCGGCGCCACGCGCTGCACGAGGCCCCCACGGCGCACGGCGAGGAGCTGTCGCGCGTGGACGATCCGGACGATCCGCTGTACGGAGTGGCGGAAGGGGAGCTCGCCGTGCCCGTCACCGCCGGGGACGTGATCGTCGGGGGCGCGCGGCTGCTGCACGCGGCACACGCCAACCGCAGCGGCGCCGAGCGCGGCCTGATCACGTTGTGGTACCACCCCGAGCCCGGCGCGCTGCCGGAGTCCATGCAGGCGCGCATCCGCGGCTTCTTCGACCGCACGGGCACCGACACCGACGCGCCGGAGGGGGCGCCGATGACGCTCGCCGACTGGCCGGACGCGGACGCGCTGGCACGGCTGTTCCCGCCGCGCAGTACCGCATCGTCGCATCCGATGGTGCGCGAGGCGACACCCGGACGGATGCTCGGCTGAACGGACCGGGCACCTTCGCGTCCTGCCGGGCGTCCCTTCGATGACCGGTGCGCTCAGCGCACCCGCGCCCCGTCCGCATCGAACAGGTACTGCGCCTCCGGCGAGATCGCCACGCCCACCGGCGCGTCGAACGCGGCCTCGTGGTCCTTCGGCATCTTCACGGTGAGCATGTCGCCCGCGGCTTCCGTCATGCGCGAGCCGACACCCTGCGTCGAAGCCTGTCCGACCGAGACGGTCACGAGCGTGTGGTCCCCGATCAGCTCCGTGGCGTAGACGCGTCCGTCCACCGCCCCGGCACCGGCAGCGACGACGCGGCAATCCTCGGGCCGCACGCCGAGCGTGGCGCGCTCCAGCGTCGCCTGCTGGCGCGTGGACAACGACCCACTCGCGTGCACGAAGCGTCCGGGCTCGTGACGACCTTCCAGCAGGTTCATGGGCGGCGAGCCGACGAAGCCCGCGACGAAGAGGTTCGCGGGATCGTCGTAGATCGCCTTCGGCGTGCCGAGCTGCTGCAGCACGCCTTGCTCCAGGATCGCGACGCGGTCGGCCAGCGTCATCGCCTCGACCTGGTCGTGCGTGACGTACACCGTCGTGACGCCCAGGTCGTGCTGCATGCGCTTGAGCTCGGTGCGCATGTGCCCGCGCAGCTTCGCGTCGAGGTTCGACAGCGGCTCGTCCATCAGGAAGGCGGCCGGGCGGCGCACCATCGCGCGGGCGAGCGCCACGCGCTGACGCTGCCCGCCCGAGAGCTGACGGGGGTAGCGCGACAGGTAGTCCGTGAGCTGCACCTGATCGGCGACGCCGCGCACCTGCGCCTCCATCTCGTCCTTCGGCGTGCCGCGCACGCGCAAGGGGTAGCCGATGTTCTCGGCGACGGTCTTGTGCGGGTACAGCGCGTACGACTGGAACACCATCGCCACGTCGCGGTTCTTCGGCAGCACGTTGGTGACGTCGCGCTCGCCGATCAGCACGCGCCCCGACGTCGTGCTCTCCAGCCCCGCGATCATGCGCAGCGCCGTCGTCTTGCCCGAACCCGAGGCGCCGAGCAGCACGAGGAATTCGCCGCTCCTGGCGGTCACGTCGAGCTCCTTCAGCACCTCGACCTCGCCGAAGGATTTCGTCACCCGGTCCAGCACGACGGTCATCCCTTGACGGCTCCGAGCAGCAGCCCCTTCGCGATGAACTTCTGCAACAGCAGGGTCAGCACGACGACGGGCAGGATCATGATCACGATGAGCACCGACATGTACCACCACTGCGGCCCGCGCGTGGCGTTCTGCGCGGCCACCAGCAGCGGGATGGTCTGCGCGTCCGCGGTCGACAGGAACAGTGCGAGGAGGTATTCGTTCCACGACAGGATCAGCACGAGCAGGGACGTCGCGGCCAGTCCGGGTTTCGCGAGGGGAAGCACCATCTCCAGGAAGATCCGGAGCTTCGACGCGCCGTCGAGCGTGGCGGACTCCTCGATGTCCACCGGGATCGAGACGAAGAAGTCGTACATGAGCCACACGACGATGGGCATGTTCACCGTCGTGTAGGTCAGGACGATCGCGGTACGCGTGTCGAGCAGCCCGAGCTGCTGGAACATGATGTAGATGGGCAGCGCGGCCACGACGGGCGGCAGGATGCGCTGGCTGATGATCCAGAAGAGGATGTCGCCGTTGCCCAGACGCGGGGAGGGAGCGCGCCGCAGCGCGAACACGGCGATGACGAAGACGGCGAGCCCGGCCGCGACGGCGAGTTGCCACGGCACGACCGTCGTCGCCATGAGCACCACGACCAGCGCGAGCGCGACGAGGAACAGCACGATGGAAACGAGTCGCGGCCTGAAGTGCAGTCGCGCCAGCGCGTAGGCCGCGCACGAGCCGACGACCATCGCCAGCACCGTCGACACGCCCGCGATGACGACCGAGTTCCAGTAGGGCCTGAACGTGTCGGCCCCGAGGTCCACGAAGATGTAGCGCCAGGCGTGCAGCGATGGTGCGAAGTCCAGGAAGGGCAGGTAGTCCGGTCCGTCCCCGACCTGCCCCGGGAGCTTGAACGACGTGATGAGCACCCAGTACAGCGGGAACAGCACGACGAGCGTCCACGCGACCAGCACGCCGTACACGAGCACCTTCGCCAGCGGCGACATCTCGCCCAGGCGCCGTTCACGCCGACCGCGCTTCGCGGCGCGCTTCGTCGCGACGGTGGGCGCGGCATCGGCCCGCGCGCTCACGCCCGCGCCTCGCGCATCGGGCGCACCACGAACTGGAAGAAGCTCACGCAGGCAATGGTGGAGACGAACAGCAGCGCGTAGGCGACGGCCGCGGAGCCGCCGAGGTTCAGCGCTCGCCACTCGATGAAGGCGTGCAGCGTGAGCGATTCGGTGGCGATGCCCGGACCGCCGTTGGTCAGCACGTTCGGCAGGTCCACGATCTTGAACGCCTCGATGACGCGGATGAGCACGACCGTCGCGGCCACCGGTGCCACCGACGGCCAGGTGATGTCCGCGAAGATGCGCCACGGGCCGGCGCCGTCGAGCTCGGCGGCCTCGAGCTCGTCGCCGGGCTGGCTCTCGAAGGCCGCCAGCATCACGATGAAGATGAAGGGAATCCACTGCCAGCTGTCGCCCGCGACCACGACGAGCCGCGCGGTCCAGGGGTCCGCGGCCCAACTGAATTCGCCAAGGCCGAGGCCCTGCCACAACGGCGCGAACGGGCCGACCGACATGTCCGCGAGCATGCGGAACGTGTACGCGATGCCGACCGGGGTGACCATCAGCGGCACGAAGAACACGACCCGGAAGAACGCCCGGCCACGGATGCGCCTGGCGCACGTGAACGCCAGCGCCGTGCCGATCGCGAACTGGATGGCCACGCCGACGACCACGTAGAAGAGCGTCGTCGACAGCGAACCGAGCTGACCGCCCTCGCCGACGGTGGTGGCGAACACCCAGGCGAGGCTGGCGAACAGCGGGAACGCGATCAGCCGGCCCACGGTGCCGACGCCCGTCACGCGGCCCGAGCGCGCGTAGGCGACGGTGCCCCACACGAGCAGCGCCGCGGTGGCGGCCAGCACCGTGGCACCGACGGTGCCGATGCGCGTGAACGTGCCGAGGAAGTGGAACTGCTGCGAGCCGTCGAGCAGCTTGTCGAAGTTCCTCCAACCCGCGTACCTGAGCTCGAAGCCGTCGCGCGAGATGCGAAAGCGCGACAGCGCCAGCCAGCCGGAGATGATCAGCGGGAACAGCGAGAACGCGAGTATCAGCAGGACCGCGGGCAGGATGAACAGCCGGCCGGCGTTGCGGTCGAGCCAGTCGTCGACGCGTTCGGAAGTCAAGGTGCGCGGGAGCGGGTGAACGGCGGAACCGGGCGGCGCCCGGAGCGAATCCGGGCGCCGCGGCGCCTCAGCTCGCGCCGATGGTCGCGCGATAGGCCTCGAGCTGCTCTTCCTCGCCGACCTCGTCGGTCACCTCCGCCCAGCCTTCGGTGATCGCCTCCATGGCGCCCTCGACGTCGAGCTCGCCGGCGAGATAGCGCGCGATGGTGGTGTCCAGCACGATCTGCTGGTAGCGCTGGTTCTGCGGGATGCGCAGGTCGAGCACCATGTTCGGCGAGTTCAGGCTGTCCTGGATGGCGCCGAGGTAGTCGCTCGCCGCCTGTTCGCTCATGCCGGCCGACGTCCACGCGTCCATGGACTCGAACTGGCTCGTGCGGTACGGGTTGAAGCCGGTGGCACCGACCGTCACGTCGGCGTTGGACTGCTCGGGCTGGCTCATGTAGCTGAAGAGATCGTAGGCGGCGCTCTTCACGTCGTCGTCGGCGGCCGAGTTGACCGCGCCGGACCAGCCGCCGAACGCCGCGAACGGTGCGTGATTCACACCGTCGACGGCGTGCGGGCAGGTGTCGGCATCGCAGGCGACGAGCTCGCCGGACTCGCGGTCCAACACCTCGGTGGCGCCCGGCAGGATGACCGCGCCGACCTTGTCGACGACCTTCGAGTTCGCGGGGTCGATGGCGAGCGTGCCGATGTCGCCCCAATCGAGGGTCAGCGCGCAGCGCCCGGAGGTGAAGAGGCTCCGCGTGTCGCCGACGTCGAGATTGATCTCGTCGGCGGGCGCGTAGTCGCCGGTCTCCTTGTAGATGCGCAGCGCCTCCGCGAAGCCCGGGTTGTTCGTCAGCGGCGCCATGTCCTCGGTGGAGAAGAACGCGCCCTGGCTGGTGCCCTGGCTCTGCAGGTAGGACGCGGCGATCGAGGTGATCATCCAGTACGACTGGGCGTTGCGCTTCTTGGCGATGCACGAGCCGTAGTCCGGCTCGCCGTCGCCGTTCAGGTCCTTGCCGTCCGCGGCGGCGGCGAACGCGAGGTAGTCCTCCCACGTCTTCGGCGGCTCGAGCCCGAGCTCCTCGGCCACGTCGGTGCGGTAGTACACCATGTGGAAGTCGCCGTCGACGGTGATCAGATAGGTGTCGCCGTCGACTTTTTGCGAAAAGTCGCGGAAGAACGGCGCGATGTCGTCGACCTGCAGCGCGTCGTCGGCCGCGACCCGGTCGGTCAGGCTCTCGAGCAGGCCCGGCGTGACGTAGTCCACCGCCCATTGCGGCGCGATGATGGCGGCGTCGATGCTGTTCGTGCCCGTGATCCAGTCGGTGAGGAGCTTCTGGTACAGGTCCGAGAAGGGCACCGTGACGACGTTGACCTGCGCCCCGGTCGCCTCCGAGAACTCCGCGCCGCGTCGCTGCAGGGGCTCGGCGATCTGCGGGCCCGTGAACGTCATGACGTTCACGGTCACGCCCTCGTAGGGCTTGTCCTGGGCCAGCGCGGTGCCCGCGCTCAGCAGCGCGGCCGCGGCGAACGCTCCGAGTCTTCGCGTCATGCTCCCTACCTCCATCGATTCTTGGTTGTCCGATCGCGCATCGAGGCACGACAGTCGTGCGACGTTATCACGAGCGGAGGGTGCGTCGAAGCCGGACGCGGGCTCGGCGCAACGGCTTCGGCGCCGCGCCGTGGCAGGCTTCGGGCGCTGAAGAATTTTGCCGGGGGCACCCTTGCGGGTGGCCCGACGCCGTTCGCCGGGCGCGGTGTGGGACGCCGCGAGCGGGAGCGGCGGGAGCGATGCAGCTGCGGGCACCGGTGGTCTGTTCGCGGGCGCGTTCCTCGCCATCTACGCCTTCATCGGCTTCGGCGACGTGGCGCAGACCGCGGAGGAGGCGAAGGACGTGAAGCGGAACCTGCCGCTCGCGATCGTCATCGTCATGGTCGTGGTGTTCGCGTTCTACCTCGCGATCTCCGCAGCGCTGGTGGGCGGCGACATGGACGCCGTCGCGGGCGCGCAGGCACCGCTCGTGCGCGCCGTCGAGACGCAAGGCTGGCCCGGCCTCCCGGTCGCCGTCGCGAGCCTCTTCGTCATCGTCAACGGCGCGCTCACCCAGGTCATCGCCTCCTCGCGGTTGATGCTGGATCTCGGCCGCGACGAGGGCGGCGCGCCGCGGATCCTCGGGCGCGTGAATTCGCGCACCAGCACGCCCGTCGTCGCCACGGTGCTGACGCTGGCCATCGTGCTCGTGCTCGCGCTGTTCGTGCCGCTGAAGTCGCTGGCCTCGGCGACGAGCTTCGCCATCCTGCTGGTGTTCACCGGGGTGAACGCGGCGCTGTGGAAGCTGAAGGAGGGGGCGCAGCCCGAGGGCGTGCCGAACGTGTGGCGTGCGGTGCCGGCGCTCGGCGTGCTGCTGTGCCTGGGGGCCGTGGGCGGACAGCTGTGGCTGTGGCTGGCGGGCGTCTGAGGCTCGACGCGGCACCGCGGATCGCCTACCGTCGCGGCATCGTCCCGCCAGCTCCGAGCGTTCCATGATCGACGCCCACCAGCACTTCTGGCAGCCGTCGCGCGGCGACTACGGCTGGATGGACGACAACGACGCCGTCGCGCCCATCCGGCGCGACATCGGACCCGACGAGCTCGCACCGCTGCTGGCCGGCGCTGGCGTCACGCGCACGGTGCTCGTGCAGGCGGCGCCGACCGTCGCGGAGACCGACTGGCTGCTCGAGCTGGCCGCCGGAACCGACTTCGTGGCGGGCGTCGTCGGGTGGGTGGACTTCGCGGATCCGCACGCGGACCTCGAGCGGCTGGCAGGGCATCCGGAGCTTCTCGGCGTGCGTCCGATGATCCAGGATCTGCCGGACCCCGAATGGATGCACCGGCCGGAGGTCCGGCGCGGCTACGCGGCGCTCGTCGAGCACGATCTCGCCTTCGACGCGCTCGGCTTCCCGCTGCATCTCGACCCCTTCGCACGGCTGTTCGACGCGCACCCCGAGCTGCGCGCGGTCATCGATCACGGCATGAAGCCGCGCATCGCCGCGCGCGAGATCGATGAATGGGCCGACGGCATGCGCCGCATCGCCGACGCGACGCCGGTCTGCTGCAAGCTCTCGGGACTGCTGACCGAAGCCGCGCCCGGCGACGGCATCGATGCGCTGCGCCCGTACGTCGATCACCTCGTCGACTGCTTCGGGCCCGACCGGCTCATGTGGGGCTCGGACTGGCCGGTGCTGGAGCTCGTCGGCGACTACGCCGCGTGGCTCGACATGGCTCGCGAGCTGGTGCCGCAGGCGATGCACGCGGCCGTGTTCGAGCGCACGGCGGCCGGCTTCTACCGGTTCTGAGGCGCCGCCACCCGGTCGCGATGCGGATCGCTCGGGTGGCGCGCGCGCGTCCGTCTCAGCGGCGGACCACCCGCGCCCGCGCGGCGGCCGGCGGCACGGGTACCGCCTCGTCCAGCGCGCGCTCGAACATCGCGACGCGGCGCGCCCCGCGCAGCGGTGCGTCCGGGCGACCCTCCGACAAGGAGGCATCCCCCGACGAGGTGCAGGGCAAGTACTGCCTCGTCGAGGCGGTCGTGCCGCCGAGCCTGGGCGCACCGCCCAACCACCACGCGGGCGAGACCGAGGCGTTTCACGTGCTCGACGGCGAGATCGAGTTCCGCATCGGCGAGGGGACCGTGCGGGCCGCGACCGGCCGGCACGTCGCGATCCCCGATGGTGCCGTGCACGCCTTCGCCGCGGTGGGCGAGCGTCCGGCCCGGGTGCTGATCCTGAACGCGCCGGGCAGGATGCACGAGCGCTTCTTCACCGAGCTCGGCACGCCCGTCGACGAGGCCAGGGCCGCCCCCGAGCCGCTGGACGGCCCACCCGATCTCGACCGGGTCCTGAGCGTCGCGCGGCGCAGCGGCATGACCCTCCTGCCGCGCACCTTCAAGGTGCTGCCCGAAGACGTCGGCGGCGCCTTCGCGCTGTGGGAGGAGCTCGTGCCGGAAGGCGTCGGGCCGCCGCTGCACGTGCATCGCGGTCAGCACGAGGTGTTCGCCGTGCTCGAGGGTCGCCTGCGGTTCCGCTGCGGCGACGAGGAGACCGAAATCGATGCCGGCGGCACGGTGCTGATTCCGCCTGACACCCCGCACACCTTTCGCGGACTGGCCGCCGAAGGGTCGCGCTGCCTGCTGATGCTCTCGCCGGGCGCCGGTGCGAGCTTCTTCCTGGCCGTGGAGCGCGAAGGGCTGAAGCCGGGGCGCGACATGCCGCGCATCGTCGAGATCGGTCTCGAGCACGGGCTGGAGTTCGTCGGTCCGCCGCTCGATTGAACGGAGTCCCGGTACCGGGGCGTCTCAACCCTCGAGCGACATCGGCTCGAAGCCGCCGAACACCAGGCGGCGTCCATCGAACGGGGTGTCGAAGTTCGCCGTTGCGTCGCCATCGTGCGCGCGTGCGCCGCTCGCCTAAAGGCAAGGCGCGCGCGGTCCCGAACCGGTCGTGACGCCGTGCCACACTGGATGAACGCCGGCGGCCGGTACCGCGTGACCGTCGGCGCGTCGACAAGCGCCCTGCGTGACGTCGCACCCACGGTGCGACGGGCGCCAGCTCTCCTCCCGCCCCGACCCGAGGAACGCCGGCCCATGACAATGCTCGTCATCCCCGGACGCGAAGACCCGACGGCGCAGCGCAGCGTCCTCGCCGACCACCTGCCTGCCGGCACCGTGCGCACCGAGCGCAGCCTGCACGTGACGGCCGCGCGGGACGGCGCGGCGCCGGAGCAGGTGCTCGATGTCGCCGACGACCAGGTCATCGAGATCGAGCTCGAGAACGGCAGCTTCCTCTGGACGCGCGCCGACGTGCTGGCTCGGGATATCGCCCAAGCCACGGGCTCGGGCGTCGGCCGCGGCGCAGAGGTCGCGAGCGAGGACGGGGACGTGCGCCTGCCGGTCGAGCTGCCCTTCGGCAGCCGGCGCAGCCGAGGCAGCCGGGGCGTCGGCGCCTGGGCGATCAAGGGGCTCAAGATTCTCGGCGTCGACATCGCCGGCAGCATCACCGATTTCGTCACCACGAAGGTCGAGGGACGGCTCGATCCGGGGCCGGGGTTGTATCGTTGCGGAAGCGCTTCGCCGACCGCGCTGCTGCCCGTCGGGACGCTCGACGTCACCAAGCCCGTGCTCGTGTTCCTGCACGGCACCTTCTCGAGCACCGAGGGCAGCTTCGGCAACCTGTGGAACGACGGCGAGCACGGCATCGGGCGTCTGCTCGACCACTACGACGGCCAGGTGCTCGCGTTCCAGCACCGCACCGCCACCGAGAGTCCGATACGCAACGCGCTCGATCTGCTCGGCGCGCTCGATGCGAGCGTCGGCGCCGGCACGCCGCCGCCGCCGCTTACGCCGCCCCCTTGGCGACTGCACCTCGTCTCCCACTCGCGCGGTGGTCTGGTCGGCGAGCTGCTGTGTCGCGGCACGGCGCTCGATCGGGAGCCCTTCGACGCGGACGACCTGGCGTTGTTCGACGCACCGCCCTACGCTGCGGATCGCGCGGCGCTCGCCGAGCTCGGTGCCCGGCTCGCGGCGCGGCCGCCGCGCATCGAGCGCTTCGTGCGCGTCGCCTGCCCGGCGCGCGGCACGACCCTCGCCGACGGCCGGCTCGATCGCTACCTGTCCCGGTTCGTGAACGTGCTGCAGCACACGCCGGGGCTCGGCGGCCCGCTGTTCGACGCGGTCTCGACGCTGACCCTGGGCGTCGTGCACAAGCGCACCGAGCCGCAGGAGCTTCCGGGCATCGAGGCGATGATGCCGATCTCGCCGACGGTGCGCATGCTCAACCGTCCGGACGTGACGGTGGCGGCGGACCTGAGGGTCATAGGCGGCGACATCTCGGCCGGTGGCTGGAACCGGCTGAAAGTGCTGCTCGCGGACCTGTACTACCGGGAAGACCACGACCTCGTGGTCAACACCCCGGCGATGCTCGGCGGTGCCGCGCGCCTCTCGCCGGTGCTGCACTGGATCGATCAGGGCCGCAGCGTCAACCACTTCCGCTACTTCGGCAACGGCCCCACCGCGGAGCGGCTGTTCGACGGGCTGCTGCAGGCGGAGCCGTCGCTGTTCCGCCGGCCCGAGGACGTCGACCCGGAGTCCGGGCAAGGATTACCGCATCCGCACCGGCGAGCCGTTGCCGATCGCGATCGTGCTGCCCGGCATCATGGGCAGCCAGCTGTGCGTCGGCGGACGGCGTATCTGGATCGATCTGATCGGGCTCGCCCGAGGTGGTCTCGCAGAGCTCGACGTCGACGCCGCCGACGTCGTGCCCGACGGACCGATTCCGAACGCCTACGGCGCCCTGCTGCGCGCGCTCGCGACGAGCCACGACGTGCGCCCGTTCGCCTACGACTGGCGCCGCTCGCTCGGCGAGTCGGCGGCCCTGCTCGAAGCGGTGCTGGAGGCCGCGCTCGCCGACGCCGAGCGGCACGGGCAGCCGATCCGCCTGGTGGCCCACTCGATGGGCGGTCTGGTGGTGCGCGCGATGCTCGCGCGCCCCATCGGTCAGGCGCTCTGGCGTCGCGCCTGCGCTCACGAGGGCAGCCGTTTTCTCATGCTCGGCACCCCGAGCGCCGGCGCCCACGCGATGGCGGCGATGCTGCTGGGGCGCGACGGCCTGATGCAGAAGCTCGCGTTGCTGGACCTGCGTGCCGGGCAGGCCGAGCTGCTGCGCATCGTGGCGCGCTTCGACGGCGTGCTGGAGCTGCTGCCCGCGGACGGTACCGTCGACCTGTTCGAGGCCGCGACCTGGCGACGCCTGCACGCGGCGGACCTCGGCTCCGAACGGGGTCTGTTCGGGGGCGACCGCATCGCGGGCAGCAAGAGCTCGGAGGTGGCCTGGAGCGTGCCGGAGCCCGCGCGGCTGGAGGCGGCGAGGGCGCTTCGCACGGCAGTCGCCGGCGTGTCGCTCGATCCCGAACGCACCTGCTACGTCGCGGGGGTCGCGCGCGCCACGGCCAGCGACGTCTCGATCGACGAGCACGCGCCGCCCGGACGACGCGTGCGGGTCAGCGCGACGGCCGACGGCGACGGCCGGGTGACGTGGCGAAGCGGCATACCGAGCGAGCTCGCGCCGCGGAACGTCTACTACCTGGACGCCGAGCACGGCGATCTCGCGGCGACGCCGTCGGCGTTCCCCGCGATCCTCGAGCTGATCGAGCGCGGCACGACCGAGCGCCTGCCGCGGCGCCCTCCGGCCGGACGCGACGTCGGCGCGGACGGGGACGCCTTCCCGTTGCCGCCCGTGCGCATGGATCGCTTTCCCGATCGCGCCGATCTGCTCGCCGCGGCGCTCGGCGGCACGATCCGGCAGGGCGCCCGTTCGGTGCCGCGGGTCCGGGTGCGGACGCGGGTCGTGCACGGCGATCTCGGGGGCTCGGCCCATCCGGTGCTCGTCGGTCATCACGAGGGCGACACCATCGCGAGCGCCGAGGACTACCTCGACCGCCAGCTCCGCGGCCGGCTTCGCGAACGCCTGCGGCTGGGGCTCTACCCGGGCGAGCTCGGCAGCTCGCTGGTGATGCTCGACCCGCGGGACCGGCGCGACCACGACGCCCATCCGGGCGCGATCGTCGTCGGGCTCGGCGAGTACGGCGAGCTCTCCCCGGGACAGCTGATCGGCACGCTGGTGCGCGCCATGACCGACTACGCGCTGACCGCGCTCGAGGAGGCGCGGCGGCGCGCCGCGCACGCGGAAGGCGCACCGGGCGAGGTGGTCGGTGCACCGCTGAGCGCGCTGCTGGTCGGCTCCAGCGGCGAGCTCGGCGTGGCCGATTCGCTGCAGTCGATCCTGCGAGCGGTCGACCGGACCAATGAGCGGTTGCGCGAGCCCGGGCGCCGCGAATCGGGGCAGGGCGGCACGAGCCTCGGCACCGACGACGCACCGATCGTGCAGATCGACCGACTCGACATCATCGAGTGCTGGGAGGACCGTGCCGTGCTCGCCGCCCGCGCGCTGCGCGCGTTCGGCGACGGGCCCGAGTTCGCCGACGGCTTCGACATCGAGCGGCACCTGCACGAGGCGCGCGACGGTCGGCGTCGCGTCTGCGTCGACGATCGGGCGATCTGGTGGCAACGCATGCGGATCCGCGCCGACGAGCACGGCGAGATCGAGTTCGAGTCCTTCGCCACGCGCGGACGCGTGCAGTCGTCGCTGCAGCCGACCCAGCGCCGCCTCGTCGATCGCTACCTGCAGCGCGCCGTCGGGTCGACCCGGCACGACGCGACGATCGGTCGCACCCTGTTCGAGCTGCTCGTCCCCGACGCGCTCAAGCAGTACGCGCCGGACCGCCACCGGCTGGTGCTGGTCGTCGACGACACCACGGCGCGCTACCCCTGGGAGCTGCTGCAGGACGCCGCCGACGCGGAAGGGCTGCCGATGTCCGTCCGCGCCGGCGTGATCCGCCAGCTGCCTACGGGCAGCGCGCGCCCGACGGCGGTCCTCGCGCCGGTGCACTCCGCGCTCGTGATCGGGGACACCGGAACGGCGGAGGGCTCCGCCTACGCCCTGCTGCCCGGCGCGCGCGAGGAGGCGCGTCGCGTCTCCCGGCAGCTCGAGGATGCCGGCTGTGAGACGACCCTGCGGGTCGGCGACGACGTCGACGCGCTCGAGGTCATCGACACGTTGTACGCGCGCCCCTACGGCGTGCTGCACATCGCCGCCCATGGCGTGCACGAGCAGCCCGTCGACATCGACGGCGATCCGCGCATCGCGCACGCGGCGGTCTCCGGCGGGACGTCCGAAGGCGGCACGATCAGCGGCGTGGTGCTCAGGGATGGCCTCTACCTCACGCCGGCCGAGATCTCGCGGCGCTACGTGCCCCAGCTGGTGTTCCTCAACTGCTGCCACCTCGGCCGGATCGACGGCGAGCGGGCCGCGGCGCGCGTCGCCTACCCGCGGCTCGCGGCAAGCCTCGCCACCGAGTTCATCCGCCTCGGCGCGCGCGCGGTGGTGGCGGCCGGTTGGGCGGTGGACGATGCCGCGGCCAGCCTGTTCGCCAGGGTCTTCTACGAGCACATGCTCGGCGGCTCGAGCTTCGGGGAAGCGGTGTACCAGGCACGCAGGCGGGTGCACGACGACGCGCGTCATCGCGCCTCGAACACCTGGGGTGCCTACCAGTGCTACGGCGATCCGGACTTCACGCTGCGCGGCGCGCGGGCCGACGACGACGGTGATCGGGAGATAAGACCGGTAGCGGCGGCGGAGCTGCGCCAGGAGATCGAGGCGATGGCGAGCCGGGTCGTCTACGCCGACGAGCCGGAGCGAGGGCACGTCCGCGAACAGCTCGAACGCCTGGTGCGCGATGCACCGGCGGGCTGGATGCGCTCGGGCGCGCTGTGCGCGTCGCTGGCCGCGCTCTGGGGCGAGCTCGGCGAGTTCGGCAAGGCGTCGGCCTGTTACGACCGGGCCCGGCGCAGCGAGAGCGCCGACGGCTCGGTGGCCTCGATGCAGCAGCTGGCCAACCTGCGCGCACGGCTCGCCGTGGAGCGCCTCGGCGAGGCGGGAGAGGAAGGTCTCGAGACCTGTCGCGCCGAGCTCGGCGAGGCGATGCGCATGATCGATGCGCTGCTGCAGATCGGCGAGACGCAGGAACGCTGGGCGCTGAAGGGCGGTATCCACAAGCGCCAGGCCATGATCGAGCCGGACCCCGCGCGACGGACCTATCTGGAGCAGATGGAGGCGGCCTACCGAAGCAGCCTCGGCATCGCTCGGGAGAACGGATCCTCGAACCTCTTCTACCCGATGCAGAATCTCGTCGCGGCGCGGGTGGCGCGGCGCTGGACGGTGGAGCGCGACGGCGCCGTGGGGGCGGTGGGTGTCGGAGGGAGCGCGACGGCGCGGGACGAGACGATCGAGCGCGGTATCGCCGAGCTGTCCGGGTCGCTGGCCGGCACGGCGGCGAGCGAATCGGATTTCTGGACGCTGTGCCGGCTGCCGGACCTGCGCCTGCTGCGCGCCCTGGCCGACGGCGTCCTCGACGCGGCCGAGGAGTCCGGCATCCTCGACGCCTACGACGCCGCGCGTCGACGGGGCGCGACCCGCCGGGAGATGAGGACGATCATCGAGAACATCGACTTCTTCCGCGTGCAGCTGACGCCCGCCGGGGAGGGCACGCCGCGCGAACGGTCCGATGACGGCGGCGGTTCCATGGCCGCGCTGCGAGCGGCGCTCGACCGGCTGCGCACGGGCATCGACGCCCTGGGCGACTCGGGGTGAGCCGCGGGGGCGCGGCCGTCCCGCAGATCGACGTCGTGGCTTCCGAGCGAGATGCTCACGCGCGATTCCTCATCGGTTCAGGATCACCTCGGTCGGGCCGTCCCCGGCGTTCTCGTCCGCCACCACGCCGGTGGCGACCAGACGGCCGCTGGAGACGACCCGCGCGATCCAGACATCATTCTCGAACAGCTCGACCGGCACTCGGGCTCCCGCGTCGACGACGGCCAGAGGGCGCTCGACGACGTCGGGAGTCCATTGCAGCACCCGCACGGGCGTTTTCCCCGGATTGACGAAGGCGACCGTCACGGGCGTCTCGCGCGCCGCGGCGTCGGCCCGCTCGACCAGCCGCCACAGGGTGCGCGCCTTCTCGGACTCCTCGGCGACGGCGGTGGACAGCACCTCGCTCGTGAGCCGACCGGCACCGACCTTGCGCTGCTCGTCGATCAACAGTCCGACGATGTTGCGCGACACCTCGTGGGCCTCGAGGGTCTGCGCCGCGGCGGCCTGCCTCGCGGCCTCGGCCCGCTTCAGCGACCAGGTCTGCAGCCCGGCGAGGAAGGCGAGGCCGAGCGAGACGACCAGCGCCACGACGACCACCCGCGTCACGCCGCGCTGCACCTTCGCCGCCTTGTCCTGCGCGGCGATGCGTGCCTTCTGCTCGTCGGCGACCGCGCGGGCACGGGCGAGCTCCGCGGCGCGGCGCTCGTCCTCGAGCGCCTTGCCCCGCTCCGCCTCCTGCGCCTCGGCGCTGCGCTCGAGAAAGCGCATCGCCCGTTCGAAGCCCGGTCCGTAGCGCGCCGCCCAGGCGGCGTTGGGCCGCTCCTCGCGCCGCCACGCGAGCGCCAGCGCGAGATCGGGGTCGCGCCACAGCCCGGCCTTGCCGCTCGCGTGCAGGGACGCCGTTTCGCCCAGACGCCGATAGGTCTGCGTCGAACGGACCTCCTCGTCGGCCCAGCGCTGCAGCCGGCGCCAGCGACGCATCAGGCTCTCGTGCGAGATGTCGATCACGGTGCCCGCTTCCAGAGGCTCGTCCGCGGGCGGCATCAGGAACGAGCGTCCCGGGGCGCGGAACACGTCGATGACGGACTCGAGCTCGTCGGGTTCCGCCTCGCACAGCGCGCACAACGTGGCGAAGGCGGTCGGGCGCCTCACGCCGCGCGCATCGTCGGTCTTGTCCGTCAACGCCTGGAACAGCTTTCGCGCAAGCTGGCGCTCGCGTCCCTCGAGCTCGGCGAAGGCCTGTTCGAGGTGACGATCGAGCGCGTTCGCCATGCTGCCGACCGCGCTGTAGTGGCGCAGGTTCAGCGCGCCCTCGCCGCCTTCGGCCTCGCGGGCCGCCCAGAGCCGATTGAGCGCGTGCTGCAGGATGGACAGCCGGTCGGGGTCCTCGCCGAGATCGTTCAGCAGCCTGGTGAGCAGCACCGGCAGGAGCGTGGCGCCGCTCACCGCCACGGGACCCGCGATCGCCTCGCGGCGCTCGTCGCGAGTCATGCGCGGGACGAGGTACTGTCCGGCGTTGATCGCCTCGGCCAGACCCGGCAACCGCGCGCAGTCGCCGAGAAAGTCCGAGCGCATCGTCAGCACCACGTATATCGGGTGCCTCGTCTGCCGGTGGGCCTCGAGCAGCAGGTCGACGAACACGCTCGATTCGTCCACCGGCGGCGATGCGCCGTCCGCCCGGTCGACGAACGCCTCGCGGCGGTAGCGGAACAGCTCCTCGAACTGGTCCACGACGACGAGCACGTTCGTGCCGGCCGGCAGCCGCGCCTGCGCGCACACGTCCACGAGGCCCAGGCGACTCATGCGCAGGTTCGTCTCGACGATGTCGCGAAGCGCGAGCCCCTCGTCCCGGAAGTCGTCGAACAGCGCGCCATCGGCGGCGAGCGCCCGTGCCAGGGCGCCGATCGGATCGCCGCCGGGACGCAGGTGCACGACGCGCCAGGCGGTGCCCGCGCTCGCCATCAGACCCGAACGCAGCGCGACCCGCAGCCCGCAGTTGACCAGGGAGGACTTGCCCGAGCCGGAGCTGCCGACGACGGCGAGAAAACGCGTCTCGGCCAACCGATCGACCATGGCGTCGATGCGGCTCTCGCGGCCGAAGAAGAGGTGCTCCTCGTCCTCCCGGAACGGACGCAGCCCCGGGAACGGGTTCGGGCGATGCCCGGGGTCGTCGTCCGACGCCCGCATCGCGGCGGGCGGTCGTCGACTCGAGACGGCCCCGTCGGTGACGTCGGTGACGTCGGTGACGTCGGCGATATCCTCGCCGAGCGCGCTCACGCCGGTTCCGGCGACGTCGCCTCGGCGGGCAGGTCGAGCACCGCCAGCAGGCGCGCCTCGTCGAGGCCGCCGCGCAGATCGACGAGGCCGGGCTCGTCCATGTCGAGCAGATCCTCCTTGTCGGAGGTCGCGGGCGCGGCCAGGCAGGTGTGGACCGGTGGCACCCGTCCGTCGCTGCGCAGGGCGGCGAGCTTGCGCAGCTCGCCGTCGACGGTGCGCTTCCACGCCTCGTCGCCCTGCCCGTACCAGAGCAGCACCGTCGCGCAGCGCGCGAGCATGCCCTGATTGGCCGCGCGCACGCTGGCCGCGTCGCCCTCGAAGGCGGGCAGGGTGACCTCCAGACCGCGGGACTTCAGGAGCCGTCGCAGCGGCAGGGTCGGCTTGCGATCCGCCTCGGTGCAGAGCAGGTGAACCATGCCGGGCTCGCCCGGCGCAGCGCTCGCGGCCCGGTCCGGAGCGGGCCGCTCCGCGCGGGCGAGCTCGGCGAACAGGGCGCGCTTGAGGCTCTCGCGGTCACCGGCGATCAGGTCCGCGCCGCGCTGGGCCTCCGGATCGCTCCGCAGGGCGTCGATGAAGGCCTGCTGCGCGGGATCGCTCGAGCCCGTCCCGTCCGGCAACCAGATCAACCGGCGCGGCCCGGACGCTCCGGCACGCGCGGCGATCTCGTTCTGCAGCACCGGCACCGCGCGGCCGCTCGGACCGTCGGGCACCGCGCCGGCGTGGGCGCCGACCGGGTGGATCGACAGGTCGGCGCGCGCCACCAGCGCCTCGACCGCCGCGACGTACCCGACCTCGTCGCGGGGCAGCTGACGGTCCGGCAGGATGGTGTGCCCGAGCCGCATCAGCTCCGCCTCCAGCCGCTCGCGCTCGTCCTTCAGATCGAAACTGCACTCGGCGAGGTAGATGCAGCGGCCCGCCGGGTCCGCGCCGGCCATCGGGTTCGGCCCGCCCACCGCCCCGCCCACCGCCCCGCCGGCGCCGGCTGCGTTTCCCTGAGCCTCGAACGCTTCGAGCAACTGGGCGATCTCGTAGGCGAGCTTGTTGACCTTGCGGTTGTAGTCCTGCGCGTAAAGCTCCCCGTACAGCGCGTCCAGCTCCATCGGCGTGCCGTCGACCGTGGTGTAGAAGTCGTAGCCGAGCAGGGAGCGCATCAGCGGCGGCAACGGCTCCTCCGACGGCACCGGGTTCTTGAGCACCTTGAACACGCGCGCCTTGTTCGAGATCACGATGCCGCCGCTGCGCTCCGCGCGGTCGCAGAACTCGCTCGCCTCGCGCGTGCACCAGTGCGACTTCAGGTAGCGCGGCGACAGCACCGAGAGCAGCAGCGCGGTGCTGCCGAAGCGCTCGACGATCTCCTCGGCGAAGACGTCGTTGCCCTGCAGCTTGTCGTCGCGCCAGATGCGCGCCTTCTTGCCGAGGCGCATGCTCAGCAGCGCGTTCAGCGAGGTGTGGAAGCGGCTGATCCAGCCGCCCCGGCTCGGCTCCAGCGGCTCGTTGTCGATGTGCGCGTAGCTGATGAAGAGATCGAAATCGAAGGCGGACATGGCGCGCGTTACCCCTGCTGTCGCTCTGCGGCGCGCGGCGCGTCCTCGTCGGCCTCGTCGGCCTCGTAGCTCGCTTCGAACGTGCGCCGCGGCACGGCGTAGACGTCCTCTCCATCGGCATCGTTCGAGACCAGGTAGTCGCCGGCCCGGTAGCCGGTGGCTCCCTCCCTGGTCGTCACGCGACCAGCGGCGTCCGCCTGCACCGCCCAGACCGGCGCCGTCTTGACGTACCGCCCCGGCGACACGCGCTCGTAGCTCGCGCCGAAGCTCTCGGCATCCACCGTGTAGACGTCGCCGTCGTGGTTCTCGACCAGCCAGTCGCCGGCCTTGCCGCGCTGCTCGCCGCCCCACTTTCGGTAGACGAGCCCCGCGGTATCGAGTGCGAGCCGGATGGCGGTCACGGCGAGCCCGGGACGCTTCCGGTAGCGCGTCGAGGCGTGCCGTGCATGACCGTCCGTCTCGCTCATCTCGTCGTCGAAGCCGGCGGGCGGGCAACGGGAGCCTGCTCGCAATGTGTCACATGTCACGGTTTAACGGCGTGCGACTTTAGTCGAGTCTCGATCGCGAACGCGGCGGTCCGGCGGGTCGATGCGTCTCCGTGTGGCAATTGGACGGCCGCACGCGTAGCAATCGGACGCGAGCGAACGTGGCGACCGGACGCGAACGCCGCGCGCAGGGCGCGGATCGCGCAGCCCGCTCGCCTTCGTGACGCGCGACGTGGCGGCGGGAGCGACGGTGGGGGGCAATCCGGCGCGACCGCTCGGCAAGCGATGAGAGGGACCGCGGAGCTGCCGCCCGAGCGCGATGGCCGGTAGCGTGCGAGCCTGCGCGGTACCGGAGCGCCGAGCGTCCGGGCCCGCCATCCTTCGACGAGCACACCGCCCATGTCCCGCGAACCCTGGCCCGCCATCCCCTACCCGGACTGGGCCGAGACCTGCACCGCGCTGCACCTGTACGTCCAGATTCTCGGCAAGTACCGGCTCGCCCACACGCCGTGGGTCAACCACGCCTGGCACGCGACGCTCTACCCGAGCTCGTGCGGGCTGACGACGGGGCCGGTGCCGGACGCGGGCGGGCACCTCACGCTCGAGCTCGACGTGCACGCCGGACGCGTCGTCGGGACGAACGAGCGCGGCGCCGGCGACGGCTTCGAGCTCGGGCCCGGCACCGTCGCGCAGTTCCATTCGCGTGTGCGGGACCTGGTGACGGGCCTGGGCGGCACGTTCGACATACACGGCCATCCGAACGAGCTGGCCGAGGCCGTCCCGTTCGTCGAGGACGACGCGCCGCGCCCGTGGGACGCCGAAGCGGTGCGACGCTTCCACCGCGCTCTCGTCTCCAGTCGCAACGTGTTCGATCACTTCCGGACCGCGTTCCTCGGCAAGGTCAGTCCGGTGCACCTCTTCTGGGGCTCGTTCGACCTTGCCGTCACGCGCTTCTCGGGACGCACCGCACCGCCGCACCCCGGGGGCATGCCGAACCTGCCCGACGAGATCACGCGCGAGGCCTACAGCCACGAGGTGTCGTCGGCGGGGTTCTGGCCCGGGGTGGGGGTCGGCGAGCCGATGTTCTACTCGTACGCCTACCCGACGCCCGAGGGCTTCGCCGACACGCCGGTCGAGCCCGCCGAGGCGGGTTGGAACGCCGAGCTCGGCGAGTTCCTGCTGCCCTACGAGGCGGTGCGGACGAGCGACGATCCCGAGGGGATGCTCATGCGGTTCCTGCTGAGCACGTACGGCGCAGCGGCCGATGCCGCCGGTTGGGACCGCGACGCGCTCGAGTGCGAGCCGGGCCGGCCGCGGGTGGTGCGACCCGTGCGGGCGGCCTGAGGCGCGGCTCGGCGGGCCGCGGCTGGAGGGGCCTCGCCTGGCGGAGTTGATGCGTCGGGATGGACTGCCGCGCGGTACTTGATGCACATCGACCACACATTTACGCGTGGTTGCGGTGTACCGAGAAGACTCATGCCGTGCCGCCGATCCTCGATGGCACCGTCGATGTCGGCCGTCCGCTGCGGCTCGCGCGAGCGCGCACGGCGCTCCATGACCTGCGGCGTGTGAACCGGAACCTGCACCTTGTGGATCTCGACGAGCTCGCCGAGAACGAGCGCATCGAGGCCAAGGCGGACAGCGAGATCGGCAAGTCGCCGATGGAAACGGTCTGCGCCTTCGCGAACGAACCCGGCCTCGGCGGTGGCCGGCTGTTTCTCGGTGCGGTGCGCGACGAGCTCGCGTTGCTGCCCTCCTGCGAGATCGAAGGCCTCGGGCAGCCGGACGAGTGCAGCGCGGACCGGTTCAAGCGTGAAGTGCTCGAACCGGCGATGTCGAGGCAAGGGTAGCGCGGTCGGCTCGGTGGCCGTTTGTCGCCGGAGATCGGCGGGACGCAGACGCGGCCACGCATGCTCCTCGCGGCCGAAGGGGACGGGCGGGAACGCGCGCGCCGGGTCGATGCGAGCGGGCCCGGCTTCGGCTACCGTGCGGGCATGGTGATTCGAGCGAACCCGGACGTGCACGAGTCACCCGGTCGGGACGAGGCCGGGAGCGCGGGCGCAACGAGAGCGAAACCGCGGACGGACCTGACCGGGCCCTTCGCCGCGCGCGCCGCCGCCGTCCAGCCGTTCCAGGCCATGGAGTTCGGCAAGCGTGCCGACGAGCTCGAGGCGCGCGGCGTGGACGTCGTGCGCATGAGCCTCGGCGAGCCGGACTTCGGTGCCGCGCCGCTCGTGCTGGAGGCCATGCAGCGCGCGCTGCGCGAGCCGCGGCGCAACCGCTACACGGCGGCGCTCGGCGTGCCCGCGCTGCGCGAGGCCATCGCGGCCGACTACGCCGCGCGCTTCGGCGTCGATATCGATCCCGGGCGCATCGTCGTCACGGCCGGTGCGTCGGCGGCGCTGCTGCTCGCGGCGGCCGCGCTCGTGCAGCGCGGCGACGAGGTGCTGGTCGCGGACCCCTCCTACCCATGCAACCGCCACTTCGTGTCGGCCTTCGATGCCGACGTGCGGCTCGTGCCGACGACGCCCGCCACGCGCTTCCAGCTCACCGACGCCCTGGTGCGCGAGCACTGGTCCGAGCGCGCTCGCGGGGTCATGGTGGCCACGCCGTCGAACCCGACGGGCACCTCGATCCCGCATGACGAGCTCGTCGCGCTGTGCGCCTCGGCGCGAGAGCGCGGCGGCTTCCGGCTCGTCGACGAGATCTACCAGAACCTGGTCTACACCGATGCGCCGCGCACCGTGCTCGGGGACGACGACGGTGCCATCGTCGTCAACAGCTTCTCGAAGTACTTCGCGATGACGGGCTGGCGACTCGGCTGGGCCGTGCTGCCGGAGCCGATGGTGGCGGTGGTCGAGAAGCTTGCGCAGAACTTCTACATCTGTCCGTCGGCCCCGGCGCAGCACGCGGCCGTCGCGTGCTTCGAGTCCGAGTCGCTCGCGTTGTACGAGGAGCGTCGCGCGGAGTTCCGGCGTCGGCGGGCGCGCGTGCTGGCGGGGCTACGCGCTGCCGGGCTGCCCGTGCCCGTCGAGCCGGACGGCGCGTTCTACGTCTACATCGACGTGTCCGGGCACGCTCCCGACGCGATGACGTTCGCAGCGCGCGCGCTCGACGAGGCGCATGTCGCGCTCACGCCGGGCGCGGACTTCGGCACGCGCGACGCATCGCGCTACGTGCGGCTGAGCTACGCGAACTCGATGGACGAGATCGACGAGGCGATGGTGCGATTGAAGGCGCACCTCTCGGGCTGATCGCTCGGCGCGCGTTCGTGCGGGACGCGAGCCTCGGTCGGCCGAGGCGTCTCGGCTACAACCCCCCGATGGGCACCTTCAGCGCCGGCCTGCCCGCCTCGTCGACGGGAATCTCGCCGCCGCGCATGTTCACCTGCAGCGCCGGCAGGATGAGCGCGGGCACCTTCAGCGTCGCGTCGCGCTCGGTACGAAAGCGCACGAACTCCTCGCGCGTCTTCCCGCCGCCGACGTGGATGTTGTGCGCGCGCTCTTCGTGCACCGTCGTCTCCCAACGGATCTCGCGACCGTCGGGGCCGTAGTCGTGGCACATGAACAGCCGCATGTCGTCCGGCAGCGCGAGCACGCGCTGGATGGAGTCGTAGAGCGTACCGGCATCTCCTCCGGGAAAGTCCGCGCGCGCCGAGCCGCCGTCCGGCATGAACAGCGTGTCGCCGACGAAGGCGGCGTCGCCGATCACGTGCACCATGCAGGCGGGCGTGTGTCCGGGGGTGGCCAGCGTGCACGCCGTCATGGAGCCGATGCGGTAGGTGTCCCCGTCGCCGAACAAACGATCGAACTGGCTGCCGTCTCGCTGGAATTCGGTGCCCTCGTTGAACACCTTGCCGAACGTCTCCTGCACGACGGTGATGGCCGCGCCGATGCCCATGCGTCCGCCGAGCCGCTCCTGCAGCCACGGGGCGGCCGAGAGATGATCGGCGTGCACGTGGGTCTCGATCAGCCACTCCAGGGTGAGCGATTCGGCCTCGATGCGACGCAGGATGGTCTCGGCATGATCGTGCGCGATGCGCCCCGCGGCATAGTCGATGTCCAGCACCGGATCGATCACCGCGCAGGCGTCGCCGTCGGGGTCGCGCACCAGATAGCTGACGGTGTGCGTCGTGTCGTCGAAGAAGGCCTCGACGATCGGGGAGCTCGCCATGGCGGTGGCGGCGGCGGGAAGCGGTGCGGGGTTCTGTGTCACGCTCGTGCGGGTCCCTGGTTGGAAGTCCCACCATGCAGCTCGTCGTCGGCAACCGCAACTACTCCTCGTGGTCCCTGCGTCCGTGGCTGCTCATGCGTCGCGCGGACATGGCCTTCGAGACCGTCGACGTGTCGCTGGACACGCCCGAGGGCGCGGCGGCGATCGCGCGCTGGAGCCCGCACGGGCGGGTGCCGGTGCTGCACGACAGCGAGCTCGTCGTGCACGACTCGCTCGCGATCTGCGAGTACGTGGCCGAGCTGCATCCCGGGGCCGGCCTCTGGCCCGCCGACATCGCCGAGCGCGCGCGGGCGCGCTCCCTCTGCGCCGAGATGCACGCGGGGTTCATGCACGTGCGCACGAGCATGCCGATGAACTGCCGACGCACGGTGCGCGGATTCGTGCCCGACGCGGCGACGCGCGGCGAGCTCGATCGGATCGACGAGCTGCTCGCGGCCTCGCTCGAGCGCGGCGGTGGTCCGTGGCTCGCCGGTGACTTCGGCGTCGTCGACGCCATGTACGCACCGGTCGCGTCGCGGCTGCGCACCTACGGCGTGCGCGTCGCGGCGCCCGTGGAGTCGTGGATCGACGCGCTGCTCGATCTGCCGGAGATGCGCGACTGGTACACCGCCGCCGCGGCCGAGACGGCCGTCATCGCGCGCGAGGAAATGCCGGACGCGGGCTGAGCCGCCCACGCGGGAACCCGCTCAGGGATCGGCCAGCAACGCCGTCGCCAACGCCTCTCCGTCCGGGCCGACGATCACGAGCTCGCCCGACGAGGGAAACACGCCGGTCAGCCCGGTGACGTTGACCTGGTGGCTGACGAGCACGGCCGGCACGCGATCGTCCTCGGCCAGGCGCGCGTCGATCCATTCGCGCAGCGCCGTGGTCTGCGACGGCCCCGCGCCGCGATCCTGGAAGAACGAGTTCAGCGGCTCGAACGCGCTCACCTCGCCCAGCCCCAGCAATCGCGCGGTCTCCAGGCAGCGACACCAGGCGCTGGAGTAGACCTCGAACGGCCCCTCGCCGAGCCGCTCGCGGAGCGCGGTGCCGATCGCACGCGCCTGCTCGCGCCCCTCGTCCGAGAGGTTGCGCTGCGTGGCGCAGTCGTTCACGTCGAAGCTCGCGGGGTCGCCGCCGCCCGGCGCGAGCGCGTGGCGCATCATCACCACGGCCTCGCCGTCGGCGACGGCCTGCCAGGCGGCGTCGGTCGCATCGTCGGCACGGGCATTCGTGACCGCGAGCGATGCCGCGAGCAGCAGCATCGCCTGCACGCAACGCCATCGCGAGGGAACGAGGGATGGCGAAGGAGCGAGGGAATGCGCGGCCGAGCGAACTGGCATGGCGGTCTCGACGGGTCGGACGGTACGCTAGCGTCGCACGCGACGGTCGCGTGCGGAAAGCCGTGAGGACATCCTGCAGTGACCAGCCTGCCCGAACTCGTGTTCCGCGAGAGCGATCTCGAACACCCTGCGGTCGCGGCACTGGTGCGAGCGCACCGTGACGACCTGGCGCGGTTGTCGCCGCCCGGCAGCGTGCACGCGTTCACGCCGGACGCCTTCGCCGACCCTGCGGTGACGCTGCTGACGGCCTGGAAGGAGGACGTCCTGGTGGGCTGCGGCGCACTGAAGCGCCACGGTGGTCGGCACGCGGGACTCGGCGAGCTCAAGACGATGCGCACCGCGGCGCGGTTCCTGCGCCGCGGTGCCGGTGCCGCAGTGCTCGAGCGGCTGATCGGCCTCGCACGGCGCGACGGACTCACGCGGCTTGCGCTCGAGACCGGCGCGACCGAGCCGTTCGCGCCCGCGCTCGCGCTGTACGCCCGCTACGGCTTCAGGCCGTGCGAACCGTTCGCGGACTACGAGCCGGACCCGTTCAGCGTGTTCCTGGCGCGGGATCTACAAGGCCCGTCGTCCACTGAAACCTAGGCGCTGCCGACCCCAGGGCCAGCCGTCGATCGCGCACGGCATCGACGCTGGCACGGCATCGAGTCGTATCGCCGCGCGCGCTCCGTCGATGCGTCCCGGCCCGGATCAGAACCCTGCTAGCACCGTCTTGCCGATCGCCTTGCCGCTCTCCTGCAGCCGGTGCGCGGCGCGCAGGTTCGCGGCCGTGATGCGCCCGCCGTCGTGGTTGGCGGTCGTCTTCACGTGGCCGTCGTCCACGAGCTGCGCGACCCGCTCGAGCAGCTCGTGCTGCACGTGCATGTCGGCCATCGCGAACATCGGGCGCACGAACATCAGCTCCCAGTGGAACGACAGCGCCTTGGCCTTGAGCCGGGTGATCTCGATGACCCCTTCGCCGGGGTCGTCGATCATGGCGATCTGGCCGCGCGGAGCGATGAGATCGACTATCGCGTCGAAGTGCTGGCCGGAGGCGGTCAGCGCGCCCACGTAGCGCGGCACGACGCCGAGCTCGTCGAGCTGGCCCTTCAGGTCCGCGTGATGATCGATCACGTGATCGGCGCCCATGCGCTCGCACCAGGCGACGGTGTCCTCGCGCGAGGCGGTGGCGACGACGGTGAGCGAGGTGAGCGCCTTCGCGAGCTGGATCATGATCGAGCCGACGCCGCCGGCGCCGCCGATCACGAGCAGCGCCTCGCCCTCGCCGGTACCGTCGTCGGTGTCGTCGAGCGCAAAGCAGTCGAAGAGCACCTCCCACGCGGTGATGGCGGTCAGCGGCAGCGCGGCGGCGGCCGCGAAGTCGAGCGAGGCCGGCTTCTTCGACACGATGCGCTCGTCCACGACGTGCAGCTGTGCGTTCGTGCCCGCACGCGTGATATCGCCGGCGTACCAGACCTCGTCGCCGGGCGCGAACAGCGTGACGGCGTCGCCGACCGCGCGCACGGTACCGGCCGCGTCGTAGCCGAGCACCTTGTAACCGTTGTCGGGCTCGGCGCGCATGCGCACCTTGGTGTCGACGGGATTGACCGACACGGCGCGCACCTCGACGAGCAGATCGTGCGGGCCGGGCACGGGGTCGTCGATCTCGACGTCCTGCAGCGATGCCTCGTCGTCGACGGGCAGGCTCTTGCGGTATCCGATGGCTTTCATGGTCGATGGCTCCTCGAGTTCCAGGACGGGGGGCCGAGCTCGACGATCGCCTCGATCTCCACCGGCACGTCGAAGGGCAGTCCGGCCACCCCGATGGCGGAGCGCGAGTGTGCACCGATCTCGGGGCCGAACACGTCCAGCACGCGCTGCGAGAAGCCGTTGATGACCGCGGGCTGCCCGCCGAAGCCCTCGACGTGGTTGACCATGCCGAACACGCGCAGCCAGCGCGTGACCCGATCGAGCGAGCCCACCTCGCGCTCCAGGCTGCCGAACATCGCGAGCGCGACGAGCCCGGCGGCGTGTTGCGCCTGCTCGGCGCTGACCGGCCCACCGACCTTGCCGCGCGGGTGCGCCACGCTGCCGTCCGCCTCCAGCGGCAGGTGGCCGGACACGTAGGCGAGGTCGCCGCTGATGCGCACCGGCTCGAACGGGAAGGTGACGCCCGGCGGCGGCTGCATGGCGGCGGCGGGCACGAGCCCGAGCTCGGCGAGGCGGTCGGTGATGGTCATGGGGCGCACGCCGGTCTCGCGAAGGGGTGGGCCACGCAGGATACTCCGGGTGCGCGCGTCGCCCGGCCGTGCGGCATGGCGACGCGGACAACGCGCGTGCGGAGGGCTACGCGACGGCGCCGACCCGACGCACCTCGACGATGTAGTCCGCCGCGTCCGGCACCGAGCCCTCGACGGCGACCTCGGCGATCGTGTCGAGCCGGCCGCGCAGGCGCCGCCAGGTCGGGTAGTCGTGCGCGCCGAGCGGCGCGTAGGTGGCGAGCCCGCGCCGTGCCGGCCGTCTGATCGTCGAGCCGCCGTTGATGGGCGATAGCCGCACGCGCTCGGCGTGCGCGCGCACGAGCATGAGCGTGTCGAAGACGATGACCTCGCGCTCGCGCCCGCGGTTCGTGCGCGCGCCCATCAGCGTGCCCAGCCGCCGCTCGGAAGGCCAGAACCAGGTGCGCGCGTTCAGCGCGCGCAGCCAGTCGGCCGGCGCGAGCCCGTCGTCGAGGCAGCGCTCGAGCGCGGCTTCGGTCAACGGCAGGTTGTCGTTCAGCGTGTAGCGACCGTCCGCGAGCACCGCCTGCGCGTCCCGGCGCCGTTCGAGCAGGCGCACCCGCTCGTCGCCCTCGATCCCGAGCCGCTCGACGATGTCGGCCGCGCACAGCAGCCCCTCGTGCACGACGCGCTCGTGCGTGCCGGGCGCGGCGAGGTGGTAGAGCCGCGGGTGCAGCGCGGCAAGCTCGGTGGGGGTCACGCGTCGTGCATGTGCAGTCAGGACCGGACGCCGCCCGACGGTAGCGTGCTGCCTGCAACGTGGCGGGACCACGGAGGGTTCCCGAGTGGCGCGCTTCCTCGCATCCGTGCAGCATGACAGGCGTGAACCGCGCCGCCTCCGCACCCGTCGTCCTCGCGCTCTGGGCCGCGGGTCTCTGCGCCGCCGCGCAGTTCGCGAAGGTGGGTCTGGTGCTGCCCGAGCTCGCCCTCGTCTACCCGGATGCCGGCATCGGGCTGGGCTTTCTCGTCTCCTCCATCAGCCTGCTCGGCGCGCTGCTCGGGTTGCTCGCGGGCGTGCTGGCGGCTCGTATCGGGCCGCGCCGCCTGCTGCTGGCGGGGCTCGCGCTCGGTGCCGCCACCTCGCTGCTGCAGGCGCTCCTGCCCCCGTTGCCGATCCTGCTGGCGACGCGCGTGATCGAGGGTCTCGCCCACCTCGCCATCGTGGTGGCGGCACCGGTGCTGATCGCCGCGCACAGCAGCGACGCGTGGCGCCCGGCGGCGATGACGCTCTGGGGCACGTTCTTCGGCGTCGCCTTCGCGCTCGTCGCCTGGCTCGGGCTGCCGCTCGTGCAGGCGCGCGGCGTCGGCGCACTGTTCCTCGCGCACGGGCTCTGCACGGGTGCGGTCGCGATGCTGATCGCGGTGATGCTGCCGCACGCGCGCGCCGGCGATGCCTCCGGGGCGACGACCGGGGATGCACCCACGTCGCCGGTACCGAGCGCGTCCCTGCGGTTCACCCCGCGCGGGATCGCCAGGCGCCACGCACGCGCGTGGGCGTCGCCGTTCGTCGCCGCACCGGCGGCGGGCTGGCTGTTCTACACCGCCACCTTCGTGGCGCTGCTGGCGGTGCTGCCCGGCCTCGTGCCGCCCGGCGAGCGCGCCTTCACGGCCGCCGTGCTGCCGCTCGCGAGCATCGTGTCCTCGATGACGCTCGGCGTCGCGTTGCTGCGTCGGATGCCAGCGGTGACGGTGCTGCGCGTCGGGTTCGCCGCCGCGGCGGCGGCGGCGACGGTGCTGGCGTTCGTGCCCGTCGCGCCGCTGTCCTGCATCGCCCTGTTCGCCGCGCTCGGGCTGGTGCAGGGCGCGAGCTTCGCGGCCATCCCGCAATTGAACCCGGCGGTGGCCGACCAGGCGCTCGCCAACGGCGCGCTCGCGCAGGCCGGCAACATCGGCAACGCCTGCGGCACGCCGCTCGTGCTCGCGACGCTCGGCGCGGGCGGCCTCGCGGCGATGGTGGCGCTGGTGGTCGGGTGCTACGTCGCGGGGCTGTGCGCGCACGCCGTGCAGGCCCGGCGCCGCGCGATCGCCGGCTGAGCCCGTGCGGCGGGGAAGCGGCGTGCGCTCACCGCTCGCGCACCAGCGCGAGGACGCCCGCCACCGCGAGCGCGCCGAGCGCCAGCGCGGCGGCCGGGTGCATCTGCGCGGAGAGGAGCAGGCTCGTGCGGCGCGGACCGATGCCGCGCACGAGCGGCGGCATGGACGAGTGCACCGCGCCGTCGCGGGCGGGGGAGTGCAGGTTGTCGCGCATGCCCTGGCGCGGCGGCTCGGCGGACGTCTGCAGGAAACGCCCGGTCGCCTTCATGGCCGCGTCGGTCAGCGCGGGCGCGAGCTGGCCGAGCTTGCCGACGATCCAGCCGCCGCCACCGATCACGAGATCGCGCGGGTCGTTCTCGCACGCGTGCTCGATGGCGTCGGCCACGAGCTCCGGGTCGTAGGAGGGCGGCGGGTTGCGCGTGCCTTCGGAATCCATGAAGCTCTTCGCGTGCTCCATGTAGGGGGTGTCGATCGCACCGGGCTTGATCAGCGTGAGCGAGACCGGTTCGCCCGCCTCCTCGAGCTCCATGCGCAGCGCATCGGTGAAGCCCTTCACCGCGTGCTTGGAGGCGCAGTACGGACCCTGGAAGATCATCGCGCGGTCCGAGAGCACCGAGCCGAGATTGATCAGCTTGCCGGCGTCCGTGGCACCCGCGTCGCGTTGCGCCCGGAACTGCGCGACGGCCTCGAGCGAGCCCGCGACCACGCCCCAGTAGTTGGTGTCGAAGAGCTTGCGCTGATCGTCCCACGGCACGGCACGTCGGTCGCGGCGCCGTAGATGGCGACGCCCGCGTCGTTGATCCAGGTGTCGATGCGTCCGAAGCGCTCGACGGCCCGAACGCGGACCTGGTCCTCCAGCGCCTTGAGGGCGGTCATGACGGCAGGCCGCCGGTCGATCGGACGGGGGACGGTGCGATCATGGACGTGTTTCCCGGGGAGAATCGTGGGTGCGACGTGCGAGCACGTCGATGCGGTAGGCGTCCGTGCGCACGGCGGCGAGGACGTCGACGGGGGCGGTGCGCGCGAACGCCGCGATGAAGCGTTCAGCCGCGCCGTCGCCGTCGAGCGTGCAGTCGTTCTCGCCGAGCCAGCAGACGAGCGCGCAGTGCCCGTCCGGTGCGAGACCGGACGCCACGCAGAGCGCCAGCGCATCGATCTCGTCGGGCTCGAGGAAGTAAAGGATCTCGGACAGCACGACGAGATCCCGCATCCCGGCGGGCCACTCGCGCGGCATCTCGCGCACCTCGAAGTGCAGGCCCGGCACGTCCGCATGGCTGCGCATCGCCTCGTCGACGGCGATGCGCGAGACATCCAGGCCGAGCACCTCGTCCGCGCGCCCGGCGAGCAGCGCGGACAACTCGCCGATGGAGCAGCCGACCTCCAGCACGCGCCCGTAGCGCGGTCGCGGCAGCGCGTCGAGCGTCGCGCGGTACTTGGCGCGTTCGTAGGCGGACGTGCGGAAGGACCAGGGGTCGATGGATTCGAGGTAGAGCGCGTCGAACTGCGCCGCGCGCTCGGACATCGTCGCGCTCACGGTGAGCGCCGCCGCACGTACAGCTCGTCGTGCGCGAGGAAGTGCGCCTGCATCTCGGGAGGCATGACGAAGCCATCGGGGTCGTCGTCGATCAGGGCGCTCATCTGCGTGGCGTGACAGGCGAGCGCGCGCGCCTTCGCCGCGCGCCCCGCCGCCGTCGGGACGTAGCGCCACAGGGCATCGGCCCCGTCGAGTCGGGGGTGTTCGACGAAGCGACCCCAGACGGGGAAGCGGGACGTGTGCAGCTCGATGCCGTCGTCCGCCGCGCGCGCCTCGAGCGCCCGCGCGAGCGCGGCGCAGCGCTCGTGATCCACGTGCGGATCGCCCTCCCACACCGTCCACAGGTGCGCGAGCCGTCGCTCGCGCACGATTCCGAGCAGGCGATCGACCGTCCGGATGCCCGCGGGCGCGGTGACGGTCGGCGTGCCCTGGTCGGGGTGATCGAGCCCCTCTCTCGTGATCCTGCCGCCACCGAGCGTGCGCAGCGCGTCGGCGAGCTCCGCGCGGCGCACGCGCGCGACGCGCGCGGCCGGCCAGGCGGCCGAACCGGGATGGGAGCCCCCGCCGTCGGTCACGGTGACGACGTGCACGGCGTGACCGGCCGCGACGGCGGCGTGCAGGGCGGCGCCGCAGCCGAGCGTCTCGTCGTCGGGGTGCGGCGCGAGCACGAGCACGCCGCCCGCCGCCAGGCGCTCGATGTCGATGCTCGGCGCGGCGCCCGCGGCGCGCAGGAGCGAGCCTTCGGCGTAGGGGGTCACGCGGACACCGTCATCGCGGAGGCGCTCACCACAGCGCGCCGACACCGGCCTTCGCGCCGTCGACCACCGCCGCGGCGGCCCGTGCGAGCTTCGCATCGGGCGCGGCCTGGCGCAGGTAGAGCCCGAGGTCGCGCCGGCGTCGCTCGATGGGGTGACCGCGCTCGAACGCGGCCATGCCGAGCGCTCGCTCGACGAGCATCAGCGAGTCGACGGCCAGCTCCTCGACCAGCTCGCGCGCGAGCAGCGCGAGCGTGACCGCGCGGCGCGTGGCACCCACGTCGTCGGGGTCGGCGGTCTCCACCGCGTGCGCGGCGCGCTCGACCGTCGCGCGCGCGCCGACCGCGAGCGCGGCGAGGCGTCCGATGCGCGCGCCCTGGTGCGGGTCGTCGGCGCGGCCGCGCGCGGCGAGGGCCGCGACCGTGGCATCGACGAGCCCTTCCATGGCGCCGACGTGCGCGGCCGCGTAGCGCCACGTGCCTCCCTCGAACCACGGCTCGCGCTCGTACACGCCGGGCGCGCCGAGCATGCGTTCGGTGCCGATGCGCAGGCCTTCGAAGTCGTAGCCGCCGGAACGCGTGGCGCGCATGCCGCTCGCGGTCCACTCGTCGGGGTGCTGTCGGGACGGCTCGTCGACGTCGACGACCAGCAGGCGGGACGCGGCCGGCACGTGCGGGTCGGCCACGCTCGCGACGGCGAGGGTCACGCAGCCGAGCCCGGACGCGAAGGCCTTCGCGCCCGCGAGCGTCCAGCCGTCTTCGGCCGTGCTCCGGACGCGCAGCGGCGGCCTGCCGGGTGCGCCCCACACGCCCAGCACGGCGTGCTCGTCGCGCACCTTCGCGCGCACGAGCTCGCGCAGCGGCGCATCGGCATGCAACTCGACGAGCTTCACGGCGTTGACGTGGCCCTCGTAGAGGCGTGCGAGCGGCAGATCGACGCGGCCGAGCGCCCGCAGCGCCCCGAGCGCGAGCTCGATGGCAGCCGCATCGCCGGACGTGCCCAGGCCTTGACCGCCGGCGGAGGTCGGCAGCGGCGCACGCAACCAACCCTCGGTGGCCAGCCGCGCGACGTTCTCGACGAGCCCGCGCTCGTCGTCTTCGTCCGCGCAGGGACGCAGACGCGCCAGCGTCGACGGATCCGGCCACCGGGTGGTCCGCACCGGCTCTCTCGCGTCGGGGACCGCGTCCAGGGCAACCGCGTTCACGAGGCGCGTCCGCTGCGAGCCGCCACCGGCTGCCCGGTCGCGGGGGGAGGCCGCGCGGAGTGCGTCGCACGCGCCCGCTCGAGCAGCGCCTGCAGGCTCGCGAGCTCACGCGGCAGATCGGAGAGCCGCACGCGTTCGGCGACCGGGTTCAGCACGAGACGCTCGTAGCGTTCCCACGCGCGCTCGAACGCGTCGATGTCCGTCAGCCCGCGCGGCGCGGCATGGGAGTCGTGCAGCGTCTGGACGGCGGCGAGCCGCGCGCCGGGATCGCTCCAGCAGGCGCGCAGCCGTGCTCTGGTGTCGATGCGTTCGTAGGTCTCCACAGCCGCGCGCACGGAGTCGTCGCACAGGGGGTCGCGATGCTCGATGCGGTAGCGCAGCGTGTCGGCCATGCCGCCGCTGGCACGTCCATGCACCCTGCACGACACCTCCACCTCGACATCGTCGGCGTGGCGCACGACGAGCCCGGCGGCGCGCACGCACGTCGCCAGCAACCGATCCTCGCCGCAGGGCACGAGCGGCACGCCGCCGACGCGGTGCAGGTCGGCAGCCCGGATGGCGAGACTCGCCCCGGCCGCGACGCCGTGGTGCGGCCACGGGTTGTGGGGATCGGGGTCGAGCACGTGCGCCAGCTCCTGCGCCGTGCGGTGGTAGCGCGCCTCGAGCGCGCCGTGCTCTTCGAGCCTGCGCGGCAGCAGTGCCGCCTCCACCGGGTCGGCCAGGATCCGTCCGCACACGAGCGCGGCGCCGGCCTCGAGGTGCGTGAGTCCCGCGTGCAACCACGTGGGCGACGGCCGTGCGTCGGCATCCGTCGTGAAGATCGCGGTGTGGGGCGCCGCGTGCAGGCACGCGACCTCGAGCGCGAGCCGTCGTGCGGCACCCGCATGCGCCAAGGGCGCGGCGAAGTCCGCTTCGACCAGCGTGACGGGCCAGGGGTAGCGCCTCGCGCGCTCGCGCACGAGGTCACCCGTGCCGTCGGTGGAGCCGTTGACGAGCACGGTCAGCCGGATCGGCAGGCGCGCGCGCCGCGCGGCCGTCACGCACGCGTCCAGGCAGATGCCGAGCCGCTCGCGCTCGTTCCGCGCGGGCACGGCGACGATCGCCGCGACGGGCGTGTTCGAGGCTCCGAACGTCTCGACCGACCAACGCTCCACGCCGCCGGCCCACGGTGCGGCGTTGAGCAGGCGCAGCAGGTCGCGGCGCAACCCGACCGGCGCCCTGCGGAATGCCGGTCGGGGCTTGTCGGCGAGCACGGGACGCGCTCGGTCGCGGCCCGTGCGTCAGAGCGCCCCCATGACCTTGTCCATGACGCCCTCCTGTCCCTTCTGCACGGCGGCGCGCGGGCTCGCCTTGCCGAGGTCGGGCTTCTTGCCGCGCGGCTCCATGCGCTTCTTCTTCAGCTCGTAGTTGCCGCCGAAGCTGTTGCCCTCGGACCACAGTCCGTCGGGGGAGGGCACCGAGTCGTCCTTGCCGAACGTGAAGAACGTGGACGCGAACTCGTCCTCCTCCTCGGAGAGCGGGAAGTTGTTCGGGATCGGGTGATTGTCGCGCCCGCCGAGCTCCTCCCAGGTGGCCATCCACTGGTTCTGGTGCATGGTGTCGCGCGCGATGAGGAAGCGCAGCATGTCCTTCATGCCGGCGTCGTCGGTCATCTTGAACAGTTGCACGGCCAGCATGCGGCCCGTCGATTCGGCCATGGCGTTGGCCAGCATGTCGGCCGCGATGTTGCCGCTCGCGTAGACGTGGCTGCAGTCGAACGGGTTGCCGTTGGCGTCCACGGGCATCGCCGCCATGCAGGTCGTGATGGCGTGCTGGATGTTCATGCCGCCCATGGCCGCGAGCGCGATCGGATCGCCGGCCGCCTTCTCCTGCTCGAGCGGCGCGCCCTCGAGGTTCATGGCCACCGCGGTGGCGAGCATCTCGATGTGACCCATCTCCTCGGTACCGGTCTCGAGCAGGAGGTCCCGGTACTTCGTCGGACCGCGCGCGCCCCACGCCTGGAAGAGGTACTGGAGGCACACGCGGATCTCGCCCTGGATGCCGCCGATCGCCTGTTGCAAGGCGTTCGCGAACACGGGATCGGGCTTGTCGACCCGGACCTCGTACTGGAGCTTGCCGCCGTCGTGGTAGAACATCGTCGTCTTGCCGGTTGTGTCGGGTGGGCGGCGACGATGGGCCAATCGTGACGGTGTTCGCGCTCCTGTCTCGAAGTTGCCGTGGGGGTGGGTAGATCGTGCAGCGCTCCTTCTCGCGGGTGGTCCGATCGCGCGAGGGGGCACGCAGCGTGATCGCGCGGCAACGCGAGCGCGGCGCGTGCCGTGTGCCCGGAGATACAACTGTGGCACATCGACGCCATCGGACCGGGCGGCCCGCCGGCGCGGACCGCCCGGTTCACTTGCCTACAAGTCCTTCCTGAAGACCACCTTGTCGTCGCCCGCCTCGTAGTAATCACGGATGCGCGCCTCCTGCTCGTAGCCGAGGTGTCGGTAGAAGCCGCGCGTGCGTTCGAAGGCGTCCGTGCCGGACGTCTCCACCAGCAACACGCGCTCCCCGCGGGTCGCGAGATGGCGTTCGACGGTCCGCATCAGCGCCGTGCCGATGCCGTCGCCCTGGCGGCCGGGATGCACGGCGATCAGCAGCAGGTTCCAAGTGCCCGACGTCATCGCCTCGGGGGTGCAGTACGCCACTGCCGCAGGTAGGCCGTCGTCGTGCGTGAGCCAGAAGGCATCGGGATCGCCGTCGCCGGACGGCACCATGTCGTCCAGCAACTCGGACGGGAACAGGCCGGTGGCGTCGATCACCGCCTTGATGGCGGACAGGTCGTCGGATCGCCAGGGGCGGATCGAAGTGTCGTTCATGGGATTCGGTACTCGGGTTTCGTGGCAAGAGGAGGCCGTCGGCCCGCATCGGTCGATGCGGAGAACCGGGGCGCTGTCGATCGGGGCTCCCGTCGCGAAGGAGGAGCGGCCGTCGTCAGGCGGTGGCGAGCCCGTGCATGCAATCCTCGAGTGCCGTGGCCGGAAATGGCCGTTCGGCGCGGGCAGGGTAGCCCGAGGAGGCCCCGGAGCGCTATCTTCCCGGCCACGCGCGGTGCCGGCACCGTCCGTCCGCCCGCACCCGTCCCCCCTCGAATGCCCCTCGACGCGAACGTCCGCGCCAGCCTCTGCATGAGCCTGTCCATGACCGGCTTCGCCTGCGGGGACGCGCTCGTGAAGTCGCTGGACGGGCGGTTGCCGACGGGTCAGATCATGCTGATGCGCGGGCTGATGCTCGGCGTGCTGATCGTGCTGGTGCTGTGGCGGCGCGGCCTGCTGCCGCGGCTCGGCGAAGCTAGCCACCCGCTCGTGTTCGCGCGCGCCTTCGCGGAGCTCGCAGCCACGGTCGTGTTCCTGGCCGCCATCGTGCGATTGCCGTTCGCCTCCATCTCGGCCATTCTGCAGTCCCTGCCGCTGGCGGTGACGCTCGGCGCGGCGCTCTTCCTCGGCGAGCCCGTCGGCTGGCGTCGCTGGCTCGCCATCCTCGTCGGCTTCGGCGGCGTGCTGCTGATCGTGCGTCCGGGCAGCGCGGGCTTCGAGCCGGCGTCCCTGCTGGTGGTGGCGTGCGTGGGCTTCGCGGCGGCGCGCGATCTGTTCACGCGCGTGCTGCCGCCCGCCATCCCCTCCTTGCTGGTCACGACCGTCACCTCGATCGTCGCCACGGTCGCGGGCGGGCTCTGGTGCCTCGTCGCGCGCGACTGGGTACCGATGACGAACGTGGAGCTGCTCACGCTCGCGGGCTGCTCGGTGTGTCTCTTCTTCGGCTACCAGTTCATCGTGCTGGCCATGCGCACCGGCGAGATCGCCTACGTCGTGCCCTACCGCTACGTGAGCCTGCTCGTCGCCGTCGCGCTCGGCGCGATCTTCTTCGGCGAGATCCCGGACGCGTGGACGATCGCGGGGGCCGCGGTCATCGTCGCGACGGGGCTGTTCTCGTTGTACCGGGAACTGGTGGTCAAGCGCCGCGCACGCGTGACGCGCGGCATCGTGCCCGCGGGATCGGGCGTGGCCGCACCGCCGTCCACGAAACGGGATCCATGATCGCGCGAGCCACCGTATGCTCGAACCTTCCCCCGACAGAGTCCCGGCCCTCGACATCGCAGCGAACCCGTGCCGATGAACCCGTGCCGATGAACGCGCCTCCGATCGCCTTCGCCTCCCGCGCCTACGCCGACGACGAGGTGCGCTGGCTCGACGCCCTGCGCGCCGCCGCACCCGAGCTGCGCATCGAGCCGCTCGACGCGCTGGACGCCGCGGCACGCGACCACGTGCGCGTGGCCATCGTCGCCGACCCCGATCCCGCGGGACTGCGCGCGTTGCCGAACCTCGTCTGGGTGCAGAGCCTGTGGGCCGGCGTGGAGCGGCTCGTGACGGAGCTCGGCGATGCGGACATCGGCATCGCGCGCTTCGTCGATCCGAGCCTGTCCGACACCATGGCCGAGGCGGTGCTCGCCTGGACGCTGTGGCTGCACCGCGACGGCCCGCGCTACGCGCGCCAGCAGCGCGAACGGACGTGGCACGCGCACCGGGTGCTGCGACCGGCCGCGCGCACCGTCGGCGTGCTGGGCCTCGGCGCGCTCGGCGCGGCGAGCGCGGTTCGGCTCGTGGGCCAAGGCTTCGACGTGGTCGGCTGGACCCGCTCGGCACGCGACGAGAGAGACGTGCCCGCGGGCGTGCGGGCGCACGACGGCGATGCGGGGCTCGAGCGTGTGCTCGCGGCGAGCGACGTGCTCGTGGTGCTGCTGCCGCTGACCGACGACACGCGAGGCCTGCTCGACGCCGGACGCCTCGCGCTGCTGCCGCGCGGCGCCTCGCTGATCAACTTCGCCCGCGGGCCCATCGTGGACCCGGAAGCGCTGCTGGTCGCCCTCGACGGCGGCGCGCTGGAGCATGCCGTGCTGGACGTGTTCGCCGAGGAGCCGTTGCCCGAGGCCGACCCGATGTGGGCGCACCCACGCGTCACGGTGCTGCCGCACGTGAGCGCACCGACCGACCTGCCCGCCGCCGCGGCGTGTGCGGCCGCGAACGTGAGGCGCTATCTCGCGGACGGCGCGCTGCCCGGGCTCGTCGACCCGGTGCGCGGGTACTGAACGTCAGCCCGACAGCACCCGCACCGCCGGCCCGCGCCGGATCTCCCGCATCGCGACGTGGCTGGTGAAGCGCAGCACGTTGCCACCGTCGATCGGTCAGAAGTCCTCGACCCAGTAGTTCAGCACCTCGAACGGCGGCGTGTCCGGATCGTCCGGCTCGAAGTAGTAGGCGAACAGCCCGAAGGCGTAGCTGTCGGAGATGGGGTTCTCGGGCCCGATCTCGGCGACCTGGCCGAGGTACTGCGTGCCCTCGCCGCGCGACGTCGCGAGGTCTATGTCGGCGCCGCCGCCGATCTCGAGCCCGCCGACGACGCCTCCGGCCGAGCCCTCGGCATCGATGGTGGCGCGGAAGCTGTAGGCCCGCCCGGTCGTGGTCTCCTCGAACTGCTCGATGGTGACCGTCTGGCGGCCCGTGTTCAGTCCCACGGTCTGGCGATCGGACTCGATGCCCGCGTAGCGTCGCAGCAGCTCGTTCTTGGTCGCCGCGTCCGGGTAGCTGCCGGGGTCCCCGGGCACGTGCGACAGCACGCGCTCGTCGATCTTGAACGCGTCGGGCGCGGTGTTGGCGTTGTACAGCTCGCGCGTGGTCATGATCTGGATCGGCTCGCGCGGCAGGCGGATCTCGATCGTGCCGCCCACGAGATCGGGCTGTGGGTGGGAAATCACCTCGTAGGACCAGATGTCGTAGGGCACGCTCGTGAACACGACGGTGTCCTCGATCGGGCCGGTCTCGCGCAGCACCGAGATGGTGGTGCGATAGGCGTCGGTCGTGTAGCCGCGCAGCTCGTTGCGAGTGCGCAGGATGAGGCTCGCGCTGCTCTGGGTCAGGTTGTTCTGGAAACGCCCGCCGACCGAGACGTTCGCGACGAGCGCCCAGCCCGACGTGTCGCTGCCACCGGTGCTCGCGCTGTTGCCGATGCCGGTGCGGCAGGAAGTCAGATCCTGACCGAGCTCGGTGGAGCACGGCGCGGCCGCGAGCACCGCGAGCACCAGGGGCTCGGTCAGCTCGTAGCGGTAGCTGCCGTTCGAGAGCCGCAGCGCCGCGGTGTCGCCGTTGATCTCCAGGTCGCCGAGCAGCACGCGGGCGCCGCGCGAGCGCTGGGGATTCCGGAACTCCGCCTCGATCGTCACGTATTCGCGAAAGCCGGCCTCCTGGGAGAGTCCCAGCACGGTCACGCCCTGGCGCCGGGACTGTATCTCCGCGCGCTGCACCCACGCCACGATGTCGTCGCGTTCGTCCCCGGTCACGTCGCCGATGTCCAGGTCGACGCTGGCCGGCGAGAAGTAGTAGTCGCGCTGATCGGGCGCGAACAGCAGCTCGGCGTCGATGGCGACCGGCAGGGCCTCGTCACCGTCCGCCCGCGCGCTCGCCACCTCGTCGACCAGCGGCGACAGCGCGCCGGGCGAGGCGGCCAGGTCGTCCCAGACGTACTGGTTGGTGACGATCTCGTCGACGCCGTCGCCGTCGATGTCGCCGGTGCGCACGAACAGGTAGTACATGAACTGCGAGACCCCGCTTCCGCCGGAGCGCGGCAGGCCGGCGTCGATGCGCGCGCCCAATAGCGAGGCGAATCCGCTGCGGGCGTCGTCGTACACCGCGACGAGATAGTCCGGTGCGATGCCGCCGGAGTCCCCTTGGCGACCGATACGGTCCAGGCCGCCGAGTACCACCTCGTCGACCCCGTCGTTGTCGACGTCGCCGAGCGCGATGTCGGCGACCAGGGCGATGACCGGCCCATCCTCGGTCTCGACCACGCTGCGCCCGCCCGCCAGCTCGGCCAGGGCGCCGTCCCCGGCATCGAGCACGAACCAGCGCGAGCTGGCGTCGGTGACGTTGCCGCCGCTGCCGGCGACGTTGCCGGCATAGACGCTCACGCTCAGCGCGAGCTCGTCGGCGGCGTCGCGATCGACGTTGCCCGCCGTCATCGCGACGTTGACGAAGCCGTTCTGCGCGGCGGCGATGCCGAACGTCTGTCCGTTCAGCGCAAGCCCCCCGGCCTCGTTGCCCAGCACGACGATCTCGACCGCGCCGTCGGTGCCGACCAGCGCGACGGCGACGTCCGTTCCGCCGTCACCGTCGAGGTCGCCGGCGGCGAGCTCGAACCTGCGGGCCTCGGTGCCGGTGGCGACCACGACCGGCTCGCTCGGCTCGCCGCCGTCGGCCACGTCCTGCACCACCACCAGATTGACGGGCGCGTCGGCCTCGGTTTGCCAGACGATGACCAGCTCGTCCAGCCCGTCGGCGTCCACGTCGGCGAGGACGGCGCCGCGCACGGCGTCGTCGGCGAACCACGGGCGCGAGTCGCTCGGCGAATCGGCCAGGAGCTCGGCCCGGACGTCCGTGCCGTCGAGATCCAGATCGATCGCGGGGGACAGCCCGCCCGTGGTCCCGTCGGGCCCGTTCTCCGCGTCGAGCGGCGCGCCGAACAGCACGAGCTCCTCGAAGCGGTTGACCGTCTCGTTCGTGCCGAGCGGGGCGTAGTCGTCGGGCAGGTCCGTCCCGCCCACGTCGGCGCGCGGCGAGGGCGCGGTATCGATGCCGAACGACTCGAGCACGGCGGCGACCGAGCCGTCGTTGGGCGTGGGGGCGATGCCGGGCGTCACGCCCGAGCCGGTCGATGGCGTGCCGGGCGGACCGTCGTCGCCTCCTCCTCCTCCTCCTCCGCCTCCGCCGCCTCCGCCTCCGCCGCAGGCGCCGAGCGAGAGCGTCGATGCGAGCAGGAACGGCAGGATTGGTCGGACGTGGAGCTTCGATCCCATGGCGATACCTCTTCCTTTCAGTGAATTCGGGCCGCTCGATCGCCGCGTCGTTCGGGGACGCCGCGAGCGAAGCGTCGACGAGCATCGCAAAGGGGTCAAGCGACTCCCGACGAGGCCTAGCCGTTCGATCAGGCTCGAACCACGGTTGCTAGCCCAAAGTGCAGTTCGCGGTCTGCACGCGGGGCGTGTCGGCGCGGCGAACGAGCACCGATCGAGTCACCATGCGCATCCGTTTCACTCGCTGCGTCGCACACCCCGATCGAGGGCACGCGAAGCGCAAGCCCGGTGTCTTCGCGATGCCGCACGTCGTTCCCTTCCTTCCGGATGGCCTGCCGGAAACCGGCATTGGCGAGAAGGCGGCGCTCGCCCGCTTCACGGACCTCATCGAAGCGCGTTCCGCGTCGTGATCGACTGGCTGGCGCCCGCGTTCGGCATGCGGGCTGGGCACCTGTGCGCGGGCTCGACGATCGCGAGCCTCGCGGCGCTGTGCTGCGCCAGGGAGCACGTCGCTTGCCGCGTCCCCACGTCGGTGGACGCGCACGTCTCGATACCCAAGGCGGCTCACATCCTCGGTCTGCGACGCGACGCGCTGCCAGCGGACGCGCACGGCTGCCGCTGGCTGCACGTTGAAGCAGCGCCCCGACATGGCGGTGCCGAACTGGCGACCGGCCGATCCGGATCGCGATATCGAGGCCTTGCTCGCGAGGCTGGGCCGAACCGCCTCGAGAGCGGGGATCGATGGCTTGACCCGGGTGCGTCAGGTCGGGCGAACCCCGGCGCGGACGTCGATGCGGTGTGGGTGACGATCGACGCGGCGCTGCACGGATCAGGTCTGCGAACGTGAGATGCCCGAGCGCCAGTCGGTACCGTGCGCGCTCGAGCGTGCGCCCACGACCGTTCGCCACCCGGACACCGACCCGAGAACCGCAAGATCGGCCAACGCCGTCGTCGTACCGTAGGGACCCGATCCCCCGAACCACGGAGCACTGCATGGCCAGCGACAATCCCTCGATCGTGTCCCACGTCTCGCTCGGCACGCGCGACATCGATGCATCCCTGGCGTTCTACGATGTCGTGCTCGCGACGATCGGCGCATCGCGACGAGAGGAAGTGCGCCTACCCGAGGTCGGCCTTGTCGCGGTCGCCTACGGCAAGGCGTTTCCGGAGTTCTGGGTCAACCTGCCGGAGGACCGGGAGCCCGCGAGCGTCGGCAACGGCACGCACGTCGGCTTCATGGCACCCGACCGCGAGAGCGTGCGGCGGTTTCACGCGGCGGCGCTCGAGTGCGGTGCACCCGACGAGGGCGTGCCGGGGCCACGGCCGCACTACGGCGCGCCCTATTACGGCTGCTTCGTCCGCGATCCGGACGGACACAAGATCGAGGCCATGGTCTGGGACGCGGCCGACGCGGCCGATGCGGGGTGAGCGCGAGAACCTCGCACGCGGACTACGAGGCGCGCGTGCGACGGGTGCTCGAGCACGTCCATGCACATCTGGATGCACCGCTCGACCTGAATCGCCTGGCGGACATCGCGTGCCTGTCGCCGTACCATTGGCACCGCGTCTACCTGGGGCTGCAGGGCGAGACGGTTCACGCGACCGTGACAAGATTGCGCCTGCAGCGTGCCGCGAAGTTGCTGATCCGTGGCGAGTTGTCGCTGCAGCGCATTGCGTGTATGTCGGGCTACAGCGCCGTGCCGCCGTTCGCGCGTGCGTTCAAGACGGCCTACGGCCTGAGCCCGGGGCGCTACCGGAACTGCGGCGCGCACGCGCCGTACCGGGAACGCGTCTCGTCCTCGGACGGGCCGGCGTCGCGGATCGAGGTGCGCGACGAACCGGGGTATCGCTGCGTCGCGGTGCCGCACACGGGTCGCTACCTGGAAGTCGATCGCGCGTTCTCGGAGCTGTTCCTGCGTCTCGCGCGCGCCGGCATGGCCGTCCGATCGATGGGTTCGCTCGGCGTCTACTTCGACGATCCGAACGCCGTGGCCGAATCTCGACTCGAGTCGCTGGCCTGTGCGATCGGCGTGCCCGAGGATGCGGACATCGACGCTCTGGAGCGCTACGACGTGCCGTCCGGCCCGCATGCCGTGCTGGCGCACCGGGGCCCCTACGACGCACTGGAGGACGCCTACGGCTGGCTGTTCGGCCACTGGTTGCCCGAGTCCGGACACGAGCCGGCCGATGCACCGGTCTACGAGCTCTACCTGAACGACCCCCGCGACACGCCCCCGATGAAGCTGCGCGTCGACATCTGCCTGCCGCTCGTGTCGCACCTTGCGGATGGGCCATGAACATCGGTCCGATCCGTGCGCGGGGCTTCGTGCCACGATCGCTCCCGTTGCCAGACTTGTCTTGTCGGAGGGTCCCTTCCCGGTTGCCGTCGCGTCGTGCGGTATCCTGCGAGTACGACTCATCGCCGCGGAGCTGCGCAGGTGTCCAACGAGTTCGCGCTGCCCGCACTGTTCGCCCTCGGCCTCGGTTGGTTCTTCACGATGCTCTGGCGACGCGGCGCGCACAACGAACGCTGGGCCGACCCGCCTGACGGGCCTTCGGACAAACGTCCGAAGGACTGGGTACAGCGCGTGCCGCGCATCTTCATGCAACCGCACCTGGTCGCGGGCTCCGAGGCGACGTACGGCCCGGACGCTGGCGAAGCGGAGCTGCTCCGTGCTGAACGTCGAGTCCGTGCCGTACACGGAACACGACCGTTTCCTGGTCGAAGGCGACACGCTCTGCGAAGGGCCGGTCCTTGAGAGAACGATCGAGGAGCGCGCCGTGGAAGTGGACTTCACCGACCCCTACACCCGGCTGCCCTGGGCGGGCGGGGACGTCGCCACCTCCTTCAGGCGGGGAACATCGACGCGCTGACAGACTGCAAATGACGACGCATGCCAGCTTCGGAAAGCCCCGCGTCGCGCTGCTCGATGGCCCCAAGGATGGCCTCGTGCTCGGCGAAGCTGTGGTGGTCATTGGGCGGGCTGTCTCGACGCTCGCGCAGTCGCCCCCAGGCCACGGTGCGACGCAGGGCGTTGAGCTGGTCGAACATCGCGACCAGCGGCGTGTTGCGTGCCGCTTCCGCGATGGTGCGGTGAAAACGGTTGTCCAGCACCTCGTACTCGCGCCAGGTGGCCACCCGCCGGGACTTTCGGGCCAACTCGCGCAGCGCGTCGACGTGCTCGGCGGTGGCGTGCATGGCCGCCTCCGCGCAGAGCATCGGCTCCAGCAGCAGGCGCGCGCGCATGACCTCCTGCGGCGTCGTGCGCCTGGCGATGGCCGCGATGGACGCATCCCCGCCGGGCTGAGGGCCGTCACCGATGAACGTGCCACGCCCGACGTGGCGCCATACCGAGCCTTCGGCCTCGAGGATGGCGAGCGCGCGTCGCAGCTCCGAGCGCCCGACGCCCAGCGTCTCGCACAGTGTCCGCTCGGCCGGCAGCCGGTCGTCGATCGCGAAGCCGCCCTGCGAGATGTACGCGCGCAGTTGCACGAGCGCGCCGTCCGCCACGTCCACCCGTTCAGCCGCCGAGGGCGTAGCGACAGACGCGCTCTGCACCTGCCTCCCCGTCCTCGCCGGACGTCACGCGCAGCTCGATCGTGCGCCCCCGTCCGTCGCTGCGCGAGTCGTCGAGGGCCAGGGTGCGAGCGTTCGGCGGAGCCGTCGGCGGAATCGATCATCGTCTCGCCCGCGCGGCTCGACGACCAGCACCAGCGTCCCGTCGATCTCGGCGGGCAGCATCACCGGCAACTCGGTCGTCGGCCCCATCTCGAACACGGGCCGACCGGGATCGCGCGTGTTCCAGAAGAACGAACCGCTCGGCGGACACGAACCCCCGTGCGCCCCCGCCCCGTCGTCCGCGGATACCAGACGGTACGGCCCGGACGGTATCAGCTCGCGCAGCGCCGCCATGCGCTCGGCGTCGGCGCCGGTCACGGGCTCGGGCGTCGCGCGCGCGAGCTCCGGGAAGACCACGCGATCGACGCTCGACGGTGCGACATCGTTCGCCGGTTCGATGCGCGGCGACGAAGCCGGTGCGCGAGCGACGCGCACCTCGTCGACAGGCAATCGCCCGGGGCCGGGGGCACCTTCCGGTGGCGCGAATGCCTCGTCGGCGCTCGCTCGCGGCGCGAGCTCCGACTGCAGCGGCTCGCACGTCCACGCGAATTGCGTCTCGAGCTTGGTCACCAACGACTCGAAACGCGCTGCGCAGAAGCCGCGCTCGGTTCTCGCGAGCCACATCACGCGCGAGGAGCCGTCCTCGTCGGGTTTGAGATAGATCACCTCGCAAGGCAGCCCACCATCGGTTCCCTCGCGAAGCTCCACCACGCGCGTGATGCCACCGCGCAGGCAGGATTCGCGCTCGGTCACGTCCAGGTCGGTGGATTGCGCCCGGGCCACCCCCGAGCTCGACGCGAGCGCGACGGCGAGCGCCGACGGTAGCCATCGCCGCATCGTCTCGGAACACTGTCCCATCCGAACGCTCTCCCTGTCACCGACGTCGCCCCCGAGCATAGACGACGGCCCGCCGGCGGCACCGGGCCCTTCAGTCGCGCCCGGCGAACGTGTCGAGCAGCGACTTCCGCACGCTCGCATCGATGCAGGCCTCGTGCAGGAAGTGACAGCCGTGCGCGATCGCGACGCGACGGTCCGCGGTGCTCGCGGTGTCGTCCGCGCGCACGCCTCCCGCCGCGATCGGCGCACCGCCGAGTGCCGCGAGACAGAGATCCGCCCAGTCGCCGCGATAGCCCGCGATCGAACGCGAGCCTCGGCGGGCGCCGTCCAGGCGCCACAGCCGCGAACGCGCGCGACGCGCGCCGTCTCCCCCGGAGCCCGGTCGGCCGAGATCCTCCACGCAGCGTTCGAGCCCGTCCGCCGGCGCGAGCAGGAAACGGCGCGCGCCCTCGAGTCCCGACGCGAAGCCGCCGGTGCGCAGCACCCGACGCGCGACGCGATGTCCGAGGCCACTGGAGTAGAGGCAGTAGCCGCGCTCACCGGCGGTTTCGTACAGCAGGGCGCCGAGCGCCTGCCACAGCGGCGCGTGAGCCCCGGGCCGCATCGCCTCGGCATCGAACTGCGCGCGCAGCAACGGTCCGGCGATGTGCCTCGCACGTCGTTCCAGATGGCGAGACAGGTCCTCTCCCGACTCGCCGAAGCGTCGCTGCCAGCGTGCGGCCTCGTCGAGCAGGCGCAACATCGTCGTGCGCACCTCGTCCAGGCCGTAGATCACGTGCAGCGGATAGACCCCGCGGCGCTTGAACGGCTCGATCATCGCGGCGCACAGCCGTCCGAGCGCATCGCCGCCGAGCGTCGGGTCGTGGAACAGCAGGGCGATCCGAGGGTATCGATTACGCCCCTCGTCGCTGCCGAGGTACAGCGCCGTCTCGCGCAGCGACGCGAGGCCCATGCCGAGGCGACCGCGGTCGACGAGTCGGTCGCGTTCGACCTGCAGCACGTGTCCGATCAGCGAGAACCGCCGCGGTCTCGGCAGGCTCGGCAGCGAGCGCGGCGACAGCGGATCCTCGTCGGCCTCGTCCGGCACGGCCTCCCGGGCGACGCGCGGCACGAGATCGAACGCGTCCGGCGCGCTCGGTGCCAGCCTGAGCACCCAGGCGTCGATCAGGTTCTCGGCCCAGTCCGCGTAGCGCCAGTGGGCCAGTCCCGAGCGTCCCTTCCAGGCGCTCCAGTCCGGCCCCCAGGAGTTCTGGATGACGAACCCATCGCGGTCGTAGCCGAGCACGACGAACGCGTGCCGACCGATCGGTTCGCGGCCGGGGAACCGGATGCGCCCGATGCGTCGCCGCGCCGGACGGATCCAGCCGGCGTGCACCTTCGCCGACACGAGCACGGCGCCGACCTCGTTGAGCGCGAGCTGGAAGTCGAGCAGGTTCGCGCCGAGCCGGTAGTAGGCGCCCAGGGTAATCGCGCGAGCCTCCTTGGCCGCCGCGATGGTCAACGTCCAGGCAGGGGTCCAGGCAGGGGTCCAGGCAGGGGTCGCGGGATCGAACGGCGCGGTGCGGGCCAGGCACACGCCGTTGTCGTGGAACCCCTTGATCACGGCCCTGAGGCTCGTGCCGCCGTCGCCGTCGTCGATCCACTCGTCGTGCAGCCTCGCCATCTCCTGGAGCATGGTCTCGCTGACCCCCTCATCGCCGCGTCCGAGGGCATCGAGCTGCCGGTTGATCGACGCGGCCAGGGCGAAGCCGGCGCAGGCCGGCGCGAGCCCCTGGTCGAGGATCCGCAGGCGTCGGGACGGCGGGGGCGGAAGTTCGTCCGGCACCGCGAGCATCGTGGGCCGGTAGCGCCGGTCGCGGTTGTCGGGTCGGTCGTCGACGACCGAGGCGAACAAGGCGCTGTCGGCACGCGGGAACGTCGCGACGTCGCGCGCTTGCACGCGCTCGGTGCCGTCCACCGCGTCGTCGGCCGTCCAGGCCAGCGGCGGGGCGTCCCACCCGACAGGCAGCGCGACCGCATCGGCGCCCCCGCTGCCGGCGAGCTCGGCCCGCAGTCGCGGCTCGTGATGCAGCGCCACGGGCAGGTTGACGCACACGTTCGGATCGATGACGGAGTCGCCCGCGCCGTCGAAACGGCTCTCCGGGCGTCCGGCACGTCCGTGGAAGTGCAGTCCCACCACGCGGCCGCTCGCGAGCGAGATCAGCGGCGAACCCGAGTGACCCGCGAGCGTCGACGCGTCGTGACGAATGTGCTGCTCGAGCGGCTCGACCCCGGTGTCGATCGGCTCGCGCGGCGGCACGCGGCAGAGACCGAGCGACGCGTGCTTCTCCCCGAGCGCCTCCCGCGGGAACAGCACCGAGAGCACCAGCGCCGATTCGCGTCTGCCCGAGATCGGAAAGCCGAGGATGCAGACCCTATCGTCGGCGACCCGGTCGATCCAGTGCGGATCGTGCTCCGGGGTCAGCGGCTCGCGCGATGCGAGCGCGCCGGCCGCATCCTCGAGATCGAGCAGGCAGAGATCCCAAAGGCGATGCGTCCAGCGCACGGCGCTCACCGCGAAGACCTCGCCGTCGCGGTGCGGCGGATCGCTCGAGACCAGCCAGCCTGGTCGGTCGGCGAAGTTCACCCGCGCAGGACGGAGTTCGGCGGGCTCCGCGCGGGCCGGCAGGTGGGCCTCGATGCGCGCGCCCGGCAGCAGCAGCGAGCGCATGAGGTGTCCCGCGCTCGCCACGCGCGTCCCGGCGCCCGCCACGCGGAAGCAGGTGCAGACTGCCCGCCACCGACCGTCGTCGCCGCGGACCTCGACCCGACCCACCGACGGTGCCTGCGTGGAGACGATGTCGCGCAGCCGCTCGATGTCGTTCGCGTCGAAACCCGCGGGCGTCGAGAGCGCCGCGTCGAGCGCACCGTCGCTGACGAGGTGGGCGCGACGCTGGTGCAGGATGATCGAGCTGACACGCGACGCACGTCGCTCGTCGACGACCGGTACGCCGTTCAGGGAGGCGCGCAGCAGCGCGATGTCGGGCCCTTCGTGTCGGGCGTTCGCCCGCGCGCCTCGACGCGGATCGGACGCATCGTTCGCGGTGCCGTCACCGAGCTCGCTGCCGTCGTCGGACATCGCGATCACCTCCCGGGGGGGACGCTGCCGGCGGGCGGCGTCAAGTCTTCGACTAGCCCATTGGCCTAGCGCCCGCGCTTGCGGACACCGGTTTCGTTCCCGTAGCGTCCATCCTAGGGTCGCGCGGGTACGTTCGCCCACTGTCCTTCGGTACGAACGGATCGATCCAACCCGCTGCAGACCGTCGGCTTGTCTGCGCGCCGCGCCCCTTCGCGGCGCGAGCGCAGCGGAGCAGTACCATGCAGCGAATCGCGAACCGACCCGACGGGTACGGGCTCCCGGGGCATCCCCACGCGTTCCCGCGTCGGAGGTTCAGGTCCCTGACGGCTTCGCTCCTCGCCGCAGGAGTCGCCCTTGGCTTGTCGGTGCATGCCGCCGAGCCGGTGGATGCGGGCGGCGTCGCGCTCCTCGCGCAGGACGCGTCGCCCGACCCGGGCGACCGAGCGCCCGCCGCCGCGCTGCCGGACATGGCCGGGATCTGCCGCGCGGCGGCGCGCGAGGGTGGCGACGAGCGAGAGCGGCGGCGCCGGCAGGCTCGTCTGTGCCGACATCGCGGCGCTCGATCAGACGATCGTCTACAACCGCTTCGGCTCGTTCAATCCCTTCGGGATGATGTTCGCGCTGCGCAGGGACCTTGCGCCCCTGTCCGGGTCCGTCGAGGGCGGCGAGATCGCGCCGCTCGATGCCGAGCATTGCTCGGCGCAGCTCGGTACGGAGAGCCCCGGCGGGGGCGCGGCGCTGTCGGCCGGCCAGGTGCGGCTGCGCGACTGCAAGCGACCGCGGCCGATCACTCTGCGCGTGAACGTCGGCGACACCTTGCTGGTGCGCGTCAGCAACTACCTGTACGCGCCGCGTGCGGTCGAGCCGTCGCCTGCGGACGCGAGCCGCGCGCCGGATTTCTCGAAGGACTTCTGTCGCGGCCGGTCGACGTCCGACGAGCAGCGGCGACGCGCCCGCGCGGCCGTGTCCATCGGTGACCCGACGCGCGTCTCCCACGGCGAGGCGGCCTGCGAGCAGGGCGATGCGGCGCACGATGCCGGGACCGGTGCCGAGCTCGACGCCGATGTGCCTGTCGGCGTGGATCCGAAGGGCGGCGCCGCGCCGTTCGTCGAGGGTACGGGGCCGGAGCTGCATTCCGACTGGCCGACCACCCGGCTCGTCAACTTCGTCGTGCAGGGCCTCACGCCGCTGCCGGACCCGAGCACCGGCGAGATCGAACCGGCGTGCATCGGCAGCGGCGCGGTCGCCCCCGACGACTCGTTCCTGTGCCGCTACCGCGTGCCGCAGGAGGGCACCTACTTCTTCGCCTCCATGGCCGCGCCCGCGGGCGGCGAGGGCGATGGCGGTTCACTGGTGCACGGACTGTTCGGCGCGGTGCTGGCCGAGCGTCCCGGGTCGCGCTGGTACCGGAGCCAGACCTCGCGCGCCGCGTTCGACGCGGTGTGGCCGGCGGCCGAGGCGGACGCACCGCGGCACGCCCGCAGCGCGATGCCCGACTACGAGCGCGTCGACGCGGCGGGCGTGCCGATCCTGAACATGGCCCGTCCCGTCGACGGCCGGACCCAGGCGGACTTCGCCGACGCGACGGCCGTGGAGCTCGTGCACAGCGATCTCAACGCGATCGTGTTCTGCGACGAGACGGCCTCCGCCGAGGCCTGCCCCGGGAGCGACAACGGCGAATCCGAGACCGGCGCACCGAACGGGGACGCGCCCGCCTACCGCGCGTTCCGCGAGTTCTCGGTCTTCTTCCACGACGAGCTGAAGACCTTCTACACGCGAAACTTCGAGGACATCGCGAAGCTCGGCCAGATGGCCGGCGTCAAGGACGGCTTCGCGCTGAACTACGGCGCGAGCGGCATGGGCTCGATCCTGATGGCCAACCGCAAGGGCATCGGCCCGGCCACCGACTGCGCCGAGTGCCTGTACGAGGAGTTCTTCCTGAGCTCGTGGGCGAACGGCGACCCGGCCCTGCTGGAGTGGTACGCCGACGACCCCTCCAACGTCCACCACTCCTACCTGAACGACCCGATCGTGTTCCGGAACTTCCACGCGGGGCCCAAGGAGACGCACGTCTTCCACCTGCACGCGCACCAATGGTTCGCCGGCAACGACCCGAACCGCGGCGCCTACCTCGACAGCCAGACGGTCGCCCCGCAACAGGGGTTCACGTACGACATCTACCACGGTGGCCGGCGCGGGATCGACGGCGAGGGACAGGGGTGGTGGGACACTCAGGGTTCGGGCAACCGGAACCGCACGGTCGGGGATTCGATCTTCCACTGCCACCTCTACCCGCACTTCGCGCAGGGCATGTGGGCGCTGTGGCGGGTGCACGACGTGCTCGAGGACGGCACGCGCCTGTTGCCCGACGGGCAACCCCACGCCGGGCTCTCGATCGATTTTCCGGAACCCGGGGCCGATGGGCACAAGCGCCTCGGCAGCGTCGATCGGACCGACGGACAATGGCGCGAGGAACAACGCGGCACGCCCGTGCCGGCGCTGATCCCGCTGCCCGGTCAGGCGCTGCCGCTGCTGCCGACCTACGCGCAGGGCGACACCACGGCGACGCCGATGCCCGGCTACCCGTTCTACATCGCCGGCGAGGCCGGTCACCGCGCGCCGCAGGCGCCGCTGGACATCGCGCGCGAGCTGCCGACCGCGAGCGCGGACAACATCAGCGTGTTCGGCCCGGACGGCTCGTTCAACCAGATCTCCCAAGGGGCGGGTGCCGCGCACGTCGACGAGCGCGAGCCCGTGATCGATCCCGCGACGGGTCGGCCGCGCTGGCAGGACGGCGGGCTCGGCCGTCATCTGGTGCTCGACGGCTCGGAGCGCGAATTCGGCTTCGCGCTGCCCGACATCGATCCCGCGACGCTCGGGCCCGAGCGACGCGCGACCCTCGCGTCGCAGATCGTCGCCAAGGCGTTCGCGCTCGGCGATCTGTCGGCGCACCTGCACTCGGCCAACCTCGAGCTGCTCGACAACGACGGCACGCGCCTCGAGCGTGCCGCGATGGGCTTCCACTTCGACGGCCGGCTTCACGATCCGGAGCAGCGCACGGACGACGACACGCTGCTGCTGCGTCAGGCGGACGGGTCGCCGTCGAGCTTCGCGGACGGTCTCTACGCCTCGCCCGTCGCGCCGGCGCCGACCGGCGCGGTGCCGGGTCAGAGCGGCTGGGCGGTGAACGCGAGCCCGCCCAAGCCCGGCGCGCCGTTCGCCGATCCGTGCGGCGCCGCGCCGCAGGCGCAAGGCTCGCTCGCGCTCTCCGGCGATCCGCTGGCCACCGACGGCCTGCCGGCCGCGCCCTACGCGGTCGATCCGCTGCTGACCGGGTTCCGGCGCTACGAGGTGTCGGCCGTGCAGCTGGACATGGTCGTCAACCGTGCCGGCTGGCACGACCCGCAGGCGCGCATCAACGTGCTGAGCGCCGACGCCGATCGCTACAAGGACACGCCGAAGACGCTCGAGCGCATCTCCCCTCTGATCAGCGATCGGGAGGAGCCGTTCTTCTTCCGCGCGCTGTCGGGCGAGTGCATCGAGTTCCGCCACACCAACGAGGTGCCCAAGGAGCTCGAGCTCGACGACTTCCAGGTCAGGACGCCGACCGACACGATCGGCCAGCACATCCATCTCGTGAAGTTCGACGTGACCGCCTCCGACGGCTCGGGCAACGGCTGGAACTACGAGGACGGCACGTTCGCCGCCGACGAGATCGCCACGCGCCGCTGCGCGAGCGTGCTGGGCTCGCCCACGATCGGCGAGGGCGTGCTGCAGCGCCCCATCGCCGCCGACGAGTGCGTCGACGGCCGCCCGCGCGACGACGCCATCTGGCGCACGAAGCGATCGGAACGACCGGAGCTCTTCCAGACGACGGTGCAGCGCTGGTTCGCCGATCCGATCCTGTCGCGCGACGAGGACGACGAGCGGCGCGACCGGACGCTGCGCACCGTGTTCACGCACGATCACTTCGCACCGTCCTCGATCCAGCAGCACGGCTTCTACTCGGCGCTCGTCATCGAGCCGGGCGTCACGTTCGATGCCGAAGGCAATGCGCAGGCCGAGCTGAAGGATCTGTGCGAGTCGAGCGGCAACACCGGCGAGGCGCGCTGCGCGTCGCCCATCAACGACGCCGAGCGGCACGAGCGCGTGGCCTTCTCCGACGATCTCTGGACCGGCAGCCGCAAGACGCTGTACATGCGCGGTGCCGACAGCGATCGCTTCCACCCGGATCATCGCGAGTTCGCGCTGTCGATCGCCGACTTCGCGCTGCTCTACGATCCGCGCGATCGTGACAGCGCCGCCGAATTCGCCGCGGGCATCGAGCCCCTCGCGGGCGCGAGCGTCGCCGCATCGGGCGGCAAGGGCATGCAACGGCTCTACTGCGAGGCGCGCTGGCGACTGAGCCCGTGGCAGCTCGAGCACGTCTGCGGCAACCCGGCGAGCCGCGATGCCGGGCAAGGCTCGTGGTTCTTCGAGGGCGACGTGCCGCCGGCCTGGATCGCGGGCGGAGTCAATCGCGACGACGTCCACAAGGGCGACTACCACGGCGACACGATCGTCTCGGCGCAGGCGCCCAGCGAGGTCGACGCGCTGCGCGACCACGCGATCGACTACCGGCGCCGGGCCGCCGGCCGCGGCGGCGAGAGCGATCCGGACGCGCGCTCGCTCGCCTCTCCGGTCGCTCCGCCCCTGCGGCCGGAGGCGATCTCGGTCGATCATCACGACCCCTACCTCGTCAACTACCGCGGCGCGCCGATCCCGCTGCGCATCGGTGATCGTCGCGTCGCGAGCTACGACGACGCGCCGGACCGCCAGTCGCCCGACTGTGTTCCGAAGGCCATCGCCCGCGCGGGGGTCGACACGGCCAGCGACGATGCGGACGCCAGCGAGGTGGTCGCGGCGCTCGCCGCGGGCAGCTTCGACGCGGGCAGCTTCGACGAATGCAGCATCCAACGTCAGGTCGAGGGGCAGCGCGGCGACATGGCCGGTGCGCTGATGTCGGCCCTGCACGGCGACCCGGAGACCCCCGTGCTCGAGGCCTACCAGAACGAGCGCTTCGTGCTGCGCATGATCCAGGGCGCGCAGGAGGTGCAGCACACGTTCGGCATCGTCGGGCTGCCGTTCAAGCGCAACCTCGACCAGGCCTTCTCCCGCGGCATGCGGCCGCTGGCCGTCAGCGACGAGCACGCGCTCGAGACGGCCGCGCGCAGCGCCTGCCTCGAGCGCGTCGCCGAGGGCCGACCGGGCGAGTATCGCGCCTGGCTCGACGGCGGCAGCGACGCGCCGCTCATCGCGGCCCCCGGGTTCTGGCGCGAGTACGAGGCGGCGCTCGCCGAGTGCGACAACCTGGAGGGCTTCACCTTCGCCCAGGAGATCGGCATCTCCGAGCACTTCGAGCTGCAGGGCTCGCTGCGCTCGGACGTGTCACCGAGCCTCGAGCGCGCGCTGCTCGACGGCGATGACGAGGCGGCGGAGGCGGCGACGGACGACGACCCGTCGCTCGACGCGGCCCTCGAAGCCGCCGGTGCGGACGGCGAGCTCGACCTCGAACCGCCGGAAGACCTCGCCGACTACCTCTACAGCTTCGGCACCGTGGACGCGCTGTGGAACGGTGCCTGGGGCCTGTTCCGGATCTACGAGGACGGCGAGGCGATCGACCCGGCGACGCGCAACCTCCCCGAGCCGCGGGCCATCGGGGATCGGCTCGGCGCAGGCGCGCAAGCCCGAACCGAGAGCGCGACGGGGGAGGAGGCGGAGGTGCCGGAGATCGCCGGACTCGCCTGCCCGCTCGAGCCGCTGCCGGGCGAGGACACGACCCGTCACACCGAGGCGGTGGTCGTCGCCGTCGAGACGCACCGTCTCGCGAGCGGCCCCGGCGCGGCCGATCACCCCGTCTACGGCGCCGCCGACTACCGCGGCACCGACTACGGCGGACCGCTGCACGACCCGGACGGACTGATGCTCGCGCTGCTCGAGCCGGAGGCGCTCCTGCCCGATGGGCTCAGGGCGTCGGACGAGGCCTGGGCAACGCTCGAGGAGGTGGACGTGCTGCGGGCGATCCGCGCTCGCTACCCGAGCGGTCCGCGCCCGTTCACGCTGCGCGTCAATGCCGGGGACTGCGTGCGCCTGCGCGTCGTGAACCTGCTGCGCGCGGACGCCGACGGCGGGCTGCTCGACGGGCTCGGCGACGCGGAGTTTCCGCCGATCGTGCCGCTCGGCGTGGATCCGCCGTTCGGCGGCGTCGAGTTCCGCGATGCCGAAGCGGCGCGTGCCGACGGGCGGCCGCGACGGGTCGGTCGGCTCGCGCCCGTGGAGCGGGGCTTGCCGCCGGGCGGGCTGAGACCGTCCGCGCGGCTCGCGCTCGGCATCGGGCTGCCGGGCATGGATCTCATACGGGACCTGCCGCTCGCCTACGGCCACAACCGATCCGCCCTCGAACCGAGCGACGACGACGCCGTCACGGTGTCCGACGAGCTGCGCTTCTACGCCGGCAGGTTCCGGCTCGACGCGGACGTCGCGGACGTCGCGGGAGAGTTGAGCGACGCGCTCGCCGGGTGGTTCGACGCGCGCGTCGGGGGCTGGTTGCGCGGGGGCGGCGAGGCATTGCCGCGGAGCGCCACCGAGACCGGCGGCGATCCGGCCGACGCGTCGTTCGGACTCGAACGGAGCGAGCGCGGAATGCCCGGCTTCGTGACCCTCCTCGGTCGACGTTACACGCTCGTGCTGCGGACCGACGAGGGCGCCTTCGAGCTTGCCGGCATCGACGGCGGACGGCTCGTGCTCGACGGCACGCCGGAGGCCACGACGCGGTTGGTGGACGCGTACTGCGCCGAGTCGCTCGACGGGGCGACCTGTCTGTCGGAGACCATGGGCGCCGTCGCCGAGCTCCGCGGCTTCGCCGCGCGCCGCACGCTCGAGCTGCTCGACGAGCGCACGCACTGGATCCCGTACGCCTTCGGGACCGTGCCGATCGTCTCCACCAGCGACGTCGTCTCGCACACCCAGCACGGCCTGTTCGGCGCGATCGACGTGCTGCCGGTGGACTGGGCGCTCGGGCCCGAGCACGGCGTCACGCGAGACGCGGTCGACGGCTCGGTACGCTCGCGCTCGATGGGCCACGTCGACGCGGGCGACGGTCAGCCCGCCGCCTTCACCGACGGCAGCGGCGAGCGCGTGCGCGAGTTCGTGCTGTACTTCCAGGACGGGCTGAACCTGCACGATCGCCGATCGCGCATCGATTGGCGCTGGGACGACGACGGTGCGGCGGTTCTCGACGCGGACGGCGAACCGCTGGACAGCGTGCCGGACTGCCCGGTCTGCGACGACAGCTACGATCGCGGGGAGAAGGCGGTCTCGTACCGCTCGGTACCGTTCAGCCTGCTGCTGCGCGAGCAACTGCCCGAGGACCAGCAGATCGACGGCTCGGTCGAGATCAGCGACGACCTGAACGTCCATCGCTTCCCGCCCGATCACCTCGTCCGTGCGGAGAACGCGCTGCGGCTCGAGGCCTGCGAGGGCGAGCAGGTGCTCGTGCGCGTCATGCATCCCGGCGGACGTGCGCGCCAACGGGCGTTCGTGATGAACGGCTACACCTACGACGACCTGTACCCGGGCTTCGGCTTCCCGCGCTCGGCGTTGCTCGCGCCCGGCAAGTCGATCAGCGCCTGGCTCGCGCCGCGCGCCCGGCCCGGTCTCGCCGTCTGGCACGACGGGCCGACGCCGCTGCGCGCCGGGGGCACCTGGGGGCTGCTCGACGTGGGCGATCACCCGTTCTGCGACGACGGCGCCACGCGAGCGGCCGTGCGGCGCGGAGCGCACGAGGGGTGAGCCACACCGTGCGCCGTCGGCGGACCGCGTTCGCGATCGGTGCGTTGTTGTCCGGCGTCGGTGCGCTGCCGATCCTCGCGGCCTCCGCGGCCCCGGCGGCCCCGGCGGTCTTGGCGGCGGAACGCGCCTACCCGAGCGCTCGCGCGGCGCTGAGCGCGAGCGTCTCGTATCTCGATCTCGACGGCCATCGCGTCGACACGGTGCCGCGCGACGCCCCGTTCGCGATCGAGGTGGCGCTCGTCAACGAGGCCGGGAGCGATCCGCCGGCCGGCCTGACGCTCGCCGGTTGGCTGCGGCCGACGAGCGACTCGAACCTCGAGTGCGTGCAGGCGGCGCGCGCGTGGCGGGCGACCGGACGAGTGCCGATCGGCGCGATCGATCTGAACGGTCCGGTGCTGGGCGTGCTCGACGAGCTCGGCTCGCTCGTCGTCGTCGATCCGGAGCTCGATCTCGCCTCGGCCAACCTGATCGCGGCCACGCGCTTCGACGAGCGCCCGAGCGCCTTCGTCGCCGATCCGGCGGCCGGCCGGTTCCTCGTCGCGCTGCCCGGGGCGGGCCGCGTCGAGTCGCTCGCGCTCGCCGGTGGCGACCGGACCTCGCTCGCGGGCGACCTGGCCGACCCGTCCGATCTGATCCCGCTCGACGACGCTCGCTTCTGGGTGCTCGAGCGCGGCACGGGCGACGTGTCGCGCATCGCCGACGGGGAGCGCGATCGGGTCCTGCCGCTCGGTGCCGAGGCGCTGCACGCGGGCATCAACGGACACGCGTTCGCGGCACGCGGCGCGCGCGGGGCGTGGCTGCTCGGGCGCCGTGACGGCGAGACGCTGCTGTCGATCGACGGTGAAGGCGTCGACGACGCGGTGCCGCTCGGGGACGAGCGCGACGTCGCGGGACTCGCGCTGCTGCGCCTCGGACGCCTGTCGATCCACTACCGCGACGCGGACGCGGCGGCGGGCCCGCCGATCGAGCTCGGGTTGCCCGCCGACGGGCCCGCGACCCGGCTCGCGGCGTCGCCGGACGGACGCTGGCTGTTCGCCTGGACGCCGAGGGGCGGGCCGGTCGCCATCATCGATGTCGCGCGCGGCCGGCTGCTGCAGGGCGTCGGCGCCGGCAGTCCCATCGCCGACGTGCACGTCGGCACGCGCGCCGCCTTCCTGATGCTCGCCGACCAGACGCGGATCGGCGCGGTCGATCTCGGGTCGCTGCGTGCCGACGAGGCGGCGAACGTGCGCGAGGTCGCCCTCGGCCAGGCGAGCACGTCGCGCGTCGCGGACGCGCGGCTGCTGAGCGCGCTGCCGCCGGGCGACGACGTGCTGGCCGTGCATGCGGACAGCTACACCGGCTTCGTCGTGCACGACCGGTCGGTGATGGGCGACGCCCCGCCGATGACCGCGATCCGGCTGCGCGGCGGAGTGCCGTGGCAGGTCGCGGCGATCGACCGCGGCTTCAGGGAGGTCGAGACCGGACGCTTTCGCGCCGTCGCGCGGCTGCCCGCGAGCGGATCCCACGAGCTCGTCGTCTCGACCGGCATCGGCGGTCTGTCGAGCTGCTTCGAGGTGCCGGCGGCGGCGCCGAGCGCCCCGCCGCCGGCCGAACCGGGGCGCATCAGCGCACTCGCGCCCGGGGCCGCGTCGGCGCCGGCCAACCCCTTGGTCACGGGCGCACCCCGTACCGACGCCGGGGCGGGACAGCGCTTGCAGTTTGCCGATGCCGACGGCGGGTCGAGCGGCGAGCTCGTCGGCGAGCTGACGTTCAGCGCGCTTCAGTCCTCTTGGCGCGCCCGCGCCGAGCTCGCGACGGATGCCGACGGCGTGTCGCTGCAGCGCTACGCGCTGCCGCCGCTCGGCGCGATCGTCGTCACGGCAGCGGTCGCGGGCAGGGAGTCCGGTGCCGAGCGCTCGTTCAGACCCTTGTTGCTCGAGCTCGAACGTTGAACGTCTCGCACCGCCGCGCACGACGGCGGTTGCACCGAATCCATCCACCCCGGAGGCCCGTTCGATGAACCGCTCACCCCGTTTCACGTTGTTGCTGTTGCTCGCCGCCGCTTCGCTGGTGCCCGTCGCGACGTGGGCCCACGATCCGGCGCTGCACACCGCCCCGGCGGCGGGCGCCCGCGAATTCGCCCTCGAGTCGCTGTCGGTGCCCGACGTGTCGGTCGTGGACCATCGCGGCGCGCGCGGCGGCATCCGCTCGCGGCTGGCCGGGCGTGGCACGCTGCTCATCAGCTTCACGTACACCGGCTGCGAGACCCTGTGCCCGATCACGAACGCGATCCTCGCGCAGGTGGACGCGCGACTGCGGGACGTCGACCACCGGCCGCTGCACATCGTCACGCTGTCGCTCGATCCGGAACGGGACACGCCCGAGGCGTTGTCCGGGATGGCGGGCAGTCTCGGCGCGAGCGAAGGCTGGACGTGGCTGACCGCGACCCCCGCCGACAACCGCCGTCTGCTCGAGAGCCTGGGCGCCGACGTCGTCACGCTCGAGTCGCACGATCCGATGTTCCTGATCGGGAACCTGACCGACGGACGGTTCGTGCGCGTCGTCGGCATGCCCGAGCCCGCGCGCCTGATCGCGATCGCGCGCTCGTTCGAAGCACCGCGCGACTCGCTCTGATCCGTGCACGCCCCGTACCGGACCCGGCGTTGCCGGGCGAGCCCGAGGGAGGCATGCACGGCGATCCTCGCGTTGCCGCTCGCCTTCGCGCATCCCGTGTTCGCGGACGCCGGGCACGCGCTCGATCCCGACGTCGATCCGGGCGCCGCGCTCTACCTCGGAGGAGAAGGAAGCGGCGCCGCCGAAGCCCTGCTCGCCGGCGGCACGGTGCGCGTGCCCGCCGATCGCTTCCCGTGCATCAACTGTCACGGGGGAGACGGTCTCGGCGGCGGCGAAGGCGGCACCGTCGTGCCGGCGATCGTCTGGAGTCGTCTCGGCACGGCCGGTGCGGGACGCGGGGCCTACGACCGGGACCGCTTCGCCCGGGCGGTGCGCGACGGCGTCGCGGCGAACGGCCGGACGCTCGCGGCGACGATGCCGCGCTACCGCGTCGACGACGCGGCGCTCGACGCGCTGCTGGACTACCTGCGGCGGCTCGATGGCGAGCAGCGTCGCGGCGTCGACGCCGCGTCGGTGCGCCTGCTCGCACCGGCGGACGCCGAACGGCGCGCCGGGGCCGCCGCTGCCGTCGCCGAGTTCAATCGTCGGGGCGGCGCGTTCGGACGGCTCGCGCGACTGGTCGAGGGTGGCGACCACCTGATCGCCTTCGACGAGATCGCGAAGACGCTCGATGCGCGAACGCGTCGCCACGTCCTCGACCGATTGCGCGAAATAGCCGCCGCGGATGGTTACCCGAACCTGCAACCGCTGTCGGAACGTTCGCCGCGACGCGACCTTGTCTCCACCGGACCGGAGCCGGATCGCGAGACCCTGTTGCTCGACGTCGAACCGGACGCGCGCGAGCTTCGGGAGCTGATCGGACACACCCTCTACGCCTGGGTACGGGATGCCGGGCCGCACCTGCGGACGCTGCTCGAGCGAGACAACCGTCTGGTGCTGCTGGACGCCGATGCCGAGGCCAGTCGGTGGGCGTTGCAGACGGGTCTCGGCGGCGCGGCAGCGGCGGGCCGGACGGACGGCTCGCTGTTGCTCACCGCCTTGCTGGGCGTCGGACGCGACGTGACGCGGGCGCGCGTGCTGCGGCTGCTCGAACGGGTAGAGCCCGATGCCGACGAACGGGTGCTGCGCTCGGGCGCGATCGGGATCGGTGCGCCGCGTCACCGGAAGAAGCCGTGAGCGTTCGTCCGTCCCGCGCCGGGACGTGCTCTTGCCCGGCAGGGCCGCGCCGTGGGAAGGCACGGGTACCGGTTGGTCCTATCGTGATCCGTAAATGCAAGAGCGGTACCTGAAGGGCAAGCGCCTTCGAAACGTCCGGAAGCGCGGTCAAGGAACCGCCACCGGCCCTTCGACTAAGCCGTATGGCCAATTGCGCCACGCCGTGTCGCGGTCGCACGATGCGTTGCACTCCTCGAGGCCTCGCACGATCCGCACGGACGACACCGCGTCGGCCGGCGATCCACGGGAACGATCCCCTTGCAGAGGAGCCCTTCCGATCCGGAGAGAACCCATGAGCACATTCCTGCGAGAAGAGATCGGCGTCGCCATGTCCGGCGTCAAGTGGAACGTCGCCGGCTACAAGCTGTGGCAGAGCACCCGCGACGACATCATCCTCTTCACCCCGAAACAACCGCGACTGGCGAAGGGCGCCGACGAGCGCTACCAGTGCGCCGTCTCGCAGTTCCGCCAGCAGGTCGACGACACCTACAAGATCACCGGCGGCTCGGCGATCTTCACCGTGACCTCGGCGATCGAGCACGACGCACGGCAGTTCGAGCAGCTCAAGGAGCAGTGGATGAACGAGATGAACGCGACGGGCCCGGCACCGCGTTCCCGCAACCCGCGCTTCATCCCGCTCAACGTGCAGAAGGGCACCGCGCAGGTGCTGATCAACCCGCTGTCGGGAAAACCCAACGTCGCTCACAACGACGCGAACATCGGCACGCCCGGCGGCACGAACTCGTTCCTCTGCGAGCTCACCGAGCTCGGTGCCCAGGAGTGGGTGCAGGGAATTCGTGGCGACGGTGCGATTCCCGCCGGCGTGAAGATGATGTACGAGTACCTGCGCATGATGCCGCGGGTGGGAGCGGTCGTGACCGTGCACGGCCGACGGGTGTTCCGGCATCTATCGACCGCCCTCGACGTCAGTGCCAGGGGATTCTGGTACGGCGGAAGCGCCAAGCTCGAAGCCGAGTGGGAGAAGATGACGCGCAACGGCGCCGTCGAGATCACCTTCATCGGCACGCTGCCGCCGGAGCTCGAGGAGATGCGCCAGGAGCTGGTCTCGACCTTCGCCGACCAGGCGCGCACGCAGCTGTTCGATTCCCTGTTCGAGCCGGCGCCGGATGTCGAACCCGCCGAGGCCGGCGACACCAGAGGCGCCTTCGGCGGCGCCAACTTCGCGTTGAAATACAAGCGTGCCGAGGAAGTCACCGATCTGACCCTGGAGGTCGGGTTCGAGGGCTGGACCTGGCTGAAGGCGAGCATGGACGCCGATCTGACGACGCTCTTCGCGCAGCTCGACGACTCCTACGTGACCGAGGTGAACACCCAGCTCTCCTTCCCGGCCGCGGTCGTCGTCGATGCGGACCCGGTGCTAGAGAACGTCGCGGTCTCCTGGACGGCGAGCGAGGGCAAGGGACCCGAAGCGCCGGTGTTCGGCACCGAAGGCGGCAACGCCGTCTACACCGTCACCAGCCAGCGTCCGAACGACGTCGAGATCCGCTACCGGGCGAAGGTGAACTTCACCCCCTCGAACTGGCCGGTGGTCTCGACCAGCGGCCGGGGCGAGGTCGCCGACGGCGGGAACCAGGTCGTCATCAAGCCCTCCGCCTGGGTGGGGCGGCACATGATCTTCATGTTCGTCGAGCGCGGCGGCGAGATCGTCCTGGCCGATGCGGCCGATGACTACCTCGTCTGCAACGTCTCCTACGCCGGGCCGCACCTGCCGAACCCGATCCGCGCCTCGGCGCGCATCACCGCCTTCGAGCCGATCGAGTTCAGCTATCCGCTCGATCCGAACGGCGTGCCGGGGGAGGCCAAGTTCAGTGCGTTCGGCGTGATCGGGGGACAGCTCAGGCGCTCGGCCGAGCAGAGCATCAACTTCGACGAGGAGGCGGTCTTCATCCTCGCCACCGAGAACGACATCCAGCTCGTCAGCCAGTCATCGCTCTTCCCCGAGAGCGACGACGGCCTCGGCGCGCGTCTCCAGCGCTCCGGTGCGCGGCCGCGCATCGTCGAGTCCTCGGCCGGCGACGTCGAGGGGTACCGGAACGGCGCCGCGCCGGAGACGACGGCCTCGGGCGAGGGCAGCGAGCTGCGCGGCACGGTCGTCGGCGTGGAGTACCTGGCCTCGGGCCCGCGGCTGCTCATCCAGACGCCGAGCGATGGGGTGCGGCGGGTGCCGCTGCGCGACAGCGACCTCGCCGATCGCTTCGACGACGAGCGCAAGCGCGTGCACGTGCACCTCGACCGGCAGTCCTACGCCGACGCGGTCACCGTCGAGCTCTGAGCTCTCGCCGTTCCATCGCGTGTCGCCGGCAGGGAAGGCGGCGGCGCGCTCACCTTCCGGGAGAACGACCCCATGTCCGCACACATCCTGCTCGTCGACACCGACGCGCCCGTGCTCGAGCACGCCTCGACGCGCGTCATCACGACCTACGAGAGCGGCGAAGTGCTGGTGCGCACCCAGGCGCCGCGGACCGAGAGCGCCGGCGGGACCAAGGCGCCGCACGGGCTCGTGCTCGAGGGCGTCGATGCCGAGACGCTCGAACGCGTCGCGTCCAGGCCCCGTGCCGAATCCGGCTCGTCGGATCCGCATCTCGCCTACATCGAGCTGGCGGGCCCGGTGCGCGGCGAGTGGCTCGTGGAGTTGCGTGCGCTCGGCGTGCATCCCTTGCGCTTCCAGCCCCGCAGCGCCTACCTCGCGCGGGCCACGGAAGCGGCCTTCACCCGGGCCGCCCGCCTCGACTTCGTCGTTCGCGTGGTGCCGCTCGACGCCGAGCTCAAGACGTCACCGCGGATGCCGGAAGCGGGTGCCGAGAAGGCGTGGATCGTCATCGATGCGCTCGGCGGTAGCGGAGGGGACGAGCGTCCCGGGCGGACGGCGACGGGCGCGGACAGCCCCCCCTTGCCCCTCGCGCTCGTGCTCCCGCGCCTGCAGGCCGTCGACGGGCTCGAGATCGACGGTGACGCGAGCGCCGCGGGCGGCCTCGGCCGCGTACCGGTCGTGCTCGACCAGGATGCGCTCGCCCGGGTGCTGGAGCTTCCCTTCGTGCTGTCGGTCGAACGACGTGTGCCGGTGACGCCCGAGGACGAGGTTGCCGGTCTGATCCTCGCCGGTTCCTACGATCATCTGGGACATCCCACCGGCCATTACCGCGACTGGCTCGACGCTCACGGCATCGGCGGCCGCGGCGTCGCCATCGGCATCGTCGACAACGGCGTCGACGAGAGCCACGAGGCGTTCGCCGGGCGCATCACCTCGCGCGACGACGGGCGGGCCTGGCACGGCACCTTCGTCGCCGGGCACGCCGCCGGCAGCTACCTCGCCGAGAGCGACGGGGACGGCTTCATCTACGGCCTCGGCACGGCGCCCGAGGCCGAGATCATCAGCCAGGACAACACCGACGCGGCCCCCGTCAGCTGCCGCGAGACGGTCACGACGAGCGGCCCGAGCGGCGCGCCCGGCACGATCCAGAACAACAGCTGGGGCGTCGGCGAGCACGACCCGATGGATTACCGCTCGCTCGAGGCGAGCTACGACGCGCTGGTCCGCGACGCCTCCCCGAACGACGCCACCGCCCGTCCGCTGACCGTCTGCTTCTCCGCCGGCAACTCCGGCAGCGCGGGGCTGACCCGACCGAAGGCGGCCAAGAACGTCATCGTCACCGGCAACTCGGAGAACTACCGCCCCACGGTCGGAGGCAGCGAGAGCGACAACATCGATCACCTCTTCACGGGCTCGCACGGCAGCAGCCACGGCAACTGCGGCGACGGTCGCGTGCGACCCGACCTGATCGCCCCGGGCGAGTGGACCGCTTCGGCGAACTTCGACTCCAGCCCCGGGCAGTCCGAGTACATCAGCCCCAAGCTGACCTGGGGCGGCGGTACCAGCGGGGCGAGTCCGAAGACGGCCGGCGCCTGTGCGCTGCTCACCGAGTGGTGGCGCGAGCGCAACGCCGGGCGGACCCCCTCGCCCGCGCTGCTGCGCGCGCTGCTCGTCAACGGCACCGAGGACACCGGCTTCGGCGGTCCCGTGCCGAACGCACGCCAGGGCTGGGGCCGGCTCAACCTCGCCAACGTGCTCTCCGAGCACGTGCATCACGTCTACGTCGACCAGAGCGCCCTGCTGCGCCACCGCGGCGAGGCGCGCAGCTGGCGGCTGCGCGTCTCGGATCCCGGCCTGCCGGTGCGCGTGACGCTCGCCTGGACCGATCCGCCGGGACCGCTGAACAGCGGCACGGCGACGGTACCGGCCATCGTGAACGCGCTGACGCTGTCGCTGCGCACGGACGATCGGGTCTACCACGCCAACCACTTCACGAACGGCTTTTCGGTCGAGGGCGCGTTGCCCGATCCCGATCGCGCCGGGCGCGACAACCTGCAGAACGTCTTCGTCGCGCGCGGCGAGACCCGCTCGCCGTTCACGGTCGAGGTGCGCGCGCTCGACATCACGACGAACTGCCTGAGCGGCGAGCCGATCGATCCGCGCCAGGACTTCGCGCTGGTGGTGACCAACGCCCACGTCGACACGGGCTCCGTGCCGCTCGAGCTGTTCATGCTCGTCGACGACACCTCCCCCGGCGCGGGATCCTCGATCGACGACGTGGTCGTCGGTGGCGACGGCGATGGCTCGGGGTCGGGGTCGGGCGGCACCGGCACGCAAGACGCGCATCCCACGCTGCGCTTCGGTGCCCGCGGCGACGACGTGCGGCGCCTGCAGGCCCTGCTGCGGGAGGTCGGTCACCTCGGCGGTCCCGTCGACGGCCACTACGGCAACGGCACGCTGCGCGCGGTGCGCTCCTTCCAGCGTGCCGCGGGACTCGCCGCCGACGGTATCGCCGGCACGGCGACCTGGGAGGCACTCGAAACGGCCGCACGTGACGCCGCACCGGGCGACGACGGCGACGGGTTCGACGACCCGCCCGGTCCCGGTCCGAACGACGGGGGCACCTCGCCGCCACCGGTGTCCCGACCGACGCTGCGCTTCGGGGCGCGCGGCGACGACGTGCGCTTCCTGCAGGAGCGGCTGGCGGCGTCGGGCTTCCTGAGCGGATCGATCGACGGCGTCTACGGCAACGGCACGCTGCGCGCCGTGCAGGCGTTCCAGCGGGCGGCGGGACTCGGAGCCGACGGCGTCGTCGGTGCGGCGACCTGGGCGGCGCTCGTCGCGGAGGCCGTGCGAACGCTCGCGCGCACCGAGACCGTGCCCGTGCCGTCGCTGCTCGCCGCCGCCGAGCGCGTGCTGCGCAGCGCACCGGCGACGGCATCGGTGTCCGCGATGCCGTCCCCCGAGACGACGACGGGGGACGGCGCGGCCGACCTGTCGCAAGTGCTCGCCGCGACGCTCGCACGCCTCGATCGCCGCGTGGACGAGCACGTCTGCGTGGCGGCGCTCGTCGTCGTCGGTGGGCGCACCCGCATCGACGCGAGCGGTCTGCGGGCGCTGCGCCGGCTCGCGCTGCAGGGCGGGCTCTACCTCGTCGGTACCGACGCCGACGTGCTCCGCGCGATCCTCCAGGCACTGCACCTCGAGCGCGGCGTCCACCCGCGTCTGGCCCGGCCCGACACGCTGGAGGCCACCGTGCGTGCGACGGCCGCCGAAGCGAGCGGCCTGCAGGAGCTGGTGCTGCGCCGCACGGACGACGTCGACCACGGCGTGCGCACGCTCGCGTTCGATTTCGAGCTCACGGACGAGGACGCGCGCGCGGTCGTCGAGATCGCCGGCATCGGCGAGGCGGCCGAGATCTCCATCGTGCCGCCCGGGCACGCCGCCTACCGCCTCACCCGGACTTCGCGCCGCAAGGGAGCGAAGCTCCTGCTCGCCCCGGGACTCGCGAGCGTCGAGCTCAGCGTCGCCGAACACAAGCCCTGGTCCGGTAGCTGGTCGCTGCGGGTCGAGGAACGCAGCGATGGGTCGATGCCGGGCGCGCGGGGGTTCGCCGGTCGCGGACCGGTACTGTCGACGCGCTGCATGCCGGTGGCGGGCGAGGAGGCCGACGGTTCGACGGTGCTGGTGAGCGTCCGGGCCGAGGAGGGCAGCACGCTCGAGCGACTCCGCGCCGAACCCGCCACGCCCCCCGCCGGCGCATCGCCCGAGGCGCGCGGCGCCTGCCTGGCCGAACGCGTCGCACGGGTCAGTCGGCTCGACGCGCTCGACGGCGAGCTCGGGGAGAGGGGCAGCGGCGTCGTCGAAGGCGGGAGCGAGACGCTCGACGTCACCGTGCGCGTCGGTGGCGCGCCCGACGTGCCGAGGCTGCTCGACCTGCGGCTCGAGCTCGAGGGCAGGACCGCGCGGGGCGAACCGTTCTCGCGTCTGCTGCACGTCGCGCCGTACCGGCTCGTGCCGCGCGGTACATGGCGGCGCCGGTGCGAGCGCCACCGCGGCGCGACGCGCCCCTCGGCCGGGGCGGCCGGATCGACGCCGATCGGCTCCGAGCGACCGCGAGCCGAGGCGTCACGCCCTGCGCTGCTCGGCAACTCGGCGGCATCGAGCGCCCGCGTGCGGGCGAACGCCTTCGTGCGCCCCACCCCCGGCGCGCCGACCCGGCTGGCGAGCGTGAAGTCCGCGACGCCGACGCTTCGTCGGCCGTTCATGCTGAGCGCGGCGATCAAGCCGCGGCTGCACCCCGCGTTCAACGACCTGCGGGTGATCTCGAAGCTCCCGGTCCTGAAGCTGCCGGTGTTGCCGCCGCCCTCGCCGTCGAGTCCGATCCGGAGCGGCAAGTACCTGCTCTGGCCCGACCCGGGCGCACGCACCGCGTGGTTCATGCTGGCCGAGCCCGAACGCGCCGAGTTCTCGCTCGTCGTGGAGCAGGACGGCGACTTCAGCATCACCGGCGCATCGGCCACGCTCGTGACGAGCGTCTTCCCGACGGCTCTGCCGAAGGGGGCGCAGGGCGAATGGGGTGCCGTGCTCCGCCGTGCCGGCGTGGCCGTCGGCTCGTCCTGGCGCTTCGAGCCGCTTGCGCTCAACCGGCTCGATGCCGCGCTCGATCTTCCCGACGGGCATGCGCGCGCCGCGCCGCGCGTGACCACGAACCCGCGGCTCGGCACCGCCACGCTGCTCGTCGAGCTGAGCGCCCTCGGCGCGCAGGTCTGGCGCCAGTCGCTCGATGGCGGCGCGGCACCGCCCGGCGTCTGCCGCCTCGAGGGCTGGTACGTCGGCGGCCGCGACGCCGCCCCGGCCACATTGGCCGCCCGCTCGCAATCGAGCAGCGCGACGCTCGCGGCGCTGATCGCCGGGGTCTCTCCCGAGACGGTGCGCACCGTCGACCCGGAGATCGGGATCGATGCGACGCTGCACGTCGACGGCGACCCGACGATCGAGTCGATGACGGTCGAGCTCCGGGCGTCCAACGGTACCGTCCGTACCGGGACCTTCGGCGCCGAGGGCGGAGAGATGACGATGCGCATGCTCGTCGAGGACCCGAGCGCCGAGCGCATCGACTGGCAGGTGCGCATCGTCTTCGCCGCGGCCGCCTGGCCACCGATGCGGGTCGGTGGCACGCTCTCGAACGAGACGGGGTGGTCGGAGCTGCTCGCGCCCTCCTCCTGGCTGCGCTCGGTGTCGTTGACGACCCTGCTGATCGGCACCGGTGGAGACGTGCTGACGACGGAGGCGAGCGACCCGACCGACCGCGTCAGCGGCGCGATCGACTTCACGGCTCCCTTTCTCGAAGGGGCGACGAGCCTGCACACCGCCTTCGAGACCACCGGCCGCGCGAGCACGACGGTACTGGTACCGCGCCCACCGTCGGAGCCGCCCGGCACGGTCAAGCTCACCGTTTTCGCGCTTCGCGGCGGCCGCGACGAGATGGTGGTGCGCACGCTCGAGCCGGACGAGGAATGGGTGCTCGTCAGGGTCTACGCCAACGCCCGGATCGAGATCGTCACCAACCGTACCCCGGGCTCCGAGAGCCGTCGCGAGCCGGAGGGGATCACGGCCGCCGTGCGCGCGCTCGAGGCGCTGCACCGGGCGTAGCGCGATGCCGGATCAGGGTCCGAGCGTGGACGGATCGAACAACTCCTCCGGCTCGACCCGGCGCGGCGCCAGATGCTGCTCCAGGGAATAGCGGGAGATCGTCGCGAGCTCGGCCCGGTTCGCCGCGAACCCGTACGACCAGTAGTCGTCGCCGAGCACGGCGAGCGTGCGCTCCATCGAGGCGTTGAGCCACGGTAGCGACAAGCGGTTGGAGTTGCCGAGCCAGACGTCGCGCAGTCGCCGCATGGCGATGTCGCGCGCCTCCACGCAGGCGTCGAACAACGCGCGGGGCAGCCAGCGGTGCTCCTGCGCGAGGCTCTTCCGGACAGCGAGCAGGTGCATGATCGGGAAGAAGCCCGTCCTGCGATGGTAGGCGGCCTCGGCCGATTCGAAGTCCGGTACGACGCGCACCAGCTCCGGATGCCCGTCCAGGAATGCCTGCGGCGGCTTGGGGGCGAGCAGCCCGTCGATCTCCCCGGCGAGCAGCAGCTCCTGCAGCGTCCTGCCCTCCTCGATGGGTTCGACGACCATGCCCTCCGGCAGGGCGAGCTCGAGCCGCTCCCGCCTGACGCCCGCGTCGAGGGCGCCGGTACGCCAATGTATGCCCTCGCAATCGACGCCGTGCTCGTCCTTCAGGATGCCGCGCATCCAGAGCGCCGCCGTCATCTGGTATTCCGGCACTCCGATGCGTCGACCGGCGAACTGCGCGAGATCCGCGATACCGGCATCGCGACGCGCGAAGAAGCCGGAGTGGCGGAAGGCTCGGCTCGGGAACACCGGGATCGCGGTGTAGGCGCACTCACCGCGCGCGACCTGCAACAGGTAGCTCGACACCGACAGCTCCGTGACGTCGAAGCGCGCCTCCTGCACCGCCAGCGGAAACAGCGTGGACGTCGGCAGCACATGACTCTCGATCTCGATGCCTTCGACCGCTGTCCGACCGTCGTGCAGCGGCATCATCCGATCGTGGTCCCACGTCGCGAAGCTGATCCTCGGCACCGGAGCGTCGTGCGCTCTGTTATCGTGTGGTTGGTTCACAAATGATGTTCTGTGACGACGATGCGCTCATGAACGACGTGCCCACATGACGCCACCGGCGATCGAGCTCAGGGGCATTCGCAAGACCTTCACGCTCTCGGAGGACAAGAACGCCCAGACCGTGCTGGCGCTCGACGGGGTGGACCTGAAGATCGAGCTCGGCGAGTTCCTGACCATCATCGGGCCGAGCGGCTGCGGCAAGACGACGCTGCTGCGCATCATGGCATCGCTGGTCGCGCCCGACGAGGGCGAGGTGATCGTCGAGGGCGAGCCCGTGACTGAACCGGGCATCAAGCGCGCGATGGTGTTCCAGACCTTCGGCCTGTTTCCGTGGAAGTCGGTCATCGACAACGTCGTGTTCCCGCTCGCGGTGCGCAAGGTGGCACCCGCCGAGGCGCGCGAGATCGCGATGACGCACATCAGGCGCGTCGGGCTCGAGAAGTTCGTGGACGCCTATCCGCACCAGCTGTCCGGAGGCATGCAGCAGCGCGTGGGGCTCGCGCGGGCGCTGTCGACGGGCGCGGACGTGCTGCTCATGGACGAGCCCTTCGGAGCGATCGATGCGCAGACGCGCGAGCTGATGCAGGAGGAGCTCATGCGCATCTGGCAGGAGGAGAGGAAGACGGTCGTCTTCATCACCCACGATCTGGACGAGGCGGTGCTGCTGGCCGACCGGGTGCTGCTGATGTCCCGAGGTCCTGGACGGGTGCGCGAGATCATTCCGGTGCCGCTTCCCAGGCCGCGCACCGAGTACGACGTGCGCGCGCACGAGGAATTCGCGCGCGTGCGCGCGCACCTGTGGCACGAGCTGCGCAACGATCTGATCGAGCAGCGCGTGGCGGAGGCGTCGTGAAGGCCCGCACCAGACGCGACACCCTGCGCGATCAGCTCGTCGGCGTCGGGATCTTCCTCGCCGTGTGGGAAATCTCGGCCCAGCTCTTCGACAAGCCCCTGCTGCTGCCTTCGGTCAGCGCGATCCTCGCGGCACTGTGGGACCTGATCGTCAGCGGCGAGCTGATCGCCGCGTTGGGGCAGAGCATCGTGCTGTTGATCGTCGGTCTGTTCGTGGCGACGATCATCGGCGCGGTGTTCGGCACGCTCATCGCACGATCCAGGACGGCCTACTGGATGCTGAACCCGTATTTCAGCGCGCTGTTCGTGACACCGACCATCGCGCTGGTACCGCTCGTGCTGGTCTGGTTCGGCTTCGGCTTCACCGGACGCGTGCTGGTGGTCGTGCTCGCCGCGGTGGTGCCGATCCTGTTCAGCGTGGCGTCCGGGCTGCGGGACGCCCCGGGGGATCTGATCGACGTGGCCCGATCGTTCGGGGTCAAGGGCGAGATCGCGTTGCTGTTCACGGTGCGGCTGCGCGCCGCGATGCCGGTGCTGATGGCGGGCCTGCGCCTGGCGGCGGGGCGCGGCGTGGTGGGCATGGCGGTCGCCGAGACCTACCTGCGGCTCGGCGGCATCGGCGGGCTGATCAAGTCCTACGGCTCGGTGTTCCAGACCGACTACGTGTTCGCCGCGATCCTGCCGCTGTCCCTGCTCGGGATCACGCTGGTCACGCTGATCTCGCGGCTGGAACGCCGTCTGCACTGGGCATGATGCACTGGAGCCACGCATGCTCGCCGCCCTGACCGCACCGCGCGTCTACCTGCCGCTCCTGAGCCTCGTCGTCGTGTTCGGCGGCTGGGAGCTGGTGGGTCGCAGCATCGATCCGCTGCTGTTCGCACCGCCGTCGGCGGTGATCGCGATGTTCGGCGAGCTGATCGCGTCCGGCGAACTGCTGGCGGCGGCGAAGATCACCATGCAGGCGCTCTTTCTCGGCTACGCGCTGGCGGTGATCGTGGGCGTGCCGTTCGGCGTGCTGATGGGTGCTGCGCCGCGCTTCGGCGACATCCTCCAGCCCTATCTCTACGCGATCTTCTCGACGCCGCGCGTGGTCGTGGTGCCCCTGATCATCGTCTGGTTCGGCATCGGCTTCGAGGCGCGGCTGTTCCTCGTGTTCTTCTGGTCGGCCATCGCCATCAGCGTCAACACCGCCCAAGGCGTGCGTCACGCGCGCCCGGATCTGGTCGAGGTCGCCCGATCGTTTCAGGTCAGCCGTACCCAGCTCGCCCGGCACGTGCTGATTCCGGGCGCCGTGCCGTTCGTCGTCGCGGGGCTCAGGATCGGCGCGGAGCGGGCCATCGTCGGCGTCATCATCGGCGAGATGTTCCTGCAGATCGTCGGTCTCGGCGGGGTCATCACCACGGCATCGAGCGAGCTGATGCCCGCGAAGATGCTCTGCGCGGTGGCCGTCATCGCGGTGCTCGGCACGATCATCGTGACCGCGCTGGACATGCTCGAGAAGCGCTTCCAGAACTGGCGCGGAGGAGCGACCTGATACCGAATCACCCCACCAACCAACGACGAGGGACACCACAGATGCACGGAACCCACTTCACCGCGCGCGCCGTGCGTGCGGCACTGGCCGGCACGGTGCTCGCGACCGGCGCGAGCGTCGCGCAGGCGCAGGACTTCGACCTCTCCGGCACCTCGCTCACCATCGGCACCGCGCAGGCGCAGGTCCTGAACGTCGGCACGCTCAGGATGATCGAGATGCTCGAAGGCTGGGGTGCCGACGTCACGCGCGTCGAGCTGCCCACCATCTCGGGTCTGGAGGCCATCGTGGCCGACCGGATCGAGGTCGCCGCGCGCAGCTCCGACGAGATCCTCTCCGGGCAGGCGCGAGGGGTCGATGTCGTCGCTATCGGTGCGCCGATCTCGACGATGCACTACGCGGTCATCTCCACGCCGGGCGTCGACTCGCTCGCCGATCTCGAGGGCAAGGCGATCGCCACGAGCGGGCCCGGCGGGTTCAACGGCATGCTCTTCCGCTACATGCTCAAGCGCGAAGGGCTGGAGCCCGAGGTGGACGTGCAGATCGTTCCGGTCGGAGGCAGCAGCGAGCGCGCCGCGGCCGTCATGGCGGGGCAGGTTCAGGCGACGGTGACCTTCATCGACAACTGGCTGGCGATGGAGGAACAAGGCGCCGACGTGCAGCTTCTGGGCTACGTCGCCGATCTCGTGCCGGGCCTGTCGTCCCGAGCGGTGTTCGCCGAACGCGAGTACCTCGACGCGAACGAGGATCTGGCGACCGCGATCGCCTGCGCGAACCTCGAGGTCAACGCCTGGATCAACGACGACAAGGACACCTTCGTCGCCTACGTGCTCGACAACGTGCGCGGCTCCGACGAGAACGCCGTGGCGAAGTTCTACGACGTGGCGATGAGCGTGAACATGTTCCCGACCGAGCCGGAGGCGTTGCTGGACATCGACGGCTACCAGTCGCTCGCCGACCTGATGTACGACGGCGGCGAGCTCGACGAGCCGCTCGACGCGAGCGGCTTCATCGACCAGAGCTACCTGAAGGCGGCGGCCGAGATGGGCTGCGGCACCGTGTAGACGGTCGGCGGCCGCGTCGACGGGCTCGGCGGCCGGCCGGGCCACCGCGCCGCGATGCATCGACGCGTCGCCTCGCGCCGACCGTTCCTGCGCGCCGGCCTGTCGCTGATCGGCATCGGGCTCGGCGCGCGCGCAGCGTCCGACGATGCCGATCGGGTCGACGCCGCTTTGGCCGCCCGTGCCTTCGACTCGCCCGACGCGGTGCAGGGCGTCGCGGTGGACGCGGAGCACGCCTACGCGATAGGCACGCGCAGCATCGCGAAGCACGACAAGCGCGACGGGCGGCTGCTCGCGAGGTGGAGGGCCGTCGATGAAGCGGGCCCGCGAACGGGATCGTCGCTCGTGCGACACCTGAACGGCGGCGTCGTGCACCGCGGCGAGCTCTATTGCGCGCACTCCGACTGGCCCGCCTCACCCGCCATCAATTCGGTCGAGGTCTTCGACCCGGCGACGCTCGCGCGCACGCGCTCGATCCCGGTGGCCGGCCCGCCCGGCGCACTGACGTGGGTGGATCGACACGCCGACGCCTGGTGGGGCGCGTTCGCGCGCTACGACCGAGTCCCGTCGGACATCGGGCGGGATCGCGCGTCTTCCGATGATCGCTCGGGCGACACGCGGATCGCGCGCCTCGGCGAACGCTTCGAGGCGCGGCAAACCTGGTCCTTCCCGCCCGCCCTCGTGGAGCGCCTGAGGCCGATGAGCAACTCGGGCGGGTCCTGGGGGGCGGACGGGCGGCTCTACCTCACCGGGCACGACCTCGGCGAGGCCTACGTCGTGAGGGTGCCGGCGAGCGGCGACGCGCTCGAGTGGCTGGACACGATCGCGCTGCCCGGCGTCGAGGGCCAGGGCATCGCCTGGGATCGCAGCGTCGCGAGGGCGGTGCTGTACGGCATCCGCCGTTCGACGCGTTCGGTGATCGCGTTGCGCCCCGGCTCGAGGTAGCGCGGCCGGGCGACGCGTCCGATCGGACGCAGTCTCAGGTCACCGTGACCTGCAGGTCCCCGATCCCCGCCACGTGCCCGTGCAGCCGATCCCCGCGCTGCACCGGCCCCACCCCCGACGGCGTGCCGGTCAGGATCACGTCCCCGGGCTGCAGCGTGAACAGCGTCGAGAGGATCGCGATCATCTCGGGCACCTTCCAGATCATCTGGTTCAGGTCGCCGCTCTGACGCGTCTCGCCGTTGATGTCGAGCCGGATCTCGCCCGCGTCGGGATGCCCGATCTCGGACGCCCGCACGATCGGCCCCGCCGGCGCGGACATCTCGAAGGCCTTGCCGATCTCCCAAGGCCGGCCGAGCTTCTTCATCTCGCCCTGCAGGTCGCGGCGCGTCATGTCGAGCGACACGCCGTAGCCGTAGACGTGATCGAGCGCGTCCTCGACGGCGATGTCCTCGCCACCCGAATGCAGCGCCACCAGCAGCTCGATCTCGTGGTGCACGTCCTCGCTCGCCTTCGGGTACGGGAACTCGGTGGCGTCCGCGATCAGGTTGTCCGGGTTCTTCTGGAAGAAGAAGGGCGGCTCCTTGTCGGGGTCGTGGCCCATCTCGACGGCGTGCGCGGCGTAGTTCCGGCCGACGCAGTAAACGCGATGGACCGGGAAGCGGTCCGAGGTACCCGCCACGGACAGCGTGGCCTGTGCGGGCGGCTCGAACGTGTAGCCGGTGGTGTCGGAACGGGTCGTCATGCGTTGCTCTCCTTCGAAGGTTCGTCGAATGGGGGGGCGATGCCGTACTCGGTCGCGAGCGCCGCGAGATCCGTCCGCAGGGCCGGGCCGAGATTCAGGCCGTTCGCGCGGCGCTCGGCGGCGGCCGCCGCCTTGTTGTCGCCCGGCAGGCGTACCGGGTCGTGCCCGGGCAGCGGCGCCGAGGCGCGCATCTCGGCGAAGGCGCGGGCCGCGGCGGGCGCGAAGGCGTCCTCGGCGCCGAAGGCCGCGAGATCCAGCGCCATGACGAACTGGCCGGTGTTGGTCGCGCTCGTGGTGTCGCTGGTGAAATCGACGACCTCGGAGCCGAAGGCGGCGCCGTTCAGCACGCCCGCCATCAGCCCGATCGCGACCGACAGTCCGAAGCCCTTGGGCCCGCCGATGGGCAGCAGGTAGCCGTCCGCGCGTGCGGACGGATCGGTCAGCGGAGCGCCGTCGCGCCCGACCATCCAGCCCTCGGGCATGGGCTCGCCGCGTTGCTCCAGCACCTTGATCCTGCCCATCGCGGCGACCGTCGTGGCCATGTCGAGCAGGAACGGATCGTCGCCGCCGCTCGGCGCGGCGATGGCGATCGGGTTCGTGCCGAGCAGCAGGTCCGTGCCGCCGAAGGGCGGCACGTGGTTCGCGCTGCCGACGCCCGCCGCCATGCCGATCATGCCGGCCTCGGCCTGCGCCTTGACGTACAGCGCGAGCGGACCGGCGTGGTTGCCGCGCCGCACGCCGACCCACGCGACGCCGGCCGAGCGCGCCTTGTCGATCGCGAGGTCCCGCGCGGCCACCATCGCGAGGTGACCGAGCCCGTCGTCGCCGTCGACCAGCGCGGTCGCGGCCGTCTCGCGCACCACTTCCACGCGCGCGCGCGCATTGCAACCCCCGTCCCGCAGTCGGGCGAGGTACTGGCGCAGCCGGAACGTGCCGTGCGTGTCGTGACCGAGCACGTCGGCCTCGACCATCAGCGTCGCGACCGCGCGCGCGTCTTCCGTCGGCACGCCCTGCGAGCACAGCGCGCGCTCGACGAAGCCCTGCAGCGTGTCGACCGGAACCCGCCGCGCGGGTTCACTCCTCACGGGCGCCCACGCTCTCCTTCTGCCAGAACACCACGCGCCGCTGGGTGGCGGTGACGGCCGCGTAGAGCGCGAGCCCGAGCAGGCTCAGGTACAGGATCAGCGAGAACACGCGCGGCGTCTGCAACTGCGAGGCCGCCACGCGGATGAGCTCGCCGAAGCCCTTGCCGCCGCCGAGGAACTCGCCGGTGATGGCGCCCGCCATGACGCCGACCGCGCCGATCTTGAGCCCCGTGAAGATCTGCGGCAGGCCCGTCGGCAGCTTCATGCCGACGAGCGTCTGCCAGCGGCTCGCGCCCATGGTCTTGAACAGCATGCGCGCGTTGTCGTCGGCCGCGTGCAACCCTGCCGCCGTGCCGACGATGATCGGGAAGGTGGCGATGAACGCCGCGAGCGCCACCTTCGACTCGATGCCGAAGCCGAGCCAGGCGACGAACAGCGGCGCGAACGCGACCTTCGGCATGGTGTCGATGGCGACGAGATAGGGCATGACGGCGCGCTCGCCGAAGGCGGTCTCGCCGACCAGCACGCCGAGCGAGAACCCGATGGCGATGGCGAGCGCGAAGCCGTACAGCACCTCCTTCACGGTGATCCAGAGTGCCGGCAGCATGTAGCCGCCGGTGACGAGGTTCTCGCCGACGAAGATCAGGTCCTCGAGGGTCTCGCCCGGCGTCGGCAGGATGATCGGCGAGACGAGCCCGAAGCTCGTGACGAGCTGCCACGTGCCGACGAACGCCACGAACACGAACGCCATCTGGATCGCCCGCGGCACCCGGTCCAGGAAGGACACCTCCTCGACCCACACCGTGTCCTGCAGGGCGTCCGCGTGGGGCCCGGCCATCGAGCTCGTGTCGTTCATGCGTCCGCCTCCTTGTCGAGCAGCGTGCGGATGTGGTCCACGATCGAGCCGAACTTCGGCGTGGTGATCATGTCGAGGGTGCGCGGGCGTGGCAGGTCCACGCGGACGATCTCGGCCACGCGACCCGGGCGCGGCTTCATGACGTAGATGTCGTCGGACAGGATCACCGCCTCGGGAATCGAGTGGGTGACGAGGAACGCGGTCGCTTCCTGCTCGGTGCAGATGCGCTGCAGCTCCATGTTCATCATGTCGCGCGACAGCTCGTCGAGCGCGCTGAACGGCTCGTCCAGCAGCAGCACGGCAGGCTCGGTGATCAGCATGCGGCAGATCGAGGCGCGCTGCGCCATGCCGCCCGACAACTGGTTGGGGTAGACGTCCTCGAAGCCGGACAGACCGACGACGTCGAGCAGCTCGCGCGCGCGCTGCTTGGCCGCGTTCGCCGCGACGCGACCGTCACGGATCGCGATCGGCAGCACGATGTTCTCGACCGTCGTGCGCCAGGGGAACAGCGTCGCCTGCTGGAACATCATGCCGATGTCGCGCCGCGGTCCCATCACGGGTCGCCCTTGCAGTACCACCCGCCCGACGCTCGGCGGCAGCAGGCCCGCCATGATCTTCAGCAGCGTCGACTTGCCGCAGCCGCTCGAGCCGATGACCGACGAGAAGCTGCCCTTGGTCAGTGTGAGACTGACGTTCTCGAGCGCGACGACCTCGTTGCGCTTGTAGGTCTTGCCGACCTTGGCGAGCTGGTAGACCGGCTCGGCGCTCGTTCGGTCCGGCGCGGAAGGCGTGGCGTCGGTCATCCGGAGCTCGGCGGGCACGGCGCTCATCGTGCGTCCGCCACCCGGCGCACCGTGTTCACCAGCCGCCCGATCGGCGGAATCTCGCACGCCACCACGTCGCCGTCGGTCAGGAAGCGCGGCGGTTCCATCGCGTAGCCCACCCCCGAGGGCGTGCCGGTGGCGATCAGGTCGCCGGGCTCCAGGGTCAGCCCTTCGGACAAGGAGGCGATCAGCGTGGGAATGTCGAAGATCATCGCGGCGGTGGTGGAGCTCTGGCGCGTCTCGCCGTTCACGCTGAGCGCGATGGACAGCCCGTGCGGGTCGCCGATCGCATCCGCGGTGACGATCCAGGGCCCGATCGGGCAGGAGCCGTCGAACGCCTTGCCCTTGAAGTACTGGCCGCCGTGGCGGCGCTGCACGTCGCGCGCGGTCACGTCGTTCAGGATGGTGTAGCCGAACACGTGGTCCATGGCCGCCTCCGGCGCGATGTTCCTGCCGGCGGTGCCGATCACCACGGCGAGCTCGACCTCGTAGTCGATCGAGGTCGACACGTTCGGGAACAGCGGGATGTCCGCCCCGGGTCCGATGACCGCGGTGCAGGGCTTGGTGAAGTAGACGGGGTGCTCGCTCACACCCACGTCCTTCTTCTGGGCGCGATCGCCCTCGGCGATGTGCTCCGCGTAGTTGCGTCCCACGCAGAACACGTTCTTGCGCGGCACGGGAATCGGGGCGAGCAGGGTGACATCGGCGAGCGCACGCCTCGCCTGCGCATGCGCGCCGGCGTCGGCCGCCGCGACGAGGCCGCGCAGCGCGTCGAGTGCCACCGGCCCGGCGTCGATCAGATCCTGAACGGAACCCCTGCGCAGGGCCTCGCCGGCGTCGCCCTCGATGTCGCCGGACGCGGCGGCGATGTCCAGCACGGCGCCGTCCGCGAGTCGCACGGCGGCGGCGTCGCGGCCGTCCACCGCGATGGTGGCGAGATGCATGTCGAGGTCCCCTGGTCGTGGATCGGTGCGGACGCGCCGCGGCGGCGGAAGGCCGTGCTAGTCGATCGCCGCGTTCCAGCCCTCCACGAACTCGTTCGTGAACGCGGCCTCCAGGTCGTCCAACGGTGCCTCGAGATCGCCCCCGGCGACGAGGCTGTCCTGCCACTCCTCCCAGACCTCGGGCGGCTGGTAACCCAGACCGTTCGACATGTCCACGGGAATCGTCTTGGAGCGCACGGCGTCGAACAGCGCCGACTGGAATTCGCCGTCCTCGCCTTCCTGAGGGTTGCCCTCCTTCAGGTGCGCGAGCACGGCCTCGCGGTTCGCGTCGTCGAGCGCGAAGGCGTGTCCGCGGGCGAACGCGCGACCGAACTTCTCGACCAGCTCGGGCTCCTCGCGAATCGTCTCGCCCATCGTCGCGATGCCGTTGCCGAAGAAGCGCGCGAACTCGGGCGGGGTGATGTCGCGCACGGCCACACCGCGCTGGTTCAGGATCGCGGCGTCGGCGGTGGACGCCGAGTAGGCGCTGATGTCGTCCCGGCTGAACGCCGCGGTGGCAGGCCCCCCGTCGCCGACGGTCAGGAGCTCGTAGTCCTCGCCCGCCGTCATGTCGGCGCTGCTCATGACGTTCTTGGCGAAGCCCACCTCGGCGCCGTCCGCGGTGCCGGTGCCGATGACCTTGCCGCGCAGGTCCTCCGGGCCCTGGATGTCGGAGTCCTCCTTCACGACGACGCCGAAGTTGCTGCGCGCGGCGACGTTGTAGATGAATACCGCGTCGACATCCCGTGCGCGCGCCCCGAGCACCGGACCGGGACCGGGGCGACCGAACTCGGCCTGACCGGCGGCCAAGGCCTGCAGCACGGACGCCGAGCCGTTGACCGCCTCGACGGTGACGTCCAGGCCTTCCTCCTCGAAGTAGCCCTCGCCGATGGCGACGAAGACCGGGAAGGAGTTGATCGCCGAGGGGCTGGGCTGCGCGAAGGTGATCTCGCGCAGATCCTGCGCGTGGGCGGGCGCGACGAAGGGCAGGGCCGCGACGAGGGTCGACGCGATCAGACGTTTCATGGCCATGGGCTTCTCCTGTGGATGAACCAATCCGTATTGGTCGTCTCGGCGACCGGGTCGTGATCGTTGTGCTGCAGGCACAAATGTACGGCCGATACAGCACGGGTGGCAACCGTTTCTTCGGGCCGCGTATCGGCGATTGGTCGTACCAATCGGGTGCGCACGCACAGCGACCGCCGGCGCCTTCGCTCGCCTACCGGCTCGACCGCCAACGCGCCGGAGCGGTACGGTCCGCCGAACGAACGCGAGCGGGGAAGTCTTGACCATGACCGAGTTAGCGACGTCGGACGACGAGCCGTCCTTCGCGCCGTGGCGACTCGTGTCCTTCGACGACGCGCTGTCACGCCTGTCGCTCGAGACCGTGATTCGCAGGCCATGCGTCGTCGCCATCGACGGTCGCAGCGCCGCGGGCAAGACGACCCTCGCCGCCGCGCTCGCGCACGAGCTGCCCGGCTCGTGCACGGTGCACACCGACGAAGGCATCGCGTTCGTCGAGGAGTGGATGGTGGCCGAGCGCGCGTTCATCGCCGCGCGTCGACCGTGGCAGAGCAGCGATCTCGTGGTCCGCGGCACGCCGGACGTCGCCGCGCCCACCGGACACGTGTGGATCCACGACGGGCGGGAGGGCGCTTGAGCGTGGACGAGCCGGTCGGCGCACGCCGCGCCGTCGCCGCCGCCTTCGTGCTGAACGGCACGCTGTTCGGCGTCTGGGCATCGCGCGTGCCCGCGATCAAGGACGCGTTCGCGCTCGGCGAAGGGGCGCTCGGTCTGCTGCTGCTGTGCCTCGCGGGCGGCGCGATCGTCTCGTTTCCCGTCGCCGGGGTGCTGTCCGAGCGCATCGGCGCGGGCGCGCTGATGCGGCGCATGGCCGTGGCCTACGTCGTGTCGTTCGCGGTCCTCGGGGCTGCGGTCGTGTCCGGGGTCGTCGCGTTGCTGGCCGTGGCGCTCGCCGCGTTCGGCGCGGCGTTCGGCTCGATGGACGTGGCCATGAACGGGCGGGCGGCCGAGGTGGAGCGCGCGATGGGACGGCCGATCATGTCGGGCTTTCACGCGCTGTTCAGCCTCGGTGCGGGGGTCGGCGCCGCGAGCGGTTTCTTCGCGACGCGGCTGGACGTCCCGCCGGCCACGCATTTCTGGATGGCCGCGATCGTGATCGGCGGCGCCTGCGGGCCGTGGGTCCTGCGCAGCCGTGGAGGGGATTCGCTCGGACGCGAGGCGGGCGCGGACGCGGCCGGTCCGCTCGTGTCGCTGCCGCGCGGACCGCTCTTGCTGGTGGGGCTGATCGCGCTCGGCGTGGCGCTCGGGGAAGGCGCGCTGGCGGACTGGAGTGCGGTGTATCTCGTGTACGTCACCGCGGCCACGCCGTCGCAGGCCGCCCTCGGCTACGCCGCCTTCAGCGTCGGCATGGTCGCGCTGCGGCTGGCGGGCGATCGCATCGTCGCGCGCGTGGGGCCCGCGTTCACGGTGCGCGCGAGCGCCGCCGTCGCGCTCGCGGGCGTGACCCTTGCGGTGAGCGCACCGTCGACGGCATGGGTGATCGCCGGGTTCGGCCTCATGGGCGCGGGCTACGCGATCGTGATGCCGCTCGTCTTCTCGCGCGCGGCCGCCGATCCCGACGTGCCGCCCGGCATCGCCATCGCGGGCGTCGCGACGCTCGCCTACGGGGGCATGCTGCTCGGCCCGCCCGTGATCGGCGGGGTGGCGGAGCTCGTGGGCCTGCGCGCGGCGTTCGCGACGCTCGCGCTGCTGGCGCTGTTGTCGTTCGCGCTGGCGAGGCAGGTCGGCATTCCCGCGCGTGATCCAGGATGATGGCCCCACTTCCACGAGCGGATCGCGCATGAGCTCCACCGACGTCCGGAACCTGCAGGCCGAGCTCGGCACGCTGACCGAGCACTGGTCGCCGCGCGTCGTGGGGCGCGTGAACGACTCCTACGTCAAGGTAGCGAAGGTGCGGGGCGAGCTGATGTGGCACTCGCACGCCGACGAGGACGAGCTCTTTCTCGTCGTCGAGGGTCGGCTGAAGATCGAGTACGAGGGTGGACGCAGCGTCGAGCTCGGGCCCGGCGACTTCCACGTCGTGCCGAAGGGCGTCATGCACAACCCGGTCGCGGAGGAAGAGTGCCGAATCGTGCTGATCGAGCCGGTGTCCACGAAGCACACCGGCGACGCGGTGACCGAGCGCACGCGCTCGATCGAGGATCAGCTCGCCGCCGGCTAGGCGCGGGTCGGCCGGCCTTCATTGACGTTCGCGCCACCCGATCCCGAGGGCGCGCGCCACCAGCATGAGCGCGAGCATGAGCAGTACCACGTCGGCCAGGGCACCCGCGGGCCGCAACGTCGTGGGCTCCGCGCGTGGATCGCCCATGCGCATGCGGGCCGGGTAGGCCGGCGGTGCGTGTCGCCGTGCGTCCTGCACCAGGAACGGGACGGGCCAGCCGAACGCCACCTCACCGAGCTCGTCGGGCGAACCCACCTCGGTGGGCAGCAACAACGAGCCCGTCATCAGCATCAGGGCCAGCCGGAAGGTCACCTTCACGAGCGTCCACCCGGGCACGAGCGCGCGACGTCGGTCACTGGAAGTGTTCTTCATGGGTCGCGGTGCACGCGGACAACATGCGCGATGATGGCCGACGAACCCTCTGGCCGTCGCGACCCTCGTCATGCCCGATCTCCCGACCATCGTCCTGTTCGTGACCACGAGCGCGGTGCTGCTGATCGTGCCGGGCCCGACCATCGCGCTCGTGATCGCGCGCTCGCTCTCGCAAGGGCGCGCCGTCGCGCTGCCGCTCGTGCTGGGAGTCGGGCTCGGCGACCTCGTCGCCGCGAGCGTGTCGCTGGCGGGTGCCGGTGCGTTGCTCGCGATGTCGGCCGTGGCCTTCAACGTCGTGAAGTGGATCGGCGCGGCCTACCTCGTGTGGCTCGGCGTGCGCCTGTTCCTCGCGGACCCCGTGCCGCCGTCCGACGCGGCCACGGCGTCCCGGAAGCCCGGCGCGGCGTTCCGCGACGGCTTCCTGGTGACCGTGTTCAACCCGAAGGGCATCCTTTTCTTCGTCGCCTTCGTGCCGCAGTTCATCGACTCGGCGAGCGCGTACCTGCCGCAGGCCGCGTTCTTCGTCGGCGCGTTCACGCTGCTCGGCATGCTGAACGGCGTCGTGTACGCGCTCTGCGCCGATGCGCTGCGGCGGATCATCCGCCACTTGCGCGTTCTGCGCGCCATGAACCGCACGAGCGGGGCCGTCATCGCGGCCGCAGGCGTGGCCACGCTGTTCACGCGCCGCCCGGCGCTCTGACGCCCACCGGCTTCGGCACGTCGAGGCACGATCCCGATGCCCGACGGCGCGTGGCTGTTCGTGGCGGCCGGCGTCGTCGGCGGCATGGTGAACGCCGCCGCCGGCGGCGCGAAGCTGTTCGTGTTCCCGATGCTGCTCGCCACCGGGTTGCCGCCGGTGGTGGCCAACGCGACGAGCACGGTGGCGCTGTGGCCCGCGCAACTGCCGGCCGCGTGGGTGTACCGCAAGGAGCTCGATGCCGGCGCGGGTGCGTTCCTGCGCCGCGTGGCCCCGGCCCTCGTCGGCGCGCTCGCGGGCGCTCTTCTGCTGGTGGTGCTGCCGCAGCGCGTGTTCATGGCGGTGGTGCCGGCGCTGCTGATCGTCGCCGTCGGTTCCATCGTGCTCGGCCCACGCGCCGCGGAGCTCGTGCGACGCATCGTGCCGGCCGAGCGCGTGCGCGGCCTGACGGGCGTGCTGCTGTTCGTCGCCGGGCTCTACGGCGGCTACTTCGGTGCGGGGCTCGGTTTCATCCTGCTCGCCGTGCTCTCGCTCGGCGACGCGCGCGGACTGCAGCGCGCGAACGGCTCGAAGGTGCTGTTCGCGTTCTGCATCAACACCGTCGCCGTCGTGCCGCTCGCGCTGTCCGGCGTGGTGCAGTGGTTCGCCGCCCTGGGCGTGCTGATCGGCGGGCTCGCGGGCGGCTATCTGGGCGCGCGCCTGGCACGGCGGCTGCCCGAGGCGGTGCTGCGCTGGACGGTCGCGACGCTCGGCATCGTGCTGACGTGGTCCTTCCTCACGCGTTACTGATCGGTCGAATTCACCGGGCTTGCCGGGGAACCCGGCGCGAGGTTGTATCGTCGCGCGTCCGAGCCCGCACCGGACCCTGCGCACGATGAATCGACGGCGTTTCCTGCTCTCGACGGCCTTCGCCGGCCTCGGGGTGTCCCGACCGGATCTCCTGCTCGCCCAGGATGGCGCAGAGCGGTGCAGACGCTGTCGAACCTTTCGACTTCGACGCGCTGGTGCAGCGCGCGTCGCGGCTCGCCGCGAGCGAGTACGTGCCGGGCGAGCTCCGGTTCGAGGGCGAGTTCGCGAAGCTGACCTACGACCAGTACCGTGACCTGCGCTTCGAGCGCGACGCCGATCCGCTCGCGGGCAGCGGCGCGCCGTTCGGCATGGACCTGCTGCCGCCGGGCTTCCTGTTCGGCAAGCCGGTGAACGTATCGGTCGTGGACGCGGGGAAGGTGAGCGACGTGCCGTTCACCCTGGACGCCCTGGACATCGGCCCGCTCGCGCCCGCGCCGACCAATCCCGAGGAGCTCGCCTGGTCCGGCTTCCGGATCCGCTACCCGGTGAACGACCCGGACGTCTTCGACGAGGTCGCCGTGTTCCAGGGCGCGAGCTACTTCCGCGCCGTGGCGAAGGGGCAGCGCTACGGGCTGTCGGCGCGCGGCCTGGCGATCGACACCGTGGCCGACACGCCCGAGGAGTTCCCGGACTTCACCCACTTCTGGGTCGAGATGCCGGACGCCGACGCCACCTCCATCGCGATCCTCGCGCTGCTCGATTCCCGCTCCGTGACGGGGGCCTATCGCTACGAGATCGAGCCCGGCGTCGAGACGGTGATGCGCATCCGGAGCGCGCTCTTCCCGCGCAGGGATCTGGACAACGTCGGCGTCGCGCCGCTGACCTCGATGTTCCTGTTCGACGCCTCGAACCGCGACCGCTTCGACGACTACCGCCCGGGCGTGCACGACTCCGACGGGCTGCAGATGATCACCGGGACGGGCGAGCGCATCTATCGCTCGCTCGCGAATCCGTCGGCCACGCAGGTCTCGACCTTCCTCGACGAGGACCCGACCGCCTTCGGTCTGGTGCAGCGCCACCGCGAGTTCACCGACTTCGAGGACTCCGAGGTGCGCTACGAGCTGCGTCCGGGCGTCTGGGTGCAGCCGAGCGGCGACTGGGGGAAGGGGCAGGTGCAGCTGCTCGAGATCCCGACGCGCATCGAGATCCACGACAACATCGCCGCGTGGTGGCGCCCGGCGGCCACCTTGTCCGCCAACGAGCGGCACGACTTCGACTACACGCTGTCCTGGACGGGCGTGCCGGCCGACGATGCGACGCTCATGCGCGTGCGCGACGTGCGCATCGGGCAGCGGCTGGACTTCGAGGACGGTCCGTCCGACGGGCTCGGCGTGCGCCAGGTCGTCATCGACTTCGAGGTGCCGGACGACGTGCCGGACGAGCCGGACATCGATGTGTCGGCGCAAAGCGGCGAGGTCGCGAACGTCACCGGTCACCGCATGGAGGCGAACGGCGACTACCGCGTGAGCTTCGAGTACGACCCCGGCGAGGCCGTCACAAGCGACATCCGCGTGCAGTTGAAGGGTGGCGACGAAGCCGTCAGCGAGACGTGGATGTATCGCTGGACGGCGTGAGGCACGAGCGCAGCGGCGTGACGCAGCGCGTGGCGGTGAGCGTGCGCAGGGCCATCGCGCGTCCCGCTACCGCTCGTACCCGACATGCTCCCAGCGCATGCTGGCGAGTCCGTTCGCGCCGTAGTTCGCGAGATCCTTCCTCACCGCCATCATCTCGGGCCGCTGGTAGAGCGGCAGCGTGTGCACGTTCTCCCAGATGATCGCGTCGGCGCGGTTGGCGAGCTCGACGCGCTTCGCTCGGTCCGTCTCCACCGCGATCAGACCGATGAGCTCGTCCACCTCCGGCATCGAGAGCTGCGCGAAGTTGCTGTCCGAGCCCGTGCCGTAGAGCTGCTTGATGTTGCCGAAGGGGTAGGGCGTGCCGATCCACGAGAAGGCGATGAGCTCGAACTCCTGCGAGGTCAGCGTCGGCACGAAGCGCGCGGTCGGGACGGTGACGATGTCGAGCCGGATGCCCACGTCCTGCAGTTGATCGCGCGCCTGCAGCGCCTCGTTCTCGGACGCGCGCACGCCCGAGAGCTGCGTGAACTTCACGACGAGCGGCCGGCCGTCCTTCTCGCGGATGCCGTCGGCGCCGGGTACCCAGCCCTCGGCGTCGAGCAGCGCGCGCGCCTTGTCGGGGTCGTGGTCCAGACCCGTCGCCTGCGCGGTGTCGACGAAGCCCTCCTGGCCCTGCAGGAAGATGTGGTTGTTCAGCGGCGCCACCGGCCAGTCGATGCCCGCCAGGTCGCTCGCGGCGATGGCCTCCCGGTCGAGCGCGTGCACGATGGCCCGGCGAATCGGCAGCTCCTGCAGCAACCCCGCCTTCGAGTTGAACGTGAAGTGGCGGAAGTCCGGCCCGCCCGCCCGACGCACCTCCGCGCGCTCGACGCGCATGGCGCGCTGGTAGGCGTCGGGATCGGCCGCCACGTCGAACGCATCGATCTCGTCGTTGGCGAAGGCCTGGGCCCGGGCCTCCGGCGCGATGCCGCGCCAGACGATCCTGTCGAGCAGCGGCGTCGAGCCCCACCAGCGCTCGTTCGGTACCAGGGTCATGACCTTCTGCGTGGCGTCGAAGTCGCCGAACCGGAACGGTCCGGACAGCCAGTCGTTGCGCAGCGTCTTCCAGCCCTCGTTGAACGCGTCGACGTCGGCGACGCTCTCGGCCTTCAGCACGCCGGTGAACCCCTGGCTCCAGTCCGGGAAGGCCGTCGCGTAGGTCACGGTGACGTCCGTCGCGTCCTCGCCCATCTCGATGCTCTCGATGGATTCGTAGGACTGCGTCGAGACGCAGTTGAACTCCGGCCGCTCGCCGTTGCACGCCTGCCAGACGGCCCGCATGTCGTCGCCGTCCACCGGCGAGCCGTCGCCCCAGACCGCGTCGGGGTTGAGACGGTAGCGCACGACCGTCGGATCCTCGGCGAGCACCTCGACCGATGCCACGTAGTCCGGGTTCGGCGTCGGCACGCCCGCGGCGTCGAAGTCGAAGAAGCTCGGCAGCAACGATTGCCGCACGAGCTCGTAGGTGTGGTCGTTGCCGTCCACGTGCATCGGGTTCCAGTTCTCGGCGAAGTCCGCCAGCGCGAGGCGCAGCTCGCCGCCTTGGCGCAGGGTCGCCGGGTCCTGCTCGTTGACGTCGCGGGTGGGGATCGCGGCATCCGCGGGCGGCGGTGCATCCGTCGCGGTATCGGCTCCGCCCCCGCCGCAGCCGCCGGCCAGGAGCGCGAGCGCGAGAAACGGGACCATCCGGACGCGTCGCGGATTCATGGGGGCTCCGGGCAAGGGGGTCGGGCTCATGCGGGAAGGATCGTCGATCGCGCGGCGAAGTGACAGGCCGCCGCGTGCGTTCCGCCGCCGGCCACGTCGCTCGGCGACACCCGGCGCAAGAGCGGTCGTTCCACCGTGCAGCGCTCGCCGTCGGCCTCCGTCAGCATCGGCTTCAACGGGCAGCGGGTGCGGAACCCGCAGCCGGACGGCGGATCGGTCGGGCTCGGGGGCTCGCCGACGGGCAGCGTGCGACGTCGGACGCGCTCGATGCGCGGGTCGGGAATCGGCATGGCCGACAGGAGCGTGCGCGTGTAGGGGTGCGCTGGGTGGCGATAGACATCGTCGACATCACCGGTCTCGACGATCGTGCCGAGGTGCATGACCGCGACGCGATCGGCCACGTGACGAATCACGGCGAGGTCGTGCGCCACGAAGAGATAGGCGAGACCGAGCCTGGACTGCAGCTCGGCGAGCAGGTTCAGCACGCCCGCCTGGACGGACACGTCGAGCGCGGACACGGGCTCGTCCAGCACGATCAGGCGCGGCTCGAGTGCGAGCGCACGCGCGATGCCGACGCGTTGCCGCTGACCGCCCGACAGTTGCTGCGGGTAGCGCCGCGCGAGCCCCGGCTCCAGGCCCACGAGGCGCAGCAGCTCGTCGATGCGCGTCGCGCGCGCGCCGGCGCGCGCGTTGAACGCCGCCAGCGGCTCGGCGATCAGGTCGAACACCGACATGCGCGGGTCCAGCGACCCCATCGGGTCCTGGAAGACGACCTGCAGGTCGCGTCGCAGCAACCGGCGCGCCGCGCGCCCGCGGAGCTCGCGCACGTCGGTGCCGAACACCGAGATCGAGCCGGCGCCGGGCGGCACGAGGTTCAGGATCTCGAGCACCGTCGTGCTCTTGCCGCAGCCCGACTCGCCGACGAGGCCGAGGGTCTCGCCTTGCATGATCTCGAGATCGATGCCGTCCACCGCCCGCACCGTCCCGGTACGCCGGCGCAGCACCGTGCCCGAGTACAACGGGAAATGTCGCCGCACGCCTTCGAGCTTCAGCACGCAGGCACGCTGCCCGTGCGAAGGCGTCGCACGATCGCGCGGGACGGGGAAGAGCGTCGCCGGCGACGGTGCGCCGCTCGCGATCTCGTCGGCGCGCAGGCACGCCGCGCGATGTCCTGGCACGTCGATGGGCGTCAGCGCGGGCTCGTTCTCCCGGCAGGCTTCGAGAGCGACCGGGCAGCGCGGTGCGAACGGACAGCCGGCGGGCAGGGCATCCGCCGCGGGCGGTTGACCCTCGATGCTCGCGAGCGCGCGCGCGCCATCGCCGTCGGGTCGCGGAACGGACCCCAGCAGGCCGATGGTGTACGGCATGCGTGGACGGTGGAAGATGTCGTCCACCGCGCCGCGCTCGACGGCGCGGCCGGCGTACATGACGACGACGTCCTCCGCCATCCCGGCGACCACGCCGAGATCGTGCGTGACGAGCAGCAGCGCCGCGCCGGTCTCGCGCCGCGCGGTCCTCAGCACCTCCAGGACCTGCGCCTGCACGGTGACGTCGAGCGCGGTCGTCGGCTCGTCGGCGACGATGAGCTCCGGGTCGCACGCGACCGCCATCGCGATCATCGCGCGCTGGCGCATGCCGCCCGACAGCTCGTGCGGGAACGCGTGAGCCCGCCGCGCGGGGTCCGCGATGCCGACGAGCTCCAGCAGCTCCACGGCGCGCCCGGCCGCCACCTTCGCGCTCACGTCGCGGTGCGCGCGCAGCGCCTCGACGATCTGCGCGCCGATCGGGTACACCGGCGTGAGTGCCGAGAGCGGGTCCTGGAAGATCATCGCCATCGATTCGCCGCGCAGCCGCGACAGCGCCGCGTCGTCGCGGCCGACGAGCTCCTCGCCGCGCAGCCGGATGGAGCCCTCGATCCGTGCGGTGGGCGGGTGCAGGCCCATGATGGCGAGCGAGGTCGCCGACTTGCCGGACCCCGACTCGCCGACGATGGCCAGCGATTCGCCGGCGCGCAGGTCGAAGCTCAGGCCGCGCACCGCGCGCACGGGACCGCGCTCGCCCGGGAAGCCGACGCGCAGGTCCTGCACCGAGAGCACGGGGCACGGAGACGTCTTCGTGGGGGCCGGGTCCATCAGGCGTGACCGGACGCGCCGGAGCCCGGGTCGAGCGCGTCGCGCAGCCCGTCGCCGACCGCGTTGACGGACAGGATCAGCGCGACGATGGTGCAGGCGGGCGCGGTGAAGAGCCACGGGAAGCTGTTCACCTGCCGTGCCCCGTCCGCGAGCAGCGTGCCGAGCGAGGTGTCCGGCGGCTGCACCCCGAAGCCGAAGTAGGACAGGCCGGTCTCGGCGAGGATGGCGCCGCTGACGTTCAGCGTCGCATCGATGATGAGCAGGGACGAGATGTTCGGCAGGATGTGGCGCAGCACGATGCGCGGTCCGGACAGGCCCATGAACCGCGCGGCGAGCACGTACTCGCGCTCCCGGATCGACTGCGCGAGGCTCCGCACGACGCGCGCCGACAGCATCCAGCCGAAGCCCGCCAGCAACGCCACCAGCAGCAGCGTGGACGACTCGCCGCCGCCGGCCACGAGCGCCACGAGCAGGAACGCGGGTATGACCAGCAGCAGGTCGATCGTCCACAACGCGAGGCGCTCGGTCCAGCCGCCGTAGTACGCGGCGAACGCGCCGACCAGCGCGGCGATGCCCGTGGACAGCAGCGCGACGGCGAAGCCGATGAGCAGGGACTTGCGCAGCCCGTGCAGCGTGAGGGCGAGCACGTCGCGGCCCGCCTGCGTCGTGCCGAACGGATGACTCCCGCCCGGCGGCTGCAGGAAGGCCCGGCGGTCCACGGCGTCGTGTTCCCACGACGCGAGCAACGGGCCGAAGCAGGCCGCGAGCACGAGGAAGGCGATGACCGCGAGCCCGAGCGCGGCCGTGCGGTTGCGCAGGAAGCGGCGCAGCAGCGTGCGGGGTCGACCGAGTCGCCCGACGTTCGGTTCGGTGGTCGCGGCGACCGCCTCCGTGCGTTCAACCACGGGCGGGGTCGCGTCCCGTGCGCACGCGAGGGTCCAGCGCGACCACCAGCAGGTCCGCCAGAAGCGCGCCGCAGAGCGTGCACAGCCCGCCGAACGCGGCCACGGCGACCGCGCCGTGCACGTCGTGCCCGAGGATGCTGTTCACGCCGTACTCGCCCATGCCGTGGAACGAGAAGATGATCTCCATGAACGCGGAGCCGACGAAGAGCGTGGCGACGCCGAACGCGAAGTACGTGGCGGTCGGTATGAGCGCGGTGCGCAGCGCGTGGCGCCGGATCGCCACCCCGCGGGGCAGGCCCTTCGCGCGGGCGGTGCGCACGTAGTCCGCGCCCAGGACGTCCAGCATGAGGTTTCGCTGGATGCGACTGAAGAAGGCCGCGCCCAGCACGGTCAGCGCGACGGTCGGCAGCAGCAGGTGCTGCAACCTGTCGAGCAGCTCGGCGCCGAAGTGATCGCCATGAGCCCCCGTCTCGCCGACGAACTCGAAGAAGCGGGTGCCGGTCGCGTCGTTGAAGCGCGTGGCCGCCACCTGCAGCAGGCTCGCGATCACGAACGAGGGCACCGACAGCCCGAGCAGGGAGAGGAAGGTGAACGTGCGGTCGGCCGCGCCGTACTGGCGCGTGGCGGTCCACGCCCCGATCGCCACGCCGAGCACCGCGCCGAGGATCGAGCCGAGCGCGACGAGCCGCACGCTCACGCCGATGCGCCGACCGACCTCCGCGCCGACGTCGCCGCCGCGGGGGGACGCGCCCCAGTCCCAGCGCAGCACGATGCCGCTCGCCCAGGTGCGCCAGCGCTCCGGCAGCGGCACGCGGTCGCTGAGGTTCCTCGCGCGCAGGTTGTTCTCGATCGACACCGGATCGATCGGCGGGTTGGCGACCTCGTAGAGCGAACGCGGGTTCAGCTGCGTGGCGGCCAGCACCCACGTCAGGTTCGTGGCGATCACCAGCAGCAGCGCGTAGTTCAGCAGGCGTCGAAGCAGGTATCTGCCCAGCGTCGAGGTTCTCCTGAAGGTGATCGCAGCCGTCGGGCACGACGTTACCGGATCGCGCGGCCACGCGCCGCCGCGTGCGACGCTTGACCGCCCGACCCACTCGATCCTCGCTCCCGATGCCCGACCGCCTCGCCCGCCAGCTCGACTTCCTGCTCGCCGCGCGGATCCTCGCGGAGCACGCGAACGCGTGCGTCGACGTCGCGCGCGTCACCACGATGTCGTCAAACTCCGCCACCGACGGCGGCACGTGGACCGAGTACGCGGTCACGCGCGAGCAGCTGGTGCGCCGCACCGGGCACATCGCCGAAGGCTCGACGGCGCTGTGGGCGCACTGCGAGCGCATGATCGAGGCGGCGGTGGGCCGAGGCTGGGTGCGCGAGGGCCGAACCTGATGGCCCACGCACACCATCACCACGTCGACCCCGACGCCGGGGACCGACGCGTCGCGCTCGCGGTCGTCGTCAATCTCGGGCTGACCGTCGCGCAGGTCATCGGCGGGCTGTTCGCCGGCAGCCTCGCGCTGATCGCGGACGCGCTGCACAACTTCTCGGACGCGATATCGCTCGTCATCGCGTTCGCCGCACGCAGGATCGCGCGCCGACCGGCGAACGCCGGCATGACGTTCGGCTACGCGCGGGCGGAGACCGTGGCGGCGCTGGTGAACTACACGACGCTCATCGTCGTCGGGCTCTATCTCGTGTACGAGGCGGTGCTGCGCTTCGCGGATCCGCAGAGCATCGACGGTTGGATCGTCGTCGTCGTCGCGGCCATCGCGCTCGTCGTCGATCTCGTGACCGCGCTGCTGACGTGGCGGTTGTCGAAGTCGAGCATGAACATCCGCGCCGCGTTCCTGCACAACGTGGCCGACGCGCTGGGTTCGATCGGCGTCATCGTCGCCGGCACCCTGGTGATCCTGTACGACTGGCGCCTGGTCGACCCCATCGTCACGTTGCTGATCGCGGGCTACATCCTGTGGCAGGCGTTCTCGGAGATCGGTGGGGTGGTGCGCGTGCTGATGCTCGGCAGCCCGCCGGACGTGGACGCGGACGCCGTCGTGGCCAGGGTGCAGGCCGTCGACGGGGTCGACGACGTGCACCACGTGCACCTGTGGATGCGCGACGAGCACGAGAGCGCACTGGACGCCCATCTCGTGCTCGAACCGGGCCGCTGGCCGGACGCCGACGCCGTGAAGGAGGACGTCAAGGCGCGCCTTGCCGAGCTCGGCATCGCTCACAGCACGCTCGAGCTGGAGTGCGCCGCGCACGCCTGCGTGGAGCCCGCGCGCTACGGTGCGGGCTGAAGCGCGGCACGCGCCGCGGACCGCTCGCCACTTCGAACGAAGGAGGATGTCCACGCGTGCAGGCGGCGCTACAGGGGTTCCTGCTCGGCGGCAGCCTGATTCTCGCGATCGGTGCCCAGAACGCGTTCGTGCTGCGCCAGGGCCTGCGCGGCGAGCACGTGCTGCTCGTGTGCAGCGTCTGCGCGCTGTCGGACGCCGTGCTGATCGCGGCGGGCGTCGCGGGCTTCGGCATCGTCGTCGCCTCCCTGCCCTGGATCGAGCCCGCCTTCCGGCTGACGGGCGCCGCGTTCCTGCTGGTGTACGGCGTGCGGGCGCTGGTGTCGGCCTGGCGTCCCGGCGGCGAGGCGCTCGTCGCCGCCGAGCGTGCGGCACCGTCGTGGCGGTCGGCGCTCGCCACCTGCCTCGCGTTCACGTGGCTGAACCCGCACGTGTATCTCGACACCGTGGTCATGCTCGGTTCCATCTCGAGCCGTTACGCGGGCCAGAGGGTCGAGTTCGCGGTCGGCGCGATCGTCGCCTCGTTCGCGTTCTTCTACACGCTGGGCTACGGCGCACGGACGCTGCAGCCGGTGTTCGCGCGGCCGTCCGCGTGGCGCGTGCTGGACGCGGGTGTCGGTATCGTCATGCTCGTCCTGGCCGCCGGACTCGCCTTCTCCGGCTGATGGGCCCGCACGGCATCGCTGTTTTTGTCGACGGTAACGAACGCGCGACGCGAGGCTGTCCGATGATGTGCGCTGCAGGCCGGGTGCGCCGGGTGTTCCGGCGCACGGGCATCACGAACGCAGGGAAGCCGTCATGTCGAGTGTCGCCAACGAGTCCCCGGCGTCGGCCGAAGCCGCGCGGCGACGTCTCGACGCGCGGCTGCGCTCGGCGGGCGTCGAGCTTCCCGACGTCTCGAGCGCGGCGTCCGAGGACGAGCGACGCCGCGCGGCGGCGGCGGCGATCGAGGCGCTGCGCCGCGGGGCGGCCAAGCCACCGGTGGACGCTCCCGAACCCGCTCCGGTCGGCACGCCCGATCTCCCTCCCATCGTGGCACCGGTCCCCGAGCCGCCCGCGGCCCCGACCGACCTTCCGACCGCCTCCCCCTCGCGTGTCAGGCCGCGCGCACCGCGTGTCGGCAGGGGCGAGCGCCTGCTGTCCGCGGTCCGCGCCCGGCTCTGGCCCGGGGCCCTGATCGCCACGGCCATCGTGGCGGCCGTCGCCGGGTTCTCGTTCGCACGTTGGCTGGCTCCGGTTTCGGAGGGTGCCATGGCGTCGGACGCGGACCCCGTGGACGTCCCGGTGGTGGACGCCTCGGCAGGCGGTACCGGCAACGCTGTCGCAGGCGCCTTCGGCGACGGTGACGAGCTCTTCGATGCGGACCGCAACGCGCTGCTGTCCGACAACCTGCGCCTGCAGCGTGCCCTCGTCACGCTCGAGGCGGAGCTCGCCACGTTGCGCGGTGCGCCGTCCGCCGGCGAGGCGGTGGGCCAGGCGGTGGACCCAATGGTGGACCCGACTGTGAGCCCGACACTGGACCAGGCGGCGGACCTGGCGGTGGACGATCCGACAGTGCTCCAAGCGACCGATCTGGCGGCGGACGAGTCGGTGGACGATGTCGTGTCGCGTGACGTCGCGGCGCTCGCGGAGGCGGGCATCGACGAGGCGGAGCTGGAGAGCGTCGCGCGCGCGGTGGCCGACGCCGACGTGGAGCTCGGTCTGATCGAGCTCGGTGGCGGAGACCCGTCGGCCGACCCGGCGGACCTGGCCCGCGCCCGACTGGGCGCGCGGCAGCGACTGCTGGACGCCATCGGTACCGAGGCGTTCGTCGCGGCCCGCGCCGCGCGGGGCGAGCCGAACCGGCTCACCATCGAGTCGATACCGGACGCCCCGGCCTATTCGGCGCTGAACGCGGGCGATGCCTTGCTGGCCATCGACGGTCAGCCGGTGTTCGACGCCGACGACGTGCTGGCCGCCGACACCGTGGGGCCGCGCGAGCTCGTCGTCCTGCGGCGCGGCGAACGCGCAAGCTTCCTGGTGGACGCCGCGCTGGCCCCGATTGCCGTCACCGTGCAATCCTTGCCAGCCTGGGCCTGGGTGCCGCCGACAGCCGAATAGGCGCGCCGCGGCGCGCTCAGAAGCGCTCGACCCACGGTCGCACCGCGATCTCCTCGCTCCAGGCGGAGCGGTGCTGCGCGACGAGGGCGGCGTAGGTGTCGGCGACGGCGTCCGGGTCCAGCATGGAGTCGGGGCGGTCTCGCGGCTCGTCGCGTCCGGGGTTCCGGATGGCGCCATCGATGTTGATCCACGCCACGTGCACGCCCTGCGGGTGCAGCTCGCGCGCCATGGACTGCGCGAGTCCACGCTGCGCGAACTTGCCCATGGCGAACGGCGCGGACTGCGGAAAACCCTTCACGCCCGCCGAGGCGCCGGTGAACAGCACGGTGCCGCGGACGCCGTCGACGGGCTCCTGGACCAGCAGGCGGGCCGCCGCCCGGCGCCCGACCAGGAACGCGCCGAAGGCCGTCACCTCGAGCGCGTGCCGCACGGTGTCCGGGTCCAGCTCGGCCACCGGCCCGCGCGTGCGCGCGGACGGGTTGTAGACGACGACGGCCAGACGCTCCGGCGCGGCGTCGAAGAGCGCATCCACGGCCGCCGGGTCGGCCGCGTCGCAGGCGACCGTGCGAGCGCCCGTCTCCTTCGCGAGCGCGCCGAGCTTGTCGACGTTGCGCGCCGCGAGCACGATGTCGTGGCCGTCGCGCGCGAAACGCCGGGCGAGCGAGGCCGAGAGGCCGTCGCCCGCGCCGACGATCAGGGCGGTACCGGATGGATGAGGCATAGGGGAAGCTCGTCGGGTCGGGTTCGCGACGGATCCTGCCGGTCCGCGGCGCCCGGTGTCACCGTCTTTCGCGCGATCCTGCTTGCACGAGAACGCAAGGCGGGTGCGTTCAGCGCTGAAAGCGCACCTTCGCTCGTGACGGTTCGCGCCGCCCCGGCCGCCCCGTAGTCTTGCGTTCAGCCCGTCGCGTTGGCGGGATCGACAACGGAGAGACTCCCCCCATGAGCGACACCCTACCCCCGTACGTGCAGGTCGGCCGCAGCGGTCTCTTCGTGCACCGAGCCGGCCTCGGCACCATGCAGTTCGGCTGGTCGGTCGACGAGCCCGGCGCCTGCGCCGTCATGGACGCCTACGTGGAGCGCGGCGGCAACTTCATCGATACCGCCGACTGCTACAGCTCGTGGGCGTCCGAGCTCGGCGGCCCGCGCAACTCCGGCGGCGTCTCCGAGGAGATCGTCGGACGCTGGATGGCGGAGCGCGGCAACCGCGAGGACCTGGTGGTGGCCACGAAGGTGCGCGCGGCGATGGGCGAGCTGTTCAGCGATCACCGCGGCACGGCGAAGCAGCGCGAAGGGCTCTCGCGGCGCTGGATCATGCAGGCCTGCGAGGACAGCCTGCGACGCCTCGGTACCGATCGCATCGATCTGTACCAGGCGCACTGGATCGACCCGCTCGTGCCGATCGAGGAGACCCTGCGCGCGTTCGACGATCTCGTGCGAGCCGGCAAGGTGCGCTACATCGGTTGCTCGAACTACAGCGCGTGGCGGCTGATGCAGGCGCTGTGGGCGTCCGACGCGCGCGGCCTCGAGGCCTTCGTCAGCGTGCAGCCCGAGTACCACATGCTGGCCCCGACGCGCGGCGACTTCGAGGCGGAGATCGCACAGGTATGCACGCACTACGGCCTGGGCGTGTTCCCTTACAGCCCGCTGGCGGGCGGCGTGCTCAGCGGCAAGTACCGCGCGGACGCCGCGCTGCCCGACAGCGTGCGCGCCGAGGAGAACGCCGGGAAGGGCCGGCTCGACGAGCGCAACCGGCGCATCCTCGACGAGCTCGTCGCGGTGGCGAAGCGAACGGAGCGGAAGCCTGCGCAGGTGGCCATCGCCTGGCTACTCGCGAAGCCGTGGGTGACGGCGCCGATCCTCGGGGCGAACCGACCCGATCAGCTCGTCGACGTGCTGGACGGGCTGGAGGTGGCGCTGCCAGAGGTGGAGGTGCGTCGGCTCGACGAGGTGAGCGACTTTCATCGCTCGCGGCCGGTGCTGGAGGAGTAGTCGCCGTGCGCGGCCGCGAGCGTCGACCCGATTCGGCGGAGTAAGGAGGAGCGCGTCCCGGCCCTTGTCAAGAAATTCGCCAACCTTCGATGACGCTAGTCGTCGACCGAGTCGGCTCGGGTTCGGAACGGCGTCCCGCGGCCGGCAACAGGAGGGGCTCGGCGTTGTACCAGACGGAGAATACAAGTTGGTACAAGCTGAACCCGCCGCCCATGCGTTCCGCAGCGCACGATTTGGAAGCAAGGGCGTAGCGCCGACGACCAGGTGCGGACAGGCTTTCCCGGACGGGTAGTCGGCCTGTCGGCGCGCTCGTGCTCGCCCTGCGCATCGCCGCTTTCGCGCCGGCGATGCTGCCGAGCGCACGGCTGACACTAGGAGCAGGCTTGCCTCAAGGCCCGTCCGCCGGTGTCGCCCTCGTGGTCTCGGCCACCACCGTCGGCGCGCTCCGCGAAGACGCGCACGCGCTCCGAGACGACGCCGGCGGACTCGTCGACGACATCCCCCCCGTGATCGTCGTTCGCGGTGAACCGGTGTCACGGGGCGACGATGGCTCACGGCTCGAGTACGCGCTGCCGCCGCTCCCGTCCAGTCGGCCGGACCGAGCGGATGGATTGATCGGTGTCAATGCGCCTCGTGAGCGCTCGGCCGACGATCGCCGCTCGCGGCCGGCCCCGGACGGACGCGAGCGGCGAGTTCCGATCCACCCCAGACGCTCCTCCGTCACGGAGAGCAGGGAGAGACGACACGATGAGCAGACGTTCCTCAGGGAGACCATCATGAACTCCGGACGATTCACCGGCCCACGACCCGTCGACTCGATCGGCGGGCCGCCCGAGAAACCCGCTCGGTACGGATCCGGCGGACGTGCGGTCAGCTCGCGATGGTCGGCTCTGGCCGTCGTGATGGCAACGGTCGTCTGGTTGTCCCCGCTCGCCCGGGCGCAGAACCTCAGCGTGGATCTGAAGCTGCTGGTGGTATCGACCGGTACGGCAGCCGAGGACATCGGCCTGGACTACATCGATGACATCCTCGACGAGATGGACGTGCCCTACGAGGTGCTCGACTCCAGCCGCGAGACGCTCACCGCCGCTCGGCTGTCCGACGGGACGGCCACCGGCTACTTCAACGGCGTGATCCTGACCAGCACCGATCTGTTCACCCCCGCCGGGTCCGGCTTCACTGCCGCCGAGTGGACGTTGCTGCACGATTTCGAACGGGACTTCCAGGTGCGAGAGTCGGTGCTGGCGGGCTGGCCCGGCACCTACCCGGATCTCGGTGTGGACTACGGCATGAACGGCGCATTGGCAGGTTCCGCGTTCACGGCCCGTTGGCTGGTGCCCGCCGGCGGCACCGAGCTGTTCGAGTACGTGAACACCGCCAACACCCTGCCGATCACCGACTTCGCCCTGTCCGCCATACCGCGCAACGACGGCGTCGGCCCGACCGTCACCCCGCTGCTGGTGGACGAATCGAACCCGGGCAACACGTTCGTGGCGAAGCTGGACTACCCGGATGGTCGCGAGGTGCTGCTCTCCACCATCAGCAACGCGTGGTTCCTGCTGCACTCACAGGTGCTCGGCTACGAGTTCGTCAACTTCGCCTCCAGCGGCGTGTTCCTCGGCAGCCGTCAGGTACACCTCACCGCGCATCTGGACGATCTGTTCCTCCCCAACGACTTGTGGGACCCGGTGCAGAACGTGACCGACCCGTTCTCCACCTACCGGCTCGCCGGCGCCGACATCACCGACGGGGTGGCCGCCCAGGCGGCCTTCCGATCGGCGCACCCGACCGTCGACGGCGACTTCAAGCTCGACTTCCCGTTCAACGGCTCGGGAGCCGCGCCCGGCGACCCGCTCACCGACACGGTGTTGAACAACCGCGATGCGTTTCGCTACATCAACCACACCTTCACCCACGCCGACATGGACACGCCGCATCCGGAGTACGCCAGCTGCGACTACACCACGCTCGACCAGATGCAGATCGAACGGGAAATCGTCGACAACCGCCGTACCTGGCGCGACCTCGGTCTGCCCGAACGCCAGCAGAACAACCGCATCCTGCTCACCGGCAACCACTCGGGCCTGAAGGATCGCAACTGCACGGACCTGGCCGAGAACTCCCAGTCGGACGACATCCCCTACCTGCTCGGTGCCAATCCGCTTTTCCTGGCCGCGGCACAGAAGCGAGGCGTGCGTTACATCGCCTCCGACTCCTCGCAGGCCAACCAGGACATCGAGCAGTACGTGCCCGGGTACAACCTGCTGCTGCTGCCACGCTACCCCACGAACGTCTTCGTCAACGTCATCGAGCCGGATGCCCTCACCGACGAGTACAACTACGTCTTTCACGAGCGTTTCGTCAACGCCGGGCAGGACCCCTGCCAGATCCCAGGTGCCGTCTGCACGCCGCGCACCTACGCAGAGATCCTCGAGGCCGAAGCCGTGTCGGCTACCCGGCACATGCTCGGTTACCGCAAGTGGTCGCACTTTTTCCACCAGTCGAACTTGGCGAATTACTCGTCGAGCGGTACGCCCGCCACACTGATGTTCGACTGGCTCGATACGGTGGTCGCCCGCTACGAGCAACTCTACACCCTGCCCATCGTCAACCTGCCGTTCTACGAGATCGGTGATCAGACCCGGGACCGCCTCGCCATGCGCGACGCGACAATCAGTGCGCGCTGGGATCGGGTGACCGATCGGGTGACGTACAGCGCCGACCGAACCGTGCGTCGCGTGCCGATCACCGGGGTGAGCGGCGGTTCGATCTACGGCGGTCAGTCCCAGCGCACCGTCAACGTCTCCACCAGTCCGAGAAGCATCAGGGTCGATCAGGCGTTGAACCGGTAATGGTGCCGCCAACCTCAAGTGTGTGGAGAACCGTCATGCGACAGACCGGAACATTCGGATCGACCCGCCGCCCGTCCACCTTGTCGAGCAAGGCCCTTTGCGCTGCCGCCGTGCTGCTCTTCGTCACCGCAGCGGTACAGGCCCAGGAAGTGGTCGTGCCGGTGGATACCGACGTGGTGGAGGAGGAAGAGGTGCAGATCAGCGAGGAGTCCGCGTTGAAGGTGGGTGACAGAGCGTTCGCCAGGCAGGCGATGCGCGTGGCACAGCAGTTCTCCAGGCGCGCCGGGCAGACCAGGGACGAAGACGATCGACGTTCGCTGCTGGCGATGGCGGCGTTCTGGCGGGACGAAAGCCGGCGGAAACGCTGAGTCACGACCTCGCTGCCACCGTTGACGGGGATGTCTCCGCAGATGCACATGTCCGCCCGTGCGTCACGGTTCGCTCTTCCGAACGCAAGCGCTCGTCCGTGCGGCGGAGGGCCGTGTCGGATCGGACGCCCGGGCGTCAGCGCGTGCAGCAGCCTGTCCGTGGTCACGGTACCCGCCGACCGAGGTAGCCGGACCGCGACGCGTCGGCGCGTCGCGGCGGTGATGGGCATGGCGTCGCTGCTCGGCATGGTGTTGCTGCTCGCGATCGGCCACGCATCCGCCGGCGATCTCGCCTCCACCGACGCGCAAGCCGTTCCCGTGCGGCGTGACATCCTGCTGCTGAGCAACCTGAGCAAAAGCGACCGGCGCGACGTGCTGGACAGTCATCTGGTCGCCGTTCACACGCCGTTGGAACATCTCGGCCTGCTAGTACGTCACCACGACTGGACGGTCGGGCTGGAACCGGAGGTGGCCGACGCCGATTCGCTGCGCGGTGCCCTCGTGTGGTTCCGCGGCGCCTCGCTGCGCGAACCCGATCGGTTCCTGCGCTGGGCGATCGATTTCATGGACACCGACCGCTACCTGGTGGTGCTCGGGGATCTGGCCTTTCTTCGCAGCCGTCGAGACGCGCGTGCCGATCCAGCACTGGTCGAACGCTTCTTCGAGCGCCTCGGCATGAGCTACACGGCCGAAACGCTGGACGATTTCGATGCGTTGCAGGTCCTGTCCCGAGATACGCGGACGATCGGTTTCGAGAAGCCTCTGGGCGACGATCTCGCCACCGCGCCGCAATTCCGACTGGCCGAGGGCACCGGCCGCAGCTTGCTGCAGCTCGGCGATCGACAGGGTAACCGCAGTGATGTCGTGGCGCTGACCGAGGCCGGTGGCCTGGCCTATTCGCAGTACGGCTACACGGACCACAGCGGCCTCGATCACGGCTACTGGGTCACCGACCCGCTGCGCTTCCTGCGCAGCGCCTTTCGCATGGACGGCGTACCGGTGCCCGACACCACCACGCGGGCGGGCCGACGCGTGTTCCTGAGCCACGTATCCGGCGCCGGTTGGAACCGGACCAGCGCGATCGCCGATCGGCGCGGCGTGAGGCTGAGCTCGGCCGCCGTGACGCTGCAGCGGCTGATCGCCCCGTATCCGGATCTGCCCGTCTCGGTCGGGCCGATCGCCGCCGACCTTCACCCGGCGTTCCTGGGAAGCCCGCTGGCCCGTCGAACCGCCCGGGCCATGTTCGCGCTCCCGCAAGTGGAACCGGCGGCGCACGGCTGGTCCGAGCCGCTCGACTGGGAGTACTTCAGCCCCCTCGACTACGATCAGACCCACGAGAAGGGGCTGGCGGGTCGTACCGGCGAGCCGCGCAGCACTCTCGACGGGTTGCTCGACTCGATCGGCGTTCATCTGCGGTCGAAGAAGGCGCAGGGCGCGCAGTACGACGACACCCGATACCCGATGCCGCGCACCTACTACACCGGACCCTTCGATCTCGACCGCGAGCTCGACGCCGCCATCGATTTCGTGTCGTCACTGGCGCCGACGGACAAGCCGGCGCGGCTCATGCTGTGGACCGGCGACGATCCGCGCCCGTTCGAGGCCGCGCTCGCACGGCTCAGGGTGCTCGGCGTCGCGAACCTCGGTGGCGCGCAGCCGCGGCTCGACGGCTCCTTTCCCGCACTGGTCTACCTGGCGCCGCAGGCACGTGCCGTGGGCGACGAGGTGCAGGTGCAGTCGGCCTTGTCCAGCGATGTGCTGTACGAGCGCAGCTGGCCCGATCGCTATTTCGGCTTCGAGAACCTGATCGACAGCATCGAGCGCACCGAGTCGCCGGTGCGCCTGCGCCCGATCCACGTCAACTACCACGTGTATTCGGCCGAACAGCATTCCACCCTGAAGGCGGTGGAGGTGGTGCTGGACGACGTCCGGCAGCGCGTGATCCATCCGGTGCGGGCGTCGCGCCACGCACGCACGGTGGTGGACGCGCGGCAGACGCGACTGATCGAGTCCCCGCGGGGCTGGTCGGTACGGGGGCGCGGCGAGCTCGACACCGTACGGGTGGACGGCGAGCTCGACTGGTCGATCGACTACCGCCACGCCGCTGGCGTGCTCGGTCATCTCGACTACCAGGGCTCGCGCTACATCGCGCTGGACCCGGCTGTACGCCGCCCGTTCATCGCCCGCTCGTCGCACCCGTCCCGGGCGGGCTACCCGATCCTGCACGACAGCCGTTGGTCGGTGTCGTCGCTGGTACCGACGCCAGACGGCGCCCGCTTCGATCTGCAGGGTTTCGGGCGCGGCACCATGCGCTGGCAGATGCCCACCGCCTGCACCACGCGCACCGCGATCCGCTACGCCGACGGCGAACGGCGGGTTTTCGACGCGGTCGCCGACGCTCGTGGCCAAGTGACCATCCGGCTCGACCGCGCGCCCACGAAGCCTGCTGCCGTCACGCTCGAATGTGTGAAGAGCCGTACATGAATACGCTCCCGCGCTCGAACGGACGCCTCTTCTACCTCATGTCGTTTCTGGTGCTGGTCGGTACCGCCGCGGGATGGCTGATGGTGCCGCGCGCCGCCGAACGCCAGCGCATCGAGTTCCTGCTGCACCGATCGGTCGCGGCGATCGCGGCGCAGGACGAGGCCATTCTCGCCGGTGGCGGCCCGACCGACGTGTTCGAGCAGGCTCGCCTGCACTATCAGGCCGGTGATCTGGCCGGCAGCATAGCCTTGTTGGAGCGTCTCGAGCGAGCCGAAGGGCTGAGCAACGTGGGCAAGGAAACGCTGGCCTACTACTACGGCGAGAACCAGCAGCCGGAGCGGCAGTACCGGCTGCTGTCGTCGCTGGCGCGCGATCACTTGAACGAGCGCAACTCGCGCAAGGTGCTGCGCTACTACCGCTCGCGCGAGAATGGACCGCGGCGGATGAGGCTGCTGGTCACCATGCACGAGCGAGGGTTCCTGCGCGACGCGGAGCTGCAGGAGCTCTCGCGCTTGTACCGCCACGCCGGGCAGTTCGGCAAGGCGCTGAGCGTGCATCGGGAACGCTACGACCGCTCGCCCGAGGACGCCGCTGCCGACGACGTGCGCCTGCTGGTTCGATTGCTGGAGCGACTCGATCGTGACCGCCACATTCCCGATCTGCTCGCTCCCTGGGTTCAGGCCGACGTGGACGTGCGCGAACGCCAGCGGCGAATGGCGCTGCTGCTCGAGCTCGAGCAGTACGAATACGTCATCGAGCTGAGCACGGCTCGTGGCCTCGACCGGTCGCTGTACGACCCGTTCTACCGTTACGCCCTGTTCGAGCTGCGAAACCGGAGCGCCGTGTTCGCCGACGCCTACATCGACGCCTTGGTCGACGATCTGCAGAGCACCGGTGGCGCCGGCGAGCAGACTCGCATCCTGCACGACCTGTTCGATTTCGCGCCGGCCGAGACCGCCTACGCGCTGGCGCTGCGATCCCCCTACGTCGATCGGCGCAAGGCCACAGACATCTACTACGCCACGCTGCAGAACGAGGGCCGGAACCACGAGCTGGCCGCTCATCTGGCGGACACCATCGAACGCGGTCGGAGCGACCTGCCCGCCCAGATCGAGGCGGCGAACCGCATCGCCTCGCTAGACGAGTTCGACCTCGCCGAGGGGGCCTTTCGTACGTTGGCCCGGCGCGAGGGGGCCGACGGTGCCTCGATGGAAGGTCTGCTCTACAGCTGGCACCGACTGGCCAAGGCGCCGGACATCGACTGGGTCGGCCGACAGCTGCTCGAAGCGGACCGGACCAGCTACGCCGGTTGGGAACGTCGGTTTCTCGGTCTGGCCGAACCGCGCTACCTGCTCGACTGGCTGGATGCATACACCGCCGAACCGGCCGCGCGTCGGCCTTCGGTGCTCGATACCCGCGTTCGACTCGCGGCTTGGGAAGTCGGCTACCCACGACTCTCGGCGACGTTGGCCGACCGCTTGAACGTCGCCCCGCTACCCGACGATCGCTACCGCGATTACTTGACGCTGGCCTGCGACAACGGTCTGCAGGATCGAATCGCCACGCTGAGCGCCTTGCCGGACGCGCCCGCCGCGCTCGATCCGCCCCTGCACCTTTGCATCGCGGAGACGGCCGCCAAGGCCAGGAACCCGACGCTCGCGCTGCGGCACTACGAGGCGGCCGAGCGCGATACCCCGTCGAGCAGCGTGACGGCACTGCTCGGTTACGCCGACGTGGCCTCGATCCTCGGAATGACGTCGCGGGCCAGGGAGGTTCGTGAACGAGCCAGAGCACTGTTGCCTCCGATCCGCCATGCCGGGCGTCAGGAGAACATGATTCGAGGTCACCTGAGTCTGGCGCTCGAGGACGAGCGCGACGCCCTGGCGGCCTTCGAGCAGGCACTGGCCACGCCGAACGACACGACCGGCGGCGAAGCCCGTGATGCAGAGCTCTCCCTGCGCAAGACACTCATGGAGCTCAACTTCAAGCTCGGCCGCTACGGCAAGGTGCTCGGTCTGGCGTGCGCGGGTGATGCCTGCGAGTCGCAGCCGGAGGCATTCAGATGAGGCCGCCGGTCGCCGGCGGACGGCATCCGGGTCGACGGTTCCGGTGCCGTCGGGACCACGCTACCGTGACGACGACGCCAGCACCTGTACGGCGAGACCCAGGTCGTTGTACCCGGTCCGTGCCTCCCAGACTCCCTCGTTGGCCAGTTGCACCGCGTAACGCGGATCGGCCGCCAGCCGCGGATCGGCATCGGGCAGGTGCAGAAGCAGCCGGTAAGTCCCGGCTGGCAGGTCGATCGGCAGCGATGAAGCGAAGCGCTGGGTACGGCTGTCGCCGGGGGCCGGTAGCCACTGCCGCACGTCGCGGTCGCCCTGCGGCGACGTTTCCACGGGCCTCAGCGATGCGACGGATTGCACACCGTGTTCGCTTCTGAGTATCAGCCTTGCCTTGCGGGCGTTGTAGAGCCCCGCATAGCCCTCGTTCGTCAGCGTGATGTCGAGGCTCAACGCCTGACCGGCCGGTGCGGCGGCGGTCACGTCGACGGCGGACAACGCGTAGCGATAACCCAGGTGCGCCTCGATGATCGCCAGGCAGCCTTCCTCGCGCCAGCGCTCGATCACCGGCCGGTAGAAGGCTCGATTCAGAAAGCTCCAGCGAAAGCGTCGAAGTTCCGCCACGGCGTCCGCGCAGCCGGTGCGGCCATCCTCCAGCGCGTGCAGGCAGGTTTCGCCGCCCACCGGCGCGTATTCGCCGATCTGTCGTACGCGATGCCTGAGCGCGATGGCCCGTTCCGGAGGGAAGTAGGTGCCGACGTCGTCGGCGCTGGACAGGAAGCAATCGTTGTGGTGACCGACGCGCCTCTGAGCGGGCGAACCGGAACCGTTGCCGACGGCGTCGCCGTCGGGGAACAGCGCGACGATGTCCGCCGGGCTGCGCAGCTGCACGGAGCGGTCGGGCGGCGTCATGTCGAGGGCGAACTCGAGCACCTGACGGCGTACCTCGGCCGTGTCGAGCTCCTCGCCCATGCCGTGCCACTCGCCCCAGTCACCGAGCATGCCGGCCTGCACCACCGCGATGACGCCGCGATGACGCCGCAGCACCGGCTTCAGCTGCACGATGTGCTGTCGCATGCGGGACACGTCGGCATCGCGATCGGTGCCCGTCTCGCCGGGAAACCGGTACGCCACCCGCAGGATCAGCTTGAACCCGCTGGCCGCGACGCCCTCGAGGGCGGTATCGAGCGCCGAGAGGTACGCGTCGCTGATCGCGCGATCGACGAAGGAATCGAGCCGCAGGTAGCTGAAGGCCAGCGACAGCTCGCTCGCGTTGAACGCCGTGAAGTCGCCCGGTGTGCCGTCGGCATTCACCAGCTCCACCCATTCGTAGAACCCTCGTTCGGGATTGACGATGCGGCGAGCGGTCGGTGCGTATCGACGCCGGAGGATACCGTCCACCGCCGTACCGGTCACGGTGTCACCGTCGCGATGCCGTGGCGACGCGCGCTCACCGGCCACGGCCTGCGTGACGGGCTGCACGAAAGGCCCGAACAGTCCCGCGAGAACGATCGGTACGATCAGCGCGCAGACGCTCGGAAAACTTCGGTCGGTTCTGCTGTTCACACATTCATTTTCCATACGCACGAGCTGACGATCGGTAGAGGCAGGGACATCGGGTCCATCGACGTCCTAGACGATAGGCATCGACGTCGTCTTCCTTCGGTCGGCATACAATACAAGAACGGTAATTGCCGGCGAGCGCCCGGCGCCCGTTGCCGGTGCGAGGGAGGAGGTGCGGGCACGCCGCCCGTCTGCCGCACGACTTGGCCGCACGTCGTGCTCGGGTTAGTGTCGCTCCTCGGCGCTCAGGGCGCGCTGGCGCAGCCGGCGCCGGACGTGAGCGAGCCGCTCGGGATCGCCCGGACCTCGTCCCCCACCTCGAGCGCGACGCTGCGGGCCGACATCATGGCCATCGAGGCGCAGGCCCTGCTAAAGCTGGGGAGATCGGTGGCGGCCGGCGAGAAGGCCGAGGCAGCGCTCGCGCTCGATCCGGCGAATCCCGGCGCGCTGGAAGTGCTGGCGGAACTGTCGGAGCGGCAGCCGGACTGGCGACTGACCGCTCGTCGCTGGCAGGCATTGGCCGCCGCCACCACGTCGCCCGAGCAAAGAACGGCCGCGCGGCGTCGGGCTCGGGAAGTGCTGCAGGCGAACGCTTCCTTCGCCAGGCTCGGTCTGTACTACCAGGGTCAGCGCGATGCCGAGCGACAGAGCGGACTGCGTCTCTCGGCGACCCGCGTGCGCTCGCACCGCATCCGACTGCTGCTCGACCTCGATGCGCGGCACTACACGAACGGTGTCGACGCCGAGCCTCTCGACCCGTCCGCCCTGTCGGACGCCTTCCGGGCGAGTGCGGGGGTGAGCCGCACGGAAGACACGCTGCATTGGGAAGGGCAGGTGCTGGCGAGCGCGCGGCAAGTCGGCGCCTCGCTGCGCCTCGGTATACCGGGCGAACGATCGGCCTTCGGCGTGACGCTGGCCTTCAACGATCCCTACCTCGACGAGGGCCCGCCGCCGGCAGAGCACCTGGTGCGCGATCACGCCACCGTCGATCTGAGAGCGCACAGCCGTCGATGGCGACTCGGCGGCATTGTGAGCGCCCGGCGATACCGCACCGCCGAACGTGACGAGCTGGATCGGTCCTGGGCATCGGAGGCGAGCCTGGCCTACCTGCCGTGGCCCGACCGGAATCACCGGGTCGTGGCGCAGCTCGACAGGGAGGCCTTCGACGAGGCTGGCGGGGCGGCAAGTGGTGTAAACCGCGATACGCGCATCGATTCGCCCTTCCACGATCGCCGCACCCGTTCGCTGACCTACGTGCACGCGCTGCCCGATCGGCCCGGTTCGGCCGCCGGCGGGCCACGCCGCCTGGAGCTGGGCATCGGCTATCTCGTCGACATCGACGGTGACAGCGGTCCGCTCGCCTTCTTGTCGGGGGAGATGGCGCTCGGCGAGCGACTGCAGCTCGATTTCTCTCTGTACGGTTCCGCTGTGCCCGAAGACGGCGACGGTACCGGCAATTACGTGGCGGCGCGTATTGGCCTGCGGCGCCGTTTCGGCGACTTCGGACAGTACCCATGACCTCGACGATCAACGGATTGGACCTCAACGAAGGAACGGTCACGAAGCCTGCCATCGACACCGCCGAACGGAAGCGGCATCGGTCGAGACGGGCGAGGTTCTTCGTCGATTTCGCGACGTACTTCGGCCTGGCCTGTCTGATCCGCCTCCTCGTGCCCGACTCGGTGGGCGACCCGATCGGCGCCGCTGCCTGGCTGGTTCACCCGTTCTGGATACCGGTGATACTGCTGGCAGCCCAGCACGGCTTTTCCGGCGCGCTGTCGGCAGCGATCACGGCCTCGCTCGCCTACGTGATGCTCGATCTGCCCGGCGCCCAGCAGCTACTGACGGCGGATCAGTACCACCGTGTCGCCGCCCAGCTGCCGATGTCGTGGTTGTTCGGCGCGCTGCTCGTCGGTTTCCTGGTCAACCGCCAGCACGTGCGGCTGCGGCGCCAGCAAGCCCGACTCCGAGAGCTGAACGATCAGGTGCTGTTGCTGGCCGACTCGCTGGAGAGCTCGCTGCAGCGCGGTCGCCGGCTGGAGCGCCAGGTAGCCGGCGACACCAGTTCCATGCTTGCCCTGATGCAACGGCTCCCGAACCTGGACCTGCGCCCGGGGCGACAGTTGCTCGAAACCATGGCGCCGTTCATCGCACGCTACGTTCGCACCACCGACATGGCGGTCTACGTCCGCGAGGGAGATGACCTGGTGCTGGCAGCGGCGTGTGGACGCCGCTCGTCGCAGAGCCCGAACCGCCTTCGCGGCGACGAGCACGGCCACGGCGCCTTCGACACCGCTCGAACCTGTTCGATACCGGGGGTGGGTGATACGCCGCCCATCGGTCTTCTCGCGGTGCACGCTGCCGATGTCCAGGCCGGTGCCAGGGAGGTGGACATGCGCTTGCAACTGGCGGCTCAGGTACTGGCGGAGCTCGACGCCACCCTGAGAGATCCCGTGGCGTCGGCGACGGCGCCGTGCGCGATCTCCGGGCGTTGGATGTTCCCGACCTCTCCCGGCACCGCCGCCCGTTCACGGGCGCGCAGTTCCACCACCGCGTCGGCCACGGAAGATCTCCATCCGTGAATGGATTCTGGAAAACCGTACGTCGTCGGCGCCGCGCCGGCGCGCGCCGGGCGCGACGCGTGCGCGACGCCCGCCGTGAAGGGATGTCACCGACGGCCATCGGCGCACGGCGCTGGCGGCAGTGCCTGTGCGTATCCGCATCGGGTTTCGCCATCGCGGGACCGCTGGGCCTGCTGATGGTGCTCCCGGTCCTGCTGATGCGCGCGCGGCCGGCGGACGCCGTGTTCGACGATCTGGACAGACATTTCGAGTCTGGCCCTCGCTCCCGGACCCGGGATCGCATCGACGACTTGTGCCTGCAGCTACGAGAATCGCGTATCGACCCGGCCGCCACCGATCCGGTACTGCCACTGGTGGACATCGTCGCGGCCGGACGGCAATGCGACAAGCTCGGTGCCCTACGCATCATCAGCGCGAACTTCGAACCGGACTTCGCACCGACCCTTCACCTGGCCGCCGTGTCGCCCGACGCCGCGGTCAAGGTGATGGCCGCCACGGTCCTGGCCAAGCTCAAGAAGAGCAAGACGGATCGCATGCTGGCGCTGGAAGAGCGCTTCGAGGCTGCCGGTCAGCCGCCGGAGCTGCGACTCAACATCGCGGCGGCTCTCGTGGACATCGCGCGCTCCGGTCTGCTCGACGACAACGTGGCCGCCGACCATCTGTCGATGGCGCGCCTGACCGTCAGCTCGGGCCTGCCCAACACCTATGCCGTCCAATCCCGCTATCGCGAGGTGCTCGCAGTGCTCGAACAAGGCGAACGCGAACACCGCTATCGCCGAGCCGCCTCGGACGCGCCGCTCGACAGCCTCGAGGCGCCCGTCTACATGTATCGGTGCAGCGCGTGATCGACGCGGTGCGCGAACCGCCTCGCCGAAGGGAACGGCCGATGGCGACGACGAGGGATCTCCGACCGTGAACGCCCGCGCGCCGAGCCTGCGGGGCAATGACTCCACGGCCGATGTCTGCCTCTTGCTCGAAGGCACTTACCCCTACGTGATGGGGGGCGTGTCGGGCTGGACTCACGCTTTGTTGCACTCCATCCCGGATCTGCATGTCGCCATCGTCGCCGTCCGGGCACAGCGAACGCGAACCCCGTCGAGTTACGAGCTACCGGGTAACGTCGTCAGCGTCACCGACGTGTACCTGAACGAGCGGTACTCGGGAGGGCGCGCGACGCGACGCTCGGCCGAGGCGGTGCAGCGCTTCCACCGCCTGTGCCGGCGGATCTTCCACGGCGGCGACGGGCAAAGCTTCGAAGAGGCGCGCGAGCTGCTGCTGAGCAGCGGGCTGAGTCATGGCGCGCTCACCGACTCGCGCGCGGCCTGGGTCGCGGTGCGCGACATCTACAGCTCATCGATGCCGACCACGTCGTTGCTGCAGTTCTTCTGGGCCTGGCGGACGCTTGTCTCCGGGCTGATCGTGTGCCTGAGCTGCGAGCTGCCCCGAGCCCGGTTGTATCACGCCATCTCCACCGGTTACGCCGGCATCATCGGCGCGCGTGCGGCGAGGGCCGGCGCCACGCCGCTGCTCATCACCGAGCACGGCATCTACACGAACGAGCGGCGCATCGAGCTGCAGGTGGCCGACTGGCTGCACGACACCGATCGCGCCGGCTACGCCGTCGACGGGGAGCTGCCGGAGATCCGCGATCTGTGGCTCGATACCTTCTCCGGTTTCGCGCGTGTGGCCTACGAGGCGGCCAGCCGGATCACCACGCTCTACCGAGGTAACCAGGCTTTCCAGCGTGCCGACGGTGCACCGGACGAGAAGCTGCTGGTGATCCCCAACGGGGTGGACACCGATCGGCTCGGCACCCTCTCGCCCCGGCCGTCCGATCACACCCGGCCCACGGTGGCACTGATCGGCCGCGTGGTGCCGATCAAGGACATCCGGATGTTCCTGCACGCCTGCCACGTTCTTCGCAAGCGCGTGTCGGAGGTACAAGTCTGGATACTGGGGCCTGATGACGAGGATCCGGTATACGCCGCCGAATGCCGGACGCTGGTGAGTCAGCTGGACCTGGACGACACGATCCGGTTCCTCGGCCGGGTGGACATCTCCACCTACTTGCCCCGGATCGACGTGCTGGCACTCACCAGCCTCAGCGAGGCTCAGCCGCTCGTTCTGCTCGAGGCCGGTGCCGCGGGCGTGCCTTCGGTGGCCACCGACGTCGGTTCGTGCCGCGAACTTCTCGAAGGGTTCGACGGCGATCCGGTCATCGGACACGGGGGCGTGGTGGTGAACTGCGGCGACAGCACGGCGGCCGGCAATGCCATGATCCGGCTGCTCGACGATGCCGACATCCGCACGAGGATGGGAGAAGTGATGCGAAGGCGCGTGAACACCACCTACGACAAGCGCACCATCGATGCTCGCTACCGTCAGCTCTACGAACGCTGGATGACACCGGCGGAGCGGGGGAGAGTGCTCTGATGGCCGGCATCGGCTTTCACCTGCAGGCATTGGCGGAGCGAGGCGACGTGCCCAGTGCCGCTCGCGCCTACGGCTACTCGGCCGTTCTCGTGGCCGGACCGTGGATCTTCACGGTGCTGGCGCTGGTCGGCATGACCTACGCCCTGCGGCCCGACACCGCTTGGGAGGAGGTACAGACCTTTCGTTCGGTACTCATCTACAACTTCTGCGCCACCCTGATCCTTACCGGGCCGGTGGTGCTGCTCGCCACCCGCTACCTCGCCGACCAGATCTACCAGCGGAACCTGTCGCACACCGGTTTCGTTTTCACGGTCAGCCTGACGGCGGTGGCTTCGCTCACGCTGCTGCTCGCCGCGCCCTTCTACCTCCTCGTGGTGGCGTTGCCGCTTCCGATGGGTCTGACTGCCATCGCCAACTTCGGTCTGGTGGCCTGCCTGTGGATCACGATCCCCTACCTCTCCATGCTTCGACACTACCGGCGCATCGCCTTCGCCTTCGGACTCGGTGCCGTGCTCGCCGTCGGCCTCACGGCGATGGTTAGCTGGCGCATCGATGATCTGCAGATGCTGCTGATCTTCAACCTCTCGCTGTGCAGCATCCTGCTGCTGGTGGTGAGCAGCATCTTTCGCGAGTACCCGGCCACGCTCACCTACGATCCCGGCTGGCGCGGGTTCCTGCGTCACCGCTGGGAGCTGGCGCCGATCGGGTTGCTGTACTACCTCGGAATCTGGATCGACAAGATCGTCATGTGGCACGGGGGCGAGACCGGCATCGTCACGGTGGGCGGCGTGCTGAGCACCCTGCCGGACTACGATTCGGCGATGTTCAAGTGTCAGCTGCTGACCATTCCTGCGTTCGTGTACTTCTTCATTCACGTGGAGACCCGATTCTTCTCACACTTCCAGTCGCTGTATCGCTCGTTCGAGGCGCACCGCACGCTCGCGACCATCGAGACGCGCACGCAGGCCATCGGTCAGTTCGCCTTCGAACAGCTGGCCTGCCTGCTCACTGCGCTGCTCGCCGTCGCCCTGCTGATCATCCTGGTGGTGAGCGTCGCGCCGTTCGTCGCCGGTATTGCCGTGGTGCAGAGCGGCACCTTCCGGATCGGTCTCGTGGGTACCGCCTTTCACACCACCTTCCTCTTCTGTCTCGTGTTCCTGCTCTACTTCGATCTGCGCCGTGCCGTGCTTGCGCTGACAGCCTTGTTCTGCACGGCCAACCTGACCTTGACCGTTCTGCTGCTGTCGTTCGGTGAGGGTCTGTACGGTCTGGGCTACCTGCTGGCGTCGTCCGTGTCGCTGCTGGCGGCCCTGTACCTCCTGCGAAGAGAACTCCCATGGTTGCCGTACCACGCCTTCATCACCAACAACGACTCGATTCGTGCAACGAGGCAATGACCACTACGGGGTTCCGCAGCACATCGGTGCTGGCTTCGTTGCTCGTTGCCGCCGGCTCGATCACCGCCTGCGACTCGGGCGATGACCGCATCACGGCTACCCGATCCGACGCCGGAACCGAGGTGGCGCCGATTGCGGACGACGGGGGCGTCGACGCCTCGTCGCATCAGGCTCCACCGACCGAGGCCGTCGAGAGCGATGCAGAGATGGCCTGGTACCAACCGCCGCCGACGATCAGTTGGCATTGGCAGCTCGCCGGGCCGCTGAACACGAGCCATGACGTCGCGCTCTACGATGTCGATCTGATCGACACCTCACGCCACCAGATCGCCGAGCTGCAATCGCGGGGGCGGCGAGTGATCTGCTACTTCTCGGCCGGCTCCTACGAGAGCTGGCGTCCCGATGCCGATATGATTCTCCCGGCCGACGTCGGCGACACGATGGACGGGTTCGCCGACGAGCGCTGGCTAAACATCCGCTCCGATCATCTGCGCGGCGTCATGGCGCTGCGGCTGGACCTGGCACGCGAGAAGGGCTGCGACGGGGTGGAACCGGACAACGTGGACGGTTTCGCCAACAACACCGGGTTCGACCTCGAGTGGGCCGATCAGCTCGCCTTCAACACTTGGCTGGCCACAGAAGCCCATGCACGGAATCTGGCGGCGGGCCTGAAGAACGACCTCGACCAGGTCGAGGCTCTGGAGCCGCATTTCGACTTCGCCGTGAACGAGCAGTGCTTCGAGTTCGTCGAATGCCACCGCCTCGACGTCTTCACGCGCGCCGGCAAACCCGTGCTGAACGCCGAGTACGAGCGCCATCTCGTCGCCGACGCGGAGGCCCGCGAGCAACTGTGCGCCTCGGCGCGCGCGATGATGATCAGCTCGCTCGTCCTGCCACCTGAGCTCGATGACCGGTTCCGCTACGCCTGCCCGGATCAGACCGCCGCGGCGGGCACGTACTGAAATCCTCGGTAGCTGTTTGCCCCCAACAGCCGATACCGCGCCCGCGTGACGCCGCCGGACTTCGACGCGATTCGCCTGAGTTGACGCTCTTTCTCATCCCTGTGCATCGCCTTCCTGGCCCGCATGGCGTGCTCCCTCCCCCTCCGCCGCGTGCTCGATGCCGCGATACGCCCCCACTACAGCACCTCGAGGTCAGGGACAGACGCGCTTTATCGTTCCTATGCCCAGCGCTCGGGCGAGCCGGTTCTGCAGGGTGGCAAGGCCGGCCGGCGTGCCGCTCGCCGTCTTCGCGGCGCCGCTTCGGTAGCGGTCGCGAGCCTTGCGGACCGACTACTCCAGCGCCTCCGGATCGAGCGAGTCGACGGGGATCTCGACATCGTCGGGAAGCGGGACGATGGCGGGTGCGTCCGGTGCACGACGCGCTGCTCGGTCAGGGCGCGTTCTCGCTCGCCCGTTGCAGTGCCACGTAGAACCGGTCACCGATCTCGCGCAGGGCCGCTGAACCGAAATGGATGCACGAGGCGTTGCCGCAGGGAAAACCGTTCGCCGGCACCAGATCGTCGTGAAGCGAGACCTCGCCGTAGGGCACGAGCCCCGCGAACCCCTTGTGGACCGCGTCGACGATCGCCTCGTTGGCGTCGAGCTGGCTGAAGTCGCCGCGCGGATCCACGCCGCGCGACAGCGTGCCGACCACGAAGGGCACGGGCGCTCCGGGACCTCGCGCACCGGCGCCGCGCGCGTCCTCGACGATGCTCGATCGAAGCGCCTCCACCAGTCGCGTCAGGTTCGCCTCGTAGGAGGGCGCGCAGGCCGCGTTGCCGTCCGCCTCGCCCTGCAACCAGAGGATGCCGCGAAGAACGCCCCCGGTGCGCTGCAGGGCTTCGTCGGCACGAGCCACCGCGCGATCGAACAGCAGGGTGTTGCCTAGGTTCGGGTCGTCGGGCGTGACGGCGTTCCATTGCGCATCGAGCGCGGTGTTCCCGCAGAAGCCGGTACCCGACCAGGCGGCCGGCACGAGCACCACGTTGCGGGTCGTGGCGTTCAGGGCGGCCTTGCCGAAGGACAGCCCCGGCCCGATCGTCGTGCCTTCCTTCGCGAGCGAGCTCGGATCCAGCGGATCGTGCAAGGGATCCTCCGCCGTGACGATGGCGGGCGAGGCCACGTTCGCGGCCGGGTTCGTGAAGTCGTCCGGCTAGGGCGAAGCGCTCGCGCTCGTTCGCCGTGGCGTTCAGCTGCCTGAGCCGAAGTACCGGTGCATCGGGCTCGCCGGGCCCGGCCCGTTTCGCCCCCGTCTCGCTGAAGCCCACCATGTTGCTCTGACCGAGCAGCAGGTAGACGTCGTCGCGCTCGGTCGGGCTCACCGCGACGGTCACGCTCGCGGTGTCGGAAGCCGTGCCGTCGCTCGCCGTCACGACGAAGCCGCTCTGCCGCGGCCGGATCGGCTGGATGGCGATGTCGCGAACCAGCGTCAGGGTGCTCTCGGTGACGTCCGGTCCGAGCACGGCGGGCGAGAACGTGGCGCTGACGAGACTCTCGTCGTCGGGGTCCTGCGCGGCCACGCCGAGCTCCACGCTGCCGGCGTAGCCGTCGTCACGGACTATCGAGACCGGGATCTCGACGCCGGCCGCGTCGCCTTCGCGCAGCCCGAAGGCACCCGCCGCGATGCTGATGCCGAACGGGGTGTCGGAGGGCGCTGCGCCTTCATCGACGACCGTGAGCGTGATGGTCCGGGCGGTACGCAGGTCCGTGTCCTGCAGGTCGAAGGCGGTCACGGTGATCTCGTACGCACCGACGTCCGTCGCCGCGGGCGTCCAGACGAGGCTGCGGCTACCGTCGCCATTGTCGACGTTCGCCATGCCGGACGGCAGCGCGCTGGTGAGGATGCCGGCCGCACCACCGTCCAGGTCGACCGGGCGAAGCCGCAGCTCGAAGGCGACGCCCGCCTCCAGCGTCCGATCGCCGAGATCGCTGAAGAACGGTGCCTGGTTGGCCGGACCGAACAGGCTCAGGCGTGCCGACTTCGCGGAGAAGTTGCCGAAATCGTCGTAGGCGACCACCGCATAGGAGAACGCCCGGCCCGCCGGCACGGTGTCGACGAATCGCACGTCGCTCACGGTGGCGAGGTAGTCGTTGTCGCGGTAGACGTTGTAGCCCGCGACGGCGGCGGTGCTGGTGGAGGCTTGCCAGGTCAAGGTGACCGTGGTGCTGCCGTCGGCCGTGACCGTGCTGCCCTCGAGCCCGGTCGGAACCGACGGCGGTACGCCGGGATTCGTCGATCCGGGCCCCTCCGGCAGCACCAGGCGCTTCGACGCGACGGAGAAATTGCCGTCGATGTCGAACGTGACGACGGAAAACGCGTTGCTCGATCCGGCATCGACGGTGCCGCTGTACTCGGTGCCGAACCGGGTTCCGACGTACCGTCCGTTGCGGTAGACGTTGTAGCCCGCCACGCCGCGATCGTCGATGGCGTCGGTCCAGGTGAGCGTGACCCCGTCGGTGGCGGTGCCCGCGTCCACCGTGCCGGTGAGCCCCTCCGGCGGTTCCGGCCGAACGCTGGTGTCGACGGGTCCTTCGTCCGGCAGCGTGATGCTCGCGGATCGCGCGGAGAAGTTGTTGCGGATGTCGAAGGCGACCACGTACCAGCGGTGGACCCTTCCGGCCTCCACGTTGCCGACGTAGCCGGGTTCGAACCGGGTACCCACGTAGCGGTCGTCGCGATAGACGTTGTAACCCCGCACGGCCTCGTCGTCGGTGGAGGCGGTCCACGCCAGCATGACAATCGTGCCGTCGACCGTGCCCGTCAGATCGGTGGGCGTCGTCGGCGGGACGGTCAGGTCCGACGGAACCAGCGAAGCCGGCAGCGTGAGCGCGTCCGACGAGGGGGAGAAGTTGCGCGGCCGGGCATCGAAGGCGACGACCTTGAACACGTACCGGGTGTCGGCCTCGACCGCGCCCGTGTACGCGGTATCGAAGACCGTGCTGATGTAGCGATCGTCCCTGTAGACGTTGTAGCCCTCCACGCCTTCGTCGTCGGTCGAGGCCTCCCAGGTCAGCGACACCGTGGTGCCGACGATGGAGCCGGCAAGGTCGTCGGGCCGCGACGGCGTCGAGCCGGCCGCGTGCGCGGGCGACAGCTGGCCGACGATCAGGGCGAAGGCGAGGGCGGCGATGCAGCGGTGCGCGGCATGATGCAAACGGTATGGCATGGGGGGAGAAACAGACCTCGCCGGTCGGTAGGGGGAGAGTGATGGTCACGGCACGACGCAACGTCATTACTGTGACACACGCCGTCGAGCGGGGGCGACGAGACCGCCGCATGACCGCATTTCGAGGTGGCGAGCCGAGCCCGTCGGACGCTCCTCGCCGTGATGCGAGCGAGCCTTGCGCACGTTCAGCGATCCTGCGGGTGATCCGCACCGCCGGGCGCGCGCGCGCGGTGCCGTTCAAGAGCCGCGCGGCGGCGTCGCTAACCGTTCCAGAGAAAAGCCGACCCCCGACATCCGCGATGACAGTCCCGACGAGCTCGAGAAGCCGGACAGGCGTTCCGGACCGCATCCCGTCCGTCGCCGCCTGGGCGCTGTTCATCCTCCTCATCGTGTTCGTCGCCCTGTTCGGCGTCGATCGCGCCCGTGGCTGGCTGCTGGCGCAGGACGCGGAGCAGACCGCGGTCAAGTACGCGCAGTTCATCGGCGACGCCGTCCCCGGGCTCACCCCGCTGCTCGGCGAGGGACGCGCGAGCCGCGCCACGCTCGAGGAGCTGCGCCGCCTGCGCTACCTCGGCGAGGTGTTCCGCTTCAAGCTCTTCGATCGCGACGGGGCCCAGCTGCTCGTCTCCGACGACCTCGACGCCGCCGATCCGATGGCGGTCGGCCGGGACCAGAAGCTCGGCGGGCATCAGGGCAACGATCTCGTCGGGCGCATCGTGTTCGGCGGTCGCAACTACGTCAGCCTGGAGGACGGCCGGGGCGTGGAGAACCGGCCGGACACCTACTCCGAGGCGTACGTGCCGCTGAGCCAGAACGGCGAGCTGATCGGCGTGATCGAGGTCTACGTCGACCAGAGCGCCCGCGCCGAGCGGATCGATCTGGCGTTCCTCGCGGTCGCCTGCACGGTGGGCCTGTTGCTCCTGCTGATCGGTTCGCTCGTCGCGCTGCAAGTGTGGTTGCGCCAGCGCGAGCGCCGCCGCTCCGACGCCAAGATTCGCTTCCTCGCCGAGCACGATCCGCTCACCGGTGCCCTGAACCGGGACCGCTTCGCCCGGCAGCTCGAACGCGCGGCGCGCAACCGGCGCGAAGGTGGGGCAGGCTTCTCCATCCTCTGCATCGATCTCGACCGCTTCAAGGAGGTCAACGACACGCTCGGCCACGGCGCCGGGGACGACGTGCTGTGCCAGGTCGCCGCCCGGCTGCGTCGACTGGTGCGCCACGACGACGAGGTCGCGCGGCTCGGCGGCGACGAGTTCGCGGTGCTGTTCTCGGGCGTCTCCGACGCCGCGACCATCGGGCGCCTCGCGCAGGGCGTGGTCGACGCCCTGGCGGAGCCGATCGACGCCGACGGCCACCGCGTGCCCTGCGGGGCCAGCGTCGGGGTCGCGCGCTTCGAGCACGACGCGCTGGAGGTGCCCGAGCTCCTGCACAAGGCGGATCTCGCCATGTACCGCTCCAAGCGGGAGGGGCGCGGACAGTTCAGCTTCTACGACGCCGAGCTCGACCACGCGCTCGAGCAGCGCCGACGCCTGACGCTCGAGCTGCGCTCGGCGATCGCCGACGGCCAGCTGTCGCCGCACTTCCAGCCGCTCTACGCCAGCGGCGCCGCCGGCAAGCTGACCGGCTACGAGGCGCTGATGCGCTGGCATCATCCCGAGCGCGGCATGGTGCCGCCGTCCGAGTTCATTCCGCTGGCCGAGGAGACCGGGCTCATCGAGGAGATCGGCACGTGGATGCTGCGGGCGGCCTGCGCGGAGGCGGCGCGCTGGCCGGAGGAGCTGCACGTCGCGGTGAACCTCTCGGCGGTGCAGTTCCACGGCCGCCGGCCGCTGCCGAAGCTCGTGCGCGAGATCCTCGAGGAGACGGGGCTCGCGCCGACGCGGCTCGAGCTGGAGATCACCGAGTCGCTGCTCATGAGCAACGCCGAGAGCGTGCTCGAGACGCTCGAGGAGCTCTCGCGGACGGGCGTGCGCATCGCCCTCGACGACTTCGGGACCGGCTATTCCAGCCTGTCGTACCTGTGGCGCTTCCCCTTCGACAAGGTGAAGATCGATCGCTCGTTCACGATGGGGCTGGACACCGACGAGAAGGCCGGCCTGATCGTGCGCTCGATCATCACGATGGCGCACTCGATGGGCATCCGGGTGAATGCCGAAGGGGTGGAGACCGAGGCGCAGCGTTCGGCCCTGAACGAGCTCGGCTGCGACGAACTGCAAGGCTTCCTGCTCGGGCGCCCCGGACCGATAGACGAGCTCCAGCTCATGCGCCGGGCGGCCTGAGCGCGCCCGCCCTCGCACGCGCGCGACGGGACCGTGCTCGCGACCGGCCGTCCGCTCCACGACCTGCTGGGGCCGGGCTTGTGCGGCAGCCCGGTCGAAGAGATCGCGGCCGGCCATTCCTCGACGCTGCGGGTCGACATCCGCATCGTCGAGAACGCCGAAACCGACCGGTACGTCGCCCGACGTCGATGCCTGTGCGCTTGCGCATGGGCCACCTCGGCAGCTCAGGGCAGCGGCAACGTCACGGTGACGGTGTTGCTGCGCCGCTGCACCAGCGGGGCGCTCGCCAGCGGGGACGGATCCAGCGAGCCCCCCGGCAGGTAGTCCGGCGTGACGAAGTACGTGTAGGTGCGTCCGAGCTCGAGCTCGGTGTCGAAATAGTTGTCGCCCCCTCTCGACGAGCGCCCGACGGGCACTCCGTCGCGCCAGACGAGCGAGCGGCCGTAGCTGCGGAGCGGGGGCGACAGGTCGTCCACGAACAGGCGCACGAGGCGCGGCGCGACGAGCTCGATGCCCAGCGTAGGGCCATCGTAGGCCGGTACCGTCCGACGCGTGGTGGCCAGCACGGTGCCGTCCGCGTCGCGCGCCTGCAGCGTGATGCGAGTCTCCCCACCGTTCGTGGTGTCGGTGACCTCGAGGCGCTCCGCGGCGCCGCCGAGCGTGCCCGCGAAGCGGCCGTCGAGCTCCACGAGCACGTCGTCGAAGCCGTCGCCGTTCACGTCGCCCGCGCCGGCGAAGCCGGCGGTCACGCCGGTCTGGACGAGAATCCGGTCGGGATCGACGTTCGCTGCCCGGCCCGCGTGGAAGCTCCGCGGATCGGCCCCGCCCGCCAGCACGTAGCCCCTGCCCACCTCGAAGAAGCCGTCGCTGCTGAAGGAGAGGTCGTCGTAGCCATCACCGTTGACGTCCCCGGTGCCGACGACGTCCGACCTCACGCCACCGATGACGAAGCCCGCGAGCTCCACCGTTCCCGCGGCGTCCGGATCGCTCGGGTCCGCCGGCAGCCCGGGGAACCCGCCCGAGGCGTCGGCGAACAGGATCCCGGCCGAAACGTGGAACCCCGGCACGTCGCCGTGCAGGATGACGATCGCGTCCTGGCGCCCGTCGCCGTTGACGTCCCCCGCCGGCGTGACGCCGAGCGGCAGCCCGCTCGCCGTATCGGGGTCGTGCGCGACGAGCAGGTCCGGCGTGATGCGGCCGGGAAAGTCGTCGCCCACGGGCACCGGGCGCGCGTCGACGGTGATGCCTTCGTAGCGCGTGCCGATCGTGAGGTTGATCACCCGGTAGGTGCCGGGCGGCACCTCGCAGGAGCGACCGCCCTGGCAGAGGCTGGCGTAGGTGTCGGCGTCCTGCACCTGGTACCAGCCGTCGTCGGGCACCACGATCGCGGTGCCGTCCACCGTGGGTGTGGCCAGCGCGAGCGGTGTCGCGAGGGACGCGGCGACACCGAGCGCCAAGCAGGTTCCGGCGGAAGGTGTCATGGCGAGGCTCGCGGATGGCGGGTCGACCAGTGTAGGCACGGGGCACCGAGCGCACGAACGGTAATCCTGCGACGTGTGGGTCGCGGGAGGAGCCTGACGCGCGCGGGCGGTCTGCTGCCGGAACGACTCGGTCGGTCACTCGTTCACGCGGCGTCGTTCCCGATCCGACCTGCGTGCTCACCGCACGTGCGTCGGGGTACGGGAACGATCGACGGCCTTCCGTTCCGAGCTCGAGTCGTCGTCGTGGCGGCGTCCAATGCACAATGCGAGCAGCGCGACGCCTCGTTCACACCGGCGATACATGCCCGACCCTCACTCCCGCCTGATCGGCATCGACCTCGGCACCACCGCGTGCAAGGCGGCGCTGTACGACCTCGACGGCCGCACCCTCGAGCGCGTCGTCACCCCGTACCCGATCGATCGCCCCGCGCCGGGGCACGCCGAGCAGGACGCCGCCGACTGGGAGCGCGCCGCGCTCGGCGCGCTCGCCCGCCTCGAGGCGCACGTCGCGCCCGAGGCGGTCGCGGCCATCGGGCTGACCTCCCAGGTCAACACGCACCTGTTCGTCGACGCCGCAGGCGAGCCGCTGGCGCCCGCGCTCGTGTGGCAGGACGTGCGCGCCGGCGACGACGCGGCGAGGCTCGACGCGACCCTGTCGACGGACGAGCGCCTGGCCTGGTGGGGCGCGCCGATGCCGATCGACGCGAGCCACGCGCTGTCGCGCATGGCGTGGGCGGCGCGCGCGCGACCGGAGCTCTGGGCGCGCACCGCGCGGGTGCTGTTGCCCAAGGACCACCTGCTCGCCCGGCTGACCGGCGAGTGCCGAACCGATCCGCTGTCGAACATCGGGCTCGTCGGCGCGAGCGGGGCGCACGTGCCGGCGCTGCTCGATCGGGTGCCGGGCGCGGCGCGGCGCCTGCCGCCGCTCGGCGCGCCCGACACCGTGCTCGGCACGGTGCGCCCGGGGCTCCCCTTCGCCGGCCGCCCCGTCGCGCTCGGCACGATGGACGCGTGGGCCGGGCTCGCGGGCCTCGGCGCGGTGGGCGACGGCGACGCGCTCTACCTCGGCGGCACGAGCGAGATCCTCGGCATCGTGTCGTGCGACGCGGTGCCGACGCCCGGCGTGCTGGTGATGCCCGAATCGATGGGCGTGCGCCTGCACGTCGGCCCGACGCAGTCCGGCGGCGCGTCGCTGGCGTGGGCGGCGCGGCTGCTGGACACCGACGCCGCCGGGATCGCGGAGCTGGCCGCGGCGCACGACCCGTCTCGGCGCTACCCGCTCTTCCTGCCGCACCTCGACGGCGAGCGCGCGCCGCTGTGGGACGCGAACGCGCGCGGGCTCTTCCTGGGGGTGGAAGCCGCGACCGACCGGCCGGCGCTCGCGCGCGCGGTGCTCGACGGCGTCGCGTGCTCGGCGCGCTGGCTGTTCGACGCGCTCCAGACGTCCGCCGACCGCCGTCCCCGCGCGCTGCGCGCCGGCGGCGGCGGCTTCCGGAGCGAGACGTGGAACCGGCTGCGCGCCGACGCGCTCGATCGGGTCCTCGAGATCGTCGATGCGCCGGACCCCGGCGCGCTCGGTGCCGCGGCGATCGCGGCCGTCGCGGTCGGGCTGCACCCCGACCTCGACGCGGCGCGCGACGCGCTCGTGTCGATCGCCCGCACCGTCGAGCCGGAGCCCGCGGGCGTCGCCCGGCAGGTCGAGCGCGGGCATCTGTACCGCGACGCGTACGCGGCGACCCGGGAGCTGAGCGAACGGTTCGTGCGGCTCGGCGGCTGACGCCGCCCGCGGACGACGCCCCCGTGCCAGACTTCCGGCACGCCCCTCGACCGGAGACCGACCCCACCGTGAGCATCGCCGCGCCGCCGACCGCCCCGACCGTCCTCCACGCCCGCCGCCCGGGGTACAAGCCCACCGTGGCCCTTGCCGCCGCGCTCGTCGCGCTCGCCCCGCTCGCCGCCCGCGCCGAGTCCACGGTCGCGGTCATCACGCCCTACCTCGCCCAGCCCGGCACGCAGTTCTACGTCGAGGGCTTCGAGGCCGCCGCCGAGGGGCGCGACTGGACGGTCGACGTCGTCGACACCGCCGGCGACGTCGCCGCCGTCATCGGCCGCATCGAGGACGCGGTCACGCGCGGCGTCGACGCGATCGTCGTGAACGTGGACCCCGCGCAGATCGGCGCCGGGCTGGCGGCGGCGTCCGACGCCGGCATCCCGGTCGTCGGCATGGACGCGGGCTCCGATCCCATGCTGGTCGCGAACGTGACCAGCAACGGCTACGCGATGGCGGCCGAGACCGCCGCCTACGTGACCGACCGGCTCGGCGGCGAGGGCGGCATCGTCATGTTCGTGTTCGACGCGTTCCCGCCGGTGCAGGCGCGCGGCGTCGTCGCCGACGCGATCTTCGCGAACACCCCGGACATCGAGGTGCTCGAGCGCATCACCCCGGACGTGCAGGACGGCGGCATCGCGGACTCGCGCGCGCAGATGGAGGCGCTGCTCGCGAAGTACCCCGACGCGGGCGCGATCGACGCGGTCTGGGCCGCGTGGGACCAGCCGGCGCTCGGCGCGCTGCAGGCGATCAGTGCGGCCGAACGCGAGGACGAGGGCATCGTCATCGTCGGCATGGACGCGAACCCCGAGGCGCGCGCGGCGATCGCCGCGGGCGGCAACTTCGAGGCCTCGATGGCGCAGGACTTCGCAGGCATCGGCGCGGCGGCGGCCGACGTCGTCGCCCGCGCGCTCGCGGGCGACGAGATCCGCCAGTCGGTCGTGCGCGTGCCGACGACGCTCGTGACGCGCGACAACGTCGACGACGTCGACTGAACGCCCCGGAACGCCCGGAAGGCTCCCGCAGGTTCGCGTGAGGGCGCGCGTGAGGGCGCGCGCGTCCGGCGAGCGCGTCCGCACCGCGCTCGCGCTCGCGGGCTACGCGGCCGTCGTCGTCGCGTTCGCCGTCGCGCTGCCCGAGACGTTCCCGACCGCGCGGAACCTCCTGAACGTCGCCGGGCAGGTGGCCGTGCTCGGCACCGTCGCGTTCGCCTCGACGATCGTCATGGCGACCGGGGACTTCGACCTGTCGGTCGGCTCGATGGCGAGCCTCGCGGGCGTCGTCGCCGCGGTCCTGTTCGTGCAGGAGCAGCCGATGATCGTCGCGCTCGGCGCGGCGCTCGCGGTCGGGGCCGCGGGCGGATTGCTGAACGGCCTGCTGGTCGGCCACGTCGGCATCCTGCCCTTCGTCGCGACGCTGGGCACGCTGACGGTGTTCGGCGGCGCGGCGTTCCTCGTCAGCGACGGCAAGACGGTGTTCGGCCGCGCGATCCCGGAGGCGTTCTCCGGCTTCGCGCGCGCGGGGCCGAAGCTCGACGCGCTCGGGCTCGAGGGCCTGCGCGCACCGAGCCTCGCGCTCGTCGCGCTCGCGACGCTCGTGCTCGTGCACCACGCGCTCGAGCGCCGCGCGTTCGGGCGCCACCTCTACGCGATCGGCGACAACGTCGAGGCGGCCCGGCTCGCCGGCATCCGCGTCGCGCGCCTGCGCACCCTCGCCTACGTGGCCAGCGGCACGGGCGCCGCGCTCGCCGGGCTCATGCTCGCGAGCCGCGTCGCCTCCGCCAACCCGGTGCAGGGCGCGGGGCTGATGCTCGACGCGATCGCGTGCGTGTTCCTGGGCATGACGCTCGACCGGGCGAGCCGCCCACGCGTGCTCGGCACGCTCGTGGGCGTCGCGACGCTCGGGCTGCTGGACAACGGGCTGACCCAGGTCGGCGTGGACTCCTACGTGCGCCAGATCCTGGTGGGCGCGGTGCTGATCGCGGCGGTGGGGGTGTCGCGGATCGGGCGCTGACGCCCGGCGCTGCCACCAGGAGACATCGTGCCGCGCGCCGAGCTTGAACCCGACCTGCTCGAACGTACCGACGTGCGTGAACCCGACGCTCCGGTGCAGCGCGACGCTCGGGGCGTTCGGCAGCGCGACGCCGGCGAGGAGTGCGTGGAAGCCGCGTTCGCGCAGCGAATCGAACAGCTCGCGGTAGAGCGCGGCGGCGAGGCCTCGGCCGCGATGGCCCTCGCGCACGTAGACCGACACCTCGGCCGAGTGCCGGTAGGCCTCGCGCGCCCGGTGCAGGCTTCCGTACGCGTAGCCGGCGATCTGCCCGTCGATCTCCGCGACCCGCCAGTCGTGCGTTTCCAGGGCGCTCGCGATGCGCCGCTGCATCTCGGCGACTGTCGGGGGCACGGTCTCGAACGAGATCGCGGTGCGCTCGACGATCGGTGCGTAGATAGCGCGGATGCCGCCGGCGTCCTCGAGACGTGCGCGTCTGATCATGGCTCTTCCCGTCGCCCTCGCCCGGACGCAGAAGCGCCGCAACTCGACTACCAGAGGCCCAAGGTCTCTTCTCAAACGAGCCCCGAGCGGGTCACGTCCAGCACGCCGGCGCGTCGCAGCGTGTCGACAGGGTAGGCGTCGCTCGCCATCAGGTCGAGCGAGAAGTCCGGCTCGAGCCGCTGCAGCGCACGCAAGCTGGCCAACGCTCGCGCCTCGCTTCGAGCGCGATACTCCAGCGCCGCCGACAGGCGCAAGGCCGCGCGATAGTCGGGAACGAGGTTCAGCGCGGCTCGGGTGCAGCGCAGCGCCTCGGGCAAGTTTCCCAGGTCGATCGCGGCGTAGGCCAGGCGCAGCACGTGAACCTGCGGGGTCAGCGCGGCGAGGCGGCTCCCGTGCGCACGGGTCGCCTCGGCGAACGCGTCCTGCGGGTTGCCGGCGAACGACAGCGCGACCGACACCGCGTGCCTCACCAACGGGTCGTCGGGCGCGGTGCGCGCTGCGGCCGCGGCGAGGTTCGAGGCGAAGTCCGGTTCATCGCGCAGCCCCGCGACCAAGGATCCGACCGCCAGGCCGAGCGCACCCTGCGGCGCCAGCTCCAACGCCCGGCGGCTGAGCTCCCACGCCGCGTCGAGCTCCGCCTCCGGGTCGACGCAGAGACGTTCCAGGACGCGGGTGTGCCGCAGGTAGGCCTGCATCGCCAGCAGCGGCGCGGACGCACCGCTTCGCTCCTGCCACCGTTCGAGCGCGCGGTCCGCCCGGACGAGCCCCGCCGGGTCGTAGCCGAACAGGTCGCGTTGCCGCAAGCCCTCGTTCGGAGCACTGCCGCTCCACCGATCGAGCAACGACAGGACGGCCAAGGTCATCGCCTCGCATGCCTCGGTGATCGCTCGACGCACATCCCCGGCGTCCGCATCGAACGTCTGGGTCCAGGCCATGCTCCCTCCGGCGCCGCGCCGCACGGTGGGTTGGAGGCGCAGCGCCTTGCCGAAGGAGCACGCCCGGCAGTCGAGGAGCAGCGCGCGGCGGCCCGGGCCTTGGCTCGGCACGGCGGTCGCGAGGGACAGGCCCACGCGACGCTCGATGCTGCCGCCGACGGCGAAGACCAGCATCTCGGCGTGCAGCCGCGCCGCCTCGTCCGTCCCATCGACGGTTCCGACGAGCAGGACGGGCCCCGCCGCATCGAGGCTCTCGCGGGAGGCTTCGACTTCGAGCCTCAGCCGGGCGTCGCGCAGCCAGTGCTCGAACTCGCGATCGCGGATTTCGAGCCCCTGCGCGAACTCGACCGGCCGTCCGGGGACATCGGACTGCAAGATCACCTGCACCGCCCGAGCGTCGAGCCGCACCTCGCCCCCCGACGCGTCGAAGAGATCCGGCCCGGCCGCCGAGCGCAAGGCCGTGAGCGCCTGGCGAAGGCTCGCGCGAGCTTGCTCGGCGGAGCGATCGCTCCAGAGCTTGTCGATCAGCGCCGCCCTCGGCAATCGCAAGCCCTCCGCGAGCCCGAGCAAGGCCAGCATGCCACGGACCTTCGCGCCGACTGGCGTCCGATCGTTGCCGGACGCATCGATCAGTCGGACGGGGCCCGCCAAGTGGAGTCGAAACCGTGTCATCAGCGTTCGCTCTTACCGCACCCCGAGCGTCTCGGCGGACGTTCCCGTCTCGGACGCTACCCCGATTGTGGCAAGGTGACCAACGATCCATGCGAGGGGACGGCTATGTCGGTACTCAACGGCCGCAACGGACGCAATGGGCGCAACGGTCGAGGTGGCGGCGCCATCGGAACGGCGACCGATGTCGGGCAGGGCGACTTCGAGCATGCAGGCGGTTCCGGCTCGCCGCTCCTGAGCGAGGCGCTCACCGTCGCTCGCGACGGCGTACTGGGCCAGGGGCCGCGCGACGAGGCAGGCTGGGACGCCGAGGCGCCCGAACGCGTCCTCGACATGGCGGGTCGGATGCTGCGGCTCAGCGACACGGAGCGTGGCGTGGTGCTCCTGTCCGAACTCGGCGAGGGGACGCGCGTCGCGTTCGAGCCGGACGGTGCGGCCACGGTGGCGCTTCCGGGGGCGCACGGGACCGATGTCCGGCTCGCTCGCGTGCTGCCGCCGGGCATCGCCTTCCTGCGCGCCTCGCTCGACATCGTCGAAAGCTACGCCGACCTGCGCGAGGACCGGCTGGGCGAGATCGTCATACAGGTCAACGACCAGCTGTCCTTCACGGGCGCGGTGAGCCCGCTGCAGCCTGCGGGCTATCCACGCACGCTGGAACTGTTGTCGGCGATGATGGATCACGTCTCGATGGTGGTTCAGCGGATGAAGCTCGCCTTCGGCGTCGTGCGGCCCGAAATCCTGTCGCCGCGGATGCAGCCGATGGTCCAGACGCCCAGCCACGGCGCTTTCCCGAGCGGTCACGCAGCCCAAGCCTTCTGCCTCGCAGAGACGCTCGTACGGTTGCGCCATCCAGAGGACGCGAGCCGCCTCGCGCGCGGGGAGCCGGTTTCGCCCGAGGCGCGCGGTCTCTACCGGATGGCGAGCAGGGTGGCTGCGAACCGGACCGTGGCGGGGGTGCATTATCCGGTCGACAGCGCGGCCGGCGCGCTGCTCGGCCGCGCATTGGCTGCCGCCGCGATGGCGCGGGCGGGAGCGCAGGGGGACGTCCACGCCGTCGACTTCGAGGCCGAGAGCTTCGCCGACCAGGAGGGTGCCCCTCACGACTTCCACGCCGCCACCTTCGCCACGCTGGCCGCCGCCGGCGCGGAGGAGGTCTCCGGACTGGCGCAGGCACCACTGCTGTCGAGGATGCGCGAGGAGGCCGCGCGCGAGTGGCGCGAGCGGTCGTGAGGGGGGCCGGCGCGCCGCCGCGTTGGCCTTATCTGGCGGACGTGCCCGCGGGCAATTCCGCAGCGGAGGCGGCGCTTCTGCGGGCCGTCTGGGGCGAGGCGGTGGTGCCCGACGCCGTCCCGCGCGGGCTCGACGCGCTCCGCGTCGCGATGCCGAACGTGGGCGAGGCGGTGCGGGTCGGCACGCCGCTCGCCGCGCGCAGCATCGATCCGGACTGTCGCGCCGTGATCGTCCTGATCGACGAGGGCATCCCGCTCCTGGACCTGGCACGCTCGAACCGCCTGGTCTCGTACTGGCTGCAGGATGCGCCTTCGCGCAAAGCGGGATCGCCTTGGCTTCCGTACGGACGCGATGCGCACGGCGAACTGCTGATGCGCGCGCTGCGAACGGCGCCGCCCGCACCCGCCGCCCTGGCCGGTGCGGACCTGGCACACGACGTGGCCTGGGGAGTACAGCCCGGACGAGTCTCGCCCGGGCGCATGCGCCTGCACTGTCGTGCCACGCACGGCGCGGCCGTGCTGGGCGAGGTCGTGCGCCGCACCGACCCCGTCGACCCGGTGGTCGCGGTCACCCTGCCACCCGAGGCGGTGCGCGACACCGCCGGGCACAGCGTGCCCTACCACGTGCTGACCGGCCTGCTGCACGGCATGGCCGTCGCGCGCGCGATCGGCGCTGCGCTCGGGCGGTCGCTACCGGTGGTCGCGGTCGTCAGCTACGGCATCCTGGCGGGGCCGAAGGATGGCAGCAGCCCGTTCGAGCGCGCGCTCGACGCGATCGCCGACCCCGGCGCCGCGGTACCGGGACTCGGGCCGGTGGACGTGATCCTGCCGATGGGGAACGGCCGCCTGTCCGCGACCGTCGCTCGGCTGGATGGGCAACGCGGCGACGTCGCCATGGTGGTACCTCCGGACGACCGCACGCCGACCTTCGTGGAGGTGCGGGCCGAGGGGGACGGATCGCCCGCCGTGTCGCTGGCGCCGCCCGGAGGCGTCGCCGTGCCGCTGCCACCCGACGGCGTCACCCTCGTCGGCGGCGTGCCGGTGCGCACGCGGTCGATGGCGCCCTGGGGGCCCGGCCTTCTCGTGGAGCTGCCACCGACGGCTGGCCAGGGGCTGGCCGCGACCGGTCCGCTCGCGCGTCCCGGACGTTGGACCGTGCGCCGGACCGGCAACGGGGCACTCCACCTCGCCATCCAGCGCGACGACTCGCTGCCGAGCATGCGCTCGGGCGGCAGGCAGGCGCGGTTCGAGGACCCGGCGCACGGCACGAGCGACGCCTCGGGACGCCCTCGGCTCGAGGACTTCGCAAGGGGTCGTCGTGACGCGTGCCGGCACGATGAACGCGTATGCCGGGGGACACCACGTGCTGCGCGTGGGCGGCCGCTTCGCGCGCGGCGGCGGAACGGTACCCTATTCAAGCCTGGCCCCCACGGGCGGATCGGGACGGTCCGTGGAGGGCGACGTGCTGGGCGTGACCGACGATGCGCCGGGCCGCTGGGGCCGGCGGGTCTCGTCGGCACGCGGTATCGGACCGGTGCGAATGGACGGCACGAGCCTCGCGGCACCGCTCGTGGCTCGCCACCTCCTGCGGCTGCGGGGCGAGGGAGCGGACGTCACGCCGGACGTGCTCCAGGCCCTGGTCGACGCGGAGGCGGAAGCGTCGAGGGCACGGGCTGCGGACGGGCGACCGGTCTTCGACGCGTGACGGCGGACCCGGTCGCCGGGTAGCTCCCGCCTTTTTCACGGTATCGGGCACCGTTTTCACGGTTCGGGGCCGAAACGTTCACGCCCTTCTCCCGCCGCGTTCACGCCGGCCGCGGATGCTCTGTCCTGCCGGTTCGATCCGGCCACCGGCCAAGCACGTGCCGCCGGTGCTCACAGCAGGAGAGACGCCATGAACGACATGAACGTGAACGTACGAGCCGACCGCACGGTGCCGTCCAACGGCTCCGTTCGAGGACGCTGCACACCCCGGTCATCGCCCCGGGCTACCGGAGCCCTGCAGAACGTCGAGCTCGCCGCGCTCGCCGCCGCCCCGGTCGCCAGCCAGGGCGCCGAGCCGCCGCAGAACGCCGAGATGCTGAAGGTCATCGACGACGTTCTCGGTGCGCTGAAGTACTCCTTCGTGGCCGTGGCGGCGAACCCGGAAGTCGAGGTTCGGCCGGAGTCCGTCGAGGGCGAGGTGAAGCGCTACCTGCAGGGAATGGAGGAGGCAGCAGCGAGTCAAGTACGTCGGCGTCGCGAAGGAGCTGGCCTCGGCCTCGGAGGCGGTGAGGGTCGCGACCTTCGGTCGGGCCGGACGCCGCGGCGCGGCCGAGCACGTCGGCCTCAAGGGCTTCGCGCAGTTCGACGACGGTCTCGACGCCGCTCGAAGATCGATCGCAAGCTGCTGGGCCTGCGCCCGCCCGAGGTCACGCTGCCGCTGGACGCGATCGAGCGAATCGACGATCGGCTGGTGATCCGGCGCGATGCCCTCGGCGGCTCCGAGATGCCGATTCGACGCCTTCGAGAGCGCGTCGAGCATGCCGAGGAGCAGCCGGTCAGCGAGGAGCGCCTGGCCGAGATCTGGGGCGACTACCGCGAGGCGGACGCGCAGACCGACTTCGAGAGCGTGAGGCTCGACAAGTTGGCCTTCAACGTCGAGCGCGTGCGCTGCGTGGACGAGACCAACCCCGAACGGGGCTTGTTCATCAACTATCACGACGAGATCGCCATCGGCGGCCAGAGCATCGACGAGGACGGTGACGTCAAGCTCATCCCCGAGCACTTCGTCGGCGGTGGCTTCGACGACGGCGACCAGCGGCTCTACAACCCGGCTTGGCGCCTGCACTGGTTCAGCCTCAACGAGGGCCGGAGCCTGGCCCAAGGAATTCCGGGTCGTGCTGTCCCTGGCCGAGAAGGACTGGGGCAGGTTCCAGGCCTTTCTCGACAGGGTCTACCGGATGATCCAGGGACAAGGTCGCCGCCGCGATCAGGAAGGCCGTGGGCGAGTGCGGTGACGCCGTTTGTCGGCCCGGCGCTCGGCGCGCTGATCGGCGCGGCCGTGGCCTATGTAGTCGATCGTCTGGTGAAGTTCTGGATCGAGCTGTTCGGCGACGACCTGTTCGACCCGGTGGTCTGCAGGCTGCGCCACGGGGGCTACGGCGGCCGCTGGGCGAACGGCTCGACCCGCTCGCCGACGATGACCGCTCGCTTCGTCGGGTTCGGCGGACACTACATCGTCAACTACCACTGGCAGCTCTACCGCTGAGCCCGGACGGGGGCGCGGCGTCCCTTCCTCTGCCACGCCTCGCTTCGGCCGCTCACCTCCGTATCTTTCCGGAGGGGAGCGGCTCCCTACTTCTCTATCCGCCGGCCGCGGGAGCCCTGCCATGCCCATCACCGATCAGGACCGCCTCTCCGTCTTCCTCGCGCTCGACGGACCGCACGACTTCGAAGGGTCGGAGGCGATCGACCCGCACGAGGTGGCGGAGCGCACGAACCTTGCCCCGGAGACGGTCGCGATGCTGCTGCGCGACCCCGTGGCGCGCGCCGCCTTTCGGCTCGACCCGAACGAGGCCACCGCGTCCCAGTTCGAGAGGCTGTCGAGTCTGGAAGGTGCCGCCGCCGGATCCTTCGAGACGGTCCGTCCCTTCTTCACGCTCTCCGAGCTGGAAGCGGCAGTCGAGGTACCCGTGGCGGACCTGGCCGAGCTGTTCCACGAGCCACGCTTCGAGCTGACGGGGACCGCGATGTCCGACCAGACACTCACGCCGATTCCGGAAATCGGCCTGGTGGTGCTCGTCCGGCCGACCCCGGACGTCGAGCGGTTGAAGGCCCTCGGCTTCGAGGTCGAGATGCCGGAGGGCGAACCCTCGAGATTGATCCTGCGGCCCGGGCCGAACGTCGGACCCGCCGCGCGCAACGTCGCCAAGACGCTGACCGGCGGCCGCATCGTTCCCGCCCTGCGTGACGAGGACGGGCTCGAGCGCTGGTTCCTGCCGGGCCACGTCGACGTCTGGTTCGCTCCCGGTACGACGCGCGTCGAGGCGGAGACCGCGCTGGCGGCGGCGGGCCTGCTGTTCTGGTCGTGGGACGCGGACGGGGGGTTGGCGGTGGCGCGGCTCGCCGAGCACCCGCCTGGCCGGGACGCCTTCGGAGCGGTCGTTGGCGCCTTGCACACCCTGCGTGCCGATGCTTCGGTCGATCTGGCCGAGCCGCACCAGTTCGAGGGCGCGCGCCGATCGGAGCTGCAACGCGCCCCGGCCGACTTCCTGTCCGGCCCCGAGGGCAAGGTCGACTGGTGGCACGCGCTCGTCGGGCTGGACGCAGCGCGGGCGGTGACGCGTGGCGACCCGTCGGTCACGATCTTCGTGATCGATTCGGGGGTCGACCTGGAGCATCCCGATCTGGTCGACGCGCTGCGCTCGGACTGGGCCGAGCACGATCTGGACTTCGACCCCGACGACGACAGCCGAAGTCCGGCCGCGCGCGGATTCGGCCAAGGTCGCTACCACGGCAGCGCGGTCTCGAGTGTCGCCGTCGGGCAGGCGGCGCCGGACGCACCGGGCGCGACGGGGGTCGCACCGGGAGCACGGTTGATGCCGATGCGCATCAGGGGCTCGGCGCGGGACTACGCGCAGCGGGCGCTGGCGATCCGTCGGGCGATCGCGCTGCTGCCAGCGCTCGGACGAGGGGTCGTCAACCTGAGCTGGCAGGTCGAAGGCGCGCACGAGGGGATCTACGCGGCGCTGCGCCGGGCCGCGCAGGCCGGTCTCGCCATCACCACGAGTGCGGGCAACTACCGGTCCGACGAGCAGCGGCAGCGCGACAGGCCGCACTACCCGTCGGCCTTCGGTCTGCCGGCGCCGCGCGATGCGTCGGGACGGCCTCGCTTTCCCGAGGTGATAGGCACGCTGATGTCGGTCGGCGCCGTCAACGCGCAGGGCGAGCGGGCGAGCTACTCGTACTTCGGCGACCAGGCGGTGACACTCGCCGCACCGGGCGGCGAATCGGGCGGGGCGGGACAGGCGATGTGGTTGGCCTCTTCGCCCGCACCCTACCGGTTCGACTGGGGTACGTCCTACTCCGCACCCGTGGTCGCGGGCGGGCTCGCGCTGCTGATGAGCCTGGGTCACGACGCGGCGGCAGCCGTGGCACGCCTCAAGGCGACGGCGCGAGCAACCCCCGAGGATGCCGGCCTGGGGGCGGGGCTCATCGACCTGGCGGCTGCGCTCGCAGAGTCGGTGCCGATCGATTCGTCCGGTCCGAACGACGGCGCGGAGCCCACCCCGACTCCCGCCCCGGCCCCCACTCCGACTCCCTCCCCGGTTCCCGTGCGGCTGGATGTGAACACCGCCGATGCGACGGCCTTCATGCGCCTACCTCTCATGGGGCCATGGGCGGCCGCGCGGCTGGTCGAGGCACGCACGGTCTCCGCCGGATTCACGACCCTCGAAGCGGTCCGCAACCTGTTGGGTCTCGACGACTGGGCCTGGCGGCTGCTGGCCCCCCATCTGACGCTCGAGGCGCGCGTCGAGCGGACCGCCTGATACAGCTCCGGGCGATGGCGAGCTTGCGGGGGGGGGCACACCCACTTGAACGCCTGACAATTACTGGTCGCGCGTCGGCTAGCGGCGCGTGGGATTTCACACCAGGGGATTGCGCGACATCCTGCTCAACGTCTAGCAGCGGCAAACCGGAGGAACTTCGCCGAGGGGGCCGCTGCGGGCCGACTGGGTTGTGCCGAGTGTCAGGACAAGACAATCGGTGTCTTGGCGCAGGTTTAAGGTGTTCCGAGTCTGATCTTTCGTACAGTTGTCAGACACGCGACCCTGGCTGGCAGCCGAGGCGTCGCCGCGAGCGCGAGTTCGGGCGTCACTGCCGGCGGCAAGCCCGCACCGAGAATCCCCCGTCCCGCACTCAAGAGCCTGGCGGGCTGTACCCGAGCCGCCCGAGCGCGTTGACCGAGGTGCGCTCGGCAGGCGCGACCTCGTCCTCCGTCGATCGGCGCCAGTACCGCATCGCGTTCGACGGGTCGCTTCAGTCCGCCACCGCCACCAGCGTGAACGTGCCGGGCAATCCCGGGAACTCGAGAGAGGGATGCTCGATCAGGCGCTCCACCCTGAAGCCACCGCACGCGAACGCGGTGATGATCTCCCCAAGAGTCCAGCGGCGCAGCGTGCACCCCGGAACCTCGCCGTCGACGAACACGTCGTACGGTGTTCGACGCCTCCTGTAGCACGCCATCGAAGTAGTCGCCGTCGAACACCGGCTCACCGGAACCGACATCGATCGACTTCTTCAGCAACGGGTGGAACTCGTTCAGCAGCACCTTGCCGCTGCGTTTCAGCAGAGCCCTGACCGAAGCCACGAAGCGCTCGATGTCGACGAAGTAGTGCACGATGCCGAACTCCATCACGACGGTGTCGAAGCGGCCCGCATGCAACGATGCGGTGGCCTGGAAGTCGCCGACCACGTAGTCGATCGCGACGTCGGCTTCCGTCGCCAGCTCGCGGGCGTATCTCGCGTTCGATCCGGACAGGTCGAACACCGTCACGTCGGCCTTCAGCAGCGCGAGAGCGACGGCGACCCTGCCGTGCGAGCCGAGCGGGTTCGCGATGGCTCGCCCTCGCGGATCGCCCACATGCTCGAGCAGCCTGCGCAGCGGCCGCGCGGGGTCGGCCGCGATGTCGATCGCCGCTCGGGCCGGGCTGCCGTAGCGGTGGACCCACGCGGTGTACGACGACGCCGTCCAGGCGTTGCGGTTGCGTGCCGCCACGGCGTCGTGATTCATCCCGGGTCGCGCCTTCGACCCACGGACCAGCAGCTCGTCTACTCGATCGCCACCGATACCCCTACCCAACGGCGTGAAGTCCCCACGATCGAACATCGCCTCCGCAGCGTCCACGATCACCCGGTGCGTCGCCCGTGCGAGCGCTGAACCCAGCGACACCCGCGCGACACCCGCCTCGGCATACCGCGACAGCGGCACGGCGGTGAACGGTCCGGCGGCCAGCGCGTTCACGGGCAGCGACACCGACGCGCAGATGCGGTCCAGATCCTCGACGGCGGGGGGCAGGGGCAGGTACAGCGCGTCGGCGCCCGCCGCCTCGTAGGCCTGCAGCCGGCGGATGCCTTCGTCCACGTCGTAGACGCCCGTCATCACGCCGTCGGCGCGTGCCAGCAGCACGATGTCGCGCGACAACGCGCGGGCCGCGGAGGCGGCCGCGCGAACGCGCTCGACGGCGAGCTCGAAGTCGTAGGCTTCGTTCGTCGGCAGCCGGATGTCCTCGATGGAGAGCCCCGCGAGTCCTGCTTCGCCCGCGAGCCGCACGGTGTCCGCGCAGTCTTCGGGAGCGTCGCCGTAGCCGTTCTCCAGATCCGCCGACACGGGTAGCGGCGTGGCGGCCACGAGATCGGCGGCGTGCGCGAGCATGGTGTCCCGATCGACGCGCGCGCCGTCGGGCAGGCCCACCGTGAACGCGAAGGCCGCAGACGAGGTGCCGATGGCTTCGGCACCGAGGGCCGCCAGCACGCGCGCCGAACCCGCGTCCCACGCGTTGGCGAGGATGAACGGCCGACCGGGCCGATGCAGGGCGCGGAAGGCGGGACCGGGGTCGTGGCTCATGCGCTCGTGCCTCCGGTTGCCTTACGCGGCGTTGACTTCGGCGAGCGTCGGCAGGTCCGCGCCCGCACGACTGCAGGTGATGGCGGCGGCCTTCAGCGCGAGCGCGAGACAGGCCTCGAGGTCCACCTCGCCGACGACGGTTCCGTCCGTGCCCACGTGATCGTGCGCGCCGAGCCAGTGCAGCAGCACGGCCTGGAAGGTGTCGCCGGCACCGACCGTGTCGACGACGTTCACCTTCACGCCGGACGCGTGCGCCTCGCTGCCGCTGCGCGCGTAGCCGCTGCCGCCGTTCGCGCCGCGCGTGACGAACACGAGCCCCGCGCCACGCGCGAAGCAGTCGGCGACGAAGCGCTCCTCGGAGTCCGCACCGTACAGCGTCTCGATATCCTCGTCGCTGGCCTTCACGAGCGCGGCGGCGCTCGCGAACGCATCGAAGCGCGCGTGCCACACGTCCAGATCCGGCACGACCATGGTGCGCAGGTTCGGGTCGTAGCTGATGAGCCGCCTGCCGGACTCGCGCGACGCGAGCGCGTGCAGGGCGGTGGCGGTGGGCTCGATGGCCGTCGAGTAGGACCCGAAATGCAGCACGCGCACGTCGTCGGGCAGCGCGGCGGGCAGCTCGTCGACGGTGAGGCTGCAGTCGGCCGTGCCGTCGGTGTAGAACACGTAGCGCGCGGAGCCGTCGGGGTTCTTCTCGATGATGGCGAGCGTCGTGTTCCGGTCCGTGTCGATGCACGTCGACAGATCCAGCCCGTCGGCCTCGAGCTTCGCACGCATGCGCTGGCCGAAGAGATCGCTCGACAGTTTCGTGAGAAAGCGGCTGTGGTGGCCGAGCCGGGCCAGGCCCGTCGCGACGTTCAGCGGCGAGCCGCCGACGTCCCCCGCGAGCGAGACCGACGAGGGCCCTCCCGAGCCCGCGCCGACGAACAGATCGTAGAGGGTGTCGCCGCAGCTCAGGTACACGGGTGTTCGGCTCGTCGAAGGTTGAGAGGGATTCAGGCGCGCGCGGCGGCAAGCTTGCCGTCGCTCGCGGGCTCGGGGTCGGTCGCGTTGTCCGGCAGGCTCGTTCGCAGGTACCACAGTACCGCGAGCGAGGGCAGCACCATGAGCGCGGTCAGCACGAAGAACAGGCCCCAGTCGCCGCCGAGGCCATCGACCATCGCACCGGAGGTGGACGCGACCACGGTGCGCCCGGCCGTGCCGATGGAGGCCAGCAACGCGTACTGCGTGGCCGTGTAGGTGCGGTCCACCAGCAGGGAGATGAACGTGACGAAGATGACCGTCGCGATGGCGGCGGCCGCGTCGTCGACCACCACGGCCACGGCGAACAGCCACGTGGACGGCACCTCTTGCCAGGCCATGGCCGCGAACAACAGGTTCGTGCCGGCCATGGCCAGACCCGCGACCGCGAGCGAGTACACGACGCCGCGCTTCACCGCGAACCAGCCGCCGATCAGCGTGAACACCACGGTCGTGATCCAGCCCAGCCCCTTGGAGTACAGCCCGATGTCGGACTTCGAGAAGCCGATGTCGTCGTAGAAGACGATCGACATCTTGCCCACGAACGCCTCGCCCACCTTGAACAGGAACACGAACGCGAGGATGGCGAAGGCGAGCTTCAGGCCGTTCGCGCGGAAGAAGCTCGCGATGGGCGAGACGACGGTGCTCGCGAACCAGGTGGCGGGGTTCGCGCTGCCGCCGCTCAGGCGCTGCTCGTCCTCGCGCTGACGCGCGATGCGCTCGGCGGAGGACACCTCGGGAATGCGCAGCAGCAGCAGGTTCATCGCCACCACCATCAGGGCCAGCACCACGAAGGTCAGCTGCCAGTGGTTCGCGAAGCCGCGCGTCTCGAACGCGTCCGCCACGAACAAGGACACGAGCCCGCCGAGCTTGAAGCCCGTCCACCAGCCCACCACCGCGACGGCCGCCCCCGCGGCCATGGCGGCCTGCTCGTGCGCGCCCACCTGCTCGATGCGCAGCGCGTCCACCGTGATGTCCTGCGAAGCGGAGGCGATGGCGATGACGAGACCCACCGCCACGACGAGCGCCAGGTTCTCGGCCGCCGACAGCGTGCTCCAGAAGGCCAGCATGGCGAGGATCACGCCCTGCAGCACCAGGATCCAGGCCTTCCTCTGGCCCACCCGGTCGGCCAGCCACGGAATGCGCACGCGATCGATCAGCGGCGCCCACATCCAGTTGAACGCGTAGACCGAGAAGATGGCGCCCGCGAAGCCGATGGTGCTGCGGCTCATGCCGTCGTCCTTCAGCCACAGCGTGAGCGAGCTGCCGATCAGCACCCACGGGAAGCCCGAGATGGCGCCCAGCAGCAGGATGCGCGGCATGCGCGGGTCCAGATAGGTCCCGAGCGAGGGGCGGGACGACTGGCGGGCGGGCGCTGCGTCGGACATCGGGAGGGGGCTCCGGCCCGGCGGGGCCGCGCACGATCATAGCCATCCGCACCGGGGCGGGCCAGACCGCGTGCCGGCGAGCCGGTCCATACTCGGGCGCATGAACCCTGTTGCGGACATGACCGGGACCGTGCGCGACGTCGTGGGCCTCATGGCCGGCACGAGTCTCGACGGCATCGACGCCGCGCGCGTGCGCACCGACGGGCGCACGCTCGAGCGCGAGGGCCGCGGTGCCACGTTCCCGTACCGCGACGAGACCGCCGCGGCGATCCGGCGCGCCATCGAGCTCGGATCGGCCGTGGTGGAGCACGCCGGGCTGTGCAGAGAAATCGACCGGCTCGTGGCGGACGACCACGCCGCGGCCGTGCGCGCGTTGCTCGGCGACGCGGTGCCGGATCTGATCGGCTTCCACGGCCAGACCGTGCACCACGCGCCGGCGATCGGGCTGAGCGTGCAGCTCGGCGACCCCGCAAGGCTCGCGCACGGCCTCGGCGTCGACGTCGTGGCCCGCTTCCGCGACGCCGACGTGGCCGCGGGCGGGCAGGGCGCGCCGCTCGCGCCGGTGTACCAGGGCGCCCTGCTCGACGCGCTGGACATTGCCGGCCCCGCGGCGCTCCTGAACATCGGCGGCGTGGCGAACCTCGGGTATCGCGATGCCGACGGGCTCGTCGGGTTCGATTGCGGACCCGGCAACGCGCTGCTGGACCGGTGCGTGCGCGAGCGCACGGGCGCAACCTTCGACGCGGGTGGGCGACTGGCGCTCGCGGGCCGGAGCGACGCGGCCATCGTGCGCGCGGTCACGAGCGAGCCGTTCTTCGCCGCGCCGTGGCCCAAGTCGCTGGATCGGGACGCGTTCGTCGCGCATCCCGCGCTGGCGACGCTGCGCGAGCGCCCCGTCGAGGACGCGCTGGCCACGCTCGCGGCCATCACCGTGGAGGGTGCGAGGCTCGGGGTGGCGAGCCTGCCCGCGGTGCCGGAGCGGCTCGTCGTGACGGGCGGCGGGCAGCACAACGCTGCGCTGCTGGAAGGCCTGCGTCGTGCGCTCCGCGTGCGCGTGGACGCGGCCGACGCGCTCGGCGTGCCCGGGGATCTCGTCGAGGCGGAGCTCATGGCCTTTCTCGCCGTGCGCCACCTCGAAGGCCTGCCGATCACGTTCCCCGGCACGACGGGCGTCGCCGGGCCGCTGTGCGGCGGGCGGCTCTACCGGGCGGGTACCGCGTGATCGCGCTGCCCGATACGCCGCTCGCGGGCTACCTCGAGGGCTATTACGGCCGGCTGCTCGGCTGGCGGGAGCGCACCGAGCTGCTCGATGGGTTGGCGCGCAACGCCATGAACGCCTGGTGGCACGCGCCGAAGGAGGAGCCGCGGCACCGGTTGCGCTGGCGCGAGCCGCACGACGAGGCCTGGCGAACGGGCTTTCGCGACTTCTGCGCGCGCGCCGACGGGCTCGGCGTGCGCGTCGTGGCGGGGCTCGCGCCGGGCATCGACTTCGACTGGCGCGCGGTGGACGGCGGCGTGGATCTGGACGTGCTGGTCGCGAAGACGCGCGCTTATCTCGCCGACGGGGCGGACGTGGCGGCGCTGCTGCTCGACGATCTGGACGACGATTTCGCGGCGCGCGCGCCGTCGGGCGCATCGGAAGGCGACACGCACGCACGCCTGGCCAACGCGCTCGGCGAGGCGCTCGAGCGTGCGCTCCTCGTCGTGCCGCGCATCTACGCGAACGAGCTGCACCGCGAGGCGCCCGGGTACCTCGCGGACTTCTCGAAAGCCCTGGATCCTGCGCACGCCATCGCGCTGTGCGGCAGCGACGTGGTGGCGCGCACCGTCACGCTCGCCGATTGCCGGCGTCATCTCGCAAGCCGTGTCCATCGCATCGTCGTCTGGGACAACCTGTACGCGAACGACTACTGCCCGCGGCGGATGTTCGTCGGGCCGTGGACCGGGCGCGAGACACTGACCGATGTGTTCGTGAACCCCACCGGCATGCCCGCCACCGACGCGCTGCTGCTCGATGTCGTGGGCGGTGCCCGGGGTCTCGGAGAGACGCCCGCGGCGGTGCGCGCGCGGCACGGCGTGCCGCGCGCCTTCGAGATCGTGGCGCCGTGGTTCGATCATCCCTTCTGCAATGGAGAGGCGCTGGACCCCGCGCCCGTGCCGGTATCCATCGATGCGGCGCTGCGGGCCCTCGACGAGCTGCAATGGCGCTGGAAGTCGCGCCTGTCGCGCGAGTGGTACCCGTACCTGTTCGGACTGAGGCACGATCTGCTGCTGGCGCACGGTCGGCAGCCGCCGCTGCGCGTGGCGAAGACGCAGACGGCACCGCTTGCGGAGGTGCTTCGGGGGACTAGCGAATGAGAATCGACGGGCTGCAGTACGCGAACTGGTCGCCGACGATCTTTCGCCAGATGCGCGAAGGCCGTGTGGACGCCGTGCACGCGACCGTCGCCTACCACGAGACCTTCCGCGAGACGGTGGCCAACCTCGAGGCCTGGAACCGCCGCTTCGAAGCGCACCCGGATCTCGTGTGCCGCGCGTCCACGGCCGACGACATCCGCGCGGCGAAGGCGGCGGGGCGCACGGCCATCGTCTTCGGTGCGCAGAACCCCTCGCCGATCGAGGACGACATCGGCCTCGTCGAGATCCTGCACGCGCTCGGCCTGCGCTTCATGCAGCTGTCGTACAACAACCAGAGCCTGCTGGCGACGGGCTGCTACGAATCCGAGGACCCCGGCATCACGCGCATGGGCCGCGAGGTGATCCGCGAGATGAACCGCGTCGGGATGGTGATCGACATGAGCCACTCGGCCGAGCGCTCCACGCTGGAGGCCATCGAGCTGTCCTCCCGGCCCATCGCCATCACGCACGCGAACCCCGCGAGCTGGCACGCGGCGCGGCGCAACAAGTCCGACACGGTGATACGTGCCCTGGCCGAACGTGGCGGCATGCTCGGCTTCTCGCTGTACCCGCACCATCTGGCGGGCGGCACCGGCTGCACGCTCGACGCCTTCTGCACGATGATCGCGAGAACGGCCGAGCTCGTCGGTGCGGAGCATCTGGGCATCGGCTCGGATCTCTGCCAGGACCAGCCGGACAGCGTGGTGGAATGGATGCGCGTCGGGCGCTGGACGAAGCGCATCGACTACGGCGAGGGCAGTGCCGCCGCCGCTGGGTTCCCGCCGATGCCGTCCTGGTTCCGCGACAACCGGGACTTCGACAAGCTGGAGCACGGGCTGCGCGCCGCGGGGTTCGACGCGAACGAGGTGGCAGGGCTCATGGGCGGTCATTGGCTCGACTTCTACGACGGCGGCTTCGTTCCGGCATGAACATCGACTGCGCACACATCAACCCCTGCCCCGACGCCGCGCGCTTCCGGCGCTCGCCGGACACCGTGATGCGGCTCGCGCGCATGGGCGCCTTCCACGCCACGCGGTTGTCGTTCCTGCGCGGCCTGTTGCGCCGCGTCGAGCGCGAGGCGTGGCGCTTCGAGCGCGCCCGGTTCGAGCTCGACGACGCCGGCACGGGCCGTGCGGTGTACACGCTGCACGGTCCCGAGCGCAGCTATTCGCTCGTCGCCTTCGCGCACGACCTGCCGGACGAGGCCCGTTCGGACCGTGTCATCGCGACCGCCTGGGACGCGACCTTCGCGTTGCACGACGGCGTGCCGAGCGAGGCGGACCTCGAGCGCCTGGCCGCGAACGTGCCGCTCCAGGAGGCGGGCCGAGTCGGTGCGCGCGAGCTCACCCTGTCGCGGGCCAACCGCTCGGTCCGCCTGTTCGACGCCTGCGTGGACGCGCTCGCCGCGGGCGTGCAACCCGACGCGGACGCGCTCGACGCCACGGGCTATCTCATGCGCACCACGGCCGTGTACGGCGGCGGGAAGTTCGGCGCGGCGGATCGCGAGGCGATGGCCGCGCGACCGGAGCTCGCCGCGCCCTTCCAGGCCGAGATGCTGACCGTGTGGCTCGTCCGCGCGTTCACGTTCGACCTCGTCGAGCACCTCGCGCGCGTGCGCGGCGGCGTGCGGGCGGTGGCGTTGTCGGCAGCGTCGCGGTCGCGCCTCGGCGTCGGCAACTCCACGGGGCTCGGCATGGCGCCGTTCCTCGTCAACCATCCGATGCTGCTCGGTTGCTGGATGGCGGCGCGCGAGGAGGCGCTGGCGCGCGTGCGCTCGCTGCCCACGAGCGATGCGCGCACGCGTGCCGCGTTTCGACGTGGCCTCGAGGCGGCGCGGGCCAACGCCGCGGCGTGGACGAGCGGGCACCCGCGACAGGCCGAACGGCTCGTCGCCCTGCGCAGCGATCTCGAGGCCATCGCCGCGCGCCCGCCGGTCGACGAGCACCCGTGGGACGCGCTCTACCGATGGGCCGAAGGAGCGCTGTCCCTGGAGGGGCAGGAGGCGCTCGTCGCGTTGCTCATCGAACCGCACGGCGAGCTGGTGGACGGGCTCGCCGACTGCATGGCGGTGGACGAATCGCGGGGTTTCCGCATCGACGGTGCGATGTCGTGCGCGGCGCTGCGGGCGCTCATCGACGAGCGCTACGCGTGGGCGCTCGGCATCGACCACGGTGCGCCGGAGCACTGCGCGCGGTTCTGGTACACGTCCGAGGAGAAGCTCGAGCCGCGACTCGGAGAGCGGCACGCGGAGCCCGGTGCCGAGCTCGAGCAGCCGCTGGCGGTGGGACGCGACGTGCAGCGGTTGGCGCGTGCGCTGGATGCGCGCTGCGACACGGAAGAGCATCCGGTCGCCACCGACGATGTCGCCGATTTCCTGCTCACGCATCCCGAACACCGGCACGTCGTGCGGCGCGTGCAGATCGCCGCCCGCTTCCCGTACGCGGAGATTCGCGACAACCTCATCGGCGCCGACATGCTGCCGCTCGACCTGCTGCGCTGCAAGCTGTCGTTCTTCGGTGCGCAGCGGTTCGATCCGCGCTCCGACCGATGGGTGCGCATCAGCCTGTTCCAGGGGCTTCCCGGGCCGGACGAGCTGCTGGTGGCCGGGACCGCGGCAGCGGCGCGTGCCGCCTGACGGCGTGCGCGGTGCGCCGGCCAACTCGCTCGACGTTTCGCTCACCGAGCTCGAGGCGCTGTGCCGAAAGGCGGCCCGCGGTGCGGGCTACCCGTGGGGGCTGGCCGAGGAGGCGGGGCGGGCGGTGCGGGAGCTCGCGGCGGACGGTCTTGACGGGGTTGCCGCGTTGCTCGTGTTGCTGGATGCGTGCGGCGACGATGTTCGCTCGCATCTGCCCACCCGTTTCGACGGCGAGACGATCGCCGCGCCGGAGCACGGGTCGTGTCCCGTCGCGACGGCGACCGCGCTGTCCGATCGCGCCCATCGCATGGGCACCCGTGTCACGGCCGAGCAAGTGCTTGCACCGCATGCTGATGTGGCCGATCCTGAGGCGCGCCGCGCTCGGCTTCGAAGGCGGATGCCCCGCGCTGGACGCGGTACCGCACGACGTGCGGATCGTGAAGGCGGGAGATGCACCGCATGCGGGCAAGATGCCCGGCCCCACGCGCGTGTCGACGGTCGAGTGGCACGCCCTCGAGCGCTGGGCGTACCGGACGTACGTGCCCGCCAGCGTGCAGTCACGATCGGGCGCGGGAGGCGACGATTAGTGCCGCGAGCACGCTCGCTCGCGGCGGTCGGATCGCGTGGTGCGAGGAACGCGCGGGCCAATCGGCCCGCGCGTTCCGAAGCGCGTCAGCTACCGCGGTACGGCGTGTAGTCGAACGGCTCCAGCTCGCCCACCTCGTCCTGCGTGTAGGGCATGTCGTAGTTGTTCATGCCGGGGTCGAAGCCCGAGTCGTAGCCGTAGTACGGGTAGGCCCGGTAGCCGCCGCCCATCGTGGTGCTCTGGTTGACGACGACGGACTGCAGCTTGCCGTCCGCATCGAAGATCATGTCGTTGACGTAGCCGGCGCTGTCCTCTCCGCCGAGCGTGGCGTAGTCGCCGATCAGCTCGGTGGCGCGGAACTCGCGCGGTCCGGTGTTGACGTCGCCGGCGCTCCAGCTGATGTCGAACTGGTCGTAGTTGTCCTCGGTGACGGGGACGGTGACGTACTCGATGGGGCCGGTGCCGCTGACCTCGACGTCGCTCCACGGCACCGCGAGGTGCGTGTCGCCGATGTCGAGAAAGCCTCCGACCTCGAGGATGATGCTCTGGACATCGCCTTCGGGCCCGATGACGATGTTCTCGACCTCGCCGATCTCCTCGCCGCCGCTGCTGCGCACGGGAATGTTGAACAGTTGCTCGGCGCTCCAGCCCGAGCTCATGTCCATCTCGTTCCACTCGGACAGCGGAATGACGTCCTGCGCCTGTGCCGCACCGCCGAAACCTGCGGTAATCGCTGCGGCGATGCCGGTTGCGATCAGGGTGTTCCTGTTCACTTGCGTGCTCATGAATGCTCCTGGTTGCGTTCGTGGATTCGCTCGTGCGGCGATGGGTCCGCCGCCGAACTCGTGAACGCAGGTTAGGGGCTCGGCCCGACCCGAGTACGCCGCGTTGCAGAGAGCACAGCCGAGCCGCGCAGATTTCGCGTCCCCCCTTGAAACGGTGTCAGCGCCGCGGTGCGCGCCATCCCGCGGCCAGCGCCTCGGCCTCGTCGCAGAACCAGCGCTCGCCCTTCGTCTCGTCGATGCGCGTGCGGGCGTAGCTGCGCGACCAGGGCGGGTGGTAGATGCGCTCGCCCCGCGCGTTGACGTTGCCCTTGATGGGGCAGTCCGGGGAGGGCGCATCGCCGCCCGCGGCGCGCCAGCGCTCCCGGCGCCAGTCCCAGGGCGGCGTGAATTCGCCTTGCCAGACGCCGCGTTTCGCCGAGCGAGCCGTGGCCTCTTCGCGGGCGTACCGATCGGTGTACTTCACGTACGCCAGCGCGTGGCCGTCGCGCACCAGGGCGGAGCCCACGTCGACCCCGTTCGCGCGGCAGGTGCCGAGCAGGCGCTCGTAGGCATCGAACGCGTGTCCGGTGCAGCGCACGCCGTCGCGCACGAGGGTGCTCAACGCGTTGCCGGCCGCCGCGCCGCAGTTCCAGGGACGTCCGCGCGCATCTTCGCAGTCCTGCCCGTCCTCGGGCGCATCGATGCCTTCGATGCGGACGGCCTGCGCGCCGATGAACAGCGTATCGCCATCGACGACGCGCGCCGGGCCGCCGATCTCGATGGAGCGTGCATCGTCGGCGAACGCGCCCGACGACATGGAGACGGCGACGGTGAAGAGCGCCGATGCGCACAGTGCGAGCGCACCGTGCGTCCGCGTGCGGAGCGGGACCGTGCGGCCGTACAGGCCGAGCCGCCGAGTCACGGGCGCGGGCGCCGCACCGAGCTCGGTTCGCCGGCGCGCCGCACCACGTCGACCAGCGGCTCGACGGCCACCGACATCGTGTGCGCGTTGGCGTGCAGCACGAGCGCGGGATCGTGCGCCACGATCGCCACGTGGCCCGGCCAGAACACGAGGTCGTCGAGCCTGCGCTCGCCGATCGGGACCGTGTGCGCCAGCGCGCGCTCCTGTTCCCCGCTGTCGCGCGGCAGCGCCAACCCGCACGCGCGGGCCACGCCCTGCACCAGTCCCGAGCAGTCGCAGCCGTCCGGCGTGCGGCCGCCCCACAGATAAGGCGCGCCGGACCAGTCGGCCGCCGCATCGATCAGCCGCCGGCGGGTCGGCGGGGCCTCGAGGGAGGCAAGGTGGGCGTGGTGCACCCATCCGGCACCGCAGTCGTCGAGGCCTTCGTGCGTGCGTGCGGCGTCGGGAACGGGCCTCAGACGCGCACCGAGGGGTAGCCGCCGTGCCGGTACCGCCTTGATGCCCGGTCCCGGAAACAGCAGCGTGCCGCGGACCGTCACGACGTGGGACGGCGCCGGATGGTCCGCCTGCGCGAGCGCGGCCGAGTGCACGAAGCCTTCGTAGCCGTCGAGCGTGGCGCGCACGTGCGACCACGTGCCGTCCGGCTCGGCCATCACGTTGACGGCCTCGCCGAACAGCAACTGGCTCGTGAGCATCGCGGCATCGTCCGGGGCCGCGTGCAGCGCGGCGACGGGCACCGCGACCAGGCGCTCAGCGGACACGCGGACCGTCCGCCGGTGACCGAGGGCGCGCGGGCGCATGGTTCGGCGAGAAGGGTACGGGGACTTGCATGCGCCGCGGATCGTCTCACGGCTGACGGGCGAGCGACGCATCCTCGATGGCTTTGCGCAGGCGACCGACGGCGCGACCGACTTCTTCGTCGCAGGCATCACCGGACGGCGAGCCGATCGATCCGATTGCACATGTCGCGGCGAAGGGAGCGCGAGGGCCCGGGCGAGTCGTCTGCGGCTACGCTGGCCCGTTCACCCGCCCTCTCCAGCGCCTTCGTGACGACCGATATCGCCTCGCCAGCCGCGCTCGTCGCCACCCTGGACGCGTGGCGCGCCGCGCAGTACGACTTCGATGCGGATGCGCTGCGCGCGGCCCGCGCGCGGACCTTCGCGAACGACGCGCTCGTGCAGCTCGGCCACCCGTTCGAGACGCTCGACGGGCCCGGGGACCTGCTCGAGACCGTGCTGCTGCCGCTGGCCGCGGCCATGCCGGACCTCGAGCGTCGCGACACCATCGTCGTGGCGGGACGGGCCGGTACCGGCACCGACTGGGTCGGTTGCTGCGGGTACTGGTGCGGCACGTTCGAGCGGCCGTGGCTGGGTATCCCGCCCACGCGGCGCGTGGCGACGATGCGCTTCCACGAGTTCTACCGCATCGTCGGCACACGCGTCGTCGAGGTGCAGGCCCTGTGGGACATCCCCGAGCTCATGATGCAGGCGGGGGCCTGGCCCATGGCGCCGAGCCTCGGGCGCGAGTGGCACGTGCCCGGTCCCGCCACCCAGGACGGTCTGGTGCGCGCGGACGGGGCCAACGCACGCACCGCGACGAGCCTGTCCATCGTCAGCGACATGCTGGAGGGCCTGGGCAGGCACGCCGAAGGCGGGGTGGAGGCCATGCAGCTCGAGCGCTACTGGCACCCGAGAAGCTGCTGGTACGGGCCGTCCGGCATCGGCACGTCGCGCACCATCGAGGGCTTTCGCGATCGCCACCAGATTCCGTTCCTGAACGCCTTGCCCGATCGCACGGGCGGTACCGACGAGCGCGGCCATCTCTTCGCCGACGCGGACTACGCGGCGTTCACCGGCTGGCCCGGCATGAGCATGACGGTGAGCGGCGACGGCTGGCTCGGCATCGCGCCCGCGAACCAGCGCATCACCATGCGGAGCCTGGATTTCTGGCGCGTGGAGGCGGGGCTCATCCGCGAGAACTGGGTGCTCATCGACCTGCTGCACGTGTTCCATCAGCTCGGTGTGGACGTGCTCGGACGCATGCGCGAGCTCGCTCGTCCCGGGCTGTCCGGACGCATGGGGCCGGCCTGATTCCGCTCGCCGCCGTGGCCGCTACCTTGCCCGTGTCCGTCCCCGGCGACCGCAGCGTCGCGACTGCCCGGGCGCCGCTGCGTTGGGACGATCTGCGCGTGTTCCTGCTGCTGGCCCGTCACGGCTCGGCGCGTGCGGCCGGCAGCGAGCTCGGGATCGCGCACAGCACCGTGGCTCGGCGGCTCGAGGACTTCGAGGCGCGGCTCGGCACGACGCTGTTCGACCGCGTGGCATCGGGCTACGTCATCACCGCCACCGGCGAGCGGCTGCGCGAACACGCCGAGGAGATGGAGCGCACCGCGCTCGCCGCGGAGCGGCTCGTGGCGGGCGAGGACGAGCGCCTGGAGGGCGACGTGCGCGTGACGCTGCCGCTGTCGCTCGCGACCGGTCCGCTGATGGTGGACCTCGTCGCGTTCGCCGCGCGCTATCCGCTGATCGACCTGGAGCTCGAGACCTCCGACTCGCTGCTGGACATCGCGCGGCGCGAGGCCGACATCGCCATACGCTTCCAGCGGCTCGGCGAGGCGCCGCCGGATCAGCTCATCGGACGTCACGTGGGCGTGTCCTGCAATGCCGCCTACGCGACCGTGGCCTACCTCGCCGCGCATCCGCCCGAGGAGGCGGCATCGCAGGCGCGCTGGCTCGGGTGGAACGAGGGCGTGCGCCGCCCGCCGTGGATCGGCGCGACCGCGCTGCCGCACCTGTCGTCGCGCCATCGGCTGCCCGATCCGCTGCTGCAACTGCACGCCGCGCGGGCGGGGGCGGGCATCGCGCTGATTCCCTGCATGCTGGGCGATGCGGACGATGCCCTGGTGCGCGTGCCGGGCAGCGAGCCCGTGGCGCTGTTCGACATCTGGATACTGTCGCATCCGGGACTTCGGGACATGGCGCGCCTGCGCGCGATGCGCGACTTCCTGGTCGCCGCGCTGGAGGCGAAGGCGTCGCTGTTCCGCGGATCGGCGTAGCGCGTCCCGCCTTGCCGCACCGTCACCGGTGCGTTTACGCGACGGCCCGTCCCGCCCGGAGCGTTGCGCTTTCGACGCTCGGGAGGTCTGCTGCCGAGTCCCTTCGGAACCCGACACCCTGCGCGATGGACGCGACCGCGATGTTCGACTCACCCATCGGCACCGATGCGCGGGTCGCCGAGAACGACACCGATCGGATGCGCCGTGAGGTGCTGGAGGGGCTCGGGGCGCGGCGCAAGAGCGTGTCGAGCCGCTGGCTCTACGACGACGCGGGCTCCGAGCTCTTCGAGCTGATCACCGAGCTGCCCGAGTACTACCCCACGCGCACCGAGACCGCGATACTCGCGGCGCACGCCGGCGAGATGCTCGCGGACACCGGTCGGGGCGCGGCGCTCGTCGAGTACGGGGCGGGTGCTTCGGTCAAGACGCGCCTGCTGCTGGACGCGTGCGAGGCTCCGGCGCTGTACATCCCGCTCGACGTGTCGGACACGTTCGACTCGCTCGTGAGCGATGCGCTGCGCACGCGCTACCCGGGCCTCACGGTGCGGCCCGTCACCGGCGACTTTCTCGACCCGCAGACCTTCCCGCTCGAGGGCGTCGCGGGCGCACCGGTCGGCATCTTCCTCGGCTCCACGATCGGCAACCTCGAGGACGCCGGCATCCGCACCTTCCTGCGCGAGTGCCGATCCTCGCTCGGCGACGGCGCCCGGCTGCTGCTGGGGGTCGACGTGCGCAAGGACGCGGCCACGCTCGAAGCCGCCTACGACGACGCCGAAGGCGTCACGGCGCGCTTCGACCTGAACCTGCTCGTGCGGCTGAACCGCGAGCTCGGTGCCGACTTCGACCTGGACGCCTTCCATCACGAAGCCCGCTGGAACGCGGCCGAATCGCGCATCGAGATGCATCTGGTGGGCGAGCGCGACCTGCGCGTGCACATCGACGATCACGCGTTCGACTTCCACGCCGGCGAGAGCCTGCTCACCGAGATCTCCAGGAAGTTCGCGCCCGGCGACATCGAGACGCTCGCCGCCGAGTGCGGCTGGCGCGTCGCGCGGCGCTGGACCGATGCAGCGTCGCTCTTCTCGGTGCTTCGGCTCGACACCGCGTGAGCGCCGTGCACGCACCGGCACCGGCGTGCGACGTGGTGGCCTTGCACGAGCGCTACCGTCGCGTGCGGAACCGCACGGCCGAGCTCGCGGCGGGGCTCTCCGATGCCGACGCCACCGTGCAGTCCATGCCCGACGCGAGCCCGGCGAAGTGGCACCTCGCGCACACCACCTGGTTCTTCGAGGAGTTCCTGCTGGTGCCCGCGCACGGCGATGCCGTGCGCCATGATCCGCGGTTCGGGTTCCTGTTCAACTCCTACTACGAGAGCGTGGGCGAGCGGCACGCGAGACCGCATCGCGGGATGCTCACGCGGCCGTCGCTCGAGGCGGTGCTGGACTATCGGGCGGCGGTGGACGCGCGCATGCGGCCCCTGTTCGAGGGGCTGGACCCCGCCGACGACGAGCGCCGCGCGCTGCTCGAACTCGGCATCGCGCACGAGGAGCAGCATCAGGAGCTCCTGCTGACCGACATCATTCACCTCTTCGCGCAGAGCCCGTTGCGGCCGGCGTTGCGCGAGGACGATCGTGCGGCATCGGCCCGCGCCACGGCGTGCTCCGATGCACCGTGCGCGTGGCACGCCTTCGACGGGGGCATCGTCGAAAGCGGTGCGGCGCCGGGCGCAGGGTTCCACTTCGATTGCGAGGCGCCGCGTCACCGCACCGTCGTTGCACCGTTCGAGCTCGCGTCGCGCGCCGTGACCAACGCCGAGTGGATGGCCTTCATCCGCGCCGGCGGCTACGCCGACGCGCTGCTGTGGCTGTCCGACGGCATCGACGCGGTGCGCGCGAACGACTGGTCGGCGCCGCTGTACTGGCACCGGCGCAACGGCGCCTGGTGGACGATGACGCTGCACGGCGCGCGCCCCGTCGACCCCGACGCGCCCGTGGTGCACGTGAGCCACTACGAGGCCGACGCGTTCGCGCGCTTCGCCGGCGCCCGGTTGCCGACCGAGCACGAGTGGGAGCATGCGGCGCAGGCCTCCGGCGCGGCGCCCGGCCTGCCCGGCCAGGACGGCTTCGTCGAGTCCGACCGGCTGCGCCCGTCCGTGCAGCGTCCCGTCGCGGGGCAGGTCGCCGGGCAAGGCCGTCCGGTCGGGCTCTACGGCGACGTCTGGGAGTGGACGTCGAGCGCCTTTCTGCCGTACCCGGGCTTCACCGCGCCCGTCGGTGCGGTGGGCGAGTACAACGGCAAGTTCATGTCCAACAAGACCGTGCTGCGCGGCGGCTCGTGCGCCACCTCCGTGGAGCACGTGCGATCGAGCTACCGGAACTTCTTCCCGCCCGACACGCGCTGGCAGTTCGCGGGGTTGCGGCTGGCGCGCTGACGGTCACCGGACCGATGACGGAGCCGGACGACGACCCGGCCTACTCGAACACCTCGGCCAACTGGTACACCGCTTCGCAGGACACGTCGACGCTGCCCGGTGCCACGCCGAGCGCACCCGCGCCGGCCTCGCCCGACGCCGAGCGTTCCGGCAACGAGAATCCGCCGGTCAGCAGCGTGCCTTCCAGTCGGACGACGTCCCCGTCCGAGAGCGTCGAGGGGAGGGCAGGTCGTCAGGGCGAGCTCGGCCTCCGGGTCGAGGGCCGTGTCCGCATCGTCGTCGTCGGAGCAACCGACGAGGGATGCGAGCGCGCAGAGCAGGAGTGCCGGAGGTGTTTTCACGTCGTCGTCCGCTCGTGCCGGGCCCGTTCGGGATAGCACGGCCTATCGCCATGCGCGGAACGCGGGAGGTCGCGCCGCACGTGTCCGGTGCGGTCCTGGTCCTCCGAGCACGTGCTACCTTGAAGCACATGGGAACCATCGGCATCAGGGCTCTTCGGCAGAACGCGTCGCGCGTGGTCGCGGACGCTGCCGCGGGAGAGGACATCGTCATCACCGACCGAGGTCGACCCGTCGCCCGCATGACGGCTTTGCCGACATCGAGGTTGCAGGCTCTGATCGATGCCGGACGCTCGCGCGGCACGCGGAGACATCGACGATCCGCCACCGCCGAAGGGTCCCGATATCTCGGCCGCACTCGACGAGATGCGTGACGACGAACGCTACTGAGCGTGGCGTTCTACTTCGACAGCTCGGCACTCGTGAAGCTCGTCGTCGACGAAGCGGAGACCGAGGCGCTCCGAGCCTGGCTCGCGGAGCGTGAGCGCGGGCCGGTGTCGTGCGACCTGACGCGTACCGAGGTATTGCGTGCCGTGCGCAAGGTCGCGCCGAACAGGACGCTGCGCGCTCGCGCGGTCCTGGACGGCATCGTCCTGCTGAAGATCACTTCGGCGACCTTCGAGGCGGCCGGCAGGCTCGGCCCCGACGACTTGCGGTCGCTGGACGCGATCCATCTGGCCGCAGCGCTCGACATCGGCGACGATCTGGAGGGAATCGTGGTGTACGACCGACCTCTCGCGCAGGCTGCGGAGGCGAACGGCGTCCTCTGCGTGGCGCCCGGCCGAACGTAGCCCGCTCCGGCCTTCCGAGTCCGAAGCGTCGGTTCAGGTACGCTTCAGGCCCCTTCTGCGACACTGCCGCGTCTCGGGCACCCCTCTTGCGTGACCCGAGTCCGCCCTCGCCGGAGTACGCGCATGATCCGTTCCGCCCTGCTGCTCGCCTGTGCCGTCGCCCTGGGGACGGTATTGGCCGGCTGTGCCGCCACCACGCGCTCCCTCGACGTGGACGACCCGCAGCACTACGACGCAAGCTACGACTTCTCCGACAAGAAGGAGATCGTGGACGTGCTGACCACGAGCCTCGCGACCTCCCCGGCCGTGGCGCGCGCGGGCGGCGCAGGGGACCGGCCCGTCGTCGTGATCTACGACGTCGCCAACCGCACGTCCGAGCACATCGACACTTCCGGCATCACCGACGACATCCGCAACGAGCTGCTGCGCGGCGGAGAGCTTCGGTTCGTGAACCGGCCGCGCCGGGACGACCTCATCGAGGAGGCCGACTACCAGTACGCGGGCTTCGTCGATCCGGCGCAGCGCGTCGCCGAGGGGCGTCAGGTCGGGGCCGACTACGTGCTGTCCGGCACGCTGCGCTCCATCGAGAAGTCCGAGCCCGCGCAGTGGCGGCTGCGCAAGCGGAACCTCGTGTACTACAGCATGACGCTCGAGCTGACCGGTCTGGAATCCGGCGAGATCCTGTGGGCGGACTCGGTCGAGCTCGCGCGCGAGCTGTCGCGCCCCATCATCCGCTGGTAGCGCGCGACGTGCGCGGCCGGGCTGCACGCCTGCGCCCGTTCGCGATCCTGGGGGTCGCGCTTGTGCTGTTCGGCTCCGTCACCGGCTGCGCGGTCTCGGGTCCCATCGGCAAAGCGCGAGCCGACTTCGACGCGGGTCGTCCCGACGCGGCGCTCGAGCGGCTCGCCGACGAGGACCGCGTGGCCGAGCGGGATCTGCTGGTCGCGCTGCTCGAAGGGGGCTCGATCGCGCACGCGGCCGGACGCATCGAGCAGAGCATCGGCTACCTGCGGCGCGCGGCGGAGCTGGTCGACGAGCTGGACGTGACCCTCGTCTCCGAGCAGTCGCTGACCCTCGTCGTCAACGACCGGCTCGCGCGCTACCGCGGCGAGTACGCCGAGCGGTTGTGGATCCGCACCCTGCAGATGATGAACTACCTGCTGCTCGGGGACGTGCAGGGCGCGGCGGTGGAGGCGCGTCAGGCCATCGCCCTGTACGAGCGCTACGGCGAGCCGCTGGACGGGGACGTGGCGACGCGCGTGCTCGCGGCCCGCACGCTCGAGGCCGTCGGCGAGCTCGACGGCGCGGCCATCGAGTACGCGCGCGCGTTCGAGCGCGGGGGCGAGTCGGCGGGCGCGGCCGCGTTCGCGGTGGACAACGCAGAGCGCACGGGCCGCCGGGACGAGGCGCGCGCCTACCGCGCCGCGCTCGACGGCGCGCGGGACGGTTCGGGCGCGGGCGACGCCTCGTTGCTGGTGGCCGTGTCCGACGGGGCCATCGCGCGCAAGGTGGCCGGGAACCTGTTCATCCGGCCGGACCTGCGCATCTCGTTCCCGTACTACGCCGCCGGCGGCCCGCCGGCGCCGGACGTGCGCGTCACGATCGACGGTCGCGCGGTGCCCGCCGCCGACGTGTCGACGCGTCTGGGCGGCGTGGCGGAAGCCTCGCTCGGTGCGCGTGCCAAGCGCGTGGCGGCGAAGCAGGCCCTGCGCGTGGTCACCAAGCAGGCCGTCGGACGGGCGGCCGCGAAGGAGGACGAGCTGCTGGGCGCGCTCGTCGACGCCGTGCTGTTCCTGCTGGAGGAAGCGGACACGCGTGGCTGGGCCACGCTGCCCGCGACGCTGACCCTGGTCGAGGTCAAGCTGCCCGCGGGGCGGCACGACGTGGCCGTCGCGCTGGACGGCCACGGCGCCGCGCGCCGCATCGAGCTGGGCGACATCGAGCTGCGCCCCGGCGGGCTCGCCTTCGTGGCGCTGCGCGACGGGCCGCGCGGGCTCGAGCGCATCGTGCCCGCTGACCCTCCGCGCCGATAGTGCGAAGGGCCGCCGGCTACTCCTCTTCGTCCCGGTAGGACTCCGCGTCGTCGTCGTCCGAGGCGCCGCGCGGCGTCGTGCGGCCGGGGTCGGACGTGCCGACGCCGCCCTGGGTACCGATGCCGCCGCCGTCCTCGCCCGTCGGGTCCTCGGACGCCGTACCGGGCGCACCGTCGGGGGTCATCGCCTCGTCGTTCTCGGCCATCGTGGCCACGCCCTCGCGCGGGCTCTTCTGGTCGGTCTCGATGTTGTCGATCCTGCTGCCGCTGCCGCCGGGTGCCATGGTGCGCTTGCTCGTCGAGTTCGAAGGGTGACCGCGGACCCTAGCCTGCCATCGCGCCGCGACTTTGCGCAGCGTGCGGGGCGTGCAAGATGTGCCGGCGACGAACGGCCGGCATCGTCGCGGTAGCACGCTCCGCGAAGCCATGGAATTCGTCGATTACTACGACACGATGGGCGTCGCGCCCGATGCCCCCGCCGACGAGATCAAGCGGGCCTACCGCAAGCTTGCGCGCCAGTGGCACCCGGACGTCAGCAAGGAGGACGACGCGGAGGAGCAGTTCAAGCGCCTCGGCGAGGCCTGGACCGTGCTGAAGGACCCCGAGCGTCGGGCCGAGTACGACGGGCTGCGCGCGGCCCACGCCGCCGGCGCGGCGCGCGGAGCCGGCGGCGGCGGGTTCCGGCCGCCGCCGGACTGGCGCTCGTCCGCCGGCCCCGGGGACTGGTCGCCCGGCGGCGGGGCCGACTTCAGCGACTTCTTCGAGGAGATGTTCGCCCGACGGGCCGGTGGGCGCGCCGGCGCTGGTGGCGGATTCACGATGCGCGGAGAGGACATCGAGAGCACCGTCGCCATCACTCTGGAGCAGGCGCACGCGGGCGCCACGCTGCCGCTCGGCCTGCGCGTGCCGGTGCGGCGCGACGACGGCTCGCTCGACTTCGACGAGCGCACGCTGCGCACGCGCATTCCGGCGGGCACGACCGATGGCACGCGGCTGCGGCTGCGCGGACAGGGCGGTCCGGGCATCGGCGGCGCGCCGGCCGGGGACCTGCTGCTCACCATCGAGGTGCGGCCGCACGAGGGCTTCACCCTCGACGGGCGCGACGTCGGTGTCACCGTGGACGTGCCCGCGTGGGACGCGGCGCTGGGCGCGTCGGTCCGCGTGCCCACGCTCGGCGGGACGGTGACGCTGCGCGTGCCGCCCGGCAGCGAGTCCGGCAGGCGGCTGCGGCTGCGCGGGCGCGGGCTGCCGGGAGAGCCGCCCGGGGATCAGTACGCCACGCTGCGCCTCGTGACGAAGGCGCCGGGCGCGGCGCCCGATGCGGACGCGGTACGCGCCACCTGGGAGGCGCTGCGCGACCTGCACGCCGACGTGGCCACGGCGGGAGGTGGCGCATGAGTCGCGCCGATGCGCCCGGCGACGCACCGATCGTCGAGCCCGACCTCGCGGTCGCGGGTCCGCTCACCGGCGGTGCGGACGCCGCGAGCGACCCGAACGCCGCCGACGCGGCCGTCTACGCGCGCGAGGAGGTGTGCGCCCTGTGCCGCATCGACGCCGTCGTCCTCGTGGAATACGTGCGCCACGGCGTCGTCGTCGCCGAGGACGAGGAGGGCGTGCGCTTCGCGGCGCCGGCGCTGCAGCGGGTCCTGCGCGCGGTGCGCGTGCAGCGCGAGTTCGAGATCGAGCTCGATGCGCTGGCGCTGGTGGTGGACCTGTTCGAGACCCTGGAGCGCCAGCGCCGCGAGATCGACGTGCTGCGCGGCCGGCTGCTCGCGCGGCGCAACTGAAACGGCTTGCCCGCCCGAGCGTCCCGAGCGGGCCCTGTCCGGCCTCGGGCACGTTCACGCCGGTCGTCACGGATCCTCGACGCACGCGTGCACTTTGCCTTGCGCGCCACGTGGGCGTAGCCTGCGGGTGAATACAGCCACCTGCAGGACTTGCCCATGAGCCTGGAACCCGGACAGCTCGCGCCGGACCCCGTGCAGACGGACTACGAGATCGGCCAGGACAACATCAATCCCTTCGGCCTGGATCTCCACAACCCGGTGTTCCTCGTCTCGGGGCTCGCCGTCGTCGCGTTCGTCATCCTGACGCTGATGTTCCAGGAGAGCGCGGGCGCGTTCTTCGGCACGATGCGTGACACGCTGACCGGCAGCCTCGACTGGTTCTTCCTGTCGGCGGCCAACATCTTCGTGCTCGTGTGCATCGCGCTCGTCGTCACGCCGCTCGGCGGCGTACGGCTCGGTGGCGATGACGCCCGGCCGGACTACGGCTACCTCGGCTGGTTCGCGATGCTGTTCGCGGCCGGCATGGGCATCGGGCTGATGTTCTTCGGCGTGTCCGAGCCCATGTCGCACTTCGGCTCCGCCATCGGCGGCACCACCGTCGAAGGCGGGGTACGCACCGACTGGGCACCGCTCGGAGCCGCGGCGGGCGACGTGGCGGCCGCGCGGGATCTCGGCATGGCGGCGACGCTCTTCCACTGGGCGCTGCACCCCTGGGCCATCTACGCCGTGGTCGCGCTCTCGCTCGCCTTCTTCACGTTCAACCGCGGGCTGCCGCTCACGCTGCGCTCGGCGTTCTACCCGCTGCTGGGCGAGCGGGTATGGGGCTGGCCCGGGCACGTGATCGACATCCTCGCGGTGTTCGCGACGCTGTTCGGGCTGGCGACGTCCCTCGGCTTCGGTACCGAGCAGGCGTTGGCTGGCCTGAACTATCTCTTCGGCTGGGGCACCGGCGACGTCGCCAAGGTCGTCATGATCGGAGGCATCACCAGCCTGGCGCTGATCTCGGTGCTGCGCGGGCTGGACGGCGGTGTCAAGATCCTGTCGGAGATCAACATCGCGCTCGCGCTGCTGCTCATGGTGTTCGTGCTCGCCGTCGGCCCCACGGCGGAGATCTTCTCGACGATCGCCGGCGGCGCCGTCGCCTATGCGAAGGAGGTGATTCCGCTGTCGATGCCCTTCGGGCGCGAGGACGCGAACTTCTCGCAAGGCTGGACCGCCTTCTATTGGGCGTGGTGGATCTCCTGGTCGCCGTTCGTCGGCATGTTCATCGCCCGCGTGTCGCGCGGCCGTACCGTGCGCGAGTTCGTGCTGTGCGTGATCCTGATCCCGACCGCCGTGTGCATCGTGTGGATGGGCGCGTTCGGCGGCACCGCCATCTCGCAGGTCGTCGGCAATGCCGCCGCGCCGGTGGCCGAGGCGGCGCTGGAGCTCAAGCTCTTCGTGATGCTCGCCGAGCTGCCGTTCGCGACGATCACCTCGTTCCTCGGCATCGTGCTCGTGCTGGTGTTCTTCGTGACGTCGTCCGACTCCGGCTCGCTCGTCATCGACACCATCACGGCGGGCGGCAAGACCGATTCGCCGGCTTCCCAGCGCGTGTTCTGGTGCGTGTTCGAGGGCCTGGTGGCCGCCACGCTGCTGCTCGTGGGCGGCAGCGAGGCGTTGTCCGCGCTGCAGGCCATGGCGGTATCGATGGGCTTCCCGTTCACCATCGTGCTGCTGGCGATGTGCGTCGGGCTGATCCTGGGCCTGAACCGGGCCCGCAAGCGCCCGTCGGGGCACTCGGTGGCGGTGGCCCGGGACGTGCGACCGGTCTGAAGCCGGACGCCGGCCCGGCCCGTCCGTCCGCTCGGCGAACCCGGTCCCCCGTCATCGACGGGAGTGACCGGGTTCGCACCGCGTCAGAGCTCGACCGACGGCATCGTCCAGGCGGAGGAGTGCAGGTCGCCGAGCGCGTGCTCGAGCCACTCCTCGTCGTTCATCGGCAACGTGGCGTCGAGGTCTTCCTCCTGAGCGGCGGCGTCGGGCACGCCACCGGCGACGAGCGCGGTGTGATCCTGCGTCGAATCGTTCATCGGCAAACGCTGTTCGGGGCTGTCATGTCGGGCCCTGGAGCGTAGTCGGCGAACGCGCGGTTGCCGTGCCGCTTCGCGTGCCGCCACATTGCGTTGCGGATGGATGGCGGCACGCTCGGGCGTTCAGTCGCGGCTCGTGTCCGCGTCCACGATGGAGGCGTCCGCCACGTCGCGCACGCCGCGCGTGCCCGTCATGACGTCGCCGTCCTCGGTGTCCGCGACGTCGGAGGCGCCCGACGCGTCCACGCCCGAATCCAGCTGCGCGGGCCCGCGGTCCATGTACTCGGCATCCACGACACTCTCGCCCTGGGTCATCACCTCGTCATCCATCTCGCCGCCCGCAAGGTCGAGATCTTCGGTGCGCAAGGGCTCGTCGACGACGGCGTCGGGCGGCAACTCGTCGAGGTTCCTGCCCGGCGGGGTGGACGAACGGCCGTTGGCGGGCCGATCGGTGTCGTTCATCAGGCGCGTGGTCTCGCCCTTGTCGGCGATGGGCACGTCGGGGTTCGTCAGCGAGTCGGCGCTCTCGTCGAGCAGCTCGTCCGCGGGTATCTGATCGGTCGGCTTGTCCTGCATGGCGCTGCCTCGGTCGGTGGGGTGACCGAGCATGGTGGGCGCGCGCGTCTCGCCACTGCGAAGCGCTGAAAACTCTTCGTCGCCGGGCCAGGGCCGGCAGCGCCCGCGTTCCGATCCACGACAGGCCCAGGATCGCAGCCGGCGTGCGGGTCCGCGTCAGTGCAGGTACGCGTCGTCGTCGTCGTAGGCCGAATCGTCGTCGTCGTCGATCAGGCTCGCGAGATCCGCCAGGTCGGCGGCGTCGCGCATCACGGGACGGGCGTCGAGCGCGGCGAAGTCGTCCTCGGGCTCGCGCTCGTGCAGGTCACGCGAGCTGGCCTCGTCGTCGAAGTCGAGGGTCGCGGGGCCCGCCTCGTCCCAGGCACCCTCGAGAAACTCCGCGTCGGCGTCCCGGGCATCGACCGAGCGCCGGGAAGGGTCGGCGGGAAGTCCGGTTCGGAAGCGGGTGCCCGCGCCGGGGCCACGGCTGCGTGTCGACATGTCGAAGTCCTCTCGGATCGAACACGGGGCACGGCGCGCCGTCCCCGCAAGAAACGCGACGTGAGCGACACTACGCCGGTGAGCGGAGCTTGTCAGCCGTGTGCCCCGCTCGGGACGATTTCGCGCCGGTACGGCTACCGGCGACCCGCAGGGATTCGTCGCTATACTCGTGCCAGTGGGAATGCAGTCCCACCCGCTACGCTTTCCCGGAGACCCTTCGCATGAGACCGATCACCGCACTGACCCTCGCCGCCGTGCTCGCCCTCGGCGCGTGCAGCTCGGACGATGGCGACGATGTCCTCGACCCCAACGCCTCGGGCCCGGGCGACACGAGCGAGCTCAACCCGGATCTGGGCGACCCCGACGCGCCCCCCTCGAACGATCCGGGCGGCGACACGAGCGCCGTGGCGGGGTTGTGGGACGCGAGCCCCGACGACGTGGCGGCGTCGAGCTACGTCGACATCACCGAGGACGGTCTTTGGACGCGCTACGACGTGCCCACCGACGGCGGCACCTGCTACGACGTGACCGGTCCGTTCACGCTGACGCCGGAGTTCGAGAACGACTACAGCCTGGCGGGCGAGGACGAGGCGCTGACGCTCGTGGCCGCCGGCGACGTGCTCACCTACCGGCTCGGCACCGATGGCCCGGTCGAGACGTGGGAGCGCACGACGGGCCAGGTCAACACCGCCGACCTGGAGTCGTGCGGGGACTTCTGAGTCAGCTTCGCACGCGCACGTAGCTGCCCGGGGCGTCCTCGATCGGGACGAGCTCGCCGTCACCGGGCACGCGTGCGGGAACCTGCTCGCCGGACAGCGGCGCGAGCCAGCGGTCCCAGTCCTCCCACCAGGAGCCCGGATGCTCCTCGGCGCCCTCGAGCCAGGCGTCGAGCGACTTCGGCTCGGCCTCGTTGATCCAGTGCTGGTACTTGTTCGCCGAGGGCGGGTTGATCACCCCGGCGATGTGCCCCGACCCCGCGAGCACGAACCGCACGGGCCCGCCGTACAGCGACGTGGACTTGTACACCGACGGGTAGGGGGCGATGTGGTCATCGCGCGCGGCCTGCAGGTACACCGGTATGCGCACCTTGGCCAGATCGATGGGCACGCCCTTCATCGTGATGCCGCCGGGCTTCGAGAGGTTGTTGCGCACGTACATCTCGCGCAGGTAGAACAGGTGCGTCTCGCGCGGCATGCGCGTGGCGTCGGCGTTCCAGTACAGCAGGTCGAAGCGCGTGGGGTCCTTGCCGAGCAGGTAGTTGTCGACGTAGAACGACCAGATCAGGTCGTTCGCGCGCAGCAGGTTGAAGGTCGACGCCATGGAGCGACCGTCCAGGTAGCCGGTGTCGCGCATGGCGTCCTCCAGCGCGTCGACCTGCACCTCGTCGGCGAAGAGCTTCAGGTCGCCGGCCTCCTCGAAGTCGGCCTGCGAGGCGAAGAAGGTGGCCGCCTTGACCCGGTCGTCGCCGCGCTCGGCCATGTAGGCGAGCGTGGCGGACAGCAGCGTGCCGCCGATGCAATAGCCGATCATGCTGAACTCCTCGGCACCGCACGCGCGCGTGACGGCGTCCAGCGTGTCGAGGATACCCTCCTGCATGTAGTCCTCGAAGGTCTTGTCGCCGAGCTCCCCGTCCGGGTTCACCCACGACACGACGAACACCGTGTATCCCTGATCCACCGCCCAGCGGATGAAGCTGTTCTTCGGCTGCAGGTCCAGGATGTAGAACTTGTTGATCCACGGCGGCAGGATCACGAGGGGACGGGCATGCACTTTCGCCGTGGTGGGCGTGTACTGGATCAGTTGCAGCAGGTCGTTCTGCCACACCACCTTGCCCGGCGTGGTCGCGACGTTTTCGCCGAACGTGAATGCCTCGGGGTCGCTCATCAGGATGTTCAGCCGGCCCGTCGACGGGTCGAGGTCGCGCTCGAGGTTCTTCATCCCGTCCAGCAGGCTCTGCCCGTTCGTCTCGCGCAGCCGCTCGAGCACCTGCGGGTTCGTCAGCGGGAAGTTGCTGGGCGAGAACGCGTCGGCGAGCAGCCGCGTGTGGAACACGAGCTTCGCTCGGTCGGCGGGCTCGAGCCCCTCGATCGAGGACATCGTCTCGACGAGCCACTCCGAGGTGAGCAGGTAGGAGCGGCGCAGGAAGTCGAACTGCGGCCACGTCGCCCAGCTTTCATCGCGGAAACGCTTGTCGCGCACCTCGTCGCTCTGGTCGGCCGCGGCCGCGTCGCTCTTGAACAGCTTCTCGGCACTCGACTGCCACAGCGCCATGTGGCGTTGCCAGAGCGAGTAGTTGGCCTGCAGGAGCGACTGGGGATCCAGCGCCGCGCGCTCGCCCGCAGCGCGGAAGGCGGGCGCCGCGTTCATGGGATCGAGCTGACGGTGCACCGGCGCCATGGATTCCGCGAGCATGCGCTGGGAGCGGACGAACATGTCGTTCGCGATGGCGGCGTTCTTCTCGAACAGCGAGCTCGCGGTGCGCGTCCAGTCGGTGAACGCGTCGACCGCGGCCGACGCATCGGGCGCGGCGCCGGCCGCGCCCGCGGACGGGCCCGCGCGGTTCGTTCGCCCGGGTTCGTCCGCGCCGTTGTCGCCCTTGGCCATCGTCGTATCGTCTCCGTGTCGCGGCACCGGCCGGGCGGCAGCCCGCCGGATCTGCCCGGGGTGGCCGGGATACGTGTCAGGCGCCGGAGCGCACGTCGTCCCGATCGTCGTCGGCCCGATCGTCGTGGGCCCGGTCATCGTGAAACCGAGCCCCGGCGTCCGTCGCGGTCGCCTCGGACGCCGCAGGGGCGCCCTTGCCCACGATGGATTCCCAGGCCTCGATGTTGCGCTTCATCATCGCCTGCATGGTATCGAGAGGCGTCTGCTTGAGCAGCGATTCCATCTGCGTGCGCACCGTGTCCTGCTGCGCGAGGAAGGTGCCCACGCTGCGCTCGAGATACTCGCCCATGACGTGCTGCATGGGGTCGCCGTAGAAGCGGATCAGGCGGGTGAGCAGCGGCTCGCTGAGCAGTGGATCCTGCGCGCGTTCGCTGTCGACGATGATCTGCAGCAGCAACTGTCGGGTGAGGTTCTCGCCCGTGACGTCGTCGACGATGTCGACGTCGGTGCCGGCGACGATCAGCTCGCGGATGTCCGCGAGCGTCACGTGCCGGCTCGCCTCGGTATCGTACAACCGCCGGTTCGCGTACTTCTTGATGGTGCGCGTGGCGGTCATGCGATACGCGCCGTCAGCCCTTCTTCGCGCGCGCGGACGTCTTCTTGCCCGTCATCTTCGCGGTGGTCTTGCTGGCGGCCTTTGCGGCGACCTTGCTCGCGGCCTTGGTGGCGGCCTTCGCGGCGGGTTGGCTCGCGGGCTTCGCGGTCGCCGTGCCGGCGGGCTTGGCTGCCGGCGCGCTGGCCTGCGCGGTCTTGCGCGCGACGGCCTTCGGCGTGTCGCCGGGCACGATGATCGGCGAGCCGCCGGCGGTCGCCGTCTTGTCGACCGGCTTGTCGGCCGCCTTGTCAGCCGCCTGTCGCCGCCGTCAGTCTCGGGCGCCGTCGGCTCGGCCGCCTTCCGCGCGGCCGCGGCGGTGTTCGTCGCGGTGTTCGTGGCCGCACCGGTGGCGGTGCCGGCCGCGTTGCCCACGCCGGCGCGCAACTCGCCCGCGATGGCGGCGTACTCCGCGGCCCGCACGCGCGCCTTCTCGACGGCGGCACGCGTGCCGGCGGCCTGCGCCTCGAGCGCGCTGCGCGGGTCGGTGTGCACGGTGGGGATGCGCATCTGGGTGAGGGTGTAGTCCACGACATCACCCATGACGGCGTAGTTCTGGCGTGCCAGCCGCTCGAACATGCCCGTGGTGGCGCGGCCGAAGGCCAGCGCGTTCTGCATGCCGCGTCGCTGCATGTCGGCCAGCGCCGCGGTGTGGTTGTCGGGGTTCATGTGAGGTCCTGCGCTGTGATCGTGCGTGCAAAAGAACGAAGGGCGCGGGACCGGGCGCATGCCCGATCCCGCGCCCCTGGCTGCGGGCGAGCGACTCAGGCCGCGGGGCGGACGGTGGCGGCGGCCTGCTCGGAAGCGGCCTTGGCCTTGGCGCTGAAATCGTTCGCGATCTGCGCGTACTCGTTGGCGCGCGTGCCGAGCAGCTCGCCGAAGGCCGTGGCGTCGGCCATGGAGGTCTGCGCCATGGCGTTCATGTCGACGCCGGACATGGGCAGGCGGGCCTGCTTGAGCGTGTACTCGACCATGTCGCCCATGACCGCGTAGTTCTTGCGCAGGACGTGGTCCATCGTCTCGACGGCGAGGCCGCCGAAGATGCGCATGGGCTCGAACATCTTCGCCTGCATGTCGGTCATCTTCGTCATCTGCTCGTTCATGGCGCCGGTGGTGTAGTTCATGGTCGGGATCTCCTGGGGACGGTGAAGGGGGGGTGACTCTTCTTGCAGTGCAGTATGGCCACCATCGTGTTGCAGTGCAAGAGGAATCGGCGCGATCGCGCGTCTCCTGTCGGAAGTTGTGCCATGAATCCCGGTCAGCAATGCCCGGCGACGCTATCGCTCCGTCGATGGCGCCTTGTTGCGGTGCGGGAGTCTCAGGCCGTGCGCTCGACGCACATGGCGATTCCCATGCCGCCGCCGATGCACAGCGTGGCGAGCCCCTTCTTCGCGTCGCGACGCACCATCTCGTGCAGCAGCGTGCACATGACGCGCGTGCCGGACGCCCCGATCGGGTGCCCGAGCGCGATGGCCCCGCCGTTGACGTTCACCTTCGAGGTGTCCCAGCCGAGGTCGTTGTTGACGGCGCAGGCCTGCGCCGCGAAGGCCTCGTTCGCCTCGATGAGGTCCAGATCCCCGACCTGCCAGCCGGCCTTCTCGAGGGCGGCCCGGCTGGCGGGAATCGGTCCGGAGCCCATGACGGCGGGATCCACGCCCACCGTGGCCCAGCCCGCGATGCGCGCGAGCGGCGTCAGTCCGCGCGCCTTCGCCGCTTCTGCCGTCATCATCACCACGGCGGCCGCGCCGTCGTTCAGGCCCGAGGCGTTGCCGGCGGTGACGGTGCCGTCCTTGGAGAACGCGGTGCGCAGCTTCCCGAGCGACTCGGCCGTGGTGCCGTCGCGCGGGTACTCGTCGGTGTCCACCACCGTCTCGCCCTTGCGGGTCTTGACCGTCACCGGGACGATCTCGTCGGCGAAGCGGCCCGCCTGCTGCGCGGCGATGGCCTTCTGCTGCGAGCCGGCCGCGAACGCGTCCTGGGCCTCGCGCGTGACCTGCCACGTCCGTGCCACGTTCTCGGCCGTGGTGCCCATGTGGTAGCCGTTGAAGGCGTCCCACAGGCCGTCGACGATCATGGTGTCGACCATCTCGAGGTTGCCCATCTTCTTGCCGTCGCGCAGGTGCGCGCAGTGCGGCGCGAGGCTCATGCTCTCCTGGCCCCCCGCGACGACGACGTCCGCGTCCCCCGCGGCCAGCGCCTGGTAGCCCATCGCGATGGCGCGCAGCCCCGAGCCGCAGACCTGGTTGATCGTGATGGCGGTGCGCTCCTGCGGGATGCCGGCGGCGATGGCGGTCTGACGGGCGGGGTTCTGGCCGGTGCCGGCCGTGAGCACCTGCCCGAGGATGACGTCCGACACCTCGGACGGATCGACCCCGGAGCGCTCGAGGGCCGCGCGCACGGCGGTGGTGCCGAGATCGACGGCGGAAACCGAGGCGAACGCGCCGCCGAAGCTGCCGATGGGCGTGCGGGCGGCGGAAGTGATGACGATGTCGGGCATGGGCGGGTCTCCGTGGACAGGCGTGAGGACGACCGGACGGAGTGTCCGGGGCGCGTCATTGTGGTGCAGGCGAGGCGTGCGGGCGAGGTTCGCCGCGAGCTTTTTCGGCGACGGGCGTCGGTAGGGGTCCGCCTCGCGGGCGGATCGGTGCGGTGCCACGAGCCGCGCGCGGCGAGCCACTAGGCAGGAAGCGCGAGGCGTGCGACAGTGCCCGCGATGCCACGCTGTAGTGATTCGACGTCACTGCCGTGGCCGGGGCGACGTCCGCGCGGCGTCGTGTAAACGGCACGCTACAAGAGGTAAACGAGACATGACACGACTGGCAGTGGTCACCGGCGGCACGCGCGGCATCGGCCGCGCGATCTCGGAGCGGTTGAAGGCGGACGGCTACACCGTCGCCGCGAACTACGCCGGCAACGACGAGCGGGCCAAGGCCTTCTCCGAAGAGGCGGGCATTCCGGTGTTCAAGTTCGACGTGTCGGACCACGACGCCTGCAAGGCCGGCATCGAGAAGATCGTCTCCGAGCTCGGTCAGGAGGTGGACGTGCTCGTCAACAACGCGGGCATCACGCGCGACGGCACCATGCACCGCATGAGTCCGAAGGCCTGGCAGGAGGTCATCGACACGAACCTCGGCGGCTGCTTCAACATGTGCTCCTGCGTCATCGACGGCATGCGCTCCCGCAGCTTCGGTCGCATCGTCAACGTCGGCAGCATCAACGGCCAGGCGGGGCAGTACGGCCAGGTCAACTACGCGGCCGCGAAGTCCGGCATCCACGGGTTCACGAAGGCGCTGGCGCAGGAAGGCGCGGGCAAGGGCATCACCGTGAACGCCATCGCGCCCGGCTACGTCGATACCGACATGGTGCGCGCGGTGCCGGACGAGGTGCTGCAGAAGATCATCGCGCGCATCCCCGTGGGGCGTCTGGGCAAGGCCGAGGACATCGCGCGCGCCGTCGCCTTCCTCGTCGCCGACGACGCGGGCTTCATCACCGGCTCCACCATGTCGGTGAACGGCGGTCAGCACATGTACTGACCGGGGGCCGCCGGAGCGTTGCCCCTGAACGACATCTCGGCCATCTCCCCGGCGGACGCCGCCGCGCTCGTGCCCGACGGTGCGAGCGTCATGATCGGCGGCTTCATGGGCGTCGGCAGCCCGCACCGGCTGATCGATGCGCTGGTGCGGCGGGGCGCCAGGGGGCTCACGGTCATCGCCAACGACACGGCCACCCCCGGCTTCGGCATCGGTCGGCTCGTCGAGGCGGGCTGCATCGCGCGCGCCGTCGTGTCGCACATCGGCCTGAACCCCGAGACCCAGCGGCGCATGCTCGCAGGCGAGATGCACGTCGAGCTCGTTCCGCAGGGCACCTTGGTCGAGCGCATCCGCGCGGCGGGGGTGGGCCTCGGCGGCGTGCTCACCAGGACCGGGCTGGGCACCCTGCTCGAGGCGGACGCGCAGGTCGTCGAATCGGGCGGCGAGCGCTGGTTGCTCGCGCCGGCCCTGCACGCCGACTTCGCGCTGGTCGGGGCGCGCCGGGCGGACCATGCGAAGAACCTCGACTACACGCTCACCGCGCAGAACTTCAACCCGACCATGGCGCTCGCCGGCCGCACCGTCATCGCCGAGCCCGAGGACATCGAGCCCATCGGCATGATCTCGCCGGACGCGGTGAAGACGCCCGGCGTGCTCGTCGATCACCTGATCGAGCGCATGCCGCACCCCTTCCGGGACGCACCGACGGAGCCCTCCGCGTGAGCGAGGCGACGCGCCGTACCGGGTCGGACCCGAAGGCGCTCATCGCGCGCCGCGTGGCCCACGAGATCGAGCCCGGCATGCTCGTGAACCTCGGCATCGGCCTGCCGAGCCTCGTGGCCACCTACCTGCCGAAGGACGCCGGGGTCTTCTTCCAGTCCGAGAACGGCGTGATCGGGCTCGGCGCCCGTCCGCCCGAAGGCATGGAGGAGCCGAACCTCACCGACGCGGGCGGCGACTTCGTCACGGCCGTGCCGGGCGCCGCCTCCATCGACAGCGCCACGAGCTTCGGGCTCATCCGCGGCGGACACCTGGACCTGACCGTGCTGGGCGGGCTGCAGGTGGACGAGCGCGGGTATCTCGCCAACTGGATGGTCCCGGGCAGCATGGTCCCCGGCATGGGCGGCGCGATGGATCTGGTGGCGGGCGCGAAGGCCGTCATCGTCGCCATGCGGCACGCGTTCAAGGGCCGATCGAAGATCGTGCCCGAATGCACGCTGCCGCTGACGGCGGCGCGGCGGGTGTCGCTCGTCGTCACCGAGCTCGCCGTCATCCGGCCGACCGAGGCGGGGCTCGTGCTGCTCGAGCGCGCGCCGGGCGTCACGGTGGACGAGGTGCGGGCCGCGACGCAGGCGTCGCTGATCGCGGCCGGGGACGTACCCGAGATGAAGCTCGACGACTGGGCGGTGGGCTCGTCGACGCTCGGTTGACGGATCCGTTCGCATGACTACCTCGACCCGGGCACCGGGCACCGCCATGCTGATCCTCGTCCTGCTCGCCAGCGTCGGCGTCGGCATGGTGCTCGGCGGCCAGCCGGCCGTGAACGCGGCCCTCGCGCGCCACCTCGGCTCGCCGCTCGCGGCCACCGTCGTGTCGCTCTGCGTCAGCACGCTGCTGGCGCTGCCGCTCATGCTGGCCTTCGGTCGGCACGCGGACATCGGAGCGGCGCTCGCGGGGCCGTGGTGGATCTGGATCGGCGGGCTGTCCGGCACGCTCTTCGTGGTCGCGGGGCTCACCATCGTGCCGGTGATCGGCGTCGCGTTCTTCCTGGTCGCCGCCATCGCCGGGCAGCTCCTGTGCGGCGCGCTGATCGATCACTTCGGGCTGTTCGGCGCGGCCGTGCGTCCCGTCGACGCGCCGCGGCTCGTCGGGCTGCTGCTGGTGCTGGCGGGCGTGGGGGTCTACCGGTTCGGGCACGCATGAACCGACGCTTCATCCAGTGCGACGTCTTCACATCGACGCCCACGCTCGGCAACGCGCTCGCGGTCGTGCTCGACGGCGAGGGCCTGAGCGACGAGGTCCTGCGCCGCTTCGCCGCGTGGACGAACCTCGCCGAGACCACGTTCCTGTTCCCGCCGGAGCACCCGGACGCCGACTACCGCGTGCGCATTCTCACGCCGACGCGCGAGATGCCGTTCGCGGGTCATCCCACGCTCGGCAGCTGCGCCGCCTGGCTGCACGCGGGCGGCGTGCCGAAGCGCGAGGGCATGGTCGTGCAGGAGTGCGGCGTCGGGCTGGTGGAGATCGACCTCACCGGCGAGGTGCCGGCGTTCATCGCACCGCCCACCCATGTCGAGGCCCTGGAAGGCGCGCAGCTCGACGCGATCACGGGCGCGTTGAAGATCGACACCTCCGCCATCGTCGCGAGCGCACGGCTCGACAACGGTCCGGTGTGGGAAGTGCTGCAGCTCGACTCGGCCGACGCGGTGCGCGCGGTCGAGGCGCGCGCGGTGCGCTGGCCGGACTACAAGGCGATAGGGCTGATCGGTCCGCAGGCACCGCGCGGCGACACCGACTACGAGGTGCGCATGCTGGCGCCGTCCAGCGGCATGGTGGAGGACCCCATCACCGGTTCGCTGAACGCGGCGCTCGCGCACTGGCTGCTCGGGCGCGGGTTGCTGCCCGGCGACGTCGTCGTCGCGCAGGGCGGCTGCATCGGGCGGGAAGGCCGCGTGTACGTACGACCCGATCCGTCCGTGCCCGGGCGCGTGCGCATCGGCGGGCGGACGCACGTGCTGGTCGAGGGCAGCGTGCGGCTCTGAGCGGAGCGGACCCCTTCCGTGGGACCGGTGCCGTCCTTGCGCTATTGCGCCGTCCAGCCCCCGTCGATGGACAGCGCCGCGCCGCGCACCTCGGCGGCCGCGTCGCTCGCCAGCCACACGATCATCGAGCCGATCTGCGCCGTCGTCACGAACTGCGCCGAGGGGTGCTTCTCGGCCAGCAGGTCGTGGCGCTCCTCGTCGAAGCCGCGGCCCGATGCCTTCGCGCGCTTCTCGATCTGCTGCACCACGAGCGGCGTCTCGACCCAGCCCGGGCACACCGCGTTGCAGGTGATCGGGGTGCGCGCGGTCTCCAGCGCCGTGACCTTGGTCAGGCCGATCAGGCCGTGCTTGGCCGCCACGTAGGCGGACTTCTCGGGCGAGGCCACCAGGCCGTGCGCGGAGGCGAGGTTGACGATGCGGCCGCGACCCTTCGCGCGCATCGAGGGCAGCGCGAGACGCGTCGTGTGGAACGCCGACGACAGGTTCACCGCGATGATCAGGTCCCAGCGCGCGGTGGGAAAGTCCTCGAGCGGGGCCACGTGCTGCACTCCGGCGTTGTTGACCAGCACGTCCACGCCGCCGTGCTCGTCGGTGAGGCGCCGCATCATGGCCTCGGTCGCCGGCACGTCCGTCAGGTTCGTGGTGTCCAGCAGCGTCTCGACGCCGTGCTCGCGCTCGAACTCGTCGCGCGTGCGCGCAAGCTCGTCCGGGTCGCCGAGGCCGTGCAGCACGACGCGGCAGCCGCTCGCGGCCAGGGCCGCGGCGACCTCGCGGCCGATGCCGCTCGTGGAGCCCGTCACGAGGGCGAGTCTGTCGGACATGTCGGTAAGGCGCACGATGGGTTCGGGCGGGCATTCTGGGCTAAGTTGCCCGGCCGCGCGCCGCCGGCGCAACGACGAACCGCCCCGCATGACCTCGACGATCCGTCCGCGCCGGAGCGCATCGCGCGCGCGCCGCTCCCCGCTCGCCCTGGCGCTGGTCCTGGCGGCGGTGGCGGGATGCGGCTCGGACGACGACGGTCCGAGCGGCGGCGCTGCCGGCGACATCGGCGACGGTCGGCTGCCCCCGATCGACGGCTCGGAGCAGACCGATCCCGTCGACATCGTCATCGGGCTGCCGGACGCCGCGGGCGGCTACGTCACGGCGCCCGGCGTCGAGGCCTGCTCGGTCGCCGACCTGAACGCGCGCGTGGACTTCGACATGCGCGACTACTACGTGTACGCCGAGCGCGTGGCGTCGGTGTCGCCGGCCGACTTCGACTCCCCCGAGGGCCTGATCGCCGAGCTTCGGGTCGAACCCGACATCTTCAGCTCGGTCAGCGATTACGAGGCCTTCCAGGCGCAGAGCGAGGGGCGCCAATCGGGCTTCGGCTTCGTGCTGCTCGAGGACGACGCGGGCGTGCCGCGGTTCCGCACCGTCATCGGCGGCTCCCCGGCGGAAGCCGCGGGGCTGGTGCGCGGCGACGAGCTGATCGCGCTCGATGGCCGGAACGTGGAGGATCTCGGCGCGCAAGGCATCGTCTCGGACCTGCGCGAGGCGGACGAGGGGCAGCGCATCACCTTCACGGTGCGTGCGCCGGACGAGGAGCCCCGCGACGTCGACGTCGTTCGCGCCGCGTACACGATCGACACGCTGGCGGGCACCAGCGTGCTCGACGTCGACGGCAGGCGCATCGCGTACCTGCCCATCCTGCAGTTCGCCGAGACCACCGCGGACGCGCTCGACGCGCGCTTCGCCGAACTGGTGGACGAGGACGTGGACGCGCTGGTGCTGGACGTGCGCTACAACCCGGGCGGGCTCATCTTCGCGGCCAACCGGCTCGCCGTGCACATCGCGGGCGACAACGTCACGAACGCGCTGGACGCGGCCTTCGTGCGCTACCTGCACAACGAGCGCTACGCGCGCGCATCGAACGTCGACGTGCCGTTCGAGCGCGTGGACTCGACGCTGAACCTCGACGAGCTCGTCGTCATCACCACCGAAGGCTCGGCCTCGTCCTCCGAGCTCGCGATCAACGGGCTGCGCCCCTACATCGACGTGCGCACCGTCGGCGAGACCACGTTCGGCAAGGCCTTCGGTTCGCGCCCGTTGCGCTACTGCGACAAGGCCATCAACGCGATGCTGTTCGAGACCGCGAACGCGAACGGCGAGACGGTCGCGGGCGGCATCCCGGCGGACTGCGCGGTGGCGGACGAGTTCCGCTACCCGCTCGCCGATGTCCGCGACGCATTGACGGGCGCGGCGTTGCAACTGGCGACCGGCGGGACGTGCCCGTCCGACGCGCAGGCGGCGGCGCCCGCCACCCGCGTGCGGGCGCGCGACACCGTGCTGTGGAGCGAGCTGCCCGAGGTGCCGCTCGCGCTCGATCGCTGAGCGTCGCCCGGAGCGCTCCTCCGGCGGCTACCAGCGGTGGTGCACGCTCGGGCGCACGTGCTCGGCGTACGCGGCGTCCACCGCCGCCATCGTGGCCTCGTCCAGCGGCGGCAGTTCGGCCGCGGCCGCGTTGTCCTGCACCTGCGAAGCTCGTTTCGCGCCGGGAATCACCGTGCTGACGGCGTCGTGTTGCAGGATCCAGCGCAGCGCGAACTGCGCCATGGTCGCACCGTCCGGCACCAGCGGCCGAAGCGCGTCGACCGCGGCGAGCCCCGCCTCGTAGTCCACGCCCGCGAAGGTCTCGCCCTTGTCGAAGGCCGCGCCCTCTCGGTTGAAGGCGCGATGGTCGTCGGCCTCGAAGCTGGACGACGCGTCGAGCTTGCCGGTGAGCAGGCCGCTCGCCAGCGGCACGCGGCAGATCACGCCGACGTTTCTCGCCTTCGCCTCGCGGAAGAAGAGCTCGGCCGGGCGCTGGCGGAACGCGTTGAAGATGATCTGCACGCTCTCCACGCCGTCGTACTCGATCGCCTTCAGCGCCTCCTCGACCTTCTCGACGCTGACCCCGTAGTGCAGGATCTTGCCCGCCCGCACGAGCTCGTCCATGGCGTCGAAGAACTCGGGGCGGTAGTAGACCTCGGTGGGCGGGCAGTGCAATTGCACGAGCTCCAGCGCATCGACCTCGAGGTTCTCCAGGCTGCGGTCGACGAAGGCCTCGATGTTCGCCTTGGTGTAGCCGTCGGCCACGTGCGGGTCCAGCCGGCGCCCGGCCTTGGTGGCCACGGTGAAGGGCTCGCTGCGCTCTTTCCGGAGGCGTGCTATCAGCCGTTCGCTGCGGCCATCGCCGTACACGTCGGCGGTGTCGAAGAAGTCGATGCCGGCGTCGAGCGCCGCGTGCAGCGCGGCCATCGATTCCTCGTCGTCGACGGTGCCCCAGGTGCCGCCGATGGCCCAGGCGCCGAAGCCGATCTCGGAGATCTCGTAGCCGGTGCGGCCGAGGGTGCGGTGGTTCATCGTGGGGTGTGGTCCGGGGAGAGGCCGAGCGCTCGCTCGACGTTCGCGACGAGGGCGTCGGGCGCGTAGTCGAGCGGCACGGGGCGGGGCGTGCCGTCGATGACGGCCAGCAGCGTGGGGAAGCTTCGGATGCCGAGGACGCGCGCGCGCGCGAACTCGGCGGCGATCTCGGGGTCGTGTTCGTCGATCGAGTCGAGATCTTCGAGCGGCGGAGCGACGATGTCCAGGCGTGCGGCGACCGCCCGATGCGTATCGGGCGCGTTCAGGTCCAGTCCGTCGCCGAAGTGCGCCTCCTGCAACGCGTGCGCGTACGCGAGCGCATCGTCGCCGCGCTCGCGTATCGCGAGGATCGGTCGCGTCGGCACCGCCGAGCCGGAGTGCTCCGGCGAGTCCGGTCCTTCGATCAGCGCGAAGAACGCCTCCGACAGCGGTTGCCCGGTGGTGGCGGTCATGCGGGCGGAGGCCTCGCGCACGTAGCCCGCCATGGCGCGGTAGGGGCCGACGCGCTCGCCGGTGACGAGGCCGCCGCACACGAGGTCGACGGGGAGGTCCGGACGAGCTTCGCGCAGCCGCCGCATCGCCGGGATCAGCCCGTAGCACCAGCCGCACAGCGGGTCGAAGCCGTAGATCAGGTGCGGGGTGTCGTCGGGCATGCGGTTCGTGTGGGCTCCGCTGAGGTGGGCCGCTGTCGTGTGTCCGGCCGCTTTCGTGCAGCATACCGGCGGCGGCATTCCGCGCTCTCGTCGCGTGTCAGAACGCGCGCGCGACGAAATCCCGGAGCGACTCCGGTCGGACGCCCAGGGCATCGAATGCGGCGGCGTCCCGGGCCGCGGCGCGCGGATGTCGCTCCAGCGAGCGGTAGAGCCCGGCCACGCGCTGACCGCCCGGTGCGTCCGAGATGCCGTCCAGCGCGGCGGCGAATGCGTCGAGCGGGATGCGCTCGTAGCGGACCTCGCGTTCGAGTCTTTCGCCGAGCGTTCGGCACAACTGGGCCCCGGTCAGCGCCTCGGGTCCACCGATCGGGTACGCCCGACCGGGCGCGCCGCTCTCCACCGCGGCCCGTGCGAACTCGCCGAGCGAGCGGTGCGAGACCCACGAGATCGAAGCCTCGGCCGGTGCCGGACAGCCGAGCACGCCCTCGCCCGTGATCGCGGGCAGCGACCAGGGCGCCAGCAGGTTGTCCATGTACACGGTCGGCTCGAGCACGACCGTCTCGAGCGCGCCCGTGCCGTTCGCCGCGAGGGCGGCGTCCTGCGCGGCGCGCAGCGTGCGGAAGATCGGCTCGTCGGAGTCCGGGTCGATCCACGCGGCGAGGTTCAACACGAGACGGCGCACGCCCGCGCGGCGGGCCGCGGCCAGTGCGTGCCCGACCATGGCCTCGGCCGCTCCGACCCGATGATCCTGCACGAGCGTCCGACCGCGGCATCCGCGCCGTCCATCGCCGCGTCGAGCCCGATTCCGGTGACCGGGTCGGCAACGGCCCATTCGTCGGGACGGGACGCCTCGGCGTGCGCCAGTCGTCGCTCCGGACTTCGTTCGAGCGCGAGGCCCGACCCGTGCCGCGCACGTGCCAGCCGGCACGTCGCAGCTGTTGGCGACGTGGCGCTGCTGTGCGCCGTTCGCCGAGGTAACGCAGATCGTTCGTGCCATGCTCGTGCTCCTGCAACCTGGAGAGGACGCCGACGATGGCCGAGCGAACTGCGCGCGACCACCGGTGGCCGACGGGATACCCGGTACCGGCGCGATCCGGCCGATGTTCCGGATGCCGTCTCGTCGGCCGTCGACCGACGTGCGCTCGGCGGACGCTGGAAGCCGTTGATCGTCGCGCGGCTGCTGGACGGTCCGCTGCGCTTCCGAGCGACGGCCGGCTTCGACTGTCACGGCGCGACGGCTCGCGCGACGTTGCGCGAGCCGCCTTCGGCGACGTCGCCGGCGCGACGTGCGCTCGACGGAGCCCGTGCGCGTCGACTACGCAGTGACCGCGCGGGTCGTGCGCTCGGCCGGTGCTCGACTCCATGGCCGCCTGGGATATCGCCGTCGGTGCGCTCGACGGCGGCATGACTGCTCGGCGCTGCCTCGCGTGGGCCGCCCGGGCGGGCGGCACGTCTCTCCGCGACCGCTTCACACGGGCAACGGCCCCGCCCCCTTGATCTCCTCCATCACCACGTACGTGTGCGTTTCGCGCACGCCCGGCAGCGTCAGCAGCGTGCCCGACAGGAAGCGCCGGTAGGCCTCCATGTCCGCCACGCGTGTCTTGACGAGATAGTCGAAGCCGCCGGCGACCATGTGGCACTCGAGTACCTCGTCGGCCTCGCGGGCGGCGCGGGCAAAGCTCTCGAACACGTCCGGCAGGGTGCGCTCGAGCTTGACCTCGACGAACACCAGCAGGGGCCGGCCGAGCACCTCGGGCGACAGCCTGACGGTGAAGCCCTCGATCACGCCGTCGCGCTGCAATCGACGCAGGCGCTCGGCCGTGGCGTTGGCCGACAGCCCTATGCGCTCGGCGAGCGCGGTGATCGCGAGGCGTCCTTCGCGCTGCAATTCACGCAGTATTTTGCGGTCGTAACGGTCGAGGTCCAGGGAAAGCGCCTGCGGTTTCGACGTCGTGCCGAGAATAACGCGGAATCGGGGCGTTTGGCACTCGTGCATTCGCGCCTATCGCGGTGCGCGGGGGAGTAGATTCGCGGTCCGACCCGATGCTGCTGTCGCGCCCATGGCCACTCCCGCCCCCCTCCAGACCCCCCCGACATCGGGCTTCCGGAACGTTCCCTACGCCGAGGCCGACGAGGCCGTCGTGCCGCGCCTGCTCTCGGCCGTGCGCGAGGCGGTGGCCGACGAGACGCGCGTCGATGCGGTCGCGCGCTCGCTGATCGAAGGCATCAGGGCGCGCTCCGGCGGCGTGGGCGGGCTGGAGGACTTCCTGCGCGAGTACGGCCTGTCCACGCGCGAGGGGCTCGCGCTCATGGTCATGGCCGAGGCGCTGCTGCGCGTGCCGGACAGCGCCACGCAGCAGGCGCTCATCGAGGAGAAGATCGGCGTCGGCGACTGGGCCCAGAGGGGCGGCGCGGGCGAGGACGGCAAGAAGGACTCGAGCCCGCTGTTCGTGTCCGCCGCCACGTGGGGGCTCGGGCTGTCCACGCGCGTGGTGCGTCCCGGCGAGACGCCCGAGGGCATCGTGTCGCGCATGGTGCAGCGCCTCGGCCGGCCCGCCGTGCGCACCGGCGTGCAGCAGGCGATGCGCTTCCTCGGCCACCAGTTCGTGCTCGGCGAGTCCATCGACGACGCGATGAAGCGTGCGTCGGGGGCCGAGGCCAAGGGCTACCGGCACTCCTACGACATGCTCGGCGAGGGCGCGCGGAGCTGGAAGGACGCGGCGCGCTACAAGCGAAGCTACAGCGACGCCATCGAGTCGATCGGCAAGCGCGCGAAGAAGGGCAGCGTGCTGCCGGACCGCCCGGGCATCTCGGTGAAGCTCTCGGCCTTGCACCCCAAGTACACGGCGCGCAACCGCACCGCGGTGCTGGCGGAGCTGGTGCCGGACGTGCTCGATCTCGCACGCGCGGCGAGGCGGCACGAGCTCAACTTCACCGTCGACGCCGAGGAGGCCGACCGGCTGGAGCTGTCGCTCGAGGTCATCGACGCGACGCTCGACGCCATGGCGGCCGACGGCACGCTCGACGGCTGGATCGGCTTCGGGCTGGCCGTGCAGTCGTACCAGAAGCGGGCGCCCGCCGTGATCGACCACGTGGCCGCGCTCGGCCGTCGCCACGGGGCGCGGCTCATGGTGCGGCTCGTGAAGGGCGCGTACTGGGACACCGAGGTCAAGCACGCGCAGGTCGACGGCCTCGACGACTTCCCGGTGTTCACGAGGAAGGCCGCCACCGACCTGTCCTACCTCGCCTGCGCCGCGCGCATGCTGGACGCACGACCGGTGCTGTTCCCGCAGTTCGCCACGCACAACGCGCTGACCGTGGCCACCATCCTCGAGATGGCGGCCGAGCTGGGCTCGGGGGACGGCGCCTTCGACGGCTTCGAGTTCCAGCGCCTGCACGGCATGGGGGAAGCGCTCTACGAGCAGATCACCGAGGAGGGCGTGCGCGTGCGCGACCGCGGCAACGCACCGGTGCGCGTGCCGGCGCGCGTGTACGCGCCCGTCGGCGGCCATCGGGACCTGCTCGCCTACCTCGTGCGCCGCCTGCTCGAGAACGGCGCGAACTCCTCGTTCGTCGCGCGCGTCACCGACAAGAAGGTGCCCGTGGACGAGCTCCTGGAGCGCCCCTCGGCCACGCTCGAGACGGGAGTGCGCCATTCCGGCATTCCGCACTCGGCGAAGCTCTTCGAGGGCCGGCGCAACAGCCGCGGCTTCGGCTTCGGCGAGCGCGCCGCGCTCGATGGCCTGGTGAGCCGCGTGCGGGGCACCGACCTGTCCGGGCTCGAGGCGCGCGCGCTCGTCGGTGGGCAGGGCAGGGAAGGTACGGCGCGCACCGTCGCGAACCCGGCCGACGGCACGCCGCTGGGCACCGTGCACGATGCCGACGCGGCCACGGTCGATGCCGCGTTCGCGTCCGCGCGCGAGGGCTTCGCGGCATGGAACGAGACGCCCGCCGAGGAGCGCGCGAAGGTGCTGGAGCGGGCGGCCGACCTGCTGGAGCGTCGTCGGAACCGCTTCCTCGCCATCCTCGCGCGCGAGGCCGGCAAGACGCTCGACGACGGCATCGCCGAGGTGCGCGAGGCCGTGGACTTCCTGCGCTACTACGCGAACGAGGCGCGCCGGCTGTTCGTCACGACGCGCCTGCCCGGACCCGCCGGGGAGGAGAACCTGCACCGGCTCGAGGGGCGCGGTACGTTCGTGACCGTCGCGCCGTGGAACTTCCCGCTCGCGATCTTCCTCGGCCAGACCGGGGCGGCGCTCGCCGCCGGCAACGCCGTCGTCGCGAAGCCCGCGCCCCAGACGGCCATGGTGGCGTACGAGGCCGTGCGCGCGTTGCACGAGGCGGGCGTGCCGGGGTCGGCCCTGCAGTTCGTGCCGGGTGGCCCGGACGTCGGCATCGCCGCGGTCGCGCATCCCGACGTCATGGGCGTGGCCTTCACCGGGTCCACCGCCACCGCGCGCGCCATCAACCGGGCGCTGGCCGCGAAGGACGGCCCCATCGTGCCGCTGATCGCCGAGACCGGCGGCATCAACGCGCTCATCGTGGACGCAACGGCATTGCCCGAGCAGGTCGCCGACGACGTCGTGATGTCGGCCTTCCGCTCGGCCGGCCAGCGCTGTTCGGCGCTGCGCGTGCTGTACCTGCAGGAGGACGTGTACGACACGATGATCGCGATGATCGAGGGAGCGGCCGCGACGCTCGTGCTGGGCGATCCGACGGATCCCGCCACCGACGTCGGCCCCATCATCGATGCCGATGCGCGCGCGCGGCTCGAGACCTACATCGAGGAGCACCGCTCGTGGGTGCGCTGGACCGGGCACTGGCCGGACTCGGGCACGTGGCTCGCACCGCACATCCTGGAGGTGCCGGACGAGGTGCAGGTCGACGCCGAGGTGTTCGGTCCCGTCCTTCACGTCAAGCGCTGGAAGGCCGGCACGCTGGAAACCGTGCTCGACGAGATCGAGGCGTCGGGCTACGGGCTGACCTTCGGCGTGCACACGCGCATCGACAAGGTCGTGGCGCGGTGCATCGAGCGAGCGCCCGCCGGCAACGTCTACGTCAACAGGAACACCATCGGCGCCATCGTCGGCTCGCAGCCCTTCGGCGGGGCGGGGTTGTCGGGCACGGGGCCCAAGGCGGGCGGGCCGCACTACCTGCCGCGCTTCGCGCACGAGGTCGTGGTGTCCACGGACACGACGGCGGCGGGCGGCAACGCGTCGTTGATCGCGATGGGCGACGGTTGAGACACGCGTCGCCGATGGCGTGGCCGATGGCGTGGTAGCGTCGACGCCGCGTGCGACACCTCCGGACCTTTCGCTACATCGACGCCATCGCGCGCGCGGGCTCCATTCGCGGCGCGGCGGATTCCCTGGCGATCACCCCGTCGGCGCTGAACCGTCGGCTGCTCGCGTTCGAGGACGACCTGGGCGTGCCGATCTTCGAGCGGCTCGCGAACGGGGTGCGGCTGAGCACGGCCGGCGAGATCCTGATCCACCACGTCCGCACGCAGCTCGCGGACATGGAGAAGGTACATTCTCGCATCGCCGATCTGTCCGGCATGCGTCGCGGACACGTCTCCATCGCCTGCAGCGAGGCGGCGTTCTCGCGCTTCCTGCCGGCCGAGGTGAGGCGCTACGGCGACGCGCATCCGCAGGTGACCTTCGCCGCGCACCTGCGCGATCGCACCGTGGCGGTATCGGCGCTCGCCGACCACTCCGCGGATCTCGCGATCGTGTTCGAGCCGGCCCCGTCCATCGACTTCCACAGCCTGCTGGCCGTCGCGCAGCCGGTCCGCGTGCTGATGGCCGAGAGCCACCCGCTGGCCGGGCGGAAAACGGTGCGTCTGGGCGAGTGCGGTCAGTATCCCCTGGCGCTCGCGACGGGTCGTCACGGGGTGCGCCGTCTGCTGGACGCCGCCGCGGTGCGCAGCTCCATGCCCCTCGTGCCGGCGATCGAGTCCGACAGCTTCGAGTTCCTGTGCGGCTGCCTGCCCGGCAGCGAGCGCCTGGCCTTCCAGTTGCCCGTGGCGCTGGACCCGCCGTCCGGTGACGAACCGTCGGTGCGGACGTCCGGCACGGCGTCCATCGCGCTCGACGTGCGCGACGTTCAGCCGGGCTGGCTGCACGTCGGCCAGTTGCGCGGGCGCACGTTGCCGGTCGCCGCGGCGCGCTTCGCCGACCAGGTGGTGGACAGCCTGAACGCGCGCTACGGCGAACCCGCGAGCGCCGGCCAGACGAAGCCTCCCATGGCGTCCTCGTAGCGTTCCCCGAGATCGAGCAGGGCGTGCTCGGCACCGAGATCCCCGACGAGCTGCACGCCGATGGGCGGCGAGGCGGCGGGGACGTCGGCGGGTAGCGCGAGCGCCGGATGCCCCGCGGCGTTCACCCAGCCGGTGTGGATGGCATGCCCGCGCGGACCGACCTCGGTGCCGTCTATCGTCTCCGGGAAGGCGTGCTCCGCCCGCCACGGCATCGCGGCCGAGCTCGGCATCAGCAGCACGTCCACGTCCCGGAACGCCCTGCCGACCGAGCGGCGCAGCGCGCGAACCGCCTCCAGCAACCGCCACAGCTCCAGCGCCCCTGCTCGTCTTCCGCGCTCGGCCATGGTCCGGTATCTCGCGCCGGCCGCGGCATCGAGCTCCGGATCGGCGTCGAGCAACGCCGCGAGCCCGAGCTCGCCGACGCGCGTCCAGCCCGCGTCGAGCGCGCGCGTGTCGAACGGTGCCTCGGCCCGGCGTACGTCGCAGCCGAGCTCCTCGAAACGCGAGGCGGCCGCGTCCAGCGCGAGCAGAACGTCCGGGTCCACCGGCGCACCGTCGAGGGTATCGACGACCCGCACGCGCCGCAGCGGGTGCGCCGGGGAAGGCGTGCGGGACCGCGAGGCGGGGTCGTCGCGATGTGCCCCCGCGAGCACGTCGAACATCAGCCGAGCGTCGCGCACCGAGCGCGCCATGGGGCCCACCACCTCGAAATCGAGCAGCACCTGCGGCAGGCCGCCCGCCCGGGCGACGGTGCCGGTGCCGGGCTTGAGCCCGACCAGGCCGCAATACCCCGCGGGCCTGCGTATCGAGCCTCCGCCGTCGGTGCCGAGCCCGAGGGTGGCGAGACCGGCCGCCACGGCGGCCGCGACCGCGCCGCTGGACCCGCCGGGCGTGTGCGTCGTGTCGAAGGGGTTGCGCGTGATGCCGTAGCGGGCGTTGCCGGTGTAGCCCTCGACCGCGAACTCGGGCACGTTCGCCTTGCCCAGCACGAGCGCGCCCGCCGCACGCAACCGCGCGACGGGGAGCTCGTCCGCATCGACGCGGCGCGAGCCGAGGGTGGCGTGTCCCCACGACGTCGGCAGGCCGGCGACGTGCAGGTTGTCCTTCACGACGACGGGCACGCCGTCGAGCGGCCCGGCCGGCGTGCCGTTCGCCCATCGGGCATCGCTGGCGCGAGCGGCCTCGAAGGATCCGTCCGCGAGCGCCGTGTAGGCGTTCAGCACGGGATCGAGACGCGCGATGCGATCGAGCGCGTCCGCCATGACGGTCGACGGCGCGAGGGTGCCGTCCGCGTAGCGCTCGAGCAGCGCGACGGCATCGAGTTGCCACGGGAACGACGAGCGGTGCCTCCGTGGCGTCATCGCGTCGTCGCGTTGCGCCGGCGCGTTCAGGCCGCTTCGTCGAACAGCGTGCCCCAGTCCCGGACCGCGCGGGTGTCCGCGCCGCACAGGCGCAGGCCCGCCCAGGCCGCCGCGGCCGTGGAGTCGATGACGGGCAGCCCCAGCTCCGGTTCCAGCCGTGCGGCGACGCGCGCGCCGTCGACGTTGGTGCACAGCACGACGACCGCCTGCGCATCCGTCGTCGCGACGGCGCGAACCATCTCGTCGACGCACGCCTCGCTGACGTTGGCGAAGTCGTGGTTCACCGACATGCCGAGGTGTCGCTCGGCCACCACCTCGACACCGCGCGCCGCCCAGCGCTCGACGATGAGCGACTGCACGTCGTCCACGTACGGCGTCACGAGCCCGATGCGCGACGCGCCGCGCGCGCTCAGCAACTCGTCGATGGCGAGCACGGCGGTAGCGCCCGGGATGCCCGTCTCGTCCTGGATCGCCCGCACCAGCGCCTCGTCGCGCTCGATGCCGAGCCAGCCGGCCGAGGTGCCGCTCCACACGATCGCGCCGACGCGGGCGTCGGCCAGCAGCCTCGCGGCCACCAGCACCGGTTCGAGCTCGAACTGGGCACGCGACTCGGCGCCGGTGGAGATCTCGGTCACCCGGAAGCGCGCGAAGTGGGCGCTGACGCCCGGCAGGCTCGCCGCGATGGCGCTGGTCACGGGTTCCAGCACGGTGTTGGACGACGGCGTCAGCACGCCCATGCGACGGATCGAGGACATCGAGAGGCGAGTCGTCCGTGAAGCGGGGCGTCGAGTCTATCGGCGCTCCGCACGTCCGCCCGGTGCGAATGCGGCAACGGGGCGGTGCCGGATCGACAGCGCCGGGCACCGATCGGAACCGGTAGCGTCGGTGCTCCCCGCTCCGCTTATCCAGAGTCCCCCTCACCATGCGCCGCACGTCAACCTGCTCGTTTGCCGCCCTGTTCGCGGCACTCGCCGCCGCGACGGCGGCCCCTGCCCACGCCGAGACGCGCATGTTGAAGGCGCTGGGTCAGCCCGGCGCGACCGGGCTCATCCAGGAGAACCTGGAGAAGCCGTTCTTCGAGAACTTCGCCGAAGAGACCGGGCTCGACGTCGAGGTGTCGTTCCAGGCCCTGGACCAGACCGGCATCGAGGGCGCCGAGGAGCTGCGCATCCTCAAGAGCGGCCTGTTCGACATCATCTCCCTGCGCCTGCAGCAGGTCAGTCGCGACGAGCCGATGCTGCTCGGCCTGGATCTCGTCGGGCTGAACCCCTCGTTCGAGGAGGGGCGCAAGACCATCGAGGAGTTCGAGCCCGCGATCGACGCGCGCCTGCAGGAGCGCTTCGACACGAAGGTGCTCGGGCTCTGGCCCTTCGGTCCGCAGGTGCTGTTCTGCAACGCCGAGATCGGCGAGCTCGCCGACATCGAGGGCAAGAAGGTGCGCACCTACGACCAGAACCTGTCGAACTTCGTGTCCTCGCTCGGGGCCACGCCGGTGCCCATGGGCTTCGCCGACGTGCACCAGTCGCTCGCGCGCGGCGTCGTGGATTGCGCGATCACGGGGCCGAGCTCCGCGAACTCCGCCGCCTGGCCCGAGGTCACGACGCACGTGCTCCCCATCGCGGTGCAGATCGCCGTGCAGGGCTACGGCATGAACCTCGACGTGTGGAACTCCTTCTCGGAAGAAGAGCAGGGCAAGATCGAGACGGCGTTCGAGACGCTCACCGACGAGATCTGGAGCTACTCCGAGGAGCTCTTCGACGACGCCATGCGCTGCAACGTGGGCGAGTCCCCGTGCGAGCTGAACAAGCCCTACGAGCTGACCGGTGTCCCCGTGTCCGACGCCGACATCGCGCTGGTCCAGGGCGCCGTGGCCGACCTGTCCTTCCCCTCCTGGGCGGAGCTCTGCGACAAGTCGAATCCGGACTGCTCCGCGAGCTGGCTCGCGACGGTGGGCGCGCGGCTCGGCATGGAGTGAAGGCGGGCTGACCCGGGGGCGGCGACGGTGAACGGCTTCACCCGCGCGACGAGCTGGCTGTTCGGCGGGCTGCTCGTGGCGTTGTCGCTGTTCGTCGCGCTCGAGACCGCGCTCAGGAAGCTTGCGGGAGTGTCCTTGCAGGGTGCGGACGAGCTCGGCGGCTACGTGCTCGCCGTGGGCGGGGGGCTGAGCTTCACGGTGGCGCTCGTGGAGCGCGCGCACGTGCGGATCGACTTCATCTACGCCCGACTCGGCCCGCGCTGGCGCGCGGCCATCGATGGCGTCTCGGCACTCTCGCTCGCCGCGCTCGGCCTGTTCTTCGCGCGCTACGGCTGGCTCGTCGTGGCCGACACGCTCGAGTACGGCAGCACCTCGCCGACGGCCTGGGCCACGCCGATGATCTGGCCCCAGTCGGCGTGGTATCTCGCGCTCGTGAGCTTCACCCTCGCGAGCGTGTGGAGCGCCGTGCGGGCGGTGCGCTGGATCGTGGCGGGACGCGCCGACGCGGTCGAGCGGGCGCTGCGGCCGCGCGGTCTCGACGAGGAACTCGATGCGGAGCTCGCGGACGCGGCCCGCCGATGAGCGTCGCCGCCATCGCGGGCGCGTTCGGCGTCATGCTCGCGCTCATGCTGATCGGGCTCCCCATCGCCGCGGTGATGGCCGCCACGGGCGTCGTGGGCGGAGTGCTCGCGTTCGGCTGGCCTCTGGTCGACAGCATGGGCCCGGTGATGTGGGGCGTCATGAACGAGAACCTCCTCACCGCGATCCCGCTGTTCATCCTGCTCGGGGAGATCATGCTGCGCAGCGGCATGGCCGACCGCATGTACGGCGCGCTGTCGCTGTGGCTCGAACGGCTCCCCGGCGGCCTGCTGCACACGAACATCGGCTGCTCGGCCCTCTTCGCCGCCACCTCGGGGTCGTCGGTGGCGACCGCCGCGACGATCGGCACGGTGGCGACGCCCGCGCTCGAGGCGCGTGGCTACGATCGTGCCCGCTCGCTCGGCTCCATCGCCGCGGGCGGCACGCTCGGCATCCTCATTCCGCCGAGCGTGAACCTCTTGATCTACGGCTCGCTCTCGGAGACGTCGATCGGCAGATTGTTCGTCGCGGGCATCGTGCCGGGCGTCCTGCTCACGCTGTGCTTCATGGCCTGGATCGCGTTCGCGAGCCGCGACGAGGCGCCGCGCGAGCTGCCCCGGGCGACGCGCGCGCAGAAGCTGACGGCGCTTGTCGCGTTGCTGCCGCCCACGCTCGTGTTCCTGGTCGTGATGGGCTCGATCTATCTCGGGATCGCCACGCCGACCGAGTCGGCCGCGCTCGGCGTCGTCGCCGCGCTGCTGCTCGCCGCCATGAACGGCAGCCTGAGCGTCGCGTTCTTCGAGCGCTGCTTCGTCCAGACCGCGCGCACCACCGGCATGGTGCTGCTGATCGTGCTGTGCGCGTTCCTGCTGAACCTCACGCTGTCGCTGACCGGCGCCGCCCAGGCCGTCACGGCGTGGGTCACGTCGCTGGGGATCGGACCGACCGCGCTGCTGCTGCTGCTGATCGTGTTCTACGTGCTGCTGGGCATGGTCATGGACGTGCTGTCGATGATGGTGCTGACGATTCCCATAGCGGTGCCCGTCGTGGTGGCCGCCGGCATCGATCCGGTGTGGTTCGGCGTGTTCGTGATCCTGATGTGCGAGCTCGGCATGGTCACGCCGCCCGTCGGCATGAACCTCTACGTGGTGCAGGGGGTGCGCACCGACGGTGGACCGTTCGGCGACGTGGTGCGCGGCGCCTTTCCGTTCGTGCTCATCATGGTCGCGTTCGTGCTGCTGCTGATGGCGGTGCCGGAGCTCGTGACCTGGTTGCCGGCGACGATGTTCGACGGCTGACCGGTCTTCCCCGAGGCCCGCACGCAAAGCGGCGGAGCGAGCAATAGCGCCAGCGGGGCATCGTCCATTCGGAATGCAAATTGGTGATGGGTTCGCGTCCGGGGCGAGCATATCCGGTCGGGCCGCCCCCATCGCGGGCGCACGATCCGATGCTGCGCGCCCTCTCTCGAACCGATTACGCATTCCCATGGCAGACGCTCCCGACATTCCCGCGCAGTCGCAGGACTCGATGCCCGCGGACGAGCACAAGATGGACCCCGCGCCCGACTACATGCCGCGCTGGCCCGGCGTGGGCAAGCTGAAGGACAAGGTCGTGTTCATCTCCGGCGGCGACAGCGGCATCGGCCGCGCCGTCAGCGTGCTGTTCGCGCGCGAAGGCGCGAAGCTCGCCATCGCGTTCCTCGAGGAATCGAAGGACGCCGAGGAGACCAAGCGGCTCGTCGAGGAAGAGGGCGGCGAGGCGCTGCTGATTCCCGGCGATCTCGGCAAGAAGCAGAACTGCGTGAGCGCCATCGACAAGACCGTCGAGCACTTCGGCAAGCTCGACATCCTGATCAACAACGCCGCGCAGCAATGGATGGATCAGGACCTGCGCGAGCTGGACGAGGAGCAGCTGCGGCGCACCTTCGACAGCAACGTCATGAGCTACTTCTTCTGCACGCAGGCGGCGTTGAAGCACATGCCCGATAGCGCGGTCATCGTGAACACGTCCTCCGTCAACGCGTTCGCGGGCATGGCGGCGCTCGTCGCCTACTCGTCCACGCGCGGTGCGTCGCTCGCGTTCTCGCGCTCGATGGCCGATCAGTTGGCGTCGCGCAACATCCGCGTCAACACCGTGGCTCCCGGCCCCATCTGGACGCCGTTCATTCCCGGCACCCTGCCTGCCGATCAGGTCGAGAACTTCGGCTCGCAGACGCCGCTGGGCCGCGCCGGGCAGCCCTGGGAGGTGGCCACCTGCTTCCTGTTCCTCGCGTCCAGCGACGGCAACTACCTCACCGGCCAGACGTTGCACCCGAACGGCGGGATGGCGACGGGCGCCTGACGTCACTGCGTGCGGCGGGGATGAGGTCCCGTACGCCCCGCCGCCGCGCATCAAGGGCCTCGCGTCTCAGCCTCGTAACGTGAACCGCCCGTCGGGCAACGCCAGCCGCGCGATGACGGCCGCCGTCGCCACCACGATGCGAGTGCCGCGATCGGGGTACGGCACGTCCAGCCCACCGAGCTCCGCGCGCACCGTCACGCTGCCGTGCGGCGCCTCGGCGGCGACGGCCCCGAGATCCACGGCATCGGGCTTCTGCACGCCGATGCGGATCTCCACGCTCATGGCGTCCGGATCGACGCCGAGCGAATCGAACAGCGCGACGGAGCTCGAGTGCAACGCCTCGTGCACGGCGCGGCGGGCGGCCTTCGTCGAGTCCCCGCCGCGCAGGTCCGCGCCCGTGCCGGTCTCGACCACGATGCGGCGCCAGGTGGTGCCGGCGGGCGGCTCGGGCAGCTTCGTCCCGCCCGTCGCCGCGCCCGTCGTGGTCTGCGCTTCCGATGCCCGCCTGGCGTCGTCCTGCGCACGATCCTCCGCGGCGAGATCGCGCGCGGCGGACTTGCTCGGCTGCGGGTCGGAGCCTTCGGCCACGTCGATGTCCAGCCACACCACCGCCGCCGCGTTCGCGACCACGGTGAGACCGTCGCCCTCGTCGGCCGCCACGTCGAGCCCGCCGCGCACGACGCGCACCTCGGCCGTGCCGTAGGGCAGCACCGCCGCCACCGCGGCGACATCCACGGCCTCGGGCCGTGCCACGCCGATCACGATCTCGACGCGCATCGCCTCCCGCGGATAGCCGAGCGCCGGCGCCACGCTCACGTAGTTCCGGTGCAGCGCGTCCCGCAGCGCCCGCACCGCGGCCTTCGTGTAGTCCCGCCCTTGCAGGTCGACCCCGCGGCCGAGCTCGGTGAACAGTCGTCTGAGTGCCATGCTCCGTATTCCGCCCTGTATCCGCCCCGTGGCCCGTCGCGCCATCGGCGGGGCAATGCCCTAGAATGCCGTCCGTGACGCCCGGGCAACGTTCCCGTGCCGCAAGTGCCACTCTTGGAGGAGAACTCGCAATGATCCGCACCACCTTCGCACGTCTGCCCGCCGGCATCGTGCTCGCGCTCGGCCTCGCCGCCGCCGCCCCGTCCGCCGTGCAGGCCGCCGAGTGCATCGCGCCCGCCAACCCCGGCGGCGGCTGGGACTTCACCTGCCGCTCCGTCGGCAAGATCATGACCGACATCGGCGCGGTGGACGGCCAGGTCCAGGTCACGAACATGGCCGGCGGCGGCGGCGGGCTGGCCTACAGCCACGTCGTCAACGAGCGCTCGGACGACGAGGAGCTGATCGTCGCGGCCTCGGTCGCCACGGCCACACGTCTGGCGCAGAACGCGTTCGGCGGCATGACGTCCGACCAGGTGCGCTTCGTCGGCGCCATCGGCGCGGACCCCGGCGTCATCGTCGTGGCGGCCGACTCGCCCTACGAGACGCTGCCGGACCTGCTCGACGCGGTCAAGGAGGATCCGGGCTCGGTCGCGTTCGCGGGCGGCTCGGCGGCCGGCGGCTTCGACCACCTGAAGGTGCTGATGGCGCTCGAGCGCGTCGGCTTCGACGACATCTCGAAGGTCAAGTACATCGGCGTCGACGGCGGCGCGGACGCCATCACGCAGACCGTCGGCGGCTTCACGCAGGCCATGACCGGGGACATGTCCGAGATCACCGGCTTCGTGAAGTCCGGCGACGTGCGCGTGCTGGCGGTGCTCGCCGACGAGCGCGTACCGGGCTTCGAGGACATCCCCACCGCGAAGGAGCAGGGCATAGACCTCACGGCCGTCAACTGGCGCGGGCTGTACGTGCCGAAGGACATCTCCGACGAGGCCTACCAGAAGTGGGCCGACGCGCTGCAGCAGGTCGCCGACAGCGACGAGTGGGCCGAGCAGATGGCGGCGAACGGTCTCGCACCGTTCACGCGCGTGGGCGAGGACTTCCAGGACTACGTCGACCAGACGATCACCGAGATCAACACGATGAGCAAGGAGATCGGCGTCATCCAGTAGGCCTGGATCGATGTCGATGACGACGCCGGGCGGCGCGCGATGAGCGATCGGCTGCTCGGCGTCGTGGCCGTCCTGGCGGGGCTGACCTACGCGTTCGCCGCGACCGGCATCCAGACGAGCTTCCTGTCCGATCCCGTCGGACCGAAGGCCTTCCCCGTGGCGCTCGGCCTCATCATCGCGCTGTGCGGCGCGCTGATCGCGATCAAGCCCGACCGCCCCGGGCCGACCTGGCCCGGGCTGCGCACCTGGGGCGCGCTGGCCATCGCCGCGCTCGTGCTCGTCGGTTACGCCTACACGCTCAAGCCGCTCGGCTTCCTGATTCCGACCGCCATCGCGGCGTCGGTGCTGTCGTACCAGATCCGCCCGCGCGCCCTGGCCGCGGTGCTGACCGGGATCGGGTTGTCGATCGGGCTGTTCGCGCTGTTCCGCTTCGTGTTGGGTCTGAGCCTCGCGGGCGTGCCGCGGGGCTGGCTCGGCTGAGGTCGCATGGAAACCCTGTCGCTGCTCGCCGACGGCTTCGCCGTCGCGCTGACCCCCACCACGCTGATGCTGGCCGTGGCCGGCTGCATCATCGGCACCATGGTCGGGGCGCTGCCCGGGCTCGGCCCCTCCAACGGCGTCGCGATCCTGATCCCGCTCGCGTTCAGCTTCGGGCTCGACGCCACCGAGGCGCTGATCCTGATGACGAGCGTCTACTACGGCGCGATGTACGGCGGACGCATCAGCTCCATCCTGCTGAACATCCCCGGCGACGAACCGGCGATGATGACGACGCTGGACGGCTACCCCATGGCGAAGGCCGGGCGCGCCTCGGATGCGCTCGTGCTGTCCGGCGTCGCCTCGTTCGTCGGCGCGTTCCTGGCCACCATCGGGCTGATGCTGCTGGCGCCGCTGCTGGCGCGCGTGGCCTTCCTGTTCGGACCGGCGGAGTACTTCGCGCTGTACCTGCTCGCGTTCTCCACGCTCGGCGGCGTGGCGTCCGCCAACCAGAGGAAGGCGGCGCTCGCGGCCTGCATCGGGCTCGCGATCGCGATGGTCGGGCTCGACAACTCCTCCGGCATGCCGCGGCTGACGGGCGGCAACCTGCACCTGATGGACGGCGTGGACTTCCTCGTCGCGATCGTCGGGCTGTTCGCCGTCTCCGAGGTGTTCATCTTCATCGAGAGCCACGGCAAGTCCTCGGCGCTCGGCATCAAGGTGGACAAGATCACGATCCCGTTCAAGGACATCGGGCGCACCTTCGGCACGATGCTGCGCGCCACGGGAATCGGCTTCATCGCCGGCATCCTGCCGGGCGCCGGCGCATCGCTGGGCAGCTTCCTCGCCTACATGGGGGAGAAGGCCTGGGCGCGCGACAAGTCGATGTTCGGCAAGGGCGACCCGCGCGGCCTGGCCGCGCCCGAGGCCGGCAACAACGCGGCCGCCGGCGGCGCGCTCGTGCCGATGCTGACCCTCGGCGTGCCCGGCTCGGGCACCACCGCGGTGCTGCTGGCGCTGCTGCTGACCCTGAACATCACGCCGGGCCCGCTGCTGTTCACCGAGCGGCCGGACGTGGTGTGGGGCCTGATGGCGGCGCTCCTGATCGCGAACGTGGTGCTGCTGATCCTGAACGTGCCGATGGTGAAGTTCTTCGTGAAGGTGCTGTCGGTGCCGCCGGGCGTGCTCTTGCCCGGCGTCACGATGGTGTCCTTCGTGGGCATCTACTCGTTGTCGGGCAGCTGGTTCGATCTGCTGCTGATGATCGCGTTCGGGGTGCTGGGTTACCTGCTCAGGAAGCTCGACGTGCCGACCGTGCCGATCATCCTCGGCATCCTGCTCGGCAACGCGATGGAGGACGCGCTGCGGCGCGCGATGGTGCTGTCGGGCGGGGAGTGGCAGTTCCTGTTCTCGACGAAGATCGCGATCGGGTTCTGGGTGGCGGCGATCGCGGGGTTCGTGGCGCCGTTGTTCCTGCGACGGTTCGTGAAGACGCCGGAGCGGGTGGTGGTGGAGGAGTCGCGGCCGGAACTGACGGGGGACTGACGACCGGTGAGGTGCTCACCGTGGCCGAGGCGCTCGCCACGTCGCAGGTGTCCGGTCGCGGCTTCGTGCGCACCTTCGAGGACGTGCCGGGTGTGGCCGCGACATGGAACCCGGGAAGATCTTCTTCGGCGGCCACGCGATCGAGTCGCTGATCGGCGACGTCTCGTTCGTGCAGATGATCTGGCTGATGCTGCGCGGGTCGCTGCCGGACGACGCGCAGGCCGCGCTGCTCGAGGCCGCGCTCGTCGCATCGGTGGATCACGGCCCGCAGGCGCCGTCGATCGCATGCGCGCGCATGGCGGTGACCTGCGGCGTGCCGCTCAACGGCGCCATGGCCTCGGCCGTGAACCTGCTCGGCGACGTGCACGGCGGCGCGGGCGAGCAGGCCGTCGAGCTCTACGCCGAGGTCGATGCGGCGGGCGGCGCGGAGGCGGCTCCCGACGTCATCGCGCGCTGGCGCGAGGCGCGCGGGCACTACCTGCCGGGCTTCGGCCACCGCTTCCACGACCCCGTGGACCCGCGTGCGCCGCGATTGCTCGCGCTCGTGGACGAAGCCGTCGCGGCCGGCACGGTGGACGGGCGGTTCGCCGACGCCGCGCGCGCGGTCGAGGCCGAGCTCGCGCGCGGCAGGGGCGAACCGGTGCCGATGAACATCGACGGCGCCAGCGCGGTCGTGTTCGCCGAGCTCGGCTTCGCTGCACCCCTGGCGCGCGGGCTATTCTGCCTGTCGCGCTCGGTCGGCATCCTTGCCCACGCGTGGGAGCAGATGCAGCAGGGCGGGCGCAACAAGGGGCCGACCCCACCGGCGTACCGGTGGACCTACGACGGGCCGCCGAGGCAGGAGCCGAACTCGTGACGGTGCGCGTGCTCGTGCCTTCGGGCGTGCTGGGTCTGGGCTTCGATGCCGATGCGCTCGCGCGCGGGCTCGAGGCGCGGCCCGACGTCATCGCCATCGACGGCGGCTCCACCGACAGCGGACCCGCCTACCTCGGTACCGGCACGTCGAAGTACGCGCGGTCCACGATCCGCGCCGAATGGCGCGCGTTGCTCGCGGCTCGGCGCGCCGCCGGCGCGCCGCTCGTGATCGGCTCGGTCGGCACCTGCGGCACGGACGGACAGGTCGATGCGATGGTGCGGCTCACCGACGAGCTCGCGCGCGAGGCGGGCGAGCGCCTGCGCGTGGCGACCGTGCGCTCCGAGCAACGCCGCGCGGAGCTGCTCGCCGCCTGCGACGCCGGGCGCGTGCACGCGCTGCCGGGCGGCGCGCCCGCCACGCACGATCCTCGCGCCGCCATCGCCGAGGCCGTGCACGTGGTGGCGCTGGCGGGGGCCGAGCCGATCGCCGCCGCGCTCGCGACGGGCGCCGACGTGGTGATCGCGGGCCGCTGCACCGATACCGCGCTGATCTCGGCGCTGCCGATCGCCCGCGGCGAGCATGCCGGAGCGGCCTGGCACGCCGCGAAGATCGCCGAGTGCGGCGCGCTGTGCTCGACGCGTCCGAGCAGCGGCACCGTCATGGTGGAGATCGACGCGACGGGCTTCACCGTGCGCGCCTTCGGCGAAGGTGCGCGCTGCACGCCGTACACGGTGTCGGCGCACATGCTCTACGAGAACGCGGATCCGTACGTGCTGCACGAGCCCGGTGGGCGGCTGGACGTCACGGGCGCCTCGTACGTGGACGCCGGCAACGGTGCGGTGCGCGTGGAGGGCTCGCGCTGGATACCCGACGAGCGCTACACGCTCAAGCTCGAGGGCGCGCGCGTGGCCGGCCATCAGGTCACCTCGCTGGTGCTGGTGCGCGAGCCGCGCTACGTGGAGCTGATCGACGCGTGGTGCGACAGCCTGGCCGCGCTGATCCGGGAGCTTGCGCGCACGCAGGCGGGCGCCACCGATGCGGATTGCCGCATCGAGCTGCGCCGCATCGGCGTCGACGCGACGCTCGGCGCGCTGGAGGCCGAGCGCGGATCGCCCATCGAGGTCGGCGTGCTGCTGCTGGTCACGGCGGCGACGCCGGAGCTCGCGCTGGACGTCGCGCGGCTCGCGAACCCGCACCTGCTGCACCACCCGTTGCCCGGGGACGAGAGCCTGCCGAGCTTCGCCTTCCCGTACTCGCCGGCCGAGACGGTACGCGGGCCCGTGCACGAGTTCTGCCTCGATCACGTGCTAGTCGTCGACGGCCCGACGCACGGTACGCGTCTGGACACCCTCACGGTGGGAGTCGGGTCGTGATCTCGGGCGGCGGTGGGGGCATCACGTTGCCGCCTTCGGCGGGGAACCGGAAATCGGGCGACTGCGCCGTGCGCGAGCTCGTCCGGCTGGTGCGCGCAAAGAACGCGGGTCCCTTCCGGCTCACCATCGACTGCTTCTGCGACTCGCGGGCGAGCTACGAGCGTCTGCGTGACGGCTTGTCCGCGGACGCGGTGGCCGCGCGGCTGGGCGTGCCGGCGGACGGCGTCTCGCGCTACGCCATCGATGCGCTGCGCGTGGTGAAGTTCTCGCTGCCCCGGCCGCTCGTGCAGGGCGCTGCCGCGGACCGGGACCTGCACGGCGCGCAATGGGCGATGTGCGTGGCAGAGATCGCCGTCGGTTGAGGGCGCGGTCGAGGCGTTCGGAGCGGCACCGGGGCCGACGTCCGCGCCCGACGTCCACGGCGTCCTACGCTTTGTGCACGACGGCTTCCAGCCGGGCGCGCGCCTCGCCCGTACGCTGTGCGACCGCCGCGATGCCGTCCCGCGCCTTCGGTGACGGGTCCTGTCGCAGCGCCGTTTCCGCAAGCTCCTCGATCCGCCGCTCGTCCGCGATGCGCTCGTCGAGAAGCAGCCGCTTCTCGTCGGCCGTCATCGCGGTCTTGAACTGCTCGACGAGGTCGTGCAACTCCTCCCGATCGGCGTTCGCGGCGCGGGGCAGGGCGCCGGTCTCCTGCACGAGCGCGGTCAGCACCTCCACGTCCTCGCGCCGCGTGCCGATGGTCCGCTCGAGCGCGGCGCGCACGTCCGCATCGTCGGTACGCTCGAGCGACGCGGTGCAGTGATCGATGGATTCCTGGCAGGCAACGAGCAGGTCGTTCAGGGCGACCTGGGTATCGTCTAGCAGCATGGCGGCACGGACTCCGAGGCGGCGGGGCGGGACGCGGACCGTCGATGGTACGCCCGCCGCGAATCTCAGCCCGCGTCCTCCACGTTGATGCGCCGCCAGATCGCCTCGCTGAGCGAGTACGCGGCGAACAGCAGCAGCCCGATGCCGGCGCCCGCGAGCAACCACTGACCGCCCGGCAGCGTCTGGATCCAGGCGAGCTCCTCGCGCAGCCCCGGCGGCTCGTTCCGGTCGGGGGTGTCGTCCCACAGCCGACGCGCCAGCAGGAAGGCCGCGATGCCCCACAGCGTGCCGCGCGCGGCGAGTCCGAGGATCGACACCGGATGCACGAAGCGCATGACCCGCTCGCTCGCCTCGAAGTGGTCGGCGTAGCGCCGGCGCGCGGCCTTGACGACGTGCGCCAGCGCGACGCCCGTGAACGTCAGGCAGAGCACGAAGAGCACCGGCGTCGTGCCGACGACGCCCGCGATGCGGTCGGCGAGCGACGGATCGGTGTCGGACCCGCCAGCGATGAGTCCGAGCAGCGAGGCGGCGTACAGCGCGAGCACGGCGTGCGTGGCCGCGCTGCCGAGCAGCCCGCCTCTGACCGCGAGCCCGCGGAGCGACCACCCGTGATCGTCGGTGTCGAGCAGGGACTGCACGAGGCGCCACGCGACATAACCCGTCAGTCCGCCGATCATGAGCAGCACGAGCCCCTGCCCGAACGGCTGGCGCAGCAGCACCTCGAGCGCGCCTTCGGAGCCCTTGCGGTCGGTCGGTCCGAGCGCCGCGAGCAGCGCGAAGGTGCCGATGACGAGATAGACGACGCCGCGCGAGGCGTAGCCTGCGCGGGCGACGGGCTTGAGCCAGCGGGCGTGACGATGCAAGGCGCGCTACTGCGCCGACTTGCCGAGCCGGCCGAAGCGCCGTGGCCGATGCGTCGCGTAGTGCGCGGCGAGCCAGCAACCGCTCGCCCACGCGAGCCCCGCCGACCAGCCGGCGAGCACGTCGCTCGGCCAGTGCACGCCGAGATAGACCCGGCTCGCACCGATCAGCAGGGACAGCAGCACCGCACCGCCCACGATCAGCCGGCGCATGCGGTCGCCCGACACGAAGCGCACCAGCACCGCGGCGAGGGTCAGCCAGGCGAGCATGCTCACCATCGCGTGCGCGCTCGGAAAGCTCGAGCTGAACGTGCGGTCCAGGTGCTCGACGAGGTCCGGGCGACCGCGCACGAACACGAGCTTCAGCACGGTCGACACGACGCTGCCTCCGGCGATGGCCAGGACGAGGAACAGCATCGCCGCGCGCTGGCGCGCGGCGGCCAGTGCCGCGATGGCGAAGCCGACGACCAGCCCGATGACCGGGTAGCCGCCGAGCGCCGTCACGTCGCCGATCGATTCCACGAACCAGTCCGGGCCCAGGGCCGCGCCGTCGGCGCCGCGCAGCAGCAGCAGCACCCGCCGATCCAGCGCGTCACCGGCGCCGCTCGACACGAAGAGCGCGAGCGCCACGAAACCGAGCGTGCCGAGCAGCGCGCACGTCCACGCGAGGCGCACGGCCGTGTCGACCCTCGTGCTCACCGGGCGTGCCCGGTGCCGGAAGCCGTGCCGGACTTCGTGCCGGACTTCGTGCCGGACTCCGTGCCGGAGGGCGCGGCGGGCCGCAGCACGCGCACGGCGCCGGGATGGCTCTGGATGCGCACGTGCGGCACCAGCGTCACGAGCTCGCCGTCGCGCAGCGCCCGGCGGTTCGGGTGCCGTGCGAGCCAGCGCTCGGGGAAGTGCAGCTCCACGGTGTGCGCCGTGTCGGTGATCACGTTCTCGTTGTCCGCGTGCGCGCCCGTCACGATGTCGGCCACGAGTCTCATCGCCGCGAGCGTCGTCAGCGGCGCGGCGCGGTAGAGGCCGAGGACGTGGTGGTCGGGTCGGTCGGCGTAGGGCAGGTGGCCTTCGCCGAACGGGTTGTTCGACACCGACAGGGCCGACAGCTCCTGCACGGTCGTGGGCGCACCGTCGGCGGTCAGCGCGACGCTCAGGCGCGGCGGGTCGAGCACCACCGCGGCGAACGCGCGCGCGGTGGCGACGAGCTTGCCGATCCTGCCCGACCCGCCGGGTGCGCTCGCGCGCTGGCGCAGCCGCACCGCGTCGGCGTGCAGCCCGACCGTGTACTGGTGGATGAAGGGCGTGCCGTTGGCCGTGGCGATGTCCATCGTGGCCTCCGTCGCGCCGGCGAGCGCCTCCAGCGCGGCATCGAGATCGAGCGGCATGCCGAGGGTGCGCGCGAAGAGGTTCATGGTGCCGCCGGGCAGCACCGCGAGCAGCCGATCGTGCTTCCACGCCGCGGCCGCGGCGGCCGACACGCTGCCGTCGCCACCCGCCACTAGCAGGCAGTCGCTGCCCTCGGCGATCGCGGCGTCCAGCGCGGACTGGATGGGGCGGCCGCTCGCATCGATCGACGCGAGCGAGAACGCGGCCCCTTCCAGCACCTCGCGCAGGCGCCGCTCCAGGGCGGGGACATCGCAGCCCTTCAGCGAGCCGCTCTGCACGTTCACCACGGCGCTGACGCTCGTCACGCCGGTTCGCGGTCGGTCATCGGCTCGCGATCCTGCGTGCATTCGTCCCCCGCGTCGTGGCGACGGCCCGAACGGGCGCCGCTCCTTCATCGAGGGTCAGGTATAGCATCGGCCGTGCGCGCGGGGCCGGGCCGATGCAGGATCGGCCCTTCAGTGCGCGAGCAATAGGGGGACGCGCACCGCGTCGAGCAGGCTTCTCGTCGTGCCGCCGAACCAGCGCTGGCGCAACCGCGAACGACCCCAGGCCCCGGCGACCAGTAGCTCCGGACGGTGCTCGTCGACGTGCGCCAGGAGCGCCGCTCCGGGCGCGGCGTCGTCGGTCTCGATGCGCCGCGGCCGCTCCCGCACGCCGTGTCGTCGCAGCCAACGGCGCAGGGCGGGGGTCCCGGGCGGCTCGGGCGCGCCTCGGGCGGCCACGTGCGCCACCTCGATCTCGGCCGAGTCAGCGAGAAAGGGCAGCGCGCGCTCCATCGCGCCGAACGCCGGCGTGCTGCCGTCCCAGGCCAGCAACACCCGTTCGCACCCGGCGGGCGCCGGCGCGGCCTCGTCCTCGGCACCGAGGATCAGTACCGGACGGGTGGCCCGGAGCAGCGCGGCGCTCACGGCCCGTTCGCGCGCTCCGGTACCGAAGTCGCGTCCGCCGCCGGCGAACACGACCAGATCCGTGCACCGCGCACGGGCCGCGAGTCCGGACTCGATCCGGTCCGGCGTGCCGTCCAGCCGGTGCACGCGCACGTCCCGGCGCGTCGTGCCGAGCCGCCCGTGGACCCGCTCCACGTGCTCCTGCAGCAGATCCAGGGGATGCTCCTCGGAGTCCCAGGAGGCGTGGGAGCGGGCGGCGCCGACGGTGTCCAGCGCCACCAGCTCGAGCTTCGCCCCGAGGGTGTCCGCCAGGCGCACGATCGGCGCGAGCGAGGCGATCGGATCGTCGATGGCGTGCACGCCGAGCACGACGGCCGGCGCCAGGCTCGGCGTGCCCGGATGGCTCACGAGCGCTCGCGACGCTCCGTGTCCGCGAGCAGCCAGGTCATGGAGCAGGCGAGGCTGAAGACGGCCCAGAAGCCGATGAAGCCGACGGTGTAGGCCGCTTCGGGGTTGCCGCCGAGGCGTTCGACGACGATGTCGAGCCCGCCCGGATCCACGAGCGAGAACACCGCCCCCGCGGTGACGGCCGCGCCGATGAAGGCGGGCCACAGCACCTGCATGAGCAACCTCGCGAGGGGGTGGCGCACGTCCGCCGGCTCCGGCGGCGTCGAGTGGTCGACATCGCGCACGTTCATTCGAGCGGCCCTCGCTCGGCGGCGGCCGGGGCGCCGAGCGCGATCGCCGAGTCGGCCCGAAGCTCGACGCGCTCGCTGACGAGGCGCCAGTCCTGCGCGCCACCGCCTTGATTGTCGATTGCCGGGGGCTCGTGCTCGTCCGATGCCGTCGTGTCCGTCGACGCGGGCGCGAGGTGCAGCCGCCAGCGCCCGTCCGTCGGCAACGTGGCGCCGGCCGCGACGTAGCGCCCTCCGCCGACCGCGGCGAGCGTGGCGCCGCCGTCGCGCGCGGCATCGGTGACGTGCACCCATTCCAGCCGCAGCGTCGCGGGGGGCGCGAAGTCGGGCGCGATCGCGTTCAGGCTCAGCGCGATGCCGTCCGGCGCGCGCTCGATCAGCGCGCCCACGCCGGAGCTCGTGGCGGCCCGGTCGCGCTCGATGCGCCGGTTGATCGTCTTGCCTTCCTTGTACCAGTCGTCGACGACCAGCGCGTCGTCGCTCTGCACGGCCAGCACGATCATCATGATGCCGAGCACGACCGAGGTCGCGGGGATGGCGATGATCGCCCACGGCCAGCCCTGGCGGTACCAGGGCGGCTCGGGGGCGGCGTTCGCGGTCAGGGGGGTGATCATGCGGATGAGCTCGGCAGGGGGCGGGTCGCGTTGCGGGACGAGCGCGACCTCAAGGCGGATCGGGCAGGTAGAACGAGGCGTGCTCGCGTACCGTCACGTCGGCGTCGTCCACCGCGCGTACCTCGAAGGTCAGCGAATTCGTGCCTGCCGGGCCCGCGTCGGGCTCGGCGCGCACGCGCACCGCGATGAGCCGGTTGCCCGCACCGTCCACCCGCACCTCGGTCTCCGAATCGATGCGAGCGCTCGGCAGCCCGTCGACGGCGAGCATGAACGTGCGCTCGTCCTCGGAGGTGTTGACGATCATGAGCCGGAAGACGTTCTCGATGAGTCCGTTCTTGACCTCGCGCGCGAGCGCTCCCCGGTCGCGCATGACGTCCACCTTCACCGGCACGCGCCCGTACAGGCTCGCGCCCAGCAGGGACACGGTCAGCAGGAGGATGCCGGAGTACAGCAGCACGCGCGGGCGCAGCACGCGGCCGAGCAGCGTCGCGCGGTCGAGGCCTTGCTCGACGCCGTTCAGGGTGTCGTAGCGGATCAGCCCGCGCGGGTTGCCGACCTTGTCCATGACCTGGTCGCAGACGTCGATGCAGGCGGCGCAGCCGATGCATTCGTACTGCTGGCCGTCGCGGATGTCGATCCCGGTGGGGCAGACCTGCACGCACAGGCTGCAGTCGACGCAGTCGCCGCGCGCCGGCGCGTCGGCCCGTGGCGTCGAGCGCCCGGTCGACGAAACGCACCACGGTCTCGTTCGAACGCGCGGCGGCAGCGCGCGACGCCTTGCCGCCCTTCTTGCCGCGCGGCTCGCCGCGTCCCTCGTCGTAGGTGATCACGAGCGTGTCGCGATCCACCATGACGCCCTGGAAGCGTGCGTAGGGGCACATGTACTTGCACACCTGCTCGCGCATGAAGCCCGCGTTGCCCCAGGTGGCGAACCCGTAGAACGCCACCCAGAAGGTCTGCCAGGGTCCGAGCGAGAGCGTGGCGAGCGCGGGCACCAGCTCGCGGATCGGGCTGAAGTAGCCCACGAAGGTGATGCCGGTCCACGCGGCGACCGCGAACCAGGCGAGATGCTTGGCCGCCTTGATGCGCAGCTTCGTCGCGGACATGGGCGCCGCGTCGAGCTTCATGCGCTTGTTGCGATCGCCCTCGATGCGCCGCTCGATCCACATGAAGATCTCGGTGTAGACCGTCTGCGGACAGGCGTAGCCGCACCACAGCCGGCCCGCCACCGTCGTGAACAGGAACAGCGACATCGCCGACACGACCAGCAGCGCCGTGAGGTAGATGAAGTCCTGCGGGTGCAGCACCAGCCCGAAGATGTGGAAGCGGCGCGCGCCGAGATCGAACAGCACCGCCTGGCGATCGTTCCACTGCAGCCAAGGCCCGAGATAGAACGCGAGCTGGGTGAGCCAGACCATCGTCCAGCGCCAGCGCGCGAACGTGCCCGTGACGCTGCGCGGGTAGATCTTCTTCCTGACCTCGAGGAGCAGTTGCTCCTGGTCGGGTACGGCGCGCGTGGTTGCGGTGGACGACACGGTCGGTCAGTCTCCCTCGGGCAGATCCTGGACGGTGGATGCATCGGACACGTCGGCCTCGTCCCGCGGCCCGCCGTTCGAGAGGCTCCAGACGTAGGCGGCGACGACGTGCGCCTTGCCTTCCCCGAGCAGGTCGCCGAACGCCGGCATCTGGTTGCTGAAGCCGTTGCGGATCGCGCCCTGCACCGAGGCCAGCGAGCCGCCGTACAGCCAGGTGTCGTCGGTCAGGTTCGGCGCGCCCACGGCCGGGTTGCCCGCGCCGTCGGCGCCGTGGCAGCCCGCGCACACCGCGAACTTCGCCTGCCCCGCTTCGGCGAGCGCGGCGTCGTGATCGCTGCCCGACAGCGACAGCACGTAGTGCGCGACCGCGTCCACGGCCTCGTCGGTGTTGCCCACGGCCGCGGCCATGGCCGGCATCACCGCCTGGCGTCCGTTGATGACGGTGTTCTTCACGTGCTCGGCTTCGGCGGGACCGAGCCAGTCGTCGTCCGCGAGGTTCGGGAAGGAGCGTGCGCCGCGGGCGTCCGAACCGTGGCACTGGGTGCAGTAGGTCAGGTACAGCCGCTCGCCCATCGCGACCACCGTCGCGTCCTGTGCCAGCACCTCGATGTCCTCGTCGAGGTAGGTGGCGAACAGCGGCTCGTACACCGCGCGTGCCACCTCGACCTCGCCGTCGTACTGGCCGGCCGAGGTCCAGCCGAACAGGCCCTTCATCGTCCCGAGCCCCGGGTACATGGCCAGGTACAGCAGCGCGAACGCGCACGTGCCGTAGAAGAGATACAGCCACCAGCGCGGCAGCGGGTTGTTGAGCTCCTCGAGGTCGTCGTCCCAGACGTGACCGGTGGTGCCCACCGAGCCGTCGGGGGCGACCGGCGAGCGCTTCGAGGCGACCGCCCAGGCGAGCCACACGCACGCGAGGATGGACAGCAGCGTGACGACGATGATCGCCAGGCTCCAGCCCGAGTGAACGAAGTCAGCCATGGTCGCGGTTCTCTTCCTCTTTGGCGGCGCGCGACGCGGCGAGCGTGCGCTCCTGCATGTCGTCGTCGGCGAACGGCAGGTTCGCCGCCTCGTCGAAGCGCTTCTTCCTGCCCCTGCCGTACGCCCACCAGACGATGCCGATGAAGGCGAGGAAGCAGACGAGCGTGATGATCGAGCGCAAGGTGTTGACGTCCATCAGCGCACCGCCCCGCCGGCCGTGCCGAGCACCTGCAGGTAGGCGACGATGGCGTCGAGCTCGTTCCTGCCCTCCAGCAGGGCAGGTGCGGCGGCCAGTTGCTCGTCCGTGTACGGATGCCCGAGCGTGCGCAGCACTTCCATCTTGGGCACGATCGACTCGGGATCGAGCTCGGTCTCCTCGAGCCACGGGTAGGCGGGCATGACGGACTCCGGCACCACGGCGCGCGGGTCGTTCATGTGCACGCGATGCCATTCGTCGCTGTAGCGCCCACCGACGCGATGCAGGTCCGGCCCCGTGCGCTTGCTGCCCCACTGGAACGGGCGGTCGTAGACGAACTCCCCGGCCACCGAGTACGGCCCGTAGCGTTCGGTCTCGGCGCGGAAGGGGCGAATCATCTGCGAGTGGCAGTTGTAGCAACCCTCGCGGATGTAGACGTCCCGCCCGGTCAGCTCCAGTGCCCCGTAGGGCTCGAGCCCCTCGATCGGCTCGGTGGTGGAGCGCTGGTGGAAGAGCGGAACGATCTCCACCAGGCCGCCGACGGAGATGACCGCCACGATCAGCACCATCAGCAGTCCGATGTTTCTCTCTATGAGGTCGTGCGAGAAGGCCATGTGTGCTTGTTCTCCTTGTATGCAGGTGGAGCGCGGATCAGTGCGCGCCGGCGGCGACAGCGCCCCGGCCGGCCTTGCCGGGCAGGCGGATCTCGCTGGTGACTCGCTCGCCCTCGCGGATCGTCATGATCATGTTGAACAGCATCAGCAGCGCGCCGGACAGGTAGAGCACGCCGCCCAGCAGCCGCACCACGTAGTAGGGGGCGGTGGCCTTGACGCCTTCGACGAACGCGTAGGTCAGCGTGCCGTCGGGGTTCGTGGCGCGCCACATCAGCCCCTGCATGACGCCCGCGACCCACATGGCGGCGATGTAGGCGACGATGCCGAGCGTCGCGACCCAGAAGTGCACCTCGATGAGCTTCACGCTCCACATCCGCTCGCGGCCGAAGAGCCTCGGCAGCAGGTAGTAGATCGAGCCCATCGAGATCAGCCCCACCCAGCCGAGCGCGCCGGAATGCACATGGCCGATCGTCCAGTCGGTGTAGTGCGACAGCGCGTTGACCGTCTTGATGGACATCATCGGACCCTCGAAGGTGCTCATGCCGTAGAACGACAGGGACACGATGAGGAACTTCAGGATCGGGTCGGTGCGCAGCTTGTGCCAGGCGCCGGAGAGCGTCATGACGCCGTTGATCATGCCGCCCCAGGACGGCGCCAGCAGGATCAGCGAGAACACCATGCCGACGGACTGCGTCCAGTCGGGCAGGGCGGTGTAGTGCAGGTGGTGGGGGCCGGCCCACATGTAGGTGAAGATCAGCGCCCAGAAGTGCACGATCGACAGCCGGTAGGAGTAGATCGGGCGGTTGGCCTGCTTCGGAATGAAGTAGTACATCATCCCGAGGAAGCCGGCCGTGAGGAAGAAGCCCACGGCGTTGTGGCCGTACCACCACTGGATCATCGCGTCCTGCACGCCGGCGTAGGCCGAGTAGGACTTCGTCATCGACACCGGCAGCGCGGCGGCGTTGACGACGTGCAGCACCGCGACGGTCAGGATGAACGCGCCGTAGAACCAGTTGGCCACGTAGATGTGCGGCACGCGGCGCTTCACGATCGTGCCGAAGAACACGATCGCGTAGGCCACCCACACCGCGGTGATCAGCAGGTCGATCGGCCATTCGAGCTCCGCGTACTCCTTGCTCTGCGTGATGCCCATCGGCAAGGTGATCGCGGCCAGCACGATGACGAGCTGCCAGCCCCAGAACGTGAAGCCGACGAGCGGGCCGCCGAACAGCCGCGCCTGGCAGGTGCGCTGCACGACGTAGTAGCTCGTGGCGAACAGCGCGCTGCCGCCGAACGCGAAGATCACCGCGTTGGTGTGCAGCGGGCGGAGCCTGCCGTAGGAGAGCCAGGAGATGCCGCCGAGGAACTCCGGCCAGGCGAGCTGGGCGGCGATGATGCAGCCCACCAGCATGCCGACCACGCCCCACACGACCGTCATGACGGCGAAGCCGCGCACGACCCCGTAGTCGTAGGTCTCCGCGGCGACGCGTGGCGGGCTGGCCTCGTGCGCGCTTCCGGCGCGCGTGTCGGCGGCGATGGTGTTCATGAGCTGTGGCCTCGCAAGGGTCCCGTGGGCATGGTTCGTCTTTCTCGGGTGAGTGCAGGCATTGTCGGCACCCGCGCCGCGCGGAACTTGATGTCGATCAAGCGAGGCCGTCACGGGGCCCGGAACAGGTGCCGTTCCCCGTTTGCGAGCTTTCTTCTCGGCGCGGGCGTCCGAGGCCTGTCGCCCATCGGAACGTAGGCGCGTACGTTCCGATGGGCGATTGGCCCTAGCTTTCTGGAGCCCCGCGCAGCTCGTTGACGGCACGGCGGATGGCCTGCCAGGTCGTGGCCCCGTCACGGTCGCCGGCGGCTTCGGCTTCCTTCGCCTTCTGCGCGGCCTTCAGCTCCGCTTCGCTGCCGTGCGACGCGTAGAGCGCCTGTGCGGTCTCGGCGATCCTGGTGGTGTCCATGTCGTTTCCCCTCGCGGTGTCGGTTCGTGCGCGAGCGGACGCTCGCGCCGTTTCGAATCCGCGAGCGAATCACGACCCCGGCCCGACGCCCTTGATGCGGATCAATCCGCGGCGTCTTCCGGCGGAACCGCCGCTGCGTCCGCGGAGCGCCGTGAGGGCGGTGCCTGCGCGGAGTCGTCGTCCATGAGCACGCTCCAGGCGGGTCCCTCGTCGTCGTCGAACTGGCCCGTGGCGTTCATGCGGAAGAACACCGCCACGGCGATGCCGACGGCGAGGAGCGAGAGCGGGATCAGCAGGATCAGGGCTTCCAAGGTTCAGCCCCGGGCAGGCGCCGAGGGGCCGCGCGCGGACAGCCGCAGCGCGTTGCCCGCGACCACGAGCGAGCTGGTGGCCATGCCCACGGCCGCCGCCCACGGCGGTACCCAACCGAGCGCGGCGGCCGGAATGGCGACGGCGTTGTAGCTCGCCGCCCAGGCGAGGTTCTGGCGCACGACGCGCACCGTGCGGCGCGCGTGCGCCAGCAGGCGCTCCAGCGCGTCGAGCGTCGGCGCCAGCGAGATCACGTCGGCCGCGGTGCGCGCGAGCGCCGTGGCCGCGCCCACCGCGAGCGACACGTCCGCGAGCGCCAGCACCGGGGCATCGTTGATGCCGTCGCCGACCATCAGCACGGTGGCACCGTCGGCCTGCAGCGCGGCCACCGTCGCCTGCTTGTCGGCGGGCGTCGCCTCGCCGCGGCGCGCCTCGATGCCGAGCGCGTCCGCCACCGCATCGACCACCGCGCGCCGGTCGCCGGACAACAAGTGCACGCGCAACCCGCGCGCGCGCAGCGCGGCCACCGCCGCCGCGGCCTCCGGCCGGACCGGGTCCGCGAAGCCGAACCGGGCGAGGGGCTCGACGGCCCCATCACCCCCCTCGTCCGCGGCTTCGCGCACGAGGAACACGTCGCTGGTGGCACCGGCATCGTTCGAGCCACTCGTGCGGGCCGCTCCCGACATCTCGTGCGCCGCGCGCGCGCGCCACGCGGCGGCGACCGCGTCGTCGAGCCCGCACCAGCGCGCCGAGCCGAGCCGCACGCGCGTGCCGTCGGCCAGCGTGCCCGCGACACCGCCGCCGGGCTCGTGGTGCACGTCGTCGGGCGGCGACGGGACCGTCGCGGACATCGAGCTCGCGGCGGCGCGCAGCGCGCCCGCGAACGGGTGCGCGGCACCGGCTTCGAGCGCGGCGGCGAGGGCCACCGCGGCGTCGCGGTCCTGGCCCGGCGCCGTGACGACGCCGACGAGCTCGGGCCGGCCGAGGGTGAGCGTGCCGGTCTTGTCGAACACGACGTCGGTGACGCGTGCCAGCGTCTCGATGGCGTGGCCGCGCGTCACCACGAGGCGGTCGCGCAGCAACCGCCCCGTGGCCGCGGCCAGCGCGGCCGGCGTCGCGAGCGACAACGCGCACGGGCACGACACGACGAGCGTCGCCACCGCGACCGTCGCGGCGCGCGCCGGATCGATGCGCCACCACAGCACGAACACGAGCGTCGCGAACGCGAGCAGCACGCCGACGAAGGCCGCGGCGACGCGGTCGGCCGTGCGCACGATGGCGGGCTTCTCCGCACCGCCGCGCTCGATGAGTCGCTCGATGGTGGACAGCGCGCTCGCCGACGCCGCGCGCGTCACGACGAGCTCCAACGGCGTGCCGGTCACGAGCGCGCCGCCGGGCACGTCGGCGCCGGCGGACACCTCGACCGGCACGCTCTCGCCGGTCAGCAGGGACAGATCCACCGCACCGTGCCCGTGCGCCACGCGCGCGTCCGCCGGCACGCGCTCGCCGGAGGCGACGCGCACGCGCATCCCCGGCGCGAGGCGTGCGACCGGCACGCGCTCCAACCGGCCGTCGCTCGCCACCGCTTCCGCGCTTTCGGGCGCCTCGGCCCCGAGATCGTCGATCGCGCGCAGGGCCCGACGCCGCGCGCGCCATTCGAGCCAGCGCGCCCCGAGCAGCAGGAACGCGAACATGGCGATCGAGTCGAACCAGATCTCGCCGCGCATCGTGAGCGTGGCGTGCACGCTGGCGCCGAACGCCGCGAGGAGTCCGATCGACACGGGCACGTCCATGCCCGGCCGCCCCGCGCGCAGGTCGCGCCACGCGCCCGAGAAGAAGGGCGTCGCCGAGTACGTCATGACGGGCACCGTCAGCACGAGGCTCGCCCAGCGCAGCAGCTGCTCGTGCGCGGGCTCGATGTCGCCGGCCCCCGCGAGGTAGGCCGGCAGCGCGTACATCATCACCTGCATCATGGCGATGCCGGCGACGAACAGGCGCTGCAGCATCTGCCGCGACTCGCGCGTGAGCGCCGCCTCGCGCGTGCGCGCATCGAAGGGGCGGGCCGCGTAGCCGACCTCGGCGACGCGCCGCAACAGGGCCGAGACCGGAACGCGCGTCGCGTCGAAGCGCACGCGCGCGCGCCCCGTCGAGAAGTTGAAGCTCGCCGCGCTCACGCCGTCCATGCCGCGCACCGAGCGCTCCAGCAGCCACACGCACGCGCCGCAGCGCATGCCCTCGACCGCGAGCGAGACTTCGGCGTCGCCCGCGCCGTCCGTCCCGTCGGCGTCGCGGACGTAGCGCTCCATCACCTCGGGCTCGTCGTAGACGGCGAGCGCATCGAGGGTGAGCGACAGCGCCTGGGCCCCGTCGCGCGTGCCGGCGGGGGCCGTGCGGTGGCGGTAGTAGTCGTCGAGCCCGGCGTCGAGGATGCCGCGCATGACGGCCTCGCACCCCGGACAGCACAGCTCCCGCGCCGCGCCATCGAAGTCCACGCGGCGCGCGCTACGGGGCTCCACGGGCTCGGCGCAGTGGAAGCAGGCCTCGCGCCGTGCGGCGATCGGCGTCGGGTCGTGCGCGAGGACTCGTTCGGCCGTGGCCGCCATCAGCCGCCGAAGCCCGGCAGGCGCACGCACAGCTCCTCGAGGATCGGCACGTTGGCCGCCGCGTCCAGGCGCGCGAGGCCGAGCAGGCCGAAGCCCGCGATGCCCGCTCCGGCGACGAGTCGCACGCGCGGCGCGCGGCAGAACCGCGCGAGAAAGCGCCCGGACAGGCCGAGCGCGAGCAGGTTCGGCAGCGTGCCCAGACCGAACGCGAGCATGAGGGCCGCGCCGTTCGCCGCGCTGCCCGACAGCAGGGCGCCGGCGAGCACCGCGTACACCATGCCGCAGGGCACGAGCCCCCACAGCGCGCCGGCCGCCGCCGCCGCCACGGGGCCGGGTCGGCCGAGGCTCGCGGTCGCTAGCGGTCGCACCCGGCGCCAGGCGATGGCGCCGACGGCCTCGATCGCATGACCCAGTCGCTTCCAGCCCGCCACGTACAGACCCATCGCCACGAGCAGCACGTTGGTGGCCGCGAACGCGGCCTGCTGCACCGGCAGGGCCTCGCCGAGCAACCAGCCGAACGAGCCGACGGCGCCCGCCGCGGCCCCCAGCGACGTGTAGGTGACCAGACGGCCGGCGTTGTACGGCAGCAGCGCGCCGAGCCTGCGCGCGCCGCCGCGCACGACGGTGCCGGCCGGGGCGAGTGCCGGGGCGAGTGCCGGGGCCGCGGCGCCGTCGCCGAAGCCCGCGCCCGCCGGCACGAACCGCAGCGGCGCCGCCACCGGGCGCGCGACCGGGTCCGGGGCCGCTCGCTCGCCGAGCATCGAGATCGCGCCCACGATGCCGCCGCACATGCCGGCGCAGTGCACGCCGCCGAGCAGGCCGGTCAGGAAGACCGCGTAGAGGGTCGGGTCCGGATTCATGCGCGAACGGGGCGAAGGTGTGCCCCGCGCGTGCGGCGCAGGTGAGCGTCGAAGCACGAGGCGATCAGGCGCAGCGCGTCGCGCCGGCCGGTCTCGGTCACGACGATGGCATCGTCCTCCAGCACCACGCGGCCGGCCGCGACGTGCGGGCGCAGGTCCGCGAGGTCCGCGGCGAAGGCGGTGTCGAAGTCCACCAGCCAGGCTTCCTCGATGGCGCTCTTGCTGACCTGCCCGGCGCACATCAGCGCAAGGATCACCGCGTGGCGCAGCAGGTCCTCGCGCTCGAGCTCGTGGCCGCGGAACGTCGCGAGGCTGCCCGCGTCGATGGCGTCGCCCCATTCGACGAGGCCGCGCCGGTTCTGCGCGTAGCCCGCGCCGACCCGGCTGATGGCGCTCGGCCCCAGCGCAACGAGGTCGGTGTCGGGCTGCGTCGAATAGCCCTGGAAGTTCCGGTGCAGTCGGCCGACGCGATGCGCGATGGCCAGGGCATCGTCCGGCAGGGCGAAGTGATCCATGCCGATGTACTCGTAGCCCGCGGCCTCGAGCAGCGCGCGCGCCGTGTCGAACAAGGCAAGCTTGCCGTTCGCGTCCGGCAGCTCGGCCTCGTCGATCAGCCGCTGCGAGCGGAAGCGCGTCGGCATGTGGGCGTAGTGGTAGAGCGCGATGCGTTCGGGGCGCATGTCGATCACCGTGCGCACGGTGCGCTCGAAGCCGTCCACGCTCTGACGCGGCAACCCGTAGATCAGGTCGAAGTTGATGGACCCGACACCGGCCGCGCGCGCGCCGTCGAGCGCGGTGCGCACGAGCTCCTCGCCCTGCACGCGCCCGATGGCGCGCTGCACGTCGGCGTCGAAGTCCTGCACGCCGAAGCTCATGCGCGTGAAGCCCTCGTCGACCAGCACCTCGAGCTTCGGCGCGTCGACGGTGCGCGGGTCGATCTCGATCGAGCGTTCGCCGCCTTCCAGCAGATCGAAGCGTTCGCGCAGCCCGGCCATCAGACGCCGCAGCTGGCCCGCGTCGAGGAAGGTCGGCGTGCCGCCGCCGAGGTGCAGCTGCGAGGTGCGCCGGTCTCCACCGAGCGCCGCGTCGACCAGGTCGGCCTCGCGCAGCACGCGATCGAGCCATCGCTCGACCTTGGGCTCGGCCCTGGCCCGCGTGCCCGTGATGGTGCGGTTGCAGCCGCAGTAGTGGCACAGCGACTCGCAGAACGGCACGTGCACGTACACCGACAGCGGGGCGGGCGCTCGCTCGCCGCGGGCGCGCAGGTGGCGCGCGTGGTCCGATGGCCCGAAGTCGTCGCCGAAGCGGTCGGCGGTCGGGTAGCTCGTGTAGCGCGGCGCGCGCGCCTCGCGGGCGCGCAGCTCGCTCGCCGGCGCGGGGCGCGCGGCGCCGTCATCGAGCCGGACCGCGCGCGGCATGCCCAGGGGCACGGCTAGGGGCACGGCCAGGGGCACGGCCAGGGGCACGGCCACGGTCGCCGGGACTTGCGTGAGGTCTTGTTCCATGACCGGACTGTCGGTCCGGACGCGCGTTGCGTTCTTGATCCGGATCAAGTCCGGGCCGATCCGCGGCTCAGACGTCGAGCAACCACTCGATCAGCGTCTTCGCCACGAACCCCAGCATGCCGAAGCCGAGCACGAAGAACAGCACCAGCGTGCCGCGTCGGCCGGCGCCGGAGCTTCGCGCGAGCTGGCCGACGATGAACAGCATGTAGAGCATGAACGCCGCGATGCCGAACGTCATGCCGAACGCGGCGACGCGCTCCTCGGTGAGTCCCCCCACCGGCTCAGGCGGCGCCGTCGGCCGGTGCGACCATGTCCGCGTACGCGTGCCAGGTGGCGTGACCCACGAGCGGCGCCGTGAGCAGCAGGGGCACGAAGGCCAGCGCGAGGCTCGCACCGATGATCGTGACGACGAGCGCGGCCCAGACGTAGCAGGCCGCCGGGCTCAGGAACAGGCACCGCGCGCTGGTCGCCACCGCGCGCGCGGCGTCGACGTCCCGGTCGAGCATGAGCGGCACGGACACGACGCCGATGGCGAACACCAACGATGCGAAGCCGAAGCCGACGCCCGCCCAGGGCAGCACGAACCGGGCGTTCTCGAGCGTCAGGATGGAGCCGAGCACGCCCTGCAGCGTGGGCAACTCCGCGCTCGAGGCGAGCGCGAACAGGATGACCGACACGCGCGCCCACACGATCATGAGAAAGGCCAGCGCGACCGCGAACAGCGCGATCGAGCCTGCGTTGCGTCGCCAGCAGGTCATCGAGTCGAGCAGGCTGGGGGGCTCCCCGCGTGCGCGCTGGCGCGACAGCTCGTAGAGCCCCGTGCAGACGAAGGGGCCCATCAGGAAGAAGCCGCCGACGAGGCCCATCGTCAGTTGCCAGCGCGTCGTGTACACCGCGACGATGGCGTAGCCCATCGCGACGAAGGCGGCGCCGTAGAACGCGCCGATGAAGCGCGTCGCGACGAGGTCCCGCCAGCCGCGCGACAGCCAGCCGAACGGCGCGCGCCAGGCCACGTGGCGCACGGCCGGCAGGGGGGAAGGCTGCGGAATATCGTCCACGCGTGCTATGGGCACGCCGGCGGTACCGAGGCGGGGATCGTCGGCATCGGAATTCACGGAGGCGCTCCTGTGCGACATGGGCATCGGGAACGCGAAGCGTGGACCCGTCCGCTCGCCCGCACCTTGATGTGGATCAAGCTCGGCGCGAAGCCGGGTCCGGATCGTCTCGACCGAACGCCTTCCGATCTCGTACCATCGGGGTGGAACGCGAGCGATCCGGACCGTGGTTCGGTGCCGCATCGACGCCATGATCGGACGAACCCACACATGAGCAAGGGCAAGGGCGTTGTCGCTCCGCTCCACAGGTTGGACGAGCCCGGAGCCGAGCCGCCCCTTCGAGCGGGCAACGCCCGCAACGATGCCAGCCACGCGTTGCACACGGGGCTCAAGGACGCCTGCGCGCGCTGCAGCCTGCGGGAGCTCTGCGTGCCCGGGGGCATCCCGGCGAAGGATCTCGAGCGGCTCGACGCGCTCGTCAAGTTGCGGCGCCGCATCGAGCGGGGTGCGACGCTGTACCGGGTCGGCGACGAGTTCCGCTCGCTCTACGCGGTGCGCACGGGCTCGTTCAAGACGCGCGTGATGCGCGACGACGGCGGGGTGCAACTGACGGGCTTCCAGCTCGCGGGCGAGCTGTTGGGGCTCGACGGCGTCGCGTTCGAACGCCACGGCGTGGACGCGGTCGCGCTGGAGGACAGCGAGGTCTGCGTGCTGCCCTACAGCGACCTCGAGCGCATCGCACGCGAGTTCGCACCGCTGCAGCGCCAGCTGCACAAGGTCATGAGTCGCGAGATCGTGCGGGAGCAGGGCGTGATGATGATGCTCGGCAGCCTCACTGCCGAACAGCGCGTGGCGGCGTTCCTCGTCGGGCTCTCGGAGCGCTACCGGCGGCTGGGCTACTCGCCCTTCGAGTTCGTGCTGCGCATGACGCGCGAGGAGATCGGCACCTATCTCGGCCTGAAGATCGAGACCGTGTCGCGCGCGCTCTCGAAGCTCGTCGACGCCGAGGTGCTGCGCGTGCGCGGCAAGAGCGTCACCATCGTGGATCCGCAGAGCCTGCGCGAGCGCGCCGGGGCGCTTCCCGTCAGCTCGGCCGCCGGTCAGGAGCGTCCGGCACCGCCAAGGTAGTGGCGGTCGTCGAAGAGCGCGACCGCGGCCGGCGCGTACACGACCAGCACCGTGATCAGCATGCCCTCGAGCGTCGCCTCGCCGCTCGCGAGCAGCGCCCCGTAGATCAGCCGCTCGCCGAACGCGGGCAGCGCGGCGCCCTCCGCGGATGTCGCTCCCGTGAGCGCGTCCACGCCGAGCCCCAGCACGAGCTGCAGGCAGCTCACGGCGAACAGCCCGAAGAAGCCGCACCCGAGCAGGAACACGAACGGGTTCGGCGGCAGCCACCGGCGCGTCGCGACGACCAGCAGCCAAGTCGTCCACACCGGGATCAGCGCATCGGTCAGCAGCGCGGGGCCCGCCACCGCGAGCGGCGAGCTCGCGGCCGCCACGGCGGCGCTCGTCAGCAGCGCACGGCCGTAGCCGAGCGTGAGCGTGAGGAAGGCGGCGCCGAACCAGTGCAGCCCGAGCGTGCGCTGAAGCCCGCTCGAGAGCAGGGCGGCAGCGATCGCCAGCACGGACAGGGAGATCCAGATGGCGAGGTCGCGCCGCTCGAGACGGTCGGCGCGCACGCGCGTGACGGCATCGGCGAGAAACGGCGCGAAGAGCGCTGCGCACAGCACTCCGATCCAGAGGTTCATCGCGGCAGAGGCCGAGTCCGGCAGCGTGGGGTCCGCGTCGGCCGACGCACGCGCAGTGTCGCTCGGCCGGGGGCGGCGTGCGCGCGGCGCGGTTGCTCGAGCAACTTCGTGCCTCGATACGGGCTCCGGCCTCGGCCTATCGACCGATGTGGACGCGCGGGGCGTCTGTCTAGACTGGGGCCCGATGACACCGACGGCTGTCCTGCATGTCCGATCTGTTCAGGACCTTGTGGAAGGAACCCCGCGCCCCCGACGCCCCGGGCCCGCTGCGGCGCGACTGGGCGCTCGTGGCCCTGCTCGTCGCGACGGCGATCGCCGAAACCGTTCACGGTGCCGTGCCGTTCCCGCCGTGGCCAACCTTGGGGCAAACCTTGGGGCTGACCCTCGTGCTCCTGTCGACCCTGCCGTGGCGACGCGTGCACCCGCTGCGCACGATCGTGGTCGCGTTCGGGGCCACGGGAGCGGTTCACGTCGCCGCGCTGGTGCGGGACGCCGACTGGGTCGAGCTCGATACCAACGCGTTCCTGCTGATCCTGCCGTACGCGCTGCTGCGTTGGGGCTCGGGTCGCGAGGCGATCCTGGGTCTTGCCACCATCGCCGCGTCGTTCACCGCCGCGTGGTTCGGCGACGGCTGGACCTGGATGGAGGGTCTCGGGGCCAGCGCCTTCGTGCTCTTCCCCGCCGCGCTCGGCGCCTCCGTGCGCTACCGCGACAGCGCGCAGCGGCGTGCCACCGAACAGGTGCTGCTGCGCGAGCGCGAGCAGCTCGCGAGGGAATTGCACGACACGGTGGCGCACCACGTCTCGGCCATCGCCATCCAGGCTCAGGCCGGCCTGGCGCTGGCCGCGACGCGTCCCGGGGCGCCGGTCGAGGCGCTGCGCATCGTCGAGGAAGCCGCATCGCGTACGCTCGAGGAGATGCGGCACATCCTGCGCGCGTTGCGCGGCGCCGATGCGGCGACGCGCGAACCCGCGGCGACGCTCGCGGACGTGCAAGGCCTCGCACGCACCGACGGCTGCGCGCCGCACGTGCAGGTCACGATGGGAGGAGTGCTGGACGAGATGGATACCGCGCTCGAATCGACGCTGTACCGTATCGCGCAGGAAGGGGTGACCAACGCGATGCGCCACGCGCGAGGTGCCCGCCACGTTCTCGTGAGCGTGAGCGGCGAGGCGACGCGGGTGCGTCTGACGGTGACCGACGACGGCGATGTCGTACCGGACCGACCGCCGTCCGGGCTCGGCCTGCGCGGCATGCGCGAACGGGTCGCGCTGCTCGGGGGCAGCCTGCGCGCCGGCCCCGGCGCCGCGCGCGGATGGAGCGTGGAGGCGACGTTGCCGAAGCGTGGAGGCGCGGCATGAGCATCCGCGTGCTGGTCGCCGACGACCAATGCCTGGTGCGCACGGGGCTGCGCATGATCCTCGATGCGCAGGACGGTATCGAGGTGGTCGGCGAGGCCGCCGACGGGCTCGAAGCGGTGGAGCTCGCGCGCGAGCTGCGCCCGGACGTGTGCCTGTTCGACATCCGCATGCCACGGCTCGACGGCATCGAGGCGGTGCGCCTGCTGGCGGGGCCCGACGTGGCCGATCCGATGGCGATCGTGGTCATCACGACGTTCGACCTGGACGAGTACGTGCACGGCGCGCTCAAGGCGGGCGCGCGCGGGTTCCTGCTGAAGGACGCCGGTGCCGACCTGCTCGCCCAGGCCGTTCGCGCGGCGGCCGCGGGCGATGCGTTGATCGCCCCGAGCATCACGGCACGCCTGCTGAGCGCGTTCGCGGATCTGCCGACGGGCGCCGCGCCGAGCCAGCCGTTCGAGCCGTTGACCGATCGCGAGGAACAGGTGCTCGCGACCGTGGCGCGCGGGCGCACCAACGCCGAGATCGGCGACGAGCTGCACATCAGTCTCAGCACCGTGAAGACGCATCTGGCGAGCCTGATGCAGAAGCTCGGCGCGCGGAACCGGGTCGAGATCGCGATGTGGGCGCACGAGACGGGGCGCTTGCCGCGCTGAACCCGGGCGTGCTCGCGAAGGACTCGTCGGCCGAAAGGACGGCGCGACGCTCGGGCGCGCGGGCGAGGCGGATCGGACCGTTCCACCGATGGCCCGGAGCGGGCATCTGCCGATCATGGCCCTTCGCTGTTTCACCCGAGGATCTGCCCGTGATTGCCCGTACCCGCCACCGCCACGCTCGTCCCGTCGATCCGAACGATGAGGGTGCGACGCCAGCGGGTTCCGCCCGCGACGCGCGCTTCTGGGATCGCATGGCCGAGCGCTACGCCGCGTCGCCCGTGACCGATCCGGACGCGTACGCGCGCAAGCTCGCGTGGACCCGCGACCACCTGCATGCCGATGCCGAGGTGCTCGAGCTCGGCTGCGGTACGGGCAGCACCGCCATCGCGCACGCGCCGCACGTGCGCCGCATCACGGCGACCGATGCGTCGCGCCACATGATCGCGATCGCGCGCGAGAAGGCCGCGAAGGCGGGCGCGGCGAACGTCCACTTCATGTGCCGGTCGGCGTCGCAGGTGCAAGCGACGCAGGCAAGCTTCGACGCCGTGATGGTGCACAGCCTGCTGCACCTGCTGCCGGACTGGCGCGACACGATCGGCGACGCGTACCGCGTGCTGCAACCCGGTGGCGCGTTCGTGTCGAGCACGCCCTGCATGAACGACGGCTTCGGATTCCTGCGCCCGGTCGCCGGGGCCGGGCGCGTGCTCGGACTGCTCCCGCGCCTGAGCTTCTTCGGCGCCGACGATCTCCGACGGGCCGTGCAGGACGCGGGCTTCGAGATCGTGGTCGATTGGCGACCGGCCCCCCGGAAGGCGTTGTTCCTGATCGCGAGGAAGCCGTCGTGATGCGCTTCGAGAGGCTTCCGGCGGTACCGATGCTGCTGCTGTGGAGCCGTCTCGCGATCGCCGCGACGGGACTGCTGTGGCTCGGATCGGGCGACGGTCCCGAGCTCGGCGTCGCGGTCGTGGCGCTCGTCCTGACGCTGCTGCCCGCGCGGCTGGTGCGCGAGTCGGCGCTGCGCGGCGCCACCGCAGCGGTCCTCGCGCTGCTGCTCGCCGCGCACGTCGTGCTCGGCATGCATGGGGGGCTGTACGAGACGTCGGCCGTGTACGACAAGGCGATGCACGCGCTGGGGTCGGCCGCGGTGGCCGCGCTCGCCGCGTTCGCCCTGCGCGGCTACTGCGCGCGTCGTCGCATCGATCTGCCGACGATGCCGGTGTGCTTGCTGGTGCTGGGCGCCACGCTGAGCGCGGGCACGTTGTGGGAGATGTTCGAGTTCGCGATCGATCGCACGGGCCTGTTCCGTGCGCAACGCGGGCTGCAGGACACCATGCTGGATCTCGTGGCGAACGGGCTGGGCGCGGTGCTCGTGGTCGCGGTCCTGACGTCCGCCGATCTCACGCGGCGTTCGCTCGCGCGGCGGTAGCCGCGAGACCGTCGAGCACGAGCTCGAGCCCGAAGTCGAACTCCGCGCCGAAGTCGTAGCCCGGTCGCATCACGATGAATCGGCTGTGCGAGGCGATGCTCGCCGAGCACGGCCTGACCCTCGCGCAATGGGTCGTGCTGTCCACACTGTGGCGCCGCGACGGGCTGCTCGTGGGCGACCTCGCTCGGCAGATGGGCAGCAAGGTGTCGGCGGCCTCGAGGTTGATCGACCGGATGGAGCGCGACGGGCTCGTGCGACGTCGTGCCGACAGCGTCGACGGACGCGCGGTGAGGGTGCACCTGACGCGCCGCGGACGCGCCTCGAGCGGCCTGGCCACCTTCTTCCAGGACGTCAACGACCGTCTGCTCGAGGGTTTCTCCGAACGCGAAGCACACGCGCTCTTCGCCATGCTCGAGCGCGTGCACCGGAACGCCCTGAAAGCGGGCAAGGGTCACGCCGGCGGAACGGAGGATGATCGGACCGTAGCTGACCGGTAGGCATCCGAGCGGTGGCTGCGCGCGGATCGTGCGGCCGTCGCTCAGCCCACCGGTCCGCCGCCCGCGAGCGCGCTCGCGCGGTGGTGGCGCGGGCTGATGCCGCGAACGCGCTTGAACGCGGCGCTGAAGGCGAAGGGCGTCGCGTAGCCGACCTTCTCGGCGACGGTGCCGACCGTCTCGTCCGGCCGACAGAGCAGGTCGGCCGCGAGCGCCATCCGCCAATGCTTCAGGAACGTCATCGGTGCCTCGCCGACGAGATCCTGGAATCGCCTTCCGAGCGACGCGCGCGAGGTGCCCGCCTCGCTCGCCAGACGTTCGAGCGTCCACGCGCCCGCCGGATCGTCGTGCATCGACCGGAGCGCGCGCTCGACGATGCGATCGCCCTGGAACCGCCACCAGTCGGGTCGGCTCGCGTCCTGGCGAGCGAACCACGCCTTGAGCGCGGCCGTGACGAGCAGATCGAGCAGGCGATCGAGTACCGCCGCCTGCCCGGGCTCGTCCTTGACCACCTCCTCGCTCAGCAGCGGCACGAGCGGAGACGACCAGTCCGCTCCCGGGAGCAGGAGCACGGGGGGCAGCGCCCGGAGCAGCCGGTCGCTGATGTCGCTCAGGTGCTCGTACGCGCCGACGAGAAAGACGGTGGGGCCGTCCGGGTCGTTGCCCCAGGTGCGCACGCCGTGCGTCATGGACTCGAAGGTGGAGCGACCGTTCGCATCGCGACAGTCCTGGCCGCGGCCGACGAACACCGCGGGTGGGGTGTCGGGGGCGCCGGCCACGGTGTAGTGCTCCGGCGCACGGGTGATGGCGATGTCGCCCGGACCGACCCGCACCGCGTCGCCCGCGTCCGGCACCACCCAGGATTCCCCCGCGACGCCCGCGATCAGCGTCAGTGGCGACTCCGCCACGATCCGCAGCGACCAAGGCGGACGCATGACGTTCCGGAGCGCAAAGGCGCCGCGCGCCCGCGGCGCGTCCAGCAGTCCACCGAGCGTGTCCATGTCGCGAGCATAGCGGGGGCGAGGGTAGAGCGCGTCCGCACGAGCCCCGAAAGCCGAGTCGAACGCGCATGAGTCTGATCCGGCCGAGCATGGTCGCCCGGCGCGTCGCTGCGCAGACTGGATCCCGCTGATACCGACCCATCCGGGCGGCAGCGATCACTCGACAGCGGAGAGCGCATCATGAACGACATCCTTCCCGACGACGGCGACCGACACGGTCTCACCCTCGTGCTCGGCGGCAGCGGCAAGACCGGCCGCCGGGTCGTCGAACGGCTCCGGGCTCGCGGGGTCCGGACCCGCGCCGCCTCGCGCGGCTCGTCGCCGGCCTTCGACTGGAACGATCGCGACACCTGGGACGCCGCGCTCGACGGCGTGACCCGCGCCTACCTCACCTTCGCGCCCGATCTCGCCGTTCCGGGCACCGCGGACACGATCCGCGCCTTCACCGACCGCGCCGTCGCGCGGGGCGTGCGGCGGCTCGTGCTGCTGTCGGGCCGCGGCGAGGAGGAGGCGCAGGCCTGCGAGCGCATCGTGCAGGGCGCCGGCGTGCAATGGACGATCGTGCGCGCGAGCTGGTTCATGCAGAACTTCTCCGAAGGGGAGTTCCTCGGCATGGTGGTGGGTGGCACCATCGCGCTGCCGGCGAACGACATCCCCGAGCCCTTCGTGGACGCGGACGACATCGCCGACGTCGCGGTGGTGGCGCTCGTCGAGGACGGCCACGACGGCGAAGTGTACGAGGTCACGGGGCCGCGCCTCTTGACGATGAGCGACGTCGCCGCCGGGATCTCCCGTGCCGCCGGGTGCGAGGTGAGCTTCGTGCGCGTACCGGACGAGGCGTTCTCGCAGGCGCTCGTCGAGTCGGGAGCCCCGGCGGAGGTCGCGTGGCTGCTGAACTATCTCTTCGGGACGGTGCTGGACGGGCGCAACGCTCACCTGTGCGATGGCGTCGAACGTGCCCTCGGGCGCAGGCCACGCGACTTCGCCGACTACGCTCGGGATGTCGCCGCGCGAGGCGTCTGGCGCGTCGTCGGCGCGGAGGCGGCGGCATGAAGCCCGCGCTCGCGATGACCCGCTTCCAGACGATCGCCCTCGGCATCGCGGGCGTCACGGCTCTCGGCGTCGGCGCGTGCATCGCTGCAGCCCCGCAGGCCTTCTACGCCGGCTACGGTATCGCCCTCGGTCCGGACCCGAGCCTGCTGAGCGAGCTGCGCGCTCCGGGGGCCAGTCTTGCCGCTCTCGGCCTGATCATGCTCGCCGGCATCGTGCGCCCGGCATGGTCACCGGTCTCGGTCGTCGTCGCGCTGACGGTGTTCCTGGCCTTTCCGATCGGTCGGATCCTCGGCATCGCGATCGACGGCATGCCGTCGATCGCCGTGCTCGGCGCCCTCGCGATCGAGCTCATCATCGGCGCCTCGTGCGTGCTTGCCTTCGGGCGTCGTGCGTTCGTACCGTGGCTCAGCCCCGCTCGCGTCTGAACCCCAGCGCGATGCACAGCGTCTGCGCAAGGCACAGGCTCGCGTTCAGCGAGCGGAACGTGCGCACCTCGGCGTCGCGTACCGCGAACAGCACGTCGGCGAGCGGCGCGCTGGGGCTGTCGGCGTCGTCGGTCAGCAGGATCACGCGTGCGCCGTTGTCGCGCGCCGTGCGCACGACCGTGCGCGTCTCCTCGGCCCACGGCGAGAAGGTGATGGCCACCAGCACGTCCCCCGTGGCGATGCAGCGCGCCTGCTCGGCGTGCATGAGCCCGAGCCCGTCGATGGCGTGGCAGGCGAGCCCGACGTGCGGCAGCGCGTACGCGAAGTACATGGCGATGGGGAAGGCGCGGCGGATGCCGCACACGTGGATGCCGCGCGCGTCGACGAGCAGCTCCACGGCGGCGTCGAGCGCGGCAGGGTCGGTCACGTCGCGCAGGCGCTCCAGTGCCGCGAGGTTCGCATCGGTGAACTCGCCGAGCAGTCGTGCCGCGTCCATCCCGGCCGCGTCGGGCGCGCGTTGCAGGGTGCGGATGCGCGCGCCGTAGTCGGCGAAGTGCTCGTGCACGTGGGTGCGGTACAGCTTCTGCAGCTCGGAGAAGCCGCCGAAGCCGAAGCGGTTCGCGAAGCGCACCAGCGTGGACGGGGGCACTCCGGCCTTGCTCGCGATCTCCGCGAGCGTGTCCAGCGCGATCGACTCCGGGTGCGCGGCCACCCAGGCGGCGACGTCGTGCAGCCGCCTGCTGAGCGAGCCGCGCTCCGCCTCCAGCCGGGCGTGCATCTCGGCGAGCGTGGCGGGGGCGCCGGTACCAGGTCCTCCGGGAGCGCTGCGCATCTGCACCGCCCCGCGGTCGGGCGGGGGCTCGGGGGGCGTGCGGGGCGGTTCGGCGCTCACCGGTCGAGACTATTCCGGAACACCTGTTCCATTCAAGCGGCAATTCGCCCGTGACGGTCCCGCGACACGGCTTGCGGCGGAACAAACGTTCCAATAGTCTCGCCCCCCGATGAGCGACACGACGCCAGCGCTGGACCTGATCTGCCTCGGGCGCGCGGGCGTGGACTTCTACGCCGAGCAGATCGGCGCGCGCCTGGAGGACGTCGCCAGCCTCGCCAAGTACATCGGCGGCTCGAGCACGAACATCGCGTGCTGCGGCGCGCGCCTGGGGCTCGCCACGGGGCTGATCACGCGCGTCGGCGACGAGCACATGGGCCGCTTCATCCGCGAGCAGCTCGCGCGCGAAGGCGTCGACGCCACCGGTGTCGTGACCGATCCGGACCGGCTCACCGCGCTGGTGGTGCTCGGCATCGAGGACCGGGACACCTTCCCGTTGATCTTCTACCGCGAGAACTGCGCGGACATGGCCATCGCGCCCGCAGACCTCGATGCCGACTGGATCGGCACGGCGCGCGCGCTGCTGATCACGGGCACGCACTTCTCGACCGATGCCGTGTACAGCACGTCCATGGCCGCGCTCGACATCGCGCGCGAGCGGGGCCTGCGGACCGTCATCGACATCGACTACCGCCCCGTGCTGTGGGGGCTGACGGGCCGCGGCGACGGGCAGACCCGCTTCGTGGCGAGCGGACGCGTCACGGAGCACCTGCAGGGCATCCTCGGACGCTTCGATCTCGTGATCGGTACCGAGGAGGAGTTCCACATCGCGGGCGGCTCCACCGACACGCTGGCGGCGCTGCGCGCGGTGCGCGGGGTCACCGGGGCCGCGCTCGTGCTCAAGCGCGGGCCGTTCGGCGCGACGGTGTTCGAGGGTGCCATCCCTGCCTCGCTGGACGATGGGGTCACGGTGCCGGGCGTCACGGTCGACGTCATGAACGTGCTGGGGGCCGGGGACGCGTTCGCATCGGGTTTTCTCGCGGGCTGGCTGCGCGGCGAGCCGCACGAGCGCTCGCTCACGCTCGCCAACGCCTGCGGCGCGCTCGTCGTGTCGAGACACGGCTGCACGCCGGCCATGCCCACGCGCGAGGAGCTCGACTGGTATCTCGAGCGCGCGGGCGAGATCGCGCGCCCGGACGTGCATCCCGAGCTCGCCTACCTGCACCGCGTCACGACGCGGCCCGCGCCCGCGCGTCCGGAGCTCGCGGTGCTCGCGTTCGACCACCGGGTGCAGTTCGAGGAGATGGCGCGCGAGGCGGGTGCGGAGCTCGCCCGCCTGCCGGCGCTGAAGGCGCTGCTGCTGGACGCCGCGCGGCGCACCGCCGAGCGGCTCGGGCTCGGTGGGCGGGCCGGCATCCTGTGCGACGACGTCCATGGCGCCGAGGCGCTCGCGAGCGCGACCGGCGCACCGGGGACGGGCTTGTGGATCGGTCGGCCCGTGGAGCTGCCGCGCTCGCGTCCGCTCGCGTTCGAGGGCGGGCGCAGCATCGGCACGCTGCTGACGGATTGGCCGCTGAACCACGTGGTCAAGTGCCTGGTGTTCTACAGCACCGCCGACGATCCGGCGCTGCTGGAGGCGCAGGACGCGCGGCTGCTCGAGGCGTGGCACGCGGTGCTCGCCACCGGGCACGAGCTGCTGCTCGAGATCATCCCGCCCGACGAGGCGCTCGACGTCGGCGAGTCGGTGTGCCGCTCGGTCGAGCGGCTCTACTCGCTCGGCGTCCGACCCGACTGGTGGAAGGTGCCGTCGATGGCGCGCGCGCACGCCGAGCGGCTCGCCGAGTCCATCGAGACTCACGCCCCGCACTGCCGCGGCGCGCTCGTGCTCGGGCTGGACGCGCCGCTCGAGGCGCTCGGCGCGGGCTTCGCCGAGGTCGCCCCGGTGAAACGCTTCCGCGGCTTCGCGGTGGGGCGCAGCATCTTCGGCGAGCCGTCGCGCGCGTGGCTGCGCGGCGACATCGACGATCCGGAGCTCGTGCGCCGCGTGGGTGACAACTACGCGGCCACGGTCGCGCTCTGGGACTCCGCCCGCGAAGGGCACCGGACACGCGAGAACGCATGAGCGCGATCAGGCTGACCATGGCGCAGGCGCTCGTGCGCCACCTGTGCGCGCAGTACACGGAAGTTCACGGCGAGCGCGTGCCGCTCTTCGCGGGACTGTGGGCCATCTTCGGCCACGGCAACGTGCCGGCTCTGGGCGAGGCGCTGCACGAGCATCGGGACGCGCTGCCGACGTGGCGCGGCCAGAACGAGCAGTCCATGGTGCACATCGCCACGGGCTACGCCAAGCAGATGCGCAGGCGCCGCATCATGGCCGTGACGAGCTCGGTCGGGCCCGGTGCCAGCAACATGCTGACCGGGGCCGCGACGGCCTACGTGAACCGCATTCCCGTGCTGCTGCTGCCCGGGGACACGTTCGCGCACCGCGCGTCCGCACCGGTGCTGCAGGAGGTGGAGCGCACCGACGACGCCACGGTCAACGTGAACGACGCGTTCCGCCCGGTCTCGGCGTGGTTCGACCGCCTCACGCGGCCCGAGCAGCTGATCGGTTCGCTGCCGCGCGCGATCGCCGTCATGACGGACCCCGAGCTCGCCGGCCCCGCCACGCTGTGCCTGCCGCAGGACGTGCAGGCCGAAACCTACGACTATCCCGAATCCTTCTTCGACGAGGTGCTGCACGTGCCGGCGCGCCCGGGCGCTGATCCGGAGCGCCTGCGCCGCGCGGCGATGCTCCTGCGCGGCTCGCGCCGACCCGTCATCGTCGCGGGCGGCGGAGTGCACTACTCCGACGCGCTCGACGAGCTCGCGGCCTTCGCCGAGGCGCACGACGTGCCGGTCGTCGAGACCTCGGCCGGCAAGTGCGCGCTGCCGCACTCGCACCGCTTGTCCGCCGGGGCCGTGGGCGTGGTGGGCAGCCACGCCGCGAACGCCGTGGTCGAATCCGCCGACCTCGTGCTCGCGATCGGCACGCGGCTGTCGGACTTCACGACGGGCTCGAGGAGCGTGCTGTCGAGCGGGCGCGTGCCGCAGATCAACCTGAACGTGGCCCACCTGGACGCGCACCGTCACGGCGCCCATGCGCTGCGCGGCGACGCGCGCCGCACGCTTCGGGAGCTCGAGCCGCTGCTCGACGGCTGGCGCGCCGAGCCCGCGCACCTCGAACGCCTGGACGCCGCGCGCGCCGAGTGGCGGGCCATGATCGACGAGGCGCTCGCGTCGAACCAGCCGTTGCCCTCGGACGCGCAGGTCACCGAGGCCATCAACGCGGCGGCCGATCCCGCGAAGGACGTGCTCGTGGTCGCCGCGGGCTCGATGCCGGCCGAGGGCATCAAGCTGTGGCGCGGCGAGCACGGCGGCAGCTACCACTCCGAGTACGGCTACTCGTGCATGGGCTACGAGATCGCCGCGGGCATCGGCGTCAAGATGGCCGCGCCGGACGCGACGGCGTGGGTGGTCGTCGGCGACGGCTCGTATCTGATGATGAACTCCGAGATCCTGACCTCGGTGGCGCTCGGCACGAAGCTCGTCGTCGTCGTGCTCGACAACCGCGGCTTCGGCTGCATCAACCGGTTGCAGGGCGCCTGCGGGCAGGAGGCGTTCAACAACCTGCTGGACGACGGCACGGCGTCCGAGCGGCCGTACCCGAAGGTCGATTTCGCCGCGCACGCGGCGGCGCTCGGCGCGGCGTCCGAGCACGTCGGCTCGCTCGCCGAGCTGCCGGAGGCGCTCGCGCGCGCGAAGGCGGCCGAGCGCACCGCCGTCGTCTGCATCGACACGAACGCGGTCGACTCCACGGGCGGCGGCACGTGGTGGCAGGTCGGCATCCCGGCGGTGTCCACGCGCGACGAGGTGGTGGACGCGCGCCGCGACTGGCAGGACGCCAACCGCTCGAAGCAGGCGTACTGATGCCCGGCCCGCCGCTGCTCGAGCCGGGCGATCGCGCGGCGAAGGCGCTCGACGTCGTGTGCCTCGGTCGCGCCGGCATGGATCTGTACGCGCGCGAGCGGAACACCGACTTCGCGGCCGTCACCGGGTTCGACAAGCACGTCGGTGGATCTCCGGCGAACATCGCCGTGGGGCTCGCCCGGCTCGGCGCGCGCGCGGGCATCGTCACGAAGCTGTCCGAGGACGTCGTCGGGCGCTACGTGCACGGCTACCTGGAGGCCGAAGGCGTGGACGTGCGCGGCGTGGCCTTCGACGCCGGCGGCACGCGCACGAGCCTTGCGCTCACGGAGATGCGACCCGACGGCTGCGCCGTGGTCATCTACCGAAACGACGCGGCGGACCTCGCGCTCGCGCCGCGGGACATCGACGAGGCGCTCGTCGCGGACGCGCACCTGCTCGTGGTCTCGGGCACCGCGCTCAGCCGCGAACCCTCGCGCTCGGCCGCGCTGAAGGCGATGCGCGCGGCGCCCAGGGTCGTGCTCGATCTCGACTACCGCGCCTACACCTGGCCGTCGGTGGCGGAGGCCGGGCGCGTGTGCACCGAGGCGGCATCGCTCGCCTGGATGCTCGTGGGCAACCGCGAGGAATTCGCCGTGCTCGGTCATCCAGAGCGCGCGCAAGGGGTCACCGTCGCGGCCCGCTGCCTGAGCGGCGCGACGCGCGTGGTGGCCATCAAGGCCGGCGGCGAAGGCGCGGATCTGTACCTGGCGGACGGCACGCATCACGCGCAGCCCATCGACGCGGTCGATGTCGTCAAGCCGTTCGGCGCGGGGGATGCCTGGCTCGCCGCCTTCCTGGCCGCCGCCCTCGACGGCGCGGACCTGCCGAGCTGCGCGCGTCGCGGTGCGGCTGCCGCGGCCATCGTCGTGGCCGGGGACGCGTGCTCGTCCTCGTCGCCGACGCGCGACGAGCTCGACGCGTTCGTCGCGGCGCGCGACGCCGCTTCCTGACGACGACCCCGCTCGACACCACCCCGCACCGGATCCCCCGCATGCCGAAGCACATCGAAGCGCACGACAACCGCAACGAGCCGATCGTGCCCGAAGGCGATGCCACCGTGCCGCTCGTCTACTTCAACCGCCTGTGGCTCGATCCGGGCCAGTCGCACGAGTTCCGGCTCGCGAACCACGAGGCCTGCGTCGTGCCCGTCACCGGCACGTGCAGCGTGGAGGTCGGGGGCACGCGCTTCGACGACATCGGCGGGCGCACGCATCTCTGGGAGGGCGTGCCGAATGCGGTCTACGTGCCGGTGGACGCGCCCTGCACCGTCACGGCCGGGGACGCGCGCATGGAGGTGTTCGTCGCGGGGGGCCGCTTCGACGAGGCGCTGGAGCCCTTCGCGGTGAGGGACGACGACGTCTTCATCGTGCAGTACGGCTCGGACGAGACGAAGACGCACCGGAAGATCAAGCACCTGCTCGGGCAGGCGAACGCCGAGCGTCGCGGCCGTCTGCTCGTGAGCGAGCTGTTCACGGTCGGCGCGGGCGGCTGGTCGGGCTTTCCGCCGCACAAGCACGACACCGAACGCCCGCCCGAGGAGACGCGCTTCGAGGAGGTGTACAACTTCCGCTTCAATCCGGAGCAGGGCTTCGGCTGCCAGTTCGACTACCTCGAGGACGGCGGCGGCAGCGACGGGCGCGGCCCGGACGGCGCCTCGGGCCGGCCGCACCACATCAGGAACGACAGCACGTACCTGATCGACCGGGGCTATCACCCCTGCGTCGCGGCGCCCGGCTACGAGATGTACTACTTCACGATCATCGTGGGCGAGCACTCGCAGTCGCTCAGGCAATACTTCGAGCCCGCGCACGCGCACCAGATCGAGACGATTCCGGGCATCAAGGACATGGTGGCGGCGTTCAAGTGAGCCGGCGCTGACGTGCGCGCACGCTTCGCCGAGCTGCTGCGCGCGGCCAACGCCGATCATCGCGCGGTACCGGGCTTCAACGTGTTCGGCCACGAGGACGCGCTCGGCGTGGTGCGCGCGGCCGAAGCGCTCGGCGCGCCCGTCATCCTCGCCACCAACCGGGAGATGGTGGAGTACATGGGCGTGCGCCAGGCGGCGTCCATGCTCGGGCTGCTGGCCGAGGAGGCGAGCGTGCCCGTGTGCGTGCACCTCGATCACTGCCACGACGTGGATCTCGCGCGGCGCGCGATCGATGCCGGCTACGACTCGGTCATGTACGACGGCTCGCAGCTTCCGCTCGAGCGGAACATCCGCCAGACCGCGCTCGTCGTGGAGCACGCTCGCGACGCCGGCGTCGGCGTCGAGGGCGAGATCGGTTCGGTCGCCTATTCACCATCGGACAACCGCGGGCGCGAGCACGTCCGCCACGAGCTGACCGAGCCCGGAGCGGCGCGCGAGTTCGCGCTCGGCTCGGGCGTCGACGCCGTCGCGGTATCGGTGGGCAACGTGCACCGGCTCGAGACCCCGACGGCGCGCATCGACCTCGAACGCCTGGCACGCGTGAGCGAGGCCGTCGACGCGCCGCTCGTCATCCACGGCACGAGCGGCATCGACGACGAGCAGCTCGCGCGCCTGGCCACGACCACGCCGGTGGCGAAGTTCAATGTCGGCACCGCCTTGCGCCGGGCCTTCGGCCGCAGCCTGCGCGCGGCCCTCGCGCGACGCCCCGACGAGTACGATCGATTGGCGTTGTTCGCCGAGGTGATCCCCGCGGTCGGTGCCGAGGCGCAGCGCTACCTGAGCCTGCTGGGCGGCACCGCGCGCTGACGCTGCGCCCATACCCTGCCCACCGACCGTCCGGCCCCCGCCCTCTTTCGCACGCACGAGCCTTCATCGACGCATGAGCTTCAGAATCGGCAACGCCCCCTGTTCCTGGGGAGTGGAGTTCGGCAACGACCCCAGGAACCCGCCCTGGACGAAGGTGCTCGACGACGCGACGGCGGCGGGCTACGTCGGCATGGAGCTCGGCCCGCTCGGCTACCTGCCCGAGGACCCGGAGGCGCTGAAGGCGGCCATGCAGAGCCGCGGGCTCACGCTCACCGCGGCCGTCATGTTCCGCCCGTTCCACGACCCCGCGCGCTTCGACGAGCTGATCGACGTCGCGCACCGCACGTGCCGTTCCCTGCAGGCCCTCGGCGCCGACCAGCTCGTGCTCATCGACAGCATCGCCGAGGCCCGCGTGCCGACGGCGGGGCGCCCGGACGAGGCCGCGCCGCACCCGGACTTTCCGGACATGCTGCGCCGCGTGCGCAGCGTCTGCGACATCGCCGCGGATCAGTACGGCATGACCGTCTCGCTGCACGCGCACGCCGCCGGCTACATCGAGTTCGAGGACGAGGTGCACCGTGTCATGGACGCGATCCCGGCGGCGTCGCTCGGGCTGTGCGTGGACACGGGGCACTGCGAGTACGCGCGCACCGATCCCGTGAAGCTCTACCGCACCTATGCCGAGCGCGCGCCGTACGTGCACGTCAAGGACGTCGACGAGACGATCCGCGAGCGCGTGGTGGCCGAGCGCATCGGCTTCTACGATGCGTGCGCGATGGGCCTTTTCTGCAACCTCGGCGATGGCGTGGTGGACTTCCCCGCGTTCAGGGACGCCTTGACCGAGAAGGGCTACGACGGCTGGATCACGGTCGAGCAGGACTGCGACCCCGAGGCCGCGGCCGCACCGGTCGAGGACGCGAAGGCGAACGCGGACTTTCTCGTCAAGGTGGGGATCGGCTGAGATGAAGCTCCGGAGCTGGGGTCTGATCGGCGGCGGCGAGGGCAGCCAGATCGGCGGCGCGCACCGCATGGGCGCGATCATCGACGGCGGCTTCCGGCTCGCCGCCGGCGCGCTCGACGCGGACGCCGTGCGCGGGCGGCAGGTACGGGAAGAGCCTCGGCATCGCGCCCGAGCGCAGCTACGGCGACTGGAGCGAGATGCTCGAGGGCGAGCGCGGTAGAAGGGACGGCATCGAGCTCGTCACCGTCGCCACGCCGAACGCCACGCACTTCGAGATCGCGCACGCCTTCCTGGACGCGGGCATCCACGTGCTGTGCGAGAAGCCGCTGACCATGACGGTGAAGCAGGCCGTCGCGCTCGAGAAGCTCGCCGCGAAGCGCGAGCCGCCTGCTGGCCGTGAACTTCGGCTACACCGGCTACCCGATGGTGCGCCAGGCGCGCGCCATGGTGCGCACGGGCAAGCTCGGTGCGGTGCGCGTGGTCGTGGCGGAGTTCGCGCACGGCCACCATGCGGACGCGGGGGACGCGGACAATCCCCGCGTGCGCTGGCGCTACGACCCCGCGCAGGCGGGCGTGTCGTCGGTGCTCGCCGACTGCGGCATCCATGCTCTGCAGATGGCCGAGTGGGTGGTCGGACAGCGCGTCGAGTCGCTGTCGGCCCACTTCCTGTCGGCCGTGGCGGGACGCACCCTCGAGGACGACGCGGCGGTGCAGTGCCGCATGGACGGCGGCGCCACGGTGCGGCTGTGGTCCAGCGCCGTCGCCCTCGGCCATCAGCACGGGCTCACGCTGCAGGTGTTCGGCGAGAAGGGCGGCGTGGCCTGGCAGCAGGAAAGTCCGAACCAGCTCGCGTACACGCCGCTCGGCAAGCCCACGCAGATCCTCGAGCGCGGCGCCCCCGGGCTCGCGCGCGACGCCATCGATTCCACGCGCATCGCGGTCGGTCATCCCGAGGGCATGGTCATGGCGTTCGCGAACGTCTACCGGGACCTGCACGCGGCCATGAAGGGGGACTCGCGCGCGACGGATCGGTTGCCGTCGGCGGCCGACGGGGTCGAGATGGTGAAGGTCGTGCACGCCGCGGCGAAGTCGGCGAAGGCGAACGGGCGCTGGACGAAGCCCTGAGTCGCGCCGCGAGCGCCGATTCGACACTCGCTCAGATCGCGACGATGACGCCGTCGCGCATCGCGCGCCGAATCGCCTCGACCACTCGAAGGTTCGCGATCCCGTCGGCGAGCGAGACCAGCGTTCGGCGTCGCGAGGATCACGGCATCGGGACGGCCGGCGGCGAAGAGCTCGTCCAGCGAGCGGTGGTGCGCCGCGCGGTGCCGCGCGGCGAGCCGTGCGCCGGTCTCCGCCGGATCGACGACCGCGACGAGCGCGGCGGTGGGCTCGGCGGCGACGGCCTGTGCGTGCACGCGTCCGATCAGGCCCGCGCCGGCGAGCGCGATGCGCACCGGGGCGGCCGACGCCTCGCGACGTGTGGTGGGGCGGGCGATCGGTGGCATCGGACCATGCTACTCGGCCGACGATGCGGACAGTGTCCGGCCCCCGCCGCGTGACGCCCGTCGCCCGTTCGTGCCCGCGCTCGGCGCCCCGGGGCACCGAGCCGACCGGGCGTGCTAGCGTCACGATCGTTCCCGTCGCGTGACGCCCCCATGAACCGATCCGCCGTCGCCCAGGATGCGACCACCGAGCCCCGCCCGCACCGGCTGACGCGCGAGGACTTCCACCGCATGGGCGAGGCGGGCATCTTCGCCCCGGACGCCCGTGTCGAACTGATCGAAGGAGAGATCATCGACATGCCCCCACCCGGCCAGAAGCACAAGAGCAAGGTCAACCGGCTCACCCACCTGCTGGTTCGCGCCGTCGGCGAGCGCGCCATCGTGTCCGTGCAGAACCCCGCCATACTCGGCACCTGGTCGGAGCCGCAGCCGGATCTCGCGCTGTTCGTCGCGACGGACGACTTCTACGAGGACGTGGAACAGGGCGTCGAGGACGTGCTGCTGGTGGTCGAGGTCTCGCACACGACCCTGCGCTACGACCGCGACGTCAAGATGCCGCTCTACGCCGGCTACGGCATTCCCGAAGCCTGGCTGATCGACGTGAAGCGCGCGACGCTGACGCGCCATCGGGCGCCCGAAGCGGGGCGCTACTCCGACGTCGAGATACTCGGCTCGCTGCGCGGCGTGCCGGTGCCCGGCGTCGATGGCGTGACGGTCGACCTCTCCTCGCTGTTCGCCTCGAAGGCGTGAGCGGAGCCGTGATCGGGGCATGACCCGGGTACCCTCCGCGCCCACGACCCTCCACGAGCTCACCATCGACTCCCTCGCCAACAGCGGCGACGGCGTGGGTCGGCTCGACGGGCGCGTGACGTTCGTGCCGGGCACCGCGCCCGGGGATGTCGCGCGCGTCGCCCTCGTGGAGCGCAGGAAGAACCTGCTGCGCGGCCGTCTGGTCGAGCTCGTGCGCGCGAGCGACGTCCGGGTCGAGCCGCCGTGCGCGGTGTTCGGCACCTGCGGCGGCTGCGATTGGCAGCACGTGGCCTATGCCGCGCAGCTCGAAGCGAAGCGCGAGCAGCTCGAGCAGGTGCTGCGCCGCGTCGGCGGGCTGGAGCATCCGGTCGTCGCGCCGGTGGTGGCGTGCGAACCGCCCTACGGCTACCGCGACCGCATCCGCGGCACGATGCGCGGAGGCAGGCTCTACCTGCACCGCCGCGGAGGCGACGCGCGCGTGCCCGTGGCGCGCTGCGAGATCGCGGACGAGCGCATCAACGAGTGGTTGACCGGGGAGGGGCCCGCGGACGTGGAGGGGCGCGTCGAGCTCGCGCTCGTCGATGGCGAGGTCGTGGTGCTGCCCCTCGACGCGGGACGCGACACCGAGCTCGGGTTCCGGCAGGTGAACCCCGGCATGGCGCGCCACCTGGAGGCGCTGCTGCTGGCCGACCTGCGCGAGGCCGACCACGCGCGCGTCGCCGATCTGTACTGCGGTCGCGGCGCGTGGACGCTCGCCATCGCGGCCGCCGAACCGCAGGCGAAGGTGACGGGCATCGAGCTGCACGCCGGCGCGGTGGACGAGGCGCGGCGCCGGGCGAAGGAGGCGGGTCTGAAGAACGTCGGCTTCAGGCAGGGCAAGGTCGAGAAGCTGCTGAAGGGGCTGGACATCGAGGGCGGTGCCTGCATCGTCGATCCGCCGCGCGCGGGGCTCGACGAGCGCACGCTCGCGCGGCTCGTGCAAGGTCCGGCCGCGACCCTGATCTACGTCTCGTGCCATCCGGCCACGCTCGCGCGCGACATCAAGGCGCTCGGCACCGCCTACGACGTGGTGCACGTGCAGCCGCTCGACATGTTCCCGCAGACCGCCCATCTCGAATGCCGCGCGCTGCTGCGTGCGCGCTGACTCCGGTGCGCGCTCGCGCCTGCCCGACCCCCGGCTGTCGCTGTTCTACGCGCTGAACTTCGGCGGCATCGGCGTCGCGCTGCCGTATCTGGCCGTCTGGCTCGACGGACGCGGCGTGGATGCCGCCACGACCGGTGCGATCGCCGCGTCGCCCTCGTTCGCGATGCTCGCGACCACGCTCGTGTTCGGCACCGCGGCCGACAGGCTCGGCGACTGGCGCACCGCCATCGTCGCGGGAAGCTGGGCCACGTGCGTCGTGTACGCGCTGCTGTTCGTCGTCGATGGACGCATGGGCATCTGGATCGTGTGGACGCTCGGCAGCCTGCTCATGCTCGGCGTCGTGCCGATCGTCGACGGTGCGACGCTCAGTCTCGTGCGTCGCCGCGGCACCGCCTACGGACCGATTCGCGCCATGGGCTCCGTCGGGTTCATCGTCGGCCTGAGCGCGGGCGGCGTGCTGATCGAGCGCTTCGGGTCGGCCGCCTTCGTGCCCGTGCTCGTCGGCGCTGCGCTGGCACGGGCCCTGACGTCGCTGACGCTGCCGCGCTTCGGACGCGCGCCGCCCGCGTCCGCGACGCCGCCGCGTGCCGCCGAGTCGGTGCCCGCGCCCGCCACCGCGATCCTGCGCCATCCGGGGTTCCTGGCGGTGCTGCTCGGCAGCGCGCTCATCAACGCCTCGCACGCGTTCCTGTACACCTTCGGGCTGCTGCACTGGACGCGCACGGGGTTGTCCGAATCGACGGGCAGCCTGTTGTGGACGGTGTCCGTCGTGGCCGAGGTCGTGCTGCTCTGGCGCTTCGCGGACATAGCCCGACGCGTGTCGGCGCGGCGCTGCCTGCTGTTCGCGGGAGCGATCGCCGCGCTGCGCTGGCTCCTGACGGGCACGGATCCCGGGCTGCCGCTGCTGCTGGCGCTGCAGACGCTGCACGCCATCACGTTCGGGCTCGCCTTCATCGCCACGGCGAGCTTCATCTCGCGGCGCGTGGACGACGCGATCGCCGCGCGGGCGCAGGCGCTGGCGGCAACGCTGACCACGGGATGCATGGCCGCGATGATGCTGGTGTCCGGCGGCCTGTACGAACGCCTCGGCGGCCTGGGCTACGCCGCCATGGCGCTGGTGTGCCTCGTCGGGATCGTGCTCGTCGCGGCGAGCTTCGGCACCGATCTGGAGGACGTGCCCGAAGGCGACGGAGCCTCGACGCCGCCCGCGTCGGACCGGCCGCGATCGAGCCTCGGGCTCGTGCCGTTCGCCCCCGCGTCCCGACCTGCGGAGTAGATTCGCAGGCCGACTCCAGAATGAACGTCGAGCTCCATGACCGCAGACGCCCCCGAGGTTCGCCTCCCCGCACGCGCCAGCGCCGTCGTCATCGGCGGCGGCGTCACGGGCGCGAGCGTCGCCTATCACCTCGCGAAGCTCGGGTGGCAGGACGTGCTGCTGGTCGAGCGGCGGCAGTTCGCGTGCGGCACCACGTGGCACGCGGCCGGGCTCATCGGCACGGTGCGCGCGAGCGAGAGCCACGCGAAGCTGTGCGAGTACTCGATGCGGCTGCTCGGCGACATCGAGCGCGAGACGGGGCAGAGCACGGGTTTCCGTCAGGTGGGCAGCCTGTCCATCGCGCACACCGAGGATCGCTGGCAGGAGCTGCGACGCGTCGCCGCGAGCAACAACGCGTTCGGCGTGACGCGCGTCGACGCGGTCACGCCCGAGGAGATCGGCGGCCTCTTTCCGCTCATCGACACGACGGGCCTGATTGGCGGAACCTTCGTCGCGCACGACGGCAAGGGCAACCCGACGGAGGTCACGATGGCCTTCGTCAAGGGGGCGCGCGGACGGGGCGCGACGTGTCTCGAAGGCGTGAGTGTCGAGGAGGTGCTGTTCGACGGCAACCGCGTCACGGGCGTGCGGACCGATCGCGGCACGGTCGCCACCGATTTCGTCGTCAACTGCGGCGGCATGTGGGCGCGCGAGCTCGCCGGTCGCTCGGGAATCGACGTGCCGCTGCACGCGTGCGAGCACTACTACGCGGTCACCGAGAAGCTCGACGCGGTGTCGAGGGACCTGCCCGTCCTGCGGGATCACGACAAGTGCGTGTACATCAAGGAGGACGCGGGCGGCCTGCTCGTCGGCGCGTTCGAGAAGCGCGCCGTCGCCTGGGGTCAGTGCGGCATCCCGAAGGATTTCTGCTTCGACGAGCTGCCCGGTCACATGGACGAGCAGCTGATGCCGGTGCTCGAAGACGCCATGGCCCGCGTGCCGGTGCTGCAGGACGCCGGCTGGAGAAGCTTCTTCTGCGGGCCCGAGTCGTTCACGCCGGACGACCAGTTCCACCTCGGACCCGTCCCCGGCAGACGCGGCTACTTCGTGGCGGCGGGCCTGAACAGCGTCGGCATCCAGAGCTCGGGCGGGCCTCGGCAAGGCCTGCGCGGAGTGGATGCACGAGGGGCATTCGCCGCTGGACCTGTGGAGCAACGACATCCGGCGCATGTACCCCTTCATGAACACCCGCGCATTCCTGGAGGAGCGCGTCACCGAGACGCTCGGGCTGCTCTACGACAATCACTTCCCGTTCCGCCAGTTCGCCACGGCGCGCGGCGTGCGGCTGTCGCCCGTGCACCAACGCCTCGTCGAGCGTCGCGCCTGCTTCGGTCAGGTGGCGGGCTGGGAGCGACCGAACTGGTTCGCGCCCGAAGGCGTGGAGCCGGTGTACGACTACGGCTTCGGCCGCACGAGCTGGTTCGAGCACTCGGCGGCCGAGCACCGCGCGTTCCGCGAGACCTGCGCGCTGTTCGACCAGACGAGCTTCTCGAAGTACCTCGTGCAGGGACGCGACGCGCTCGCGTGCCTGCAGCGCATCTGCACCGCGAACGTCGATGTCGACGCCGGGCGCATCGTGTACACGCACTGGCTGAACGAGCGCGGCGGCATCGAGGCCGACCTGACCGTCACCCGCCTGGACGAGCGGCGCTTCCTGGTCATCTCGGGAGCGGCGACCACCCACAAGGATCTGGACTGGCTGGAGCGCCACATCGACCCCGACGCGGCCTGCACGGTCACGGACGTGACCGGTCAGTCGGCCATCTTCGGAGTCATGGGTCCGAACAGCCGCAAGCTCCTGGAGCCGCTGCTCGGCATCGACCTGTCGGACGCGGCGTTCCCCTTCGGTACCAGCCGCATGAGCGAAATCGGCTACGCACCCGTGCGCGCCACGCGCGTGTCCTTCGTCGGCGAGCTCGGCTGGGAGATCACGGTGGACACCGACATGGCGCTCGGGGTGTTCGACCGCCTGCTCGCCGCCGGCACCGCGCACGGGTTGAAGCTCGCCGGCCTGCACAGCCTCGACACCGGGCGGCTGGAGAAGCGGTTCCTGCACTTCGGTCACGACGTGGCCGACGAGGACACGCCGCTCGAGGCCGGCGTCGGCTTCACGTGCGCGCTGGACAAGCCCGGCGGCTTCGTCGGACGCGACGCCGTCGCGGCGCAGAAGGCGTCGGGGGCGCACCTGCACAAGCGGCTCGTGCAGTTCGTGCTGGAGGACCCCGAGCCGCTGTTGTGGCACCACGAGCCGATCATGCGCGGCGACGACGTGCTGGGATATCTGACGTCCGGCGGTTACGGCCACACGCTCGGTGCGTCGGTGGGTCTGGGCTACGTCAAGAGCCTGGACCCGATCGATCAGGCGCTCCTGGACGCCGGTGACTGGACCATCGACGTGGCGGGCGAGCGGTGCCGGGCGCGTGCGAGCCTGCGCGCCGCCTACGACCCCGCGGGAGCGAGGTTGCGCGGGGACTGAGCGCGGTCCGGCTTCAACGGCGCAGGACCGTATCGAGCACGATCCGCGTCGTCACGCGCCGCACGAACGCCAGCGCCGCGATGCGGTCGGCGCTGCGTCCGATCGCGACGACGTCGGGCGCACGAAACGTGCGCGAGGGCTGGGTCAGTCGCTCGAAGGGGTTCGACGATCGCGACAACCCGCACCGGTGGTGGAACACGACGGGCGACTGGAAGGCCGCCGCCGGGGCCGCTTCCCCGACCGGACTCGACGGGTAGACTCGGACGCGCCGCCACGGCGAAGCCACCGCCCCGGATCGCGATGAGCCCCGAGTTCCTGCTGACCGCCCTGATCGTCGTGCTGATTCCCGGCACGGGTGTCGTCTACACCGTCTCGACCGGCCTGCTCGCCGGGTGGCGAGCCAGCATCGCGGCCGCGTTCGGCTGCACCTTCGGCATCGTGCCGCACCTGCTCGCCAGCATCCTCGGGCTGGCGGCGCTGCTGCACACCAGCGCCGTCGCGTTCCAGACGCTGCGCTTCGCGGGCGTGGCCTACCTGCTGTGGCTCGCCTGGGGCCTGTGGCGCGCGCCGGCGACGTCGCTGATGCAGGGCGAGCCGGGCGATGACGAACGGGGCGACGGCGATTCCACCGGCCGATCGCGCGCCGCTCCGGGCGTGCGCGAGTCCGTGCGCATCGCCGTGCGCGGCACGCTCATCAACGTGCTGAACCCGAAGCTGTCGATCTTCTTTCTCGCCTTCCTGCCGCAGTTCGTGCCGACGACCGCCCCGAGCGCGCTGCCGCACCTCGTCTCGCTGGGCCTCGTCTTCATGGCCATGACCTTCGCGGTGTTCGTCGGCTACGGCATCGCCGCGGACGCGCTCGCGCGGCGCGTGCTGTCGTCGGCCGAGGCCATGCGCTGGATCCATCGCGTCTTCGCCGCTGCGTTCGCGGGCTTCGCGGTGCGCCTGGCGACGGTCGAGCGATGAGCGCCGCCGACGGCGAGATCAAGTTCACGAAGGAGGAGCGCGAGGCGCTCGTCAAGATCATCCAGGGGTACTTCCGCGACGAGCTCGATCAGGAGCTCGGCCAGTTCCCCGCGGGCTTCCTGCTGGACTTCTTCACCGAGCAGATCGGTCCGCACTACTACAACCGGGCGCTGCTGGACGCGCAGGCCGTGGTGGAGCTCAGGGCGGAGTCGATCGTCGAGGCCATCGACGGGCTGAGTCGCTCCGCGCCGGCACTGCGCTGAGCCCGACCGGCAGGCCGGGCCCGGCGAGCGGCGAACCTACGCCTGCAACCCCGTCTCGCGGGACTCGCGCTGCCAGGCCACCAGCGGGACCACGAAGCAGGCGATGGCGATCGCGTTGAGCACGAACGCGCCGAAACCGGCGTGCATCGAATTCGGCAGCACGATCGTGGCGAAGACCGCCCCGATGAAGGTCGCCATGAACCAGGGGGGCTTTTCCGCCGGCGTCTCGGGGGAGGTGTGGGTGGCCTTGTCTGCCATGGCTGTCGGTGTCGCTGGAGGGGAGGGAGTCGTCGAGACCTGATCGATCGTGATCGAGACGGGCCGACGCGTCCAGCGCGTCTGGCCGAACTGTCGGATCGTCTCGCTCGAAGTGCGCGAGGCTGCGTGCAAGAAATCGTCCGTGCGATCCGCGGGCTCAGCGTGGGACACTGCGCGCATGGACCTCCCCGACGCCCTCGCCGTCGCGTCGGAAGGGTGGAGGACGGCCACCGACTTCAGGGACGCGTTCGCGCGCGCGTTCGCCGGGTACCTGTCGAGCGACGGGCGCCCGGAGCGCCACTGACGGTGTTCCTGGCGGGTCATCTGAACGCTCGGCTCGGCTCGGCGAACGTAAAGACGCTCGAGGCCGCGGGACCGAGCTCCGTGCAGCCGGCATCGTGGACTGGGCGCGATCGCGACCGATGACGCGAGAAAGGGACGGGAACTGGAACAGGCGTTCCACGAATCGGGCGAACACCGCGCGTTCTGACGCAGAACAGCCTTGAATGGAACGCACGTTCCGGAATATGCTCGACGCGAGGTGACGGGGTGTCACCGCACTCGTGTCGACAAAGATCGGCGCGCCACCACGGGAGAGAGCATCAGATGAGCGTTCAGTTCAAGCGGGTCGCCGTCGCGGCCGCCGCGGTCGCGGCCCTGACGGTCGGCATCGCGCCGGCGCAGGCCGAAGGCGAGAGGTTCATCCTCGTCAGCCACGCGCCGGATTCGGACTCGTGGTGGAACACGATCAAGAACGGCTTGACGCTGGCCGGCGAGCAGGTCGGGGCCGAGGTGGAATACCGGAACCCGCCCACCGGCGACATCGCCGACATGGCGCGCATCATCGAGCAGGCCGCCGCCTCCAGCCCGGACGGCATCATCACCACGCTGGCCGATCCGGACGTGCTGTCGCAGCCGATCAGGGACGCGGTGGACGCGGGCATCCCGGTCATCATCATCAACTCGGGCACGCCCGAGCAGGCCGCCGACGTCGGGGCGCTGATGTACGTCGGCCAGCCCGAGTACGACGCGGGCCTCGCCGCCGGTCAGCGCGCCTCGCGCGACGGCGTCGGCTCGTTCGTGTGCGTCAACCACGTCATCTCGAATCCCGTCGTAGCCGAGCGGTGCCGCGGCTTCGCGGACGGTTTGGGCGTGGAGCTCGGTGACTCCATGATCGACTCGGGGCAGGATCCGGCCGAGATCAAGAACAAGGTCATGGCCTATCTCGAGACGAACCAGGACACCGACGCCATCCTGACGCTCGGCCCCACGTCGGCCGACCCCACCATCGAGGCGGTGAAGGAGCTCGGGCTCGAAGGCGACATCTACTTCGGCACGTTCGACCTCGGCACCGAGATCGTCAAGGCGATCAAGGACGGCACGATCAACTGGGGCATCGACCAACAGCCGTTCCTGCAGGCCTACCTGCCCGTCGTGGTGCTCGCCAACTACCAGCGATTCGGCGTGCTGCCCGGCAACAACATCAACTCCGGCCCCGGCTTCGTGACCGCCGATGCGCTCGGGAAGGTCGAGGAGTTCGCAGGCGAGTACCGCTGATCGGCGCTTCGCGGGCCGGCGTCGCGCCGGCCTGACGCCCGCCCGATGCCCGTCCGACCACGCCCGCCGAACGGGCGCGGTCGCCGCATTCCCGACGTCGCCGGGCACGCTTCGGCTACCGGCGACTCCGCCCCACAGCATCGACCGGGACAGGACCATGGCCACCCGCGCAGACGACACGGGAACGGATGCGGCCCCTCTCGGCCCGCCCGGAGCGACCGACGCCGCGTCGCCCGACCCACCGGGCACCGACGAGCGCGTGCGCGAGCTCGCGCCCTGGCGCCGCGCACTGATCCGTCCCGAGCTCGGCGCCATCTGCGGCACCATCCTCGTGTTCGTGTTCTTCGGCCTCGTGGCCTCCGACTCGGGGATGTTTTCCGGCAAGGGCGTGCTGAACTGGACGACGGTGTCCGCCCAGTTCGCCATCATCGCCGCCGGTGCCTGCCTGCTCATGATCGCCGGCGAGTTCGACCTCTCGGTCGGCTCCATGATCGGCTTCGCGGGCATCGTCATCGCCATGATGTCGGTGACCTGGGGCTTCCCGATGTGGGTGGCCATCCTCACCGCCTTCGCCGTGGCGCTCGCGATCGGTTGGCTGAACGGCTACATCGTGGTACGCACGGGCCTGCCCTCGTTCATCGTGACGCTGGCCTTTCTCTACATCCTGCGCGGGCTGACGATCTTTCTCGCCATCGCCACCACCAACAAGACCATCATCGGCGGGGTGCGCGAACGCGCCGAAGGCGACTGGCTGGCGAACCTCTTCGGCGGCACCATCGGCAAGGGCCTGTTCGCCTGGATGGGCGAGAACGGGTGGATAGAGACCTTCACGCGCGGCAACCGCGAGGGGCAGCCCGTCGTCGACGGCATTCCCATGCTCATCGTCTGGGCCGTCGTGCTGGTGGTGTTCGCGCACGTGCTGCTCACGCGCACGCGCTTCGGCAACTGGATATTCGCCGCCGGCGGCGACGCGCAGGCGGCGCGCTACACCGGCGTGCCGGTGGACCGCGTCAAGATCCTGATGTTCATGTTCACCGCGTTCTGCGCGACGGTGTTCGCCACCTGCCAGGTCATGGAGTTCGGCTCTGCCGCCGCCGACCGGGGCACGCTCAAGGAGTTCGAGGCCATCATCTCGGTGGTCATCGGCGGGGCGCTGCTCACCGGGGGCTACGGTTCTGTCATAGGAGCGGCGCTGGGGGCGCTGATCTTCGGTGTGGTGCAGCAGGGGCTCTTCTTCGCGAACGTCGAGAGCTCGCTGTTCCGGGTGTTCCTCGGCGGCATCCTGCTGCTGGCGGTGATCATGAACACCTGGATCCGCCGCATGATCACGGGGGAGCGCTGATGAGCGCCCCGATCGTCGAGCTCCGGAACATCGAGAAGCACTTCGGCAGCGTCATCGCGCTGAACGGGGTCACCGTCGACGTGCGCGCGGGCGAGTGCCATTGCCTGCTCGGCGACAACGGCGCCGGCAAGTCCACCTTCATCAAGACCATGTCGGGCGTGCACCAGCCGACGAGCGGCGAGATCCTGGTCGACGGCAAGCCCGCGCGCTTCCGCCAGGCGCGCGACGCGATCGATGCCGGCATCGCGACCGTGTATCAGGATCTCGCCATGATTCCGCTGATGTCGGTCACGCGGAACTTCTGGATGGGCCGCGAGCCCGTCAAGGGGCGCTGGCCGCTGCGCTTCTTCGACGTGGAGCGAGCCGGCGAGATCACCATGAGCGAGATGGCGCGCATGGGCATCCGGCTGCGCGAGCCCTCGCAGGCCGTCGGTACGCTCTCGGGCGGGGAGCGCCAGACCGTCGCCATCGCGCGCGCGGTGTACTTCGGGGCGCGCGTGCTGATCCTCGACGAACCCACCTCGGCGCTCGGCGTGCGCCAGACGTCCAACGTGCTGGCCACCATCGATCGCGTGCGCAAGAAGGGCGTCGGGGTGATCTTCATCACGCACAACGTGCGCCACGCCATGGCGGTCGGGGACCGCTTCACGGTGCTGAACCGGGGACGCACGCTTGGCACCGCCGCGCGCGGCGACGTGGACGTGACGGAGCTGCAGGACATGATGGCGGGCGGCGAGGAGATGGCCGACCTCGAAGGCTCGCTCGGCGGTACGGTATAGGGCCAGCCCAGGCAGTGATCCGCTCATGGTCCGCATAGGCATCCTCGGCGCCGGACGCATCGGGCGCGTGCACGCTCACGCCGTCGCATCCACCCCCGGCGCCGCGCTCGTCGCGGTGGCGGACCCCATCGAGACGGCCGCGCGCGAGGTCGCGAGCGCGGGGGGCGCCGAGGTGCGCGCCATCGACGCCATCGAGGCGGCGAGCGACATCGACGCGGTGCTCGTGTGCACGCCGACCGACACGCACAGCGATCTCATCGAGCGCTTCGTGCGCGCCGGCAAGGCGGTGTTCTGCGAAAAGCCCGTGGATCTGTCGATCCAGCGCGTGCGCGCGTGTCTAGGTGTCGTGGCGCAGGCGCGCGGCACGCTGATGATCGGCTTCCAGCGGCGCTTCGACCCGGACTTCCGGGCGCTCAAGGCCGTCATCGACGTCGGTCGCATCGGCGAGGTCGAGATGGTCACGCTCACTAGCCGCGACCCCGGACCTCCGCCCGCCGACTACATTCGCCGCTCCGGCGGGATCTTCCGCGACATGACCATCCACGACTTCGACGTCGCGCGCTGGTTGCTGGGCGAGGAGGTGGCGACGGTGCAGGCCGCCGGCAGCGTGCTGACCGACCCGGCCATCCGCGAGCTCGGCGACTTCGACTCGGCGAACGTGCTGCTGGTGACCGAAAGCGGCCGGCAGTGCACGATCACGAACACGCGCCGCGCGAGCTACGGCTACGACCAGCGCATCGAGGTGCACGGCTCGCTCGGCGCGGTGTCGGCGCAGAACCACCACGAGGCGAACGTCGAGGTGGCGACCGTGGACGGCTACACCCGGCCGCCTCTGCTGGACTTCTTCATGACGCGCTACACGGCGGCGTACGCCGCCGAGATCCGCGCGTTCGTCGACGCCGTGGCGAACGGCACGCCCGTGCCGACGACCGGTCGGGACGGGCTCCTGGCGCTGGGGCTCGCCGAGGCCGCGCAGCGCGCCGCGACGACGGGGCGCGCCGTGCGGCTCGACGAGGTGCTGGCGTCGGGCGAGCTCGCGTAAGGTCCCGCCGTCGTGACGGGCGGGAAGGTATGCTCGGACGTACGAGCGCGAGCCGCGGTCGCGCGCCTTCGCGCGGGCGGCACCGGCCGTCGACCCCTGCAAGGAGATCGTTCGATGAAGGCACTTCGGAAGCTGCGTGCGCCCGCGCTCGGCGTCGCCCTGGTGGCGGGCCACCTGGCCGCGCCCGGCCACGCCGCCGCGGCCGACGTGACCCTGCGCATGCACCAGTTCCTGCCCGCGCAGGCGAACGTGCCGATGCACATCCTCGACGTCTGGGCCGACAAGGTCGAGGCCGACAGCGACGGCCGCATCGAGGTGCAGCGATTCCCTTCCATGCAGCTCGGCGGTGCGCCGCCGGAGCTCTACGACCAGGCCGTGGACGGCATCGCCGACATCATCTGGACCGTCGCCGGCTACTCTCCGGGCCGCTTCCAGCGCATGGAGGTGTTCGAGCTGCCGTTCATGATGACGAACGCCGAGGCCACGTCGCGGGCGCTCTGGCAGCTCGCGAACAGCAGCGGCATGATGGAGCGGGAGCTCGCCGACACCCATCCGTTGGGGCTGTGGGTGCACGGCCCGGGGATCATCCATTCCGAGGAGCCGATCGTCGCACCGTCGGATCTGAACGGCGTGAAGTTGCGTGCGCCGACGCGCACGACCAACCTGCTGTTCTCCTCGCTCGGCGGCACGCCCATCGGCATGCCGGTGCCGGCCGTGCCCGAGGCGCTGTCCAGGGGCGTGATCTCGGCCACCGTCATTCCCTGGGAAGTCACCGCCGCGTTGAAGGTCCCGGAGCTCGTGAGCAATCACACCGAGTTCGGCGAGGCCTCGCTCTACACGACGGTGTTCATCTTCACGATGAACAAGGACCGATACGACTCCCTGCCCGATGACCTGAAGGCCGTGATCGACTCGAACTCGGGGGAGGAGTTCTCGGCGTTCGCCGGCCTGACGCAGGCGTCCTACGATGCCCCGTCGCGGCTGCTCGCGCTCGAGGCGGGCAACAACATCGTCGAGCTCACCGACGAGCAGGTGCAGGTCTGGCGCGACGCCAGCCAGGCGACCATCGACGAGTGGGTCGAGGAAACCGACGAGAAGGGCATGGACGGCACGGCCCTGCTGGAGCAGGCGCGCACGCTGATCGAGCAGAACACCGGCAACTGATGCGGCGGGTGCCGTCCGGGCGTCCCGCGGCGCCCGGCATCCTGCACCGCGCCGTCGAGGGGCTGGCGACCGTCGCGGCCGTGCTCGGCGGCCTGGTGCTCGTCGCGCTCGTGGTCCTGATCTGCGCCAGCATCGTCGGTCGCAGCGGAAACTCGGTGCTGCACGCCGAGTGGCTGACGGGCATCGCGCCGGCACTCTCGCAGCGCCTCCTGGACGCCGGCGTCGGTCCGGTCGACGGCGACTTCGAGCTGGTGGAGGCCGGCATCGCGTTCGCGATCTTCGCCTTCCTGCCGATCTGCCAGCTGCGCGCCGGGCATGCGAGCGTCGATGTGTTCACGGCGCGGCTGCCCGCGGGCGCCCAGCGCGCCCTCGTCGCGTTCTGGGAGATCGTGCTGGCGGGCGTCATCGTGCTGATCGCGGTGCAGTTGTACGCGGGCCTGCAGGACAAGATGCGCAACGGACAGACGACCTACCTGTTGCAGTTCCCGGTGTGGTGGGCCTACGCGGCGAGCTTCGCGGGCGCCGCGGTCGCGAGCATCGTCGGGATGTACTGCGCCGCGGTGCGGCTCCGGGCCGCGTTCACCGGTCGCGATGACAGGAATGGCGCGAGCGGCGAGGGCACCCACGCGTGACGCCGCTGGAGCTCGGCTACCTGTCGTTCCCGGTGCTCCTGCTCATGATCTTCCTGCGCGCACCGATCGGGCTCGCGATGATGCTGTGCGGCATCGGCGGGTTGTACTTCGCGCTCGGTGGCAGCGGCGTCTTCATGGCGAAGCTCAAGAGCGAGACCTACACGACGTTCTCGAGCTACTCGCTGTCCATCATCCCGATGTTCCTGCTGATGGGCCAGTTCGCGACGCTGTCGGGCATGTCGCAGGCGCTGTTCAACGCGGCCGAGAGCTGGCTCGGGCACAGGAAGGGCGGCGTGGCGATGGCCGCCGTGGGTGCGTGTGCGGGCTTCGGTGCCATCTGCGGCTCGTCGCTCGCCACCGCCGCGACGATGGGCCGCGTCGCCCTGCCGGAGCTCAGGCGCTACGGCTACTCAGGGGGGTTCTCGACCGCGACGCTCGCCGCCGGCGGCACGCTCGGCATCCTGATTCCGCCGTCGGTGATCCTCGTCATCTATGCCATCCTGACCGAGCAGAACATCGCCAAGCTCTTCCTCGCGGCCTTCGTGCCGGGGTTGCTGGCGGCGCTCGGCTACGTGCTCACGATCTCCCTCTACGTGCGCCTGTACCCCGACGCCGCCGGCACGCGCGAGGCCGTGCCGTACCCGGAGCGCTGGCGCGCTCTCGGCAGGGTGTGGCCGGTGCTGCTCGTGTTCCTGCTCGTGGTCGGCGGCATCTATCTCGGCGTGTTCACACCGACGGAAGGGGCGGCGGTCGGAGCGGCGGGGACCGGCATCATCGCTGCGCTGTCGGGCAACCTCGGGTGGACGCGCTTTCGCGACAGCATCGTCGCCACGGCCGTCAGCACCGCGATGATCTTCTTCATCGTGCTGGGCGCATCCTTCTACAACGGCTTTCTCGCGCTGTCGCAGGTACCGCAGGAGCTGTCGAGCCTGGTGGTGGATCAAGGGTTCAGCCCCTGGACGGTGCTGACGCTGATCCTCGTCTTCTACCTGGTGTTCGGCTGCCTGATGGACTCGCTGTCCATGATCCTGCTGACGATCCCGATCTTCTTCCCCGTCGTCGCGCAACTGGACTTCGGCATGACGCCCGAACAGTTCGCCATCTGGTTCGGCATCCTGGTGCTCATCGTGGTGGAGGTCGGACTCATCACGCCGCCCGTCGGCATGAACCTCTTCGTCATCAACTCCATGGACCGCGACACGCCCATGATGGCGACCTACGCCGCGGTCGTATGGTTCATCGGCTCGGACGTCGTGCGCGTCGTGCTGCTCGTGCTGTTCCCCTCGATCGTGCTGTTCCTGTTGCCGGGCTGAGAGTCCGCGATCGAGCCCGGGAAGTCGAGGTCAGCCGTGACGCCGACGCCGCCCTCACCAGAGCCGACGGTCGCTGACGGCATCGAACGCCACGTCGCGGGACAAGAGCCACAGGTCGGCGGTGCGAGCCTGCGCAAGCAGCACCCTGTCCCAAGGATCTCCGTGAGACCAGTCGAGCACGGCCGCCGCCACGAGCGCCTCGGTCGTGACGGGGAGCAGCGCCAGGCCGGCTGCGGAGAGCGCTTCCGGCAGCCGCAGCATCGCGTTCGAGAGGCGCTTGCGGCTCGCCTTGAACATCAGCTCGTACAGCGTGACCGCGCTGACCAGCACGCGGTTGCCCGGATCGGCCAGGACGGCGCGGACCCGCTCCGACAACCGGGCTTCGTCGGTGAGGTACCAGAGCGCGGAATGGCTGTCGAGCAGGTGTCCGGACCTGACGGCATCGTTCGGCTCCGAGGCACGACTCACCGGCTCTCGCCTGCCGCGTCGCTCGGGGTCGGTCCAGAATCGGCCCGACTCTCGGGAAGATCCTCCGGAAGCCCTGTCCACAGGCCGGTGTCGTCCGTGCCCTCACCCTCGAGGATGCGTTGATCCGGCCCCGACAGCGGCTCCTCCATCGCGGCGATGAACGCGCCGAGCTCCCGTTCGCTCAGCATCTCGCGAAGTACGTTCGGGCGTCGACGCCGCAACGGCTCGACGGGAACGAACCGCGCCACGGGCGTGCTGCCGCGAGTCACGATGATCTCTTCTCCGGATAGCACGCGATCCGCCATTTCGGCGAGACGCGCACGAAACTCGCCCATGGTGATCGGTCCCGGAAGAGGTTTCGATGATTCCTGGATGCTCACGGTGGGCGTTCTCCGACACAGGCCTGACCCGGCAAGCTAGCGGCTTGTACGAGGCCTGACAAGTGGTGGGGAGGGAACCCGCCTCAGGCGGCCCGCCCCAGCAGCGACGTGAGCGCGGGCCCGATGCTCGGCAGGTCGAGCATCGCGTCGCCGCCGCCCATCTTCCACGCCCGTCCGGGCATGCCCCAGACCGCGCTGCTGTGCTCGTCCTGGACGAGCGTGAGCGATCCGCGTTCGCGCGCCCGCACGAGCCCGGCCGCGCCGTCCTCGCCCATGCCGGTCAGCAGCACCGCGACCGAGCGGTCGGCGGCGACGGCCGCGACGCTGTCGAACAGCACGTCGACCGCCGGCCGGTGTCCGTGCAGGGGGTCGGTATCGCTCAGGCGCCAGCGCGGCGTCCCGCCCGACACGACCAGCGACAGGTGGCGATCGCCCGGGGCGACGTAGCCGCGGCCCGGCCGCACGGGCTCGCCGTCCTCGGCAAGCCGTATGTCCAGCGAGCAGTGGCTGTCCAGGCGCTCGGCGAACGGCCCCATGAAGCGCTCCGGCATGTGCTGGCAGACGACCAGGGCGCAGCGCGGCGCCTCGAGCTCGCGCAGCACGTGACGCAGCGCTTCCGGGCCGCCGGTGGACGCGCCGATCGCGACCAGCCGATCGACGCCGCCGCCGAAGGCGCGTCCGTCCCGCAGCTTGCGCCGGCACGCCCCCAACTCGGGCGTCGCCGTCGAGCGCGTCCTCGCCGAGGTGTCGCCCGGGCGCACCCTCGCGGCCTGCTTGACGCGCCGCCACGGTTGGTGTGCGAGTTGCGCGCCGAACGGGCGGCTGGGCTGCGGCATCGGATCGCGATGATCCTGCGGGTCGAGGGGGCGCGGCCCTGCTCCTGAGGGCCTCCGGGGTGTCGATGGATCGACATCAACTCACTGACTGCTTACTTCCAGTCCGTTCGGATCCTTCGACTAGCGAGTGCGGCCCGGTCGTCTCCTGAACGAACCCGGAGCACCCAGGGCCCATGTGTCGCGGACGTGCGGAGCGTCGATGAACAGCAGCGGCGTCCGGCAACGGTCCAATGCGGGTCGCACGCCACGCGCTTCAGCAGATACGCCCGTCCTGAGGGGCGTCCGCATCGTTCTGCGCCGGTGGGGTGAAGCGGGTCGTGGATCGGTACGTCGCTTCCAAGCGTTCGCTACGCGGCGTCGTTCCCGCGCTCCGGCGCACGCCAGCCGGCGAAAGCGATCGTGCCGGGATGAACTCCGAAGACATCTGCAAGACGCTGCGCGCGTTCGACACCGATCGTCTCGCGTCCCGCTTCGAGCGCCGAGACGGTCGTCTGATCCATGCCAGTGCGTGGCCGAGCTCGGCCTGGGGGCGGTGCGATGGATTCCTGCCGGCCCTGTCGTTCTCCCGCATCGCTGCGACGTTCCGCACCCGCCGACCCGCGAGCGACGCACTCGCCGCCCACGCTGTCTTCCTCTCAATTCGTCTGCCCCTCCGTTCATCAGTCGACTGATCATGTGTGCCTCGCCGAGCTCGGCCTGGGTAAGGGCCTGTGGCGATATAAATTGACCGTCCTGCCGGCCCTGTGCGTTCGTCCCGCAAGGCGCTGCGAACGAGGGTAGCAGGGCTACCCGAGCGAGCAGCAACGCAGCGGGGCGGACGCACAGGGCCGGCCCGAAGGGTCGTTCCGCAGGGCGCGCCATCCGTCGTTGCTCGTCGGTCGCGTGGCGCCGCCACGCTCCGCTCCTCGCGCCTAGGCTGGCACGCCCTGCGGAACGACAGGACGGTCAATTTATATCGCCACAGGCCCTAAGTTCCGCCAACTCGCGCAGCGCTCGCAGCATGCGACCGGGCGTCATCGGTTCACTCAACGTGGCTGGCACGTTGTCGGAGGTATCGAAATCCGAAGGGGTGAGGTTCTCCATTCCAACGGGGTTCATGGTTCATTTCCTCCGATAGTCGTGCGGGGTGATCGTGACCACGGCGACGGAGATCACTTCCGCATCGATGCGGTAGATGACTCGGTACTGGATGTTCAAGCGGAATGAGCGATAGCCTGCCCAATCACCCCGCAGGGCCTCGTCGTTGAAACCCGGTGATAGCCGCAGCTCTGCGGGACCGCGCGTCTCTACAATCGTGATCGATGCTATCGCGTCCGACCCGATCAGGCTGCCGTTTTCCTCCGCACCGCCGCATCCATGAACGAACCCCTCGACTGGCAGGAGCTCGCCCTGTTCGTCGTCGTGGCGCGCGGCGGCGGGCTCGCGCCGGCGGCGCGCGAGAGCGGGCTGAGCGCGCCCACGCTCGGCCGTCGCATGGCGGCGCTCGAACGCGCGGTGGGCGAGCGGCTGTTCGAGCGCGGCTCGCGCGGCTACGCGCTCACCGCGTCGGGGCAGGCGTTGCTCGAGCGCACGACCGCCATGAGCGACGCGGCCGCCGACATCGAGGCGTGGCGTGCGGGCAGCGGACAACCGCGGCGCGTGCGCATCTCGGCCGGCGGCTGGACCATGCGGCTGATGCTCGATCACCTCTCGACCTGGTGGCGACCTGACGCCGCGTGGGCGCCGGAGCTCGTGTCCGAGTACACGCGGCTGGATCTCGGCAGGCGCGAGATCGACCTCGGCATCAGGAACCGTCGCCCGGAGGAATCGTGGCTCGCCGGGCGGCGCATCGGCAGCGTCGACTACGCGGTCTACCGCGCGGCGCACGTGCCCGAGGGCGAGAGGCTCGGCTGGGTCGGGCTGGTCGGCGCGGACGCGCGCGAGTACGCGGCGGGCTGGCGGGCCCGGGCCTACACCAGCCCGCTCGCCTTCACGGTCAGCCGCCACGAGATGGGGCTGCCCATCGTGCGCCAGGGCCTGGCGCGCATGGAGATGCCCCGCTTCATCGGAGACGCCTGCGACGACCTGGTACGCACGGGCGATGCGCCCGAGGGCCATGCACACGATCGCTGGCTGGTCATGCACCAGGACCAGCGCCACCTGGAACACATCCGCCAGGCGATCGAGGCGCTGGTGGCGTTCTTCGCCGACGTCCGGTGACGATGCCGCACGGACTCGTGCATCGGGTCGGTCGCGACGCGCCACCGACGCGCGCGACCCTCAGGCCGAAGGGCAGGGCGGGCCGGAGGCATCGGCAGCGACGTCCGGCGCGGGCACGGGGGGCCGGCGACGGTCTGGAGCGGCAGCACACCTGCCCAGTGGGGAAGATCGAGATCCTCGTCGTCGTCCACCGGGCCGCCCTCGCGCACCTTCACCGAGAACTCCTCGAGCGGCAGGGCGGCGAGCAGCGTCGCGCGGATCTCCTTGGGCCCCGATGGAGCGCGCGCTGGCGGCGGGCGGGTTCGGCGCGAAGCCGCTCGAGCGACTCGTGGTGTCCGGGCACGCCCCGCGCACGTGTCGCGCATTGGTGCTCGGGCTCGGCAACGTCGATGCGCTGTCCATTCCCGCCCGCGTGCGCGCGCTCGACGGGCTCGTCGGGTCGCTCGTCCGCCCTCGGTCGGTCAACGCAGCAACCGCGCGCACTCGCGCGCGATGACCGAGTAGCACTCGCAGGCGCGCGTCTCGAGCGCGCGCCGGTCGTGCACCGTGATGCGTCCGCGGACGTAGCCGATGACGCGCGCGTCGCGCAGCGCGTTGGCCGCGATCGTCACGCCCTCGCGCCGCACGCCGAGGCGCGTCGCCATCGCCTCGTGAGTCATGTGAAGGTGGCGATCCGCGGTGCGATCGAGCGTCGCGAGCAGCAGCCGGCACAGCTGCTGCTCGAGCGCGTGGTGGCGGTTGCAGGCGACGAGCTGCGACATCTGCGAGATCAAGCTCTCCGTGTGGCGCAGCAACGCGTGCATGAGCGGGCCCGAACGCTCGAACTCGCCCACGACCGTGCGCGTCCGCACCCTGAGCGCGTCGCCGTCGACGCACACGACGGCGCGGCACAGGGACGATCCGTGCCCCGCGAGCGGTGACCAGCCGATGACGCCCTCGTTCCCGATCAGGGCGATCTCGCCCGACGCGCCGCTGCGCGTCGCGTACAGGATCGATACCGCGCCGGACAGCGGAAACCAGGCGGGGGAGACGACTCGCCGGGTTCGTGCAGGACCTGCCCGCGGCGCAGGCCGACGGTCTCGGCGGCGAACAGCAGCCGGCGACGCTCCTCGTCGCCCGAGGCATAGACCAGGCGATTGCGCACCGGTGTCGCCGCGTCGACGGGCGACGACGACCGATCGACCGGGGCCTTCGGGCCGGCGTTCCCGGACCTCCTGAGGACGGCGTCCATCGAATGGTGTCGATGCGTCGGTTGGCGGTCGAGGAGTGTGCGATGTCGATGCCCGGCTCGACCCTGGTCGAAGGTGACCAGATGGTTCGCAACGCAGACGTGCGCAACACGAAATGGAAGGTCGGTGCGCTACCGCACCGACGGCGGCTCGCGTCGGGGGCAGCGTGCATGCCCCGGGTGCGATGACCGACCCGGCATCCTCATCGACACGAGAAGAGACCGCAGATGAAACCCTTCCACAAAGCTCTGCCCGGTGCCGTTGCGCTGACCTTCTTCGTCGCCTTGCCCGCCTACGCCGGTCCGGCGGAGACCCGTGCGGCGGAACAGGCGCTCGCGGACGCCGGCCTGGACGAGGCCGTCGACGTCAGCGTGAACGACGAAGGCGTCGCGGTGCTCAGCGGCACGGTCGACAGCCCTTCCGACGGCAACATGGCGTTGAAGGCGGTGCGCGACGTGCCCGGTGTGACCCGCGTGCAGGACATGACGCGCTGGGACGACTGACGCGGGGTCACGCACGACGATGGATCGTCGTGGCAGGACACTCGGGCCGATGCCGCGGGATGCGGCGTCGGTGCCCGGGCGCACACATCCCGCGTCCATGGCCCCATCATCCCGGCTCCGCCCCCGTCAGCGTCGAGCACGGCCATGTCCGCACCCGCCCCCCACCGGGCCATACGCACCCTCGTCTGGAACGAGAACGTGCACGAGCGCGAGAACGACGTCGTCGCCGGCCTCTATCCCGACGGCATCCACGGCTGCATCGCGGGCTTCCTGAACGACGAGCCCGGCATCGAGGCGTCGACCGCCACGCTGGAGCAGGAACGCCACGGCATCACGAGGCAGCGGCTCGCCGACACGGACGTGCTGATCTGGTGGGGCCACGCCGCGCACGGCGCGGTGGACGACGCGGTCGTCGATGAGGTGGTCGAGGCCGTGTGGGCCGGCATGGGCCTGATCCTGCTGCACTCCTCGCACTTCGCCAAGCCCTTCAAGCGCCTCATGGGCACGCCGTGCAACCTCGTCTGGCGCGAGGCCGGCGAGCGCGAACGGCTGTGGGTCACGAACCCCGCTCACCCGATCGCCGCGGGGCTGCCCGCGCGCTTCGAGCTCGAGCACGAGGAGATGTACGGCGAGCCCTTCGGCGTGCCCGAACCGCTCGAGACCGTGTTCGTCAGCTGGTTCCAGGGCGGGGAGGTGTTCCGCTCCGGGCTGACGTGGCGGCGCGGCGCGGGCAACGTCTTCTACTTCCGCCCCGGCCACGAGACCTACCCGACGTACCACGACGCCTGCGTGCGCCGCGTGATCGCGAACGCCGTGCGCTGGGCGCACAACCCCGTTCCCCGCGCCGCGGACGTCAACGAGGCGCCGAACGTGCCGGTGGACGAGGCGCCCGAGACGATCGAGGAGCGCGGTCCGAAGCTGCACGCGCACGGCGAGCGGGGCTTCCGGTGAGCGTGCGGGTACTGATCCTCGGCGCCGGCGACTGGGCGAACCAGCACGCGCGCGAGTACGCCTCGATCGACGGCGCCGAGGTGGTCGCGGCCGTCGACAACCGGCCCGGCGTGCTGGCGACCTTCCTGGCCGAGCACGGCATCGAGCGCGGGTTCGCCTCGCTCGAGGAGGCGCTGCGTTGGGGGCGCTTCGATGCCGCGTCCAACGTCACGCCGGACGCCGTGCATCACGCGACGACGCTCGCGATGCTCGCGGCCGGCAAGCACGTGATGTGCGAGAAGCCGCTCGCGACGAACGCCGCGCACGCCGGCGAGATGGCAGCCGCAGCGGCGTCGGCCGGCGTCGTCAACCTGGTGAACCTGCGCTATCGCGGCGTGCCCGCGCTCGAGGCCGCGCACCGGCTCGTGGCCGAGGGCGCCATCGGCGCGGTGCGCCACTTCGAGGCGTCGTACCTGCAGAGCTGGCTCATGCAGGGCGCCTGGGGCGACTGGAAGACCGACCCCACGTGGCTGTGGCGCGTCTCGACGGCGCACGGCAGCAACGGCGTGCTCGGCGATGTCGGCATCCACATCCTGGACTTCGCCACCTACGCGGCGGGCGCGCGTCCCGTGGACGTGTCCTGGCGGCTCAAGACCTTCGACAAGGTGCCCGGCGACCGCATCGGCGAGTACGCGCTCGATGCCAACGACGGCTTCGTCATGCACGCCGAGCTCGAAGGCGGGGCGATCGGCACCGTCACGGCGACCCGCTTCGCGGCCGGGCATCACAACGACCTGCGGCTGCGCCTCTACGGCGACCGGGGCGGACTCGAGGTGCGCTACGAGAACCGTGAGAGCGCGCTGCGCGGCAGCCTCGGCGACGACCCTCTGACGGGAACCTGGCGCGCGTTGCCGACGCCGCCCGTGCCCTCCACCTGGGAGCGCTTCGTGCGGGCGATCGTCGAGGGCACGACGGCCGAGCCGGACTTCGCGCACGGGGCCGCGTTGCAGGAATGGCTGGACGGCGCGGCGCGATCCGTGATCGCCGCGCCCGCCCGAATGCGCACCGACGCGGCGCGGCCGGCATGAGCTGATTCGATTCCGGCATTTCCCCGTCGTCCGACCGCGCTCGACACTCCGCGCTTCCCCCCGGCCGGGCGCGCGCACATGAGCGGACGAGCGAACCTCACCGATGAGCTGGACCATCGACTGCGCCTCGGCGCGGCGCGGCTGGTGCTGGACCTGGCGCTCGCCGACGCCGAGCGGCCGTTCGTCAGCTCCAAGTTCGGCCCGGACTCCGCGGTCTTCCTGCATTTCGTCACGCGCATGCGGCCGCGCATTCCGGTGGTGCGCGTGGACACCGGCTACGACACGCTCGCCACGCGCCGCTTCGTGGACGAGCTCGCCGCGAGGCTCGATCTGAACCTGCACGTCGTGCGCCCCGAGGGTCACGTCGTGCGCATGCCGCCCGGGCTCGCCGACCCGGACCACGCGAGCTTCGTCGAGGAGGTGAAGCTCGCGCCGTTCCGCCGCGCGATGGCGGAGCTGCGTGCGGACGCGTGGCTGTCCTCCATCCGCCGCTACCAGAGCGCGCACCGGGAGGCCGAGCCCACGTTCCGCACGCTCGCGGACGGCGTGCTGAAGGTCTCGCCGCTGCTCGGCTGGACGGCGGACACCGTGACGCGCTACGCCGCCGAGCACCGGCTGCCGACGGGACCCGAGACCTTCGACCCGACGAAAGGGGAGCCGTTTCGCGAGTGCGGGCTGCACACGGCCGTCGGCGCCTGAGGAGCGTGTCGATCCGGCGGGTCCGGGGACTCGCCTCGACAGGCCGAAGCGCACGCGGGTAGGCTGCGTGCGCCACCCGCACACAGGACGCAGCGCATGAAGACCGAGACCCTCGCGAAGATGGGCATCGAGAACCCCGACGAGATCGCGCGCTACACCCTGCGCCAGCGCTCCGGCCGGGAGGACGTGCTGAAGATCTACTACGAGCGCGAGAAGGGCTCGCTGCTGCCCGTGTCGCGCACCTACCGCTTCGGCAGGAGCTTGCAGACCTCGGTGGCCGACAGCGGCCAGCCGCGCTTCAGCGAAAGCTACGAGGTCTCGCCGGTGCTGCTGAAGGCCGTCGAGGAGCTGGACGCGCTCGTGGCCGCACGCGCCGAGCCGTCCCCGAAGCAGGCGCTCATGCAGGAGATCGACGCCATGCGCGCGCTGTTGAAGGGCGAATCCGTCGACACGGCGGCGCTGAGCCAGCAGCTCGATCGATTGAAGGACCGGGCGAAGCGGGTCTGAGTCGCGCCTCCGCCCGCCCGGCGACCTCCCGAACCCTCAGGCCGCGAGACGCTCGTCAGACTCGGCGATCTCGATGCCGACGCGGCCCTCGCGCACGGCGCGCGGGATATCGGCCCGGGCGAGGGACAGGTCCGCGAGCTCCCGATCGTTCATCGCGCGCAGCTCGGCGATGGCAAGGCGCTGACGCTCGCGCAGCAGCTCGGCGTCGCGCGCGTCCTCCAGCACCTCGTCGCCGCGCCAGGGCCAGGCTTGCACGCCCCGCAGCAGCAGCTCGCGGCTGAAGCCCGCGTCGGCGAGCGTGCGATCGCTCTGGCGCAGCAGCAGCTCGCGCGTGCGGTTGCGACCCGCACGGTTCATCATGGCGGTGAAGCTCTTCAGAAATCGGTTCATGTCTATGCTCTCGTGTTGATGGTGATCGAGCGCACGGTCTGGTTCACCCTGTCGCTCCACGGTCCGTCGTTCTGGCAGTGAAGCTAGGCCCGGCCCCGCGAAGCGACAAACGATCATTTCTCGCGCGACGGGCAAGGTGGGCTTAACGCCACCCCGGCCCGTAGCAGGACCTGATCACGGGGTCGTGGCGACGCGGGCGACCCGTTCGAGATGAGCGCCATGTCCGATCACTTGCCCCTCACCGCACTGCGCGCCTTCGAGGCCGCCGCGCGGCTGTCGAGCTTCAGGCTCGCGGCGGCGGAGCTGCACGTCACGCCCGCCGCCATCAGCCAGCAGGTCAAGACGCTCGAGGACCTGCTCGGCACGAGACTCTTCCACCGGCTGAACCGCGGGCTCGCGCTCACCGAGGCGGGCCGGGCCGGTCTGCCCGCCCTGCGCAGCGGCTTCCACGACCTCGCCGAAGCCATGCGCCGCATGCGCGACAGCGATGCCTCGGCGAGCCTGAACGTGTGGATGGCGCCCTCGCTCGCCGCCAAGTGGCTCATGCCGCGCCTGGACCGATTCGTGGCGGCGCACCCGGGCATCGAGCTGTCCGTGCACGCGAGCGCCGAGTTCATCGACTCCTCGACCAGCCGCGTGGAGATGACGGTCGAGCGCATGCAGACCGAAGGCATCGACGTGGCCGTGCGCTTCGGGCGCGGGCACTACCCGTACTGCCGCGTCGAGAAGCTGATGAGCGCCGTGGTGCGACCGCTGTGCAGCCCCGCGTTGCTGGACGATCCCGAGCGGCCGCTGCGCGAGCCCGGAGACCTGGAGCGCCACACGCTGCTCCACGACGACACCCCGTACGAGGGCCGGCCCGACTGGGCCGGCTGGTTCGACGTGGCGGGGGTCGTGCACCCGGACCCGCGCCGGGGCCTGCGTTTCAACAGCGTGCTGCTGGCGCTGGCCGCGGCCGTGGACGGGCGGGGCGTGGCGCTGAGCATCGAGCAACTGGCGGCGGACGATCTCGAGAACGGCCGGCTCGTGTGCCCCTTCGCGCAGACGCTCGCGCTCGACAGCGCGTACTACGTCATCAGCCGGCTGGAAGCGGAGGACAATCCGAACGTGGCCGCGTTCCGCGGGTGGGTGCTCGGCGAGGCCGGCGCCCCGCAACAGGTCGCCTGAGCAGCGCTGGCCCGAGGGGAAGCCCGGGGGCGTTCAGGTCTCCAGCACGAGTCCCTCACCGGCCTCGAGCCGAGACCCGACCCTCGTCCCCGCCGCTTCTGCGTGCGTCCCGAGCAGCAGCCGGGCACCCGAGGCCACCTCGGGCAGGTCGCGCACCGCGTCCGCGAAGTTCAGCACGACGAGCAGGCGCCGGCCCGCACGGGTCCGCTCGTAGGTCAGCACATCGTCGTCTGTGGACAGCGTGCGGTAGTCACCGAGCGCGAGCGCGGGCTCGGCGCGGCGCAGGGTCAGCAGCCGCCGGTACAGCGCGAGCATCGAGTCCGGATCGACCGCCTGCGCCGCGACGCTCGCCGCCGCGTGCGCGGGGTCGACGGGCAACCAGGGCGTGCCGTCGGTGAAGCCCGCGTGCGGGCCCGCCTGCGCCGCCGGCGCCCACGGCATCGGCGTGCGCACCGGGTCCCGACCGAGGCCGATGCCGGGCACGCGCCGCTCCCAGGGGTCCTGGACGAGCTCCGGCGGCACGTGCGCATCCACGAGTCCGAGCTCCTCGCCCTGGTAGATCGTGGGCGTGCCGCGCAGCGTCAGCAGCAGCACGGCGGCGAGCCGGGCACGCGCGGGTCCGACGCGGCTCGCGATGCGCGACGCGTCGTGGTTGCCGAGCACCCAGTTCGGCCACGCACCCTCGGGCAGCGCCCGCTCGTAGGCGTCGATGAACGCCGCGAGGGTCGCGGGCCGCCAGTCGAGGTTCATGAGCTCGAAGTTGAACGGCAACTGGAACCCGTCGAGCGCCTCGCCGTAGTAGGGCACCAGCTCCTCGAAGGTGCGCGCGCACACCTCGCCTATCAGCACGCGCTCCGGATGGAACCCGTCCGCCACGTCGCGCATGGCCCGCACCGCGTCGTGCGTCTCCCTCTGGTGCGCGGTGTGCGTCCAGTGCAGGCTGCGCGGCGGCGACATGCCGGGCGTCCAGGCCTCGTTCGGCGGGTTGTCGCGCAAGGATTCGTCCACGATCAGGAACAGCACGGCGTCCACGCGGAAGCCGTCGACGCCGCGCGCGAACCAGAAGCGCAGGACGTCGAGCATGGCGGTGCGCACTTCCGGGTTCCGCCAGTTCAGGGCGGGCTGCTGCGGCAGGAAGAGGTGCAGGAAGTATTGACCGGTCGGCTCGTCCAGCGTCCACGTGGGGCCGCCGAACTCCGCGATCCAGTTGTTCGGCGGTCCGCCGTCCGGCGCCGGATCGGCCCACGTGTACCAGTCGCGCTTCGGCGACTCCTTCGAGGCGCGGCTCTCGGCGAACCAGGGATGGGTCTCGGAGGTGTGGCTCGGCACGAAATCCAGGATCACCTTCAGGTCGCGCGCGTGCGCCGCGGCCAGCAGCGCGTCGAAGTCCGCCAGGGTGCCGAACATCGGGTCGATGTCGGTGTAGTCCGATATGTCGTAGCCGAAGTCGACCATCGGCGAGGGGAACACCGGCGAGATCCAGATCGCGTCCACGCCGAGCGCCACGAGGTGGTCGAGGCGTGTGGTGATGCCCGCGAGATCGCCGATGCCGTCGCCGTTCGAGTCCTGGAAGGAGCGCGGGTAGATCTGGTAGACGGTGCCGTGCTGCCACCACGGGGCGGGGTCGGTGGGCGGGGTCATGGGCGAGGCGCTACGTGTGGGACCAGGGCGCGATGCTAACGGCGCGGCGGTGCGATCGGGTCGAGCCCGCCGTCACCTTCCTGGCGAAGCTCGACGTCGTGGCGCTGTGCGCCGACTGAACCGGTTGGCCGGTCTGTCAGACTCGGCCGCCTCACCCATTCCAACGGAGACCCTCACCGCATGAAATTCTTCCGCCATGGCCCGCTCGGGCAGGAGAAGCCCGGCCTCGTCGACGCGTCCGGCACGCGTCGCGACCTCTCCGGCCACGTCGACGATCTCGCGGGCGACGTGCTCGCGGACCTCGGCCGCTTCGCCGAGATCGACGCGGCCTCCCTGCCCGAGGTGCCCGCCGATGCGCGCATCGGCGCGTGCGCGGGCGGCATCGGCAAGTTCCTGTGCATCGGCCTGAACTACTCCGACCACGCGGCCGAGACGGGCGCCGAGGTGCCGAGCGAGCCCATCCTGTTCATGAAGGCGAGCTCGGCCGTGTGCGGCCCGGACGACGACATCATCCTGCCGCGCGGCTCGCTCAAGACCGACTGGGAGGTCGAGCTCGGCGTGGTGATCGGCAAGGCCGGCAAGTACATCGACGAGGGCGATGCGCTGTCGCACGTCGCGGGCTACTGCACCATCAACGACGTCTCCGAGCGCGCGTTCCAGACCGAGCGCAAGGGCCAGTGGACCAAGGGCAAGTCGTGCGACAACTTCGGGCCCATCGGCCCGTGGCTGGTCACGCCGGACGAGGTGCCGGACCCGCAGAACCTCGCCATGTGGCTCAAGGTCAACGGACGGATGCGCCAGGACGGCTCGACGTCGACGATGGTCTACGGCGTCGCTCACCTGGTCGCGTACCTGAGCACCTTCTTCACGCTGCACCCCGGGGACGTGATCTCCACGGGCACGCCGCCGGGCGTCGGCATGGGCATGAAGCCGCCGAGCTACCTGCAGGCCGGCGACGTGGTCACGCTCGGCATCGAGGGGCTCGGCGAGCAGCGTCAGACGGTGGTGGCGGAAGCGTGAGCCCGACGCCGTCCGGCAGCGCGTCGCCCGCACCGGCGCCGTCCGCGCGCTGGCACGAGACCGCGGAGCGGCTGGAGACGACGTTCGAGTTCGCCGATTTCGCCGCCGCGCTCGACTTCATGGTGCGTTGCGCCCCGGCCATCGAGGCGCTGGACCATCATCCGGACTGGAGCAACAGCCACCGCCGCGTGCACGTGGTGCTGACGACGCACTCGGCGGGCCACCGGGTCACCGACCTCGACCGGCGGCTGGCCGCGGAGATGGACCGGCTCGCCGCGGACGCTTCGGGGTAGCGGCCACCTCCCCCGTGTGCCGGCACTCCGGATAACGCGAGCACCCGAGAAACGCCCCCTTCGGCCCCTTGCGCTCCTTCATCACGCCCTTCGAGCACGCGGGGCAGGCGGGTCCGGTCGCGTTCACGCGGATGGGCGCGGAGCTCGCGCGCGCGACCTCCTCCTCGACGTGTGCGGCCACGCCCTCGAGGAACGCCTCGAGCGTCATCTCGCCGCCGCGGATGCGCTCCTGCTGCTCGTGCCACAGCGCCGTCATGTCGGGCGCGGTGGCGGACGCGGGCAGCGCGTCGTGGAAGTCGCGGCCGAGCGTGGTGCTGAGCACCTTCTTGCCGAGCTCCTCGATGTAGCCGCGGCGCAGCAGCGTCGCGATGATCGAGCTTCGCGTGGCGGGCGTGCCGATGCCCCCGCGCTCGCCCTTCTTGTCCGCATCCTTCGCGAGCAGCAGCGCCTTCACGCGCGGGTCGGTCACGTACTTCGCGACCGCGGCGAGATCCTTCAGCAGGGTGGCCATCGTGTACGCGGGCGGCGGCTGCGTCTCGCGCTCGGCGATCGCGGGCGCGCTGCAACGCATGGCCTCGCCCTTGCGCACCCACTCGATGTCGATGGCCGGACCCTCCCTCTCGATGGCCGCCTCGCCGCCCCGGTCGTTCCGGTACAGGGTCTTCCAGCCGGGATCGGTCTGCACGCGCCCGGTCGCGCGGAACGTGTGCCCCGCCACCTCGATCTCCACGACCGTCGCGCGGTAGCGCTCGTGCGGGTGGAACTGCGCGACGAAGGCCCGCGCCACGAGCTGGTAGACCTTCGCCTCGCCGTCGCTCAGCGAGGCGAGGTTCGCGCGCGCGGCCGTGGGCACGATGGCGTGGTGCGCGGTGACGTGACGGGAATCCCACGCACGGCCCTTGATGCCGGCGTCCGCCTTCGCCACCGCGCCCGAGAGCACCGGTGCCGTGGCCGCCACCGCGGCGAGCGTGGCCGGCGCCTCGGCGTGCTGCTCGTCGGGCAGGTAGCGGCAATCGCTGCGGTTGTAGGTGATGAGGCGGTGGCGCTCGCGCAGGCTCTGCGTGAGGGCGAGCGTCCTGTCGGGCGCCAGGCCGAACTTGCGGCTCGCGTCGGCCTGCAGGGACAACAGGTCGTAGGGCAGGGGCGGGGGCGTGGTGCGCTCGTCGGTCCGGGCCACGACGACCTTGCCCGTTCGCCCATCGATCGCCTTCGCGACGGCTTCGAGCGCGTCGCGCTCGCTCACGCGCTTCCTGTCGTCGACCGGCACACCCTTGCCGGGGACGTAGCGCGCGACGAGCGAGCGGGCCGATGCGGCGGTCTCGGTGAACGTCGCGTCGAGCTCGTAGTACTTCGCCTTCTCGTGCCGCTCGCGCTGGCGATCGCGACGCACCACCAGCCCGAGGATCGGCGTCTGCACGCGCCCGACCGACAGCACGCCGTCGGCACCGAGCCTGCGAGCGGCGAGCGTGTAGGCGCGCGTGAGGTTGTAGCCGTAGCGCTGGTCGGCGACCGAGCGCGCGAGCGCCGCGCGGTACAACCCGACGAACTCCGCGTTGTCCCGCATGCCGCGCAGCGCGCGGCGCACGACGTCCGGGTTCAGGTCGTTGATCAGCAGGCGTTTCACGGGCGCCGGTTGCCGACGTGCCGCAGCACGAGATCCACCAGCAGTTGCCCCTCCTCGTCGGGATCCCCGGCGTGCACCACGACGCTCGCGGTCTTCACGAGCCTCTTGATCAGCGCGATCTGGTCCTGCTTGCCGTCGATGGGCTTGTGGGTCGCGGGCCAGGACAGCGGAAGCTGCGCGGCATCCCAGCGCTTCGTGCCCGGGTCGTGGTCCTCGGGGTCGGTCAGCTCCAGCAGGTGACCGAAGCACCAGGTCACGGCGACGTCGCGGCACACGATGTGGCCGTCCGCGCGCCGCCCGCCGCCGAGCGCGTCGGCGATGGCGCGTCCGAGCTCCGGCTTTTCGGCGACGATGACGCGCACGGGCGAAAGGAGTGTCCGGGTGGGTGCTGTACGGTACACCAGTCACGAGCGGTCGGCCGCCGGATACGGGATCATGTCCCGACTCCAAGCCACGGCCTCGCACCGCATGCACGTCGATCTGTCCGCCCTGTCGCCTCCGTCCGTCTACGCCACGATGACGCAGACCATCGTGCCGCGCCCCGTCGCCTGGATCACGAGCGTGAGCGAGGCCGGCGTGCTGAACCTTGCCCCGTACAGCTACTTCAACGCGGTCTCGAGCGATCCTCCGCTCGTCATGGTCTCGATCGGCCGGCGCCCCGACGGCTCGACCAAGGACACGCGCCGGAACATCGAGACGGGCGGCGCCTTCGTCGTGAACATCGCGCACCGCGAGATGGCGGAGGCCATGACGGCGTCGAGCGCGACGCTGCCCGCCGACGTGTCCGAGGTGGAGCGGCTCGGGCTCGAGACCGCGCCGATGCCGGGCTCGGACGTGCCGCGGCTCGCGGCCTGCCGCGTCGCCTTCGCGTGCGTGCACGAGGAGACGAAGATGATCGGGCAGCAGATGCTGGTGTTCGCGCGGCTCACGGACCTGTACCTCGACGACTCGGTCGTGGGCGAGGACGAGAAGGGACGGCTGAAGGTGGACGCGGCGGCGCTGGATCCGCTCGGCCGGCTCGGCGGGGGCGAGTACGTGACGTTCGGCGAGGTGGTGTCGATTGCACGGCCGGCCTGACGGGACGGCAGATGTTGCGCGAGCGGCTCAGAAAGCGCGGCATCGACGAGCTGTACGACGCGGCCGCCCGGCTCGCCGCTACACGCTGCTGACCACGCGCGTCGGGCCCGCGCCCGGGCCGATCGAGCGCACCGTGCCGACAGACGCGGACAGCGAGGACGCACTTGTATTCGTAGTCTGCTTGCGCAGGGCCGGGAAACAGCCATTGGACAAGCTACCGCGCACGGCCCGGCGGTGCTCGGTCCATCATGGCCAAGGCTCCAGCACGCGCGATGCGCAGCAGCCGCTCCACATCCACCACCCGCTCGAGCTCGTGCGCGAGCTCGTCCAGCGCCGCCTCCGTGCGCGCCGCCTGATCCACGCCGTCCGAGCCGGCACCCAGGCGCGCGAGCCATGCCGCGCGCTGCGCCGCGCCGTCGAGCAGCCCGTGCACGTAGCACCCGGCGATGCGTCCGCTCGCGTCCACCGCGCCGTCGAGCGTGCCGTCGGCGAATCGCAACAACGGCGTCGTGCCGGGCGCGCGCGAGGTGCGGCCTACGTGGATCTCGTAGCCCTCGAAGGCGATGCCTTCGGCCACGCTCGTGCCGCGCGTGGCGACGGTGCGCTTGTCCCCGCCGAGCACCGTCTCGACGTCGAGCAGCCCGAGCCCCCGCGCGCTCCCCGCGGGCCCTTCGACACCGTCGGGGTCCGACACCCGGCGGCCGAGCATCTGGTAGCCGCCGCAGAGCCCCAGCACGTGTCCGCCGCGGCGCACGTGCGCCGCGAGATCGATGTCCCAGCCCTGCGCGCGGAAGAACGCGAGATCCGCGAGCGTGGACTTCGTGCCCGGCAGCACCACGAGCGCCGCGTTCCCCGGCAGCGGCGAGCCCGGCGGCACCATCTCGACGCAGACGCCGGGCTCCTGCGCCAGCGCGTCCACGTCGTCGAAGTTCGCGATGCGCGAGAGCATCGGCACCGCGACCTTCAGCGATCCTTCGGACAACCCCGGCGCGTCCAGCACGACGGCGTCCTCGGCCGGCAGCCGACGTGCGCAGGCCAGCCAGGGCACCACGCCGAGCGACGGCCAGCCGGACAGGCGCTCGATGGCCACGAGCCCGTCGTCGAAGAGCGCGACGTCGCCGCGGAAGCGGTTGATCAGGAAACCCTGGATCATCGCGGCATCCTTCGGGTCCAGCACCGTGCGCGTGCCCACGACGGAGGCGATGACGCCGCCGCGGTCGATGTCGCCGACCAGCACCACGGGCACGTTCGCCGCGCGCGCGAAGCCCATGTTGGCGATGTCGCCGGCGCGCAGGTTGATTTCGCTGGGGCTGCCGGCGCCTTCGACGATCACCAGATCGCAGTCCGCGCGCACGCGCTCCCACGACTCGAGCACGGCCTCCATCAGCTCGCCCTTCGCGCGCGGCCAGGCGCTCGCCTCGCGCCGGCCGACGACGCGGCCGTGCACGACGAGCTGCGCGCCGGTGTCGGACTCGGGCTTGATCAGCACCGGGTTCATGTCGATGCTCGCGGGCACGCGGCAGGCGAGCGCCTGCAGCGCCTGCGCGCGGCCGATCTCGCCGCCGTCGTGCGTGACGGCCGCGTTGTTCGACATGTTCTGCGCCTTGAACGGGCGCACCCGCAGGCCGCGGTTCGCGTACAGCCGGCACAGGCCCGCCACCAGCACCGACTTGCCCACGTCGGAGCCGGTGCCCTGCAGCATCACGGCGGCCGTGCGGCTCATCGCGGGCGGTCGAGCCCCGGAGCGCGGCGTGGACAGGGTCGACGACGCGCGGCGGAGCGTCCGGTCGGGAGGGAGGGCATGGGCGGTGACCGCGTGAGGGCGGGAATCGGGCCCGGCTCGACGACGCGCGAACGGTGGGCGAGCCGGCGTGGACCGACCCCATCGTACGGATCCACCGCGCGCCGGTGTGCACGATGCGCGCCGCGTTCCGAACGCCGACGGGTCGCCTCGTCGCCCCGTCGCACGTCGAACGATGTGCAAGCCAAGGTCCTTGCCCCCGCTGGACCCGTCCAACGGCCCGTTCCTCGCGTAGGGTTGCCATCCGCGGCCGTTCGCCGCGCCCGCCCCACAGATGGAACCCGCGCGTCAATGTCCGAACGTATCGTGGTGGTAGGCGGCGGAGCCGGCGGGCTCGAGCTCGTGGTGAAGCTTGCGAAGAAGCTTCGCAAGCAGCCCGACACCGAGGTGGTGCTGGTCGACAAGAACAGCACCCACATCTGGAAGCCGCTCTTCCACGAGGTGGCCACCGGCTCGCTCAACAGCTACCACGACGAGGCCAGCTACCGCATGCTGGCCCGGAAGCACGGCTTCGGCTTCACCCTGGGCCGCGTGACCTCGGTCGATCTGGAGGCCAGCGAGATCGCGCTGTCGGCGGTGGACGACGATGCCGGCGTGCCGATGGTGCCCGAGCGCACCCTCGGGTTCGACACGCTGGTGGTCGCCGTGGGCAGCCTGAGCAACGACTTCGGCATCGAGGGGGTGGCGGACTTCAGTCGCGCGCTGGATTCGCGCGAGGAGGCCGAGCGCTTTCACCGGCTCTTCACCGCGCAGGTGCACCGCGTGAACTCGAACCTCGACGACGATGCGCTGCTCTCGATCGTCATCGTCGGTGGCGGCGCCACCGGCGTGGAGCTCGCCGCCGACATGCACAGCGTCGTCAAGCGGCTGCGCGAGTACGGCTTCCCGAAGCTGTCCATCGAGCGGCTGAAGGTCAGCATCATCGAGGCCGCGCCGCGCCTGCTGCCGCGCCTGCCCGAGCGCATCGGGGTCTCGGTGGCCGAGGAGCTGTCGCGCATCGGCATCGACGTGCGCCTGAACACGCAGGTGTCGCGCGTGGAGCGCGAGCGCGTGCACACGAGCGACGGCCAGGTGCTGCCTTCGGACATCAGCGTGTGGGCCGCCGGCGTGCGTGCACCCGCCTTCCTGGCCGAGGCCGGGTTCCCGACCGATCGGCTCGGGCGCATCGAGGTCGAGTCGGACCTGTCCGTGAAGGGGTACCCGAGGGTCTTCGCGGTCGGCGACTGCTGCGCGTTCACGTCCGAGGACGGCACCGAGGTGCCGCCGCGCGCGCAGGCCGCGCACCAGATGGCGTCGGTGGCGGCGAAGAACGTGCTGTGGCGACGCCAGGGTCGCCACACGAAGCCCTTCGTCTACAAGGACTTCGGCAGCCTGATCAACCTCAGCCGCTACAGCACCGTGGGCAGCCTCATGGGCAACCTCACGCGCGGTACCGTGTTCATCGAGGGCTGGATCGCGCGGCGGGTCTACCTGTCCCTGTACCGCATGCACCAGTCGGCCGTGTTCGGGCCTGTCTCGACGCTGCTGATCATGCTCGGGGATCGGATCTACAAGGCGACGCGCGCCGAGGTGAAGCTGCACTGACGGGTGCCGCCCGCGCGGCTCGGCCGCCCGGGCACGACCGGCTGCCGGTGACGGTGCGCGCCCGTTTCATCCCGCCGCGCTGACCGTTTGTCGAACCTGCCCTGTCCGGTGCACGCGTTGCACGGATAGCTGAATCGGCTGTCCCTACTCGCCGCTCGCGCGCATGTTCCCGTTCCTCGCCATGCGGCGGGACCGACGGCGACGAAGCGGGAGCGACCTCATGCGGGCACACGACGACGATCCGGATCCGATCACGGGTGACGCGCGTCCGCGCGTCGGACGCGAGACGGACACGATCGAGGTGCTCGAGGAGAGCGCACGCGTGGATGTCGTGGAGCGCGTGACCGGACGCGTGGAGGTGCGCACGCGCACCGAGAGCGTCGAGGAGTCGGTGGACACGGTGCTCGAGTCGGTCACGGCCGATGTCGAGCGCGTGAGCATCGAGCGCTATCTCGAGGAGGGCGAGGACGTGCCGCGCGCACGCCAGGTGGGCGACACCTGGATCCTGCCCGTGCTCGAGGAGGTGCTCGTCGTCCAGAAGCGGCTGTTGCTCAAGGAAGAGGTGCACGTCACCCAACGCGGCAGCCGTCAGGACGTGTCCGTGCCCATCACGCTGCGCAAGCAGGTGGCGGAGATAGAGCGCACTTCCGCGCCGGCGCCCGCGGACGAGTCGACGACCGAGCCCGCGGGGTAGCGCCTCGAGGCGAACCTCCGTACCCGTCAAACCCTTTCAGACACATCCCCGAGAACCGAATCCATGAACGGACAGGCATACCAGGTCACCGCCTTCTACGACTCGAAGGCCGACGCCGAAGCGGGCGCCGACATCCTCAGGAACAACGGCATCGCGTCCGGCGACATCGACATCATCGCGGGACGCGAGGCCGAGCAGGTGCACGAGCACGGCTCCGACGGCGGCTTCATGGACAAGCTGTCGAGCTTCTTCATGCCGGAGGAGGATCGCCACGCCTACGCCGAAGGACTCGGCCGCGGCGGTTACGTGCTGCGCGTCGACGTGGCCGAGAAGGACCACCAGCGCGTCGTCGATCTGCTCGACACCGACAACTCGGTCGATCTGGACGAGCGCGCGAACGCGTGGCGTGCCGAAGGCTGGGACGGCGGGAGCGCCGGCGCCGCCGCGGACACGGGCACGGGCACGACACGGGCACGGGCACGAGCGCGACGGCACCTCGCACGGGCGCGACCGACGACGGGACCATCGAAGTCGCCGAGGAGCAGCTCAAGATCGGCAAGCGCGACACGAGCCACGGCCGCGTGCGCGTGCGCAGCTACACCGTCGAGGAGCCCGTCAGTGCCGAGGTGACGCTCGAGAGCGAGCGCGCCGACATCGAGCGGCACAAGGTCGATCGCGTGGTCGACGATGCCGACGCCGTGTTCCAGGACAAGACCATCACCGTCGACGAGCGCTCCGAGGAAGCGGTCGTGTCGAAGGAGACGCACGTGGTCGAGGAGATCGACGTGCACAAGGACATCGAGCGCGAGACGAAGACCGTCGAGGACACCGTGCGCCGCACCGAAGTCGAAATCGAGCGAGAGTAGGGCACGATCGCGTCGCGCGGTGCCCCGAGCGGCATCGCGCTATGCTGGAGCACGGCAGCGGCGGGCGTCCGGAACCCACGGGGCGCCCGCCGCGCATCACGACCGGGAAGCGAGCATGCGGGACGACGAGTCGGGACACGACGACGGTGCGCCGCGCACCGAGCCGAGCGTCCGACCCGACGCGCTGCTCGCCGGCATCGGCGCGGACGCCTTCGAGGCCTTCAACGCCATGGAGACGACCAAGCGTCGGCATTTCGCGATGCTCGAACGGCTCGACGCGAAGCGCACGCGCTACGGGCTCGAGCCGACGCTCGCCGAAAGCGCCTTGCTGGCCGACCTGCTGGCCGATCACGATGCCCAGGTCCTGCGCTTCACGCGCGCCTCCGCCGCACTGAAGGCGGCCGACCCGGACGACCATCGACGACTCTTCGCGTGGGTGGGCGTCGTCGCTACGGTCGAGGGCCCGACGCTCGAACCGGATCCGCAGGCCGGTCCGCGTCCGAACCCCCGTTCGAATCATTGAGCGCGCTCGCCGGGTCCGGGATCCAGCGCAGCTCCACCCGCCGGTTCGCCGCCCGCCCGGCCGCGGTGGCATCGTCCGCCACGGGGTCGCTCTCGCCGTAGCCGTTCGCCACCAGTCGCTCGGGCGCGACGCCGCCGAGCATCAGGTAGTGGCGCACCGACTCCGCCCGGCGCAGCGAGAGGGCCTGGTTCCTGTGGCCCGGTCCCACGCCGTCCGTGTGCGCCCCGATCTCCCAGACCCCGTTGCCGTGTCCCGACGCCGCGGGGTCCTGCCCGAGCGCCGCACCCAGTCGGTCCAGCACCCGTCGCGCCGGCACGTCCAACCGGCTCCGGCCGGTGTCGAAACCGATCGCGGGCAGGGGGATAGGGCCGTTCTGCGTGCAACCGAGCGCCGCGGCGGCGTGAGCCGCGACGCGTCCGTGTCCGAACGCGCGGCCGATGTCCGTATCGCCCTCCGCCCTCCGGTCGACCCCTGCGGCGTCGTCCGGCGCCGGGTCGGCCGATGGGGTCGTGTCGATGCAGACGTCGCGTGCGTCCGGCACCCCGTCACCGTCCGCGTCGACGGGCACGGACGACTCCGAAGCCAGCTCCGAAGCCGGCTCCGAATCCAGCTCCGAAGCCAGCTCCGAAGGCGGGGCGAGCCGATAGCGGATCTGCAGCGATGCGGAACCCGCGCCGCGCTGCGTCCAGGCGAGCACGTTGTCGTCGAAGCTCCACGCTCCGTTCGTCGAATCGGACGTCGACCCGATGACCGATCCGGCCGCCGACGAGCGTGACTCCATCGCCGCGCTCGCGGCCCAGGACAGCACCTCGACGTCGGGCGGAAACACCCACGTGATCGCGCTCTCCACGGCGTCGGTCACGGGGCCGTCGAGCTCGAGTCCGGCGGGCACGGACGGGACCGAGAGCGTCAGCGTGCCGTCGTCGTCGCGGCGCAGCTCGTCGGTGTAGCGATCGCGATACCGGACGCTGGCCGAACCCGAGGCGAGCACGATGCGTCCGGGTAGCCGCGCGTGGCGCGCCGCGGCGCGCTCCCGATCGGGGCCGGTGAAGCGCACCTGCAGCGGGGTGCGCGCCGGGCGAAGCGCCGCCTCGACGCCGTCGGCGGTGAGCATGTGCTGCACGAGATGGGCGCGCCCGTCGGGCGCCATGACATGGAGCCTGTCGCTGTGCACCCGCACCGTGTCCCGAGCGTCCGACGGCGCGGCGCTCGCCCCGGCGCCGAGCTCCGCGCCGAGCTCCGCGCCGAGCTCCGGGTCCACGGCCCGCGCCGCCGCCCGTCCCGCCTCCCCGCCGTCTGCCTGGCCCATCGCCCGTTCGGGCAGCAGGGCCGCGACGCCCAGCGAGATCGTCACCAGCAGGATGGGACGGAGCAGGGCAGAGCGCGGCGAGCGGGGCGCGAAGGGCAGGCGAAGCATCGCACTAGACTAGTCGCCCGCGCCGGCGGGGGCGATGCGTCGATTAGACTGCCGGACCGCCACCGCCGGCGCCGCACGCGCGAACCGCTCCTTTGATGTCCGACTCCTCGCCGAACCGGCCGACCCAGACCTGGCTTACCGGCATCACCACGTCGGGCACCCCGCATCTGGGGAACTACGTCGGCGCCATCCGACCCGCCGTCGAGGCCAGCCGGGATCGCGGCCGCGCGGGCTTCTACTTCCTGGCCGACTACCACTCGCTGATCAAGCAGCACGACCCCGAGCGGCTGCGCCGTTCGCGCACCGAGATCGCGGCGGCGTGGATCGCGCTCGGCCTGGACGTGGAGCACGCGACCTTCTACCGCCAGTCGGACGTGCCGCAGGTCATGGAGCTTGCGTGGATGCTGCAGTGCATGGCCGCCAAGGGGCTGCTGAACCGCGCGCACGCGTACAAGGCCGCCGTGCAGGCGAACGAGGAGGCGGGCGAAGGTGGCGGGGCGGACCCCGACCGGGGCGTCTCGGTCGGTCTGTACACCTATCCGGTGCTGATGGCCGCCGACATCCTGATGTTCCGCGCCACGCACGTGCCCGTCGGGCGCGATCAGGTGCAGCACCTGGAGATGACGCGCGACATCGCGCAGCGCTTCAACCACGTGTACGGCGAGCACCTGACGCTGCCCGAGGTGGTGGTGGACGACGACGTCGCGACGCTCTCGGGGCTCGATGGGCGCAAGATGAGCAAGAGCTACGACAACACCATTCCGCTGTTCGAGAGCTCGAAGAAGCTCAGGAAGGCCATCATGCGGATCGTCACCGACTCGCGCACCCCCGACGAGCCGAAGGAAACGCGAGACAACACCGTGTTCGAGATCCACCGCGCGTTCGCGACCGACGAGCAGAGCGCGGAGCTCGCCGAGGACTACGCGCGCGGCATCGGCTGGGGGGACGCCAAGCAGCGTCTGTACGAGCTGGTGGACGGCGTGCTGGCCGAGCCGCGCGAGCGCTACGACGCGCTCATGGCGAAGCCTTCGGACATCGACGACGTGCTGGCCGCCGGTGCGGAGCGCGCCCGGGCGCTGGCCACGCCCTACATCGACGAGCTGCGCGCCGCGGTGGGCATCCGTTGAACCCGGTCCTCGTCAATCGCTGGCGCGGCAACGCGATCGAGAGCCGCCACCGCGGCGCGGTGTCGGTGGTCGACACCACGGGTCGCACGGTGTTCGCGCTCGGGGACGTGCAGCGGCCGGTGTTCCCGCGCAGCGCCATCAAGTTCCTGCAGGCCGTGCCGTTCGTCGAGTCCGGCGCGATCGAGGCCTACGGTCTCGACGATCGGCACATCGCGCTCGCCTGCGCGTCGCACAACGGCGAGCCGCTGCACGTCGGGCTCGCGCGCGACTGGCTGACGCGGCTCGGTCTCGGTCACGACGCGCTCGAATGCGGCGCGGAGCTGCCGCTGCACGTCGCCACGCGCTACGAGCTCCTGGGCGAGGGGCGCGGGCCGGAGCGCATTCACCACAACTGCTCGGGCAAGCACGTCGGCATGCTGGCCACGGCCCTGCACCGGGGCGAGCCGCCCGCGGGGTATCGGCTCTACGAGAACGCGGTGCAGCGACGCTGGTTCGAGGTGCTGGGCGCGTTCGCCAACGTGCGCCCGCTGGAGCTCGCCTGGGGCTACGACGGCTGCGGCGTGCCGTCGCTCGCCCTGCCGCTGCGCCGGCTCGCGCTGTCCATGGCGCGCTTCGGCGATCTGGCATCGCTCGCCGGCGAGCGCCGCGCCGCGGTCGCGCGCATCCATGACGCGCTCGCCGCGCACCCCTACCTCGTGGCGGGCAAGGAGCGCATCGACACCGCGATCATGGAGCGCATGGCGCCCGACGCGTTCGTGAAGGTCGGCGCCGACGGCGTCTTCTGCGCCAGCTTCCCGAAGGCCGGGCTGGGGCTGGCGCTGAAGATCGACGACGGGCACGAGAGCGCCGCGCGGGTGGCGCTCGGTGCCGCGCTGCAGGCCTGCGGCCTGACGAGCGCCGAGGACGCGGACGCGCTCTCGGAATGGTTCGCGCCCGTGTCGACCAATTCGCGCGGCGACGTGGTGGGGCGCGAGGAGCCGGCGTCGGGCTGGCGCGAGGCGCGCACCGGAGGCTGAGCCCGCTTCGTCCTCCGGCGCGGGATCGGCTCGCCGACGCCGGATCAGCGAGCCGCGGTCGGCTCCGGCGCGTCGCCCTGCAGCGGCACCGCCTCGCACGCCACGAGCTCCGCCCAGGCCGCGCGCTCGTCCGCGTCGCCGTGCGTCTGCAACTGCCCGACCAGCGTGGCCAGGCGTCTGAAGCGCAGGAGCTTCGCGAGCTGCACCGCCTCGCGCTCGGCCTCGACGAGCTCGACGTCCAGCGCGGCGTCGGCGTCCTGCGCGGCCACGAGCGCCGCGTACCCGGGCGCCGCCGCGATGGCGACCGCGACGGTCTCGATCCCGCCCGACACGACGAGCCGGCGGTAGGCCTCGGTGTAGGGACCGAGCAGCTCGGGCCAGCGCTCGGCCACCGCGCCGATCAGCGCATCGGCGAGGCCGTCCTCTTGCTCGCGCAGCGTCGCGCGTCGGGCCTGCAGCGTCTCGGCGCGATCGGCCACGTCGCGCATGGCCGCACGGATCGCCCGCGGACCTTCGTCGAGCGCGATGCCGACGCGCGCGGCGAGGTCGCGGTACAGCCGCGCGTACTCGTTCTCGGGCACGCGCGCCGGCTGCGGCAGCCAGCGCAGCCACCAGGGCTGCCACGCCTCCAGGAAGTCCTCGCTCGTGGAGCGCGACAGGTCGCTGCTCCACGCGTGCCCGAGGGCGTACAGGTGCGCCTCGCGCGGTGTCACGATGCCGTTCGCGTCGGTGTCGGGATCGACCGACAGCACGTCGCCGTCGCGCTCCTGGCCGTCGAGCGCCGCGAAGAGGAAGGTCGAGTAGTCGCGGTAGTCGTCGGTCTCGATGCTGGCGCTGCAGCCCTCGGCGAGCCGGTAGGCCGACTCGGCAGTGAAACCGCAACGTCGACCCTCCGCGAGCGCCAGCCCTTCGTGCGGATCCGCGTAGGCGAGCCGATGGAAGCCGCCCGAGTAGCATTGCGTGAACACCCAGCGCACCGGCGACTCGTGGCCATCCAGCAGCGCGTGCAGCTCGTCGGCGTGCAGGGAGGTATCGTTCCACAGATCCAGCGACACGCCCGCGGGCGAGCCGTCGACGGACTGGCTGCCGTGCCCGTTGTAGACCAGCAGGACGCCCTCGTCGGCGGCATCCGCCGCCGCCAGGTCCGCCGTCAGCGCCGGCACGAGCGCATCGCGATTCGTCGGGCCGATCACGCCGTCGAGCCGGTGCTGGCGCCGGCGCGTGCGCTCGGCGCGCAGGTCCCCGAACGCGCGCGCCAGAGGCTCCAGCAGCGATGCCGGCTCGTCCGCGGGGGCGATCGACACGACGTCCACGCCCGGCGCGTCACCGTCGGTGTAGTAGAGCCGCACGGGCAGCCCCGCGCGCTCCAGCACGCGCCGTATCCATGCGGCGTTGAGCTCGATCTGCGCCTCCGAGCGCAGCGGCGAATGCCCGCCGCCGACCACGATGGCCTCGTCGGCCAGAGCTGGCCCGGCCAGGGCGGCGGTCGCGACGGCCGCGACGGCCGCACGATCGGCAGACGCGCCCTCATCGGAAGCGCTCCCGCAAGGCGAGCGCGACCCGATACGCGATGCCCAGCACCAGCCCGGTCGCGGCGAGCGTCGGCAGCACGTCCATGGGCACGGGCCACAGCGCGAAGGCGGCCACGGCGCCCGCCAGCGGGAACAGCAGCCCCGCGGCGAGATGGGTCTGGCGCCAGCGCGCGAGCAGCACCTGATCGAGCCACGCGAGGCCCGCGACGCCGAGCGCGATGGGCGCGCTCGCCATCCAGCCTTCGATGAACCGCGCGACGAGCCGCCGCTTCGGCTCCAGCGTCCACGCATCGAGCTGCCAGGCTTCGCCCTGCACCATGCCGGCGAGCGTCGCCACCCCGACGAACGCGGGCCAGGCGAGCACCGCCACCGCCACGAACAGCAGGAGCTGGAAGGCGAGCGAGCCGAGTCTTCTACGCATGCGTGTCCTCCGACACCGGTTCCGTGGCGGTGCTTCCCACGCGGCGCTTGCCGACGAGGAACGAGCCGATGAACCGAATCCTCGTAGCGAACCCCGTGCCACGCGGGCATCGCGTGCGGATGCCAGCGCGCCGCGCGGGCCGGGGCGTGCACAGGTGCAGCCGCAGCAGCTCGTCGCCACCGCGGTGCACGCACACGAGCGCGGAGCCCGGTGCCGGGTCGGTCCGTTGCGTCGTGGCCCCGGTCGGGGGGGGGCGCTTCGAATGGCGGCATCGCGTGATCGCAGGGGCGACGCGCGAATCGCGACGCCCGGGAGGCGATGCTCGAAGCGTGCCGTCGGGCGCGAAGCTCGTCCGGGCAGGGTCACGCGCGAGGCTGGTGTACGATCGCGCCCGAGCCTTCCGGGCCGGCCGCCGGCCGAACCCCGTCCAAACCTCCGGCCCCTTTCGGGCGGCTGCCCCGTCCCGACGAACCGACCGCAGTGAGCCGTTACTGGACCGATACCGTTCGCCGGCTCAGCCCCTACGTGCCCGGCGAGCAGCGCGGCGGCGCGGACGTGGTGCGGCTCAATACCAACGAGAACCCCTATCCGCCGTCGCCGCGGGTGCTCGAGGCGATCGCGGGCGTGGACGGCGACGCGCTGCGTCGCTACCCCGATTCCACCTCGCTGAAGCTGCGCGAGGCGCTCGCGCGCTACCACGGGCTGGACCCGTCGCAGGTGTTCGTCGGCAACGGCTCCGACGAGATCCTGGCGCTCGCCTTCCTCGCCTTCTTCACCGACGGGCGCACGCTGCGCCACCCGGACCCGAGCTACGCGTTCTATCCGGTGTACTGCGGGCTCTACGGCATCGAGTCCCGGGCGCTCGCGCTGGACGATGACTACCGCATCGATCTCGACGCGCTGCGCGTCGACGAGGGCGGGGTGGTGTTCCCGAACCCGAACGCCCCGAGCTCCCTGGCGCTGTCCACCGACGAGGTGCGCTCCGTGCTCGCGGCCAACGCCTCCTCGGTGGTGCTCGTGGACGAGGCGTACGCGGATTTCGGGGCACCCTCGGTCGTGTCGCTGGTGGCCGAGCACCCGAACCTGCTCGTGAGCCGCACCTTCTCCAAGGGCCGCTCGCTCGCGGGGTTGAGGCTGGGCGTGGCCTTCGGCGATGCCGAGCTCGTCGAGGCCCTGGTGCGCGTCAAGGACTCGTTCAACTCGTTCCCGGTCGACGCGATCGCGTCCGCCGCCGGCATCGCCGCGCTGGACGACGAGACGTGGCACCGCGAGCACGTCGCGCGCATCGTGGCCACCCGTGCGAGCTTCACCGCGGCGCTGCGCGCGCGGGACTGGCGCGTGCTCGATTCGGCCGCGAACTTCGTGTTCGCGCGGCCGCCGGGCGGCGACGCGCGCGCGATCTACGAAGCACTCGGTGCCGCCGACGTGCTGGTGCGTTTCTGGGAGCGTCCGCGGCTGCGCGAATGGCTGCGCATCTCGATCGGCACCGATGCGGACATGGCGCGGCTGCTGCGGGTGCTGGACGAGGGCGACGCGGCGCACCCGCGCGGCGGCACCGGCAGCCCCGGTTGATGCACCGACGGTCCGGCGGACGTCCGCCGGTGGCGGACGGCGTGCGGGCGCGGCCGGACGACCGGCGCGGTGCGCTCGCGAGCGTGCGTGCGCCGATGCCGCTGGTGGTATCGGCGCTGGCACTCTGCGTGGCCTGCGGTGGCTGCGCCGCGCCTTCGGCCGATCCGCCGACCGTCACGCCGCCCCCGGTTCCGGCTTCGACTCCGATCGCGTCCGACGCCGCGCCGAAGCGGGGTCCGGAAGACGAACCCGACGAACCCGACGAACACCCGATGGGGAGTCGGGTCTCTTCGGCATGATCGGACGCGTCGGCACGTTCGTCGACGAGGCGCAGCGCGGCGCGTCCGACCGCTTCGATGCGTTCATGCTCGATCTGGACGACTTCTTCGCGGGCGACATCCAGGCGCAGGGTCTGAACGAGAGCTACGTGCGGGTGCGCATGGACGCGGTGAGCCCGGCGGTGGGCTCGTTCGCGCTCGACCCCACCGTGAAGCTGCGCTTGGTGCTGCCGCGCACCGAGGAGCGCGTGCGCTTCCTGTTCACGACCGAGGAAGATCCCCTCGCGGATCGGGAAGGCATCGGCGACGGTGTCGCCGTGGGCGACGCTCGCGACGATCAATCGGTCTCGTTCGCGCTGAGCTTCGTGCGCGGTCTGCGCAGGGGCGTGGACACGTCGCTGGACGTGGGGGCGCGCCAGCGGCAAGGCCGCCTGCAGCTCTACACCCGCGTGCGCGCCCAGGTCGAGCGACCCATCGGCGAGCGCTGGCTGCTGCGCGCGACCGATCGCTGGTACTACTACTCCGTCAGCGGGTTCGAGAACCAGCTGCGCACCGACTTCACGCGGCCCATCGACAGCGGCGGCAAGCGCTTCGTCCGATCGACCACGACCTTCGACTGGCGCAAGGGGTTGCGCGGCGCATCGATCGGTCAGACGCTCGGGCTCTATGCGGAGCTATCGCCGCGCACCTCGCTGGCGGCGGAGCTGCTGGGGCGCTACGACACGGCACTGAACGCCGACGCGACCGATCGCTACCGCGGGGCGGAGGCGCGCCTGCGACTGCGCCGGAACGTCTGGCGACCGTGGTTCTTCTACGAGCTGTGGCCATCGGTATCGTGGCCGTCCGAGACCGATTACCGCCGCGTCTGGCACGGGCTTGCGCGCATCGAGGTTACCATCGGCGGCCTGTACCGCGAGTTCCCCGAGCCGCGACCGGAGGCGTCGGTACCCGGCCAGAGCGCGACGGAGGGCGGATCTTGAGGCTCGTCTGCATCAGCGATACCCACGGCGATCACGATCGGGTGACGCTGCCCGCGGGCGACGTGCTGATCCATGCCGGGGACATCACCGCGCACGGCACGGCGGACGAGCTCGCGCGCTTCCTGGACTGGTTCGCGGCGACCGGGTTTCGCCACCGCGTGTGCGTGCCGGGCAACCACGACCGCGCCGCCGAGGCCGACCGCGACGGCGCGCGCCGGCTCGCCGAGGCGCGCGGCGTGCACTGGCTCGACGATTCGGGCGCGACGCTGGACGGGGTGCGCTTCTGGGGCTCGCCCATCACGCCGCGCTTCCACGACTGGAGCTTCATGCGCGAGCCCGGCGCGGACATCGAGCGCCACTGGGCGATGATTCCGCAGGATACCGACGTGCTCGTCACCCACGGGCCGCCGCACGGGCTGCTCGACGAGGTGGCCCGTCCCTTCGGCGCCACCGAGCACGCGGGCTGCCCGTCGCTGCTGGCGCGCGTCGCCGCCGTGCGCCCCAGGCTGCACGTGTACGGGCACATCCACGAGGGGCACGGCGGGCTCGTGCGCGACGGTGTGCGCTACGCGAACGTGTCCACCATGGACAACGCCTACCGCATCGCGCACTCGCCGGTCGAGATCGAGCTTGTCGAGTGAGTTCGCTCAGCGCACGAACCGACGCGCTACCCTCGAGCGTCCCACGCAACGCCAGCCGAGGACACACATGCTCCGGATCACCGAACGCACCGTCGTCACCCTGGTCGCGTGCGCCGCGTCGCTCGCGGCCGGCCTGACGCCGGTCCGCGCGCAAACCGTCGCGGAGTCCGCCGAGGCCTGCGACGAGGCGGCGCGCCTGATTCGCGACGACGACCTGGACGCGGCCCTCGAGGAGGCGGAATGGTGCCTCGAGAGCCTGCGGCAGGTGCGCAGCGACCGCACGCTCGCGCTCTTCCCGGACGAGGTGCAGGGCTACGCGGGCGGTGAGCTCGAGACCCAGGGCGCGATGGGCATGACGATGATGAACCGCAGCTACAGCGGCGATGCCGGCACCATCGACGTGTCGCTCACCGCCGGAGCGGCGGGGTCGGGCCTGGCGGCCCTCGCGCAGATGGGCATGTCGCTCGGCGGGCAGGGCAGGAAGCTGCGCGTGCAACGCCGCACCGTGATCGATTCCAGCGCGGACGAGGGGCGTGCCAGCTACCTGGCCGAGCTCCGGAGCGGCGGCATGCTCACCGTGTCGTCGAACGACGTGGCGGCGCCGGAAGTGCTCGAATTCCTGAAGGCGTTCCCGCTCGCCGAGATCGACGACGCGATGACGCGCTGACGCGCTGAGTGTCGGGCGGGCGGCGTCCGCCGCCGCCCGCCGCCGAGGCCGTGGGGGGCCGTGCAGGGGCCGTGGGAGCCCGGACCTACTCCAGTCCGAGGCTCTGCTTCTCGATCGCGACCATGCGGTCGATCACGTCGATGATGCCGGCGTTGCCGCCCGCGAGCGAGGCGCCGGTGCGGTACTTGCCGTTGATCACGATGGTGGGCACGCCGGTCAGGCCCGCGCTGCGTGCGAGCTGAACCGAGCGGCGCAGCGCCGTCTCGACGGTGAACGACTGCATGGACTTCACGAACTCGTCCGGGTCAAGGCCGACCGAAGCCGCGACCTCGGCGATCTCGTCGGGTTTCCTGAGCTTCTTGCCATCCTGGTGAATGGCCTTGAAGGCCGCCTCGACGAACTCCTGTTCCTTGCCGAGCGCGCGGGCCGCGTAGAAGGCGCGCGAGTGCTGCTCCCAGCTCGGGTTCAGCGGCGGGGCCTCGCGCACGAGCTCCGTGCCGGACGGCATGTCGGCGGCCCACTCCTCGATGTACGGCTCGAACGAGTAGCAATGCGGGCAGCCGAGCCAGAAGAACTCCATGACCTCGACCGTGTCGGGCGAGGCGGTGTTCTGGGGCGGCTCGACGAGCTCGTAGCCCTGCGCCTGGGCGTGAGCCGGGGACAGGCCGGCCGCGGACAGCGCGGCGACCGCGGCGATGGCGGGAGCGCCTGCGAGCAGTTGACGACGGATGCGATCGGGCATGGGGCGGAGAACCTCGGTACGTGGGATGGATGGCGCTGGGGCGGACGGGGCGTGAACGGTCCGGCGCCGCGCGCGCGGAGCGCGTTCGGACCGCCGCGTGCCCTGCGGGGTTCCCGTCCGCCCCGCTCGTGCGTGCGCGGGAACGGACACCCATCACGAAGCGTGCCGAGAGGCCCGCGCCGTCGTCGCGAACGGCGCGCTCGGCGACGGCGCCGGTCGCCGAACCCGGCGCCGACCCGCGGACGCGCCTCAGTGCAGGCCGGCGATGTAGCTGGCGACCGAGTCGATCTCGACGTCGACGAGCCGGTGAGCCAGGCTGCGCATGACCTGGTTGGGGTCGTTGGCGCGGATGCCTTCGCGGAAGTAGCGCAGCTGGTCGGCGGTGTACTGCTGGTTCTGTCCGGACAGCACGGGCACCACGGACGCCGGGTTGCCGAGCCCTTGGGGGTTGTGGCACCCGATGCAGGCCGGGATGCCCTCGGAGGTGATGCCGCCGCGGTAGATGCTCTCGCCCAGCGTCACCAGCTCCGGATCCGCGACGCCCTCGATCATCGGCTGTTCCGCGTAGTAGGCCGCGAGATTCTGGATGTCCTCGTCGGTGAGCGTCGCCGCGATGCCGTTCATGATCGCGTTGACGCGCTCGCCCTCGCGGTAGTTCGTGAGCTGCTTGGCGAGATAGGAGGAGTGCTGCCCGGCGATGTTCGGGTACTGCGGCTGCAGCGCCTTGCCGTCCATGCCGTGGCACCCGACGCACACGGCGGCCTTGGCGGCGCCCGCCGTGGCGTCCCCGGCGATCGGTGTGGGCATCTCGGCCGCGGGCGCCGCCTCCGCCGCTTGCGTCGGCTCGGCGGCGTCGGTCGGCGCCTCGGTCGGCGCCTCGGTTGGCGTCTCGGTCGGCTCGGTCGGGGCGGCGTCCTGGGCGTGGGCGGGCAGGCCGATGGCGAGGGCGGTCGCGAGGATGCACAGGGCGGGGGTCGGGCGGGTGAAGCGGGCGAGCGTCATGAGCGAGGGTCTGCCGTTATAACGGGCGTGGGGCTAAAGGGTCCCTGCGGCGCCGGCGAGCGGGCGCGGCGAGACTTCCGACGCCGTTTCTACGCGCCACGAGGTCCCGAGGATCGACGCGGATGGTAGCAGAGCACCCCGCGGGCGCCCCCCGCACCGTTCGGGCGCCGGGACGGCGAACGCGGCCCGGCGAGGCCCGGCGCCGTGCATCATCGGTCGCCATGAACAAGCTCTACTTCACGGCCCGGTTCGTCTCGAGCGCCGAGGACCCGCGGCGCTGCCCCGAGGCGGTCGCCGAGGTCGCCTTCGCCGGCCGCTCGAACGCCGGCAAGTCCAGCGCCCTCAACGCGCTGACGAGGAACGGCAAGCTCGCCCGCACCAGTCGCACGCCCGGTCGCACGCAGCTCATCAACCACTTCGCGGTGGGCGACGAGGGCCGTTTTCTCGTCGATCTGCCGGGCTACGGCTACGCCAAGGTATCGAAGGAGCGTCAGCGCGGCTGGCAGCGCGCCATGCTCGCCTACCTGGGCGCGCGCGAGCCGCTGCGCGGACTCGTCGTCGTGATGGACATCCGCCACCCCTTGCAGCCCATCGACTGGGAGCTCCTGGAGGTGCACGCCGAGACCGCGTTGCCGCTCCACGTGCTCCTGACCAAGGCCGACAAGGTGTCCCGCGGCGAGCGCGCCACGACGTTGCGGCGCGTGCAGGGCGAGCTCGTGGACGCGGGCGTCGAGGCCACGCTGCAGGACTTCTCGTCGCTGAAGAACGAGGGCATCGGCGACGTGCACGCGGTGCTGGACCATTGGCTGTTCGGCAGGTCGCTCGACGCCGAACACGACGTTGGCCCCGGATGAGTCCCCGACGACGCCGCGATACGGGTCTCGAACGCGCAAAAAAAACCGGACTAGCCAAATGGCCGCGACTGGTGAACTTGTGTCCGCAATAGCCAGTATTTCCCGGTATTACCGCTCTTTGGGGCACAGATCGGGCGCCGCGTGTCTTCGCGACCGACACCCGCAGCGCGATGCGTGGTCACGCCGCGGTTCAGGGGGAAGCGACTGTTTCCCTTGAAGAAGCCCGGCACTTCGGTCATCGGTTCGTGCGACGCGCGTGTCGACGGCCTTTACAGCGCGGTCTTTCCGCGCTCGCGCCCGCTCGCGGCGTCCGGCGGACGGGCACGTTGCAGCCTCCGCGGTCCTTCGATAGAACCTGAGGCAGGGCTCGGGAAAGAGCCCTCACGTGACGCCGATTCGGCACGCAATGAATCGACGACGATTTGCCTTATCGGAGCGAGAAACACATGAGACGACACGCACGAACCTCCCGCGCCTTCGGGCGCCTGTCCGGCCTGCTGCTGCTCGGATTGTCGGGCACCGCGATGGCACTGCCCATCATCGAGGACATCGAGATCGACGCGGACTCGCCCGTCGCGATCTCGAGCTTCTACGTGACCAGTCAGGGCTTCTTCGACGTGCGCGCGATCCGCCGCGGGCCGGTCCTGGACCCGTACCTCTACCTCTTCTCGGGGTTCGTGGGGGATCTGACCCGTCGTGACCTGATCGCCGAAGTCGACGATCAACCGAGCCGGGCCTGAATCCGCGAAACGACGGCCTGAACGCCCATCTCGAGGACATCTTCCTCGACGTCGGCAACTACGTGGCGTTCGCGTCCGGGCGCTTCCTGCGCAACGACGGCGACGCTGCGACCGTGGACCGTCAACCAGGCCCTGAACGGCATCAACCGCGGCGTCCGCGGCAACAGTGAGTACCGGATCCGCATCCGCGTCTCGAACGGCAACGCGCGATTGAACAGGAACGAGGGCTACACGCCCGATGCGTACTTCAACACCGTGCCGGAGCCCGGGGTGTTCGCCCTGTTCGCCGTCGGTCTCGTGAGCGTCGCGGTCGCCAGGCGGCCGCGCTCGAAGGCTCGGGGGGTACGACGATGAGCAAGGTCGCCACAACCACGACCCTCGTCTGTTCGGCCCTGATCGGCGCCGCGGGCAGCCTGTGGTTCGGATCGGTGGTCGCCCAGGAGGTCGAGCCCCCGACGCCGATCCGCACCCCCGCGGAGGCCAGGACTCACGGACTGGAGGATCTCAGGACCGCCACCGCGAACGTCGGCGGCGTGCCGCTGCCGGATCTGTCCACCTACCTGAAGCCGGGCGCGGACAGGAAGCTCGAGCAGCTCGGCAAGCTGCTCTACTGGGACCAGGGCGTCGGCAGCGAGGGCATGGCCTGCGCGTCGTGCCACTACCACGCCGGCGTCGACAACCGATCGTCGAGCCAGGTCAGCCCCGGCCTGATGCGGGTGTTCAACGACCGTGACGGCAACTGGCCGGACGTCCGCGGCTACCAGGACGCCACCGCGGCGCCGGACACGTCGTTCGACACGAAGCCGCCGGGCGTCCGGGTGCGACCCGCCGACTTCCCGCTCATCCGCAACATCGAGGACTCGGACGGCGACGACGCGCTGGTCGAGGCGAACGGCCTCATCACGATGGGGCCCGGCAACTCCAACGACGCCATCAGCTCGATCGGCGTGACCCACAAGTCGTTCGACCGGGTGCGCAACCAGGAAGGCTCGGACGCCTGTTCACCGCTGACCGACCCGATCTTCCACGACGGGCTGCGCAACACGCGCCGGGTGCCGCCGCGCAACTCCCCGACCACCATCAACGCGGTCTTCAACGCCTTCAACTTCTGGGACGGGCGGGCCAACCACTACTTCAACGGCGTCAACCCGTTCGGCGTGCAGGACCCGGCGGCGCGGGTGTTCGTCAACAACGGCGGCACGCTCGGGACCGTTCGCATCCAGTTGCCGAATTCGAGTCTGGCGTCGCAGGCGGTCGGTCCGCCGAACTCCGACTTCGAGATGGCCTGCGGCGACGTGGGAGCGGGCAACGCGCGCACCTGGTTCGAGGTCGGCAAGAAGCTGCTGCGCCGCGATCGCAACGGCAACAGCCTGAGGGCGCTGGGCAGCCAGCTCGTGCACCCGGAAGACTCCCTGATCGGCGAGTTCTCGCTCGCGCCGAAGAGGGGGAGCTCCGCGGTGTACCGGGATCTCATCAAGGACACCTTCCAGGAGCAGTGGTGGCGTCTGCCGGGCGGCCGAGTGGTGATCGCAGGAGTGGACATCGACGAGCGACCGGCGGCGCAGACGCCCGAGTTCACCTATCCCACGCCGCAGTTCTCCCCCGCGACCCCCGAGGAGCTGGCCGACGAGGACTTCACCGAGGAGCAGATCGCGGGCATCGAGGACCCCGCACTGAGCTCGATCGACGAGACCGGTGCCCCGCCCCCGCGCTTCTCGTTGATGGAGGCGAACTTCTCGATGTTCTTCGGGCTGGCCGTGCAGGCGTACGAAGCGACGCTCGTCGCCGACGATTCGCCGTTCGACCGCTGGATGCGGACCGGGTCCGCCGAGGGCTTCGGCAACCGGGAGATGGAGGGCCTGGACGTGTACGTCAACGAGGGCAAGTGCATCAACTGCCACGGCGGGCCGGAGCTCACCAACGCATCGGTGCGCAACTTCCAGCAGGGCAACAACCTGATAGAACCGATGGTCATGGGCGACAAGCAGACCGCGATCTACGACAACGGGTTCTACAACATCGGTGCGTCGCCGACGACCGACGATCTCGGACGCGGTGGCAAGGGGCCGCTGGACCTGCCGTTGTCCTCCTCGCGTCAGCTGCTGTTCGAGCAGGTGCTCGGCCAGAACATCCCGTTCAAGATCGTCGGGGACAACGGGGTTCCGGCGGTGGCGGCACCGGATGAAGGCGGCGACACGGTGTGCGTCGACATGAACGGCAACGGTCGTTGCGAGAACGATGTCGTCGGCGAGGAGCTGTTGCCGGCCTTCCAGCGCGTGGCCGTGGACGGCGCGTTCAAGACCCCCGGTCTGCGCAACATCGAGCTGCAGGGCCCGTACTTCCACCACGGTGCGCATTCGACGCTGGCGCAGGCGGTGGAGTTCTACGACAACGGCGGCAACTTCTGCCGGTTCAACCTGCCCGATCTGGATCCCGATATCCAACCGCTCGGGCTGAGCACCGGGCAGAAGAGAAACCTGGTGCGGTTCATGGTGGCGCTCACGGACGAACGCGTCCGCTACCGTCAGGCCCCGTTCGATCATCCGCAGCTGATCATCCCCGCGAACGGTAGGGAGAATCCGTTCATCGAGCTGCCGGCGGTTGGTGCGAGCGGTTCGAGCGAGCCGCTGGCGAGCTTCCTCGGCCTGAACCCGCAGGCGATCGGCAACATGCCGGTCGACGTCAGGTGCTCGAACGGAGTGCCCGACGAGGCCGGTTGAGGTCGGGCGCAGTCTTCCCGGCCGAAGGGTGATAGGGCACGGGGCCGTCGCGCGAGCGACGGCCCCGTGCTCGTTGAAAGGGGTGGCCCCGGGGTTCGGGGAACCAAGTCGCACGTACCGGAACGAACCGGATCGGCCCGTGCACGTAACGAGCCGGACGGCCCTCGCGCCGTGCGTCCGCCATCCATGCCCTCGACAGGAGCGCCTGCCATGAACCGACCCTCCCGAGCCCGCCGCACCGTTGCTTCTCACCGGCATCGTCGCCGCCGGAACCGCGTTGTCGGGCGGCCTGCCCGGTCTCGTGCGCCCGGCGCGCGCCCGGGACGTCGCGCCCACCCCGACCATGCGCGGCGGGGCCAACAACTACCGTCCCGGCGCACCGATCGTCGAGCGGATCGGGGGTGGGGGATTTCTCATGACCGGCAGCGTGCGTCGCGCGGGCGACGGCGCGCCCCTGGCCGGCCGGCGCATTCAGGTCTGGGCGCACACCACCGAAGGGCACGAGCGCGACGAGCGCAGCCACGGCGCGACGCTGACCGACGCGAACGGGGTCTTCCGCCTCGACATGCCCCAGATCGTCCCGGCCTTCGGTCAGCCGCACGGCCACCTCGCCTACGACGCGGAGTTCGACGACGGCGGCTTCGAGACCGTGTTCCTGCGCCCGATCATGGCGAGCTCGAACGACACGACCCTGAACGTGGACTTCGTGCTGCAACCCGTCTGAGCGTCCGAGGCCGTGCGATCACGGGCCGAAGGCACGCCGTGACGCCGAGGGGATGGCTGGCATGGGCCGCCCTCGCGACCGTCCTCGTCGTGCCCGTCGGCGTCGCGGCGACGAGCCCGCTGCTCGAGTGGCGCGGGCCTATCTACGTCGCGGCCGGGCTCGCCGGCGTGGTCGGGCTGGCGCTGTTGCCGCTGCAGCCGCTGCTCGCCACGCACCGCTTGCCGGGCGTGGCCGCCGCGCGCGGCCGCCGGCTGCACCGCGGCATCGGCATCGCGCTCCTCGGCGCCGTCGTCGTGCACGTCGCGGGGCTGTGGGTCACGAGCCCACCGGACGTCATCGATGTGTTGCTGCTGCGCTCGCCCACGCCGTTCTCGCTGTGGGGAGTCTCCGCGATGTGGGCGCTCGTCGGTGCCGCGCTCGTGGTCGCGGTGCGTCGGCGCCCGCCCTTGCGCGGCCGGACGTGGCGCATCGCGCACACCGCCCTGACGGCCGTCGTGGTGGTCGGCACCGTGATGCACGCGCTGCTGATCGAGGGCACGATGGGCACGGTCTCGAAGGCGGTGCTCTGTGCCGCGGCGCTCGGTGCGACGGTGTGGGGCGTGGTGCCGCGCGTGCGATCGCTGCGGCAGCGCCGAGGCATCGCGTGAAGCGACGGACCCTGCTGGGTCAGGCCGCCATACCCGGCAGCGATCTCGTGTTGAAGCTGTACCAGGGAAAGGACGAGTGCAGCATCGTCATCCCCGGCAGGGGCACGCTGATGACCACGCGCCGGCACGCGTCGGAGGATGCGCTCGGCACGCTGCCCTGCCGTATGCTCGACCGGGCCGATGCGGCCAGCGTGCTGATCGGTGGCCTGGGCATGGGGTTCACGCTGGCGGCCGTGCTGGCGGCCACGGGGCCGGGCGCGCGCGTGGTCGTCGCGGAGCTGGTGCCCGAAGTGGTCGAATGGAACCGCGGCCCGCTGGGCGGTCATTCGGGTCGCCCGCTCGAGGACCCTCGCACGACCATCCACCTCGGCGATGTCGGCGACCTGCTGCGCGCGGAAGGGCCCCCGTACGACGTGATCGTGCTCGACGTGGACAACGGGCCCGAGGCGATGGGTTCGAGCGGCAACGCCTGGCTGTATTCGCCCGAGGGGATCGGTCGCGCCCGCGATCGCCTGCTGCCGGGCGGGGTGCTCGCCTACTGGTCGGCGACGCCCGATCGGCGTTTCGCCAGGCGGCTGCGCGAGTGCGGCCTGCGCGTGACCGAGAAGTCCGTGCACGCGCACGGCGACAAGGGCACGAGGAACACCATATGGCTCGCCGGCGATCGAGGCGATGTGCCATCGAAGTGATCGCTCACGGCGGGCGGAGTCGTGGCGTCGGGCAGCGCGCTCCGCCGTTGCAGGCTACCTGAGCGCATCGCAGGGGTCGCCGCGCTCCACCGGCTCGGTGACGAGGAACGCGTCGAAGGGGGCCGTGTCGGCCGCCTCCTCGAGCTGGCCGAGGGACCAGACGGCGAGCTCGGGTGCCAGGGCGTCCAGCACGAACGGCACGCCGGTATCGGTGCGCGCGTGGCCGTTGCCGGTGATCACCACCACCGGGCCACCGGCGTCCTCGACGGCCGCGCGCGCCGCCAGGGCCAGCGCCGCATCGCGCAGTCGCTGGGCCTCCACCATGCCGGGCAGCAGCTCCTCGGGCAGTTCGCCGCAATGGGCTGCGCGCTGGTCTTCGATCAGGGCGTCGACCACGGGGCCCGAGCGGGGCCAGAGGTGGGCGCTCACGACATCGGTCCCCAACACGTCCGCCGCCGTCGCCCGCATGGCGGACATCAGCTCCTCTCTCTCGACATCCGCGCCCACGATCCGCGCGCCGGGGGCGGCAAGGAAGATCGGGTGATACATCGTGAAATCGGGCCAGCCCTTCGCGTCCCACCGCAGCGTCTCGGCCAGTGCGGCGGCGTCCGAAACATCCTCGACCAGCGCCGCTTCGGCAGGTGAAATCATCTCGAACACCAGCGCCGTGGGTGCGATTCGCGCGACCAGGTCGGCCTGCGTCGCGTGGTGGGCGGGGTTGTCATGCACCTCGCCCAGGACGAAGACGTCGGCTCGTGGCAGCGAACCGACCTCGGCGATCGCGGGGGTCGAGAGGCAAAGGACGGCGAGCAGACGCTTCATGCAGGTGGATTCACGACTTCGAGCACAGCAGGCACGAAGCGTCCGGGTTCGAGGGATTGGGTCCTTTCACGTCGTGCCGGCGGCCTCGCGGGCGCGGGACCCGAACGGCCGGAGCGCGGCCGCGTCGGAGGCGGTCAGCCGCTCGGTGAGGGCGTCGAGGAGGTCCACGCGCGCAGTGTCCCACAGCCCGACGCGCTCCGAACGGCGCGCTCGTGGACGGCGGATGGGCGCGCAAGAACGCCGTCGCGACGCCGCACGATCTGCGTTTGCGTCGACGCCTCGTCCGAGCCTCGCTCGCTACGCCTCCCTGGCCCCCATCACGCTGAACTCGATCCCGGCACGCTCGATGAGCCGTTCGATCAACGCGTCCCCCATCGCCGTGGCGGGTGTCCAGAAGCCCCCCGGCACCGCCTCGTGCGAGCGCTCGAGCAGGCACGTTGCCGCCTCGCCGAGCATCCTCGAGGTGGAGCCGTAGCCCGGATCCCGATCGCCCGTCACCCGGGTCTCGATCGCGCGTCCGTCGGCCGCCATGCCGAAGAAGCGCAGGTCGTAGAAGCCCGCTTCACGGGACTCGCGATCGGGTCCCTCGCCGGGCTTCGGCAGGACGAAGCGCCGCAGCAGCGAGCGCACCGGTCCGAGCGATGCCGCGCCCGCGAACCCCGCGAGTCCGACCCCGAGCGCGCCGGCCTTCGCGAGCCCGCGCGCGCCCCGCCCCGCGAGGACCGCCTCGTCGTAGCGGAAGGCGTCGCCCCAGGGACGTCCGAGCAGCGCGTGGGAGCGATGCACGACCTTCGTGTTGACCGGCGCCATCACGAACGGCCCGATCCAGCGACCGGACAGCGCGTCCCGCCGGGGACGTCCGACGCCCGGCTGATCGACCCCGGAGCGCTGCCCCTCGGGCGCGAGCGCGTACGGGTTGCCGAGCACGCGCCTAAGCGTCGGATCGGACCGGAGCTCCTCGATCACGGCCAGCCCGCTCGCGACCGTACCGCCGGAGAACCCGCCGCTCGCCGCCTTCACCCGCATGCCGATGCGCGTGCAGGGCTCGCCGAACCGCTTCACGGCCTCGCGCTGGGTGAACAGCACGCCGAGGTCCGAGGGGATCGAATCGAAGCCGCAGGCGTGCACGACCCGCGCGCCACTTTGCACGGCGCGGTGGTGGTGGGCATCGATCATCCGCTGCATCCACTGCGGCTCGCCCGTGAGGTCGCAGTAGTCGGTCCCGGCCTCGGCGACCGCGCCGACGAGCTCGGAGCCGTAGGTCGCGTAGGGGCCGACGGTGGACACGACGAGCCGGGCGCGTGCGGCGAGCGACGCCATCGCCGCAGGGTCCAGGGCATCGGCGACGATGCGCTCGACATCGCTGCCGGTGGAGGCGGCGACCTCGTCGAGCCGGTCGGCGCTGCGCCCGGCGATCGCCCAGCGCAGGGGGCCGTCCGTGCCGTGGCGCTCGGCCAGGTGTTCGCACAGGAGCCGGCCGACGAAGCTCGTGGCACCGAACACGATGAGGTCGAAGGCGCGGTCGCGGGCGGTCATGGGCGGACCCTACACCCCGGGCCCCGCGTGCGATGCTTTCGCGCATGGATATCGCCTGGCTGCTTCCCGACGGCATCGGCCTCGCCGCGTCGGGGCTGTTGGTGGCGACGAGCTTCGCGACCGCGGCCGTGACCGCGACGTTCGGGCTCGGGGGCGGGGTGATCCTGCTGGCGGTGCTGCTGAGCGTCATGTCGCCGACGATGGCCATTCCCGTCCACGCGGTGCTGCAGTGCGGCGCCAACGCGTCGCGGGCGTGGCTGATGCGTGCCGATGTGCAGCGCTCGGTGCTGCTGTGGTTCCTGCCCGGCAGCCTCGTCGGCGTCGCGCTCGGCAGCCTGTTCGTCGTCGAGCTGCCGACGCGCTGGCTGTCGCTCGTGCTGGCGGTGTTCCTGCTGTGGAGCGCGTGGGCGCCGACGCCTTCGAAGCGGACGCCACCGCCGTCGCGGTTCGCGGCGGTCGGCGTGCTGAGCTCGTTCCTGACCATGTTCGTCGGGGCGACCGGACCGGTGCTGGCGGCCTTCCTGTCGCCTGATCGTTACGGCAAGGCCGGCACCGTGGCGACGCACGGCGCGTGCATGACGGTGCAGCACCTGATGAAGCTCGCCGCGTTCGTGCTGCTCGGCTTCTCGCTGGCGGACTGGCTCGCGCAAGTCGTGGCGATGCTGATCGCGGGCGCGGGCGGCAGCCTGCTCGGCCGTGCGCTGCTCGGCCGGTTGCCCGAAGCGCTCTTCCGCCACGGCTTCCGGCTCGTCATGACGGTGCTGGCGCTGCGGCTGGGAGTGGAGGGGCTGTTCGGCGGCGCGTGATGCGTATCCCGGCGCGCACCTACGCCGCTCTCGTCCGGTCGGCCAGAGCGCCTTGACGCTCCAGCAGCGCGCTGATCGCCTCGGCCGGCACGGGCTTGCTGATCAGGTACCCCTGCGCCTGGTTGCAGCCGAGGCGTTCCAGCTGGCCGAGCTGTTCGCTCGTCTCGACGCCTTCGGCCACGACGCGCAGGTCCAGCGCGTGCGCCATCCGCACGACCGACTCCACGACGGCATGCCCGCGATCGCTGTCGCTCATCGCGTTGATGAAGGAGCGATCGATCTTCACCGAATCGAGCGGCAGATCGGCGAGGAGCGCGAGCGAGGTGTAGCCCGTGCCGAAGTCGTCCATCGAGATCGCGACGCCCGCATCGCGCAGCTGGCCGAGCGCGATCCGGGCACGGTTCGGTGAATCGATCACCGCCGTCTCCGTGAGCTCCAGCTCGATCTGCCACGTCGCGATCCCCGCGTCGGCGATCCTCTGCAGCGTATCGGCGACGAGCTCCGGCTCGCGCAGCTGCGCTCCGGACAGGTTGATCGACACGCACAGCTCGGTATGGCCTTGCCGGCGCCAGTTCCCGAGGTCGTCGAGCGCCCGACCGAGCACGAACGAGTAGATGTCGTGTATCAGTCCGCTCGCCTCCGCGATCGGGATGAACTCGGCCGGTGAAAGTTGACCGCGATCCGGGTGGAACCACCGGATCAGAGCTTCCATGCCGTGGATTCGGCGGGTCGCCAGGTCCAGCTTCGGCTGGTAGTGAACCTGGAAGCGACCGTTGTCGACGGCGTCGAACAGCATCGCCTCGAGCTCGATGTACCGGCGCGACATCTCGTCCAGGCTGTCCGATGCGAAACTGAAGGAGAACTTCTCGCCGGCGCTCGTCGCCGCGTGACGCGCCTGCAGCGCGGCGTCCAGCAACCGCTCGGCACTGTCCGCACCGTGAGCGGATACGGCGATGCCGACGTTGACGCCCAGGTAGATCTTCTGGTCCGCGAGCTCGAACGGCGTGGACAGAAGGCGGCGCAGTCGGGTGAGTACCGGTACGGCCTGGCCGGACTCGTCGAGATCGGACAGCAGCACGGCGTACTCGTTGGGCGCGATGCGCGATAGCCTGTGCTCGTCGGAGATCGCGGAGACGAGGTCGGAGCGGCGAAGTCCGTCGCGCAGCCGTTCGACGAACTGCACCACCAGCGCATCGACCAGATCGGAGCCGCAGGAGGCGCTGATCCTGGACAGATCCTGGATCTCGAACGCCAGCACCCCGAGGCTCTTGCCGAGTCGGCCGGTCCTGCGTATGTCCTGCTCGAGCGCATCGACGAACAACGGCCTGCGAGGCGTTCCGGTGAGAGCGTCGAAGTCGCGCAGCCGTTCGAGCTCACGTTCACGCTGCAGGAGCAGGCTTTCGAGCTCGCCGACCTGAGCGCTCGCGTCGGATGCGGCCGACGCTTTCCCGTCCTGGACGTTCGATCCGTCGCCGGCGGTGCCGGTGCCGTAGCGGACCGAGCGGTTGCGCCCTGCTTCCTTGGCCGTGTACAGGGCCTTGTCCGCGCGGTCGATGAGCGCGCTCGCGGTGTCCTCGGCAGCCCGGAGCTCCTCGACGCCGAGGCTGATGCTCAGCGTCTCGATCGCGAAGGCGGCGTCGTCGCACAATCGACCCACGGCCTCGCGGAGCTTCTCCGCCAGCACCAGGGCGTCGGCAGCGTCGGTATCGGGCAGGGCGATCACGTACTCCTCGCCGCCGTAGCGTCCGATGCTGTCCCGGGGCCGGCAGTGCCGCTGCAACGTCGTCGCTACCGCGCAGATCGCCTCGTCGCCGATGGCGTGTCCGTAGGTGTCGTTGATGTTCTTGAAGTGATCGATGTCGAGCATGATGCAGCTCAACGCCCGGGCACCCGAGCGAGCCTCGCTCACGGCCTCGTCGAACGCTTCCATGAGCGCCCGTCGGTTGAGGAGCCCCGTCAGCGGATCGCGACTGGCCAGGGTCACGAGCTCCTCGTTCTTCTTGCTGATCTGACTCAGGGTGGAGGAAAGCGCACGGTTCTTCTCCTGCAGTTCCGTCACGTCGTCGAAGGTCACCATCAGTCCGCGCACCGCGCCGTCGTCGCCGCCTATCGCTGCGCAGCTGACCATGAACCGACGTGGCCGGTCTGCGCCGAGGGTCAGGGGCTGGTCGGAGACATCGTGGCCGCTGCGCGAGCAGGACGACCACGGCATGGGCTGCTCGTCGTCGCTCACCCACGACCAGTCGTCCAGGCGCTTGCCGATCAGGGCCGACGGCACGTCGCCCACGATGGAGGCCGTGGCGGCGTTGGCGAGCAGTATGCGCAGCGAGTCGTCGAGCACGAACACGCCTTCGGAGAACATGTCGAACGCGGTGCTGACGCGTCGGGGCACCACGGCACTCGGGTCGAGCTGTACCAGCGCCCGGCCGAGAAACACGACGAACCCCGTGAACGCGACGCCGAGCACCACCGCGAAATAGCGGATCTGCTCCCACCGACCGTCGACCGGCTCGAAGGCCACGCGCACCTCGCCCCACGGTCGACGGCCTTCGAAGATCGGCACGATCACCTGATCCAGGGTCGACGCGGAAAGCTCGGTATCGATCCGCCCCACGTCACCGTACTCGGTGATCGATGTCCCCTGCCTGTCCGTCAGGCGGGCAGCGGCCACCTGGGCGTTGCGGCGCACGAACTCGCCGACCGAATATTCGATGGCGGTCCGGTTGTCGGCCGAGGCCAACGTCGTGAGCTGAACCACCAGAGCCTCGGAGATCATCTTGCGCGATTCCCGGCGCACCGTCAGCTCGTCCTTGCCGAAGTTCATCAGCTCGGCGACGAACAGCGCGCTCAGCACCAGCAGCGCCAGGCTGAGCGAGAGGTGCAGCGGGCGGGACCGTCGCGCCGCCCGGAGCCGGGCGATCATCGGGAACGGGCCGGCGGCGGACGCACCCGGGTCACGATGATCATCCGGAGCGAGCCCCATCCGGCACGGCGGCCGCCGGTCGTCCCGGAACGCGCTCGACGGCCGGGAACTCGACGGAGCAGTTCTGGCCGCTGACGATGGAAAGATCGGCGTTCGGCAGCAGCAGCAGCACGTCGAAGGTGCCGCTGCGCGGATCGAGGAACCGGTCCACCTTCGCGATCGTCGCCTCGATCGGCGATGCGCGGTCGAGCTCCCGATGGACGAGGACCGGGTCTCCCGGCTTCAGCGATCCGTAGCGCGCGCCGGGCATGACGACGTCGACGCGCAGCGGATCGAGCTGGGCGACGGTGGCGACCGGATCGTCGTAGACGAATTCGCCTTCGAACACGAGCTGCTCGGTGACCAGGCCGGCGACGGGGCTGCGCACGATCCGCCGTTCGAGCTGCATGCGCGCCTTGTCGAGCTCGATGCTCATCAGCCGGTGATTGTCGCGCGCCTGTTGCAGGGCCGAGCGGGCCAGCTGACGGCCGGCCATCGCCTCGTCCAGATCCCGGCCGGGCAGCGTGTCGTCGGCGACCAGCCGCTCGATCCTGTCGAGCTCGAGGTTCGCGAGCTCGAGCTCCGCCTCGCGCGCGACGATCTCGTTCCGCATGGACGCCCGCATCAGCGCGAGCTCGAGGTTCAGCACTTCGGTCTCGGCATCGAGGTACACCAGCGGGTCGCCGCGTTCGACGAGATCCCCCTTGTGCGCCTTGACCTCGCTCACCACGCCCTGCACGGCGCTGCCGACCGCCGTGACGATCATCGGCTCGATCAGGCAGTCGAAGCGAGCGTCGGGGGCGTCGTCGGCGAGGGGGCCGCGCCCGAGCACTCCGCAGAGCACCAGCACGGCGGATGCGCGCACGAGCGCGGATCGCGAGGAAGTGGGTGGGCTCATGGCGAGGTCGTCGGGAAACCTAGGCACCGTCGCCACCGACGGCAAGCTGACGTTCGAGATTCCCGCGGTTCCGGTGCAGGCGCAGGCGCCCGAGCCGTTGCCGGCGCTCCACCGAGCCCTGCGCGAAGCGCAGCACGAGATCCACCAGCCCGGGCGATCGCGGCACGCCGTCCTCGTTCACGCGTCGGGCGAGCGATCGGAGCAGCGCCGCGGGCAGCCGGCTGCGCAGCAGCTCGTCCTCCCAGGAGAGCAGGTATCGGACGTCGCCGGGATCGCCCTGACGCGCGGCTCGCCCGAACAGCTGCCGGTCCACGCGGATCGAGTCGTTCAGCTCCAGATTGATCACCATGAGCCCACCCCTCGCACGCGCGCCGTCGCGCAGCGGAATGTCCGTTCCCCGCCCGGCCATGTTGGTGGCCACCGTCACGGCTCCGCGTTCCCCCGCGCGCGCGATCACGCGGGCCTCTTCGGCGTCCTGGCTCGCGCTGAGCACATCGTGATCGATGGCGCCCCGGGACAGCGCCTCGCTCACGCGTCGCGAGAAGGCGACGGAGCGCGTACCGACGAGTACCGGCTGACCACGACGCTGTCTCTCCCGGACCAGTTCCACCAGGACCTCCATCTGTCGTTCCCGGGTCGGCAGCACGCGCGTCGGCAGCACCGAGCGTCGGCTGGGCAGGTGCGGCGGCACCGTGACCGTTGCGAGGCCGTAGACCTGTCGTAGCTCCCGACCGACGTCGGTCAGGGTGCCGCTCATGCCGAGCACGGTGTGATAGCGCAGGAAGAAGGCTTGTACCGAGATGGCGGCGACCGTGGCGTTGTCTGAAGTCGGCTGGACGCGCTCCTTCAGCTCCAGCATGCGATGCAGACCGTGCTGCAGCCGTCGATCGGGCACGAGGCGGCCGCTCGCGGTGTCGATCAGCACCACCTTGCCGTCCCTGACCAGGTAGTGATGGTCGGCGCGAAAGTGGTGCAACGCCTTGAGCGCCTGGCACACGCGCTCCTGGCGGTAGCGCTCGGTGCGCCAGAGGCCGCCGAGCTTCTGCCCCAGCTCGTGCAGGCTCGCGAGCCCGGCCTCGGTCAGTCGAACGGGTGCGGCGTCGTCGCCGACCACGAAGTCGATGTCGCGTTCCAGGGCGCGCGCCGCGCCCAGTGCCGTGGCCGCCTCGGTCACGTCCCCAGGTCCGTGCTCCTCGGCGGTCGCGAGCACGCACGGCGTGCCGGCGTCGTCGACCAGCACGCTGTCCGCCTCGTCGACGATGGCACAGCACAAGCCCCGCATGACGGGCTCGACGCGCGACTCGTCGAGGAGGGCGTGAAGCCGCTCGGAGACCGGGTTCCGGTGCGGAGCCAGGGCGCGCCGATCGCGCAGGTAGTCGAACACGACCTGCCTGTTGCCGACGTAGGTGATCGCCGCGGCGTAGGCGGCACGGCGCTCGTCGTCCGATTGGCGTTCGAACACGCAGCCCACATCGAGACCGAGCACGTCGTACAGGGGACGAAGCAGCGCGGCATCGCGCTCGACCAGGTACTCGTTGACCGTGATCACGTGCACCGGCATGCCCGTGGCGGCGAGAATGGCGGCCGCGAGTCCCGCCGTCACGGTCTTGCCTTCCCCCGTGGGCATCTCCACGAGCTTGCCGTGCAGCAGGCACCAGATCGCGAACAGCTGCTCGTCGTGCAGCGCCATGCCGAGCGTCTCCCGAGCGAGGCGTTCCAGCAGCGCCATCGCGCGGATCTTCCGTGCCTCGTCCAGCTGTCGGTCGGGTAGCGCCGTTCGCAACCCGTCGCGCCACGCCGCCCACGCGGCGACCACCGCCGACGTGACGGCATCGAGGGCATCGCCTTCCCGGCGCACGGCCTCGCGCACCGGTGCGAATCGATCGAAGGACAAGGCTTCCGGACCGTCCGGGCGCCACCAGTCAGGCATCCTCGGCAGCGCACCGATCGCGTCGACACGGCGGTCTTGCCGTTCGGGCACCGATCCGTGGCGCAGTCCGGGGCGGACGATCTCGACCGAGGCGCTCGTCATGACGACCACGCCGGCATCACCCGCCGCAACGCCGTCGCCGCGCGTCGAAGCAGGGGTTCGGGTTCGTGCTCGAAGCGCACGCGCAGCCGACTGCCGACGCCCGCTGCCGGTGCGCCTTCGGGCCAGCGCAGCTCGACATCGAACACGGGCTCGTCGACCAGCGTGCCGTCGTCGCGTGCGCTGAGCGCGAGTCGGCCGCCCCCGGCGCTCGTCAGGGCGGCGCTGATCACGCGGCGAGTGGCCTCGGGGACGCGGCGCACGATGGCGCTGTCGTACGTGTCGCGCGGAATCTCGTCCTCGGCCAACTGGAGCTCGACGGACCTCGGCGGGACATCGAATGCCGCGACGTGCGCCTGGCGGATGACGGCGCGTGCCGTGCGCCCCGTGTCCGGGACGACGAACCCGATCAGCTCGCCTTGCCGGAAGTACTGGCCCTGAACCGTCCCGCCCGACACCGTCACGAACCTGCCCTCGGCCATCGCGGTCACGAGCTCGCCGTCACGGCGCCGTTCGAGCTCCTCGATGCGGCCGTCGATCTCGGCCAACCGGCCGGCGAGCACTCGTGCCAGCACCGGATCGCTCGACACGATGCCGGCACGTTCCGCGCGAAGCTCCGCGCGCCGGCTCCGTTCCAGCCCGATTGCGGCCGACAGCGTCTCGTCGTGACATCGAAGCAAGGGGGTGTCGACGCTCACCTGCGCGCCGGGCGAGGCGAACACCTCGGTCACCTCGCAGTTCCCCGGTGCCGGTAGCTGGACACGCTCGGGCAGCCACACGACGCCGTCGACGACGGTGTGCCGCGGCACCGGTACCGCCGCGCCCGCGGTCACGGCGACGGCCAGCAGGGTCGCGCCGGCCAGAGGCGCGCGCGGCCCGCCACCGCGGATCGTGCTCGCGAAGAACCCGAGGATGCGCCATCCGGGCACCGCGAGCTGCACCGTCGCCACCCAGATGGCCAGCGCCATGCCGAAGAAGAAGTAGCGCTCGGAGAGCATGAGGGCGATGCCGAGCATCAGCGCGATCCGGAACGGCCCTGCGACGAGTGCGTATCCGATCAGCCAGCGCCGTTCCGCGCGATCGGCCACGACCGTCCGGACGGCGGGTTCGTCGCTCGAGAACAGCGATCGACCGAGCTCGTGCAGCGCCTGCCGCGAGCGCGTCGAGAGGTTGGGAATCTCGAGCGCATCCGCCAGCAGGTAGTAGCCGTCGAAGCGCAGCAGCGGGTTGCCGTTGAAGAGCAGCGTCGAGACGGTGCCGATCACCATCACCATCAGCGCCACCGCGTGCACGGGCCCCTGCGTCACCGACCAGAGCAAGGTGGCTAGGGCCGCGAGCAGCAGCTCGCACATCATGCCGGCCGCGCTGACGAGCATGCGCTCGCGCTTGTCCGGCAACAGGGCCGCGGCGCTGCAGTCGACGTAGGGAACGGGGAGCAGCACCAGCAAGGCGATTCCCGCCTCGCGAACGGTTCCGCCGAACCGCTTCAGCATCAACGCGTGCGACAACTCGTGCAGGGCCTTCATGGCGGGGTAGACCACCAGGAAGAGCCCGATGTACACGGGCGAGAGGAAGTCGATCGTGGCGAGCTCGTGCTGCAGCGTCGACCACCGCGGTGCCGCGACGACCGCTGCCCACAGCAGTACCGCCACGAATGCCCCGGACAGTGCGCGACCGGACAGTCCGCCGGTGCGACGGTGCATCGCGCTCGCCAACCGGTCCGGGTCGAACAGCGCGATCCGGATGTTCAGCGGATTCAGGTGGCGCTGGCGCCACTCCCGTCGATCCTGGCGCTCGCCGCGCGCGAATAGGTTCTCCGCGTCGAGCCTCGCGTCGACCACCAGCAGGTCGGCCTCGTGCAGCCGCGCCAGCAGATCGAGCATGTCCGGCTGCGTGGGTATGTCGTCGCCCGGTTCACGGATCGTTCGCTTCCAGACCTCGTCGACGGTGGCGTCGCCGTCGAAGCGCAGGAGCAGGGCGTGGGTGGCCGCGCTCAGGCGTTGATACTTGCAGGTGGAAGGTCGGTGCAGCACATAGCTCGGCACCCCGCGATACACGTGCTGGCGGGTGAGGACATCGGCCGCGAGGCGCGGGCGCAGGTGCCGCACGCGGTGCCAGTGATCGCTGAACAACGGCTCGACGCTCACCCGAACCACTCCCACAGGAGCTGCTGCGACCAGGCCCGGAACCGTCGGGTATGGACCCACAGCAGCGACGCCCGCCCCGCCTGAACGCGTCCGATGCCGGTCTGCCCGGGAAGGAGCCGATCGGGTGCCGCGTCCAGCGTCGCGCCGACGCGAAAGCGCGTACGTCCGTCCGCCGCCGTGGCGATGGGATGGATATCGCTCACCGTGAAGTCGTGCCGCTCGTCCGGCACGGCGGTCAGGGACAGGTGCCCACGCTGACCCGGCTCGATGTAGGGCATGTCGGTCTCGTCGACCAGCAGATCGACCTCGTAGCCCTCCGCCGAGGCCATCTCGAGCAGGATCTCGCCCCGCTCGACCGCCCTTCCGACGAGCTCGTGCGTCGCGCCGCTCACGACGATGCCGGCGACGGGAGCGACGATGTCCGCGCGACCCAGCTGGGCCTCGATCCGCTCCACCTCGGCGGCCGCGCGCCCGCGCCGCGCGCGCAGCACGGCCATCTCGGGACGATCGCGCTGTGCCATCGCCAGGCGCAGCTCCGCCGTGGCCCCGTCGAGATCGGTCTGCCACTGGCTGCGCTGAAGGATCAGGTCGCGGCGGTCCAGCTGCAGTAGCGACTGGTCCTTGCCGACCTCATCGCCGGCCGAGACGGACACATCCGAGACGTAACCGCTGAAGGGCGCGGTCACGAGCCTTCGCTCGATGGGCGTCACGGTGGCGTCCGCGACGACGTCGTGGTTTGCGGGAATCAGTCCGCTCGAGAGGATGAACGCCAGGGCCGCGACAACCGCGACTCGCGTTCGCGGGCCATGACGGTCGAGCGACGCCGCCAGGGAGCGCTTCGAGCGGCGAACGAGACGACGCCCGAGCGGGTGCTCCGCCTCTTGTCGCAGCACGATCAGCGGTGTCAGCAGATCCACCAGGCACTGCAGCAGGACCGTGGTGCGTTCGGCCCAGCGCAGCTCCGAGACACGTTCCAGCATCAGGACGCCGACGGCTTCCCGGCGATGGAAGAGGGGAATGGACATCAGTCTCAGGCCCGATCTTCCGCCGTGGAGCGCGCGATGTGCCGGAAGGACGTCGTCGCTTCCGCTCCCGTCGAAGAGAACGATCCGTTCACGCAGTACCGCCTCCGCCATCGCGGCTTCGATCAGCGGAGTCTCCGCGGCACGCCGATCCGCACGGGACTGCTGGGAGATCGCGTCGACGCGTACTCCCTGCGGGCCACAGATCCCTGCCAGGACTCGCTCGCAGTCGAATCGACGTTGCAGCTCGTCGACGATGGCGATCCATGCCAGTTGCAGGGAATCGGCGCCGGCGAAGATCGACACTGCGCGCAGCACCACCGCCTGCTGGCGAACCAGCAGGCGCTCGCGGGAAGCGAGGGCCTGATCCGCGGACGGGCCGCGCCCGTTCGACAGCCTGTCGGCGTTCGCCGACGGCATGTCGCGAAGTCCGGCCGGAAGGACCCCCGGAGATCGGTTCGCTGGTTCCTTCTTGTCGAGGCGATTCGCGTACATCTTCAGTGTCCGGCTGGCACGGTCGTCTCGGCAGCCGAATGCGTCCTCATCGACGGCGCTCGGGCGGGCGCGCCTGGCCTGGAAGCGACGCAACTTCCAAGCCCGCGCCCAGGGCCATGCTGTCCCGGACCATCGCGTCTGCAAGTTCGACACGATCGCGAAGCGTCGGGAATCCGTCGCCGCCGCGTCAACGACGCGCCCTGGCCGGTGCGACGCTAGGCGGCGTCCTCGGTGCGATCGTCCTCCGGGTCGTCGTCCGACACGTCGCCCAGGACGGGAATCGGGTCGAACCTCCTCCACAGGGGGGCGGTGGATGCGGCGGTGGCCGCGAGATAGCCGGCGTTCAGCAACCAGGTGACGAAGCCGGCCGTCAGCGAGACGCTCGTGATGGTGCCGACGGTGAGGAAGGTTTCGGACTCGGCATCCGCCGTGAAGGCATCCTCTTCCAGATCGTCCGCCAGTCGGTCGATCGCTTCGCGTACCTGCGGTGCCAGGGCACCGTCCGGCGAGTAGAGGGTGAAGGCGTCCGCATCGTCGATACCCCGCGAATCGTCGGTGGCGACGTTCGCGTCGGCGGATCCTTCGGGCACGCTCGCCGGGCCTTCCGCGTCCGTGTCGGTATCGCTTGCCGAGGCTGCACCGCGCACCGGCGGCGAGACGCGCACGGGCTCGTTCGAACCGGAGATCGCGTAGGCGTTGCCTGAGGTCAAGGGAGGAGTCTTCGGGACGAGATCGCCCTCCGCGGAGGCCTCGAGTCGATCGTCGGACGTTCCGGACGGGCTCTCCGAAGGTGCCGGCGTTTCGTCACCGTTGCCCGTGTCCGAGCTACCGACGCCGTCGCTCCCGTCCGGACGGGAGACGCCGTCAAAGGAAGTGGACGAGTCGGAACCGGTCGGCGGGGAGGGCCGGTTGTCCGGCGGCTGCGGCATGGCGGCACCCGGCAAGGGAGCGTCGTCGAGCAGGCGAATCGGCAGGACGATGTCGGTGAACGCGCCCTGTGCGTCGCTGACGCGCACCGTGAGCAGATACGTTCCGGGCTGGGTGAGGACGTCGGCGTTGCGTCGGATCTCGCCCGTGTTCTGGTCGATCCTGAATGCGTCTGGAGCCGTGCCACCGATGATCGTGGCCCGGACGAGGTCGCCGGTATCCGGGTCCTGCATGTCGATCCGACCGATCACCCCCGAGTAGCGACTCGAGGCGACGATGTCCGTCGCCGCCGCTTCGGGTCGCTCGTTCGCGTCGAGGATCGTGATCGCGAGCGCAAGGCTGTCGATCGTGCCGGCGCCGTCGGTGACGCGCACGGTGACGTCGTAGACGTTGTTCCTGTCGCTGTCGGCCGGGCGCTCGAAGTCGGCGACGGCGTCGAGGGCCAGTTCGCCGCTGGCCGCGTTGATGGAGAACAGCGCGGCGTCGGTCCCACCGGCGATCGAGTAGATAGCCGAGTCGCCGGCATCGGCGTCGGTGCTCGCGAGGGTGAGGGCGGCGGTGGTGTTCTCGGCCATCGAGGCGGTGGGCGTCGAGGTGATGACTGGCGCGTCGTTCGTGTTCGCCACCGTCACGGTGAACGACTGGGTGCCGGTCGTGGTGCCGTCGCTGACTTGCAGGGTGACCGCGTGGGGACCCACCTCGGCGTTCGTCGGAGTCGCCGGTGAGCGAGGCGGTGCCGTCGCCGTTGTCGGTCAGGGTCAGCCAGGTCGGCAGGGTCGAGGCGGTGATGGCGAGGGTGTCGCCGGCGTCGACGTCCGTGGCGGTGATCGCGTAGCTGTAAGCTGCGTCCTCGGTCGCTGCGGTCGTGGGAGTCGAGTTGAATGTCGGCGCATCGTTCGCGTTGGCGACGCTGAGAGTGAAGCTCTGGGTATCAGTGGTAGTCCCGTCGGAGACCTCCAGCACTACCAGGTGATCACCCACCTCGGTGTTCGTCGGGGTGCCGGTGAGCGACGCGGTGCCGTCGCCGTTGTCGGTCAGGGTGAGCCAGCTCGGCAGCGTCGAGGCCGTGATCGCCAGGGTGTCACCCGTGTCGACATCCGTGGCAAGTATCGCGTAGCTGTAGGCTGCGTCCTCGGTCGCCGTCGTCACCACCGTGGAGGTGAACGCCGGCGCATCGTTCGTGTTCGCCACAGTCACCGTGAATGACTGGGTGTCGCTCGTCGTACCGTCGCTGACTTGCAGGGTGACCGCGTGGGGACCCACCTCGGCGTTCGTCGGGGTACCGGTGAACGAGGCGGTACCGTCGCCGTTGTCCGTCAGGGTGAGCCAGCTCGGCAGGGTCGAGGCCGTGATGGCGAGGGTGTCACCGGCGTCGACATCCGTGGCGGTGATCGCGTAGCTGTAGGGCGCGTCCTCGGTCGCGGAGGTCACCGCTGTGGAAGTGAAGGTCGGCGCGTCGTTCATATTGGCGACGCTGAGGGTGAAGCTCTGGGTATCGGTGGTGGTCCCGTCGGAGACCTCCAGCACTATCAGGTGATCGCCCACCTCGGCGTTGGTCGGGGTGCCGGTGAGCGAGGCGGTGCCGTCGCCGTTGTCGGTCAGAGTGAGCCAGCTCGGCAGCGTCGAGCCGGTGATCGCCAGGGTGTCACCGGCGTCGACGTCCGTGGCGGTGATCGCGTAGCTGTAGGGCGCGTCCTCGGTCGCTGCGGTCACCGCCGTGGAGGTGAACGTCGGCGCATCGTTCATGTTCGCCACCGTCACCGTGAACGACTGGGTATCGATCGTGATGCCGTCGCTGACCTCGAGGGTCACCGCATGGTCGCCCACGTCCGCGTTGGTCGGGGTGCCCGTGAGCGAGGCGGTGCCGTCGCCGTTGTCGGTCAGGGTGAGCCAGCTCGGCAGGGTCGAGGCGGTGATGGCGAGGGTGTCGCCCGCATCGACATCCGTGGCGGTGATCGCGTAGCTGTAGGGCGCGTCCTCGGTCGCCGCCGTCACCGGCGTCGGAAGTGAACGTCGGCGCGTCGTTCGTGTTCGCGACGCTGACGGTGAACGACTGGGTATCGGTGGTAGTGCCGTCGGTGACCTCGAGTGTCACGGCGTGATCACCGACCTCGGCGTTCGTCGGTGTGCCGGTGAGCGAGGCGGTACCGTCGCCGTTGTCGGTCAGGGTGAGCCAGCTCGGCAGGGTCGAGGCGGTGATGGCGAGGGTGTCGCCGGCGTCGACATCCGTGGCGGTGATCGCGTAGCTGTAGGGTGCGTCCTCGGTCGCTGCCGTCACCGGAGTCGAGGTGAACGTCGGCGCATCGTTCGTGTTCGCCACCGTCACGGTGAACGACTGAGTGTCGCTCGTCGTACCGTCGCTGACCTCGAGGGTCACGGCGTGGTCTGCCGACCTCGGCGTTCGTCGGGGTGCCCGCGAGCGAGGCGGTGCCGTCGCCGTTGTCGGTCAGGGTGAGCCAGCTCGGCAAGGTCGAGGCGGTGATCGACGAGGGTGTCGCGAGCGTCGACATCCGTGGCGGTGATCGCGTAGCTGTAGGGCGCGTCCTCGGTCGCCGCCGTCACCGCCGTAGAGGTGAACGTCGGCGCATCATTCGTGTTCGCCACCGTCACCGTGAACGATTGGGTGTCGGTCGTGATGCCGTCGCTGACCTCGAGTGTCACGGCGTGGCTACCGACCTCGGCGTTCGTCGGAGTGCCGGTGAGCGAGGCGGTACCGTCACCGTTGTCGGTCAGGGTCAGCCAGCTCGGCAGGGTCGAGGCGGTGATGGCGAGGGTGTCGCCGGCGTCGACATCCGTGGCGGTGATCGCGTAGCTGTAGGGCGCGTCCTCGGTCGCCGTCGTCACCGCCGTGGAGGTGAACGTCGGCGCATCGTTCGTGTTGGCAACGCTGAGGGTGAAGCTCTGGGTGTCGGTGGTGGTCCCATCGGAGACCTCGAGCACCACCGGGTGATCGCCTACCTCGTCATTGGTCGGGGTGCCCGACAGCGTCGCCGTGCCGTCTCCGTTGTCCGTCAGCGTGAGCCAGCTCGGCAGCGTCGAGGCGGTGAGGGCGAGAGTGTCGCCGGCGTCGACATCCGTGGCGGTGATCGCGTAGCTGTAGGGCGCGTCCTCGGTCGCGGCCGTCACCGCCGTGGAGGTGAACGTCGGAGCATCATTGGTGTTCGCCACCGTCACTGTGAAGCGACTGAGTATCGGTCGTCGTGCCGTCGCTGACCTCCAGGGTCACGGCGTGGCTGCCCACCTCCGCGTTCGTCGGGGTGCCGGTGAGCGAGGCGGTGCCGTCGCCGTTGTCGGTCAGGCTGAGCCAGCTCGGCAGGGTCGAGGCGGTGATGGCGAGGGTGTCGCCGGCGTCGACGTCCGTGGCGGTGATCGCGTAGCTGTAGGGCGCGTCCTCGGTCGCGGCGGTCACCGCGGTGGAAGTGAACGTCGGCGCATCGTTCGTGTTGGCAACGCTGAGGGTGAAGCTCTGGGTATCGGTAGTGGTCCCGTCGGAGAGCTCCAGCACCACCGGGTGATCGCCCACCTCGGCGTTCGTCGGAGTGCCGGTGAGCGAGGCGGTGCCGTCGCCGTTGTCCGTCAGGGTGAGCCAGCTCGGCAGCGTCGAGGCGGTGATCGCCAGGGTGTCGCCGGCGTCGACATCCGTGGCGGTGATCGCGTAGCTGTAGGAGGCGTCCTCGGTCGCCGAGGTCGACCGGCGTCGAGGTGAACGTCGGAGCATCGTTCGTGTTGGCAACGCTGAGGGTGAAGCTCTGGGTGTCGGTGGAGGTCCCATCGGAGACCTCCAGCACCACCGGGTGATCGCCCACTTCGTCATTGGTCGGGGTGCCCGACAGCGTCGCCGTGCCATCGCCGTTGTCGGTCAGCGTGAGCCAGCTCGGCAGGGTCGAGGCCGTGATGGCGAGGGTGTCACCCGCGTCGACATCCGTGGCGGTGATCGCGTAGCTGTAGGGCGCGTCCTCGGTCGCCGTCGTCACCGCCGTGGAAGTGAACGTCGGCGCATCGTTCGTGTTGGCAACGCTGAGGGTGAAGCTCTGGGTATCGGTGGCGGTCCCATCGGAGACCTCCAGCACCACCGGGTGATCGCCCACCTCGTCATTGGTCGGGGTGCCCGACAGCGTCGCCGTGCCATCGCTGTTGTCGGTCAGCGTGAGCCAGGTCGGCAGGGTCGAGGCGGTGATGGAGAGAATGTCGCCGGAATCGACATCCGTGGCGGTGATCGCGTAGCTGTAGGGGGCGTCCTCGGTTGCCGCCGTCGTCGGAGTCGAGGTGAACGCCGGCGCATCATTAGTGTTCACCACCGTCACGGTGAACGACTGACTATCGGTCGTCGTACCGTCGCTGATCTCGAGAGTCACGGCGTGGCTGCCGACCTCGGCGTTCGTCGGGGTGCCCGTGAGCGAGGCGGTGCCGTCACCGTTGTCGGTCAGCGTGAGCCAGCTCGGCAGCGTCGAAGCCGTGATGGCGAGGGTATCGCCGGAATCGACGTCCGTGGCGGTGATCGCGTAGCTGTAGCCGGCGTCCTCGGTTGCCGCCGTCGTCGGAGTCGAGGTGAACGCCGGCGCATCATTGGTGTTCGCCACCGTCACCGTGAACGATTGGGTGTCGGTCGTGATGCCGTCGCTGACCTCGAGGTTCACGGCGTGGTTGCCCACGTCCGCGTTGGTCGGCGTGCCCGTGAGCGAGGCGGTACCATCGCCGTTGTCGGTCAGGGTGAGCCAGCTCGGCAGGGTCGAGGCGGTGATGACGAGGGTGTCGCCAGAGTCGACATCCGTGGCAGTGATCGCGTAGCTGTAGCCGGCGTCCTCGGTCGCTGCCGTCACCGCCGTGGAGGTGAAGGTCGGCGCGTCGTTGACGTTGTTCACCGTTACCTCGATCACCTGGGTGCTCGTGCCGCCGTACCCGTCATCCGCCTCCACGGTGAGGTCGTAGATGTTGTCGCCGCCCGCATCGGCCGGGCTCTCGAAGTCCGGTGCGCTCACGAAGCTCAGTGCCCCGGTGCTGCCGTCGATGGCAAAGAGTGCGGCGTCGGCGCCGCCGATGATCGAATACCCGATCGTGTCGTCCTCTCCGTCCGATGCCGTGACCGTGCCGACCGTAGTGTCGTTCTCGGCGACCGCGACGCTCGGGGGTGAGGTGATCGTCGGACTCTGGTTCGGCGCCCCGGCCGCTACGCTTGCCGAGTACTCGGATGTGTCGCCGAAGTTGCCAGCGCCCAGATCGCGCGTGACAGTCGCCGTGACGAACTCTCCCTCGGCCAGCGTGGCGCCGTCCACGATCGTGTAGGACGCCGTGCCGCTGGCCCCGACCACCACCGAGGATGAGATCAGGAACCGCTCGGCCTCGCCGTGGCCGCTGGGGTCCGCCGCCGTGCTGGCGAAGAATTCGAGCCGGTAGGTCTGATTCGCCACGGTGCTCAATGTGCCGCTGAGCGCAATCGTCGAGTCGCCGCTCCTTGCCTCATCGATCACCACCGTGTTCTGCAGGCCGTTGGGTCCGGTATCGGTGTCCCCGGGGTCGTTGGTCGTCACGCCGTTGAGGCCGAGATCGATCCCTAGGCCGCCGTTGTCGTAGACGATGTTCCCGAGCATCGCGTTGCCGCTGGCGCCCGCGCCCTCGACGCCGATGCCGTTGCCGCCGCTGTGCATGATGCGGTTGCCGCCACCGACTGCCGTTCCCCCGATGAGGGCATCGGACGTATTCGTGAGCCGGACGCCGTCGCCGTTGTTGCCGAGCATCTCGGTGCCCGTGCTTCCAGTACCGATGTGGTTGCCGATCAACGAGATGCTGTCGCTGCCGTCGACGACGATCCCGTGGCCTCCGCTCGCGGCGATGAGGTTCCTCGTTCCCGCCGCCGTTCCTCCGATCGTCACGCGCGACGCTCCGCCGGAGACCTGTACGCCGACGCCGCCGTTGCCCAGAGCGCCGGTCCCGGCGAGGGTGGTGCCCACGAGGTTGCCGTAGAGGAAGAGATCGGTACTGCCCGTGTCGAAAATCTCGATGCCGTTGCCGCTGTTGGCCGACACCAGGTTCGCCTCGCCTGCGGTCATGCCGCCGATGATCGTGTCGGCGGCGCCGTTGTTGAGGATGCCGGTACCGTTGGCGAATGCGACGGTGCCCGTGTCGTCCGTGCCGACGAGGTTGCCGGCGATGACGTTCGCCGTGCTCGCGCCGCCGTCGATGGTGATGCCCACGGCCCCGGCGTGACCGGAGACGATGTTGCCCTCGCCGGCGACGCGGTCGCCGCCGACGGCGTTGCCGCCAGCGCCGTTGGTGATCCGGACGCCTCCGGCGGTGTTGGCGAGGGCGGCGGCGCCCGTGGTGTCCAGACCGATCACGTTGGCCTGGATCACGTTGGCTGTGGTGGCGACGAGGGCGTTCCCGTCGATGAAGATGCCGTAGCCGTCGTTGCCCGCGATGAGATTGCCCTCGTCGGTGCCGCTGTCGCCGATGATCGTGTTCCGGGCGCCATCGAACAGCAGGATGCCGTGAGATCCGTTGCCGAGGTCCTGTGTGCCGATCGCGTCGGTGCCGATGAAGTTGCCCAGGATCGCGTTGCCGTGACTGTCCGCGTCCCTGATCTCGATACCCTCGCCACCGTTGGCGGAGACGACGTTGCCATCGCCGCTCCCGCCACCGCCGATGACGTTCGAGCTGGCGCCGAGGCTGATGTTGATGCCGTCGTTGACGTTGCCCAGGGCAACGGTGCCCGTCACATCGGTACCGATACGGTTGGCCGACAGCGTGTTGCCGAGGGTGCCCAAGCCGGAGATATCCACCCCGTTCCCCGTGTTGCCGCTGATCACGTTCCCGTCGATGCGGCTGTCCGTGGCGCCGGCCGCGACTCGAATGCCTCCCTCGCCGTTGCCGATCGGGGCGAGCCCGTCCCTCTCCGTCCCGATGAAGTTACCCCGGACGTCGATCTCGGTCGTGCCGCCGAGGTAGACGCCCCAGTCACCGTTCCCCGACACGACGTTTCTTTCGGCGGGAGCCGTGCCTCCGATGATGGCAGTGCTTGCACCATCGAGATACACGCCGCTCCACCCGTTGCCCCGACCGCTCTTGCCGTCCGCACTCGTGCCGATGAGGTTGCCGCGGATGGCTGTACCCGTGGTGATGGCGTCCTCGACGAATATCCCGTGTTCGCCGTTTCCCGAGATCACGTTGCCGGCGTAGGACGCACCGTCGCGGCCGATGATCGTGCCCGCGGCGCCGAAGGAGACGGAGATGCCGTTCCCGCCGTTGCCGAGTGCGAGCGCACCGTCCGCCCCGAGGCCGATGTAGTTGCCCGAGATGACGGTACCGTCGCTGCCGTCCAGATCGACGTAGATGCCGTCGCGCTCGTTGTCGGCGATGACGTTGCGCTCGTTCGCCGTAGTGCCGCCGATGAACGTGCCGGCTGCGCCGGCGTTGATGACGATGCCGCTTCGCTGGGCGGTCGAACCGCCGCCCGAACCGTTGCCCAGCGCCGTCGCGCCATCGGCGCCGACGCCGACGTAGTTGCCGCGAATGACGGTCCCGTCGGTGTCGGCTCCCTCGACAAGAATGCCGGTCATCCGGTTGCCGCCGATGACGTTTCCGCCCCCGCTCGCGCCGTCGCCGATGACGCTGCCCTGCGCGCCGCTCGTGACCCGTACCCCGCGCTCGGTGTTGGCGATGGCCGCAGTGCCTGCGATATCCGTCCCGATGCGGTTGCCGAGCACGGTGTTGCCGTTAGTTCCGGAACCGTTGATGTGGACGCCGCTTCGGAGGTTGCCGCTGATCAGGTTGGCCTCGCCCGCGGCGGTACCACCGATCGTGTTGCCGACGGCCCCACGGTAGATGAGGACGCCGTCGCGCAGGTTGGGCAGCGCGGCCGTGGCCAGCGCGTTCGTGCCGATCAGGTTGCCTTGCACGACGTTGTTCAGCGTACCGACGTCCTCGATGGCGATGCCGTTCCACCCGTTCCCGGACACAAGATTGCCCAGCCCTGCGCCGCTGTCGCCGCCGATCAGGTTTGCGTTCGCCCCGTTGCGGACGATGATGCCTTGCATCTCGTTGCCGAGCGCCACCGTACCGGTCGCATCCGTGCCGACGAGGTTGGCTTGCACCCGGTTGTTCAGCGTGCCGCTGCCGTCGATTCGTATGCCATGATTCAGGTTGGCCGAGACAAGGTTGCCTGCGCCGGCCGCACCGATCTGGTTGTCCCTTGCACCGGCCTGCAGCCAGATGCCGTGCCTTCCGTTGGCGAGCTCGGCATTGCCCCCGAGCGTCGTGCCGATGGTGTTTCCTAGAACGAAGTTGCCGCTCGTCTCCGTACCCCCCGCGCCGTCGATCATCACACCGGAGAGTCCGTTCCCGGAGAGGAGATTGCCTTCGCCTGCGGCGCTGCCACCGACGTACGTACTCTTCGGGCCCCCGTAGATGTTGACGCCGTGTTCCGCGTTGGCGATCGCGGCCGACCCGTCCACACGCGTGCCGATGTAGTTCCCGAGGATGCGCGTCTGATCGGTGCCGAGGTCGTCGATCTCGATGCCGTCGCCGCCGTTCCCGGAGATCACGTTCCGGGTGTCGACCGAGCTGCCACCGATGAGCGTGCGCTGCGCCCCGAATAGCACGTAGATGCCGTCGCCGGTGTTCGCGAGCGGCCCCGTGCCCGCGGTGTTCGTCCCGATGTCGTTGCCCCGGATGACGGTGTCGTCGGTACCCGGGCCGGCCACGTAGATCCCGAACGTGCCGTTCCCGGAGATCAGGTTGCCTTCGCTTCCCGCTCGGCTGCCGCCGATCTCGGTGTCGGCGGCGCCGCCGAACACCGCGACACCGGACAGTCCGTTCGCGACCTGCAGCGACCCGTTGATGTCCGTGCCGACGTAGTTGTTGAGGATACGGTTCCGGTCCGTGCCGACACCGAAGATCTGGATGCCGTCATCGACGTTGCCCGAGACCACGTTGCGTTCGGCGGCGGTCGCGCCTCCGATGACGTTGTCGCGTGCGCCGTTCAGCACCACGACACCGTGGCCGTCGCGGCCCGTGTCCTGACCGTTGCCGCGTGCGTCCAGGCCGGTCCCATCGGTGCCGATCAGGTTGCCGGATACGACGGTGCCGGCCGTGGCGCCGCCGTCGATGTGAACGCCGCTGCCACCGTTGCCGGAAATCACGTTGCCCTCGTACACGTCGGCGCCGTCGGTGTAGGTGCCGATGCGTGTCGCCTCCGCCCCCGCACGGACGAAGACGCCGATCCCGTCGTTGGACAGGACGGTAGTCCCGTTCGCTGCGAGCCCGATGGTGTTGCCGGCTACGACGTTGTTGTCCACACCGAGGCCGCTGACGACGACGCCCGCACCGTAGGTGCCGAGGAGCGTGACGTTGCCCGAGATGAGATTGCCACGGTCGCTGCCCGGACCACCAATGAAGTTGTGATGTGCGCCGTTCGCGAGCCAGACACCCGAGTAGTTGTTTCCGATCGCCGATGTACCCGCCAGGTTCGTGCCGATGCGGTTGCCCTCGACACGGTTCCCGGTGACGGTGCTGCCGGACAGCAGGATGCCGTTGTTGTCGTTGCCGGACACGAGGTTGCCTTCGGTCGCCGTCCCGCCGATGGTGTTGTCGTGGCTGCCGGTGACGAGGACAATGCCCGCGTTGGCGTTGCCCACGTCCGCGGTACCGGCCGCGTTCGTGCCTATCAGGTTATTCATCACCGTGTTGCCGAACGTGCCGGCGCTGCTGAAGAACAGGCCGTAGGTGGCGTTGCCGGAGACCACGTTGCCTTGCGTCGACGCCGCTCCACCGATGGTGTTGTTCGCGGAGTCGTCGATGCGTATTCCGGCGCCCCCGTTGCCGAGGTCGCCCATCCCGTCTACGTCGGTGCCAACGTAGTTTCCGAGGATCGCGTTGCCGTCCGCCGAGTTGAGATGGATGCCTTCGGCAGCGTTGCCCGAGATCACGTTGCGTTCGGCGGCCGTCGCACCGCCGATGACACTGGCGCTGGCACCGTTGAGGATCATGACGCCGTGGCCGTCGCGACCCGGGTCCTGACCGTTCCCTCGCGCGCTCAGGCCTGTCGCGTCGGTCCCGATCAGGTTGCCGGCGACGACGTTGGCCGCAGTCGTCCCGCTGATGTAGACACCGCTCGCGTTGTTGCCGGAGATCACGTTGCCTCGGTACACGTCGCTGCCGTCCGCGTAGGCGCCGATCCGGTTGCCCCCCGCTCCGGCACGGATCAGGACGCCGTTCTCGTCGTTGGGAAGCACGGTGTCGCCGTCGGCGGCGAGCCCGATGACATTGCCCGAGACGACGTTGTCATCGGTGCCGCCGCCGTCGATCAGCACGCCCGTGCCATAGAAGCCGAAAAAGACCTCGGCGTTACCGGATATCAGGTTGCCGCGGTCGTCGCCCGGTCCACCGATGAAGTTGGCGTGCGCACCGGACGTGAGCCGGACGCCCGCGAAGACGTTTCCTATGGCCGCCGTGCCGGCGAGGTTCGTGCCGACCTGGTTGCCCTCGATGCGGTTGCCGGTGACGGTGCTGCCGGACAGGAGGATGCCGATGTCGTCGTTGCCGGACACCAGGTTGCCTTCGGCGGCGATGCCGCCGATGATGTTGTCGCGCGCGCCTGTCTGAAGAGCGATGCCCGCGTCGCCGTTGCCGAGGTCCGCCGTGCCGGCCGCGTTCGTGCCGATGAGGTTGTTCCTCAACGTGGTCCCGAACGTGCCGACGCCGCTCAGGGCCACTCCCGCGTTGCCGTTGTCGGAGATCACGTTGCCCATCGCCGACGCCGTACCGCCAATCGTGGTATTCGCGGTGTTCTGTAGGTAGATGCCGGCGTCGCCGTTGCCGAGACCGTTCGTGCCGTCGGCGGTGGTACCTATGTGGTTTCCCAGGATGGCGTTGGCGTTCGCCGATTCGATGTAGATGCCGTGACTCGTGTTGCCCGAGACGATGTTCCGATCGGCGGCCGTCGCACCGCCGATCACCGTGTTTTCGACGCTCTGCACGGCAATTCCGAAGTTGGCGTTGGCGATCGCCGACGTACCGGCCGCGTTCGTGCCGATGCGGTTGCCCACTATCGTGTTGCCGTCGGTGCCCGAGCCGTAGATGGCGATGCCGGAGAAGCCGTTCGCCGAGACGAGATTCCCTCCGCCGACCGTCGCGTCGCCGCCTATGGTGTTGCCGCTCGCGCCGCCGTAGACATCGATGCCGTTGTAGCCGTTGCTCAAGGCCGTGCCGCCGGCGGCGTTCGTACCGACGATGTTGCCGCTGATCGTGTTTCCGGTGCTGCCGCTCCCGAACACGACGATGCCGGAGAAGGCGTTCCCCGAGACGATGTTGCCCTGTCCCACGCCGCCGATCGTGTTGTTGGCGGAGTCGGTGACGATCAGGCCCGCCTGATCGAAGTTCACGATGGCCAGTCCCTTCACTTCGCTGCCGCTGGCTCCGGCGGTGATCACCAGTCCGGTCGCGTTCGACGCACCGCTCCCGTCGAGCGTCACGACCGGCAGGTTCGTGTGGCCCGGTGCCGTCGTGGCGTCGATCGACACCCTATCGGTGACGAAGGGCAGCGCGCTGGTCAGGTTGATCGTGCCCGCCACGTTGAAGACGATGACGTCGTCCGTACCCGAGGCGTTCGCGTTCGCGATGGCCGCGCGCAGCGACCCGGTGCCTCCGTTGTTCAGATTGCTGACGGTGTAGGTGGCAAAGGCGCCGGCGTAGTCGTCCTGCAGGCGCTCGCTGAACGCGAGCTCGCCCTGGACCGTGCCGCGTGCGTACTCCAGCTCCCAGTTCCCGCCTTGCGCCTTCGCCCCCGTGGTGTCGATCGACGCGGCGACGTCGGTGCCCGTGAGGTTCGCGAGCGTGTCGACGAAGTTGCGTCCGACATCGCTCGAGGCGAGGTCGCAGCCGTAGATCAGCACGTCCGCGTCGGCCGCGAAGCTCGCCGCCCAGCCGTTGACCGCTTCGGCACGGCCGAGCAGGGTGGTCAGGTCGACCGGATCGCGTCCTAGCTGCAGCTCCCCGTCGCCGCCGTGGGAAACCAGGTGCAGCGTCTCGATGCCGCGGCGCTCGGCGAGTACGTCACCGATACGCGCGATGGCGTCGTCGCCCGCCTCGATCAGCACCACCTCGAACTCCCGTCCGGGGCGATCCTCCAGATCGGCGAGCAGGGTGTCGAGATCGTCCACGCGCGCATCGACGAAGATGAGCTCGCGTGCGTCGGAGATCTCGGTCTCGGTCCCGGCCGGACGAGCGTCGTCGCCCGTAGACGAGGGCTCGTGCCAGAGTCGGGTCTCGACCGCCGCAAGCCCGCCGTGCAGGTCGGCGATGCCGGGCAGGTCGGCCGCGAAGAGGATTCGCTGCTCGAGGGTCTCTACGCTGAAGTAGGGGCCGGCAGCGTGCCGTCGCGCTCTTTTCGATCGCATGGACGAATCGACGGGCCTGTCGGGTGGTGGACCGGCGAGAGCGACACGCAGGGATCGGTCGCGCTCGGCTTGCTCCAGCTCCGCTAGCGTCCCGAAAGGGCTTCTCCTTGAGTCGACGCCGACATCGGGCGCATCGGCGCGGCCCGGGCCTGGTGGCCATGCGCGAGGCCCTGCAGGAACACCCGACCGGACACGCAACAATGGCGCCAAGTACCCACGAAGGCACCCCGCTCCCGAAAGGAGGCAGCGAGGTTTCGTCCGACCCGCCGACCCGCGTCACATGGCTCGGCCTGGCCGAAGGTGGCGACCCGCCGTGCGGTCGCCGCGTGGCGCGCTTCTGGACGGGCGACACGGCGTCGGGCCGCCGCGTGCGATGCTGCGCGCATGGATATCGCGTGGCTGCTTCCCGACGGCATTGGCCTCGCTGCGTCAGGGCTGCTGGTGGCGACGAGCTTCGCGACCGCGGCCGTGACCGCGACGTTCGGCCTCGGAGGTGGGGTGATCCTGCTGGCGGTGCTGCTGAGCGTCATGTTGCCGACGATGGCGATCCCGGTCCACGCGGTCCTGCAGAGCGGCGCCAACGCGTCGCGGGCGTGGCTGATGCGCGCCGATGTGCAGCGTCCGGTGCTGCTGTGGTTCCTGCCCGGCAGCCTCGTCGGCGTCGCGCTCGGCAGCCTGTTCGTCGTCGAGCTGCCGACGCGCTGGCTGTCGCTCGTGCTGGCGGTGTTCCTGCTGTGGAGCGCGTGGGCGCCGGCGCCCTCGAGGCGGGCGCTGCCGCCGTCGCGGTTCGCGATCGTCGGCGTGCTGAGCTCGTTCCTGACGATGTTCGTCGGGGCGACCGGGCCGGTGCTGGCGGCCTTCCTGTCGCCGGATCGTTACGGCAAGGCCGGCACCGTGGCCGACGCACGGCGCGTGCATGACGCTGCAGCACCTGATGAAGCTCGCCGCGTTCGTGCTGCTCGGCTTCTCGCTGGCCGACTGGCTCGCGCAGGTGGTGGCGATGCTGGTCGCGGGCGCGGGCGGCAGCCTGCACGGCCGTGCGCTGCTCGGCCGGGTGCCCGAAGCGCTGTTCCGCCAAGGCTTTCGGCTCATCATGACCGTGCTGGCGCTGCGGTTGGGGGCGGACGGGCTGTTCTCCTTCGCATGACGGTCGACGAGCTCGGCGACCGTGTACCGAGTCCGAGCCGCCGCCCGCCCAGCGTCGTCACGCCGCGCTCGATGTCGGCATCATCGCTCGGGTTCCGCTTCCGACACGGTCCCGTCCGGCAGCATCGACGCCTCCCACGCCTCGACGAAGCGGGCGCGCTTGAGCCGGTCGAGCCAGGTCAGCAGTCCCGGTCCGAGCCGGATCGGCAGGAAGTCGGCCTCGGCGAGCGCGGCGATCGATCCTGCGGTGTCCGACGGCAGCGGCACGTCGCCGATCGGCAGCAGCGCCGAGCGCTCGGCGATCGCGCGCTGGCCTTCCATCGACAGCAGGAAGCCGACGAAGCGCTCGCCGAGCTCCGGGTGCGCAGCCCCCGAGGGCACGAACGCGGTGCGGCTCATGACGAGGTTGTAGTCGTCGAAGAAGTGCACGCCGATGCGGGGGTCGGCCGCCGCGGCAGCGAGCGCGTAGGAGCCGATGACGTTGACAGCCATCACGAGCTCGCCCGAGGCGACCGCCTCGATCATGGCCGAGGTGCAGCAGTAGACGCGCGCGCCCGACCGGCCGAGGCTCTCGGTCAGGCGCTGGTACTGCTGGCCCTGGGTCGCGTCCTGCGTCGCGAACAGGTAGCCGATGCCCGAGGCGCGCACGTCGTAGGTGCCGATGCGCGCGTCCAGGAACGCGCCGCCGTCGCGAATCGCGTCGGCCAGCCCCAGGTGCGTGGCCGGCAGCGTCCGCTCGCTCCAGGCTTCGCGGTGGTAGACGATCGCGGCCGGCTCGCGCGTGAAGCCGCGCAGCTCGCCGCGCCAGCGCGCCCAGTCCGGGACCTCGACGGTGCCGGCCGGCTCGAACGCGCGCGCCAGGCCTCGGTTCACGAGGTCGACCTGCAGATCCATCGCCGAGCTGACGACGACGTCCGGCAGAGACGTGCCGGACACGGCCGCCTCGAGCGTGCGTGCGTGCAGCTCGACGGTCTGGAACTCGCGGTAGTCGACCGTCACGCCCGGCACGCGCTCCTCGAAGCGCTCGATCACGGCCGCGACGGCCTCGGTGTCGGTGGCGCTCCACACGACGAGCGACTCGGCGACCGCCTCGCTGCCGGGGGCGAGCGCCCCGGCGCAGAGCGTCGCGAGGAGCAGCGCGGGCGTCGCGGCGCCGACGACGCGGCGACGCCCACCGGGCCGTGGTGCAGGGGCCGCGCCGTCCGCGCCGTCCCCGGCCAGGCGCGGAAACGAAAGCGTCACGCGCAGCCCGCCTAGCGGCGAGTCGCCGAGCTCGAGCGTCGCCCCGTGGCTCGCCGCCACGGCCGCCACGATGGCGAGCCCGAGCCCGGAGCCGGCCGTGCGTGCGTCGAGCGATACGAACCGATCGAGCACCTCGCGCCGGCGCTCCACGGGAATGCCGGGACCTGCGTCGGCGACGCTGATCGCGATGCGACCCGACGGATCGGCGCGCACGCTCACGTCGACCACACCCGTCGCGCCACCGTGCCGCACGGCGTTGTCGACGAGGTTCCGGAGCGCCTCGCGCAGCGACACCGGATCGCCCGCGAGCCTGGCGTCGTCCACGCCCTCGGCGTCGAAGCCGATCGCGAGCTCGTGCAGGGCGCTGTCGCGCAGCATCTCCCCGAGCAGCTCGCGTACGAGTGCCGCCGGGCGCACCGCCACCCTGCTGCCGCCGTCGCCGCGGTGGATGACCATCGCGTGCGCGAGCAGCTGGTCGGTCAGCCGCACCGTGCGGCGGGCCTGGTCGGCGGCGCGTGCGAGGCGTCGGCGCATCTCGTCGGCCGAGCCCGCGTCGACGGCGAGCCCGAGCTGCCCGTCGAGCGCCGACAGCGACGTTCGCGTCTGGTGGGCGACGTCGGCGATGAAGCCTTCGGTGTGCCCGCGGTTCGTCCTGAGGCGCGCGACGAACGCGTTGATCGCGCCGATCAGGCGCTCCACCTCGCGCGGCGGCTCGGCCGTGAACGGCGAGAGGTCGGTCGGGTCGCGGCGGCGCAGGTCCGATTCTATCGAGGCCAGCGGCTGCAGCGCCCGGTTGATCGCGAACCACACGAACAGCAGTCCCATGAGGGCGACGGCGGCGAGCCCGGCGGCGCCCGTCGCGAACAGGAAGACTTGTTGAGCGTCGCGCGCGTCGCGCGTCTGCCCGATCTGCACGAGCACGAGCGCCCGCCCGCCGTCAGTGCCGAGTTCTCGCCCCTGCAGCGTGAAGCGCATCAGCGCGCCGCGAAACGACGCGTCGAAGAAACGGCGCTCGCGCGCCGGCGTCCAGCCCTCCGGTAGAGGCAGGTTCGTTTCGCCCGTCAGCGTCGTGCCGTCGGCGGTGAACACGCGGTAGGCGATGCGCTCGTCGCGCGCGAGCGCGAGGATGTCGAGCGCGGAGTAGGGCACGTCCACGGTCGGCCCGTCGGCCGAGTCCGACACGCGCTCGAGCATCGCGAGCGCCGAACCCGACAGCAGGAGGTCGTAGGTCTGATCCGCCCCGCGCCGCGCGATCTGCCACAGCAGTGCCGACATCGCGAGCACGAGCACCGCGAACGCGGCGCCCACGCGCGACAGCAGGCGTCGGCGCAGCGACGAGCGCGGCTGCTCGGCGGCCGCCGCCGGGGGCATGGCTGCGGGCATGGCCGCGGACTCAGATATCGTCATCGGAAACGCGCGCGAGGTAGCCGAGCCCGCGCAGCGTGCGCACGCTGAGCGTCGAGCCCTCGATACGCCGGCGCAGCCGCGTCACGAGCTGCTCGACCGCGTTCAGGCTGGGCGCCTCGTCGAACGTGTAGATCCGGTCGCTCACTTCCTCCTTGGTGATGACGCGACCGAGGTTCGCGACGAACACCTCGAGCAGCTGCAACTCGCGGTGGCGCAGCTCCAGGTCCACCCCGTCGAGCGTCGCCCGGCGCGCGCCGCGGTCGAACGAGAGCCGGCCGGCGACGAACGCGTTGCTCGCGCGTCCCCCGCGCCGGCGCACCAGCACCCGACAGCGCGCGGCGAGCTCGCGGAAATCGATCGGCTTGACGAGGTAGTCGTCGGCGCCGGAGTCGAGCCCGTCGATGCGGTCGTCCACCTGCGAGCGGGCGGTCAGCATCATGACCGGCGTCGTGTCGCCCGCACGGCGCAGCGAGCGCAGCACCGCGTAGCCGTCCTGACCCGGCAGCTCGATGTCCAGCAGCACGACGTCGAAGCCCGCGTCGCCTGCGAGCGCGGCCTCGGCGGCGAGCCCGTCGCGCTCGCGGTCCACCGCGTGCCCTTCGGCGCGCAGCCGCTCGACGAGCGCGTCGGCGAGATCGTCGTTGTCCTCGACGAGCAGCAGGCGCATGGCGGGCGGAACGCTCCTGTCCGTATGACGGGTCCGAGAATACCTGCCGACCGGCGTGTCAGCTTCGGGTCAGTTCCAGCTCAGCACCGGGTCAGTGACCCGGCGTAGGGTCCGCGACCGAACCCCACCCGATGGAGCATTGCCCCCGTGAGATTCGCCAGGCTCTTTGTCCTTGCCGCCGGTACGAGCCTCGTACTCGGCACCTCGTTCGTCCGCGCCGACGTCGACGATCCCGAGTGCATCGCTCCGGCCCAGCCCGGCGGCGGCTTCGACCTTACCTGCCGCGTCGCGCAGGAGGGTCTCGGCGATGCCCTGGGCGAGCCGCTCGCGGTCACCTTCATGCCCGGCGGCATCGGCGCGGTCGCCTACAACCTGTTCAATACCAGCCGCACCGACGACCCCAGCGCCATCGTCGCGTTCTCGTCCGGCTCCCTGCTGAACATCGCCACCGGCAAGTACGGCGAGTGGACCGAGGAGGACGCGCGCTTCCTCGCCACCGCCGGCGCCGACTTCGGCGCCGTGATTGTCAAGGCGGACAGCGAGTACGCGACCCTCGCCGACCTCATGGCCGACTTCGGCGAGGACCCGGCCTCGGTCGTCGTCGGTGCCGGCGGCTCGGTCGGCTCGCAGGACTGGATGAAGGGCGCGCTGCTGCTGAAGTCCGTCGGCGCGGACCCGAAGGCGATGCGCTACGTCGCCTACGACGGCGGCGGCGCGGCGATCGCGGGGCTGCTCGGCGAGCAGATCGGCGTGTACATGGGCGACGTCGGCGAGATGACGTCCTACCTGGAGTCCGGCGACCTGCGCATGCTGGCGGTCATGGCGCCGGAGCGCCTGCCCGAGCCCTTTGCCGAGTTCCCGACCGCCAAGGAGGAGGGCTTCGATGCCGAGTGGACGATCATGCGCGGCTTCTACATGGGCAAGGAGGTCCCGGACGAGGACTACGCGGCCTGGGTCGACGCCTTCGATGCGGCCTACGGCACCGAGGAATGGGCGGCGGTGCAGAAGGAGAAGGGCCTGCTGCCGCTGAACCTGTCCGGCGAGGAGCTCGACGCGCAGGTCAAGACGCTGATCGGCGAGCTGCGCGGGGTGGCCAGGGAGGCGGGCCTGATCGAGTAGGCCACCGCCGGGCCGGCAAGGGGCGTACGGACATGGCCGATCGGGTCTTCACGAGCGTGCTGCTCGCGCTGACGGCGGGCTACGCGTGGTTCGCGTTCACCGTCATCACGGCACCGTTCCAGTACGACCCGCTCGGCCCGGAGAGCTGGCCACGGCTGCTGGCCGCGGTGCTGGTGCCGTGCCTGCTGGTCGTGTTCGTCCGGCCCGACACCCACGCGCTCGACGTCGATCGGCGCTCGCTCGTGCGCCTGGTGGCGACCGTCGCGCTGCTGATCGCCTATGCCGAGCTCTACGAGCCGTTCGGCTTCGCGTTCGCGACGTTCGGCTTCTGCACCGCGCTGTCGCTGCTGCTCGGTGCGCGAACGCTGCGCGCGGTCGGCTTCGGCGCGGTGGCCGGCGCGCTCGGCTACCTCGTCGGGGCGGGCCTGCTCGGACTGAACCTGCCCGCCGGGCCCTTGCCCCGGCTGTGAGACGAATGCCCCATGGGTGACGCGCTGCAGGGCCTCGCGACCGGATTCGGCGTCGCGCTGACCCCGTTCAACCTGATGCTGGTGCTGCTGGGCAGCTTCGCCGGCACGCTGATCGGTGCGCTGCCGGGGATCGGCCCGATCAACGGCGTGGCGATCCTGCTGCCGATTGCCTACGGACTCGGCCTGCCGCCCGAAAGCGCGCTGATCCTGCTCGCCGGCATCTACTACGGCGCCGAGTACGGCGGGCGCATCTCCTCGATCCTGCTGAACGTGCCCGGGGACGCGAGCGCGGTCATGACGACGCTCGACGGCCACCCGATGGCACTGGCAGGAGACGCCGGCCGGGCGCTGTCGCTCTCCGCGATAGCCTCGTTCGTCGGCGGGAGCATCGGCGTGGTGCTGCTGACGCTCTTCGGCCCTGTGCTCGCCGACGTCGCGGTGCGCTTCTCGCCGTCGGACTACGTCGCGCTGATGGTGTTCGCGTTCGCCTCCCTCGCCTCTCTCGTCGGCAACCGCGCCGTCAAGACGCTGATCGCGGCGCTGATCGGACTGATGCTCGCGACCATCGGCATCGACGCCAACACCGGCGTCATGCGATTCACCTTCGGCGTGCCGGACCTGCTCGCCGGCGTCGACTTCCTGGTCGTCGTGATCGGGCTGTTCGGCATGGCCGAGCTCTTCCACCTCGTCGAGCAGCAGGCGCGCGGGAAGCTGCGCACGCTGCCCGTGGACTCGAGCTTCGTGCGCCTGGCGGATCTCGCTGCGACGAAGTGGACGATCCTGCGCTGCTCGCTGCTCGGGTTCTTCATCGGCGTGCTGCCCGGCACCGGCGCCTCGGTCGCCTCGGCCGTCGCCTACGGCACCGAGAAGCGCATCGCCGGCAGCGACAACGGCCGCTTCGGCCATGGCGACCCGCGCGGGCTCGCCGCGCCTGAGTCAGCGAACAACGGCGCGGCCACCGGTGCGATGGTGCCGATGCTGACCCTCGGGATCCCGGGCTCCGGCACGACCGCGATCCTGCTCGGGGCGTTGCTGCTGTTCGACGTGCAGCCCGGTCCGCTGATGTTCACCCAGCGCCCCGAGATCGCCTGGGGGCTGATCGCGTCGATGTACATCGGCAACGTGGCGCTGCTCGTCATCAACCTGCCGCTGGTGGGGCTCTTCGCGCGCATGCTGACCCTGCCGCAGCACTACCTGACGCCGCTGATCGGGCTGCTCGCGTTCGCCGGCGTCTACTCGATCGTCGGCAACCCCTTCGACCTGTGGATGATCACGGGCCTGGGCGCGCTCGGCTGGCTGCTCAGGAAGCTTGACGTGCCGCTGGCGCCGGTCATCCTCGGCTTCGTGCTCGGCGGGCTGTTCGAGGACAACCTGCGCCGGGCGCTGTCGATCTCGGCCGGCGACTGGGGGATCCTCGTCGAGTCGGGCACGAGCCTGACGTTGTACGCGCTGGCGGCGGCGGCGCTCGTCGTGCCGGCGCTGGTGCCGCGGCGCCGCGGCGCGGCCGCGCGGGCCTGAGCAGCCGGCCTTGTCGAGGGCGCTCCTGTTTGGCGTGCCTACCGCGTTCGTCCTCGCGGGCCTCGCGCTCGTGGCCGCATCGGCCCGCGCGTTGCTCGATCTGTACCGGCACGGGGCCACGCCGCTGACGCTCTCGCCCTTCCCGGGTGCCCTCGGCAGTGAGTCGAAGGATCGATTCGGCTGTTCCGGCCGCAGGCAGTGCAGGCCAATGGGACGTGCGATCAGGTCGGCGAACTGCATGCCCGTCGAGTTGCTGCGTTTGTCAGCGAAGTTTTCTCCTTGGTGGAGAGCACGGCGAAGTTGCCCGTGCCTTTCCGGATTTCGCGTTCGTGCAGCACGATCTGATCGTGGCCAAAATGGCCGAACTTCAGACGCTGGACCGAAGGCACCACTGAGTTGCAGTAGTGGTCCTTGCGGAAGACGCAAAAGGCAAGCACGAAGATCGGGTACGTCGGATCCGGTTGCGCAAGCCCATGGTCTCCGCTTTCATCCACATATACGATGTAATCGGACTGCTCCACGACTCATGCTCCGCGCTCGATCATCAACCGGCAGGCTACCGGATAGTTCAACGCGTCCGGCAATCGCACCGCGAAGCGTCGTGACAACGCCGGCGGACACCATCGCGCGCGACACGCCACGGGTATCCGGAGCGCGATAGCGCGCCCTCAACGCACCCCGCGCGCCGGCAGCTCGTGCACCCGCACCCCCGCGTGCGCCGCCCGCGCGATGTCGGCCAGGTGCCGATGGTGGGTCAGGTAGATCACCTGCCCGCGTCGGGCCATGTCCGTCATCAGCCCGAACGCGGCCGCGGTACGCCGCTCGTCGAAGCTCTCCAGGATGTCGTCGGCGACGAACGGCAGCGGCACGCGCCCGTCGGCGTACTCGTGCCAGGCGGCCACGCGCAGCGCGAGGAAGAGCTGGAAGCGGGTGCCGGTGGACATCCGGTCGGTGTCGAGCGTGCCACCGTCGCTGCGCACGCCGACCAGGCGCTCGCGGCCCTTGTCGTCGGGGCGGGCGCGCAGGTCCGCGAACTGCCCGTCGGTCAGCGCGACGAACGCGCGCCGCGCGTGCTCCATCATTCCGCTCCTGTGGCGCTCGCGGAAGCGGTTCAACCCGGCTTCCAGCGCGAGGCGGCCGAGGCGCAACCGCAGCGTCTCGAGCCCGCGCGTCTCGATCTCGTGCAATACGGTGGCGCGCTTCGCCTGGAGCTCCGCCACGACCGCGCCGTCGTCGAGGTGCTCGAGCGCGCGCTCGCCGGTGCGGAGCGCCACGAGCCGCTCGTCGAGCTCGCGCCGCTCGATCGCGAGACGCGATTCGAGCGCGGCGCGCTCGGCCGCGAGCTCGTCGCGCTCGGCGGGCGCATGATTCTCGAGCGCGGCGTCGAGGTCGCTCTCGCCGAGCGCGTCGCGCAGGCTCGCCTCGACGCCGTCGAGCCGCTCGGCGAGTTCCGTGCGCCGCGCCGCGCGCCGGATCGCCTCGCCCAGCGCCTCGACATCGGCGGCAGCACAGCGCTCGCGCGCGGCGTCCAGGCGCGCGAGTGTCGGCGCGAGCGCATCGCGGGCCGCATCGCTCGCGCGCGCGGCGGCGTCCACGCCCTCGCGCAACGCGGCGGCCAGCCCGTTCACCCGCCGCGCCTCGGCGAGGCGCGACTCGAGGCCCGCCACGAGCGCGAGCGCGTCGTCCCGGGAGGACGGGGCGGCGGCATCGTTCCGGTCGGGCGCAAGCCTGTCCCCCAGCGCCGCGGCGCGTTCCGCGAAACGCTGCAGCGCGGCGTCGAGCGCGTGCACCTTCGCCTGAAGCTCCATCGCCTCGCGCGTTGCCGATCCGAGCTCGCGCAGCCGTGGCAGCCGCGCGACGTCCGCCTCGGGATCGGTTGCCGGCAGTCCCGTGCCCTCGAGAGCGCCGTGCCATTCGCGCCTCCAGGCGTCGAGCGCGTCCCGCGCACCGGTCAGCGCCCGGCGGCGCTTGTCAAGCTCGTCGGCGAGCGCGACGCGCTCGCGGATCTTGCGCTCGCGGGTCTCGCGCGCGCGCACGGCCACGTCGACGGTGCGCTTCGCGAGCGGCAGGAGCTCGTCCAGCGGGGCACCGGCGAGCGAGGCGGCAGTCGTGTCGGGCAGAGCGGAAGCGAGCAGCTCCGCCAGGCGCGCGGCGTCCGCGCGCGCCCGCTCGCGCGCGGCGTCGAGGTCGACCTCGGCGGCGCGCAGCGTCGCCACGCGCTCGAGCCCCGCGTCGCGTCGCGGCGCCCAGCCGGCGAGCGTCGCGAGCGGGGCGCCGGGCAGGCCGAGGTAGTCGCCGGCACGGGCGATGTCGGTGGCGAGCCGCGCGTCGGCCTCGACGAGCTCGGTGCGCTCGGTCTCGAGACGCGTCCCGCGGCGGGTGAGCGACGCGCGCTCGGCGTCGAGCGTGCGCAGCCGGGCGAGCGCGTCGCCGTGCGAGACGCGCGCGTCGGCGGCCGCGTCGCTCATGGCGAGCGCCGACTCGATCGCGTCGAGCTCGCGTTCGAGCGCGTCGGCGTCCGCGCCCGATCCGATCGAGCCGCGGTGGGCCGCGAGCAGTCCGTCGCGCGTAGCGCGCAGGCGTGCGAGCGCCGCATCGTCCACGAGCTCGTCGATGGCGAGCGCATCGCGCGCGTCGCTGTTGACGGCCTCGGCGTCGCGCAGCGTCCGCACCGCCTCCTCGAGATCGCGGGCGCGCGCGGCGAGGGCGGTGGCGCGCGTGCCGAGCTCGGCGATCGCGGCGGGCTCCGGCGCGGGGGAGCTCGCGAGCGCGTCCGCATCGCCGCGCCACGGCGCCAGGGCCTCGAGCTCGGCGCACGCAACCCGCGCCGCGTCGTCGCGACGGCGCACGAGCGCATCGAGCCCGGCCAGCGGCGCGGCCTCGACGAGCCGGTTCAGCTGTGCGGACAGCAGCGTCACGTCCGGAGGCGCACGGTCGGTCTTCGCCGTTCCGGAGGCCCCTGCGCCCGCGTCCGACGAGCCCGCGTGTGCGCCGTCCGTCGCGTCGGGCGTGTCGGCCGCGTCGAGCCCCGCGGACCGCGCGTTCGAGGCGGCGACCTCGAACTCGCGCGCCGCGGATTCGTGCGTCGCGGCGAGCCGGGCCCGCTCGCGCGCGAGCGCTTCGAGCCGCACGAGCGTCGCCTCGGGCACCGCCGCATCGATGGACCCGCGGTCCACCGGCAGCCCGAGTTCGCGGGCGAGCGCGTCGCGGCGGCGGCACGCCTCGTCGAGGTCCTGCCGGTCCGTGGCCTCGGTGCGACGGCGCTCGGCGATCAGCACGCGTTCGCGCGCGAGGGCGCCGATCTCGTCCGCGCGCTCGAGCGCGTCCCGGTCGATCGCGAGCGCCGCGAGCGCGGCGGTGTCCCTGGTGAGCTGCGCGGTGTGCGCGTCGAGCTCGCCGCGCCCGGCGGTCCAGGCGGCAAGGTCTGCCTGCACGCGCTCGATCTCCGCGGGCGCCATCTCGACCGCCCCCTCGAGCGCCACGAGCTTCGCCAGAAGATCCTTCCTCTGCACGGCGCCGGAAGCCGCCGCCTCGCGACGCGCGAGCGCGGCACGCTCGGTCTCGAGCCGTGCGACGAGTGCCTCCTGTTCCGCGTGGCTCGCGCGCGCGGCGTCCGTCGTCGAGCGCATCTCGGTCCACGCGGTCGTGTCGACGTCGCGCTCGCGAAGCTCGGCGTCCACGCGCTCGAGCTCGGCCTTCAACTCGACGAGATCGATCCCGGTGCGTTTCCTGGGCAGGTAGAACGCGTCGGCCGGCGCCATGGCGCGCTCCAGGCGCTCGCCAAGGTCGGCGAGGCCCGCGGCGGCCGAGAACAGCGCGGCGCCGATCTCGCCCTGCTGCGCGAGGATCTCGTCGCTGCCGCGCTCCAGGGTGCGCTCGTCGAGCGAGAAGCGCGCGCGGTACTCGTCGATCGAGAGCCCGTGCACGTCGATCGCGCTCGCATCGAGCGCGCGCCCGCCGCCGTCGACGAGCCGGTTCTTGAACCGCCGGACCTCGAGCGGTGCGCCGCCGGCGCCGAGCCGCGCGCCGATCTCGAGCGTCGCGTTGTCGTGGCGGAACGCCCAGCGCGATCGGTGCGGCATGCCGTGCAGCAGCTCCGCCACGGCCGCGAGCGTCGTCGACTTGCCCGCCTCGTTCGGGCCGTACACGACGTGCAGGTCCGGCTCGCCGGAGTCGGGCGGCGCGCCGAAATCCAGCGCGTGGTCGGTGAAGTGGCCGAAGGCGGCGAGCTCGAGCCGGTCGATGCGCACGCCTTCAGCGCTCCGCTTCGGCGGGCCCGTCGCCGGCGCCGTCCGGATGCAGGCGCATCAGCAGCTCCCGGCTGCCCTCGCGCAGCAGGGCCGCCACCGCGGTCTCGCTCTCCGCTTCGGTCTCGCCGAGCCGGTCGCGAAAGCCCTTGGGCATCTTTCTCAGAAACTCGGCGAGCTCCATGCGCACGCGCTCGCCGAGCTCCGGCGAGGCGAGCAGGTCCTCGTCGACGAGGTCGGTCAACCGATGCAGCGTGTCGTCGTTCGCGCCATCGCCGGGCGAGGCCGGCGCGCGCAGCGACGAGCGCACCCGGTCGATCCACGTGCCGTCGAGCCCTTCGGCGGTGCCGCGCAGCAGCTCCTCGAGCACGTCCGCGTCGCGCGCCGCGCGCCACGCGAGCGGGGACTCGCCAGCAAGCTCCACGCGGCAGATCAGCTGCTCCTCATCGAGCGCCTCGCGCCGCTCGACGAGCGCGTCCTCGCACGACCGCACGAGGGCCTGCCAGTCGGCCGCGCCCGCGGCGTCGACGACGATGCGCTCGAAGCGCGCGGGGCCCACGGTACGCGTCTCGAGACGCGTGCCCGCGACCTCGTCGAGCGTGACGAGCGTGACGCTCCTCGGGCCGTCCTCGCCCATGTCGCGCCCCTGCGGGTTGCCGGGCATGACGATCGCGGGGGCGTGTTCGCGGTGGACAGCGCGCACGTGCACGTGGCCGAGCGCCCAGTAGTCGTACCCCAGACTTTCGAGGTCGGCGAGCGAGCAGGGCGCGTAGACGTCGTGCCCTTCGGCGCCCGCGAGGCTCGTGTGCAGCAGCCCGACGTTCCAGGCGTCGGGGCGCGGCGCGCACAGCTTCGGCACGAGCGACTCCGGGGCGTGGGCCTTCGTGAAGCTGATCCCGTGGAAGGCCGCGCGGCCGCCGTCGAACAGGTGGGTGCCGCCGCGACCGTCGTAGCCGTGCACGTTGTCGGGCAGCGCCAGCTCGCGCGTGATGCGCGACCGGGCGTCGTGGTTGCCGCGCACGGTGTAGACCGGGATGCCGGCCTCGTGCAGCCGGCGCATCTCGCGAGTGAGCGCGGCGGCGGTATGCATGCTGCGCTGGTCGCCGTCGTAGAGATCCCCGGCGATCACGAGCGCGTCGACCGCCTCGTCCACGCACAGGTCCACCGTGCGCGTCAGCGCCGTGCGGCTCGCCGTGCGCACCGCGTGCGCGAGCGAAGGGTCGCGCGTCGCGAGCGAGCGCAGCGGCGAGTCCAGGTGCAGGTCGGCGGTGTGCACGAACCGAAGCGGCTCGCGTGCGGCGCTCATGCTGTATGGATTGCGGGTGGCATCGGCGCGAGCATACCGCCCTCGCGCCCTGGGCGCGCCGCCCGATCCGCCCGCCGCGTCAGCTCGCGCGCCGCATTCCGCCGATCACACCGGGGTCATCCTCCTCGTCGCCGGGCTCCGGCTCGGGCTCCTCGATCGATTCGAGCGACAACTCGAACCCGCCGGCGGTCGGTGCGGGCGCGGCCGCCGGCGCCGCGGCAGCCTTCGCCGCCTTCAGTGCGGCGAGCTTCGCGCTGGCCGCCGCGAGCCGCGCGGCCGCGTCGTCCGCCGCGGGGGCTTCGGCGCCGTCGGCCTCGTTCGCCGCATCGGCTCCCCGCGAGCCCGCGATGCTCGCCGCCATCATGGCGTGGATGTCCTGCGCCGGAGCGGCTTCGTCCCGCGCCGCCTCGTCCCGCGTCCCGCCCGTGTCCTCGTCCGCGGTGTCGGCCGCTTCCTCGGCCGCCTTCGCCGCGGCCGCCTCGCTCGGCAGCTGACCGCGCAGCAGCAGCTCAGCGGGCTCGGGCTCGTCGGCGGCCTTGCCGGTGAGCTTCAGCCGCAGGCGCAGGTTGTTCGCGGAATCCGCGTTCTTCAACGCCTCGTCCTGCGTGATGCGACCCTCCTGCACGAGATCGAACAGTGCGCTGTCGAAGGTCTTCATGCCCATGTTCTCGGACTTCAGCATGGCCTCCTTTATGTCCGAGAGCTGGTCCTTCATGATCATCTGCTTGATCGTGTGCGAGCCGAGCAGGATCTCTATCGCCGCGCAGCGCTTGCCGTCGACGGTGGGTATCAGGCGCTGCGAGACGATCGCGCGGATGTTGTTCCCGAGATCGTGCAGCAGCTGCGCCTTCCGCTCTTCGGGAAAGAAGTTGATGATGCGATCGAGCGCCTGGTTGGCGTTGTTCGCGTGCAGCGTGGAGATGGCCAGGTGCCCGGTCTCGGCGAAGGCCACCGCGTGCTCCATCGTCTCCCGGTCGCGTATCTCGCCGATCAGGATCACGTCGGGCGCCTGGCGCAGGGTGTTCTTCAGCGCGGCGTGGAAGCTGTTGGTGTCGACGCCCACCTCGCGCTGGTTGACGATGCACTTCTTGTGCGGGTGCACGTACTCGACCGGATCCTCGATCGTGATGATGTGCCCGCCCTTGAAGCCGTTGCGGTGATCGATGAGCGCGGCGAGCGAGGTCGACTTGCCCGAGCCCGTGCCGCCGACGAACAGCACCAGCCCGTTCTTGGCCGTGATGACGTCCTTGAGCACCTCGGGCAGGCCCAGATCGTCCAGGTTCGGGATCTCGGTCTTGATGTTCCGCGCCACCAGCGACACCTCGTTGCGCTGGCGGAACATGTTGAGCCTGAAGCGCCCGACGCCTTCGGGAGAGATGGCGAGGTTCATCTCGGACTCGCGCTCGAACTCGGCGCGCTGCTCGTCGTTCAGGATCGCGTCGCAGATGGCCGCGACCTCGCCGTGCGCGTAGGGCACGTCCGAGAGCGCGGTCAGCTCCCCCGCGAACTTCGCGCTCGGCGGCGCACCGGTCGAGAGATACAGGTCCGAGCCGTCGAAGTCGACGAGCCGCTTCAGGAGCGCGTTGAAATCCATCGTGGGCCGTTGATCCTTGAGGGGCGCGGGGACAGCCGGACGTATCGACGCCGCGGCCCGTGTCCGCACCCTTCGTCACGTCACTTCGCGTGCCAGTACACGCGCCTGAGGACCGTGTCGTCCTCGCCCACCTTCTCGTTGCCGACGTAGATGTCGGCATCGCCGGTCAGGCTGTTCAACGTCGCGAGCGGGGCGCTCGGGATGCCGGCGCCCTCGAGCGAACGGTAGCGCGCCGTGACCGTCGTGTTCGTCGCTCGACAGCGGTCGCGAGCGCGCGGTGACGATGTCCATGACGTACAGCCGACGGTCCTCGCCGAACTCGCACGGATCGTCAACCAGGCCCTGATCGGCGCGATAGGTGGTCGCCAGGAGCTTGCCCTCGAAGGCGACGACGCGCGACAGCGACTTCTCGCCGGGCAGCAGATCGATCCTCCAGCCGCGCGCAGCGATCAGTCGCGCCTCGGCCTGCGTGCGCACGGCCGCATCGCTCGAGGACAGCGCGTCGCTCGTGGCGTCGTAGAGGTCCGAGACTCGGATGCGTGGCAGGGCGGCGGAGGGTGCACCCTTGTCCACGGCCTCGTCGCGCAGCATGAAGAAGGCGTTGCTCGTGTCGTCCTCGAGCGGATCGGTACGGTCGCCGGAGCCGACCGCGATCGACAGGAACGGCGAGCCGCCGCCCAGGTTCAGCGCCACGCTCGGCGCGGCGAAGAAGCGGGTGGTCCGCGCCCAGGTCGGCCAGTCGCGTGACGGTGGTGTCCGCGTCGATGGTCGGGTCGTCGAAGTCCACGCGCCACACCTGACCGCCAACGTCGGCGGCGTAGAGTCGATCGGCAAGGCCGTCGGCGTCGCTGTCGATGACCGTCGGGTCCGCGGCGATCGAGTGCTTCATCTGCGGATGCGCGAAGCGTGCGACGCGGTTGCCGCGCCGATCGACCAGGTAGATCGCGTTGCCGTCCGCGTCGCGGCGCTTCTTCCGACCGTCGAGCCGGTCGGCATCGTAGCCGCCGCCGAACACGAGCACGCGCTCCTTCAGCGTGCTGCCGGTGCCGCCGCTGCGCACGTCGACGAGCGCCGGACGCGACCAGCTCTGCGCGAGCTCTTCGAAGCCTGCCGTGGTGTCGTCGATCACCCAGTCCAGGCGGGGGCTGGTCGGATCCGTCACGTCCAGCGCGTAGTAGGCCGTGCCGCCGCGACGCATGCCGAACACCAGCAGCAGCTCCTCGCCGTCGTCGACCGTGCCGTCGCCGTCGGCGTCGGTGTGCCACGGCGTGAGCCCGCCGTCCAGGCCGTAGACGTGATCGATGCCCGTGGCACCGCCCTGCAGCACCGGAAGGTTCCGCAGCAGGCGCTTCGGCATGAAGGCGAAGAGCTCGTCGCCGCCCGTCGCGTCGGTCTCCGTGGCGTCGATGGCGTGCAGCAAACCCTGGTTCGTCATCACGTAGACGACCTCGCGGTCCCCGTAGTCGATGCTCACGCTCTTCGAATGCAGCGGGTCGCCCATCGCCGCCGCGGGCAACCAGGCGAGCGCGGCGTCGCGCTCGGCCCTCGAGTCCGTGCCGAGCATCGCCGGGGTGAGCGCGGCGTTCGCGATGTCGAGCGCGTGCTCGGCCGAGTCCTTCAGCGCGACGCCCTCGTCGCCCGGGCCCGCGGTGTAGAGCGCGCGCGTCGCGGCCACGAGCCGCGACGAGGCGCCGCCCCGGTCGACATTGTTGCCGTCGGGCTCCGCGGACCAGAAGCTCTGCGCACCGGGCGCGAACCGCGTGACGTCGCCATCGTTGCGGGTCGCCTTGTTGCCGTTGACGTCCACGAGTCCGTCGGGGCCGCGCATGTAGCCCTTGAGGTTGCCGCTCCACCCGGCCTTGTCGGTGGGGCTGAAGAGGTTCATGTACGCGCGGTCGGCGTTCGAGAACGTCGCCCGGTCGGCCCCCACGGACAGCTCGACGAAACTCTCCGCGCCGAAGCTCACGTCCTCGACGATGTCCTGCAGCGCCTTGTTCAGTGCGGCGGGGTTCTCCGCGTTGTAGTACGCGCCCTGTCCGTCGACGGCCAGGCGCTCCAGGTACTTCTTCCCGGGGTCCTCGTCGGAGAGCGCGAAGCCGACGGTGTAGGTGGCCACGGTGCTGTCCGGCAGCCCGGAGTCGAGCGGCGTGCTCGCCAGTGCGCGCACGATCTCCGGGCCGCAGTTGCCCGCCGCTCCCTGGCCGGCGGCCCTGCCGAAGATGCTCGTGCTGAGGTCCTCGCAGGCGTTCGTGCCGATGAGGGAGTCGATCGCGTCGTTGCGTTGCAGCGCTCGTCGGCTGGCCGTCCGAGATCAGCACGATGGCGTTCGCCTGGCACTCGCCGATCGGCGGCGCCTCGTAGCTGGCGCCGCGCCACTTCTTGCCCCGGTAGCCGCGGCCCTTGGCCGTCGAATAGGCCGCCGGCAACGGCGCGCTCGCGGGTTGCCTCCCGCGTAGCGCCGCGTCGCGGGATCCCAGGTGTCCGGGCGGTGCCCGTCGTGCTCGTCCACCGGGTGGCTGCCGTTCAGCACGGCTCCGCCCCCGAAGTACTGCGCCGCCTCGATCAGCGCGTTGACGGTCTGGGTGTTGCCGGCGGCGCCCTGGCGCTCGAGCTGCGACATCATGACCTGGGCCATGCTGCGCGTGCGCTCGGGGATGTCCGGATCGACCGTCGAGGGGTCGGCGCTCAGCGGGGCGATCGGCCAGCGCACGCCCGACGGACGGCCGCCGAAGACCGAGCCGATGCCCGCGTTGATGGTCTGCTCGTTGGCCCCGAGCACGTTCTCCATCGCCGTGCGCAGGATGTCGATCTTCGTCTCGCGCCCGGCGGCCGGCGGGTGGTTCCCGTCGGTGTCCCGACGCATGCTGCCGGAGTAGTCCAGCACGAAGAGGATGTTGGGCTTCTGCTGCAGCGCGAGCCGTTCGCGGTACACGTCGAGATCGTCCGCGGCCGCCGGCATCGCCGTCGCCGCGGCCACCAGCAGCGCCACGGCGCCGGCGCGCAGCGTCCCCGCGCCGCTCGCTCGCGTACGCGTCACGACGTCGTTCGACCGTGCAACAATCGCCTGCATGGTGCATCCCCTCGCGCAGCGCCCCGTCGCGCCCGGCTCCCTCGCGCGGCGCGCGAAGGACGGGCGGAGCTCGTCGCACCGGATGGCGGCGGGAGCGTCGACGCCTTGAGCGCGAATCCGGAGTTCCGGGATGCGTTCCGCACTGCGCCGCGTGTTCTTCGCGCCGGTCGACGCCGCATCGCTGGCGGTCCTGCGCATCGCGTTCGGCGCGCTGATGCTGTTCGAGGCGATCAACTACGGCGGCTTCCTGTGCCTCGACTGCATGTATCGGGAGCCGGACCTGCTCTTCAAGTACTCCGGCTTCGAGTGGGTGCGCGTGCCGCCGGGCATCGGGCTCGAGCTCGGGTTCGTGGTCATGGGGCTCGCGGCCGCGGGCGTCATGCTCGGGCTGTACTACCGCGTGTCGGCGATCGTGCTGCTGCTCACGTTCTCGTACCTGTTCCTGCTCGATCAGGCGCTGTACCTGAACCATTTCTATCTCGCCATGCTGTACGCGGCGATCCTGGTGTTCGTGCCCGCGCACCGGCTGTGGTCGCTCGACGCGCGTCGGCGCCCCGCGCTCGCCTCGGCCACGATCCCGAACTGGCCACGCTTCTGGCTGGCCGCGCAGACCGAGATCGTGCTGCTCTACGCCGGCATCGTGAAGCTGACCGCCGACTGGCTGCAGCTCGAGCCCATGCGGCTGTGGATGAACAACCGCAGCCACGATGCGGCGCCGTTCTTCCAGTGGATCACGCAGGACCCCGGCATCGCGGCGGCGAGCTACGGCGCCATCGCGCTGCACCTGATCGGTGCGCCGCTGCTGCTGTTCCGGCGCACGCGGCTGCCGGTGCTAGGCGTGTACGCGGTGTTCCACCTGATCAACGCGTTCACCTTCAACATCGGCATCTTCCCGTTCATGACCTTCGCGGCGACGCTGATGCTGTTCGATGCCGACTGGCCGCGGCAGTTCGCACGCTGGCTGCGCGCGCGCGGCGTCGGCGGCGCGACGGCGGTCGGACGCACGCTCGACACGATCGGCCGATCCGTCGGGCGCGCCGGGCACCGTGTCCGCGATGCCGGACCCCGAGGTCGCACGCCGTGACACGGTCGACGTGGACCTACGCTCCCGCGACGCGCACGATCATCGTGGTCGGCGTCTGCACCTGGCTCGTGCTGCAGTGCGTCGTGCCGCTGCGCCACCTCGCCGCCCCCGGCGATGTCGCCTGGAACGAGGACGGTCACCGCTTCTCGTGGCGCATGAAGCTGCGCTCGAAGGTCGGTCGCGCAAGCTTCGTCGTCGTGCACGCCGACGGCACGCGCGAGGTGGTGGACCCGCGGAGCCACCTGAGCGCGCAAGCAGACGCGCGCGATGGCCTGCATCCCGGACCTGCTGTGGCAGTTCGCGCAGTTCGCGGAAGACCGAGTACCGGCGCACTCCGGACGAGGACGTGGCCGTGCACGCCTGGACGTCCTGCTCGCTGAACACGCGCGAGCCCATCGCGCTGGTGCGCCGTCAGGTCGACCTGAGCGCGATACCGCGCGACGCGCCGACCGAAGAGTGGCTGATGCCGAACCGCAAGCCGCTGCCGCGACTGTTCTTCTAGCGCGGCGTCCGCACCGTCGTCGGTGCGCGCCGCGCGGCGTTCCGCACCGCGACGATGGTGACGCCCGCCAGGGTGAGCAGTCCGCCCGCCACGATGCGCGGCGTCAGCGGGTCGTCCAGCAGCACGACGCCGAAGCCGATCGCGAACAGCGTGGCCAGCGTCACGAACGGCGCCACCTGGTTGACCTCGTGGCGCTGCAGCAGCCAGTACTGCGCGCCGTGGCCGACGATGGTCGCGCCCACGGCCGAGTACACCGGCGACCACCAGTCCACGAGCGGCGCCGACGTGAACGTCGCGAGCTCCGGCCGCTCGATCGTCCACGCGATGGCACCGACCGAGACCGTGGCGACGAGCGCGATCCAGGCCTGCAGCGTGAAGGTGCCGACGCCGCGCAAGCCGGCGCATGAGGATCGTCGCGACGCCCATGGCCGCCGAGGCCACGGTCGTCAGCCCGAGCGCCAGCACGTGCTCGGCGCCGACGGGCGCGAACGCGATGATGACCACGCCCGCGAAGGACATGGCGATGGCGACGGCGCGGATCAGCCGGATGCGCTCGCCCAGGAACACGATGGCCAGCAGCGTCGCGAACGGCACGGACAGCTGCGAGGCGACGGCGATCGACGACAGCGAGCCCGCCAGCCAGATCGCGTAGAACATGAAGGTGAAGTGGCCGATGCCCATGACCAGCCCGATGGTCACGATCTCCGCATGCGTCCGGGCACCGGTCGCAGCCAGGGCAGCAGCAGCACCAGCACGATGGCGAAGCGCAGCGCGACGAAGGACAACGGGCCGAACGCGAGGGTGCCGTCCTTCGCGGCCACGAAGTTGAACCCCCACAACGCGTTGATCAGTACGACGAGGGCGATGTGGGAGTAGGGCAAGCGGGCGGTCCGGCACGGGGAACTACCCATCATGCCCGCCGATGGGCGCGCTCGCACTGCAGATCGTCGGGATCCTGGCTCCCGGCATCTGCCTCGCGCTGATCGGGCTCGCGTGGAGCCGTCGCGGCGGGGCCTACCCGCTGGACTTCGTCACGGCGCTCGTCGTGAACGTCAGCCTGCCCGCGCTGATGTTCCACACGCTCGTGACCGCGAGCGTGCCGTTCGCCTCGCTCGGGCGCATGGCGCTCGCGACCTTCGCGGTGCACGCCGTGCTCGCTCCGGTCGGCATGGCGCTGCTGCGCGTCGCGGGGCGCGACTGGCGGCTCGGCGTGGCGCATACGGTCGGCAACACCGGCAACCTCGGCCTGCCCGTGTGTCTCTTCGCGTTCGGCGAAGAGGGGCTGGCCTACGCCATGGGCTTCTTCGCGGCGCAGTGCCTGCTGCTGTTCAGCCTCGGCGAAGCGGTGTACGCGGGCTCCCTCGACTGGCGTCGCGTGTTGCGCTCGCCGGTGCTGCAAGCCATCGCGCTGGCGGTGCCCGTGCGCGCGTCGGGCGTGCAACCGCCCACCGTCGCGCTCGAGACGCTGGCGCTACTCGGGCAGATCACCATTCCGCTGATGCTGATCACGCTCGGCGTGAGTCTCGGCGCCATGCGCGCGGCGTCCCTGCCGTCGAGCCTGGTGTGGTCGGCCGTGCGCACGCTGCTGGCGGCGGGCGTCGGTTTCGGCGTGGCCGCGGGCTTCGGCTTCGAGGGCGCGGCGCGCGGAGTGCTCGTGATCGAGACCGTGGTACCGGTGGCGGTGTTCAACTACCTGCTGGCGGCGAAGCACGGACGCGACGCCACCGAGGTGACGGGGCTGATCCTGGTGACGCACCTCGGGGCCATCGTCTACCTGCCCGTGGTGCTGGCGCTGGTCCTCTGACTCAGCCGATCCCCGCCGCGATCTCCGGCGTCATCAACGAGCCGTCCGGCGCGATCACGCCCTTCTTCAGGATGACGTTGCCCCACGGTCGGCGCTCCACGGTGCGCACGACCGCGAAGCCCGTGCGCACGCGCTCGTAGAACACGAAGCGCTCGAGCGTGTCGAGCTGCCACGGCGCGCCCGGCACCGACTCGAGCACGCGCTGCATCTCGCGGTGCACGCTCGGCGGCCCGGAGCGCGAGCCGTCCGCGGGGTCCGGTGCGCCCATGGCGATCACCGGGGCCTCGTCGAAGGTGTCGAGCGGCATCAGCGCGAGGATGTCGGCCATGGCCTGCGGAACGTCGCGACCGGGCAGCTCTATCGGCTCGTCGACGTAGGTTTCGCTCGCGTCGGAGTAGGCCGGGTAGTTCGCGTCGACGATGGCGATCTCGTCGCCGTGCCCCATGCGCGCGAGCGTCTCGAGCAGCAGCGGCGGCAGGTTCGCGGGAATGCCGAACAGCATGGTCCAGGTCTCCGGGGATGGCTCAGGCGTCGTAGGCGGAGCTGGACACCGCGCCGCCGTGGCCGGTCCAGTCGGTGTGGTGCCACTCGGGGCTGCCGTCGATGTGCTGCCAGGTGTGCGCGCCGAAGTAGTCGCGCTGCGCCTGCACGAGGTTCGCGGGCAGCCGTGCGCTGCGGTAGCCGTCGTAGAAGGCGAGCCCCGCGGCGCTCGCGGGCATGGGCAGACCGTGCATCACGGCGTGCGAGAGCACGCGTCGCCAGTCGGCCTGCGCCGCGTGCACCTTGGCCTTGAAGAAGTCGTCCATCAGCAGGTTGGCGAGCTCCGCGTCCTTCTCGTAGGCGGCCTTGATGTCGTCGAGGAAGGCGGCGCGGATGATGCAGCCGCCGCGCCACATCTGCGCGATGCCGCCGTAGTTCAGCTTCCAGCCGAACTCGTGCGCCGCCTCGCGCATGAGCATGTAGCCCTGCGCGTAGCTCACGATCTTCGATGCGAACAGGGCCTGCCCGAGCGACTCGACCCATCCGTCGCGCTCGTCGGCGGGCACTCGGTCCGAGGCGCCCGGCGCATCCCCCGCGTGCGCGCCCTCGGGGTCCTTCGCGCGGCGCTGGTCTCCGGGGCCTTCGAGTACCTTCGACGCCGCGACCCGCTCGTCCTTCCTCGCCGACAGCGCGCGCGCGAACACGGCTTCCGCTATCAGGGTCAGCGGAATGCCGAGCTCCAGCGCGTTGATGCCGGTCCACTTGCCGGTGCCCTTCTGGCCGGCCTTGTCGAGGATGCGATCCACCGTCGCCTCGCCGTCCGCGGTGCGGTACGCGAGGATCTCGGCCGTGATCTCGACGAGGTAGCTGTCGAGATCCCCGGCGTTCCAGCGCGCGAAGGTCCCGCTCATGGCGTCGTTGTCCATGCCGAGTCGCTCGCCCATGAAGTGGTACACCTCGGCGATCAACTGCATGTCGCCGTACTCGATGCCGTTGTGCACCATCTTGACGAAGTGCCCGGCGCCGCCCTCACCGACCCAGTCGCAGCAGGGCACGCCCTTGTCGGTCTTCGCGGCGATGCCCTGGAAGATCTCCTTCACGAGCGGCCAGGCGTCCGGGTGGCCGCCCGGCATCATGGACGGGCCGTGGCGCGCGCCTTCCTCGCCTCCGGACACGCCCGTGCCGACGAACAGCAACCCCTTGCCGGCGAGCTCCTTCGCGCGGCGCTCTGTGTCCACGTAGTTCGAGTTGCCGCCGTCGATGATGACGTCGCCCTTCGACAGCAGCGGCACGAGATCGGCGATGACCGCGTCCACGGCGCGCCCCGCCTGCACCATGAGCATGACCTTCCTCGGCACCGACAACGACTCGACCAGCGCTTCGAGCGTGTCGGCGCCGCGGATGGACATGCCCTTGGCGGGCCCCTCGACGAACTCGGTGGTGCGCGCCGTCGTGCGGTTGTAGGCCGTCACGGCGAAGCCGTGGTCGGCCATGTTCATCACGAGGTTCTGGCCCATGACGGCCAGCCCGATCAGGCCGATGTCGGCGCCCTGGTCCGCTTCATCCATGTCGTGCTCCCTTGTTCAGACGACGAAGGCGGGCAGCTCGCGCCCGTCGAAGTGCGCGGCGAGGTTGTCCAGCACGAGCCGCCCCATGGCCGCGCGCGTCTCGTGCGTGGCGCTGGCCGCGTGCGGCTGCAGCACGACGTCGTCGAGCTCGAAGAAGCCCTCGGGCACGCGCGGCTCGTCGGCGAACACGTCCAGCCCCGCGCCCGCGATCTTTCCGCTCTGCAGGTAGTCGAGCAGTACCGGCTCGTCGATCAGCGTGCCGCGCGACACGTTCACGAGCCAGCCCTCGGGACCGAGCGCGTCCAGCACCTCCGCGTTCACCGAACCGACGGTGCCGGGCGTGGCGGCCGCCGTGACGAACAGGAAGTCCGACCCTCGCGCGAGCGCGACGAGGTCGGGCTCGAAGCGGTGCGGGCTTTCGTTCCGCTCGGATCGGTTGCAGTAGGCGATGTCCATGTCGAAGCCCGCGAGCCGCTGCGCGAGCGCCCCGCCGATGCTGCCCATGCCGTAGATGCCCGCACGCTTGCCGAACATGCGCGTGGTGAGCGGCATGCCGCCCGACGGCCACTTGCCGGCGCGCACGTGAGCATCGCTGCCGATCATGTTCCGGCAGGTGGCGAGCGCGAGCCCGACGGCGAGGTCCGCCACGTCGCCGCTCAGCACGTCCGGCGTGTTGCCGACCCGGACGCCGTGCTCGGCGCACCAGTCGAGATCGACGGCATCCACGCCGACGCCGAACACCGACACGACCTTCGCGTTCGGCAGCTTCGCCAGCACCTCGGACCGCACGCCGCGCCCGCCGTCGGTGACGACGCCCTCGCAGGCCTCGCCGAGCGAGTCGACGAGCGCATCGGCGTCGTCGGCCTCCCAGTGCCGGCGCACGTCGTAGTCGGCCTCGAGCCGGTCCTGGACGGCGGGCATCAGGGGGCCCATCTGCAGCAGCGTGCGGCTCATCGCGTCCTCGTTCGAAAAGGGGGAATCAGACGACCGCGGACATGCCGCCGTCGACGTACAGCATATGCCCGTTGACGAAATTCGACGCCGCCGAGGACAGGAACACCGCGGCGCCGACGAGCTCGCCCACCTCGCCCCAGCGCCCCGCCGGGGTGCGCTTGCCGACCCAGGCGCTGAACTCCTCGTCGGCCACCAGCGCTTGCGTGAGCTCGGTCGCGAAGTAGCCCGGGCACAGCCCGTTGACCTGCACGCCCGACGGCGCCCACTCGGCGCACAGGTTTCTCGTCAGCATGACGACCGCGCCCTTGGAGGCGGCGTAGGGCGCGATGGACGGGCGCCCGAGGCTCGACTGGATGGAGCCGATGTTGACGATCTTGCCGTGCCCGCGCGGCACCATGCGCCGACCCACCGCGCGGGACAGGCGGAACATGGAGCCCAGGTTCGTCGTCATGACCTCCTCGAAGGTCTCGTCGTCGCATTCGAGCACCGGCACGCGGCGCTGGATGCCGGCGTTGTTGATCAGGATGTCGATGGGAGCGATGTCCGACTCGATGCCGTCGACGGCCGCGTCCACGGCGGCGGTGTCGGTGACGTCGAAGGCGCGGCCGTGCGCGTCGAAGCCCCGCTCGCGGCACTCGGCGACGGCGGCGTCGAGGCGATCGGCGTTCACGCCGTTCAACACGATGCGCGCGCCCGCCGAGGCGAGGCCTTCGGCCAGCGTGCGGCCTATGCCGCGGCTGGAGCCGGTGACGAGCGCCGTGCGGCCGGTGAGATCGAAGAGGTCCATCGTTGTCTCGCTCAGGCGTGATCGAAGCGCAACTGCACCTTCATGTGCCGGCCGCGGTCGCGCGCGGCCTCGAAGGCCGCGTCGGCATCGTCGAAGTCGTACACGCCGGTGAGCAGGGAGGAGACATCCACGCGGCCGCGCACCAGCGCGTCCACCGCGATGCGGAACTCGTCGTGGAAGCGGAACGTGCCGGCGACGGCGAGCTCCTTGGCGACGATGCGGTTGACGGGAATCGGGTTGTCGCCGGCGGGCAGCATGCCGGTCTGCACGATCGTGCCGCGCGGCCGCACCGCCTCGATGCAGCCCGCCAGCGCCACCGGGGAGCCGGAGCACTCGAGCGCGACGTCCATGCGGCCGCGCCCGGTCTGCAGCGCGGCGAGCCGCTCGGGCTCGGCCGACACGTCGATGGTCTCGTCGGCACCGAGGATGCGCGCGTGCTGCAGCACGCCCGCCGCGACGTCGGTGGCGACGATGCGCGAGGCGCCCGCGAGCTTGAGCGCGGCGATGGCGAGACACCCGATCGGGCCGCAGCCCGTCACCAGCACCTCCTTGTGCGTGACGGGGCCCGCGCGGTTCACGGCGTGCAGGCACACCGCCAGGGGCTCGGCGAAGGCGGCGACGGCCAGGTCGGTGCCGTCGGGCAGCGCGACCGCCTGGCGCTCCGGCACGACGAGCTCCTCGCGCCATCCGCCCTGCACGTGCGGCATGACCGCGGCGCTGCCGAAGAAGGTCATCTCGCGGCAGAGGTTCGTGCGCCCCTCCAGGCACTCGTGGCAGGTCAGGCACGGCAGGTTCGGATCCACGGCCACGCCCTGGCCGACGCGCACGGAAGTCACGCCGTCGCCCACCTCGACGACGGTGCCGGCCACCTCGTGGCCGAGGATCAGCGGCTCCTGCAGCCGGAAGTTGCCGACGCCGCCGTGGTGGTAGTAATGCAGGTCCGACCCGCAGATGCCGCCGGTGCCGTAGCGGATGCGCACCTGCCCGGGGGCGAGCTCCGCGACGCGCTCGATGTCCACCAGGCGCAGCTCCTTCGCCGCTCGTACCGTGCAGGCCTTCATGCGTCGTGTCCGTGTGCGGGCCGAAAGTCGGGAAAGCGTTCGCGCAGGGCCGCGACGGCATCGCGCGCCACCGCCTCGGGCGGCGGCTCGATGTCCACGGTGACCGTGTCCGCGCGACCCTTCGGGGACTCCAGCGCGGCGAACTGGCTGTCGAGCAGCTCGGGCGGCATGAAGTGACCGCGACGTGCGCCCATGCGCGACGCGATGAGCTCCCGCGAGCCCTCGAGGAAGACGTAGGCGACGCTCCCCGCCTCGTTCAGCACGTCGCGGTAGCGCTGCGCCAGCGCCGAGCAGGCGACCACGTGCAGCCCGCTCTCCCGAGCGCGCTCCGCCGAGTGGTCCCGTACCCGTGCGAGCCAGGGCATCCGGTCGGCATCGGTGAGCGGCTCGCCGCGCTCCATCTTCGCGATGTTCTGCGGCGGGTGCAGCTCGTCGCCGTCCTTGAACGTCGCGCCGAGCAAGGTTGCCACGTGCCGCGCCACGGTCGACTTGCCGCAACCCGACACGCCCATCACGACGACGATGCGTCCGGGTTCCGCTTCGCTCATTGTGCGCGCCTCATCGGCCCAGTCTACGGGGTCCGCGGCGCGGGGCCACCGCGCGTGCTCTCGCGGTGCAGCACCTGGAAGCCGAGGTTCTGCCGTGGATCGAGCGCGATCGGCTCCGTGCCGGTCGAGGGCGGCGGCTCGCCGCCGCCGTCGGCCTCGATGCGCGCGGCGATCAGCGCGGCGGCCGTCTCGCCGATGCGGTAGCCCGGCACGCGCACGGTGGTCAGCGACGGCACCAGGCTCGCCGAGAAGTCGAAGTTGCCGTGTCCTGCGATCCCGAGCTCCCCGGGCACGCGCCAGCCCCGGCGGCGGCATTCGTTCAGGGCCCCGAGCGCGGTCATGTCGGTCGCGCACACGAGCGCGTCGGCGTCGGGCCAGCGCGTTCTGAGCGCCACCACCCCGGCCGCGCCGTCCTCGATCTCCATGGGTCGCTCGCCGGCGGCGACCAGCATGTCGGTCGGCAGCCCGCGCTCGGCGAGCGCGCGCACGTGCCCGCGCCGGCGCAGCTCCCCGTAGGGATCGGTCTCGGGCGGACCCGCCAGGAAGCCGATGCGCCGATAGCCCTGCTCGACGAGCGCGGTGGCCATGGCGTGCCCGGCATCCTCCTGCGAGAAGCCCACGACCATGTCGAGCGGCTCCTCGGGCGCGTCCCAGGTCTCCACGATGGGGACGCCGGCGCCCGCGAGCATGCGGCGCACGTCCGGCGAGTGCATGCTGGCGATCAGCACCAGCGCCTCGGGGCGTCGGCCGAGGATCACGCGCAACAGCTCCAGCTGCGCGTCGGCCGAGTAGTAGCTGTCGCCGATCAGCATGCTGTAGCCGCGCGCGCGCAGCCCCGCCGAGAGCCCGTCGAGGGTGCGCAGGAAGCCGGTGTGGCGCAGCGACGGCGCCACCACGGCGACGTGGCCGCTTCGCTTGCTCGACAGCGCGCCCGCCACCAGATCCGGTACCCAGGCGAGCTCGCGCGCGGCGCTCTCGACGCGTTCGCGCGTGGCCACGGACACGCGCTCGGGCGTCCTCAGCGCGCGCGACACCGTCATCGGAGACACGCCCGCGCGCGCCGCCACGTCGCGGCTGGTCACCTTCCTGGGGGGGCGGGCCATGCGGTCTCGTATGCGTCCGGGCACCGGACGGCCGGGGGCGCGATGATATCGTTGCCGGCTCGAAGGCGTTGGCGGACCCGCCGGGTCTTGCCGCTGACGGAATCTTCCATGACGACAGGCTTCTACGGCGAGCTCGACGGCACGCGCTTCGAGCTGCTGGACCCGCGCTTCGGCGACTGCTTCGTCGGCCACGCACGCGTGGATCGGCTGTGGAGCGGCGCGCGCTGGTCGGAGGGGCCGGCCTGGTTCGCGGCCGGGCGCTACCTCGTGTGGTCGGACATCCCGAACGATCGCATGCTGCGCTGGGACGAGACCGACGGCTCGGTGTCGGTGTTCAGGCAACCCAGCAACAACGGCAACGGCAACACCGTCGACCGTCAGGGCCGGCTCGTGAGCTGCGAGCACCTGACCCGCCGCGTGACGCGCACCGAGCACGACGGCAGCGTCACGGTGCTGGCCGACGCGCACCGCGGCAAGCGGCTCAATTCCCCGAACGACGTGGTCGTCTCCGGCGACGGCGCGATCTGGTTCACCGACCCGAGCTACGGCATCCTGACCGACTACGAGGGCCGGCGAGCGACCCAGGAGCTGCCCTGCCACGTGTACCGGCTGGACCCCGACGGCACGCTCGACATCGTCGCCGACGACTTCCTCAAGCCCAACGGCCTCGCCTTCAGCCCGGACGAGCGCCACCTCTACATCGCCGATACCGGCGCCACGCACGCACCCGACGGGCCGCGTCACATCCGCCGCCTGCCGGTCTCGGCCGACGGCCGCACGCTCGGCGACGGCGAGGTGTTCGCCACCTGCACCGCGGGCCTGTTCGACGGCTTCCGCGTGGACCTGGAGGGGCGCATCTGGTCCAGCAGCGCCGAGGGCGTGCACTGCATCGACCCCGACGGCACGCTGATCGGCAAGGTGTACATCCCCGAGATCGTCGCGAACCTCACCTTCGGCGGCGAGAAGCGCAACCGGCTGTTCATCTGCGGCACCACCTCGCTGTACTCGGTGTACGTCACGGCCAACGGCTGCACGCCGGGTTGAGCGCCGTCCCCGAGCTTCCGGCCGAGCGAGCGTCCGGGCTGGCGTCCGGGCGGGCTTCGGGCGGCGCGTTGCTCGCCGCGCTCTCGGTCGCGAACTTCTCGATCGGCATGGGCGCGTTCGTCGTCATCGGGCTGATCGTGCCGATCGCCGAGGGCTTCGACACGAGCGCTTCGGCCGCGGGCTCGCTGCTCACCGTCTACTCGATCGCCTACGCCGTCGGCTCGCCGCTCGGCGTGGCGTTGACCGGACGTCTGCCGCGGCGGCGCGTGCTCGTCGGGGCGCTGTCGCTGTTCGCGCTCGGCGCGCTGCTCTCGGCGCTCGCTCCCTCGCTCGGCTGGCTGAACGCGGCACGCGTGCTCGTGGCCCTGGGCGCGGGCTGCGTGACGCCTGTGGCCGCCTCCATCGCGCTGGCCTCGAGCCCCGCGGGCGGCGAGGGCCGGGCGCTGGCGCGCGTGTTCTTCGGGCTGACGCTCGCGCAGGTGCTGGGCGTGCCGGCCGGCGGCTGGCTCGGGTACACCTTCGGCTGGCAGAGCGCGTTTCTCGTGGTGGCCGCGCTCTCGGCGCTCAGCGCCTCGCTGGCCTGGCACCTGGTGCCGCGCGCGCTCGCGGTGCCGGTCAACACGCTCGCGACGCTGGGCGCCGCGCTCGCCGACTGGCGCAGCCTGGTGGCCGTCCTCTTCACCGCGACCTACATCGCCGCCATCTACGTGCTGTACACCTATCTCGCGCCGCTGTTGCAGGCCGACCAGGGCTACGGCCGCGACGGGGTCACGCTGGTGCTGGTCGTGTTCGGACTGGGCGCCATCGCCGGCAACCTGCTCGGCGGCACGCTGTCCGACCGCATCGGCCCGAGCGCCACCCTCGTGCTCGCCTGTCTCGCCCAGGCGCTCACCCTGCCCGCGTTCTCGCTGCTGCCGATGTCGCCACCCGTGCTGCTGTTCCTCACGCTCGCCTGGTCGACGTGCGGCTGGTCCTTCATGGTCGCGCAGCAGGCCCGCATCGTGCGCCAGAGGCCCGAGCGGCAAGGCGTGCTGCTGGCGTTGAACGCCGCCGCCATCTACGCGGGCGCCGCCATCGGCTCGGGCGTCGGCGGGGCGGTCGATCGCGGGCCACGGCCCCCAGGCGCTCGGTCTCGTGGCCGGCGCCGGCGCGCTGCTGGCGCTCGGACATCTCTTGCTCGGGGACGCGCTCGCGGTGCGCGGTCCGCTCACGACCCCGCGGAGCGCCTGAGATGGCCCTGGAACAGAGGCTCGTCAACCGCACGGTGCTGATCCTGGTGCTGCTCGTCATCTCGGCGACCTTCCTGCACCTGATCCAGCCCTTCCTGCAGTCGATCTTCGTGGCCGCGCTGTTCGCCGCGCTGTTCACGCCGCTGTACCGGCGCATCCTCGGGCGCGTCGGCGAGCGCGAGGCGCTCGCCTCCTTCCTCACGCTGCTCGTGGTGCTGCTGTTCATCTTCGTGCCGGCCGTGCTCGTGCTGAGCGCCGTGCTGGCGCAGGCGCTCGAGGTGGCCGAGAGCGTGCGCCCGTGGGTGCAGACTCAGCTCACCACGCCCGGCACGGTCAGCGGCTGGCTGGAGCGCATCCCGTTCTGGAGCGTCATCGAGCCCTACCGCGACCAGGCGCTCGCGCGGCTCGGCGAGGCCGCCGCCGCGCTGTCGGGCGTCGCGATCGGGCTGGTGCAGTCGGCCACGCTCGGCACGCTGAGCGCGCTGCTGTCCGGGCTGATCGTGCTGTACACGATGTTCTTCTTCCTGATGGACGGGGACCGGCTGCTCTACTACATGCTGTACTACCTGCCGCTCGACGACGAGGACGAGACGAAGCTCCTGGCGCGCTTCATGTCGGTGACGCGGGCGACGCTCAAGGGCACCGCGGTCATCGGGGTGCTGCAGGGTGGGCTCGCGGGCCTCGCGCTGTACTTCGCGGGCGTGCCCAGCGCGCTCTTCTGGGCCGTGGTCATGATGTTCCTGTCCGTCGTGCCGGGCATCGGCACGGCGCTGATCTGGGTGCCGGCAGTGATGTGGCTGTTCGTGCAGGGCCAGACCACCGAGGCGATCGTGGTGCTCGCGTTCAACGCCGTCGTCGTCGGCACCGTCGACAACCTGCTGCGCCCGCGCCTGGTCGGCAACGACACTCAGTTGCACGACCTGATGATCTTCTTCAGCACGCTGGGCGGGCTGATCGTGTTCGGCTTCATGGGCTTCGTCATCGGGCCCATCATCGCGGCGCTGTTCGTGACGGTCTGGGAGCTGTACGGGGAGGAGTTCAGGAACTGGCTCCCCACCACCGCGTTCCGGCCCCGCAGCGGCCTCGTCGAGCTGCCGCACCAGCGCCGCGGCGTGGAGCGTGCGCTCGGCGAGCTCGACGAGGAGCTGCCCGCGGACGCGAGCTTCGAGACGGGGGTCGCGAAGGTGATGGCGAGCGATCCCCCGCCGGCGCCCGGCCCGCGCGAGCCCGGACCGCGCAACACGGCCCAGGCGACGGGAGGTGCGACGGGAAGCGCGGGTGGCGAGCCGAAGGCGGCGGGTGCGAAGGGGTCGGGCGCGACGGGCCGCAAGCGCAAGCGTCGCGGCGGCGAGCGTTAGCGGCCGGAGAGGCGCGGGGCGGGGCGCGCTACCAGTTCTTCGGCAGGCGCTTGATCAGCACGATGCGGCCCTCGACCAGCTCGACGTACTCGCCCTTGACGAGCTCCGCCATGACCTTGCCCACCATCTCGCGCGAGGCGCCGATCAGGTTGCCGAGCTCCTGGTGCGAGTAGCGCCGCGGCAGCGACGGGGGGGCGTGCTCGCCGTCGTTGCCGCCGCCCTCGCCGTGCGCGTCCATGCCCGCGTCCACGCCCGCCAGCTCCCGAAGCTTGTCGGCCAGGCGCCGGTAGACGTTGTCGAGCGCGAGGCTGCGGCTGCCCTCGGTGGCCTGGCGCAGCCGCGCGGTGAGCGAGCGCATCAGCGCGAGCGCGAACTCCGGGCTCGCGGCGAGGCAGGCGTGCAGCGCGTCCCGGTCCAGGGTGAGCACGCGCGTGGGCTGCACGGCCATCGCGCTCGCCGAGCGCGGCGCGCCGTCGAGCAGCGCGAGCTCGCCGATCACGGCGCCCGGGCCGAGCTGGTGCAGCACCAGCTCGCGGCCGTTGTCGTCGCTGACGAACACCCGCACTTCGCCCTCCACCAGCACGCACATGGTGTCGCCGGCGTCGCCCTCGTGCATCAGCAGCGCCTGGCGTTCGTAGTGCTGCTCGCGCGTGCGCTCGGCGAGCAGGCGCAGCTGCTCGTCGCTCAGGTGCGCGAAGAGATCGACGTTGCGAAGGGTCTCGACGGATCCGGACATGCGCCTGTGGCCTCGAGCCGTGCGACGCGTCCCGCGGCGCCCTCGTGGCGTCGCTCGCGATCGTCGCTGGTGCCCCGATCATAGCGGTAGCGACGCATTCGGCCAGCGCAGACCGCGCCGATACAATGCCGGGCGCTCCAAGCTGACGGAAGATTCGTGACATGCCGGACACGCCTCGCACGACGTCCCCGCCGCTGCGGACCCTCGTCGCGGGTCTCGGAACGATGGGCCGCAGCCACGCGCTTTCGTACGCCGCGCACCCCGGGTTCGCGCTGTGCGGGCTCGTCAACCGCTCGCCGCTGGAGCTGCCCGCCGCGCTCGGCGACGTGCCCATGCAGGCGGACTTCCACGCCGCGCTCGCCGACGTGGACGCCGACGTCGTCTGCATCGCCACCTATTCCGACAGCCACGCCGACTACGCGGTGGCCGCGCTCGAGGCCGGGCGACACGTGTTCGTGGAGAAGCCGCTCGCCACCACCGTCGCCGACGCCGAGCGCGTCGTGGCTGCCGCGCGCGCCAACGGCCGCACGCTCGTCGTCGGCTACATCCTGCGCCACCACCCGTCCTGGATGCGGCTGGTGAGCGAGGCGCGGACTCTCGGTGGACCGTACGTGTTCCGGTTGAACCTGAACCAGCAGTCCTCGGGGCCCACCTGGGAGGTGCATCGCCGGCTCATGGACAGCACCTCGCCCATCGTGGACTGCGGCGTGCACTACGTCGATGTCATGTGTCAGGTGACGGACGCGGCGCCCGTGTCGGTGAGCGGCATGGGCGCGAGACTCACCGACGACATCGCGCCGGGCATGTACAACTACGGACACTTCCAGGTGCGCTTCGCGGACGGCTCGGTCGGCTGGTACGAGGCGGGCTGGGGCCCGATGATGTCCGAGAGCGCGTTCTTCGTGAAGGACATCGTGTCCCCCGCGGGGGCGGTGTCCATCGTCGTCGACGAGGGCGCGCGCTCCGACGACGTCGACGCTCACACGCGCACCTCGCGCATTCGCCTGCACCGCAGCGGGCTGGACGCGAGCGGCGGCTTCGCGTCGCCCGACGTGCTGCTGGACACCTCCGACGAGCCCGATCACCAGGCCCTGTGCGACCGCGAGCAGGCCTTCCTGCACCGCGCCATCGTCGAAGGTATCGACCTGTCGCGCCACCATGCGGACGCGGTGCGCTCGCTGGCGGTGTGCCTCGCCGCCGACGAGAGCGTGAGGAGCGGCGAGACCGTACGCCTTCCCCGCTTCCGGGAGTAGCCCGTACCGCGGGACGGGGCTATTCCAGGCCGATCTCGTCCGGTGCCGCCGTGGTGGAGCTGAACGGCCTCCAGCGAACCCGCACGATGTCGCCAAGGCGCGCGGCGGACAGGAACTCCGACGACTCCACCTCGTCGTCACCGATCTCGAACTCGGTGTCCTCGCCCGGCGCGATCGCGATGCCGAGCACCGCGAGGCGCCGCGCGCCGGGATCGATGTCCGTCAGTGGACCCTCGAGCCGCGCCTCTTCCTCGGGATCGTCGACCTCGACGCGGCTGGCGATAAGTCGCGCCGCCTCGAACGCGGCGCGCACCTCCACGTAGTCGCCGACGCGCAGCGCCGCGAAGCTCGAGGTCTCGTCGCTTCGGTAGCGCGTGCCCGGCGTGGTGTGTATCGGCACGCCGAGCACCACCAGCACACCGCTCGTCGGATCCAACGACTCGATCGGTCCGATCAGGCGACTGTCATCGACCGGGAGCACGACGATGCGGGTCGCCGACACGGCACCGTCGGCCTGCAGCTCGCCCTCCACCTCGATGCGGGTGTTCAGCGCGATCCGCGATGCCGGAGCAGCACGCCCGTCGGTGAACGCGAGGCGCGTGGCGTCGGAGATCCGTACCCGCTGCCCGCTCAGCTCGATGAGCCGCGCGGAGGCGTAGCCCGTGACGATGCCCTCGAGCTCGACCGGCGTGCCACTCGGGCCCGCAAGCCCGGGCAGCACGACGACGCTGTCCGCGAGCAGCCGCGCATCGGATCCGGCGCCGGTGCCGGCTCGGCCCGACACGAACACGAGACTGCCCGGTTCGAGGTTTCCGATCACCGCGCTGCCGCCCGCGTCGATGCCGACGCCGGCGACGACGAGCCGGGCGCCGCCGTCGTCGTGCGACTCGACACTGCCCGTGATCGCCAGGCGTGCGGGCGCCGGGGCCGCACGGACGAACGTCGCGACGACGGCGCCGGCGGCGTTGCGCAGACCGCTGACCTCGAGCACGGTCCCGGGCGCGAGCGTCGCGGGGTCGATGCCGTCGTAGACGACCGCGCCGTCCAGGCTGACGCTCTGCCCAAGCAGACGAAGCGAAGCCCCCGTCGCGTCCACCGACTCGATCGGTGCCGAGATCGATGGGTAGTACTCGACGACGTCGGCCGTCAGGTCGTCGAAATTCACCTCGGCCCGGACCTGCATCCCGACGCGAAGCTCGGACTGCGCCGCATCGCGCGATTCGATGCGGATGCGTGCCCGGTCGGTGTCGAAGCTCTCGCCGTTCAGCACGATGCTGCCGAAGCCCGCGATCGCTCCACGCGAGACGCCGGAGGCGTCCGCGATCAGGCCGGTGCCGCCGATGCCGCCGCCGGAGCCGCCGCCGGACGGGTCGCCCGACGAGCACGCGCCGATCGTCAGGGCGATCGCCATTGCGATGGTTGGGACGATGGCCGGCAGCGAGCCGATCGACGCGTCGCGGCCCGCGGCGCGTTGCCCGCCCATCGACCGCGCGGTCCGTCCGAAACGCCTCATCGGTCCGCGTCCCCGGTCGGTGTGGCCCGGTCGGAGGGCGATGCCGGGGACTCGGATCCGTCGCGTGGCGTGGCGCGCTCGATCAGGTAGATGCCGAGGCCCAGCCTCGACCCCGCCCCACCCGCGTCGACGCGCTCGGTGTCCCGCGCCGCCAGCCAGCGGTCGAGCCTCTCCAGCAGTGCTTGGCTCTGCTGCGACGCGTAGCGCCGGAACGGATCGACCTGCCGCGCCGGGATGTGCAGGTAGCTCACCTTGCGCTGGAACCGGCGCTCGTCCTCGCCGTGGTCGAGGTTGTGGAGGATAGTGTCGATCAGGTCCGCGGTATCGGTGCCGAGGATCTGCACGGTATCCAGCTCGTTCGACCGCGGAATGTAGGCGTGAGCCGTCAGCTTCAGCGTGCCGCCCCGCGATCGCGCGACGGCGCCGAGTCGCTCGAGCTCCTCGAGCATCGCACGGGGTGTCATGTCGCCGCTGTAGCGCCGCACGAGCTCGTTGAAGCCGCCTTCACCATCGATCCTCAGCACCGCGGGAGCGCCCGCGCGCGTGCGGAAGTCCGGGTCGCGCAACCAGCCGGCGATGATCCGCGCGGAGCGGTTGTAGCGATCGTCCACGCCGGGGTCTCCGGGCGGCGGCAGCGATTTCAGCCGCACGACCTCCTTGCGATAGAGGCCCGTCAGCGCGCAGATGCGCGCAGTCTGCACCGGCTTGCCGCCATCGGCGGCGGCGAGGTTCTGCTCGGCTGCCTCGACGAACGCCCGGCGCACCAGCTCGTTGACCGCGCCGACCGAGATGCCGAAGCGCAGGGCGACGCGCGCCAGCGACAACAGGATGCGATAGAAGGCGCCCTGGATGACGCCTTCCGTCGTTGTCGCTGCTGGTGATTCGCGCTCGATGATGGCTACCGCGATGTACGCCCTCGCCGGACGGGCGCGGGGAGTCTACCGATCGTCGTCGTCGTCGTCGTCGTCGTCGTCGTCGGAATCGCGGTCCTCGAACTCGATCTCGCGTGCGATCAGGTCGCCCGCGTCGTCGCGCCGCCCTTCGACCTCGACGCGTGCGCCGACGATCAGGTCGGCCGCCGAGCCGTCGCGGAACCGGGTCGCGGCAACGATCCTGACCGGCAGGGTGCCGAGGATGAATCGATCGGCCGACTCGATGGAGGTGATGATCGCCTCGATCTCGAACTCCGTCCGGGCGTCCTCCGACCGATCGGCACCGGATTCGGCCTCGACCTTCGTGGCCTGCAGGAACAGCGAACCCGGTTCGTAGGTCAGGTTCTCGTCCTTCACCTCGACCCGCTGACCGTTCGCGAGACGGGCGGGATCGATGTCCTCGAGTCGCGCGCCGCCGTAGTCCACCGTGAGCTGATCGAGGCGGAACGTCCGGGCCGCGACGTCGAGATCGCGCACGATGCCGTGGATCTGATAGGCGTTCGGCGGCTGCCGCTTCAGTTCCACGTAGCCCGCCTCGATCGCGTCGTCCGCTCCGCGCGCGCCGCTGACCTCGACGATGTCGCCCGCGATCAGTGCGGAGCCGTCCAGAGCGTCGTCGAACCGCGTGTCGGCCGACGCGATGACGCGTTGTCCCATGACGCTGAACGAACCGGGGGAGAACACCGAGTCCAGCGGACCCTTGACCTCGGCGTCGTAGCGCACGACGGCCGGTTCCCCGGCGCGGCTTTCCACCGTGACCCGCATGCCCGGAGCGATCGCTTCTCGTGGCGCGGGCTCGCCGTCGACGAGCACAAGGGTCGATCCATCGTCGAACTGCCGGCCGTTCACGACGAGCCCGGACGAATCCTGCACGCGTCCGCTGGACACGCTGACGATGCCGCTCGAGAACCCGGGACTGCCGCCATCATCCGAGCAGGCGCTCAGCGTGATCGCGGGAAACATCAGCAGGGCGGTCAGGCCCAGCGGCGTACGAACCGATCTGCGTGTCATGTCGTGGCTCCCGTTGCGGGCCGAGTACTTGCCCTAGCTCCAGAGTACGGCGGAAAAAATTCCGATGCAAGGGAGAGTCGGAAAATATTCCGCCTACAGCCCATCGGCCGCGAGCCGCCACGTCCCGCGGCCGACCGACCGCGGCGTCGATGCGGCGGATCGAGGGGGCGTCCGAAGCTCAGCAGCGCGGTTGCAGGTCCATCTCGGCCAGGCCGTCGGTGCGCGTGGCGACGTAGCTCGTGCGCTCGCTGCGGTTGCCGTCGCCGTCGATGTCCTCGACGTCGTTGTAGTTCAGCTCCAGCGCGCCGCCCGCGCCCAGCGAGGCCGTGGCCTCCTCGAAGGACAGCAAACCGTCCAGGAACACGCCGCCGCCGAAGTCGTCCACGCGCAGCGTGCCGATCGTGCTGCCGCTTCTCGGCGCCTCGTAGCAGCCGTCCAGCTCGTCGAAGTCGTAGAGGGCCGCGCGGGCCTCTCCCGAGGCGTCGGGCTGGCCGATCACGAGGTAGGCCTCGTCGTCGAGCTCGCCTTGCCAGGGACCGGTGAGATCGTAGGTACCGACGAAGGGCGCCAACGTGGCCGCGTCCTCGGCGGCGTCGCCGGCGCCGCCTCCGGAGGCGGGGGGAGCGTCGAAGGCGGGGTCGTCGCTGCAGGCGACGAGGACGAGTGCGGCGGTACAGGCGAGGAGGTGGGGGCGCATGGGTCGGGTCCGTCGGGATCGTGGCGTGAGACTGGAGTTGCAAGCCTGAACCGTGCCTGTCCGGGCACCGCGAGCTTCGCGGATCAGGCGCGTCGCCCGTCGGCATCGAACACGTGCCAACGCGCCGCGCTCAGCCGCAACGCGTCCCCGGGCCGGTGGGCCTGCTCGCCGTCGAGCTTCGCCACGAGCTCCTGCCCGTCGGGCAGCGCCGCGTGCACGAAGGCCTCGCCGCCCAGGTGCTCGAACACCTGCACGATGCCTTCCAGCCCGCCGGCCCCGTCCCGTGTCAGGTGCTCGGGCCGCACGCCGAGCGTGCAGGGACCGTCCGGCAGCGTCGTCTCCGCCACGGTCGCGTCGCCCAGCAGCACGCGCCCGTCCCGCGCCCGCGCGTCCAGGAAGTTCATGGCCGGCGACCCGATGAACCCCGCCACGAACCGGTTCACGGGCTCGCGGTAGAGCTCCAGCGGCGTGCCGACCTGCTCGATGCGTCCGCTCCGGAACACCACGATGCGGTCGGCGAGCGTCATGGCCTCGACCTGGTCGTGCGTGACGTAGACCATCGTGTTGCGCAGGCGCTGGTGGAGCTTGAGGATCTCCACGCGCATGTGCACGCGCAGCGCGGCGTCGAGGTTCGACAGCGGCTCGTCGAACAGGAACACGCGCGGCTCGCGCACGATGGCGCGGCCGATGGCCACGCGCTGGCGCTGCCCGCCCGAGAGCTCGCGCGGGCGGCGGTGCATCAGGTCCTGCAACCCCAGGATGGCGGCGGCGGCGTCCACGCGCCGTTCGATCTCGTGCTTGTCCACCTTCGCGTGCTTCAGCGCGAAGCCGAGGTTGCCGCGCACGTCCTTGTGCGGGTACAGCGCGTAGCTCTGGAACACCATGGCGATGCCGCGATCGGAGGGCGGCAGGTGATCCACGCGCTCCCCGGCGATGCGGATCTCTCCGGCGCTCGGCGTCTCGAGCCCCGCGATCATGCGCAGCAGCGTGGACTTGCCGCAGCCGGAGGGGCCGACGAACACGACGAGCTCGCCGTCGCGCACCGCGAGCTCCGTCGGGCGAATGACCTCGGTGGCGCCGAAGCGCTTGGAGACGCCCACGAGCTCCAGCGTCGACATCAGCCCTTCACCGCCCCGGCCGTGATGCCGCGAATGAGCTGCTTCGAGAAGATCACGTACATGACGAGGACCGGCAGGATGGCGACGGAGAGTGCGGCCAGCACCGCGCCCCAGTCCACGGTGTACTGGCCGATGAACTGCTGCACGCCGAGCGTGACGGTGCGCGTGTCCTCGCCGGGGGAGAGGATCAGCGGGAACCACAGGTCGTTCCAGATCGGGATCATGGAGAACACCGCCACCGTCGCGATGACCGGGCGCACGAGCGGCACCACGACCTCGAAGAAGATGCGGTACTCGGAGAGCCCGTCGATGCGCGCGCTGTCCTTGATCTCGCGCGATACCGAGCGCAGGAACTCCGAGAAGATGAACACCGCCACGGGCAGCCCTTGCGCGGTGTAGACGAGGATCAGCGCCGTCAGCGTGTTCGCGAGTCCCAGGTCCACGATCAGCTGCAGCAAGGATACGGTGCCCAGGCGTATCGGCACCATGATGCCGAGGATCAGGTACAGCCCGAGCAGACCGTTGCCACGGAAGCGGTACTCGGTCAGCGCGTGCGCAGCCATCGCGCCGAGCAGCAGGATCAGGAACAGCGCGCTGCAGGTGACGATCAGGCTGTTGGCGAAGAACAGCGGAAAGTCGCTGTCGTTCAGCACGTTCGCGTACCCCTGGCCGGAAAACGCCTCGCCGACGGGCAGCCCGAGCGGCTCGCGAAAGATCGCCTTCCGGTTCTTGAGGCTGTTGACCACGATCAGCACGAGCGGGAACAGCGCCAGCACCGTCCACGCGAGCAGCACCGCGTGGATCGCGGTCGAGGACAACCGTTCGCGCCCAGTCATGTGATCACGGACGGCATCAGCCCTCGTAGCGCCTGAGCCTGCGCTGCACGCCGTACAGGTACGCACCGACGCCGACGAGGATGATGAAGAACAGCATCGAGGCGACCGTCGCGCCCATGTGCAGGTCACCCGATTGCGACTGGAAGCCGAAGAAGCTTCGGAACAGGAACGTGCCCATGACGTCGGTGGCGTAGTTCGGCCCCGCGAGCCCGCCCTGGATGGCGTACACGAGATCGAAGCTCGCGGTGAAGTTGCCTATGTAGGTCAGGATGCCGACGAGCCCGAGGGTGGGCAGGATCAGCGGCAGCTTCACCTTCCAGAAGATGGCCCAGCCGTCGAGCCCGTCGATGCGCGCGGCCTCCACGGTCTCCTCGGGGATGTTCAGCAGCGCCGCGTAGAACAGCATCAGCGGAATGCCGACGTACTGCCAGATCGAGATCAGCGTCACGGTCACGAGCGCGCTGGATTCCAGGCCCAGCCACGGCCGGAACCACCCGCCGAGACCCACCGCCTTCATGGCGTCCGGCGTGATGCCCCACAGCGGCGACAGGATGAGCTGCCACACGAAGCCGACGACCACGACCGACAGCAGCGTCGGCAGGAAGAAGATCGTGCGGTAGGTGGCCGCCCCCTTGAGCGTCGGCACGCTCAGCATGGCCGCCAGGATGAGCGCGATCGGGTTCTGTATCGCCATGTGCATGGCGAACAGCACCACGTTGTTGGCGAAGGCGTTGACGAACTGGTCGGCCCAGTACGGCTCGCCGAGCAGCCGCGCGTAATTGGCGAGCCCGACGAACACGTCCGCGCCGTCGACGCGGTCGAACAGCGAGAGCCTGAGCGAATCGACGATCGGGTAGATCGCGAAGACGCTGTAGATCAGCGTCGCCGGTGCGAGGAAGACGGGAATGTACCAACGCACCGGCGACGGACCCTGCGGGAAGGGATCAGGGCGCGTACCAGCCGTCCAGGTTCTCCTGCGCCTGCGCCGCCGCCTCCTCGGGCGTCATCGAGCCGTTGATGACGTTCGCCGACAGCGTCCACAGCTCGTTCGACAGCGAGGGCTCGCCGCGCGAGAGGATCTGGTCGGCCACGCGGATGGTGGACTCGCAGGCGTCGCGCATGGCCAGGAACTCGGCGGCCAGCGGGTTCTCGACGTCGATCGAGTGGTTCGACAGCGAGAAGAAGCCGGGGGCCGCGTTCGTGAGCAGGCTGGCGAATTCGGCGCTCGTGGTCCACTCGAGGAAGGTCCGCACGGCCTCCTCGTGCTCGGTGGCGGCGTTCATGCCGATGCCGATGTCGGTGTGATCGCTGAGCTCGCACGTGCCGCTCGCGTCCGCCTTCGGGGGCGGGAACGCGCCGAGCTCGAAGTCGGCGTTCTCCTGGAAGCCCGTGATCTCCCACGAGCCCGTCGGGTAGATCGCCGCGCGGCCCAGCGTGAAGAGGTTCTGGCTGTCGGTGTAGGACTGCGCCTGGTAGCCGTCGCCCAGATACGGCACCCACCGCTCCAGCTGCCGGAAGCCCTCGACGAACGCGTCGTCGGTGAGCTTCGCCTCTCCCGCGATGAGCGCGTTGCGGCCTTCCTCGCCGCCCCAGTACGTCGGGCCGACGTTGGTGTAGCCCATGGTCGCGGCCTCCCACTGATCCTTGGTGCCCATCGCGAGCGGGATGTAGCTGCCGTCCTCCGCGATGGCGTCCAGCACCGCGTAGAACTCCTCGGTCGTCTCCGGCACCTCGAGCCCGAGCTCCGCGAAGGCGTCCGCGTTGTACATGAAGCCGTGGATGACCGATGCCATCGGCACGCAGAAGGTCGCCGAGCCGTCGTCGGTGGACCAGGCCGCGCGCGCCACGTCCGAGAAGTTCTCCTGCAGCCCCGGCAGATCCTGGATGTCGGCGAGGTGGCCGTCGTCGTGGAGCTTCAGGGCACGGTCGAACGGGCGGCAGACGATGATGTCGCCGGCGGTGCCGCCGGACATGCGCGCGTTCAGCGCGGCGTCGTACTCGGTCGGTGCCGTGGGCTTGAACTGCACGTCGATGTCCGGGTGCTGCGCCTCGAAGACCGGGATGATCTGCTCGTCCCAGATGGCCTGGTCCTCGACCCGCCAGCTCTCGATGGTGATGGTCTCGGCGGCCGCGCTGAAGGCCATGCCGGAGCAGGCGAGCGCGGTGGCGGCGAGCGTGAGACGAGACGCGAGGCGGGACTTCGGTGTGCGCATGCGGGCGGGTTCCGGGGTGGACGGTGCGCTCGAAAGTAGCATCGGCATCGCCGCCGTTACAATCCCGACGCATGGAAGCCGCCGTCATCGAGCCCTGCATCGCCGTCGACGGCGGGGCCAGCGGCTGCCGGCTCGCGGCGTTCGACGGCGACGGCGCGCGGGTGTCGCAGGTGCGGCTCGAACGCCACGCCAGCCTGTCGCTGGACCCGGCCGAAGCCGCCGACACGGTGCGTGCGGGCATCGAGCGGCTCGGGGTCGATCCGTCGTGGCCGTTGTACGTCGGGCTCGCCGGATCCCTGCGTCCCGAGCGGCGTGCCGCCTTCGTCGCCGCGCTCGGGCGTGCGGTCACGATCGTCACGGACGGCGAGGCGCAGCTGCTCGGCGCCACCGGCGGCGCTCCGGGCGCGTGCCTCGCGGTCGGCACCGGCAGCGTGCTGCACTGGCGCGACGGAGCGGGGCGCACCGGCATGGCGGGCGGCTGGGGCTACCCGGTCGGCGACGAGGGGTCGGCCGCCTGGCTCGGCATGGCGCTGCTGCGGCGCTACCTGCACGCGCGCGATCGCGGCGCGCACGCCACGCCGCTGTACGCCGCGCTGGAAGCGGTGACGGGTGACGACGTCGCCTCGCTGCAGGCGTGGACCACGTCGACGCGTTCCACGAACATCGCCCGCCTCGCCGCGCTCCTCGGCTCGCACGACGATGACGATGTCGCGCGGGAGCTGCTTGACGCGGGCGCGCGCTGCTGCGAGACCTTGTACGACGCCGCGCCCGAGGGTCTGCCGCGCTATCTGGTCGGCGGGCTCGCCGGCGTCTACGCGCCGCTGCTCGAGGCCCGCGGCGCCGAGCTGCACCCGCCCGCCGGCGACGCGCTCGACGGGCTCGCGACGCTGGCACGTCGCGTGCCGGCGGCCTGTCCCGAAAGGCTCGGCACATGACGAGCGGGCGCTGGGTCACCCCGAACGGCATCGTGGCCGCGCGCTGCGAGCACGGCGCGCGCGTGGATGCGCTGGTGCCGTGCGCGCCCGACACCGCGGCGCCGCTGTTCCTGCCCGCGCCGGTGGACCTGCACGTGCACGGCGCGGGCGGCGTCGATGCGATGGGCGGCGAGGCCGCGCTGCGCAGGATGCTCGCCGTGCAGGCCTCGCTCGGTTGCGGCGCGTTGCTGGCCACCTCGGTGTGCGCGCCCTTCGCGGCGGTGGACGCGTTCCTCGCCGACGTGGCCGCGGTGATGGCGTCGCCGGACGAAGGCTCGGCGACGCTGCTGGGCGCGCACCTCGAGGGCCCCTTCGTGAATTCCGGCAAGCTCGGCGCGCAGCCGCCGTTCGCCGTGCCCGTCGACGCGGACGCGCTGACGCGCTGGCTCGCCACGGGGGTGGTGCGCGTCGTGACCTTCGCGCCCGAGGTGGACGAGCACGATGTCGTGCCCGGGCTCTGCGCCGCGCACGGCGCGCGCGCGCAGATCGGCCACACCCTGTGCGGCTGGGCGCGGGCCGTCGCCGCGTTCGAGGCGGGCTGCGGCGTGACGCACCTGTGGAACGCGATGAGCGGCGCCACGCACCGCGACGGCGGGGCGGCCGTCGCGGCGCTGGCACGCGCCGAGCACGCCGAGATCATCGCCGACGGCCTGCACGTGGACCGGGCGGCCTTCGAGGCGGCGCGCCGCGCGATTCCCGGGCTCTACGGCATCACCGACGGCACGGCCGCGGTCGGCATGCCGGACGGTAGCTACCGGCTCGGCTCCATGGAGGTACGCCGACACGACGGTCGCGTGACGCTCGCGGACGGCACGCTCGCCGGTAGCTGCCTGGACCCGACGGGCATGCTCGGCGTGCTGCGCGGCTGGGACATGAGCTGGGGGGAGATCGCACGCTTCACCGCCACGCGCCCGGCCGACCGCGTGGGCGAGGCCGATCTCGGGCGCATCGCCCCCGGGGCCCGCGCGCACTGGCTCGAGGTGCACGGCGAGCGTCCCGTGGCGCTGTGGCTCGACGGCGTGCGGCGCGCGCTGGTCGGCGTGGCCGACACGACCTCGTCCGCGTCGAGCGCCTCCTCGCCGATCGATGTCGCTGCGGCGTCCCCCACGAGCGACGCCACCGAGCGCGCCTCGCCGGACGCGCCCGCCCTGGACCTGCTGCCGAGCGTCGAGATCGTCGAGCGCATCGTCGCCGGCCAGCGGCGCGCGGTCGACGCGCTCGGGGCGGTCTCCTCGGCGCTGGGAAACGCGGTCGACGCCGCGGCCGATCGGCTGCGCCGCGGCGACGGGCGGCTCGTGCTGCTCGGTGCCGGCGCGTCGGGGCGCATCGCGGTGCAGGACGGGGCGGAGCTGTGGCCCACCTTCGGCTGGCCCGCGTCGCGTCTGGTGCTTTCCATCGCGGGCGGCGAGGGCGCGCTGCTGCACAGCGTGGAGAGCGTGGAGGACGACGCCGAAGCGGCGCGGGCCGAAGCGGCGGCGCTCGGTCTGGCGCACGACGACGTGGTCGTCGCCGTGGCGGCCAGCGGGCGCTCGCCGTGGACGGTGAGCTGGGCGACGTGCGCGCGCGACGCGGGCGCGCTCACCGTCGGCATGGCGAGCAACGCCGGCACGCCGCTGTTGGACGCGGTGGATCATCCGCTGCTGCTGGACAGCGGGCCCGAAGTGCTGGCGGGCTCCACGCGCATGGGCGCGGGCACCGCCCAGAAGGCCGCGCTGAACGCGTTCGGCACCACGCTCATGGTGCGGCTGAACCGCACCTGGGGCAACCTGATGGTGGACATGGCCGCGCGCAACGCGAAGCTCGAGACCCGGCGGCTTTCCATGCTGCGCACCATCGTGCCGCGCGCGAACGATGCGACGCTGGCGCAAGCGCTCGCCACGGCCGACGGGTCGGTGAAGCTCGCCGCGCTGCTCGCGCTCGGGGACACGGTTGCAGAAGCGTGGGCGCGGCTCGATCGCCACGACGGATCGCTGCGCGCGGCGATCGGGTCGCTCGGCGGGTAGAGCCTCGGGAGCCGGGCACCGCGCGGCTTCAGCCTCCGATGCCTGCGAGCTTGTCCAGCATCGGTCGCACGACGGGCTCGAGGATCGGACCCACACCGGGAATGTCGAGCGCGGTGTCCGCGATCGGCGCGAGCGACGTCGTGGCGGTGGTCACGATCGCGGCCAGCGGCTCCTGCGCCGCCGCGGGCAGTCGCCGGTACAGACCGAGGAAGACGTCGAGCTGGCCGTCGGCCTCCTGCAACGACGGCAAGGCGGCCTCGGCGCTCGCGACGTCGGTCACGCCGCTCAAGGCGTTCCTGGAGGTGGTGAACACCTCGTCGAGCTGCCCGGTCAGCCCGGCCATGGTCACGCCGTCGGGCAACACCGCCTCGGCGGCCGCCAGCGCTTCCTCGGACACGCCCGCGGCGGCGGCCGCCGTGACGGTCGGAGCGTCGCCGATCGCGTCCGTCGCGGCGACCGGCACTTCCGCCTCGTCGTCGCCGCCCAGGAACAGGAACGCGAGCAGCGCGAGCACCACGACCGCGGCCACCGGCAGCACCCATCCCGGCAGACCGCCGCCGGACGAAGCCGGCGCCGGGCGGGCATCGACCGCGCTCGGCGCCGGGGCGGGCGAGGCCGCGGGCGCCGCCGCGACGGGGCCGGGCTCGGACGGCTGCGCCGGCACTCGCGCCTGTGCCGATGCCGGAGGCTGCGCGGGCTCGGGAGCGGTCGCGGGCGACGTGGACGTGGACGTGGACGCGCCGATGCTGTCGAAGAAGCCTTCGGAGCGCAGCGAATCGGCGAAGCCGTCCGGCATGGCCGCATCGAGGTTCGACTGCTGCGACGACATCAGTCCCTGCACGCCGTTCGCGTCGAGGCCGTCGCCCGTGAACTTGCGCTTCAGCGTGCCGAGCACGATGGGCGCGAGCATGCCGAGCAGCGAGCGCGCCTTGTCGTGACCCAGGCCGGTGAACGAGCCGAGCGCCGCGGCGAGCTTGCCCGTGGCGTCGCCGCCGAGCAACGAGGACAGCAGCGAATCGCCCCGATCGGCCGATCGGGCGGCGTTCCCGTCGCCCGGCATCGAGCCCGCGTCGTCGAACATACCGTCGTCGGCACCTCGCAGGCCGTCCAGCAGCGACGATGCGCCGCCGGGCTGCCGCGCCTTCGTCGCGAGCCCGCTCAACAGGCCCGGCAGGGCGCCGCTCATGGCGATCGAGGTCTGCGAGCCGTCCACGCCGACGGCGTTGCCGATGCGCTCGAGCGTCCGGTCGCTGATGTCGCTCTTGACTTGCTCGACGATGTTGAATGCCACGGGAGCCTCCTCGCTTGGGCTTCGATAGGGACGCGACGACCGCAGCGGTCATTGCGCCGCGCATCATAGGCTCGTGCCGCCGAGGACCGAGTCGCCGTTGCAGGGCTTGCCGAGCCCCGTTCCGGAGCGATGTCGCGTGTAGCTATTGCCTTGCGCGAGGGATCGGGGGACGTGTCCCCCGATGCTCGGCGCCCGCCCTTGCGAGACGATGCTCATGTCGGCCAGAACGCTGCTCATCACGGGTGCCTCCAGCGGCATCGGTGCCGCCACCGCACGCGCCGCGGTCGCCGAAGGGTGGCGCGTCGCGCTCGCCGCCCGCTCGAAGGACGCGCTCGACGCGCTGGTCGCCGAGCTGGGGGACGAGCGAGCGCTGGCCATCGCGGCGGACGTGACCGACTTCGAGGCGCAGGAGCGCATGGTGGCCGCCACGCTCGAGCGCTTCGACAGCCTCGACGCGGTGTTCGCCAACGCGGGCACCGGCGGCGAGCCCGGTGGCTTCTCCGGCGCGCCGGTCGAGTCGTGGAAGCGCATGCTCGACATCAACGTGTACGGCGTGGCCTGCACGCTGCGCGCCTCGCTCGAGGCGCTGAAGGCGTCGCGCGGGCACGTCGTGCTGACCGGATCGGTGGCGGGCCGGCGCACGCTGGCGGGCTCGATGTACTCGGCCACCAAGTGGGCGGTGTCGGCGATCGGCTACGGCCTGCGCGAGGAGCTGCGCGGCAGCGGCGTGCGCGTCACCCTGATCGAGCCCGGCATGGTTGACACGCCGTTCTTCGACGATCCCAAGCCCGACGCGCTGCGGCCCGAGGACGTGGCGAGGTCGGTGATCTACGCGATCGGCCAGCCGGCCTCGGTGGACGTGCACGAGATCATGATCCTGCCCACGCCGCCGCAGGACGGGCCCTGAGTCACCGCCGGGCGTCGAGCGGCTCGAGCGCGCGCTGGACGGCCGGCGAGGACGGCGGCGAGGACGGCTCCGCGATCTCGGTGCGCTCGGCGTGCGTCTCGCCGCTGAAGGGCAGCAGGCCGGCGCCCGCCACGAGAACCAGGACGAGCACCAGCAGCGAATTCCTCATCACGCGTCGTTCCTCCCCGGTAGTCGCCGGCCGTTCGCGGCCGGGTTGCGTCGGAGGGAAATGATGGTGGAGGAGGTGGGTGGCGGGGGCGGTAATGGTGCCCCCTGCAATCGGCCGGATGGACGGCCGCGACACCGGCGGCCCTGCGGCCACGTGTGTTGATTGGTCGGGATGAGAGGATTTGAACCTCTGGCCCCTGCCTCCCGAAGACAGTGCTCTACCAGGCTGAGCTACACCCCGACACGGAGCGGATGATAGGCCTTGCGGGGCGCGATGACAACGGCCCTGTGCCGAGTGCGGCCCCGTGCGGCGTTCGCGGCCGTCCCGGCCGACGGGTTCAGCGGCCGGACAGCCGTTCGGCGCCAGGGTTCCGTTCATCGGGCGAGTCCGGCGAGGCCCTGCTATAGACTCGTCCACGTGATCCGCGTCACCGTTCGTTCATTGCGGAATCGCGCCCAGCGAGCCGGGCCCCGCGCACCGGACGACGAGAGAAGGCAGCAGGAGGAGAACCGCGACATGAACGAACTTCGACACCCCGCATCCGGGCCCGCTTCGGGATCCGCCTTCGGCCCGACGACCGGCCGCTGGCCGGCCCTGGCCCTCGCGACCGCGGTGAGCGCCGTCCTGGCGGGCTGCGGCGGCAGCTCGGGCGACGAGGAGCTCTTCGACATCGACGACGTGAACGCCGACGGCGTCATCGACACGCCCATCGGCGAGCCCGACGCGAACGGCGTGCAGGCCTACGACATCGATGGCAACGGGGTTGCGGACGAGCTGCTCCTCGACGGCGGCTACGACGTCAACGGCGACGGCTTCGAGGATTTCGACGTCGACCGGGACGGCAACGTCGATCGCTCGGTGGTGAATGCGAACGGACTGGTCGGCTACGACCTGTTCGATTCCGACACCGACGCGACCACGCCCTTCGACGGCATCGCCGTGGTCGACGAGGACAACGAGCCGCTCGGCGACGGCTTCGTCGAGCCGACCGCCTCCGAGCCCTGCGGCAGCGAGCCGGGCGACGATCCCGACTCGTCGAACAACGACTGGAGCGACAACTGCGAGGTGTCGCGCTTCGGGCAGTGGGCCGACAGCCTGTACAGCGCCGGCGTGCAGCGCATCCTGTGGTGCTCGGGCTTCGGCAACGCGTCCAGCGTGGACGCGTTCACCGATGGCGAGTTCGGCCCCGGTACCGAGAGCGCGCTCGAGGCGTTCCAGTCGGCCAACGGCCTGACCGCCGACGGCATCGTGGGTCCCCAGACCTGGCAGGCGCTGCGCGAGCGGCTCACGGAGTTTCCGCTCGAGTTCGCGCAAGGTGGCGGCACCGAGGCCTACGGCGTGCAGGGCGATCGCTGCGAGGACATCGCGCTCTTCCTCAACGAGGTGACGTTGTCGAACGACGGCGCGTTGATGGGCGGCTGGCAACTCACTGAAGGCGCCTCGAACGATTCCGCCGTACCGTTCTCGATCGCCGAGCCGTTCGGTCGCATCGACTGAGGCGTTGCCCGATGCGCCGCGGGGACAGGTGACCGTGGGAGGCCGCAGGGCGTGGATGGTCCTGGCCGCGGTGGCGACGATCGCCGCCGCGGCCTACGGCGCGTACGAATTCCCGCGTGGCGACGACGCCGTCGTCGTGCAGGAACCCGCGGTCGTGACGGACGCCGCGTCCGCGGCCGTACCGAGCACGGACTCGCCCTTCGCGACGGCCGCGGTCGAGAGCCCGGCCGGCGAGAGGGCGGTTCCGGCAAGTGATACCGCGCCTCTGCCCTTGCCAACTTCCGGGACGGACGATCCGTTCGTCGATCTCGCGAGCCTCGGTCGCGGCGCGCTGAGCGATGCGGAGTTCGAGGCGCTTGCCGAGCGCCTGGCGCGCGATCCGGCGCTGTTCGCCGCGCTGATCGACGAAGCGCGTTCGGAGACCGATCCGGTGCGGCTCGGGCGGTTGCTGCACCTGCTCGGCGACGTGGACGATCCGGCGGTGGCCGCCCTCGCGACGGAGCTCGTCTACTCCGGTGACGACGAGCTGCGTGCGGCCGGTCTGGAGCTGCTCAAGCGCGTGCGGCCGGGTGACGACGGTGCGCGATCGGTCGTCTCGTCGCTGTTGTCCACGGAGACCGAAGGCGAGGTGCTCGTGCCGGCGCTCACCGCGCTCGCCCGGCCCGGAAGCACGCCTGCCCCGGACAAGGCCGCGCTCGCGGGTCAGGTGGCCCTGCTGACGGCACATCCGGACCCGCGGGTACGGCGCACGAGCATCGATATCCTCGCCCGCTGGAGCGACGACGCCACCTATACCCCCGAGCTGGTCTCGGCGCTCTCCGACGACGATCCCGGCGTGCGCCGGACCGCCGCCTTCGCGTTCGTGGGTTTCCCGGATCAGAGCGCGCCGGTACGCGACGAGCTCTTCGGCGTCGCCGGCGATGCTTCGGCCGACGAGGGGACGCGGCGCGGAGCCTTGCTGGCCCTGAAGCGCATGTCGTTGCCCGACGACGAGCGCGCCCGCGTCGCCACCATCGAGCGAGGCCTCGATACGCGGCCGGCGACGCGATGAGCGTCGGTCCGAGCCCCTTGCCGGCCCCCTTGCCGGCCCCCTTGCCGGCCCCCTTGCCGGATCGTTCCGTGGGCCCCGCCTTCGCCGCCGCGCGCGAGATCGAGGCGGGGCGCTTCGCCGGTATCGCCTGGCGGGTCCGGCGCGGCGGCACGGTCGTCGACGAAGGTCGCGCGGGGCACGCCGATGCCGATCGCACCCGTTCGCTCGCCGAGGACGACCTCTACCGCATCTACTCGATGACCAAGCCGGTCGTGTCGGTCGCGGCGCTGCAGCTCGTCGAGGAAGGCGCGCTGTCGCTCGCCGATCCGGTGTCGCGCTGGCTGCCGGGTTTCGCGCGCTCGCAGGTGCTCGATCCGGACGGACGCCTGTCGGAAGCGTCGCGTGGACTGCGCATCGAGGACCTGCTCACGCATCGCGCGGGTTTCTCGTACGACTTCATCCCGGATTGCCCCGTCGCGACCCTCTATCGCGAGGCCGAGCTGCTGGCCGACGGCGCGCGCACGCTCGCCGAGCTGGTGGACGTGCTGGGCACGCTCCCGCTCGCGCGCGAGCCGGGGACGTGCTGGTACTACGGCTACGGCACCGACGTGCTGGCGCGCGTCCTGGAGCTCGTCGAGGGCCGCCCCCTGGGCGAGGTGCTGCGCACGCGGCTGTTCGACCCGCTCGGCATGCACGACACGGGCTTCGGCGCCTCGCCCGAGGCCCGCTCGCGGGTGCTGCCCATGTACGGTTCGCGCCCGCTGCACGAGGCGCCGTCGCAGGAGCTCGACGAGTCGGAGCAGCGGCTGGTCGCGCTCGACGTCTCGCGCAGCTACCCGGTGGACACGCCCGGGCGGTTCGCGCGCGGCGGGCTCGGTCTCGTCTCCACGCTCGGCGACTACCTGCGCTTCGTCGACGCCTGCATGGACGGCACGACGGCCGACGGCGTGCGCCTGTTGTCCGCGCCTATGCTCGATCTGATGTGGACCGACCGGCTCCCCCCGGCGCAGCGACCGATCGCGATCGCCGGCAAGCGGCTCGACGGCTACGGCTGGGGCCTCGCGGGACGCGTGCTCGTGGACCCCGGCGAGGCCCTGCACCTGAGCGCGCCCGGCGAGGGCGGCTGGTCGGGCGCGGCCTCGACCTGGTTCTGGGTCGACCGGGCGCGGCGCTTCTCGGGCATCGTGATGGCGCAGTACATCGGCTCGGCCGTGCCGCTCGGCCAGCGCGTGCAGGCGGCGGCGTACGCGGCCTTCGGGGGCTGAGGCCCGCTGGCGAAGCGCGCCGGCGGCGAGCCGTCAGGCGTTCTCCGGCATGCGCTCCTTGAGCTCGTCCGCTCGCCGCGCCGTGGCGTGGCGCTCGGCCTCGGTACGCTCGCGGTCGCGCCGCCGATCGACCTCGGGCCAGCCTTGCGCGTGGCGCTCCACCAGGTCCGCCAGGAAGCCGATGTGGTCGGGGCGGTCGTTCAGGCACGGGATGTAGACGAAGCGCTCGCCGCCGTGTTCCTCGAAGTACTCGCGGTTCTCGCCGGAGATCTCCTCGATGGTCTCCAGGCAGTCGCTCGCGAAGGCCGGGCTCAGCACGTCGATGGACTTGATGCCCTCGCCGGGCAGCGCCTTCATGGTCTCGTCGCAATAGGGCTTGAGCCACTCCTCGCGACCCACGCGCGATTGGAACACGACGCGCACGGCGTCCCGCTCCATGCCGAGCTCCTCGGCCAGCAGCCGCGTGGTCTTGTGGCACAGGCAGTGGTACGGGTCGCCCGAGGTGAGGTAGCGCTTCGGGATGCCGTGGTAGGACGTCACGAGCAGATCCCCGCGACCGTGCTTCTCCCAGCTCTCGCGCACGGTATCGGCCAGCGCGTGCACGAAGGCCGGATCGTCGCAGTACTGGTTGATGAAGCGCAGCTCCGGTATCCAGCGCGTGCGCTGCAATCGCGCCGTGACGGCATCGAACACGGACGCGGTCGTGGTGCCCGAGTACTGCGGGTACATCGGCAGCACGACGAGCCGGCGCACCCCGGCGGCCTCGAGCTCGGTGAGCGCCGAATCGATGGACGGTTCGCCGTAGCGCATGCCGAGCGCCACGGCCACGTCGTCGCCGAAGCGGCGTTCGAGCTCGGCGCGCAGCGCCGCGGCCTGCAGCTTCGAGATCGACAGCAGCGGCGAGCCCGTCTCCTTCGACCACACCTCGCGGTAGGCCTTGGCGCTCCTGGACGGGCGGATGCGCAGGATGATCCCGTGCAGGATGATCAGCCACAGCCAGCGCGGCAGCTCGATGATGCGCGGATCCGACAGGAACTGGGCCAGGTAGCGGCGCACGGGCCGGGTCTCGGGCGCCTCGGGCGTCCCGAGGTTGACCATCAGCACGCCGAGGCGCTCGCGCGAGCCGTGGCGGTAGTCGGGGGTACCGATGTATTTCATGGAGAGGGCATGCGCGCGGGGACGGGGGGTTGCCGAGAGTCTGCCGCGATCGGGCGGTCGACCTTCGCTCTTACGAGCCGCGGGCCCGGCTGGAGGGCACCGTCTGGAAAGCGGGAGAAGGCTCGCGTAGCATCCGGCCGCCACGGCGCCGGCTCGCGGCGCGCGGATTATAGGTCACCGCACTTGCACAACTTCGACCGGGTCGCGTCCGACCGGGTCGCGCCGTGACGGGCGCGCTGCGCATCGGCGTGCCGCACGAGCGCCGCCCGCGCGAGCGCCGCGTGGCGCTCGTGCCGCAGTTCGCGGCCAGGCTGGCGGCGCACGGGGCCGCCGTGCGCGTCGAGGCCGGCTGCGCCCGCGCGGCCGGCTTCCACGACGAGGCGTGGGCCACGGGCCGCGGTGCGGCCGAGGTCGTGCCCGACTTCGATGCCGTCGTGGCGGGCGCGGACATCGTGCTCAAGGTCGCGCCGCCCACGCTCGACGAGGCGCGGCGCCTGCCGCGCGGCGTGCTGCTCGTGTCGCTGATGTCGCCGACGCGTCATCTCGACGTGGTGGAGGTGCTGCTCGAGCGCGGCATCACGGTGCTGGCGATGGACCTGATACCGCGGCTGACGCGCGCCCGCTCGATGAACGCGGTCTCGTCGCAGGCCACGGTGGCGGGGTACAAGGCCGCGCTGCTGGCCGCGGAGTTCTCGCCGCGGCTGTTCCCCATGTTGACCACTGCCGCCGGCACCGTGCGGCCCGCGAACGTCGTCGTCGTCGGCGCGGGCGTGGCGGGGCTGCAGGCCATCGCCACCGTGAAGCGGCTCGGCGCGCGCGTCGAGGCCTACGACATCCGCGGCGCCGCCCGCGAGCGCATCGCCTCGCTGGGCGCGCACGCGATCGATACCGGCGTGGTGGCGGAAGGCAGCGACGGGCTCGCCCGCACCCTGCGCGCCGCGGAGTCCGCGCGCCAGCGCGAGGTGCTGGCCGAGCACCTGTCGAAGGCGCACGCGGTCATCTGCGCCGCCTCCATTCCGCACCGCGAGGCGCCGAAGATCATCGATGCGGGCATGGTCGAGGGCATGCTGCCGGATACCGTCATCGTCGACATCGCGTCCGAGAGCGGCGGCAACTGCGAGCTCACGCGCCCGGGGGAGGAGTACTGGCACGGCGACGTCTTCATCAGCGGGCCGCTGAACCTGCCGAGCCACGGCGCCGTGCACGCGAGCGAAATGTACGCGCGCAACGTCGTGAACCTGCTCGAGCTCGTGCTGCGCGACGGCCGCGTCGAGCTCGACCCCGGCGACGAGATCATCGCGCGCAGCATCCTCGTGCACGCCGGGCGCGTGCACCACCTGCCCACCGCCGGGCTGCTCGGCCGGCCGGCCTCGGGATTCGGCGAGCCGGCGGCCGGAGCCGCGTCGTCCGCGCGCGGTGGCGCCGCGAGCCCGTCGCGCGAGACCGCGCAGGACGACGCGGTGGACGATGCGGCGGGCTGGGCCGAGGAGGCGCCGGAAGCGGTCGCGGCGCCCGCCGTCGCCCCGGTGCGCAAGCGCGACGCCGCCTCCGACGCGGAGCCCGGCGACGACCTGACCGTGATGGAGGGGGTCGGGCCTGCGTTGTCGAAGCGGTTGCGGAGTTTCGGCTACAGGCGCTACGGAGACATCGCCGCCCTCGACGACGCGGGCGTCGCACGGCTCGGCGCGCAGCTGGAGCTCGACGACGAGGGCCGCGCGTTCGCCTGGCGCGAGCGCTGCCGGGAGCTCGTCGACGGGCACGGCGGGACGGTCGCGAAGGGCGGGCCGATGCGCGGAGGAGAGGACGCTTGAACGCGATCGATGCGCTGTATCTCGTCGGGCTCGCAGGCGTCGCGGGCTACGTGCTGGTGGGCCGCGTGCCCTCGGTGCTGCACACGCCGCTGCTGGCGGGATCGAACTTCATCCACGGCATCGTGCTGGTCGGGGCGATCCTCGCCTTCGCCGTCGCCGAGAGCGCGGCCGCCGGCATCGCGGGCGCGCTCGCCGTGGCGTTGGCGGCGGCGAACGTGGTGGGCGGGCTCGTGCTCACCGAACGCGTGTTCGCGCTCTTCGAGCGCAGCCGCCGCGGCGCTCCGGCGAAACGCGCCGGCAGCGCCGCCGATGACCCGGGCGGTGCGTCGGGCGAGGCGCGATGAACGCGGAGATGCTCGACATCGTGCGCATCGCCTGGCTGGTGGCCGCGATCCTGCTCGTCGCCGGGCTGCGCGCCATGAGCTCGCCCCGCCGCGCGCGACGCGGCAGTCGCCTGGCCGCGGCGGGCATGGTCGTCGCGGTCGGCGCGACGCTGCTGCACCCGGCCGTCGCGCCGCGCATCGGCTGGGTGCTGATCGCGCTCGTCGCGGGCGGCGCGGCCGGTGCGCTTGCGGTGCGCGGCGCCACCAGCGTTCGGCTGCCGCGGCTCGTGGCGCTGCTGAACGCGCTCGGCGGCGGGGCGGCGACCTGCATCGGCATCGCCGCGCTGCTCGACCGCTCCGGCGTCGCCCGAGGCGGCGCCGCGGGCGGGGAACGGGCGCTCGATGCCGCGACCGGACTGGAGGCGCTGGCGGTCGCGCCCGCGCCGGTGCTCGGCGCGGTCGCCGTGGCGGCCATGCTGCCCGGCGCCGTCGCCTGCGCGGGGTCGGCCCTGTGTTTCGTGCGCCTGGGTGCGAACGAGTCCGCGGGCAGCGGCTTCGCGCACCGCCAGACGGCGTACCTCGCGATCGTCTCGCTCGTGCTGCTGTCGGGACTCGTGCTCGGTGCCTCGGCAACGCCGCACCCGGCCATGCTGGCGCTGTACGTCGCTCTCGCGCTCGCGTTCGGCGCGCTCATGTGCCTGCCGATCGCGCACGCCGACCTGCCGGTGCTCGTGTCGATGTTCAACGCCGCGACGGGGTTGTCCGTCGCGCTCGACGGCGTCGCCACCGACGTGCCCGTGATGATCGTGGCGGGCATGCTGGTCTGCGCGGCGGGCACTCTGCTGACGCGGCTCATGGCGCACGCGCGCAATCGCCGGCTCGGCGACATCATGTATCCGGGGCTCGGCATGGAGAGCGTCTCGCCGGACCCGGCCGCGCCACGCGATCGTGTGAACCGCATCGATGCCACCGAGGCGGCGATCTCCCTCGCCTGGGCGGAGCGCGTGCTCGTGGTGCCGGGCTACGGCCTCGCGCTCGCGCAGGCGCAGCACAAGCTGCGCGAGCTGATGCAACTGCTGGACGGGCGCGGGGTGCGTACCGAGATCGTCATGCACCCGGTGGCCGGACGCATGCCGGGCCACATGAACGTCGTGCTGGCCGAGGCCGGGGTGCCCTACGAGCGCCTGCTGGAGCTCGACGAGGCCAACGCCGCCATGGAGTCGGTGGACGTGGCGCTCGTCGTGGGCGCGGACGACATCGTCAACCCGCTCGCCCGCGAGCAGCGCGAGAATGCGCTGCGCGGTCTCGTCATCGTCGACGTGGACCGGGCTCGTCGCGCCATCGTGCTCAAGCGCGGCGAGCGCGCCGGACACTCCGGACTGGACAATCCGCTGCTGTACGCGTCCGATACCCGCGTGATGCTCGGCGATGCGCGCGACTCCCTGCAGGAGCTCATCCACGAGATCAAGGCGTTGGACTGAGACAACGGTTCCGGCGCGGCCGTCACCGCCTTCGGGTGACGGCAAATTGACGTGCACGGGAAGGAGCGGGCTCGCCGAGCACTGTTCTTATGCACACGTACGATTCAGGCTTGCCGAACGCGTCATCTTGGTGTAATGCGTCGAGGCGGCTTCTAGGTGTTATTGGCAAGTTGCTGATTTAAAGGAGAATATCGCGATTGTCCAAAAATTGGACAACTTCGGGAATCGGCGGTGGAGTGCGCACGGCAGTCCGATTTCCTGTACCTGTGCACATACTTGTCCACAGAGAGTGTGGATAACGCGGTCGCACCGATGACGGTGGACCGACACGCATCCGATTCGTCCGGGTCCGACGGCCGCGACGCTCCCGCCGAGGCGGAGGTCGGCGGCGCCGTCGTGAGCGTGGCCGTGCCCGCGCCCGTGGCCAGGACCTTCGACTACGCATGGCCGCGCGGGGCATCCGCTCCGGCGCCCGGGGTGCGGGTGACGGTGCCCTTCGGGCGCCGTCGGATGACCGGAGTGGTGCTGTCCGTGGGTGGCTCCGGCGAGCTGGCAAGCGCGAAGCTGCGGCCCGTCGGCGCCGTGCTGGACGACGCTCCCCTGCTGCCGCCGGAGCTGCTGTCCCTGCTCGTCTGGGCGGCGGCCTACTACCACCACCCCGTGGGGGAGGTGCTGTCGGCCGCGTTGCCGACCGGGCTGCGCGGCGGTGCGCCGGCCACCCTTGCCGAGCACGAACGGTTCTCCCTCGCGGTGCCGGCGGCCGAGGCGCTCGAGGCGCTCGGACGCGCGCCGGTGCAGCGGGCCATCGTGACCCGGCTCGTCGAGGGGGCGACCGCCGCCGCCGGACCGGAGGGCGTCGATGCCGCGGCGCTCGCGGGCATCAGCCCGCGCTGGCGCGCCTCGATCGCGCCGCTCGTCGGGCGCGGGCTCGTGCGCACGCACCGCACCACCGTGAAGCCCGCGAGCGCGGCGGGCGAGACCGGACCGCCGCTGTCGGACGAGCAGCGCCGGGCGGTCGACGCGATCGACGCGGCCGCCGGTACCTTCCGCGCCTTCCTGCTGAACGGCGTGACGGGCAGCGGCAAGACCGAGGTCTACCTGCGCGCCATCGCCGCGGTGCTGGCGCGCGGCGGGCAGGTGCTGGTGCTGGTGCCCGAGATCGCGCTCACGCCGCAGCTCATGGCGCGCTTCGCGCGGCGCCTGCCGGGCTGCCTGGTGGCGCTGCACTCGGGGCTCGGCGATGCCGAGCGCCAGCAGGGCTGGCTGCTCGCGGCGCGCGGCGAGGCCGACGTCGTCATCGGCACGCGCTCGGCCATCATGGTGCCGTTGCCCCGCCTTCGCCTCGTCGTCGTGGACGAGGAGCACGACGGCTCGCTCAAGCAGCACGAGGGCTTTCGCTATCACGCCAGGGACCTGGCGCTCGTGCGCGCCCGTGCCGCGCGCGCGCCGGTGGTGCTCGGCAGCGCCACGCCGTCGTTCGAGTCGCTCGCGAACGTCGCGGCGGGGCGCTTCGACGAGTTGCCGCTGACCGAGCGCGCGGGCGGGGCCGCGGCGCCCGCGCTGGCGCTGCTCGACATCCGCAGGCGTTCCTTGCGCGAGGGCATGAGCGAGGCGTTGCTGGACGCCATCGCGGCGCACCTGGCCGACGGCGGGCAGGCGCTGGTGTTCATCAACCGCCGCGGCTTCGCCCCGACGCTGTTGTGCAACGACTGCGGCGCGGCCGCCGACTGCTCGCGCTGCGACGCGCACATGACGGTGCACGCCGCCTCCGGTCGGCTGCGCTGCCACCACTGCGGCGCCGAGCGCGACATGCCCACGCGTTGCGCGAGCTGCGGCTCGATGGAGCTCGATCGCGTCGGGCACGGCACCGAGCGCATTGCCGCGGCGCTCGCCGAAGCCTTCCCGGACGTGGAGATCGCGCGCATCGATCGCGACAGCACGCGCCGGAAGGGGGCCCTGGAGGAGGTGCTGGAGCGCGCGACGAGCGGCGCCGCGCGGCTGCTGGTGGGCACGCAGATGCTCGCCAAGGGGCATCACTTCCCGGCGCTCACGCTCGTCGGCGTGCTGGACGCCGACCGCGGGCTCTACGGCACCGACTTCCGCTCGCTCGAGCACATGGGCCAGCTCATCCTGCAGGTGGCCGGACGCGCCGGGCGCGAGAGCCGTCCGGGCACGGTGCTGATCCAGACCCGGAACCCCGACAACCCGATGCTGCGCACGCTCGTCGACGAGGGCTACGAGGCCTTCGCCAGGTCGGCGCTCGCCGAGCGCCGCGTGGCCGCCTGGCCGCCCTACAGCCATATCGCCCTGGTGCGCAGCGACGCGCCCGAAGCGACGCGCCCGCTCGCCTTCCTGGAGCGGGTGTCCGACTTCCTGATGCATGACCTGGGCGAGGTGCAGGGGGGCGCTCGGGTGGAGCTGCTCGGGCCCGCGCCCGCGCCCATGGAGCGCGTCAACGGTCGCTGGCGCGCGCGCTTGCTGCTGCAGTGCGAGGAGCGCGCGCCGCTGAACCGCACGCTCGGCCGGCTCGCCTCGGTGATGGACAAGCTGCCCGGCGCGCGCAACGTGCGCTGGAGCATCGACGTGGATCCGGCGGACCTGTACTGAGCGTTCGGGGAAGGGGGCCGGTGCTATCCTCCGTCGCCCCCTGCAGACCCCGGACCAGCTCGTGAAAGCCCGACTCGAAGGGCGGCTCGCCGAAGCGCTCGCGGCGCTGCAGGCCGACGGTACTATCCCCAGCGATGCGTCCCCGGAGATCGCCGTCACGCGCACGCGCGACGCGTCGCACGGCGACTTCGCGACGAACCTCGCCATGCAGCTGGCGAAGCCCGCCCGGCGCAAGCCGCGCGAGATCGCGGAAGCCCTCGTCGCGGCACTGCCCGCATCGGACTTCATCCGCGAGACCGCCATCGCGGGGCCGGGGTTCATCAACTTCTTCGTGACCGAGGACGAGCAGTCGGCGGTCATCGGACGCGTGCTGCGCGGCGGTGCGGACTACGGTCGCAGCGAGGTCGGCGCGGGCACGCGCGTGCAGGTGGAGTTCGTCTCCGCCAACCCGACCGGGCCGCTGCACGTCGGCCACGGCCGCGGTGCGGCGCTCGGCGCCACCATCGCGAACCTGCTGGTCGCCACCGGCTTCGACGTGCAACGCGAGTACTACGTCAACGATGCCGGGCGTCAGATGGACATCCTCGGCGCGAGCGTCTGGCTGCGCTACCTGGAGCTCGCCGGCGAACCGGTGCGCTTCCCCGCCAACGGCTACCGCGGCGACTACGTGCACGCCGTCGCCCGTGCGCTGAAGGAGGTGCACGGCACCGCGTTCGTGCGACCGGCGGCGGACGTCATGGCGGAGCTGCCCGCCGACGAGGGCATGGACGGCGGCGACAAGGACGCCCACGTCGATGCGCTCGTGCTGCGCGCGAAGGCGCTGCTCGGCGAGGACGCCTGGCGCACGGTCTTCGATGCGGGGCTCGATTCCATCCTCGCCGACATCCGCGACGATCTGGGCGATTTCCGGGTGCACTACGACGAGTGGTTCAGCGAGCGCTCCCTGCAGGGAGCGATCGAGGGCGTGCTCGGTCGACTGGATTCGGCGGGACACCTGTACGAGAAGGACGGCTCCGTCTGGTTCCGCTCGACGAGCTTCGGCGACGACAAGGATCGCGTCGTCAGGCGCGCCGATGGGCGACCGACCTATCTCGCCTCCGACATCGCCTACGTCGACGACAAGATCCGGCGCGGCTTCGACAAGGTGCTGTACGTGTTCGGCGCCGATCACCACGGCTACGTGACGCGCGTGCGCGCGGTGTGCGAGGCGCTCGGGCACGACCCCGAGCGGCTCGAGTTCCTGCTGATCCAGTTCGCGATCCTGTACCGGGGCGCGGAGCGCGTGCAGATGTCGACGCGCTCGGGCTCGTTCGTGACGCTGCGCGAGCTGCGCGACGAGGTCGGCAACGACGCGGCGCGCTGGTTCTACGTGATGCGGCGCTACCAGGCGCACCTGGACTTCGACCTGGAGCTTGCGAAGTCCACCTCGAACGAGAACCCCGTCTACTACGTGCAGTACGCGCACGCGCGCATCTGCAGCGTGGAGCGCGAGGCGGGGCACCGGGGCCTCACCGTGGACACCGCGGCGGGTCTCGCCGCGCTCGATCGGCTGACCGAGGCGGCCGAGACCGAGCTCATGACGCGGCTCGCCGAATGGCCCGAGGTGCTCGAGGGTGCGGCGCTCGCACGCGAGCCGCACCGGATCACGGGGTACTTGCGCGAGCTCGCCAATGGACTACACGGTTACTACAACGCGCACAAGGTGCTCGTCGACGACGTCCCCCTGAGGCAGGCCCGCCTCGCGCTGCTGTTCGCGGTGCGCCAGGTGCTGGTCAACGGGCTCGCCGTCATCGACGTGTCCGCCCCGGAGGTGATGTAGCTTGAGTGAAGGGCCCGCAACGACCCCGGACACCCGCCCGTTCGTGCTCGCGCTAGGGCTGCTCGTCGGTTTCGTGTTCGGCTTCGTCGTGCTGCTGTCGCGGCTGCCGCCGGACACCGCGCTCGCCGACTACGGCGCGGCCGCGGACGCCGCCGAGCAGGGGCGCGGGGCGGGCGACTACGAGTTCTACACCGTGCTGGCCGAGGAGCGTGCGGCCGAGACCGTGACCGGCCCGCCGGTCGAGCGCGCGCCCGCGCCGGTCATCGCGCCCGCCACGCGCGTGGTGCCGGGCAGCGTGCAGCCGCTCGACGACCGGAACCTCGCCTCGGAGAGCTATGCCGAGATTCCGGCCTCGAGCCTCGGCCAGGAATCCTGGTACCTGCAGGCGGGAACCTTTCGCGAACCGGGCGAAGCCGAGCGCGCGCGCGCCGCGGTGCTGCTGCTCGGCCTCGAAGCGTTCATCGTCACGCGCCAGGACCCTTCGGGCGCCACGGGCCACCGCGTGCGCATCGGACCCTTCTTCGACAAGGGGCGGCTCACCGATGCCAAGAAGCGGTTGCGGGCGGGGCAGGTGCCCTACGACATCATCCGCGTGACGGGCTGATGGGTCGGACCACGGCAATCCACTGATTTGACTGGAAATTCTGTCTGGTTCTCGCTTCTGGGCGCGCTTAGACGGCTCTGATCGGCCCTATTTGGTCCGTCTAACGATCTCGACCGCTTCGCGTTGCCGCGGAGTCCGGGTTGTGCGCCACACCGCACCGGTGCTATCAAGCCTTTCGTCGCGGACCTCGCGACCCGGCCCCAGGAAGGAGCCGCGATGCACTCATCACAACAGAGAAGGGATTCCATGCCGCGAGCGAATCGCCACCACGTGCCCGGGCACGTCTGGCACATCACCCAGCGTTGCCACGACAAGAGCTTCCTGCTGCGCTCGAATGTCGACCGCCGACGCTGGATGTACTGGCTCTATCAGGCGCGCAAGAAGCACGGTCTGAGCGTTCTGGATTACGTGGTGACGCGCAATCACGTGCACCTGCTCGTGCGCGATACGGGTGGCGACACGATCGCTCGCAGCATGCAGCTGATCGCCGGACGGACCGGGCAGGAATTCAATCAGCGTCAGGAGCGGCGCGGCGCGTTCTGGGAGGACCGCTACCACGCCACCGCCGTGCAGAACGACGCGCACCTCGCGCGCTGTCTCGTCTACATCGACCTGAACATGGTGCGCGCGGGCGTGGTGAGCGACCCGGACGACTGGAAGGCGAGCGGATACCACGAGCTGATGCATCCGCGCGTTCGAGCGGGACGCCTGGATCTCGACGCGCTGATGGACCTTCTGAAGATCGGCTCGCTGCGCGAGCTGCAGACCGCGCGTCGCGCCTGGGTCGCAGCGAAGCTCGAGGAGGACAACGCGCTCGAGCGTGAGTCCGCTTGGACAGAAGGTCTGGCGGTCGGAGGCTTCCACTTCGCGCTCGGCATGCAGCGCCGACTGGTGGCGAACAACCCAGGTCGGCGGACCGTGCAGGCGGCGTGCGGGTACGTGGTGCGCGAGCCGCGGGGGGTCTACGCTGTCCCGAGCGGGCCCGATGGGTTGCATCAACCGACGGGGGTACGCACCTTCGAGCGGTCCCCACGCCGCTAATCGATCCGTTTTCGCCCGGTCAGGGCCATTTAGCGCGTTCCCAGAGCCCTCTTTCGGGCATTTCGGCAAGTGAATCAATCACCTACCGTGGTCCGACCCGTCAGCTACCCCGACCTGCCCGTAGTCGAGCGCCGCGAGGACATCCTCGCCGCGCTCGCGAATCACCAGGTGGTCATCGTCTGCGGCGAGACGGGCTCGGGCAAGACCACGCAGCTGCCGAAGATCTGCCTCGAGGCCGGGCGCGGCGAAGAGCGGCTGATCGGGCACACGCAGCCGCGAAGGCTGGCTGCGCGCACCGTGGCCGCGCGCATCGCGAGCGAGCTGGGGGAGGAGCTCGGACAGGCGGTCGGCTTCAAGATCCGCTTCACCGATCAGGTGTCCGCCGCCACGCGCGTGAAGCTCATGACCGACGGCATCCTGCTGGCCGAGACGCGCGGCGATCCGCTGCTCAAGCGCTACGACACGATCATCATCGACGAGGCGCACGAGCGCTCGCTCAACATCGATTTCCTGCTCGGCTACCTCAAGCGCATCCTGCCGAAGCGGCCGGACCTGAAGCTCGTGATCACCTCGGCGACCATCGATCCCGAGCGCTTCGCGCACCATTTCGACGGCGCGCCCATCATCACCGCCGAAGGTCGCACGTACCCCGTCGAGGTGCGCTATGCGCCCGTCATCGACGAGGACGCGCCGCAGGGCGACGACGAGGAGGAGCGCGACATGCCGGCCGCCATCGTCGATGCGTGCGAAGAGCTGCTGCGCGAGCACCGAAGCGACGTGCTCGTCTTCCTGCCCGGCGAGCGCGAGATCCGCGAGGCGGCCGACCGGCTGCAGAAACAGGCGGGCTACCGGAAGGCGCTGAAGGGCGTGGAGGTCCTGCCGCTGTACTCGCGCCTGTCGAACGCCGAGCAGAACCGCATCTTCCGAACCACCGGCACGCGCCGCATCGTGCTCGCCACGAACGTGGCCGAGACCTCGCTGACCGTGCCCGGCATCCGGTCGGTCGTGGACACGGGCCTTGCCCGCATCTCGCGCTACAGCGTCCGAAGCAAGCTGCAGCGCCTGCCCATCGAACGGATCAGCCAGGCGAGCGCCAACCAGCGAAAGGGTCGCTGCGGCCGAGTCGCGCCCGGCACCTGCATCCGCCTGTACTCCGAGGACGACTTCGAGCGCCGGCCCGAGTTCACCGAGCCCGAGATCCTGCGCACGAACCTCGCCTCGGTCATCCTGCAGATGCGCTCGATGCGCCTCGGCGACATCGATGCCTTCCCGTTCGTGGAGCCGCCCGAGCGCCGCTTCGTCAACGATGGCTATCGCACGCTGCAGGAGCTGAACGCGCTCGACGACGCGCGCGAGCTCACCGAGCTCGGCGCACGCCTGGCCCGGCTGCCCATCGATCCGCGGCTCGGCCGCATGCTGCTGGCCGCCGCCGACGAGGGCTGCGTGAACGAGGTGCTCACCATCGTCAGCGCATTGTCGGTGCAGGACCCGCGCGAGCGCCCGCACGAGGCGCGCGAGAAGGCCGACGCGCTGCATGCGGAGTTCAACGACGAGTCCTCGGACTTCGCCGCGTGGTTGAACCTGTGGGCCTTCCTCACCGTGCAGCGCGACGCGCTGTCGCACTCGAAGTTCCGGAAGATGTGCAAGGAGCGCTACCTGAACGCCATCCGCACGCTCGAATGGATGGACGTCAGAAGGCAGCTCGCGCAGCTCGCGAAGGAGCTGAAGCTGCCCGTCAGCAGCACCGAGGCCCCGGCCGAGCGGGTGCACCGCGCGCTGCTCACGGGACTGCTCGCCAACGTGGCCGTGAAGACCGACAAGCGCGACTACCTGGGCACGCGCAACCGCCACCTGCAGATCTTCCCGGGCTCGTCGCTGTCGAGGAAGGGCCCGAAATGGATCATGGCCGGCGAAGTCACCGAGACCAGCCGTACCTATGCCCGCTCGGTCGCCGCCATCGTGCCCGAATGGATCGAGCGTGCCGGCGAGCACCTGCTGCAGTACAGCTACCGCGACCCGCAGTGGAACTCGAAGTTCGGCACCGTCAACGCCTACGCGCAGTCCACGCTCTACGGGCTCGTCATCAACCCGAAGAAGCGCGTCGACTACACGCGCATCAACCCCGCGGAGTCCCGGCGCATCCTGATCCGCGAAGGCCTCGTCGGCGGAGAGCTGCGCACGAAGGGCCAGTTCCATCGCCACAACCTCGCGCTGCTGACCGAGGTGACGACGCTCGAGGAGAAGGCCAGAAGGCGTGACATCGTCGTCGACCCCGAAGAGCTCGTGCGCTTCTACGACGCCATCGTGCCCGAGCACGTGAACACCGCGAAGCTGTTCGAGCAGTGGCGCGCGGGCTACGAGCACGAGCACCCGCGCGGGCTGTACTTCTCGCGAGACCTCCTGCTGCGCGACGACGCGCAGGCGGTGAACGAGCGGGACTTCCCGAACCAGATCGAGATGGGCTCGGCCGTGCTGCCGCTGAAGTACCGCTTCGCGCCCGACGAAGCCGACGACGGCGTGACGCTCGTCAGCCCCGTGGCGCTGCTGAACCGCGTGTCGTCGGCGCGCTGCGAGTGGCTCGTGCCGGGACTGCTCGAGGACCGCATCGCGCACCTGATCAAGGCGCTGCCGAAACCCCTGCGCAGGAACTTCGTGCCCGCGCCGGACTACGCGCGCGCCTGCAACGAGGCCATGACGCCCGACGACAAGCCGCTCGCGGGCGCGCTGTCGCGCCAGCTCCAGCGCATGACCGGCATCGAGGTGCCGCAATCGGCGTGGGACGCCTCGACCCTGCCTCGACACCTGCGCATGCGCTTCGAGGTGGTCGACGACGACGGCAAGATCATCGACGAGGGGCGGGATCTGGAGGCGTTGCAGAAGCGCTATCTCGATCGGGTCGAGGAGAGCCTCGTGCGCTTCGGCGACGACAGCATGGAGCGCGACGCGGTGACCGAGTGGAACTTCGGGGACCTGGCCGAGAGCGTCGACATCGACAACCGCGGCGTGACGCATGCGCGGCTATCCCGCGCTGGAGGCGCGCAGCGACGGCAGCGTCGGCGTGCGCCTGTTCGCCGACCCCGATGCCGCGCGCGCGGCCATGCCGCTCGGCGTGCGTGCGCTGTACCGGCTGGTGCTGCGCGACGAGGTGAAGTACCTGAGACGAAAGCTCCCCGCGCTCGACGTCATGGCGCTGCGCTTCACCCCGTTCGGCAACAAGCAGCGGCTGGCCGACGACATCGTGGACGCCGCCATCGACGCGACCTTCCTGTCGAACGAGGCGCCGCCGCGCACGCGCGACGCGTTCCTCGCCGCGCTCGAACGCGGGCGCGACGGCTTCGTCGGCACCGCGAACGCGATCGCCGAGCGCGTCGCCGAGGTGCTCGAGCAGCACAGGAAGGTCGCGCGGCGCGTGGAGGGCAGCATCCCCTTGAGCTGGGTCGAGGCCGTCGCCGACATCCGGGACCAGGTGAGCGAGCTGCTGTACGCGGGCTTCGTCACGGCGACGGGGGCGGAGCGACTGACCCGGTTGCCGAGCTATTTCCAGGCCATGGACAAGCGACTCGACTCCATCGATGCGGCGCCGGACAAGGACCGGCGGCGGCGCGCCGAGTTCCTGCCCGTGTGGGAGGCGTTCAAGGCGCTGCCCGCATTCGGGGACGCGCAGTACGTCGCCGAGCACGAGGCGCTGCGCTGGGCGTTCGAGGAGCTGCGCGTGCAGCTCTTCGCGCAGGAGCTCGGCACGCGCGAGAAGGTGTCGGTGTCCAGACTCGAGAACCGCGTGCGCGCGCTGCAGGCGAAGGCCCCGCGCTCGGCGGCCTGAGCGCCGCCGGCGGCATGGCTGCCTTGCAAGCCGGCGACCGCCGACTACGCTCCAGGCTTCGTGAGGGCGTGCGGCAAGGAAACGGGGTGGCGGATGAACAAGGCACTGGCGGGGCTCGCCCTGCTCGCGGCGACGGTTCCCGTGCCCGCGTGGGCCGCCGGCGTGGACCTGGCCCTCGGCAACGAGGCCGCGAACATCTCCGTGCTGTTCAATCCGTACCAGCTCTACGCGGACGAGGGCGCGGAGCTCGCGCTGGGCGCGTTCACCAACGAGGCGGGTGACCAGCTCGTTCACGCGACGCTGCTGGCGCGCGGCTCGCGTCGATCGGGCAACTCGCAGTACACCTTGGGCGCAGGCGTGCGGGCGATCTACGGCGAGCTCGAGATCGACGAGGACCTGGTGGTCGACGGCGAGGACAGCGAGAAGGTGGGGGCGCTCGCGCTCGGCGTGCAGGGCGGCGTGCTGCTGTCGCCGTCGCGCACCAACCCGATCGACTTCATCGCCGAGGCGTTCATGGCACCGAGCATCGCGAGCTTCACCGATGCCGAGCGCTACCTCGAGCTGTCCGTGCGGCTGCAGGTCGAGGTCATTCCGCAGGCACGGGTGTACCTCGGTTACCGCCGGCTGTCCTTCGATACGAACGACTACCAGTCGCTGAACAGCGACAGCGGCTTTCACGTGGGGCTGAAGGTCGCCTTCTAGGCGCGCTACGCTTGGCGGCCCACCCGGCCGCCGGAAGAGTCCCATGCCCGCCATCGACGAGCTCGTCGACGTCATGCGCCGCCTGCGCGACCCCGAGACGGGCTGCGTGTGGGACGTGCAGCAGAGCTTCGCCAGCATCGCGCCGTTCACGCTCGAGGAGGCCTACGAGGTCGTCGACGCCATCGAGCGCGGCGACATGGACGAGCTGCGCGACGAGCTCGGCGATCTGCTGCTGCAGGTCGTCTTCCACGCGCGCATGGCCGAGGAGGCCGGGCTGTTCGGCTTCGACGACATCGCGCGCGCCATCGTCGACAAGCTCGTGCGCCGCCATCCGCACGTGTTCGGCGACGCGCGCGTCGACGACGTCGCGGGACTGAAGCGCCAGTGGGAGGCGCAGAAGTCGAAGGAGCGCGCCGCGAAGGCGCCGGACGCCTCCGCGCTCGAGGGCATCGCGAACGCCCTGCCGGCGCTGGTGCGCGCGCAGAAGCTGCAGGCGCGCGCCGCGCGCACGGGATTCGACTGGCCCGACGCGGAGCCGGTCTACGCCAAGGTGGTCGAGGAGCTCGACGAGGTGCGCGGCGCCGCGGGCCTCGACGAGCTCGAGGACGAGGTCGGCGACCTGCTGTTCGCGGCCGTGAACCTCGCGCGCCACGTCGGCGTCGATGCCGAGACGGCGCTGCGCCGGGCGAGCGCGAAGTTCGAGCATCGGTTCCGGGGGGTGGAGCGCCTGGCGGGCGAGTCGCTCGGCGAGCTCGACCTCGACGCGCTGGATGCGCTGTGGGACGAGATCAAGCGCCGGGAGCGCTGAGCCGTGGGCCGCGCCAGCGCCCGCCGTGAACGGGACGCCGGCGCCGCACGCAGCGCGCCGGGTCGAACGGGCTCATGTCCACCGCGGGCGTTGCTCCCGCGATCAGCTCCGCGCACAGCCGCCCGGTCACCGGCCCCGTCATGAACCCGACGTGCTGATGCGCGAAGTTCGCCCACAGCCGGCGGCTGCCGGGCAGCGCGCCGACGGCCGGCAGGCTGTCCGGCAGCGTCGGACGCGCGCCGCGCCAGGGCGGATCGGCCGTGCGGCCCGCGATGCGCACGGCCTCGGCCACGCGCGGCGCCACGGCGTCCAGCTGCGCGGGGTTCGAGGGCGCGTCGCGCGGCGCGAGCTCCACCCCCGTGGTCACGCGCAGCCCCGCCGTCATGGGCCCCATGACGTAGCCCGCCTCCACGTCGTGCACCGAATGCGACAGCCGTACCCCGTCGGCCAGCCGGAAGTGCGCGTGATAGCCTCGCTCGACACCGAGCGGCACCTCGTAGTCGGCGGTGGCGAGCAGCTCCGCGCTCCACGGTCCCGCCGCCACGACGAGCCGCGGCACCCGCCAGGACCCGTCCGGCCCGCTCACCTCGATGCCCGTCTCGTCCTCGCTCACGGCGCATACCTCGCGCTCCACGAGCGTGCCCCCTTCGCGTGCGAACAGGGCCGCGTACTCGGCCGTCAGCGCGCCCGGGTCATCCACCACGCCGCCGTCGACCAGATGCACCGCGCCGCGGAAGATCGGTTGCAGGGCGGGTTCCCGCTCCGCGAGCGCGGCCGCGTCCAGCGTGCGCACCAGCACGCCGCATTCGCGCAGCAGCTCGCCGGTGAAGCCCGCCAGCGCGCGCGTGGGGTCGGTGCCGCGGTACGCCTTCAGCCAGCCCATCTCGCTGAACCGGTGAGCGTTGCCGCAATCCCGCATCAGCGCGCGGTGCTCGTCCGATGCGCGCGAGACGAGCGCGTGCAGCGCGAGCGAGGCACGCCGGGCCGCGGTGGTCTTGCTGTTCTGCAGGAAGCCGAGGAACCAGGGAAGGTGGCGCAGCACGTGGCGCGCGTCGTAGCGCAGCCCCGCGTCGCGGTTGCGCAGCAGCCCTGCGAGCTCGCGGTGCAGGTCGGGGTTGTTCAGCGGCACCGCGCATCCGGCGTTGATCACGCCCGCGTTGCCGAAGCTCGTCTCCCGACCCGGCGCGCGCCTGTCCATCAGCGTGACATCGAGCCCGCGGCGCTGCAGGTGCAGCGCGGTGCACACCCCCACCATGCCCGCCCCGAGCACGGTGATCTGCGAATCGTCGACGGGCATGTGGGGAACCGATCGGGGCGTGTACGGCCCCGATGATGCGGCACGTTCCCCCCTCGGGCAACGTGCTAGGTGCCCACGTCGCTGCCGAGCGTGCCGAGCAGCGTGCCCGCCGCCTCCAGCGCGATGCGCAGCGCCGCATCGTGGCGGTACACGTCGGTACGCCGCTGCAGCAGCCCGTCGTCATCGATCCAGGCGGTGAAGTAGACGAGGTGGGTCGGCACCGGATCCGTCAGCCGCGCGCGCGTCGTCCCGGAGGCCGCCAGCAGGGCCTGCACCTCGCCGGCCTCGTGCCCGTCCACGCGCAGCAGCACGTCGGCGAGGTGCTCCGGGTCGGACACGCGGATGCAGCCGTGGCTGTACGCCCGGTCGTCCAGCACGAAGTGCTTCTGCGCCGGGGTGTCGTGCAGGTAGATGGCGTAGGGGTTCGGGAACATGAACTTCAGCCGCCCGAGCGCGTTGCCCTCGCCACCGGCCTGACGCAGCGTGTACGGGAAGGGGCGTCGAGAGAGCATCTCGCGCGTCACGCGCGAGTCGGGCACCTTCACGAACCCGCCGTCGCGCCAGCCCAGGTAGTGGAAGTTCCGCGACTTCAGGTAGCCGGGCCGGCGCCGTTCCAGGGGCAGCAGCTCCGAGTGCGCGATCGATGCCGGCACGGTCCAGGTGGGGTTGAACTCCAGGTAGGCCATGTCCTGCGAGAAGGTCGGCGTCGGGTGCTCGGTCGAGCCTATGACCACGCGCATGTCGACGATGCGCTGCGCTCCGTTCATCACCTCGACGCGGTAGTTCGGCAGGTTCACGTACACGTATCGCTCGCCGAGATCGCGCGGCATCCAGCGCCAGCGCTCGAGGTTCAGCGCCAGCTCCCCGATGGCCTCGTCCAGGCTCTGGTTCATGGCGGCGCGCGTGCGCGGGTCCACGACGCCCGTCACCGTCAGCCCGTGGCGCGCCTGGAAGGCCTCGACCGCCAGTACCAGCGGCGCATCGAACATCGGCGTCAGCACCGTGTCCGGGGGCAGATCCCCGGTCTCCACCAGGCGGCGCTTCAGGTCCATCACGTCGTCGCGGCGCTGTCCGGCCCGGTCGGTACCGATCTCGGGCACGCGCGTGCGGCGCACGCCGCGCTCGCGCTGGTCTAGCAGCAGCGCCAGCGCCTCGCTCAGGCGGCGGTAGGCGGGATGGGTCGGCGCGACCGACAGGAGCGCGGAGTTGACGTCGAGCAGGCCGCGCGCGAGGTCCTCGGCCAGACCCTCGACATCGACCTCGGGCGGATCGCGGTAGAGCCCGCGCTGCACCGTGCGAGCGTCGACCACGCCGCGGCCCAGATGCGTGGCCAGTGACGCGAAGGCGTCGTCGAGGTGGCGACCCAGGCGTTCGCCGCCCGCGGCGTATTCGGTCTCGGTGACGTCGCGGTCGCCCGGCTCCGGCACCTGGCGGTTGCGCACGTGACGCGCCTCGGCGGCCAGCAGGGTCGCGGCGCGCTCGCGCTGCGCGATGCCGGCGCGCAGCTCGTCGAGCTTGTAGGCCTGCGGGTCGAGCCCGTGCGCGCCGGCGCCCTCCAGGAGCGCCACGAGCTGGCGAGCGTTGTCGGACACTCCCGTGCCCGTCAGCCAGGGGCCCCACTCGGCCAGGAGCTCGCGGCGCTCGGCGCTCGCATCGATCGTGAGCTCGTCGGCCAGGTTCGTGGCGGGGTCCGGGATCGAGGCGCCGAGCGGCGGCACGGCGCGGCGAGCGTAATCGGCCGCGCGCGCGTCGGGCCCGGTGCGCACGTAAGGCAGGGCCGTCCCCGCCGATGGCGGTCCCGCGATCACGCGCCGCCAGACGTCGGGTTCCTGGGCGTCCGCGATACCGCAGGCCCAGACGAGGGCCATTCCGAGTCCCGCCGCGCCGAGGCGGCTCGCATGTGTGTCCATGCGTGCCGGATCGACGCGCGGGCCGGTTGCTGAACGGGTGCAGGTGAGGCTTGCGACGCCGCGAACGAAAACGGATGGCACGCTTCTTCCTGTGGCGAGCGCAACAGCCGTGCGCCGCCGGTGGCGCGCGAACCCGAAGGAGTCTCGCGATGCCCCGTCACACCCCGTCTCGTCCCGCCGCGCGCGCACGGCTTCGGCCCGTCGCCCCCGTGGCGATGGGGTTGGCGACCGTCTGGGCGTTGACGGCCGCCGCCGGCGCCGTGGCGGACGCGGATGCGGACGCCCGACCGGCGGTGTCCCCGGGCGACGTGGGCCTGGACGCCTGGCCCGCCCCGGGTCAGCCCTGGCCCGAGGCACTCGATGCGCCGGTCACGCTGGGGGACGACGCCGCGGAACGCGAGCCGCCGATCGGCACGCCGTCGCGCGGTCGACTCCCGCTCGGCGAACCGCCGCTCGGTGCCGCGCTGGCCGCGGTGCCCGGCATCGACGACCCCGGTGCCTGCTTCGCCGAGGTGCAGGTGCCCGCGCTCTATCGGCTGGAGCCCGTCGAGGTGGTGCTGCGCGAAGCGACCGAACGCTTCGAGGTCACGCCCGCGACGCTGCGCGACGCCGAGCGCGAGGTGATCGTGAAGGACGCGCACACGCGTCTGGTGACCGTGCCGCCGGAGCGGCGCACCGAGGAGCAGAAGCTCGTGCACCGTGAGCCGTCGACCCGGCTGGTGCGCGGCACGCCGGACGGCACCCTGCCACCGTCGTCCGAGGAGCTCGCCGCCATCGCGTCCGCGGGCGTCGACCTCGACGCGCTGCCCGTGGGTGCCTGCGTGAACGAGTGGTACGAGGCCCCCGAGGCGCGCACCATCGAGCGCCGCGTGCTGGTGAGCGAGGCCTACGAGGCGCTCGACGTGGCCGAGGCGACCTTCGAGGAGCTGTCGCTGCCGGTGGAGATCGCTCCGGCGCACGCGCGCCTGGTCGAGATCCCGGCGACGTGGACGGCCGTGCAGAGAAAGGTCGTCGTGGAGCCCGCGACGACGGCCTGGGTGCGCGGCGAAGGCCCCGTCCAGCGCATCGACGAGGCCACCGGGGAGATCATGTGCCGCATCGACGTACCCGCGAAGCACGAGGTGCTGAACGGCGCGGCGGTCGAGAACCCGCCGATGGTGACGAGCATCGCGCAGGAAGCCACGCTGAAGAACGTCGACGTCTCGCGGCTCGCGGCCGACGCGCGCGAGCTGCGCTCGCCGGTGGCCGCGAGGTTCGACGTGCTGGAGCTGCCGGCCGCGAACGATGTCGAGGGCGAGTACCTGTGGCTCGTGGGCGGCGCGCGGCCGCTGGAGTCGGCGCACGAGCGCACGGGGCGCGCGGTCTGCCGCACGGAGGTACCCGGGCTCACCGTGACCTGGGAGCGCGAGACGCTCGTGACGCCGGGTCGCTTCGAGCGCGAGACCGTGCCGGCCGAGACGATCGTGCTTCCGGTGCAGGAGCTCGTCGCCGATGCGTCGAGCCGCGCCGTGCCGGTGCCGGCCGAGACCGTGACGCTCACGCGCCGCACGAAGCTCTCCGACGCGCACGTCGCCTGGCGTCCCGTGCTGTGCCGGACCAACGTGACGCCCGATGTCGTGCGCCGGCTGCAGATCGCGCTCGAGGGGGCGGGCCATTCGCCCAACGGCATCGACGGGCTGCTCGGCCCCGGCACGCGCGGCGCCGTCGAGGCCTACCAGACCGAGCGCGGGCTGCCGACCGGCGGACTCACGCTCGAGACCTTGGAGTCCCTGGGGGTGTCGCTGCACGCGACCGGGCTGGCCGACGCCGAGCGCTGAGCGGCGGACCCGCCGCGAACCGTCTCCGGCGCCGCCGCTTCCGAGGGCACGCCGTACGCGTCCGCGCGCTGCAGCGTGCGCCGTGCCCAGCCGCGATGCGTGGCGGGCTCGCACAGGCTCTGGCGGCGTCCGAACACCGCCGGCGCGTCGACGGCGAGTATCGCGCGCGCGTCGTCGAGCTCGTCCGGGTCCGGCCGATAGGCGGCGTGCACGATGGCGAGCTGCGACGGATGGATCGCGGTCTTGGTGCACAGCCCGTGCTCGAGATCGATCTCGACCTCGCGCGCCAGCACCTCGGGCGCACCGTAGTGCTCGAACACCGGGGCGGCCAGCTCGAAGCCCGCGGGCAGGAAGGTGCCCGCGACGTCGCGCAGCACGTTCGCGAGCGGCCCTTCCCACGCGGTGCGCACGCGCGAGCGCCGCACGCCCAGCAGGCCCAGCACGTCGTTGCCGCCGATGCGCACCGCCGTCACGCGCTCGCGATGCGGCAGCAGCGCGTCGCGCAACCGGCGAAGCTCCTGCGCGTCGAAGGCCTCGATGCCCTCGATGGTCGGCATGAGCCGGTGCTCGCCGGGCGGCAGCGCACCGAGCCAGGTGCGAAGGTTGCCGGCGTTCGCCTTCGGCAGCACGAAGCCCTCCACCGCATCGATGCCCGCCATGCGCGCGATGCGACTCAGCATGCCGGGGTCGTGCGGTCGCACGTACAGGCGGATCGCGGGCGGCGCGGCGCGCAGCTCCAGCAGCAGGCGCTCGAGCCGTATCAGCGCGAGGCCGCGGTCCGCGGGCGCCACGGCGTCCTCCAGACACACGACCGCGGAGCGCAGGCCCTCGATGTGGCCGCGCGCGATGCGCGCGAGATCCGCCCGCGTGGCCGGAAAATACAGGGTTGCCCCCAACCCGACGGCGCCGTTCACGCGTCCGCCCCCAGGTTCCGGATCAGCGTCACGGCGCGATAGTGCGTGCCGGGCAACGCCCGCACGGGCACGCCGGCGCGTCCGGCCAGGTGCAGCAGCGGCGCGACGTCCGGATCGTCGGCCGCACCGACGTACAGCGCTTCGGGCACGCGGCGTAGCAGCGCCCGGGTGGCCTCGGCGATGCCTGGCTTGATGCGGTTGACGTCGCCGACCCCGGCGTCCGCGCGCACGTGGGCGGTCAGCGCCGCAAGACCGTCGCACGCCTCGCGCGCCGTCGCCGCCGTCCACGGCGTGCCCGCGTCGGGCCTCGGCACGGCCGCCTCGACGGCGTCGATGAAGTCCGCGCTCAGGTCGTGCGCGGCGTGCTCGACGAGGTGCCTGCAGGCGTGAAAGTCCCCCGGGCCGACGAGCTCGTCGTTCCACACCGAGCGGCTGACCAGGCCCGAGACGATGCCGTTCAGCAGCCCCGAGGGGATCACGTAGTCGTCCACCGTCGCGGCGAGGCCCGCACAGCCCGCCGGGTCGGCGATCACCGCGAGCTCGGGCGCGAAGCCCGTGCCCGCGAGGCTGCGGTGCAGCTCGGTCGTGATCGCGCCCTTGCCGGTCCAACCGTCGATGAACACCGCGTTCCGCGTTCCGTGCCGGCAGCGCACGTGATCGAGAGCCGCGCGATCGATGCCGCGCCCGCGCACGATGCTGATCGAGTAGTGCGTCGAATCGATGCCGAGCGTCCGAAGCCTGCGTTGCAGCAGCACGCCGACGGGCGTGCCCGCACGCACGAGCGACAGCAGCACGACGTCGTCACCGCGGGTCTCGACGATGCGTCGCGCCAGCAGCTCGATGTCGGCGCGCAGCCGTCCCGCGTTCCTGGCCAGCGCCTCGCGGTACAGCTCGAGGTAGCGCGCGTCGGGCACGGCCTCGGGCGAGAGCATCTCGGAGTAGTGCTTCGCGCCCGACTGGATGAGCCGCTCCTTGGCGGCCACGTCCACGTGCTCCACGTGGGCGGGACGTAGCAGGAACGTCACGTCGCGCGATGCGTACGAGCCGCTGAAGGGGGGCGCGCTCACGATCCCGTCCACGGCCCCGTTCCGAGAGCGCGCCACAGCTGCGAGCCCGTCGGCATCATCGCGTAGTGGCACAGATCCATGAAGCCCGTGTCCGAGAGGCTGTCGCCCAGACCGATGACGGGCAGGTCCGTTCGCCCCCGCAGCAAGGATGGCAGCAGGTACGCCACCGCGTCCCGCTTGGCGAGCCACGGCGGGGACAGGGCGAGATTGTTGCCGTTCAGGTGCGTGCGCCAGCCATCGGGCAGGAGCTCCGCCACGGGACCGTCGTGCAGGTCCTGCAGCACGCCCGGCACGCCCGCGCCCTCGAAGCCGTTCGCCTTCACCACGACGTACAGTCCGAGCCCGTCCTCGGCCACGCTCCAGCGCCGCACGTCCAGGCCCGCACACGCCGCCTCGACCGCGGCGTGCACCTCGGCGACGCCGACGGCTTCGGCGGCCGCGCGCCGCTCGAGCCTCGCGTGCCAGCGCGCGTCCGCGCCCCCGTCCGCACCGATGATCCGGCCCCCGTTGGCGCAGACGGCCGGGCGCCCGGCCACGCGCACGCGCGACAGCGCTTCGGTGCCGCGCGCGGTCACCGGCACCACGAGCGCAGGCTCGAACAGCGCGAGCAACCCTCGCTGCACGGGCGTGGCGTATCCGCTCGGGGCACCGTCCGACAACACGCTCGCGACGCTGAGCTCCACTTCCCCGTGCCGAGGGATCTTCCTGCGCGTCTGGAACAGCGTGTCGTCCAGGTCGGCCAGCACCAGCGCCTTCAGCATCGAGCGTTCCGGCCGTCGTAGCGACAGGTCACCACCGAAACGGGCAGCTCGCGTCCGCGCCCGGCAAGCCAGGTCCGCAGCTCCCGCGCCTGCGCGCCCGCGTTCTCGCTCACCACGACGATGCGCTCCGGGTCGCTCTGCAGCAGGTTGTAGACGAAGCAGGGCGCGCCGCTGCCGTAGCTGTCCGACAGCGGCGTCACGCTCGTCATCGCGTGGCCGGGCAGGGCGGGGCTGCGCGTGATGCACTGCACCCACGCGGTGCCGCCCGCCGCCTCGATGTCCTCGGCGGCACGCAGCGCCTCCCAGGAGAACTCGCCGTCGCCGAGCACCACGGTGCGCGACGCACCGACGGGCTCGAAGCCCTCGCGCTCGGGCCGGGCGTAATGGACGAAGCCGCAGCGCGCCGGCGTGCCGTGCGCGGGCGCGACGCCGGCCTCGTTCGTCGCCGCGGCCAGCGCGCTGCCGTCGGGCGCCGTCGGCTCCCAGCTCGACGAGCCGCGCAGCAGCGCGTGCGCCTCGCCGGGGCACGGCAGCGCCTCCAGCCACCGCCCGTCGCTCCAGTCCGTCAGCACGGTGGTGCGCACGTCGCGCAGTCCCGGCAGCGCCTCCACCAGCGCGGCGGCCGCGCGCACGAACGTGTTGCCGGTGCTGCTCTCGTCGTCGACGATCACGAGCGTGCGCGCATCGGCCAGCCGCGCGCGCAACTCGGGCCACACCTGTACCAGATGCGTGCTCGCGTGGCTGTGGCCTTCCTCGAAGCTCGTCAGCGGCAGCGCGCCCGCGACGCGTTGCCGCGAGCTCTGCAGGTAGATCGAATCCTCGCGTCCGGTGGCCTCGCGCCACGCGTCGTGCACGCCGTGCCCGAGCGCCGTCGCCGTCTCGGCCATGCCCATGAACAGCACCGGACCGTCCAGGGATCCGGCCGCGAGCGGCGCGGCCATGTCCGCCATCGCGGCCCGGGCGTCCCTTGGCCGGGTGGGCAGGTGACGGCCGAGCACGCGAGAGACGACGAGCCAGCCGCGTCGCGGGTTCCTGCGGGCCGCGAACGCGCAGAGCCGATCCAGCGCCTCGGGGTCGTCGACCGCCACGTGCAACGTGCCCGCGGGCAGCACCACGCGGCGGTGCACGGCCGGCGCGCCGGTGGCGCCCACCGGCGCGCGTTCCACGCGGGCCGAAGCGTCGGTGTCAGTCGAGCCCGTAGTGCGAGGGCTGCAGGTTCATGCGCTCGGCGAGCTGCTTCGCGACGCGCTTCTCGGCCTCGTCGAACTCGCCGTCTGCCGCGCCGATGAAGCAGGCCGCCTGGATGACGAGCTCGGCCGAATCGCCGGTGGCCTTGCCGATCTCGGCCATGAGCTCCTGCGTGCCCATGGTGACGTCGAAGCCGAGCTTGGCCTCGGCGGCGTCGATCTCGCTCATGATGTCGGCGAGCTTGAAGTGCGGCAGCTTCTGCTGGATGAGCGCGCCGATGGCCTGCCGCTCGGACGCGTCGAAGTTGCCGTCGGCCCGACCGATCAGGTAGCAGGCGTAGACGGTGCGTCTGAACGTCGCGCGGTCCTTGATGCGGCCGAACAGCGTGTCGCCCTTGGTGCGGGCGTCGTCGAGCATGGACTTCAGCGAGCCGAATTTCGTGGGCATGGACAAGGTCCTCCGAAGGCGGTGACCGGGCGCGGCGCGCCGCGGTCGAGCGTGTTGACGAACCGTCGATTCTAACGCCCGGACGCCCGCGGCATGCGCAGGGCCGCCCGAACGCAGGCTCAGGCTCAGGCGCAGGCGCGATTCAGGCCACCACGGTGATGGACACCATGGCCGCGCGGATGCGGCGTACCGCGTCCGCCCGCGCCCCTTCCGCGTGGTTGGGCAGCGCGTCGCGCGCGATGCCGGCGGACGCGACCATCTCCGAGACCATGACCGACTTGATGGCGAAGTTCGTGTTCTCGCTCGTCGCGCCCTGCGCGCGCAGCTCGTCGTGGCGCAGGGAGGAGGCGGTGATGCCGACGAGGTTGCCGTGCGCGTCGGTGACCGCGCCGCCCGAGGAGCCGCTGCCGATGGGCGCCGAGAACTGGAAGCGCGAGACGTCGTCGTGCGGCCCGTGCAGCCCGGACACGTTGCCCGTCGTGACCTTCAGGTTCGCACCGAGGATCTCGCGCAGCGGAAAGCCCGCCGCGATCACGTCCTCGCCGAGCTCGAGCGGACGCGACAGCCGCAGCGGCAGCGGCTGCCCCGCGAGCTCGGTGCGCAGCAGCGCCAGGTCGTGCATGCGGTCCAGCGCGATCACGCGGCCCTCGCCGCGCTCCTCGGCATCCAGTCGGAACGTGCGTCCGTCCTCGACGACGTGCGCGTTCGTGGCGACGATGCCGGGCGCGACGAACACGCCGCTGCCCGAACCCAGCGCGGTGCGCGGCGCGGGCGAAGCCGCCCGGCCGCCGTCCGCACGCTGGCCGGGGAACGTCATGCGGTCGATGCCGCGCGCCCGCGCGTAGGCCTCGATGCCGAACTGGTAGCCCTCGCACGAGGCGCGCAGGCGCCGCGCGCCGCCCCTCTCGTACACCTCGGCGAGCACCACCGCCGCCAGGTGCTGCGACGGCTCGGGCAGCCCGAGCGCGCCGTCGCCCGCGTCCAGGCTCATGGGATACATGCCGTTGACGAACCCGCCCTCGCGATCGTCGACGACGTAGGCCACCAGCTCGACCGGCAGCACGAGCCCCTCGAGCTCCACGATGGCACGCTCGCCCTCGATGCTCGCCTCGACCACGCGCTGGTCCGCGCCGACCGCGACGAGCCCCACGGTGGGCCCGCCGTCGACCTCGGCGGCGACGGCCAGGCGCGTGCAGCCCGGCGGCAGCGGCAGGCGCTCGCCCGAGGTCAGGCCGCGCATCGGGCGCCCTCCGGGACGTCGTGCTGCACGCGCACGTGCGTCTCTCGGTGCAGCGTGGCCTCCAGGTGCGGCGTCCGGACCTCGTCGGGTTCCATCTCGCCGACCAGCAAGCGGGCCCAGTCGCGCACGAGGGCGCAACCCGCCGCCTCGGAGAACAGGCAACCGCCCGCGGGGCGCGGGTTGATCTCGAGCAGCCGAGGAACGCCGTGCGCGTCGCGCCTGAACTGCACGCTCACGAGCCCGTGCAGCTCGAAGCGTTCGACCAGGCGCCGCACCTCGGGCTCCAGCGCGTGCCGGGTCGACAGCAGCTGCACGGTCTCCGCGCTCTTGGTACGCGCCGCATGGCCGAGCAATCGGCCGTGCCAGGCCAGCGCATCGACCGAGATCTCGTCGCCGGGCAGGAACTCCATCAGCGCGTGCGGCGGAACGACACCGTCGGTTTCGGCCTCGCGCAGCGCCCGGGCGAACGTGTCGACGCGCGTCTCGCGCAGCTCCGGTTCCGCGAGCTGCGCGAGGCGCGCACGATCCGTGAATCTCTGGTAGCCGATGCCGTTCACCCCGCGCGCGGGCTTGATGCAGCACGGCGTGTCGCGCGCGGCGAAATGATCGATACCGCGCTCGAAATCGTCGACGCCGCGCACCGCCAGCGTCGGCGCGAGCAACGGATCGCCCACGAGCGCCTCGGCGAACGCGAGCTTGTCGTGCAGCAGCTCCAGCACGTCGGCGGGCGCGGCCGCCTCGATGCGGCAGCCCGCACCGGCGCGCGTCACGGCGGCGGCGCGCCGCGTCGGCACCAGCACGTCGATGTTGTGCGCGGCAACGGTCTCGCGCACGTACTCGAGGTACGCGGGCTCGTCGACCGGATCCGGCTCCACCAGCCCGGGCGCGGCGACGGCGCTGACCAGGACCTCGTGTCCCGGCAGCGCCGCGCGCATGATCGAGGCTATCCGCGCGAGGGAGTAGCCCCGCGTCAGCCACACCCGCATGCCGATCTCCCGGTCCGAATACGCAGGAGATCCAGCAAGCGCAGGTCCGGATCAGCCGATGTTGACGCCGAAGTTCTGCGCCAGCGGCCCCAGACCTCCCGCGAAGCCCTGACCCACGGCCTTGAACTTCCACTCGCCGTTGTGGCGATAGACCTCGCCGAGGATCATGGCGGCTTCGGTGGAGGCGTCCTCGGACAGGTCGAAGCGCGTGATCTCCTTGTCGGTCTTCGCGTCCACCAGACGCACGAAGGCGTTCGAGACCTGGCCGAAGTTCTGGCCGCGCGCCTGGCCCTCGTGGATGGTCACGGCGAAGCTGATCTTCTGGATGTCGGCGGGCACCTTCGAGAGGTAGATCTTGACCTGCTCGTCGTCGCCGTCGCCCTCGCCGGTGGTGTTGTCGCCCTGGTGGATGACCGAGTCGTCACCGACCGACTTCTGGTTGTAGAAGCAGAAGTCGGCGTCGCTGCGCGCCTTGCCGGACTCGTTCAGCAGGAAGGCGCTGGCGTCGAGGTCGAAGTCCTTGCCGTCGGTGGCGCGGACGTCCCAGCCGAGGCCGACCATGACTTCCTCCAGACCGGGGGATTCCTTCGACAGGCTGAGCGAGCCGCCCTTGCTTAGGCTGATGGACATGTTTCTATGTACCTCTCTCGGTTGAAACGGGGGAAGGGTGCCGAACCCGTCATCGGACGGCCTCGGCCGGTTCCGAAGATGGGGTCCCGGAGGCCGGAGGCAAAGGCGCGTCCTCGGCGGAACGGTGCGCGCGGTTCCAGCGCACCGAGCTCCAGAAGGCGAGCCCGATGAGCACGGCGCCGATCAGCCCCGTGACGACCTCGGGAATGTGGTACCTCACGTTCAGGAACATGATGGTCGCGAGCGCAAGGATCGCGTAGAACGCGCCGTTCTCCAGGAAGCGGTACTCGGACATGGTGCCGCGCTCGACGAGGTAGATCGTCATGGAGCGCACGAACATCGCGCCGATGCCGAGCCCGATCGCGATCACGAAGAGGTTCGTGGACAGCGCGAACGCGCCGATGACGCCGTCGAAGCTGAAGCTCGCGTCCAGCACCTCGAGGTACAGGAACGAGGCGAGCCCCGACTTCACGACCGCCCCGGTCGCCGCGTCGGGCGCCTCCATCGCGTGGCCGACCATGTCGACGGCGATGAACGTCACGAGCCCCAGCACCCCCGCGACGATGAAGGTGTGCGATTCCTCCAGGCTCAGCAGCGTCGACACGAAGTAGATGACCACCAGCATCACGGCGATCTCGATCGCCTTCAGGCTGCCGAGCTTCTGCAGCGTGCGCTCGACGACGCCGATCCAGTGGATGTCCTTCTCGGCGTTGAAGAAGAAGCCGAGGCCCACCATGCCGAGGAACGCGCCGCCGAAGCCCATGAGCCCGACGTGCGCGTCGTTGATGATGCGCGAGTACTCGTCGGGACGATTGATGGCCAGCGTGAGCGCCTCGATGGGTCCGAGGCTCGCCGCCACGGCCACGATCACGAGCGGGAACACGATGCGCATGCCGAACACGGCGATCAGGATGCCCCAGGTCAGGAAGCGGCGTTGCCAGACGGGGTCCATGTCCTTGAGCACCGAAGCGTTCACGGCCGCGTTGTCGAGCGACAGCGACACCTCCAGCACGGCCAGCACCGTGCAGATCCACACGATGCCGAGCATTCCCGGGAGCGTGCCCGTGAACGCCCACCCGACCCACGCGCCCAGCAGCAGGGCCACGGCCGTGAAGGCCAGCGAGCCTCCGAAGTGCCTGAACAGGAATCTCAAGGGTATGCGCTCGACGGACGTCCGCTCGGCATGACTACTTCCTACCTGCGGACCATTGCAGGATGATGCCCATATCGTCGGCGTACTGCTTCTGGTCCTTGTAGAAGCGAACAAGCCGCTCGATGCGCATGTTGCCGCCCTCGTTGACGATGGTGGCGATGCCGCACAGCCGGCTGTTGCTGTCCTGCTCGTTCATGCGCACCTCGATCTCGGGCTGGCCCGGCGTGGTGATGCGCACCACGCCGTCGGTCGCCTGCCAGTTCGGCGCGCCCTCGTAGATGAGCGCGAACACGGCGAGCTTCCTGATGCGCTCGAACTTCGTGCCGTTGATGCGGATGGTCTCGCCGGCGTCCACCGCGCCCGTGCGATCGTCGCCCGACAGCTCGATGAACGGGGCGCTGTCGTAGCGCCCGAAGCTCTTCCCGAGCGCCTGGATGACGCCCTTGCTGCCGTCGTCGAGCTCGAAGAGGCAGCCCAGGTCCAGGTCCAGCTGCTTGGTGCCGCCGAAGAAGCCCTTCTTCGCGGGCTGCGCGGACCAGTTCAGGTTCAGCACGATCTCGCCGAAGGTCGCGCCGGTCTTCTCGAGGCTGATCGACGGCTTGGACTTCTCCAGGCTGATCTTGGAGAGGTTCAGCTTCGAAGGCGCCGGGGCGGGCTCGGGCGCCGGTGCCGGCGCGGCGGGCGCGTCGTCCCCCACCTCGCCGCCGAAGTGGGTGACGAGCGCCGCGAGTCCGCCCTCGAAGCCCTGCGCGATGGTGCCGAGCTTCCAGCCGGAGGAGTGCCGGTAGAGCTCGGCCATCATGACCGCGCGCTCGTTCGACAGCCCCGCCGCCACGTCGAAGCTCGCCTCGCCGACCTTCACCGTCAACGGCTTCGAATCGCTCACCGGCCGAGAATCGTGCGTGGCCGTCAGCACGATGCGCGCGATGGACTCCGGCAGCTTGTCCAGCGCGACGCGGAACGTCGCCGAGTTCCCGCCGAAATCGCCGCGGATCTCGCCGTTCGGGCTGGAGGCGTTGCTGAACAGCACGACGTAGCGGTCGTCGCCGATCTTGCCGTCCGATCCGATGCCGAACGCCGCGACGTCCATGCCGCCGAGCCCGAAGCGCACCTCGACGTCGGCGGCGCCGCCCCCGCTCGAGAAGGCGCCGATGTCCGACAGCGCCTTCTTCTCGCCCTTCTTCAGCTCCATGGATCGATCCCCCTACAGCAGCGGCCGGATGGCCTGCTCGAGCTCGTCGACGGTGCGCCCGGTGGCGCGCTCGCCGAGCGCCTTCAGGTCCCAGTCGCCGCCCGCGCCGCGCTTGAGCGAGGCCATGACCATGCCCGTGTGGGCGCCCTGCTCGGTGAGCGAGTAGCGCGCGAGCTCCTTGCCGCTGGCATCGTCCACGACGCGCGCGAACGCGTTCTCGACCTCGTCGAAGGTCTGCCCTCGGAAGCTGCTCACCGTGAGCACCAGGGTGACCACCTCGGACGGCAGCGCCGCGAGATCGACGAGGATGGTCTCGTCGTCGCCGTCGCCCTCGCCCGTGAGGTTGTCGCCGCTGTGGCGCACCGCGCCGTCCTTGCTGGTGAGCTGGCCGAACCAGACCGCATCCACACGCTTGCCGCTGGCGTCGTACAGCACGCAGGAGGCGTCGAGGTCGATGTCGGTCTCGCCACCGCCGCCGCCCGTGAGCTTCGCGAAGAAGCCCTTCTTCGGCGGCGCCTGCACGGCGTCCCAGCCGACGCCGAGCCGCACGCGCGACAGCGTGGAGCCGGCGGTCTTGGACAGGCTGATGCCCTGGCCCTTGGAGAGGGAAATGCTCATGGTGGTTCGGCGTCCGGTCGGGGAAGAAGCGTGGGCGACGGTTCGTTGACGCCGCACCGGACCATGTCCTGGAAGCCGCCTCTCGGAAACGCACGCGCCGCCGCGCGAAGGGCGCAAGGTTCTACCACGCACCCCCTTCGACGGTACTCGTTTTTCCCGAGGGCGGACGACGGGCCGGGGATGGGCCGACGCGCATCAATCCCCTGGGGGCGGCCCCGCATCCCGTCCCGCCGGGAAGTTCGCCTTGCGGTTCTCGGCCGCGCGCTCGGCCGTCGCGGCGACGCGGCGCGCACGCGTGGCGGGCGTCTTCGCGCACTTGATCCATTCCAGGATGCCGCGCTTCGCGCTCGGCGCAAAGCGCTCGAACAGCCGACGCGCGTTCCCGGTCGCGTCCAGCGCCTCGACGAGATCCGGCGGCAGCTCCAGCCGATCCACGTCGTCGAGGAAGCTCCACGTGCCGTTCTCGCGCGCCAGCGCCACCATCGCCGCCCCGGCCGGTCGCAATCGCCCCTCGCGCTCCAGCCGCTCGACCTTTCGCTTGTTCACGCCCGACCAGTTGCTCGCCGGCGAGCGCGGCGAGATCAGCGTCAGGAAGCGATGCTCGTCGAGCTTCCTCGGCACGCTGTCGATCCAGCCGAAGCACAGCAGCTCGTCGACGATGTCGGCGTAGGGGACCACCTTGCGGCCCGAGCCGGCCTTCCAGCGCACGAGCCAGACGGAGCCGGAGGCGGCGTGGTGGTGTTCGAGCCAAGTGCGCAGGTCTTCAATGGAGTCCACCGGAACCTGCGCTCGAGCGGGCTCCCGATCGCGCGGCGACCCGGCGCCGGAAGGCCGCGGAGGCGATTCAGTGCTCATGAACCACACCGACCCGGGCGGGCGATGCACGTCGACAGGCGACGAAGATGCCGCCGCAGCGCGGCTTGCGGTCGCCACTGCCGAGGGGCACGATGATCTGCCCGACCCCGCATTCGCCCCATCGGAGCCCTTCCATGACCCGCAGCGCGCTCGCGATCGACCCGGTACCGGACGACAAGGCGCGCATGACGGTCGGCCAGTTCCTCGCCTGGGCCGAGGCGCAGCCGGACGGAGCGCGGTACGAGCTGGTCGGCGGCCGCGTCGTCGAAATGCAGGCCGAGCGCAACCGGCACGCACTCGTCAAGGCGGACGTGTGGCGGTTGCTGGCCGACGCCGTACTCGCCGCGGACCTGCCCTGCATCGCCTTCCCCGACGGAGTGACCATCGCGGTGGATGATTCGCACGCGCGCCGCCCCGACGTCGCGCTGCAGTGCGATGGCGACATCGATCTCGACGCCGTCACGTGCGACCGGCCGCTGGTGCTCGTCGAGGTCGCCTCGCCGTCCACCGCACGCGTCGACACCACATCGAAGCTGGCCGAGTACATGGGCCTCGACAGCGTCCGGCATTACCTCGTCATCGACCCCGAAACGCGGCTCGCCTATCACCATTCGCGCACCTCCGCCGGCGGCGACATCCTGACCCGCATCGTCACCGAGGGCTCGTTCGAGCTCGATCCGCCGGGCATCTCGCTCGCACTGGTCGATTGCTTCGCCTCGGTCGACCGGATCGAGCGTGCGAACCCGGCTACGGCGGGGTGAACCGACGTCGGTCTCGGCGCCGCCCGTGATCTTGGCGAACAAGCCCGTCTTCTCCATTGCCGGCCTCGCGTCCCACCCGGCGGAAGAGCTCGCCTTGCGGTTCTCGGCCGCGCACCCGGTCGTGGTCGCCGCGCGCGCTGCGGGCTTCGCCGCCACCTTGTTCCATCCGAGGGTGCCACACCCCGAATGTTGGGAGCAATGGCATAATTAAGCGCTAGAGCTTTTCTGGACGGCTTAATTAAGAGGTAGGTGATGGAGCCCGTGAACGATCAGGACTGGCAGGATCTCTACGAGGCCGTCATCACGACCTTCACTCCGCACACTCCGGTGGACGAGGAGGCGCTGTTCTCGGGCCGGCGCGATCTGCTGAACCGATTGCTGGACGTCGTCTTCCAGACGGGGGCGCACGCGGTCATTCACGGGCGCAGGGGGGTGGGCAAGAGCTCGCTCGCGAACATCGTCAACCATCGCGTGCTCGCGCGCAGCGATCGGTATCGGGTGCTCAAGCGCAACTGCACCGGCGATCACGACTTCTCGATGATCTGGCGGCATGTCTTCGACGACGTGACGTTCGACGGGGTGGAGGTCTCGAAACTCCTCCTCGACGGCTGCAACCCCTACGACGTGTTCCGGATCATCGACACGTTCCCGCCCGATCGCCGTCTGGTGCTGATCATCGACGAGTTCGATCGCGTGCGCGACGAAGCGACCAAGGTGGCCATGTCCGACACCATCAAGTACCTGTCCGACTACGGTTCGAAGGCCACGATCATCGTCGTCGGAGTCGCCGACGACCTGATCGATCTCTTCAGAGGTCACGCCTCCATCGCGCGCAGCATCGATCAGATCGAGATGCCCCCGATGAAGCGGGAAGAGCTCGTCGAGATCCTCGCGACGCGTTCGGGGCTTCTCGGCATGCGATTCGAGGAGGGCGTGGCGGAACGCATCGCCGCGCTGTCACAGGGTCTGCCCGGATACACGCACCTGATCGGTCAGGCCGCGGCCCGGGACAGCGTGGCACGTCGCCGAATGGCCATCGACGCGCGCAGCCTCGATGCGGGCATCTCGGCGGCGCTGGATCGGGCCGACGAGTCCATGACTCAGGCGTGGCTGACGGCCACGCGCAGCACCAAGCCGAGCAACAAGTACCGCGAAGTGCTGCTCGCGTGCGCGCTCGCCGAGCACGACGAGCGCGGGTGGTTCACCATCCGTTCGATCGTCGATCCTTATTCGATGATCTCGGGGACGGCACGTTCGATACCGAACCTGTCGCCTCACATCGCGAAGTTCACGAGCGAGGAGCGCGGGGCGATTCTTGTGCGCGACGGTCGGCCGAAGAGCTACGTCTACCGCTTTCAGGAACCGCTCGTCCGACACTACGTACTGCTGCGGGGCGTCGCCGATGGGCTGATCACTCAGGACCAGTTGCCCGATCGTTGACGGAATATCGAGTTGCTGCGCCGAACGGCCGCGACGCACGCTCGCTCACAGCAGCGAGCGCAACCGCTCCAGATAGGCCTGCTCGTCCGGCGCCCGCGACTGCCGCTGCGCGTCCCACAGGAACTCCCCCAGCACCGCGATCATGCGGTGCTCCACCGCGTGCCCGCCGTCGTCCCCCTTGCCGTACTTCAGCAGCAGCGAGCGCGTCAGGTCCCGTATCCCCGCCGGCCGATCGGTACCGACCTGCTCGCGCAGCGCCAGGTGCAGCGAAAGGTGCAGGAACGGGTTCTCGCCGCCGGAATCCGGCCCGAAGTCCTGGTCGAGCACGTCGTCGCCGCGCAGCAGCATGGGCTGGTACTCGGGATGCTCCTCCACGAGCGTCGCCACCTGCTTCTCCAGCGGCTCCAGCGGCTCGTCCGCCAGGCGCTTTCTCCAGGCGCTTCGGAACAGCTCGCGGGTGCGGGTGCGGTCGTCGGTGAAGAGCATTCTGCTATTTGACCCTCATGCCGGGCGTGGCGCCCTCGTCCGGCGACAGCACGAAGAGATCCCCGCCGCCCGGGCCCGCCGCCAGCACCATGCCGCTGGACGTGCCGAAGCGCATCTTGCGCGGCGCGAGGTTCGCGACCACCACGGTGTGGCGTCCGATGAGCGATGCAGGGTCGTACGCGGCCTTGATGCCCGCGAACACCGTGCGCGTATCGGTGCCGACGTCCAGCGTGAGCTCGATCAGCTTGTCCGCACCCTCGACGGGTTTCGCGTCGACGATGCGCGCGACGCGCAGGTCGATCATCGCGAAGTCCTCGATACCGATGGTGTCGGCGATGGGCTCCAGGGGTGCGGGCGCCGACGCGCGGTCCGGCGGCGTCGTCGAAGCCTGCGCGGGCTCCGGCGCCACGGCGGGCGTCGCATCGCGCGTGGCCTGCAGCATGGCCTCGATCGTCGACGATTCGATGCGCGTCATCATGGGCTCGTACTTGCGGATGGCCTGATCGACCAGCGGGGCCTCGATCGCCTCGAGCGACAGCGTCGTGTCGAGGAACGCTTCGGTCTTCGCGGCCAAGCCCGGCAGCACGGGCGAGAGGTAGGTGACGATGGCGCGGAAGTAGTTCAGCCCCACCGTGCAGATGTCCTGCACCTCGGCCAGGCGTTCCGGATCCTTCGCCAGCACCCACGGCTCGGCGTCGTTGATCCAGGTGTTGGCGTGTTCCGCCAGCAGCATGATCTCGCGCATGGCCTTGCCGAACTCGCGCCGCTCGTACAGGTCCCCGATGACGTGGCGCGCGCTGGTGAACGACTCGTAGTCGTGCGCGAGCGCCTCGGGGTACGCGCTCGACAGCCTGCCGTCGAAGCGCTTGGTGATGAACCCCGCGCAGCGGCTCGCGATGTTCACGACCTTGCCGACGAGGTCCGCGTTCACGCGCGCGACGAAGTCGTCGAGGTTCAGGTCCAGGTCCACCACGCCGTCCGACAGCTTCGAGGCGAAGTAGTAGCGCAGCGGCTCCGGGTCCATGTGCGCGAGCCACGTGGCTACCGTGATGCTCGTGCCGCGCGACTTCGACATCTTCGCGCCGTCGACGGTCAGGAAGCCGTGGCAGTACACGCCGGTCGGTTTCCTGAAGCCCGCGCCCTCGAGCATCGCGGGCCAGAACAGGCCGTGGAAGTTCGCGATGTCCTTGCCGATGAAGTGATGCAGCTCGGTCTCGCTGCCGGGCGCCCAGTCGGTGCGCCAGTCCTCGCCGCGGCTCTCCGCCAGGCACCGGTGCGCGGCCATGTAGCCGATCGGCGCGTCCAGCCAGACGTAGAAGTACTTGCCGGGCGCGTCGGGAATCTCGAAACCGAAGTAGGGCGCGTTCCTGGAGATGTCCCAGTCCTTGAGGCCGGACTCCAGCCATTCGGCCAGCTTGTTGCGGATCTCGCTCTGCAGCGTGCCCGAGCGCGTCCACTCGCGCAGCATGGCGTCGAAGTGACCGAGCGCGAAGAAGTACTGCTCCGAGTCGCGCCGCACCGGCACGCTGCCGGACACCTGGCTGACGGGGTCGACGAGGTCCACCGCGTCGTAGGTGGCGCTGCAGCTCTCGCAGTTGTCGCCGTACTGGTCCGGCGTGCCGCAGTTCGGGCAGGTGCCCTTCACGTAGCGGTCGGGCAGGAACATGTCGCGCTCGGCGTCGTAGAGCTGCTCGATGGTGCGCGTGACGATGTGGCCGGCGGCCTTCAGCTTCGTGTAGATCTCGGCCGAGATCTCGCGGTTCTCGACCGAATGCGTGGTGTGGAAGACGTCCGGCGAGAGCGCGAAGCCCGCGATGTCGGCCTCGTGCTCGGTCTTGACGCGCGCCACGAGCGCTTCGGGCGAGATGCCCTCGGCGTCGGCGCGCAGCATGATGGGCGTGCCGTGCGCGTCGTCCGCCCACAGCCAGGTGACGTCGTTGCCGGCGAGGCGCTGCCAGCGCACCCACACGTCGGTCTGCACGTACTCGAGCAGGTGGCCGATGTGCAGCGGCCCGTTGGCGTAGGGCAGGGCGCTCGTGACGAGCAGGCGGCGGCTCATGCCGGTCGGTGTACCATCGCGGGTTCGGCCGGGCAGTCTACCAGTCGCCCGCCCGCGCCCTTCCCGCCCGCCGTCCGCTCGGAGCTTCCCCGCCCCCGATGTCCGATCTCACGCGCGACGCCGTCGAGCGCGCCCTCGACACCGTCATCGACCCGCACGTCGGCGAGGGGCTCGTCGCCTCCGGCGCGCTGCGCGACATCGCGCTCGACGGCGATGCGGTGCGCGTGGCGCTGGAATTCGCGTACCCCTGCGCCACGTGGCACGACGCGCTGAAGGGCCTCGTGACCGACGCCGTCACGGGCGCCGGCGCGTCCGGCGTGACGGTCGACGTCTCGCAGAAGATCATCGCGCACTCGGTGCAGCAGGGCCTGAAGCGGCTCTCCAACGTCAAGAACATCGTCGCCATCGCCTCGGGCAAGGGCGGCGTCGGCAAGTCCACGACGTCCGCGAACCTCGCGCTCGCGCTGGCCGCCGAGGGCGCGACGGTCGGCCTGCTGGACGCCGACATCTACGGCCCCAGCCAGCCGCGCATGATGGGACTCGCCGGGCAGCCCGAATCCAAGGACGGCAAGAGCCTGGAGCCGATGGAGAACCACGGCGTGCAGGTCATGTCCATCGGCTTCCTCATCGACGAGGAGACGCCGATGATCTGGCGCGGGCCCATGGTCACGCAGGCGCTGGAGCAGCTGCTGAACGACACGCGCTGGAGGGATCTCGACTACCTCCTGATCGACCTGCCGCCCGGCACCGGCGACACGCAGCTCACCCTGTCCCAGAAGGTGCCGTTGTCGGGCGCGGTCATCGTCACCACGCCGCAGGACATCGCGCTGCTGGACGCGCGGAAGGGGCTCAAGATGTTCGAGAAGGTGAAGGTGCCCATCCTCGGCATCGTCGAGAACATGTCCATCCACGTGTGCTCGAACTGCGGCCACGAGGAGCACATCTTCGGCGAGGGCGGCGGTGCGCACATGGCCGACGAGGCGGGCGTGACGCTGCTCGGATCCTTGCCGCTGGAGCTCGGCATCCGCCGCCAGGCCGACAGCGGCCGCCCCACGGTCGTGGCGGACCCCGGCGGCCGCGCCGCCGAGCTGTACCGCGGCATCGCGAGGAAGACGGCGGCGCGCCTGTCGCGTCAGGCGAAGGACTACTCGGGGCGCTTCCCGAACATCGTCATCAGCAACGACTGATGCGATGAGCATCAAGTCCGACCGCTGGATACGCGAGCGCTCGACGGGCCCCGCGCCCATGATCGAGCCGTTCGAGCCCGGTCAGGTGCGCACGGACGCCGACGGCGGCCGCATCGTCTCGTTCGGCACGTCCAGCTACGGCTACGACGTGCGCTGCGCGGACGAGTTCAAGATCTTCACGAACGTGCACAGCACGGTCGTCGACCCGAAGGCCTTCGACCCGTCGAGCTTCGTCGACGTGAAGGCCGACACCTGCATCATCCCGCCGAACTCGTTCGCGCTGGCGCGCACGGTCGAGTACTTCCGCATTCCGCGGAACGTGCTGACGGTGTGCCTGGGCAAGAGCACCTATGCGCGCTGCTTCTCGGCCGACACGCGCGTCGCGCTCGTCGACGGCCGCGCGCCGACGTTCGAGGAGATGGCGCGGGGGGCGGAGGAGGGCGAGCGTTTCTTCGGATACGGCATCGGCCAGCACGGGACCATGCTCGTCACGGAGCTCGTCGCGCCGCGGCTCGTCGGCCGCGACCCGCTGGTGGAGGTCGAGCTCGACGACGGCGCAACCGTGCGCGCCACGCCCGATCACGAGTTCATGCTGCGTGACGGTACGATGCGCGCTGCCGCCGAGCTTGCGCCCGGCACGTCGCTGATGCCGCTGTATCGGACCCTGCGGCGCGGCTACGAGATGACGTTCCAGCCGCTCACCGGTCACATGCTCGGCACCCACCGCATGGCGGATGCGTGGAACCTGCGCCACGGACTCTACGAGGAGGCCCCGGGAACGCACAGGCATCATCTCGACCACGAGCGGCTGAACAACAATCCGTGGAACATCGTGCGCATGGAGGCGTCTGCGCACGTGCGCCTCCACAACAGCGTGACCTACGGCGAGGGATTCGACCCGTCGGAGCACGGTGCGGCGATCCGTTCATCGCTGTCCAGACTCCGCGCCGACGATGCCCGGTACGCGAGATATCGCCGAGCCCAGTCGGTCAGGGCCACGAGCTTCTGGCAGAAGCCGCAGTATGCGGAGGCGAGGGTTGCCCTAGCCGAAAAGCGGGCGGAGCGCTGGACGTCCGACGAGCGCCGCCTGCAGGCGGAGCGTCAGGCCGAATTCTGGACGTCCAATCCGGTCGCCCGCGCAAGACAGGGAGACCGGTCCAGACGAGCTTGGTCGCGCTCGACTCCGGAACGGCGAGCCGCACAGGCCGAGCACGCGCGCAGCCTGAACCTGCGTTCGGAAGTCACCGCGGAATCCCTTCGGGCCGCGCTCGATGCGACCGGCAGTCTGCGAGCTGCCGCGAGATATCTGAACGTGGATCGTTCGGCGTTCAGGCGCTTTCCCGAGGTCGTCGCCGCTTTCCGCGGTGTGGGGACCGGCAACCACAAGGTCACGCAAGTGCGCAGCGTGCCGGGCGAACACGACGTCTACTGCTTGAGTGCCCCCGAAACCGGCAACTTCGCGCTGGACGCCGGCGTCTTCGTCTCGAACTGCGGCATCATCGTCAACGTGACCCCCCTCGAACCCGAATGGGAAGGCCACGTCACCCTCGAGTTCAGCAACACCACCCCGTTGCCCGCGCGCATCCACGCCAACGAAGGCATCGCGCAGATGCTCTTCTTCGAGAGCGACGAGGTGTGCGAGACCTCCTACGCGGACCGTGGCGGCAAGTACCAGGGCCAGCGCGGCGTCACGCTGCCGAAGACCTGACGCGGCGAATAATTGACGATGCGCGCCTGCAGACGGCCCGCCCCGTAGCCGATACCCCGCAGGACGGGGAGGCGTCCTGCCGGTTTGTCACCCGTCGACTATTCTGTTTGAATCGGGACGGGCTCAAGCGAACGGGGGAGGTGCCGGGATGATCGACGCAGACGGGTTTCGCGCGAACGTCGGGATCATCCTCGGCAACGAGGCCGGGCACGTGTTCTGGGCCCGCCGCCTCGGCCAGAACGCCTGGCAGTTCCCGCAGGGCGGCATCGACGATTGCGAGACGCCGGAGCAGGCGCTGTTTCGCGAGCTCAAGGAGGAGACGGGCCTGGACCCGGAGCACGTCGAGGTGCTCGGCTGCACGCGCTCGTGGCTACGCTACCGGTTGCCCAAGCGCTACGTGCGCCGGAACCAGACGCCGATGTGCATCGGCCAGAAGCAGAAGTGGTACATGCTCCGGATGGTGGGCAGCGAGTCCAGCGTGGATCTCGCCGCGGGCGACAAGCCGGAGTTCGACCACTGGCGCTGGGTGGACTACTGGCGCCCGTCGCGCGAGGTGATCTTCTTCAAGCGCAAGGTCTACCAGCGCGCGTTGTCCGAGCTCGAGCCCCTGCTGCGCCCCGTCGCGGGCCGCGCTTCCGTCCGGGAGCCCGCCGACGCCTGAAGCGGCAGTCGCTTCATCCCGCGAACGGCTTCACGATCACGAGGATCACGATGGCGAACAGGAACGCCACCGGCACCTCGTTGAACCAGCGGTACCAGACGTGGCTGCGCTCGTTGGCGTCCGCGCGGAAGGTGCGCACGATGCGCGCGCACCAGAAGTGGTAGCCGATCAGGCCCGCGACCAGCAGGAGCTTGAGCTGCATCCAGGTCTGCAGGATGGCGGTGGACCACCAGCCGAGCAGCAGCGCGATGCCGAAGACGAGCGTCAGGAGCATGCCCAGGTTCGTGATGCCGAGGAGCTTCTTCTGCATCACCTTGAACGTCTCGCGCTGCCCGACCTCCTCGGGCGCCGTCTGCGCGTGGTAGACGAACAGCCGCGGCAGGTAGAACAGCCCGGCGAACCACGTGACCATGAAGATCACGTGCAGGGATTGCACCCAGAGCATCAGCCTTCCGCCGGCAAGAGTGATTCGAGCGTGCGCTCGAGCGCTTCGAGGTCCGCCGCGCCGGTCCAGCGCGCCAGCACCTGCCGGTCGCGCCCCACGAGGTAGCCCGTCGGCGTGCCGGGCACGGGCTCGAACGCGGCCAGCACCTCGCCCTCGATGTCGAGCGCGACGGGATGCTTCCAGTCCCCGGCGGCCTCCAACACGAAGTCCGGCCGATCGTAGGGCATGGCGACGGACACCAGCTCGAAGCCGCGCGGCGCGTAGCGCTCGCGCAGCGCCTCGAGCTCGGGCGCCTCCGCGAGGCACGTCCGGCAATCGCTGGCCCAGAAGCTGACCAGCACCGCACCGCGGTCCGCGAGCGCAGCCAGCGTGGGGCGGCCGCCGTCGAGGGTGGCGAAGGTCACGTCCGGTGCGGCCATGCCGGCCGCGAGCCCGTCCTCGGACGCCTCGTCGCGCGAGCCGCACCCGCCGACCAGCGCGATGCCCAGCAGCACGGGCCCGAACCGGGCGATCGCGGGCACGGTGGCACGGCGGCGCACGCGGCGCACGCGGCGCGAGGTGCGCGATGTGCGCGATGTGCGCGAGGAAGAAGCGAGAAGCATGCGCCGAATGATACGCGCAGCGCGCACCGCCGCCGTCCCGGACCCGGTCGCGGGCCGACACCCGAACCCACCCCGAACCTAAAGCCTCCCGCCCCCGCGCCGACACGTCCACGAGTGGAGCGGAAATACGGCGAAGGTCTCGCCGCGTCCGCCCGATCGCATCGAACACGGCACGCCGCGGGCACAGTTTCGCCCGGGCGAGGTCAACGGAGACCCGTAGATGAGACAGCTCCTCGCCCCCCTGGCGCTCGCGGCGGGCCTGTGCTGCGCCGCCCCCGGCGCGCAGGCGGCCTCGCCGAGCCTGTACTACGGGCTCGGGTTCTCGGACGGCAACCTCGACGTGCCGGGCGACGGCGACCGCAGCCTCGGCACGCTGAGCCTCACCCTGGGCGTGCGCCTGCTGCCCTTCCTCGGCGTGGAGCTCGGGGCCGGGGTCGCCTCCGACGACGCGGGCAGCATCCTGTCCGAGCCGCTCGTGAACTACCAGGCCGCCATGGTGCGGCTCGGCTGGCGCTGGGACCGGGTGGGGGTCTACGCGCTGGCGGGCCAGTCGCGGCTCGACGTCGACGACGACGTGCGCGCGAACATCGACGCGGCCAACGTCGTCGGCCTGGGCATCAACCTCTACGGCAACGAGCACACGGCCGTGAACGCGCACGTGCTGCGCTTCGGCGACCAGGAGTTCACGACCGCCACCGTCGGCTTCCAGTACTACTTCGGCGGCTACCGATGAGCGCGCTTCACGCAAGGCACGTGCTGCTGCCGGCCATCGCCCTCGGCATCGCCCTCGCGGGCTGCGACGCGCGCCCAGAAGGCGACGCCGACGCCGCCACCGGCGGCACGCGCTACGACGCGAACGGCAACGTCGTCGGCGGCGCGCCCGGGCTCGGCGCGGCGGTCGAGGCGCCGGTGCCCGAGCTCACCTTCCAGCTCTACAGCGACGCGACCGATCTGCTCACCGGCGGTGCCGACACCGCCGTGCTGACGGCGATCCTGATCGATGCCGGGCGCACGCCGGTGGCCGGGCAGCAGGTGAGCTGGTCCGCCGACGGCGGCGTGCTGCAGGACGTCGTCGCCACCACCGACGACAACGGCGTGGCGACGGCCTCGCTGCGCATGCCGCGCTCCTACCGCAACACCGACGTGAACGTGACGGTGACCTCGGGGCCGTTCGGCGAGACGATCGGCGTGCGCGCGTACGGCACCACGCTCGACGTGCAGGGGCTGCAGCGTTCGGTGGTGGCGGGCGAATCGCTCGAGGCGAGCTTCACGCTCGTGGCCGGCGACGGCGAGCCCATCGCCAACCGCCCCATCGGCATCGCGTCCGCGGCGGGCAACACCGTCACGCCCGCCGTGCCGCTGACCGACGAGAACGGCGTGGCCACGGTGCGCATCGGCAGCGATGCCGGCAACGACACCCTCGTCGTCACCGCGCTCGACGATCCCTCGCTCACGCAGAGCTTCGAGTTCGCGGTCAGCGCGGACCGCCTGCGGTTCGAGACCGACGGGGAGCCGCGCTTCGACGTCGACTCGGTCGACGAGGTGCGCGTGCGCTGGACGCGCGGCGGCGCACCGGTGGCCTTCGCGGACCTGCGCGTGTCGACCACCGCCGGGCAGATCATCACGGGCTCCACGGTGCGCACCGATGCGGACGGTCACGTCGTGCTGCCCGTCAGCTCCAGCGCCGCCGGTCCCGCGCGCATCACCGTCGAGGACCTCGACGGCGACCCGGTCAGCGACTTCGAGGTGGTCTTCGTGGCCACCACGCCGGCGGTGCTCGACATCGGTACCACGTCCACGCGCGTCTACGTCGACGGGACCAGCCAGCTCGGTGCGCTCGTGCGCGACATCAACGGCAACCCCGTGGCCGGGGAGGAGGTCCTGTTCGAGAGCCCCAACCTGCGCGGCGGGCAGCTCAGCCCCGCCACCGCGATCACGAACGCCGAGGGCAAGGCCACCACGACGTTCCGCGCCGGCAGCATCGCCACCGAGCTCGACGCCATCCAGATCACCGCCAGCACCGCGGCCGGCGCGCTCATCGCCGACTCGGTCGGGCTCTCGGTGGTCGAGCGCCGGCTGAACGTCTCCATCGGGCGCGGCGCGGACCTCTCGTCCGACGCCTTCGCCACGCAGAACCGGCGCAACATGGTCGTGCAGGTGGCCGACGGCTCGGGCGCGGCGCTGCCGGACGCCTCGGTGTCGCTCGCCATCACGCCGATCGAGTACTACAAGGGCCGGCTGGTACCGGTCGACGAGAACGGCATGCCGTTCGATCCGAGCTCGCCCGACGACTGGAAGGCGTCCTACTACGCGCCCTACGGGGCGCAGACCTGCATCGCCGAGGACGTGCCGAGCCTGAACCGCTCGCTGGATCCGGGCGAGGATCTCAACAACAACGGCCGGCTGGACCCGCAGGATCCCGCGGTGCTGGCACCGGTGGACGGCGCGGACGTCGCCACGCTCGATGCCGGCGGCGGCCTGCTGACCGACGCCAACGGCACGGGCTACTTCCAGCTCGTGTACCCGAAGGGCAACGCCAACTGGGCGCTCGTGCGGGTCACGGCGCGCGCCAGCCACCTCGGCACCGAGGCCCAGGACTCGCTGGTGACCAGCCTGCCCGCGCTGCGTGCCGACATCGGCGTGGGCGAGGGCACCCCGCCGAACTACCTGAGCCCGTACGGCCAGGCCGCCGACTGCAGCGATCCGGACTGAGTCCGACCCGACACGACCGTCTCGGCCCGTTACAGGTCGTTTCGGGCCCGATCCTTGCGGGTCGGGCCACAGCCGGTGCGATTCCCCCTCTCGCCCCGCACCGCAAACCGCGCACCCAAGGACGCCCAACGCCGATGGCCTTCAAGAGCGACTCGAGCCCGACGCACTCCAGCACCGACGACAGCAGCGCGCTGCTGCTGGCCGCCGCGGGCGTGGTGCAGCCCGTCAGCGAGCTGAACGCGGTGAACCGTGCGGCGCTGTGTCGCACCGCCACGATGATGCACGTGCAGCGCAACGACGTCGTCAAGCCCGAAGGGGCGCATCGCTGGCTCATGTACCTCGTCGAGGGCTCGCTCACGCTGTACAACGGCAAGGACGAGGTCGGGCAGCTGAACTCCCGCACCGTCGACGCCAGGCAGCCGCTGTTCGCCGACAAGGGCGCCTACCAGAGCGCGCGCACCAGCACCGTCGCGCGCATCGTCCGGTTCGGGCGCGAGCAGCTCGACATCCTGCTGCGCGAGCAGCAGAAGAACGCCATCCACGTGGTCGATGTCGAGGTGGGCGAGCTCGACAACCTGGTGTTCGACGAGATCGTCGCGGACATGGCCGCGGGCAGCGTGCGTCTGGGCAGCGACCCGGCGGCCGCGCGGCGCGTGCTGGCGGCCCTGCCGAAGGTGCCCGGCATTCCGGAGCTCGCCGAGGTGCTGCAGACCGATCCCGGCCTGGCGGTGCACGTCGTCAACGCCGCCAACCGCGTCGAGGGCGCCAACGGCGAGCCCACGCAGAGCATCCGCGGCGCGATCTCCAGGCTCGGCGTCGAGGCCACGCGTCGCACCGTGGAAGAGCTGCTCACGAGCAACGCCCTGGTGCCGGCGAGCCCGGTCGTCGAGAAGCGGCTGCGCCGCTACACGCAGCGCACGACGCTGTCCTCGGCCATCGTGCAGGTGCTGGCCAAGGGCCTGCCGGACCTGAAGCCCGAGGCCGCGGCCCTGGTGGCGCTGTCGGCCGACATCGGCGAGCTGATGGTGCTCACCTACGCGAACCGGCACGCCGAGCGCTTCGAGACCGAGGCGGAGCTCGCCGCGGTCATCGCGAACCTGCGCACGGTGCTCGGCAGCTGGCTGCTCGCGAGCTGGGACTTCCCCGTGCCGTTCGTCGAGGCCTGCACCATGTCGCGCGACTGGTACCGGAACCACGCGGGCGAGCTCGGCCACGCGGATCTGGTCACCGCGGCGCTGCTCATCATCCAGGCCGAGATGCCGGACGCCGAGCACGGCTCCATCCCGAGCGCCTCGAACCTGCTGCTGGCGCGCAGGTTGCAGCAGGCCGGCATCGACCTGTCGAGCCCCGGCGAGATCGTGCGCGCCGCCACCGGTCACATCGTGACGGTGCAGGGTTTGCTAAAGGCCGCCTGATCGCCGCGGCCGCGCAGATGCGGCGAGCATACTCGCGCGCCGTGATCCGACCCGCGCGAACCCTGCATGAGCGACGACAGCAAAGGCGAGTCCTCGCCGCCGACCTGGAAGATCATGGTGCTGAAGTGGCTCGCGCTCTTTCCGGTGCTGCTGGTGCTGTCCTACACGATCAAGTGGCTGCCCGTGGACCCCGTGCTGTGGCTGAAGCTCATGATCGAGACCATGATCACCGTGCCGCTGCTGAACTACGTGATCACGCCGTGGATCGACAAGACCTTCGAGAACTGGCTGTACGCGGGCATCGACGCCGAGCGCAGCGACGCGGCCTGACCCGGACGGATCGCGCCTGAACGCCGCGCGCCGGAGCGAGCCGCACGAGACCGACGCGCTGGGCCCGCTCGACGCCTATGCACCGCCGGAGGCGCCGACGCTCGACACGCTGCAGCGGCTGCGCGAGCGGCTGCTGCCCGCATTCGCGAAGAAGCGCGAGCCGACCGTGCGCGACGACCGCCTGCAGCGCGCCGCGTACGCGACCGTCGAGGACTACGTCGCCGTGCCGGATTGCCGCGTGGTCGTCGAGCAGCTCGACGCGGCCATCGACGAGTGGTTGGCCGACGAGGGGGCGAACGCGCGCGTCCTGCTCGTCGTCATGCCGCCTTGCGACACGCGAAACCTCGTGGCGCGCCTCGCTCGGCAACGCGGCCTCGACATCCTCGACGAGCCGGGCCGGAACGCGCTCCTGCAGCCCGGCAGCGTACCGGACGCGTCCTTCATCGCGGATTCCGTGGAGGTGCTCGCGATACCGCGGCTCGAGCGCTGGTTCCTGCGGCATCGCCACGGGCTCGAGCTCGTGCGCCGGTTGCTCGCCGAGGTCGCCGACACCGACCGGCGGTGCCTGATCGCCGTCAACGCCTGGGGCTGGAGCTTCGTGGCGAAGGCGACGCGCGCGGACCTGATCCTGCCGGCGCCCGTGACGCCGTCCGCCTTCGACGCGCAGCGCCTGCGCGACTGGCTGGTCGAGCTCGCGCACGCCGACGACACCGCGGAGGTCACCGTGCGCGCGATCGATGACGGGACCGACGTGTTCGCGCTCGACGACGCGGGCGAGCTTCGCCACCCGTACCTGAAGGAGCTGGCCGCCCGCGGGCGCGGCATTCCGTGGGTGTGCTGGCAGTCGTGGCGGCGCAGCCTGCGCACCTTGCCGGTCGAGGAGGACGAGGCGCCGCGCCGTGCCGAGGACGACGCGCACACGATGTGGATCGCGCACGAGTCCGCGCTGCACCTGCCCGCGGGCCACGAGCACGATGCCTGTCTCGTGCTGCAGGCACTGCTCATCCACGCCTTCCTCACGCCCGCCGAGCTCGAGGACGTGCTGCCGCTCGTCGGGCAGAGCGGCATGGTGCGCGCGCTCGAGCGCGCGGGGTTCATCGAGCGCGACGCCGAGAGCTTCCGCTGCCGGCCCGGAGCCTACCCGTCGGTGCGCGCCGCGCTCGACGTGGCGGGCTATCCGTTGCCGCCGCTGTAGGACACCGCGGGAGAGCCGGACCTGGAAAGCTCACTGAACGCCGAGCGCGTCGACAAGCTGCTGAACGAGCTGGCGCTGTTCGGCTGGCTCGAGATCGCGCTCGTGCTGCTCGGCGCGATCGCGGCCATCGCACTGCTCAGCCGCGTCGTGCCCCCGTTCGCGGACATCGTGCCGACGCGCTTCCGGCTTTACGTGCTCGGCACGCTGCCCGTCGCGCGCCTGCTGCTGATCCTCGTGGCGATCGCCTGGATCGTGCCGATCGTCTTCAACGTCACGCTGCAGAACTTCCTGGTGATAGCGGGCGCGGTCGGCGTCGCCATCGGCTTCGCCTTCAAGGACTACGTCAGCAGCCTGCTGGCGGGCATCGTCGCGCTGTTCGAGCGCCCGTACCGCCCCGGCGACTGGGTCAGGGTGGGGGAGGACTACGGCGAGGTGCGCTACGTGGGCATGCGCTCGCTGCGCCTGTGCACGCCGGACGACGACATCGTCACCGTGCCGCACTCCAAGCTCTGGGAAGAGAACGTCTCGAGCTCGAACGACGGCGCCGAGACCCTCATGTGCGTGGCGAGATTCCACGTGTCCGGGGCGCACGACGCGCGCGAGCTGCGCTCGCGGCTGCAGGACGTGGCGCTCACGAGCGCCTACCTGGAATACGCCAAGCCCGTCACCGTCATCGTGAACCAGGAGACCTGGGGCACGCGCTACCAGTTGAAGGCGTATCCCTTCGACATGCGAGACCAGTTCCTGTTCATCAGCGACCTGACGGTGCGCGGCAAGGAAGCCATCCGCGAGCTCGGCGCGCACGAGACGGAGTCGCTCGCGCTGCCGGCTTCCTGACGCCCGCCGGACCCCCGCACGTTCGCGGACGAGTGCGCAAGCGTGCGCTCGCCGAGCTGTCAAATGTCCCGGATCGCGTCCGGGTCCCGTCCGGCGGCGCGAGCGCGACGTACCTTCCTGGAATCCGGCGCCTTCGCCGGATCGACGCCGCAAACGCCGATGACCATTGCCTCGATACCGCGCCGCCGAGCCGACGCGTCCGCGACCGCCCGCCGGCCCCGCACCGATCCGCCGTGCGAGGACGAACGGCTGCGCGGGGCCGCGACCGCGATGAACGGTCGCGGCGACGCGGCGGAGCGCGGCGACCCCGCGGTGCCTGCCGGCTCAGCCGGGCGGGCGCGTCCCGCCCGCGAGCGCGTCGCGACGCCTGAGCGTGCGCGGGATGGCGAAGGTGACGGTCTCGACGATGCCGTCGAGCTCCTGGGCAGTTTCACCGCCTGCGTCCCGTAGCCGCTGCACCACCCCGGCCACGAGCACCTCGGGTGCCGAGGCGCCGGCGGTGACCCCGACGGCGCGTCGGTTCTCGAGCCAGCGCGGCTCGATCTCGTCGGCATTGTTGATCAGGTGCGACTCGACCCCCGCACGGCCGCCGAGCTCGGCCAGCCGGTTCGAGTTCGAGCTGTTGGGTGCCCCGACGACCAGCAGCAGGTCCACCTCGCGGCACAGCTGCTTCACGGCGTCCTGGCGGTTCTGCGTGGCGTAGCAGATGTCCTCGCGCTTCGGCGCGGCGATGCCCGGGAAGCGTGCGCGCAACGCGGCGATGATCTCCTCGGTGTCGTCCACCGAGAGCGTCGTCTGCGACACGAAGGCGAGGCTCGCGGCATCTCGCACCTCGAGCGCTGCCACCTCGTCCACCGACTGCACCAGCACGATGCGCCCGCCGGCACGCGTGTCGTAGCGCCCCATCGTGCCCTCGACCTCGGGGTGTCCGGCATGTCCGATAAGGATGACCTCGCGCCCCTCGCGCGCGTACTTGACGACTTCCATGTGCACCTTGGTGACGAGCGGGCAGGTGGCGTCGAAGACCTGCAGCCCGCGCGCGGCCGCGGCCCGCTCGACCGCGCTCGACACGCCGTGCGCGCTGAAGATGACGGTGGCGTCGTCGGGCACCTCGTCGAGTTCCTCGACGAACACCGCGCCCTTGTCGCGCAGCCCGTCGACGACGTGGCGGTTGTGCACCACCTCGTGGCGCACGTAGATGGGCGCGCCGTGCAGCTCGATGGCGCGCTCCACGATCTCGATGGCGCGATCGACGCCGGCGCAGAAGCCGCGCGGGTTGGCGAGCAGGATCTTCATCGGGGGTCTTGTGAGGGGTCGGGGTCGGTGGTGGCCTCGCGGCGCGCCGCGCGCGAATCGGCGAAGGTCAGGATCAGCAGCAGCACCGTGCCGGCCGTGATCGCCGAGTCCGCGAGGTTGAACGAGGGGAAGTAGCGCTCGGCCCAGTGCACCTGGATGAAGTCCACCACGTGCCCGTAGGCGATGCGATCGATGAGGTTGCCCACCGCGCCGCCCAGGATGAGCGAGATGGCGAGCGCGAGCCAGCGCTCCGCGCGCTGCATGCGGGCGAGCCACACGACGAGCACCACGCTCACCACGGCGCTGACGATGGTGAAGAACCAGCGCTGCCAGCCGCCGGAATCGGCCAGGAAGCTGAACGCGGCCCCCGGGTTGTAGGCCTTGGTGATGTTGAAGAAGCTGGTGATGCGGATGCGCTCGTACAACTCCAGCGCCGAGGCCTCGATGGCGAGCTTCGACCACTGGTCCAGCGCCACCACGAGCGCGGCGATGCCGTAGCGCAGCCAGAGCGGCATCAGGCGACCCGCCGCGTCTCGCCGGCGCCGTCGACGTTCCCGACGCAGCGCCCGCACAGCTCCGGGTGCGCGGCGTGCGCGCCGACGTCGACGCGCCGGTGCCAGCAGCGCGCGCACTTGTCGGCCTCCATGCGCCGCGCATCGACCGCGATCGTGCCCATCGACGTCATCGCGCGCGCCGCCTCGACGGGAGCGTTCTCGAACGACTCGAGCGCCGCCTCCGAGGTGATCAGCACGAAGCGCAGCTCGTCGCCGAGCTTCGCGAGCACCGCGTGCACGGGCTCCGGCGCGTGCACCGACACGCTCGCGTCCAGCGAGCCGCCGATCGTGCCCGCGGCGCGCAACGTCTCGAGTGCCTTCGACACCGCGTCGCGCACCTCCACGACCAGCGCCCAGTCGGCGACCGACAGCGCGGCGCCCGCATCCAGCGGCGCGAGCGTGTCGAGCCAGGTCTCGGTGAACACGATCCCGGCGCGCGCGACGTCGGTCCTTCGAAGCTCCTCCCAGATCTCGTCGGCGGTGAAGCTCAGCACCGGTGCGATCCAGCGCACCATGGCGTCCACCACGCGGTGCATGGCGCTCTGCGCCGAGCGTCGGCCGTGGCTGTTCGCGGGCATCGTGTACTGGCGATCCTTCACGACGTCGAGGTAGAAGCTCGACATGTCGACCGCGCAGAAGTTGTGCAGCGCCTGGTAGACGGTGTGGAACTGGTAGCGCTCGTAGGCATCGTCCACGACCCGCTGCACGGCGAGCGTGCGGTCCACCGCCCAGGCGTCCAGCGCCAGCATGTCCGCCGGGGCCACCATGTCGCTCGCCGGGTCGAAGTCGCCGATGGCGGAGAGCAGGTAGCGGCAGGTGTTCCTGATGCGCCGGTAGCTGTCGCTCATGCGATCCAGGATCTCCTGGCTGACCGTCATCTCGCCGCGATAGTCCGCCGAGCAGACCCACAGTCGCACGACGTCCGCGCCGAGCGTCTTCAGCAGCTTCTGCGGCGCGATGACGTTGCCGAGCGACTTCGACATCTTCCTGCCCTGCGCATCGACCGTGAAGCCGTGCGTGAGCACCTGGCGGTACGGCGCGCGCTTCTCGATCGCGACGCTCGTGAGGATGGACGAGTGGAACCAGCCGCGGTGCTGGTCCGAGCCCTCGAGGTACATGTCGGCCGGATACCGATCGCTCGCCTGCAGCACGTGCGACCAGGACGTGCCCGAATCGAACCAGACGTCCAGCACGTCGGTGACCTTCTCCCACTCGTCCGGGTCACCGGCGTCCCCGGGCGCGTCGCCGAGCGCGTCCGCGACGCTCATGTCGAACCACGCCTGGATGCCGCCGGCCTCGATCGCGCTCGCCGCGCGCTCGATCAGGGTCGGCGTCTCGGGGTGCGGCTCGCCGGTCTCGCGGTGCACCAGGAAGCAGATCGGCACGCCCCAGTAGCGCTGGCGCGAGATGCACCAGTCCGGGCGCGTGGCGATCATGCCCTCGATGCGCGCGCGGCCCCAGTCGGGCACCCAGGTGACGCCCGCGATGGCCTGCATGGTGTCGGCGCGCAGGTGCTCCTTCTCCATCGAGACGAACCACTGCGGCGTGGCGCGGTACACGATGGGCGTCTTGGTGCGCCAGCAGTACGGGTAGCTGTGCTCGTATCGGGCCGAGTGCACGAGCGCGCCGCGCTTCCCGAGCTCCTCGTCCATGTGCGCGTCGACCTTCATGACGTGCTCGCCGGCGAAGAGCTCGACGTGCGCGCGGAAGAGCCCGCGGTCGTCGACGTTGTCCAGCAGCCCGAGCCCCGCGCGCCGCGCGGCGTGGAAGTCGTCCACGCCGTGGTCGGGCGCGGTGTGCACCACGCCCGTGCCGGCCTCGGTCGTGACGTAGTCGCCGGTGATCAGCAGCGAGTCGCGCTCGTAGAGCGGGTGCGCGAACACGAGCCCCTCCAGCCGCGCGCCCGTGGCCGTGCCCAGCACCTTGGCCCCATCGAGGCCCCAGCGGCCCATGCAGGACTCGACGAGATCCGCGGCGAGGATCATGCGCTCGGAACCGTCGACTCCGGGCGCGCCGGACACCTCCACGAGCGCGTACTCCAGCTCGGGGTGCACCGTGAGCGCGAGGTTGCCGGGAATGGTCCACGGCGTCGTCGTCCAGATGACGGCCGAGACGTCATGCCCGTCGTCGGCGACGCCGAACCGCTCCAGCACCGCGGCCGGGTCGCGCGGCCGGAAGCGCACGTCGATGGCCGTCGACACCTTGTCGTGGTACTCGATCTCGGCCTCGGCCAGGGCGGTGTGCGCGCCCCAGCTCCAGTACACGGGCCGCACGCCCCGGTAGACGTGCCCGGCGGCCACGATGCGCCCGAGCGCGCGCACGATGCCGGCCTCGTTGGCGAAGTCCATGGTGAGGTAGGGCCGGTCCCAGTCGCCGAGGATGCCCAGGCGCCGGAACTCGGCGCGCTGCGCATCGATCTGGCCGGCCGCGTACTCGCGGCACGCGGCGCGGAACTCCGCCTCGGTGAGGTCGCGACCCGGCACTCCGGCCGTCTTCTCGACCTTGTTCTCGATCGGCAGCCCGTGGCAGTCCCAGCCCGGCACGTAGGGCGCATCGAAGCCCGCGAGCTGGCGGCTCTTGACGATCATGTCCTTGATCGTCTTGTTGACGACGTGGCCGATGTGGATGTCGCCGTTCGCGTACGGCGGACCGTCGTGCAGGATGAAGGTCGGCCGGCCGGCGGAGGCTTCGCGGATGCGCTCGTAGTAGCCTTCGGCGTCCCAGCGCTCGAGCATCCTGGGCTCGCGCTGCGCGAGGTTGCCGCGCATGGGGAAGCCGGTCTTCGGCAGGTTCAGCGTGTGCTTGTAGTCGGTCACCGGTCGCGCCGCGTTTCAACTCGTCAACTCGAAGGTCCGCGCGGGGCCCGGCCGCGCCGTGCGGGCCGAAGCCGCAAGGGGCGGGACGGCCCCCCAGTGTATGCGAAGACCTCAGCGGTCCCCCGGCACCTCGAGCTTCGCCAGCAGGCCGAGCACCTTCGCCGCCGACACGGGCTTGGTCAGGTGGTGGTCGAAGCCCGCGGCCGCGGTGCGCGCCCGGTCCGCGGCCGACCCCCAGCCCGTCAGCGCGATGAGCACGAGCCCCGCGCGCGTGCCCTGTCGATCGAGCTCGGCGGCGACCTCGTAGCCCGTCATGTCGGGCATGCCGAGATCCAGGAACACCACGTCGGGGCGGGCCTCGCGCACGCCGGCGACGGCGGCCCGGCCGCCGTGCGCCGTCGTGGCCTCGTAGCCGCGCAGGCGCAGCACCTTGGCCAGGGTGTCGGCCGCGTCGGCGTTGTCGTCCACGACCAGCACGCGGTGCACGCCGCGCGACCCGGACGCAGCGGTCTCCCGGGGTTCCTCGAGATCCGCGAGGTTCCCGTCGAAGGAGCGCGCGTCGAAGGGGCGCTCGTCGTCCGGGCCGCAGCGGTCCGGATCCGTCTCGATGGGGAGCCGCAGCTCGAAGCGGCTGCCGGTGCCGGGTCCGTCGCTGTGCGCGACGAGCGTGCCGCCGTGCAGGCGCGCCAGCCGCTCGGCCAGCGGCAGGCCGACGCCCAGTCCACCGTCGCGGCGCGGCGCGCGCGACTCGTTGCGCGTGAACATCTCGAACACGCGCCTGAGCGAGCCTCGCTCCAGCCCGTCGCCGTCGTCGCTGACGCCGATGACGACGTGCGAGCCGGTGCCCTCGTCGTCGGGGACCGCGCTCGCCGCGAGCCGTACCCGGCCGCCCGGCGAGGTGTAGCGCGCGGCGTTGTCGAGCAGGTTCAGCACGGTCTGGGCGATGCGCACCGGGTCCACGCACAGCGGCACCGGGTCGGGCGGCAGCTCGACCTCGAACGTGTGTCCCGCCTCCTCCATGAGCGGGCGCGCCGTCTCGATGGCCGGCGCCAGCACGTCCGCGAGCGCGGCCATTTCCGGGCGCAGCACGATGGTGCCCTGCGAGATGCGCGCGACGTCCAGCAGGTCGTCCACGAGGCGCACGACGTGGTCCAGCTGGCGCGTCATCATCGCGAGCAGCGAGTCCATCTGATCCGCGGGCAGGGTCCCGCCGCCGATCAGTTCCAGGCCGTTGCGTATCGGGGCGAGGGGATTCCTGAGCTCGTGCGCGAGCGATGCGAGGAATTCGGTCTTCCTGCGATCGCTCTCGGTCAGCTGGTCGGCGAGCTCGCGCAGCCGCCGCGCGTTGGCCTCGCGCTCGTCCTGCTCGAGCTTCCTGGCCGTGACGTCGCGCAGCAGGCAGGTCAGTTGCCGCGCCTCGCGCGGACCGACGCGCGTCAGCGACACCTCGAACCAGCCATCGATCTCGGCGACGTGGTCCATGAGGTCCTCGGGCTCGCCCGTCTCCCACACGCGCCGCATGGCGTCCAGCCACGTGCGCTCGAGATGCGGGAACAGCTCGCTCGCGAGCCTGCCCTCGACGTCGTGGACGCGCATGTGGCGCGCGAAGGCGGCGTTGGCGTCGCGGTAGAGGTAGTCGGCGGCGTCCCCGCGATCATCGACGACGACCTCGATGACGCAGAAGGCCTCGCTCATCGCGTCCAGCAGGCGGCGTTGCCGACGCGCTTCGGCGGCAGAGGTTACAGCGGGTGACACGACGGCGCTCCGTGGCTCGGTACATACGGTCCATGAGAACGCCGGGCACGGCGTTCACGACCACCGGGATGCTAGCGGAGTGCGCGATTTGTGACCCCTTTCCTCGACGAACGACTTAATTCATGACGGTTTCGAAGCAGTTCGAGACAAGTTCAACGCTATTTCATGTCTCCTAGATCATGATGGAGCGCGCGTGCGGCTTCCGCGTCCGTTCGTATCTGCGCCTTGAGCGATTCGAGTGAATCGAATCGGCGTTCGCCGCGCAGGAACGCGAGCAGATCGACCGCGAGGTGGCGCCCGTAGAGCTCGGGCGCACCGTCCAGCACGTTCACCTCCAGCAGCAGCCGACGGCCCCCCACCGTGGGCCGCTCGCCGAGGTTGGCCACGCCGGCATGCACCTCGCCCGTCTCGGCGACCGTGGCGCGTACCGCGAACACGCCCCGCGGCGCGGGCCGCAGCCCGCCGAGCGCGACGTTCGCCGTGGGGAAGCCCAGGGTGCGGCCCACCTTTTCGCCGTGCACGACCCGTCCCGAGATGCGGTACGGGCGACCGAGCAGCGCCGCGGCGGCGTCGAGCCGGTTGTCCTGCAGCAACCCGCGGATGCGCGTGCTGGAGACGCGCACCCGCTGGCCGTCCACGCTCGCGCTCACCGTCGGCGCGCGCTCCACGCCGAAGCCCGCACGCGCACCCGCACGGGTCAGCAGATCGAAGTCGCCGGTGCGCCGCTGCCCGAACCGGAAATCGTCGCCCACCACGAGATGCCGCGCACCGACCCCGCGCACGAGCACCTCGTCGACGAAGGCTTCGGCGGCCATGTCGGCGAGGCTCTCGTCGAAGCGCAGCAGCAGCAGCCGATCGGCGCCGCCCGCGGCGAGCGACGCCACGCGGTCGCGCAGGCCCTGCAGACGGGGCGGGGCGGTGGCGGGCGCGAAGTGCTCGCGCGGCAGGGGCTCGAAACTCACCACGGTGGCGGGCAGGTTGGCCGCGTCGGCCGCCGCGCGCAGGCGCGCGAGCATGGCCAGGTGGCCGAGGTGCACCCCGTCGAAGTTGCCGATGGTCGCGACGCAGCCCGGGTCCGACCCGTGGGCGCGCCGCCAGCGTTCCAGACCGCGAATCAGCTGACAGACCACCGGTCACAGGCCCTGCAGGCGAAGGATGAGGGGCGCGGGCGGGACGTTCCCCGTGCGAGCTCGGGCCGAGCCCGGGACGAGCTCGGGGACGAGCTCAGGGACTGACCAGCTCGGACGGGCGCAGACCGACCGCGAGCAGGACGAGTGCGTACGCACCGCCGGCCAGGGTCAGTATAACGACCAGTCTCGCGACCCGTGCCGCGGCCTCCAGGGCGTGCCAGTCCGTGGCGGCCCCCACGAGCGCCACCGCGCCGAAGGCGGCCAGCGCCGGCAGCGCGCGCCAGGCGGTGCGGCGCACCGCGGGCCCTGCGCGGTAGGTGTCGTCGCGTGCCAGGTGCCGGTACAAGAGCACGGCCTGCAGCCACCCCGCCAGGCTCGAGGCGGCGGCCAGGCCGGCGTGCGGGGCGGGCAGCCCGAAATGCAGCATGGGCAGCACGATGGCGAGGTTCAGCACCATGTTGGCCACGAGCGACACGATGCCGATGCGCACGGGCGTGCGCGTGTCCAGCCGCGCGTAGAAGGCCGGCGCGAACACCTTGACCAGCAGGAACGCCGGCAGCCCGGCCGCGTAGGCCACGAGCGCGATGGCGGTCTGATGCGTGTCGGCGGCCGTGAACTCGCCGTAGCCGAAGAGGGTCGCCAGCATGGGCTCGGCGAGCAGCGCGAGCGCGAGCGCCGCCGGCAACCCGGTCAGCAGCACGAGTCGCAGCGCCCAGTCGAGCGTGCGCCGGAAGCCGTCCCGCCCGTCGCCGCCTGCGCCCTCTTCGTCCCCGTCGCCCTTGCCGATGCGCCGCGCGTGCTCGCGCGACAGCCGCGGCAGGATGATCGTGCCGAGCGTGACGCCGAGCAGCCCGAGCGGGAACTCCATCAGCCGGTCCCCGTAGTACAGGTACGACAGGCTGCCCGCCGCGAGGAACGAGGCGATGATGGTGTCGAGCAGCAGGTTGATCTGCGCCACCGACGAGCCGAACAGCGCGGGCACCATGAGTTTCAGCACGCGTCGCACGCCCGCGTGCGCCCGCCCCCAGCGCGGCCGCGGCAACAGGCCCATGCGCAGCAGGAACGGCAACTGCAGGGCCAGTTGCAGCGCGCCCGCCACGAACACGCCCCAGGCCAGGGCCACGATCGGCGGGTCGAAGCGCGGCGCGAACACGAGCGCCGCCGCGATCATCGACACGTTCAGCAGCACCGGCGCGAACGAGGGCAGGGCGAAGCGTCCGAACGCGTTCAGGATGCTGCCCGCGTAGGCCAGCAGCGAGACGAAGAAGAGGTAGGGGAAGGTGATGCGCAGCATGCGCACGGCGAGCTCGTAGCGCTCGGGCTCGTCGGCGAAGCCCGGCGCGAACACCCACACGATCAGCGGCGCGCAGGCCACGCCCAGCGTGCTGACGACCAGCAGCACGACGGCGAAGGTGCCCGAGACGTGCGCCGCGAGGTCGCGCAGCGCCTCGGGGCTCCTGGTCTCGCGGTACTCGGTGAACACCGGCACGAAGGCCTGCGCGAACGCGCCCTCGCCGAACAGCCGGCGCAGGAAGTTCGGGATCTTGAACGCGACGAGAAAGGTGTCGACCATGCCGCCCGCGCCGAAGGTCACGGCCAGCACCTGGTCGCGCACGAAGCCGAGCAGCCGCGACAGCAGCGTCATGACGGCCACGGTGCCGCCCGAGCGCGCCAGACTTCCGCGGACAGGGCTCACGCGGCCGTGCGTCGGGCATCGGGCGCACCGGGGGCCGTTGACTCCGGGCCGACCGCGAACGATAATGACCGGCTGCATTTCGCCTTCATACCGTTTCGAGGAAGTCCGTGGCCAACACCGCCCAGGCACGAAAGCGCGTTCGTCAGGCCGAACGCTCGCGCCAGCTCAACGCCAGTCAGCGCTCCGCCATGCGCACGCGCGTCAAGCGCGTCTTCTCCGCGCTCGCCAGCGGCGACAAGGAGGCCGCGCAGGGCGCCTACCAGGCCGCCACGCCCATCCTCGACCAGATGGCCAGGAAGGGCCTCATCCACAAGAACAAGGCCGCGCGCTACAAGAGCCGTCTCAACGCCCGCATCCGCGCGCTCTGAGTCCGGCCCCGGTCCCCGGCGCGCCGCGCGGCTCACGCGCGCGACGCACCCGAGGCGATTCCGGCGACGATCAGGTTGTCGCGGTGCACGAGCTCCGGCTCCGCCGTGAATCCCAATAGCGCCTCGAAGCGCTCGCTCGGCTGACCCGCCACCAGGCGCACGTGCGCCGCGCCGTAGTTGGTCAGCCCGCGCCCTAGCTCGACCCCGTGCGGGTCCAGCAGCGTGACCAGCTCCCCGCGGTGGAAATCGCCGGCGCAGCCCGTCACCCCCACCGCCAGCAGGCTCGAGCCGCGCTCGCGCAGCGTGCGGCACGCGCCGTCGTCCAGGCTCAGGCTGCCGCGCGCGCGCAGCTGATCGGCCAGCCAGCGCTTTCTCGCGTCCCTCGGCCGTTCCGCACTCGTCAGCATGGTGCCGAGGGTCTCGCCCGCGCGCAGGCGCGCCAGCACCCGCGGCTCGCGCCCGTCCGCGATCACCGTCGTGGTGCCCGAGCGTGCGGCGCGGCCCGCGGCCGACACCTTGGTGCTCATGCCACCGCGCCCGAGTCCCGAGGCGCTCGGGCCGGCGGCGGCCAGCACGGCGGGGTCCCCGGCATCGGCCCGTTCGAGCAGCCGCGCCGACGGGTTGCCGCGCGGATCGACGTCGTAGAGCCCCGCCTGATCGGTGAGCAGCACCAGCACGTCGGCATCGACGAGGTTCGCCACCAGCGCGCCCAGCGTGTCGTTGTCCCCGAGCCGTATCTCGTCGGTGATGACCGTGTCGTTCTCGTTCACGATGGGCACGACGCGATGTGCCAGCAGTCCCTTCAGCGTGGCCCGCGCGTTCAGGTAGCGACGCCGGTCGGCCACGTCGTCGTGCGTCAGCAGTACCTGCGCCGCCAGCAGGGCGTGTTCCTGCAGCGCCGCCTCCCACGCGCGCACCAGCCCCATCTGGCCCACCGCCGCGGCGGCCTGCAGCTCGTGCACCGCCGTGGGCCGCGCCTTCAGGCCCAGGCGCACGACGCCCTCGGCGATGGAGCCCGAGGACACCACCAGCACCTCGCACCCGGCCGCGGCGAGTCCGGCGATGTCCTGCGACCACCGGCCGATGATCCCCGCGTCGAGCCCGCGTCCGTCGTCGGTAAGGAGCGAGCTGCCTACCTTGACGACCCACCGGCGCGCCGTGCGCAGGCGTTCACGCATCGTCGGACGCGTCGTCGGAAGCGGGTTCCGGTGCGCCTTCCGCCGCCGCCTCGCGCAGCGCCTCGAGCCGCACCATGAGATCGCTCATGAGCGCGTCGCAGCCGAGTCCCGTCGCGGCCGATACCCGATAGGTCGGGCCGTGCCAGTCCAGCCCCTCGGCGATGCGCCGGCCGAGCGTCTCGCGTTCGTCCTCGGCCACCAGGTCCAGCTTGTTCAGCACCAGCCAGCGCTCCTTGGAGGCGAGTCCCGCGTCGTGCGCAACGAGCTCGGCGAGCACCGTGGCCGCCGCATCCACCGGGTCGCTCCCGTCGACGGGCAGGACATCGACGAGGTGCAGCAGCACGCGCGTGCGCTCCAGGTGCTTCAGGAACCGCAGGCCCAGCCCCTGACCCTCGGCCGCGCCTTCCACGAGACCCGGAATGTCCGCCATGACGAAGCTTCGGTGGGGCTCGATGGAGACCACGCCGAGGTTCGGGTGCAACGTGGTGAACGGGTAGTCGGCGATCTTCGGGCGCGCCTGGCTGACCTGCGCGATCAGCGTGGACTTGCCCGCGTTCGGCTGGCCAAGCAGCCCCACGTCGGCCAGCACGCGCAGCTCGAGCCGCAGCTCCCGGCGCTGGCCTTCGGAGCCGTCGCTGGTCTGGCGCGGCGCGCGGTTGGTGGAGCTCTTGAAGCGCGTGTTGCCCAGACCCCGGAAGCCGCCCTGGGCGACGAGCGCGCGCTCGCCGGGCGCGGCGAGATCGGCCACGCGCTCCTCGGTGTCCAGGTCGACGGCCACGGTACCGACGGGCACCTGCACGACGAGGTCGTCGCCGGCGGCGCCGGCGCAGTTGCGGCCGCGACCGTTCTCGCCGCGCTTCGCGCTCCAGGTGCGCTGGTGCCGGAAGTCGGCCAGCGTGTTGAGCCCGTCCGTGGCTTCCAGCCACACGCTGCCGCCATGACCGCCGTCGCCGCCGTCGGGGCCACCCTTGGGAATGTACTTCTCGCGCCTGAAGCTCAGCGCGCCGTTGCCACCGTCACCGGCGATGACCTTGATGCGTGCTTCGTCGACGAATTTCACGGCTGTGCCCGGTGAGGCGAGGCGAACTGCGGGCGGGTGCGGAGTCTAGCCGAAGCGGCACGGGCAGACTCCGCACCCATGACCGATGCCCCCGATTCGGCCGGCCCACCCCGGCCGGCCACGCGCCGCGCGCGCGCCCGAGGGGCGCGTGCCGGTGCGGTCGTGCTGTTTCCGAGCTGCGACCCGCGCGGCGTGCTGACGCGGGCGCTGGCGCCGCACGCGCCCGACTGGCAGACGCGTCCCGATGCGCTGCTGTTCGGCTGGATGCTGGCGCTGGCGCCGGGAGTGACCGCGGCCGGCGCGGCGCGTGCGGTGCTCGCCACCACGACCGCGCTCGACGCGAGCGAGCATCAGCTCGCCCTGCTCGACGGCCTGCGGGAAATCGCGTTCGGAGCCCCGAACCTGGACCCGCGCCGGGCCTGATTCGGGCCTGATTCGGGCCTGATTCGGGCCCGGTACGGAGCGGGGTCGCTCAGGCCGCGTCGGCGGGCACCACGTCGATGAACTTGCGGTTCGTGCCGCCGCGCACCTGGAACGCCACGGTGCCGTCGACCTTCGCGAAGATCGTGTGATCCTTGCCGAGGCCCACGTTGACGCCCGGGTGCCAGTGCGTGCCGCGCTGGCGCACGATGATGTTGCCGGCGACCACTTCCTCGCCGCCGAACTTCTTCACGCCGAGGCGCTTGGACTGGGAATCGCGGCCGTTGCGAGTGCTGCCGCCTGCTTTCTTGTGTGCCATTGTGAGCCGTGTCGTGTGCGTAGGGTGCGTGAGCCGGAGCGGGAGTCGCTCAGCCCGCCGAGATGCCGGTGATGCGCAGCTCGGTGAAGTTCTGACGGTGACCCATCTGGCGGCGGTAGTGCTTGCGGCGCTTGAACTTGACGATGCGCACCTTCTTCGCGCGCCCGTGGGCCAGCACCTCGGCCGTCACCGCCGCGTTGGCCACGAGCGGGGCGCCGACGGTCACCGTCTCGCCGCTGCCCACCATGAGCACCTGGTCCAGGCGCACCTCGCCGCCGACGTCGCCGGGCAGGGTCTCGACCTTGAGTCGATCACCCTCGCTCACCCGATACTGCTTGCCACCGGTCCTGATCACCGCGTACATGTCGCTCGCCCCCTTGTGCATTCTTGGCTGCATCGCCGGCACCATGCCGCGAAAAGCCCTCTAGCTTAACTGCCTGGGTCACGAATATCAATGCACCCGCATGTCGGACAGGAGGCTTCGGCGGACCCGTCCGGTCGCAGGTGATACGCTCCGGCCGACCCGAACCGACCTCGCCCGCGTACCACCAGTCGTGCCACCGCTACAGACCGCAGCCGCGCCGACGCCGCCGACCTTCGAGGACTGCCGCGCGCTCGTCGCCGCGGACATGGACCGCGTGGACGCGCTGATCCGCGCGCGCCTGGCCTCGGACGTCGCGCTCATCGACACGCTCGGCGGCTACATCGTCGGTGCCGGCGGCAAGCGGCTGCGCCCCCAGCTCGTGCTGCTCGCCGCCGGCGCGTGCGGCTTCGAGGGCGATGCCCGCGTGCTGGCCGCGGCCATCGTCGAGTTCATCCACACCGCCACCCTGCTGCACGACGACGTGGTGGATGCCTCGACCCTGCGCCGCGGCCGCGAGACGGCCAACGCCGTGTGGGGCAACGAGGCGGCCGTGCTGGTCGGCGACTTCCTCTACACCCGCTCGTTCGAGATGATGGTGGAGATCGGCAGCCTGGAGGTCATGGACATCCTGGCGCGCACCACCAACCGCATCGCCGAGGGCGAGGTGATGCAGCTCATGAACGTGCACGAGCCGGGCGTCGACGAGGGCCGCTACGTGGAGGTCATCGAGGCCAAGACCGCGCGGCTGTTCCGCGCCGCGGGCGAGATCGCCGCGGTGCTCGCGGGCTCCCCCGCGGAGGTGCGCACCGCCCTGGCGGACTACGGCACGCATCTGGGCACCGCGTTCCAGATCGCCGACGACGTGCTCGATTACCGCAGCGATGCGGGCGCGCTCGGCAAGAACATCGGTGACGACCTGGCCGAGGGCAAGACGACGCTGCCGCTCATCTACGCCATGCGCGACGGCGACGCGGCGCAGCGCAAGCTCGTCGAGGGCGCCATCCGTTCCGGCGGCCTGGACGCGCTGCCCGCCGTGCTGGAGGCCATCCGCGCCACGGACGCGATCGAGCGCTCCATGCAGCGCGCCGCCGAGTCCGCGGCCGCGGCCATCGCAGCCCTCGAACCCGTGCCCGGCTCGCCCTGGCGCGACGCGCTCGAGACCATCGCCCGGCACTCGGTCGAACGCGGGCACTAGCCGAGCCGGCCCCTAGCCGAGCCGGCCCCTAGCCGAGCGCGCCCGCGTCCGCCTCCCGCCACTGTCCGGGCGCCAGCCCGTCCAGCGTCCAGGGACCGACCGCGAGCCGCACCAGGCGCAACGTCGGGTGGCCCACCGCCGCGGTCATGCGACGTACCTGCCGGTTGCGTCCCGCATCGATGACGAGCTCCAGCCAGTCGGTCGGAATGGCACGGCGATACCGCACGGGCGGATGCCGCTCCCATAGATCCGCCGGCGCGTCGCGGCGCACGACCTCGAGCGTGCGGGTCGGCCCGTCCTTGAGCTCGGGCCCGTCGCGCAACGCGGCCAGCGCGTCCGGCCCGATCTCGCCTTCCACCTGCACCAGGTAGCGCTTGGGCAGCTTGAACGCGGGATCGCTGATGCGCCGCTGCAGCCGGCCGTCGTCGGTGAGCACCACGAGCCCTTCGCTGTCCCGGTCCAGCCGTCCCGCGGGGTACACGCCGGGCACGTCGACATGATCGGCGAGCGTCGCCCGGCCGGCAGCGTCCGTGAACTGACACAGCACGTCGAAGGGCTTGTTGAGCAGGATCAGCCGGGACACGCACGACGTACCAGCGCCGCGGCCTCGCGCGCGTCGATGCCGGCCTCCACCAGCGCGGCCTCCGCGACGTCCGCGGCGAGGGGACTGCGTTCGAGCGCCTCCAGCGCGTCGGGCAAGGCCTCGTCGGTCACCAGGCCCGTGAGCCGTCGCGACAACCGCACGCGCGCCTCGTGCTCCGGCAGCAGCCGCGCCACGTGCGGCGCGCCGCGAAAGCCCATCGCGGCCACGCGGTCGGCGTTCGCGAACACGCCGTCCAGGTCGCCCCAGCGCTTGAGCAGCCGCGCGGCGGTGGCCGCGCCCACGCCCGGTATGCCGGGTATGCCGTCCGATTCGTCGCCCGAGAGCGCCAGCAGGTCGGGAATGCGGCGCGCGTCCACACGGAACCGGCGACGCACGTCCGCGGCGTTCAGCGGCCGGCCCCGGCCCACGTCCTGCACCGCATCGCCGTCGCCGAGCACGTATTGGGACAAGTCCTTGTCGCCCGACACCACCAGCACGCGCCGTCCCGCCTCGCGGGCCACGCGGGCCATCTGTCCGATGATGTCGTCGGCCTCCACGCGGGCGCTCGACAGCACGGGCACGCCGAACGCCGCGGCCACGTCGCGGCAGCGGGGCATCTGGTCGAGCAGGTCGGCATCGACCGGGGGGCGGTTCGCCTTGTAGGCGGGGAACAGCTCGCGGCGCACTCCGCCGCCACGGTGCTCGTCGAACGCGCACAGGACGCGGTCCGCGCCGGAGTGGGCCGACAGGAGCTCCGAGAGAAAGGCCGCGAAGCCGCGCACGGCGTTCACGGGACGGCCTCGCGCGTCGCGGGCGGACGGTACCGCGCGCCACGCCCGGAAGACGTACAGGCTCGAGTCGATCAGCAGTACGGGGGACGCCGACACGGGCCCGAGCGTGCGGGCCCGCGGGGCGCGGTGCGGTCGGAGGCTACTTGCCGCCGCCGTAGCGACGGCGGAACTTGTCGACCTGGCCTGCGGTATCGAGCACCTTCTGCTTGCCCGTGTAGAACGGGTGACAGGCGGAGCACACCTCGACCGAAAGGTCGCGGCCGGCCGTGGAACCCGTCTCGAAGCTGTTGCCACAGCTGCAGGTAACGGTGATCTGCTTGTATTCGGGATGGATGTCCGCTTTCACGGCTCGACTCCGGGGGCGAAAGAGGCGGGGATACTAGGGGGGCGGGAGGTCCATTGCAAGACGTCCCGTGCGCGCTCAAGGCCGGCCGCGACGCCGCCGCCACCGGGGGCACCACCGTGTCGTCGTCGGGCCCTTCATGCGCGGACTCGTGTTCAAGCTGCTGCTGAAGGCCTGCGTGCCGCTGCTGCTCGTCGTCGGCACGGTGAGCTACGGCACCTACCTGCGGGGCGGCGACCCGGGCGCGGTCATCGCCCGCGTCGGCGACGGTCTGTCCGCGCGCTTCGCCGAGCTGGGCGCGGGTGCGCGCGACGACATCGTGCGCGCGTCGAACGGCGTGACGGGCGCGTCCACGACGGTGCGACGCTGGACGGATGCCGACGGCACCGTGCACTACTCGAACGCCCCGGACGCACCCGTCGACGCCCGCATCGTGCAGGTCGATCCACGCACGAACGTGATCATCGCGGTGCGCCCGCCACCGCCACCAGCCACCGTCATCCGCGGCCGCCTTGCCCGCGTCGCGCCCGGACACGCCCGGCGCGGGCGGGGCAGGGGCCGTGCCGGGCGTGGCCGGTTCGCTCGGCGCGGTGCCGAAGGACGTCACTCCGGAACAGGCGCAGGCGCTGCTGCGGATGCTGCAGGACCACTAGCCCGGCACGATCGGAATCACGGTGCGCCCGCGCGGCCCGCTCATGAACCGTTCGAGCGTCGCGTTCAGAAGCTCGAAGCCGCGCGGCGTGGCACGCAGGCTCGTTCCCGTCCGCTCCAGCAACCCGTCGTCGATGGCCGCGTCGATGTCCGCCTGCCAGCCCGCCAGCGGCACGCCGGTGCGCTCGTCGAACAGCGCCACCTCGAAGCCGTCGACGAGGCGCAGCGCGTTCATCATGAATTCGAGCGCGGTGTCGGCCAGGGGAATGACCGTGTCGCCGCCCACCGCGTCGGGCGTGCCCGCCGTGTCCAGGTAGCGCGCGGGGTGCTTGACCTTCCAGCGCCGGCGGATCAGGCCGCTGTCCGCGAACGACAGCTTCGCGTGCGCGCCGGCGCCGATCCCGAGGTAGTCGCCGAAGAGCCAGTAGTTCAGGTTGTGACGCGAGCGCCGCCCCGGCCGGGCGAACGCCGAGACTTCGTAGCGCGCGTAGCCCGCCGCGGCGAGCCGTTCGAGCAGGGCATCCTGGATGGCCGCGCGCTCGTCGTCGTCCGGCAGGCCCGCCGGCGGGAACTTCGCGAACGCGGTGTTCGGCTCCAGGGTCAGCTCGTAGCAGGACAGGTGCGTGGGTGCGAGCGCGAGCACGGCGTCGAGATCGCGCAGCGCACCGCGCACGTCCTGGCCCGGCAGGGCGTACATGAGGTCCAGGTTCACGTCCTCGAAGCCTGCGGCATGCGCGATGTCGACGGCGCGGCGCGCCTCGTCGGCCGAGTGCACGCGGCCGAGGGTGCGCAGCGAGGCATCGTCCAGGCTCTGCACGCCGATCGACAGCCGGTTCACGCCGGTGGCGCGGTAATCCGCGAAGCGCGTCTGCTCGACGCTGCCGGGGTTGGCCTCCATCGTGATCTCGACGTTCGGCGCCAGCGCGGTGAGGGCGCGCACGCCGGACAGCAGCCGGTCGATCGCGGCGGCCGAGAACAGGCTCGGCGTGCCGCCGCCGATGAACACCGTCGACACCTGGCGACCCCACACGAGCGGCATCTCGGCGGCGAGGTCCGCGAGCAGCGCATCGATGTACGCGGCCTCGGGCACCTCCGCGCGCGCCTCGTGCGAGTTGAAGTCGCAGTAGGGGCACTTTCGCTCGCACCACGGCAGGTGCACGTACAACGACAGCGGCGGCAGCGCCGTCAGGTTTCTGCGTGCGGTCACGAGCGGCTCGAGCGGCACTCTTCGGCGTCCAGCAGCCGCACCAGCGCCGCGACGGCCTTGCCGCGGTGGCTCAGTCGATTCTTCTCGGCGCGCGCGAGCGTGGAGGCCGCGGTGCCGGTGTCCCGGTTGCAGAACACCGGGTCGTAGCCGAAGCCCCCGTCGCCCGCGGGCGTATCCAGCACGTGACCCTCCCAGACGCCCTCGGCGATCAGCGGTGCGGGATCCTCGGCGTGGCGCAGCCGCACGACCACGCTGCGAAAGCGCGCCGCGCGTGCCGTCGCGCCGTGCACGTCCGCGAGCCGCTCCAGCAACCAGGCGTTGTTGGCGGCGTCCCCCTCGCCGCGCCCGGCCATGGCCGCGAAGCGCGACGAGTACAGCCCGGGCGCGCCGCCGAGCGCATCGACCTCCAGGCCGGAGTCGTCGGCGATGGCGGGCAGCCCGGTCAGGGCGCAGGCGTGGCGCGCCTTGAGCAGCGCGTTCTCGACGAAGGTGGTGGCGGTCTCCTCGACGCTCTCGACGCCGCGCTCGCGCTGCGCGACCACCGTCCAGCCGAGCGGCGAGAGCAGTTGCGACAGCTCCGCGATCTTGCCCGCGTTGGCGGACGCGAACACGATCTCGCGCGCCTGGCCGGACGCCCGTTCCCCCGTCACGCCGTCTCGATCGCCCGACGCTGGTGACCGACCAGCTCCTCGACGCCGCGCGCGGCCAGGTCCAGCATGGCGTCCAGCTCCTCGCGCCGGAACGCGTGGCCCTCGGCCGTGCCCTGTACCTCGATGAAGCCGCCGCCGTCGTTCATCACGACGTTCATGTCGGTCTCGGCCGTGGAATCCTCGGCGTAGTCCAGGTCCAGCACGGGCACGCCGTCGTGGATGCCGACCGACACCGCCGCCACCTGGCCGTGCAGCGGATCGCGCTTGAGCCTGCCGGTCTGCCTCAGCGTGCCGAGCGCGTCCGACAGCGCCACCCAGGCGCCCGTGATGGAGGCGGTGCGCGTGCCGCCGTCGGCCTGCAGCACGTCGCAGTCGACGGTGATGGTGCGCTCGCCCAGGGCCTCGAGATCGATGGCGGCGCGCAGGGATCGACCGATCAGGCGCTGGATCTCCTGCGTGCGGCCCGATTGCTTGCCGCTGGCGGCCTCGCGGCGCGAGCGCGTGTGCGTGGCCCCGGGCAGCATGCCGTACTCGGCCGTGACCCAGCCGCTGCCCTTGCCCTTCAGCCAGGGCGGCGTGCGCGGCTCGATGCTGGCGGTGCACAGCACGCGCGTGTCGCCGAAGGCGACGAGCACGGAGCCCGCGGCATGGCGCGTGTAGCCGCGCACGAGCTCGATGGAGCGCAGTTCATCCGGGGCGCGGCCGCTGGGTCGCATGAGGTATGTCTCGGTGAAGCCCCTCCCGGGCCGGGCGGCGCGGCAGTATAGGCCCCATGAGCGAGTCGCAAGAGAGGGAGAAACGTACGGGTCATCCGGCCGTGCGCCGGGCGAGCGGCGCGCGCTACGCCGGCGCGCGTCCCGTGGGCGAGCTCGGCACGCGGGCCAGCGAGTCGGACGACGCCAGCTACCGGCGAGCCGCGATGGACCCCGCCAACCTGTCGATGATGGACACGCGCAGGAGCCCGGTGTATTCGCTCGTGACGCTGCTGCCCGTGCTGATGCTGGTGGCGGGCCTCTGGGTGCACTTCCGCACCGAGAGCGTGCAGAGCGGCGGCGCGCCCATCGCGGCCGCGACCAGCGTCGCGACCGGCACGCTCGAGGGGCTGTCGGTCGTCGGCAACGGGCAGGGGCGCCACTACCTGTGGTTCGACGACCCCGAGCGCGGCCGGCGCGGCGTGCGGCTCGGCCCGGCGCAGGCGCGCCTGCTGAAGACCGAGCTCTCGACCGGCGACGAGCTGATCCTGGACATCGCGCCCACCGTCGAGGACTCGACGGTGCAGTGGGTGTGGCGCGTGCGCCGCGGGGACGAGGTGCTGCTGGACGACTCGGCGCGCCTGCGCTGATTCGCCTCAGGCCGCCTTCCGGTGCGCGCCCGTGGCGGTGCCCTTCGCCGAGCGGCGGAAGTGCATGGCCACCCGCAGGCCGGGGTTCGCGTCGGAGAGCTCCAGCCGCGCGCCGTGCAGCCGCGCCACGGCCCGCACGAGGCTCAGCCCCAGGCCGTTGCCCGGGGAGTTCCGCTCGTTCTCCAGCCGCACGAAGCGCTCGAACACGCGCTCGCGGTCCGCCTCCGGAATCCCCGGTCCATCGTCCTCGACCACGATCGAGAAGGCCTCGGCATCGCCGCGTATGGAGAGCGTCACGCGGCCCGGACGCGGCGTGTACTTGATCGCGTTGTCCAGCAGGTTCGTGAGCGCCTGCGCGATCAGGTGCGAGTTGCAGTGATAGATCGGGTTCGCGTCGATGCGCGCCCGGAACTCGATCTGGCCGTGCTCGGTGGAGGCGCCGCAGCCGTCCTCGCCGAAGCCGCTTCCCCATGGGCCGCCCTCGTCCTCGGTGGCCGCCTCGTAGAGCTCGGCGATCTGCGCGGCGAGGTCGCCGATGGCGGTATCGGTCCACTGCTCGGCGTCCAGGCCCGCCTCCAGGCGTGCGACGCTCAGCATCGCGTTGAAGGTCTGGATCATGCCGTCGGCGTCGCCGATGACCTCGCTCATCACGTCGCGGTAGCTGCCGGGGTCGCGCTCCTCCAGCAGCGTGACCTCGAGGCGGTTGCGCAGCCGCGTGAGCGGCGAGCGCAGGTCGTGCGCGACGTTGTTGGTGACCTGCTGCATGCTGCGCATGAGCTGCTCGATGCGGTCCAGCATCTGGTTCAGCTTCGTGGCGATCTCGTCGTACTCGTCGTCGCGTTCGGTCACGTGCAGCCGCTGCGACAGGTCCCCGCTCATGATCTCGGACGCGGTGCGGCTGACCGAATCGATGCGGCGCAGCACGCTCGCGCCGATCATGACGCCGCCGATCAGCGAGAACAGCAGGGTGAGCACCGTGGCACCCACCACGAGCGCGAAGGTGTGGTCCAGGAGCGCCTTCTCGTCGCTGATCTCGTGGCCGATGGTGAGCTTCAGCCCGTTCGACAACTGGGTCTCGGCCACGCGCACGGGGTTGAACGCGCGCGGGCTGCCGGGCGGCAGGTCCGCCACGTCGCCCATGTTGCGCGTGGTGTGCGAGCGGATGGATTTGAGCCGGATGGGCAGCGCCTCGTCCGCCACCTCGGTGGCCGCCGACTCGTCGTTGGCCAGGTAGTAGAACCGGCCGTAGGTGTCGATCTGGTTCCTGCGCTGGATGGCGTCCAGCAGCTCCGGCAGCGCGCCGGACTTGTACAGGTTGATGAGGTAGTCGGTCTCGAGCCGCAGGCGCGCATCGACCTGCTGCTCGATCTGGACGCGCGTGGACCAGTAGATGAAGCCCAAGGTGGCCGCCGACAGTGCGCTGAACAGCGTCGCGTAGATCAGGGAGAGCCGGAACGCGGACGTGCGCGCGAGCCTGCGCCCGCTGAACAGCCGGCGCAGGCGCCGGCGGCGCTCCAGGCGCACGGGCGCCTCGCGCAGGCGCCGTCGCGCGGGCTCGGCACCGTGCTCGGCACCGGGCGGGCCGCCCGCGAGACGCAGCGTGCGCTCGGGCGGCGGGGCGGGAACCGCTTTCAACGTGTCGGCAAACCCCTCGGGCGGACTCTAAGCCGGCCTCTCAGCCGGCTTGAGCGGCGGGCGCGGCGGGCGGCTCCTGCAACTTGTAGCCCGCGCCGCGCACGGTGTGCAGCAGCGGCGTGTCGAAGTCCTTGTCGATCTTGCTGCGCAGGCGGCTGATCTGCACGTCGATGACGTTGGTCTGCGGGTCGAAGTGGTAGTCCCACACGTTCTCCAGGAGCATGCTGCGCGTGACGACCTGGCCGTTGTGCTGCATGAGGTATTCGAGCAGGCGGAACTCGCGCGGCTGCAGGTTGATGCTGCGGCCCGAGCGCGTGACCTTGTGTCGGATGAGGTCCAGCGTGAGATCCCCCACGTGCAGCACGGTTCCCTGCACGCCCGATTGCGCACGGCGCGTGAGCGCCTGCAGGCGCGCGGTCAGCTCGGCGAGCTGGTACGGCTTGGTGAGGTAGTCGTCGCCGCCGGCCTTCAATCCGGTGACGCGCTCGTCGACGTCGTCGAGCGCCGACAGGATCAGCACCGGCGTCATGTTGCCCATGCGCCGCAGCTCCTCGATCAACGACAGCCCGTCGCGCTTGGGCAGCATGCGGTCGATGATCATGGAGTCGTAGGCGTTGGCGACCGCCAGAGCGAGCCCCTGCTCGCCGTCGGCCGCGTGCTCCACGGCGTGGCCGCTTTCGGACAGGCCCTTGACCAGGTAGCCCGCCGCCTCGGTGTCGTCCTCGACTAGCAAAATTCGCATGTTGTCACCATCTCCTGAAACCTTCGTTCGAGACTCGCGTCACGCATCGCACGAACCTCTACGTGACGTGCGTGTAATGCAACCGCGCCGTACGCCGTCCGGTCAGTTCGGGCACCACGCCGTCCCCGGCACCTCCTTCAGCAGGCAACGACACACGCACATGCATCAGACCTTCGTCGATACGGGCTCGCGCGCTCCGCGCGGGGCACGGCTCCTTGGGCGCTCCAGACTATATCGGACGCTCCTGACGGGCGCCCTCCTGGCGCCGATTCTTGCCGCAACGCCATCACACGCGGACGATCTGCCCGACTTCCGCACCCTGGTGGAACAGCAGCAGGACACGGTGGTCAGCATCCGCGTGCGCTCCGAGACACCCATGCCGGACGCCGGCGGCGCGCTGCCGCCCGGTCTGGACCGGATCCCCGAGGAATACCGTCGCTTCTTCGAGGGCATTCCGCGCGGCCCGGGCGGCCCGGGCGGTCAGCAGCCGCAGCCGCGCGAGGGCATGGGCTTCGGCAGCGGTTTCATCATCTCGCCGGACGGCTACATCCTGACGAACGCGCACGTGGTCGACAACGCCACCGAGATCCGCGTCGACCTGTCCAACCGGCGCCAGTACACGGCCGAGCTCGTGGGCTCCGATCCCACCACCGACGTCGCCCTCGTCAAGATCGACGCCGAGGGGCTCAACTCGGTCGCCATCGGCGACTCCGAGGCGCTCGAGGTGGGCGAATGGGTGCTCGCCATCGGCTCGCCCTTCGGGCTCGAGCACACCGCCACGCAGGGTATCGTCTCGGCGCTCTCGCGCAGCCTGCCGAACGACAACTACGTCCCCTTCATCCAGACCGACGCCGCGGTGAATCCGGGCAATTCGGGCGGCCCGCTGTTCAACACCGACGGCGAGGTGATCGGCATCAACTCGCAGATCTACTCGCGCTCGGGCGGCTACCAGGGGCTGTCCTTCGCCATACCGATCAACACCGCGATGGCCATCTCGGATCAGCTCAGGGCGCAGGGCTACGCCACGCGCGGCTGGCTCGGCGTCACCATCCAGGACGTGGACCAGGCGCTCGCCGAGTCGTTCGGCCTGACGCGGCCCGAGGGCGCGCTCGTGGCGGCCGTCACGGACGGCAGCCCCGCCGACAAGGCCGGCATCGAGAGCGGCGACATCGTGGTCGGCTTCGACGGCAGGTCGGTGGAGTACTCGAACGCCCTGCCGCCGATGGTCGGCGCCGTGGTGCCGGGCTCGGAGGTGCAGATCGAGGTGCTGCGCGACGGCGAGCGACAGACGCTCGACGTCACCATCGAGCCGCTGGACGAGGAGCGCATGGCGAGCGCCGCGGGCGGCGAGCTCCCGACCGAGAAGGCCGGCCGCATGGGCGTCACCGTCGCCCCGCTCGCCGACGAGCAGCGCGAGGAGATGGGCGTCGAGAACGGCGTCGTGGTGTCGTCGGTGGCGCCCGACAGCCCGGCCGACAAGGCGGGCATCGTGGCCGGCGACGTCATCGTGTCGGTGGACAGGGAGAAGGTCGATGGCGTGGACTCGCTGGCATCGCTCGTGGAAGCGGCGCCCGCCGACGAGTCCATCCCGGTGCTGGTCCAGCGCGACGGTGCGCCGCGCTTCCTCGCGCTGACGCTGCCGACCGACAAGGGCTGAGCCGAGCGCGGGCCGAACCGGGCTTCAGACGACAGGGATGTCGCCGAAGTCCTTGGTGCCCTGCAGCTTCACGTGCGCGTGGCTGTCCTCGAGCCGCGCCTTCAGCAGCTCCAGCCGCTCGTCCTCGACCTCGACGATCATGAGGTACTGCCCGGCGGCGATCGCGTCCTCGTACTCGCGCAACTGACTGTTCGGCACCGACGTGCCGATCAGCGCCGAGGCGAAGGCCCCGAAGCTCGCCCCGCCGAGGGCGGCCGCCACCACCGCCGCCCCGCCGAGCACGATGCCGGCAGGTGCGAACACGGTCGCGGCCAGGCCCGCGAGCAATCCGGTCACCCCGCCCGTGGCCGCGCCGCGCGCGAACGCCGGCACCACGTCGCTCTCGTCCTCCTGCTGGGCGTCCGGCAGGTCGTTGAGCGGCGTGCCCTCGCGCGCGATGACGCTGATGGCGTCGTCGGTGATGTCCATCTCGTGCAGCACGTCCACCGCGGCGACGGCGTCGTCGTGATCGTCGACGAGAAAGATCAGCTTTTCCATGGCGGCTCGATATCGGTCTGCGGGGAAGATCGCGATGGAACGCGATGCGCAGGCCCGCGGCCGCCGCGGCGGTAAATCTTGCTCGGGGCCGTCCGGTCAGGGTGGCGGCGACGCGTCGGCCTCGTCGTCACCGCCCGCCATGATCTGCTCGAAGCCGAGCCCGGTCAGTCGCGCGACGGTGCGCCACACGAACCAGAAGATGCCGAGCATCATCACCATCGAGGGGATGGCGATCACCGGGTAGCTCAGCAGCGTCATGCGACCGAGCTCCTCGTTGAAGGCGCGCGTGCCGCTCTCGCTCGTGACGATCATCCGCGCGAGCGTCCAGTTCATCGCCGAGCTGAAGACGAAGGTGCCGGCGAAGAGGTAGTTGGCCTGGTCCAGGCGCCGTTCGAAGGGGCCACGGTTGCCGCGCTCGTCGAGCGCGGACTCGATGCGCGCGACGTTCATCAGCGCGGGGTTGAACAGCAGCTTCCTGATCACCGGATAGCCGAGCCGGTGCGCCACCAGCAGGCCCACGCCGATGGCGAGCGGCACGGCGGCCTCCTTCACGGCGAGCCAGCGCGCATCGATCTGCATGAGCCCGATGCCGCCGGTGAGCAGCACGCTGACGATGCCCAGGATCGCCATGACGTTGCGCTGCCCGTGACGCAGCAGCTCGTTCAGGCCGTACGCGATCGGGAAGGCGAGGGCGACGAGCAGCGCACCGGTGGGACCGAGCCGGTCCTCGCCCGAGAGCCGCATCAGGATCAGCGAGGGGATCACGATGCTGACCACGATGTCGACGAGCGGGCGCGGCTTGCGCGCCGGGCCCGGAGTCGAGGTCGAAGGCGGTGTGGGGGCCGGAGTGCTCACGGGCGTGTGGCGTTCCTGTCGGACGGGGCGGAGGCTACGGGCAAAAAAAAGCCGCCCCCGAGGGGCGGCTCCGTGCTTTGGCCGACGTTCCGGCCATCGCGGGTCTGCTTCACACCGCTGTCAGGCGGCGCGACGCCCGAACGTGACCCGGAGAGCCGAAACGTCCGTCATCAAAACACTAGACATTTGATCACCTCCTTTGAGTTGCCGATGGGAGGCTGAAGCGTAGCACGCGGCGAGCGGTTCGAGGTTCCGACGCGGCGCACGGCGAGCCCCACGCCACGGCCGGCCCGTCCGGCAGGGGCGCGTTTTCGACTTTGCCAGCGCCTCGCCGACGACGTCCGCGTCTTCCTAGACTGTGCGCCCACCGTCGCGGAGACCCCCCATGCCCGAAGCCTTCGTCAGCAACCTGAGCGACAACACCCGCTCCTCCATGGCCGATCTGCTCAACGAGCGGCTGGCCGACGCCATCGACCTGACCCTCGCGGTCAAGCAGGCGCACTGGAACCTCAAGGGCAGCTCGTTCATCGGCATCCACGAGCTGCTGGACGCGGTCGCCGACCGCATGCGCGAGCACGTCGACACGATCGCCGAGCGCTGCGTCATCCTCGGTGGCCAGGCGCGCGGCACCGTGCAGGTGGTCACGTCCGACACCTCGCTCGAGGCCTACCCCGTCGAGGCGCAGAACCAGCGCGTCCACGTCGACGCCCTGAAGACGCGTTTCATGTCCTTCGGCGCGAAGCTGCGCGAGGCCATCGACGCCGCCGGCGAGGCCGGCGACGAGGACACGGCCGACCTCTTCACCGAGGTGAGCCGCATCGTCGACAAGGACGCCTGGTTCATCGGTGCCCACAACGAGACGGGCCACGACGCCTGAACGATTCGCTGGAGTCCCGCAAGCGCGAGATCGCGGCGTTCGGCCGCTTCCTGGACAGCTCGATCCGCCTGCCCGGCGGCTTCAGGATCGGCTGGGACGGCATCATCGGGCTGGTGCCCGGCGTGGGCGATCTCGTGGGCATGGGCCTGTCCGGCTGGCTCGTGTGGCGCGCCGCCGAGCTCGGCGTATCGCGCGCCACGCTCGCCCGCATGATCGGCAACGTCGCGCTCGAAGGCGTCATCGGTGCCGTGCCGCTCGTGGGCGACGCGTTCGACTTCGTGTTCAAGGCCAACAACCGGAACGTGGCGCTGCTGCTGCGCGAGCTCGAGACGCGGGAAGCCGCCGCCGCGCTCGCGGCGGGCTCGGTGGAGGAAGGGTTCAGGCCCTAGTGGTCCATCAGACCGGTGGCCCGTCGCCCGTGTGCCAGCCGCGCTTCGCGCGCAGCAGCGCGTCGACGTCGCCCGGCCGGGCCATCCAGGCGAGCAGCGCGCACCGGCGCAGCAGCGCCGCGTGCAGCGCGGCATCGCGGTCGTGCGCGCCCGCCCGTATCGCCCCGACCAGCGCGGCCGGCGAAGCGGCACCGGCCAACGCGAGGCAGGCTTGCGTCGCTTCGTCGGCCCGCGACGCGTGCAGCAGCATCCGCTCGGCGCTGCCGATGGCGGCCGTCGCCATGAGCAGGTCGAGCCGACGCTCGTCGTCCGCGTCCGAGGCGTGCCGGGCGAGCGACTCGCGCGCGGTGGCGAGCAGGTCCAGCGGGCCGTCGGGTTCGGCCACGGGTATCGATGCCGTCGTCTCGTCGTGCGCCGCGGCGCCGGCGCACATCGCGTCCATCACGTGCAGCTCCAGCGCGTGCGAGAGCGGCCCCGTCAGCGCCAGACCGAGCGAACGCTCGCGCCCCGAGGCGTGGCGCCGGCCCTGCTGGCGCGCGATCACGGCCCAGCGCAGGTGCGCGTAACGCTCCCACCAGTGCACCGCATCGGCATCGACCGCGCGCCCGCTCGCACGCTCGTAGCCCGCGTAGAAGGCCTCGCGCCGGCCGAGCCCGCCGGCCTCCAGATCGGGCCTGGAGAAGCGCCAGCAGCGCGCGCAGAACCAGCCGAGATCCTCGAACGGGTCGCCCGTCCCCGCGAACTCCCAGTCGAGGACCGCCGTCAGGCCGTGCGCGTCCAGCATGAAGTTGCCGGTGCGGAAATCCCGGTGCAGGAGCACGCGCCCGCCCGGCGCCGATGGCGGCGCGGGGGCGTGCAGCTCCAGCCACCGCAGCCCCGCCTCGAGCGCGGGGCGGGCCTCGCCCAGCGCATCGAGCGACGCGCGCAGCCGATCGATGGCCTGCCGCGCCGGGTGCTCGTGCCCGGCGCGGCGAAGGAAGCCGAGCCCGGGCGCGTCCGGATCCATGGCATGGATGCGCGCGAGCTCCTCGCCCAGTCGCTCCACCAGGGCTTCACGGTCCCCGCCGAGGCTCGCGTCCTTCACCACTCGTTGCCCGAGCGCCGTGCCCTCCACCCGCCGGACCAGCGAGAAGGGCGCGCCGATCACCGCCTCGTCCGCGCAGAACGCGATCGGCTCCGGCACCGTCACGCCGGCCGCGTGCGCGGCGACGAGCAGCGCGTGCTCCTGGGCGCGGTCGCGGCTCTCGTCGATGGTGGCGGGCGCGTCGCGTCGCAGCACCGCCGACAGCGTCCCGGCAGCGGCTCCGCCATCGACGTGCAGCGTCAGCGCCGCGTTCTGCTGGATGGCGCCGCCGCTGAGCAGTCGCACGTCCTCGACGCGCACGCCCGACGCGTTCAGCGCATTCGCCAGCCAGCGCTCCAGGCGCGGCCGCGCGTCGGCCGCGACGGGGTGAGCGTTCAGACGTCCCACCGCCAGAAGTCGTCGCCCTCGCGCGCGTAGAGATCCGCCAGCACCATGTCGTGCACCTCCGAGGCGCCGTCCACGAGCCGTGCCTGGCGCGCGTAGCGGTAGATCCACTCGAGCACCGTGTCCTTCGAGTAGCCGCGCGCGCCGCAGAGCTGGATGGCGGAGTCCGCACAGGCGTGCAGGGCGTCCGCCACGTGCACCTTCGCCATCGAGATCTCCTTCTTCGCGTAGTCGCCGGCATCGAGCTTCGCGGCGGCGTGCATGACGAGCAGCCGCCCGATCTGGATGTCGCGCGCGCAGCGGCCGAAGCGCACGCGCACCGACTCCCGATCGCCCAGCCTGACCCCGAAGCCCTCGCGCGTGGCGACGTAGTGGGCGGCGATGGACAAACAGCGCCGCGCGAGCCCGAGCCAGCGCATGCAGTGGGTCAGGCGTGCCGGCCCCAGCCGGATCTGCGTGAGCTTCAACCCGTCGCCGACCTCCATCAGCCGGTTCGCGTCGGGAATGCGCAAGCCGTCGAACACCAGCTCGCAGTGGCCGCCGTGCTCCTCGGGACCCATGATCGGGATGCGCCTGACGATCTCCCAGCCCGGATCGTCCCGGTGGAACAGGAACGCGGTGAGGTGGCGGCGCACGTTCGCGGGGTCCGGATCCGTGCGCGCCATCAGGATGAAGTGCGCGGCCTCGGCGGCGCCCGTGATGTACCACTTGCGCCCGTGCACGACCCAGTCGTCGCCGTCGCGCACCGCGGCCGTGCGGATCATGGACGGGTCCGAGCCGCCGCCCGGCGCGGGTTCGGTCATGGCGAAGGCCGAGGACACCTCGCCGTCGACGATGGGCTGCAGCCAGCGCGCCTTCTGCGCATCGGTGCCGACCTTCTCCAGCACGCTCATGTTGCCGTCGTCGGGCGCCGCGCAGTTGAACGTGACGGGGCCGAAGATCGAGCGGTTGGCCTCCTCGTAGAACACCGCGCGGCGACGCACGTCCAGGCCCAGGCCGCCGCGCGCGACGGGCATCTGCGGCGCCCACAGGCCTTCGGCGCGCGCGGCGGCGCGCATCCGGGCGAGCGGCGCGTGCGCGATGTTCTCGTGCGCGTCGAAGTTGCCGCGATCATCCTCCAGCGGGATCAGCCGTTCGTTCACGAAGGCGCGCACGCGCAGGCGCAGCGCCTCGGTGTCGGCGTCGAGCCGGAAGTCCGGTCCGGCGGCGGTGGGCTCGGGCATCGGGCAGCTTTCCTACAGCGAGGAGACGAGGTGACCGCCGTCGCACACGACGGTGGTGCCCGTCATGTACGACCCGGCGCCCGATGCGAGCAGCAGCAGGGGACCGTCGAGCTCGTGCGGCAGCCCGAGCCTGCGCTGCGGGATGCGCTCGATCATGCGCCGCCCTGCGTCGGAGTCGAAGAACGCGGCGTTCAGCTCGGTGCGCACGTAGCCCGGCGCCAGCGCGTTCACGCGGATGCCGTGGCGCGCCCACTCGAGCGCGAAGGCGCGGGTGGCCTGCACCAGCGCCGCCTTCGAGACCGCGTAGGCGGCCACGTTGCCCGCCACGCGCAGGCCCAGGATGGAGGCGACGTTGACGATGCTGCCGCCGCCCGCGTCGCGCATGTGCGCCGCGACCGCCCGCGCCGTGCGCCACGCGCCGAGCAGGTTCGTGTCGAGCACCGCGTCGATCTCGTCGTCCGGCATGTCGAGCGCGGCCGCGGCGGCGGCGATGCCCGCGTTGTTCACCAGCACGTCGATGCGTCCGAACCGCTCGAGCGCCGCGGTGGTGCAGGCGATCACCGAGGCAGGATCGCGCACGTCCAGCTCGAAGGGCACGATGTCGCCGGCGAGTGCCCCCGCATCCGCGGCGAGGTGGCGCAGCGGCTCGAGCCGCCGGGCGCAGGCGGCCACGGTCGCCCCGCGGCCCGCGAGCATCCGCGCGAAGTGCGCGCCGAGCCCGCTGGAGGCTCCGGTCACCAGCACGGTGCGCCCTCCCATGTCGAAGGGGGCGGCGACGGGTTCGCTGATCGATCCTGTGCTCATCGAGAAGTCCGGCCCGCGCTTTAGACGAGTGCCGACCAGAGATCAACACCTCGTCATAGTATTTCACGCAAAGTGGATGCGGACGGTCGCTTCCCGGTCTAGGGTCGACCGCCATGTCGCGCCATCCGGTCAGCTGCCCGTGAGCCACTCTTTCGATGCAAGACGTTTCATCGATGCCCAGGACGGCGTCTGGGCCGACGTGTTCGACGAGCTGTGGGCCGGACACAAGCGCACGCACTGGATGTGGTTCGTCTTTCCGCAGCTGCGCGGGCTGGGCTCGAGTGCCACGGCCAGGCGCTACGCGCTGGACGACGCGGAGACCGCGCGTGCCTACCTCGCCCACCCGCTGCTGCGCCAACGGCTGGACGTGGCCACCACGCTGATGCTCGACATCGCGCGCCGTTCGCTGCGCGAGATCCTGGGCGAGCCCGACGACGCGAAGTTCCGCTCCAGCATGACGCTGTTCGCGTCCGTCGCGCCCGACGACGGGCTCTACCGCCAGGCGCTCGCCCGGTTCTGCGAGGGGCGGGAGGATCCCCGGACCCTGGAGCTGCTCGGTCTGGATCCCGGGGCCGTGCGCGACCCCGAGGCCGGGCGCCTGCGCGCCACGGCCTGAGGGTGTCCTCTCCGAGCTACCACGTGTCCTGCCCGAGCTACCACAACGTCCCGATGCGCAGCGCATCGTGCACCGCCACGTGAATGTTCCGTGACGCCACCGCGTCCCCTACGCGGTACAGCACGAACCGCTCGTCCTCGCCGTTCGACGCTCCCGGAAACAGCCGCGCGAAGTCGTCGTCGCGTGCGATCAGCGCGGCATGATCGATCTCGCCCCGATTCACCGAGCGTTCCTTCAGCTCGAAGTAGAGCTCGTCGAGCGCCGCCGTGCCGTGCTCCACGATCACCTGATCCACGCGCCGCGTCTCGACGAGATCCGGCGCGTAGTCCGAGCCGAGCGTCGCCACCAGCTCGTTGCCCTCGCGGTGCACCGCGCGCAGCCGCGTGGCGATCGTGATGCGCGTGCCGCTGCGTTGGAACGCCTCGAGATAGGGCACGACGTTCATGCCGCCCGTGTCGGGCGCGAAGAAGCGTTCCGGCGTCACGAGCTCCATGGACGCGCCCGAACGCGCGACGTGCTCGGCGCTCGTGAGCCCCGCGTGCGCGCCGTTGTCGTCGTAGAACAGCACGCGCTCGGCGATCGGCGCATCCCCGGACAACGCGTCCCAGCTCGACGTCACGAGCTCCTCCCCCGCCTCCAGCGGCGGCGACTGCGCGTAACCCCCCGTGGCGATCACCACGATATCCGGCGTCAGTGCCAGCACGTCGTCCGCATCGGCGTAGGCGTTGCAGCGCAGCTCCACGCCCAGCCGCTCGCATTCGGCCACGCGCCAGTCGACGATGCCCGCCATGTCGCGCCGGCGCGGGTTGCGCGTCAGCAACCGCACCTGCCCGCCGGGCTCGGACGCGGCTTCCAGCACCACGACCTCGTGGCCGCGCTCGGCCGCCACGCGCGCGGCCTCCAGCCCGCCCGGTCCCGCGCCGACCACCACGACGCGGCGCAGCGGCCCGTGCGTGCGCGGCACCACCTGCGGCAGGTGGCGCTCGCGCCCGGTCGCGGGGTTGTGCACGCACAACGCCTCGCCGCCCTCGTAGATGCGGTCGAGGCAATAGGTCGCGCCGACGCAGGGCCGGATGCGCGCCTCCTCGCCGCGCTCGATCTTGCGCACGATGTGCGGGTCGGCCAGGTGCGCGCGCGTCATGCCCACCATGTCGAGCTTGCCGGCCGCCACCGCGTGCCGCGCGGTGGCCACGTCCGCGATGCGCGCGGCATGGAACACGGGCACGCGCGTCGCCTCGCGCACCTCGCCCGCGAACTCGACGTGCGGCGCCAGCGCCATGCCCGCCAGCGGTATCACCTTCGTCAGCGACGCGTCGGACTCGATGCTGCCGCGGATCAGGTTGATGAAGTCGTAATGCCCGGAAACCGCGACGCGCCGCGCGATGCGCAGGCCTTCCTCCTTGGAGATGCCGTGCGCGTTCATCTCGTCGGCCACCATGCGGATGCCGACGATGAAGTCCGGACCCACGGCCTCGCGCACCGCCTCGATCACGCGGTCGCCGAAGCGCATGCGGTTGTCGAACGAGCCGCCGTACTCGTCGTCGCGCCGGTTCGTCGCGGGCGACCAGAACGCGTCCAGCAGGTGCCCGTAGGCCTCGATCTCGATGCCGTCGAGCCCCGCGGCCTGCATGCGCGCCGCGGCCGCCGCCCAGTCGGCCACGATGCGCTCGATGTCCCAGTCCTCGAGCGCCTTCGGGAACGAGCGGTGCGCGGTCTCGCGCACCGCCGACGGCGACACGACCGGCAGCCAGTCGCCACCGTAGGGCCCCGTGCGACGCCCGAGGTGGGTGAGCTGGATCATCACCGCGCAGCCGTGTTCGTGACACGCCTCGGTGAGCTCGGACAGCCGAGGCACGATCTCGTCACGGTACGCGTGCAGGTTGCCGAAGGCCGGCGGGCTGTCGGACGACACGATGGCCGAGCCCGCCGTCATGGTCAGCGCGATGCCGCCGCGCGCCTTCTCGGCGTGGTACTCGCGGTAGCGCGCCGTCGGCAGCCCGTCCTCGGCGTACGACGGCTCGTGCGCCGTGGACATCAGCCGGTTCTTCAGCACGAGATGCTTGAGGTGGAACGGCTGCAGCAGCGGATCGTCGCGCACGTCGGGGGCTCTCCTCGGGGTCGTCGCGGCATTCGCTACGAACGCGCCGGTTCTATCAGGTCCCACGGGTTCCCGCACAGGTCCCGGAACACCGCGACGGTGCCGTAGGTCTCGCGCCGCGGCGGCTCGTCGAAGTGCACGCCCGCCGCCACCATGCGCGCACGGTCGCGCGCGAAGTCGCCGGTCTCGAGGAAGAGCCACACCCGCCCGCCGCCCTGCCGGCCCACCGTAGAGCGCTGCTCGTGGGAGCTCGCGCGCGCGAGCAGCAGGCGCGACCCGCCGCCGGGCGGCTCGACCACGAGCCAGCGCTTCGCCGCGCCGTCCGCGTTCGGCTCGGCGAGCGGCACGTCCTGGACGAGCCGGAAGCCGAGCGCGTTCACGAACCAGTCGCGTGCGGCGTCGTAGTCGTGCACCAGCACGGCGACGGTCGCGACACGCGCGGCCGGACGGGCGACCGCGTCGGTGCGGACGACGGCCCACTGCTCCATGTCCTCGACACGGCCGGTGCGCGGGTCGCGCAGGTAGGCGCGCAGCAGGGCCTCGCGCAGCATGCCCGCGTTGCGCATGACGCGCCCGGAGGCGGGGTTGCGCACGAGATGACGCGCCTCGATGCGCTGCAGGCCCAGGGCATCGAAGCCGAACGCCAGCACGGCCGTGGCGGCTTCGCTGGCGTACCCTCGGCCCCAGTGCTCGCCACCCGTCCAGTACCCGAGCTCGGCGCGTGCCGCGTCGGGCCCGGCAAGGGTCAGCGCGATGGAGCCCACGAGCGTGCCGGGGCCGCGCAGGCACACCGCGAACGTGTACCGCCGATCGTTCGCCCGGTCGGATTCATGACTGCCGATCCATTCGAGCGCATCGCCCAGCCCGTACGGACGCGGCAGCTCGAACAGCGTGTCGGAGATCCGCGCATCATCGGCCAGCCGCGCGACCTCGGCGGCGTCGGCCGTTTCGAACGGGCGCAGCGCCAGCCGCTCCGTGGTCAGGGTGCGCGGCGGGCGTTCGTCGGACACGGTGCGGGCTCCTGCCCGCGCCGATGCGGCGCCGGGACGGGCGGTCGGCAAGGGTATCCGTGTCGTGACCCACGTCGATCCCGTGTCGGCGGAAGGCCACCCGCGTCGCACGTCGCGGAGGCAGAATCGGTGCCGTCGATCTCCGTCGACGACCCTTCACGCGAGGCCGCTTTCAAGTTGTCGACCCCCGTTCCGGCCACGCCCCCGTCCCCGGCGTCGCTCCCTCCGGTGCGGCCCTCGGCGGCATCGGCCTCATGGTGTTCGCCACCTTCGTGTTCGCGGCTCAGGACGCGATCACGAAGTCGCTCACCGCGACCCTGCCGGTCGGTCAGATCGTGTTCGTGCGCTTCGTCGCCTTCCTGGTCTTCGCGCTCGTCTTCGCGGCGCGCGGCACCGGGGTGCGCACCGCGCTGCGCTCGTCGGTGCCGCGCCTGCAGGTGCTGCGCTGCACGCTCATGGTCAGCGAGATCGCGCTGTTCGCCTGGGCGCTGCGCTATCTGGGCATCGCCGAGATCCACGCGTTGTTCGCCTGCTTCCCGCTGGTGGTGGCCGCTCTGTCCGTGCCGATGCTCGGCGAGCGGGTGGGGCCGCTGCGCTGGGCCGCCGTCGGTGTCGGGCTCGCCGGCACGCTGATCATCCTGCGGCCCGGCTCGGCCGTGTTCGATCCGTACGCGCTGATGCCGCTCGGCTGCGCCGTGATCTACGCGCTCTACAACCTGCTCACGCGTCGCGTGTCGAAGGTGGACTCGTTCGCGACGTCGCTCGTGTACTTCGGGCTCGTCGGCACGCTCGCCTCCGCGGTGTTCGCCGCCGTGCAGTGGCAACCGGTGTCGAGCGTCGACGCCTGGAAGCTCGGCGCGCTGTGCGCGACCTCGGTGACCGCGCACATCATGCTCATTCGCGCGCTGCAGCTCACCGAGGCCGTCGTGCTGCAGCCGTTCCATTATCTGGTGCTGCCGTGGGCGATCGTCATCGGTGCCACCGTCTACGGCGAACGGCTGGACGCCGTCACGCTGATCGGCGCGGCCATCGTGGTCGCGAGCGGCACGTTCGTGGCGTGGCGCGAGTACCTGGCACCGCGCCGGCGTGGCCGTCCGATCACGGCCAAGCCCTGAACGTTGTTCGCGAGCTACCCGGCCCGGCCAGCGGTCGCGTCGGCGAATCCGAATGACGACCCCTCTCGCCCAACGCGTGTTGAGTGAGAGGCCGAACCGTGCGACCCGGCACAACACGGCTCGTGTCCGATAGGCGGCGAACCGGACGAAGAGGTCGACCCGGCCCATGCCGCTCCGCTCGCCGTCGCCTCCGCCACCGTCGCGCGCCTGAACCGGAACCCCACCGGATGCATGCCCGCCCGCCGCGCGATCGCCTTCGTGCGCTCCGAGGCGCCTTCGAGCAGCGACCGGCCGGCGCTGAGCTCCGCGCCTTGCGAGCAGCGCTCGATGACCCAGCCGCCGTCGTGCACGAGCCGATGATGGTGTCGGCACAGGCAGATCGCGTTGCGCAAGCGATGTCTCGCCCCCGTCGGTCCAGGGGACGATGTGGTGAACGTCCAGCCAGCGCGTCTGCGTGCAGCCCGGGAAGCGGCAGCCTGCGTCGCGCGCGATGGCCGCGCGACGCATCGGCTCGGGCCATACCCGGCTCTTGCGACCGATCGAGATCGGCTCTCCGGCATCGGTGATGGTCGTGACGAGCGTGCCGTCGCAGAGCATCCGGCGCACGCCCGAGGCGGTGATCGAGCCCGTGCCCTGCAGCATCAGGCGCGCGGGCAGGGGTAGCGGAACCCGATCGTCGGTCGCCTCGGCGGGGACCGTGTTCGCGTCCCGAGCGGCAGGCGTGTCCGGCGGAGCGTCGGCGTGCGTCGCCGGGGCGGCTTCTTCGCTCAGCTCGGCATCGACGGTGACGTTCACCTGATATCGGTCGGCACTCGTCACGTCGCGCTCGTCACCGGCGAGCCCCTGCTCGGCGAGCATGACGAACGCGTCCGCGCGGCGTTGCCCGGGGCTCGGGCGCGCGATGGCCTCGGTCACCTGCGCGGCGAAGGCCGGTGTCGTGGCTTCGCCATCCGCATCGTCGCGGACACCGTCCCGCACCCGTCCTGCCCCCGCTCCGAGGCGGCTTCGGTCGATGCCGCGGCCGGGCCCACGTCGGGGTCCGCGTCGAGTGTTCCGTCCGAGCGATACAACCGATCCTCCATCGCCTGCAGCGCCCCGATCACGTTCGCCGCCATGTCCGGCGGCAGCACGAAGCGGAACGCCACGCTGCCGTCGATCCGCTCGTTCCAGTCGCCGCGGCGCTCGAGAAAGCGTCGGCGGTCGGCGGCGATCTCGTCGTCCACGTCCGCCGGTGTCCGGCGCGTGCGCAGCGCCTCGCACTCGCGCGCGACCTCGGCGGCCGTGGCGTCGAGCGCCATCGCGCACAGCGCCGTCTCGTTGTACCCGTCGACCACGCGGGCGAGCGCGCGGACCTTGGACCAGCCGAGGCGTCCGGACCGGTAGAGCCGCGCGAGCAGCGGGCGCACGCGCAGCACGCGCGCCACGCGCAGCTTCTCCCAGGCGAGCCCTGCGCAGATGCCGAGCTCTGCGCTCATCCACGCGGCGCAGTGCTTCGCGCCGGTGGTGCGCCAGCCGCGCGCCTCGTCGAAGCGCAGCAGCAGCTCGAGGAGCTCCGCGTGCGCGGACTCGTTGCGCGCGGCGGCATCGCGCAGCCGGCGGTCGAGCTCGGCGAGCGCGGCGCTCGACAGCGTGGGCCCGGAAGGGGGCCCGGCTTCGGAACGCACGGGAAGCTCGATCGCGATCGTCGATTCCGCGGGCGGCCCGGACGGGACGGACTCGTGGGCGCTCGCCGGAGACCACGCGGCGGCCAGCGTTCCGGACGTCGCCCGACGGGACGCGTCGCCCGTGGAGGCGGACGCCGCGCCCAGTGCCGCCTGGACACGTTCCACGCCGCGCTCGCCACCTTGGCCGCGCAGCAGGTCGATCACGGCGGCGTCGAGGGCCGGGATGTTCCCTTGTCGTTCCGCGCCCGAACCGCGCCGCTCCGCGACGCTCGCTTCCATGTGCACCCTGAGCGCCGTGAAGCGCTCCCGTTCGGAGCGCCGGAAGTCCGACTCGCCAGGTCCGGCACCCGCATCGCCTTCCATTCGCTTGGCCACGTCGACATCCTCGTCCCCGATGGCTACAGGCTATACGAACAGTCCTCGTTCGGCCGTGCGTCGATTCTTTAAACTGAATGCAATACCAGTAAAATGACGAGGTCCGGAAAGGTCCCAGTCCCTTCGCGCGGCTCTCCCGGTCAGGCGTCCGGGCGTCGGCTCGACGCTCCCGCCGCCTCTCCCGAACGCGACAGCGCCAGGGCCGTCACCGCGATCGCCGTCGCCTCGTCCGCCTCCACGCTCAGCACGCGCACGGAACCGTCCGGCGCCGAGAGGTCGGTATCCCCGGTCGCGGCAGCAGCCCGGGATCCACCGAGCCGGAGCGTTCGGCCATGGCGAAGCCTTCGTTCGGTGTCAGGCCCATGCTGGTATCCACGCAGACGCCGCCGCGTACCGCGGCGGCCGAGCAGCCGCCACCGAAATGCACGCTGACGAGGCTCGTATCCACCGGGGGCTTGCCGAGCAGCCGCGCCGTGCGGCGCGTGGCGCGCTCGTGCGCGAGGCCGTGAAAGCCGTAGCGGCGAAGCCCACGATCGGACCACGTCGCCGGGCCGGCGTACAGCCGGGCCGCTTCGGGAAGCGTGGCGTGGAACGCGGTGTCGAAACACAATGCATGGCTGGCCCCGGGCAGGGCACGTCGCATGTGATCCAGCAACGCGAGCGCCGGCGGGTTGTGCAGCGGTGCGTACCGACAGGCATCGCGCGCCGCGTCCATGGCGCGGCCGTCGGCGAGGGCGTGACGGTCCGCGTGCGCGCCTCCGTGCACGATGCGATGGCCCACGGCGACGATGCGTTCGGCGATGTCGATGACGGCGGTGTCGCCTTGCCACAGCCGGTCGAGCCCCAGGTGCAGGGCGGTGCCGGGTCCGTCCTCCACCGCTTCGTCGATCGCGAACTCCGCGTTCGTGCCGTTGCCGTGAATCTCGACCCGGCGCGGCGTGGAGTACCGCGTGAAGCGCAGCGACCAGATCGGCGAGGCCGCGAAGTCGTTGGCCCCCGCGTCCACCGCCCCGACGGTGAATGCATCGATGGACAGGCTGCCCGAGCCCGCGTTCACGGCAAGCACGATATCGCGCGCGTTCGAGCTCATCGGGCCTCAGCCAAGGCAGTCGCGCAAGGCATCCGCCAGGCCGAGGATCAGCCGGGCGTAGCCATCGGCGTCCGGTGCGAGCGTCGCGCCTTCGGGGTCGATCGTGGCGGAGCGCACGTCGGTCCCCGCCACGAGGGCCTCGATCAGCCGGGCACCGGTGCCGGGCTCGGTCAGCACGCATTCCACGCGCCCCGCGGCGACGAGCTCGCGCAACGACTCGATGCGCACCGGGCCCGGTCCGGCCGCGTCGCTGTTCGACACCGCGCCGGCCGCCGGCAGGTCGAAGCGCGATTCGAAGTAGTGCAGCACGTCGTGCGCGACCACGTAGGGCCGGCCTCGCAAGGGGGCGACCCGGGCTTCCACGTCCGTGACCAAGGCGTCCAGATCGTTGCTGGCGCGCGCGGCGTTCGCCGCGTAGGCATCGGCGTTGTCGGGGTCGAGCTCGCCGAGCGTGGACGCGATGGCCGCGAGCCAGGTCCGGGCGTTCTCGGGATCCAGCCACGCGTGCGGATCGATGGGGCCGTGATCGTCGTCGTGCGACTCGTCGTGCTCGTGCGATTCCCCGTCACCCGCGCCGAACGTCGCGCCTTCGCGTGCCGGCAGCAGCACCGTGCCATCGATGTCCATGAGCTGCACGTCGACGGCGTCCGTGCCGAGCGTGGCGACGGCGCGCGCGAGCCACGGCGTCAGCGCATCGCCGATGCGGAACACGACGTCGCTGCGCGACAGCGCGCGGGCCTCCGAGGGACGCATGGCGTAGTCGTGCGGCGAGGCCCCGGGCGTCATCACCGGAACGGGCTCGCCCAGCTCGCCCATGACGCTCTGCACCAGCGCGTGCGTGGCCGGCAGGTCGACCGTCACGAGCGGCACGTCCGCCGCGGCGGTGCCCGAGGCGAGCGACGCCGCGAGCAGGAACGCGCCGGAGCGCATGGGCGGGAAGGCGATCATGGAATCCGCGGGGAGTTCAGGCCGCCGCCGGGGGCGCCGTCTCCCGATCGCGCACCTTCGCCACGTGCTCCCACACCTTGGAGATCACCACCGAGCCTTCGCCGACCGCCGACGCCACGCGCTTTACCGAGCCCGAGCGCACGTCGCCGACCGCGAAGATGCCCTCGTGCGAGGTGGCGTAGGAAGAGCTTCTATCGACCGCGGAGCCGGTCTGCACGAAACCCTGCGCATCGAGCTGGACGCAGCCCGAGAGCCAGTCGGTGTTGGGGGCCGCGCCGACCATGACGAACACGCCGCGCGTGTCCATGCGGCGCGCCTCGCCGGTCGATCTGTCGCGCACGTCGATGGCCTGCAGGTGCTCGTCGCCGTGCAGGCCCGTCATCTCGGTGCGGTAGTGGATCGTGATGGAGGGGTCGGCCTCGAGCCGGCTGGACAGGTAGTCGGACATGGAGGCGGCCAGAGAGTCGCCGCGCACGAGCAGGTGCACGTGCTTCGCGGTGCGCGACAGGAACATGGCCGCCTGGCCGGCCGAGTTGCCGCCGCCGATGACGACGGCCTCGGTCTCGCGGCACCAGCGCGCCTCGACGTCGGTGGCGGCGTAGTAGACGCCCACGCCCTCGAACTCCTCGAGCCGGTCGATGGGCAGGCGGCGGTACTGCACGCCGGTGGCGATGATGATGGCGCGCGCGCAGACGACGTCGCCGTCGTCGAGCGTGACGCGGAAGGTGCCGTCGTCCTGCCTCGTCAGCGCGGCGGCGCGGCGCGGCACGGCGAAACGCGTGCCGAACTTCATGGCCTGCACCTCGCCGCGCCACACCAGATCCCCGCCCGAGATGCCCGTCGGGAAACCCATGTAGTTCTCGATGCGGCTGGAGGTGCCGGCCTGGCCTCCGATGGCCAGATCCTCGATGACGAGCGCGGACAGCCCTTCGGCGCCCGCGTACACCGCCGCGGCCACGCCGGACGGGCCACCGCCCACGATGAGCGCGTCGTGCACCGTCTCGCCGGTGATGTCCAGATCCAGCCCCAGCAAGCGAGCGATCTTGGCGGGCGTGGGGTTCTCGACGATCTGCGACTTGCCCCAGATCACGACGGGTTGCGCTTCGCCGATGTTGCAGGCGTGCGCGACGGCACGGGCCTCGTGCTCGCCCACGGTCAGCGAGCGGGTGGGGATGCGGTTGCGGTCGGCGAAGGCAGCGATCTGCCGGATCCTGCGGTCGACTTCGGCGCCGACGAGCGTGAGGGCGGCGTGGTTGCTCTCGAACTGGCGACGCCGGCGGGCCGCCATCACCGTGACGACGATGTCGCTCATCTCCGGGATGCGCGACATGAGGGTCAGCATGGTGTCGCGCGGCACGCACAGGATGCGGCTGTCCTCGACCATGCGCGCTCCGATGGTGACGGGGCCGCCGTTCAGGAAGCCGATGTCGCCGAAGTACTGCGTCGGCCCGAGCGTCGCGTCCCCGTAGCGCTCGTTGGTGGACGGGTCCACGGCCTCGACCCGACCCTCGAGCACGTAGAAGAAGGTGTCCAGCGTGTCACCGAGGCGAACGAGCCAGTCGCCCTGCCGGTAGTCGCGCACTTCTCCCGCGGCGTGCAGGGCGTCCACGTGGGCTTGGGCCAGGGGCGTGCGGACGAGGGTCTGAAGGTCGGCGGCGAGGGATTCCATCGCGAGGGGTCGGCAAGCGCGCTGCGGCGGGAACCCGCAACGATGCGGTGGAAGGCGAACCGTTGCAAGCGGGCGGCAGGTGTTGCCGGCCGGTGTGCTGTCGTCCGCCGCCGGGCTCAGATCGGACGACAGGGCCGTGGAGCTGGCCGCGGCGGCCTGGCCCGCGGTGTCCATGGTCATGAAGTCGTTGCAGGAGGTGCCGCTGGCGGCGAGCGCGGGTACGCCCTGCGGCGCGCACGCGCGTTCAGCCGCGCCGGGCCGCCCTGGCGCGCGGCGCGTTCATGGCGAACAGCACGATGCCGAGCACCAGGATGGAGGCCGCGGCCATGAACAGGCTTCCGCCGTCGCTCTCGCCCTCGTGCAGCACCTCGACCCCGAGCGGGCTGGCGAGATGGAAGAACACCGCGCCCGCCATGACCAGCGACGCCAGCACGCCACCGATCGCGTGCAGCGTGGCGCGCGGGGCGACGAGACCGCCGGCCGTGCCATCGTCGCGGCCACGGTTCACCAGCCAGAAGACCACCGGCGACAGCAGCACCAGCGAGGTCAGCAGCTCGAAGCCGCCGACGGCGTAGGCGCCCAGGTTCGTGAACAGGCCTCCGATGCCGGTGCCCAGGAAGCCGCCGAGCCAGCCGCCGATCGTGGAGAAGATGTGCTGGGTATCGGGGTGGTTCGTGAACTTGTAGGGCAGCGATCCGAGAAAGACGTAGCACATCCACGCGACGATGATCCAGGACAGGACGGGTACCACGAGCCCGCCCGATCGGCCGCGCGGCGCGGCGGCGGGCGTCCGGGTGCGGTCGGCGGTCGTTGCCATGGCGTGCTCTCGATCGGTCGGCTGGGGCGAGTCAGGGTGGCAGAACTTCGCGCGTCGGGTATTTCCGGTTCGTGCGCGGGGTGTGGGGTACCTTGACGGACATGCGCGCATTTCTCGCCCTGCTGCCCGACCGCGAGTCGGCCTACCGCATCGACGCCTGGCGCGCCGCGCAGTGGCCGGACATCGGGCGCGCGGTCGCCGTGCAGGACCTGCACCTGACGTTGTGCTTTCTCGGCGAGCAGCCGTCCGCACGCATCGACGCGCTCGGCCGACTGATCGACGAGGCCGGGCCGCGCGCCACGTCGGGCGGGCGGCGCGACGTGCTGCTGGACCTGCCGGGGTGGCGGCCCGACAGCGCCGTGGCCTGGCTGGAGCCGTCCGACGCCCCGGGCTCGCTCGCGGGGCTCGCGAAGCGCATGCGAGGCCTGGCCGGGCGCGCCGGCATCCGTACCGGCAAGCGCGCCTTCCGGCCCCACGTCACGCTCGCCCGCGGCGTCGACGTGCCGCCGCCCGCGCCGCTCGACGCACCGGCGATAGCGCTCGCGCTCGGCGCGCTCGTGCTGATGGAGTCGGTGCGCGGTCGCGATGGAGCTCGCTACGCCGAAGTGGCCAGCTGGTAGCGCGTCGGCGCGGCGCGAGCGCACCGCCGCACACTTCCGGCACGCCGACCCGTCGGAGCGTGCGCGACGACCGCACGGATTGCACGGACGCTTCAGACGGCCCCGACGCCGGTCGCTCTCCCTCGGGTGGACGAGATACCCCACGATGCGGCGCCCGTCGCGACGCGGGCGCCCCCCGCGTCGACGCGCTCGCTCGGGCGCGGCCCGGGACGCGGCCCGGGACGCGGCCTGGGTCCGGCGCTCGTGGTCGGCGCGGCGCTGTGCGCCGCCGCCGTCGGCTGGCGGGTCGCGGCCGGGCTGGAGCGCGACCGCTTCGAGCACGCCTCGGGGCTGTTGCTGCGTACCGCCGGCGAGCGCGTCGTGGAAACGCGCGGCGTGCTGCGCTCGATGGTGGGCATGCACTACGCGTCCGACGAGTTCGCCGGCGCCGACATCGAGGCCTTCGCCGAGCAGCTTCGCATTCACACCCCGTTCGTCGAGAGCCTCGGGATCGCGGCGGCCGTCGAGCCGGGGCTGCGCGAGGACTACGAGCGCTACGCGATCTCGGTGCTCGGGCGCGAACGGCCGGTGCGCGGCTGGGTCGTCGATCCCGACGGCGGTCCGTCGCGGGCCGTCGCCGTCGCCGCGCGCGCCACGGGCGGACCCCACTGGGTCGTCGATTCGGTCGAGTCCCCGGACGCGGGGGATGCGCCCTTCGTGGGCACCGATCTCGCGACGGTCCCGGCGCTGGCGGCGCGGCTCGAGGTCGCCATCGGCAGCGGTCGCGGGTTCGCCGCGCCGGTGCCGGCGGCGTGGCCCGTGCCCGGCGACGCGCTGCTCGTGCAGCCGGTCTATCTCGACGAGCGCGCGCCGGCCGATCCGGCCGCGCGGCGCGAATCGCTCGTCGGCGCGGTCTGGGTCACGCTCGGTCTCGCGGACTGGCTCGACGCGGGGCGGGGCGAGGTCGGCGACGGGGTCGGCTACGCGCTGAGCCTCGACGATCGGCCCGTCGCGGCCGGATCGCGCGAGCGGCACGGCGTCGGTGTCGATGGACGCGGGCTCGATCTCGGCTTCGGCACGGCGCGCGTCGAGCGCGAGTGGCAGCTCGGCGACAGCCGGGTGCGCGTGGTCTCGGAAGCGCGGCTCGGCGCGTCCGCCGCGAACGTCGCGAGCATCGCCGCGGTGTCGGCGCTGGCCGCGCTGTTCACGCTCGCGCTGCTGGGGTTGTCCGCACAGCGACGCCTGCGCCGCACCGAACGGGCCGAGGCGACGCGCATCCTCGCCGCCGAGCGCGAGCAGGCGCACCGCACCCTCGAATCGATCAGCGATGCGGTGCTGCGCCTGGACGCCGACGGCACGTGCCGCTTCGCCAACCCGACCGCCGTGCGCTGGTTCGGCATCGAGACCGAGCGCGCCGCGACGCGGCCGTCCGGGCACGCGCCACGGTTCGAGAGGGCCGACGGGCACGGGCGGGTCGATCCGCTCGAGCTGCTGCGTGCCGGAACGGCGTCCCCGGGAGACGCGCCGGGCGAGCCGGGCGTCGGGCGCTCGCCGAGCCTGGACGTGCGCGCGCCGGACACGCCGCGCGGCGACGCCACGTTCGCGCTGACCGTCTCGCGCGTGCACGACGGCGAGGACGGTCGGGGAGGGGCGCTGCTCGTGCTGCAGGATGTCGGCAGCGAGCGCCGGATGACGGCCGAGCTCGAGCGGCGGGCGCACACCGATCCGTTGACCGGCTGTCACAACCGGTTCTACTTCGAGCGCCGGTTGCGCGAGCTCGTCGACGACGCGGCGACCGGCACGCGCCGCCACGCGTTCTGCTCGATCGACCTGGACCGATTCAAGATCGTCAACGACACGTGCGGCCACCCCGCAGGCGACCGCCTGCTGCGCGAGCTCGGCGAGGCGCTGCGTCCGCTCGTGCGCTCGGACGACGTGCTGGCGCGGCTCGGCGGCGACGAGTTCGGGATCCTGTTGACCGACGTCGTCCCGGCGAGCGTGGAGCGCGTCGCCGGGGCGCTGCGCGAGCACTTCCGCACCGCCGCCTTCGAGCACGAGGGTCACGTGTTTCCGGTGCGGGCGAGCATCGGCATCGTCGGCATCGCGGGACCGCGGGCGGACGCGGACCGCGTGCTGGAGGCGGCCGACGCCGCCTGTTACGCGGCCAAGCGCGGCGGGCGCGACGCCATCGTGGTGCGTCTGGAGGACGACGGCGCATCGCTGGACGAAGCCGAGGACGTGCCCTGGGTGCCGGTGCTGGAGCGGGCGATGGAGGCGGACCGGATCGCGCTCGCGACGCGCCGCGTCGGCACGCCCGGCACGCCCGGCACGCCCGGTGCGCTCGTCGATGCGGCCGCGGGCATCGAGGTGTCGGTGCTCCTGAGCGACGAGGACGGGAACGCGCTCGACCGCGCCGCCTGGGGCTCCAGCGCCGAGCGCCACGGGCTGCTGCCGCGCATCGAGCGGCGCGCGCTCGAGCTCGCTCTCGACGTCGCCGGTTCGGGCCCGGTCGGGATATCGGTATCCGGTCCGACGCTCGATGACGCGGACTTCGCCCCCTGGCTCGAAGCGCGGCTCGAAGCCCGGCTCGCCGCCCGCGGCACCGACGGCATGCGGCTGCGGCTGCTGATCGCCGAGGACATCGTGCTCGCCCGCTTCGCCGCCTGCGCGGCCCTCGCGACGCGGCTCGCCGCCGTCGGCGTGCGCTGCACGCTCGATCGCTTCGGCGCGGAGCACAGCGCGCTCGGCGCGCTCGGCGAGCTGCCGTTCGACTCGGTGCGCTTCGATCGACGGTGGACGGAAGGGCTGGGGCGTGATCCGCGGGTGCGCGACGCGCTCGGGGCGCTGTGCGCGCTGGCGCACGCCTCGTCGTTGAAGACGGTCGTCGACGGCATCGACGAGGAGCGCGCGCTCGCCGCGCTGACCGGGCTGGCCGTGGACCACTTCCAGGGCGCGATGGTCGACGCCGACGCCCGCGCCCGCGCCGCCTGAGCCCGGTGGACGCGCCCGGCGCCCGATCAGGGCGCCCGGTACACCGTCCGGACGCCTTCCAGCGCGCCCGGGACCAGCGCCGCGGGCAGCCACGCGACGGCGTTCGGCGTCGCCGCGACGAAGGCGATCAGCTCGGCCACCGAATCGAACTCGCGCGGCGGACGCGTGCGGCCGGCGAAGCGCAGCCTGGCCCAGGCGGCCCCGACCTCGGCGTCCGAGCGACCGAGCGCGATCGCGTTGAAGCTCGACGCGGAGGACTCGTGGCCCGCGAGCACCGCGCGCGAGCCGTCCGGCAACCGCCGGCTCTTGCCCATGAAGAGCTTGCGCACCTCGCGCGCGCTCAGCGAACCGAAGCCCGCCGAGGCGTGTGCAACCACCTGCACGACGGCCTCGCTCGCGTCCGCGTCCCGGCCGTCCGCGATCAGCTCGCCGGCCGCGGAGGACGGCGCGCCGTGAGCGACGATCGCGAGCATGAGCAGCATGGCACGCGCGGCACCGGGCAGAGGGGATATCGGGGTCATCCTTGCGTCCTCGGGTCAGAACACGAAGTCCAGGGCGGCGGACAGCAGCGTGGCGTCGGTCCCGGGGTCGCCCTCGACCGCCGTGCCGCGTGAGAAGCTGATCCCGAACACCTCGCGGCGCACGCGTTCCGCCTGCAGCTTCAGCGCGACGCCCGGCGCGGCCTCCCACCGCACGCCGAGCCCGGCGGTGTCCTGGTCGAGCTCCGGCAGGGTCGAGTCCACCGCGGCCTGCAGGACGTCGAGCTGGGGGACGCCGCTCGGCAGCCCGAGCGGCAGGCCCACCTCGTCTTCGTCGAACGAGGCGAGGAAGGCGTACGGCGTGAAGCGCCCCACGCGTCTGGCGATCGAGAGATACCAGCCTTGCGCGTCGGGCACGATCGCGAGGTCCGGGCTCACCGTGCGCCGCGCGTACTCCGCCTCGATCACGAGGGGATCGAGATCCAGACGCAGTCCGAACGTGGTGTAGGCGACGCGCCGGCGCTCGCGCGACAAGGCGTTCACGGTGTCCTGCAACCCGGGCACCGTGGGCGGCAGCCGGGCGAGCGCATCGGTCAGCGGGGCGAGCCCGGGCGCGCTCACGCGCACGTGGGTGGCGAGCCAGGACGCACGCAGCCGCAGCGGTCCGCGCTCGAGCGAGGCGTTGACGCCGCGCGCCATGTCGGCATCGGTGACGATCCCTTCGTAGAGCTCCTCACGGCTCTCGCCGATGAGGATCTGCAGCTCGGCGAACGCGCTGCCGACCTCGCGCTGCACGATCAGGTCGGCGCCGTCGTAGCGGCCGAACGGCAGCAACGCGTAGAGCTCCTCCGGCGGTCGCACGAGCGTGTTCGCGTACCCCACGTAGCGGTACTCGGACTGACCGAACACCGGCAGCGCGAGCCGCCCGACGCGCAATCCCGACCACTCCCCGAGCGCGACGCGGAGGTAGCCGCGCTCCACGCCGGCCTCGACGTCGCCGTCGGGCCCCTCGCGCGCCAGCAGCTGGACGCCGGCGCGCCATCGAGGCGTGAGCTCGGCGTCCAGTTGCAGGCCTAGACGGCTGTCGGGCTCGAGCGACGGGGTCGTGCGCGCGCCGTCCTGCGCGGCGCCGGTCCGGTACTCCGCGCCGTCCACGTCGAGCCGGGCCGCGCCGAGCGTGCCGAAGCCCGAGAGCTCGTAGCGGGGCAGGGCATCGGCCGCGGCCGGTCCCGGCAGGGCCGACGCGGTGCAGAGCACGATGCCGAGCGCCGCGGCGAACGCGTCGAGGCGCTTTGACGATGGCGGCGTGCGTTGCATGCCGACCATGAGGGCAAGAAGCGTTCCGCGACGCGATCGTTCGCGCGGGAGACGTCCCGGATCCGCACATCCTGCAGCGGAACGCCGCTCTGGCGACTCAGGTGCGCGTACGCCGCACCGCGTCGTGCCACCCCGCCACCGCGTCCGCGCGCCGCGCATCGTCCATCGCCGGGGCGAACTCGCGCTCGCGTTGCCAGTTGCTCGTCAGGTCGTCGAGCGAGTGGTACACGCCGCTCTGCAGCCCGGCGAGGTACGCCGCGCCGAGCGCCGTCGTTTCCGTCTGCGCCGGGCGCTCGACGGGGATGTCCAGCACGTCGGCCAGGTACTGCGCGAACCAGTCGTTGCCGACCATGCCGCCGTCGACGCGCACGGTGTGGAGCCTCGCGCCGTCGCTCTTCATGGCGTCCATCAGGTCGAGCGTCTGGTAGCAGACGGCCTCGAGCGCCGCGCGCGTGATGACGGCGGGCCCCGAGTCGCGGGTGAGTCCGTACAGCGCGCCGCGCGCGTCGGCGTCCCAGTGCGGGGCGCCGAGGCCCGTGAAGGCGGGCACCAGGTACACGCCGCCGTTGTCCGGCAGGCTCTCGGCGAGCGCCTGCGTCTCGGACGCAGAGGCGATGATGCCGAGTCCGTCGCGCAGCCACTGCACGGCGGCACCCGCGACGAAGATGGAGCCCTCGAGCGCGTAGGTGGTCGTGCCGTCGAGGCGGTAGCCGAGCGTGGTGAGCAGGCGGTTGTTCGACGCCACGGGGGACGTGCCTGTATTGAGCACCATGAAGCAGCCCGTGCCGTAGGTGCTCTTGATCATGCCTTCCCGGAAGCAGGTCTGACCGATCAGCGCGGCGTGCTGGTCGCCGGCCACGCCGCGTATGTCGAGCTCCACGCCGAGCGCGTCCTTCGTCGTGGTGCCGAAGTCGGCGGCCGAGTCCAGCACTTCGGGCAGCAGGACCATCGGCACGTCCAGCATGGAGCACAGCGAGTCGTCCCAGCGGTGCGCGTGGATGTCGAACAGCAGGGTGCGGCAGGCGTTCGTGGCGTCGGTGACGTGGCGCCGCCCGCCGGTCAGCCGCCAGATCAGGAACGAGTCCACGGTGCCGAACGCGAGCTCGCCGGCCTCGGCGCGCGCGCGGGCGCCGTCGACGTGGTCCAGGATCCAGCCGATCTTGGTGCCCGAGAAGTAGGGGTCCAGCAGCAGGCCGGTCTTCGCCGTCACGGCGTCCGCGTGGCCGGCCTCGGCGAGCTCCCGGCAGCGATCCGCCGTGCGGCGGTCCTGCCACACGATGGCGCGGTGGATGGCCTCGCCGGTCTTCCGGTCCCACACCAGCACGGTCTCGCGCTGGTTGGTGATGCCGATCGAGGCGATGGGACGGCCCGCCGCCTCGGCCTTGCCGATGGCCTCGCGCGTCACCGCGAGCACGCTCTGCCAGATCTCCTCCACGTCGTGCTCCACCCAGCCGGAGCGCGGGTAGTGCTGCGTGAACTCGCGCTGCGCCACGGCGAAGGTGCGTCCGTCACGCTCGAAGAGCATGGCGCGCGTGCTCGTGGTGCCCTGGTCGATGCTCAGCAGCAGGGGAGCGGACATGCGAGGTAGTCTCCTGTGACGGCGGTTCGCCAGTGTAGCGACGTGGCGGCGCCGGACGCCCCGGCACGCGTTTCGTTGACTTTCGTTTCGGTGCCCATTACCGTCGTGACGGCAATGCTCCCGCGCCGCGGCGTCACCTCGTTCCCCCCTTTCGGATAGTCGCGGTACCCATGCTCGAACTGTCCGGTGTCAGCAAGCAGGTCGGCCGCGACGTGCACATCCGGGACGTCTCGCTGCGGCTCGAGCGCGGCTCGCTGAACGTGCTGCTCGGCCCGACGCTGTCGGGCAAGACGTCGCTCATGCGCCTCATGGCGGGCCTGGACAAGCCGACGACCGGCCGCGTCTCGATGGACGGCAAGGACGTCACGGGGCTGTCGGTGCGCCAGCGCGACGTGGCCATGGTGTACCAGCAGTTCATCAACTACCCCGCCATGACCGTGTACGAGAACATCGCCTCGCCCATGCGCATCGCGGGCACCGACAAGACGACCCTGGACGCGAAGGTGCGCGAGGCGGCCGAGCTGCTCAAGCTCACGCCCTATCTGGAGCGCACGCCGCTGAACCTCTCCGGCGGCCAGCAGCAGCGCACGGCGCTCGCGCGTGCGCTCGTCAAGGGCGCGGAGCTGGTGCTGCTGGACGAGCCGCTCGCGAACCTCGACTACAAGCTCCGGGAGGAGCTCCGCGAGGAGCTGCCGCGGCTCTTCGCCGAGACCGGCGCGGTGTTCGTCTACGCCACCACCGAGCCGCACGAGGCGCTGCTGCTCGGGGGCAACACGGCCACGCTGCACGAGGGCGCGGTCACGCAGTTCGGCCCCACCATCGCCGTGCACGATCGCCCGGCGGACCTCGTCACCGCGCGCACCTTCGCGGACCCGCCGCTGAACGTGGCCGACGTGGTCAACCGCGGCGGGCAGCTTCACATGGGGGACGTGCCGGTCGGTGCGGCGGATGCCGCGCTCGCCGACGGCGCGTACACGCTCGGGCTGCGTCCGCACCACGTGTCGCTGCAGGCCGATGCCGCGCACGTGGCCGGCGTGCCGGTCACCGTCGGCACCAGCGAGATCACGGGCTCCGAGACCTACATCCACGTGACGACGGGCGAGGGCGCCGGCGCGCCCCGCTCCTGGGTGGTGCTGACGCACGGCGTGCACCGCCTGACCCCCGGGGACGCGCTGACCGTGCACCTGGATCCGTCGCGTTACTACCTCTTCGACGGCTCCGGAGCGCTCGCGAGCGCGCCCGCGGCCGCGGCCTGAGGCTCATGGCCCGCATCACGCTGGACGCGCTCGCGCACTCCTACTCCCCGAACCCGACCTCCGACGCGGACTTCGCGCTCAAGCGCATGGACCACGTCTGGGACGACGGGGGCGCGTACGCGCTGCTGGGCCCTTCGGGGTGCGGCAAGACGACGCTGCTGAACATCATCTCCGGACTGCTCGTGCCGTCGACCGGACACGTGCGCTTCGACGACGCGGACGTCACGACGCTCAGCCCCGAGGCGCGCAACATCGCGCAGGTGTTCCAGTTCCCCGTCGTGTACGACACGATGACGGTGGCCGAGAACCTCGCCTTCCCCCTGCGCAACCGCGGCGTCGACGCCGCGGAGATCGACAGGCGCGTCGCGGCCATGCTCGAGACGCTGGACCTGTCCGACAAGGCGAAGCGGCGCGCGCAGGGCCTGACCGCGGACGAGAAGCAGAAGATCTCGCTCGGCCGGGGGCTGGTGCGCTACGACGTCAACGCGATCCTCTTCGACGAGCCGCTGACCGTGATCGACCCGCACATGAAGTGGCAGCTGCGCACGAAGCTGAAGGAGCTGCACGAGCGCTTCGAGCACACGATGATCTACGTCACCCACGACCAGACCGAGGCCCTGACCTTCGCCGACAAGGTCGTCGTCATGTACGACGGCGAGGTGGTGCAGATCGGCACGCCCGAAGAGCTCTTCGAGCGCCCCGCGCACACCTTCGTCGGCTACTTCATCGGCTCCCCGGGCATGAACATCCTGCCGGCCGAGGTGGACGGCACCGGCGCGCGCATCGGCGGCGGGATGTTCGAGCTGCAGCGGCGCTACCCGGCGTTGTCGGGCAAGGTGGAGATCGGCATCCGGCCGGAGTTCGTGCGCATCGAGGCGGCGCGGCCCGGCCCGGGCGTGACGGGCGCGCCGAGCGTGGGCGCGCCCGCGCTGCCCATGACCGTGCGCGCCGTCGAGAACGTCGGCCGGCACAGCATCGTGCGCGGCCACGTCGAAGGGCATGCGGTGGACGCCGTGGTGCCCGAGGGCACGCGCGTGCCGCCGACGCCGTGGCGGTGTTCGACGTCTCGCGCTGAACGTCTACCGCGACTCCCACCTCGTGCAGCCGGCGGCCTGAGCCCCACGATCATGGACAAGCCCTGGAACAACAAGGCGTGGCTGTTCGTGCTGCCGGTGTTCGTGCTGGTGGCCATCAGCGCGATCATCCCGCTGATGACGGTGGTGAACTACTCGCTGCAGGACACCTTCGGCGGCAACGAGTTCTTCTGGGCCGGTACCGAGTGGTACGAGGACCTCCTGTCCTCCAGCCGCTTCCACGACGCGCTGCTCCGGAACCTCGCGTTCTCGGCCATCGTGCTGACCATCCAGATACCGCTCGGCATCGCCATCGCGCTGTCCATGCCGAAGAAGGGCCTGGGCGTGCCGGTGTGCCTGATCCTCATGGCGCTGCCTCTGCTCATCCCCTGGAACGTCGTGGGCACCATCTGGCAGGTGTTCGGCCGCGCCGACATCGGGCTGCTGGGGCACACGCTGGCCGCGCTGGGCGTGGACTACAACTACGCCACCGACGCCGTGGACGCCTGGATCACCATCGTGATCATGGACGTGTGGCACTGGACGAGCCTCGTGGTGCTGCTGTGCTACTCCGGACTCGTCGCCATTCCCGAGGCCTACTACCAGGCCGCGCGCATCGACGGCGCGTCGCGCTGGAAGGTGTTCCGCTACATCCAGCTGCCGAAGATGCAGCGCGTGCTGCTGATCGCCGTGCTGCTGCGCTTCATGGACAGCTTCATGATCTACACCGAGCCGTTCGTGCTGACGGGCGGCGGCCCGGGCAACACGACGACCTTCCTGTCCATCGACCTGGTGAAGATGGCCACGGGGCAGTTCGACCTCGGTCCCGCCGCGGCCATGTCGCTCGTGTACTTCCTGATCATCCTGCTGCTGTCCTGGGTGTTCTACACCGTGATGGAGAACTACGGCGTCGACAACGACGACGGCTCGAAGAGGGTCGAAGGGTGAGCGAGGCGGCGCACGCGCCCCCGGCACCGGCGAAGGGCATCCCCGACGCGGACACGGTGGCGCTGTCCGACGCGGCGGCGCGCACGCGGGCCGGGGCGACGACGAAGCGCGGGTACGGCTGGATCGTGCCGACGCTGTACATCGGCTTCCTGATGCTGCCGATCTACTGGCTCGTCAACATGAGCTTCAAGACGAACCGGGAGATCCTGTCGAGCTTCACGCTGTGGCCGGCCAACCCGACGCTCGCCAACTACCAGGTCATCCTCACCGACCCGTCCTGGTACATGGGCTACGTGAACTCGATGATCTACGTCGTCATGAACATGGTCATCTCGGTGGCCGTGGCGTTGCCGGCGGCCTACGCGTTCAGCCGCTACCGGTTCCTGGGCGACAAGCACATGTTCTTCTGGCTGCTGACGAACCGCATGGCGCCGCCGGCGGTGTTCGTGCTGCCGTTCTTCCAGCTGTACTCGGCGTTCGGGCTGTTCGACACGCACATCGCCGTGGCGCTCGCGCATTGTCTCTTCAACGTGCCCCTGGCGGTGTGGATCCTGGAAGGCTTCATGTCGGGCGTGCCGCGCGAGATCGACGAGACGGCCTACATCGACGGCTACAGCTTCCCGAAGTTCTTCGTGAAGATCTTCATGCCGCTGATCGCGAGCGGCATCGGCGTGGCCGCCTTCTTCTGCTTCATGTTCAGCTGGGTGGAGCTGCTGATCGCGCGCACGCTGACCGCGACCGAGGCGAAACCGATCACCGCGACGATGACGCGGACGGTGTCGGCGTCGGGGCTCGACTGGGGCGTGCTGGCCGCGGCCGGCGCGCTGACCATCATCCCGGGCGCGCTCGTGATCTTCTTCGTCAGGAACTACATCGCGAAGGGCTTCGCCCTGGGTCGGGTCTGAGGATGGACCTGTCCTGGATGGCGTGGACCACGCCGACGGTCGTCTTCTTCCTCGTCATCCTGGCGCTGCTGATCGCCATGTGCGTCTGGGAGGCCATCTCGCCCGGCGGCGGTCCGCGCGTCGGCGTGCTGCGCTTCGAGACCACGCGCGGGGATCGGTTGTTCCTGTCGCTGCTCGGCGCGGCCTTCATCCATCTGGCCTGGCTCGCCTTCGTCGGCGGGCCGGAGCTGTGGTGGGCGCTCGGCATCTCGATCGCCTACGCGGTCCTGGTGTTCCTGTTCGTCTGAGCGTCCGTTCGTTCGTTCGATACATCCATTCCCCCGGAGGAGATACATGCGTAACTGGAAGTTGACCGGCACCGCGTTCGCGGTGACCGTGGCGCTCGGCGGAATGCCCGTCGCGCAGGCCGACATGGCCGCGGCCGAGGCGTTCCTCGAGAACGAGATCGGCGACCTCACCACGCTCTCGGACGAGGAAGCCAAGGCCGAGATGCAGTGGTTCATCGACGCGGCCGAGCCCTTCGCGGGCATGGACATCAAGGTGGTGTCCGAGACGATCACCACGCACGAGTACGAGTCGCAGGTGCTGGCGCCCGCGTTCGCCGCGATCACCGGCATCAACGTCACGCACGACCTGATCGGCGAGGGCGACGTCGTCGAGAAGCTGCAGACGCAGATGCAGTCCGGCGAGAACATCTACGACGCCTACGTCAACGACTCGGACCTGATCGGCACGCACTGGCGCTACCAGCAGGCCAGGAACCTGACCGAGTGGATGGCGGGCGAGGGCGCGGACGTCACGTCCCCGACGCTGGATCTCGAGGACTTCATCGGCCTGAGCTTCACGACGGGCCCGGACGGTCAGCTCTACCAGCTGCCCGACCAGCAGTTCGCGAACCTGTACTGGTTCCGCTACGACTGGTTCAACGACGAGCAGAACAAGGCCGACTTCCAGGAAGAGTACGGCTACGAGCTCGGCGTGCCGGTCAACTGGTCCGCCTACGAGGACATCGCCGAGTTCTTCACCGGCCGCGAGATCGACGGCGTGGAGGTCTACGGCCACATGGACTACGGCAAGAAGGACCCCTCGCTCGGCTGGCGCTTCACCGACGCGTGGCTGTCGATGGCCGGCAACGGCGACGTGGGCGAGCCGAACGGGCTGCCCGTGGACGAGTGGGGCATCCGCGTCGACGAGAACAGCCGTCCGGTGGGCTCCTGCGTCGCGCGCGGCGGCGACACCAACGGCCCGGCGTCCGTCTACGCGATCCAGAAGTACATCGACTGGCTGCAGGCCTACGCGCCGCCCGAGGCTGCCGGCATGGTGTTCGGCGAGGCGGGTCCCGTGCCCGCGCAGGGCGAGATCGCCCAGCAGATGTTCTGGTACACCGCCTTCACCGCCGACATGGTCAAGGAAGGCATCCCGGTCGTGAACGAGGACGGCACGCCGAAGTGGCGCATGGCGCCGAGCCCGAAGGGCGCGTACTGGGAGGAGGGCCAGAAGCTCGGCTACCAGGACGCGGGGTCCTGGACGCTGATGAAGTCCACGCCGCTCGACCGTGCCAAGGCCGCCTGGCTGTACGCGCAGTTCGTGACCTCGAAGTCGGTGGACGTGAAGAAGAGCCACGTCGGGCTCACCTTCATCCGCGAGAGCACCGTCCAGGACGAGAGCTTCACCGAGCGCGCTCCGCTGCTCGGCGGCCTGGTCGAGTTCTACCGCTCGCCCGCGCGCGTGCAATGGTCCCCGACCGGTACCAACGTGCCCGACTACCCGAAGCTTGCGCAGCTGTGGTGGCAGAACATCGGTGATGCCTCCTCGGGCGCGAAGTCCGCGCAGGAAGCCATGGACGCGCTGTGCGAGGCGCAGGAGAAGATCCTGTCGCGGCTGGAGCGTGCCGGCGTGCAGGGCGATCTCGGCCCGCTGCTGAACGACGAGCAGGACCCGCAGTACTGGTTCGACCAGCCGGGCGCGCCGAAGGCGAAGCTCGACAACGAGAAGCCCGAGCCCCAGACCGTCGACTACGACGAGCTGGTCAAGAGCTGGGAGGGCTAGGCGCCTCGGGCTGATCGCCCGCGGCCGGTCGCCTCTGCGCGGAGGGGCGACCGGTCGAGGGGCGGTCCGTTCGCCTACACGTTCCCGAGCGGAGCGAAGGCGACCGCTCGCCGCTCGGCCCCGGCCGGTGCCCGCATCGGCTCGGGCACCTCGTCGGCACTGCCGTAGTACTCGGCCAGGCGCCGATCCGCGTCCCCCGGGCCGAACAGGATCTCGGCCACCTCGCGCAGCCCGGGCGATGCATCGACGGCCTCGTCGGGCACGACGAGATCGATCTTCGAACGCCGGCGCATGAAGTCCTCCAGCCGCGTGACCATCTCGGAGTCGGCCGCCTCGTGCAGCTCCACGCGCAGGTAGTCGGCCGAGCCCATGATGTCCTCGGCCATGCGCGGATCCTTCCGGATGTCGTCGAGCATGTCGAACGCGCGGCGCCCGTAGCGCCGCCACAGCCGGCGGCTGAGCGGCTCCACCTCGGGCTTGTCGCGCATGGCGTCGAGCTTCATGAGCCGTGCCTGGCGGAAGAACTCCTCGCGCGTCGCCTTCGCGGGCTCGCCGTACCAGTTGTGCAGGTCCTTTTCCAGCGGCACGCCGAGGCGTTCGATCTCGGCCGCGACCTCCTCGCCGATGTTCAGGCAATCGGTCAGCTTGCCGCCGAAGATGGTGACGACGGCGTGCTCCAGGTCGGTCTCGACCGCGTGCTTTCTCGACAGCTTCGTCCAGTCCACCGTCTCGTGGTCCGAGCCCGCGCTCTCGACCACGAGCGGGCGCACGCCGCAGCGCTTGCCGATGATGTCGTCGGCCGTGAGCGGCTTCGCCAGATCCATGCGCGCGTTGATCTGCGTCATCAGGAAGTCGATGTCCTCGTCGGTCACCTCGGTGTGCGGCGTGTCCACGCGCGTGTCGGTGGTGCCGATGACCGAGCGGTTGCCCATCGGGATGACGTAGAAGAGCCGCTGCGAGTCGTCGTAGAAGGCCAGCACCTTGTGATGGTCCTTCGTCGTCAGGCGCGGCACCACCAGATGGATGCCCTTCGAGTAGACGATGCGGTGGTCGGTGCGCACGCCCCAGCCGCTGTTGGTCTCGTCGACGAACGGGCCGGCGGCGTTCACGATGGTGCGCGCGGTGGTCTCGAAGGTCTCGTCCGCATCGACGTCGCGCAGCGTCACGATCCAGCGCCGCGCGTCGCCTTCGCCCTCGCGTCGCGCGGACACCATCTCGACGTAGTTGGCCGCGGCCGCCCCGGCCTCGATGGCCGAGCGCACGAACGAGAAGACGAAGCGGGCGTCGTTGTCGACCAGGATCCCGTCGCGGTACTCGATGCCGCCGGCGACCGTGTCGGTGCGGATGGCGGGCTCCTCGCTCTCGATGCGGTTCGTGGAGAGGTAGCGCGGGGGCGCGGTGCCGAACTGGCCGATGATCCAGTAACCGAACGCGCCCAGCGCGGCGAACCAGGGCTTGTAGGGACCGTTCTCGTCGAGCGCCGCGTAGAAGCCGATCTCGCGGATGTTCTCCGGGTAGGAGCGCATCAGGCGGTTCCGGGACCGGCACAGGTCGAACACGAGCGCCAGCTCGTAGTTCTCCAGGTACTTGAACCCGCCCCACACCAGGCTCGACGAGGCCTGGCTCGTGAAGTGACCGAAGTCCCCGCGGTCCACCAGCGCGACGTTCGCGCCGCGGCCCGCGAGCGAGGCGGCCGTGACCGCGCCATTGATGCCGCCGCCGACGACCAGCGTATCGAACGAGCCGTCGCGGAGGCGGTCTATGTGCGTCTGCCTGAGGCTCATGTTCCGGATATCCGCCAGCGGCGCGGCCCCATCGCCGCGCGCGCGAGCCCGTCATGCTAAACCCGTCCGCCGGTTGTCGAAACCCGCATGCCATACGTACTGCTGACCGCCGCCCTCCTGCTGCTGGCTTGGGCGCCCAGCCTGTGGGTGCGCCGCCAGATGCGCCGCCACGGCGCCGAGCGTCCCGATCTGCCCGGCACCGGAGGCGAGCTCGCGTTGCACCTGCTGCGCCGCTTCGGGCTCGACGACGTGACCGTGGAGCGCACCGACGCGTTGAAGGACCACTACGACCCCGGCGCGAAGGCCGTCAGGCTGGGCCCGGACAACTTCGACGGCCGCTCGCTCACGGCCGTCGCGGTGGCCGCGCACGAGGTGGGCCACGCCATCCAGTTCGGCCGCGACGAGCCGGTGTCGCGGCTGCGCCGCAAGTGGCTGCCCGTGTCGCAGCGCGCCACGCAGGCGGGCATCGTGCTGCTGATGGCGATGCCGGTCATCGGGCTGATCGCGCGCTCGCCGGGTGCCATCGTCGCGGTCGTGGCGCTGAGCCTGGTGCTGCAGCTCTTCGGCGTGCTGGCGCGGGCCATCGTGCTGCCCGAGGAGTGGGATGCGAGCTTCGGCAAGGCGCTGCCGGTGCTGGCCGAAGGCGAGTACCTCGACGAGGCCGACCTGCCGGCCGTGCGCGCGGTGCTGAAGGCCGCGGCGCTGACCTACGTGGCGCGCGCGCTGGCCGATCTGGTGAACGTGGGGCGCTGGGCGTTGATCCTGCGGCGCTGATCGCTTGCGCCGCGGACGCGAGCGGCACGACTTCGATGACGTTCCGGAATGGCTGTGGTCTACTTCCGCCACCCGTCCGTCACCGAACCGATCTCCCATGCCGTTCGCCCCTCGCCCGTCCTCCCTCGCTGCCACCGTCGCGTGCGCCCTCGGCCTGAGCGCCGGGCTCGCCGCCGGCCCGGCCGCCGCCGCCGAGATCCAGTTCTGGCACGCCATGTCGAACCGGCTGAACGAGCTGCTCGACGAGCAGGTGGCGAAGTTCAACGAGTCGCAGGACGAGCACACCGTCGTCGCCACCAACAAGGGCAACTACTCCGAGGCGCTGAACGCCGGCATCGCCGCGTTCCGCGCCGGCGAGCAGCCGACGCTCCTGCAGGTGTTCGAGGTGGGCACCGCGACCATGATGAACGCCGCCGGCGCCATCAAGCCGGTACACGAGCTCATGGCCGAGACCGGCACGGAGTTCGACCCCTCGATCTACCTCGCCGCCGTGTCGGGCTACTACACCACCACCGACGGCGAGATGCTGTCCTTGCCGTACAACAGCTCCACGCCGGTGCTCTACGTCAACGACGACGCCCTCGAGGAGGCCGGCGCCGCCGACATGCCGCTGGAGACCTGGGACGACGTGGGCGCGGTGCTCGCGAAGCTGAGGGAGGCGGGCAGCGAGTGCCCGATGACGACGGCCTGGCAGTCCTGGATCCACCTGGAGAACCTGTCGGCCTACCACGACGTGCCGTTCGCCACCGAGGAGAACGGGTTCGCGGGACTGGACACCGAGCTCGAGCTCGACGGCGAGGCGCAGGTGCGCCACGTGGCCACATTGGGCGAATGGGCGCAGGACGGGCGGTTCGTGTACGCGGGCCGCAGGAACGAGGGCGGCGCGCGCTTCAACGCGGGCGAGTGCGCGCTGTTCACCGAGTCCTCGGCGGGCTACGCGAACACCAAGGCCGAAGCGCAGTTCGACTTCTCCATCCACCCGCTGCCGTACTACGCCGACGTCGAGGGCGCCCCGCAGAACACCATCATCGGCGGCGCGTCGGTCTGGGTCATGGCGGGCAAGAGCGACGAGGAATACGAGGCGGCCGCCGCGTTCCTGAACTTCCTGTCCACGCCGGACATCCAGGCGCAGTGGCACCAGGACACCGGCTACCTGCCGATCACCATGGCGGCCTACGAGCAGACCAAGGCGTCCGGCTTCTACGACGAGAACCCCGGCACCGACATCGCCATCGTCCAGATGACCGGCGAGGCGCCCACGGCCAACTCCAAGGGCATCCGGCTCGGCAACTTCGACCAGATCAGGGGCATCATCGACGAGGAGCTCGAGGCGGTGTGGACCGGCGACAAGTCGGCCGAGGACGCGATGGCGTCGGCGGCCGAGCGCGGCGACGAGCTGCTGCGCCGCTTCGAGCGCACCGCCGACCGCTGAAGGCGCGTCCGGGTGCCGTCGGGCGCGCGCGGCGGGGCGATGCCCTGAGCCGTGGACAAGCGCGTCCACTTCCGGCACCGCTGGCTGCCCTACGCGCTGCTGGCCCCGCAGCTGCTGGTCACGGCGGTCTTCTTCCTGTGGCCCGCGGGCCAGGCGCTCGTGCAGGCCACGCAGCTGCCCGACCCCTTCGGTCTGTCGACGACGTTCGTGGGGCTCGAGAACTTCGAGTACCTGGCGGGGGATCGCTACTACCGCGCCTCGTTCCTGACGACGGCGACGTTCAGCGCGCTGGTGACGCTCGTGTCGATGTCGGTGGCGCTGCTGCTCGCGGTGCTTGCCGACGGCGTCATCCGCGGCTCGGGCGTCTACCGCACGCTGCTGATCTGGCCCTACGCGGTGGCGCCCGCCATCGCCGGGGTGATGTGGTTGTTCATGTTCAACCCCTCGATCGGGCTGGTGTCGTACTGGTTGAAGGCGGTGGGCATCACCTGGAACCACGTGCTCGACCCCGAGCAGGCGATGGGGCTCGTGGTGCTCGCCTCGTCCTGGAAGCAGGTCAGCTACAACTTCCTGTTCTTCCTGGCGGGGCTGCAGGCCATCCCGCGCAGCCTGATCGAGGCGGCGGCCATCGACGGCGCCACCGCCTGGCACCGCTTCCGCACCATCGTGTTCCCGCTGCTGTCCCCGACCACCTTCTTCCTGCTGGTGGTGAACGTGGTGTACGCCTTCTTCGAGACCTTCGGCGTCATCGACACCATCACGCGCGGCGGGCCGGGGCAGTCGACGATGATCATGGTCTACAAGGTCTACGCCGACGGCTTCGTCGGGCAGGACCTCGGCTCGTCGGCCGCGCAGTCGGTCGTGCTGATGGGAATCGTGGGGCTCCTGACCGTCGTGCAGTTCCGCTTCATCGAGCGGCGCGTGCACTACTGATGATGCGCCATGGTCAGGAATAATCCCTGGGGCGCGGTCGCCGTGCACGGCCTGCTGATCCTCGGCATCGGCCTGATGTGCCTGCCGATCTGGCTCACCTTCGTCGGCTCCACCGTCACGCAGGCCGAGATCGTGCGCCCGCCGCTGCCGATGATCCCGGGCGGGCAGCTCGTGCAGAACTACGCCGAGGCGCTGTTCGGCAAGACGCCCGTGGCGCGCATGCTGGTCAACACCACGATCATGGCGCTGGGCATCGCGATCGGGAAGATCGCGATCTCCCTGCTGTCGGCCTTCGCCATCGTCTACTTCCGCTTCCCCGGGCGGATGTTCTGCTTCTGGACGATTTTCCTGACGCTGATGCTGCCGGTGGAGGTGCGCATCGTGCCGACCTACGAGGTCGCCGTGAACCTGGGGCTGCTCAACAGCTATTCCGGGCTCATCCTGCCGCTGATCGCCTCGGCCACCGCCACCTTCCTGTTCCGTCAGTTCTTCATGACGGTGCCGGACGAGCTCGTCGAGGCCGCGCGCATGGACGGCGCGGGACCGATGCGCTTCTTCAAGGACATCCTGCTGCCGCTGTCGATCACGAACATCGCCGCGCTGTTCGTGATCCTGTTCATCTACGGCTGGAACCAGTACCTGTGGCCGCTGCTGGTCACGACCGACCCGGAGATGGACACCATCGTGATGGGCATCAAGAAGCTCCTGCCCAGCGCGGACGACTACGGCAACTGGCCGGTCACGATGGCCACCGCCATGCTCGCCATCCTGCCGCCCGTGGCCGTGGTGCTGCTGATGCAGAAGCTGTTCGTGCGCGGCCTCGTCGACTCGGAGAAGTAGCCTGGCCACCGTCACGCTCGACGCCGTCAAGAAGCGCTACGGCCGCACCGAGGTCATCCACGGCGTGGACCTCGACGTCGCCGACGGCGAGCTCATCGTCATCGTCGGGCCCGTCCGGGCTGCGGCAAGAGCACGCTGCTGCGCACCGTCGCGGGCCTGGAGACCGTCAGCGACGGCGAGATCCGCATCGACGGTCGGCGCGTGAACGAGGTCGAACCGAAGGACCGGGACATCGCCATGGTGTTCCAGACCTACGCGCTGTACCCGCACATGAGCGTGTTCGACAACATGGCCTACGGGCTCAAGATAGCGAAGGTGCCGAAGGCGGAGATCCGCTCGCGCGTCGAGGAGGCCGCGCGCCTGCTGGCGCTCGGCGAGCTCCTGGAGCGCCGGCCGAAGGCGCTGTCGGGCGGGCAGCGCCAGCGCGTGGCCATGGGCCGCGCCATCGTGCGCCAGCCGAGCGTGTTCCTGTTCGACGAGCCGCTGTCGAACCTCGACGCGCTGCTGCGCGTGCAGATGCGGCTCGAGATCAAGCAGCTGCAGAGGCGGCTCGGCATCACGTCGCTGTACGTCACGCACGACCAGGTGGAGGCCATGACGCTCGCCGATCGGCTCGTCGTCATGAACGCGGGGCGCGCCGAGCAGATCGACACGCCCATGAACGTCTACGAGCGGCCCGCGTCGCGCTTCGTGGCGAGCTTCATCGGATCGCCGGGCATGAACTTCATCGACGGGAGCGTGGCGGCGGACGGTGCATCGCTCGTGCGCGAGCGGGCGGCGGACATCGCGCTGCGTGCGGACGGCGCGCGGGCCGTGGCCGGGCGACGCGTGCAGGCCGGCGTGCGGCCCGAGCATCTGGAGCTCGCGGACGAGGGCAGCGCCGATTTCGCGCTCGACGTCGTGACGGTCGAGACGCTCGGCGCCGACACGCTGCTGCACGGCCTGCCGGCGGGCGAGGCGGGTGCGTCGACGGTGGTGGACGGTGCGCGGCACTCGCTCGCGGTGCGCGTGTCGGGCAAGACGCGCGTGACCGAAGGCGAGCGGGTGGGGCTGCGCGTGGTGGAGGGCGGGTGGCACCTGTTCGATGCCGAGGGGGGCGGGCGGCTCGCGGTGGGGTGAGGGGCGTCAGTCCTCCGCGACCATGCCTTCGCGCCGCATGAGCGCCACCAGACGCTCGTCCTCGATGGCGTAGACGCCGCGGCCGGCGCGCCAGACCAGTCCGGCTTCCTGCAGCGCGCCGAGCGCCGACTGCACGTTCGGCGTGTTGGGCACGAGCGTGCCGTCCGGGTCGAGCGCGGCGAGCGTTGCCGCGTAGCGCGTCATCGTGGCCGCCTCGAACGGGGCGAACCGTCTTCCACGGGCCGCCATCTCGCGGATGACCGCGGATTGCAGCGGCGTGAGGGCGTGCAGCTCGTCCAGCGTTTCGGTCTCGACGCGCTCGATCTCGCGCTCCACGAACGTGCCCAGCGCTCGTGCGGGATCGCCGGCGTCGGCCCGCTCCAGGTGCCCGATGAACCAGCGCACATAGTGCTCGCCCAGGGGCGGGAACTCGACGAGCGGAGCGCCGTAGAACGCCTGGTCCTTGCCGTTCCGGAGCACGGCCAGCTTGTCGCGGCTGCTGCCCGTCGCGACGATGCGCAGGCCGTGATGGTCGCTCGAGTTCAGGGCGTCGCGGGCGGCCTTCAGCGCGTAGAGCGCGTTCGAGCCGCCGCCCGCAGCGCCTCGCTCAGCACCGCCCGGTCCCCGACGTGGTTGCACAGCACCAGCACCAGCCGCGCGTTCAGCGCATCGCTCTCGGCGTCGTCCAGACCCTCGTGCGCGCGCAGCAGCTCGTCGTAGAAGTCGTCGGGGTCCGGGATGTTCGGCTCGGTGATCAGCTGCGGCCGACGCTCGTCGACGTCGCTCATGCGGCGCGTCCCGTCGCGCGGCGCACGGCGGCGATCACGGCTGCTTCGTCGTGGGCGGCCCAGCGCGCGACCACGTGCTGGTCCGGCCGCACGAGGTATACCGCCGACGTCGCCTCTCCCAGGTAGCGCGCGGCCAGCATGCCGTTCGGGTCGTCGGCAGTCGATACGTGCACGCCCTGGACGACGATGTCGTCGACCGTCGACGACGCGGGGACCGGCGCATCGATGCCCAGCAGCGTGAAGTCGCCGGTCAGCCGGCCGAGCAGGAACCCGTCGTCGACGGGCGCGTCGCAGCACGCCGTGCCGGGACGCGTGCGGCCCGGTGCGTTCGGCAGCGCGTCGGGGCCGTTCAGCGACAGGCCGTCGTAGGCGCACGGCACCGACAGCCGGCCGGAATTGATGAGCGGACGCGCGAACGCGTGGTCCTTCGCGAGCACGAGCACGGCGTCGCGGAACGCCTGGCTCGCCTTCGACTTCGGCGTCAGGAAGTCGGTCGCGCGCGACGAGGCCAGGATGTTCTCGTCCGCGCCGTGCACGCGCTCTTCGGAGTAGGTGTCCAGCAGCGCGTCGGGCGCGAGACCCTTCGCCACGAGGTCCAGCTTCCAGGCCAGGTTCTCGGCGTCCTGGATGCCGGAGTTCGCGCCGCGCGCGCCGAAGGGCGAGACCTGGTGCGCCGCGTCCCCCGCGAACAGCACGGGCCCGTGCCGGAAGCGCTGCATGCGCCGGCACTGGAAGGTGTAGATGCTCGTCCATTCGAGCTCGTAGTCCACTTCCGGGCCCAGCATGGCGTCCACGCGCTTGCGAACCTTCGCGGGCTCGAGCTCCACCTCGCGGTCGATCTCCCAGCCGAGCTGGAAGTCGATGCGCCAGACGTCGTCGGGCTGCTTGTGCAGCAGCGCCGAGGCGCCCGCACCCTCGAAGGGCGGGTCGAACCAGAACCAGCGCTCGGTCGGGAAGGGCGCGGTCATGCGCACGTCGGCGATCAGGAAGTTGTCCTCGAACACGCGGCCCTCGAAGCCGAGCCCCATCAGCTTCCGGATCGGCGAGCGCGCGCCGTCGCAGGCGACGAGGCGGTCGGCCGCGAGCCGGTACGCGCCGTCCGGCGTGTCGATCTCGAGCCGCACGCCGTCCGCGTCCATGGACAGTCCGGTCACGCGGTTGCAGCCGCGGATCTCGATCGGCGCGCCGTCGCCTTGCGCTGCGCGCACGCGCTCGACCAGAAACCGCTCCACGTAGGGCTGCTGCAGGTTCACGAACGCGGGGTTCTTCACGCCGCCCTCGGGCGAGAGATCGAAGCTGAACACCTCCCCGTCGCCGTGGAACACGCGGCCCACGCTCCACACCACGCCCTTGTCCACCATGGCGGCGCCGCAGCCGAGCCGGTCGGCGATGTCGAGCGTGCGGCGCGCGAAGCAGATGGCGCGCGAGCCCGTGCCCACGCCGTCGTGATCGTCCAGCACCAGCACGGGCGTGCCGCGCAGCGCGAGATCCAGCGCCGTCGCCATGCCGACCGGGCCGCCACCGACCACGATCACCGCGTGGCGCTCGGGCTCGGGCGCCGACTGCGCCGGCACGCGCGCGTAGGGGTAGAGCGTGAACGCGGACTCGTAGCGGCGCTCGTACACGGAGGGTCAGCCCTGCAGTTCGTTCCACATGGCCGTGTCGCGCTCGGCGGTCCAGATGCGCGGCGTGTCGATGCCGCGCGCCTCGTCGAACGCGCGCGCCACGTTGAACGGCAGGCAGTGCTCGTAGATGGCGTAGTCCGCGAACTTCGCATCGCATTCGGCGCGCACCGCGTCCCACGCCTCCTTCAGCGTGCCGCCGCGCGCGGCCACGCGTGCCGCGGGGCGGTAGGTGCTGGCCAGGAAATCGCGCGTGCTGGCGATGGCCTCGTTCACCTTGTCGCGCCCGACGAGCGCGTCGCCGCGCCCGGGCGCGATGGCGTCCACCTCGAACGCCGCGATGGCGTCCAGCGTGCCGCCCCAGTCGCCGAAGTGTCCGTCGCCGCAGTAGCAGGCCGAGCGGTACTCCACGATGTCGCCGGTGAACATCACGTTCTCGTCCGGCACGTGCACGACGATGTCGCCTGCGGTGTGCGCGCGGCCGAGCTGCATCAGGTCCACGCGCCGGTTGCCGAGGAACACCGACATCCTGCCGCTGAAGGTCGTCGTCGGCCAGGTCAGGCCCGGGATGCTCTCGTGGCCTTCGAACAGTCTGGGGAAGCGGCCGAACTCGCTGTCCCAGTCCTCCTGCCCGCGCTCCACGACCATGGCGCGCGCCGCTTCCGACATGATGATCTGGTCCGCGCCGTAGGCGCTCGCGCCCAGCACGCGCACGGCGTGGTAGTGCGTCATGACGACGTGGCTGATCGGCTTGTCGGTCACCTCGCGCACCTTCTCGATGACCTTGTGCGCGAGCCGCGGCGTGGCCTGCGCCTCGATGACCATGACGCTGTCGTCGCCGATGATCACGCCGGAGTTCGGATCCCCCTCGGCCGTGAAGGCCCACAGGTCCCGGCCCACCTCGGTGAAGCTGATCGCCTTCTCGGTCAGGTCGCCCTGCGACGCGAATGCCTTGGCCATGCGGGAGTCTGTTCCGGTGATGCGTTCAGCGCCGCCCGTCGGGCGTGCCGTCGAAGAGCTTCGGCAGGTCGTCCCAGCAGCCGACGTAGTCGTCCTGCAGCGGCGCCTCGTGCGCGGCGAAGGGCGTCAGGTGCTGCGCGAAGCGGGTCTCGAACATGAAGGACATCGTGTCCTCGAGCTTCTTCGGCGCGAGCTCCGCGTTCGATGCGCCCGACCAGGCGTCGCGGTCCGGCCCGTGCGGCAGCATGGCGTTGTGCAGGGAGAGCCCGCCCGGCACGAAGCCCTGCGGCTTCGCGTCGTACACGCCGTGGATGTTGCCCATCAGCTCCGACATCACGTTCTTGTGGTACCAGGGCGGGCGGAAGGTGTCCTCGGCCACGAGCCAGCGCTCGGTGAACAGCACGAAGTCGATGTCGGCGGTGCCCGCGACGGGCGAGGGCGCGGTCAGCACCGTGAAGATGGACGGGTCGGGGTGATCGAAGAGGATCGCGCCGACGGGGCAGTAGGCGCTTCAGGTCGTACTTCACCGGGCAGTAGTTGCCGTGCCAGGCGACCACGTCCAGCGGCGAGTGCCCGATCTCGCAGCGGTGGAAGTGCCCGCCCCACTTGATGGTCAGCGTGGACGCTCGCTCCACGTCCTCGAACGCGGCGACCGGCGTCTTGAAGTCGCGCCGGTTGGCCATGCAGTTCGCGCCGATGGGCCCGCGTTCGGGCAGCCGGAACTTCTGGCCGTAGTTCTCGCACACGAAGCCGCGCGCGGGCCCGTCGACGAGCTCCACGCGGTACACGAGCCCGCGCGGCAGGATCACGATCTCCTGCGGCTCCACCGTCAGCACGCCGAGCTCGGTGTGGAAGCGCAGCCGCCCCTCCTGCGGCACCACCAGCAGCTCCGAGTCCGCGCTCTGGAAGTAGGCGTCCCGCATGGACGCGGTCACGAGGTAGACGTGACTCGCCATGCCGCTCTGCACCGAGACCTCCCCGGCCGTCGTCATCGTGCGCATGCCGTTCATCCAGTCGAGCGCCTCGTCGGCGTGCGGCACCGGATCCCAGCGGTACTGGCCGAGCGACACGACGTCGGGGTCCACCAGCGGTGCGGAGCGCCAGTACGGCAGATCCACGCGCGCGTAGCGTCCGGAATGGCGTACCGAAGGGCGGATTCGGTAGCACCAGGTGCGCTCGTTCGCGTGCCCCGGCGCCGTGAAGGCGGTGCCCGACAGCTGCTCGCCGTACAGTCCGTAGGCCGGGCGCTGCGGGCTGTTGCGCCCCTGCGGCAGGGCGCCGGGCAGCGCCTCGGTCTCGAAGTCGTTGCCGAAGCCGCTCATGAGGCCCGCCTCGGTCGCGGTCGCGGTCCGGTGTGCAGGGCCTCGGGGCGGACGGATCGGTTCATGGCGGGCGGCCGGGGCGAACTGGAACGGGGCTACCGTATCGGTTGCCTTTGCAACCGACAAGCGCCCGGCCGCCATGAGCGACGACCAGGCGGAACTGGCCGGCCGCCGTCAGCGCCACGACTGGAAGCGCGGCGCGCTCTTCAGCGCGCGCGAGGCCCGCGTACTGCGCGCCTGCACGCAGCGGCTCGCGACCCGGCGCTCTTCCCGAGGCGACGGCCCCCGCGCTGCCTCGCACGAGAGGGTATGTAGCGGCATCCCGCAGGAAGGCGCGGCTCCGAGGACGGCTTGGCGGTGTTCGGCCCCAGGCAGATGAAGGGGGGCACGCGGAGCTGTCGGACCGGGTCCTCCCGAAAAACCGATGACCCGGTCCGACAGCTGAAAAAATGGCCCCCTTGCCCTCGAGCGGTCCCCGGAGGACGGGCGCGGCGGCTAACGTCGGCGACCCGTACAACGCAGCGTCCCCGTTCCGACATGAGCTCATCCAAGGACCACGACGAGATCCGGCGCGAGTTCGACGAGCTCGTGAACATGGCGCCCAAGGAGATCGAGAACTTCCTCGAGACCGACGAGAGCAAGTCCGTGGGCGCCGACAGCGGCGACGGCGAGAGCAAGGGCCACAAGTCCGGCAAGCGCATCGTCGAGATCAAGCGCACGAACAAGGACGACCTGACCGACGACCAGTACGAGCACATGGCGAAGGTGGTCGGGTACATCAAGCGCCACCTCGCGCAGGGAGGCCCGGACGAGGGCATGGAGACCAGCGACTGGCGCTACTCGCTCATGAACTGGGGCCACGACCCGCTGGAGGACTGACCCCGCGATCGGGCGCCCGGGCTCGGGCGTCGGTGTAGAAACCGCCCGGGCGCTCGACGCTGGCGGGCCGGCCACCGAGCATGGCCGGCTTTCGCCACCGGAGCCCGCCCCATGCGCTACCTGCACACGATGGTCCGCGTCGAGGACATCGATGCCAGCCTGGAGTTCTACGTCGACCTGCTCGGCATGACCGAGGTCCGTCGCACCGAGAGCGAGAAGGGTCGCTTCACGCTCGTGTTCCTGTCGGCCGACGAGGACGTGGAGCGCGCGCGGAGCGAGAAGGCCCCCATGGTGGAGCTCACCTACAACTGGCCTCCCGAGGACGGCAGCGAGCCCGAGCGCTATTCGGGCGGACGCAACTTCGGGCACCTCGCGTACACGGTCGAGAACATCTACGACACCTGCGCGAAGCTGCGGGACGCCGGCGTGACCATCAACCGCCCGCCGCGCGACGGCCACATGGCCTTCGTGCGCTCGCCCGACGGCATCTCGTTCGAGCTGCTGCAGCAAGGGGACGCGCTCGAGCCCGCGGAGCCCTGGCAGAGCATGGAGAACACCGGCGAGTGGTAGCCCGGATGCTCCCGGATGGCTGAGGCGGGGACGCCGCGCGACGCCGACGCCCCGGCATCGCGTCGCGAGCGGGCCGGCGGCCGCTACGCCTCGCTCGGGATCGCGGCGCTGGCGGGCTCGGTGATCGGTGCCGCATCGCTCGGTGCCGTGCTGCTCGCGAGCGGCGGCTACGCCAACGGGCAGCCCGAGGATCCGCCGACGCCGGTGGCGCCGACCGCGGTCTCGAGCGCCGCGCCCGCATCGTCGGAGGGCGCCGCTCCGGTGCCGCTGCCCACGCTCGCCCCCATCCTGGAGGCCGTGACCCCGGCGGTCGTCAACATCTCCACCGTGGCCGCGCCCCAGCGTGCGAGCCCGCTGCACGACGACCCCTTCTTCCGTCGCTTCCAGCAGCGCCGGCCGCGCAGCGGGCCGACGAGCCTGGGCTCCGGCGTCATCGTGGACGCCGCCGAGGGGCTCGTGATCACGAACGAGCACGTCGTCGCCGCCGCCGAGCGCGTGGTCGTGACGCTCGCCGACGGGCGCGAGCTCGAGGCCGAGCGCGTCGGCAGCGACCCCGAGGCCGACATCGCCGTGGTGCGCATCGAGGCGGACGGTCTCACCGAGCTCGCCTGGGCGGACTCGGACGCGCTGCGCGTCGGCGACTACTGCATCGCCATCGGCAACCCGTTCGGGCTGGGGCAGACGGTCACGTCGGGCATCGTCTCGGCGCTGGGGCGCTCCGGGCTCGGCATCGAGGAGTACGAGGACTTCATCCAGACCGACGCCTCCATCAACCCGGGCAACAGCGGCGGCGCGCTGATCGCCCTGGACGGGCGGCTGATCGGCATCAACACCGCCATCGTCGGACCGGCCGGGGGCAACGTCGGCATCGGCTTCGCCATCCCCGCGAACCTCGCGCGCGACCTGCTGGAGCAGATCGTCGAGACCGGCGAGGTGCGGCGCGGCGCGCTCGGCATCACCGCGCAGGCGCTCACGCCGAACCTCGCCGACGCGCTGGACGTGGACGCCGACGCGGGCGTCGTGATCGCCGACGTGCGCGACGGCTCGCCCGCCGAGGAGGCCGGGCTGCGGCCCGGGGACGTCATCGTCGCCATCGACGGGCGCCCCGTCCGGGACGTCGGCGACGTGCGCAACCGCATCGGGCTGGTGCGGCTCGGTCAGCGCCTCGCGCTGTCGGTGCTGCGCGACGGCGAGCCGACCGAGCTCGAGGCCGTCGTGGCCGCGCTGCAGTTCATGAACCCGCTGCTGGACGGCGCCGAGTTCCAGGACCTGCGCACGCGACGCGGCCGCCGCGTCGTCGCCATCGCCGAGCTCGAGCCCGACAGCCGGCCGGCGCGGGCGGGCCTGCGACGCGGCGACATCGTGGTGTCGGTCGGCGGCGTGGAGATCTCCAGCGTGGACGAGCTCGAGGCCGTGGCCGACCGCTTTCCGGACGAGCTGCTGCTCGGCGTGCAGCGGGGCAGGGCGCTTCTGCAGGCGCGCATCCGCTAGCCCGGGGTGCTGCGCTCCACCCAGCGCTCCGAGCCGTCCACGAGCCGCTCCTTCTTCCAGAACGGGGCGCGGCTCTTCAGCGCCTCCATCAGCCAGCGGCAGGCGTCGAAGGCCGCCGCGCGGTGCGCCGAGCAGGCCACGGTCAACACCAGCGCCTCGCCGGGTTCCACCTCCCCCACGCGGTGGCAGATCAGCGCGTCGTCGATCTCGAAGCGCTCCCGGGCATCCGCGACGATGGCCTCGAGCTCGCGCTCCGTCATGCCCGGGTAGTGCTCGAGCGTCATGCCCGTGACGCCGTCGCCCTCGTTGAAGGTGCGCATGGTGCCGACGAAGCTGGCCGTGGCGCCGAACGAGCCCGCGGGCAGGGCGGCCTCGAACGCGCGCTGCTCGGCCAGCGGGTCGAACGCACCGTCGTGGATGCTGACCGGCACGGGGTTCGCTCAGCCGCCCGTCACGGGCGGGAAGAAGGCCACCTCGTCGCCGTCGCTCACCGCGTCCGCGGCGTGGCGGTGATCGAGGTTGACCGCGCACAGCACGTGCTCGGGCATCGGTGCGCCGCCGGTGGCCGCGCCCCAGACGTCCGCCACGGTGGCCACGTCCGCGCCCGCCACCTCGGGCAGGGCGCCCGGCACCTGCTCCCTGAGGCTTGCGAAGAACTTCACGCTGATCGACATCGACGGGTCCGGTAGGCTCCACCCCAGATGATACGCGCGGCCCTCGGAAATTCATGTCCGGACTGACCCACTTCGACGCCGCGGGCGCGGCTCACATGGTCGACGTCGGCGACAAGCCCGTCACGCACCGCGTGGCCGTGGCGGGCGGGCGCATCCGCATGTCGCCCGACACCCTCGCCGCGGTGCGCTCGGGCTCGCACAAGAAGGGCGACGTGCTGGGCATCGCACGCATCGCCGGCATCATGGCCGCCAAGCGCACCGGCGAGCTCATTCCGCTGTGCCACCCCATCGGGCTCGACCGGGTGGCGGTGGAGCTCGACGCCGAGTCGTACGACGACGCGGTCGAATGCCGCGTGACGACCGAGGTGCGCTCGCGCACCGGCGTCGAGATGGAGGCCATCGTGGCCGTGCAGACCGCGCTCGCGACGGTCTACGACATGTGCAAGGCCATCGACCGGGGCATGGTCATCGAGTCGGTGCGGCTGCTGGAGAAGCGCGGCGGGCGCTCGGGCCCATGGCGAGCGGAAGAGGGGCGCGCCGGGGAGGGCTGAAGCGCCCGACTCGCCACCGCGGCGCATCGGTAACACTTCGAGCGTTTCCGCCACCCGGAACCGGCACGGATCGCGCAGGCATCCGGGCAGGGTTTGCGAACGCATCACCATGCGTCGCGGGCCCCGCCGGGCGCTCCATGACGAGCGCCGCCCGGGAGACGAGCGCGGTCGGGGGGCCTCGCTCGTTCCAACCGGGCACCGGCGGGGCCGGGCCCGCCTCGTTCCACGCCACGACGCGCGGCCGGACCTTACGCACCGGGCGGTCGTCCGGGTGCGCCGGAACCGGCTGCGATGTGTCGCGGTCTACAATCTACAAAGAGTGACCGCGGCCGCACCCGGCTCCTCGCGCCCCGCACACGCAAGAGCAAAGCGACAGCGATGAAGATTCTGAAGTGGTTGGCGATCGTCCTGGTGACCCTCGTCCTGGTCGTCGGCATCGGCATCACCGCTCTGGTCTATCTCGTCGACTGGAACCAGCAGAAGGAGCGCATCCAGAACCTCGTCCAGACCCACACCGGGCGCGAGCTCGTCATCGCCGGGGACCTGAGCCCGTCCGTCTTCCCGTGGGCCGGGATCTCCATCGGCGGCATCGAGCTCTCGAATGCCGAAGGCTTCGGCGACGTGCCCTTCGCGCGCATCGCCGCCGCCGACGTCAAGGTGGAGCTGCTGCCGCTGCTGCGCCGCGCCGTCAACATCCGCACCGTCACGCTCGACGGGCTCGAGCTGAACCTCGAGCGCAAAGCGGACGGCACGACGAACTGGGACGACCTCGTCGGCGGCACGTCCACCACCACCAAGACCACCACCGAGGACGTGGGCGGCGAGGACGCGGAGGTCGTCACCGAGGTGGAGGGCAACAACGCCACCATCGCGGCGCTGGCCGTGGGCGGCATCGACATCTCGGACGCGAACGTCACCTGGAAGGACGCGCAGGGCGGGCTCGACGCGACGCTCGCCGACTTCGACCTCCAGACCGGTGCCATCGCGCTGGCCGAGCCGTTCGACCTGCAGACGAGCTTCGCGGTCGCGAGCGAGAGCCTGGACATCGCCGCCGGCGTGGAGGGCACCGGCCGGGTCACGCTGGATCTCGAGGACCAGCGCTACACCCTGGCCGACTTCAGGCTGGACACCACGGCCACCGGCGCCGCGTTCCCGAACGGCGAGATGGCCGTCGGGCTGGGCGCGGACGTCGTCGCGGATCTCGCCCAACAGCGCATCGACATCGCGCGCATCGATCTCGACACCATGGGCATCGAGCTCGGCGGGGACGCCCAGGTGACGAACCTCGACACCGAGCCGCAGGTGACGGGCTCGCTGGCCAGCAACGAGTTCAGCCCGAAGGCGCTCTTCGAGCAGCTCGGCATCGAGGCGCCCGCCACCAGCGACGACTCGGTGCTCGACGTGGCCAGCCTGTCCATGGACCTCGCGGCCAGCCCCGCCAGCGCCGCGCTCGAGAACATCGCCATCCGCCTGGACGACACGAACATCACGGGCAACGCGTCGGTACCGTCGCTCGCCGGCGCCGTGCCGCCGCTGCGCTTCGACCTGAGCGTCGACGCCATCGACGTCGATCGCTACCTGCCGCCCACGAGCGAAGCCGAAGCGGGCGGCGAGTCCCCCGCGCCCGAGGCGCCGGAGCAGGACACCGCCGGCGGCGACGTGCCCATCGAGCTGCCCGTCGAACTCATGCGCGAGCTGGACATCGACGGCACGCTCGCCGTCGGCCGCGTCGTCGCCGGCGGCCTCGCCATGAACGACATCGTCGTGCCCGTGAAGGCCATGAGCGGCAAGGTCGGCGTGCAGGACATGACCGCCTCGCTGTACGAGGGCGCGCTCGCGGCCAGTGCGGGCGTCGACGTCGCGGGCGCCGTGCCCGTGTACGCCGTGGACACCGCGCTCGACGGCATCCAGGCCGAACCGCTGCTGCGGGACCTGTCGGCCGAGGACAAGTCGTTCCTGGCGGGCGCGGGCCGCGTCGGCGCGAACCTCACCATGACGGGCAACACCGTCGACGAGCTCACCGCCGGCCTGAACGGCACCTTCGACACCGCCTTCACCGACGGCGCCATCCTCGGCATCAACATCGCCCGGCAACTGCGCAGCGCCAAGGCCACCCTGACGGGCCAGAAGCTCTCGGCCGAGGAAGCGACCCAGAAGACCGACTTCACATCGCTCGGCGTCAGCGGCCGCTTCGACGACGGCATCATGACGTCGAACGATCTGGACATGCGCTCGCCGCTGCTGCGCCTCGGCGGCGCCGGCACGGTCGACCTGCCGCAGGAGGCCATCGACTACACGGCCACGCTGCTGGTGACCGGCACGCTCGAAGGCCAGGGCGGCGACGATCTGTCCGCGTTGCGCGGCGTGGAGCTGAGCATCCCCATCCGCGGCAGCTTCGCGGAGCTGGCCGAGAACCCCGCGGGCGTGATCCTGAGCGGCATGACGGCGGGCTTCGCGGGCAACGTGCGCGGCCAGGCCGAAGCGCTCGCCAAGGAGCAGGCCGAAGCCGCGAAGGCCGCCGCCGAGGAGCGGCTGAAGGCGACGGAGGACGAGCTCAAGCAGAAGCTCGAACGAAGAGCTCGAGAAGAACCTCTCGCCGGACGTGCAGAACCAGCTCAAGGACGGTCTGAAGGGGCTGCTGAACCGCTGAGCGCGCCCGTCCGCGACGAGTACCGGGCCGAGGATCCGCTCCAGGACTTCGGCGAGCGCGTCCTCGACTGGTTCGACGCGCACGGCAGGAAGCACCTGCCGTGGCAGCAGGACCCCACCGCCTACCGCGTGTGGGTGTCCGAGATCATGCTGCAGCAGACGCAGGTGGCCACGGTCATCCCGTTCTACGAGCGCTTCATGGCACGCTTCCCGACCCTGGCCGCGCTAGCGGCGAGCGACGTGGACGAGGTGCTGGCCCACTGGTCCGGCCTCGGCTACTACGCGCGCGGGCGGAACCTGCACGCCGCGGCCGTGACCTGCGCGCGCGAGCACGGCGGCGATCTTCCAAGCGACATCGACTCGTTGGTCGCGCTGCCGGGCATCGGCCGCTCCACCGCGGGCGCCATCCTGAGCCTGTCCCGCGGCGAGCGCCACCCGATCCTGGACGGCAACGTCAAGCGCGTGCTGGCGCGCCACGGCGCCGTCGACGGCTGGCCCGGCCGCACCGATGTCGAGCGCCGGCTGTGGGCGCTGTCGGACGCGGTCACGCCCGACGAGCGGGCGGGCCCCTTCAACCAGGCGATGATGGATCTCGGGGCCACGCTGTGCACGCGCACCCGCCCGGCGTGCGAGCGCTGTCCGGTCGCATGTTCGTGTATCGCGCACGAGCGCGGCGAGCAATCGCTGTACCCGGGGAAGAAGCCGAAGAAGACGGTGCCGGAGTACCTCGCGCGCATGCTGCTGGTGCGCGACGCGGCCGGGCGGGTGCTGCTGGAGCGCAGGCCGCCGAGCGGGTTGTGGGGCGGGTTGTGGAGCTTGCCGGTGCTGCCCGCCGCGGCGCCCGCGGCGGCGTGTCCCGAGTCACTCGTGTCGCCGGACGCCGGGCGGTGGGTGGAGGTGCTGGGCGAGTCGCTGGACGAGGCTTCCGTGTACGCGCGCGTGCCGCACGGGTTCAGCCATTTCCGGGTCGGGATCGACGTGGTGGACGTGCGGGTAGAAGTGGCTCCGGAAGGGGAGGCGCGGACGGTGTGGTACGAGGTTCGGGAGGCGGAGGGGTTCGAGCTTGCGGGCGTGGCCGATGGGAAGGCCGAGCGGGGAGCCCTGCCGGGTGGGGTCGCTGCGCCGGTGGCGCGGATCCTGGAGTTGCTGGCGGGCGGGTGAGGATCGGGCGGCGATCTCGATGGGGTGCAGGTTCGCGCGCGCGGCCATCGATACGAGCCTGCCCGACAGACGTAAGGCAGCCTCCTGGTGGATTCCCGACCCTGTGGTACAAGGTCGGCCATCGTGGGGTGCACGGCGACCGGTGTCGCTGTCGGGGGCGGAGGTGTTTCGCGACGGCCGCACCGTCCCCACTACCCAAAGTCCCAGACAACGTGTACGGAGAGCTCCCGACGTGACCCGCATGGTCCAGTGCGTCAAGCTGAACAAGGAGGCCGAAGGCCTCGATCGCCCCACCTATCCCGGGGATCTCGGCAAGCGCATCTACCTGAACGTCTCGAAGGAGGCCTGGCAGTCCTGGGTCAACCACCAGACGATGCTCATCAACGAGTACCGCCTGACGCCGGTGGACCCGAAGGCCCGCAAGTTCCTCGAGGAGGAGATGGAGAAGTTCCTGTTCACCGACGAGCACACGCAGGTGAGCGGGTACGTGCCGCCGGAGTCCTGAGCGGGCCGAACCCCGTACGCCGGTCGCGGTAACAACGTGTACACTTTCTAGGTACGCAAACGATCGGGCTCGTCATGAAGGTCAACGCACGCGAAGCGCGGCGCCGGTTCAGCGAGTTGCTCGATCGGGCAGAGCGCGGCGAGGAAATCGTCATCGAACGTCGCGGCCACCGTCCGGTACGGCTGGTGTCCGGTGCCAGGGAACCGAAATGCGGATTCCCGGATCTGGCCGCGTTCAGAGATTCGATACAGATCGACGGCGCCCTGAGCGAGGCGGTGCTCGAGGACCGTGAAAACGCTCGCTATTGACTGGTGCGGTCTACATCGACACGAGTCTGCGTGTTCGATGAACACGTCGGCGCAGGGCTCTATCGGCTCGTGCCGATAGAAGGCGAGGACTACGACACGGCGTATCGCTGGATACGTCGCGAGGGACTGAACCTGCGGACGCTCGATGCGTTGCACCTGGCCGTCGCCTCGCGCGAAGCGTCCCGGATCCTGACCGCGGACAAGGGCATGGCCGAAGCCGCGACGGCGCTCGAGATCGATCACGAGCTCGTGACCCCTTCGGCGTGAAGGCTCGAGTCGACCTCGAGCGCGAGCCCTTCAAGCTTGATTTCATCGAACGAAGAGGCGCTCAAGCCGTCTCCTCGTCGAGAATGCGCACCGGCAGCGTCCACTGGATCAGCACCACGCAGCCGTGCTCGGAGCGCACCGAGTGGACGCTGCCCTCGGCGTTCACGACGAGGCTGCCCGCGCCGTACTCGCCGCGCTCGTCGGCCTGCGAGCCGTCCAGCACCACGACGGTCTCGAGTCCCGGGTGCAGGTGGCGCGGCACCGACGCGCCGGGCGCGTAGCGCAGCACGGCGACGCTCGGCTCGCCGGGGTGCAGCGTGCAGATCTCCACGCCCTCGCGGAAGGGCTCGAACGGCAGGTCGCGCCAGCCGCCGGCGAGCAGGTCGGGGTGGTGGTGCACGTCGGGCCTCATGATGAAATGGCGTCCAGCAGGTCCGTGGTGGTGGCCGTCCAGCCGACGATCGCGCCCTGCGAGCGCACCATCTCCAGCGTCGCCGCGTGGAAGGCCGGGAAGTAGCTGGCGCAGGCATCGCTCGCGAGCACGCACTCGAAGCCGCGATCGTTCGCCTCGCGCATCGTGCTCTGCACGCAGACCTCGGTCGTGACCCCGGCGAACACCAGCTGCGTCGTGCCGAGCGCGCCCAGCACCGCGGCAAGCTCCGTCGCGTGGAACGCGCCCTTGCCCGGCTTGTCGATCACGGGCTCGCCGGGCAACGGCGCGAGCTCCGGCACGATCTCGGCGCCCGGCTCGCCGGCGACCAGCAGCCGGCCCATCGGGCCCGGATCGCCGATGCGCATGCCGGGGGCGCCGCGCCGACGCTTGGCGGGCGGGCAGTCGGAAAGATCCGCGCGATGGCACTCGCGCGTGTGAAGCACCGGCAGGCCGGCACCGCGGAAGCCGTCGAGCAGCGCGCGCACGCGCGGCACGATCGCTCCGAGCGGAGCCACGTCGTTGCCGAGGCTCGCACCGAAGCCGCCGGGTTCCACGAAGTCGCGCTGCATGTCGATCACGACCAGCGCGACGTTCGGGCGGTCCAGCGCGAGCTCGAAGGGCTCGGCCCGCAACGTGCTCATGCCGCCTCGGCCGCCTTGGACGCCGGGGTCGGCTTCGCCCGCCTGTCCGGCCATGTGCGCCCGATCCGCGTCCGGTCCGCACCGTGCGCGGGCGTCTCGAACACGATCCGTCCGTCGGTCATGACCAGCACCCGGTCGGCGAGCTCCAGGACCTCGTCGAGATCCTCGCTCAGCAGCAGCACGGCGCAGCCGGCGTCGCGCGCGGCGCGCAGGCGGGCGCGGATCTCGGCCGTGGCGCCGACGTCGAGCCCGAAGCAGGGGTTCGCGACGATCAGCAGCCGGACGTCGCCGTCGAGCTCGCGCGCGAGCACCGCGCGCTGCACGTTGCCGCCGGAGAGCGTGGCGATCGGTTGTGCGGGCGATCCCGCGCGCACGCCGAAGGCCTCGATCAGCCGGGTCGCGCGCCGGCGCATAGCGGCCCCGTCGAGCAGCCGGCGCGGACGGCCGCTCGCGTCGACGTCGAATTCGCGCATCGACAGGTTCTCGGCGAGCGACAGCTCGGGCGCGCAGGCGTTCGCGAGCGGCTCTTCGGGCAGGAAGCGCACGCCGTGCTCGCGTTGCTGCCGGCGCGTGCCGCGGAACGGCGCGCCGTCGACCGACACGCGGCCTGCGAGCAGCGGACGCTGACCGGACAGCAGCTCGACGAGCTCGCCCTGGCCGTTGCCCGCGACGCCCGCCACGCCGACGAGCTCGCCGGCCCGGACCTGCAGCGCGTCGATGCGGATCGAGGGCGCGCCGCGCCGGTCGAGGGCACGCGCGCCCTCGACGCACAGGCGCACGGGAGCCTGCTCGTCGAGTCCGCCGTGGAAGGGGCGCGGTCGTGCCGCCCGCGGCGACCCTGTCCGATCCGCCGCCCACCATCATCGACGCCATCGCTTCGCGTGAGAGGCCCTCGACCGGGCCGCCGCCCACGCGTCGGCCGGCGCGCAGCACCGTCGCGGCCCGCGCGAAGGCCTCCACCTCGCGCAGCTTGTGCGTGATCATCAGCACCGTCACACGCCCGGCATCGCACAAGCTCCGGACGTGGCCGAGCACGTCGTCCGCCTCCTGCGGTGTCAGCACCGAGGTCGGCTCGTCCAGGATCAGGAAGCCCCGGCCGAGCCAGAACTGCTTGAGGATCTCGAGCTTCTGGCGCTCCCCGGCAGCGAGCCGTTCGACGGGACGGTCGAGATCGACCCGGAACGGCATCGTGTCGAGGAACGCGCCGAGCCGCTCGCGCTCGCGGCGCGGGTGCAGGAGCGCGGGCACCCGGTCGGCGGCGATGGTCAGGTTCTCCGCGCCCGTCATCGACGGGGCGAGCGTGAAGTGCTGGTACACCATGCCGAGCCCGAGCCGGTGGGCGTCGCGCGGGTGCGATATCGTCGCCTCGCGCCCGTTCACCGCCACCTGGCCCGAGTCCGGTCGGTAGAAGCCCGTCAGGCATTTCACGAGCGTGGACTTGCCCGCCCCGTTCTCGCCGAGCAGCGCGTGGAAGTCGCCGGCCGGGACCACCATCGACACGTCCTCGAGCGCGACGACCGGCCCGAAGGCCTTGGTCATCGAGACGATCTCGACGCCGATCGCGCGCGTGACGGGATCGCCGCTCACGGCAGCGCGGCGACCAGGCTGGCACTGTCCGACACCGCGCCGAACACGCCGCCCTGCATCTGGATCATCGACAGCGCGGCGGCGTGGTTCGCCGCGTCCGTGGCGCCGCAGCAGTCCTCGAGCACGACGCACTCGAAGCCGCGATCGTTCGCCTCGCGCAGCGTCGTGTGCACGCACACGTCCGTCGTGATGCCCGTCAGCACCAGGTTCCGGATGCCCGCGGAGCGCAGGATCAGCTCCAGGTCCGTGGCGCAGAAGCTGCCCTTGCCCGGCTTGTCGATGATGGTCTCGCCGGGCAGGGGCGCGAGCTCCTCGACGATCTCCCAGCCGGGCTCGCCGCGCACCAGGATGCGGCCGCACGGGCCCGCGTCCCCGATCCCCGCGCCGATGCGCCGGCTGCGCCAGCGCTTGTTCGCGGGCAGATCCGAGAGATCCGGTCGGTGCCCCTCGCGCGTGTGCAGCACCGGGTAGCCCTTCGCGCGCATCGCGTCCAGCACCGTGCCGATGGGCTCGATGGGCGCGCGCGTCAGCGACAGGTCGTAGCCCATCGTGTCCACGTAGCCGCCGATGCCGCAGAAGTCGGTCTGCATGTCGATGACGATCAGCGCGGTGTTCGCCGCCGACAGCTCGCCGTCGAAGGGCCAGGGGTAGGGCCGGCTGTCGATCGTGCTCACGAGGCGCGGCGCGCGGCGCGGCTCCTCGGACGATTCCGACGCCGGGGCGGGGGCGTAGTCGCGCGTCGGCGCGTCGAAGCCGCACGGCGTGCCGTCGACGACCTGCACGGTGTCCTCCCACGGCAGACCGGTAGCGTTCCCGCGACGAGGTCGTGCATGTAGGTGTACGGGCAGTCGGTCGCGCCGCCGCGCACGGCGGTGAAGCCGCGGTGGCCGAGCTGGTAGATGTTGTTCTCCACGCCCCAGTTCGCGCGCGCCTCGCGCACGAGGTCCGGGCGCACCTCGGCGGTGACGATCTCGTCGACGCGACCGCTCGTGCCGTGCGCGAGCACCGAGCCGTCGAAGTTCACGATCATGCCCTCGCCCATGCTGTCGAACGTGCCGTCGCTGCCGGACAGGCAGACGTTGGCCGTGACCATGAGGTTGCAGAAGGCGTTCGAGCGGTTGGTGAACCCCCAGCTCTCCCGGATCGGCGCCGTGTAGCCGGCCGTGCGCAGCATGATCTCCGCGCCGCGGTAGGCGCACTCGCGCGCCATCTCCGGGAACATGCCGTCGTGGCAGATGATCAGCCCGAGCCGGCAGCCGTTGGGCCCGTCGATGACGGGTATGCCGACGTCGCCGGGCTCCCACGGCTCGACCGGCACCCAGGGGTGGAGCTTCCGGTAGTACAGCCGCTCCGCGCCGGTGTCGTCGATGATGATGCCGACGTTGTACGGGTTGCCGTGCGGGTTGTGCTCCATGATCGAGAAGCAGCCCCAGATCCGGTGCTCGCGGCAGGCGTCGGCGAGCGCCTGCATCTCGGGGCCGTCCCGCCGGCACATGATGCGCGGGTCGGTGCTCATCGAGAGCCCGTGCAGCGAATACTCGGGGAACACCACGAGATCCATCGCCGGCAGGTTCCGCCGCGCCTTGCCCACCAGGGCGACGGTGCGCGCCACCTGCGCGGCGAGCTGCTCGGGCGTCTCGACGAGGGGCAGCTGCGACTGCACCACGCCGATGACCACGCCTTCCGGGGACTTGTTCAGCCCGCCCAGTCCGTTCATGTCGATGTCCTCGAGTCTCGTGTGTTCAGCGGTTCAGACGAAGCTCTCCCGGGGCGCCCGCCAGGGGCCGCGTCGAGGAGCTCGTGACGATCAGCACGACCAGGGTGAGCACGTAGGGCGCGGCGCCGATCAGGTGATAGCCTCCGCCCACGCCCACCGATTGCAAGGCCGGCCCCAGCGCGCCGGCCCCGCCGAAGAGCAGGGACGCGCCGAGGCAGCCGATCGGGTTCCAGCGCGCGAAGATCACCAGCGCCACGGCGATCAGGCCCTGTCCCGAGGAGATGCCCTCGTTCCAGCTGCCGGGGTAGTACAGCGACAGCGAGGCGCCGCCGATGCCCGCGAGCGCGCCGCCCAGGGACGTGGCCGCGAAGCGCACGCGCACCGAGGACAGCCCGAGCGCGCGCGCCGCCGCGTCGCTGTCGCCCACGGTGCGCACCACGAGCCCGAAGCGCGTGCGCCGGAACATCCACGCCATGGCGAACGCGAGCGCGACGCCGATGGGGAACAGCACGTTCACCTCGAGCGCGGCGCGCAGCTGCGGCGACGACGACCAGCCGCCGAGCGACACCGACGGCAGGTCCGGCGCGGGCGGCTGGATGAACGGCTTGCCGAAGTGGAACGCGAGCCCGGTGCCGAGCAGCATCAGCGCGATGCCGATCGCGATGTCGTTGACGCGCACCAGGCTGCAGCACGCGGCGTGCAGCGCGCCGAAGCCCGCGCCGGCCGCGGCCGCGACGAGCACGCCGAGCCACGGGGAGCCGGTGAGCACCGCCGCGGCGTAGCCGCTCATGGCGCCGAACACGAGCGTGCCCTCGAGCCCGAGGTTGATGCGCCCGGAGCGCTCGGTCAGGCACTCGCCCGAGGCTCACGAACAGGAACGGCACCGAGACCCGGATCGCGCCCGCCAGGACCGCGAGCGGCACGCCCCACCAGCCGATGTCGGCGGGGCTCATGACCGCGCGCCCGCGAGGCGGAAGGTGCGGCCGCGCAGGGTCTCGCCGACGAGGATCGCCACGAACACGAAGCCCTGCAGCACGAGCATCGTCGCGTCCGGCAGGTCCATGCGTCGCTGCACGAGCCCGCTGGACGCCTCGAAACCCGCCAGCAGGATCGCCACCGGCACGATGGCGAGCGGGTGGTGGCGCGCGAGGAAGGAGACGAGGATTGCCGTGAAGCCGACGCCGGCGGCGAGCGAGGCGTTGGCCGAGCCCTGCACCGCACTGACCTCGAAGAAGCCCGCGAGCCCCGCGAGCGCGCCGCCCAGCGCGCAGGCGCCGACGACGAGCGCGCCGACGGGCAACCCCTGCAGCGCCGCGGCGCGCGCGTTGCCGCCGACGATGCGGGCCGCGAAGCCCAGGGTCGTGAAGCGCAGCAGCGCCCAGCTGGCGATGCACGCGACGAGTCCCGCCACGAGCCCCCAGTGCACGTCGATGCCCGGGATCGTGCCGATGCGCTCGGCGTCCCCGAGCGGCGCCGTCGAGGGCTTGTTGAGGCTGGCGGGATCCCGCAGCGGACCCTCCACCAGATGGTTCATGAGCGCGATGGCGATGTAGGCCAGCAGCAGGCTCGAGATCGTCTCGTTGACGCCGCGACGGATGCGCAGCCAGCCCACCGCGCCGATCCAGACCGCGCCCGTCAGCGCGGCCGACAGGCCCATGAGCACGAGGCTCGCGGTGCCGTCGGAGAGGACCGCACCGACGCCGCCCGCCGCCACGCCCCCGAGCACGATGGCGCCCTCGCCGCCGATGACGATCAGCCCCAGCCGCGCGGGCAGGGCGACGCACAGCGCCGCGAGCAGCAGCGGCGCCGCCCGCGACAGCGTGTTGGACCACGAGAAGGCGGTGCCGAAGCCGGCCTTCCAGACGAGCGCGTAGAAGGTCGCGGGCGAGTGCCCGGTCACGAGCAGGAACACCGAGAACGCGCCGAGCCCCGCCACGAGCGACAGCACCGGCAGCCCGAACGCGGCGTAGCCGCTCGCCGGAGCGACGCTGCGCAACGCCGCGGCGATGGACGTGCCGCCGCCGGCCGTGCGGGCAGGTGCGCCCGCGGCGAGCATGGCCGCGCGCCTTCCCGGGCCCGGCGTGCCTTACGAGACCGAGCCGAGCACGCCCTCGACGAGGTAGTCCATGCTCTCGAGCGCGACGTCGTCCTCGACGAAGCTCTGGCCCTCGGTGGCGATGACCCGACCCTGGTTGTCCTGCAGCGGTCCGCGGATGGCGGCGTAGCCGCCCGCCATGATCTGGCCGCGCACGTCCTCGAACTGCTTGCGCGCCGCCTCCGACACGGCCGGCCCGAACGGGCTCATCTTGATGAAGTTCGCCGCCAACCCGCCGCGCACGAAGTTGTCGATCGGCTCGCCGGCCAGGTGCCTGGCCACCATGCCCGTGTAGACGTCGGCCCAGTTCCATTCCGCGCCCGTGAGGTACTTCTCCGGGGCGAGCGGGCTCTGGTCGGCGTGGTAGCCGCACACGAAGGCGTCGCGGCCGGCCGCGGTCTCGACCACGACCTTCGGGCTGTCCACGTGGCAGGTGATCACGTCGGCGCCCTGGTCGACGAGCGCGTTGGTGGCCTCGGCCTCCTTGACGGCCATGGACCAGTCGCCGGTGAAGATCACCTGGCAGGTGATGTCGGGGTCGACCGCGCGCGCGCCGAGCAGGAACGAGTTGACGTTGAGCAGCACCTGCGGAATCGGCTTGGCGGCCACGAAGCCGATCTTCTTCGAGGTCGTCGCGTGGCCCGCGGCGATGCCGTTCAGGTACTGCCCCATGCCGATGTAACCGAAGTAGGAACCGACGTTCGCGGGGTGCACCCCTTCCTGCCACAGCCCGCCGCAGTGCTCGAAGCGCACCTCGGGGTAGTCCTCGGCGACGGCGAGCACGTGCGGGTCGAAGTAGCCGAAGGAGGTCGGGAAGAGCAGCGGCGCGCCGTCGAGCTCGATCATGCTGCGCATGGACTTCTGCACGGCGACCGTCTCCGGGCACGTTCTCCTCCTCGATCACGCTCACGCCGTCCATCGCCTTGACCGCGGCCGCGCCCTCGGCGTGCGCCTGGTTGTAGCCGTAGTCGTCCTTCGGCCCGACGTAGAGGAAGCCGACCGTGGTGTCGGCGGCGCGCGCGCGGGGCAGCACCCCGCCGAAGGCGGCGGCGCCCAGCACGGCGCTGCCGGTGATCAGTGCCCGGCGGCGGTCGGGTCGGTGGTTCGAGGCCATGGCGAAGCTCCTGGGGAACACGGTGACGGGGCGCCCAACCGCCCCACACCGTGCACGCTATCGAAGCCCGCTGCGTCGGTCCGCTGCCATGTTCTCAGCGCACCGTTGCCCGAAACGCATCGCTCGCGCTGCGGTCCAGCGCGTCGGCCGCGCGCTTGATGAAGCGCGCCGCCGCGATCGGCAGCGTGCGCCCGCGCAGCCGCCCGATCAGCAGCTCGCCCCGCGGCACGTCGCGCTCGGGCAGCGCTCGGGCGACGATGCCGTCGCGGGCCGGATCCAGGCCGATCGGGATCTGGAACGCGACGGCGCGCTCGTGCAGCACGTAGTGGCGCATGAAGTCGAACGAGTCGGACTCGATCGTCGGGGCGAGCTCCTCCTGCCGCGCGCGCGGGGAGCGGTCGAGCAGCGCGCGCACGCCGTACGCCCGCGACGGCACCACGCACGGCCAGTCCAGGCAGTCGCGCAGCCGCAGGTCGGTGCGTCCCGGCGAGCGGGTGATCCGCGGCCACGACCGCGTGCACCGCCTGCACCACCGCGTGCAGCACCTCGAAGCGCACGAGGTTCACCGGCTCGAACACGATGGCCACGTCGCAGGCGAAGCTCGCGAGGTCCGCCTCGGCGGCGACCCGGTCGCGCACGTTGACCGTGAAGCCGACGCCCGGGTGCTCGTGCCGGTAGCGGGCGATCTCGGCCGGCAGGAAGAAGGGCACGAGCGCCTGCGAGCACGCGATGCCGACGTGGCCGCGGCGCTCGCCCGACAGGTCCGCCACCTGCGAGCGCACGGCGCCGAGGTCCGCCACCTGCTTGCGCACGTGCTGGATCAGCAGCTCCCCGGCGGGGTTCAGCCGCATGCCGCGCGGCAGCCGCTCGAACACCTGCGAGCCGAACTCCTCCTCGAAGCGCTGGATGCGCCGGTTCAACGCCGACGCCGTGATGTTCATGTCCTCGGCGGCCTTGCGGATGGAGCCGGTCCGGACCACGGCCTCGATGAGCCGGAAGGTCTGGAGATGTCGCATGGCGGACGCGTCGTCGTGGTCGGCCGAGTGCCGCGTTTCGGGCAACGCTCGGGTGAGGAAATAGCAGCGGTGCGAATCACTCGAACGTAGCACGCTGATCGTACCGTCGCTCGTGCCGGAGGCGCGGGCGGGCCTCACCCGATTCCCACGGAGCCATACGCCCATGAGCCTGCGCACGTCGCGACGCGACTTCATGAAGATCGGCGGTACCGGGCTCGCGGCCACCGCGCTGCCCTTCCTGAAGGTGCTGCCGGCCAGCGCCGCGACGAACGGGACCCTCGTCGTGATCAGCGGCGAGACCATCAACAGCCTGGACCTGCACCGCACCGGCACCAACCGGCCGAGCTACCAGGTCGCGATCAACTGCTACGACCGGCTGCTCACCTTCGGCACGCGCACCACCGAGGACGGCGAGCTGACCTACGACTCGACGTCGCTGGAGCCCGAGCTCGCCGAGACGTGGGAGACCTCCGAGGACGGCCTGACGCTCACCTTCACGCTGCGCGAGGCGACGTTCTGGGACGGCACGCCCGTGACGGCCGAGGACGTGAAGTGGTCGTTCGACCGCGCGGTGTCGATCGGCGGCTTCCCGACGGTGCAGATGAAGGCGGGCGGCCTGGAGCGCCCGGAGCAGTTCGAGGCCGTGGACGAGCGCACCTTCCGCATCACGCTCGACCGCCCGTCGAAGCTCACGCTGCCCGACCTCGCCGTGCCGATCCCCTTCGTCATCAACAGCGCGGTCGCGAAGGCGAACGCGACCGACGCCGACCCGTGGGCCGCCGAGTACCTGCACACGACGCCCGCGGGCTCGGGCGCGTACCAGGTGGCGCGCTGGCAACCTGGCGAGCAGCTCGTGTACGAGCGCTTCGACGACTGGGCCTGCGGCCCGCTGCCCGAAGTGCAGCGCGTGGTGCTGCGCGAGGTGCCCGAACGCCTCGACCCGACGCGCGCTGATCGAGCGCGGCGACGCGAACCTGTCGTTCAACATCCCGAACAAGGACGCGAGCGAGCTCGACGCCGTCGAGGGCGTGCGCGTGGTGTCCACGCCCGTCGACAACTGCATCCACGTGCTGGCGCTGAACACGACCTTCGAGCCCTTCCAGGACCCCGACGTCAGGAAGGCGATCGCCTACGCGGTGCCCTACCAGGAGCTCTTCGAGCGCGCCGCCTACGGCCGAGGCGCGCCGATGTGGGGCGGCGACGCGGGCGGCGAGTCCATCGCCTGGCCGCAGCCCTCGCCGTACGTCAACGACATGGAGCTCGCGCGCGAGCACCTCGAGAAGTCCGCGCATGCGCAGGGCTTCGAGGTGCCGTTCTCCATCGCGCTCAGCCTGTCCGACTGGATGGAGCCCGCGGCACTGCTGATCCAGGAGTCGCTCGGCAAGCTCGGCATCACCACGACGATAGACAAGATTCCCGGCGCCAACTGGCGCACCGCGGCGCTGGTCGACAAGCGCCTGCCCATGCACCTCGAGAACTTCGGCGGCTGGCTGAACTACCCCTGCTACTACTTCTTCTGGGCCTACCAGGAAGGGCATCTCTTCAACTCCTCGAACTACCGCAACGAGGAGGTCGAGACGCTCGTCGACGAGACGATCTTCATGAGCGTCGACGACCCCGAGTACGCCCCGAAGATCCGCCGGCTCATCGAGATCGCGTTCGAGGACCTGCCGCGCATCCCGCTCTACCAGCCGGCGCTGAACGTGGCGCTCAACGGCGCAGAGGGCTACGAGTCCTGGTTCCACCGCCAGCTCGACATCCGCTCGCTCGCCGCGGCGTGAGCCCGACGCTCGCCCGCGTCGCAGGCCGCGTCGGCTCGACGCTGCCGGTCGTCGTGGGCGTCGTCGTCATCAGCTTCCTGCTGTCGCGCGCGCTGCCCGGCGACCCCGCGAGCTACTTCGCGGGCCAGCTCGCCGACGAGGACTCCATCGCGCAGGTCCGCGCCTCGATGGGTCTGGACAAGCCGCTGCCCGCCCAGTTCGTCGACTACGTGGCCGACCTGCTGCGCGGGGACCTCGGCCAGTCGATGTCGACCGGCCAGTCCGTCGCGACCGATCTGCTGCGCCGGCTGCCGGCCTCGCTCGAGCTCACGCTCGTCGCGCTCGCGCTGTCGTGCGCCGTCGCGGTACCGCTCGGCGTGCTCGCAGCGACGCGTCCGGGCTCGTGGGTCGATCACCTGTGCCGGGTGCTGGTCACCGCGGGCGTCTCGCTGCCGACCTTCTTCACGGGCATCCTGCTGATCTACGTCTTCTACTACCTGCTCGGCTGGGCGCCGTCGCCGCTCGGCAGGCTCGACTTCGTGTACCTCGAACCCGCGCACGTGACGGGCTTCTACCTGATCGATGCGCTGCTGGCGCGCGACGCCGAGACCTTCCTCGCCGCGGCGCGCCAGCTCGTGCTGCCCGCCGTGACGCTCGCGCTGTTCACGCTCGCACCGCTCGCGCGCATGACGCGTGCGTCCATGCTCGCGGCACTCGGCTCGGCCCACGTGCGCACCGCCCGCGCCTTCGGCGGCAGCCGCCGGGACATCGTCCTGGGACACGCGCTCGGCAACGCGCTGCTGCCCGTCATCACGACGCTCGGCATGGTGTTCTCGTTCACGCTCGGCGCGAACGTGCTTGTCGAGAAGGTGTTCGCCTGGCCCGGCATCGGCTCGTACGCGGTGGACGCGCTGGTGGTGTCGGACTACGCGGCAGTGCAGGGTTTCGTGCTCGCGATGGCCCTGCTGTTCGTCGCGCTGAACCTCGTGATCGATCTCGTCTACACCGTTGTCGATCCGCGGATGCGACGCGGGGCCCGGGCCTGAGCGCCGTGCCCGGTAGGGTGCCCGGTGCCGTGGCAGGCGGCCCGAGCACCGTCGCAGGGACGCCCGATCCCACGACACCCGAGACGCCTGCGGCCGTCGCCCCGACGGCGGGGGCGTTGACCCACGCGGGCCGCGTGCTGCGGGACAACCCCGTGACGCTCGTCGGCTTCGTGCTGTTCACGCTGTTGCTGATCGTCGCCGCGGGCGGCGAGGCGCTCGCCCCGTACGACCCGCTGGCGAGCTCCGAGGCGGTGCTGCAGGCGCCGTCGGCGGCGCACTGGTTCGGCACCGACGCGCTCGGCCGCGACGTGTTCAGCCGCGTGCTGGTCGCCGCCCGGCTGGATTTGTCCATCGCCGTCGCGGCGGTCGCGATCGCCTGCGTCGTCGGCAGCGCGCTCGGCGCCGTCGCGGGCTACTTCCCGGGCCCCGTGGAGTCGGTGATCGACCGGCTGCTGGACACCGTCATGGCGTTCCCGCTGTTCGTGCTCGCGATGGGCATCGTGGCCGCGCTGGGCAACTCGGTCGAGAACATCGTCTACGCCACCGCCGTCATCAACGTGCCGTTCTACGCGCGCGTGGTGCGCGCCGAGGTGCGCATCCGGCGCGACGCCGGGTTCGCGCGCGCCGCGCGGCTCGCCGGCAACGCCGAATGGCGGGTGCTGGTCATGCACCTGCTGCCGAACGCGCTGCCGCCGCTGACCGTGCAGATCTCGCTGAACCTCGGCTGGGCCGTGCTGAACGCCGCGGGCCTGAGCTTCATCGGGCTGGGCGTGCGGCCACCGACGCCCGAGTGGGGAATAATGGTCGCCGAGGGGGCGAACTACATCGTCTCGGGCGAATGGTGGCTCGCCATGTTCCCGGGCGCCGCGCTGATGCTGGCGGTGTTCACCTTCAACCTCATGGGCGACGGGCTGCGCGACATCGTCGACCCGGCCAAGCGCACGTGAGCGCGACGACGCCCGGGCCCGAGGGGTCGAGCCTGCTTCGCGTGCGAGACCTGGCGGTCTCGTTCCGCACTCGCGCGGGCGAGGTGGAGGCCGTGCGCGGCGTCGACTTCGAGCTCGCTCCCGGCGAGACGCTGGGCATCGTCGGCGAGTCCGGTTCGGGCAAGTCCGTGTCGATGCAGGCCATGATGCGCATCCTCGACGCCGGCGGACGCATCTCGTGCGGCGAGATCGCCTACTCGGGCATCGACCTGCGACGTGCCGCGGAGCGGGACCTGCGGGACCTGCGCGGCCGCGAGCTCGCGATGGTGTTCCAGGACCCGCGCGCCGCGCTGAACCCCATCCGCACCGTCGGGCGCCAGATCGGCGACGTGCTGCGCCTCCACGCCCGCGCCACCCGCGCCACGGCCCGCGCGGAAGCCGCGGGGGCGCTCGAGGCGGTGCGCATCGCGGACCCCCAGCGCGTGCTGGACGCCTACCCCTTCGAGCTGTCCGGCGGCATGTGCCAGCGCGTCGTCATCGCGCTCGCGCTCGCCTGCGACCCGCGGCTGCTGATCGCCGACGAGCCCACCACGGGGCTGGACGTCACCACCCAGCGCGCCGTGATGGACCTGATCGCCGGGCTCATCCGCGAACGCGGCATGGGCGCGATCCTGATCACGCACGATCTCGCGCTGGCGGCCGGTTACTGCGACCGCATCGTCGTCATGCACGACGGCCGCATCGTCGAGCGCGGCACACCGGCCGCGCTGTTCGGACGGCCCCGCGACGCGTACACGCGCCGCTTGGTGGCCGCCACCCTGCGTCCGGGCGTCACGCTGGAGGCGCTGCTGCCGGAGGGACGACACCCCCGCCGGCCCAGGGTGGCCGCGGCCGCCGCGGCGACCACGGAGGCGGTGCTGAGCGCGCGGTCGCTGTGCCTCTCGTTCGACACCCCGGCGGGCCGGGTGGACGCCGTGCGCGACGTGTCGTTCGAGATCGGACGCGGCCGCTGTCTCGGGCTCGTGGGCGAATCGGGGTCGGGCAAGTCCACCACGGCCGCGATCGTCGCGCGGTTGCAGGACGCCGACTTGGGCACGCTCGCCTTCGAAGGCGTGGACGTGGGCGCGGTGCCGGCCCGGCGGTTCGCGCGTCACGCCCTGCGGCCGCGCATCCAGATGGTGTTCCAGGACTCCGGCGACAGCCTCAATCCCCGGCATCGCGCGCGACACAGCATCGCCGAGCCGCTCGAGCGGCTGACCGGGCTCGGCCGGCGCGAGCGCCGGGAACGCGTCCACGCGCTCGCCGAGAGCGTCGGCCTGCCCGTCGCCCTGCTGGAGCGCTTCCCGCACCAGCTCTCCGGCGGTCAGCGCGCGCGCGTGAACATCGCCCGATCGATCGCCCTGGACCCCGTGCTGCTCGTGCTCGACGAGCCGACCGCGGCGCTGGACGTCTCGATCCAGGCGGTGGTGCTGAACCTGATCGCGGACCTGCGCGCCGAGCGCGAGCTCGCCTGCCTGTTCGTCACGCACGATCTGGAGGTCGTGCGGCTGATGTGCGACGACGTGATGGTCATGCGCTCAGGGGAGATCGTGGAGAGCGGAGGGGTGGGGCAGGTGCTGGAGGCGCCGTCGCACGAGTACACGCGGGTGTTGATGGCGGCGCGGCCGGCGCCGCCGCCGGGCGTCCGGTAGAGCACCGATGCCGTGCGCGGTATCGCGGACCCTGCGATACCGCTTCGCCCCGGTCAGCCCCAGGGTCGGCCCGGATATCATCGCGAGTTGCGGTCTCAGACACAGAGGTGGAGCGCGTGGGACAGCTATCGGTTCGAGACCTCGACGACGCCCTCGTCGAGGAACTGGAGCGCCGTGCGGCCGCCAACGGTCGCAGCACGGAAGCGGAGCATCGGGCGATTCTCGAGCAGGCGTTGGCGAAGCCGAAACGGAGGACGTTCATCGACGCGTTGATGGACATGCCCGACGTCGGTGAAGACGCCGACTTCGTTCGTGTTCGTACACGATCCTGAGGGGCGAGAACACCGAGCGCTCAGCGCGATCTCCGGCGCGTCGCAAGCATTGCCCCGGCCATGCGGGATGCCTTCTTGTCGAAGGTCATGAGCGGAGCACGGTCATGGGTAGTCGCGATGCCGGCGTGGAGGCAATCGGCGAAGTCGGCCGTTCCGTTGTCGTACAGCGCGAGCGCCCGTTCCACGCTTGCCTCGTCCTGGATATCGAGTTCGTGCATCTCCAGCAGACCTGCGATGGCATCGATCATCGAACGACGGCCGATGCCGTAGCGCGAGCGCAGGACCCATTCGAGCTCGAGGAGCACCGTGAGGGTCACGAAGAGCCCTTCCGCGGTCGCCGCGCTCACGATCTCCCGAGCCGTTCGGTGCTGAACGGCATCGTCCCGCACGAGGTAGCGCACCAGCACGTTCGTGTCGAGCGCCGGCACCTCAGTCGAAGCCGAGCTCCTCGATCGTCGCGTGCCGCCCGTTCTCCGGCTTCACCGACCCGGCAAGCTCGGAGATCGAGCGATTCTTCCGTCGCATGATCGTGGTGCCGTTCGCCAGGACGGTGAACGTCACGCGGTCGCCCGGTTTCAGGGACAACCGTTCGCGCACGCTCGCCGGAATGGTCACTTGGCCCTTGGAAGAGATCGTGGCCTTGCCTGACGGAAGGCCCGGTGGCGGAGTGCGCGACGCAATCGTCTCGTCCGTGTCCTGCGCCGCAGGCGGGAGGACTTCTTCGCCGGGCCCCCCGACGGATCGCCCGGACGGTTCTTCGAGTTCGTTCGTCATGTGCAACTCCTTACTTGCGCGCCGATTGTAAGGCGCACGTCGGAGCATGTCGAGGTATGTAGAGACGGCCGAGCGGGGCCGGAACAGGCGCCGTCATGCACGCACGACGATGGAGCTCAGACCGTGTTCACCTCGGTCAGCTCGTCGAGTCCGACGAAGTGGTCCGCAATCAGGTGAAGCCAATGATGTCGCTCAGCGCGCAGTGCCGGAGTTCCACTCAGGCGTGGCTTGGCCGCCCGCTCCGCAAACGTGACCGCGCTGATCGGACTGTCGGTGGGCAGAGCCTCGATCGAAAGGCTTTCCCGGTCGATCACCACGGAGGCGTCGAGCACCCTTCAGCTCACGTCGGCAACGGTCTCAGGCACGCGGCGTTGGATCCTCGTCGATGTAGCTGTCCAGATCCTTGCGCAACGCGTCGGCGTCGACAAGGGGAGCGTCGCGGAACGCGGCGACCAAGGCCTCGGCAGTGACGAAACGGCGACGACCGATGGACTCGTCCGATACGAGCTCGGCGTCCGGCACGCCGTGGCTCGTCACCGTCACCGCGTCGCCGGCAGCAACGCCCCTCGGGACCTTGCCGCCGTCGTTACGCAGTTCGCGCTGGCTGATCTGTCGCTTCATGCGCCCAGAGTAGCGCGTCGCGCCACGACAACCGGAGTCCGCGCTCGCTTGACGCAGTTCGTTGCCTCTGGTGTACTATGCGGCTCGGTCAAGCAGCGCGACCGATGCCGGCGTGCCCCGCTGGCCGGGTAGCTCAGTTGGTAGAGCAGGGGATTGAAAATCCCCGTGTCGGCGGTTCGATTCCGTCCCCGGCCACCATTCGTGCTTCGGCGGTCGGATCGGTCGGCGCTCATGCAGCCGCGCACGAAAGCCTGCTGAAGGCCGAAGCCATTGCCGATCTGGGCGACACGGTCACCGAGACGGTGTCCCCGATCATGAAGTGAGCCGATCGGCCGCTGCCGCGAACCCGCCAGTCTCCGCCAATTCCATCTCCGCCGGCAGCGCGTCAATCCAGGAGCAGCGTCATCCCCGCGGTGCGCGCCGCGCGCACGTCGAAGGTCATCGTGCGCTCACATCCGGCCCGCGCCGAGATCGTCGCGATCAAGCAATCCGAGAACTCCGCTCCGCCGGCGCGGTGCAAGCTCAGCGCCCCGAGCACCTCGTCGCGTCGGTCCAGCAGGAGCTCGCTGCTGCGCAGCAGTCCCTCGACGATCGACTCCAGCGCCGGTCGGCCCAGCCCGTAGGCACGGGAGAGCACCCACACCGTCTCCACGAGCGTCACGAGCGAGACGAAGCCGGGGTTGGTCGAATCCAAGGAGTCGATCAGTCGGGTGGCGATCGCGCTCTGCACGTCATCGTCCTGCGCGAGGTATCGGACGAGGACGTTCGTATCGAGCCCGATCACACCCGAACTACTCCGGATCGGTAGCGGCGGACACGATCGCCGCGTCCATTTCTTCCAGCGACACGGTGCGTGCGCGCGCTCCGACAATGCCCTTGAGATCACGCACGGAGCCGTTGGCGGCGAGGATTTCGAATCGGCCGGGGCCGACCTCGACGAACTCTATGCGGTCGCCGCTGGCCACCCGCAGGGTGCGCCGCACGTCGGCAGGAATGGTGATCTGTCCCTTCGTGGTGACGGTGGCGCTCGGCACGGTACGTTCTCCTATCCTCTCCTTACCTAAGGTAAGGAGTCCCGGGTGCTCCGTCAATGCGCGCGTCGCGACAAACCGTGCCGTCCTGGCTGGACGACGCGGGCGCGCTGCGCGTGCGGTCGTCGGGAGGAGATGGGCTGCGACGAACGGACGCCTGGACGAGACGCTGCGGGACCGCTTCCGCGACGCGATCGTCAGCCCGGCTATCGCCGACGCGATCGGCGCCACCGTCGGTGACGCGCTGCATCGGTTCGATCTCGACGGTGAGCCGTTCGCCGGCCCCACCGAGCCCGATACCGCAGGCAATGGCTCGCTGATGCGGCTCGCCCCGACGGTGCTGTTCGGCTGGTCGGATCTCGAGGCGATGCGCCGCTTGGCGCGCAAGAGCTAACGCACGACGCACGGCGCAGCGGAGTGCCTCGACGCCTGGGAGGTCATGGCCGTCCTCATGCACCGGACATTGTCGGGAGCGACGAAGGAAGACATCCTGACGCCCGCGGCGCTCGACGGTCCGACCGCCGCGATGCGCGCTCTCGCGGACATGACCTTCACGGACAAGGTCGTGGACGACGCCGTAGGCAGCGGCCATGTCGCGGCGAGCCAGAAGGCGGCGCTGTGGTGCTTCGCGCGCGAGGACACGTCCGCGTCGGCCATCTTGGCGGACCGCCTGGACGGGGGGCGGGGGCGAACGAAAACGGCCGTGTGATGGCGGGCCAGGCTCGACATCGAACAGGACGCCTTCGACTCGGTCGTTCGGTTGCAAGGGGGCCGGTCGACGCTCTGGATCGCCCGGGGCGATCAGCCGGGTGGGGGTTCGGGAAATCGAGTTCGGCGTCGCTTTCGAGAACACCCCGATGAGCTCGCTCCAACGCTCTTGAGCGGCCCATGAGCCGGCCCGATCCAGGGCGCTGCGGATCGCGGCGCTGACCATCGCCGCGTCCTTCTTCGTCATGCATGTCAGCGGGTCGCATGAAGCGCACCCGGCAGCGCCGCCAGCTTGCGTCGAGCACCTGCGCCGCGGTTCGAGCCCGCCGCCGATCCGGGTGTGGCGGAAGTCACGATCGGACTGCCATCAAGGTGCGGCTCCGTGAACGTGCCTACCTTCCTGTGTGCGCTATTAACGATTAGTCTGCTATGTGTTAATAATGAGATCGACTATTCACACGAGTGAGAACAACGCCCGTGCAGCGCGGTACGACCGGTCGCCACGCGATCACGACCACGGCGGGCGAGCCCGTCCGGGCCTTCGTGCCTGCCCCGCTGCCGCCAGAGCCGCCGCCGAGCTTGGACGGCGGACGTCAGCGCCGTCACGAGCGGGCGCTGCTGGCCTGCGGCCGGCTCGACGGCGTCACGGCCCTGCTGCCGGACCCTGACCTGTTCCTCTATGCCTACGTGCGCCGCGAGGCGGTGCTGTCGAGCCAGATCGAAGGCACCCAGTCCTCGCTGTCGGATCTTCTGCTCTTCGAGATCGACGCGGCCCCCGGCGTGCCGTTCGACGACGTGGTCGAGGTCTCCAACTACGTCGCCGCGCTCGAGCACGGTCTGGAGCGGCTGCGCGGCGGTTTCCCGCTGTCGAACCGTCTGCTCCGGGAGGTGCACGAGCGGCTGCTGTCCCGCGGACGCGGTGCCGACAAGCTTCCCGGCGAGTTCCGTCGCAGCCAGAACTGGATCGGCGGTACCCGTCCTGGCAATGCCCGCTTCGTTCCGCCGCCGCCGGACGAGCTCGAGCACTGCATGGCCGCGCTCGAGCGTTTCGTGCACGGGGAGGACGACGGTCTGCCCGCGTTGGTCCGTGCGGGTCTCGCCCACGTCCAGTTCGAGACGATTCACCCGTTCCTCGACGGCAACGGACGCGTCGGGCGGCTGCTGATCGCGCTGATGTTGTTCGAGGATCGGGTGCTCAGCCAGCCCCTGCTGTACCTCAGTCTCTACTTCAAGCAGCACCGCACCGAGTACTACCGCCTGCTGGACGTGGTGCGGCGGGACGGTGACTGGGAGGCATGGATCGACTTCTTCCTCGACGGCGTGACTGAGACGGCGGAGTCGGCCGTGGACACCGCACACCGTCTGCTCGCGCTGTTTCGCGAGGACGCCGACCGTCTGCGCGACCTCGGCCGGGCGGCGGCCAACGCGCTCCGGGTGTTCGACGCGCTGCGCGAGCGTCCGCTCGCGACCGTCAACGCGCTCGCCGAGCGCACAGGCGCAAGTTATCCGACCGTCGCGCGCGCGATTGACGCGCTCGAAGACCTTGGCATCGTGCGCGAGATAACCGGGCGAAAACGCGAGCGGGTGTACGCCTACACGCGCTACCTCGACGTGCTGAACGAGGGGACGGAGCCGCTCTGAAGCGGTACGCGACGGGATCGATGGCGGTCAGCGGGCGACGACGGTCGACGGGGCTGCCTCGCGTGGTGGGAATGCGACACGGATCGGCAAAGGGCGGGCTCCGGTGTCGTACCTGGCCGTTGCGCCTGCGGTGCGAAGGTCGACGGGTCAACCGCATCACGGAACGTGATCGCCGGACCGAAGGGCCAAAGTGGACGTGCCGCTCATCGAGATTCCTCTTGAAAGGGACCACCGATGACCTTCTGCCGCCTCCGTGGCGACACCCCGTTCGCCGATCCCCTCAGCGTTCTTCGCCATCCTCCTCGAATCGTACGCCCGGCCCGTACTCCACGGACCTGCCGCGTGTCGCCTTGGAGGTGCGCACCACGATTTCGCGCTCGACGAGCCGCTTGAGCAGATCGCGCGCCCGGTAGACATCCACGTCGAACATGTTCTGAAGCGTGCGGTTCGAGACTCGGCCGTACTCCTTCAGGTGCAGCATCACCTTGCGATCTATCTCGTCGGGCGGTGCGCGGTTGTACGGTACGCCCGGGCCGAGCGCGCGCAGGACGTTCGCGGTGAATCGGTAGGTCGGCGATCTCATGTTGCGCGACTCCCGCGTAGGCTCGACCAGCCGGCGTTCGGGCAGGGCCGCGAGTCGCTGCAGCACGGCAAGCGATTCGGCGGGTGTCTTCTGTATCGTTTCCGCCAGCGCGTTCGCGGTCAACGTGGGGCGGTCGATCAGGCTGCGCACCACCAGCAGCGTCTCCACACTGTCGCGCTCGGAAGGCGGCAGGCCCGCGATGAAGCCGACGAGTCGGCGGTCACGCTCGCCGCGTGTGAAGACGACCAGCGTGTGCGAGCGTTCCTCGAAGATCGCGGGCGTCGGATGGCCGGCCTGCAGCGTTTCGCGGTACATCCGGTCCACGCCCAGACCGCGCTCCTCCGCCACGCCAAGGCGCTCGGCGGCGCGGAACAGCGCAGGATTTCGAGGCACGGACCCGTGGGTCAGGATGTTGTCGGCGCTGATGCCGGAGGGGAATCCCCCGGGTGAGCTGATGCGAAGGCTCTCCGGAGAATGCTCGACGAGCACCGCTTCCGCCGACCGATAGTCGCGATGGAGGAGGGCGTTGGCTGTTGCCTCACGCACCGCTTCGATCGGGAAGTCGGCCACCTGACGTTGGATACCGTCCGGCAGGTTTGCCGGCACGGTTCTCAGGCGTGCCCCGACGAGATCCAGCACTTGCCCCAACGCCAGCGCAAGGGGCGCTTCGATGGTCCGGGTGAACGTTGGCTCTGCGCCGGCGGTGTCGCGCCACGCGTACTGCACGCGGGACCAGGATCGCTCGTCCAGGCCGACCAGCACACGTCCCGCGTTCGTGAGCGAACCGCTCTTGGGCTCGACGAGCCGCAATTGCCTCAACAATTCCGCATCGCTCGCCGAAGACACCGTGGCACCGTTTCGACCCGCGTCCTCGAGCGACCGACGCAGTGCCCTCATGGCCTCCTCGTGAACCTCCATCGCCGCATCGTCCGGGGCCTTCGCGCTCCAGTCGGAAGACATGCGATCGTCGCTCAGCCGAGCGATTTCCCTCGCGGACATGCGCTCGCAACTGCGACCGACGCGACGGCTGAACCGGCCATCGGCTTCGTGCACGTCGATGCCGCGCGGCACCTCCAGGCGCACCAGGGCGCACCCCTCGAACGTGAAGTCGTCGGCCGCCACCAACAGCGATGGATCGGTCAGTTCGTGAACGCGTTGGCGGCACCAGTCGGGGGAGTGTTCCGTGCCCAGGAGCGCCTCGGGTCCACCGGGACGGTCGCGCACGCCCAGCACCAACGTCCCGCCATCCGCGTTGGCCAGGCAAGCGGCAGCGGCTGCGAGCACCTTGCCGGTTTCCTTCGGACTCCGGGCGTCCTGCTTGAAGTCGAGCGTCTGCGTCTCGACCTCGTCTGCGGACGCGCCGGCGAGGACAGCTCGCAAGGCAGCCTCCGTGACATTTGTATTTGACTTTGGCAAATTTGAAGATATCCTGAGATTCAGGGGTGCGCCAAATCATATCAAATCAAATTTGCGGTGCGTTCGAAGTCCCGTCGTCGGGCCCCGTGCGACTGTCCGCGAACCCAGCGCTGCCGCATGCGGAAGAGAAGCGAAAGCGAACCACCTTCGGTGGGCGCTCGCCGTCGCGGACGCGGACCAGTGCGAGGGCGAGGACGACACTGTAGGCCTGACCATCGTCGCGGACGACGGTCAGGCGACGACCGTCACGATGCACCGCTCGCTCTCGGAGTTGTTCATGGACATGCTGCGCGTGATCGGCGACGGCGACGGACTCGCGCTCGTGCCGGTCCACAAGCAGCTGTCCATACGGCGGGCCGCGGACCTGCTGAACGTGTTGCGGCCCCATCGGACGAAGCCGCTCGATCGCGGCGACATCCCCCACGAGAAGGTCGGCAGGCCTGCCACGTAACGGCGTCGCGCGGCCCACCTTGCCGCGGCGCCCCGTCGGCCGCATCGAGGCGCGCGGCTTTCCACCGCGCGCGGAAGTCAGCTAGCCTGGCGGCCACGCCGTCGCTCGCTTCGCGCAGTGCACCGTACACCCGCATCCCACCGTCGCTACTGGTGGGTCAACCAGAACCAGACGTTCCGTCAGGAGATCGACGGGGGTTATCTCTGGTCGCCGAAGCGCAAGGCGAACGGCGATCGGAACCGCTTCTACGAGTTCATGCGCGAGGTCGCGCCCGGCGACCTCGTGTTCTCGTTCAAGGACACGCTGATCCAGGCGATCGGCGTCGCCACCGACTATTGCTTCGAGGCACCGAAACCCGCGGACTTCGGTACGGCCGGCAGCTACTGGGACCGCATCGGCTGGAAGGTACCCGTGCGGTGGACGTTGCTCGCCAGCCGCATTCGTCCGGCCTCGCACATGACGACGATCGCCCCGCTGCTGCCCGAGAAATACTCGCCCCTGCGGAGTAACGGGCACGGGCTGCAGTCGGTGTATCTCGCCGAAGTGCCCGAGCCTATGGCGCTAGAGCTCGGTCGTCTGATCGGTCCGCCCGTAAACGAGCTCGTACGCGGCGTGCAGATGGAGGACACCGGGCTGGAAGCGGCAGGACGGGAACGCCCCGAGCTCATCGAATGGGAAGATCATCTGGAGAGGGAGGTGCTCGCCGCGTCCGCGCTGTCCGACACGGAGCGCATGGCGGTGGTCCGCGCCCGTCGTGGTCAAGGACTGTTCCGCGACAACGTGCTGCGCATCGAGCGGCGTTGCCGCATCACCGGTGTCGAGCGGCCCGAGCACCTCGTGGCGAGTCATGCCAAGCCGTGGCGCGACTGCGTCGACGCCACGGAACGGCTCGACGGGGAGAACGGCCTCATGCTCACGCCGTCGGTGGATCACCTGTTCGACCGGGGATTCATCTCGTTCGAGGGCACCGGCAGGTTGCTCGTGTCGCCACGGGCCGATGCGCCGGCCCTGCGCCGCATGGGCATCGACATCGACCGTGCGGTGAACGTCGGTACGTTCTCCGATGGTCAGAAGCGCTACCTCGATGCCCACCGCGAAGGCGTCTTTCTTCAGATCGGACGCTGACACGTTGCGCCGAGCTCAAAGGCCTTGCCCTCGCGCGGCAGCAGAAGCTCGGCGACGTCCGTCACTCTGCAATCTACTCTGCACTACTCGGCAGCGACAGGCTGCCGAGTAGATCGCGGCGCGAGGTGTCACGGCCTCGGACGCCGTTCGGGGGACAGGTCCGAGGCACGGACGGGAAACGGATGGGCTACCACTGGCGGTTGTTTGAATGCTTCCACGGACACTCCGAGCCCGGGTAAGGGATCCGACAGGCGCCGACGCTCGGCGGATAGGGGCTTGGGGCTTCACGTCGGCGGTTCGATCGCGTCGCCGGCCACCGTCGTCGTGCTCCTTGGCGCTCAGCGGTTCCGCGATGCGTGCTCAAGCTTGTCGATGTCCGCTGCATCCCGGCGCTCGCTCGCCGCCCACTCGCGGATCTGCGCCCAACCGATCGGCTGTCTTCTGGCGATCTCGATCGCCTGATCCCAGCACTGCCGGTCGTGGTGGTACCAGTACGCGGCGAGTCGATCCATGACGCTCAGCGTCGGCGTGATGATGCGTAGCCGACCGTACGCGGTGTCGAGCACGGGCAGGCTCGCTGCATCGATCCACAGATCACCAAAACCGAGCGGGCCAGGGGGAAACTCGACGAGCCAGTCCGTATTGGGGTGTTCGAACATCCGCGATCCGGCCCTCGACACGAACCCCAAGGACGCTACCGCCGCCTGCAATCGCTTCTTGCCTTCGCTGGTCACGAAATCCAGGTCGGCGCTCTGATAGGCGTTGTGGCTGTAGATGGTCACCGCGGCACCGCCGGACAGGGTGGCCGTGATGCCGGCTCTTTCGAGTGCGACGCTCACGATGACGGCCAGTTCCTCGAGCCCGGTCGTGCGGTCGATGACCGCGTTCACAGTGGTTTGCCCGCGCGGCGCGGCCGTTGCCGCTGACGAAAGTGCTTGCCGACGACCTCTGCCGGAAGCAGGTCCAGCTCCGCTTCGAGGAACGTCCGCAGGTGGCGTACGGTAGGGCTACGCTCGTTGAACTCGAAGACTCTGGTGCGGCCCACGAGACGGCTGACGAGCACGCCACTCTCTTCCAGGCGATTGAGCTGGCGCTGTATCCCCATGACCGACACGTCGAAGGTTCGCGCGATCCGCGATGCATGGCCGTCACCGTAGTTCTGCAGGAATAGCAGGACGTACGTTGCCGAGCGGTTGCCCAGAATGCTCTCGAGGATCGGGTTCATGCGGCGCGGGCTGGTCTACCACCATCAGGCTTCATATTGCCACACATTGTGGTAAAGTTGGTTCTTGGCACACGATCCTCGCCCCGACCGTGTCGTCGGCCGCGATGCTCGACTTCGCCGGCTATCCTCAAGTCCCGACGTTCCCGATCGAGCGGACAGGCAACCGCACGGCCGCGGCCGTCCGCATCACCATCGTCCGCGAGCCCACCGCGAACCGCACATGTCCGAATCCGGCGAGCCCTTGCTGCCCGGAGCGTACGAAGCGCTCGTGACGCTCGGGCTCGAGCGGGCCATCCGCGAACACCCCGAGACGCCATCCACCGTCCCGCTCGACCGGGCCGAGGCGTCCGGACGGTTGGCGCATCACCTCGCGAACCTGATCGAGGCCGCCCTCGCGTCCGTGCCCGCCGCGCATCGACCGGCCGCGCAGGTGGAGCTCGCCAACCGGATCGTCGAGTGGCTCGGCGAGGCGGGCCATGGCGACGCGCGCGACGCCGTGGCGACGCCGCCCCGGGTGCTGCGCCTCGTGACCGAGGGCCTGCTGCCGGGCCAGACCGCGCCGCCGTCGCCGGACGTGCCGCTCCTGGATCACGACCTGCTGGCCAACGCTCCGGGCGAGCCCGCCTTCGCGCACGCGTTGGGCACCGAGCTCGCGACCGCCGATCGGGTCGACGCGGTGATCGCCTTCGTGCGCTGGACCGGGCTGAACCTGATCCGCGCGCCGCTCGAGGCGCTCGTCGAGCGCGGCGTTCCGGTGCGGTTGCTGACCACGACCTTCACCGGCTCCACCGAAAGGAAGGCGCTCGACTGGCTGGTCGAGCGCGGCATCGACGTGAAGGTCTCGTTCGATGTGCGCACGACGCGGCTGCACGCCAAGGCGTGGCTGGTCCACCGCGATACCGGCTACTCGAGCGCGTACGTCGGCTCGTCGAACCTGTCGCGCTCCGCGCTCGTCGACGGGATCGAGTGGAACGTCCGACTGGTCGAGGCCACGGCGCCCGCCGTGTTCGGCAAGCTGCGCGCGACGTTCGACTCGCTGTGGAACGACGAGAGCTTCGAGCCCTACGACCCGTCGCGCGATGCCGAGCGGTTCGACGCGGCCATCCGGCGCACCTCGGACAGTGCGCCGACCGGGGTCTCCGGCCTGGAGGTCCGCCCGTGGCACTACCAGCGCGAGATGCTCGAGGCGCTCGTCGTCGAGCGCGCGCGCTTCGGACGCACGCGAAACCTCGTCGTCGCGCCGACGGGCACGGGCAAGACCGTGGTGGCCGCGCTCGACTACCGCGCGCTGCGGGACGGGCAGGGCGGCCTGGAGGCGATGGACGCCAGCGATGCGCCCGGCGGGCCGACCCTGCTGTTCGTCGCGCACCGCGAGCAGATCCTCGACCAGTCGCTGCAGACGTTCCGCGACGTGCTCGCCGACGGCAGCTTCGGCGAGAAGTTCGTCGGCGGCCAGCGCCCGCGCGAGTGGCGCCACGTCTTCGCCTCGGTGCAGTCTCTGAACGCCATGGAGCTCGAGGCGCTCGATCCGGGCCGCTTCTCGATCGTCTACATCGACGAGTTCCACCACGCCGAGGCGCCGACCTACCGCCGGTTGATGGAGCGATTGCGGCCGCGCGTCATGGTCGGGCTGACGGCGACGCCGGAGCGTGCGGACGGCACGAACGTGCGGGACCTGTTCGACGGGCGCTACGCGTTCGAGATGCGGCTGTGGGACGCGCTGGATCAACAGCTGCTGGCGCCGTTCCACTACTTCGGCGTGGCCGACGGCACCGACCTGTCGGGCCTGCGCTGGGAGCGCGGCGGCTATCGCACCGCCGACCTGGAGGCCCGCTACGTCGTCACCGGGCACGACGCCCGCACCGCCAAGGTGCTGGCCGCCCTGCGCGACCGGATCGCCGACGTGACCCGGATGCGTGCCTTCGGCTTCTGCGTGTCGGTCAGGCACGCGCACTACATGGCCGAGCGGTTCACGGCCGACGGCATACCCTGCGCCGCCATCGACGGCTCGACCCCCGCGCCCGAGCGGCGCCGCCTGCTCGACGCGCTGCGACGCGGGGACATCAACGTCGTCTTCGCGGTGGACGTGCTGAGCGAAGGCGTCGACGTGCCGGAGGTCGACACCATCCTGCTGCTGCGGCCCACCGAATCGGCGACCGTGTTCCTGCAGCAGCTCGGGCGGGGCCTGCGCCTGCACGCGACCAAGGACGTGTGCACCGTGCTCGACTTCATCGGCCAGCAGCACGGGCGCTTCCGCGCGGATCTGCGCCTGCGCGCGCTGACCGGCCGCTCGCGCGGACAGCTGGTCAGGGATGCCGAGCAGGGCTTCCCGTTCCTGCCCTCGGGCTGCCACATCCGGCTGCAGCGCCAGGCCGAGGCGGACCTCATCGCCAACCTGAAGGCCGTCGCCTCGCCGGGGGCCGCCGTGCTCGCGCGCGAGCTCGCGCGCCGCGAAAGCGAGGTCGGGCGCCGGGTGACGCTCGCGGAGTTCCTGGACGCGGCGCTCGTGGAACCGGCGGACGTCTATCGACACGGTTCGTGGACCGAGCTGCGGCGCCGGGCGGGCGTCGAGGTCGAGCCCGCCGGGCCGCGCGAAGCCGAGCTGTCGAAGGGATTGAAGCTTCGTCTGCAGGACGTCGACGACCCCGAACGTCTCGCCATGCTGCGAAGCTTCGCCGCCGGCAGCACGTTGCCCGCCGACGAACGGTCGCGACGCCTGGCCTCCATGCTGGGCTTCGTCCTGTTCGACGACGGGCGCGCGCCGGACGATGTGTCGGGCGTCGTCGACGCGCTGCGCGCGGAGCCCGCCGTGCGGCGCGAGCTGGCGGAGCTCGCGGAGGTGCTGGAGGAGCGCGCCCGCGTGCTGACCCGCCCGAGCGTGCTGGCCGCCGAGGTGCCGCTGCACGTGCACGCTACCTACGGCCGCGGCGAGGTGCTGGTGGCCCTCGGTGACCGGGCGCTGGGCGACGCGACCGCGCACCGTGAGGGGGTCAGGTACGTGAAGGCCCACGGCGTGGACGTCCTGTTCGTGACCCTGGAGAAGTCGGATCGCGACTACTCGCCGACGACGCGCTATCGCGACTACGCCGTGTCGCGCGAGCTCTTCCACTGGGAGTCGCAGTCCGGCACGACGCGTCGCTCGCCGACGGGTCGCAGGTATCTGGACGGCACGTCGACGGTGCTGCTGTTCGTGCGCCGCACGAAGAAGGACGCGTCGGGACGCGCTCCGGGGTTCGTCTTCCTCGGTCCCGTGACGCGCGTGGCCGATCGGGGCGAGAAGCCGATCTCGATCACGTGGCGGCTGGAGCGTGCGATGCCGGAGGCCTGGTTCGCGGTGGCCAGGGCGGCGGCCGGATGAGGGGGACGCGAGAGCGTGGATCAGCAGATCGTCGAGGCGCTGCGATCGAACGGTGACACCGTGAGGGCGATCATGAAGGCCCGTCCCGGTTCGACGGATGACGACGTCGAGGGCTCTTGGGATCGTGTCGATAGGCGCCCATCCGGGTGCGCATCACGGTCGGCATCCACGATCCGGGACATCCGACGGTTCACGCTTCCGGCGAGACGAACCGGCATTTCGAACCGGCTGCATTCACGAGACGTCTGTCCAGAGTGGCGAGCGGCGCATCCAACGCCTCCGCCACGGCCACGTACCAGGCATCGTAGCTGCTCAGGTTGAATCGCAATGCCCATACGCGGTCGGAGAAAGGCTCGAAGGTATAGAGATCCACTGTCAAACCCATCAGGTCCTGATGGGCGGACGACGCGTCGAGGTCCGAGAGTTTGCCGGAGCTCGTCAGGCGCCTCAGCACGTTGGTGGACTCGACCAGCATCAGAGCCGGGGCGATCGGAGCCGCATCGAGCAAGACGCTCTCGGCCCACCGGCCTTCCGCGCCGCCATCAACCAGCGCGGCGACGCAGGTGGATGCGTCGATGACGACGGTCATCGGCGATCCTTGTCGCGTTCTTCGACGATGTCGTCGCTCGAGACGCGGGCTCCCGACAGGCGCTTGCGCTGCCGAACCGACGCCAGCCATTGATCGGGCGACGGCTTCGATGCGAGCGACTCCAGAGCGTTACGCAGATACTCCTGCATGGAGCGCCCCTCTCGGGCCGCGCGCGAGGCGAGCTCGTCCCGAACGGTTTCGGGAACGTCGCGGATGGTGATTTGAACCCCCATGAATGCATAAGGCCTGCGATGACTGCGTTTTGCAATCACGTATCGGGTTGTCCCGTGTCCTCCATGCTCCCGACCGACTCGCCGGTGTGACGAGACTCTTCGATCGAAGCCGGCTTACGAGCAGGATTGAAAACCCCCCGTGTCGTCGGTTCGATTCCGTCCCTGGGCACCAGCGGCTCCACCGCCTTCGACCGAATGGCTCGGTCCGCGCTCATTCGCGCACAAGTGCCCAAAGATTCTTCGGGCTGTTCGGTGTCGTTTCCGTTCGCCGTACCTCGCCCGCCGATTCCATCCGTCTCAACCAGACGAGCAGGCCCTTGGGGCCGATGCCGATCGACGACGACAGCGCTTTGGTGGATAGGGCGCCGGGTGCCAACAGGGCACGGATCTCGTCACGCCGATCGCGTCGTCGACTCCCCACCGGCGGTGCGGCGAAGAGGTCGGGCGCCGGCATCTCGGCGACGTGCGCGTCGGCCAGGTACCAGACCGTGCCTCGCCGGTCCCCTCTCTTGTCGAGCAGTCCGCGGAGCGATAGCGCGCTCAGTTCTCGGGTCGCGTCGCGGGCGTCACAGCCATTGAGGGTCCGGTACTGACGGTTGGTCAGCGTGCCCTTGCGTCGCACGAACGCCAGACCGAGGCGCTGACGGTCGTTCAGCCCGTTCGTGTCGATCCTCGCGAGCCAGGCGACGGCCTCCGCGTCCAGCAGCCCGTGATTCGCGACACTCACCAGGAACTGGTGGATCGAGTCCGTCAGCTCCGGTGGGTCCATTCCGGCACGACGCAGCTCAGTGGCCGTGGCGAGAAGACCGGAGCCGCGGTTCTCGCAGACCGCATGCCTTTCGCCGGGAAGCTGGACGTCCTCGAGCAGCTTGGCGAGGGTGGCGTTCCGGGATATCGAGCTGACTGGTTCGACCAGCAGGCTCTCCTTCGACACCGGTCCGTGCAGTCCACCGGGGCTGGCGATCTCCAGGCGGTCCGGGTACATCATCAGCCGGACCTGCGTGCCGTGAGCCATCGGGTGGTAGTCGCGATGCATCAGCGCGTTCACGACGAGCTCGCGCACGGCGCCTTCCGGGTACTCCCAACGGTCCTCGCGGCCCGCTCCCGCGACGATCGCACGTCGTTTCATGTTTCGCCGCAAGGCCGTCAAGGCTATCGACACCATCATCGGGATGGGACCGTCTATCGATTGGTTGTCGAGAAACCTCGTGCCGTCGACGAGCGGTTCACCGGTCGTGGTCGGGAAGACGACGAACGTGATGTCCAGCTGCGGGAAGTAGCGCTGCGGGTAGCGGCCGAGGGCCATGAGTCCCGCGAGCGTCAACCGGACTCCGTCCGCCGTGCGCGTGGTGATGCCCAGCAGATCGAGGATTTCCTCATCGCTCGCCTTGTGGAACGTCGGGCCGCGGCTCGCTCGCAGGCGTCGAACTAGCGCGTCGACGAGGCCGCGATCCAGGTCGTCCGCACTCGTGTCGGGGACCGCGGCTCGATCGTCCCTCGGTTGGCCTCGCGAGGCGATCAGTAGGTGGATCTCGTAGGTGGTCATCGGTCGGACGCCGTCGTGGGTGCGCACGAACACGCCTCGTTCCAAGCCTCTCGATTTCACGTAGCAAGGCTTCCGATCGGTGGACAGCTCGTCGATGACGGCCACCACGACGGGCCGATTCTCTACCAGGCAGATGTCGATCTCGGGCCGCACCGGAGGTTCGAGCTGTTCGGCGCAGACGGATTCGATCGCATCGGCGAGCGCCGGGGCATCGATATCGGTCGGTTCGAATCCCCGTTTCTCGCTCAGTCCCAGAACGAGCAAGCCGCCGCTACCGGTGGCGAACGCGGACACCAGGTCCGCCAGCCCGCTCGGCGTTCCGCCGGAGGCGTCCTTGACCTCGACGTCGGACAGGTCCGTGTTGGCGCGCCGCAGCCGGACCAGGGTGTCATCGAGGAGGTGCTGGAGGGCGCTCACCTCGCTGCATGCCGGTGGCTCACCATCATGAGCTATCTTCTTGTCTGGAAACTCCCAGTCAAGTATACAGCTGACTGTCTACCTAAATCGTCCGAGGGACTTCAACTGGCCGCCCACAGTTTCAAGCTGACCGACCACTAGAAGGGGCACCTGGGCAGCACTCTCGAGCGCGTCGCCGAGCCCGACCACCGGATCAATCACGAGCCCGGGCGCCGACAGGTGTTCGACATCCTGCCCGTGGCCATCGAGGTCACCGAGCGCTGCGCCATCACGCGCCGCTCGTGGCGCCGATTCCACGTACCTTGGGCGTTCGATGCGAAAGTGCTTTTCGTGCGGCAGTGCCGCGGCACTGGTTCTGCGTCAGCGGCCCCTCGCACGCGGCCGCACGTGGCGGTACCAGGTGTTCGGCGGTGTGCTGCCGCTCGAAGCCGTCGGCGACCTCGTGCACGAACGCCTTGGGCTCGAGCGACGCGCGCACGACGTCTTTCCGAACGGCGCGACGTGCCTGTTCGCGTTGCGGGCGAACGCGAACGGCCATCCCCTGACCGATTCCCTCGTGCTGTCGAGCTGCGCGTGGGCGACAGGTCGGTGCCTGCGTGCCGGCGGGCTCGGACCCGAAGTGCTGCTCGGGTTCGAGGCCGAAAGCCTGCGCTTCGAGGAAGCCTTTCGGGAGCGGCTCATCGAGCGCGAGCGCCATGGCGTGGGACGCGACGCGGAAGCAGACGGCTTCAACGCCGGCCGACCGCTCGACGTCGCCGACCTGCTCGAGGAGGTGCGGCACGTCGGCGCATCGCTCGGGCTCGCGCGCCTGCTCGCCGAGCCCGTCTGCCGGGTGCGCGTCACGCAGGTGGCCGAGCGTCCTGAACCCGGGCAGCAGTCGGGCGATCCGCTGAACAGCTTCTTCCTTCGGGACCTGCGACGCGTGAGCGCCGCCGTGCGCGCGGAGGATGTCGGCGCCGGTCTCGTGGCCTATCTCGACGCGGGGGATGCATTGGCGACGGCACCACGGATCGACTTGCGTACTCCGGAAGGCCGATGCGTCACGGCGAAGGCGCTCCAGCCCGCGAGCTTCCCGAGCGGACGCTGGCCCGTGGCCGGAGGTCATCCGCTCGTGAGCAGCCAGCAGTTCGCGGTGAACTCCATCGCGCGCGATCTCGGACCGAAGCGGGGCGGCTTGTTCGCCGTGAACGGCCCGCCCGGCACGGGCAAGACCACGTTGCTGCGGGATCTGGTGGCGATGATCGTCGTGCGCCGGGCTCGGGCGATGGCACGGCTGAGCTCGCCGGCGGCGGCGTTCGAAGATCCAGTCGACCGGCGTCACGGCAAGCGTCGGCGCAGGCTGCATCCGCTCGTGCCGAGCCTGCGTGGCCACGAGATCGTCGTCGCCTCGTCGAACAACGGTGCGGTCGAGAACGTGAGCCTGGAGATGCCGGCGAGCGGGGCGATCGATGCGGCGTGGCTCGACACCGATCGCTACTTCGAGGACCTGGCCGCGCGCGTGACGGGCGTGCCCGCATGGGGACTCGTCGCCGCCCGGCTCGGCAACTCGGCCAATCGCCGCGACTTCGTTTCGCGGTTCTGGTACGGCGAGCGCGACGCCGACTCCGACGAGCCCTTCGCCGACGGCTTTCGCATGCACCTGACCCGTGCGGCCTCCACGGAGCCGGACTGGCCCTCGGCGAAGGCCGCGTTCGAGATGGCCTCGGCGACCGAGGCCACCATTCGTGCCGAGCGCGGGGCGCTGGTCGAGCTGCGGGACCGGCGGGAGCGAGCTGCCGATGCCTGGCGCCGCGACGAGAGTGCGCGAGAAGGCGTGGTCGACGAGCTCGCGGACATCGCGGAGAGCCGGCACGGGACGAGCGCCGCGCTGGACCGCGCCGTCGCCGCGCACGACGAGGCGCTGCGGCGCAGGCGCATCCATCGCGAGTTCTCGCCTCGTCTGCTGGAGATCGTGTTCACGCTCGGACGAGCGCTGCGTCGGTGGCGTGCGCGTGACGCGGAACTGGAAGCGGATCTGGTCCGCGCGGACCGCGAGCGCGGCGATCTGGTGGCTCGCCTTGACGAGCTGGACGGTGCTCGCGCGCGCCTCACCGCGCTGCTGGAGTCGCTGGTACTCGCGGTCGCGCGCGCCTTCGACGACTGGACGCGGCTCGGCACCGAACTCGACGCGCGCTGCCAGGGGGCCGGCATCGCGCTGCCGCCGAATCCGGACGAGCGCGACGACGACGCACGCGAGCTCGACGCACCGTGGGCCGATCGGCGGTGGGACGAGGCCCGGGCGGCTCTCTTCCTGGCCGCGCTCGAGCTGCACCGCGCGTTCACCGAGGCGAACGCGGTACCGATGCGCGACAACCTCGACGCCGCGATGGACCTGCTGGGAGGTCTGCGGCCGCAGGGCGAGTCCGAGCGGATCCTCGGCTCGCTCTGGTCCACGCTCTTCCTCGTCGTGCCCGTTGTCTCGACCACCTTCGCCTCGTTCGATCGCACGTTCGCGAGCCTGTCGCGCGAGTCGCTCGGCTGGCTGCTGATCGACGAGGCGGGGCAGGCCGTGCCGCAGGCTGCCACGGGCGCCCTGTGGCGCGCCCGGCGCACGGTGGTGGTCGGCGATCCGCTGCAGCTCGAGCCCGTGGTGACCGTGCCGTCGAGCCTGCAGGACGTGTTGCGGCGTGCCTTCGGCGTCGAGCCGCGCTGGTTGCCGGGCGACGCCTCCGTGCAGGTGCTCGCCGATCGGACGAGCCGGTACGGCACGGAGCTGCGCGGCGAGCAAGGTCCGGCATGGGTCGGCGCGCCGCTGCGCGTTCACCGCCGCTGCGACGCCGCGCCCTTCGAGCTCGCCAACGCGATCGCCTACGATCGTGTCGCGCCCGAGCGCTCCGACGAGTGAGCAGGCGTCCATGACCGGCCCGCCGATGGACTTCGAGTCAGGTGCGGCCGAGCCGCAGAGCTCGACAGGTGCTTCGTCGTCGTGCCGTCCACCAACCGATTCGAACGAGGTACGGTGCGCGAATGATCGACGACTCGAACGGCTCCGAACACTCCGCTGCGGAGCCCATCGCGACCGACGTGACCCCCGACCCCGGCGACGAGCCCGGCGGTGTGCTGCACCTTACGGTGCACCACGCCCTGCTGGCGGCGCTGTGCCAGTTCATCCCGATCCCGTTCCTGGACGACGTGGCAGGCGACCGGGTGGTGCGGCGCCTCGTCGACAAGCTGCTCGAACGCAACGGGCGCGGCTACGGTGCCGAAGCGGTAGCGCCTCTGTACGAAGGTCCGGAACGAAGCGTGGCGGGCAAGGTCGGCGGGTTCTTCAAGGGCCTGGTCATGAGGCCGGTGAAGAAGGTGCTGCGCACCGCCTTGATCTTCATCACGGTTCGCCGCGCACTCATGACGGCGGCGCGGGTGATATTGCTGGGTCGGACGATCGATCGTTGCCTGGCCCGCGGTGAGCTGGCCGATGACCTGCCCGACGCCCGCCGACGCGAGCGCGCCGCGCGGATCGATGCCGCCGTGCGCGACGTGATGGCCTCGCCCGAGCGGCGCGGACTCCTGAAGCTGATCCGCGAGAGCGCGTCGTTGCTGCGGGATGACGATCCGCCTCGGCAGATCCCGGTCACCGCCGCGGTGGATGCCGACGCTGCCGAGGCCTCGCTGACGTCGAACGAGCGTCGACGACTGGACCGGGCCGCTGCCGAGATCGAGTCGAAGCTGCGGTCCGAAGAGCAACGAGGCATGCTGGCCGCCGTGGACGCGGCGGTGGACGCCCGGTTGAACGCGGCGACCTGACGCGGAGCGAGACGATTCGTCATCGACAGGCGCACCTCGGGCGCTTCGTGAACACCGCTCTCCCCGACGCCGTCACCGCCTTGCCGGTCATGGTGCACGCGCACGACGTCGCGCAGGCCCTGTCGACCCGGGACGTGTTGCTGCGCGCGGAACCGGGGGCGGGCAAGAGCACCGGTCTTCCGCTGGCGTTGCTGCTGGATGGATCGCTCGACGGTCACATCATCCTGCTCGAGCCTCGCCGTCTTGCCGCGCGCATGGTGGCGACACGCCTGGCCGCGCACCTGGGCGAGACCGTCGGGCAGCGCATCGGCCTGCGCATGCGCTCGGATACCCGGGTGTCGTCGGAGACGCGGTTGACCGTGGTGACCGAAGGCGTGCTGACGCGGATTCTGCAGGACGATCCGGAGCTCACCGGCGTCGCCCTGGTGATCTTCGACGAGTTCCACGAGCGCAGCCTGCACGCGGACGTCGGGCTGGCCCTGTGCCTGGAGGTCCAGCAGGCCCTACGCACCGATCTGCGCTTGCTGTTGATGTCGGCCACGCTGGACATGGCTCCGCTGTCCGCGGTGCTGCCCGACGTGGCGCGCTTCGACTGTGCGGTGCGGCAACACCCGGTCGATGTCCATTGGGTCACCGATCGCTCGGACAGATCCCTCGAGCTGCGGGTGCAGGCGGCGGTCCTGTCGGCGCTCGATCGGCACGAGGGGGACGTGCTTGTGTTCCTGCCGGGGGTGGCCGAGATCGATCGCTGCATCCGGCAGCTGACACGCGTGCTCGGCAGCGATGTCGACACGCACGCGCTGCACGGCGGCGTGGGCGCGGAGGCGCAGCACCGGGCGACGGCACCGGCGACGCACTCTCGGCGACGGGTGATCCTGTCCACCAGCCTGGCGGAGACCTCGATCACCATCGATGGGGTTCGGATCGTGGTGGATTCCGGTCTGGAGCGACGCGGTGCGATCGATTCCGCCACCGGGGCCCAGCGCCTCGAGACGGTCATGGCGAGCCAGGCGAGCGCCACGCAACGCACCGGTCGCGCGGGCCGTACCGCGCCCGGCGTCTGCTTTCGCCTGTGGAACGAGTCCGGGCACGCCCGCCGTGCCGCCCACTGGCAACCGGAGATCCTCCGTGCCGATCTTGCGCCGCTGGTGATCGAGCTGGGGTCGTGGGGGGCGGCGAGTGCGAGCCAGCTGGCCTGGCTGGACGCGCCACCGCCGGCGAGCCTCGCCAGGGCGCAGGATCTGCTGACGCGGCTCGGCCTGTGGCGCGACGGCCGGCTGACGTCCGATGGACAAAGGGTGGCGGCCCTGCCGGTACATCCGCGCCTGGGCCGCCTGCTGATCTGGGGCGTCGACAACGGGTCCGTCGGCATGGCGTGCCGGTTGGCCGCCCTGCTCGATGATCGGGCGCGCACCCCCGGGTCCGTCGACCTGCAACCGCTCCTGAGTGGTCCGTCGACGGCGATGCAGGCCCGGCGGGCTCGTCAGCTGGGCCGGATGCTCGGGCAGGGCGGCAGCGGAACGGCATCGGCCTCTCCCGGTGTGCTCCTGGCCCAGGCCTATCCCGACTGGATCGCGAGACGCAGGCCCGGTACCGCACCGGTGTACCAGTTGGCCTGCGGTGCGGGGGTCGTGATGTCGGATGACGACGACCTGGCGCACGCCCCCTGGCTGGTCGTGGCGGAACTCGGTGGTGCCGGCCGACAGCTGCGCATCTTCAAGGCGCTCGTCCTGGACATCGACGAGCTTCGTCAGCGCTCGCCCGAGCGGTTCGATACGGTCAAGCACATCGACTGGGATGACCGCCAGCAGCGCGTGATCGCCGAGCGGCGGCTGATGCTCGGCGCGCTGATCGTCAGCGCGCACCCGCTGGAGGACATCTCGCCGGACGATCGGGCCGCGAGTGTCGTGGCGGGCATTCGCCGTCGCGGGTTGACGTGCCTGCCGTGGGACGATGCCTGCCGGGAGTGGCAGGCGCGGGTGGGGCGGATGCCGGACCTGGACCCCTCACCCAAGGACGATGCCTGGCCCGCGGTGGACGACGATGCCCTGATGGCGTCCCTGGACGCGTGGTTGCTGCCGTGGCTGGACGGCATCGGTTCGCTCAAGGCGCTGCAGCAGCTGGACCTGGGGCGGGTGCTCGGCGGCATGCTCACGTATCGTCAGCAGCGGCAACTCGATGAATGGCTGCCGACCCGCTACGAGGTACCGAGCGGGTCCCGCATCGCGTTGCGCTACGCGCCGCCCGGGCCGCCGGTGTTGTCCGTACGTCTCCAGGAGATGCTCGGTTGCACGGAGAATCCGTCGATCGCCGAGGGCCGGATCGTTCTGAAGGTCGAACTGCTGTCGCCGGCACGACGACCCGTGCAGGTGACCACCGACCTGAAGAACTTCTGGCGCAACAGCTACCCCGCCGTGAAGAAGGAGATGGCCGGACGATATCCGAAGCACGTGTGGCCCGAGGACCCCTTGAGCGCGCAAGCGACGACCCGAACGCGTCGGCCCCGTCGCCCCGAATGAGCCCGGACACATGACATCCGACGTCGACAAGTTGCTGAAGAACCACGCCCGGCTGAACCACCTGGACGGCGCGAAGGTGACGAGTCACGTGCAGCGGGAGCGGGGCGATTGGCATGTCAACACGCTGATGCTCGACGGGTACGACGTCGCCTTCAAGTACAGCCGCAAGACGCGCTACCGGGATCTCAAGGGCGCCTTGGTCAACCTGACCTACTACGCGGATACCGAGGTGATCGCGGGGATCGAGTTCGAGTACATGAAGGTCGTGCGGCTTCGCAGAAGCTAGCGTCGCCGAGGACGGGCGCGGGCCCAGCCGACACCCGCCGGCCGGTCGACCGCACCGGGCATCTCGTGTAGCTTCGGCGACTCGAACGTCAGAACCGGTGACGTCGTCACAGAGCGAAGGACATCATGCGCACCCCGTTGCTGGCCGACCTGGAACGAGCCTCGAGCCTGCTGCAGCAGGTGGAGGAGGACAGGCTGGACTTCGGCCCCGACCCCGACGTCTCGTCCGACATCCGCGAGCTCACGGGCGTGTCGAGCTACCCGACGGATTCCCACCGGGCGAACCTGCAGGCGAGGATCGAGGCCGTCGTTCGGGCGGGAGACGAGCTGGCCTCGCGCGATCCTTCCGAGTACGTGTCCAAGCTCATCGTCGCCTGCATGAAGCTGGCTCCGCCGATCGACGACTGGCGCGCGCAACACCGTCTCGACTAGAGCATCTTGATCTTCAGTCGATGCGGTAGCCGGAGTTGACCGGGTAGTTCGCGCACTCGGTCGGCTCGAAGCACGCCAACAGCCCCTGCGAGGTCGGCGTGGTCACGCCGTTCCGGTACACGCCCATCGTGTTCGCGCTCGTCATCGCCGTGACGGTCTTCGGCGAGGAGATCGACGCGCTCATGCTCCCGGGCGCCGGGATCGTGGTCGGCTCGGGGCTGTTCACGCTCGTTCGCGAGCACAGGCCCTTACACTCGCCCCTCCCCAGACACTCGACCGTACGCCGCCGGCGCGCGGCGATGCCACGAGCCCGGACCCGACGAGCATGAGCAAGCACAGCCCCGATCGAGCCGAGATCGTCCGCCTGCGCGCCCTCGCCCACGCCCTGCGCCCGGTGGTCATGCTCGGGCAGGACGGACCGACCGAGGCGGTGACCAAGGAGCTCGACGAGGCGCTGACTCGCCACGAGCTGGTCAAGGTCAAGCTTGCCGCCGAGGGTGAGGCCGAGTCCGACGCGCACGCCGAGGCGCTGGCCGAAGGCAGCGACTCGCTGCTGGTGCAGCGCATCGGCAACGTGGCGGTGCTGTACCGCGAGGACCCCGAGAACTCCAGGCGCGGCCGCGGCGCGGCCGGAGCCAAGGCCGCCGACGGCGCCCCGGCCGGCAACCGCGGCCCCGCCACCGGGCGCGGGCCCGCGAACCAGGGATTCGGTGGCAAGGGCGGCGGCAAGGCCGGATCCATCGCCTCCCGCCGCACCGGGAAGCGAGGGGATCGCTAGGGCCTGAATCCAATCAGAACGTGGGCGCTGCCGGTCCTCTGCGTTCGTCCCGCAAGGCGCTGCGAGCGAGGGTAGCAGGGCTACCCGAGCGAGCAGCAACGCAGCGGGGCGGACGCAGAGGACCGGCCCGAAGGGTCGCGCCGCAGAGCGCGCCAGCCGTCGTTGCTCGTCGGTCGCTTGGCCCTGCCAAGCTCCACTCCTCGCGCCTAGCCTGCCACGCTCTGCGGCGCGACAGCGCCCACGTTCTGATTGGATACAGGCCCTAGAGCATCTCGATTCGTGATGCGCACGCCGACTGCCTCGCCAGGCTGCGTGCCGCCGAGCCCGAGCCTGGCCTTCGAGCCGTCGTCGAGACGGGCAGGGCGATGAATCCGATGGAGCAGGCGTTATCGGGACCGCTCGTGACGCCAACGCCCTTCCGAGGCCCGCTCCATCCAGTACCGAACGGGTCCGTCGAATCGCCCGTTGAACGGGTATAGCTTCCGCAATCTGCGCCAGTCGCCGACACCGCCGACGAGCCGGCGAGTACCAGCTGTACCGCTAGCCGCATCGACGAGCGTTCCGCATCCGAAGCACGTGTGGCCCGAGGACCCCTCGAGCGCGCAGGCGGCGACCCGAACGCGTCGGTACCCTCGCGCCGAATGAGCCCGGAAAGACCGGAGGTGTCAGTCGACTGTCAGCGCCGCCGAACGCGAACGCGACGCCTTCGCCGTCCCGGCAGGGTCCGCGGACACCACGCGGTTCCGCCCGGCGCGCTTCGCCGCGTAGAGCCGCTCGTCGCTGCGGCGTGTCCAGCTCTCGCGGTCGTCCGAGTCGCGCAGCGTCGCCACTCCGATGCTCGTCGTCACGACCCGTCCGGACAGGAAGACGCTGCTCGCCACCATCGCGCGCAACGCTTCGGCGCGCGGCCGCGCGCCGCCGTCGCCCGCATCGTGCAGCAGGATCAGGAACTCCTCTCCACCCGTGCGGAACACCGCGCCGTCATCGCCGACTTTCTGACGGAAGAGCCTGGCGACCTCGCACAGCACGCGATCCCCCGTGTCGTGACCGAAGCGGTCGTTGATGCTCTTGAAATGGTCCAGATCGATGGCCATTAGCGCGGCGGATTCACGCGTGCGGCGATGGACATCGATCGCGCGCTGCAGCCGATCGTTCAGCGAGGTGCGGTTGAGCAGGCCGGTCAGCGGGTCGTGATCGAGCCGGAACCGCAGCTTGCGCTGCTGCGCGTCGATCTCGTGGACGAGGATGCCGGCGAACACGCTGACCGCGACCAGAGCCGCCGTGATCCTGGCGGCCTCGACCGGGCTCATGGTGAGCCAGGCCATCGGTACGGCGACGACGAGGATCATCGCGTTGGCGAACCGCGCCTTGCGTCCGCCCAGCATGCAGTAGCACGCGAGGATCGACGGGAAGCACCAGATGCTCGCGATGTCGCCGTCGACACGAAAGGCCAGTGCCATGAACACGATGCCGCCGGGTAGCAGGCCGTACAGCGTCACCGGCTCGTGGTCCCGGCCGCGAGCGACCAGCCAGGTGTTGAGGATGAGCATGACGATGATGAACGTCCCGCCCGCGACGACCACGTACAGCTCGCGGACCAGCGCGTAGACGGTGAACGGCAGCAGCAGCGTCAGGGCGGCGAGCGCGACGCCGCGCGTGGCTCTCGCCCGATAGTCCCCGTGGGAGTCCCAGGTGCGCGTTCCGCCGCTCATGTGCCGAACAGACTCCGTCTCGATCGTGCAGCGCGCCAGGGGGGGCAAGCGTACAGCCTGCCGCAGCATCGATCGTGTCCGCGCTCGAGATCGACGATCGCGGCCAGACCCCCGTGGCCCTGGTTCGTGCCGCGCGACGTGACCGTCGAACGGCGCGCTACCCACCCGACCCGAGCAGGGAGAGCATCGTCTCCAGGTCGAGCGCGCCCCCGCCGCTGCCCGCCAGCACCGAGTCCGCGAGATCCCGCTTCGTGGCGTGCAGCGCCTGGATGCGCTGCTCTATCGTGCCGCGCGTGACCATGCGCACGATCGTGACGGGTCGTTGCTGGCCGAGCCGGTGCGCGCGGTCCGATGCCTGGTCCTCCACGGCCGGGTTCCACCACGGGTCCAGGTGGATGACGTAGTCCGCCGCCGTGAGGTTCAGCCCGGTGCCGCCGGCGGTGAGCGAGATGAGGAACGCCTGCCCCTCGCCGGCCTGGAAGGCCACCACGCGCGCGGTGCGCTGCGCCGAGCTGACGCTTCCGTCGATGTACTGGTAGCCGATGCTCCTGGCCTGCAGCTCGGCCTCGACGAGCTTCAGGTTGTCGACGAACTGCGAGAACACGAGCGCCTTGTGGCCGCCGGCGATGAGCTCGTCCAGCGTGTCGACGAACAGCGCGAGCTTCGACGTCGGTCCCGTCCAGCCGGGCGACACGAGCACCGGGTGGCAGCACAACCTGCGCAGCCGGGTCAGGTGCGACAGCACCTCGAACTTCTTGGGACCGTCGCCGCTGTCGCCGTGCGGGTCGTCGCGGTCCGCGTCGCCCGTGCTGCCGGCATCGGATGTCTCGAGCGCGGCCAGGGCGTCCATGCGCATGGCCTCGTACAGCGCGGCTTCCTCCGCCGACAGCTCGACCTCCAGGGTCAGCTCCGTGCGCGCGGGCAGCTCGGTCAGCACGTCCCGCTTGTGGCGGCGCAGCAGGAAGGGGCGCACCAGCCGGTGCAGTTGCTCGCGCGCGTGCGCGTCGCCGTCGCGCGACACGGGTTGACCGAAGCGGCGCCGGAACGCCGCCTCGCTGCCGAGCAGCCGCGGGTTCAGGAACGCGAAGAGCGAGTGCAGGTCCATCAGGTCGTTCTGCACGGGTGTCCCCGTGGTGATCACGCGCGCGTCGGCGACGAGCGCGCGCGCCGACTTCGCGCGGCGCGTGGCGGCGTTCTTGATCGCCTGCGCCTCGTCCAGCACGGCGGTGTGCCAGTGCACGCCCGTCAGCGCCTCGACGTCGTTCACCAGCAGCCCGTAGCTTGCGATCACCACGTCGAACGGGCCGGCATCGCGCAGTTGTCGCGCGCGATCCTCGCCGGGTGCGCCGTACGGGACCACCGTGAGCGACGGGGCGAAGCGCTGCGCCTCGGCGGCCCAGTTGCCGATCACCGAGGTCGGCGCGACGACGAGCTGCGGCCCGGCGTCGGCGCGCGACAGCAGCAGCGCGAGCGTCTGCACGGTCTTGCCCAGACCCATGTCGTCCGCCAGGCACGCGCCCGCGCCGATGCCGGCGAGGCGCGCCAGCCACGCGTAGCCGTCGCGCTGGTACCCGCGGAGCTCCGCCTGCAGCGCGACCGGTACGACCGGCTCGGTCTCGAAGGCCGTGGCGATGCGCTTGCGCAGCTTCTTCCACCCCGCGTCGCTCTTGAGCGTCGCCCGCTCGACGAGCTCGTCGAGCGCCAGCAACGCCATGGGGTGCACGCGCCGCGATCCGCCTTCCTTCGACGGGGGTTGGGAGAACGCCTGCAGCGTGTCCAGCTGCTGCTTGAGCGTGCGCGACAGGGCGATGAATTCGCCCGCGCCGATCTCCACGAAGCGGGACTCCGGGCGCTCGTCCATGAGCTGCAGCAGCCGCGCCAGGGAGATCGTGTCGTCGTCGCCGACGTCGAGCTGGCCGTCCGCCGCGAACCACTCCTTCGCGCTCGTGATGGTGAGCGCGACGCTGCGCGCGTCCACGCGTTTCCTGATGCGGAACGGGACGTTGCCCGGCCACACGCAGCGGATCTCCTGCTCCTGCGCCGCGTCCAGGAGCTCCAGCGCATCGAGCGCGCCATCGAGCGCGAAGAGCGGGCGGCCGTCGTAGCGATCGGACAGGGGTTCGAGGCCGTCGACCAGCGCCTGCATCCGTTCGTGCTCGACGGCCAGGTCCCGGCGCAGCGCGACCGAGCCTTCGGGCGTGCGCACGTAGACCGTGGCGCCGCCCGTGCCGGCATCGAAGAAGCTGCCGGAGCCCGCGAGCGGCTCGACCCGGATCCGCACGCGCAGGCCCTCCCCCGAGGGGTCGAGCACGAGCAGGGGCGACGGGTCTCCGGGGCGCGCGGCGTCCGCGGCGTGCGCGCCGTCGCCCGGCGCATCGCCGTGGCCGTGCACGGCGATGTCCGCGCTGAGCGCACCGAGCAGCGCGTCCAGGCGCGACGACGCGGCCTGAGGAACGACGAGACCCTTCGGCGGCAGGGCCTCGGCGATGCGCCTGTGCGCGGCCGTGAAGTGCGTGACCTCGAGCCGGCCGAGCGAGGCGTCGAGATCGCACTGGTAGTGGCGCCCGCTCCAGGGCGGGCGGATCTCGAGCCGCGCCCGCCCGTCGCCGCGCTCCACGTGAATCTCCGGCGCCACCTCGACCACGTCCACCGGGTTGCCGAGCTCGTCGACGACGAGCGGATGGCCCGCGAGCCGATGCAGGGTGCGCTCGTCGGTCTGGTAGCTCGGCGAACCGCCGCCCCAGCCCGACGGCGCGATGCGCCGCACGGTCTGGCCGACTTTCCGGTCCTGGTCGCTCAGGTAGTCGAGCCCGTCGGCCTGTTCCAGCAGGCGCTTGAGCGCCACGCGGCGGCCTTGCGTCCAGTCGCCGTTCTTCTGCCGCGTCTGTTCCAGCGGCGTGACCGCGACGCTGCGCTCGTACGGCGCGTCCTCGACCTGCCACACCAGCCGCTTCGAGCGCGTCGCCTTCTCGGTCGCTGCGGCGGGCCCGGCGGCGCGGGGCGCGGGCGCGAGCTGCTCGAGCTGGCGCAGCGCGTGCTCCCACGGCTCGATCGGCCGCACGAGCGGGACGAGGCTGGCGCTGCCGAGCGCGGCGTGGCGGTCGGCGGCGGTGCGTCCGGCGAAGAGCCCGGTCGCGCCTCGCGGCAGCCGCTCGGGTGAGGACACCGTGGACTCGAGCACGTGCTGCAGCTCGGCGACGAGCCAGGCGTAACCGGCGTGCTCCGCGCTGGCGATCAGCGAGCCGAGGTATTGCAGCGCGTGCGCATCGTCGGTGCGGAAGTTGAAGTGGCGGTGCCAGCGCGACGCGATGGCGAGCAGGGCTCCCGAGGCGCTCGGCATGCCGCGGAACTCCAGGGCCAGCGCCCCCGGGTGCGGCTGCGCGGCGGCGCCCGCGGCGAGCAGCCAGTGGTCGAGCTCGGTGCTGATCTTGCGCTTGCGACGCGCCACCGTCAGCGCGTCGAACAGCGCGAGCGACTCGGGCGTGGCCAGACGCACCAGCGCGGGCAGGGCGATGGCGAGGCTCGGGGCGGCGGGGTAGACGATGCGCTTGCGCGTGCCTGCGCGTTCGATCTCCAGACAGGTGCGGATCGCGGCGAAGGCGGCCTCGTCGTCGCCTTCGATCATGCACAGCGTCGCGCGCAGCGCCTCGGACTCGACGGCCGCGGGCCCGTCGAAGTCGTCGCGGTCGGCGGCCGCCGCGATCATCGCGCGCGCGTCCGCGAAGCGCCCCTGGAACACCCGTGCCCGCGCCACGAGGAGCTTGTGTCCCGCGCCCGCCGCGAGCTCGTCGCAGGTGCCTGCGAAGGTGTCGATGGGCTGCAGGAACTCCGTCAGCCAGCCCAGGCCCAGCGCGCAGGCCTCCCGGCGGTGCGGTTGCGGCAGTCGCGCGATGCAGGGCTTCGCGCGGGGCTCGACGAGCCAGACCCAGATGTGCTCCGGCAGCGGAACGTCCGCGAAACGGGCGAAGTCGCCCTTCAGCAGCGCGAGCCGCACGTGCTGCTCGAGCCGTTCCGGGAGCGCCGGAGGCCGTCCCCAGCGGGGGTGGTAGTCCTCGGACTCCAGCCCTGCGAGCAACGCGTCCGCCGTGCCGCGCTCGAGCGCCGCCTCGCAGAAGCGCGTGATGGTGCCGAGCAGGGCACCCGGACCGCGGGCGCCCACGCCGCGTTCCGCCGTCACCGACGGCGCCAGCACCCCAGCGGCCACGAGCTCCTCGACCGCTGCGCCCATCTCGGCGGACACGAGTCCCTTGGCGCCGGTCGTCGCCTTGCGCGCCCGGTTGATCCACTGCATGGCCTTGCTGCGGGAGGGTCGCTCCGGATGCACGACGGCGTAGCACTCGGCGACCTGCCGGGCGACGTCGGAGAGCGGGGCGGGGTCGGTCGAGGCGGGGGGCAAGAGGGGCTTCGACCCCTACTTCCGGTACTCGTTGTTCACGAAGGCATCGAGCTCTGCCTGCTCCTTGCGTTTCGCCTCGTTGTCGCGATCCGCGGCCGCCTGCGCTTCGCGCGACGCGGCGGTCTCGCGCTCCAGGCGCTTGTTCTCCACGTGCTGGCGGGCTCGCGACATGGCGCTCGAGATCCGGCGAAACGCGATGAAGGCCAGCACCCCGAGACCGAGCAGGACGAGGATGTTGAAGACCGGCACATGCCGATACCCCTCGTCGACCGGCCAGACCTTGATCGCGTTGGGGAACCTCGAGAAGAGCGGCACTCGCCAGCCGTAGTGACGCAACGCCACGAGCTCCTTGTCCGCCGCGAGTGATTGGACCTGCGCCTGCAGGTCGGCGGAATCGAACTTGAAGTAGAGGAGGTTGTCCTCGTTCCGATAGACCCTGGGCTCGCCACCCGGTGTCTCCATCTGCAACTGGTAGACGTCGCGCGTCCGGTTCTGCCCGCCCTCGGAACCCTCGGCATCCAGGCGCTTGATCTCGACGCCGACGGCTCTCACGACGTCGACCTGCGGCAACGCGTAGTGAAGTGCGGCCAGCAGGATGACCAAGGGAATGGCCAACAGGATATTCCGGACGGTCAGTAGTCTCTTCATCTCGGCCCGTGCCCGTTGAGTTTCCCCGGTTCCAGCGACACCGGGATTCTCGTCCGCGTCGACCGCCTGGTGCCGGGGTTGCTGTTTGCATCGGCGCCCCACGGGGACCGTGCGCGCGGGTGCGAAGTGTAACCTCGCCCGGCAGGGGAACACCTCGGGGTAACCGACGATCGCCATCGTGGATCGGCACGGTGTCTCCCGGCGAGCTCGCGTAGGCGACGGCCGGGCGCGGAACGCCCGTCGGCGAGGACGCATCGCGCGCGAGCTCTCGGGGCTATCGCGGGGCCGCCCGCGTCCGATCCCGCAGGGCCATTCCCAGCGACGACCCGACGAGCAGCCCCAGCGCGATCGCGCAGATCACCGCCGCGACGCCGAGACCCGTCGCGAGGGATCGGGTCGGGTCGGCGACGAGCGTCGTCACGCCGATGAGCCCGAGGCTGCCCGGCACCAGCAGCCAGAACGCGGGCAGGAACACCACGAGCCGGGCCGAGTTCGGTCGCAGCCGCTCGACGGCACTCGCGCCGAGGCCCGCCGCGATCGCCCCGAGAAAGCCGCCGACGGCCGCCGACCCGAGGGCATGCCCGCCCCACTGCGCGCCGAATGCCATCAGCAGCACGAGCAGCACCCACGGCAACATCGCCAGCTCGACGCTCTCCGCCAGGCAGATTCCGAGAGCGATCAGCAGCAGCCCCGCGGGCGCCGCCCACGCGCCGATGTCGTCCACCCGGACGTTGGCCATCAGCTCGGGAGGCACCTGCAGCGCGGCCGTCGCCGCGAGCAGGCCCACGGCGAACAGGCCGAGCTGGACGGTGCCGTAGGCGAGCCGCGACGTGCCGGCCTGCATGTGTCCCGCGGCGAGCTCGGACATGCCCGTCACCATCAGTGCGCCGGGCAGCAGGGGCGCGAGCGGCGGCAGGACGGTGCGCAGCGGCCCGTCTATCCAGCCGACGCCCGCGACGCCGAAGACGATGGCGGTGACCGCGAAGGCGGCGACCGTCGGCAGCAGGCTCGCCAGCACGCGGGCGCGTCCCGACAGTGCGAGCAGGGCGCGGACCACGACGGAGCAGCCGGCGACCGTGGCGAGGTTGGCCCATCCGGGCTGCAGCACGAGGGCGATGCCGACGGCGATGGCGACCCAGGCCGGCAGGAGCACCCACTCGGGGTAGCGTGCCGGGCGCACGCGGAGCGTCGACAGCTGCTCGAGGGCCTCGGCCGGGCAGAGCCCGTCGAAGGCGAGCTGGTGGCGTATGCGCCGCACCTCGCCCGCCTGGTCGAGCCGCACGGGCGCGCCCGCCGACTCGTACGTCGCCGGCTCCCCGCTGCCGAGCGACAGGAGCAGCCCGGTCGGTGCCGCGCCCACCTGGATCCTCGGGTGGCCGAGGCGGACGCCGACCTCGGCGAGCTCCTGCTCGATTTCGTGCACCGGCTGGCCGGTGGCGATCATCGCCGCCCCGAGGCGAGCCAGCAGCAGACGCGCGGCGGGCGCAGCGTCGTGCCCTTCGGCGAGCTCGTTCACACCGGACGCGCGGGGCCGAACCCGTCGGCGTTCGGGCCGTCCGGCGGGCGGTCCGTCTCCTTCGGCGACACGGCGCGCCCGCGCGATCCGGGGATGCCTTTCGACTCCTGCACGGAGCCTGAGGTGGCGAGAATCTCGAATCGGCCCGGTGCGACCTCGACGAACTCGATGCGGTCGCCGCTGGCCGCCCGCAGGCTCCGTCGGATCGAGCCGCTCACCCAGGAAACAGCCGCATTCGCGTTCTCCGCCGGCCTCAGATCCGTTGAAGTCGGAGCTCCACGCGCAAGGCATCGCGCAGGCGCTCCAGGTCGTCCGGATCGCTCGTCACGACAACGTCGGAACGCGACGCGGCGCCGACCACCACCGAGGCACCCACGACATCGGAGCTGCGCGCCGCGGCACAAGCTGCACCGGCTGAACGTGCTCTCGGTTCGTCCAGTTCCTCGATCCGGCATCCCTTCAGCAGTCGGGACATCTGCGCCTGGGGGCCACCACGCCAGCCCTGACCGAGCACGCCGGCGGGAACGGTCGGCACGAGCCCGCGCTCCAGCGCCCGGCGGTGCAGGGCCCACAGGCGCCGATCGTTTCGCTCCGCCGCGATCAGCGCGCCCGCGTCGTAGGTGACCCCGGCCACCGTTCAGAAGGTCGTGCGACCGGCACCGGTGCCGAGCACGCCGTCGGCCCAGGTCAGCTCATCGAGCGTCAGGTCGCCGTGTTCCGCCTCCCAGGCACGGACGGCGTCGAGGCCGGCTTCCAGCACGAGCGCGCGCTCGGCCGCCGCGTTCAGCCACGCGGACAAGCTGATGCCGCGATGCTCGGCCGCGTCGGCAGCTTTCGCGGCAACCGACTCGTCGAGCGCGATGGATAGCTTTCTCACCGTCATCCGGTGAAGGTAGCACCGCGTTCTTACCGGTGCAACGATGGGGAACCCCGCGGAAAAGCCAGCGACCGGAGCTCGCGGGCCGCTACCGACGACGGCCATCGGCGGTGTCCTCGGCCGTCGATTTCGCGATCGCGGACGATCCGCGCTGCTGGTCGACCCCGACGGCCTCGGCGTCAACCCTCGACGAACAGCGTCGCCACACGCATCGACCATCCCGGCACCGCGTCCCCGGCGTGCGCCACCGCGTCGCGGGCGAACACGATAGGTGCGTCCGGCTCGTCCGCGAGGTACAGCCTGACCGTGCACACCGGGTCGAGCAGGTCCATGTCCCACACGGCGAGCGTGCCGGCCGCGAAGTAATCGGCGCGCTTGGCTCGCATCGCCCGCTCTGCGGCCGGCCCGTAGTCGCCCTCGCTGCGCACCTCCACCGCGAACGTCGGTGCGCCGTCGAAGATCGCTCCGTCGATCAGCTCGGCCTTCCCGTCGACGCGGTACAGGTCGTCGATCGTCGCCCTCGAGGCCGCTTCGGGTCGCGCCATGGGATGCCTCCGTCGAGGGCCGCGCGGTCCGACCCCACTCTCGTTCCGGTCTACTCGCGGACCGGGCTCGAGATACGGCAGGTCCGTCCATGGACGGTACCCAATACCAGCATCAGGTGGATGGTGTCGCTTCTCCCGTCGCCGACGGCTGCCCCGTCACGCGTGCTCCGGCAGGCACACGAGATGAGCCGGTTCCAGGGTCGTCGTGGCCTTCGTCAGCCAGTCCTCCACGCGGCGCCTTTGCTCGGCACCGAGCGTGCCGACGCACCGCGCACGCACCACGTCCGCCGCCCGCCTGGCGCTCGTCACGGGCACCGGACTGCAATCCCCGCCGCTGACGATCGCCAGCGCGTCGCCAGGATCCGGAGGGCGGGCCCGGCCGCCGGCCGCGGCCGGGCCGGCGCGACACGGGACGTCGGCGTCGGCTGGGGTAACATTTCGAGACACGCTGCCGCGCGCTGCCCTCCCCCCGACCGATCGGATCACCTCATGATGACCGGACCTCTTCGTTCCCCGACGATCCTGACCGTCCGATGCGCCGCCGGGCTGGCGGTCACCGCTGCCGCCGTCGCGCTCGCGCCGGCGCAAGCTCAGGACGTGCCGACGGTGGCCGGCATCCACGCCTCGCCGGTCGAGAACGCCTGGAATTCGCGTCTGCACGAGGCCATGCAGGCGGCCGACGCCGACGGCAGCATCGAGTACGTCTTCTCCGAGGGCGTGTCCGGCAGCGACTACGCGCGCGCCATGCGTGAGTACGCCGAGCAGGGAGTCGATCTCGTGATCGGCGAGTCCTACGCGGTCGAGAGCGAGGCGCGCCAGGTGGCGGCGGACTACCCGGACGTCGCGTTCGTGATGGGCTCCAGCGGCGAGCCGTCCGGCGACAACTTCGGCACCTTCGGCACCTGGAACCACGAAGGCGCCTACCTGGCCGGCATGCTGGCCGGCGCGATGACCGAGAGCGACATCGTCGGCTCGGTCGGCGCCATCCCGATCCCGGAGGTGAACATGCTGATCAACGCCTTCGAGGCCGGCGTGCTGGAGGTCAATCCGGAAGCCGAGCACCTGGTGTCGTTCATCGGCACCTTCTTCGATCCGCCCAAGGCGCGCGAGGCGGGCCTGGCCCAGATCGATGCCGGCGCCGACATCCTGTTCGGCGAGCGCATCGGCACCGCCGACGCGGCCAAGGAGCGCGGCATCCGCTCGGTCGGCTCGCTGATCGACTACACCGAACGCTACCCGGACACCGTGTTCGCGAACGCCATGTGGTATTTCCGCCCGATCCTGGACGCCGCGGTCGCCGATGTTGCCGCCGGCGAGCCGGTCGGACGCAGCTACACCGCCTACGGGCTGATGGTCGACGGCGGCAGCGACATCCTGTTCGACGACGGCGTGCCGCCCGCCGATGCGGTGGCCGCCATGCGGGCGCGCCGCGACGAGATCATCGGCGGCGACTTCGAGGTCGTGCGGGACATGGAGGACCCGTCCTGAGGCACGCATGATCCTCGACCGGTCGCGCCCCTGCACGACACGCGGCACGGCGCGTGCGCTCCGGTGACCGACCGTCCGGCGTCCCGGCACGACGCGCACGCGCTGGGACGCCACATCGGCCGTGACGGCGCCCGCGCGTTGGCGGCCCTGGAAGCATCGATCGAGGCGGCCGAGACGCACGCCGGCCTCGGTGCCGTCAGCCGGCTGGACCCCGAACCCGCACGGCGCCGCGCCGAGCAGGCGGCGCGGTGCCGGCACGGGCACTTCGCCGGTGTCCCGACGCTCGCCAAGGACCTGGGCGGCCCGTTCCGGTCGTTGCCGGTGCGGGCCGGCTCGCGCGCCGTGTCGCCGGTTCCCGCGACCGAGTCCGAGCTCGGCTTCCGGCTGCGCTCGGCCGGCCTGAACGCGTTCGGCACGACCACGGTGCCCGAGTTCGGCCTGTCGCTCGGCTGCGAGCCGGCCGCCGGGCCGATCGCCCGCAACCCACTCGATCCGACCCGCACGCCCGGCGGCTCGTCCGGCGGCGCGGCGGCGGCGGTAGCACGCGGCATCGTCGCGATCGCGCACGCCACAGACGCCGGCGGCTCGATCCGCGTGCCGGCGGCGTGCTGTGGCCTGTACGGGCTCAAGCCCTCCCGGGGGGTGGTGCCCGGCGGCCCCGACTTCACCAACCTGCTGGGCGGGCTGGCGTCCGAATTCCTGCTGTGCCGCTCGGCGTCCGATCTGGGCCATGCGTTTCACGTCATCGCCGGCGGCGACGGACCCTTTCCGGAGCCGGCCTTGCCCGATCCGCTCGACGCACCACGCGTCGGCCTGCTGCTGCCGCCGGACGGCATCGACGACGAGCGCCTGGCCGTGCTCGAGGAGGCCGCGCTCGCGCTGTCGGCCGATGCGGTCCGCATTGATCCGCACCGCGTCGAGCCGCTGCTGGTCGACAGCGCCGAGGTGTTCGACCGGCTGATCTGCGTGAACCTGGCCGGCCTGTGCGAGACGCTGTCGCTCGACGAGACCCTGATGGAGCCGTTGAGCCGGGCGGTCGCCTCGCGCGGGCGCGCGCTGGGGGTCACCCGGCTGTGGGCCGCCTTCGACCTGATGGCGCGCGTCGCCCGCCGCACCGCCGCCCTGTTCGACGCCGTCGACGTGCTGGTGCTGCCGATGCTGTCGCGCTCGCCGCCGCCGATCGGTCACTTCCCGACCGACCACGACGACGTCGAGGCCCACTGGCGGCGGCTGCGACGGTTCGCCCCGAACGCCACCTGGGCCAACGTGTCGGGCTGTCCCGCTCTCAGCCTGCCGTTCGGCGCCGATGCGGACGGCCTGCCGCTGCCCGTGCAGTTGATGGCGCGCGTGGGGGCCGACCGGACGTTGCTGCACGCCGCCTCGCGACTCGACGCCGAACGGCGCTGGCGACAGCGCTTCCCGGTGGTCGGCATGCCGACCGATGCGTGACCGACAGACGTCCGATCGAGCGACGTCCGGGGCCGACGGACCGGTGCTCGAACTGTCCGGCATCACCAAGCGCTTCGGCGACACGCTGGCCAACGACGACGTATCGCTGACGCTGGCGCGCGGCGAGGTGCTGGCCCTGCTGGGCGAGAACGGCGCCGGCAAGACCACGCTGATGAGCATCCTGTTCGGCCACTACACGCCGGATGCCGGCAGCGTGCGCGTGCGGGGCCGGCCGCTGCCGCCGGGCCGCCCGCGCGCCACCATCGCCGCGGGCGTCGGCATGGTCCACCAGCACTTCTCGCTCGCGCCGAACCTGACCGTGCTGGAGAACGTGATGACCGGCACCGAGTCGCTGTGGTCGTGGCGCTCGGCGCGCGCCGACGCGCGCCGGCGCCTGGGCGACATCGCCGACCGGTTCGGGCTGCAGGTGGCGCCGGACGCGCTGGTGGCCGACCTGTCGGTGGGCGAACGCCAGCGGGTGGAGATCCTGAAGGCGCTGTACAACGACGCCGACATCCTGATCCTGGACGAGCCCACCGCGGTGCTGACCGACCGGGAAGCCGAGCGCCTGTTCGCGACCCTGCGCGACATGCGCGCGCAGGGACTGTCGATCGTGTTCATCTCGCACAAGCTCGACCAGGTGCTGGCCGCCGCGGACCGCATCACCGTCATCCGCGGCGGACGCGTGGTGGCCGAGCGGACGGCCGACGCCACCGACAAGGCGGAGCTGGCCGAGCTGATGGTCGGTCGCACCATCGAGCGACCGGTCCGCGCCCCGTCCCGCCCCGGCGCCACGGTGCTGCGCGCCCGCGGCGTCAGCGTCGACCGGGTGCTGCACGAGCTCGACTTCACGCTGCGCGCCGGCGAGACGCTGGGCATCATCGGCGTGTCCGGCAACGGGCAGTCGGCGCTCGGGCAGCTGCTGTGCGGCCTGCGGCGTGCCCGTGCCGGCACGCTGAGCCTGTTCGATGCGCCCTTTCCGCAGGGCGACGTCGATGCGCTCGTGAGCCTGGGCGTGGGGCGCGTGCCGGAGGATCGCGGCGGCGACGGATCTATCGGCGACATGAGCGTCTGGGAGAACGCCGTCCTGGAACGTGCCGGGCAGCCGTCGTTCCAGCGAGCGGGCTTCGTGCGGACGAGCGCCGCGCGCCGTCATGCCGCGGACCTGATCGAGCGCTTCGACGTGCGCGGCGGCGGGCCGGACCATCGCATCCAGCTGCTGTCCGGCGGCAACATCCAGAAGCTGATCCTGGGGCGCAGCCTGCACGGCGAGCCCCGGCTGCTGATCGCCGCCCAGCCGACCCGCGGCCTGGACGAGGGGGCGATCGCGGCGGTGCACGAGCGGCTCCTGGCGGCGCGCGCCGGGGGGGCCGCCGTGCTGCTGATCTCCGAGGACCTGGACGAGGTGATGCGCCTGAGCGACCGGATCCAGGCCATCGTCGAGGGGCATCTGTCGGACCCGATCGACACCGACCGGGCCGACGCCCGCACGCTGGGGCTGATGGTGGCCGGCGCCTCGATCGACGGGGCCATGCATGCGGTTTGAACGTCGGGCCGAGCGGCCGGCCTGGTTGGCGCTTGCCGCCCCGCTGGCGGCGGTGGCCGGCGCCATGCTCCTGTCCGCCGGACTGATCCGCCTGGCCGGGGTGTCGGCGCTGGACGCGTTCGGCGAGATCGTCGCCAACGCCTTCGGCTCGCGCCTGGCGATCACCGAGACGCTGACCCGTGCCACGCCGCTGATGCTGACCGGTCTGGCCGCCGCGGTGGCGTTCCGGGCGCGCGTCTGGAACATCGGCGCCGAGGGGCAGCTGTACGTCGGCGCCATCGCCGTCGCGGCCCTGGGCACGACGATGACCGGCTGGTCCGGCGCGATCGCGATCCCGGCGTTGATGCTCGGCGGCGCGCTGGCCGGCGCCCTGCTGCTGCTGCTGCCGTTGCTGCTGCGGCTGCGCTTCGGGGTCGACGAGGTGGTGACCACGCTGCTGCTGAACTTCGTCGCGGTGCTGTTCGTCTCGATGATGATCGAGGGCGCGCTGAAGGATCCGATGGCCTTCGGCTGGCCGCAGTCGGTGCGGGTGCCGATCGAGGCCGAGCTGCCGAAGCTGGTCGAGCGCACCCGGCTGCACGTCGGCCTGGCGATCGCGATCGCGCTGGCGCTTCTCGTGCACGTCGTGCAATCGCGCACCCTGTTCGGACTGCGCTCGCGCGCGGTCGGGCTGAACGCGGACGGTGCGCGGTTCGCCGGCGTGCGCATCGCTCGCACGCTGATCCTCACCGGCTGCCTGTCCGGGGCCCTGGCGGGGCTGGCCGGCGCCATCGAGGTCATGGGCGTGAAGGGCTACGTCACCACCGATCTGTCGCCCGGCTACGGCTACTCGGGCATCCTGGTGGCGATGCTGGCCGCGCTGCACCCGCTGGGCGTGGTGGCGGCCGCGCTGTTCGCCGCCACGCTGTTCGTAGGCGCCGACGGCATGAGCCGCGCGCTGGGCGTGCCGACCTACATCGCCGACGTGACGGTGGCGCTGTCGCTGCTGACGATGCTGGTGGCGCTGTTCTTCACGCAGTACCGGGTGCGACGCTGATGGAGATCGTCGAGATCCTGGCCACCGCCGGGCTGTGGGCCGCGGTGCTGCGCATCGCCACGCCGCTGATCTTCGGCACGCTGGGCGCGCTGCTGTGCGAGCGCGCCGGGGTGCTGAACCTCGGCATCGAGGGCATCATGACCTTCGGCGCCATGATCGGCTGGCTGAGCGTCTACCAGGGCGCGGACCTGTGGACCGGCGTCGCCGTGGCGTTCGCCGCCGGCGCGCTGTTCGGCCTGCTGCACGCGGCGATGACCGTGAACCTCGGCCTGTCGCAGCACGTCACCGGGCTGGGCATCACGCTGTTCGCCTCCTCGGTCGCCTACTACCTGTTCCGCCTGGCGGTGCCGGTGGCCGGCACCCCGCCGACGATCGAGCCTTTCGCGCCGATCGCGCTCCCGCTGCTGTCGTCGCTGCCGTTCCTCGGCACCGTGCTGTCCGGCCAGACGGCCCCGACCTGGCTGGCCGTGCTCGCCGCGCTGGTGATGGCCTGGGTGCTGTTCCGCACCCCGCTGGGCCTCGCGATCCGCATGAGCGGCGAGAACCCGCAGGCGGCCGAGGCCCAGGGCGTGGACCCGGTGCGCATCCGCATCGGCTGCGTGATGGTGGGCAGCGGCCTGATGGCGGTGGGCGGCGCGTTCCTGACCCTGTCGGCGTTCAACAGCTTCTTCCCGACCATGGTGCAGGGGCGCGGCTGGGTGTGCATCGCGCTGGTGGTGTTCGCGTCGTGGCGGCCGGGACGAGCGCTGTTCGGGGCGCTGCTGTTCGCGCTGTTCGACGCGTACCAGCTGCGGCTGCAGACGGTGCTGGGCGGCGCGGTGCCGTACCAGCTGTTCCTGATGGTGCCGTACGTGCTGTCGATCGTGGCGCTGGTGGTGATGGCGCGACGGGCGCGGGTGCCGCAGGCGCTGATGAAGCCCTACATCAAGGGGGAGCGGTAGCGACTCGTCATCGCCGCCACCCGCCCGGCGCTGCGAAATACGTGGAGAGAGATGCAAGGCGTGTCTGAGGAACCCCGAATCGCGACGGCCTTGCCGCCGATCGCCTTCGCCACGATGCGACCCTGCGGAATCTTTCGTCGTCACGTCCCGGCCCCGCGGTGGCGACGCCGCGAGTCTCCGGCGAAGTCCTGCGTGAGCGCGTGATCAGGAACGATCGAACGGGTCGGGCGGCAACCGACAGCCTTCGGCTTCCTCCACGCGCGCGATGAAGGCCTGCAGGCAGCGTTCGGGCTCGAAGGCGAAGTGCTCGTCCGTCGCCTCGAGCGACAGCATGCGGTCGACGCGGAACATGCGAAAGCCATCGCGCAGCTCGCACCAGGCAACCAGCGTCCAGCTCGTGCCCCAGAACCAGAGTCCGAGGGGGTGCACGCGTCGATCGGTGGGCGCCCTGTCGGGCGCGCGGTAGCGGATCGCGATGATCCGACGATCGCGCGTCGCTCGATCGATGGCGTCGAGGCGCCCGCGGTCGTGCGTCGCCAGTCCGGTCGCCGGCGCACGAAAGCGTTCGAGGGCGTCGTGCAGCGCATCGCCGTCGGGCAACGCCGCTTCGATCTTCGAGAGCGCGTCGCGCGCCGCGCCCGCCATGTCGGTGCCGCCCCAGCCGACCACCAGGCGTGCGCCGAGCACGAGCGAGACGATCTCGTCCTGCGTGAACATCAGCGGCGGCAGGTCGTAGCCCGAGCGCATCAGGTAGCCGACGCCGGCCGCACCGTCGATGGGTACGCCCGACGCCTGCAGGTCGGCGATGTCGCGATAGATCGTGCGCTCGGACACCTCCATTGCCTCGGCGAGCGTCACGGCGGTGCGCAGCCGCCCGTCGCGCAGCGTCTGGACCAGCCGGAACAGCCTGTCGGCCCGACGCATTCCGGTTCAGCGCTCGAACAGTCCGATCGAGTTGCCGTCCGGGTCGAGCGCGTAGCAGAACCTGCCGACCGGGATCGAGATCGCGTCGCTCACGACCTCGCCGCCGGCCGCGCGAACGCGATCCATGATGGCCTCGAGCTTGCCCGGCGCCGCGAGGTGGATCGTGTTGCCGGTGCCGGCCGGTGCGGGCCTGCCCGGATAGAGGTGGCCGCCGACGCCGTCGTCGCCGCCACGGGGCAGGTCCGCGATCGGGTTCGGACCCTGTTCGTTGCGCGTCAGCTCGGCCTGCAGCAGCTCGGCATAGAAGCCCATGGCGCGATCCATGTCGGTCACCGGAATCTCGGCCCACACCACGGTGTGGTCAGTCTTCTTCGCTTCGCTCATCGTCGTCGTCCTCTTTCGCGTGCCGTCGGGGTGGGCACGGAGAAACGATCGCACAGGGCTACTGACAGCATGGTGTCAGGAGTGATGCGCGGGGCTCGACGCCCGTACCGCGTGCGGGTGGTGACGAGGACGAGGGCGTACTGCGTCGGCCGACACCGAACGGGTTTCCGCCACGACCGATTCCGCTCGATCGGCTTCAGCGCCATCCGACGCAGCACCGACAGGTTTCGCGCATCATCACGAGGCCGACGTTCCCGAAGGGCTCCCGATCGGACAGGCAGCTCCGACCTCATCGCCGTTCAGGTCATGCCGCAGGCGCACGGGCAGTCCTGGTCCCGAACACCTCGGCCAGCATCGCCGCGATGGCGTAGCTCCCGTTGAAGAACAGCATCCGGCTCCACGGCGCCCGCGCGCCGAAGACCGGCTCCGCGTCGAGCGACGCGAGCGTCTCCAACCGCGAGGACCCACTCATGGATCGAGCGGTCGACGCTCGTGCTCGTCAGGCCGATGCGGGCCAGACGAAGTCCGGACGCAGTCCCTCGTACACCGGCCGACCGTCGTCCGGTTTCGCCTCGCCCGAGGAAGGATCGTAGAAGGCGTGGTAAGTCGCCGGAGCGATGCTGTCGCCGAACCCCATCAGGTTCGGGACGATGGCGCGGATGCGGTTCTGCTTGTCGTCGAGCAACAGCGGCGTACCGCAGGTCGCACAGGTGCACAGCTCCAGCGGTCCGTCGGGGTTGCTCGCGTTGAACGGCTGCCGCTCGAGGTGCTCGGGCTTGTCGACCACCACGTCGTCGTGGTTGAAGAAGACGACATGCGTCGTCGACTGCCCGGTGACGCTCTTGCACACCGAGCAGTGACAGGTGTGGTTGTCGATCGGGTCCTTGTCGGAGTGGGTCCTTACGTGGTCGCAGCCACCGCTGAACTCGTGAGACATGGTCCGTTCTCCGTTGCGCCCGCTGCCGCCGTTTCGGCCGGGCATCCACACCGTATACCACGGCCTTCCGCCGGGACACTTCGGATCGAGTCCAATGGTCCGGTCGCCATTCGGGTAGTCGTGGAGCGTCCGCGACGGGCATGGCGGTCGGCCGGTCGTAGGGGGGCCACGACAGTGTCCGGAGTTGCATCGAGCAGCATGCTGCCCGATGCGGATCGCGCGATACCTGCGCCCCATCCGCCCGGCCCGCCGCCGTCCCGGCCGGTCGCGGTTCCGCGGCCGACGAGGCCACGCTTCGTCACCGTCGGCTGAAAGCGGACGGCGGCCGCGCCGAAACAAGGCTCATCCGATTGCTTCCGCGTGAGCCTCATGTCGATACGATCCCGCTTCGCGCGGACCTGGCTGCTGCTCGGCGTGCTCGGCGCCGCCCTTCCGGCCGCGTCGCATGCGGCACCGGATGATCAAGCACCGACGACGCCGTCCGATCTGACGGCGGTCCCCGTGTCCGGCGGTGCGCCCGAGGGCTGGTCGGTGGTGTTCGACGATGACTTCGACGGCTCGGGCGACCTCGCCGTCGGTTCGGCGGACAGCCACACGATCGGTTTTCTGTGGGAATCCGATCGGCTGGTCTGGTCCATCGACGGCACGGTGGTCAAGACGGTGACCGACACGACGCTGATTCCGGACGTCTATTCGTACATCATCCTGTCGCGCGAGATGAACAGTGGCGTCAAGCGCGAGGGCATCGACGGCTTCCTGGACGGCGACCCGATCGAGCTGACGATCACGCCAATGATGATTCACGACCAGGAGCGCGAACGGGACATCGAGGTCTGGACCCTGCCCGGATCTGCTTTCGGCACCAGCATGATGTAAGTCGTCGGCGCGTACCCGCTCGATGCCGATACCGATCGTGCTGGGTGCCATCGGCGCCCGTGCGGCGAAGAGGCCCTTGCCTGCTCGTCCGTCACCTCGAGCGACAGCATGCGGTCGACGCGGAACATGCGAAAGCCGTCGCGCAGCTCGCACCAGCCCGCCAGCGTCCAACTCGTGCCCCGGAACCAGAGTCGGAGGGGATGCACGCGCCGCGCACGAGCGAGCCGATCTCGCCCTGCGTGAACATCAGCGGCGGCAGGTCGTGGCCCGAGCGCATCGGGCAGCCGACGATACGCCGCAGCACCGACGGGTTCCCTGCGGTGCCACGTGGCCGACGTTCGCGCGGGGACGCCGATCGGACAGGCGGCGCCGGCCCCGGCGCCGATCAGCTCATGCCGTGGGCACGTGTGCGGTCCGCGTCCCGAACACGTACACCAGGATCGCCGCGATGGCATAGATCCCGTTGAAGAACAGGACCAGGCTCCACGGCGCCTGCGCGCCGAAGACCAGCTTCGCGCTGAGCGACGAGAGCGCCTCCAGCACGACGAAGGCGGTGACCCAGGCGACGGCGCCCTGCAGCTTCGCGAAGATCGGGATCAGCGACATCGCGAAGACGATCGAGAAGAACTCCCGGCCCGGACTGAAGATCAGCGGCAGCAACGGGGCACCGACGACGGCCGTGATCGCGATCGAGTTGGCGACGCAGCCGACGATGCCGGCGATGGCCGCGACGATGATGTTGCGTGTGGTCCACATGGTTCGCAGCCTCTCCGCTGTCTTCGGTGAACGCATCCTGACTCCTCACGCGTGAGAGATCCAGTTCCGCTCGCCCGGGTGTCGGAACGGGTGTCCATGACGCCATCGGATCACCGTGGCGCGGCGCCCGGCCGCGAACCGCATCCCGTCCCGCGCCCCTCGGCCAAAGTCGCACTTGATTCGCGCCGCCAAAGGAGTATTGTTTGGGTCTCGTGTCCCAATAATCTGGGTGGAGGGCGGAACCATGAAGGCAGGTATCACGTGTCTGACCGCGATCGCGACGGTCGTCGTGCTGGCCGGGTGCAGCGACGACGGAACCGAACCCGTCGCGACCACCGGCGGCCCGGGCGCAGCGCCCGGTGCCGAGCTCAGGGCCGCGCTGCGGCCGCTCGGCGACGGCGAGGCGTTCTTCGCCGAGCTGCGCGGCGCGCTCGTCGCTCAGTACTCGGGCGGCTTCGGGACGGACGATTCGATCGAGGGCGGGGCCGTGGAGGATTCGTCGGCCGACGCCCCTCCGGCGGATCCCGTGGCGGCTCCGGTCGCGGAGGCGGATGGCGCAGGCGGCGACGACGGCGGGCGTCTCGAGGTCACCGAGACCAACGTGCAGGAGCGCGGCGTCGACGAGCAGGACCGGGTCAAGGTCAGCTCCGACGGCACCCGCCTGTACGTGCTGCAGCAGAGCTTCGGCGGCGTCTCGCCGGGCGAGCCGGTCTTCGTCGACGACGTCGCGACCGACGGGTCGATCGATGCCGAGTCGGAGTTCGGACCCGGGTCGGCGACGACGGTGCTGCGCGTGCTCGGGCTGGACGCCGCGTCGGCCGACGCCACGCCGCTGCGCGACATCGAGCTCGATCTCGGCGGCCGCAACGCCGACGGGATGTACCTGTACGAGAGCGACGCGGGCAGTCGCGTGCTGCTGAGCTCGTCGGGCGGCGGTTACTGGGGCTACTGGGACACCAGCATCGCCTTCGGCGGCCTCGACAGCGTCGTCACGCGCATCGACGTCGACGACCCGGCCTCGGCGCAGATCACCGGCAGCTTCCGCATCGACGGCCAGATCGTCTCGAGCCGGCGCATCGGCAAGTACCTGTTCTTCGCGTCGCGCTTCTATCCGACGTTGCCCGGTCCGCAGCCCTGGGAGCTGGGCCCCGGCGAGTGGGAGGCGGCCGTGCAGGCGACCGACGACGACAGCCTGCTGCCGGGCTACGTGGACGAGGCGACCGGCGAGCGCGTCTCGCTGGTCGACCCGGGCAGCTGCTTCGTGGCCGACAAGCCCGAGGGTCAGTCCTGGTATTCGCCCGACATCGTGACCCTCGCCGTCATCGATCTGGACACCATGGCGTTGTCCGACAGCGAGTGCTACCTCGGCGCCAGCGAGACGCTGTACGCCTCCCCGGACGCGGTCTACCTCGCCACGACGCGCTACGACTACGGCGATGTCGTCGAGCCGCCGCCCGTCGATGTGCCGGTGATCGTGGAGGGGCCGGTCGAGCCGGCCGCGCCCGAGCCCGACATCGCCCCGCGCGACCCCAGCGTCCAGACCGACATCCACCAGTTCGACATCGACGGCGGCTCGCTCGCCTACCGCGGTTCGGGCACCGTGGTCGGCCACCTCGGCTTCGACCCCTTGCGAAAGCCCTTCCGCATGAGCGCGCGAGACGGCGTGCTGCGCGTCGCGACGGTCAACGACACGTTCGGCTTCGACGGCCAGAGCCGGGAGATCAGCCCGATCAACGTGAGCGTGCTCGAGCCCGACGGCGAGGGGGCCCTGACGCTTCTCGCCCAGCTGCCGAACGAACGCGAGCCCGGCTTCATCGGCAAGCCCGGCGAGCAGCTCTACGCGTCCCGCTTCATCGGCGACCGGGCGTATCTCGTGACGTTCCGGCAGACCGATCCGCTCTACGTCGTGGATCTCGCCGATCCGCGCAACCCGCGCGTGCTCGGCGAGCTCGAGATCGAGGGCTACAGCGACTACCTGATGCCGATCGACGAGAACCACCTGCTGGGCATCGGCCGCGACGCGGTCGCCGACCCCCGCGGAGATGACCGTGGCGGGCTGGTGCTCGGGCTCAAGCTGTCGCTGTTCGACGTGTCCGATCCCGCGGCGCCGCGCGAGGCGGACACGCTGCTCGTCGGCCAGACCGGCACCCAGGCCGAGGCGCTGTTCGATCACCGCGGCATCACGGTGCAGCCGGCGACCGAGGAACACCCGACGCGGGTCAGCTTCGGCATCGACGTGCACGGCGAGGCGTTCCCGACGGTGCGCCCGGACCCGGGCTCCGACGTCGGCGGGCCGGCCTACTACGAGTGGTCCTACACCGGCCTGCACGGCTTCGACGTGCGCGGCGGCGATGCCGCGGGCATCGAGCCGCGCGGCGCGATGATCGTCGAGCGGCGCGGGCAGGACGACCTGCTGTTCGGCCCCAGCGTCTACGGCGGCGATCGATCGGTCATGGTCAACGACGCGACGTACTACGTGCACGGCGACCGCGTCTACGCCGCCACCTGGGACACGCTGCAGAGCCCGAGCGCGGCTCGCTGACGAAACGGACCGCGGGCGGGGTGTGTCCGGACGGATAGCGATTGATGTACGTCAACGCGTGCGCCTGTCCGAGCTGACCGGATCGAACTTTCGCGCGGTCCGCAGGCCGACGGGCGGCCATCGCGCCGCCCGTCATCGTCCGTCTCGCCGCGCTGGTGCCGAAGCCATGGATCGACCTCGTGCGTTTCCACGGCGTCTTCGATGGCGCGAGCATCGACGCCACCGGCGTGCTCGCCATCGGGGATCCGCACCTGGCACTCGTCCGTGTCCGCGCGCACGAGCGTGAGGCCCTCGGCGGCCGTCGGCCGAGGCGCTCGCGAAGGCGGTCGTCGACTTCGACGGCCTGCACCGCGCACGGCGTGATCCTCATGAACACCCCGTTCGGCGATGCCGTGACGACAGCCGAGCGGGTCGCCGCGCTCGGCGTCGCGAAGGTCCGGTAATAGAGAAACCAGCCACGTTGCTCCCGCTCGGTCATCGGTCGCCGGCCAAAGCGATCGAGCCAGCGGATGAGCTCCGTGTCGTCGTAGCGCTTGCGCGCTCGGCGTTCGAACTCTCCGGTGCTAGCCAGCAGTCCCGATATCGACGGAACGGCGTACGTCCGAAAGAGCGCGAGCTCCAGGGACCGTTCGATGTCCCAGGGGAACTCCCAGGCGTAGAGCAGGCGAGCGATCTCCTCGTAGCTCACCTCCGGGTCGAGCCCTGCGATGCGCTCGGCGCTAGTCCATGCCGAAGGCGGTCGTCGGTTCACCGAGGTGCGGATGCTCATGGGTGCGATTCGCGCGTGCCAGCCGAAGTTTGTCCTCGCGTGCCCGGTCGGCAAACCGGGACGCACGCGCGGACGGCGCCGACGCAAGGTAGCTTCGTCCACGAGCGCTCCGCAACCAGACGGCGGCAGGTGGGCGCTCATCGGGTCGAGAGCCGTGTCGCCGAGGAGGTCGGCGCAGGTGGCACGCGACGCCTCGGGCAGTCGTGCTGGCCACGCAAGAGTCGAAAGGGGTGGCTCGAGAGCCCGTGGGTCGCCATCGCTCTGGCGCGCGCGCTGGCAGCGGTCGAGGCGGAGGACCGCGGCGCGATCCTCGAGCGCCTGCTCGCGCTCTCCGATCAAGTCGATCGCTTCGCGAAGATTGCCTCGGCGCGCTACGCGACGCTCGTGGACGAACGACCGGAGCGAACGGTGATCCGGAGCGAGCCGGCGGAGAGGGCGCAAACGGTCGAGCGAGCCGTCGAGCTCACCTGAGCTTCGCCTTGGCAGGGTGCGTCCGAGTCGGCGAGCGGCCGATCTCGAGACGTTGCCCCTGGGCTGCCGGACGCCCTCGCGCGGGTCCGCTGCGGCCCGCCCGACGCCCGCGGCGCGCGTTCCGCGTGACGGAGGCTCAGTCGCGCGACAGCGGCTCCATGAAGTAGCACAGGCAGTCCTGCCGCACCACCAGCGGATCGGTCGTGTACATGGCGGGCGTGACCGATCGGGTGAGCCGGACCGCGCCGTCGACGATGTCGAAGTACTCGCGCGTGACATCGTTGTGCTCGACATCGAGCACGGTCAGCAACGCGTCGAGCTCGCCTTCGGCGCGACCGAACTCGAACCCCGCGGGCAGGCGATGGAAGTTCACGCCTTCCACGCCACCGGTCAGCCTCAAGGACGGTGCCGAGGGCGCCGGACGTCCGGCCGCTCCCGCGCCGTCCGCGAAATCGAACTCGGCGCGCTCGGCCACGTGGACGCGTCCCAGCGAACGAAACAGGTTCATGTCCTCTCGACGGGCCTTCGGCATCTCGTCGAGTGCGAAGCAGCGCTCGAGATAGTCGCGACACCGCTCGTCGGAACGGGGGTCGGCGATCGAGCCGAGCTCGAGCGTCACGGCGGGACACACGCCGTCGAACGTGCGGGCCATCACGGTGTCCGGCTCCTCGACCAGCACGGCCTGGTCCGAGAAGAGCCGGGCCAGTCCGAGGTTCTCCGGCGTGATGGCCGTCAGCACGGTGTAGTGCGGATTGTGGCCCGTGTTGTTGTGCAGGTCGACGGCGGCGAACCACTCGCCGCGATCGACGACGTCGCGCACCTCCCTGACCAGCGCCGCCTCGGGCTCCTCGGCCCCCGTCCAGATCCGGTTGTGATCCTGTTGATCCGGCAGCGTGCGCAGCCCGACGGCCGCGGCCCGCACGTTGCCCACGAAGATCGTGGCGGGACGCGGCAGCGTCCGTGCCTCGAACAGGAAGCGGCGCAGCCCGTTCCACCCGCTGACCTCGTTGCCGTGCAGCAGCACCGAGATGAACATCGGCGGCCCGCTCCTTCCCGGAAGCGAGATCACCGTGGGACCGCCGAGCCGCTGCAGCAGCCGCTCGGCCGGACAGCTCAGAAGATCGTCCGGGAAGGACTCGAGTCGGCGCAGGGATCCGCTTACAGGGGCCATTCGTGTACGGGCAGGTTCCGTTGTTGCAGGGCGCGATACTCCTCGACCAGCGCGTTCGGTTCGGGGCCGTTGCGAGCGATCCAGCGACGTTGCCAGGTCGCTCCGTTCAGCCCCGAATCGGTGCGCGCTCCGATGATGTCCAGGTAGTCGTCGATCTCGGCGTCGGGCACGTGGACGGACCGGAGGCCTCGGCGTGCCGTCGGCAACAGCGTCTCGACGACGAGAGCGCGCACCGGCACCCGCCGCGTTCCGCTCGTGCCCGGCCAGATCACGTCGGCGTCGAGTCCGTGGCGGGCACAGCGGTAGAAGTTGTCGCGCGCGATCTCGAACGGCAGGCTCGAAGCGATCGGCGGCGCGTCCAGCGCGAGGCCGTGAATCAATCCGAAGTAGAACGCGCTGTTGGCGATGCAGTCCCGAAGCGTCGGTCCCGCGGGCACGACACGGTGTTCTATCCGGAGGTGGATCTGCCCGTCGGAATCGAAACCGATCAGCGGCCGGTTCCACCGCCACAGTGTTCCGTTGTGGAACCGCACGTGGCGGAACTCCCGAGGCTCGGCGTCGTGCACGGCCGGCATCAGCAGGCGGTAATCCGCGCGGTTCTGCTCGAAGATCTCGTAGAGCGACTCGCGCGCGTAGCCCTCGCCGAACGTGACGCGGGGCCGCTGTCCCTGGCCCACGTCGACCGCCTGCTCGAACAGCGGGATGCGCGTCTCGTCCCACAGGGCGTGGCCGAACAGGAAGGGCGAGTTGGCCGACACCGCCACCATCGGCGCGGACACGGCAAGGCTTGCGTTGAAGTCGCGAACGGCGTGCTCCGGGTGACACTGCAGGTGAATCTGGAAGGAGGTCGCCGCCGCCTCCAGCATCACGTCGCCGTGCGTCGTGTGCAACGGCGACTCGCCGTCGATGTCGACGCTCAGCGGTCGACCGTCGCGCAACGCCACGACCTGGTCGTTGAGCGAGCGGTAGCGCGTGAGCGACGACATGTGCTCGGCGCACAGCATCGACTCGCGCACCGTCGGGAGTGTGCCGATCGTGACGAGGGCGGCGCCCATCTCCTCGGCCGTCTCGCAACAGGCGGACCAGGTGCTCGACAGCTCGTCGTGCAATCGGGAGAACACGCGCCCGGACAGCGACGTGGGGCTGCCGTTCAGCTCCACGTTGAACGCCGCGAGCTCCGGCACGACCAGCGGGTTGTCGAGGCGTTCGAGGAAGCGCTCGTTGCACGGGAAGGGGTCGCACGCGGCGTCGACCAGCCAGGCCTCGAGCTCGAAGCCCACCGTGTTGCCGCGCCGACTGAAGGACTTCTCGTCGAATACCCGCCGCAGCAGATCCGTCTCGGCGTCGAGCCGTTGCCGGAAGGCCGAATAGTCGTCGGCGCTGAAGTAGCGTTTCTCGATCTCGTCGCCCATGGATCAGGGAGGGCTCGGTCGCCCGGGGCACGGGAAGGGCGTGCGCCCGACGCTGGGGCGAGCCGGCTCGCCCGAGCGCGCCGTGCGGGCCGGCCCTCGTCGTCGTCGAGTCCGATACGGGACGTCGTTCATGGTCGCTCTCATGCGTCGAAGCATGCGTACCGGGCATCGGCGGGTCAAGGCGGCGGTTCACGAGAATTTCAGGACCGCTTGCGCTTCCGCCAGCTCGCGCAGCCGCGCCCGGATGATCCTGCCGGTCGTCGCTCGTCGGGGCGGTTCCAGTGGTCGAGGAACATCACGGGGTCCGGGGCCAGCACGGCGATACCGCCCTCGGTGCCGTCCGGCACGAGCTCGCCGGTATCGACGGCGAGCACGACGACGCGATGACCGGGCGCGGGGCGACCGCCGCCGTCGATGGGTGCCGCGCCGGCGGCGCTCACCCGGTAGCGCGCCACCTCGTCCGCGAGCTCGGGCGCGTTCCAGGCCACGTCGATCGAGTCGGGGCCCCGGAGCAGGGCCAAGCCGCGCGCCTCGTGGCCGGTGCGATGGCGGCATTCCTCGCACGAGGGTGTCGAGAGTGACACGTCGGGGTGCCGAGGTCTCGAGCGCGCCGCAGACCTGCGACGTCAGGGCAGCCGTCGCCTGCCGGCCCGATCATCGTGCGAGGATGCGGCCGAAGGGCCGTCCCGATCCGGCGTCCCGCCCGACCAGCGGCCCGGACCGGACCATGAATCTCGAAAAGACGATCTTCGCCTTCTTCATCCTGCTGGCGATGACGCTGAACTTCAGCTTCGGCTACGGCGAGATCGACAACCCGCACCACCACAGCGTCTGGCTGCTCTTCGTCGCGATCGTGGCCAACGTGCTCGCCACCGGCCTGAAGCTCGGCGAGCGCTCGCAGACCGGCGCGCTGCTGCTGGCCACCGCGCTGGTGGCCGACCTGCAGCTGTTCGCGGCGGCCGGCGTGTGGACCTTCGCCGCGCACGTCGCCGACAGTGGCGTCACCCCCGATGCCATGGCCACGATCGTGTCCCTGGCCAACGGGGCCCTGCTCGCCAACGTGGTCTCGGTGGTGGTCGTCGTGTGCGAGACGCTCATGGCGCGCCGCTAGCGCAAGGTTCGCGACGACGGAGTCGGCATCGCATGGCGGACAACCCGGACCTCGATCGGGTCTCGATGATCGTGCTGCGCGCGATGCGGCTGCCGCTGCTGTCGCTGTTCATGGTGTACGTCGTCGGCATCGCGGGCTTCGGGCTCGTGCCCGGGCGCGACGGCGAGGGCATGAGCTTCCTGCACGGGCTCTACATCCTGGCCTACACCGCGACCACCACCGGCTTCGGCGAGCTGCCCGTGCCGTTCAGCGAGGCCCAGCGCGTCTGGGTGATCGTGGTGCTGCACGTCAGCGTGGTCGCCTGGCTCTACTCCATCGGCTCGCTCATCCGGCTGGTCCAGAACGCGCACTTCCGCCGCGCGCTCGCGCAGCGGGTGTTCTCGCGCCGCGTGCTGCGCACCGACGTGCCGTTCGTGATCATCTGCGGCTTCGGCGATGCCGGCAGCCTGCTGGCGCGTGGGCTGAACGACTCGGCCATCGCGACCGTCGTCATCGACAAGGACCCCGATCGCATCAAGGCGCTCGCGCTCAGGAACTTCGACGTGCAGGTGCTCGGCGTGTGCGCCGACGGCGGGCAGCCGAACCAGTTGCTCGACGCCGGGCTGAGGCATCCGCACTGCCGCGGGCTCGTCGCCGTGACCGACGACGAGCACGTCAACGTGACGGCCACGATCATGACGCTCGCGCTGAACCCGGCGCTGCGCCCGATCTGTCACGTGCACTCGCGCGAGCGCGCCGCCGAGCTCGAGGCGCTGGGCTCGGTGCTCGTGCTGGACTCGTTCGAGGTGTTCGCCGACCGGCTCTGCGCAGCACTCTACCGCCCGGCCGTGCACGCCTTGGGCAACTGGTTCGCGCAGGTGGCGGGCGCGAACCTGGACCACCGCATCGAGTGCCCGGCGGGCCACTGGATCGTGTGCGGCTACGGACGCATGGGCCACCGGATCGTGGAGAACCTCGCCGAGCGCGACATCCGTGCGGTCGTCATCGACCCGGCCATCGCTGAAGGCGACGCGAACGCGGACCGCATACGCGGCTCGGCCGACCGCGACACGCTGGCGCGGGCGGACGTGACCCGCGCCGGCTGCGTGATCGTCGCGACGGACGACGACGCGGCGAACCTGCGGATCATGATGACCGTGCGCGACCTGACGCCGGAGGTGTTCCTGGTGATCCGCCAGAACCACCATTCGAACGAGGTCGCGTTCACGGGGGCACCGGTGGATCTCGTCATGCACCCGGAGCGGGTCGTGGCCAGGCGCGCGCAGCTCGAGCTGGTGTCGCCGGGGCTGCAGCCGTTGCTCGATCACCTGCAGACGTGCCCGAAGGCCGAGCTCGACGCGTTGCTCGAGCGGCTGCGCGAGCGCATGGGCGACGAGGCCCCGAACCTGTGGGTGTCGGAGATCGACCCCGAGTCGGCGACGGCGCTGTCGGGGCGCATCTCGACGAACAAGTCCATCGAGCCCCGTCTCGGCGATCTGGTGCGCGACCCGCGTCGGCGCGACGAATCGCTGGCCTGCGTCCCGCTGCAGCTCGAGCGACGCGGCGAGCTGTGCCCCGTGCCCGATCTCGACACCGCGCTGGAGTCGGGGGACAGGGTGCTCTTCTGCGGCACGTGGCAGGCGCGCACCGCCATCGAGGCGGCCCTGCGTAACCCCTACACGCTGGAATACCTCGTCAGCGGGGAAGAGCCGCCGCGCAGCTACTTCTTCCGCTGGCTGGAGTCGAGGCGGGAGTCCGCCTCGACACCCGGCCCGTCGAGGCCTCCCGCGGGCTGAACGATCGGCCGGCGGCGGACGCGGTGGGCGAGGCGTCCACCGCGTCCCGGTTCAGTCTCGCGGCTGCAGCTTCGCCGTGCCGAACACGTCCGGCCGCTGCCAGGCCACGTCGGTGCCGGCCGGCGCCCACCAGCCCCACTTGGCATCGCGTGTCCCCCCGTCGTCGTCGTCGTTCGCGGCGATCTCCAGACCGAAGGTGTCGCCGGGTTCGAGACCGATCGACGACAGCTCGACGCGAATCTCGTAGAGCTGCTGGTAGACGTAGTTCGCGCTGTTCTCGTGGCGGTAGCTGCTGACGTAGTCGGTCCGCATGCCGCTCGCCGAGTAGAAGCCGTCGAGCGTCGGGTCCTCCACCGTGTCGCGGAAGCGGAAGATCCGCTGGTAGTCGTCGTCGCCATAGGCCTCCGACCGATCGTGGCCGACGTCGATGTACAGCTCGACCGAATCGTCTTCCCAGGGGTCGACGGAATCGTTGAACCAGTTCTCGAGCTCCTCGCCGCCGATCACGTACTTGACGTACAGGTACTCGCCGTCGTGCAGCATCTCGACGTACATGTCGTTGTAGTAGTAGCCGCCGTTTCCGAAACGCCCCGTGTTGTCCACCTGCAGGTTGCCGAGCGAGAGCGAGTTTCCGTAGGAGTCGCCGTCGGCGGCCTTGCCCCATTCGTCGTAGTAGTCGTTGCCGCGGTATTCGTTCGTCCAGATCCCGTCGATGACGATGCTCGCGTCATCGACGTAGGGCACGATGATCTGCGAGCCTTCGCGATAATCGTCGACGCCGTCGTTGTTGTCGTCCCGGTCGGCGTTGTCGCCGATGCCGTCGCCGTCGGCGTCGGCCGACTCGCTTCCGTCGTTCGGGAACAGGTCGATCGGATCGGGCACGCCGTCGAAGTCCGAGTCCTCCTGCGAATCGTCGACGCCGTTGCCGTCGGCGTCGGCATCGGCGTTGTCGCCGATGCCGTCGAGATCGCTGTCCCGGGTCTCGCTTGCATCGAGCGGGAACGCGTCGAGCTCGTCGAGCACGCCGTCACCGTCGTCGTCGTTGTCGGATCGATCGCCGATGCCGTCGGCATCGGTATCCCGGAACTCCTGCCCGTTGAACGGGAAGGCGTCGTCGTCGTCCGCGACGCCGTCGTTGTCGTCGTCCTGGTCGCGATCGTCCGGCACGCCGTCGGCATCGAAGTCCAGGCTCGCGCTGGTGGGGGAGGTGCCGCGTTCGATCTCGACGATGTTGTCGACGCCGTCGCCGTCCTGGTCGAAGCGATAGCCGAAGCGCTGCTCCGGAACGCTGACGCTCGCGCCGCTCTCGCCGAGCCAGGCGGTGGTGTCGGCTGCGGCCAGCAGCAACCCGTCCTCGGTGCGACGCACGCCGACGTAGACCTGGACCTGTTGCCCCTGGGGCAGCTGCAGCGTGGACTCGAAGCCGGTTTCTCCGAGCTCCATGACCTGTTCGGTGCCGCCCGCCGTGACCGTCGCGGTGAGCGCGATGTCGATGATCTGCAGGCGCTCGGGCGGGGTGAAGCTGACGCTCAGCGCCCGCAGGTTCGGCGAGTCATCGGAGCGCGGCACGTCCGCATCGCTCGTTCCCGAGTCCGACGAGCCGCCGCCGCAGGCGACGATCGACACGCTCGACAGGACGAGCAGGGCCGGAGCGAACGCTCCGCGGGTGCGTTTCGGACGGTGCTCCGCGTACCTTGCCGATGCGTTCATTTCACGGTCCCCCCGGTTTGTCAGCCCATCCTGGATGACCATACGGAAGGTTTGCACGTTTGCGCTCGGTACTAGTGGCGATCCGTTTCGAGGGCTCCGATGCGCGGAAAACGTTGCAGCGCCCGTGCACCGGAGTCCCGAGCTTTCAGGCTGATGCGCGGAGGGGCGAGCATGGCGACGAAACTGACGATCAACGGCGAGGCGGTGGAGACACGCTCCGATCCCGAAACGCCGCTGCTGTACGTGCTGCGCGACGAGCTCGGGCTGAACGGTGCCAAGTACGGCTGCGGACTCGGCCAGTGCGGTGCCTGCTCCGTCATCCTCGACGGCGAAGCGGTGGCCTCCTGCACGCTGCCGCTATCGAGCGTGGCGAATCGCGAGGTGACGACCGTCGAGGGGCTCGGTACGGTCCGGGAGCCTGGGCCGATGCAGCGCGCGTTCATCGCCGAGAACGCCGCGCAGTGCGGCTTCTGCATCCCCGGCATGATCGTGCGCGCGCAGGCGACGCTCGCGGCCGACCCCGACGCGAGCGAGGCCGGTATCCGCGAAGCGCTGCAGAACAATCTCTGCCGCTGCGGCACGCACGTGCGCATCCTTCGCGCCATCCGCCGGGCGCAGGCGGAGATGCGCGCCGCGACCGACGAGGGCTGAAGCCGTGACCGAGCACCTTCACGTGAGCCGACGCGGCTTCCTCGGCACCGTCGGCGGAGGCCTCGTCGTCGCCTTCGCCGCGCCCGCGGCCCGGGCGCAGGGCGGGGAGGCCGAGACGAGCCCGACCGGGGGGCGCCCCGGCAGCCTCGCCGGGCACCCGCGGCTCGACAGCTGGATCCGCATCGCTCCTGACGGCGGCGTCACCGTCTACACCGGCAAGGCGGAGCTCGGGCAGGGCATCATGACCGCGCTCGTCATGGTCGCGGCCGAGGAGCTCGGCGTGGAGCCGGGCGGGATCGGCATCGTCTCCGCCGACACCGCCCTGACGCCGGACGAGGGCTACACCGCCGCCAGCCACTCGATGCAGATGAGCGGTGCCGCGATCCGCAACGCCGCCGCGAACGTGCGCGAGCTGCTGCTCGGGGAAGCGGCGCGGCGGCTCGATGTCGACGTCTCGGAGCTCAACGCCTCGAACGGCGAGATCGCGGGGCCGGACGGCTCGATCGGCTACGGCGAGCTCGCGGCCTCGCTCGATCTCGCCACCGTCGCGCGGCCGGACGTGCCGCTGCGCGACCCCGCCGAGTTCCGCGTCATGGGCGGCGAGATGACGCGACTCGACATTCCGTCGAAGGTCACCGGCGCGCCGATCTACGTGCAGGATCTTCGACCCGAAGGCCTGGTGCACGCGCGCATCGTGCGCCCGCCGAGCCCCGGTGCGACGCTGCTATCGCTCGATTCGGGCGAGGTCGAGACGATGCCGGGCGTCGTCGCCGTGGTCCGCGACGGCAGCTTCCTCGCCGTCGTGGCGACGCGCGAATGGCAGGCGATCCGCGCCATGCGCGCGCTCGAGGCCGCCGCCGAATGGCGGACGCCCGCGACGCTGCCCGAGCGGGCGCGGCTGCACGAGTGGCTGCGCGACAACGTCGAGCGTACCGGCACGGTCGACGAGGCGGGCTCGCCGCGGGTCGAGGGCGAGCGCGGCGTGCGCCTCGCCTTCACCCGGCCGTACACGCTGCACGGCTCGATCGGCCCCTCCTGCGCCGTGGCGCTGATGGCAGGGCAGGACCTGCGCGTCTGGTCGCACACGCAAGGCGTCTACCCCGATCGGGACGCCATCGCCGAGATGCTCGGCATGCCCGCGGAGCGCGTGCGCGTGAGCCACGTGCAGGGCTCGGGCTGCTACGGCCACAACGGCGCGGACGATGCGGCGGCCGACGCCGCGCTCGTCGCGCGCGCGCTGCCCGGCCGGCCGGTGCGGGTCCAGTGGATGCGCGATCAGGAGCACGCCTGGGAGCCGTTCGGCCCCGCGATGGCCATGGAGCTCGCGGGTCGCGTCGATGCGGACGGCCGGATCGCCGACTGGACGTACGATCTATGGACGGGCTCGCACGTGGCGCGCCCCGGCGGCGCCGACAAGCTGCTGCCGGCCAATCACCTGGCCGACCCGTTCCCGTTCGAGCTGCCCGGACAGCGCATCGTGCCGCCGGGGCTCGGCGACCGCAACGCCGTGCCGCTCTACCGCATCCCGAACCGGCGCGTCCTGTGGCACTTCGTGCGCGCGATGCCGCTGCGCACCTCGGCGCTGCGCGGGCTCGGCGCGCACGCCAACGTGTTCGCGATCGAGAGCTTCGTCGACGAGCTCGCGCTCGTGGCAGAAGCGGACCCCGTCGAGTTTCGCCTGCGCCACCTCGAGGACGAGCGCGCGCGCGCCGTGATCGAACGGGCCGCGAGCGAGTTCGGCTGGTCGCAAGAGCCGCTGCCTCGCCACGAGGGTCGCGGCTTCGCCTTCGCGCGCTACAAGAACGTGGCGGCGTACTGCGCGCTGGCGATGCGGGTCGCGGTCGAGCCCGCGACCGGTCGCGTCCGGGTGCACGAGGCGGTGGCCGCCATCGATTCGGGCGAGGCCGTGCATCCCGACGGCATCCGCAACCAGACCGAGGGCGGCATCGTGCAGTCGCTCAGCTGGACGCTGTTCGAGGAGGTCGCGTTCGATCGCACCCGTGTCACCTCCACCGACTGGTCGAGCTACCCGATGCTGCGCTTCGACGACGTGCCCGGACGCGTCGACGTGCACGTCATGGACCGTCCCGGCGCGCCATTCCTGGGCACCGGCGAGGCGGCGCAGGGCCCGACCGCGGGCGCGCTCGGCAACGCGATCCGGGACGCGATCGGGGTGCGACTGACGGATCTGCCGCTGACGCCCGAGCGGGTGGCGGCGGCGCTGGAGCCGTGAGGCCGCATCGCAGCCGCTCCCGCGCCGCAGTGTAGGACGGGCAAGGGGCCTTATGTCCTGGACTCGAGACTTCGCGGCGGCGAAGTCGCGTGGCGGCAAGCCCACAACGCAGCCCTCGGGCCGACGTCTCGCGGAGCGTGAAGCAAAGCAGCAGGTTGTGGACCGTGATGATGATCAGCGCCCCGAAGCAGGCCCCCTGCAGCAACGTCGTGCCGGCAGTACGGCCCCCGGCTGCACGCCACGGTCGTGTACCTGGACGAGTACCAGCTGGTGCCGATGGCGCGACTGACCGAGCTCCTCGACGCTCTTTTCGGGCTCACCATCGGCGTTGGCACGGTCAACAACCTGCTGGCCCGCTGCAGCGACCGGCTAGAGGACTTCGAGGCCCGCGCGATCGAGGTGGTGCGAGCGGCTCTCGCGGCGCACTTCGACGAGTCCGGGGTGCGCGTGGGCGGCAAGCTGCACTGGCTGCACGTGGCAAGCACCCTGTTCGTCACGTGCCACCTGATGCACGGCAAGCGCGGCATCGAAGCGATGCGACGGAGGGGCGCGCTCGAGGGCTACAAGGGCTACGCGGTGCACGATCACTGGGGCCCGTACTTCGCCGTCGAGGGGCTGCTGCACGTCCTGTGCAACGCCCACCACATCCGCGAGCTCGTGTACGTCCACGAGCAGTACGGCCAGCCTTCGGGCGAAGAATGGGCTGTTGATCCGCGCCCTGGTGGAAGCGCACCGCGAGGTGGAGGCAGCGAAGGCCGCGGGCCACGCCAGCGACCCGGCTCGACGACAGCGCGCGATCGACCGGATCGAGCGCCGCTACCGCCGGATCCTGAAGCACGCCGAGGCGGAGCTGCCGGGCGCGGCGGCACCCTGTTCGTCACGGCCACCTGATGCACGGCAAGCGCGGCATCGAGCGATGCACGGAGGGGCGCGCTCGAGGGCACAAGGGCTTCGCGGCCGATCACGGACCCGCGCCGCCGGCGGGCTACGAACGGGCACGCGGCAAGCGGCTCGGACGCCGGTGAACCTGCACGCGCGGCTGCGCGACTTCATGCCCGAGGCGCTCGGGTTCGTGTACGACTTCGATCGCCCCCTCGACAACAACCTGGCCGAGCGCGACGTGCGCATGATCAAGGTGCGCCAGAAGATCTCGGGCTGCTTCCGCTCGCAGGCCGGAGCGGACGTGTCCTGCCGAATCCGCGGCTACGTCTCGACGGCGAAGAAGCAGGGTCGCAACGTGATGGTGGCGCTGTCGGACGCGCTCGCAGGACGCGCGTTAGAGCCGTCAGAAGGCCCCATTGCTCAGGCCAGCTGAGTAGTTACCGGGCCCGATGCGGTCACGGCACACGCTGACGGCCGAGCTGATGACGCCGGCCTCGACGTGCTCGGCGTCGCTCCGCGAGACGGTGTTGTGCGCCCCAGTCGTCGACCGGCGGGGCCAACTTCACGCAGTCGACGATGAGCCTCGAGACGTAATCGGAAGCGGCGCGCGACTCCGCCAGCCCGTTCCCTGCCCGAACGACGGCCTCGATTCTCGCCCGCAGGTTGGCCCGATGGGAACTCGTCGGATAGCTCGAAAGGTCCGTCAGCTCGCGAACGTCGGGCGAGACGCTGGGGTCGGGGCTGAAATCCAGTCTGTCTTCGTCGACCTGCTGTAACAGACTCGAGGCTCGTTCCAGGTCGGCCATTGGTGGAGCGCGCACGATGTCTCTCGTCCGGTGACGTTGCGGGATCTGAGGTTGCGAACCGGTGACGCTACAGGAGACGTCGAGCGCGATCGACCGATGGGGTGCCGGAGGTGCAGAGCTTGACCGCGTGCCGTATCGCGAACTGAAGGTCCCGACGCTTCGCCGCGGGCCGTCCGGAGCGGCACCCATCGTCGCTTCCCTGATGACCGCTGCAGCGAAGAATCGCGACGGGCGACCCCCGTCGCGCGCCGTCCTCCGGAGGCGCGCCGGAGTTCGCGCCGGGCGCGGCGCTGCAGCTCACCGTCGCGCTCGCGAAGCGCCACGCTTCCGGCACGAACGGGCGCGATTTTCATGTTAGGTTGGAAAGGTTCACCGTGAGGCGCGGCTTGTGGTGTCAACGATGCGCCGTCGCCGGAGGTACTTGCTGATGCACCTTCCCGTCGCGAGCGTTTTCCTGTTCGTCGCCACGACGCTGCTCGTCGGCTGTGCGGGCTCCGAGGACGACGGTGGAGGCGGTGATGCCGAGACGCCGACCATCGATTCGGCGGACGGAGGCGCGGTCGTCGGCGACGCCGACCCGAGCGCTCCGGCGATCGACGACGATTCGGAAGCGATACCCGATCCGCTATTCACCTTCGATACCCACGAGATCCTGCTCGAGGAGGTGTTCGCGATCTACGCCGGCGAGGCGTGGGACCGGACGCCGCTGTCGCTACCCGAATTCGGTCCGCTGTTCGAGTTCCGGGAAGTCAGGGAGGCGTCCGAGACCGATCAGGGACTCACCGTCTCGGTCGGGCCGGCGCTGTGCTCGAGCGGTGGCGGAAACCTCGCTTTGGAGGTGCCGAGCGGGGGTGGCAACCACGGGTGGCAAACGCGTCTCGACGCCTGCGTGCCGCAGGACCCCGAAGCGACGGGGCTCACACTCATCGGCGGCAGCGTCACGGGCGACTGGAACTGGCATACATCCGCGCGTTCGGACGATCTTGCCTGGACCCGCACGTCGGGGGACCGGGTGTCGTTCTCCGGCGAGATGCGGACGATTCCCGACGAGTTCGGGTACGGCAGCGTGCGAAGCTTCGTCACCGCCGACGCGCATCAGCGCGTTCTCGGCGACGACGGCAGAGGCGCCGCTGCTCGCGATCGAGCAGGCGACGAGCACGCTGCGCGGCGGCACCTACGGCCCCGTCGACGTCGCCGGGATGAGCGGCGGCTTCACCTACCGCTCGGCGTTGACCGGCGGCCGGAGCGTCACCGTCCGCACGCCGCTCGCGTTCGACTACCACTGGGACAAGCGCGCGCCCGCTCCGGATGGGATCGCACCGGAGACGCTCGGCGAGCCGCCGCTCGGCGATGTGCTCGGCGGCGAGAGCCGCAGCGACGAGCAGTCCGCCGCGGTCGAGCGGGTACGACGACGCTGGGCTTTCGTCACCGGCATGCTCGAGCTCGAGTCGGAGGATGGCAGCCGCGTGACGCTCGACGCCGACACGGGCGATCTCGACACCGTACGGATCACGCTCGACACCGGGCGGGACGATGGGGCCGAGGAGCGCGTGATCGAGTGGCCGGGACGCTGGTTCCGGGTGCTCGCGCCTCACACCTTGCCGTCGGAACGGTCGGACGAGAGCGGGTAGGGGCTCCCTGGCGGAAGCGCCCGCGTCAGAATCGATGTCGAGCGGCTCGGTGCCGAGACCGCGCAGCGCGAAGTCGACGGCCTCGCGCCCGGTACACAGGAGGAGAACGAGCTGAGCGACACCGGACCGATCCTGCTCGCGCTCGGTGCCCTGTTGCTGCTCGGGCTCGCGACCGACTGGCTCGGTCGCGCCACGCGTCTGCCGCGCGTGACGCTGCTGCTCGGGTTCGGGCTGCTGCTCGGGCGTGCCGGGCTGGACCTGCTGCCCGAGGCGAGCTACCGGGTGTTGCCGCTGGTCACCGAGACCGCGCTGCTGCTGGTCGGCTTCCTGCTCGGCGGCAAGCTCTCGCTGCGCACGCTCGGACGACACGGCCGCGCCGTCATCGCGATCTCGTTGAGCGTGCTGGCCACCACCTTCGCCGTCGTCGCGGCCGGGCTCTGGTTGCTGGGCCTGCCGCCTGTGGCGGCCCTGCTGCTCGGCGGCGTGGCGCTCGCGACCGACCCGGCCGCGACCTTCGAGGTCGTGCGCGAGAGCCGCGCGACGGGCGACTTCGCGGACACCCTGCAGGGCATCGTCGCGATCGACGACGCCTGGGGGTTGATCGTCTTCGCGTTCGTGATCGCGCTGTGCAGCACGATCGCCGGGCAGGGCGAGGCGAGCGGGGCGTTGCTGCACGCCGCGCGCGAGCTCGGCGGCTCGGTCGTGCTCGGCATCGCGCTCGGACTGCCGATGGCGTGGCTCACCGGGCGCATCAAGGCGGGGGAGCCGACGCTCGTCGAAGCGCTCGGCATCGTGTTCCTGTGCGGCGGCTTGGCAACGAAGCTCGAGGTGTCGCCGCTGCTCACCGCGATGGTGCTCGGCACGACCGTCACCAACCTCGCTCGCCACCACCGCCGGCCGTTCCACGGGATCGAGGATATCGAATGGCCGTTCATGATCCTGTTCTTCGTGCTGATCGGCGCATCGGTGGAGCTCGTCGCGGCCGATGGCGTGCTCCTGTGGGTGCTGGCCTACGTGGTGTTGCGTTTCCTCGGCCGCGCTGCAGGTGCCTGGCCCGGCGCGCGCGTCGCCGCGGCCCCGCCGGTGCAGGGGCGCTGGATGGGCATCGCCCTGCTGCCTCAGGCGGGCGTCGCGACGGCGATGGCGATGGTCGGCGCGAACCGCTTCCCGGAGCACGCCGGCCTGCTGCTGTCCCTGACCGTGATCGCGACGGTGCTGTTCGAGCTGATCGGACCCGTGTTCACGCGCGAGGCGTTGCGGCGGGCGGGCGCCTGACGGGCGGTAACGGCCGGTGTCCGGGCAGGGCCGCTCAGCGCAGCAGGCCGAGCGCCTGCATGTCGGTGCCGAGCGGCTCGGCCAGGTCCTCGATCGAGTCGTGCAGCAGCTGCAGCGCGTAGGCCGGGTTGTGGGCGTAGTTGCCGGGATCGGCGGTCACGAGCTTCCAGTTGTAGGCGGTGCGCAGGCTGCGCGGCGTCCACGCGTCGTAGGCGATGGTCTCGCCGTCCGTCTCGTCGATGACGCCGTCGCCGTTCGCGTCGGTGAAGAAGTACGGGTAGCGCGTGCCGTCGTGCACCAGCGGGACGCCGACGACGTCGCTCGCGTACGCCTCGATCATGTCGAGCAGCCGCGCGGCGTTCGTTCGGATGTCGGAGCGGATGCCGACCGAGGTGTCGCCGCTGCCGTCGTAGCTCTGCCGCGCGATGCGGATCGACTGCGGATCGTCCGCCTGGTGGCAGGTCAGGCACGGCTCGAACGCGACCTCGAGCGTGTGCGGCTCGTGGCAGGAGTTGCAGCTCGAGACCGGCCGGGCGTGGAAGAAGCGGCCGGCGTACTCGCGCCCCTCGTAGTGATAGCCCGCACCGCCGTAGCCGCCGAGCCAGGTCGCCGCCGCCGTGGCGTAGTGCGGGTTGATGAAGCGCAGCTCCGGGTTCGGAGCGTCGATGTCCAGTCCATCGATCGCCGCGCGCACGTCGATGCCCGCCGTGCGGCCCTGGTGACAGGTCATGCAGGACGCCTCGACGCCCTGCACGGGATGCTCGAGGCCGCTCGGGAACTTCACTCGCTCGATTTCGGCGAGACCCGAGTGGTGGCAGGTGCCGCAATCGACGACGCCGCCGGTATCGATCGGCCCCTCGACCGTCCCGGGCTCGCTGCCGTCCAGGCCGTGGAACGCGCGGAAGCCCTCGCCCGAATGGCAGGTGGCGCAGGCCGGCTGGATCTCCTCGTCCGCGTCCCAGTGCCGGAACGCCTCGGCCGCCGCGTCGGCGTGACCCGAACGGAACCAGTCGGCGATGGCCCGGCTGTTCTCGATCTCGATGTCCGCCGGCTCGAACGGGCCTGAGGAGGGCAGCGCGAACGGGATGTCGGCGTCGTCGTCCGTCCCGGCCGAGCCCGGCTCGTCCTGCGCGAAGGCGATGCTGCCGCCCAGGGCCGCGCCGAGGGCAGCGGCGAGCGCGAGCGTGATCGACGCGATCGTGGTCGACGCGCGGGACGCGTTCCGCATGGGCTGGCTCCAACGAGAAAGGACGATCCGGTGCGCTGCGCTGCGCGCACCTCGATGGCGCTACGGTTTCACGTCGCCTGCACGCGTGGATTGACGCAGATCAAGCCCCGTCGGACGGAACGGGTCGAGCCTTGCCGGCGATGCCTAGCTCCGGTTTCCAGTCCGGCCTGACCCTGCGCGTGCCGTCGCCGCCCGCCGCGTCGTCGCGGCCGGACGAAGTCATCACCGCGGAGGCGGGCATCCGCGCGGCCTCGGGAGACGTGCTGCGCGTGACGCCGCTCGTGGCGGAGGACGAACTCGTGGCGCAGGGCGCGTCGCTGGCGTGCCTGCGCGACGCGCCCGAGGTTCGGCTGGTGGCGCCGATGTCCGCGCGCGTCGCACGGATCTCCCTGCTGCCCGGACGCAGACTCGGCGAGATCGTGCTGTTCAGCGAGACGGGCGGCGACGTCGTGCGCCACCCGCGCGCTGAGGCGGGATCGGAGCCGGGCCTGCGTTCACTGATGCAGCGGGCCGGCCTATGGCCGTCGCTGCGGCGCCGACCCTTCGGCGGCATGCCGGAGGCGGCCGAGCGCCCCGTCGCCATCGTCGTCATGGCGCTCGACACCAGACCGCTCGCCCCGGACCCGCGGCGGGCCTTGGAACAGCGCGAGGAGGCCTTCGCGCGCGGCCTCGATGCGCTGGCGATGCTGACCGACGGATCCGTCTTCGTCTGCGCGCGACCCGGTGCACCGTTGTTCGAGCCGGGACTCGCGGGCGGGCGCGTGCGGAGCGTCGACTGCGGCGCGCGTCACCCCCAAGGTTCGTCCGGCATACGCGTCCACGACCTCGCCCCGGCCACGCTCGAGGCACCGGTCTGGGACGTGCACGCCGAGGACGTCGCCGCCCTGGGCGAGCTGCTCGACTCGGGCATCGCGACGATGACTCGCCTGGTGAGCGTCGCGGGCCCGGCGCTGCGCGAGGCCGGGCTGGTGCGCACCCAGGCCGGCGCCGACCTGCGCGGTCTGGCGCATCGCGCCCTGCGGCCCGGGCCGCACGTGCTGCTGTCGGGCTCGTCGCTCGACGGGCACGAGGCGCACTGGCTCGGGCCGCGCGACCGACAGGTCTCGGCGCTGTCCCGCCCCCCGCGGGCCGGCTCGCCTCACTGGCTCGTCGACGCGCTCACCCGCTCGGCCCGGCCGCGGCCGGTCATCCCGTCGGCGGCGCTGCATCAGGCCTTCGGTGCCGTGCTGCCGGCCATGCCCTTCGTGCGCGCGCTGAGCTCGGGCGACGACGAGACCGCGATGAAGCTCGGCCTGCTGTCGCTGCTGGAGGAGGACGTGGCGCTGGCCGACTACGTGCTCGGCGGCGAGGCGCGCCTGGCCGAGCTGCTGCGCGGTACGCTGGAGCGCGTGCGTGCGGAGCTCGCCGCATGACGAGCGGCCCGACGAGCGGCCCGACGAACGGCCTGGCGCGCGGCCTGTGGACGCGCGAGACCGTCGCGCTGATGTTGCTGGCCGCCTGCCTGCCGCTGGCGCTGCAGTGGATCCGGTACGAGGGACTCGACGCGCTCGCGCGTTTCGCTCTCGCGGCGTTGACGATCGCGTCCTGGCACCTGGTGTTCCTGCTGGCGCGCGCGCAGCCACCGTCGCTGCACGCGCTGGTCACGGCGCTCGCCGTCGCGATGCTCGCGCCCGAAGCCCTGGGCGCGTTCCGGCTCGTGCTCGGGATCAGCTTCGGTGTCGTGATGGGCGAGCTCGCGTTCGGCGGCTGGGGCCGTAACGTGGTCAACCCCGGAACCGTCGCGCTGTCCTTCCTGGGCTTCGGCTTTCCCGGCTTCGCGTGGCCCGAGCTCGTCGCGCCGGTCGCGTGGGCCGCGGTCCCGGCCGCGCTGATCGGGGTGGCGAGCGGTGCGATGCCGTCGGCGTTGCTCGCGAGCGCGGTGACACTGCTGGCCGCTGCGGCGATGGGCGGGTTGCTGCCCGACGCCGTGGCGTGGGCGGCCGGCGTCGTGCTGGTGCTGCTGGTCGCCGATCCGGTGACGAGCGCATCGACGAGCCTCGGTCGCTGGCTGAACGGCGCGCTGTACGCGGGCCTCGTGACGCTCTTCGCGACGCGCTGGGGCGGTGCCGCGCCCGTGCAGGTCGCGATCGCCGCGGCGCTGCTGAGCTCGCTGGCCGCGCCGCTGCTGGACGAGGCCGCGCTGGCCTTCTGGATCGCGAGACGCAGGAGGCGACATGGCCGGACCTGAGCGGAATCCGTGGCGACGCCTGCTGGCGCTGCCGAACGAGAGCCGCACCAAGACCGTCGTCGTGGCCTTCCTGGTCTCGCTCGTCTGCGCGGTGCTGGTCAGTGCCGCCACGGTCGTGCTGCGCCCGATCCAGACGGCCAATCGCGCGGCCGAGGAGCGGGCGCGGATCGCCGAGCTCGTGCGCGGCGTGCCGGGCATGAGCGCGCTGCTGGAGCAGTCCGGCGGCACGCTCTCGACGCTCGCCATCGAGCTCGACAGCGGACGCGCGGCGGCCGACGTCACGCCCGCCACGCTCGACGTCGCGCTGGCGGATCCCGCGAACTGGACGGCACTGGAGCCTGGCGCGGACCCCGCGGGCCTGGGCCGGCGACCGGACTACGCGCAGGTGTTCCTGCTGCGCGACGGCGACGGCCAGAGCGACGGCCAAGACGACGGCCAAGGCGACGGCCGAGGCGACGGCCGAGGCGACGGCGAGGGTGGCGGCGTGTCGCTCGCGCTGCTGCCGATCACCGGTCGGGGCTACGGCGGCCGCATCGACGCGCTGCTCGCGCTGCAGGGCGACATGAACACGATCGCGGGCATCGCGATCACCCGGCACGCGGAGACCCCGGGCCTCGGCGGGCGCATCGAGGAGGCATCCTGGCAGGCGAGCTTCCCCGGCACCGAGGTGCGCGACGCGAGCGGCCGGATCCGCTTCGACGTGGCTCGCGGCGAGGCATCGACCGCCCACGAGGTGGACGGCATCACGGGCGCGACGCGCACCGGCAACGGCATCGCGGGCATGGTGCGCTTCTGGCTCGGCCCCGACGGCTACGGGCCGCTGCTGCGCGCCATCCAGCGGGGGGAATACTAGTGCGCGGCGGCTTCATGGCAACGCTGACCGATCCCCTGATCCGGCAGAACCCGGTGACCCTGCAGATCCTCGGCATCTGCTCGGCGCTCGCCGTGACCACCACCCTGGTCACGGCGCTGACCATGTCGATCTCGCTCACCGTCGTGCTGACGCTGTCGGCCGGCATCGTCAGCCTGATCCGGCGGCACATCCCCGACGCCATCCGGCTGATCGTGCAGATCGTCATCGTCGCCTCCCTGGTGATCGTCATCGACGAGATACTGCAAGCATGGTTCACCGACATCAGCCGTGCGCTGTCGGTCTACGTGGGCCTGATCACCACCAACTGCCTGGTACTCGGGCGCACCGAGGCCTGGGCGCGCCACCACGCGCCGCCGGTCGCGATGCTCGACGCGTTCGGCAACGGGCTCGGCTACTCGCTCGTGCTGCTCGTCATCGGTACGGTGCGCGAGCTCTTCGGCAGGGGCGAGCTGTTCGGCGTGCCGGTGCTGCCGCTGGCGGACGAGGGGGGCTGGTTCACGCCATTGAGCCTGATGCTGCTCGCGCCGTCGGCCTTCTTCCTGCTCGGGGGGCTCGTCTGGGCGCTGCGCTCGGTGCGCCGCGAACAGGTCGAGGCGCCCGAACACGTGCCGGCCATCGGCGTCGAGCCCGCACGATGAACGGCGCGTGGGAGCTCTTCCTGTTCGCGGCCTTCGTCGACAACATGCCGCTGACGCTGTTCCTCGGGCTGTGCACGTTCCTTGCCCTGTCGCGGCGCACCGAGAGCGCGCTCGGGCTCGGCGTGGCGATGACCGCGGTGCTCGGGGTGACCGTGCCGCTCAACCAGCTGATCTACCGGAGCCTGCTCGCTCCGGGTGCCTGGGCGTGGGCCGGCATGCCGGACATCGACCTGTCCTACCTGTCGCTGATCGCGTTCATCGGGGTGATCGCGGCGACCGTGCAGCTGGTCGAGATGCTGCTCGACCGCTTCTTCCCGGGCATCCACGCCGCGTTCGGCGTCTTCCTGCCTCTGCTGACCGTGCAGTGCGCGATCCTCGCCGGCAGCCTCTTCATGGTGGAGCGCAGCTACACGCTCGTGCAATCGGCCGTGTTCGGGCTCGGCAGCGGGGCAGGATTCGCGCTCGCGGTCGTGATGCTCTCGGCGATTCGTGCGCGCCTCGCCTACGCCGACCTGCCGGGCGGGCTCAGGGGACTGGGCATCGCCTTCGTGCTGACCGGGCTCATGTCGCTCGGCTTCGCCTCGTTCGCGCAGATGGCGGCGGCACCGTGACGGAGATCGCGCTCGGCAGCACCGTCATCGTGGCGCTGGTGGTCGGGCTCGCGGCGGGCCTGCTGTCGGCGCGGCGGCGGCTGATTCCGGACGTCGGCCTCGACGTCACCGTGAACGACTCGCTGCACCTCGCGCCGCGACGCGGCGCGAAGCTGCTCGACGTGCTGCACGGCGCGGGCATCCAGGTGCCGGCGGCCTGCGGCGGCTCCGGCACCTGCGGCCTGTGCCGCGTGACCGTCACGGGCGACGGCGCCGGCGAGCCGCAGGCCACCGAACGCGGCGTGCTGTCGCCGAAGGAGCGGCGCGCGCACGTGCGCCTGGCCTGCCAGACCGGCCTGCGCGGCGACTGCGCGGTGCACGTGCCCGACGACATCCTGAGTGCGGGCGGCGGCTTCACGGCGACCGTCGCCTCGGCGCGCCTGCTCGCGCCGCTGATCCGAGAGATCGTGCTCGAGCTGCCGCAGGAGCGTGCGGTCACGTTCCGCGCGGGGGACTTCATGCAGGTCACCGCGCCGCCCTACCGGCTCGACTTCGCCGCGCTGGAGCTGCCGCCCGAGTTCCGCGAGGCGTGGGAGGTCGCCGGCTGGCGGGAGCTCGAGGCGACGTCCGACGCCGACGTCACGCGCGCCTACTCGCTCGCGAACCGGCCCGAGGACGCCGGGCGCGCGGTGTTCGACATCCGTCTCGCCGTGCCGCCCGCCGGTCGCGAGCGCGAGATCCCGCCGGGCATCGTGTCGTCGTGGCTGTTCTCGGTGCGCCCGGGCGACGCGGTGGAGGTGGCCGGCCCGTTCGGCGAGTTCCACGTGCAGGCGACGGTGCGCGAGATGGTCTACGTCGGCGGCGGCGTCGGCATGGCGCCGCTGCGCGCGATGATCCACCAGGAGCTCGGGCGCGGCACGACGCGCTCGATACGCTACCTCTACGGCGCGCGCTCGGCTGCCGACCTGTTCTACGCCGAGGAGTTCGAGGCGCTGGCCGCCGCGCACGAGAACTTCACCTGGACGCCGGTGCTGTCGGACCCCGCACCCGGGGACCGTTGGAGCGGCGCCACCGGCTTCGTGCACGAGACGCTGCGCGCCGAGATGAGCGCGCACGGCGCGCCCGAGGACTGCGAGTACTACCTGTGCGGGCCGCCCGTGATGATCTCGGCGGTGCTCGCCACGCTCGACCGGCTCGGGGTGGAGCCGCGTTCGATCTTTCACGACGACTTCGGACTCTGACACCATGAACGACGTCGCCGGTTCCACCCGTCGCGGTCTGCTCGGGCTGATCGGCGCGGCGTTGCTCGCGCCCGCTTCGGCCCGAGCGCTCGGTGCTGTCGGTACGGCGCGAAGGGGCGGAGCGGCCCGATCGGCCACCGGCGCGACGCTCGCGGGTGCCGCCTTCGGCACGACCTGGCGCATCGACGGAGCGTCCGCGGACGCGCTCGAGAGCCTCCGGCCCGGCATCGACGAGCTGTTCGGCGGCATCGACCGGCAGATGTCGCCGTGGCGGCACGACAGCGCGCTGAGCCGATTCAACGCGGGGTCCGCGGGCTGGCACGCGGCGGACGACGAGCTGGTGCACGTGACGCGCTGCGCCGTCGCGCTCGCGGCGCGCAGCGGCGGCGCGTTCGATCCGACCGTCGGCCCGCTCGTCGCGCGCTGGGGATTCGGGCCCATCGAAGGCGGCGAACCGGACTGGCGGGCGCTGTCCGTCGACACGGGCCGCATCGCCAAGGCGCGCGCCGACCTGACGCTCGATCTGTGCGGCATCGCCAAGGGCCGCGCGCTGGATCGCGCCGTGGAGCTCGCCGCTGCCGCCGGGCTCGATGACCTGCTGTTCGATCTCGGTGGCGAGCTGCGCGCGCTGGGCCACCACCCCGCGGGGCGGGAGTGGCGCGTGGCCGTGCGGCACCCGGAGCGCGGTCGCGCGGTACCGGCGGCGCTACGCCTGCCGCCCGGGCGTGGCGTGGCGACCTCGGGCCCGGAGACCCAGGGTTACGCGCTCGCCGGTCGTACCTACGGTCACATCATCGACCCGGCCGCACGCGCTCCGGTGGATACCGGCCTGCGCTCGGTCACCGTCGTCGCCGAGGACGCCATGACCGCCGACGGCTGGGCGACCGCCTTGTTCGCGGCCGGCGAAGGGGCTGGACTTGCGCTGTGCGAGGAGCACGACATCGCCGCACTGTTCCTGGTCGGTGAGGGGCGTGGGCTGCGCCGGCTCGCGACGGGTCCGATCGAGGGGCTGCTGCTGTGAGGATGTACCGGTGATGGAGATGCTGCTCGCCGTCGCGATCGTCGCGCTCGCCGCGGCCGGACTCGGTCTCGGGCTCGCCTTCGGACGCGGACCTGCGCGCACGAGCTGCGCCGCTGCCGCCGTGGGCCTGCCGAAGGTGCGTTGCGAGGACTGTCCGTTGCGTCGGCAGGCACCGTCCGGGGAGGCTTCGCCGTGAGCGAGTACCGGATCGCCTCGATCATGCGCACGGGCGGTCCGAGCCTGACCCCGGACACGCCGATCCGGCGCGCGGTCGCGCTGCTGGTCGAAGCGCGCGCGGCGGCGGCGCCCGTGCTCGCCGACGATGGCGGTCTGGTCGGGATACTGACCCAGAAGGACTGCTTCAGACCCGCGCTGCACGCCAGCTACTACCAGGAGTGGCGCGGCCGCGTCGCGGACCACATGACGGCGGACGTGGTCACCGTCGACGCGCAGGACGAGGTCATCCACGTGGCGGAGATGTTCCTGGACTGTCCGCACCGCGTCTTCCCGGTACGGGACGGTGCGAGCGTCGCGGGCCTCGTGCACCGCTCGGACGTGCTGGCGCTGCTGGCGCGTGTGGGCTGAGCGATGCCCTCAGGCCGGCAACAGCACCGGTCCGCTGCGCCCGAACGCCACGCCTATCGCCTGGCCGTCGACGAGATCGCCGTCCACGTCGTCGTCGACGACGAACAGCGTGCCGACGTCGGTGGCGATCCGGTACTCCATGTGGCTGCCCACGTAGGTCGACTTCTCCACACGCCCCTCGAGCGTCCCTTGCATGCCCGCCGGGCGAAGCTCCACTCGCCCCGGGCGCACGGCGAGGCGGGCGGGCCCCGGGACCAGGCGCGCTCTCCGGCGTGACGGAGTGTCTCCTGGATCGCCCGACGAACCGCCCGTGCTCACTCGGCGTAGATCATCCGGCGCGTCATCCCGCCGTCCACCACGAGGTGCTGACCGGTCACGAAGCGCGCGTTCGAGCTCGCGAACCACGCGACCGCGGCGACGATGTCGGCAGGCTCGCCGACCCGGCCCACGGGGTGCTGGCGGTGATCGATGTCGCGAAGGTCCGACGACGTCCTCGCGGACGTCTTCTGCCACGGCGCGGTGTCTATCCAGCCCGGGCAGACCGCGTTGACGGTGATGTCGGGCCCGAGGCTGACGGCGAGCGCGTGCGTCATCGCGAGCAACCCGCCGTTGGCCGCCGCGTAGGCTTCGCAATGCGGCTCGGACTGCAGCGCCCGGGTCGACGAGATGTTGACGATCGCGCCGCGCCGTTCGCGCAGCCCGGGAATGGCGGAGCGCGTGACGAAGAAGGCGCCGTCGAGATGGCTGCCGAGCCAGCGTCGCCAGCCCGCCTCCGAGAGCTCCTCCAGCGGGCCGCCGACCGGGTCGGCAAGGCCCGCGTTGTTGACCAGCAGATCGAGCCCGCCGGCCTGATCCGGCCCCTGCTGCCAGGCCGCGAGCGCGTCGAACGCCGCCTTCACCGCCGCGGCATCGCCGACGTCGGTCTCGAGCGCGAGCAGCGCCGCGCCCGTGGCGTGAGCGTCGATCAGCTCCGCCACGGCCTCCGCGTCGAGATCGAGCACGACGACGCGCCAGCCTTCGCCGAGAAAGTGTTCGGTCAGCGCGCGACCGATGCCCTGGGCTCCGCCGGTGACGAGGGCGAGGGGAACGGCGGAAGGGTCGGTGGAGTGCATGGCGTGTGCGGCGTGATCTCGGCGATCTCGATCGGGGCGCTTCTCGAGGCAGCATCGTGCCGGGGTGGATGATGGCTATCGGACGGATGGTCGTCATCTACACCGATCGATGGGCCGACGCCGCCGAGCCGAGGGCGCTCGAGGCCAGCAGAGACCACCTGACGTAAGAAACGCTCAACCGTCCCGGTCGAGTCCCGCGAGGAAGCCCGACACCCACGACAGGGACGCGTTCCAGTTCACCGTGATCTCGTTGGTCGACCAGGAGCCGATCTCGTCGACGTAGCAGAACTGGTGCACGCAGCCTTCGAGCATCGCATCGGCGACCGGGTCGTCGGTGTCCGTGACGGCGGTCGAGTTCGGGCCCCCGGCGACGGTGCCGACCGGCGGGTTCGGCAGCGACGGGTCCAGCGAACGCGCGTACCAGCGGCTGTGCTGGTTCCGCGCGTAGACCTCTCCCCAACCGGTGATGTACGAGAGGTTCAGCGCGTTCCGGCCCAGGAGGTAGTCCATGCCGGTGAGCACCGCGTCCGCGTACTTCGGTTCCGCGGACAAGTCCCAGGCGGTGCCGATGACCTGCAGGTTGTTCAGCATCACGGAGTTCGAGCCCCAGACGTAGTTGCCGTCCTGCGGTGCGTAGGCCTGGCCGAAGTGCTGATCCGATTGCGCCGCGAGGTGGCGGTCCGCGCCCGCGAGCACCGACGCGCGTACGCGGTCCCTGTCCGGCAACTCGCTGTCCACCGCGGCGAGGTCGAGCCTGCCGAGCGCGGCGACATCCTTCCAGTAGAAGCCGCCGGGCAGGAAGACGTCGGCCTCGTGGTGCGGCGACGCCGTGAGGGCGTCGAGCCATGCCTGCTCGCCGGTCGTGAGATACAGCTCGGCCGCCGCCCAGTAGAATTCGTCGCTCGCGTCATCGTCGTCGTACGGTCCGCTGCCGGGGTTCGGGTCGAGCTCCGGGTCGGGCGGCGGCGCGTACAGCGCCGGATGCGCCTCGGCCGCGTCCCAGGCCTTGCGGGCCGAGTCCAGCAGCGCGGTCGCGAACGCATCGTCGATGCCCCTGTACAGTCGGGCGCCCTGGGCGGCGGTGGCGGCGAGGTTCAGCGTCGCCGCGGTGGACGGACGGTAGAGCACTCGGCGCTCGGGGTCGGCTGCCGGCATCAGCGGCAGGCCCGTCCAGTCGACATCGGCCACCTTGTGGTTGGCCATGCCCGCGTACTCGCCACCTTCGGGCACCTGCATCCGCATCAGCCACTCGAGCTCCCAGCGGATCTCGTCGAGCAGATCGGGCACGCCGTTGCCCGACTCCGGGATAGACAGCGTCCCGTCGCCGTAGGCCGCAGGCTCGGCCGCACCCGTGAGCGTGCGCTCGTACTCCATCATGAGCTGCGCGACCGAGATGCCGCCGTTGACGACGTACTTGCCGTGGTCGCCCGCGTCGTACCAGCCACCGCTGACGTCGCGCACGCCTTCGCAGCTCCAGGGCGCGTCGTAGAGTTGCTGCGAGTCGTCGGACAGGTTCTGGCAAGGCACCGCCAGATCGCCCAGGTTCGGTGCGAGCCCGACGTGGCCGGCCGCGCGCCCGTAGCCGCTCGCGAGGGCGTCGTCGATCGCGATGCCGCTGCGGTTGGTGTAGTAGAACGTCTTGCTCTGCTCGCGCAGCGGGTCGTAGAGACCGGCGCGAATCGCGAACGGGTAGCTCGCGGCCTCGCCGACGGCGAGCGTGTAGCCCGCACCCTCGATCCCGAAGTCGTCGAAACGGATCAGGTGCACGCCGAGACCGGAGCTCGCGTCGATGCCGGCGGGTTCGGTCCCGCCCTCGAGCACCGTCTCGCCGTCACCGTCCACGAGGGACCAGGCCTGGCTGTCCGGGGCGTCGCTCACGAGTGTCGCGGCCTTGGGGCCGTCCGGCACGTAGCCCGCCTGGTTCACGCGCACGGCGGGGCCGGTGTCGGGCAGGTAGATCTCGCGCTCGGCCCCGCCGGTCAGCGACACCGCATCCACGCAGAAGCGATACGGCGCGGCGTTGTCGATGTCCTGCTGGATCGTCAGCTCGGCGTCCGGGTAGTCCTGTCCCGCCGTGAAGGTGTACTCGAAACGCTGCGGATCCTCGGTCAGCGCGAGCTTCTTCGCCGGCAGGAACTCGCGGTAGCCGATGTCCTCGCCGCCCTGCACCACCACGCGCAGGTTGGACGAGTTGGCGGGCTCGGCCAGCGCTTCGAACGAGAAGGCATAGGTCTCTCCTTCGAGCATGGGTACCTGCTGACCGAGACCGGCGCCGTAGGCGCCCGAGCCGGCTGGCACGTCGATGCAGGCACGTCCGTCGATCACCGACGACGCCGGATACGCGTTCCAGCCCGTCAGGGCGTCGTCGAAGGCACCGTTGACGAGCTGCTCCGCGGCGGCGTCGGGAGTCGACTGGGCGACCGCACCGAAGGGCGCGAAGAGGCAGGCGAGCACGACGCTCGACGTCGAGGGCGGCAGCAGGCCGAGGGCCGTCGAGCGATTCGGGTGGCGTGGCACGGCAGACTCCGATGCGGCTGGAACGCGTCCGCGTACGGGCGCGTTGCCCGGATGGTCAGAGAGCCGTGCCGTCGAGTCAACGCTTCGCGGCTTGCCATGCATACAGGCCGATCCGAAGCCGGATTCGCGCGCCGGTTTTCCGAGGTGTTGGCGCACGACGCAGGCATCGAAACCGATGGAGAGTTCCTTCGTGCCCCGTGGGTCGGGCGTCGCTCGCTCTCAGGTGTCCTCCGTGACGAACAGCACCCCGCGCACGAGATCCCGCGAGTCCGAGCGGCCGCCTAGCGAGCCCGCCAGCACGCCCATGCCGGCGAGGAAGAGACTGAGCTTCAGGTGATCGAGCGTCGTGGTCGCGGCCCCCGCGCCGGGCCAGCTCTCCATCAGCTTCTGCGGGAACACGGTCACGATGACGAAGTACATCGTCGCGCCGAAGAAGGTGAACATGACGAGGAGCGTCAGCACGAGTGAGAGGAGGGTGGCGGCCACGGTCACGACGCTCGACTCCATCAGCCGTCGGTCGCGCGACAGCAGCGTGTCGAAGGCGAACGCGCGGTAGAGCACGAAGGCCGCCGAGCTCAGGCACATGAGCGAGAACGCCGCGATCTGCGGTACCGAGACCGCGTGCGCCACGTCCCACGTCTCCGCTCCGAACAGCAGCACCACGATGACCGACAGCGCCGCCGCGAGCATGGTGGGCATCTTCGACAGCAACCGGAACGGGTTGGCCCGGATCACCGCGCGCAGGATCGTGGGAGCGTCCTGCACGAGCACGGAGGAGATGAAACCCATCTTGCCGGTACGCGCCGAGCGCTCGTTCGCCTCGCGCGGCAGGACGCGACCGATCCGCTCCAGTTGCCGCGCATCGAACCCGCCCGTGCCGTCGAGATCCTGCACCCCTTCCATCGGGAACATGACGTCGTCGCGATCCGGTTCGTGCGGCAGCGCGACGAGATGGCCGAACGTGTGCAGCATCAGCCTGGCGAGCCGGCTCACCGTGCGCTCGAAGTCCGGCTCGTCGCCCCAGAACTCCGGGCTCAGCCGGCGGGTCGAGAGCACGGCGATGTTGGTGAGCCGGCTCGTCAGGGCGAGCGTGTAGGCGAGTGAGGAGGACGACAGGTCCACCTCGGTGACGACCAGCAGGAACGGCACGTCGCGCTCGATCTTCTCCGCCACCGCGATTTCCAGGAAGTCCAGCGGCGCGTAGTTGCCTGCCCCCGGCGTCAGGTGCGGTCCGGCGAAGTGGAGCACGCTCGTGCGCAGTCGCGGCTCGTGGAGGAAGGCCGCCTCTAGCTGCCGCACGGCTCCGGCGACGATGGCCTCGAAGCGCTCCGAGTCGCGACCCTCGACCTGCATCTTCATGACGCCGACGGTGAACGTCTCGTTCGGGCGCGTCGGCCGATCGCGAGCCGATGGCGCGAGGGAAGGGGTGGGTGCCATGCGGGGGTTCGGAGTCGACTTCGTCGACAGCTACTGTGACGGCCCGTGGCCGGGTTGGCCAGCGCGTGTACGGACGCTTCGTTCTGTCGCGCGCATCGATCGCGTCCGGCGCGATGCAAGCGTGGGGATCGGCATGCACGACCCGATTGGGCCGCGTAGCGTCCTTGCGCCATTCCGGGCGTCCAGAGATGAGTAACCGTCTTCCGAGTCAACACACTTGAACGGATTTTTTCCCCACTCGGTGCCGGTTCTGACCATCGCGTTCAGCAGCGTACGGCCCGATCGTTCAGTCGGTCTTCACGTAGCGACGCCAGTCGTGCTCCTGCTCGAAGCCGAGCACCTCGCGGATCTTCCGGTTCGAGTACAGCGCCTCGTGCTCGCCGAGCTCGTGTTTCAGCGGCGTGCCCGAGTAGAAGCGTTCGACGAGCTCGGGCGAGGGAATAGTCGCGGTAGGACGGTCGTTGGCGGCGTTGAACACCTGATAGCCGAGCCCGTCGGTCTCGAGGCACCGGTGCACGATCTGTCCGAGGTCGCGTGCGTCCACGTAGTTGAACGCGTTGCGCCGGCGCACCGCGGGGTTCGCGAGGAAGCCCGGGAAGAGCGCCTCGTACTCGTGCGGCTCGATGACGTTGCCGATGCGCAGCGCGTAGATGTCGGCGCCCGAGCGACGCTGAAAGGCGCGGGCGGTGCGCTCGTTGCAGACCTTCGACAGCGCGTAGCTGTCCATCGGATCGACGTCGTACTCCTCGTCCAGCGGCAGGTAGTGCGGGTTCGGTTGCCCGTCCGCGAAGCAGATCCCGTAGGTGGTCTCCGAGGAGGCGATGACGATCTTCCGCACGCCGAGCTTCACGGCCGCCTCGATCACGTTGTAGGTGCCGAGGGTGTTGATCCGGAAGGTCTCGTTGTCGGTGCGCAGCAGGATGCGGGGGATGGCGGCGAAGTGCACGACGGCGTCGAGGGGCGGCACGCCTTCACCGGGCTCGAGCTCGTCGAGGCCGAAGTACATGCTCATCGCGCCGGCCACCTGGCCGGCGTCGGTGACGTCGGCCACGACGTTGTCGACGCCGGGATGCTCGAGCGGTACCAGGTCGACGTTCAGCACACGGTGGCCTGCGTCGAGCAGCCAGGGAACGACGTGCCGTCCGGCCTTGCCGGAGCCGCCGGTGAACAGGATGCGCTTCGCGGGCATGGTGGGTTTTTCCGTGAGGGGCGGCGCCGTCGGACGCGGACCCCGACGACGCCGGGGGATCGCCGACGCGGCGGCGCTCGGCGTCAGTATGAGGGCGGGCGACGGCTCGCGCGTTCTCGGGCGCGCCTGCGCGGCGCCGGCTCGCGGACGGTGTCATGCAGGTCCGACTCGACCCCGGCAGCGACACGCCCTGCAGACTGCGGACCGGCGACGAGGTGGAGCTCGTGCGCGTCGACGATGGTGAAATGCGCCGGCTTCTCTCGGATCCGTCGCGCGAGGCCGCCGCCGAGCTGATCGAACACGAATGACGCGGGCTCTCACCGTACTGCGTGCGGGCCCCGGACGCACGATCCAGGACTTCGGGCGTCCCGGATGGCTGGCACAGGGCGTGTCGCGCGGATGCATCCCGGCGCGGTCCTGCTCGCTTGCAAGAGCCAGTGCCCGGACCGCTCGCGGGTACCGGGAAGATCAAGGAGTCTTGCCGCGTTGCCGTTACCCATACCGAAGGCGAGCATTTCCATCCCGGTCACGCTCGATCGCTCGACGGAGCCGCGGTTCAGACGTGCCGAGACCGATCAACTCACTTCGTGCGGAAGTACCGGCAGAGGCGGTCGGAGGTTGCCCACGCTGCCAGCCCGCCGCTCCGCCCGGGAGCGGCGCGAGCCGTGGCGCGCCCGAGGGGAACACACCGCTTGCGCGTGAGGCGGACGCTCTGGAGCTCGCTCGCCGGAACCTGACGGTACGCCAGACGGCGCTCCTGCATTCGATCGTCGATTTTCACGACCAGGACACGTTGACGGCGAGCCTGCTCGCGGCCGGAGACGGCATCCGGCGCCGCTTTCGTGGCGAGCGCGTCGCGGTGGGGCTAGTGGACGGCGAGCGCACGACGGTCGCCGCGATCTCGCAGCAGGCGAGCCTCGATCCGGGCGCACCCGAGACGCGTCTGCTGGCCGATGCGCTGGACGAGGCGGTCCGGCGCGGCGAGCAGCTCCGGTTCGGGATCGGGCCGGACAAGGGTGCCGCCGACGGAGGTGCCGCGAGTGCGCCGACGCGTTCGGTTCGGGCGGAGACCGCACCCGCCCACGCGACGCTCGTCGCCGGACGACCGGGCACCGCGGTCGTCACGACACCGCTGTGCCACCGCGAGAAGGTGATCGGCGCGCTGCTGATCGAGAGCGCCTCCGAAGTGCCGTGGAGCCGGGCACGGCTCGAGCTGCTCCAGCAGATCGCGGACGCGCTCGCCCCGATGGCCTTCGATCGACGCGCGGCCGAGCGCACCCTCGGACGGCGTGCCGCCGATGCGGCGCGGGACGGGTTCACCGCGCTGCGGGCACCCCGGCATCTCGTGGCGAAGTGCGGCGTCGCGCTGCTCGGGCTCGTGCTGCTCGGGCTCGCGGTCGTGCCGCTCGAGCAGCGCGTCGCGGCCGCGGCCGAGCTCGTGCCGCTGCAGCTGCGCACCGTCACGGCGCCGATGGACGGCTACGTCGCCCGCGTCGCCGTCGCCGCCGGCGACACGGTGCGCGAGGACCAGCTCCTGTTCGAGCTCGACACGCGCGAGCTCGCGCTAGAGCGGGACCGGGCTCGCGGCGAGCTCGCCGACATCGCCGCCGAGCTCCGCGCGGTGCGTGCGCTCGGCGACCGACGCCAGGTGGCGGTGCTGAACGCGCGCCGCGACCAGGCACGCGCCGAGCTCGCGCTGGTCGAGCAGCGCATCGCGCGGGCGACGGTCACGGCACCGCACGACGGGCGGGTGCTGAGCGGTGACCTCGCACGACTGGTCGGTGCGCCGGTCGAGCGCGGCCAGCGCCTGATCGAGCTCGCCCCGGACGGCGGCTGGACGGTCTCGCTGCTCGTCGACGAGCGCGACATCGAGCTCCTCGCGGTCGGTCAGGCCGGCACGCTGACGCTGCAGGCCCGACCGGGCGAGCGCCTCGCGTTGGAGCTTGCCGACATCCACCCGATCGCGGTCGCCGGCGACGGGCGCAACCGCTTCCGGGTCGACGCCGAGCTCGGGCGGGTGCCGACGGATCTGCTGCCCGGTCAGACCGGCGTCGGCAGGATCCGCGTCGGCGAGGCGAGCGCGCTGCACCTGATCACCCGCCGCTTCACCGGCTGGGTGCGGATGGCGCTGTGGGAGCAGTTCGGCCGATGAGCGGCGAAGCGCTGTTCAGTCCGGACTGGCACCGCGTGCGCGGGCTCCAGCCACGGCTCGCGGGCGACGTGCACGTCGTGCGCCACCTCTACCGCGGGCGCTCGTCGCACCTCCTGCAGCGCGCCTCGACGAGCGCCCACCATCGCCTCGACAGCCTGGCCTGGGATCTCGTGTCGCGCTTCGATGGCCGGCGCACCGTCGAGTCCCTCTGGCAGGACGCCCAGGATCGGCACGGCGACGCGGCACCGACGCAGCCGGAGCTGCTCGCCCTGCTCGCGACGCTGCACGAGGCGGATCTGCTCGTCGTCGATCGCGCGCTCGACGCCGAGCGGTTGTTCAGCCGCGGCCGAACCGACGCGCGGCGCGAGGCTCGCCGGCGGCTTGCGAGCCCGCTCTACCTGCGCTTCGCGCTGTGCGATCCGGACCGCTGGCTGGAGCGGCTCGAACCGCTGTCCCGGCCGCTGTTCACCCGTACCGCCTTCGCGCTCTGGTCCGCGGCCGTCGTGGTCGCGCTCGCGCGCGTCGTGCCCGAGCGCCACGCGCTGCTCGCCGAGCTCGGCGCCGTGAGCGGTCCGTCTCCTGCCCACGTGGCGGCGTTCGTCGCGGTCTACGTCGTGATGAAGTCCGTGCACGAAGCGGCGCACGCGCTGACCATCAAGCGCCACGGCGGCAGGGTGCGCGAATTCGGCATCGCGCTGATGGTGCTGCTGCCGAACCCGTTCACCGACGCGAGCGCCGCGACGATGTTCGCGAGCAAGCGCCGGCGCATGCAGGTCAGCGCCGCCGGCATCGTCGCCGAGCTCGGCGTCGCCGCCGTCGCCGCCATCGTCTGGTCCGTCAGCGACGGAACCGTGCGGGATCTCGCGCTGCTGACGATGCTTGTCGGCGGTCTGTCGACGCTGCTGTTCAACGCGAACCCGCTGCTGAAGTTCGACGGCTACCACCTGCTCGCCGACGCGCTCGAGATCCCGAACCTCGCGTCGCGCTCGCGTCGCCACACGCTCGACGCCCTGGCGCGGTTCGCGTTCGGCGCCGCGGCCGCACCACCTCCCGATCCGCGCACCGACCGTCGCGAGCGACTCTGGCTCACCGCGTACGGCATCGCCTCGTCCGCGTACCGCGTCGCGCTGATGCTCGGCATCGCGTGGATGCTGTCGGGGCGCTGGTTCTTCTTCGGCGCGCTGCTCGCCGCGTACGCCGTCGTCACCGCGCTGCTGCTGCCCGCATGGCGGCTCGTCGCGTTCGTGCACGCGCTGCCTTCGTCCGCCCGCACGCGTGCCGTGGCCGCCTCGCTGCTGCCGATCCTCGCGCTCGCCGCGTTCGCGATGCTGGTCCCGCTGCCGCGCACGAGCCTGGCGGAAGGCGTCGTCTGGTTGCCCGAACGGTCGATCCTGCGCGCGGGTCACCGCTGCGACGTCGTCGAGGTGTTCGTCGAGCCGGGCTCCCTCGTCGCCGCCGACACGCCGCTGCTGCGCTGCGAGGACGTCGGGCTCGCCGTCTCCCGCGAGCTCGCGCGGGCGCGGCTGCGCGAGATCTCGGCCGCGCGGACGGGGCTGTCGACGATCGATCCGGCTCGCCACGCGGCGCTCGGCCGCGAGGCGTCCGAAGCCGCGGCCGAGCTCGCGCTGATCGAGAAACGGGTCGCCGGACAGCTGATCCGGAGCGCGGCATCGGGGCGGTTCTCGGTCGAGGGGCAGCAGTCGCTCGTCGGGCGCCACCACGCGCAGGGCGAGATCGTCGCCTACGTCGTCCCGCCCGCCGCGCGTACCATCCGCGTCGCGCTGACGCAGGACGAGATCGGTCGGGTCGAGCGCGCGGTACGGGAAGTCGACGTCGCGCTGCTGCAGCATCCGGGCGAGGCGGGCCGCTTCGCGAGCCGCATCGTCCGGCGCACGCCCAAGCCCGGTACCGACGTCGTCAGCCCGGTGCTGACGGAACTCGGCGGCGGACGCCTGGCCGCGCACGAGGACGCGGCCGGCCGCCTGCGACTGCTCGAGCCCGCGTTCGACGTCGAGCTCGACTGGCCGCAGGAGGCGCCCGCGAGCCGCGTCGGCGGGGCGGTGCGGGTGCGCTTCGTCCACGCGGCCGAACCCCTCGCCGTGCGTCTCGCCAACGGTCTCGCCCGGGCGTTCACCGGCAGGGCGAGCTCGTGAGCGCCGTGTTCGCGCCGGTACGCCCCGGTCCGGTGCACGGGCCGCGTCCCGAGCGGTGCGTCCGCGCCGAGCCGTCGCGGCTCGAAGCGTACCTGCAGGGCAGGCTCGCCGCGGGCACCGCCGCGCCGCGCCCGTTCCGGCGCTCGGGCAGGCTGCTGGAGCGCATCGGAACCGTCGCCGCCGAGCTGCGCGCGACCGACGAGCTCGACCGTCTCCGCCGACGACGGTCGCTGGCGACCCGTCTGCGCGGCCGAACGCTCGACGAGGCGGCGGGCGTCGAGGTGTTCGCGCACGTCGCCGTCGAGTGCCGGACCCTGTTCGGCCTGACGTTGCACGACGAGCAGCTGTACGCCGGCTGGGCGATGCTGCACGGTGCGCTGGTCGAGATGCGGACCGGCGAGGGCAAGACGCTGGCCGCCGCGCTGCCGGCGATCGCCGTCGCGCTCGGCGGCACCCCGGTGCACGTGCTGACCGCCAACGACTACCTCGCCGCGCGCGACGCGGCGTCGCTCCGCGCGTTGTACGAGCGGTTCGGACTGACGCTCGCGAGCGTCGGCGTCGACACCGCGACCGAGGCGCGAGCGCAGGCCTACCGCAGCGACGTCGTCTACGCCTCGGCCCGGCAGGTCGCGTTCGACTACCTCCGGGACACGCGCGCGACGGGCGGCGCCACGGGCGGGCTCGGCGGACGGCTCGCCCCGCTGCTCGGTACGCGTGCGAGCTCGCCGCTGCTGCGCGGGCTGTGCTTCGCCGTCGTCGACGAGGCCGACAGCGTGCTCGTCGACGAGGCGCGCACGCCGCTGGTGCTGTCCGAGCCCGCCGAGCACGACGCGACGCTCCGCCCGCGCGTCGCGGTCGCGCTCGCGCTCGCCCGCTCCCTGCACGCCGACGTGGACTACCGGATCGTGGCCGCCGAGCGGGCCGTGCAGCTGTCGGAGAGCGGACGCGCCGCCATCGACGAGCAGACGCGCCGCCTCGACGGCGTGTGGCGCTCGGCGCGCTACCGCCACGCGCTCGTGCGCCAGGCGCTCGTCGCGCTGCACCTCTACCGGGTCGATCGCCACTACCTCGTGCGCGGCGGGCGGATCGTGCTGATCGACCCCGAGAGCGGGCGCGCGCAGGTCGATCATCGACTCCGTCACGGGCTGCACCAGATGCTCGAGGTCAAGGAGCGCTGCGAGCCGAGCGCGCCGAACGAGGTCGTCGCGACGATCGGCTTCCAGCGCTTCTTCGCCCGCTACCACCGCCTCTGCGGCCTGAGCGGCACGCTGAGCGAGGCGCGAGGCGAGCTCGCGAGCGTCTACCGCCTTCCCATCCGGCGCGTGCCGACGCACCGCCCCTGCCGCCTGACGCGACTCCCGACCCGGGTCGCCGCCGACGAGGAGAGCCGCTTCGCGCTGCTGTCCGACCGGCTGCGCGAATGCCGGGCTGCCGGACGACCGGTACTGCTCGGCACGCGCACGCTCGCCGAGGCGGAGCGGCTGGGCGCACGGCTCGCGGCGGCCGGCGTCGCGCATCGCCGACTCGATGCGCGGCACGACGCCGAGGAAGCCGCCGTCATCGCGACCGCCGGCGAGAGCGGCGCCGTCACCCTGGCGACCAACATGGCCGGCCGCGGCTCGGACATCCCGCTCGACGAGCGCGCGCGCGCGGCCGGCGGGCTGCACGTCGTCGAGCTCGAGGCGAACGATTCGGGGCGCGTCGCCCGCCAGCTGTTCGGCCGCGCCGCGCGTCAGGGCGACCCGGGCTCGTGCGAAAGCCTGCTGCACCTCGACGACGAGATGCTCGGCGGCACGGTTCCCGCAACGCTGCTCGTCCCGCTTCGACGTCCGCTCGTCGCTCGGCCCGCCCTCGCGCGGCCGCTGGCCGTGGCCCTGTTCGCGTTCGCCCGCCGCCGCGTCGCGTCGCGTCACGCGAGAGAGCGGATGGATCTCTTCCACCGCACGGAGCACGAGCTCCGCCGGCTCGCCGTCACCGGCGAGCGCGCCAGCCTATGACGATCGAGAGGAGTGCCATGCCCGTCGCAGGACGCGCCCGTTCCGTCGCGCTTGCCCTCTGCGCCGTTCTCGCCGGCGCGCTCGCGCTCGCGCCCGCGCCGGTCTCGGCTGTCGAGCCGAGCGGTCCGGTGGCCGTGGACGAGTTCGACTGCCTGATCACGCCGAACGCGCTGATCGATCTCGGCGTCGAGGTGCAGGGAGTCGTCGACGAGATTCACGTCGACCGCGGCAGCGCGTCGCCAAGGGGCAGACCCTCGCGACGATGCGGGCGACGGTCGAGCGCGCCAACCTCGAGCAGGCGCTCGATCGGGTGTCGATGGACAGCGAGATCGCGGCGCGCGAGGCGGACCTCGAGTTCAACCGTCAGGTGCTCGAGCGTCAGAAGTCGCTGCTCGCGCAGAACCTCGCGCCGCAGCAGAGCGTCGATGAAGCGCGCGCCCGGTACCGCGTCGCCGAGGCCGCGCTGCGCCGAGCGCGCGAAAACGCCGTGCTCGAGCGTCACGAGCTCCTGCGCTCCGAGGCACTGTTCCGGCAGCGCTTCGTCGTCAGCCCGATCGACGGCGTCGTGACCCGCCGCGATGCCGAACCCGGCGAGCTCGTCATCGACGCCCCGCTCATCACCGTCGCCGATCTGGACACGCTGCGCGTCGAGGTGGTGCTGCCGGCGACCGAACTGAACCGCTTCGCGCTCGGAGATCGAGCCGTCGTTCATCCCGAGACCGCACCCCGGAGCGGTGTCGAGGCCATCGTGACCGCCATCGATCCGATGCTCGACGCCGCGAGCGGCACGTTCGGCGTGCGTCTGACGCTCGACAACGCCGCCGGCGCGGTCATCGCCGGGCAGGAGTGCCGCGTGCGCTTCGGCGCCGTCCCTCACGTCGACAGAGCGAGCCGATGAAACGGCGAGCGCGCACGACGGGGAAGCCTCGCTTCGAGGCCGACCGCGACGGTGGGTCGGGGCGCTACGCGCTCGAGCGACTCGAGGAGCGGATCCTGTTCTCGGCCGACGGCGCCTTGCTGGGCGTCGCGCACGATCCCACGAGCGCGTTCGAACGGGCGTACCCTACGCCGCTTGCCGACGCGATCGTCACCGATCGCACGGACGAGCGATCGGTCGGGCGGGCCGAGGAACGCGCGGCGGAGCGCGCACGCGTCGAGCTGATCGTCGTCGACGCGGCGGTGTTCGACGCGGAGAAGCTCGCCGGACGCCTGCGCGCCGAGGCGCCGGACGGTACGTACGTCTACCTGCTGGAGCCCGATGAAGGGCTCGAGCGGATCGGCGATCTGCTCGGCGAGCACGAGGGCGTGGACGCGCTGCACCTCGTCACACACGGCGAGGAAGGTCGGCTGCGGCTCGGTGCGGAGTCGCTCGGCACCACGGATCTGCTGGAGAACGCCGGCACGCTGTCGGGCTGGGGCGAGCACCTCGGCGACGATGCCGACATCCTGCTCTACGGCTGCGATCTGGCGGGTGGGGCCGAGGGCGTGCGCTTCGTGCAGACGCTGTCCGACCTGACGGGTGCGGACGTCGCCGCCTCGGACGACGCGACGGGGCACCGTGCGCTCGGCGGCGACTGGCAGCTCGAGCACGCGCGCGGCGCGATCGAGACCGCGGTGTTCGCGAGCGAGGCGGTGCAGGAGGACTGGACGGGTCTGCTCGCGCGTGTCGTGCGTGTGGCGCACGAGGCGGGGAGTGACGACTTCGAGATCAAGGCCGGCGGGGCGGTCGGCGGCCAGACGTTCGCGCACACGAGCGGCAACGGCACCTACACGGTCAACGAGGTCGATCTGCTGCTGAGGCGTGAAGCCGGTGCGCCAGCCCAGACACTGACGGTCACGCTCAGAGACTCCTTCGGCGGCGCGGTACTCGGCAGCGCGACGCTGGACGCGGCGTCGCTCGGCACGTCACCGGCGTGGCAGACCTTCACGCTCTCGAACGACGTCGGGCTCGACGACGGCATCCAGTACGTGCTGCAGATCGAGACCAGCGCCGGCGGTTTGAAGGTACATGCCGGCATGGACAAGGACGCCGGATACCTCGACGGCGATCTCCTGCAAGCAAACGGCAGTGTCGACACCGGCAACGATCTCCAATTCCGACTCGCGCTCGAGGATCCGAGCATTCTGGAGACGACGATCGCGGCGACGCAGGACGCCTACATCGAGCTCGCCAACCCGAACGCAAACCACGGCAGCGATACCACGCTGTTCATCGATCGAGAGGACGGCGATCTGCAGCGTGTCCTGGTCGGGTTCGACCTCTCCTCGCTGCCGGCGGGCGCGACGATCGAAGCGGCCAGCCTCGAGCTTGCGGTCACCGATGTCGGTGGCGAGATGGGCATCGAGGCGAGACAGATACTGGAGTCGTGGGACGAGGGCTCGGTCACCTGGAACGAACGGGACGCGGGCGTTGCGTGGTCGACCCCGTTCGGCGGGACGGCCTACGGCAGCAAGGTGATCGACTCGGGCTCGATCGGGACGGTCAGTCTCGACATAACGGACCTTGCACGCGACTGGTACAGCGGTGCCGAGGCGTCGAACGGCGTGATGGTGGGTAGCTTCGACGGGGGGGGTGATCGACTCACGGACGTCACCTCACGAGAGGGCGGGTCAGGGCCCGTGCTGCGCATCGCCTACACCCTCCCGCCGAACACCGATCCCACCATCACCTCGCCCGCGACGTTCTCGATCGACGAGAACACGACCGCCGTCGGTACCGTCACGGCCACCGATGCTGACGGCGACACGCCCGCCTACTCGATCACCGGCGGCGCCGACGCGGCGCTGTTCTCGATCGACGTCTCGAGCGGCGTGCTGACGTTCGACGCGGCTCCCGACTTCGAGACGCCGGCCGACGCCGGCGTCGACAATGTCTACGACGTCGTGGTCGACGTGTCCGACGGCAGTGGCGGAACGGCGAGCCAGGCGATCGCGGTGACGGTCATCGACGTCAACGAATCCCTGACGCGGGTGGTATACGTCGGCGATGAGACGCAGGACAGTGAATACAATATCCTCAGTGGAAGTCCGATCGGGCAGACCTTCACGCACACCGACGGCAGCGGCAGCTACACGGTCAGCGAGATAGATTTGCTGCTGCGCAAGGTCGACGCCGATCCGCAGACGTTGACCGTAACCCTGCGCGATAGCTGGGACGGTACGGTGCTTGGCACGGCGACGATCGGCACGTCGGATCTCACCGGCACGCTGGCCTGGCGCACCTTGTCCTTCGCCGATGTCGAGCTCACCGACGGCGTTCAGTACGTCGTGCAGATGACGTCGAACAACGGTGATGGCGGAATCCGTGTCGGTCTGGACACCACGAACGGCTACCCCGACGGTGACCGGATCAACTCGGATGGTTCCATCGACAGTGGTACGGACATCAATTTCCGTATCGCTCACGAGCCGCCGCCCAACACGCCTCCCGTGATCAGCTCGTCGTCGATGTTCTCCGTCGGCGAAAACGTCACGGCCGTCGGCACCGTTGTCGCGAACGACTCGGACGGCGACCTTCCGGTCTATTCGATCGGCGGCGGAGCGGACGCGGCGCTGTTCTCGATCGACGCCTCGAGCGGGGCGCTCACATTCGACGCGGCGCCAGACTTCGAGACACCGGCCGACGCGGGCGGCGACAACGTCTACGACGTGATCGTGCACGCGTCCGACGGGAATGGCGGGACCGACGCACAGGCCATCGCGGTGACGGTGGACGATGTCAACGAAGCCCCGGTGATCACCAGTGCCGCGGCGGTCTCGGTGGACGAGAACCAGACCGGTGTCACCACCGTCACCGCCACGGACCCGGATGCCGGGGCCACCCAGACGTACAGCCTGACTGGCGGGGCCGACCAGGGCGCCTTCGCGATCAACTCGAGCACGGGCGTGCTGAGCTTCATCGCGGCGCCGGATCACGAGACGCAGGGCAGCTACGAGGTCGAGGTCACCGTCAGCGACGGGACGCTCACCGACAGCCAGGTGTTGACGGTGCCGGTGGACGACGTCAACGAGGCCCCGGTGCTGGGGGCGATCGACGATCAGTCGGCTGACGAGGGCTCGACGCTGAGCTTCACGGCGAGCGCGAGCGACAGCGACGACCCGGCGGACACGCTGAGCTACAGCCTCGACGCGGCTTCCCTTGCTCTGGGAATGACGATCGACGCGAACACCGGGGCGTTCAGCTGGACCCCGGGCGAGAGCCAGGGCGGGACGGCCCCGTCGGTGACGGTCACCGTGACCGACGACGGAACCGGCACGCTGAGCGATTCGGAGACGTTCACGGTGACGGTGAGCGATGTCAACAGCGCCCCCGTACTCGCCGCGATCGGCGACCAGTCAGTCGACGAGGGCTCGACGCTGACGTTCACGGCCAGCGCCACGGACAGCGACGATCCCGCGGACAACCTGACGTACACCCTCGACGCGGCCTCGGTGGCGCGGGGGATGACGATCGACTCGAGCACCGGAGCGTTCAGCTGGACCCCGGACGAGAGCCAAGGCGGGACGGCCCCGTCGGTGACGGTCACCGTGACCGACGACGGAACCGGCACGCTGAGTGACTCGGAGACGTTCACGGTGACGGTGGCCGACGTCAACAGCGCCCCCGTGCTCGCCGCGATCGGCGATCAGTCGGTCGACGAGGGCTCGACGCTGACGTTCACGGCCAGCGCCACGGACAGCGACGATCCCGCGGACACGCTGAGCTACAGCCTCGACGCGGCCTCGGTGGCGCGGGGGATGACGATCGACTCGAGCACCGGAGCGTTCAGCTGGACCCCGGACGAGAGCCAGGGCGGCACCGCCCCGTCGGTGACCGTCACCGTGACGGACTCGGGCACGGGCGCGCTGACGGACAGCGAGACGTTCACCGTGACGGTGGCCGATGTCAACAGCGCCCCGGTCCTCGCCGCGATCGGCGACCAGTCGGTCGACGAGAACGCAACGCTGAGCTTCACCGCGAGCGCGAGCGACAGCGACGACCCGTCGGACACGCTGAGCTACAGCCTCGACGCGGCTTCCCTCGCTCTGGGAATGACGATCGACTCGAGTACGGGGGCGTTCAGCTGGACCCCGGACGAGAGCCAGGGTGGGACGACGCCGGTGGTGACGGTCACCGTGACGGACCCGGGCACGGGCGCGCTGACGGACAGCGAGACGTTCACGGTGACGGTGGCCGATGTGAACAGCGCCCCCGTGCTCGCCGCGATCGGGGACCAGTCGGTCGACGAAGGTTCCACGCTGACGTTCACCGCGAGTGCGAGTGACAGCGACGATCCGACGGACACGCTGAGCTACAGCCTCGACGCCGCCTCCCTCGCCCTCGGGATGACGATCAACTCGAGCACCGGAGCGTTCAGCTGGACTCCGGACGAGAGCCAGGGCGGGACGACGCCGGCGGTGACGGTCACCGTGACGGACTCGGGCACAGGCGCGCTGACCGACAGCGAGACGTTCACGGTCACGGTAGCCGATGTCAATAGCGCCCCGGTCCTTGCCGCGATCGGGGACCAGTCGGTCGACGAGGGCTTGACGCTGACGTTCACGGCCAGCGCCACGGACAGCGACGACCCATCGGACACGCTGAGCTACAGCCTCGACGCGGCCTCGGTGGCGCGGGGAATGACGATCGACTCGAGCACCGGAGCGTTCAGCTGGACGCCGGACGAGAGCCAGGGCGGGACGACGCCGGCGGTGACGGTCACCGTGACGGATAGTGGAACCGGAACGCTGAGCGACTCGGAGACGTTCACCGTGACGGTGAGCGATGTCAACAGCGCCCCCGTGCTCGCCGCGATCGGGGGCCAGTCGGTCGACGAAGGTTCCACGCTGATGTTCACGGCGAGCGCGAGTGACAGCGACGACCCGTCGGACACGCTGAGCTACAGCCTCGACGCGGCCTCGGTGGCGCGGGGGATGACCATCGACGCGAACACCGGGGCGTTCAGCTGGACCCCGGGCGAGAGCCAGGGCGGCACCGCCCCGTCGGTGACGATCACCGTGACCGACGATGGAACCGGCACGCTGACCGACAGCGAGACGTTCACGGTCACGGTGGCCGGCGTCAACAGCGCGCCGGTCCTTGCCGCGATCGGGGACCAGTCGGTCGACGAGGGCTCGACGCTGAGCTTCACGGCCGGCGCCACGGACAGCGACGATCCGTCGGACACCCTGACGTACAGCCTCGACGCCGCCTCCCTCGCCCTCGGGATGACGATCGACTCGAGCACCGGAGCGTTCAGCTGGACTCCGGACGAGAGCCAGGGCGGGACCGACGCCGTCGGTGACGGTCACCGTGACCGACGCTGGCACCGGGACGCTGACCGACAGCGAGACGTTCACGGTCACGGTGGCCGACGTCAACAGCGCCCCGGTCCTCGCCGCGATCGGCGATCAGTCAGTCGACGAGGGCTCGACGCTGACGTTCACGGCCAGCGCCACAGACAGCGACGATCCAACGGACACCCTGACGTACAGCCTCGACGCCGCCTCGGTCGCCCTCGGGATGACGATCAACGCGAACACCGGAGCGTTCAGCTGGACTCCGGACGAGAGCCAGGGCGGGACGACGCCGTCGGTGACCGTCACCGTGACGGACTCGGGCACGGGCGCGCTGACCGACAGCGAGACGTTCACGGTCACGGTGGCCGATGTCAACAGCGCCCCCGTCCTCGCCGCGATCGGCGATCAGTCGGTCGACGAGGGCTCGACGTTGACGTTCACGGCCAGCGCCACGGACAGCGACGATCCCGCGGACAACCTGACGTACACCCTCGACGCGGCCTCGGTGGCGCGGGGGATGACGATCGACGCGAACACCGGAGCGTTCAGCTGGACCCCGGACGAGAGCCAGGGCGGCACCGCCGCCGTCGGTGACCGATCACCGTGACGGACTCGATGGCACGGGCGACGCTGACCGACAGCGAGACGTTCACGGTGACGGTGAGCCGATGTCAACAGCGCCCCGGTCCTCGCCGCGATCGGCGACCAGTCGGTCGACGAAGGCGCAACGCTGAGCTTCACCGCGAGCGCGACGCGACAGCGACGATCCCGTCGGACACGCTGAGCTACAGCCTCGACGCGGCTTCCCTCGCTCTGGGGATGACGATCAACTCGAACACCGGGGCGTTCAGCTGGACCCCGGACGAGAGCCAGGGCGGGACGACGCCGTCGGTGACGGTCACCGTGACCGACGACGGAACCGGAACGCTGAGTGACTCGGAGACGTTCACCGTCGACGGTGGCCGAGGTCAACAGCGCCCCGGTCATCACCAGCAACGGTGGCGGGGCGACGGGTTCGGTCTCGGTCGACGAGAACCAGACGGCGGTGACGGCGGTCACCGCGAGCGACGTCGACGATGGCGCCACCCAGACCTACTCCCTGAGCGGCGGGGCCGACCGGGGCGCCTTCGCCATCGACGCCGCGACCGGCGTGCTGGGCTTCGTCGCAGCCCCGGACCACGAGACGAAGGCCAGCTACGAGGTCGAGGTCACCGTCAGCGACGGGACACTCACCGACCGCCAGGTGCTGACGGTGACGGTAAACGATGTCAACGAGGTCGGCGTCTCGGCGCCCGCCGACGCCGACGGCTCGGTGGGCGGCGAGATCGACGAGGACGCGGACATCGGTACTCCGGTAGGCGTGACGGCCTCGGCGTCGGACGCGGATGGTGGTGACTCGGTCAGCTACTCGTTGACGGACGATGCCGCCGCTCGCTTCACGATCGATGCGAGCACCGGGGTGGTGACCGTCGCGGCGGGACTGGATCACGAGAGCGCGACGAGCCACACGATCACGGTCGAGGCGCGCTCGAGCGACGGCTCGAGCACGAGCACGGACTTCACCGTCGCGGTCGGGGATGTGGACGAGTTCGATCTGACATCCATCGTCGACGCCGACGCTCGGCGAAACGCGATCGAGGAGAACACCGCCTCCGGTGGCGACGTCGGCCTCACGGTCTTCGCCAGCGATTCGGATTCGACGGCGGTGGTCTCGTACTCGCTCGAGAACGATGCGGAGGGGCGTTTCGTCATCGATGCGCTCAGCGGGCGGGTATCGGCCACCGATGCGCTGGACCACGAGGAGTCCGATCGCCACACCGTCGTCGTCCGCGCGCAGTCGAGCGACGGCAGCGAGAGTCGCCGCGCCTTCGAGATCGTCGTGGACGACGTGAACGAATCACCGACGCTGCAGAACCGGTACATCGAGACAGGCGCGCAAGCGGGCGAAAGCTTCGGTACCGTCGTCGCGAGCGATCCGGATCGGGGTGACAGCGTCCGCTTCGAGATCGTCGGCGGCGATGCCGCCGCGTTTCTCGCCGTCGACGCGCTCTCCGGTGAGCTCGTGCTGCGCGATACCGCGCCGGTCGGCGTCCACGAGGTCTCGATCGCGATCACCGACGATGCCGGCACGACCGTCATCGAGACACTGCGGATACGCATCCTCGACGACCCTTCCGCGCCGGCAATCGCGCCCGCCCTTCCCAGGGAGACTGTCTCCGCACCGTCTCCCGGCTTCGCGGCGGCGCAGCCGCTTGCTGCGCCGTCGCCGGTCGTCGCCTCGCTCTGGGCCGAGCGGAGGTCTGCGGCGGGGATCGGCACGGCCGCCGACAACGAAGGCACGCCCGCCGCGGCAGAGGCTGCGCCTGCGCAGTTCTCGTACGTCGTGATCGGACAGGAGCCGTCGGCCCGCGAAGGGCAGGTTCACGCCACGGTCTCTCAGCTGATGAACCGGCTCGATGCGAACCCGATCCACAGCGTGGCACGCGCGTCGCAGGACACCCGTGTCGACACGGAACGGCTCGCGCTGCAGTTCCTCGTAGACCGCCTGGCGACCGGCGAGCGGTCGCTGACCGACGTCATCGACGAGCTGTTCACCGACCCGGCGTACGACTTCTCGCTGTCGCCGGGACTCGTCGAGGCGCTGCGCACGATGCAATCCGAGCTGGCTCGCGTGAGTGAATCGGAAGAGGACGCGATCGCGCTGCGGAGCGCGGTCGGTGCCGCCTTCGGCGTGACGCTGACGGCAGGCTTCGTCACCTGGCTGCTCCAGTCCGGACTCCTTGCCGCCACGGCGGCTTCCGCCGCCTCGCTGTGGCGCTCGTTCGATCCGATCGCGATCGCCGCGGACGCGGAGTCGGACGATGCGCGGCGTCGTGCGAGCGGACGCGGTCCGGTCGGTCAGGTCGAGGACGAGTGATGCGGTCGCGCCTGACTGCCACGATCCGACGCATCCTCGCATCGCGCGCCCTGGCGCTCTCGGCGGGGCTCGTGCTCCTGTCGCTGTGCCTCGTCTCGCTCGCCGATCTCGTCGGGCTGCGCCCGAACGGTAGCGAGGCGCGGCAGGAAGCGCGCGAGTCGATGGCAGAGACGTTGTCGGTCCGGTTGTCGCTGCTGGCGGGCTCGGCCGGTCCGGCCACCCTGGAGGCCGCGATCGGACGATTCGTGTCGGATACCCCGAGCGTCGTGGCCGCCGAGCTGCGCCGTGTCAAGGGAGGCGCATCCACGACGTTCGGCAGCCAGGGGCTCTCCATCGCCGCGAAAGACACCGATTGGCCGCGCGCCCTGATACCGATCTTCGACGGCGACGAGCCGTGGGGAGAACTGGACGTCGCGTTTCGGCCGGTCGATGCGCTCCGCGAAGACGCTCTCTACTTCGGTGCGCTCGCGCTCGCGCTGCTTCTGACCTATCTCGCCTACCTCGGCAAGGCGCTCGTGCAACTCGATCCGAGGCGCGCCATCCCCGAGCGCGTCGACAGCGCCTTCAACATGCTCGTCGAGGGCGTGGTGGTTCTCGACGAGCGCCTGCGCGTGCTGATGGTGAACGAAGCGGCCGCCGAGATCGTCGGGCGGCCCGCGGGCAAGCTGATCGGCGGGAACATCGAGCGCTGGCCGTGGCTGAGGGAAGAGGGCTGGCAGTCGCCGTGGACCACCGTTTTGAAAACCGGAATGTCGATCGTCGATCATCCGGTGACGCTGAGGCGCTCTGACACGAACAGGGCCGCGCCCCGTCCGGCGAACTACACGCTCAACTGCTCGCTGATCCGCAACGATGCGGGACGGCCGAACGGCGTGATGGTCACGCTGAACGACCTGAGCGCGATCGAGCGGAAGAACCACGAGCTCTCGAGCACGCTGGCCAAGCTGCGCCGCTCCCAGGAGTCGATCGTGCTCAAGAACCGCGAGCTCGAGGCGTTGGCGTCGCAGGATCCGCTGACCGGGCTGAAGAACCGACGCGCGATCGGCGAAGTGCTGACCGTGCAGATGCGCTCCGCCGCCGACCGTGGCTCGCCGCTCTGCTGCATCATGACGGACATCGATCACTTCAAGCGGATCAACGACACGTTCGGGCACGCCGTCGGCGACGAGATCATCTGCGCGGTCGCGAACACGCTCGTCGACGAAAGCAGGACGAGCGATGCGGTCGGGCGCATCGGCGGCGAGGAGTTCGTCGTCGTGCTCCCGGACACCGACCTGGACGGGGCGATGGTCATCGCGGAGCGGATCCGGACGCGCATCGAGCGCCTCGCGGACGATGTGACCGTACCGGTCGACAAGCTCTCGGCGAGCCTCGGCGTCTCCGCCCACGACGCGACCGTCGAGACCCTCGAGCAGCTGCTGGATCGGGCCGACCGTGCCCTGTACGTCGCCAAGAACGGCGGGCGGAACCGGGCGATCGCGTTCGATGCCGCATCGATGCCGGGGGCGAGCGACGAGCTTTCGGCATCCCCGGCCGACGGTCCCGGCGCCGCACCGGCGGCCGAGTTCGAACGGCTGCTCGAACAGAAGTCCAGGGATCTCGACACGCTCCGGACCTTCGACCCCGGAACGGGACTGCCGCGCCGCGAGGTGTTCGTGGAGCGCGTCGAGCGGGCGATCGGCGAGGCGGTGCGCTCGGGCTCCTCGTTCGCCCTGTTGAGGCTCGGCCTGCGTGATGGAAAACGCCTCACGGAGACGCTCGGCTGGGCGGCGTCCGAGCAGCTGGTCAAGGAGTTCGCCCGTCGCCTGAGCGAGGGCTTCCGACGCACGGACGCGATCTCGGAAGTGGTCGGGGGGCACGGTCTATCGCACGTCGATGCCGCCGAGTTCGGCCTGCTGCTCGAGAACGTCACCGACCCCGCCGAGGTGCTGACGATAATGACGCGCATGCGCCGGCTCCTGGCCACCCCGATCGTGGTGGACGGCACGCGCGTGCACGTGGGCGGCAGCATCGGCGTCGCCTTCCACCCGCGCGACGGCGACACGGCCGAGCAGCTGCTCGAAGAGGCCGGCAAGGCCTGCGCGAAGGCCGCACGGGAACCGGACAAGACGTCGCTCGGGTTCGCGGGCGATGGGGCGGCCGCGCCGACGCGCGAGTCGCTCGAGACGGAGTCCGACCTGTACGAGGCGGTCGAGAAGGGGCAATTCAGCGTGCACTACCAGCCGAAGTTCAGACTCGCCTCCCAGCGCATCAGCGGCATGGAGGCGCTCGTGCGCTGGCACCATCCGGACAAGGGCTGGATATCGCCGGACGAGTTCATCCCGCTCGCCGAGCGAAACGGTCTGATCGAGGAGATCTCCGCGTTTGTCGTGACCACCTCGCTCAACCAGCTCGGCGCATGGCACCGGGCGGGGTTCGACGACATAGGGCTCGCGATGAACGTCTCGGCCGCCCAGCTCCGGCATCCCGATCTCGTGCCGAACATTCTCGGCGCGCTCGAATCGACCGGCGTCGCGCCCGAGTACGTCGAGGTGGAGCTCACCGAGACCTCGGTCATCGAATCGCCGCAGCGCGCGCGAATCGCGCTCGGCCAGCTCCGGAGTGCGGGCATCAGCGTCTCGATGGACGACTTCGGAACCGGCTACACCTCGCTTGCCCTGCTCGCGGACCTGCCGCTGGACTCGGTGAAGATCGATCGCAGCTTCGTCGACGCGATGACGCACAACGAGAGGAGTCGCACGATCGTCCGCTCGATCGTCGACATGGGGCGTGCGCTCGGGCTGTCGGTGATAGGCGAAGGGGTCGAGACCAACGAGCAGCTGACCATGCTGAGCGCCTTCGGGTGCACCGACGTGCAGGGCTATCTCATCAGCCGGCCGTTGGACGCGGAGGCGATGACGAGCTTTCTAGAGCGGCAGGTGCGCGACATGCAGCCGCGCAAGCGCGCCTGAGTCGGTCGACGAGGGCTCGGCGGTCGGCCCGCCCGTGAGTTCCTCATCGACACGACGCCACGGCCCGGACGTCGACGGGTGCGCTCGCTCAACCCCTGCCGAGCCGCTTCGCGTCCGCACCGCCGCGCACCTGCGGGTCGAGCGACACCCGCGCCCCGTCCGCCCGGCCCGCGGCAGCGGCCTCCCGGTCGCGCACGCCGCGGTGCGTGGAGCGATTCGTGCGCAGCCCCTGGCCGCATTCCCGATCGACGATCTCGCGCTTTCTCACCGTGAGCGCCGTGCCGGTCGGCGAGGCGGCGCGTTCGGCCCGCTCACGCTCGGCGACCATCGCCTGCACGCGCCTCGAGACCTCGGCCGCGAAGCCGATGCGGTAGTCGTACGCCGCGGAACGGCCGGCGGGAAAGTCGCCCGCGCGGCGCCGCGTCGCGAGCGCCCGCTCCACCGCGTTCTCCAGGTACTCGAAGGTCATGCGCGCCACGTCCACGTCTATCTCGTAGCCGCGGAACTCCACCCCGTCGAGGCCGCCGGTCACGAACAGCACGTCGTGCAGCGCGGCGACGGCGCTGCCGAGGTAGCGCGCGTGCATGGCCACGCTGCGCCGAGGTGAGGCGGCGGTGCCGAAGGCGCTCGTCTCCAGGTCCGCCTCGCTGATGCCGAACTTCGCCATCAGCGACTGGCAGCGCCGCAGCGCGATCTCGGCCTCGTGCGGCGAGGCTTCGGTCTCCTGCGACATCGCGTACAGCTTGCGCACGCGCTCCAGTACGCGCTGCCGATCGGTGGCGTCGGAGCCCGCACCGGGCCGCCCCGTACCGCCGCCGCGCGTGCCGTTCAGGCGATGGGCCACCCAACGTCCGAGGACGTCCTCGACGAGATCCGGTGCGCTCGAGCCCGGGAGCAGGGCCACGCCCGGCGGCAGCACGAGTAGTACCGAGGCGCCGAGCTCCGCGCCGTGGGGCATCGCCACGACGCGCGCCAGCAGCCGATCGCCGGGTTCGATCGCACCGATCGTGTCGGACAGGCCGACGCGCGTGACCGTCTGGCGCGTGCCGCGCGGGCGCAACTCGGCCCACTCGCCGGCCCGGACATCGACGACGTCCCACAGCGCGGCGTCCGATTCGGCCAACTCCTGCAGGTAGCGCGTTCCGTGCGGCAGGTCGTGGTCGTCGTGGTCGCGAAGCCACACGTCGAGGCGCGAGCGGGGGAACCGAGGCGAGCGGCGGAGCGCGGACTCTTCGCGCACCAGACGATCGACGACGTCCAAGTCTCCCGTTTGCGCCAAGCGGCGCTCCACTTCCCCGGCAGGGACTCCCAGCCGCGCGGCGGGAGCCAGCATGAGCAGGAAACGCCGGGCCTCGGCCGTCCCGACCGAGCCCGGCTCGCTCTCCAGCCAGGTATCGAGACGCTCTCGAATGCGTGCGATGTCCGCGCGCCGCGTCGCGGCGCTGCCCTCTGGCGTGCCTTTCAAGATTCGTCGGATCCTCGTTCGATTCGTGCCGCGGCGGAGCCTTGCCGAACCATCGGCAACTGGCAGGGGCTATCCCTCGTGCGCACGTTCCATGTCGCCACAATGTGCCATATCTGTCTGATAAAGTCCCGGATCCAGACTTATATGGCCAGTTGCATGCCCACGCCGAGCGTCGTTCGAAGTCTGTCCCTGGTGGGAGCGGATCTCAGGACGGCGCGCCTCAAACGCCGCATTTCCGTGCAGGACTTCGCCGATCGGGTCGGCGTGTCGGCGCGTACCATCGCGCGCCTCGAGAAGGGCGACGAGGGAGTAGGCATCGGCACGCTCGCGATGGCCTGCCTGGTCCTGGGCGATCTGGAACGTTTCACCGGGCTATTCGATCCGGCCGGCGACGATGCGGGCCTGCTTCTGGAGCGCGGAGCGCTGCCGAAACGCATCGTCGGCAAGCGCGGGCGCGTCGCGCAGCCTTCGGGACGGCCCGGGCGGCCTGTCGTGGACGACGACGGGGTCGGCTTCTGATGCCCGACGCGATCGTCGCCCTGGGCGACGCGAAGCGTCTCGTGGGATCGCTGCGCTTCGAGAGCGACGGCAGACGGCAGCACTCGCAGTTCGAATACGCGATCGCCTGGCTGGAGGCTGCCGATCGCTTCGCGCTCTCACCGGGTCTGCCGCTTCGGTACGGCGGCCATTTCGCGGCGGCGCGCGGCGAGCGACGCGCAGCGCTTCCCGGCTGCTTCCAGGACGCCGCTCCAGATTCGTGGGGGCGAGCGCTGATGACCCGAGCGCTCGGCGGTGATTTGACCGAGTTCGACTACCTCGTGCGTTCGGACGATCACACCCGGCACGGCGCCTTGCGGTTCCTCGACGCGGATCTGCGGCCGCTCTCCAGGCTGTCCCCGCCGGTTCCGCGCCTGATCGAGCTGGATCGGTTGCGCAGGCTGGCGCACCGGTTCGAGAAGAATCCGGGGCGGACCGGGCCGGAAATCCTCGAGCTGGCCGGCGTCGCCGGATCGCTCGGCGGCGCCCGTCCCAAGGCCAGCGTCGAGCACGAGGGGCAACTGTGGCTTGCCAAGTTCACGTCCGCCGACGACCGGCGCGCGATCGAGCGCGTCGAGGTCGCGACGCTCAGGCTCGCGGCGCATTGCGGCCTTCGTGTCCCGGAGGCGCGCCTGGAGCTGTCCGACAGCGACAGTCCGGTTGCCCTGTTCCGTCGCTTCGATAGACGTGGCCCGGTACGCATTCCCTACATTTCCGCCCGGACGGCGATGGATCACGGCGGCAGCGAGCCCGGCTATTACACCGACATCGCCGATGTGATCCGCCGCATCTCGGCTCGCCCCCTCGACGATCTTGCGGAGCTGTGGCGTCGGATGGTGTTCACCATCCTGGTATCGAACACCGACGATCACCTGAAGAACCACGGCTTCATCTACGTGGGCAACGATCGCTGGCGGCTCGCGCCGGCGTTCGACATCAATCCTTCTCCAACGCGACAACGCGTGCTGCAGACGGGCCTGATGGAGGGCGAGGCGTTCGACGCGTCACTCGATCTCGCGTTGACGGCCGCCGCGTGCTTCGAGCTGGAGGCGGACGATGCCCGACGAGTCGCCGCACGAATGGCGGATCGGGTTCGACGCCATTGGAAGCGGATGCTGAAATCGGAAGGGGCATCGCCGAGTGACCTGCGGGACTACGCCCCGGCATTCGAACACGCGGAGATGGACAAGGCTCTGCAGCTCGGCAACTAGAATCGAGCAGTAGCGGGGCGTTCGATCACGCCCGTCAGCATCGACGCCTCGAGCGTCGAGGCACCGCCTGTGGCACGCTGGAAGCGCCGGGCGTCCGGACGAGGCTGGAGCCGACCACCGCCGTGCAGACCGATCCGCCGACGATCCGTGAGGTCGGGCTCACCGGCATGCTCGTGACGTTCGGCGATCGGCTGACGGACGCGGCGAACGCCGCCGCGCTCGCGTTCCGCGACTCGGTGGAGCGGGCGGACATCGATGGGGTGCTGGAGACCTCGACATCGCTCGTGTCGAGCTTCGTGCTGTTCGACCCGTCCCGGTTGCCGAGGCCGCGGCTGCGCGACGCGCTGCAGGCCTTGATCGACGCCGCCGATTCGCCGGGCGAGGGGGCGGCGATGCCCGCGCGTCGATTGTGGCGCCTGAAGGCGGCCTTCGGCGGCGAGCACGGGCCGCAACTGGCCGACGCCGCGGCGCAGGCGGGCCTGTCGGTCGATGCCGCCGTCGACGAGCTCTGCGCCGTGCGTACACGCGTGCTCACGATCGGCTTCGCACCCGGCCAGCCGTACCTCGGCCGCCTGCCGCCGCGCTGGGACATGCCGCGCCTGGCGGCCCTGACCCCGCGCGTGCCGTCCGGTGCGCTCGTCGTGGCGCTGCGTCAGCTCGTGCTGTTCACCAACGAGTCCCCGACGGGCTGGCGCCACATCGGGCGCACCGCGTTCCGGAACTTCGAGCCGGACCGGGACGAGCCCTTCAGGCTGCGCCCGGGCGACGAGGTCGAGCTCGTGCGCGTGGACGACGACGAGATGCACCGGCTCGTGGCGGACCCGTCGCGCGATGCTGCCGCCGAGCTGCTCGATTGCCGCTGATGGGATCGCTCATGGTGGTGCGCGCGGGGCCGGGGCTCACGGTGCAGGACCTGGGCCGGCCGGGCTGGCTGGCGCAGGGCGTGTCGCGCGGCGGCGCGATGGATCGGGCGGCGCTGCACGAGGCCGCCGCCCTGCTGGATCAGAAGCCCGATCTCGCGGCGATCGAGATGCCGCCGTTCGGCGGCGAGTTCGCGGTGCAAGGGAATCTGCGCATCGCGCTGACGGGAGCGTCCATGCCGGCGCGGCTCGATGGCGCGAGCCTCGCCTGGAACGCATGCCACCGCCTCGCGGACGGCCAGCGGCTCGTCCTCGGTGCCGCGACGCGCGGCACGTACGGGTATCTGGCCGCGGGGGGCGGGTTCGCGACGCCCGCCACGCTCGGCAGCCGCTCGGCGCACCTGGCCGCGGGCATCGGCCGTGCGCTCGAGGCCGGCGATGTCCTGCCCGTCGGCGACGATCCGCACCTGCACGAGCGTTCGGTCCGTCTGCCCGCGCCGGAGCGCTTCGGCGGCGGCGAGGTGCGCATCGTGCCGACCCTGCACACCGCGCTCTACCCGGACGCCGAGCGTCGACGCTTCGAGGCCACCGATTTCGCCCGCTCCGCGCGCGGCAACCGGCAGGGCGTGACGCTCGACTTCGATGGTCCGCCCTTCGGGATCTCCGAGGGCGCGACGGTGCTGTCCGAACCCATGATCGCGGGGGACATCCAGATGACGGGCGACGGCCTACCGGTGGTGCTCGCCGCCGAGTGCCAGAGCGTGGGCGGCTTTCCGCGCATCGCGCAGGTGCTGCCGTGCGACCTGCCGCGCGTCGTGCAGGCCGCGCCCGGCGAACGGCTGCGCTTTCGCTTCGTGTCGCTGGAGGACGGGGACGCGGCGATGCTCGCGTTCGGTGCGGAGCTGCGCGCGTTGCCGGATCGACTGCGACCGCTGATCCGCCGCGTCGAGGACGTCGGCGACCTGCTGGGCTACCAGCTCGTCAGCGGCGCGGTCACTGGGGACGAGGCGGAAGAGCCGTCCGGGGCGACGACGCTTCCCTGAAGCAGGACGCCGCTACGGTGCTCGAGCATTCGCGGTCGCGAGCGCTCGACCTCGTGCGCTCGCGCAGCGCCGCCACCACCGTGCCGAACGGCAACCGCTCCTGCTCCAGCCGCACCGCCTCGCCGTGCACGCGCTCGACGAGCTCCTCGTGGAGCGCGCGCTCGTCGGCGTTCAGCCGCGGCAGCGTGCGTCGTGCCGGTGAAGGTTCCGTCGCCCAGAAGGCGCGGTGCTCCAGCAGCGTGCGCCGATCCATCAGCAGCGAGCGCGCTTGGGGCAGGTGCGCGCGCAGCTCGTCGAGGATCGCGAAACCGTGCGTGTCGATGTCGCCCCAGTAGTGCACCTGCCGGCCGGCCAGCCAGTCGATGCGGCCGAGCGTGCCGGTGCCGTAGCCCGCGCCGAACACGGCGAGCGTCGAATCGAGCGCCGGCAGGCTCAGGTAGTTGATCTCGTTCTCGACGATCAGCACGTGGCGGTGCGCGGGATCGAGCGCCGCCACGCTTGCGACGTCGAGCGTGACGTCGGCCGCCGCGAGATCGGCCGCGCCCGCCGCGCCGCGCACGAGCGGCAGGCGCGGGTCCAGCGAGCGCAGCCGCAGCCGCTCGGGACGGTCGCGGAAACCGTAGCGACGGGCGAAGCCGCGCACCCCGGCATGCGTGCGATCGACCTCGTGCGGTTCCAGCACCAGGTCGAGCCACGCGCCCAGCGTGTCGCGGTGGCCTTCGACGAACTTGGTGTCCACGCCCGACACGTCGAGCTCGCGCAGGTAGCGCCCGTTGCCCCTCGCCGCGACGAGGGCGGCGTGCGCGCGCAGCAGCGCCGGCAGCGCATCGGCGAGCTCCAGCGCGCGGTGCGGGTGGCGACGCACCCAGGCGACCAGGCGCGGCTCGTGGGAGGCGACATCGCGCGCGAGCTCGCGGAACCGCTCCAGCTCGCGCCGGTGTCCGCCGAGCCCGGCGGCGGCCTCCGGCGTGTCCAGCCACGCCGCCGCGGGCAGGGTGTTCGTGCCGAGCTCGCGGTGACGCGAGGTGCGACGCTCGATGCGTACGTGCGGCAGGGCATCGATCTCGCGCACCCAGGCGCGCGCCTCGTCGAAGCGCGCGGAGAGCTCGGCCGGGCGCGGGACCCGGAGGGAGAGCCGATGCGGGAAGGGCGCGTCGTCCGTGGGCACGGGGTCGAGCGCGGCACGCTGCACCGTGCCGCGGCGCCACAGCTTGTCGGCCTGCGCGCGCAGGTCCGCTGCGCGCGTCCAGTCAGCCACGATGTCTGCCGTCGGCCGCGATCGCCGCTACCCGCCCGCGACCAGCGCGCGCGCGAGGTGCGCCGCCTTCTCCTCGCGATACGTCTCGATGCCTAGGTTGCGCAGCGCCGAGGCGCGCCCGTCGGGGTTCGTGACGAAGCCCACCGAGGCCACGTAGGGCTCGATGATGCGGATCTTCTGCAGCGGGGTGACGATGAGGAGCTGCAGCCCGAGCCGTTCGAAGAGCTTCAGCCCGAAGTCCGCCGACTCGTCGGAGCCGCGACCGAACGCCTCGTCGATCACCACGAAGCGGAAGGCGCGGGAGCGCGCGGCGCCCCACTCGAGCCCGAAGCGGTAGGCGAGGGAGGCGGCGAGGATGGTGTACGCGAGCTTCTCCTTCTGGCCGCCCGACTTGCCGCCCGAATCCGCGTAGTGCTCGTGCTCGGTGCCGTCCTCGCGCCAGCGCTCGCTCGCCGAGAACTCGAACCAGTTCCTGACGTCGGTGACGCGCGTCGTCCAGCGCGCGTCGGCCTCGGTCAGCCCGTCGCGGCCGCGGAAGCGCTCGATGATGGCGCGCACCTCCAGGAACTTGCGCTCGGAGTACTGCGCGTCCTCGGAGCCCGTGAGCGTGCCCTCGGTGCAGGCGCGCAGCTCGGTGCGGAAGTCGCGCACGTCGGCGTCCCGGGTCTCGCGCGCCTGCAGCTCGATGTAGCGGCCGGGGTTGTAGTCGATGCCCGCCAGCGACTCGTTGATGTGCGCGATGCGCTCGCGGATCTCGTCGCGCTCGCGCGCGAGCTGCGACTGGAAGTTCGCCACCTCGCGGATGGTGTTCTCGTTCAATAGCTCCTTGAAGCGCGCCTCGAAGCGCGGCAGGTCGTCGGCCGCGAGTCCGGCGAGCTGCTCGCGGTACTCGTGCGCGGCCTCGAGGCTCGCGTCCAGCTCTAGCGACTCCTGCGGGAACTCGCCGCGGTAGGCCTGCATGCGGCGCACGACGCTCTCCGCGAGCCGACCCGCCCTGGCCTTCTCGTTGTCGATGCGGTTCTGGACCCACTCGCGCAGGTCGGTCCGGCGGTTGTCGCAGCTCTCCACGGTGAGCTGGTGCTCGCCGAGCGCTTCGCGGCGCATGGCGTCCAGACGGGACACGTCCAGCCCCAGGCCTTCCGCGGTGGGGCGTTCGTCGTTCGGCGGGCGCGTTCGTGTCGGGTCCGGAGTCGAAGGGTCAGCGCCGACGTCGCTGCGGAAGTCGGGAATCGAGTCGTCCCGCGCACGGTCGCGCACCCACCCCGCGATGTCGCTCAGCACGTCGGCCACGGCCTGTCGCGCCGCCTCGCGCTTGGCCTCGTCGCCGCCGAGCGCGCGGCCGCGCGCGTCGCGCTCGGCGCGCAGCCCCTCGTCCTCCGAGGCGGACTCGTCGAGCTTCGCCTGCAGGTCCCGCAGCACGTCGGAGGAGGCCCGCAGCGCGTCGCGCTCGCGCGTCAGCGCATCGATCTCGAGCGCGACCGACGCCCAGTCGAGCTCGCGCCAGTCGCGCCGACCGCGCAGCTCGTCGAGCGCGCTGCGCCGCGAGCGCATGGAGCCGAGCTCCGCCATCGCCTTGGAAAGCTCCGCGCCGATGCCATGGAGCTCGGCGTCGAGCGCGTCGCGGTCGCGCGCGAGCGCCTCGATCTTCGCGCGGTTCGTCCAGCCGAGCACGTAGCGGCGCCGATCGTCGATGCGGTGGCGGTCGTCCTTCTCGTGGCGCGTGCCGCCGGCCGACTTGATCTGGCCGGCGCGCGTGACGGCCTGCGCCTCGCGCCGGAAGTCGTCGAGACTCGCGCAGCAGGCGTAGTCGAAGCGCCGCGCGAGCTCGGCGCCGAGCCAGTCGGCGAAGCCGGAGTCGAGCTTGACCTCCAGCCGGTCCACGAGCGAGGCGGGGTGCAGCGATCGCGCGCCGCGCCGCGCCTCGGCGTTCTCGCGCACGCGGTAGTAGACGATGCGCTGGCCGAGGTGCGTGCCCTCCACCCAGCGCGCCACCTCGCGGTAGTGCGTCTCCGGCACGAGCAGGGACAGACCGAAGCTGCGCAACAGCCGCTCGGCGACACCCTCCCAGTCGCGCTCGCCGTCGCGCACCTGGATCAGCTCGCCGGCGAACGGCAGCGCCTCCTCGGGCAGGGCCAGCGCCTCGCACAACGCGTCGCGCAGGTTCACCTGCGCCGCCGGGATGTTGCTGCGCCGCGCCTCGAGGCTGCGGATCTCCGCATCGAGCGCCTCGCGCCGCTCGCGGCCCTGCCGCAGCGCGACGCCGAGCTCCACGCGGCGGTCGTCGAGCGTCTCGGCGGTGCCGTCCAGGCGTTCGCCGAGCGCGTCCAGCTCGCCGCGGAACGCATCGAAGCTCGTCTCGTCGGTCGGCGCGTCGAGTCCGAGCACCGACGCGAGCTCGGCGAGCCGATCGCTGCGGGTGCGCCGGGCATCCCGATCGGTCTCCAGCCGACGGATCTCGCCCGCGAGCCGCTCGAGCCGGTCGCCGCCGTTGTCGCCGATGGCCTGGCGCAGCTCCGCCATGCGCGCGGCGGTGCCCGCGAGCTTCTCGTCCAGGCGCGCGAGCGCGGTGCGGTGGCGCGCGAGCTCGGCGTCGAGCCCGTCGATGCGCCGATCCAGCAGCTCGAGCTTGAGCAGCCCGAACCAGGGCCGCAGCGCATCGCGACAGCGGCGCAGGTCCTCGGCGGCGGCGAGCGTGGCCGCGTGCCGGTCGCAGTCCTCGACGAGCGGCGCGAGCAGCGCGATGCGGCGCTTGGCGACCAGCACCGCCGCGTGCGCGCGGCTCAGGTCATCGAAATGCGCCAGCAGCGCATCGATGCGCGGGCGCACGTCGAGCGCCGCCAGCATGTGCCCGCGCACGAAGCCCGTGAGGTTGCCGATGGACTTCATCGACGTCGTCTGGTGGAAGAGATCGAGCGCCTGCTCGTCGTCGATGCCGAAGCGGCGCCTGAACCAGGCGCCGTAGGGCGGGAAGCTGTCGAAGAGCGTCACGCCCGCGCCGCGCAGACGCCTCCTGAGCGCCGCCACGTCGTTGCCGAAGCCCGCGAAGTCGTGCGCGATCTCCAGCGGGCGCTCGCACGCGCAGTAGAAGCGGCTCGGCTGGCCGTCCCCGTCGCGCGTCCAGAACACCTGGGCGAGCGTCACGTCCTGGTCGTAGCCCGCGTTCCTGAAGCGCCCGAGCAGCACCGAATAGTGGCGATGATCGCGCAGCGCCACGGGCTTCGCGGTGCCGCTCGTCTCGTTGCGCTCGGACTTGTAGTATCCGTTGACGTAGGAGCGCAGGTTCCGCTCGCGCGTCTCGGCGCCCGCGGCCTTGTTGTACTGCGCCTTCTGCGACGGCACCAGCAACGTCGTCACCGCGTCCACGAGCGTGCTCTTGCCCGAGCCGATGTCCCCGGTCAGCAGGGCGTTGCGGCCACCGAGCTCGAAGGCCCACACCTTGGCGTCGAAGGTGCCCCAGTTGTAGACCTCCAGGCGCTCGAGCCTGAAGCCCGACAGCGAGGCGTCGGTACCGAAGTCGAGCTCGGCGTCGAGCAGATCGTTCACCTGCCGCCGTCCTGCCCTTCGCCGTCCCGCGCCTCGCCGTGCAGCGACGCCTTGTAGGCCGCGAGCCGTTCGTCGAGCTCGCCGAGCCACTGGGCGTCCACGAAGGCGCGCAGGATGCGTTGCACCTCGTAGCGCGGCACGTCGCGGGCGTCGCCCGCCGATGCCTTCAGACGCCGCAGGAAACCGAGCTCGACGATCTTGTTCAGGTGCGTGTCCAGCTGGTCGGCCTGGCGCGCCTCGTCACCGCGCTCCGGCAGGAAGAGCTGCACCAGCGCGCCGATCTCGTCGCGCGACATCACGAGCCGCGTCTCGCCGCCCGTGGCGTCGAGCTCCACGAGGCGCTTTCTCAGCAGGGCCAGCAGCAGGCTCACGGGAAACGAGAGCGGGCGCCGCGCGACGAGCCTCGGGATGCCCGCGTCCGCGCCCGTCTCCTCGTCGGCATCCGCGTCCGCGGCCACCGCCGAGCGCAGGAACGCGTAGCCCTCGGCCTCGTCGAGCACGAGGACGAGGCCCATCACGGCCACGTGGTCGCGCACCCGGGACTGCAGCGCGATCAGCGACGACCAGCGTGCCGGGTCCGCCTTCGCGTGCACGACGCCCTTCAGCAGCGGCACCACGACCCGGCCGAGCTCGACCGTCTCGGCGCTCGGCGCGCGCGCGCCGGGCGTGATGTCGGGGGCCTCGGCGCCGTGCGGGGAAGCGTCGCGCGTCGCGGCGTCCTGCTCGAAGGCGTCGCTCACGCGGATGCACCGGTCGGGGTCACGAACACGATGCGCGGCAGCGTGGCCTCGCGCTCGACGACCGCGTCGTCGGCACTCGTGCCCCTCCGGCACGCCGGAATCTGCCGCGGTCATGCGCCAGCGGATGCGCTCGACGACCGCCTCGTCGGTCACCGTGTCGAAATCGCGGTCCGCGAGCTCCAGCCAGGTCACGAGCTCGGCCAGGCCGTGCTCCAGCGGCCGGCCTTCGACGAGATGGCCGAGACTCGCCTGGCCGTGCCGCTGCAACGTGCGCCGTGCGTGGTGCGCGAGCGCTTCGCGATCGATGGCGATGCCTGCGAACAGATCCCCGGTGTCCTCGGCCGACGCATCGCCCAGATCGATGCGGCTGTCGAGCTCGGGGCGGCGCTTCGGCACGTGCAGCGGGCGCTCCATGGGCAGCTCGATGCCGGGACGCAGCGCATCGAGCGTCGCGAGCGTGCCGGCGGGCGGCGCGTCGCGCACGTCCAGCGCCGTCGCCTCGATGCGGCGCACCAGCTCCACGATGCGACGGTTCTCCACGAACGCCTGGTCGTCCATGAACTGGCGCAGCTGGCGCGACAGCGCCGCCACGGTGCGCTGGGTGTGCTCGCCCGCTTCGAGCCAGTCGTGGTGCACGCGGCGCAGCCGCCGGTCCGGCGCGCCCTGCGCCACGGCGGGCAGCGCGAGCACGGTGTCGAGCAGCTCGCCGAGCTCCTCCTGGCGCGCGCTCGACATCAGGAAGTCCCAGAAGGCGCGGAAGGAGCGGCCCTGATCGGTCCCCGTGATGGCGTCGCGCTCGCCCAGGATCTCGCCGAGCAGGTCGCCGCGCCCGCCGGCGTGACGGGCGACGCGTTCGCGCACGGCCCGGTCGAGCTTGCGGAAGTTGTCCTCCACCTCGCGGAAATCGGCGAGCAGCTCGCGCGCCGTGGCCGCGAACTGCTGGAAGCGGTCGCGCACGGCGGTGTCGTCGAGCAGCGGCAACTCCCCCCGGTCCAGCGCCTCGAGCTCGGCGTCCACCGCGGCGCGGCGCGCCTCGAGCTCGGCCCGGCGCGAATCCGGATCGGTGTCGGTCCCCGCGGCGATCTGGCGCAGCAGCTCGAACACGGTCAGGAGCCGCGATTCCGTGCCGACGAACTGGCGCGCCGAGAGCCCCTCGAGCCAGGCGATCGCCTTCTCGGTGGCGGGCGTGAGGTCGTACTGCGGCTCGTCGGTGCCGTCGCGGTAGTAGCGCCGCAGCCAGCCGTTCTCGGGCTTCGCCCAGTCGGCGAGGTAGTCGACCGCGCGCTTCGGCCAGGCCTCCGAGCCATCGATCTCGCGGCGCCGGTAGAGCGTGTCCTCGAGCGCCTCGACGAGGTCCGGCTCGGCCAGCACGCGCACGTTCCCGCGCACGAACGCGCCTTCGAGGAAACTCGCGATCAGCGGCGCGTGACGCGCGGCCAGCAACCCCCACGCCGGATGGTTGCGGCGCAGGGACGCCAGGGTGTCGAAGTCCAGGGGCACGGCGCGAGTCTACCGAAGCGGCGGCCCCGGCCCGCGCGCGTCGCTCCGGAGCGGCGCGCGCGGCATCAGGGGAACAGGATCGACAGATCCACCTCGACGCCGAGCGTCGGCAGCTCGATACGGCGCGACAGGTCGAGCACGTCGACGCGCTCGTAGCCGTGCTCGCCGGGCGCCCGGTGGCGCGTGACCTCGGCGTTCTCGACGTCGACGATCCACAGCTCCGCTATGCCCCGACGGGCGTACAGGGGCGCCTTCCGGTCGCGGTCGTGGGCGAGCGACGAATGGGCGACCTCGATCAGCAGCAGGACATCCTCGGGCACCGGCAGCGCGGCGCGGTAGCCGGCGGCCCGCGGCTTCAGCAAAGCGAGGTCCGGCTCCGGCTCGGAATGATTCGAGACGCGCACCGAGCTCTGCACCCATACACGTGCAACGCCGTTGGCGGCGAGCACCAGCCGCTCCGTCAGCAACGACACGATGTCGGCGTGCTCCGGTCCGATCGGGGCCATGGTGATGATCTCTCCCTCGATCAGCTCGACGCGCTCGTCCGGACGGAACACGCCCGCCTCCGCCATCAGGTGATAGTCGTCGACGCTCAGCAGACGTCGAACGGGTTGCGGGACGGCGTTCATGCGGCGCTCCGGTGGGACGATCCTCGACCGCACGATAGCAGTCAGGGCCTGAAGTACTTGATGCAGGCCGGCCGCACCGTCTCCCAGCCCTCGTCGAGCGCCGCGACGAGCTCGCCGGGCAGGGGCCCTTGTTCGCAGGCATCGAGGTTCGCGACGAGGTGCGCCTCGGACGTGGCGCCGAGTATCACCGAGTGCTCCGGCCCGCCGCCGTCGGCCAGCATGGAGTGGTGCACGAGCCAGCGCAGGGCGGCCGCCGCGGGCTCGATGCCGTGCCGGCGCGAGATATCGGCGAAGCGGCCGATCACGTCGAAGTATTCCGGCTTCCAGTAGCGCGCCTGGTAGGACTCGTTGCCCGCGAAGCGGCCGTCCGCGGGCAGATCGTCCACGCTCCGGTACTTGCCGCTCAACAGGCCGCCCGCCAGCGGGTTGTAGGCGTGGAAGGCGATGCCGAAGTGCGCGAGACACGGCAGCAGCTCGCGCTCGACGTCGCGCGTCAGCGCGTTGTACATGCCCTGGTAGACGACCGGTCGAGGCCAGCCGTTCGCCGCGCACAGCCCGACGATCTCGGCGACCTGCCAGGCGGCGTAGTTGCTGAGCCCGAAGCGGCGGAAGCGCCCGGCGGCGTGTTGCTCCGCGACGGCCGCGAGCGTGTCCTCGATCGGCGTGTCGAGATCGGGCATGTGCAGGTAGAACAGATCGAGCGCGTCGGTGCCCAGGCGCTCCAGCGAGGTCCGGAGCTGGCGCTCCACCGAGGCCGCCGTCAGGCCGCCGGGCTCGTGCGGGTTCGCCTTGCCGGCGATCGGTTCGTCCGCGATGACGCCGTCGGCGCGCAGCTCGCCGAGCAGGGTCTCGGTCGCACCGCCGTTGTAGACGTAGGCGGTATCGAGCAGGCGATGCCCGCGCCCGGTGAACAGCTCCACGAGTCTGGCCGAGCCCGCCTCGTCGACCTGGCCACCGAACGTCATCGTGCCGAGAACGATGTGCATGTCGGGCGTCCACCGGGTTTGCCGGGGCCGAGCATACCGGAGCGTCGGCTCCCCTCGGGCGACGCCGACGGCGTCCCGGCTGCTTAGGGCTCGTGAAGCAATAAAGTGTGCGTCCTGTCGCCCCGCAGAGCGTGTCAGGCTAGGCGCGAGGAGCGGAGCGTGGCGGGCCACGCGACCGACGAGCAACGACGGCTGGCGCGCTCTGCGGGGCGACCCCTACGGGGCCGGCCCTGTGCGCTCGCCCCGCTGCGCCGCTGCGCGCGCGGGTAGCGCCGCTACCCTCGCTCGCAGCGCCTTGCGGGACAAGCGCACAGGGCCGGCAGGACGCACACTTTATTGCTTCACGAGCCCTTAGTCAGTGCGTTCCTCCCTCCACGCGGCGCCGCTCGTGCGGGGATGATTCGCTAGACTCGAGGGTCCCGGCGCGGGCGAATCGGACCGCGGACACCGGGCCCGACGCTCCGGATCGCGAGGAAGACCCGATGAGCTCCGCAGTTCGCAACCCGTTTCGAACCGCACTGCCCGCCGCGGCGCTCTGTGCGGCCATCGCCACGGCTTGCCACGTTCCTGTCGCCGAGGCCTCCGACGACAGCGCCTCGCGGGCTCGCAAGGGCGACGTCGATGCGCGCGCACGCATCCGCTGCGCGCAGGAGCTCGGACAGGCCTTCGACACGTGCGACGCCGCCGTGGCACGGGATCCGAACGGCGACGCGGCGGTGATCGTGCGGTTCGGAAACGGTTTCGCTCGCACCTTGTACTTCGAGGGCAGGACGTTCGTGTCGGCGAACGCCACGATGTCGGGCAACGGCACCGACACGAGTCATCGACGCGAGGGGGACCTGCACCTCGTGCGCGTCGACGACCAGCGCTACGAGCTTCCGGTCGCGTTCGTGTCGGGCGACTGAAGCGCGGCGGGGCGGAGACGACACCGGCCGCACCGTCCGTCGGGGACGATGCGCCGGCGCACGCTCAGCCCGGCGTGAGCTTGTGGATCATCCCTTCGTCCACGGCGGTGTACAGGCTGCCGTCCGGACCGAGCACCACCGAGCGGAAACGCCCCGCCTCCATGGGCAGGGTCATCTCGGTGACGTCCATCACCGTCATGTCGTCGGCGAGCTGGATGACATCGATACGCTGCCCTATCGGCGTGCCGCCGAAGCCGATGCCCATGATGCCGACGACGAGCGCACCGTCCCAGTCGCCCCACTGCTCGCCTTCGAGGAACGCGGCGGATCCCGTGCCCTGCGACCAGCCGTTGTTGTCCCAGATGGGCGGCATGGCGTCGGGGTAGGCGTCGAAGTCCGTCATGGGCATGTAGGCAGCGCGCTCGTAGCGGTTCATGCCCTCCATCTGGTTCGGCGAGTAACCGCAGTAGTCGTCGGGACAGTCCTCGCGGCCCGACATGTTCGGCCGCGGGTCCCAGCCGCCGTTGCCGCCGTTCTGCAGCACCGTGATCTCGTCCGAATGCCACGGACCGTGTTCGGCGACGACCGGCGTGTCGGTGCCGGGATGGAACGCGATGCCCTGCACGTTGCGGTGGCCGTACGTGTAGGTGCGCGGATCGAAGCCCTCGGGCGGCGCGTTGTCGGGCGCCGCGTTGCCGTCCGTGTCGATGCGCAGCACCTTGCTGCCCATCATCGTGGGACTCTGCGGCACCTCGCCGTTGTGGTTGTCGCCCGTGGTGAGGTAGATGAAGCCGTCGCTCGGCCCGAAGCGCACGCGCCCGCCGTTGTGAGCGCCGGGTCCGCCGAAGGGGTGGTCCGTCGCGTTCACCTTGTAGGGCACGTCGTCGACGATGTCGGTGCGCTCGGACACGCCGGTGAAGTCCTCGTTGACGACCAGCCGCATCAGCCGGTTCGTGCGCGGCTCGGACAGCTCGGAGGTCGAGTAGACGTAGATCCTGCGGTTCTCGTCGAAGGCGGGATCGAACGCCACGCCGTTCATGCCGGCCTGGCCTTCGCACACGAGATCGTCGGCGGTCGTGTCGTAGCCTTCGGAGCCCTGCATGCCGAGCAGGGCGTTGACCTCGCCCGAAGGCAGGCGCACGGAAAGCCCCTTGCACTTCTCGGTGTACAGCATGGTGCCGTCGTCCAGGAACGCCATGTCCCACGGGCTCTCCAGGCCCTCCATGACGAGCTCGTGCTGCAGGGTCGTGCTGTTCGGCGCGGCGTGCACCACGGTGGGCGCCACGAGGGCGAGCACGCTGGCCGCGAGCGGTGCGAGCCGGTATCCCGAGGCGGCGCGGTAACGAGAAATCATCGGTGTCTCCCTTGGCTTGTGTGCCCTTCGCGGTAGGCCGCGAAGGGGCTGGACCACGAGCGCGCTACTCGAACGCGGTCGTGATGTAGTCGGCGAGCTGCGCGATGTCGTCGTCGGACAGGTCCGCCGCCGCGGGCATCATGAGCGCGGAGTTGGGGCCGACCTTCTCGCCCGCGCGGTACTGCTCGAGCCGTTGCACGAGGTACGCGGCGTCCTTGTCGGACAACCTCGGAAAGCTCGCCATGCCCTTTGCCGTCGGACCGTGGCAGTTCCTGCACACGCTCTGGTAGAGGGATTCGGCCGGGTGCGCGTCCTGGGCCCGGGCATGGCTCGCGCCGAGGAGGGTTGCAAGCAGCAGGGGCGCGACGAACGTCGCGAGTCGGGTCGTCCTTGCCGTACGATCCACTCGGTCACGCTCTTCGGTTCGGTGGAGACCGGGGAGTGGCGCGATGGTCGATGCCCACGAGCCCGGCCGGTCGACGTCTGCACAGGACCTGTGAAGACGAGCGACGACAGGCGCTCAATCTAACCGAATCGCGGATCGTGTCAAGTCGAGGTGAGGGAGGGCAGACCCGATCCCTCGTTCACGCGCGGCCGAGGATTCCGTATCCCGCCGTTTCGGCGCCGGTGTGGCGTGCGACGGGACGACACCGACGCTCCACGAGCTCGGACGCGCCGGTTCGAGCTCCGCTCAGGCCGCCAGTTGACCCGCCTCGAGCGCGAACCCTCGCAGCACGATGCGGTTGCCGTCCGGATCCTCGAGCCGCATGGCGCATTGCTCGCCGGGCGCGACGGCGAAGCGCTTGCCGGGCTCCACGGCGTGATCGACGCCGGCCTCGCGCAGGCACTCGGATATCGCGCACCAGTCATCCACGGTGAGCAAGAAGGAGACCTCCGCAGGCTCGATGCCATCGACGGCCGCATCGTCACGGGAGAGCAGCGTCAACGGCTGCCCGTGCAGCGCCAGGCTCAGTTGCGTGGAGGACGTCTGCACGACGTCGCAGCCGAGTGCCCCGACGTAGAAGCGACGGGCCGCGTGAAGGTCGGCGACGGCGACGGCGGCGGCGGGGACGGGACGGGCGGGGGCGGACATGGACACTCTCCGGTGGCGCGGCGTCCGCGGGTGTCGCGGTGCCTCTGACGCCATGAAGAAAGCATGTGTCGGGCCGGCGGCCCTGCAAGCCGGCACCGGAAGGGAACTCCGGTGCCGGCGATTCACGTGCCGTTCCGGCGGACGCGCCTTCGACGAGGGCGCCGCGGATCAGGCCGTCGCAGGGTGCCCGAGCTCCAGCACCTCGCTCTCGTCGATGGTCCCCGCCTCCGGATCGTCGTAGACGGCCCGATCGAGCTTGCCCTCGCTCTTCGCGACGATGCACGAGACGACGCCGTCGCCCGAGACGTTCACGGCCGTGCGCACCATGTCGAGCAGCCGGTCGACGCCGAGGATGAGGCCGATGCCCTCGAGCGGCAGGCCCACCTGCGCGAACACCATCGACAACATGATGAGTCCCACGCCCGGCACGCCGGCCGTGCCGATCGAGGCCAGCACCGACATCAGGATCACCGTGAGGTAGCCGCCCACGCCGAGCTCCACGCCGTAGATGTTGGCGATGAACACCGTCGCGACCCCCTGCATGATGGCGGTGCCGTCCATGTTGATCGTCGCGCCGAAGGGCACCGTGAACGAGGCGACCGAGCGGTCCACGCCGAGGCGCTGGGTGACCGTGCGCAGCGTCACCGGAATGGTGGCGTTGGAGCTCGAGGTGCTGAACGCGAACACCTGGGTGTTCCTCATCTTCTTCAGGAAGGTCACCGGATTGAGTCCGGAGAACAGCACGAGCGCGCCCTGCAGCGTGACGAACAGGTGCAGCAGCAGCACGGCGATCAGCACGACCACGTAGCCGAGCAGTTGCACGAACAGGTCCAGGCCGAGCTGCGCCATGGCCCTGGCGAGCAGGCAGAACACCGCGTACGGGGCGAGCGACATGATGATGCCCACCATCTTCATCATGACCTCGTTGGCCACCTCCACCGCGCCGATGAGGCCGGACGCGCGCTTGCCGACCATCAGCAGGCTGATGCCGACGAGGATCGCGAAGAAGATGATCGAGAGCATCTCGCCCTCGGCCATGGCCGCGACCGGGTTGCTGGGCACGATGTTGATCAGCACTTCGGACAGCGGCGGCGCCTCGGCCCCCTCGAAGCTCGCCGTGGTCTCGGCGCTCATGCCCTTGCCGATGCCCAGCACGCCCGCGATGGCGAGCGCGCTCGCGATGGCGATGGCGGTGGTCAGCATGTAGAGCGCGAACGACTTGGTGCCGATGCGTCCGAGCAGGCGGATGTCGCCGATGCCGCACACGCCGCTGATGAGCGAGAACAGCACGAGCGGCACCACCAGCATCTTCAGCGCGTTGACGAACAGCGAGCCGACGATGCTGAAGAAGCCATCGATCAGGTAGACCTGGACGATCGAGCCTTCCGCGCCGAGCCCGAGCACGTTGATGCCCAGGCCGACGACGATGCCGAGCGCCATGCCCAGCAGGACCTTGGTCGTGAGAGTCATCCGCAATCCTCGTTCTCGTGATGGACGATCCGGCAGGGCGAGCGTCGGGGTGGCCGCGCGGGTGTCCGGGACGATCAGGATGCCCCGAATCCTTGCGCAGCGATACCCTGCGGGTGCGTGCACCGAGGTGGAGCGTTCGTGCCGCGTTGCGGTGCGGTCCGGGAGTGGGTAAATCCCGATGCCGCGCCACGCGGCACGAGTGGCTCGGTCATGGTGAAGCCCGTCGTCCGCAGGAAGAGCGCCGCAGTGCCGCAGCTGAGCGAGTGCCCCGACTGGGGCTATCTGATGCAGGAATTCGAGGGACTCTACCGGCGCGGGTCGGCAGGCGGCAGCAAGGCCATCCGGCGACACCGGCGCCGGGTGCGCGAGACGCTGTCCGCCATCGTCGATGCGAAACCCGAGGTGGTCGCGCGCGAGCCCGCGCAGCTGCCGGTGACGGCGCACCTGCCGCGCGCTTTCGACCTCGGCAGCCGCGCCGCGTTGCCCGGACTGACCAGGACGCTCGAGAGGCTCGCCGCGTCGCTGACCTGGGAGTACGGCTACGAGCGCGTGCCGAGGGCGCTCGCGCGGAGGTACGCCTACTGCGAGGTGCTGGGGCCGAAGGGACCCGTTCGCGCGGACGAGCTCATACTCGGTTTCGTGCTGTTCGCGCCCGGCACGACGTATCCGCAGCACAGTCACCACGGGATCGAGGAGAGCTACATCTCCGTGGCGGGCGACTGGTCGGAGAACGACGGCGCGGTGTACGCGCCCGGGTCCTTGATCCTGAACCGCACGGACGAGGAGCACCGCATCACCACCGGCGACCACGACCCCTGCCTGCTCGCCTATGCCTGGATGGGCTCGCCCGAGCGGCTCGCGCGACCGGGAATGACGTTCACCGGTCCGCGGCGCGGTTCCGGTCGCCGCGCGGAGGCCGGGTAGACTGCGCGCCCCCGCGCACGGCGCCGATGAATGAAGCTTCGCGTTCGATGCATGGCATGAGCGGCGCCACCGACGACCGCTCGCGCCTCGATGCGAGCACCGAGCTGCACCGGCACCGCTGGGCACCGCCCGAGGGCGCCGCGAGCCGGGCGCGCGGGGTCTACCTGCTGCACGGCACCGGCGAGCACGGCGCGCGCTACGAACGGCTCGCGCGGCGGCTCGCCGCGGAGGGTTGGCGGGTCGGCGCCCACGATCACCCGGGACACGGCCGCTCCGGCGGGGTGCGCGGCCGTCTGCCGAGAGCCGGAAGTTACGCCACGCACGCGGCCGCGGAGCTCGAGCGCTTCGCCGCCGAGACCGGCGCGACCCCCTTCGTGTTCGGGCACAGCCTCGGCGCCGTGGTGGCCTGCGAGCTGGCGCTGCTGAACGGCGTCGAGGTGGCGGGGCTGGTGTTGTCGGCCCCCGCCATCGTGCCGCGGCTGACGCGTCGCGATGCATTGAAGCTCCGGACCCTGTCGCTGCTCGCTCCGTCGCTCGCGCTGGAGCTGCCCTACGACGCGACACGCCTGACGCACGACGCCGAGCAGCAGAGCGCCGCGCTCGCCGACCCCTGGATCCACGGCTTCAAGTCGGCCGAGAAGATCGGCTGGCTGATGCGCACCGCCGAGCGGGTGCGCCGCGCAGGGTCCGCGCTCGAGGTGGACGCGCTGGTGCTGATCGCCGGCGAGGACGTGGTGATCGATACCGCGCGGACGAGGGAATTCATCGCGGACGCCCCATCGGGGCGCGTCACGGTACGGACCTACGAGGGCGCGCATCACGAGCTGCTGAACGAGCGTCCGGCGCTGCGCGAGCGCGTGGCGAACGACATCGTCGACTGGCTGGACGCCCGCGATCCGCCGCTCTCGCCCGTGCTGGGTTCGCGGGCATGAGCGATACCGTACTCGTCACCGGCGCCAACCGCGGCATCGGCCTGGAGATCGTCCGCGCGTTGCTCGCGGACGGGCACCGCGTCGTCGCGACGTGCCGCGAGCCCGCCAAGGGCGATGCGCTGCGCGCCCTCGACACCGACGGTCGGCTGGAGATCCTCGCCCTCGACGTCGGCGACGGTGCATCGATCGAGGCTCTGGCCGGAACGCTGCGCGGGCGCACGCTCGATGCGCTCGTCAACAACGCCGGGCGCTTGCATCGCGAGTCCGGCGTCGACGACATCGACCACGACGACTGGGCGCTCACCTTCGCCGTGAACTCGCAGGCGCCGCTGCGCGTGGCGACGGCGTTGAAGCCGAACCTGCTCGCGTCGTCTCACCCGCGCGTGCTCGCGGTCTCGAGTCAGCTCGGATCGCTCGAGCGTGCGGGCGTCGGACTGATCTCCTACCGCAGCTCCAAGGCGGCGCTGAACATGGCCATGCGGTGTCTGGCCGCCGAATGGGCGAGCGAGGGCGTCGTCGTGACCATGGTGCACCCGGGCTGGGTCCGCAGCGACATGGGCGGCAGCGACGCGGACCTGTCGACCGCCGAGAGCGCGGCCGACCTCGTGGCGCTGCTGTCGCGGCTCGGAGCGGAGCACAACGGGCGGTTCCTGAACCACGACGGCGCGCCGATGCCCTGGTAGGGGACACGGCCGCGCCGACCGGTGGCGGCTCCGGTCGGTGGCGCTTCGGAGCCGGGCCGGGCCCCTCGATCCGGGCCCCTTGATGTCGCCGGGCCCGGCGGCATACTCCCCGGCCGCCGCCGCGTGCGGAGCCCCGAAGAATCCCCCGACATGTCCACGCTCACGTCCGACGGCCAGCGGCTCGTCCGGGACCTCGCCCGCACTCACGGCTTCGGCGCCGACGCGGTGGAGCACCTGCTCGACGCCATGATCGCGGGCCGCGGCCGCATGGCCCAGTTCTCCCATCCCGAGCTCGGCGGCAGCGGGCAATGGATGGCCGGCGGCATGCTGATGATCGGCAGCATGTTCGACAACGCGCTGAAGGCGCGCGTCGGGGCGCTGTGCAACGATCTGGCGCGCGCGGTGGATTCCGATGCGACGCTGCGCTCGCCAGAGGAACCGCGATCCGGGAGCGCGGGCGTCTGGTGGCCCGACGGTCTCGGCTCGCCGTCGGCGAGCGGTGCCCAGGACTCGATGCGCTACGCGTACTTCGCCGAGGCCCGGCGGCTGGCCCTCGAGATCGACGGCGAGGTGCGCGTCCACGACACGCTGGATCACCGCATCGGCGGGTTCGCCCAGCAGCAGGGCGGGACGGCGGGCATCTCGCTGTCGAGCCAGCACGGGGTCGTCGACCTCGCGAGCCTGCCGCTGGTGTCGGACGATGGCGCGAAGCCGCGCGTCTCGCCGATGATCGAGGACGCGCCGGCAGCGAAGGACGCGCCGGCAGCGGCGGACATCGCGGCGGCGCGGCCGGTCCGCGCCGCGGGCAGCGCCCCGGCACCGGCGTCGGCCGGGGAGAGCGCCGACGATCCGCTGTCGCTCATCGAGCGCCTGGCTCGGCTGCGCGATCAGGGCGTGCTGAGCGAGGCGGAGTTCGCCGCGAAGAAGGGCGAGCTGCTGGCGCGCCTGTAGGGCCCGTGACGATACGACCGGCAGGACGCTCGACTCGTATCGGCGCGGGCCCTTGATGGCGCGCGCCGACTACGCCGCCCCTACGCTGCCCCGTCCGCCACGGCTTCGACGGTCACGGCTCCGCGGGCGCGCGCGTAGTCGCAGTCGCCGCGCAGCGGACACCGCCCGCACGCGGGCGAGCCGTACCGGCAGATGCGCTGCCCGAGCTTGAACCACAGCTTGTGGAAGTTCAGCAGCTCCGGAGCGTCGGCGGGCAGCATGCCGAGCAGCAGCTCGTGCGCCTTCGCCTCGCCGACCTTCGGCCCGATGACGCCGACGCGCTGCGTGCTGCGGTGCACGTGCGTATCGACGGGCAGCACCGGGCGGCGCATGCTGAACAGCTGCACGAAGGTGATGGTCTTCGGCCCGACGCCGGGCAGCGCGCCGAGGTACGCGCTCGTCTCCGGTATGCCGAGCTCGTACAGGTGATCCAGGGTCGCGCTGCCGTGGCGCTCGATGATCGTGTTCAGCAGGGCCTTGATGCGCGGTGCCTTGATCTCGGGGTAGCGCGACGTGCGGATCGCCTGTTCGATGTCGGCCACCTCGGCCGCGGCCACGCCGTCCCAGCTGCCGAAGCGCTCCAGGAGGTTGTTGAACGCGGTCCGCTCGTCCGCGTAGGTGGTGCGCTGCGAGAGGATCGTGGCGATGAGCTGATCCATCGGATTCTTGCCGCTCCAGCCGCGCTGGTAGCCGAACTCCCGTTCGAGCGCGTCGGTCAGGCGCGACAGGCGGACGTCGGGGTAGGGCGGCCGGGCGGGGCGGGGCTCGGTGTCCACGGGCGGTCGGGCGGCGGCTGGCGGGGACGGCGCACGTTATCCCTGCGGTGCGCGTGCGTACGCGGCCGGGCGTGCGCCCGGCAAAAGCCACATTTCAGCGGCGCGTCGCGAGCCTCACGCCGCGGCGTCGTTCGCCGTCGAGGCGAGCGCGTGCAGCAGCGCGCGGCGCAGCCGCTCGGGGTCGCACGGCTTGTGCAGGCAGACGAGACCGCTGTCGGCGATGGCGCGCAGGCGCAACGCGGCCACGTCGCCGGTGATCACGATGGCGGGCAGCTCGGACCCGGCGTGTCGGCGCACCGCCGCGATGGCATCGGCACCGGTCTCGCCGCCGCGCAGGCGCCAGTCGGACACGACGATGTCGGGCAGGCGCTCGATCTCGACGAGCGTGGCGACCGCCTCGGCCGCGGAGGCCACGGCGACCGCATCGCCGCCCCACGCATCGATCATCCCTTCGAGCGCGTCGCGCACGTCGGCCTCGTCGTCCACGATGAGCACCAGCCGGCCGTCCAGCGCACCGGGCTGCGCGGGGCGCGCCGCGGCGGGGTCCGGCAGGACCCGCTCGGGCGCTCCGGCGGGCAGCGCGAGGGCGAACGCCGTGCCTTCGCCGGGACTCGAGCGGCATTCGAGCTCCAGCTCCAGCAGGCTCGCGATGCGCGCGACGATCGAGAGCCCCAGGCCGATGCCGCGCGTGCGGTCGCGCTCGGGGTTGCCGAGCTGCACGAACTCCTCGAACACGCGCTCGCGGTCCGCCGCGTCGATGCCGATGCCCGTGTCGACGACCTCGAGCCTCCAGCCCGCGATTCCTGCGGACGTACCGTCGGCCGTCTTCGACACCCGTATGCCGACGCTGCCGGCGGGTGTGTAGCGCACCGCGTTCGACAGCAGGTTGCCGAGCAGGCGCGTGAGCAGCACCGGGTCGGTATGCACGATGCGCGGGGAATCGTGCGCCGCGGGCGCGAGCACGGTCAGCCCCTTCGCGCCCGCGTCCGCGGCGATGCCGTCGAGCGCCCGCTCCAGCAAGCGGTCCAGATCGACGTGCTCGCGCTCGGGCACCAGCGTGCCGGCATCGAGCCGCGAGATGTCCAGGATCGATTCGAACAGCCCGTCCAGCGCGTTCACCGAGGCATCCATGCGACCGACCAGCCGCCTGGCGTCCGCGCGCCGGTCCACCGGTGCGGCCAGCTGGTGCGCAAGCGTCGCCGTGAACAGCCTGAGCGAGTGCAGCGGCTGCCTGAGATCGTGGCTGGCGGCGGCCAGGAACAACGACTTGGCGTGATTCGCGCGCTCGGCGCGTTCGCGCGCGAGGTTGCTGCGAATCGTCTCGGCCTGCAGGTCCGCGACGAGGTCCAGGTTGCGGAAGCGCAGGCGGATCGTGTTCAGCACCGCGTCGCGGGTCGCTCGCGCCGTCACGAACGACACGAGGGCGTAGAGCACGAGCATCGCACCGATGAGCCGGAACTCGTACTGCTCGAAGGCCAGGAAACGCGCCACGGCCGGCAGCAGCATGAGCCCCGTGTAGAACACGTACATGGTGCGCAGGTGCGAGATGAAACCGGTGGCGCTGGCCACCAGCCCGATCAGCACCATGGTCACCATGAGCGAGGCGATGGGGGCTTCGGGCGTCACCGCCAGCCAGCCGAACAGGCCCCAATGGCTCGCCGAGAGGCACGACAGCGCCAGCAGCAGCGCGTGGCGACGGCGGGGATGCGCGGGCGCTCCGGACGTCTCGTGCGCGCGCAGCACGGCGTAGCGCAGCACCGAGATCAGCGTCAGCGCGGCCAGCCAGACCCACGGCCAGCGCAGCTCCAGGGACGTCGCCACGGCGATGCCCAGGATGAGGCCGCTCAGGAACGTGCCGACGATGATCCCGCGCAGGTGGCTCGCCAGCAGCGCGAGCTGCTCGCGCAGCACCGCGTCGGTCAGGCCCGCCGGGCGGTCCGGGTCGGTCACCCGGAGCGCACGAGCGCACCGAACGCGCGTTCGAGCTCGTCCATCTCGGCCGCCGTGCCCACCCCGAGGCGCACGTATCGGTCCAGCGGCGCGACCATGGGCTTGCGCACGAAGACGCCGCGGGCCAGCAGGTCGTCGAGCGTCGTTCGGGCGCGCGCCGCGTCTCCGAGATCCACCGAGACGAAGTTCGTCGAGGAAGGCAGGTACGCCAGGTCGTGCGTGCGCGCCAGATCCGTCAATCGCTCGCGGCCCGCGATCACCTCCGCGCGTACGCGATCGAGAAAGCCCGCGTCGTCCAGCGAGGCGAGCGCCGCGACCTGCGCGAGCCGGTTGACCCCGAAGTGGTCGCGCACCTTCGCGAAGCCCGCGACGCGCGGCTCGGTGCCGAGCGCGTAGCCGATGCGCAGCCCCGCCATGCCCCACGCCTTGGAGAAGGTGCGAAAGCGCAGCACGCGCGAATCCTCGACGTCCAGCGGCGGTGCGCTGGCGTGTCCGGGATAGTCGACGTAGGCTTCGTCCAGCAGCAGCAGGCAGTCGGCCGGCAGAGCGTCCAGCAGCGCGAGCAGCTCGCCGACGGGCGTCTGCGTGCCGGTGGGGTTGTCGGGGCTCGAGACGTAGACGAGCCGCGCGCCGTGCCCGTGCGCGGCGAGCGCGAGCGCGGCGGTATCGACACGGCCATCGCGGTACGGCACGCGCTCGAGCCGCGCGCCGTGCCCGGCGACGTGGTAATCGAACGTGGGATACGCGCCCGCGGACGTGACGGCCACGTCGCCGGCGGACAAGTGCAGCCGCACGGTGTTGCCCAGCAGCGTGTCGATCCCGGGACCGACGACGATGCACGCGACCGGTACGCCGTGCAGCGCGGCGAGGCGCTCGCGCAGCAGCGCGCTCTCCGGGTCGCCGTACCAGCTGCAGTCCCGGCCCCGCACGGCGGCGTGCAACGCCTCGACGGCGCGCGGCGACGGTCCCGATGCGCTCTCGTTCGCGCCCAGTCGGGCGACGAACGGCGCGCCCCGCGCGCGCTCCAGCGCCTCCGGACCGGTGAACGGCACGGTGGCGGGCAGCGCGTCCACGAGCGCGGTGAACGGGGCGGTCATGTGGGGATACCTCCGCGCTGGACTCAATACAGGCCCGGCACCAGTGCGGCGGTGCGTTCGGCGTAGGCTTCGTAGTCGGGGTGCACGCGGCGCAGCAGCCCTTCCTCGCGCCGCGCCTTGATGCCCATGACGAGCACGAGCACCCCGAACAGGCCCCACTGCAGCGCGGTGCCGTGCAGCCAGCAGGCACCGAGCCCGCCCATCAGTACCGCCGTGTACATGGGGTGCCGCACCCGCGCGTAGGGACCGCGCTGCACCAGGCGGTTCCCTTCCACGGGTTCGGGCAGCACCGAGAAGTTCGCGGGCCGCATGGCCAGGAACGCCGCCGCGACCAGCGCGAACGAGCCCAGCAGCAGCACGACCCCGGGCACGTCGGCCGGGCGAGTCGGCACGAGCGTGGCGAGCGGGCTGGCGAGGGCCGCGATCAGCACGAACTGCGCGACGACGAGCGCCACGGAGACGGGCCCGACGCGGCGCGCGCGCCCATCGCCGGCCGGAGCGCTCGAGGGGCGACCCGGGGAGCCGCCCGAGGAGCCGCCCGAGGAGCCGCTCGACGCGTCGCGGGAAGGGTCTCGGGAAGGGCCGCTGTCGGGGCTCGGGGACATGCGCGGCAGTGTAGCAACGGTGTACCGACGGCACGCCATGCCGGGCGCCGTCTCCCCGGCGCTCGCCGACGACGACGTGCGTGGAGTTGCGCCCGGGCCATGCGGTGGATGCGGTGCCCGCCACCGGCGGCGCGAATCGAGCGCGTGCGCGGTTCCGCGAGCAGACGCGCCTTGCGGGCGCGTGCGACGATCCGTCGATGCACGCGCCCCCCTACCGACTCGGCCTGCCGGCCTGGGCCTACCCGGGCTGGCGGGGCGAGTACTTCGACACCGAGCCGTCGCCGCTGGCGAGCTACGCGTCGGTGTTCGATGCGGTCGAGGGCAACACCACGTTCCACGCGGTGCCCGACGCGCGGACCGTCGACGGCTGGGTGCGCGCCCTCGACAGCGCGCGCGGGCAGCATTTCCGATTCAGCTTCAAGCTGCCGAAGGAGGTCACGCATGCGCCGCGGCCGTCGCTCGAGACCCTCGAGCGGTTCCTGTCGGTGCTGCGACCGCTCGGCGAGCGCACGGGGCCGTTCCTGCTGCAGTTTCCTTCGCGCGTGGATGCCGCGGCGCTCGCGCGCTTCGAGCCGGTGTTCGAGCGCGTGGCGCGGGCGGGCACGGCGCTCGTGGAGGTGCGCGACCCCGCGCTGTTCGAGCGCCCCGAGCTGTTGAACCCGATGCTCGACCGCCACGGCTTCTCGCGCGCCATGCTGGACTCCCGGGCGCTGTACGCGGGCGATCCCGCGCACCCGGACGTGGCCGCGGCGCTGCACAAGAAGCCCGACCTGCCGGTGCTGGAGCACGACGGGCGCGAGCTTGCGCTGGTGCGGCTGATACTGCACCCGGACCCCGCGACGAATGCCCCGTACCTCGACGAGTGGGCCGGGCGCGGCGCCGCCCTCATCGGCGAGGGCGTGGAGCTGATCATGATGATCCACTGCCCCGAGAACGGCTGGTGCCCGCCGTTCGCGGCGGACTTCCACGAGCGCCTGCGGCGCGCGTGCGAGGTGAGGGGCACGACGGTACCGCCGCCACTGCCTGCGTGGCCCGTTCCCGTGCAGGGGTCACTGTTGTAATGCCCGGCAATCGGTGCCGCCAGGCGGGCTCCCCGGCGTCGCCGCGCGAAGGCGGTTCGGGTACCGGTGCGCGTGCTCCTGCACACGACGCCGGGGAGCGCCTGCCAACGTCCTCCGTCGTCGCTTCCCTGCGTCCGCATTCCCGAGCGCTGCCTCGCCCGCGGCTCCCGGCGCACGTGCTCCCTGCGCCACCGCATCCCGCGGTTGCAGGCCTTCCGGGCCCGCGGTCCGTCTCTCACGCTCCTGCGTTGGATGGGAATATAATCACAAACTTGGTGGGTGGGCGAGGCATCCTCGTTGCGCGTTGGAAAGCCCGTCCGAGTCAGGCGGCCTTCCGCGCCACGAGCCCCGCCGTTTCCGGCAGCTTCGACACGACCGACAGGTGCGGGAACGGGATGCTCCAGCCTTCGGCGGTGCACGTCTGCACGCAGGCCTGCTGCATCAGCCGCTCGATGCGGCGGTAGGACGTCGCCGCGCCCGCGTCGAAGGTCGCGAACAGCCAGTAGTCGAGCGACGAGTCGCCGGCACCCTCGAGCTCCGCGCGCACGTCCCTGACCCGGTCCGCCACGTCGCTGCGCGCGAGCGCCTCGTGCACGGCGTCGCGCAGCAGCTCCGGCACCTCGGTGGCGGCGCGCGCCTGCTCGGCGTAGTCGATGCCGAAGCGCACGGTGACGCCGAAGCCGCCGCCGCGCACGAGGTTCGTCATCTGGCGGCGGTAGAACCGTGCCGAGGGCAAGGTCACGGTCTCGCCGCCGCGCTCGCGCAGCGACACGGTGTCGGGGTTCTGCTCCACGACCTCCCACTGCCCGTGCGCGTCGTCGCCGAGCAGCACCACGTCGCCGCGCGAGGTCGGGAACCACGGCTCGTCGCCGCCGACGGGGCGCGACACGAAGCCGTGCAGCCGTGCCAGCGGCACGCGCAGCACGCCGTCCAGCTCGGGGTTCCTGAGCACGCTGTACATGTTCACCGACTCCACGCGCCAGGGCAGGTCCTGGTAGACGACGCGCTCGCCCTCGCGCATCGGGCCGATGTTCAGCAGCAGCTTCGCCTCCTCGACGTAGCGCGGCAGCACCTGGCGCGCACCGAGCGCGAGGCCCACGAACAGCAGGATCATCAGACCCAGCAGCAGCACGTCGCCGCGCTGGTAGAACACGATGAAGACGCCGACGAGCATGAGCAGGCCCGTGCCCGCGTGCATGCCGTACTCGGCGAGCCGGTAGCGCGTGCGGCTCTCGGGCTCGCTGCGGTCCAGCAACGTGCGGCGGTAGCCCGAGAGCGCGAAGCGGCTACCGAAGAAGACGCCCGCGGCCGCGGCGACGGCGAGCACCAGCGTGAGGCCGCGCCCCGTGGCGAAGGCCCAGGTCGCGTCCAGGACGGTGCGCCACACGGGCTTGTCGCCGCGCAGGTTCGCGATCTCGAAGCGCGCGATCTCGATGGCGGCCTCGGCTTCCTCCGCGCGCTTGCGCCAGCGGCGCTCGAGCATCTCGAGCGTGCGCACGAGCGCCTCGTCGCTCGCGAAGGCGAGCTCGGGCGCCAGGCCGTCGAGCGCGGCGCGCGCCACCTCGAGCTCCTTCTGGCGTGCGGCCACGATGTCGTTCTGCTCGGAGATGCGGCGCGGCTTCTCGGTGATCTCCTTCATGCTGTCGATGACGGGCTGCGCGACGAGCGCGAGATCCGAGCGCCAGTCGCCCTCGTCGGCGGGCCGCTCGTCCTGGGCGAACAGGCTCGAATCGATGCCGCCCGTGGCGATGCTCTCGAAGGTGCCGCGCAGCTCCTTGATCTCGGCCGCGAGATCCGCCGCGCGATCGCGCAGCTCCTCGGCCTCGCGCTCGGTCGCGCCCTCCAGGCGCTGCGCCAACTCCGCGCGTTCGGCGACGCGCTGCGCCACCACCGACTCGATGTAGCGCAACCGCTCGAGCGTGGCGCGCGTGGCCGCGTCGGGCTCGCCCGCGGTGCCCGCGTCCGGCGCCGCGCCGCTCGGCGCGACGGGCTCGGCGAACGGATCGAAGGTGTACGGGTGGCCGCCGAGGTGATCGAAGGCGGGCCCGTCCTCCGCGAGCGCCGGGAGGGCGCACGCGACGAGCGCCACGGCGCCGAGGCAGCGGGCGACCCGGCGCGGCAGGGGGGGAAGGCGGAGCGTGTTCATGCCCCCGCCGGTAGCGACAACCGTGCCCGAGGCCCCCTCGTGCGCTGAATCAGTTCCGGGTGTAGAGCGGGAACGCGGTGTTGATGCCGCCGCGGCTCGAGGTGTAGCCCTGGATGCGGAAGCCGAGGCCCGACGGGCCGTCGAAGGGCTGGGCGCGCGGGTTGGGGCTCTCGCGGTACGCGTTCAGGATCGCGTCCAGCACCTCGTCGCGCGACATCGCGTCGGGGAAGAAGCTCGAGAACTTCCCCTCCCAGCGCTCGTCCTCGGCGTCGTAGATCTCGATCTGCGCGGTGTAGACGCCGTGGCGGTTCGGTGCGTCGCGCACGCGCACCAAGCGGGCGGTCGGCGGATCCTCCCCGCCCGGACGGGCGTGGAAGCCGACGGGTTCGCTTTGGCGGTTCGTCTCGCCCAGGAAGACGTGGTGCAGGTTCACGTTCGGCTCGGTCGTCGACCAGCGCGGGCCCTCGTCGAAGGCGCGCGGGGCGGCGCGCGGGGCGGCGCTCGGGGCGGCGCTCGGGGCGGCGCCTTGGCCGTGCCGATCGATCTCGCCGCCGCCCGCGAGCCGCTCCAGGTCGATGCCGAAGCGTTCGAGGTTGACGCCGAACGCGATCAGCACGACGGCGGCGATCGGTATCCAGCGTCGGTAACGATTCGGGGGCAAGCGTGACTCCGGTCCGGGGCGGTGCGCGCGCTACTATATCCAACGGTGCCGTTCCGCCACGGGTGCCCCCCTCGGCCGCCCCGGCCGCCTTCCCGCCGTAGCCCTCGACCCGCGTTCACGCTTGCTCCGGTCCGCCCGCACAGCTACCCGTCGCGCCTCGCTCGCCGCGCTGTGCGGCGCGTGCGTCTTCCTCGCGCACTCGCCCGTGCGCGCGCAGATCGACGAGCTGGACCTGGAGCCGCCGCTCATCGAGCACGAGGTGCTCGCCGAGGCCGAGGCCGCGCCGCGGCAGAGCTTCGTGGCGCAGGTGGTCGACGATCGGGAGCTTGCGTCCGTGCGCCTGTACTGGCGCCTGTCCGGGCAGGGTGCCTTCGATCGGTTGCCCATGACGCGCGTCTCGGGCTCCTCCACCTGGCTCGCCCGCGTGCCGACGGACCCCGAAGAGGCGCGCGACATCGAGTACTGGATCGAGGCGCGCGACGCGGGCGGCAACCGCACCGTGCGCGGCTTCGCGTTCAATCCCCTGGTGCGCCGCATCGTGTCCGCGCCCCTCGCCGCCCGGGCGCCGGGACGTCCGCGCGACGCGCGTCGCGACTCCGGCAACGGTACGCCGTCCGGGACGCCCGCCGAGCCCGAGTCCGACCGGCGCGCGTTGTGGGTCGTGCTCGGCGCGGTGGGCGTCGCGGTGCTGGTCGGGCTGGCGGCGTCGGGCGGCGACGGTGGGGGCGGTGGGGAGGAGAACCCGCCGACGACGGGCGGCTGCGGACCCGAGGGGTGCCGCGTGGTGCTGACCTTCGACCCGCCGGTGGCGCCTTGAACGCCACCTCGATGTGCAGGCTCGCCGTCGCGGCGCTCGCGCTCGCCGGTTGCCACCCCGACGGCGGCGTCAGCCGAGCGCCCGACGGCACCCTGACGCTCGACGTGCCGCCGGCGCTGCAGGTGCGCGCGGTGGATCCGCTGAGCCTGCTGCCGCGCGTGCGCGTGAACGGACGAGGCGTGGTGTCCATCCGCACCAACGATCAGTGGACCGTGCGCACGACGGTCCCCGAGGGCAGCGACGTGCGCGTCTCGATCACCTGGATCGAGCGCATCGGGCAGGACCCCGCCACGCGCGTCGATCTGGAGCTCGCGCGGCTGCTGGCCAACATCCCCACCATCGAGGAGGACCGTACGTTCCTGTTCACGGCCGACGACTACGAGACCGACGTGTTCGACGACGACGAGGACGGCATCTCGAACCTCGCCGAGCGCATCGGCGACACCGACCCGTTCAGCGCCGCCGATCCCGGCGAGGACGCCGCGCGCGTGCTGATGCCGCGCATCGATCCGGGCGATGCGCCGACCATCGACGGCGCGTACGACCCGGTGTGGGACCGTGCGCAGTACCGGGACCGCAACGGCGACGAGCTGCTGATCGACAACCTCCTGATCAACGACGGCGCCGTGCTGCTGGACGGCGCGTCGGGCTACCGCTGGGGCGCGATGCACGACGGCGAGGCGATGTACCTGATCGTGTTCGCCGAGGCCGGCGAGGGACAGACGCCCTTCGGCGACTCGGCCGAGGCCTACGAGGACGATTCCATAGACGTCTACTTCGATGCCGACGACAGCCGGCTCACCGCGTACGACGGCGTCGACGATCGCCACCTCATCCTGCCGCTGCTGGACGCGAACGGCGGACCCAACTCGAGCGACAGCGCCGATGCGCGCCTGGACTTCGGTCCGAACACCGCGCCGTTCGACCCGGAGGCGGTGAGCTACGCCACCTGCCCGTGCGACGGGGACGAGCTCGACGACGTGCAGGTGTACGAGCTGCGGCTTCCGCTCGACACCTTCGATCTGCCGATCGGCGAGGCCTTCGGCTTCGAGGTGCAGATCAACGACGACCGCGACGGCGACGGGCGCGACGCGAAGTGGGCCTGGTTCCACCCGTCGCGCGTCAACGACGACGTGGACGAGACGTTCCGCGACCCGAGCTACCTGGGCACGGCGCGGCTGCTGCCGTAGATCCTAGGGCTCGCGCCCACCGGGCGAGAACAGCCCCATGATGTCCTCGGCGGTCAGGCTCTCCATCAGTGCCGTGCCGCCGGCGTCCACCGTGCGGTCGGCCAGGATGCGCTTGTGCTGCTGCATGGCCATGATCTTCTCCTCGACCGTGTCGCTCGCCACCAGCTTGTAGATGAACACCGGCTTGTCCTGGCCGATGCGGTGCGCGCGGTCGCTCGCCTGGTTCTCGACCGCGGGGTTCCACCACGGGTCGTAGTGGATGACGGTGTCCGCGGCCGTGAGGTTCAGTCCCGTGCCGCCCGCCTTCAGGCTGATGAGGAACAGCGGCACCTCGCCGTGCTGGAAGGCATCGATGACCTCGTCCCGGTCGCGCGTGCGTCCCGTGAGCTTGACCCAGCGCATGTCGCGCTTCGCGAGCTCGCGCTCCAGCAGCGCCAGCATCTCGGTGAACTGGCTGAACAGCAGGATCTTCTTGCCCTCGTCGATGAGCTCCTCGAGCATCGAGATCACCAGGTCGGTCTTGGCGGAGGCGGTGACGCCGCGCGCGCTCTCGAGCTTCACGAGCCGCGGGTGGCAGCAGGTCTGGCGAAGCTTCAGGAGCGCATCCAGCATCTCGATGTGCGAACGACCGAGACCGCGCTCCGCCAGCAGGGCCCGCACGCGGTGCTCCATGCTGACGCGGATGCTCTCGTACAGCCGCGCCTGCTCGGGCTCCAGGGTCACGCTGCGCACGATCTCGGTCTTCGGCGGCAGCTCCTTCGCCACCTGCTCCTTCCTGCGGCGCAGCAGGAAGGGCTTGACCACCCCGACGAGCGCGGCCTGCCGCTCGTCGCTGCCGTGCACCTCGATGGGCGTGCGGTACAACCGGTTGAAGCGCTTCCTGCTGCCGAGAAAGCCCGGCATCAGGAAGTCGAACAGCGACCACAGCTCGCCGAGGTGGTTCTCGAGCGGCGTGCCGCTCAGGCACAGCCGCCTGCGCACCTGGAGCGTCTTCAGCGCCTGGGTGACCTTGGCCGCGGGGTTCTTGATGGCCTGCGCCTCGTCCAGCACCACGAGCCCGAAGTCCTGCTTGCCGAGCAGCACGATGTCGCGCGTCACGAGCGCGTAGCTCGTGATGACGACGTCGGTGGTGGACAGCTCGGCGGTGCGCTCGCGCCGGTCCGCGCCGTGCCAGACGAGCGTGGAGAGCTGCGGGCAGAAGCGCTCCGTCTCGCGCCGCCAGTTGCCGAGCAGGCTCGTCGGCGCGACGACCAGGGTGGGGCGGGTCAGCCGTCCGATCTCGCGCTCGTGCGCGACGTGGGCGAGCGCCTGCAGCGTCTTGCCCAGACCCATGTCGTCGGCCAGGATGCCGTTGAAGCGGTAGGAGGCGAGGAACCCGAGCCAGGACACGCCCTCGAGCTGGTACTCGCGCAGCGTGGCCCGGATGGTGTCGGGGCCGAGCTCGACGGGTTCCACGCCGGTGAAGTTCCGGAGCTGCTCGGCGAGCGCGAACGCCTCGGCGGTGTCCCGCCAGGCGACCTCGACCTCGGCGCCCGCCCACTGCTCGCCGAGCGCCTCGAGCTCGTTCACGCGCTCGCGCGGCAACTGCAGGTTGCCGTCCTCGGGCGGCGTCTCGTAGAGTTCCAGCAAGGTGTCCGCGACGGGCGCCAGCACCTCGGGCGGCACCTCCAGCCACTCGCCGCTGTCGGCCTGCAGCAGCATCGGCCGGTCGCGCGTCTCGGACTGCAGCCACTCCAGCACCAGCGGCAGCAGATCGAAGCTTTCGTTGCCGTGCGCGAGCTTCAGCGACATGTCGAACCAGCTCGACGCGGTCTCGCCGACGCTCGCCTCCACCTTCGTGACCTGCCGGAACGACAGATCGAAGGGCTCGCGCACGGTGACGGTCCAGCCGTCGGCCTGCAGCGCGGCGCGCTGGTCCAGGAGCTCTCTCCAGGCGTGCACGAGCTGCTGCACGTCCTGGCCGCGCGGCCGCCGGTCGGCGCGCGAGTAGAACGCGGGGTCGGTGCGCGCGGCGGGCTCGAAGCTCGGGAAGCGGCGCCCGAACTCGATCATGGTGCGGTTCTCGGCACCGAGGTCGCGCTGCAGCACGACGGGCCGGCCTTCGGCGGTACGCCCCTCGAGCGTCGCGTCGGCCTCCAGCCCGTCGTAGGGCAGCACGTAGTCGCCGTAGCGAAAGCGCAAGGATGCGTAGAAGTCGCGGATGTCCGCGCTCTCCTCCTTCGAGTGCAGGATCAGCACCGGGCGCGGGGGCTCCACGATGCGCACGAAGTCCGGCGCGCGCGGCAGCGGCAGCGTGGAATCCGGCAACCGCGAGGCGAGGTAGTCGCTCACGGTCTGCGCGTGCGCCTCGGGCAGGGGCGGGGCCACGACGAGCTCGGCCAGCACCGGCGTGGCGGGCACGTTCTCGAGCGGGCCGGCGACGCCGGTGTGCGGCAACACGTACCAGGGCGGGTCGGTCGGCACGAGCGTCCAGTCGGCGATCCCCTCGTCGCCGTCGGCCGCGCCGAGCGCGACGCCGAGGCGCAGCGTTCCGCTGCCCGCGCCGTGCCATTCGAAGCGCAGCGTGCGCGTGGGGCCGCGCGTCATGGGGCGGACGCGCTCGGCGCCCCACCACGCGCGCCCGGTGTCCACGAGCTTGCCCATCAGCAGGTGACCGATGTCGCCCTCGATCACCAGGGTGCGGTAGCTGAAGTCGGCCTGGCGTCCGACGGCGAGCTCCAGGATGGCGCGGTCGGTGCGCGTGACCCAGTCGGGGTGGTGGTAGTGACCGTTGTAGCGGTAGGGCGTCTCCTTGCCGTAGCCGCCGCGCTTGAGCAGCCGGCTCTGCAGGATCTGCAGCGTGATGCCGTCCCGGCTCTGCGTGAGCGCCGAGCTGTCGAGCTGGTAGAAGAGCAGCGGCTCGCCCGGCTCGTGGTGCTCCAGCGCGGGCTCGATGGTGCGGCCGCGCTCCACGATGCGCGCGAGCCAGCGGTTGACGTCCCTCAGCGCGCGGTCGTCGTCCGAGGCCGGCGTGGCGCGCCGGTCGATCCAGGCGAGCAGGGCGGCCGCGACGTGCTTGCAGTTCAGGTGCGCGGGGCACGAGCACTCGCCGTCGAAGCGGTGCGCGGCGATGGTGATGCGCTGGCGCGCGGGCTCCGCGTCGGTGTCCTGCACGGCGGCGTAGAGCACCTGGCCGTCGGCGATCCAGTCGAGATCCCGCACGCGGCCGCCGTTCTTCAACGCTTGCCCACGCGACGTGGCGACCGAGCCGCACAGCTCGATGACGTCGTCGAAGTCGATGGAGCGGGGCGGCTGGTCCACCGGTGAAGTGTACCGGCGGGAAGTCGCGGGGTATCCTCCTCGCACACTACTACCTCGGGGAACAGCGGTGATGACGCGTCGACACGCCGGACAGGATCAGTCTCTGGGCGCAAGCCGCGTGCCGTCCCGCGAAGGTGCGCACCGTTTCGGGGCGCTTGCCGCCTCGCTGCTCGTCGCACCGCTGCTCGGCACGGCCGGCACCGCCGCCGCGACCGATGCCGAGACCTGCACCACGGTGCGCTTCTCGGACGTCGGCTGGACCGACATCACGGCCACCACGGCGCTGACCTCCACGGTCGTGGACGCGCTCGGCTACAGCAGCGACGCCCAGGTGTTGTCGGTGCCGGTCACCTACGCCTCGCTCGAGAACGGCGACGTGGACGTGTTCCTCGGCAACTGGATGCCGACGATGGAGGGCGACATCGCGCCGTACCGCGAGAAGGGCACGGTGGAGACCGTGCGCGCGAACCTCGAGGGTGCGAAGTACACGCTCGCCGCGAACGCGGCCGCCGCGGCGCTCGGCATCGCCTCGTTCGAGGAGCTCGCCGCGAACGCCGAGGCGCTGGACTCGAAGATCTACGGCATCGAGCCGGGCAACGACGGCAACCGGCTCATCCAGGACATGATCGACGCCGACGCGTTCGGGCTCGGCGACTTCGAGATCGTGGAATCCAGCGAGCAGGGCATGCTGGCGCAGGTCTCGCGCGCCGAACGTCGCGACGAGCCCGTCGTGTTCCTCGGCTGGGAGCCGCACCCCATGAACGCGAACTTCGAGCTCACGTACCTGGAAGGCGGCGATGACTGGTTCGGGCCGGATCTGGGCGGCGCCACGGTCTACACCAACGTGCGCCAGGGGTTCGGCGACGAGTGCCCGAACCTCGCCGCGCTCCTGCGGAACCTCGAGTTCACGCTGCCGATGGAGAACGAGGTGATGGGCGCGATCCTGGACGACGGCGAGGAGCCGCGCGACGCGGCCCGCGCCTGGCTCACGGCCAACCCAGAGGTGCTGGACGGCTGGCTCGACGGCGTGAGCACGATCGACGGCGAGCCCGGCCTGGACGCGGTGCGCAGCGACCTCGGCGTCTGAAGAAGCTCCCGCGCCGCCGCGCCGGCTTGCCCGTATGGACTGGCTGACCGGCTACCGGCTGCCCGTCGGCGCGGTCATCGCGCGCGCGGTGGAGCTCCTGGAGACGCACGCGCAGTGGCTCTTCGATGCCATCTCCGACGGTCTCGGCGCGCTGATCGACACCACCACCGACGTGCTGCTGGCGGTGCCGCCGCCCGTGGCCATCGCGCTGCTCGCGCTGCTGGCCTGGGGCCTGCAGCGACGCATCGGCATCACCGTGTACACGGCGCTGTCGCTCGCGCTGATCGTGAATCTCGGGCTGTGGAACGAGACGGTGGAGACGCTGGTGCTCGTGGTGTTCGCGACGCTCCTGTGCGTGGCGCTCGGCGTGCCCATCGGCATCGCCGCGGCGCACCGCCCGCGGCTGAACGCGGCGCTGCGGCCGGTGCTGGATCTGATGCAGACGATCCCGACGTTCGTGTACCTGATCCCGACGCTCATCCTGTTCGGACTCGGCGTGGTGCCGGGGCTGATATCGACCGTGGTGTTCGCGATCGCCGCACCGGTGCGGCTCACCGCGCTCGGCATCGCGGAGGTGCCGAAGCCGCTGCTCGAAGCCGGCGAGGCGTTCGGTTGCACGGGCACGCAGCGGCTGCTGCGCATCGAGCTGCCGCACGCGCTGCCGGCCATCCGCGCGGGGGTCACGCAATGCATCATGCTGTCGCTGTCGATGGTCGTCATCGCCGCGCTCGTGGGCGCCGACGGACTCGGCAAGCCCGTCGTGCGCGCGCTGAACACGGTCAACATCGAGAAGGGCTTCGAGGCGGGGCTCGCGATCGTCATCGTGGCCATCCTGCTGGACCGGCTGTGCCGCGAGCGTCGCGGTGGCTCGGTGCGGCTGCCCGGGGCCACGCATTGAGACGTCGCTGACGTGCCGGTGAGCGAGTCCGTGAACGCCGCCGCGAACGCCGACGCGAACGCCGCCGCGATCTCGCTGCGCGACGTCGACGTGCTGTTCGGACCCGGTCGCCGCCACGCCGATGCGCTGTCGAGGCTCGATGCGGGCGAGGACCGCGACGCGGTGCGCGAGGCCACCGGCGTGGTGGCGGGCGTCATCGGCGCGAGCCTGGACGTCGCGCCCGGCGAGATCGTGGTGCTGATGGGGCTCTCCGGCTCCGGCAAGTCGTCCCTGCTGCGCGCCGTCAACGGCCTGAACCCCACGGCACGCGGCGAGGTGCTGGTACGCACCTCGGGCGAGGCGGCCGGCCGGGACGGCGCGCTGGTCGACGTGCGCGGCCTGAGCGCGGGCGCGCTGCGACGGCTGCGTCGCGGCTCGCTCGCCATGGTGTTCCAGCAGTTCGGGCTGCTGCCCTGGGCGAGCGTCGCCGACAACGTCGGCTTCGGGCTGTCGGTGCGCGGCGAGTCGAAGGTCGACATCGAGCGGCGCGTCGCCGAGCAGCTCGAGCTCGTGGGTCTCGCGCAGTGGCGCGATGCCCCCATCGCGTCGCTGTCGGGCGGCATGCAGCAGCGCGTGGGGCTGGCGCGCGCGTTCGCGACCGAGGCGGACGTGCTGCTGATGGACGAGCCCTACTCGGCGCTGGACCCGCTCATCCGCGAGCGGCTGCAGGACGAGCTGCTGGAGCTGCAGCGGCGGCTCGGCCGCACGATCCTGTTCGTCAGCCACGACCTCGACGAGGCGATCCGCATCGGCGACCGCATCGCGATCATGTCCGAGGGCCGCATCGTGCAGACGGGCACGGCCGAGGACATCGTGTTCCGTCCCGCGACCGACTACGTGCGCCGCTTCGTGGCGGGCGTGAATCCGCTGGACGTGCTCACGGCCGGCATCCTGATGCGCCCCGTGGTCGACGCGGACGCCGCCCGGGGAGGCGGGGCGGGTCGCGGGGGCGAGCGCGTGGACGTGGAGTCCGGTGCGGTGGTCCCGCCCGCGGTTCCGGTCGCGAGCCTACGCACGAAGGTCGGCCCGTTGATGCGCCACGCGGCGGCGAGCGAGACGCCCGTCGAGGTGCACGACGACGGGCGGCTCGTGGGCACGGTCTCGCGCCAGGATCTGCTCGCCGCGCTTGCGAGGCCATCCGGGCCGTAATCCGCGGCCATTCAAGGGATCGACCGCGCGTGCCGTCAACCGTGTCAATGGACACACGCGAGACACCGCACCCGATGAGCTTCCGATCAGTACGTCCCGCGGCGCGCTCCGCGGCCTTGGCCATGACGGCGGCCGTCGCCCTGCTCGCCGCCTGCGGCAGCACGCCGCCGCCGACCTCCGAGGTCGCGTTGACCGAATCCGCGCTGCAGGCGGCGGAGCTGGCCGGGGCGCGCGAGCACGCACCGATCGAGCTGCGCGCCGCCGAGGCGACCAAGGCGAAGCTGGACGGCGCCCTGGCGGACGAGGAATACGAGCTCGCGCAGCGCCTCGCCGTGCAGGCCCGCACCGAGGCCGAGCTCGCGAAGGCGAAGGCCGAATCCGAGAAGTCCCGACTGGCGCTCGACGAGGTCGAGACCGGCATCCGTCAGATGCGCCAGGAAGTCGATCGTGCCGGCACGCCCTGAGGCGTCGCCCGCGATCGTTCCCCTTCGAACCGGACACCAGATTCCCATGCAGATGCAACGCTCCCTGATCGTCTCCGCGCTGTTCGCGAGCCTCGCGCTCGGCGCCTGCGGCGGCGCCCCGAAGGAACTCGACTCCCTGACCCAGGCCCGTACCTCCTACGAGCGCGCCGCGCAGGACCCGGCGGTCGCGCGCCACGCGCCCAAGGAGCTCGACTCGGCGAAGGTCGCGCTCGAGAAGGCCGAGTACCTGTGGAAGGAGAAGGAGGACAGGAAGGACATCGAGTACCAGGCCGATCTCGCCGCCAAGCGCGTCGCCACGGCCGAGATGATCGCCAACGGCCGCGAGGCCGACCGGCGCATCGACGACGCCAAGCTCGAGCGCCAGCGCGCCCAGCTCGACATGCGCGAAAGCGAGCTGAACCGCACCAAGGCCGAGATCGAGCAGGCCAGGAAGGAGGCCGAGGAGCTCAAGCGGCAGATGGCCGCCATGCAGGCCCAGGAGACCGAGCGCGGCATGGTGCTGACCCTCGGCGACGTGCTGTTCAACGTCAACGAGGCGGCCCTCGCCCCGGGAGCAGCGCGCAACATCGAGCAGATCGCGGCCTTCCTGAAGAAGTACCCCGAGCGCACCGCCATCGTCGAGGGCCACACCGACAGCATGGGCGACGACGACTACAACCTCGACCTGTCGCGCGAGCGCGCCTGGTCGGTGCGCGAGGCGCTGGTCGCGCGCGGCGTGCCCTCGCACCGCATCAGCACGCAGGGCTACGGCGAGACGATTCCGGTCGCGAGCAACGCGAGCTCCGCCGGGCGCCAGCAGAACCGCCGCGTCGAGGTGATCTTCCCCGACCTCGACGGCCAGGTGAGCGCGCTGTCCGACTGAGGAGCGGTCGAGCGAAACCCGGAACCGCCGCGCAACGGTGCGCGGCGGTGGCATGCTGGCCACCCCCCCCTTGTCCGGCAGCCACGCCCATGAGCCTGAAGGTGCCCGTCGCCCAGATGGTCGAGCGCGCTCGCGCGCGCATCCCGGAGCTGGAGACGAAGGAAGCCATCGCGCTGGTGGGCGATCCGGACACGGTGTTCGTGGACCTGCGCGACGTGCGCGAGCGCCAGCGCACGGGCTGGATTCCGGGCAGCTTCCACTGCCCGCGCGGCATGCTGGAATTCTGGGTCGACCCGGACAGCCCGTACCACAAGCCGATCTTCGCGAGCGGCGCGCGCTTCGTCTTCCACTGCGCGTCGGGCTGGCGCTCGGCGCTGTCGGTGGCGACCCTCGCCGACATGGGCTTCGAGGCCGCGCACCTGCGCGAGGGGTTCTCCACCTGGGAGGCGCAGGGCGGGCCGGTGGAGCGCCCGAGCCGGTCTGACTCGCCACAGGCCCTAATCGCGTTCGAGCGCGTTGGCGTAGCCCTCGTCGCTCACGATCACGATGCGTCGCGACCCCGCCTCGTGGACCTCCGCGGACGCCGACAGCGGGTCGCCTTGCCCGATCATCTCGGCCAGGAGCTCGTTGACCGCCCGGTCGGCTCCGGGCACCGACACCTCCTCGGTACGCTGCACGAGGCGGCCTCGCTCCACGCGCCAGCGACCGCGTAGCCGGAGCGGCTCGGGACCCATGGATTTCGCCATTTCTTCGGTCGGCTCGATGAAGGCGACGAAGGTGCCGTCGTTCGCGTAGCTCAGCGTGCGCGCGGGCACCTGCTCGCCCGGCTTCGGGTTCAGCGCGACCATGCGCCAGTCGCCGACGAAGACGTCCCGGTCCACGTCCCGGACCCGATCGGCGCCGGTGTACGGAGGCGGCCCGGACGGCGGCACGGCGGCGCAACCGGCCACCGCGGCGAGCATGACCGTCAGGGCGACGCGGACGAGACCGCGCGCGCCGCACGGCGTGCGCGAGGGGGGCGTGGACATCGCGTCGATCACCTTTGCCGGACGACGAAGCGTCGGATGGCCTCGGCCGTCGGTGCGGGGTCGTCCATGTGCAGGTGGTGCCCGCCCGGCAACCGCACCGTGCGCACGTCCGGCATCGCTTCCAGCCGGGCGCGCGTCTCGGGTCGGGCGCGGGGGTGTCCCGCGTCGGCGAGCACCACCAGCACGGGACACTCGATGGCCGCCAGCACGGCGAGCACCTGCGCCTCGGTGCGGTATTCGGCGCTCGCGTGGCGCAGTGCCGGGTCGAAGCGCCAGCGCACGCGGCCGGCGGGTTCGCCGGGCGCGGCGCTCACCGGTTCGGTCTGCCGGGCCATGATCAGCGTCGCGGCTTCGCGGGACAGGCTTGCATGCTTCAGTCGATGATCCACCGCGGCGTCCAGGTTCGCGAAGGTGCGCACCGCGTAGCGCCCGGTGTCCAGCCGGTCCGCGAACGCGCGCCGCAGGCGCGCGGGCAGGGCCTCGGCGGGTTCGGTGTAGGGGCCCACGCCCTCGATCATGATCAGCCGCTCGACGACCTCGGGCGCGGCGGCGGCCAGCCACGGCGCGATGTTCGCCCCGAGCGAATGGCCCACTAGGTGGCAGCGCTCCCAGCCGAGCGCGCCGAGGCTGCGCCGCACCGTCAGCGCCATGTCGAACAGGGTGTAGCCGTCCGGCGCGTGCGCGCTGGCGCCGTGCCCGGGCAGGTCCAGCGCGACGAGCTCCACGCCGTCCAGGTGGCGCGCCAGCGGCACGAAGCTCGCGGCATCGTCCAGCCAGCCGTGCAGGCAGAGCAGGCGTGGCGCGTCGGGCGAGAGTCCGGCGGCCGGGGTGCGCAGCCCGGCGATGCGGCGGCCCGCCACGTCGAGCTCGAAGGGCACGAGCTCCGTCGGGTCGCTCACGCCGCGCCCTTGGCCGCGCCTTCGCTCGCGCCCGCGCCCTGAGCCACGCTCCCGGAAGCGCTCCCGGGCGCCGGGTCCAGCGCCAGCTCGTATATCAGCAGCTCCGGGTCGTCGTCGCTGCGGCGGGCCTTGAAGCCGAGCGACGCCATGAGCGCGCGCATCGGCGCGTTCTCGCGCAGCACGTCGCCCCACAGCCGCTCGAGGCCACGTTCGGTGGCGTGCTCGATCAGCAGGCGCATGAGCCGCGAGCCGAGCCCGAGCCCCTGGCGGTCGTCGGCGACCGATACCGCGAATTCCCCGGCCCGGCCATCGCTGTCGATGCTGTAGCGGCTCACTCCAGCCACCCGGTCGTCCCCGAAGTCCGCGACGAAGGCCATGGCGCGGTCGTAGTCGAGCTTCGTGAACTGCGCGCGCATGAGCGGCGAGAGCTCGTTGATGGCGTGCAGGAAACGGAAGTAGCGGGACTGGGCCGACATCGCGCGCACCATGTCCCCGAGCGACTCGCCGTCCTCGGGACGAATGGGCCGCAGCGTCACGGGCGTGCCGTCCTTCGCGCTCGTCTCGCGTACCCACTGCCACGGGTACGGGTGGATGGCCAGATGTCCGTAGCGCTGCACGGCGGGCGCACGCTCGACGACGACGTGCAGGTCGATGGCGATCGCGCCGTCGGTGCCGAGGATCAGCGGATCGATCTCGAGCTCCACGAGCTCGGGCAGCTCGCACGCCATCTCCGACAGTCGCCTGAGCACGGCGCGCAGCGGCTCGCGATCGACCGCCGGGAGATGGCGGAACGCGCCGAGGTGACGGGCGATGCTCGGGTCCTCGAGCATCGAGTCGATCAGGTAGCCGTTCAGCGGCGGGAGCTGCACCGTGCGGTCGCGCGCCAGCACCGCCAGCTCCCCGCCGACGCCCAGCGAGATCACGGGGCCGAAGCTGGCATCGCGGCGTATGCCCACCGCGAGCTCGCGCCGCTGGACGGGCGCGTGCATGGGCTCCACCAGCACGCCGTCGAAGCGTGCATCGGGTCGGTGCTCGGCTAGCGCATCGCGGGCGGCATCGAAGGCGGCCCGCACCGCGGGCTCGCCGCGCACGTTCAGCGCGGTCGGCCAGACCGAGGCCTTCCACTCGACGTGCGGCGAGACGAGCTTGATGGCCACGGCGCCGTCGATGCCGGCTGCCGCGGCCACGGCCGCGTCGGCGTCCGCGCAGCGCGTGCCGGGCAGCACGCCGATGTCGAACGCCGCCGCCAGGGCGCGAGCCTCGGCAGGGGCCAGCACGCGACGGTTCGCCGCGAGCGCCGCGTGCAGCACGGCCCGGGCGGCCGGCAGGTCCGCGGGAGTCGTGCGCGACATGGGGTTCGGCAACTGCACGAGCTGCTGCTGGCTGACGTGGTAGCGGTGCAGGAAGTCGAAGCCCGCCGTGGCGGCCTCGGGCGTGCGGAAGTTCGGCACGCCCGCATCCGTGAGTGCCTCGCGCGCGGGACCCACGCTCGCGTCCCCCATCCAGCAGGCCAGCAGCGGCAGCCTCGTCGGCTTCGCCTCGATCAACGCCCGTGCGACGAGCGCCGGATCGTTGCGCGCGTCGGGCACGAAGATGAAGAGCACCGCGTCGAACTCGTCGGCCGCCGCGAGCGTGCGCACCGCGGCGGCGAGCTGCTGCGCGAGCCGCGGCGGGTCGCGCAGCACGATGGGATTCCTGCCCGTCCAGCGACCCCGATCGCGCCGCGGCGCGCCGTCGTCGAGCGCCTGCCCGAGGCGTTCGAGCGTCGCCTCGTCGAGGGTGGGCGAGCGAAAGCCGCGCGTCTCGATGTTCTCGCACGCGAGCATGGCGGGCGCCGCGCCGTTGGACACGACGGCCAGGCGCCGGCCGCGCGTGCGCATCTTCGACGACAGGATCTTGGCCGCGGAGAAGAGGTTCGAGAAGGTGCGGATGCGCACGACGCCGGCGCGGGCCAGCGCCGCCTGGAACACCGCGTCGGACGACAGCACGCGACCGCTGCGCGTCAGCGCGTTGCAGTAGTGCGCGCCGTCCTGCGTGGACTTCATCAGGATGACGGGCTTGGCGCGCGCGGTGGCGGCGAGCGCCGACAGGAACGCGCGCGAGCCCTGCACGCGATCCAGGTACACGATGATGGCACGCGTGCGGTAATCCTCGGCCAGAAGATCCAGCAGGTCCGGCAGCCGGATGTCGCTGCCGCCTCCGGTCGATACGAGCGCCGAGAAGCCGACCCCGCTCCACTGCGCCCAGTCGACGAGCGCGGCCGCGAGCGACGCGGACTGGCTCACCACCGCGAGCGTGCCGGGTTGCACGCTGCTGGCCGCGTAGGTGGCGTTGAGCTTCAGGTGCGGCCGGATGAGCCCGGCGCACCACGGACCGAGGATGCGCAGGCCGAGCCTGCGCGCGTAGTCGTGCAGCTTCGCGGGGTCGGGCGCGCCCGACATCACGATGACGAGCTTGGTGCCGAGCTTCGCGCATTGCACCAGCGTGCGGTTCAGCAACCGCTCGGGGGTGAGCACCAGCACGAGATCGGGCGCGGCGTCCAGCGACTTCAACGAGCGCACGCAGGGGCGGCCCAGCACCTCGTCGTAGCGCGGGTTCACCAGGTGCAGCTCGCCCTCGTAGCCTCCGTCGACGAGGTTCCTCACCAGCGCGAGGCCCGGCGAGCCGTCGCGGGCGCTGGCGCCGACGACCGCGACGGAGCGCGGCGCGAGCAGCCGTTCGAGGTGCAGGGTGGACATGCTCGGATGGTACCGGTACGGGTGCGGCCCACGCGGCCGTGTCGTACGCTTTGACACGTCGCCCCCCACCAGGTCCATGCCGATGAACACCGCGCTCGTCTCCCACGCCGACACGGTCCTGCACGAGGTCGCCCCCGGCCATCCCGAATGCCCCGAGCGCATCGGCGCGGTCACCGACGCGTTGATGAAGCAGGAACTGCACGACCTGCTGGTGCACCGCGATGCGCCGCTGGCCACGCGCGAGCACCTGATCGCGGCGCACTCGGAGGCCTACGTGGACCTCGTGCACGCGAAGTCGCCGGCGCGCGGCAGCGTGCAGCTCGATGCCGACACGGCCATGAACCCGTACTCCCTGGAGGCGGCGCTGCGCGGGGCGGGAGCGGGCGTGCTGGCCACGGACCTCGTGCTCGACGGCACGGTGCGGAACGCCTTCTGCCTCGTGCGTCCGCCCGGACACCACGCCGAGCGCATCCAGGCGATGGGTTTCTGCCTGTTCGGCAACATCGCCGTCGCGGCGCGCCACGCCATGCGCACGCGCGGCCTGCAGCGCGTGGCCATCGTCGACTTCGACGTGCACCACGGCAACGGCACCGAGGACATCGTGGACGGCGACCCCGGCATCCTGTTCTGCTCGAGCTTCCAGCACCCGTTCTATCCGGGCGGCTACCGCCCGGACATCATCGACCAGCGCGTCAACGTGCCGCTGCGGGCGGGTACCGACGGGCCGGCGTTCCGCGCGGCCATCGAGGCCACGTGGCTGCCGGCGCTGGAACGCTTCCGCCCCGAGATGCTCTTCGTCAGCGCGGGCTTCGACGCGCACGTCGAGGACCCGCTCGCGAGCCTCGCGCTCGTGGATACCGACTTCGGCTGGATCACCGAGCGGCTGATCGACGTGGCCGAGCGCCACTGCGAGGGCCGCATCGTGTCCATGCTGGAGGGCGGTTACGCGCTGCCCGCGCTCGGGCGTGCGGCGGCGCTGCACGTGCGCACGCTGATGGGGCTCGGCTGAGAGCCCCTCAGTGCACGCGGCCCTGGCGCTCGAGCTGCACCGCGTGGCGCACCGCGTCCGGGAGCTCCCGTGACCGCTCCGTCGGCAGACCGCGCCGGGCCCGGGTCGCGAGCGCGGGGGACGCATCGAGCTCGTCGCAGTACGACTCGCCCACCGCCATCGGCTCCTGCGTGCCTTCCTGGGCGGTGAGGAATTCCCCGAGCGCGTCGCTCTGCCCGTAGATCGCCTCTATGACCCAGCCGACGCGCGGCACGACCGACGGATCCCCAAGGCGCTCGCGCTGACCCCAGCCGACGAGCAGATCCCCGCAGTCGAAGTCGTCCGGGTCGGCCGGCTGGCCGGTGAAGCCGACGTGGCGGTCGATGCCGTAGAGCGCCTTCATCATGGCGGCATCGAACAGCACGGCGAAGTCCTCGTTGATGGTGTGGTAGGCGTAGAAGGTCGCGCCGCCACCGGCCTCGAACAGCGCGCCCACGTAGTCGGCCGTGGCGCTGGCCTGCTCGGGCGTGGGTTCGCGGCCGCGGTAGAGCACTCCCGCGAGCCCCTCGAGCTCCGGCTGGGCGATGGGGAAGCGGTCCTGCAGCCGCGGCGAGAGCCACTGCTCGGAGTTCGCGTCGAGGGCCGCGCTAGGCACCAGCGACGAGTCCAGCAAGCGGGCGCTGCCGGGCGGCAGGAAGTCGTTGGCGTGCGCCAGCTCGTGGAACAGCAGCCGCATCAGCGGGCCGCTCGCCTGTTCGAGGGTGCGTTCGGTGTCGTCGTCGAGCGGGAAGTACTCGTACGCGAAATCCCCGTCGCGCCACCAGGTGAACAGCTCACGAAATGCAAGCCCGTTACCGAAATCGGTGCGGTAGTCCTCGTCGATCGACACGTTCGCCTTCTCCGCGACCGTCAGCCACAGGTAGTCCGCGTCCAGTTGTATGCCGCCCGTGAGGCCCGTGTAGAACGACGGTCGCACCTCGCTGCCGATGAGTATCGAGGTCGTGGGCGCGAACAGCTGCAGCAGTCCGTCGGGGGCCGCGCGCAGCATCTGCTCGAAGCGCACGCCCATCCAGTCGTGCGTGACGACCAGTCGCTCCATGACCTCGTCCACGGTGGGGCGCTCGGTCCGCTGGGCGATGAAGGGCAGGGTGTCGAGCGTGCAGGAGTCGGCCACCCGCTCGGCCCGCGCGCAGTCGGCCAGCACGTCGGCCCAGGGTCCGCCGGGCCGGTACGCGTAGGCGGTGTCGGTGCCGCGCAGGTCGGTGCGCTCGACGAACGCGGGCGCACGCGGCTCGTCGATGACGGGCGCCGCGATGTCGGCATCGTCCTCGTCGGGATCGCCGCCGCCGAACGCGATGCCGTCCGCGGAAGGGAGCTCGACCTCGTCGTCGCCCGTGGCGTCGCCGAAGGCGATGCCGTCCCCGGGAGGAGGCTCGGGCCCGTCGTCGGCCGTGGCCTCGCCGTCACCGCCGTCGCCGCCACTGCAGCCCGCGAGCGCGAACAGTAGGCAAACCGCGGCGCCGTGCCACGTTCGGTACCGGATCATGTCGTGTTCCTCGTCCCCGGCAGTCGCGGTGCGACGCCTGTCTCGTACCGTACTACATAAATGGGAATAAAAGCACAAATAATGGCTCGCGCCGGTCGCGCCTTCAGCCGGCGGCGGTCCCGCCGTAGCGCGCCTCGAACGCGACCGCGAAGCGCTCCACGTCGCCGGGCGGCAAGCGGTTGATGCCCGCGGCCGCCGCGCGCCCGCCGCCGGTCTCGAAGCCGCGGCACAGCTCGTCCGCACCGGCCCGGTTCGTGACGGGTGCGCGCACGCTCACCACGTAGCTTCCGTCGGCGCGGCCGGTCAACAGGGCGTGCGCACGCGCGGGGCTGTCCTGCGCCAGCTCGTTGGCCCATACCCCGCCGATGCGCCGCGCCCACGCGGCGTCCGGCAGCATGTACAGCGCGGCGGCGTCCGACACGCGCTCGGGGATCAGGGCGTCGACCCGGGCGCGGTCGTCGGCGTAGCCCGCCACCAGCTCGCCGAACGCCGCATCTTCGTGCACGAAGTCGAGCGGGTCCGTGTACGGGCGCAGCCGCACGGCCAGCGCCGCGGGATCGAAGTGCAGGTCGTCGAGCGTGGCGCCGTAGCCGTTGTAGTTCAGCAGCGTGCCGAGCTCCTGCAGCCGTGCGACGTCGGCATCGGCCAGTTCCAGCGGAGCGGCGGCCGAGCGTGCGGCGTCCAGCAGGTTGTCCCCGAAGGCCGCCACCACGGCCCAGGCGCGGTACGCGCCGTCCAGCATGCCGTTCACGATGAGCCCGGTGCAGGTCTCGGCGGACGGGTCGATGTGCGTCTCGAGCGCATCGTGCGCGGGGATCTCCCCGGCAAAATGATGATCCACGTAGCGCACGCGGGCACCGCGCTCGAGGGTGCGCAGCAGGGCGTCGCGGTTCTTGTCGAGCGACACGTCCAGCACCGTCACCGCGTCCCCGGGCGCGGCCTCGACGCGTTGCAGCAGCGCGATGTCGCGCTTGACGCCGGTGACGATGAGCGCGTCCGGCGCGGGCTCGGCCAGGCGCAGTTGCTGCAGGGCGCACAGGCCGTCGGCATCGCCGTTGAACACGTCGTGACGGGTCATTGCAACAGCTCTCCGATGAGTGCGGGTCCGCGGTAGATCAGGCCGGTGTAGACCTGCACGAGGTCCGCTCCGGCCCGGAGCTTCGCGGCGCCGGCCTCGAAGGAGTCGACGCCGCCGGCGCCGAACAGCGCGACGGATGTCGGCAGTACCGCGCGCAGCGCCGCGAGACGGTCGTCCGCCAGTGCGCGCAGCGGCGCGCCGCTCAGCCCCCCGTCCTCGCGCGCGTGAAGGTGTCCCGCCACCGCGTCGCGCGCGCGCGTGGTGTTGCCGCAGATCACCCCGTCGATGCCGCGTTCGGTGACGGCGGACGCGAACCCGTCGAGCGCATCGTCGTCCATGTCGGGGGCGATCTTCACGACGATGGGGCGCCGCACGCCGTGCTCGGTGGCGAGCCGTTCGCGCGCCTCGCCGAGCGCGTCCAGCAGCCGCGCCAACGCGTCGCCGTGCTGCAGGTCGCGCAGTCCCGCCGTGTTCGGCGAGGAGATGTTCACGCTCACGTAGTCCGCCACGGGCCAGACGCGCCCGAGGCAATGCAGGTAGTCGTCGGTGGCGCACTCGTTCGGCGTCGCCGCGTTCTTGCCGATGTTCACGCCCAGCACGCCCGTCCAGCGTCGGCGCGACGCGCGCTCCACCAGGGCATCGACGCCATCGTTGTTGAAGCCCATGCGGTTCACGAGCGCCTCGTGCGCCGTCAGCCGGAACATGCGCGGCTTCGGGTTGCCGGGTTGCGGACGCGGCGTCACGGTGCCGACCTCGAGGTGGCCGAACCCGAGCGCGCCCAGCGCATCGATGTGGCTGCCGTTCTTGTCGAGCCCCGCCGCCAGGCCGACCCGGTTCGGAAACTCGAGCCCCATGACGGTCGCGGCGGTGGCCACCGCCCCGTTGCCGGCGCGCGACCCGTACCGGCGCCGCAGCAGCCGGTGCGCACCGGGCAGCTCCATCGCGCCGAGCGCGATCTCGTGCGCGCGCTCCGGGTCGAGCTCGAACAGCACGGCGCGAGCGAGCTGCCAGAGCCGGTCGGGGGAGCGGGTCCGGGCGCCGGCGGGCGGCGGATCGGCGGTGACTGCGGCGGGCATCGAATCCTTGCGGTATGGGGCGGGTTCCGGCGGCTAGACTGCGCCCGGCCATGAAAGTCTATCCCGACAAGCTCGACGCGCTGCTGGCGCGCGGCACCGCGCCGATCTACCTCGTGCACGGCGACGAGCCGCTGCAGGCCGGGGAGGTGACCGACCGGCTGCGGCGCCACGCGCGCGAGCAGGGCCACGAGGAGCGCGAGGTCGTCGTGGCGAACGACGACGCCGACTGGGCGCGGCTGCGCGAGGCGGGCGACAGCCTGTCCCTGTTCGCCGCGCGCCGGCTCGTGGAGCTCAGGCTGCCGAGCGGCAAGCCCGGCCGCGTGGGCGGCCCGGCACTGATCGCCTGGGCGGAGCGTCCGCCGCCCGACGTGCTGCTGCTGATCCACTCGGGCAAGCTCGACCGGGGCGGTTCCACCAGCGCCTGGTTCAAGGCGATCGACAAGGTGGGCGTCACGGTGCAGGTCCAACCCATCGATGCCGCCGTGCTGCCGCGCTGGCTCGATACGCGGTCTGGCCCGGCACGGCCTGCAGGCGACGCCCGAGGCGCTTGCGCTCATCGCCGAGCGCGTCGAGGGGAACCTGCTTGCGGGCGCGCAGGAGATCGAGCGGCTGGGCCTGCTCTACCCCGCGGGCGTGCTCGAAGCCTCGATGGTGCTGGACGCGGTGGCCGACAGCGCGCGCTACGCGATCTCGGATCTCGCGCCCGCCGCGCTGCGCGGGGATGCGGCGCGCGCGCTGAAGATCCTGCGCGGCCTGGAGGCCACCAACGAGGCGCCCACGCTCGTGTTGTGGTCGCTGAACCAGGAGATCCGTGCGGGTGCGCGCGCGGCCGAGACGCACGAGAAGGGCGCCGGCATGGACGCGGCGCTCAAGTCCGCAGGCGTCTGGGCGAACCGCCAGGCGGACCTGAAGCTTGCGCTGGCACGCCATTCCGCGCGCGCCTGGCTCGGCTTCGTCGGCGCGGCGGCGCACATCGATCGCATGATCAAGGGCCGCGAGGAGGGCGACGTGTGGATCGCGTTCGAGCGGCTGTGCAGCGAGCTCGCCGATACGGGACACTCGCCCACCACGCCCCGCCACGCCTTCCCGGATCCATGCCTGCCCACATGAATGGCCTGCCCGCGCGCATCGTCGATCACCTGGCGACACCGCCCGAGTCGCTGTCCGGCGATGCACCCGAAGTGGTCGCGCGCGGCTGGGTGCGAAGCCGCCGAGACTCCAAGGCCGGACTGTCGTTCATCGCGCTGTACGACGGCTCCTGCTTCGACGCGCTGCAGGTCGTCGCGCCCGACACCTTGGCGAACTACGAGGACGAGGTGCGCCACGTCACGGCGGGCTGCGCGCTCGAGGTGCGCGGCACCCTCGTGCCCTCGCAGGGCAAGGGTCAGTCGGTCGAGCTGCAGGCCGCCACCGTCACGGTGGTGGGCGGCGTCGACGACCCCGAGCAGTACCCCATCGCGAAGAAGCGTCACACCTTCGAGTACCTGCGCAGCGTGGCGCACCTGCGCCCGCGCACGAACGCCATCGGCGCCGTCGCGCGCGTGCGCTCGACCCTTGCGCACGCGGTGCACGACTACTTCCACGCGCGCGGCTTCCAGTGGATAGCCACGCCGGTCATCACGACCTCCGACGCCGAAGGGGCCGGCGAGCTCTTCCGCGTCACGACCATGGATCCCGCGAAGGTGCCCGTCACCGACAAGGGCCTGGTCGATCACGACAGGGACTTCTTCGCGCGCGAGGCCTACCTCACGGTGAGCGGTCAACTCAACGTGGAGGCGTACGCTCAGGCGCTGACGCGCTGCTACACGTTCGGCCCGACGTTCCGCGCCGAGAACTCGAATACCAGCCGCCACCTGGCCGAGTTCTGGATGATCGAGCCGGAGATGGCCTTCGCGGACCTGAACGACAACGCATCCCTCGCCGAGGATCTGCTGCGCCACGTCTTCGCCGCCGTGCTGAACGAGCGAGAGGACGACATGGCCTTCTTCGCCGAGCGCATCGACCCCCAGGCTCTGGAGCGGCTGCGCGCCATGAGCGACGCCACGTTCGAGCGCATGGACTACACCGAGGCCGTCGAGCGGTTGCGGGCGTCCGGCGAGACGTTCGAATTCCCGGTCGAATGGGGGGTGGACCTGCAGAGCGAGCACGAGCGCTGGCTGAGCGAGAAGCACGTCGGCGGGCCCGTCGTGGTGATGAACTACCCGAAGGACATCAAGGCGTTCTACATGCGCCTGAACGACGACGGACGGACCGTCGCGGCCATGGACGTGCTGGCGCCGGGCATCGGCGAGATCATCGGCGGCAGCCAGCGGGAGGAGCGCCTGGACCGGCTGGACGCGAAGCTCGCCGAGCACGAGCTGATGGAGGAGCTCGGCTGGTACCGCGACCTGCGCCGCTTCGGCACCACGCCGCACTCGGGCTTCGGGCTGGGGTTCGAGCGGTTGGTGGCGTACGTGACGGGGATGGAGAACGTGCGGGACGTGATTCCGTTTCCTCGGGTGCCGCGGAGTGCGCCGTTCTGAGGGGGGCGTGATCGGCCGGAGGTCGGTGCTCGTCCGTATCGACGGGGCGGCTTCCCGGCGGTCGAACCGGTACCTGCTGCTACCTCGTCGTGCTGCAGCACGGGCGGCAGCAGAGCGGGACCTATTGCATCTCGCTCCGGAAACCCACCTACCAGTCGCGCGATCGCGACGATGCCGATAACGGATCAACGCAATGGAGGGCGGCACGACGACAAGCCCCTCGTGCTGCGCACAGGGGCGTTCGAGATCCGGCGCTTCCACCCCGCCAGTGCCGATCTGGGGTGCGAGCAGTCGCCACGGCGATCGCCGGGGAGCCGGACGCCGTGCGTGCGGAGCTCGCAGCCACAGGCACGACGTCGACTCCGCGCGACTGCGCTCGCTTCGATGGGCTGGAGTGGCGGTGCCATCGTTCGACCGGGGCTTCCCGGACGTGCCTGTTGCATTCGGCTACACGGTCGTTCAGCAGAATGCAACACCGGACCCGGCGAGAGACGGCGGGACACCAAGGCGTCCCGCCGTTCCGTTCATCGGACCCGAACCGTCGCCGACGCGACCCGGTCTACTGGCCGAACTGGACCGCGTCGAGGTCGATGCGCTCGAAGTCGAACCGATCGGACCACGGCACGACGTAGCTCGTCGTCGCCCCACCATCCTGGACGGTGAGCAGGAACGTGTCTGGATCGCCGCTGTCCGCATCGAGGGTCTCGACCCGGCTGCCGTCGGCGATCGTCAGCGAGCCGACCGTGAAGTTCTCGTCGGCGTCGGCACGACGGAAAGCCGTGACGGTCTCGACCGCCGCGCCGTCCGAGGACGCGTACTCGAGCCCCTCGATCGTCACCGTCAGCCCAATCGTCTCGGTGGGATCGAGCGAATCGACCCCGGAGAAGATCGTCACTTGGTTCGTGGCCGAGTAGTCCATCGCGCTGCCGACAACCGAGAGCTCGCGCGCGATCCAGCCGGTCGTGACGAAGGGGCTTCCATCGCGTGCCGCCGGCTCCGACTCGCTGACCTCGCCGCTGTCCATCGTCACGGTCACGCCCGTGTCGGCATCGCTCAGCCGGTAGCCGCGAATCATGGTGCTGAAGGACGACAGGTTGGGTCCCCGTCCGGCGAAGGACTGTTCGACGAAGGTGCCGTCGACGGTCGCGCTGCCGATCGTGCAGCCCTCGGCGATCGTGCTGAAGATGCTTCCCACGCCGCTGACCGATCCCGGAGCCAGGGCGAACGTGCCGCCGTCCGGGCAGGCGTACACCGTGCGAGCCGCGGCCTGAGGGAAGTCGGGATCGAAGGCCGAGCTGATGGGAGTGCGCTCGGTATCGTTCTCGCGGGTACCGAGTTCATCGAGGAAGGCAAGGAGCCGCTCGAACACGTCGCCGTTGGCGAGCGCGAACAGCGTATCGAGCCGCGCGGCGGCGTCGGTGGGCAGGTCGTCGCCCTGCGACGGCGGCGTCGCCTCGCCCACCGTGGTCGCACTCGAGCGCGCGCCTGAGCCGTTCACCGCGACGAGCTCGTAGACGTAGTCGCGCCCGGGAGTCCGGCCCGGATCGAAGAAGCTCGTGCCGTTCGTGCTGCCGATGACCTCGCCGTCCCGACTGATCTCGGTCTCGACCACGTTCGCGCTCGACGGCGCCCGATCGAAGAAGAGCTCCGCCGCGGTGCTCGAGTACACGTCGAGCCGCGCGTTCGCAGGGGCCGGCGGTGCGTCGCCGGGATCGGGGCTCGGCGCCCCGTCGCCGAACGTGGTGCTCGACACGGACGAGCGCCGCCCGTTCGGCCCGATTGCCACGACCCGGACCCGCGTGCCGTCGAGCCCGCGGCGGCCCCCCACGAAGTAGCTCGTGCCGTCGGTGGTCGCCACGACCCCGCCGCCGAGCGACACCTCGTAGGAGAGGTTTGCTCCCGGCACGCGGTCCCAGAACAGTTCCCCCGCCGTCGACGAGTAGAGCTCGCTACGAAGATTCGCCGGTGCCGGCGTGACGGGCTGCATCGGGTTGGTCGGTGCGTCCGTGCCGCCGGTGGTGTTCACCGTGACGTTCGCCGCCCCCGAGCGGCGCCCGTTCGAGTCGATCGCCACGACGTCGATCTCGTAGCGTTGTCCGCCGCGCAGCCCGTCGGTGAAGTAGCTCGTGCCGTCGGTCGTCGTCACCGACTGGCCATCGATCAGCACCTCGTAGCTCAGCCGCTGGGCGGGGTTCCGGTCCCAGAACAGCTCGATCGCGCTCGACGAGTAGACGTCGGCGCGCAGGTTCGCGGGTGGGGTCGGGCGACCGCCGCCGGCGCCGACCGCGCCGCTGCGGTCCCCGCCGACGACGCTGACCGCGACGGGGGCCGAGCGCTCGCCGTCGAAGTCGATCGCGGTGACGGTGAAGGTGGAGGCCTGACCTCTCACGAGCGAGTCGGTGAAGTAGCTCAGCCCGTCGAGCGTGGTGACGAGTGCGCCGCCCTTCGTGATCTCGTAGCCGCGCACGAGCCCGTCGGGATCGCTCGAGCGCGACCAGAACAGCTCGGCGGCGGTGCCGGAGTAGACGTCGACGCGCAGGTCGGCGGGCACGGTCGGGGGGGCGGCAAGGCCCGGAGCGCTACCGAGCGCGGCGGCGACGGCCAGGACGAGGGGAACGGGTCGCAAGCAGGTCTCCTGATTCTTCGGGATAGCCCACAAAGCTAGCAGGGCAGATAGGTGCCGACTGTCGGACCCACCGGGTCGCATGACCGCTTGGAAGAGATCACTCCTTCCAAAGCTTGCCCACCGGTCATGATTGCGTGACACTCCCCGCACGCGGCCCGGATGCCGCGGGCATGGGCCAACGACGCCGACGGCCCGACTGACAGGGAGACAGTCATGCACCAGCAAGACGCCGGAGTCGTCCGGATGGGCCGAACGCGCCACCGCCTTTCGCGAATCCCGTGCCTGCCACGTTCCACGGGCTTCACGCTCGTCGAGATCGCCGTGGTGCTCGTCATCGTCGGCCTGATCCTCGGCGGCGTGTTCAAGGGTCAGGCGCTGATCGACGGGGCGCGCGTGCGCTCGCTCGCCACCGAAGTCGCGGGCATCCGCACCGCCTGGTACGGCTTCCAGGATCGCTACCGCTCCTTGCCGGGCGACTTCGCGAACGCCGCCACCCAGATCGACAGCGCCGCCGCCGCCGGTAACGGCAACGGCCGCATCGAGGACGCGCGCGAGCGCGCGGCGGTGTGGCAGCAGCTCGCGCTCGCCGGGTTCATCTCGGGCAGCTTCGATGGCCGGCCGGGCTCGTCGGGCACGGCCACCGATGTCGAGTGCGGCGCGGGTACCTGTCCCAAGAACCCGTTCGGCGGCGCCTACAAGATCAGCTACGCGAGCCAGGCCGCCGACGCGCGTGGCGCGGCGCACGAGATCTACACCGGCGACCGCATACCGGTGCAGATCCTGGCCGAGCTGGACAGGAAGCTCGACGACGGGATGCCGAACGGCGGCCGACTGCGAGTGCACCGCGCGTTCGCGAGCGCGTGCACGCGCGACGGGCAGTGGGACGTGGCTTCGGCGCACGCCAACTGCGCTGGCGTGCTGCGGGACTGATCCGCAAGCGCGGGCCCAGGGTCCGGTTCTTGCGGCGTCGGAGGTCCGCATCCTTCGTCCGTTCCCATGCCCCCTCTCGATCGTCGCGATTTCCTGAGACTGTCGGGCGCGGGCGCCCTCGTCGTGCTCGGCGGATGCGGCTCGGAAAGCGGATCCGGGCCGGACCTGGAAACCGAGCCTCCCATCGAACGCGAGCCCGAGATGCTCGACCCGGGCGACTTCGCGCACGGCGTGGCGAGCGGCGACCCGGCCGCGGACGGCGTGATCCTGTGGACGCGCGTGACGCCGCGCGCACCGGACGCGGCGAACGCATCGGACGCATCGCGCGTGTCGGCCGCGGTGCGCATCGTCGTCGAGGTCGCCGAGGACGAGGATTTCGCGGCGTTGCTGCACCGCGCCGTGGCCGTCGCGGAGCCCGCGCGCGACTGGACGGTTAAGGTCGCGCTGGAGGGGCAGGCGCCCGGCGTGCGGCTGTACTACCGGTTCCGCAGCGCGGACGCGGTGTCGACGGTCGGCCGCACGCGCACGCTACCGACCGGACCGGTGGCCTCGGCCTCGTTCGCCGTCGTTTCGTGCTCGAACTATCCGGCGGGTCACTTCAACGTCTACCGCGAGATCCTGCGCCACGAGGATCTGGATGCCGTGATCCATCTCGGCGACTACCTCTACGAGTACGGGACGGGCGGCTATGGCACCGAGAACAGCGACGCCATCGGCCGCTCCCTGCCGCCGGGCGACGATCGGGAGACCGTCACGCTCGCCGACTACCGCAGGCGCTACGCCACCTACCGCGGCGACCCGGACCTGCAGGCGCTGCACGCGGCGCACGCGTTCGTGCTGCTGATCGACGACCACGAGATCGCGAACAACGTCTGGCGCGGCGGCGCCGAGAACCACGACCCGGACGAGGGCGACTTCCTCGCGCGCCGCGACGCGGCGCTGCAGGCCTGGTTCGAGTGGCTGCCCGTGCGACCGCCCGAGGTCGCGGCCGGAGCTGCCCCCGCGAGCCCGCCGCGGATCGGAGCGACGGGGCTCTACCGCCGCTACGACTGGGGCGACAGGGTGACGCTGCACCGCGTCGATGCGCGCGTGCTGAACCGGGACGAGGCGGTCGACCGCAACGCGTTCATCGACCGCGCGAGCGTCACCATCGATGCCGCCGCCTACGCCGCAGCGCTCGCCGCGCCCGATCGCACCATGCTCGGCAGCGCGCAGTTCGACGCCCTGTCCGATGCGATCATGGCGTCGCCGGCGCGCTGGCAGGTGATCGCGCAGCAGGTTCCGATGGCGCGTCTGCACGTTCCCGCCGAGATGCGCGTCGACATCGAGCGCCGAAGCGATCCGGCACTACTCGACGAGCTCGTGGCCATCCGGCGCAGGCTCATGGCGAACGATCCGACGCTGGACGCCGCCAGCCGTGCGAGGGTGCAGGACCGCATCCCGTTCTACACCGACGGCTGGGACGGCTATCCGGCCGAGCGCGAGCGGCTGCTTCGCCTAGTGGCTTCGCTGGACGATCGTCGCCTGCTCGTGCTGGCGGGCGACACGCACAACGCCTGGGCGAGCGATCTCGCGACCGACGACGGCACGGTGGTGGGCTGCGAGCTCGCCGCCACCGCCGTGTCGAGTCCCGGGCTCGCCCGGTTCTACGGCGCGCGAACACGGGCCGAGGCGGCGCGCGTCGAGGCGGCACTGGTGGAGCTGATCGACGATGTGCGCCACGTCAACGTGCTCGAGCGCGGCTACCTGCACGTGACCTGCGCCGACGAGATGGTCGCGAGCTTCCATCACGTCGACCGCGTGGACTCGCGGGACTACCGGCCGGTGGACGAGGCGGGTGTGCAGGCGCGGACGGTGGCGGGGTCCCGCGGCGTGAGCGTTGTCCGCGCCGGGGGCTTGGCGGCGCCCGGCGCGGGGTAGCGTCCCGCTCGAACGTCCTCAGTACAGCTCGAACAGCAGCACCTCGGCACGGCCGCGCTCGGCGGCGAGGCGCAGGATCAGGGTCTGCTCGCGAGCGCGCATGGCGGTGAAAGTCACTCGATCCCGAGCTCCTTGATCTTCCGCGTGAGCGTGTTGCGGCCCCAGCCGAGCAGCCGCGCGGCCTCCTGACGCCGGTCCTGCGTCCTGTCGAGCGCGCAGCGGATCATGAGCCGCTCGAGCGCGGGCTGCACGGTGCCTAGCAGGTCCGTCTCGCCCTCCTGCAGCCGGCGCACGGCCCACTGGCGCAGCACCGCTTCCCAGTCGGCCTCGCGCGTGCGACCGCCTTCTCGGTCGTGCTGGGGCAGGTCGTCGATCTCCAGCTCGCTGCCCGCGGCCATGACGGTGAGCCAGTGCGCGGTGTTCTGCAGTTGACGCACGTTGCCGGGCCAGGGCAGCGCGGACACGTGCGCGGCGAACTCGGGCGTCATGAGCTTGGTCTCCTCGCCGAGCTCGCGCGCGGCGGCCTCCAGGAAGTGGCGCAGCAGGCCGGGGATGTCCTCGCGCCGATCGCGCAGCGGCGGCGCCTCGATGCGGATGACGTTCAGGCGGTGGAAGAGATCCTCTCGAAAACGCTTCTCGTCGACGAGGGTCTCGAGATCCTGGTGGGTGGCCGCGACGATGCGCACGTCCACGCTCATGGGCACGTGCCCGCCGACGCGATAGAACTGCCCATCGGCCAGCACGCGCAGCAGGCGCGTCTGCAACGTTGCAGGCATGTCCCCGATCTCGTCGAGGAAGAGGGTGCCGCCGTCGGCCTGCTCGAAGCGGCCGATGCGCGTGGCCTGCGCACCGGTGAACGCGCCCTTCTCGTGCCCGAAGAGCTCGGACTCCATGAGGTCGTGCGGTATGGCGGCCATGTTCAGCGCCACGAACGGCTTCTCGCTGCGCGGGCTGTGGCGGTGCAGGGCGCGCGCGATGAGCTCCTTGCCGGTGCCCGATTCGCCGTTCACGAGCACCGTCATCTTCGAGCGCGACAGCCGTCCGATCGCCTTGAACACCGCCTGCATGGCCGGGGCGTCGCCGATCAGCTCGTGGGCGTCAGGCGGCGGCCCGGCCGGGGAGGGGGCGGGCCGGGCGCTCTGGCGAGCGGCGTTCCGCGCGGCGCTCGCGGCGTCGGCTCGGCTGCTGCACGCGCGGCGCGTCTGCTCGATGACCGTGTCGACGTCGAAGGGCTTCGGGATGTACTCGAACGCGCCGCCCTCGAACGAGGCGACGGTGCTGTCCAGGTCCGAAAAGGCCGTCATGATCAGCACCGGCGTGTCCGGGTGGCTGGTCTTCAGCTGGCGCAGCAGCGTCAGCCCGTCCGAGCCCGGCATGCGGATGTCGCTGATGATGGCGTCGGGCGCGAGCGCGTTGCCGCGCATGACGTCCAGCGCCTCGTCGGCGGTCTCGAAGGTGTTGACGCGCATGCCGGCCTGCTTGAAGGTCTTCTCGAGCACCCAGCGGATCGACTGGTCGTCGTCGATCACCCAGACGTATTCGTCGCTCATGTCATTCGCTCGCGTTCGTGTCGTGCGCGGGTTCCAGCGGAACCAGCACGGTGAAGGTCGTGGCGCCGGGTCGGCTCTCGCACTCGACGAGACCGCCGAGCTGGTTGATGGTCGACTGCGCGATGGATAGCCCGAGGCCCGTGCCGTGGTCGGTGCCGGTGACCATCGGGTAGAAGATCTGGTCGGCCAGGTGCGGCGGCACGCCGGGCCCGTCGTCGTGCACCTCCACCGAGGCGACGAGCGGGTGGCGCGTCCCGCCGATCGTGAAGTTCGACAGCACTCGGGTGCGGAAGGTGACCGTGCCGCGCTCGCCGATGGCCTGCAGCGCGTTGCCGACGACGTTCAGCACGACCTGCACCAGGCGGTCGCGGTCGCTGACGAACTCGGGAATGGAGGGGTCGTAGTCGAAGCGCAGCGTCACCCCGTCGGGCGCGCCCACCACGGCGATCTTGCGCACGTGCTCGAGCACCTCGTGCACGTTCACGCGCTGGCGCAGGGGCCGGTTCGCGGGCCCCAGCATGCGATCGATCAGGCCCTGCAGCCGGTCCGCCTCGCGGATGATGATGGAGGTGTACTCGGCGAGCTCCGGGTCGTCGAGCTGGCGCTCGAGCAACTGTGCCGCCCCGCGCAGCCCGCCGAGCGGGTTCTTGATCTCGTGCGCGAGCCCTCGCAGCAGCGACCGCGCGTGCTCCTGCTGCGCCAGCATGGCCTCGTCGCGCGCGATGCGCAGCGAGCGATCCACCGCACCGAGCTCCACGACGAGCCCGGGCCGTCCGTCGCGGGTGGGGTGCGGCACGATGGCGCAGTCCACGAGCAGCGGCGGCTGACCGTGCGGCTCGATGACGACCTGGCGGTCGGTGCAGGGGCGGTCGTGCTCCAGGGCCTCGCGCAGCCGTGCGAACAGCGCATCGGGCAGGGTGACCAGTCGGGTGAGGCGCTGCCCCGTCGCCCTGCGCACCCCGACGCCCAGCATCTGCTCGGCCGCAGGGTTCAGGTATTTCACGCGAAAGCCGTCGTCGAGCCGCACCACGCCCGTCAGCATCGCCTCGACGAGGGTGAAATCGGGCTTCGAGCTCGGTTGCGGCGTCATGGTCGACTGGCGGTTGCAAGGAATGCACCGCGACGGAGCAATGGCGCGTCGTCCGAGATTGGTCGTTTAAATCAAGCGAATCAATTGCTTGTGATGAAGCCTTTCGGTCGTGCTTGCGCGAGTATGCACTCTTTTGGTGCGTTTCGGGTTCGCGTGCGCTCCGCCGAGGTGCGCCCGCGCTTCCCGCCCCGTACGCTCGGTCATGCGGCCGCGCCGGCGCGAGCCGCGCCCGTCCGGAAGGCGTCGCCCGGGCCGAAGTTCAGTAGTCTTTCACTTCTGCACCCACCGACGACGCGCATGTCCCGCATCCTGAAAGCCGGTCGCTCCGAGGCGGACCGCCGCGACGACGACACGAAGGTGCGTCGCACCGTCGAGGGGATCCTGGCGGACATCGAGGCGCGCGGCGACGCGGCCGTGCGCGAGCTGTCGGCGCGGTTCGACGGCTGGGAACCGGACAGCTTCCGGCTCACCGAGCAGCAGATCGAGGCGGCCATGGCGAAGCTGTCGAACCGGGAGCTCGCCGACATCCGCTTCGCGCAGGAACAGGTCCGGCACTTCGCGCAGGTGCAGCGCGACTCCATGCTGGACGTCGAGGTGGAGACGATGCCGGGCGTCGTGCTCGGCCACAAGCACATCCCCGTCGCCTCGGTCGGCTGCTACGTGCCGGGCGGCAAGTACCCGATGGTGGCGAGCGCGCACATGAGCGTCGCGACCGCGAAGGTCGCGGGCGTCAAGCGCATCGTCGCCGCGGCGCCCCCCTTCGAGGGCGGCGCGCATCCGGCGATCGTCGCGGCGATGCACCTGGGCGGTGCCGACGAGATCCTCGTGCTCGGCGGCACGCAGGCGGTGGGCGCGATGGCGCTCGGTACCGAGAGCATTGCCGCGGTGCACATGCTCGTCGGACCCGGGAACGCGTTCGTGGCCGAGGCCAAGCGCCAGCTCTACGGGCGGGTCGGCATCGATCTCTTCGCGGGGCCCACCGAGACCTGCGTGATCGCCGACGACACGGTCGATGCCGAGCTGGTCGCCACCGACCTGCTGGGCCAGGCCGAGCACGGCGTGAATTCCCCCGCGGTGCTGATCACCGATTCCGAGAAGCTTGCGAGGGAGACCCTCGCCGAGATCGATCGGCTGCTCGAGATCCTGCCGACCGCCGACGTGGCGCGCCGCTCCTGGCGCGACTACGGCGAGGTGATCCTGTGCGACTCGCTCGAGGAGATGCTCGCGGAATCCGAGGAGCTCGCTTCCGAGCACGTGCAGGTCATGACGCGCGACGACGACTACTTCCTCGACAACATGACGGCCTACGGGGCGCTGTTCCTCGGTCCGCGCACGAACGTCGCCTACGGCGACAAGGTCATCGGCACGAACCACACGCTGCCGACGAAGAAGGCCGGGCGCTACACCGGCGGTCTCTGGGTGGGCAAGTTCATCAAGACGCACAGCTACCAGCGGGTGACGACGGACGAGGCTTCCGCGATGATCGGCGAGTACTGCTCCAGGCTGTGCATGCTGGAGGGTTTCGTCGGCCACGCCGAGCAGGCCAACGTGCGCGTGCGTCGCTACGGCGGCAGGAACGTGCCCTACGGCGAAGGTGCCGAGGCCGTGGCCGCCGCGCGGGACCGATGACCGGACCGGCCTCCGAGCCCGGCTCCGAGCTGCCCGTCACGCCTTCGTTCCGGCTCGACGGCCGACGCGCGCTCGTGACGGGCGCCAGTCGCGGCATCGGTCGGGCCGCGGCGGTGGCGCTCGCGCGCGCGGGCGCGAGCGTCGTGCTGGCCGCGCGTTCGGGCGAGGAGCTCGGACGGACGTGCGAGGCGCTGAACGCCGAGGGCCACGCGGCCGAGGCGCTCGTGCTGGACGTGGCGGACGTCGACGCCGCGCGCGCCGCGATCGTGGAGCGTGGGCCGTTCCGCATCCTCGTCAACAACGCCGGGCTGAACCGGCCCGGGCCGATGCGCGACGCGACGCCCGAGGACTTCGACGCCGTGATGGGTCTGAACGTGCGCGCCGCCTACTTCGTCGCGCAGGCCGTGCTCGCCGGCATGGTGGCGGCGGGCAAGGGCGGCAGCATCGTGAACACGTCCTCGCAGATGGGGCTCGTCGGCGGCATCGACCGCACGCTCTACTGCGCCAGCAAGTTCGCGGTGGAAGGGCTGACGCGCGCGATGGCGATCGAGGCCGGTCGGCACGGGGTGCGCGTGAACACGGTGTGCCCGACGTTCGTGCGCACGCCGCTGACCGCATCGACGTTCGCCGATCCCGAGCGCGTCGCGTGGATCGAGTCGAAGATCGAGCTCGGCCGCATCGCCGAGGTGGAGGACCTGATGGGCCCGGTCGTGTTCCTGGCCTCGGACGCCGCGGCCATGATCACGGGCAGCTCGCTGGTGGTGGACGGGGGCTGGACGGCGAGCTGAGCGGCGCCGCGCCGGGGGCGGCAAAAGCGGCGACCATCGTGCGCGATGCGGCAACCGACGTCCGGGATATAGTCGGGCGCACCGACCGCCGCGGCGCCCCATTCGCCGACCGAGACCGTACATGGCCCCTTCCGCAGGCTCCGCGATCGAGCCCGTCCCTCACGATGCAGGGCGTACCGTGGCGGGGGACCTGCCGGAAGGATCGCCCATGCAGGTGGAGCGCCACGACTTCACCGATCTCGTCGACCCCGCGCGCGAGCGCGTGCAGTCCATGCGCGGCTTCGACGACGTCTACACCGACATCGTCGACTACATCGTGCGCTGCACGCACCGCATCTGGGACGAGCGCGACGTCGGGCTGATCTACACGCACTACACGCACAACTGCACGGTCTACGACTCGCTCGGCACGCTGTACGACCGCGAGGAGCTGGTGCGCGACACCGTCGCGCGGCTCTGCGCGCTGCCCGAGCGGCGCGGCATGGCCACGCACGTGATCTGGAACGGCAACGACCGGGACGGCTTCCACACCTCGCACCTCGTCACCGGCACCGGCCGGCACACCCAGGCCGGCCACTACGGGCCGCCCAACGGCAGGAGCTTCGTGTCGCGCACCATCGCCGACTGCATGATCTTCGAGAACCGCATCTACCGCGAGTGGATCGTCTCCGACCAGATGGCGATCATGAAGCAGCTCGGGCTCGACGTGCACGCCTACGCCGACGCCGCCGCCGAGGCGGCGCTCGGGCGCGGGCAGAGCGCGCTGGACATCGGCGAGAACCGGCGCATGCTCGGCCAGTACCCGCCGGAGGCCGAGCCCGATCTGGCCATCGCGCACAACGAGCTCGAACGCGAGACGCTGACCTGGCTGCACGAGGTCATGAACGGGCGCATGTTCGGGCGTATCCGCGATGTCTACGCACCCACGGTGCAGTACCACGGCCCGCTGACGCTGGAGCTCTTCGGCACCGCCGCGGTCACGCACCAGACTCTCGGGCTGATCGGCTCGTTGCCGGACGCGGTGTTCCTGCCGCAGCACATCAGCTCCACGCCCTGCGACGAGGGCGGCGTCAAGGTGGCCGTGCGCTGGGTGCTCGAAGGGCATCACCTCGGCTACGGCACGCTCGCCGAGCTCGGCGCGCCGAGCGGCAAGCGCGTGCAGATGCTCGGCATCAGCCACTACCACTACAAGGACGGGCGCATCGTCGACGAATGGCGCGCCTTCGACCAGTTCTCCGTGCTCGTGCAGATCAAGCTCGCACAGCTCGTCGATCGCCCCTGATCCCGTTTCGCCGTTCATGGACCACACGCACCCCGCCTTCGCCGGCGTCCGCTGGATCAAGTCGCCGACGCGGAGCGCCGCCGACGACGACGGCTCGTTGGGGCGCACGGTGTCGCGCATCCTCGACGCGGTGCGCGCGCGCGGCGACGCGGCCGTGGCCGAGTGTGCGCGCGACTTCGACCGCAGCGAGCTCGCGCGCTTCGAGGTCACGGACGACGAGCGGGCTCGCGCGCTCGACGAGCTCGATGCGCGGACCCGTGCCGACACCCAGTTCGCGATCGACAACGTGCGCCGCTTCGCCGAGGCCCAGCTCGGGACGATGCTCCCCCTCGATGTCGAGACGCTGCCGGGCGTGCGGCTGGGCCACCGGCTGATCCCGCTGCGCCGGGTCGGCTGCTACGTGCCGGGCGGGCGCTACCCGCTGCTGTCCGCGCCCGTCATGACGATCGTGCCGGCGGTGGTGGCGGGCGTGGACGAGATCGTCGCCTGCCTGCCGCCCGCGGCGCACCCCGCCATGATCGCGGGCTGCCACCTGTCGGGTGCGCACCGCATCTTCCGCATCGGCGGCGCGCAGGCCATCGCGGCGATGGCGTTCGGCACCGACAGCGTGCCGGCCGTGGACAAGATCGTCGGTCCGGGCAACGCCTACGTGAACGAGGCCAAGCGGCAGGTGTTCGGCACCGTAGGCATCGATCAGCTCGCGGGCCCGTCCGAGATCTTCGTGCTGGCGGACTCCACCGGGGACGCCGAGACCATCGCCACCGACCTGCTGGCCCAGGCCGAGCACGACGTGCGCACGCGCGTCGGGCTCATCACGACGGACGCGGCGCTCGCCGAGGCCACGCTCGCCGAGGTGCGCGCCCAGCTCGAGACGTTGTCCACCGCGTCGACCGCGGGGCGGGCGTGGGAGGACTTCGGCGAGATCGCGGTGTGCGAGGACGAGGACGCGATGGTGCGCTACTCGGACCACGTTGCCGCCGAGCACCTGCAGGTGCACGTGCAGGAGCCCATGGCGTTCTCGCACCGGCTGCGGGACTACGGCTCGCTGTTCATCGGCGAGCTGTCGAGCGTCGTGTACTCGGACAAGTGCTGCGGCACCAACCACACGCTGCCGACGATGGGCGCGGGGCGCTACACGGGCGGGTTGTGGGTCGGCACCTACGTCAAGACCGCCACCTGGCAGGAGATCGACGAGCGCGGCGTGCGCACGCTGGCGCCGCCGGCGGCGCGCCAGAGCGCCAGCGAGGGCCTCGAGGGGCACCGCCGCGCCGCGCAGCTTCGTCTGGACCGGCTGCAGGCCCGCGCTTGATTGGGCATGCTGTGGACCGATCGTCCATCACCCGAGGAGTGGAACGCAATGAACAAGCGCAGGCTCTCGATCGGCGCCCGGGCCGTCCTGGCCGTACTCGCCGGCACCGCGGCCGCGACGGGCGCGGTCCGCGCCGACTGCGGCATCGAGCAGGGCTCGGTGCGCATCCTGTCGAACGACTTCGAGGCGCTGCACGTCGTCGCCGATCGGGCCCAGGAGTGCGCCACGGACACCGTCGAGGTCACCAAGGACCAGACCACCGAACACAAGACGCTGCAGGTGCCCGCGCTGACGGTGAACCCCGCGAGCTACACCGTCGCGGTGGTGGCCAACAACTCCTTCGTGCCGCTGCTGAACGACGATCTGGTCCGCCCCCTCGACGACCTCGTCGCCGAGTACGGCCAGGACCTGCAGGAAAGCCAGCTCATCCGCATCGGCGACCGCATCATGGCGATCGCCTTCATGGCCAACGCACAGCACCTGTACTACCGCGAGGACATGCTCGCCGAGGCGGGACTGGAGGTGCCGACCAGCTACGAGCAGATGCTCGAGAACGCCGAGGCGCTGCGCGAGGCCGGCATCATCGAGACGCCGCTCGCCGCCACCGACAAGCCGGGCTGGGACCTCGCCGCCGAGTTCGTGAACATGTACATGGGCCTCGGGGGCGAGTTCTTCGAGCCGGGTTCGGCCGAGGCCGCCATCGCCAACGACAAGGGCGTGCAGGCGCTCGAGATCATGAAGGCCATGACCGACTACATGGACCCCGACTTCCTGACCTTCGATACCAACGAGGTGAAGCCGTACTGGGAGTCCGGCGAGGTGGCCATGATGAACGGCTGGGGCTCGCGCGCCTCGGCGTTCATCGACCCCGAGGGCGACTCGCCCGACACGGCCGAGCACACCGCCTTCGCCGCCGCGCCCACCGTGGGCGACGGTTCGATTCCGGCGGCGGCGCTGTGGTGGGACGGCTTCGCCATCGCGAAGAACATCAGCGACGAGGACGCCGAGGCGTCGTTCCGCGCCATGATGCACGCGCTCTCCCCCGAGATCCTCGAGGAGCACGCCGACGTGGCCGTGTGGCTGATCGACGGCTACGAGCCGACGCCCGCGGCGGCCGGCGTGTTCGCCACGATCGAGGCCGGCGCGAGGCCGTACCCCATGCTGCCGTACATGGGCCTGCTGCACACCGCGCTCGGTGACAACCTGTCCGAGTTCCTGCAGGGCAGCGAGAGCGCCGAGCAGGCGCTCGACGACGTCACGCAGGCCTACACGGCCTCGGCGCGCGGGGAAGGCTACCTGCAGTGAGTCCGGCGCCGTCCGGCGGGCGATGGAGACACACCCCGCCGACCTGAGCATCGCCGAGGCCGGCGCGGCGCTGCGCGAGCGGCGCCTGACGTCGCTCGCGCTCGTCGAGGCGCACCTCGGTCGGATCGACGAGCGCGATGCGCGCATCCGCGCGTTCGTCGCGCTGGCGGCCGGACCCGCACGGCGGGCGGCCGCTCGTGCCGACGCCGAGCTCGCCGCCGGCACGGATCGCGGCCCGCTGCACGGCATCCCGTTCGCGGTCAAGGACGTGATCGACGTGGCGGGCCTGCCCACGCGTTGCGGGTCGCACCGCACCGCGGACGTGGCCGCGGTCGCGGACGCGGCGGTGGTGGCGAGGCTGCGCGCGGCGGGCGCGGTGCCGCTCGGCAAGCTCGCCACCTACGAGTACGCGCTGGACGGGCCGAGCTTCGATGCGCCTCACCCGCCGCCCCGCAATCCCTGGAACCTCGCGCACGTCACGGGCGGCTCCTCGTCGGGCTCGGCCGCCGCAGTGGCCGCCGGCCTGGTGCGGTTCGCGCTGGGTACCGATACCGGCGGCTCGGTGCGATCCCCGGCGTGCTACTGCGGCGTGGTCGGGCTGAAACCGACGTTCGATGCGCTGCCGATGCAGGGCGTGCAGGCGCTGTCGCCGAGCCTCGATCACGTGGGCCTGATCGCGGCCACGGCGGACGAGGCGGCACTCGTGTTCGAGGCGCTGATGGCCGTGCGGACGGATTCGCGGACCGATGATCCGGCGACGCCCTCGCGCATGCCGCCCGAGCGGCGGTCCTCTGCCTCGTCCGGATCACCGGGCCTGCGCATCGGCTACGCACGTGACTGGTTCGTGCACGACCCTGCGCTGCGACCCGAGGTGCTGTCGGCGATCGACGATGCCGCGTCCGCGCTGTCGCTGGGCGGTGCCCGCGTCGTGCCGGTGACCCTGCCCGATTACGCGCCGATCGAGACGGCCGGCGCGGCGATCCTGTCCATCGAGGCGTTCGAGGTGCACCGCGATGCGATCGAGCGCGCGCGTGCTGGAGCGGCGCGCGCGGATGCGGCGCGCGACGACGAGATCGGCGACGAAGAGGTGGCGCGGTCGACGGCGGGATTCGGACGTCAGGCGTGGGCCGGCCTGCTGCGCGGCGAGCAGGTGCCCCGCGAATCGGTCGACGCGGGCAGGGCCGTCGGCGCATCGCTGCGTCGCGCCTTGAACGCTCTGTTCGCGGAGCACGATGTGCTGCTCACCGCGTGCGCGCTCGGGCCGGCGCCGCCGTTCGCGGACTTCGACGGGCGGCGCGCCACGTGGACGCCCATGCGCACGCTGCCCCTGAACCTCGCGGGGCATCCGGCACTGTCCTGTCCTGCCGGGCTCGTGGACGGGCTGCCCGTGGGCGTGCAGATCGTCGGGCCCGTCGGGGGCGAGGCCGGCGTGTGCGCCGCCGCCGCGGCCCTGGAGCGTTCCCTCGCTCCGCTGGGCGCGCCGCCAGGTGCCCTGGCGGCGCGTCGCTAGAGCACGAGCTCGCCTTCGTCCTCGCCGTCCCAGTAGTGCACTCGCGTGGCGGCGACCTTGATCAGCACCAGGCCGGGCGTGTCGATGCCGCCTTCGAACCACCGCTCGAGATCCTTCACCCAGCGCTCCGCGAAGAGTGCCCGGTCGCGCAGCAGCTCTGCCTCGCCCTCCACCGCGATGAAGATGCCGGGCCTGCCGCCTGGCCCATCCTTGCCATGGAACGACAGCGACACCTTCGGGTCGTTGCCGATGTCCGCGATGGCGCGCGTGTCGCCGTGACTGAAGAAGTACGAGTCGCCGGTGTAGTCCACCTCGCCGTTGTTGCTCATCGGCCGCCCCGCGATGCGGCCGCCTTCGGTATGGGTGAGCAGCATCGAGAAGTCGATGTCCTTCATCTTCCCGGACAGCTCGGACAGGGTCAGCGCGCCCATGGCGGCACTCCGGTATCGATCAGTAGACGCCAGGGTAGGTGAACGGCGAGTAGCCGCCGATCGCGGTCGTGCCGTAACCGAGCCCGTAGGTGCTGACGCCCGGCGTGAAACCGTAGCCGTAACCGCGGTAGGGGTAGTTGTAGAAGCCGCCGCCGTAGCGGTACGAGGCGTTCACCACGACGCTGTCGACTTCGCCGTCGCGCGTGAACATGATGTCGTTGACCGTGCCGTAGTCGCCCTCGACCGGCGAGTCGTCGAGCGAGACGTAGTCGCCGATCAGCTCGTCGGCGCGCCATTCGCGCTGCCCCTCGCCGGCAGCCTCCCGACCGTCGGCGGCGTAGCGCTCGAAGTCGTCGCCCTGCGTGAAGGGCACCTCTATGTACTCGAAGTTCGCGGACGGATCCACCGATACCTCGTTCCAGGGCACGCGCAGGTGCGTGTCGCCGATGTCCAGGAAGCCGCCGACCTCGACCATCAGGGCGCGGATGCGGTCATCGGGCCCGATGACGATGTTCTCGACCTCGCCGATCTCGTTGCCGTCGCTGCCGCGCACGGGCAGGCCGAGCACGCGCTCGCCGCTCCACAGTCCGGTGGTGTCGCGCGAGGAGAAGTCGTCCAGCGAGACGACGCTCGCGTCGTCGACGACCTCAACGGGCTGCGGGCCGGCGGCGCAGCCGGCGAGGGCGAAGGTGGCGGCCACGGCGGCCGCGGTCAGGGTGGATCGCATGGATCGGGATCTCCGGTTGGTGAAGCGGGAACGCGATGCCACGGGCCCGTGGGCTCGCGACATCGCTTGCGTGATTCGCCATGGTCGCGCGCGAACCGGCCGACGCGTGACCCTCCCACCCGATCTGCCCGGTGCCGTTGCAGTAACTACGCGGCGGGTCGACCCCGCCGCGCGCCGTCCGGCAGCGAACCCTACAGCGAGTAATACATGTCGAACTCGACCGGGTGGGTCGACATGCGCAGCCGCGTGACCTCTTCCATCTTCAACGCGATGTAGCCGTCGATCTGGTCGTCGGTGAAGACACCGCCCGCCGTCAGGAAGCCGCGATCCTTGTCGAGCTCGTCGAGCGCCTGGTCCAGCGAGCTGCACACCTTCGGGATGCTGGCCTCTTCCTCCGGGGGCAGGTCGTAGAGGTCCTTGTCCGAGGCATCGCCGGGGTGGATCTTGTTCTGGATGCCGTCGAGGCCCGCCATCATCAGCGCCGCGAAGGTCAGGTACGGGTTGCCGGTGGGATCGGGGAAGCGCGCCTCGATGCGACGCCCCTTCGGGTTGCCGACGTACGGGATGCGGATGGACGCGGAGCGGTTCCTGGCCGAGTAGGCCAGCATGACCGGCGCCTCGAAGCCCGGGACCAGGCGCTTGTAGCTGTTGGTCGAGGCGTTCGAGAACGCGTTGATGGCCTTGGCGTGCTTGATGATGCCGCCGATGTAGAACAGCGCCGTCTCGGACAGCCCGCCGTAGAGCTCGCCGGCGAAGATGTTCGTGCCGTCCTTCGCGAGCGACTGGTGCACGTGCATGCCGGAGCCGTTGTCGCCGACGAGCGGCTTGGGCATGAAGGTCGCCGTGCGGCCGTACTGGTGCGCGACGTTCTGCACCACGTACTTCAGGATCTGCACGCCGTCGGCGCGCTTGACCAAGGTGTCGAACTTCGTGCCGATCTCGCACTGGCCGGCCGTGCCCACCTCGTGGTGGTGCACCTCGGGCTCGACGCCCATCTGGTCGAGGATCAGGCACATCGTGGCGCGCAGGTCGTTCAGCGAATCCACGGGCGGGACGGGGAAGTAGCCGCCCTTCACGCGCGGGCGGTGACCGGTGTTGCCGCCGTCCATCTTCTTGTTCGTGTTCCAGGCCGCCTCGTCGGAATCGATGGCGTAGCTCATGCCCTTCATCTCGGTGCTGAAGCGCACGTCGTCGAAGATGAAGAACTCGGGCTCGGGGCCGAAGTAGGCGGTGTCGGCGATGCCGGTGGACTTCAGGTACTCCTCGGCGCGGATGGCGACCGAGCGCGGGTCGCGCTCGTAGCCTTCCATGGTGTCGGGCTCGACGATGTTGCAGCGCAGGTTCAGCGTCGTCTCCTGCGTGAAGGGGTCCAGCACGGCCGTGTCGGCCTGCGGCATCAGCAGCATGTCGGACGCGTTGATGCCCTTCCAGCCCGCGATCGACGAGCCGTCGAACGGCTGGCCGTCCTCGAAGACGTCCTCCTCGAACTGCTTCACCGGCACGGTGGTGTGCTGCTCCTTGCCGCGCGGGTCGGTGAAGCGGAAGTCGATGAACTTGACCTCGTTGTCCTTGATGGTCTTCAGAACGTCACTGACGGACATGGGGTGGGCCTCTGTTGGCGGAATGGGTTGGGGGATGGGGAAGGGACGGCGACTCGCGCGTCGCGAACGGTGGGGCGGGCCGACGATACCCGCTTGAGGTGCACTGCGCGTACCAGCCGGCGTCGAGAAAAACCGCAGCAAGATCAACGGTCTGTAGCGATCCTTGCGTGTCGGTGCGCACCGTCTTGGGGCAGCGCCCCACGAGAGCGCACCAGAAAGGTGCGCGGTCCGTGCCCGCAGGCGCGTGCCGCCCGGCAGTGTATCGAACGCACCGGCCCGGCCCCGCCGACCCGCCGGTCGGGGCTTCGCAAGGGAGTGTCACGCGACGGCCACACGACGACGCCGGACGCGCGGCGTGAGTCTCGCGACGCTCGATTGTGACCAACCGCACATTACGAGCGCGTCCCCCGCTCCGTCACGGTGGCGTACGCTCGTGCTCCCTCGCATCCCGCCGGATCGACGACCAGCGCCTCCCCGGATCGCGTCGGATCCGCCGGACGCACCCCGGTGCGCCGCTGGATGCGCCTTGCCGGGAAGGTGCGCGAAGGTGCGCGAAGGCTCCGGGCACCACGCCATCGATGAGACAGACCACCAGCTCCGGGCGCGACGCGATCGCTCGCTCGCTTCGGCTCTACGCCCTCCTCGCGCGGTTCCCCCGGCTCGGTTACCGCGGCAAGATCATGCTGGTGGCGTTCGTCGGCACGCACGTGCCGCTGCTCGGCCTGGTGGCCTACTGGGCGTTCGCGGCGCCGCCGGATCCGGACCGGTGGGCCGCGCTGGCCGCGACGTTCATCGCCACGTTGCTGGGAACCGCGGCGACCCTGGTGTCGCTGCACCACCTGCTGCGTCCGATCGAGCTCGTCTCGCACGGACTTCGTGCGTACACCCTCGAGCGTGTGCTGCCGGAGCTGCCGTCGGGATACCGCGACGCGGCCGGCACGTTGATGGCCGACGCGGAACACGCACTGCGCCGGCTCGACGAGACCGTCGAGCGGCTGGAGCACCGCGACCCGGTCACGGGATTGCTCAACCGCACCGGGTTCCTGCGCGCGCTCCAGGCGCGTGCGGGGCGATCTCGCGCATCGCCCTTCTCGGTGTGCGCGTTGCGACTCGAACGCTTCGACGACCTGGCCTCGGCGTTCGGCCGCGCCCGCGCCGACCGGGCGATGAGACTCGCCGCGCAACGGATCGCGGCCGCGCTCGATCATCGCGTCGAGCTGGCGCGGATCGATGCGCATGCGTTCGCTTGCCTGCTGGAGCAGGACGATATCGCGGCGGTGACGCGCGCGCTCGGGGCGCTCGAGCGGGAGCCGGCCGATCCCGCACACGAGGGCGTCGCCATGGAATGCCGCGCGGGCCTTGCCCTGTGCCCGCGCGACGGGACCGACGCCGAGGGGTTGCTCGACGGCGCGACGAGCGCGCTCGACGACGCCTCGCGCACCGGGCGCCGGCTCGCGGTGTTCTCGCCCACCGGGCGCGAGCTGCTGGCCGGGCGCTACGCCCTGGAGCGTGAGCTGGCGAGCGCGCTGGAGCTCCCTGATGACGGTGCGGGAGGCCTCGCGTTGCACTACCAACCGGTCGTCGATGTCGAGGGCGGCGAGGTCGTGGGCGTCGAGGCGCTCGTGCGCTGGCACCATCCGAGGTTCGGCCTGCTGGGCCCCGACGCGTTCGTGCCGCTGGCCGAGCGCAGCGAGCTGATCGAGCGCCTGGGTCGCTGGACGCTCGCGACCGCCTGTCGGCAGCTGGCGCTGTGGCGCGGGACGGAGCTGTCGGGGTTGAGGGTCGCGGTCAATCTCTCCGCGCGCCAGTTTCGCGATCCCGCGCTCCCGGACTACCTGAGCGCGACTCTCGCCGAACACGGCGTCGAGCCCGGCTCCCTGGAGCTCGAGCTGACCGAGATCTCGGCGATGAGCGATGTCGAGCGCACCGGCGCGATCATGTCCCGGGTGCGCGCGCTCGGTGTCTCGATCGCGATCGACGACTTCGGTACCGGCCACTCGAGCATGAGTCACCTGCGCACGATGCCCTTCGATCGGCTGAAGATCGACCGGGAGTTCGTGCGGGACGTGGGCACGAACCGTGACCACCGCGCGATCTGCGGGGCGCTGATCGCGCTCGCACGGGAGCTGGATCTCGAGGTGCTGGCCGAAGGGACGGAGACGTCGAGCGAGGTGGAAACGCTGCGCGGGCAGGGGTGCCGTGTGTTCCAGGGGTTCTTTTTTCACCGACCGATGCCGGCGGCGGCGGTCGAGGCGCTGGTGACGGCGGGGCGCGCTCCCCTGCAGCTGGCCTGACGGTCCTCGGCACGGCGGGTGCGCCCGGTCCTCGCCGGGGCGTCGGACCGGGCGTTAGACTGACCGGCTACCCTTTTCCGGACCCCCACAGCCGATGAGCGCGGCGCTCGAGCACGACGTCAGGACCTTCCAGGGCATGATCGCCACCCTCCAGGACTACTGGGCGGACCAGGGTTGCATCGTGCAGCAGCCCTACGACATGGAGATGGGGGCGGGCACCTTCCACAGCTCCACCTTCCTGCGCGCCCTCGGCCCCGAACCGTGGCACGCCTGCCACGTGCAGGGCTCGCGCCGTCCCACCGACGGGCGCTACGGCGACAACCCGAACCGGCTGCAGCACTACTACCAGTTCCAGGTGGCCATGAAGCCGTCGCCGGACGACATGCAGGGGCTCTACCTCGGCTCGCTCGAGGCGCTCGGTCTGGATCTCGGGGTGCACGACGTGCGCTTCGTCGAGGACAACTGGGAGTCCCCCACCCTCGGCGCCTGGGGGCTCGGCTGGGAGGTCTGGCTGAACGGCATGGAGGTCACGCAGTACACCTACTTCCAGCAGTGCGGCGGGCTGCCCTGCCGGCCGGTGCTCGGGGAGCTCGCCTACGGCATCGAGCGGCTCGCCATGTACCTGCAGGACGTGCAGAGCGTGTACGACCTGACGTGGGGGCGAACGCCCGCGGGGGTGATGACCTACGGGGACGTGTTCCACCAGAACGAGGTGGAGCAGTCGGCCTACAACTTCGAGCACGCGGACGTCGATGCGCTGTTCCGGAGCTTCGAGCAGTGCGAGAGCGATTGCGCACGGCTGTGCGAAGCCGGGCTGCCGTCGCCCGCCTACGAGCAGGTGCTGCGCGCCTCCCATGCGTTCAACCTGCTGGACGCGCGTCACGCCATCTCGGTGACCGAGCGCCAGCGCTACATCCTGCGCGTGCGCACGCTGGCGCGCGCCGTGGCCGAGGCCTGGGTCGCGCGGCGCGAGGCGCTCGGCTTTCCCCTGCTGGGCAAGAGCGGGGACGCGGCGCGTGGCTGAGTCGATGCACGCCGCGGCCGACCTGCTGATCGAGATCGGTTGCGAGGAGCTGCCTGCGGACTCGGTGATGCCGTTGGCGCATCACCTGGCCGAGGCCATGCACGCCGCGCTCGTCGACGCGGGGCTGGCCGACGCGGGGCTGGCCGACGCGGGGAGCGGCGCGCCGACGGTGTTCGGCACGCCGCGCAGGCTCGCCGCGCGCTGGCCAAGCGTTCGCGCGCGCCAGGAGGATCGCGAGGTGCAGCGCACGGGCCCGGCCGTCGCCGCGGCGTTCGAGGGCGGCGAGCCCGGCGGTGCGCCGACGCGGGCCCTGCTCGGGTTTCTCGGCAAGGCGGGCGCGAGCGCAGGCGATGTCGTCGTGGTGGGCGAAGGCGCCAGGGCGAAGGTGGCCGTGCGCACGGTGGAGCCCGGTCGCGCGCTCGTCGAGGTGGTGCAGGACGCCTTCGCCGATTGCCTGCGCACGATGCCGATGCCGCGGCGCATGCGCTGGTCGGACGGCGAGGCGGAGTTCCTGCGCCCGGTCGTCTGGCTGGCCGCGCTGCACGGCGCCGCCGTGGTGCCGCTCGAGGCGTTCGGCCTGAGCGCGGGGCGCGAGACGCGCGGACATCGCGTGCACTCGCCCGGGCCGCACGCGCTGGGGGAGGCATCGGCGTACGAATCGACGCTGCGCGCGGCGCACGTCGAGCCGGACTTCGATGCCCGGCGCGCGCGCGTCGTCGAGGGCGTGCGTGCCGAGGCCGCGCGCGTGGGCGGCGAGCCCGTCATGGAGGAGGCGCTGGTGGACGAGGTCACGAACCTCGTCGAGTGGCCGGTGGCGCTCGCGGGTGCGTTCGAGGAGCGCTTTCTCGAGATTCCGAAGGAGGCGCTGATCCAGACCATGCAGGACAACCAGCGCTACTTCGCGCTGCTGGGCGGGGACGGCGGGCTGCGCCCGGCCTTCGTCACGATCGCGAACCTCGAGTCCACCGATCCCGCCCGGGTGATCGACGGCAACGAGCGCGTGATCCGCCCGCGCTTCGCCGACACCATGTTCTTCTGGGAGCAGGACCGGCGGACGACGCTCGCGTCGCGGCGCGCGGCGCTCGACGGCGTGCTGTTCCACCCCAGGCTCGGCAGCGTGGGGGATCGCGTGCGGCGCATCGTCGCGTTGGCCGGGGAGCTCGCGCCCGCCCTCGGCGCGGACCCCGCGCGCGCGCGCGAGGTCGCGGCGCTCGCCAAATGCGACCTCGTGACCGCCATCGTCGAGGAGCTGCCGAAGATGCAGGGCATCGCCGGGCACTACTACGCGCTGCGCGACGGCGCGCCGGCCGACGTGGCACGCGCCGTCGAGCAGCACTGGTGGCCCAAGCAGGCGGGGGATGCGTTGCCGGAGGATGCGCTCGGGCGCAGCGTCGCGCTGGCCGATCGGCTCGATGCGCTGGTCGGCATCTTCGGCGCGGGCCAGAAGCCCACCGGCGCCAGGGATCCCTTCGCGCTGCGGCGCGCGGCCATCGCGGTGTGTCGGCTGCTGGTGGAGCCCGGTCATCCGCTGGAGCTCGGGGCCGCCATCGCCGCGGCCGCGCGCGTCTACGCCGGGCCCGAGGGAGGGGCGGCGATCGAGGCGTTCGACGCCGACGAGGTGCGCGACTTCGTGATCGATCGGCTGCGCGTGTACCTCGTCGAGCAGATCGGTCGGCCGGCCGACGCCGTGGAGGCGACCCTCGTCACCGCGCGGGCCACCGGGGCGACGATCCCGTCGGACATCGATGCGCGCGTGCGGGCCATCGAGACCTTCCGCTCGACCCCCGCGGCGGTATCGCTGTCGCGCGCGGCGAAGCGCTGCGCGAACCTGCTGAAGAAGGCCGATGCCGACGAGGCGCGCGGCGCTCCGGACGCGGCGCGGTTCGTGGAGCCCGCCGAGCGCGCGCTCGGCGAGGCGCTCGATGCCGTGCGCCCCGGCATGGAGGCGGCGTTGGCACGCGGCGACTACGCGGACGCGATGACCCGCACCGCGGCGCTCGCGGAGCCCGTCGATCGCTTCTTCGACGAGGTCATGGTCATGCACGAGGACGCGGGGCTGCGCGCCAACCGGCTCGCGCTGCTGGCCACGCTCGACGGGCTCGCGAACCGCACCGCGGCGCTGTCGCGGCTGGCGTTGGGCGATGGCCCCGGGAGCGACACGGCGAGCGAACCGGGGGGCGAACTGCGGGGCGAACTGCGGGGCGACGTTCCCGGCGACGCCGCATGAAGCTCGTGGTGCTGGATCGCGACGGCGTCATCAACGAGGACCGCGGCGCGCCCATCGTGGAGCCGGACGACTGGGTGGCGTTGCCGGGCAGCCTGGACGCCATCGGGCGGCTGCACCAGGCGGGCGTGGCGGTGGCGGTGGCCACGAACCAGAGCGGGCTGGACCGGGGGTTGCTCTCGATCGAGGCGTTGCACGCGGTGCACCGGCGCATGCACGAGGCGGTGGCCAAGCACGGCGGCCGGCTGGATCTCGTGGTGTTCTGCCCGCACGCCGAGGCCACCGAGTGCGACTGCAGGAAGCCCGCGCCCGGCATGTTCTACACCATCGCCGAGCGGCTCGGCGTCGCGCCCGCCGACACCGTGGCGGTGGGCGACAGCCTGCGCGACGTGCAGGCCGCGATGGCCGCCGCCGCGCGCCCGGTCATCGTGCGCACCGGCAAGGGTCAGCGCACGCTCGACGACAACAAGGGCCTGGAGCACGTGCAGGCCTTCGACGACCTGGGAAGCTGCGTCGACGCGCTGCTGTCGGGCGACGGGGACGAGCAGCGATGAACGCCTCGTCTTCCGACACCGCGCGCGGCGCGCCGCGCATCGCCGGGCGGCCCGCGGGACTCGGGCCGCTGAGACACGCCTGGTACGTCTTGCGCAGCCTCGTGTACTGGGTGTGGCAGATCGCCGTCACGCTGCTGTTCGGGCTGCCGGTGCTGTTCGGCTCCCTGATCTCGTTCGACGTCGGCTACCGCTGGGCCGTCGTCTGGAACCGCGCGAACGTGTTCGGACTGAAGTGGATCTGCGGCGTGGACTGGCGCGTCGAGGGGCGCGAGCACGTGCCGGACGTGCCTTGCCTGGTGTTGTGCAAGCACCAGAGCACGTGGGAGACCTACTTCCTCGCGCTGCTGTTCCGGCCGGCCGCCTACGTGGCCAAGCGCTCGCTCGCGCGCATCCCGATCTTCGGGCAGGCGCTGGTCGCGCTCGACTTCATCCTGATCGACCGCGCCGCCGGTCGCAACGCCGTGGCGCAGATGATCGAGCAGGGGCGCGATCGGCTCGCGCGGGGCCGCTGGATCGTGATGTTTCCCGAGGGCACGCGGCGCGCCGTGGACACGCCCTCGGAGTATCGCCAGGGCGGCGCGATCGTCTCGCGCGAGCTCGGCGCGCCGATCTGCCCCGTCGCGGTGGATGCCGGGCACTTCTGGCCGCGCATGGGCTTCGTGAAGTGGCCCGGCACGATCACGGTGCGGGTGCTGCCCGCGGTGCACCCCGACGGACGCGGCACGGCCGAGATCGTCGCCGAGGTGGCCGCCCGCATCGAGGAGGCCATGGCCGACATGCCCACCGCGTCGCGGGCGACGCGGGAGGTGGCCCGGGCGGCGCGCGAGACGGCGGACGCCACGGCGCGGGCGGCGGCCACGCGGAACGCGCGCCGGGCGGCGGGGCGGGGCTTGCAGTCCGGCCCGGTCGACTGAACCCCGGTCGGCCGATCCCGGACGGCCGGCTCCGGGTGGCCGATCCCTACAGCGCCAGCCCGAACAGCTCCGCCGCGTTCGCGCTCGTGGCCTCCGCCACGCGCTCGGGGCTCTCGGGGCGCAGCGCCGAGACCTCGCGCCACACGTCGGCGAGCCAGGCCGGTTCGTTGCGCATGCCCCGGTGCGCGGCGTCGGGCTGATCCGGCGCGTCGGTCTCGAGCATCAGCGCATCCAGCGGCAGCGTGGCGACCAGCTTCCTGAGCCGGCGCGCGCGCTCGTAGGTCACGGCGCCCCCGAAGCTCAGCCGATAGCCCAGATCGATCAGCCGGCCGGCCTGCTGCGACGAGCCGTTGAAGCTGTGCACCACGCCGCGGTAGTGACCCGAGGCGCGCACCATGCGGATGACGTCCTCCACCGCGCTGCGCGCGTGCACCACGATGGGTAGCCCGAACTCGCGGGCCAGGCCGAGCTGGGCGCCGAACAGGTGCTGCTGGCGCGCCTTGTCGGCACCCGGGATGAAGTAGTCGAGCCCGCACTCGCCGACGGCGACGGGACGCTCCCGGCCGATCCAGGTCGCGAGCTCGCCGACGTGCTCGTCGCGGTGCTCGTCGTGGAAGCAGGGGTGCATGCCGTAGCAGGCGTGCAGGGACGCATCGTCCGCGCACACGGCGCGCACGCGCGGCCACAGCCGCTGCGCGATGCCCGGCACCACCTGCGCGACGACGTTGGCGGCGCGCGCGCGGGCCAGCACTTCCTCGCGATCGGGCAGCAGGCGCTCGTCGTCGGTGTGGACGTGCGTGTCGACGAGCGGAGGCGTGTCGACGAGCGGGGGCGCGGTAGCGGGCGCCGGCGGGGCCGCGGGCGGCGGTGCGGTCGTTCCTGCGCTGGAGGCCATGGGCGGAGCTCGGCACGGTGCCCGGAAGGTATCGTGTGACAATCTAGCACCGGCCCGGCGGCGCACGCGCCGTGCGTCCGGCCCGTAACGAAGACCACGTCACCTAGCGGGCGGCGTGCACGCACCGCCCGGACGGAGGGGCACGCCATGCGCTGGAAAGGCGGACGCCGCAGCAGCAACATCGAGGATCGCCGGGGCCGGGGCGGCCTGCGCCTGCCGCGAGGACGCGGCGGCACCGGGCTCAAGATCGGTGGCCTGGGCGGCATCGTGCTGTTGCTGCTCTCCTTGTTCCTCGGCGTCGACCTCACGGGGCTCATGGGCGGCGGTGGCGTGCCGGCGGGGCTCGGCGGGGGCACGACGCTGCAGCGCGATGCGCCCCCCGGGGGCCTGCGCAGCACCGACGAGCAGTCCGAGTTCGTGTCGGTCATGCTCGGCAGCACCGAGGAGGTGTGGACGGATCTCTTCGAGCAGGCGGGCCAGAGCTACCGCACGCCGGTGCTGGTGCTGTTCGAGGACGCGGTCAGCAGCGCCTGCGGCTCGGCCTCGTCCGCCTCGGGCCCGTTCTACTGCCCCGGGGACTCGAAGCTCTACATCGACCTGTCGTTCTTCCGCGAGCTCGAGCGCATGGGCGCGGGAGGCGACTTCGCGCAGGCCTACGTGCTCGCGCACGAGGTCGGTCACCACGTGCAGAACCTGCTCGGCGTGTCCATGGACGTGCAGCGCCGGCAGCGCCAGCTCCCGCAGGCGCAGGCCAACGCGCTCTCGGTGCGCACCGAACTGCAGGCCGACTGCTACGCGGGCGTCTGGGCGAACCACGTGCATCGGGCCGACAACGGCATCGAGCTCGAGCCCGGGGACCTGGAAGAGGGCATGAACGCCGCCGCCCGCATCGGCGACGATGCGCTCATGGAGCGTGCGGGCCGACGCGCGCGCGTGGAGAACTTCACGCACGGCTCGTCGGAGCAGCGCCAGCAATGGCTCTACCGGGGTCTGGAGACGGGCGATCCGCAGGCCTGCGACACGTTCGCGGGCGTCTGAAGGGGGCGTCCGGGTGCGCATGACGGGGGAGGAGTTCCGCGCCGCGCCGCACGCGCGCGTGACCCTGCTGGGCATGTCCGGCGTCGGCAAGACGCGGCTCGCGAACCTGCTGCGCGCCGAAGGCTGGTTCCACTACTCGGTGGACTACCGCATCGGCACGCGCCACCTCGCCGAACCCATCCTCGACAACGTCAAGCGCGAGGCCATGCGCGTGCCGTTCCTGCGCCGCCTGCTGTTGTCGGACAGCATCTACATCGGCAACAACATCACCTTCGAGAACCTCGAGCCGCTGTCGGCCTTCCTGGGCATGCTCGGCGACCCCGACCTCGGCGGGCTCCCCCTCGACGAGTTCCGGCGCCGTCAGCGCCTGCACCACGAGGCCGAGCTCGCCGCCATGCGCGACGTGAGCGAGTTCGCCACCAAGGCCGAGGCCATCTACGGCTACTCGCACTTCCTGAACGACGCCTCGGGCAGCTTCTGCGAGCTGGACGACCCCGAGCTCGTGGAGCGCATCGCGCGCGACACCATCGTGCTGTACCTGGAGGCGAGCCCGGCCGACGAGGACGCCCTCATCGCGCGCTCGGTGAGCCATCCCAAGCCGCTGTACTACCGCGAGGCGTTCCTGGACGAGGTGCTGCCGCGCTACATGCGCGAGACGGGGCTCGAGTACGTGGCCGAGATCGACCCGGCGGCGTTCACGGCCTGGGTGTTCCCGCACCTCTTTCGCGCCCGGCTGCCGCGCTACGCGGCCATCGCCGACGCGCACGGCTACCGCGTGCCGGCGCGCGCTGCCTTCGCGGTGCGGGACGCGACCGGCTTCGTGAACCTGGTGGCGGACGTGCTCGACGGAACATTGCAGGGCTGACCCCTTCGTGCCCATCGTCTCGCACAACGCCCTGCCCACCTTCGAGCGGCTGCGCCGCGAAGGCCGGCACGTGCTGGACGTGGCCCGTGCGCAGGGCCAGGACATCCGGCCGCTGCACGTGGGCCTGCTGAACATGATGCCGGACGCGGCGCTCGAGGCCACCGAGCGCCAGTTCTTCCGCCTGGTGGGCGCGAGCAACCCCATCGCGCAGTTCCGCGTGCACCCGTTCACGCTCGAGTCCGTACCGCGCGGGCCCGCCGCGCGCGCGCACATCGAGCGCTACTACGAGCCGTGGGCCGCCATACGCGAGCACGGGATCGATGCGCTCATCTCTGTCGGGCGCCAACGTGGTGCGCGCGGACCTCTCGAGCGAGGTGTTCTTCGACGAGTTCGCGGACGTCGTGGCCTGGGCGCACGAATCGGTCACCTCCACCCTGTGCTCGTGTCTCGCGACGCACGCGGTGCTGCTGGCGCGGCACGGCATCCGGCGCACGCCCCTGTCGCACAAGCGCTGGGGCGTGTACGGCCACCGCGTCACCGATGCCTCGCACCCGCTGGTGTCCGGCGTGAACACGCACTTCGAGGTGCCGCATTCGCGCGGCAACGACGTGCCGCGCGAGGCCTTCGAGGCGGCGGGGCTGCACGTGCTGATGGAGAGCGAGACCGCGGGCGTGCAGCTCGCCACCTCCGCCGACGGCTTTCGCACCGTGTACCTGCAGGGGCATCCGGAGTACGACGCCGTGAGCCTCATGAAGGAGTACAAGCGCGAGCTCGCGCGCACCGTGCGCGGCGAGCGCACCGACTGGCCGCCGTTCCCGCACGATGTCTTCGACGCGCATTCGCGCGCGCTGCTCGACGAGTACGCGCTGCGCGTGCGCGCCGCGCTCGCGGCGGGCGCCGCGTTGCCGGACTTCCCGGAGGCGCATCTCGTGCCGCGGCTGCGCAACACGTGGCTCGACAGCGGCAAGTCGCTCGTGGGCAACTGGCTCGGGCTCGTCTACCAGGCCACGCACGCGGAGCGCGCGCGCCCGTTCATGGACGGCATCGACCCGGAGGATCCAGTCGGCTGGCTGGCCGGCACGCGTCGTGGCACCGTCGGCTCCGGGTGATGCCGAGCCGAGGTCGCCACGAAGCGGTGCGCGTCAGCCGCGCGCCGAGTCGGCCAGCGCCCGGACGGCGTCCGGGTCCCGTGCGTAGGGGTCGGCGAGCGTGCGCAGCGTGCCGTCCTCGTCCACTTCCGCCGTCCAGTACAGCAGGGCCACCAGGAGCGGCTTCTTCAGATCGACTCGCACCTCGTCGGCCGCCGCCCGCATCGTCACGATGTCCGGGCGGTGCACGTCGTTCCTGTGCTCCAGCAGCAGGGCCGCGAGCGTGTCGGCGTCCTCGACGCGCACGCAGCCGCGGCTGAACGCACGCAGGTCCTCGTCGAACAGGGAGCGGTCCGGCGTGTCGTGCAGGTACACCGCGTATCGGTTCGGGAACATGAACTTCACGCGTCCGAGCGGGTTTCGCGGGCCCGGACGCTGCACGACGTCGTAGTGAAAGCGCTCCGGCGTCATGCTCTCCCAGTCGATCTCGCGCGGATCCCGCCACCTGCCGCGGGTATCGCGGAGCACGAAGCCCTCGTTCGCGAAGGCCGCCGGGTCGAGGCGCGCGCGCTCGTAGAGCGTGTCCATGACGATGCGGCGCGGCACGTTCCACGTCGGATCCAGCTCCAGGTAGCTGATCTCGTCCACGTGCACCGGCGTGCGGTGGCGCCGCTTGCCGACCACCACGTCGCTCTCCCAGGTCGTCCGCCCATCGAGCTCCAGGACGAGTCGCTGGTCGGCGACGTTCACGACGATGCGGTCGTCGTCGGCGAGCGCGAGGTCGATGTGGCGCGCGCGTTCGAGGTTCAGGCGCAGTCGCTCGATGCGCGCGTCGAGCGAGACGTCCACCGCGGCGACGGTCAGCCTGCCCGCCCGGCCGTCGACCTGGAGGGCGCTGCGTTCCTGGAACGCCTCTATGCTCGCCTCCAGCGCGTCGTCGAACGTCGTCCCCGACACGGCGGAGCGTTCGGAGCGGTGCGGAGCGTCATCGCCGTGCGGGCCGTGCAGGCCGTCGAGCGCGTCCAGCGCCCGCAGGCGCGCGCGCAGCCGCGCCACGCGCGGGCCTTCGGACGCGGGCCCGAGAGTCGGGCCTGCACCGACGGCCGCGGGCAGGCCGCCGTCGGCCGCGCGCTCGAGGTGGCGTGCGAGCGCGACGCGCAGGCCGCCGTAGAGCGGCGTGTCCGGCCGTGCCTCGGCCACCGCGGTGGCCACGTCGCCCGCGTCGAGCTGCGCGGAGAGTCGGGCGAGCCGAGGTGCGGCATCGTCGGGCGTCCCGGAATCCGGGCCGGCGGCTTCGGGTGCCGAGACCGCATCCGGCAAGGTGGTGCCGTGGCGCAGCCGCGCGCGCAGGTGCAGCAGCAGGTCGGTCAGCCGCAGCTCGCGCTCGGCGTCGGACACCGGCGTCGCGGACACGTCCGTGCTCGTACCGAGGACCTCGGCGTGAAGGCGCGTCAGCGCCGCGACGTCGAGCCCGTCGGTCGCACCCGAAGCCACGGCGGCTTGCAGGGTGCGCACGGCCGCGGCGGTGGTCCAGACCGGGCGTCCGCCGCGCACGGCGTAGAGCGCGCGCACCGCCGCGGGATCGTGCAGCACGAGGCCGCCCTTCCATCCCGGCATGGCGGGCACGGCGGCATCGAGCGCGGCGCGCAGCGCCGGCGCATCCGTTGCCGGCGCGACGGCGCGGAGCGACGCGGCATCCCCGATCGTCCAGGCTTCGGCGTGCGTCGCGCACGGGACGGCGCAGAGCGACGCGGCGAGCAGTCCCGCGCGGGCCAGTCGACGCAACGGCGGCGGGGCGGCGGGGGCGGTGGAACGGCATGTGATGATCATGCCCGGACGCGCTGCAGGGAGTGCGCCCGGGAACCGGTCGCTACGTTACGGCAACGTGTCCGCGCACCGCGATGTGCGCCGATCCACTACTTCCGGGTGCCTTCGTGCGGCTTGCGCTCGGCCACCTTCGGAATGCCGTCCTCGTCGAACGCCTCCTCCGGCGCGTCCTTGACCGGATGCTCGCCCGAGCCGTCTTCCTGGAAGTCGCGGCTGTACTGGCTGCCGCGCGCGTCGGAGTAGCTCTGGCGGCCGGCGGCATCGTCGTGGTCGGACTGCATCGTGCGGTCCTTGTCGTCGCCGGGCCGGGGCTTCTCGTCGACCGAGGTCTCCTTGCCGGGCTCGTGCTGGCTGCCGGGTACCGTGCCGTCGCGCTTCACTTGCGCGCGTTCTCCGGACGCTCGTCCGCGTCGCGCCGTCGCGCGTCCGACTCGTCGTCGACCGCCGCGCCCTCGCCGATGACGGAGCCGAGCGTCGAGGCCACCGCCTCGCCGACGTCGTCGAGGTAGTTGTGCTTGTCGACCACGCCGCCGTCGCGCGAGTTGGCGAAGCGCTCGTCGTCGTCGACGTCCTTGACCCGTTCGGCGCCGGCCAGGCCCTCGTCGTGATCCCGACCGTGCGGGTCGGCGCTCGTGTCGGGTGCCGCCGGCTTCGCGGCATCGTGCCGGGTCGGGGAATCGTCGCTTGCGGGATGATCGCTCATCGGTGCCTCCGTCTGGATGCGGGAAAGGGGGGCGTTCGTGGGATGTCGCCCTGACCCGTCAGTGTCCGGCACGCACCGACGCGGCGTCGCCGGGGCTGCAATGCTGACAGCCGTTCGCGCAATGCTTACCACGCCGACATGGCGACGCGGCGGCTCGGGTGCGCTCGAGGCCGTTCAGCGGATGATCTGCAGCACGAGCAGGCTCGTGACGAGGAACAACAGCGTCATGACGCCGCCCACGCGCATGAAGTCCACGACGCGATAGCCGCCCGGTCCCATGATCAGCGCGTTGACCTGGTGGGTCGGCAGCAGGAACGAGTTGGAGGTGCTGATCGCGACGATGAGCGCGAAGGTGGCGGGGTCGGCGCCCACCGCCACGGCGAGGTTGATGGCGAGCGGCACGAGCAGCACGGTCGCGCCGATGTTCGACATCACGAGCGTGAAGAACGTGGCCAGCAGCGCCATGACGGCCTGCAGCGCCCAGACGGGCACCTCGCCGATGAACAGCAGCAATTGCTGCGCGATCCACGCGGCGGTGCCGGTACGGTCGAACGCGATCCCGAGCGGGATCAGCGCGGCCAACAGGAAGACGGTCTGCCAGCTCACCGCGCCGTAGGCCTCGTCGATGCCCAGCACCCCGGTCAGCACCATGCCCACCGCGCCCGCCAGCAGCGAGATCGCCAGGCTGCCGGAGAGCAGGAACAGCGCCAGCGCGAGTCCGAGCCAGAGCACCGCGAGTCCGACCTTGTCGGTGCGCAGGTCCTCGTAGCGCACGTCGGTGGCCAGCACGAAGTCGCGCGCGCGGTTGCGCTGCAGCCGGTTCAGGTCGCGCCAGCTCGCATGCACGACGAGCGTGTCGCCGGCCCGCAGCACCTCGTCCCGGAAATGGTGACGGATGACGCTGTCGCTGCGATAGATCTGCAGGATGTTGAAGCCGAAGGTGCGGCGCGGCTTGATCTCGCCCACCGCCTGGCCGACGAGCGAGGAGCCCGGCGGCACCACGATCTCGGCGATGCCGGCGGCCTGCGGGTTCAGCACGTCGGCGAAGCGGTCGGGCTCGCCCTCGAGCGCCCAGCCGTTCGTCTCGCACCAGCTCTCGAGCTCGGCGCGATCGCCCATCAGCCCGAGGCGGGTGCCGACCCAGAACGTCTCCTCCCGGTCCGGCGGGATCTTGACGACGTCCCCGGAGTACAGCGCGAGGATGGGCGGCGCGTCGGCGGAGGCCTCCTCCACCTGCGCCACGGTGCGTCCGACCTGCGGACTCGTGTCGGTCACGCGCGCCTCGAACAGCTCGCCCTTGATGCCGTAGACGCGCTCGAAGTAGTCGCTCGCGCGCGAGGTGCGCATGAGCTCCCCCGGAGCGGTGTTGTTGCGCAGCATCGAAGGACCCGCGTACACGAGGTACAGCGTGCCGACGGCCACCAGCGCGAGGCCCACGGGCGTGACGTCGAAGAGTCCGAACGGCTCCATGCGCGCGGCCTCGGGCAACGTGCGATTGGCCGAGCGCACGAGATCGTTCAGCAGGATCAGCGGGCTCGAGCCGATCATCGTGACCGTGCCGCCGAGGATGGCGCAGAACCCCATGGGCATCAGCAGCCGCGAGGTCGGCAGGTTCGAGCGCGCGGCCACGCGTCCCACCACGGGCAGGAACAGGGCGGCGGCGCCGATGTTCTGCATGAAGCTCGACACGCCCGCCACCGTCAGGCACAGCAATGCCGTCACGCGCCGCTCGCCGCGACGGCCGCGCTCCACGATGCGCTGCGCGACGTCGCTCATGAGCCCGGTCTTGTCCAGCCCCGCGCCGATGATCATCACGGCGATGACCGACAGCACGGCATCGGAGGCGAACCCCGAGAAGAGCTCCTTGCCGTCGATGGGCGCCTCCACGCCAGGGAGGCTGCCGACGAGCCCCAGCAGCACCATCACGACGATGGCCGCGACGTCCACGCGCAGGATCTCGAACGCGAACAGCACCACGAGCGTCACCAGCAGCACCAGCATGGCGATCTTGTCGGGCGTCAGCGCGAAGCCCGCGGACAGCCCGGCAGGCAGCGTCTCCATCAGGCGGGGACCGAGGCCCTCCGCGCGAACAGCAGGTCGCGCACCTCGTGGCCCAGCCGCTCGCCGCGCCGCTCGAAGCGGGTGCGGGGGCGCCAGGCGGGACGCGCGGCGAAGCCCGCGGGCACGTCCGCCGCGGGCTCGGCGACGTTCCTGAAGCGCGGGTCCGGCGCGAGTCGCTCCAGCATCCAGTCGGCGTACTCGACGACGTCGGTGGCCGCGTGCAGCAGCCCCTCCGGAGCGAGCGCGCGAGCCGAGGCGGCGAGGAAGTCGCCCTGCAGGATGCGCCGCTTGTGGTGACGCTTCTTGATCCAGGGATCCGGGAAGAAGAGGTAGACGCGCTCCAGCGAACCCGGCACGCACAGCGCGTCCAGCACCTCGATGGCGTCGTGGCGGCACACGCGCACGTTGTCGAGCGCCCGGCCGTCGCGCTCGAGCGTCTCCAGTCCGAGCAGCGCGTGGCCGACCCCGGGCGCGTGCACCTCCACGCCGAGGAAATTGACCCCGGGCTCGGCCGCGGCCATGGCGAGCAGGGCATCGCCGTTGCCGAAGCCCACCTCCACGCGCAGTGCCCGCTCCGGGTGCGGGAACACGGAGGCCACGCCGCCGTCGGGCAGGTGCGCGGCGAGGGCGTCGTGATCGATGCCCCAGCGCGGCAGCAACCGCTCCAGCGCCTCCTCCTGCGCGCCCGTGAGTCGGCCGTTGCGGATGACGAAGGTGCGGACCGAGCGCCGCGTCAGCGGCGTCGCGGGCGCGCGTGCGAAGGTATCGCCCGCCTCGGCCCGTTCGTCATCGCCGCCATCCGGGCCGTTCAATCGCACCTGCTCCGGGCCGCGGACGGGCCGTTCCGCCCCCGGGTCGGAGGCGCCGCTTGCATCTTAACCGGGCTATACTGGCCGGCGGCGCCGAAGTAGCTCAGTCGGTAGAGCAACTGATTCGTAATCAGTAGGTCGGAGGTTCGATTCCTCTCTTCGGCACCAGCGTATCCGCCGGTCGCCCACCGTATCCGCGTCCCGTCCCTTCGGCGTTGGAATCCGCGCGCGACGCCCGGCCACCCGACCACCCACCTAACGACGAAGGCCCCGCGAAGGGGGCCCTCGATGGACTGACCGGTCCGGCGCGTCCACGCCGTGACGACTTCCGGGTCGCGAACGCGCGTCGACTCGGCGTCGGCTCAGCGCCGCCGCCCGCCGCGCTTCTTGCCGCCGCGACGCGGCTCCTCGAACTGCACCTTGAGCGACTTGTCGCCCACGATCTTGCCGTTCAGGCCCGCGATGGCCGCGCGGGCCTCGTGGCCCTCCATCTCGATGAACCCGAACCCCTTGCACTTGCCGCTGAACACGTCGCTCGCGAGCTTGATCGAGCGGACCTTGCCGTACTCGTTGAACATCTCGGTGACCGTTTCTTCGGTGGCTTCCATGGGAAGGCCGCCTACGAACATCTTCTTCACGTCACTACCTCTCTATTACGAAATCTGGTCGTCCCGCCGCGGACGGGGCGAGCGCCGTGCGACGCGCGGAGGCGTCGCACGACAGATGAATGTCGAACAGGTGGCGGAGGCATCGGCACCCGCGAAGGCGTCGGCAGCAAGCGCCACGAACGAGCTCGGGGCGTGCGGCGTGCGCCGCGCCGCACGCATACTGTCGTGCCGACCGGTCATGCACCCCATACGCGATGCGGGTGCGATCGGACTCGACGGATCTCACACCGCGGCGACAGTCCGGCAGTGTAACCCTCGGTCCGTTCCGAACGGGTCATGCCGGCGAAGATGGGAGCCTCGGGGGCGCATTGCAAGCGATGCCCGGCCCGCGCTCCGGCCCAGCGTCGGCGCATCCGTCGGCCACGAGCCGCTCCTTGGCCGCGCGCGGCAGGCGCTTGATCGCGAGCTCGGTGCGAGTCGCCGCCGAGCGGTCGGCCGCCGGCCGCACGTACACGAGGCGCACCGGACGTCGCGAGCGGGTGTAGGCCGCGCCGCGCCGCGCACGGCCGTCGGCCCCCTCGTGCTCGCGCAGCCTGCGCTCCACGTCGGTGGTGATGCCCGTGTACAACGAGCCGTCGGCGCAGCGCAGCACGTAGACGTGCCATGACGACGACATCGTCACCGCCGCCCTTCGACGAGGGCACCGTGGCGGTCGGACCGTTCGACGCGCACGCGCGCGTGTGGGGCGCCGATGCACCGGAACGCATCGCGCGGCTGCGCGTGTGCGTCGTCGGCATCGGAGGCGTGGGCTCGTGGGCCGTCGAGGCGCTGGCGCGCGCGGGGGTGGGGCACCTCCAGATGGTAGACCACGACGACGTCGACGTCGGCAACGCGAACCGTCAGCTGCACGCGTTCGCGGACACCGTCGGGCAGTCCAAGGTCGAGCTCATGGCCGAGCGCGTGCGGCGCATCAACCCGAGCTGCGAGGTGGTGCCGGTCGACGACTTCCTGGCCGCCACGAACCTCGAGACGCTGCTGGATCGCGGCTTCGACGCGGTCATCGATGCCATCGACACCATCCGCTTCAAGGCCGCGACGATCGCGTTCTGCCGCTCTCGCAGGATCCGCATCGTCACCACGGGCGGCGCGGGCGGACGGGTCGATCCGCTCGCCGTGGGCATCGGCGACCTGTCGCGCACCTGGAACGACGCCCTCGCGGCCAAGGTGCGCCAGCGCCTTCGGGCCGAGCACGGGTTCCCGACCAATCCTCGTCGGCCCTTCGGCGTGGACTGCGTCTGGAGCACCGAGCAGCCGATGTATCCGGACGGGCAGGGCGGTGTGGGCCACGCGCGGCCCGCCTCCGCCGGCGTGCGGCTGGACTGCGACACCGGCTACGGCTCGGTCGGCTGGGTCACCGGGACGTTCGGGCTGGTGGCGGCGAGCCGCGTGATCAATCGTGCACTGGACCCCGACCGGGTGCCTCGCCGACCGCGCTGAAACGGACTTCGGGCACGCCCCGTGCAGCCATTTCGCTCGGAATGGCTGCCGCGTGGCGGTGCGAAGCGAGGCGCGCATGATCGAACGGGACGAGACGGGCGGGGCGGCCGGAACCGGATCCCCGCGGCGGCGCATCATGGTCGCGATCCGGGGGCGTCGGCCGCGGCGGTGGCCGAGCCGCGTGCCCGCACCGCTGGCCGGTGCCGCGGCGCTGCTGCTGGGCGCCTGCGGGGGCGACGGCAGCACGCGCTACGTGGCCGGCGACCCGGCTGCCTCCGGGGCAGCCGCGCCCGTGTCCGGAGCCGCCGTCGGTGCGAGCGACGAGCCGGGCGAGTCCGTGGACGCCACGACGCCCATCGCACGCGCACCGATCCAGGCCGTGACGCCGGGCGTTCCCGACACGTCGGTGGGCGCGCCGGACCCGGGCACGATGCCGGTCCCCGGCCCCGGCGTCGCGGGCACGCCCCCGGCCCAGTTGCAGCAGTTCGAGGACGATCCGTCGCGGCTGGAGCCGCTTCCCGAGGTCGCGCACGTCGAGGTGCTGGCGAGCTCGGGGTTGCAGGTGGTGTACACGACCGAGGCGCAGCGCGCGCTCGTCGAGCCCGGTTATGTCGATGCGCAGTGGCAGCACATGCAGAGCTGCACGGGGGTCGTGGCGCCGCCGCCGCTGGTGCTGCTGGTCGAGGACGAGGCGCGGCCGCTCACGCCCGAGGACGACGTGGTGCTGGACATCGACGGGCTGGCGCTCGCGAGCGCCAGCACGGACGCCGCCGGCACCACCCTGCAAGTGCTGGACGTCGAGCTCGCGCCCACGGCGCCCGACCGGGGCTTCGCGTTGCGCGCGATCACGGGGCGGTGGTTGTGGCAGGGCGCGTCGCTGCCGGAGCGCGACTATCCCTTCGCGTGCGCCAACGACGACCCCGCTCCATAGCCGGCGCGGCAAGCCGCAGGCGTCCCCGCGCCCCCGTTCAGGCGGGTGCGCCCCGTCGGTCGAGCCGGCGCGCGAGCTTCTCGAGCCGCGCTCCGACGTCGCCGCCGACGCGCAGCCGCGCGAGCGCGTCGGCGCGCGTCACGCCCTCGTTCACGATCACGACGGGCTGACCGGCCGCGGCGGCGGCGCGCGCGAAGCGAAAGCCCGAGAACACCATGAGCGACGAGCCCGCGACCAGCAGCGCGTCGCTGGCCGCCAGTCGTGCCAGCGCGTCCTCCACGCGCGGGCGCGGCACGTTCTCGCCGAAGAACACCACGTCCGGCTTGAGCATGCCGCCGCAGCGCTCGCAGGCCGGCACCTCCAGCCGGTCCACGTCGGCGGGCTCCAGGTCCGCGTCGCCGTCCGGGGCGTACGCGCCGGACAGCTCCGCGAGCCAGGGGCTGGCCGCGAGCAGCCGCACCTGGAACGCGTCGCGCGCGCTGACGTCCCCGCAGGCCAGGCACACCACGTCCGACAGACGCCCGTGCAGGTCCACCGCGTCGCGGTGACCGGCCCGTGCGTGCAGGCCGTCGACGTTCTGCGTGACGAGATGCGTCGCGGTACCGGCGCGCTGCAGCTCGACCAGCGCGCGGTGCGCGGTGCCCGGCCGGGCGGCCGAGAACGCCGGCCAGCCGACCGAGCTGCGCGCCCAGTAGCGCCGCCGCATGGCCTCGTCGGCCCGGAACACCTGTCCCGTCATGGGCTGCTTGCGCTTCCATCGGCCCTCGCGATCGCGGTAGTCGCCGAGCCCGGAGGCGGTGCTGCAGCCCGCGCCGCCGAGCACGAACAGGCGGGGGTGGGCGCGCACGAAATCGAGCAGGGCATCGTCGGCCGCATCGAAGCTCGACGCATTCGCTGCGGGGGCATCGAAGTCGGCCGTGCCGGCCGAGCCGGCCATGTCGTTCATGCGGGAAAGTGCCACGACGGGTGGGTCCATCAGGGGTCCGGAGCGTCCTTCAGCGGGTTGTCGACGACGCCCTCGACGTCGAAGGGGATGCGCCTGGGCCAGTTCGCGAGCTTGACCGTGCCGTCGACCCGGTAGTCGAGATCGATGGTGCGGTCCTCGAGCATGGAGCGCATGCGCCCGAGCACGGTGTCGATGCCTGCGACCACGTCCACGTCGATCTCGGCCTCGCCGTTGGCCGGCACCACGACCGGCTCGTCGCTACCGCCGCTCGCGATGCGCTCGTCGCCCACCCGGGCGACGAAGTCCAGCGAATCCACGGGCAGCTCGAACGCGTTCGGGTTCTCCACGCGCAGCGTGAAGCGCAGCCGCTGCTTCGTCAGGCTGAGGTTCAGCGGACGCACGCCCGCGACCGATACCACGGGTGCCTCCGGCCGGACCGCGGACATGGCGGCGCAGCCCGCGATGAGCAGGATCAGCGGCACGCACGCGAGGGTCAGGCGAGTTCGTGGGACGGAACGCATCGTGTCAGGTGCTCAGGTCGCCGAACCGGGCCTGCAGTATGGCGAGCGCGGCCGGGCCCGCGGTCTCGGTGCGCAGCGTGCGCGGACCGCTGCGCACCGGCAGGAAACCCGCCTCGCGCGCCGCGGCGATCTCCTCGGGGTCGAGTCCGCTCTCGGGTCCGATCAGCAGCGCCGCCGAGCGCGGCGCGTCCCGTGCCGCGCGGGCGTCCAGCGCCTCGCCCAGACCGGTGGATGCCTCGGGGTCGAGCTGCAGCGCCAGTGCCTCGGGCGCCGCGGCCCGCGCGTCGGTCAGGGCGGTGTCGAGCGAGGCCACCGGGTGCAGCGTCGGCAGGCGCACGCGTCCGCACTGCTCGCACGCGCTGACGACGATCGCCTCCCAGTGCGCCTGACGCTTCGCGGCGCGCGCCTCGTCCAGACGCACCGAGCCGCGGCGCGTAGTGACGGGACGGATGGCGCTCGCGCCGAGCTCGGTGGCCTGACGCACGGTGGCATCCATGCGGTCCCCGCGCGACACGCCCTGCAGCAGCACGAGATCGAGCGGCGATTCCGCACGGGCCTCGCGCGCGGGCCCCACGGCCAGCCTCACGCGCTTGCCCGCGAGGCGCACCTCGGCAGCGTGCTGGTTGCCGTGCCCATCGAACACCTCGACGGTGGCGCCCTCGCGCAGCCGCAACACGTCCCCGAGCTGGTGGCTGCGCGCCCGGTCCAGCTCCAGCAGCGCGCCGTCGACCAGAACGGCGTCGACGTGCAGGCGCGGGATGCGCGCGTTCAACGCCCGCGCCGCACGGCCAGCAGGCCCGTACGGGCCGCGTCGCCGACCCGTTCCCGCCGGGCATCGCGGGCCTGTTCCGCGAGCCGCTTCATGCAGTGCGCGAACTCGTCGGCCGCCGTCGCGGCGTCCAGCTCGCGTCCGTCCGGCCACCACGGGCGCACGGCGAGCAGACCGACCGGGCCCTCGTGCTCGGTGCCGCGAAAACGCTCGATGAGTCGCGCCGTGGTGATCGAGGGATCGGCATCGCAGTACGCGATCAGCCGCGCCAGCAGCGGCGCGCCCGGCTGCTCGGGCTCGAACTCGAACGCGTCCGGCGGCAACGTGCCCACCACCGACGGCTGCTGCAGCACCAGCAGCACCGCGCGGCTCATGGGGGTGAGCGGGCGGTCGCCGGGCGCGTCCGCGGGCGCACGACGACCACCGGCGGCCGGGACGGAGGGGTGCCCGGCCGGGGGCCGCGCGCCCGGCGCGCCGCCGCCCAGCGGCACGCCGACGAGGCGCTCGAGCCGCTGCAGCGCGAGCTCGCGGTAGACGCCCTTCGGGATGGTCTTCAGCAGCGGCTTCGCGCGCTCGGCGAGCTGCGCCTTGCCGCCGATGCTGTCGAGATCCACGTCACCGGCGAGGTGCGCGTACAGCTGGTCCACGATGGGCACGCGCGCGTCGAGCAGCGCCCGGAAGCCCTGCGCGCCGTGCGCCTTCACGTAGCTGTCCGGGTCCTCCCCGTCGGGCAGGAAGAGGAAGTGCGCGTCGCGCCCGTCCTCCAGCACCGGCAGCGTGGCCTGCAGCGCGCGCCACGCGGCGGCCTTGCCGGCGCGGTCGCCGTCGAAGCAGAACACGATGTTCGGCACGACGCGAAAGAGCGCCTCGCTGTGCGCGCGGTTGGCGGCCGTGCCGAGCGTGGCCACCGCGTTGTCGATGCCCGCCTGCGCCAGCGCCACGACGTCCATGTAGCCCTCCACGACGAGCGCGTGCCCGGCGTCCTGGATGGGCTTTCTCGCCTCGTGCAGGCCGTAGAGCTCCTGGCCCTTGTGGAAGATGGGCGTCTCGGGGCTGTTCAGGTACTTGGGCTCGCTGCCGTCGAGCGTGCGCCCGCCGAACGCGATGGTGCGCCCGCGCCGGTCGCGGATCGGGAACATGACGCGATCCCGGAAGCGCGGGTAGGGCGCGCGGCCCGCGTCGTTCGTGCCGAGCATGCCGCACTTCACGAGCTCCGCCTCGCGATGCGGGAACGCGCGCACGAGCGCGTCGCGCGCCCCCGTCCAGCCGATGCCGTAGCGCTTTGCGGTCTCGCCGTCGAGACCGCGGCGCTTCAGGTACTCGATGGCCTCCGGGGAGTCCCGCAGCTCGCGCCGGTACAGCGCGGCGACCTCGTCCATGAGCGCGTGCAGCGGGCGCAGGTCGTCCTGCGCGGCCGCGTGCGATGCGTCGCGCGGCACCTCCATGGCGGCGGCCTCGGCCAGCGTCTCGATGGCGTCGACGAAGTGCATGCCCTCGTATTCCATGAGAAAGCCGATGGCGTTGCCGTTCGCCCCGCACCCGAAGCAGTGATAGAACTGCTTGGGCTGGCTGACCGAGAACGAGGGCGTCCTCTCGTTGTGGAACGGGCAGCAGGCCATGTAGTTCGACCCGGCCTTCTTCAGCGTGACCCGCGCCCCGACCACGTCCACGACGTCGGTGCGCGCGAGCAGCTCGTCGATGAAGTGCTGGGGAATCTTGCCGGCCATGTGCTGGTACTATATACGGTATTCCCGGTGCGTCGTTTCCGTCTCCGTGGCGCGGTTCACGAAAGCGTCTTGCGGCCGCCCGCCTGGCGTTCCGGCCCCGGGATCCGCCCCGGGATCTGCCCCGGGGCCCGCCGCGCGGTCCATCACGCGGCCCGCCCCAGCGTCGACAGCAGCTCCGACAGCTCGGCCGCCTTCGGCTTCACCATCCAGAAGCGCGAGGCCAGGCTGTAGTAGTCGTCCACGGTCTCCTGGCCCAGCAGGCTGCCCGTGGCGCGCACGTGGTCCTGGATCAGCGAGAACAGCAGGTTCCGGTACTGCTCCATGGACTCGCTGTGCAGGCGGTGGATGTCGATCAGCTCGTGGTTGTAGCGGTCCACGAACACGTTGTGCCGGTCGAACACGAACGCGAGACCGCCGGTCATGCCGGCGCCGAAGTTCACGCCCGTCTCGCCGAGCACCACGACCGCGCCGCCCGTCATGTACTCGCAGCCGTGGTCGCCGATGCCCTCGATGGTGGCGACGGCGCCGGAGTTCCGCACCGCGAAGCGCTCGCCACCGATGCCGGCGGCGTGGAAGTGTCCGCCGGTCGCGCCGTAAAGGCAGGTGTTGCCGACGATGGCGGACTCGCGTCCCGAGTAGCGCGCGTCGGCGGGGGGCCGGATCACGATCTTCCCGCCCGCCATGCCCTTGCCGACGTAGTCGTTGGCGTCGCCGTCGAGGGTCAGGTGCAGGCCGCCCGCGTTCCACACGCCGAAGGACTGCCCGGCCGTGCCCGTGAAGCGCACGTGGATGGGCGCATCTTCCATGCCCGTGTCGCCGTGCAGCTTCGCGATCTCGCCGGACAACCGGGCGCCGATGGAGCGGTGGTCGTTCCGGATGGCGTACTCGAACGTGCCGCCGGACTTCTTCCTGATCGCGCTCCTCGTGTCGACCACCATCTGCTCGGCCAGCAGGCCGGCGTCCCAGGGCTCGTTGCGGGCCACGGTGCAGTAGCGCGGCGCGTCGTCCGGGATGTCGCCGGTGGCCAGCAGCGGGCGCAGGTCCACGCGCGACTGGCGCCGCGTGGTGCCTCCGGCCGGGCGCAGGAACTCGGGTCGCCCGATCACCTCGGTGAGCGACTTCACGCCGAGCGAGGCGAGGTGGCGGCGCACGTCCTCGGCCACGAAGCGCATGTAGTTCATGACCTTCTCGACGTTGCCGTTGAAGTGGCGCATGCGCAGCACCTTGTGCTGCGTGGCGACGCCCGTGGCGCAGTTGTTCAGGTGACAGATGCGCAGGTACTTGCAGCCCATGGCGATCATGGGCCCGGTGCCGAAGCCGAAGCTCTCCGCGCCCATGGCCGCGGCCTTCATGACGTCCAGGCCCGGTCTTCAGGCCGCCGTCGGCCTGCACGCGCACCTTCGCGCGCAGCCCGTTCGCGCGCAGCACCTGATGCGTCTCGGACATGCCGAGCTCCCACGGGCTGCCCGCGTACTTCACGCTCGTGAGCGGGGATGCGCCCGTGCCGCCGTCGTAGCCGGAGATGGTGATCAGGTCCGCGTAGGCCTTGGCGACGCCCGCGGCGACCGTGCCCACGCCCGCCTCGGCGACGAGCTTCACCGACACGAGCGCCTCGGGATTGACCTGCTTCAGGTCGAAGATCAGCTGCGCGAGGTCCTCGATGGAGTAGATGTCGTGGTGCGGCGGCGGCGAGATCAGCGCCACGCCCGGGCTCGAGTGCCGAAGCTTGGCGATCATCTCGTTGACCTTGTCGCCCGGCAGCTGACCGCCCTCGCCGGGCTTGGCGCCCTGCGCGATCTTGATCTGCAGCACCTCGGCGCTGACGAGGTACTCCGGCGTGACGCCGAACCGGCCCGACGCGATCTGCTTGATCTTGCTGCGCTTGATGGTGCCGTGCCGCGCCTTGTCCTCGCCGCCCTCGCCGGAGTTCGAACGCCCGCCGAGCCGGTTCATGGCTTCGGCCAGGGTCTCGTGCGCCTCCGGGGACAGTGCGCCGAGGGACATGCCTGCACTGTCGAAGCGCGTGATGATGGCCTCGACGGGCTCCACCTCGGACAGCGGGATGGGCTCGCCGCGCGGCACGAGCTCCAGCAGATCGCGCAGCATGGCCGGACGGCGCTCGTCGACGGTCTTGCGGTAGACGTCGTAGTCGTCCATCTCGCCGCTGGTGACGGCGGCCTGCAGCTGCTGCACCACGTCGGGGTTGTAGGCGTGGTATTCGCCACCGTGCACGTACTTCAGCAAGCCCCCCTGGCTGACCGAGAGCTGCGGGTCGAAGGCGTGCGCGGCGAGCGTCTTGAGGTCCACCTCGATGTCGTCGAAGCCCATGCCCTGAATGCGCGAGGTGGTGCCCGTGAAGCAGCGCGCGACGACGTCCGAGGACAGCCCCACGATCTCGTAGAGCTGCGCCCCGCGGTAGCTCGCGATGGTGGAGATGCCCATCTTCGAGAGGATCTTCATGAGCCCCTTGTTGATGCCCTTCCGGTAGTTCTGCTCGAAGTGCGCGAGGTTGCCGACGAGCTCGCGCTTCTCGATCATGCCCGCGAGCGTCTCGTAGGCGAGCCAGGGCACCACGCAGGTGGCGCCGTAGCCGACGAGCACCGCGATCTGGTGGCTGTCGCGCACGGTGCCCGTGTCGACGATGATGTTGGCGTCCGGGCGCACGCCCGCACCGATGAGCGCGTGATGCACCGCGCCCGTGACGAGCAGCGCCGGCACGGGCAGCAGCCCGGTCCTGAGCTCCCGGTCGCTCAGCACCACGACCACCTTCTGCTCGTCGCGCACCGCACGGATGGCGGCGTCGGCCAGGCGCGCGATGGCGGCCTCCAGGTTTTCCTCGTCCGGGTCGTACTGCAGGTCCAGGCGCACGTTCGCGTAGGCCGGCTCGTCGTCCATGGCGAGCAGCGTCTCGAACTTCTCCTGCGACAGCACCGGCGAGCGCACCAGCAGCCGGTTGGCATGGTGATGCGTCTCGCGGAAGAGGTTCTTCTCGCGCCCGAGACACGTCTCCAGCGACATCACGATCGTTTCGCGCAGCGGGTCGATGGGCGGGTTCGTGACCTGCGCGAACTGCTGCCGGAAGCTGTCGTAGAGCGCGCGCACGTGCTCGCTCATGACGGGGAAGGGCGTGTCGTCGCCCATGGAGCCGACGGCCTCCTGGCCGCCCTGGGCCAGCGTGCGCAGCACCTGGTCGCGCTCCTCGAACGTGACGTTGAACATCTTCTCGTGCAGGGCGAGCGTCGCCTCGTCCATCGCCGGGGCGCGCGGGGGCAGCTCGCGCAGGCCGGCGCGCAGCTGGCGCGCGTTCTTCTGCAGCCACTTGGCGTAGGGCTGGCGGTGCTTCAACAGGTCGGAGATGTCCTGCGGCAGCAGCAGCCGTCCGGACTGGGTGTCCACCGCGAGCATCTCGCCGGGCTTCAGCCGGCCCTTGGTCACGATCTCGCTCGGCAGGTAGTCGTACACGCCGACCTCGGAGGCGAGCGTGATGTGCCGGTCCTTCGAGATCACGTAGCGCGCCGGGCGCAGCCCGTTCCGGTCCAGCGTGCAGCTCGCGTAGCGGCCGTCCGACAGCACGACCCCAGCGGGGCCGTCCCAGGGCTCCATGTGCATGGAGTTGTATTCCAGGAACGCGCGCAGGTCCGAATCGAGCTCCCAGGTGTTCTGCCACGCGGGGGGCATCAGCATGCGCATGGCGCGGAACAGATCGATGCCGCCCGCCAGCAGCACCTCGAGCATGTTGTCGAGCGACATCGAGTCCGAGCCCGACTGGCTCACCAGCGGCAGCAGCTCCGACAGCTCCGGCAGCACCGGGGATCTGAGCTTCGAGGCGCGCGCGTTGGCCCAGTTGCGGTTGCCCTTGATCGTGTTGATCTCGCCGTTGTGGGCGAGATACCGGAAGGGCTGCGCGAGGCGCCACTGCGGCAGCGTGTTCGTCGAGAAGCGCTGGTGGAACACCGCGATGGAGCTCTCGAGCTCGGGGTCCTCGAGGTCGGGGTAGAACACCGCGAGGTATTCCGGCATCACGAGCCCCTTGTAGAGGATCACGTCGGAGGACAGCGAGCAGACGTAGAACTCCGGGTCGATGTCCGCGAGCGCGATCTCGGCGCGCCGGCGCGCGACGAAGAGCTGGCGGTTGAACTCGGCCGTGTCCATCTCCTCGGTGGCGGACACGAAGAGCTGCTCCACGCGAGGCACCGAGCGCGCGGCTTCCTCGCCGCAGGCCGAGGTGTCGATGGGCACGGCGCGCCAGCCGCGGAACACGAGCCCGCGCTCGCGCAGCTCGTGCTCCATGCGCTTTCGCACCTGGGCGGCCACGTCCCCGTCGTGCCCCGTGAACACGATGCCGGTGGCGAACTCGCCTTCGCCCAGCTCGATGCCCGCCTCGGACGCGGCACGGCGCAGGAAGCCTTCCGGCTTCTTCAGCAACAGCCCGCAGCCGTCACCGGTCTTGCCGTCGGCCCCGATGGCGCCGCGGTGTGTCATGCGACCCAGCGCCGTGATGGCGGTCTCGACCAGCCAGTGGCTGCCGCGCCCGTCCATCTGGGCGATGAGACCGAAGCCGCAGTTGTCGCGTTCGAACTCGGGACGCCAGAGTCCGGAGCCTTCGAGGGAGTGCAGGTGATTCATGCGGATGACCAGGCAGACGGCGAATGGGGCGGTCCGCATGCGCACGCGCGGCGTCGCCCGCGCGCCCGCGCCCGCCGGGGCCCTCGCGCGGGGGTCGCGAGGGGGTCGGCAGGACGGGGCAACGGCGGGGTCGCTCGTCGAGGAACGCACGGGGCCGGGCCGGGCGCGCGGCGACGCGCACCCTACGGCATTGTACGTCCTACGAAAGACGGGCCCGGACCGATCGCGCGGCCCGGCGCCGACTCAGTTGCCTTCCTTGAGTGCCGCTTGGATGCGTCCCACGCCGCGGATCCACGGCTGGTTCGTCTGCGCCGCGGGCGGCATGCGCTCGATGGCCTCGCGCGCCTCCTCGATGCTGCCGAAGAGCCCGTGCACCAGCGCGTACCAGGTCGTGCCGTCGCGATCGAACGCGAAGATCGAGTTCGGCGCCGACAGCCCGGTGCGCACGAGGAAATCCTCGACGGTGCTCTTCTCGGTGGACGCGCTCATCTGCACCGTGAAGCGCTCGGGGTCCTGCACCAGTACCCAGTTCGGGGACTCCAGCGACTCGAGCGCCGGCGGCGTCGCGTCGTCGGCGGCGGGGAGGGACGCGGCAGGCGTCGGTGCCGGCTCCGGTGCGGGCTCGGGCACCGGGTCCGGGTCCGGTTCGGGCGCCTGCAGCGCGGCCGCGGGCGCTTGCGGCTCCGCGGGGGTCGGGTCGGGGGTCGGGTCCGGGGTCGGGTCGGGGGTCGCGGGGGTCGGGGTCGGTACCGGTTCCGGCTCCGCGCGTGCCACCGTGGTGTCGGGCGCAGGCGTAGGGGAGGGTACGGCGGCCGGCGCAGGGGCCGTCGCCGTGACGCCTTCGCCCGCACCGGCGCCGGACGGGGCCGGCCGGGATTGCGCGCCCGTCGCGGCAGCGGACTCGCCGAGCGGCGCCGTGGGCAGCGGCGCCCGCGCGGACTCGGCGACCGCCTCGGCCGCGCGCGCCTCCTCCAGCTCCCGCACCAGCCGCAGCCGGGCCTCGTCGGCGCGTGCCGCGTCCGCGTCCGTGCCGGCCCCCGCGCCGACGGGACGCTCCTCCACGACGGTGTAGCGCGCCGTGTCGACGGGCTCGGACGAGGGGCGGGACAGCAGCAGTCCGCCCAGGATCAGGGCGAGCGACAGGCCACCGAGGCCGAGCTTGCCGCCGCGGGAAGCCACCAGGCCGGCCAGGCCGGACCCCGTCGCGCCCGCACGGCTCGCCCCGGCGCGCGCGTGCTCGGCGAGCTCGGCCGGCAGCGGCTCGTCCGCCTCGGCGTCGTGGCGCTCGTTGAGCTCCTGCGCCGCCTCGGCGTGCAGCAGCAGCGGCAGGCCGCCGGCGCGCGAGTTCAGCGCCTCGACCTCGCGCTCGGAGAACGGGAAGGCGTCGAAGCGGCCCGCCTGGTTCAGCCGGAAGTCCAGGTAGCCCGCCGCGCGATCGGCCCCGAAGGGCTCCACCACCAGCCCCGAGTAGGGCAGGTCGGCCCCCTCGGGCAGCAGCTCGGGGATGCGTTCCTCGAACGCCTCCTCGGCGGCGAGCGCGATGCGCAGCAGCGTCTCGTCGCGGCTGTTCAGGTACAGCATGCCGGACAGCAGGCGGGTGAGCTCGGCCTCGGACACGGCATCCGCGTCGTCCAGCACGACCGTGCACAGCACGTTGTCGGCCGTCATGCGCTGCAGGTGCGGCACCAGCGCATCGAGCGTGTCGCGCAGCTCCTCGCCGGGCTGCTGGCGAAACGCCTCGAGCATGCCGCTGAAGAGGTTCTGCGTGGAGAAGCGCGGGCTGCCGCGCACCGAGAAGCACTGGATGCGCAGCCCGCTGTTGGCGGCGAGCTGGGCCAGCAGCGTGGACTTGCCGGCGCCGCGCGGCCCGAGGATCAGCAGCAGGTCGTCGCCGGTGATGAGCGCCTGGCGGATGTCGGCGAGCTGCTCGGCCGTCGTGTCGTCGGTGTAGTGATCACCGTCGGCCGGCGTGTCGGTGAACGGTTGGCGACGCAGCTCGAGCGCGGCGAGAGTCGCGTCCGACAGCAGGCCGGCGCTGGCGCTCGCGGGGGCGTCGGGGGACGACATCGGGGTCTCGCTGTGGAACGGGCTACGGCGAATGATGGTACACGAGCGCCGGAACGCAACCGTCGGCGTCGCGGGCGTGCATGACCGGACGTCGGCCGGGCGTCAGCCGCGAGGATCGGCTCCGGACGCGCCGCCCGCGAACGCCTCGAGCGTGGCCTCGAGTGCGTCGGGATCGAAGTCGGCGCCGGTGCGGGCGCTGCCGATGGGGCCCGGTATGACGAGCCGCAATTGCCCGTCGGCCACCTTCTTGTCGCGCATCATGAAGCGCCGGAAATCCTCGGCATAGATGATCACATCGAACTCGTGCAACGCCTCGGTGGTGCGGATGCCCTCTGGCTCGATCCGGGTGATCGGTGTTTCGTTGAGATCCACGATCGACACGTTGTCCTGATTATAAACCTCGTAATAGCGGGTCTCCAGCGGCACGCGCTTCATTCCGAAGCCGTGATCCTTGGGGATCAGCTTTTCCGCAACGGCCGGGTCTTTCACCCGCTGGCGGATTTTGTCGGCCACGAAATCGGAAACGTATTTATTGGCCTCCGGGGTCATCAGCACATCCTGATAGGCCCCGAGCCAGAGCGAGAAACCGGGGCCGTTGTAAAGCTCTTCCAGCTTGGCGTCGCGCTCCTCCTTGGGCACATCGAAAATGTCGCGCTCGATGAACTCATGGGGAAAACCGGCAATCGAACGGTCGCACTTGTCGATGAAGCTGCCGTAATCCGCCTTGATCGCCGCCATCCGCTCCGCGCTCATCGGCCCGTTTCCTAGCGGCGTGCACCAGTTGGGCGAGCGCAGGAAAACCGTCAGCTCCCCGGCAATCTTCGCCATCTCCTGAATCACCTGCACCCCGGAGGAGCCGGTGCCAATCACCGCGATCCGCTTGCCTTCGAGGTCCAGCTTAGCAGGCCCCAAGCCATCGGGGTCACGCGGCCACTGGGCGGTGTGAAGGCTGGTGCCGGTAAAGGTATGCACGCCGGGCACATTGGGCATCTGCGGCGCCGAAAGCGGGCCAAGCGCCGAGAACACGAAGCGCGCGGTTAACGGCGCCTTGCCGCCATCCTGAAAGGTGATCGTCCAGAGGCCGCTACCCTCGTCGAAAGCCGCTCCCCCGACCCGCGCGTTGAACATGTAATCCTTCCGGATATTCATGTAGTCATTTGCGCGGTGGATGTATTTCAGCACCTCGGGCTGGGCAGCGAAACGCTCGCTCCAGTTGAACTCCTGCATCAGATCTTCATTCCAGAAGTAGCCATATACCTCACTCTCAGAATCGATGCGCGCGCCGGGATAGCGGTTCTGGTGCCAGACCCCTCCGATATCGTCGGAGGCCTCAATGCCGCGCACACTGTATCCCAGCTCGCGGAGGCGGTAGGCCATGTAAAGCCCCGTCAGTCCGGCGCCGATCACCACCGCATCGAAATCGGGCTGCTTGTCCATCTCATTGTCCATCTCAGTTCTCCTTCACGCCGGTGCTGAAATGCCGACTGATCATTTACCCGGGTGTAACTCGGCCCGGGCCGCCTGCTACAGGGCGCAGGCAGCGCTCAGGCGGCAACGGAGCTTTGCAGAACGCTCCGTTACGCGATCCGCTCAACCTTGTGTTCCTGCCCGACCTCGACATCCGATAGCACCACGGTCAGCCGCCCGGTCGCCACCAGCTTGCCGTCCGAACCCGTCACCTCCACAGAGGTCGTGCAAATCCTGCGGCCCAGCTTGATGATGCGGGCGACCGCTACCATCGTGCCATGGGCCGGCCTCAGGTAATCGACCACAAGGCTGATCGTCGAAAGCCGCCGGTTGAGGCGCGCGATCAGCACGTAACAGCCCGCCGCGTCAATCAGGCTTCCCACCGCGCCGCCATGCAGCCGCTCGACCTTCGGCGTGCCCAGAATCTCCCGCCGCTGGGGCATGTTCAGGGTCACGCTGTCCTCGCTCACCGCCTCCACCGTCAGCCCGAGCCAGCGGTCGAATTCGCAGGTGTCGATGACATCCTGAAGTTCGTTGATCGTATGGGTCATTATCTGCCTCGCCTGTTGTGAAAGAACCGGGCCGTCACAGCCCCAGCTTCTCCCGTGCATATTGCGCCAGATGCACCCGCCGCGCGCGCCCGGTCGTGGTGAAAGGCACATCCTGCGCCGTCACCGGAATGACGAATTTCGGAATCTTGAACCTTGCGATCCGGTTGCGGCAAAACCCGTCCAATGCGGCAGCATCGGGAGCCGCGCCACCCTTGGCAACGATCAGCGCACAGCCAACCTCGCCCATCCGCGCATCCGGCACGCCAACCACATAGGCCGCCTCGATCGCCTCATGGGTCCGCAAAAAAATCTCGACCTCCTCGGGCATCACCATCTCACCGCCGCACCGATAGGATTCCTTGATCCGCCCGAGCAGCGTCACGTAGCCCTGGGCATCCACCGTCCCCACATCGCCCGTCTTCAGCCAGCCATCTGCCGTCATCGCCCGCGCAGTCTCTTCCGGCTTGCGATAATAACCCGGCGTCACGCAGTAGCCGCGCACCAGCAATTCGCCCTTCTCGCCCGGCGGCAAATCGGCGCCAGTCTGCGGGTCCACCGCCTTGTATACCGCCAGCCGCCCGCCGAACTCGGCAAACCCCGCGCAGCCCGCCTCCTTCAGCCGCCCGTTGCTCTGGCTCAGCCACTTGCGATCGCCCTCGGGCAGGCAGCAACAGGTCGAAGCGGTGGTCTCGGTCATGCCGTAGCCGGTCAGCAACTCGCGCGGGCGAAAGCTCTCGCGGATCGCGTCCCAGATCTCCGGCGGGTTCACCCCACCCGAGTTGAAATAGGCAATCAGCGTGGGGCAGTCAAAGCCGCCCCGCGCTCGCACCGCCTCCATCATCAGGTCGGTCATCACCGGCACGCAGGTGATCTCCCCCACCTGAAAACGCTCCGCCGCCTCGACCATGTCATTGGCATCGAAGATCGGGCGCGGCACGATCGCGCCGCCAAAGAACATCGCCGCGATCATGCACTCCACGTAACCGAATACATGGTACAGCGGCAGCGCAAACAGCAGTCGCCTGCCCTCCTCGCGCGCCATCGCGTAGTTGGAGGCATAGGCCGTGCGCAGCACCATGTCATGGGTAATCATCGCGCCCTTGGGCTGGCCGGTGGTACCCGAAGTGTAGAGTATGTCGCAATTAGCTTCTGGCGCGGCCTCGGCATCGGCGGCTCTGACGGCCTCTAACTGCGCCGCGCTCGGCTCCCATGCCGGGTCAATGAGCTCCCGCGCGCCGTCCCGGCCCTCGCCCTCGATCCGGCAAAGGTAGATATTGCGCATCTTGGGAAATTCCGCGCCGCCCGCCCGCTCCACCCAACCGGACATGATCGCATCGAGATCCGCTAGATGATCGTGCCCGCGAAACACATCCATCGTCACCAGCGCCACACAGTCCGACTGCTCCAGCACATAGGCGATCTCGGTCTGCCGCAACATAAAGTTGAACGGAACCGCAACCGCACCGATCCGGGCAATTGCGAATTTTGCTATGACGAACTCCACGTAGTTGGCCAGCCACAGCCCGACGTGATCGCCCCCCGAAATCCCGTCTGCCAGAAACCGTGCCGCCAGCCTGTCGGCGGCATCGCGGATCTCGCCGTAACTCCAGCTTTTCTCGTCGGTCAGGCAGAACGGGCGGTCAGCATATCGCGTGCAGGCCCGGTCCAGCGCCTGCGCAATCGTCATTGGCTCCCATTTGCCGGTGATGGCTTCAAGGTCCTTGCGGCGCTGCGCCGGTGCATCGAAAAACGGCCGGGCCGGGTCTTGGGCTTCAGGTGTCATGGCGGGTCCGATCAGCAGTTCTTTCCACTTGAGAAGGTCCCATGAAATATGCGGGTCTGAACGCCCGGCGCCAATGCCCCCTGCACCCTTCGGGCAGCAATGCAGCGTTGCAGAACCAGCGCGCCCATTGGCCACACCCGGCCCAACATGGCGCGAAAACCTGCAACGATGCCTTGCGCGACCTGCTCTGGACGAAGCCTCCGCAGGGCCTCACCCTGTCGCAAATGAAATCCGGCAGAGGAGCCGCTGCAATGGCATTACTCGACAACAAGACCGCCGTCGTGACCGGCGCGGGCCGCGGGCTGGGTGCTTCGATGGCCCGGCGTTTCGCACAGGAAGGCGCCACGGTCATCGTGGTCGACATGGACGCCAGTGCCGCTCAAGAGGTGGTCGCCGAAATCGAGGCTAACGGCGGCATAGCCCGGGCCGAGGCGCTCGACATCACCTCGCGGGACGATGTGATGGCCTTCGGAAAACGCATCTCCGAGGCCTTCCCCTCCATCGATGTGCTGGTCAACAACGCCGGGATCTCGCCCCGCGTCAGCCTTGATGACCCTGACCTCATGAGCAAATGGGATCACGTCATAGACGTCAACCTGCGCGGCCAGTGGGACATGACAATCGCCTTCCTGCCCGCGCTGCGCAAGAGCAGTGCCAGCCTCATCTTCACCGCCTCCATCGCCGCCTTCACCGCGCCGCGCTCCAGTGCCGCCTACGGGGCAGCCAAGGGTGGCATCCGCTCGCTGATTCAGTATTTCGCACAGCAACTCGGCCCCGATGGCGTGCGGGTCAACGGGCTTGCGCCGGGGCGCATGCTCACCGACATGACCTTCAAGGCCGTCAAGGCCCCCGCCGGGGCCAAGTTCCTCGAGCGCGTGGCCCTCGGGCGCAACGGCGAAGCCGACGAGATCGGTGGCCCGGCCCTGTTTCTTGCCTCCGAGATGTCCTCCTATGTCACCGGCGTCGTCATCCCGGTCGACGGCGGCTTTCTGGCAATGTGACCCCCACGTGGGGCGCAATCCGCGCCCCAGCACCGGTCTGTAGAATCTTCCAACCATTCGAAAGGATGTGCTGCCAATGAAGGTGCTTGTGCCTGTGAAACGGGTGATCGACTACAACGTGAAGGTCCGTGTTAAATCGGACGGATCGGGTGTCGATCTTGCCAACGTGAAGATGTCGATGAACCCGTTCGACGAGATCGCCGTGGAAGAGGCGATCCGGCTAAAGGAAGCCGGCACGGCCGAGGAGGTCGTTGCGGTCTCCATCGGCGTGAAGCAGGCGCAGGAAACGCTGCGGACCGCGCTGGCGATGGGCGCCGACCGGGCGATCCTCGTGGTGGCCGCCGACGACGTGCACCAGGACATCGAGCCGCTGGCCGTTGCCAAGATCCTCAAGGCGGTGATCGACGAGGAGCAGCCGGGGCTGGTGCTCGCGGGCAAGCAGGCGATCGACAACGACATGAACGCCACCGGCCAGATGCTCTCGGCGCTGCTGGGCTGGTCGCAGGCCACCTTCGCCTCCGAGGTGAAAGTCGAGGGCGAGCACGCGGTGGTGACCCGCGAGGTCGACGGCGGGCTGCAGACGATCAAGGTGAAGATGCCTGCCATCGTCACCGTCGACCTGCGCCTCAACGAGCCGCGCTATGCCTCGCTGCCCAACATCATGAAGGCCAAGAAGAAGCCGCTGAATGAGAAGACTGCCGAAGACTACGGCGTAGACGTCTCCCCGCGCCTCGAAGTGGTGAAAACCTCCGAGCCCGAAACCCGCCAAGCAGGCGATATCGTGGCCGATGTCGATGCACTGGTCGCCAAACTCAAAGAAAAGGGGGTTATCTGATGGCTGTTCTCCTTCTTGCCGAAGTGACCGATGGTGAGCTGGCGATGGACGCCACCGCCAAGGCTGTCTCTGCTGCCGCCAAGCTCGGCGATGTGACCGTGCTCTGCGCCGGGGCCTCCGCCGCCGCAGGTGAAGCCGCCGCGAAGATCGACGGCGTGGCCAAGGTGCTGGTCGCCGCAGACGCCAGCCTCGGCCACCGCCTTGCCGAGCCGACGGCGGCGCTGATCGTCTCCCTTGCCGGGGACTACTCCCACATCGTCGCGCCTGCGACGACGGATGCGAAGAACGTGATGCCCCGCGTCGCCGCGCTCTTGGACGTGATGATCCTGTCGGATGTCTCCGGCGTGGTCGACGCCGACACCTTCGAGCGCCCGATCTACGCCGGGAACGCAATCCAGACGGTAAAGTCGAAGGATGAAAAGAAGGTTATCACCTTCCGGACCTCCACCTTCGACGCTGCCGGTGAAGGCGGTTCGGCCTCGGTGGAAACCACCGCCGCCGCCGAGAACCCCAGCCTCAGCGCATGGGTCGAGGACAAGGTCGCCGCAAGCGACCGCCCCGAGCTGACCAGCGCGGGCGTCGTGGTCTCGGGCGGTCGCGGGGTCGGCTCCGAAGACGATTTCGCGCTGATCGAGGCGCTGGCCGACAAGCTGGGCGCCGCCGTTGGCGCCAGCCGCGCCGCTGTCGACTCAGGCTATGCCCCGAACGACTGGCAGGTCGGTCAGACCGGCAAGGTCGTGGCCCCGGATCTCTATATCGCCGTCGGCATCTCGGGCGCGATCCAGCACCTGGCGGGCATGAAAGACAGCAAGGTCATCGTCGCCATCAACAAGGACGAAGAGGCGCCGATCTTCCAGGTCGCCGATTTTGGCCTCGTCGCAGATCTCTTCCAAGCCGTCCCAGAACTCACCGAAAAGCTATAAGTGAGGGCCTCCCGGCATGATCGACTTCACCCCCAGCGAAGACCAGGTCGCCTTTCGCGAAATGGCCAGGGATTTCGCGTCAAGCGAGCTGAAACTCAAGGCCATCGCGTGGGACGAGACCAAACATTTCCCGACCGATGTTCTGGCGCATGCCGGAGCCTTGGGCCTAGGCGCAATTTACACGCGCGACGATGTCGGCGGCACAGGGCTGGGCCGGGTCGATGCGGCGCTGATCTTTGAGGCGCTGGCCACGGGCTGCCCGACGATTGCGGCCTACATCTCTATCCACAACATGTGCTGCTGGATGATCGACAGCTATGGCACCGAAGCACAACGCGCTGAATGGTGCCCGAAGCTGGCCACAATGGAAACCTTGGCGAGCTATTGCCTGACCGAACCGGGGGCGGGATCGGATGCCTCGGCGCTGAGCACGCGGGCGATCAAGGATGGTGATGACTATCTGTTGACCGGCCAGAAGCAGTTCATCTCCGGGGCGGGGACGTCTGACGTTTACCTCGTCATGGCACGTACCGGCGCCGAGGGCCCCGGCGGCATTACCGCTTTCTTGGTCGAGAAGGACGCACCCGGGCTGAGCTTTGGCGCAAACGAGCGCAAGATGGGCTGGAACGCCCAGCCCACGCGCACGGTGAACATGGACAGTGTACGCATACCCGCGACCAGTATGCTGGGCAACGAGGGTCAGGGCTTCAAGATCGCGATGTCGGGTCTGAATGGTGGTCGGATCAATATCGCGGCCTGTTCGCTTGGCGGCGCACAGTCGGCACTGGAGACGACGGTCGGTTACATGCGTGAGCGCAAGGCCTTTGGTCAAGCGCTGATCGACATGCCGACGTTGCAATTCCGGGTGGCCGACATGGCAACGAAGATCGAGGTCGCACGGACCATGTTGTGGCGCGCTGCGGCCAGTCTGGACGCCAAGGCGTCCGATGCGACAACCCTCTGTGCGATGGCCAAGCAATACGTGACCGACGAATGCTTCAACGTCGCCAACGACGCGCTGCAGCTGCATGGCGGATACGGCTATCTGACCGAGTACGGTATCGAGAAGATAGTCCGAGATCTCAGGGTGCATCAGATCCTGGAAGGGACGAACGAAATCATGCGGCTCGTGGTTTCACGATCCGTGATCGCCGAAAACTAGGGAATTTCTATGCCTGAAACACCTGTGATCGTCAGCCGTAAAGGCCGCTTGGGCCGGATGCATTTGAACCGGCCAAAGGCGCTAAACAGTCTGACACTGGAAATGGTGCGGCTGCTGGATGCAGCGCTGACCGAATTCGAAGCCGACAACGGTATCGCCGCCGTGCTGATCACCGGCGCGGGTGATCGCGGGCTGTGCGCCGGCGGTGACATCATCGCGCTCTACGACTCGGGCAAGGCCGGCGATGGTCTGGCCGCTCAATTCTGGGCCGAAGAATACCGGTTGAACGCACGCATCGCCGAATACCCCAAACCCTATGTGGCCTTCATGGACGGTATCACCATGGGTGGCGGGGTTGGCGTGTCGGCCCATGGCAGCCACCGGATCGTGACTGACCGCACCCGGCTGGCCATGCCCGAAACCGGCATCGGGTTGTTTCCGGACGTCGGCGGGACATGGCTCCTGAGCCAGGCCCCGGGTGAAATCGGCACCTATATCGGGCTGACGGGGGCAAACTGCGGCGCGGCAGAGGCGATCCATGCGGGCTTCGCCGACTACTACATGACGGCTGACCGGCTGGATGAACTGGTGACCGCGCTGGCGGCCCTGCCAGCCGGTGCGGATGGGACCGAGGTTGAGGTCGCAATCCGGGCTCTCTGCGAAGTGCCTCCGACGTGCATCTACGAACAAGAGAGCGCCAGCATCGACCAAGCTTTCGCGGCCGACACCGTCGAAGAAATCCTCGCCAATCTGGACGCCCAAGAGCCCGAGTTCCTTCAGACCGCTCTGAAAGCCCTGTCGCAGAAATCGCCGACCAGCCTCAAACTCACGCTGGCGCTGATGCGGGCGGCACGCGCGAGCAGCAGCCTGGAGGAATGCCTGGACCGCGAGTACGCGGCGATCACAAGCATCCTGAACGGGGCCGATTTCTACGAAGGCGTGCGCGCTGCGGTGATCGACAAGGACCGCAATCCCAAATGGGCGCCGCCGACACTTGCAGAAGCTCAGATCCCGAATTTGGACGCATTGGTCGCAACGCAAGGAACGCTGTTCAACCAATGAAACATTCAGGAAAGGGTCACAGATGGCCATGACAATTGCATTTATCGGCCTTGGCAACATGGGCGGCCCGATGGCCGCAAACCTGGTGAAGGCGGGGCATACCGTCAACGGGTTTGATCTCTCGGACACCGCCCGCGCCGCCGCCGCAAAGCGCGGCGTGGCGCCCTTTGACGATCTCACCGCCGCCATCACCGGAGTGGACGCCGTGATCACCATGCTGCCCAATGGCGGACTGGTGAAAACCGTCTGGGGCCAGATCGCCGGGACCGTCAAACCCGGCACCATCCTGATCGACAGTTCGACCATTGATGTCGACAGCGCCATTGCCGCGCATGAGATGATGGCGGGCAAAGGCTGTCTGACGCTGGACGCGCCGGTGTCGGGCGGCACGGGCGGGGCCGAGGCCGGTACGCTGACCTTCATGGTCGGCGGCAGCGGCGCGGCCATCGCCCGGGGCAAAGAGGTGCTGGAACCGATGGCGGGCCGCGTCGTGCCCTGCGGCGGGGCAGGCGCCGGACAGGCCGCCAAGATCTGTAACAACATGCTTCTGGGTATCTCGATGATCGGCGCGGCCGAGGCCTTTGCCCTGGGCGAGAAACTGGGGCTGGAGCACCAGGCGCTGTTCGATGTGATCTCCACTTCTTCGGGCCAGTGCTGGTCAGTCAACACCAACTGCCCGGTGCCGGGTCCGGTGCCGACCTCGCCCGCCAACCGCGATTACACACCCGGTTTTGCCGCAGCACTCATGCTCAAGGACCTGCGCCTGGCGCAGGAGGCGGCGCTGTCGCGCGGCGCGCAGATCCCGCTCGGCGCCGAAGCCGCGCAGCTTTATGGCCTGTTCGAATCGCTGGGCAATGGCGGCAAGGACTTCTCGGGCATCATAAACTTTTTGCGGGGGCAGAACGCATGACCTACGAAACCATCCTGACCGACCAGAAGGGCCGCGCCCTGCTGGTCACGCTGAACCGGCCCAAGGCGCTGAACGCGTTGAACACGCAGCTCTCGCACGAGCTGATCGACGCGCTGACCAAGGCCGATGAGGATGACGGCGTGGGCTGCATCGTGATCACCGGCTCGCCAAAGGCCTTTGCCGCCGGGGCCGACATCAAGGAAATGCAGGACCAAAGCTACACCGACATGCATGGCGCCGATTTCTTTGGCCAGTGGGACCGGTTGGCCACCCTGCGCAAACCCACGATTGCGGCGGTGTCGGGCTATGCGCTTGGCGGCGGCTGCGAACTGGCGATGATGTGCGATTTTATCCTCTGCTCGGACACGGCGCAATTCGGCCAGCCCGAGATCAAGCTGGGCGTGATGCCCGGCATGGGCGGATCGCAACGGCTGACCCGGCTGGTGGGTCAGGCCAAGGCGATGGAAATGTGCTACACGGGTCGCTTGATGGGGGCCGAGGAGGCCGAGCGCTCGGGGCTTGCGGCCCGGGTGATCCCGGCGGATGAGTTGCTGGACGAGGCGCTGAAAACCGCCGACACCATCTCGAACATGTCCCTGCCCGCCCTGATGTCTATCCGCGACGCTATCCGTCGCACTCAGGAAATACCCCTCACCGAAGGTGTACGCTTCGAGCGCCGCGTGTTCCATGCGCTCTTCGCCACCAAAGATCAGAAAGAGGGCATGGCGGCATTCGTAGAAAAAAGGGAGCCCCGGTTTGTAAATGGCTGATCGAGCGCACCCCAAACGATTGCTCCCAGCAGCCTAGGCGATGTGTTCGTCCTCTTCCTCCTCCCCTTGGACGAACCACTGGCGGCACCGGCCCACCCGGTGCCGCCCTTTTGAGAAAGAACGACTGAACGGCTTTACATCGGGTCGTTTGCGGGAGAGTGTGAAATCCTACGCTAAGCCGACAGCGGTCGTTCGTGCAGACCGCGGCGGAGGACCGCTCCGAGCCCAAACCGGACCTTCAAGCCCCGGTTCTATGGCGCAGCGGAACGAACCTGCGGCAGCACGCGCGTGCCAAGCAGTTCGATGCTCTTCAGGAAGTCCGCGTGCGGCATGCCGCCAACGTCCATCTGGAAGATCTGCCTTGAATGGCCAAGCTGCTCGTGCAGCTGCAGGATACGGTCGGCGATCTCATCGGGGCTTCCCGCAAAGACCATCCCACCGGGTTCCAAATCCTTGTCCCGTCCGGCCGACGCGCGCATCGGACGGCCGATCTCAGCCGAGCCCGTCTGGAACATACGCAGTTCATGCTCAAGGTAGCCCCTTACGCCGCGCGATTGCGTAGGCCATATCAGCGAAGACGTTCGCTCAGCACCTCGCGCAGGTCCTTGGGTTCGCGACCAGATAGTTTTTGAACATCGCCTGTCACGACATTGAAGGCACCGTCCGCAAAATCCTGCTGGATGCCGACAACGGTGTTGATGATGTGTTCCGGCACAGGACCTCCCGTTGCTTCGGCGTCAGGATGGTCCGGTGGGCCATGTTTCTTTTGCTTTCGATTACTCCATTGCGTATCTTTGATTTCAATATGGGTTAAGGAAAAGTATCAATGGCCAGGAGCGCTGATATTCGCCGACTGTCTCAAACGATCGTTTGCGACACATGCTGATTGGCTACGCGCGAGTCTCCAAGGCCGACGGAAGCCAGTCGCTCGACCTGCAGAGGGACGCCCTGATCGCTGCGGGCGTTGGCGAAGATCTGATCTACTCGGACAGGGCTTCCGGCAAGAAGGACGAGCGGCCCGGTCTCGAGGCCTGCTTGAAGGCCCTGCGGGACGGCGACGTGCTGGTAGTCTGGAAGCTCGACCGGATGGGACGGAGCCTGCACCACCTCGTGAAGACGGTCGCGGGCCTCTCCGAGCGCGGTGTCGGGCTAAAGGTGCTGACGGGCCAGGGTGCCCAGATCGACACGACCACGGCCCACGGTCGGCTGTCCTTCGGCATCTTCGCCTCCCTAGCCGAGTTCGAGAGCGAGCTCATCCGGGAACGGACGATGGCCGGGCTTGCCGCCGCGCGCGCTCGGGGGCGAAAGGGAGGCCGCAAGTTCGCGCTGACCAAGGCTCAGCTGCGCATGGCGCAGGCCGCGATGGCCAACCGCGATACCTCCGTCTCCGAGCTGTGCAAGGAGCTGAAGATCAGACCGGTGACGCTCTACCGATATGTGGATCCAAAGGGAAACCTGCGCGAGAACGGAAAACGGCTGCTCGGTGCTTAGCGTAGGATTTCACACCCTCCCGCAAACGACCCCAGCGGGGCCGGATCGGCGGCAGGCCCCCTGCCCTTACAGCCGCCCAGAAGGATGAGGTGCGACGTATGCGCGATGAAGAACAGCGAGCGATTTCGGAAATTGCGCGCTTGTTTAAGGTCAGCGAGAGGACAGTACGGCGCGCTTGAGTTCTACCGAGGACATGTTGATGATTTTGAAAGAAGCAAGAGATGTCAGAAATTGATGAGATTCCAGAGCGTATCTTCAGGATAGCGTCAGATGCCCTGACCCAGGCCAACACCAATGCGGTGATCTGTGGACGTGGGGTGGAACACAGGGCCAACATGTCCATTCTTGATGCGGCACATGCAGGTGAGCTGTTTCTGAAAGCTGTCATTGCAAAAGCACACCCCCTGCTAATCTTCCGAGACCTGTTTTCGCTTGATAAATCCGCGGAAGAACCGCTGGATCTCCGTCATATCTTTGAGCATAGTCGGACCTATAGTTGTCCAGAATGACTAGCCCGAAAAGGCAGTTTTAGTCCCAAAAATGCCGTGGATGGACCCTGGTTAAGCAATGTCGCTGTAAACTTTCCACATTTTTTCAACAAGTTGCCTTGAATGATTCCCAGCTTTTCGGCTTCGCCAGATATTGCATGAAAACTTTCAGATGCAGCTGATGCACGCGCGGGCTTGGCTTTCGGCCGGGCTTCTTGCGCGGAGTTCGATCAAGGGTTTCCCTCGCCTCTCCTACGCCGTCCAGTCGCCGGACTTCTTTGGCGGTCGTATCCTTCGGGCAGGCCTTCTGATAGCTATATCCCGCCCATAGCATTCGCGCTGCGCCTTGCCCTACACTCTCCTCAAATGAGTTTTTGAGTAAATGAGTTGCATCCCTGTCACCCACTTTCTTGCGGATGGATGCCGGGCATCAGTTCACACCAAGCTTGCCGAATCTCAAATACTCAGTTACACTTTTGAGTAAATACCCAAAAGAGGCAGAGTTGTGAGCATAATTTCCGTCCTGAATCCGAAAGGTGGTAGCGGCAAGACCACCATCAGCACCAATCTCGCCAGATCGCTGCACGAGATGGGATACTCAGTTCTGATCGTGGACAGCGATCCACAAGGCAGCGCACGTGACTGGCACGCAGCCTGCGAAGACAATCCCATCGAGCTGGTCGCGCTGGACCGTCCCAACAACGTCAAGACGCTGACAAGTATGGCGGCAAACTACAACTACGTGGTAATCGACGGCGCGGCAAAACTAGAAGACATGATCGCCGCTTGCATCAAAGTCAGCGACTTCGTTCTGATCCCCGTTCAACCATCGCCATACGACATTTGGGCCGCGTCGGACCTGGTGGATTTCATCAAGGCTCGCCAAGAGGTCACGGACGGATCGCCGCGCGCCGGGTTTGTGGTCTCCCGTGTCGTAGAAGGAACACGGCTGGGCAGTGACGTGCGAACCGCGCTGGACGACTACGCCTTGCCTGTTTGTGAGACGACCATAACACAACGCCAGGTCTACCCTCAGACGGCATCGGAAGGGCTGACTGTATTCGACGCCGACAATGCCAAGGCAAGGGCAGAGACCACGGCGCTGAGCAACGAAATACTGGCAGTGCTTGCAACCGCGACACGGGAGGTCGCGTGATGGCCCTTTCCGCTAAACGTCCAAGCCGTGGCGACGAGGCACGCAAACGCATCCTGCACGAAGTCACCGACACGACTGAGAAGAAGAAGCGCCTGAATGCCGAGATCGAGGAGATACTTTATCGCAAAATCAAGATAAAGGCGGTCGAGGAGGGCCGGTCAATCTCCGACATCACCCGTGATCTTTGGTCTGAGTATTTGAGTAAATGAGTGTTTGAGTAATCACTCTACCAGCCGTTGCGACCGCGTTTCTTGAACCAGCTCTTGCAGAAACCGAGGAACGCGGCGTCCGGGTTCCTTGGTGGTTCTTTCTGTCTGGCGGCGTAGGTCCGCCACTCTCCGACCAGAATCTTGATGTCCCATGTCGGAGCCAGTTCCCGCGCCCGTTCCAGTGTATCAGGCGAGAGAGGCATGACATAGCCGCCGGTCAGTCTGTCCTGTTCTAGTTTGGGCGCATAGTTTTCCAGAAATTCAGGTTTGGGCGTTACCGTGAGGATGTCTGCTTCCATTCGGAAGGCATAGTCCGGCATGTGGTTATGTTCCTCGTCAGCCTTACATATTGCTTTGACGAGCCGCCGAAATTCCTTATCGGAAGACGTGGATCCGGTTCGGTCCTTCAGCTTGTCCAGACCGCATTTCCATTCCGGTTGTGTTCCGCATTGCTTGCGTGCCAGCTCGTACAGACGGCGCTCCAGAGGCTTGCGGAGCTGGAAGTAGCGACGGTTGAGCGTAAGAACGTCATCCCCGGCAATGGCGTTGAAGACCCAATCGGAAAGGGTGACTTCTAGATCGAGCATCCGGCCATCGCGGGTTTCGCGAACAATGCGATAGCGGTCTATCAGGCTAAAGCCGTCAATCTGTTCAACACCGCCCGTTGTGATGTTCGTCTCGATCTGCGTCCCTTGGAGACGTTCGAGAGCGGCTTTCAGACCGCTGTAACCGGTTCCTGCAACTGGGCGGTTTGTCGCAACAAGTAGGTCGTACGCCTTGAACCGAAGGGTTCTGTGGACCTGTTTTCCGTCATTCAGAGCCGCCATTACTTGGGAAATACAGTAGATCAGCACGTCACGGTCATGGACAGTTGCAAGGCCGATCATGTTGGGCCTGATTTCAACGTAGCTCTTCTCATCCGTAGCCACATAGCGTCGTTTTTTGGTGTCAGGCTTGGTTGATAGGGTGAAGATTGGATGCGCCATCGACGCCATGTCGCCCTTGGGCGCTGCGTCGAAGATATCGCAAACGAAGAAATCTCCCTGTGCGTGTCGCAAAGGGAGAAGAGGCGTCCGATCCGGTTTCGTAATTTCACCCACCATGCCACTACTATTCGTAATTTCACCCACCAAGGCAAGGGGTTCGTAGTATCACCCACCACGCAGACTTTCGTAAGATCACACACCATCTTTCGTAAGATCACACACTCTTTATCGTAATATCACCCACCGGAAGCTCAAAATAAGCCGGATTAAAGTATATATTTCAATAACATAGGTGGGATCGCGATTCGCGTAACACCTTCTATAACACATATATAACACACAGCTTCCCAGTCAGAGCTGATCATCGCCATCACATGACCGCTCACCTTCGATAGAAGACGCAGGCATCGACACCCGTGGTTGTCGTGGTCCATGACGCCCCGAGGACAGCGCATGTGGACGCGTTGCTGGCCAAGAAGCGAGGAAGCGTCACCGACAGCACCAGGGCCAGAACCAATGCACCCAGACCAAACCAGGGCAGGCGGCCTTTGAGACGATCCGCTTTTTGTTCCCGTTCGAACACCGCTCGATAGGCTGTGGACCTGTCATCTTCCGATTTGGCCAAGGCTCCGATGGTATTGTCCGTCTGGACGCCAAGGCGTCTGACAATCTCGGTCATCGCGTCTGCGGTTGCGCCCAGGTGGCTGTCGAGGGTCTGACCCAGAAGATCCCCGTATTTTTTCGGATTGGTCTGGTCCCGTGCGGCGAAGGCCGCGATCCGTGCTTCCGTCGCGACCTTGATCTGCTTATCCGCGATGGCGGTCAGATCGTCGATCCTGTCGGACATGCTGGCGACAGCCGTTGCCATGAGATCGAGCGTTTCGCGCAGATCATCGTCGGAGAGGGCAGGGAGGTCGGGTTGGTCTGGCATCGGGAGGCGTCCTTCGGATTACTGGTCCTGCGGGACAAACAGTCCCTTGAACTCGGGATCGGTGTAGTAGCGCAGCTTTTGCGCCACGGCGGTGGCTTGCCCCTGCACGCGCAGGAGCTGGTTTTCCGGGCGGAGCTGCATGATTTCATCTGGGGTGAGCAGATCGCGGCCCGTGAGGTTGTTACTGAAGCTGGGGCCTTCACCGGGCTTGAAGCTGTCGGTCTGGAATCCGGTAGTTTCCTGACCCATCATCTGGCTCAGCCACTTGGCCGTCTCGAAATCATTTACCCCGAAGACCTGCTGCACCCCGGCATTGGCGATGAAGGTGCCCGCGCGTTCGCCATAGAGGTCCTTGAGCTGGCTCATATCCTGCAGGATCGGCCAGAGTTGCAGCCCGTAGCCTGCCATCAGCCCCATGGCACGCTCCACGGCTTCCAGACGACCCAGGGCCGCAAACTCGTCCAAGAGGAACAGCGTGGGCGTCTTGAGGCGCTGTGTGCCCACCTGAGCGCCTGCGGGGTCGCTCAGCGGCCTCACGGACGCCTCAGCGTCCCGTGCAATGTCCTGAAGGGCCTGAGACACCAGAAGGCGCAGCCAGCGGCTGTAGGCGTCCATCCGGTTCGGGGGCAACACCAGAAACACCGAAGCGATCCGGTGGCGCAGATTGGAGAAATGGAAATCCGACCGCGCCAGGCACCGGGCGATCCGTGGACTGTCCAGAAAATGCGTGTGCCGCTGCGCGTTCGACAGGACCGAGGCGGCTTCCCGATCTGCCTTGCCGAGGAAGCGGTTGGCGGCGCGGGCGATCAGCCCGCCTGCCGCATCGCTGTCCTGCATCAGCTCCAGCAGCGCGCGCAGCTTTTCCGGGGGCAGGGTGAGATATTCCCGGACGGTGGCGAGGGTCCGGCGGTCGCGGTCCTCGTGGCAGACGCAGAACATGATCAGCCCGCCGAGGATGGCCTTGGCCTCCTCGTTCCAGTGTGCCTCCGTCACCTGTCCCGGCGGGTCCATGACCAGTGCTTCTGTCAGGGAGGCGGCATCCTCGCCCAGATCGAGGCTGTCCGGTGTCAGCCGGTCGAGCGGATTGTAGGCGGCAGAGGGCATCCCCGAGACCTCAAACGGATCGAGGACGTGGACTGTTCCGAACCGCTGCCGGGCTTCCCCGGCGATCCGGGCATTCTCACCCTTGGGGTCGATGACCAGCACCGAGCGTTCCGCCGCCAGCAAGTTCGGGATGACGGTGCCGACACCTTTCCCCGCCCGTGTCGGGGCGAGGGTGATCAAATGGGCGGGGCCGTCATAGTGCAGCAGCCGTCCGGTGTGCGGGTTGCGCCCAATCAGAAGGCCGTCTTCCCGCTGGAGTTTCTTCAGCTCCTTGCGGTTGGCGAAGCGGGCTGAGCCGTGGCTGTCGCCGGTCAGTCCGAAGAAGGCGTCCGCGCCAGAGGCCATGCGCCAGTACTGGAACCCGAAGACAGCGCCCACAAACATCAGGGGACCGAAGACCAGCCACTGCCATGCGCTGTCACCGGGCGGCTGGTCGAAGAAGGCGAAGACGAAGGGCGTGGCCACGAGCGCTCCGATCATCGCGCCGAACACGACAGCGCCGATCATCCAGCCCAACAGGATCGGCGTGAAGATCAACCGACCGAAGAACCGGAACAGCCCTCCGAAGACGAGCATCGCGCCCCGCATCAGGACGGCGTTTCCAGATCAGAGCTGGAAGGTGCAGGGGAGGGCGTCCCCCAGTCAGCGAAGGCCTTGCGGTCCTGTTCGCGGGGCAGGTTGCGGATCAGCCGGTCGAGCATGGCGGCAGCACCAGAATCCCGTTCCGCCAGGTCCATGAGCGCACCGCCCAAGATCACCTTGCGCCGCGTGTCGAGTTTGCGCTGTCTGGTGCTTTCCCGGTTCTTCAGCGCTTGGAGCCGGGCCTTGGCCTGGGCATATCGTTTCTCGGCCCGTTCGAGTTCGTTTTCTGCCAATGCGCGTCTCCATCTTTGAAAAGAGCAGGTGGACAGGTTGGTCTTGTCAGATCGAGCGATAGCGCTTACCCGTAGGCCTGTAAAGGACAAGGGCGCACTTATGCAAACTCTCCACCTACGGTTCCGAGCTTTGCGTGCGATCTCTCTGGGGCAAAGCCCCGGCCGATGGCCATCCCCTTCGCTGCGTGCCGCCGCGACATGGAAGGGCGCGCTGCCCCTTCCAAACCATCCCAGCCCAACCTCAGCGGTTGGATCGCGTCCCGCAAGGTCGCGCCAGCGTCTCGCCCGATGCCCCACGGAGGGGGCCGGTCTGCCGCTGGCGTCTCCCTTGTGGGAGGTTCGTGTCGTCGGACCTGACGGTGCCGACACGAACCGGGTTTGCCCCCGGCAAACCGCCAGTGATCTGTCCCCATATCCCGCCCCCCATGAGGCTGGGGATTTGGGGGCAGATCACTGGCAAGCCCGCGCCTCAGTGAGCCAGAGGCTCGCTTCGGGCGGGCTGTCTTTTCCTCTCGCACCGCGCCGGTTTGGGGCGCGGTCCTGCGAAGAAAAGACGGCTGATCCGGTGACCAATGTCAGGGCATCGGCGCGGCTCAGCTCCGGCGCGTGGGCGCGTTTGCATCACAGGCGAGGGGAGGGCGTATGGCCAGCTACCACCTCTCCGTGAAGACGATCAAACGCAGCGCCGGGCGCTCTGCCACGGCGGCAGCAGCCTACCGTGTCGGAGAGCGCATCGAGTGCCAGCGCGAAGGCCGTGTCCACGATTACACCCGCAAGCAGGGCATCGAGGAGACCTTCATCCTGACCCCGAAGGATGCCCCGGATTGGGCGCAGGATCGGTCCCGCCTCTGGAACGAGGCCGAGGCCAGCGAGACTCGCCGCAACTCCGTCACCGCCCGCGAATGGGAGCTGGCCCTGCCCTCCGAGATCAGCGCCGAGGACCGCTCGCAGATCACCCGTCAGTTCGCTGAGGAACTGGTCAGCCGCTACGGCGTGGCCGTCGATGTGGCGATCCATGCGCCCCACCGCGAGGGCGATCAGCGCAACCACCATGCCCACGTCCTGACCTCCACCCGCAAGCTGGAAGCCGGGGGCTTCACCGCCAAGACGCGCGTGCTCGATTCCGCCAAGACCGGCGGCGTCGAGATCGAGCAGATGCGCGGTCTCTGGGCCGAGTTGCAGAACCGCGCGCTGGAGCGTGTCGGGGAAGTCGAGCGTGTCGATCACCGGTCGCTTGAGAAGCAGCGCGAGACGGCGCTGGATCGTGGGGACAAGCTGTCCGCCGAGGAGCTGGACCGCGACCCCGAGCGGAAGCTAGGGCCAGCGGCCAATTCCATGGAACGGCGCGCCAAGGTGATGGCCGAGCGCCAGGGCCGGGAATACGTCCCCGTCACCGAGCGCGGGGCTGTCGTCCATGCCGCCCGCCAGGCCCGCGCCGCTTTCCGCGACATGCGCGCGCGGCTGGAACTGGCGCGCGAGACCTACGGCATCGAGCGCGAGGCCGGGCAGGGCCGTGTCTCTGCCGGTCTGGCAGCACTCAGGGCCGCAACCGCGAAAGATCGCGACGGGCGCGCGTCAGACGATATCCGGGAGCGGTTGTCGCAGGTCGTGGGCCGGTCGCGGGACCAGGACGACACGCCAAAGGCGGAAGGTCGAAATTACGCGCGGGAGCGGCTGAAAGAGATCATGGAGAAGGACGCCGGGCGGGATGGCCAGTCGGCGGTTCACAAGCTGGACGGGTTCAGCGAAAATCACCTTGGCGAGGAGGTCGCGAGACCGTCGCGGCCTCTGGCCCAGCGTCAAAGGCAGGACCGCTCCGATGATATCGGGCGCGAGGATCGCAAACCGTCCGTCAACGAGCGTCTGAAGGATGTGCTGAACAAGCCGCGCGAGCGGCTGGAGCCGGATAATGACCGCGAACAGGAGCGCGATGACAACGAGAATGAGAATACGCGGGACAGAGATCGTGGTGAAGGCCACAGTCTGTGACGTGATCTGACAGGACAAACAGAGGAGACCGAAAAGATGGATGAAGTATTCAACGTGGGAAAAACGTTGCTGCTGGATGGGCAGCCCATGTCCTTGGTGACGCCCGCAGGCGTCGAAGGCTGGATCGACCAAGGGATCAAGTACAGCTATCGCTACGACCAGGTGCGCGATCCGCTTGATAACCAGATGAAGTACCGCTGCATCTACGAGAAAGAAGGGGCGGATGTGCCGTTCGTGCTGGTCAACAGTCCAAGCAGCGGCGACGGGCGGGTGATCCTATTTGATCAGAAGCCAGACTCGCCAGTCAGTGTTTCATGAAATGTGGAACGCGATGCCGAGGCCCCGAAAAGCGGCTTGGACCTTATGAAAATGGGCTTAACTGCTATGCGTGGTTACATTATTGATACATTCTATCCCGTCTGTATGCGGCTGGGTCATCGAGAACATCGACGTGTGCTTCTTGATAATCAATCATCGTGAACATAAAAGTTTCGAGGCTTGGTTGATCTCCGAACTTAGTTGTCTAGGGCCTGTGGACAATCATCTTGAGGCTATAAGTGCTGCTACGAGGTTCCAACACGCTGCGTAACTGCAATCCGTTTTGTCGTATCTTGTGGCGATCCCTCTGAACTCTTTGATTTTTGCAAAGTAATTCTCTACCAAATGCCGCCACTTGTAGACCTCCGCGTCATAATCTCGCTGGATTTTGCGGTTGGCTTTGGGAGGGATCACAGCTGTTGCACCGCGCTGGTCGAGGTCTTGCAACAGCCAGTCCGCATCGAACGCCTTGTCTGCAAGCAGTGCATCAAATGAAACGCCTTTGATCAACGGCGCGACACCTTTCATGTCATGCGCTTGTCCCGGCAGCAGCAAGAAGCGCACCAGATTGCCGAGCGCATCCACCAACGCCACGATCTTGGTCGTCAGTCCGCCGCGCGAGCGCCCAATGGCCTGACTCTGAGTCCCCCTTTTGAGCCGGTCGCCTTCTGGTGAACCTGAACTATCGTTCCATCGATGAGTGCATATTCGAGGTCGACGTCTTCACTCATAGCTTTGAAAAGACTCTCAAATACTCCGGACCTGGCCCACCGGCGAAACCGCCGGAACTGGCTGTTCCAATGGCCAAAGGCAGGTGGCAGGTCGCGCCACGGCGACCCCGTGCGTACCCGCCAGAAGACCGCTTCCAGAAACAAGCGATTGTCCTTTGCTGTGGCTCCGGCATCGCTGACCTTACCCGGAAGATGCGGTTCAAGCCGCTGCCACAAGATGTCCGACACCACAAACTGCTGCTCGTTCATTCAAGCCTCCATTTTGGAAGTTTGAATCAGAAATCAGGCAAAATGGGAATCCTGAATGTCCACAGACCCTAATCGAGACCCAATGGCCAAAGTCGGATACGCGGCGTCAGTTCAGTGGGGCAATCTTTGGATGTGCAGCGGGAAAAGCTGTGATTGCGACAGGCTGTTTGAAGAGAAGCGCAGCGGCACCACCGATGCTCGCCCCCAGCTCGAGAAGTGCCTCGACTATGTCCGCGACGGCGACCAGCTGATCGTCACCCGCATCGACCGTCTCGCCCGATCCACGCTCCACCTCTGCCAGATCGCCGAAACCCAGCGCGAGAAAGGCGTCGATCTGGTCGTCCTGGACCAGAACATCGACACGTCGGATGCCACAGGCCGCCTTTTGTTCAATATGCAGGGCGCTATCGGCCAGTTCGAGACTGAAATCCGAGCAGAACGCCAGATGTATGGGATCAAGAAGGCCAAGGACCGTGGCATACAGTTTGGAAAACGACCCGCACTGACTGCCGATCAGATCGCTGAACTGCGCGAAAAACGAAAACGGGGCACCCTGATCAGGGAACTCATAGCCGAATACAGCCTCTCAAAGGCAACGATCTATCGGTGTCTCGCCGAAAACAGCGCCTAACCGCGGCTTGGGGGCTGGCAACCAACCTTAGCGCCCTATTTCACACTCTGCCGGAATCGACCCCAATGTCTGAGCCGTACGATACACTCAATTTATGAGTTGATGAAGTTCACCAAGCGGTAGCGCGCTCGAGGTTCTCTCCGGCGGTGAGCTTCGTTTCTACCAGAATTAACCGGTCAAGACTGACTTCGAAGCAGCATTGCGTACCGCCTGTTGTGGCAATCGGGATGTAATCTTAACACGTTCACGGAGAAACAAGTGGTGTCTGGCCGCGAACACAGCAATCGCAGGGAAGTTTGCAGTTCATTTCATCGTCTCGATGAATGTTTTCACACGCCTGCGGTCCACGACCAGGGGGCGAATATACGATGGGTCGTTTCGGTCACGAGAGGTCTGCGGACCCTCCTGCATCAGCCTCTTCACCCCGTCCGGCAGGTTCTTCACGGCCGTCATACTTGATTGGTCCAGCGAGGCCGGAATCGTCTCGAGCGGCGCCCAGTCCCGCAGGCAAACCCGATCCGCGATCGCCCACCTGCCGTTGCGTTTCTCCAGTCTGTCCAGATAGCGCCCGCCCGACTGCGCCAGCGGTTTGCCATCCCGGTTCATGCCGATAAACATGTAATAGCTCTCGGTATGGGCCACCTCCCCGTCCAGGTCCACGGAGACGTTGAAGATGCAATGCTGGTGCGACATATGGGTTCGGCTATGCATGTCGATCACCCAGTCGGCAAAAGCCTCCGGCCCGCCCACGAACACGCCGTGATCGTCCACGGCATCGTCGTGATAGACCGAGAGGATCAACTCTCGGTCCAGCCTGTCCACGCCACGCGAATAGCGCATCAGGCAATCATGAATGTCCTGACGGTCCTTCAGTTCGCGCAGGGTTCGTTCGAGTTCATCGGAGGGCATCGCGAAATCCTTCTATCTGGGGGTACGGCCGGATCAGGCAAGCAACCCGCCATCGACCACAAGCGTCTGGCCGGTAATCATCGAGGCGCCTTCGCTGGCCAGAAAGGCAATGACGCTGGCAATCTCAGCAGGCTCCGCGATCCGGCCCAAGGGCACCTTCGCCTCGGTCTCCGCCACGCGTGTGGGATCATTGGCCAACCGGTCGATCATCGGCGTGCGCACATATCCCGGCGCAACGCCGTTGACACGAATGCCGTGCCCGGCCCATTCGATCGCCAAGGCACGGGTCAGGTTGACCACGCCGCCCTTCGAGGCCCGGTAAGAGGGGTTCGGATTGCCGCGCCCGGTCGTCGCCGCCGACAACCCGCCAACCGAGGCCACGTTCACGATCGCCCCGGCCCGACCGGCCCGGATGAGCGAGCGCGCAGCCAAGCGCGATGCCAGAAACACCGCCCCAAGGTTCACGTCCAGCACCTTGCGCCAGATATCCATATCTTGGTCCACGCTCGGGCTGGAACGGTTCAGCGCTGCACTGTTGACCAGAATGTCGATACATCCAGACCGCGCCTCGATCCGCTCGAAGGTGTCTTCGACAGCCGCGAAGTCCGCAAGGTCCACCGGCAGCGCCGTCGCCTCTCCCCCTGCCTCCAACGCCGCCGCCGCGTTCTGGCTCTCGTTGGCATCGAGATAGTAGGTCGCCGCGCCGAGCTGGCAGAACATATCCGCCGCCGCCTTTCCGATTCCGCTCGCCGCGCCGGTCACAACCACCGTCTTTCCGGCAATCGGATAGAGCTGGGCGAGAAGGTCGGAAGGGTGCTGCATCTGCATATCCTGTTGCCGCCTGCGAGCACATTGATCGCAGCAGAACCCGAGACAGTTCGGGTTGTCGCGCCGAGCTTAGAGCGCCGGTTTTCGCCGTGACCACACCGCTCTTTGCAACGTTGCGTTGCAGTTGAAATCCACCCCTTCCAGAGGCGACGAAACCGGCAAAGCAGCGTTGCAGCTCTTCGCCTCCCGGCACCGCGTGGCCCACCGCCACGGCGCGCCAAAGGGCTACTGACCCGCCAGCAACAACCTGTTTTAAATATGTTTTTCAGAAACACCCGCAGAGCTATCCGCTGCCCCGGATCCGCATATGTCTGCCTGCCGCCCCGCCCCGCGCAGCCCTTGACAGCTCGGGGCTCAGACCCTGAACTGACGCCAGTTTCATAGGGCGCGACATCGTTGATCGGAAGGCTCCGAGCCCAAGAGGCGCTCCGCGTCACCGCCCGTCTTTGCGCATTGAGAGGATACAAAGATCATGGCCGACACCGAAGCTCTCACCCCGGGCCCAACCCTTGCGGCAGATATCGAAAGCATCGACATCGAAGCACTGCGCGCAAAATACCGCGAGGAGCGAGACCGCCGGGTGCGCAAGGACGGCCTCAAGCAGTTCGTCGAAGTCGAAGGGGCCTTTCGCAAATACGTCGAAGACCCCGATGCAACGCCGGGCGCCAGCCGGGCTCCGCTGTCCGATCATGTCGACCTTCTGGTCGTCGGCGGCGGCTGGAGCGGCATGTTGGCCGCCGTCCGGGCGCTACAATCGGGCATCCAAAACGTCCGGATCGCCGACAATGGCGGCGGCTTCGGCGGCACCTGGTACTGGAACCGCTACCCCGGCGTCCAATGCGACATCGAATCCTACATCTACATGCCTCTGCTGGAAGAGACCGGCTACGTCCCGAAGGAAAAATATTCATTCGGGAAAGAAATCCGCGAGCACGCCGACCGGGTGGCCAAGCACTTCGGGCTGGAGGAGCGCGCCCTGTTCCACACCCAGATCACCGGCCTGCGATGGAGCGACGAGGGCGCCCGCTGGCAAGTCAGCTCGAACCACGGCGACAGCTTCACCGCCAGCCATGTGGTGCTGTCCTGCGGTAGCCTCAACCGCCCCAAACTGCCGGGCATCCCCGGCATTCTCGACTTCGAGGGCAAATCCTTCCACACCAGCCGCTGGGACTATGATTATACCGGCGGCGACACCACGGGGAACCAGCACAAGCTTTCCGACAAGCGCGTGGCCCTGATCGGCACCGGCGCAACCGGCATTCAGGTCGCGCCCTTCATCGCCAAGAGCGCAGAGCATCTCTATGTCATCCAGCGCACCCCTGTCGCCGTCGGCCCACGAGGCAACAAGCCGACCGACCCGGCGTGGCAAAGCAGCCTCGGGGAAGGCTGGCAGGAAGAGCGCAGATCCAACTTCCAAAAGCTCGTCTCGGGCGTTCCTCAGGAGGAGGATCTCGTCGAAGACGGCTGGACCGACCTGATGAAGATCCTCGGCGCCATCGCCTTCCGGGTCCAGAGCCACGACGACATGACCGATGAAGAGCGCGATCGCTACATGGAAATCGCCGACGCCCGGAAGATGAACGAGATCCGCTCCCGGGTCGAGGAGTTTGTGCAGTCCGAGGACACCGCCGAGGCGCTCAAGCCGTGGTATCGCTTCTTCTGCAAGCGCCCCACCTTCAACGACAACTACCTGCCCATGTTCAACCGCTCCAACGTGACCCTGCTCGACACGCAGGGCCGAGGCGTGGAGCGGATCACCGCCAAGGGCCCCGTCATCAACGGGCAGGAGGTGGAGGTGGATTGCATCATCTTCGCAACCGGCTTCGAGGTCGGCACCGAGTATACCCGCCGCGCCGAGATCGAGGTCTATGGTCGTGATGGCCTGCCCCTCAGCACCCATTGGGCCGACGACTACTGCACCTTGCACGGCGTCACCTCCAACGGTTACCCGAACCTTTATTTCATGGGGCCAGCACAGGGCCCAGGCGATGTGAACTACCTCTACCCCGCCGAGCTCCAGTCGCATTACATCGCGCGCATACTCAAGCAGGCCAAAAGCGTCGGCGCCTCGGTTGTGGAACCGTCCGACGAGGCGGTTCAGGCCTATGTCGACCACTTCCGCGAGGTGGCGCTCGACAACATGGATTTCTACCGCGAGTGCACGCCCAGCTATTACAACAACGAGGGCGACCCGAGTCAGTATCGCGGGTTCCTGTCACAACGCTACGGCGGCGGCTTCGCCAAGTATCGCGAGATGGTCCTCACATGGCTCGACGAGGGCATGCCCGGCCTGAAGATGACCGCGCTGGACTGACCCGCCCGAGCCGCCCCGGACCGGGCAAGGGGGAAGCTGCAATGCTCCGTTGCGACCTACGTTGTTGGAAAACCGCCTTCCGCGACTGAGACTTGTCAGGCGAAAACCCGTCCCGGGTGGCCTCAAAAACTCACCGAGCGCCCACCGCCCGACGTGCTCGAATACACCTTGCTCCCTGCGGGGCCGGCGACACAGCCGGAGACCGGGTGCACGACGAATGACGAACGAAAAACAGTTTGGAATCCTGGGAGGAACAGATGCAAACGAAAATCCTGAAACGGGCTTGGAACAGGGCGGCACGGCACTCGATGATGGCAAGCGCCGCCGCGCTCTGCTGCCTTGCGTCGGCGGCGCAGGCCGAAATCCGGTTTTCCATTCCGCAGGCCGATGCCAACGCGGTTACCAAGGCCATCGCCAAGAACATCGCCTATCTCAACGAGAACAGCGATATGGAGATCAAGCAATACGGCGAGGCGCTGCTCAAGCAGTCCGAAGTTGCCAGTGGCCTTCGAGACGGCATTGTCGGCATCGGCTTCGTGGTAACGGCCTACCTGCCGGCCGAATATTCCGAGATGAACCTGATGGCCAACCTCTCGATGCTGGCCACCTCGGGCACACCCGCCAAATCGCCCGGCGCGGCGGCGACCGGCGCGATGATGGAATATGTCCTGTTAAACTGCCCCGAATGCCTCGCCCAGTTCAAGGCGCAACGACAGGTGTTTCTGTCCCCCGGGTCTACTAACCCCTACGACCTGCTCTGCGAAGGCTCGGTGACGACCCTGGAAGAGCTGAAGGGCAAGAAAATCCGCTCCGGCGCCGCAAACTTTGGCCGCTGGGCCGAGTCGGTCGGCGCCACCACGGTCTCGATCCCCTCCGGCGACGTGTTCGACGCCATGTCGCAAGGCGTGCTCGACTGCAACATGCTGAGCACCGCCGACATCGTGTCCAATGGCCTGCTCGACGTGGTGGACACCGCCCTGCTCGGGGTGCCTGGCGGGGTCTATTCCGGATTTGCCAGCAACACGGTCAACATCGACACATGGATGAGCCTGTCCGAGGAGAACCGAAAACTGCTCTTCAATACCTCGCCCGTTCTCGCGGCTGACATCAATGTGGAGCAGCACAACAACCTCGCGCAAGCCACCAAGGCTGCCACCGAAGCCGGCATCAGTATCAACGAGATCGGCGAGGATCTGCGCCAGCACACTGCCGCCTTCGTGCAGGCCGATCTGGCCATAATCGCCGAGCAATTCAAAAGCCAGTATGGCGTGAGCGATGTTGATCGCAAGATCGAGCTGGCCGCAGGCCTGATCGAAAAATGGAAGGGCCTCACCAACGAGATCGACCTGATGGACCGCGACGGCTACGCCGCCCTTTATCAGCAAGAGATCTACTCCAAGATCGATCCCGCGACCTACGGCATGGACTGACCATCGCCCGCGCAAGCGCCCCCCTCAAACCTACGCCTCACTCCGAACGGAAACCCCGGGGTGAGGCCCCTCTCCCGCCGAAGGCAGTCCCATGACAAGCGCCCCGAAATCTTCGCTGTTGGAAACGCTCACGATCGCCGTGGTCGGCACTGTTGTGGCGGTCATGATCCTCCATATCTGCGTCGATGTGATCGGCAAGTTCTACTTCGGCGCCCCTGTGGTGGGCACCATCACCATTGTCACGGAGTATTATATGCCGGTCATCACCTTTATCCCACTGGCGCTGGTGCAGAAGTATGACCAGCACATTGCGGTCGAGGTCTTCACCGGCAATCTGCCCCGGCTCTTCCAGCGCCACCTACGGGCCTGGATCAACCTGTTTTCCTGCGTCATCTTCGCCCTGCTGGCCTACTACGGCTGGGGCGAGGCGGTGACGAAGTTCCGCTCTGGCGCTTTCCTCATCGAAGGCGGCATGCGCTTTGAAACATGGCCCGGGCGGTTCTGCCCGCCCATCGGTTTCGGCCTGATCTCGGCCTATTTGCTCGCCCAGTTCTATTGGTACATCCGCGGCACCGACAGGGCCGCCGCGGGTGAGGAGTGATCTGTCAGTGCCGCGCCCTGCCTCCTCAATCCAGCATCACAGGTAACACCAGATGAATGAAGCAATCGGGTTCATCGGCCTCGCCGCCCTCTTCGTGATGATCGCGGTGCGCGTGCCAATCGGCATCGCGCTGATCACCGCATCCTTCGGGGGGATCTGGGCACTGATCGGGCTTCCGGCAGCCACCAGCACGCTGAAGATCGCGCCCTACGGCTTCGCCGCAAACTGGCAGTTGAGCTCGGTGCCGATGTTCCTCTTCATGGGCTTTCTCTGCTACCACGCAGGCATTACCCAGGGGTTGTTCAACGCTGCGCGCGTCTGGCTCGTGCGGCTGCCCGGAGGGCTGGCCATCGCCAGTGTCTTCGGCTCTGCCGGCTTCGCCGCGATCACCGGCTCCTCGGTCGCCTGCGCGGCGGCCATGGGGCGCATCGCGGTGCCCGAGATGCTGCGCTCCAACTATAGCCCGAGTCTGGCCACGGGCACCGTCGCCGCCGCCGGCACGGTCGGCGCGCTGATCCCGCCCAGCATCATCTTCATCATCTTCGGCATCCTCGCCGAGCAGCCCATCGGCAAGCTGTTCCTCGGCGGCGCCATGGCGGGCATCCTGACGGTCCTCTCTTACATGCTCGTGATCGTCATCTGGGTGCTGCTCAAGCCCTCTGCTGCGCCGCGCCTCACCGAGCAATACACCATCCGCGACCGCGTGCGGACCCTACCCTCCATCCTCCCCGCCATCGTCCTCGCGGGGGCGGTCTTCGGCGGCCTCTTCAGCGGCCTGTTCACGCCCACCGAGGCCGGGGCGGTCGGATCAGGCATTTCGATCCTCGTCGCCCTTTTCATGCGCACCCTGACCTGGGTCAATTTCCGTAAATCGCTGGTCGAATCCTTCACCACCTCTGCGACCCTCTTCATCATCGCCATCGGCGCCAACATGCTGACCCGCTTCGTTTCGCTGAGCGGCGCCGACGAGGGCATCGCCGCCTTCGTCATCCAGATCAGCGGCGATCCCATGCTGCTGCTGGCTTTCATCGCCATGATCTACCTTGTCCTCGGCATGTTCCTCGACCCGACCGGCGCGATGCTGCTCACCCTTCCCATCCTCATCCCGGTCGCGGCCAATGCCGGTTTCGACATGATCTGGTTCGGCGTGATCATCGTCAAACTGCTGGAGATCGGGATGATAACGCCCCCTGTCGGGCTCAATGTCTTCGTGATCAAGTCAGTGCTCGGCGAAGGCGTCACCCTTGGCACGATCTTCAAGGGGGTGGTCTATTTCCTGATCGCTGATGCAATCGTGCTGCTGCTGCTCATCGCCTTCCCCGAGATCGTGTTGCTGCTGCCCGAGATGTTCGGCTAGCGGCCCCTCTCAGATCCGGTAGAACCGCCGCGCCGTGCCCCCCATGAAGGCAGAGGCCTCCTCCGGGCCGAGCTTCCCGGCCAGCCGCTTCATCGCATTCACCTGGTTGGGGAGCGACATGGCCGCCTTGTCGACCGGGAAATTCGAGCCGAACATGCAGCGCTCCGGCCCGAAGGCCTCCAGACAATGTTCCGCCCATGGGGCAAACTGCGCGGCAAGGGCCTCCGAGCCAGGCGCTTGCGCCCCGCCCTCCCGCGCCACCAATCCGATACGGGTGATCGCGAAACCGCCGATCTTGATGAAGACGTTGTCGAACGCCGCCAGTTCCGAAATCCCCGCAGCCCACTCCTGCCTCACCTCCGCGCGCCGTTGGCCATACCGACCGACATGTATCGGCGCGCCGCAATGGTTCACCACGATGGCCAGTTGCGGCATCGCGCGGGCAAGCTCTGCAACCTCCGCCAACTGGGTGTGGAACAGGTAGACATCCAGCGAGAGCCCGAGCCTTTGCAGCGCTTCAATTGCCGCGCGGCAGTCCTTCTGCCCCAGAAATCCCGGCGGCGTGCCGCCCGGTCCGTAGGTTGCCGCCGGATCATCGTCCCAGGCGGCCCGAATGCGCACCCCGCGAAACCGCCCTGCCCCGGCCTCGATCTGGCCCTCTAGTACCGGCATCACCCCATCGCCAAGCGTGGCATCCACCCAGCCGACAATGGCCGAACCAAGCCGGACCCCGCCTGACGGCTGCGCCTCTGCCTGCGCAAACTCGACCTCGCCAATTGGCCGTTCTGCCGCCGGGCCGGTTTCGCGATATCCCATGGTGCATTCCACATAGACCGCCTCCGCGATCCCCGCCGCGCGGGCGTCGGCACCGTAGCTGTCGCCAAAATATGGCGGGTCGCTGAAATCCCAGAGGTGGATGTGAGAATCCACAACCTCATAGGGCACCGGCAATGGCGCTTCCACGCCCTGCGCCAGCCAGTCTGTATCGGTCGGCGGAACGTGGGGCTTCTTCTTCGGGGCGAGTGCAGACATACGTCCTCCTGATGCTCAAGGGGCGGGTCGATCTGCAAGGGCGGGGTCCGGTGTTGCGGGCCGCCGGCATGACCACCACCGCCATGGCGCAAAGGTATCGGCGCACCCCGCCCCTGCGCAGCCCGAAAGCTGCAAACGATGTTTGCAGAACCGGGGTTTGAGATTCTGCCCCGCCCGCGCTTCGCTTCGCAGCAGAACCGGCGCGGCAGGGAGAAAGAATCATGTCTGAGCAAAACGTGGCCATCGTCACCGGCGGCGCGGGCGGCATCGGCCTTGCCACCGCACGCCTTTTGGGCCGCGACGGCCATGCCGTCGCCCTCGTCGAACCCACCCGAGCGCGGGCCGAAGCCGCTGCCAGCGCCCTGAGGGAGGCGGGCATCGAGACCATGGCCCTTGGCTGCAACGTCGCCGATGCCGCAGAGGTCGAGCAGATGATTTCTGAAGTGACCGGCTGGAAAGGCCGCCTTGACCTGCTGGTCAACAATGCCGGGCTGTCCCAGAACGCGGCATCGCTCAAGGTCTCGCCGCAGGAGTGGCAGCAGCTCATTTCCGTCAACCTCGAAGGCGTGTTCCTGTGCGCACGCCACGCCCGGCCGGCCCTGCGCTCCTCCGGCCATGGGGCGATCGTCAATATCGCCTCGGTGTCCGGCGTGCTCTCGATTCCCCAGCGCGCAGCCTACAACGCCTCCAAACACGGTGTCGTCGGCCTAACCCGCTCGTTCGCCGGAGATCTCGCGGCCGATGGGATACGGGTAAACGCCGTTGCCCCAGGCATGATCCATACGCCGATGACGGCGGGCTATCTCGATGAGCCGGAGATGCGGAGCGCGCTCGAGGCCTCTATCCCGCTGGCGCGTGCCGGACGCCCCGAAGAGATCGCCGAAGCCATCGCCTTCCTGGCCTCGCCCAAAGCCTCCTACATCACCGGCGCGGTGCTCGTGGTCGATGGCGGGTTCTCCGTCGAGAAAAGTTTCGCGCCGCGCTCGGTAACAGGCTTCTCCAAATTACCAAGCCGGTGATCAGCCACCGCCTCCGGTCGCGATGGAAATCACCACCTTGCCAAAATGCCCGCCCGCCCGCATCAGCGCAAAGGCTTCCCCGGCCTGCTCCATCGCAAAGACCCGATCCACCACCGGACGCATCTTGTGTAACGCGATGGCCCGGTTCATTTCAGCAAAGCCTTCGCAACTGCCCACCGAAATGCCGATCAACCGAATGGCGCGTCCCACGATCAGCTTCGGGTCAAGCCCCTGCCCCTCGGTCACGAAGCCCACGCAAACGATGGTGCCTCCGGTGCGCACCGAGAGCGCCGAGTTGGTGAGAGTGCCGGTGCCACCGATCTCCACCACAGCATCCACGCCATCGCCGCCCGTGAGCCGCCGCACCGCCTGGTGCCAGTCTGGCTCTGCGGTGTAGTCAATCACCTCATCGGCGCCAAGCTCCAGCAGACGGGCGCGCTTGGCCGGGCTGCTGGTGGTCTGGATCACCCGCAACCCCATGATCTTGGCAAATTGCAGAGCCATCACAGAAACGCCGCCCGAGCCGAGCAAAAGCACGCTCATGCCGGTCCGAAGCTGTGCCGCCTCGCACAGCGCCGTCCAAGCGGTCAGCCCCGCGCAGGGCAGCGTTGCCGCCTCCTCGTCGCTCAGGTGGGGCGGCACTTCGATTGCCGCATGCGCTGGCACAACGGCGTATTCCGCCAGCATGCCCGGCAGGTTCGCCCCGAACGAGCGGCCCCGCGCCGTGGCAGTGATCGCGCCGCGTTGCCAATCGGGAAAGAACGCCGCCGCAACCCGCTGGCCAATCCTCTCTTCCGGCACGTCCGGGCCGGTGGCCACGATCCGCCCCGCCCCGTCCGAAAGCGGAATCTCCCGCCCCGGCGGCGCGTTGTAGAAATTCTGCATGACCAGCAAATCGCGGTAATTCAACGATGCCGCCCCAAGACGGATCAGCACCTCGCCCCGCCCCGGTTCGGGCGTAGGCCGCTCAACATGGTAAATCCGCCCATCCCCGGCACCGGGATCAATCTCGCAGGCGCGCATCACCGACAGCACCGCGCGCCCCTAACCCAAATCTTTCATCGTGCCGGTGTCGGGCTTGTGGTCAATTGCCGCAAGCGCCTCCACCGCCAGCCCGGTTTCCAGCCCCTCCGCCAGCAGCCGCTTGAAGCGCTGCGTGAGAGCAACCCGTGTGTAGCGCAGGGTCAACGTCGAATGCTCTGCCATGGCGTGGGCCAGTTCCATGGCCCGGTCCATCAGCCTGTCGGCGGGCAATACCTCGGAGACGGCGCCGAATTCCAGCGCGGTCTTCGCGTCAAGCTCCTGCCCCGTCAGCAAGAAATACCGGCCCCGGTTGAAGCCAAGCAGATTGGTCCAGACCACATGCGCCCCGTCCCCCGGCACGATCCCCGAAACGAAATGCGGCGCGTCCTGAAACATCGCCGTCTCCGACGCCAGAACCACATCGCTCATCACCGGGATCTCCGGATGAAAGATCGCCGGGCCGTTGACCGCGCTGATCACCGGCACCTCGATGTCCATCAGATTCTTCAGCAGACGCCGCCCTTCCCAGTAGACAACATCCCATTCCGCCGAGTTCGAGAGCTTGAAACTCGCCGCATCGATGCCCGTGCACCACGAGTCCCCGGTGCCGGTCAGCACCACCACCCTGTTGGCCCGGTCCGCACCGATATCGGTGAACAGCCAGCCCAACTCGTTGTGCACATGTGAGCTCCAGATCAGCGGGCCGCCATCGGTGTGCAACCGCACAAGCAACACGCCCGCCTCATCGCGGCTGAGTTTCACGCAGTCATACTTGTCCTTGTAGCGGTCGAATGCGGTATCAGGGGCTGGCATGTCGGGTCTCCTCCTTGGTTACGCAAACCCTAAGACGCCCGCCAGCGCACGGGAATGTCCCGCCGCTGCAATATTGCGTTGCAAGGTTAGCTCTGGCGCCTGGGTTCGCCCGATCCGAAGCGGCGCTCAGGTCGCGGCCAGTTCCCCGGCCATCGACTTGCGCAGCTCCGATTTCAGGATCTTAGCGTAATCGCTCTTGGGCAGTTCATCCATGAAGCGATAGAGTTTGGGACGCTTGAAGCGGGCGATGTGGTTGCAGACATGCTCATCAAGCTCCGCCTCGCCCACCTCGGCCCCGCCTGCCCGCACCACGCAGGCCACGACCGACTCGCCCCACTCCGGGTCAGGAATGCCAATCACCGCAACCTCTGCCACGGCAGGATGGGTCAACAACGCCTCTTCCACCTCGCGCGGATAGATATTGGTGCCTCCGCTGATGATCATGTCCTTAGAACGATCGACAACATGCAAGAGCCCGTCCGGATCGCAAAAGCCGAGATCACCGGTGCACAGCCAGCCGTCGCGCAGCGCCTTGGCCGTCGCCTCCTCGTTCTTCCAGTATCCCAGCATAACCGCCTCGCCCTGCGCGCAGATCTCCCCGGTCTCCCCGAATGGCAGCTCTTTGCCGCTGTCCGGATCGCAGATCCGGAAGGCATAGCCGGTGCGCGGATAACCGCAGGAGGATAGCAAACGCGCGGACTCTGGGAGATCCGTGCGATGCAGGTGCTGGGGCAATCCACTAACCGTCATCGGGCTCTCGCCCTGCGCGAAAAGCTGAAACAGGTGCGCTCCGAACACACCGATCGCGCGCTCGAGGTCGGCCACATACATCGGCGCGCCGCCGTAAACGATGGTCCGCACGTTCTCGAGCGGCACGTCCGATCCACCCCATGCCGCCACCAACCGGTTAAGAATGGTCGGCACCGCGAAGAGCGAGACCTTCTCGTTACCGCGCACCACCTGCTCCGCCTCGGCAATGTCGAAGCCCGCAGAGATGACCACATGCGCGCCCTTGAGCAGCGCCGCCAGCAGGTAAAGGCCCGCCCCGTGCGAGGCCGGGGCTGCAACCAGCATCGTATCGTCCGGGCCAAGCTGGTCGATATCCGCATAATAGGCATTCGCCATCGCCAGTAGGTTACGGTTCGAAAGCATTGCACCCTTCGGGCGTCCGGTGGTGCCAGAGGTGTAAAACAGCCAGGCCAGATCTTCCGGTGCGGTTTCCGCCAGCGTCTTGATCGGCTCCGCGCCAAGCAGGCCCTCATAGGCCACCCCGCCGCAAGCCACCGTCTCCACATCGCTCTCCAGATCCGGCACCCCCGCACTGGTAAAGACCAACCGGGCTTGCGAGTTCTCCAGAATATGCTCGACCTCCCGGGCATGCAGCTTCGCGTTGACCGGCACCACGACGAGCCCCGCCGCCCATGCCCCGATCAGCAGCTCGGGATATTCGCCGCAATTGTGCATCTGAAGCAGCACCCGGTCGCCGGGCACCAGCCCGCGCGCAAGCAAGCCCGCAGCAAGCCGCCGCGCCCTGTCTGCCAGCGTGCCGTAGCTCACCGTGCTGCCTTGAAAGCTGATCGCTCGCGCCTCCGGCTGAGATGCGGCAGTGTTCAATATCAGAGTGCCGAAGTTCATCTTGAACTCCCCGTATTGAGGGTTTTCAGTTGCCTGAACGCTACTGCCCTTGCGCCTTTCGAACAACATCAGGACTTGACGATCCCGGCCCAGAGCTCGCAAAGCAGCATTACGTGAATCTGCCAACTCGCCCATCCTTAGCAGGGGAAAAACTGCTAACCTCACCCTACAATCCCTATGCCCGGACCTGCCGGGCCTGTGACTCTTGCTATTGAAGGACTGGACTTGAAAGCCGCCAGCGCGTTTGACCGGGAAGACCTCCGTCGTCGTCGGAAGGAAGAAGTTCTTCGAACCGCCGCGATGGCATTCAGCAAGAACGGGTTCGCCAATACCTCGATGGGTGACGTGGCCTCCAGCCTCGGAATCTCCAAGGCGACCCTCTACCAGTATTTCGACAGCAAACAGGCCATCCTCTACGAATGCCACGTGGTCTCCATGCAGCACGGCGAGTCCGGCCTCGAAATGGCGGCCAAGCACAGTGGCAACGGGCTTGAGAAATTCCTGATCTATCTGCGTCGCTACATGCAGGGCGCCTTCGGCGAACTGGGAAACCTCGCCATGCTGACCGATGTGAACTCCCTCGCCCCCGAACTGCGCGAGGTGGTGGTCAAACGGCGCGCCGCTATCAGCCATGCCACCGACGAACTGATCGAACAGGGCGTCTGCGACGGCTCGATCCGGCCCTGCAATCCCAAGATCGGCAAGCTCTTTTCCATGGGCGTCGTCAATTGGATTCCGGCCTGGTACAGCAATGACGGGGCCCGCTCAGCCGATGAATTCGTCAAAGCCTTCATCGACCTGTTCCTGCGCGGCTTTCAGGCCGATACCAGCGAAACGCGGGCGTCCTTGCCCGAAAGCCATGCTTCCGGGCAAGCCAATCGTCAGTAATCGACTGCTTCGAACTCGGTCATCGGCACGAAGGCCGTATTGGCAAAGTCGTTGCGGATGATCCGAACCTTCTGATCCGAGAACCGTACACCGGGGCCAAAGGTCGTTGGCGCCATCGCGCCGGTCTCGATGTCCTTGGCGCCCTCCAGCCTTTCGATCACGCAGGCCTGCGTCAGCTCGGTCTCGCATTGTGCCATCGCATCAAACAGCACCTTCGCCCCGGCATAGGCCGCCAGAGTTCGTGCGGTTGACAGCGGCCCGCTCATCCGCGCTCAGGAACTCATCCGCCAGCTTCAGGATCGGCTGCGCGGCGCTTTCGTCCAGAACCGAGGTATATTCGGCAAAGACGGCATCCTGAGCAGGCGCGCCCATCAGGTCGCGGACGGCGTCAAGGTGGATCGTCCACATCATACCGAAGTCGATATCCAGCCCAAACTTCACCGCCTCGCGGGCAATCGAAACGTTCTCGGTCGAGATCGCACCGGAAAACAGCGCCGTTGCCCCAGCCTGTTTGACCCGCAGCATCTCTGCCGAAAAATCCTTCTGGCCCCGGTTGTAACGGATCGTCAGCGCGGAGTCTTTGCCGAGCTGCGCCAGCGCCCGCTCGGCACCTTCGACGAGGTTGTCGCCGAAGTCGTCATTCTGCACGATGATCGCCCAAACTGCATCGGGGTCTTGGGAGTCGATGTATTTCACCGTCTGGAACGCAAGCTGCGGATAGCCCTGCCCGATCGAGAAGATGTTGTCGCGCGGCGGGGTCCAGAGGTTGGTGTTGTTGACGAAGGTGTTCATCATCACCACCGGCGCCTCGTCGATCATGTCGATCACACCGAGCGAGCCCGCGCTGCTGGAGGTGTTGAGGATCGCAAAGACCTTGTCCACGTCGATCAGCTTGCGCACCGTCTGCACCGTCCGCGAAGGCACGTAGCCGTCATCTTCCTGGATCAACCGAACAGTGCGCCCGCCGATCCCGCCATTCGCGTTGACCTCGGCCACCGCCAGCTTGGTGCCGATCGCATGGGCCAGCCCGACGCTCGCCGCCGGGCCACTCAGCGGATCGCTCTCGCCGATCACGATCTCCGTATCCGACACCCCCTGTTGCTGCGCCCATGCTCCAGACGCGGCCAGCGCCATCGCGGCAGCTATCAGCAGTTCTCTCATTGGTCTTCCTCCCTTTGAAGCACCCCGCCTTGGGCGCGTGCTATTTGGCATAGGGCCACTGCGACCATATGCGTTTGGCTTCCCGCCAGATCCCGGCAAACCCATCCGGTTCGAACCTCAGGAACAGTATGATGACGAGCCCGAGGATCACGCCGCGCACCTCGAGGGCATTGGTCGAGAACACCGCTGTCAGATCGGGTCCGAAAAGCCCGAGCACCAGGCGGATGAGTTCGGGCAACAGCATCAGAATGATCACGCCCGCCACCGAACCCAGCACCGAGCCGAGCCCGCCCGCGATCACCATGGCGATGGCTTCGATCCCGATGAAGGGGCTGAAGTTGTCGACGTTCAGATAGCTCACGTAATGGGCATAAAGCCCGCCCGAGATCCCGATGTAGAAGGAGCTGATAACAAAGGCGTAGAGCTTGTACTTCCACAGGTTCACGCCCATCGCGCGCGCGGCGATGTCATATTCTCGAACCGCCAGCAAGGCCCGTCCGATCCGGCTGCGCCCGAGGTTCAGCATGGTCAGCCCCGCCACCGCCGCCACCCCAAGGCAGACGTAGTAAAAGGAGCGCGTACCGCTCAGATCGACGCCCAGAATGGTCAGGTCCAGAACCAGAATGCCCGCCGATCCGCGCGTCAGGTCGCCGCCCTCCACGATGCCGTGGTTGACGATGAAGGCAAAGGCCAGCGTGGTGATCGCCAGATAAAGCCCCTTGAGCCGCAACGATGGAATGCCAATCACCAGCCCGGCCAGCGCCGCCGCCACCCCGCCTAGCGGGATCGTCACCAACATCGGCAAGCCAAGGTCGATATGCAGGATCGTGCTGGCATAGGCCCCGATTGCCAGAAACCCCGAATACCCGAGCGAAATCAGCCCCGCATTGCCCACCAGCAGGTTGAGCCCGAGAATGCCGACGACCTGTAGGCAGATACTGGTCGCAATCGACAGCCCGTAGGCATCGACCACGAAAGGCAGGGCGCAGAGCGCAACCCCGAACAGCACGCACCAGCGCCAGACAACCGTGTTGTCCGTGAGTTGCACGAGCCTGCCATAGGAGGCTTGAAAATGGCCGTTTCTCATCAGAACTCTCTCAATATCTTTCTGGCCAAACAGGCCCCACGGACGGATCATCAGCACCAGAATAATGATGACGAAACCTGCGATTTCCTTGAGGCCTGAGCCGATGTAGCCCCCGGCGAGATTTTCGATTACGCCGATGACGAGGCCGCCAAGGGTGGAGCCGAGCACTGAATCCAACCCACCCAGAATCGTTGCTGGAAACCCCTTGAGACCATCGGCGTAAATGGTCGGAACCAACGTGTAGATCGAGGCGCTCAACATGCCCGCCAGACCGGCAATCACCGTCGACATGACCCAGGCCACCGTCTGCACCCGCCGCACCCTTATGCCCATTAGCATCGCCGTGGTCTCGCGGCTGGCAGTGGCCCGCATGGCGAGCCCGAAACGGGAGTAGCGGAAGAACACGAAAACCCCGGCCGAGGCCACTACGAAGAGCCCCGCCATGCAGATTTGCCCGTAAGACAGCCCGACACCAAAGATGTTTACATAGGTGTCCGGAAGCCCGGTGTTGGAAGGTCTCGGCAGGGCGCCCCAGATCAGCACCACTAGCGAGCGCAGCAGGATCGCCAAGCCGATCGTGGCCATCACGATCGAAAAGAGCGGCTCCGACTGCATCGGCCGGATCACCAGAATTTCCACGATCAGGGCAATGGCCCCGGCAATCACGATGGTGGCCAGCACCAGCGGCACAAAGCCAAGGTCGAGATAACCCTGCAATGCAAAGGCCGTGTAGGTGGTGAGCATCATCATCTCGCCGAGGGCGAAATTCACCACCCGTGTCGCCTTGTAGATCACCGCGAAGGCCATACCGATCAGCCCGTAGAAGGCTCCGACGATCAGCCCGGGAACGATCAGATAAAGGGCAATGTCCATGCTCAGGCCGCTCCGTAGATTTCTTCAAGCTCGCGGGCAAAGCGTGTCTCGATGATATTGCGGCGCACCTTCTGGGTCGCCGTCACTTCGCCGTCATCGTGGTCAAGTTGCTTGTCGAGCAGCACGAACTTCCGGATGTTCTCTACCCGCGCGAATCGGGCGTTGACCTCGTCCACGATCTTGCCGATCAACTCCCGCACTTCCAGCTTGCCCGCGAGATCCTTGTAGTTGGTATAGGCCAGCCCCTGTTGCTGCGCCCATTTGCCGACCGTCTCGATATCGATCTGGATCAGGCCACCCAGAAACTTCCGCCCCTCGCCCACCACGATGGCCTCGTGAATGAACAACGACTCCTTCAGCGCGTTTTCGATTTCGGAGGGCGCGATGTTCTTGCCGCCCGAGGTGATGATGATCGCCTTCTTGCGGTCGATCACCCGCAACTCGCCACCTTGGGAGAACTCCACGATATCACCGGTCTTGAACCACTCGCCGTCAAACACATCCGCCGTCGCGGCCTCGTCGTGCAGGTAGCCCGCAAACACGGTCGCGGAGCGGATCAATATCTCGCCATCCTCGGCCACCCGGTATTCCACGCCCTCCAGCGGCAGGCCAGAACAGCCGTTCTCATGCCGCTCATTGGTCTGCGAAAACACGATCCCCGAGGTCTCTGTCATCCCGAAACACTGCCAAACCGGCAGGCCGATGACCGCGAAGAACCGGAGCGTCTCGGGAGAAACGGTCGCGCCACCGCAAAACCTGTAACGCGAGCGGCTCAGGCCCATTTCGAGCTGCACATTTCGGAACACCACCAGATGCAACAATTTGCGCAGCAGCCGAGTGCGCAGCGTGGCACCCGATGTTTCCTCCTGCTCCAGCAGCCGCGATCCAAGGCGGAAGGCCCAATCAAAGATCGCCGGTTGCGGCGCCCGCGCCTCCTGCAACTTGATCAATGCCCCGGCCTGCAACTTCTCCCAGATCCGCGGCACCCCGAGAAAGACCGTCGGCGCGATCTCCCGCAGGTTTTCGTTCACTGTCTCAAGGGACTCGGCAAAATTGACCTCACCGCCGGTCAGCAGGTGAAACACGATCGAATAAACCCGCTCCGCGACATGGCACAGCGGCAGGTAGCACAGCACCTGGTAATTCGTGTTGTCGAGCCCGTAGAGCCCGACAAGAGACCGCCCTGCAGCCACCAGGTTGGCCTGCGTGAGCATGGCGCCCTTCGGCTTGCCCGTCGTGCCCGAGGTGTAAACCACCACGCAAACGTCATCGGGCCGCACCGGCGCGATCATGGCGTCCAGCGTCGGTGCACCTTTGTCCTCGGCGCGAATTTTTCGACCGCGTTCAACAACTTCATCGAAGGACTTCAAGCGCCCGCGCGGATAGTCCCGCAACCCCCGCATGTCGATGCATAGAATATGCGTCAACTGTTCCAGCGTGCCTTCCGCCTCTTCTGCATCCAGCACCTTGTCGACCTGCTCCTGATCGGTGCAAACGATCACCCGCGACCCGGAATGTTCCACGATATAACGCAACTCGGGCCAGGGGTTTGTGGGATAGATTCCAACCACCTTGCCCCGGAGCACCTGCACGGCGAGGTCGGCGACCAGCCACTCGGGCACATTTTCCCCAGCAATGGCTAGCGCATCCTGCTCCCCGAAACCGAGGTCTTTCAGGCCAAGCGCGAAGGCTTCGATCCGCTCGCGATACTCCGCCCAAGTAACCGGGTTCCAGATCCCGAAATCCTTCTCGCGCATGGCGACGGCGTCGGGGCATCTCTGCGCCCATTCCAACATCAGGCCGGGCAGCGTCTCGGCGGTGGCGTTTGGCCGGCGCGATACCCTCATGCCGCCACCTCCTCTGCGCCGACATAGGCCTCGATCACCCGCGGGTCGGCAGAAACCTCTGCCGGTGTTCCCTCGGCGAGCAAGGCGCCGAAGTTCATCACATAAACCCGGTCCGACAGGCCCATTACCATGCCAAGATCATGCTCGACCATCAGGATCGAAGTGCCAAACTCGGCCCGCGCATCCAGCAGGAAACGGGCGATATCCTCGGTTTCCTCAAGGTTCATCCCCGAAACCATCTCGTCGATCAGCAGCAACCGCGCCTCGGTTGCCAGCGCCCGGCCCAGTTCCACCCGCTTTTGCAGCCCGTAGGGCAAGCTTCCCACGACCGCATCGCGAATCTGCTCGATCTCCAGAAAAACCACGATCCGCTCCACCGCCTCGCGGTGCGCAATCTCTTCCGCCCGTGTCTTCCGGGTGTAGAAGGCCGAGCCGAGCACCGAAGATTGCATCAGCCCGTGCCGCCCGACGAGGATGTTTTCCACCACCGTTCCGCTGTGAAACAACGCAAGGTTCTGAAAGGTGCGGGCAAGCCCAAGGCCGGTCACACCATGCGCAGGGCATTTGAGCAGGTCTTTCCCGGCAAATCGAATGTCTCCCTCACTGGGGCGTAAAATGCGGGAAATCAGGTTGATACAGGTCGTCTTTCCGGCGCCGTTCGGGCCGATAAGCCCCACGATCTGCCCTTCCTCGACACGCAGCGCCATGTCGGATACGGCAGTCAGCCCGCCAAAGCGCTTGGTCAGCCCGGTGACCTCCAACAGCGCGCTCATAACAGCCACCTCTTGCGGCGCTTGTAATGCTTGATGTTGCGAAAATTGCGTGACCGCCCGCCATCCGAGAGGCCAAGATAGAAATGCTTGATGTCGTCGTTCTCCAGCAGTGCGGCGGCGGTGCCATCCATCACCACGCGCCCACCTTCCACAACGTAGCCGCGGTCCGCGATGTTGAGCGCAACCCGCGCGTTCTGCTCGATCACCAGCACCGAAATGCCCTGATCCCGCCGCAGTTCCACCAGCGTTTCGAAAATCCTCGCCACGATCTGCGGCGCCAGCCCCAGCGATGGCTCGTCCAGAACCAGCAGCCGGGGCCGCGCAATCAGTGCCCGCCCAAGCGCCACCATCTGCTGCTCACCGCCCGACAGGAACCCTGCCGCCACATTGCGCCGCTCACGCAGCACCGGAAAACGGTCATATATCTCCTCGACAGCGCCCCGCAGCTCGGCCTTGGGCCGCCTGTGACCGCCGACCAGCAGGTTCTCGGCCACCGTCAGGTCGATGAAAAGCTGCCGGCCCTCAGGCACCAGCACCACGCCCGCCTCGACGATGGACTCGGGCGGCAGTTCGGTAATAGAGTGGCCCTCAAGCCGGATATCCCCGCCGATGATCTTGCCGTCCTCGGGTTCAAGAACGCCAGACAATGCCTTGAGAACCGTTGATTTTCCGGCACCGTTCGGCCCCAAGAGTGCAACAATTTGATTGGCCCCGACCTCCAACGAAACATCGCGGACGCCCTGGACGGCTCTGCCATACATCACCTGAAGGTTGCTTATCGAGAGCACGCAAACCTCCCCGTCTCAAAGCTTGGCATTGGATGTCCTGCCTTTCGCGCCCTCGGCGCGCCCGAGGATCACGGCGATCTCGTCCTGCGAAAGCGAGGTCATCGTGGCAAGCACCTCGTAGGTATCTTCACCCAGGGTGCGGCTCGGCGGGATCGTCATCGGGGTGAGCCCGTCAAAGCGCATCGGCGTCTGCTGCACGATAATGTCGCCATATTCCGGGTGGTCCTGATGCTGGAGCGCACCCCGCGCGTGCATGTTCTCGTCATGCACCACCTCATCGAGGTTGCGCACCGGGGCGCCGGGCACACCGGCCTCCATCAGCGCCGCGAATATCTCCTGCTTCGTAAGCGTCCGCGTCCATTCGCCAACGATGGCATCCACCTCATCGATATGCGCCACCCGCGCCGCCAGGTCGGCGAAGCGCGCATCCTCCTGAAGCTCGGGCTTTCCCATCAGGGTGCTCAGCCGCTGCCAATGCACTTCTCCAACGCAGATGATCGCCACCCAGCCGTCCGATGCGGGATAAACGTTATAGGGCGCCTCGGCCATTCCGGCATGGCGGTTTCCGGTGCGCGGCGGCGCATCCTTGCCGCCATGCCCACCCCACCACAGCCCCAGACTGGAACTGAGCGAGGCATAAACCGCATCCTGCATCGCAACCTCCACGCGCCGGGCGGTGCCAGTCTTCTCGCGGTCAAAAAGCGCCATCATCACTGCCGAATGCAGATGGATGCCAGCAAAGAAGTCGCAGAGTGCCGGCCCGGCCTTGACCGGCGGGCGATCGGCGAAGCCGGTGGTTTCCATAACGCCGGAAATGGCCTGCACCGTGAGGTCCATCGCCGGGTAGTTCTTGTAGGGGCCGGTGCTGCCGAAGCCCGAACTGGCGGCATAGATCAGCCTCGGGTTCAACGCCTTCAGCCGGTCATAGCCAAACCCCAGCCGGTCCATCGTGCCGGGCGAGAAGTTCTCCACCAACACGTCCGCTTTGCCGATCAACTCCAGAAAGGCCTTGCGCCCCTCCTCGCTCTTGAGATCGAGCGCGAGCGATTTCTTGGCACCGTTCAGCATTGCAAAAGGCAACCCGGCGCCGCCAACCACGCCGCGACGCCGCAACGATTCACCGCCGGGCGGTTCGATCTTGATCACCGTCGCGCCGTTCAGCGCCAACAGGTAGGTGCAATAGGGGCCGTTGTAGATCTGCGTGAGATCCACGACCAGAAGGCCCTCAAGCGGAAAGTGAGACATGGTGGACTTCCTTTGTGGATATGTGGAGCGCGCGCATCTTCGGCTCAGGACCAATGCGCCATCGGGTAGCCTGCCACCGGCACCTTCAGCGCCATGATCCCGCTCAGGCCGAGCCCCCCGATATAGAGGGTCTTCAGATCGCCGCCCCCGAAGGCGAGGCTCGAGAAGTTCGCCGCCCGCTGGCCCTTAGCTTCCACGATCATGTCGCGGGTCATGCGACCCTGCGCATGGTACTCCGCGATACTGTCAAAATCGGGCGAAAGGTCTTCGAAGATCACCTTCCATTCGCCGTCCGGACCGAGCCGGATCAGCCGGTTGGAAACCACGCAAGCCGACCACAGCCCACCCTCTGCATCAAAAGCCAGCCCATCGGGGAAGACCCCTTTGGGGTAGTTCGTGCGATGCGGGTTCGACAGGTTGCCGTCGACGCCAAGGTCATAGCGGGTCGTCCGACAGGCGAAGGTCTCGTTGACATACAGATGCCGCCCATTCGGCGAAATCCTCAACTCATTGGTCCATGTCAGCCCCTCGGCCATCACCCGCACCACGCCGTCCTCCAGCAGCAAGATCTGCCCGGTGGTCTCCTCGGCGGTGAAAAAGCTGTGGTTGCGCGACGAGGCGCTCACCGTGATCCATATGCGCGCGCCGTCGATCAGCACAAAGTTCGCCGGCGGGATCGGGCGGCCCTCCACCTCGCTCGCCACGGCCACCGCCTCACCGCTACGGCCGACGCGCCAGACGCCCCCCGCTGCGCCGAGATTGGCAAACAGAAAGTCGCCCTCCCCGGTCATCGCAATGCCATTGGGTAACAAACCCTGCCCGATCAGATCAGCCTCGATCGCGGGCGCAACCGTTCCGTCCGGCGCTACCTCGGCAATGCCCAGTGTCCAGTCACCCGAATAGAGCCTGCCATTGCTGGCCGCCAAAACACATTCGGGCCGGTTCAACCCCGCGCCGATCACCTCAAGGTCCTCGGCAGAAAAGGGCGAAATCTCTGTCAGTGTCATTCGATCATCTCCCTGTGCGCCGCTCGGCTCTGGTGCGGGCACCTCGGCGTCTCCTCCGGCGCCTGCCGCCTCGTGCACGGCCCGGGCGCGTGTGCTCGCTTCTCAGGATCGGCCTCCGAGGGAGCTCATTCAAGCCCTGCAATGGCAATGCACCGTTGCAACATTACGCCTCGAAAGCCCCGGCAGGCGGTTTGCTGCGGCGGTGCCCGATCGGCGCTGCGCAAGGCCCCTAAAGGCCCATTTCCTTGGCAATGATGGTCCGCTGGATCTCCTGCGTTCCCCCGCCAACCATGCCGTGCTTGGCCTCGCGGAAGTATCGCTCCATGTCATACTCCGCCAATTGCGCATAGCCGCCCAACGCCTGCATCCCGTTAAAGGCGATGTTGAAGGCGGTTTCGGCGGCCAGAACCTTGGCCATCGACACCTCCTTGAGCGCATTCTCGCCCCGCGCCAGCCGGGTCGCGGCATCGTAAACCAGCAGCCGCGCCGCCGAGAGTTCCGCCTCGTTCTGCGCCATCCGGTGCTTGAGGACCTGGAAGGAGGAAAGCGGCTTGCCGAACTGGGTGCGCTCCTTGGTGTATTTGATGGTGTCATCCAACGCGGTGCGGGCATTGCCCACATAGGAGGCCGCAAGAACTCATCCGCTCGAGCTGAAGATGGCTACCGATGATCTTCCAGCCCTCGCCCTCCTTGCCCAGCGTGTTGGTGACAGGCACGCGCACATCGGTCAGGAAGTATTCGGTGGTCCCGAGGCTCTTGCGCACCATCGTCGGCATCTTCTTCATGTCGATGCCCTTGGTGTCATTGGGCAGCAGGATCGTGGTCAGCCCGCCATAACGGTCCTCTCCGGTGCGGGCGAGCAGAACGATGGTCGTGTTCGGATGATGCGCCCCCGAACACCAGATCTTGTTGCCGTTGATCACCCACTCGTCGCCATCGCGCACCGCCTTGGTGCGCACCGAGGCCGCATCCGACCCGGCTCCGGGCTCGCTGATCGACACGCTGAAACGCAGATCGCCCGCCAGAAACCCCGGAACGTATTTTTCCTTCTGTTCCTCGGTGCCATTGGTCGCGATATTCTGAAGCGTGAACATCGAGGTGATGAAGCAGGCAGTGAAATCGAGACTGAACTTCGAGATCGCCTCCACGAAGATCGCATACATCACCGGGTCAAGCTCCAGCCCGCCCAGTTCTTCGGGCACGAGCAGGCCAAGCCAGCCCTGCTCTGCGACCTTGCGATAGGCCTCCTCGGGAAACTCCCGCGCAGCTTCCTTCTCGCGGGTGTATTCGCGGCCAACTTCGTTTTCCATGAAGCGGTCCAGCGTGTCGCGCCACATGCGATGCTCATCGGTGAAACGGAAATCCATTGCTCTCTCCTGACGTTTCAGCTGCCGCGTTCCGTTTCCGGACGATTGTATCGCGGTGTGCGTTTTTCGATCGCAGCGTCGACCCCCTCGCGGAAGTCGGCGCTGTATTGCAGCGTATGGGTGGCCCAGTAGCTCATGTTCAGCGCCCCCGGCAGATCGCTCTGCCAGCTGGCACGCAGCAGCTGCTTGGTCGCCATCAGCGCCTTGCGCGGTTTGCTGGCAAGGCGCGAGGCCAGCGCCAGAGCTTCATCCTGAAGCCTGTCATCTGGGACCACGCGGTTCACGATCCGCCACTCCAGCGCCTGTTCGGCAGTGATCAGATCACCGGTAAAGGCCAACTCTGCGGCAAGGGCGCTGCCCACGAGCCGAGGCAGAAACCACGCGCCACCATTGCCCGGCGCGAGGCCGAGGTTGATGTAAGTTTCGCCAAACCGGGTCGAAGTGCCCGCAAGGCGCATGTCGCAAGCAAGGCTCAGGTCGAACCCGCCCGCCGTCGCAGCCCCGTTCACCGCCGCCAGCGTCGGGAGGCTCAGCCCGGCAAGCCGCTGGGTGAGCGGATGGAGCAGCCGCGCATTATAGGGCTCTTCGAGACGGGGCAGATCGTTCTCGACATAGGCCTGCATCCCAGGCAGATCGGCCCCGGCGCAAAAGTTGCGGCCTGCGCCGGTGACGATGAGCACGCGCACCTTGGTGTCGGCCTCCACACTGTCGAGGGCCGCCATCAGATCGCGCACAAGCTCCGGCACCACCGCGTTGCCGCGCTCCGGCCGGTTCAACGTGAGCCGGGCCACCCCCTCGGCGGGACTTTCCAGAATGGCCGTTTCCATCTCGCTGCGTTCCATCGCCCTGCCCCGCTAACCCGCTGCCAGAATTGTCGAAACGCCCACCGCGTAGGTGCCGCCAATCCAGCCGCCGGCATTGGCCGCCAGCCCCACGCGCGCGCCTTCCACCTGCCGCCCGCCAGCCCGGCCCCGCAGATGCTCGCAGATCTCGAAGAGCTGCGCGCATCCAGTGGCGCCCAGCGGATGCCCCCGGCTCATCAGCCCGCCGCTGAGGTTGACCGGGCAGCGCGCACCAAGCTGCGTGGCGCCGTCGCGGATCAGTCGGATGCCCTCACCCGGACCACAAAGCTGGAGATCCTCATATTGGATCAGCTCCGCAGGGGCGGCGGCGTCATGCAGCTCGACAAGCTGCATGTCGTCTGGTCCCAGCCCGGCGGTCTCATAGGCCAGCCGTGTCGCATCGCCCAGCGGGCTGGAACCCTGCCCGCGTCCGGGCGCGATATGGCTCGCCAGCACCCTGATCCCGGCAATCCCGCGCGCTTTGGCAAATTCGGCCGAACACAGCACGAGCGCGGCCGAGCCATCGGTGATCGGCGAGCACATCGACAGCGTCAGCGGCGGCGCAATGGCGCGCGCACCAAGCACATCCTCCATGCTCTGCGGAGTCTGGAAATGCGCCCTCGGGTTCAACTCGCCATGGCGGCGGTTCTTCACTGCAACCCGGGCAAAATCCTCCGCCGTCGCGCCGTATTCGGCCATATAGTCGCGGCCTTCCTCGGCGTAGCACTCCATCAGTGCCGATTGTCCCGGCGCCGATGTGGCGGCGTCTTCCTCGCCGATCTCCGTAATGTCCATCGACCCACGCAACGCCTGCACCGAGCGCTCACGGATCTCGTGCGAAAGCTGCTCCGCGCCAAGCGCCAGAACCACATCCGTCGTGCCCGCCCGGATAAACTCGATCCCCAGCATCACCGCGCTGCTGCCAGAGGCACAGGCATTCTCGACATTGATCACGGGCACCGCGTTCAGCGGATCATGCCGGAACGCCACCTGACCTCGCACCATGTCCTGCCGCGTCACGGTCGCGCCCGCCGCATTGCCGAAGTAGATCCGGTCAATATCTGACACCTCCAGCCCGGCGTCTTTCAACGCCTCGCCGGCGGAAGCTGTCGCCAGCTTCCGCAAGCCAAGGCCCGGCGACTTACCGAACCGGGTCATGCCGGTGCCTGCGATGATTATCTCGCGCATTGCTGCCTCTCCTCTGTCATCGGCCCGCGGTGGCCCGGCCGCCCCGGGCGCATGGGGTGTTCACGTATCGGCAAGGGCGAACCATGCGACCGGACGGTCCTTGCCGCCCGCGGGGGGCTCGGGCGCAAATTCCACCGGCGCATCGCAGGCGTAATTGTCCCAGTCCCCTGTCGCGGCATCCGGCGCCAAGCGGCCCATCAGCTGCACGCCTTCCTCCAGTTTCACCACGCCAAGCCCATATGGCAGCTCGTCCTCGAAACCGGCGGGAGGCACGGCGCGCACGATGGTGAAGGTGTGCAGCACACCCTTGCCGCTCGATACCGTCCACCCAAGGTCATCCGAGCCGCAGGAAATGCAGCGGTGACGGGGATACATCATATGCGTTCCGCAGGCCTGGCAGGTCTGAATGCGCAGCTCTCCCTTGCTCAGTCCTTCGCGAAATCCCTCGACGATAGCGCTCATTGAATCTCTCCCTTCTCGATCCGCTCCAGCAGAAGCACCTGGGCGTCCATGTAGCTGCCGCCCGATCCACCGATGATGCCCCGGCGGGCGTTTTCGACTTGTCGCGGCGCATCGGCGCGATGCAGCAACTGACGGATGCCTTCGACCAGCAGCGCCATCCCGCCGCCCACGCCGGTATGACCGGCCGAGAGCAGCCCGCCGTTGGTGTTGATTGGCAGCTTGCCCCCCGGTGAGGCATGACCGGCCCGGCAAAACCGTGCCCCCTCGCCCGGCGGCACAAGGCCCAAGCCCTCGAGCCCGATCGTCGTCACCGCGGCATAGCTGTCGTAGATCTGGGCGAAATCGGCGTCTTCCGGTCCCCAGTCGGCATGGGTGTAGGCGCGGTCTGCCGCCACCTTCCAACCCAGCGTGGCCGCATCAATTTCCTGCCCGAGGCTGTAGTGGCTCACACAGCCGCCCGAGGCGTTGATCCGCACCCAGCTGTCGCTGTGCTTGGCGGCATTCTCGGCGGTGGTCATCACGAAGGCCGCGCCGCCATCGGCGAGCATGGGGCACTCCTTGGCGTGCAGCGGATCGCAAACCATCTTGGAAGCGATGATCTCCTCGATCGTCAGCTTGCGGTCTCGATACATCGCGTTGGGGTTGAGATTCGCCCAGTCGCGCAGGGTCACGCAAACCGAAGCCATGTCTTCCGGCGTCGAACCCGAGACCTCCATGTAACGCTGGTGGATCATCGCGCCGATGGCATTGAAAGTGATCCCCGAGGGCTGCTCCCACTCCTGCGGAATGCCGTTGAGCGTGAGCATCGTCACCATCTCGGTCAGATCGGCCGACCCCCAGCGCTCCGCCTGAAGCACCAGCACGTTGCGCGCATGTCCCGATGCGATCAGACCCGAGGCGATCCGCACCGCGTTGTCGCTGGTCGAGCCGCCGGAATGGGCCATCATGCTCGCCTTCGCTTTGCGCGAAAGCCCCAACTCCTCGACCATCCGCGAAAAGATCAGATCAGCCTGATCAGCAAAGGAATGCAGACAGGGGATCAGCAGGATGGTGTCGATATCGTCCCGCGTCATCCCGGCGTCCTTGATGGCACGATGCGCCACTTCGGTCAGATCACCGATAAACGAGCGATCCGGGTAACGCCCGGACGGGATTTCTCCGACCCCGACAAACACCGGATCGTTCGGCGAACGCTTGTCGGTGGAGAGCTTGGGCAATGTCTCGGTACTCATCTTTGGCTGTCTCCTCAGGCAGTTTTCTTCTTGGCGAGCATGGTCTGCAGGAAGCTCATGACCTGCTCGTCGCGTTGGTTGATGACGGCGTAGCGAACCGCGATCAGCCCCGCCTTGTCGCTCTTGCTTCCATCGGCCATCTCCACCACCGCACGCACATGCAACGTGTCGCCCGGCAGCACCGGGGCGGTCGCGCGAAGCTCCGAAATCTCCTTCAGCGCCACGATCGCGTCGCCGTAGTAGCCGGTCATCCCCACCAGCCCGACGGCCAGCGAAAAGGTCAGCGGCCCATGCGCGATCCGCGACTTGAAGCGCCCCTCTGCGCAGGAGACGGCGTCAATATGGAGCGGGTAGAAATCGCCGGTCAGCGTGGCGAAGTCGAGGATGTCGCTCATCTCGACCGTGCGCCGCCGCGTCGTCACCACATCGCCCTGCTGGAAGTCCTCGAAGACCTTCTCCACCGGATCGCTGAATTCTCTCGCCATAGCCAAGGGCTCCCTATTTCTGCAGCTCCGGCCCGGACCTTCAGGCAAGCCTCGCCCGGCCCCGGCAACACGCGGTTGCCGGGCTCACCGAGCCAGATCGAAGCCTTCGGAAAGGTCGGACCGGCAGACATCGCTGCCCCAAATCTTTCTCCCGTCCGAGGATACACTTTGCCCCCCCGGCAGAAAGATCGCACTGCGCAACGCAGCATTACGCGCCTCGCCGCCTGGCCAGTCGTTCTGTCCCGGCGGCCCGAAACGCCCTGCCACGCGGGCCTGAACCGTGGGCAGTCAAGATGCGCTTGCTTTTTGAGCAATGAGGAGTAACTTGCAAAACCATAGGTTCTGATAGAAAACTCATCGGTTTTCTGAAGCGCGGTGCGCGGGGGCGGCTTCACCGGATTGTCTTGGGGAGAGACAGGTGAAACTGGCCCCCTGATCGTCACCGCCTGACCAGGGAGGAAGACATGGATACATTGCACAGCCTGCGCCATTTCGCAGAAGCGGTTCGAAGTCGGCAGCCTGTCGGCGGCGGCGCGCGAACTGGGCATATCGCCCGCAACGGTGTCGCGCAGCATCGACAGCCTCGAGCGGCAACTCGGCTTTAACCTACTGGCCAAGACCAGCCGCAAGCTCGGTCTTACCGAGGCCGGGGAGGCCTATCTGCCCAAGGTCGAACGGATTCTCGCCGATCTCGAAGAGGCCACCGCCTACGCCAAGGGCGTGCATTCCGAGCCGAAGGGCATGCTCAAGGTACATTCCCGCGTGGCCATCGGCAACATTTGCGTCGCCCCGCTGATCCCGCTGTTCCTCAAGGAACATCCCGAAATCTCGGTCTCCATTTCCATGACCAACGAGCACAATATCGACATGCTTAAGCACGGCATCGATGTCGACATCAGAACCGGCGTACTTCAGGATTCCATGCTGATCGCCCGCAAGCTGGCCGACTCGCGCCGCGTCATCGTCGCCAGCCCCGAGTATCTCGAATTGCACGGCGAGCCGACCACGCCCGAAGAGTTGAAGGCGCACAATTGCATCGTCTGCAAGATGGATGCCAACCCGGTGGTTTGGCGCTTCCGCGATCCCGGCGGCGAGGAATACGTCATCGAACCCGAGGGCCAACTCACCACCGACAACGGCTCGATGATCCGGCGCTCGCTACGAAGCCATGTCGGCATCGGCCATATGACCGACTGGTCGGTGCGCGAAGACCTCCGCAGCGGGCGACTGGTAGAGATCCTCACCGACTTCGAAGTCACGGTCGACGACTTCAACCACGGCATCTACGCGGTCTTCATGCCCAGCCGCAGCCAGTGCAAGAAGGTCCGCACCTTCCTCGACTTCATGGTGGAAAGCTTCAAGCGGCAGTCCTACTTCGATCAGCAGGCCCCGCTCGCCCTCGCCGCTGGCGAATAGCCGCCGCGCACCGGGCGGAGCGCTCAAGGCGCGCGGGGGGGAGCCCGCGCGCCTTTTCTATCTGGTGCGCCGTGTCAACACGATCGAAAGCAGCACGATCGCCATCATCGAGAAGGTGACCACCGTTGCGAAGGCCGCCAGCGGCGGGAAGGACCCATTGGTCCACAGGTCGAGGATCACGAAACCCGCAACCGGATTCCGGCTGCCCGCCAGCATCGACGAGGCGGTGATGTCGCCCGCGATCAACACGAACAGCATGGTCCAGCCCGCCATCAGCCCCGGCGTCATCAGTGGCAGCGTCACGTTGAAAAAGCTGCGCCCCATCCCGGCCCCGGCCACCAGCGAGGCTTCAATCAGGCTCGGGCCGACCTGCACAAGCGCGGCATTGCTGGTGAAGGTGCTCTGAGGCGTGTAGAGTACGATATAGGCCATGAATAGGATCGCCAGCGTGCCATGCAGGTAAAACGGTGCTCCCGCATAGGCGGCGATGAAGGCGATCCCGATCACCAGATGTGAAAGCGCCGCCGGCAGCTTGGTCACGCCATCCACTAGCGCCGCCCGCCGCCTGCCCCGGTTGCGGTCGACCCAGTAGACAATGACCGCCGCGATGAACATGCCCACCGTCGCCCCTGCGATGCCAAGCGCAAGGCTGTTGCGCAAACCATCAGTGACAAAGCTGCTGTCAAAGAGGTCGCGGTAATTGTCGAGATCCAGCCGCGACCAGATGACCTTCGGGGTCCAGAAGGCCTGCAGGCTGACAAGGATCAGCGCCCCCACCGGCAGGACCGAGGCGATCAGCACGTAAAGCCCCAGAATGATCCGCGCCGGCCAGCGCAGCACGCCAAGGCTCACCCGCGCGACCCGCTGGCCCTTGCCGGCGATGGTCGCAAAGGCGCCCCGCGCCAGCACCCGGCGCTGCACCCACCAGCACAGACCGATGGCGACCAGAATGACCATGCCAAGGATCAGTGCCTCGCCGGTGCGTGGTGGGTAGGAGACCGTCATCAGATGTACGATCCGCACCGAAAGCACCTCGATCCCGGCCTGCCCGCCCACCACCAGCGGCACTGAAAACAGCGCCAAGCCGGTGATCAGCGCAAGGATACCCCCGGCGATCACCTGCGGCAGTACTGCCGGAAGCGTCACTGTCCGGAGCGTGGCAAATGCCCCCGCCCCGCTCACCCGTGCGGCCTCTTCTAGCGAGGGGTCGAGGTTGCGCAGCGCCGCGGTGACGGTCAGGAAGACATGCGGCACAAGGTAGATGACATAGACGAAGATCAGCCCTTTCATCGAGAAGATGTCGATGATCGGCCCATTAATCGTCACGCCGATGCGCTCCAGCAGCGCCGCCGTCCATGCGTTCAGAAACCCCGAACGGGGTGCCGCCAGAAGCACCCAGCCGATAGCACCGGCAATCGGCGGCACCATCAGCGGCAGCACGGGCAGCGCCGCACCGAGCGTGTTCAGTCCAAGATCGCCCCGCTCCGTCAGCCATGCAAAAAGGCTGCCGATGAATACCGCCAGCGCCGAGGCCGTCCCGACCGCCAGCAGCGTGTCCGCCAGCAACCCGCCCAGCCCCAACTCCGCCACCGTCCGAAACGCCTCCACCGCAAACCGACCTCCCGGAAAGAAGGTTGTCAGGAACACATCTACTAGAGGGTAGAGGATCATTGCCGCAATGGTCAGCGACAGCAGCCCGGCAAACAGCGTGAAGCCGCCAGGCCAGCGCCTGCGCGGGGCAATAGTCGTAGCCTTGCTCATCATGCGGGCACCGCCGCAAACAGCATCGGCCCGTCCGGCTCGATCAGACAGCTCACTTCCGTCCCCACCGGAAAGCGGCCCGAAGGTCCGCCCCTGATCAACAGGGTCAGCGCGTCGGAGCCTCTGGACTCAAGCTGCACCACATGCTCCATGACCGGCCCCAAAAAGGCCGAAGACACCACCCGCCCGTGCAGCCCCTCCGGGCCCCGCGCCTTGATCCGCCACTGCTCGGGGCGGCTCAGCAAGATCGCGTCTTTGCTGCCGCCCCCGGGCGGCGGCGCCGCAACCCTTACCTGTCCAGCGGGCGTTGTGACCGCCCCGCCCTCGCCGATCTCGACCGGCAGCTCGTTGGCGGTGCCGATGAAGCGCGCCACATCCAAGGTGGCCGGGCGGGAGTAGATCTCTTCGGGGGGTCCGTATTGCGCCACCCGCCCCGCATCGACCACGGCGATATGACTTGCCAGCGCCATCGCCTCTTCCTGATCGTGGGTGACGTAAAGCGCGGTAAACCCGAACTCTCGCTGCATCGTCAGGATCTCGAGCCGCAGATGCTCGCGCACCTTGGCATCGACGTTCGATAGCGGCTCGTCGAACAGTATCAGCGGATCGCCGCACACCAGCGCCCGCGCAAGGGCAACGCGCTGCTGCTGCCCTCCGCTGATCGCCGACGGAAAGCTCGGCCCAAGGTCGCCGATATGCATTTTCTGCAGAATGTCCGAAACCCTACGTTCACGCTCGGCCCGCGCCACACCGCGCATCCGCATCGGGTAGGCTACGTTGCGCGCCACGGTCATGTGCGGCCAGAGCGCGTAGCTCTGAAATACCATACCCACCTGCCGCCGCTCCGGGGCCAAATTCAACCCCGCGGCGCTGTCGAAAAGCGAGCCGCGCGGCACCCCAATCCGCCCCTCGTCGGGCGTTTCCAGCCCGGCCACGGCGCGCAGCAAGGTGGTCTTGCCGCAGCCGCTCGGCCCCAGCAGCACCACGAAGTCCCCCTGCCCGACCCGCAGCGACACATCGTCGATTGCCCGCACCATCCCGCCATCGGACCGGCGGAATGTCTTCCTGAGGCCAGTCACCTCCAAGGCCAGCCCGGAGGTGGCCTCTGCCATACTTTCCTGCCGCACGTGAGATCCTACTCCAGCTTCAGAAGCTTGACGATTTCCGGCGCGTCATCCCCGATCGAGGCGATATCCGGATCGACGTAATCCCCCGGCATCGGCGCGGTCTCGTCGTAGGCCTGCTTGGGTGACACGCTGGTCAGCCCGTTGTAGGCAATCTGCCCCTCGTCCGAAAGCAGGAAGGACAGGAAACAGACCGCCGCATTCGGGCTGTCGGCGCCCTGCGAGATCATCGTCTCGAACTCGTTGCCGGTGGTCAGCTCAGGGGCCGTAAAGTCAATCGGCGCACCCTCCTCCTTGAGCACCCGCACCACGGTCATCACGTTGGGCAGCACGATCGCCACCTCTCCGGCAGCAAGCTGCTGGGTGGCGGGCACCACGCTGGGCACGAGGACCGGTTCCTGCTCGGCCAGCCGCGTGAGATAATCGTCTCCCAGCTTGTCCTTCAGAATGCGGAAAAGCGCCATGTAAGAAGGCACGTTGCGCGGATCGCCAAGGATGATCCGGCCCTTGTATTCGGGCTTCAGGATGTCCTCCCAACTCACCGGCGCAGCGTCTCCCGCCTGATCGGTATTATAGGCAAAACCCAACATGCTCAGGCTCGTGGTCACCGCGTTGTTCTCGAGCCACGCATCGTCGAAACCGGCCAGCGCAGGGATCTCCTCCTTGGAGAGCGGCGCAAACCACCCATCGGCGTTGCCCTGCACGATGAACACCGGATCGGCCAGCGAGATGACATCGGCGTAGATGACGCCCGCGTCTCGCTCTGTGGCATAGCGCGTCGCCAACTTCCCGGTCGAGAGGCGGAAATGCTCGATCTCGATCTCCGGATTGGCGGCAGTGAAGGCCTCTGCAGCGGCCTCGTTCCGGGACGGATCCTGCGAAGAATACCACACCAGCGACGGCTCCCCTGCGGCGGCCGCGCAGGCCTCGGATGTGCCCTGCGCAAAGGTCGGCGCGGCAAGAAAGGTGGCACAGGTTGCCAGCAAGATCGGTCTCATATCGTGTCCTCCCAGACTCCGGGCGCCGCAGCTTCAGGCGGCGCATCCCCGGTGAGCATGACAGTATCGGGCGATCCCGCCTCCATCACCGCCAAAGGTCGCAACGCTGGTATGCAGAGCCCGCCGCCAATCCGCCCGGCCCGGCGCCTCCCACCGGCCTGCACGGGGCTTACCTTATGCATGCCCGGTGCCCCGCCCGGCGCTCTCGGCCGGCCCGCTCCGTCATGTCAGGAAAACTGAAATCCCCGGTAGCCATTATCGCGCACGTCTTCGCTATACTGGCGAAACTTCGGGTTGCCACCAACAAAAAGCAGCGTCTCCCGCTTGTCGCGGCCCTCGATGTTCTTGTTGATCCCGGTAAACCACGAGTTCGTCTGCCCGAGCAGCATCCGGCTCATCAGTTTGTCGCAATAGCCGGTCCAGGAGTCGATGGCCTCGCGCTCCGGCTCGATCCGGCGGATGCCCTCTGCCCTCGCGTGCTCCATCATCTCGCTCAGCCAGTCGACCACCACAGCCGAACAGCGGGGGATGTTGCAGAAGGTCGCCGGGTTCTGCGGCCCAACCAGGGTGAAGAAGTTGGGAAAGCCGCCGCATTGAAGCCCCAGATAGGTTTTCACGCCCTTGTCCCATTCATCCTTCAGCTTCAGCCCGTCCTTGCCCCGCACATCAATGCGGTTCCACGATCCCTTGATCGCATTCATGGCTGTCGGCGGGCGCGTCGGCAGCCCCGCACGCTCCAGCAGCCGCAGGCCCCGGACGCGCACCCCCTCGTCGATCTCGCCGAGCCGCACGGCCAGGTCCAGCGCCATGGCCGTGCCGGCCGCCACGGCCGCGCCGTGCAGCCAGGCGCCGTAGCCGCTGGCCGCCTCGATGGCGTGCCCGAAGGTGTGGCCGAGGTTCAGCAGCGCGCGCACGCCGTGCTCGCGCTCGTCGGCCTCCACCACGCGCGCCTTGATCGCGCACGAGCGGTGCACGGCCTCGATGGTGGCCGCCCGGTCGCGCGCGCGCAGCGCCTCGACGTTACCCTCCAGCCAGGCGAAGAAGTCGGCGTCCGTGATGAAGCCGTACTTGATGACCTCGGCGAGCCCGGCCGAGACCTCCTCGTCGGGCAGCGTGTCGAGCGTGGTCACGTCGCAGATCACCCCCACGGGCTGGTGGAACGCGCCGATCATGTTCTTGCCCAGGGGGTGGTTCACGCCCGTCTTGCCGCCGACGGAGGAGTCCACCTGCGCCAGCAGGGTCGTGGGCAACTGCACGAAGTCCACGCCGCGCTGGTAGCTCGCCGCCGCGAAGCCCGTCATGTCGCCCACCACGCCGCCGCCCAGCGCCACCAGCGTGCAGCCGCGGTCGAAGCCGCCGGACAGCAGCGCCTCCCAGACGGGTTCGAGCGCCTGCAGGTGCTTGTGCTCCTCGCCGTCGGGCAACACCACGTGATCGGACGGCAGGTTGCCCAGGCTCGCCAGCACCCGGTCGAGGTACAGCGGCGCGACGGTCTCGTTCGTGACGACGAGGGCACGGCGCTGCACGAAGCCCGCGAGCGGGGAGGGCGGGCCGCCGCGGGCGCCGTCCCCGAGCAGCCCCGCGCCCACGTGGATGGGGTAGGAGCGCTCGCCCAGATCGATCCGGAGCGTGCGCGTCTCGGCGCTCACGAGCGCGAGCCCCCCGCCAGCGAACCCGCGGCCGGTGCGCCTATGGTCGACACGTTGGCCGACGCCGTCGGGGCACGCTCCACCAGGTGCACCGACTCCAGATGGCGCACGATGCGTCCGACGACATGGTGCATGCGCCGGGCGTCGGTGCGGATCTCCACGTGCGCGGCCTCGCGGTAGAGCGGCCCGCGCTCGGCCATGAGCTGCGCGAGCCGCGCCTCGGGGTCGGCGGTGGCGAGCAGCGGTCGGCGCGAATCGCCGCCCACGCGCCGCAGTTGCTCCGCGGGGTCGACCGCCAGCAGGACGACGTGGCCACGCGCGCGCAAGAGCTGCCGCGTGACGTCGCTCAGGATGGCGCCGCCGCCGGTGGCGAGCACCAGCTCGCCGGCGGCGCTCAGCTCGTCGATGATGCGCGCCTCGCGGCGACGGAAGCCCGCCTCGCCCTCGTACTCGAAGATGGTCGGGATGTCGACCCCGCAGCGCGCCTCGATCTCGCGGTCCGAGTCCACGAACGGCAGCCCCAGCCGGCGCGCCAGGGCGCGGCCCACCGTGCTCTTGCCCGAGCCCATGGGCCCGATGAGGAAGATGCTGGGCATTCGGTGCCGCGGCGTGCGGTTTCTTGCGGGCGAACGGGGGACTATATAGGGCCAGCTCCGCTCCCGCGAGATCCCTCCATGCAGTACCGCACGCTCGGCCGCACCGGCCTGAAGGTCTCCGCCATGACCCTGGGCACGTTCACGTTCGGTGGCCGCGGCGGCTTCGCGCGCGCGGGCGCGCAAGGGGTGGACGCGGCGAAGAGCCTCGTCGACGCGTCGGTGGAGCGCGGCGTGAACCTGATCGACACCGCGAACATGTACTCCACGGGCCTCGCCGAGGAGATCCTCGGCGAGGCGCTGGACGGGCGTCATGCCGACGTGCTCGTGACGTCGAAGGCGCGCATGCGCATCGGCGACGGACCCAACGACGAGGGCGCCTCGCGCCACCACCTGATCCGCGAATGCGAGCGCTCGCTGAAACGGCTGCGGCGCGACCACATCGACATCTATTACATGCACGAGTGGGACGGCACGACGCCGGTCGAGGAGACGATGGCGGCGCTGGACACGCTCGTGCAGCACGGCAAGGTGCGCTACGTCGGCTGCTCGAACTACTCGGCGTGGCACACCATGAAGGCGCTGGCCACGGCCGACCGCGCGGGCGGAGCGCGCTTCGTCACGCAGCAGATCCACTACACGCTCGAGGCGCGCGAGGCCGAGTACGAGCTGCTGCCGCTCGCGGTGGACCAGGGCCTCGGCACGCTGGTGTGGAGTCCGCTGGCGGCGGGGCTGTTGTCGGGCGAGCACCGTCGCGAATCGCCGGTGCCGGAGGACTCGCGCCAGGCGGCCGGCTGGGACGAGCCGCCGGTGCGCGACGCGGAGCGGCTGTGGCGCATCGTCGACGAGCTGGTGGCGATCGGCGAAACGCACGGCACGTCGGCGGCGCGTGTTGGGCTGGCCTGGTCGCTGACCCGGCCGTCGATCGCCTCCCTGGTGGTCGGTGCGCAGAACGTCGCGCAGCTCGAGGACACGTTGCAGGCGCCGGAGCTCGTGCTGACGGGCGACGAGCTGCAGCGGCTGGACGATGTCAGCCGGTTGCCGCTGATCTACCCGTACTGGCACCAGCACAACTTCGCGCGGGAACGGTTCTCCGCCGCGGACCGGGCGCTGCACGACAGCTATCCGGATCGGCACTACGGCGGGATGGATTCGCTGGTCTGAAGGTCGCCCTCTCGATCGAACCAACCAGCGCCGAGGGGACGAAGGCCGTCACATGTGCCGAGCGAAGCTCCGCGCCGAGGTCGTCGTGCCCCACGATGGTGCAGAAATCGTTACTCGTGTAATTGTCGGCAGGGTTCGATCGTCTGCCCGACGCGACGGTTGGCGATGGTCTTGACGAAGCGAACTCCGGGTTCTCGTTCTTGGACAGCGATCTGTACAGACTCTCGCGACCCAGTCCGGCTTCTCTGGCCACATGGGTCATCCCCTGGCTCGTGCGATGTCGTCGAGCACCGCAGCGATCACCGCGCTGTCGCCGTCTTCCAGAGCGGCATCCAGATACGACGCCATGTCTTCCTGCGTAATCAGGTAGTTCACCGCATCGAACGGTCGTGTCTCGACCTTGCCCATCCGCTCCGCGCTGCACGTAGTACGCCCGATAGCCCGGACCGTACGTCAACCGTAGCTCCGAGACCCCGGACCCGACAGGCTGCACGTCGCCGGGGTTGCCGAGTGCGAGGCGTCTGATCCGGACTACGCGTTCACCACCGCCCGCACGATCCGCTGCATCGCCAGCATCCCCGGGTCATCCATCCCCACGCTCTTCTCGGCGTACATCCGCGCCCGCCCGATGGTCGCGGGCTTGTCCCGAAACGCCGCGAGCGCCTCGTCCACCGCCAGCGCTGCCGCATCCGCCACGGCTTCCGTCGATTCCAGCCCATCCGTCGCCCGCGCCACCGCATCGAGGCTGTCCAGCACCGTCTTGCCGCCGAGCTCGGCCTTGCCCCGCGACTGCATGGCGTCGCGCGCCGCGGCGACGAGTTCCGATGTCCGGGCGAAGTCCGCCGACGTCTCGCCCTTCAACGCCTTCGCCATCGCCATGAGCCCCGTCGCCATCAGCGTGCCGTAGGACGAGCCGGAGCTCTTCGTGAACGCCTGCGCGCAGGTCATCAGCGCGCGGCCGAGATCCTCGGGCAGGTCGCCCGCCTGCTCGGACACGAGCTCCATGCCGCGGCGCAGCGTGATGCCGAGGTCCCCGTCGCCGAGCGCGCCGTCGGCCGCGTTCAGCTCGTCGAAGTCGCGCTCGGCGGCCGCCTTCAGGCGCTCGATGGCGCCGAGCAACGCGGCGCGGTCGATGCTCATCGTCAGCCCGTCACCGTCCAGAACGCGCAGTCGCACGGCGCCTTCAGCAGCGTCTCGAGCTCGTCGTCCAGCTTGACGATCGTGAACGACGCGCCCGCCATCTCCATCGACGTCGCGTAGCGGCCCACCAGCGGCATGACGATCTCGGCGCCGGCGTCGGCGAGGCGCGCCTGCACGGTGCGGTAGAGGATGTAGAGCTCCTCGAGCGGCGTGGCGCCGAGGCTGTTCACGAGCACCGATACCCGATCGCCCTCGCCGAGCGCCCGGTCGGCGAGCAGCAGATCCATCATCTCGTTCGCGATGTCGTCGGCGGGTTTCAGCGGGCCGCGGCGCACGCCGGGCTCGCCGTGGATGCCCATGCCGATCTCCATCTCGTCGTCGCCGATCTCGAAGGTCGGCCGACCGGCCTGCGGCACCGTGCACGGCCCCAGCGCCACGCCGACCGAGCGGCACGCATCGGCCGTGCGCTGCGCGATGGCCGTGACGCTTTGCAGGTCGTCTCCGCGCTCGGCCGCGGCGCCCGCGATCTTGAACGCGTACACCATGCCCGCCACGCCTCGCCGCTTGGCGGCCTCGGCGGGCGATGCCGAGGCGACGTCGTCGGCCAGCAGCACGGTGGTGCACTCGATGTCGTCGAACTCGACGAGCTCGCCCGCCATGTCGAAGTTCATGACATCGCCGCCGTAGTTGCCGTAGAGCCGCAGCACGCCGCCGCCGGTATCGGCCGCGCGCAGCGCGTCCGCCATCTGATCGGCCGACGGGGAGGCGAACACGTCGCCGATGGCGCAGGCGTCGAGCAGGCCCGTGCCGACGTAGCCCGTGAACACCGGCAGGTGGCCCGAGCCGCCGCCGGTGACGATGCCGACCTTGCCCTTGTTCCCCGGCGTCGCGCGCGCGACGACGCGGCCGGTGTCGCCGTGCAGCCGGTAGTGCGCGGGGTGCGCGGCGACGAGGCCCGCGAGAGTCTCGTCGACGTAGTCGACGGGGGCGTTCAGGATCTTCTTCACGTGGGGGTCTCCTGGGAAGCGACGGTCGGGCGAGGTGGGCGACGCGTGCGTGCGGCGCGCCAGCCCGTCCAGTCGTAGGTGTTCACGATCATGACGAAGATCAGCAGCGCGCCCCAGATGAGCTCGCGCGCGAAGTTCGACACCTGCAGCATGTTCAGCCCGCTGGACAGGAACTGCATGGACAGCACGGCAAGCACCACGCCCACGACGCGACCGCGGCCGCCGTAGGGGTTCACGCCGCCGAGCACCGCGATGAGCACGGCCAGCAGCAGGTAGCTGGAGCCGTAGTCGGCCTTGGCGGAGTTCGCGCGGCTCATGATCACGAGCCCGGCCACGGCCGAGAGCAGCCCCGACACGATGTAGACGCGCAGCAGCAACCGGTGCGTGCCGATGGCGGCGTACAGCGCGGCGAGCGGATTCGCGCCGTACATGGTCGCTTCCAGCCCGAAGCGCGTGCGTGTGAGCGTCACGTGCAGCGCGACGGCCAGCAGCGCGAACACGACGAGCGGCACGGGCACGCCGAAGAGCCTGCCGTTGCCGAGCCAGGCGACCGCGTTCGGAAAGCCCATGACCGCGCTGCCGTTCGTGATCGCGACCGCGAGTCCGGTGAACACGAGCCCGGAACCGAGCGTCGCGAGGATCGGCGGCAGCGACAGCCTGGAGACGAGCACGCCGTTGAAGGCGCCCGCCACGGCGCCCGTCGCGAGCGAGGCGACGAGGGCCATCAGCAGGAAGGGCAGGGCGGCGGACAGGCCGAGCCCCGGGCCCGCGAGCTCCGCCAGCACCGTCGCCGCCACGACCGCCGACAGGTTCGACGCGCCCACGACGGACAGATCGATGCCGCCCGTCATCATGGTCAGCGTCATGGCGAGTGCGAGGATCGCGAACTCGGGGAACTGGAACGCCATGGAGGTCAGGTTGCCGGCCGACAGGAATCGCTCGGGCGACAGCACGGCCATCAGCGCGAAGACCGCGACCGTGATGATTGCGAGCCGGAACTCCGGGGTGGCCACGAGTCGCGTCATGCGCGCGCTCACGCCGCGCTCTCCTGCGCGCGGCGCGCCTGCCAGGCGGGCAGCCCGGTGCCGAGGAGGATCAGCAGGCCGATGGCGACCGATTGCCACGTCGAGGGAATGCCCACGACGATCAGGCTGTTCTGCACCAGCACGATGAGGGCGACGCCCAGCAGCGTGCCCGTCACGGTGCCGTAGCCGCCGACGAGGCGCGCGCCGCCGAGCACCACGGCGGCGATCACCGACAGCTCCAGCCCCACGAGCGAGAAGGGATCCGCCATGCGCCCGAGCGAGCCGTGGATGATCCCGGCGAGCCCGGCGAGCGCGCCGACGTAGACGTACACGAACATCTGCACGCCGCGCACGTCGATGCCGATGCGCCGCGCACTCTCGACCGACCCGCCGAGCGCGAAGATGGAGCGCCCGAGCATCGTGCGGTGCAGGATGAACCAGGTCAGCACCACGACGAGCACCAGCGCCCCGAACGCCAGCGGCAGCGCGTAGAAGCTGCCGCCTTCGGTGGTGCCGCGCACGATCATCGCGCGCGAGAAGTCCCGCATGCCGGGCGGCAGCGCCGAGATGCGTTCCGAGCCGACGAAGGTCAGCAGGTAGCCGCGGAACACCGACAACGTGCCCAACGTGACGATCAGCGTCGGCAGGCCCAGGCCCGCGATCAGCACGCCGTTCAACGCGCCCAGGCCCGCCCCGATGCCGATGGAGACCGCGAAGATCAGCCACCACGGCAGCTCCGGCATGGTGCCCAGCACGAAGGTGGTCGTGGCGTACATCGCGAACACGGCGATGGCGGTGAAGCTGACGTCGATGCCGCCCGAGACCAGCACCAGCATGGCGCCGACGGCGAGGATGCCCGGCACGATGGCCGCGCGCAGGAGATCCGTCAGCGTCGTGGCCGAGAGAAAGCGCGGATCGCTCAAGGTGGCGACGATGCAGAACGCGACGATGACGAGCGCCACGAGGGTCTCGTTGCGGGTCAGGAGGGACTTCAAGCGGCGATGCTCTGCAAGAGGGGGCGTCAGGAGGCGAGGCGGTGCGTCAGCTCGGTCTCGTCGAGCGCGCCGCCGGGAATCTCCTCGACGATGCGGCCCGCCTTCATCACGAGCAGGCGATGACAGACGGCGAGCAGCTCCGGCAGGTCGTCGGAGATGATCACGACGCCCAGTCCCGAGCGGGCGAGGTCGCGCACGATGTCGTGGATGTCGGATTTCGAGCCCACGTCCACGCCCACGCTCGGTCCGTTCAGGATCAGCACGCGCGGCGCGCGCGCCAGCCAGCGCGCTAGCGCCACGCGCTGCTGGTTGCCGCCGGACAACGACTGCACGGGCGCGTCCGCGTCGGGCGCCTTGACCTTCAACCGCGCGAGCCACTCGCGCGCCTCTGCGCCGAGCGCGGCGAGGTCCAGGAAACCGCCACGCGCGTGCGCACCGAGGCGTCCCACGGCGACGTTCCTCACGATGGACTGGGTCAGGAAGAGCCCCTCGGTCAGCCGGTCCTCGGGCACGTAGCCGAGACCCGCGTGCGAGGCCGCGACGGGATCGCCCGGCGGCACCGGCTCCCCGTCCATCTCGACGCTGCCCGTATCGGGTCGCACCAGACCGAACAGGGCCTTGGCGAGCGAGGTGCGGCCGCTGCCGAGCAGCCCCGCGATGCCGATCACCTCGCCGGCACGCAGCTCGAAGTCCACGGGCTCGAACGCGCCCCGCTTGGCGAGTCCGCGCACGCGCATCAGCACATCGGCCGCGGCGTCCAGCGCGCTCGGCGGGGTCTCGGGCACATCGCGGCCGGTCATGTACCGGGTGAGCGAAGCCGCGTCGAAGTCGCTGGCGGGGCCCTCGGCGACGAGTTGGCCGTTCCTCAGCACGTACACCTTCTCGCAGACCTCCAGCACCTCGGCGAGCTTGTGGCTGACGAACACCACGGCCACGCCGTCGGCCTTCAGCCGCCGGATGATGCCGAGCAGGGACTTCACCTCGCGTTCGGTCAGCGCGGTCGTCGGCTCGTCCATGACGATCAGGCGCGCGTTCGAGGCGAGCGCGCGGCAGATGGCCACGAGCTGCTTGTGCGCGACGGGCAGATCCTCGACGCGTGCGCCGAGCGGAATGTCCACACCGACGCGCTCGAGTGCCGCGCGGGCGCGCTCGCGCATGCGCCGCCCGTTCACCAGACGACTGCCCGCGCCGAGCTCGGTCGAGAAGCCGATGTTCTCGGCCACCGACAGGTTCGGAAACAGCGAGAAGTCCTGGAAGATGACCATGACGCCCGCCGCGGCCGAGGCGCGCGGGGTGAGCGCGTCGCGCTCGCGTCCGTCGATGCGGATCTCGCCCTCGGTGCGGCGCTCCACGCCCGCCAGGATCTTGATGAGCGTGGACTTGCCGGAGCCGTTCTCGCCGGCCAGGCACACGGCCTCGCCGGGGGCGACCTCGAAGTCGACACCGTCGAGCGCGACGACGCCGCCGTAGCGCTTGACGATGTCGCGCATGCGCACGAAGGGCTCACGCGGGTCGGACGACATCGTGGAGGGCGCTCGGGGCAAAGAGGACTCGGGCTGCTGCCGACGGGGCCGGCAGCCCGCGAAGCCTACCGCGTCAGAACGGGTAGTCCGCCATGTTGTCCTTGTCGACGTTGACCCAGGCCTGGCCGTAGATGACCTTGTCCTCGAGCGCGACGCTCTCGTAGCCCTCGAGCCCGAGATCCATGCCGTCGGTGACCTCCTCGCCGTCCATGACCATCTGCGCGACCTTGTTCATCGCGTAGCCCGCGAGCGAGGGGTCCCAGAAGCCGATGCCGTCGACCGCGCCGGTCTCCAGGTACTGCTGCGCGATGGAGGGCAGGGAGGTGCCGAACACGCAGGTGTCGTCCTCCATGCCGCGCTCCTCGATGGCGAGCCCGATGCCCGCGACGTCCGTCGACGCCGAGCCCTGCATGCCCTTCACGTTCGGGAACGCGCGCAGGACCTCCTGCGCCTTCTGGTAGGCGTTCTGCTGGTCGTCGAAGGTCTCGTTCTTGTCGCCCACCAGCGTCATGTCCGGGTAGGCCTCCTCCTGGCGCGCGATGGCGCCGTCGACCCACTGGTTGTGCGTCTGGGAAGTCAGGGAGCCGACGAACACCGCGTACTCGCCTTCCTCGCCCATGCACTCGGCCATCTGGTCCATGAGGTTCGCGCCGAAGTCCTCGTTGCGGAACGCCTCGATGTCGTAGTCGATGTTCTCCTGGCTGGCGGCCTCGTGCGTGATGACGACGATGCCCTGGTCGCGCGCGCGCTTCAGCACGGGCTCCAGCGCCTCGGGCGACATGGGCACGACGGCCAGCGCATCGACGCCCTGCGCGATCATGTCCTCGATCAGGGACGCCTGCTGCTGCGGATCGGCCTGCGCGGGCCCGACCTGGAAGGCGTTCGCGCCGGTGTCCTCGGCGTACTGCTGCACGCCTTCCTCCAGGCGGTTGAACCACTGGATGCCGGCGATCTTGACGACCGTGGCGATGGTGGGCGCGTCCTGCGCGGTGGCCACCGTGCCGACGCCCGCCAGCACGGGCGCGGCGAGCAGGCCGAGCGCGAGCGGGCGCAGCATCGCTCGGGTCGGGGTGGTCCGTCGAATCGTGTCCTTCTTGCCCTGCATGCGGTCTCGTCTCCCTGGGGTTCGGGCCCGGGTCCGGGCCCTTCGGTGCACAGCGCTCGGCTGTGCCGTGGGGGACAGACGCTATATCCGGGAGGTAACGGGGGTCAAGGGGGTAGAGACGCTGCATCCATGACCGCCATCACCACGGGAGCATCGGACAGTGCTCGTCGCGTCGTCCTACGAGGGGCCCGCGGCCGTGGTCCTGGCGTTCGACAGGTCGATCGGGCGATCGGCCCGTGCGGCGCCGCCGGATCGGGGCGTCGACCGGACGGACGAGGTGGCCCAAACCGCCACGCCGGCGAGCGCGAGCCCCGCGATGTCGGCTGCGGCGAGCCGCTCGTCGAACAAGCAGCCACGCGAGCACCATCGGCACGGGCGGCGAGAGGTAGGTCGAGCTCGCGACCCGCGGTGCGGGGCTCGCTGTCCGAGCACGCCGGCGGCGTGGAGCGGGTCACGTTCGCGTACGTGCCGCCCGCCCAGCCGGACGGCATCGGCGAGACCGAGGTGACCGACAGTCTCGGCCGGAAGAGTGTGTATCGATGGAAGACCGTCGGCGGCGCATCCACGCCGTCGCTGATCTCGGGCGAGGGCCCAGGGTGCGCCACCTGTCCGGGGACAGGCACGCGTCACGAGTACGGTGCGGACGGGCAGTTGTCGGGATTCCGCACGGGGGAGTGCGTCGAGGTCAAGTACCGGCGCGACGCGCAGGGGCGGGTGCTGGAGGTTCGGCAGAAGGAAGCGGCGGCATCCACGGCGTGGAAGACCGTGGTCCGCCACGAGTATCGCGGCGACGACCGCTACCCGAGCATGACGGCGCGGCCGAGCATCAAGGAGGGCGCCGAGCATCGGCTCGAGTACGCCTATTCCGCGGACCGGCTGCTGCGGTCGCAGACCGAACGCGGCTACCGGCCCGTCGTCGATTCCGGCGCTGCCGTGCGCGTGCGTCGGCTCTGGCCGAACGCTTCCGACGGTGACGAGAACCACTACCCATTCCAGGCGTTCGTCCGGACGACCCGGCTCGAGCGCCATCCGATCGACCGATCGGCAGGCGTGTTCGAAGCGTTCTCGGACGCCTACCGGGCCGGGAAGATCGGCGGCTTCGGCTGGAGCAACGACAACCTCGACGGGGCGCTGGCCTTCGCGGAGCTCGACGGGTACGTCGCCGTTGAGCACGACCTGAACCTGTTTTCCCCCGGCGGACAGGCTGCTACGTGGTCTCGAGGCGCAGGACCTCTGTGCGTTCAACCGCCAACCGCTCGCGATGGGGCTGCTGTCGGGCAAGTACACGGTCGACAGCGCGAAGGCCCCCGAGGGAGACGTGCGCGCCAGCGGGATGTCGTGGCTGCGCCGGTTCACCGCGGACCGTGCCCCGACCACGGAACTCGTCGAGGCGGTCGACAGGGTGCGGGGGCCGCTCACCCGGGACGGTCGCAGCATTGCCCAGGACGCGTTGGGCTGGTGCGTCGCCCAGTCGGATCGCGCCATCCCGTTGCCGGACCGTTGAACACCGGAACAGGCGGTCGACGACTTCGGCGTGCTGGAGCTGACGGCGATGGATAACGAGACCCTCGACGAGATCGGCCGCCTCGTCGCCGAGCTGCAGAGACCGACCGCCTGATCGACGCTTGCGGTAGTCGGCAGAGTACTTCCCGACGTCGGTATCGAGGGTACGATGCGCTGATGACGTCAAAGGCGCTGACACGCGTGTTGCAGTCGGCCGCACGGCTTCAACAGGTCGTGCCGGACGCCGTGCTCGTCGGCGGGTCCGTAGCGGCGCTCTACGCCGGGCATCCCGACTCCTTCGATCACGACCATGTGCTGGCCGATCTGGTCGAGCGCTACGACGTCGTGCTGGACGCGGTCGAGTCGACCGAAGGGTGGGCGACGTCGGTGCGCGCCTCGCGACCGCCGTTCACGATCATGGGTCGGCTCGGTGGCGTGGAAGCGGGACTGCGGCAGCTACGCCGTACCAGGCCTCTCGAGACGCGCCGAATCGACGTCGGCGCGGGACTCGTCGTCGTGGCACCCACGGTCGACGAGGCGCTGCGCGTGAAGGCCTATCTGCTCGTGCAACGGAACGTCGTGCGCGACCATCTTGATGTCGTCGCGCTCTGCGAGCACATCGGTCTCGATCGCGCGGTCACGGTATTGCGCGACATCGACGAGTTCTACGCCGATCGATCGGGAGAGCCCGGTTCGGTCCTCACGTCGCTGGTGATCGCGTTGGCCGATCCGGCGCCGCGGGACTCGGACGTCATCGCAGAGTTGCCGAGGTACAAGCGTCTCGATGCGCGTTGGCACGAGTGGTCGAACGTGGTGGCCGTGTGCAGGCGCGTCGCCCTCGAGCTCGGAGGCGCGACGTGAGCCTGTCCTTTCGGAACGTCGATGCGCAGCCGGGCGACGCCGTGGCGACCTGGCCGTACGAGGCGCTGGTCACCGCGATCGATCGAGGGCTCGTGCCCGACTGGCGGCCGATCTTCGCCGAGATCCGACGCTCACCCTGGGGCGCGACCGCGTGTCGCGTGGAGCGGTACCTCGGCTACCGTGAGCACGACGGTGTGAGCGCGTTGTTCCGCCTCGCGATCGAGCGAGCGCGCGAGGATGCCGGGCACGCCGGTGGCGAGGATTGAACGCCTATCGACCGCACGCGTGTCAACGTGCGTCCCCCACCGACTTCGCACCATGCCGATGACGATCCGCTTCGACTCACCGACTGGGCACCGGCGTCTACGGTCGCGACAACGGCGCGGGCAACCTCGGGACGCACTGCCAGGCGAACGGGCCGTTCGGCGCGGGCTTCGCCGGTCACCTCGGTCGCACGGTCCGCCGATCGTCCTCGTCGAGGCGTAGGCCGTTCAGAAACGCATCGGCTGCCGCGAAGAACGTCTCCGGCACCTCGAAGTGCGGCAGCGCTCCGCCCTCGATCGGCTGCACCGTCCAGTTGTGCGCCTCGCGCGCCCAGTCCGCGCCGCTGAAGTCCTTGAAGTCGCCCCGGGTGGCGTGCGGCATCCAGACCGGCATCTCCAGCCGCTCGTAGACATCCCGAATGTCCTTGCTGAACAACCGGGCGGACAGGAAGGCGTAGACGACGTGCTCCGCACCGGGCTGCCTGGTCGTCACGTCGTCGTAGGCCGCCAACGCCTCGTCGAAGTGATCGGAGCCCGACGTGCGCTTCAGGAAGTAGCGTATGACGCCGGGCCGGGTCAACGCGCGGTACAACCCGCGTCGCCACAACCGCGCGGTCAGCACCCCGTGCAGCCCCCGCACCTCGCGCGTCTCGCCTGCGGGAGCGCGCAGCTTGTGGGAGCGGCGGTCGAACCCGGTCGGGGTGATGAACGTCAGGCTGCGGAACCGCTCGGGGCGTTCGCTGGCCGCACGGGCGAGAAACTCCGATGTCAGCGACAACGCCATCGCGTCCACCGGCGCGTCGGCGGCCATCCGGTCGAGCATGTCGTGCACGGCATCGGTGAACAGGCGCGGTGAATAGTCGCGCGCGGAGCGGTCGGAGAATCCGTAGCCCGGCAGGTCGGGTGCGAACACGCGGCGCGTGCGCCGGTAGTGCTCGAACACGGGACGCATCTCGAACGCCGAGCCCGAGGCGTTGATGCTGTGGAACAGCACCAGCGGCGGCCCTTCGCCCGCCGAGTAGAAGCTCTGCGCACCCGCCCTGCCGACGAACTCGTGCCGCTCGGCATCCAGCGCCGGCGGCAAGGGTGGTGCGGCGTCTTCGCTCACGGCGATCCGGCTTCGACGGGGGACGGACCGCGAGGGTAGCGCACCGCCGCGGCACGGCGCGGCGGCGCGAAGGCGCTCGGGCCGGTTCAGGGAGAATCCACCGGCGACGCTTGCGGACGAGAACGGGTGCGGAGCGTCAGGCGCGACCCGAATCCACCGTCGTCGACGCGACGGGCGTCGACACGCCGCGCGCCTTGCGGGCGGGGAGTCTTCTGCGCGTGCAGGAAGGGAGGGCGACCGGACCGCGCTACGTGGCGGTGCCGGAAACGAGAACAGGCCCCGGTGAGGGGGGCCTTCGGGTCGTGCTTCCGGTGTGCGGTGCGCCGGGTCGGAGGGTGGGCGGTTTCCCGCCCCGTTTCGCCGGCGTGGGTCGGACCACGAGCGGTCCGACCCTGCCCGGCCTCAGTAAGTCAGGCTGACATTCTCCTTGATGATCTTCGGGGTGACGAAGACCAGCAGCTCGCTCTTGTCGTCGGTGTTGCGGGTGCGCTGGAAGATCTTGCCGATCAGCGGCAGGTTGCCGAAGAAGGGGACCGAGTCTCGGCTGTTCAGAAGCGTCTGCTCGTAGATGCCGCCGAGGACCACCGTCTCGCCGTTGTCGACCAGCACCTGGGTGCTGACCTCGCGCGTGTCGATCGAGGGGACCGCCGCGTTGCCCGAGCCGAAGATCTCTCCGACCGTGTCCTTCGACACGTTCAGATCCATCACGATGCGATCGTCCGGCGTGATCTGCGGCTTGACGGTCAGGCCCAGCACCGCCTTCCTGAAGCTGATGGACGTGGCGCCCGAGGCGGAGGCCTCGACGTACGGGATCTCGACGCCCTGCTCGATGTAGGCCTCGTGCTGGTTGGCCGTGATCACGCGGGGGCTGGAGATGACCTCGCCCTTGCCCTCGGACTGCATGGCGGACAGCTCGAGCTCCAGCAGCGTGCCGAAGGGCAGCTTCGCGAGGGCGACGCCCAGCGTGCCGGCGGGGTTGCTGATCGGCAGGTTGATGTTGAAGCGCTCGTTCCCGAGCGGCTCGTTGTTGCCGAGGTTCGTGACGCCGTTGCCGTTGCCCGACAGGATGAAGCCTTCGCCGTCGGGGCTCACGACGCCGCCCGGGTTGACGGTGTTCCTGTTCAGGCCCCAGCGCATGCCGAGATCCTTGTTGAACGCGTCGGAGGCGATGACGATGCGCGACTCGATGAGCACCTGGCGGATCGGCACGTCGAGCCGGTGCACGAGGCCGCGGATCTCGTCGAGCCGGTCGGCGGTATCGTTGATCAGCAGCGTGTTGGTGCGCTCGTCCACCGTGACGGTGCCGCGCTCCGAGAGCAGCCGGCCGGTGGCCGATTGCAGCAGGGAGGCGAGCTCCTCGGCCTTGGCGTAGTTGGCCTGGAAGAACTCGGTGCGCAGCGGGGCGAGCTCGGTCTTCTGCTTCATGCCCTCGAGCTCGATGCGCTCGCGGTTCGCGATCTCCTCGGCCGGAGCGATCATGATGACGTTGCCCGACTGGCGCTTGCCGAGGGCCTTGGTCTGCAGGATGATGTCGAGCGCCTGGTCCCAGGGCACGTTCTTCAGGCGCAGCGTGAGCTTGCCCTGCACCGAGTCCGAAACGACGATGTTCAGGTCGGTGAAGTCGGCCAGCAGCTGCAGCACCGAGCGCACCTCGATGTCCTGGAAGTTCAGCGACAGCTTCTCGCCGACGTAGCCGAACTTCGCCTTCCGGTTCTCCTCGATCTCCTCGGCGCTCATGGGCTTGAGCTCGACGGTGAACGTGTCGTCGGTCTGGTAGGCGAGCTGCTCGTACTCCTGCGTGGCGGGCTCGATGACGACCTTGCTGCCGCGCTTGTTGGAGATGGCGTCGATGAACTGCACCGGGGTGCCGAAGTCCATCACGTCGAGCCGCTTCTGCAGCTGCGCGGCAAGCGCGGTGTCCGGGAAATCGATCACGATGCGGCCGCCTTCCTGGCGCATGTCGGTGACGATGCTCGGGTCCGAGAGCTTGAAGATGATGCGGCCTTCGCCCATCGGTCCGCGTCGGAAGTCGAGCGACTCGATACGGCCGTCGCGTTGCTGCACCACGCGGTCGACCTGCGAGTCGGTGGCCGATTCCTCGACGAGGATGCTTTCGGCCGCGCCCAGGGCGGGCGCCGAGCCGTCGCCCTCGAGGGTGACGAGCAGCTGGTTGCCCTTGACCGCGGTGGTGTAGGGCGTCAGAGAGGCGAGGTTGACGACGACGCGCGTGCGGCCACCCGCCTCGACGGTCGTGACGTTCTGCAGCAGACCCGCGCTGATCGCGATGCGCTTGTCTTCGAGCTCGTTCGCCGTGTCGGCCAGGTCCAGCGCGATGCGTGCGGGATTGTCGATCGTGAACGCCGCCGGTGTTTCGGCCGGTCCGCTCATCGTGAGCGCCAGCTGCTGGCGGTTGCCCGGCAGCGTCACGTGCGTGATGTCGACAAGCGAGTTGCCCGCGGCGTCCACCGGGAACGATGCAAGGCCGGCACCGAGGCCCGTGGCCGCGAGCAGGACCGCCGCGGCGAGGCGCGGCAGCGCGGCGCTCGGCAGGAGGTGGCCCGACGAAGCGGGAGTGGCCGCGCAGGCGTGCGGCGGGCGGGCGTGGCGGTTCACTCTGATTCTCCGGTTCATGGATCAGTCCTCGGCCATGGCGAGCTGGGCGTCCCTGGGGACCCAGCCGCTGAGACCGTCGGCGACGAGCTCGACGATATCGATTCGGTTCTCTGACACCGAGACGATCTTTCCGTGGTTCTGACCGGCGTAGTTGCCGGGCTGGACGCGATGGATCGTGCCGTCGGGGTCGCGCACCAGCCCCCAGGTCTGCGACTTCTGCTGCAGCAGACCGACCATCTTCAAGGCATCGACCGGGTAGGATTCGAGCGGCTCGCGCCGTCGCGTGGCCTCGGGCCGCGGGCCCGTGTACTCGGTCTCCGCCGCCACGGCCGACGACGCGAGGTCGGTCTGCGGGCGGAACGGGTCGCGCACGTCCGATGCGGCGTACGCGAACGTCTGGTAGGGCGGGAACTCGGGCAGGGGGTCGACCTTGCCCTGGTGCTTGCCCTTCGTCTCCTCGATGAAGCGCTCCAGGTCCGACATGTCGCCGCCGCAGCCGCCGAGCGCCGCCGCGAGGGCGACGAGCGGCAGCAGGCCTGGGCGGGTGCGACCTCGGCGCTGCAGGTTCGGGGTGGCCATGACTACTCCTCCTCCTCGTCGAGGTAGCGGTACGTCGTCGCCACCAGGTCCATCCTGAGCTTGCGTGCGTTGGTGCCGTCGCGCGGCGCGTTGCCCTGGCGGATCTCGGCGATGTCGACCGAGTCCAGGGTCACGATGCGCGGCAGCGCGGCCAGGCCCGACACGAACTGCCCGAACTGGTGGTACTGCCCGGTCACGCTGATCTTGATCGGGTACTCGGCGTAGAACTCGCGCGGGATCTCGGTCTCGGGCTTGAAGAACTGCACCTCGAGGCCCGAGGCCACGCTCGTCTGCGAGAGATCCACCAGCAGGCTCTCGATGTCGGTCCTGTTCGGCAGCTGGCGGAGCATGACGTTGAAGGTCTTCTTCATCTCCTCGAGCTGCTCGACGTAGGCGCTGCGGTTGGCGGCCTTCGATTGCTCGGAGTCGAACTTCGCGCGCAGCGTGATCTCCTCGCGCTCCGCCTGCTCGAGCTCGGCGAACTGCGGCTTGACCATGAAGTGGAACATCGCGCCGATGACGGCGGCGCAGCCGGCGACGACGAGCAGGCCCCGGAGCGCGACCGGTGCGGTACCGATGCGCTTGAAGTCCTCCTGGTCGATTCGCTGGAGCTCGTCGATCGTGTCCTTAAATGCCATCGTCGGAGCCCTCGTCGGTCTTCGGACGTACCTGCATCACGCTCAGCTTGAACGTGGAGATGCGATCGTCCTGGTCCGCCTCGATGACCTCGAGGCGCGGGTTGGAGAAGTACTCGCTGCGGTCCATCCGGCGCATCAGCGCCGAGACGCGAGCGTTCGACTCCGCACGTCCCTCGATGGTCAGCCTGGATTCGCCCACCTGCTTCATGGCGGTGAGGTAGACCCCGTCCGGGATGTTCACGGCCGCCTCGTGGAAGGTGTGCACGATCTGCGGGCGCTCGCCCTGCAGCTTCTGGATGATCTCCATGCGCTCGAGCAGGTCGTTCTTGGTCTTCTCGAGCGTCTTGATCTCGCGCAGCTCGTTCTGCAGCAGCGCGATCTCGGTCTCGAGCCGACCGTTCCGCTGGTCCTGGAAGGCGACCTTGTCCTCGACGAACTTGAAGCCACCGAAGCCGATGCCCGCGGCGATCGCCATGCAGAACCCCAGCAGCACGAAGAACTCGTTGTTCTTCTCGCGCCGGTGCGTCTCGCGCCAGGGCAGGAGATTGATGCGTGTCATCGGTCCGCTCCTCTGAGGGCGAGGCCGCAGGCGATCATCATCGCGGAGCCGTCGTCCTTGAGCCGTTGGGCGGGGATGTCCGAGCCGACCGCCATCTCGCCGAACGGGTCGGCGATGATGGTGGGCGTGCCGATGCGCTGCTCGACGAGCTCCGCCACCCCGGGGATGCCGGTGCAACCGCCGGCGAGCACGATCTGGTCGACGTAGTCGTTCTTGTCGGCCGAGAAGAAGAATTGCAGGAAGCGGTTCGCCTGCTGCACCAGCAGGTCCCGGAACGGGGCCAGCACCTCGGACTCGTAGTTGTCCGGCAGGCCGCCGACGCGCTTGACGCGCCCCGCGTCCTCGTAGGACAGCCCGTAGCGACGCATGATCTCCTCGGTCAGCTGCTTGCCGCCGAAGGGCTGCTCGCGCGTGTAGATGAGGCTGCGGTCGCGCAGCACGCACAGGCTCGTCATGCTGGCGCCGACGTCCAGGATCGCCACGGTCTGGTCGTTGCCCTCGTCCGGGAGCTGGTGCGCGATCAGCTGGAACGCGCTCTCCATCGTGTAGGGCTCGACGTCGACGATCTTCACGTCCAGGCCACCGATCTCGGCGGCCGCGGTGCGGTCCTCGACGTTCTCGCTGCGCGAGGCCGCGAGCAGCACGTCCACCATGCCGTTCTCGTTCTCGGCGGGTCCCAGCACGTTGAAGTCGAGGTTGACCTCCTCGAGCGCGTAGGGAATGTACTGGTCGGCCTCGAGCTGGATCTGGGCGTCCATCTCGTGCGGCTTCAGGTCGTCCGGCATCTGGATGACCTTGGTGATGACCATCGCGGAGGGGACCGCGACCGCGCACGCCTTGGTGCGCGTGCCGGAGCGCTTGACGGCGCGGCGGATCGCTTCGCCCACCGCCTCGACGTCCTGCAGGTTCTTCTCGTTGACGGCGTTCGCCGGCAGCGGCTCGACGGTGTAGCTCGTGACCTTGTGGCCCTTCTTCGTCGTCTTCAGCTCCAGGAGCTTCACCGACGTGGCCGTGATGTCCAGACCGATCAGGTCCGAGCTCCGGGATGAGAATTTGAGTGCCATGTCGGTTTTGGCGGCATCTGCGACGAATGCCTTAGCGGGTTCGGACTCGACGTTCGAATCCGGGCTCCCGGCCCGTCGCTACCCCACGTCCTCCCTCGCTAGTGGCACCGCCGGCCCGCGCCGCGACGACCCGTCGGGCCCCGTTCGGGGTCGCCGGGCGCCGCGGCGACGGGAAGCCGTCGCCGTGGCGGGATTCCGCCGTCGCGCCCGCCGCGCCCCGGGTCGGTACCGGGCGGACATGACGTAACTGCAGGTTCCCTGTGGTTCCGTGGACGCTTGATACAATTCGTTGTATCCACGAAGGTTTTTTGCGGCTCTCCGATGCCACGTCCCTCCTCCAGCACCCGTCGCCGTCGGCGCTCGCGTTCCTCCACGCAGGCGCGCCGCGGCGGCTGGCTGGTGAGCACATTCAAATGGCTTGCCATCGGCGGCGTGTCGCTCGGCATCCTCGGTGCCATCGGCGCCGGCTACGTCTACTCGCGCATCTCGGCCGACCTGCCGGACGTGGACGTGCTGCGCGAGGTGCAGCTGCAGATCCCCTTGCGCGTCTACACCGCCGAAGGGGACCTGATCGCCGAGTTCGGCGAGAAGCGGCGCGAGCCGGTGATGATCAGCGAGGTGCCGGACTCGCTGCGCTACGCCATCATCGCGTCCGAGGACGCCCGCTTCTACGAGCACCCCGGGGTGGACTGGCAGGGCATCGCGCGCGCGGCCGCCCACCTGATCCGTACCGGCCGCAAGGGCCCCGGCGGCTCGACCATCACCATGCAGGTGGCCAGGAACTTCTTCCTGTCGAACGAGCGCACCTACAACCGGAAGCTCGTCGAGATCGTGCTGGCGCTGGAGATCGAGCGGAAGCTCTCCAAGGACGAGATCCTCGAGCTGTACCTCAACAAGATCTATCTCGGCAACCGCTCCTACGGCTTCGCGGCGGCCTCGAAGGTCTACTACGGCAAGCCCATCGGCGAGCTGGCCCTGACCGAGTCGGCCATGCTCGCGGGTCTCCCCAAGGCGCCGTCGCGCTACAACCCCATCGTCAACCCGGAGCGCGCGCTCATCCGGCGCGACTATGTCCTGCGCCGCATGAACGAGACGGGGCACATCGACGACGCCACCCTCGCCGCGGCGCTCGCCACCCCGGACGATGCCACGCTGCACCACTCCCGCCCCGATGCCGAGGCCCCTTACGTCGGCGAAATGGCCCGTGCCCGCGTGCAGCAGCTCTTCGGCGACGTCTGGTCCACCGGCGGCTACGACGTCTACACCTCCATCCGTTCGGCCGATCAGCGCGCGGCCAACGCCGCGCTCCGCGATGCGCTCTACGACTACGAGTCGCGCCACGGCTGGCGCGGCCCGGTGACCACGTTCGCGCCGGAGCTGCTGGAGGATCCGGTCGCCCTCGTCGAGGCGCTGGACGAGGTGCCGCGTCCGGGAGACCTGGAGCCCGCGGTCGTGGTGGCGAGCGATGCCGCGAGCGCGACCCTCATCACGCGACTCGGGGGCGAACACGTGCTCGGCCTGGCGGACGTCGAGTGGGCGCGCGAGCGACTCGGAACCGACGAGCGCGGCGAGGAGATCACGGCCGTCGATCAGGTGCTGGTGCCCGGCGCCGTCGTGCATCTGCAGATCAATGCCGACGGCACCGCGCGCTTCGTGCAGGAGCCCGGCGTGGAGGCGGCCTTCGTGGCCATGGCGCCCGACGACGGGCGCATCCTGGCGCTCGCGGGCGGCTACGACTTCTACCGCAGCAAGTTCAACCGGGCCACGCAGGCCCGGCGTCAGCCCGGATCCACCTTCAAGCCCTTCATCTACTCCGCGGCGTTGGCGGCGGGCGACACGGCGGCCACCGTCTACAACGACGCGCCCGTGGTCTTCCACGACGATGCCCTCGAGGGCGAGTGGCGGCCGTCGAACTATTCGGGGCGCTTCTTCGGACCCACGCGGCTGCGCGAAGCGCTCGTGAAGTCGAGGAACCTCGTCTCCATCCGCGTGCTGCGCGAGATCGGCATCCCGTACGCACGGGACTACGCGCTGCGCTTCGGCTTCGCGCCGGACGACCTGCCGAAGGATCTGTCGCTGGCCCTCGGCAGCGCCGCCGTCACGCCCATCGAGCTCGCGGGCGCGTTCTCGGTGTTCGCCAACGGCGGGCACCGCGTGCCGCCCCACTTCATCGACCGCATCGTCGGGCCGCGCGGCGACGTCGTCTACAGCACCCCGCGCGTGGTGCCTTGCGACGACTGCCGGCCCGACGAGGACGACCCCCTGGTGGAGGAGATGGCCGCCGAGACCGCATCGGACGACCGGCTCGATCGTCCCGCCGCCACCACCGACGATTCCATCGTGGCCGACGGCCAGGACGGCCCGACCGTGAACGAGGAAGGGCTCACCGCCGAGGCCGAGGCGCGACTGGCCGAAGTGCGGCGCGACGTGGTGGACGCGCCGCGCGTCATCGATGCGCGCAACGCCTGGCTGATGGACAGCATGCTGCGCGAGGTGGTGCGCCGGGGCACGGGACGGCGCGCGGGCGAGGCGCTCGGCCGCGCCGACCTGGCGGGCAAGACCGGCACCACGAACGATCAGCTCGACGCCTGGTTCGCGGGCTACAACGACTCCGTGGCGGCCGTCGCCTGGATCGGCTCGGACGGGCTCGACCCGTTGGGTCGAGGCGAGGCGGGCGGTGTGACCGCGCTGCCGATGTGGACCTCGTTCATGCAGGCCACCGTCGCCGGCACGCCGGTCCCCGAGCGGTTGCCGCCCGAGGGCATGACGGCGGTGCGGGTGGACCGCTCGACCGGGGAGCCGTCGACGGGCGAGGGCGCCATGGTCGAGTGGTTCGTGGACGAGACGCTGCCCGAGGAGCTCCGCCCGGTGGCCATCGGCGAGCAGTTGGTAGTGCCCGGACCGGGCAACACGGGAAATTCGGTCCGCACGATGGCGGTTCCGGAGCCGAAGACCGGGCGCGAGCGTGCGCGCGAGGTGGAGCAGTTGTTCTAGCGGGTTCCCGAGCGGTGACCCGAAGCCGGTGGAGCGCGTGACGTCGGAGGTGTCCCCCGGTCTCTGTCCCGGGATCTCTCCGGGCATCTCGCTGACGGGCCTCGCCCGGCGCTACGGAGGCGTCGCGGCGTTGGACGGCATCACGCTCGAGGTGGGTGCGGGGGAGTTCTTCGTGGTTCTCGGCCCGTCCGGCTGCGGCAAGAGCACGCTGCTGCGCCTCGTGGCGGGGCTCGATCGGCCCGACGCCGGTACGGTGCGCCTGGACGGGCGTCGCGTGGCCGACGACGCGACGTTCGTGGCGGCCGAGGAGCGCGGCGTCGGCGTCGTGTTCCAGTCCTACGCGCTCTGGCCGCACATGACTGTCGCCGAGCAGGTCGGCTTCCCGGTGGAGGTGATGGGCGTGCCGCGCGTCGAGCGTGTGAGCCTTGTCGCCGCGGCGTTGTCGCGTGTCTCTCTGGACGGCTTCGGAGCGCGCCGGCCTGACGCCCTGTCGGGCGGGCAGCGCCAGCGCGTGGCGCTCGCGCGCTGTCTCGCGCAGGGCGCGCGGACGATCCTGATGGACGAGCCGCTCGCGAACCTCGACCCGCACTTGCGCGCTCGCATGGAGGACGAGATTCGGCGCTTCCATCGTGAGTCCCGCGCCACGACGCTGTACATCACGCACGATCAGCGCGAGGCGATGGCGTTGGCCGATCGGGTGGCCGTGATGTGCGCCGGGCGCGTGCTGCAGGTCGATGCGCCCGAGGCGCTCTACCGTTGCCCGGTCGACGAGTTCGTCGCGGGTTTCGTCGGCGAGGGAACGATCGTGGACGTCGAGCTCCTCGCCGCGGAGCGGGGCGGCCGGGTCGTCGCGCGCCTGGCGAGTGTCGAGTTGTCCGTGCGCGCGCCGACCGGTACCGCGGCCGGGCCCGCCCGGTTGCTGCTGCGACCGGAGGCGCTGCAGGTCGCGTCGGCCCACGCCAACGTGTCGGGGACGCCCGGTTCGGCGCGCGCGCGGGAGAGCACGAGGCAGGGCGCGTGGGCGGGAACCGTCACGTCGAGCGTCTACCGCGGCGCGCATCACGACGTGCGTGTCGCGCTCCCCGGCGACGCCGCCGAGGTTCCGGTGCGCAGCGTTCGGGCCCTCGAGCCCGGCCAGGCGGTGTCGGTGCGGGCGGGGGATGCGTGGGTCGTGGGTCCAGGCAGCTGAAGGCGCGGTGGACAGGTGTCGGGGTCGACCCGTCACCCGGCCCACGGCAGCGTCCCCGCCGGTGCCCGTCGCGCGAACCGCGTCGCCAGCAGCATGATCGCCGCGGTGGCAGCGACGGTCAGCATCGACATCGCGGCGGCGAGCGTGGTGTAGCCGCCGTCCTCGTAGTTGAAGATGACCGTGCCGATCGTCTCGTTGCCGCTCGACCACAGCAGCGCCGAGACGGTGATCTCGTTGTAGGCGGTCAGGAACACGAGCGTCGCGCCGGACACCGCGGCCGGAACGAGGGCGGGCGCATGAATGCGCAACAGGCGACGGCCGAAGGCCGCGCCCGCCACGCGCGCGGCGTCGTCGAGCGCGGGGTCGGAGCCCGCCGCCGCGGCGGCCACCGGCTTGAGCCCGATCGCCAGGAAGGTGCCGACGTAGGCGAGCCCGATCAGGGTCAGCGTGCCGTAGAGCGAGGTGCCGAGCACGGGGAGCGGCCGGATGAAGAGCAGGATGAACGCGATCGACATGACGATCCCCGGCACCGCGTAGGCGAGATCGGCGACCACGGCCGCAGCGGCCGCGAGCCTGCGTCCGATTCCGCTGCCGGTCCCTGCGCCGATCCCCCGGCCCGACCCGGCGCCGTGCCCCGGTACCGCGCTCGGCGGCACCATGAGCCGCGCGAGCAGCACCGAGACGAGCGCGATCGCGCCGGCCGCGAGCGTCGCCAGCAGCGCCGAGTTGCCGAACGCGCGCAGCGTGACGCTCTGGCCGCCGAGCACCTCGGCGTAGTGGGCGAGCGTCGCGGTACTCGCGTCCAGCGCGACGCCGTAGGTCGGCACGATCGAAGTGGCCGCGAGCGCGGCCAGCGGGAACGCGAGCGTCGCTGCGACCGTGAGCCACAGCAGCGCCTCGGCGGGCGTCGGCCCGCGCCGTCGACCCGGCGCGGGCGTGTCGAGCGTGAACGGACGTCCACCGCCTTCGACCGCGGTGCCGCTCCGGGACAGCAGCCACCATGACAGCGGCACCAGCGCCAGCGCCAGACCGACCAGCACCGAGGCGACCGCCGCCACCTCGCCGAGCACGCCCGGCCCGTAGCTCGACAGCCGTTGCCACAGCAGCACCGGCAGCGTGGTGTAGCGCGCCGGAACGCCGATCAGCGCGTTGATGCCGAAGTTGCCTATCGAGCCGATGAAGGCGAGCGTGGCCGCCGCCACCAGCGTCGGGGCCAGCAGCGGCAGCACGATGCGGCGCACGATCCGCACGCGCCGCGCGCCGGCCACCCGAGCGGCCTCGGCGAGCTCGGCGGGCAGGCCGCGAAGCGCCGTGCGCACCAGCAGCACGACCGTGGGCAGTTGCTGCAGGGCGAGCAGCGCGACGAGTCCTGCCGGTGTCTGCACCGGGTTCGGGCTGCCGGCGGGCCGGGCGAGTCCCAGGAGCCCGAGCACGCTCGAGCCGGGTCCTAGCGCCTGCGTCCACGCGATCGCCGTGACGTGCGGCGGAATCATCATCGGCAGCAGCAGGCAGAACATCAGCGCACCGCGTGCCCGCACGCGGCCGAGCGAAAGCAGCAGCGCGAGCGCCGTACCGATGCCCGTGGCGAGCAGCGCGGCGGCGGTGCTCGAGACGAGCGAATGGGTGGCCGCCCGGACGACGCTGCGCGAGCCGACCGCCTCGAGCCAGTCCGGCGTCAGGGCACGAGCGAGCAGCGTGGCCAGCGGCAGCAGCGACAGCCCGCCGACGACGATCAGGACGACGGCGAGCGCGGCGGGCTCGGCGAGCGCGCGGCGAGGCGCGCGCGCTCCCTTCACCGGTCCTCGCTCCGGCTCAGGACGCGCCGAAGATCTCCTCGAAGCGCCGCTTGTACTCGCGATCGTTCGCGAGAGCGTCCTCGGCGTCGAAGGTCATGAGCTCGATCTCCTCGCGCGGCGGGAAGCCCGGCGGCGGCGCGACCGCCGGGTGTGCGGGCAGGTAGCCCTGCTCGGCCGCCAGCCGCTGGCCGTCCTCGGAGAGCAGGAAGTCGACGAAGGCCTTCGCGGCCTCGGGGTTGTCGGCCGTCGACAGGATCGCGACGGGCTCGGTCACGGCCGACACGCCCTCGCTCGGGAACACGAACTCCACCGGCGCACCGTCCGCCTTGCCGCGAAGGGCGAGGAAGTCGACGACCATGCCGTAGAGCTTCTCGCCGCCAGCGATCGCCTTGTAGACGCCGCCGTTGCCGCCCTCGGGCAGCGTGCCCTGCTCGGCGAGCCCCTCGTAGTAGTCCCAGCCGAGCGCGCCGTCGCCGGTCAGCGTGGCCATGTGGATCGTCGCGGCGCCCGAGGTGAGCGGCGAGGGCATCGCGATCTGGCCCTTCGCCTCGGGCTTCAGCAGATCCCGCCAGCTCGTCGGCACCATCGGGGCCGCGGTGTTGTACACGATGCCCGTCGTGATCAGCTTGGTCGCGAACCAGTGGTCCTCGGGGTCCATCAACGCGGCGTCGTAGGCCGACGTGTCCGCCTCCGGATAGGCCAGGAGTCGTCCCTCGGCCTCGAGCGACTCCATCGCCACCGCGTCGGCGATCAGCAGCACGTCGGGGCGCGGGTCACCGGCGGCCGTCTCGGCGGCCAGCTTGGCCATGACCTTCGTGGTGCCGTCGCGGAACCACTCGACATCGACGTCCGGGTACTTCGCCTCGAACGCGTCGACCGTCGCCTGCGCGTCCTCGTTCGGCTGCGAGGTGTAGAGCACGAGCTCGCCGGACGGGGCGGCACCGGCGGTGCCGGAGAGCAGCAGCGCCGCGACGCCGCACGGCACGATGATGCCGTGGCGGAGCGTGCCGGGACGGGGTCCGGGACGGCGCCCGGGCGGCCGGGCGCTGCCCGGGCCGGACAGCGCGCGTCGCAGCGCGAGCGGGGTGCGCGCTCGCAGGACGGGAATGCGGGACATGAGACGGTCGCGAGGTGGGCGGGAAGCCGCTTCCATGCGGTGCGTGTCGCAGGATGCACGATCCATGTGACAGCCGCATTGGCGAAATGGAACCGTGCCGTCGCGCGACCTGCTCGCGGTGGCGGCGGAGGCACGGCCGAGCTCCTGGCCTACGACAGCGAGGCTCGGAGCTGGCGCGCGGCGGCCACGGCCTCGGACGAGAGTGTGGCGGTGCGGTGAAGCCCGCGTTCCCTCACGGCACGACGAAACTCGTCATGCCGTGCCACTCGACGCCACCCGCTCGCACGCGGTTGCGAGCCACCTGCCAGTAGCGCGCCGGATCGCTGCTCGCTCGGGCGACGACGCGCGCAGTGCGGGGTCGTGGAAGTCGGTCAGCATTTTCACCAAAGTGCGGTGATCGTCCCCGGCCTCGATCTCGAGCGAGGTCTCGAAGCGCTCCTCGTCGAGCGGCTCGCCGTCCTCGTCGACCTGCACGTTGGCAAGGTCGGAGAGCCCAAAGCGGAAGTAGTTGACCTTGTAGAGCCTGTCGTCGTCGTCCAGGCCGCGCTTGCGGAGCCAGTTCGCCCCGGGCGCCTCCACGTGCGTGAACAGCCCGTAATCGACCGGCCCGGCGCCGTCGTCGATCCACAGGTTCGCGAACTGCGTGCGCGAGCTCATGAGGTTCGGGATCTCGCTCATGAGATCGAACGCGAGCTTGTTCCTGATGCGATCGGACTCGTACGGGTGCTTGTTCAGGTACAGCGAGCGCTCGCTTCGCCACGGCGCGTCCCGGTCGTCGAGCCGGATGCGGAACGATTTCTGCGCTGCCTTCCTGGTCGTGCCGCCGCGCTGGCGCATCTCGGCGTTCACGACGAGCCCGTCCTCGGGATAGTCGTCGGCGACGAGGTGCACGTCGATGCGCGGCTTCAGCTCGTCGCGCCGGTCCACGTCGGCCTGGATGTCGGCGAGGGTGCAACCGGAGTAGTCGCCCGGCTCGCAGTCGCCGGGCGACGTGACGGTGCGCACGTCGAGTCGCACGACGTCCACGGTCCCGTAGCCATCGGTCCGGTACACCGAGGCGACGGGGCGAATGCCGGGCGCTCGTTCGGCGGGCGGTGCACCGTCCGGATGGGCAACGACCTCCGGCGAGTCCGTCGGCCGATCCGGCGTCGTCGGCCCGCCGGCGGGCGTCTCGATGCGCGGCGCCTCCGGATCGGGGTCCATGCCCGTGCCCGGAGCGCAGCCGGCGAGGCTCAGGCCCGCGGCGACCAGCACGACCGCAAGCGTCGGAGCGAAGGCGGCGCGACGCCCCGAGGTGTTCTTGACCGCGGTCGTGGCCGCGTCGTCGGCTATCGTCATGGCGGTGCTCGTGTCCTTGTCCGTGGCACCGTGCGCGGCGCCGTCGTGGAAGCCGTTCACAGGTCGAGCTGCAACCGCAGCAGCACGCCGTTGCCGACGTCGCCGGTACGGTCCGGCTCCTCGACCACGAGCCGGCGCAACTGCCCGTCGATCCTCAGGTGATCGCCTAACCGCACGTTCGCGCCGACGAGGTACTCCTGCGCCCGGTTGCCCCCGTCGCCGTGCACCACGTCGATCAGCCCTGCCCCGGCGACGAGCTCGACGGGGCGGCGCGAGCCGCCGACGACCCGCCGAAGCGCCCCTTCGAGTACTTGCGCCGGCCGCCGCCCAGGACCCAGCTTCCCTGCACGTAGCCGCCGTCGAAGAACGGCGAATCGGCACCCTCGTCGTTCCCCGGACGCAACCGCTGGCCGAACCACTCCGTCTGCACGGACAGCGAACCGCGGGCCCAACCGGCCTCGAGTCCGAACGTGCTCACGGCATCCGGAGCGAACCGGCCGCTCCGCACGACGTTGTCGCCCAGCGCGAGCCCGCCTTCGTCGCGGATGCGATAGGGCGCGCCCGCGTTGTCCCGGTACGCGGCACTGGCCCCGAGGTGCACGACGCGGCGCTTCGCATCGATGGGCGCCCAGGTGAGACGACCGGCGACGCCGCGCGCCTCCCGAGCCTCGGGGTCGACGAACGCGCCGATGCCGGCGTGGCGGCTCGAGGCATCGAACTCCCAGACGAGTCCGATCCCCCGGTCCGGGGCGAAGGCGTTGGTCGCCATGCTGCGCTCGAGCGTCCGCAGCCGGCTCGAGCCCGAGCTGTTCTCCATGCCGAAGGGCTGCTTGATCAGGCCGAGCACGAGCTCGTCGTCGCCGGAGCGGCGGTAGCCGACAGACGCTTCGTGCAGCTCGACGACGCCGTCCTCGGGTTCGACGTCGATCTCCAACCCGAGCTCCCAACGCGGCGCGACCTCGCCCTTGGCCCCGAGCCGTGCGCGGCGTACGCCGGAATCGGCATATCGGTCGGCGTCGACGGCGTACAGACCGTCCACTCCGCTCAGGTCGAGCATCAGCAGGCCCTCGAGCTCGAACCGGGGCTCCGCGGCGCCGGCCGGGCCGGACGCCGCGACGAGCAGCGTCACGGCGACGGCCCACGTCACGCTGCCGCCGGCGAGGGGCGAGGGGCGCACGCTCACGATCCCGACAGCACGCCGCTGCCGTCCGACACGGCGACGGCATCGGCCGGAGCCGCGGACAGCGTCACCCGCAGCACGGCCGAGTCCCTCAGGAAGTCGACGTTGCCGACCTCGACGTGCATGACCGGCACGCCCAGCCGCGCCTGGAGGTCGCGCATCAGCGCGGGCCTGCGGTCGGGGCGGATGTTCGCGATGTCGTCGTAGACGATGGTCCGCACGATCGTGCGCGGCGCGAAGAGCGTGGTCTCGCCGAACGCCACGATCGCGAGCAGCGCGCCGTTCATCGCCGCCAGATGGACCAGCCCGACCGGTCCCACCGCGCACATCAGCGACATGACGATGACGAGGAACAGGTAGGTCATGTCGCGGATCGAGATCGACTCGGTGCGGTAGCGCAGCATCGAGAGCACCGCGAAGAGCCCGAAGGCGAAACCCATCGAGATGTGGACGTCGTGCATCAGCGCGCTGATCAGGTACACGCCGTGACCGAACAGGAAGAAGCCGAACAGGGAGTCCCGATTCGCCGAGTGGCGGAAGTAGACGAAGCGCAGCAACACCAGCAGCAGTGCCGCGTTGAGTGCGAAGCGTTCGACGAACTCGGTCGGCAGGGAGTCGGGAGTCATGTTCGCGGGGAGCGGTGTGGGCGGGGAGGCCGACGCGCCGAGGGACGCGTCGCACGTTCGGACGAGGAGGGCTCAGCGACGCATCGAGAGCTGCCGGGCGACCGGGTGGAAACGGTTGCGCTTGAGGTCCTCCGGACCGGTGAAGTACAGGCCCATGCAGTACTTGCTGAACGCGCACGGGCGCAGCCCCCGCGCGCGTGCCCAGCGGAAGAACGGCGAGCCGCGGTCGTGCGCCGCCTGCTTGAGCTCGACGACCATCCAGGGCCCGAGCGCGAGCGCGCGACCGTCGCGCGCATCCCTGAATTCCAGCGCGCGATCGATCGTCAGGCGCTCGCCGCGTGCCTCGCTCGCGAGCGCCGTGCGCCGGTACGATCCGGTCTGCACGACGCGCAGGCGGGCGAGGTTCGTGATGCCGCTGCGCTGCAGGAACCGCGCGAGCGTGGTCGGCGGCGCGTCGCCGGACGGCTCCACGCGCATGCGCGTCTTGAAGGTTCGCTCGTGATTGCTCTTGAACTTCACCTCGAGCCACGACGTGCCGGCGTCGAGGTAGGTGCGCCGGCGCAGCTTGTAGCGGTTCAGATGCCCGGCGTGGTGCGCGAGATAGAAACCGTGATCCGGGTCGTCGAAGTAGTCGTTCAGGTAGCGAAAGCTGCGACGCCCGTCTATCTCGAGCACCGAGTAGTCGTCGCGCATCGCGAGCAGCAGATCGCCGAGCAGCGCCCGCGGCACGACGAACTTCGTGTCGACGCGATCCATGAGCGAGGCGTCCACCAGGTCCGTCAGCGCATGCGCGTCGAAGTCGGCGAGCAGGGCGAGCTCCCGGGACTCCTCGCTGCCCGTCGCCGGCGCCCGCACGGACGCGACCGTGCCCGGCACCGGCACGATGATCGGATCCGAGGCATCGTCGTCGGCTCTCGCGCCTGCGCTGTTCATGGGGGGATGGGTTGGACCGGAAGGACTCCGAGGTGCGCAGACTAGGCATCCGGCGCGAACGGGCGGGGGTCCGCATCACGTTCCGAAGATGCTCCCGGACCGCGACGCGCCGCGTTGGGCGTGGCCTCACGATTCTCGAATCGCACGGGAACCGGACGGGTGCCGCGCGGTCCCCCTCCCGGCACCTTGTCGGTCGGGACTCGGCCTCGCGCTCGCCTCGGCGGCGCGTGTATGCTGTACGGATGAACGGCATCCACGACATCGCCATGGACGGCACGGCGATCGCGTCGCCGGACGCGCCGCGAGCCACGAAGGGTCGCGGTGCGCTGACGAACGCGGGCGGACGCCACGAGCGCACGGTGCGCATCGGCATCGACGACGGCTGGCGCACGTCGCCCGACGATCCCGACGATCCGACATCGGCGGCGCGCGCACGCGCTGGCGCGACGACCCCGCCCGCACCATCGTCACGAGGAACGACTCGCCGGACCTGCACTTCGATGCCTCGGTCAACCCCTACCGCGGTTGCGAGCACGGCTGCATCTACTGCTTCGCGCGGCCGAGTCACGCCTGGCTCGGCCACTCGCCCGGCATGGACTTCGAGCGCCTGCTGTACGCGAAGCGGGACGCGCCGGCACTGCTGCGCGAGGCCTTCGGCAGGCGGGGCTACCGACCCGAGCCCATCGGGCTCGGCGTCGTCACCGACGCGTGGCAGCCGCTGGAGCGCGAGCTTCGCATCACGCGCGCGCTGCTCGAGCTCTTCGTCGAGTGCCGCCACCCCGTGCTCGTGATCACGAAGGCCTCGCTCATCGAGCGCGACATCGATCTGCTGGCCGATCTCGCCCGCGACGACCTCGTCACCGCGACCGTCACGATCACGACGCTGGATCACGAGCTCGCGCGGCGGCTGGAGCCGCGCGCCACGGCACCGGCGCGACGGCTGCGCACGCTCGAGACGCTCGCGAAGGCCGGCATCCCGACGCGGCTGTCGCTATCGCCGATCATCCCGGCCCTGAACGAGCCCGAGATCGAGACGATCGTGGCGGCGGCCGCGAACGCGGGTGCCGTCGAGGCCAACGCCATCATGCTGCGCCTGCCGCACGAGCTGCGGGAGCTCTTCACCGAGTGGCTGCGCGAGCACTACCCCGATCGCGCGGAGCGCGTGCTCAAGGCCATCCGATCGATTCGCGACGGGGAGCTCAACGACGCGGACTTCGCCACGCGCATGCTCGGCACCGGCCCGCGCGCGCAGGTGATACGACGGCGCTTCGAGCTCGCGTGTCGCCGCGCCGGGATCGAGTGCGGGCGTCGCCCCGTGGCGCTGGACTGCACGCGGTTCCGTGCGCCCGTCGCGGGCGGTCAGATGGCGCTGTTCTGAGCCCGGGTGACAGACTTTCCGGGGCGCACCCGGGCGAGGGCGTGAAAGGCGATCATGGCGCCCATGGACTTCGCCGACGACCCGCGCACGCACCTCATGAACGGTGCGTCCCCGAACGACGATGCGGAATTCGTCCTGTACTGGATGCAGTCCTCGCAGCGCGCCGACGACAACGCCGCGCTGCACCTGGCCATCCTGGAGGCTAACCGGCGGAACCTGCCCTGCGTCGCCGCCTTCGCCCTGAACGACGGCTACCCGTCGGCCAACGAGCGGCATTTCGCGTTCATGCTGGAGGGGCTGGCGCACGCGCACGCGCGGCTCGGGAAGCTCGGTATCCGGCTCGTCGGTCGCCGGGGCGATCCGCCGGACCGTGATCGCCGCGCTCGCGAGACGCGCGGCGCTGGTCGTGACCGACACCGCCTACCTGCAACCCCCGCGCGGCTGGCGCGAGACGCTCGCCGGCGCCATCCACGTGCCGCTGGTGCGCGTGGAGAGCGACGTCGTGGTGCCCGTGGAGCTCGCCTCGCCGAAGCGCGAGTACGCGGCGCGCACCATCCGCACGAAGCTGGCGAAGCACCGTGACGACGAGGAATTCGGGCCGGTGCCGCGTGTGAAGCCGAAGCGCTCCTCGCTCGAGCTGGACCTCGACGCCGGCGACGGCGGACGCTGCGACTTCACCGATCCCGATGCGCTGCTGGGCGCGCTCGACATCGATCGCGACGTGCCGCGCGTGCAACGCTTCATCGGCGGCACGGACGAGGCGAGGAAGCGTCTGACGAGCTTCGTGCGCGAGCACCTGGACGGCTACGAGGACGGACGCCGGGCGGCCGAGCGTCGCGGCAGCAGCGAGCTGTCCCCTTACCTGCATTTCGGCCAGATCGGGCTCGGCGAGATCGTGGCGACGGTGCGCCAAGCGGGCGACGGCATCGGCGGCGATGTCGAGGCCTTTCTCGAGGAGCTGATCGTGCGCCGCGAGCTTGCGCGGAACTTCACCTGGTACACCGAGAACGGTGCGGCGTACGCGAGCCTGCCCGACTGGGCGCGCGCCACGCTCGCCGAACACAGGGACGACGAGCGCCCGGAGCGCTACACCCGCGACGAGCTCGACGCGGCCGCGACCGACGATCCGTACTGGAACGCGGCCATGCGCGAGATGAAGCACACCGGCTACATGCACAACATGCTGCGCATGTACTGGGGCAAGAAGGTGCTGGAGTGGTGCAACACGCCGGAATACGCCTACCGCACGCTGCTGTACCTGAACGATCGCTACTTCCTGGACGGGCGCGACCCGTCGAGCTACGCGAACGTCGGCTGGGTGTTCGGCCTGCACGACCGGCCGTGGTTCGAGCGCGAGGTGTTCGGCAAGGTGCGCTACATGAACGCGAACGGGCTCAAGCGCAAGTTCGATCGCGAGGGCTACGTGAAGCGGGTGGACGAACTGGTGGCGGCCGAAGGCATCGAGGTCGAAGGATGACGCCGCCGGGCGAGCGGGCCGGTCCTGGAACGCGCCGGCGCTTCTCCTTGCGCGAGGAAGCGACGCTTGCGCTGATGCCGACCCTCACGGTCCTGCTGATGATGTGGCTCATGCAGTTCTGGGCCGAGGAGCGCATCCTGTTCGCCTCGCTCGCCTCCAGCGCGTTCCTGATCTACGCCGACCCGCTGCACCCGATGAACCTGCTGCGCACGCTGGCCGCGGCGCAGCTCGGCTGCGCCGTCATCGGCACCGCCTGTCTGCACCTGCTCGGGGCCAGCTACCTCGCTGCGGCGGTGGCGATGGTCGCGGGCATCGGCGTGCTGGTGGGCTTCGACATCGTGCATCCGCCCGCCATCGGCACGGCGCTCGGTTTCGCCTACCGGCCGGCCGCGGACGACAACCTGTCGCTGTTCGCCATCGCCGTGCTGCTGGTGATCTGCCTGGCGGGACTGTCGCTGGCCGGCAGGTGGCTTTACCACCGCTTCGACGGCCGACGCGCCGTCGCCGAGGACGCGCGATGAGGACGAGTCTTCTGGAGGAGCACGTCTTCGATGCCGTGCAGTGGCTGCGCCTGCTGATCGAGGCCATCGGCGCGCTCGTCGTCGCCGTCGGCCTGGTGGTCGCGGTGTGGGCGATACGTGTCCGCGCTGCTTCGCGGACGTACCCCGGGCTTCGTCGCGGTACGCATCTCGTTCGCGCGCTATCTCGCGCTGGCACTGGAGTTCCAGCTCGGTGCGGACATCCTCAGCACGGCGATCGCTCCGAGCTGGGACCAGATCGGCAAGCTCGGCGCCATCGCCGTCATCCGCACCGCGCTCAACTACTTCCTCATGCGCGAGATGGAAACCGAACGGGCGGAGCTGGAGCGGGAGAAGGGCGCGTCCGGCAACGAAGCGGCGCGCTCGTGAGCCGCGCCGCACCGACCCGGTCGGAGCTGCTCGCCGGCGCGCTCGACGCCCTTCCCATCCTGCCCGCGATCGTGCCGTTCGCGGCGCTCTACGGCGCGCTCGCCACCGCGCGCGGTTTCCCGGCCGCGGACGTGTTGCTCGCGAGCGGCACGGTGTACGCGGGCGCCAGCCAGTATCTCGTGCTGGACATGCTCGCGCAGGGGCTCGGCACGTGGCCGATCCTGCTCGCCGTGCTCGCGGTGAACTTCCGCCACGTGCTGTACTCGGCCGCCATAGGGCGTCGCTTCGCACGCTTCGGTCCGGTGCAGAAGGCGCTGGCGTTCGCGCTGCTCGTGGACCCGACGTTCGCCGCCGCGGAGCAACGCTCGCGCACGCCGCACGGGCTCACGCCGACGTACTACTTCGCCTACGCGAGCAGCATCTACGTCGTGTGGATGGCGGCCAACGTCGTCGGCATCGTGTCCGGCACGCTGCTGGAGCGTCCCGAGCGCTACGGGCTCGACTTCATCCTGCCGCTGTACTTTCTCGGCGTGCTGCTGGGCTTCCGCGGCGGCACCGGCTTCGTGCGCGTGCTGGTGGCGGCGGCCGGCGCGTCGGTGATGGCCCACGCGGCGCTCGGCGCGCCGTGGCACATCCTGGCGGGCGCGGTGGCCGGGCTCGCCGTCGCCGCGCTGACGGCCCGTCCTCCGGCGTCGATCCCCGGCCCCGCGTCCCCGGAGCCCGCGTTTCCGGAGCCCGTGCCGTGAACGACGTCCCGGACATCACGTGGCTGATCGTCGCGTGTGCCGCCGTCACCTACGCCACGCGCATCGGCGGGCACCTGATCCTGGCCCGCCTGCCGCGGGTGCCCTACCGGCTGGAGGCGGCGCTGAACGCGGTGCCGGTCGCCGTGCTGGGTGCGTTGATCGCGCCCGCGGTACTGCTCGGAAGCGTGGAGCAAACGGCGGCCGCGCTCGTCGCCGGAGTCGCCGGGCTACGGCTCTCGGCGACCTGGGTGGTGGCGATCGGGTTGGTGGTGCTCGTCGTCGCGCGACGCACCTTGACCTGAGGAACCGATGGTCGCGGCCTGCGCCGATTCCGGCATTTCGATCACCGGCCCGGCATCCCGGACCGGGATGCCGCGCTGAAGGCGGGACCGTCGCCCGGCTTCCGAGCGCGGGAACACGCGCGTGGGTGCGCCGCCCGCCGCACCCTCGGTACGGAGGACCTCTAGACTCCGCGATCCCCACGCCCTGACGAAGACCCGATGCAACCCGAGATCGCCACGCCTTTCGCCCCCGCCCCGCCTCGCGCCGCGCCCTCCTGTCCGCGAGCGCGGTCTTGCTGGCGGGCGTCGCCCTCGGCGGCTGCGCGGGCCTCGATCCGTCGAGCCTCAAGCTGCCCGGGGTCGGCGACGCGGGACCGGTGGCCGACGATGCCTCGCCGTTGTCCGCGGACGTTCAGGTGGCACTGGCCGCCACGCCCATGACGATGCACGAGCGCATTCACGTGCAGGCCCTGCAGAACGGTCGGGTGCGGCTGCGCGGCTCGGTCGGCTCGTCGTCCGCAGCCTCCGAAGCGGTGCGCGTGGCCAGTCAGGTGGAGGGCGTCAGCGACGTGCTGGACACGATGAACGTGCGCTGAGACGGCGCACGGAAGGCGCCGAGCCACCGCCGTGTCGGGCCGCTAGCGCGCGCTCAGCTCGCGCACCGCCTCGACCATCGCGCCGAGGTGCTCCGGGTTCACGTGCTGATGGATGCCGTGCCCCAGGTTGAACACGTGCCCGGGTCCGTCGCCGTAGCTGTCGAGCACCACGGCCACCTCGCGCCGGATGCTCTCGGGCGAGCCGTACAGCACCGACGGATCCAGGTTGCCCTGCAGCGCCACGCGGTCGCCGACGCGCTGCCGGGCGTCGGCCAGGTCCGTCGTCCAGTCCACGCCCAGTCCGTCGCACCCCGTGTCCGCCATCTCCGAGAGCCATTGCCCGCCGTTCTTCGTGAACAGCACGACGGGCACCTTGCGCCCGTCGGCCTCGCGGGTCAGGCCATCCACGATGCGCTGCATGTAGGCGAGCGAGAACTCGCGGTATCGGGCCGGCGACAGCACGCCGCCCCAGGTGTCGAACACCATGAGCGCCTGCGCCCCGGCCTCGACCTGCGCGTTCAGGTACAGCACGACCGAGTCGGCGACCTTCTCCAGCATGGCGTGCAGCAGGGCGGGTTCGGCGAACAGCATGCCCTTGACCTTCGAGAAGTCCTTGCTGGTGCCGCCTTCCACCATGTAGGTGGCGAGCGTCCACGGGCTGCCCGAGAAGCCGATGAGCGGCACGCGCCCGCGGAGCTCCCGGCGGATGAGGGAGACCGCGTCGGTGACGTAGCGCAGCTCGCCGGACGGGTCGGGCACGGGCAGGGCGTCCACGTCCGCCTTCGTGCGCACGGGCCGTTCGAACTTCGGTCCTTCACCGGTCTCGAAATGCAACCCCAGTCCCATGGCGTCGGGAATGGTGAGGATGTCCGAGAACAGGATGGCCGCATCCAGGGCGAACCGGTCGAGCGGCTGCAGCGTGACCTCGCACGCGAGCTCCGGAGTGGAGCACAGCGTCATGAAGTCGCCGGCCCGCTTGCGCGTGGCGAGGTACTCGGGCAGGTAGCGCCCGGCCTGGCGCATGACCCAGACGGGCGTGCGCTCCACGTGCTCGCGCGCGAGCGCCCGCAGGTACAGATCGTTCTTCAGCTCGGGACGGTTCATGCGGAGGCGGCCATGCTGCCCTGGGGGGCGATGCGGTCGGTGCCGGCGTTGGCGAGGTGGCGCAGGATGCCGCTCGCGGCGTTCCGGCCCTCGAACACGGCCGTGACGACGAGGTCCGAGCCGCGCACCATGTCGCCGCCCGCGAACACCTTCGGGTTCGTGGTCTGATGTGCGCAGCCGGCGTTGCCGATCATGCCGTCACCGTGCTCCGGGGCGACCACCCGACCGCGGTCATCGGTGTCGATGCCGAAGTCGTCGAACCAGGCCGCGGGGTTCGGGCGGAAGCCGAAGGCGATCAGCACGGCGTCGGCGGGCAGCACCTCCTCGGTGCCCTCGACCACCTCGGGCATGCGCCGGCCGCGCACGTCGGCCGGGCCGAGGCGCGTGGTGACGACCTTCACGCCGGTGGCCCGTCCGTTCTCGCCGACGATGCCCACGGGCTGGCGGTTCCACAGGAACTCCACGCCTTCCTCCTTCGCGTTCTTCACCTCGCGGCGCGAGCCCGGCATGTTGGCCTCGTCGCGGCGGTAGGCGCAGGACACCGAGGTCGCGCCCTGGCGGATCGCGGTGCGGTTGCAGTCCATGGCCGTGTCGCCGCCGCCGAGTACCACGACCCGCTTGCCCTCGAGGTTCACGAAGTCGGCCGGGTCGCGCTCCCAGTCGTACTGGTGGTTCACGTTCGAGATCAGGTACGGCAACGCCTCGTGCACGCCGTCGAGGTCCTCGCCCTCGAAGCCGCCCTTCATGGACGTGTAGGTGCCCATGCCGAGGAACACGGCGTCGTGTCCGTCGAGCAGGTCCGCGAAGGCGATGTCCTTGCCGATCTCCACGCCGAGCCGGAACTCGATGCCCATGCCTTCCATGATCTCGCGGCGCGTGAACACCACCTCCTTCTCGAGCTTGAACGGCGGGATGCCGTAGGTCAGCAGTCCGCCGATCTCGGTGTAGCGGTCGTACACGATGGCCTGCACCCCGTTCCTGGCCAGCACGTCGGCGCAGGCGAGGCCAGCGGGCCCGGCACCGACGACGGCCACGCGGTGCCCGGTCGGCACGACCCTGGACAGGTCCGGGCGCCAGCCCTGCTTGAGTGCCTCGTCGGTGATGTACTTCTCCACCGAGCCGATGGTGACCGCGCCGAAGCCGTCGTTCAGCGTGCAGGCGCCCTCGCACAGCCGGTCCTGCGGGCAGACGCGGCCGCACATCTCGGGCAGGGAGTTGGTCGCATGCGACATCTCGGCCGCCTCGAAGAGATTGCCCTCCTCGACGAGCTTGAGCCAGTTCGGGATGTAGTTGTGCACCGGGCACTTCCACTCGCAGTAGGGGTTGCCGCAGGCCAGGCAGCGCCCGGCCTGCTCGGCCGCCTTGTCCGCGTCGAACTGCCCGTAGATCTCGTTGAAGTTCACGATGCGCACGGGCACCTCGAGCTTGACGGGATCCAGACGCGGCGCGTCGAGGAACTGGAAGACCGAAGTGCTCATCAGCGGTGTCTCGGAAGCTCTGAAATGGCGGATGCGTGCGCGAGCCGGCACCTCATCCTACGGGCCGGAAGGGCCGGGCGATGAGCCGTGCCGCGCGAATGGCTGCGCGAAGCGCCCCGCGCCCGGCAGCGCGAGGGACCGTGCGGAGGATGTGCGACGCATCCCCGCGCGATGCGCGGGGTTCAGGCGCCGAGGCGGGCCTTCACTCGGCGGCTGACGTCGCTCATGTCGGCGCGGCCCTGCAGGGCGGGCTTGAGCACCGCCATGACCTTGCCCATGTCCTTCACCGAGGCCGCGCCGCTGGAGGCGATGGCCTCGTCGACCGCCGCATCGATGCCGGCGGCATCGAGCTGCTCCGGCAGGTAGGCCTGCAGCACGACGATCTCGCCGGCCTCCTGCGCCACCAGGTCGTCGCGCCCGGCGTTCTCGTACTGCGCGATGGACTCGCGGCGCTGCTTGACGAGCTTGTCGAGGATGGCGAGCACCATGGGCTCGTCGAGCTCCACGCGCTCGTCGACCTCCTTCTGCTTGAACGCGGCCGACACCATGCGCAGCACGGCCAGGCGCGGCTTGTCGCCGCCCTTCATGGCCGTCTTGATGTCGTCCAGCACCCTCCGGCGCGTGTCGCTCATGGGGCTCCGGTCCGCGATCGACTGGCGAGGATCAGTACAGCCGGACGCGGCGTGCGGATTCCTTGGAGAGCTTCTTCTGGTGGCGCTTCACGGCCGCCGCGGCCTTGCGCTTGCGCTCGGTCGTGGGCTTCTCGTAGAACTCGCGGCGGCGGGTCTCGGTGAGGACGCCGGCCTTCTCGCAGCCGCGCTTGAAGCGCCGCAGCGCCATCTCGAAGGGCTCGTTTTCCTTGACTCGTACTGAGGGCATTCGATCGCTCTACATGTGTGCGGGGGCGGCCGGGCCGCAGTGAACCCCGTATCATAGCGCCAATGGTCGTCCTCGGCATAGAGAGCTCCTGCGACGAGACCGGGCTCGCCCTGTACTCCACCGCCGACGGGCTGCTCGCGCACGCGCTGCACAGCCAGGTCGACCTGCACGCGCTGTACGGCGGCGTGGTGCCGGAGCTCGCCTCGCGCGACCACGTGCGTCGCCTCGTGCCGCTGCTGCGCGGCGTGCTGGCGGAGGCCGGGCTCGCGCGCACCGACATCGAGGGCGTCGCGTTCACGGCCGGCCCGGGGCTCTCCGGAGCGCTGCTGACGGGTGCCGTGATGGCACGCTCGCTCGCCTTCGGGCTCGGCGTGCCGGCGCTCGGCGTGCACCACATGGAGGGGCACCTGCTGTCGCCCCTGCTGGAGCTCGATCCGCCGGCGTTTCCCTTCGTCTGTCTGCTGGTGTCCGGAGGCCACACGCAGCTCGTCCACGTCGAGGGCATCGGGCGCTACGCGGTGCTGGGCGAATCGGTCGACGACGCGGCCGGCGAGGCCTTCGACAAGACCGCCAAGATGCTGGGTCTGCCCTATCCGGGCGGCGCGGCGCTGTCGGCGCTGGCGCGGGACGGGGATCCGGAAGCCGTGCGGCTGCCCCGGCCCATGCTCGATCGGCCGGGCCTGGACTTCAGCTTCAGCGGGTTGAAGACCGCGGCCATCGTGCGGCTGCGAGCGCACCGGGAGGCGGCGGGCGACGGGGAAGCGGTGGAACCGCGCTTCGCGGCGGACCTGGCCGCCGGATTCGAGGCGGCGGCCGTCGAGGTGCTCACCGTCAAGTGCGGCCGGGCGCTGGACGCCACGGGCCTGTCCAGGCTCGTGGTGTCGGGCGGCGTCAGCGCGAACACGCGTCTGAGGGGGGCCGTGGACGGGCTGATGGGCGCGCGTGGCGGTCGGGCGTGGTACCCGCGGCTGGAGTTCTGCACCGATAACGGCGCGATGATCGCGCTCGTCGGCGCGCTGCGTCTTGCCGGGACCGAGCGGGCGGGGCCGGAAGTGCTGGTGCGGCCGCGCTGGCCGCTCGAGGAACTCCGGCCCGTCGCGCGTCGATGACCCCCGGGCCTCCACGCTGCCGGTCTCAGCGCTTGCCGATGAGCGGCTCGGTGCCTGCCGCCAGTCGCCGGATGTTGCCGCGGTGGGTCCAGGCGATGAACGCGCCGATCACGACGAACGCCACCGCGCCGGCGCGCGCGTTCTCCATCAGCAGGAACACCGGTACGAGCGCGAACGCGATCAGCGCGGCGAGCGAGGAGCGTCGGAACGCGAGGCTCGCGGCCAGCCATACGAGGATCGCGAGCAGCCCCGCGGTGCCGTTCAGCGCCAGCAGCGCACCGAGCCCCGTGGCGACGCCCTTGCCGCCGCGGAAGTCGAAGAACACCGGGTAGAGGTGTCCCAGGAACGCCGCCAGCGCCACCAGTGCCACCACGCGCTCGGCGCCGGGACCGTCGAGCAGCCAGCTCGCCGCCAGCACGGGCAGGAAGCCCTTCAGGGCGTCGCCCAGCAGCGTGGCGGCGGCCGCCTTCCTGCCGCCGACGCGCAGCACGTTCGTGGCTCCGGGATTGCCCGAGCCCTCGGTGCGCGGGTCCGGCAGCCCGGCGGCGCGACACACGAGAATGGCCGCCGAGACGGAGCCCACGAGGTAGGCGAGGGCGGCCGCCAGCGCCGCCGCGATGTCCGTGGAAGGGCTCGTGGCCAGATCGAGCACGCGGGAGTCATCCGGAAGGCGCGGGCCGGCACTATACAAGGCGTGCCCGCCGACCCGATGCCTCCGTCCGCCCCGTGAACCGCCCACCGGCCCGCCCCTTGGCCCGCCCCTTGGCCCGATCGACCCGCCCGGCGCCGTCCGCGCAGCCCGTCGACCCGGGCCGGCCGGAGTCCGCCGAGCGCGTGCGACGCGCCCTGCTGCGCGCCCGGGCCGATTTCGACGAGCACGCGGCGGTGTTCGACGTCGTCGGCGGACGGCTGCGCGAGCGGCTGGAGGTGCTGGCGACGCCGCCGACGCGCATCCTGGAACTCGGCTGCCGCACGGGGCGGGAGCTCGCGGCGCTCGCCGAGCGCTACCCCGAGGCGAGCGTGACGGGGCTGGACCTTGCGCCCGGGGCGGCGCCCGAGCCCCCGTCGGCGTGGCCGCGCTGGCTCCGGCGCGGGCGCCCGGCGCCGGCCCGCGTCGCGGGGGACCCTCACCGCCTGCCCTTCGCGGACGCCAGCTTCGATCTGGTGACGTCCTCGATGCTGCTGCCCTGGTGCGAGGCGCCCGACCGCGTGTTCGCCGAGTGCGCGCGCGTGCTCGACGTCGGCGGCGCGTTCTTCTTCGCCACCGCGGGCCCCGACACGCTCGTGGAGTACCGCCGCGCGTGGGCCGCGGTGGACGGGCACGCGCACGGCTTCGGGCTCATCGACATGCACGACGTCGGGGACGCCATGCTGCGCGCGGGGCTCGCGGAGCCGGTGCTGGACCGCGACGACGTCACCGTCGACTACCCGTCGCTCGCCGCGCTCGAGGCGGAGCTGCGCGGCGTGGGCGCGGTGAACCTCGCGCGCGGGCGCCGCGGCGGTCTGACCGCGCGGTCGGTGCGTAGGACGTTGGAGGCGAACGTGCCCGAGGGCCGCTTCGCGGTCACGCTGGAGCTGGTGCAGGCGCACGGCTGGAAGGGCGAGCCGCGTGCCGCGCCACGTGCCGACGGCGCGCAGACCGTCTCGCTGGAGCACCTGCGCCGAGGGCTCGGGCGCGATGGCTGATGCCGGCACGGCGTTCGGCGAGACGCGGGAATCGGCGCGAGCGATGCATACTTCGGGGTGGACGGATCGACGGGCCACGACGCGATGATCGACATAGACACACAGGCCGAGGACGACGGCGGCACCGCCACTCGCCTCGTGGTGCAGGGCAACCGCTCCATGAGCTGGCGCGCGAACCTCGTGCTCGCCGGGAGCCTGGGCGTGGTGTGCATGGGCATCGCCATCGCGCTCGCCACGCAGGGCCTGTGGCTGGTGATTCCGTTCGCCGGGGCCGAGGTGTTGCTGGTGACCGGTTGCCTGTGGCTCACGCTGCGGCGGATGTCGCGCAAGGAAGTGATCACGGTGGGAACCGAGGCGATCGTGCTCGAGTGGGGCTACAATTCGCCGGAGATATCGGTGCGCCTGCCGCGTCAGTGGAGTCGGCTGCGCTACCACGCCACGGACAGCCCCTTCGATTGCGGGGATCTGTCGGTGGCGGCCCACGGCAAGGCCTACGCCCTCGGGCGCGTGCTGAACCGGGACGAGAAGCGGGCTCTGCACGGGGAGCTGCGCTCCGCCCTGAGTCGTTGAGCGCGTCGCCGGAGCGCGCGGGCCGGCGCCGTTGCCGCTATCGTCCCGAATCCGTCGATGGGCCCGCCGGCCCATCGACCCCAGATGGTCGCCCGACGACCGAACGACGTGGAAAACCTATGACACACGACGGAACGCGACGTGCCGCCCGTCCGCCGAAGACGGCCGCGGGCACGGGGCTGCGCGCGGCCCTGGTCGCCGGCGCCGCCCTGCTGGCCGCTTCCGGCGCGGCGGTGGCCGGCTGGGACGAGCTGAACCTGCCGGTCGGCGCCACGTCGCTGTCCGCGGAGGTGTACGACCTCCACATGCGCATCTTCTGGATCTGCACGGCCATCGGCGCGGCCGTGTTCTCGGTCATGATCGTCTCGATGGTGCTGCACCGGAAGTCGCGCGGCGTGAAGCCGTCGAACTTCCACGAAAGCACCAAGGTCGAGATCGCCTGGACGGTCGTGCCGCTCATCATCCTGGTCAGCATGGCCGTGCCGGCGGCGCGCACGCTCATCAAGATGGAGGACTTCAGCGGCTCCGAGCTCTCCATCAAGGTCACGGGCTACCAGTGGCGCTGGCACTACGACTACCTCGACAAGGACGTGGCGTTCTACAGCGCCCTCGACGCGGAGCAGAACCGGGCCCGCCAGATCGATTCGGACATCGACCTGTCGAAGTTCGGCGACACCTACCTGCGCGAGGTGGACAACGAGCTCGTCGTGCCCACCGATACCAAGATCCGCTTCCTGAACACTTCGGCCGACGTCATCCACTCCTGGTGGGTGCAGGACTTCGGGCTGAAGAAGGACGCCATCCCGGGCTTCATCAACGAGAACTGGGCCACCATAGAGGAGCCCGGCATCTATCGCGGCAAGTGCGCCGAGCTCTGCGGGCGGGACCACGGGTTCATGCCCATCGTCGTGCGCGCGGTCCCACCGGACGAGTTCGACGCCTGGATCGCCGAACAGCAGGAGGGGAGGGTCGCCGCCGCCGACGAGGCGTTGCAGGACTTCTCCCACGACCAGCTCATGGCACGCGGCGAGGCCGTCTACGGCACCACCTGCGTCGGCTGCCACCAGAAGGAAGGCCAGGGCATTCCGGGCATGTTCCCCGCCATCGCGGGCTCGCCCGTCGTCAACGGTGACATCGATGCGCACCTCGCCACCGTCGCGGACGGGGTGCCGGGCACCGGCATGTCGGCGTTCTCGCAGGTGCTCGACGATGCGGACCTCGCGGCCGTCGTGACCTACCAGCGCAACGCCTTCGGCAACGCCACGGGCGACACCGTGCAGCCGTCCGCGGTGCGCGCGCTGCGCGCGGGCCCCACCGCCGCCGCCTCCGGTGCCGCCGCGGCCGCCGACGTGGACACGGCCTCCGCCGTCCCCGTCCAGACCGGCGCCGCGGCGGAAGAGCGCCTGGCCGCCTCCGGCATCTCCCTTCCCGACTTCAACGTCCTCGCACCCGCCCAGTCCGGAGCAGCCGACCGATGAGCACCGACGTCACCCATCACGCGGCCGACGATCACGGTCATCACGACCACGATCACGCCGAGCACGGGCCCCCGAAGGGTCTGATGCGCTGGATCACGACGACCAACCACAAGGACATCGGTTCGATGTACCTGTGGTTCTCGCTGATCATGTTCTTCATCGGCGGCGCCATGGCGCTCGTGATCCGGGCGGAGCTCTTCCAGCCGGGCATCCAGATCGTCGATCCGATGTTCTTCAACTCCATGACGACGATGCACGCGCTCGTCATGATCTTCGGCGTGGTCATGCCGGCCTTCGTGGGCCTCGCGAACTGGATGATCCCGATGATGATCGGGGCACCGGACATGGCGCTGCCGCGGCTGAACAACTGGTCCTTCTGGATCATGCCGTTCGCGTTCGCGATCCTGCTGTCCACGCTCTTCATGCCCTCCGGCGGGCCGGCCGGTGGCTGGACGCTCTACCCGCCGCTGTCCCTGCAGATGGGCGACAGCTTCGCGTTCGTGATCTTCGCGATCCACTTCCTGGGCATCAGCTCGGTCATGGGCTCGATCAACATCGTGGCCACGATCTTCAACATGCGTGCCCCGGGCATGACCTTCATGCGCATGCCCATGTTCGTGTGGACCTGGCTCATCACGGCCTACCTGCTCATCGCGACCATTCCGGTCCTGGCGGGTGCGATCACCATGCTGCTGACCGACCGCTACTTCGGCACGAGCTTCTTCAACGCGGCCGGCGGCGGCGACCCCGTCATGTTCCAGCACATCTTCTGGTTCTTCGGCCACCCCGAGGTGTACATCCTGATCCTGCCGGCGTTCGGCATCATCAGCTCGATCATCCCCACCTTCGCGAGAAAGCCGCTGTTCGGCTACGACTCGATGGTGTACGCCACCGCCTCCATCGCGTTCCTGTCCTTCATCGTCTGGGCGCACCACATGTTCACGACGGGCATGCCGCTGGCGGGGTCGCTGTTCTTCATGATGACCACGATGATCATCTCGGTGCCCACCGGCGTGAAGGTGTTCAACTGGGTGGCCACGATGTGGAAGGGCGCGATGACCTTCGAGACGCCGATGCTGTTCGCGATCGGCTTCGTCATCATGTTCACCATCGGCGGCCTGTCCGGGCTGATGCTCGCGATCACGCCGGCCGACATCCAGTACCACGACACCTACTTCGTCGTGGCGCACTTCCACTACGTGCTGGTACCGGGCGCCATCTACTCGATCATGGCGGCGACCTATTACTGGCTGCCGAAGTGGACGGGCAACATGTACGACGAGAAGCTCGGCGTCGCGCACTTCTGGATCTCGACGATCTTCGTGAACGTGCTGTTCTTCCCCATGCACTTCGTGGGTCTGGCCGGCATGAACCGCCGCATCCCGGACTACAGCCTGCAGTTCGCGGACTGGAACATGGTCGCCACCATCGGCGCGTTCGGCTTCGGCTTCAGCCAGTTGCTGTTCGTCTACATCGTCGTCAAGTGCGTGCGCGGCGGCAAGAAGGCGTCCGCCGAGGTCTGGGAGGGGGCGCGCGGGCTGGAATGGACGGTGCCGTCGCCCGCGCCGTACCACACGTTCGAGGACGCGCCGGCCATCACGGCCGCCACGGTCACGCGCTGATCCGGTGACGACCGCAGACATCGTGGAAGAGCGTCGTCCGGGGACGGCTCCGGACGACGACGGGCGCGCCACCGAGGGCGCGAGGGCGCGGCAGGGGTTCCTGTCGCGCCACCGCCTGCCCTTGCTGCTGGCCGCCGTCGCGCTGTGCGGCTACATCGGCAGCATCGTCTACATCGTGTACGTGCGGGGGCAGCTGTGAGCGACTCGGTGGAACGCGGGCCGCGGCGCCACGGTGGTGTCGTCGCCCGGACGTTGCTGGTCACCGTCGCCATGTTCGGCTTCGGCTATGCGCTCGTGCCGATCTACGACATCGTGTGCGACATCACGGGCCTGAACGGCAAGACCGGGCGGATCTCGGCGGCCGACGTGGAAGCCGCCGCCCCTGCGGGCGCGGAGGCGGTCGAGCGCGAGGTCACGGTCGAGTTCGTGGCCAACGTCAACGTGAACGGCGCGTGGACGTTCCGCCCGAACGAGGCCAGCATGCGCGTGGTGCCCGGCAAGGCCTACCACACCACCTACTACGCCGAGAACCCGCGCGGCGAGGTGCGCGTGGGGCAGGCCACGCCCAGCGTGTCGCCGTTCGCGGCCGCGAAGTACTTCGACAAGACCGAGTGCTTCTGCTTCACGCGCCAGGTGTTCGCTGCCGGAGGCGCGCGCGACATGCCCGTCACGTTCGTGGTCGATCGCGACCTGCCCGCGAACGTGGACAGGCTCACCTTGAGCTACACCTTCTTCGATTCCCCCGACCAGCAGGTGGACGATGCGGAAGTTCCCGCGCCGGCACCATCCGCGGAGACCGAGACATGAGCACCGTCGCCGCCGAGGTCGCAGGCCCCAACGCCGGCCGTTCAACCAGGAGCAGCCGACCCGTCGCCAGCCAAGGCCACCGCGTACTACGTGCCGCACGCCGCGCGCTGGCCGATCGTCGGCTCGATAGGCCTGTTCACGTTCTTCTTCGGCTTCGCCATGTGGGTGAACGACCAGGCCTTCGGGCGCGAGGTCTTCATCGTCGGCTCGCTGATCATGATCGTGATGCTGTTCGGCTGGTTCGGCGACGTCATCCGCGAGAGCGAGACGGGCACCTACAGCAACCAGGTCGACAGCTCGTTCCGGCTCTGCATGATGTGGTTCATCTTCTCGGAGGTGATGTTCTTCGCCGCGTTCTTCGGCGCGCTGTTCTACGCGCGCATCTTCTCCGGGCCCTGGCTCGGCGGCGTGGGCGAGGGCGGAGCGGACGTGACCAACACGCTGCTGTACCCGAGCTTCGACTACGTCTGGCCGAACAACGGTCCCGACGGCATCGGCGGCAACTTCCAGGAAATGAGCTGGTTCGGGCTGCCGCTGATCAACACGCTGCTGCTGCTGACCAGCGGCCTGACCTGCACGCTCGCGCATCACGCCATCCGCCATGGCAACCGCCAGAAGATGGTGCTGTGGCTGGCTGCCACGGTCACGCTGGGCTTCGTGTTCGTCGGCCTGCAGGCGCTCGAGTACTACCACGCGTACCACGAGCTGAACCTGACGATGAACAGCGGCATCTACGGCTCGACGTTCTTCATGCTCACGGGCTTCCACGGCTTCCACGTGACCATGGGCGCCATCATGCTGACCGTGGTCATGTTCCGCGGCATGAAGAGCCACTTTACCCAGTCCAACCACTTCGCGTTCGAGGCGTCGGCCTGGTACTGGCACTTCGTGGACGTGGTGTGGCTCGGGCTGTTCATCTTCGTGTACCTGCTGTAGCGAGGTACGAGCGGTCGCGCCTCGAGACTCCGGTCGGGTCCCGGGGTCGGGGTCAGGGCTCGGGGTCAGGGCTCGATACGCCGTCGGCCGCTGCCCTCCTGCGGCGGCGCGGCGTCCCCGACGTCCGCCGCCGTCTCGGTCCCGCCGAGTCCGGTACGCGGATCGGGATTCATCTCCAGCACCCCGGTCATGCCGGCGATCAGCACCACGACGATCGCCACGATCGACAGTCCGATGCGCACGCTGAGCGCGTTCGCCGTGCGGTTGGTCTGCCCCTTGTCCTTGACCAGGAAGAACAGGCCGCTGAACAGGCTGACCACGATGGCGCCGAGCAGCAGTATCAGGACGAGCTTGACCAATAGCATCGTTCGAATATAGCGCACCGATCACGCGGCCTCGCCGTACCTGGAACGTGATGCTCATCCTGCAACGCCGCCGTTTTTCCCCGCGGCCGTGGGCGGTGCTGCTCTGGCTCGCGCTCACGGTGGCGATGCTGCTGCTGGCGCGCTGGCAGCTACTGCGCGCCGACGAGAAGATCGCCCTCATCGAGGCGGCCGAGGCCGCGCGAGCTGCCGCCCCGATCGCGGCGACGGCGCTCGGCGGGCCCCACGCGCCGGATCCGGCCGAGGCAGCGGCCGCCTACCGACGCGTGTCCGCCTCCGGCACCTGGCTGTCCGAACGCCAGTTCCTGTGGGACAACCGCGCGCACGCCGGCCGTCCGGGGCTCGAGGTGGTTACGCCGCTGCTCCTTGACGACGGGCGGGCGGTGCTGGTGAATCGCGGCTGGGCACCGTTGCCCGTCACGCGTCAGGCGCCGCCGGACGTGACCGTGCCGGAGGCACGCGTCGAGATCGTCGGGCTCGCGTCCCGACCGTCGCGCGGTTTCGCGGGCGACATCGCCTTCGTCGCGGACGCACCGTGGCCACGCTGGTTGCAGTGGTTCGATTACGATGCGATCGGCGAGGCGCTCGAGCTGCCGCTGGTGCCCGTGGTGCTGCAGCCCGAGCGCGCGTCGGTCGCCGCGGACGCCGTCGGGCCTCGTGCGGAGCCGGGTCCTGAGGTCGGCGACGCGCCCGTTGACGCGCCCGTTGACGCGACCGGCGAAGCGACCGGTGAAGCGGCCGGTGAAGCGGCCGGTGAAGCGGCGAGTGTTCCGGACGCGGCCGGTCTGCTCGTCGAGAATTGGCAGCCCGCCGCGTCGGGGCCCGAGAAGCATTGGTCCTACGCGGTGCAATGGTTCGCCATGGCGGCCGCGCTGACGGTGCTGTTCGTCTACGTGAACTTGCGCAGGGCGGAGCCGACGCCCCCGTCCGCCACCCCTCCCCCGCCGTCCCCGAGCGACGATTGATGAACGAGACCGCCGCAGCCCGATCCGCCGACGATGCCGTGATCGATGCCACCGACGAACGGCCCGCCTCGGGCCCGGGCCGCGTGCCGGTCGAGCCGGACGCCGCGGCGGTGCGTCGATCGCGTCGCCGGTTGCTCGTGATCCTCGCCTGCTTCGGCATTCCGCTGCTGGCGGCGACGATCTGGGTGCAGGTGCTGCGCACGAGCGGAGGCACGATCGGCGATACCTCGCGCGGGCAACTGGTGCAGCCCACGTTGCCCATCGAGCCCTTCGAGCTTTCCGTCGTCGCGGGCGAGGGGGCGGGGGACGGCTCGGACGGCGGGCTCGCGTCGCGATGGGGCCTCGACGAGCTGCGCGGGCTGTGGACGCTCATGTACGTGGTCGAGGACGAGTGCGACGCGGCGTGCGAGAAGAATCTCTACCACATGCGCCAGGTGCGGCTGGCGCTCAACCAGCGAAAGGACCGGGTGCGCCGCGTCGCCGTCGTGCAGGCCCCCGACCAGTTGCCGGCGGAGCTCCTGGCCGAGCACCGCGGGCTCGTGGTGGTGGGCGGGGCGCCGCAGGCGCGCGACGGTCTGGTCGAGCAGGTGCGTACCGCGCCCGTGGACGGTCTCGCGCCGGACGGCAGCGATTCGGGCGGTGCGGCGCCGCTGGACGGCATCTGGCTGCTGGACCCGAACGGGAACCTCGTGCTGCGCTTCGCGCCGGAGCTGGACCCGCGTAACATGCTCAAGGACGTGAAGCATCTCCTGAAGGTGTCGCGCATCGGCTGAGTCGACATGAGAACCCGCACCCTCGACGACGCAGACGCTCCTTCGATGGCCGAAGGCGCCGTCCGCGCGGACGCCCCGTCCGGCCGGGGCGTCGCGCGCGCGAGCGGAGATGGCTCGGGCGGACCCTTCGCGGACGACGCGGGCGGGCCCGCGCGGCTCGCGGCACACCTGCGCGAGCACTGGCGCGACTATCTCGAGACGACGAAGCCCAAGGTCGTCCTGCTGCTGGTGCTCACGGCGCTCGTCGGCATGGTGCTTGCGGTGCCCGCGCTGCCGCCGCCCGTAGAAACCCTCGTCGGGCTGCTGGGCATCGGGTTGGCGTCGTCGTCGGCCGCCACCATCAACCACGTCATCGACCGTCGGGCCGACGCGATCATGGGCCGCACGAAGAACCGCCCCATCCCGCAGGGCGCGCTCACCGGGCGCCAGTGCCTGGCGTTCGCCGCGATCCTCGGCGGCGCTTCGATGCTGATGCTGGTGGTGTGGGTCAACGTGCTGACCGCGGTGCTGACCTTCGGATCGCTGATCGGCTACGCGGTGATCTACACCATGTGGCTCAAGCGGGCCACGCCGCAGAACATCGTGATCGGCGGTGCGGCCGGGGCCATGCCACCGGTGCTCGGCTGGGCGGCGGTCACGGGCGAGGTGGGGGCGGGCGCGCTGCTGCTGTTCCTGATCGTGTTCGTGTGGACGCCGCCCCATTTCTGGGCGCTGGCGATCCACCGCCGCGAGGACTACGCCAAGGTGGACATCCCGATGCTGCCCGTCACGCACGGCGTGCCGTTCACGCGCGTGCAGATCTTCCTGTACACCGTGCTGCTGGTGATCGTCACGCTGCTGCCGTACCTGATCGGCATGAGCGGGTTGCCCTATCTCGTGGGGGCGGTGGTGCTCGGCGCCATGTTCCTGCGCCACGCGTGGAAGCTGTTCGACGACAGCGCCACGCGCCAGCCCATCCTGACCTTCGTGTTCTCGATCAACTACCTGATGTGGCTGTTCGGGATCATGCTGGTGGATCACTGGTTGCCGATCGTGGGCTCGCTGGCCGATCGCTTGATCGGCTGAACGAGGGCGTCGGCGGCGCGACGCCGGCTTCCGGCCGCTTCGCGTGGTGCGCGGTGCGCGGGTCCAGCGGCGAGCCCGTTCGCCATGCCGCGCGCCCGACGAGGTGCGCCGCCACCGGCGCGGTGAGCAGCAGGAACGCGATCACGAGCAGGGCTTTCGCGGTCACCGCCACGTCGACGAAGTGCAGCGCCACGCCGCCCAGCACGAGTCCGGTGCCCAGCGTGCCGGCCTTGGTGGAGGCGTGCATGCGCATCAGCACGTCCGGCAGGCGCACGACGCCGATGCCCGCGACGGCGCAGAACGCACCGCCGAGCACGATCATGAGGGTGGCGACGATGTCGATCATGAGGGGGGGTGCTCGCCGCCGGTGTGCGCAGCGGGGTCGGACGACCCGGAATCGGGGGCTGGTGGACCGGGCCGCGGGGCGCCGCCATCGCCGCTCTCGCGCGGCGTGCGTGCCTCGAGATAGCGCGCCAGCGCCACCGTGGCGAGGAAGCCCACGAGCGCGAGCGCGAGCGCCGGATCCAGGTACAGCACGTTCTCGGTGCGCAGCGCGATCAGCGAGGTGATCGCCACGAGCAGCACGGTGATCAGGTCCAGCGCCACGACGCGGTCCGCCGGCTCGGGGCCGCGCACGAGCCGGAACGCGGCGCCGGCGAGGCCGATGCCGACCAGCACGAGCGCGATCGTCACGGCGATGGCGGGCACGCCGCTCATCGGAAGGCCTCCAGCACGCGTCGCTCCAGGCCGCCCTTGACGCTGCGGCGCAGCTCGTCGGCGTCGTGGGCGAACATCGCGTGCACGTACAGCGTGCGCCGATCGTCGGACACGTCGATGGTGAGAGAGCCCGGCGTCAGCGACACGAGGTTCGCGAGCGCGACGATCTCCAGGTCCGTTTCGGCATCGAGTTCGATGTCGACGATGGCCGGCTGGTTGCTCTGCCCCGGCGAGAGGACGTCGCGCGCGACGTCGACGCTCGAGGTGACTAGCTCGCCCAGGAAGTGGCCGACGAGGCGCAGTATCTGGATGACCTGCCGGCAGTACCGCTCGCTGCCGAGCAGCGGGCACAGGATCCACAGCACCAGGTAGCCGATGACGAAGCCGACGAAGAGATCGGCGATGCCGAACCCGCCGATGAGCGCCGCCCAGGCCACCGCCAGCAGCAGGTTGATCGCGAAGGGTCGGGTCATGGCTCGGCTCCGGTCGGGGCATTCACGGCATCCACGGTCCCCGCGCCCTCCGTCGCACCGGGCGCCGCGCCCAGCGCCGCACCCGGCGCCGCCTCTCCGAGCACCGCCGCGACGTAGGCCGACGGATCGACCAGCGACGCCGCGGCCCGCGCGGACAGATCGAGCAGCGGTTGCGGGAACAGCCCGATCGCGATGGCCACGGCGGTAAGCCCCGCGACGGGCACGAGGCTAGCGGCCCGCGAGGCGACGGGAGCGGGGGCGGGCGGTGCGCCCACGATGCGCGCCGCTGGGCGCGTATCGCCGGGTGCGGCATCGTCGTGCGGCGCGGCCTTCCAGAACACCTCGTTCCACACGCCGATCAGGGGCAGGAACGCGAGCAGGCTCGCGACCAGCACGACGGCGAGGGTCACCCAGGCATCGTCGGCGACGCTCGCCTCGACGAGCGCGAGCTTCGCCCAGAAGCCGCTGAACGGCGGCAGGCCGATCAGCGACAGGGCCGAGACCAGGAACGCGAGCGCGAGCCACGGCCGCGTGCGCCACAGCCCCCCCATCGCCGACAGCGGCGCGGGCCCGTAGGTGCCGGTACCGGCGGCCACGCCCGCGACGATGAAGAGCGCTGCCTTCGCGAGCATGGCGTGGACCATGTAGAACACGGCCGCCGCGATGGCCGCCTCGGTGCCGAGCGCGATGCCCACGATCATGAAACCGATCGAGACGACGACCTGCCAGGCGAGCAGCCGGCGCAGGTCGGTTTCGGCGATCGCGCCCATGAGTCCCGCGATCATCGTCGCGAACGCGAGCCCGAGCAGCACCGGTTGCAGCAGCTCGAATTCGGTGCCGAACATCAGCGACTGCAGGCGCAGCAGCGCGTACACGCCCACCTTGGTCATGAGCGCGGCGAACAGCGTCGATACGGTCACGGGCAGCGTGTGGTACGACGCCGGCAGCCAGAAGAAGAGCGGGAACATCGCCGCCTTGATGCCGAACGCGACGAGGAAGAACGCGGCGACCACACCCGCGAGCCCGTCGTCGGGCCGTGCGGCCAGCGCGCCGTGCAGGTCCGCGAAGCTCAGCGTGCCGGTCATCCCGTACAGCAGCCCGATCGCGGTCAGCAGCACGACGGTGGAGACGAGGTTGATGGCCACGTACTTGACCGCGCCGTCGAGCTGGCGCGCGCGGCCGCCGAGCGTCAGGAGCGCGAACGAGGCGATCAGCATGACCTCGAACCAGACGTAGAGGTTGAACACGTCCCCGGTCACGAAGGCGCCGACGACGCCCGCGAGCAGCACGTGCACGAAGCCGTCGAAGCCCGCGGCCACGCGCGCCTCGTCGACATCGCCGCGCGCGTAGGCGACCACCGCGAGCCCGACGAGGGCGGTGACGACGATCAGCAGCGCGCCGAGGGTATCGACCGCGAACGCGATGCCGAACGGTGGCGCCCAGCCGCCCATGCGCGCGACCGTGGCGCCGCCGTCGGGCAGCGTGAACAGTTGCACGAGTGCCAGCACCAGCAGCAGCGCCGCGCCCGCGATCGAGATGCCGCCGCGCAGGGATGCCGAGCGCGGGGCGACGAAGATCGCGATCGCCGTGGCGAAGGGCAGCAGCACGCACGCGACGGGCAGCCAGCTCATTCGGCGGGCTCCTGCGCCGGTGCGCGCACCGGCGCGCGCGGCGGCGTCGCGGGGAAGGCCGCGGCCGCATCCGCGCGGTCGGCGGCCAGGGCGGCCGCCGAGGTCCCGGACGGGTTCGGGCCGCTCTCGGACAGGCACATCTCGTCGACGTCCACGGTGCCGAGCGTGCGCCATGCGCTGAGCGCCAGCACAAGCATGAACGACACCAGCCCGAAGCCGATGACGATCGCGGTCAGCACGAGCGCCTGGGGCAGGGGGTTGGCGACGGTGGCGGTCCCCTCCAGGGCGGTCGTGGCGGCGGCCGCGGCGGTGCCGGCCACGCTCGCGACGGTGCCGTCGACGACGAACGGCGGCGCCTCGGCGGTGAGCCCGCCGACCGTGAAGATCGAGAGGTTGGCGACGTTGCCGATCAGCACGAGGCCGAACAGGAAGCGGACGAGGTTGCGGGACAGCATCAGCCACACGCTCGCGGTGGTGAGCACGCCGATCAGCAGGGCAAGCACCAGCTCCATCAGTCGCTGTCCTCGAGCGCGAGCACCATGCCCGTGACACCGCCCACGACGGCGAGGTAGACGCCGACATCGAACAGCAGCGGCGTGCCGAGCGCGAGTCCCTTGTCGTCCGGCGTCGCGCCGATGAAGACCCACAGCCCGGTCAGGAAGTCCGCGCCCGCCGCGAAGCCGAGCAGGCCCGCGCCGATGGCGACGGCGAGGCCCGCGATAGCGATGGTCAGCGGCTCGATGCGCAGCACCGCACGCACCGCCTCGGTGCCCGACGCGAAGGCGTAGACCGCGAGCGCGGCGGCCGCGACCAGCCCGCCGATGAAGCCCCCGCCGGGCGAGTTGTGGCCGCGCCACAGCAGGAACAGCGAGAACAGCAGCATCAGCCCGACGAGCAGCCGGCTGGCGGTGGTCAGGATCAGCGAGTTCATGCGCGTGTCTCCGCGGCGCCGCGCACGCGCTTCGCACCGCCCGTGGCCAGCGCGACGACGGCGAGCGCCGCGGCCACCACGACGGCCACTTCGCCGAGCGTGTCGAGCGCGCGGAAGTCCACGAGGATGACGTTGACGATGTTCCTGCCGTATGCCTCATCGTAGCTGGCCGCGGCGTAGAAGTCGGGAATGGCGACGTCGAGCGGCAGCGTGGCGACCAGCAGCACGGTCAGCGCGACGACGAGCCCGCACGCCACCGCTATGGCCGCGTCGCGCGCGCCGCCGGCCTTGCCCGGATGGGCCACGCCCGAGAAGCGCGGCAGCCGCGGCAGCACCGCGGCGATCAGCACGACGAAGAGCGTCTCGACCATCAGCTGCGTGATCGCCACGTCCACCGCGCCGTAGCTCAGGAACAGCAGCGCGACACCTGCACCGACGCCGCCCAACGCGGCCACCCCGAGCAGCCGCGAGCGCGCGAACGCGACTACTGCCGTGGTGGCGATCATGAGCGCGGCCACCAGCGCCGGCAGCGCCGGTACGCCACCGAGCGCGGCGAAGGCATCGCCGAGCCCAGCGCCGTCCGGCATGACGAAGGCGCGGCCGAGCATGAGCCCGGTGGCGAGCGCGAAGGCCGCGAACACGGCGGCGAGATAGCGGCCGAGGCTGCCGGACTGCAGCCGTGCGGTCACCGCCGCGGCCCCGCGCGTGCACCCGTCGAGCGCCGCATCCCACGCGCTATCCCCGCTGACGCGCAGCGCGACGACGAGCGCGGACAGCGCGGCGCGCACGCGCGCCAGGGTCAGGAAGAGGCCCGTGCCCAGCGCGACGGTCGCGATGCTCATCATCAGCGGCACGTTGACGCCGTGCCACAGCGATAGATAGACCGTCGTCTCGGTGCGCCGGATGCCCTCGACGGCCGGCGCCAGCAGCGTGCTGGAGACGAGCTCCGGGAAGATGCCGGCCACGAGCCCGGCCGCGGCCAGCAGCAGCGGCGGCAGCCACATGAGCAGCGGCGCCTCGTGCGGCTTCACGTCGGTGGTGGTGCGCCCGCGCACGAAGATGCGCACGACGATGATCAGCGCGACCGCGACCATCATCGAGTTGGCGAGCAGGGACGCGCCCGCGAACGGCCAGGGTTCGTCGGCGATGGCGAGCGCGCCCTCGTACTTCAGCTCCTTGCCGATGAAGCCGAGGAACGGCGGGAAGCCCGCCATCGAGAACGCCGCGGCGAACGCGGCGAACGCGGTCACGGGCAGCGCGCGCACCAGCCCCCCGAGCCGGTCGATCTCGCGCGTGCCCGTGCCGTGATCGACGTTGCCGATCACGAGGAACAGCGCGCACTTGTAAAGCGCGTGCACGAGCAGGAAGGTCATGGCCGCGAGCACCGCGATGCGTTCGCTGGAGCCGAGGAACAGGGTCAGCGTGCCGAGCGCCATGACCGTCGTCCAGGCGAGCATGAGTTTCGCGTCCGTCTGGCGCAGCGCCATCATCGACGACCACACCGCGGTGACGGCGCCCACGCTCGTGAGCGTGAAGAACCAGGCATCGGTACCACCGAGCGCGGGCTGCGTGCGCGCGAGCAGGTAGATGCCCGCCTTCACCATCGTCGCCGAGTGCAGGTACGCGCTGACCGGGGTGGGCGCGGCCATGGCGCCCGGCAACCAGAAGTGGAACGGGAACTGGGCGGACTTCGTGAACGCGCCCAGCAGCACCAGGGTCAGGATCACCGGGTAGGCGGCGTGCGCGGTGAAGTCGGTGTCGCTCGCGAGGATCTCCGAGAGCCGGTAGGTGCCCGCGATCTCCCCGAGCAGCACGAGCCCGGCGAGCATGGCGAGACCGCCCGCTCCCGTGACGACCAGCGCCTGCAGGGCGGCGCGGCGGGCGGTCGGGTTCTCGTGATCGAAGCCGACCAGCAGGAACGAGGTGATCGTCGTCAGCTCCCAGAACACGAACAGCAGCATGATGTCGTCGGCGGTGACGAGCCCGAGCATGGCGAGCATGAAGGCCAGCAGCGTCCACTGCAGCCGCGCGAGCGAGCGATGCCCGGCGAGGTAGCTCGCGGCGTAGGGCACGACCAGCGCGCCGATACCCGTGATGAGCAAGGCGAACAGCATCGACAGGCCATCGAAGCGGAACGCGAACGAGACGTTCAGCGCCGGCACCCACTCGAGCGCGAGGGTGGGGTAGGTGCCGGCGGCCACGCCCGGCAGGGCGGCGACGCTCAGCGCACACAGCCCGAGCGCCACCAGGGTGACGACGACCGTGGCGATCCGCGCGGCCGGCGTGGACGGGGCGTCCGTGGAGCCCGCCATCAGCAGGAGCGGCCCGGAGTGGCGCGGGGAGCGCGGGCAACGAGCGATGAACGAGGTATCGGGCGCATGGACTCTTGCGGTGGGCGCTGCGGACGCATCGGCGGGCACGACGATACCGGCACGGCGGTACCGATGCGTGAGGAACATGTTGTCGACCGACCGATGGGTCGTTCCAGTCGGATGATCCGAGCGAAAGGGGTGAAAAAATCTGACTTTCGGGGGTTCGGAAATCCTCGGGTCGCCCGATGATATGCGTCACTCGCTGCGGCGGGATCGCAACCGGACCATTTATCGATGCTCGTCTATCTGCTCGTGCTCGTGCTGGGCTGCGTCGCCCTCTACTTCGGCGGCGACTGGCTGATCCGCGGCATGCAGGGCCTCGGCGCGAAGCTGAACCTGCCCCCGGCCGCCGTCGGCCTGCTGCTCGTCTCGCTCGGCACCAGCGCGCCCGAGCTCTTCGTGAGCGCGGGCGCCGCCCTGCAGGGCTACGGCGGCATCGCCGCGGGCAACGCCATCGGCTCGAACGTGGTGAACACGCTCATCGTACTGGGTATCGGCGCCGTGATCGTCGCGCTGCCCGTGCAGCGGATCATCGTGCGTCGGCAGATCCCGGTGATGTGCGCCATCACGGTGCTCGCCGTGCTGCTGCTGCTCGATCAGACGGTCTCGCGCCTGGACGGTGTGTTGCTGCTGGCGGCGTGCGCGGGCGGTCTGTGGTGGGCCACGCGCGGCCCGGACGCGCTCGCCTCGGGCGGTGGCGACGGTATCGCCGGCAGCCTGGTCGGGGCGGACGCCGTCGACGAGGAGATTCCCGACACGCTCGCCACCAGCGCACTGTGGTCGGGCCTGGGCATCGCCGCGCTGATCGCCGGCGCCGAGGCCCTGATCTGGAGCGGCACCAACATCGCCACGCTGTTCGGCGTGTCGGAGGCCGTGATCGCGCTCACCGTCACCTCCATCGGGACCAGCCTGCCGGAGATTGCCGCCACCATCGTCGCGGTCATGAAGCGTGAGGTGGACCTCGCGATCGGCAACGTCGTGGGCTCGAACATCATGAACCTCGGGTTGGTGCTGGGTGCGGCGGGCGTGCTGACCCCCATCGACGGCAGCGGCCTCGGCACGTTCACCTACGCGTTCCTGCTGGGCTCGGCGTTCCTGCTCGCCGCCCTCGCATGGGGTCTCGGGCGCATCTCGCGCCCGGTCGGGGCGGCCCTGCTGGTCGGCTACGGCGTCTACGTGACGGGGCTTCTCAGCTGATGCCGAACTCCCTCAGGCACCTGAACTACGGGCACCTGCGCCAGTTCCACGAGGTCGCGAGCGAGGGCAGCGTGGTGCGTGCCGCCGAGCGGCTGCACCTGACGCCGCAGACCGTGAGCGGGCAGGTGAAGCTGCTCGAGGAGGCGATCGGCGAGCCGCTGTTCGAGCGCGTCGGCCGGGGCCTGGCGCTGACCGAGACGGGGCGACTGGTGCACGAGTACAGCGCGCGCATCTTCGCCATCGGCGGGGAGCTCGCGCATCGGCTCAGACACGATGTCGGCGGCACCGAGACGCTGCGCATCGGCATCGTGGACGCCGTGCCCAAGCTCGTTGCCTGCCACGTGCTTGCCCCGGTGCTGCGCGACAGCGAGGCGGATCGCCAGGACGGCCCGCGGGTACGGCTGCGCTGCGTCGAAGGCTCGCTCGAGACGCTGCTCGGGCAGCTCGCCGGGCACGAGCTCGATCTGGTGCTCTCGGACCGGCCCGTGCCGACGGGCTTCGGCATCCGCGCCTGGAACCACCCGCTCGGAGAAAGCGGCATCGGCTTCTACGCCGCGGAGGCCCTGGCCGGCAGTCTTGCCGAGGGCTTTCCGCGCTCGCTCGACGGGGCCGCGGTCCTGCTGCCCGATTCCACCAACGCGCTCAGGCGCCGGCTGGACACCTGGTTCGATGGTCAGGGCATCGAGCCGCGCGTCGTCGCCGAGTTCGCCGACGGTGCGCTCATGAAGACGTTCGGCGATGCCGGGCTGGGCGCGTTCCCGGCGCCCGTGACCATGCGCGAGGCCATCGCGCGCAGCTACCACGCGACCCTGCTCGGTACCTGCGACGGCGTGACCGAGCAGCTCGTGGCCATCGCCCCGGAGCGGCGCCTGCGGCACGCGAGCGTCGTTCGCCTGGTGGAGGCGGCGCGCGACGGGTTCGCGGTGGACAACGCTCGCAGCGTACGCGGCCGCTCCTGAACGGAGCGCGTCGGCGCGTTCGCGCGGGGCGCGTCCCGAAGGTGCCGGCGGGCATTCCCATACGAATCGGTAAGCGGGGCGCGAGTCGGGTGCGAGGTGGCGCGTCGATAGTGCGCATTCACACCCGTCACCGGTTCGAATCGCCATGTCCACCTCTTCCGGCTTCCCCGGCAGGTCCGGCCGACGCGCCCGCGTCTCGCCCGGCATCGCCCGCGTGGCCCTCGTGGCCGTCGCGCTCGGCGCGCTGTCGAGCACCGGCGCGGCGCAGGCCCTGACGCACGATCGCCTGCCCGGAGACGACCTGGGCGGCTCCTTCAGCCTCCCCGTGCCGGTCGCGCCGGGCGCCGGCAAGGCGGTGAGCGGCTTGCCGGCGGCCACCGATCAGGGCTCCGGCCTCGCCACGGTGCGCGCCGCCGTACCGGCCTCGGTCATCGGGTACACCGGCTCCACGGAATGATCGAACGCCTCGCGCGCTACTCTTCGCGGGCGCCGGCCGTCGCCGGCGCGGCGGCCCGCTCGCACCGGCGTGCCGCGCACACCGCGGAGGAACCGATCATGCACATCCTGCTCGCCGAGGACGACGCGCGGCTCGCCGAGTACGTCACGCGCGGTTTCACCGAGGCCGGCCACGTCGTGGACGCGCTGCCCGACGGACGCCAGGCGATGATCCAGGCGCTGCAGGGCGACTACGACATCCTCGTGCTCGATCGCATGATGCCCGGCATGGACGGCATGGCCGTGCTGAAGTCCCTGCGCGCCTCCGGCGATCGCACCCCGGCCATCTTCCTGACCGCCGTGTCCGGCGTGGACGATCGCGTGGAGGGGCTGGAGGCCGGTGCCGACGACTACCTGACCAAGCCCTTCGCGTTCTCCGAGCTCCTGGCTCGCGTGAACGCGCTGGCGCGTCGTCCGGCGGCGACCACCGGCGAGATCACGAAGCTCGAGGTCGGGGACCTGCACCTGGATCTGCTGTCGCGCACGGCCCGTCGCGGCGACGTCGAGATCGACCTGCAGCCGCGCGAGTTCACGCTGCTGGAGGTACTGATGCGCAACGCCGGCCGCGTGGTCAGCCGCACCATGCTGCTCGAGCAGGTGTGGGACTTCCACTTCGATCCGAAGACGAGCGTCGTCGAGACTCACATCTCCAGGCTGCGCGGCAAGATGGACAAGCCGTTCGCGGAACCGCTGCTGCACACGATCAGGAATCTCGGCTACAGCATGAGGCCCCCGCGCTGATGGCGGCCAACCCCTCGCAGCTGTCCGGCGAGCTGACGGGCGCCGCCCGGACGTCGCCGCCGAGCGTGCTCGGGGATACCGGACCGCTCGTCGTCGATCGCTCCACCTGTCCGCGCCCTTCCACGCTCTGGCAAGGCGTCCGCAAGTCCCTGTTCGCCCGCTCGCCGCTGCTCAAGAGCGTCGCCTTCCGCATCGGCTTCACCTTCTGGCTGCTGTTCAACGTGTGCCTGGGGTTCGCGGGCTGGGGTGCCTACGAGACGCTGCAGCAGCGCGTGCTGAGCCGCATCGACGACGCCCTGCTCGAGCGCTACGCGTTGATCGGGGCGGCCTTCGAGGGCGGTGGCATCGAGCGGGTGCTGGAGCTGTCGCGCGGACCGGAGCTGCTGCCCATGCGCTCCAGCCTCGGCTTCTTCCTGGCCGATCCCGAGGGCGAGCGCATCGGCGGCAACGTGCCGGTGGCGCCCATGCACGAGGGCTGGAGCGTGGTGCGTGGCTTCGAACTCGGCACGGAGTCCGGTCACGACCAGTATCGCTTCCTGACCGTGCCGCTCGGGGACTACACGCTCTCGCTCGGGAAGAGCCTCGGGCCGCTGACCGAGATGCGCGACGTGGCCGGGCACTGCCTGCTGCTCATGTTCGCCGTTTCCACGACGCTGGCCCTGATGTTCGCGGCCTTCATCGCGCAGCGCTTGCGCAGGCGCACCGAGGGCTGGTCCGGGGCGCTGGAGCGTCTGGCGGGCGGCAACCTCGCCATGCGTCTGCCGATCTCCCCCGCGCAGGACAGCATCGACGACATGGCTCTCACCGTGAACGCGGCGCTGGAGCGGCTGGCCCGCAACGTCGATGCCATGCGGGGTGTCTCCACCGCGATCGCCCACGACTTGAAGACGCCGCTGAACCGGCTCTACATCCACCTGGAAGAGGCGGTCGCCGACATCGGCGCCCTCGACACGTCCCGGCTCGAGCGCTCGCTGGACGAGGCGATAGAGGAGGCGCGCCACATCAACCAGACCTTCGAGGCGCTTCTGCGCGTGTCGCAGATCGAGAGCGGCGCGCGACGCAAGCGCTTCGAGCACTTCGACCTGACCGAGGTGCTGCGCACGGTAGGCGAGATCTACGAGCCGGTCGTGGAGGAGTCCTGCACGGCGCTGCGGCTCGGTTTCGATCCGACCGGTTCGCTGCCGATGTACGGCGATCGGGAGCTCGTCATGCAGCTGGTGGTGAACCTCGTCGAGAACGCGGTGCATCACTGCGGCCGGACGGGCGACCATCCGGAAGCCGGCGTGATCGAGATCGCGGGCGGTCGTCGCGACGGACACGTGTGGCTGTCGGTCAACGATCGTGGCCCCGGCGTACCGGAAGCCGAGCGCGAGAAGGTGCTGCAGCGGCTCTACCGCATGGAGAACAGTCGCTCGACGCGGGGCACGGGTCTGGGCCTGAGCCTGGTGAAGGCGGTGGCCGACCTGCACTGCGGCCGGGTCGTGCTGTCCGACAACGCGCCGGGACTGCGCTTCGAAGTGAGCTTCGACCGGGACTGTCCGAGGGAGAAGGCGGCGGCCATGCAGTAGTCGCCGCCCGTCGTCCGCCTCCCGTTGGCCCGATCGTCGACCCGGTGTGACCCGGCGACCCGGTTGGTGGGTCCCGGGTCGCCGGACCGCGCGTCAGGCCGCCAGCAGGTGCTGCTTCACCTTGTTCATGGCCGCCTTCTCGATCTGGCGGATGCGCTCGGCCGAGACGCCGTACTCCCCGGCGAGCTCGTGCAGGGTGGATTTCTCGTCCGACAGCCAGCGGCGCTCCAGGATAGTGCGGCTGCGCTCGTCGAGCGTCTCGATGCCGGCCGCGAGGCCCGCCTCGGACTTCTCGCGCCCGTCGGCCTCCTCGATGACCATGGACGGATCGTCCGCGGACTCGAAGAGCACGTCGGCGGGCGACAGGCTCAGCCGCTCCTCGCTGGCGCCGACCGGCGCGTCGAACGCCGTGTCGTGGCCGTGCATGCGCGATTCCATCTCGATGACGACCTTCTCGTCGACGTTCAGATCCTCGGCGACACGCCCGACCTCGTCGGCGCTGAACCAGTTCAGTGCCTTCTTCTCGCTGCGCAGCTTGAAGAAGAGCTTGCGCTGGGCCTTCGTCGTGGCGACCTTGACGATGCGCCAGTTGCGGATGACGTACTCGTGGATCTCGGCGCGAATCCAGTGCACGGCGAACGAGATGAGACGCACGCCCACGTCCGGGTCGAAGCGCTTCACCGCCTTCATCAGGCCGATGTTGCCTTCCTGGATGAGGTCGCTCATGGGCAGTCCGTAGCCCTTGTAGCTGCGCGCGATGTGCACGACGAAGCGAAGCTGCGACATGACGAGCTGACGCGCGGCCTCCAGATCCCCCTCGTCGCGCAGGCGACGGGCGATGGCCTGCTCCTGCTCGACGGTGAGGAGCTCGATGTTGGCGATGCGCGAGAAGTAGCCGTTCAGGTCGTCGCTGACGACGGGAAGCGCTACGGCGGCGGATTTGCTGTTCGTGCTGATGGCGGTGCTCATGGTTGGTACTACCCCCTTGCTGATCACTGCGCCGGCGGCCCCGAAGGCACCGCTGGCACTCACAGTCTATGAGTGCCAGATGGCGGCGAAGTTCCGTGGAAACTTGATGGTGGAAGGCGGCGTCCCCATACCTTCCTCTATGTGCAATATCTTACGGAATCAAGAGCTTGCCGGATCTTCCGTTGTAGCTTCGGCCGATCGTTTCACCTATGCCCGCGCGGACAGCCGATCCGTTCCCCGAAGCAGCGTGGAGACGGCCCCGACCAGGCCCAGCAGGGCGGTGAAGAGCGGCAGGCACGCCAGGGCGGTCAGGGGCAGGGCCGGGGAGAACGAAGCGTCCCACAGCCGCGCTATGTCGCGTGCGGGCGCGGCCAGCACCGCCCAGCTCGCCAGCGCCAGCACCAGTGCGACCACGCCGGCCAGCGCTCCGTACAGCAGACCCGTATAGACCAGCGGACGGTCCACGAAGGCCCGTGACGCGCCCAGCAGGTGCGCCACCTCGCGCTCCTCCCGGCGGCGCGACAGCTCAAGGCGCACGGTGTTGCCGATCACCAGCAGCGCCGTCAGCGTGAGAAAGCCCGCCAGCAGCCAGCCCGCGGTGCGCGCCAGGCGCAGCACGGCGTCGAGGCGCTCCACCCAGCGCAGGTCGAAGGCCACGCGCTCCACGCCCGCCTCGCCGCGCAGCACGCTCGCCAGCCGGTCGACGTCGCCTCGGTTGCCGCTCGCGGGTTCCACCACGACCGCTCCCGGCAGGGGGTTCGCGTCCAGCACATCCAGCGCCGCCCCCATGTCGCCGCGCTCGCGCAGCGTGGCGAGCGCCTCGTCCCGGGACACGTAGCGCGCGGTGGCCACGTCGTCGCGCGTGGCGAGGCGCGAGGCGAGGTCCGCGCCCGCGAGATCGGGCACGTCGCCTTCGAGGTAGGCCGTCAGGGACGCCTGGCCTCCGGCGCGACCGGCGAGCGTCGCGAGCACGTCGTTGGCGAGCAGCACGAGCGTCGGCAACGCCAGCACCGTGCCGAGCACCAGCAAGGTCAGCGCGGTCGCGAACGGGCGCTGGCGCAGCCCGCGCAACGTGCCGGTCCAGGCGTACCCGCGCGCGGTGTACGAGAACCGGGAGCCCGCGATGCGCTCCATCGGCAGCGCGTCGGAGCCGTGGCGCGACGCGCTCACGCGCGGCGTCTCCGGCGCTCGTCCCGGCCCGCGGCCTCGCGCGCCTCGGCCACACGATCGGGCGACGCCGCCGGGCGGTTCGCGTCGCTCGCCCGGCGGTCCAGCCGCCCGCCCGAGAGCACCAGCCGCGGGTGCTCGAAACGCTCCAGCAACGAGGTGTCGTGCGTGGCGAACAGCACCGTCACCCCCGCCTCGTTGAAGTCGTCGAACAGCATCATGATCTCGGCGCTCATGGCGGCGTCCAGGTTGCCGGTGGGCTCGTCGGCCAGCAGCACGCGTGGACGCGCCACCACGGCGCGCGCGATGCCGACGCGCTGGCGCTCGCCCCCGGACAGCACGCGCGGCGCCTCGCCCGCCGCGTCGGCGAGCCCCACCCGCTCCAGCGCCGCGCCCGCGCGCCGCACGATCTCGACGCGCCGGTAGCCGCCTATCACGAGCGGCAGCGCCACGTTCTCGAACACGTTGCGATCGTCCAGCAGGCGATTGTCCTGGAACACGATGCCCATCTGGCGCCTGAGCCGCGGCTCGTGCCGCGGTTTGAGCCGGGAGTAGGCGATGTCGCCGAGGTGGATGTCGCCGCTCGTCGGCCGGTCGAGGCGGGCGAGCAGCCGCAGCACGGAGCTCTTGCCCGCGCCCGAATGCCCGGTCAGGAACACGAAGGCGCCGGCCTCGATGCGGAAGCTCACGTCGTCCAGCGCGTAGCGACCGAGCTGGTACTCGAGGCCGACGCGGTCGAAGACGATCACGGCGCGTCGCCGCCCGTCATCACGCGGCCCTGGCCTTGTCGTCGGTGGCCACGAGCGCGTCCACGAAGCGCTCCGCCTCGAACACCTCCAGGTCGAACACGCGCTCGCCCACGCCGATGAAGCGGATGGGCAGCCCGAGCGCCTCGGCGATGGCGAACACGATGCCGCCCTTGGCCGTGCCGTCGAGCTTCGTGACGGCCATTCCGGACAGGCCGATGGCGTCGTGGAACGCGCGCGCCTGGGCGAGGGCGTTCTGGCCCGTCGTGCCGTCCAGCACGATCAGCGTCTCGTGCGGCGCGGTGGGGTCGATCTTGCCGAGCACGCGCTTGACCTTGGCAAGCTCGTCCATGAGGTTCGACTGGGTGTGCAGCCGGCCCGCGGTGTCCGCGATCAGCACGTCGATGCCGCGCGCGGTGGCCGACTGCAGCGCATCGAAGACGACGGAGGCCGAGTCGGCACCGCTGCCCTGCGAGACGACGGGCACGCCGTTCCGCTCGCCCCAGGTCTTCAGCTGCTCCACCGCCGCGGCGCGGAACGTGTCGCCGGCGGCGAGCATCACGCTGGCGCCGCCGTCGGTGAGCTGCTTCGCGAGCTTGCCGATGGTCGTGGTCTTGCCGGAGCCGTTCACCCCGACGACGAGGATCACGAACGGCGTCGAGCGCTCGGGGATCTCGAGCGGCGCCTCGACGGGGACGAGCAGCCCGAGCAGTTGCGCGCGCAGCGCGGCGCGCAGGGCGTCGGCGTCGTTGACCTCCGAGCGGTTGACCTGGCCGTTCAGCGATGCCATGACCTTCGCCGTCGCGTCCATGCCCACGTCCGCCATGATGAGCTGGCTCTCGAGCTCCTCGAGCAGCTCCGCATCGATCGGCTTGCTGCCGAGAAAGAAGTCGAGGAAGCTGTCCCGGAAGCGCGAGCGCGTGCGGCCGAGCTTCTTCTCGAGCGGCGCGGCGACCGCGGCTCGCTCTTCGGCGGACAAGGCCTCGGCGGACAAGGCCTCGGCGGGCAGGGCGTCGGCCGATGGCGATTCGGCGGGAGACGCTTCGGGGCGGGACGCCTCGGCCGCGGACGCATCGACGGGCGACGCTTCCTCGGGCGATGCCTCGTGCGGCGGCGAGTCGTCGAGCGACACCGATCCGGCCGGGTTCGAGGCGGCGTCGGGAGCTTCGTGCTCGCCGGTGGAAGCCGGCGCTTCCGCCGTCGCGTCGGCCTCGGCGCGGCGGGTCTTCTGTCGCTTGAGGAAACTGAAGATGCCCATCGGCTCCACACGCTGGCGCGCGACCGTGAACGTCGCGAGCCGGCGATGCTATCACCGCGCCGACGCCCGTCCGTGCGCCGCCGGGCGCGGTTTCCCATGAGCGCCGGACGCGGTCCGAGGACCGGCGCCGCGCCGCGCCGCGGGGGGCGCACAGGCGCGATGGGCAGCGTGCGCATCGTGGCCGGACGCTGGCGCGGACGACACCTGCCGGTACCCGACTCGCCGGGCCTGCGCCCGTCGCCCGATCGGCTTCGGGAGACGCTGTTCGCGTGGCTAGGCCCTTCGCTCGTCGGCGCGCGCTGCATCGATCTGTTCGCGGGCTCCGGTGCGCTCGGACTCGAGGCGGCCTCGCGCGGCGCCACCGACGTCATCCTGGTGGAGCGCGAGCCCGCCGTGCTGGACGTGCTGACGGGCAGCCTCGGCGCGCTCGGCGCCGCCGACGCGGTGACGCTCGTGCGCGGCGACTGGGCGGCGGCACTGGAGGCGCGGCCCGGACCGTACGACATCGCGTTCGTCGATCCGCCGTTCGATGCCGGGCTGCAGGCACCGGTGCTCGCGCGGCTGGCCGGCGGCAACCTGGTCCCCGAGGGCCGTGTCCACGTCGAGATGACCGCGCGCGAAGCGTCGGGCTTCGAGCCGCCGCCGGGTTACCGCACGCTCAGGCAGAAGCGATTCGGGGACGTGGTCGCATCGTTGCTCCTCTTCGAGGGCGGCGGGGCGGCCGACGTGGCACCATGACGGGGCACGGCTTCGACGGGACGGTTCAGTAGATGCAGGTCACGGCGATCTATCCGGGCACCTTCGACCCGATGACCATCGGACACATCGACGTCGCCGAACGTGCCTCGCGCATGTTCGATGCGGTCGTCGTCGCCGTCGCGGCGAGCGACAACAAGCGCCCGCTCTTCACGCTGGAGGAGCGCGTGGACATGGCGCGGCGCATCACCGACTCCATGGAGAACGTCACCGTGCGCCCCTTCGACGGGTTGCTCATGGACTTCGCGCACGAGCTCGGCAGCCAGGTCATCGTGCGCGGGCTGCGCGCGATCTCGGACTTCGAGTTCGAGGTGCAGATCGCCGCGGTCAACCGCCACCTGTCGCCGGACGTCGAGACGGTGTTCATCTCGGCCTCGCAGGAGTACACCTTCCTGTCGTCCAGCATCGTGCGCGAGGTGGCGCGCCTGAACGGCGACGTCACCGACTTCGTGCACCCTCTGGTGGTGGAGGCGTTCGACACCAAGTTCGGACGCGGAGGCGACGGTGCGCCCCGACCCGGCAAGAGCACCGACAGGCTGGTGGGAGGAGACTGAGCGTGGCGCTACTGATCACCGACGAGTGCATCAACTGCGACGTGTGCGAGCCGGAGTGCCCGAACAACGCCATCTACCAGGGCGAGGAGATCTACGAGATCCATCCGCACCTGTGCACCGAGTGCATCGGCCACTTCGACGAGTCGCAGTGCGTCGTGGTGTGTCCCGTGGAGTGCATCCACGTGGACCCGGAGCACACCGAGAGCGAGGGCCAGCTTCGGTTGAAGTACGAGGGGTTGATGAAGGCCGCGGGGCCGGGGCGCTGAGATCGGCGCACCGCGAGTGTTGCTTCGGCGTCATGCGTCCTCGGGATGGAGCCACGGGTCATCCAGGTCGATGCCGCATAGCTCGAAGTCCGGTGCGTTGCGCGTCGCCACGGTGGCGTTGGTCGCGCGAGCGATGGACGCGATCTGCGCGTCGAGGTCGCCGATCGGCCTGCCAGCGGCGCGGCGACTCGCTGCGATGTCCGCGAACGTGTCCGCGGCGCGATCGTCGAACGGCAGCACGCCGCTCGGAAACAGATCCGTCAGCAGGGAATCGATCGCCGTTTCCAGGGTCCGGCGTCGTTTTCGTTCAGGCAGGATGCGGGCTTCGAACAGCAGCTCCGCTCGCGTGATGCTCGTCGTGCGAGGTTCCCGGTGCGCCACGGCGCGCATCCAGTCGATCACTGCAGGCTCCGGGTGTGGTTTCAGCAACTCCGACAGCACGTTCGTGTCGAGCACGATCACCGAAGGCGGTCGTCATGTCCGGAAAAGTCGGGCGGTTCGCTGATTCCGTCCCGAGCCGGAAGTTCGAATTCGACGAAGCCGATTTCCGCGAGAGGTGCGCGCACTCTCGCCAGGATAGCGTCGATATCTCTGGTCACGGGTTTCACCACGTCACGGAGGATCACCCGAGCCTCGTCCTCCATCGAGCGACCATTGCGGGCGGCCCGGAAGGCCGTGGCTCCCGCCTCGCTCGACGGCGTTCCGTGAGACGTCGCCGACCCTTCATCGCTGACAGTTCGCACACCAGAACGTCGAGCGCTGACCGAGCACGCGCTGACCGACGATGCCGCCGCACTGCCGGCACGCCTCGCCCCCGCGTCCGTACACGTACAACTGCTGCGCGAAGTAGCCGGGCGCGCCGTCCCCGCCCACGAAGTCGCGCAACGTGGTGCCGCCCTGCACGATGGAGCGCGTCAGCACGGCCTTGATCGCGTCGGCGAGCCGCCACGCCTCGGCGCGCGTGATCCGCTTCGCCGCGCGTCCGGGGCGGATGCCCGCCATGAAGAGCGCCTCGCTGGCGTAGATGTTCCCCACGCCCACGACGACGTGCGCGTTCATGATCAGCACCTTGATGGCGACGCTCTTCTTCCGCGTGGCGGCGAAGAGCGTCTCGCCGTCGAAATCGTCGGACAGCGGTTCGGGCCCGAGCGTCGCGAGCAGCGCGTGCGGCGGCGCCCCGGCGTCCTGCCACAGCCAGCAGCCGAAGCGGCGCGGGTCGTGATAGCGCAACGTCGCCCCCGAGTCGACGACGAGCTCCACGTGATCGTGCTTGCGGCGCGGCTCGTCGGGCGCGGCGAGGCGCAGGCTGCCGGACATGCCCAGGTGCACGATGGCGCTGCCTGTCGACACGTCTATCAGCAGGTACTTCGCGCGCCGGCGCACGCCCGATACCGTCGCCCCCGTCAGCGCTTGCACCGCGTCCGGCACGGGCCAGCGCAGCCGTGGTTCGTGCACGCGCAGCTCGCTCACGGTTCGGCCGAGCAGGTGAGGCTCGACGCCGCGGCGGGTGGTCTCGACCTCGGGGAGCTCGGGCATCGGGCGAGTATGGGGTTCGTCGCCGCGGCGCGGAAGCTCAGTACCGATGCAATCCGTCGAAGTCGGCCTTCCCGACCGGCACGCCGCCCTGGCGCAGGCCCGCGTACGCGAGGGTCAGGTGGAAGATCATGTTGGGCAGCGCGAAGCGGGACACGTAGTCGGCCGGTGCCTGTGAAAGCTCGGCCTCTCCCGCACGGTGATCGACGCGACGCGTCAGGTCCCGTGCGTCGATGGAAGCCGTCGCGGCGGCGACCTCGTTCCGCAAGGCGCGCAGCGTCTCGCAGGTGAACCGCTCGGGAATGGCGGGGACCGGCAGGCCGGCCGGAGGGCACAGCGCGCGGGCGCCGAACTGGATGGCGATGGCGAAGTTGAAGCCCGTGTCGAACATGTCGGGCGCGAGCCGGATGGCCAGCACGTCGTCGGGCCGTTCCTGCCGTTCCAGCACGTCGATCAGGTGTTCGACACGCTCCAGGTAGTGCCCGACCGTGCGAACGATGGCCTCGCTCACCGGTCCGGTCTCCGCATCGTGCGTCATCATCGGTTGCCGAACCGGACCACGTCGTCCATCACGGTGCCCGCGGCGACCGCATCGTGCAACCTCATGGCGGCGGCGATGCGCCGGCAAGCCTATCCCGGCAAGTCGCCAACCCCGACGATCCGGGCGCACGCCGCCCCCTCGGTGCGGATCGCGTGCCACGCCGCCGTGCTCGTGATGTCGAGCTCGACCTCGCGTCCATCCTTCAGCTCCAGGGTCACGCGTCGTTCCCCGAGGACCGCGGGCATGTCCGCCACCGGCCACTCCACGGTCTGCACTGCCCCCAGCGCCGACCACGCGTTGGCCAGACCAGGCTCGCCGTCCACGACGTGGACGATCCCGTCCACGACCCCGGGCCCTGCGAACGCCGTCATGCCGCCCCCCACCAGCGAGCCGAGCCACTCCGGCGCGAAGCCAACGGCGTCGCCCGCCAGCAGGTAGCGCCGCGCGCCCGACAGGTCCGGGCCGCCGATGTCCAGGGTGCGCTCGTCGACGGTGAGCGTCGCGACCGGCGGCATCAGGCCCGCGCCCGCGAGATCGACGTCCGCGGCATCGCGGGCGGCGCGCGCCGCCTCGAGCGCTTCGAGCAGCGGCGCGACGCGCGCGCTCGAGGCGGCGAGCGAGCAGGGCGCCTCGATGCGCCAGGCGTCCTCGTCGCCGTGCACCAGAACGATGTCGGCGAAGCCGGGTCGCGCGATGACGATGCGGGAGGGCGGTTCGGGCACCAGCGGCACGTCCAGCTCGGCCGCCGTGCGCCGGTCGACGACGACGCTCGCGCCGATGCCGATCAGCAGCGCAGCCAGCGTCGCGGTGCCCGCCAGCAACGCGCGGCGCCGGCGCGCGGCGAGCGAGGGGCGCGGCACGCCCTTCAGTCGCGTCGGCGACGCGACGCGACGCCGAGCGCCACGAGCAGCAGCGTCAGCGGCACGCCCGCCAGCCACACCGCGCTCAGCGTCACGATGCCGCGCGTGCCGAGCACGAGCTCCGCGTCCGGGGCGGGCGCGGTGACGAAGGCCAGCGCCTCGTCGTCGCCCGCGAGCCAGGTCAGCAGGCCTTCCACCAGCGCCGCGTTCGCGCCGTTGCCGAGGTAGCGCGACGCGCCGAAGTCGGCGTCGCCGATCACGGCGATGCGCTGCGGGGCGGCGTTCGGGCCGCGGTCGCGCTCGATGGTCGCGCCCAGTACCAGCGGTCCCGCGACCTCGGCGGTGTCCTCGTCGAAGCCGACGGCGCCCTCCAGCTCGCCCGTCTCGGTCCAAGAGGCTTGGGGCGTGGCCAGCAGAGCGAGCGTGTCCTGACCGGCCAGCGGGGTGACGGCGAGCGCGCGCGCCTGCGGCAGCAACACCGGGCTCGCGAGCGCCGCATTCACCGGATGGCGGGGCAGGGCCGACAGCACGACGAAGTCCGCGGCGTCCCCGACCATTCCCTGACTGGCGGCGTCGATGACGCGTCCGGGCAAGGTGGCGACGCCGAGCTCCGTGGCGAGCGCGTCGAGCCCGTCGTGGGCGGGACGTGTCACGGCGGCCGCGAGCGCGGGCGCCTCGACGTCCCCGGGCTCGGCGACCGGAGTCTCGATCAGCCACAGCAGGTTGCCGCCCGCCCGCACGTGCTCCACGAGGCCCGCCACCTCGCCGGGGAACCAGGACTCGGTCGGGGCCGCGACGACCAGCACGTCGACGTCGGCCGGCACGCGCGGCTCGGTCACGAACGACAGCTCGCGCGGCACCAGTCCCAGTGCCGCCAGGCGCTCGCCCGCCAGGCCCCAGTCGTCGTTTCCCGTGCCCGAAGGAAGACGTTCGCCGTGCCCCGTCACGAAGGCGATGCTGCGTTCGCCATCGCGACCGATCTGGCGCAGCGCGCCCGTCAGGCTCCGCTCGTCGAGCCGGCCGAGACGTCGCTCGCGCCCGCCGCCCGTCAGGATCAGCTCGCCGCCGGGGGCCGCGTTCAGCTCGCGCGCACGGGCCGGGTCGGCTTCGGGGTCCACGAACTCGAGCGTGATCTCCGGCGCGCGCGCGCGATAGCGATCCACGAGCAGCGTCACCGCCTCGCGCGTGGCGGGATCGGGACCCAGCACCGCGACGATGGAGACCGGTACCTCGAGTGCCTCCAGCGCCGCGACGGTGCCGGGCGTGAGGCTGTGGCGCGCGTTGGCGGTCAGGTCCACCGACGTCGAATGGCGCGTCGTCAGCCAGCCGGCCGCCAACGCCACGGCCACGGCGACGCCCGAGAGCGCGATATGCGTGCGAGTGCGTTGCAAGTCCGTCCCCCGTTCGTCCGGTGCGCGTCAGCGCTCGCCCGCGTGACGCAGCGCGTCCAGGCGGATGACGGTCAGGCCGAGGAACAGCGCGATGGCGATCAGGAAGTACGCCGCGTCGCCGGTGTCGGGGATGCCCTGGAAGAAACCGGACAGGCGCGTGCCGGGCGACAGCGCGGTGAGCGATGCCAGGCTCGGCTGCGCGAAGGTCGCGCTGCCGAGCAGCCAGGCCAGCAGCACGATGGCGATGGCGATCGTCGCGCCCGCGAGCGGCGCGCGCACGAGGCTCGAGCACCACAGCCCGAGCGCGCCGGCGGCGAGGGTGCACAGCGCCAACCCGACGGTGCCGGAAGCCACGGTGGGCAGGTCCAGCGCCACGAAGGGCGACAGCAGCAGCACCATGAACGCACCCAGCGCCACGAAGCCGCACAGCACCGCGGCGATGCCGAGGTAGCGGCCCAGCACCAGCGCCGTGGCCGACACCGGCGACGACTGCCACAACGGCCACACGCCGTCGCGCCGGTCTTCCGCGAAGCCGCGCATGGCGTACAGCGGCGCCACCAGCGACAGCACGATGGACAGCGGCGCGAGGAAACCCGTGCCGAGAAAGCCCGCGAGCCCCGGCGCGTGATCCTGCAGACGGATCTCGTCCTGCACCGCCATCCAGCTCTCCAACCGGCTCAGGAACAGCCAGCCCGCAAGCGCGGCGAGCACCGCGGCCACGACCCAGCTCTGGGCCGAGCCCGCGAGCCGCTTCAGCTCGTGGCGCGCGATCAGAGCGGTCACGCGACGCTCCGTGCGTGCGCCGTCGGCGCCGGCGCGGGCGAGCCGACGAGACGGGCGAAGAGCGCCTCGACGTCCTCGTCGTCGACCGAGACGTCGGCCACCAGCACGCCGCCGTGCACGACGCCGATGCGATCGCAGGTGCTGCGCACCTCGGACAACAGGTGCGTGGAGAACACCACGGCGGAGCGCTCGCCGAGCTTGCGCACGAGCGCCCGCAGCTCCTCGCTCTGGCGTGGGTCCAGTCCGCTACCGGGCTCGTCCAGCAGCACGACGTCAGGGCGGTGCACGATGGCCTGGGCGATGCCGACGCGCTGCCGGTAGCCCTTCGACAGCCCGGCGATGCGGCGCCGCTCGACCTCGCCCAGGCCGCAGTCGTCGATGGCTGCCGCGACCGCCGCGGCGACGTCGGCCTTCGGTAGCCGACGCAGCCGGGCGGCGAGCTTCAGGTAGCCCTCGACGCGCATCTCGTCGATGACGGGCGGTCGATCCGGCAGGTAGCCGAGCCGCGCACGGGCCTCGAGCGGCTCAGCGCTCATGGAACGCCCCGCGATGGTGACGCTGCCCGCATCGGGCACCAGCGTGCCGGCGAGCATGTTCAGCGTGGTGGACTTGCCCGCGCCGTTCAGGCCCAGCAGGCCGAGCACCTCGCCGCGGGCCAGCGTGAACGACACGTCGCGCACCGCGTACACGGGCTCCGCGCCGCGCCGCGCGGGCGCGCGCAATCGCGTCAGGCCGTCGGCCTCGAGCAGGATGTCGCGGGTGGGGGGCATGCGCTCCAGGCCGGGGAGAGGTGCCGGCGTCGTGCGTGAGCCCGCATCGACCGGGCGACCGGAGTGTAGTTCAGTGCCGCGAGCCGATTTTCCGGACCCCGAAAACGCGAAGACCCGACGCGGGGCCGGGTCTTCACGGGAAGTGCGAACGGGCGGCGGGCGCCGCCCGGGCTCACTTGATCTTCGCTTCCTTGTACATGACGTGCTTGCGAACCTTCGGATCGAACTTGAGCATCTCGAGCTTGCCCGTCATCGTCCGCTTGTTCTTGGTGGTGGTGTAGAAGTGGCCGGTTCCGGCCGACGACACCATCTTGATCTTGTCGCGCATGGCTGTGGTTCCTGGTTCGGGACGGTCAGACCTTCTGGCCGCGCGCCTTCATGTCGGCGAGCACGGCGTCGATGCCGCGCTTGTCGATCAGGCGCATGCCGGCCGACGACAGCCGCAGCTTCACGAAGCGGTTCTGGGAGGCGACCCAGAAGCGGTGCTCGTGCAGGTTCGGCAGGAACCTGCGGCGCGTGCGGTTGTTGGCGTGCGACACGTTGTTGCCGCTGATGGGCCCCTTGCCGGTGACCTGGCAGACTCTGGACATCGAAACTGGTTACCTGTCGTGTGCGGTTTCGGCGGGGCCGAGCCGGTGGAGGGTAGCAAGAGCGCCCGCCGCGCGCAATCCGGGCAAGGGGTTCGTGGACGCCTGTCCCGCCCGGCTACACCCCGATCTGGGCCCTTCGGCCCCGTTGCATCGCCGCTTTCCCGAGTGCAAGCTCCTGGGCTCCGACGTCACAGGACCCGTTCCGCATGCTTCGTCTCACCCCGCTCGCCGCCGCGCTCGCGCTCGTCGCCGGCGCCGTCCACGCCGAGACCCCCGCCGAGAGCAACCTCGACAAGCTCGGCGCCATGAAGGTCACCGGCACGAAGGAACACACCGTCATCGACCAGGACGGCCCCGCGGCCGATGCCATCCGGCAGACGCTCGAGACCATCACGCTGCCCGACGGCTTCTCGATCGAGCTGTACGCGCTGGTGCCCGACGCGCGCCACATGGCGATGGCGCCGCAGGGCACCGTGCTGTTCGTGGGCACGAAGAAGGACAAGCTGTGGTCGGTCATGGACCGCGACCGCGACCGCGTGGCCGACGAGGTCAAGGACTTCGCGCCGTCGCTGGAGTTCGACGTGCCGAACGGCGTCACCTTCTCCAAGGACGGCTTCATGTTCGTGGCCGAGCGCAACCGCGTGCTGATGTTCCCGGCCGCCGAGTTCTTCCAGGAGAGCCCGGACGTGGTCGCGGTGCCGATCGTGCCGCAGGGCGAGCTCATCCCGCCCGAGGAGGAGAGCTACAACCACACCGCGCGCGTCGTCAAGATCGGCCCCGACGACAAGCTCTACATCTCGCTCGGCCAGCCCTACAACGTCGCGCCCCCGGAAAAGCTCGATCTCTACAACGAGACCGGCATCGGCGGGATCATCCGCATGAACCGTGACGGCTCGGAGCGCGAGGTCTACACCTACGGCGTCCGGAACTCGGTCGGCCACGATTTCCACCCCGTCACCGGGGAGCTCTGGTGGACCGACAACCAGGTGGACGGCATGGGCGACGACATCCCTCCCGGCGAGATCAACCGCCAGACCGAGGCCGGCCAGCACTTCGGTCACCCGTGGTACGGCGGCGGCGAGGTGCGCACCACCGAGTACGAGGGGCAGGAGGTTCCGGTCGACGTCGTGATGCCGGTGTCCGAGACGGTCGCGCACGCCGCGGACCTCGGCATGACGTTCTACACCGGCAACATGTTCCCGGAGAAGTACGAGAACGCGATCTTCTCCGCGCAGCACGGCTCGTGGAACCGCACCGAGCCCGTCGGCGCGCGCGTCATGGTCACGTTCATCGACGAGGAAGGCAACGCCACGACCGAGCCCTTCGCCGAGGGCTGGATCGACGAGAACGGCGAGTACGACGGCCGGCCCGTCGACGTGGCGACGATGAAGGACGGCTCGCTGCTCGTCTCCGATGACCTGGCAGGCGCCGTGTACCGCATCACCTACGACGCTGAAGGATGACGCACGTTCCCGTCGCCGCGCTCGCGCTGGCGGGCGCGCTGCTGGCCACGTCCCCGGCGGTGCACGCCGGGGACGCGGTCAATGGCCGCGTGCTGGCGCGTGCCTGCTCGGCGTGCCACGGCAAGCTCGGGCTCGCGAGCGACCCGGAGGTGCCGAACCTCGCCGGGCAGTCGGCGTACTACGTCGAGAAGGCGTTGAAGGACTACCAGAGCGGCGCGCGCGAGGATCGGCGCATGACGCTGATGTCGCAGACGCTCACCGATGAGGCGATCGACGACCTGGCCGCGTGGTACGAGTCCATCGAGGTGAGCGCGAAGGCGCCGGAGTAGCGCGCCCTTTCACGCCCTGCGTCCGCTCGACGCGGCGCAGGGCACACTGGGCGCCCACCCGGAGGCGCACGCCGTGGATCGCATCATCCTCACCGGCCTGACGATCGACACGATCGTCGGCATCTACCCGGCCGAGCGCGCGGCGCGCCAGCCGGTCGTCATCGACCTGGAGCTGGCCGCCGACGTCGCGGGCCCTGCCGCGAGCGGCCGGCTCGCCGATGCGCTGGACTACGAGGCGCTGACGAACGCGTTGCGGGAGCACGTGGGCACCACCTCGCACGAACTGCTCGAAGCGCTCGCCGAGGACGTGGCCGCCTTCGTGCGCACGCGTTTCGGCGTGCCCTGGCTGCGGCTGCGGCTGCACAAGCCGGACGCCTTGCCGGGTCCGATCGACGTGGCCGTGCTGATCGAGCGCGGGGTGCGGCCCGGAAGCCCGGACGCGTGAGCGCGACCGATCGCCGCCTCGCCGAGGCGGCCGCGCTGCCACCGCCCGACCCGGTGGCGCTGGAGCATTCGCGCCGCCTCGTGCAGACGCTGCGCGAGCGCATGGACGCCGGCCCCGTGGCCTTCGTCGACTACATGAACGCCGCGCTGTACGAGCCCGGGCTCGGCTACTACATGGCGGGCGCGTCGAAGTTCGGCGAATCCGGGGACTTCGTGACCGCGCCGGAGCTCGGGCCGCTGTTCGGCGAGACGCTCGCGGTGCAGTGCCGCGAGGTGTTCGAGACGCTGGCCGGGTCGGTCGGGGACGAGACGGCTTCGGCCGCCGCGGCGTTCGGCGGCGAGGGCGCTTCGGCCGCCGCGGCGTTCGCGGCGGGTACCGAACCGCCCGTCATCCTGGAGCTCGGCGCCGGTACGGGCGCGCTGGCGCAGAGCCTGCTCGCGGCCCTGGCCGACGTGCCGGGCCTTCGCTACCTCATCCTCGAGCCGAGCGCGGAGCTCGCCCACCGACAGGCCGAGCGGCTGCGCGAGGCGCTGTCGGCCGAGGCCTTCGCGCGCGTGGCCTGGCTGGAGCGGTTGCCCGAGGCCTTCACGGGCGTCGTCGTCGCGAACGAGGTGGTCGACGCGCTGCCCGTCGAGCGCTTCGTCAAGACGGGCGACGCGCCCGGTGCCTGCGTGCAGGTGCGGACCGTCGCCGCGGACCCGGCCGATGCCGCCGACCCCGAGGCTTCGCCGTTCGAGGACGCGTTCGGTACCGCGCCGCCCGAGCTGGTGTCCGCCCTGGCCCGCGTCGAGGCGGACCTGCCCGCGCCGCTGCCGGTCGGCTACGCCAGCGAGCTCAACCTTCACGCCGGGCCCTGGATGCGGGCGCTGGCGCACGCGCTGCGCCGCGGCGTCGTGCTGGTGGTGGACTACGGCTACCCGCGCCACGAGTACTACCTGCCAGAGCGCGCGCGCGGCACGCTCGCCTGCTACTACCGTCACCGCGTGCACGACGATCCGTACCGGTTGCCCGGGCTGCAGGACATCACCGCGCACGTGGACTTCACCGCGCTGGTCGAGGCGGGCACGGGCGCGGGGCTGGAGCTGCTCGGCTACACCACGCAGTCGGCCTTCCTGCTCGGCTGCGACCTGCTGGGGCTGGCCGAGAGCCGGCTCGCCGCCCTGGATTCGGAAGTGGAGCGGCTGCGCCTGTCGCAAGGCGTGAAGACGCTCGCGCTGCCGGGCCAGATGGGCGAGCGGTTTCAGGTGGCGGCGTTCGGCAGGGACTATGATCCGCCGCTTCGCGGGTTCGCCGTGCTCGATCTGGCGCACCGCCTCTGATCGAGCACGCGTGCCCGATCATCGATCGGGCAACGCGGCCCGAGACAACCCGAGGCTGGCTTGGACACGCTGCACATCGTGTGGCTCGCGCTCGTGCAGGGACTCACCGAGTTCCTGCCCGTGTCGAGCTCGGCGCACCTGATCCTCGTGCCGCGGCTGCTCGGCTGGCCGGACCAGGGCCTGGCCTTCGACGTGGCCGTGCACCTGGGCACGCTGATCGCGGTCGTCGGGTACTTCCGATGCGACGTCCGTACGCTGTGGTCGGCCCTCCTCGGCTCCATGGGGCAGCTTTCGTCCCCGGCTGCGTTCTCGCCCGAGGCGCGGCTCGCCTGGGGCGTGGTGGTCGGCACGCTGCCGGCGGCGCTCGTCGGGCTCGCGTTCAAGGAGTTCATCGAGATCTCCCTGCGCTCGCCGCTCGTCATCGCGACGACCACGATCGTGTTCGGCCTGCTGTTGTGGTACGCGGACCGCCGCGCGCGCCTGGCGCGCGACGAGTACGCGCTCGGCTGGACGGACTTTCTCGTCGTCGGCTGCGCGCAGGCGATGGCACTGATTCCCGGTACCTCGCGCTCCGGCATCACCATCACGGCCGGCTTGCTCCTCGGGCTCACGCGCGAGGCCGCGGCGCGCTACTCGTTCCTGCTGTCGATCCCGATCATCGTGCTGTCGGGCCTCGGCGTCACGAGGGACCTGATCGAGAGCCCCGCCCCGGTGGACTGGACGGCGCTGGCGCTCGGCACCGTCATCGCGGCGGTGAGCGCATTCGCCTGCATTCACCTCTTCCTGGCGTACATCAACCGCATGGGCATGCTGCCCTTCGTGATCTACCGGCTGATCCTGGGCGCGGTGCTGTTCGCGCTGTTCGTGTAGACGGCGCGGTCGGGCGCAGCGCCGGGCGATTCAGCGCGGCACGTCGGCCAGGAAGGTCTCGCCGCCTTCGCCGTGCACCGAGTCCTTGGCACGCACCTCGATGCGCTCCACGGTGGGCGGAATGGTCACGGTCACCGAGCGCGTGAAGGGTTGCTCGTTCTCGTGCGGGTGGGCGAGGGGGCGCGAGCCGAGCAGGTTCCCGTCGGCGTCGTACACGTCCCAGCCGTCGGCGTAGTGGTCCCAGCCCTCGTCGGCGTGCGTGACGCTCGCATCGACGCGGAACCGATCGTCGCCGAGGGCGGTCACTTGCACGTCGACGACGTCCGCTTCGCCCGCGACGGCCGCGCTCCAGGGCATGCCCGCGGACAGGCCCCCGGACAGGCCCCCGGACAGGCCGATGGCGGCGAGGAGCAGTGCCTGCAGGGCGGGGGACGCGGCCCGGCGGGCCGGGGTACGCTGGGACATGGCGGATTTGCTGGTGAGGCCGAAGGTGGGTGAGGGGGCGAGCGACGACGGACGCCGGACGGACGTGCGCGCGGTCCCGGAATCGAACCGCTTCCCGACGCGCGTCGTCGGGCCGGTGCTGCAGTTCTCCCTGCTCATCATGCCCGTGGTCATGAACTCGTTCTACCTCGTCTACGCGCTGCTCGGGCTCTTGCTGGAGGGGCGGGACCTGTTGAACTGGTCGATCGAGGCCGCACCCAACGCGCCGTGGGTGTGCGCCGTCATCCTCGGCTACTGCGCGCTCACCGCGCTGTTCGCGATCGCGCGCGGCGCGCGGTTCGGGCACGCGCTCGTGGTGTCGAGCCTGATCCACGCCGCACTCGCGCTCGCACTGACCGTCCTCATCCTCGCGACCGTGCGATTGTAGGCACGTGGCCTTCGACCTCTCCCCTTCCGGTGCGTTCCGGACCGCGCACCTGCGTCATGCGCCACTGTGGCTCGCACTCGGCATCTTCATGGTCGCCGCGGTCGTCGCTGCCTCGCTGGTGGCCATCCCGGCGACGTCCGCGTTCGCGCTGCACGACAAGCTCGTGCACCTGTGCGTGTACGCGGGGCTGACGGGCTGGTTCGCGCAGGTCTACCGGCACGACCTCGCTCGGCTGCTGCTGGTCGTGGGCTTCTGCGCGCTCGGCGTCGGCGTGGAATACCTGCAGGGGATGACGCCGAGCCGGCAGTTCGACGTCGTCGACATGCTGGCGAACGCGTCCGGCGCCGTGCTTGCCTGGGCGTTGTCGTACACGCCGCTCGGGAACGTGCTGATGACGGTCGAGCGGTTGTTCGGGGCGCGCGTGCCGGCGCGCTGAGGCGGCCTTGGCGTTTCGCGAGCTCGTGTGCGATCCGAACGCGGCGGGGAGAGGCGTCAGCCGTCCGCGTTTCTCAGAGAGCGGCCCATCAGCACGGCGACGTCGACGTCACTGTCCGCACGGTGCTCGTCGCGCGCAAGGCTGCCGAACAACCACGCGCAGGCCGGCGCCGGGCGTTCGGCTACCCGACCCGGCTTCGTCGCGCCGCACGAATCGCGTCGATGCGCGCGATGCGTATCCGCTCCGGGATCGTGGCCTTGTCCACGGTCGCGCGCGCGATCTCGCCGGCCTCGACCGCCAGCCACGCGTCGGCATCCCGACGCAGCGTCCGCGCGCCATCGTAGTCCCGACCTTCGAACCCGAGCCGTCCGCGCGCGTCGGCCTCGCAGGCGACCAGGAAAGCGTCGAAGCGTTCCGGTCGTCGGGCAAGATCGAAGGCGGTGAGAAGATTGGCGACCGTCGCCGGCCGCAGCTCCGCCGCGCGGTGGCAGTGCGTGTGCCAGCGCGCGGTCAGCGTCGCGATGTCGCCGTCGTGTCGCGGCACGCGTAGCCGTTCGCTCAATGCGCGCGCGATGTCCGCGCCGCGCTCCTCGTGACCGGGATGGGAGGGCAGGTCCGCGGCCGGCGTCGTCGCCTTGCCGAGGTCGTGGCACAGCACCGCGTAGCGCACGTCGAGCGCGTCCGAGAGCTCCGCGGCGCGATCGAGCACGAGCAGCACGTGCTCGCCGGTGTCCACCTCGGGGTGCCAGCGCTCGGGTTGAGGCACGCCGAACAGCGCATCGATCTCGGGGAAGATGGCGGCCAGCGCGTCGCAGGCGCGCAGCGTCTCGATGAACGCGCGCGGGCGCGCGGCCAGCAGCGCGCCGGAGAGCTCCTGCCACACGCGCTCCGGCACCAGCGCCGCCATCTCGCCGGCCTCGACCATGCGCCGGGCGAGCGCCAGCGTCTCGGGCGCCACGCCGAAGCCGAGCGGAGCGAGGCGCGCGGCGAACCTCGCCAGCCGCAGCACGCGCACCGGGTCCTCGACGAAGGCGTCCGACACGTGGCGCAGCACGCGCGCCTCTAGATCCGCCGCGCCGCCGTACGGATCGACGAGCGTGCCGTCGGCGCGCCGCGCCATCGCGTTGATCGTGAGGTCGCGCCGCGCGAGATCCTCCTCCAGAGTGACGGACGGGTCGGCGTGCACCTCGAAGCCGCGGTAGCCGGGGCCGGACTTGCGTTCCGTGCGGGCCAGCGCGTGTTCCTCGTGCGTCTCGGGATGCAGGAACACGGGGAAGTCGCGTCCCACCGCGACGTAGCCCGCGTCCAGCATCTGCCGCACCGTCGCGCCGACGACGACGTGATCCCGATCCTTCGTCGGCAGGCCCAGCAGGGCATCGCGCACGGCGCCGCCGACGAGGTAGGTATCCATGGGGCCGATGCTACACTTCGGACATGCTCAGAGCCCTGTCCCGCCGGCGCTCCCTCGCGCGTCGCGCGGCACCGCTCGCGCTGCTCGTGGCCGGGGCGCTGGGCGCGTCCGGCTGCCAGAGCGTCGGCTACTACTCGCAGGCCATCGGCGGTCACCTGAAGCTCATGCGCGCGCGCCAGCCGATCGACGAGCTGCTCGCGAGTGACGATACCGACCCGGCGCTGAAGGCGAAGCTCGAGACGCTGCTGACGGCGCGCCGCTTCGCCGTCGACGAGCTGGCCCTGCCGGACACCGACAGCTACCGCACCTACGCGGCCACGGGGCGGCGCTACGTGACCTGGAACGTCGTGGCGGCGGAGGAATTCTCGTTGAGCCCCTACACGTGGTGCTTTCCGGTCGCGGGCTGCGTCAGCTACCGCGGCTACTACGCGGAAGGTGACGCGCGCGAGTACGCGGACGAGCTGGCCGAGGAGCAGGGCGCGGACGTCAGCGTGGGCGGCGCCACGGCCTACTCGACCCTGGGCTGGTTCGACGACCCGGTGCTCGACACCATGTTGCGCGGCGATGCGCTGCGCTACGTCGGCACCCTCTTCCACGAGATGGCCCACCAGCAGCTGTACGTGAAGGACGACAGCGACTTCAACGAGGCCTACGCCACGTTCGTCGAACGCCAGGGGGTGCGCGAGTGGCTGCGCGCCCGGGGCGAGGGCGCGCGCGCACCGACCTACGAGACGTCTCTCGCGCGGCGCGAGGCGTTCGCCGACCTGCTGGCCACGACGCGCGCGTCGCTCGCCGAGCTGTACGACTCCGATCTGGACGAGGCCGCCATGCGAGCGGCCAAGGCGACCGCGTTCGAGGACATGCGCGCACGCTACGCGGAGCTCAAGGCATCGTGGGGCGGCTTCGCGGGCTACGACGACTGGTTCGCGCGCGAGCTGAACAACGCGCGGCTGGTGGCGGTGTCGACCTACCGGCGTCTGGTGCCGGCGTTCGAGGCGCTGTTCGCGGAGTCGGGCTCGGACCTCGAGCGCTTTCACGCCGCGGCCGAGGCCCTGGGCGAGCTGCCGGCCGAGAAGCGAGCGGCGCGCCTGGAGGCGCTGATGGCGGGTGCGGAGGAAACGTCGTAGGCGTTTCGGCGCCGAGTGCCGGTGCGGCCCGTCAGCGCCGCGCCTCGGCGCGCCACTCCTGCAGCCGCGCGCTCGCGTTCTCGTCACCCAGATAGCGCGGCACGATGGCGTCGATGGACGTGGGCTGGCGGGCATCGGCATCCCCGCACACGTTCGGCGTCTGCAGGGAGAGATAGTTGTCGTGCGTGAACGGCTTGCCCGGCACGCGTTCCATGATCTTGCCCTGCAGGCTCGACAGCTTGTCCGACAGACCGACAACCCGGGGCTTCTTGCCGATGGCGCGCGCGGTGTACTCCACGAGCTCCCGCAACGTGAACTCCTCCGGGCCGCACAGCGGCACCGTGGCACCGCGCATGGCGGGGTCGCGGATGGAGTCGATCATCACGCGGCACACGTCGCCGATCCACACCGGTGCCATGCGCGCGTCGGGCACCGCGAGCGGAAAGACGGGCGCCAACTGCAGCAGGCTCGCGAAGCGGTTGAAGAACGAGTCGTGCTCGCCGAACACGATGGAGGGGCGGAAGATCGTCCAGCCGAGCGACTCGGGCGCGGCGCGCACCACGGCCTCCGCGCGGCCCTTGCTGCGCAGGTACTCGCTGCTGCCGTTCTCGGCATCGGCCGCCAGCGCCGAGACGTGCAGGTAGCGCGGCACCTTGGCCGCCACGCAGGCATCCACCACCTTTTGCGTCAACCCCACATGGGCACCGTCGAAGCTCGTCCTGTCCGAGCCGCCCTCGTTGAGCAGCCCGACGAGGTTCACCACGAGGCCGGAGCCTTCGACCAGCCCGGCGAGGGTGGCCGGGTCGTGGACGTCGGCCTGCACGACGCGCACGTTCGGCAGCACGCGGATCTCGCGCACGCGGCTGGCACGACGGCTCGGCAGCACCAGCTCGAGGTAGCGCGGCGCGAGGCGCATGGCCAGCTCGCTGCCGATGAAGCCGGTGCCGCCGATGAGCGTGGCGCGGGTCGGAACCATCGTGGGTGGGCCTGCTTGGAGGGAAGGGAGGTGGGAGCGTAGCCGGCGCATTCTGACCGAATGCGGGCGGCACGACTCGTTGCGCCCGCAAGACACCTCTTGTGCGCACCCAGGAACCCTCTGCTCGCGCGGCGCGGTGCCCGTCGGCATGCTGCCGCGCATGAGCGCTTTCTCCCGTGCGACCCCCATCTCCCCGCCCGCGGGTCGCAACGCCGGCAAGTTCGGCGGCAACGCCGGCACTCCCGTGAACGGCGAGCCGGGGGCGCGGCGCAGCGGCCACGCCACCGGTAGCGGGGAACCCGGTGCCGACGGACGCCACACCACCACCTGCTACATGTGCGCGTGCCGCTGCGGTATCCGCGTCACGGTCGAGGGCGGGGACATCCGCTACATCGACGGCAACCCCGACCACCCGGTGAACCGTGGCGTGCTGTGCGCCAAGGGCAACGCCGGGATCATGAAGCAGAGAAGCCCGGCGAAGCTGACGCAGCCGCTGTTGCGCCGGGCCGGCACCGAACGCGGCGCCGGAGTGTTCGAGCCGATCTCGTGGGAGCAGGCGATCACGCTGCTGGCGAAGCGGCTCGGCGACATCCGCGCCTCGGACCCGAACAAGCTCGCCTTCTTCACGGGGCGCGACCAGATGCAGGCGCTCAGCGGCTTCTGGGCGACGCAGTTCGGCACCATCAACTGGGCCGCGCACGGCGGCTTCTGCTCGGTCAACATGGCGGCGGCCGGGCTGTACTCGGTCGGTCAGAGCTTCTGGGAGTTCGGCGAGCCGGACTGGGAGCGCGCGGGCTTCTTCATGCTCTGGGGCGTGGCCGAGGACCATTCCTCGAACCCCATGAAGCTCGGGCTCGAGAGGCTGAAGGCGCGCGGTGCCAAGTTCGTGGCCATCAATCCCGTGCAGACCGGCTACCAGGGGCTCGCCGACGAGTGGCTGCCGATCCGCCCGGGTACCGACGGGCTGCTGGCGCTCTCCTTCGTGCACGTGTTGCTGAAGCACGGGCGCATCGACGCGACCTTCCTGGCGGAGGCCACGAACTCGGCGCAGCTCGTGATCGATGCGCCCGGCACGGACGCGCACGGGCTGCTGCTGCGCGACGCGGACGGCGAGCCCGTCGTGCTGTCCATGGCGACCGGGCGCCCGCGGCTCTGGAAGGACGCGGTGGCCGACCCCGACGACGAGCCGATGCTGTTCGGGGAGCTGGAGGGCGCGTCCGCCGAAGCGGACGACTCGGCCGGTGTCGCCGCGCGCGGCGTGCGCGCGACCACCGTCATGTCGCTCGCCGCCGCGCGCTACCTCGACGACGAGTACGCGCCCGCGAACATCGGTCCGCGCTGCGGCATCGAGCCCGCCACCATCGAGCGCCTGGCGCTGGAGATGGCGCAGGTCGCGTTCGAGTCGAACGTGTCGGTCGACGAGCCCTGGACCGACTGGACGGGTCGGGAGCGCTCCGGCTTCGAGGGCCGGCCCGTCGCCATGCACGCCATGCGCGGCGTGTCGGCGCACAGCAACGGGTTCCAGAGCTGCCGCGCCATCCACCTGCTGCAGATGCTGCTGGGCGCCATCGACGCGCCGGGCAGCCACCTGGCCAAGCCGCCGTTCCCGAAGCATCCCGCGCCGCGCATCCGGCCCGCGAGCGTGACCGCGCCGAACACGCCGCTGTCGTCGCCGCCGCTCGGCTTCCCCGCGGGGCCGCAGGATCTCGTGATCGACGCGCAAGGCAGGCCGAAGCGCATCGACAAGGCCTACTCGTGGGAGGCACCCATCGCCGCGCACGGGCTCATGCACACGGTCATCAGGAACGCGGTCGAAGCCGATCCGTACCCCATCGACACGCTCATGCTGTTCATGGCGAACATGGGCTGGAACAGCAGCATGGACACCGCCGGGGTGCGCGACGCGCTGAAGAAGAAGCGCCCCGACGGCGAGTACGCCATTCCCTTCATCGTCACGAGCGATGCGTTCCACTCCGAGATGGTGGAGCTGTCCGACCTCGTGCTGCCCGACACCACCTACCTCGAGCGCCACGACACGATCTCGTTGCTGGACCGGCCGATCTCCACGCCGCACTCGGTGGCCGACGCCATCCGGCGCCCGGTGCTGGTGCCCGACCGCGACGTGCGGCCGTGGCAGGAAGTGTTGCTCGAACTCGGCGCGCGGCTCGGCTTCCCCGGGCTCGTGGACGCCGAGGGCGTGCCGAAGTACGCGGGCTACGAGGACTTCATCGTGCGCTTCGAGAAGGCGCCGGGCATCGGCTTCCTCGGCGGCTTCCGGGGCGCGAACGGCGACGAATCGCTCGTCGGCGCGCCGAACCCCGACCAGTGGCGGCGCTATGCCGACAACGACTGCTTCTTCGAGTACCCGCTGCCCGCGAACCAGCGCTTTCGTCGGCACGTGAACCGCGAGTACCTGGCCTGGGCCAGGAAGGTGGGCTTCACCGACCGCGACGGACCCATCGTGATGGAGGTGTACTCCGAAGTGCTGCGCCGCTTCGAGCAGGCGGCCGAAGGGCAGGGGCCGGGGCCGTATCCGCCCCACGAGGCGGACGTCGAGCGGCTCAAGAAGTACTTCTCGCCGTTGCCCGACTGGTATCCCGCGCTCGAGGACGCGCACGCGGCGGCGGCCTGCGATACGGCGAACGCTTCCGCGGGCGCGTCGACGGCCGCGGGCGGCGAAGGCTTCGCGTTCCACGCCGTCACGCAGCGCCCCATGTTCATGTACCACTCGTGGGATTCGCAGAACGCGTGGCTGCGCCAGATCATGGCGTCGAACTTCCTGTACATGAACCGCGCGCGCGGCGCGGAGCTCGGCATCGCGGACGAGTCCTGGGTGCGCGTGTCGAGTCGCCATGGCTGGATCCGCTGCCGCGCGAAGCTCATGGAAGGCTGCAACCCCGACACCGTCTGGACCTGGAACGCCATCGGCAAGCAGCGCGGCACCTGGGGGCTCGATCCCGATGCGCCCGAAGGCACGGAAGGCTTTCTCATGAACCACCTGATCGCCGAGCTGCTGCCGCGCGCGGCGGGGGAGCGCCCGCTGTCGAACTCGGATCCCGTCACCGGGCAGGCCGCCTGGTACGACCTGCGCGTGGACATCCGGCCGGCTGCGCCCGGGGAGACGGGTCTGTACCCGGCCTTCGACGTCGCGGCTCCGCTGCCCGGCGCGCCGCGTCCGGCAAGCGCGCCGACGCCCTGGGAGCACGCTCCCGGAGCCCAGCGCGGCAACGCGACGGCGCCGGGCGCGGAGGCACGCCGATGAAGCTCGGACTCGTGATCGATCTGGACACCTGCGTCGGCTGCCACGCCTGCGCGGTGGCCTGCAAGCAGTGGAACGATCAGGGCCAGGCCGGGCCGCTGCCGGACGTGGATGCGCGCGGCGCGTCGCCGTCGGGCACCTGGTTCAACCGCATCCGGCACTTCGAGGTCGGCGAGTACCCGGCCACGCAGACGGTGAACATGCCGATGTCCTGCCTGCACTGCGACGAGCCGGCCTGCGTCACCGTGTGCCCCACCGGCGCGTCTTACAAGCGCGATGACGGCATCGTGCTGGTGGACCCCGACAAGTGCATGGGATGCAACCTGTGCGCGTGGGCCTGCCCCTACGGCGCGCGCGAGCTGGACCCGTCGGCCGGCGTCATGAAGAAGTGCACGCTGTGCGTGGACCGCATCTACGACGAGGCCCTGCCGGAGGCCGAGCGACAGCCGGCCTGCGTGCTGACCTGCCCGACGCGCGCGCGGATGTTCGGCGACCTCGAAGACCCCGAGAGCGACGTGAGCAGGAAGGTCGCCGAGCGCGGCGGCTACGCGCCGATGGAGGAGCTCGGCTACCGGCCCGTCAACCGCTACCTGCCGCCGCGGCCGAAGGTCACCATCGAGCTGAAGTCCGCGCCGGTCAAGGCTGCCGAGCCGGAAGTCGAAGAAGACTCGAACGCCGGCTCGCGCTGGGCGAAGCTGCAGCGTGCCGCGCTCGGCCGGCTCGCTCGGCTCGGCCCGAGCTCCGCCTGATGCATCCCGCCCTGTCGATCGTCGCGTTCACGGTGCTGTCGGGCGCGGGCTACGGGCTCGTCGTGCTGCTGGGGCTGCTGCGCGCCGTCGGCGCGATCGACGGCGCGGCCGCGGGCCGCGGCGCCGGAGTGCACCTGGCGCTCGTGCTCGCGGCCGCGCTCGTGCTCTGCGCGGGCGGGTTGCTCTCGTCGACGCTGCATCTGGCCAATCCGAAGAACGCCTGGCGTGCCTTCTCGATGTGGCGCACGTCGTGGCTGTCGCGCGAGGGCGTGCTGGCGCTCGCGAGCTTCCCGCTCGTCGGGCTGTGGCTCGTCGGCGAATTCCTGGTCGCGGGCGGTGCGGCTCTGCGCGTGCTGGCGCTGATGGCCGCGCTGCTCGCGCTCGGCATCGTGTACTGCACGGCGATGATCTACGCGTCGCTGAAGACCATTCCCGCCTGGCACAGCGCGCTGGTGCCGGCGGCCTACGTCGCGCTGTCGCTGTACACGGGCGCGTTGCTGCTCGCGCTGGCGGGCGCCGTGGGCGCGGTGCCCTTCGGCCGCGCGGCGGCCGTCGCCCTGGTCGGCGTGACGGTCGTGGTGGCCGCGGCGCTGAAGATCGCCTGGTACGTGCGGCTGCGGCGCACGCGCGCCGCGGAGGCCGGCGGGCCGCTCTCGTGGACGCACAAGCCGGTTCGCCTGCTGGACGCCGGGCACGCGGCAGGCACCTTCACGACGAGCGAGCTCGGCTATCGCGCGGGGAGCGCGCGGCTCGCCCGGCTGCGCGCGCTGTTGCCGCTGCTCGGCGTCCTCGTGCCGATGGGCCTGGTGGCACTGGCCGCGGCGCTGGGTCCGTGGGGCGAGGCGATGGCGGGGGAGGCGTCCCCCGCCGCCACCGCGGCGGTGCTCGGCGTCGCGGTGCTGGTCGCGCTGGCCGGCACCGTGATCGAGCGCTGGCTCTTCTTCGCCGAGGCTCGCCACGTGGTCAACCGGTATCAGGTCACCGGCCGCTGATCGCCGCCAGCGGGTCGATCTGGGGAAGGCGTCGTCGCAGGGTCATGGCAGCGGCTTCGGTCACGGTGGTGGCGTGTTCGGACCATAACCCGGCCTCCGATTCTTTGGTCTAAAATTCCTACTTATAGATCGGATGGCAAACCGCCGCTCCGTCGTCAGATCGGTGCGATGGTGAGCGTGAGCGTGTCGCTGTAGATTCCCGGCGGGGCTTGCGAGACGTCGCGGTTGCGCGCGCGCGCCTCGAGCGTCGGACTCGCTCCGGCCAGGCAGTCGCTGCGCTGTGTGAACGCGTACGAGCGCCGGGACAGCTCGCCCGATTGCAGCTCCTCGTGTCGTCCCGCGTCGCCCTCGTCGTACCAGAGCACCCGATAGGTGATGCGGTCGCCGACGGAGGTCGACATCGCGTACCCACCAGGTCCGGACGCGCCGGTGGCGGCGATGCGGTAGGCGCCCGGAGCCGAGGGCTCGTCGGTGTGCACGCACACCGGCACGTTGGCGACGAAGCGCGTGCGCTGCGCCGACCACACGCCCAGCAGCAGGTCGCCGTCTACGTCGACGGCGGCGTGGGCCGGCATCGCCGCGAGGCTGCCCAGGCCGGCCAGGACGGCCAGGACGCTCGGGCCGGCCGCGGCGCACAGGCCGGCGATGCCCCCCGCGAGCACGAAGGTGCGCATCAGCGCGGCGATGGAGGGGGTGGGGCGAAGCGTTGGCGACGCGCGCGACAAGGGGCGAGGTTCTTCGCGGTGAAACGGTATCGGCGCCTGCACGATCGGTGCCCGCCACCCGCTACTCGGGGCTGACCAGCAGCGTGACGGTGTCCTGGTAGATGCCGGGAACCGCCGCGTTGAAGTCCGCGCGGTCGACGACACCCGTCACGATGAAGTTCGAGTTGTCGAGGCCTTCGTCCGCGCAGGTGGGCGAGGTGCTGCCCGACAGACCTGGCAGGACGATCGGTGAGCGTGGGTAGCGCGTGCTCGTGTACCGGAACGATCCGCCCGTCGGACGAAACCACAGATGCAGCTCGTAGTTCATCCTCTGGCCTTCGGCGGACACCAGCCGCAGGCGACCGCCGCCGTTGGCGCTCGACACGGTAATGCCGAAGTTGCCGGTCGAGGAGTACACGCACTGGTAGTCGAACTGATCGGTCCTGAAAGTGCGCGCATCGAGCGTGGCGCTCGACGGGAACGCGCCGATCAGGATGTCGTCGACCTTCGAGATGCGCACCTGGTCGCCCTTGAAGATGCTCACCTCCGACTGTGCGGTACCCTGCGCCGTCGCGGTTCCGCCGAGCGCGCACGCACTCCACAAGAGCGTTGCCGCGAGGCGAACCGAGCGTCCGGGCGGTGGGCGTGCCATGCGGGAGCGGCCGTGGTAGCTGACGAAACGGGGTGCGCACGCGCTGGCGAGATCCATGCCGCCGCGCGTGCGGGTCGTGCGGCCCCGGGCGCGCCGGGGCCGCGACTGTACTATTCGGGCGCGACCACCATCGTGAGGGTGTCGGTGTAGGTGCCCGTCGGCGCGGCGTTGTAGTCGGCCGCCGCGATCGTCACGTCGAAGGCGGCGTTCGTGGCGGCCGCACCGCCGCAGTCGGGGTTGACGTTGTCGCCCGTCTGACCGGTCAGTGCGGTGCCGGCCGTGACGGGGGAACCCGCGCCCGCCGCGAAGCCGGTGGTGCCCCAGGCCACCGCGTAGGGGAACGAATTGGTGCCGTCGGACAGCGCGAACGCGCCGGCCGCGCCGTTCAGCGACGTCAGCGTGACGTTGTAGCCGGTCGTGGTCGAGAACACGCACACGTCGTCCGACAGACGGGCCGCGGTGCTCAGGAAGCCGGGGTTCGCGAAGTTCAGGTCGTCCACCTTGGTGATCTGCACCGCGTCCTGCTTGATGATCGTCACGACCGAGGAGCCCGTCGAGGTCGGCCCCGGCGTGCCGTTGGTGGCGGCGAAGGTGATACCGCTGACGGCGAAGGCGGCGACGGCGAGCGAGATCTTGGCGAATTGCATGGAAGTGTCTCCGTTGAAGGATGTCGGGTGTGGATGCGATCCGGAGGGCGACGTCCCTGGAGGGCGCGGCCGACCTGCTCTGCGAGCTGAAACGGGTATCGTCCCGGGGTTTCCCGCGTTGAAACGGTATCGACCGATGCGTGACGCGGGTCGCGCCGGGCGGGCTCGGCCCGCTTCTTGATGTGAGCGGGTAGCGGGTTCGGCGGTTACCGCCGGGCAACGCGGGCGCACGCCGGTGCAGCGTGCCGGCGATGCGCCGATACCCGACCCGACACCCGTATCAGGCGACCCCGCACCCACGATGAGCAGCCCGTCCGCAACGCGTCGACGACGCCTTTCCCGACTTGCCGTCCGTCGCGTGGCGGCCTTCTGCTGCCTTGCGACGCTGTGCGCGAGCGGCGCCACACACGCCCAGCTCGTGGTCGACCGGTCGGTCATCGAGTTCGGAGGCGACGTGCGCACCCGCGACATCGAGCTCACCAACACCGGCGACTACCGGCTCTACCTGGACCTGAGCGTCGCCGAGATCGTCGCGCCCGAGAGCCCCAGCCCCGAGCGCGTGGAGCTGAGCGATCCGCGCACGGCGCCGGTCATCGTCACGCCGCGGCAACTGCTGGTGCCACCCGGCGAGCGCAAGCGCGTGCGGGTGATCATGCGCACCGTGGATGCCGAGCGCGACCGCATCTTCAGGCTGGCCGTCAAGCCCTACACCGGCAAGGTGCAGGTCAACGCCGCCGCGGCCGGCGAGACCGCCTCCGCCGTCAAGGTGCTGGTGGGCTACGACCTGTTGCTGCTGTCGCGGCCGGCGACGGCCGACCCGCGGCTGAGCGTCCGGCGCGACGCCTCGGGCATCGAGTTCACGAACGCCGGCAACACCAACATCCTGCTGCGCGAGATTCGCCAGTGCGACGCCGCCGCGCCCGACGACTGCGTGCGCTTCGACCCGAACCGGCTCTACGTCGGCGAGACGCACCGCATCGAATTGCCGAAGCGCGGTCCGGCCGAGCGCTACCCCGTCGAGGTGCTGAGCTCTGTCGGCCTGGATAGCGAGCGGGCCACCTACTAGGGCCCGTCGCTCGTCACGGGGCGGCACTGCAGCGGATCGTCCGCGATGAGTATCTCCTCCCCGTCCGTCCCGCTCGGCACGTCGAACTCGCAGAACGCGATGCCCGCCCGGCTCACGGCGACCGTGGCGCCGGGCGCAAGCTCTGCCTGGAACACGCCGCTCGAATCGATCAGCGCGGGCCCCCGCCGGGTCTCGACGACCGCGTCCACCACGGCGCGCCCGCGCTCGTCGACGATCGTCCCGATGAGCAGCACCTCGCGGCGCGCGTTCACCTCGATCCGCCGCACCGAGCCGGGGAACAGGGTGAACTCGTGCACGTCGTCGCCGACCCCGTTGGCCAACAACCCCTGCGGCACCAGGCGGATGTCGTAGGAGCGGAACGGCTGCAGCGCCACGAAGCTCGCGTTGCCCACCCTGCCGGTGCCCGCATCCACTCCGTTGACCAGGATGTCGAAACGCTCGCCGGCAGGCTCGCCCTCGACGTCGACGATGACGCCCGAGCGCGCGAAGTCCACGCCGCCCATGGCCGCGCCGCGGCCATCGATGCCGACCTGCGCGCGAGCGGCCAGGAAGGAGCTGACCCGCGGCCGTCCGTCACCCTCGTCGGTGCGATCGGTCGATGCCTCCGCGGCCACCCAGGGATGCAACACGCCCACGGACGCGCCCACCGCGGTGCGCTCCCCCGTGACCCCCGCGCGGGCTTCGGCGTCCCAGCGCAGGTCCCCGAGCGGGCGCGTCTGCAGGCCCACGCTCACTCCCGTGCCGTACGTGGTGTTTCCACCGGCGTCGATATCGGCGACGTTGGCCAGAGCACCCTGCAAGCGCTCCCCGCCGAACTGCACCTGCAGGCGCAGCGCCACGCGCTGGCCTTCCTCGGTCCGGCGCCATTCCGCGTCGCCGAAGCCGTACAGCCCGCGCGCACGGAACAGTCGGCGCCGTGCGAAGACGCCGAATTCGTGCCGCGCCCCCGTGTCGCCGACGCCGAGCAGGGCGCGCCGGTCGGCCCGTACCCCCAGCTGCACGCGTTCGAAGTTCCGCGTCAGCGTCACGGACGTGCGGTCCGAGTCCCCCGCCAGCATCCGCGACAGTACCGCAGGGTCGTCCCCGCGCAGCTCCGAGCGAACGGACACGTGAGACAGCGACGCCGACCAGCGGTCGGCGTAGAAAGCGGCGCGCGCGAGCCCAGCGACGGCATCGCGGGAGCCCGCGCTCAGCGCGAGCTCCAGCGCGAAGCGTCTGCCCAACCGCAGGTATTCGAGCTGGCCGAACGTGGCGGTGCCCACCTGCAACAGCCCGAGGCGCCACGCCGAGGAGTCGCCGAAGCGGCGCGCCACCGAGGCGCCGAGCACCGCCGCGTCCTCGCTCGCGGGCAGAAACCGTTCGTCCCCGAGTCCGGTCGCGGGCTCGTCCGCCGGCCCGTCGTCGGGCGCGCGACCCAAGCTGCCGAGGCCGGCGCGATCGTCGAAGAAGAGCGGCAGGCCCGCGGTCAGCTCGAACACGTTCCGGCCCGGCGGCGGCAGTGTCGCGCTCTTGGTGTAGCGCAGTGTCTCGGTGCGCGTGGCACCGCCATCCTCGGTGATCCGCAGCTCCAGCTCGTAGGTGCCGTCGGGCAGGGCGGAGGTGTCGATGCTGCGGTTGCCGGGCGCGTAGTTGCCGCCGCCGTAGGCGCGATCGTCGACGACGAGCTGCACCACCGAGCGGCGCGGCAGGTACACGACGATCTCGGGCGAGAACGCGCGCTCGCGATCGAGCCGGGTGGCGTACGAGGTCGCCGCGCGCGCGCCGACGAGGTCCGCGTCCAGCAGGCCCGCCCCGGGCGAGTAGCGGAAGCTGCCGAGCGAATATTCGAGGTCCCGCGCGTAGCGCGTCAGCAGCAGCTCGCGCAGTCGCGCCCGCTCGCCGCGCGAGGTGTAGTCGGCGCGCGCACTCAGGTGCACGTCCCCAAGCCCGAGCAGCAGGGCGCCGTTCGCGTCGAGCGCGTCCGGTTCGTCCTGCAGCGCCGAACCCACCACGCCGAGCGACAGCAGCGCGCTCGGTCGACGCGCCGGCACGTCGAGGTAGCGCGGTCCGTCGAGCGAGCCGACGCTCTGCAGTCCCGGGGCGACGAAGAGATCGACGCGCAGCGCGTTCTCGTCGTAGAGCGCCGCTATCGTGTCGGTCTCGACGCTGCCGCAACCCGGGGGATCCCCGTCGATGAAGCAGCGCCGGTGCGCGTTCGTGCGCATGGGCGCCTGCAGCACGGGCAGCAGGACCTCCGGGTCGGTGACGCCGTCCAGCAACGCCAGCACCTCGTCCGGCGCATCGAAGCTGAGCTCCTCGGCGGTCACGACGATGGTGGTCTCGCCCACGCGGCGATCGTTGAAGTGCAGGTCGACGAGGCGCTCGAGCGGCCCGCCTAGTCCTTCGAATCCCGGCGGGAGATCGTCCGAGATGCTGAACACGCCCGCGGGCGTCGTGGTCCCGGTGGAGGGTGGCGTGGCGGCGGCGGCCGGGTCCGATGACGCGACGGGCTCGACGGGCTCGACGGGCTCGACGGGCTCGACGGGCTCGACGGGCTCGACGGGTGGGGTGGGCCCGTCGATCGCCGGCGCGTTCGCCGCGGGCGGGGAGAGATCGATGTCGCAGCGCGTCAGCACCTTGCGCCACTCGCCGCTGACGCCGTCGCGCACCGGCGGCAGCTCGCGGGATTCGAGCGCGGTGCGCAGCGCCGCGTGCACGCGCTCGTGCAGGGCCTCGTCGAGCGGGACCGGCGATGCCTCGTCGAGCGAGGACACGAGCCGGTCGATCCGTCGCTGCGGCAGCGGGCAGTCGACGATGCTCGCGGGCGTTTGCTCGAGCCGCGGCATCACGGGCACGTCCTCGAGCAGCCCCAGGTTCGTCAGGTGCAGCCGTCGTCGGTGCCACCGCGGCTCCCCCGGGGCCGTGCGCCAGCCCGAGCGCTCCCCGTCCGAGTCGGCGAGGAACTCGTCCACGTCGATCGACAGCGTGAGGTCGAAGCTCGTCTCGTCCGCCGTCGGCACCCGCTCGGTGCCGGGCTCGCCCGCCTGCAGGTCCCCCAGCAGCGACGACAGGGCGGAGACGTCCAGGGTGCCGTCGTCGCCCAGGTCCAGCTCGATGCCGTGCGACAGCAGCAGCGAGCGCACCAGAGCCGAGTCGGCGACGCTCGCGGCATCCAGCGGCACCAGCAACCTGCCGGCGCTCTCATCGGGCGCGGCGGACCCTGGGCCGCGCGGACCGGAATCGGCACGGACGGGCCCGGCGTCGTCGGACGCCGCCAGGGCCGTGCTTGCAGTGTTGGTCGACACCAGCAGGACGATCGCCGGGGAAACCCGAAGCAGTACCGATGCGTCGATGTCCGGATGCCGACGCCGGTGTCGGGTCATTCACAGGGCCGGACGGCGGGCTCGAACGGACGAGTCTAGTAGCGATCCGGCGGATTGCCGGCCGGCCCTTCGGTTCCGTCCGGCTCGAGCTCCACGCCGATGACCTGCACCTCGACGCGCCGGTTCATGGCGCGGCCTTCGTCCGTGACGTTCTCGCTGACCGGTTCGGTCTCGCCGAAGGCGAGCGAGACGATGCGCGCGTCGGGATAGCGTGCGCGGAACGCGGCGGCCACGGCTTCGGCGCGCAGGCGCGACAGGACCATGTTGGCGTCTTCCGGGCCGCGGCTGTCCGCGTGGCCCGCGACGCGTATCGACAGCACGCGCTCGAGGGTCGACAACCGGCTCGCCAGGCGATCGACGGCCGCGTCGGCGCCGTCGGCCAGCGAGGTCTCGTAGCGATCGAAGCGCACCACGGCGTCCAGCACCGCGAGCACGAGACCGTCTGCGGCGGCGCCCGGCTCCCGCGCCGCCTCGGCAGCGGGTGGCGCGACATCCGCCGCAGTGGCACCGGGTGCCCCCGCGGATGCGATCGCGGCGAGAAGAGCGAGCGCGACGATGCCGCGCCCCGCGACGCTCGAAGTGCGCTTCGCGCTGTGGCGGATGAACGGCGGAACCATGGCCAGCCAGTATAGGGGCGCTGCGCGGAACCGCCGCTGCGCTCACCGTCGTTCCGGGCCGCTCCAGCAGAGTGCGGCCATGCCCGCCACCCACACGACGTAGACCGTGGCCACCGCACGCTCGTAGGCACCCGTCCAGCCGGGTTCCACGAGCAGGATGGCCCCGGTGAGTGCCATCCACGCGACGAAGCAGGCGCCGTCGAACCACGCCGCCGAGCGATGCGTGCGCCACAGGCCGGGCAGCAGGAAGCCCATCGCCGCACCCACCAGGCTCGCGGGCACGGGCAACCGATCGCTCGTGCCCGGCGTCGCGAACGCGGCCGGGTCGGCCGAGGCGAAGAAGGCCGCGACCCAGAGCAGCGCCAGTGCCGCGAGCCCGAGCGCCACCCGGGCCACGGTGCGAAGCGTCCCGGTCCGGTTGGCGCCCAGCAACGCGACGAGCGCGACGTGCGCGAGCGCGAACGCGGCGATGCCGGCGGTGTGCCACGCGCCCAGCGGGGCGGTCGACAACGCGCCGACGGGCGTGGATGCGGCGTCCTGTCCGCTCGTGACGAGCACGAGCGCGTGCGCCGCGATCGCGAACGCGCAGCCCGCGATGGCGACTCCGAACGCGACGTGACGTGCCGTTCGTGTCATCGGGCGGGTCCGCGTGTGGCGAGAAGGCGGGAGGTCCGGCCGGCCGGACCGACCGTCGGATCGTTGTGGCATTCTGCCCGTCCGCGGCGCATCGCGCCCACCGCCACACGGCACACGCTCATGACCGCACTGCGCGACGACGTCGACCCGGACGGCCTGCTCGAGTACTCGGTGGTCTACACCGACCGCTCCCTCAACCACATGTCCGTGCGCTTCGGCGAGGTGCTGCGCGACATCCACGCGACGCTGTGCGAGGTCTACGCCGCGCGCCGCGCCGTCGTCGTGCCGGGCAGCGGCACCTTCGCCATGGAGGCCGTGGTGCGGCAGTTCGCGCGCGGCAGGCGCTGCCTCGTGGTCAGGAACGGCTGGTTCAGCTATCGCTGGTCGCAGATCCTCGACAAGGGCCTGCTGGACTCCGGCACGCGCGTGCTCAATGCCGGCCCCGTCGGGTCGCGGGGGGCCGGTCCCGTCGGGTCGCAGGGGGCCGCGCCCGTCGGGTCGGCGGGCTCGGGTCCCGCGCAGTACGCGCCGCCGTCCATCGAGAGCGTGCGAGCCGCCATCCTGGAGCATCGTCCCGAAGTGGTGTTCGCACCGCACGTCGAGACGTCGGCCGGCCTGCACCTGCCGGACGCCTACGTCGCGGAGCTCGCGTCGGCCGCGCACGAGGTCGGGGCGCTGCTGGTGCTCGATTGCGTGGCGTCGGGCACGCACTGGGTATCGCTCGAGGCCAGCGGCGTCGACGTGCTCGTCACCGCCCCGCAGAAGGGCTGGAGCGCGTCGCCGTGCGCGGGGCTCGTCATGCTCGGGGAGCGTGGGGTCGAGGTGCTGGCCGAGACGCAGAGCGACAGCTTCGCGCTGGATCTCAGGAAATGGAGCGACATCATGGGCGCGTTCCTCGCGGGCGGGCACGCCTACCACGCCACCATGCCGACCGATTCGCTCGTCGTCTTCCGCGACACCATGGAGGAGATGCGCGGCATGGGCTTCGACGTGCTGAAGGCCCGGCAGGACGAGCTCGGCCGGCGCGTTCGCGCGGCGCTCGTCTCGCGCGGCTTCGTGCCGGTGGCGGCCGAGCCGTATCACGCCTCCGGCGTCGTCGTCGTGCACACCGACGACGATGCGTTGCACAAGGGCGCGGCGTTCGCCGCCGCCGGCCTGCAGATCGCCGCGGGCGTGCCGCTGCAGATCGGCGAGCCCGACACCTGGAAGACCTTCCGCATCGGGCTCTTCGGCATCGACAAGCTCGCCGACGTGGACGGCGCGGTCGCGCGTTTCGAGCGGGCGCTGGACGAGGTGACGTCGGCGCGCGAGGTGGCGGTGGCGGAGCCCGAGCCGGCCTGATTCCGGCCCGACGCCGACCCGCTTCCGGTGTGGCCCTGACGTCTCGCCCGCGAACCGCGGGCCCGCGCCCGTGGATCGCCTTCGCGATCGTCGCGGTAATCGGACTGCTGGCCGTGCTGCCCGTGGCCGACGACATCGGCGCCGGGCACGTGGACGACGCGTTCAAGCGGGCGCTGCTAGGCTACGCGGTCGCGCGCGGCCTGAACGGCGCGATCTCGGTGGCGCAGGGCACCGAGGTGGCCGTGCAGCCCGCCGGCATCGGCGTGAGCTTCGCGCCGGGCGAGATCCTCGACCCCGTCAACGACCTCGTCGAGCGCTTCAGCTGGATCATGATGCTGGCGGCGAGCTCGCTGGGCGTGCAGAAGGTGCTGCTCGCCATGAGCGGGTGGGCGGGGCTCGCGGCGGCCCTGATCGTGGTGGGCGCGCTCTGGCTGGTCGCGCTGGGTCTGCGTGACGCGCCGGGAGACGCGCGCTTCGCGCTGCCCGCGTCCACCGCGCGCGTCGCGGGACGTGTGTTTCTCTTTCTCGCGGTGCTGCGCTTCGTCATGCCGCTGATCGCGATCGGCAACGACTGGGTGTACCGCACCTTTCTCGAGGCCGACTACGTCGAGGCCAGCGCCGAGCTGGAGCGCGCCCGCGAGACGCTCGGCGAGCTCGAGGCCGAAGGCCTCCCGGGCACCGAGGACATCGACGACGAATCCGGTCTGCTGGATCGTGCGCGCTCGCTGTACCGGGGTGCGGTGAGCGTGGTGGATGTCGAGGCGCGGCTGGATCGCTACGCGGCCGCCGCCGAATCGGTCAGCGAGAACACCATCCGGCTCATCGTGGTGTTCGTGATGCAGACCGTGGTGTTTCCGCTGCTGTTCCTGTACGTGCTGTGGGGCGTGCTGCGGCGCGTGGTGCGCGGGTAGGGCGCACGCACCTCGCTATACCTCGACGTCGTGCCGCTCCATGTCCGCGGTACCGAAGAGCTCCCGGTAGCGGGCGATCTCGTCGGCGGGCCCGGTCGCCTTGTCGGGGTTGTCCGAGAGCTTCACGGTCGGGCGCCCGTTCGCGTGCGTGACCTTGCACACGAGCGAGATGGCCTTCAGCGCGGGCTTCGGCGTGGTGGCGCAGTCGCGGAAGTCGTTCGTTAGGTGCGTGCCCCAGCCGAAGGACAGGCGCACGCGGCCGGTGAAGCGGTGGTACACCTCGACGATCTTGTCCACGGTCAGACCGTCCGAGAAGATCAGCAGCTTCTCCTGCGGGTCGCGCCCGCGCGACTCCCAGAAGCGGATCAGCTCCTCGCCGCCCGCGACGGGGTCCTTCGAGTCGATGCGGAACCCCGACCAGTCGGCCACCCAGTCCGGCGCGTTGTCGAGAAAGCCCGTCGTGCCGTAGGTGTCGGGCAGCACGATCAGGAGATTCCCGTCGTAGGTGCGGCTCCACATCTCGAGCACGCGGTACGGCGAGCGCACGAGCTCGGCGTCGTTCTGCGCAAGCGTCGCCTCGATCATGGGCAGCTCGTGCGCGTTCGTGCCGATGGCCTCGAGGTCCAGGTTCATGGCCATCAGCACGTTGCTCGTGCCGATGAACTTCGCCCCGAGCCCCTCGGCCATGGCCGCGTTGCACCAGCGCTGCCACAGGAAGGAGTGTCGCCGGCGCGTGCCGAAGTCCGCGATGCGCAGCTCCGGCAGCTCGTCCAGGCGCAGCACCTTCTCCCACAGCTTCGCCTTGGCGCGCGCGTACAGCACGTCGAGCTCGAAGCGGCCGGTACCTTCGAGGGCTGCGCGCGAGCGCAGCTCCGAGACGATCGACAGGACCGGGATCTCCCACAGGCTGACCTCGCTCCACGGACCCTCGAAGTCGATCCGGTACTGACCGTCGTCGACGCGCAGCGTGTAGGCGGGCAGGCGGTAGTGCTTGAGCCAGTCGAGAAAGTCCTTCCTGAACAGCCGCTCGGTGCCGTAGAAGGTGTTGCCCGTCAGCCAGATGAGCTCGCGCTTGGAGAGTCCCACCGTGCGCGCGTGATCGAGCTGCGCGCGCAGCTCGGTCTCGTCGATCTCGTCCGCCAGTCGCACACCGGCGGTGCGGTTGATGAGCGAGAAGGTGACGGGCACGTCGCGCCGCTCCTTCCAGATCGTCTGCAGCATCAGCAGCTTGTAGACGTCGGTGTCGAGCAGGCTGCGAACGATGGGGTCGAGCTTGAAGCCGTGGTCGTAGACGCGCCGCGCGATGTCGGGGAAGGGGGCCTGGAGCATGCGTCTATCCCTTCGTGAGGAACGCGTCGATGCGCTCGATGGCGCGCTCGATGTTGTCGAGCGAGTTGGCGTACGACAGGCGCAGGTAGCCCTCGCCGTGCACGCCGAAGTCCGGGCCGCCCACCGTGGCCACACCGGTTTCCTCGAGCAGCGCCGAGGCCAGAGCCTTCGCCCGCCAGCCCGTGGCGGCGACGTTCGGGAAGGCGTAGAAGGCGCCGCGCGGCACCACGCAGCTCACGCCCTCGATGGCGTTCAGCGCATCGACCGTGTGGCGCCGACGCGCATCGAACTGTTCCATCATGGCCTGCACCGCGTCCTGCGGCCCGGTCAGCGCGGCCAGCGCGGCGTGCTGGGCGGGCGCGTTCACGCAGCTCCAGCAGTTCACGGCGAGCTTTCGCACCGCCTCGAACCAGGCCTCGGGCCACACCGAGTAGCCGAGCCGCCAGCCCGTCATCGCGTAGGTCTTGCTCCAGCCGTTCAGGAGGATCAGGCGATCCCGGATGGACGGATACGTCAGCAGGCTCGCGTGCTCGGCACCGTCGTAGGTCATGCGATCGTAGATCTCGTCCGACAGGACGGCCACGTGCGGGTGGTCGGCCAGGCCCGCGACGAGTGCGTCGATCTCCGCCTTCGGCGTCACGCCGCCGGTGGGGTTGGCCGGGGAATTGACGATCAGCAGCCGCGTCCCGGGCGTGATGAGCGCCAGCGTGCGCTCGGCCGAGAACGCGAAGTCGTCGGCCTCCAGGATAGGCACCGGCACGGGCGTCGCACCGGTGAACTCGATCATGGATCGGTAGATCGGGAAGCCCGGGTCCGGGTAGAGGATCTCGCCGCCCGGTTCGCCGAACATCAGGATGGCGGCGAACATCGTGACCTTGCCGCCCGGCACCACGATGACGGTGGCGGGGTCGACACTCGCGCCGTGGCGCGATTCCAGATCGGCCGCCACCGCCTCGCGCAGCGGCTCGATGCCGACGGCCGGCGTGTAGCCGTGCTCGCCGCGGCGCAGCGCATCGACGGCGGCCTCGACCACGTGCGGCGGCGTGGGGAAGTCCGGCTGGCCGATGCCGAGGTTGATGACGTCCTTGCCCAGCGCCGCGAGCTCTCCGGCCCGCGCCAGCACGGCGAACGCGTTCTCCTCGCCGATGCGCGAGAACGCATCGACCAGGTGCGGCGCCGCCGGCCTCACTGGCGCTCCGGCGTCTCGACGGTGTGGCCTGCAAGCTCGGGCTTGACGGTCAGCTGACAGGACAGGCGCGAGTGCTCGCGGCGCTCGGCCGCGACGCCTTCCAGCATTTCGAGCTCGGCATCGTCGGGCGGATCGAACAGGGCGGCGGTCGCCTCGTCGAGGTACACGTGACAGGTGGCGCAGATGAGGCTGCCGCCGCATTCGGCCACGACCTCGTCGACGTCGGCCTCGATGGCGGCATCCATGACGGACTCGCCGACGCGGGCATCGACGCTGCGCACCGTGCCGTCGCTCAATCGGTAGTTCAGGACAATCTCTTCGGCCATGACTCGCTCTGTGCGCTGGCGGGACGGGAAAAGGGCGCCGATGGTAGCAAGTCCGCCCCGTGGGTCCGCCGGAGTGTCCGCAGCGCGTGCGGCGGCGCACGGCGCGGCCCGAGCGGGTGGGGCAGGCTCGGCGGCGAGACGGAGCGGGGGCGGATCGGCGTGGTGCGGATCGACGGGACGGTGGGGGTGTCCGAGGCGCTCGAGGCGCGAATCCGCGCGGCGCAGGTCGGGCTCGTCTACGGGCGCGGGTTCGGACTGGTGCTGGGCGCGTGGGGCGCCGCCGCCGGGCTCATGCTGTTCCCCTGGGAAGGGGCGACGCGGCCGGCGGCCGGGCCCTGGCTGGCGGCGTTGTCCATCGCCGCGATCGCGCGGCTGTGGCTCATCGCCGCCTGGCATCGCGCCGATGCGGCCGCGCGCGCCGGTACCGGCTGGGGTCGGCTGTTCTGGATCGGTACGCTCGCGGCGGGCCTCGTGTGGGGAACCTGGCCGCTCGTGTCGTATCGCCCGGACGAGGTCGAGTTCCTGTTGCTCGTGTCGACGGTGTTCGCGGGCATGGTGGCCGTCAGCGCGACGTCCGGCGGCGCGCACCTGCCCACGTTCGCCTCGTTCTCGGTGCCGCTGATCGTGCCGCTGGCCACGGCGCACCTGAGCTCGGGGCGCGACTCGCTCGTGGTGACCGGTGCGCTGATGCTGCTGTTCCTCGGCATCAACTTCTGGCTGGCGCTGCGCGTTAACGAGCAGCACGCCGCGCTCATCCGCGCGCACTTCGTCAACGAGCGATTGTCGGGCAACCTGGCGCGCGAGAAACGCGTGGCCGAACGCGCGGTGGTCGCCAAGAGCCGCTTCCTCGCCGCAGCCAGCCATGACCTGCGTCAACCGCTGCACGCCTTGGGGTTGCTGGTCGGTGCGCTGCGCAGGCAGCGGGTCGACGCGACCGAGCGCGCCATCGTGGACGAGCTAGGCAGCTCGACCGCGGCGCTCAAGGGGTTGCTGGACAGCCTGCTCGACCTGTCGCGCCTGGATGCCGAGACCGTGGTCTTCCGCCCGGAGCACATCGACGGCGACGCGTTGTTCGAGCGGCTTCGCGCCCGCTTCGATGCGTCCGCCCGCGACAAGGGGCTCGTGCTGCACCTGCGTCCGAACGGTGCGACGCTGTGGACCGACCCGGTGCTCGTCGAGCGCGTGCTCGGCAACCTGCTCTCGAACGCGATCGCCTACACGCCCGTGGGCAGCGTGACGCTCGGCTGCGTCGCCGGCGCGGCCGGAGACCACGTGGTGGACGTCTCGGACACCGGCATCGGCATCCCCGACGCCTCGCGCGACGAGGTGTTCGGTGAATACGTGCAGCTCGGGAACGCGGCACGCGACCGCGAGGCGGGGCTCGGGCTGGGACTGTCCATCGTGCGCAGGCTGTGCGCGCTGATGGACGTGCCGCTCGTGCTGCGCTCGTCCCCGGGCGCCGGCACCACGTTCTCCCTGCACGTGCCGGGCGGGGACCCGGGGCAGGTGCGTCGCGACGCGGCCGCCGATGCGTCGCCGGTGCCCGTCGCCAACGGGGCGCTGGTGCTGGTCGTCGACGACGATGCGTCGGTGCTCGAGGCGACCGGCCACCTGCTCGAGAGCCGGGGCTGCACCGCATTGCTGGCGCTCGACGCGCGCCGGGCCCTGCGCGCCGCGGCGCTCGCGGGCCGGGCGCCCGTGCTCGTGCTCTGCGACCATCGGCTCGGGGACGGCGCGACCGGCATCGACGCGGTGGCGGCGCTGCGCGAGGCGTTCGACGATCCGGCGCTGAAGGCCGCGATCGTCACCGGCGATACGTCCCCCGAGCGGCTGCGCGAGATCCGGGCGAGCGGGCTCGAGGCGCTGCACAAGCCGGTCGCGCCATCGACGCTGGACGCGTTGCTGGCGCGCGCGCTGCCCGCGCGGGATCAGGAGGAGGTCGCGCGCACCAGCTTGCCGATCGTCAGGCCCTGCACGAGTATGGAGAGCAGCACGATCACGTAGGTCACCGGCACGATGATGTCCCGCTCCGGGGAGGCGGGAATCGACAGCGCCAGCGCCACCGAGATGCCGCCGCGCAGCCCGCCCCAGGTCAGGATCTTGATGGCGTGCGGGTGGAACGGCCGCCCCGCCTTGCGCAGCAGCGTCACGGGCACGCCCACGGCCACGAAGCGGGCCGCCAGCACCACCAGTGCCATGGCGACGCCGGCGACCCAGAGCTTCGGGTCGTGGCTGAGCACCACCATCTCGAGCCCGATCAGCAGGAACAGCAGCGCGTTCAGGATCTCGTCGATGAGCTCCCAGAAGGTGTCGAGGTGCTGGGTGGTGGTGTTGCTCATGGCGTCGCGACGGCCGTGATTGCCGATCATGAGCCCCGCGATCACCACCGCGATGGGGGCCGACAGGTGCAGCCCCGCCGCTGCCGTCGCACCGCCCGCCACCAGCGCGAGGGTCAGCAGCACCTCGACCTGGTAGTTGTCGACGCGCTTGAGCATCTGCAGCACCACCCAGCCGCAGGCGAAGCCGAACAGCGCCCCGCCGAAGGCTTCCTGCACGAACAGCACGGCGATGTGGCCGGCATCGAACGGTTCGGCGTTCACCGCCATGCCGAAGATGGCGAGAAACACCACGATGGCCACGCCGTCGTTGAACAGCGACTCGCCGGCGATCTTGATCTCGAGCGACTTCGTGGCGCCGGCCGTCTTCAGGATGCCCATGACCGCGATGGGGTCGGTCGGGGAGATCAGCGCGCCGAACAGCAGGCACCAGATGAAGGGCAGCTCGTAGCCGAACGCGCGGAACAGCAGCCAGCTGCCGCCCGCGACCAGGAACATGCACGACACCACGCCGAACGAGGCGAGCGTGCCGATGGTCAGCTTCCTCTCCAGCAGGTCGTCGAGGTTGACGTGCAGTGCGCCCGCGAACAGCAGGAAGCCGAGCATGCCGTTCAGCAGCGTCTCGTCGAAGTCGACCTGCCCGACGATGTCGATCGCGATGCGCTCGGCGCCGCCGAGGCCGACGTTGCCGAGCACGACCAGCACCAGCGAGAACACCAGCGAGATGACCATGATGCCGATGGTGGTCGGCAGCTTCAGCGTCCGGTAGTTCACGTACGCGAACAGCGCGGCGACCGTGATCAGCACGCTCGACAGGGACAGCAGGGTCATCGGCGCTTCGTCGTCGGGGAGCGGGGCCGGCGGCGCCGGGGCGGGCGAAGCCTAGCCGACGCCGGTGCGCGGTGCGCCGGTAGACTCGGCCGTGCCGCCCGCCTCACGTTCGCCTTCCGTGTCCGCGTCCTGCGCCGATCCCCTTCCGTCCGGGCCCCTGCTGCCCTCGCCGCTCCTGCCGCCCCTGCCTCCTTGGGAGCTTCGCGTGTCCGCGCGCGCGAAGCGGGCCACGCTGCGCGTGTCGCCGGACAGGGGCCTGGTGGTGACCATCCCGAGTCGCTTCCCGCGGCGCGATGTGGCGGGCTTCGTCGCGCGGCACCGCGACTGGGTGCTCGCGGAGCTCGCCGCGCTGGAGGCACGGGTGCCGCCGGAATTCCGGCAGTGGCCGCCGCGGGGACTCGTCCTGCCGGCGACCGGCAAGCGCGTGATCATCGGCTACGAGCTCGGTGCGCGCCGGGCACCCGGCTCGTCGCTGGACGGCGAGAGCGTGGTGTCGGTGGGCTGCGACCCCGCCGACCGGCAGGGCGTGGCGGCCGTCCTGGCGGCGCATCTGGCGGGCGAGGCGCGCCGCCATCTGGTGCCGCGGCTGGCCGCGCTCGCCGCCGCGCACGGCTTGCGCTACGCGCGCTGCAGCGTGCGCGGCCAGCGCACCCTGTGGGGCAGTTGCAGTTCGAGCGGTACCATCAGCCTGAACTGGAAGCTGCTCTTCCTGCGCCCCGGGCTCGTCGATCACGTGTTGCTGCACGAGCTGGCGCACACCCGGCACATGAACCATTCCCCGGCCTTCTGGGCCCTGCTGGAGAGGCTGTGCCCGGGCGCGCGAGCGCTGGACGCGGAGCTCTCCGAGGCCGGTGCGAGGGTGCCGCCCTGGTTCGGATGAGCTCCGTCCGGCGGCATCGGCGCGGCGCGGGCCATCTGCTACTCTCCTTCCCGCTCGCCAGGCACCCACCACATCCGCGCGCCGATGACAAGCCCCCCGGGCCCGTCCCGGCCATCTTCCATCCCTTCCGCTCCCACCAGGCGTTACCGGCTCCCGTGTCACCTCCCCCTCCGGACGATCTGCTCGTGAGTCGCCGGCATCGCGTAGATCTGCTGCAGGTCGTGCCGCTCGTGCTCGCCGCGGTCATGCTCACCGTCGGACTCGCCATGTTCCTCGGCGGTACGGTCGAGCTCATGGACGTGGTCCGCCCCGTGATAGTCGTGTTCGGCGGCACGCTCGTGGCGTTGCTGGTGACCTTTCCGGTGCCGCAGCTCGTGCAGGCGCTGCAGATCGCGCTCGCCCGGGGGGTCCACGGCGGCAATTCTCCCGAGGAGATGATCCGCGCGATGATGAAGATCTGCGACATCAGCCGCCGCGACGGGTTGCTCGGCGTGGCCGAGATCCGGTCGAGCTCGTGGGAGGTGGAGCAGGTCTGCCACCTCATCGGTGACGCCGCCGACGACGAGGCCATCCGCTTCGGGCTCGAGCGGCGTCAGTCCGCCGAGCGGCTCTACAGCCACATGACCGCCGACGTCTTCCTGTTCACGGCGGTCTACGCGATACTCATCGGACTGCTCGGCTCGCTGATCCACTTCGCCGCGCCCGGCGCGGTCGCCGCGATGGACGCAGCGGTAGGCGGCTCGCTCGGCGGCGCCATCCTGCCCTTCGTGTGCGGGGTCAGTCTTGCCATCCTGATGGGCATCCTGCTCGGGCGCCTGCGCTCGGCGCACGCTCGCGAGCTCGTTTCCACCGAGATCGCCTACCGCGGCGCGACCATCATCCTCGAGGACAACAACGTGCAGCGACTGAGGGCGCGGTTGAGCATGCTCGTGCCTCCGGGGCTCCGGGCCTGAGCGCGGCCGACGCCCCCGACGAGGCAGCCAGGAGCGTGAGCGGTATCAGCGTCGAGGCCACGCCCACCGGGCGGGCCGCCTATCGGGTCGTTCCCGACCCCGACGATCCCATCATCCTGCAGCTCGACGGCAAGCTGTCCCGCGTGCTCGACATCAGTGCCACGGGCTTCTCCGCACCGCCGGACATCGTCGAGGCCGGCCGTCGCTACCCGTTCAGCATGGACCTGCCGAGCGTGCCGCAGCCGGTGTCCGGCTACGTCGACGTGCTGCCTGCCGCCGACAAGGCGCAGTTGCACTGCCGCTTCGTGGATCTCGCGCCCGAGGAGCTCGACGCGTTGCACCGCTACGTGCTGCTGCGTCAGAAGAGCGCGATCCGGCGGCTACGAGCGGGTCGCCCGCGCGGCTAGGGGCGGATAGTCGGAATGCCCGGCACGATCGAGGCGCTGTACCGCGCCGAGCTGGCCGCCGGCAGGCTCGAGCCGGACCCCGAGCAGGCGCGTGTCATCGCGCGGCTCGACGCCATCGGCGCCGAGCTCAAGCGTCGCGAGCGCTGGCGACAGCCGAGCCGCTCCCCGTTCGCGCGCTGGTTCGGCTCCGGCGACACCACCATCGACCCGGTGCGCGGGCTGTATCTGTGGGGCGGGGTGGGGCGCGGCAAGACGAGACTGTGCGACCTCTTCTTCGACGGGCTGCAGTTCGACGATCGCGTGCGGCTGCATTTCCACTCGTTCATGCGCCGCGTGCACGCGGACCTGCGCGCGCTCGGCGAGGTGGAGGATCCGCTGGAGCGCATCGCCGCGAGCTGGGCCTCGCGCGCGCGGCTGGTGCTGCTCGACGAGATGCACGTCAACGACATCACCGACGCCATGCTGCTCGGCGGGCTGCTCGGTGCCCTGTATCGACGCGGCGTGACGCTCGTGACGACCTCCAACGTGCCGCCCGACGGGCTCTACCGCGACGGCCTGCAGCGCGCGCGCTTCCTGCCCGCCATCGCGCAGATGAAGCGCCACTGCGAGGTGCTGGAGATGGCCGACGGCGAGGACTACCGGCAGCAGGTACTGCGGGACCAGCCGACGTGGGTGGTGGGTTCGGCGCAGCAGCGGCGGGCGGCGCTGGACGAGTGCGTCGAGCGTATCGCGGGGCAGGCGATCGGGGCGCGGCGCGACGCGGGCTACTACTCGGGGCGCTCGCTCGAAGTGGGCGGGCGGGAGCTGCCGGTCCGGGCGCTCGGTGGGGGACTGTTGCGCACCGACTTCGCCGCGCTGTGCGAGGCGCCGCGCTCGACCAACGACTACATCGAGATCGCCGAGCGCTTCCCCGTCGTCGTGATCGACGACGTGCCGGTCATGGACGCCTCCGACGACGACGCCGCGCGTCGCTTCGTGAATCTCGTGGACGAATTCTACGATCGGCGCGTGGGACTCGTGGCCAGCGCCGAGGCGGAGCCCGATGCGCTCTACGTCGGGGACCGGCTCGCGTTCGAGTTCACGCGCGCGGCGAGCCGGCTCGTCGAGATGCAGGGGAGCGGTTGGGGGCGCGGGGACGCTAAACGGCCCTGATTCGCGCAATCAGGGCCGTTCAAGGGCCTACGGGACGCTGTTTTTGAAGGAAAGGGCAGCGAGATCAGCTACTTATCGTGGTCCGACCCCTCAGCTCGCCTTCGCGGTCCTCGAATCGCGCTTCCGATCGTTCTCGGTCAGGAGCTTCTTCCTCACGCGAATGGACTGCGGCGTGACCTCGACGAGCTCGTCGTCGTCGATGAACTCGAGCGCCTGCTCCAGGCTGAAGTCGATGTGCGGCGTGAGCTGGATATTCTCGTCGGTGCCCGAGGCGCGCACGTTCGTGAGCTGCTTGCCCTTCAGCACGTTCACGGTCAGGTCGTTGTCGCGCGAGTGGATGCCGACGACCTGGCCCTCGTAGACCTGCACGTTCGCGCCGATGATCAGCTTGCCGCGCTCCTGCAGGTTCCACAGCGCGAAGCCGAGCGCCTTGCCGGTGCCGTTGCTGATCAGCACGCCGTTCCTGCGCTGGCCGATGCCGGCGATCTGGATGATGGGCGCGTAGTGATCGAACACCGAGTAGATCAGGCCCGTGCCGGAGGTGGCGGTCAGGAACTCGGTGCGGAAGCCGATCATGCCGCGCGCGGGAGCGATGTAGTCCAGGCGCACCCGGCCCTTGCCGTCGGGCACCATGTTCTTCAGGTCGGCCTTGCGGCTGCCCATCTTCTCCATGATGGCGCCCTGGTGCTGCTCCTCGACATCGATCGTGATCTGTTCGAAGGGCTCCTCGGTCTTGCCCGTCTCGTGGTTCTCGCGCGTGATGACGACGGGGCGGCCGACGCCCATCTCGTAGCCCTCGCGGCGCATGTTCTCGATCAGCACCGACAGGTGCAGCTCCCCGCGGCCGGAGACCTTGAAGGTCTCGCCCTGCTCGGTGCGCTCGACGCGCAACGCGACGTTGTGCAACAGCTCCGTCTGCAGGCGGTCCCAGATGTTCCTGCTGGTGACGTACTTGCCCTCCTTGCCCGCGAAGGGCGAGGAGTTCGGCTGGAACAGCATGCTGATGGTCGGCTCGTCGACGGTCAGCGCGGGCAGTGCCTCCACGTTGGCGGGGTCGCACAACGTGTCCGAGATGTTGAGCTTGTCGATGCCGGTGATGGCCACGATGTCGCCCGCGAAGGCTTCCTGCGTCTCGATGCGCTCGAGGCCGTGGAAGCCGAGCACCTGCAGCACCTTGCCGTTGCGCTGCTTGCCGTCGGCGCTCACGAGACGCACCTGCTGGTTCGGCTTGATGCTGCCGCGCTTGATGCGCGCGATGCCGATGACGCCGACGTAGCTGTTGTAGTCGAGCGAGCTGATGCGCATCTGGAACGGACCGTCACGGTCCACGTCCGGCGGGGCGACCGAGTCCACGATCGTCTGGAACAGCGGCGTCATGTCGCCTTCGGTGATGTCGGGCTCCAGGCCCGCGTAGCCGTTCACGGCCGAGGCGTAGACGACCGGGAAGTCCAGCTGCTCGTCCGTGCCGCCGAGGTTGTCGAAGAGCTCGAAGGTCTGGTCCAGCGCCCATTCGGGTCGGGCGCCCTCGCGGTCGATCTTGTTGATCACGACGATGGGCTTGAAGCCCATCGCGAAGGCCTTCTGGGTGACGAAGCGCGTCTGCGGCATGGGGCCCTCGGCCGCGTCGACCAGCAGCAGCACCGAGTCCACCATCGACAGCACGCGCTCCACCTCGCCGCCGAAATCGGCGTGGCCCGGGGTGTCGACGATGTTGATGCGGAAGTCGTTCCACAGGATGGACGTGTTCTTGGACAGGATCGTGATCCCGCGCTCCTTCTCGATGGCGTTCGAGTCCATGAGGCGCTCGGTGACGTCCTTCCTCATGTCCAGCGTGCCGGACTGCTGGAGGAGCTTGTCGACGAGCGTGGTCTTGCCGTGGTCGACGTGCGCGATGATCGCGATGTTGCGGAGCTTCTGAATCACGGGGGTCTCTTGGGTCCTGCGCGCCTCGTGGGCACGGGCCGGGGCGACACGCCGGATCTCGGGCAGGCCGCGGGGGAGGAGGAGTACGGTTCGGGTCAGCCGAAGGTGCGGGCGAACCGAACTCCCCAGTATAGCCGACCTCGTTGCAACGCCCGTGACGCCCCGGCGCATTGCAGGTCGGCGAGGCCGCTCGCCGCGCGATGGTTGCCCGTCGTACGGTGGCGCGGCTGCCGGGCACCCCGAGAGCTGCGGCACGGTCCGCACCGCCCGCACGACGCCCGTCGAGCCACCCGCCACGGACGAACGCCGGACGAGATCCACGAAGCGCCGATCGATCGCCCTCGCGACCCTGCTCGCACTCGCTCCGGCGGCGCAGGCCGACACCTTCCTGTGGCGCGTCTCGGACGGGGACGAGCACCTCTTCCTGGGCGGCACGCTGCACGTGCTGGACAACGACGACTACCCGTTGCCGAAACCCTTCGACACCGCCTACGAGTCCGCCGACGCGTTGGTGCTGGAGACCGACGTGCGGGAGCTCGAGGACCCGGCGATGCAGGCGGCCATGCTGCGGGTGCTGACCCACGAGGGCGACGCGCGGATCTTCGAAGTGCTGGACGAGGAGACCGACGTACGGCTCGCCGATTTCCTGGACGCGCGCGGGCTGCCCGTCGATACCTTCGCGACGTTCCGGCCCGGCATGCTGCTGAGCGCGCTCACCGTCATCTGCGCGAGCACATGCCGAACGGGTACGCCTCGCTGATCGTGGATCGCAACCGGAACTGGATCCTCGAGCTCGTCGACATGCTGGCTACCGACCCGGTGGAGCTCGTGCTGGTCGGGGCTGGGCACCTGGTCGGCGAGGACGGGTTGTTGCGGGCCCTGGACCAGGCGGGGTACACGCTGGAACAGCTCTGACGGTCTTGCCGTACGGGGCCGGCGCCCCGATGCTGCACGCCATGGACAACACCCCTTCCGACACCCGCCCGACGGTCGATCCGCTGCGCATCGACATCGTCTCCGACGTCGTCTGCCCCTGGTGCATCGTCGGCTACCGCCAGCTCGCCGCCGCGCTCGAGCGCACCGGCACGCGCGCCGAGATCCATTGGCACCCGTTCGAGCTGAACCCGGCGATGCCCGACGAGGGAGAGCACCTGGGCGAGCACATCGCCCGCAAGTACGGCAGCTCGCCGGCCGAGAGCGCGGCCAACCGCCGGCGCCTGACCGAGCTCGGCGATTCCCTCGGCTTCGAGTTCCGCTTCGGCGACGACAAGCGCATCCTGCCGACCTTCCGCGCCCACCAGTTGCTGGCCTGGGCCGGCGAGCGGGGGCGCGAGCACGAACTGAAGCTTGCGCTGCTGGCGGCGTACTTCACCGACGATAGGGACGTCGCCGACGCCGGTGTGCTCGCGGCCATCGCCGGGGACGTCGGGCTGGACCCGGGCGAGGCGGCCGCGGTGCTGGCCGACGGTCGCTACGCCGACGTCGTGCGCGAGCGCGAGCGCTACTGGACCGAGCAGGGCATCCGGGGCGTGCCGGCGATGGTGTTCGACGAGAAGCACCTCGTCACCGGCGCGCAGGGTGTCGAGAACTACGAGTCCGTGCTGCGCCGGGTGAAGGAGCTCGCCGCGGCGGACGCCTGATGGATCTGCGATCCTCCGCAGCCGCTTCACTTCCGGACACCGGACCCGACATGCTCCACACCCGCCAGGAACTCGGCGAAGCCGCCGCGCTGAAGATCCTCGACGCCGCCCGCGCGAAGGCGGCCGAGATCGGCGTGCCGCAGAACATCGCTGTCGTCGACCGCGGCGGCCGACTGCTCGCGTTCTGCCGCATGGATGGCGCCAAGTTCCACAGCGTGGACACCTCCATCGCGAAGGCCGTCACGGCCGCATCCATCAAGGCCGCCACGGGCGGTGCGCCGAGCGAGTTCGCGGTGCAGCTCGGGCTCGCCACGCAGGGCGGCTTCACCAACCTGAAGGGCGGACTGCCGGTGGTGGTGGACGGCGAGACGGTCGGCGCGATCGGCGTCGGGTCGGGCAAGCCGGACGAGGACGTGGCGGTGGCCGAGGCGGGCGTCGCGGCCATCGCGTAGCGGCGGCGGTCGCGCGGCACGCATCACGCCGGCGCCCGGCAGGCTCCGCAGAAGCTGCACGGTCGCTGCAGGATTGCTCCCGAACGGTCGCTGACAGCGGTGGACCGTCGCGCGCCGAAGGCCACCGGACACCAGAAACCCCCGTCACGCGACCATGCCCGTCGACCGAGGACCCAGCACGTTGCCGCCACCAGGGCCGGCGTCGACCGTCCCGATCGGTGATGTGACCGTGGGGGCGGGTTTCGACGAAGCGGATCTGCTGCGCCAGGCGCTCGAGTCCATGCCCGTCGGTTTCTCGATACGGTGGCCGTGCACGAGGACGTGACCGCCAAGCGCCGGGCCGAGCGCCGCATCGCCTGGCTGGCGGAGCACGACGTGCTCACCGGGCTTGCCAACCGCGCCGTCTTGCGCGAGACCCTCGAGCGGGCGATCGCTCCGCTCGAGGAGCCCAGCGCCGACACGGCGGTGCTGTGCCTGGACCTCGACCGGTTCAAGGCCGTCAACGACGAGCTGGGGCACGCGGCCGGAGATGCGCTGCTGCGGCATGCGGCCCGGCGACTCGAGAGCTGCTGTCGCTCCGACGCGCTGGTCGCCCGCATGGGCGGAGACGAGTTCGCGATCGTCGCGCCGGCCTTGGCGCGGGAGCGGGACGCGCTCGAGCTCGGTGCGCGCGTGGTGGGCGCCCTGTCCGCACCCTATGACCTCGATGGCCGCATCGCGCGCGTCGGTGCGAGCGTCGGCATCTGCGTGGCGCCCGCCGACGGTCGGGACGTGGACACCCTGCTGCGCCGCGCGGATCTGGCGCTGTACCACGGCAAGGACCGCGGTCGCGGGACGTGTCATCGCTTCGAGGCGTGGATGGCGGCGTCGTCGCTCGCGCGGACGGGCTGATTCGACTCGCCGGCGCGTTCCATCGGCCCCGGCCAGCCGGATCTGCGATCCTGCGTCGCCTCGTCTGCCGCGTCCGAGACCGTCGATGCCACCGCGCGATCCCTCCACGTACCGTCGCCTTGCCCGGTCGCCCCGAAGCGGGCTGTCCCGTCGGGCGCTCGCGCTGACGCCCATCGTGTTGCTGTGCGCGATGCCGGCCGGCGTTTCGGCGCAGAGCGCGTGCGCGCTCGTCGCGGACTTCACCGACCCGGCCGCGAATGCGCGCTGGCGCACGATCAACGACGACGTCATGGGGGGACGCTCGAAGGGCGACGTCCGGTTCGAGGACGCCGCGATGGTGTTCGCGGGCGACATAAACACGAACGGTGGCGGTTTCTCCTCGGTGCGGCTCGAGCTTCCCGAGCCGTTCGATGCCGCCCGTTCCCGCGTCGAGCTGCGCGTCAGGTCGGACGGGCGCGGCTACCGACTGCTGCTCGAGGACGCGGCGCATCCGCGCATCACCTACCGCGCCGCGTTCCCGAACCTGAAGCCGGGCGAATGGACGACGGTGTCGGTGCGCTTCGATGAGCTCGAACCGTCGGTGCGCGGCCGCGCGGTCGATGCGCCGCCGTTCGATCCGGCATCGGCCAGGCGGGTGGGGATCATGCTGAACGACGTTCGCTCGGGGCCGTTCGAGCTGGTGGTGGATCGGGTGGAGGTGTGCGGGTAGGGGACGGGAACTCGGTCGCCGTCTCGGCGCGCGCCGGGCCCTTGCCACCCGCCGCCCGGTGCGCCACGCTCGGCGCCCATGACCGAATTCGCCCCCGCAGGTTCCCCTGCCATCCTCATCGACGTCGCCACCGGCCGCAGCCCCGCGGATCGTGTGGTTCGGAACGGTCGCTGGGTGAACGTCCATTCGGGCGAGATCCTGCCCGGCCACGACGTCGTGATCGCGGCGGGACGCGTGGCGGCGGTCGTGCCGGACGCCGGCCACGCGGTCGGGCCGGACACCGAGGTGATCGATGCCGCCGGCCGCTACCTCGTGCCCGGGCTGTGCGACCCCCACATGCACGTCGAGAGCACGATGATGACGGCCTCGGGCTTCGCGGCCGCCGTCATCCCGCACGGCACCACCTCGGCCTTCGTCGATCCGCACGAGATCGCCAACGTGCTGGGGCTCGCGGGCGTGCGGCTGATCCACGACGAGTGCGCCGGGCTGCCCATCAACGTGTACGTGCAGATGCCGAGCTGCGTGCCGTCGGCGCCCGGGCTCGAGAACGCCGGGGCGGTGCTGGGCGTCGACGAGGTGACCGAGGCCATGGGCTGGCCGAACATCGTCGGTCTGGGGGAAGTCATGAACTACCCCGGAGTCGCCGCCGGGGATCCGAAGATGCTCGGCCAGATCGCCGCGACGCGTGCCGCCGGCAAGATCGTCGGCGGACACTACGCGTCTCCCGATCTGGGTCGGGCGTTCGCGGGCTACGTCGCCGGCGGAGCGGCCGACGATCACGAGGGCACGCGCATGCAGGATGCCGTCGCGCGCGTGCGCCAGGGCATGCGCGTGATGATGCGCCTGGGCTCGGCCTGGTACGACGTGGCCGAGCAGATCCGGGCGGTCACCGAGGGCGGGCTGGACCCGCGCTGGTTCGTGCTGTGCACCGACGACTCCCACGCGGGCACGCTCGTGCGCGACGGGCACATGGACCGCGTCGTGCGCCACGCGATCTCGCGCGGGCTGCGCCCCGTCGACGCCATCCGCATGGCGTCGCTGAACGTCGCCGAGCACTTCGGGCTCGAGCGCGAGCTCGGCTCCATTACCCCGGGACGGCGGGCGGACCTGATCCTGACGTCGGATCTCGTCGGGCTGCCCGTCGAGACCGTCATCGCGCGCGGCGAGGTGGTGGCCGTCGGCGGTGCGATGACCCGGAGCCTGGAGCCGTTCGAGTGGCCCGCGAGCGCGCGCGATACCGTGCGGCTGGCGCGCCCGCTGGTGCCCGACGACTTCCGGGTCCGTGTCGACGGGGCCGCAGACGCGGACGGCAACGTGCCGGTCGGCGCCGAGGGCCGCGTGACGGCGCGCGTCATCGGGGTCGTCGAGCGTCAGGCGCCCACGCGGGCGCTGCGGGCCGAGCTGCCGGTGGTGGCGGGCATCGTGGAGGTCGACGCGGACGCCGATGTCTGCCACGTCGCCGTGGTCGAGCGTCACCGCGGCACGGGCGGCGTCGTGAACGGCTTCGTGAACGGCTTCGGCTACGACCGGCCGTGCGCGCTGGCCTCCACCGTGGCGCACGACGCGCACCAGCTGATCGTGGCCGGCACGTCCCGCACGGACATGGCGCTGGCGGCGAACCGGTTGGCCGAGGTCGGTGGGGGTTTCTGTTTCTTCGTCGACGGCACGGAGCGCGCGCTGGTAGAAATGCCCGTCGCGGGACTGATGTCCGAGGAGGGAGCAGAGGCGGTGGCGGCGAAGAGCGACGCGTTGCAAGGCGCCATGCGCGAGGCGGGCTGCGCGCTGACCGACGCTCACCTGCTGCATACCTTCCTGGGCCTTGCGGTAATTCCGGAGCTTCGCATCTCCGACGTCGGTATCCTCGATGTGACTCGGTTCGAGATCGTGCCGCTGCTGGTCGGCGAGACGCCCGATGACGTATCGATTCGAACGGCGGCGCAGGGTGCGGCGCCGGTGCCCGCCCGCTGAGCCTCGCCGGTTTCCATACATGATCCGCTTCCTGCTCGACGACGAGGAGATCCGGCTCGGCGACGACGTGCCGGCAGACCTGACGGTGCTGGACTGGCTGCGCCTGCATCGCCATCGCACCGGCACGAAGGAGGGTTGCGGCTCCGGCGACTGCGGGGCCTGCACGGTCGTCGTGGTGTCCCCGGGCAGCGTCGAGCCGGGAGAGCCTCCGCTGCGGTACGAGTCCATCAACGCCTGCATCGCCTTCGTCGGTGCCCTGCACGGATGCCAGTTGCTGACCGTGGAGTCCCTGGCCGCGGGCGACGAGCTGCATCCTGCGCAGCGCGCCCTGGTGGACGAGCACGGCTCGCAGTGCGGTTTCTGCACGCCGGGGTTCGTGATGTCGATGGTCGCGCTCGGCGAATCGCCGGACGCGCCTACGGTGCGGTGGGTCGCCGGCGACCGGCCCGGTGCGAACGATGGCCCCGCGCCGGCACCGACCGCGACGCCGCTCGCCGAGTCCCGCAGCCCGGCCGTCGCCGCGCGCGTGAGCGAGGCGGCGAGGGGGGCATCGGACGGTGACGCGAACGGGGCGGCCAACGATGCGCACGCCGACGCGGTCGTGACCGGCACGCACGCCGGCGCCTCGCGTCCCGTGACGCGTCCGGGCGGCTGGCTCGCGGGCTTCGAGACGCCCGACGCCGGGGCGCTGTCGCACCGCATCGATCGCGCGCTCGGCGGGAACCTGTGCCGCTGTACCGGTTATCGGCCCATCAAGCGAGCCGCGGCGGCGGCCCTCGCCTCGCACCGACCGTTGCGCGACGGCGCGGCCGCGCAGGCGCTGGTCGCGCGGCTGCGTGCGCTCGGCGGCGAGACCACCGGCCCCTTCCACGTGCCGCCGACGCTCGACGCGCTCGCGCGGCTGCGCGCCGAGTACCCCGATGCGCCGCTGCTGGCGGGTGGCACGGACCTCGCGCTCGAGATCACCCAGCGCATGCGCACGTTGCCGCGCATCGTGCTCGTCACGCGGGTGCCGGAACTGCAGCGGCTCGAGCGCGTCGGGGACGCGCTGCACGTGGGGGCGGCGGTCACGCTGAACCGGCTCGTGGAGGCCTTCGCGGGCCTGGTGCCCGACGCGCCGGAGCTGCTGCTGCGCTTCGGCTCGGACCAGGTCCGCAACGCCGGCACGCTGGGCGGCAACCTCGGGTCCGCCTCGCCCATCGGCGACTGTGCGCCGCTGCTGCTCGCGTTGGGCGCGCGCGTCGTGCTGCAGCGCGGCGATGTCGTGCGCGAGGTGCCGCTGGACGACTACTTCGTCGGCTACCGCCGCACCGTGCTCGCCGCGGGCGAATTCATTCGCGAGGTGATCGTGCCGCTGCCGGCGGACGATGCGCTGGTGGCCGTGCACAAGGTCAGCAAGCGCATGGACGACGACATCTCCGCCGTCTGCGCGGCCTTTCACCTGAGCTTCGAGCAAGCGGATCGCGGTGCGCCGCGCGTGGCGACGGCGCGCATCGCGTGCGGCGGCATGGCCGAGGTGCCGAAGCGGGCGTCGCGCGTGGAGGCCGCGCTGGTCGGGCGACCGTTCGACGGGCCCGACGTGGAGCGCGCGGTGCTCGCCTTCGCCGCGGACTTCACCCCCATCGACGATGCGCGGGCGAGCGCCGCGTACCGGCTCGACGTCGCGGCGAACCTGCTGCGCCGTACCTACATCGAGCACGCCGCGCGTGCGGCCGACGCGGCCGACGCCGCGCGCGGGTTGCCCCGGCCGGCGGCCACGCACTGGCCCGGTGCGCGGCTCGACGACGGCTGGATACGTCCGCCGACGCGTATCTCCGGCCTGGAGGAGCGCTTCATCGCGGGCGCGTGGCGCGGCGGTGACGGTTCGAACACCGGCGACGTCGCGCCCGCCACCGTCCGCACGGGGACCGGCGTGCTGGACGCGCGCCGGCTCGGCACGGCCGCGGGGGAGGAGCAATGAGCGCCGGGACCTCCAGGCCGCACGACAGCGCGGTCGAGCACGTCACCGGCCGCGCCCGCTACGTCGACGACCTGCGCGCGGCCGCCGGCATGGTCCACGTGGCCGTGGGCACCTCCGACATCGCGCACGGACGCGTGACCTCGATGGATCTGGATGCGGTGCGCGCGCACGACGGCGTCGTCGACGTGCTGACCTTCGCGGACCTGCCGCACATGACCGACATCGGTCCGGTGTTCCCCGGGGACCCGATCATGGTCGACGAGCGCGTCGAGTACCACGGCCAGCCGCTCTTCGCGGTCGCGGCCACGAGCCACCGCGCCGCGCGCACGGCCGTGCTGCTGGCGCGGATCGAATACGCGGTCGAGGTGCCGCGGCTCGAGGTCGCGGAGTCCATCGAGGACGAGCACTACGTGCGTCCGCCGCACCGCATGGCGCGCGGCGACGCGGATGCCGCGCTCGAGTCCGCGCCGCACCGCGTGGCGGGCGATCTGTCGATCGGCGGGCAGGAGCACTTCTACCTCGAGGGCCAGGCCGCGCGCGCCGAGCCCGAGGAGGGCGGGGGCGTGACCGTGCACTCGTCGAACCAGAACCCCACCGAGACGCAGCACCTGATCGCCAACGTGCTGGGCATTCCCATGCACCGCGTGAACGTCGTCGTGCGGCGCATGGGCGGCGCCTTCGGGGGCAAGGAGACGCACGCGGCGCCGCCGGCGGTGTTCGCCGCGCTGTTCGCGACGCGCCTGGGCGTGGTGGCCAGTTGCCGCTGGTCGCGCGCCGACGACATGCGCATGACGGGCAAGCGCCACGGTTTCCTGTGCCGCCACGACGTGGGCTTCGACGACGATGGGCGCATCCTCGGCATCACGCATCTGCTCGCGGGGCAATGCGGCGCGTCCCCGGACCTGTCGGACGCCATCGTGGACCGCGCCATGTTCCACGCCGACAACGCCTACTACCTGCCGGCCGTGACCATCGACGGGCTGCGCTGCCGCACGAACACGGTGTCGAACACGGCGTTCCGCGGCTTCGGCGGTCCGCAGGGCATGCTCGCGATGGAGACCGCCATCGATCGCATCGCGTTCGCGCTCGGCAAGGACCCGCTCGAGGTGCGCCGCGCGAACCTCTACGGCGGCGAAGGGCGCGACGTCACGCCCTACCACCAGACGGTGGAAGGCTTCACCGTACCGCGCCTGCTCGACGCGCTGGAGGCCGACTGCGACTACGCGGCGCGGCGCGCCGAGATCCGCGCGTTCAACGCCGAGAGCGGCATCGTGCGCAGGGGGCTCGCGCTCACGCCCGTCAAGTTCGGTATCTCGTTCACGGTCACGCACCTGAACCAGGCCGGCGCCGTCATCCACCTGTACAACGACGGCAGCGTGCAGCTGAACCACGGCGGTACCGAGATGGGGCAGGGACTGCACGTCAAGGTGGCCCAGATCGTCGCGAGCGAGCTCGGCATGGCGCCCGAGCGCATCGCGGTCACGGCCACGCGTACCGACAAGGTGCCGAACACCTCGGCCACGGCGGCGTCATCGGGCAGCGACCTGAACGGCATGGCCGCGCTGCACGCCGCGCGCGAGCTGCGCGAGCGGCTCGTCGCCTGGATCGTCGGCAAGCATCCGGTGTCCGCCGACGCGATCGTCTTCGCGGACGATCGCGTCGCCTGGCCCGTGAACGGAAAAGTGCAGGCCCGTCCCTGGTCGGAGATCGCGCGGGAAGCCTACATGGACCGCGTGCCGCTCTCCGCGCAGGGCTACTACGCCACGCCGAAGATCGGCTACGACCGGAAGTCAGCCCGCGGCCGGCCGTTCTACTACTACGCCTGCGGCGCGGCGGCCACCGAGGTCGCCATCGACACGCTGACCGGCGAGACCCGCATCCTGCGCACCGACATCCTGCACGACGTCGGCCGTTCGCTGAACCCCGCCATCGACCTCGGCCAGATCGAGGGCGGCTACGTGCAGGGCGTCGGCTGGCTCACGCACGAGGAGCTGCGCTGGAACGACGAGGGGCGTCTGCTCACCGACGGCCCGGCCACCTACAAGATCCCCGCGATCGGCGACATGCCCGTCGAGCTCAACGTGTCGTTGCTGGCCGACAGCCCGAACGACGCGGCGACGGTGTTCCGCTCCAAGGCGGTGGGCGAGCCGCCGTTGATGCTGGCGATCTCGGCGTTCGCGGCCATCCGCGACGCGGTGGCGTCGCTCGCCGAGCACCGGGTCTTTCCCGAGCTGGACGCGCCCGCGACGCCCGAGGTCGTGCTGCACGCCTGCGGCGAGGTGCGACGCGCGGCGGCGGCGCTGGACGCGGCCGCCGACGCGCGCCGACGCGGCGACGAGCGCGCGGCCTGATTTCCGTGGCGATCGGCGGTCCGATTTGACGGCGGACGGCACCTGGCACGAGGCCCTCGAGCGCGCGCGCCGTGCGGGCGAGGCCGCCGTGCTAGTCACGGTCGTGCGGCTCGAAGGCTCCGCGCCGCGCGGCGTGGGCTCGCGCATGGTCGTGTCCGCCGGCGATTTCGCGGACACCATCGGCGGCGGCGCGCTCGAGCTCGCGGCGCTCGAGCACGCGCGCGCGCTGCTGGCGCGCGGTTCGACCGAGCCCGTCGTCGAGCACCGCACCTGGGCGCTCGGCAAGGCGCTGTCGCAGTGCTGCGGCGGCCGGGCGACCCTCGCTTTCGAGCTCCTGCCCGCGTCCGACTTCCGCCTGGAGATCTACGGCGCCGGTCACGTGGCGCGCGAGCTCGCCCGGCTGCTGCGCCGGTTGCCCTGCATCGCGACCTTTCACGATCCGCGGCGCGAGTGGCTCGCCCGCCTCGGCGCGGATGCCTCCGTGGGCACGGTTCCCGACATCGATCTCGATCCGGGGCCGGCGACGGGAGCGGGGCCGGGCGTGCTGCGGGCCTCGGTGCTCGGCGAGAACGTGTACGGGGCCGTCGAGCGGTGCCGGCCAGGCGGCCTGTACCTGGTCATGACGCACTCGCACGAGCTCGACTTCGAGGTGTGCGAGGCGGTGCTGTCGCGCGGGGACGCGGCGTATCTCGGGCTCATCGCGTCCGGCGGCAAGGCGCGCGCGTTCAGGAAGCGCCTGGCGCGCAAGGGTTTCACCGATGACGAGCTCGCGGGGCTCACCGCACCGCTCGGCAGCGCCACGGGCGTGCGTACCGGCAACCTGCCGATGGAGGTGGCCGTGGCCGCCGCGGCGGACGTGCTCACGGCTCGCGCGCGCGCGCGCGCCGCGGGAAAGGCGGAGTCGGGCGGAGCCGCGGACATCGACACCGCGAGCGCTCCGGACGATCGCGACATCCTGGACGACCCGTCCGCCCGCGCCGCCAACGAGCCGCGCAGCGAGTCCCGCGGCGCGCGGTGAGTCTCGTCACGCGCGTGCTCGGCGCGCCCGGGCAGGACAACCTGCTGCGCGTCACCGTCAACTCGGGCACGCGCCAGCACCGGTTGCAGTTCGATTGCGGCGATCGGTGCCTGTACGCGCTGTCGAGGAGCGAGCTGAAGAAGACCGACGCGCTGTTCCTGTCGCACCTGCACATGGACCACATCGGCGGCTTCGATGCGCTGTTCCGCGCGCTGTTCGATCGCGACGGCCCCGCCATGCGGGTGTACGGACCGCCCGGCACGGCCGACATACTGCATCACCGTTTCCGGGGGTTCTGGTGGAACCAGACGAGCGGTGCGCCGGGCGAATGGATCGTGCACGACGTGCACGCCTACGAGATCCGGGCCTGGCGCTTCCGCACCGCGGACGCCTACGCTTCGCGCGAGGCGCTGCCCGCGCGCGAGCACGACGGCAGGGTAGCGGTGCACGAGGACTACGCGGTGCGCGCCATCGCGCTGTCCCACGGCGGAATCTCGCTCGGCTACCGCGTGGACGAGGCCGTGCGCGTGAACGTGGTGCAGCCCGCGCTCGCGCGGCTCGGCCGTGTGCCCGGCCCGTGGCTCGGCGAGTGGAAGGCGGCGCTGGGCATCGATGCGCGGGGCACGCCCGTGCGCGAGCGCCCGGTGAGCGATCCCGAGGCGCTCGACGCGGCGCTCGCCGACGGACTGTTCGAGGCCGCCGCGCGCGACGCCTGCGCCTACCTGACCGACTTCCGGCTCGACGCCGCCGCGCACGATGCGCTCGTGCCGTGGCTCGCGGGCGTGGGCACGCTCGTGTGCGAATCCCAGTACGCGCCCCACGACGTCGAGCTCGCCGCGAGGAACTCCCACACCACGATCGATCGCGTGGCGATGCTCGCACGCGACGCGGGCGTCGCCGAGCTCGTGCCGTTCCACCTGTCCGAGCGCTACGAGACCGCGGAATGGGAGGCGATGCTGAGCGCGGCCCGATCGATCTTCGCCCCCACGCGCTGGCCCGCCGCGTGGGATCTGACTCGGCGCGCGTCGAGTCGATAGAGCTAGCTCCGCACGGCCGCCTCGCGCAGCGCGTACTTCTGCACCTTGCCGGTCGATGTCTTCGGCAGCGGCCCGAACACGATGAGCTTCGGTGCCTTGTAGCGCGCCATGCGCGCGCGGCAGAACTCCACGATCTCGTCCGCGCTCGCCGCGGCGCCCTCGCGCAGCGTCACGAACGCGCAGGGCACCTCGCCCCACTTCTCGTCCGGCCGTGCGACCACGGCCGCCTCGAGGATGGCCGGGTGGCGATACAGCACCTCCTCGACCTCGAGGGTCGAGACGTTCTCGCCGCCCGAGATGATGATGTCCTTCGCACGGTCCTTGATCTCGACGTAGCCGTCCGGGTGCTGCACGCCGAGATCCCCGGTGTGGAACCAGCCGCCCTCGAAGGCCGCCGCCGTCGCGTCCGCGTTCTTGAGGTAGCCCTTCATGACCGTGTTCCCGCGCATCATGAGCTCCCCCATCGTCGCGCCGTCGTGCGGCACGTCCGCCATCGTCGCCGGATCCTTCACGCTCGCGGCCTCGAGCGTGAGGTAGCCGACGCCCTGGCGCGCCATGCGCGCCGAGCGCGCGTTCAGATCGAGCCCGGGCCAGTCGTCCTGGGGCAGGCACACCGCCGAAGGCCCGTAGGTCTCCGTGAGCCCGTAGGCGTGCACGATGTCGAAGCCGAGCGCCTCCATGGACTCGATGACGGCCGAGGGCGGCGCGGCGCCGCCGGTCATGATCGTGCAGCCGTCGACGGGGCGCCTGCGCTGCGCAAGCGGTGCGTTGGCCAGCATGTTCAGCACGATGGGCGCGCCGCAGGCGTGCGTGACGCGTTCGGCGTCGACGAGGCGGTAGACCTCGGCGGGGTCCACCTTTCTCAGGCACACGTGCGTGGCCATGGCCGCCGTCACGCCCCACGTGAACGTCCAGCCGTCGCAGTGGAACATCGGCAGCGTCCAGAGGTAGCGCGAGCGCTGCGTCAGGCCGATCGTCACTAGGTTGCCGAGCGCGTTCAGGTACGCGCCGCGGTGGTGGTACACGCAGCCCTTGGGATTGCCGGTCGTGCCGGAGGTGTACAGCAGCGAGCACGCTTGCCATTCGTCGTCGACGCGTTCGGGCATCGCGTCCGCGTCGCCCTCGGCCAGCAGCGCCTCGTAGTCCAGCTCACCGATGCGCTCGTGAACGTCGCACAGCGGATCGTCGATGTCGACGACGAGGATGTCGCGTCGAACCAGCTCGAGCGCCGCCCGCACGGTGGGCGCGAACTCGGTGTCGGTGAGCAGCACGCGCGCCTCGCCGTGATCGAGGATGAAGGCGATGGTGGCCGCGTCCAGGCGCACGTTCAGCGAGTTCAGCACGGCGCCGATGGCCGGCACGGCGTGGTGCGCCTCGAGCATCTCGGGCGTGTTGGTGGCCATGATGGCCACGCAGTCGCCCGCATCGACGCCGCGCCGCGCGAGCGCCGAGCCGAGCCTGCGCGCCCGGTCGCGAAACTCCCGATACGTGTGGCGCCGCTCGCCGTGCACGACCGCCACGTGGTCGGGCCGCACGGCGGCGGCCCGCTCCAGGAAGCTCGTCGGCGAGAGCGGGACGAAGTTCGCGTCGCGTCGCGGCAGATCGGCGTCGAATCGGTTCACGCGGGCAGGCCTCCGTCCCGGGCGAGGGTCGCGCCCGGCTCGGCGCCGATGCTATCGTGCCGCGAGGGAACGGCCATGGAGCTCGACACGATGAAGGCACGTCGAGGAACGTCCGCCGCGCGCACCGGCCGTGCGCTGGTGAACGCGCCGGGCGACATCAGCGTGCGTTTCTCGCGCGTCGCGGCGCGCATCGAGCTGCGCGACGGCATCGCGTTCTTCACCTACAACGAGCTCGCGGAGTGAGCCCACCCATGAACCACCACCAATCCGCGCGCGGCGTGCCCTCGGCCCTCGCCGTCGCGTGTCTCGCGCTCTGCGCGCTCGTTCCGGCCGCGCACGCCGAGACGCGCGTGACCCTGAAGGCCGCGAAGGCCGGCAGCTCCTACTACCAGATGGCCGTGCAGTTGTCCGAGGCCATGAAGGCGGGCACCGACGGCGAGATCTCGATCACCGTCGAGGAGAGCCAGGGCTCGGTGCAGAACGTCATGGAGGCCGCCGTGCGCCCCGGCAACTACGTGTTCACGTCGCCGCCCGCACTGATCTCGCTCGCGCGCGAGAACAAGGCCATGTTCGAGGGCCGGGGCGGCGAGCGTTTCGAGCCGGTGCGCGCGTTGTTCCCCATCCCGTCGCTCACCATGCACTTCGTGGCCAGCGAGCAGAGCGGCATCGCCTCGTTCGAGGACATGGCCGGCAAGACCGTGCTGCTGGGCAAGGGCTCGTTCGGCGCGACCGAGGGCGAGAAGTACGTGGAGCTCTTCGGGCTCGACGGAGTCGACATTGCCGACGCCGAGCTGTCGAACGCCGTGGCCGCGTTGAAGAACGGGCAAATCGACGCCTTCGTCACGGCGGGCTCGTGGCCGGCGCCGAACGTCGTCGAGGCGGCAGCCAGCCTGCCGGTGACCGTGCTGTCGCTCAGCGACGAGCAGGTCGAGGCGACCGGGCGCACGCGGCTCGAGATCCCCGCCGGCACCTATGCGGGCCAGGACGAACCCGTCGTGACGACGTCCCTGCCGGTGGTGGCCTACGCCACCACGGCCATGGACGACGATACCGCCTATACCCTCGTGCGGACCTACTGGGAGAACCAGGAGACGCTCGGCGGCGAGTCGGCGTGGTGGAATGGCGTGACGCCCGAGCTCATGTCGAACATCGACACCGAGCTGCACCCGGGCGCGGTGCGCTACTACGAGGAAACCGGCATCGCGTTCGACGACGCGCAGCGTTGAGAACCCGCTCGTCCGCGCCACGCGGTGAGGTGATGCCGGCGGGATGATCTCCATGCTCGGTGCCGCCGTGGCGTACGTGCTGGTGCCCGATGCCGACCGCGCCTCCGCGCACCGTCGCTGGCTCAGCCTCGGTGCGGCAACGGTGGGGTTCCACCTGTGGCTGGTGTTCTCGGGCCTGGTGCCGAACCTCGTCGCGCGGCCGCTGCACCTGGCGCTGGCCCTGCCGTGGGTACTGCTCGGCAGCGGTCTGGCTCGTGCGCAAGGCTCCCGCACGACGCGGAGTCGTCGCTCCCGTGCCTTCGATCTGTTGCTGCTCGCCTGCGGCGTCGGCGCCTGCTTGTGGGTCGCCTTGCGCCACGACGCGCTGGCCGACCAGTACGGCTACCTCGACGGCCACTTCCAGTTCGCGGTGGCCGTCGTGCTGCTGGGCACGACGCTCGAGGCGGCGCGGCGTGCCATCGGCTGGCCGTTGCCGCTCGCCGCGTTCCTCGCGCTGCTGTACGGGCTGTACGGTCAGCACGTGCCCGGTCAGTTCGGCCACGGCGGACTGCCGTGGGCCAGCCTGCTCGGCACGCTCACCATCGCCGAGGGCGGACTGTGGGGCTCGCTCACCGGGGTATCGGTGGGCATCGTGGCGGTGTTCGTGATCCTGGGCGCGGTGCTGAACGCGGGCGAGGCGGGGCAGGGGTTCATGAACCTCGCCAACGCCGCGGCCGGGCGCCTGTCGGGCGGGGCGGCGAAGATCTCGGTGCTGTCCTCGGCGCTGTTCGGTTCGCTGTCGGGCTCCGCGTCGGCGAACGTCGCCTCCACCGGCACGGTGACGTTGCCCACCATGGTGCGGCTCGGCTACCCGCGCGCCTTCGCGGGTGCGGTGGAGGCCGTGGCGTCGTCGGGCGGTCAGATCATGCCGCCGCTGATGGGTGCCGGCGCGTTCGTGATGGTGGAGCTCACGGGCACGCCGTACGCCGGCATCGTCACGGCCGCCTCGCTGCCGGCGCTGCTGTACTTCTTCGCCGTGTGGGTCGGCATCGACGGGTTCGCGCGGCGTCACGCGCTGGCGCCGCTGCCCGCCGAAGAACGTCCGTCGGCGTCCATCGTGCTGCGCACCGCGACGTTCTTCGCGGTGCCGTTCGCGGTGCTGCTCGGCGTCATGTTCGCGCTCGGGCGCACGCCGCAGTACGCCGCGGCGCTGGCGATCGGTGCCGGCGTCGCGCTGCTGCCCTTCGATGCGCGGCTGCGGATGGACGTGCGGCGCACGCTGGGCCGGCTCGCCACGGTCTGCACGCAGGCGGGTGCCCAGATCGCGACCATCGCGGCCATCATCGTGTGCGCCTCCATCGTCGTCGGCGTGCTGGGCGCGACCGGGCTCGGCGTGAAGCTCACCTCCGCCATCCTGGCGTTGTCCGGCGGCTCGCTGTGGCCGGCGCTGCTGCTCACCGCGCTCGCCTGCCTGCTGCTCGGCATGGAGGTGCCGACGACGGCCGCCTACGTGATCTGCGTGTCGGTGGCGGGGCCCGCGCTGGCGGAGCTCGGGCTGGCCCCGTTGCAGGCGCACCTCTTCGTGTTCTGGTTCGCGCTGCTCAGCACCATCACGCCGCCGGTGTGCGGTGCCGTGTTCATCGCCGCGGGCATGGTCGGCGCGCCCTGGCTGCGAGTGGCCGGGCACGCGATGGCGCTCGGCGTGGGGCTCTACCTGATACCGCTCGCTATGGTGGCGTCGCCCGCGCTGCTGAGCCCGCTCGACACGCCCCTCGCCGCAGGCATCGCGCTGGTGCGCGTCGCGCTCGGGTTGTGGCTGGTATCGCGCGCGGTGATCGCGCCGGCGCCCGCGTGGCGACGGGTGCTGTCGGGCGGCGCCGGGCTCGTGCTGCTGCTGGTGGCGGTCTGAGCCTCACCGCCCCACGCCGATGCGCTCGATGAAGGCCTTGTGGCTTTCCACGATCTCGGCCGCTTCCGGGGTCTTCTTCGCCCATTCGTCCCAGGTGCCGGTGGCGGCATCCCGGTAGGTGTTGCGATCCTCGGCGCTCCAGTCGTACATCGTCACGCCGGACTCGGGCAGCGCGGTCTTGGCCTCGCCGTTGTCGACGAGCACGCGCATCATGATCTGCAGCGCGAGCTTCTGCATCGCCACCTCGAGGATGGCCTGGTGCGCGTCCGGCATGGCGTCCCACACCGAACGGTTGCAGGCGAGGTGGTCGGACGACATCGAATGGAAGCCCGGGAAGGTCGTGTGCGTGCCGATGTCGTACAGCCCGAGCCCGATGTTGTTGGCGAGGCTCGAGGCGTCGGCGCCGTCGATGATCTTCGTCTCCAGCGCCGTGAAGATCTCGGTGAAGTCCATGACCACGGGCTTCGCGCCGAGCGAGGCGAAGATCTCTGACTCCATCCCGGGCGGCGAGCGGAACTTGAACTCCTCCAGATCCGCGACGCCCGCGAGCGGCTTGGTGGACACCAGCGATTCCTGGCCGCCGACCCAGGTACCGACGAACTTCATGTCGTACTCGGCGTACAGCGCGTCGATGATCTCGGCACCTCCGCCGTAGTACACCCACGACTGGAACTCGAGCGGGGAGTCGTAGCCGCCCATGACGTCGGCGACGAACTGGAACGCGGGGTTCTTGCCCGTCTGGTAGCTGCCGTTGGTCATGTCGCAGTCGAGGATGCCGCTGGCCGCGGCGTCGAAGGTCTCGGCGGACTTCACGACCGACGCCGAATAGAACATCTCGAGCTCGATGTCGCCGCCGCCCATGCGCGTGACGTCCTCCGCCCATTGCCGCGCGAGCTGGCCCGACGGGGACTCGGGACTCTGGTGGGTCTGGATGCGCAGCGTCGTCGTCGGCGCGTCCTGCGCGAGCGCGGGTGCGGCGACGGACGCCAGCACGAGGGCGGCGACGGTCGAGAGGATCGGTGACTTGAGCATGGCGGGGCGGTGTCCGATCCGTGAGCGTGCAGCGGATGGCGGCGCGGTGAATCAGTATGCGATGCGGGATCGGACGGCACAATGCTTTGCCCGTCGCGGCACGGATCAGTGCCCGATCGTCGCGCCGCGACGGGCGCGGGGTCAGGAACGGCTACGCTGCGCGGAACCCTGGAACTCTCGCCGATGGACTCGACCGTCTTCGTCGCCGTGCTGCTGGCGGCCCTGTTGCACGCGACGTGGAACGCGCTCGTGAAGGGGGGCGCCGACAAGCACGCCTCGATGACGGCGGTCGTGCTCGGGCACGTGCCCGCCGCCCTCCTCGTGCTGCCGTTCGTGCCGCTCCCCTCGATGGGCTCGCTGCCCTGGCTTGCGGCCGGCGTCGCGCTGCACCTCGGCTACCAGCTCATGCTGATCGCCGGGTATCGCGCCGGTGACCTGACGCAGGTCTACCCGATCGCGCGGGGCTCCGCGCCGCTCGCGGTGGCGGCGGTGTCGACCGTCGTGCTGGGCGTCGCGCTCGCGCCGCTGGAGCTCCTGGCCATCGCGCTGATCGCTGCGGGCATCATCAGCCTGGCCCTGGTGCGGCGCGCGGACGGCGTGCGCAACCCGCGCGCGGTGGGGCTCGCGCTCGGGACCGGCATGTTCATCGCGGCCTACTCGCTGGTGGACGGCACGGGAGCCCGGCTGGCCGGCACGGCGCTCGGCTTCTGGACGTGGGCCGCGCTCGGCAACGCCGCGCTCTTCTGCGCGTTCACGGCCGCACGGCGACCGGGGCTGCTCGCCTCCTGCGTAGTCGATCGCCGGCTCGCGCTGGCCGGGCTCGCCGGCGGCACCGCCTCGTACGTGGCCTACGCGCTCGTGGTGTGGGCGTTCACGCAGGCGCCGATCGCGCTCGTCACGGCGCTGCGCGAGACATCGATCGTGTTCGCGCTGCTGATCGGCGTCGGGGTGCTGCACGAGCGGCTGGATCTCGCGAAGGTGATCTCGACGATGGTGACGATCGCGGGCGCCGTGGTGCTGAGGTTCGCGCGCGCCTGAAATCGCCGGCCCTCAGCTTTCGGCCTCCATCGACTTGCGCGACACCCGCAGCAGCAACCGCTTCGGAATCAGCCCGATCACGTGCGTCAGCGCACCGATGCGCCGGTCGTCGATGACGACGAGCTCGCCGCGCAGCATGGCCTCGTAGCCGATGCGCGCCACCTTCGCGGCCGAGGGCGCGCGAGCGCGGAACGACAACCGCTCCATGCCGGCGACATCGAAGAACTCGGTCGCCACCGGGCCCGGCGCCAGCACCGTCACCGTGACGCCCGTACCGCGCAGCTCCTCGGCCGTGGCCTGCGCGAAGCTGTTCACGTAGGCCTTGCTCGCGTAGTAGATCGCCTGCAGGGGGCCGGGCAGGAAGCCCGCCGTGGAGCCGACCTGCAGCACGCGGCCGTGCCCGCGCGCGACCATGGGCCCGACGTAGTGGTGCGTGAGCTCGGTCAACGCGCGCACGTTCAGGTCGATCATCTCGAGCATGCGCGCAAGCTCTGCCTCGTGGAACGCGCCGCGTGCGCCGAAGCCCGCGTTGTTGATCAGCACGTCGATCTGCCGCGCCGTGGTCGCGGCCTTGAGCGTCGCGATACCGTCCGCCGTGGCCAGATCCGCCTCGACGACGAGGCAATCGGTGTCGTGCGCCGCGCGCAGCTCGTCGGCCAGAGCGCGCAGCCGGTCGCCGCGGCGCGCCACGACGACGAGGTTCCCGCCGCGCGCGGCGTGCAACCGCGCCAGCTCCATGCCGATGCCCGAGGAGGCACCGGTGACGAGCGCGACGGATCGACCGGGGGTGGTGCGCACGGTGGCGGTGGTCATGGACGGCGTGTGCGAAAGGCGGGGCGCCGAGCATGACAGCGCAGCCTCGGCGTCTCGGACGACCGTCTTGATCTGCCGAAGCGGCTTGCGCTCGATGTCGGGCACGCACGCACCGGGCGCCGGAAAGCCTGCCACCACGAGCACGTAGGCCCGCTCGTTCGCGGGGCGCTCCAGCACGGATTTCAGGAAATTCATCGGTGCGGGGGTGTGAGTCAGCGTCGCCAGTCCCGCGTCGTGGAGCGCCATCACCAGCAGTCCGCACGCCATGCCCACCGACTCGGGCATGTAGTAATGCTTGATGCGCGTGCCGTCGGGCTGCGCCAGGCGCTCGTACTCGAGGGCACGGTTGGGGGCAGCGGTTCGCATGGGAGTCCGGTCGGGTTTGGCGGGCACTCGACATACCGTTGGCGGGTGCCCTCGCAGCGGACGAAGCAGGGCTCAGGCAGGCGTCGATGGACCTCTGCCGATGATCCGTCGTCGGTCGCGAGAGCCTGAACGATCTCCCAATCCCGACCCGCTTTGCACCGCCGCGTTTCAAGGCGCGAGCCTGAACCGTCGCTATGGCCGCTGTCCAGGGCAGGCGACGAGTACACGATGGGAAGACGACGAAGCGGGTTCGCCTTGCGCGTAGTGCCCATCGCGGTAGCGAGCGCCATGCTCACGGCGTGCGGGCTGCCCATGGACGAGGAGTCGTTGCCCAACGGGCAGCAGGCGTCCGAGGGCGGCCCGGCAGAGGTGCTCGCGTCCGAGCCGGGCGTGCGCGTGATCGTCGAGCCCGTCGCTGCTCCGATGCCGCCCATGGCCGAGAAGCCGTCGGTGGCGCCGATGCCGGGCATGCCCGTCTTGCAGGTTCTCACGCCGACGCGACCTCCGGTCGCCGAGCCGGTTCCGGCGGCCGCGCTGCCGGACGTGCCCCAACCGGCTGTCGGAGTGCCCAGCGAGGCGCCCACCGTCGAGCAGGCAGGCCCGGTGCCGTCGAAGCCCACGACCCCGGCGGAACCCGTCATCGAGCAGCCTCTCGTCGTACCGGGCTTCGCTGAGCCGGAACCCGAGCCGGAACCCGAGCCGGAACCAGAACCCCAGCCCCAGCCCGAACCGGAGCCAACGCCCGAACCCGAGCCCGAACCCACGAATCCGTTCGAGCCCGTGCCGGATCCCGAGCCGGATCCCGAGCCGGATCCCGAGCCCGGGCCGGATCCCGAGCCCGAGCCCGAGCCCGAGCCCGATTCCGAGCCCGAGCTACCGACCCACGCACCTGACGGCACGCCCTACTGCGACTGACCGTTCGACGCCACTCTCGCGCGCAGCACGGCTGCGCGCGTCCGGCGGGTCGAACGCTGCGCCGGGCTCCGGCTCAGCCCGCCGGCTTGCGCATCGTGAGCTGGCGGGTGTCGTAGTAGCCGCGGAAGCGCTTCACCAGCCCCGCATCGTCGAACACGAGCAGCGTCGCGCCGTGATACGAAAGCGATTCGCCGGACGGCGATTCGCCGCTCGTGGTCCAGAACAGGCCGCCCGCTCCGCCGTCCGCCGTCACGTGGTGGAATTCGGTCTTCGCGGTCTCGAACTGCTGCGCGTACTCGCTCCAGAACGTGCGTGCGCCGTCCTTCCCGGAGAGCGTGTCCCCGCTCAGGTCCAGCGCCGCGTTCTCGATGGCGGCATCGTCGGCGAACAGCGCGACCATCGCGTCCAGCGCGCCTTCGTCGTCGGCGTCGACCGCGTGCAACGCGTCGGCGAAGCCCTTGGCGAGTTTCAGGGTGTTGTCGTCGCTCATGGTGCTTTTCCCCGGTTCAGTCGTCGCCCGCGTCGCGCGCCGCGGGGTGGGTCGCCTCGACGGCGGTCAGGGTCTCGATCACGCGGTAGCTGCGCGGCGCGCCCTTCGGCACGTGCCACGAGTCCCCGGCGGCAAGCTCCACGGCGTTGCCGTCGACGTTCAGCTCCACGCGGCCGGACACCACGTAGCCGACCGTCTCGTAGTCGCGCGCGTGCATGTCCCCGGCCTCGCCGGGCGCCTGCGCTTGCCACAGCCGCAACGCCACGTCGTCGCCGGCCACGAGATACTTCTGACCCATCGCGCCGGTGTCGGCATCGCTGGCCTTGACTGTCTTGGTCATGGAATCGGGAAGGGGTTGAGGGCTGCCCACGCTAGCCGCTCGCCGTCGTCGTCCGCCGTGCGGGCCGGGACGATTGCAGAATGAACTCGCGATGCGCCCCCGAGCTCGCGTCCGGCACCGCGCCGAACGGGTAGCCTTCGGTCCTGCATGCACCGTCCGGAGCCCCCGTCCCATGACCCGATCCGTCGATGACGCCCGTAGCACCTGGCACGCGCTGGCACAGGCCGAGCTGCGCGGCGCGGACCCCGATTCGCTCGTGCGGCGCACGCCGGACGGCATCGCGATCAAGGCGCTCTACCTGCCGGACGACGTCCCGGCGCAGGCCCATGCGGCCGTGCCCGGCGTCGCGCCGTTCACGCGCGGCGTGCGCGCGACCATGTACGCGCACCGTCCGTGGACCATCCGCCAGTACGCGGGCTTCTCGACGGCCGAGGAATCGAACGCGTTCTATCGCAGGAACCTCGCGGCCGGACAGAAGGGGCTGTCGGTGGCGTTCGATCTCGCCACGCACCGCGGCTACGACTCCGACCACCCGCGCGTGGCGGGGGACGTCGGCAAGGCCGGGGTGGCCATCGATTCGGTCGAGGACATGAAGCTGCTGTTCGACGGCATACCGCTCGACACCATGTCGGTGTCCATGACCATGAACGGGGCGGTGATCCCCGTGCTGGCCATGTTCATCGTGGCCGGCGAAGAGCAGGGCGTGTCCAGGGAGAAGCTTTCGGGCACGGTGCAGAACGACATCCTCAAGGAGTTCATGGTCCGGAACACCTACATCTATCCTCCGGCGCCGTCGATGCGCATCGTGTCCGACATCGTCGGCTACACCGCGGCGCACATGCCGGCCTTCAACTCCATCAGCATCTCCGGCTACCACATGCAGGAGGCCGGGGCCACGCACGCGCAGGAGCTCGCCTACACCCTCGCCGACGGCATGGAGTACGTGCGCGCGGCGCTCGACAGCGGGCTCGACATCGACGCCTTCGCCGGCCGGCTGTCGTTCTTCTTCTGCATCGGCATGGACTTCTTCCAGGAGGTGGCGAAGCTGCGCGCCGCGCGCACGCTCTGGGCCGGCATCATGGAGGGCTTCGGCGCGACCTCCGATCGATCGAGGATGCTGCGCACGCACTGCCAGACGTCGGGCGTGTCGCTGACGGGGCAGGACCCCTACAACAACGTCGTGCGCACCGCCGTCGAGGCCATGGCCGCGGTGCTCGGCGGCACGCAGAGCCTGCACACCAACGCGTTCGACGAGGCCATGGCGCTGCCGAGCGAGACCTCGGCACGCATCGCGCGCAACACCCAGCTCGTGTTGCAGCACGAGACGGGCATCACCGACGTCGTGGATCCGCTCGGCGGGTCCTACTACGTGGAGTCGCTGACGAAGTCGCTCGCGGACGAGGCGCGCACCCTCATCGACGAGGTCGAGGCGCTCGGGGGCATGACGAAGGCGGTGGCGGACGGCCTGCCCAAGCGGCGCATCGAGGAGGCCGCGGCGCGGCGCCAGGCGCGCATCGACAAGGTCGAGGACGTGATCGTCGGGGTGAACAGGTACCGACTCGAGGACGAGGATCCGGTGGACATCCTCGACATCGACAACACCCGCGTGCGCGCCGCGCAGGTGCGCAGGCTGCAGTCGGTGCGAGCCTCGCGCGACGCGGCCGCCTGCACGGCGGCGCTCGACGCGCTGGAGCGCGTGGCGCGCGAAGGCGGTGGCAACCTGCTGGAAGCGGCCGTCGACGCAGCGCGCGCGCGCGCCACGCTCGGCGAGATCTCCTCGGCGATGGAGGCCGCGTTCGGACGCTACGAGGCCGTGCCCGAGCTCATCTCCGGCGTCTACGCCGAGGCCTACGCCGGCCACCCCGAGTTCGAGCTGCTGCAGGCGCGGCTGCGCGAGTACGCGGCCGAGCACGGCGCGCCGCCCCACGTGCTGATGGCCAAGATGGGCCAGGACGGGCACGACCGCGGCGCCAAGGTGGTCGCCACGGCCTTCGCCGACCTGGGTTTCCGCATGACGCTGTCGGAGCTGTTCGAGACGCCGGCGGAGATCGCCGAGCGCGCGATCGCCGAAGGCGCGGACGTCGTCGGGGTCTCGTCGCTCGCGGCCGGGCACAACACGCTGGTGCCCGAGCTCATCGCGGCGCTGTCGGACGCGGGACGTGGCGACCTGAAGGTCGTGTGCGGCGGCGTGATACCGGAGCGCGATCACGAGTTCCTGAAGGCGGCCGGCGTGAGCGAGATCTTCGGCCCCGGCACCAACGTGGTGGAGGCCGCAGGCGCGGTGCTGGCCCAGGTGCAGGGCCTGCGGCGCAACCGCTGAGCGGCGGGCGGACCGCGCGCCGATCCGATCGGGGCGCGGCCTCAGCGAAAGCGCACTCCCACCGCGATGCCGAACGAATCGCCGTCGATACTCTCGCCGTCGTCGGCCCCGCCATCGAACTCGTAGTCGATGAAGGTCGCGCGCAGGCCCAGCATGACGTAGCGCCCGATGAACCAGTCGCCCGACAGGCGCAGCCCGAACGCGTCCTCGAAGTCCGCATCGCCGCCCGGTACGCCGTCGACATCGGTGTCGAGCTCCGCATCGGGTTCCCACGACAGGCCCGCGCCCACGCGAAACCGCTCGCCCAGCCGCAGGTGCTGGTGCAGCCCGAAGGCGAACCGCGAGAAGGTGACGTCGCCGTTGAAGGCGTCGATGGTCGCGCTCTTGTAGCCCAGGGTGATCGCGGTGAGCAGGCCCGCGGGCGCGTCCGGTATCACGCGCTGCAGCGTCGGATCGTTCAGCTCCAGCTCGACGAACGTGCCGTCGCCCGCATCGATGCTGTCGGGGGCGCCGCGGTCGAACTGCAGCTCCACCAGATCGTCGCCACCGGCCTCGTAGCCCACCGAGAGCACGATGCCGGGCGTGGCCGCATGTGCGGGGCCGGCGAGCGCGGCGACGGCGACGGCGAGCGACGCCGCGGCCGCCGTGGGCGGGTGCGTCTTCAGATCGCCTCCTCCTGCTCCATCTGTTCGAAGGTCTGCTCGTTCACCGTGGCGTATTCGTCGCCGGAGACCTCGCCGTCGTCGTCCACGTCGTACATCTCGTAGTGTGCCGCGGCCATCTCCTCGCCCATGGCGGAGACGCCCGGCGCGTCCATCCACTCGGACTCGGTGAGCGTGCCGTCACCGTCGGCATCGAGCGAGGCGAAATCCGGTACGCCGGGCGTGGCCGCGACGGCGAGCTGGCTGGCGGCGGTCATCGTGGCGAAGACGGCGGCGGTCAGTGCGGTCCTGATCATGTGTGTCGGGAAGGCTCGGGTGGGAGGAGGGCGGTCGGTGCCCGGGGAACCAGCATCCGACGGCGAGCGGCGGTTCCGAGCCTTTCGGGCAAACGTGACAAAGCCTCGGTCACAAGTGCCGAGCACCGATCCGGACGCCCGCGCGTCACGTCATCCTGCACGGCATGAGGATCGTCGATGCGCACCACCACCTCTGGATTCCCGAACGCGCCGAGCCCGACATCGGCTACGGCTGGCTGCGCGACATCGGTGCGCCGAAACCCTTCGGCGACCCGACGCCCATCCAGCGCGACTACGAGTGGGCGCACTATTCGAACGAGAGCCGGGCGCACGAGCTGGTGGGCTCGGTGCACGTGCAGTGCGACGGTGCCGTGGATGCGGTGGCCGAGACCTCGTGGGTGCAATCGGTGTTCGATCGTACCGGGCTCGAACACGCCATCGTCGGGCTGGCGGATCTCGCGAGCCCGGAGCTCGAACGCGTGCTCGACGCCCAGGCCCGGCACGCGTGCTTTCGCGGCGTGCGCCAGATCCTGTCGCGGCTGGACGACGACGCCGCGCGCTCGTTCGCGCCGCGCCACTTCCTGAGAGATGCCTCCTGGCAGGCCGGTTACGCCACGCTCGCCACGCGCGACCTGAGCTTCGACCTGCAGCTCTACCCCGAACAGATGGCCGAGGCCGCCGACGTGCTGGCGGATCATCCGGACGTCACCGTCATCGTGGACCACGCGGGCTCGCCGCACGACCCGACGCCCGAAGGCGTCCGGCGCTGGCGCGCCGGCACCGAGCGGTTGGCCGCGCTCGATCGGGTCGCGGTCAAGCTGTCGGGCTTCGGCATGTTCGATGCCGGCTGGTCCGCGGCATCGGTAGCTTCCGCCGTCTCCCACCTCGTCGAGACGTTCGGCCCGGCGCGCGTGATGTGGGGCAGCAACTTCCCGGTCGAGTCGCTGGCGGGCACGTTCGACAGGGCGGTGAACGCGTGCCGGGACGCGTTGGACGATGGCGTTCGCGAGGCGGTGTTCGTGGACAACGCGCGCCGGCTCTACCGGATGGCGCGCGCGACCGACTGAGGGCGTGCGAGGCTCGCGGCCTACTTCTCCAGCGAGAACCCGATGCTGGTCTTGTCGCCGACGCGCGGCGCGAGGTTCAGCACGCAGAAGGAGTTGAGGTTGACCTGGCGGTTCGCCTCGAGATCCGACAGCACGTTGTCGGCGTAGCGCTTCACCCAGTCCGGCAGCTCCCCGAACATCATGAAGCGCGTGAAGAGGAACATCATGTCCTCCTCGTCGGCGTGATCGCCGAAGTGGGTGAGGTACGCCTCCGACAGCAGCTTGATCTCGCTGGTGCGCAGCAGGCTCGCCGCGCGGGTGATCGACTGCATGGTCTCGTCCTCCTCAGGCTGCCCATGGGCGTGATCGGGTCCAGTCTGCCCGCCGTCCGGCGTACCGGGGTTGACGCCGGGGCAGCGCGTTCGTTCCGTCGCCACGAAGCCGCGGTCGGCGAGCCTTCGTGCCGTCCGAGCGTCCACGACGGCGATGATCGGGTTATCGGGCGTCGCGGCGGTCGGTAAAATCGCCTGCGGCATCGCGGCCCGCTTCCGAGACGCGGGTCGTGAAATTCATTGCCCGGTTCGGGAGTCGGACGTGCAGCGCACGCGCGGTGCCCCCATGATGCTACGCATCCCGTTGCCGTCACGGAGGCGCCCGTGCGCCCACAAACCCGCGCCCGTCCGGGCGCATCGCCTCGCTCCTGCGGGCGGGTTCCGCTCGCCGCCGGGCGGCGTTTCATCGCGCCGGCCGCCGCGTTCGCGCTGCTGCTGGCGGGCGGCTGCGCGAGCGTGCCGCCGGCGGACGAAGGCTACGCCTCCGTCACCGTCGCGGACGTCCAGCGCGACGCCGCGGACGCCCCCGCCGGGACCGGCGCGGCGACGCCGACGGTGCGCTGGGGCGGCACCATCGCGAGCGTGAACAACACCGGCGACGACGCGACGGAGCTGCAGATCGTTTCCCGGCCCCTCGACCGTCGCGGCAGGCCACGCCACGTCGACGTCAGCGAAGGCCGCTTCGTGGCCCGTATCGACGGCTTCCTGGACCCCGAGATCGTTCGCGCCGGGCGCGACATCACGGTCACGGGCGAGGTGGAGGGCATGCGTGACGGCCGCATCGGGGAATCGGGCTATCGCTTTCCGGTCGTGCGGGTGGACGACTACCGCTACTGGCAGCCGGCGGCACGTGCCTCCGCGGCGGTGCCGGGGCCGTACGGGCCCTACGGTGCGTACCCGTACGGCTACGTCCCCTTCGGCATCGCGCCCTGGGGCTATCCGGTGGGTCACTACCCCTACGACTTCAACACGCGCTTCTGGTACGGCGTCCGCCATGACCCCCTCTACCGGCCCCATGTCCGTCGCGGAGGTCGCGTCGGGGTGGGCGTGACGGTGCGCCCGTGAGCGTCGCGTGCCCCTGCAACGGATTCACCGAGAACGCCATGTCCCACAGCTCGTCGTCGCACCGTTCGCTCGATCGTCCGTCCCGGGCGCGCGTAGCGTTCGCCCTGTGCGCGTCGGTCGCGCTCGGCGCGTGCGCGTCCACCCCCATCGATCTGGACGAGCGCGGCGCGACGCCCGAGCCCGTCGTCCCCGCCGAGGTCGCGAACGACGCAGCGCTCGCGAGCGGCACCGTGTTGTGGGGCGGCACCATCATCGGTGCCTCGAACCTCGAGTCAGGCAGCCAGCTCGAGCTCGTCGCCTATCCCCTGGATCGCACGCAGCGTCCCCAGACAGGGCTGCCCTCGCAGGGGCGCTTCGTCGTGAAGTCCGACGAGTACCTGGAGATCCTCGATTACGCCGAAGGGCGGCAGCTCACCGTGCTGGGCTCGCTCGACGGCCTGGAGGAGGTGAGCGTCGGCGAGGCCAGACGGCAACTGCCCGTGGTGCGCGCCAGCGACCTGCACCTGTGGACCGGGCAGGGCCCCGGGCCGCGCACGGGGTTCACGTTCGGCATCGGTGTCGGCAGCGGCGGGCGCACCAGCGGCGGCATCGGCATCGGCATCGGGGGCTAGGGCCGCGTCAGCGCAACGTCCTCGACGGTGCGTTCACCGGCTTGCATTCGCGGGTATGCTGGGCTACGCGCCGTCGGCAACGAACCGCAGGGTTTCGTGTCCCGGTGTCACAGGGCCCAGGGGTGGGAGCGATCCCGCGAAACCGGAATCGGTGCTGGTAACTGCTGCACGCTACGGCCCGGGGGCTTGCCCACCGGCTGGAAACGCCGCGGACCACCGTCGATATCCCGAAGCGTCACGGTCGTCCGGACCGTGGGGAACAGTGGAATCGATGCCGAACGTCGCGACATCCATTCGAACGGTCCTCTGCCTGAGCGCGCTCGCGTTCGCGAGCGTGCCGGGCGGTGCCAGCGCGGAGCGTGACGAGCGCCCGGCGGTCACCCGAGTGGTGGAGCCGCTCGGCGCCGCTGCGGGCTCCGTCGCGGGGGATGCCGCCGGGCGCGCGCCGACGCGCGTCGTCGACGCCGCGCTGTCGCGCGCCGCGGGCGTACCGCCCGCCCCGGACGAGCCGCCCGAGACCGCGCTGGCCCTGCGCTCCGAGGCGCCCGCCGCCGACGTCTCCCCGCGCTCGTGCCGCTGGCCCGGTGCCGCCACGCTCGCCGCCATCCTGCCCGTCGCCGCCGACAACGGCAGCCACGCCAGCGGCGTCGTGTTCGCGCCCGGCAAGGTGCTGACCGCCGCGCACGCGGTGCAGGGGGCGGGGCGCTTCTTCGTGCGGATCGGCGAGGACTTCCGGCTCGCCACGCTGCTGTTCGTCGATCACGCCACCGATCTGGCCGTCCTGTCGGTCGATACCCCGGGCATCGAGCCCATCGCGCTCGCGGATCACGACCCGAGTGACCGTCAGCCCGTCTGGGCCGCCGGCTACCCGCGCGCGCAAGCCATGGCGACGAGCGTGGGCGTGTTCCAGAAGCACCGCGACGGCGCGCTGCACACCAGCGCCCCCATCGATTCGGGGCAGTCCGGCGGCGGGTTGCTGGCCTGCTCGCGCGGCACCTACCGGCTGGTGGGGCTGCTGCGCGGCTACGGGGCGTACCTCAGCGGCGATCGCTACGTGAAGCTCGAGAACCACTCGGTGTCGGTGGCCGTCTCGACCATCCAGCGCTTTCTCGACGCCTACCGTTGAGACTGCGACCTCGGAGGAGGCGCATGCGCAGCCGCGCCGTCCGAACAGGGTAGCGTTCGCGCCATGAACCCCGTCGGCACCTTCGAGCTGTTCAAGATCGGCATCGGGCCGTCGAGCTCCCACACCGTGGGGCCCATGGTCGCGGCGCGCCGCTTCGCGCTCGCGCTGCAGGAGGCCGGCATCGTGCCGGCGGGCCTGGAGGTCGAGCTGTTCGGCTCGCTGGGCGCCACCGGTCGGGGCCACGGCAGCGACCGGGCCGTGCTGCTGGGGCTCGAGGGCGAGCATCCCGCCACCGTGGACGTGGACAGCATCGATGCGCGGCTGGCCGCGTTCGCCGCCGGGCGCAGCCTGCTGCTGCCCGGCGGGCACCGGGTGGCGTTCGACCCGGCGAAGGACATCGTCATGCACCGGCGCCGCTCCCTGCCCGCGCACCCGAACGCCATGCGGTTCGCGGCCTGCGACGCGTTGGGCACGCCGCTGCTCGAGCGTCACTACTACTCGGTCGGGGGCGGTTTCGTGGTGGACGAGGACCGGGTCGTCGATGGCGTGATCGTGGCGGACGAAGGTGCGGACGACGCGCGGCCCGCCTTGCCGTACCCGTTCGAGAGCGGTGCGGACCTGCTGCGCATGTGCCGGGAAGACGACATCGACATCGCGGGCATCGTGCGCGCGAACGAGCTCGTCACGCGCGACGCCGCGACGCTGTCGGCGGATCTGGCGACGCTGCGCGAGACCATGACGGCCTGCATCGAGCGCGGCTGCCGCACGCGCGGCACGCTGCCCGGCGGCATGAAGGTGCCGCGCCGCGCACCGGACCTGCACGACGCGCTGCTCGCCGAGGAGGCGCAGGCTCCCGTATCGGGTGGGTGCGGCGCACCGATCGTGGGCAGCGGTCCGGACGATCCTCTGCGCACCATGGACTGGCTGAACCTCTACGCGCTGGCCGTCAACGAGGAGAACGCCGCGGGCGGCCGCGTCGTCACTGCGCCCACGAACGGCGCGGCGGGCATCATCCCGGCCACGCTGCACTGGTGGTTGAAGTTCGTGCCGGGCGCGGACGCGCCGGGCGCCGAGCGCTTCCTGCTCACGGCCGCCGCCATCGGCGCGCTGTACAAGCGCAACGCCTCCATTTCCGGCGCCGAGGTCGGCTGCCAAGGCGAGGTGGGCTCGGCCTGCTCCATGGCCGCAGGCGCGCTGGCGGCCGTGCTCGGCGGTACGCCCGCGCAGGTCGAGAACGCCGCCGAGATCGCCATGGAGCACAACCTCGGGCTCACCTGCGACCCCGTCGGCGGGCTGGTGCAGGTGCCGTGCATCGAGAGAAACGCCATGGCGGCCGTGAAGGCGGTCAATGCCGCCCGGCTCGCGCTGCGCGGCGACGGCACGCACCGCGTGTCCCTGGACCGCGTGATCCGCACCATGCGCGACACGGGCGCGGACATGAAGACGAAGTACAAGGAGACCTCGCGCGGCGGACTCGCGCTGCACTACGTCGAGATCTCGGTGGGGTTGGCGGACTGCTGAGGTCGGCGGTCGAAGTGCCGCGCCCGAGCCTCGAGCCTGCCGTCCACACCGTGATAGCGTCGGATTCGTCGCGCCCGGGACGACGCTTTCACCGACAGGTAGAACCTCATGCGATCAAGAATTCGCCTACTCGCCGCCGGCCTGAGTCTCGCCGCCGCGCAGGTCGCGGCGCCGGCCGTCGCGCAGGAGTTGCCCAAGGTCACGGGCCTCGCACTCGACGGCAACCGGCTCACCTGGGATGCGCAGGAAGGGGCCACCGGCTACAACATCCACCGCGACTACGCGTACTTCGACACGGTGCGCGGACCGCTGAGCTACACCGTCGTGGAGCCCGGCGCGTACCACGTGATCTCGTTCAACGATGCCGGCGAGTTCGGCGTCACCCGCACCCCGGAGGAGGGCGGGCAGCCGTACACCAACGTGCTGTACGCGCCCGACGGCATCGAGGTGCCGCCCGAGGCGATGACCACGCTGCCGAAGGTGACCGGGATCGAGCTGGAAGGAGACGTGCTGAGCTGGGACGCGCAGGAGGGCGCCACCGGCTACAACATCCAGCGCAACTACCAGTACTTCGACACCGTGCGCGGCCCGCTGACCTACACGCTGAGCGAGCCCGGGGAGTACACCGTCGTGTCGTTCAACGACATGGGGATGTTCGGCGTGATTCGCGAACCCGAGGGCCCGGGCCGGGAGTACGTGTTCGTGACGTATCCGGCGCCGTAGCGGACGGGAGCTCGATGCGGAGGGGGCCACGGAGTCGGAGACTGCTGAAGTCGGGCAGGGCGAAGCGCGGGGCAGAGGTGCCGGGCCCGGGACGGAAATCGTTATCCGAGTAACGATCGGGGCGGGTCGACAGCTCCGGCCGATCGGACCACGCGCGGCACGGCGAGTGGATAGCGCATCTCCAGACGAGCGAACCGCTCCCACGGCATCCGCCGACGATTCGATCGCCTGCGCAGCCAGTAGAGCCACCGCCGCCTGACCTCGTGCCGGAAGCGGCCCAACGCGCGGCTGTTCCCGGTAACCCCGAAGTAGGCGTAGTGACCCCGCAGGAAGCGGTTCAGCGCCGCCTGCTGCTCCGTCAGCGACCGTGCCGGAACCTCCGGCACCACTCGGACACGCGCCCCAGCGCGCGCCCGAAGCGACCCTTCGCCGTCTTTCTCGCCACTATCCATCGACCCTTCCTGGATCGTCGCCAGAAGTGGGTGAAGCCGAGGAAGTCGAACGCGTGCTCGCCCCACGGGCTCGCGCCCGTGGACTCGGCTCGCTCGCCTCGCCTCCCCGGCGGCTTGAACTCCACCAGCCGCGTCTTGCGCTCGTTTAGCGCAAGGCCGAAGCGCGCAAGCCGTTTCGGCAGAACCTCCATCACCCGCCGCGCATCCGCCTCGTCGGCGAAGCACAGCACCGCATCGTCGGCGTAGCGGACCATGAACGATCCGCCGCGCAGACGCGGCGCACCTCGGTCTCGAACCAGGTGTCGAGCACCGTGTGCAGGTAGATGTTCGCCAGCAGCGGACTGATGACCCCGCCCTGCGGTGTGCCCGATCCGGGCGGCTCACCACGCCGTCCTCCATGACGCCGGCGTTCAACCACTTCCCCACCGCGCGACGGATCACTCCGTCCCGCACCGCGGCCATCGAGCATCGTCCCCAGATGGCTTCTATCCACGTCGTCGAAGAACTGGCGGATGTCGAGATCGATCATCCAGCAGCCCCCGAGGCGCATCGTCCCCGACCACACCGCTGCAGCGCATCGTGCGCCGAGCGCCGTGGCCGGAACCCGCACGAGCAGTCCTGAAGATCCTGCTCGTAGACCGCTTCGAGCGCCATCACGACCGCGCGCCGAAGGAGCACTTCTACGCCATGCGCGGTCTGGTGGGGAGCCTTGCCGGTCTGGCGATCCTCGATGGCGATGACCGTGCGCGCCGCGATGGGGAAGCGGGCTCGTTCCGCATCGCGCACTGGCGTCGCTACGAGATCGAGAACTACTTCGTCACGCCGGAGCTGCTGCGGCGCTACGCCCTCGAGCGTTATCCGAGTAACGATCTGCTGGCGGACGAGACACGAACGCGCATCGACGAGGCGCTGAACGCCGTGGTTCTGGAGCGAGTGTTCGACGACGACGAAGCCGATTTCCGGACCTGGCGTGACGCGGCGCCGGACGCGGCGCGGTTGATTTGGCTGACCAAGACCGAACGGCGCAAGCTCAGCGCGCTGGCCGAGGATTTCTTCCGCCGGCTGGGTGTCGCGCTCGGTCAGCGCATGCTGCTGCGCAAGGGCGAGCTGCACCGGCTGGTCGCGTTCGTGCCGCCGGAGTCGTTGCCCGCCGAGGTGGGCAAAAAAAACTGGACCTGCTCGCTGCGCTGTTCGCGACCGCGCGGCCGGCGGAGGCGCAGTCCGCGGACGCCGACTGAGCGTCGGGCCTCTCGCGCATCGTCCACCGCTCCGTTCTCGTCTTCGGCCACGTACCGCTTCTCGGCCAGGAATTCATCGACGACGCTGCGCCCGGGCACCGCCGCGTAGCACTCGACGATCTCCTGCGCGCGCCGCCTTCGTTCCCGGGAGGATGTCCCGTCCGTCTCCTTGTCCATGGCCGTCGCTCGGATGTGCCCGGCGAGACCATAACCCCCCCCGGTCACCGACAACTGGCACCCGAGGCCGATCGCGACGCATGTCCCGCAACGTTCGCCCTCTCGCCAATTCTTGACTTACTCCGGAATCGGCGTCATCCTGACTCTCGATGATCAAGGACTCCCTCCAGCCCCCGACCGATGCCCCCGGCACCCTGCGCCGGGCCGGCCTGCAGGTGACCGCGCAGCGCCTCGCCGTGCTGCGCGCGGTCGAGGCCTCGCCGCACGCAGCGGCCGACGAGATCGGCGACGCGGTGCGCGCCGCCATCGGTGCGGTGTCGCGCCAGGCCGTCTACGACGCCCTGCGCGCGCTGACCGAGCGCGGGCTGGTGCGACGCATTCAGCCCGCGGGCTCGGCGGCGCGCTACGAGTGCCGGGTGGGGGACAACCACCACCACCTGGCATGCCGCCGCTGCGACGCCGTCGTCGACATCGCGTGCGCGACGGGCGCGGCGCCGTGCCTGACGGCCGAGCACGATCACGGCTACCTCATCGACGAGGCCGAGGTCATCTACTGGGGCGTCTGCCCCGATTGTCAGCGCCGGACCGGCTGAACGCCCCGACGACGCCCCACCGACCCACCCCCAACGAGGATCCGATCCACATGACGACAGACGTCTGGCAGAACAACGACTCCACCCGGCAGTGCCCCGTCATGGGCGGCGCCGCGGTCGCGAACGCCTCCGGCGTGCCGCTGAACCAGATGTGGTGGCCGAACAAGCTCACGCTGCGCATCCTGCGCCAGCACTCGGCGCTGTCCGACCCGATGGGCGACGATTTCGACTACCGCGAGGAATTCCTGAAGCTCGACCTCGAGGCCGTGAAGCAGGATCTGCGCGCGCTGATGACCGATTCGCAGGACTGGTGGCCGGCCGACTACGGCCACTACGGCCCGTTCTTCATCCGCATGGCCTGGCACTCGGCCGGCACGTACCGCATCCGCGACGGTCGCGGCGGCGCGGGCTCCGGCGAGCAGCGCTTCGCCCCGCTCAACAGCTGGCCCGACAACGGCAACCTCGACAAGGCCCGCCAGCTCCTGTGGCCCATCAAGCAGAAGTACGGCCGTCAGCTCTCGTGGGCCGATCTCATGGTCATGACGGGCAACGTCGCGCTCGAGACGATGGGCCTGGAGCCCTTCGGCTTCGCGGGTGGCCGCGAGGACGTCTGGGAGCCCGAGGAGGACACGTACTGGGGTCCCGAGACGGAATGGCTCGGCGACGAGCGCTACTCCGGGAACCGCGAGCTCGAGCAGCCGCTCGGCGCCGTGCAGATGGGTCTGATCTACGTCAACCCCGAAGGCCCGAACGGCGTGCCCGACGCGCAGGGCTCCGCCAACGACATCCGCGAGACCTTCGGCCGCATGGCCATGAACGACTACGAGACGGTCGCGCTCGTCGCGGGCGGCCACACGTTCGGCAAGGGCCACGGTGCGGCACCCGCCGAACAGTACGTGGGCCCCGAGCCCGAAGGCGCCCCGATGGAGGCGCTCGGCAAGGGCTGGATCAACAGCTTCGGCACCGGCAAGGGCGGCGACACGATCACCAGCGGCCTCGAAGGCGCCTGGACGTCGCACCCCACGCGCTGGGACAACGGCTACTTCGACAACCTGTTCGCGCACGAGTGGGTGCAGACCAAGAGCCCCGCGGGCGCCACGCAGTGGATCCCGAAGGGGGACGTCGACCCGGACGTGCCGGACGCGCACGACCCGTCGAAGAAGCACGTGCCGATCATGTTCACGTCCGACATCGCGCTGAAGACCGACCCGGAGTACCTGAAGATCTCGAGGCACTTCCACGAGAACCCGGAGGAGTTCGCCGACGCGTTCGCACGCGCCTGGTACAAGCTCATGCACCGCGACATGGGCCCGACGTCGCGCTTCCTCGGCCCCGACGTGCCCGCGGAGACGCTCATCTGGACCGACCCGGTACCGGCCGTCGATCACGAGCTGATCGGTGACGACGACATCGCCGCGCTCAAGCGCAAGCTGCTCGACACCGGCCTGTCCACCGGACGCCTCGTGGCCACGGCGTGGGCGTCGGCCGCCACGTTCCGCCACACCGACCGACGCGGCGGTGCCAACGGTGCGCGCGTGCGTCTCGCCCCGCAGAAGGATTGGACGGTCAACGAGCCGGCCGAGCTCGCGAAGGCGCTGGCCGCGATCGAGCAGGTGAAGGCGGACTTCGAGTCCGGCGGCAAGAAGGTGTCGCTCGCCGACCTCATCGTGCTGGGCGGCTGCGCGGCCGTCGAGAAGGCCGCGAAGGATGCCGGCGTGAGCGTCACGGTACCGTTCGTGCCGGGTCGTACCGACGCCACGGACGAGATGACGGACGCCGAGTCGTTCGCGCCGCTGGAGCCGCGGGCCGACGGGTTCCGCAACTACATCGAGAACGGTGCACGCACGCCCGCCGAAGCGCTCATGGTCGACAGGGCCAACCTGCTCGGCCTCACCGGTCCGCAGCTCTCCGTGCTGGTGGGCGGCATGCGCGTGATGGGTGCCAACGTCGGCGGCGAGAAGCACGGCGTCTTCACCGACCGTCCGGGCGCGCTGACGAACGACTTCTTCGTCAACCTGCTGGATCTCGGGCTCGACTGGAACAAGGCGTCGGGCGGCGGCAATGTCTACGAGGCGCGCGAACGCAAGTCCGGCGACGTCAAGTGGACCGGCACCGACGTGGATCTCGTGTTCGGCTCGAACTCCGAGCTGCGCGCCTACGCCGAGGTGTACGGCGCCTCGGACGCGAAGGAGAAGTTCGTGCACGACTTCGTCGCGGCCTGGGACAAGGTCATGATGGCCGACCGCTTCGAGCTGGAACGCGCGAAGCTCGACGAGGCGGCGTAGGACCCGGCGGGCGGTCTTCGGGCGGCCCGCTCACCGCTCGATGCCGTTCCCGAGCCCCGCCCGCGACAGGATGTCGCGAGCGGGGCTTCTTCGTTTCCGCCGGTGCGGGAACGCCGCGCGGCGGCCGGGCTCGCGGGTTCAGGGTCGTTTCATGTTCGGGGCGTAGTGTCGGGCCGAGTGGCGAAGTGCCCGCGGCTGGACTAAGGCGTTGTCCGACTCGACCCCCCGAGCGGTACCCGATTCGCAGTGGAGCGTGCCGCACGACGGCGGCTTCCGCACGTCCGCCGCACCGACCTCGCCGCCGAAGGACGCACCGGGCAGGAAGGCGCTGAAGAAGGAGCTCGCCGAGCAGGTCGAGCGCATTCGCGAGCTGCAGAAGAAGCTCTACGCGGACGACCGCTACGCGCTGCTGCTGGTGTTCCAGGCCATGGACGCCGCCGGCAAGGACGGCACCATCCGCGCGGTGCTCAGCGGCGTGAATCCGGCGGGCTGTCAGGTGTCGTCGTTCAAGGCACCCTCGGACAACGAGATCGAGCACGACTGGTTGTGGCGCACCGTGCGCGAGCTGCCCCAGCGCGGCCGTATCGGCGTCTTCAACCGCAGCCACTACGAGGAGGTGCTCGCGGTGCGCGTGAACCCCGAGTACCTGGAGCGCCAGCGCCTGCCGGAGGAAAGCTTCGACGAGCTCGCCGGCAGCGATGGCCACGACGAGGGCATCTGGCAGCAGCGCTTCGAGTCCATCCGCGATCACGAGCTGCACCTGACCCGCAACGGCACCGTGGTGCTGAAGTTCTGGCTGAACGTCTCGAAGGGGGAGCAGAAACGACGCTTCCTGGACCGCCTGAACACCCCCGAGAAGCGCTGGAAGTTCTCCAAGCACGACCTCTCGGCCCGCACGCGCTGGGACGACTACATGCGCGCCTACGACGCGCTGTTGAACGAGACCTCGCGCCCGCACGCGCCCTGGTTCGCCATCCCGGCCGACGACAAGCCCTACATGCGCGTCGCCGTGGCGCGCATCGTGGCCGACACCCTCGAGGCGCTGCCGCTCGCCTGGCCCGAGAAGAGCGAGGCGGAGCTCGCCCGCTTCGACGATCACGTGGCGGCGCTGGAAGCGGAGAGCGAGCGATGACGAACGTGGCAGAGCTCTTGCGACGGCCCGTGGCGCGGCGCGTTCGCGTCGATCCGGCTCGTGCGCCGTCCCCTCGAGTCCTCGGCAGAACCCCCGGGAGTCCGTACCGATGAACGCTCGCTTGCGACTCGCCACCGTCACGGCGCTGCCCGATGCGCGCCCATCGCCGCGTCCGGCGCCCGGGCGCCCGACGGGCGCGACCCCGTACGCCGCGTTGTCGGTGCACGATCTGCTGCTGCCGGAGCACCTCTGCCACGCCGCCCTGGTCGACCCCGCCGGCGACGGCGAGATCGAGATCACCGACGAGATGGTGCGCGCCGCGCTCGACGCGATCGAGGACGAGCTCGTGACGCCCTACCGCGACGGGCGTGCGCCGGCGGCAAGCGTTGCCCGGCGGGCCGACGTCATTCCGTTCCCCGTGCACCGCACGCGACGCACGGATCGCTAGCCCTCGGGGCATGTAGATCCGTCGCCGGGATCGGCTCGCGCAGCTTACCGTCGCGCCTTTCGAGGATACTCGGGCACACGCCCCGTCAATCTATCGACGCGCCATGCCCATCCTGCACGCTGCCGCCGGCCTCGCCGCCTTCGCGGCCGTCACCGTCCTCCTGCCGGCGTCCGTCGCGCGCGCCGATGGCTGGCTCGACCCCGAGGGTGACACCTACCGCGCGGCGCTCGGCGATCCCGACGAGCGTCGCGAGTACCGATTTCGCGAGCGCGAGAGGCTGCGCCGCGAGGCCGCCGACGATGCCTGGTACGACGGGCTCGGCGGACACGTCGGGGTCGACGCGCTGAGCTTCGGCTTCGAATCGAGCGACGACTCGGTGCGGCGGCCGGACGTGCCGGGCGGCCACTTCGCGGACGGCGAGGAGATCGAGCCCGTCGGCGTCCGCCTGCGCATCGGCGGCGCGATCGAGGACTTCCTGGACGCGGAGCTGCACGGTGCGCTGGCGCGCGACGACGGTGGCCGCGACGAGCGTCTGGATCTGGGGCTGATCGGCGCCTACCTGAAGCTCAAGCTGCCCGTCGGCGACTACATCTCGCTCACCGCGCTCGGCGGCGTGACGGGCGTCCGCTTCGAGCGCAGCGTCGACGACCGGGTCCTGGCCGAGGACGACCGTTCGAGCCTGAGCTACGGTGCGGGCATCGAGCTCGCGCTGGGGCAACGCACCGACATCGTGGCGAGCTGGACACGCTACCTCGTCGAGGACGGCGACGATCCGGCGCTCGACGCGCTGGGCGCGGGGATACGGATCGCCTTCAGGTAGGTCCTCAGCCCACCAGCTGGTTCATCTCGAAGATCGGCAGCAGTATCCCGAGCACGATCGTCAGCACCACGCCGCCCATGATCAGGATGACGATGGGCTCGAACAGACCCAGGAAGAGGGCCATGATGGAGTTCAGCTCGCGCTCCTGGTGCGTCGCGGCCTTCTCCAGCATCGAGTCCAGGCGCCCCGAGCCTTCGCCGCTCGCGATCAGGTGCAGCAGCATGGGCGGGAAGTAGCCCGTGCGCTCCAGAGCGCGCGACAGGGTGGAGCCCTCGCGCACCTGCATGGACGCGGTCTTCACGGCCTCGCGCATGGGCCGGTTCGTGACCACCTGCGAGGCGATGTCGAGCGCTTCGAGCACCGGCACGCCGCTGGCGGCCAGGATGGAAAGCGTGCGCGCGAACTGCGCGGTGTTGTGCCCGCGGATGAGCCGCGCGAACAGCGGCACGCGCAACAGCAGCGCGTGCACGCGCATCTTGAACGCCTCGCCGCGCATGGCGCGCGAGAAGGCCACGAAGGCGACGAACACGACGCCCGCCACCACCAGCCCCCATTCGCGCACGAAGTCGCTCGTGGCCAGCATGCCGACGGTGAGCGGCGGCAGCTCCGCATCCATTCCGTCGAACACCTGCACCACCTGCGGCACCACGTAGGCGAGCAGGAAGCCGACGATCAGGATGGACGCCGCGACCAGCATCGAGGGGTAGATGAGCGCCTTCTTGATCGTCGCCTGCGAGGCCTGCCGGTCCTCGGTGTAGTCGGCCAGACGCTCCAGCACGGCGTCCAGGTGCCCGGATTGCTCGCCGGCCGACACCGTCGCCTGGTAGATCTCCGGAAACACCTTGGGGTAGTCCTTCAGGGCCGTGGCGAAGCTGTGCCCCTCCATGACCTTCGCGCGCACCGACAGCAGCAGCGACTTGATCTTCTGCTTCTCGGTCTGCCGGCTCACCGCCGACAGCGTCTCCTCCAGCGGCGTGCCCGCGCCCGAGAGCGTCGCGACCTGCCGCGTCAGGAGTGCCAGGTCGTTGGTGGAGATACCGCCGCGGAAGGTCGGTTTCGGGGCGCCCGCGACGGCGACCGACTTGCCGCTGGCGTCGCGCGTGCGCGCGCCGCGCCCGGAGGTCTCCTCGACCTCGAGCGGCACCAGGCTCTGCTGGCGCAGCAGCGCGCGGGCGAGCCGGGCCGTGTCGGCCTCCAGCACCCCCTTCTTCTCGCGGCCCTTTCCGTCGAGGGCGAGGTATTCGAACGCCGCCACGCCGGCTAGCTCTCGCGCGTCACGCGCAGCACTTCCTCGAGCGAGGTGCGACCCTCGAGCACCAGGCGCATGCCGTCGGCCGTGATGCCGGGACTCCTCGTGCGGGCGTAGGCCTCGATGTCGTGCTCGGACACGCCGTCGTGGATCATGGTGCGCATGCGGTCGTCCACCTGCACGACCTCGTAGATGCCGGAGCGGCCGCCGTAGCCGGTGTGGCTGCACTTGTCGCAGCCGTGCGGCTCGCACATGCCGCTCGCCTGCTCGGCGGTGGCGCGCAGGATCTGGAGCTCGGCATGATCCGGCACGTGCCGGCGCTTGCAGTGCGGGCACAGCACGCGCACCAGGCGCTGGGCGACGAGCCCGACGAGGCTGGAGGCCAGCAGGAAAGGCTCGATGCCCATGTCGCGCAGTCGCGTGACGGCGCCGACGGCGGTGTTCGTGTGCAGCGTGGACAGCACGAGGTGACCGGTCAGCGACGCCTGCACCGCGATGTCGGCGGTCTCCAGGTCGCGGATCTCGCCGACCATCACGATGTCCGGGTCCTGGCGCAGGATGGCGCGCAGCCCGCGCGCGAAATCGAGCTCCACCTTGTTGTTGACCTGGGTCTGGCCGATGCCGTCGATGTAGTACTCGATCGGGTCCTCGACGGTCAGGATGGAGTAGCGCGAGGTGTTCAGGCGCGCCAGCGCCGCGTACAGCGTCGTGGTCTTGCCGGAACCCGTGGGGCCGGTGACGAGCATGATGCCGTGCGACATCGCGAGCGTCTTCTGCAGATCCTTCAACGCCTGCGGCGGCATGCCGAGCTGTTCCAGGTCCAGCCGGCCGGCCTGCTTGTCCAGCAGCCTGAGCACCACGCGCTCGCCGTGTCCGGAGGGCAGGGTGGAGACCCGCACGTCGACGGGGCGACCCGCCACGCGCAGCGAGATGCGGCCGTCCTGCGGCAGCCGCCGCTCGGCGATGTCGAGCTTCGCCATGACCTTCAGGCGCGAAATCATCATCGGCGCGATCTGGCGCGGCGGCTCGACGAGCTTCTGCATCACGCCGTCCACGCGGTAGCGCACCGCGAGCCGCTTCTCGAAGGGCTCGACGTGGATGTCCGAGGCCTGGCGGCGCACCGCCTCGGTGAGCATGGCGTTGATGAGCCGGATGACCGGCGCATCGTCGGTGGACTCGAGCAGGTCCTCCGGCTCCGGCATGGCCTCGGCGATGGCGTCGAGATCGAGGTCGTCCCCGAAGTCGTCCATCATGTCGGCCGCCTGGCCGGTCTCGCCCTCGTAGTGACGGGTCAGGCGCGCGTCGAACTCGTCCGCGCCGACGGGTTCCGGCACGACCTTCTGGCGCGCCTTGCGGCGGGCTTCGGAGAGCGCCGCGATCGAGATGCCGGGCCGGTGCACCAGCCGAAGGGTGCCGTGCGCGTCGCGCTCCAGCAGCACGCCGTGGCGCTTGGCGAAGGTGTACGGCACGTCGACGTGGGCCAGGGCGGGCACGGACGCGGCGGCCGGCGCCTTCCCGGGGGCGCTCTCCTGCGCGCCGAACATCTCGTCCGGGTGCGCATCGAGCCCGAGCGACGCGCCTTCGAGCGCGGCGGCGGCATCGTTGAGCGCGGTCGCGCGCTCGAAGCTCGTGCCCAGGTCCAGCGTCTCGTCCACGGTCCCGAACTCCAGGGTCCGGTCGGCATCGTGGCCGGTGTCTTTGGCGCTCGACGAGGAGCCGTAGGGGGCACTCAAGGGAGGGATCGTCTCGGGGTCTCGGGGCGTTGCCGGGCGGTGCGGGCTATTCGCTGCTGTCGAACGGACCGATCAGCGCGTCGTCGGGTTCCCCGTCCCCGCCCGCGTCCCGGTCCGGGACGGCGCGAATGACGGGGCGCTCGCGTTCACCGGCCTCCGTGGAGGGCACGAGCGTGTTGAGCGCGTCGGCCGTGCGCGTCACGCGCCGACCCTCGAAGTAGAGGTGCAGCTCGGGCAGGCTCGGTCGTTCCGCGGTCGCGAGATCGGCCTCGCGCTCGAAGAGACCGAGCTGGGAGTTCCGGACGTCGTCGTACTTGGCCCGGCTGTAGTAGTCGGCCGTGTCGGGATCCCTCAGTATCGTCGGGTGCAGGAAGACCATGAGGTTCCGCTTCGCCTTTCTGTTCGTGCGGTAACGGAAGAGGTTCCCCAGCAGCGGGATGTCGCCGAGCAGCGGCACCTTGTCGCGCGTGTCGTTCACCTGGTCGTCGATCAGGCCCCCGAGCACGAGGGTCTGCCCGTCCTCGACGAGCACCGTCGTCTTGATGGAGCGGGTGTTCGTGACGATGTCAGACGCGCCCGAGACGGCCTGGTTCGCCACGTCGGAGACCTCCTGCTCGATCTCCATCTTGATGTTGTCGCCCTCGTTGATCTGGGGCTTGACCTTCAGGCTGATGCCGACGTCCTGGCGCTCGATGGTCTGGAACGGGTTGTTGTTCGAGGCCGACAACTGCGTGCCCGTCACGAACGGCACGTTCTGCCCGACCACGATCTCGGCCTCCTGGTTGTCCATGGTCACGAGCGTGGGCGTGGACAGGATGTTGTTGTCCGAGTCCGACGCGATGGCGGAGAGCAGGAAGCCGAAGTCCACGCCGTCGCCGCCGAAGCGTCCGAGCGCGAGCGACAACCCGCCCGCGAGCCCGGTGGCGCCCTCGCTCAGCACCGTGGCGGCGAGCGCCTGCGTGGCGCCGCCGAGGTTCGTGTACGCGATGGGCTGGTTCTGATCGCCGCCGTTGACCGCGAAGTTCACGCCGAGCTGCGTGCTGTTGGTGGTCGTGAGCTCGGCGATGATGCCCTCGACGAGCACCTGGGCCCGGCGGATGTCGAGCTGCTCGATGACGGCGAGGATGCTGCGCATCTCGTCCGGCGGGGCGGTGATGATGAGCGCGTTGGTGTCCTCGTCGGCCTGGATGTCGACGTTCGGACGCACGGTCTCCTCCGTCGCCCGCGCGATGAGCGACGCGGTGGGCACGGGCGAGGGTGCGGTCACGAGCGGCACGCCGTTGGCGTCCACGCCGGAGGCGCCGAAGTCCTGGTTGCCGTCGATGCCCGGCTCGTCGTCCTCGGCGACGCCGATGAGCGCCTGGCCGGCCGAGACGCCCGTCAGGATCGCGAGCAGGTCGATCGCGTTGGCGTAATCGAGGTAGACCACGCGCGTGTTGCCGCCCGACTCGACCGGGGTGTCGAGATTCAGGATGATGCCGCGCATGCGCGTGCGCGCCGCCGGGTCGCCGGACAGCAGGATGCTGTTGGTGCGATCGTCGGCGGCGAAGCGCACCTCGCCGGGGCCGCCGAGCTGCTGCGCGCCGCGCGCCTGCAGCGACTGCAGGATGCGGATGATCTCGCTGGCGGAGGCGTACGACAGGCGCACCACCTCGACCTCGTCGTTGTCCGGCGTGTCGATGCCCTCGATGATGTCGATCAGCCGGGCGATGTTCGACGCCCGGTCGGTCACGATCAGCGTGTTGGTGGCGGCGTAGGCCGCCAGGTGCCCCTGCTGCGGCACGAGCGGGCGCAGGATGGGCACGAGCTGGGCGGCCGGCACGTTGTCCACCTTGATGACCTGGGTGACGAGCTCGTCGGAGTTCGCCAGAGACTGGTCGAACGAGCGCACCGGGCCCTGCTTCGCGTTCACGTCCGGCACGATCTTGATCAGGTCCTCGCCTGCGGGCACGGCCGCGTAGCCGTGCACCTGCAGCACCGACAGGAAGGTCTCGTACAGCTCGGCCGACGACAGCGGCGAGGAGGAGATGACGGTCACGCGCGCCTTGACGCGCGGGTCCACGACGAAGTTCCGGCCCGTCTGGCGCGAGACGGTCTGGATCAGCGAATGGATGTCCGCGTTCTTCAGGTTCAGCGTGAACGTGCCTTCGCCGGCGTCCGTGCCTCCCTGCTGCTGCGCCAGCACGGGCATGCCCGTGCCGAGCGCGATGCCGAGCGCGATCGCGGTCAGCGTTCTACGGTGCAGGGGTGGTTTCATCGGGTCCGGGGTGGGTGCGGGCGCGCGTGGCCCGGAGTGTAGCCGCTGGTCCGGGAAGCTCCGGAGGAGGCGTGGCGGTAGCGGGACCGCCGCCGAAGGGCGCTGCCGGAATGACGCTCGCGGGAGCGCTCTACTGGGACAGCGAGATGCTGAGCGGGATCTCGACGCCGTCGCGCAGCACCGTGACCGCCAGGGAGTCGGCCTTGACGGCGTTGCGCAGCGCGCGGATGCCCTGCTTCTGGCTGTTGAGCTGGATGTCGTTGACGCGCGTGATGACGTCGCCGGCGACGATGCCCTGCGCCTCCAGGATCTCGGGGTTCTGCTTCGGCGTGATGCGGTAGCCGACGAGCTTGCCGTTCTCCTGGTAGGGCTCGGCCGCCACGACCCGGCCGAGCATCGAGGGGTTTCTCGCCAGCGTGTCGCGCAGCTCCCCGGGGTTGCTCGGCAGCTCCAGCGGCTGCGACAGGTCCTCGACGTTGGGCGAGGACTGCGCCTGGGCGCGTGCGTCGTAGCTGGCGCTCTGGATGGGGGTGGTGGCGATCGGCTGCACGTCGTCCGGCAGCTTCAGGATCTCCTCGTTGCCGCGGTTGGTGATGACCACGTACTCGGGGTAGACGGCCGAGAGCACCACGTCGGAGTTGATGCGGTCGCCGACCCCGTAGGCGTTCTGCTCGGCCGAGCCGCTGCTGATGATGGCCACGGCGAGCGACTGCGGATCGGCCGCGTACACCCCCGCGAGCTGCAGGTTCAGCTTCGTGACCTCCTTGGGCTTCTCCACCGGCGCCTTCGCGACGGCGGCAGGCTTCGCGGCATTGCCGAACACGTGCAGCGCGGCGGTGCGCCGGGCCTGCTGCAGCGGATCGGTGCCGGGCTCGCGGGCGCCGCCCGTCGCCGTCGGCGCCGCCGCGGGCAGGGTGGTGTCCGCGGGCAGGAGCTTCACCGTCGCCCCGGCGAGCGCGATGCCTATTCCCGCCACGAGCGCGGTGTTGACCCAGCGCGGGGCGCGGGAGACGAGGCTGGCGGGCAGGGCACTCATGGGACGGGGGCGGGGCTCCGGGTCGGGGTCTTGCTCGGGTATCGGCAGGGCCTGCACTCGAGTTCGAGGCCGTTTACGACGCCGTGTCGCGCCGAAGATTCCCGAAGGATAGCCGCTGCCGCCGATCGGCCCGGTTCGGCGGCAGCTCGAGGCGGCGCCGGGATGTTGACGCCGCCTCGGTGCGGTGGGCGGGTCGCGCCCGGTTCCTGGCCCCGGGTCCCAGGCTCAGACCATGTCCTTCAGGTTCTTCAGCGGCACGACCTTGACGACCTTGCGGGCGGGCTTCGCCTTGAACATCGTCTCCTCGCCCGTGAACGGGTTGATGCCCTTGCGCGCCTTCGTGGCGGCCTTCTTGTTCACGCGGATCTTGGCGAGCCCGGGCACGCTGAAGGTGCCGGGTCCGCGCGGCGCGAGGTTCGCCTGGATGAGCGTCTGGAGCGCGTCGAACACCGAGATCACTTCCTTGCGCGACAGACCCGTCTGCTCGGCGATCTGGTTCATGACCTCGGACTTGGTCGGCGGCTTGTCGCCCGTCTTGACGGAGACCTTCTTGGCAGACGCCTTCTTGCCGGCGGTCTTCTTGGTCGCCGTCTTCTTCGCGGCAGCCTTCTTCGCGGGTGCCGCACCCGCGGACATCTTCTTCGCGGCGGACTTCTTGGTTGCCGTCTTCTTGGCGGTGGCTTTCTTCTTCGCGGCCATGCAGTGCTCTCCTCGGGTACGTCTCGAAGGACGGGGATCGGGTTCGGGGGGGATCGGATGCGATCGGACGGTGCGGGACTCGGTGCAGGGATGCCGATGCAAGGCGGTCCCCAGGCACCGCGAGGCGCGCGGAAGTTAGCACGCGCGCGCGCGCATGAACGTCTCCAGCATGTCAGGAGACGTAAAAACCGCCTGTTTTTCCGCCCTTCGAGGCGTATCCGGCGCTCGAACCCCTGCTTTTGCCGTGTTTTCGCGCTGCGGCGCTTCAGCCCGCGAGCAACTGGAAGAGCGTGCCCACCACCAGTCCGCGCAGCGCGAACAGCCCGATGATGGCCACGAGCGACGACAGGTCCAGCCCGCCCATCGGAGGCACGAAGCGCCGGATCGGGGTGAGTACCGGACGCGTGATGCCGTGCAGCAGACCCGCCACCGGGCTGGACCCCGAGTTCGGCAACCAGCTCAGCAGCGCCTGGATGACGATCGAGAAGATGAAGATGTTGAACATCAGGTTCACCAGGTCGACGAGCGACAACCCGAACAGCGTGCCGAAGCCGAGCTCTCCCACGGGCACCGCCATGCCGGCCGCGGGCGCGGCGCCGAGCCCGAGCGTCGCGAACACGACGAGTTTCAGGAACAGGGTGGCCCACGCGAGCAGCAGCGACGAGGTGTCGTAGCCGCCGATGCCGGGTACCACTCGCCGCATCGGTGCGAGCAGGGGATCGGTGGCCTTCACGATGAACTGCGCCAGCGGGTTGTAGTAGTCCGCGCGCACGGCCTGCATGACGAAGCGCAGCGCCGCGACCATGGCGTAGAGGTTCAGCAGCGTGCCGACGATGAAGCCGAGCGCGCCGAGCGCGGGGTTGCCCATGGGCGGGAGTTCTCCGGTGCGATGGGTCGTGCGGTGAGGGGAAGGGGTGGCCCGGGTGCGGGCGATCCTGTCGTGTTGGTGAGCGTCGTCTTCAGCCGTCTTCGGCGGCAGGGGCACCGAGCTCGACGGCCCGCGCGTGCGCGGCCCGCACGGCGCGCTCCACCGTCGCGCGGAAGTCGTCGGCCTCGAAGCTCGCGAGCGCGGCGGCCGTGGTGCCGCCCTTCGACGTCACGCGCTGGCGCAGCGTGGCCGGAGAGTCGTCGCTCGTCGCCGCCATGCTGCCCGCTCCGCCGACCGTGGCGGCGGCCAACCGTACGGCAGTCTGCGGCGGCAACCCCAGCGCCGCGCCCGCGGCGGCCATGTGCTCGACGAGCGCGAAGGCGTACGCGGGGCCGCTGCCCGACACGGCCGTCACGGCATCGATCAGCGACTCGTCCGACAGGTCCACGGCGATGCCCACGCCCTCGAACAGCGCTCGGGCCGCGCCCCGCACCGATGCGTCGCACGCGTCATTGGCGTGGAGCCCGGCCGCGCCGCGACCGATCAGCGACGGGGTGTTGGGCATGGCGCGCACGATGGCGATCGCGTGCGTGTCGCCCGCATCGAGCGCGCCCGCCAGTGTCTCGATGCGCACGCCGGCCGCTATGGACACCACGAACGGGCGCGTAGCGTCGCTCGCGCGCCACGCCGCGTGCGCGGACAGCGTACGGCACACCGGCACGACGACGTCCGGCTTCACCGCCAGCACGATGCCGATGCGGCTCGCGTTCGAAGGATGGGTCGCGAGCGCGTCGAGCGCCTCGTCGGTGGTGGCGTGCACCGCGCAGCCGAACGTCCGCGCCGCACGCTCGCGCGCGGCCGCGTCGGTGTCGACGAGCGCGAGGCGCTCGTGCGACACGCCGCCCGCCAGCAGTCCCTCGACGAGCGCCGAGGCCATGTTGCCGGCCCCGACGAACAGCCAGCGCACCGCCACGCGCGCAGCAGTGTCGGTCACGTTCGGCCGCGCACCTTCTCGCGCTCGGCCGCGAGCGCCGCCAGCAGCCGATCGAAGGCGGCGGCGAACGACTCGATGCCTTCGGCCTCGAGCCGCGCGGTGATCTCGCCCAGATCGATGCCGAGCCCGGGCAGCGCGTCCAGCACCGCCTGCGCATCGCTCAGGCCGCGTTCGAGCCGCGGCTCCACCGTACCGTGATCGCGGAACGCCTCCAGCGTCTTCGGCGGCAACGTGTTCACGGTGTCCTTGCCGATCAGCTCCTCGACGTAGACCACGTCCGAGTAGGCCGCGTTCTTGGTGCCGGTGCTGGCCCACAGCAGGCGCTGCGGGTTGGCACCCGCCGCCTTCAACTGGGCGAACTGCGGGCTGCCGAAGAGGTTCAGGTAGTGCCCGTAGGCGACCTTCGCGTTGGCGATGGCGACCTTGCCCAGCAGGCGCTTGGCCTCCGCGGAGCCGTTGGCTTCCAGCGCGTCGTCCACGGCGGCGTCCACGCGGCTGACGAAGAAGCTCGCGACGGAGTTCAACCGCGAGACGTCGTGCCCGTCCGCGCGACGCCGCTCCAGGCCCCGGATCCAGGCCTGCGCGATCTCCTTGTAGCGCGGCACGCCGAACAGCAGGGTGACGTTGACGTTGATGCCGCGCGCGACGATCTCCTCGAAGGCCGTGACGCCCGCGGCGGTGCCCGGCACCTTGATCATGAGATTCGGACGTTCCACCCGGCCCGCGAGCTCGACGGCCATCCTCACCGTTCCCTCGGAATCGTGCGCGAGCTCGGGCACGACCTCGAGGCTGACCATGCCGTCGAGACCGTCGGTCTCGTCCCAGACGGGCCTGAAGACGTCGGCCGCGCCGCGAATGTCCTCGATGGCCAGGTGCTCGTAGAGCTGCAGGTCGCTCGCGTCCGGCCGGGTCTCCAGAAGCTTCGCGAGGTGCGCGTCGTACTCGTCGGTCTTCGCGATGGCCGCCTCGAAGATGGACGGGTTGGACGTCAGGCCCATCACCCTGTCGTCCCGGATCAGGCGCTGCAGCTCGCCGTCGAGCAGGCTCTTCTGGATGAAGTCGAGCCACAGGCTCTGTCCGGCGTCGTGCACGCGCGCGAGCGGGTTGGCAGCCTGGGAGTCGGATGCGCTCATGGTGTGTCGCTCGGCGTGGGAAACGGGCGTCGAGTCTATCAAGCCGGTTCGGCGGTCCGGGCGGCGGGCGGCGGCCGTGCACCGAAGAGGGCGGTGCCGACGCGCACGAGCGTGGCGCCCTCGGCGATCGCGGCCTCCAGGTCCGCGCTCATGCCGCACGACAGGGTGTCCGCGTGCGGGTGCTCGCGCGCGAGCGCGGCGTGCAGCGCCGCCAGCCGCGCGAAGGTCGCGCGCTGCTCGTCGAGGTTGTCGCGGGGCGCGGGAATGGCCATCAGCCCGCGCAGCCGCAGCGATTCCCGCTCACCGATGCGCGCGGCCAGCGCATCGATGGCGTCCGGAGCCACGCCCGCCTTGCTGGCCTCGTCGTCGATGTTCACCTGGATGCACACGTTCAGCCGGCCGGCATCGGGGCGTTCGCGCAACAGAGCGTCGCGGGCGTCGGCGAGCCGGTCGACGATCTTGTCCCGGTCGACCCCCTGCACCCAGTCGAAGGCCTCGGCCAGCGCGCGGCACTTTCTCGATTGCACCGCACCGATGAAGTGCCACTCGAGCGCGGTGCCGTCGGGGGCGACGCGTCCGAGGGCATCGATCTTGCCGAGCGCCTCGTCGGCGTAGTTCTCGCCGAAGCGACGCTGCCCGGCGGCGATGGCCGCGCGCAGCGCCTCGACGGGCTTGGTCTTCGACACCGCCAGCAGCGTGACCGAGCCGGGCGTGCGCCCGTGCGCGATCTCGTGCCGGCGGATGTCGGCGCGCACCGCTTCCAGGGCCGCGGCGATGTCGACGTCCGCGCTCACGGTGCCGATGTCGCGCGGGCCGCGGCCCTAACGATTCGGGCCGCGATGCCGACACCCGTAGCGCAGGGCCGCTTCCCGGCACCCGTCACGCCGCGCGCGTCCGCGCGATGCGCGGGCGCGGTGCGGTCCGACCCGACAAGCAAACGCGCAACGGACGAATTCATGGACATCGCTCAGCTGTTGACCTTCGGCGTCAAGAACGGCGCCTCGGACCTGCACCTCTCGGCGGGCCTGCCGCCGATGATACGGGTCGACGGCGACATGCGACGCGTGAACGTGCCGGCGCTGGACCACGCCGCCGTGCAGGCGATGGTCTACGACATCATGAACGACAAGCAGAGAAAGGACTTCGAGGAGAAGATGGAGACCGACTTCTCCTTCGAGATTCCCGAGACCGCGCGCTTCAGGGTGAACGCGTTCAACCAGAACCGCGGTTGCGGCGCCGTGTTCCGGACCATCCCCACCGAGATCCTGAGCCTCGAGCAGCTGGGCGCGCCGAAGATCTTCCAGGAGATCGCGGCCTTCCCGCGCGGCATCGTGCTCGTCACCGGCCCCACCGGCTCGGGCAAGTCCACGACGCTGGCCGCGATGATGAACTACAAGAACGAGAACGAGCTCGGCCACATCCTCACCATCGAGGACCCGATCGAGTTCGTGCACGAGAGCAAGAAGTGCCTGATCAACCAGCGCGAGGTGCACCGCGACACCTTCGGCTTCGCGCCGGCGCTGCGCTCCGCGCTGCGCGAAGACCCCGACGTCATCCTCGTCGGCGAGATGCGCGACATGGAGACCATCTCGCTCGCGCTGACCGCGGCCGAGACCGGCCACCTCGTCTTCGGCACGCTGCACACGAGCTCCGCCGCCAAGACCATCGACCGTATCGTCGACGTGTTTCCGGCCGGGGAGAAGCCGATGGTGCGCTCCATGCTGTCCGAATCCCTGCGCGCGGTCATCTCGCAGACGCTCATGAAGAAGAAGGGCGGCGGCCGGGTCGCGGCGCACGAGATCATGATCGGCACGCCCGCCATCCGGAACCTGATCCGCGAGGACAAGGTCGCCCAGATGTACTCGGCCATCCAGACCGGTCAGGCGCACGGCATGCAGACGCTCGACCAGAACCTCAAGGAGATCGTGGCGCGCGGCACGGTGGAGCTCGCCGAGGCGAGGAAGAAGGCGCAGAACCCGGACAGCCTGAAGTAGGGCCTCCCGTCCCCGCTCCCACCGACCCCCACACGGAACACGACGCATGGAACCCGACACGGCACCGAATCCGGACGACGCCGCGAACGACCCCGCTCCGCGCATGGCCCCGGCCCCCATGCTCGGCGAGGGCGAGGCGCACGCCGTGCCCACGCAGCCGCAGAACGCGCGCGTGGTGGGGCGCCAGGGCCCCGGCCTGGAGAAGGCCAAGCGCTTCATGGACGAGCTGCTGGTGTCGCTCTACAAGAAGGGCGGCTCGGACCTGTTCATCATCGCGGGCGCGCAGCCCTCGATGCGCATCCACGGCAAGGTCACGCCGGTGATGGACAAGAAGCTCACCGCCGACCAGACCCTGGCGCTCACGCAGTGCCTGATGTCCGAGGCCGAGCGCGAGGAGTTCAGGCGCACGCGCGAGTGCAACTTCGCCATCGCCCTGCCGGACATCTCGCGCTTCCGCGTCAACGCGCTGGTGCAGCGCGGCAGCGCCGGGCTCGTGGTGCGCATCATCCCGAACGAGATTCCCTCGTTCGAGGATCTGAACATGCCCGAGATCCTGAAGCAGGTCGCGATGACCAAGCGCGGACTCGTGATCTTCGTCGGCGGTACCGGCTCGGGCAAGTCGACCTCGCTCGCCGCGATGATCGACTACCGCAACGAGAACACCAACGGCCACATCATCACGATCGAGGATCCGGTGGAGTTCGTGCACCGCCACAAGGGCTGCATCATCACGCAGCGCGAGGTCGGCACCGACACCGAGAGCTTCGAGGTGGCCCTCAAGAACACCCTGCGCCAGGCGCCGGACGTGATCCTGATCGGCGAGATACGCGACCAGAAGACCATGGAGCACGCCATCGCGTTCGCCGAGACCGGGCACCTGTGCCTCGCCACGCTGCACGCCAACAACACCAACCAGGCGCTCGACCGCATCGTCAACTTCTTCCCCGAGCAGCGCCACAAGCAGCTGCTGCTGGACCTGTCGCTGAACGCGAAGGCGTTCATCTCGCAGCGCCTGCTGCCCACCCCGAGCGGCAAGGGTCGCTGCGCCGCGGTGGAGGTGCTGCTGAACACCCCGCTCATGGCGGACCTGATCATGAAGGGCGAGGTGCACGAGATAAAGGCCCTCATGACCAAGTCCAAGGACCAGGGCATGCAGACCTTCGACCAGGCGCTGTTCGACCTGCTGCAGCACAACATGATCACGATCGAGGAAGCCATGCGCAACGCGGACTCGGTGAACGACCTGCGCCTGCGCATCAAGCTCGAGGGTGGGGACTCGTCGGCCGTGGACGACATGATCGCCGGCACCATGAGCCTCGAGGAGGACGACAAGCCGAAGCCCGGCTTCATGGACTGAAGCGCCGCGGCGAGCGTGCGTCGGTGCTATTTTGCGCACCGATGCATCGCTTCCGCACCACGGCCCCCTACCGCTTCAACCCGCTCGGCGCGCACGTCGACCACCAGGGCGGGGCGGTGCTGGCCCGCACGCTCGCCGCGTGCACGGAGCTCGACGCGTCGGCGAACGCCCAGCGCGTCCTGCGCCTGCGGGCGAGCTTCCCCGAGGGCGACGAGACGCTGGAGATGGCGCTCGGGGAGGTGGCCGATGCGCCGCGCTGGGCGCGCTACGCCTCGGCCGCCGCCGGCGTGCTGGAGGCGCGCCACGGTCCGCTCGTCGGCATCGACGGCTCGGTCTCGGGCTCGATGATCGCGGCGGGCCTGAGCTCGTCGGCCTCGTTCCTGCTCGCCGTCACCGCGGCGCTCGCGCACGCCAACGACCTGGAGCTGGCGCCCGCCGAGCTCGTGGACATCGTGCGCGAGGTCGAACACGAACACCTCGGGCTCACGAACGGGCTGCAGGACCAGCTATCGATCGTGCACGGCCGCGCCGGCACCATCGCGGTGCTGGACATGGATCAAGTGTCCGCCACCCACGTGCCGGACCCGCCGGCGGCGCGCGACGTGCGCTGGCTGCTGTGCTTCTCCGGGGTCCGGCGCGAGCTCGTCGGTTCGGGCTTCAACACCCGCGTGGCCGAATGCGCCGAGGCGGCCGGCAGGCTGCACGCCGGTGCCGTCCGGTTGTGCGACGTGCCGCGGGCGTCGCGACGCGCCGTGTCCGAGCTGCCCGACCCGCTCGCGCGTCGCGCCCTGCACGTGTACACCGAGGTGGATCGGGTGGAGCGAGGCGCGCTCGCGTGGCGGGACGGTGACGTGGCGGGCTTCGGCGCGCTCATGAACGAATCCTGCGCCAGCTCCATCGAGCTGTACGAGTCGGGCAGCGAGTGGCTGGTGGCGTTGCAGGAGATCGCGCTCGCGACGCCCGGCGTGCTCGGCAGCCGCTTCTCGGGCGGTGGCTACGGGGGGTGTCTCGTGATGCTCGTGGATGCGGCGCGCGTGCGGGAAATCGGAGCACGGGTGCTGTCGGCCTACACCGGGCGCTACCCGGACATGCGCGGTCTCGCCCGCACCTTCGAGGCGGGCGAGGGCGGTTCGCTGCGCATCGAGGCATCGGCGTGAGTCCGTCGCGGCCGCGGCGTGCGCGCATCCGGCGCGCGGTCCTGCTGGCCGCCGGCCGCGGCAGCCGCCTGCGCCCGCACACCGATGCCGTGCCTAAGCCGCTGCTGCCCTGGCGCGGCCGACCCACGCTCGATCACCTGGTCGATGGCCTGCGGCGCGCGGGCATCGAGGGGATCGCGCTCGTGACCGGACACCTCGCGGACGCCGTGGACGATTGGGTCGCGACGCGCGGCGACGCATCCATCTCGTGCGTGCGACAACCCGTGCTTTCGGGCACCGCCGATGCGCTGGAGCGCGTCGCCGACGCGCGCCCGGACTTCCTGACCGAACGCTTCCTGCTGGCCGCGACCGACTATCTGGTGCACGCGGACTTCTTCGAGGAGTTCCTCGCCTTCGATGCCGCGCACGACGCCGGCGCCTCGGTCAGCCTGAAGCGCCTGGCCGAAGGCGGTGCGGCGGCCCGTTCGAGCGCGCGCTTCGCCGGCACGGTGCCCGCGAACGAAGGCGAAGCGGGCCAGGTGCTGGAGATCGTCGAGAAGCCCGCGCCCGGTACCGCGCCGAGCGAGGTCGCGGGCAACCTCGTGTTCGCGCTGCCGCCGGCCATCGTCCCGCGCGTGCGGCGCACCGAAGCCTCCGCGCGCGGCGAGCGCGAGGTGCAGTCCGCGTTGAACGCGTGGCTGGCCGACGGCGGGCGCTGCCGGGGGCTGCTGCAGGGGACGCCCGAGGAGTGGACGCCGGGCACCGCCTGAGCGCCGGTCGCGGCCGCGTTCCGGGGCCGGGCCGCGCGCCCGGTCGTTCGATGGGTCCTATGCTCCGTCGCACCCCCGAACCGACGCGCCGGCCGTGGCCCAGCTGTACTTCTACTACTCGGCGATGAACGCCGGCAAGTCCACCACCCTCCTGCAGTCGGCCTACAACTACCGCGAGCGCGGCATGGAGGTCGAGATCTTCACGGCCGCCATCGACGATCGCTTCGGCAGCGGCGTGGTGCGCTCGCGCATCGGCCTCGAGACTCGTGCGAAGCTCTTCGACGAGACCACGCGCTTCCGGACGCTGATCGGCGAGCGCATGGCGCGCGGCCCGCTCGCCTGCGTGCTGATCGACGAGGCCCAGTTCCTGGCCGCCGACCAGGTCGACGAGCTGGCGCGCGTCGTGGACGAGCTGCACGTGCCCGTGCTGTGCTTCGGCCTGCGCACGGACTTCCTCGGCGAGCCCTTCCCGGGCTCGGGGCGGCTGCTCGCCATCGCCGACAAGCTCGAGGAGCTGAAGACCGTGTGCTTCTGCGGACGCAAGGCCACGATGAACGTGCGCTACGACGAAGCGGGTCGACCGATGCGGGCGGGCGAGCAGGTGCAGATCGGGGATGCGCGCTACGAATCCAGGTGTCGCAGGCACTACCGGGAGGCGATGGACTCGCATCGATCCGGGAGCGCCGGCACCCGGCCACTGCGCGGTCGAGGCAATCCGTCGACCTGATAGGCTTGGCCACGCCATCGTCATGCCGTGCGCCGAAGACCCAACGATGAACGCCGTTCCCCATCCCGTTCGCAGGCACGCGTTGTCCGTGGCGGAGTACGAGCGCATGGTCGGTGCCGGCGTGTTCGAGGACGGAACACGCGTCGAGCTGATCGAGGGAGAGCTGTTCGACATGGCACCGATCGGACCGGACCATCAGAGCATCGTCGACCTGCTCACCGAGGCGTTCGTGTTCGCGCTGGGACGTCGCGCCATCGTGCGCGTGCAGGGTCCGATCGTGCTCGGCGACCTCTCCGCGCCGGAGCCGGATATCGCCCTGTTGCGTCGGCGAGCGAACTTCTACGCCGACGCCCATCCTCGGGCACCCGACGTCCTGCTGGCGGTCGAGGTCGCGGACTCGTCTCTCGCGCACGATCGCGACGTGAAGCTCCCGACCTACGCGAGGTACGACGTGCCCGAGGTGTGGTTGATCGACGTGACCGGAAAGCGACTGACGGTGTACGGGGATCTCGACCGGGGCGAGTACCGGCGGCGGGACGAGCTCGATTCCCTCGGCCCGCTCGCCCCCGCCGCCTTGCCGGACGCCCTCGTCGATCTCGCCGGGTTGTTCGGCTGACGAGTCGCCGTTCGGTCAGGCGTAGATCGGGAAGCGATCCGTCAGCGCGCGCACCTGCTCCTTGACCGCCCGCTCCACGTCCCCCGCGCCCTCCTCGCCGCCTTCGGCCAGCGCGTCCACCACACGGCAGATCAGCCTGCCCACCTCCTCGAACTCCTCGGTGCCGAACCCGCGCGTCGTCGCCGCGGGCGTCCCCAGCCGCACCCCCGAGGTCACGAACGGACTCGCCGGGTCGTAGGGCACCGCGTTCTTGTTGCACGTGATCCCGGCGCGCCCGAGCGCAGCCTCCGTCGCCTTGCCCGTCACGCCCTTGCCCTGCAGGTCCACCAGCACCACGTGCGTGTCGGTACCGCCGGACACCACCCCGAGCCCGCCGTCCACCAGCACCTTCGCCAGCGCTTGCGCGTTGTCGATCACCTGCTGCGCGTAGCGCTTGAAGTCCGGGCTCAGCGCCTCGCCGAAGGCCACCGCCTTGGCCGCGATCACGTGCATCAGGGGCCCGCCCTGCAGCCCCGGGAACACCGCCGAGTTGAACTTCTTGCCGAGGGCCTCGTCGCGCGACAGGATCATGCCGCCTCTGGGTCCGCGCAGCGTCTTGTGCGTGGTGGTGGTCACGACGTGCGCGTGATCGAGCGGGTTCGGGTGCACCCCGCCCGCCACGAGCCCGGAGAAGTGCGCCATGTCGACCATGAACCAGGCACCCACCTCGTCGCAGGCGGCGCGGAACCTGGCGAAGTCGATGATGCGCGGATAGGCGGACCCGCCCGCGATGACGAGCTTCGGCTTCTCCTGCCGGATGGTCTCGGCCAGGGCGTCGTAGTCGATGCGGTGGGTCTCTCGATCGACGTTGTAGGTCACCGCGTCGAACCACTTGCCCGACAGGTTCACCGGGGAGCCGTGCGTGAGGTGGCCGCCGGCGGCGAGGTCCATGCCCATGAACTTGTCGCCGGGCTGCAGGAGAGCCAGGAACACCGCCTGGTTGGCCTGGGCGCCGGAGTGCGGCTGCACGTTGGCGTAAGCGCAGTCGTAGAGCGCGCGGGCGCGCTCGATGGCGAGCTCTTCCGCGGTGTCGACGTGCTCGCAGCCGCCGTAGTAGCGCTTGCCGGGATAGCCTTCGGCGTACTTGTTGGTCATCACCGAGCCTTGGGCCTGCATGACGGCGCGGCTGACGATGTTCTCCGAGGCGATCAGCTCGATCTCGTGGCGCTGGCGCCCGAGCTCCGAGTCGATGGCGTCCTGGATGGCGGGGTCCGCATCGCGCAGGTCGCCGGTGAAGAAGGCGCTTTCGTGCTCGAAGCGTTCGCGCGGGTCGGCCTTCAGTGCGGTGCTGGGTGCCATCGTTCGTGTCTCCGTCGGGGGGTTGGGGGAAAAGGGGGTCAAGCGTCGAGCACGTCGGCGACGGTCGCGCCGATCGATGCGGCGTCGGGCACGAGCGTCGCGCCGGCCGCGCCGAGCAGCTCGCGCATGTCGCGCACGGGCTCGCCGGCGATCGCCATGAGGCTGCCGGCGGGGCCCGAACGACGCGCGCCGTGCGAGCCCATGAGCGCCACCACCGGCTTGCTCATGGCCTCGCCGATCAGCTCGGCGATCTCGGCCTCGTGCGCGCTGCCGGACTCGTCGATCAGCAGCACGACGCGCGTGTCGGGGTCCGCCTCGAACAGCGGCAGCAGATCCAGGAACGCGCTGCCGCTGATCGGGCCGCCACCGATGCCGACGCTCGTCGAGATGCCGAGCCCGAGTGCCGCGAGCTGCGCGGCGGCCTCGTAGGCGAGGGTGCCCGAACGGCTCACGATGCCGACGGTACCGGGCGGGTGCACGTCGGTCGGCAGCACGCCGAGCAGGGTACCGGCGTCCGCCGTGCGCGGACCGATGATGCCGGCCGAATTCGGGCCCAGCAACCGCATGCTGCGATCGCTGCGGTAGCGGCGCATGTAGCGCTTCACGCGGATCATGTCCTGGGCCGGGATGCCGTCGGTGATGGCGACCGCGAGCCGGATACGGCCGTCCGCGGCCTCCATGATCGCGTCCGCCGCGAAGGGGGGCGGCACGACGATCACGCTCGCCGTCGCGCCCGTGGCCGCGACCGCCTCCTTCACGGTGTCGTACACGGGCAGGCCGTGCACGCGCGCTCCGCCCCGGCCCGGCGTGACGCCGCCGACGATGCGCGTGCCGTAGTCCATCATCAGCGCGGCGTGGTGCGTGCCGAAGCGTCCGGTGAGGCCCTGCACGATCACCTTCGTGTCGGCGTCGACCAGCACGCTCATCGCGCCGATTCCGCGCGGGTCGCCACGGGCGCATGGGCCGCGTTGGCCGCACGCACCACGCGCTCGGCGGCCTCCACGAGCGTGGCGGCGCGGATGATGGGCAGGCCGCTGCGCGAGAGCAGGCGTCGTCCTTCCTCGGCGCCCGCGCCGGCCAGCCGCGCCACCAGGGGCACGCTCGATCCGGTTGCGGAGCTCGGCGTCCAGGCCTGCACCACGCCGGCGGCCACCCAGTCGCAGCGGTTGATGCCCGCGAACACGTTGACGAGCACCGCCCGCAAGCGATCGTCGCCCGCCACGAGACGCAGCGCCTTCGCGACGCGCTCGGGCGCGGCACCGCCGCCGATGTCGAGCACGCTCGCGACGCGCCCGCCCGCCGCCTCGATCATCTCGCGCGAGGCGCGGCCGAGCCCCTGACCGTTGACGATGCAGGCGATGTCGCCGTCGAAGGGCTCGTAGGTCAGGCCGCGATCGAGCGCATGGGTCTGCCGCGCGTCCTCCTGCGACTTGTCGCGCAGCTCCGCGACCTCGGGGCGCCGGAACAGCGCGTTGTCGTCGAACGTCATGCGCACGTCGAGCGCGTGCAGCTCGCCGTCCTCGCCGACGGCGAGCGGAGCGATCTCGACCAGCGTCGCGTCCAGCCGCTCGAACGCCTGATACGCCCCGAGGATGGTCCGCACCATGGCGTTCAGGTGCGCCTTGTCGATGCCGAGCGCAAGCGCGATCTCGCGCGCCTGGAAGGTCGGCATGCCGACCGCGGGGTCTATCGTGCTGCGTATCAGCGCGCCGGGCTCGCGGGCCGCGATCTCCTCGATCCCCGACCCGCCCGCGCCCGAGGCGAGCGCCACGACGCGCTCCGCCTTGCGATCCAGCACCAGTCCCACGTACAGCTCGCGCGCGACGGTCACGGCGGCCTCCACGTACACGCGGTACACGCCCTTGCCGGCCGGGCCGGAGCGCGGCGTGACGAGACGGCTGCCGAACAGCCGTTCGGCGGCCGCGTGCACTTCGTTCTCGCTGTTGCAGCCGACCACCCCGCCCGCCGCGCCGCGCGCCGCGGCGTGCACCTGCGCCTTGACGTACCAGCGGCTACCGCCGAGCTCACGCGCGCGGTAGGCCGCCTGCTCGGGGCTGTACGCGAGCCCGCCGCGCGGCACGCGCACGCCGAAGCCCGCGAGCAGCTCCTTGGCCTGGTACTCGTGTACGTCCAAGCGGGGCCGTCGAGCTCAGCCGACGCTGGCCAGCTGCGGGCGCGCGCGGCCCTTCGCCGGCGCGGCCTCGGAGGCCGTCGTCGCCTCCGCGGCCGGTGCGTCCGACGCGCGCGGCGTCGTGCGGTAGTACTCCTCCGCGGCCGCGACGCCGCTGCCGGCCACGATGTCCATGCCCACGTCGCGCATCGCCATCTCGGCGCCCGCGATGGCGCTCAGCAGCATCAGCTCGTTGACGTCGCCGAGGTGGCCGATGCGGAACACGCGCCCCGCGACCTTCGAGAGCCCCGCCCCGAGCGACAACCCGTAGCGCGCGTACGCGTGACGGATGAGCGCGCCGCCGTCGACGCCCTCGGGCAGCACGATGGCCGAGACGGTATCCGAATGCCACTTCGGCTCCTTGGCGCAGAGCTCGAGCCCCCACGCGGCCACGGCGCGGCGCACGCCTTCGGCATGGCGGTGATGACGCGCGAACACGTCGTCGAGCCCTTCCTCGAGCAGCAGGTCCACCGCCACGCGCAGGCCCCGGATGAGCGGCATGGGCGGGGTGTAGGGGAAGTAGCCCTGCGCGTTGGTGGCGACCATGTCGCGCAGGTCGAAGTAGCAGCGGTGCATCTTCGCCGACTCCGCCATGCCGAGCGCCTTCTGGCTCACGCAGACGATGCCGAGCCCGGCGGGCAGCATGAAGCCCTTCTGCGAGCCCGACACCGCGACGTCGACGCCCCAGTCGTCCATGCGGAAGTCGATGCAGGCGATGGAGCTCACGCCGTCCACGAAGAGCAGCGCCGGGTGCCCCGAGGCGTCGAGCGCGGCGCGCACGCCCGCGATGTCGCTCGTGACGCCCGTGGCGGTCTCGTTGTGCGTGGCGAGCACGGCCTTGATGCGGTGGTCGGTGTCGGCGGCGAGCGCCTCGGCGTAGGCCTCGAGCGGCACGCCCGTGCCCCACTCGCAGTCGATGCATTCCACCTCGAGCCCGAGCCGCTCGCACAGGTCCGTCCACAGGTGCGAGAACTGGCCGAAGCGCGAGATGAGCACCTTGTCGCCGGGGCTCAGGGTGTTCGTCATCGCGGCCTCCCAGCCTCCCGTGCCCGAGCTCGGGAACAGGAACACCTGGCCCGTCTCGGTGCGGAAGACCTTCTTCAGGTCGGCGAACAGCGGCAGCGTGAACTCGGGCAGGTCCGGTGCACGGTGATCCTCCATCGGCACGTCGATGGCCTTCCGGACACTCTCCGGAACGTTGGTGGGACCGGGGACGAACAGGCCCTTGCTGCCGTGTCGCATCGCTTGCACTCTCTGGTGGTCGAGGGGGAGGGGTGCCGGGGCGAACCCGCCAGCGCGGGCCCCGTCGGCCATGCGGTCATCGTGAGCGTTGTCCGGCGTCCCCACCACACCCGAAACAGTCCTTTCTCGGTGCCGTTCGGGCGGGCTTTTGCCCATCCGTCCGGATGGGCTGGGCCGAATGCACCAGCGCAGCCCGCCCGAAAGGGTGGTATCCAGAGCCCGGACGGTGAATGGAGGGCACGCATGAAGGTGGACGTCTCGCTGGCCGACGGCAACCTGCTCATGCTGTCCGCGCTGTCGGAGACGTTCGAGCGCGATGGCCGATTCAGCCTCGTGAGCACCACATCCACCGCCGAGGGCTTCCTGCAGACCGTGGCGTCCGTGCCGGGCGCGGTCGGCGTGCTGGACTGGGGCGTGCCGACGCTGGGTGCGGAGCGTGTCATCCGCGTCCTGCGCGAGCAGCACGCCGCGCCGCGCATCGTCGTGTGCGCGCACGGCACGGTGGGCGAGATTCCCCGGCGCGCGCTCGCCGCGGGCGCGGCCGGCTTCTACTCGCACGCCGAGCCCATCGAGCGTCTGCTGGACGCGGTGGCGGGCGTGGCCACCGGCAACATGGTGTTCCCCTACGTCGACGTGCGCGAGCTGCACGACCCCATGCAGTCGCTCACGCGCACCGAACGCGCGCTGCTCGCATCGTTGTCCACGGGGCTGACCAACGTGGAGCTCGCGGCCGAGCACGCCATCAGCATCAACACGGTGAAGTTCCACCTGCGGAACCTCTACGAGAAGCTCGGCGTGCGCAACCGCGCGCAGGCCATCGCGTCCTGGTACGCGTCGCGCGAGGCGGGGCGCTAGGGCCTGTCGCGCCGACCTACAGAAGACGTCCCGAGACGATGGCCCCCCGCACCGTGCCCGACGGCGCCCGGGCGTCGTTCGCCGGGAGATTCCGCAGCGGCGAGTTCTCGCCGGTGCTGCTCCAGCTCGCGTCGGCCGCACGCCGCCGCGCATCGATCAGGACGACGGACGGTTCGCGCGCGCTCGCCTCCACCAGACCCGCCACGCCCGCCGTCGGCCCGCGCATCGCCCGTCCCAGCGGAACGCCCGCCTCCCCCAGCCCCAGCAGCAACGGCAGGAACCGGTCGTAGGCCGACAGTCCCCCCTCGGCCTGCGGGAACGGCGCGAGCGACGCGTCCGCATCCAGCGGCGCGTGGTCCGAGCAGATCGTGTCGATCAGCCCCGACGCCACGCCCAGGCGCAGCGCCTCGCGGTCCTCGCGCGAGCGGAACGGCACGGCCGAGCGGTAGCGCGTGTCGAAGCCGTCGATGTCCTCGTCCGTGAAGTACAGGTGGTGAATGCCGACATCGCAGGTCACCGGCAGGCCTTCGGCCTTCGCGAGCTCGATCAGATGGAGCCCGCGCGCGGACGACAGGCGGGACACGTGCAGGCGCGCGCCGCTGTCGCGAGCCAGCTCCAGCAGCGTCGCCAGCGCGATGGTCTCGGCGGCCCCCGGGATGCCGGTCAGGCCGAGGCGCAACGCCGTCGCGCCGGCGTGCGCGCAACCGCCGACGCCGAGCCGGGCGTCGCGCGCGGTCATGATCAGCGGCAGCTCGAAGCTCGCGGCGTACTTCATCGCGTCCGACAGCAGGCGCGTGTCGGCGAGCGGTCGGTCGGCCTGACCGGCCGCCACGCAACCCGCTTCCTGCAGCGTGGCGAGCTCGGACATGCGCTCGCCGTCCAGACCGATCGTGAGGGCCGCGATGGGCAGCACGCGCGCGGCATCGGCGGCCGCGGCGTGGCGCAGCACGAGCTCCACCGTGGCGGTGGAGTCGATCGCGGGTTCGGTGTCGGGTGCGCAGACCACCGTCGTGAAACCGGCGGCCAGCGCCGCGCGGCACTCGCTCGCGAGCGTGCCGCGCCGCGAAGGGCCCGGCTCGCGCAGCCGACCGTAGAGATCGATGAAGCCGGGCAGGGCGACCAGGCCGCGACCGTCGACGACCTCGGCGCGATCGGGCACCGGTGCGGCGTTCGCGTCCGTCACGCGCGGATCGCCACCCTCGCCATCGTCCGGCTCGAACACGAGGTCCACGCGTGGCAGCGCATCCAGATCCGCGCGCGCGACCACGCCGTCGAGCGGACCGAGCCCGTTCGCGACGTCGCGCACGATCAGCGGGACGCGCCGGCCAACGCTCATCGTGGGCCGCTCATCGGGGGCCCACTCATCGGGAGCCGGCCTGCGCGGAGGCGCGGCGTTCCGTCCCGGTCGCGGCCGCGTTGCCGATCACGATCGACATGACGGCCATGCGCACCGCGAGCCCCGCCGTCACCTGCTCGAGGATCACCGAGCGCTCGCCGTCCGCGACGTCCCCCGCGATCTCCACCCCCCGGTTCGTGGGTCCCGGGTGCATCACGATAACGTCGGGCCTGGCACGCTCCAGGCGACGCCGGGTGAGCCCGTAGCGGCGAAAGAACTCGCCGCTCGACGGCACGGCCGCGCCGGACATGCGCTCCACCTGCAGCCGTAGCCCCATGACGACGTCGGCGCCGTCCAGCGCCTCGTCCAGGTCGCGCACCACGCGGCAGCCGAGCGTCTCGACCTCGTCGGGCACCAGCGTGCGCGGCCCCACGACGCGCACCTCGCCGGCGCCGAGCGTGGCGAGCGCGGCGAGATCGGATCGCGCCACGCGCGAGTGCAGCACGTCGCCGATCAGCACGACGACGAGGTTCCCGAAGTCGCCCTTGTGACGGCGGATCGTGAACATGTCCAGCAGGCCTTGCGTGGGGTGGGCGTGCTGGCCGTCGCCGCCGTTGATGACCGTGACGGCCGGGTCCACGTGGCGGGCGATGAAGCGCGCCGCGCCGCTCTGCGAATGGCGCACGACGAACATGTCGCACTGCAGGGACTCGAGCACGCGCAGCGTGTCGAGCAGGGATTCGCCCTTCGCGGTGGAGGACGACACCAGATCGATGTTCAGCACGTCGGCCGACAGCCGCTTCGCCGCGAGCTCGAACGCGGTGCGCGTGCGCGTGCTGTTCTCGAAGAAGAGGTTCGCCACGGTGCGCCCGCGCAGCAGCGGCACGCTGCGCACGGTGCGCTCGTTCAGCGGCGCGAACTTCTCGGCGGTGTCCAGGATCTCGACCAGCGTCTCGCGCGACAGCCCGTCGAGGTCCAGGAAGTGGCGCAGCCGGCCGTCCGGGTACAGTTGGGGATGCGGCAGGCTCACGGATCGGCACGCTCGCCGCGCAACGTGACCGTGCCGGCGGCCGCGTCGTAGTCCACGTGGACATCGGCACCCACGTCCAGGTGCGCGCCCACCACGTCGGCGGCGAAGGGCAGCTCCCGCCCGGCCCGGTCGACGAGCGCGACCAGCACCACGCGGGCCGGGCGACCGAAGTCGAAGATCTCGTTCAGGGCCGCCCGCACCGTGCGCCCGGTGCCGATCACGTCGTCCACGAGCACCACGGTGCGCCCGTCCACGTCGAAGTCGATCGCGGAGGGTCCCACGCGCGGGTGCAGGCCGCGCGTGCCGAAGTCGTCGCGGTAGAAGGCGATGTCCAGCTCGCCGAACGGGGCATCGGGCGCGACGCGCTCGCGCAGGAGCCGCGCCACGTCCACGCCGCCGCGGCGGATGCCGATGAACGCGGCCCCCGTGCCGGCCGCCCCCGAGGTCGACGCGGCCGCCGCGGCGGAATCGGCGCCGAACAGCGGTGCGAGCTCGGTCGCCATCGCGTCGAGCCAGCCGTCGACGGCCGGCGCATCGTGGACGATCGGTTCGTTCAGCACCCTGTCTCCCGTACCCGGCGACCGCCGGCCGGTCCGGCGCGATTGTGACGCACCGGGGCGCGATCATCCCGCCGCGAACCAGCGCTCCAGGATCACGGCCGCCGCCAGCGCGTCGATGTCGCCCGGCGCCGCACGTCGAGTCCGCCTGCCGTCGCCCCGCGCCGCGCGGAACGCGTCCTGCGCCTCCATCGAGCTGTAGCGCTCGTCGACGGGCAGCACCGGCAGGGCGCTGCGCGTCGCCAGGCGTTTCATGAAACCGCGCGCGTGACGCGCGATCGGCTGCTCCCCGCCGTCGGCGTCGAGCGGCAGGCCGACGACCAGGGCCACGGGCAACCACTCGGCCAGCAGCGCATCGATGGCGACCCAGTCGGGGCCGTCGCCTCCGTTCCTCACGGCGATCACCGGCCGGGCGGTACCGAGCGCCGTGTCGCCCACGGCGACGCCGATGCGCTTCGTGCCGAAATCGAACCCGAGGCAGATGCCCCGCGGGCGCGCGTCGGCGTCGCTCACCCGCGCCCGCCCGTGCGCGGGCGCTTCAGGCGTGGCCCGCCTCGGAGGCGATGCGCTGCACGTCGATGCCGAGCAGGGAGCCCGCGGCGCTCAGGCGCTGCGGCAACGGAGTGTCGAAGATGACGTCCACGTCCGCGTCGCAGGTCAGCCAGGCGTTGTCGCGGATCTCCATCTCGAGCTGACCGGGTGCCCAGCCGGCGTGGCCGAGCAGCACCACGTGCCGCGACGGCTCCTCGCCGGCGGCGATGGCCTCGAGCACGTCGCGCGACGAGGACAGCGAGATGCCGCCGTCGAAGTCGCGCGTGCTCTCGAAGCGCGGACCCGGCGGGTGCAGCACGAGGCCGTGGCCGGGATCGACGGGGCCGCCGCGCAGCACGCCCTCCTCGGCGACCGCGAGGTCGGTGGCCACGATGTCGAGCTGCTCGAACACCTCGCCGAGCGCCATGCCCATGCGCTGGTTGACGATGACGCCGAAGGCGCCGCCCTGGCCGTGGTCCAGCAGGTAGATGAGCGTGCCGCCGAAGTCGCTTTCGCGCAGGCTGGGCATCGACAGCAGGAAGCTGTGGGTCAGGTCCAAGTGGGGAAGTGTCGGGGCCGCGAGTCGAGGGTCAGCCTAACCCGCTCAGTAGGTGGTGACGCGGTCGTCACCCCGAAAGTCCCACGTGCGCGTGATGTACAGGATGTCGACCTCGCGCGCGAGGCTGCCCTCGAGCGCCTGGAACGGGCCCGCGAGCTCCACGATGCGGCGCGCGGCGTCGTCGAGCACGCGCTGGCCGGAGGACTCCTCGAACGTGATGCTCTCTATGTCGCCGTTCTTCCAGATGCCGACGGTGAGCTGCAGCGCGCCGGTGAGCCTCGCGCGGCGCGCCGCGTCCGGATAGTTGAGGTTGCCCACGCGCTCGACCTTCTCGACCCAGTACTTCATGTATTCGGCCGACGCCGCCTTCGCCGTGCGCGCGTTGATGAACATCTTCTTCGGCCGCTTGGCGAACTCCTGCTGCTTCCTGTCGATCTCGGCGGACAGCCGCGCGATGTCGAGGTTCTGCTCGATCACCACCTCGTCCCGGCGACCGGTGTTCTCGGTGAGCGCCTCGCGATCGGTGTCGACGTCGATCTCGGTGTCCGAGAACACCGCGGTGAGCGCCTCGTCGGCGTCCGCCTCCACGGGCTCCGGCGTCGTGGCCACGACCGGGGTCGGCGCCACGCCGTCGGTGTCGAGATCGACCGCGCTCGCGAACGGCGAGGACGGACGGGTGTCGGTCTCGCTCTCGCCACCGCCGTCCTGCGAGATCTGCGCGATGTAGTCGGCCTCGTCGGGCGTTTCCTCGGGCGCTTCCTGCACGAGGATGACCTCCAGCGACGGCGGTGCGGTGACGGCGCGCGACGGCGCCACGAAACCGAGTCCGAGCAGCACGATGGCGTGCAGGGCGGCCGCGATGAAGAGCATCACGGTCAGGGTGTCGGGGTTGCGCGTGTCCACCGCCCGAAGTGTAGTGCCTGCCGCGACGCACGCATGAGCGCCGGAATCACGTCACGTGGCGGCGCGCTCCGCCAGCCGTCGCTCCAGCACGTCGAGGTAGTCGTCGCAGATGCCGCGCACGTACGGGCGCGAGGCGTCGATGTCGCGCACGTCGCGGCCCTGCGCGTGCGCGTCCAGCTCGCGCGCGCACGTCGGGCTCGTGACGTTGACCTCGGTGAGCCGGTCGCCGATGACGTCGAGGCCGACGAAGTCCAGCCCGCGCTCCAGCAGGGCGGGCGCCACGGTCTCGGCGATGCGTCGCTCGGCGTCCCCGAGCGGCATCGGCACGCCGCGCCCGCCGGCGGCGAGGTTGCCGCGCGTCTCGCCCTGTGCGGGCACGCGCGCCAGCATCCGCTCGGCCGGCACGCCCCCCACCACGAGCACGCGCTTGTCGCCGTCGACGATCTCGGGCAGGTAGCGCTGCGCCATGATCTGGCGCGTGTCGGCGTGCGTGATCTGCTCCAGCACGATGCCGATGTTCGGGTCCCTCGGCGTCAGGCGGAAGATGCCCGCGCCGCCCATGCCGTCCAGCGGCTTGACGATGGCGTCGCCCTGTTCCTCGATGAACGCGCGCAGCCGCGCGCGCGATGCCGTCACGAGGGTCGTCGGGCAGAGCTCCGGGAACCAGGCGGTGTAGAGCTTCTCGTTCACGTCGCGCAGCGAGGACGGGCGGTTGCCGACGAGCACGCCCTCGGCGGCCGCACGGTCGAGGAAATGCGTGGTGTAGACGTAGTCCATGTCGAAGGGCGGATCCTTCCTCATCAGCACGATGTCGTGCGCCGCCAGCGGCGCATCCTCGGGCGCGTCGGCCTCGAACCAGCGCGTCGGGTCGTCGAAGGTGCGCACGCGTCGGCGCGTGGCGAACGCGCGCCCCTGCACCAGGTACAGGTCGGGCTGCGTCATGACGTGACAGTCCCAGCCGCGCGCGGCCGCCGCCAGCAGCATCGCGAAGGTGGTGTCCTTGTAGGGGGTGATGCCCTCGATGGGGTCCATCACCACGCCCAGCACCGGGCGCTCCCGTGCCTGCGACGTGGTGGCCGTGCGCGAGCTCGTCGTCATGTCGTTACCTAAGGGCCTGTGGCGATATACATTGACAGGACGGTCAATTTATATCGCCACAGGTCCTAATGCCCGCCGGGGCGTCGCCGTCGTGGACCGCGCATGCTACGCGGCGCGAGCCGATCGACGGTGCGTGCGGGCGCGCTTGCGCGGTGGGCACCGCGACCGCGTTCGGATACCCTTCCGCGTCGGCCCCGGCAGGCGGGACGAACGGGGTGGGCGACGGCGAGATGACGAGTGTGGAAGGGCGGGACGGGGACGTGGCGGAAGCCGTCGCGCCGGGGCGGCGGCTGTCGGGCACGAGCGTGCTCGTCGTCGACGACAGCCGCACCGTGCGGCGCTCGGCGCGCAGTTGCCTGGAGGCCGAGGGCTGTCGCGTGGACACGGCCGCGGACGGCTTCGAGGCGCTGGCCGCCATCGTGCGGCTGCGCCCGGACGTCGTGGTCGCCGACATCGTCATGCCGCGCCTGGACGGCTACCAGGTGTGCGCGCTCGTGCGCAACAACGCCGAGTTCGCGGACCTGCCCGTGCTGCTGCTCTCCAGCCGCGACGGTCTGTTCGATCGCGCGCGCGGACGCGTCGTGGGTGCCACCGATCACCTGGCCAAGCCCTTCGACGGTCCGGCGCTCGTGGGGGCGGTCGCCGCGCACGTCGCGTCCGCCCGCCACGGGGCGCCGGACGGTGCACGGCGCGACCGGCAAGGCGACGTCCGCGACGATGGCTGACATCCTGGTGATCGAGGACTCGCCCACCGACGCGCACGCCTACGGACGCATGCTGCGCGGCGAGGGCCACACCGTGCACGTCGCCACCACCGGCGAGGACGGCATCGCGCTGGCGGGCTCGCTGCATCCCGATCTCATCCTCATGGACATCGTGATGCCGGGCGTGAACGGCTTCGAGGCCACGCGGGCGCTGCGCCGCACGCGCGAGACCTCACGCATTCCCATCATCATGCTGTCCACCAAGAACCAGGAGACCGACCGCATCTGGGGCCTGCGCCAGGGCGCCATCGACTACCTGGTCAAGCCCGTGGCGCGCGCGGTGCTGCTGCGCAGCGTCGACGCCGCGCTGGCGGGCGCATGACGGCATCCGTCGTATCGTCCTCCGCGTCGTCGTCCGGGTCGTCCGGGTCGTCCGGGTCGTCAGCGGTGTCTTCCGCAGTGGCGTCCGACGTGCTCGCGTTCAGCGCGGGCGGCCGCAGCCTCGCGCTGCCGGCGTCGGCCGTGGAGCGCGTGCTGGAGGTTCCCGCCACGCACCGCGTGCCCGGGACGCCGGCCTGGTTCGCCGGGCTCGCGGTGCTCGCGGGTCGGTTGCTGCCCGTCACCGACCTGGGGGCGTGGCTTCGCGCCTTGCCCGTCCCGTCCGATGACCCCGATCCCGTCGCCGACCCGTCCGAGTCGTCCGCCCCGCCCGAAGTGGCGGAGCGGCGGCTGCTCGAGCTCGCCGAGCCGTTCGGCCCGGTCGGGCTGCTCGTCGACCGTGTCGACGGACTGCGCGCGCCGGACCGGGCGCGCGATGGCGCGGAGGCGGAGCCCGAGATGCTGGACCCGGGCGCGCTCACCGGTTCCGCCGGTTTCGTGAATCTCGCGCCCGCGGGGCGACGCCCGTGAGCGTCTCCTCGGACGCGTCGACGGCGGAGGCCGCGGCAGGGCTCGGCTGGCGCCTGAAGGCGGCCATGGTGGCCGCGCCGCTGCTGAGCGCGGTGCTGCTGGGCGTCCTGGTGCTCGAGCGCGGTGGCGTCAGCGCGTCGGGCGATGCCGCGCCGACGACGCTCTCGACGGTGCTGCTGCCGGGGTGGTCGCTGGCCGTGCCCGGGTGGCTGGCCCCCGCGCTGGCGCTCGCGACGCTGCTCGCCGGGCTGTGGCTCGTGCGCGAGGCGCTCGCGCGGCGCGCCGCCGACGCCGCGCGGCGCGACGGCAGCTCGCGGCACCGCCAGCAGGCCATCCTGAGACTGCTGGACGAGATGGCGCCGCTCGCGGACGGCGACCTGCGCGTCCGCGCCACGGTCGACGAGTCGATGACCGGGGCGCTCGCCGATGCGTTCAACGACGCGGTGTCGGAGCTGCGCCGACTCGCGAGCTCCACGGTCGAGTCCGCTCATGCGGTGCACGCGGCCGTCGAGGCGTCGAGGCGTTCGGCGCGCTCGTTGTCGGCCGGAGCCTCGGTCCAGGCGCGCGAGATCCTGCGCTCCTCGAACTACCTGAACGCCATGAGCGGTGCCATGTCGATGCTGTCGGCCAATGCCGCGGAATCCGCCGCGGTGGCCGGACGCGCGCGCAGCGAGGTCGGCACGGGACGCGAGGGTGTGGGAGCCGTGACGGTGGAGCTCTCGCGCATCCGCGACGAGGCGCGCATGACGCGCTCGCTGATGCTGCGCCTGGAGGAGAACGCGCGCACGATAGACCGCGAGGTGGCGCGCATGGTGGACCTCGCGCGCCGCACCGACCTGCTGGCCCTGAACACGACGCTGCGCGCGTCGGGCGAACGCCCGCTGAAGGCGGTGGCCGCGGGCGGCGTGCAGGTCGGCGCTCGTGCGAGCGTCGAGAGCGGATCGGGCGCGGGCGGCACGGGAGACTGGGCGAGGCTGTCGGACGAGGTGTCCGAGCTCGCCGCCGCGCTGGGCGAGTCCAGCCGCGAGATCGCGGACATCACCTCGATCATCCGTGACGACGCCGTCGAGACCCTGCGCTCGATGTCGGCGATGGAGGCGGCGTTCGAACAAGGCGTGGCCAGCGCGGACGGCGCTGCGCACGCGCTCGGCGCGATCGAGGCGACCGTGTCCGAGCTCGATGTGCTCATCGGCGACACCGCGACCAAGGCCGTGCGGCAATCCGGCGTGGTGCGTCGGCTGTCCGGCAACATGGCCGTCATCCATCGCCTGAGCCGCGACGGCGCGGTGTCCATCGAAGCCGCCGCCGGCGCGCTCGACGACCTGCGCGAGCTGGCCGAGGAGCTGGAACGGAGCGTGGCGGGCTTCAGGCTTTGAGCGAGCTCGCCCCGCTCGATCCGGCACCCGGCGTGCCGCCCGAATTCGTCCGCAAGCCCACGTCGCGGCGTCCGCCGGACTTCGCGGGCATCGCGCTGGAGGCGCTGGACGAGACGCTGACGTTGCTGGACGTGCACGTGCGCGCCTGGCTCGAGCGCCGCGACGGCGCGGCGCTCGCGGCGGCGGAATCGTTGCTGAACGATGCCAGGGACACGCTCAGGCTGCTGGCGCGTCCGGCCACGGCGAGAATCGCGGAAGAGGTCGGGGACATGGTCCGCGCCATCGAGACGGGGCTCCCGGCGGCGCCCGCCGGCATCGGTCCCGACGATGTCGCCAGAGTGCTCGTGGACGGCTGTGCGGCGGTCCGTGCGGCGGTGGCCGGGTTGCTGCGCGCCGACGCCGTCGACACGGCCATGGGCCACGTCGCCCTGTTCAACGACATGCGCGCCGTGCGCGGCCGCGATCCGGTATCCGACGCACTGGTGCTTGCCCTGGGCATCGACGTGGCGACCGGGGACCGGAGCGAAGGCGAGATCGCGGACGGGGCCGATGTCGGGCTCGAGAAGGAGGCGGAAGCCGCGACGGGGACGGAACCCGGGAACGGCAGGCAGACGGCCTTGCGGCGGGCGTTGCTCGAGTGGTTCAGGGCCGCGAACCGCCAGGACGACGAAGTCCTGCACGACACCATCGGCGCGGTCGTCGATGCGCTCGACGAGCTCGCGGGCCACGCCGCCGAGCCGGGCGAACGACCGGCGCGCCAGGACGGCGAGGGCGGCGAGGGCGGCCAGGGCAGCCGGGGCGGCCGTGGCAGCCGGGGCAGCCGGGGCAGCCGGGGCGACCGGCGAGGCACGGGCGGTGCGACCCGCCGGGACCTGCTGGCGGCCGCCCGCGTGGTGGGCGATGCCCTGGCGCGCGGAGCGCTGCCGGACGGCGGCGCGGTGCGGCGGCTGTTCGCGGAGTTCGAGCGTGACCGCGCGCGCGGTACCGACGATCCCGGCCTGCTCGCGAACCTGCTCTATTACGTGGCCATCATCGCGGATCCGGCCGAGGCTTCGGGGCGAGATCCGCGGTCACCGACCTCCACGCGCGACGTCGCCGAGGAGCGGGTGCGGCTGAACGCGCGCTACGAGCTGGATCGCCTGCGCGCGGCCGCACGCGATGCGCGGGAGCGACCGGCCGGCACCACGCCCGCCGTGCTGAGCGGGTTCCGCGAGCGACTCGCGGACGAGCTGGAACCGCTGCGCACCTGGCTCGCGACGGGGCGGGTGCGTGTCGACGACGGTTCGGCCGAGCGGCTCGCCGAGCGGCTGGACGCCACGGTCGCCGCGTTGCAGCTCGTCGGTGCCGAGCGTTCGGCGCACGCGATGATCGAGCTCGTGCGCAACCTGCGCGTCCCGCTCGCCGGCGCGGACGCACCGATGCGGGCCGAAGCGCAACGCCTGACGCTGGCCGCCGCGCAGCTCGAGCTCGATGCGCGGCTCGACGCGGAGCTCGTCGATACCGCCGGCGCTCGCCGCGGTCGGCGGCACGCGCCGGCGCTGGCCGCCAGGTTGCGCTCCATGGGCGCTCGCGACCGACGCGCGTTCGCCGGTCCCGCGCCTCCGCTGTCCTCCGAAGCCACCGCGCCTCCGCTCGCGACCGCGCGGGAAGCCGCCGTGGCCGAGGCGCAGGGCGCGTGCGTGGCCGAAGCCCGACGTCGCGTGGGTGCGGTGGCCGATGGCATGGGAGACGGCGTGGGGGACGACTCCGCATCGGGCGCCGGCCGGGACGAGATGGAGCTGCGCATCGTGGCCGACGCCCTGGCCATCCTGCCGTTGCCCGAGGCCAGCGCCCTCGTCGACGGGCTGGCCACCGCGCTCGGCACGCACGCGACCCATCGCTCGGCGCAAGGCCAGTCGACGGGTGCGGCCCGGTCGATGGATGCCGCATCCGACCACGTGCTCGGACGCCTGTCCGACCTGGCCGCGGCGGTGCACTTCTATTTGGATGCGGTGACGCACCCCGGTCCGGCGGGGGCGGAGCTGCTGGTCGCGGGCGAGGAGGCCATGGCGGATCTGCACGGCCTGCCCGAGGAGACGACGGCCGCCGCGCGCGGCTCGGCGGCGCGGACGCCGACCGCCGGGGACGTGCCGCGTCCGCGTCCGTCGGCGAAGGACGCCGAAGCCCTCACGCTCGGCGCGCTGGATGCGCTCGGACGCATCGGCGAGGCGCTCGCGCCCGACGCGCCGGACGCCGCCGCGCGGGAGGTCGTGCGGACCGAGTTCAAGCGTCTGCGCGGTATCGGCGAAGCCGGAGGGGCGCCCGATCTCGCGCGGCTCGCGGGCGCCGCGTCCGGCGCGGCCATGGATTGCGACGCGAACGCGCTGCGCGAAGCCTGGGCCGTGCTGCCGCAGCTCCTCGAACCTCTGGCGGGCGGCGGTGCGGTGGACCGGGTGCGCGGGCTGGACCGGCTTCTGGCCTCGTTCGAGGAGCGCGACGGATCCGACGGCGCGAACGATCCCGCCCGGCCCGCCACGGCCGATGGCGACATCGTGCCGGACGCGACGATCGAGTCCGAGCAAGGCGAGCTCGAGCGCGGTGAGTCCGATGACGCGGGGGCGGACGAGGCCGCGGACCCGGGCGACACGGCAGAGCTCGACGGCACGCTGCGCGAGGTGTTCGCCGACGAGTGCGCCGGGCACCTGGACACGCTCGAGCGCGCCGCGCGCGAAGCGCTGGCCGACGGTTCGGCGTTGCCCGACGAGCGCGTGATGCGCGCGCTGCACACACTGGTCGGCAGCGCGCAGACCGTCGACGCGCACGCCATCGTGGCGCTCGTCGCGCCGCTGGAGCGCGCCGCGCTGGAACGCAGGCGCGCCGAATCGAGTTTCACGCGCGACGAGGTGGCGTCGATGCTCGACACGGTCGGCCGACTGCGGGCCCGACTGCACACGTTCTCGCAACGGCCCGAGGAGCCGTCGCTGGACGAGATCTTCGCCGACGAGGCCCGCGACCTGCTGGAGCGGCTGGTGGAGCTGCGCGCGCGCTCGGGCGGAACCGAGGACGAGCGGCTGGGTGCGCTGGGCATCCTGCACACGCTGAAGGGGGGCGCGCGCGCGGCCGGACGCGATGGATTCGGGCGACGCCTGCACGAGCTAGAAGCCGAGCTGCGCACGCGGGAGCCCGGCGACGCAGCGCACGAGATCACCGCGCGCACGGTGCGCACGATCGAGGACGGGCTGGACCGCGCCCGGGGCGACGTGCCGGACGTGGAGGAGACCCCTGGCGCTCCCGTCACGACGCCGGCAACACCGCCCGCACCGTCGGCCCCGGCGTCGGCCCCGCCGGCTGCCGCACCGGCTGCCGCGCTGCCGTCCGCGTCGCCGTCCGCGTCGCCTTCCGTGCCGCCGTCCGTGCCCGGACCCGAGTCGCGACCGGTGACGGTGCCGGTGCCGGTGCCCGCCACCGTCCCGCGAGCCCGCGATGCGCACGTCACGCGCGTCCCCGAAGCGCGCTACGAGCGTCTGCTGGACCTGGCCGCCGATGTCGTCGCGGGCCAGGCGCGATTGCGGGCGGACCTCGAGAAGCTCGCCGCCGCGGCGCGCGAGCTCGAGCTGGCGGCCCACCGCTGGCGAAGGCTGCCGGACGCCTCGCTCGTGCTGGAATCCGCAGCGGCGCGCGAACTGATCGACGACATGGGCGCGGTGCGCTCGTCCCTCGGCGAGGCACTGCGCACGGCCGATACCGACGGCAGGCGTACCGCGCGGGCCGGACATGCGCTGCAACAGGAGCTCGTCCGCGCGCGCCTGGAGCGCATGTCCAGCATGACCGAGCGCCTCGGACGCGTGGTCGAGGACGCGGCCCATCAGGCCCGCCGACGCACGACCTTCACGCTCGACGGTGGCGAGACCAGCGTCGACGGCAGTCTCGTGCGCGAGCTCCTGCCCGCCCTGGAGCATCTGGTGCGCAACGCCGTGGTGCACGGCATCGAGCCCGAGCGGGCGCGCGAGGCGGCGGGCAAGGACGGCGTCGGCAGCGTGCGCGTGGACGTGCGCATCGACGGCACCGAGCTCGTCGTCGGCGTCGAGGACGATGGTGCGGGGCTGGACCTGCCGGGCATCGAGCGCAAGCGCGCGGCGCTCGGCCTGCCCGATGGCGGCGCGCTGCTGGACACGCTGGCGGCACCGGGGCTGAGCACGCTCGCGAGCATCGACGTCGTCGGCGGCCACGGCCTGGGCGTCGGGGCGGCTCGCGGGCTGGTCGAGCGTGCCGGTGGCAGGCTTCAGCTGGTCGATCGCCCCGCGGGCGTGCGCTTCGAGCTGCGCGTGCCGCAGCGCGTGCCGGTGCAGCAGGTGCTGCTGCTGCGCGCGGGCTGCGCGGTCGCCGTGCCGGTGAACTGCGTCGGCGAGGTTCGCCCGGCGACGGACCCCGCGCCGCCGTCGCTCGCCGCGATCCTCGAGCGCGAAGGCGGCGACGCCGTGTCGGTACGGCCGGCGGCGTCGACGCACTCGGTCGTGCTCGCCGCCGAAGGCAGGCGGGCGACGGTCGGTGTCGAGGTCGTCGAGGGCTATCGGGAGCTGGTGGTGCAACCGCTCGGCGCGCAACTGGCGTCGCTCGGGCTCTACACGGGCGGGGCGGCGTTGCCCGACGGACGGCCGGTGGTGCTGGTCGATGCGGTTCGGCTGCTCGATGCCGTGGAGCGAGCCCGCGAGCACTCCGACGCGGTGTCCGGCGGCGTCGCGTCGCGCCCGCGCGCCGACGGTCCCGAGACGTCCGCGCGCGGCGCGACCGGCAGGGACGCCCGGGGTCGGCTGGAGGCGCTGGTGGTCGACGATTCGCCCACCCAGCGGGCCTGGTTGTCGACGCTGCTCGGGCGCTCGGGTTTCGCCGTGGCGATCGCGAAGGACGGCGTCGAGGCGCTCGAGTTCCTGGCACGGCGACGTCCGCACGTCCTGCTGGTCGATCTGGACATGCCTCGGCTCGACGGCCACGGCCTGCTGCGCACCCTCGCGCGACAGCGCGCTGCGCGAGGGCCGGCGGGCGGAGAGTCGGACGGAGCGCGGAACGGGTTGCAGGGCGGATTGCAGGGCGGATTGCAGGGCGCGGTGCCGGCCGGTGCGGCCGCGGGCACCGCGGATCCGCCGGTCATCGTGGTGAGCAGCCGGGATTCGCCGGCCGATCGCGAGGCGGCCTTCGCGAACGGTGCCAGGGCGTTCCTGTCGAAACCCTGTGACGAGACCCTGTTGCGCGATGCCCTGCGTGCCAACGGGCTGGGGGGACCGGACGTCGTCGTGACGTAGGTCTCCGGCGCCGGCGTGCGCGCGGCTCGCCGGGTCGAGACGCGGGCGGCGACCCCGCCCCGCTGATCCGCCGTCGCCCGTCCTGGCCCATCTTCGCGCTCGCCGGACCGTCCCGCTCGGGGAAGCACGTCGGGTCGCGTGCGATACTCGAATCGAAGCGGGCGTCGATGGGGCGGGCATGACGAGGCGGGCATGACGAGACGCATCACTCCTCACGGTCTTCAGCGTCGGGCCCCGTGAGCCCGTTGCCCTCGCGCACCGGCCTCGTCGTCGTGGCCGTGCTGCTGCTGCTCGGCGTGTCGTGGCAGTTCGGCCGCATGTCCGTGCAGCGCTCGGCCGTGGCCACGCTCGACGGCGCGGTGGAAGCGTCCGCTCGGGTCCGCGCCGAGGCCGAGCGGGAACGACTGGAGGCCGAGAGAGACGCCGCGCTCGCCTCGCTCGAGCGCCTGGAGCGTGCGCTAGCCGAACGCGGCCGGACGTCCAGCGAGGACGCGGCCGAGCTGGACCTGTACCGACGCATCGAATCCGGGCAGGGCGCGCGCGGCCTCACGGTCGAGGGGCTGGAGCTGGTGGACTCGGACGGGGCCGATCCGGCCCTGCTCGTGACGCTGGTGCAGTCCCGCGGTCGGCGGCGCGTGGTGGGCAACGTCTCCCTCGGGCTGCTCGGGCCGGACGACGCCGATACGGGGCGTTCGCTCGGTCCGCCGACGCCCTTCGACCTCCGATTCTTCCAGACGGTGCGCGTGCCGCTCGGAGCGGACGCGGACGTGCTCGTCGCCGAGGTCGGTACCGATCCGGACGCCTGGCGCGTGCGCGTGGCGGTCGAGCCGGACGGCGATCGACACGACCCCTTCGTTGCAATCGTGCCGCTCGGCACCAAGGTTGCGACGGCCCCGGAGGAATAGTTGACCGTCCCGGTGGGTCAAGTACACTGACCCCATACGCGCTTGAACGCGAACGAGAGGAAATCGCATATGAACGCAGAAGTGGCGCTCGACGACTTCGAGATGCCCGACCCGCTCGTGTTCACCGAGGCGGCGGCGCTCAAGGTGCGCGAGCTCATCGACGAGGAGGGCAACCCCGACCTGATGTTGCGCGTGTTCGTCTCCGGTGGGGGGTGCTCCGGCTTCCAGTACGGCTTCACGTTCGACGAGGTCGTCAACGACGGCGACACCGAAGTGAAGAAGGAAGGCGTGAAGCTGCTCATCGATCCGATGAGCTTCCAGTATCTGACCGGTGCCGAGATCGACTACACCGAGGGGTTGGAAGGCTCGCAGTTCGTCATCCGGAACCCCAACGCGACGACCACCTGCGGCTGCGGGTCGTCCTTCTCGGTGTAGCGAGCCGCGGGAGCCGCCCGGAAGGGACGGGCGACCTCCGGTTCGCGGGGAGAGCTGTCGCTCAGTCCCCGGCGTGGGCCACCAGTGCGGTGATCTCTTCGGCCGGTTCATCGACGGCGAGCCCGGCCGTGACCGTGCCCGGCCGGTCCAGTACCGCACGCATCTGGGTCAGCAGGCGCTCGCTCACCGTGGCGAGGTCCGCGCGGTATTCGGCCGCCAGGGGCTCTGCACCCGGCAGACGCACCGTCAACGGGTCCACGTGCTCGCCGTCCTTGCGGAACTCGTAGTGCAGGTGGGTTCCGGTGACCCGCCCCGTGCGGCCGACGTAGCCGATCACGTCCCCTTGGCGCACCTTCGCGCCCTTCTTCGAGATGTCGTCGATCTTCGACATGTGGGCGTACAGCGTCTCGATGCGGTCCCCGTGACGCACGACGACCACGTTGCCGTACGCGCCCTTCGTGCCCGCGAACTCCACGGTGCCGTCGGCCGCGGCGAAGATGGGCGAACCGTGCGGCGCACCGTAGTCCACGCCGCGGTGCGGCCGGCGCGTGTTCAGCACCGGATGCATGCGGTTCGGATTGAACTTGGAGGTCACCCGCGCGACGTCCACGGGGTGACGCAGGAAGGCGCGCTTCTTCGAGCTGCCGTCCGGCGCGTAGTAGCCGGCGACGCCGTTCGCGGTGGTGAAGCGCACCGCGCGGTGCGTCTTGCCGCCGCGCACGAACTCGGCCGCCAGGATGTCGCCGTCGCCGATGTAGCGGCCCTCGCGGTACAGCCGGTCGTACACGACGCTGAAGGCGTCGCCGGCCTGGATGTCGCGCGAGAAGTCGAGCTCCCACTGGAAGATGTCCGCGAGCTCCATGATGGTGGATTGCTTGAGGTCGGCCGCCTTGGCGGCGTCGTACAGCGACGTGGCGATGGTGCCGGAGGACACCACGCGCTCCTTTTCCACCGGGAGGTCCACCGCCGCCACGGCGAAGCCGGTGTCGGCGCGCCGGATGCTGAGCTTTCTCTCCTCGCCGAGCTTGGCCGCGAAGCTGTGGAAGCTGCCGTCGGCGCGGCGCGTGATCTCGAAGCTCTGCCCGATGCGCAGGGTGCCGAGATACCGCTGCACGGTCTCGTCGGCGAGGAGCTTCGGCATGTGCTCGACCTTGATGCCGCGCGCGTTCAGGATGCCCGACAGGGTGTCACCGGCCGCTACGATCACGGTTTCGACGGTGGCGTCCTCGGGGGCGTCGAGACGTGCGCGCAGGGCCTCGAGGGCGAGCGGTGCGGGCACGGGGTTCGTGCCCGGCGACGCCGGCGGCGCGACCGTACCCACGGGTAGCCCGGCGTCGGCGGCGACGGGCACGGAGCCGATCGCGTCGGTCGCGTCCGCGCGCGCCGGCGATGCCGCCGTGGCCGCCGCCAGCGCGTCCTGGGCGTCGTCGAAGAAGAAGGTCGGAGCGACGACGCGCTCGGCGTCGGTGACGACCCGGGGCGCCCGCTCCACCGTGCCGGTGCTGGCCGTGGTGGCCAGGATGCCGCCGGCCGCGAACAGCAGCACCGCGGATACCTTGCCCGCCCTCCGCAATCGGGTGGCGGGGGCGGCCGACAGGCGCACGGCCCCGGCCACGGGGGTGCGGCGGGTGCGCAGTGCGGGCCCGCGGGCCGTGCTGCG
>CAWHXF010000027.1:0-2705000 GCA_963833195.1 uncultured Gammaproteobacteria bacterium | reverse complement strand
CCGCATGCATACAAGCAGTAGGAGCCCTTTCGGGGGTGACTGCGTACCTTTTGTATAATGGGTCAGCGACTTGTTCTCAGTGGCAAGCTTAAGCGACTAGCGTAGGCGTAGGGAAACCGAGTCTTAAACGGGCGTCATAGTCGCTGGGAACAGACCCGAAACCGGGTGATCTATCCATGGCCAGGTTGAAGGTTGAGTAACATCAACTGGAGGACCGAACCCACTAATGTTGAAAAATTAGGGGATGAGCTGTGGATCGGAGTGAAAGGCTAATCAAACCCGGAGATAGCTGGTTCTCCTCGAAATCTATTTAGGTAGAGCCTCTCGTCTCACTGCCGGGGGTAGAGCACTGTCATGGCTAGGGGGCCATCCCGGCTTACCAAACCATTGCAAACTCCGAATACCGGCAAGTGCAATCGAGGGAGACACACGGCGGGTGCTAACGTCCGTCGTGAAGAGGGAAACAACCCAGACCGCCAGCTAAGGTCCCAAAATACCGCTCAGTGGGAAACGATGTGGGAAGGCACAGACAGCCAGGAGGTTGGCTTAGAAGCAGCCATCCTTTAAAGAAAGCGTAATAGCTCACTGGTCTAGTCGGCCTGCGCGGAAGATTTATCGGGGCTCAAGCGGTATACCGAAGCTGCGGATGCATAGCTTGCTATGCATGGTAGAGGAGCGTTCCGTAGGCCTGCGAAGGTGGATCGAGAGGTCTGCTGGAGGTATCGGAAGTGCGAATGCTGACATAAGTAACGACAATGCGGGTGAGAACCCCGCACGCCGAAAACCCAAGGTTTCCTGCGCAACGTCAATCGGCGCAGGGTTAGTCGGATCCTAAGGCGAGGCCGAAAGGCGTAGTCGATGGAAAACAGGTTAATATTCCTGTACCAGTGTGTACTGCGATGGGGTGACGGAGAAGGCTAGGCCAGCCGGCAGTTGGTGTCCGGTTCAAGCGTGTAGGGCGTGTCTCCAGGCAAATCCGGAGATGCATTGCCTGAGACGTGATGACGAGCTCTTAGCTGAGCGAAGTGGTTGATGCCATGCTTCCAGGAAAAACCTCTAAGCTTCAGGTGCACAGTGTCCGTACCCCAAACCGACACAGGTGGGTTGGTTGAGAATACCCAGGCGCTTGAGAGAACTCGGGTGAAGGAACTAGGCAAAATAGCACCGTAACTTCGGGAGAAGGTGCGCCCCTTGAGGTTAGCGAACTTGCTTCGCGACGCTTCGGGGGGCCGCAGTGACCAGGTGGCTGCGACTGTTTACTAAAAACATAGCACTCTGCAAACACGTAAGTGGACGTATAGGGTGTGACGCCTGCCCGGTGCCGGAAGGTTAATTGATGGGGTTATCTTCGGAGAAGCTCTTGATCGAAGCCCCGGTAAACGGCGGCCGTAACTATAACGGTCCTAAGGTAGCGAAATTCCTTGTCGGGTAAGTTCCGACCTGCACGAATGGCGTAACGATGGCCACACTGTCTCCACCCGAGACTCAGTGAAATTGAATTCGCGGTTAAGATGCCGTGTACCCGCGGCTAGACGGAAAGACCCCGTGAACCTTTACTACAGCTTTGCACTGAACTTTGAACATACTTGTGTAGGATAGGTGGGAGGCTTTGAAGCGTGGTCGCTAGACTGCGTGGAGCCAACCTTGAAATACCACCCTGGTATGTTCGGAGTTCTAACCCAGGTCCGTCATCCGGATCGGGAACAGTGCATGGTGGGTAGTTTGACTGGGGCGGTCTCCTCCCAAAGAGTAACGGAGGAGCGCGAAGGTACCCTAAGCACGGTCGGAAATCGTGCGGTTTGTGCAAAGGCATAAGGGTGCTTGACTGCGAGACAGACACGTCGAGCAGGTGCGAAAGCAGGTCTTAGTGATCCGGTGGTTCTGCATGGAAGGGCCATCGCTCAACGGATAAAAGGTACTCCGGGGATAACAGGCTGATTCCTCCCAAGAGTCCATATCGACGGAGGAGTTTGGCACCTCGATGTCGGCTCATCACATCCTGGGGCTGTAGCAGGTCCCAAGGGTATGGCTGTTCGCCATTTAAAGTGGTACGCGAGCTGGGTTTAGAACGTCGTGAGACAGTTCGGTCCCTATCTGCCGTGGGCGTTTGAGAATTGAGGGAAGCTGCTCCTAGTACGAGAGGACCGGAGTGGACGATCCTCTGGTGTTCCGGTTGTCACGCCAGTGGCACTGCCGGGTAGCTACGATCGGACGGGATAACCGCTGAAAGCATCTAAGCGGGAAGCCTCTCCCAAGATGAGTTCTCACTGGACACTCGATGTCCCTGAAGGGCCCTTGAAGACTACAAGGTTGATAGGCCGGGTGTGGAAGCGCAGTAATGTGCGAAGCTAACCGGTACTAATTGCCCGTGAGGCTTGACCATATAACACCCGAGCAGTCTTGCTCGAGTGTGCGACTGCACGACTCAGGTACAGCCGGTACGTTCGGCCAGACTCTTCGAATTCGACGCGCCGCCTCCGCCATAGGGGAGTTGCGTGCGCGTCAACCAGTCATCCCGGCGGCCATAGCGTTTGGGCACCACCCGATCCCATCCCGAACTCGGAAGTGAAACCATTCAGCGCCGATGATAGTGTGGGGCTTCCCCATGTGAAAGTAGGTCATCGCCGGGTTCTACAAGTCGAAAAGGCCGCTCCGGGTTTCCGGAGCGGCCTTTTTGCATTTCCGTAGCAGGTGCGGCTCACGATGCTTCGGTTTCGATCCGGCGCATCGGCTGCATGGGCTCGGTATATCTGCCGCTGTAGCGGCCGCGTGAGGAACCGCGGATCAGGGCTTTGCGTACACTCGAACAAGCCCTACAGAAACGGAAACGCCTTCAATGCTGATCGCCGACATCCTGCGCGCCAAGGGCGCGGAAGTGGAGACCGTCGCGGTGGATGCCACGTTGCAGGCGGCGGTCGAGATCCTGGCCCGCCGAAGGATCGGCGCCCTGCTCATCAGTCGGGACGGGCGTCGTATCGACGGCATCCTCAGCGAGCGCGATATCGTGCGTCATCTGGCAGGCAGTGACGCGGATCTACGCACCCAGAAGGTGGCCGATCTGATGGTCTCGGATGTCCACACCTGCACGCCCGACGCCACGGTGGGTGAGGTCATGAGGCTGATGGACACCCGCCGCATTCGTCATGTTCCGGTGGTTGTCGACGGTGACGTCCTGGCCGGCGTGGTCAGCATCCGCGACATCGTCAACGCGAGGTTGCAGGAAGCGGAAGCCGAACGCGAGTACATGGCGGAATACATCAGCAACCGCACCGCCTCCTGATCTCGTGCTCCGGCCTCGTCCCTGAGACCGGCCTTCCCCGAGCGCCATCAGGTCCGGTTCGGGCCCGCGCGCCGATGAATCGTTTCAGATGCCCGCGCGCTTGAACACGATCTCGACACGTCGATTCAACTGGCGGCCCTCCAGCGTGCGGTTGCTCGCCACCGGTCGCGCCTCGCCGAAGCCCCTGGCGTCGATCCGAGCAGCCGGCACACCCGCAGCGATCAAGGCGTCCCGGACCGCTTCGGCGCGGGCTTCCGAGAGCATGCCGTTGTAGCCGGCATCGCCGGTGTGGTCGGTATGACCCTCGACCAGCGCGGCACGGTCCGGGTTGTTCTCGAGCCAGCGAGCGGCCTGCGCGATTCGCGGCATGGCCTCGGGGCGCAGCGTCGACTCCTCGAAGTCGAAGAGAACGTCGTCCAGGGTCAGCATGGGGCCACGGCTCGTCTTCGTGAGCTGCAGCGGTGCCGGGCGTGCGATCTCCGGAGTCGTCACGGGTTCGGACTGTACCTTCGGTGCGCTCGAGCACGCAGCGGCCGTGGCCGCGAGCAGGACGAGGGTGGTGGTGCGAACGAGGGCAAGAGCGTGCATGTCGGGGTACCTCTGCGGGTTCGTGCGACGGAGCGTCGCGTCAAACCGGGTAACGGCAGACACGGGCCGGACTTCGCCCTCTCGCGGTTACCCGATGCAAAGGTGCGGCGCAAGGTGCGGCGCATGAAAAAGGCCCGGTCGAACGACCGGGCCTCGAGACGTGCGCGCTGAGAGCGATGTCCGGTCCCGCGGCCACCCGTTCGGGGCGGCGGCGGGACGAGGACCTCACCCGAACGGGTTCACTCCACCCGCATGACGTCGATCTGGTCGCTGGCGCCGAGATTCTGCTCGTTGGCGTAGTCGTAGTCGGGCATCTGGGAGATCTGCTCCGCCGTCATGCCGCGAAGAACCACGGTGTCGCCGCGCACCATCACGTTGTCGATGGGGAAGGCCACTTCCTTGTCGTTGAGCCCGAAGAACCAGCCGCCGTGCTCGACGATCATGTACGTGTCCGTGCCGTTGCGCACGACTCGCTCGACTTCCCCGAGCTCCTCGCCGCGCCCGTTGATCACCTCGAGGCCATCGAGCTCGTTGACGGTCAGTGCCTGGGTGGGCGTGCCGTCGTAGGCGATGTCCGACGGGTCGGCCGCGAATGCCTCGAGGGGGTCGCGCTGATCGGCACGCTGCTCGATGTTCGCGGTGGCCGCGTCGGTCTCCGGCACCAACGCCGCCGCTTGCTGCCCTTCGGCGGACATGTCGGTAGAGGCCGAGTCGTTGTCACCGCCCTCCGGGCCCTGGATCATGATCTTCGGTTCACCGCTGGAGATCACCTCGATCTGCGGCTCGCCCGCCTGCGAGAACTCCACCTGCGGGTCCGCTGCGACGTACTGCACATCGGGCGAGGCCTCGTTGATCGTGACGTTGGGCTGCTCGTCCGACGCGACGTACTCGATGCGCGGCGCAAGCTCCTCGCTCGACATCCCCCGCTTCGACACGACCATGGTGCCGTCCTCGTCGGCGCGCTCCAGATCGGGGTCGCGCTCGGCATCACCCATGTTCGCCGCCAGATCCACGTTCAGCTGCGGCTCGCCCTGGCGCACGGTGACGCGCGGCTCGGGAATGTTGACCTCGACCGTCGGCTGCGCCGAGGCGACGTTCACGCCCGGGTCCGGCATCGTGATGGTGATCTCGGGGGCGGGCTGCTCGACGCTGATGGTCGGCTGGGCCATCTCGACCCGGATGATCGGTTGCGCCTGGCGCACGATGATGGTCGGCTGGGCCTGGTCGATGGTTACGTCGGGTGCGGCGTCGCGCACGGCGATCTCGGCGGGCGACTGCTCGATGTCCACCTGCGGATCGGGCAGGCTGACCTGCACCTCGCCCTCGATGGTGGCCTCCTGCTCGATCTGGACGGTCTCCGTCGTCTCCTCGGTCTCGACCGCCTGTTCGGAGTCCGCGGCCTCCACCTCTGCGGCCGTGCCGACGACGCCGATGGTGCCGACCTGCGCGACACGCGCCACGTACAGGCTGCACTCGTCCGGGTCGTCCGCCAGCGCGACGGTGCGCGCGTCGGCGAAGTCGGGGCTCAGGTTGCCGTCCCCGGCCTCGTCCACGAGCACGAGCAGTCGGTCGCAACTGGCGCTCTCGAGCTCCTGCGCGAACGCCGTGTTCGTCAACGGGAAGGTGGCCGCGACGGCGGCGGCCGCGAGCGTCATTCGAAAGGTCGTGTGTCGGTCGGTCATGTCTCGTCCTCTGGTCGGTTGATCGGAGGTCGGCCGCATGATGGCGTGCCGACCCGGAACTCGTTCGCATCCGGAGAATCGCCTGCAGCGGTCGCTCCGTGGCGATGCGTCCATGATGTCGATCACGCGTCCGTAGAGCCATGCCGTGGATGCGACCTTTGAAAAACGCCGGGCGTGGCGGGTAGATTCGGGAAGGAGGGTGACTTCCGTCGACGTCGTCGCCCCGTACGACCGACCGCGTACACTGGCTGCGCGGCGATGCACCCCGCATCGCCTCTCGCACGGGAGCGTTACGAACATGAGTCTCGTAGGCACGCTGGGCCGCATGGCGGTCGGGGTCATGGTTGCAAAGGGCGTGGGCAAGATGATGTCCAATCGCCAGGCGTCGGGCCGTACCGGTGACGTGCCGTCCGGTGGGCTCGGCGGCCTGCTGGGTGGTCTGCTCGGAGGCCAGTCCGGAGCCTCGGGCAGCGCTTCGGGTGCAGGTCTGGGCGGATTGGCCGGCGGCCTGGGCGGCCTGCTCGGCGGTGGAGGCGGCGCCTCCGGAGGCACCGCGGGCAGTCGCTCCGGCGGCCTCGGTCAGCTCGGCTCGTTGCTGGGCGGTCGTGCCCCGAGCGGCGGCCAGCTCGGCTCGGCCGGCGCGGGCGGTGCCTTGGCAGGCGGTCTCGGCGGACTGCTGGAACAGATCTCGGGCGGCGCGGCGGGCGGTGCCCGCACCGGCTCGGGAGGCTCGGGCGGAACGGGCTCGGCTCCGGCCGGCGGCAGCTTCGGCGATCTCCTGAACTCGTCGCTCGCCGGGGAAACCCCGACGAACCCGGACGCGGGTCAGGAGGAGCACGCGAAGCTGCTCATCCGCGCCATGGTCAACGCGGCGAAGTCCGACGGCCGGATCGACGAGGACGAGCAGCGCCGCATCGTCGAGCACATCGGCGAGGACGCCACGGTCGAGGACCGCGAGTTCGTGCTCGGCGAGATGCGCGCGCCGCTGGACGTGGACGGGTTCGTGAAGTCCGTTCCGCGCGGGGCGGAGCGCGAGGTGTACATGATGTCGCTCATGGGCATCGATCTCGACGAGCAGGCCGAGGCGCGCTACCTCGATACCCTGAGAAAGGGCATGAACCTGTCCGAGGCCGACGCGGACGCCATCCACCGGCAGCTCGGCGTTCCCACGCTGTACTCCTGAGCGCGACACGCCGCCGTCGCTCGCGCGCCCGCGGTCCCGTCACCGATTCGTCCCGCCGCCGTCTTCGTGCCGCCGCTGTCATGGAACTTGCACCGGGTCAGGGTGGAGGTCCGTCCCGTCGGGCGTGGCCGCGTTACGAGGCGGGACCATGGCAGCGAGGATCCGGAGAGCGGTGGCCGGCAGGTGCGTGGCCTGCGCCTGTGCGCTCGCGCTCGCGGGCTGCGACGATGGCGACCTGCGCACCCGTCCCGGGGAGCTCTCCAGCGCCGCGAGCTCGGCGCTCTTCGCCGATGACACCGGTCCCGAACCCGGTGTGCCGGGTCGGGACGAGCCGATCGAGCAGCGCGAGCCGGCGAGTGCGGTCGAGGGCACGTCGCTGCTCGGCGCAACGGCTCGTCTGTCGGGCGCCTCGGCGGACGTGGACGAGATCGACGTCGCGATCGACTGGAGTCTCGGCGAGGCCGGGCTGGCGGCCGTGGGGTCGGACACGCGTCTCGAGGCCGCGTTGATCGACGCCTCGGGAGAGCGACGATCGCTCGCCCGCACTCGGGTCCGGCCCGACCGGGCGTCGGGTCGGCTCGATCTCGTGCTGCCGCTGCCGCTGCGCGACGCCGAGGTGGTGTTGACGCTGTCCGGGCTGGTCGGGGTGGAGGCGGGAAGTGCCGCGACTCGGCTCGCGGTCGATCTGCCCGCCGTGGTGTCCCCCGTGCCGCTGCCGCTCGATCGGCTGGAATCGCTGACCGCGGAGCTGGTGCCGGGCAGCGCGACATCGAGCGTGGAAGCGGGGCGGCGGCTGCACCGGTTCACCGTGCGCGTGGACGGCACGCTGGATGGTCGGGGGCCCGTGGCCGTGACCGGGCTGGACGCCGACGTGCCCGCGCATTTCCGCGTGCGCGAAGGCGGTACGCTCGATCCGGAGTCGCCCGTGCGCGCGGCCTGGCAAAGCGAACCGATCGCGGTGTATCTCGTGCTCGATACCTCCGCCAGCATCGTGCTGGCGGGCGCGGCCGACCTGCTGCTGGACGCCGTCGCGCGTACGCTCGGCGCGCTGGCACCGGTCGCCACGTTCGACTACCGCACCGCCTCCGCGGAGGTACGCAGCGTGCGCGGGCTGCGCGAGATCACCTTCGACACCGACGAGGCGAGCGGCTCCGGCACTGCCTTCCACCATGCCGTGGAAACGGTGATCGACGACATCGAGCGCCGCGGCGAGGCGCACGCCGTGCTGATCGGCTTCACCGACGGGCGCGATTTCGCGAGCCGCAACTTCCACCCCGAATTCGGGTCGGAAGAGCAGGTGCTGCGGCACGTCGCGTCGCGCCTGCGGCGCCTGCGCGACGCGCGCGAGTCCGCTCCGGACGCATCGTTCGTCGCGCATTTCGCGAGCCTGGGCTCGGATATCGATCTGCTCGGCCTCGAGGCGCTGGCCGATGCCGGAGGCGGAACGCACGTCGCGAGCGATGTCGCCGGAGCGTTGGAGGCCGCCTTCGACGAGCTCACCGCGGGCCTGCGCGGCGTCTATCGTCTGGAGTACAGCTCGCAGCGGCTCGCCGGGGATGCGCCGCTGCAGCTCGAGGTCGATGCCGGAGAGCTGTCGGCCACCATCGCGCTGCCCTGAGAGCACCCTGCTACCATCGCGCCGCGCGGCCCGTCCGCCCGGCGACTTCCCTGGATCGCCCCCGCCGCCGCTTCGCGTCCATTCGCGTTCATTAATGAGTCCCCCACGGCAGATCGCCTTCGACGATCTCGTTGCCTGTCCGGCCTGTGACCGCCTGCACCGACGGCTGGAGCTGGGCGTGGGCGAGCGTGCGCGCTGCGTGCGTTGCCGCGCCACGCTGCAGACGCGCAAGCCGCGCACGGTGGAGCGCTCGCTCGCGGCCGCGCTCGCCGGCCTGGTGCTGCTCGCGCTGGCGCTGGGAACGCCGTTTCTCGGACTGTCGAGAGCCGGGGTGGAGAGTCGCATCTCGGTCGTCGACGCCATCGCGGTCCTGTGGAGCGGGGACTTCCCCGTGCTGGGCGTCGTGCTGGCGCTGTGCATCGTGGTGCTGCCGGTGGCGCGTTTCGGGCTCCTGGCGCTCGCGTTGGTGCCACTGCAGCTCGGCCGGCGCGGCACGCCGGCCGCCCGCCGGGCGTTTCGCTGGGCGGTGCTGCTGGAGCCGTGGGCCATGGCCGAGATATTCATGGTGGGCGTGACCGTGTCGCTCGTGAAGATCGGCGCGCTGGCGCGGCTCGAGGTCGGTGTCGCGTTCTGGGCATTCGTCGCGCTCGTCGTGACCGGCACGTACCTGTCGCGCGTGCTGTGCCGCGACACGGTGTGGCGGGGCCTCGCGTGAGCGCGGCGTCACCGGGGCTCAGCGCGCGTTCGGCGGGGCTCGCGGCCTGTCGCGCCTGCGGTGCGCTGCACCGGGTGCCATCGGCGGCCCGGTCGGTGCGGTGCCGGCGCTGCGGCGCGCGGGTGAGCTCGCGCATGCCGCATTCGCTCCAGCGCACGTGGGCGTTCCTGCTGGTGGGGCTCGCGGCCTACGTGCCCGCGAACCTTGCGCCGGTCATGCTGACGAGCTCGTTCCAAGGCAACACCTCGGACACGATCATGAGCGGCATCCTGGAGCTCGTCGGCCTCGGCAGCGCCGGCATCGCCGCGATCATCTTCGTCGCGAGCATCTGCATTCCGGTCGCGAAGTTCGTGATCGTCGCGCTGCTGGCGTCGAGCCTCGTGCGGCCGGGCCGGCTGTCCGAGCACGCCCGGCACCGGTTGCATCGCGTCACCGAGCTGATCGGGCGCTGGTCGATGATCGACGTGTTCGTGATCGCCGTGCTCGCGGCGCTCATCCAGCTCGGGACCTTCGTGAGCATTCGTCCGGGCATCGGCATCGTCGCCTTCGCCGTCTCGGTCGTCTTCACCATGCTGGCGGCCTCTTCCCTGGACCCCCGACTCTTCTGGGACCGCGCATGAACGATCGTCTGCCCGCCGAACCCGTACGCGAGCCGGCACCCGGAGCGGGCAAGGGCGCGCCGCGTCGCGCCCCTGACGATGCCCCCGGTCGCGCCGGCCGGTGGCGCGACGTCTCGCTCGCCTGGCTCATCCCCGTCGCGGCGCTGCTGTTCGCGCTCATCGTCGTGTGGCAGAACATCTCGGACCGCGGGCCGCTGGTGAACATCGTGGTCGACGCGGCGGGCGGCGTGGTGGCGGGAGAGACGCGCATCCGGCGCAACGATGTCGACGTCGGGCGCGTCGAGGCCGTGCGTCTCGGCGACGACCTGGACTCGGTCGTGATCGAGGCGCGCATGGAGCCCGCCGTCGCGCCGCTGCTGGACGAGGACGCGCGGTTCTGGATCGTCAACGCACGCGTGAACACGACCGAGATCTCGGGACTGTCGACGCTGCTGTCGGGCGTCTACATCGGCGTGGACTGGGACGACGGGGGCGGGGAGCGCGTCGACACCTTCCGCGGGCTTGACGAGCCGCCGCTCACGAAGCAGGACACGCCGGGCCGGCGCCTGACCCTGTCGGCGGACGAGGCCGGCTACATCCTGGTGGGCTCGCCGGTGTTCCACCGGCAGGTCGAGATCGGCCGCGTGGAGCGCAGGCGGCTGGCCGCGGATGCGCAGCAGGTGCTCTTCGACATCTTCATCGAGGCGCCGTATCACGAGCACGTGTACCCGGATTCGAGCTTCTACAGCGTCACGGGCGTGGAGGCGAACGTGGACGCCGGCGGCGTCTCGGTACGGCTCGAATCCATCGCGGCGTTCTTCACGGGCGGTATCGCGTTCGACAACCCCGAGAACGTGGCGGACCTGCAGGCGGTGGCCGAGGACGGACGGACCTTCCGGCTGTACGACAACCAGAGGGCCGCGGCGGAGAGCCGCTACGAGGGCGAGAGCGACGAGCGGTTCCGCTACACGGCGCGCTTCACGGGCTCGGTGAAGGGACTGCGACGGGACGCGCCGATCGAGTACAACGGCATCCGCGTGGGGCGAGTGGTGGACGTCGCGGTCAGGCTGCCCGCCGCACCGGGCGACGAGACCGGCGCCACGGCCACGCTCGAGATCCAGCCGGCCCGGCTCGGGTTGCAGGCGCCGGAGCCGGCCGAGGTGCTCGACGCGCTCGACGACTTCGTGGGCGAGGGGCTGCGCGCGCAGCTCGCGAGCGGCAACCTGCTGACCGGATCGTTGATCGTGAAGCTCGAGGACACCGGTATCCGGGAGCCGGGCGTGGTCATCGACCGTGATGCCCGGCCGTACCCGGCGCTGCCGGTCACCGCGTCGAACGTGGAGGCCGTGACGGCCGACGTCGAGCAGCTCGTGTCGAACCTCTCGGAGGTGCCGATCGAGGAGCTGTTCGCGAGCGCCACGGGGCTGCTCGACGACGTGCGGGCGCTGGTGCGCTCGCCCGGCATCGGCGAGTTGCCGAGCCAGCTGTCGGACTCGCTCGGCTCGATCGCGGTCACCGCGCAGCGCATCGAGGCGGCGACCGAAGGGCTGCCGACGCTGCTCGGCTCGCTCACCTCGGCCGCGCGCAACGCCGACGACGTGCTGGACGGGCTGTCGCCCGATTCCGAGATCTACATCGAGCTGTCCAAGGCGGTGCGCGAGCTGCGCCTGGCCGCGCGCTCGATCGCCGACTTCGCCGAGGTGCTCGAGGAAAACCCGAGCTCGGTCTTCACCGGACGCCGCTGATGCATCACCCGAACCATCGTCCCCGCACCCTCGCGTTCGCGCTGTGCATCGCGAGCGTCGGCGCCGGCTGCGCGTCGGGACCGCCCGCCCCGCGCTACCTGCTCGAACCCGCTCCGGCGGGCGGGGTCCAGGAGCTGCCCGGCGCGCTGGACTCGCTCGGGCTCGCCACCGTCGCGCTGCCCGGCTACGTGGTGGATTCCTCGATCGTGGGCCGCGCGGCGGCGGAGCCGATGCTCGGGCCGCTCGACATCGATACCGGGGCGCAGTGGTCCGAGTCGCCCGAGGCGGCGCTCACGCGCACGCTGGCCGAAAGCCTGCGGTTGCGCTCCGGTGCGTCCGTGCTGGTCGAACCGCTGCCGCGCGGCTTCGATCCCGAGGCGCGCATCGAGGTGGTGTTCGACCGGTTGCTGCGCAACGCCTCGGGCGGTGCCGAGATGGCGGGCCAGGTCCAGGTCATCGCGGGCGACGGACGCGAGCTGATCTCGGTACGCGGCTTCGAGCTCGCGCGCCCCGGCGCCGACGACTCGGACGCATCGTTCTTCGAGGCTCTGTCGATCGCCATCGACGATCTGGCGAGGCTGATCCTGGACGCGGTGAGCACGCCCGCCTGATCGGGGCCGGCTGCGGACCGGCTTGCGGACTCGGTCGCGGACGCAGGCCGGCCTTCAGGCGCCCGTCAGCTCGTCCACGGTCAGCCGGTCGCGCTCGATCTCGCGCCGGTCGTCGAGCGCCTCCTCCAGACCGTCCGCCGTGCCCAGCGCGGCGACGAGGCGTTCCAGCCGTTGGATCTCCTCGTCCAGACGCGTCGCGTGCGACGCGACGCGACGGCGCCGGGCGGCGTCGTCGGCGCCCGCGTAGCGCGCCAGCAGGTCCGCCCGGAAGGGATCGCCGACGCGGGCGCGGTGCAGGGCGCGCTGCATGCCGGCGAGCTGGCGCTCGAGCGCGCGCGCGAGGAGCTCCGCGTCCGTGTCCCCGGCGTCGGGCTCGTCGCCGACGTGCTCGGCGTGCAGCGAAAGCAGGGTGTCGAGATCCCGCGTACGCCGCGCGGCCAGGGCCGTGCTCATGAGCACGTGCTTGACGTCGCGGCGCTCCGGGTCCTGTTCGCGATCGGGGTGCAGCGCCCGCGCCAGGCGCCTGAAGAGGCGCTCCACGAGTGCGCGGGCATCGGCCTCGGCAGTCCCCGTGGCGTCCGCGGCGGCGGCGCGCGATCCCCGCCCCGGCGTGTACCCCGACCGCCGGGCTGATCCGTGCGCCGACCCGTGCGCCGACCCGTGCGCCGACTCGTGCGATGAGCCGGACGAGGCTTCGTCGCGCGGCCCGTGCCGCGACTCGTCCGACGAACCCGGCGCCGCGTCGTTCGTCGTGTCGTGATGCGACCGGCCGACACCCGGTCCGGTCCGGGCCTCCGCACCGCGAGGTCCTTCGAAGCCGGTCAAACCGTCGTCACGATCATCCGGTGCGCGCAGCGCACGTTCGAGGCGGGCACCGAGGTAGCGCGAGATGGCGTCGCGCTCGAAGGCGGCGCGTTCGGCCCCTTCCCGGCGAACCGGCATCGTGCGGTAGTGCGGCGAGGCCGGATCGAACGGATCGGGCGCGTCGGACGCACCGTCGGGCGTCGCGTCCAGCACGTCGCGCCAGCGCTCGATGAGGGCAGCCACGGGGTCCGCCGGCGCGTAGGGATGACCGTTCAGGCTGCCGAGGTTCTCGTTGATCCACAGCCCGAGCACGGAGCGCGCACCGCGCTCGAGCGGGGAGTCGTCGTAGTGGTCCACCAGGGCTTCGGTGACGCGCGCGACGCCGAGCGTGAGCAGGCGCTCGCGCGGCTCGATCGTCGTGCGGAACAGCGCATCGATGGCGCCGGCGCGTCGCTCGTGCTCGGCGAGCTCCGCGCGTGCCGCGGCCAGGCGACGCCACAGCGCCGACCACCGCGGCTCGGAGACCGACTCCGCGCCCGGGTCCGCTCCGGTGCGGCGGCGGCGCGTTCGAACGGGCACGGGAGCGGGCACGGGAGCGGGCCGGGCGGGCGGCATCGCGGGCGCATCGGAGTCGTCGAAGCTCGTCATCGCCGCATGATACGTTCGGCGCCGAGACGCGGACCCGTCACCTCGCGAGCCCTCAGTCGAGCGTGAGCCGCACCCCGAACGGCAGCGGAGCCGTGGCGCCAGCGGGCGTCGCCCAGACCACGGGGAAGGGCGGGGCGTCGCCGCTCGGGCCCTCGAGGTCCGTCAGCACGATCACGAGATCCGGACGGTGCGCCGTCGCGGCCGCCAGCAACGGTCTGAAGTCCGTGCCGCCGCCGCCGTCGCTGGCGGCGCCCCCACTCGCCGCCCGGGCCGCGAGACCGGCGCGCCCCGGTGCCAGGCGCAGATCCAGGTGCACGCGCTCGTCGCCCGTGATCAGCCTGAGCTCGGCCCGGTGCAGGCGCGTCAGGCGCTCCACCTCGGCGCCGAAGCGCACGAGCTGCGCGTCCTGCACCGAACCGGACACATCGACGATCACGGTCAGCCTGGGCGCGGCGCGCGCGCCCACCGTGCCCGGCTGCCACGGCATCCGACGCCCGCCCGAGGTGCGTCCGCGGCTCGCGAGCCAGCCGCGCGAGGGGCGCGACCAGGAAAGCTCCGGCTCCGGTGCCAGGCTGCGCGCCACGCGCGTGCGCAGCACCTGGCGCCACGGCGTGCGGCGGGCCGGCAGGTCGGCCACGAGCGTGCGCAGCAGGGATTGCGCACCGTCCGAGGCGTGGGCGCGGGCCAGCCGGTCGGACCAGGTGCGCTCGGCGTCGGCCTCGGCCCCCAGCGCCTCGCCGTCGCCGTCGAGCAGGTCCGGCGGCACGCGCTGCGCAAGCCTTCTGGCCGCGGCCGCGCGCGGCCCGTCGACCATCGAGGCAACCGCCACGCCCTCGCTCGAATCGGCGGCGTCGGGCGCCGCCGCGGTGGTGGTGCGCTCGGAGTCGCTCATTGCGTCGCTGCCGCCGCCGCCGCGGCCGTCGCCGTCGTCGTCGCCACCGCTGCCGTCGTCGGCGCCGTTCTCGCCGGGCGTGGCGTTCTGGCGTCCGCGGTCATCGATGGCGCGGTACAGCGACTCGCAGTCCCAGCGCACGAGCGAGGCTTCGATGGGCTCGTCGATGCCCAGCGTGCGCAGCAGCAGCTCGTCGAGGCGGATGGCGTCCTCGGGCAGGCCGAGCCACGACAGCGGCGCCAGGCAGGCGTCCACGATGGCGTCGGCCACGGTGTTCCACAGCGTGGCGTCGACGCCGCCTTCGGCCCGCGCGAGCGCGTCCCGCCGCGCGACGTGACGCAGCGCCACGTGCAGCGTCTGGTGCGCGACGTGCCCGGTCTGCAGCTCGAGCGAGAGCCGCTCGAAGTCCGGCGCATAGCGGATGGTGCGTCCGTCGTTCGCGATCAGGGGTGGCCGGGCGCGCGTGCCGTAGATGCCGGTGCGCGCCGCGGCTCCGGGAGCGGGCGGCATGGCGTCGACGTCGCGGTGGCGCATCCACAGCGCGAGCGCGCCCGTGGCGGGCGCGTACTCGACGAGACGGCGCACCGCCGCGCTGCCCCGATGACCGCGTGCATCGAGCTGGTAGGCGTCGCCGAGCCGCGCGGCGTCGAGACGCGTCACGCCGTCGGGCGCGTCGCCGTCCACGACGCTTCCGCCGCTCACCACGGCTTCGCCGTGCGCTCGCGCCAGCGCGCGTAGGCCGGGCTGTCCAGCGCCTGCGCGTCGAGCCCGCTCGACAGCGCGCGCTCGACGAGGAGCTCCATCGCGAGCGTCGCGGATTCGGCGGCGGGCAACTGGCCCGGCAGCTCGTCGAACTGGCCGACGATCTCGAACGCACGCTCCAGCGCGGTGCCGTCGGTGGCCACGGCCACGAGGCCGTGCACCAGACCGTAGAGCGCGTCGAGCGAGCGCGGCAGCAGCGCCTTCGTGGCGCCCCCGGGGGCCGCGTCCAGCAGCGCGCGCACGTCGGTGCCGCTGCGGATCTCGCGCAGCACGCCGTAGAAGTCGGCGGCGTTGGCCGCGCCGATGCGTGCCTGCACGAACGCGCGCTCCAGCGCCTCCGGAAGTTCCCTGAGCAGCACGGCCGAGACGTCCTCCCAGCCGCGCGGGCTCGCGCCGACCAGATGATCCTGAGCGAGCTGCGCGGCGGTGTCGTCGAGCTTGTCGGGCCGGATCTGCAGGTAGGCCGGCACCTCCGGTGCGAAGCCGTTTCGCACCGCGTGCGCGACGAACGCGCCGAGCGTGCCCTGCACGTGGAAGTGGAACATGCGGTCGGCGAGGGCGGTGCCCATGTCGTGGCTGACCGCGCCGTGAAACGCGGCATTGCCCGCCGCGATCACCATCCAGCCGTCGGGCAGGGCGTAGTCGCCGACGCGGCGATCCAGGATGAGCGAGTAGGCCGAGATCTGCAGCCGCTGGTCCGCGGCCGTGAGCTCGTCGAGGAACAGCACGCCGTCGGGCACGTCGGGCCCCGGCAGGAACTCGGGCGGAAACCAGACGGTGCGGCGCGCGTCGTCGTCCGCGAAGATGGCACCGCGCAGGTCGACGGGCTCGAGCGTCGTGAGGCGCAGGTCGACGAGCGGCACGCCGGCGCGCTCGGCGAGCTGGCGCACCACCGAGGACTTGCCCACCCCGCGCGTGCCCCACAGCATCGTGGCGCGGCGGCGCAGCACGGGATCCGCGTACTGCGCATCGAGCGCCGCCACGAGGGTGTCCAGCCCCACGACGGGGATGTTGAGCGGATCGGTGATCATCGGTGGGTCGGGAACGGGTCGGGGGGACGGGGCCAGGCCGGAATTTCCATGACCGGCACCTCGCGCGCGCTCAGGGTGATGATCAGCACCATCATCAGTGGAGTGAGACCGAGCATCAGCGGGTGCAGCTCCACGCCGCCGCGCTCGACCACCAGCCACGCGATCGGCATGGTGGCCAGGATGCCGACGAGCGTCAGCGCGGGCTTCAGCCGCCGCAGCCATACGCGGCGGCGAGCGGGCGCATGGTGCGCGTGCCAGCGCACCGGATCGGTCACGTAGTCCGCGAGCACGGGCAGCAGGTCCGCGACGCGCGCCTCGACGCGTTCGCTGCGCCGCGTGCCGCGACCGAGATTCGCGAGCGCGGCCCGGCGCGTGTCGCCCACGCCTCGCAGCACGCGCCAGCCGGGCGCGGCCACGGCCAGCAGGTCGTCGGGCACGCCATCCAGCAGCGCCGCGACCTCGCTCTTCGTGAGCTCGCGCCCCGCGCCGCCGACCCCCGGCCGCGACGCGCCCACGGCCCCCGGCCCGGCTCCCGGTGTCGCTCCCGGTGTCGCTCCCGGTGTCGCTCCAGGGACGGCTCCCATGGCGGCGACGGCGGCGCGCGCGGCGGGCTCCCGCGCCGGCAACCGCGCGCCGCTCGCGAGCGTCTCGCGCGCGAGGGTGCGACCGGCCCCCACGACGCTCAGGCGCACGTCCGCCGGCATGCCCGAACCCGTGCTCGCATCGACCAGCAGGGCCAGGGGACCGGCACGTACCGACACGCTGCGCAGGGCCAGGCGCGTGCCGGCCGGGCCCTTCCTCGGATCGTGGTCCGCGACGGCGGGCTCGAGCACATGGTCCATCGCGGCGCTCGCCGCGCCGACCCGCGCGAGCTGGCGCCGGGCCGGCAGGGCGTCGGCGACCCCGAGCGCGCCGTCCAGGTCGTCCGCGGAAGCGGGCCGGGCCGCGAACGTGGCGAGCCGGCCGTCCTCCACGGCCGTGGCCCGGAACACCTCGAGGGCGCCGTCCTCGATGGATTCCAGCGACCAGACGGTGACCGAGCGCAGGTCCCCGGCGGTGTCGTCGGTCGTCGGCACGAACAGGATCCGACGCGCCGCGCGATCCGAGGCACCGAGATCGACGCGCAGTCCGCGGCGCACCAGTGGCGCGGCCAGACGCAGCACGTCGTGGTGGGTGAGGGGAGTCATGTACGCGAGGTGTGCAAGTGGCGCACGGCCCGGGCGAGCGGACCCGGGCCGTCGGGCGATGCTGCCATCATCGGCGCGTCCGCACGGAAGCCGCGTGCTCCGACCCGGCCCGTCTCGAGGTCCCATCGCATGTCCGGCACGCCCCCCTCATCCCCGTCGTCCGGCACGTTCGACGATCCGGCCGCGCGCCGGCTCGCTCGCACCGCGCGGCTGCTCGACAGCTCGATACGCCTGCCGGGAGGCTACCGGATCGGTTGGGACGGGCTCATCGGCCTGATTCCGGGGTTCGGCGACCTGGTGGGGCTGGCCTTGTCCGGGTGGATCCTCTTCGGGGCCGCCCGGCTGGGCGTGTCGCGCGCCACGCTCGCGCGCATGGGGCTGAACGTCGGGCTCGAGGCGCTGGTGGGCACGGTGCCCGTGCTCGGGGACCTCTTCGACTTCGCGTTCAAGGCGAACGAGCGCAACGTGCGGCTCGCCGAGCGCTGGCTGGCGGACCCCGCGCGCGCGCGCCGACGTTCGCGGGCGGAGCTCGCCGGGGTCGGGCTCGTACTGCTGGCGGCCCTGCTGCTGCTGGCGTGGGCGGTGGTCGCGATCGTCGGGTGGTTGTTCGGCCTGGTGTCCTGATACCGAGTCGGCCACACGATGGTGTCGGGCTTGCAACTATTTCCCGTGCGGGAGTATTCGATACAAGCCCGGGGCCACCCGGCTGATCCGGACGCGGGGCGACGGTAGTCTGGTCGCCGTTGTCACACGTGCCTCCGGGCACACCACTTCGAACACGAGGAGATTAGACGCATGACCTTCATCCGGAATGCCGCCCGCATCGCCACCGGCGCCACGCTCGGCCTGGCCCTCGCCGCCGGGACCGCCTTCGCGCAGGACGCCATGATCGACGACGATCTCGCCGCCCAGATCGAGCAGGACATCCACCTGCTGCCTCCCACCTCCGAGACGATGGACACCACGGGGATCACCGTGGAGGCCGCTGATGGCCGACTGGTCGTGACCGGGCTCGTGCAGGACCAGAACATCGTGAACGAGATCCAGGACATGATCCGCGAGCAGGACGTGGACCTCGAAATGGTCGACATGAACCTCGTCGTGCAGTGAGTCGTCCGCGCCGCCCGTCGCGTCGCACGCCCCGGTAGTTCCGGCGGACTCGACGGCGACGGGCGGCGTCGCATGTCCCGGCGAGCGGTCGCCGGGTCGCTCGTTCCTGCAAGGCCTCGTGGGCTTCCGCTCATGAGGCCTTGCTCATTTCGGGCGGTGCGGTTTTCGTGGTGAACTGCCGTGGCGTTGCCTATGCTTTCGGGGCGGCCGCGCTTCACCCATGCCCAGTCAATGGCTTTCGCACCGACCTCTCCGTACCGGATCGACCCGCTGCTGAGCCGGCGGCTCGCCTGCGCGCGGGTGCTGTGCATCCTGGGCATGATCTGGGTGCACGTCCCCGGAGCGGCCCTGGACGGCGCCGGGCGCGCCCTGGATCCGGGCGCCGTCGGAGCCAGCCTGCAGGCCCTGCTCGTCGAGGGGCCGGGTCGCGCCAGCGCGGCGCTGCTCAGCGTCATCTCGGGCTGGCTCTGCGCACAGACCCTGCTCGGCGGTCGCCTCGCCGCGGCGATGATCCGCGCGCGGGCGCGCACCGTGCTCGTGCCCATGTGGAGCTGGGGAGTCGTGACGATCGCCTTCTACGCGCTCGTGTCGCTGTTCCGGCCGACCTTCCTGAGCGCGCACGGTCCGATCGATGCGGCGCTGGTCATGCGCTGGGTCAACAGCGTGGCGTTCCTGACCGAAGCGCCCTCGGGGCCCACGCTCCACCTGTCCTTCATGCGGGACCTGTTCGTGTGCGCGCTCATCGCTCCGCTGCTGCTCGCCGGGCTGCGTCGCGCGCCGCTGCTGCTGCTGTGCGTCACCGGTTCGCTGTATCTCGCGGACGTGTCGAGCGTGCTGGTGTTGCGCCCGCTCGTGCTCTTCGCCTTCTGCATCGGGCTCTGGCTGCGCTTCGCCGGCGTCGCGACGCAGGGCGTGGACGCTCGCTTCCCCTTGTGGCTGGCGCTCGCGGGCGTGACGACGCTCGCGATCGTGTGCTCGAACGGCGGTGCGTTCGCGGGCGCGGACGCGTTGCTCGGGCGTGCGGGACTGGACCTGCGCGAGAGCGTGCTCTATCCGGCCAACCGGGTGTTCGGCTCGTTGGCGGTGTGGGCCTTCACGCTGCGCCTGGCGAGCTCGCGCGCGGGCATCCGGGTGGCGCACGCCATGCCCTGGATCTTCACCGCCTACTGCAGCCATTTCCTCGTGCTGGGCATCCTGTGGGCCGGGTTGCTGGAGCCCGCCGGCCTGGCCGGCAACCAGCTCGGCTTCGGCCTGTGGTTCCTGTGCGCGCCGTTGCTGGCGCTGGGCGTCGCCAGGGCGATCGTGATCGTGCTCGCGGCCCACGCGCCAACCGCGCTGACCCTGGCGTTCGGGCTCGGGCGCGCGACATCCGGGGCGGATCGGCCGCCGCCGGACGCGCGACGCGCTCGGGTGGCACTGCACCGGCGGGGTGTGCGCCCTGTAAATCCCGCGTGACGGTGCGCTCCGACCGCCCGGGAAGATGACGGGGATCGATACTGTCGGCACATGGCGGGCCGCCCGGTCCGCGCGCATCGCAGGCCCAGCCCTCGCCCGTGTCGTCTTCCTCCCGGAGCTGCCTCGTCGAGTACCTGTCGCGGTACATCGAGCTCGGTGAGGACGATCTCGCGCTGCTCGCCCGGCTGGAGCGCGACGAGCGCACGTACGCCGCGACCGAGCGCGTGCAGTCGCGCGGCGATGCCCTGCAGCAGCTCTACGTGGTCAAGCGAGGCTGGCTGTTCCTGAGCACCGATCTCGCGGACGGTCGCCGGCACATCGTGCGCACGCACCACGCCGGTGACGTCGTCGGGTTGTCGGATCTGGCGTTCCGGCGCGTCACGACCCACCTGACCGCGTGCACGGACGCTGTGCTGTGCCCGTTCCCGAAGTCGGCGCTCGACGAGGTCATCGTGCGGGCGCCGAGGCTGACCGCGCTGCTCATGGCGCTGTCGGCGCGCGATCAGGTGCTCTACATCGACATGCTGCGCGCCACCGCCCGCCTGTCCGCGCGCGAGCGCGTGATGTTCCTGCTGCTGACGCTGCTGCACCGGCTCCGCATGACGCTCGGCGACGACGCGCTCGACGGCTTCGAGATGCCGCTGAACCAGACCCACATCGGTGACCTGCTGGGCCTGACCAACGTGTCGGTGAGCAAGGCGATGGTGGAGCTCGAGCAAGCCGGCGCGATCGTGCGCAGGCGACAGCGCATCGCGCTGAACGATGTCGATGCGTGCGCGGCGCGCATCGAGTTCGAGGACCGGTTCACCGAGCTCGACACCACCTGGTTCCCCGCTCCGCACGCCGGGCATTGACGGCGCGCGCGGACGCATCGCCCCGCGACTCGCGAGCCGCTGCGGGCGCGTTGCGAGAGCGGTCGTCGCCGACGCATCGCTCGGCAACAAATGCGCTGCCCATGTAGTTGTTTCGGTGTCGCCTCCCTCCAATGTCGCAGAGGGCTCAAATAGCCGTCTCGAATCCATTCGACAGCCACCCGGAGTGAGCCCATGAGCACGAGCGACCAGACCCGCGCGGAGGCCGACCGCAGCGCGCAGAGCGCGAAGAACGAGGCGAACAAGCTTGCCGAGAGCGCGCGCGGCGAGGCGCAGAAGCTCGCCGCCACCGCGAAGGACGTGGGCCGCCAGCAGGCGGATCAGCAGTTCGAGCGCACCAAGCACGTCGTGGGCGATCAGGTCGAGACCGTGGAGCACGCGCTCGAGGGCGCCGCCAAGCGACTGCGCGAGGACGGCAGCCCGCTGGCGGGCTACGCATCGGATCTGTCGTCGCGGCTCTCGAGCGTGTCCTCGCGCATCGAGAGCGCATCCGTGGACGATCTGGCCCGGGACGCGAAGCGCCTGTCGCGCGAGAACCCGGGGCTGTTCATGCTCGGCGCCGTCGCGCTCGGGTTCGCCGCTTCGCGTTTCCTGAAGGCCTCCGAACGCGCCGACCGGGACTACGTCGCCGATCGCCTCGGCGATGACGACGATGACTACTCGAGCGACCGCGCGTACCGGACGGGAGGCGGCGGGCTCGGTGGCGATCGCTACGGGAGCTACAGCGGATACGGTGCGGGCGGTGTCGCGACCGAACGATACGGCCGGGCCGACGCCTACGCCGCGGACAGCTATCGCTCGCCCGTGTCCACCCCCGCAGGGCCGCGCGACGACGCGATGCCGTCGGACCGCGCACCGATGGATTCCAGCTCGACCACGACCGGCGTCACGGGTGCCTCCACCGGCACGGCCGCGACCGGCACGACCCCGGCAGCCGGCTCGGGCGCCACCTCCAACCAGAACAAGCACGGAGTCTGAAAGGCATGTCCACCCCCGATATCCACGTCCACAAGGACGACGCGCGCGGCGACGCCGCCCGCGCCACGGGCGACACCGGCGTGACCGGTCTGTTCACCAAGCTCATGGCCGACACGAGCGATCTCGTGCGCGGCGAGGTGCATCTGGCGCGCGCCGAGGTGCGCGAGTCGGTCAACGAGGCCAAGAAGGGGCTGATCAGCCTCGTCGCCGGCGCCGTCGTGCTGCTGGCGGGCCTGCCGCTGCTGATGTTCGCGCTGGTGTACGGCATCACGGCGCTGACGGGTCTCGCGCTCGGGCTCTCCTTCCTGATCGTGGGTCTGGTGTTCAGCGCCATCGGCGCCCTGATGTTGAAGAGCGCGAGCTCGAAGCTGTCCGCCGAGACCCTCGCACCCAGCCGCACGGCGGCTTCGCTTTCCAAGGACCGCCGCATGGTGGAGGAGCAGGTACGATGAGCAACCACGCGAACGATGCCGCGCACCGCGATGCGGAAGCGCGGCGCATGAACCGCAGCGGTGCGCACGACGAGCACCACATCGATGCCGATGCCTCGCCGGACGTCATCGAGAGCCAGATCGATGCGAAGCGCGCGGACATCAGCCGCACGCTGAGCCAGCTCGAGCAGCGGTTCTCGCCGAATCAGATGATGGACTACGTCAAGGACAACGGCGGGGAGATCGCCGACAACCTCGGGCGCAGCTTCAAGCGCAACCCCGTCCCCTTCGTGCTGACCGGCATCGGCCTGGCCTGGCTCATGAGCTCCACGCGCGGCGCGGGCTCGGACGCCGACTACGACCGCTACCGTTCGCGCTACTACGGCGACGATGCGCGCGATCGCTTCGACGATGACTACGGCTACGACACGGCCTACGCGCCCGCCTACGACGCCGAGTACTCCGCCAACCGTGCCGGAGGAGTGTCCGACACGACGCCGTACGCGCGCGGCGGATACGCCTCCGGCACCGGTACGACCTACGCCACCGGGACCGGCCACGGCTCGGGCTCGGCCGACACGGGTGATGACGACGGTCCGAGTCTGCTCGACAAGGCCCGTGCCAAGGCTTCCGAGCTCGGCGACGGCATCGGCGACGGCGTGGATTCGATGAAACGGCGCGCCTCCTCCGCGAGGGACGGCTCGGCCGAGCATTACGAGCGCATGCGCACGGATGCGCGCTACCGCGCCGAGACGATGCGTCGCGACGCTTCGCGGCGCTACGCCTCGATGAGCGCCTCCGGTCGCGACGCCGCCTACCGTGCGCGCCGCAACATGAAGAGCGGCATGGAGAGCGCCTCGGACTTCCTGCAGGAGCAGCCGCTCGTGGCCGCCGCCCTCGGCATCGGCATCGGTGCGGTGCTGGGCGCGTTGCTGCCCGCCACGCGCACCGAGGATCGCTACCTCGGCGAGTACTCGGACGAGGCCCGCGACCGGGCGTCCGACGTCGCCGCCGAGCAGGCGGAGCGACTGCGCGGCGAAGCGGAGCGCGTCGCTCACGACGCCAGCGAGTCGGTGCAGCACGGACTGGAGAACGCGCGCAAGACGGCGGAGTCCGAGCTGGAGAAGGCCCGCGTGCAGGCCGAGTCCGGCGTGAAGGATGCCGGGGCCAAGGCCGACGAGAAGGGTGCGCAGGCCGAGGCGAAGACCCAGCAGAAGGTCTCCGACGGCTCCACGACGACCGGCTGACGGGGCACGGTCCCCGCGCGGCGCCTCGAGCGCCGCCCTGGACGAGAGGAGTCCGAAGTCCCGTCGAACGCGGGGCCCGTCGCACGATGCGCCGGGCCCCTTTCTCGTTCAGGCCCGCCCGTTCAGGCCCGCCCGTTCAGGCTCAGAGGCAAGGACGCGAGCGCGCGCAGGCCTGCCCGTTCGGTCCAGTCGGGCAGGGCGTCGGTATCGGCGAGCGCCACGTTCGGGAAGCGCTCGAACAGCGCGCGCAGCACCGTGTCGGTCTCGCGGGCCGCGAGCTGCAGCCCGAGACAGACGTGCGGACCGGCTCCGAAACCGAGGTGGCGCACCGGAGCACGCGCGAAGTCCGGCCGGTGCGGCGCGTCGTAGACCCGATCGTCCATGTTGGCGGCGCCGATCAGGGCGCTGATCGTGCTGCCGCGGCGCAGCACCGCACCACCGATCTCCACGTCCCGCACCACGAACCGCGGCTTCGCGAACTGCACGGGCGACAGCCACCGCATGAGCTCGGCCGTACCCTGTGCCGGAGTCGCGTCGAGCCACGCCTCGCGCATGCCCGGACGACGCAGCAGCTCCAGCACCGCGCCGGACAGCAGGTGCGTCGTCGTCTCGTGACCTGCCACGTAGAGCAGGAAGACCATCGACACGGCGGCGTCCTCGTCGAAGCCGTCGGCCTCGTCGTCACGCATCGACTCGGCCAGCACGCCCAGGAAGTCGCCGCGCGGGCTGCGTTGCCGCGCGTGGAGCTCCGCGCGCATGGCCCTGGCGACGGTACGGATGGCCGGCAGCAGGCGGAAGAGATCCCCGGGGCCGGCGATGCCGGACAACCTGGCAAGAGCGCGCCCGAGGGGGGCGTCCGGCTCGGCCACCCGTGGATCGAGCCCCAGCAGGTCGCCGATCACGCCCATGGGCAAGGGGCGCGCGACGCTCCGCACGAAATCGTGCCCGGCACCTTGGGCGGACGCGCGCTCGAGCGCGTCCAGGCAGGACTCGCAGCGTGCATCGATGCGCTCCTGCAGGCCCTCCAGCGCGGGCTTCCGGAACGCCGTGTCGACGCGCCTGCGATGGCCGCGATGCTCGTCGCCCTCGCGCGCCAGCAGGTTGTCGGCCAGTCGGGCGAAGCTCTTCGGCACCCACCATTGCGTGCCCGCCCGGGCGCGGCGTCCGACGCGCCGCGCATCCACGCTGAACGCGGCGGGCTCTTCGAGCACGCGCCGACAGGCGTCGCGACGCGTGGCGAAGGCGACCTTGCCGAGCAGCGGCACGCGGGTGACCACCACGTCGCCGGCCGCCTGCAGGCGGTGCCAGGTGGGCAGGGGGTCGTCCTTGAACGCGGTGCTGCGCAGGTCGACGTCGATGAATGGGGCGCTCATGACGCCCTTCTACGCCGCGGGGGCCCGGACGGGGCGACCGCGCGTGGCGATGGGTTCGCACGCTAACGTGGCGTTGCCGCGGGACGCGCGGCGCGAACGGGGACACGCATGACCGAGGGGACCTGGAAGGACACGAAGCACGCGGCGCAGGACGGGTGGGTCGGCCGCGCGCGCATGGTCGGCCGCGATCTGCTGTCGAACGCCTGGGCGAGACTCGAGCGCGTGAGCTTCGACTATCGCCGGGGCGACGGCGGCATCGAGCGGCAGGTGAGAGAGGTCTATCACCGCGGCCACGGCGCAGCGATCCTGCTGCACGACGCGAGCCGCGACACCGTGGTGCTGGTGCGCCAGTTCCGTCTGCCGGTGCTGGAGGTGGAGCACGGCGCGTTCGGTCCGGGACCCTTCGTCGCCGCGCGGGGGCGATCCGGGACCGCGGGCGACGCGGCGGACGATCCCGACGGCCCCGGCTTCCTGCTGGAGGTGCCCGCCGGCGTGCTGGACGGCGAGTCGCCGGCGACGCGCGTGCGCGCGGAGGTGGCCGAGGAGACCGGCTACCGTATCGGGGAGCCGGACTTCCTGTTCGCGGCGTACGTCAGCCCGGGCTCGGTGACCGAGCTCATCCATTACTTCGTCGCACCGTACGCCGCGTCGGATCGCACGGAGGCAGGCGGCGGGGTGGCGGCGGAGGGCGAGGACATCGAGGTCGTGGAGATGACGCTGGACGCCGCGCTGGACGCGGTGGCCACGGGCCGGATCCGGGACGCCAAGACCCTCGTGCTGCTGCAGCACGCTGCCCTCGTTCGTCGGCGGGGCCCGGAGGCCTTGCACCGGCGGTCAGGCCCGGGGGGCGGAGCGAAGCGGGCAGGACGGTAACGCGTCACCGCGAGCGCGCGGCGCCAACGGTTACCATGCCCGCCACCAGTGTGACGCGATCGTCATGCGGGCGTCCGCTTCCGGACGCACGACATTCCGGCCCGCCGAAAGGAGCCCACGCAGCCACGCGTACGGCATCTCGGCCCGCCGGACGATCGATAGTCCCGCCTCGACCGAAGGGCTGCACATGCACGATCCCACCGCCGAACGCTTCGTCCCCCGCGCGACCGACCCCATCCGCGCTGCCCGTCGAGGCGTGCTCGCCGCGGCCGTCGGACTGACACTCTGCACCGGGCTCGGCGGCGTGGCGCGCGCCGACGGCGAGGTGTCGCAGGTGCTGGTCGACGACGTCCCCGCGACGCCCTTCCGCTACTCCGTGGACGGTCGTACCTACACGTGGGGCCTCGGTCGCAACCAGATCATGCGCGGCTTCGTCGCCGACGGCATCGCGTACGGCTACACCGACACGGTGACTCGCGTGGAGCTCAGGCGCGACGACATCGGCGACGTGGCCGAAGGCAATCCCTGCGGGGTCTTCGTCGAGCGACTCGACGGCAGCGGCGACTCGCTGGCCGCCGATTACCCGAGCGACGGCTCGGGCACGGGCGAGTGCGACATGCCGGAGCTGCTCGCCAGCCGCATCGTCAACCGCGGTGCGCTGGATCTGTTCTCGAACGTGCTGCCGGACGCCAAGAACATCGAGCGCGCCGACTTCGTGTTCGATCACGGCGCGCTCGCGCCCCTCGTCGACGGGGGACGTGCGAAGGCAGGTCACGTGGTCGGCGAGAAGCGCGGCAACAACCCCGTGCGCATGGCCGCCATCCTGGCGCTGGACGTGTTCGGCCAGCCGTCCGAGTACGGCCCGCTCGTGCAGATCGACGCCAAGCACTGCGCGCCGGAGCGGCTCTGCTACGCCGAGACCGACCTGGTGCACGAGTACTCGTTCTTCCAGAACGAGACGCTGGTGCCCCAGGGATTTCCGTCCGAGACCGGGCAGTCGATCGAGACGGTTTCCATGGCCTTCGTCGACCTGCAACGGCTCGGCCTGCACCCCGGACAGCGCTACTTCGGATTCTCGCTGTTCGCCGACGATGTCGATCCGAACGTGCACGTGCTGACCGATCCGGCGACGTTCCCGGACGACACGTCGGACGACTACATCTCGGTGGGCGACGACGCCGACATCTACGGCGGGCTCGCGGGTTACTTCGTGGCCGACGAGCTCAACGTGGCCAGCGGCCGGATCTACCTGGACGAGAACGACGACGGCGCGTTCGGCAGCGGCGATGCGGGCATACCGGGCATCGCGATCACCCTGTACGAGGACAGCGACGGCAACGGCGCGTTCGACCCGCTCGCCGATCAGGCGATCAGCCATGCCATCGACTCGAACGGGCACGGGTTCTTCCAGTTTCCGGGGCTGGCCGACGGCAGCTACTTCGTCGTGCTGGACGAAGGCGATCCGGACGTGCCCGGGGGGCTGACGCTCGTGCCGGGCGCCAACCCTCGGCCCCTGTTCGTGTCGGGCGCCGACGTCGACGGCATCGACTTCGCGTTCTCGAACGGCGACTCGACCGGGGGCGGGGCGGACTCCGGAGGGAGCGTGACCGGTGGTTCCGATACCGGCGGTTCCGGCACCGGTGGATCGTCCGACGGCTCGGGCGATGGCGGCGGCGCGGGAGACGCGGGTTCGGACGATGCCGGCGGGACCGACACCGGCGCGACCGATGCCGGTGCGGACGGCGGGTCGGGAGACGCCGGGTCGGGAGACGCCGGATCGGGAGACGCCGGGTCGGGAGACGCCGGATCGGGAGACGCCGGATCGGGGGATGCCGGGTCGGGGGATGCCGGGTCGGATGGCTCCGGTGCGACGGGTGGCGGAGACCGGCGATGCGGGTGGCGCCGACGACGGCGGCGGTGCGGACGCCGGTACCGACGGCGGTACGGACGGCGGCGGTACGGACGGCGGCGGTACTGACGGCGGCGTGGTCGGCAACCCGGACAACGACGACGACTCGACCACCGCCGTGGCCGATCGTGCCACCGTGCGACAAGGCGACAGCGTGGTCGTCGACGTGCTGACCAACGACACGGACGCGGCGGGCGAGGGCCTGGACATCATCGCCGTGACCGCATCGCCGGACGCCACCGTCACCGTGGTGGCCGGTGCGAACGGTGTGCAGCAGGTGCGCTACGAGCCGGACTTCGGCTTCTTCGGCGAGGACACGTTCCTGTACACGATCGAGGACGCCGACGGCGCGCGTTCCACCGGTACGGTGCTGGTGACCGTGACGCGCTACAGCGACATCGACGGTAACGGCATCAACGACTTCGACGAGTGCGGTTGCACCGACCTGACGCTGGAAACCGGTGTCCGTGGCTCCGGTCTGGGTACGGCATCGCCCTGGTCGCTCGGCGGACTCGCGCTCGCCGCGCTCGCGCTGCTCACGCGTCGCCGCCGCATCGCGCGGCCCGGAGCATCGGCATGAGCCGTCGCGACGTCGGGACGTACCGGAAGACGCGAGCCTTGCCGCCGTGGCCGGACCTGCCGGTGCGGGGCGCGCGACGCCGCCGCAGAGGCGCGCGCCGTCGCCGGATGCGCGGCGCGGCGGCGGCGCTCGCGGTGGGGCTGATCGGGCTCGCCGCACGGGGTGGCATGCCGAACGCCTCCGCGCAGGAAGCCGCGACGCCCGGCTTCGAGCGCCGACCTTACGTCGGGATCGGGGCCGGCATCACGCGGCTCGAGCCCGATTCGCCCACGCGCAGCCTGAGCGTGGCCGACGAGAGCTCGGCGGGCGTGCACGCGTACGCGGGCTACGACCTCACGCGCTGGCTGTCGGCCGAGCTGTACTTCGCGGACCTGGGCGAGGCCGGCATCGATTTCCTCGGCACCGATGTCGGCGACGTCGGCTATCGGGTCTACGGCATCAACGCCGTGGCCTGGCTGTACAACGCCGATGGCGGTTTCGGGCCGATGGCGGACGACGGCTCCGCGCTGGCCCGGCGACGCGGGATGTCGCTCTTCCTCACCGCGGGCATCGGCGGTCTGGACAACGACTCCGATCTGGATTACCGGCGCGATCACGCGGCGCACGCGAGCTTCGGCGGCGGGCTGGAGTACGGCTTCGGCAACGGCGTCGCGCTGCGCGCGGAAGTGCAGAGCTACGACGCGGACGCGCAGTACGCGAGCCTGTCCGTGCTCAAGCGCTTCGGGGGAAGCTCCGCCGCCGCGCCGGCGGCCGTCGCGCGCTCGCGCCCGCCCGAGCCCGTGGCTCCGGTCGCGCCGCCGGCGGCCGCCCCCGAGGTGGTCGAGGTGAACGAGATGTTCAGACCCATCGTGCCGCCTTACCTGTACTTCGAGTTCGACTCGGCGACGCTGACCGCACCGTCGCGCACGAAGCTCGATGCGTTCGTGGACGAGGTGCGCGACACCGATTTCGTGCTGAACCTGAGGGGCCACACGGACAGCATCGGCCCGGAGCGCTACAACCTCGAGCTGTCGCGAGTGCGCGCCGCGGCCGTGCGCGAGTACCTGCTCTCGACCGGCCTGCCGGCCGACCGGCTGAGCATCGAGGGCTACGGCGAGACGCGACCGATCAGCACGAACTCGACCCCGCAGGGGCGCGCGGACAACCGGCGGGCGGAGATCGTGCTGGGTCGCTAGCCGGCCACCTCCGACGCGCCACCGCCGCCCGCCCGCGCCGCCCGCGCCGTTGCCGGTGCGGGCGGCGGTGCGAGCATCTTCAGCCGATCCACGAGCGCCGGCAGCGTGGTGGCCACGCCCGGCATGCGCACGTCGACGGGTGGCAGGTCCGTCGCGAGGTCCGGCACGCCGGCGGGCAGCAGCAGACTCGGGTCGCGGCGGACGGGTGGCGGCACGCATCCACCGTAGAATACAAGTCGTGGATTCCCTTTCGCAGATGGCGCTCGGCGCGGCGGTGGCCGAGGCGACGCTCGGGGCGCGCATCGGACGGCGCGCCGCGTTGCTGGGTGCGGCGCTCGGCACGCTGCCCGATCTCGACGTGCTCGTTCGTCACGCCGACGCCATCGATGCCTTCACGCTGCACCGCGGCTGGAGCCATTCGCTGTTCGTGCTCTCGCTCGCCAGCCTGCCGATCGCGGCGCTCGCGCGCGCACTGCTCGGGAGAGAGGCCGCGCCCTTCGGCCTGTGGTGGTTCGGCACCTGGGCCGTGCTGATCACGCACGCCCTGCTCGACGCCTTCACCACCTACGGCACGCAGCTCTTCTGGCCGATCCCGGTGTCGCCCGTCGCCATCGGCTCGATATTCATCATCGATCCGCTGTACACGCTTCCTCTCGTGGTGGGCCTGTTCGTGGCGCTGCGCCGGCGCGACGCGTTCGGGCGACGGGCGAACCGCGTCGGCCTCGCGCTCAGCTCCTCGTGGCTGGTCGCCACGCTGGTGCTGCAGGGCGTCGCGCGGGACGAAGCGCTCGCCGCGTTCGAGGCCGAGGGCCTGACGCCCGACGCCGCGCTCGTGCTGCCGTTCCCGTTCGGGGTGTTGTGGCGTGCGGTGGCGCGCGAGGGGGACGACTACGCGGTGGCCTGGGTGTCGCTCGTGGACGGCGAGGCCACGCGCACCGTGGAGCGACGCGCGCGTGGGCTCGATGCCATCGGTGCGCTGGACGACCCGGCGCCGGTGGAGCGGATGCGCTGGTTCACGAACGGCTTCGTCGGCGCACGGCGGGTCGACGATGCCCTGGTGCTGACCGACCTGCGCATCGGCACCGGCGGCATGCCGATCTTCGCGTTCGACGTGGCCGTCGCCGGGCAGGGCGGTGGCGGTGCGTGGTGGCGTCGCACGCGCGCCGAGGATCGGGACCCGATGGTCGACTTGGAGGCGTTGGGAGAGCTGGCGCGGCGCGCCATCGACGCGGAGGCTCCGCTTTCGGACGGCGAGCTGGTCGGTACTTCGCCTACGCTCTGACCGCCGTCGTGCATGCCCGGCAGTCCGTGCGAATACTTCGCGGGCCAAGCCCGCATCACGCGCGCTCGCTCACACTTCGACCCCCGACGAGGAGGGTCACCGATGATCGAGCGATTGCTGAAACGCCTGGCGGCGGCGGTGGAAGGCGCGGACGAGCCGGACCGGGCCGACGACGTGGAGCGCATGGCGGCGGTGCTGATGGTCGAGGTCGCGCGTGCCGACGGGCGCATCGACGACAGCGAAGTGGCGGCCATGCGCAGGGCGCTGTCCGAATGCTCGAACCTGCCGGCCGGCGAGCTCGACGGGCTCGTGGACGCCGCGGTGCGCGAGGGCGCCGCGGCCACGAGCCTGCACCGCTACGTCGCGGCCGTGAACGAGGCCTTCGACAAGCCGGCTCGCGTGCGGCTGGTCGAGCACCTGTGGCGCGTCGCGAAGGCGGACGGGCGGCTCGACGACATGGAGGAGCACGTGGTGAGGAAGATCGCCGACCTGCTGTTCGTCAAGCACCGCGACTTCATGCAGGCGAAGCTGCGCGTGTTCGACGGCGCCGTCTGACGCGCATCGACTCACGGCGGGTAGACGCCGGCGGCGCGAGACCCGTTCGGGAGTCGGAGCCCGGCGCGCTACCATCGCGCCCGCACGGAACGCCCCGTGCGCCCGCGTCCGGACATTCATGTTACTGCTCGTCCTCGGTCTGATCCTGTTCCTCGGCGCGCACTCCGCGCGCATCGTGGCCGAGGGGCCGCGCCGCCGCTTCATCGAGGCGCGCGGCGAGAACGCGTGGAAGGGGGTGTACTCGATCGTCTCGCTGGCCGGGCTCGTCGCCATCGGCATCGGCTACGGGCAGGCGCGCCTGGCGCCGGTGTTCGTGTGGACGCCGCCCGTCTGGCTCACGCACGTCAACTGGCTGCTCACGGCCATCGCCTTCGTGCTGCTGGCGGCGGCCTACGTGCCGGGCAACCGCATTCGCGCGGCGGTCGGTCACCCGATGGTGCTGGGCGTGAAGGTGTGGGCGTTCGCGCACCTGCTCGTCAACGGGGCGCTCGCGCCGATGGTGCTGTTCGGCGCGTTCCTGGTCTGGGCCATCGCCGACTACGCGGCCTCGCGCCGGCGCGATCGCGCCGAAGGCACGGTGCGCACGGCCGAAGGCGGCATCGTGTCCGACCTCGCCACGGTCGGCATCGGCACGCTCGCGTGGGGCGTCTTCGCGCTCGCGCTGCACACCTGGCTGATCGGCGTCAGCCCGTTCGGCGCCCTGGTGGCGGGCTGATCCGGGACGCGGTCGCGCGCACGGCATGATCCTCGAGGAGCTGGAGCGCGGCGGCACGCGCTACAGCGTGCGCGCGCACGGCGGCTCCACCCGGCTGTACACCAACGGCGTGTTCCACAGCCAGTGGAACGCGTCGCGCCCGTTCGCTGGCGGGGTGTGGGACTGCCTGAGCCTGCCGGCGCTGTACCGGCCGCCGCAGCGCATGCGGCGCGCGCTGGTGCTGGGGGTCGGCGGCGGGGCGGTGCTGCGCCAGCTCGCGGTGCTGCTGCCGGAGCTGCGCGTCACGGGGGTGGAGCTCGAGGCCGTGCACCTGGACATCGCGCGTCGCCACTTCGGGCTCGATGCGCTGGAGGCGGTGGGGGCGACGCTCGTGCGTGCCGATGCGGTGCGCTGGGCGGCCGACTCGGACGAGACCGGCTTCGATCTGATCGTCGACGACCTGTACGGCCACGCGGCCGGCGAGCCCGTGCGGGCGGTGCCGCTGGAGCTCGACTGGGTGGCGTCGCTCGTCGCGCGGTTGTCCCCGGGCGGCGTCTACGTGGCGAACACCGTCGAGCCGCGCGAGGCGAAGCGGGCCGTGCCGGTGCTGGCCGACGCGGGGCTGCGCCACGGCGTGCACTGGTCGCAGACCGCCTGGGACAACGTCATCGCCGTCTGCTCGCGCGAGCCGCTGCACTCGCGCGAGTGGTCGCGGCGGCTGGACGCGAGCGCGATGGACGCGACCTCGCGCCGCGCCGCTCGGGCGGTGACCCGGCAGCCGCTGCGCGGGCTCTGAAGCTCAGAAGTCGAACGAGATCTGCGCGGCGAACTGGCCGGTCTCGGGGCCCGACAGCCGGCCACCGAGCTCCAGCGGGCCGAGCTTCGCGCCGAGCGTGAGCGCGACCGCGTCGTCCTCGCGCCCGAGGTCCGCGCCGACGCCGCCGCGCAACGCGAAGGTGCGCGTGCCGAACTCGGCGCCGACGCCGACGGCCTGCGTCGGAATGCCGTCCACCTCGGCCTCGTTGAGCGCGGCATCGGCGGTCAGTCCGAGCCGCCCGCGCTGGTGGTGCACGCCGACGACGAGCTGCGGCGTGGTCTCGAACTCGATGCCGTCCGGCGTCTCGATGGTCTCGGGCAGGACGTTCCTGAGCACCGCGGCGACGCGCAGCGGCAGCGCCGCGAGGTCGGTGGCCACGCCCGCGTCGAAGGTGAACGACGACTCGTCGGTCTCGCTGTCCTCGAAGTCGTCCTGCAGCGACGGCGTGGCGTCGTCGAAGGCGTTCACGAACTCGGGGCGCGTGCCCCAGGCGCGCAGCCGCGACAGCTTCGGCGTGATGCCGACGTCGAGCGCCGCCGTGCCGATCGTGATCCCGGTGGCGAGCGAGGCGCCGAACTGCACGCGGTACATCGCGCCGCCTTCGCCCGTCGAGGTGACGATGTCCACGGGATCGGCGATGTCCACGGTCCGGTTCTCGATGGAGAACTCCGCGGCGTTGTCGCGCACCTCGCCGAGCGTGAGCACGTCGTCGCCGAGCGCCGCGCCCAGGCGCGCGACGTACGCCTCGTCGCCGTCGCTGATGTCCGCCACGCCGCGCGCGGCGCCGCGCCCGGCCACGTGCAACGCGAACGGTACGGGCGTGGCGGTCACGGCGAGCCCGAGCCGCGCCTCGCCGTCGCCCGACACCTCGTGTCCGTCGACCCGATCGAGGATGCCGAGTCCGTCGTCGGCGAGCGCGCCGAGCCCGGCGGTACCGGTCAGGCAGGGCGCGTCGTCGGCGTCGATCAGCGGGTTGCAGGTGACCGAGGAGCCCGACAGCCGGTCGCGCTCGTCGTCCAGATCGCTGCCGATGTCCTGCGCCTCGTCGTCGGTGAGCAGGCTGGACACGTCGTCGTGGTCGCGCAGGTCCGTGCCCGCGCCGAGCAGGAAGCTCGCGCGCACGCCGCTTCTCTGCAGCGCGACGAGCGAGGCGGGGTTGCCGACGACGCCGTGCACGCCGCGCCCGTCGGCGATGCTGGAGCCGCCGAGCGCGAGCGTGCGGGCGTCGAGCCCCGCCGCACCGACGGTCGAGACGCCGAGGGCGGCCGCGGAGGTCAGCGCGGCCGTGACGGCCAGCGTCGTGCGGGCCGGCGTCGTACGGATCATCGTCGTGCGAGCAAGGGGGTGCATGCGGGCTCCAATCGACCGTGTCGGTCGTTTCGTGATTCGTGTCACGGTCGAGCTGCAAGCATCGGGCCGCCGCGTCCGGGCCCGCGAGCCGCTACGGATCGATGTCGCCCGGCGCGCGTGCCCAGGTGCAGGCGAGCGAGGCGCGCAGGATGGCGTGGCGGATGCCGTCGTCCAGCAGCCGTCGCGCCTCGGTCTCGAGCGTGCCGAGCGATTCGTCGGCGACCAGCACGCCGTCGGCGTCGCGCACGTAGCCGCGCTCGCACAGCCGCGCGGTGAGCCCCTTGAACATGTGCCGGTCGTGCAGGTCCTGCGCGTCCCGGCCCTCGGTGGCCGCGAGCCGTCGGGCGCAGGCCGCGCAGCGGCTCTCGAGCTCCTCGGGCGCGAGCGGACCCTCGGCGTGCACGAGCAGCGCGGCGCAGAGGTAGTAGCGCTCGACGCTCGGCAGCACGACCTCGGCGAGCCGCAGCAGCGAGACGGCCTCCGGCGTACCGGCGGCGGCGCGTCGCCAGCCCTCGTGGTGGCGGCGCAGCAGGCCGTGCTCCTCGAGCGCCCGGACGGCCCGGTCCACCGCCTCGTTGCCCGGATCCCCGGCCACGAAGAGCTCGCCGTGCAGGAACGGCAGGGCGATGTCGACGAGCCTGCGCAGCGCCGCCTCGTCGCGCGTGGCGAGGCTCGAGAACGAGGCCGCGATCATGCGCGGGCAGCGTCAGCAGGTGCAGCACGTTGTTCCGGAAGTAGGTCAGCGCCGGGGCCTGCCCGTCGCGCAGCGACACGAGCTCGCCGATGTCGTCCACGAGCGTCTCGACGTAGCCGAGCTCGATGCCGTGGCGAACCACCGCCGCGGGCTCGATGGTCGGCACGACGACGTGCGTGTCGGCGTGCGTGGAGCGCAGCAGGGAGGCGTACAGGCTCAGCTGGCGGTGCAGCTCGTCGGTGCCGAGCCGTCCGCGTCCCGTGGCCAGCATGACGGTGGCCAGCAGGGCTATCGGCGTCACGCTGGCCGCGCCGTTGATGCGCCTGAGGATCTCCTCGCCGAGCTCGTTCACGATCGGCACCAGCCAGGCGGGGCGCTCGGCGTCGACGTGCTCGTCGCGCCATCGCGGTCGGTGTCGATCGAGCAGCGCGTCCAGCATCAGCGGCTCGCCGATGCCGACGTGCACGCGGCCGTAGTCGTCGCGCAGTCGCCGCAGCGAGCGCAGCAGGCCCGTGACGCTCTCGTTGCGCTTCTTGCCGCCCGTCAGCTCCTTGGTGAACGAGCGGCCCTCGATCAGACGCTCGTAGCCGAAGTAGACGGGCACGAACACCACCGGCACGCGCGGCTGGCGCAGGTAGGCGTGCGCGGTCATGGCGAGCATGCCGCCCTTGGCGGGCAGCAGCCGACCGGTGCGGCTGCGCCCGCCCTCGATGAAGTACTCGATGGCATGACCGCGCTGCAGGATGGTCTTCAGGTAGCTCGCGAACACCGCCGCGTAGACCGGGTCCCCGGCGAACGTGCGGCGCAGGAAGAACGCGCCGCCGCGCCGCAGGATGCCGCCGACGACGGGCAGGTTCAGGTTCACGCCCGCCGCCACGTGCGGCAGCGAGAACCCCTCCTTCACCATCAGCCAGGACAGCAGCAGGTAGTCGATGTGGCTGCGGTGGCACGGCACGTACACGATCTCGTGGCCGTCGGCCACGGCGTGCAGCCGTTCGATGCCGGACAGCTCGATGCCGTCGTACAGCTCGGTCCACAGCTTCGTGAGCAATCGATCGAGCAGACGGATGGTCGGATAGCTGACGTCGGCGGCGATCTCGAGCGCGTCGTTCTCCGCGCGTCGCGCGAGCCGCGCGACCGAGCGCCCGCTCGAGGCGTGCTCGGCCGCGATCGCGCGCCGCACGGCCTCGTCGGCCAGCACGCGCCCGATCACGGTGCGGCGGTGCGAACGGTCGGGCCCGAGGGTGGCGATGCGGCGCTGGCGGAAGTGCACGCGCAGGATGCGCGACAGCTTGCGCGTCAGGAGCTCCGCCGTGCGCTCCGGGTCGAGCGCGGCGGCGTGGCCGGGCCCGCTCGCCACGAGCTGGGACAACGACAGCGGCTCGCTGAAGCGCACGAGCGTGTTCCTGCCGTGCACGACGGTGGCGACGAGCTTCGACACGCGCCCGCCGATGTCCCAGTTCTCGCCGGTGGCGAGGCTCACCACGCCCGTGTCCAGATCGGGCGCCCGGCCCCAGTAGATGGCGACCGGGCAGATCTGCAGGTCCCCGGCCGCCGCGCTGCCGTCCGCCCCGGGTCGCAGCGCCGTCGCGACGAGCCGCTCCAGCCGGCGCGAGACGATGGAGCGCCGGCGCCCGAACCAGCCGCCGCGGCGCCGCTGCAGCACGTCCACGGCCGAGCCCTCGCGAGTGTCCTCGTAGTGCAGGGGGTCGCCCGGATGCGGCAGCCCGAGCCGCGCGCACACCATGTTCAGCGCCGTGCGATCGGCGAGCCCGCCGAGCTCCAGCACGTAGAGCGTCGGCAGCGCGGGGTCCAGCAGCTCGGCGGGCGCCTTCGGCAGCACGTCCGGACGCACCCACGTCGACATCAGGCGCGCGGGCAGGGACTCGATGAGCTTGCCGATCGTGGAGGCCATCCTGCGTCCGGACCCGTGGGACGGCGGAGCATAGCGCGCGGTCGGGACCCCGCCGCACGGCCGGACGCGCGACGCGTCCCGGGTTCACCGATGTGCCGCGGGCGCCGTGCATCGGTCGAGGCTTCGCTAGAGTGGCGGCCGAACCATCGAGCGAGGGTTGCGGGCATGGCCGATGACGGGCGCACGAGCGAGGCGAGGAACGTGCTGGGCGAGGCGCTGGAGCCCTGCGGCACGGACCCGCTGACGGGTTTCTACCGCGACGGCTGCTGCGAGACCGGTCCCGAGGATCGCGGTTCGCACACCGTGTGCGCCGAGATGGACGAGGCGTTCCTGGAGTTCACCGCCTCCAGGGGCAACGACCTGTCCACGCCGAACCCCGCCTACGGTTTCCCGGGGCTGAGGCCCGGTGACCGGTGGTGCCTGTGCTCGTCGCGGTGGCTGGAGGCGCACGAGGCGGGCGTGGCGCCGCGCGTGTACCTGCGCCGCACGAACGAGGCGGCGCTGCGCGACGTGCCGCGCGAGGCGCTGATGGGCAAGGGGCTCGATGTGAGCTGAATGCCCCGGCGACGCGGCGTACGGCTATCGTGACGCCTCGCCGCGACCCTTTCCGCCCGCCGCCGCCGCGCGCCCGAACACCATGAGCCGAACGAGGGACGACGATGCCCGGTATCGCCGCCGCATGCGGTCGCTTGCGTGGTGGGCGCTGGGCGCGCTGGTGCTGGGCACCGTCCTGGTGCCGCGCGAAGACTCGCCCGGAGCGCTCGAAGCACGGGCTTCGACGCCCCTGCCGGCGTTGCCCGCGGACCTGCACGGCACGTTGCGCGAGAGCGTCGCCGCGGACGTGGCGTTGCCGCCCGCCGCGGAGGCGGACGGCTTCCGGGTTCTCGCCGGCCACCGCTTCCCGGACCTGGCGTCGCAGGGCGTTCGCCCGGCCCGCTCGCTGACGCGTCTCACGCTCGCGGGCAGCACCGCCGCCACGCGCTACCAGAGTGTCGAGGGTTGCGACTTCACGCTCGTCGTCGCACCCAGCTCGCTCGCGGCGCTGCTGATGTTCACCGGCGAGCGGCCCGCGCACGTCCACGCCACGGGCGGGGCCCGTCCCCTCGTCGCGCTCGTCACGGGCTTCGGGCCCACGGTCCGGTTGCGCGCCTGGCGGGCGCGGGACACCGTCTGGGTCGCGAGCTCCGACGCCATCGGCCCGGCACGCTTCGCGGCGCTCGCGGACCTCGCGGCGCAGCGCACGAACGCCACGTCGGCGCCTGCCGACCTCGTGCACGTCGCGCGCTCGGAAGCCCCTGCGGAAGGAGGGGCCTGCGCCGCGCGGTGACGCGGGCGTTCGCGTGTCGGCCTCAGCCGTCCGGAAAGAGCTCGTCGACAGGCATGGACCACCCGGGAACCGCCTTCCCGGCGTGGGCGACGGAGCCGCGACCGAAGATCGTGGGAAAGTCCGGCGCGGCGGCCGTGTACGAGCGAACGGTGCGGACGGAGTCGAGCAGGTCGACGTCCCACACCGTGAGGGTGCCCGCCGCGAAGTAGTCGGCGCGCTTGTCGAACATCGCCCGCTCGGCGCGGGGACCGTAGTCGCCTTCGCTGCGGACCTCGACAGCGAAGACCGGGGCGCCGTCGAAGAAGCGCATGCGCGCCCGGGGGCCGGTCCAGAACGACACGTCGGGTGCGAAGGAGCGCCGTCGTGGCAGGTTCACCACGAAACCCGCGCCGTCGGTCACCGCTCGTCCCACGCCCGTCCGCCTGGCATGGGCTCGCAGGCTCACGAACACCTCGCCGGCCGCCTCGTTCGGAAGATCTCCGGTAGGGGGCATGTGCACGATCGCTCCATCGATCAGCTCGGCCTTTCCGTCCGCGCGGTACAGATCCTCCAGCGTGGCGGGGCGTGCCAGTTCAGGTCCCGACATCGTGGTGGCGTCCGGCAGGGGGGGGGCGGTGCGGACGCAGTCTACGCGGAGTCGTTCGCGGGGTCTTCGCACCGACGTAGAACACTGGCAGGACATGCAGTGGCAAGGGCTCGGACCCTACCGATTCCCGGTTTGCTCCCCGGCGGAATCCACCGCCTTCGCCACCACCCGACCCACCCCGAGAGCGAGGTTGCCCGTCTGACGCAGCCGCACCCGCCAGTCTCGCATCGCGTCGCCGCGATCCACGCGGCGGCGATTCAACTGCGCGGCCAGCGCCGCGTCGGCCGTGACCGCGAGCTCCGCGGCCAGCACGTCGACGTTGTAGCGCTCGGCGGTCGGTGCCAGGCGCACCGGAATAGCGGGCGCCTCCCGCGGCAGGCCGGTGTTCCGGCGGGCGGCATCCAGGGCCGCGCGGATGGTGTCCGCCTTCTTCGCGTGCCGGCGCGCGGCGTCGGCATCCGCGCCCGTGCTCGCGCCCGTGGCCGTGCCTGTGCTCGCCCCTTTGCCCGCGCCGGCAGCCGCGGGCGCATCGAGCGCGTACGGCGGGGACCAGTCGCCCCTGGGTGACAGCAGATCGACGTGCGTCAGCACGAGCAGGCGCGGCGGAGGTCGCCTCTCCGGACGGTCGGCGAAGCGTTCCTCGATCGCCTTGACGAGCTCCGCGTCGAGCGCGCGCGCGGGTTGCGTGGCGCGCAGCACGTGCACGACGAGATCGGCCTCCAGCGCCGCGTCGACGAGCTCGCGACGCCGGTCGGCATTGCCGTCGAGCCCGGGCGTGTCGACGAGGTGCAGCGGTGGCAGCCCCTCCACGGTGAGCGCGTGCACCGTCGTGCGATCGGTGGTGGGCAGCACGTCGGTCTCGGCCGAGAGGCTCGCGGCCAGCACGTTCACGAGCGAGCTCTTGCCCGCGCCGATCTGCCCGACGAGCAGCACGCGCAGCGGCTCCGCGGTGTCGGCCAGGCGCTCCCCGTCGGCCAGCAGCGCGCGCGTGCGATGCGCCGCCACCTCGGAGTCCGCGACCTTGAGGCGGCCCCCGTACAGATCGATCGCGGCCTGCGCCATCTCCTGCAGCAGCAGCCGCATCAGATCCTTCTGCAGCGCGGCGCTGGCGCTCGCGAACACTCGGTTGGTGAACTGGTCGCGCAGCTCGCCCGCGAGCGCACCCAAGGGATTGACGAGCCGGCTGCCGCGGCGCAGGTTGTTGGCGACGCTCGCGCCGCGCTCGATGCTCTTCCTGTGCTCGGCCACGCTCGCCACGGTGGACAGCGTGATGCGGTCGGCGAAGGGCACGTGCTCGAGCACCAGGCGCCGGTAGCGCTCGGTGGCGACCGACACCAGCAGCAGCGCCTCGGGCAGCGTGAAGCGCAGGCGTCCGCCCTTGCCGGTCCCGTGGTACTCGCCCGCCACGAACACCACGATGTCCTGCGACAGCTCGCGCATGCGCTCCCACTCGACCTTCGCGTCGATCGCGCGCTCGATGCGCAGGCAGGTGCGACGAAAGATCTCGCGGTCGCGCGTGGTCCAGTCCGGGCGCGTGTCGAGGGTGTCGGGCAGCGTCGCGTCCATCGCCTGCGCATCGGCGCCCGCACCGTCCGGCCCGTCGGCCTCCGCATCGTCTGCCGGGCCGCCGGGCCCGTCGAGCCTCGCGCGTTCGAGCGCCTTCGACAGCCGCCGGCGCGGCCAGGCGAGGAACGCGGCGTAGGCCGCGAGCGTCACGGCCAGCCAGCCCACCAGCACGCCGACGAGCGCGCCCTCGCGCCACAGGAACACGAGCCCCGCGACGACGAGGCTCGCCGTCGGCAGCACCACGACCAGCAGCACGTAGACGAGCGCGCCGGTCGCGGCGTCGCCGAGCCGGGCGAGCTTCACGGGCGCTCGTGCCGATCGGCGGTGCCGGCCGGTTCGGGCTCGCTGGGCTCGCGAGGCTCGTCGGGCGCGCGGTGCTCGCCGGGCGCCGCTCGCCGCCGTCGGTGGGATGCGCGGCGTCTGCGGGTCGTGCCGGGTCGACGTGCTTCGTCGAGAAGGCGGCCCGGAACGCCGCCTGCAGGTCCTTGCGCTCGACGCGCTCGCCGGCCACCTTGCGATGCAGGTACATGCAGGCCGCGCGTCCGATCGCGTAGGTGCTCGCGAAGCTCAGCGTGGCCGCGGCGGCGGCGCCGGCGGTCTGGCCGTAGACCGGCACGAGCTTGCCCGCCTCGCGGGCCAGGAACGACACGAGGTAGCGGTACACGAAGCTCGTGCCGAGGGCGGTCAGGAATTCCGTCGTGACGCCCTTGTTCCAGTCGACGCCGTAGCGCGCGGCGAGCGCGTGCAGGAGCTTCCCCTGGATGGTGGGCACGCCCACCAGCCCGATGGCCGGGAACGCGTCGACGGCCGCCGCGGCCGAGGCGTAGCCGAGCACCTCGCGCCGGTTGGCGAGGAAGGCGGCCTGCTCGGAATCGCTGGCGTCGCGTCGCGCGAGCGCCTCCTGCAGCGCGGGCACCAGATCGATGAGCACCGTGCGCAGCGTCGACAGACCGACGTGCGCGTCGTCGAAGCCGTCGTCGGGGTCGGTGAAGTCGAGCTCGACGCAAGGCACCGCCCGATCCAGGGCCTCGGCCACGAGCCGGGTGTTGTGCGCGACGGCGCGGCGGCGGTCAGCCCCGTCGGGCACCGCGTGCAGCGCGGTGTGCAGGTGCACGACGGCGAGCTCGCGGGACGCCTTGCCGAGGTCCTCCAGCGCCTTCACCAGCGCGGACTGCTCGACATCGTCGACGCGCGTGAGCACCAGCAGAGCGTGGCTGGCCCCGCGGCAGGCGGCCAGGTCCTCGGTGGGGTCGTAGTCGGGCTCGCCGAGGCCGCGCGTGTCCAGAAAGCGCATCACCGGGGCGTCCGACGGGTGGTCGTACAGGTCGGCGGTGCGCGTGCAGGGCTCGAAGCCGTTGCCGATCTCGGCGCGCGTGTCGCCGGTGAGCCGCTGCACCACCGAGCTCTTGCCGGCACCGGTCTTGCCGAGCAGCCACAGCACGGGTACGTGGGCGCGGCGCCGGGCCAGGGCGGCCTCGATCTCGGGAGAGGTGTCGGGAGCGGCGAGATCCGACATCCAGCGCCGCAGCAGGGACAGGGAGGCGATGCGGCTCACGTATGATGCTCGGCTCGGTGCGGGCCCGGTCGGTACGGCACTGGCCGACACACGGGGGCGTGAGGGGGACGTGGACGGCATGCGCGAGCTGCTCGAGCTGCAGACCGGTCAGGTGGCCTTCATCAGCGGCCTCATGTCCGGGTTCGCGCTGTCGGTGGCCGCCCACGTGCTGCGGTATGGTATCCGCAGCCGCCTGGCGCAAGCGGTGTTCCTGCTGCTTCTGCTCACCTCGCTGTCGTTCCTGCTGGCGCTGTACGTGGACACGCGCCTGTCCATCGAGCTGGCCGGCCGGGACGCGCTTGCGCCGGACGTGGCCCGCGCGGTGTCCGAGGTGCGCGCCATGGGCACGACCGGCGCCACGCTTGCGTTCTTCCTGTTCGTCGTCTCGGTGGGCCTGCTCGGCTGGCTCGCCACGCCGTTGACGGGCGCGCTCAGCACGGCGCTCGCGGGGGGCGTCCTGTACCTGCTCTACGTCGCCTGGCGCGATATCGGCGCGATCGCCGAGCGCCTCGGCGGCGGCTGACCGTCCGGCCCCTGCGCCGGCACTTCATCTGCAATGACCGCTCTGTCCCGCCTGCTCGGCTTCTTCGAAGCCCGTATCGAGCCGTTTCCGCCGGAGCCGCCCGCACGCCCGCCCGAAGGGCTGGCCGCGTTCCTGTGGTTCTGGGGGAAGCCCGTGTGGCCGTGGCTGCTGCTCATGTCGCTGCTCACCGCCGTGGTGTCCGTGCTGCAGGTGGCGCTGTTCGGCTTCCTCGGCAGCCTCGTCGACTGGCTCGGCGGGCGCGATCCCGCCACGCTGCTCTACGAGGAGCGCTGGACGCTCGTGGGCATGGGTGCGGTGATCCTCGTGGCGCTGCCGCTCGCGGGCTTCGCGCAGTCGCTCGTGCTGCACCAGGCCGTCATCGGCAACTGGGCCTCCACGCTGCGCTGGCAGGCGCACCGCTGGATGCTCGGCCAGAGCTACGCGTTCTACCAGGACGAGTTCGCGGGCCGCGTCGCCACGCGCGTCATGCAGACCTCGCTCGCGGTGCGCGACGCCACGCTGAAGGTGCTGGACGTGCTCGTCTACGTGGCGGTGTACTTCGGCGGCGCGATGCTGCTGGTCGGCAGCTTCAACGTCTGGATGCTGGTGCCGTTCGTGGCCTGGCTGGCCGGCTACACCGTGCTGCTGCGCTTCTTCCTGCCGAAGCTGAAGGCCGCGTCGCGCCGTCAGGCCGACGCGCGCTCGATGATGACCGGGCGCATCGTCGACAGCTACACCAACATGATGACGGTCAAGCTCTTCGCGCATGCCGGACGCGAGGCCGACTACGCGCGCGACGGCATGGACGGCTTCCTGCGCACGGTGCATCCGCAGATGCGCCTGGTGACGGGGCTGAACACGTCGCTGGAGCTCCTGAACGGCGCGCTGCTGTTCGCCATCGCGGCCGCGGGCGTGGCGTTGTGGTCGCAGGGGCTCGTGAGCGTGGGCGCCATCGCCGTCGGGGTGGGCCTCGTGCTGCGGCTCCAGGGCATGGCCGAGTGGATCATGTGGGAGCTGTCGCAGCTCTTCGAGAGCGTCGGGATCATCTACGACGGCATGGGCATGCTGTCGCGCGCGCGCGCCGTGCAGGACGCCGCGGACGCCACCGAGCTCGCGGTGCCCGAGGGCGCCATCCGCTTCGAGCGCGTGCGCTTCGACTACGGGCGCGGCGGGCGGCGCGTGGGCGCGGTGCCGCGGGAGGACGCGGACGGGTCGAACGCGCGCGCGAAGCTCGACGGGGCGGACGCCGGCCACGCGAACGCAAGCGGCGGCGGCGTCATCGAGAACCTGTCGCTGGACATCCGTGGCGGCGAGAAGCTCGGGCTCGTGGGGCGCTCGGGCGCCGGCAAGACCACGCTGGTGAACCTGCTGCTGCGGCTCTACGACGTGGAGGGCGGCGGCGTGCTGATCGACGGGCAGGACGTGCGCGGCGTGCGTCAGGAGAGCCTGCGCCGCCACGTGGGCGTGGTCACGCAGGAGCCCGGGTTGCTGCACCGCTCGGTGTACGACAACATCGCGTACGGCCGCAAGGGGGCGTCGCTCGACGAGGTCATCGCCGCGGCGAAGCGGGCCAACGCGCACGACTTCATCGTCGCTCTGGAGGATGCCGGCGGGCGCACCGGCTACGACGCGGAGGTGGGCGAGCGCGGCGTGAAGCTGTCGGGCGGGCAGCGTCAACGCATCGCCATCGCGCGCATGTTCCTGAAGGATGCACCCATCCTCGTGCTGGACGAGGCGACGAGCGCGCTCGACTCCGAGGTCGAGGCCGCCATCCAGGAGAACCTCGCCGCGCTCATGCGCGGCAAGACCGTCATCGCCATCGCGCATCGGCTCTCGACCATCGCGGCGATGGACCGGCTCATCGTCATGGACGCGGGCCGCATCGTGGAGGAGGGCACGCACGACGAGCTGTCGACGGGCGACGGGTTGTACGCCTCGTTGTGGGCGCGGCAGAGCGGGGCCGCGGCGAACGGTGCGGCGGCGCGAGGCGACGGGCCGAGGGCGCTGGAGAGCGCCTGAGCGGGCTTTCCGCTGTGATACCTTCGATGCGACAGGGCGGTGGGCGAGGCCGACGCGTCCGGCTCGCGCTCCTTCACGCGCCAGCGATACGACAAGGGCTGACATCGCATGAGATTCGACACGCAGGCACTGGTCGCGGGCGTCGCGCTCGCGCTCGCGAGCGGCGGCGCGTTCGCCGCCGAATGCACGCTCGATGGCGTGCAAGGCGAGGTGAGCATCCTCGGCAACGAGTTCCCGGCATTGCAGAACGTCGTCGGTGTGGCACGGAGCTGTGCGGGCGACGGCCTCGAGGTCGAGGCCAACCTCACCAAGGAGCACAAGGACATCCAGGTCGCCGCCCTGACGGCGAGTCCCTCCGAATACACCGCCGCCATGGTCGCCAACGGCTCGCTCGTTCCGCTGCTGAACGAAGGCCTCGTACGCCCGCTGAACGATCTCATCGAGCGCTACGGCCAGGACATCCCGGACAGCCAGAAGATCGCCATCGGGGGCGATGTCTACGCCATCGCCTTCCTCGCCAACGCGCAGCACCTGATGTATCGCGCCGACATCCTCGAGGAGGCCGGTGTCGCGGTGCCGTCGACGTACGAGGAGGTCATCGCGGCGGCGGACGCCATCCGCGAGGCGGGCCTCATGGAATACCCGCTGACGGGTACCTACAAGGCCGGCTGGGACCTCGCCGAGGAGTTCGTGAACATGTACATGGGCTACGGCGGCGAGCTCTTCGCCGACGGTACCGCCGAGCCGAACCTCCGGAACGAGTCGGCCGTGCAGGCGCTCGAGACCATGAAGTCGCTGTCCGGGTACATGAGCCCGGACTTCCTGACCTTCGATTCCACGGCGGCGTCGGCCGAGTTCGAAGGCGGCAAGGCCGCGCTGATGAACATGTGGGGCTCGCGCGCGGGCGTCATCCTCGATGACCGGGGAGCGGCCGAGGGCGTCGTGGAGAACGTCGAGTTCGCGCCCGCGCCCACGGTCGGCGGCGGTGCCGTGCCGGCCTCGACGCTCTGGTGGGACGGCTTCACCATCGCGAGGAACACGTCCGACGAGAACGCCGCGGCCACCTTCCAGGCCCTGCTGCAGGGCATCACCACCGAGGTCGCCAACGAGTTCCCGGACGACGGCGTGTGGCTGATCGAGGGCTACGAGCCCACGAAGGCGGCGCAGGGCGTGCTCGCCACGGCGCAGGCCGGCGCAAGGCCCTATCCCATGCTGCCCTACGTCAATCTGATCCACACCGCGCTCGGCAACGAGCTCGTGGAGTTCATGCAGGGCTCGGAGAGCGCGGAGCAGGCGCTCGAGGACGTCGAGGCCGCGTACACCGCCGCCGCGAGGGAAGGCGGCTACCTCTAGACAAGCAGGCCGATGCCCCACCGCACGTTCTGGCTGTTCATCGCCCCCTCGGGCTTTCTCATGCTGCTGTTCATCGCGCTGCCGATCGTCTCGGTCGTGATCCAGTCGCTGCACATCGAGCACGAGAAGGTGCTCATCGAGAGCGAATCGTGCGGGCCCTTCGGCTGCACGCGGAACGTGCGCGTGGACGAGGTGGCGAGCGCCAGGCTGCAGGCCGAGGATCCGCTCGGGCGGTTCAACGGTCTCGGCACCTACACCAACAGGAACCACCTCGCGTTCGACGAGATAGCCGTCGCGTGGAGCACGCGCGACTCGCTCGGCGGCTTCCTCGGCGAGGTCATGAACCTGCCGTTCTACAAGGCGCTGGCGTTCACGCTGACCTACACCTTCGTGACGACGCCCTTCGTGCTGGTGCTCGGCTTCGCGCTGGCGCTGGCCGTCAACACGCTGCACAAGCGGCTGAAGGGCGTGGTGATCTTCGCGACGCTGCTGCCGTTCATCATCACGCCGCTGATCGGCTCGCTGGTGCTGTTCTGGATGATCGACGCGGACGGCATCATCGGGCACACGCTGCAGGCGGTGTTCGACGACCCGAACCTGTCGCTCAAGGCCTCCCCCGCGCTCACGTGGATCACGCTGCTGGTGTACGGCGTCTGGCACATCACGCCGTTCGCGTTCATCGTCTTCTACGCGGGTCTGCAGACGGTGCCGGGAGAGACGCTGGAGTCCGCCATGATCGACGGTGCCTCGAGCTGGGAGCGCGTGCGTTACGTGGTGATTCCCTACGTCGCGCCGCTGGTGCTCTTCGTCACGCTCATCCACCTCATGGACGCCTTCCGCGTGTTCGAGCCGATCGTCGGATTCAGCGCGGAGGCCAACGCGACGTCGCTGTCCTGGATCATCTACAACGATCTGTCGCAGGAGACGAAGCTCTTCGGCTCCGCCGGCGCCACCTCGGTGCTGACCATCATCGGCGTGTGCGTCCTGCTGTCGCCGGTGGTGTGGCGCACCTGGAAGGACTACCAGAAGTCATGAGCCGTCCCGCCGATCGTCGCCGCGAAGGCGGTGCCGCATGAGCCGGCAGAACCCCGCCGAGCGGCGTTCCACCGCGCTCGTCGCGCTCTCGAGCGTGTTCCTGATCGCGTGGCTGCTGGTGGCCGCGTTCCCGTTCCTCTGGACCATGTGGGGCTCGTTCAAGGTGCAGGCGGACTTCTTCTCGAAGACCGACTGGACGAACGCGCTGACCGGGCCGCGCACCGAGGCGCGCTACGACAGCCAGTTCACCGGGACCGCGTACTACGGCGCCTGGGTCGCGCAGGACTTCTGGCGCGCGGCGCTCAATTCGCTGATCGTGACGGTGTCGGTGGTGGTGATCTCGCTGACCTTCGGCACGCTCGGCGGCTACGCGCTGTCGCGCTCGACGGCGAAGTACGCGTTCGCGCTGCTGATCGTCGCGCTGATCTTCCGCGCCATGCCGCACATCACGCTGGTGTCCGGCTACCTGCTGCCGTTCTTCAGGCTGAACGTGTGGGGCTACCTGCCCACCGCCATCATCGTGCTGGTGGCCATCAACCAGCCGTTCACGCTGTGGATGCTGCGCTCGTTCTTCATGGGCGTGCCCCGGGAGCTCGACGAGAGCGCGCTCGTGGACGGCTGCACGCGCATCCAGGCGTTCCGGCACGTGATCATGCCGGTGATGTGGCCCGGCGTCATCACGACGGGGCTCTTCAGCTTCCTGCTGGCCTACAACGACTTCGCGGTCACGGCCACCATCCTGAGCCAGGCGAACCAGACGATGGTGCCGAAGATCGCGAGCTTCCTCGGTACCACGCAGACCGAGGGCAACGTGATGTTCGCGGTCGCCTCGGTGGTGAGCGCCACGGCGCCGCTGTTCGTGCTGGTGCTGGTGTTCCAGAAGTACATCGTCAGCGGGCTGACGGCGGGGGCGGTGAAGGGCTGACGGATGCATGACGCGGGGGCGCCCGCGCTTTTGGTTAACCTTGCCGTCGTGCCTACCCACGACCTGATCCTCGCCGCCGCGGACGGCCGCGCACCCGCCTGGCGACTGCTCGGCGCGCTGCCCGACGGCTCGGCCGTCGACGTGCCCTTCCACCCCCCCGGCGACGTGCACTCCGCGTTGCTCGCGGCCGGGCTCATTCCCGACCCGTACGTCGGCACGAACGAGCTCGCGGTCGACTGGGTGTGCCGGGTGCCGTGGCGGCTCGAGCTCGGCTTCGACGTCGACGAGGCGTGGCTGGAGGACCTGCCCGCGGACGGACCGTCCGCCACCGCGCTCGAGCTCGAGCGCATCGACGGCGTGGCGAGCGTGCGGCTGAACGACGCCGAGCTCGGTCTCGTCGACAGCTCCTACCGGCGCTTCGCGTTCGGCGTGGACGCCGCGCTGGTCGCGGGTCCGAACCTGCTCGCCCTCGAGTTCGCGCCCGCGCCGACCGTGGCCGCCGAGCGCGCGGCGGGCCATCCGCTGGAGCTGCCCTGGCTCGACTGGAACTCGCGCATCGAGCACTCGACGTTCCTGCGCCGGCCGGCCTGCCACGCGGGCTGGGACTGGAACATCGCGCTCATGCCGGTCGCGCTGCTGGGCGACGTCCTGCTGCGTCGCGCGGACGCGTGCCGCTTCGAGGACGTGCGCATCGTGCAGCGCTGGACGGGAGACGCCCTCGCGCTGGAGATCGAGGTGCGCGCGACGGCGCGCGTCGTCGGCGAGGCGGATTTCGCGGTCGAGCTGCACGCACCGGACGGGTCCGCAGTCGCCGATGCCGCCACGCGCGTGCCGCTGGTTCCCGGCGAGCGGCGCGCCGCGCTCACGCTCGACGTGGATTCGCCCGAGCGCTGGTGGCCGCGCGGACAAGGCGACCAGGCGTTGCACCGACTCGTCGTGACGCTCGGCGCGCAGCGGCGCGAGTATCCGCTGGGCCTGCGCGAGGTGCGCCTCGATACCGAGGGCGGTGCGTTCACGCTCGTCGTCAACGGGCGAGCCACGTTCTGTCGCGGCGCGAACCTCGTTCCCGCCGACGCGTTGCCCGCGCGCGAGACGCGGGCCGCGCGGCGCGCGCTGCTCGACGCCGCCATTGCGGCGAACATGAACACGGTGCGCGTGTGGGGCGGCGGCCGCTACGAGCCCGACGACTTCCACGAGGACTGCGACGCGCTGGGCCTGCTCGTGTGGCAGGACTTCATGTTCGCCTGCAATCACTACCCGGCGGGCGACCGCGCGTGGCTGGCGTCGGTGCGCGCGGAAGCCGTGCAGCAGACGCGCCGGCTCTCCCGCTTCGCCTCGACGGTGCTGCTGTGCGGCGACAACGAGCTGCGCGGCACGCTCGACTGGTGGGAGATCACGCGCCGGCACCGCGATCGCTATCTCGCCAACTACGTGCGCCTGAACGCGGCGCTCGAGGACGTCGTGGCGGTGGAGGCACCGTCCACGCCGTGGTGGCCGAGCTCGCCGTCGACCGGCGCCGGTCCGGACGGTTGGGGCAACGCGTGGAAGGACGATGCGTCGGGGGACATGCACTTCTGGGACGTCTGGCACGAGGCCGCGCCGTTCGATGCGTACCGCAAGGTGCACCCCCGTTTCTGCTCGGAGTTCGGCTTCCAGTCGCTGCCGTCCATGCCGCTCGTGGAGCGCTTCGCCGCGCCCGAGGAGCGTCACGTGTCGTCGGCCACGATGGAGGTGCACCAGAGGAACGTCGGCGGCAACGCGCGCATCGTGGAGACGCTGGTGCGCCACTTCCGCTTTCCCGATTCGTTCGCGCGCACGGTGTACCTGTCGCAGGTGCAGCAGGCCATGGCGATCGAGACGGCCGTGGCCGCGTGGCGCTCCACCAAGCCGCGCTGCGGCGGCATCCTGTACTGGCAGCTCAACGACACGTGGCCGGTGGCGTCGTGGTCGTCGGTCGAGCACGGCGGCGCGTGGAAGCTGCTGCACCACGCCGCGCGGCGCTTCTACAGCGACGTGTGCGCCTTCGTGCTGCCGCTCGGCGCCGACGGCGAGGCCTGCGGCCCGGGGGATGCTCCGGCGCGCTACGCCGTGCGCACGGTCAACGACACGCCGCTACCCGTGTCGCTCATGCTGCGCGTGCGCACGGTGCGCGCCGACACGGGCGAGATCCTCGCGGCCGAGACGCTGCGCGTGGAGGTGCCCGTCGACCGCGCGCTCGAGGCGATCGCGGTCGATGCATCGGAGGTGCCCGAGACGGCGGTCCTGCTGGTCGACTGGGCGTGGGACGCGGTCGGTCGCACGTCGCACGTCGCGGGCGACACCGTGTTCGCACCGCTGTCGTGGAAGCGCTACGCGCTCGGCGAGCCGAACGTGCGCGTGCGCATCGAGCGCGAGGAGGGGGTGCGTGCGCCGCGCCCGGGCCTGGCCGCGAGCCGGGCCGCGAGCCTGGCCGCGGATCGTTCCGCGGCACGAACGACGGGGCTGGCCATGGGCCGGCCCACCGGTCGCTACGGCGCGGCCGCCGTGCCGGTGCCGGAGGTGCCGCTCGTCGGCGACGTGGTGGTCCTCGAGACCGACCGACCGGCCTTCCACGTGGCGCTCGAGCTCGGCGGGCGGCGCATCTGGTCCGACAACGGCGTAACCGTGCTGCCCGGCGAGCCGCGGCGCTTGAGGGTGGTGCGCAGCATCGAGGGCGACGGCGTGCCGGATGCGCCGCCGCTGTCGCTGCAGCACTTGTAGGTGCGGCGCCTGCGGTGAAGCGAGCTCAGCTCTTCTGACGCGTCACCCAGGCGACGTGACGGGCCACGGCTTCATCGTCGCGCAGCGCCTCGAGCGTGTTCAAGCGCGATGCCAGCGCCATCTCGTCGTGCAACCGGTGCAGGCCGCGGTGGCAACGCGCACAGACGTCGATGCCGCGATTGAGCTCCTCGCGGTCGTGGCGCTTCCTGAACCGCGGGCGGCGGTGCATCTTCTTCGGGATGAGATGGTGGAACGTCAGGCGCGTGACGCGCCCGCACAGGGCGCAGGCGCCGTGCTTCAGTCGAGCCATCGATCAATGTCCACTCGCGCAAGAGCAGGGGATGAATGTACAGAGCGCACGCGTCCTCTTGAGGCGGTGCGGCCGACACCCCCCATACTTGCCCTCGTCGTTGTCGGATGACGTGCGCGATGAAGGCATTGCTGCTTGGCTCGATCGGGGTGGTGGTCGACTCGTCGGCCCTGCAACTGGAGGCGTACAACGCCGCCTTCGCCGACGAGGGACTCGACTGGCACTGGTCTGCGGACGACTACCGGGCGCTGCTGTCGCACATCGGTGGTCGGGAACGACTCGACGCGTTCGCCGCGATCAGAAGCGGCCGTGACGATCAGGGCGGTCATGCCGGCCAGGGCGGCCAGGGCGGCCAGGCGGCTGCCGGCCAGGGCGGCCCGAGCGCTCGCGTGCCGGACGCGCGCATTCTGGACCGGGTGCACGCCACCAAGACCCGGCTGTTCGACGAATGGTTGTTCGAGGGCCGTGCGCAGGCCCGGCCCGGCGTGCGCCGATTGCTCGACGAGGCGACCGCGGCGGGCGTGCGCACCGGATTCGTGACGAGCACCGAGCTCGGCAACGTGCGCGCGACGCTCGAGGCGGCGGGCGACGGCGTGCGTCTCGAGCGCTTCGACGTGTTCACGCACCGCGGTACGGTCGATGCGCCGAAGCCGGACGTCGCGCCGTGGAGGAAGGCGCTCGCCGAGCTCGGCCTGGAGCCGTCCGATGCCGTGGCGGTGGAGGACACCGTGGAGTGCGCGGATTCGGCGGTCGACGCGGGTCTCGTGTGCATCGCCACGCCCAACTCGTTCGCGGCGCACCGCACCTTCCCGCGCGCCGCGGCCACGGTCGACGCGCTCGGCGACGTGGACGTGCCCGCGACGTTGCTGGCGGGCGTCGACATCGTGGAGGACGGGCTCGTGACGCTGGAGCGTCTGGCATCGCTGCTGCGGCGCTGACCCGCGCGAGCCTCGCGCGCGACGTGCGCGCGCTGGCGAAGCGCGAGCCGGCCTTCGCCGCCGAGCTCGTCGCGCACGGTCAACCCCCGCTGTGGGAGCGCCCCGCCAGCCTCGACACGCTCGTGCACGTCGTGCTCGAGCAGAAGATCTCCATCGAGAGCGCGGCCGCCGTCATGCGGCGCGTGCGTGCGCGCGTGACGGGCGGCGAGGAGGTCGTGGCCGAGGCCTTGCTGGCCGCGCCACAGGACGTGTTGCGCGAGGCCGGCGCGACGGCCGCCAAGGCGCGCTGCCTGCACGCCCTGGCCACGGCCTGCCTGGACGGACGGCTGGAGCTCGACGCGCTATCGAGCGAAGCCGACGAGACGGTGGCGAATGCGCTGACGAGCGTGCCCGGCATCGGTCCGTGGACGGCGGGCGTGTGGCTGACCGTCGTGCTGCGCCGCCCCGATGCCTGGCCGCCGGGCGATCGCGCGCTGGCGGTGGGCGCGATGGAGACGTTCGCGCTCGACGCCGTGCCGGACTACGCCACGCTCGACCGGCTGGCCGCCGCGTGGTCGCCGTACCGGGGCGCGGCGTGTCGCGTGCTGTGGCACGCCTACCTGTGCCGTCGGTCGCGTTGAGCGCACCGCCGGTCCCGTGCCCGCGACCGCGCGCGGTTCAGTCGCGCGCGGCGAGGGTGGTCGCCAGCACCCGCTCCACGTGCGGCCCGAACCGGTCGGCCGGCATGAAGCCGACCACGCGCGCGCCGTCCACCTCGCGGCCGTCCGGGCCGAAGAACACGATGGCGGGCGGTGCGAACAGGCGGAAGCGATCGAGCAGCGCCTGGTCGGCGCCGTCGTTCTTCGTCACGTCCGCCTGCACCAGCACGACGTCCTCGAGCGCCGCCACCACGCGCTCGTCGGTGAACGTGTACGCCTCCATCTCCTTGCAGCTGATGCACCAGTCGGCGTAGAAGTCCAGCATGACCGGACGCCCTTCGGCGGCCGCCGATGCGATCACGCGGTCCAGCTCCTCGACGTTCGCCACGCGCGAGAAGCCGAGCTCGTGCTCCTCCGCGGCAGCGCCGCCACCGCCGTAGACGGCGAGCGGGCTGACCAGACTGCTCGTGCCGCCGAGCGCGCCGACGAGCAGGGCCGCGCCGTAGATCGACGCGGCCAGGCCCGATGCCTTGCCGATGCGCTGCCGCGCACCGCCGTCGGGGCCGAGCGAGTCGGCCGCGCCGAGCCAGATGCCCGTGCCGAGCGCCAGCAGGCCCGCGAGCGCGACGGTCGCCGTCTCGGGCACGAAGCGCGACAGCATCCAGATGGCGAGCCCGAGCAGCAGCACCCCGAAGCCCTGTCGCACGCGCACCATCCAGGTGCCCGCGCGCGGCAGCAGGGACCCCGCCGACGTGCCGATCAGCAGCAGCGGCGTGCCCATGCCGAGCCCGAGCGCGAACAGCGCCGCGCCGCCGACGACCGCATCGCCGGTATCGGCGATGAAGATCAGCGCGCCCGCGAGCGGTGCCGTCACGCACGGTCCCACGATGAGCGTGGACAGCAGGCCCATGACGACCACGCCCCGGTAACTGCCGCCCGCCTGGGCGTTGGATGCCTCGGTGAGCTTCGACTGCAGGAAGCGCGGCATCTCGAGCTCGAACGCGCCGAACATGGCGAGCGCGAGCACGACGAAGAGCGCCGCGAACAGCCCGAGCACCCACGGCTGCTGCAGCCACACCTGCACGTTCGCGCCGGACAGCGCGACGATGACGCCGACGATGGCGTAGGTCGACGCCATGACGAGCACGTACACGAGCGACAGCCTGAAGGCGCGGCCGGTGTTCATGGACGAGGCGTCGCCGTCGCGGCCGACGACGAGGCTCGACAGGATGGGCACCATCGGCAGCACGCACGGCGTGAACGCGAGCAGCAGTCCCAGGCCGAAGAAGGTGGCCACCGACAGCCACAGGCTGGAGCTCGCGAGCAGGCCCGACAGCCGGTCCTGTTCGGACACGAGCGCGGCGGCGCTCGGCCCCACCGCGGTGGGCGCCGACGCGGCGGCGGCGAGCGAGGCCTGCACCGTGGCCGGATCGGCGGTGCCCGATGCCGGGTCGGGTGCGGAGTCGGGTGCCGGTACCGTCGCGGCCGTGGCCACGAACGGCAGGTCGATGGTCGAGGGCGGGAAGCACACGCCGATCTCGGCACAGCCCTGGTAGGCGGCGCGCAACACGGCATCGTCGCCGGCGCCGAGGCCCTGCGCCAGGCTCACGGTGGCGAGCGCCTCGTCGTGGAAGGTGACGACCTCGCCGAAGAACTCGTCCTCGTGGGCCCGGCCGCCGGGCATGGACACGTCGGTGACGGCCGCGAGCGGCGCGCCGTCCGCGTCGACGACCTCGAAGCCGAAGCGGTGCTGGTAGAGGTAGTAGCCCGGTTCGATGTCCCATCGCACCTCGAGCGTGTTCGTGTCGGTGCGCGTCAGCAGCGGCACGAAGGCCTCCTCGGGGCGCAGCAGCTCGGGTTCGGCGCCGCCTCCCGACGATCCGCCGAACAGCGAGTCGAGCGCGTTCGACGAGCCGATCCCGGCCGCCGGCGCCGCGGCCGGTGGGGGGGCGGCGGCCGGTGCGGGTGCCGGCACTTCGGCGTTCAGCGACACGGTCGTCGGCGGGTAGCACAGGCCGATGTCGGCGCAGCCCTGGAAGCGCACCTGCAACTCCAATTCGACGGTTCGCGCGGGCAAGCCCTCCAGCGTCACGCCCATCGACGCGGAGTCGCGCCAGACGGCGCTGTCGCCGAAGAACTCGTCGGTGACGATGCGCGCCTCGGAGTGCGTCACGCCGGCGATCGTCACCGTGTCGGCGAGATCGCCGCCCACGTCGACCTGCGTCTTGTCGCGGTACAGGTAGTAGCCGTCGGCGATGTCCCATTCGATGTCGACCGATCCCGGCGCGGTCGCGGCCACCCGCGGCACGAAGGCGTCGGTCACGCGCAGGGGTTCGGGGGCGTCGCCGAAGCCGGTGGCGGCCGGGGCGGGCGCGGCGAAGGGCAAGAGCGCGGCGAGCGCGGCGGCGAGGGCGGCGGCGAGGCGCCGGGACCGACGACCCGCGCACGGCGGAGCCGGCGCGGGCGGGTGTCGACGGGTCGGTATCGGCTCAAGCGATCGGCTCCGGTGCATCGGGACGGTGCCCGCGGGCGCCTTCCGGACCTTGGGGGAGGGGCGTCGTCGCCCGCGTCCCGTCGGTAGCGGCAAGCGGTACTCGAGCCGCGAGCTTATGCGGCTCCGGCCGGGTTGCAAGACCGCGAACCCGTCGATAGGTTCCGATCCGACCCGCGGAGCCCGTGATGCCGTTCCTGTTCCTGCTGTTCGTGCTGGTTCCGATCGTCGAGATCGCCCTGTTCATTCAGGTGGGCGGCGCGATCGGGCTGTTGCCCACCCTCGTGATCGTGATCGCGACGGCGCTGCTCGGCACGTTCATGCTGCGCCGCGAGGGGCTTGCGACGCTCACGCGCGCCCGGGCGCGACTGAGCTCGGGTGCCCTGCCGGCCGCCGAGATCATCGAGGGCGCGTTGCTGCTCGTGGGCGGTGCCTTGCTGCTGACGCCCGGGTTCATGACCGACGCCTTCGGCTTCGCGTGCCTGTTGCCGCCGAGCCGGCGCTGGCTCGCCCGGCGCATCGGCGACGGGGCGCTCGGTCGGGTCGGTGTCGTCCGCTCCGCGCATGGCGTGGATCCGATGTCCGATGCTCGTCCCGGGTCCGAATCCGGATTCGGGGGGGCCGCCACGAATCGTGCGGACCCCCGAAAGCGCGCCGGCGACGTCATCGACGGCGACTACGAACGCCTCGACTGACTCGCCCGCGACCCCGAAGGACGACCCGACAGCGCGATTCCTGCCGATCGGTCAGGTCGGCATCGTCTCCGCGGCCCTTGAAACGCGACGGTCCGGCTGTATCATTGGCACTCTCGACGGGAGAGTGCCAAGACCCTTCGTGCCGACCCCTCTTTCGGGGCACGGTCCGTAACGCGTCGGTCGCACCCTCCCGGCCCGCCGTCCGTCCTCGCCGTACCGCGCTCCGGTCCGTGCCGGCCGGACGCCTGCGGGGCCGAGCGCTCCTCGCACCGTCCCGGAAGCTCTTCGGGCTCGGGGTCGGACGCTCGACGGCCGGCGGGCGAGATCGCGGTTCCCCCCATTCACCCATCGATGTTTTTTCGGAGACCCCTGAATGAAGATTCGCCCGTTGCATGACCGCGTGGTCGTCAAGCGCATGGAAGAGGAGCGCACCAGCGCCGGCGGTATCGTGATCCCCGACTCGGCCACCGAGAAGCCGGTGCGCGGCGAGGTCCTGTCCGTCGGCAACGGCAAGATCCTCGAGAACGGCGACGTGCGCCCGCTCGACGTCAAGGCCGGCGACAAGGTGCTCTTCGGCAAGTACTCCGGCACCGAGATCAAGATCGACGGCGAAGAGGTTCTCGTGATGCGCGAGGACGACATCATGGGCGTGTTCGAGTCATAGCTCGCTCCAGGGCCGACACCGGCCACCGCCCCGCCGTCCCGGGCCCGCCGACGCGGTCCCGCTTCAACGACATCGAACAACGAGGAATACATCAGACATGAGTGCGAAGGAAGTACGGTTCTCCGACAGTGCGCGTCAGCGCATGCTCAAGGGCGTCGACACGCTCGCCAACGCCGTGAAGGTCACGCTCGGCCCGAAGGGTCGCAACGTCGTGCTCGACAAGAGCTTCGGCGCGCCGACCGTCACGAAGGACGGCGTCTCGGTCGCCAAGGAAATCGAGCTCGAGGACAAGTTCGAGAACATGGGCGCCCAGATGGTCAAGGAGGTCGCCTCCCAGACCTCGGACATCGCGGGTGACGGCACCACGACGGCCACGGTGCTCGCGCAGAGCATCGTGCGCGAAGGCCTGAAGTCGGTCGCCGCCGGCATGAACCCGATGGACCTCAAGCGCGGCATCGACAAGGCCGTCATCGCGGCCACCAAGGCGCTCGAGGAGATGTCGGTGCCCTGCAACGACACCAAGGCCATCGCGCAGGTCGGCAGCATCTCGGCCAACAGCGACACCTCCATCGGCGAGATCATCGCGAACGCGATGGAGAAGGTCGGCAAGGAAGGCGTCATCACGGTCGAGGAAGGCAAGTCGCTCGACAACGAGCTCGAGGTGGTCGAGGGCATGCAGTTCGATCGCGGCTACCTGTCCCCGTACTTCATCAACAACCAGGACGCCATGGCCGTCGAGCTCGAGGAGCCCTACGTCCTGCTGCACGACAAGAAGGTCAGCAACATCCGCGACCTGCTGCCCACGCTGGAAGCCGTCGCGAAGTCGGGCAAGCCCCTGCTGATCGTCGCCGAGGACATCGAGGGCGAGGCGCTCGCCACGCTCGTCGTCAACTCCATGCGCGGCATCATCAAGACCTGCGCGGTCAAGGCGCCGGGCTTCGGCGACCGTCGCAAGGCCATGCTCCAGGACATCGCGATCCTGACGGGCGGCCAGGTCATCTCCGAAGAGGTCGGTCTCTCGCTCGACAAGGTCACGCTCGAGGAGCTCGGCACGGCCAAGCGCGTCACCATCGACAAGGACACCACCACCATCGTCGACGGCGCCGGCGAGAAGTCCGAGATCACCGCACGCGTCGAGCAGATCCGCACCCAGATCGAGCAGGCCACCTCCGACTACGACAAGGAGAAGCTGCAGGAGCGGGTCGCCAAGCTCGCCGGCGGCGTTGCCGTCATCAAGGTCGGTGCCGCCACCGAAGTGGAGATGAAGGAGAAGAAGGACCGCGTCGACGACGCGCTGCACGCCACGCGTGCCGCCGTCGAGGAAGGCATCGTGCCCGGGGGCGGTGTGGCCCTCGTGCGCGCCATCGATGCCGTCGACAAGGTCAAGGGCGACAACCACGACCAGGACGTCGGCATCACGATCGCCAAGCGTGCCATGCAGGAGCCGCTGCGCCAGATCGTCTCGAACGCCGGCGACGAGCCGTCGGTCGTGGTCGCCAAGGTCCGCGAGGGCAAGGGCAACTACGGCTACAACGCCGCCAACGGCGAGTACGGCGACATGGTCGAGTTCGGCATCCTGGACCCGACCAAGGTCACGCGCTACGCGCTGCAGAACGCGGCTTCCGTGGCGGGCCTCATGATCACCACCGAGGCGATGATCGCCGACGCGCCGAAGAAGGACGACGGTGGCCATGGTGGCGGCATGCCCGACATGGGCGGCATGGGAGGCATGGGCGGCATGATGTGATGCGCTGACGCGCATTCGTCGTCCGCCGGCGGCGCGCCGCGGCCTGACTTCGGTCGGGCGCGGTGCCCGCCATCGCTGGAGCGCCGCCATTCGGGCGGGGCACCGGTCCGAAAGCCCCCGCCCGTCGGGGGCTTTCGCGTTTTCGTCCCCCGCTTCGCCCCACCGGGCCGCTTCAGGGGGCGTGCGGGCGGCCGATACGGAAGATGCGCCATGTCGGAACGGTCCCGCGTCGGGGCCGCGCCTGCGGCGTCGACGAGCTTCCCCGGACCCGGCCCTTGGACCCCACCCCGTTGCTAGGCAAGGCATTGCGCTCGCGTACGGCGTGCCTGCTCGCGGGCAGCGTCGGCGCAGCCTTGCTCGGCGTGCATCTCGCCTTCGTGGTGCCGGCGGCCTTCGCGAGCCGCGATGCGGCGATCGAGGACATCGAGCGCGTGGTCCGGACGCAGGTGAACACGGCGCTGCGGTACGCCGCACCCGCCGAAGCCGACCTCGAGGCGCTCGTCTTCGATGGCCCGCTGCGACGCGTGAGCGTCGAAGCCTTCGACGGCACGACCCTCGCGAGCGCCACGCGCGCGTCGCGGCCCGGCGAGGGCGGCTCGGGCGTCGGCCCCGCGGTGCGCGTGGACTGGTCGACCGTCACCGGGGGCGAGCCGGTGCGCGTGCGCGCGACGCTCGGCGTGGGCGAGGCGAGCTCCGCCGGCTGGCGGGCCGCCCGGCAGGCCGGCGCGCTGGCCCTGCTCGCCGCCGCCGTCGGTGCGCTGGCCGCGCTGCTGGGCACCGCGCGCGGATTGCTCGAACCGCTGGACGGGCTCGTGGCCGCGCTGCGCGAGGCGCGCGCCCGCGGCGAGCGCGGACAGCACCTGCCCATCGGCACGACGGGCTCGGCGGATCTGGACCCGCTCGCGGACGAGTTCGACCAGCTCATCGAGGCGCAGCGCCAGGCGACGCGCCAGGTCAAGGTCAAGCAGCAGTTCCTCGAATTCGCGGCGCTCAACGACACGCTGACCAGCCTGCCCAACCGGCTGATGTTCGAGAACACGTTGAAGGAGACCGTGCGCGAGGCGGTCGAGGAGGAGCTGCGCTTCGCGGTCTTCCTGGTCGATCTCGACAACTTCAAGTTCTTCAACGACCAGTACGGGCACCTCATCGGCGACAAGATGGTGGCCGAGGTGGGCAACCGGCTGCGCACGATGATGCGCGACGTCGACCTCGTCGCGCGGCTCGACGGGGACGAGTTCGTCGTGATCCAGAAGGACGTGCCGAACCGCGAGGCGGCCGAGCTCGTCGCGCAGCGGCTCATGAGCGTGGCGACGGCCGCCTACGAGTACCGCGGCTTCACGTTGAAGGCGGCCGTGTCGGTCGGCATCAGCTGCTTCCCGCTCGACGTGCACGTGGACCAGCCCGAGGAGCAGCTCGGCGAGGAGATGGTCAACAACGCCGCCGTCGCGTTGCAGGAGGCGAAGAGCGGCGGCAAGAATCGCTACCGGCTCTTCAACGAGGTGATGCGCAGCCGCCTGACCGCGCGCATCCGGCTCGAGCAGGACCTGAAGCTTGCGCTTGCCGAGGAACAGTTCGAGGTCTGGTACCAGCCGAAGATCGACATGCGCACGCGCCAGGTCACGGGGGCCGAGGCGCTGGTGCGCTGGCGCCACCCGGTGGATGGGCTCATCTCGCCGGAGATCTTCGTGCCCGTGGCCGAAGAGGCCGGCATGATCATCGAGCTCGGGGAATGGATCCTGCGCACCGCCTGCCGCCAGACGCACGAGCTGCAGGCCGAGGGCGCCGAGGGCCTGGAGATCGCGGTCAACATCTCGGCGGTGCAGTTCACCGACGGGAACCTGCTGAAGATGGTGGAGCGAGCGCTGTCCGACACCTCACTCGCGCCCGACTGCCTGGAGCTCGAGATCACCGAGAGCGCAGTGATGCACGACCCCGAGGAGGTCATCCATTCGCTGCACGAGCTGTCGCGCTTCGGCATGCGTCTGGCCATCGACGACTTCGGCACCGGCTACAGCTCGCTCGCCTACCTCAAGCGCTTCCCCGTCGACACGCTCAAGATCGATCGGGCGTTCATCACCGACATCTCCAGCGACAACGACGACGTGGCCATCGTCGAGGCCGTGCTGGGCCTGGGCAAGCACTTCGGCATGAAGATCGTGGCCGAGGGCGTCGAGGACGAGGCGCAACTGCAGTTCCTCGAGAGTCGCGGCTGCGACATCGCGCAGGGCTACTGGATATCGAGGCCCATGAGCTTCACGGCCTACCGCTCGTGGCTCGCGCGCTGGCCGCAGGGGCTGCGCGGGCCGCGTCCGACGCAGGAAGAGGAACGCGCGCTGCCGTCGAACGTGTTGCCGCTGGGGTTCAGGCGGGCCGGGTAGCGCCCCGCGCGGCAGATCGGTGCGCGTCGTCCTCGGATGGCGGGTCGGTTGGCGGGCGCGCTCCGGCGGTTGATATACTGCGCGGCCCGATCCCCGAGACTCTCACATGACGACCATCGCCGCGCCCACGGGCGGCTCCGCCGCGACGCTGCTCGAGGCCGTCGTGCCGGCGCGCGCGGGCAGCCCGCGCCTGTGGCGCACCGGCGCCGCGGTCGTCGCCGGCAGCCTGCTGCTCACCCTTTCGGCCAAGCTCTCGATCCCGTTCGTGCCGGTCCCGATGACGCTGCAGACGCTCGTCGTGCTGGCGCTCGGCATGGTGCTCGGTCCGGTCGCCGGCGCGGGCGCGGTGCTGCTCTATCTCGCGCAGGGTGCGTTGGGGCTGCCCGTGTTCGCGGGCTCGCCCGAGAAGGGCATCGGCCTGGCGTACATGGTCGGGCCGACGGGCGGCTACCTCGCGGGCTTCGTGCTCGCGGCCTTCGCCACCGGCACCCTCGCCAGGCGCCGCTGGGACCGTCACGTCGTCGGCACCGTCGGCGCCATGCTGATCGGCAACGCGCTGATCTACGCGACGGGCCTGCTGTGGCTCGGCTCGGTCGTCGGCTGGGACAAGCCGGTGCTCGAATGGGGCATGACCCCCTTCCTGCTCGGCGACCTCGCCAAGCTCGTGATGGCGGCGGTGGCGCTGCCCGTGCTGTGGCGCCTGGTCGGCCGCCGGGACTGACGTGCGCCCTTCGTCCGGTGTTCGGCGCCGCGTCCTCTTCGGGCTGCTCGGCGGCGGCGCGGCGCTCGCGGGCGGCTGCGCCAACTCGCCCGTCACGCTCGGCGACATCGCCGATGCGGCCGGCGACATCGCGGGCGGCACCACCGGCGCCGGTCCGTTGTCCACGGGCGAGATCGTGCAGGGACTCAAGGCCGCGCTGGAGAAGGGTTCCGAGGCCGTGGTCTCCCGGCTCGGCCAACCCGACGGCTTCCTCGGCGATCCCGTCGCGCGCATCCCGCTGCCCGAGCAGTTGCAGACCGCCGCCGACTTCGCCTCGCGGGTCGGGCTCGGCAGCTACTTCGACGATCTGCGCGTGCGCCTGAACCGGGCCGCCGAGCAGGCCACGCCCGAAGCGCAGGCGCTGTTCGTCGGCGCGATCCGGCGCATGTCCATCGACGACGCGCGCGCCATCCTGACGGGGCCCGACGATGCGGCCACGCAGTACTTCGAGCGCACCACCGGAGACGCGCTGACGGCGCGCATGCGACCCATCGTGTCGCGCTCGCTCGACCAGGTGGGCGCGGTGCAGGCCTTCAACGAGCTGCTGGAGCGCTACCGCCGCGTGCCGCTCGCCCCGCCCATCGACGCGGACCTGGCCGGCTACGTGGCCGGCGAGGCCAAGGCGGGCATCTTCCATTACCTCGCGACCGAGGAAAAGGCGATTCGCGACGATCCGGCCGAGCGCACCTCGGCGATCCTGCGGCGCGTGTTCGGGGCACCCTCTTGAGCTCTTCCGAGACGGGTCACCCGCCGCCGCCCGATCTGTCCGACCGTCATTCGTTCGACCGCGACGACCTGATTCGCTGCGGTCACGGGACGCTGTTCGGGCCGGGCAACGCCCGACTGCCGCTGCCGAACATGCTGATGTTCGACCGCATCGTGCAGATCTCGTCCACGGGCGGCGCGTACGGCAAGGGCGAGATCGTGGCGGAGCTCGACGTGCGGCCGGATTTGTGGTTCTTCGACTGCCATTTCGAATCCGATCCGGTCATGCCGGGGTGCCTGGGGCTCGATGCGCTGTGGCAACTGATCGGCTTCTTCCTCGGCTGGAAGGGCAACCCGGGCCGCGGGCGCGCGCTCGGCGCCGATGGCGTCAAGTTCAAGGGCCAGGTGCTGCCGAGCGCGAAGCTCGTGACCTACCGGCTCGACATCCGGCGCCTGATCGAGCGCAAGCTCGTCATGGGCATCGCCGAGGGGCGCATGTCCGTGGACGGGCGCGAGATCTACGAGGCGCAGGACCTGCGCGTGGGGCTGTTCATGTCCACCGACAACTTCTGACGGGGGGAGCGACCATGAGACGAGCGGTCATCACCGGGCTCGGCATCGTGTCGTGCCTCGGCAACGACAAGGGATCGGTCACCGAGGCGCTGCGCGAGGGGCGCTCGGGCGTCACGCGGCGCGAGGAGTACGCCGAGCTCGGCATGCGCAGCCACGTGGCGGCACGTCCCGAGATCGACCTGAAGGCGCACATCGATCGAAAGCAGCTGCGCTTCATGGGCGAGGCGGCGGGCTACGCCTACGTCGCCATGCGCGACGCCATCGCCGACGCGGGCCTCTCCGACGCCGAGGTGTCCAACGAGCGCACCGGCATCATCGCGGGCTCCGGCGGCGGCTCCACGCTGAACCAGGTGGAGGCGGCCGACCTGCTGCGCGCGAAGGGCATACGGCGCGTGGGCCCGTACCGCGTCACGTCCACCATGGCCAGCACCGTGTCGGCGTGCCTGGCCACGCCCTTCCGCATCAAGGGCACCAACTATTCCATCGCGTCGGCCTGCTCCACGAGCGCGCATTGCATCGGCAACGCCCTCGAGCTCATCCAGCTCGGCAAGCAGGATCGGGTGTTCGCGGGCGGCGGCGAGGAGGAGCACTGGACGCTGTCGTGCCTGTTCGACGCCATGGGCGCGCTGTCGTCCGACTACAACGACGACCCCGCGCGCGCATCGCGTCCCTACGACGCGAACCGCGACGGCTTCGTGATCGCAGGCGGCGGCGGCATGGTCGTGGTCGAGGAGCTCGAGGTGGCCAGGGCGCGCGGCGCACGCATCTATGCCGAGATCGTCGGCTACGGCGCCACCTCCGACGGACACGACATGGTGGCACCCTCCGGCGAAGGCGCCACGCGCTGCATGCTGCAGGCCATGGACGGGCTGGAGGGCGGCATCGACTACATCAACGCGCACGGCACCAGCACGCCGGCCGGCGATATCACCGAGCTCCGTGCCGTGGCGCGCGCGTTCCCCGACGGTGTGCCGCCGATCGCCTCGACGAAGTCGCTGACCGGTCACTCGCTGGGCGCGGCCGGCGTGCAGGAGGCGATCTACTCGCTGCTGATGCAGGAGGCCGGATTCATCGCGGCGTCCGCGAACATCGAGACGCTGGACCCCGAGGCCGAGGGCTTCCCCGTCGTGACCGAGCGGCGCGACGGCGTGAGTCTCGACACGGTGATGTCGAACAGCTTCGGGTTCGGCGGCACGAACGCCTCCCTGGTGCTGCGGCGGATCTGAGCGTCGACCCTTCATCGCTGGTGGCCGCTTGAGCGGTCGGGACTACCTGCGCAGCGCGCTGTTCGTCGACTTCGACAACGCGTACCTGCAGCTGCAGGCCGAGGACGAGCCGCTGGCGGACGCGGTGTTCCGCCACCCGTCGGCCTGGATCGCCGCGCTGGAGAGGCGCGTGGCGGTGCCGTCGGGACACGCCGCGAGCGCGCGGCGCGTGCTGGTCCGGCGCTGCTACCTGAACCCGAAATCCTTCGCACCGTTCAGGCCGTTCTTCACCGCCGCGGGCTTCGAGGTGGTGGACTGTCCGCCGCTGACCGCGCGCGGCAAGACCGGGGCGGACATCCAGATGGTGCTGGACGCGATGGATCTGTTCGCCGGTGCGGTGCCCTACGACGAGTGCATCGTGATGTCGGCGGACACCGACTTCGCGCCGCTGCTGCTGCGCCTGCGCAGGCTCGACGTGCGCACGCTGGTGCTGGCCACCGGTCATTGCTCGCCCGCGTACCGGAACGCCGCCGACCGGCTGCTCGATCACGACGCGTTGCTGGAGGTGTTGCAGGAAGGGGTGCCGGCCGGGTCGGCGGCATCGTCCGCGACGTCGCCTGTCGATAGGCCCGTCGCTGCGCCCGACCCGGAGCGCCTCGCGGTGGTGGGGGAGTTCGTCGTCGAGACCGTGCGCCAGTCGTCCGCGGCGGTCGATCTGGCGTCGCTCGCCCACCGTCTGCGCGAGCGGTTCGCGGGCATCGGGACGGACTGGCTCGGTTTCGAGCGGCTGTCGGCGCTGGTGGATGCGTTGCCGCTCGATGCGCTGGAACGCTCGACGTTGCCGCCGGGCTACGTCTACGACCCGGCGCGCCACGAGCCGCCCGTCGCACCGCCCGCCGTCGCGAACCGCGACGCCTGGCTGGACGACGACCCCGCGCTCGGCGAGCTCGTGCGGCGCACCGTGCGGCTGACCGGCATGCCCATGCTCGCACCCGAGCGCTACGACGCGGTGCACGATGCGATCGTGGACTGCGTGGCCGAAACCGGCGAGACGCACATCACCAACCTCTCGCGCCGCGTGCGGGACCTGTGCGCCGAGCGCGGCACGACGGTGTCGCGCCGCGACGTCACCTTCACCATCAACGCGCTCACCGCGGGCTTCGACGCGGGGCTCGACGGGCTCGACGCGACCGCGCTCGGCGAGCGGCTGCTCGAGGCCACCGTGGCCGCGTGTGCCGGCGTGCAGGTCGAGCTGTCCGACGACGAGGTGGAACTGCTCGCGCAGTGGCTGGTGCCCGTCGAGCAGGACGGCGAGGGCGCGGACGGGGACGCGGGCGTCAGTACCTGAGCGGCGGCTCGTGCAGCGCCGTGCGCTGCTCCTGCAGCACGCGCACGTGGTCGTCCCAGAAGCGTTCTCCCTCGAAGTAGGGGAAGGCCCGCTTGAACGCGGGGTCGGCCCAGCGTTCGGCGATCCAGGCGGCGAAGTTCACGAGCCGCAGCGTGCGCAGGGGCTCGATGAGCGCAAGCTCGCGCACGTCGAAGGCGGCGTGCTGCACGTAGCCGTCGAGCACGTTGCCGAGCCGCGCCTCGGCGTAGTCCCGGTCGCCGGAGACGAACATCCACAGATCCTGCACCGCCGGACCGGTGGCCGCGTCGTCGAAGTCCAGCAGTTGCGGCACCCCGTCCTCGAGTCGCCACAGGATGTTGCCCGGGTGCATGTCGCCGTGGATCGGGAACTCGGCGAAGTCGCCGGCCTCGTCCATGCGCTCCTCGACCAGATCCAGCAGCTCCCAGGCGAGCTGCTCGTACGTGTCGCGCACGCCGTCGGGCACGTGCTCGGAGTCCACCAGGTACTCGATGGCCGAGGCGCCGAGCCGGTCGGTGTCGATGAACGGGCGGTGCTCGAAGTCCCAGTCCGCGGTGATCTCGTGCAGGCGCCCGACGGTGCGCCCCACGACGGCGAGCTGCGACGGATCGTCCAGCGCGGGGGCGCGGCCGCTCACGCGCGGGTAGAGGCAGAAGCGGAACGGGCCGGTGGCCAGCAGCGTGCGCCCGTCCGGATCCTCCAGCGGGGCGACGACGGGCAGGCCGGCGTCGACGAGGTCCAGGCAGAACGCGTGCTCCTCGAGGATGGACTCGTCGCTCCAGCGGCCGGGGCGGTAGAACTTCGCGACGATGCTGTCGCCGTTCTCGAGCCCGATGGTGTAGACCCGGTTCTCGTAGCTGTTGAGCGCGCTGACCCGGCCATCGGTGCGATGCCCCGCGGCGTCGATGGCATCGAGGATGGTCGGCGGGTCGAGGTGTCGGAAGGCGAGGGTCGCCGCGTCGCCGCCCGAGTCCTCCTCGAGGGGTGGCTCGTCCCGTTCCGTGACGTGGTCGAGGTCGTCCTGCCCTTGCACCATGCCGATTTCCCCCGCCGGACGCCCGACCCGGACCGATAGTGCCCGTTTAACGGCATCGCGAACGCCGAAAGCGCACCATGTGTCCGCAACGTGCACGTTCGTGGTGCTATCTTTCCGCCCCACGGCGCCAACCCGCGGTCCGACCCCGCAGCCGCCCACGCAGCCGCCCACGCAGCCGCCGCGGCCGCCCGCAGTCACCAGAGGGCTACGATGCCAGACGTGCTCGTCATCGATGGCCCGAACCTGAACCTGCTCGGCCGGCGCGAGCCCGACAAGTACGGCACGACCACGCTCGCCGACATCCGCGACATGCTGCGGGGCCAGGCGGACGCGGCGGGGCTCGGCATCGACTTCTTTCAGGCGAACGCGGAAGGCGCGCTCATCGAGCGGGTGCACGCGGCCGCCGCCGACGGCACGCGGCTGATCGTGATGAACCCCGCGGCCTACACGCACACGAGCGTGGCGCTGCGCGATGCGGTGCTCGGCGTGGGCCTGCCGCTCATCGAGGTCCACTTGTCCAACGTGCACGCGCGCGAGCCGTTCCGCCACCATTCGTATTTCTCGGACATCGCGCTCGGCACGGTGTCCGGCTTCGGCGCGACCGGCTACTCGCTCGCCCTCACCGCGGCCGCCGTGCACCTCGCCGGCGGCTGAACCGCGCGCGCTCAACGCGCGTGCTTTCCCCCCCCCTCCCACGCACGTAGCCCGTCTCACCGGAACCGATCGATGGACATCAGGAAGATCAAGAAGCTCATCGAGCTGCTCGAGGACTCCGACGTCAGCGAGATCGAGATCGTCGAGAACGAGGGCTCGGTGCGCATCTCGCGCGGGCGGGCGGCGGCGGCCGCGCCCGTGGCCCCCGGCTGGGGACCGGGGGCGTGGGGGCCACCTCCGGGCGCGCCTCCACCGGCTCCGGCGTCGGCGGCCGCCTCGGGCGGTGCTCCGGTCGGCGCGCCCGAGGACGACCTGCCTCCGGGCACGGTGGTCGAGTCGCCCATGGTCGGGACGTTCTACCGAGCCTCCGGTCCGGACGCGAAGCCGTTCGTGGAGATCGGCCAGAGCGTGTCCGCCGGCGACACGCTGTGCATCATCGAGGCGATGAAGATCATGAACCGCATCGAGGCCGAGAAGTCCGGCACCGTGCGCGCGGTGCTGGTGGACGACGGCCAGCCCGTCGAGTACGGCGAGCCGCTGGTGGTGCTCGATTGAACGCAGGCGTGGACGACGAAGCCGGGACCGAAGCGCAGGCTGAAGCGCGGGGCGATCCGCGTGGCAAGGTGCAGCAGCTGACCGGTGCACGCGTGCCGGCGGACGCCGAGCGGCCGCTGAAGAAGATATTGATCGCCAATCGCGGCGAGATCGCGCTGCGGATCATGCGTTGCTGCCGGGATCTGGGCATCGGCACCGTGGCCGTGTACTCCACCGCCGACCGGGACCTGAAGCACGTCCGGCTCGCCGACGAGGCCGTGTGCATCGGCCCCCCGGCTTCCGCCGAGAGCTACCTGAACGTGCCCGCGATCATCGCCGCGGCCGAGATCACGGACGCCGACGCCATCCATCCGGGCTACGGCTTCCTCGCCGAGAACGCGGACTTCGCCGAGCGCGTGGAATCGAGCGGCTTCCGCTTCATCGGGCCCACCGCCGACGTCATCCGCCTGATGGGCGACAAGGTCAGCGCCATCCGCGAGATGAAGGCCGCGGGCGTGCCCTGCGTGCCGGGCTCGGACGGCCCGCTCGACGACGACGCCGACGAGAACCTGCGGATGGCCAACGAGATCGGCTATCCCATCATCATCAAGGCCGCCGGCGGCGGCGGCGGGCGCGGCATGCGCGTGGTGCGCTCGGACGCAGAGCTCGTCGAGTCCATCGAGATGACCTCGAACGAGGCGCGCGTCGCGTTCGGCAACCCGGTCGTGTACATGGAGAAGTACCTCGAGACCCCGCGGCACATCGAGTTCCAGGTCATCTGCGACCACCACGGCAACGCCATCCACCTCGGCGAGCGCGACTGCTCCATGCAGCGGCGGCATCAGAAGGTCGTCGAGGAGGCGCCGGCGCCGGGCATCACGCCCGAGGTGCGCGCCGACATGGGCGCGCGCTGCGTCGCCGCCTGCCAGCGGATCGGCTACCGCGGCGCCGGCACCTTCGAGTTCCTGTACGAGAACGGCGAGTTCTACTTCATCGAGATGAACACGCGCGTGCAGGTCGAGCACCCGGTCACCGAGATGGTCACGGGCGTCGACATCGTGAAGGAGCAGGTGTTCGCGGCCGAAGGACGCCCCTTGCGCTGGAAGCAGGAGGACATCCGCATCAACGGCCACGCGTTCGAGTGCCGCATCAACGCCGAGGACCCGGTGACGTTCATGCCCTCGCCCGGCCGCATCGAGCAGTTCCACCAGCCCGGTGGCCTCGGCGTGCGCATCGAGACGCACGTGTACAACGGCTACGTCGTGCCCCCGTACTACGATTCCATGATCGCGAAGTTCGTGGTCGGCGCGAACCAGCGCCACTCGGCCATGGCGCGCATGCGCGGGGCGCTGTCGGAGGCGTTCATCGACGGTATCCGCACCAACATCCCGCTGCACATCGACATCTTCAACGACGAGGCCTTCATGGCGGGCGGCACCGACATCCACTACCTCGAGCGCAAGCTCGGCCTGGCCTGAGCCCGTGCCGGCGAGCGACGACTGGCTCGAGGTGCGCGTCGATGCGCCCGCCGGCGCGGACGAGGCCGCCGTCGAACGGCTCGAGGACTGGCTGACCGAGGCCGGTGCCCTGTCGGTGACCGCGCTCGACGCCGAGGCGCTCGCGCCCGGCGGTGCGTTCGCCGGGTCGCGCGCCACCGCCATGGACACCGCCGCCACGGACACCGCCGCCACGCTGGCGCACGCCGTGCTCGAGCCGGCGCCCGGCGAGACGCCTCTGTGGCGCAAGGTCGCCCTGGTCGCGCTCTTCGCGCAGGGCAGCCGTGCCGAGGACGTGCGCGCGGCGCTCGCCGCGGCCGCCGCCGACGTGCGGCTCGATCCCGTGCCCGTCGTCGCGCTGCGCACCCTCGCGGACGCCGCCTGGGAGCGCGTGTGGATGGAGGACTTCCGACCGATGCGTTTCGGGCCGCGCTTCGTCGTGTCGCCGCACCATCTCGCGCGGCCCGACGGCGCGCTCATCGCCCCCGATGACGTCGTCCTGGCGCTGGACCCCGGACTCGCGTTCGGCACGGGCACGCATGCCACCACCGCGCAATGCCTGGAGTGGCTGGGCCGGGATACGCGACGCACCTCCACTCCCTTCGCGGGCCGCACGCTGATCGACTACGGCTGCGGCTCCGGCGTGCTCGGCATCGCGGCGCTGCTGCTGGGCGCGGAGCGCGTGCGGGCCGTCGACATCGACCCGCAGGCGCTCGAGGCGACGCTCGCGAACGCGCGCGCCAACGGCGTCGCCGATCGGCTCGACGTCGGGCTCCCCGACATGCTGGACGGCGCCCGGGCCGCCGACGTGCTCGTCGCGAACATCCTGCAAGGGCCGCTCGCGGCCCTGGCGCCGACGCTCGGCCGGCTGGTGAAGCCGGGCGGAGCGCTCGTCATGTCCGGCGTGCTGACGGGCCAGAGCGAGGCGCTGAGGCTGCGCTACACTCCGGCGTTCGAGTTCGAACCGGACGTGTCGCGCGACGGCTGGGCCCTGCTGACCGCCACGCGCCGCCCGCAGCGGTCGCCGGGCGCCGTCACCTAGCAGCGCACGCCGCGCGGACCCTTCCCGACGTCATGGCCCCCTCCCGCTCCGCCGAAGACCTCGGACCGAGCCCGCAGACGTGCTGTGCCACGTGCGGCACGATCTTCGAGGTCGCGCCCGAGTTGCTGGTGTCGAGCGACACGCGCGTGCGCTGCGGCGAATGCTTCGCGATCTTCGACGCGCGCGCCAACCTGCTGCCCGGCGGCGAGCGCTCCGGGAACGCCGACTCCCGCTCCGAAGCGGGTTCCGCCGATCGCTTCGGTGCGGACGAGGCCGCCGACGACGAGAGGGACGTGCGCCAGGGTGGCCATACCGGCGACCAGTCCGGTGGCCAGTCCGGCGACCAGTCCGGCGACCAGTCCGGCGGCGGGACGCGCGCGGACGCCGGCGCGGTGGCGGAGGCCGTCGGGGCCGGAAGCGCGACGGTGCTGTCGGGCGGTCGGGCGGCCAGCGCGTATCGGGACGCCGCCACCGGCGAGTCGAGCGAGCTCGACGTCACGTACTCCGACTTCGATCTGTTCAGCGAGGACGCGGACCTGCCGGACGTGGCCTATTTCGACCAGACCCGCGATACGCCGGACTTCGACTTCGACTCGGTGGCGCTCGAGCAGGACGAGACCTTCAGCGACACTTTGTTCGTCAACGACGCGACCATCGATGCCGGCGTCCTGCCCGTCACGGTGCGCACGCCGGGGCTGCCCACGGAGCTTCGAGGCAAGCTGGAGGAGGTGGGTCCGAGCGGCCCGCGCGAGCCGCTCGCCTTCAAGTACCGCGACCCGGTGCCCGCCGAGAGTCCGTCGGGGCCGGCGCCGGCGCACGGCGCCGTGCCGGCTGCCACCGCGGCTTCGCATGCCGCTCCCGCGCGCGTCGATGTCGGGGCCTTCGATGCGGCCACGCGTCGCGGCGCCTCCGAAGCGGCGCACATGGCGCCCGCTCCGGGCGCCGCCGAGGCCGTCGGCGCACCCGGGGAATCGGGCGACGTGCTCGTCGAGCTCGGTGCCGCGCCGATCGATCTGGAGCTGGACGCCGCCCCCGCGCGGCGCAGGCGCTGGCCCGTGGTGCTGATGGTGCTGACGCTCGGCGTGCTCCTGGCCGGGCTGCACGGCTACCGGGTGCGCGAGGCGCCGGGCCGAGACCCGTTCGTGCGACCGGTATGGGTGGCCTGGTGTCGGATCACGGGGTGCGAGGTGCCGGCGCTCGCGGCCATCGAGCGGCTGCGCATGGTCAGGCGCGAGATGTTCTCGCACCCCAGCATCGACGACGCGCTCGTCATCGACGTCGCCTTCAGGAACGAGGCGCCCTTCGAGCAGCCGTACCCGGTGCTGGTCGTCCAGTTGTCGGACCCGAGCGGCAGGCTCGTGGCGCGCCGCGCGTTCAGGCCCGAGGAATACCTGTCCCGCGTCCCGAACGACGATCGACCCGAGGGAGCGCCCGCCGGGGGCTCGGCGCCGGCCGCCGCGACCCTGGCCGCCGGCGCGCTGCTCGACATCAGTCTCGAGGTGACCGATCCGGGCGAGGACGCCTCCTCGTTCACGGTGGAATTCAGGGAGTCCTGACCACTGGAGTTACCATGGCGGGCCCGCGACAGGTCCCGCGACAGGCAGTGTCACCTTCCCGCACGATCGAGATCGGCGAGCACCGGCTCCGCAACAACGTGTTTCTCGCGCCCATGGCGGGCGTGACCGATCGCCCGTTCCGCAAGCTGTGCGCGCGCGAGGGCGTCGCCTGGGCCGCCTCCGAGATGATCTCCAGCGACACGCTGCTGCACGCGACGGCGAAGACCCGTCACCGCATCGCGCCGGCCGACGGTGCGCTCGTGCACGCGGTGCAGATCGCCGGCAGCGAGCCCGAGCGCATGGCCGAGGCGGCCGCGTTGAACGTGCGCCTCGGCGCCCGCGTCATCGACATCAACATGGGGTGTCCGGCCAAGAAGGTCTGCAACCGCGCGGCGGGCTCGGCGCTGCTCGCGGACCCCGCGCGCGTGCGCCGCATCCTCGCCGCCACGGTGGCGGCCGTGGACGTGCCGGTGACGCTGAAGATCCGCACCGGTCCGGACCGCGAGCACCGCAACGGCGTCGACATCGCCCGCATCGCGCAGGCCGAAGGCATCGCCTGTCTCGCCGTGCACGGCCGCACGCGCGCCGATCGCTTCGCGGGCGAGGCCGAATACGACACCATCGCCGCCATCGCGGATGCGGTGGACATCCCGGTGATCGCCAACGGCGACATCCAGGACGGCGCGAAGGCGCTCGCCGTGCTGGCCGCCACCGGAGCGGCCGGGGTGATGATCGGGCGCGCCGCGCAGGGCAATCCCTTCGTGTTCCGCGACGTGCTGGCGGCGCTCGAGGGCAGGCCCGCGCCCCCGCCGCCGCGCGCCGACGAGGTGCACGCCGCCCTCGTCGAGCAGGTGGCCGGCTGCCACGCGCTGTACGGCGAGGTGCGCGGCGTGCGCATCGCGCGCAAGCACGTGGCGTGGTACTGCCGCGGCTTCCGCGATGCCGCGCGGCTGCGGGCCGCCGCGAACGAGGCGGTGGACGCGCCGGAGCAGCTGCGCCAGATCGATCGCTTCTTCGAGGGGCTCGACTCCGGCGATTCCGGCGCACCCGGTGCTCTCGGCGCCCCGGTCGCCGATGCGGCCTGAGCGACCTCTGCCGATGAGCGCGAATCCGCCGGATTCGGCCGGTGCGCACGGGGGCGCCGCGCCGCGCGGCACGCCCATCGAGCGCTGCGTGGGGGACGAGCTTCGGCGCCACTTCGACCTGCTGGGCGAAGAGGCCCCGAAGGAGCTGTACCGACTCGTGATGCAGCAGGCCGAATCCTCGCTGCTGATGACCGTGATGGACGCCTGCGGCGGCAACCAGAGCAAGGCCGCGAGCTGGCTCGGCATCAGCCGCGGCACGCTGCGCGGCCGTCTCGCCAAACTGCATGAACGATGAGCACTTGCCCATGAACCGACCCGCCGCGCTGCTGAGCGTCTCGGACAAGCGCGGTATCGAGGAGCTCGCGCGCGCCCTGGCGGCGGCGGGCTACGCGCTGCTGTCCACCGGAGGCACCGCGAGCCGGCTGCGCGATGCCGGCCTCGAGGTCGTCGAGGTGGCCGAGCACACCGGCATGCCCGAGATGATGCAGGGCCGCGTCAAGACGCTGCACCCGCGCGTGCACGGCGGTATCCTCGCGCGCCGCGGCATCGACGAGCCGGTGATGCTCGAGCACGGCATCGCGCCGATCGACTGGGTGGTCGTCAACCTCTACCCGTTCGAGGCGACCGTCGCCTCGGGCGACGCCAGCTTCGACGAGGCCGTCGAGAACATCGACATCGGCGGACCCGCCATGGTGCGCTCCGCGGCGAAGAACCACGCCTCGGTCGGCGTGCTGACCGATCCCGACGACTACGCCGAGGCCATCCGTGCGCTCACGGGTGCGAGCGATGCGGATCTCGACGGCTTGCGCTTCCGGCTGGCCGTGAAGGCCTTCGCGCACACCGCCGGCTACGATGCCGCCATCGCCGCGCACTTCGGGGCGATGCTGACCGCGCCCGAGGGAGGCGAGCGGAGCGCTGCCGAGCCCTTGCCCGAGCGTTTCGCGCCGCGCTTCGACAAGGTGTCGGACTTGCGCTACGGCGAGAACCCGCACCAGCGCGCGGCGTTCTACCGAAGCCCGCGCGCCGCCGACGCCGCCGACTCGCCCGACGGCACGCTGGCCGGAGCCCGGGTGGTGCAGGGCAAGCCGTTGTCCTACAACAACCTGGCCGATGCGGACGCGGCGCTCGCGTGCGTGCGCGGGCTGTCGGGCCCGGCCTGCACCATCGTCAAGCACGCCAACCCCTGCGGCGTAGGCCGGGCCGGCACGCTCGTCGAGGCCTACGAGCTGGCGTACCGCACCGATCCGACGTCCGCCTTCGGCGGCATCGTCGCGTTCAACGAAGCGCTCGACGCGGGTACCGCCCGCACGCTGGTGGAGCGCCAGTTCGTCGAGGTGGTGATCGCGCCGGGCTACGACGACGATGCGCTCGCCGCCTTCGCCGCGAAGCCCAACGTGCGCGTGCTGGCCGTCGGGGCGCTCGACGGTGACGGGCGCCCGGGTCCGCGCCTGCACGCGGTGTCCGGCGGGCTGCTGGTCCAGGACCCCGACCTGCGCGTCACGGGCGCCGATGCGCTGCGCACGGTCACGCGGCGCGCACCGACGCCCGGCCAGGTGGCCGATTGCCTGTTCGCCTGGCACGTCGCGAAGCACGTGAAGTCGAACGCCATCGTGTACGCGCGCGACGGCGCGACGGTGGGCGTGGGCGCCGGCCAGATGAGCCGCGTCTACTCCGCGCGCATCGCGGCCATCAAGGCCGCGGACGCAGGCCTGCCCACAGCGGGTGCGGTCATGGCCTCGGACGCGTTCTTCCCGTTCCGCGACGGTCTGGACAACGCCGCCGAGGCGGGCATCGTCGCCGTCATCCAGCCCGGGGGGTCGATGCGCGACGACGAGGTCGTGGCGGCCGCGGACGAGCACGACATCGCCATGGTGTTCACCGGGACGCGGCACTTCCTGCACTGATTTACGCGGCGACGCCCGGGCGGTCGCGCGTGGCTCAGACCGGCGCGTACAGCCACAGGAAACCGGCGTTGTACCAACCGTGCAGCACCGTGCCGGGCACCACGCTCGCGTAGCGGTCGCGGCACCAGCCGAAGGCCAGCGACGGCACCAGCACCGCGGCCGCCGCGAGCGGCGGTTGCGACCACAGGTGAGCCGCCGCGAAGGCGAGCGATGCCAGCGCGTTCGCGCCGCTGATGCCCGCGAAGGTCCGCGCGAGCGCGGAGCGCTCGAGCAGGGCGCGCTGGAGCAGGCCCCGGAAGACCAGCTCCTCGAGCACCGGGGCGACGAGCACGCCGCGCAGCAGTATCGCCGGGGCCGGCAGTGCGGCGGGCGTCGGCACGAGCGCGACGGCGAGCGCCATCCACACGAGCGGGCCGGCGATGGCGAGCGCCGCGTAGCGCGGGTCCGACCACCACGGCCGGCCCATACGGGCTCAGCCCTCCGCCAGCCAGCGCGCGACGTCGCCCGCGTAGTAGGTCAGCACGCCGTCGCAGCCCGCGCGGCGGAACGACATCATCGTCTCCATCACCGTCGCGCGCTCGTCGATCCAGCCCGCCGCCGACGCGGCCTTCGCCATCGCGTACTCGCCGCTCACGTGATACGCGAACGTGGGCACGCCGAAGGTGTCCTTCGCGCGTCGGCAGATGTCGAGGTAGGGCAGTCCGGGCTTGACCATGATGAGGTCGGCCCCTTCCTGCAGGTCGGCGGCGATCTCGTGCATGGCCTCGTCGCCGTTGGCGGGATCCATCTGGTAGGACTTCTTGTTGCTCTTGCCGAACGCGGCCGCCGCGCCGACCGCTTCCTTGAACGGGCCGTAGAAGCTCGACGCGTACTTCGCCGCGTAGGACAGGATCATCGTGTTGCGATGATCGGCCGCCTCCAGCGCCTCGCGGATCGCGCCCACGCGCCCGTCCATCATGTCCGACGGGGCGACGATGTCCGCGCCCGCGGCCGCGTGGGACAGGGCCTGGCGCACGAGGGCATCCACCGTCTCGTCGTTGACGATGTAGCCCGCGTCGTCCATCAGCCCGTCGTGGCCGTGCGGCGAGTAGGGGTCGAGCGCCACGTCCGTGATCACGCCGAGCGTCGGGTGCGCCGCCTTCAGCGCGGCGATGGCGCGTTGCGCGAGCCCGTCCGGGTCCCAGGCGCCGCTGCAGTCGGGCGTCTTCGCCGCATCGTCCGTCACGGGAAAGAGCACCACGGCCGGCACCCCTAGCGCGTGCACGCCGCCCGCGGCCTCGACCAGCAGGTCGACGGAGAGCCGGTCCACGCCGGGCATGGAAGCCACCGGCTCGCGCCGCGCCTCGCCCTCGACGACGAAGTACGGCTGGATCAGGAAGGCGGCGTCGAGCGCGTGCTCGCGCACGAGGTTCCGCCCGAACTCGGTGGCGCGCGAGCGCCGCGGGCGGGAGCCGGGATACGGGGCGCGCAGCCCGTAGAGTGCGTTGCGGGTCACGGTGCAGGGCCTGACGGTGGTGGGCGGGAGGGTCCGCACGCTACCATCCCGCGGCTCTGCTGCCGGGAGATCGGGCAAGGTGAAGGAGCCGCTGCGGGACGGTGCGCCGCCCACGCGCGCCGTGGACCCGGGGCTGCCCATGGCGACGGTGGCGGCCTGCCCGGCGGCCGCGTCGGCGCGACGAGGTGAAGTACTACCTGCCGCAACGGCGCGTGCCGGCGGCGGACATCGTTTTTCCCACGGACATCACGCAGTGATCAACGCCTACACCGTCATCGGCAACCCGGTGGCCCGGAGCCTGTCGCCGCTCATCCACGAGCTCTTCGGCGAGCTGGTGCAGCGGCGCATCCGCTACACGCGCACCGAGGCCACGCACGACTCCTTCGAGTCCATCGTGCGCGGTTGGCGCGCCGCCGGCGGACGCGGCGCCAACGTGACCATGCCGTTCAAGGAGCGCGCGTTCGAGCTGTGCGACCGGCTGTCGCCGGACGCCGCGCGTGCGGGCGCGGTGAACACGCTGCACATGCACCGCGACGGCGCCATCGTCGGTCACAACACCGACGGCCGCGGGCTCGTCGTGGATCTGCGGGGTCGGCTGGGCCGCCGCCTCGCGGGCGAGCGAGTGCTGTTGCTGGGCGCGGGCGGCGCGGCGCGCGGCGCGTTGGGGGCGCTCGCGGACGCGGCGCCCGCCACGCTGCACGTCGTCAACCGCACCGTGTCACGGGCCGAGGCGCTCGTCGCGCTGGAGCGCGAGGCGCCCGCGCCGCGCGGACCGAGGTCGCGCGACGCACCGCCGCGTACCGCGCCGACGGCGTCCGACTACGCGGCGCTCGAGGGCGGCGAGCCCTTCGACGTGATCATCAACGCGACCAGCCTGTCGCACGCGGGCGAGACGCCGCCGCTGCCCGAAGGCGTGTTCGCGGACGGTGCGCTGGCCTACGACATGACGTACGGTCCGGGGCGCACCGCGTTCGTCGAGGCCGCGCTCGGCGCCGGCGCCGAGCGCGCGGCGGACGGCTTCGGCATGCTGGTGGAACAGGCGGCCGAGGCCTTCCTGATCTGGGAAGGCGTGCGGCCGAAGACCGCGAAGGCGTGGACGCGGCTGCAGGCCTTGCGTCCGCGAGACGAGACCAGCGGTGCCGCCGAGCCCGCACGAGCGAGGGTGTGATGATGCGAAGCGGGAACGAGCGACTGCGGGAACGGGGCAACCGAGCGAACGGCGCGGCACGCGCACGCACCGCCCACCGGATCGGCGCGGCGGCCGCCGCGGCGCTGCTCGCCGGCGGGTTGCTGAGCGCCGCGGGGCAGGGCGCGCTCGCCGACGGCGCGCAGAGCCTGCCACGGCTGCAGTTGAGCGTCGGTGACGCCACGCTCGAGGCCGAGATCGCCGACGACGGGCAGGAGCGCTACATCGGGCTGGGGTTTCGCGACGAGATGCCGGAAGGGGCCGGCATGCTGTTCGTCTACCCGGACGAGCGTCCGCTGACCTTCACGATGCGCGACACGCGCATTCCGTTGTCCATCGCCTTCCTGTCGAAGGACATGGTCATCAACGAGATCCACGACATGCCCGTCGGCCCCGGCCAGTTGTTTCCGTCCGAGCGTCCCGCGATGTACGCGCTCGAGACCAACCTCGGCTGGTTCGAGCGCAACGGCGTCGAGCCCGGCGACGTGGTGAGCCTGCCCTGAACCTGTGCCGGGCGTTGCAACGGGTAGCATGGCGGCACGCCCGCCTCTCGACGCCCCGTTCATGCACCCCGACCGCACGATACTGACCTTCCACGACGGTGCGTGGCACACCGGCAGCGTGCCCGTGCTGCGCTCGGCCGACCACGGCACCTGGCTCGGTACCCTCGTGTTCGACGGGGCGCGCCGCATCGACGGCGCGACGCCCGATCTGGACGCCCACTGCGCGCGCGTGAACCGCTCCTGCGAAGCGCTCGGCATGGTGCCGAGCCTGTCGGCACAGGCCATCCTCGAGCTCGCGCACGAGGGACTGGAGCGCATCCCCGCGGACGAGGCCGTCTACATCCGGCCCATGTACTGGTCGCGGGATTTCGGGCCCGGCACCATCGGCGCCGATCCCGACAGCACCGACTTCTGCCTGTGCCTGGAGTCGGTTCCCATGCCGGCCGAAGAGGCGTCGGCCACGCTCGCCACCACGCGCTTCCGCCGCCCGACGCTCGACGTCGCGACGGTGGACGCCAAGGCCGCCTGCCTGTACCCGAACAACGCGCGCATGGTGCGCGAGGCGATCGCCAGGGGCTTCACCAACGCGCTCGCGACCGATGCGCTGGGCAACGTGGCCGAGAGCGCGACCAGCAACGTGTTCCTGGTGACGGACGGCACGGCCTTCACGCCCGTGCCGAACGGCACCTTCCTGAACGGCATCACGCGCCAGCGCACGATGCGCCTGCTGGGCGAGCTCGGCATTCCGGTGCACGAGAGCGTGCTGACGTACGCCGACTTCCACGCCGCCGACGAGGTGTTCCTGACCGGCAACATGGCCAAGATCACGCCCGTCACGGCGTTCGAGGACACCCGCTACGCGATCGGCCCCGTCACGCGGCGCGTGCGCTCGGCCTACATGGACTGGGCGCGTTCCACCGCGCGCGCGCCGTTGCCCGTCGCGCCGCCCGTCGCCGCGACCGCGTGCTGAGCATGGAGAAGCGAGCGCTCGGACGTACCGACCTGCGCGTCAGCGCGCTGTGTCTCGGGACCATGACCTGGGGGTCGCAGAACGACTACGCCGATGTCGAGGCGCAGATGGGCGCGGCGCTCGACGCGGGCGTGAACTTCGTCGACGCGGCCGAGATGTACCCCACCACGCCGCGCGACGTCGCCACCTTCGGCGATACCGAACGGCTGCTGGGACGCTGGTTCGAGCGCACGGGGCGGCGCGACGACATCGTGCTGGCCACCAAGGTCACCGGCGCCGGGACCGATGTGCCGGGCGGGGCGCGGCCGATCACCGGGGACACGCTGCGCGCGGCCTTCGAGGCGAGCTGCGAGCGGCTGCGCACCGACCGCATCGATCTCTACCAGCTGCACTGGCCGAACCGCGGCAGCTACCACTTCCGCCAGCACTGGCGCTACGACCCGTCGAAGCAGTCCACCGACGAGGTGGATGCGCACGTGCACGACGTGCTGCGGGCCGCCGACGAGCTGGTGCGTGCCGGCAGGCTGGGCGCGCTCGGGCTGTCGAACGACACGGCGTGGGGTACCTGCAAGTTTCTCGATGTGGCCGCGCGCGAGGGTCTGCCGCGCGTGGCGTCGGTGCAGAACGAATACAGCCTGCTGTGCAGGCTCTACGACACCGACATGGCCGAGGTGTCGCACCACGAGGATGTCGGGCTGCTCGCCTTCAGCCCGCTCGCGGCCGGGATGCTGTCCGGCAAGTACGCGCACGGGGCCGTGCCCGCGGGCTCCCGCCGGGCCATCAACGAGCGGCTCGGCGGTCGCTGGACCGAGGCGAGCGTGGCCGCGGCGGACGCCTACGCGGCGCTTGCGCGCGAGCACGGCATGGAGCCTGCCACGCTGGCGCTCGCGTTCGCGCTGTCGCGACCGTTCATGGCGTCCGTGATCATCGGTGCCACGAACCAGGATCAGCTGCACACGAACCTCGCGGCCGCCGACGCCAGGCTGTCGGACGAGCTGCTGGACGGCATCGACGCGGTGCGTCGGAGGTTCCCGTTGCCCATGTGACGGCCGAGCTGCGGCGCCCGTCTCGTTGCACCGCTGCGGAGCTGCTGACGGGGCGGTGCGCTGCCGCCACTCGCCACATGAGCAAATCCATCCGTCCCGATCGCGGGGCCCGTGCGCCGCGGACCTCGCTCGCCGCGCGGGCAGTCGGCCTCCTGGCGGGAGTCGGGGGCGTCGTGCTCGGCGGGCTCGGGCCGTCCCCGGCCGCCGCCGCGGTGTATCGCTGCATCGACGCGGGCGGCGGCACGACCTACACGCAGACGCCGTGTCCGGTCGGCGCGACCGCCGCGGCACTCAGGGGCGTGGCCGCGACGGGCAGCACGACGCGCGACTGCCGCATCGCCCGGAACTTCGCTCGTCGCGCGGCGAGCGACATGCGCGCGGGCAGCACCTCGGGCGGCTTCCTCGACGCCCACGGGGGGCTCGACCGGCTGTCGCCGCTGGCGATCGGGATCGCGAACTACGTCTGGACGTTCCGCGGCGACACCGACACGAGCGTGGACCGCATCGCCACGCTGGCCGCCGACCGGTGCACGGCCGACTCGTTCGGTGCGGCGGACTGCGCGCGGTTCCCGACGGAATTCATCGACGGGCTCGGCGGTTGCCGGGCGGCCGCCGCCTTCAACGCCGGGGTGGAGGACGCCTGGGGGGACGAGGACTAGCTGCCGAGAACCGGTCCGCATTTCCCGACGAACGACCGACGCCCGGGCTTGCCAGAAGTGCAAGGCCGTGTGGCATGGGCTTGCGGCGACTACACAATGAAGCGGCGCCGGTCGATACTTCGCCGTGTCAGGACCGGCCGCCGGCTCGTTGTCGCGAGCCCGCTGCGATGCCCCCGGCGCGACCCAGTTGCGGCGCCGTCCCGGCCTCTGTCGCGTCGCCGTCGTGCCGCCCGCACCTGAAACCGGAACCCGCCCGTCATGCTCGATACCGAGTCGCTGTCCACCCGCAGTCACGCCAGTGCCTCGCTAGCCGCGGCGAAGGAGCTCGCCGCGCTCGTCGCGCGTGCGAGCGGGCGCCGGACCGACCGCGCCACGGAGGAGGCGGCCGAGCGCGCCGAAGAGCGCCGCACCGACGCGAAGGCGTTCACGGACGGCATCGCCGCCGCCGCCACCCCCCTGGGGCTGATGCTCGCGTTCCAGGGCTGGGCCATCGATTCGGGTCAGCGCCAGATCCTCTTCCTCGACGCGCTCAGGAAGCGGGGCGACGACTTCCTGGCGCACGAGGCCGCGGGTGCGCCGCCGGTGCTGATCTACGACTACGAGCTGATCCTCGACGGCGCGACGTTGGCGCGCCCGTGCAACTACACGCTGCTGCGCATCCTGCCGCCCGCCGGCGTCACCATCGACGACACCAAGCGCCCCTACGTCATCATCGACCCACGCGCCGGGCACGGCGCGGGCATCGGCGGATTCAAGCCGGACAGCCAGGTCGGGGTCGCGCTAAAGAACGGCCAGCCGACCTACTTCATCGCGTTCCGGCCCATGCCAGAGCCCGGTCAGACCATCGCCGACGTCACCGAGGCCGAAGCGGCCTTCGTCAGGCTCATCCGCGAGCGCCATCCCGTCTCTCCGAAGCCGATCGTGATCGGCAACTGCCAAGGCGGCTGGGCGGCGGCCATCCTCGCCGCCACGCATCCCGAGCTCACGGGGCCCATCGTGCTGTCGGGCGCGCCGATGGCCTACTGGTCCGGCACGGTGGGGCAGGACCCCATGCGCTACGCGGGCGGTCTGGGCGGTGGCGCCATGCCGGCGGCACTGATGTCGGACCTCGGCGGCGGGCTGTTCGACGGCGCGCACCTGGTCGAGAACTTCGAGGGCCTGAACCCCGGACGCACGCAGTTCAGGAAGTACTTCGACCTGTACGCCAACATCGACACCGGAGAGCAGCGCTTCCTGGACTTCGAGAAGTGGTGGGGCGGGCTGCACCTCATGAACGGCGAGGAGATGCAGTGGATCGTCGAGAACCTGTTCGTCGGCAACAAGCTCGCGGCCAACGAGGTCTTGCTCGAACCCGGCCGGCCGGTGGATCTCAGGAACATCAAGGCACCGGTCATCTGCTTCGCCTCGCGCGGGGACAACATCACGCCGCCGCAGCAGGCGCTGAACTGGATCGTCGACACCTACACCGACGAGTCCGAGATCGAGATCCGCGGTCAGCGCATCGTCTACACCGTGCACGAGGAGATCGGCCACCTCGGCATCTTCGTCTCCGCGAAGGTCGCCACGCGCGAGCACACCGAGATCGCCTCCATCCTCGACACCATCGAGGCGCTGCCACCGGGGCTCTACGAGCTGATCATCGAGGACGTGGTCGGCAAGGGTCAGGGCAAGCGCTTCCGGGTCAGCTTCGCACGGCGCACCACGGCCGACGTGGCCGCGTTCGACGACGACCGTCAGGACGAGCGCGCCTTCGCGGCCGTCGCGCGCGCATCGGAGGCGCTTACCGAGCTGTACGAGACGACGGCCCGGCCCTTCGTGCGCGCCATGATCACCAAGCCCGTCGCCGACGCGGGGCGCGCCATGCATCCGCTGCGCGTGCAGCGCTCGGCGTTCGCGAGCACGAACCCGTTCATGGCGTGGGTGCCGCACGCCGCCGAGCGCGTCAAGGCCGATCGGCGCCCGGCAGAGGCCACGAACCCGTTCGTGGTCGCCGAGCGCGCGTGGGCCGACGTGATCGAGGCGAGCTACGATCGGATGCGCGACGCGCGCGAGCTGCTCACCGAGACCGCGTTCTTCGCGCTGTGGGCCAACCCCCTGGCCGCCTGGTACGGCGCGCCGCGCGTGCAGAGCCGCACGCGCACCCCGGCGGGCTCGCTGCGCGACCTGCCCGAGGTGGTCTCCGCGCTCGATCGGATCGAGTCGGGTGGCTACCCCGAGGCGCTCATCCGCATGCTGGTGCTGATCGCCGCGACGCGCTCCACGGGCGTGCGCCGCAGCCGGCTCGAGCGCTCGTTCTCGGTGCTGACCCGGCGCGAGCCGTTCGCCTCCATGGAGGTGTCCGCGCGCGCGCGGCTCATCCACGAGCAGAGCCTGATCGCGCGCTTCGCGCCGGCGCAGGCGTTCACGGCGCTGCCGAAGCTGCTCGAGTCGAAGGCGGACCGCGAGAGGGCGCTGGAGACGGTCGAGTACGTGGTCGGGGACGCGGCCGAGATGGACGAGGCGACGCGGGCGTACTTCGAGGAGCTGCGGGGGTTGCTGGCGGTCTGAGCCTGCCGGGAGCCTCCGAACCCGTGGCAGGCTATTCGTCGGTCACGAGCGCGACCGCCAAGCCCTTCGACGCCCGTTGCAAGCGGCGGTCATCCGTCCAGAGCGCGGTGCAATCGTTCAGCTGTGCGCACGCGAGGTGCAGCGCGTCCGGCGTTCTGAGGCCGAAGCGTGCGCGCAACAGCGCTGCCTGATCGAACGTTGCAGAGGTGAATGGCAGCATGCGCAAGCGATCGAGCGCGCGCTCGTACCGTCGCTGCATGACCACGTCACCGTCGCGCAGAGGCTTGACCAGGCACTCCATGCGAACGAGCGGCGAGATGGCGAGCCCCGCGATGCCGGCGTCTCGCATGCGACGTTCGATCTCCGCGCCTCGTGCCGCGCGCTGTTCGATCACGTAGGTCAGCAGGCAGGTGTCGACGTAGATCAATCCCAGGACGCTCGCTCTTCCTCGATGTACGCATCGATCTCCTCGGCGCTGCGGCCGAGGTGTGCGGGCAAGGGGTTGGCATCGAGCCACGCGAAGAACTCCTCGACATCGCCGCTGCCTCCGGCGTTCTCGGCTATCGGCACCAGACGAGCAACGGGCTTGCCGCGATTGGCGATCACGACCTCCTCGCCCTCGGCGGCCGCGCGAACGAGGCCCGATAGCTTGTTCCGCGCCTCGAAAATGTTCACGATCATGTTCGCTGCCCTCCACGGCCACCTAGCCAAGTTGCCTATATTGGCAGGATGGGCGGTGGCTTTCAACGCGGCGAGTGGATTCCCGGCCGCTTTCTTCCCGGAAAGCGATGATCGAAGGCGGCCCGAGTCCGATCGTGGTCAGTCCGCCCGCAACGCCTCCACCGGGTGCATGCGCGCCGCACGGCGGGCGGGCAGCCATCCCGACAGCACGCCCACCGCCACCGACACCGCGAGCGCGCCGCCGACGGCCCAGCCCGACGGCATCAGCGGAAAGCCCGTCACGGCGGCCAGGCCCACGCTCGCCAGCGTGCCGATCAGCAGCCCGAGCAGCCCGCCCGCGAGGCTGATCAGCGCGGCCTCCACGAGGAACTGCATGAGGATGTCGCGCTCGGTCGCGCCGATGGCCTTCCTGACGCCGATCTCGCGCGTGCGCTCCAGTACCGCAGTGCCCATCATGTTCATGATCCCCATGCCGCCGACCAGCAGCGAGATGGACGCGGCGACCGTGCCGATGACGGCCACGCCGCCGAGGATGCGATCGGTCGTGACGATGTAGCTCGCCATGGTCTCGATGCCGTACTCGTAGCCCTGCGGGTGGCGACGCTTCAGGAGAGCGCGCACGTCCTCGCTCACGCGCTCGGCCTCGTCGAACTCCGCCACCTCGAGTTGCAACGAGCCGACCTCGTCGGGCTCGTCGCCCATGCCGGCGAGCGTCGTCCATGGCACCAGCAACCGGTCGTTCGCGTCCTGCCCGCCGACCGAACCGATGCTCGACAGGAAGTCCCGGCTCTTCGGTGCCAGCAGGCCGATCACGCGAAAGCGGCGGCCGTCGATGCGGAAATCCTGCCCCACGCCCGGACGCAGGGGGTCGAGCAGCTTCGCCGCGACGTCGGGGGCGAGCAGCGCGACGGCGTGGCGCGCCTCGATGTCCACGGTGTGGAAGTCCCTGCCCGCGAGCAGCTCGTCGTTGACGATCTCGACGTGATCCGCGCCGACGCCGATGACGTCGGCGTTCACGCCGCGGTTGCCCTGGTTCACGGGCAGGTCGTCGTCGGCGTACACCTGCGGCGTCATGCGACGGATGCCGAGCCGCGCGGCGTCCGCCGCGATGGCCTCGACGTCGTCCGCGTCGATGCCGCTGCCCTCGCGCCGCGGTTCCCCCGGCGGCGTGGCGTTCCAGTCGCGGTACACCCAGGCCGAGTTCAGCCCGAAGGTCTCGAGCTCCGAGAACACCAGATGGTTGCCGCCCTTGCTGATGGTGCCGACGGCCATGACCGCCGCGATGCCGATGGTGATGCCGAGCACGCTGAGCGCCGTGCGCAGGCGGTGGTCGGCCAGCGCGCGCAGCGCCTGCGCGAAGGTGTCGCGCCAGCGATCGAGCGAGGTGTTCATGCGGGCAGGGGGGTCGGGACGTCCTCGACGATTCGGCCGTCGCGCAGGGTGATCCGGCGCGCGGCGTGCGCGGCGACCTCCGCTTCGTGCGTGACCATCACCACGGTGCGACCCTGCGCGTGCAGACGCGCGAACATCGCCATGATCTCCTCGCCCGTGGCGCTGTCGAGGTTGCCGGTCGGCTCGTCGGCGATGATCACGTCCGGGTCGTTCACGAGCGCCCGAGCGATCGCCACGCGCTGGCGCTGGCCGCCCGAGAGCTCCGTGGGGCGGTGGTGCATGCGCTCGGCGAGCCCCACCTCCGTCAGCCCTGCGCGTGCGCGCGCGAGCCGGGCGTCGCGCGCCCTGCCGCGCGCGTACACCAGCGGCAGCGCGACGTTGCCGAGCGCGTCGAGCTGCGCGATGAGGTTGAAGCTCTGGAACACGAAGCCGAGCCGACGCGCGCGCAGGGCGGCGAGGGCGTCGGTGCCGAGCGAGCCGACGTCGTCGCCCGCGAAGTGGTAGCTGCCCGAGTCGAAGCCGTCCAGGCAGCCGATGACGTTCAGCAGCGTGCTCTTGCCCGAACCCGACGGGCCCATGATGGCCACGAACTCGCCGCGCGCGATGGAGAGCGTCACGTCGCGCAGCACCGTCAGGGACAAGGCTGCATTGTCGTAGCGCTTGCCGACGCCGGCGAGCTCGATCACGTTCCCTCGCGCCCGATCACGCGGCCAGCGCGCTCGCGGGCGGCTCGCGCACGGTGATGAGCGCGCCCGGCTCGACGACATCGGCGGGCGTCACCACGCGCTCGCCCGCTTCCAGGCCATCGACGATCTCGGCCGAGTCGATCGTGACGAGCCCGGTACCGATCTCGCGCACGCGCGCGACGCCCGATGCGTCCACCAGCACGCGGTAGCGGCCGGGCTCGTACTCGTCGAGCGCCTCGAGGGGGAGCACGAGCACGTCCTCGCGCCGCTCGGTCTCGAGCGAGACGTCCACACGCTCGCCGAGCTTCAGGGGCGGAGCGGCGTCGCCCGGCGGCATGCGCACCGCGAAGCGGTTGGCCGCGCCGTCGCCGTCGCCGCCGGTCACGTCCGGGGAGATCCACGACACCGCGCTCGTCCACGTTCGGCCCGGCCAGCCGTCGCTCGAGAGCGTCACGGCCTGGTCGAGCGCGACGACGGCCGTGTCGGCGGCGTCCACGCGCGCCTCGATGACGTCGCCGTCCGTGGCCACCAGCGTGAAGAGCTTCGTGCCGGCCTCGACCCATTGGCCGACCTCGGCGCCGCGATCGGTGACGGTCGCGTCGAAGGGCGCCACGATGGTCGCGTTCTCGACCTCGAGCTCGACGAGCCGTACGGCCGCCTCGGCCACGCGCAGCTCGATGCGCGCGCGCTCGAGCGCGTCCAGGCTGTCGTCCATGGCGCGGCCCGACAGCTCGGCGCGCGATGACAGGGTCGCGGCGCGCTCGTGCTCGCGCCGCGCGCTCGAGAGGGCCTGGCGCGCGAGCGCGAGCTCGGCGCGCGCCTTGTCGAGCTCGGTCGCGGCGAAGCGGTTGTCCAGGGTGGCCAGCCCACCGCCCGCCGCCACCACATCGCCCTCGCGCGCGCCGATGTCGACGATCTCGCCGTCCAGCAGCGCCGTGATCGTGACGGTGCGATCGTTGATGACCGAGCCCGTCAGCTCGAGCGTGGACGCGAGCGTCCCGCGCTCGGCCGCCACGGTGTCGACGGCCACCGGGTCGGCGACGGCCAGGCGCGAGAACAGGAAGATCGCGCCGACGGCGAGCGCGAGCGCGACGAAGAGCAGGAGGAAGGTGCGGCGCATGGGAGGATCATGCCCGATGCGCACCACGCGGGCTCGCGCGTCCGCGCGGGCTCTCGAGGGGACGTTCGGTCCGCCCGTTTCAGGTAGCGTGGCCGCCTGCCCGTCCGCAGAGCCCGACCGAAGATGCCCCCACGCCTTCCGCACCCGTTCGCCGCGTTCGCCGGCGTCATCCTCACCGCGTGCGGCTCCGGGGGCGGAGGGGGCTCGGCGGGCGATGTGCCAAGTGGTCTGCCCCCCCGCGTCGGACGACCCCGGCGGAGCGACCGCGGCCTCCGGCAGCGAACTCGGCGGCGTGTCCATCGACGGAGACTTCAGGGCGTTCGACGCGGCCTACGTCGAGCTGGAGGGCGACGATGACGGCTTCCAGCGCGTCGATGTCATCCTGACCGACGGTCGCATGACGTTCATTCCGATCAACGTGGGCAACTACTTCTACAGCGCGTGGCGCGCCGTCGACGACACGGTGACTCTGCAGGCCGATTGCTACTCGCCGGCCGACTCCTTCGACTTCGTGACCTACCGGGTCGGACAGGCCGCCGCGGATCATCACTGCGGACCCGTCACGCTGGGCCTCGATGCCGACGGCAACGGCGATGTGGACGAGGTCGAGGAGAGCGTGGCGATCGGCGGCACGATGACGTTCGAGCGAGCCGATGCCGATTCCTTCGTCGTCGGCATCGACGTCGTCCTCGAGGACGGTCGCACCGTCATCGGCGGCTGGAACGCCGGTGTGACCTATCGCGACCTGCGCTGAAGCCGGTGTCCGCTCTCAGGCGTCGCGGAACAGTGCCAGGTCTCGCACCCCGAAGCTCGCGAGATCCGGGAACACCGCGTCGAGCTCCGCGTCCGCCACCCCCATCCAGCGCGCGAGCGTCGCGCCGTACTGGCCCACCGAGGTGGTCGGGATGAGCCGTCCCGCGAATTCGCCGCCGTCCCCCGCGTCGTCCGGGTTCGCGCGCGAGGCGTAGCTCGGGAACGTGCCCGCGAGCCCGCCCGCGACGTCGCCGCCGAACGCGAACGCGTGGCCGCCCCAGCCGTGGTCGGTCCCGTTGCCGTTGCCCGTGAGCGTGCGGCCGAAGTCCGACGCGGTGAAGGTCGTGACGGACGCGGCCAGCTGCCCCGCGTCCAGCGACGCCTGGAACGGGGCCAGCGCGCGCTCGAGCTCCTCGAACAGCAGGGGCTGGCGCTCGTTCTGGTTCGAGTGCGTGTCCCAGCCGCCCATCTGCACGAAGAAGAGCTGGCGCGAATGGCCCAGCGCCTCGCGCGCGCGCACCAGTCGCGCGACCATGTGCAGCTGCACCTCGAGCTTGTTGTTCGGGTCCGGGCGCCATTCGTCCAGCGGCACCGCCTCCAGCGCGGCATCGAGCGCGTCGGTGGACGCGAGCGAGGTCCGCATGGCGCCGGCGGCCTCGCGCGCCATGATCGAGTCCGATCCCTCGGCGTCCAGCAGCAGGCGCTGCATGAGCTCCGCCGTGCGCGAGCGTCGCCCTTCGGGTATCCAGGTGGCGGTCGACGGGTCGAGCCCGTACAGCCGCGCGATGTCGATGTTCGGATTCAGCGTCGTGAAGGCGGCGTCGCGCGCGGACTGCCACGCGTTGGCGCCCGCGAGCGAGAAGCTGCCCGCGATGGTGCCGCCGTTGCAGGCGACCAGTCGCTCCGCCAGCGCGCCGCCCCAGCCGAACCCGCTGGAGTCGCTCACGCTGGCCGCCGCCGTCTGCCAGAGCTTCTGCTGCGTGTTGTGCGCGAAGAGGCTTTCGGGCAGGGCGCGGCCGGCCCGGTAGTCCTCGGGCGTGGTGGGACGCACGAGTGGACCGACGTTCGCCACCGTCGCGAGTCGCCCTTCGGCGTGCAGCCGCGCGAGCGTGGGAAGCTGGCGATGGAAGGCGTACCCGCCGCCGTCGCTCGCGGTGCCCGCGTCCACCAGGTCGCTCTCCGGCGTCGCCATGTCCGCACGCGTGGCGCGGTACTCGGCGTAGCGCGCGTCGTTCGGCACGTACATGTTGAAGGTGTCGGCACCGCCCGCCAGAAAGAGGCACACGAGCGAGCGCGGACCGTCGCCACAGCCCTCGGCGGCACGGGCGTCGCCCATGGCCGCGGCCACGCCCGCCGACAACGAGGTCATGGCCACGCCGCCGCGCCGCACGGTCGGCAGGAGCAGGGGCGCGGCCAGCGCCCGGGCGATCATGGCACGTCGGGAGAGCGTCATTGGACCAGGTACTCGGGCGAGCCCGCGACGAGGTACAGGGCGTCCTCGAGCCGCGCGAGCGGATCGGTGTCGGGAGCGGCGAGCGATTCGAGCAGGACGTCGCGCATGGCGGCGCTCATCGACCCGCCCATCAGCACGCCTTCGAGCCAGTCGACGAGCGCCTCGGGGCTCCGGTCCAACAGGCTCAGCGGCCTCTCGGTGTCGAGTACGGCCGTGTTCCCGCCATCGTCCCCGCTGCGCGAATGGTGGTCGTCGATCATGAGGAAGAGATCGTTGTTCGCGCTCGCCACCGCGGCCTCGGTGAGTATCTGGCGCTCGGGCGCAACGAGGGTGAGCCCGTTCGCGCCGATCGGGCGCCCGCTGAGCGCGAAGTCCGGCTGGAAGAAGTTGAACACCGACGGCGACGTGAGGATGGACTGCCCGTACACCTCGTCCACGCGGTCGGCCGTGCGCGTGGCGCCGTGGTACGTGCCGTTCGCGCCCTCGCCGGGCCGCGCGTCCAGCGCGCGCATGAGGTTCGTCAACCGGAACACGGGCTCCTTCAGCTTGCCGAAGTCGGGGTTGGCGTTCCGTTCTCCCCACGCCTCGTCGTCCGCGAGGATGGCGCGCACGGTGGCGCCGAGATCGCCCCGCTCGCCGGTGCCGTCGTCGGCGAATACCGCGGCAACGCGGCGCACGTAGTCGGCCGACGGGTTGCTCGTCACGAGTCGCTCGATGAGCCTGCGCGCGATGAACGGGCCGACGTTCGGATGGTTCGCTATATTGTCGAGCGCCGCCTCCAGGTCCGCCCGGGCGTCCTGCCCGGCCGGCAGGCTCTCGCCGCCGAGCAGCAGCTTCGCGCCGGTGTCGTGGTAGGCCTCGACGGGCACCATCGGCGTGATCTTGTCGAAGGGGGTCATGTCGATCGAGTACCACTGGTCGGTGCCCGCGAAGTTCCAGCCCGTGAACGCGCGCGCGAAGCTCTCGACCGTCTCCTGCGTGTACGCCGGGGCGGGGGCGCCCGCGGGCACCGGGTTGCCCGCGTCGTCGAGCTCGTGCAGGCCGATGGAGAAGAGCTGCAGCACCTCGCGCGCGTAGTTCTCGTCCGGGCGCACTCGACGCACGGGGTCGGCCTTCTCGTTGCGCACCATGGACAGCCAGATGCCCATGACCGGGTGCAGCGTGACGGCCTCGAGCAGCTCGCGGTAGTTGCCGAAGGCGTGACGGGCCAGCAGGTCCCGGTAGTCGGCCATGCCGTACTGCGAGTTCGACAGCGTGTAGTCCAGATCCGAGACCACGAAGATCTCGGACAGCGCGAAGGCCACGCGCTGGCGCAGCTGGTCCTCGCCCTCGATGGCCGCGATCCACCACGCGTGATGGCGCGCCGCGGGGTGGCTGCCGTTGCTGTTCGCCTCGGTCCAGGGCAGCGTCAGAGAGACGGGCAGGGCCATCTGCGCGTCCACCCAGGCCTCCTCGGTGCCGAGCGCGACGGCCTCGGCGATGGCTGCGTCGCTGGCGCCGAAGCTGGCGCGCGACAGCAGGCGCGCGGCGGCACGCTCGTCCAGCGGGCGCTCGGGGAAGTCGATGGCCCGGTCGGAGCCCATGCCCACGCCCTGCTCGATCGGCGTCTCGCCGGTGGGGGACGGATCGTCGCGACCGCCGCCGCCGGAGCTGCAGGCGGCGAGCAGGGCCGCCAGCAGCACGGCGGGGACGGACCGGCGAAGCGGCACGAGCCGGTCCTGCGCGGGAGAAGTGAAGGCGAGCACGAAGGACCCTGCAGCGATGCGTGAGGAAGCTAGCGGCAGCACGCTACCACGGGCTGAACACCCCGCCGTTCCGGCATGCGCGGACCGCGTGAGCCAGCATGCGATACCGCCTCAGGCGCCGTGGCGCCCGTTCCAGAGCGCGACGCGGCCCGCGTCGCGGGCCTCGTACTCGTGCAGGGCCGTCCGTGCATCGACGATCGCGTCGCTTTCACGATCCTCGCCGAGCGCCGTGAGCCGTTGCGTGTACCAGGCCGTCACCGCGCCTTCCGGAGGATCGGCGAAGCGTGGGAAGTCGGGCCCGTCCTGCGCACCCGCCCGCCACGCGTTCGGCAGGGCCGGCTCCAGCGCGAGCGCGCGCGCGAGGCCGATCAGGTCCGGGCCGCCGTCGGCAAGCGCGCGCTCGGCGTGCCGCCGCGTCTTGAACCCACCGGTGACCATGAGAGGCACGTCCGTGCGATGTCGCGCGCGACGGGCGAAGTCGACGAAGTAGGGGCCCGAGCCCGCGCGGTCGGACGCCGACGCGGCGCCGGGGAAGTAGGTGCCGCCGCTGATGTCGATCAGATCGATACCCGTCGCATCCAGCGCGGCGATCGTCTCGAGCGCCTCGCTCTCCTCGAAGCCGCCTTCGAGCTGGTCGGTCGCGTTCAGTTTCACGGCGACGACGAAGCCGGACCCCGTGGCGCCGCGTACCGCTTCCACCGTCTCGAGCAGCAACCGCATGCGCGCGGCGAGCGATCCCCCGTAGGCGTCGGTCCGTCGGTTGAAGAGCGGCGACAGGAACTGGCTCAGCAGGAAGCCGTGCGCGGCGTGCACCTGCACGCCGCCGAAGCCGAGCGCCTGCGCGCGACTCGCCGTCCGGGCGAACGCCGCCGGCAGCTCGCGCACCTCGTCGGGGCTCAGCGCTTCGCATTCCAGACCGGGCAGCGACAGCGCGCTCGGCCCCTTCGGCATGCCGATCGGCGGGTGCGTCATCGCGCCGGCGTGACCGAGCTGCAGCCACAGCCCGGTACCGTTCGCCGAGCCGCGCGCGGCAAGCGCTTCGAACCGGACCGCGTCCGAGTCGGGTCCGAGCACCAGGTTGCCCGGCTTCTCGGCGAACCGCGGATCGCCCTGGACCTCGCCGACGATGGAGGCGGCGACGCCGCCCTCGGCCCAGCGCTCGTAGAGCCGGACCTGCGCACCGGTGGGGTCGCCCCGTCCGTCGCCGAGCGAGTCGGACATCGCCGACTTCACGAGTCGGTTCTTCAGCACGGTGCCGCACGGGAGCTCGAGCGGGTGAAAGAGCGCGTCGGGCATGGCTACCACGCGGCCGATGGGGTGAAGCAGCATGGCTTGCGTCGTCCGTTCGCGCAACGCGGCGCAAGCCCTCGTCGCGCGCACATGTACGTGCGACGAAGCCGCTCCGCGAGCGCGTGCGCACCGTCGTCATCGGCGGCGGCGCGGTCGGGACCAGCGTGCCGTACCACCTCGCCGCCGTGCGCGGCACGAGCGATTGCCTGCCGATCGAGCGCGACGAGCTGACCTCGGGAAGTACCTGGCACGCGGCCGGCAACATCCCGACGTTCTCGTCTACGATCCCGACAGGCGTCGGGTCAGGTAGCGCCGGGCTGCACCGTTTGCGATCGCGGTCGCAGCGATTACAGCTCGCCCGAGGCACCGGTTCCGTTCGACAGAATCTCGCCATCCACGACCGTGAGGCGAGACCGATGGCGAGCGCGACGAAGAGCGACCCCGACCTGTGGGAGAAGGTGAAGCGGGAGATCACCGAAGGCGACAAGGGCGGCGACCCCGGTCAGTGGTCCGCACGCAAGGCGCAGATGTCGGTGCAGGAATACAAGCGTCGCGGCGGGGGCTACGAGGATGACGGCACCGACCAGGAGGACACCGACCTGCACGAGTGGACCGAAGAGGACTGGGGCACGCGCTCTGGCGAGGAGAGTGGAGAATCCGGCGAGCGCTACCTGCCGCGCCGCGTGCGCATGCTGCTGACCGACGACGAGTACCGGCGCAGCACCGAGCAGAAGCGCGGTTCCGAGGATCAGTACGTCGATCAGCCCGACGACGTGAAGGAGAAGATCGCCACCATCAAGGACGGAGGGCCGACGAAGGACATGCTCGACGAGCGTGCGCGCGAGCTCGACATCGAAGGTCGCTCGTCGATGACGAAGGACGAGCTGCTGGACGCGATCGAGGGCGCGACCGACGAGAACGGACGGGGGAAGGGCGGCGAGGCCGCGCTCGCGTCGGAGACGAAGGAGGAGCTCTACGACATGGCCCAGGATGCCGACGTCGAGGGGCGCTCGTCGATGGACAAGGACGAGCTGATCGAGGCGCTCCAGGAGAAGTAGCCGGCCCTTGACGGAAGGGGCTGTGGGAATCGCCAGTGGTGCGGTCGAACCCGATCCAGTCCGGACGTCGGATGCGGTAACGTGACGTTCATTGCCCGCGCGAGACCGGAGCTTCGCGATGAACGCACAGTTTCAGCCCGCCCCTCGTCTGCTGAACGTGGACGAGTACCACCGCATGGCGGAGGCGGGCATCTTCGGACCCGAGGAGCGGGTCGAGCTGATCGAAGGAGAGATCATCACCATGGCGCCCATTGGCCCGGACCACGGCAGTGCGGTCGCGCGCCTCACCCATCTGCTCGTGCCTCTCGTCGATGGCCAGGCGATCCTGTGGGGCCAGAGCTCGGTCATCCTGTCGAACCGATCCGAGCCCGTGCCGGATCTCTGCCTGCTCTCACCGCGTGCGGATTTCTACGCCGACGCTCTCCCACGTCCCTCCGATACCCTGCTCGCCATCGAAGTCGCGAAGAGCTCGACCCGTGTCGCTGCCGACCCTCGGCATCGAAACGGCAGCCCACCGATCAGGGGCGTCCGGCGCCCGGCCGGTACGCTCGCTCCGTCGCGCGCGAGGGGCAGGCCGTCGGCGGCGCCGTACACGACGAACGAATCGGTCGCGACGTCGGCGAAGCCATCGCCGTCGACGTCGCCGATGGTGGCGAGACTGCTCCCGATGCCGACCGGCGGTCGTCCGGGTCGCGCTCGAATTTCTCGAAGCCCGCGTAGCGCACGCCCCGCTCGAGGTCCGCGTCGCTCAACGCGTCGCCGGAGACGAGCGACGAGGGCAACAGGTAGAGCGTGCCGCAGCGCTCGCGCTCGAAGGTCGCTCCCTCCGGTTCGAAGTCGTCGAAGGCGATGAAGCGATCGCTGCGCCCGTCGCCGTCGAGGTCCTCCAGGATGCACCGGTCGGCAGTGTCGACGCTTCGCCCCTCGAGGGTGAGCTCGAGCGTCCCGACGAGCCCCGGCCGCGGCACGTCGAGATCGACGGCGGATGGTTACGGCGCGGCGTGGACGGTGCCCAGCGACGCCGTGGCGGCCAGGGCCAGGCGTGAAAGGCGGGCTCGGACCCGTCCTCGTCGAAGCCGGGGCGGGCGGAGGAAGGCGCGTACCGCGGAAGGACTCTCGGAGACCAGTCCGGATCCTTGCACGCTCGTGCTCGCGCGGCACGGGTATGGTGAGCGGGCCCGCACGCCCGTGGTCCGCCAGCGGGCGATGCTCGGCCGGCTCGCGTGGAGGTGGAGGCCCTGACCCCGATCGAGAGATCTGCATCAAGTCCTGACGTTGCGGTGCCGAGAGACGGCCGACGTACCCTGCGGACCGGCGTGCGCGGCGTCGATACCAAAGCACTCGCCAGCCCTCCACCGAAGCGCCCGCCGCCGTGCCCCAACGATCGTCGCGACGCCCGAGTCGCTTGTCCATGCTGCCCGCGCTGCTGGTCTGCGCGCTCGCGGTGCTGGTCGTCCTGCCGGTCTCCCAGGCGCGCGCCGACGCGCCGCTGGAGCAGCGACTCGAACGCCTCGAGAAGCTGCAACGCTCGATCGACGAGCGCATCGACGAGCGCCGCGCCATCAACGCCGCCGCCGAGGCCGCGGGCAAGGACGTGGACGAGGTCGCGGAGCTGCGCGAGCAGGCCGCGGCACTCGGCACCCGGATCGACGAGCTCAAGGCCACGTTCGACGGCATCGCCACCGGCGTGGAGCCCGACAAGACCGCCGAGGAGGGCGACGGGGCGGACGCGGACTGGCGCGACGACATGGCGCTGATCGCCGAACCGGTGCTCGACGCGCTCAAGGACCTGACGGCGAAACCGCGTCAGCTCAACGAGATCGCCGCGACGGTGAACGGTCTGGCGCGCAAGATCGAGCGCTCCGATCGCGCCCTGGCCGCCCTCGCGCCGACGCTCGAAGCGGTGCAGGACGCTGGGCGTGAGGGACTCGCTCGAGCGCGCGACGGTGCGCTGGACCAAGCGGCGCGAGGAAGCGATCGTGGCGCTGGACGCCGCGCGCACCCGCGCCGCCGCGCTGCGCGGCGAACGCTCCTTCGGCGCCGGCGCGCTCGCGGCGCTCACCGACTTCGCCGGCGGGCGCGGGCTGACCCTGCTGCTCGCGGTCGGCGCCGCGCTGGTGGTGCGCAGGATCATGCGGGCCTTGCCGGCGCTGGCACGGCGTTGCCTGCCGGGCAAGCAGGATCCGTCGAACCGCACGCGCTACCGGCTCGTGGAGTACAGCGTCGGGGCGTTGACCGGCCTGTGCATGCTGCTCGCCGTGTTCACGGTGTTCTACCACCGCGGGGACGTGCTGCTGATCGGCGTGCTGGTGCTGCTGTCGATCGGGCTCGCGCTCGGCACGCGCCACCTGCTGCCGCGCTTCGTCGGCGAGGCGCGGTTGCTGCTGAACATGGGACCGGTGCGCGAGGGCGAGCGCGTGTGGTGCCGCGGCCTGCCGTTCCGCGTCGAATCCGTCAACGTGTTCAGCGTGCTGAGAAACCCCGAGCTGCACGGCGTGCTGCGCGTGCCGCTCGCCGAGCTCGACGCGTTGACCTCGCGCCCGGCCGGTCACGAGAGCTGGTTCCCGAGCTCGCGCGGGGACTTCGTGCTCTACGAGGACGTGGCTACCGAGATCGTCGAGCAGAGCATCGAGCTGGTCACGCTGCGCACCGGCGGCGGACAATCCTTCAGCGTGCCCACGAGCGAGTTCCTCGCGGCGCGGCTGCAGAACCTCTCGCGCGGCGAGAGCTACGGCGTGCACGCGACCTTCGGGCTGGATTACGCGCAGCAGTCGGTCGTTGCGCACGACGCGGCGGAGCGCTTGCACGAGGGCATCCGCGCGGCGCTCGCCGGCGCAGGCCTCGGCGAGCGCGTGCGCGACATCCTCGTGGAGTTCTCGTCCGCGGCGTCGTCCTCGCTGGACTTCCTGGTCTACGTCACGATGGATGCGAGCACGGCAGCCTCGTTCGGGCGCGTGCGGCGGCTCATCCAGCGCGGGTGCGTGGTGACCTGCGAGCGCGAGGGGTGGTCGATTCCGTTCGCGCAGTTGACGGTGCATCAAGCCGGGACAGGTGCGCCGGAGGGGGTTGGCGACGCGGTGCCGCTGCGGGCGACCGGCGTGGTGGACGTGGATCTCGGGGCGGTGGCGTCGAACGATGTGGGGGTGGGGCGGTTCGTTGCTGCCAACGGGTAGAGCGCGCCGCCACGGCCAAGCCACCACGAGGGCGGTGGAACGCGTCGTCCGACCGCGTGCGTCGGGGCCCGAGGCCAGCGAAAACGCGTGACGCAGTGCCATTCGTATATTCGCGTATGCACGCGCCCGACCGGAAGGCGCGACTCCCGACCGCAAGGCGCGACTCCCGACCGCCATCGACCCGCGCGCCGTGCGACGTCAGCATTGCACCCGCGACTCAACCGCGCCGCGCGCCGAGGGCCTCGCCGACCACCTGGTAGCCGCACTCGTAGGCCGCGACGTGAACGATTCGTCTCAACGCCGGATCGTCGAGCAACCGATGAACGTGCGGCGCGGCGGGCAGCGCTTCGGCCGCGCGCTCGAACAGTGCCACGGAGGGTGCGTTGCCGTTCATCGACGAGCAGTAGAGGATCCCGTGCGCGTCGGGGAAGGCGGCGTACAGCGCTTGCGACCACCGCCGGGCCTTCGGCCGCGGTCCGGAGTGAATCGCCGCCGACGCGCCGAGCCGCGTGGCGAACGGTCCCGTCAGGTCGAGCAGGGTCAACGGAGCGCCGAGCTCGAACGCGACGAGTGCCGGTCGGCTGGTCCGAAGATCCACCGTCCGGCGTTGCTGGAACACCTCGGCGAGACAGGTCGGCACCGCGTCCGGCCCGATCGCCGCGTACAGCACTCCGCGTTCCTGCACGACGCTCCGGCCGGCTTCGTCCGGCAGGTGATGATCCCGGCGGCTCGCCACAGGCCCGAAGTGGCGGAATCCGTTCCAGGTGCCGGGGTGCCGACCGCCCATGAAGTAGATCCGGCTCAGGCGGGTACCTGCCGCGAGGGCGATCGTGACCGGCTCGAGGCCGGCCAGCGCCCCGACGCCGGGCGGTTCGGGGAACTTCGCCACCTATGGCGCGGCGGCCAGCTCCACGACAGGCTCCACCGGCAGTCCGGCCAACAGCCAGTCTCGTGGGGAGACCTCGCCATCGACGACCTCGGACTCGAGATCGCTGGTTCGGCTCAGGAAGAAGCGCGCGACGGCAACGGGATGAGCATCGGGATCGAACGCGCGAAGCACTCGCTCGAGGCCGGGTAGCGTGCGGGGGCCCGCGAACTGGAAGCGCGGGAAGACTCGTCCCCCCGCCGTCTCGATGGAGTACAGCGACCGATCGCCCACGCGCTGCCGCACACGGCTGGCCTTGACACCGAGGCGCTCGGCGACCTGCGTCGCTGAGTCGGCGCTCGCCACGAGCTGCGCGTACTCGGCGGTCAGCGTCATGAGGTTCGACCGCTCCGCACGTGCCACGGTGTCGTCGTCGGCATCCAGCCCACGAGCACCCAGGGAGCGCAGGGACTCCTGCTCCGAGGCGGAGAGCGGAACAGTCGATTCGGACGGTTCCCGAACGGGGCAGCGCCGGACGAACTCGGCCGCGATGGCAACGAGTGCGCCGATGTCGGAGATGCCGGCGTTCTCGAGGACGGTCACGTCGCGGCGGTTGATCACGGGTAACGTCATGTGAAAACGTTAGGTGGCGTTAGTCTATCGGCGGTGAAGGTGCCGTTCGAGAGACCGAAGCGTCGTGTGTCGCCTCGGCCGTGAGCTGTATGCCCGCGAGCCTGCGACGCCATGGTCGAAGCCTGCCTTGGGGTTCCGGACCTGCGTGCCGGCGGCTGCAAGGCGAACTCGTGGTGCTGTGGATCTCAGGCCAGGACTTTGCGGAGACGTGACCCAGTGCCGTCGGCTTACGAGTAACGATTTGCCGGGCGCGTCGTGCCGACGCACCGCAACCACGCTGCCCAATAGCGTGCCGCCGCCTCACTCAACACGTGTAGAGTCAAAAGCTGACCCCGATCACACTTGCCGCGGCTCGCTCCCGCCCGACATTCATGGACGCGCTCGATACTGCCAACGCCCCGACCGGCATCGTGTACGTCCTCACGAACCCTGCCATGCCCGGCATCGTCAAGATCGGCCGCACGACGCGCGGCTCGATCGACGTACGCCTTGCGGAGCTCTACTCGACCGGCGTGCCCGTGCCGTTCGAGTGCGCCTTCGCGGGCCGGGTCGCCGACGAGACCCGGGTGGAGCGGGCGTTCCATCTCGCGTTCGGCCCGTACCGCATCAACCCGAAGCGGGAGTTCTTCCAGATCGATCCGGCACAGGCGATCGCGCTGTTGGAGCTCATGGTCTCGGAGGACGTGACCCCGGAGCTGCGCGCCGAGGCCGACGAGGTGGACGCGGACTCGCGCAAAGGCGCCAATCGACTGAAGGAACGGCGTCCGCGCATGAACTTCGAGGACATGGGCATCCCGGTCGGGTCTACGCTCGAGTTCGCGCAGGGCGATGTCACCTGCGAGGTGACCGGACCACGGCACGTCTCGCACGATGGCGAGGAATGCTCGCTGACGGCCCTGACGCAGCGCCTGCTCGGCAAGGACTACGCCGTCCAGCCGTCGCCGTACTGGTCGTACGAAAGCCGGCGCCTGTCCGAGATCTACGACGACACCTACGAGGCGCCGTGACCGGGCGCTCGACGCTCCGCCGCACGACAACCCCACGAGACCGACGACCCACACGATGGTGGACCAGAAGAACCTAGCCAACGACATCTGGCAGGTCGCAGAGCTCCTGCGCGGCGACTTCAAGCAGTCCGAGTACGGGCTCGTGATCCTGCCGTTCACGGTGCTGCGCCGGCTCGAATGCGTGCTGGAGCCGACGCGCGACGCGGTGGCCAAGCGCGCGAAGGAGATCGAGGGCAAGGGCTACGACCCGTTCCCGCTGCTGACGCGCGCCAGCAGCGTCGACTTCTACAACACGTCGAGCTACTCGCTCGGCTCCCTGGGTCTCGCCGACACGCGCTCGAACCTGCTCGACTACCTCGACAGGTTCAGCCCGAACGTGCACCGGATCTTCGAGCAGTTCGAGTTCACCAACAAGATCGACCGGCTGGAGGAGGACAAGCTGCTGTTCAAGGTCGCGAGCTACTTCGCCGGCGTCGACCTGCACCCCGAGCGGGTGTCGAACCATGAGATGGGCCTCGCGTTCGAGCACCTGATTCGCCGCTTCGCCGAGAGCGCGAACGACACGGCCGGGGAGTACTTCACGCCGCGCGACGTGGTGCGGCTGGCCACCACGCTCGTGTTCGCGCCCGACAGCGACGCGCTGCGCGGCGACGGCGTGATCCGCACCGTCTACGACCCGGCGTGCGGCACGGGCGGCTTCCTGTCCTCGGGCATGGAGCAGATCGCCGAGTGGAACCCCGAGGCGCGCGTGGTGCCGTTCGGCCAGGAGCTGAACGCGCAGACGCACGCGATCGCGGTGGCCACAACCGCCCGCCTCGGAATCGGCGCGGTGCGCTTCCCGCTCATGGCGCCACGAGCCTGCCCTCGATGATCGTCTACGAGGCGACCCGGGACGCCTTCGCACGGGATGTGCTTACGAATCGGATCGCGGACGCCATTGAATCCGCGTTCGTGCATCGGTTGGGGACGCGCACCAGCCAGAGCGAGATCTCGTCCTGGCAGAACTCGATGCAGTTCATGGGAGGTGCTCTCGAGCTCGCGGGTACGCCAGGGGATGCCCGAGTGGCGATCGAGTACCGCGTTCCGCTGACGGCAAAGCGGGTGGACTTCATCCTGACCGGTGCTGACGAGGAGGGCCGGGACACCGCGGTTATCGTCGAGCTCAAGCAGTGGTCCGAAGTCGAGCGCACCGACAAGGATGCGATCGTGAGGACGCAATTGGGCGGGGGAGTACGGGAGACCACGCATCCGTCCTACCAAGCCTGGACCTACGCAGCTCTCATTCAGGACTACAACGCCGCCGTGCAGGACGGCGACGTGCGGCTCGCGCCGTGCGCGTACCTGCACAACTGCACCGACGGAGGCGCGATCAACGACCCCGTGTACGCGGAGCATCTGGCACGTGCACCGGCGTTCCTCAAGCAGGACGCGGAAAAGCTGGCCGCCTTCCTGAGCAAGCACGTGCGTCGAGGCGACCGGACGAAGCTGATGTACCGGATCGACGGCGGTCGGCTGCGTCCGTCGAAGTGCCTCGCCGACGAGCTGGTCGCCCTGATGTCGGGTAACCCGTCGTTCCATCTCGTGGACGACCAGAAGCTCGTGTACGAGTCCGCGCTGGCGCTCGCCGAGTCGGCTCTCGAGGATGGCAAGCGACGGGTGCTGATCGTGCGAGGCGGTCCCGGGACCGGCAAGACGGTCGTGGCGGTGAACCTGCTCGTCGAGTTCACCCGCCGGAGCAGAGTGGCACAGTACGTGTCGCGCAACGCGGCGCCACGGGCGGTATACGCCGCGAGGCTGAAGGGCTCGATGACGAAGTCGCGGATCGACAACCTGTTCAAGGGCTCGGGCGGGTTCGTCGACGTCGCGCCGAAGGCCCTCGACGTGCTCGTCGTCGACGAGGCGCACCGCCTGAACGAGAAGTCGGGACTGTACGGAAACCTAGGCGAAAACCAGGCGATCGAGACGATGCGCGCGAGCGCAATGTCGGTGTTCTTCGTCGACGACGATCAGCGCGTCACGCTGAAGGACATCGGCGAGTCGGCGGAGCTTCATCGCTGCGCCGCGGTGCTGGATGCCGAAGTCCACGAGATGGCGCTCGCCTCGCAGTTCCGCTGCAACGGTTCCGACGGCTACCTCGCTTGGCTGGACGACGTTCTGGGGATCCGGCCTACGGCGAACACCGACCTGGACGGCTCCGGCTACGAGTTCGTGGTTCATGAGTCCCCAAACGCGCTGCGCGACCGCATCCTGTCCCTGAATCTGCCCGGGAACAAGGCGCGAATGGTGGCGGGCTACTGCTGGGACTGGAAGGGCAAGAGGGACGCCGCGGTCGAGGACATTGTCTACCCGCGGCACGACTTCGCCGCGCGCTGGAACCTCGATATCGATGGAAGTCTCTGGATCATGCAACCGAACTCGGTGCACGAGATCGGCTGCATTCACACGTGCCAAGGCCTCGAGGTCGAGCACGTCGGCGTGCTGATCGGTGCGGATCTTCTGGTACGTGACGGTATCGTCGTGACGAATGCGCTCGCACGCTCCGCTCAGGATCGCTCCGTGCGCGGATACAAGACCTGGTTCAAGCGTGATCCGGAGAGTGCACGCAAGGCGGCCGACCGCGTCATCAAGAACACCTATCGGACCCTGATGTCGCGTGGGCTGCGTAGCTGCGCGGTGTACAGCGACGATGCGGAGACCCGGGAGTGGTTCACAGCTCGGGCGTCGTTGGGGGGGGCGACGCGCATTCGGCGCATCGGCGGGCAAGGAGGCTCGAAGATGACCCCCATGAGTGACGGGACGTGAGCGCGAGATGCCGACCCGGTTCGTGGCCGGGTCGGAATGAGCATGCGACCGTTCGGGAACGTCGGCTGGCGGACAAGGTCAAGCGGGTCGCGAACTCGGTTGCCGTAAGTGGGATTGCGCGTCGCAACAACACGATTCGGAAGCAGCTCGACGCCGGCAACACCGACGAACAGGTCATGCGGGGCGGCGACCTGACACGGGCAGTCGAGGGCGCGGAGTTCGACCTGATGACGGCCGGCAACGACGCCGCCGACGCAGACCGGTTGCTGAAGGACCGAGAGAGCATGCGGCACTACGCGTGGGCGGTGCTGCGGCTGATGCGATCCGGGTTGTCCACGGACGAGCTGAGGGACCTGACATGACCGGGAGTCGCCGATCGCTGCCCTCTCGAATGCGGGTGGAGAACTTCGCCCAGATCGACGAGGTGGATCTGCGCTTCGGCGACCTGACCGTCCTGGTCGGGCCTAACGGCACCGGCAAGACGCTCGTGCTCGAATGGTTGAAGGCCGCCGTGGACGGCCGACAACTGGCGGCGCGGCTGCGCGATGCCGGCTACGTGCTCAAGGACGTCGAGACGACGATCGATCTGGTGTTCGGCACCGGAATGGGCAAGGGCTGGTCCGGCGATACGCTCGTCCGGCTCGATGCCCGGACGATCGATCCCGCGCAGTTGTCGCGCCTCGGCAGCAAGAGCGAGAGCGTGTTCTTCATCCCTGCACAGCGCTCCATGCTGATCAGCGATGGCTGGGCGCAGCCGTTCCAGCGGCTGTCCGAGGAGGTTCCGGTCGTGGCGCGCGTGTTCAGCCAGACGCTGTACGAGCTGTTCGGCGAGCGCGGTGACGGCGTGCTGTTCCCGGTCGCGAACCGGCTCAAGGCGGCGGTGCGACGTCAGATCGACGAGGCCGTCTTCCACTCGGGGACGGTATCGATGGAGGAACGCCAGCACAGGAAGCGGCTCACGCTGTCGCACGGGGACATGGACCCGCCCTACATGACGTGGACTGCCGGGCAGCGCGAGTTCACGCCGCTGCTGCTCGGGCTCTATCACCTGCTGCCCGTCACGCGCCAGACCAAGCGTCCCGACATCGATTGGGTCGTCATCGAGGAGCCCGAGATGGGGCTGCACCCGCAGGCCGTTTCGGTGGTCGTGCTGTTGGTGCTGGAACTGCTGTGGCGCGGCTACCGGGTCGTGCTCTCCACTCACTCGCCGCACTTGCTGACGGCGGTGTGGATGCTACGTCGGCTTCAGGAGAACCAGGCGCGTTGGCAACTCGTCTGCGAGGGGCTCGGGGTGCCGACCGACTCGCTGCGCGATGTCGCCAAGGCCGCGCTGACCAAGGACTATCGGGTGTACGCGCTAGGGTTCGGTGACGACGGCAAGGTGCGCTCGGACGATATCTCCGAGCTCGACCCGGATTCCGAGGACGAGGTCGTGGCCGGGTGGGGCGGCATCACGGGCTACAGCTCGCGGCTGACCGACGCGGTCATCGACGCGGTCAACAAGAACGCGGCGTGAGCGGACGCCGGCGCGCATCCGCATCGGTGACGGGCTCGTTGCGTCCGGGCTCGTCGCTGCGTTCGGACGTGCGTCCGGGGCTGGGGGCGATGAAAGTTGCCGACCGAAGGCGGATCGATCCGGCCGCGCGGGATCGGTTCGTCGACAGCATCGACGTCGACGAGGCACTGCGCCTCGGGCATCCTGTCGAGCGGCGCTGGGACTATGTCCTCGGTGACGAGGAAGGGACGCAACTGGTGGGCGTCGAACCGCGTCCCGCCGAGAGCGGCGAGGTGGCCGTCGTGATGCAGAAGAAGCGCAACACCGAGCGGTGGTTGGTCGACCATCTGCGGGGCGGCGGTCGTGTCGCGCGATGGCTCTGGGTCGGTACCGGGAAGACGTCGCTGCCGCTGGGTGACAAGGTCAGGTTGAGGCTGGCGCAGGCCGGGATCCGGTTCGTGGGGCGGAGGTTGCAGGAGAAGCATCTGGACTGAATCGTCCAGCTGTCGATGCTGTCGGGACCCACCGAGCCGGAGCCGGAGGGCAGGCCAACGCGCCGGTCAATTTTCGCTCGGCGAGGTCGGCTAGCAGCGAAAGCGTGTCGTGGGCTCGGTCGAAGGCGTCGTCCTGAAGGTTCGCCGCCCCGCGCTTTTGCAGCCATGGCACCGAGAGCCGGACGGCGCGGCTCTAGTCCGCCGGAAGCTGCGTGCATTGCTGTTGGAAGCCATCGTCCCGGTAGTCTTCACCAGGACTCCTGTCCAGGCTTCCAACCATCGCGTCGAACGCGAGAAGGTCGACAGGTCGGGACAGCATGCGGCACTATGCGTGCCATAGCCGCTGCGGCTCATGCGCTCGACGGTATAGGCGGCAAGGAGGGTATGTCGCGATGAAGCACCACAGGCTCGTATTGACCGGCCGGGCTTCCGAATCCGGAATCAGGGTACCGATGGCGACGCTTTCAGGCGCGCTGGACGCTCTGCTGGAGGGCGCCCGGGCCGCAGCTCGGTTCGCCGTCGAGGGCGAGAGCGTACGCAAGGGAAAGCGGCCAGCGTGGCTTGAGGCGGCCTGCGAGTTCGATGTCACCGGTTTGTCCAGCGGTTCGGCCGTCATCGATATCGAGGCACCGGCGCTCGGCGACTTGAGCCCGCTTTCCGTATGGGGCGGCGGTTCGAACCTTTTCCAAGACGCCGACGAACGGAGCCTGGGGGATCGTACGGCGATAGAGCTGCTCGGTGACGTGCTGGCTGCTGGCCTCGACCCCGGTGGAGAGGACGTTCGGGCGGATAGGGCGCTCCTGGAGTCGTGCGCGCGACTGGCGCGGACGACGGACGGGACAGGATACGACGCCCTGCGACTCGAAGGGCTCGGGAGCGACGGTCACCATGTCGAGCTGACGCCAGCGAGCGCCGAGCGCTACGACCGTCTGCGTGACCTGACGCCGGCGGCGAAGGCGGTGCTGCTGCGGGCCAGCCTGGACACCATCTCGGCTACCAGTCCCGCTGTCGTTTTGCGTCTCGCCGACGGCACGAAGGTATCCGCCCGTCTGGAGAATCAGGACCGGGATGGGCTGGCCGCCCTGTTCGGAACGCAGGTGGCCGTGTCCGGGAAGCTGCATTTCCGTCCCTCCGGGGGGCCGCTGCACGTCATCGCCGGGTCAATACGACCAGCCACCGAGCAGGACCGGGTGTTCGATGCACTGCCCGTCATCACGGATCTCTTCCCCGTCGTCGATTTCGCTGCGCTCGAGGCTGCGCCGGGGGTCTCCGGTTTCTTCGGAACCTGGCCTGGCGACGAGACAGAGGACGAGCTGATCGAGATGGTTCGAGCGGTCCGATGAACCGCTCGCTCGTCCTGCTCGACACCAGCGTGCTCGTGTTGCTGGTTCGCGGAGGCGAGCGGGCGCTTGCGGTGGATGCCCGCTTCTCGCTTCGGGAGAGGGATGCCGCGCCGCTGATCAGCGTCGTCACTCACGGCGAGATCGCCGTTCTTGCCAAGCGATGGGATTGGGGGGAAGCGAAGAGAAGCGTGCTGAGAAGCGCGCTGGACGATCTGATCACGGTCGATATCCGTCATCCGGATGTTATCGAAGCGTACGTTCAAATCGATCTGTACTCGCAGAGCCACGCCGACGGTGCGAGGAACATGGGCAAAAACGATCTGTGGATCGCGGCGTGCGCCAAGGCGGTCGGGGCTACTTTGCTGTCGATGGACAAGGATTTCGTCCATCTGGCGCCCGTTCTGCTTGAGGCGGAGTGGATCGACCCTGCCGCAATCGTCTGACTGCACGGCCCTTGCGTGTCGTGCAACGGCGGGAGCCGTTGGTCTGTTAGCCCGCTTAATCCGCTAGACAACCAGCGAGTCGGACCTTCTACAGGGTCTCTTCAAGTCCGGATTCGCAAGGCGCCGTACCTCAGGTCGGCCGATCGTGTGCCCTCGTCATTTCGTGAAGCCCTTCACGGCAGGACAAGTTCCAAAGAAACGCCGTTTCGCTGCCGGAACCAAGTGTCGAATTGTCGAGCGGTCTCGCCATCGCCTTCCAGCGATACCGTCTTCGGACTGGCCGCTGATATCAGACGTTCGAGGGCGTCGAAGCCGCGGTGTTCGGGAACTTCCACATGTAGGCGCTCGACGGATGCGCAGGCGGTGTTGCGACCCAAGCTGGCTATGCGCTCGGTAAGCAGGAAGCGTCCCCGGATGTTCAGGAAGTCGGCGAGCGCCACATCGTCCAGCATGTCGGGGCGCGATGGAAAGCCGGTGCAGAAGGCTTCGTTGCGCTTCACTTTCTCGAACCGGGCCGGCTCCACGCTGAAGTCGGTCGTCGTAAGGCAACCCGGCCGATACTGCCCGACGTGGATCTGAAATCCGTCTCCTCGAACATCGAACGAGCCGAGCGTAGTGTCGCGGCCCCACGCGTAGGAGACGTCCCAGCCTTCGGGAGTACGGAGTTCCCTGTGCAGCAGTAGTCCGGAGCACTCGACTTCGCGCAATTCCAAGGGGAGCCCTCCAGCGAACAAGTACATCTCGGTGAAGGGTGTTCCTTCGCATCGGTCGAAGAGTAGCCCGTCGAACGGTTGTCCGGCGAGTCTGGCGTCCCAGTGAGCGTCGGCGTCGTACACGTGCCCGGTAACGCTTTCTACCCGTGCCGTGCGATCGACAACTTGGACCGGAGAAGGATGGCGCGGGAACAGCTTCCCGGGATCGAAGGTGCCCGTTGCTTGTCCTTCCTGGTAGGCCATAGCCCGTACGAGGTGCCCGGACGCGAAGTCGAAGGCTGCTCCGGAGAACGGCTGGTCCATGAGGTGGGCTACGCCTTCGGTCAGGACAAGCTCCTTGCTCAGACATGCGAAGACAACACGCGGCGCTCGCCATAACCCGCGATCGAGGTCAATCATCGTTGCTGGTGCGCTGAGGGTTCGGGGACTGTTTCGCTGGATAATCGCTCGGGACGGTGCGTCAACCGTCGACCCTGCCGGTAATGATCTCGACGCCCTCCAGGATACCCGAGCAGTTTGAACACGCAGGGAAGTCCTCTGGGGTAGCCGGGCGAAGCCGTATCGTGCCAAGGGTGATGTCGGAGACGTTCAAGTTCGGAGAGAGCGTGAACAGCTCGTTGAGGGCTCGGATCTCGGCGTGGGCACCGGGCGCTCCCTCGAGCGTGCTCAGTGGCTGCCCCTGAACTCGAAGCACGTAGGCGCGAATCATCGCCTCTGTGCGCGGATGCATGGGCATTCCGCCGTCGTTCTTGTACAGCTCTTTGATTTCCTCCATGTATTTCACCGGGTCCCTGATCGTGAGGACGTCGTTGGCAATGTGTACGGTGGCATCATCTCGCGCCGTCATGGGGAACTTGAGATTCAGGTGCCGGCCGGTGGTTTCCACCAGCTCCCCGTCCCGGTCGATTGCGTAGCCGCGCGACACGGCCGGTCCGCGCGCAATGTTCGACATCGACCGAGTGTCCGCATGGTCCTGCCTGAGCTGCTCGAGTACCGCCTCGTTTCGGCGTTCGCGCGTAAGCTGACCGGTATCGATCCCGCACCCATCACCGCCCTTCGCCCTTGAACAAGGCCGCGGCCGCGCAGCCAGCGCCTCGTCCCGATTGCTCGAGAACAACCGACGGATCAGCTGCGAGCCCTTCACCGCCCCGGCGCCGCCGAACAGAGCCACGTCCCCGGCGAACTCCGACACCACCTGCGCCAGCAGCCCGCCGAGCCGGTCGGCCGCGGCGCAGAGATCCGCTCGTGTGCTGGCGCCGTTCAGCGACGTGACGAGGTCCACGAGCCCGAGGACCAGGTCCACGGCGATCGACCCGAACTCGTACCAGGCCGCGCCGACGAGGATGATGTCCGCGAACCAGCCGAGCGGCGTGGCCTGCAGCGCCGCGAAGAGACCGATGACGGCCGCGGTGGCCGCGAGGTTGCCGGGCGACAGCTGCTCCATCAACGCCCTGCCGATCTCGCCGGGCAGGTCGCCGTACTCGACGACCATGCCGAAGGTCGTCTGCAGGCGTTCGGTGAAGCTCTGGTCGGCGATCGGCTTGTCGGGCAGGGCCGCGTCGCGCGCGGTGATCGCCGCGTCGGTCGCGAGGCCGAGCGGGTCCGTGTGGGCGAGCGGCGCGCCTTCGGCGTAGGCGCGGCGGTCGAGTCCGGCGCGCAGGCCGACGGGGTCCGGTGACAGGTAGCGCGCCGCCCGCGGGTCGTAGTACCGGTTCAGGTTGTAGTGCAGCCCTGTCTCCGCGTCCCGGTACTGACCGGGCAGACGCAGGGGTTGGTCGAGCCGGTCGATCGTGATGTCCGTCTCGCCGTAGGGGCCGAAACTTGCGGCCCAGCTGCTGACGGCCGCATCGTTCGTCGCCAGCCGTACCGATCCGAGGTGGTCCGTGTGCAGCGCGTGCGTGCCTCGCGTGTCGATCAGGACGATCGGGTGGCCATCGACGTGCACGAAGTGGCGCGTGGCGCCGGTGGTCGCGTCGATCTCCGCCGCCAGCTCGGTGCCGTCGTACAGGAAGTGCGTGGTGCGCGATCCGTCCTCGCCGTGCACGGTCTTTACGACCCGTTCGCCGAAGGCGTTGTAGGCGTACCGCGCGATCGTGCGGCCGTCGACCTCGACTGCCGCGAGCCGGCCCGCGGCGTTCCAGAGCAGTCTCCTTGCGTCGCCGATGGAGAGGTCGCGACCGGCGGCGTCGCGGTCGGTAGTCGATCGATCTTCGACGCCGGTGGAGGCGTAGCGGAAGCTTCCGGCCGCCGTGTCGGCTCCGCTGAGGCGGTCGCCTGCATATCGGTAGCTTTCCAGCGTGCCGTCGCGGTCGATGCCGACGATGCGGCCCGCCGAGTCGTGCTGGTAGCGCACCCGCATGGCCCGCTCGATGTCGATCGACAGCGGCTCGCCGTTCGGGGCGAAGCGGCGCACGGTGCGCAGCCCGTTGTGCGCGATGTGGCCGGTGGTGCCGTCGCGCGCGTCGGTGTCGATCTCGCCCACAAGGGTCTCTCGCCCCAGGCCGAACCAGGAGGCGCGCGTGATGGCGCGCAGCCGCCCCGCGTCCGGCCCGTCTTCGTGGTAGTGGTAGGTAAGCGTGGGACCGTTCGGAAGCGATCGCGTCGCTAGCCGGCCGTGTTCGTCGTGCGAGTAGCTCGTGACGTAGGAGCTGTCGCCGATGCGTCGCTCGTGACGCAGCAGATCGCCCGCGGCGCTCCACTTGAAGCGCTCGTCGCTCGCGGCGTTCGCGGCGCGGATCAGGTGGCCCGTGTCGGCGTCGTACTCGTAGACGTCGGTGCCATCCGGCGTGCGGGTCTCGATGAGCCGGTCCGCGGCGTCGAAGCGGCGCACCGTCACGACGCCGTCGGCCGCGACCTTCCCGGTCCAGTGCGCACCCGGTCCGAACTCGTAGCGTGTCAGGCCGGTGCCGACGTGGTGTTCCGCCACCAGGCGTCCGAAGTCGTCGTGCCAAGCGCGCGTCGCGCCGGCCGCGCGGTTCGCGTGGCGGGAAACGCGGCGTGTCGCGTCGAGATCGAACTCGTGGCGCGCGCCGTTGGGCAGGGCGACCGTGCGGACGTCCCCTGCGGCGTCGCGCTTCACGCTCAGCGAGCCGCGGTCGTCCGAGGCGAGGGCGAGCAGGCGCCCGAGCGCGTCTCGCTCGAAGCCGATCGAGCGCGTCGTGGTGCTGCCGTCGGCGTTCGCATGGGTGGCGTCCAGCGAGACGAGCTCGCCGGCCAGGTTCCGGTACAGCGCGACGGACGCGACGAGATCGCCATCGGTGCCGAAGATCTCGCGTGCGGCCAACCGTCCGTCGGTGTCGTGGCGCTGATCCACGCGCCGGCCGAGGTCGTCGATGAGTGAGCTCAGCCGGCCCGCGCCGTCGTGATCCAGCTGCAGCGTCCGGCCCCATGGGCCGATGTGACGCAGGATGTGTCCCTCTGCGTCGTGCTCGATCTTCAGCGCGAGGCCGCGATGCTCGATGCGCACGGGGCGACCGTCGCCATCGCGTTCGATGCTCACGGCGGGCTCGTCATCGATGGCGAAGCGCGTGATGCGCCCCGCCGCATCGCGCGACTCGAAGCGGACATCGCGCCCGTCCGGTCGACGCACCGCGACGAGGTCTCCGCCCGCACTCCGATCGAAATGCCAGACATCGTCGACGTCCGTTCGAGGACCGTCGATGCCGACTACCCAACCGTCGTTCCGAATGATGCGCGTGGTGCGTTCGATCGGCGCCCAGCCCACGACGTTCGCCTCGTCGGAGACGATCGGCGAGTGACCGCGCTCGATGATCGCGTTCACGAGCCCGGCGCCGTCGCGTTCGTATTCGATGTCGAACGCGAAACCCGGTCGCACGCTCGGTCGGCTCTCGCGCACGACCGCATGCGTGTTGCCTTCGTGGCCGTAGGCGCGTTCGAGGAGCTCGGTGCCGTCGGGGAGGCGCCGTGCGCGTTCGACCGTTCGCCCTAGGTCGTCCCGAGCGGTCAGCGTGGAAGTGCCGTCTGCCTCGGTCTCCTCGGCGAGCAGCCCGTGCTCGTCATAGCGGTACTCGCGCCCGGGTCCTGCCGGCGGACAGGTCCGGCAGGCGTCGCCGCCCGCCGCCAGGATCCTCGTCGCGCCCGTGGCGGGGTCTCGTTCCCACTCCCAGGTGGCCACGGCGCCCGCGCCGGACACGATTGTGGATCGTCCGGGGCGCCCGTCCGGCGTCGGCGCATGGCGCTCCAACGCGAGCGCTTCGCTCTCGTCCGCGAGCGTCGCGGCGCGCACGGCGCCGTCATCGCCGTAGGTCCAGCGGTTGGTTCGCACCCCGCGTCGGTCGACGATGCCGGTGAGGCGCGAACGCCAGATGGGGTCCTCGTAGAGGTACTGCCGCGACGTGCCGTCTGGCCACGTGGCCCGCACGAGATTGCGGCGTCCGTCGTACGCGTAGGCGATGCGCGTGCCGTCCGGGCGCACCACGGCGGCGAGGTGTCCCGAGAGCGACGTCTCCGGCGTCTCGTCGTACAGGCGCAGGCCGAGCCTGCCGGACGTGTACTCGAGCCGAACGGAGCGGCCGGCGGCGTCCGAGATCCGCACGAGCCGATTGCCCGCGTACCTTAGTTCGAGCGCGCCGGCACCCGGGACTTCGACGCTAACGAGCCAGGTACCGTGGAACGTGAGCTTGCGGCCGTCCGTGAGGTGCCACACCCAAGCACCGTCCGGGCGCCTGCGCAGCTCTCCGTCCGACGGCAGGCGCCCCTTCCAGATCGTGCCCGTGATCGCGTCCGGGTCCGCGGGCCCGTCCGCGTCGGCGGTGAAAGTGATCCGGCGCCCGTCGCCCTGGTGGATCTGCAGGCCGGCCTCGCCGGCGGACCAAAGGCGCGTCGCGTACGAGTGCGTCCAGCCTTGTCCCAGCCCGACGTTCGCATCCGCGAGCGCGCTATCGTAGTGTCGCTCGAAGCCGAGGACCCCGACGCGTTCGACGTCCACCTCGCGCTGGTGCTTGGCACCCGAGACGAGGCTCGCGGGGTTCCCGAACGCGGAGGACGGCATTTCGGGTGACGGTGCAGCCGCCGTGTCGCCGTCGGAGACGCAGCGACTCGCACCGCCTTCGGAAACGCAACCCGGCACGGGATCCGCCGCCCTCGCGGGGTGCCACGCGGCCACGAGCGCGAAGACGAGCAGCCACAGTGCGAAGGCGGGTCGGAGAGGGCGTCGATCGGCCAAGCGTTATCCTGTCCATGGTCGGCGCACGGCCGGCGGGCGCCAGCCTTCCCGAAGCGCCGTCGCCCGGTCCATCCGAGAACGCCCGAGATGCGAGGCACTACCGAACCGGCGCGCCGCGGCGTGACGCGCCGCACCCGACGACGTTCCACGGGATGACGTCCGCCGACGTCGCCACGGCCGCCGCGCGCACCGTCCCCGCGACCGCCGCCGAGGCCGAGGCCGTGCAGCACCGCCTCGCGTCGCTCGTCGAGCGCGCGGATCGGCTGGGCGACGTGCGTCTGATCGCGGGCGTGGATGTCGGCTATGCCGCCGACGGTGCCGGCGACGTGCTGCACTCCGGCATCGTTACGCTCGATGCCGTGACGCTGCAGCCCGTGGAATCCGTCGTGCACGCGGACGTCGCGCGCTTTCCCTACGTGCCGGGGCTCTTCTCGTTTCGCGAGCTGCCACCGCTGCTGGCAGCGTTCGAGCGACTGGCGCACCGACCGGATCTGGTCGTGTGCGACGGGCAAGGCATCGCGCACCCGCGCCGCTTCGGTCTCGCCTGCCACCTGGGTCTCGCGCTGGACGTGCCGAGCATCGGGTGCGCGAAGTCGATGTACATCGGCGAGGCGGGCGAGCCCGGCGAGGCGCGCGGCTCGCACGCACCGATCGTGCACGAGGGCGAGATCGTGGGTGCGGCGCTGCGCACGCAGGATGGCGTGAAGCCCGTGTACGTCTCGGTCGGGCACCGGGTGTCGCTCGACACCGCGCTCTCGTGGGTACTGCGATTGGCCCTGCGCTATCGGCAGCCGGAGACGACGCGCGCGGCCGATTCGGCCGTGCGCAAGGCGTTGCGCGACGGCTGATCGTCCGCAGGCTCCTGCCGCTATGCTGGCGATGGGCGGAGTCGCGCCCGTGACGAGGGCATCCCATGCAGATCGACGGCATCGACATGCACGTGCGCGACACGGGGCCGGACGTCGTCCGGCGCTGCTGTTCGTGCACGGCATCCTGGCGGACGGCTCGGTCTGGGGCCGTCAGGTCGAGGCGTTTAGCGACACGCACCGCTGCGTCTGTCCAGACCTGCGCGGCTACGGCGCCTCGCACGCGCCGGATCCCGACATTTCCTTCGAACGCCATGCCGGCGACCTGAGCGCGCTCGTCGACGCGCTCGAGCTGCGCGATGTCACCTACGTCGGCTGGTCGATGGGCGGCGCGATAGCGATGGTGCTCGCGGCGCGGCCGATCCCGCCCATCGGGCGGTTGGTGCTGGTGGACACCACGCCGCGGTTGCTGGCGTCGGCGGACTTTCCGCACGCGTTGCCCGGCGAGGCCGCCCAGCAACTGGGTGGTCTGCTCGTGAGCGACTACGCGGCCGGCTGCGCCGCGTTCTGCAGCATGGTCGCGCCCGAAGACGCGGCGGTGGCCGAGCGCCTGACCACGATCGCCACCGCCTGCCCTCAGTCCGTCGCGCTGGCCGCCTTCGGCTCGTCCGGAGCGCGCGACCAGATCGACGAGCTGTCACGCATCCGGGTACCGACCACGATCTTGCACGGGCGCGACGACGCCATCTGCCTGCCCTCGGCCGCGGACTTCATGGTCGAACGCATCGCGGGCGCGGACGGCGTGCGCTGGATCGACGGCGCGGGGCACGCTGCCTTTATGACACGGCCGGAGGCCTTCATTGCGGTGTTGCGCGAGGCGTTGGCCGCGCGTTGCCGTCCATGAGCGACACGAGCCCCGAGATGGCCGCGCGCTACCGCGCCATGCTCATGGCGCTGACGCCAGGCCAGCGTCTGGAAATGGTGGGCGACATGTGGGACATGGCCACCGAGCTGTCCATGTCGACCATCGATGCGACCACGGAGGCCGACCGTCGCGAGGCCTTGTTCCTGCGACGGTACGGGCGCGACTTCGACGAGGAGCAGCGAAGGAAGATCATCGCGCACCTGCGCAGGACCGCGGGTTGAACCTCAGCGGCTCCGTATATTCACGTATAGCCGTGGAGACCGCTTACCCCAGCACCTCCGCCACCGCCTCGCTCGCCGCCTCGACGATCAACGCCGCTTCCTCCTCGCTCAGGCACAACGGCGGCGCGAACCCGATGATGTCGCCCTCGGGCATCGCGCGTGCGATCACGCCGCGCTTCAGCATCGCCGCCGCCACCGCCGGGCCGATCTTCCTCGCCGGGTCGTAGAAGCGCCGGTCGTCCCGGTCCTCGACGAGCTCGACCGCGCACAGCATGCCTTCGCCGCGCACCTCGCCGACGTTCGGATGGTTCGCGAGCGCGTCGTGCATCTGGCGCCGGAACGAGGCGCCGACCGTGCCCGCGTTGGCGACGAGGCCGAGGCTGTCGACGAGCTGCAGGTTCGCGACCCCCGCGGCCGCGCCGATGGGGTGCGCGGAGTAGGTCCAGCCGTGGCCGATGGGGCCGAAGCGGTCGCTCCCTTCCTCGAGCACCTTCCACATGCGCTCGGACACGATGGAGCCCGACAGCGGCGCGTAGGCCGAGGTCAGGCCCTTGGCGATCGTGATGAGGTCCGGGCGCATGCCGTAGTGGTCGGAGCCGAACATGCTGCCCAGACGGCCGAAACCGGTGACGACCTCGTCGGCGATCAGCAGGACGCCGTGCTTCTCGAGCACGGGCTGGATCGCCTCCCAGTAGCCTTCGGGCGGCGGCACGAGGCCACCGGTGCCGAGCACGGGTTCGGCGATGAAGGCGGCGACGGTGTCGGGCCCTTCGGCGAGGATCATCTCCTCGAGCTTCGCGGCGCAGTGCGCGGAGAACTCGGTCTCGGTGAGGGAGCGGTCGGCGCGGCGGTAGTAGTACGGGGCTTCGGTGTGCAGCACGCCCGGCAGCGGCAGGTCGAACTGATCGTGGAAGAGCTTCAGCCCGGTCAGGGATCCGCTCACGAGCCCGGAGCCGTGGTAGCCGCGCCAGCGCGAGATGATCTTCTTCTTGTGCGGGCGGCCCAGCACGTTGTTGTAGTAGCGCACGAGCTTGATGTTCGTCTCGTTGGCGTCCGAGCCGGACTGGCCGAAGAACACGCGGCTCATGCCGGCGGGCGCGCGCTCGACGATCATCTTGGCGAGCGTGATGGAGGCTTCGGTGCCGTGGCCGACGTAGGCGTGGTAGTAGGCGAGTGTCCGTGCCTGCTTCGCGATGGCGTCGCTGATCTCGGTGCGGCCGTAGCCGACGTTGACGCAGTACAGGCCCGCGAAGGCGTCGAGCAGCCGGTGCCCGGCGCTGTCCTCGATGTACACCCCTTGGCCGCCCGTCACGACGCGGTGCGGCAGCTCGCCGCGCGCGAACTGGCCAAGGTGCGTGGACGAGTGGAAGAAGTGGTCGCGGTCCCACCGCTCGAGGGTGGACGGGTCGGGGGCCGTGGCGTCGAGGTTCGCGCTCGGTACGGCTTCGGCGGTGGTGGATTCGGTCATGCGCTGCACGGCTTCGGGGCTTGGATCGGTCAATGGTAACGTCCGGTCGACGGCCACCGATGCGAGGCGACTTTCCCGTGACCACTCCCACGCTCCCCTTCGACGAGGTCGAGTACGCCGAACGCCTGGCACGCGTGCGACGCGCGATGGACGCCGCCGGCGTCGACCTGATGTTCTGCTCGGACCCCGCGAACATGGCGTGGCTGACGGGCTACGACGGCTGGTCGTTCTACGTGCACCAAGGCGTCTGGGTGGCGGGCGACGGCAGCCCCGTGTGGTTCGGGCGGGACATGGACGCCGCCGGTACGCGTCGTACCACGCGGCTCACCGAGGACGACATCCTCGGCTACCCCGATCACTACGTGCAGTCCGCCGAGCGCCATCCGATGGACTGGCTGGCCGAGCGGCTGGTCGAGCGCGGGCACGCGCGCGCGCGCATCGGCGTGGAGATGGACAACTACTGGTTCTCGGCGGCGGCGTTCGCGGCGTTGCAGCGCGGGCTGCCCGAGGCGAGCTTCGTGGACGCGACGGGGCTCGTGAACCGGCAGCGCGCGGTCAAGTCCGAAGCGGAGCTCGCGTACATGCGCGTGGCCGGAGGCATCGTCGGGCGCATGCACGCGCGCATCCTCGAGAAGGTCGAGCCGGGGCTCAGGAAGTGCGACCTCGTGGCCGAGATCCACGACGCGGCGCTGCGCTACGACGAAGCCTCGGGCAGCGGTGGCGACTACCCGGCCATCGTGCCGCTGCTGCCCTCGGGCGCGGACGCGTCGGCGGCGCACCTGACCTGGGACGATCGTCCGATGCGCGCGGGCGAGGGCACCTTCTTCGAGATCGCCGGCGTGCACCGGCGCTACCACTGCCCGCTGTCGCGCACGGTGTTCCTGGGCAAGCCGCCCGCCCATTTCCTCGACGCCGAGCAGGCGGTGCTGGAAGGCATGGAGGCGGGACTCGAGGCCGCGCGCGCCGGGAACCGGTGCGAGGACATCGCGCACGCGTTCTTCGGCGTGCTGAGAAAGCGCGGCATCGAGAAGGACAGCCGCACCGGCTACTCCATCGGGTTGGCGTACCCGCCCGACTGGGGCGAGCACACGATGTCGCTCCGAAGCGGCGACCGCACCGTGCTGGAGCCGAACATGACCTTCCACTTCATGACGGGACTGTGGATGGCCGACTGGGGCATAGAGATCACGGAGAGCATCGCGATCCGCGACGGCGCGCCCGAGTGCCTGGCCGACGTGCCGCGGCAACTGTTCGTCAAGTCGTGAGTGCACCCAGCCCTGTGGTCCCGACCGTTCCGCTAGACGCGGACGGCGTGCACCACGGGCACCTGCGCCTGCCGTACAGCCGGGACGATTCCGCGTGGGGCTCGGTGATGATCCCCATCACGGTCGTGGCGAACGGGCCCGGACCCACCGCGCTCTACACCGGTGCCAACCACGGCGACGAGTACGAGGGGCCCATCGCGTTGCAGGAGCTCGCGCTCGGGCTCGACCCCGCGAGCGTCACGGGGCGCGTGATCATCGTGCCGGCCTTCAACTACCCGGCCTTCCGCGCCGGCACGCGCACGTCTCCCATCGACCGGGGCAACCTGAACCGGCTGTTCCCGGGGCGGCCGGACGGCACGGTGACCGAGAAGATCGCGGACTTCTTCGCGCGCACGCTGGTACCGCTCGCGGACGTGGTGCTGGACTTCCACTCCGGCGGCCGGACCCTGGATTTCCTGCCGTTCGCGGCCTGCCACCGGCTGCCGGATGCCGTGCAGGACGCGGCCTGCGCCGCCGCCATGCGCGCGTTCGCCGCGCCCTGGTCGATGCGCATGGTCGAGATCGACGACGTCGGCATGTACGACACGACCGTCGAGGCGCAGGGCAAGGTCTTCGTCACCACGGAGCTCGGCGGCGGCGGCACATCGACCGCGCGCACCGTGGGCATCGCGCGCCGCGGCGCGCGGAACCTGCTGATCCACGCCGGCATCCTTCGAGGGCGAGCCCGAGCGGACCGAGACCGAGGAGCTCGAGATGCCGGGCGACGACTGCTTCACCTTCGCGGACCGGGACGGGCTCATCGAGACGTGCGCGGATCTCGGCGACGGCGTTGCCGCCGGCGAGGTCGTGGCCCGCGTGTGGCCGCTCGACCGGACGGGCGTCGCGCCGCACGAGCTGCGTGCCGGGCTCGACGGGCTGCTCGTGGGCAGGCACTTCCCGGGCCTCGTGAAGGCGGGGGACTGCGTGGCGGTGGTGGCGCGGCGCGTGAGCTGAGCGTGGACGATGCCCGCGCGCGGCGTTAGGCTCGGTCACGAGTGCCGGTCCGTCGCGGACAGTATCCAACGCGCGGGATCCGGGGTTCGCCGCATCCCGGGCCGTGCCGGTCCGTCATACAAGCAGGTTCGCCCATGATCGGTCATTCCCGCACCCCGACGCCCTCGGCGCTTCACCGGAGTGGCCTTCGGCTCCTCGTGGCCGCCGCACTCGCCGCCACCGCCTTTGCGGCTCCCGCCGCCGCCGACACGTCCGACAAGCGCATCGCGCTGTCGAACAACTACGCCGGCAACTCGTGGCGCCAGGCGATGCTCGAGTCGTGGGGCGCGGTCGCGCAGCGCGCGGCCGACGATGGCGTGGTGGCGGCGGCCGATCCGTTCACGACCGCGGAGAATCAGGTCACCGAGCAGGCCGCGCAGATCCAGAACCTGATCCTGCAGGGCTACGATGCCATCGTCGTGAACGCCGCGTCGCCGGAGGGGCTCAACGGTGCCGTGGCGGAGGCCTGCTCGGCCGGCATCGTCGTCGTCTCCTTCGACGGCATCGTGACCGAGCCCTGCGCGTGGCGCATCGCGGTCGACTTCCGTCAGATGGGCCGTGATCAGGTGGAGTTCCTGGCCGGGAAGCTGCCCGCCGGCGGCAACCTGCTGGAGATCCGCGGCCTTGCCGGCGTCTTCGTCGACGACGAGATCAGCGCGGGCATTCACGAGGCGGTCGATGCGCGCGACGACATGCAGATCGTCGGCTCGGTGCACGGAGACTGGGCGCAGGACGTGGCGCAGAAGGCGGTGGCGGGCATCCTGCCGAGCCTGCCCCCGGTCGTCGGCGTGGTGACGCAGGGCGGCGATGGCTACGGCGCGGCGCAGGCCTTCGCGGCGACCGACCGGGACATGCCCACCATCGTGATGGGCAACCGCCACGACGAGCTCACCTGGTGGAACGAGCAGAAGGAGAAGAGCGGCTACGAGACCATGTCCGTGTCCATCGCGCCGGGCGTGTCGACGCTCGCGTTCTGGGTCGCCCAGCAGATCCTCGACGGCGCGGACGTGCCGAAGGACCTCGTGGTGCCCTTCCTGCGCATCGACCAGGACAACCTGGAGGACGGTCTCGCGGACACCGAGCAGGGCGGCGTGACGAACGTGCTGTACACGCTCGAGGACGCGCAGCGGGTCATCGCCGAGGCGAGCTGAGTCCGGTGCCGATCGTCGCTCTCGAGGGCGTCGCGAAGCGCTTCGGCGCCGTGCGTGCGCTCGGCGGCGTGTCGCTCGACATCGACGCCGGGCAGGTGCTCGGTATCGTCGGCCACAACGGCGCGGGCAAGTCGACGCTCATGCACGTGCTCGCCGGCACGCTCGTGCCGGATGCCGGGGCGGTGCGCGTCGACGGCGCGGCGGGTCACTACGACGTGCGCCGCGCCGCGGCGGCCGGCGTGCGCTGCGTGTACCAGGAGCTGTCGCTGTGTCCGAACCTCGACGTCGCGGAGAACGCGCGGCTGCGGCACCGGGCGCTGCGGGGTTTCGGCTGGCGCCGGCGCGCGGCGGCGCTCGTCGGCGAGCGGCTCGATGTCATCTTCCCCGGTCACGGCGTGCGCGCGTCGGACGAGGTCGGCACGCTGTCCATCGCGCGCCGCCAGATGGTGGAGATCGCGTGCGCGTTCACGGTGACCGATGCGCCGGCGCGACTCGTCGTCCTCGACGAGCCCACCTCGTCGCTCGACGGGCGCGTAGCTGGGCAGCTCGTCGCCTTCCTGCGCCGCTTCGCCGCCGATGGCGGAGCGGCCGTGCTGATCTCGCACCGGCTCGGCGAGATCCTCGACGCGTGCGACCGCACCGTCGTCATGCGCGACGGGACCATCGTCGACGAACGGATCAGCGCGGACTTCACGCGCGACTCGCTGGTGGCCGCGATGGGGCACGTGGCGACGTCCGCGCAGGCCGCCGGCGACGGATCGACGAGCGCGCGGACCAGCCGGCGCGCGGGCGGCGAGCCGCGCATCGAGCTCGTTCCGGAGCGCCGACACGAGGGCTCGATGCCGTTGCGCGCCTGGCCCGGCGAGATCGTCGCGCTGGCCGGTCTCGAAGGCCAGGGTCAGGCGCGAACCCTCGAGCGGTTGTTCGCAGCCGGCGTCGGCGCGCCAGTCGGCTCCACGCGGCGCGTCTCGCTCGTCTCCGGCGACCGGCAGCGCGACGGCGTGTTCCCGCTGTGGTCCGTCGGCGAGAACATCGCGATCGGCTCGCTCGGCGAACGCGGGCGGTGGGGGCTCGTGGATCCGGCCGCCGAAGGCGCGCTGGCCGAGACGTGGAAGGCGCGCATCGGCATCCGCACGCCGGACGTGCGCATGCCGATCCTGTCGCTGTCGGGCGGGAATCAGCAGAAGGCGCTGTTCGCGCGCGCGCTCGCGGCGGACTCGGCGACGGTGCTGATGGACGATCCCATGCGCGGTGTGGACGTGGGGACCAAGCGCGAGGTGTACCGGATGATCCGCGCCGAGGCGGACGCGGGGCGCACGTTCGTCTGGTACACGACGGAGCTCGAGGAGCTGCTCGAGTGCGACCACGTGTACGTGTTCCGCGACGGTGCGATCGTCGCGGGCATCGCGCGCGACGCGCTCGACGAGTCCGCGGTGCTGGATGCCTCGTTCGAGGGTGCGGCGGCGGCTTGAGCGCGCGATGAGCTCCGCGGCGGAACCGCGCGGGGGCGGGCCGTCGGCCCGCTGGCTGGCGGGCGCGTTGCCCGTGCTGTCGCTGGCCGCGGTGCTGGGCGCGATCTTCTGGCTGCAGCCGCGCGCGATGAGCTACTTCGGGCTGAACCTGCTGCTGAACCTCGCCGTGCCGATCGCGCTCGCGACGGTGGCGCAGATGTTCGTGCTGATGGTCGAGGACATCGACCTGTCCCTCGGGAGCTACGTCAGCTTCGTCGCGTGCGTGACGGCGACGTGGCTGCAGGCCAGCCCCGTCCTGGGCGCGGCGGTACTGCTCCTGGCCGTCGGCGCGTACGCCGCGCTCGGCGCGCTCATCGAGCTGAGACGGCTGCCCTCCATCGTGGTGACGCTCGGCATGTCGTTCGTGTGGTCGGGGCTCGCGCTGCTCGTGCTGCCCACGCCGGGCGGGTCGGCGCCCGCCTGGCTGCGCGCGCTCATGACGTGGAAGCCGCCGCTCGTGCCCTTCGCGATCATCGCCTGCACCGCGCTCGCGCTGCTCGTGCACATCGCGCTGCGCCGCTCGGCGACCGGCGCGGTGCTGCGCGGCGCGGGCGGCAACCCGCGCGCGCTGGAGCGGGCGGGATGGTCGATGGTGCGCGTGCGCGCGGCCGCCTACGCGCTCGCCGGCATCTTCGGCGCGCTGGCGGGCATCGCGCTCGTCGGGCTCACCACGTCGGCCGATGCGAACATCGCGCTGCGCTACACGCTGCTGTCGATCGCCGGGGCCATCCTCGGCGGCAGCGAGTTCACGGGTGGGCGCGTCTCGCCGGTGGGCGCGGTCATCGGGGCCGTGACGCTCGCGCTCACGGGCTCGTTCCTGTCCTTCCTGCGGCTCGACCCCGACTGGCAGATCGGTGCGCAGGGCGGCATCCTGATCCTCGTGCTGGCGCTGCGCGTGCTGGTCGACCGCTCGGGTCGGCGGGCGTCCGGAGGGGGCGCATGAGGGCGCCGCCGTGGACGTGGGCCTGGGTCGCCGCCGTCGCGACGTGGGCCGCGACGGCGTTCGCCGCGAACGCCGGAGGCGCGATCGACGTCGCCGTCGCGGCCGCCTCGTTCGGCGCGTTCTACGCGCTCGTGGCGATCGGGCAGATGTTCGTCGTCACGCTGGGACCGGGCAACGTGGACCTCTCGATCCCCGCCACGATGACGCTGGCGGGCACCGTGGCCATGAAGCTCATGGACGGCTCGGACGCGATGATCGCGCTCGGCACCCTCGCGGCGCTCGGCTGCGGCCTGGGTGTGGGTCTCTTCAACGTGGCGCTCATCCGGCTGCTGCGCATCCCGCCCATCATCGCGACGCTGTCGTCGAGCTTCGTGTTCCAGTCGCTCGCCATCAGCACGAACCGGGGCCTGCGCGTGAAGCCCCCGCCGGCGTTGGCGGACTTCGCGACCGGGCGCGTCGCGGGCGTGCCGCTCGTGGCCATCGCGGTGGTGCTCGTCAGCGTCGCGGCACACGTGCTGCTGGTGCGCGGCCGCTACGGCCGCGCGGTGCTGGCGATCGGGCAGAACGCGCGCGGCGCGCGGCTCGCGGGCGTCCGTGTGGACCGGGTGCGCTTCGCCACCTACGTGCTGTGCGCGACGCTCGCCTCGCTGTGCGGCGTGGTGCTGGCGGCGTTCTCCGGCGGGGCGGCGCTGAACATGGGGCAGGAATACCTGCTCGCCTCGATCGCGGTCGTGGTCATCGGCGGCACGTCGGTGGCGGGCGGGTACGCCAACGTGCCGGGTCTCTGGGGCGCGTCGCTGTTCCTGTTCCTCGTCGTGACGATGCTGAACACGTTCGGCTTCGGCGCGGGGCCGCGGCTGCTGTTGACGGGCGCGATCATCATCGCGGTGATCGTGGCGGCGTCGGGGCGATCGAGGCGGGCGTGACGGGGACGGACGGGGACGGACGGGGACGGACCTCTCAGGCCCCGTCCGTTGGCACCGGTATCCCTCGCCACGGCTTGACGGTGCGCAGCGTGAAGATCGACTGCATGCTCGCCACCCCCGGCAGCCGCGCCAGCGTCTCGCGGTGGATGCGCTCGTAGTCGGCGATGCCGTGCGCCAGGATGCGCACGATGTAGTCCGAGCCGCCGCTCGTGAGCTTGCACTCGAGGATGTCGTCCTGATCGAGCACGGCACGCTCGAAGCGCTCCAGCGCCTCGCGCGACTGCGCGGCCAGGCGCAGCTCCACGAACACCTCGAGCTCGAGGCCGAGCCGCCCGGTGTCGAGCCGGGCGCCGTAGCCGGTGATGACGCCGCGCGCCTCGAGCGCGCGCACGCGTCGGTGACACGACGACAGCGACGTGCCGACGCGCTCGGCGACGGCGCTCAGCGGGCGTCCGGAGTCGGCCTGCAGCTCGGTCAGCAGGCGGCGGTCGATCATGTCCATGACAGTTTCTCCCGGGAGGTTGGGCTACTCCGGGAAGATCGTGTCTCGAAACCGTGCCGTACCGACGAAATTGGCAACCTTTCCCGTCCGGTCAGGCACAGTATTCGTGATGCGAGCATCGGGTCCGACCCCTTCGGACCGACCGTGCGGACGCGTTCACGCGGTCGCCGGCCCTCGACTCCACGCCGGCCACAGGAGCTCCCGACGACATGCGCATCGGTTCCCCGAAAGAGATCAAGAACCACGAGTACCGCGTCGGCCTGACGCCCGAGAGCGTCGGCGAGCTCGTCGCGCACGGACACGTCGTGCTGATCGAGACGGGGGCCGGCGACGGCATCGGCGCGAGCGATGCCGACTACGCCGATGCCGGCGCCGAGATCGTGGCCACGGCCGACGAGGTGTTCGAGCGCAGCGAGATGATCGTCAAGGTCAAGGAGCCGCAGAAGATCGAGCGCGAGCGGCTGCGCGAGGGGCAGATCCTGTACACCTACCTGCACCTGGCGCCCGATCCGGAACAGACCGAGGACCTCGTGGCCTCCGGCGCCACCTGCATCGCCTACGAGACGGTCACCGACGCGCGCGGTGGCCTGCCGCTGCTCAAGCCCATGAGCCAGGTGGCGGGTCGGCTCTCCATCCAGGCGGGCGCCACGGCGCTCGAGAAGTCGCACGGCGGGCGTGGCGTGCTGCTCGGCGGCGTGCCCGGGGTCGCCCCCGCGAAGGTGCTGATCATCGGCGGCGGCGTGGTCGGCTTCAATGCCGCGCAGATGGCCGTCGGGCTCGGCGCCGACGTCACCATCCTGGACCGTGCGCCCGACACGCTCGAGCGACTGGCCACGCACTTCGGTTCGTCGGCCAAGACGCGCTTCGCCAACCGCGGCAACCTAGCCGAGACGGTGGCGGCGGCGGACCTGGTGGTGGGTGCGGTGCTGGTGCCGGGCGCCGCCGCGCCGAGGCTCGTGACGCGCGCGATGCTCGCCACCATGAAGCCCGGTGCGGTGCTGGTCGACGTGGCGATCGACCAGGGTGGCTGCTTCGAGACCTCGAAGGCGACGACGCACCAGGAGCCCACGTACGTGGTCGACGGCATCGTGCACTACTGCGTGGCGAACATGCCGGGCGGCGTCGCGCGCACCTCCACCTACGCGCTCAACAACGTGACCCTGCCGCACGCGATCCGCATCGCCGACCTCGGCTGGCGCGAGGCGCTGCGTACCGACGCGCACCTCGCGGCGGGGCTCAACGTGCACGCCGGGCAGATCACGTGCGCACCGGTGGCCGAGGCGCTGGGGCGTCCGTACACGAGCGTGGCGGAGGTGCTGGGCGAGTAAGAAGAGGTCGGCGGCGTGCTCGTGATCCTCGGAAACGAGGTCGACGTCGGCGAAGGCGCGCAGGCGATCGCGCAACGTATCGAAGGTGGTGCGATCGCGAATGCCCCCGAGCAGCTCCTGGCGGACCGGTCCGAGCATGAGCACGCGGCCGTCGGTCACCAGTCGCGCGAGGCGTGCCGTAGCGATATCGACGATCTCCTCGCGCCGTCGCGGTGCGAGCGACCAGACGGACGTATCGACAACGACGTTCACGTGCGTTCGCGCTGTCGCTTGTAGTCGTAGTCCTTGTCGTACTCGATGGTACCGAACAGCTCGAGGATGCGTAGCTGATTGCGCCGTGCGACGTATTCGCGCAGGGCCTCGATGACCGCGGAACGCTTGGTGCGGTGACCTCCGAGCTTCATCGCCTCTTCCAGAAGCTCCTGATCGATGTCCAGGTTCGTCGCCATGCGCGTTCACTCGCCTCTCTTTATTGCACAAACGTTCGCACAATGAAATGTGCGCGGAAAGCGTGGCGTCCCGAGTCGCGGTTCACCCGTGCGTCGAGGGACTTCTGCAAGGAACGCCGAGCGTGGGGTCGGTCGGCGCTATCGTGGGAAGTCCGCAGTTCGCCAAGGGCGGCAGCCGCTCGCTCGCCGCCGGAACACCAGAGCCCGCATGCGCCCATCTCCCGCTTCGTCGACCTTCACGCCCGGACGCGCACGCCGCGCCGGCCTCGCCGCCGCGCTGCCCCTGCTCCTGCTGGCACTGCCCGCCACCGCCGACGAGGTAGGCGAGATCGGTGTGGACTGGCTCGGCGGCGACATCAAGATCGACGCCATGGAGGACCCGAAGGTGCAGGGCGTGACCTGCCACGTGTCCTACTTCGACCGCGGGCTGCTGGACCGGGTGAGAAACGGCGAGATCTTCAGCGACCCGTCGAACTCCTCCATCGCGTGCCGCCAGACCGGGCCGCTCGTGATCGGCGACATCGAGCGCGACGAGGGCGGCGAGGGGGTGTTCTCGCAGCGCACCTCGCTCGTGTTCAAGAGCATCGAGGTCACGCGCGTGTACGACGAGGCGCACGAGACGCTCATCTACCTGTCGCACGCCAGCGAGATTGCCGACGGCTCGGCGAAGATGGCCATCTCGACCGTGCCGCTGTACGGCCAGGAAGTGACCTGGGAGGACTGAGCGCCGACTCAGCGCGAGACGAGCACGAGGGCCGATCCGTCGGGCAGCTCCAGCGCGCTGCCGCGTAGCGACGCGCCCGGCGACAGGAGGATCTCGGCTCCCTGCGTGTCGGTATCGGACAGATCGGTCGCGTAGGCCGGTCCGGCCATGTTCGCGATCGTGGTCACGCGCGCACTCCCGTCGGGCGAGGTGCGGTGGCCGCGGTACACGGTCTGCGGCCCGTCCAGCATCTCCACGACGTCGCCGTCGCGGCAATCGTCCATCAGCCAGCGCTCCGTGATGCGCAGCCGGCGCAGCCGGAGCATGTGCGCGCAGCGATCGGCGTCCAGCGCGTCGAGCCTGCCGGCGACGTTGCACATCGCGTGCATGTCGGCCATGAAGTCGGTGGCCAGCAGGTGCAGCCCTTCGGGCCCGGGCAGCATGCCGATGGGGCCGTCCAGGCTCACCGCGATCTCGTCGAGGTCGTAGCCGGTGTCGTCGACGAGGTGCTGCAGTCGCGCGAGCACGCCCCGCAGGGCTTCCAGGCTCTCGAAGCCGTGGCGGCGCGTGCGCCTGAACGTCTCGGGACGCTCCCAATCGGCGTCGGTGAGCTGCCAGTCGAGAAACCCGCGCTCCTCGGCCATGACCTTCGGCCCGTAGACATCGTCGGTGGTGCGCATGAAGCCCCAGGGCGTGCGCGTGGTGGCGTTGATGAAGTCCATCGGGATGCCGGGCAGCAGCGCGCAGCTGATCGCGGCGATGGCGAAGTTGTCGTAGGCGGCGTCCAGGATTTCGGGCAGCGTGGCACCGAGGTGGCGGTTCAGGGGCAGTTCCGGATCGACCTGCGTGCCGCGGCGCACCGTGTCGTGGTTGGCGCAGCCGGAGATCCAGCGGCCGCCGTGCTCGGCGATCTGTTCCACGCGCCAGAACTTGTCGCGCCAGAAGCCTTCCAGCATGGGTGTGTTGTGCGCGAAGATCAGCGGGCCCCACTGCCAGGCGTCGGGCTGGTTCTCGGTCACGTCCCGATAGGTGGAGGCGGTCTCCCAGTCCTCGCGCGGCCACGGGCGCCCGTCCTCGAAGATCATCCAGGGCTTTCTCGCGTGCGGCCCGATCTGCTGCACCACGTCGCTCATGGACTGCAGGTAGGCGTCGTCGTGCTCCACCTCGCCGGTGAGGGGGTTGTAGTACTTGAAGTCCTGCGCGCCATCGATGCGCAGCCCGTCGCAGCCGGTGTTCACGCGCCGGCGCTGCATCTCGAGCAGGATGGCGCGCACGCTCGGATCCTGGTGGTTCAGGTCCAGCCCGTACATGTTCGGCCCCGACACGAAGCGGGTCGGCAGCAGATCCACCGCCTGGTTGTCGGCGTGCCCGTACACCAGGTCGAAGATCAGCATCATCGGCTCGGGCATGGCGTGCAGGGCTTCGGCCAGCGCGACGAGCTCGTCGGGCCGACGCGTGGCCAGCAACGAGGGGTTCGTGGCCGAGGAGGCCAGCACCATGTTGTCGTAGCCCCAGTTGATGTTCTCGGGCCGGCGCAGCAGCACGCCGACGACGCCCGCCAGCGCATCGACGGTGTCGGTGATGGTGAACGTGTCGACCTCGGCCGGGCGCTCGATGGTCGGGTCGACGGGCAGCGGCTGGATGGCCTCGTAGCCGGCGTAGACCTGCTCGGCGGGCGTGAGGGCATCCCCGGCGCGCTGCTTGTCGCCGATGCGCCGGTAGGTCTCGGCAAGGTCCGCGATGGTGCCGCCCGGCGTGGCCGTCGGCACGTGCAGCTCCAGGATGGTGGCCGGCGGGCGCGGAGTCGACGCGAAATGCTCGATGTCGCGCCGGCTTCGCTCCAGCGACACCATGTCGTACACCTCGGCCGGGGCGAACGCGCCCCAGGGCAGGCTGTGGGCGACGAGGTCGCGCCGGATGAGCTCGCTGCCGTCGGGCATGAGGGCGCGCAGGCGGTACAGGGCACCCGCGCGCACGGCGTTGCCCGCGACGACGTGCGACACCACCGCCCACCACCAGTCGCCCACCGGCTCCAGCGCGATGCGCGAGCGGCGGAAGTTGCAGGCCTCGCGGTTCGCGCTGAAGTCGATGGGTTCCAGCGGCGTGAAGATCTCGAGCGTGACGGCCCAGGCCTCGATGCGCGCCGCCGAGACTTCCGGCGCCCAGAAGCCGAAGCGGGTCAGGCCCGTGTCGGGGTCGTGGTGGGCGCCCAGCAGGCGGGCGAGGTGCTGGCGGCGCTCGAACAGCGAGGCGTGGTGATCGGCCTGGATGGCGGCGACCTCGTCGAGCAGCTCTCGCGTGGCGGCCACGTCCAGCACGGGCTCGGGAGCGGCATCGGTGGTGGGCATCGTGTCAGCCCTCCAGCCAGTCGCGCGGAACGAGGTAGCGCGTCATCAGCGCCGCCTCGGGCGAGCCGGGCGATGGCGTGCGCGCGTATTCCCAGGCGGCCACGGGCGGCATCGACATCAGGATGGACTCGGTACGCCCGCCGCTCTGCAGCCCGAACAGGGTGCCGCGATCCCATACCAGGTTGAACTCCACGTAGCGGCCGCGCCGATAGGCCTGCCAGTCGCGCTCGGCGTCGCCGTAGGGCGTGTGCCGACGGCGCTCCACGATGGGGGCGTAGGCGGGGAAGAAGTGCTCGGCCACGCTGCGCATCAGGCCGAAGGCGTGCGCGAAGCCGTCGCCCGTGAAGTCCTCGAAGAAGAGCCCGCCGATGCCGCGCGGCTCGTTCCGGTGCTTCAGGGTGAAGTAGCGGTCGCACTCGGCCTTCATCTCGGCGTGCAGGTGCTCGCCGAAGGGCTGCACGGCGTCGCGCGCGGTGCGGTGCCAATGCGTGCAGTCCTCGTCCACGCCGTAGTAGGGCGTCAGGTCGAACCCGCCGCCGAACCACCACACCGGCGGCTCGCCGTCCTTCTCGGCCACGAAGAAGCGCACGTTGGCGTGGCTGGTCGGCACGTGCGGGTTCTCCGGGTGCAGCACGAGCGACACGCCGCTGGCCTGCCAGCGCCGCCCCGCGAGCTCCGGGCGCAGCGCGCTGGCAGATGGGGGCAGGGTGTCGCCGGACACGGTGGAGCGCGCCACGCCCGCCTTCTCGAACACGTCGCCGCCCGTCAGGATGCGCGTGATGCCGCCGCCGCCTTCGGCGCGCGTCCATTCGTCCGAGACGAAGCGCGCGCCGCCGTCGAGGCTCTCGAGCTCCGCGCACAGGCCGTCGTGAAAGCCCGTGAGGAAATCGCGCACGGCCCGGGCATCGAAGTCGTCCGCGGACGGGGCGGCGTGCGGCACCTCCGGTTCGTCCGGGCGACGCGGCGCGACGTCGGCGGCGGCGCCGCGGGAGAGCTCGGGAGCGGCCTGGGACTCGGCCTGGGAATCGGCCCGGGAATCGGCCCGGGAATCGGATCGGCGATCGGACGGCGACGACATGCTGACCAGGAGTGTCGGGTGGGGCCGCGACTCTAGCAGCCGTCCGCACGACGGCAGGACGGACGGAGCGGGTCAGGCGCGGGCGGCGATCGATGCGAAGCAGGCGACCACGTGGAGCTCGAGTCCCGGAGGCTCGAGTTGCAGGGTGCCGTCGGCGTGGATCGATGTAGCGATACGCGCACCGTCGCGACGGTGGTGGACGAGGCTGCACCGTACCGGGTCGAGGACGAGGTAGTGCCTGATGCTGGGCAGCCGGAAATAGCCGAGCTTCTTGCCGCTGTCGACGCCGCCCGTGGAGGGTGAGAGCACTTCGACGACGATCACCGGGCTCGGTGCGGCGATGGCGTCGAGGTCGACGTCCTCGTCGCATTGCACGATCGCGTCGGGCTCCCATGTATCGAGCTCGTCCACGACGACGGACACGCCGTCCCCGAACGCGGTGCACGGCAGGCCGGCGGCCTCCACCGCGCGGCGCAGCTCGATCAGGCAATCGGTCTTGACGAGGACGTGCCGGACGCGCTCGGCTTCCATCGTGACGATCTCGCCGTCGACGAGCTCGTGGCGCTCGCCCGATGGGCGCGTCTCGTACCAGGCCAGGAACTCGGCGCTGGTCATCCGCGAGCGGTTCGTGAGGGCCATCGACGAGAGTGACGGGAAGCGGGGTGGCGGACAGCCTAGCAGCCTCCCGCGTGGAACCAGGCCGCGGGCTCCGCGTCCTCGCGGTAGGCGCGCACCCACCCCGAGGCCACGACGACGGGCCACTCGTCGCCGCACACCGACTCCTCGACGTACACCACGATCAGCAGCCAGCTGTCGGTGGGATCTCGCGGGTCCATCCAGGCGTCGGCCACGCGGATGGCACCGCCGCCGGAGGGCGGGATGACGCGCAGCGGCGTCGGGTCGGCCGGGGTGGCGTACAGCCTGCCGTCCCAGCCGTTCCTCATGTAGGCCTCGGCGTCCATGAGCAGATCGGCGTACGCCGTGGCCTCGTCGTCCGGCCCCGCCCGGTGCCACGCGTAGCCGGTGATGCGTCCGCCGGACTGGCGTCCGAGGAGATACCAGTCGCCGTCGGCACCGCGGCGCTCGTCGAAGTACAGGGCGGCGCGTCGGCCGGCGGCACGCTCCACCGTGACCAGGCCGTTCGGGCCCGCCTCGTGCGCCGGGGCGCCGACGCCGGTGTAGGGCACGGCGTACAACTCGATGGCAGCGGCGTCCGAGGCGATGCCGGGCAGGGCGACGACGGGCACCGCGTCCGAGTCGTCGAACAACGCGGGGAGGTCGATCAGTCCGCGCAGGAAGCGCGGGTGCAGATGCGTTTCCGCACGCGCGACCGATGCGCCGAAGGCCGTCGACACGACCATCGACAGGACGAGCGACAGGGTCCATGCGACGCAAACGTTCAGCGCAGCCGCGCCCCCGTGCGCACGTCGACGATGTCGCTGGGTCGCTTGCGCGAACCCGGTTCACCTTCGACGATGCCGGCCATGGCATCGCCGAAGGCGCGCCGGATGGCCGTCGCGGTGCGCAGGGTCGGCGCGCCGCTCTCGTTGGCGCTCGTGGACACGAGCGGCGTGCCGCAGGCATCGATCAGCGCGCGCAACGGCGCATGGTCGGTGACGCGCACGGCGAGGCTGGTGCGGCCACCGGTCAGCAGGGGGGACAGGTCCCGCGCGGCGGGCACGACGAAGGTCACCGGGCCGGGCCAGGCGACGTCCATGCGCGAGCGCCAGGCGGGCTCCAGCGGCGCGAGCCACGGTGCCAGCCGTGCGCGCGAGGTGGCCACGAGGATGAGGCCCTTGCCGGCGTCACGCCGCTTCAGGGCCAGCAGCGCCTCCAGGGCGTCCTCGCGGTCCGGCCGGCAGCTCAGTCCCCACACGCCCTCGGTGGGACAGGCCACGAGCCGGCCGTCGGCGAGCGCCGCGGCCGCGGCCTCGGGCGTCAGTCGGTCGCGGTCCGCCGACGTGCGTTCGATGCGCGACAAGGGCGTGCGGGCGGCCGCTCAGGATTCGCCGGCGGCCGCGACCTTCGGCGGTTGCCACGCGACGTCGTCGTTCGATGCGCCGGACGTGTCGCCCGCCGCGCTCGCCACGGGCGCCTTCGCCGCGGCCCGTTTCGCGGCCACCTTCTTCGCGGAGGCCTTCTTCTTCGAGCGCTTCTTCTTCGAGACGGCCTTCTTCTTCGCCTTCGGTTTCGTGTCGCCGGACTCCTTCGCCGCGTCCTTGGCGGCCACCTTCTTGGACGCGCCCTTCTTCTTGCCGCGCCCGCGCGGCTCCGGCGCCTCCTCGAGCAGCTTCAGGCACAGCTCCAGCTCGTAGGTGGTGGCCTTCTCGTGATCCTCCTTCGGGATCTTCGCGTTCTTCTTGCCGTCGGTGATGTACGGCCCCCAGCGCCCCTTCAGGATCTGCACCTCGGTGCCCTCGAAGGTCTTCATGATGCGCTCGGCATCGGCCTTCTTCTTTTCGGCCACGACCTCGGCCGCGCGCTCGGGCGTGATGGTGTGCGGATCGTCGCCTTCCTTGAGCGAGGCGTACTTGTCGCCGTAGCGCACGTACGGGCCGAAGCGGCCGATGTTCGTCGTCATGGGCTCGCCTTCGGGCGTCTCGCCGAGCTTTCTCGGCAGCTCGAAGAGCTTCAACACCTCTTCCAGGGTGACGGTGTTCATGCGCTGGCCCTGGCGCAGCCCGGCGAACCTCGGCTTCTCCTCGTCGTCGCGATGACCGATCTGCGCCATGGGCCCGTAGCGGCCGAGACGCACGACGATCGGCTTGCCGCTCTTGGGGTCGGTGCCGAGGGCGCGCTCCTCCACGGCCTCCTCGCGCGTGACGTTCTCCATCTTGTCGTCCACGCGCTCCTTGAACGGCGTCCAGAAGTCGCCGAGCAGCGGCACCCACGACTTCTCCCCGCGCGACACGGCATCGAGCTCGTCCTCGAGCTGCGCGGTGAAGTCGTAGTCGACGTAGGTGTCGAAGTGCTGGGACAGGAAGCGCGCGACCACGCGGCCGGTGTCGGTCGGGAAGAAGCGGCGGCTCTCGATCTCCACGTACTCCCGGCTCTGCAGCGTCGAGATGATGGAGGCGTAGGTGGACGGACGACCGATGCCGTATTCCTCGAGCGTCTTGACGAGGCTGGCCTCGGAGAAGCGCGGCGGCGGCTCGGTGAAGTGCTGGCCGAGCACGACGTCGGCGAGCGGCAACCGGTCGCCCTCGGTCATGGCGGGCAGCACGCGATCGTCGTCGTCGTTCTTCTTCGCGTCGTCCATGTCCTCGCGGTACACGCGCATGAAGCCCGGATGAGTGATGGTCGAGCCGTTGGCGCGAAAGACGTTGCCGTCGCCGCAGGCGAGATCCACGGCCACCTGGTCGATGGTGGCGTGGATCATCTGGCTGGCCACGGTGCGCTTCCAGATCAGCGCGTAGAGCTTGTTCTGGTCGTCGTTCAGGAAGCGCTTGACGTCCTCGGGCGTGCGGTGCACCGACGTCGGTCGGATGGCCTCGTGCGCCTCCTGCGCGTTCTTCGACTTGTTCTTGTAGACGTTGAGGGTCTCGGGCAGGTAGTCGGTGCCGAAGCGTGCGGGGATCAGCGCGCGCAGCTCGTCCAGGCACTCCTGCGACAGCGCGATGGAGTCGGTACGCATGTAGGTGATCAGGCCCTGCACGCCTTCGCCGGTGTCGATGCCCTCGTAGAGCCCCTGCGCGGTGCGCATGGTGCGCTGCGCGCCGAAGCCGAGCTTCCTGGACGCTTCCTGCTGCAGCGTGGACGTCGTGAAGGGCGCCGTGGCGTTGCGCTTCCTCTGCTTCTTCTCCACCGAGGTCGCGATCAGCGTGCCCGCTTCGCCGACGCCCGTCGAGGCTTGCGCGGCCTGCGCGAGCGCGCCTTCCAGCAGGTGCGCCTTCGCGCCGTCGGCGAGCTCCTGGTTGTTGATCGTGAACTGCTTGACCTTCTCGTTCCGGAGCATCGTGAGACGCGCCTGGAAGGGCTGGCCGTCCTTCGCCAGATCCGCCTCGACGCTCCAGTACTCCTGCGGCACGAACGCCTCGATCTCGTCCTCGCGCTCGCAGATCATGCGCAGGGCAGGGGTCTGCACGCGACCCGCGGACAGCCCGGCCTTGATCTTCCGCCACAGCAGCGGCGAGAGGTTGAAGCCGACGAGGTAGTCGAGTGCGCGGCGCGCCTGCTGCGCGTCGACGAGGTCGTGGCCTAGCTCGCGCGGGTTGGCGACCGCTTCCTGCACGGCGCGCTTGGTGATCTCGTGGAAGACCACGCGCCGCACCTGCTTGCCCTTGAGCAGACCCTGCTCCTTCAGGAGCTCCACCAGGTGCCAGCTGATGGCCTCGCCCTCGCGATCCGGGTCGGTCGCGAGCAGCAGCGTGTCGGCCTTCTTCAGCTCGCGCTTGATCGCGTTGACGTGCTTCTCGTTCCTCTCGATGAGCTGGTACTTCATCGCGAAGTCGCGCTCGGGGTCGACCGCGCCCTCCTTGGGCACGAGATCGCGCACGTGACCGTAGCTCGCGAGCACGGTGTAGTCGCTGCCGAGGTACTTCTCTATCGTCTTGCCCTTGGCGGGGGACTCGACGATGACGAGGTTCTTGCTCATGTGATCGGCCGATCGGTGCGTCGAGGGCGAAGGGAGCGCGCGATGCGCTCCGCCGTGCGGAGGCGAGGCAGGCTACGTCGAAACGATGGGGGGCGTCGACCCCCGCGCAACCTCGTACCCGTCGTGCGTATCCCGCGCAAGGCTCAGCTGCGCGGCTTGCACGGGACGTACCCGCCCGCGCCGTCGCGGCGAACGAGCGCATGGATCTCGAGCCGCGCCAGCGCCACCGAGAGCCGCGCCATCGGCAGCCCGGTCCGGTGCGCCAGCGCATCGACGGACAGTCCGTCCTCGTCCATGGCCGCGTGCACGCGGTGCGCGTCGCCGCCGTCGTCGAATCCCGAGGGTCGCTCCGGACCGGCTAGCCCGGACCAGTGGGGCGGGGTGGCCGGCGGCTCGTTCGCGTTCGGCGTCAAGTGTTTGTCGAGCCCTTCGACGAGCGCGGCGTGCGCGCCCACGGGGCCTGCGCGGCGGCGTCGCTCGAGCGCTGCCGCGCGTCGGGACGCACGTGCGCGTTCGATCGCCGCGTCGTCGCGCTCGTGCTCGAGCTGGCGCTCGATGTGCGCGTGCAGCGCGCCCGCGACGTCCGCCGGACAGGTGACGAGCGTGCCGCCGTCACGGATGACCCGGTGACACCCCGCCGAGGCCGCGCGCCCCGGCGCGCCCGGAATGGCCATGATGGCGCGGCCCTGCACGTGCGCGTGCGTGGCCGTGCTGAGCGAACCGCTGGGATCCCCCGCCTCGACCACGAGCGTGCCGAGCGACAGCGCGCTGATGAGCCGGTTGCGGTGAGGGAAGTGGTACGGCATCAGCTCGAAGCCGCACGGGTTCTCGGTCAGCACCGCGCCGCGCTCGGCGATGCGCCGCGCGAGGCCCGCGTGGCGCGCGGGATACACCCGGTCCGGGCCGGTGGCCACGACCGCCAGGGTCAGTCCCCCGACGCGCAGCGCGGCCTCGTGCGCCGCCGCGTCGATGCCGTAGGCGAGCCCCGACACGATGGCGATGCCCGAGGGCGCCAGCGCGGCCGCGAACTCGTCGGCGAGCTGCAACCCGCGCACCGTGGCGCGGCGCGAGCCGACCATCGCCAGTCCGGGTGCCGCCAGGCAGGCGGGGTCGCCGCGCAGCGCGAGCACCGGCGGCGCGTCCTCGAGGCACGCCACCGCTTCGGGATAGCGCGGGTCGTCGAGTGTCAGCAGGTGGCGATCCGCTGCGCCCGCTACCCAGTCCAGGGCACGATCCACCGCGCGGCGCGCGGCACCGCCGCGCAGCAGCGCCGCGGCGTCCGGGGTGAGGGGGCCGCGCGGCTGGACGAGCGCGTCGTCGCCGTCGAGCAGCCTCGCCAGCAGCGTGCCCAGCGCGGCGAGATCGGGAACGTGCCGGCGCAGCTCGGTGCGCAGGCGCATCGCGGCGCGGGGCGCGTGGCCGAGCCGCAGCCAGGCGAGAGCGACGGGGGCGAGCGATGACGGTAGGTGGGACATGGGCCTCGTCTTCCTTGACGATACATGACGTGCGTCGCACGTCGACCCGGTGGACGGTGCCCGCTGCGGAGCGGACGCCTGGACAGCGTGGGCGAGCGTGGCGTGCGGCGCGCTAGAGTCCGGTGATCACGTCGTCGGTCTTGACCGGACGGGTCGATTCCACGACCAGCCCGTAGGATACCTTCTCGAACGTGCGGAACACCATCAGCACGCCGGTACGCGTGGAGGGCAGGGCCACGCGCTCGTGGCCGCCGCGGCCGCGCTTGTCGATCAGCGTGTCGCCGCGCGACTCGATGGCCAGCAGATCCCCGACGCCGACGCCGCTGCGCTCGCCCAGATTCAGCACCACGACCTGGTTGCGCCCGCTCTGGCTGATCGAGTCGACGAGCGACACGATGCGCCCCTCGCCGCGGATCTCGGGCAGGCGCGGGGTGTAGGTGTGCTCCACCGCGCCGCCGGCGGCCGGCAGCAGGATGTCGCCGGCGATCGTCTCGACGCGGTTTCTCGTGATGGCGAGCGTGGACGGATCGCCCACCGCGAGCAGGGTGGCGTCGGCGACGTGCTTGACCTCGTGGCCGAGCAGCTCGTTGGTCTGCGGGTCGCGCAGCGGCTCGCCCTTCCGGTAGATGCCGTAGCGCGTGGTGGCCGGGTCGATGTCGCCGCGGGCGTAGATCTGGTGGCCGAGCGCGCTGATCAGGCGGCGGTCGTAGTTGCCGACCACGTACGGCGCGTCCTCGATCTGGTCGAGCGTGACGACGCGGGGCTCGACGAGAAACTGCTGGATGCTCTCGGCCGGCACCGTCGGGATGGCCTCGTCGAGCGACTCCGAGCGGATGCGCGGCGACAGCCGCTCGGTGCCGGCCGGCAGGGCCGCACCCAGCATGGGCTCGCCGTTCGGGCCGATGCGCATCGCGGCACCGCCGCCCGGCATGCCGGGAACGGGGACGGGCTTGCCGTTCCTGGACAGCACCAGCGTGGGCCGGCCACCGACGTACTCGAGCGCCAGCAGGTCGCCGGGGTAGATCAGGTGCGGGTTCGCGATCTCGGGGTTGTAGTTCCAGATCTGCGGCCACAGCCAGGGCTTCTTCAGGAAGCGGTCCGAGATGTCCCACAGCGTATCGCCCCGGACCACGGTGTAGCGGTTCGGCGCATCGGTGTCGAGATCCTCCTCGGAAAGATAGGCGCGCGGCACGACGGTGGTGTAGGCGTCGCCGTACCCGTCCAGGGCGCCGCGCTCGACGGCGCCCGCGGGCTCCTCGACGACCGTGGCGAGGCGCGGCGCGGCGCAGCCGCCGAGCGAGATCGCCGCGGCCAGCAGCAGGACGGCGGGGGCGTGCGGCGCGGCGCGGCTCGGTGCCCGCGCCTCCGCGTTCGCGGCGGCGAGGGTGGAGCTGGGTCGTGGTGCCATCGGTGGCGGGTCTCCCGGATTCGTTGCGCGCATCGAGCGGCCTATCGGCGGGCGCGGGCGAAGCTTGATCCGCGCGGTGCGCCCGACACGTGGTCCGGGGACTTGCAAGGGCGGTGCCCGGATAGAATGCTTCGCCGACCCCCCACGCCCACGGACCCGACGCAGACCTTGTCGATCCTCGACATCCTGATCTACCCCGAGACGCGGCTGCGCCGCACCGCCGAGCCCGTCGCGGACGTGGACGCGGAGGTGGCAGCCCTCGTCGACGCCATGCTGGAGACCATGTACGCGGCCCCCGGCATCGGGCTCGCGGCCACCCAGGTGGACGTGCACCGGCGCGTCGTGGTCATCGACGTCTCCGAAGAGAACGATTCGCCGCTCGTGCTGATCAACCCCGAGCTGCTGCACGCCGAGGGCGAGTCGGAGATGAAGGAGGGGTGCCTGTCCATTCCGGACGTCTACGAGCTGGTGCGCCGGCCCGCCGAGGTACGCGTGGCGGCGGTGGACCGCGAGGGCGCCCCCTTCGAGCTGGACGCCGACGGGCTGCTCGCCACCTGCATCCAGCACGAGATCGATCACCTCGACGGCAAGTTGTTCGTCGACTACCTGTCGCCGCTCAAGCGCGGCCGCATCAGGAAGAAGATGCTGAAGCGGCTGCGCGACGGGCCCGAGGACGATCCGGACGTCCCGGCATGAGCGGCGCGCCCGCCCCGGAGCCCACCCGGGAGCCCGACTGCACGGCGCTGCGGGTGGCGTTCGCGGGCACGCCGGACTTCGCCGCGCGCATCCTGGAGGCGCTGCTCGGCAGCCGCCACGAGGTGGTGTGCGCGCTGGCGCAGCCGGATCGGCCGGCGGGGCGCGGGCGCAAGCTCGTCGCGGGCCCCGTCAAGGCACTGGCGCTGGAGGCGGGCGTGCCGGTGCAGCAGCCGCGCACGCTGCGCGACGCGGACGCCGTCGCTGCGCTGGCCGCGCACGCGCCCGACGTGCTGGTGGTGGCCGCGTACGGGCTGCTGCTGCCGGAAACGGTGCTGGGGCTGCCGCCGCTGGGGTGCCTGAACGTGCACGGATCCCTGTTGCCGCGCTGGCGCGGCGCGGCGCCCATCCAGCGCGCCATCCTCGCGGGCGACGCCGTCACGGGCGTGGACATCATGCAGATGGACGCGGGGCTCGACACCGGGGACCTGCTGCTGCGGCGCGAGGTGCCCATCGGTGCCGAGACCACCACGCCGGAGCTGCACGACGCGCTCGCCGACGCCGGCGCGGCCATCATCGTGGAGGCGATGGAGGGCCGTTGCCGCGGCACGCTGCACGCACGTCCGCAGCCGGACGAGGGCGTGGCCTACGCGGCCAAGCTCGACAAGCGCGAGTCCGTGCTGGACTTCGCTCGTCCGGCCGTCGAGCTGCACCGCGCGGTGCGCGCCTACCTGCCGTGGCCCGTGGCGGAGACGCGGCTCGACGGCGAGCGCGTGCGGGTGTGGCGCGCGCGGGTGGGCGAAGGCGAGCCGGGCGCGGTCCCGGGCACCGTGCTCGCGGCCTGCCAGGAGGCGCTGCGCGTCGCCACCGGCGACGGCGTGCTGGAGCTCCTGGAGCTGCAGCGCGACGGCGGCAAGCGCCTGCCGGCGGCGGCCTTCGCGCAGGGGCGCGAGCTCGTCGGACGCAGGTTCGGCGCGTGAGCGAGGCGCGCGCTCCGGGTCGGTCCGGCCGGTCCCGTCGACGCGGTCCTTCGGGGGGCCGGCAACGCGCCAAGCCGGCCGAGCCGAACGATCCGCGCGTCGTCACCGCGCGTCTCATGGCGCGCCTGGAGGCCGGTGGCGGTTCGCTGTCGGCGCTGCTGCCGGCGGCGACCGAGCCGCTCGGGCCGCACGATGCCCGGCGCGTGCGCGCCTGGTGCCACGAGCTGGCGCGTCACCACCATCGGCTGGACGCGCTGCTGCGGCCCCTGCTGAGCAAGCCGCTGAAGGCGAAGGATCGCGACCTGCACTGGCTGCTCGAGCTCGGGCTGCTGCAGGCGGACGAGAACGAGGCCACGGCCCCGCTGATCGTGGACGCGACGGTCGAGGCGGTGGCGCCGCTCGGCAAGGAGTGGGCGCGCGGTCTCGTGAACGCCGTGCTGCGCCGTGCGCTGCGCGAGCGCGAGGCGCTCCGGGACGGCCTGGACGAGGCCGCCCGGCTCTCCCACCCGGTTTGGCTGCTGGACATGTTCAAGGTCGACTGGCCCGACGCTTGGCAGGATCTCGCGCGCGCCGACGACGAGCGCGCGCCCATGACGGTGCGCGCGGCGGGCGACCGGCAAACGTGTCTCGACGCGCTCGCCGACGCCGGCATCGCCGCGCGGGCCGGCGAGCGCGCGACGACGGCGGTGGTGCTGGACGCCCCCGTCGACGTCGATCGCCTGCCGGGCTTCGCGACCGGCGGCACGAGCGTGCAGGACGAGGCGGCCCAGCTCGCGGCATCGCTGCTGGCCGAGGCGGTCGAGCCCGGCGCGCGACTGCTGGACGCCTGCGCCGCGCCCGGCGGCAAGACCGCGCACGCGCTGCAGACCGGGCACTTCGGCGAGATCGTGGCGCTCGATGCGGATGCCGAGCGGCTGGAGCGCGTGAGCGCCACGCTCGTGCGGCTGGGTCGCCCGGACGGCGCGCGGCTCGTGGCGGCCGACGCCGCCGAGGTGTCGACCTGGTGGGACGGCGCGCCGTTCGACGCCGTGCTGCTGGATGCGCCCTGCAGCGGCACGGGCGTGATCCGTCGCCATCCCGACATCAAGCTGCTGCGGCTGGCCTCCGACGTGCCCACCCTCGTCGCCGCGCAGGCTCGCCTGCTGGACGCGCTGTGGGGCGTGCTGGCGCCGGGCGGGCGGCTGCTGTACGCCACCTGCTCGGTGTCGAAGGACGAGAACGAGCGCCAGGTGACGGCGTTCCTGGCACGCACGCCGGACGCGCGCACGCTGCCTCTGCCGCCGTGCGCCGGCGCGCCGCGCCCGGTGGGCGAGGGGGCCGCGCCGGCGGCGCAGATCATGACGGGCGAGTCCGGGGCCGACGGCTTCTTCTACGCGCTGCTCGGGCGCGAGCCGACGTGAGCGCGTCGCCGACCCCGCCTCCGCCGCCGATTCCGCCTCCGGGCGGCATGGGTTCGCGGCTGCTGCGCCGTCGCCCCACGCGCCCGTTCGCCATGGCGCTGCTGTTCGTCGTGCTGATCGCCTCGCTGTACGCGCTCGGCACGACGGCGCTGCGACTCGATCGCTTCGGGCACTACTACCACTGGCTGCTGCTCGGCAACGGCGCCGCGCTCGCGTTCATCTTCGCGCTGCTGGCGCTGAACGTCGGGCGGCTGGTGCGCGAGTTCCGGGCGCGCGTGGCGGGCTCGAGGCTCACCGTGAAGCTCGTGGTGCTGTCGGTGCTGCTGGCGCTCGTGCCCGTGACGCTCGTGTACGGCTTCTCGATCCGCTTCCTGCGCGCGAACATCAACAGCTACGTCGACCTGGAGATCGAGCAGGCGCTGGACGATGCGCTGGAGCTGTCGCGCGAGTCGCTGGGGCTGCAGATGCGCACCCTGCAGCGCGACACCATCGACATCGCCGAGCGCCTGGTCGGCATCAACGAGCGCGACGCGGTGCTCGAGCTGACCGCGCTGTCGGCCGACAGCGAGGCGTCCGAGATGACGCTGATCGGGCCGGACAACCGCATGCTGGCCACGACGGGGCTGCTGGGGCGCATCACCGTGCAGCCCGAGCGCCCCGACGACGATCTGGTGGCGCGCGCGCGGGCCGGGATCTCCTACGTCGGCGCGGACCCGATCGGCGACGGCGAGTTGTGGATACGCGTCGTGACGCCCGTGTTCTCCGAGGATCCCACGCGCGAGAACTCGGTGCTGCACGCGCTCTACCCGATCGCCAGCCGCTCGGCGGCGCTGGCCGAGAGCGTGCGCACGAGCTACCGCCAGTATCGCCAGCTGGTGTTCCTGCGCCGCCCGCTCATCCTGTCGTCGATCCTGACCCTGTCGCTGGCGCTGCTGACCTCGGTCATGATGGCCGTGTGGTTCGCGCTGTACGCCGCGCGGCGCATGATGATGCCGGTGCACGATCTCGTCGAGGGCACGCGCGCGGTCGCCGACGGCGACTACTCCACGCGCATCCACAAGCGCAGCAAGAACGACGAGCTCGGCTTTCTCGTGCAGTCGTTCAACTACATGACGCGCCAGCTCGACCAGGCGCGCGCCAGTGCCGAGCGCAGCGGCCGCGAGAGCGAGCGCGGCCGCGCCTGGCTGCAGGCGGTGCTCGCGCGCATCAGCTCCGGGGTCGTCACGGTGGATGCCGACTACCGCATCCGCATGAGCAACGACGCGGCGCACGCCATCCTCGGCGCGGAAGGGCCGCTCGAGGGCGAGTCGCTCGTGCGCGGCACGCGCGACACCTCGGTGCTGGCTCAGCTCGCCGATCACCTGGTGCCGCTGCTCGACGCGGCCGGCGACGAGGAGCTGCACACCGAGCTCGAGGTGTTCGACCGAAGCGGCCGGCGGCTGCTCTTCTGCCGCGCCTCCACGCCGCTCGACGTGGCCGACGAGCCGACCGGGCGCGTGGTCGTCATCGACGACATGACGGCCGTGGTCGGCGCGCAGCGCGACGCGGCCTGGGGCGAGGTGGCACGGCGCCTGGCGCACGAGATCAAGAACCCGCTCACCCCCATCCAGCTGTCGGCCGAACGGCTGCGGCACAAGTTCTCGAAGAAGCTCGAGGCCGAGGACCGGGAGCTGCTGGACCGGCTCACGCGCACCATCGAGAACCAGGTGGGGGCGCTCGGCTCGATGGTGCGCGCGTTCGCCGAGTACGCGGCGGCGCCGAAGCTCATCCTCGTGGACACCGACGTGAACCACCTGGTGCGCGAGGTCGCGGAGCTCTACCGCGCCGGCGCGCGCGGCGCGAGCGGCGAGGGTGCCGGGCGTGTGGAGCTCGAGCTGCACGCGAACCCGCCCGCGCTGCCCCTGGATGCCGCACGGCTGCGCCAGCTGGTGCACAACCTCGTCAAGAACGCGCTGGAGGCGCGCCGCGAGGGGCGCCCGACCACGGTGCGCCTCGTGACGCGCACCCTGGGCGCCGAGGAGGCGGGCGCCAGCCGGCCCACCCTCGAGATCCTGTGCGAGGACGATGGCCCGGGCTTTCCGCCGGAGCTCGTGCACCGTTTGTTCGAGCCCTACGTCAGCTCCAAGCCCAAGGGCACGGGCCTCGGGCTCGCGATCGTGAAGAAGATCGTCGAGGAGCACGAGGGGCGAATCCGGCTCGAGAACCTGCCCGGGGCGCACGGATCGGTGGCCGGGGCGCGCGTCGGGGTGCGCCTGCCGTATCCTGCCGCCTTGCAACTGCGCGGCCCGACCGCGCCCGACGCCGCCCGCGACGCCGCCTGATTCGCGCTCCCTTCCGTCCCGAGCCTGCCCATGCGAGAACGCTCCGTGCTCGTCGTCGACGACGAGCCCGACATCCGTGGACTCCTGCAGGAGATCCTCGAGGACGAGGGCTACACGGTGTCCACGGCCGAGACCGCGGGCGCCGCGCGCCGCGCCGTGGCCGAGTCGGTGCCGGATCTGGTGCTGCTGGACATCTGGATGCCGGACATGGACGGCGTGTCGCTGCTCAAGAGCTGGCGGCTCGGCGGCTCGCTGGAGTTTCCGGTGATCATGATCTCCGGCCACGGCACGGTGGAGACCGCGGTGGAGGCCACGCGCCACGGCGCCGTGGACTTCATCGAGAAGCCCGTGTCCATGGCGCGGCTGCTGCTGGCGGTCGAGAAGGCCTTCGCCGACGGCTCGCAGGGGGACGGCGACCCGGCCGTGCGGACGCGCCGCCTGCCTCTGCCGACCGGAGAGGGCGCCTACCCCACGCGGCTGCGCGAGGCGCTCGCCGAGGTGGCGGCTCACGCCGAGCCGTTGCTGCTCGTCGGCGAGCCCGGCAGCGGTCGCACGCTCTTCGCGCAGCACGCGCACGACGCGAACGCCGCGCTGTCGGGGCGCTTCATCCAGTTGCGCTGCGACGCCCTGTCCGGCGCCAACGCCGCGCGCGAGCTGCTCGGGGAGGAGCACGGCGACACCGTCTCGCCGGGCTACGTGGAATCCGCCACCGGCGGCACGCTGCTGCTGAGCGACGTAGAGCACCTGCCTCCCGCCGGCCAGGTCGCGCTCGTCGACGCCATGCGCCACGGCGGGTACGCGCGCGTCGGCGGCACCGCGCGGCTAGGCCTGCGCTGCCGGCTCGTGGCCACCGCGCGCGCGTCGCTCGACGCCGCGGTCGAGCGCGGCGGCTTCGACCCGGACCTCGCACGGCTGCTGTCCGGCATCGGCGTGGCGCTGGACCCGCTGCGCGAGCACCCCGAGAGCATTCCCGGGCTGCTGGCCGCCTACGTCGACTGGCACGTCGCCGAAGAGGGGTTGCGCTACCGCCACTTCACCGTCGCCGCGCAGAACCGGCTGCGTCACCACCGCTGGCCCGGGAACCTGCTGGAGCTGAAGAACCTCGTGCAGCGCGTGCTGCTGCTCGGCGGCCGGACCGACATCGAGGTGCCCGAGATCGACCGCACCCTCGGGCTGTCCCCCGGCGACGGTGCGAGCATTCCGCTGCGCCACGACCTGCCGCTGCGCGAGGCGCGGGCGGACTTCGAGCGCCGCTACCTGCTGCACTGCCTGGCGGACGCGCGCGGCAACATCGGCGAGCTCGCGCGCCACGTCGGCATGGAGCGCACGCACCTGTACCGAAAGCTCCGGAGCCTGGACATCGACCTCGACAAGGCGCGCGACGAGCCGCGCGGGGACTCTCGTGCGGAGGGGCGAACCGAAGGGCGCGCCGAGCCGGGCACGGAGCCGGGCACGGTGGACCCGACCCGGTGAGGATCATCGTGCTGGGCGCCGGTCAGGTCGGCTCCACGGTCGCGCGCACGCTGGCGGACGAGGGCAACGACGTCACCGTCATCGACACCGACGTCGCCGCCCTCGACGCGCTGGAGAGCACCGTGGACCTGCGCACCGTGCCCGGCCACGCCGCGCACCCGGCCACGCTGCGCCTCGCGGGCGTGGAGGACTGCGACATGCTGATCGCGGCGACCAGCAGCGACGAGACCAACATCGTCGCCTCGCAGATCGCCTACACGCTGTACCGCACCCCCATGCGCATCGCGCGCATCAGGGCGCGCGAGTACACGCGCGAGAAGAAGCTCTTCAGCAACGATCACATCCCCATCGACGGCATCATCAGCCCCGAGGAGCTGGTGACCGAGCACATCGCGCGCATCATCGAGCACCCCGGCGCCATCCAGGTCGTGGACTTCGCGAGCGGGCGGGTGCGCATGGTGGGCGTCGAGGTGCAGACCGAAGCGGCCATGGCCGGGCGCGCGCTGTCGCACCTGCCGAACGAGCTCGGCGAGATCGAGGCGCGCGTCGCGGCGATCTACCGGGACGGCGAGGGCATCATCCCGACCGGCTCCACCGTCGTGCGGTCCGAGGACATCGTGTTCTTTCTCGCCGCGCGCGAGCACACGAGCCACGTCATGGCCCGCTTCCACCCCGACGCGCAGCCGTGCAAGCGCGTGATGATCGCGGGCGGCGGCAACATCGGCGAGCTGCTGGCCAAGAAGCTCGAACGCCACTATCGCGTCAAGGTGATCGAGGCCGACACCAAGCGCTCCGAGCGCCTGGCCGCGAACCTCCGGAGCGCCATGGTGCTCGAGGGCGACGCCGCCAACCAGGAGCTGCTGACGCACGAGAACATCCACGAGATGGACGTCTTCTGCGCCCTGACGAACGACGACGAGGCGAACATCCTGTCGGCCATGCTGGCCAAGCGCATGGGCGCGAGGAAGGTCATGTCGCTGATCAACCGCGCCGAGTACGCCGAGCTCGTGGAGCGCGACATCATCGATGTCGCCATCTCGCCGCAGCAGATCACCATCGGCGAGCTCCTGACCCGCATAAGGCGCGGCGACGTGGTGGGCGTGCACTCGCTGCGGCGCGGCTCGGCCGAGGCGCTGGAGGGGGTCGCGCACGGCGGGCTCGAGAACTCCGAGATCGTGGGCCGCAGCATCGACGAGCTCTCGCTGCCGCCCACCGCGACGGTGGGCATGGTGGTGCGCGGCGAGCGCGTGCTGACCGCGCACCACGATCTGGTGATCGAGGACCGGGATCACCTCATCGTGCTGGTCACCGATCGCGCCGAGATCAACGAGGTCGAGAAGCTCTTCCAGGTCGGCGTGACCTTCGTCTGATGCGATCCCGCGTGGCCGTGCGCCGATCGCTCTTCGGGCTGCCGGTGCAGCTGCTGGTGGTGCAGCGCATCGTCGGCATCCTGCTCGCGCTCTTCAGCACGACCATGCTGGTGCCCTTCCTGGTCGGTGCGTGGTACCGCGACGGGGCGGAGCTGTCGTTTCTCGGCGCCTTCGCCACCACCGCGGCGGCGGGGCTCCTGATGTGGCTGCCGGTGCGCAAGCTCGAGGCGGAGCTCAAGCTGCGCGACGGCTTCGTGGTGGTCACCGCGTTCTGGGCGGTGCTGGGCATCTTCGGTGCGCTGCCGTTGTGGCTGTACTCGCCGCTGGACCTGTCCGTGTCGGCCGCGATATTCGAGTCGATGAGCGGGCTGACGACCACGGGCGCCACGCTCATCGTCGGGCTGGACACGCTGCCGCATTCGCTGCTGTACTACCGCCAGCAGATGCAGTGGCTCGGCGGCATGGGCATCATCGTGCTCGCCATCGCCGTGCTGCCCATGCTCGGCATCGGCGGGCAGCAGCTGTTCAAGGCCGAGACGCCGGGCATCACCAAGGAGAAGCTGACCCCGCGCATCGCGCAGACCGCGAAGGTGCTGTGGTTCATCTACGTGGGCCTCACCGCTGCCTGCGGGCTGGCCTACTGGATCGCCGGCATGACGCCCTTCAATGCGCTGTGCCACGCGTTCAGCACCGTCGCCATCGGCGGCTTCTCGCCGCACGACGACAGCCTCGGCTACTACGACTCGAGCGCCATCGAGCTCGTGGCCACGGTGTTCATGCTGATCTCGGCCATGAACTTCGCGCTGCACTTCACCGCGGTCAGGAAGCTCTCCTTCGGTCACTACTGGCGCGACGAGGAGTTTCGCGTGTTCGTGCTCATCATGGCGACGCTGACGCTGATCACGAGCGTCTACCTGTATTCGAGCGAGACGTCGGACGCCGTGGACTCCATCGTCAACGGGCTGTTCCACGTCGTCTCGATCGGCACCACGACGGGCTTCACCTCCGAGGCCTACTTCGAGTGGCCGGGCTTCCTGCCCATCCTGCTGCTGTTCGCGAGCTTCTCGGGCGGGTGCACCGGCTCCACGGGCGGCGGCATGAAGGTGCTGCGCGTGACGCTGCTCGTGAAGCAGGGCGTGCGCGAGCTGGAGCGGCTCGTGCACCCGAACGCGCAGATCGTGGTGAAGGTGGGCCGCGCGACCATGTCCACGCGCATGATGGAGCTGGTATGGGGCTTCTTCGCCGCCTACGTGGCGCTGCTGACCCTCATGCTGCTGCTGCTGATGGCGGCCGGGCACGATCAGGTCACCGCGTTCTCGGCGGTGGTGGCCTGCCTGAACAACCTCGGGCCGGGTCTCGGGGACGTCGCGGCCAACTACTCGTCGCTCGACGACTTCAGCTACGCGGTGCTCTCGGTCGCCATGCTGTTCGGGCGGCTGGAGATCTTCACGCTGCTGGTGATCCTCACGCCGGCGTTCTGGCGGGTGTGAGCGCGGACGCGGTCACCCGGTGGAACGCCCGCTACGCGGACGGCGTCGACGCGGTGCCGGGGCCCGCCGAGGTGCTGGTCCGGCACGAGCGGTTCCTGCCGGCGGGTGGTCGGGCGCTGGATCTCGCGTGCGGCCGGGCGGGCAACGGCGAGCGGCTCGGTGCGCTCGGCTTCGAGGTGCACGCGTGGGATGCGTCCGACGTCGTGATCGATGCGCTGCGCGCCCGCGCCGGCAGCCGCCTGGCGGAGGTCGCCGTGCGCGATGTGGTCGCGGACCCGCCCGCGCCGTCGAGCTTCGATGTGATCGTGGTGGCGCGCTTTCTCGAGCGCGGCCTGTGCCCGGCCATCGCCGAGGCGCTGCGTCCCGGCGGGGTGCTGCTGTACCAGAGCTTCACGCACGGGCTGTCGAACCCGGACTACCTGCTGGGGCCGAACGAGCTGCTCGGCCTGTTCCCCGCACTCGACGTGCTGGGCTATCGGGAGCCGCCACCGGGACCGGAGGGCAGGGCCGAGGCGATGCTCTGCGGCCGGCGCCCGCTATGATCCTCGCATGAGCAACCACACGAGCTCGAGCGGAGTATCGGACGACGCGCCCACGGTGTCGGTGATCATGCCGCTCTACCAGGGCGAGGCGACGGTCGTGCGCGCGCTGCGCAGCGCCCTCGCGCAGACGCATCCGCCGCTCGAGATCATCGTGGTGGACGACGGCAGCACCGACGCGGGCCCGGAGCGGGTGCGGGCGCTCGACGACCCGCGCATCGTGCTGATCCGCCAGGCCAATGCCGGCTGCGGCGCGGCCAGGAACCTCGGCATCGCGCGCGCGCGCGGCGACTGGCTCGCGTTCCTGGATGCCGACGACGAATGGTTGCCGCACTTCTTCGAGCGCGCGGCGCGCGCGTTCGCACGGTATCCGGACGTCGGCTTCTACTACGGCGACAGCGTGGAACTCGGGCTCGGGACCGGCACCGAGGGGCGTGCGCAGGACTACGCCGATCCGGCCCCCGGGATGCCGGACGAGGCGCCCGTCGTGCGGCTCGAGGCGCCGCCCGAAGGCGGTGCGAAGGCGCTCAAGCGGCGCGTGGATCGCTCCCTGTGCACGATGGTGGCGCGCACCGGGCTCGTGCGCGCGCTCGACGGCTACTACGACCGCGACGGCTGCCGCTACGGCGGCGACAGCGTGCTGTCGCTGCTCATCCACTGGAACCACCCGGTGCTCGCGCAGGCCGTGCCGGTGCACCTCAGGCACCGGCTCGAGAGCGGGTTGACGCGCCGCAGCCGGCGCGCGCCGGTCATCCGCCCCCTCGTGGACGACATCGACTACGCCTACGCACGCATCGATGCGGCGGAGCGGCCGCGCGCGCACCGCCTGATCGCCTACCTCGCCGCGCTCGATGCCGCGCGACTGGCGCGCATGGGCCACGTCCGGCTCGCCTGGTCGGTGCTGCGGCGCACGCTGCGCGGTACCGACCTCGCGCGGCCCGAGCTGCTCGCGCCGCTGCTGCGCTTCGCGCTGCGCGCCATCGGACCGGGGGCCTTGCGAAGCCCGTGACGAGCGGCGACCGCATCGGTGCGTTCGAAGCCATGCTCGCGCGCGGGCAGGACTCCGAGATGCTGCGCATGACGCTCGGCCAGGCCTATCTCGATGCGGGCGAGCCGGCGCGCGCCATCGCGCACCTGGAGCGTGCGGTGGAGCTCAAGCCCGTGTGGTCGGCCGCGTGGCGAACCCTCGGCCGCGCGCGCGCCGCGAGTGGCGATCATGCCGGCGCCCTCGTCGCCTACGATCGGGGGCTCGAGGCCGCCGCCGCGGCCGGCGACAAGCAGGTGGAGAAGGAGATCGGCGTGTTCCGCAGACGCTCCGCGCGCGCGCTCGACGCGGCGAAGCGGGACTGAAGGCCGCTTGGCCTCGGACGCCGCCCTGTGGTTCGCGAACCTCGCCTACGGCAAGCTCGTCGGCACGGTGCTGCCGCGCGCGTGGTTCGGCCCCGCCGTGCCGACGGAGCTCCTCCCCGCGACCGGCAGGCCGCGGCTCGAGATCGTCGCGCACTGCTGGCGCTACGCGCACATGCTGCGCTTCCAGCTCGCCTCCCTCGTCGTGCACGCGCCGAGCGATGTCGACGTCACCTACACGCTGTACCGGGCCCCGGCCGCGGACGATCCGGACACCGAGGCGCTGCTGCGCGAGTACACGGCCCGCGCGCCCTCGAACCTGACCTGGAACGTGCGCGAGCTCGTCCCCGAGCGGTTGCTGCGCCGCGCCATCGGGCGGAACGAGGCGGCGCTCGGCACCGCGGCCGACCGCGTGTGGTTCACCGACTGCGACGTGATGTTCGGCGCGGGCTGCCTGGATTCGCTCGGCGCGGTCATGCGCCGCTCCTCGGCCGCGCTGCTGTATCCCGCGCACGAGCGCGTGAGCGCGCTGTTGCCGTCGGATCATCCGCTGCTGGGCCCGCGTCCCGATGACGGTCCCGAGGCGCTCGCGACGCTGGACGATGCGCTGTTCGAGCGGCGCGCGCTGTCGAAGGCGACGGGTCCGCACCAGATCGTGCACGGCGACGTGGCGCGCGCGGCGGGTTACTGCCCGCGCATCGGTCCCTACCAGCGCCCTGCGGCACGGTGGCGCAAGACCTACGAGGACACCGCGTTCCGCCGGCTCATCGGCACGGAAGGCGAGAGCGCGCCCATCGAGTCGGTCTATCGCGTGCGCCACCAGGACAAGGGACGTTATGCCAAGGGCGGCACTGGTGCGCTGCGGGGTGCGGTGCGTCGGCTGACGGACGCGCGATGAGCGCACCCTCCGAGTCGAAGCCGCGTCGCGGGCTGCTCGGCGGGCTGCGCTGGTTCTGGGACACGCGCGTGGCGTCCTGGTGGACGGTGACGGCACGCGCGCGCCGCGATGCGGCGGCGGATGCGGACAGCGGTCACGTCGCGTTCGCGCGCGCCGCGCCGGACGACTTCGCCGCGACCGCCCCCGGCGTGCCGGCCGCCGACGGCATCACCGCCATCCTGACCGTCTACACGCGCGGCGACTTCCTGACCCGGCAGATCGAGGCCTTGCGCGCGCAGAGCGTGCCGCCGACGGAGATCTGGGTCTGGTGCAACGAGGCGGGGCTGCCCGTCGTGGATCGCTCGCCGGTCGTGGACCGCGTGGTGGTGTCCAACGCGAACTTCAGCTTCTGGGCGCGCTTCGCGCTCGCGCAGATGGCACGCACGCCGTGGGTGGCGATCTACGACGACGACGTCGCGCCGGGCAGCCGCTGGCACGAGAGCTGTCTGGCGACGGCGCGCGCGGGCCACGACGGCATCCTCGGCGGTTCGGGCGTGGTGCTGCCCGCGAGCGGCGGCTACAGCTCGAAGCACAAGGTCGGCTGGAACGGGCACCAGTACCCGACGGCCACCGAGGTGGATCTCGTCGGTCACGCCTGGATGATCCCGAAGCGGCTCGTGCACGCGATCTGGCTCGAAGCGCCGCCGAGCTGGGACAACGGCGAGGACATCCACTTCTCCTGGATGGTCAGGAAGCATTTCGGGCTGGCCACGTGGGTGCCGCCGCATCCGCCGGACGATCGGTCGGTGTGGAGCTGCCTGCCCGAATTCGGCAAGCGCGTGTCCCGAAGCGGCAAGGCCACGCATCGCTCGGCGCCGCATCACGGCGTGCGCGATCGGGTGGTGGACGCGTGCCGGGCCGACGGCTGGCGCGTGGTGGCCGAGCGTGGCGCGGGATCGGGCGGTGACTGAATCGGCGGTGCGACGCCGTCCGATGCCGCGCCGTCTACACCCCCGCCTCGTCCTCCCGATCGAACAGCACCAGGTGATCGAGCGCCAGCCGCACGCCGAAGCTCTCGCCCACCGCGTGGTCGTGGTGCGAGGGCGCGAGGCACAGCAGGCGAGTGTTGCCCGGCATGCGCAGCGTGTAGAGGTGGTCCGCGCCGCGGAAGTCGCGCGACACCACGGTCGCGCGGTTCGGGCTCGCGTCGTCGTGCAGCAGGTCGTCGGGGCGCACCAGCAGCTCGATCAGCTTGCCGGGCGGCAGCGGCTCGCCGAACTCGCCCTGGATGACGCCGAGCTCGGTCTGGATGCGGTTGTCGTCGAGCGCGTTGCCGCACAGGAACACCCCTTCGCCGATGAAGTCCGCGACGAAGCGGTCGGCCGGCCGGTGGTAGAGCTCGTAGGCCGCGTCCCACTGGCGCAGGCGCCCCTCGGCCACGACGCCGATGGTGTCGGCGATGGCGAAGGCCTCGTACTGGTCGTGCGTCACGAGCACCGCGGTGACGCCGTCGCGCTTCAGGATCTCGCGCACCTCGTGCGCCAGCTGCACGCGGCGCTCGGTGTCCTGGCTGCTGAACGGCTCGTCCAGCAGCAGCACCGGCGGGCGCGGCGCCATGGCGCGGATCAGCGCGACGCGCTGCTGCTGGCCGCCCGAGAGCTCGTGCGGGTAGCTGTCGGCGAAGCGCTCCATTGCCACCAGCTCCAGCAGCTCCGCCACGCGCGCGCGCACCTCGCGGGCGGGGCGGCCGCCCATGCCGAAGCCGACGTTCTTCGCCACCGTGAGGTGCGGGAAGAGCGCGAGGTCCTGGAACACCATGCCCACGCGCCGCGTCTCGGGCGGGGTCTGGCGCGTCGGGCTCGCCACCTCGACGCCCGCCACGCGCACGGTGCCGCGGCTCGGGCGCTGGAAGCCCGCGACGGTGCGCAGGAGGGTCGTCTTGCCGCAGCCGCTCGGGCCCAGCAGGCAGGCGATGTCGCCGCGCGCGATGGAGAACGACACGCCGTCCACCACGGTGCGCCCGCCGAGCTCCACCGAGACGTCGTCGAGCTCGAGCTGCACGGCCGGGTCTGACGACATCGCGATGGGGGCGGCGCCACGAGGCGGATCGGCGATGATACCCGGCCCGCAGCGGCCTTTCGCTTCCTCGGCGATCAGCGATGTCCACTCCACTCACGACCGACGAGCTGCCGGCCGCGCTGGCCGGTCCGGCGCTGGAAGAGGCGCTCGGGGCGTTCGCGCGCGCCTGCGCCGATCGGCCGGCACTGCTCCGCGCGGCGCCGCGCGCCCTGGCCGGCAGCCCGTACCTGGCGAACCTGTGCGTGCGGCGCGAGGCGTCCGTCCGCGCTATGGTGGACGAGGGTGCCCTCGATGCCGACGCCGACGTGGCCGCGCGCGACGCGGCGCTGGAAAACGTGCTGGAGGGGCGGATCGCACCGTTGCCCGTGGAGCCTGGCGACGATGCTGCGGCGCTCGCCGCGCTGCGGGACCTGCGCCATGCCGAGCAGTTCCGCATCGTCTGGCACGCGACGGTGCACGGCGCGCCGCTGGAGCGGACCTTTCGCGCGCTGACGGCGCTCGCCGACGCGTGCGTGCGCGTGGCCTGGCGCCGTGCGGCCGCACGCACCGCGCGGCGGCACGGGGTGGTTCGGGACGCCGCCGGCGATGCGGTCGATGCGGTGATCGTCGCGATGGGCAAGCTCGGCGGCGAGGAGCTGAACATGTCCTCGGACGTGGACCTGATCGCGTTGCACGCGCCCGGCGGCGACAGCGACGGTGCGCGCGCCCTGTCGGCGGGCGAGTGGTTCGCGCGCGCGTTCCGCGAGACGCTGCGGCTGTTGTCCGCGCGCACCGTCGACGGGATCTGCTTTCGCACCGACATCCGGCTGCGCCCGTTCGGCGACAGCGGCCCGCCCGTCACGAGCTTCGTCGCGCTGGATGCGTACTGGCGCGAGCACGGCCGCGACTGGGAGCGCTACGCGATGGTCAAGGCACGCGCGCTGACCGGCTCCGCGACGGATGTCCGCGCCTTCGAGGCGTTGCGGCTGCCGTTCGTCTATCGCCGCTACCCGGACTACGCGGTCATGGCGTCCCTGCGCGAGCTGAAGGCGATGATCGCCGCGTCGGCGGCCACGCGCCACGTCCGGCGCAAGACCGGTGCCACGGGGCGCCGGGACGTCGCGGCGCCGTCGGCGGACTCGGCACCGGGCTCGACACCGGGCTCGACACCGGGTGCCTTCGACGACGACGTCAAGCTCGGCCGCGGCGGCATCCGCGAGGTGGAGTTCATCGTGCAGGCGCACCAGCTCGTGCGCGGTGGGCGCGAGCCCGCGCTGACGGGGCGTGCGCTGCTGCCGATGTTGCGGGAGCTCGGCGCGCGCGGGGTCGTGCCGCCCGACGACGTGGCGGTCCTGGAGCGCGCGTACCGGGAGCTGCGCCGGGTCGAGAACGCGTTGCAGGCGGTCGACGACGCGCAGACGCACGTGCTGCCGGAGGAGGCCGTTCGGCGCGCCCGCGTCGCCATGCTGCTCGGCGCGCCGGATTTCGATGCCGCCCGGCACGCGCTGGACGGGCACCGCGCCGCCGTGGCGTCGCGCTTCGATGCGTTGTTCGAGGGCGAGGGGATAGGCGTCGCGTCCGGCGAGGCGCCGGAACCCGCCGGACGACCGAGTGCCACGCCCGCCATCGGCTCTACGGGCGGCTCTACGGGCGCCTCTACGGGCGCCTCGACCGACGGCGCGAACCGCGGTCCGTACGGCGGCTCGACCGTCGAGCCGATCGATATCCATCACCCCGCGCTGAGGGCGCTGCGCGACGGTCCGGCGCGGCGCCGCCTGCCCGAGCGCTCCGCGCGGCGGCTGGATGCGTTGCTGCCGGAGATCGTCGTCGCCGTGAACGCTCACGACGGCGACGCGGCGCTCGACGCTGCCGGCACGCATCGCGGACTTCCTCGGCGCGGCGGCGGGACGTGGCGGCTACCTGCAGGTGCTGCTCGACCGGCCCGCGCTGCTGACCCGACTCGTGGCGTTGTGCGGCCGCAGCGCCTGGGTGGCGCGCGAGCTCGCGGCGCACCCGGTCCTGGTCGAGACGTTGCTCGAGGACGGACTGGAAGCGGGCGCGGACGGGGTCGCCACGTCGACGCCCGAGGGCTGGCACGCGGCGGCGGCGAGCGCCATGGAAGCGGTGCCGGCGGACGACCTGGAGGCCGCCATGAGCGCGCTGCGCCGCTTCCGGCGCGCGGCCGCGTTCTCCATCGTGGTCGGGTGGCTGGACGGCGCGCTGACGCTCATGCAGTCGAGCGATCGGTTCACCTGGCTGGCCGAGGCCGTGGTGGCGCAGGTACTCGCACGGGTGTCCGATCCGCTCGAGCGCCGTCACGGGACACCGCGGACACGCGACGGCCGCCTCGTGGGCCTCGCCGTCATCGCGTACGGCAAGCTGGGCGGCCTGGAGCTCGGACCCGAGTCGGACCTGGATCTCGTGTTCCTGCACGACGAGCCGGGCGACGGTGGGGGCGCGACCGATGGACCCGAACCGATCGCCAACGCGCTGTGGCACGCCCGCCTGGTACGCCGCTTCGGCCACTTCATGACCGCGCGCACCGAGGCGGGCACGCTCTACGAGATCGATCTGCGGCTGCGTCCGAACGGCAGCGCCGGTCTGCTGGTCACGAGCCTGGAGGCCTTCGCGGGCTATCAGCGCGAGTCGGCGTGGACGTGGGAGCATCAGGCGCTGCTGCGCGCGCGCGGGGTCGGTGCCGGGGTCGGCGGCTGGGTCGCGCTGCGCTGGCGGTTCGAGGCGCTGCGCCTGGAGATCCTGTGCCGCGAGCGCGCCCCCGATCGGCTGGTGGCGGACGTCGCCGACATGCGCGAGCGCATGCTGGCCGCGCACGCGAGCCGCGAGCCCGGTCGCATGGACCTCAAGCGTGACCCCGGCGGGCTGATCGACGTGGAGTTCGTCGTGCAGTACCTGGCCCTGCGCCACGCGAGCGCACACCCCGGGGTGGTGCGCCACAGCGACAACGTGCGCGTGATCGAGGCCGCGCGCGAGGCGGGGCTCGTGCCCGAGGGCGTTGCGCGCGAGCTGCTGGACGCGTGGCTCGCGCTGCGCGCCCGGGCGCTGGACGCGACACTGTCGCTTGAAGGCTCGCTGGTGGTGCTGGATCCGACGCTCGGCGCGCTGACCGAGCGCGTTCGTGCCTTGCGCGCCGCGACGCTCGGCCCGGCGCCACCGGTGGCGTAGGATGCGCCGCTGCGACGTCGTCGTCGCGCACGCGGAACACTGCCCCGACCATGAGAGAATCGAACAGCGAATTGCGGGTGGAGGTCACGCGCGCCGAGCTGCCGATGCACTGCCCGCGGCCCGACGCGCCGCTGTGGAACAGCCACCCGCGCGTGTACATTCCGCTCGGGGACTCGCCCGACGGTCACGCCACGTGCGAGTACTGCGGCACGCTCTTCGTGCTGGTGGAGCCCGAACGCGGCGCGTCGCTCGACGACACGCGCCCGCCGGCGGCAGGCGCCCGTCCCGTCGGCACCGGCTAGGCGCGCACCCACCGCACCGTCTCGCCGGCACCGGTGCGAGAGCGCGGGTCCACCGACCGGTATCGCCCCGACGCCGAGCCGCCCTTCGACCCCATCGTGTTCGACGTGCGGGCGCTGCGCGAGCGCGGGCTCGTCACCGGTACCTCGGGCGGCGGGCGCGCGGGGGCGACGTTCTTCACACTCGGCGGTGCATCCCTGGTGCTGCGTCCGTATCGCCGGGGCGGCGCCGTGCGGCACCTGAGCCCTGACCGCTACGTGTCGCTCGGCCTGGAGCGCAGCCGCGCCATGCGCGAGTTCGCGCTGCTGCTGGAGCTCGAGCGGCTGGAGCTCCCCGCACCTCGCGCGTACGCGGCTCGGCGAACCTCGCACGGCGTGCTGGAGTCCGGCGCCCTCGTGACGTACCGGTTGCCCGGGCGCACGCTGGCCGAGCGCATCGCGGCGGGCGAGCACGTGCCGTGGGCCGACATCGGGCGGTGCATCGCGCGCTTTCACCGCGCGGGGGTCGTGCACGCGGACCTGAACGCGCACAACGTGCTGGTGGCCGACGAGGCGCCCGGAGTCTTTCTGATCGATTTCGACCGCGGACGCATCCTCGGCGGTGGCGCCGGACGCGCGGCCGAGGCCAACGTGACGCGGCTGCGGCGCTCCCTGGTCAAGGTGTCGATGGGAACGGCGCACGCTCCGGACGTCGACGGTGCGGACGCGCTCGCCGCCGCCTGGCGAGAGAAGCTCTCCGTCGGGTGACTTCCGCATGGCCGGTGGGTCGCTCGCGCGCCCGGTCCTCGACGGCATCAGGCAGCAGCGTCCGCCGCTCCCGCGACGGGCCCCAGCGCCCGCAAACAGCGCGCGAGCGTGGCCGCGCCGGCGGCGTCCAGGCGTCGGGCCGTGCGCCGTGCGGCGGGGCCGAGCGCGAGCGTCGCCGCGTCGCCGGCCGCGGCGGCGTGCAGGAATTCCGCGACGGCCGCCGCGTCCGGCGCGCGCGCGAGGGCCCGCGCCGCCCCGAGCGTTTCGACCGTCGCCGCGAAGTTGTCGACGTGCGGGCCCACGGCGACGGGCACGCCGAGCCGCGCGGGTTCCAGCACGTTGTGGCCCCCGCGCTCGATCAGCGAGCCGCCCACGAAGGCCGCCGTGGCGCCCGCGTACCAGGCCTGCAACTCGCCGAGCGTGTCGGCGAGGAAGACCCGGTCCCGCTCGGCGGGCGCTTCGCCCTGCGAGCGTCGACCGACCCCGGTCTGCCCGGGCACCAGCGCCCGCAGCTCGCGCGCCAGCGCCGCGCCGCGCTCCGGGTGCCGCGGGGCGATCACCAGCAGCACCGGTTCGGAATGCGCCACCCACGCGCGCGCAAGCCGCGCCTCTTCGTCGGCATGCGTCGAGGCGGCCAGCACGTAGGGACGGGTCAAGGGCGCGCGAGGTGCCGGGGCGGGCTCCGGCGGCACCGCCTTCAGATCCCCGGCCACCTCCACCGCGGCACGTCCCCTCGCGAGGGCGCGCCACCGCTCGGCGTCCGCTTCGGAGCGCGCGAGCACCGTCACGCCGTCGAGCGCGCGCCGGTAGGTCGGCCCGAGCGCGCGCGCCGGACCGGCGAGCGTGCGCGCCGACAGCCGCGCGCTCAGCACGCTCAGCGGCAACCCGCGCGCGCGCGCGCCGGCGTACAGCCACGGCCAGATCTCGGTCTCCACGATGCCGGCCGCGCGCGGCCGTTCCGCGCGCAGGAAGCGTCGCACCGGACCCGGCCGATCGATCGGCAGGTAGCGGTGGCGGGTGCCCGGCGGCGCGCGACGCCCGAGCTCGCGCGCGCCGGTGGGGGTGGCCGTGGTGACGAGCGGTGCCGTGCCGTCGCGCCGCGTCAGGGCGTGGATCAGCGGCAGGGCCGTGACCACCTCCCCGACCGACGCGCAGTGCAGCCAGACGCGCCCGTCGTCCCCTTCGGGCTTGTCGCGGTACCGTCCGAGCCGTTCGCGCAGGAACCGGGCGGCTTCGGACGGATCCTCGGCGCGCAGGCGCCACGCCACGCGCGCGACCCAGCCGAGCAGCAGCGGTGTCGCCAGCAGCGACAGCGCGCGGTAGAGCAAGGCTGGCCCCTTCATCGAAGCGCCGTCACGCGCGCTCAGCGCCGCGCGTACGGGTTCGGCAACTGCGGCGTGGGCGGCTTGAAGCGTCGGTGCACCCACAGGTACTGCTCGGGATGCTCGCGCACCTGCGCCTCCAGCAGATCGTTGATGGCCTGCGTGGCGACCACGGCGTCGCTCGTGTCGATGTCGACGGACGGCAGGATGCGCAGCCGGTACTCGCGGCCGTCGTCGCCGCGCGTCGGCACGAACGGCACCAGCGCCGCGCCCGTCATGGCCAGCATGCGCGCCGTGCCGCTCGAGCTCGACACGGGCACGTCGAAGTAGGTGGTGCGGACGCCGCCGCGGGCGGGAGTGACGGACTGGTCGGGCGAGAACCACACGATGCCGCCGCCGCGCAGACGTCGCACCATCGCGCGGATGTCGCGGTTCGGAATCAGCTCGACCATCCAGCGCTCGCGCTGCCGGCGCTGCACGAGGTCGTACAACGCGTTCTTCGCCGGGTCGTACACGCAGGCGATCGGCCAGCGCGTGCACATGCTGTGTCCCGAGAGATCGATCAGCGTGAAGTGCGCCTGCAGCAGGATCACGCCACGCCCGCGCGCGAGCGCCGCGTCCAGGTGCTCGCTCCCTTCGATCGTGAACCGATCGCTGTAGTTCGCGGCGGGGCGGAACCACTGGTACGCGGTTTCGGCGAAGGCCATGCCGATGTGGCGGAAGGTGCGCGCGGCCAGACGCTCGCGCCCGGCCGCGTCGAGCTCCGGAAAGGCCAGGCCGAGATTGATGTCGGTGATACGGGCGCGCGAGGGGAGGACGCGCAGCACCGCCGGACCGATGCCACGGCCAACCGCCAGCGCGGCGTCGAACGGCAGCGCGGCGAGCGCGCGCAGCGCCGCCAGCCCCAGCCAGGTGGGCCAGTGCCGCGGCGCGAGGAAGTCCCGCCAGGGAAAGGCGCCGTGGTCGGCGGCTGCCGGCCTGATGCTCACCGGCGCGTCAGGGCTCGTGCACGAGGAAGCGGTCCACGGCTTCCAGATCCGCCTCGCCCAGCGTGCCGGCGGCGCTCTGGAGCTGCAGGGAGCTCAGCACGTAGTCGTAGCGGGCGTTGGCGTAGTCGCTCTGCGCCCTGAACACGTCGCGCCGCGCGCGCAGGACGTCGACCGAGTTGCGCGTTCCGTTGCGAAAGCCCGCCTCGACGGCTTCGGCCGAGCGGCGCGTGGAGACGAGCGCCTGCTGCAACGCCCGCACGCGCGCGATGGCGGCGACGACACCGCGATAGCCGTCGCGCGCGCGCTGGGCGGCCGTGCGCGCGACGCCGCGCAGCCGGTGCTGCGCCGCGTCCCGGTTGGCGCGCGCCTGCGACACCTGCGCACCGATGCGCCCGCCCGTGTACAGCGGCAGCGTGGCCTGCAACCCGACCTGCGCGGTGCGCACGTCCGGTGGGCGCAGGAACTGGCGGGTGCGCGATTGTCCGCCGGAGGCCACGGCGTCCACGCTCGGCAACCGCGCGGCGCGCTCGACGTCGATCTGCGCGTCCGCCTGCTCGGTGGTCAGCCGCGCGACCACGAGCTCCAGGTTCTGTTCGGTGGCGAGTGCCACCCATGCGTCGATGTCGGCGGGTTCGGGCGGGGCGAGCGGCAGGTCCGGTGCCAGCGGCGCGAGCTCCGCCGGGTCGATGCCCGTCACGGTGCGCAGCGCCTCGCGCGCGCCCTGCAACTGGTCGGTGGCCGCGATCTCCTGGGCCACCGCCAGGTCCTGCTGCGCCTGCGCCGTGCGCACGTCGGTGATGGAGACGAGCCCGGCATCGAAGCGGCGCTCCGCCTGCTCGCGCTGACGCCGGATGGCGCCGAGGTCCGAGCGCGCGAACTCGACGCCGGCCTGCGCGCGCAGCACGTCGAAGTAGCCGCTCGTCACGCGCAGCAGCAGCTGCTCGCCGGCGGAGGCGAACTCCGCGCGCGCGCGCGACACGCCGACGTCCGCCTGATCCACGAGCGCCGCGCTGGCGGGGTTGTAGAGGCTCTGCGACAGCTGCAGCGCCCACTGGTCATCGGCGTAGTTCTCGCTCGCGCCGTCGCTCTCGAGCCAGTTGTAGGTGGCGGCCGCGCTGACCGCGGCCTGCGGGCGCAGCGCGGAGCGGGCCAGCGGCAGGTTCAGCTCGGCCGCGTCCAGGTCGGCCCGCGCGGCCGCGATGACGGCATCGAACGCGGCGGCGCTGCGGTAGACCTCGACGAGACCGACGGCGTGCGCGGCCGGCGACACGAGCGCGGCGAGCGCGATCGCGACCGCACACGCGGTGCCTCGGCGCTCGTGCGCCACGGGCGGGCGAAGGCGGGCTGGCCCTAGAAGACGAACCGCTTGGAAGCGTCCGGGGACGAGAACCCGACGAGCGGGGCGACGGTCGTCTCGAAGAGGCTTTCCTCGCGCCATTCGTCGGTGTCGACGCGCGTGTAGAGCCTCGCCTCCATGGTCGGTTGCCGGGTCGCCCCCACGACGGCGAACAGCCGGCCGCCCACCGCCACGCGGTCGCGGTAGAACGCCGGGACGCTCGAGACCGAGCCGGTCAGCGCGATGGCGTCGTAGCCGGGCTTCGCGTCCCAGCGGGCCGAGGCGTCCTGCTGTCGCGCGGTCACGTTGGCCGCGCCGAGCTCGCTCAGGCGCGCGCGCGCCGCGCTCGCGAGCTCGGGCACGATCTCGATGGTCTCCACGCGCGCGGCGAGCCTGGACAGACAGGCCGCCAGGTAGCCGCTGCCGGTACCGACCTCGAGCACCGAATCGGTGGGCTCGATCTCGAGCGCCTGCAGCAGGCGGCCGTCCACGACGGGCGCGAGCATGTGCTGGCCGTGCCCGATGGGAAGCGCGAAATCGCTGTAGGCGATGCCGCGGAACGAGGGCTGCACGAACGCCTCGCGCGGCACGCCGCCGAGGGCGTCGAGCACGCGCTGGTCGAGCACTTCCCAGGTGCGGACCTGCTGCTCGATCATGTTCGAGCGGGCTTCGTCGAGGTTCATCGTGCGGGGCGCGTCGCGAGGTGGGATGAGGCAGGAGCGATGATAGGTCAGGGGGCGTCGCGATCGTCGCCGCCGGGCACGGGCGGCTCGCCGGTAGCGCCGCTTCCACCGGTCCCGGACCCGTTGCCGGAGCCGGTATCGGTACCCGATGCGGCGCCGCCTTCGACCGCGCCGGCGGTCCCGGCGCCGGGGGTGCGCCGCTTGCCGCGACGCCGACGCCGACGCTTGCGGGCCGGCGCGTCCGCCGCGTTCGGTGCTGCGTTCGGTGCTGCGTTCGGTGCTGCGTTCGATGCTGCGTTCGGTGCGGCTCCGTTCGGCGCCGACGCGTCGGCGGGCGGCGCGCCGCCCTCGGCAGGCGCCACGTCGGCGGCGGACGATCGGGCGGACGGTTCGGTGATCGACGGCACGCCTTCGGTGCGCGGTCCCGCGTTCGAGCCGCCGTCGCCCGCGCTCCTGCCGCCGCCGCCGCCGCGGCCCGGACGGCGCGGTCGACCACCGGCATCGGCGCGGCTCGAGCCGCGCGGGGCAGGGCCGCCGCGCTTCTTCTCGCCCGGGCGCTCGACCCGGTCGCGCTCGATGCGCGCCGGGCGCTTCGGCACGACGAGCAGCTCGTCGGTGATGTGCACCAGCGGAATGCTCTGGCCGATGTATTCCTGGATCTCCGGCAGCGAGAACGAGTAGTTCTCGCACGCGAAGCTGACCGCCATGCCGGCCGTGCCGGCGCGCGCGGTGCGCCCGATGCGGTGCACGTAATCCTCGGCCTGCTGCGGCAGGTCGTAGTTGAAGACGTGCGTGACGCCCTCGATGTGCAGCCCGCGCGCGGCCACGTCGGTGGCGATGAGCACGGGGATGCTGCCGGCCGTGAAGTCCGCGAGGATCTTCTGGCGCTTGTTCTGACGCACGTCCCCGGACAGCAGCCCGCACGTGATGCCGTTGCCGACCAGGTAGTTCTCGATGCGCTCGGCGGCGCGCTTGGTGTTGACGAAGACCATGGCGCGCCGGGGCTCGAGATCGCGCAGCAGCCCGAGCAGCAACGGGATCTTCTCGTCGCTGGCGGGCTGGTAGAGCGACTGCACCACCTTGTCGGCGGTGACCTGGGTGGTCAGCGTCTTCAACTGCTCCGGGTCGTTCATGTGCTCGAACGCGAGCTCCATGACCCGGTGCGAGAGCGTGGCCGAGAACAGCATGCTGGTGCGCTTCGCAGGCGGGGGCATGCGGCGCAGCAGGAAGCGGATATCGGTGATGAAACCGAGATCGAACATCCGGTCCGCCTCGTCCAGCACCACGATCTCCGCGCGCTCCAGATCGAAGATCCGCTGCTTGAAGTAGTCGATGAGCCGGCCCGGCGTGCCGATCAGCACGTCCACGCCTTCGGCGAGCCGAGCGCGCTGCTTCTCGTAGTCGATGCCGCCGTAGACGACCATGCTGGCCAGAGCGGTGTGCCTGCCGAGCGCCTCGGCGTCGTTGCCGATCTGGATGGCGAGCTCGCGCGTGGGCGCTATCACCAGCATGCGCGGCTGGCTCGGCCGCCGATCGCCGTCCGGAGCGTTGGCCAGCAGGCGGGCGAAGCTGCCGAGCAGGAACGCCGCGGTCTTGCCCGTGCCGGTCTGCGCCTGTGCGGCGACGTCGCGTCCGGCGGCGATGAAGGGCAGGGTGAGCGCCTGGATCTCCGTGCAGCGGTCGAAGCCGAGCTCGTCGGTCGCGCGCAGCAGCGGCTCCGGCAGCCCCAGCTCGACGAACCTCGGAAGGGGCTCCACGGCGACCTCGGCGGGCACGTCGGCGGCGGGCGCGTCGGGAATCGGGTCGGCGGTACAGGCGTCGGGCGTGTCGTCGGCTGTGGAAGTCATGCGCTCTGCTAGAGTAAGGCCGACGAAGGAGGGACGCCGCCGGCAGGCGCGTGCCCGGCGGCGGCCGGGGCGGTCGATGCGCTTCCGGACGAGCGTCCGCGCCGCCTTGCCGGACCCCGCGCCGAGCCCGAGGGTGTCGGTCGGCGCGCCGGGACGCTCGCCGCGTTCGTACCGCCGTCGTGATGTGCGCGCGTGCCCGCGGTGCCCGGCGACTCCCGCCGGGCGCTGCCGGCGGCCGTCACCCGAGCGTCCGGCGAGGAGGCCTCGGGGGCGTACCGGGCGCCGGCCGTCGAGAGCGAACTCGAGACCCCGCGCGTCCACCGGACGACGGGAACGGGCCCGGTAACGGGGTCCGGAGGTGGACATGCACGCCGCACGTCCCCACCATCCACCCACTTGTCCAGGCACTCCGGAGGTGCACATGAGCGACCATATCACAGCGATTACCGACGACACTTTCGAGCAGGAGGTGCTCGGTTCGGACACCCCGGTGCTCGTGGACTACTGGGCCGAGTGGTGCGGGCCCTGCAAGGCCATCGGCCCCGTTCTCGAGGACATCGCGCCCGGTTACGCCGGCAAGGTGCGCATCGTGAAGCTGAACGTGGACGAGAACCGCAACACCGCCTCGAAGTACGGCGTGCGCAGCATCCCGACGCTCATGCTGTTCAAGAACGGCACGGTCGAGTCGACCCAGGTCGGCGCGCTCTCCAAGGCCCAGCTGACCGACTTCCTCGACAAGAACGCCTGAACGACCGCCGGCCGCACCGCGTCCGGTCCGGCCGAGCCCGGTCCGGCCGGTTCCGACGGGCCGGTCCCGACCGGGCGGCCCGGCTCCGGCGCACGACAGCGGTCGACCGGGCCTCGCGGCACGGACCTTGCTGTGGCGCTGTCGTCGGGCGAACCTCGTCGGTCTTCCCGGCGCGCCCCGCCGGTTCGTGCCGCTGCGCTGGACGACGTTCCGGCAGCGTGCTAGCTTCTGCCCACGGCCGCGCCGTCCTCCCCGGACCGCCGTCCCGCCGACTCCCTTTCCCGTCACCCGACGCCCGCCCGCCGCTTCGCGGTATCGGCGTCCGAGCTGCTCCCGCCGCCCGGCCTCGCGCCCGGGGCCTTGGCCGCTCGCCTTGCCCCCTCGGTCCCCTCCCCCCAGGCTCTCGCCAGACGCGTTCCGCGCGTTCCCTCCCCGGCGAGCCCGCCGACGACATTCCTCGTCCTCCCGACGACCCGGCAAGCGGGCGTCGACCCTTCCGCTGCTGATTCGCGTGACCGCATGAACCTGACCGACCTGAAGAAGAAGAACGCCGCCGAGCTCATCGAGCTCGCGCAATCGATCGGCATCGAGTCGCTCGCGCGCCAGCGCAAGCAGGACATGATCTTCTCGATCCTGAAGGAGCACTCGAAGCAGGGCGAGCACATCTACGGCGGTGGCGTCGTCGAGATCCTGCAGGACGGCTACGGCTTCCTGCGCTCGGCCGACAGCAGCTACCTCGCCGGCCCCGACGACATCTACGTCTCGCCGAGCCAGATCCGCCGCTTCGCGCTGCGCACCGGCGACACGGTGTTCGGACGCATCCGGCCGCCGAAGGAAGGCGAGCGCTACTTCGCGCTGCTGAAGGTGGACGAGATCAACCTCGGTCCGCCGCAGCAGGCCAAGAACAAGGTGCTGTTCGAGAACCTCACGCCGCTGCACGCCAACGAGCGCTTCGACATGGAGCGCGGCAACGGCAGCACCGAGGACATCACCGCGCGCATCATCGATTTCGCCGCGCCCATCGGCAAGGGCCAGCGCGGCCTGATCGTCTCGCCGCCGAAGGCCGGCAAGACGATGATCATGCAGAACATCGCGCAGAGCATCGCGGCCAACAACCCCGACGCCTACCTCATGGTGCTGCTCATCGACGAGCGCCCCGAGGAGGTCACCGAAATGCAACGCATGGTGCAGGGCGACGTCATCTCCAGCACCTTCGACGAGCCGGCCGCGCGCCACGTGCAGGTCGCCGAGATGGTGATCGAGAAGGCCAAGCGGCTCGTCGAGCACAAGCACGACGTGGTCATCCTGCTGGACTCCATCACGCGCCTGGCGCGTGCCTACAACACCGTCGTGCCGTCCTCCGGCAAGGTGCTGACCGGTGGTGTGGACGCGAACGCCCTGCACCGCCCGAAGCGCTTCTTCGGCGCCGCCCGGAACATCGAGGAGGGTGGCAGCCTCACCATCATCGCCACGTGCCTGGTCGACACGGGCTCCAAGATGGACGAGGTCATCTACGAGGAGTTCAAGGGCACGGGCAACATGGAGCTGCACCTGGAGAGGAAGATCTCCGAGAAACGCGTCTTCCCCGCCATCAGCATCAACCGCTCGGGCACGCGCCGGGAGGAGCTCATGATGGGCGAGAACGAGCTGCAGAAGACCTGGATCCTCAGGAAGTTCATCCACTCGATGGAGGAGATCGAGGCCATCGAGTTCCTGATCGGGCGGTTGCAGCAGACCAAGACCAACAGCGATTTCTTCGACTCGATGAAGCGTTGACGCGCTCGCCGCACGGGACGGTTCCATGGCCTCGTACCAGCTCGCCCAGCTCAACGTCGCGCACCTGGTCGCTCCGATCGACTCGCCGACGCTGGCGGACTTCGTCGCCCGGCTCGACGGGATCAACGCGCTCGCGGAAGGCTCGCCCGGTTTCGTGTGGCGCTACCGCTCCGACCTGGCCAACCCGTCCGCCTTGCTCGTTCGCGCGTTCGGCGACGACGTGATTCCCAACATGAGCGTGTGGACCTCGATCGATGCGCTGCACGGGTACGTGTACCGCAGCGCGCACACCGAGGTCATGGCGCGCCGCAGCGAGTGGTTCCACCGCATGCGGGACGCCTGGCACGTGCTCTGGTGGGTGCCCGAAGGTCACCGACCGACGCTCGCGGAAGCGCACGAACGCCTGGAACTGCTGCGCGCGAACGGACCCGGTCCGCAGGCGTTCACGTTCAAGCGACCCATGCCTGCGCCCGGCGACCGCGCCGCAAGCCCGGCCCCGCTCGACGACCTCTGCCCCGCGGACTGAGCGGACTTGAACGTCCGCTTCCACGGCGCGCGCACGCTGCTCGGCGCCGAGATCGTCGAGACGTCCGTGCTCGTGGCGGACGGGCACCTCGTCGAGCTCGGCGGCACCACGGCCGGCGATGTCGAGATCGACGCCGCCGGCCTGCTGCTCGCCCCGGCCATGATCGACGTGCACGGCGACGCGTTCGAGCGTCAGCTCATGCCGCGGCCGAACGTGGACTTCCCGGTCGATGCGGCGCTGCTGGAGACCGACCGCCACCTCGCGGGCAACGGCATCGGCACCGCCTACCACGCGCTCACGTTGAGCTGGGAGCCCGGACTGCGCTCGGTTCGGCGCGGCGAGTCGGTGATCGACGCGCTGGACGCGCTCGGGCCGCGCTTCGGCGTGGAGCACCGCGTGCAGCTGCGCTGGGAGACGTTCGCGTTCGAGGCCGAGGCGCTGATCGAGCGCGCGCTCGCGGGACCCCTGCTGCCGTCGCTCGCGTTCAACGACCACACCTCGATGGCGATGCGCGCCATCGGGTTGCCCGTGCAGGCGCGCGACTTCGAGCACGATCCGGGCTTCGCGGTGGCCGACACGTCCGACCCGCGCTTTCTCGAGCGGTTGACGAAGCCCGCCGCACGCTCCGGTCTCTCGCCGCGGGCGTACGCCGAGCGGCTCGAGCGCAGGTGGGCCCGGCGCTCGGACGTTCCGGACGCGATCGCGCGGATCGCCGGCCTCGCCGCGACGCGCGGCGCGGCCATGCTCTCGCACGACGACACGCGCACAGCCACGCGTGACTGGTATCGCGAGCTCGGCGCGACGATCGCGGAGTTCCCGATGCACGAGTCCGTCGCCCGGGCCGCGCGCGTGGCCGGCGACGGCATCGTGTTCGGCGCGCCGAACGTCGTGCGCGGCGGCAGCCACATCGGCTCGCCGTCGGCCGCCGACATGGTGGAGGCCGGGTTGTGCGACGCGCTGGCGTCGGACTACTTCCACCCTGCGATGCTGGCCGCCGTCGCGCGGCTGCACGGGGAGCGGCGAGCGGCGTTGCCCGCGTTGTGGTCGCTGGTGGCTGCGGGGCCTGCGCGGTTGATGGGGCTCGACGACCGAGGCACGATCGAGGTCGGCAAGCGGGCAGATCTGGTGCTGGTGGACTGGCCGGAGGGCGCGACGCCCGCGGTGGTGGCGACGATGATCGAGGGGCGGTTCGCGTATCGGGGCAGACTCGTGTGACCCGCGCCCGCGCCACACGCTCGCCATGCTGTCGAACACGAACGAGCTGCACCTCGCCCGCATGCGTGACGAGATGGGCCTGGTGGCCTGCATGGACCACTGCTACGCCTCGCACGAGATCGGCATCGTCAAGCCCGACCCCGGCATCTACGCGCACGTGATCGAAGCGCTCGGCGTGCCGGCCGGGGACGTGGCCTTCTTCGACGACAACGCGGGCAACGTGGACGCGGCGCGCACGGCCGGCATGAACGCGCACCACACGGTGGGGCCGGGAGCGGTGCGCCGGGCGGTGGCCTCACTCGGCTAGAGCGAAAGGGCCGCATCGAGATCGTCGTGTTCGAACGCGCTGGCCATGCGCGTGATCGCCGCGGGAGTCTCCCCCGGGCTCGCCGCCACACGTCGCCAGTCGCGCGTGGCGGCGGCGACTTCGCGGATGACGGCATCCGCGCCGGCGGCCGACAGATCGAACAGTGGTGCCACCTCGCGCACCAGCTCCAGCGAGAACGGGATGCGACCCGATGCGCTGCGGTCGAACCGACGGCTCAGCAGCACCTTCCGGCCCGCCACGCTCACCAGGTCGGCTTCAAGCACGTCGATACCGGCGTTGGCGGCCAATCGCATGGCGATCGCCTCCCACGCCTCGATGCTGTAGTCGTCCTCGGGTTTCGGAAACTTCGCGATCGCGAGGCGGCGTTGCGCATCCATCACCGAGGCCTTCGGTCGGGCGCCGCCGAGGGAGGAGCCGGGCGCGAGCATCAAGGTCAGATCGGCATCGGACTCTTCGTCGCGCAGCAGTCGGTCGGTGCTCGCCAGAAGCTCGCCCAATCGGATCACCGGCGGCACCCCGTCCGGGCTCGGCTTCTGGAACGCCTCGGCGGCGTCGCGCCTGAACCGTAGGGCCCCGAGGCGTACGGTGTCGGCAACGCCGAGTACGTAGTCGGCTTCGCCGAGCGTACGGACGCGGCGACCTTCGCGCTCGGCCGCGCGACGCTCGGCACGCTGCAGCAGCCGGCGGCCCCAACTGTCCGGAGCGGTGTCTCCGATGGCGCCGATCATGGCCCGTCCCGCACGGGGTGCCCAAGCGCCCTTGCCCAACGGTGACGAAGGCACGCGAGTTCGAGATCCAGGCGTCGTCGTACCCGAACGTCACGCTTTCACCGCGGCGTCCGGCCTGTCGGTGCAAGCGCCCCACCCGACGCGTTTCGGTATCGAGCCCGACGTGCACTTCAATGACATCGGAGGCAGTCATCGTCGGCCGGGCGTCATCCGCCGCGCCGCGGACGCGCCCGCTTCGGCAGCGCCGCCGAATCCAGGATCCGTCCCGTGACGTCGTGCCTCGGGTCGGCGACCTCGGCCAGTCGCTCCACCAGGCCGAGCGTGCGCAGCACGGCCGCGTGGATGCCGATGCCCACGCGATGATCGCCGCGCTCGACGCGCTGCAACGTGGAGCGCGACGTGAACGCACGCTCGGCGACCAGGCTCATGGGCAGCCGCCGGCGCAGCCGGGCTTCGCGCAAGTCGTTGCCGAGCTTCCCGAGGGCCTTGAGGGAGGCGGCCGAGGGACGGTGGGGGGTGGCCAGGATGTCGGCTTCGCGAGCCATTCGAGCGGGTTGTGGTAGCACCGGTGCTCCATCTCGATTCGAGTGCCCTTCGTGGCAGGATCGCTTCCGACCTCCGCCGTACGATGACTCGCGTTCCCCCCCGAGGATTTCCTTCATGGATGCCTTCGCTCGACGCGGCGTCGTCCGCACGTCCGCCATCCCCGACGACGCGATGCGCTGGGCGGCCGTCATCGCGCGCGACGCGGCCGCCGACGGTACCTTCTGGTACGGCGTGCTCACGACGGGCGTGTACTGCCACCCTTCGTGCCCGTCCCGCGCGGCGCGGCGCGAGCACGTGAGTTTTCACGCGTCCCCGGCGGCGGCCGAGGCCGCGGGCTTTCGCGCCTGCCGCCGTTGCCGTGCGGACGAGCCTCCGCCCGCCGAGCGCCGGGCGAAGCTGGTCGAGCGCGCCTGCCGGCTGCTGGCCGACGACGACGCGCCGGGCATCGACGCCGTGGCGTCCAGCCTCGGCATCGGCCGTCGTTCGCTGCAGCGCGACTTCCGCGCACTGACCGGTCTGACGCCGAAGGCGTGGCAGCTCGCCGCACGGCGGAACCGGCTCGGCGACACGGTGCGCGCGAACGCGCGCATCACGGACGCGGCGCTCGACGGCGGCTACGGTTCGGCGACCCGCTTTCACAGCGACGCGCGGGAACGTCTGGGCATGCGACCGAGCGCGGCGAGGGCCCGCGGCGCGGGCGAGACGATCCGCCACGCGATCGCGGACACCTCGCTCGGGCCATTGCTCGTCGCGTGGACCGATGCGGGCATCTGCGCCGTGGCGTTCGGCGAGGACGACGCCGCGCTGCACGCGGACCTCGTCGCCCGGTTCGGACGCGCCACGCTCGTGGCCGACATCGGTGACGGCGGGGCGATGGTGCAGAGCGTCGTCGATCGCGTGGAAGGGCAGGACGGCGTTGCCGCCGCGCTGCCCCTCGACATCCGCGGCACCGCGTTCCAGGAACGGGTCTGGCGCGCCCTGCAGGCGATTCCCGTCGGCACCACGACGAGCTATGCCGAGGTCGCCCGGGCCATCGACGCGCCGAAGTCCGGCCGGGCGGTGGCGCAGGCCTGCGGCGCGAACCCGGTGGCCGTGCTGGTGCCCTGCCACCGCGTCGTGCGCGCGGACGGCGCGCTCTCGGGTTACCGCTGGGGCGTGGATCGCAAGGCGGTGCTGTTGGAGCGCGAACGCCGCTGACTCGCTCGGCTACGCGATGCCGAGCCGCTCGTAGTCGAGCGCGCGGTGACCGATGTCCTTGCGGTAGCGCGCGCCGGGCCAGCGGATGCACGACGCACCGCCGAGCGCCGTGGCCTGCGCCGCCGCCATGTCGTCCCCGGACGCCGTCACGCACAACACGCGTCCTCCGTTCGTGACGAGACGTTCGCCCGCGAGCGCGGTGCCGGCGTGGAAGACCTCGCAGCCCGCCTCGCGCGCCGCATCGATGCCTTCGATGGTCTCGCCGCGACTGCCGCCGGCGGGGTACTCGCCCGCGGCCACGACGATGCCGACGGCGGGGCGCTCGCTCCACGTCGCCTCGACGCCCCCCAGCTTTCCGGCCGCCGCGGCTTCCAGCAGCGATACGAGATCGCTCTCGAGCCGCAGCATCAGCGGTTGGGTCTCCGGGTCGCCCAGGCGCACGTTGTACTCCACCACCTTCGCGCGCCCGGTGCGATCGATCATCAGCCCCACGTAGAGGAAGCCGCGGAAGTTCACACCGTCGGCGGCGAGCCCCGCGACGGTGGGCTCCACGATGTCGGCGACGACGTGCGCGTGCACGACGGGCGTGACGACGGGGGCCGGAGAGACCGCGCCCATGCCGCCGGTGTTCGGGCCCGCGTCGCCCTCGTCGCGCGCCTTGTGGTCCTGGCTCGTGGCGAGCGCGAGGGCGGTGGATCCGTCCACGAGCGCGATGAAGCTCGCCTCCTCGCCCACCAGGTACTCCTCGATGACGACGCGGTGCCCGGCCTCGCCGAAGCGCGCGCCGCCGAGCATGTCGTCGACCGCGCCGTGCGCCGTCGCGAGATCCTCGGCGACGACGACGCCCTTGCCGGCGGCCAGGCCGTCGGCCTTGACGACGATCGGTGCGCCGCGCTCGTCGATGAACGCGTGCGCCGCCGCGGCGTCGGTGAACGTCGCGTGCGCGGCCGTCGGGATGCCGTGCCGCGCCATGAAGTCCTTCGCGAAGCTCTTGCTGGCCTCCAGCCGCGCGCCGTCGGCGCCGGGCCCGACGGTGGGCATGCCCGCCGCGCGCAGCGCGTCGGCGACGCCCGCGGCGAGCGGGGCTTCCGGTCCGATCACCGCAAGTTGCACCCCTTCGCCGCGCGCGAACGCCACGAGCGCGTCCGTATCGAGCGGGTCGATGGCCACGTTCGCGACCTTCGGCTCGCCGGCCGTGCCCGGGTTGCCGGGCACCGCGGAGATGCGCATGACGCGCTCGGAGCGCGCCAGCTTCCACGCGAGCGCGTGCTCGCGGCCACCGTTGCCGATCAGGAGTATGTGCATGTGCGACGGTCGCTTGTCGACGAAGGAGGGGGCAAAGTCTAGGGCCTGCATGTAACCGAGACGTGCGCGCCTCCGTCTCGATTGGATACGGGCCCTCGTCATCGGTATGCTCGGCGACCCGCGATACCGTTCGCGTCGTCGCGCTGCCGGTCGCATTGCACCCCTCCCACGTCCGCCGTCCGCGCACCGCGCTCTACATGCCCGCGAGCTCCCCACGCATGCTCGCGAAGGGTCCGACGCTGGACGCCGACGCCATCGTGATCGATCTCGAGGACTCGGTCGCCCCGGAGCGCAAGCCGCAGGCGAGAACGGCCGCGGTCGAGGCGCTCGCTACCTTGGACTACGGGCATCGGCTGCGCGTGCTGCGCATCAACGCATCGGACACGGCCTGGCACGCGGACGACCTCGCGGCGGTCGGCGACGCCGTGCCCGACGCGCTCCTGCTGCCCAAGGTCGGGAGCGCGGCGACGCTCGGCGCGCTGCAGGAGGCGCTCGACGCGGCGAACGCGCCGGCGACGGTGCGCGTGTGGGCCATGCTCGAGACGCTGGGCGCGGTTCTCGGGGCATCGGAGCTCGCCCGCGCGCGGGACGTCGCGCCGCGGCTCGAGGCGTTCTGCATCGGCAACAACGACCTCGCGCGCGAGGCCGGCCTGCCGATCCCGACACCGCGCGCCGCGTTGCACCCCTGGCTCATGAGCTTCGTGGCCGCCGCGAAGGCGGGCGGCGTCGCGTTGCTGGACGGCGTCTGGAACGATCACGCCGACGCGACCGGCTTCGCGGCCGACTGCGCCGCGTCCGCCGCCTGCGGCATGGACGGGCGCACGCTCATCCACCCCTCGCAGATCGAGCCCGCGAACGCGGCCTTCTCACCGTCCGCCGAAGCGATCGCGGATGCCGAGCGCACGGTCGCGGCGTTCGCGGATCCGGCCAATGCGGGGCGCGGCGCGATCTCGCTCGACGGGCGCATGCTCGAGCGGCTGCACCTGGAGCTCGCTCGCCGCACGCTCGAACGAGCCGGCGCCGCGCACGCGTCCGATGCCCCGGCCGACGGCCGGAGCACTTGAGCGCTCCGGCCCACGTTCCCGCCGCGACAGCGACCGCGACGCGCGACGGGCTCGACCTCACGCTGCTGCTGCTGCTCGTCGGCATCGCCGGGCTCGGTCCGGTGTCCATGAACGGCGTGCTGCCCGCCACCAGCGCGGTCATGCGCGAGCTGGAATCGAGCTACGGCGCCGCGCAGCTCGTGCTGACCGTGTTCCTCGTCGCGACCTTCGCCTCGCAGGTGCTGCTCGGGCGCGCGGCCGACCGCTACGGCAGGAAGCCCGTCATGGTGGGCAGCCTGCTGACCTTCGCCGCGGGCAGCGCGCTCTGCGCGGTCGCGCCCAGCATCGAGACGCTGCTCGCCGCGCGCTTCGTGCAAGGCTTCGGGGGCGCGGTGTGCGTGTTCCTGCCGCGCACCATCGTGCGCGACGTCTACCCCGAGAACCGCGCGGCGAGCGTGATCGGCTACGTCACGACCGCGATGATGATCGCGCCGATGTTCGGCCCGGCCCTGGGCGGCTGGATCACCGAGCACACCGACTGGCGCTGGATGTACGTCGGGCTCGCGGGTCTGGGCGCGGTGTTCGCGCTGCTGGCGTGGCGCTTCCAGCGCGAGACGCGGACGGTGCTGCCGGACGCGGTCTCCGGGCCGAGCCCGGAGGTGGCGCACGCGGCGGGCTCCGGCACGGCGGCGGGGGCGGGCAGGGCCTGGGGTGGGGACGCTGGGCGCGGTCCCGCCATGCAGCTCGTCGCCGAGCCCTCGTTCCGCGCGCTGTCGCTCGTGCTCGCGGGCTCCGTCGGCGTCTACTACGGCTTTCTCGCCGGCGCGCCCTACGTGGCGATGGAGGACCGCGGCATGGGCGCGGCCGACTACGGCACGTGGTTCGCGCTCGTGGCCGTGGGCTACATCGGCGGCAACCTCGTCGCGGGCCGGCTGTCGGCGCGCTTCGGCACGTACCGCATGATGAGCTTCGGCGTGGCGCCCCTGCTGCTGGGCGTCGGCGCGTTCGTCGCCTTCTCCGGCAGCGATCACCCCGCCGCGCTGTTCGGCCCGATGCTCATGGTGGCGTTCAGCAACGGCATCACGCTGCCGAACGCGAGCTCCGCCCTGATGAGCGTGCGCCCGGCGCTGGCGGGCACCGCGTCGGGACTCGCGGGCAGCCTGCAGACGGGGGCGGGCGTGCTGCTGACGGTGCTGATAGGGCTGGCCCTGCCGAGCTCCACGGCGTGGTTCTTCGTGGCGCTCGGGTGCTGCGCGGCGGTGTCGGTGTGCGGGATCCTGCTGCGGCCGAGGGCCTGATTCCAGATGGCCCGACTCAGCGCTGCCCGCCGTTGATCTCGATCACCTGCCCCGTGATGTACCCCGACAGCGCATCGCTCGCGAGGAACAGGTAGCTCGGCGCGCAGTCGTCCGCGGTGCCCAGTCGCCCCAGCGGGATCTGGCGGCGCGTGTTCTCGAGCTTCTCGGCGCTCGAGTAGCGGCCGTGGAAGTCGGTGTCGATGACGCCCGGCGACACGCAGTTCGCGCGGATGCCGCGCGGCGCGAGCTCGCGCGCGAGCCCGCGCGTCCAGGTGCTCACGAAGCCCTTGCTGGCCGAGTAGATCGACGAGCCGGGGCTGCCGCCCGTGGCGGCGGAGATGGAGACGGTGTTGACGAGCGCCGCACCGCCGGAGGCCTCGGCCGCGCCGAACAGCGCCGGCAGCAGGGTGCGCGTGATGCGTACCGGTGCCACCTGGTTGAGCTCGACGATGCGATCGTGATCGGCATCCTCGAGCGTGTCGGCCGGGAAGCGTCCGAACATGGTGCCGGCGTTGTTGACGAGCACGTCGACGCGCTCGGTGCGCTCGAGCACGTCGCGCGCGAAGCGGTCCTGGTCGGCGCGGGCGGTGAAGTCCGCGCCGAGCACGTCGTCGGCCGGCACGCCGAGCGTCTCGGCGAGGTTCCCGGGCTCGCGCCCCGCGTGCGCCAGGACGCGCGCGCCGGCGGCCACGAAGGCGGCGGCGACGGCCAGGCCGATGCCGCGACCCGCCCCCGTGACGACGACCGTGCGTCCGTCGAACAGGCCGGCGAACGCAGCGTCGGACGGAGCGCCCAACTCAACCTCCGGTGCGCATGGCCGCGGTGCGGTAGTGCTCCATGAATTCGTCGGCCTCGGACTCCGAATAGCCGTCGAACTCGAAGCGGACCTGCTCCATCGGCAGGTCCAGCGAGCCGAGGTGGCGGTGGGGTTGCTCGTGGAGCTCGATGCGCACGGACTTCCCGTCGCCCTTGAGGTGCATGGTGTCGCCGTCGGTCTCGTGCGGCATGTCCGAGAAGGCGCTCTCCAAGAGCTCCTTCATGTGCCGCTCGGTGATCTGTACGTCGATGACGCGGACGGACGTGGCCATGCGCTGCTGCTCCGGACGAAGGAACACCGGAGTATTCGTGCCGCCGCTTCCTCGCGGCAATCTCGCTGCAGCTTTTGCCTGAGGTTCCTGCCGGGATCAGGGCAGAGGATACCGAATCGACTGGCCGATCTGGATGGTGGAGCCGCTGATGCCGTTCAGCTCGCGCAGCGTGGCGACGGTGGTGCCGTGGCGCTCGGCGATGAGACCGAGGTAGTCGCCGCCCTGGACCCGGTAGGTGCCGTATTCGGTCGAGGTGGCCGTCGACGGGGCCGGTTCGACCTCGATGCCCACCACCTCGGGGCGTGTCGCGATCGATGCGGTGACGTCCGCGCCGTCCGACCGGTTCCTCGACCGGTTCCTCGACCGGTTCCTCGGCCGGCAACCGACGCACGACGGGTGCGGCCTCGCGCACCGCGTCCGCACCCTCGGTGGAGGCGGCAGGCAGCCGGGTCACGAGCGTGGCGCCCGGCGCGACCGGCACGGATCCCGCGTCGCGCGAGCTGGCCGGCACCGTCATGGACGGCACCACCGTGGTGGCATGCTGCCAGCGGTAGATGCCCACGAACAGCGCGGCGCAGGACACGGTCAGGATGACGAGGTCGGATTTCGCAATCACGGCGGAGTCGGCTTTCCGTCACTCGGGGTGCGAACGATCATAGCGACTCGATCCCGTGCACGACAGCGGGCCCACGCGATCGTCACGTCCGAAGCGTGCGCCGGCTCCGGTATCGAGCCTGCCGGAGGGCGGTTCCCGAGAACCGGCCGCGTCGGCGGGCGGTCGGATTACCCGTAGTCAGAACCGGTCGAGCCAGGCGGCCCCCGTCATGGCGCCGCGTTGCAGCAGCGGTCGCAGGCGCGATGCGCCCGGGAACGCCGGACACGGCAACGATTGCAGCAGTGCGAGCTCCTCCGCGTCGCCGAGCACCGCACGTGCGAACGCCCGGCCACCGGCCGTGGCGAGCGCCACGCCGTGGCCGGACCAGCCCCCCATGACGTGCAGCCCCGGCCGCGGCTCGCGCACGTAGGGCAGCCGATGGGGCGTGACCGCGAGCGTGCCGCCCCAGGCGTGCGTGATGGCCGCGTCGTGCAGCTGCGGGAACGCTCGAAGCAGCGCCCGGCGCACGTTCGACTCCGGCCGGGCGGGAAAGCGGTAGCCGTAGCTCTCGCCGCCGCCGAACACGAGCCGCCCGTCGTCGGAGAGCCGGAAGTAGTCGATCACGAAGCGCGTGTCGGCCACCGCGTCGTCGAAGGGCAGCAGCGCTTTCCCGCGCGCGCCGAGCGGTTCGGTCGCCACCACGAAGGAGTTGATGGGCAGCACGTGGCGCTCGGTGCCGGGCACCAGCGCGTCCACGTAGCCGTTGCACGCGACCAGCACGCGCGATGCGCGCACGCGGGCGCCCGGGGTGACGACGTGCCAGGCATCGCGCACGCGCTCGATGCGCAGCGCCTCGGTGCGCTCGTGCACGCGGGCGCCGGCGGCCTCGGCCGCGCGCGCGAGTCCCAGCGCGAGGGCGAGCGGATCGAGGTGCCCGGCGCCGCGATCCAGCGTGCCGCCGTGGTAGTCCGGACTCCGGACGCGCTCGCGCAGCGCCTCGCGCGACAGCGGCTCGACGTGCTCGTACCCCCAGTCGTCGACGAGGCTCCGCGCCTCGGCGTGCAGCGCCGCGACGTGGCGTTTCCGGTGCGCCGCCAGCACCACGCCGGGCCGATGGTGGATCGGAATGTCATGACGTTCCGCGAGGCTGCGCACCAGCGCCTTGGCGCCTTCCGCGAAGTCCCACGCGGCGCGCGCCGCCGGGCGCCCCAGCATCCCGGCGAGCGCGTCCGGCGAGCGGTTGAAGCCCGAGCCGAGCTGCCCGCCGTTCCTGCCCGATGCGCCCCAGCCGGCACGGTGCGCCTCCAGCACGATCACGCTTCGCTCGGCTTCGGCGAGGTGCAGCGCGGCCGACAGCCCGGCGTAGCCCGCACCGACGACAACGGTGTCGGTGTCGACGTCGCGCTCGAGTCGCGCGCGCGCGCGCAGCGCCGCTTCGCCGGCCCGCTCGGCGTACAGGGAAGGCGCGTGCGCACCGGGCGCATCGTTCGCGTGCAGGAGCTTCACACGTTCAGGAGCAGGTGCTCGCGCTCCCACGGGCTGATGACCTGGCTGAAGGCCTCGGACTCGTGCTGCTTGATGCCGCGGTAGAGCGCGCAGAAGTCCGCGCCGAGCAGCTCGGTGATCGCATCGTTGCGGCTGAAGAGCTCGAGCGCTGCGAGGAGATCCCGCGGCAGGGCGCGTGGCAGCGAGTAGGCGTTGCCCGGCACGGGGTCGCGCGGGCGGGCCGGGGAAAGCATGCCCAGCAGGCCGCAGGCAAGGCTCGCGGCGATGGCGAGGTAGGGGTTGCAGTCCATGCCCACGACCCGGTTCTCGACGCGTCGGCTCTCCGGGGAGGAGACCGGCACGCGCAGCCCCGTGGTGCGGTTGTCGACGCCCCATTCGAGGTTGATGGGGGCCGCGTCGTTCGCGACGAACCGGCGGTAGGAATTCACGTACGGCGCGAGGATCGGCATGACCGCCGGCAGGTACACCTGCTGTCCGGAGAGAAAGCCGTGGAAGAGGGCGGTGGGCCCGTCGTCGTCGTCGTTGAAGACGTTCCTGCCCGTGGCGATGTCCACCACGCTCTGGTGGATGTGCATGGCGCTGCCCGGCTGCTGCTGCATGGGCTTCGCCATGAACGTCGCGAAGCAGCCGTTCTTGAGCGCGGCCTCGCGGATGCTCCTCTTGTGGAAGAACACCTGATCGGCCAGGGTCAGCGGGTCGCCGTGCGCGAGGTTGATCTCGATCTGGCCGGCACCGCTCTCCTGGATGATGGTGTCGATGCCGAAGCCCTGCAGCTCGGCGTAGTCGTAGATGTCGTCGATCACGCGGCCGTATTCCTCCACCGCGCTCATGCTGTAGGCCTGCTGCGCGATGCCCTGCCTGCCGGTGCGGCCGACGGGCGGCTCGATGGGGTAGTCCGGATCGGTGTTCGGCTTGGTGAGGTAGAACTCCATCTCGGGCGCGACGACCGGGCGCCAGCCGTGGCGCTCGTACTCGGCGATGATGCGGCGCAGCACGTTCCGCGGCGCGAACGGCACCGGCGTGCCGTCCTGACGGTTGACGTCGTGCACGATCTGCAGCGTCACGTCGGCCGACCACGGTACCGCCGTCGCGGTGGCGAAGTCGGGCACCAGCACCGTGTCGCCCTCGGTCCATTGATCCGGCATCCAGTCGAGGTCCACGTACTCGCCGGTGATGGTCTGGAAGAAGATCGACACCGGCAGGTACTGCTTGGCCAGTTGCGCGAACTTCCGCTCGGTCATGGCCTTGCCGCGGGCGGTGCCCGCGATGTCCGGCACGATGCATTCGAGCTCGTCGACGCTGCGCTCGGCGACGTAGGCGAGGGCGGGCGCGGACAGCGCGTCGGTCCAGTGCCCGGGCCGCGCGTTCAAGCGGACCCTCCGGCATCGCGGCGCGCGGCGATGCCGTCGAGCAGGAACGCCGCCAGAGCCTCGCCGACGGGTGCGCGATCCAGCGGCGCCGCGAGCGAGGCGTGCGCGCGCTCCCGCACCTCCGGGGGCAACGCCGCGCCGCGCGTCTCCACGAGCCCCGCGATGAAGGCCTCGTCGAACTCCGGGTGCGGCTGCACGCTCAGCACGCGACGGTCGTAGACGAGCGCGGCGTGGCGGCAGAAGTCCGACTCGGCGATGCTGCGCGCGCCGGCGGGCGGATCGATCACCTGGTCCTGGTGGTAGGCCGCGACGCACAGCTCGCGCCCGGCGAGCCCGGGAACGCCCGAGTCGTCGCGGAAACGGTAGTCGACGTGCCCGACCGACCAGCCACCGGCGAACTTCTCGACGTGGCCGCCGAGCGCCTGCGCGATCAACTGGTGGCCGAAGCAGATGCCGATGACGGGCACGCCGGCCGCGTACGCCGCGCGCACCAGATCCTCCAACGGCGGGATCCATGGGTGCGGCTCGTAGGCGCCGTGGCGGGAGCCGGTGAGGCACCATGCGTCGCAGGCGTGCGCATCGTCCGGGACGTCGCCGTCGAAGACGCGGTGATCGACGAAGTCGAAGCGATCCTCACCGAGCAGGGCGTGGAACATCCCGGTGTACTCGCCGTGGCCGGCGACGAGCTCCTCGGGCGCGGGGCCGCACTGCAGGATGCCGACCAGGGGCTTTGCGTGCGCGGTCATCGGACGGGCGGCGTGGCGGGTTCGGGGGTGGCCTCGATCATACGCAGCGCGGAGCCTGACCGCGTCGCCCCCTCGCGTTCGGCCGGAGGCGATCAGGGCTCGAAGCGCACGCCGCCGGAGCGTCGTTCGTCGAGGTGCTCGAGCAGCGGGGGGCGGCTCGCGTCGATGTCGTTGCCCGTCACCACGAGCCCGTCGAGCAGCGGCGCGGCGCGGCGCCCGAACCCTCCGGTCGAGATCTCCAGCGGCACGCAGGCTCCGCGCGCGACGATGCGGTTGTCGCGCACCAGGTTCGGCCCGTCCCGGACGGCCAGCGCGGTGCCCTCGCGGCACACGAACAGGTTGTGCTCGACGGTGTTGCGCTCGGCGGTGTCGATGAACCGGCCACGCTTGCCGTCGAGTGCCGCGCACCAGCCCGCCCGGTGCCTGCGACCCTGGCGCGACGCGATCTGCAGGTCCACGTCGCCGTTGGCGACGAAGCGGTTGCCTGCGAATCGATTGTCGTTCGGGGCCGTCGAGCGCACCACCGGACACACCGTGCCCGCGAGCTCGCCACAGTTGCGGTAGACGAACACGCCGCCCTCGCGGTTGTGCGCCACCGTGCTGTTCACGATCTCGCTGTCGTAGGTCGAGTCGAGGGCGATCGCCTCGCGGGTGCGGTTGCCGGTGAAACTCGAGTCGCGCACGGACAAGCGGTGCGTGCCGGCCTCGCTGTACAGCGAGATGCGTTCGGTGCCGTCGATCCGGACGCGTTCGAGCGTGACGTCGCGACTGAAGTTGCCGAGGTACATCCCGATGCGCACGTCCTGGATCAGCACGTCGCGGAACAGCAGATCGTGATGGCCGAGCGGCATCGGCTCGTCGGGGCCGAGCTCCCCGTCGCCGCCGAGCTGGCCGCCGAAGAAGCGGGTCATCTGCACGCCGACCTGCAGCGTGCCGCGCAACGTGCAGTCCTGCACCGTGACGCCGCCCAGCGAGCGGTCCTCGGCGAAGCGGATCAGCGGCAGGTTGGCCGCTCCGTCGGTCGCGGGCGTGCCGTCCGGAGCGCCGTGCCGGCCCCAGCCGTGATCCACGATGCCGCCGGCGCAGTCGAGCGTGCGGTCGGACTGGTCGAACCACAGCGTGATCGGCATCGGCGGCTCGTCGTCGCACAGGGTCAGGTCCGTGTCCATCACCACGCAGGCGTGGCGACCGATCTCGTCGCGCGACAGGCACCGGCCGAACTCGCTCGCGCGCCGCACGACCGGGCACTCCGAGAGCCGGGTGTCCGGGCGCGCGATCGTGCAGTCGATCGGCATGCGGTCGGTCGCGGCGGTGCAGGCGGCGAGGGTGGCCGCGAGCAGCGCGGCGGCGACTCCGGCGTCGCTCATCGCGTCCCGGACCCTACACCCCGACCGCGTCGCGCAGCCCGTACCACCAGGACCCGGCGGTCGACCACGCCGGCCCGAAGCGCTGGCCGCCCGGAAACGGGCGCCAGCGCATGGCGGCGAGCCGGTCGAAGCGCGCGCGGTTGCCGAGGATGGCTTCCGACAGCAGACGCCCGTACAGGTGGCTGCCGGTCACGCCGTGACCGCTGTACCCCATGGCGTGGTAGCTGTTCGGGCCGAGCTGACCGAGCTGCGGCACGCGCGTGAAGGAGAGTGCGAAGTTGCCGCTCCAGGCGTAGTCGACGCGCACGTCGGAGAGCTCGGGAAACACCTTGACGAGGTTCCTGCGAAGCTTCGCCTCGATGTCGGCGGGCTCGCGTCCGCCGTAGACCGTGCCGCCGCCGAACAGCAACCGGCGGTCCGAGGACAGTCGGTAGTAGTCCAGTATCCAGCGCGCGTCCTCGACGCAGACGTCCGAGGGCAGCAATCGCTGCGCGAGCTCGGCGGACAGCGGCTCGGTGGCCATGATCTGCGTGGACACGGGCATCACGCGCGGTTCGAGCTCCGGCACGGCCCGGCCGAGATAGGCGTTGCCGCACAGCACCAGCGTGCCCGCGCGCACGCGGCCCGCTTCGGTGTGCACGGTGGGGCGCCCGCCGACGTCGTCGATGCGCACCACGCGGCTTGCCTCGTGCACGCGCCCGCCGAGGCGTTCCAGCGCGGCCGCTTCACCGAGCGCGAGGTTCAACGGGTGCAGGTGACCGCCGGAGCGATCGAGCATTCCGCCGAAGTACAGCTCCGACCCCACGTGCGCGCGCAGCGCGCCGCGGTCGAGCAGCTCGTGCTCGTCCATGCCGTGGCGACGCCACAGTACCTGCTTGGCTTCCAGGGCGCGCATCTGACGCGCGTCGAGCGCGACGTAGAGGTTGCCGGGCTTCAGGTCGCACTCGATTCCGTGCTCGGCCACGAAGCCGCGGATGATCGACGCACCCTCCTGCACCATCGTGCCGACGAAGTCCGCATCGTCGCGGCCGTAGCGCTTCTCGATGGTGTCGAGCCCGGCGTTCAGCCCGTTGACGATCTGGCCGCCGTTGCGCCCCGAAGCTCCCCAGCCGACGCGCGCGCCCTCGAGCACGAGCACCTCTCGGCCCGCGGCCGCCAGATGCAGCGCGGCGGACAGCCCGCTGAACCCCGCCCCGACCACGCACACGTCCACGTCCACGTCGCCGCCGAGTGCGGGGCGCTCGGGCGCGGCGTGGGCGCTGGCGGCGTACCAGCTGGCCGCGTGATGCGGGCCGAGGGAGGGGGCGGACGGGGAGTCGAGGGCGGCCATGGCGCCGAGCATAGCGCGCGTGCGCGCCACCCGAGGGCTTCCGGTGGGTGCTCATTACAGCGTGTCCGCGCGCGCATCGCCACCCGTGTCCGGCCGCGTTAGAGTCACCGACCGGCCGTCTCCACGGCCACCTGTGTTCTCGAAGGTTGCCGCGCCATGGCCCTTGCCGGCCTGCACATCGTCCTCGTCAGCGTGCACGGTCTCGTGCGCGGCCACGACCTGGAGCTCGGCCGCGACGCCGACACCGGCGGGCAGGTGCTGTACGTGGTGGAGCTCGCGCGGGCGCTGGCGGCACGCCCCGAGGTGCGCCGCGTCGATTTGGTGACGCAGCGCGTGGAGGGGCCCGAGCTCGACGAGGACTACGGCCGGCCCGTCGAGATGCTGGCCGAAGGCTGCTGCATCCTGCGCTTCGCGTGCGGCGACACCGAGTACCGCCCGAAGGAGCAGCTCTGGGACCGGCTGGACCGGTTCACCGACGCGCTGATCGATCACTACCGCGCCACCGAACCCATGCCCGACGTCGTGCACGGGCACTACGCCGACGCGGGCCGCGTGGGCAGCCGTCTGGCGGCCGTGCTGGACGTGCCCTACGTGCACACCGGGCACTCGCTCGGTCGGGTGAAGCGCCGGCGCATGATCGCCCGCGGCGTCGACGAGGAGGAGCTCGAGCGGCGCTACTCGATGAACCGGCGCATCGAGGTGGAGGAGCAGACGCTCGCTTCGGCCGCACGCGTGATCACGAGCACGCATCAGGAGATCGAGGAGCAGTACGAGATCTACGACTTCTATCGCCCCGAGGCCATGCACGTCATTCCGCCCGGGACCGACCTGTCGCGCTTCCGCCCGCCGCAGGGCGGCGAGAAGGAGACCGAGATCGCGGCCGCGGTGCGCCGCTTCCTGAAGGCACCGGACAAGCCGATGATCCTCGCGCTCTCGCGCGCGGACGCGAGAAAGAACATCGCGGCGCTCGTGCACGCCTACGGCGGTGACGAGCGCCTGCGCGAGCGCGCGAACCTCGTGCTCGTGATCGGCAACCGGGACGACCTCACGACGCTCGAGGACGGCGCGCGCGACGTGCTGACGGAGCTGCTGCAGCTGATCGATCGCTACGATCTCTACGGCCAGGTCGCCTACCCGAAGCACCATCGTGCCGACGACGTGCCGATCCTCTACCGGCTGGCAGCCCTCAGCGGTGGCGTGTTCGTGAACCCGGCGCTCACCGAGCCGTTCGGGCTCACGCTCATAGAGGCGGCCGCGAGCGGCCTGCCCATCGTCGCGACCGAGGACGGCGGCCCGCGCGACATCGTCGCGAACTGCGACAACGGCCTGCTGATCGATCCGCTGGAGCCGACGGAGATCGCGGCGGCCATTCACACCGTGATCGGCAACTGGGAGGAGTGGCAGCGCCGCTCGCAGACGGGGCTCGAGTCGGCGCGCGAGTGCTACAGCTGGGACGCGCACGCCGAGGCCTATCTGCAGATGCTCGAACCGCTGCTGCAGGAGGCGGACGGCGGCCGGCTGCCGCGCGACGTGGAGGCGGTACCCGTGCGCGGCGCGCGGCGTCCCGACCGCGCGCTGTTCGCCGACCTGAACGGCTGTCTGGTCGGCGATCCGGCGGCACTCGAGCGGCTGATGCAGCTGCTGCGCCGCGAGCGCCGGCAGCTGCTGTTCGGCATCACCACCGGTCTGCGCAGGGACGCGGCGCTGCGCCTGCTGCGTCGCCACTCCATCCCCGAGCCCGACTTCCTGGTGACCAGCACCGGTACCGACATCACCTATTCACCCAAGCTCACCGAGGACCTCGCGTGGCGGCGCCACATCGAGAAGGAGTGGACGCCGCACGTGGTGCGCCGGGTGCTGGACTCGATTCCGGGCATGGTGCCGCGCGGGCGTGAGCACCAGGGCGACTTCAAGGTCAGCTACACCTACGACACGGCCCAAGCGCCGCCCGTGGACGAGATCGCGGGGCGGCTGTTCCAGGAGGACCAGGCGGTCAACGTCATCCGCTCGCACGGCAGGTTCCTGAACGTCGTGCCCATCCGCGCCTCGAAGGGGCTGGCGCTGCGCTACCTCGCCGGGCGCTTCGGCATCGCGCTCGAGCGCGTGCTGGCCATCGGCTCGTCGGCGGCGGACGAGGACATGCTGCGCGGCAACACGCTGGCGGCGGTGGTCGGCGGGCGGGCGCGACGCGAGCTCGGCGAGCTCGCGAGCATCGACGACGTCTACTTCGCCAAGTCCCCGTACGCGCAAGGCATCGTGGAGGCCATCGAGCACTTCGGCTTCCTCGACGCAGGGACGAGGCCCGCCGACCCGCCGGGCGCTCTCGGCAACGGCGACGATGACGGCGTCCAGGACCAGCGCAGCTCGTCCGAGGCGGCGGAGCCCGCTTGAAGCTGCTCCTCTGCACCGACCTCGACGGCACCCTCCTGCCCAACGGCGAAGCCGTCGAGGCGCCGGGCGTGCGCGGCGTGTTCGCACGTCTGGTGCAGAGCGTGCCGCTGCGCCTGGCCTACGTCACCGGGCGGGATCCGCAGCGCGTGCGCGACGCCATCGCGCGCTGGGACCTGCCGGCCCCCCATCACGTGGTGGCCGACGTGGGCACCTCCCTCTTCGACGCCGACGGCGACGGCGCGTGGCACGAGAACGCCGCGTGGCGCGCGCGCAACATGGACTGCTGGGGCGGGCGCGACGGGCGCAGGCTGCACGAGCTGCTCGACGGCATCGACGGGCTCGTGCCGCAGGAGCCCGACCGCCAGCGCCCGTTCAAGCGTTCGTGGTACCTGCCGGGCGACGCCACCCGAGACACGGTGATGCGCCGCGTGAACGGGCGGCTGCGGCGGGCCGGCGTGCTCGCCAAGCGCATCTACAGCCTGGACCCCGGCAGCGGGCGCGGCCTGCTGGACATCGTGCCCGAGGGCACCGGCAAGCTCGGCGCCGTGCGCCACCTGCGCGACAGCCTCGGCTACGTCGACGAGGCCATGCTCTTCGGCGGCGACAGCGGCAACGATCTGGACGTGCTCGTCAGCGAGGTGCCGTCCGTGCTCGTCGCCAACGGTGACGCGCCGACGCGCGAAGCCGCCCGCGATGGCGCCCTGCGAGCGGGCAACGCGGCGCGGCTGCACCTGTGCGAGGCGCATCCCGAAGCCCTGCGCCCGCTCGGGCTCGACGGCAACTACGCCGGCGGCCTGCTGGACGGCCTGCTGCACTTCCACCCCGCGCTGCGGCCGCTCGTGGACGCGGCCGTCGACGGTGACCTGGCCTCGACGGCCTGAAGCGGGCCCGACGGGGCCCGGGTCCTATACTGGCGCCCCGCCGCGTCCCGTACCGATCGATGTCCGCCAGAAGCTACCCGCCCGTCGCGCTGCACGAGCTCGCCGCCCTCGACGACACCGCGCGTGCCGGGCTCCTGCTGCGCGCCGAGGACGATCTCGATCGCTTCCTCGACGGCGCGCGTCCCATCGTCGAGGCGGTGCGCATCGAGGGGGACACCGCGCTCGCGCGCTTCGGCCGCGAGTTCGACCGCGCCGAGGGGTTGAGCCCCGACGCCCTGCGCGCCACCCCGGCCGACTTCGACGCCGCGTTCGACGCGATGGAGCCGGCGATGATCGAAACGATGGAGTACGCGGCCGACAACATCCGCCGCTTCCACGAGTCGCAGCGCGTGCCCGAGATGCGCATGGAGGAGATCCGCCCGGGCGTGCTGGTGGGCGAGCGCACCACGCCCATCGATTCGGTGGCCTGCTACTCGCCGCGCGGCAAGGGCAGCTTTCCGGTCGTGACGCTCATGACCGCGATACCGGCGACGGTCGCGGGCGTGCCCGAGCGCATCGTGCTCACTCCACCCGGGCCCGACGGCAAGGTGGACCCCGCCACGCTCGTCGCCGCGCGGCTGGCCGGCGTGGAGACCGTGTGCAAGGCCGGCGGCGCGCAGGCCGTGGCGGCCGCGGCCTACGGCACCGCTAGCGTGCCGCGCTGCGCGAAGATCGTCGGCCCCGGCAGCCCGTGGCTGGTGGCCGCCAAGCGCTTGCTCGCGGGCCGCATCGACCCGGGCCTGCCCGCCGGTCCTTCGGAGACGATACTGATCGCCGATCCGTCCGCGAACCCGCACATCGCCGCGCTGGACCTGTGCATCGAGTCCGAGCACGGCAACGATTCGAGCGCCTTCCTCGTCACCTGGAGCGTGGAAATCGCCGAGCGCGTGCGCGCGCTGGTGCCCGCCTACTGGGACCGCATGGGCGAGGTGCTGGCGGGCTACTCGTCCACCGTGCTGTCCGGCACGCGCGGCGGCATCGTGCTCGCGCCCGACGCCGAGACCGCGTACGCCTTCGTGAACGACTACGCGCCCGAGCACTGCCAGGTACTGTCCGCCGCGCCGTTCGAGCACCTGGCGCACATCAGGAACGCCTCCGAGATCCTCCTGGGCGAGCACGCCGCAGGCTCCCTCGCGAACTACCTGATGGGCCCGAACTGCGTGCTGCCGACCTCGGGCGCGGCGCGCACGCACTCGCCGCTCGGCGTGCCGGACTTCCTGCGCCGCTGCTCGATCGGCCACGTCACCGCGGGCGCGTACGCCGAGATGGCCCCGCACACCCACCGCTTCGCGCGCTACGAAGGCTTCGACGGCCACGCCAACGCGGTCTCCACCCTGCGCGACGACGCGTTCGAGGGCCGCGCACCCGAGCCCGGCTCGAGCGGCGTGGCGGGGCCGCGCCGATGAGGGACTTCTCGCGTCCGGGCCGCTCGCCCGTACACGCCCGCCGCGGCATGGTCGCGACCTCGCACCCGGCCAGCACGAACGTCGGTCTAGACGTGCTCAAGGCCGGCGGCAACGCGCTGGACGCCGCGATCGCCGCGTGCGCCATGCAGTGCGTCGCGGAGCCCGGCATGACGGGCATCGGCGGCGACTGCTTCGCGATGTACGCGCCCGCGGGCCGCAGCGTGCCGTTCGCCTACAACGGTTCCGGCCGTGCCCCGGGCGGCGCCACGCTCGAGGCCCTGACGGGCGTCGGCATCGATGCCGCGCACCCGATCCCGCGCGATTCCCCGCACTCGGTCGTCGTGCCCGGCAGCATCGACGCCTGGACCCGCCTGCACGCCGACCACGGCCGCACGCCCTTCGCCGAGCTGCTGGCGCCCGCCATCGCCGCCGCGCGCGAGGGGACGCCCTTGCACTCACGCGTGGCCTTCGACCTGGCGCGCGAGCGCGACTTCCTGCGCACCGCCGGCCGCGCCGGCGAGATTCATCTCGAGCGCGGCGACGTCCCGGCCGTCGGCAGTCCGCGCGCGCAACCCGCGCTCGCCGACGCGCTGGAGCGGATCGCCCGGGAGGGCCGCGCCCCGATGTACGAGGGCGAGCTGGCCCGCGACATGGTCGACGAGCTGAGCTCGCGCGGCGGCTTCCACACGATGCACGATTTCGCGCGCGCGCGCGGCGAGTACGTCGACCCGATCTCGGCGACGTTCCGCGGCCTCACGGTCTGGGAGTGCCCCCCGAACGGCCAGGGCCTCATAGCGCTGCTGCTGCTGCGCATGTTCGAGCGCCTTCCGGCGGGCGCGGGCGACCCCCTGTCGCCCGAGCGCGTGCACCTCGAGATCGAGGCCTGCCGGCTCGCCTACGCGGTGCGCAATGCCAGGCTCGCGGACCCGTCCGCCGCGCACGTCCCGGTCGACGAGATCCTCTCGGACGCCCACGTGGACGCGTTGCTCGCCGCCATCGATCCCGCACGCGCCACGCATCCGCCGACGACGGTGCCCCTGACGCCGCACGAGGACACCGTCTACATCTCCGTCGTGGACGCGGACAGAAACGCCTGCAGCTTCATCAACACGCTGTTCCACTCCTACGGCAGCGGCATCGTGACGAAGAGCGGCATCACTCTCACGAATCGCGCGCAAGGCTTCTCGCTGGACCCGGCGAGCCCGAACGTCATCGCCCCGCACAAGCGCCCGCTGCACACGATCATCCCGGCGCTCGCCACGCGCGACGATCGCACGGCGCTCTGCTTCGGCGTGATGGGCGGCGAGTACCAGGCGATGGGGCACCTGCAGTTCCTGACGCGCCACCTCGACTACGGGATGGACCTGCAGGAGGCGATGGACGCGCCGCGCTTCATGGTCGATCCGTACACCGGCGAAGTGGAAGTCGAGCCCGGCGTCTCCGCGCAGACGCGCGCGGCGCTGACGTCGATGGGACACACGATCGTGGATGCGGATACGCCCGTCGGCGGCTCGCAGGCGGTATCGATCGACGCCGAGGTGCTGACCGGCGCGTCGGACCCGAGAAAGGACGGGGTCGCCGCCGGCTACTGACGATGTCCCGCCTCGCCGACGTCTCGCTGCAGGCGAGCGTCATGGGCGTGCTCATGGCCATCGTCGGTTTCACGAGCACGGGCGTGCTGGTGCTGCAGGGCTTCATCTCGGTCGGGGCGAACGACGCGCAGGCCGCCTCGGGACTCATGTCCGTCACCGTGGCGTGCGGCCTGTCCGGCGTCTGGCTCTCGTGGCGCCGGCGCCTGCCGATCGCCATCGCCTGGTCCGCCCCGGGCGCTGCGCTGCTGCTGGTCTCCGGCGGCAGCTCGTCCGGCTTCGACGCCGCCGTCGGCGCGTTCGTCGCGTGCGCCCTGCTGCTGATCGTGTCCGGCGCGGTGCGCCCCGTGGGCCGCTTCATCGAATCGATCCCGCGCTGCCTGGCGAACGCCATGCTCGCGGGCATCCTGCTGCCGATCTGCCTGGCGCCCGTACGCGCTCTCGACGAGCAGTTCGCGATCGCGTTGCCGCTGCTGCTCGCCTGGTGGCTCGCGGGCCGCGTGCACAGGCTCGCCGCCGTCCCGGTCGCGCTGGCGGTACTCGTGGGCATGGTGGCCTGGCGGCTCGGCGTGCCGGACGACTTCGGCGCCCGGCTCGCCGCGTCGACGATGCCGGTGCCGGTACCGGTCATGCCCCGTCTGGACTGGACCGCCATCATCGGCATCGGCGTGCCGCTGTTCATCGTCACCATGGCCTCGCAGAACGTCCCGGGCGTCGCCGTGCAGCGCGCCTACGGCATCGACGTGCGCGCCGGCCCGCTGATCCTGAACACCGGCCTGTTCTCGCTGGCGGCCGCGCCCCTCGGCTCGCACGCCGTGAACCTCGCGGCCATCACGGCCGCGATGGGCGCAGGCCCCGACGCCCACCCGGACCCCGCGCGCCGCTGGTGGGCGCCGGTCGTGGCCGGCGGCTGCTACGTGGTGTTCGGCCTGCTCGCCGGCACCTTCACGCTGCTGATCACGCTCGTGCCGACCGTGCTCATCGAGGCGATCGCGGGGCTCGCGCTGCTCGGCGCGTTCACGGCCGCCGCGTACGGGGCGTTCGAGGAAGCGGCGCACCGCGAGGCGGCGGCCGTGACGTTCCTGTTCGCGGCCTCGGGGCTCGCGTTCCACGACATCGGCGGCGCGTTCTGGGGGCTGCTCGCGGGCGGAATCATGTACGGCGTCGGGCGCGCCCGAACAGCCACAACCCCGCCGGTCCCGCCACCACGATGAACAGGAACCGGCAGGCGTGCACGAGCGCGACCAGTCCCGCGTCGAGTCCGAGCGCCAGCGCCACCAGGCTCACCTCGGCGATGCCGCCCGGCGCGAGCGCGAGAAAGACCACCAGGAACGGCGTGCCGACGGAGACGGCGAGCCCCTCGGCCAGCAGCGCGGCCACGGCCAGCACGACGGTGGTGAAGGCCGCCGCCGCCGCGAAGGTGGCCGCGTAGCGCTCGCGCGACCCGCCGGCCACCTCCAGGCCGAGCGTCACGCCGAACACCAGCATGGCGACGGTCTTGACGATCTCCGGTGGCGCGATGGCAAGCTCCGTGAAGCCCGCCAGCAACGCGGTGCCCGCCATGGTCACGATGACGTGCCCGCCCGGCACCTTCACGCGTTCGGCGAACCCGAAGAAGACCGCCACCAGGGAGAGCAGCAACCACCACGACGTCCCGTTCGCGAGCTCCAGCGTCGACAGCAGCGGCGCGGCCACGGGCGGAATGCCGAGGAAACGCGCCAGCAGCGACATGAACGCCACGACCATCACGACGCGCACCGTGTGCGCGAGCAGCACGACCGGACGCTCGGCCACGTCGCCGGCCATGGCCAGCAGCATCGACAGCCCCCCGGGCATGGCCGTGAGGTAGGCGGCCGGCCGCGGCAGCCTCAGCCGCCGTTCGAACCACAGCGTGCCGAGCGCCACGGTCGCGATGGTCAGCACCAGCGCCGCGAGCACCACCGGCCCGATCCGTTCGTGTTGCCCGGTGACGCTCGCCGCGATGTAGGGCCCGAGCGACACCCCGATCGCGACGCGCGCCAGCCGCTCCCACACCGGTGGCGGCGCGCCGAGCGGCAGGCCGCCGCGACTGCCGAGCGCGCACGCCGCGAGGCTGCCGATCAGCCAAGGCACCGGCACCCCCGCGTAGAGCGCGACGAGCCCACCGGCGATGCCGACGCAGAGGGCGCAGGCGCGCCGGGCGTTCGGGCTCAGAAGACGCCCGCCTCGAGCCCCGCCGCCAGGGTCAGCCCGAGCTCGTGCGCGGAGTCCACGAAACCATCGTCCCACGGCCCGGCCAGCACCAGCGCCGGCGCGACCGCCTTCCACCGCAGCCCGGTCACGATGCGCTCCACGGCGACGCGCGCCCCGTCGCCGTCGTTCCCGGCCCGTACGTACAGCGCCCACGGCCGCCCCTGCGTCGTCTCCAGGCAAGGGTGGTACACGCGCTCGAGGAAGTCCTTCACGAGCCCCGCCACCGAGCCGAAGTTCTCGGTCGTGCCGATGATGACGCCGTCCGCGTCCAGCACGTCGTCGGGCCCCGCGTCGAGCGGATCCAGCAGCCGCGCCTCGATGTCGGCCTCGCCGGCCCCGGCCAGAACGGCCGCGGCGAGCTCGCGGGTGCGCGGCGACGGCCGGTTCGCGACGATCAGCAGCCGCTTCACGATACTGTCGGTGTACGAGGGCACATGGCGCCGAGCGTATCGGAGCGCGGCGCCGGGCGTTAGGATCGGCGGCTCATGCCTTTCGGAGTGCACGACGATGAGCGAAGCGAAGACCTGCTGCGGCCCTGGCTACGCCTCCCCGGCGGAGGCCATGAAGGCGCCGCGCGAGAAGCTGCTGTACACCACCGCGCTGTACGTCGGCACCGGCATCGAGAAGCCGGACTACATCGCCACCGTGGACGTGGACCCCGACAGCCCGACCTACTCGAGCGTCGTGCATCGCGCCGAGGCCGGCACCATCGGCGACGAGCTGCACCACTCGGGCTGGAACGCGTGCTCGAGCTGCCACTCGGACTCGTCGAAGACGCGGCAGTACCTGATAGCGCCGGGCGTGCGCACCTCGAACCTGAACGTCTTCGACACCTCCGACGCGCGCGCGCCGACGCTGCACAAGGTCATTTCCGGCGACGACATCAAGGCGAAGACGAACCTGTCCGGCCCGCACACCGTGCACTGCCTGGGCAAGGACATCATCGTCTCGATGCTGGGGGATGCGAAGGGCGAGGGTCCCGGCGGCTTCCTGCACATCGACGAGGACTTCGAGATCGTCGGGCGCTGGGAGAACGACCTCGGCGGCATGCAGTTCAACTACGACTTCTGGTACCAGCCACGCCAGAACATGATGGTCAGCTCCGAGTGGGCCGCGCCGAACACCTTCATGCCGGGCTTCGACCTCGCCGACGTGGGCGCCGGCAAGTACGGCCACCACATCCACTTCTGGAACTTCGAGGAGAAGCGGGTCGAGAAGTCGGTGGACCTCGGCGAGGAGGGCATGATCCCGCTGGAGGTGCGCTTCCACCACGACCCCGACTCCACGCACGGCTTCGTCGCCGCCACGCTCTCCTCGAACGTCTTCCACTGGTTCAAGGACGACGCGGGCGAGACGGTGGTCGAGAAGGTCATCGACATACCGACCGTCGATGTCGAGGGCTTCCCCGTCCCCATGCCCTCGCTCATCACCGACATCCTGATCTCGATGGACGACCGGTTCCTGTACTTCTCGAACTGGCTGCACGGGGACCTGCGCCAGTACGACATCACCGACCCCTCGAACCCGAAGCTCACGGGCCAGGTCTGGCTCGGCGGCCTGCTCGGCAAGGCGCCCGAGGTCAACGGCAAGGCGGTGCAGGGCGCCCCGCAGATGATCCAGCTCTCGCTCGACGGCAAGCGCCTGTACGTCACGACTTCCTTGTTCAGCACCTGGGACAACCAGTTCTTCCCCGGCATGAAGGAGGGCGGGGCGCAGATGTTCGCGATCGATTGCGACACCGAGTCCGGCGGCATGACGATCCGCGAGGACTTCCTCGTCGACTTCGGCACCGAGCCGAACGGCCCCGCGCGCTGCCACGAGATGCGCTACCCCGGCGGCGACGTCACCTCGGACATCTGGCTCTGACGCGCACGTGGCGCATCGTGCTGGCCAACCGCGGTGGGGTCTCGGTGCCCTGCCGCGAGGACCAGCCGATCATCGACGCGGTGGAGGCGGCGGGCCTGACGATTCCCATCGCCTGCCGCTACGGCGGCTGCATCACCTGCGCGGCGCGGCTGGTCTCGGGCCGCGTGCGCCAGCCGAACGCGACGGCGCTGAACGCGCGCCAGTCGCGCGCGGGCTACGTGCTGGCCTGCGTGGCGCGGCCGAAGAGCGACGTGGTGCTGGAGGTGGGCGTGGAGAGCCACGCGGAGCTGTACCGGAATCCGTTCGCGGCGCCTTGACGCGCGCGCGCGCGGTCGCTGCCGCGGCGCTGGCGCTGGTGTGCGCGGCGTGCACGTCGATCCCGGAAGGCATCGAACCGGTGACCGGCTTCGACGCGGAACGATACCTGGGCACCTGGTACGAGATCGCGCGGCTCGATCACCGCTTCGAGCGGGGCCTGACGAACGTCACGGCGGAATACTCGCGCAACGACGACGGCACGTTGCGGGTCGTCAACCGAGGCTACGAGGACGGCGAATGGTCGGAGGCGACGGGCGAGGCGAAGTTCGTCGGCCCGACCGACACGGCGCACCTGAAGGTCTCCTTCTTCGGCCCGTTCTACGGCAGCTACGTCGTGTTCGAGCTCGACGAGGACTACGAGCGCGCCTACGTGACGGGGCCGGACCGCGACTACCTGTGGTTCCTGGCGCGCGAGCCGACGGTAGACGATGCGGCGTACGCGGACTTCGTGGCCGAGGCGGAGGCGCGGGGGTTCGACGTCGAGGAGTTGATCCGGGTGGAGCAGGGAGCGCGATGAGAAAGGGGGCCCGCGGGCCCCCTCCGTCAGCGGCCGATCAGAACGCCTTGTCCTGGACGAACAGGTACTGCGGCTGCAGGTTCACGCGATACACGAAGCGGGCCTGGCCGTCGCGGACCACGACCTTCCACAGGTCGCCGAAGTCGCGCACCTTGCCGTCCTCGTCCTTCGGGAAGCGGTCGTCGTCGCTCGTGTCCAGACCGAGGCCGTCGCAGCCCTTGTCCGGCGTGCCCATGATCTGGTACAGCGAGCCGCTGTGGCCCGCCACGAGGAGCGTGTCGCCGTCTTGCGCGTTCATGATCGCCTCGACCGTCGGGCAGATCGAGGGGCCGGTGCTCTCGGGGTTCAGCTCCGTGCCGTCCGCGGGCAGGCGAGTGACCTCGAGTCCGGCCGCCGTCGCCGTCGGCAGCACGGTCTGGTAGGTGCGGACCTTGTGGCTGGAGTACACGGCGTCCAGGCGGCGCGTCACGCCCCAGCGGCCCAGGAAGTCGGCCAGCAGCACGGCGCGCTGCTCGCCGAGCGGGTTCAGGACCTCGGCGCACTTGACCTTCGAGGGCGTGCCGTCGCCCTCGCCGCAGACCTCGTCGAAGCTCTTGCCCTTGACGCGCGCGCCGTCGGCCGTGAACACGGGGTCGTCGCCCGCGAAGTAGTCGGCGCCGTACGCCTGCGAAGCATCGCCGGTCTCGACGAGGTCGGTCATCTTCTCGGCGTGACGCGTGAAGTACACGGTGACGTTGCCGCTGGCGGCCTGCGCCTGCGCGGGCACGAGGGTGACGGCGACCAGGGTCGCGGCGGCGACGGCGGTGGAGAGGAAGGTGCGGTTGAACTTCATGGGGTGGCGAGGCTCCAAGCGTTGTGTTTGTATTTCTTGCCGGGTGACTCGACCCGGTGCGGGGCGGAGTATAGGCAGCGTCCTGGCCGAAAGGCCGTGACTTGTGTCACGCGGGAACAGCTCGGCCCTGTTTGCCGTTTTTCTGACGCTTTTCGGCATCGGTATACTGAGCGGCCCTGTTCCTCGTCGTCCGGTCCGCATGAAAAGCCTGTTGCTCGTCGCCCACGGCAGTCGGCGCGCGGAGTCGAACGAAGAGATCCGGCGGCTCGCCGCACGCGTCGCCGAGAGTGCCGGCGACCGCTTCGACATCGTCGAGCACGCCTTCCTCGAGCTCGCCGAGCCTTCGATAGGAGACGGCATCGAGCGCTGCATCGCGCGCGGCGCATCCGAGGTGCGCGTGCTGCCGTACTTCCTTGCACGCGGCACGCACGTCGCCGAGGACATTCCCGAGGCGGTGGACCCCAAGCGGGCCGAGCATCCGGGCGTGGACATCCGCATCACCGACTACCTGGGCACCTCCGGCGCGTTGCCGGACCTGCTCGTGGGACTGGCAGAGCCCTCTTGAACGCCACCGCCACCGCCACCGCCATACGCCATGGATTCGCCCGAGACCGACGCCGAGGGCTACCTGCGCCGTCGCGAGGACTGGTCGCCGGAGCTCGCCGACGCCATGGCCGCCGCCGACGGCATCGAGCTCACGGACGCGCACCGCGAGGTCATGGACTTCCTGCAGGAGTACTACACGACCTACGAGGTGGCCCCCGCCATCCGCATCCTGACGAAGCAGATCGGCAAGCGCTTCGGCAAGGAGAAGGGCAACAGCCGCTACCTGTACGAGCTGTTCCCGAAGGGCCCGGCGAAGCAGGCGTGCCGCTACGCGGGCCTGCCCAAGCCGACCGGCTGCGTCTGACTCGTCCTTGACCGGCACCGCCTTCTCGGCGCTCTACACGCTCGCGCTGGTCTGGCTCGTCGTCGGGCTCGCGGCACGCATCGCCGTCTGGGTACGCACGCCGCAGCCCTCGCCGATCCCGATCGCCCCCGCACCGCGCACGTACGCCGGCGTGACGGGACGACTGCTCGCCGAAGTCCTGTTGTTCAGAAGCCTCGCGCGCGCGAACGCCATCACGTGGGCCGCGAGCGTCGCCATGCACTGGGGCCTGCTGTTCGTGCTGATCGTGCACGTGCGCTTCCTGACCCCCGTGCTGCCGCCCTGGCTCGTGCCGTTCCTCGTCGCCAGCGGCTGGGCCACGCTCGCGGCCGTCGCCGGCATCGCGGTGCTCGCCGCGCGCCGCGCCCTGATCGATCGCCTGCGCTACATCTCGGTGCCGAGCGACTGGGCGCACCTGCTGTTGCTGGCGGCCATCCTCGTCTCCGGCACCCTGCTCAAGCGCGCCTGGCCGGTCGACCTCGCGGCGGTCGGCGGCTGGCTGCGCGGCACCCTCGCGCTCGACTGGCAACCGTCTGCCCGCACACCCGGGCCTGCTCGTTCACCTCGCGCTGGTCGCCGTCCTCTTGCTGGTCTTCCCGATCAGCAAGCTCGTGCACGCCCCGGGCGTCGTCTTCGCGCCGACGTTCCACCAGCGCGACCGAAGCGGCCGATGCCACCGTCGATGAACGGCGTCGTCGGTCGCTACCGCACCATCCCGCTGCTGCTCGAACGCGTGCCGCCGACGGAAACGCCGCACCCGGCCACGGCCGACACGATGCAAGGCCTCGGCTACCCCGGCACGCTCGTCGAGAACTGGCACGAGGTGGCCATCGCCCGGCTCGGCGAGCTGGTGGCGTCCTCGCGCGCGCTGCGCGTGTTCATGGACACCTGCACGCGCTGCGGCGCCTGCACCGACAAGTGCCACTACTTCCTCGGCACCACCGACCCGAACAACATGCCCGTCGCGCGCCAGGAGCTCCTGCGCTCGGTGTGGCGACGCCACTACACGTTCGCGGGCAGGCACTTCCCGTGGCTCGTGGGCGCGCGCGACCTGGACGAGGGCATGCTCGCCGACTGGTACGCGTACTTCCACCAGTGCAGCGAATGCCGGCGCTGCGCCGTGTTCTGCCCGAAGGGCATCGACACGAGCGAGGTCACGATGGCCGGGCGCGAGATCCTCGCCTGCATCGGCATCGGCGGCAGCTACACGCGCACCATCGCCTCGAAGGTGATCAGCGTCGGCAACAACCTCGGCATGAAGCGCCCGGCGCTGGCGGACGTGCTGGAGAACCTGGAGGAAGACATCCTCGACGACACCGGCATCCCGGTACGCCTGCCGCTCGACGACCCTTCCGCCGACGTCCTGGTGGTCACCCCGTCCGCCGACTTCTTCGCCGAGCCGCACGTCGACGGCCTGATCGGCTACGCGAAGGTGCTGCACGCCGCCGGCATCCGCTGGACCTTCTCTTCCCACGCCGCGGAAGCCGCGAACTTCGGCCTGTTCGACGGCGACCGCGAGCGCACGCGCCTGATGGCGCAGCGCCTCGTCGACGCGTGCCGCGAGCTCGGCACGAAACGCCTCGTCATCGGCGAATGCGGCCACGCCTGGCGCGTGGCGCACAGCTATCTCGCGACGCTGGCGGGCCCGCTCGACTTCCTCGAGCTCGGCCGCGCCGAACACGTCTGCGAAGTCACCTGGAAGCTCCTGCGCTCGAACGCCATCACCCTCGACCCGTCACGCAACGCAGGCGTCGTCGCCACCTACCACGATTCCTGCAACGTCGCGCGCGGCAGCGAGCTCGGCGACGTGCCGGGCGGGCAGTACACGATCCCGCGCGACCTGCTGCGCGCCTCGGTCCCGCGTCTGGTGGAGATGTCGTCCGACACCACGAAGCAGCGCGACCTTCTGCTGCGGCGGAGGAGGGGGCCTGCTCACCGACGAGCTGCTCGAGGTCCGTACCGCCGGGACCCTGCCGCGCGCGCAGGCGCTGCGCGCGGTGGTCGAGTCCGACGGCGTCACCCACATGGCCGCCATCTGCGCGATCTGCAAGACGCAGTTCGGCCAGACGCTGCCGCGACACGATCTCGGCGAGGTGCGCATCGCGAGCCTCCATCAACTGGTGGGCGATGCCCTGGTGCTGGAACCATGAGCGACGAATGGGCGTGGCTTCGTGCCGAGCAGTGGCGCGAATGCATGCGTGACCCCACGCTCCTGCCCCCGCGCATCCGCGAGCACCTCGAGGCGGAGAACGCCCGCGCGGACGCCTGGTTCGCCGAATCCGAGCCGCTCATGCGAGAGCTCGTCAAGGAGATGCGCGGCCGCATCGAACCCGACGACGACTCGCTGCCCGAACACGACGGCCCCTGGTCCTACTTCTCGAGACTGCGCAAGGACGACGAGTACGGCCGACACCTGCGCCGCCCGCGCGGCGGCGGCGAGGAGGAGCTGTTGCTGGACGTCGAGCGCGAGGCCGAGGGCCACGACTACTTCGACGAGGGCGAGGTCGAGCACTCGCCCGACCACGCGCACCTCGCCTGGTCCGCCGACGTTTCGGGCGCCGAGCTCTACGAGCTGCGCGTGCGCGACCTCGCCACCGGCGAGGACGTCGTGTCGATCCCGGACACCTACGAGATGACCTGGGGCACGCCCGACACGCTCTTCTACACGCGCGTGGACGAGGACTACCGACCGAGCCGCGTGTACCGCCACCGGCTGGGCACGGACTCCGCCGACGACGCGCTCGTGTACGAGGAGACCGACCGGCGCTTCTGGGTCTCCATCGGCACGACCCGCAGCGGCGCGTACGTCGTCATCGAGACCTCGATGACCGACTGCGACGAGGCGTGGCTGATCCCGGCGGACGACGTCGAGGCCGCGCCGCGCGTGGTCGAACCGCGCACCGACGGCCTCGAGTACGCGATCGAGCACCAGGACGAGCGTTTCGTGATCCTGACCAACGCCGACGGCGCCGCGGACTTCTGCCTGGCGGAGACGCCGGTGGCCACGCCGTCGCGCGCGCACTGGCGCGTGTTCGAACCGCACGTGCCGGGTCGCATGATCCTGGACGTCGACGCCCTCGGCGACTGGCTGATCGTCACCGAGCGCGAGCACGCGCTGCCGCGCATCGTGCTGCGCCACACGGATGGTCGCACCCGTGCCCTCGACTTCGACGAGGCGGCCTACGCGCTCGGCGTCGACGCCGGGCTGGAATCCGACGCCGAGGTCTTCCGCTTCGCGTACACCTCCCCGACGACGCCGGAACGCGAGTACGAGGAACGCCTCGACACCGGCGAGCGCCGGCTGCTGAAGGCGCGCACCCTGCCGGCGGGCCACGACCCGGCCGACTACGCGGTCGAGCGCATCGCGCTGTCCTCGCATGACGGCGCCCGCGTGCCCGTCACGCTGCTGCGCCGCCGCGACGTCGCGACCGGCCCGGCGCCGACGCTCGTGCACGGCTACGGCGCCTACGGCCTCTCCTCGCCCGCCGGCTTCTCGGGCCGCGTGCTCTCGCTCGTCGACCGCGGCATGACCTACGCCATCGCGCACGTGCGCGGCGGGCAGGAGCTCGGCCGCGCCTGGTACGAATCCGGCCGTCTGGAGGACAAGCCGAACTCCTTCGAGGACCTGCACGCCGTCACGGCGGGCCTCGTCGCCCGCGGCGTCGCCGAGCGCGGCCGCGTCGTGTTGCACGGTGGCTCGGCCGGCGGCCTGCTGGTCGCGGCGACCATGGAGCTCGCGACGCGCCGCGACCCGGGTTTGCTCGCGGGCGTGGTCGCGGACGTCCCGTTCGTCGACGTCCTCAACACGATGCTCGATGCGTCCCTGCCGCTCACCCCCGGCGAGTGGGCCGAGTGGGGCGACCCGATCACCGACCCGGGCGTGCGCGAGCTTCTGGCGAGCTATTCGCCGTACGAGCAGGTGGGCGCGCGCGCCTACCCGCCGCTGTACGTCACCGCCGGCGTGTCCGACCCGCGCGTGACCTGGTGGGAGCCCGCGAAGTGGGTCGCGCGCCTGCGCGAGCGCCGCACGAGCGACGGCCCGCTGCTGCTGCGCACGAACATGAGCTCCGGTCACTTCGGCGACACGGGGCGCTACGCGTCGCTGGACGACAGCGCGCGGGAGTACGCGTTCGTGCTGCGCGTGACGGGGTTGGCGTAGCCGTCCGTGGCAGGGCGAGGACGGCTACGTGCCGCCGTCCGCGCCGCCCGGACGGGAGTCGATCAGCTCTGCGTGACGGCCCAGGTGTCCACCTGCTCCGCGGCCTCTTCCTCGGAGATGTCGTAGTAGTCCGCGACGTCCTCGATCAGCTCCTCGCGGTCGCCGTCGATGTCGTTCAGGTCTTCCTCGGTGAGCCGGTCCCAACGGTTCGCGGCCGAGGTCCGGAAGTTGTCCCAGCCTTCACCGATCTGGTTCCAGACCTCGGCGTCGGCGATGTCGCTGGCGACTTCCTGCGAGGTATCGACCGTGCTGTCGAAGGCGTCCCGCGTGGCGGCGCAGCCGCCGAGCAGGGCGAACGAGAGTGCGGCGGCGGTGATCAGGGGGGCGTTCATGGACGGACTCCTTGCTTGCGTTGGGGACGTGCAGGGTGCCCATTCGGATCGGTGCGCTGTGCCCTTCCGAAGAAACTACAGCCCGGGTACGCGGTGCGACAGCCGGACTGTGACCTGATCGTCCTCCACCCGGGCATCGTGGCGCACCAGGTCGATGTCCGCGGGCTCCGTGAGCGCCTCGCCGGTGCGCACGTCGAACTCGCTGCCGTGCAGCGGGCAGCGCAGGCGACAGCCTTGCAGGGCGCCGAGCGACAGCGACACCTCGTCGTGCGTGCAGGTGTCGTCGAGCGCGTGAACCGTGTCGTCGGTACGGCAGACGACGATGGCGCGGCCTTCGATCTCGCAACGGCGCATCGCGCCGGGCGCGAGATCGGAGAGCGGGAACAGGCGGTGCGTCGTCACGGCGTGTCGAACCAGGCGAGCCGGTCGCGCAGCCGCACGACGTCGCCGACGATGATGAGGGTCGGTGGCTCTATGTCGGTGCCTTCGACGCGCGCCGCCAGCGTCGCGAGCGTGCCGGTCACGACGCTCTGGTCCGCCCGGCTGCCGCGTGCGACGAGCGCGGCGGGGCGTTCGGAGGGCATGCCGTGGCGCACGAGCTGCTCGCAGATCGTCGGCAGGCCGACCAGCCCCATGTAGATCACGAGGGTCTGCGCCGGCTGCACCAGGGAGTGCCAGTCCAGATCCACGGCGCCGTCCTTGAGGTGTCCGGTCACGAACGTGCAGGACTGGGCGTGATCGCGGTGCGTGAGCGGAATGCCCGCGTAGGCCGCGCAGCCGGACGCGGCCGTGATGCCGGGCACCACGCGAAAGGCGATGCCCTCATCGGCGAGCGTCTCGATCTCCTCGCCGCCGCGACCGAAGATGAACGGGTCGCCACCCTTCAGGCGCAGCACGCGCCTTCCCCCGCGCGCGAGCGATACCAGCAGCGCGTTGATGCCGTCCTGCGGGACCGCATGGTCGCTGCGGCGCTTGCCGACGTAGAGCCGCTCCGCCCCCGGGTGGACGAGCGCCATGACGGCGTCGGAGACCAACCGGTCGTGCAGCACGACGTCGCAGCGCTGCATGAGGCGCAGCGCCGCCACGGTCAGCAGTTCGGGGTCGCCCGGGCCCGCGCCGACGAGCCAGACCTCGCCTGCCGGGGAAGCGGGCGGACCGGCGTGGCGCAGGGCGTCGACGACGCGGGACAGATCCGTGGGCGTAGCATGCACGGGATCGAAGACTACACCGCTGCCGCCGATGGCCGACGATCCGGACTTCATGCGCTCCGTGCTGCAACGCGTCGCGACCGGGCCGACGATGAGCAAGGATCTGTCGCGCGACGAGGCGAGGCGGGCGATGCGCTCGCTGCTCGACGGCTCGGCCGACCCGGTGCAGGCCGGCATCCTGCTCATCGCGCTGCGCATGAAGCGCGAGACCGACGACGAGCTCGCCGGCATCCTGGATGCGATTCGCGAGGGGCTCGAGCCGAGGCGGGTCGACGTCGACACGCTCGTGGTGCTGGCCGATCCCTACGACGGCTACCTGCGCGGCGTGCCGGTGTCGCCGTTCCTGCCCGCCGTGCTCGCGGCCTGCGGCCTGGCCGTGCTGACGCACGGCGTGCGGGCCATGGGGCCGAAGTTCGGGGCGACGCATCGGCAGACTCTCGAGGCGGCGGGGGTGGATGCGGACCCGTCGCTCGACGTCGCGGCCGCGCGGCTCGAATCGGGCGAGGTGGGCTGGGCGCACGTGGATCAGGCGAGGCTTGCGCCGGAGCTCGCGGCGCTGCAACCGCTGCGCACGCGCATCGTGAAGCGGCCCTGCCTGACGACGGTGGAGGTGGCGGTGAATCCGTTCGTGGCGCGCGGCCGATCGGTGCTCGTGACCGGCTACGTGCACAAGGGCTATCCAGAGGTGTACGCACGGCTCGCGGCGGCGGGCGGCTTCGCATCCTCGCTGATCGTGCGCGGCGTGGAGGGCGGGGTGGTGCCGTCGCTGTCGCAGGCCGCGCGCTGCTTCACGAGCGACGACGGCGAAGCGCTCGAGCAGATGGACATCGAGCCGGGCGAGCTCGGCATCGCGCGCGACGAGCGGGCCGTGCCGTTGCCGGCCGCGCTGGCGGCGCGCGCCGAGCAGCGCGTGCGTTCGGTGAGCGAGGAGGGGGACGACTTCGCGCTGGAGCTCGCGCGCTGCGGGGCGGAGGCGGGGCTGGCGGCGCTCGGGGGCGAGGCCGGCGCGGCGCGGGATTCGCTGGTGTACGCGGGGGCGGTGGTGTTGTCGGGGGCCGGAGCCGTCGCCTCGTTGTCCGAGGGAGCGGAGCGGGTGCGCGCGGCGCTCGATGACGGATCGGCGGCGAGGCGGTTGGGCGCCGCGCGCTAGGTCGGCAGGCCGTGACGCCGGGCGTCCCCCGCGTCCCGCGACGCGTTCAGCGCCGCGGCGATCTCGCCGGCCAGGCGCGCGTTGCCGAGGATCAGCTCGCGGTTGGTCGCGAGGCTTCGCCCGCCCGTCAGCTCGACGATGCGCGACAGCAACCACGGGGTGACGGCCTTGGCCTTCACGCCTGCCGCCTCGGCTTCGGCGAGCGCGGTGTCGATGTGGCTTTCCATCTCCGCGCGCGGGATCTCGTGCGCGGCGTCGACCGGGCGGGCGATCAGCACGCCGCCGTCGAGGGCGAGGCGTTCGCGCGCGCGCAGGAAGGCGACGATCTCGTCCGGGGAATCCATGCGCAGCGGTGCGGGCAGGCCCGAGTCCGCCGACCAGAACGCCGGCAGCGTGTCCTGGCCGTACGCGACGACGGGCACGCCGCGCGTCTCGAGGATCTCGAGGGTCTTGGGCAGGTCCAGGATGGCCTTCGGGCCCGCGCACACGACGGTCACGGCCGTGCGCCCGAGCTCCTCGAGGTCGGCCGAGACGTCGAAGCTGTGCGACGCGCCCCGGTGGGCCCCGCCGATGCCGCCCGTGGCGAACAGCCGGATGCCCGCGAGCTTCGCGAGGATCATCGTGGCGGCCACCGTCGTGGAGCCCGACACGCCGCGCGCGACGGCGACGGCGAGGTCCGCGCGCGAGAGCTTCATCGCGCCGCCGGAGCGGGCCAGCGACTCGAGCTCGTCGTCCGTCAGGCCGACTCGGGGCACGCCCTCGACGATCGCGATGGTCGCGGGCTCGGCACCGGCCGAGCGCACCGCGGCCTCGACCGCGCGCGCGGTCTCCAGGTTCTGCGGCCACGGCATGCCGTGCGTGATGATCGTGCTTTCCAGCGCGACGACGGGGCGGCCACCCTTCAGCGCGTCGCGCACGGGGGACGAGAACTCGAGCGGATTGATCATGGGGGCGAGAGGATTCGGGCTGCCGCGGAGAGTCCCGCCTCGGCGACCGCCCGGTGGAGCGGCGTGCCGGCCAGCCAGTGTACGAGCGCGGCGCCCGCCAGGGCGTCGCCGGCACCGTTGACCGTGCCGACCGAGGTGCGGCGGGGCACGGGGACGGTCGTGCGCTCGCCGGGCTCCACCACGAGCAGCGCGGCGGGGCCGTCGGTCAGCACGTAGCGCCGCCAGCCGCGCGCCGTCAGGACGTCGGCGAGGGTGTCGAGGGGCGAGTCGGGCGCGGCGTCCACCAGTGCCGCGGCTTCCCGGCGGTTGCAGAACAGGCAATCGACCCGGGCCGCGATCGTTGCGAGGCGCAGCGCCTTCTCGGGGGACGTGGCCATCGCGACGAGCGTGCGGTTCGTGGCGGCGAGCGCGGTCAGGCAGACCGGTGCGAGGTTCGCGTCGACCAGCATGGGGGTCGAGGCGTCGATGCGCTCGAGCACGTCGGCCGCTTCCAGCGTTTCGACGAGCTCCGTGGCCGCCAGGCCGAGGTGCAGCTCGCCGTCGGCGTCGAGCACCGCGGCGTAGGTCGGGCTCGGGCCGGGGCGGTGAACGGGCAGCAGCTCCACGCCCTCGCACCCCGGCGGCGCATCGTCGCCGATGGCCGCGACGAGCAGCGGGCGCGGCCCGTGCGGCGCCTCGCGCGCGAAGGCCCGGGCCACGTTGGCGGCGACGCCGCCGGTGCGGCGCTCGAGGCCCGCGACGTTCGAGGCGCGCATCGCGACGGGACCGGTCAGCCTGAACACCAGGTCCACGTTCAGCGCGCCGACGGCGACCAGAGGGGGTGGGCTCACGGTGGTGCGATCCGGTGACTATGCTCCGGCGCCGAAGTATGCGTGCGAGAGGCATCGAGTGAACTGGTCGGAGATCGTGGAGCGTGCGCCCGGCATCGCCGTGGCCTACGGGCTGAACCTCGTCGCCGCGCTCGCGATCCTCTACGTCGGCAAGTGGATCGCGCGGCGCGTCGTGACGCTCGGCGAGCGCGTCATGACGAGACGCGGGCTCGATCCGACGGTGGTGGGCTTCGTCGGCAACATCGCGTTCATGGCGCTCTTGATTGTCGTCGTGATCGCGTCGCTCGGGCAGCTCGGCATTCCCACGGCCTCGTTCGTGGCGGCGATCGGGGCGGCGGGGCTCGCGATCGGGCTGGCGCTGCAGGGGTCGTTGTCGAACTTCGCCTCGGGCGTGCTGCTGGTGACGTTCCGGCCAGCGAAGGTCGGCGACTACATCGAGGCCGCAGGCGTCGCGGGCACCGTGGAGGAGATCACCGTGTTCAGCACGCGGCTCGTGACGCCGGACCGGCGTACGATCACGGTTCCGAACTCGAAGCTCTTCGACGGACCCATCGTGAACTATTCCACCTCGTCCAAGCGCCGCCTGGATCTCGTGTTCGGCATCGCGTACGGCAGCGACGTGCAGGCCGCGCAGCGCATCCTGCGCGACATCGTCGAGAACGATGCGCGCGTGCTGGCGGAGCACAAGCCGGTGCAGATCGGCGTGCTGGCGCTCGCGAACTCGTCCGTGAACATCGCGGTGCGGCCCTTCGTGGGGCGCGACGACTACTGGCCCATGCACTTCGACGTGCACGAGCGGGTGAAGCGGGAATTCGACGCGGCCGGGATCTCGATTCCGTTCCCGCAGATGGACGTGCACCTGCCGGAGCGCGCCCCGGAGCGCCCCCCGGAGCGCAGGGCGTGAGCGATCCGCGCCTGACGATCTCGCGCCGGCTGCGCTCGACGCCGTTCACCGGGCGCGCCATGGCGCGCGGCGCGCAGGCGTTCACCGTCTACAACCGCATGCTGCTGCCCACGGTGTTCGAGAGCATGCGGGCGGACTACGACCACCTCGTGTCGAAGGTGCAGGTGTGGGACGTCGGCGTGGAGCGCCAGGTGGAGATCCGCGGGCCCGACGCACAGCGGCTCGTGCAATGGATGGCGCCGCGCGACATCCGCGGCGCCGAGATCGGGCGCTGCTACTACCTGCCGCTGGTGGACTCGCGCGGCAAGCTCGTGAACGATCCCGTGGGGCTGAAGCTCGCCGAGGATCGGTGGTGGCTGTCCATCGCCGATTCGGACGTGGAGCTCTGGGCGGACGGGCTCGCGACCGGCGCGGGGCTCGACGTCGAGATCGACGAGCCGGCCGTGTGGCCGCTGGCCGTGCAGGGGCCGCTGGCCGAGGAGCTGATGGCGCGGGTGTTCGGCGAGGCGGTGCGCGGCATCCGCTTCTTCCGCTTCGAGTGGTTGCGGTTCGAGGGTCACACGCTGATCGTCGCGCGCTCCGGGTGGAGCAAGCAGGGCGGGTTCGAGGTCTACGTCGACGATGCCGAGGTCGGCCGGCGGTTGCACGACGCGCTGTTCGAGCGGGGGGCGGATCTCGACGTGCGTGCGGGGTGCCCGAACGGCATCGAGCGCATCGAGAGCTCCCTGCTGTCCTTCGGCAACGACATGGACGATCGCGACTCGCCGATCGAGGCCGGGCTCGAGCGCGTGCTGAGCCTGGATTCGGACATCGACTCGCTCGGACTCGCGGCGCTTCGCGCCGAGCGCGAACGGGGGCCTGCCAGGCGGCTCGCCGGAATCGTGGTGGACACGGGCGGCGAGGATGCCGCGCTCGAGCCTTTCGGCATCGACGGGTGGCCGGACTGCGAGGTGCGCTCGCAGACGTACTCGCCCAAGGCCGGCACGCGCATCGGCATCGCCATGCTGGACAGCGCCCTGAATGACGGCACCGCCGTGCGCGTCACGCGCACGAGCGGATCCACCGTCGGCGCGCGTATCGTGGCGCTGCCCTTCGCCCTGTAGGTCTTCGCTCATGTTCGAACGCATCGCCGTGATCGGCGCCGGCACCATGGGAGCCGGCATCGCCGGTCAGATCGCGAACGCCGGTCACGAGGTGCTGCTGCTGGACCTCAGCGAGGAGCTGGCGCGCGCGGGCGTGGAGCGGCTGCTCGCTTCGGAGCCTCCCGCGCTGGTGGATCCTTCGGCGGCGACGCGCATCGAGACCGGTGCGCTGGACGCGCGCATGGATTCGCTCGGGGATCGCGACTGGATCGTCGAGGCGGTGGTGGAGCGGCTCGACGTCAAGCGCGCGCTGTACCGGCGTCTGCACGGGGTCATCGGCCCGGACTGCGCGGTCACCTCCAACACTTCGACCATTCCCATCCGGCTGCTGGTGCAGGACATGCCGGAGGACTTCCGGCGCCGCTTCGCCATCACGCACTGGTTCAACCCGGTGCGCTACATGCGGCTGCTGGAGCTGGTGCGCGGACGGTCGACCGAGCCCGCGCTCATCGAGCGGCTGGCCGACTACAACGAGCGGGAGCTCGGCAAGGGCGTCGTGCGCTGCGACGACACGCCGGGCTTTCTCGGCAACCGCGTCGGCGTGTACGCGCTGCAGGTGGGCATCGACGAGGCGCGGCGGAACGCACTCCCCATAGAGACCGCGGACGCGCTCATGGGGCGGCCCATGGGCATTCCGAAGACGGGCGTGTTCGGGCTCTACGATCTCATCGGCGTGGACCTGATGGCCGATGTCGTGCGCTCGCTCGCCGCCATCCTGCCGCCCGGGGACGCCTTCCACGCGGTGGCCGACAACACCATGGTGGACGCGATGGTCGCCGCGGGGCTCACCGGCAACAAGGGCGGCGGCGGGTTCTACCGGCGCGGGGAGGGCGGGGTGCGGTTGGCGCGAGGGCTCGGCGACGGTGAGTACTCGCCGGCCGCTCTCGCGTTGCCCGCGCGCGCCGTGGCCGCGGCCGAGGCGATCGGCGCAGGAAGCGAGGCGTTGCCGGGGCTCGTGGACGGGGACGATGCCGAGGCGCGCTTCTGTCGCGGGGTGCTCGGACGGGTGCTCGGGTACGCGGCCGGGCTGCTCGGCGAGGTGACCGATTCGCCGCAGGCCATCGACGACGCGATGAAGCTCGGCTTCAACTGGATCCGCGGGCCGTTCGAGATGGTCGACGCGCTGGGGGCGCCTCTGGCGCGCGAGCTGTTCGCGGACGCCGGCGTGGACGTGAGCCTTCCCGACGCGCCGTACTACGACGTACAGGACGGGCAGCTACGCATCCTGGGCGCCGACGGCACGCGGCGGGCGCCCGCGTTGCCGTCCGGCGTGGTGCGCTGGGAGCTCGAACGGCGCACGAAGACGCCGCTCGCGAGCAACGCCGCGGCGAGCCTGTACGCCATCGAGGACGACCTGCGGCTGGTGGAGTTCCATTCCAAGGCCAACGCGCTGACCGACGATTCGATGGCCATCGTGGCGGCCGCCGCCGCGGATCACGGGGCGGGCATCCTCGTGCACAACGCGGCGCAGCACTACTCGGCCGGGGTGGACCTGAACGCCTTTCTCGCGCTGATCGATGCCGGGGACTTCGAGGGCATCGATGCGTTCCTGGCGCGCTTCCAGGAGGCCGTGCTGGCGCTGAAGTACAGCCCCGTCCCCGTGGTGGGGGCGCCGTCGGGCCTCGCGCTCGGCGGCGGGCTCGAGGTGCTGCTGCACTGCGACGCGCTGGTGGTGCACGTGAACTCGGTGATGGGGCTCGTGGAATCCGGGGTCGGGCTGTTGCCCTCGGGCGGGGGCGTGACCGCGGCGTACCGGCGCTGGACCGAGGACGATCCCGACGGTGCCTGGCAGGCGTGGCTGAACCTCGGCTACGGCGCCACGGGGTCGAGCCCGCCGCTGGCGGCAAAGCTGCGCTACTTCGTGCCGGGACGCGACGAGGCGGTGATCGATCGCGACCGGCTGTACGCGCGCGGCGTGGCGCGGCTGCGGGAGCTTGCGCCGGGGTACGTGCCGCCGCAGCGGCCGACGCTCGAGCTCGCGGGCGGCGACATCCTCGCGCGCATGGAGGCGTTCATGACGCGCGGCGTGGAGCGCGGCGCGTTCACGGAGCACAACCGTACCGTCGCGCTGACCATCGGGCGCATCTTCGCGACCGACGAGGCGGACGCCCCCGCGATCACCGAGCGCGAGATGTACGCGCGCGAGCGGGCGGGGTTCGTGGCGGCTGGCGCGCACGTCGCGGACGCGCGCGGCCGTGGCGCGGCTGCTGGGCGTCAGTCGGGCGCCCTGAGGGGGCGGTTGGGCAGCGCCAGCAGCGCCTCGATGCCCCTGGGGCCGATCTCGTGCACGACGTGACCGTCGATGCCGCTCACCACGTCGCGCACCAGGTCCATGCCGGCCATCTCGGACTCGTCGGCATCGGGTTCGCGATCGGGCCGTTCCCGGATCGTGCGGCCGATCCTCGCGTGCCAGCGCACCTCGATCATCGGCTCGCCGTCGTGGCTGGCCACGTGGCAGTTGAGCGTGACGGCGGAGCTGCGGCCGACGCCTTCGCCGATCGCCAGCGTGCGGGCGGCGAGCTCGTGCACCCACAGCGCCAGCGGCGGCGCGATGTCGGCCGCGATGATCTGCGTGTCGCCGCCGATGGTGAGCGAGTCGGTGCCCATCTGCATGTACGGCGCGGTGAGGTAGCGCAGCAAGGAGCTCGCCTGCATCCAGTTAGGCAGCCGGCTGGTCGGCGGGTACTGCTGGGGACGGCTCATGGCGACCAGGCGCTCCACGACCTCGATGCCCGCCGAGGCGCCGCCCTCCTGCGTGGACAGCGCGGCGATGCGATCGACCAGTTCCTCGAACCGATCGAGCTGACGCCGGAAGTCCCGGTGCCACCACTGCGAATCGTTGCCTTCGCGACGCCGTCGCAGGGTCTCCTGCAGGTCCCACTGCATGCCGAACAGTCGCTCCACCGAGCCATCCGGGCGCCGGATGGGACCGACGAGCAGCGCGTTCTCGAACGCACCGCCGCGGCGGCGGTAGTTCAGCAGCTCGGTGACCTGGAAGCGTTCGGCCGCGATGCCCTCGCGCACGCGGCGCACCGCGTCCGGGTCGGTGCGCCCGCCCTGCAGGAAGCGGCAGTTGCGCTCCAGGCACTCGTCGCGCGCGTAGCCCGTGAGCCGCTCGAAGGCGTTGTTGACGAAGATGAGGGGCTGGTCCTCCCGCGCGGGATCGGCGAAGCTGACGGCGAGATCGCTTTCGGCGAGGAAGCGCGAGACGTGGGACTTCGAGAGATCCGGGTCGGCTGGGCTCACGGGCGCGCTGGAACGGTCGTCGGCGGGTAGCGGGCCGACTATATAGGTCCGCGTTGCGGCCGGAGCAACGGGCGGGATAGGCTCGCCGGACCACCACACGGGAACCCCAGCGCCATGTGTCATGCCTGCGTCATCGAATCGGTCCGCGACCGCATGCTCTCCCGCCGGGACGTGCTGCGCGGCTCCGCCGGCGTCGCGGCCGCGGGCGCGCTCGGCGCGCTCGCCTCCGCTCCGGTCCGGGCCGCCGGGGGCCCCGTCGACTGCACGCACGAGCTGCACGAGCGCTTCCCGACCTACTTCGGCGAGCCGGGCTTCGCCATGCAGAGGGTGTTCGGCTTCGCCGAGAACGGCTTCAACCTCTTCGAGCTGAGCGTGAACGAGCACACCGGCACCCACATCGACGCCCCGCTGCACTTCAGCGCGGACGGTGCCTCGGTGGCCGAGATCCCGGTGCGGGATCTCGTGTGTCCGCTGTGCGTGGTGGACATCCGCGCGAAGGCGGCCGAGGACGACGACGCGCAGGTCACCCCGGAGGACCTGAAGGCGTGGACGGACGCCAACGGCGAGTTTCCGGACGGCGCCTGCGTGGCGATGCTGTCCGGGTGGGGGGAATACGTGGACGGCGAACGGTTCCGGAACGTGCGCGGCGAGGGCGACGCGGCGGGCATGCACTTCCCGGGCTTTCACGCGGACGCCGCGCAGATGCTGCTCGAGCACGGCTCGATCGCCGGCATCGCGGTGGACACGCTGTCGCTCGATCACGGGCCGTCCGCCGACTTCGCGGTCCACTACGCGTGGCTGCCCACGGGGCGCTGGGGCATCGAGTGCCTCGCGAATCTCGAGGCGCTGCCCGCCGCCGGTGCCACGCTGGTGGTCGGCGCGCCGAAGCACCGCGGCGGCAGCGGCGGGCCGGCGCGCGTGATCGCGCTGGTCTGAGGCGCACGGGCCCCGGGCGCACCGTGCACGAGCTGCTGGATGCCCGCGCCATGGCGGGCGTGGATGCCGCGGCCATCGCGGGCGGGACCTCCGGCTACGAGCTGATGCGCCGCGCCGGCGCGGCGGCGACCCGGGTCGTGCGGCGCGAGCTCGCCTTGGCGGGCGGCGGAGCCGTCACGGTGTGCGCCGGGCCCGGCAACAACGGCGGCGACGGTGCCGTCGTCGCGGCCGAGCTCGCGCGCGGTGGCGTGGACGTCGCGCTCGTGCGTGCGGGGGGCGAGCCGAGCGGCGATGCGGCGCGCGCGTTCGCGGACTGCGACGTGGCGACGCTCGAGGGGGCCGCGGCGCACGCGCGCATCGCCGCGTCCGCCGTGGTGGTGGACGCGCTGTTCGGGGCGGGGCTGTCGCGCGCGCCGGCGGATCGCTTCGCCGAGCTGATCGCCGCCGTGAACGGGGGCGCCGGCCGCATCGTCGCCATCGACCTGCCGAGCGGGCTCGACGGCAACGCGCACGTGGCGCACGAGCCCTGCGTGCGGGCCGACGCCACGGTGACCTTCGTGCGCTTGAAGCCTGCGCACCTGCTGGAGCCCGGACGCACGCTGTGCGGCCGGCTGGAGCTCGCCGATATCGGCATGCCGGACGCGGCGCTGGCCTCGGCGCGCGTGGATGCCTGGGCGAACGTGCCCGCGGCGTGGCGGGCCGCGGTGCGGCCGCCGGGCGTGCGAGGTCACAAGTACGCGCGCGGACACGTGCTGGTGCGCGCGGGCGACGCGGCCTCCGGCGGCGCGGCGCGGTTGTCCGCCTCGGCGGCGCTGCGCTGCGGGGCCGGGCTCGTCACGCTCGCGTGTCCGGGCTCCGCGACGCTCGTGAACGCTGCGCACCTGAACGCCGTGATGCTCGCGCGGGCCGACGGTGCGGACGGGTGGGCGGAGCTCTTCGCGGGCGCGCGCTACTCGACGCTGCTGGTCGGACCGGGCAACGGCGTGGACGAGGCGACGCGCGAAGCGGTGCTGCGCGCGCTCGCATCGCACCGGGACTGCGTGCTGGATGCCGACGCGCTGACCTCGCACGGCGCGCGGCGCGAGGAGTTCTTCGAGGGCCTGCGCGCGTGCGGCGGGCAGGTCGTGCTGACGCCGCACGCGGGCGAGTTCGATCGGCTGTTCGAGGGCACCGAGGCGGTGACGGGGCCGTCGAAGCTGCACCGGGCGCGGGCCGCCGCGGCGCTGTGCGGTGCGACGGTGTTGCTGAAGGGGCCCGACACCGTGGTCGCCACGCCGGACGGGCGCGCCAGCATCGGCATCAACGCGCCGCCCTGGCTCGCGACCGCGGGCAGCGGCGACGTGCTGGCGGGCATCGTCGCGGCGCTGCTCGCGCAGGGGATGCCGGCCTTCGAGGCGGCGTCGGCGGGCGTGTGGCTGCACGGCGATGCGGCGCGCGCGCAGGGCTGGCCGTTGACGGCGCAGAGGCTGGTGGAGGCTGCGGGCGAAGCGCTGCGCCGGTGCGTGCCGGCGTCGGCGCCGGACGTGCCCGAGGGCCTGCAAGGCGGGTTCTAGTGGTCCTCCGCAGAGATAGTGTGGTGCTCCACACTATCTCTGCGGAGGGCCACTAGATCGGACGGGGCTACACTGCGGATGCGTCGTGGCGCCGCCGCGACCTACTTCGAGGATATGCGTGCATGACTCCGAACCGCCGATCGATCCCCGCATCACGCCTGTCGCGTGCGCTGCTGCCGACGCTGTGCGTGGCCGCCTCCCTGGCGCTCGTCGCGTGCTCCTCCGACGACGACGACGACGCGCGACATCGATGTCGACACCGAGCTGGAGGGCGAGTCGGAGATCACGCCCGCGCCCGGCGTGGTGCCCGGCGAAGAGGCGGAGGCCGACGGCTCGCTCGCCTACGTCATTCCGCTGACCGTCGCCGAGGAGATTCCCGCGCCCACCGGGGCCGACGGGGCCAGCGGCGAGGCGACGCTCGACTTCGATGCCGAGACCAACGGGCTGACGGGCTCGATCACCACGAGCGATCTGAGCGGTCCGCCGCAGGCGGCGCACATCCACGAGGGTGCGCTCGGAGAGACCGGCCCCGTGCTCATTCCCTTCGTCGAGGACGGCACCGGCACGGGCTTCGTGTTGCCGACGGACACGGTGCTGAACGAGGAACAGGTGACCCTGCTGCGCAACGGAGAGCTCTACGTCAACGTGCACACCGAACTGAACGGGTCGGGCGAGATCCGCGGTCAGATCGTCGAGCAGGACCCCGAAGGCTGATCGGTCAGGGCACCACGGCGGCGGCGCGCGCGGGCGCGTCGCCGTCGGCCAGGCCCACGTCGGCCGACCCGCCCGGATGCGGATGACGCACCAGGGCCTCCACGAGGCCCGTCAGCTCGGCGAAGGGCTGCTTGTCGGCGTGCGGGGCGTTGCCGGCCGCAGCCGTCACGGGCGTGCTGCGGATCAGCACCGTGCCCTCGAGCACGAAGCGTCGCGGCGCGCTTTCGTCGGCGAAGCCCTCGCCGGACAGCGCCAGCCACGCGATGCTGCCGTCGAGCCCGGCGTGGATCTCGTGCGGGGACAGCAGGGGCGTGCGCTCGCCGAGCGCCAGCGCATCGCCGCCGCGGCTCAGGATGGTGACGCGGCGACCGTCCTCGGTGTCGCAGTGCACGAGCGTGCGCGCGCCGATCTCGTCGAAGTCGGCGTCGATCGCCGTCCTGCCGATGGAGCGCCGGGCCGCGACCCGCAGCGAGCACGACCCGTCGGCGTACCAGGTGGCGGCGATGGCCTCGGGAGGGGGATCCGTCTCGATCGTCATGGCGCCGAGCGGGGCGGCCGCGAGCACGGCCGCGACGAGGGCGATCAGGAGCGGGCCGTGCTGCAGGGGCAAGGGCATTCGAGCGATCAGCGCAGTGGAATGGCGTTGTCCGCCTTGGATGCCTGGTAGCGCGCCGACAGGGCGGCGTAGCGGGCCTCGAGGGCGTGGATGCGCTCCTGCGCGGCGGCCGCGGCCGCACCGAACACCTTGTTGCCCGCCGCCACGCCCGCCTCGGTCAGCGGCAACACGTCGTGCTCCATGGCGTCCAGCAGCCGGCCCACCAGCGCGGCGTCGAACGGGGGCATGCTCAAAGCGTGTGTTCCTCTCCCTGGCACCGTGGCGCCTCATTACACCGTGGACAACGCGGCGGTGCGTGCTAGCTTACCCCGATGGAGATGCTCGACGAGCTGATCGCCAGCGGGCGCATCGTGACGGTGATGGGGGCGTTCGTCGCGCTGGAGGTCGTGGTGCTGCTCGCGTACCGCGCGCGCACCGGGCGCGGCATCCCGGCGGCGTCGCTGCTCGCGAACATCGGTGCCGGCGGCAGCCTGATGCTGGCGTTGGGGGCGGCGCTGCGCGGGGCCGGCACGCTCGCCATCGCGGGCTGGCTGCTGGGCGCGCTGGTGTTCCACGTGGCGGACCTGGCGTTGCGCTGGCGGCGCTAGGCGAGATGCGCGCGCGCCGCCAGCCGGCGGCGCTGCAGCACGATGCGGCCCTGGTGATACAGCAGCAGCGCCACGCCGAGCGTGCAGGGCGTGGCCCACAGCACCGGGTGCAGCGCGATCGCGGGCAGCAGGTTCACCGCGCCGAACGCGAGAAAGGCGGTGTACACCGAGATGCCGGCGCCCACCAGGCCGCGCGTGTGCTGCACCAGCCACTCGTTGAGCGGGGGCTCGGCGGTGTAGATGAAGCGCAGGTTCAGCACCGCGGAGGCGGTGCCCACCACGGAAATCCCGATCATCAGCGGCTGCCCCAGGAGCGCGCCGTGCCAGGCGCAGTTCAGCGCCGTCGCGAGCGTGGCGATCTGCAGCGCCACGTTCAGCGGTTCGCGGTTGGCGGCATGGTTCCGGCGGTTCCGCACGCACAGCAGGCCGTAGCGCGACAGCTGGATGGTCAGCACGGCCAGGTACAGCATCATCCAGCCGAACAGGCCGCGGATGAGGGCGGCGTCGTCCCAGAAGTCGTGGGTCTGCAGCGGCCAGGCGAGGGTGGTCAGGCTGATGCCGATGGCGAGCGCGCCGGTGACGAGCAGCGCGCGCGCGAACACCGTGCCCCAGCGCTTGTGCACCGCGCCGCCCTTCCGGCCCAGGATCGGTACCCACAGCGTCACCAGGCCGACGGTGCCGGTGAGGATGTGCAGCGCGACCAGGGTTTGGAAGAGCACCATGATGTCAGGCGCGGTTGACGTTTCGGGCTGTCAAAAGTCTACCCCACGGGTATGCTCGTCGTCCGTTCCGCAGGCTTTCGTCTCCAGACCCGATGAGCGACTCCCCCCACGCCCTCGTCATCGGCTCGGGCTTCGGCGGCCTGGCCGCCGCCGTGCGCCTGGGCGCGCGCGGCTACCGCGTGACGGTCGTGGAGAAGCTCGACGGTCCCGGCGGCCGGGCGCACGTCTACCGCCAGGACGGGTTCACCTTCGACGCCGGGCCCACCATCGTCACCGCCCCGTTCCTGCTCGAGGAGCTGTGGACGCTGGCCGGGCGCCGCTTCGCCGACGAGATCGACCTGCGCGAGATCTCGCCCTACTACCGCATCCGCTTCGACGACGGCAGCCACTTCGACTACTCGGGCGATCACGAGGCCATGAAGGCGGAGATCCGCCGCTTCGAACCGTCGGACGTCGAGGGCTACGAGCGCTTTCTCGAGGTCAGCGAGCGCGTGTACTCGGTCGGCTTCGACAAGCTCCTGAACGTCTCCTTCGACCGCCTGTGGAAGATGGCCCGCCGGCTGCCGGAGCTCGCCTTCGTGCAGTTCTACCGCTCGGTGCACGGGCTGGTCGCGAAGTACGTGAAGAACGAGAAGCTGCGGCAGGTGTTCAGCTTCCACCCGCTGCTGGTCGGCGGCAACCCGTACTCCACGACGGCCGTGTACACGCTCATCGCGCACCTGGAGCGTCGCCACGGCGTGCACTTCGCGATGGGCGGCACGGGGGCGCTCGTGGACGGGCTCGTCTCGCTGATCGAGGGGCAGGGCGGGCGCATGCGCTACTCGAGCGGCGTGGAGGAGATCCTCGTCGAGGACGGTGCCGCCGTCGGTGCCCGGCTGGAGGGCGGCGAGCGCATCGATGCCGACATCGTGGTGTCCAACGCGGACAGCGCGTTCACCTACAAGCACCTGATCGCGCCGCGGCACCGCAAGCGCTGGACGGACCGGAAGATCGATCGGGCGAAGTATTCGATGAGCCTCTTCGTGTGGTACTTCGGCACCGACCGGCGCTACGAGGACGTGCCGCACCACATGATCCTGCTGGGGCCGCGCTACAAGGCGCTGCTGACCGACATCTTCGACGACCACGTGCTGGCCGACGACTTCAGCCTGTACCTGCACCGCCCGACGGCGACCGATACAAGCCTGGCTCCGGACGGCTGCGACGCGTTCTACGTGCTCTCGCCCGTGCCGCACCTGGGCGCCGGCATCGACTGGAGCGAGAAGGCCGAGAGTTATCGCGCGGCCATCGCGCAAAGCCTCTCCGACACGGTGCTGCCGAATCTGGAGGCGCACGTGGTGACGTCGCACATGCTGACCCCGCAGGATTTCCGGGACCGGCTGTCGTCGGTCAACGGTGCGGCCTTCGGGCTGCAGCCGGTGCTCACGCAGACCGCGTGGTTCCGTCCGCACAACGCTTCGGAGGACGTGCGGAACCTGTACCTCGTGGGCGCGGGCACGCACCCCGGGGCGGGGCTGCCCGGCGTGATCTCCTCGGCGAAGGTGCTCGACGAGGTGGTGCCGGACCCCGTGCCTGCTCCGGCCCCGAGCGGCGAGGCCGCCTACTCGTCGCAGCTGTAGCGGAAGCTGCCGTCGAGCGATTCGGGCAGCACCAGGGTGCGCGTGCCGAGCTCGCGGGCCCGCGCGCACATCGCCTCGCGCGCCGCGGGGTCGCGCACCACGCGCGCGTCGAATTCCGCGCCGAACACCGGCTTGCCGGCGGCCAGCAGGGGGTCGTACAGCTCGCACTCGTCGAACTCGAAGCACTCCTCGTTGATCGCCAGATCGAACCAGTCCATGGCGTCGGGCAGCAGCGCGACGGCGTTCTTGAGCGCCACCGTGAGGTTTCGCGCGTGCGCCGCGTTCGCGAGCGTGCGCACGTAGCGCAGCTGCCCGGCGGGCGTGACGTCCAGGCCCGTGCGGTGCAGGAACGCGTCGACGTTGTCGAGCTCGATGCCGTCGCAGCCGATGCGCACGGCCATGTCCATGCGGTTGACCATCAGGCGAACGACCCGCTCGGACCCGATGTCCAGCCACCGCTCGTTCGCGAAGCCCGCGTGCGGCTCGGCGAGATCCGCCTCGTCGAAGAGCCCGGCGTCCGGGCGCCACGGCTCGTACGTGCCGGCCGAGAAGTAGCACAGCACGCGGACCCCGCGCTCGTGCAGCCGGGCGAGCGTGTCGCGACCGAGCGCGGAGAACATGTCGATGCCGTACACGTCGGCTTCGTAGGAGAGGTTCAGCGGCCCCTGCAACTGCCACGTCCAGCTCGTGGCGAGCGTGGGGCGGTACCACGAGCCTTCGGTCACGGGCAGCGAACCGTCGTCGTACGAGACGCGCTCGAGCGCCTCCGGGGTCAGCAGGTCCGCGATGGGCGCCACCGTCAGCACCGTGGAGCCGTCGTCCGGCGGAGCGTTGCCGGACGGGGTGCCGCCGCAGGCCGTCAGCGCGACGAGGGTGCAGGCGACGAGCCCGCGGGCGGCGTTCGACGTGGCGGTGCGGTGCGTCATCAGTAGTGGTAGCGGTAGCCGAGGCGCAGCGCGGTGCCGCCGCCGCTTCGCGCGGCGTCGCGCGTGTCGTGACCGAGCGTGAAGCTCAGCTCGTCGCCGCCGAGCACGCGCAAACCCAGGCCCGTGTCGAGGCGCAGTCCGAAGTCGCGCTGCGGCCAGTCGTGGGCGACGCTCGCGCCGGCGTACAGCCGCGGGCGCGACCCGCGCGGCAGCTCCCCGACCGCTCCGCCCCACGCCACCGAGGCGTCCAGCCCCAGCGTCGTGCGCCGCGGTGCGAGGATCTCGTCGAAGGAGCGTGCGCTCGTCGCGCCGAGCGCCGCGGGCAGTTCGCTCGCGCGATCGTTGGCGGCGTGGGATGCGCGCACGCTCGTCGACCAGGCGGCACCGGCGAGCGCCCCGCGGGTACCCACGGCGACGCTGCCCGCCGTGCCCCGCGCGATCGATGCGTCGCCGCGGCGCGTGCGGAGGTCCGTCGCGTCGACACCGAGGCGCAGGAACTCGCGGGTGCCGAAGGCCGTCTCGAACGCAAGGCTCGCGCGGTCGCGCTTCGCACCGAGCAGCAGCTCCGCCGAGTCGTCCACCGGTTCGGCGACGGCGAGCTCGGCGCTGAGCTCGCGCCTGCCGGCGGCGTCGCCGATCCAGGCGCGCGCGCCGTAGCCCGGCAGCGCGTCGTCCGCGTCGCTCTCCACGCTCGCATCCAGCCGTGCCCCGCGGCGGGCGTCGCCGGCGTGCAGCGACAGCCCGAGGCGCTCGCGCACCCGGTCGCCATCGATCTGCAGGGCATCGGAGCTCGCCACGCGCCGCGTCGCGGCGAGGGACAGACCGAGGTCCGCGCGCGCGAACGTGTGGCGCAGGGCCACGCCGCTTTCATCGATGCCGAGCGACCCGAGCGCGCCGCGGCGCGTGTGGACCTCCGCCCAGCTCGGGCGCAGCGCGCGCAGCCGGGCGTAGCGCTCGGCGGCGACCGCGCGCGTCGCGGGATCCGCGGACGTGCGCATCTCGCGCGCGGCGAGCTCGAGCGCGGCGCGTTCGTCCCCGATCGCGGTGAGCGCGACGATCCGGTCCGCGCCGCCGAGCGCGTCCCCGCGAGCGACGATGTCCGCCACGGCCTCGAGATCGTTCGCGGCCAGCGCCACCGACAAGGCCTGCCAAGCGGGCTCGGTGCCGCGCGCGCCGTGCAGCCGCGCCATGACGAGCCGCGCGTGCTCGTGGCGCTCGTTCGACAGCAGCCACGCGATCGCGATCTCCTCGCGCCAGGCTTCCCGCGACTCGTCGTCGCGGCGTAGCAACGCCCCGATCGCGCGCGGCTCCAGCGCACCGTACCGCGCGGCAAGGGCGGTGTATTCGCGCAGCAGCGCGCGCTCCGGCGTGCGCCCCGCGAGCGCGTCGTGCAGGGCCGGACGCAGCTTGCCGAACGCGTGCCGGCGCAGCCGGGCGGCATCGTCCACGCGGCCGACGATGTCGAGCGCGTCGGCGTAGCTCAGCAGCAGCGCGTAGTCCGCGCCGATGCGTGGCGCGAGCCGTTCGAACCAGGTCAGCGCGCCCGCCGCGTCGCCCAGGCCCAGCCGACCGACCGCGTACACGGACCACAGCTCGGGCTCGGCGGCGGCGCGCTCGGCGTTCACGTCCAGCAGCGCGGCGAGCGCGTCCACGTCGCCCGCCTCGATGTGCAGCCAGCCGAGCGCCGCGAGCGCGCGCACGTCCCCGGGGTCGAGCTCCAGCGCGCGCTCCCAGGCTCGGCGCGCCGCCACGGCGTCGTTCTCGCGCAGCCGCAACGCCGCGGTCGCGCTCCACCAGGCGGGAGAGTCGTCCAGGCCGGCGGCGAGCGACTGTGCGGCGAGATAGCGCGCGCCTTCGATGGCGTCGCCCGAAGCCGCGGCCAGCTCGATCGCGGCGATCGCGAAGTCCGGTTCGCGCGTCGCGGCGAACAGGGCGTCCGCCGCGACGAGTGCGGCGCGATGCTCGTCGGCGTCGCGCAACGAGCGCACCAGGCGCCGGCCGAAGCGCACGCGCTGGTCCGGATCGTCGAGCCCGGCCACGTGCGGCACGAGCGTGCGCGCGAGCCACGTGCGCCGGTCCCGCCAGGCGATCTCGAGCAGCAGCCGCACGCGCGCGTCGTCGAGCTCCGGCAGCGGTCGTCCGCGCAAGCCCTGCACGAGCTCGCCCGCGCGCGCCGGTCGGTTCGCCCGCCAGTGCAGGGCCGCGCTCGCGAGGATCGCGTCGGGAGTGGGGCCCGCGAGCGCCACGTGGCGCTCCCAGGCGAAGAGGGCCGCCTCGCCATCGCCGTGACGCTCGTGCAGTCCGGCAAGGGCGGCGAGCGTGCCGGCGTCCGGTCCGTGCCGTGCCAGGACCTCCTCCAGCGCCGCGGCGGCGAGGTCCGGCCGACCGTCCGCCTCGTAGAGCCGCACCATGCGCTCGAGGTCGGCCGCGGACGGCGGGCTCAGGCGCGCGAGCTCGCGCGCCGCGTCCGCCGCCACGCCGTGCCGGAACGTGAGCTCCGCCAGCCGCGCGAGCTCGCGCAGGCTCGTGCCGCGCGCACCGTCGCCCGTGTCCGTGGCGGCCAGGATGCGCCAGTGTCCGGCGGCAACGGCGGGCGCACCGGTCCACTCGGCGATCTGTGCGAGCCGTGCGCGCGGCTCGCGCTCGTCCGGCAGACGGAACGTGGCGCGCTCGGCGGCGGCCTTCGCGGTGGGCAGATCGCCGCGGCCGAGCGCCAGCTCGATCGCGCGGACGAGCGCCTCGCGGTCCTCGGGCGCGCGCTCGAGCAGAGCCTCGTTCCAGTCGGCGGCCTGCTTCGCCTCGCCCGCGCCGCGGGCCAGGCCGATGCCGCGGCGCAGCGCCGCGAGATCGTCCGGTGCGCGTTCGATGCGTGCGCGCACGCGTGCCAGGGCGTCGCGCTCGCGCCCCGCGGCGATCAGCAGCGCCTCGACGCGCGCGTCGATCGCCGCGCGCTCGCCGGGCGGTACGGCCTCGGCCTGCCGGTCGGCGTAGCCGGCGGCCCGCGCGAGCTCGCCCGCGGCCTCCGACCAGCGCGCGGCCTCGCCCCACCACCGCGCGGGTCGGTCGACGTCGACCTCGGCCAGGCGCGCGAACGCGGCCGCGGCGCCGCCCGGCCGCTCGATGGCGAGCAGCGTGCGGGCGAGCGCCTCGAGCCGATCGGGATCCTCGCTCTCGCGCCCGAGCAGCGCGTCCAAGGTGGCCTCGCGCGCCACGGCGTCGTCGGCTCCCGACAACTGACCCAGCAGCGCGAGCCGCAGGTCGAAGGCCGCGTCCGCGAGCGCGTCCGCGTCGATGAGCGCGCCCGCGCCCGCGCCGCTCGTGACCAGCGCATCGATCGCGGCGCGGTAGCAGCTCACCGCCAGGGCGCGGGCACCGGCCGCCGACGCGTACCGGCCGCACTCCGCCCAGGCGTCGGCGGCTCGCGTCGGGTCGGCTTCGGCCAGGCGCGCGTGCAGCGAGGCGGTCAGCGCGGGCCGCTGCAGGCGGCGCGAGAGCCAGGCGCCGCGCGCGAGCAGCGCGCTCTCGTGCAGCGCGGTGTCGTCGCGCAACCGCTCCAGGCGCGTGGCGAGCGCGGCGGTGAGCGCGGGGTCGGGCGCGCCGCCCGAGTGAGGGGCGCCCGTGCCCGCGGCGAGCGCGCCGGCGGCGCCCTCGAGCTCGAGCGCGAAGTCCGTGCGCGGGGCGAGCCCGACGGTCGGGAAGCGCGCCTTGAGCGCGCGCACCTCGCTCGCGCGCCCGGCGGCGAGCAGGCGACGCGCGACGCGGCGCACCTCCTCGTCGACGCGCTCGCCGGACGCCGCGCGCGCGTGCAGGTAGGCGAGCTCCAGCTCGTCGGGTTCCGCGCCGCCGACCGGCGCCGGGCCCGGCTCGGGTCGCAGCACCGCGAACGCGAGCGCGAACGCGGCCGCCAGCAGCGCGAGCGCGGCCGGACTCGCGAGTCGTTCACGCCGTGCAGTCGAGTCGGGCATCGCCGGTATCGGTCGTGTCGAAGCGGAACGTGCGATGGCCGGGGTGACCCGGTACGGGTTGCGCGGGGATCTCGCCGGCGACGGTGCGCAGCGTGCAGCCGGCGATGCCCGCGAGCTCCAGCGTGACGGGCACGTGCGCGCGGACGCGCAGCCGCAGCTCGCGTCCGGTTTCGTCCCAGGACTCCACCGTGCCGTTGGCCGAGACCAGGTACGGGCCGCTCGCTCCGGGCCGCTCGGCATCGACGGTGTGGAACGACACGACGTCGCGTCCGTCGGTGTGCAGGTAGGTGGCGTCGTGCAGCGTGCGCTGGCCGATCAGGCCGGCGTCGGAGTCGAGCCGTGCACGCCGCGCGGTGCCGAGCAGGCGGACGGAGCGCACGCCGCCGGCGCTCGTCGCGGTGTTCGTGTCCGGTTCGGCGTGCAGGCCCGCGACGGTCCAGCGGCCGTCCAGCGCGCGCGCCACGCGCGCGCCGCGGAACGCGTGCACCTTCGGCGCGTAGTCGGCCACGTGCACGGGGTGCACGTCCTGCGCCGTGGACCAGGCGTAGACCTCCTCCAGCGACCGCAGCGAGGCCGCCTTGGTGCCGGCGTAGAAGTGGTAGTAGAGGTTGATGGGTTTCAGGCGCCGCGGCCGATCGGTCAGCTCGAAGGTCTCGATGACGCGGCGGAAGCCGTCGAACGGGCCGCGCCATTCGTTCGTGTAGACGTTCTCGTTGGTCATGGGGGCGTAGACCTGCAAGCCCGTCCCCACGGGCCGTGCCATCGGATCGACCAGCGCGAGCGCGGGCATGTCCCGCGTGATGCGCGTCAGTCCGCCGTTGAAGTTCACGAGCCCGCGCGCGTCACTCGCGGCGAGCGCGGCGGCGTCCGGCTCGGCATCGCCGGTCCAGAGAAAGACGTTCACCGGCTTGCCGGGCGGGGCGAGGTGGCGGCGCACGAAGTCGATGGAGCCGCCGATCTCGCGCTCGGGGTCGTACGCGTAGCCGTCGATCGGCAGGCTCAGACCCTTCGCGGCAGGGTCGGCGGCGAGTTCCCGCCAGAGGAACGGGTGGCTGTAGGAGTGCGAGGCGATGTCCACGAAGGGCAGGCGGAAGAGCTCGCGAGCGACCTCGAACATGCGTTGCCGGCGGTCGGCGACCGCGCGCTGGGCCACCATCTCGCCCTCGACGACCGAGACGGTGTGCGGCCACGGCCAGCGGGCGAGGATGCGATCGCGGATCTCCTCGGCGCCCAGGCGCGCGCCCGGCAGCTCGGCCCACGAGGGCAGGGCGTCTCCGTCGATGTGCGCGAGCCACAGCCGGCGCCCGTTCTCGGTCGTGACGTCCGGTGCGGGCAGCGGCTCGAGGTGCAGGGCGCGCTGCAGGAAGGCGAACGGATCGACCACCCAGTGGAAGTAGTCGTCGATGCCGTTGAACGCGGCCACCGGTGCGCTCGCGTAGCCGCCCCAGGGTCCGCTCACGACGGCATCGCTGCGCGCGCCCTTCGCGTCCGCGTAGCCCAGGTGCACGATGTTGTCGGACGAGGCGTTCGCGAGCGCGATGCCCAGCGCGTCGATGCGCGGCGGTGCGTCGCGCTCGAAGCCGATCAGAGCGTCGCTGTGCCGCACGCTCGCCGTGCGCGCGTCCAGCGCGGGCGCTTCCTCCAGCCCGAGCGTCGCGGCGAAGCCGGCATCGAGCGCGAAGGGCAGCGCGCCGAAGAGCGCCAGCGGCACGCCTTCGCTCGCGTGGCGTTCGAACCAGGCTCCGACGCCCGGCAGGTCCCAGGCCTCGTCGGTCCAGGTCGCGATGCCCGCGACGCGACCGGCGAGCCGACCCGGGGGCAATGCCGCGAGCGCGACGTCGTGGTAGCGCGGCACGTAGCCGAGGTACTCGAGCGGCGTGGCCAGCAGCTTGTGCACGAGCGCGCGTTGCAGCAGGCCGTCGGCGCGCGAGTCGTACAACATCAGCACCTCGCGCGGCAGGATCTCCAGCGCGCCGACGCCGAGGTGATCGAGCGCCGGCACGCTCACCCACGGCGTGAAGCCGTCGGCCGCGATGCGGCGCGCCACCGCGCGAGCCTCGTCGCGGCGCGCGGGCGCCACGTAGTCGATCGCGATGGCCTCCAGGCCGAGGCCCGACGCCTCGCGCAGCCGCTCGGTCAGCCACGCCCGGTCCGCGGGCAGCACGTCGGCGTACTCGCCCGCGGCGTTGTTCCAGCTCGAATACAACGATTCGGCGGCGACGGCCTCCAGCAGCGGCGCCACCCGTTCGAGCAGCTCGAAGCCCCGGTTCGCCACCAGGCGCAGGTCCGGATGGCGCGCGGCCACCTCGCGCAGCAGCCGCACCGTCGCGGCCTCCTGCACGGCGCGCAGCGCCGGGGTGCCGGCGTGGAGCCGATGGCTGTCGAGCGTGTCGAGGAAGAGACCCGCGTAGCCCGCCTCCACCAGCGCATCGACGCGCGCGAGCAGGAAGTCGGTCCAGCCCGTGGCCGTCATGTCCATCACGCGGCTGTCCCAGGCGGCGTTCGTGCCGAGCGTCCAGGCGTCGTCGATCTCGTCGCGCCAGGTGCGGTGCGGACCGACCTCGCCGATCGACAGGTACGCGTAGACCGCGCCGCCGTGGCGCCCGAGCGCGCGGATCTCCGCCGCGCTCGTGTGATCGGGCTCCACCACCGTGCGGTCGAAGAGCGCGAGCTCGGCGACGGGCAGATCGTCGCCGTAGTGGAACGCGATCGAGCGCGCGGGCATGCGTGCCGTGTCGGGGGCCGGTCGCAGCGCAAGGACCGGGGTCGCGCGCGGGGCGTCGGGTCGCGCGTTCGTCCCCGCATCGACGAGCGCGATGCCGTCGATGAGCTCGGCGACGGCGCGCTCGGCGAGCGCGGGCAGCGCGGACCCGCGACGGCCGCGCAGGTCCGCCTCGGCGGCGTGGACGGTGCTTCCCGTGGCGAGATCGATCACTTCCAGGTGCAGGTCCACGCGTGGCTCGCTGTCGAGCCTGCCGCCGTAGCCCCACGCGTCCACGCCGCCCGCGACGGCGTAGCGATAGCCTTCGCGGCGCGCCCGGTCGCGGGCGTCCGCGGCGGTGCCGCCGAACGCGTTCACGCTGCGCACCCCGCGCGCGCGCAACCGCGTCTCGACGAGTGCGCCGGCGCTGCGCGCTTCGCGCGTCGCCAGCGGGTCCGCGCCGAGCGGCAGCACGGCCCAGCGCGCGTCGGTCGTGAGCGGGACCGTCGTGCGCGGCGAAGATGCGCACGCGGCGAGCGCGCAGACGCAGACCAGCACAAGCGCGAGCGTGAGTCTCATGCGCCGGCGCTCCGCGGGGTGGGGCGCTCGCGCATGAAGGTCGCGAGCTCGATGCGATCGAGCCGGCGCGACAGCAGCGCAAGCCCCGCGAACGCGGTGAGCGCCATCGCGACCCCGAAGCCGTAGCCGTACCAGCTCGGCCCGAGCTCGAGCGTCGCCCACGTCAGCAGCGCGTTCGAGCCGAGCATCAGCGCGACGAGCGCGAGCGCGTCGTCGCGCCGGTCGAGATAGAACAGCACGTTCAGGACGGCGAGCACGAGCACCTGCGCCGCGACCCCGACGAGATCGATGTAGTAGAGCTGCACGTGACCGGGCGAGATGCCGAGCCAGGCGACGATGCGCGGGCCGAGCAGCACCATCGCGAGCACCGTCGCGCCCTGCACGCGGCAGATCTGGAACAGCCCGTCGCGCACCGCCCGCACCATGCGGTCGCCGCGGCTCTCGATCTCGGCGAGCGTGGAGCCGCCGCGCACCGCCTCGTAGAAGCGGCCGTGCGCCTCGGCGAAGTCCGTCTCGATGCGCAGCACGAACACCGCCATGCCCGGAATGACGGCGAGATACGCGAGGAAGATCGGCAGGTCGTAGATGAGCGAGCCGCGCAGCGGTCCGACGACGGCGTGCGAGGTGGCGGGGTGGAACCAGAAGAGCAGCTTGTCGACCCAGATGCCGAGGTTGTAGCCGAGCCCCACCGCCACCAGCGAGGGGAACACCGCGTCCCGACGCAGGAACGCCGCCGCGGGAGCCGCGCGCAGCGGGTGCATCGGCACCACGGCCGCCAGCAGTGCGAACAGCAGCACCGCGTGCCCGAGCAGCAGGCCCGTCAGCAGACCGGGCAGCCCGTGTGGCAGCAACCACCAGCACGCGCCGATCATGCTCGCGTAGCCGAGCGCGAACGCCCCCAGCACGAGCCCGAAGCGCCGCAGCCCCGCCGCGAAGATGACGACGATCCAGACGTTGGACAGCGCCGCGAGGTTCGCGACCATCAGCAGCTCGTAGGCGAGCGGCTCGTCGAAGAGGGCGAGCGCCAGCAGCGTGCCGATGCCGAGCGACGCCGCGCTCACGAGCGTGAGCGCGCCCAGGAGGTTCGGGTTCACGACCGCGTCGCGCCCTTCCCAGGTCCGGTCGGCCACCCAACGCGTGAACACGAGCTGCAGCGGCCCGGTCAGAATCAGCGAGCTCGCCATCAGCCACGTCACCGAGGTGGTGAATCGCTCGATCTCGGCGTGGCCGACGCCGCCGAGCACGGCCAGCACGCCGACCAGCATGACGCCGAGGATCGACAGCACCCAGGGGCCCGCGCCGATGATGCCGGCGTAGCCGTAGGCGCTGAACGTGCTCGTGAACGAGTCGTCGTCGAGCCGTGCGCGCAGACCGAATCCGATGCCCGCCACTACGCCGCCTCCGGCATCGACGCCGCCTCGGTCCACGCGCGGCGGTAGCGCGCGACCATGTCGCGCTCGTCGTGGCGCGACTCCACGCGCGCGATGGCCGCGTCGCGCGCGGCGCGCCAGCGCGCGGGGTCGCTCAGCAGGTCGATGGCGGCATCGGCGAACGCGGCCGGATCGGCGATCGGCACGACGGCGCCCGCGGACCCGAGCGCACGGTCCTCGGCCGAGCCGCCGTGCACGAGCTCGGCGCAGCCGCCCACGTCGGTCGTGACCGCGGGAATGCCCGCGGCGAAGCCTTCGAGCACGACGAGAGGCTGACCCTCCGACACCGAGGTGAGCACGCACAGGCCCGCGCGCGCGAAGATCTCCTCGGGCCGTCGGAAGCCGAGGAACTTCACGGCGTCGCCGAGGCCGAGGCTCGCGACGAGACGGCGGCATTCCTCGGTGTAACCCGGATCCTCGTCCTCGGGACCGACGAGCCAGCCTTCGGCGTCCGGCAGGCGCTCGCGCACGATGCGCATCGTGCGCACGAAGGTCTTGACGTCCTTGATCGGCACGATGCGCCCGATCAGCGCGAGCACGGGCGGCACCGGCGCGTCGGCGGCGCGGCGCACCGCGGCGAAGCGCGGCACGTCGACGCCGTTCGGGCAGATCTCGAGCCGGTCGCCCGGGGCGCCGTCGGCCAGCTGCCGGCGGCGGTTGCCCTCGTGCAGCGTGTAGATGCGCGCGGCGCGCGCGTAGCTCACCCGGCCCAGCGTGCGGAAGAAGCGTATCCACATCTCGCGCAGGTGCCCGAGCTGGTCGCGCGGCGCGGTGCCGAACGGGTTGTCGCCCTGCGGTATCCAGCCCGCCTGACCGAGATCGAGCTCGCGCTCCTTGGTGTAGATGCCGTGCTCGGAGAGCAGCAGCGGACGGCCGGTCCGGTGTTGCAGCATCGCGCCGAGGAAGCCCGCGTAGCCCGTGGACACGGCGTGGTAGACGGACGCGCGCGGTGCGCGCTCCACGATGCGTGCGAGCGCGTACAGCGGCGCGTGCAGGCTGCGCACCGTCCAGAACCAGTGGTTGAAGTCGACGTCCGCCGGCGCGGCGGCGTAGGCCTCGCGCAGCGCGTGCCAGGCGGGCTCGCCGTGGTGCAGCTCGTGCTCCGCGATGCGGGCCGCGCCCGTCAGCAGCTCGGTGGCCAGCGCGGCCATCGCGTCGGCATCCTCGCCGAAGCCCGCGTGCAGGCGGGCGTTCGCCGCGAAGCGATCCCCGCGCACGTGCGGGCAGGCGAGGCCGGCACGGTCCGCGCGTCGCAGCGCCGCGCGGGTCGGGCGCACGGGCGCGGCGGGCTCGAGCAGCGCGTGCACCTGGACGTGCACGACGTTGGCGGGCAGCGCGTACGCGGGCTCGCGCGCGGATTCGCCGCCGGCGCCGAGGTAGACGATCGAGAACGTCAACTCCGGCACGTTGGCCACGAGCTGGTGCACCCAGCTCGACACGCCGCCGCGCACGTACGGGAAGGTGCCTTCGAGCAGCAGGCACACGTCGGCGTGCGCCTCGGGGGCATGGGGCAGCATCAGCGCCAGTACTCCGCGACCGCGGCGAGCGGCGGGTACGCGCGGTGCGCGTCGCCGACGCCCGCGAGGATCTCGCGCACGCGGCCGAACTCGCGCCGCGCGAACGCGCACTCGGCGAGCCGCGGCGCGACCGTGTCCGGCGCCATGCCGAGCTCGACGGCGCGCTCGAACGATGCGCGCGCGAGCTCGTGCTCGCCCGCCATCTGGCGCACGCGTCCGAGCACCAGGTGCGCGTTGCGGTTCGACGGGCGCGCCTCGACCGCGCGGTTGGCTGCCGCGACCGCGCGCTCGAGCAGCTGGCGTCGGGCCACCGGCTCGTCCTCCTCGAGGGTGAGAAGCTCGCGGTAGTTCGCGGCCACGCTCAGCCACGCGGCGGAGCGAGCGCGCGCGCCGTCGGCGCGCTCGTCGAGCCGTTCGATGCCGGCCTCGAGCCGCTGGATCTCGCGGTTCAGCCGCGTCGCCTTCGCGTCCAGCGTCTGGTAGGCGGTGAGCCGGAGCCGATCGTCCGGGTGACGGACGCCCGCGCGCAGCGCGCCGACGGACAACGAGTCGCGCATGGATGCGGCGGCGAGCAGGCGCCGATACACCGCGTCGGTGTCCGCCGGCGTCGCGTGGCGCAGCCGCTCGCCGAGTCCGCGGCCGTCGACGGGGCGCACCGTGCGCCTCGGCGGTGCCGAGAAGGGCAGGGCGACCGGTGCGCTCAGCCGCCAGTACGGCGCACGCTCGCCGATCGCGTTGGCGCGCCGCGCCGTGGCGAGCAGCGCGCCCGCGAGCCCGAGACCGCCGACGCACGGCAGCGCCAGGCACGACGCGATGCACGGGGGCAGCCAGCGCGGCGGCGCGGTCCGCGTGCGCGCGGCGAGCAGCAGCGCGAGCCCCGCGCCCGAGGCGCCGGCCGCGGCGGCGTGCGCGAGCAGCCAGGGCATCGGTGCGGGCGCCGCCGTGACCAGGGTGCCGAGCAGCAGGCCATCGCCGACGATGCCGAGCGTCGCGAGCGCGAGCGCCCTCACGCGGCGGCCCTCGCACCGTCGTCCTGCGGTAGTCCGGCGGCGTCGTTCGTGGCGCGGGCGATGAAGTCGAGCGCGCGTTCGCGCGTGTCGTCGCCGACGAGCGTGCGCAGAGTCAGGTCCGTGACGAGGGTGCGCGGATCGACGCCGTGACGCCGGTGCACCGCGGCGATCATGCGGCTCGCGTAGGCCTCGGCCTGACGCTCCGTCGACAACGGCAGCAGCACCGTCACGGCCCCGTCGACGAGCCACGCGCGATCGAGGCTGCGCAGGTCGTCGGCGATCCCGCTCGCGACCTCGGCGGCGCGCGGATCGTCCGCCAGGCGCAGGCACACCAGCGACGACGGGATGCCGTGCGCGCGAGCCAGCCGCAGCGCCAGGTCGAGCTCGGCGTGGAAGCGCTCGGCGGGCGAATCGGAGAAGCCGTTCGCGCGGCCGACGCGGTGACCCAGCCACGCGCCGATCAGCGCCATGAGGTTCAGGTTCTCCTGCTGGAAGGCCATGAAGTGCATCTCGCGCACCGCCACCACGCCGTGCAGGCGACCCTCGGCGTCGACGATCGGCACGGCCGCGAGCAAGCCCGTCTCGTCGGCCTCGAGCGCGTGCGCGTCGGGGCGCACGCTCGCGAGCCTGCGCTCCGTCATGCACGCGCGCAGCAGCGGGTCGAACGGCTCCGGCGGTGCCATGTCGCCGTGCGTCGCGACGGGCTCCGGGTCGAGCGCGTTCGAGCCGCGCACGGCGTAGAGGCCGGCCACCTGCACCGAACAGAACTGCGCCAGCACGGCCATGAGCTCGCCGTGCGCGCCGAAGGCGTCGCGCGCGCTGGTGCGCTCCACGGGTGCGGCGCGCTCGATGCGCTGCAGCGCCTCGCGCAGGCTCATCCGGCGCCCGCCGAGCGCCTCCTGCAGCAGCCCGTGCGAGACCTGCAGCACGTGGTGCTCGTTCGAGAACTCCTCCAGGCGGCGCTTCAGGTAGGCGCTCTCGGCCTCGGCGCGCGCCGAGCGGCGGCGCCAGGCCAGCCCGATCTCGCCGACGGCGAGCGCCATCACGAGCGTGCCGACCACGAGCGTCACGAGCGCGAAGGGCCGGTCCGCGTAGGCGGCGGCCTGCCACTGGCAGGCGAGCGCGGCGAGCCCGGCGCACGCCAGGCCCCACACGCTGCCGTAGCGCGCGGCCAGCACGACCGGGCCCGCGACGACCCACGGGAAGCCCGCACCCAGACCGAGCGGGTCGGCAGGTGCGACGAGCGCGCCCAGCACGGGGGCGACCAGCGCGAACAGCGCGGTCTCGACCAGGCGTCCGGGCCGCAGGTCCGTCGCCTTCAGGCGCAGCCGGATCGGGTGCGTCGCCGGGGCGTGCGCGTCGGGCTTCACGATCTCGGGGCGCATGGCCGCCGCTCAGCGCTCGAGGGCGGCGACGAGGGCGGGCGCGTCGCCCACGCGCACCTCGTCGAGCAGCTCGCGCACGACGCGGGCACCGACCTTCGAGAGGTTCGCGGCGCCCCAGCCCGTGCGCGCGGCGCTGCCCTGCCACAGCACCCGATCGGTATCGAGCTCCACGAGCTTGAGCCCGAGTCCGATCACCGGCTCGCGCTCGATGCCGCTGCGGTACTGCCACTCGTGCACGGTGCCCGTCAGCGCGTAGCGGTAGCCGCCCTCGCGGGCCCAGCGCTTCGCCCGGGCCAGCCGGGCGTCGGCGTCGATGAGCTCGCCGATGCTCGGCTCGCCGTCTTCGGTCCAGACGTCCAGGCGTTCGATGCCGCGCGCGCGCAGCCGGGTCTCGACCAGGTCCGCGGCGAGCTCGCCGGCGTAGGGCGTCGTCGAGAGATTCTCGATCGGCAGCAGCGCCCAGCGCTCGTCCGCCGCGACGTCCACGCGCCCGCTCGTGGTGAGCGATGCGCAGCCCGCGAGCAGGAAACAGCAAGCGAGCACGATGCGTGGGGTCGGCATGGCACGTCCGCTCCGGAAGACAAGGATGGCCGGACGGCCGCGACGGGGCCGTCCCTAGGTCGGTTCCCGAAGCAAGGGACCTGCCACGCGCCCTGCGGCCGGCAATTCCGCGTACACCCGTTCGGCCGCGAGCACGCCGGAACGTGTCGCCATCGGCACTCCCGCGCCCGGGTGCACGCTGCCGCCAGCGAGGTACAGGCCGCGCACGCGCCCCGTCGCGCCCGGGCGCGAGAACGAGCCGAGCCAGCCGTGCGTCGGGCGGCCGTACAGCGCGCCGTCGGTGGCGGGGAAGAGCGCGTCGAAGTCGCTGGGTGACGCGACGATCTCGCCCTCGACGTCGTACGTGCGCAGGCCGTGGCGGCGCAGCGCGGCGCTCATCGCTCCGGCGACTTCCGCGCGTTCGGCCTCGGTGTAGGCGCGCGCCGGCGCGTTGACGAGGCTCAGCAGCCGCTCCGGCGCGCCGTCCGCAGGACCGAGCTGCGCGGGGCCCGTGCGGTCCTGCGCGCAGACGTACACGGTCGGATCCGCGGTCGTCTCGCGGCGGCGGAAGATCGCGTCGAACTCGTCCGGGTAGTCCGCGCCGAAGAACACCGTGTGGTGCGCGAGCGGGAAGCCGGCCGTGCGCGCGACCTCGCAGCGCGTCACGGCCGACAGCGACGCCGCGCGACGCGGGCGCACCGTGCTCCGAGGGCCCTCGCCCAGGAGCCCGCGCGTCAGCGCCTCGGTGTCGCCGTTGAAGACCACGGCCTCGCTGCGCAGCCGCTCGCCGTTCTCGAGCGTCACGCCGGTCGCGCGGCCGCGCTCGATGTCGATGCGTTCCACCCCCGTGCCGAAGCGCAGCTCCGCGCCGCGCTCGACGGCCGCATCGGCGATCGCGCGGGCGAGCGCGCGCATGCCGCCGTCGACCAGCCACACGCCCTCACGCTCCACGTGCGCGATGAGCATGAGCGTCGCCGGCGCCCGGAACGGCGAGCTGCCGCAGTAGGTCGCGTAGCGCGCGAAGAGCTGGCGCAGGCGAGGGTCCTCGAAGCGCTTCGACAGCGATGCCCAGAGCGTCGCGAAGGGCTCGGTGCGCGCGAAGCGCGGCAGGCCCCGGAGTCCGTGCGCGAACGACAGGGCCATCGGGTTCGGCCGCTGCGCGCGCATGAACGGCGCATCGAGCGTGTCGTGCACCTCACGCGTGCGCGCGGCGAACGCGCGGTAGGCGTCGGCGTCCTTCGCGCCGCACAGCGCGCGGATGGCCGCGCAGGACGCATCGACGTCGGCGTACAGGTCCAGCGGTGAGCTGCCGACCCACGAGTGCCGCGCGAGCATCGCGGCGGGTGTCAGCCGCACGCGTTCGGCAAGTTCCAGGCCCGCGGCGCCGAAGAGCTCCTCGAAGGTGCGGCGCAACGTGAAGACCGTGGGGCCCGCGTCGATCTCGCGGCCCGCGACCGTCACGCGTCGCGCCTTGCCGCCGGGGCCCGCGTGGCGCTCGACCAGCGTGACGGGCACGCCGCGTGCCGCGAGGGACAGGGTTGCAGCGAGCCCGCCGAAGCCCGCGCCGACGACGACGACGCTCACGCGCGCGCCGCCCTGCACAGGATCTCGTGCGCGGGCCGCGTCGTGAGCCGCGCGACGGGGCGCACGCGCTCGGGCTCGAGCGCGGTGAAGTCGAAGCGGCGCACGAATCGCGCGAGGATCAGCACCGCCTCGGCCGTGGCGAAGCCCGCGCCGATGCACACGCGCGGGCCGACGCCGAAGGACAGGTGCACGCCGCGCTCGCCGTCCCCGTTCGCCTCCCCGCCCGCTTCGGTGTCGAAGCGGTCCGGGTCGAAGCGGTCGGCGTCGCGCCACAGCCCGGCGTTGCGGTGCGCCGTCCAGGGCGAGATCATGATCATCGCGCCGCGCTTGACGCGCACCTCGCCGATGTTCGTCGCGCGCGTCGCGACGCGCGGCAGGAACGTGATGGGCGGGTAGAGCCTGAGCGCCTCGCGGAACACGTTCCTGAGGAACGGCAGGCGGCGCACGTGCTCGAACTCGACGGGTCCGTCACCGGCGACCTCGTCCACCTGCGCGCGCACGCGCGCCGCGATGTCGGGGCGCATCGACAGCACGAAGAACGTCCAGGTCAGCACGCTCGCGGTCGTCTCGTGGCCCGCGAGGAAGAACACGCCGATCTGGTCGATCAGCTCCTCGCGCGTGAAGGGCTCGCCGGTGTCGGGGTCGGTCGCCGCGATGATGGCGCCGACGATGTCGTCGGGACCGCCTTCCGATGCCAGGCGCGGGTCGAGCAGGTCGCCGATGTGGCGGCGGATGCGCGCGCAGGCCTCCACCACCTCGGGCGGCTGGGCCACCTTCGCCCAGGGCTTGCCGACGATCAGTTGCCACAGGTTCACGCTCGCCACGCTGCGCTCGAACAGCAGGAAGTCGTCGAACACCTCCTGCGCGACCGAGCTCGCGAGCGGCGTCGAGAAGATCGTGCGGCAGATGACGTCGGCCGCGAGCTGGCTCATGGCCAGGTCCAGGGAGAAGGGCTCGCCGTGGGCGGCGCGCGCGTCCATCGCCGCCTCGTGATCGTCCACGGCCGCGACCATCGCGGGCCACGCGCGCGACAGGCGGATGTGCGAGAAGGCCGGGTCGATCATCGCGCGCTGGCGCCGCCAGCGCGCACCGCTCGAGACGAAGATGGAATCGCCGACGAGGCCTTCCAGCGCGCCGACCATCAGGTCGTTCTTCGGGAACACGCCGGCCGCGTCGGCCAGCACCTCGCGGCAGAGCTCCGGCGCGTTCACCAGCAGGATGGAGCGACGCGAGTAGCCGAGCCAGGTGACGGGGTCGGTGTAGGCCGCCTTCGGCACGAGGCTCAGCAGATCCCCGTCGCCCTGGCGCAGCACCCGCAGCAACGAGCGCACCGGCGTCATGGGACGCGGGGCGGGCGGGCGGTAGAGGGTGGCGGGCATCATGGGGTCGCGGGGAAGAATACACTCGCGGGCGTGACGGGGCGGCATGTCAGGACGGGGGGACGCGGCACGGCCCTGCTGACGCTCGGCCGGCTGCCCGTGGCCGTGGAACTCGCGCGCGCGCTGCACCGGATCGGCTGGCGCGTGGTGGTGGCCGACCCCTTGGGGCTGCATCTGTGCCGGTTCTCGAACGCCGTGACGCGCAGCGTGCGCGTGCGCGCTCCCGCCACCGATCCCGACGGCTGGCTCGAGGACATCGCCGCGGTGCGTGCGCGCGAATCGGTGGAGCTCGTGGTGCCGGCGTCCGAGGAGGTGGTGCACGCCGCGCGGCTGCCGGGGCGCGTGCGCTGCCCGCCGCACGCGACGGTGCTGGCGCTGCACGACAAGTGGCGCTTCGCGGCGTGGGCCCTGGAGGCGGGGTTGCCCGTGCCGGAGACCGCGCTGGCAGGCGAGGCGGCAGGGCTCGCCGCGCGCGTCGACCACGTGATCAAGCCCCGGTTGTCCTCGTCCGGAGCCGGCGTGCTGCCGCGGCGTGCCGGCGATCCGCTGCCGATGAGCGGGGACGCGCACGTCGTGCAGCAGCGGCTCGGGCCGGCCGAGCTGTCGACCTGCACGCTCGCGTCCCGGGGCGAGGCGGTCGCGAGCGTCGCCTATCGCGCGCTGTTGGTGTCGGGCAGCGTGGCGGTGCGTTTCGAGTCGGTGGCGATTCCCGGCGAGGTGCGCCGCACCATCGAGACGTGCTGCGCCGCGTTCGCCTTCGACGGTGCCCTGTCGTTCGACTTCATGGCGGACGCCGACGGCGGCTGGCGCGTCATCGAGTGCAACCCGCGCGCGACGAGCGGGCTGCACCTGTTTCCCCGGCACGTGCTGGACGCCTGGCTCGACGAGCGGGCGGAAGGCGCCTTCGAGGTGCCCGCGGGCGTGCGGCGTCAGGAGCTCTGGAGCTCGCTCGCGGAGCTGCAGGGACGAGCGCTGCGAGGACGCGTCTCGCGTGCGGACTGGACGGGTTTCGTGCGCACGCCGGACGTGACCTGGGCGCCGCGGGATCCGTGGCCGTGCCTGGGCATGTGCGTGGCGTCCGCGCCCCTGTTGTGGCGTGCGCTGCGCCGGCGGCGGCCGATCACCGCGGTGACGGTGGACGACGTCGGCTGGTACGCGGCGTGAACGTCGACGTGCACGATTCGTTGCCGGTGGGCTTCGCGGACTTCGTCCGATCGATGCGCTTCGGCGCGGGCGCCGCACGCTACCGGCGCGCGGACGTCGATGCACAACTCGCACGTTTCGCGGACCCGCGCTATCTCGTCGCGACCGACGAGGGCGTCATGGTGGGGTCCTACGTGCTGGATGCGCGCATTGTGTCGGTCGAAGGCGCCCGCGACACGTGGACGTACCGTGCACTGCTCGGCGTCGCGCCCTCGCACCGCGGACGCGGGGTGGGACGCGTGCTGGTGGCGCGTGCCAACGCGCTGCTGGACGAGGCGGGCACACCGTCCTGGGGCTGCATCGACGAAGGGAACGACGCCTCGCTCGGGCTGCTGCGCACGGCCGGCGCGAGGGATGTGGGCGGGCTCGCGTCGTGGCTCGCGTACCGCCAGTGGCCGCGGGATCGGGTACCTCTGGAGCCCCTGGAAGGACGACTCGCCGAGGCGCATGCGCGGACCGCGACGCCGGAGGCGCTCGGGCTCGCCGACGTCACGCCGTCCGGCGGCGAGGGCTACGCGCTCGTCGAGGGCGAACGCATCGTCGCCGCGGCGCGCGTGCGGCGCACGGTGCTGGCCTTCGACACGCTCGGACCCGTCAACGATGCGCTCGTGCGCCGGCTCGTGCTGCCGTTCGGCTTCGCGCGGCGACGCTTCGACCCGCGCGCGTTCGCGTACCTGCGGCTGACGGACATCGTGCTGGCGCCGGGGGACGAGCGTAAGTGGGCCCCGTTCGTCTCGACGCTGATGGCGCGGTATGGCGTGCATTACGCGCTGATCGTGATGGATCCGTCGCGAACCGAATGGCGTCGGCTGCGCGCGGCCTCCGGGCGACGTGCGCGGGCGAAGGCGAACCTGCGCGTGCTGGTGCGGATGCCGGGCGGGTCCGGGCACGTCGCGGCCGGCCCGCTGGACCTGCCGCCGGTGGACGTCTAGCAGATGGTGCACCGCCCGTTGAATGAAGTTGCACGCGGCCGCACGAACGCGCGGAGCGGTTTCAACATCTGCCGCCCGCTTTCATCGACAGGCCACTCGACATGTCCGATCTCATCGCCATCAGCTTCGACTCGAAGGAGAAGGCGCAGCAGGCGCTGGACCGCGCGGGCGCGCTGCAGAAGCAGCACCTGCTCGATCTCGCCGACGCCGTCATCGTCACGCGCGACGACAACGGCAAGGTCCGGCTGCAGCAGTCGCTGAACCTGACCGCCGCGGGCGCCGCGTCCGGCGGCATGTGGGGCACGCTCGTGGGACTGCTGTTCCTGAATCCGCTCGTCGGGCTCGCGGTGGGTGCCGCGTCGGGGGCGCTCGCGGGCTCGCTGCAGGACTACGGCATCAACGATCAGTTCATGAAGGACATGGGGAACGAGCTGCAGCCCGGCACGTCCGCGCTGTTCGTGCTCGTGAGGAAGTCCACGCCCGATCGCGTGCTGCCGGAGCTCAGGGAGCTCGGCGGCAAGGTGTTCACGACATCGCTGTCGCGCGAGCAGGAACGGCGGCTCACCGAGGCGCTGGAAGGCGAGGTCAAGCGCCGCGTCGATGCGGGCGAGCCGATCGTCGACGAGGAGATGAAGGCGCAGCACGCCATGGTCGCGGACGCCGAGCCCGCGGGCACGCAGGCCTAGCGATCAATCCACGCGGCCGACGAGCGCGCGGCGCACGGGGTCGAGCCAGTCCGGCTCGACGACCGCGCCGCCCGCGTCGCGCGGCAGCGGGACCGCCGTCTCGAAGCCCCACACCGGGCGCGGCCAGTTCGCGTCACCGGCCTCGCGCGCGACCACGTGCACGTGCAGCCGCGGCACGGCGTTGCCGAGCGCGGCGACGTTGACGCTCCTGCACCGCGTCGTGCGTTGCAGCGCGTCGCCGGCCACCGCGATCTCGTCCATGAGCGCGATGCGCTCGGTGCGCGTCAGCTCGTGCAGCTCGTGCGGGTCGGGCCGTCCGTCGCGCCCGCGCGGCACCAGCAACAGCCACGGCCAGCGCGCATCGTCCATGAGGCGTACGTGCGACAGCGGCGTCTCGCAGACGGCGATGCTGTCCGCGTCGAGCCGCGGCTCGCCCGTGGCGCTCACGCCAGCAGTCGCCCCACGGCGTCGCGCGCGAGCCGTGCCAGCAGGTCGACCTTGTATGCGTTGCCGGGCAGCGGCGTCGCGTCGATGACGAGGCGCTCCGGATCGGGTTCGGCGTTCACGAGCGCCGACGCATCGAGCCGGTGCGGCACGTTCGCGACGCCGCTCGCCACGAGGCTCAGGCGGGTGAAGCGGCCGTTCTCGACCGTCGCCGACGCGGCGACGCCGACGAGCGCGAACGCCCAGACCTTGCGGTCCATGGCCTTGAGGTACAGGCTTCGGCCTTCGGCGGCAGGCACGTGCACGGACTCGACGAGCTCGTCGTCGGCGACCCGGTGCTCGACGCGGCGATCCGCCGTCGGGGGCACCAGCAGCTCGTCGAGCGGCACGTCGCGCGTGCCGTCCGGGCCGCGCAGCCGCACGCTCGCGTGCGCGGCCACGAGGCACGTGGCGAGGTCCGAGGGGTGCACGGCGAGGCACGGCGAGGCGTCGAAGATCGCGTGCTGCTCGTGCCGGCCCGTGCGTGCGGGGCACGCGTCGCCGCCCTTCAACCAGCACGAGACTTCGGGGTCGCGGTAGTACCAGCAGCGCGGGCGCTGCAGGAGGTTGCCGGCCAGGGTCGCGCGCTCGCGGATCTGCGGCGTGGCGGCCTGCGCGGCGGCGTCCCGCAGCAGCGCCGCCCAAGCGGGCAGGTCGGCGCGTTCGAGCTCGGCGAGCGTGGTCAACGCGCCGATGCGCAGCCCGTCCCCGTCCGGCTCGATGCCCTTCGGCAGATCCAGCGCCTTCACGTCCACCAGGCGCGCGGGCTCGGTGATGCCGAGCTTCATGCGCGTGAGCAGGTCGGTGCCGCCTGCGTAGGCGAGCGCGTCCGGCCCGAGGCTTCGCAGCGCGTCCGATGTCGAGCGGGCGCGCGCGTAGGCGAAAGGCTTCATCGTGCGGGCTCCTTGTCGGCGAGTGCCTTCAGGACCCGCGCCCGCGTGAGTGGCAACTCCCGGAAGCGCACGCCCGTGGCGTCGAACACGGCGTTCAGGATGGCGGGCGCCGCAGGGATCAGCGGCAGCTCGCCCATGCCCTTCGCGCCGAGATGGTTCGCGTTGGTGTCGGGCAGGTCGACCTCGGCGTGCACGATGTCGGGGACGTCCAGCATGGTCGGCAGCAGGTAGTCCTCGAGGTTCGCATTCATGACGCGGCCGAGCTCGTCGTCGACGATGCGCTCCTCCGTCAGCGCGAAGCCGACGCCCTGCGTGACGCCGCCGAGCACCTGGCTCGTCGCGGTGCGCCGGTTCAGCAGTCGCCCGCACTCGGGCGCCGACACGATGCGCCGCAGCCGCACCTCGCCGGTGTCCAGATCGACCTCCACTTCCGCCATCTGCGCGCCGAACGGGCGGATGCTGGTGCCGGACGGGTTCGACAGCCGAACGCCGTCGCCGATGACCGTGTGAGGCGCGATCTCGCCGGCGAGCTCCGCGACGCTCATTACGCGCTCGCCGTCGCGCGTGAGGTGGCCTTCGACGATGTCGAGCACGTCGCCGCCGCTTTGCAGCAACGTCGCGGCGGCGTCCAGCAGGCCCTGCTTCGCGTCGAGCGCCGCGCGACGTACCACCGGCCCCATCGTCGGCACCGTGAAGCTGCCCGAGCTCACGGGGGCGTACAGGCCCGCGGCGGTGTCGCCGAGGCGCACGCTCAACCGCTCCAGCGGCACGCCGAGCGATTCCGCGGCTACCTGCGCCAGGACCGTGCGCGTGCCGGTGCCGATGTCCTGCGTGCCGGTGAGCAGCTCCACGCTGCCGTCGTTCTGCACGACAATGCGCGCGTACGCGGGCGGCGAGCCCTTGCCCGCCATCCACTCGTGACCGGCGATGCCGCGGCCGATGCGCTTGCGGCCGCTCGAGGGTGCCGCGGTCCCGTTCCAGTCGAGACGCTCGTAGGCCGTACGCAGGCCTTCGGGCGAGGACCAGGGCAGGTCCTGCGTCTGGTCGCGCGTCGTGTAGTTGTGCAGGCGCAGCGCCAGCGGGTCCATGCCGATCTCGTGCGCGAGCTCGTCCATGGCGGATTCGAGCGCGAAGCAGGCCTCCACGTAGCCCGGTGCACGGAACGCGCAGGCGGGGCCCATGTGCGTGTAGAGGCTGCGCTGGCGCGTGCGGACGTTCTCGCACGCGTACAGGTGCTGGAACAGCCCGGGCACGTTGCTCGACTCGCCCTGCGGGCTGTACGCACCGAAGGTGCGGATGACGTCGGCCTCGATGGCCACGAGCGTGCCGTCCTTGTTCGCACCGAGCCGCACCTGCACGCGTACCGGGTTCCGGTTGCCGACGGCGAGCGCTTCGGCGCGGCGGTCGAGCATCACGCGCACCGCGCACCCGGTGCGCCTCGCGAGCAGCGCCGCCATGACGGACTGCTTCCACGGCACCTGCTTCGCCCCGAAGCCGCCGCCCATGTGCTCGCAGATCACGCGCACCTTCGAGGCCGGCAGCCCGAGCTTCGAGGCCATCATGTCGCGCACGGCGTGCACGCCCTGCGTGGACTCGTGCAGCTCGAGCCCGCCCTGCTGCCAGCGCGCGACGCTCGCGTGCGATTCGAGCGCGTGGTGCACCGCGCACGGGGTGCGGTACACCGCGTCGATCACGACGTCCGCGTTTGCGAACGCCGCGTCCGCGTCGCCGCGCGTGTACTCGTCCGGCTCGCCGTTCAGGTTGTCGTCGCCGCCGTGCACGCGCGGGGCGTCGTCGTCCAGGGCGCGCTCCATGTCGACCACGTGCGGCAGCACCTCGTACTCGACGTCGATCAGCGCGAGCGCGTCCTCGGCCGCGCGGGCGGTGTCGGCCGCGACCACCGCGACCTCGTCGCCCACGTAGCGCAGCACCGGCGAGAACAGCGGACTGTCCTCGGCGTACCAGACGATGCCGTGCTCGTCGTTGTCGTGCATCGACATGACGGCGCGCACGCCCGGGTGGGCCTCGGCCTTCGCGGTGTCGATGGAGACGATGCGCGCGTGCGCGTGCGGGCTTCGCAGGATCGCCGTCTCGAGCTGACCGGGCAGCACGACGTCGGAGGTGTAGCGCGCGCGGCCGGTGACCTTGTCGATGCCCTCGAGCCGCTCGCGACCGTGGCCGACCTCGTGGAAGGTGGCGTCGTCGGCCCAGGCGTCGGGTGCGTCCGACGTGATGGCCTCGATGCCCGAGTCGGCGTCCGGCGCGAACGCGACGTCGTTCATCGGTGCGCCTCCGCGAGCTCGCGCGCATCCACCGCGGGGCTCGTCGACTCGGGCGACAGGCCCGCCGCCTGCCGGCCCGCCTCGAGGATGTGCCGGTACGCGCCGCAGCGGCAGAGGTTGCCGCTGACCGCACGGCGCACGTCGTCCTCGTCGGGCGACTCGGTCGCGTCGAGCATCGCCTTCAGGCTCATGATCTGCCCGGGCGTGCAGTAGCCGCACTGGAACGCGTCGCGCTCGACGAACGCGCGCTGCACGGGGTGCAGCTCGTCGCCGTCGGCGACGCCCTCGATCGTGCCCACGTCGCGGCCGTCGCACTCCACGGCCAGCACGAGACACGAGTAGACCGCCGTGCCATCGAGGGTGACGGTGCAGGCGCCGCAGTTGCCCATCGTGCAGACCGCCTTCGTGCCGGTCAGCCCGACGCGCTCGCGCAGCACCTCGAGCAGCGTCTCTCGCGACTCGACGTCGAGCGGCGTGGGCACGCCGTTGATCGTGGGGACGATCGGGTGAGCGGTATCGGACATGGGGCGCGTGCTCGCGTGCGGGGGCCACGCAGTGTGGCTCCCGTGGCACGCGGCGCGCGCGGGCGCTGTAGATCGGAAAAGCGGCGTCAGCGACGGGCCATCGCGGGCTCGGTGCCGAGGCGCGACAGCAGCACGGGCTCGTCGGTCGAGATGTCGTACCGCAGCAGCTCGTCGTCGATGATCGCCTGCATCGCGATGTCGGTAGGGTCTTCAGCCCGAACTCGATGCGCACGTCGGTGAAGGGCAGGGGATCGCGCGGGGTCGTGATGTCGAAAAGCTGCACCTCGTCCGGGCCCTTGATGGCGTACAGGTAGTCGCCCGCGATGGTCATGCGGGCGAGCGAGCCGCCCGTGCCGGTCACACCGGATCGACGCCTGTGCCGCCGCCGCCGACGCTTGCGTCGTTGTCCGAGGATCCGTCGTCGCTGCAGGCCGTCAGCGCGAGTGCGGCGACGAGCACGGCGGTGCGTGCGAGGCGGTTCATCGTCGTTCCTCCGCGCCGATCACCACGCCGAGCGTGGAATCGGGCTCGCGATCGAAGTAGGTGCCTTCGGGCACGTTCTGGTAGGCGTCCCACGGGAGGATGTCGGGTTGTCGCGCCACCCCGCCGGGGCCGTCGCCGAAGCTCGCCAGATCGATCGCCACGAGATCCACGTAGCTGTCGGCGTACAGGATGCCGTCGCGGATCGCGAGCTCCGTGTTGCCCGGGATCTCGATGAACGACATGGGCTCGGGCGCCGTCGGGCGCGGCTCGGTCGCGCGGACCGACTGGCGCAGCTCGTTGTAGCCGAGGTACACGGGCTCGCTGCTCATGCGAATCCCCGAACCCGGATCGGTGGCCGGGCTCGTCGCCATCGTCATGGTGGCGGATGCCGCGACGAGGCCGGGCAGCAGCCGGCGCGGCGGCGAAGCCGTGCACCAGCGAGGGCAGGGTGCCGTGCGAGGGGTCCGGCCAGGGTGGCGGGCTCGCGCCTCGGAAGACGGCGTAGCAGGAGAGGCCCGTGCAGAGCGCGGCCAGTGCCGTGACGACGAGCGGTCGGGCGGCCGGGCGGACCAGCGCGGGCCGTGCCGTGGTGAGGGGCATGCGGGACGTGTCCGTGTCGAGAATCCGACGCCGACGTGGCGCGGAAGTCGGCCCGGCCCGGCACGTCCGGTCGCGTAAACGGACCGTTTTCGGGGTCTTTCGGCCCGTTTAACGCCTGTCAGACGGCGTTAAACAGGTCGATTCTCAGGCAAATCAATAATTTATCGTGGTCCGACCCTACGGCCCCGTGACGCCCACCACCGCCCCCGCGCGCCGATCGTCCGCCCCCCCGTACTGCAGCCCCGTCGAGGGATCGACCACGACCGCCTGCACCGAGCCGATCTCGCCCGGCTCGTCGTCGAGCGTGTGGCCGAGCTCGGTCAGCGCATCGAGCGTGGCGCTGCCGAAGCCCGCCTCGTACGACACGCCGCCGCCGGAGGTGCTGATGCGCGGCGCATCGATCGCGTCCTGCACCGACAGGCCGTGATCGATCAGGTTGGCCGTCACGTTGACGACCGAGTTGATGATCGTCGAGCCGCCCGGGGAGCCGTAGGCGGCCAGGAAGTCTCCGCCCGCCTCGGCCGGCGCGAACACGAGGGTCGGCGCCATGCTGCTGCGCGGGCGCTTGAACGGGGCCACGTCGTTGGCGCCGGGCGCGAAGTCCGCGGGGTCCATGGGGGACGTGTTCTCCTGCGGGAGGAAGTTGAAGTCCGTCAGCTCGTTGTTCAGCAGGAAGCCGTAGCCCGGCACGGTGATGCCCGAGCCCCAGGTGCCCTCGATGGTGGATGTCCAGCTGACCACGTTGCCGTTCGTGTCGATGACGGTGAAGTGCGTCGTGTCGATGCCGACTTCGCCCTCGGTGGCAGCGCCGATGTCCTCGGCCTCGCCCGCGAAGTCCGGGTCGAACGGGCGCGGGTCGCCGGGCACGATGGCCTCGTCGTCGATGCGCGAGTTCGGCTCGATCAGGTCGCAGCGCGGGCGCAGGTAGCCGTCGGCCAGCAAGCCCTCGTCGGGCAGCATCACGAAGTCCGAGTCGCCCATCCACACCGAGCGGCTCGAGAACGCGAGCCGCATCGACTCGGTCATGACGTTCAGCGTGTTCGCGGTGCCGAAGCCGAAGCCCGCCCCCTCGTCGCCGATCGGGAAGTGCTCCATGCAGCCGAGGATCTGCCCGACCGTGTAGCCGCCGGAGGAGGGCGGGGGCATGCCCTTCATCTGGTAGCCGCGGTAGTCGAACTCGACGGGATGACGCTCGTCGATGCCGGCCGCGAGGTAGTCGGCGAGGTCGGTCAGCGCCATGCGCCCGGCACCTGCCTCGCCGACCGTCGAGCGCGCGAGCAGTTGCGCCTGGATGATCGCCTCGGCGATCTCGCCGGTGTAGAAGGCCTCGACGCCGTTCTCGGCGATGAGCCTGAACGTCTTCGCGAGGTCCGGCTGCACCAGCAGCGTGCCCGCCGGCAGCGGCTCGCCCTCGGGCGTGCGGAACGTCGCGCGCGTGTCGGGCCAGAAGGTCGTGCGATCGCTCTCCGTCAGCGTGGCGAGGCGCTCGTTGATCTCGAAGCCGTCGGCGGCGAGCGCGATGGCGGGCTGCAGCGCGTCGGAGAGGCTGATGGTGCCGTAGTTCTCGAGCAGGTGCCGCGCCCCGAGCAGGGTGCCGGGCACCCCGACGGCGATACCGCTCGTGGCGATGTCGGTGAAGCCCGGGCCGATCAGCTCGGGCTCCTCGACGTCCGCGCAGTCCGGGTCGCAGGCGAGGTACTGCGTCGGCGTGGCGCGTGCGGGCGCCTTCTCGCGCGAGTCGACGAAGAAGGTACGGTCCTCGGCCGGCAGATGGATGCCCGTGAAGCCGCCGCCGCCGATGCCCGACGAAGTGGGCTCGACGACGTTCAGCACGAACTGCACGACGACGGCGGCGTCGATGGCGTTGCCGCCGTTCCTGAGCACCTCGGCGCCGGCCTCGGCCGCGATGGGGTTCGCCGCCGTGACCACGCCGCCGGTGAAGCCGAGGTTCGGTATGCCGATGGCGACGTCGGCGGCCGACACCGGCTCCGCCGCCGCGCCGGTCGCGCCGGTCGCGCCGTCGTCGGTGCGCTGCGCCGCGTCGAGCAGCAGCGTGTCGCCGTCGACCGGGGCGGCGTCGCCGTCCGAGCAGCCCGCCACGATCAGTCCGGCGATGCCCGCCGCGAGCATCGATACCGCGCCGACGCCGCGCGGCGCGGCCCGGCGTGCGGCGGGTCCTCGCTTCCTCGTCTGCATGACCATCACGTCTCCGGTTCCGTTTGCAGCACGGGTCCGATGCCCGCGTTCGGCCAGTATAAGCACGTCCCCGTGCTACCCTTTCCGGCTGCGCGCCACCCGGCCACGGCCCCTGTCATGAACACCATCAAGGCGGTGCTGGAAACCGCGTCCTTCGAGGGCGAGGACTACCTCCAGCTCGAGATCGACGGCAAGCCGCTCGATCAACTGCTCGCCGAGGCCAGTCCCGAGGACGAGCTCGGCGGGCTCGTGCCCGCGCTGCTGTCCTGGATGGACGACGACGAGGACCGCGCCATCGTCTGGGAGCGCTTCCTGCCCGCGGGCGAGGCCCGCATCCGCGCTCCGGTGCTCATGTGCCCCGAGCACCGGGACCTCTTCTGCACCACCGTGGTCGCCGAGGTGCGCGTCGATGGCGACAAGGTGGAATGGCGGCGCCTCGGCATCGACGAGACGCCCGAGGAGGATCTGCCCGAGCTCGTCGGTCAGGACGTCTACTGGATCCAGGATCTCGGTCCCTTCACGTTCGACCGGGCCGACTACGTCAAGGTGATGGACGCGTTCCGGCAGAACGTCGTGCAGTCGAACACGTTGCACTGAGTCATCGGAGGGACTGCTCCGCCTCGTAGGATGAGGCATGAGCACAACGTCTCCCGACCTGACCGTCTACTACGACGGCGCCTGTCCGATCTGCAGCCGCGAGATCGGCGCGTACCGCAAGCTCGACGGGGCCGAGCGCCTCGACTGGGTGAACGTCGCCGATCCCGCCGCCGCCACGGGCGACGATCTCGATCGCGACGCGGCCCTCGCCCGCATGCACGTGCGCGACGCGGATGGACGGCTGCACTCGGGCGCGGCGGCCTTCGCGGCCATGTGGCGCGCCTTCCCGCGCACGCGGCTGCTCGGGCGCATCGCGGGCTCCCGGCCCGCGCTCATCGTGCTGGAGCCCGCCTACCGGCTCTTCCTGAAGCTGCGGCCCCTGTGGCGCAAGGGCTGATTCCGGCCCACGCGCTCGCCGAATGCACCGAGCGCGGGTTCGCGGCAGTGACCGCGCTCGGACTCGACGCGGCCGCGCTCGAGCGCGCCATGGCGACCATCGGCCCGCTGACCTTCACGCCAGGCGAAGCGCCGCACCCCGAGCACCCGCATACGTTCGTCGTGACGAACCGCGGCCGCACGACGCGTCCGCGGAGCGTCCTCCACTCCGACACGTCGTACGTCGAGCGGCCACCCTCGTACACGGCGCTCGCCGCCGTCGAGATCCCCGAGGCGGGCGGCGCGACGGTGTTCGTCGATCAGTTCGAGGCCCTGGCGACCGCGCCCGCCTCGCTGCGCGCGGCCCTCGCGGGGGTCGAGTTCCTGCACGTCGCCTCGCGCGTGCCCGACCCGTCGGCCGCGGGAGACGGGGCGTGGCATCCGGTGTTGCGGCGCCACCCGGTCACCGGACGCGTCGCGCTCTACGTGTCGGCGCGCGAGCGTCTCGTCGCCGCGCGACGTGATGGCGAACCGCTGGATGAGCACCAGGCTATGGAGCTGATCGACGCGGCGCACGAGCAGGCGCGCGTCGGTGCGCCCGTCACGCGGCATGTCTGGCGGCCCGGGGACCTGCTGCTGACCGACAACCGATCCGCGCTCCACGCGGCGGTGCACGACGACGTGGTCGGCATCCGCACGCTGCACCGCGTGATGGTGCGGGGCGAGCGGCCGATCGCGGCTCGCTAGCGGGCCGGAATCGCCGGCGCGCGGGCGGGCCAGTCGCCGAACGTCGCCACCGGCACGGCGTGCCGGTGGCCGAAGGCCAGCCACGGCTCGCTGCCGATCGCGCGCGCGTCGCCGCCGACCTCGGTGAAGCTCGGACCCCCGCCCTTCGGACGCCGCACGAAGCCGAGCGCGAACCCCGCGTGCGCGCCGCCGGGACCTGCGAGGTAATGCACCGCCTCGCCGCGCACGCGGCCCTCGATCCGGTACGCCGCGCCGGGTACGACGGGGAAGGCGGCCGACGGGTTCGACCATCCGGTGCGCAGGAAGATGCCCGTGCCGCGCAGCGCGAGGGCGAGGCTCGTGCCGCCGGCGCCGTCGGGCAGGCGGGCGGCGTCCACGGTGTCGCCGCCCGCCTTCTCCACGCGATGGGACCAGTCGAGCGCCGCATCGCCGTCGAAGGGGGCGTCCAGCACCACGCGCTCGCCGCCGTCCGGGCCGCGTTCGACCACGCGCAGGTCGTCGAACGCGATGCGGCCGCCGAGCGCGCCCTCCACCGCCACGGCCGCGATGCCGAAATCGACGTCGCCGCGCGCGGGCTCCGCCCACGCGCTCTCGACGCGCGTCCAGTCCGTCGTGCCGGGCGCGACGTCCGCGGTGCGCACCGCGCCGTCCTCGTCGAGCCGCGGCGGACCGACGGGCAGCAGCGAGCCCGGGGCCGGCGCATCGCCGCCGGCGTCGTACAGCACGTTCGGGTCATCGAGCGTGAACTGCTCGTCCAGGTCGGGCGCGTCGCCGCGCTCGCGCAGCCCGCGCGCGCCGTGCAGCCGCGGCACGACGACGAGGTGCGCGGTGTCCACCTCGCGTATCGCGGCCGTCAGACGCGCGGCGAGCGCCCGCCACGTCGATCCGTCGGGGTCGCCCGTGACGGGCGCGTGCAACAGGTCGTAGCCCGCCACCTCGGGGCGATCGGCGAAGCGCTCCGCCACGGCGCGCCACAGCCGGGCGTTCCTCCGCGCGAGCCCGGCGTCGTCCCGGAGCGAACGGTCCGGGCCGGGGCTCGCGGCGTCGCGCAGGCGGCCCCCGATCGGCATCCGCATCTGCGGCACGGCATCGAGGCCCGCCTCGTGGGCCGCGCTCACGAGCGCGTCCAGCCAGTCCAGGAAGCCCGCGCGGTCGCGCTCGAACCAGCGACCGTCGAAGCCGATGCGCGCGGCGTCGGCGCCGCGCGCGACGAGAACGGCGAGCCCGGCATCGAGCGCTGCGGAAGTCAGCGCGTCGTCGTGCGCGTCGCGTTCGATGTCCACGGGCAGGTCGAGCACCACGAGGCGTGTCGGTGCGCCGTCGCGCCAGAGCGTCGAGCCGTGCGCCGTGACATAGGGCGTCGTCGGTGGAGGACCGGCGGGCTCCACCGCGTGTGCCGGGCCGGGCGGAGGGTCGTTCGCCGCGCAGGCCGTCAGCGCGAGGACGGCGAGCGCCGCGGACAACGCGCGGATCGGATGTGTCGTCATGCGCGGGCCGGGTGCGGGCAGGAGACATCGCCCGTGCGAGCATCGTGCCGGGGTAGCCGCCGGGCCGGCGCGCCTGTTACCTTGGCCGCCGGTCATGTCGACACCGATGCCATGCACCACGTCTTCGCACGCCGGTTGCGCGCCGCCGCCGCCGCCGCCCTGCTCGCGGGCGGCGCTTCCCACGCGGCCCCCGAACCCGGCGCCGCCGCCGACGCTCCGCACGACTGTCGCTGCCGGATCCCGGGCGGCGAGCTTCGGGATCTGGGCACCGTCGCCTGCTTCGAGCTCGGCGAGCGCAGCGTCGCCATGCGCTGCGAGATGTCGACGAACACGCCGTACTGGCGCCGCGCCGAGGCGACGGACGCGTGTCCGCCGCCCTCCTGAGCCGGGACTCGCGCTACATCTTCACGTGCGCCACGTCGCCCGGGGAGGGCGGCTCGCCGGTCATGCGCGCCTTCACGTAGCCGTAGGCGTGCACCATGGTGGACGACGGGGAGTCCCAGTACTCGACGCTGTCGGCCACGACCTTCACGAGGCGCGCCTGCGGATCGATGATCTGCACGTCGCGCGCGCCGATTTGCAGCGGACGGCAACGATGTGGAACCTGCGATGATGCCCGGCATGAATGCGCCGATCGCCCTGCGTCTGGACATCGTGTCCGACACCATCTGCCCGTGGTGCTGGATCGGCAAGCGCAGGCTCGATGCCGCGCTCGCGGCCATCGGCGACGAGCTCGACATCGACCGTGCGCTGGCGCCCGTTCGAGCTGAACCCCGACGTGCCGCGCGAAGGCATCTCGCGACGCGACTACCGGATCGGCAAGTTCGGTAGCTGGGAGCGCTCGCTCGAGCTCGATGCCCAGGTGAAGGCCGCCGGGGCGGGGGACGAGCTCGATTTCAGGCACGCGCTGCAGGAGCGCACCCCGAACACGTTGCCGAGTCACGCGCTGCTGGCGCTGGCCGCCGACGACGATCGCCAGGGCGCGGTGGCCGAGGCGCTGTTCGGCGCCTACTTCCGCGACGGGCGCGATATCGGGGACGTCGCCACGCTCGTCGACATCGGCGCCGACTGCGGGCTCGACGCGGAGAAGGTTCGGCGCGCGGTCACCGACGAGGCGGCGCTCGCCGCACTGCACGCCGAGGCGCAGGGCTACGCGCGCGGTGGGGTGAACGGCGTGCCGAGCGTGCTCGTCAACGGCTTCCTGCTGTACTCCGGCGCGCAGTCGCCCGCGGCCGTGGCGTCCGCGCTGCGCGAGGCGGCGGCGCACGACGAGGTGCGGGCGGCCGGGCGCGCGACGTCCGCTACGTGAGTTGGCGCGCCAGTCCGATGCCCGCGAGCCCCACCAGCAGCCACAGGCACACGCGCCGGTAGAGCGTCTGCCGGGCGGGGTCGAACAACCGTGCACCCAGCAGCACGCCGGCCACCACGACGGGAGCCAGGATCGCGCCGCGTCTGAAGGCGATCGCGTCCAGGACGCCGCTCGTCAGCAGCCAGAAACTCGACGTGACCATGCCGACGAACAGGAACACCACGAGCGAGGCACGCATGCGCGCCGCGGGCAGCTCGCGCGCCAGCATGTAGAGCGCGACGACCATGCCGCCGACGCTCGCGATGCCGGTGGCGAAACCCGCCGCGACGCCGGTGCCGAACAGCCCCCTGCGCGTGCCGAGCCAACCGGGCGCCAGGCGCAGCAGTTGCGCGAGCGCCAGCGCGATCAGCAGCGCGAGCGCGACGACGCGCGAGACGTCCGGATCCAGCGCGCGGGTGGCCGCCAGCCCGATCGGCAGCCCGACGAATCCGCCGAGCACCAGCCCGGCGACGATGCCGCGGTCGGCCTCGCGCAGCCCCCCGCGCACCGACACGATGCTGGCCGCGCCCTCGAGCACGAAGCACACGGGAATCAGCGCGACGGGCGGCAGCACGGCGACCAGGCCCGCGACGGTGAGCGCCGACAACGCGAAGCCCGAGAACCCGCGGATGACGCCGGCCGCGAACACGACGGCGATCGCGTACAGCGTCTGGCCGGGGGTCAGGGCGAGCGAGGTGGCGAGTGCGTCCAGCATGTGTGCAACGTCGGCGGGCCGCGCAGTATGTGGCCCGGTCGCGCCCGGAGGTTGCGGCTACGATGCAGCGTCCGACTGCAACGATGCCGACATCATGTCCGACCCTTCGAACGAGCTCTGGAGCGTCTACCTCTCGGGCGAGATCCACACCGACTGGCGCGAGCGCATCGTCGGTGCGGCGCGCGAGCGCGGGCTGCCGCTGCGCTTCAGCTCCGCCATCACCAACCACGCGGCGTCCGATGCCGCCGGCGACGCGCTCGCCCATCCCGCCACCGTGGGTCCGGACGGGACCACGCCGGGGTTCTGGCGGGATCACCGATCGGCCAGCGTGAACGCCATGCGCACGGTCACGCAGATCCGGGCGTGCGACATCGCCGTCATCCGCTTCGGCAGCGAGTACAAGCAGTGGAACGCGGCGTTCGACGCGGGCCAGTGCGCCGCGCTGGGCAAGCCCTACATCACGCTGCACGACGAGGCCATCGTGCACCCGTTGAAGGAGGTCGATGCGCAGGCCATGGCCTGGGCGACGACGCCGGAGCAGGTCGTGGAGCTGCTGGACTACGTGACCGGGGACGCAGCGGCGCCGCGCTTCGGCTGAAGGTCCGCGGCGGTGCGCGGGGTCACGGCATCTCGTGCCGCAACGGCAGCCTCGGCGGTCCGGGCGAGCTCGTCGACCTCGCGGTGTCGCTCGAGGGCGGTCAGCTCGACGGCGGACCCGAAGGCCGGTATCGCGTGACCGCGGCCGTCGAGAACCTCGACGCCCGGGACACCGCCACGAACACCGCCCTGACCATCGACCCGGGCCCGCGAAGTCGGCCGAGCTCACGGCGCGGCTCGTCGCGCCGAGTGACGGCGCGGTCGTCGGCGAAGCCTCGCCGATCGTGGTCACGGTGGACAACGTCGGCGCGGCGGACGCCAGCCGACGGTGTCGGTCACGGCGGATGGCCTGCTCCGGCCCGTCGGTGCGCTGATGCTGCTGGACGTGGCGGCGGCCGAACTCGAGTCCGGGCCGGTGACGCCCGAGGAGGTGGCTCCGGGCGAGAAGCGGGGCGGAGCCGGTGGCGGTGGTTCGTTCTCGTGCTCTCGCTGGTGAGTGGTTACGGTTGCGCGACCGTAGCCAACTACGAAACCCTGTTGCAGAGTTGGGTCGGCAAGGACGCGCGTCGGCTCGTCGCGGCATGGGGTCCGCCGAGCAGCGTCTTCGAGGTAGATCGAACAACGAAGGTCTACACGTGGGATGCGGACTTCGGAACCATTGCGACGCCCATCTACTATTCGGTGGTCACCACGTCGATGAGCTGTCGCACGACGTCCACGGTCAATGGAAGTGGCACTGTGACGCGACCGCCTTGTAGGGCTCGAGGCCAGCTACGCGGCCGTCGACCGGTAGTCCGCTACAAACCGGACAGCTCTCCCCATGAGGCGGCTTCCTTCGTCTTGGGCGCGTTGTAGTTGGTGCTGGGCGCGGTTGCCCGGCGCGTCGCTCGAGAGCCGGCGTTCGTATGTGCAAGAGGCCCTCGGGAGTTTCGAGATATGCCGCAATGGTAGAGTTCGCCCATGGCAACCGATCCCCCGAAGCGCTCGCCGGGCCGTCCACCGAACCCGAACAAGCCGACCGATTCCCTCGGTAGCGTGCGCGTGCATCCAGAGCAGCTCGAGGCGTACAGCGCAGCCGCCGACGACGCCGGCACGTCGCGGGCGGACTGGATCCGGGACACGCTCGATCGAGCGGCCCGCCGTCGCCGTGCCGCCCGCGCCCGACCGCGGACGATCGATGCGTCGGCCCCCGCGGCGCCCGAGCGGTGAACGTGGTGCGCGTTGCACCCACCGACCTGATCGGCGAGCTGACGGCGCTCGAGAGCCGCTACGCGCCCGAGGCGCTCTACCTCGCGGGGGAGCGGACGACGTTCGACGTCGGTCAGCTCATCAGCGTTGTCGGTTCGCGCAAGGTGACGAACGACGGCGCGCGACGAACCCGGGCACTGTGCCTCGAGCTCGTGCGCCGCGGCATCGTGATCGTCAGCGGCCTGGCCGAAGGCGTGGACACGATCGCCCATCGCACCGCGATCGACGCCGGCGGGCGCACCGTCGCCGTGCTCGGCTCCCCGCTCGACGACGTGTTTCCTCGCTCGAACGCGGCGCTGTTCGAACGCATCGCCCGCGAGCACCTCGCGGTGTCGCAGTTCGAAAGCGGCACGACGGTGCACCGAGGCATGTTCCCGATCCGGAACCGCACGATGGCACTCCTCACCGATGCGACCATCATCGTCGAGGCCGGCGAGACGAGCGGCACGCGTCACCAAGGCTGGGAGGCGATCCGGCTCGGCCGTCCGTTGTTCCTGCTCGAGAGCGTGGTCACCTCGGGCGAGGCGAGCTGGGCGGCGCAGATGCTGGAGTACGGCGCGCAGACTCTGACGCGCGAGGCACTTGACGACGCGCTCGAGGACCTGCCTCGCGTCGGCGTCGCCCATGCCGTCTCCTTCTGACTTCGAACCGCTCCGCTACCGCGTCCACTTCGCCTACAGCGCCCGCGGAACGAGCGCTCCCGCCGTGCGCGGGCGCGCCCTCCGAGACTGGATGAAGCGCGGGCAGCGCCCGGGTGCCGTAGTGCGCCGGCTCGTCGAGGGGAGCGCCGCGTGCGGCGTGTCACTCGACGGCTACCTCGGACCCGACACCGTGCTCGTGCCCGTGCCGAGGAGTGCTCCGCGACGGGGCGAGGCGCTGTGGCCCGCGCTCGAGCTGTGCGAGGCGCTCCGGGCCGCGGGGCTCGGGTGCGCCGTCGAACCACTGCTCGAGCGTGTACGTGCGGTCCGAAAGTCCGCGCTGATCGGCCGAGCCGCGGACCGACCTTCACCAAGCGAGCACGCGGCCTCCCTGCGTGCCACCAAGATGCTCCTCGCGGCGGAGGCCGTGACGCTGGTCGATGACGTCGTCACGCGCGGCTCGACATTGCTCGGATGCGCGGCGACGGTTCGGGCGGCGCATCCCCGCGCCACGGTGCGGGGGTTCGCGTTCCTGCGGCGCGACGACGCGCTCGACGACCATCACGCGCCGTGCGAAGGAACGATCTCGTTGTTCGGCGAGAACCTCGTCCGGGCTCGCGAAGACTCGTGAAATCGACGCGGAGCGGGCCGTCCGCCAGTCCCCGACGCGCTGAGCCGGTCGGTCGCCCCCTTCGTCGAGTCCGGCTCGGCGAGCTGAGGGCACTGGCGGCAGGCGATAAGACGGCCTGCAGCATTGTCGGACCCGCCTCGTCCACACGTGGGGTCGCTCGCAGCACGAGCGCGAGTCAGGTTTCGGGACGCTCCGACACGAAGAAGCCGCCTCATGGGCGGCCTCGGGAAAGGGTAGGGGATGGGCCCGCCAGGACTTGAACCTGGGACCAAGGGATTCACTGTACCCGCGCATTTCTGCCCGGAGCGGACTATCTCATCACCCTCAGCATTCGAGCGGCTGGTGGGGTGCGGGACGCTCTAGCCTGTCATTAAGAGCACTGGAGCTCTCAGGTAGTCTCTGCACCTTCCGAAGGTGTACCTCCGGCTTGGCTCAGGGTTGCCGTCGGCCTTGGGCGATTGCCAAGCCGTTACGGGTTCCTTGAATTCATCCCGTTCATTTCACACCTCTCGATGTGAACGCACCATTCGATGAGTCCCCTGCTCTGACCAACTGAGCTACAGGCCCACGCGTTCGAGTAAAGCGCATCCGGGTCCTCGCGTCCACCGAAATCTCGCCGCGGAAGGACTCGCCACCGTGCCGGGTGGCGCGACGCCGGATGCCTCGCGAGCCGAGGCATCCGGCGTGTGCTCGGGCGAACAAGGACGGGCGGCAAGACGAACAGTGCCGCTGTCCCGAGCGCGATCCACGCTCCCGCCGGCCTACTCCTGCTGGTCGAGGAAGCTCCGGAGCTGCTCCGAGCGGGTGGGGTGCCTGAGCTTCCGCAGCGCCTTCGCCTCGATCTGCCGAATGCGCTCGCGCGTCACGTCGAACTGCTTGCCGACCTCCTCGAGCGTGTGGTCGGTGTTCATGTCGATGCCGAAGCGCATGCGCAGCACCTTCGCCTCGCGCGGCGTCAGGGACGCCAGCACCTCGTGCGTCGTCTCGCCGAGACCCAGGCCCGTCGCGGTGTCCACCGGCGACAGGATGTTCTGATCCTCGATGAAGTCGCCGAGGTGGCTGTCCTCGTCGTCGCCGATCGGGGTCTCCATGGAGATCGGCTCCTTGGCGATCTTCAGCACCTTCCGGATCTTGTCCTCGGGCATCTCCATCTTCTCGGCGAGCTCCTCCGGCGTGGCCTCGCGGCCCATCACCTGGAGCATCTGCCGGCTGATGCGGTTCAGCTTGTTGATGGTCTCGATCATGTGCACCGGAATGCGGATGGTGCGCGCCTGGTCGGCGATCGAGCGCGTGATGGCCTGGCGGATCCACCACGTGGCGTAGGTCGAGAACTTGTAGCCGCGGCGGTATTCGAACTTGTCCACCGCCTTCATCAGGCCGATGTTCCCCTCCTGGATGAGGTCCAGGAACTGCAGTCCGCGGTTGGTGTACTTCTTCGCGATCGAGATCACGAGCCGCAGGTTCGCCTCGACCATCTCCTTCTTGGCACGCCGCGCCTGGGTCTCGCCGATGGTCATGGCGCGGTTGATGGACTTGATCTCGTCCACCGACATCTGGCACGCGGCCGAGATCTGCGTGATGCGCTGCTGCAGCATCTCGATCTCGGAGCGGTGCTCCTTGAGCTTCGCCACCCAGGGCTTTCGCTGGCGGCACAGCGCGTCCAGCCACTCGGGGTCGGTCTCGTGGCCGGGGAAGCCGGCGATGAAGGTCTCGCGCGGCATGCGGCAAGTCTTGACGCAGATGTCGCGGATCTGGCGCTCGAGCGAGCGGATGCGCTCCACCTGCCCGCGCAGGCCGGCGACCATCGCGGCCGAGAAGTTCGGGTGGTACTTGAACTCCAGGAAGATCTTGCCGACTTTCTGCATCTCGGCGCGCGCCTTGTCGCCGATGATGCCGCCGTCGGCGTCGATGGCCTTCAGCGCCTTCGCGTAGGCGCGCGACAGCGCCGCCATGCGGCGCTTGAGCTCCTCCACGTCGGGGCCCTTGTTGGCCTCTTCCTCCTCCTCGTCGTCCTTCTTGTCGGCCGGCGTCTTCGCGACCATGATCTCGTCGCTCGTCTCCTTGAAGTTGACGATGACGTCGGTGAAGCGGGCCTTCTCGTCCAGGACGATCTGCCAGCGCTCCAGCAGCACGTTGATGCTTTCGGGGTAGGTGCCGAGGGCGGTCAGCATCTGCTGGATGCCGGCCTCGATGCGCTTGGCGATCTCGATCTCGCCCTCGCGCGTGAGGAGCTCCACCGTGCCCATCTCGCGCATGTACATGCGCACGGGATCGGTGGTGCGTCCGAACTCGCCGTCGACGGTGGCAAGCACCGCGGCGGCCTCGTCGGCGGCGTCCTCGTCGGTGCTGTTGTTGTTGTCCGAGATGATCAGCGAGTCGGCCTCGGGCGGCGTCTCCCCGACGCTGATGCCCATGTCCGCGATCATCGCGATGATCTCTTCCACCTGTTCGGGATCTACGATACCCTCGGGCAGGTGGTCGTTCACCTCGGCATAGGTGAGGTAGCCCTGCTCCTTGCCCTTGGCGATCAGCTCCTTGAGGTTGGACTGCTGACTCTTGTCCATGGCCATGCGAGTGGTCATATGCTCTCTTTGGGCTGGCGAACCCGATAGTGTACGTCCCGCCTTGTCGAATGTACAGGCGGGTGGCGGTGCGTCCGGGTGTAGTCGCGACCGTTTCTTCGGGCTGTGTACGCGCCCGTCGCCCCGTGAGAGGCAACCCGGACGGGATCGGGGAAACATGGGGCGCGTCGTCCCGATCCGAAGGACCCCGTCACATATAATCCGCCCCCCCGCGCGCCGCCCGGCCCCTTGTCCGCTACCGGCCCATCGACGGCGCCCCAGCGGGCCCGACACGCCCGCCCGACCCCGAGCCCCTGCCATGCCCGATACCCCCACGGACATCGACCCCGACGCACGCCGTCGGCGCGCGAACGCCATTCGCGCCCTGTCCATGGACGCCGTGCAACGTGCGAAGTCGGGACACCCCGGGGCACCGATGGGCATGGCGGACCTCGCCGAGGTGCTGTGGCACGACTTCCTGTCCCACGACCCCGCGCACCCGGACTGGGCCGACCGCGACCGCTTCGTGCTGTCGAACGGCCACGGCTCCATGTTGCTGTACTCCCTGCTGCACCTGACGGGGTACGGGCTGCCCATCGAGGAGCTCCGGAACTTCCGCCAGCTCGGCTCGAAGACGCCGGGTCACCCCGAGCGCGGCTACGCGCCCGGCGTGGAGACCACCACTGGGCCGCTCGGGCAGGGCCTCGCCAACGCCGTCGGCTTCGCGGTCGCCGAGCGCACGCTGGCGGCGCAGTTCAATCGCGGCGAGCACGCCATCGTGGACCACCGCACCTGGTGCTTCGTGGGCGACGGCTGCCTCATGGAAGGCATCAGCCACGAGGCCTGCTCGCTCGCCGGCACGCTCGGGCTCGGCAAGCTGACCGTCATCTACGACGACAACGGCATCAGCATCGACGGCGAGGTCGAGGGCTGGTTCACCGACGACACGCCCGCGCGCTTCGAAGCCTACGGCTGGCACGTGATCCGGGCCGTCGACGGTCACGACGCCGCGGCCATCGTGGCGGCACTGGACGCGGCCGTCGCCGAGACGGCCCGTCCGACGCTCGTGTGCGCGAAGACCACCATCGGCTTCGGCTCGCCGAACAAGGCCGGCAAGGAATCCAGCCACGGCTCGCCGCTCGGCGACGACGAGATCAAGCTGACCAAGGCGCAGCTCGGCTGGGAGCACGGCCCGTTCGAGATTCCGAACGACGTCTACGCCGGCTGGAACGCGGAGGCGGAGGGCGCGGAGCGTCGCGGCGAATGGGAGGGGCGTTTCGAGTCCTATCGTGCCGCCCACCCGGAGCTCGCCGCCGACTTCGAGCGGCGCATGGCCGGCCGGCTGCCCGACGAGTGGCAGTCGGACGCCGCCGCGTTCGTGAAGGAGACGGTGGGCAAGGGCGCGACGCTCGCCTCCAGGAAGGCCTCGCAGGCCGCGCTCGACGGCTACGGCCCGTACCTGTCCGAGTTCTTCGGCGGCTCGGCGGATCTCGCGGGCAGCAACAACACGCTGTGGTCCGGCGCGAAGGCCATCCACGAGGACCCGGCCGGCAACTACCTGCACTACGGCGTGCGCGAGTTCGGCATGGCGGCCATCGCCAACGGCATCGCCCTGCACGGCGGCTTCCGGGTGTACTGCGCCACGTTCCTGATGTTCTCGGAGTACGCGCGGAACGCGCTGCGCATGGCGGCGCTCATGCACGCGCCCACCATCTTCGTGTTCACGCACGACTCGGTGGGCCTCGGCGAGGACGGCCCGACCCACCAGCCCGTCGAGCAGACCGCGACGCTGCGGCTGATGCCGCGCATGTCGACCTGGCGCCCCGCCGACGCCGTCGAGACGGCGGTGGCCTGGAAGCTCGCCATCGAGCGCACCGAAGGCCCGACGAGCCTGATCCTCACGCGGCAGGACCTCGTGCCGCAGACCCGTACCGACGAGCAGCTCGAGGACATCGAGCGCGGCGGCTACGTGCTCAGGAAGACCGTCGGCCGGCCGGACGCGATCCTGATCGCGACGGGCTCCGAGGTCGCGCTCGCCATGGAGGCGGCCGCGCAACTCGCCGACAAAGGGGTGGAGGCGCGCGTGGTCTCCATGCCGAGCACCGATCGGTTCGACGCGCAGGACACCACGTGGCGCGACTCCGTGCTGCCGCCGAACATCCGCGCGCGCGTGGCCGTGGAGGCGGGTAGCGGGGACCTGTGGCGCAAGTACGTCGGCCTGCACGGTGCCGTCATGTCCATCGAGACCTTCGGCGAGTCCGGGCCGGCCGCGGACGTGTTCGCGCACTTCGGCTTCTCGGCCGATGCGCTGTCCGCGCTGGTGCGCCGCACCATAGACAACATCGTCTGATCCCCCCCCTTTCCCAGGAGACGCATCCCATGGCCATCAAGGTCGCCATCAACGGCTACGGCCGCATCGGCCGCAACATTCTGCGCGCGGTGTTCGAGCAGGGCCGGAACGACGAGTTCGACATCGTCGCCATCAACGATCTCGGCAAGCCCGAGACGAACGCGCACCTGACGCGCCACGACACCGCGCACGGCCCGTTCCCGGGCGAGGTCTCGGTGGACGGCGATCACCTCGTCGTAAACGGCGACCGCCTGCGCGTGTTCGCCGAGCGGGACCCCGCGAAGCTGCCCTGGGGGGATCTCGGCGTGGACGTGGTCATGGAGTGCACGGGCATCTTCTCCAGCGCGGAGAAGGCCGGGCTGCACTTGCAGGCGGGCGCGAAGAAGGTCCTCATTTCGGCACCCGCGAAGGGCGACGTGGATGCAACCGTCGTCTACGGCGTCAACGAAGGGGTGCTGAAGGGCTCGCACCGCATCGTCTCGAACGCCTCGTGCACGACCAATTGCCTCGCGCCGCTCGCGAAGGCGCTGCACGAGGGGGTCGGCATCGAGCACGGCGCCATGACCACCATCCACTCGTACACGAACGACCAGGTGCTCACGGACGTCTATCACTCGGACCTGCGCCGCGCGCGTTCGGCCACCATGTCCATGATCCCGACGAGCACGGGCGCGGCCAAGGCCGTGGGTCTGGTGCTGCCGGAGCTTGCCGGCAAGCTCGACGGCTTCGCGATGCGCGTGCCGACCATCAACGTCTCGATCGTGGACCTGACCTTCACCGCGGCGCGCGACACGAGCGCCGAGGAGATCAACGAGCTGCTTAAGAAGGCGGCCGACGGCCGGATCCTGTGCTACTCGGAAGAGCCGCTCGTCTCCAGCGACTACAACCACACGAGCGCCTCCTCGACGATCGACGCCGAGCTCACGCGCGTCATGGGCCCGCGCCTCGTCAAGGTCTGCTCCTGGTACGACAACGAGTGGGGCTTCTCCAGCCGCATGCTGGACACCGCCGCCGCGCTCATGGCGGCGAAGTAGGACGCTGCCGGTGGGCATGCTGCTCATGAAGACGCTGCCCCTGTCGGGGCAGCGTCTGCTGATCCGTCAGGACCTGAACGTGCCGGTCGAGGGCGGACGCGTCACGTCCGACGCGCGCATCCGCGCCTCGTTGCCGACGCTGCAGTACGCGCTGGAGGCGGGCGCCAAGGTCATGGTCATGTCCCACCTCGGACGGCCGACCGAAGGCGCACGATCCGAGGCCGACTCGCTGGCCCCCGTGGCCGCCCGCCTCGGCGAGCTTCTCGGGCGGGACGTGCCGCTCGTCACCGACTACCTCGACGGCGTGCCCGAGATGGCCGACGGCGACATCGTGCTGCTCGAGAACGTGCGCTTCAACGCCGGCGAGAAGCAGGACGACGACGGCGCTGGCCGAACGCTACGCGGCGCTGTGCGACGTCTTCGCCATGGACGCCTTCGGCACGGCGCACCGCGCCCAGGCCTCCACGCACGGCGTGGCGAAGCGCGCGCCCGTCGCCTGCGCGGGGCCGCTGCTGGCGGCCGAGCTCGACGCGCTCGGGCGCGCGCTCGACAAGCCCGCCCGGCCGCTGGTGGCCATCGTCGGCGGCTCGAAGGTGTCCACGAAGCTCACCGTGCTGGACGCGCTGGCCGACAAGGTGGACCGGCTGATCGTCGGCGGCGGCATCGCCAACACCTTCATCGCCGCCGCCGGTCACGGCGTCGGCAAGTCGCTGTACGAGGCCGACCTCGTGGACGAGGCGCGACGGCTCATGCGCGCGGCCGAGGCGCGCGGGGCCGCCATTCTCGGTCGCCACCGACGTCGTGGTGGCCAGCGAGTTCTCGAAGGACGCCGAGGCCACGATCCGGCCCGTGGGCGAGGTCCGGGAGGACGAGATGATCCTGGATCTCGGGCCCGACACCGGCGCCGCGATGTCCGACGTGCTCAAGGGCGCCGGCACCATCGTGTGGAACGGCCCCATCGGCGTGTTCGAGTTCGACGGCTTCGGCGAAGGCACTCGCCGCATCGCCGAGGCCGTGGCGGCCTCCGACGCGTTCTCGATCGCGGGCGGCGGCGACACGCTGGCCGCCATCGACAAGTACGGCGTCACCGATGGCGTGTCCTATATCTCCACCGGCGGCGGCGCGTTCCTGGAATTTCTCGAAGGCAAGGTACTGCCGGCGGTGGCCGTGCTGCAGGAGCGCGGCGCCGACCACTGAACCCTCGATGCCGGTGCGCGTCCGGGATGGCCCCGAGTGCGCACCGACACGAACCCATCGCGGCGCCCGCGCCGCGTCACCCCGAAGCGACACCAACGACTCATGGCGGACACGATCGAACTGCTCGGCGACGAGGCCGAGTCCCTGCTCGAGCACACCTGCGAGGGCATCCCGAAGTCGTTGCTGCACCTGCCGGGTGCCGACTACGTGGAGCGCGTGATCGGCCCGAGCGATCGCGGTCCCGGCACCATGCGCGCCATGCAGCAGATCTTCGACAAGGGCCGGCTCGGCGGCACGGGCTACGTCTCCATGCTGCCCGTCGACCAGGGCATCGAGCACTCCGGCGGCGCCTCGTTCGCACCGAACCCGATCTACTTCGACCCCGCCAACATCGTGGAGCTCGCCATCGAGGGCGGCTGCAACTGCGTGGCCTCCACGCTCGGCGTGCTGGGCTCGGTGTCGAGGAAGTACGCGCACCGCATCCCGTTCATGGTGAAGCTGAACCACAACGAGACGCTGACCCTGCCGGCCATGTACGAGCAGACGCTGTTCGCGCAGGTGGAGCAATGCTTCGACCTGGGTGCCCAGGCCGTGGGCGCGACCATCTACTTCGGCTCCGAGGACTCGCGCCGCCAGATCCAGGAGATCTCCGAGGCCTTCTACCGCGCCCACCAGCTCGGCATGGCGACGGTGCTGTGGGCGTACCTCAGGAACTCCGCCTTCAAGAAGGACGGCAAGGACTATCACGTGTCGGCCGACCTGACGGGCCAGGCCAACCACATCGCCTCGACCATCCAGGCCGACATCGTCAAGCAGAAGCAGGCCGAGAACAACGGCGGCTACACCGCGGTCGGCTTCGGCAACACGCACGATCACGTCTACTCGAAGCTCACGACCGACCACCCCGTCGATCTCGTGCGCTACCAGGTGGCCAACTGCTACATGGGCCGCGCGGGGCTCATCAATTCGGGCGGCGGCTCGACGGGCGCGGGGGATCTCAGCCAGGCCGTGCGCACCGCGGTGATCAACAAGCGCGCCGGCGGCATGGGCCTGATCTCGGGCAGGAAGGCGTTCCAGAAGCCGATGAAGGAAGGCGTGGAGCTGCTGCACGCGATCCAGGACGCGTACCTGGACGAGCGCGTGACGATCGCGTAGCGCGATCTGCACCCCGGGTGGTGGGGGTTCCGGGATGAGCCGATAGGGTCGACCTCCGTCCGTCGGCAACCTCCCGGCATGCCCTCCGCCCGTCCGCTCGACACGATGTTCGAGCGCATCGAGACCGCCAACGCCGCGCACCCGCCCGCCGCCATGTTCGGCCTGGCGGCGGCCGGTCACGACTCGCTGTACGAGCAGCTCGTCAGCTGCGTGCTGTCCATCCGCACGTACGACGAGACGAGCTACCCCGCGAGCGTGGCGCTGTTCGAACGCGCCCGCACGCCCGAGGCGATGCTGGCGCTGGACCACGAGGAGCTCGTGGGCCTCGTCGCGAAGTGCACCTATCCGGGCCAGAAGGCCGACACCATCCTCGCGCTGAGCCGGCGGATCGTCGACGAGCACGGGGGCGAGACGCCGGCCGACTTCGATGCGCTGACCGCCTTCAAGGGCGTCGGGCCGAAGTGCGCGAACCTTGCGCTCGGCGTCGCGCTCGGCGTGCCCGCCATCAGCGTGGACGTGCACGTGCACCGCGTCGTGAACCGCTGGGGGCTCGTCGCCACGCGCGAGCCGAAGGCGACGCTGGCGGCGCTGCGAGAAGGTGGTGCCGCGCGAGCGTTGGGTCGACGTCAACCGGCTGCTGATGCCCTTCGGCAAGCACACGTGCACGGGCGTGCGGCCGAAGTGTTCCGGTTGCCCGGTGCGGCGGTGGTGCGACTACGGGTCAGGCGAACAGGCCGCTTAGGTCGATGACGGATGTCCGGCAGCGCGCCGATCGGTATCGGTGTCGACAGGTCGGCGACGGCGACCGATTCGTAGCCGTTCGCTCCCGGGTTCAGGTGCACCGTCAAGGTGTCGGCCGTGCAGTCCACGAGCCACGCCTCCGGAATGCCGTGGCTGGCGAAGAGCGGCAGCTTGCGGTCGCGATCGAAGGCGAGGCTGCTGTCCGCCACTTCGATGGCCAGCAGCACGTGCTCGGCGCCGGGCAGCGAGCGGATGTAGTCGTCCTCGCGCGGCTTCAGCAGCACGACGTCGGGTTGCGGCGACCGAATGCTCGGGCAGCACGACGGGGTTCCGTGTCCAGACCAGTGCGCGCTCGCCGACGAGCCGCGGCCAGGCGCTTCTGCAACCGAGCGATCAGGCCCGCGTGGACGCTTCCGATCGGTGGCATGACGACGATCTCTCCCTCGATCAGCTCGACCCGCTCGTCGGGCGCGAACACGCCGGCCTCGGCCATCAACCGATAGTCATCGACGCTGAGCAGGCGCCGCCGTACGTCCATGGCGCTAGCGTTCATGCGCCCGTTATACGCCGTCGCGCCTCCTCGTACCGCGCCAGCGTCCCCGCCACGACCTCGTCCGGCACCTCCGGTCCGGGCGCCGTCTTGTCCCAGTCGAGCGTCTCCAGCCAGTCGCGCACGTACTGCTTGTCGAAGCTCGGCGGCGAGCTGCCCGGGCGCCACGCATCGGCGTCCCAGAAGCGCGACGAGTCGGGGGTGAGCATCTCGTCCATGATCACGAGGTTGCCGGCCGCGTCGTGGCCGAACTCGAACTTGGTGTCCGCGATGACGATGCCGCGCTCGGCCGCGTAGCGCGCGGCGTCGCGGTAGATGGCGATCGACACGCGGCGCACGTCCTCGGCCACCTCGCGCCCGACGAGGGCCGCCACGGCGTCGAAGTCGATGTTCTCGTCGTGGTCGCCGAGCGCGGCCTTGGTGGCGGGCGTGAACAGCGGTGCGTCGAGCTGCGCGGCCTGCTGCAGCCCGGCGGGCAGGGCGTGGCCGCACACCGCGCCGCTCTCGCGGTAGTCCTTCCAGCCGGAGCCCGCGAGGTAGCCGCGCACCACGGCCTCGATGGGCAGCGGCTTCAGGCGCCGCACGATCATGGAGCGGCCTTCCGCCGCGGCGCGCTCGGCCGGGTCGGGCAGCACCTCGTCGAGCGTCAGGTTCGCGAGGTGGTTCGGCAGCATGGCCCGGAAGCGGGCGAACCAGAAGAGGGCGATGGACGTCAGCAGCGCGCCCTTGCCGGGAATGCGGGTCGGCAGGATGACGTCGAACGCGGAGACCCGGTCGGTCGCCACGATCAGCCAGTGCGCCGCGTCGATCTCGAACACGTCGCGCACCTTGCCGCGGTACACGAGGGGGAGGCTCGTGATGGGCGTGTCGACGGTGTCGTCGAACATCGTCGAGGCGTCCGAGGCGACGGGGCCGTTCGTGCCGTTGGCAGGCGGTGCGCTCAAGGGGCGGGCTCCGGGCGGGCGGGGCGCCATTGTCGCCCGCTTCGTGCCGCGTATACTCGGCCGCTTCCCGCGCCGAGGCGCGCCTTGCGGACCTTCGATGGCCCGAGCTTCGAACGCCCCCGTCGTGGGCGTGGTGATGGGCAGCGACTCGGACTGGCCCGTTATGCGCGGCGCCGCGGAGCTGCTGGAGCGCCTCGGCGTGCCGCACGAGGCGCGCGTGGTGTCGGCCCACCGCATGCCCGACGCGTTGTTCGAGTACGCGTCCGGAGCGAGCGCCCGCGGTCTGCGATGCATCGTCGCGGGAGCGGGCGGGGCGGCTCACCTGCCGGGCATGCTGGCCGCGAAGACGACCGTGCCGGTGCTGGGCGTGCCGGTACCGTCGAGGCACCTGGCGGCCTGGACTCGCTGTATTCGATCGTGCAGATGCCGCGCGGCATTCCCGTGGCGACGTTCGCCATCGGCGAGGCGGGGGCCGTGAACGCGGCGCTGTTCGCCGTGGCGATGCTCGCGGCCGGGGACGATGCGCTGGCCGCGCGGCTGGACGACTACCGCGCGGAGCAGTCGGCGAAAGCCGAGGCGATGGTGCTGCCGCCGGGAGGGTCGCCCGAGGTGTAACGCGGGTCGCGCAAAACGGAAGTTGCTCGCCCGGAAGGTCCGTTCGCTCCCGCCGGAAGTGGGCGGCCTGGCCGTCCGTACCGAGACCCGCATCGACCCATGCTCACCGCCCTGCGAGAGAACTTCTCCGCGCCGCTGACACGGCGCCGCGAACGTGTCCGGTTCTTCCGAGCCGACCGCGCCGATTCCGCCTCAGACGCCGGCGACGATCCAGGCCGGGCACCGTTGCACGAGCCGCCATGCGGGCGCGGGCACATCGACCGCGTGGACGACGGTTTCATCAGCGGCTGGGCGTCCGGGCCCGGCGGCGAGCCGCTGGACGCGCCGGTCATCGTCTGGGTCGATGGCCGCGCCGTCGGGAGCTTCGAGTGCGTCACTCACCGTGCCGATCTCGAGGCCGCCGGCATCGCCGGCGGCCTCGCGGCCTTCGAGGTCGATGCCGGCGAGGCGATCGGGCCCGACGCGCGCGAGATCGAGGTCGCGCTGTCGTTCGGTGACGAGTCCGCACCGCGCTTCTTCGTGCGCCAGCGCGTCGCGTTGCCGGACCACCGGGCGCTGAACCCCGTGCCGTATCCGCGACGGCTCGGCCCCGACGCGATCGAGGGCTGGGAGATCGACTCCGAAGTCGACCTGGTGCTCGACGACTTCCCGCTGGCGGGCTCGCTGCTCGAGCACGCGGACCGCTACGGGCGATTGGGGCTCGTCGGCCGCGCCGACGGGGACGAGGGGGTGCGGCTGCGCACCGCGCTGTCGGCGCCGCGCCCGGAGGCCGGCGACCTGACGCTCAGGCTGATGCTGCGCGCCGACCGTCCGACACGGATCGCGTGCCGCGTCCTTGTCGACGGAGTCGCCGCCTCCGAGCTCGTCCTGAGAATCAACTCGCTGTGACGCCTCGAGCGTCACGTGCTGCCCGGCACCGCCTGCGGTGCGCTGACAGACGGTGCCCGCCTGGAGCTCGAGCTGGTCGTCGCGCACAAGGGCAGGGGATTCCTGGACGTCGCGCTGTGCTGCTTGAGCGAGTTCGTCTCGTTTCGCTACCTGCGCCGTGCCTACGCCGCGCCGCTGCACATCGAGCGCGCCGCACCGTCCGCCGCTCCAGCACGCTCATACCTCGAGAACGGCCGCTTCGAGCGCTGGTCGCACGGCATCGATTTCATCGGCCTGGTCAGCGGCGACGAGCTGGCGGACAACTGGCGCTTCGAGGGACGCAAGACCGAGCTCGCGCGCGTCAGCGTGACCGCCCAGACCGTGCCGCACGCCGCGCAGGGACAACGTCCGGGCTTCGGGTTGCGCGTGCGCACCGGTGCCTTCGACGGCATCGTACGACTGGTCGGGTCGCTTGACGCGAGTCTGCTCGACGAGCCGTCCGCGCTCGTGCGCGCGACGCTGCACGCCACGGGCACCAACGGCTTCGCGCTCGTGCGCCGTTTGCTGCTGATCGGTCGTGACGCCGAGCGCGAGACGGTGTTGACGGTGCTCGCGCGCGGCGTGAACGTCCGCGGGGTCAGCACCTTGAGCGCGCATCTCGACGAGGCGACGATGGTCAGGGTCCGGCGCGGCTACGGGAACCTGGAATCGCTGCTGTTCGCCGTCGAGTTCGAGTGCAACGCCGACGTGTTCGTCGAGACGGTGTGCGTCGAGAGCTTGCCGGCAGTCCCAGCTCCCGAGACGACAGGCGAGCCGGTCCCGCAGGGCTCGCCGCACGCGCTCGCCCCGGTCGGCTTCGAAGACCCCGCCATCGTCGCCCAACTGACGAGCATTCGCGGCGTGGAGAGCTGGCTCTCGAAGGAGCCCTGCACCGATGCCTCGCTCGTCGAGCGCGTGGCCACCGCGCGCCGATCCCGTCGCACGGACCGCGACGGCCCGCTCGAGAGGCTCGAGGGGCTCGAGGGATGCGCAGCGCGACCGTGCGCCGGCCGCGCCCCGGATACCCGACGGTCGACATCGTCGTGCCGATCCACAACGCGTTCGAGTCGGTGCGCGAGTGCGTGCGCTCGGTGCTCGAGCGCACCGACGTGCCGTACACGCTGCGGCTCGTCGACGACGGCTCCGATGCCGAGACCGCCGCCTGGCTCGCGGCCGTCGCCGACCGGTTCCCGAACGTCGAGCTGCTGGTCAATCCCGAGAACCTCGGCTACACCAGGACGGTGAACGTCGGGCTTCGCCGCAGCGACGCCGACTACGTGTGCGTGCTCAACAGCGACTGCGTCGCGACCGCCGGCTGGTTGTCGCGTATGATCGATTGCGCGGTGGAGACCGGCGCGGCGATGGTCGGGCCGCTCGGCAACGCCGCCTCGTACCAGTCCGTGCCGCGCATCCGCGCCGACGGGCAGTGGTGCTTCAACCCGTTGCCGGAGTCGGTGTCGGCCGACGACGTGGCGGGGTTGGTGGCGGCGCATTCCGAGCGCGCCCACCCGGGCGTGCGCGTCATCAACGGGTTCTGCCAGCTGATTTCGCGCCGGGCGATCGACGAGGTCGGGCTGCTCGACGAGGACTCGTTCCCGCGCGGCTTCGGCGAGGAGAACGACTTCTGCGCCCGCGTGGTCGGCGCCGGGCTCGGTATCCACGTCGCCGACGACGCCTACGTCTTCCACGCCAAGTCCCAGAGCTTCGGACACGAGCAGCGCAAGGCGCTGTCCCGCCAAGGCTCGGCGGCCCTGCGGGCCAAGCACCCCGGCGTCGACTGGGACGAGGTCACCGCGGAGCTCGAGAACCAACCCGCGATCGCGCGACTGCGGGATCGACTGCTGGAGAACGGACTGTGAAGAACGAGAAGGGGTCGAAGACCCGGCTCGCGGGGCCGATGAAGGTGACGTTCGTGCTGCCGGTCAAGGGCGGCGGCGGCGGAGCGCACTCGGTGGCCCAGGAGGTCAACGAGATGATCCGCTTCGGGGTCGATGCCCGGATCGCCGTCAACGAGAAGAACGTGTCCTCGTTCACGACGACCTACGCCGATCTGCCGAACGTGCGCGACGCGATCGACTCGTTCGCCGGAGTCGCGGGGCTCGCCGAGCTGATGGAGGGCCGCGAGCTCGTGGTCTGCACGATGTTCACCTCGGTCGAGACGGTCGCGCAGGCGCTGGAGCGCGTGCGCGGGACGCGGCCGCGGGTCGCCTACTACGTCCAGGACTACGAGCCGCTGTTCTGCGCCCCCGGGGACCCGCTGCGCGAGCAGGCGCTGGCGAGCTACGAGCGGCTGCCAGGGGCACTGCTGTTCGCCAAGACCGACTGGATCCGCCACGTCGTGTCGGGCAACCACGCGGTGAAGGTCGAGAAGGTCAGCCCGAGCCTCGATACGTCGCTCTACCACCCCGCGCTCAGGCGCGTGCACGGCCCGGTTCGCGTGGCCGCGATGGTGCGCCCCCCGACGCCGCGCCGCGCGCCGCGGCGCACGATGAGCGTGCTCAAGGAGATCGCCGCGCGCCACGGCGACGCGGTCGACATCAGCGTGTTCGGGTGCACCGAGGAGGAGCTCGTCGAGCACCAGTTGCCGACCGACTTCGAGTTCGTCAATCACGGCCGGCTGATGCGGTCCCAAGTCGCAGCGCTGTTTCGCACCACCGACCTCGTGATGGACCTGTCGGACTACCAGGCGTTCGGTCGCACCGGCCTCGAAGCGATGGCCTGCGGCTGCGCGACGCTGCTGCCCGTCTTCGGCGGCACCCACGAGTACGCGGTCGACGGCGTCAACGCCTTCCTGGTCGACACCCGCAGCAAGGAGACGATCGTCGCGCGCTTCGACGAGTACATGGCGCTCGGCGCCGCCGCCCGGCGCGAGCTCTCGGAGCGGGCGGTGCGAACCTCTCAGGAATACTCGATCGCCCGGGCGGCGTGGTCGGAGCTCGAGGTGTTCGAGCGTCACCTCGCCGCGGTGCCCGCCGCCGTCGCATGAGGCGATCGATGCACGGACGCGCTCCCGGCCCGGTGGGCACCGATCAGGGACCGGATCTGCTCTTCTTCACCTATGCGGACAAGCACTACGACATCTTCGCGGCGCCGTACGCCTACTTCGCCCTGACGAACAACCCGGGCGCCCTGGTCGAGATCGTGCTCGAGGATCTCGAAGGCTTCCTGAGCAGGAACGAGGCGGTCCTGATCCGGCTGCGCGATCTGTTCGGCGACCGGTTCCTCTTCCGCGAGTCCACCGTGGACCGCAACGGGCGGAGCGTGCGGCCGGGCACGATCCGGTTCGTCGAGCAGCCTCGGCTGCGCGCCCGCAACGTGTACATCGGCGACATCGATCTGCTGGTGATGGAGGACGTGTTCGCCCGGCACGTCGATCTCATGGCGCGCCACGAGCTCCCTTTCAGCAACATCATCAGGCCCGGATCGATCGCCGCCGGCAGACCGCGCCTCAGCGGACTCCACTTCTGCCCCTACGACCTGATGTACCCGTTGCCGGACGTCTCCGACCTGGACCTCGGCGTCCTGCGCGACGAGGGCTTCAGGGCCGTGTTTCCCGATTTCCCCTTTCGAGTTGCGGCTGCTGTTCGCCGCGCTCGAGGCACGAATGCTCGGAGCCGAGCGCGGCCTTCACCGGATCGCCTCTGCCTATCTCGTCGATCGCAGGCTCTCGGCCGACTGGGCGACCCTGACGCGCCGACAACTGGAAGCGGAGCGCGACCGGGCGGCGGCCGCAGGCCGTCAGGGGGAAGCCGACCTGGTGGCGGCACGCATCGCGCGGCTGTGGCCGCTGGACCCGGAGTCGTGGCGGCTCCGTGCCCTGAACGCCTTCGCCTCGGGCGACGATCGTCTGGCGATCGAGGCCTTGCAGCACGCGTGGGACCGGTCGCCGGTCGGCTCTGCCTCCGCCAGGGCCGCGGAAGAGAGTGCGGGCGCGCATCGGAAGCGGATTTCGGCGTGCCCGGAGGGTGCGCGCCTGCTGGCGCGGATCGATGAGGAAGGTTCTGCGCTCGGTCCGGTTGCCTGAGACGTCTTGGCCGACGCGTTCGGTGCGCTAACCCAACCCCTCCGGGACGGAGGGGACGGACGCCGAATGGGCCGCTTCGGTCCGGGTATCGAGGATCAGGGAAGCCGGTCGAGCAAGTCCTGCGGAATTCGCACGATCCGGCTCGGCAGCCGCGCGTCGCAGCGCCAGTTGCCCTTGGAGTCCTGCACGCTCTGCTCGAGAAAGCCGCGGATCTCGTCGCCGAACTCGAACGCGTCCACTCGGCCCCCCGCGACGTAGCGGGCAATGCCCTCGAACTTGGCCACGAGCTTTTCGGCGTCGACGCGCTGGTGGCTCGACCAACCCTTCTCGAGGGCCTCGGCCGACCAGTTCAGGCCGGAAGTCAGCCGCAACCTGGACAGCGACTCGTCGCGGTCGACGTACTTGGTGTGCACGAGGTAGTACCCGTTGCCGAACCGCGGGGCTAGGTTCGAGGTGTGGAACCCGGGAATCCAGGCGATCGGGACGCGCGACGCGAACGGCTTGCACATGGACTTCTCGAACGTCGCGTACTCGCGCTGCTCGCCCATGGGCCGTCCGCGGTCGTAGACCGGTTCGTCGTCGACGTAGTGCCAGAGGTTCATGCCCACGGCGGTGACCGACGGGGCGTCAGGGTCCTCGTGCGCCAGCGCCTCGGCGAGCGTGGCGTGCCCCTTCGACACGACCAGCTCGTCGCAATCGGTGTGCAGCGCCCAGTCGAACTCCAGCAGCAGCATTCCGTGCAGGCGCGTGACCATGTCGGAGCGGCGCCGCTCGTCGAAATCGGATCTCGGCACCCGCAGCACGTTCACGCCGGGGAACGCCTCGCGCACGCTCTCGTCCGAGCCGTGATCGATGATGTAGAGCTCGCAGCCCGGGCACTGCTTCGAGTAGTGGTTCACCCACGTGGGCAGGTTGTACGACTCGTTGTACACCATCGTGATCACGGCGATCTTCATGTCGAGTGCTTGCTCCGGGTGGGCGCGACGGCGCGGTCGCGGGAACCGCGTCCGGAGCGCGATGCACCCGACGTGCCACGGGCCGGTCCCGGCGCGCGCCGCTATACTGGTCGAACGACGGAATCTGCATCCGCAGGGGCAAGCGTGGACGCACCTTCCAGACCGATACGATTCCTCGGCGTCGTCGGCGGCGGCCAGCTCGGGCTCTACTTCGCCCTCGCGGCGCGACGTCTCGGCCACGTCACCGCCGCGCTCGATCCCGACCCGCACGCCCCGGCGATGCGCGTCGTCGACGTCGCGGTCGTCGGCGCCTACGACGACCCGACCGCGCTCGACCGGCTCGGGCAGCTGTGCGACGCGATCACCATCGAGTTCGAGAACGTGCCGGCCGCGTCGCTCCAGCGCCTCGCCCGGCACGCGCGGGTCGCCCCCGGTCCCGACGCGGTCGCCGTCGCCCAGGACCGCGCCGCCGAGAAGCGCGCGGCCGCCGCGCACGGGCTCGAGCCGGTGCCGTGGCGCCCGATCGAGTCGGCCGACGAGATCGAGACGCTGCGCCGGGAGGGGTCGCTCGCGCCGTCGATCCTGAAGAGCGCCCGGCTCGGCTACGACGGCCGTGGGCAGAGGCGCTGCGACGACGTCGACGCCGTCGCGGCCGCGTTCGACGATCTCGGGCGCGTCCCGTGCGTACTCGAGACCCGCGTGCCGCTGCTCGCCGAGCTGTCGGTCGTGGTCGCGCGCGACGGGCGCGGCGCGAGCGTCGCCTTTCCCGCCGCGGCGAACGTGCACGAGCGCGGCGTGCTGCACCTGTCGACGGTGCCGGCCGGGCTCGACCCGGCGCTCGAGGCCGAGGCGGCCGACGCCGCGGCACGGCTGGCCGACGGGCTCGGCTACGTCGGCGTGCTGGCGGTCGAGTTCTTCGTCGTCGCCGGCGACGACGGGCCGAGGTTGCTGTTCAACGAGATGGCGCCGCGCCCGCACAACAGCGGGCACTGGACGCTCGACGCCTGCACGGTGTCGCAGTTCGAGCAGCAGGTGCGCGCGCTCGCCGGCCTGCCGCTCGGAGCGCCGCGCGCGCTCTCGCCAGTGACGATGGTCAACCTGATGGGTGACGCCTGGGCGTCGGGGACGCCTTCGTTCGCCGAGGCGCTGGCGTTGCCTGGGGTGGCGCTGCACCTGTACGGCAAGGCGGCGGCGCGGCCCGGGCGGAAGATGGGACACGTGAACTGCCTCGCGCACTCGACCGACGCCTCGCTCGCCCTCGCAAATCGGGTCCACGCGCTGCTCGCGGGGACGCCGGAGGGGCCCTGAGAGGGGGCAGGGGGGGCGCTCGCAGCCGCCGCGCAGGAGCCGTCGGCCGGCGCGTCGGAGTCGTGGTACGAAAATCGCTTCGGGTCGGGTCGACGCCATCGCCTTCCCTGACCCGACATCCCCAATGAGTCTTGCCCAGCGCAATTCGCAGACGAGCGGCCACTCGTCGAGCTTCGTGCCCACAGCGGTCGAGTCGCTTCTGATGCAGAGCAGCGCGCTCAGCAGCATCGCCGGCAAGCTCGGCGAGGAGTTCGACGACGCCGTGAGGCTGATCCTGCAGTGCAAGGGCCGCGTCATCGTGGCCGGCATGGGCAAGAGCGGCATCGTCGGCAAGAAGATCGCCGCGACGCTCGCCTCCACCGGGACGCCGGCGATGTACCTGCACCCCGGAGAGGCGATCCACGGGGATCTCGGCATGATCACCTCGCACGACCTCGTCGTGCTGATCTCGCACTCGGGCGAGACCGAGGAGGTCTGCAAGCTGCTGCCGTCGCTCAAATACTTCGGCAACCCGATCATCGGAATCATCGGGGCCGCGGGCACGACGATCGGACGCCAGGCCGACGTGACGCTGCGCGTGGACATCGAGCGCGAGGTCTGCCCGAACAATCTCGCGCCGACGACGTCTGCGCTCGCGGCCATGGCGGTTGGTGACGCGATCGCGGTGTGCCTGATCAAGGCGCGCGACTTCAAGCCGTCGGACTTCGCCCAATTTCATCCCGGCGGCATCCTCGGTCGCCGCCTGCTCGCACGCGTCAGTGACTCGATGATCACCGACAAGCTGCCGCTGATCGGGCCCGAGGAAACGGTGCGCGAGGCGATCTTCTGCATGACCGCCGGGCGTCTGGGACTCGCGATCATCGTCGACGGGCACCGCCTGCTCGGCATCCTGACCGACGGCGACCTGCGCCGAGCGCTGATCATGGACCCGACGATGATGGACAAGCAGGTGTGCGACTTCATGACGCCGGTGCCCGTGACGATCTCGCCCGAGGCGATGGTCTCCGAGGCCGAAATGTTGATGAGGAAGTACAAGATCCGAGCGCTCGTCGTGACCGAGCAGACGAGGAACGGTGTCGAGGAGGTTTGCGGCCTGCTCGAGATCTTCGTGGAGGGCAAGGGCTCGTGAGCGCCGCGCGCGTCGCGGCGCTGCTCGCGCTCGTCGCCGCGCTCGGCGGCTGCGCCGCGCGGGGCCCGGTCGATGCGGGCGACCGGGCGGCCGGCCCGTCCGGCGCACGTCCGGACGCATCGCTCGCCGAGCGCCTGGGCAGGGCATCCGACGGCGCCCCGATCGCGCTCGAGCCGGGCAACTCGCTCGGCGCCGATCGCGCCTCGGTGGGTGGCGCCTACGCCGCGGCGAGCGGCCACCGCTGTCGACGCGTGCGGCTCGACGGACGGATGGAGCCGACCCGCATCGTGTGCCGCGACGATGCGGGGCGCTGGTACCTGCCGCGCGCGCTCGGCGCGGCCGCGGGCCCGGCGTCCGGGCGGTCCGGCGGCCCGCTCGAGGACACGCTCGTCGTGCCCCTGAGCGGCTCGGCCGGACAGGCGGCAACGTCGGTGTCCGGCGCACTGCGCCGCGCCGGGTCGCGCGATCCGTTCGCACGCCCGTTCACGAGCCCGATCATCGCCGGCGAGACCCTGTGGGACTTCGCCCGGCGCATCACCGGCAGCGGCCGCGACTGGCCGGCGATCGCCGAGGCCAACGGCATCGTCGACACGCGCACGATCCCCGCCGGGGCGGAGCTTGCGGTGCCGCACGAACTGCTGCCGCGGGACCTGTAGGCGGTGGCCGCTCCAGGGGCCGAGGCGGCCTACGCACGCGCGCTCACGGAGTCCGGCGCAGGGCGCGAGGCGCTGAGCGTGCGAAGCGCGGTCGGTGCGTTGGAGACGCAGCTACGGGTCATCCGAGCGCTGATCCTGCGCGAAACCAAGGCGCGCTACGGCGAGCACAAGATCGGCTTTCTGTGGGCGCTCATCGAGCCTGCGCTGATGGTGACGGTGTTCGTCGCCTTTTTCGCTGCGATGAACGCCCCGACCGTGTCGAACATGCCGATCGTGCCGTTCATGATCACCGGCATCGTGCCGTTCACGATGTTCCGCGACTCGATGGGCCAGATGCAGGGTGCGCTCGCGTCGAACCGGAACCTGCTCGGCTTTCCGCAGGTCACGACCTTCGACGTCATCCTCGCGCGCGGGCTGCTCGAGGGCGCGACGCTGCTGTGCGTGTTCGCGCTGATGCTCGGCATCGCCCACGTGCTCGGCTTCGAGATCCGCTGCGAGGACCCGTTGGGCGTGCTCGTGGTGTGCGCGCTGCTCACGATGATCGGCATGGGCATGGGCTTCCTGCTCGCGAGCGTGTCGCCGATCCTGCCGTCGATGCGCCAGGTCGGTACGGTCGCCTTCGGCCGCCCGTTGTTCCTGACCTCGGGGCTGTTCTACACCGCCGACAGCCTGCCGATGCCGTTTCGCGAGTACCTGCTGTGGAACCCGTTGTTGCACCTGCTCGAGCTCCAACGCGACCGCTTCTTCCACGAGTTCGAGACGCCCCACGGCAGCTGGATCTACGCGGTCAGCTGGTCGGTCGGACTGTTCGCCGTCGGATTGACCGTCCACCAGGCGATGCGCAAGCGGGCGATCGTCGGACTGTGATCACCCTCGATCGCGTCACCAAGCGCTACCACACGCGCGCCGGCGTGCGCACCGTGCTCGACCGCGTGAGCGTGACGTTCCCGCGCGGCAGGAGCGTCGGCATCCTCGGGCTCAACGGTGCGGGCAAGTCGACCCTCGTGCGGATCCTCGGTGGCGCGGAGCCCGCCGACTCCGGCACCGTCGTCCAGCAGGGCAAGGTGTCCTGGCCGCTCGGCTTCACCGGCGGCTTCCAGCAGTCTCTGACCGCGCGCGAGAACGCCCGCTTCGTCGCGCGCATCTACGGCGAGGACCCCGACTACATCGAGGCCTTCACGCTCGAGTTCTCCGAGCTCGGCGACTACTTCGACGTGCCGCTCCGAAACTACTCCGCCGGCATGCGCGGCCGCTTCGCGTTCTCCGTCAGCTTCGCTTGTCACTTCGACGTCTACCTCGTCGATGAAGCGCTGGAGACGGGCGATGCCCGCTACAAGGAGAAGTTCAGACGCGCGTTCGAGGAGCGTCGGGCCGAGGCCTCGGTGATTCTCGTCTCCCACAACGAGGAGATGATCCGCAGGAACTGCGACATGGCCGCCATCCTGCATGAAGGCCGGCTCGTCATGCACGACAACCTCAAGGACGCGCTGCAGGCCTACAAGGTCCTGCAGACGCGCGCAGCCTGAGCCCACTACGATGAAAGCCATCTTAAGAAGCCTCGCGATCGTCGTCGGCCTGCCCACGCTGATCGCCGCGATCTACTTCGGTGGGGTCGCGAGCGACATCTACGTCAGCGAGGCCCGCTTCGCGGTGCGCTCTTCCAATCCGGGTGGCGGCGGCGGACTCGCCGCGATCCTGGCCTCGCCGATCGCTGCGGGCGGCTCCCAGGACACGCTCGTCGTCGCCGACTACGTGCATTCGCGCGACATGCTGCGCCAGGTGGTGGAGCGTATCGATCTCGTCGGCCACTACTCGGACCCCGACATCGACCCGCTCGCGCGGCTCGACCCGGAGGCCGACACCGAGGAGCTGCTCGCCTACTTCACCGAGCGCGTTCGCCTGCTGCACGACACCCAGAGCGATGTCGTGACGCTGACCGTCAGCGCGTTCGATCCCGTGTTCGCCAAGGAGCTCGCCACGCTCGTCATCGAGCTCGGCGAGGGTCTCGTCAACGATCTGTCCTCGCGCATCGAGGAGGACGCCTTGTCGACGGCCCTCATGGAAGTCGAGCGTGCCGGTGGCAACGTCGCCGAGGCGAGCGCGGCACTCACGCGCTTTCGCAACTCGAACACGCTGCTCGACCCGGCGGCCGAATCGGCGGCGCGGCTGAACCTCGTCGCGCAGATCGAGTCGCGACTGATCGAGACCCGCTCGATGCTGGGCGAGAAGGAGGCCTACATGCGTGGCGACGCCCCCGAGGTCGTGGCGCTGAAGAACCGCATCCGCGCGCTCGAGCGCCAGCTCGGACTCGAGCGCGGCCGGCTCGGCGGCGGCGGCGAGGCCGGCGAGCTCAGCGCCCTGATCGAGTCCTATCAGCCGCTCGAGCTCGGGCAGGAGCTCGCGCTGCGCCGCTACACCTCCGCGCTCGGCTCCCTCGAGGCGGCGCGTCTGGAGGCCCAGAGGAAGAAGCAGTACCTCGTCACCTTCATCGAACCGAACCTGCCGGACGCCGCGATCGAGCCACGCCGGCTCTACGAGGTGCTCACGGTGTTCGTGTTCGCGTTCCTGATCCAGCTCGTCGGCGGCCTGATGTGGTCGGCGCTGCGCGACCACCTCGGCAAATGAGCGCCGTCGCCTCCCAGCTCACCAGAGTCGATACCCGTCCCGTGATCCGAAGCTGCCTGATCCTTCTCTTGTCGGCCCTGCCGCTCGTCACGCACGCCCAGGCGCTCGGCGGCGCCGCCGTGCAGGACGGCGTCGCAGCGCCCGAGGCCGCCGCGGCGCTGCTGCGCGGGCAGGGCGGGGCGAACGCCGTCGGCGACGCGCTCGACGGTCCGCCGCCGGCGGCCCGCCCGCTCTACGCCGACGAGTCGCGCGAGCGCGCCTCGCTACAGCGCGTCGACGGGCTCGAGCCGTTCGGCGCGAACCTCTTCGGTGGCGGCTTCAGCAACGACCGCGAGGACGGGTTGAACCCGAACTATGTGGTCCAGCCCGGCGACCGGGTCAGCGTGCGGATCTGGGGCGCGACCGACTTCAATAGAAGTCTCACGGTCGATCCGCAGGGCAACGTGTTCGTGCCGCGGGTCGGGCCGATCGCGCTGGGCGGCACGCGCAACAGCGACCTGAACGCGCGCGTCGCGCAGGCCGTGGGGCGCGTCTACACCGACAACGTGCGCGTCTACACGAGTCTCGACGGCTCGCAACCGGTCGCCGTCTTCGTCACCGGCTACGTCGCGAGCCCGGGCCGCTTCGCCGGCATCCCCTCGAACTCGGCGTTGCACTTTCTCGATCGCGCCGGCGGGATCGACCCGTCGCGCGGCAGCTACCGCGACGTGCGCGTGGTGCGCGACGGGCAGACCCTCGCCCGGATCGACCTGTACGGCTTTCTCGTCGACGGACGACTCGAGTCGGTCCAGTTCCGCGACGGCGACACGATCGTCGTGGGCCGGCGCGGCGCGACGGTCGCCGTCTCGGGCGACGTCGCCAACGAGGCGGTGTTCGAGCTCGACGGCGCGAGCACCAACGGCGCGGCGCTCGCCGCCGGCGCGATGCTCGATCCGGGCGTCAGCCATGCGGGGGTCTCGGGCGTGCGCGACGGCAGGCCCTTCTCGATCTACGTGCCGATCGAGGAGCTCGGCGCGCTCGAGCTCGCCGACGGCGATCGGGTGTCCTTCCGGGTCGATCTCCGCGACAGCATCATCGTCGTCGAGGTCGAGGGCTCGCATCTCGGGCCCTCGCGCTTCGCGGTGCCGCGCGACACGCGGCTGCGCGAGCTGCTCGACCACATCGCGGTCGACCCCGAGCTCGCCGACACCGATTCGATCTCGCTCAAGCGCGAGGCCATCGCGATGCGACAGAAGGCCGCGCTGCAGGACAGCCTGCAGCGGCTCGAGGCGCGCTACCTGACCGCCTCGTCGCAGACCGACACCGAGTCCGCCATTCGCGCCCAGGAGGCCGAGCTGATTTCGCGCTTCGTGGCCAACGCCCGCGAGGTCGAGCCCAACGGACGCCTGGTGGTCGCGCGCGGCGGCGAGGTCGCCGACGTGCTGCTCAACAGCGGAGACATCATCACCGTCCCGTCGCGCACCGAATCGGTGCTGCTGAGCGGCGAGGTGCTCGTGTCCCAGGCGATGCTGCACGAGCGGGGCCTGGGCGCGCGCGACTACATCGATTCGTCCGGCGGGTTCGGCGAGCAGGCTGACACCGACCGTATCGTCGTGGTGCACCTGAACGGCGAGGTCTCCACCGGCGAGAACCCGGAGGTGCGCCCCGGCGACGAGATCATCGTGCTGCCGAAGGTGCCGAGCAAGAACCTTCAGCTCGCCGCGACGATCGTCGACATCGTCTACAAGATCGCGGTGGCCGCCGCGGTCGCCATCAACCTGTAGCCCGAGCGCTTCTAGGGAGCAATCGCATGAGCCTGAGTCAACCGGTGCCGCTGCCCGCCGACGTCGCCGCCATAGTGCAGTTCTGGGACAGCAACGCCTCCGAGGAGGTGCAGGGGCTGCTCGACAGCGTGCGCGACGCGAACCCGTCGATGCCCTACCGCTTCTTCGACGACGAAACGGCGCGCGAGTTCGTGCGCGTCGAGTTCGGAGCCGAAGCGACCGCGATGTACGACAACGCCGCGCTGCCGGCGATGCGTGCGGACCTGTTCCGCTACTGCTGGCTGGCGCGCCACGGTGGCTTCTACGTCGATGCCGACTACGGCTCGCTTCAGCCGCTCGAGCCGCTGATCGCCGAGGACAACGCCGGCATCCTCTACGAGCGTCCCAAGGGAATCTGCAACAGCGCGATCTACGCGCGCGACCCGGAAGACCCGCTGATGGTCCGCATGCTCGAGGTGGCGTTGCACAACGTGCGCACGCGCCGCTCGCAGAGCGTCTGGGACATGACCGGCCCCGCGGTGTTGCAACGGCTGTACGCCGGTGACGACACGCGCGCGCTGTTCGACGGCTACCGGCTGATGCGCGAGGACGAGTTCCGGACCTACTTCGAGCTCGCCGACAGCCTGCCGTACAAGAGCACCGAGGCGCACTGGTTCGTCGCCAAGCACGCCGGCATCAGCCCGTTCCGGGACGATCGCGACGCGGCGGCGAACGACGGCGCGCCGTAGCCGCCGCGCCGTGCCGGCGCGCGCGGCGGATCCGTGGCCGCGCGCGTCCTTCGTTCCCCCGATCTACCCGCGGCGACTCCGCCGTCCCGCGCCGACGCGACGCAGCGCGCCCGCGAGCCCGAGCAGGGCGAGCGGGCCGAGCCCAAGCGCGCCGCCGCCGGAGCTGCGCTTCGCGGGCGTCGTGCCTTGACCGTCCGCCGGGTCCGTCGTGACGCCCACATCGCCGTCGTCGTCACCGCCGCCGCCGCCGTCGCCGCCCGCGCCCGATCCATCATCGCCGGACGTCGCGTCACCGTCCCCGGCGTCCTCGTCGCCGCCGTCGCCTTCGCCGCTCGAATCGGCCCCGTCGCTGTCGCCGTCGCCGTCGCCATTGCCGTCGTCGGTACCGGCGCCGTCCGTACCGGCCTCGTCCCCGCCGGCATCGTCGCTTCCCGAGTCGTCCGCGCCGGCGTCGTCAGTGCCGTCGGTCGTGCCGTCCGTCTCGCCGTCCGTCTCGCCGTCCGTCTCGCCGTCGGCCGTGCCGTCGGTACCGGCGCCGCCGTCCTCGTCCTCCGACTGGCCCGTGCCGCCCGCGGCGACGTAGTCGGCGCAGAAGCGGTCGTCGCCCTTGAGCACGAGCCGCGGCCGCCCGGCGTCCGCCTCGCGCGAGCGCAGCTCGATGCCGGAGCCTCCGGCCGCCTCGACGATCACCGTCAGCGCCGGGGCCGCGACGAACGAGGGGTCGAGCGCGACGTCGATGCGCTCGTCGGCCTCGTGCGCGTCGGCATCGGAGCCGAGCGCGACGAGCCCGTCCGGCAGGGCGTCGGCCGCCGAGTCCTCGTCCCAGATCTCGTCGCCGCCGAGCCAGAAGTCGCGCCGGTCCCCGGTTACCGGCGCGGCGGCCGTGGTGCGCAGCCGCGCGATGTTGATGTCCGGCACGTTCGCGAGGTCGAAGCGCAGCAACGCGCGACGACCTCCGGCATCGACCGTCAGCGTCGTGCCGTCGTCGACGTCCGTGCCCTCCACGTCGACATCGGCCACGGGTTCGAGCACCAGGCGTCCGAACCGGCACTCGCCCACCGGCATGAAGTCGTCCGGAGTGTCCGGTCGCAGCGGCGGCTCGGTCGCGCCACCGGGAGTGGTCGGGGCATCGGAGGTCCGCGACGGCTCGAGGGTATCCAGGCGCGCCTCGGAGAACTCGTGGTCGTCGTAGCGGTACAGCACGAAGCGATCGATCGCATGACCCGTCGAGCGCCCGGCGATCTCGATCTCGTGGTCCCCGGCGTCGAGGTACTGACGGATCGGGCGCGGCGCGAAGTCGACGGTCACGGTGTCCCAGGTCCACCGGCCGAGCCGGTTCATGTACACCTTGGACCAGTTCTCCAGGGACTGCTCGCCGGGAATGTCGCGCCCCGTCGGCAGCCGCAACCACGAGTCGTTGGCCTCCTTGTAGTCATCGCCCTCGCCGATGCGGGTGCGCCAGCGGAACTCGTAGAAGCCGGGCTCGGAGATCGTGACCCGGTAGCGCATGACGCTCTGCGAGCCCGGCGAGCCGTTGGGTCCGACGTTGATGAAGTAGCTCTCGCCCAGCACGTCGCCGAGCGCCCTGGACTCCGCCCAGTTCGGCGGCGCGTCGATCGATTCGACCTCCACGACGACGACGCCGTCGTCCTCGAGGTGCCACGTGTCGGCGGCGGCCGGCGCGGCGTGGGCCGCGGCGAGCGTCGTCGCCACCGCCGCGGCGATTCGGGTCGGCGCGCGACGCGCGACGGGGCCGGTGGGACGATCCGGGCGGGTCGGCTTCATCAGGGTGGGGCTCGTTGTGCGTGTCCGGGAGCCGGGCACGAGGCATGCGCCTGTCATCGGCGCGGCGTCACCCCGGCTGCACGATCGCCGGCCGCACGCTGCGCCGGAGCACGACGCACGTCACGCGCGTCACGCAGGGAACGCCGACCGACACCGAGGCGGGGTGCGTCGACGAGGGGCTCCGTGAACGCGCGCACGAAACCGGATGGCCGGGCTGCGGCCGCACGCGGCGAACGACTCCTGCGGCACGCGAGTCGCAGCGCACGAAGGGACTGCCGCCACGCAACCGTGTCCCTTGCTGCCCATGATCCGTCGTCCCGCGACCTCGCGCGAGCCCGCGCCGGCCGCCGCGTCGCTCGCGCTTTTCGTCCTGTGCCTCGTCGGGTGCGCACCGGGCGATTCGGGTTCCTCATCGTCTCCGGTGGAACCGGAGGACGCCGCGCGCACCGACGACGTCGCGCCGGCCGCCACGACACCCGCAGAGCCCGTCCCATCCCTCGAAGCCGCCGTGCCGGTCGGGCCGGTGAAACTCGCCGATTCCGTCGAGACGGTGGAGCCGGCGAAGATGGCCGAGCCCGTGGAGCCGGTTGAGCCGGTTGAGTCGGTTGAGCCCGCCGAGCCCGCACCGACACCCGTCGCGCCCGCGCCGCGGCCTGCCGAGACGACGGACGCGGACCCGACATCGGTCCGCGACAGCCGCTTCGGCGGCGGCCGGCTGCGCGACCTCGCCGCGCGGCACGGTCTGCACATCGGGATCGCGCCGCATCAGCAGAAGGACTTCGATTTCCTGTCGATTCCCGAGACCGACATCTACCGAGCGATCCTCGCCGAGGAGTTCGACATCGTCACGGCCGAGAACTCGCAGAAGATGGATCGTCTGCGGCCGTCGCCCGACGAGTGGCGCTGGGAGCAGACCGAGCGGCTGATCGAGTTCGCAGAAGGCAACGACCAGCGGGTGCACGGCCACACGCTGGTGTGGCATGACCAGGTGCCCGATTGGGTGTACGAGACCGCTCCCGAGGACCGCCTCGCCCTGATGCGCGATCACATCGAGCGCACGATGTCCCGCCACGCGGGTCGCGTGGCGGTCTGGGACGTCGTCAACGAGCCCTTTGTCGACGACGGCGGATTCCGCCACCACGTCTGGGCGCCGGACGGGCGGGGCGACTACATCGCCGATGCCTTCCGGACCGCGCGTGCGGTGGACCCGTCGGCCGTACTGATCCTCAACGATTTCCACGTCTCGACGCCGGGCCCCAAGCCCGACGCGATCCACGAGTTCGTCCGCGCCGCGCTCGCCGACGGCGTGCCGATCGACGGCGTGGGCATGCAGTTCCACGTGAACGTGTCCGCCGATGCCGAGGACTTCGACGCGATGCGGCGCACGTTCCGGCGCTTCGCCGATCTCGGGCTGTCGATCTGGATCACCGAGATGGACGTCATGACCGACTGGCAGAAGGATCCCATCGCCGAGGCCGAAGCCCAGGCCATCGTCTACGAGAACGTCGTGCGGATCTGCGTGGAGCAGCCGGCCTGTCGCGCCGTCCAGTTCTGGGGACTGTCGGACCGCTACTCCTGGCGCGGCGTCGTGGACGGCCTGCCGCTCGACGAGAACTTCCAGCCGAAGCCGGCGTGGTACGCGATCCAGCGGGCCCTGGCCGACACGCCGCCGACACCGCGCCGCTGAGCGCGGCACGGCGTCGCCCGTCCGTCGCTACCCGCGCCGGCGGCGCGGGATCCGGAAGCGGCGTCCGACGGCCGCGAGCGCCAGCGCGATCAGGGGCATCGCACCGGAGGCGCCACCCCCGACCCGACTCGCCACCTCCGCCCCGGGCGTTTCGGCTCCGTCGACAGGCGCTCCTGCTTCGTCGACGGGGGCCGGCACGGGCTCCGTCACCGTTTCGTCGCCGTCGGCGGTCTCCGGCCCGCGATCGTCCTCCCCCCCGTTCTCGTTCGCCCCGTTCTCCTCGGCCCCGTTCGTGTCGGCACCGTTGCCGTCGGCATCGCTCCCGTTCGGAGTCGTCTCCCCGTCGTCGCCCGTCGCGCGCGACAGCCGATCGTGGTCGGCGCAGAAGCCGTCATCGCCCGAGAGCACCAGCGCGGGACGCTCGTCGGGCCGCTCGGCGGCGGACGCGGCGATCTTCAGCGGATCGCCCGGTCCGGCGAGCCCGATGCCGACACCGATCGGATCGGACCGGGTCAGCAGCGTCGCGTCGAGCGTCAGCGCGAAGGGCGCGCCGGGGTCGAAGGCCTCGTTCGAGGAACCGAGCGCCGCGGTCGGGTCGGGGGGCGCGCTCACGTCGGCCGTGGAGCCGAGCCAGCTCGTCAACGCGCGGGCGCCGTTCGACGCCGAGCGCGAAGTCAGGCGCAGGGCGGCCGAGCTCGCCGGCGGCACGTCCGTCAGGTCGAAGCCGAGCCAGACGAATCCGTCCTCGCCCGCGACGAGCGCCGGGGCGCCGCCCGATTCCGGGTTCGAGACGGCGGGCTCGAGCGACGGGGCGAGCACCAGGGTGCCCGCCTCGCACGTGCCGACGGCCTGCAGCGGGGCGGCATCGCTCCCGCCTCCGTCCCCGGCGTCGGAGCCGTCGCCGCCCGGCTCCCCGCCATCGGTCGCTCCCGCGTCGCCGGCGTCGTACTCGCCGGCCGGGTCCGTCGTCGTGAGCGACAGCGGCAGCGCGTCCAGCCTGGCATCGTTCATGTTCAGCGCGTCGTAGCGGTACAGCACCACGCGATCGATGCCGTGGCCGTCCGAACGGGCCGCGATCTCGAACTCGTGCTCGCCGGCGCCGAAGTACCGACGCACGGGCCGTCCGACGTGGTCGACGGTCGCGGCGCGCCACGACCAGCCGTTCGGGTCGTTCATGAACACCTTCGTCCAGCCGGGCAGCGGCTCTTCCTCCGGCACGTCGACCCCCGTCGGGAACCGTACCCACGAGTCGTTGTGCTCGGTGTTCTCGTTGCCCACGTCGATGCGGCTGCGCCAGCGCAGCTCGTAGTTGCCGGGCTCGGAGACGACGAAGCGGTAGCGCAGCCGGCGCCCCTCGGAGTCTTGCGGGCCGCCGAACGCGCCGTCCCAGCGCAGGTAGCCGCCGCCCAACGCCCCCGGATCCTCGACCGTCGTCCACGCGCCGGTCTCGGGACCGTTCTCCATGTCGAAGGCGAGGACGCCACCGTCCTCGATGTACCAGTAGGTGGCGTCCTGCGCGTGGACGGTTCCGGTGCAGGCCGCGGCGGACAGCAGCAGGACGAGGCGAGGGTGGGTCGGACGTTGCATGCGGGGGCGGGGCTCTGGCGGCATGGGGGGCGGCCGGTATAGCGTCGGTCCGGAACGCCCGCTGCAACCGCGCCGCGCACCGGCTCGCGGTTCGGTGACGCCGGTCACGGGCGGAGCGCGCCGGCCGCTGGCAGGCCACTTGCTCGCCGATACCGGACGAACGCCTTCGCCGCACAGCAGCCGATCAACGCCATGTCCGCCACGCAGGTCGCGCACGCCTTCGTCCCCGATCCCGACGGGCCGACCCTGGAGGAAGCCCTGGAGTGCCTGCGCGCCGTGCCGGCGGACGACGCGTCCGCCGTCGAGCGGGCCGCGGCCGACTGCCTCGGCGCCGAGACCGACGCCCGCAACCGCTTCATGCTCTACCGCGAGACGGGCGAGGCCCTGCTCGAGCGCGGCCAGAGCGATGCGGCCGAGGCCTTCGCGATCCGCTCGCTCAAGGCGCTGCCGCGCTACGGCGCCGCGTTCCGGTTGCTGGGACGCGTGGCCGAGGCGCGCGGCGACGCCGACGAGGCCGCCCGGTGCCACCGCTACCAACTGCCCGAACGCGTGCGGATGCGCTGGTTCGGCGACGTGCCGCTGCATCGGGTCGATCTCGACGCGGCCGCGGCCGAGGTGCTGACCGCCCACCCTGCCGAGCGCCACCTGCTGCGCGCCCCGTGGCAGCGCGGCGGGTCGCGGCCGCGCGAGCTGTCCGCCGACGCGCTCGAGTCGGCACCTTCCGAGCTCGTGCGGCTGCCGGGCGGACGGCTGTGGTACGACAGCTTCAACACCGTCGTGTGGGACCGCGACGGCGCGGTCGTCGCGCCGTTGTGCCGCGGCTACGCCGAGGTCGTCCACGGCTCGCTCGGCGCGCGCGAGCCGCTGCACGCGCGCGGCCGTGCGGCGCTGCTCGGCAATCGCAACGCGAAGAACTACTACCACTGGATGAACGACGTGCTGCCGCGGCTCGCGGTACTCGAGCGCGCCGGCATCGAGCTCGACTCGATCGACCACTTTCTCGTCGACCCGCTCGTGCACCGGTTCCAGCGCGAGTCCCTCGCGCGCTTCGGCATCGACGAGGGCCGGCTGCTGACCATCGATCGCGTCGAGTACCTGAGCGCGGACGAGCTGTACGTGCCGGTCTACGGCAGCAACTCGCTCGGGCTGCGCCAGGGGGCGTGGAACCCGCGCTTCCTGCGCGACCGTCTCGGCACGGGCGCGCCGGCCGCGGACGCGCCCGCGCCGACCCGCAGGCTGTGGATCAGTCGCGGCACCGAGGGCGCGCGGGCGGTGCGCAACGAGCCCGAGGTGCTCGCCGCGCTCGCGCCGCTCGGCTTCGAGACGGTGCGCTGCGAGACGCTTTCGCTCGCCGAGCAGGCGGCGGTGTTCGCCGACGCCGCCACGGTGCTCGGGCCGCACGGGGCCGGGTTGTCGAACATCGCGTTCTGCCGGGCCGGCACGCTCGTCGTCGAGCTCTACGGGACTCACATCGAGCCGTGCTTCTGGACGATCGCCGAGACGACCGGGCTGCGCCACGCCGTGCTGAGCTGCGCGCCGCCGGCTCCCGACGACGCGGTCGCCTACCACGCGAGCCACGACAATCGCCGCGACGAGCCGCTCGAGGTGGACGCCGGCGCGCTCGTCGCGATGCTCGGGGCGGCCGGCATCGACTGAAGGGGCGCGAACGGCGTCCGCACCGGACGCGATGCGCTGGCATCAACCGTGCGTCGTCGGCCGACGGGCCGAACGTCGTCGTCCCCTCACATTCCGGATCCTGATCCAGATGAAACTCGTGTTCCTGATGCAGCGCGACCGCTGGTTCGTCGAGCACCTCGCCGGCTGGTTCCGTATCCACGATCCGGCGCAGGTCGATCTCGCGCTCGCCACGCTGCCGCTCGAGGGCGTCGACGAGTACGAGCTCGTCGAGCAGCCGCACCAGCGGGGTGCGGCCACGCTCGAGCGGGTCGCTGGCGCCGACGGTGCGCCCGACGCCATCGCCATCGCGCTGGTCACGCCCGACGGCGTGCCGATCGAGCGCCACGAGCTCGCCCTCGACGCCGGGCGCCTGGTGCACGTCGAATGGCTGACCCGGCGCTTTCGCGACGGCTGGGTGGCGGCCGACACCCGTCTCGTGGTCGACGGCATGAAGACGCTCGCCTTCGAGGTCTACCTGCCCGGCCCGGAAGGGACGGGACCGAAGACGCTGCGCATCGAGAACGAGAACGACGGCAAGACGCGCGAGGTCTTGCTGCGGCGCGACGGCACGACGCGCGTCACGCTCGTCGACGCGGCCTTCTCCGGCCGCCGCCGGCTCAGGCTGAGCTGCGAGCCGGAGCGCATCAGCGGCTCCACCGACGCCCGCCAGCTCGGCTTCCTGCTGATCGACGAGCACGTCGAGGCCGCGTGATGCCGAACGAACCCGCAACCGCCACCGACCCCATGGACCGACACGACATCGAGACCCGGCGCCTGACGCGGAACCTGCGAAGCCTCGCCGCGGCCTCCTCGGCGCAGAGCCGCTCCCAGGAAGCAGCGCATCCGCCGGGCGGTCGCGAAGGCCGAGGAGCGCGCGCGCGCGGACGTCGCGCCGCCGAAGTAGGGCGCGCGCGAGCGTGCCGCGGTCGTGTCCTGGGACCTCGGCCACAACCCCGCGGGCCGGGCCTACGTGCTCTACCGCCTGCTCGAGCGCGAGGGCTACGAGGTCGAGCTGCTCGGTCCGCTGTGGACGCGCTACGGCGACGCGCTGTGGGCACCGCTGCAGGGCCAGAACCTGACCGTCAGGAGCTTCCCCTGCGCGACGCTCGCCGACTTCGTGCCCAAGGCCGACCTGCTCGCCGCCACCCGTGTCTACGACCTGGTGTACGTGTGCAAGCCGCGCCTGCCGTCGCTGTATCTCGGCGCGCTGATCAAGGAGTCGAGCGACTGCCCGATCATCGTCGACGTCGACGATTTCGAGCTGTCGTTCTTCCCCGAGCGCGGGCCGGCCTCGATCGAGGACGTGCGCAGCGATGCGACGCGCGCGCTGGCCGAGCCCTACGAGGGGCTCGCGACGCGCTACGCCCAGTCGCTCGTGGCCGAGGCCGACGCGGTGACCGTATCGAACGTCGCGCTGCGCGAGCGCTTCGGCGGGCACATGGTGCGCCACGCACGCGACGAGGACGGTGTTCAGACCCGACGAGGCGGCGCGCGAGGCGGCGCGAGAGCGCCTGGGCATCGAGCCCGACGAGTTCGCGCTGGTGTTCGTCGGCACGCCGCGCCCGCACAAGGGCGTCGGCGAGGTCGCGCGCGCGCTGCACGAGCTCGACGATCCGTCGATCGTGTTCCACGTTGTCGGCGACCTGACCGACGCGGGCCTGAAGAAGACGCTCGCGAGCTACCCGAGCGCGCGCGTCACGTTCCACCCCAACTGCGCGTTCGACGAGCTGCCGGTGCTGCTCGCCGCGGCCGACCTCGTGCCGCTGATCCAGGACGTCGACCATCCCATCAGCCAGCACCAGATCCCGGCCAAGGTCTCCGACGCGCTCGCGCTCGGCGTGCCGGTGCTCGCCACGCGCACGCCGCCGCTGGCCGACCTGATCGCCGAGGGCGCGATCGTCGCGACCGACGCGGCCGGGCTCGCCGACTCGATCCGGACGCTGCGAGAGCGTCGCGGCCGAGCGGGCGGACGTCTCGGCGGTCGCGCGGCGCGCGTTCCTCGGCGAGCTGTCCACCGCCGTGAACGTGACGCGTCTGCGTCAGGCGATCGACGAGGCGAGTGGCGCGTCGCGTCCGCTCGCCGACGCGTGGTCGGGACTGCTCGAGCTGCTGCGCGGCGAGTACGAGCGGCTGCGCCGCGACGCGCTCGGCACGCCGGCGGGCGTCGGCCGCGAGCGCCGCGTCGGTGCGGCGGTGCCCGACGAGCTCGAGCTCGCCGCACACGTCGCGCGCGCCGGCGGCCGCGAGGGCGTCGTGTCGCTCGGCAGCCGCCTGGGCCGCTCGATGGCGCGGCGCCTGCCGCGGATGCTCGGCGGCCGCGGCCCGCACTACGACATCGCCTTCTTCTGGAAGCAGAACGACAGCGGGCTCTACGGCCGACGCTCGGACATGGTGGCCGAGCACCTCGTGGCCTCGGGGCGCGTGCGGCGCATGGTGCACTTCGACGCCCCGGTCTCGGTCCACTCGCTCGAGCAGAACTACCGACCCGGCGCGCTCGAGGTCGGCGACCAGCAGGATCTCGTGCTGCGCGGACTCTACGACCGCAGGCTCCGGGTGCGCGACACCGAGTCGATGCGCCAGCGCACGTTCATGAGCTCGAAGCACGAGCGGCGGGCGCGCCTGCTCGGCGAGCCGATTCCGGCGCGCGAAGGCTACGCGAGCTGGGTGCGCGGCCAGCTCGAGGCGGCCGGGATGCGCCCGGAGCGGACCTGGGCCTGGTTCTGCCCGGTGATCTGGGACGCACCGGAGCTGATCGAGAGCGTCGGCTTCGCGGGCGTCGTGTCGGACCTGATCGACGACCAGCGGGCCTGGGAGGCGACCACGCGGCACGTCGAGCGCCTCGACGACAACTACCGCCGCACGCTCGCCGCGAGCGATGTCGTGTTCGCCAACTGCGAGCCGCTGGCCGAGACGATGCGCGAGTACGCCCCGGACATCCGCGTGGTGCCCAACGGCGCCGAGCGCTTCGTCGATCGTCCCGCGCCGGAGCGCCCCGCCGGACTCGACGGCATCTCCGGCCCGATCGCGGGTTACGTGGGCAACCTGCGCGACCGCATCGACTGGCTGCTGCTGCAGGAGGTCGTGGCCGCGATGCCCGACGTCTCGTTCGTGCTGGCGGGTCCCGCCGGCGACAACCCGAACGCCGAGAGCCTGGCGCGGTTCGCGAACGTGCACCTGCCGGGCGTCGTCCCGTACGAGCGGCTGCCGGACTGGCTTGCCCACTTCGACGTCGGGCTCGTGCCGCACCTGAACAACCGGCTCACCGCGCGCATGAACCCGCTCAAGGTCTACAACTACTTCGCCGCCGGGCTGCCGATCGTGAGCACCGAGGTGGCCAACCTCGGCGCGGTGGGCGAATCGATACGCACGGCCACCGAGGCGCCGCAGTTCGTCGACGCGATCCGCACGGCGCTGCGGTCGCGGCCCGACACGAGCTCGCCGGCGTGGCGCGAGACCATGGACTCGATCGCGTGGGACACGCGCGTCGCCGTCATGCTCGATGCGCTCGACGAGCGCGTGGGCACCTGGCTGCGACGGGCGGGCTGAGCGTCGTGGGCGCCCTGCGGAACTGGCGACGACGAGTCTCGGGCGGACCCGCGGGGGCCCGCGGCGCGATCGATCGCTTCGACGGCCGGCGGCTCGACGGCTGGGCCGTCGATCCGGCCGACCCCGGGACCCCGCTCGCGGTGGCGCTGCTCGTCGACGGCGTGCGCGTGGCCGAAGGGGTGGCCGACGGACCGCGGCCCGATCTCGCCTCGGCCGGGCTCGGCCGGGGGCGGGGCGGCCTGTCGCTCGCGCTGGAGCCGGCGGTCGTCGGACGCGCGCCGGTCCGGCTCGAGCTCGTCGCGGCCGCGACGGGCGAGCCGATCCGGGGTGCCGCGCGCGAGTTCGAGCTCGACGCGCCCGTCACGCTCGCCATCGAGCGGCTCGGGCTCGCCGGCATCGCCGGACGCGTGACGGGGGGCGAGGCCGCGCTCGCGGGCGACGAGACGGTCGTGATCGATGTCGACGGCGAGTTCGCCGCGAGCGGTCCGCTCGCGCGCGGCCCGGACGGCCTGGGCTTCTCCATCTACCTGCCGAGCTCGCTCTACGACGGCCGTGCGCACGTGTTCGAGGCGAGCGTCGCGGGCCCTGCGAGCGCGTGCCGACCGGTGGCCGACATCCTGCCGGCGATCCAGACGCCGCCCGATGAGCTGCTCGACAGCTCGCGCGAGCGCGGTTACGCCGGGCTCTCGGCGCTCGCGGCGCTGCGCTACGACGCGCTGCGCGAGCGGCTGCGCGAGGCCGCGGACCGATCGGACGCGGGGGCGCTTGCCGCGAACGCGACGCGCGCGCACGACCTGCTGGTGCAGGGGCACGCGGCGCCGGCGGGGCCGGTGCGGCTCGCGCTGCCGGACACCGACGCGCCGCGCGTGTCGATCGTCGTGCCGGTGCACGGCGGCGCGGCGCTGACCCGGCACTGCCTCGCCTCGATCGCGCTGGCCGCCGGCGACGCTGCGTTCGAGGTCGTGCTGGTCGACGACGCCTCGCCGGACTGGACGGCCGAGCTCGCCGCCGGTGTCGAGGGCCTGGTCACCGTGACGAACGAGACCAACGTCGGCTTCCTGCACAGCTGCCGGCGCGGCGCCGAGCGTGCGCGCGGCGAGTACCTGGTGTTCCTGAACAACGACACCGAGGTCACGACGGGCTGGCTCGAGGAGCTGCTCGACGTGTTCGAGCGCGAGCCGGGCGTCGGCGCGGTCGGCGCCAAGCTCGTCTACCCGGACGGGCGGCTGCAGGACGCCGGCGGCCTCGTGTGGGAGAGCGGCACGCCGTGGAACGTCGGCCACGGCGACAACCCGTGGGCGCCCGAGTACAACTACCTGCGCGACGTCGACTACCTGACCGGCGCGGCGCTGATGGTCTCGCGCGCGGCGTGGGACGAGGTCGGCGGCTTCGACCCCGGCTACGCGCCGGCCTACTACGAGGACACCGATCTGGCGTTCCGGCTGCGCGCGGCCGGGCACCGCACCGTCTACTGCCCGCACGCGTGCGTGATCCACTACGAGGGCGGCAGCCACGGCACCGACGTCGAGCGCGGCGTCAAGCGCCACCAGGTCGTCAACGCGGCGCGCTTCGTGAAGACCTGGCAGCACGCGTTCGACGGGCTCGGCGAGGAGGGCGTGCGCCCGGACCTCGCCAAGGACCGCCGGCGCGCGTTCCGCGTGCTGGTCATCGATCACGAGTTCCCGCGCGTCGGCCAGGACGCCGGCAGCTACGCGGCCGTGCAGGAGATGCGCCTGCTGATCGCGCTCGGGGCCAAGGTGACGTTCGTGCCGCACAACTTCCGCCACGTCGGCGCGCCGGTCGAGGCGCTGCAGAAGCTCGGCATCGAGTGCGTCCACGCGCCGTTCGACACGAGCGTGGAGGTGTTCCTGCAGCGCCGCGGACGAGGAGTTCGACCTGGTGTACATCACCCGCTTCGACGTCGCCGAGCGCGTGCTGCCGCACGTCCGGAAGCTCACCGACGCCCCGGTCGTGTTCAACAACGCGGACCTGCACTTCCTGCGCGAGATGCGCCGCGCGATCGCGCGACGGATCGACGGACTTCCGCGGCGAGGGGGGACCTGCCGCGACGCGCGACCGCGAGCTCGCCGTCATGGAGTCGGTCGACGCGATCCTGTCCTACAACGAGACCGAGCACGAGATCATCGCCTCGCACCTGATGAGAAACGACTCGCTGTTCCGCTGCCCGTGGGTGCTCGAGCCCGTCGCGCGCGTGCCGCCCTTCGCGGCGCGCTCCGGGCTCGCCTTCCTCGGCGGCTTCGCCCACCCGCCGAACGCCGAAGGGCTGCGCTGGTTCGCCGCGCACGTGCTGCCGCTGATCGTCGCCGAGCGCCCGGAGATCCGCCTGCACGTGTGGGGCAGTCGCATGCCGGAGGGGCTGGCCGACGAGCTCGGCGAGCACGTGCGTCGTCGAGGGCTTCGCCGAGTCGCTGCACGACGTCTTCGACACCTGCCGGGTGTTCGTCGCGCCGCTGCTGTCCGGCGCCGGCGTCAAGGGCAAGGTGCTCGACAGCGTCGCCCACGGCGTGCCGGCGGTGCTGTCGCCGGTGGCCGTCGAGGCGACGGGGCTCGTGCACGGCACCGACACCTTCGTCGCGAGCGCGCCCGAGGACTGGGTGCGCCACGTGATCCGGCTGCACGACGACGAGGCGCTGTGGCGCCGCACGAGCGCTTCGCTCGCCGACCTCGCCGAGCGGCGCTACTCGTTCGAACACGGACTCCGGGCGATGCGCGACGTGCTCGAGCACGTCGGCATCGCGCCCGGCGCGGCGCCCGGAACGGCGGTGGGAGCAGGGGCAGCGGCTCGCGGCGTCGCCCGGACGCCGCGCTGCCGAGGGCGGCCTGATGGGCACCATCGAGCCGATCGGCGCCCGCGCCGGCGGCGACGCCCCGCGCCGCGTGATCGTGCACTACCACCTGTTCAAGAACGGCGGCTCGTCGATCGAGCGGATGCTGCGCGAGGGCTTCGGCGACGCCTGGACGAGCTTCGACCGCGAGGCTTCCGGGGCCCGGATCTCGGCCGACGAGCTCGTCGGCTTCCTGCGCGAGCGGCCCGGGCTGCGCGCCGTCTCCTCGCACCAGCTCGTCACCCCGGTGCCCGCGTGCGACGACATCGAGATCGTGCCGATCCTGTTCCTGCGCGATCCGCTCGCCCGGGTGCGCTCGGCGTGGCTGTTCGAGTGGCAGAAGCAGGGCGGGCTCGACGCCCCGCGCGGCACGCTGGCCGAGTACGTCGAATCCAAGCTCGACCATTCCGACGTCAACGTCATCGCCAACTTCCAGGTCTCGCGCCTGAGCAACGCCGATCCGGGCTGCGCGCGCCAGTCGTTCGGTCGCCACGACCGCGACGCGCTCGGTCGCGCCTGCGCGCTGCTCGACGGGCTGCCGTTCTTCGGCCTCGTGGAGCGCTTCGCGGACTCGCTGGAGCTGATGCGCCCGACGATGCGCGACGCGTTCCCGGACCTCGAGCTCGTCGAGCACCGCGAGAACGTGCTGCAGGCCGGCGGCGTCCCGGACCCGGCCCGACGGCTGCGCGAAGCGCTCGACGACGCGCTCTACGACGCGCTGCTGGTCAGGAACGTGCTCGACCTGGAGCTGCTCGCCTACGCGCGCGGACTCTTTCAAGCCCGGCTCGAGTCGCTGCGGGCCGACGCCGCGGACGGATCGTCCGGCGAGGCGCCGCGCGCGGCGCGAATCGTGCGGGCCGTCAGGTCCCGCCTGACCGGAGCCGCCCGTGGCTGAACCCGCCCGCCAGTTGACCGAGCCCACGCCCGACGTAGGGTCCGACGCCGCGAACGATCCGAGCGTCGCGGCCCGCCAGGCACGGATCCCCGAGCAGAACGTCGTCCGCGACTCGATCGACGAGATCACGCGCCTGATGGACGAGACTCACGAGGTGCGCGAGAACCTCGTCGCCGCCGGGGTGCCGTTCCAGAGCGTCAACGTGCTCGTCGAGATGACGCTGCACGGGCGCCTCGAGGCGCGCGACGAGCTCGCGAGCTCGACGGTCGCCGCCGCGCGCGAGGCGCTCGGCGAGAGCGGCGCCGACCGGGAGCGGTTGGTGACGGATCTCGAGGCGCTCGTCGGCTTCGAGAAGGACATCGCGCACGCGCGTCGCATCGCCCGCGAGCGCGGCATGAACGTGCAGGCGCTGAACGCGCTCACGCAGCTGATCCGCCACCACCCCGGCGACGGCGGCGCGCTCGCGATGCGCGACCTCGTCGCCTACGCGATCGCCTGCCGGATGCCGATCGCCGACGCCGTCGAGCGCGCCGAGGCGCTGACCACCAAGCCCGCTTCGGTGCTGCCGCAGATCGAGCGGAAGCCGACGATCGACTCCGCGCGCGACTGGCGCAAGGCCGGCATCGAGGCGCTGGTGGGGCTCGGCGTCGGTGTGGTGCTGCTCGCTCTCGTCGTCTGACGTCGAGGTCGCGGGCGGCCTCGGCTACTTCCCAAGGGCCGCACTCGAGCCGCGCTCGGGCCCCGCGCGCGCCCTCCGGGTCGCCCGGGTCGCCCGGGTCGCTCAGGCCGCCCGGTCGAACGCTTCGGGCGCGGCCGGCACCTGACCCGGCGCCCTCGCCAGCACCTCGCGGTGCAGCGCCAGGTGGCGCGCGCGGTCCGCTTCCGGGCGCCACGTCGCGGCCATGCGCTGCGCGAACGCTCGGCGCATGGGCTCGCCGCCCGCGACGACCTCGGTCAGCCGCTCGGCGAGCGAGTCGGCGCGGCCGACGCGGAAGTGCAGCCCCGTCACGCCGTGCTCCACCTTCTCGGCCATGCCCCCGATGTCGCCGCAGATCACCGGCAGTCCGGCACGGCGGGCCTCGAGAATGACGACGGGCGAGTTCTCCCACCAGCGCGAGGGCAGCACCATCCAGTCGGTGTCCCGCATCAGCGCGCCGACCTCGTCCGAACGGTAGGCCCCGCGCAGGCGCACCGCGCCGTCGCTGCGGCGCACGTGACGCGCGATGCGCTTCTGCAGGGGCGCGCCCTGGCGCTCCAGGCCGCTGCCGTTGATGTCGACGCGCAGGCCGTCGCGCACGGGCGGGGCGAGCGAGGCGACGGCCTCCAGTAGCACCTCGACGCCCTTGAAGTCGTTGATCTGGCCGAAGAAGCCGATCCGCAGCGGTCCGTTCGCGGCGCGCTCGCGGTTGGGAACGGCCGCGTCATCGTCCAGCAGGTTCTCGATCACCTCGATGCGGTCCGGGTGCACGCCCCAGTCGACGTAGCGCTGAGCGAGGAAGGCGCTCGGCGCCACGAAGCGATCGACCAGCGCGAAATGCGCCTTCACGAAGCCCTCGCGCAACGCGAAGTCCTGTGCGGTGCGCGACGGAAAGCATCGCGCGCAGGCGTCCGGCGTGGCGCGGCGGCACAGGGTGCGCGCATCGGTGCGCACCATCTGGCCGTGGTTGTGGCACTGCGCGAAGTACTCGTGCAGCGTCAGCAGGATCGGGGTGTGCGGGTCGCGGTTCTTCACCTCGCGCAGCAGCTCCAGACCCAGATGCACGTAGTGATGGAAGTGCACGATGTCCGGCGCGGCCGCGTCGAGCGCCTCGCGGAAGTCGCGCCAGACGCGCGCCGGGTCCGGTTGCGAGAAGCGGAACCAGTCCGGCATGGTCGAGTGGAACAGGATCTCGTCGGGCCGCCCGGTGCCGGCGAAGGGGGTGCCGCCGTGCAGCCGGCGCACGTCGTCGTGGCGCGCGAGGAAGACGGATCGGAACTCGCCGCTCGCTCCGAGCGCGCGGTGCAGGTTCAGCGCCGCGATCTCGCCGCCCCCGGTGCTGATGTCCGGGTGGCCGTGCGAGACCACCAACACGCGTGCTGGGTCGCTCATGCCGCCCTCCGCAGCTCGTCGTCGGTCTGGTGGGTCGGGTCGGCCACGGCGTCGCGGCTCGCGGCCAGCGCCTCGAGCTCGGCCGACCACTTCATGGCGTGCTGCCAGCAGTTGTAGCGCGTCAGCTCCTCCTTCCATGGCGCGTCGCTGACGAGGGTCTGGGACTGACGCTCCAGGTGCTCCAGCGTCGCGTCGGTGGCGATCAGCACGTCCAGCCCGGCCTCGCGCGCCGCGAGACACAGGTCGGAGTCCTCGAAGTCGCCGAGCACGTAGCGCTCGTCGAGTCCGCCGAGCGCGCGATAGTCGTCGGCGCGGATCAGCAGGCAGGCGCCCGTCACGGCGTCGCGGGGCTCGGGAACGTCGTTCACCGGGAATAGCGAGACGGGCAGGCCCTTGCCGGGATGCAGGTTCAGCCACAGCCCTTCGTGGAAGGGCGAAGGGGCGAGGCGCATGCCGTCGTGCTGCACGCTGCCGTCCTCGTAGAGCAGGCGCGCGCCGACCACGGCGCGGTCGCCGCTCGCGCGCGCCGCCGCGCACAGGCGCTCCAGCCAGCCGGGCGCCAAAGGCATCACGTCGGAGTTCAGCAGCAGCAGGCGCGGCGCGAGCGCGGCGCGTGCGCCCGCGTTGCACGCGCCGGCGTAGCCTCGGTTCTCGGGCAGGAACTGCACGCGGAACGGTACCGCGTACAGGCGCGCGAGCGCGTCCGCCCGGGCCCGGACGACGGCGTGCAGCCGCGGATCGTCGATCACGTACAGGATGTCCTGCCGCGCAAGGTAGGGGTCCAGCGCGAAGCGCGCGAGCTGGTGCTCGATGAAGTCGTGGCGGCCGTAGATCGGGATGACGAGCGTGACGTCGGGGTGCGCCACGGCGAGCTCCGCGCGCCACGCGCAGGTCACGCCGTCGCCGTCGGGCCGCGCCCGGGCGGCCCACAGCGCCTCGAGGGGGCCGCCCAGCACGCGGCCGTAGAGCGCGCGGCGCGAGGGTGCGCCGAAGCCGCATTCGAGCGCGGCGCGCACCGCCGCCACGGCACCCGTCGGCGTCTCCGGGCGCAGGCGGGTCTCGACGCGCCGGCCGTCCGCGCACTCGAGCACGACGGCCGCGGCACCGGCGGGCGCGGCGACGACGAAACGGCGCTCGCGCGCCGGGCGGCTCGGCGCGTGCCAGCGCACGGACGTGGCCTCCAGGGGGTGCAGGGAGCCGTCCGCGAGCCGCGCGTGCAGCGCGCCCGCGCCGTGCCGGCCGGGGTTCTCGACGCCCGCGACGACGGTGCCGCCCGCGCCCAGCCGGACGCTGCGCGCGGCCACCAGTCGGGGCACCGGACGCAGCCGCTCCGCGCGGCGCGCGGCGCGTGCGGCCATGCCGCCGAAGCGGCGTCGGTAGCGCGCGAGTCGCTTCCGGCCGATGCGGTGCAGCAGCCAGCCGAGTGCGCGTCGGCGCGCGCTCACCTGAGCGGGTAGCCCAGCGCGCTCAGCTCGTCGCCGAGCTCGTCGGCGAAGATGCGCTGGACGGAAGGGTCGAGCTCGTCGCGCCAGCGCTCGACCGAACCGGCGGGGTTCTTCGAGGTCATGTGCACCTTCTGGATGCCGCGATCCTGCGTGGCGGCGCGATAGTCGAGCTCCGTGCCGAGCCATTCGGCCAGGCGCCGCGTCTGCGCCTCGCCGTCCCGGATGAGATCCTCGTAGCGGACCGCGATGCGTCGCTCGTCGGTGGTCAGCTCCATCAACCGGTGCATGAAGTTCCGGCGGTTCTTGCACAGCTTGCGCGCGTAGCTGTCGTCGGTGTCCGATTCCACCCAACCGAAGCTTGCGAAGCCGCGCTTCGCGTTGAAGCTCTTGATCGAGACCATCTCGTCGCGCGGGTCGCGCAGCAGGAACACGTTCCTGCCGCCGAGTAGCTCGTTGGCGAGATCCGCCACCTGGTGCGGCGCCTTTTCCGCGTACCAGGCGGGCACGTCGTCGGCGAGACCCGCCGAGCGGCGCATCGCGCGCGAGAACTGCTCCCACGTCGACACGAACAGCTCGCGCGACAGCCATTCCACGTCGAAGCTCTTGATCTTGCCGTAGGGCAGACCCCCGACGAGCGGGCTCTGGTTCCTGAAGAGCACGTCGTTGTTCCAGGCCGCGCGGTCCTCCACGGGCGCACGCACCAGCCGCGCGAGGTTGTACGCGTAGCTCAGGTAGCGGTGCTCGAACGGGTACTCGCGCTCGAAGCGCACCCGATCGGACGTGGCGAGGATCTGCATCAGCAGCGTCGAGCCGGTGCGGCCGAACGTGCGCACGAGCAGGGGAGTCAGGAGCGTCACGCGAATGGGGTCCGTTGTCCGATGGGGGGAAGGGCGGTCCCCCGCACCGAAGCACGGAGCGTGCCCCTGCGGCGGCGGGGAATCGCGAGCGACCGGTCGCGGGACGGGGAGCGGGCGTGGCGCGAACGCCGGGGCACGCTTCCTGAATGTCCGCCCGCTCGCCCGCCAGACTTCGGTGTCGCCGTGATCGCCTACCACGTTCTCTGCCACGACAACTTCCGTCAGGTGGCGCTGCTCGTCGAGTCGCTGCTGGCCGACGACGTCACGGTGCTGATCGACATCGACGACGGCAAGCGCCCGGACACCCGGCCCATCGAGGCGGTGGCCCGGTGCCCGAACGTGCACGTGCGCCGCGACGCGGCCATCGGCTGGGGCGCGGGCGGCACGCTGCGCAAGACCCTGCGCGGGGCGCTGGAGCTGCTGGACACGGACTCGAGCTGGCGGTACTACGTGGTGCTGAGCGGCCAGGACCTGCCGATCGCCTCCGACGACGTCATCCGCGAGCGCCTCGCCGCCGGCGACGCGGAGCGCACCAGCTTCATCCGCTGCCACCGCGCCGAGCCGGTGGCGCTGGAGTCCCTGCCGATCTCGAACCCCACCCCCGAACTGCAGTTGTGGGGCGACCGCGGCCACACGAAGGTGTACGCCCGACCCGGCACGATCGACCCGCAGATGGACATGTACGCGCGCAGCCTCGTCGACGTGGCCGAGGTGGGCGAGAAGGGCGAGACCTACGTGGGCGTGGCCGATCCGCTGCTGCTGGCCAGGCGCGGCGCGTTCTTCGAGCGCCATCCGTTCCACATCGGCGCGAACTGGTTCAGCCTGCACCGATCCCTGCTGGAGCACCTTCGCAGCGACCCGTTCGCCTACGAGCTGTACGACGTGCTGCGCACGACGTTCATCCCGGACGAGAGCTACTTCCAGACCTACATCGCGAACTCGCCGTTCCGCGAGCGCCGCAGCCAGGACTACGGCCGGCTCATCCTGCGCCCCGGGCCGGTGCCCCGCGTGAAGGTGCTCGACATCGGGGACCGCGACGCCATCGCGGCCTCCGACGCCCTGTACGCGCGCAAGTTCGATACCCGCCACGACGCGCGGATCGTGCGCGAGGTGCTGGACCGGCGCGGCGGACCCGGCGCGCGGCACGCGGCCTGAGTCGATTCCCGACCCCGATCCGGGGCGATGTCGGACACCGTGTCAATTCGTTGCCATTCGCACAGGCAAGGCGAAGCGCGGTCGGGTTTGGTGCAAGCTGCCCGGCCAGCCGGGCGCGCCCGCGCGCGATCGGCGGACCTGCCCGCCGCGGCGTGGCCCGCTCCTTGCTGCCACGGGCACGGGCGCCGGGAGATATCCGGCGCGGCGGGATTATCGGCACGGCACGTGCCTGCCCGCCATCTATAGTCCTGCGCACGCGGCCCCGCCGCCCCGCACCCCCCTCCGACCCCACCTTCGCCTATCCCGAACCATGACTGACGCAAGCACGCAGAGCGCCCTTCCGAGCAAGCGCATCCTGATCACCGGTGGGGCGGGCTTCCTCGGCTCGCACCTGTGCGAGCGGCTGCTGGGCGAGGGCCACGAGGTCATCTGCCTGGACAACTACTTCACCGGGGCCAAGCGCAACATCGAGCACCTGATGAGCAACACCTCGTTCGAGGTGCTGCGCCACGACGTGACCTTCCCGATCTACCTCGAGATCGACGAGATCTACAACCTGGCGTGCCCGGCATCGCCCGTGCACTACCAGCACGACCCGGTCGCCACGACCAAGACGAGCGTGCACGGGGCGATCAACATGCTGGGTCTCGCCAAGCGCACGGGTGCGAAGATCTTCCAGGCCTCCACCAGCGAGGTCTACGGCGACCCCAAGGTGCACCCGCAGACCGAGGACTACTGGGGTCACGTCAACCCCATCGGCTTCCGCTCCTGCTACGACGAGGGCAAGCGCTGCGCCGAGACGCTCTTCTTCGATTACTACCGCCAGCACGACCTGCGCATCAAGGTCGGGCGCATCTTCAATACCTACGGCCCGCGCATGCACCCCTCCGACGGGCGCGTGGTGTCGAACTTCATCGTGCAGGCCCTGACCGGCGAGCCGATCACGATCTACGGCGAAGGCCAGCAGACGAGAAGCTTCTGCTACTGCACCGACCTGATCGAAGGCTTCGTGCGCCTGATGAACACCGGCGACGACGTGACGGGCCCGATCAACCTCGGCAATCCCGGCGAGTTCACCATTCGGGAGCTCGCGGAGAAGGTCATCGCCATGACGGGCTCGTCCTCGAAGCTCGAGTTCCGCGACCTGCCGAGCGACGATCCGACTCAGCGCAAGCCCGACATCACGCTCGCCAAGGAGAAGCTCGGCTGGGAGCCGACCGTGAACCTCGACGACGGCCTGGCGCGTACCATCGCCTACTTCGACGCGCTGCTCAGCGGCGACGCGAGCAAGGCGGTCCCCATGCGGCTCGCCGCCGGCAGCCGGGTCGCCTGAGCGTGAAGGGCATCGTACTGGCGGGCGGCTCGGGCACGCGGCTGCACCCGATGACGCAGGTCGTCTCGAAGCAGCTGCTGCCCGTCTACGACAAGCCCATGGTGTACTACCCGGTGAGCACGCTGATGCTCGCCGGCATCCGCGAGATCCTGCTGATCTGCACGCCGCGGGACCTGGCCGCGTTCCGGCACCTGCTCGGCGACGGTGCGCAGTGGGGCCTCGACATCTCCTACGCCGTCCAGCCGTCCCCCGACGGGCTCGCCCAATCGTTCCTGATCGGCGAGGAGTTCATCGGAGACGACTCGGTCGCGCTCGTGCTCGGCGACAACATCTTCCACGGGCACGACCTGAGCGGGCTGCTGCAGCGCGCGGCCGCGCGCCCCAGCGGTGCCAGCGTCTTCGCCTACCAGGTGGCGGACCCCGAGCGCTACGGCGTCGTCAGCTTCGACGAGGCGGGCAGGGCGACGGACATCGAGGAAAAGCCTGCCGAGCCGAAGTCCCGCTTCGCGGTAACGGGGTTGTACTTCTACGACAACGACGTGGTCGAGATCGCGCACGGCGTGCGCCCGTCCGCGCGCGGCGAGCTCGAGATCACCGACGTCAACCGGGCGTACCTCGAGCGCGGTGACCTGATGGTGGAGACCATGTCGCGTGGCTACGCCTGGCTCGACACCGGCACGGCGCATTCGCTGCTGGAGGCCGGGCAGTTCGTCGAGACCATCGAGAGCCGGCAGGGCGTCAAGATCGCCTGTCCCGAGGAGATCGCCTGGCGCCAGGGCTGGATCGACGACGCCGCCATGCTGGAGCTCGGCGGCCCGCTCCGGAAGAGCGGCTACGGGGATTACCTCGTCTCGCTCGTCGAGGAGCGGCGCCGGGCGCGCAAGCCCGTGCTGCGCGCGGTGGGCTGAGTCCCGTCGTCGCCCGCGCATCGGCGCGGATACCGAGCACGCTCCCGTGAGCTCGATCGCCAGGGCCGAGTCGGCGCTCGTCGGAGCGCTTCTCGAGATCGCTCGGGAGCGCTCGGCGGCCGGCGATGTGCGCGGCGCGCTCGCGCATCGCTATCGGGCGTTGCAGCTCGCGCCGGGACGCACCGAGATCCTGCGCGGCGCGGCCATCGATCACGAGATCTGCGGCGACTTCGATGCGGCACGGCTGTGCCGCAGGGCGACGGTGCCCGCCGTGGCGGACGACGACTACTACCTCGCCGAGTCCGTCGACACGCTGGTCACGGACGGTGGATCCGACGTTCGTCGTCATCCGGTGGCTCCCGCCACGCCCGTCGAGATGCCTGCGCTCGTGCGCGGCGGACGTGCCGACGCCGAGGTCGCCGCCCCGTTTCGCCGCAGGCGGACCGCCCCGACGGACGACTTCGTGGACGTGCTGGAAGGAGGCCAGCTCTGGTTCGACGGCTTCAACACGCTCGCCATGGACTCGCGCGGCCGCTGGATCGATTGTCACGCCAGGGGGAACATCGCGCTCGCGTTCACCGCGGCCGCCGTGCGACCCGCGCACCGGCTCTCCGGACACGCGTGCTTCGTCGACGCTCGCAGCGCGACGCTCTACTACCACTGGCTCCTCGACGCGTTGCCGAAGGTCGGCATGCTGGAGCGCGCGGGACTCCGGTTCGAGGACATCGACCACTGGATCGTGCGTGCCGACTCGACGTTCGCGCTGCAAACGCTCGAACACCTGGGAGTCCCCCGGGACCGCATCGTGACGCCGCCCGGACCGACTCGTTTTTCGGCCGACCGCATGATCCTGCCGCGACTGAAGAACGATGTCGGAGATCGACCGGCCGTCGCGCTGGGGCTCGGCATGAATCCGTGGGTGCCCGCGTGGTTGCGTGAGCGGTTCGTGTTGCCGGGCGAAGCGTCGAGCCCGAGCCGACTCTACGTGTCGCGCGCCACGCGCGGCACCCGGGGAGTCGGCGACGAGCCGGCGTTGCGCGCCGCGCTCGAGGCGCGGGGTTTCACGACCGTCGAACCCGAGCGGCTCGACGTGCTCGAGCAGGCGGCGCTGTTCGGACGTGCCGACACCATCGTGGCGCCGCACGGCGGCGGACTCGCCAACCTCGCGTTCTGTGCGCCCGGCACGCGTGTGGTGGAGCTCTTCGGAGGCTACGTGGTGCCGTGCTACTGGGCGCTTTCGGCGCTCGCAGGACTCGACTACGCGCAGTATCTGACCACCGCGCTCACCGCCGGGCCAACGGATCGCGACGCGCCCATCCCGCTCGATGTTCCCGCGTTCATCGCCTGGCTCGACGTGCACCTCGCGACGCCGGCCAACGACGGCTGACGCCGATTCGGGAGCGTGACCCGGAAGCGCCCGGCTCGATCCGTCGCGGCCCGAATCTTGAAGCGTCCGGGCAGCAACCGCTTCGGAACCCGCGCCGTGATCGCACACCACACCCTCGTGCACGACTGCCTCGCGCAGGTCGCGCGGCCGGTCGATGCGCCGGAAGTGACCGTGCTCGTCGACGCCGATCACGCCCGCGGCCATGAATGAGCGCGGCACCATGATCGCCGATCTGCGGTCGATCCTGCGCCGGCTGCGTCCGGGAGCGGCGAGACCCGACCGAGTCTCGATGGTCGGGGACGCCGCCCCGGGCTACCCGATCCGCCACGCCGATGCCGTGGGGGCGGTGACCTGCGCTCACGACGCCCTGGAACGTGGCGATGCCGAGGAGGCCGCCAGTCACGCGTTCATGGCCGTATGCCGCGATCCGGGCTGGGTCGGCGGATACCATTCGCTCGCCCAGGCGCTGCAGGCGAGCGGACGGTCCGCGCAAGCCGCCAGCGCCTGGATGGGCCTGTTGCACACCGACACGCTCGACGCGCTTCTTCCTTCGCGGGCCGCGCGCGAACCCGGGCGCGAGCCGGTCGCGCGGCGACACGTCTGCTTCGGCCCGAGTCGCGTCACCGTTCCGCCGCCGCTGTTCGAAGGCACTCGCCAGAGGCTCGATCCGCTCGAGGTGGTGTCGGAGGGTTGCTGGATCGACCGCGTCGTGTCCGGGCGCGTGTGGCAGGACACATCGAACACCCTGGTCATGGACGCGTCCGGGAACGCGATACCTTCGCATTCGAAGCGCAACGCCGAGCTCGCCGCACGGTTGGCCTCGGACCGCGAGCCGCTTCACGTCCCGGGTCGGATATTCGTGCTCGGCGCTCCGGGCACGGGCAACTTCTATCACTGGATGCTGGACGTGCTCCCGAAGCTCGCTCTGGTCCGGCGGGCCGGACTGAATCCCGGTCCGGGTGATCGCGTGGTGATCCCGATCGGGCAGCAGCGCTTCCAGACCGAGTCCCTCTCCGCGCTGGGCATCGAGGAATCGCAACTCCTGATCACGACGGCATCGTCGGTCTGGTTGTCGGCAGACGAGGTGGTGGTGCCACGCATCGACAACCGCATGGGGTACGCGATGGGCAAGGAGATCCCTCGACTGCTTCGCGGCCTGTTCGAGCGCACTCCGGCGGTGGAGCCCCGTGGGCCCGGACGCCGACTCTACGTGGACCGGAAGGAGCGGCGCGCGAAGGGCCGGCTCGTGACCAATCGAACGGACGTCGAAGACGTGCTGCGACGGCACGAGGTCGAGACGGTGTATCCGGAGGAGCTCGAGCGCGCTCGCATGCACAACCGCAGGAGGGTGGCCGATTTCTCGATCGATCCGAAGTGGCTGGCCAGCGCCATCGATTTCGTGGACCGCTCCGACGGGCGCACCGGAGCGGAGCCGTATGCCGACGCGGCCTGATTCTTGAACCGTCCCGTCGGGACCGCCCGCCAGGATCTACGCCGTGATCGCCTACCACATCCTCTGTCACGACAACCTCGCGCAGGTCGTGCGGCTGGTCGATGCGCTCGACGCGCCGGACGTCACCGTGCTCGTCGACGTCGACCACGGGCGCGGACCGAACCTGAAGCCGCTCGACGCGTTGCGCGCTCGGCCGAACGTGCACGTCAAGCTCGATTCCGACATCGGCTGGGGCGGCGGGGGCACGCTCAGGAAAACCATCGAGGGCGCCTTCGAGCTGCTCGAGCTCTCGCCCTCCTGGACCTACTACATCGTGCTGTCCGGGCAGGACCTGCCGATCGCGAGCGACGAAGCCATCCGCCAGCGCCTGGCACGCGGGCACGAGAAGCGCACCAACTTCATCGCCTCCACGCGCATCGATCCGGTCGAGGCGAAGGACTACCGCGTCATCAACACGGGCACGAAGGCGAAGCCCTACGACGACCGCGGCCACACCAAGCTCTACACCTGCCCGGGCACCATCAGCCCGCACGCCCACATGCACGCGCGCACGCTCGTGGACATGATCGAGGTGGGAGTGAAGGGGCAGGTGTACGTGAACCGCTGCGATGCGCTGCTGACGCGGCGCAGGAAGGACTTCTTCGAGCGCCACCCGTACCACATGGGCGCGAACTGGTTCGACCTGCACCGCAGTCTGCTGGAACACCTGCGCGGCGACCCCTTCGCCTACGAGCTGTACGACCTGATGCGCACGACCTACATCCCCGACGAGAGCTACTTCCAGACCTACATCGCGAGCTCGCCGTTCCGCGATACGGTCGATCTCGACTACGGCCGTCTCATCGTGCGCCCGGAAGCCCGGCCGGACGTGCACGTGTTCGGCACGGCGGATCGCGCGCTGATCGACGGTTCGGGCGCGATGTTCGGACGCAAGTTCGACACGCGTCGCGACGACGCGATCGTCGACCACGTGCTGGAGCGTCGCGCGGCCTGAGCCGGCCCGAGCTCGTGCCTAGCCCCTCGCGTCGTAGCGTCGCGTGATCAGCAGCGCGAACGCGGTGCGCAGCCTCGCCAGGGGAAGCGTGCGCGCCAGTCCCGCGCGGTGCAGCCTCGCCAGCAGCGCGATGCGAGATCCGTCCAGCCGCGCGTAGGCATCGAACGTCTCGAGCAACCGTCGCGAGTCGGCGCCCAACGGCGCGAAGCGCGACGCGTCGTCGAGCAACCAGCGCACGGTCGCGATCCTGTCGTCCTCCAGATAGGGCAGCTTGAAGTCGCGCGCAGCCAGACGTCGCCCGAGCCCGGCGAGTCCCGCGCGCCCGCGCCTGGCCGCGAAGCTCGACGCCGGGTTGCTCGCGTTGGTCGCGTGCACGCGGTAATCGAGCGTCGCGCCCGGGACGCAGCGGCGCACGCCTTCGAGCTCGGCCACCAGTCGCGAGCCACCAGTCGTGCAGATGCAGCCCCGGGGGGAACGGCAGGGCGCGTCGCGCGAGCGCGCGGTTGACGAGCACCGTGTTGCCCATGACGCCGTTCTCGCCGAGCACGCGGGCGAGCGAGGGCCGGTCGTCTATGCCGTAGCCACGCAGTCGGAAGTAGGACGGGTGTGACGCCGCACCGGCCTCGTCGACGACGCGCAGGTCCGAGTGCACGAGAATCGGCACGTCGCCCCCGACGCGGGCGGCGCTCTCGCGCCCGAGCGCGAGGCCCCGTTCGATCCGGTCGGCGTCCCACACGTCGTCCTGGTCGCTCAGGGCGATCCACTCGTGACCGGCGTCGAGCGCCCGCCCCAGCGCTGCCTCGAACGTCGCCACGAAGCCGCGGTTGGCTTCCGCGACGCGCACCTCGGCGCCGACGGGGTGCGTGCGCAGCATCTCGACCGTGGCGTCGCTCGACGCGTCGTCCTCGACGTGCAGGCGGACGGGCACGCTCTGCCGCGCGAGGGAATCGAGCTGTTCGCGGAGGTGGCGCTCGCCGTTCCAGGTCGCCATCGCGATACCCACCGCGGCATCGGCCGGACGCCGGACCACGGCGGCGCCCTCGTTCACGCCGCCCGGCGCGAGCGCCCGCGCATGGCGACGCGTCGGTGCAGGGCGAGGTGACGCGACAGCGCCTCGCCCGGCAGGTAGCGCTCGCGCACGCGCGCCGACCAACCGCGGGCGGCCGCCGGATCCTGCGCCAGCTCCGCGATGCGCGCGGCGAGCGAGGCCGCGCGTCCGAACCGGAAGTGACGGCCCGTCACCTCCGGCTCGATCTTCTCGCGCATGCCGCCGATGTCCGGGCAGAGCACCGGCACGCCGGCGCGGCGGGCCTCGAGCATCACCATCGGTGAATTCTCCCACCAGCGCGAGGGCACGACCATCCAGTCAGCTTCGCGCATGAGCGCACCGATCTCCGCGCGCGCGTAGCGTCCGTGGAAGCGCACGCCGCGGCCGAGCCGCGCGGATAGCAGGGCCAGCCGCGCGCGCTGCGTCGGCGGCATGCGCTCGCGTCCGGTACCGTGCACGTCGAGCCGGACGCGGGCACGCACCGGCGCGGGCAACCGCGCCATCGCCTCCAGCAGCAGATCGATGCCCTTGGCCGCGGACACGCGGCCGAAGTAGGCGAGTCGCAGCGGCTCGTCGCTCGGGCGCGCGGAATCCCCTTCCTCGGCCGGCGCTTCGTCGAGCAGGTTCTCGATCACCTCGATCCGCGCGGGGTCCAGACCCCAGTCGATGTAGCGCTCGGCCAGGAACCGGCTGGGCGCGACGAAGCGGTCGACGCCGGCGAAGTGGTTCTTGATCCAGCGCTCGCGCAACAGGAAGTCCTGCGGCGTGCGGTCGCGGAAGCAGCCCGCGCAGGCGGACGCTCCGCTGGCGTGGCAGAGCGCGCCGTCGCGCGTACGCACCATAAGGCCCTGGTTGTGGCAGATGGCCATGTAGTCGTGCAGCGTGAGCAGCACGGCCGCGTCGGGCAGGCGTCGGCGCACCTCGCCGATCAGCTCCAGCCCCAGCCCGACGTAGTGGTGGAAGTGCACGATGTCCGGACGCACCGCGTCCAGCACGTCGCCGAAGTCCCGCCACACGCGCGCGTCGTCGGTCTGGGAGAACAGGAAGCGGTCGTGCGTGGCGTTGTGGAACAGGATCTCCGAGGCGGCGCCGGTACCGGAGAACGGCGTGCCACCGTGCACGGGGAAAGGCGTGCTCGCGCGCGCGAGGAAGCTCGAGCGGAAGTCGGGGTGCGCGTCCAGCGCGCGGTGCAGGTTGTGCGCCGCGATCTCGGCGCCGCCCGGCGAGCTCGACGGGTGGCCGTGCGCGACGACGAGCGTGCGGATCGGTGCGCTCACGATCGCGCCCCGGCGATCGCCCCGAGGCTGCGCTCGTTCTTGAGCGCGATGATGGCGTCGTGCCAGCGCGCGGTGTGGCGCCAGCAGTTGTAGTGCGTCAGGTCGTCCTTCCAGCGCGCGCTGCTGACCATCGACTGCGACTGGCGCTCGAGGTGGTACAGGCACACGTCGGTGGCCAGGCGCACGGGCAGACCGGCGGCGCGTGCGCGCAGGCACAGGTCCGAGTCCTCGAAGTCGCCCAGGATGTAGCCCTCGTCCAGGCCCCCCACCTCCAGGTAGCGTCGTCGACCCATCAGCAGGCACGCCCCGGTCACCGCCTCGCGCTCGACGGCGCGCTCCGAGACGTCGAAGACATCGGCCGCGATGCCCTTGCCCGGGTGGCGATTGATCCACAGCCCCTCGTGCCCGCGCGAGGGCTCGAAGCGCATGCCGTCGTGCTGCAGGCTGCCGTCGCCGTAGAGCAGTCGTGCGCCCGTCACGGCCTCGTCGGGCGCACCCGCGCGCTCGATCAGACGCGACAGCCAGCCGTGCGCCGTCGGCAGCACGTCCGAGTTCAGCAGCAGCAGCCGTGGCGCGCTCGCGAGTCGCGCGGCCGCGTTGTTAGCACCCGCGTAGCCCAGGTTCGCACCGAGGTGCAGCACGTCGAACGCGCGGTCGTGCAGCCGGGCGCAGCGCGCGGCGAGCGCGTCGACCGCGCCGCGCAGCCGCGGATCGTCGATGACGTAGAGCAGCTCCGCCTCGCGCAGGTCCGGATCGTTCGCGAAGCCTGCGAGCTGATGCGAGATGAAGTCGTGCCTACCGTAGATCGGCACGATGATGCTGACCTGCGGGTTCTCGGGCGCGAGGTGCGCGTTGTGGCGCACGCGTTCGACCGAGGGCTCCAGCGCGTGCCGCCGCTCCAGCTCGGCCGCCCAGATACGATCGATCGCGGGTCCGATGACGGCGTCGAGCAGCGCCCGGCGATCGCGCGCCGCGCGGGCGAGCAGGGCGAGGGCGCGACGCACGCGCAGCAGCGCGTCGTCATCGGCGGCGCTCGCCAGTGCGAGCCTGCAGACGTGGCTCGCCTCGCGCCCGGCGGCGTTGCGCGCGGTCAGCAGCGCTTCGCCCGTCTCGTCGGGCGCAAGCTCCAGGATCATGGCGAAGCCGTGCGTGCTGTCGTCCCCGAGCGAGCGGGCCCGCTCGTTCGGCGAAGCGCACGAGCGCCGCGTGCACGTCGCGACCCGAACCGTCCGCGAAGCGCAGCACGAGCGAGGCGAGCGGCGCCGCGGCCGGGTCCAGGCGCCCGGTCACGAGACAATGCGTGGCGTCGAGCGGCACGCTCTCGATGTGGTCCAGCAGGGGGTTTCGGCGGCGCCGGTGCCGCGCGCCCGCGAAACGTCGGCGCACGGCGCGAGCGCGGCCCATCGAACGGATGGCGCGCGCGCGCAGCAGCGCCATGCCGTCCTCTCCGAGCAGCAGCTTGCCCTGCACGTACAGCCTGCGTCGGGTCGGGGCGGACAGCATCATCGCGGGGGGCATCCGGGGGTGACCGCTCGAAGCAGGATGCACGCCAGCGAACCGCCGCTCCAGTTCTCCCGCCGCCACGTGTCTGCGGTTCCCACGGCGGCGCAGGACGACAACGCCGGTGGCAATCACCGTCAGCAGCACGAACAAGACCCAAGTGGCGAACGGAGCGCGGTCTTCGTCGTGTCCATCATGGCCTTCATGGTCGGGACGCGCCGCACCCAGCGTCGGGCCCATGCCGAGCGGCAGCGCGAGCGTGCCGGCGGCGGTCTCCATGCCGAGCGCGAGCTCGAGCGCGCCCGCGCCGTCGAAGCGCAGCACCACGAGCGTGGTCTCGTCGACGAGCGGCGGATTGGCATGATCGATCGGTCGGCGTTCGTGGGTGACATCGCGTCGTTCGCGCGGCGACCACCCGTTCCGCTCGATCAGCAGGTCGAGGCGTGCGACCCGCGTCGCCGAGGGGCTTCAGGCTGCGCCCGGTCATGGTCGGCGGCGGCTCGACGCGCGCGTAGTCGAGCGCCGTGGGCGCGATGTCCATCGTGCTCACGAGCCCGTCGAGCCTGAGTCCACGGTCCTGCCAACCCGGAAAGTCCACGAGGAAGGGCACCCGCACGGGCTCGTCGTACACCATGTGGTTCTCGGTGAGCCCATGATCCCCGAGCGAGTAGCCGTTGTCGCTCGTGTAGATGAACAACGTGTTGTCGTCCTTGCCGCGCTGCGACACGGCGCGCCGCAGGGTGCCGACCGAATCGTCCAGGCTCAGCACCGCGCGGTAGTGCGACTTGATGTGGCGATCCCAACTGTCGCCGAAGCAGTTCAGGCCGCAGTGGAACTCGTCCATGCCGAGCCAGTCCTTGACGGCCTGCAGCTTGCCGCTGACCGAGAAGTCCTCGTCGTAGGTGTCGGGCCGCGGAATGCCGACGCCGTCGAACGCCGTCTCGTAGCGGGCCGGGTACTCGAACTGTAGGTGTGGTGCCTTCAGTCCGACCATCAGGAAGACGGGCTCGGTGCCATCGCGGTGCGCCTCCATGAAGAGGCGCGCGCGCTCGGCGAGCACAAGGCCACCGGCACGAAGGCGCTGTCCATGCTCGCGGCCTCGGACGCGAACGCGTCGAGGTTCGGCGTGTTCAGGAAGGGGTGGCCCTTGCCGCTCATCAGATCCCAGCGCATGTCGTCGGCCACCACGAGCACGATGTCGGGTCGCTCGTCGGGCGCGCCGTCGTTGACCCGTGCCTTCGAAGCGACCGGCGTAGAGCGACTCGTCGGAGCCGTTGCAGGCCGAGAGCAGCGTCAGCGGCAGCGCCGACAGGCAAAGCGCAAGGATCGCGCGGTGGTGAGAGTCGGAAGGGGCATCGGACGGTGCGCGCGGGCGAGAGATCCGTGCGCGCAGCAGCATCCGCGCCAGCGACGACGGCGCGCGTTCAGCGATCGCGTCTTCGGGTCGTGACGCGGTCGATCCGCCCGTGGCGCGGAACCTGCTGCGACGAGCCACTGCCGTGCCGCGAATCGTGTGGACGGACAGGGACGGGCACTCGAGGCGGAGACGGTACGAAACGCGATGGGAGGACAGGCCAGACCGATCGATGCGGCACCGTTGCCGACGCCGCGCAGGCGTCACGCGACCGAGCTGACGCCGCGCAGCGCGCTGGCGTCCACGCGGGCGCTGCGCTCGATACGCCATCTCGAGCGCTTCCTCGGCGTCGACGAGATCATCGGTCGGGAGGTGCTGCGCGCGAACGCACCGCTGCCCGACGTCGCGTTGGTGTGGGGACGCAAGGAGAGCGGCGACGCTACCGAGCGATGGGCCCGCGAACACGAGGTGCCGGTCTGGTACCTGGAAGACGGCTGGGTGCGCGGATGCTCCAGCGACGCCCACTCGCGCCTGACCTATTCGCTGCTGGTCGACGATGCCGGCGTGTACTACGACGCCGCCTCGCCGTCGGCCATCGAGAACTTCCTCACCGACGAGGTGCACGTCGCCACCGAATGCGACGCGGCCACGCTGGACCGCGCGCGGCGCTGGCGCGAGCGCATGGTCGCCGCCGGCGTAACCAAGTACAACGGCTACCGCAGCACGGGACTCGAACCCGTGCCGAGCGATCCGTTCGTGCTGGTGGTCGATCAGACCCGTGACGATGCATCCGTTCGCCACGGAGCGATGGAGGCCGCGGACTTCGAGCGCATGCTCGAAGCCGCCATCGACGAGAACCCCGGCTGCCGCGTGCTGGTGCGCACGCATCCGGACGTCGTCGCCGGACGGCGCCGCGGCTACCTCGGCGATGCGGCCGCGCGCTACGGGCTCGAGCTCGCCGCCGGTCGCGACAATCCGTATCGCTGGCTCGTCGGTGCCGAGCGCATCTACGCCGGCACCTCGCAGCTCGGCTACGAGGGTCTGCTGGCCGAACGGCCCGTGACGCTCTTCGGTGCCCCCTTCTACGCCGGCTGGGGCCTCACCGACGACCGCTCGACCTCCCCCGCGCTCGCGCGCCGTGCCACGGCGGCCGACATCGATCTCGACACGCTCTTCCACGCCTCGCACGTACGGCTCGCACGCTATCGCTCGCCGGTCGATGGCGCCGAGTGGACGCTCGGCGACTGCATCGATCACGTGGAGCTGCAGCGCGCGAACTTCGCGCGCAACGCGAAGCGCGTGCACGCGGTCGGCATCACGCCGTGGAAGCGCCGCTACGTGGCGCGCTTCCTCGCGTCTCCCGACGGCCAGCTCACCTTCGGCACCGCCAACGACGTGCCGGACGTCGATGCGTTGCTGACCTGGAGCTTCCGCCACGGCGCCACCGCCCGGCCGGCCGTGGCCGAGTCCGAGAGAGCCGAGGCGCTGCGCGACGCTGCCGACGGGGCCGCGCCGACCGATGAACCGGACGCCCGGGCACCGCTTCCCGTCTGGCGGATGGAGGACGGCTTCCTGCGCTCGGCGGGGCTCGGTTCCGACTACACGGCGCCGGGCTCGCTCGTGATCGACGAAAGCGGGCTCTACTTCGACCCCGGCAGCCCGTCGGACCTGGAGACGCTGCTGAACGGGCAGGATCTCGGGCCCGGCGAGATCCGCCGCGCCGCCCGGCTCAGGCGCGAGATCCTTGCGCGCGGCGTGTCGAAGTACAACACGAGCGCCCTGGAGAAGCCGTCGCGCGCGGAGCGTCCGGAAGGGCGCAACGTGATCCTCGTGGTGGGGCAGGTCGAGGACGACGATTCGATCAAGCGCGGCACGGCCGAGGTATCCACCAACGCGCGGCTGCTGCAGGCGGTGCGGAAGGCGCGTCCGGACGACTGGATCGTGTACCGGCCGCACCCGGACGTGCAGAGCGGCAACCGGCGCGGCCAGATCGACGAGCTGGTGCTGCAGGCCTGCGCGGACGCGACGGACGACGCGGCCAGCGTCGGAGAGGCCATCGAGTCGTGCGACGAGCTGCACACCATGACGTCCTTGACGGGTTTCGAGGCGTTGATGCGCGGGAAGCGCGTCGTGACCTGGGGCGCGCCGTTCTACGCGGGCTGGGGCCTGACAGAGGACCGCATGGCGGTCGAGCGGCGCACCCGGCGCCGCACGCTCGACGAGCTCGTCTACCTCGCGCTGATCGCCTACCCGCGCTATCTCGACATCGACAGCGGCGAGTTCGTCTCGGCCGAGACGATGGTGCGCATCATCGACCGTCAGCGCGAGGCGGGGGCGGGGCGCGGGGGCACGTGGGGTCAGCGCCAGATACGCAAGCTCGGCAACATCGTACGGGGGCTGCGCTATGCGCCGTGACGTGCTGTTGCTGCAGGGACCGGTGGGGCCGTTCTTCCAGCGGTTCTCGCAGTGTCTGGAAAGCCGAGGTTTCCGTGCCTGGAAGGTCAACTTCAACGGCGGCGACCGCTTCTTCTTCCGCGGCGAGCGGGCGCTCGACTACACGGGCCGGCTGGATCAGTGGGCCCAGTACCTCGAGCGCCTGGTGGTCAACCGCGCAATAGGCCGCATCTACCTGTTCGGCGACTGCCGCAGCTACCACCGCATCGCGCGCGAGGTCGCCGGTCGACTGGGCGTACGCGTGTTCGTGTTCGAGGAAGGCTACGTACGCCCCAACTTCATCACTCTGGAGGAGGGCGGCGTCAACGGGCTTTCCTCGATGATGCACGAGCCGATCGCGCTGGACGCGCCTGCCGGCACGCCGCCGATCGAGTACGGCCAGCCCGGACGCGTGTTCGAGACGACCGCGATCTACTCGATGCTCTACTACTGGGCCGCCGCGGCCGGGCGGCGACGCTACCCGCACTACCGTCATCATCGCCCCATCGGCTGGTTCTCGGAAGGCTCGACCTGGCTGCGCTCCGGCGTGCGCAAGCTGCGCTACGCGCTGCGCGAGCGCAACGTGCTGAAGACGCTGCTGCCCGCCTACGAGAACAACTACTTCGTCTGTCCGCTGCAGGTGCACTGCGACATGCAGGTCGTCGTGCACTCCGACTTCAACAGCATCGAGCATTTCATCGGCGAGGTGCTCGCCTCGTTCGCCGAGCACGCGCCCGCGAACAAGGCCATCGTGTTCAAGCACCACCCGCTGGATCGCGGCTACACCGATTACACGAGGCTGCTCGGCAACCTGTCGGCGGAGCTCGGCATCGAGGACCGTGTGTTCTACGTGCACGACCTCGACCTGCCCACGCTGCTGCGCAATGCCCAGGGCAGCGTGCTGATCAACTCGACCGTCGGGATCTCGTCGCTGTTCCACGGCACGCCCGTGAAGACGCTGGGCCGTGCGATCTACGACCTGCCGGGACTGACGGAGCAGGGCGGGATCGACGACTTCTGGACCACGGCGTCGCGCGTCGATCCGGATGCGTTCGATGTCTTCAGGCTGAACCTGGTACTCAGGAACCAGATCAACGGCAACCTGTACAGGCGCATCGACAAGCGTAGCGCTGCTGGGTTGGTGTGGTCGCGCGAGATGCTGCGGGAGCACACGTGGGTGGAGGAGCGGGCGGTTCCGAGGGAGGCGCCGAGGCTCAGTGTGGTGCGGCCGGGTACAGGACGTCGGGGTGGTGCGAGGGCTCGAAGGCGGCCTGAGTCGATCGCCACGAGGCCGTTTGGGTTCGGCCGTCGGGCTCTCGCGCTCCGCCGCGCTGGCGCAGAACGTGCTGCCCTTCGAACCATTCGCCATGCTTCTGCTATCGCCGAAGCACGGATCGGTTTTCCGCCACAAGAGAACTCGCCAGCTTGAGGATGCCCACTCTCCATCCGAAGACCGTGCGTGTCTCGGACCCGACAACAGCAGTAGCCGTGGTAACCAGCGCGGCCTCGGGTCCGGTGCAGACGGCACCGGATGCATCCCACAGCGTTCATGAGGCGCACTTCGAGCGCGTTCGCGATGGCTGGCTGCATGGCGTCGTCCGCGATGCGATTGCTCGATGCAGACGTTCGGCTGCGCCTTTCGGAAGCCGGTCTTCGGAAAGGCGTGCAGTCGGCCTGAGGGTGCATCGGGGCCCGGATCGGATCGCGCGGCGCCTTTCCGATAGGCCTTAACCGAAGCGTAAGCCCTCGCACACCCCGACAAGCCCTGCGCCGACCAGCGCATGCACCGCACGCGAGGAGCGCACGCTCGCGGCTTCCTGGCCCGTGCGGATCGACCCACCGTGGTCACCGTCCGCGTCGTCGCGCCGGACGATGCGGAGCTCGCTCGCGAGGACATCGTGGTGCACGGAGAGTGGCACTACCATCGCAAGCCTCTGGTTCTCACTGAGAGCTCACCTCCATCGTCCGGAGCGGAACCGAGGCTAGAGCTCGTGCTCGCCACAGGCGGCCGTGGGCACCTCGACATCGGCCTCTGCTACCCGGCGCCGGAACCATCCATCGGGTGGGCTAGGCGCCACCTCGGTGTGGCACGCAAGGAACCCGTGCCCGCACTCGGTTCGGGCGATCTGGTAAGGAACGGCGACTTCTCGGCTTGGTCGCGCGGGCTGCACTTCGAAGCGCCCGCGCCGCGCCGCCCACTATGTGACCACTGGAGCCTCGAATTCCGCAAGCCGTACGCCGGCGCAGTGCGCGCCGGCCTGGCCAAGACCCCGAGCGGCGCGGTCGACGATCGAGCCGGTTTCGGCCTGCGGCTTCAATTCGGCGAATTCGAGGGCCCCATGCGGGCGGTCACCCAACTGGCGGCGAACGCCCTGGACGCCGAGAGTCTCTCGTTCAGAATCGAACTGGAAGCTCCCGCAGACCGGGGCGCGGCGCGCGTCCGCCGCATCCTGCTGCTGGCGTTCGACGCAGGCGAAGAGAAGGTGGTCCACGTGCTCGCGCGCAACCCCGTCGTCCGCGGCCATACGGTGCTCGAGCTGGCGATCGACGAAGCGCAGACCATCGCACTGCGCCGGGCCGCAGGCGGGTTCTCGGGCTTGTTGCTGGGCATCGAGTTCGACACGCACACCGAAGTCGTGTTGCGTCGGGTGAGTGTACGGCCGGGCGACGTGGGCGCATCGAAGACGCCGTCGCGGTGCGAGCGGACCGATCCTCACTTCGAGGATGGCGCCATCGCCGCCCAGGTCCATCGACTGCGCGGCCTCGAAGGGTGGGAGGCTGGCGGAACGGTCTCGCCCGACGGACACGGCGGCGCGGTTGCCGACATCCGCGGCTGGCTTGCGCCACGGGCACCGCCCCGACGCGGCTACCCGACGTCGATATCATCGTACCGGTTCCAACGCTCGAGAGGCGTCGATGCCTGCCTGCGCTCTCTGGTGCGGCATACCACGGTGCGCATCGCGTCCTCATCATCGACGACGCGGACGAGGCCCCGCGGAGGCTGCGCGCCATCGCGCAGCGCTACCCGCACGTGTCCTGCCTGCGGAACGCCGAGAACATCGGCTCCACGCGCTCGGTCGATCGTGGCAGGCCGCATCGGCGGCGGCTCGCGTCTGCGTGCGCAACGCGACTGCGCCGTCACGTCGCGCTGGCTAGAGCGCCTGGTGACTGCTCGCTTTCCCATGGTGATCGGCATGTCGGCCCCTAGCAACGAGGCCAACTCAGGCGTACCCGCGTGAAGAACCGTGAACGCACCGGCGAGCTGGAATCCGCTGCCCGGCGCACGACCGGATGACGTGCGATGGAGCGTGCCTGCATCACCTTGCGCTGCGGGGCGACTGCTCCTGCGCTACGGCGTCGGCGTCAGACTGGCCGTGAACGCGCCCAACGCCTCGTCGTTCGCGATGCAGTACGCCGATCTGCCCGGCATCGTCAAGGCGATCCAGCCCTATCGGGGCGAGACAGATCTTGGCGAGACGCTGAGTGCGTGCGATCTCGTCATTTGCACCATATTCACCTCGGTCGAGTTGGTGCGGCGAGCCCTCGACACGCTGGACGGACGCGGGCCCCGCGTCGCTTACTACATCCAGGACTACGAGCCGCTCTTCTGCGCGCTCGAGGATCCGCTGCACGAGGTGGCCATGCGCAGCTACACGGCGTTGCCGGATGCGCTCTGTTTCGCGAAGACTGACTGGATCCGGCGCATGGTGACGCTCAACCACGGAGTCGAGGTGCACAAGGTCCAGCCAAGCCTTGACGGCGATCTGTACCACCCGTCCGCCACACGTACTTCGTCGGTGGTGCGGGTCGCGTGCATGGTGCGCACCGCCACCCCGCGCAGGGCGCCTCATCGGACCATGGCGGTACTGAAGGAGCTGCGGCTGCGTCACGGACAAGACATAGAGATCGACGTGTTCGGCAGTGACGATGCCGAGCTGATGACGAGCGGCGTCACGACCGACTTCGAGTTCGTGAATCACGGACGACTGCGCCGACATGAGGTCGCCACCTTGCTCAGGAGCTCGGATGTGTTCATGGACCTCTCGGACTACCAGGCGTTCGGACGTACGGGGCTCGAGGCAATGGCCTGCGGCTGCACGTGCGCCGTACCTTCGCTCGGCGGTACCGACGAGTACGCCGTGCACGGCATCAACGCGCTACGCGTCGACACGCGCGATCGTGAAGCTGCACTGGAGGCGGCTTCGCGCCTGGTGAGCATGCCGAGCGCGGAGCGTGCGCGCATGCGCCGAGCCGCGATCGAGACCGCCTCGGCCTATTCGGTCCGTTCGGCAGCGCTGAGCGAGCTGCGGCTGTTCGAGGAATACCTGAAAGCGGCCTGACGGGCGTACCGCGCGGTCGACCGATGGGGCGACCGCACCGCTCAGGTCCGTTCCAGGCGGCCCGCCTCCTGGAGCGAGACCAAGCCGCGGCGCGCGAGTGCCTGTGCACGATCAGGTAGGGTCCTCGCCGCGCCCAGCGCGTCGGCCGCCCTCTCGAGCGAGCCGTCGGTCAGCGCCGCGGTGACGCTGTCGCCGACGCCGAGAACGTCAACCGCCCGCTCGATCGCTCGATCCCGGTCCATTCGCAGCGCGCGCAACCGGGCGCTTCGCAGTAGCGCTGCAGGCTGCCCGCGAGGGCGAGGGACAGCGGCGTGGTCAGAGTCGGCGATGTGATGGCTCCAAGAGTGAGCGCCTCCGACGACATCGGCTGACGGCACTCCGTGCATAGCGTGCGCAGCCGGTCCAGGCGCACCACGGCGCGGAGCTGCCATGCAAGCCACCGCGCGTCCGCGCCCTCGGCGCACAGCCTGCGCAAGGCGTCGACGGTATGCGTACAGGCGAGCGTACGCACGATAAGCGCACGTCCACACGCGCGCTCGGTGATCGCGACGCGCTCGGCACGCTCGGGACTTTCGTCGAACACGATGACGTCAGCGTCCTGTTGCATCAGGCGTCGTGGGTCGGCGGCTCGCCCGGGACCGAGGTCGAGCTGCACCAGTCCGGCAATCGTGTGGCGCAGCGTACTGGCGCCGCGTGCGACCTTCCGGTCCGGCGCCGCGCACCCTTGAGCGATCGCGTCGCCAAGCACGGCAAGCGCCGACTCGTCGGTTCCCAAGACGACGATCAGGCCGCTGCGCTCGGCGAGGAAGCCCCGCAGTCGTGACGCCGCTGCACCGTCGTCGATCAGTTCCTCCAAAGTCGGGGCGTGCGGTGTCCAGTGCGATACTTCGAAGACCACGCTCGCACAAGAGGGCCCGACGGCCCGTTCCGCCGAGATGCGCGCAAGGACGTTCGTGGGCCCCACGCTGCAGACGAGATCGCGGCACGTCGGTCCGGTATCCGGCGACCCCGCGGTCGGCGGGCTCTCCCGACCCGCGTCCCAGTCGTCGGAAAGCGCCGCTGTCCACGCCGCGTCGAGCGCGCGTAGGGCTGCGGGGGAATCCCCCAGCGAGAGGCGTCTAGAGTCCAGGACGCCGTCGCGACGCAACCGCACTCGCGCCCGTACGCATCGATCTCCGTGCAGGCGAGACGTGCCGTCGCGCAGGCATGCGATGAACAGCGGATCGAGCGCGCGCAGCACGGGCGCACCGTCGGTACAGGCTCGGCCAGCGCCGCACGAGACGGGTGCGCGCAGCGCGCCGCACGGGCCGGCAGCCGGACGGCGGGGATGCTCATCGATCGGCGGAATACGGGATCATGCGGCTAGTAGCGGCGCGATCGCTCGGCACTTGCGCCGGCCGATGCCCCATGGAAGCATGCGCGCGCCATTCCGGGCGACGTTTCACGAGGCCACTTCGCCGTGGTGTGACTCTTGCTCGCATACCGACGGACACTCGATCGGTTTGCTCCCTGACGATGATGAACGTGCAATACCTCGGCACCTGTCGGGTGCAGGTCTCCCTGAAGGCTCTGGCTGATGCCGGTCGGATCAACCTGCTGCCGGGCTTTTACGGTTTCGCGCACAGCGCGCCGGAGGCGCTCCAGACGCTGCAGCTGTGTGACGGGACCCTCGCTGCGCCCGTTGAGGACCGAGCTGCGCTGAATCTCGCGCATCTCGAGCACGCGCGTTATTCCCGAGGGGAGTCGCTGTCCAGCAGCTTCGATGGCGCCGACATCGTCTTCGTCGAGGTCTCCTCGCTGAAGACGTACCAATTCAAGGGCTACTACACCCAGGTGAATCGCCTGTCGGAACACTTCGGAGTACCTGTACCCGAAGTCGACCGGATGCTGCAGTCAAAGGACATGGCTTCGGGGCAGAGCTCCCATCCGTTGAAGGCCGTGTCGTTCCGCAAGCAGGACGTCGCGGAGCTTGCCGCCGATATGCAGGCCATCCTGCAGAAGCTCGAAGGGCGTCGGGTGGTCATGCTCAACAGCTTCATCGTGGATGACGAACGCCGACCGATGTTCGAGGCACGGGAGCGCATTCGAGATCTTCTGGCGGAGCTCTGCGAGCGTACCGGTAGCTTCGTTCACTACGACCCGAGCGTCGCCCTCGCGGCGTACTCGGGCGGGATCAAGGACTACGGCCACTACGACGAGCGTTTCCCAGCGATCCTGGCCGAGCAGTTCATGAGGCTGATCGACGATGCCACCGAAGAGCCGTCCGCCAGGGCCGCTTGATCCCGCCCGAGTACGCCGCGAGATCTCCATCGACTTGTCGTGCTACCAAGCGTTCGTCTGGGCGGGCTTGAGGAGAGTGACCGCCGTTCGATCGTCAACGAGGGGGAGATGGAAGAGCTGCTTGGCTCGCGAGGTTTCGTCGCTCACCGACTCGAGGACCTGAGCGTCGCGCACCAAATCGCGTTGTTTCGTGGTACCCGACACGTGGTCGTTCCACACGGGGCGGGGTCGGTGAACCTGCTGTGCGCCCGCGAGTGTAGCTCGGTCGCCGAGCTTCTTCCTGCGAACTACCCGAACTCCTGCCTCCTCCGTCTGTGCCAGGTCAAGGGAGTCGAACGCCATCATGCGCTCATGATGCGGGTGGTGGAGGACAAGGGCCGCCACCAGTCGAGTTCGGAGGCGGATGTCGCGGCGCTCGAAGCGCACCTCGATCGCTCGCCGAGGGAACTTCGGGACAGCGCGCGGTTGTACACCCCGCGCCGCATGAGGCGGAGTGAACATCCCCGGGTTTCGCTCAGCCGATCACGCACTCCAGGCTCTCGCTGACCACGATGCAGCGCGCTCCGGCCGGACAGGGCTCCCCGACGGGCAGCGCCGACGATCCGGCAGGGCACGAGCTGTCGCGCGGCCCGGTGCAGTACGCCCCCGACGCCATCTCGTAGCAGGCCGAATCGTCCAGCAGGCACTGGTCGGCCGAAGCCACCTCCCGGTCGCCCGCGCGGCATTCGGTGACGCGTCCGCCGCCCGCGGGTGAAGCCCCGTCGCCGGGCGCACCGCCGGGGCCGGACGGCGCGGCGCAGGCCTGGAGCAGCGCCGCCGCGACGAGCGCCGCCGCGACGCGAACCGCCGTTCGCGATCCCACGCGCGTCAGCTCGCCACGCCCGCGGGTCGCCGCTCGAACCTCAACGGCACCGCCTCCCCCCGCTCGATCTTCCCCTTCCACATCTCCGGCCCGCTCGCGTGCACCGACGTGCCTTCCGAGTCCACCGCCACGGTCACCGGCATGTCCTCCACCGTGAACTCCCGGATCGCCTCCATCCCGAGATCCTCGAAGGCCACGATGCGCGACGCCTTGATGGCCTTCGACACGAGATACGCAGCACCCCCGACGGCCATCAGATACACCGCCTTGTGCTTCCTGATCGGCTCGATGCCGTCCTTGCCGCGCTCGGCCTTGCCGATCATGCCGAGCAGCCCGAGCTCCCCGGTCATCATCGCCGTGAACTTGTCCATGCGCGTGGAGGTGGTGGGCCCGGCCGGCCCCACGATCTCACCGACGATCGGGTCCACCGGCCCGACGTAGTAGATGAAGCGGTCCTTGAAATCGACGCCGTCGGGCAGGCCTTCGCCCGAGTCGATCAGGTCGCGGATGCGCTTGTGCGCGGCGTCCCGCCCCGTGAGCATCTTCCCCGACAGCAGCAGCGTGTCGCCGGGCTGCCACGCGTTGACCTCCTCGCGCGTCACGGTGTCGAGGTTCACGCGCTTGCTGCCCGCGCCCGCGTCCCACGTGATCGACGGCCAGTCGTCCAGCGAGGGCGGCGTCTGCAGCATGGGGCCGGAGCCGTCGAGGTGGATGTGCGCGTGGCGCGTGGCCGCGCAGTTCGGGATCATGGCCACGGGCAGGGAGGCCGCGTGCGTCGGGTGGTCCATGATCTTGACGTCGACCACGGTCGTCAGGCCGCCGAGGCCCTGCGCGCCGATGCCGAGCGCGTTGACCTTGTCGAAGATCTCGAGCCTGAGCTCCTCGATGCGGTTCGAGGGCCCGCGCTCGGCCAGCATCTGGATGTCCACCGCGTCCATCAGCGAGCGCTTCGCCAGCACCGCCGCCTTCTCGGCCGTGCCGCCGATGCCGATGCCGAGCATGCCGGGCGGGCACCACCCCGCGCCCATCGTCGGCACGGTCTTCACCACCCAGTCCACGATGGAGTCGGACGGGTTCAGCATGGCGAGCTTGGACTTGTTCTCGGAGCCGCCGCCCTTGGCCGCGATCTCGATGTCAACGGTGTCGCCCTCGACGACCTCCATGTGGATGACGGCCGGCGTGTTGTCGCCGGTGTTCTTGCGCGCGCCCGCGGGGTCCGCGAGGATGGACGCGCGCAGCACGTTGTCGGGGTGCAGGTAGGCGCGGCGCACGCCCTCGTTGACCATGTCGGTGACGGACATCGTCGCGTCCCAGGTGACCTTCATGCCGATGCGCATGAACACGGTGACGATGCCGGTGTCCTGGCAGATGGGGCGGTGGCCTTCGGCGCACATGCGGGAGTTCACGAGGATCTGCGCCATCGCGTCCTTCGCGGCCTTCGACTCCTCGCGCTCGTACGCGGCGTGCACCGCGTCGATGTAGTCCTTGGGGTGGTAGTAGGACATGAACTGCAGGGCGTCGGCGACGCTCTCGATCAGGTCGTCCTGGCGGATCACGGTCATGGATACAGGCCCTCGGCCCTCGGCGGGCGGCGTTTCGGCTGACGCGCGCAGGATAGTCGATGGCGTCGGCCGAGCCGCTCAGTCGCTCCCGGAGGGCTCGTCCGCGTCGGTCTGCCCGGTCGCCCCGGTGCCCACGGTCGCCCCGGCGGGGTCCGCGACCCGGCCGGCGTTGCCCGGCTCGGGCTCGAGCGCGTCGGGGCCCTGTTGCAGCCCCGATTGCTCGTTCAGCCGCACGGTGAGCTCGCTGTCGCCGAGCGTCACGCGCGTCGGTTCGCCGGGCACGGCGCTGACGGTCTCCTCCAGGATCTCGCCGTTCTCGATCAGCTCGACCCGCACGTCGTAGGGGCCCGCGTCGCCGTCGGCGGGCTGCACCGTCATCGCGATGTCCACGGGTCTTTCGCCGTCGAGCACGAGCAGCGAGCGCTCGCCGGGGGTGGCCATGAACGTCGGGTTCAGCGTCGGCGCGTCGGGACGCTCGAGGGTCGCGTCGAGCACGAACAGGTCGGCGGCGCCGGCGGTGCCCACCCACAGGAAGGCGAGGGCGGCCAGGGCTCGGTGGGGCATGCGCGGGCGGAGGGAGGGGGACATGGCGAGGGTCCATGACTCGTGAGGGAAGCGAGCCAGTATCGGGCTCATCGAGGCGCCGCGCGGCGCCTCGGCACCTTCGCGCACGCACGCCGGCGCGGAGCGGAGCGCGTCCCGTGCGGCGGCCGGTGCGAGTCCGGCCGGGAGCACGGTTCGGACGGGCAAGCTCCCGAAGCGGTTGACGCTCCCGCGGCCTCGCGGGCAGACTTGTGCGCTCCGACGCTCCCCCCGGGATCTCCGCGGTCCCCCGGACGAATCACCGTCATCGGCATGCCCGTTTCCCCCGCCCGGCCCGGTCTTCGCTGGCGACGCCGCTAGACGCGTCCGCCTTCCGCGCGCCCGCGCGCACCCGACCCGCCCGGTACCGCCTGGAAACGATCCGTCCATGACTCCCGAAGACTTCGCGCGCCACCGCGCGGAAGGCCACACCCGCATACCGCTCTCGGCCACCCTCGCGGCCGACCTCGAGACCCCGCTCTCCACCTACCTGAAGCTCGCCGACGCGTCCACTGTCGTTCCTGTTCGAATCGGTGCAGGGCGGCGAGAAGTGGGGCCGCCATTCCATCATCGGCCTGCCCGCGCGCACGCGCATCGAGGTGCACGGGCACACGGTCACCGTGCGATCCGACGACGAGGTGGTGGAGCGCGTCGAGGTGGACGATCCGCTCGCCTGGATCGAGACCTACCAGGCCGGCTTCTCGGTCCCCGACGTGCCGGGGCTGCCGCCCATCACGGGCGGGCTCGTCGGCTACTTCGGCTACGACACCGTGCGGCTGATCGAGCCGCGGCTCGGAGCGAACCCGCACCCCGACCCGCTCGGCGTGCCGGACATCCTGCTCATGGTCACCGACGAGCTCGTGGTGTTCGACGGCCTGTCCGGCACCCTCACGCTGCTGGTGCTCGTCGATCCCGAAGCGGAGAATGCGCGCGAGCGGGGCCTGGCGAGGCTCGCGGAGCTGTACGAGCGGCTGCGCGAGCCGCTGCCCGCGCGCGAGGCATCGGGCAGTGGCCTGGCGGTGCGGGAAGAGGACTTCCGCGGGGAGTTCGGCGAGGCCGAGTTCACCGCCGCCGTCGCGCGCATCAAGGACTACATCGTCAAGGGCGACTGCATGCAGGTGGTGTTGTCGCAGCGGCAGTCGGTGGCCTTCGAGGCGAAGCCGATCGAGCTGTACCGGGCGCTGCGCCGGTTGAACCCGTCGCCCTACCTGTTCCACCTCGATCTCGGGGACCACCACGTCGTGGGCGCCTCCCCGGAGATCCTCGTGCGCCTGGATCACGGCGAGGTCTCGGTGCGCCCCATCGCGGGCACGCGTCCGCGCGGTGCGGACGAGGCCGAGGACCGTGCCAACGAGGCGAGCCTGCTGGCGGACCCGAAGGAGCGCGCCGAGCACCTGATGCTCATCGATCTGGGACGCAACGACATCGGACGCATCGCGCGGGCCGGGACGGTGGAGGTCACCGAGCGCTTCGCGGTCGAGCGCTACTCGCACGTCATGCACATCGTCTCGAACGTGGTCGGCCGGCTGGAGCCCGGCCGCAGCGCCATGGACGTGCTGCGCGCGACGTTTCCCGCCGGCACGCTGTCGGGCGCGCCGAAGGTGCGCGCGCTCGAGATCATCCAGGAGCTCGAGCCCGTCAAGCGCGGCGTGTACTCGGGCGCGGTCGGCTACCTGTCCTGGAACGGCAACATGGACACCGCCATCGCCATCCGCACCGCGGTGGTCAAGGACGGGCGGCTGCACGTGCAGGCGGGCGCCGGCATCGTGCACGACTCCGACCCGTCTTCCGAGTGGCAGGAGACGCTGTCGAAGGCGCGCGCGGTGTTCCGCGGCGTGGCCATGGCCGAGGCCGGCATCGATGCGCCGCCCGAACACCTCGCCCCCTTCACCAACCGGCGCTGAACCCATGCTCGCCGTCATCGACAACTACGACAGCTTCACCTGGAACCTCGTGCAGTACCTGCGCGAGCTGGACGCCACGGTGGAGGTGTTCAGGAACGATCTGATCACCGTCGACGCGCTCGACGCGCTGGCGCCCGAGGCCGTGCTGTTCTCGCCGGGCCCCGGGGACCCCGACGGTGCGGGCATCACGCTCGCCGCCATCGAACGGCTCGCCGGTCGCGTGCCGCTGTTCGGCGTGTGCCTCGGCCAGCAGGCCATCGGCCAGCACTACGGCGGCCGCGTCGCGCGTGCGGGGGACGTCATGCACGGCAAGGTCTCCGAGGTGCATCACCAGGGTCGCGGCGTGTTCGCCGGATTGCCGAGCCCGTTCGTGGCCACGCGCTACCACTCGCTCGTCATCGCCCCGGACTCGGTGCCCGACTGCCTCGAGGTCACCGCCTGGACGCTGGACGAGCGCGGTGAGCGCGCCGAGGTGATGGGCCTGCGCCACCGCACGCTCGACGTCGAGGGCGTGCAGTTCCATCCCGAGTCCATCGAGAGCGAGCACGGTCACGCGCTGCTCGCGAACTTCCTGAAGCGCCGCCACGGAGAAGCACGATGAAGATCCAGGCCGCCATCGGCGAGCTGCTCGAGCGCCGCGACCTGAACGAGGACGACATGACGTCGGTCATGCGCGCCGTCATGACGGGCGAGGCGACGCCCGCGCAGATCGGCGGCTTTCTCGTCGCGTTGCGCATGAAGGGCGAGACCGTCGAGGAGGTCGCGGCCGCGGCGTCGGTCATGCGGGCGCTGGCGGATGCGGTGTCGCTCGATGGCCTGGACGCCGTCGACATCGTCGGTACCGGCGGCGACTCCACGGGCACCTTCAACGTGTCCACCTGCAGCGCCATCGTCGCGGCCGCGGCCGGCGTGCCGGTGGCCAAGCACGGCAACCGCTCGGTGTCGTCGAAGTCGGGCGCCGCGGACTACCTCGAGGCCGCCGGCGTGAACATCGATCTGGACGCGGCCCAGGTCGGGGACTGCATCCGCCGGGCCGGCATCGGCTTCATGTTCGCACCGCGGCATCACAGTGCCATGAAGCACGCCATCGGACCGCGCCGCGAGATGGGCGTGCGCACGCTGTTCAACCTGCTCGGGCCCCTCACGAACCCCGCGGGCGTGCGCCGCCACGTGCTCGGCGTGTACGACGCCGCCTGGGTGCGGCCGCTCGCCGAGGTGCTGCAACGGCTGGGCAGCCGACACGCGATGGTCGTGCACGGCGAGAACGGCATGGACGAGATCAGCCTCGAAGGCCCCACGCGCGTGTCCGAGCTCGTGGACGGAGAGGTGCGGGACTACAGCATCGACCCCGCTCGCTTCGGCATCGACACCGCGCCGGTGCAGGCCCTGCGCGTGGACGGTGCCGGCCGAGAGCCTCGCGGTGATCGATCGGGTGCTGGACGACGAGCCCGGTCCGCCGCGCGACGTGGTGCTGCTGAACGCGGGCGCGGCCATCCACGTCGGCGGGGGCGCCGACACGCTGGAGGCCGGCGTGGAGGTCGCGCGCGCCACGCTCGCGAGCGGCGCCGCGCGGGCCAAGCTCGCCGAGCTCGTGGAGGTGTCGCGCGGGTTCGCCGCGAAGGGGAACGAGTCGTGAACGAGGTACCGGACGTGCTCAAGCGCATCCTGGCGCGCAAGCGCGAGGAGATCGCCGAACGGCGCGAGCGCACCGACGACGACGCCCTGACGGAGCTTGCGGCCCTGCGCTCGGTCGACGGCGACGTGCCGCGCGGCTTCGTCGCCGCCCTGCGCGCGAAGCTCGACGCGGGCGCCGCGGCCGTCATCGCCGAGGTCAAGAAGGCCTCGCCGAGCAAGGGCGTCATCCGCGCGGACTTCGACCCCGCGGCCATCGCCGCGAGCTACGAGCGCGGCGGGGCGGCGTGCCTGTCGGTGCTGACCGACGCGGACTTCTTCCAGGGCTCGGAGGACGCGTTCGAGGCGGCGCGTGCCGCGTGCTCGCTGCCCGTGATCCGCAAGGACTTCCTGATCGATCCGTACCAGGTCGTCGAGGCGCGCGCCATCGGTGCGGACTGCGTGCTGCTCATCGCCGCGGCGCTCGACGACGAGACGATGGGCGCGCTCTATCGCCAATCGGTCGATCTCGGCATGGACGTGCTGGTGGAGGTGCACGATGCGAAGGAGCTCGAGCGCGCGCTGGTGCTGGAACCCATGCTGCTCGGCATCAACAACCGGGACCTGCGCACGTTCGACGTGACGCTGGACACCACGCTCGGGCTCCTCGAGCGCGTGCCGGACGGGACGGTGCTCGTGACCGAGAGCGGCATCCTGGAGCGGGCGGACGTGGTGCGCATGCGCGAGGCCGACGTGCACGCGTTCCTGGTGGGGGAGGCGTTCATGCGCGCCGCGGAGCCGGGCGAGGCGCTGCGGGAGCTGTTCGGGACGGGTTGAGACCGACGCTTCGTCGACGCGATCGCCTACCAGCGCAGGCTGATGCCCGTCCGCAGCGACCGCACGGCGTCCGCGCTGACGGCCGCGAGCTCGACGAAGCCCTGCCGCCACGGCTGCCAACCGAGCTCGGCCGACGCCGCGGGCACGTCGTTCCCGTCGCTCGCCGCCAGCCAGCGCCCTTCGATCCGCAGCGCGACGTTCGAGCCGGGGCGGTACACGATGCCCGCGGCCGGACCCGCGAGCGATCGGTCCGTGCCGAGCGACACGTCCGCGAACACGTACGCGATGCCCTCGCCCGGGGCGGCTTCCGGGAAGCGCGCGCCGCGGCCGAGTCCGCCCTCGAGCACGACGTCCGAGCAGTTCAGGCACGTCGGATCGTCTCCGACGACGCTCAGCGATGCCCGCCACACGTGGCGCGATTCGCCCGCGATGGGCGCCGGCGGTGCGAGATTCTCCACGGCGATCAGGTCGATGCCGCGGAAGTCGACGCCGTCGTCGTCCAGTCCGAGCGACAGGTCGAGCAGCCTGAAGCCCGCGTCGTCGAGGCTGCCTCGGTTCGAGCCGAGCAGGTCGTAGGCGTAGGTGGAGGCTCCGAGCACGAGGCGCGCGTCGCCCGAGACGCTCTCGGTCCCGATTCGCACCGCGCGGGAGCGCGGGCCGCCCGCCGGTCGCGGCAGCCCCGGGGGCGCGGGTCCGGGCGTCGAGACCGGCTGCGCGAGGCGTGCCGCCAACACCCGGCCCTTGCGCGAGCGCCAGGGCTCCGGGCCGTTCGCGGCGTCCACCGCGGCCCGGTAGTCGATCCAGCCGAGCAGGAAGTCGAGCACGTCGCTGGGCGCGCTTTCCAGCCCATCGACCTCGAGCCCGTCGGCGATCAGGACGTTGGCGAGCCTGGCGTCCGCCGGTGCGAGGGCGTCGAAGGCCGCCACGGCCTCTCGCTTGCTGGACGGCACGAAGCTCACCGACCCGATCAGTCCAGGCCGCGTGCCCGCGTCGATGTCCTCGAGCCGCTCGAACACGGACTGGGGAAGGTGCCAGGGCTGCCATTCGGGTCGAAGTCGCTCGTCGAGCACGAGCTCCAGCAGCGCCGACAGGTTCCACGCGCAGTTGTGCTTGAAGAAGCGGTAGTCGAACCGGACGCGCGAGAGCTCCCACAGGTGCGACAGCACGAGATCGCGCTCCGCGCGCTCGAGCCCCAGCTCGTAGGCCCACATGTCGCGCTGTTCGGTGGCCGAGTACACCGCATCGTGCAGATGGAACCCCTGCTGCAGGAATCCGGCGTCGTAGCCGCCGAAGATGCCCTTGAGCATGTAGGCGAGCGAGCCGTCCTGCGGCGGTACGCGCGCACCGAAGTTCACGCCGAGATCGTCGAGCCCGCGCGTGCCGTCGCCGCCTCGCTTGTCGATGCGCATCAGCAGATGTCCGAACGCGCTCGCGGGGTTGCCGAAGAAGCCGCTCACGTGCAGCAGCGACAGGCTTTCCACGTCGTCGAGGTCCAGCCAGCGCTCGAAGGCGGGGCAGCGGGGGGCGTCGAGCCCATCGATCGTGACGCCATAGGCCCGAGCCCGCTCCTGCAGCCACAGCCTGCGCGCCGGGAAGAGGCAGCGCGGGTCGTTGTCGGGATCGATGGGCCGGGACGGCGCGCCCGCCCGGGCGAAGGCGGCGAACGTCGCGTCGAGCTCCGCCGCGGGCGACAGGCGCGAGGGGTCGCTGAGGTAGAAGTCGTCGCCCCGCACCGCGGGCTCGAACCGGTCGTCGCCGCGATCGCGCTCGGCGTGGATCAGCTCGAGCCAGACGGGGTCGGCGGCGAGCCTGTCGACGAGCCCGGGCGGGATCGCGGCGCCCGCGTCGGCCACCGTGGACCACCCCAGGACAATGCAGAGCAGCGTCGGACGAACGAGGCGCGCGCCACTACGCAGGGCGGTTCGATGGGGGGCGGTTCGACGGAGGGCGACGCGGCACCGTCGCCCTCCCTGCATCCGCAACGGCGAACGTCAGATCGCGCAGCTACCGGGATGGGAGGCGGCACTGGCGGACAGCCCGTCGTACAACGCCGCCACGCGGACCTGCGGCGCGGCGTCCGGCACGTCCGAGACGCTCGTGGCGAGCCCTGCGCGCAGGCCGTCGAGCAGGACCGGACGGGACTCCGAGGCGCAGCCGGCGGCCCCGAACACGGCATCGAGGTATTCACCGTGCCCGCGCGCCACGTCGCGCTCGAGCGCGGGCAGCATTTCGAGCATCAGGGACGCGGTGGACGCCGGGGCGCCTGCGCACTGCTCCTCGGAGGTCGCGTCGGAGAGGATCGCGGTGGTGCCGAGGTCCGAGGTCACGTTGCTGATGATCGCGAACGCCCGGCCGTTCTCGACGCCGCTGGTATCGCTGTTGAACAGGATGGCGCCGAGTCCGCACTCGGCGTAGATCTCGGCGAAGGTCCTGGCGTGGGCGGGAGCCGTCGCGAGGCTGGCGAGCAGCGCACAGGCGGCACCGGCCCCGGCCGCTCGGGAAATCACTTTCATCATCTGCGTCCTGTCGATTTCGGTGGGTTGCGGTCTCTTGCGGCGCGCCGTCCGTGCCTTTGCAAAAAGGGGGACGGGGCGACGCCGAGACTAGCCGAAATCCTTCGAGCGCACGTGGCCGACCGTGCGCGCGGCCCGATCCGGGGCGGCGAGCGCCGCGCAGTGCCCGGGCCGATACCGCGCGGGTGCCGTCAGCGCGTGCCGTAGATGACCATCGTCTTGCCGCGGGCGTGGATCAGGCCACGGTCCTCCAGATCCTTCAGCACGCGGCCGACCATCTCGCGCGAGCAGCCCACGATGCGCGCGATCTCCTGGCGCGTGATGCGGATCTGCATGCCGTCGGGGTGGGTGATGGCGTCGGGCATCTTCGCAAGCTCCAGCAGCGTCGAGGCGACGCGCCCGGTGACGTCGAGGAAGGCGAGGTCGCGCACCTTGATGCTCGTCTTGCGCAGCCGGCTGGCCATCTGCGTGGTGATGGCGTGCAGCAGGTCGGGCTGGTCGGCGGCGATGCGGCGGAACTGCTCGTAGTTCATCTCGGCCAGCTCGCACTTGACGCGGGCGGTGACCCAGGCGCTTCGGCCCTTGCCTTCCTCGAACAGGCCCATCTCGCCGAAGAAGTCGCCGGCGGACAGGTAGGCCAGCACGATCTCGCGCCCGTCGTCGTCCTCGATCACGACGCTGACCGAGCCGTCGATGACGTAGTAGATCGTCTCGGGCGTGTCGTCGTGGTGGATGATCGTCGTCTTCGCCGGGTACTGACGGCGGTGCGACGAGCGCAGGAACATGTCCAGCCACTCGACCGGCGGCGGTGCAATTCGGGGCGCGAGCATCGGTATCGTCTCTCGTGTTCGTTTGTGTCTGCGCTGATGCCCGTCGGCCCGGGCGATGTGTGCAGCGTCAAACATTGATCGGCAGCCCGTCTGATACCTTGCGTGCGCTAGTCGTCAATTTCCCGGACATAACGTGTCCACGGTCACAGCGGCGCGTTCCGGGGCGCGCGGGCGGGCCGTCGCGCCGGAGCGCCACACCCTTGCACGCACGCGTCAAATGGCTCGACCACATGAGCTTCGTCGGCGAGTCCGGCAGCGGCCATTCCGTGGTCATCGACGGCTCGCCCGAGAATGGCGGCCGGAACCTCGGCACGCGCCCCATGGAGCTCATCCTGATCGGGCTCGGCGGCTGCACCGCCTACGACGTCGTGCTGATGCTGCAAAAGTCCCGCCAGCGCGTGACCTCGGTCGAGGTGCTGCTCGACGCGGACCGCGCCGACGCGGTGCCGGCGGTGTTCACCGAGATACGCGTGCACTTCAAGGTGGCGGGGCACGAACTGAAGGACTCGGCGGTCGAGCGGGCCGTCAGCCTGTCGAAGGAGAAGTACTGCTCGGCCACGCGCATGCTGGAGCCGACCGTCTCCATCGTGTGCACCCACGAGACGCTGGAGGCCCCTTGAGACCTGCGTCCGGCTCCGCTATGATGGCGGGCTACGCCCTTTTTCGGGCACGCACCGTCCTGTGAGGCCCCGCGGCAAGTGAACAAGACCACCGTCAGCGCGAAACCCGCCGAAGTGAACCGGCAGTGGTACGTGATCGACGCCGAGAACCAGACGCTCGGCAACGTCGCCACCGAATGCGCGCGGCGCCTGCGCGGCAAGCACAAGCCCACGTACACGCCCCACGTGGACACCGGCGACTACATCGTCGTCGTCAACGCCGACAAGGTCGTGCTGACGGGCGAGAAGGCGAACAAGAAGGTGTACCACCGGAACACCGGCTACATCGGCAACTTCAAGACCATCAGCTACCGCCGCATGCACGAGTCCCACCCGGAGCGCGTGATCGAGATCGCCGTCAAGGGCATGCTGCCGAAGAACTCGCTCGGCCGGGACATGTTCAGGAAGCTGCGCGTCTACAAGGGCCCGAACCACCAGCACACGGCGCAGCAGCCCGTGGCGCTGGAGATCCGTCCCAGCACGCACACGGGCCGCGTCGCCGACGCTCCCGCCGCCGCTTGAACGCACGCCCCGCAACAGCACAAGGTTAGAGACGACGCAGCATGGCCGCACAGATGGGCAACCAGTACTACGGCACGGGCCGCCGGAAATCCTCCACCGCCCGGGTCTTCATGAAGGGCAACGGTTCGGGCCGCATCACGGTCAACTCGCAGCCGCTCGAGGAGTACTTCGGCCGTCAGACCGCGCACATGATCGTGCGCCAGCCGCTCGAGCGCACCGACAACATGGGCACGTTCGACTTCAACGTCACCGTCAAGGGCGGCGGTGACAGCGGCCAGGCCGGTGCCATCCGTCTGGGCATCGCGCGGGCCCTGCTCATGTACGACGACAGCATGCGCCCGACGCTGCGCGGCGCCGGTTTCCTGACGCGCGACGCCCGCGAGGTCGAGCGCAAGAAGGTCGGCCTGCGCAAGGCGCGCAAGGCCACGCAGTACTCCAAGCGCTGAAGGCTCTCCGGCCGCTCCTTCGGGGGCGGCGTCGGGTCGCACGTACGTCGAAGGCCCCGTCTCGGGGCCTTTTTCGTATCCGGGTCGCGCCTCCGGGCGTATCAATGAATCGATACCGATTGCCCCGCCATGAACGCACCCGACACGGCCAGCCTCCTGGAGCTCCAGCCTCCTCCGCTGCGCGAGATTCCGTACAACTACACCTCGTTCTCCGACCGCGAGGTCACGCGGCGCTACCTCGGCGATACGGGCTGGCGCCTGATCGGCGAGCTGCGCTCGCAGCGGCGCACGGGGCGCTCGGCACGCATGCTGTTCGAGATCCTCGGGGACCTGTGGGTCGTCGATCGGAACCCGTACATCGAGGACGACCTGCTGCGCAACGCCAAGCGGCGCGCCGCGCTGACGGGGGCCCTGCGCCACCGGCTCGAGGGCATCGTCGAGCGCGTGCAGGAAGACGCTCGCGTCGAAGAGCTCGTGACGCTCGCGGGCAACGCCATCGGGCGCTTCGAGAAGCGCCTGGACGACGAGCTGGACCTGCGCCGGCGCATCAGGAAGGCGATGAAGGGCGTCACGCACCCCGACAACGTGCGCTTCGACGGGCTGTCGCGCGTGTCCCACACCACCGATGCCACCGACTGGCGCGTGGAGATTCCGTGCGTGGTGCTGACTCCGGACGACGAGTCCGAGCTGCCGGGCATCGTGCGCGCCTGCATCGGGCTCGGGCTGACCATGATCGGCCGCGGCGGCGGCACGGGCTACACCGGCGGTGCCGTGCCGCTGCATCGCGAGACGGCCGTGGTGAACCTCGAGAAGTTCACTCGCATCGGGCCCGTGCGGGAGCTCGTGCTGCCGTCCGAGGCGGGCTTGCCCGAGCGCATCACGCACACGATCGAGACGGGGGCGGGCGTCGTGACGCGGCGCGTGTCGGAAGCCGCGCAGGCGCGCGGGCTCGCCTTCGCGGTCGACCCCACCAGCCAGGACGCCTCGACCATCGGCGGCAACATCGCCATGAACGCGGGCGGCAAGAGCGCGGTGCTGTGGGGCACGACCCTGGACAACCTGCTGTCCTGGCGCATGGTCACGGGCAACGGCGACTGGCTCGACGTGGAGCGGCTGGAGCACAACCTCGACAAGATCCACCTGCAGGACGTGGTGCGGTTCCGCGTCACGCGCACGAGCGGCGCCACGGGCGAAACGGTCGGCGAGCCGCGCATCCTGTCGGCGCCGGGCGCCACGCTCAGGAAGGCGGGCCTCGGCAAGGACGTCACCGACAAGGTGCTCGGCGGGCTGCCCGGCGCGCAGAAGGAGGGCTGCGACGGCATCATCGTGTCGGCCACCTTCGTGCTGCACCGCATGCCCGAGCACGTGCGCACGGTGGCCATGGAGTTCTACGGGCGTGACCTGCGCGACGCGGTGCCCGCCATCACGGAGGTGAAGGACGCGATCGACGCCAATCCCGACGTGCGGCTCGCGGGGCTCGAGCACCTGGACGATCGCTACATCCGCGCGGTCAAGTACACGCCGAAGGCCGCGCGCGGCGAGCTGCCGAAGATGCTGCTGGTGGCGGACGTGGTCGGGGACGACGGCGACGCCGTCGCGCGTGCCGCCTCGCGCATGGTGGAGCAGGTCAACGCGCGCGGTGCCGAAGGCTTCGTGGCGGTCAGCCCGGACGCGCGCAAGCAGTTCTGGGCGGCGCGCTCGCGCACCGCGGCCATCGCCGCGCACACCAACGCGTTCAAGATCAACGAGGACGTGGTGATTCCGCTCGAGCGGCTGGCCGAGTACTCCGAAGGCATAGAGCGCATCAACATCGAGCACTCGCTCGCCAACAAGCTCGCCACGCTGCGCGCGGTGCGGTCCTTGCTGGCCGGACGCGAGGCGCGCACGCTGGTCGAGATGCCCGACGACGGCAGCGCCGAGACCGACGCCATCGTGTCGCGCACGCTGGAGGCCGCCATCGAGTGCCTGGACGAGGTGCACGCGCACTGGTCGGACCTGATGGAGCGCATCACGAGCGCGACGGAGCGCTTCGACGCGGCGCTCGAGCGCGGCGTGCGCCACCCCGTCGAGGAGGACGCCTGCATGGCGGGTCTGCTGGCGGGCGAGGAGCGCATCAGCTACCGCGAGCGTGTCGAGAGCATGCTGAAGAAGCGCTTCACCGGCCAGCGCTACTCGCGGCTCGTGACGCGCATCGACGCGTTGCACGAGGAATGGCGACCGCAACGGCTCTTCGCCGCGCTGCACATGCACGCGGGCGACGGGAACATCCACACCAACATCCCCGTGCACTCGAACGACTACGAGATGATGCGCGGCGCCGATGCCATCGTGGCCCGCGTGATGAGACTCGCGCGGCAGCTCGACGGCGCCATCTCCGGCGAGCACGGCATCGGGCTGACGAAGATGGAGTTCATGGACGTGACCAGCATCGGTCACTTCGAGAGCTACAAGAACGAGGCCGATCCCGAAGGCCACTTCAACCGCGGCAAGCTGATGCCGGGGTCGGGGCTGCAGGAGGCGTGGACCCCCTCCCTGCGGCTGGTGCAGCAGGAGGCGCTCATCCTCGAGCAGAGCGAGCTCGGCGCGCTGAACGACTCGATCAGGAACTGCCTGCGCTGCGGCAAGTGCAAGCCGGTGTGCACCACGCACGCACCGGGGTCGAACCTGTTGTATTCCCCCCGCAACAAGATCCTCGGCACGGGCCTGATCATCGAGGCCTTCCTGTACGAGGAGCAGACGCGGCGCGGCCTGTCGGTGCGCCACTTCGACGAGATGAACGACATCGCCGACCACTGCACCGTGTGCCACAAGTGCCTGGCGCCGTGCCCCGTGGACATCGACTACGGCGAGGTCTCGATCCACATGCGCAAGATCCTCATGGATCGCGGCCAGAAGCGCACGAGCCCCGGCACCGCGGCGTCGCTCGCGTTCCTGAACACGACCGACCCCACGACCATCAAGGGCATGCGCTTCGCCATGGTCGACGTCGGCTTCAAGGCGCAGCGCCTGGCGACGGACATGGCGCTGAAGATCCCGGCCGTGAAGAAGGCGCGCGACGAGCCGCCGGCCACGACGGGCCGCCCGAAGCTGACCGAGCAGGTCGTGCACTTCGTGAACCGGAAGCTGCCCGGCGCGCACAAGCTGCCCGCGAAGACGACGCGCGCGCTGCTCGGCATCGAGAACCGCGAGTACGTGCCGATCATCCGCGACGCCGCGAAGGTCGACGACGATTCCGACTCGGTCTTCTACTTCCCGGGCTGCGGCTCGGAGCGGCTGTTCAGCCAGGTGGGCATGGCCACCATCGCCATGCTCTACGACGCGGGCGCGCGCACCGTGATGCCGCCCGGGTACCTGTGCTGCGGCTACCCGCAGACGTCCTCGGGGAACGTCGCCAAGGGCACCGAGATCACGACCGAGAACCGCGTGCTGTTCCACCGCGTGGCCAACACGCTGAACTACCTGGACATCAAGACCGTCATCGTGTCCTGCGGCACGTGCATGGATCAGCTCCTGAAGTACGAGTTCGAGCGCATCTTCCCGGGCTGCCGGCTGCTGGACATCCACGAGTACCTGATGGAGAAGGGCTATTCGCTGGACGGCACGACGGGCAAGAGGTACGTCTACCACGACCCCTGCCACAGCCCCATGAAGACCTACGCACCGAAGAAGGTCACGGAGGCGCTCACCGGTCAGACCGTCACGATGTCCGATCGCTGCTGCGGCGAGGCCGGCACGTTCGCCGTCGCGCGTCCGGACATCGCCACGCAGGTGAAGAAGACCAAGGTGGAGGTGCTGCGCGACAACCTCTCGGCATGCGGCGTGCCGCGCGGCGAGACCAAGCACGACGTCAAGATGCTCACGAGCTGCCCGGCCTGCGTGCAGGGGCTCTCGCGCTACGAGGACGAGACCGGGCTCGACACCGACTACATCGTCGTGGAGCTCGCGCAGAACCGCTTCGGCGACGACTGGTTCGAGAGCTTCGTGGCGAAGGCGGGGCGGGGTGGGGTGGAGCAGGTGCTGCTCTAGCCGCGCGCGAGCCCGGCCGATGCTGACGCCGGCGCGCTGATATCGCCACACGAGTCAGCAAGACCGAGCCCGAGGCGTAAGCTCGCCTAGAGACCGTTCCCGCATCGAGTGCGCCATGAAACCAACGGAAGTCGTGTCGGACCCGGCCGTTCTGGCGGGCAAGCCGGTAATCGCGGGTACCCGTATTTCCGTGGAGCTCATCCTCGAGAAGCTCGCGGCGGGGGAAACGGAGGCACAAATCCTCGATGCCTACCCCCATCTCGCCAACGATGCGGTTCGCGTGGCGCTAGGGCCGTGCGCGCCGACATCGTGTATCCGCATCGGGCGGCGTAGCGCTCCCGCTCGTCTGCAGCTTCCGCGCCGTACCGTGACTCAGAAAAGCTCCGACAGATCGAACGTCTCGCCGGGCAGCGCCACGAGCTCGACGGTGGCGGAACCCTTCAGGGTCTCCGTTCGTCGGTAGTCCCCGGCCTCGGGCTCGGTGAACCGGGTCAGCCGCTCGCCCTGCACGTCGACGATCCAGTACTCCGGCACCCCGTGCGCGGCGTACAGCGGCCGCTTGATCTCGGTGTCGTAGCGCAACGTCGAGTTCGCGACCTCGACCAGCAGCAGCACGTCGGCCGGCAGAGGAGTGGCCTTGCGGTACTTGTCCGCACGCCAGCGCAGCAGGGCGAAGTCGGGCTCGGGCTCGGAATGCTCGGGCAGGATCACCGGGTTCTGCACCGAGACGACGGCCTTCCCGGCGAAAGCGGTGACGAGCGCTTCGGTCAGCACGTTGACCAGACCGCTGTGCTCCGGACCGATGGGCGGCATGTTGACGATCACTCCCTCGATCAGCTCCACCCGCTCGTCGGGCGCGAAGATGCCGGCTTCCGCCATGCGGTGATAGTCGGCGACGGTGAGCAGCCGCTGCTGCACCAGCGGCGGATGATCGGTCGACTCGATGCTCATCGGTCCAGGTCCTCGGGCGAGGTCGCGGAAGACGGTATCACGCCCCGGATCGGCCCTACACCAACCCGTACTGCCGCGCCTTGTTCCTCAGGAACGGCAGTCCCTCGCCCAGCACCTCCTCGCGCGACGGCGCCACCGGTCGCCAGACGCTCAATGCGGACGCCACCTGCGGCGGCACGGTGATGAAGCTCTCCATGGCCATGCCGCCGTCGAAGCCGATGGCCGCGAGCGCCGCGAACACCTCGTCCCAGGCCACGGTGTCGGCGCCCGGCGTGCCGCGGTCGCTCGCCGACAGGTGGATGTACTTCAGGTGCTCGCGCGCGGCGAGGATGCCGTTGGCGATGCCGCGCTCCTCGATGTTCATGTGATAGGTGTCGAGGTGCGCGAAGAGGTTCGAGCCGCCGACGCGCTCGATCATGTCCACCGTCTGCGCGGCGGTGTTGAGGAGGTGGTTCTCGTAGCGGTTCACGGCTTCCAGCCCGTAGGCCATGCCGAAGGAGGCCGCGTAGGCCGCGGCCTTCTGCACCACGCGGGCGGTGGCGTCGCGCTCGGCCTCGGTGGGCGCGACCCCGGTGCGCTGGCCGATGCCGCCGTAGATCACGCCGCTCATCGCCTTCGCGCCGATCGCGTGGCTCCGGTCGATGGCCATCTTCAGAAATTCGAGCGCGCCGTCGGGGTTGTTCGTGGGCAACCGGTCCAGGGGCAGCCCGAGCGAGCACACGCACTCGACCTCGTGCTTCTCGAGCAGCGCGCGCGTGTGCGCGGTGTCGACCCCTTCGGGGTCCAGCATGGTGATCTCGAGGAAGTCGATGTCGTGCTTCACCGCCTCGGGAATGGCGAATTCGGCCGCCTCGCGGGTCCATTCCATCGCCCACATGGCGGTGTGCACGCCGAAGCCCTTGACGCTCATGAGCTGTGATCCTTCGTTGGCACGGGAGGAGGAAGCGCCGGGCGCCGGCGCGCGTGCGCCACGTCGCCCAGCCGTGGCGCAGCACCATCACCCCGATCAGCAGCGCGCCCCACAGGGCGGTGGCGAGGTGCTGGTTCGTGCCCAGCAGGTTCAGCCCGGAGGCGATGGTCTGCAGGATGACGAGCGCGATGATGACCGAGCTCACGCGGCGTCGTAGATCGACCCCGACGAGGGGCTCAGGAGCTTGTGGTACAGCTTGCCGGCCGAGACGTCGGTCATGGCCGAGAGGTAATCGGCGATGGCGCGCTCGCCCTCGCGCTCGTAGACCTCCTGCACGGCGTGCGGCAGCAGCCGCTCGGGGTTCTCCGAGAAGATGCCGAACAGCGTCACGATGACGCGCTGACCCTTGTACTGCAGGTGCTGGAGCTCGGGCCGACGTATCACGTGGTTCATGACGAAGCCCTTGATGAGCTTCAGCACCGCGTGCGCGGGCTCGTCCATGCGGGCCTGCAACGTGAGCAGCGGCGACTCGAACGCGTCGTCGCGCGCGAGGGCTATGCGCGCGATGAAGTAGCCGACGAGCTTGCTGATCGCGTGCTTGCGATCCTGCGCGCGCGCGCCGAACAGGCGTGCGTCGCGCACGTCCGCGTCGTCGGCGAGGCCCGCCTCGACGAGCTCCCCGCGCAGGGGCACCGTCACGCGTTCGTGCCAGGCCTCGCGGTCCACCAGCCCGAGCGCCAGGGCATCCTCCAGGTCGTGCACGCCGTAGGCGATGTCGTCCGCCAGCTCCATGATGCTGGTGTCGAAGGCGTGGTGGATGCCGCGCGCGTGACCGGGTCCGGACGTGTCGGCGCGGCGCAGCCGGTCCCGGTCCGCGCTCGGGAAGGGCTCCAGCAGCCAGTCGAGCACGTCCGCGTCGGTGTCGTAGAGGCACTTCGGCGGGGCCCAGGCGTCGATGTTCAGCGGCCGCGCCACGGGGTCCGGCAGGCCGGGCTCGTAGCGGCACGCCTCGCTCCACAGCAAGGGGTACTTGATCGTGCCCAGCATGGCGCGGCGCGTGAGGTCGAGCCCGCAGTCGGCCGAGTACTCGCCGAGGCGCGCCAGTATGCGCAGCGTCTGGGCGTTGGCCTCGAAGCCGCCGTGCTCGCGCATCATCGCGTTCATGGCCACCTCGCCGCCGTGGCCGAACGGGCTGTGGCCGATGTCGTGGGCCAGGCAGATCGCCTCGATCAGGCTGAACGAGGGGATGAGCGCGCGCAGGGACGGGTTCGATTCGCGCTCGCGCAGCGACTCGCAGATGCCCGAGCCGATCTGGGCCACCTCCAGCGAGTGGGTCAGGCGGGTGCGGTAGAAGTCGCTCTCGCCCAGGCCGAGCACCTGCGTCTTGGACTGCAGGGCGCGGAACGAGGCCGAGTGGATGATGCGTGCGCGGTCGCGCTGGAACTGCCCGTCGACGCCGGCGGCATCGAAGGACGGCGCCGCGGGCGCCGGGCGCGGGGCCGGCTCGCCGGCCCCGCCGGCGTGCGCGGCGCGCTGGCCCGGCCAGCCGTCGGCCAGGCGCTCGATGCCGCCCGCGGTGCGGTCCGAGCGTCGCGCCACCCAGGGGGCCGAACGCCCGGCGGGGCCTGCGCTCATGGGCGAAGCGGGAGGCGGTCGTGCGGGCTGCGACGGCTAAATGCAAGTCCGGCGCGCAAGCGATTTCCGCATTTGTAGTTTCGACTGTCCGCCGATGGCCCCCTTGCCGGCGGCATGAGCCTCCTTAAAATGCAAGGGGTGGCCGTTTCGCCAGAGTACGTGCAACCGGACAGTCGTTTTTCATGGCACGCAAACCGAGGATTCATTTCAAGGGCGCCGTCTACCACGTGCTGCTGCGCGGTCTGGAGGACCGCCCGGTATTCCGCGGCGTGGCCGACAGGCGCACGCTCGAGGCGCTGGTGGCCGAGGGTACGGAGCGCTTCGATCACTCGGTTCATGCCTTCTGCTGGATGCCCGACCACGTCCAGCTCGCCGTCGAGGTGGCCGAGGCGCCGCTGTCGCGGGTGATGCAGAACCTCTCGTTCCGCTACACGCGACATTACAACAGCCAGCACGGCGAGGACGGGCCGCTCTTCCACGGTCGCTACAAGGCGATCGTGGTGGACCCGGACGAGTACCTGGTCGATCTCGTGCGCTGGATCCACAACAACCCGGTCCGCGCGGGCAAGGCCAAGCGGGCGGCCGACTTCCGCTGGTCCAGTCACAACACCTACACCGGCCAGGGCGAGGTGCGCGAGTGGGTCACCACCGAGCGCGTGCTCTCGAGCTTCGCGCGCGCCAAGGGCGGCGCGGCCGCGGGCTTCGAGCGCTACGTGGACGAGGGCCGCGACGAGAGCGTGCGGGACGATCTCATGCGTGGCACCGACGGTGGGCGCCTGCTCGGGGGAGAGCGCTTCCGCAAGAGGGCGTTGCGTCCGCCCAAGGAGTCGGTGCCGCCCATGACGCTCGTGCAGCTCGTGCGGCTGGTGTGCCGGGAGGAAGGCGTCAAGGAAGCGGCGCTGCGCGACGAGAGCCGCGCCCGGCGCGAGAGCGCCATCCGTCAGACGATCGCGTGGCTGGCCCTGGAGTTCGGCATCGCCAGCCTTACGGCGCTGGCCCAGCGCTTCAACCGTGACCTGACGACCATGAGCCGCAACCAGCGCTACTTCCGCGACCGCCTGCAGGACGATCCGGAGCTTGCCAGGCGCGTGCGCCGGCTGCGCCGGCTCGTGGCGGCCGGGGGCTGAGACGTTCCGGGTGAAGATACTGGAACCCGGCTCTCGTGCGCGGGTCGCGCTGTCACTCTCGTAGTCCAGTCATAGACCGGATCCGAAGCCATGGCGAACGACACCGCGCAGGATCTCCTGCACACGAACCAGGAGTACGAGAAGCTCAAGACGAAGCACGGCGACACGGACTACACGCCGCGCGAGACTCCCGGCCAGCAGGGACCGGGCGGTCGTGGCTACGACAAGGCGCTCTACGAGCAGTGGACGCGCGAGGAGCTCGTCGATCACCTGCGCACGCTGGACGTCGACGTGGACGAGGGCGCCTCGCACGAGGCGCTCGTCGAGCTGCTCGAGAGCCGCGACGCCACGCGGCAGCGCACCGCGGGCTGATCTGGAGCGCCTCGCCGCCGTCGAGGCGGGCGGAGGCGTCGCTCGCTTCCGTCCCCGCCCGGAAGACGGGGGGCGGAACGGCTCGTGCAAGCAGGATCCCGGGCCGCATTGCGCCCTGCCGGATCCCTCGCTTGCCATGAACATCTCCGAAACGCCGCTGCCCGGCGTCTTCCTCGTCGAGCCGCGCGTGTTCGGCGACGATCGCGGGTTCTTCCTCGAGAGCTTCAACGCGCGCGCATTCACCGCGGCCGGGTTGCCCGCGGACTTCGTGCAGGACAACCACAGCCGTTCGGCGCAAGGCGTGCTGCGCGGGCTGCACTACCAGGTGGTCAGGCCTCAGGGCAAGCTCGTGCGCGTGACGCGCGGTGCGGTCTACGACGTCGCCGTCGACCTGCGCCGCTCGTCCGAGCACTACGGGCACTGGTACGGAGTCGAGCTGTCGGCCGAGAACCATCGCTGCCTGTGGGTGCCGCCCGGGTTCGGGCACGGCTTCTACACGCTGACCGACTCCGCCGACTTCCAGTACAAGTGCACCGACTACTGGGCGCCCGAGCACGAGCGCAGCGTGCGCTGGGACGATTCGCAACTCGGCATCGAGTGGCCGATCCTGCCGGGTACGGAGCCGGTGCTGGCCGCGAAGGATGCGGCCGCGGCGAGCTTCGCCGACAGCGACAACTACGCCTGATCCCGTGGCAGCACCGATAGAGGGACGGGGCCTGAGGGTCGTCGTCACGGGCAGCGCGCGCGGGCAGTTGCACGTCGCGTTGCTGAACGACGTGCCCGCGGGCATCAGTGCGCACGCCCTGGTGGGGCCGGACGGGCAACGCCTGGACGTGACCGACCGGGACGCGGTGCTGCGCGCCTGCGAGGCGATGCGGCCCGATGCCATCGTGAACGCGGCGGCCTTCACCGGCGTGGATCTCGCCGAGACCGAGAACGCGAAGGCGCACGCCGTCAACGCGAACGCGCCCGCACACCTGGCCGAGGCCGCGCGCGAGCTCGGTGCGCACCTGGTGCAGGTGTCCACCGACTTCGTGTTCCCCGGCACCGGCGGCACGCCGCTCGCCGAGGACGCCGAGACGGGACCGCTCGGCGTCTACGGGCGAACCAAGCGCGACGGCGAGCTCGCCGCGCTGCGCGGGGCGCCCGGCGCCGCCGTGGTGCGCACGGCCTGGGTGCATTCGGCGCACGGCGGCAACTTCGTGCGCACCATCCTGAGGCTGTTGTCCGAGCGCGAGTCGCTCGGCATCGTCGCCGACCAGTTCGGCACGCCCACGCGCGCCGAATCCCTGGCGGCGGCCGTGTGGCGCACCGTGGAGCGACGCCTCGACGGCGTGCTGCACTGGACCGACGCCGGTGCCGCCTCGTGGTACGACTTCGCCGTCGCCATCGCCGAGGAGGGTGCCGCGCGCGGTCTCGTGCCCGCGGGCCGCGAGGTGCGCCCGATCCCGGCGTCCGACTACCCCACGCCCGCCGCGCGGCCGGGCTTCGCCGTGCTGTGCACGCGCCGCACGCGCGAGCGACTCGGGCTCGAGCCCGAGCACTGGCGCAGCGGCCTGCGCGCCACCCTCGATGCGCTCGCGGCGACCGCCGCCCACCGACCCGGAGACATCTCGTGACAGGCTTGCTCGTGACCGGCGGTGCCGGCTTCATCGGTTCCAACTTCGTGCGCCACCGCCACGAGACGCGCCCGGACGAGCGCATCGTGGTGGTCGATGCGCTGACCTACGCCGGCAACCCGGCGAACCTCGACGGCGTGCTGGGCGAGCGCGTCAGCCTCGTGGAGGCCGACATCCGCGACACCGAGCGCATGGCGGCGCTGCTGCGCGACGAGGGGCTCGACACCCTCGTGCACTTCGCCGCCGAGAGTCACGTGGACCGCTCCATCACCGGCCCGGACGCGTTCCTGGAGGCGAACGTCGTCGGCACCTGGAGCCTGCTGACCGCCGCGCGGCGCGTCTGGATGCAGGAGGGGCGGGCACCGGAGTCGCACCGCTTCCACCACGTCTCGACCGACGAGGTCTACGGCTCGCTGGCGCCCGACGACCCCGCGTTCACCGAGACGACGCCGTACGCGCCGAACTCGCCGTATTCGGCCACCAAGGCCGCGTCCGATCACCTCGTGCGCGCCTGGCACCACACCTACGGGCTCATCGTCACGACGAGCAACTGCTCGAACAACTACGGCCCGTACCACTATCCCGAGAAGCTCGTGCCGCTGATGATCCTGAACGCGCTGCACGGCCGTGCGCTGCCGGTCTACGGCGCGGGCGCGAACGTGCGCGACTGGCTCTACGTCGTCGACCACGCGCGCGGCATCGACGCGGTGCTGGACAAGGGGCGCCCCGGCGAGACCTACAACATCGGCGGCTGCAACGAGTGGAAGAACATCGACATCGTGCATCGCGTCTGCCGGACCCTGGACGCGCGCTTCGAGAGCGATCCGTCCCTCGCCACCGCCTACCCGGACGCGCCGCCGGCGAACGGGGCCGCCTGCGCGTCGCTGATCGAGCACGTGACCGACCGTGCCGGCCACGATTTCCGCTACGCCATAGACGCCACGAAGATCGTCGAGGAGCTCGGCTTCAGCCCCGAGGTGACGTTCGAGCAAGGCATCGAGCGCACCATCGACTGGTATCTGGCGAATCCGGAATGGTGGATGCCGCTGTTCGACCGCGGCTGAGCCAGCCGTCGTCGCCCGGGAAGGGCCGCCTTCGCGATCGCGGGCGGCCCTCTGCCGCTACTCAGATCCCGACGAAGGGCTGCATCAGCTTGCCGAGCAGGTCGCTGTAGCGCACCGGCGCATCGGTGGCGATGAGCGCGATGCACGGGCCGTCATCGTCGATCACCGGCCGGTGCTCGACGCTGTAGTCGAGGTCCGCCACGTCGCCCGCGCGGAACTGCCCGAGCTCGTCGGTGTAGCTGCCGCGCACGATGAAGGTGAGCTCGCGCTCGTTGTGCGTGTGGGCGGACAGCGCCACGCCCGGCGCGCAGTGCAGCAGCTTGAACGCGCCGTCGAAGCGCGGGCCGTTCTTCAGGTTGTACTGGCGCACGCCCGGTGCCATGCGCCGCCAGTCCAGCGTCTCGAGCGGCTCGGGCAGCAGCCGCCCGAGCGGGCGGGGCACGCCCGGCGCCGGGGCACGGCGCCCGGCCGCCACGGCGCCGTCCGGAAACACCGCCACGCCGGGCGACGCCCGATCGCGCGCCAGCACGTCCATGGCGCTCGCCGCGCACCGGGGCGGGCGCGCGGGCGCGCAGCTCGGCGCCGCCCAACGCCTCGTGCAGCGCGCACGCGCGCCGGCACGTCGCGCACACCGTCAGGTGGCAGGCGCAGATCGTCTCCATGGCGGGCGAGAGCGCGCCCGCCGCGTACTGCGAGAGGGTCTCGTCGGTCAGGTGGTGGGTCGTGCCCATCGAAAGGCCCATCAAGGGGTCGTCAGCGGATCAGTCGGGGTCGAGATAGTCGTCCCGGTCAAGCGGGTCGCCCTCTCCTTGCAAGTTTGCCCTTACGGATTGCATGGCCAGCCGGATTCGGGACTTGACCGTGCCTATCGGCAGGTCCAGCCACTCGGCGATGGCGCCGTGACTCTGGCCCCGGAAGTAGGACAGGTGCATGACCTGGCGCTGTTCGGGCGGCAGGTTGTCGAGCGCGGCGGCCAGCCGCTCGGCCGACTGCTCGGCATGCACGTGGCGGGCCTGCACGTCCGACTCGGTGCGCTCGAGGTCCAGCACCTCGTCGTCGAGCTCCACCTCGATGCGCGAGTTCCCTCGAAGGTAGTCTATGCGGCGGTTGCGCGCGATGGTGAAGAGCCACGTGCTGGCCGCCGCCTTGGCGGGATCGTAGCTCTCGGCGCGCCGCCAGACCGTGAGCATGATCTCCTGCATCAGCTCCTCGGCGGTGTCCTCGTTCATGCCCTTGCCCATCAGGAAGGACTTGATGCGACCGGCGTAATAGTCGTACACCAACGAGAACGCCGCCTCGTCCCGGTCGCGCCCCACCGCGACGAGGGCATCGCCCATCGTCTTGCGTAGCACGATGGCCGCGTCGTCTCGGGTGTCGGTCTTGCGCGGCACGTGGGCGACGGCGAAGGGGAGGCGGGTTGACGAACGGCGGGGAGGGGCCCGCCCACGATCCTAGCATCGCGGCGCGTGGCACTCGCTCCATCGCGTAGACTCGCGCTCATGCGTCAACCGCCGAGAAGCGCGCCCGCGCCCGAGCACGTGGCGGTGATCGGCGGCGGCGCCGCCGGCCTGGCGGCCGCCTGGTCGTTGTCGGCCACCCGTCGGGTGACGCTGCTCGAATCATCGTCCCGCCTCGGGGGTCACGCGCACACGGTGCACGTGCCGCGCGCGGCGTCCGGCGGTTCGCCGGTCGGGCCGGACGCGCCGACGCGCTGCCCGTGGACACCGGCTTCGTCGTCTACAACGAGCCGGCCTATCCCGAGCTCGCGGCGTGGTTCCGGCCCTGGGCGTGTCCTCCCGGGGGACGGACATGTCGTTCTCGGTATCGCGCGACGGGGGGCGCTTCGAGTACGCCGGCGGCCCGCGCTTCGGGCTGCTGGCGCAGCCCTCGCTGCTGCTCGGCGCACGGTACCGGCGCATGCTCGCCGGGCTCGTGCGCTTCTACCGCGAGGCGCCCGCGCGCGTCGGGGACGATCCGTCGCTGACCCTGGGCGCGTTCCTCGAACGCGAAGGCTACCCGCGCGAGCTCGCGGCGGATCATCTCGTGCCCTTCGCCGCCTCCATCTGGTCCTCGCCGCCCGGCGACGTGCTGGAGCAGCCGGCCGTCGCCTTCGTGCGCTTCTGCACTCGCCACGGGCTGCTGCGGCTGTCGGGGCGACCGACGTGGCGCACGGTCGAAGGCGGCAGCGTGCGCTACGTCGATGCGGTGGTGCGCGACCTCGCGCGTGCGCCGCACGGGGTCCGGATCCGGCTCGGCGCGCCCGTCGCGCGCGTCCGCCGGAGCGTCTCCGGGGTGCGCATCGGCTGCGGCGACGGCGACGAGCTCGTCGCGGACGCCGTGGTGTTCGCCACGCACGCCGACGACTCGCTGCGCCTGCTGGCCGATGCCGACGACGCCGAACGCCGGGTGCTGGGCGCGTTCCGCTACCGCGACAACGACGCGGTGCTGCACACCGACGCGCGGCTGATGCCGCGGCGACGGCGGGCCTGGGCGAGCTGGAACTGGGTGGAGCCCCCGAAGGGCCACGCGGTCCGCACGTCGGTCACCTACCGCATGAACGCGCTGCACGGCTACGCGGGGGCCGATGCGCGGGTGGAGCGCTTCGTCACTCTTAACCCCTCGACCGCGCCGGCACCGGAGCTCACGTTCGGGCGATGGCGGTATCGCCACCCGGTGTTCGACATCGCGGCGGAGCGCGCCCGCGCGGCCGTGCCAGACCTGCAGGGACACCGGCGCACCTTCTGGTGCGGGGCGTGGTGCGGCGCGGGCTTTCACGAGGACGCGGTGCGCTCGGGCTTCCGGGCGGCCGAGGCGTGCGGCGGTGCGGCGGCGACGGCTTCGCAGCCGCTTCGGTGAACCGGCGTCGGCTGGCCGCATGAGCGCTCGTGAGCCCGGTGCGCCGAGTTTCGCCGACGCGGCCCTGTACGTCGGCGAGGTCGTGCACGTGCGCCATCGGCCGCGCGCGCACCGACTCGCGTACCGCGTCTTCTCGCTGCTCGTGGACATCGACGCGCTGGACGATCTCGACGCACGCGTGCGCGGCTTCGGCCACAACCGCGCGGCGCTCGTGTCGGTGCACGACGCCGACTTCGGCGACGGGACGGTGCCGGGCGAGACGCCGCGCGCGTGGGTCGAGCGCTGTCTCGCTCGCGCCGGGCTGCCGCCGCGGCCCGCGCGCGTGTTGCTGTCCTGTTATCCGCGCGTGCTGGGCTACGCGTTCAACCCCATCGCGCTGTGGTACTGCCTGGACGAGTCGGGCGAGCCCTTCGCGATCGTCCACGAGGTGCACAACACGTTCGGCGAGCGCCACGCGTACGTGCTGCCGGCGGAGCTCGGTGCGGACGGTCGCATTCGCCAGCGCGCCGAGAAGGCGTTGTACGTGTCCCCGTTCACCCCGCCCGTGCTGGAGTACCGCTTCGCGCTCGACGTGCCCGGCGCGCGCCAGCGCATCGAGATCGGGGCGCACGACGAGGGCGGTCTGCTGCTGGAGGCTTCGTGGTGGGGCGAGCGACGTCCGCTGACCTCGCGCTCGCTCGCCTGGCGCGTGCTGCGCATGCCGTTGTCGACGCGAAAGGTCATCGTCGGCATTCACGTCGAGGCTTTCAAGCTGTGGTGCAAGCGGCTGCCGGTGTTCCGCCACCCGAGCTCGGTCGTGGCGCGCCCGGCGGACAGCCCGTCCGCCGCACCCGCCGCGCTCGTCGGACCCGCCGTGCCCGCCATGCCCGTCGCGGAACCCGCGAGCCGGTGAGCTTCCGGTGAGCTTCCGGTGCGCGGAAGGCCGACGGGGCGTCAACGGGGCTTGAGCACGAGGCTCGCGCGCGCCGTCGAGCGCGCGTTCGATGGCGTATCCATCGGCGAGCTCGAGGTGCGCTGGCCCGACGGGCGCACGACCCGGCACGGCGACTCCCGGGCGGCGTCCGGGATCGACGCCGTCCGCTCGGCGCGGATCGAGCTGCGCCGCGAGGAGGCGCTGCGGCGCATCGCGACGGGCGGCGCCACGGGCCTCGGCGATGCCTACGTGCACGGCGAATGGGACACCGAGGCGCTGGAACCGCTGCTGCGCCTGTTCGATGCGAATCGCGCGCGGCTCGAGCGGGCCGCGTCCGGCCGGATCTCCAGCCGCGCGCTGTCGCGCCTGCTGCACGCGACGCGCGCCAACACGCGGCGCGGCAGCGCCTCCAACGTGGCCCACCATTACGATGTCGGCAACGACTTCTACCGGCGCTGGCTGGACGAGGACATGCACTACTCCGCGGCCCTCTTCGAGTCGCCGCGGGACTCGCTCGAGGTCGCGCAGCGCGCCAAGCTCGCGCGCGTCACCGGACTGCTCGCGCCGCGTGCAGGCGATCGCACGCTCGAGATCGGGTGCGGCTGGGGCGCGACGGCGCGCGCGCTGTCCGCGGTGCACGGCTGTCGCGTCGAGGCGATCTCGTTGTCGCGCGAGCAGCTCCGCTGGGCGCGGGCGCACCGCGCGGGCGAGCCGGTGAGCTATCGCCAGCTCGACTGGCGTGACGTGCGCGGACCCTACGAGCGCATCGTCTCGATCGAGATGCTCGAGGCCGTCGGGCAGCGCCGCTGGGCGGCCTGGTTTCGCGCCCTGCACGCGGCGCTGGTGCCCGGCGGACGGGTCGTGCTGCAGACGATCACGATCGAGCCCGAGCGCTTTGCCCGCTATCGACGTCGCCCGGACTTCATCCAGCGCCGGGTGTTTCCGGGGGGCATGCTGTGCACCGACGATCACGTGCGCACGCTCGCCCGGGCGGCGGGCCTGGTGCCGGTGCAGGAGCTGCACTTCGGCTCGTCCTACGCCACCACGCTCGCGCGCTGGCGCGAGCGGTTCGAGAGCGCTCTGCCCGCGCTGCGGGCCGAGGGCCGCGGCGAGCCCTTCCTGCGCTCGTGGCGCTACTACCTCGCCTACTGCGAGGCGGGCTTCCGCACGCGTGCGCTCGATGTCGGGATGTTCGCCTTCGACCGGCCGACCGAAGGGCCCTGAGCGATCGGCGCGCGCGTCGCGGCGGGTATCGGAACGCTCATTTCGGCGCGTCCCGGACCCGAAGGGCCGAGATCGCCGCGCGTGCGACGGCTTCGGGTCCGTCGCCGTGATCCACGCCGCCGCCGCCGCGTTGCGTCGCGTCGGTGCGAGCCCCGTCGTCCACGCGCAGCACCGCACGCGACGCGGTGCCGGAGCGCGGGTTGACGCGCGTGCCTACGTGAAACGTGGCGAATTCGTTCGCGTGCCAGAACGCCGCGGCACCGGGCTCGTCCGCGAACGCGGCGCCCGCGGCCGAGGGGGGCGTGAGGGCATGCTCCTTCGACGCGTACGCGCCCGTCGCGATGGCCGCCAGCAGCGCCGAACCGATGCCGCGGCGCCGCGCGTGCGGCGCCACGGCGATGCGCACGACCCGTACGTAGCGCGCACCGAGGGCCGCGGTGTCGCGGGCCGTGCGGGCGAGCAGCTGGGGCAGCAACTGATCGGGCAGGCGTCGTCGCCCGGAGACGATGTCCGCCCCGAGCGCCGGATCGATGTCGCCCTCGAACGCCACCAGCGCCGCGCCGAGAGGCTCGCCGTGCGGCCCCTCGGTGCGGCCTGCGATCCAAAGGGCCAGCCGCCCCGCGAGCAGGTGCTCCGCGTCGTGCAGAGCGCTCTGGTAGTGGGTCTCGGCCAGCAGGCGCACGGTGCGTCGCAGCAGGGGCTCGTCGCCGTGCAGGCGTGCCGGCGGAACGCGCCGGATGTCGAGTATCGCCTCGGTGCGGGATCGTCTGTGCGTGCGATGCGTGCGTCGCGGCAGCGACCTCGGGGCGATCCCGGTCGCGTGCGCCGTCCAGCAGCAGCGCCCGACGCAGTATCGACTCCACCGGATCGGCGGCGTGCCAGCGCATGGGCTCGGTCAGCTCGAGCACGGTCGTGGGCCGGTCACCGATGAGCGTCCGGAATCGCAACGCGAAGGCGCGGCCGGCGGCCTCGTGCCCGTCGGTCGTCGTCGCCAGCACCGCGCGCCCGTGTCGCGCCAGCAGTGCCGACAGCGTGGCACTGGGCAGAGTCGCAGCCTCGTCGACGAAAAGCGTGGTCGGCGCGGCGCGCAACGCCGCATCGGGCGCGAGAAAGCGCAGCGGTGCGCCCGCGTGACGCTCGCACGCTCGTGACGGCGGAGCGGGTGGCGGCCGTGACGATCGGTGCGACGCGAGGCGCCCCGATGCCCCCGGCGGCGCAGAGCCGGCCGAGCAGGGCGGACTTGCCCCGACCGCGACCGCCTATGATGACCAGCGCGGCCCTCTCCGGCGCGAGCGCATCGATGGCCCGTGCGCACAGCGCGTCGTGCGCGCTCAGCGCGGACGCTCCCGGGACGCCCGGCGCGCGGCGCCGCGCCCTCGCCAAGGAGCCCGCCGCGGCGCGTTCGCGTCGGCCGAAGTCCGGCGCGGACGCGGCCACGACGATGCCCGGCACCCCGCGCCGCGCCGCCGCCGCGAAGCCCGCGAGGGCGCGGCGCACGAGCGCCGATGCCGGAGCTCGGTCGGGGCCCGCCAGCACCACGACGACCCCGCCCGCCCGCACGCTGCCGATGGCCGCGGCAAGGGTCGCGGCATCCTGCACCGCTCCCGTGCCGCGCGTGCCCGCACCGGTGAAGATCAGCAGCCCGTCGCGCTCGCTGCCGAGGAAGCGCTGGAGGCGGTGCGCCCGATCGGCGACGCCTGCGGGAACCGGGTCGATGTCCCCGCACTCACGGGCCCATCGCAGCAACGCCCGCTCGTCGCCGGCGACGGTCGCGATGCGCGCGTGCAGCAGCACGAGGGCGCGGTGCCCGTGCACCGCCGCGCGCGCGCGCGCGCTGGCGACGAGCGCATCGAGCTCGCGGAGATCGGTCGGCCGCGCGGGATCGATTCGAGTCGGGGACGAGGGCTCGCGGCGTGTGCGGGCGAGGAGGCGCAGGTCGCGGCGGGCGGCCTTGGACGGGGACGGGCATCGCCGACTGACGACTCGCGCACGGTTCCGGATCGGTCATTTTCCCTCTTTCGGAGGGTTCGGCGGGGCGAAGGTCCGACCGGGCGGTGCGTGCCCTCGCGACGATCGCGAAGCCCGTCGACCCCGCCCGGTGCCGGACGTCCGTCGTCCAGTGCGCGCGCGACGCGCTGGAACGGTGACACCATTTGCAGTATCGCCGGCCTGCCGCGAGCGACTGTCACGATTGCAATGCGACGATCGCGCGGCCTCCGGGCCAGTACGATCAACGAGTTGGCGCATGATCGTCAGCGTCCGTCGAGAAACGCGCGTCGCCTTGCGAAGCGGTTCGTTGTCCGGTCGGCGCGTGCGGGCAACACTCCGCGCCGTTGTCGAAGGCGAAGACTCTCGCCGCCAGTCTCCACCGCCATCGCGTCTGCCACGGGCGCGCGGACGGGGCGGGCTTGTAGTGAGTACAAAGCTTCCGCGTTCGCGATCCGGGTTTCGGCTAGCATTCGCCCCTCGGGAATCAGCGCAGGCCGGTCGGCTGACCGTTCGCTAGTTCCGATCGGGCGCTCCATCTCGGAGTGGCCAGCAGCCGTCCCGGTACCACTCCGGAGAAACAGAGGAAAGCACTGGAATGATCAACAAGAAGGTATTCGCACTCACGCTCGTCGCGGCCAGCGTCATCGCCGCGGGTTGTTCGTCGGACGACGATGACGATCCCGAAATTGGGGATAACATCATCATCGAGCCGGGTGCCGTGGACGTCAACGGCGACGGCGACCTCACCGCCGAGGACGACCTCACCGGCGACGGCATCCTCAACCTCAACGACTTCGCGGTCGCCGACACCGACGGCGATGGCGTTCTCTCCGAAGAGGAGATCGCCGCCGTGGTCGCCGGTCAGGGGACCGATCCCGGTACGGATCCGGAGCAGCCCACCGTCGTGTACCCCGACTTCGACGCAGAGGGCAACAGTGTTGCCGACGTCATCGCCGGCGACGAGCGCTTGGGCGACCTGGCGGCGATCGTTCCGCCCGCTCTGCTCGCGCAGCTCGACTACACCGAGGCCAAGCGCGCGGCGCTCGACACCGACACGACCGACGATACCGACGATGCCGGAGACGTCATCGAGGACGTCGGCGACGATGTTGACGATGTCATCGACGATACCGACACAGCCGATGCGGACGAGCTGCCCGAAGTGGTCGACTACACCGTCTTCGCGCCCAGCAACGAGGCGCTTGCCGCCGCCGACCTGGCCGGCGTGACGGGCGAGGAGCTGTCGAACGTCCTGCTCGGACACGTCGTCCAGGGCGAGTCGCTTCCCTCGGTGGCCATCGGCGACACGTTCACCGCGGCCAACGGCACCACGATCATGATCACCGACAACGGCACTGGTGGTCCGGTCATCAACGACACGATCAACTTCGTCACCGACGGCACGACCGAGGCCGAGAACGGCTACGTGCACATCATCGACATGGTGATCCTGCCGCCGGAAGGCAGCACCCCGCCGGACGAGACCGATCCCGAGACCCCGCCCGCGGGCAACGCCGAGTTCGGCCCCGGGTTCGCGGCCATCGAGGCCAACGGCAACAGCGAGTTCGTGAGCATCTACCGCGCCTCCGGGTTCGGCGAAGCGCTCGAGACGAACGCATGGACCGTCTTCGTGCCCTCGAACGATGCCATCGATGACGGTGTGGCTTCCTCGATCGCGGCCGACCCCGACCAGGCTACCGCGGTCATCCAGGACCACGTTCTCACCGAGGGCGCCTTCGGCCCCGACGAGCTGCCCGCGTCGACCACGTCGAACGGCGGTGTGCCGTTGAACATCAACAGCACCGAAGACGGCATCACGGTGAACGGCTTCACGGCCACGCAGATTTCGGCCGACGACAGCATGTCGATCATCTACGAGATCGACGGTCTGCTCCAGTAAGGCGTCTCGTCCGGTCGACCGGCAGCCCGCATCGGGTCGCCGGTCGACCGGCAAGTGTCCGGAGGGTCGGCATCCGCAAGGGTGCCGGCCCTTTTTCGTTGCTCGAGCAAGCCCATGCGCGTACCGGTCATCTCCGACACCCACGGTCTGCTGAGGCCCGCCGTCGCGGAGTCGCTTCGCGGCGCGCCGTTCATCCTCCATGCGGGCGACGTCGGCAAGGATGCCGTCCTGAGCGATCTGGAGGGGATCGCGCCCGTCGTGGCGATACGCGGCAACGTGGACAGGGCCGGACGGGTTCGGGCGCTACCCGAAACGCGCACCGTCGAGATCCACGGACGGCGAGTGCACCTGGTTCACGACCGCAACGACATCGCGGTCGATCCCGCGGCCGAGGACATCCGCATCGTGGTCAGCGGACACTCGCACAAGGCGCGCGAAGAGGTCGTGGACGGCGTCCTGTGGCTGAATCCGGGCAGCGTCGGCCCGCGCCGGTTCACGCTGCCGATCACGATGGCATGGCTCACGTTCGGGCCGGACGGCGGGTTGCCTCGGGTGGACGTGGTCGCCTTCGAGCCCTGACGGTGCGACCGGACGGGCGTCGCCGTCGCGCTACTGGAACGCCGTCTCGAAGAAGCTCCTGAGCTTTCTCGAGTGCAGCCGCCCGGGCTCCATCGCGGCGAGCTTCGCCAGCGCCAGGATGCCGATCTCCAGGTGCTGCGACACCTGCTTCCGGTAGAACTCCGTGGCCATGCCGGGCAGCTTCAGCTCCCCCTGCAGCGGCTTGTCGCTCACGCACAGCAGCGTGCCGTAGGGCACCCGCAGCCGGAAGCCGTTCGCCGCGATGGTCGCCGACTCCATGTCGAGGGCGATGGCGCGCGACTGGGTCAGCCGGCGCACCGGCTCGCGCTGGTCCTGCAGCTCCCAGTTCCGGTTGTCCACCGAGGCCACGGTGCCGACGCGCATGATGCGCTTGAGCTCCATGCCGTCCAGCCCCGTCACCTCGGCCACGGCCGACTGCAGCGCCTGCTGCACCTCGGCCAGCGCCGGGATGGGCACCCAGACCGGAATGTCGGCATCCAGCACCTTGTCCTCGCGCACGTAGGCGTGCGCCAGCACGTAGTCGCCGAGCTCCTGGCTGTTCCTGAGGCCCGCGCAGTGCCCGAGCATGAGCCAGGCGTGCGGGCGCAGCACGGCCACGTGGTCGGTGATGGTCTTCGCGTTCGACGGGCCGACGCCGATGTTGACCAGCGTGATGCCGCGCGCCTTCTTCGACACCAGGTGATACGCCGGCATCTGCGGCTGGCGCGAGGGCGGCGTGCCCGAGACGGCTGTCGGCCGAGCCGCGCGGGGTCAGCACGTTGCCCGGCTCGACGAAGGCCTCGTACACCGACTCCCCGGACGCCATCTGCTCCTTCGCCAGCCGGCAGAACTCGTCCACGTAGAACTGGTAGTTCGTGAACAAGACGTAGTTCTGGAAGTGCTCGGGGTCGGTGCCGGAGTAGTGCAGCAGGCGGTGCAGCGAGTAGTCGATGCGCTGGGCGGGGAAGGGCGCGAGCGGCATGGGCACGCCGGGCTCCATCTCGTGCGTGCCGTTGACGATGTAGTCGTTCACGTGCGCGATGTCCGGCACGTCGAACGCGTCGCGCAGGGCGCCCGTCAGCACCGTGGGGCTCTTGTTGGCGAGGGAGCTGCCGGCCTCCAGCGCGAAGTGGAGCGGAATGGCGACGTCCGAGACCACGATCTCGACCGGGTGCCCATGGCTCTTGATCAGCAGCTCGAGCTGATGCACGAGATAGCCGTGGAAGAGCCTTGGATGCGTGATGGTGGTGGAGTAGCGCCCCGGCCGATCGACGTGACCGTAGGACAGCATGGATTCCACGCGCGCCCAGGTGTCGTTGCGAAAGCGCACCTCGGGGTAGAAGGCGCGGTGCTTGCCGGGCTCCAGGTTCCCCGACAGCCAGCGCTCGAACGCCGCCGTGAGGAAGCCGGTGTGCGCGTCGTAGAGCTCGATCAGGCGATCCACCGCCTCGCGCGCGTCGCGAAACTGCCGCGGTTCGAGGGGCTCTGGCGTGATCGGGGGCGGGCTCATGCGCGTCGGACGGGCGGGCGGCGGAGATTAGCACGCGGCCCGCGCGGGTCGTTTCGGCCCCGCACGGGTCAGGCCGGCCGCCGCGCGGGTCCCCAGGCGAGGTAGACGAACGCGGCCACCGCGGCGAGCAGGTACACGCCCTGCAGCAAGCGCGCGGGGTCGCCGGGCCCGAGGCTCAGCGCCAGCGCGGCGCCCGCGAACGCGACTCCGAGCGCGGTCTGCGACAGCCGGCTCTTCCACACGAGATACCCCGCCAGGTCGCCGCCGGCGCGCGCGTGCTCGAAGAAGCGCTTGTTGAACGACAGCCGGAAGAACGACGAGGAGAACGTGATCGCGATCAGCAGCGGCCCGAGCCACGGCGAGTCGGCGACGGCGTCCGTGCCCGCGCGCAGTGCCCAGGACAGCGCGTACAGCGCCACCGCCAGTCGGTACACGGCCGCCGGCCGCACCCGGTCCACCGCGCCGCGCGCAAGCCAGAAGAGGCCGCCGAACACGATGCCGAGCACCACCACGAGCACGCCGAGCCGCGCGTAGTCCTCGTCCAGCACGAGAAACAGCGAGATCGTCCAGAAGTGGCTCTCGAGGAACAGGAACACCCCGTCGACGACGAAGACGGGCCGCGCGCCGGTCGCGTCCCGCGAGGGCACGGTCGCCACCGGGTTCGCGCGCGGCACCGCGGCGAGCGGCGTGGCGGGCAGCCGTGGCCAGAGCCAGGCGGCGCACGCCCCGGACACGCACGTCGACAGCACGAGCAGCGCGACGAGACCGCCCGCTTCCAGCAGCAGCCCGCCCGCGACGAGCCCGAGCTTGAGCAGCACGGCCACGTAGATCTGGAAGTTCCCGTAGCGCCTGCCGGCATCGTTCTCGCCGAGCCGCGACGCGAACAGCAGCCGCTGCGTGGTCCAGAACCAGGCGTTGTAGAAGCCGTTGGCCGCACCCAGCACCAGCGCCACGACCAGCGGGTGCTCGGCCGGCGCGCCGGGTGGCAGCAGGACCACGAACGCCACGAGCAGGATCTCGAGCGCGAACGAGGTGGCCACCGAGACGCGCGTCGAGCCGCGCCGTGCCTGGCGCGTCCACGGCGCCAGCGCCGCCGCGAACGCCAACCCCGACACCGCGATCAGCAGCGACAGCCCGGCCAGTTCCAGACCCTGGCGCCACAGCCAGACCGGCAGGTAGAAGGGCAGCAGCCCGATCAACAGCGACTGGGCGCCGAGAAAGACGTGGAAGTCGAGCGAGCCGACCGCGCGCCGGTCGGCGCGCGCGATGGCCGCGGGCGGCCCGACGGCGTTCAGAACGTGTCGGTGTCCGCCACGCCGAGCGCCGCCATGCGCGCGTGGAAGGCGTCGAGGTCGTCGGGCTCGCCGCGCCTCGGGACGGCGTGCATGGCGGTGTAGGGGCGCGAGTTGACCTCCAGCAGGATGGTCTTCTGGGTGCGCCAGTCCTCCTCGATGCCGCGCTCGAAGATCACGTCCACGCCGAAGAGGTTCGCGCCGAACGCGCGCACCACGTCCAGGAAGAGCTCGCGGTTCGCCTCCGGCAGGCTCGCCCGGTCGACGGTCTCGACCGTGCCGCCCGGAGCGAGGGCCACGCGGTGGTACAGGAACACGCGCTCACCGGCCGCGGGCACCGTGGCGAAGTCGCGGCCCGAACGCTTCAGGTGGGCGCGCACGGCCGCGGAGCGCTCCAGCGGATGGACGACGGGGTAGAGCCCCATGGATTCGCGCACGCCGTTCTCGGCGTCCATCAGCGCGGCGACGTCCGAGCGCCCGTCGCCGTCCACGAACGGGGGGTACCTGCGCAGCACCGAGACGATCTCGTCGCCGGTGGCCAGCACCCGGTAGTTGGCGCCCTCCAGGTACTGCTCGACCACGCTCGTCGGCCACCAGGCCTTCACGGCGATGGCGGCGCGCAGCAGCTCCCGGCGGTTCGTGATGGGGAAGTGGCTGCCGCGCGAGAACCCGCCGACGTTCGGCTTCACGACGAGCGGATAGCCGTGCGCGTCGCCGAAGCGCAGCGCCTGCATCGGGCTCGTGAACACGATGCCCTTGGCGTGCGGCAGGCCGCGGGCCGCGAACATCTCGCGCGCCTGGCGCTTGGAGCGGCTGCCCCGGCGCACCTCGAGCGGGTTGTAGTTGCTGCAGCCCGCCATGTAGCGGCGGCTGATCCAGCCGTACAGGGCGGACTTCGCGCGACGCACGGGGTCGGCCGCGCCGACGGAGGCGCTCATGGGGCGACGGTCATCGGACGGTGCTCAGGAAGGGTGGCGCCGGCCGTAGAGCATCATGCGCGTGAAGACCGCGGGCCGCTTCTGCGCAGGGTCGATGGCCTTGGTGGCGCGGGCCAGCGCCATCATGGCGCGGCGGATGAAGCGCCAGCGCTCGCGCGTCGTGTAGCGCGCGTCGAGCAGGTTGATGGGCATCGGCACGAACAGGTTGATCTCGATGACGTGGAAGCGCCCGGCGAGCAGGTCCTCGCGCGAGTCGGCGCGCACGCTCATGCGGCTGATGCCGAACTGCCCGACGGCGTCCAGGTAGCCCGAAAGCGTGTCGCGCTCCGCCTCGTCGAAGGCGTCGGTGATCTCGACGTAGCGGGTGTCGCGGTTGAACTTCGAGTTGATCGGGAAGCGCTCGGACGGGTTGACCGCCTCCGTCACGGTGAGCACGTCGTGGCGCCGGTCGCCCCGGTCGGCATCGATGCCGAAGATCTCGAACTCGCGCGCGCCCGGGGCGGCCTCCTGGATCAGGTACCGTTGGGGCCGGCTGGAGAGCGTGGCGCGCAGCCTGCCGAGCTGCTCGGGGCCGTCGGCGCGATGAATGCCCTGCGCGTTCTGCCCCCATTCGGGCTTCAGGAACACCGGGTAGCTGGACGGCACCACCGCGTCCGAGTCCACGCTCTGCGGCAGCCGCCAGCGCGGAGGCACGAGCGCGTCCATGCCGAGCTTGGAGAAGATGCCCTGCTCGTCGGAGAAGTAGCGCGCGTTCAACTGGAAGTAGCGCCACGGGGGCGTGCGGATCCACACGCAGAACACGATGTAGGTGACGACCATGGTGATGGTGATGTGCATGGCGTACCCGAGCGCGGCGGCGCTGCTCCTTCGATCCGTGCGGTGACCGGCCCCGGATGGTACTCGACGGTCCCGGGCCGAATACCCGTTGGAGCGTCGACTCGGCCTCGCCTTGCAATCACGTCATTCCTGTGACGGCGGGACAGCGCCGCGGGCGTTCGGTTCCGTGACGGGATCGAAGGCCGCCGCGCCCGAACCGCGGTCGAGTCGCGCCCGAGTCGCGCCCGAGTCGCGCTATGGACGCGCCACGGGCTCGGTGAGCAGCAGCCGGCCGTCGCGCTGCACGAGCTCCACGGTGCGCAGGAAGCTCGTCCCGAGCAGCCCCGTCTCGCCCTCCAGCCCGGGCACGATGGACGCCGCCACATCGGTGCGCGCGAAGGGCCCGACGGCGAGGCTGTCCAGGCGCGTGGTCCAGGAGCGCCCGGTGCCGTTCGCGGTGCGCGTCGCGAACGCGCGTCCGCGGCGCAGGCCGAGGTCCCGGGCCACGGCCTCGGGGATGGCGATGCCGGTGGCACCGGTGTCGACCAGGAAGTCGACGGGCTCGCCGTTCACCAGCGCCGTGACCGAGTAGTGCCCGAGCAGATCCGCCCGGAGCTCCAGTGTCGGGCGCCCGTCGGCCGCGATGCCGGTCACGGGCGCCTCGCGGTCCTCCAGCCAGCGCTGGGTGAACAGGGTGCCGAGCCCGATCAGCACGACCCACATGCCGATCATCATGGCGCGGCCGAGGCGGACGGTGTCGTCCGTGGCGGGAGGGCGAGTCATGCTTCGTCAGATGGCGGCGAACCGGGCGCGACGCAAGGCGCGGTGCCGCGCGGACGCGCACCGACTTGCGCCCGCGCGCCGACGCCCCACCTTCCGCTACACTAGGGAGTTCCCGACGCGACGGTGCCATGTCGGCCCGCGTGCCGCTCGCCCCGTCCGCACCCGTCCGGGCAGCTCCGCAGGTGGCGGGTCGACGCGCGGTCGGTCCCCTTCCGGGCGAGTGCCCGCGGGTGGCGCCGGGCGCGTGCCGGCCCGTGGGCGCCTCGCGCACCGGACCTCTCGCGCTCCCTTCCTTTCCTTGCTCCCGCGCCGCGGCCCATCAACGAGTCACCACAAGGCTAATGACCGACCTCTCCCACTACCGCAACATCGGTATCTTCGCCCACGTGGACGCGGGCAAGACGACGACGACCGAGCGGATCCTCAAGCTCACCGGCGAGATCCACAAGACCGGCGAAGTGCACGACGGGGAGGCCACGACCGACTTCATGGCGCAGGAGCGCGAGCGCGGCATCACGATCCAGTCCGCCGCCACGTCCTGCTTCTGGGATGGCTACCGCTTCAACATCATCGACACCCCGGGACACGTCGATTTCACCATCGAGGTCTACCGCTCCCTGAAGGTGCTCGACGGCGGCGTGGGCGTCTTCTGCGGCTCCGGCGGCGTCGAGCCCCAGTCCGAGACCAACTGGCGCTACGCCAACGACTCGAAGGTCGCACGCGTCATCTTCGTCAACAAGCTCGACCGCATGGGCGCCGACTTCTACCGCGTCGTGCAGCAGATCAAGGACGTGCTGGCCGCACGGCCCATCGTCATGACGTTGCCCATCGGCACGGAAGAGAACTTCCGCGGCGTGGTGGACCTCATGACCGAGAAGGCCTGGATCTGGGACGACTCCGGCGACCCCACGAAGTACGAGATCCTGGACATCCCCGACGACATGAAGGACGACGCCGCGAAGTGGCGCGAGGAGATGGTCGAGATGGCGCTCGAGCAGGACGACGCGGCCATGGAGAAGTACTTCGAGGGCGAGATGCCCAGCGTGGAGACGCTCAAGGCCGCCATCAGGAAGGGCACCATCGCGCTGGAGTGGTTCCCGACGTACTGCGGCTCGGCGTTCAAGAACAAGGGCATCCAGAACGTGCTCGACGGTGTCGTGGACTACCTGCCGAACCCCACGGAGGTCAACCCGCAGCCGGAGATGGACCTCGAGGGCAACGAGACCGGCGAGTTCGCCATCGTGGACGCCAACGAGCCGCTGCGCGCGCTCGCGTTCAAGATCATGGACGACCGCTACGGCGCGCTCACCTTCACGCGCATCTACTCGGGCAAGCTCGCGAAGGGCGACACGGTGCTCAACACCTTCACGGGCAAGACCGAGCGGATCGGGCGCATCGTCGAGATGCACGCCGACGCGCGCGTGGAGCTCGACTCGGCCTCGGCCGGCGACATCGTCGCCGTGCTCGGCATGAAGAACGTGCAGACGGGCCACACCCTGGCCGACCCGAAGGATCCCGCCACGCTCGAGCCCATGGTCTTCCCGGAGCCCGTGATCTCGATCGCGGTCGCTCCCAAGGACAAGGCCGGCAACGAGAAGATGGGCGTGGCCATCGGCAAGATGGTGCAGGAAGATCCCTCGTTCCGGGTCATGACCGACGAGGAGTCCGGCGAGACCATCCTGATGGGCATGGGCGAGCTGCACCTCGACATCAAGATCGACATCCTGAAGCGCACCCACGGCGTGGACGTCGAGGTGGGCAAGCCGCAGGTGGCCTACCGCGAGACCATCACGCAGCGCATCGAGGACACCTACACGCACAAGAAGCAGACGGGCGGCTCGGGCCAGTTCGGCCGCATCGATTACGCCATCGAGCCCGGCGAGCCCAACTCGGGCTACGTCTTCGAGTCCAAGGTCACGGGAGGCAACGTGCCGCGCGAGTACTGGCCGGCGGTCGAGAAGGGCTTCAAGCAGTCGATGGGCGAGGGCGTTCTGGCGGGCTACCCGCTGCTCGACTTCAAGGTCTCCTTGATGGACGGTGCGTTCCACGCGGTGGATTCCTCGGCGCTCGCGTTCGAGATCGCCGCGCGCGCCGCCTACCGCCAGTCCATTCCGAAGGCCGGCCCGCAGCTCATCGAGCCGATCATGAAGGTGGACGTGTTCACGCCGGAGGACCATGTCGGCGACGTCATCGGCGACCTGAACCGCCGCCGCGGCATGATCGCCGGGCAGGAGCCGGGCGCCACGGGCGTGCGCATCAAGGCCGACGTGCCGCTGTCGGAGATGTTCGGCTACATCGGTGACCTGCGCACCATGACCTCCGGTCGTGGCCAGTTCTCGATGGAGTTCAGCCACTACAGCCCGTGCCCGAAGAACGTGGCCGACGTGGTCATCAAGGAAGCGGCCGAGCGCAAGGCGGCCAAGCAGAAGTGATGCGTACGGCGTGACGGGCGCCGCGTCTTTGCGCAGACGCGGCGCTCGGTGCGCCGGACGAGCGCCGCCGCGCGGTGGCGAGCTCTACAATTCGAGCACCAGCCGAAGCCCGTCCTCGACTTCGCCGAGCTTCGTCTGCAGCAACCGGCCCGCCTTGGCCGACAGCAAGGACTTGTCGAGCACCGGACGCCGATAGCCCGGACCCGATCCGACCGGGTCCGGCAGGTCGGCCCACCAGATCTCGCCGCGCCTCGGCACCTTCACGCGACCGACCGTCCGGTCACCACCTCTCGTCCTGCAACTGCGTTCGCTGGGCTCGCGCCACGTCGGGCGTGAGTCCCGCTTCGGCCCGGGCATCGCCGTACACCGCGTCGAGCCGTTCCGTGACCGCGGAGCGCTCGCGCCTGGCGAGGAACTCGCGCATCGCGTTCGCGTAGAGTTCGCTACGCGACACGCCGAGCGATTCGGCCAGGCGGTCCGCCGCTTCGAACAGCTCGTCGGGGATGGATATGGCTGCCTTCATCGGGCGAGTATGAAAGCGGTCATACCCTGGTGCAACCAGCCGGTGGAGAAGTTCCCGATGGTCTCCGTCATGCCGTTGGACGTCGAGAACACCGGCAAGCTCGCGACCGACGACGACGAGAGACGCACGACATGGGCGGATTGAGCGGCAAGCGCGCGTGGATCACGGGTGCATCCAGCGGCATCGGCGAGGCGACGGCGCACGCGCTGGCCGCCGAAGGGGCGAGCGTGGTGCTGTCGGCACGCAGCGAGGACAAGCTAGAGGCGCTCGCGTCCCGGTTGCGCGGGGAGAGTGTCGAGGGCGACGTGCACGTGCTCCCGGTGGACGTCGCCGACCGCGCGGCGATGGCGAAGGTGGGCGAGCGTCTGGCGGAGCTCGGCGGCGTCGACATCCTCGTCAACAACGCGGGCCTGATGCCACTCGCGCCCATCGAGGAGGGCCACGTCTACGCGGTCACGCAGCCCGAGCGCGTAAACGTCAGCGAGCCGTTGATCCGGCCGCAGGTGCAGCAGCCCTGATGACTTCCGAAGCCCCCGTCGCCGTCATCGACCTGGGCTCCAATTCGGTACGCATGGTCGTCTACGACCGGCTCTGCCGCACGCCCTTCCCGCGGTTCAACGAGAAGTTCCTGTGCCGGCTCGGCGCGTCGCTCGACGCGGACGGCAACCTCGGCGAGACCGCGATGGACTGCGCCGTGCACGCGGTGGAGCGGTTCGCCGTCATCGCCGGGGCCATGCGCGTGGGCCGGATCGACCTGCTGGCCACCGAGGCCACGCGCAGCGCGGCCAACGGCGCGGCGTTCCGTGCGCGGCTCGAAGCGGCCTCGGGCCTCGAGGTCCGCGTGCTGGACGGCGACGACGAGGCGCGGCTGGCCGCCACCGGGGTCATCGCGGGCTTTCATCGGCCCGATGGCCTGATGGGCGATCTCGGCGGCGGCAGCCTGGAGATCGCCGGCGTGCGCGGTGGCCGGGTGGGCGAACATCGCGTGAGCATGCCCGTCGGCGCGCTGCACGTCCGCGAGCGCATGGAGCACGAGTCTCTCGCCGACACGCGCGAGCACGTCGACGGGGTGCTGCGCAGCGAGCTGCCCGGCATCGTCCCGGGCGGGGACTTCTACGTCGTGGGCGGTGGCTGGCGCGTGCTGGCGCGCGTGCACCTGGCGAACCACGAGCGCAAGGTGCCCATCGTGCACGGGCTGGTGCTGGATACCGGGACGGTGAGGAAGCGTGCGAAGGCGCTGTCGGCGATGCGCGGCGACGAGCCCCGCGACGTCGCTGGCGTGCCGAAGCGCCGCGTGCCCACGGCGCCGGCGGCGGCGCTCGTGCTCGATCGCGTCCTGCGCCATCTCGAGCCCGATCGTGTGCTGTTCTCCTCGCTCGGGGTGCGCGAGGGCTGGCTGCACGAGTTGCTGCCCGAACCGGAGCGCGCCGAGGATCCGCTGCTGGCGGGCTGCAGGCGCATCGCGGCGGACACGATGCGCGCGCCGGACTTCGCCGCGGCCCTCGAAGGTTGGACGGACGCGCTGTTCGTCGGCGAGAGCGCCGCGCAGCGCCGACTGCGCGTGGCGGCCACGCTGCTGTCGGACGTCGTGTGGCGCGAGCACAAGGACGTGCAGGCCCGGCACGCCTACGAGCGCATCCTGAGATTTCCGCTCGTCGGGCTCACGCACCTGGAACGCGTCTTTCTCGCCGCCAGCGTGCACGGCCGCTACGGTGGCAAGCCCGGCGCGCTCGACGCGCTGTCGCTGCTCGACGACGACGAGGCGCGGCGCGCGCACGTGCTCGGCGCCGCCATGCTGGTCGCTCATCGCTTCTCCGGCGGGGTGGCCGCCCTGCTCGACGGGGCGCGCCTGCGCGTCGATGCGGACACGCTGACCCTCGAGGTGGACGACCCGACGCGCGCACCGGGACGCGCGGTGCGCAAGCGCCTCGCGCGGCTGGCGAAGGCGCTCGACCGCTCCGAGACCACCATCGACGTGCGCGGCTGATCAGCGCTCGGGCAACGGCTCCGGCTGCACCCGTGCGGCATCGACGGGCGAGCACTCTCTCGTCACGGCCCTCTCTATCCCGAGGCGCTCGGCCAGGATGTCGTCGAGCTGCTCGGCCGTCAGCGGCTTGCGGTAGACATCGATGCCGCTCGAGCGTATCTCGCGCAGACGGCCCGTCGACTCGCTGCCCGTCACCACGATCACGTTCTCGGTGCCGTACTCGTCGGCGATGCGCCGGGCGAGCTCCAGTCCGCCGCGCCCGTCGCCCAGCATGTCGTCGACGATGGCGAAGTCGATCGCGCGGCGTTCGAGCTCCGTCGCCGCGTGCTCCGGCGAGGCGGCCGTGACGGGCTCGCCCCCGCGCGTGGCGACGAAGTCCTGCAGGGCGTCGAGCACCTGCGGCTCGTCGTCGACCAGCAGCACCGTGTGGCCGGCGAGCGACAGCGGAGCGTCCGCGCGCATCGCACGCGTCGCCGCCGGGTAGAGCTCCGGACCCTCGACGACGTCGCCCGCGGCTTCCAGCGGCAGCGTCAGCACGAAGCGGGTGCCCGTCCCCGGTGCGGACTCGACCTCGATGCGCATGTCCAGCAGCTCCGCGATGCGGCGCACGATCGCGAGCCCCAGTCCGGTGCCCTGGCTGCGCAGGCGGCCCGGATTGTCGAGCTGCGCGAAGTCCTCGAAGATGCGCTGGCGATCCCCTTCGGGGATGCCGACGCCCGTGTCGCGCACCTCGATGCGCGCGTGCACACCGTCCCCGGCGGCGCGCGCGCGCACCTCGACGCGGCCCGCGTGCGTGTACTTCACCGCGTTGCCGAGCAAGTTGCCCATCAGGCGCTCGAACAGCATGGGATCGAGCGTCACGTCGAGCGGCTCGGCGTCGAGGGTCAGCGCCAGCCCCTTGGCGTGCGCCGCCGGCTCGAGCGATTCCACGCCGCGCGCCAGCAGGCGCTCGAGCCGCACGCGCTGCGGCAGCGCGACGACGCCGCCCGCATCGAAGCTCGACAGATCCAGCAGCCCGTCGAACTGCTCGCGCAGCACGGTCGCCGCTTCGGTGGCCCGGTCGATCAGCTCGCGCTGCCGCTCGTGCTCGGCGTTGTGGTGCAACGAGCCGAGGTAGAGCGTGATGGCGTGCAGCGGCTGGCGCAGGTCGTGGCTGGCCGCCGCGAGGAAGCGGCTCTTCGAGCGACTCGCCTCGAGGGCGGTCTCGAGCGCCCGCTCGACCACGATGCGGTTCTCCTCGAGTTTCCGGTTCTGCTCGGCGTGCTCCAGTCGCGTGCGCACGGACGCGCGGAAGAAGTGGCCGTTGCGCTTCGCGAAGCTCAGCTCCAGCAGCAGCATGGCCGCCAGCAGCAGGGCGATGGCCGGCTCGTCGCGGTTGCCGAGACCCGCGAAGAACAGCACGCCCTGACCGAGGTTCACGAGCAGCAGCCAGGGCATCGGGCGCACCTGCGCCGCCGAGTTGATGGTGGTGCCGATCGAGTACACCGCGCTCAGCAGCGTCACGGCGAACACGGTGCGCTCGTCGCCGGGCAGGCACACGATCCAGTAGCCCAGCCCGACGATGGTCGGCATCACGATGCCCGAGGCGAAGAGCTCGACCTCGTTGCGCATGAGCCGCGGCGCGTCGGCCGCGTCGAGGTTCCGCTCCATGCGCGTGCACACCCACGAGCGCACCGCCGTCGTGCCGATCATGGCGGCGGTCCACAGCGCGAAGGGCAGGGTTGCCGTGCGGTCGTGGAAGGAGATCAGATACGCGAGCCCCACCACGGTCACGAGCGCCAGCGACACGCGGCTCTGATAGGTGCGCAGCGTCTGCGAGCCGCGCATGACCTCGCGCTCGAGCTCGTCGCGCTCGAGCCGCTCGACGCTGAGCCCGGTCAGCCGTTCGGCGATCATGCGGAGTCGCCAGCGGCGGCACGGTCCGCGTGCGCGGCCGCGCATCGACATCGCGCGATTCGTGTTCCACCAGCGACGCGAACCGAGCGTATCGGTCGGCCTCGTCCGCCGGGCGCGCGACCCGCGCCTGCGCCTCGGCCGCGCGGTGGAAGCGGTCCAGACACGGGCCGATGTCGTGCGTGGCGCGCGTCCCGAAGATCATGTCCATGTGGTCGTAGCCCGCGAAGGTAGCCGCGCGCCAGGAAGTGCTGCGCGTAGTTCTCGTCGAGCAGGTCGGTCCAGAAGATCTCGCTGCTGTGCGCCAGCCCGTGCACCAGCAGCAGCGCGGGCTCGGTGTCGGACCCGTCGGCGGCTCGGTAGCGCACGAGCCGCGAGAGCCCGTCCGGGCTCGTCCGGGCTCGTCCGGCCTCGTCCGGGCTCGTCCGGGCTCGTCCGGGTCTCGCGCGGCAGGCTCTGGCGCTCGGCGTCGTGCGTACGTGCGGTTGTAACTTGGAGGGCGCACGCGACGCGCGCCCGGCAACGGTCGCAGGCTGCGCCCCCATTCGACCCCGCGAGCGATGCGCCCATGAAATCACGCCAATGGCTGCTCGACACCCGTCCGAAGGGCCAGCCGGTGCCCGGGAACTTCCGGTTCGTGGAGACCGAGCTGGCACCGCTCGAGGACGGGCAGGTGCTGGTGAAGAACCGATTCGTGTCGCTGGACCCCGCCATGCGAGGCTGGATGAGCGATGCGCCGTCCTACGTGCCACCCGTGGAGCTCGGTGCGGTCATGCGCGCGCTGACCGCGGGCACGGTGCTCGAATCGACGGCGGAGGGCTTCGCCGAAGGCGACGCCGTGACCGGCACGCTCGGCGTGCAGAGCCACGGCATCGCGAACGCCGACGACCTGCGCCGGGTCGACACGGGCATCGCCCCGCTGGAGCGCTACCTCGGCGTGCTGGGCATGACGGGCATGACGGCCTACTTCGGGTTGCTGGACACCGGCGAGCCGAAGGCCGGCGACACCGTGCTCGTGTCGGCGGCGGCGGGCGCGGTCGGCAGCGTGGTGGCCCAGATCGCGAAGATCGAGGGCTGTCGCGTCATCGGCATCGCCGGCGGACCCGACAAGTGCCGGTATCTCACCGACGAGCTCGGCCTGGACGCCGCCATCGACTACCGTGGCGAGGACGTGGGCGAGCGCATCGCCGCGCTCGCACCCGACGGTATCGACGTCTACTTCGACAACGTCGGCGGCGAGATGCTGGACGCGGCGCTCGCGAACCTCGCGATGCGCGCGCGCGTGGTGATCTGCGGCGCCATCTCGCAATACAACAACACCGGCCCCGTGCACGGGCCGTCGAACTACCTCGCCCTGCTGCGGAAGCGCGCACGCATGGAAGGCATCCTCGTGTCGGACAACGCGGCGCGCTTCGAGGAGGCCGCCCGTCGCATGGCGGGCTGGATCGGCGAAGGCCGACTGCAGGGGCGCGAGCACGTGGTGCCGGGGCTCGACGAGTTTCCCGATACCTTCATGATGCTGTTCGAGGGCGAGAACGACGGCAAGCTCATGATCGGCATCGAGGACTGAACCCGGTCGTCGGGCTCGGCTACCCGCGGTCGGCCGCGCCGGTCTCCGCCAGGAACGCCGCCAGGGCGGCGTTGAAGGCCGCGGGCTTCTCCAGCGGCGCCATGTGACGCCCCTCGACCGTCGCGAGCCGCCCGTCCGGCACGGCCTCCGCGAGCGCTCGCTTCCAGGCCAGCGGCGCGAAGTCGTCGTCCGAGCCGATCGCCAGCACCGGCATGCCCAGCTCCCCGAGCCGCCCCTCGCGGTGCCAGCGCAGCACGACGCCGAACTGCGCGAGGAAGTCGTCCTTCGACACGCGGTTCCAGCTCTCGAGCGACAACGCCTTCGAGGCGGCGTCCCCGGGGTCCGGGAACAGTCGCTCGGCCTGCTCGGCGCCCATGCGCTCCATCCCGAAGAGCGCGAACGCGGGCCGGCGCAGCGCCATCAGCGTGCGCACGCGCAAGCCCTGCGGGCGCATGTCGGCCGACGAGTTCGCGACGGTGAGCGAGGCTACCCTCCCGGGGTGATCGAGCGCGAGCTGCAGCGCCACGCAGCCGCCCATCGACACCCCCGCCACGTGCGCGACGGCCACGTCGAACGCGTCCAGCACGGCCACCGCATCGGCGGCGAGCCGCTCGATGGGCACGCCGCCGTGGCCCTTGTCCGACAACCCGTGGTTGCGGAAGTCGAACGCCAGCACGTCGTGGCCCGGCTCGAACGCGGCGAGCTGATGGGTCCAGTCGTCCGCGGACGAACCCAGCCCGTGCAGCAGCAGGAGGGCGGGGCGGTCGGCACCGGGTCGGCGGCGGGCGATCACGTTCAGGCGGGTGCCGTCGACGTCGACGAAGGGCATCGGGTGCAGGGTCTGGAAGGGGCGGTCCATGTTGCCCCGCGCGCACGTACAGTGCGCATTCGTTCCGTCGTCGCGCGCTCGCGGCGGCGACCCGACCGCGACCGGCACGAGTGCATGGATTCCGACCGACCCCCGATAGCCAACGGCTCCTTCATGGCCGCAGGCGCCGCGCTCCTGTGGGCCGCGACCGTGTGGTGCGTGGGGCTGAACGCGCCCGCCCTGTACGGCGGCCCGGCCGGGCTCAGGCTCGCCGAGGTGATCAACGCCGCCACGTGGCTCGCCGCGCCCGCGCTCCTGAGCGCGCTGCCCGCCTGGTTCCTGTGCCGGGCGCTCGCGCGCATGGGCATCGTGCGGCGCGGCAGCCGCATGGTGCGCTGGGTGGTGTTCGCGTGGCGCATGAACCTCGGCGCGCTCGTCATCGAGCTGTGCGTGCTCGGCTGGCACGCCGCCGCCGGCGACGAGGCCCCGGCCATCGACATGCCCATCCACATCATCGGGCTCTGGGCGCTCGCCTTCGTCAACTACGTGCCCGCGCTCATGGCCTGGCAGGCGCGCAAGCGCGAGCGGGAAGAGGAGTTCTAGCTTGAAGAAGTTCCTGGGCTGGACGCTCGGCCTGCTCGGCGCGCTCGTTCTCGCGGTGCTGCTCGTGCTCGCCTTCCCGCCCACCGGCTGGATCGCGGGCAAGATCGAGCAGATCGTCGCCGAACGCACGGGGTACACGCTGCGCATCGGCGACCTGGCGCTGGACCTGCTCGACGGCACGCCCTCGGCCGTGCTGTCGTCGGTGTCGGTCGATGGCGGCGGGCTGCCGGGGCTGCTCGAGGGCGCGCGTGCCGAGGCCGCGATCGATCTCGGCGCCGCGCTCGGCGGCGAGCTCGTCATCGACCGCGTAGCGCTGAGCGACGCGACCGTGCGGCTCGAGCGCGACGCCGACGGTGCGACGAGCTGGACGCCCGGGACGGTCGACGCGGTCGAGCCGGACGCCGAGGCCGATGGCCAGCCGCTCGTGCTGCCGACTATCCGCGAGCTCTCGGTCGAGGACGTCGACATCGTATGGAGCGATGCCGTGACGGACACCCGCGCGCGGCTCGCCGTCGCGGCGCAGGGCTCGACCCTGCCCGACGCCACGCCGCTGACCGTGACCGTGGACGGCAGCGCGAACGATGCACCCGTGCAGGCGCGGCTCGAGCTCGAATCTCCCCTCGAGGACGCACTCTCGGGCGGTGCCGTGGAGCTCGCGCTGGACGCCTCGACCGAGGGCGCGAGCCTCGCGCTCGGCGGCCGCGTCGGTGCGCCCGCCACGCTCGGCGACATCGACCTGCAGCTCGATGCCGACATCGAATCGCTCGACGCGATCGAGACCGCGCTCGGCACCGAGCTGCCGCCGCTCGCACCCGCGACGCTCGCCGCCACGCTGCGCACCGAGGCCGGCGGGCTCGTGCTGGTGGCGGGCGGCGACGTCGCGGGCGAATCCCTGCGCGCATCGGTCGCGGTGAACCCCGAGGCGCCGCTGCTCGAAGCGTTGTCCGGCGAGGTGCCCGTCGCGCTGAACGTGGAAGCGTCGGTCGGCGAGGCGGCCGTCGCGCTGACGGGGCGCGTCGGCGAACCGGCGGCACTCGAGGGCGTCGACCTGCGCCTCGATGCCGACATCGAGTCGCTCGCGGCGCTGGAGGGTCTGCTCGATGCGGAGCTGCCCCCGCTCGCTCCCGCGTCGCTCGCGGCCACCGTGCAGAGCGAAGGGGAGGGACTCGTCGTGCGTGCCGACGGCACGGTCGACGGCGAGCCCGTCACTGCCGTTCTGGACCTGGATTCGCCCGTTGCCGACGCGCTTGCGGGTGGACCCGTGCGGCTCGATCTCGCGGCCGAGGCCGGTGGCGCGCAGGTGGCGCTCGCCGGCAGCGTCGGCGATCCGCGGAACCTCGGCGACGTCGATCTCGGACTCGACGTGGACATCGATTCGCTGGCGGCGGTGGAGAAGCTGACGGGCATCGATCTGCCCGAGCTGGATTCGGCGTCGCTGTCCGGGACCGTGCGCAGCGACGACGAGGGTGTGGACCTGCGCGCCGACGGCTCGATCGACGGCGAGCCCGTGCAGGCGTCGGTGCAGCTCGACGCCGCCGGTCGCGGACGTGCTCGCGGGCGAGCCGCGTGCAGCTCGACCTCGACGCGACGGTGGGCGGTGCGAGCGTGAGCGCGTCGGGTGGGGTCGAAGACCTGCGCACCTTCAAGGGCGCGGACCTCGATCTCGACGTCGACGATCGAGTCGCTCGCGGCGCTGGAGAAGATCCTCGGCACCGAGCTGCCGGAGCTCGGCCCGCCGACCTGTCCACGACGGTACGCACCGAGGACGGCGCGCACCGTGCTGGACGCCGACGGCACCGTCGACGGCGAGCCGGTGCAGCGCTACGCTCGAGCTCGAATCCTCCATCGACGGCCTGCTGGCCGGCGACCCGCTGCAACTGGACCTGGACGCCTCCGTCGGCGGCGCGACGCTGCGGGCCAGCGGCCGCGTCGAGGACCCGACCGCGCTCGGCGGCGTGGACCTGCAGCTCGATGCCGACATCGACTCGCTGGCCGCCGTCGAGACGCTTCTGGGCACGGACCTGCCCGACCTCGAGCCCGCCTCGTTCGAAGGGGCGCTGACGACCGACGGCGACGAGTTCGTGCTCGACGGCCTGGACCTGAGCGTCGCGGGCTCCACGCTCACGGGCGACGTGCGCGTGGATCCGAGCACGGGACCGCCCACCGTGTACGCGAACCTTTCGTCGCCGCGATTCGACGTGGACGGGTTGCTGGAGGCGTTCGGCACGGAATCCGAGGCCGACGAGTCGGCGTCCGCGGACGACGAGCCGACGTCCGGTGCCGCCGGCCCGGTACTGCCCTCGGACCCGCTGCCCGTGGACCTGCTGTTCGGCACCGCGCAGGGCGCGGTGGCGCTGCGCGTCGACGAGGTGGCGTGGGAGGTGCTGCCCGTCGGAGCGTTCGACGCGCGCGCCGAGATCGATGCCGGGCGCGTGTCGATCGACATCGACGAGCTCGGGCTCGCGGGTGGCGACATCGACGCGACGCTCGTGCTGACGCCGATGGGCGAGGCCGTCGACGATGCCGAAGCCATCGACGCGAAGCTCGACGCGGCGCTATCGCGCATCGCCGTGGCGCGGCTGCTGCCCGATCTCGAGATCGTGGACGATACCGGCGGCCCGCTCGGCGGCGAGGTGGAGCTCTGGGCGTCGGGCAGCAGCATCGCCGGGCTGGCGGGCTCGCTGGACGGCGGCGTGCTGCTGCTGATGGGCCGCGGCAGGCTCGATGCGTTGCCCGTCGAGCTCGCCGGGCTGGACCTGTTCCAGTCTCTTGGCGATCTGCTGGAGCCTGCCGAGGACGTGTTCGAGTTGCGCTGCGCCTATGCCTCGATGAGCGCGCGCGATGGCATCGTGTCGGTCGACGACTTCGTGATCGACAGCAGCGACACGGTGTTCCTCGCCCGGGGCAGCGTCGATCTGGGCGCCGAGACGCTCGATCTGCTGCTGGAGCCGCACCCGAAGGATCCGTCGCTGCTCGCGGCCAGCACCTCGGTGACGCTGGGCGGCACGTTCGCCGAGCTGGAGATCGGCGTGGGCGAGGAGCTGCCCCTGCGCGCCGCCGCTGCCGCCGCCCTGGCCGCCGTGGCGACGCCCGCGGCGGCGCTGCTGCCGTTCATCGAGCTCGGCGGCGCCGAGGACTCGGGTTTCTGCGAGCTGGAAGGGGCGCTGGACGGCGATGCGGGTTGAGGCGGTGATGCGCGGTGCGTTGTCGATGCTCGTCGTGGCGAGTCTCGCCGGCTGCGGCGCCCTCGGTACCGGGGTCGAGCAGACGGCGCCCGCGACCGCGACGCGCGAGATAGACGTCAAGCGCGCCCTCATCGAGTCGGGCACGGTAGGCGCGGCCGCCATCCGCGTGAGCTCGGGCGAGGACGGCACCGTCACGCTCGACGGGTTCGTCGGCAGCGAGGAGGAGCGCGCGGAAGCGCTGCGGCTGGCGCGCGAGGCACTCGGCGGGCAGGAGCCGATCGACGCGTTGGAGGTGCGTTGACGACGGTCCGTGAGCGGGGAACGAAGTCGATGCAGGCGTAGCGCCTCGCTCGCGGGGCTCGCCCACCGTCGACATGTCGTGCCCGAATCCGTCGCCGCGCAGCCGGCACGTTGTTGCAACGCGCGTCCGAACGAGCCTCGCGGAGACTAGCGTGAGCCATTCCCTGCTCGGTTGCCGCGTCCCATGTCTTCTTCCCTCCCTGCATCGCGTCCCGTCGGCGCTATCGTCGCCGCGCTCGTGCTGCTTGCGGTCGTCGGCTGCAGTGCCACGCCGATCGTCGACGATCCCTTGCTCGAACGCGTCTATGGAATGCTCCCGACAGGCGTGACGGCGAGCAACGACGGCGGCGTCATCACGCTCAACGGCTTCATCCAGGGCGTCGGTAACGGTCAGCAGATTGCCGAGGCGGTCGCGCAGGTGCCGGGCGTCACCGCCGTCGACAGCAACCTGATCGTGCGCGGCGGCGGCGTCTGATAGCGCCATGGCGTAACGTCGTAGACACTTCGCGCCGGCGCAGTCATGCCCGTACCCTTGCGGCACCGGCGCTCACCGTGCGGACCCGTCGAAACCGCTGGAACCACCATGGCCACCATCTCTCCGCCCGGGCGTCCCGAGGACGATCCGCGCGTCGCGGCCGTCTTCGCCGACATCCGCACCACCCGAGGCGCGGACTTCATCAACGCACTGTGGCACCACCTCGCCTTCGACCCCGACCTGCTCGAGCAGACCTGGGACGGCGTGAAGGCCGTGATGGCGACCGACTCGGCCCTCGAGCCGAAGGTGAAGGAGATGCTCTACGTCGCGGTGTCCATCGCGAACGCGTGCGGCTACTGCGTGCACTCGCACACCGCGGCCGCGAAGGCGAAGGGCATGAGCGATGCCGAGCACGCGGACCTGCTGCGCGTCGTATCGCTCGCGGGGCGCACCAACCACCTCGTGAACGGGTTGCAAGTGCCGGTGGACGACGTGTTCGACGCCGGCGCACCGAAACCGTAGCTCCGGCCGCACGCCTGACCGGAGCGGTGCCCGTGGCCGTGGCGCGTCGCGGGGCTCAGCCGCCCTCGTGCCGCGCCAGCAGCTCCTCGTGCACGAAGCGCAGCTTCTCGATCACGGTGGCGTTCAGCACGAAGGGGTAGGGGTCCGGCAGTCCCATGCTGCGGTTCAGGCTGTTGAGCATCAGCGTCGCCTGGATCCACAGGCGCACGATGGCGTCGAAGTCGTTCTCGCCGGCGTCGCAGCCGAAGCCGGCGGAAAAGGGCAGCTTCACCTCGCCGACCGCGTCGTCCACCAGCGTCGTCTCGAGCGCGAAGCTCTGCTGGGTCTCCAGCGTGTCGATCATGTGCAGGTAGTGCGCCCAGGTCTCGGCCCAGTCCTCCCACGGGTGCGCGCTCGCGTACGCGCTGACGTGGCGCTGCCGCCAGTCGGGCGGCGGGCCGTCGGCGTAGTGGCGCTGCAGCGCGTCGGCGTACGGCGTGCGCTCGTCTCCGAAGCGGACGCGGAAGCGCTCGGTGAAGCCGACGCCCTCCGCACCCGGACGAGCGGCGTCCGCGGCGGCCAGCAGCACCCAGGTCCAGTGCCCGGTCTCGTGGCGGAAATGACCGAGCGGCGTGCGGTAGCGTTCGGCCATGGCGACCTGGGCGCGCGTGCGCGCGACGGTGTCGGCCTCGGCGAGGTTGATGGTGACGGTGCCGTTGTCGTGGCCCGTGAGCACGCGCTCCGCGCCCGGCAGCGGTCGCTCGAAATTCGCCCCGCTGTCGCTGTCGGCCATGAAGCGGAAGCCGAGCGGCGGCGCGCCCGGACAGCCATCGAGCGGAATGTCGAGCGCCAGCAGCGTGTACAGGCAGCGCCGCTTCGCCGCCTCCAGCACCTTCCAGGGCTCGAGGTTCGCGCTGACCGACAGATCGGGAATCAGCCGGTTGGCGCGACAGGCGAGGCACCAGGGATCGCTCTCGTGCGCCTCCACCATCCAGTTGCAGGCACCGTGCTGCAGGCGATTGGCGCAGGGCCGGCGGCCGGTGCCGGCCGCGTCGTGCCACGGCGGCGGCGGCGTGGATCCCGTCGCGGCCCCGTTCGCGGCGGACGGCACGTGCGGCCGCAGATCCATGAGCGAAGGCACGAAGCCGAGCCCGCGACCGCAGGCGTTGCAGCTCGTGTTCTCGAAGTGCAGCAGGGGCCGTGCGGCGCAGTCGCAGCGGAACAGCTTCATCGTGCGACGGGTACGGGCCGGCGGGCGCCGAAGTCTACCGCCGGGTCGCCGAGGCCCTGAGCGGGGGCGGGGGCCGTGTACGATGCGCTCACACGCCGCCGACGCCCTCGCCGCAGACCCCGTTTCCCATGCTCGACACGAACTCCTCGGAGGCGTCCGCCGCCAGTCCGCTGCCCGACACCACCGTGCGCGTCGACGAGGCCTTCGGCTTCGAATCGAAGCTCGTGGTGCCGGGCTACGCGCAGCGCACCGAGCGGGTGCCCGAGGTGGACCCCGAGTACCGCTTCGACCGCGCCACCACGCTCGCCATCCTGTCGGGCTTCGTCAACGACTGGCGGGTGCTCGTGTCCGGCTTCCACGGCACGGGCAAGAGCACGCACATCGAGCAGGTGGCCGCGCGCCTGAACTGGCCCTGCCTGCGCATCAACCTGGACAGCCACGTCAGTCGCATCGACCTGATCGGCAAGGACGCCATCGTGCTGCGCGAGGGCAAGCAGGTCACCGAATTCCAGGACGGCATCCTGCCGTGGGCGTACCAGAGGAACGTCGCGCTCGTGTTCGACGAGTACGACGCGGGGCGCCCGGACGTCATGTTCGTCATCCAGCGCGTGCTCGAGTCCTCCGGACAGCTGACCCTGCTGGACCAGAGCCGCGTCATCCGCCCGCACCCGGCGTTCCGCTTCTTCGCCACCGCGAACACCGTGGGCCTCGGCGACACCACGGGCCTGTACCACGGCACGCAGCAGATCAACCAGGCGCAGATGGACCGCTGGAACGTCACCACGGTGCTGAACTACCTGCCCGAGGCCGACGAGGTGGCGATCGTGCTGGCGAAGGCCCCGCACCTGCAGGACCCCGAAGGCGAGCGGCTGGTGACGCGCATGGTGCAGCTCGCGAACCTCACGCGCAGCGCGTTCCGGAACGGGGATCTGGCCACGGTCATGAGCCCGCGCACGGTGCTCACGTGGACGCAGAACCTGACCTTCTTCGAGGACGTGGGCCTCGCGTTCGCGCTCGTGTTCCTGAACAAGTGCGACCCCATGGAGCGTCCGCTGATCGGCGAGCTGTACCAGCGCGTCTTCGGCGAAGAGCTCGCCGGTGCCGACGCCGTCTGATCCGGCCCGCAAGGCCGCGGGCTTCAGGCGCTCGACGCTCGCCTGCGCGCGCGCCATCGCGGGCGACAGCGCGCTCGACCTGAGCTTCGAGGCGCCCGTGCGCGCGGGCGCCCCCGGGCGCGGCTCCGCGGACGTGGCCACCGCCCCGCTCGCGGCGCAGGACGCCAAGGCGCGGGGCAGGGGCCGGGATGGGTCGCGCGACGCCGGCCGCACGGCGGGCGGCGCGACGGCCGGGCCCGCCACGGTGCTGCCGGAACCCGCCGAGGATGCGGGCATGGACGAGCGCCTGGAGACGCGCGGGCGCGGCGACGCGGTCGCGCTGCACCGCCAGCACCACGATGCGCGCACGCACGCGCGCCACGAGCCCGGCGGCGACGTCTCCAGGCGCCTGTACTCGCTGGCGGAGCAGGCTCGCGTGGAGCTGCTCGGCGCGCGCGCGTTCGACGGCGTGGCGCGGAACCTCGACGCGGTGCTGCAGCGGCGCTACCGCACGCTGCTGGACACGGTGCACCTGCCCCTGCAGGGCGAACGCGGCGATGCCGGCTCCCGCCTGCCGGGCTCGGTGCCCGAACGTCCGCGGCTCGGCATCGACCACGCGCTGCCGCTGTGGCTGCGCGAACGCGCGGGCGCCGAGCTGCCGCCCGCGGCGCGCGAGGCGCTCGACGAGTGGCGTGCGTATCTCGACGGCGACGTGGCGCCGCACGCCGACGAACAGGACTTCGCGCTCGACGACCAGGACGCGTTCGCGGCCGACCTGACGCGGCTGCTGCGCACGCTGGAGATCGAGCAGGGCGAGGCCGACGAGCAGCCCGACACCGACGACGACGTGGACGAGGACGACGAAGGTGACGACGGCGCCGAGCCCGATTCCGACGGTACGTCCGAAGCGGACGGCGATCCCGGCGCCGACGACGCGGCCGAGGCCGACGACGGCGAGGAGGGCGAGCCCGGCGAGACCGAGGACGGCGACGGTGCGGACACCGATGCCGACATCGCGGACAGCGAGAGCCCCGGGCGAAGCTGGCGCACCGTGAGCGATGCGGAAGCCGCGCGCCGTGCCACCGACTACCGCGTGTTCACGCGCGAGTTCGACGAGGAGGTGCGCCCGCAGGACCTGTGCGGTCCCGAGGAGCTGCAGCGCCTGCGCCGGCTGCTCGACGGCCACCTCGGCGACCTGCAAAGATCGGTCGGGCGCTTCGCGAACCGCCTGCAGCGCGTGCTCATGGCGCAGCAGCGCCGGGCGTGGGAGTTCGACCTGGAGGAGGGGCAGCTCGACACCTCGCGCCTGACGCGCCTGCTCACCGACCCGACCGTGCCGCTGACCTTCAAACGCGAGACCGAGACGGCGTTCCGCGACACGGTCGTGACGCTGCTGATCGACAACTCCGGCTCCATGCACGGGCGCTCCATTCGCGTCGCGGCGGTGTGCGCCGACATCCTGTCCAGCACGCTCGAGCGCTGCGGCGTGAAGGCCGAGGTGCTCGGTTTCACCACGGCGGCCTGGAAGGGCGGACGCTCGCGCGAGCGCTGGGTGGAGGCCGGCTATCCCCCGAACCCCGGGCGCCTGAACGATCTGAGGCACATCGTCTACAAGGGCGCCGACACGCCCTGGCGTCAGGCTCGTCCGAACCTCGGTCTCATGATGAGAAAGGGTTTGCTGAAGGAGAACATCGACGGCGAGGCGCTCGAATGGGCGCACGCGCGCCTGCTCGCCCGGCCCGAGCAGCGACGCATCCTGATGATGATCAGCGACGGCGCGCCCATCGACGATTCCACCCTGTCGACGAACCCCGGGCGCTTCCTGGAGCGCCACCTGCGCCACGTCATCGCGAGCGTCGAGGGGCGCGGCGAGGTGGAGCTCGTGGCCATCGGCATCGGTCACGACGTCGGCCAGTACTACTCGCGCGCCACGACGATCAACGACGTGTCGGAGCTGCCCGTCGTCATGAGCCGCCAGCTCGTGGATCTTTTCGCGGAGACGCGCGACAAGCGCTATTGATCATCCACATGGATGGCCACAGGATGGTGACATGGCGACAGTCACCTCCAGCGCGCAGTCCCGGGCGCCCGACGAGAAGATCACGATCAATCTCGGCGTGGTCGATCTCGGCCGCATCGACCTGCTGGTGCAGGAAGGCTTCTACTCGAACCGCAGCGACCTGATCCGCGCCGCGGTGCGTGCGGAGCTGGACCGGCACGCCGAGACGGTGCGCACCCTCGTCGAGCGCCGCACGCTGGTGCTCGGCATGCGCCGCTTCACGGCCGCCGAGCTCGAGGCGGTGCGCGACGCCGGCGAGCGCCTGGACGTGCGCGTGCTCGGGCTCGCCGCCTTCGCCGACGACATCACCCCCGAGCTCATCCTCGAGACCATCGCCTCCATCACCGTCCTCGGTGCGCTGCAGGCGACCCCCGACGTGCGACGCGCGCTCGCGTCGCGCACGTCCCCGACCTGATACCCCCCGACCATGAACGCATCGTCCAACGACCGGTTCCACGACCTGATGGGTCGTGCCACGCGCCTCGCCCGCGGCGGCGACCCCCAGGCCGCCACGCGCGCGATCCAGGAGGCGCTGGGCACGGCAGGCTCGACCCGCGGCGAATCCGCCCCGCACGCCAGCGTCGTCGATGTCCTTCGGCGCGCCGCGGCCGCCGCGAAGGGCGCGACCGTGGAGCGCGCGAAGCACGCCTTCGAAGAGGCCTTCGGCGGCACCGGCCAGCCCGGTGGCACCCCAGACCGCGGTGGCCCGCGCACCGCCGCCGCATCGGATCTGCCGAACGGTGCCCGCGTGCTGCGCGGCACGCACGCCTCGCGGCACGGCAAGCGCGACTACCGGCTCTACGTGCCGAGCGCGGCGCTGCGCGGCGAGCCGTTGCCGCTCGTGGTGATGCTGCACGGCTGCACGCAGGACGCCGACGACTTCGCGCGCGGCACGCGCATGGATGCGGTGGCCGAAGCGCGCGGCGCGTTCGTGCTCTACCCCGAGCAGTCGAAGCGCGCCAACCCGCAAGGGTGCTGGAACTGGTTCAAGGGCGCGCACCAGACGAACGAGCGCGGCGAGCCCGCGATCGTCGCCGGCATGCTCGACGAGCTCGCCGCGACGCACCCGATCGATGCATCGCGCGTGTACGCGGCCGGGCTGTCCGCCGGCGGCGCCATGGCCGCCATCCTCGGTGAATGCGCGCCCGAGCGCTTCGCCGCCGTGGGCGTGCACTCGGGTCTAGGGGCCGGCGCGGCGCACGACGTGCCGTCCGCGTTCGCGGCCATGCAGGGGCGCGGCGAGGCGGTGCGTGCGCCGCGCGTGCCGACCATCGTGTTCCACGGCGACGCGGATCGCACGGTGGCGCCGGACTGCGCGGAGGCGCTCGTGGATGCCGTCGAGGCGCGCCTGTCGGGCGTGTTGCCGCGCACCGAAGCGGTGCGCGTGAACGGCCGCCATTGCGAGCGCACCGTGTGGAGCGCGTCGAGCGGACACGGCGCGCTGGAGCGGTGGCGCGTGCGCGGTGCCGGCCACGCCTGGTTCGGGGGCGATCCGGCCGGCAGCTACGCCGAGGCCGAAGGGCCGCACGCCAGCGAGCTCATGCTGGACTTCTTCCTCGCCGCGCCGGTGCGCTGACCGCGTCGCGTTGACCCTCATGGCGGTTGCTGATTCAATCGATCGATTCCGAAGGAATCGCCACCGCCGACCATGACCCAGGCCCGCTCCGCGACGCGCGCGTCCACCACCGCATCCGGCCTTGCATCCGGCCCCGCACCCAACGCCGTCCACCCGCTCGCCGCCGATCTGCACCCGCCGCTGTCGCGTCACGAAGCGGCCATCGAGGCGGACCGCTGCTACTTCTGCCACGACGCCCCGTGCGTCACGGCGTGTCCCACCGACATCGACGTGCCGCTGTTCATCCGCCAGATCCAGACCGGGCGGCCGACGGGGGCGGGCAGGACCATCTTCGACGAGAACATCTTCGGCGGCATGTGCGCCCGCGTGTGCCCGACCGAGGAGCTGTGCGAGCAGGCCTGCGTGCGCAACGTGGCCGAGGACAAGCCGGTGCGCATCGGCGAGCTGCAGCGCCACGCCACCGATGCGCTCATGGCCACGGGCGCCCAGCCCTACGTTCGTGCGCCGTCGACGGGCATGCGCGTCGCGGTCGTCGGCGCGGGACCCGCGGGGCTGTCCTGCGCGCACCGGCTCGCGCTGCACGGCCACGACGTCGTCGTGCACGATTCGCTGCCCAAGCCCGGCGGGCTGAACGAGTACGGCATCGCCGCCTACAAGACCCCGGACGACTTCGCGCAGCGCGAGGTCGAGTACATCCTGTCCATCGGCGGCATCGAGGTCGTGCACGACTCGGTGCTCGGTGCGGACGTGACGCTCGATGCGCTGGCGAGCGAGCACGACGCGGTGTTCGTCGGTCTCGGGCTCGGTGCGGTGAACGATCTCGACGTGCCCGGCAACGATCTGGAAGGCGTCGTGGACGCGGTGGAGTTCATCGCGCGGCTGCGCCAGGCGGAAGATCCCTCGACGCTCGACCCCGGCCGCCGCACCGTCGTCATCGGCGGCGGCATGACCGCCATCGACGCGGCCGTGCAGTCGAAGCTGCTCGGCGCCGAGGACGTCACGGTCGCCTACCGTCGCGGCGAGGAGCGCATGAACGCGAGCGGGTACGAGCGCGATCTCGCGCAGGACCCACGGCGTGCTGATTCGCACGTGGCTCGTCGCCGAAGCGCCTGATCGGCTCGGCGGCGGACGGTGCGTCCGGCCACGTCACGGGCATCGAGTTCGACTACATGACGGATGCGGGCGGGGAGTACCGCGCCACCGGCGAGACGTTGATGGTGCCGTGCGACCGGGTGCTGCGCGCCATCGGTCAGCTCTTCGTCACGCGCCCGCACGGCGCCGACGCGGACGTTCCGCTCACCCTCGACGGTCGACGCCTGCGCGTGGACGACGAGCGTCGCACCTCCGACCCGCGCGTGTGGGCGGGCGGGGACTGCGCCGCGGGCGGGCAGGACCTGACCGTCGCGGCCGTCCAGGACGGCAAGCTCGCCGCCGAATCCATCCACCGCGCGCTGTCCGCCCGACGCGCCGCCGCCTGACCCCGGACGCACCCATGGCTGATCTCACGAGCGAGTTCCTCGGCATCCGCTCGCCGAACCCCTTCTGGCTGGCGAGCGCGCCGCCCACCGACAAGGAATACAACGTCGTGCGCGCCTTCGAGGCGGGCTGGGGCGGCGTCGTGTGGAAGACCCTCGGCGAGAACCCGCACGTGGTCAACGTGAACGGGCCGCGCTACGGCGCCATCCATTCGCCCGACCGGAAGCTCATCGGCTTCAACAACATCGAGCTCATCACCGATCGCCCGCTCGAGACGAACCTCGAGGAGATCCGGCGCGTGAAGCGCGACTGGCCGGACCGCGCCATGATCGTCTCGCTCATGGTCCCCTGCGAGGAGCGGAACTGGAAGGAGATCCTCGCGCGCGTCGAGGACACCGGCGCCGACGGCGTGGAGCTGAACTTCGGTTGCCCGCACGGCATGAGCGAGCGCGGCATGGGCGCCGCCGTCGGGCAGGTGCCGGAATACATCGAGATGGTCACCGCCTGGTGCAAGCAGCATTCGCGGCTGCCCGTCATCGTGAAGCTGACGCCGAACATCACCGACGTGCGGCTGCCCGCGCGCGCGGCGAAGCGGGGCGGGGCCGATGCGGTGTCGCTGATCAACACCATCAACTCGATCATCGGCGTGAACCTCGACACGATGGCGCCCGAACCGTCGATCGACGGCTACGGCTCGCACGGCGGCTACTGCGGCCCGGCGGTCAAGCCCATCGCGCTGAACATGGTGGCCGAGATCGCGCGCGACCCCGAGACGGCCGGCATCCCCATCTCCGGCATCGGCGGCATCACCACCTGGCGCGACGCCGCCGAATACCTCGCCCTCGGCGCGGGCAACGTGCAGGTGTGCACCGCGGCCATGACCTACGGCTTCAAGATCGTGGAGGAGATGTGCGCGGGGCTCTCCGACTGGATGGACGAGCGCGGGCACGCGGGCGTCGCCGATGTCGTCGGGCTAGCCACGCCGAAGGTGCGGGACTGGCAGCACCTGAACCTGAACTACATCGCCAAGGCGCGCATCGACCAGGAGCTGTGCATCTCGTGCGGGCGCTGCCACCGCGTGTGCGAGGACACCTCGCACCAGGCCATCACGCAGGAGGTGGACGGGGTGCGCAAGTTCGAGGTCATCGACGCGGAGTGCGTGGGTTGCAACCTGTGCGTGAGCGTGTGCCCGGTGGAGGACTGCATCACGATGGAGGCGCTGCCGGCGGGCGCGACGGACGAGCGTACGGGCGAGATCGTCGAGGCGCGCTACGCGAACTGGACGACGCATCCGAACAACCCGATGCGCGCGGTCGAGACGGCTTGACCGAGCCTTACGGGCTCGCCGCCAGCGCCCGCACCGCAGCGCCCACCGCGTCCACGATCACCACCGCTTCACCGCCGTCCAACCGCGCGGCGAACCGCGCGAGCGGTCCGCCCCCGATCACGATCGCCACCGCTCCGGCCGCTACCGCCCGATCGAGCGCCGCGCTGCAACGCGGCCGACAACCGCCCCTCGTGTCGCATCAACGACTCGGGCGAGCCTTCGGTGAGCCACACTCCCGACCATCTCGCCTGCAGACCCAGCGACGTCACGGCGCCCTCGATCGTCGCGATCTGATCCGGTGTGGTAGTGACCACCGCGAACCTTCCGGTCGCATGTCCTTCGCGCAGGCCGGCCTCGCCGATCCCGAACGCCGCCCCCGGCCAGAGCGACCTAGCCACGTTCAGCCCGGGATCGGCGAACGCCGCGACGATCACCGCATCCGGTCGATCCGGTGACGCGGTTTCATGCCGGAGGATCCGTTCGACCGCCGCCTTGCCGCGTTCGAGGTCGGCCGCGTCGAGCAGCACGTCCGGAACGTCGCTGCCGGTGGCCGTCGACAGCGTCCACGGCATTTCCAGTCGCTCGATCTCGCGCCGCGCCAGATCGGCCATCGCATCGGTCGTGTCGCGGTTGCCGTTCGGGTTGACCAGCAGGACGCGCCGTCGTCGCGCACCTTCGGCCCGTGCGGTCGCCGAGCTCACCTCGCGGCCCGGCGCAGCGGCTCGTCGAGCTCCCCCGCCAGCACGCACCGCGCACGCTGGCCGTCCGGCAGGTTCACCAGGTTCGGCACGCCGTCGCGACACGCCGCGATCGCGTGCGCGCAGCGCGGTGCGAAGCTGCAGGCGGTGGACAGCGCCAGCAGCTCCGGCGGTGCGCCCGGGATGGTGGTGAGCGCACCGTCGTCGCGGCGACCCTTCACGGTCGCGCCGAGCAGGCCGCGCGTGTAGGGGTGCGCGGGGTGCACGAGCACGGTATCGGCGGGGCCCGTCTCGACCAGCCGTCCGGCGTACATCACTGCCACGTCGTCGGCGATCTCGGCGGCGACGCCGACGTCGTGCGTGACGAAGATCATCGCCATGCCGAGCTCCCGCTGCAGCTCGCGCAGCAGCAACAGGATCTGCATCTGCACGGTCGCGTCCAGCGCCGTGGTCGGCTCGTCGGCGAGCAGCAGCTTCGGTTCGCAGCACAGCGCCAGCGCGATCATGGCGCGCTGGCGCATGCCGCCGGACAGCTCGTGCGGGTAGGCGTCGAGGCGCCGCGCGGCCGACGGAATCTGCACCTTCTCGAGCCAGTGCAGCGCGCGCTCGCGCGCGGCGCGCCGGCCGAGCCCGAGATGACGGCGCACGGTCTCGGCGATCTGGCTGCCGATCGTGAACACCGGATCGAACGCGAGCGTGGCGTCCTGGAACACCATCGCCACCGCGCGACCGCGCAACGCGCGCAGTTGCCCCTCCGGCAGCATCGCGATGTCGTGCCCGTCGAACGCGATGCGCCCGTCGTAGCGCGTGCGCGCCAGCGGGTGCAGCCGCATCAGCGCCTTGAGCGTGACGCTCTTGCCCGAGCCCGATTCGCCGAGCAGCACCAGCACGCGACCGGCCTCGAGCGCGAGGTCCACGCCCTGCACCGCGTGCACGTCGGCGTCCGCGCTCGTGAAGCGCACCGCGAGGTCCCGGACCTCGAGCAGCGGCGCACCGTTCATGCGCTCGCCGTCCCGGCCGCGACCGGCGGACGGCCGGGCGCGGGACACAGGTGGCAGGCGACCCGGTGCGCCTGGGGGTCCGCGTCGACGTCCTCGGTCACCAGCAGCGCGGGAGTGCGTTCGGCGCACACCGGTATCGCCAGGCTGCAACGGGTGTGGAAGCGGCAGCCGGACGGCGGGTCGATCGGGTTCGGCGGATCGCCGGTCAGCGCGACCGTGGCGCTGCGACGGGTCGGGTCCATCGACGGCATCGAGGCGATCAGCGCGCGCGTGTAGGGGTGCGCCGGGCGCTCGTAGATCGCCTCGGTCGGCGCGAGCTCCACCACCTCGCCGAGGTACATCACCAGCACGCGATCCGAGATCCAGCGCACCACGTTCAGGTCGTGCGAGATGAAGAGATAGGTCAGGTCCAGCTCGGCCTTGAGCTCGACCAGGAGGTTCAGCACCTGCGCCTCGATCGACTTGTCGAGCGCCGACACCGCCTCGTCGAACAGCACGAGCGTCGGCTCGAAGGCCAGCGCGCGCGCGATGTTCACGCGCTGGCGTTGCCCGCCCGAGAGCTCGTGCGGATAGCGCCTGAGGTAGCGATCCGGCGCGAGCCCGACGCGGTCGAGCAGCGTGCGCGCGCGCTCGCGCGCCGCCTGCCGATCGAGGCCGTGGACCTGCGGGCCGAACGCGATGGTCTCCTCCACGGTCAGGCGCGGGTTCAGCGTCGCGTGGCTGTCCTGGAACACCATCTGCACCCGGCTCAAGAGCTGCTTGCGATCGAGCCCGCCCGGTCCGCCGACCGGTCGACCGTCGAACTCGACGCTGCCTGCATCGGCATCGAGCAGGCCCATCAGCAGGCGGGCGGTGGTCGACTTGCCGCAACCCGACTCGCCGACCACGCCGAGCGTCTCGCCGCGGTGCAGCTCGAAGGAGACGCCGTCGACGGCGCGCACCGTCGCCACCTCGCGGTTGAACAGCCCGCCGCGCAGCGGGAAGTGGCGGCGCAGGCCGTGCACCGACAGCAATGGCGGTCGACGCTCGGCGACGGCGTTCACGCGCGGATGTCCATGGCGGCGCGCAGCCCGTCGCTCAGCAGGTTGAAGCACATCGACGTGGCGAAGATCAGCACGCCCGGCAGCGCCGCGACCCAGGGCTGGAGGTAGATCGACTGGCGCAAGGTGCTGAGCATCAGGCCCCACTCGGGCTCGGGCGGCACGACGCCGAGCCCGAGGAAGGAGAGCCCAGAGGCCAGGATGATCGACACGCCGATCAGGCCCGTGGCGTAGACCAGCACGGGCGCGAGCACGTTCGGCAGCACGTGGTGCAGCACCACCGTGAGGCCGCCGGCACCGCTGGCGCGCGCCGCGTCCACGTAGTCGCAGGCGCGCACCTGCGCGGTCACGCTCTCGGTGACGCGTACCAGCGGCGGCACGAACACGATGGTGAGCGAGACCAGGCTATTGACAAGGCCGGCCCCGAGCGCACCCGAGATCGCGATCGCGAGCAGCACCGACGGGAACGCGTAGAACACGTCGGTGGTGCGCATGATCGCGCTGTTGAGGGATCCGCGCACGTAGCCCGCGACCAGGCCGAGCGCACCGCCGATCAGCAGGGCGGCCAGCACCGGCGCGATGCCCATCAACAGAGACATGCGTCCGCCGTAGATCAGCCGCGACAGCATGTCCCGGCCGAGCTCGTCGGTGCCGAGCGGATAACCCTCGCTGCCGATCGGCTCGAGCCGGTCCAGCATGCTCGAGCGATACGGATCGGCCGGCGCCACCCAGGGCGCGAAGACGGCCGCGCACACGATCGCCAGCAGCACGGCCGCGCACACCAGGCTGACGGGGTCGCGCCCGAGCCGACGCGCGACGTTGCGCCAGAAGCCGCGCGTGGCGATTGTCTCGGGCGGTGCCGCTACGGCGGGATCGAGCGCGCCGACGGCCATCACCGCGCCTCCCCGACGGTGGTGAACGAACGGCTCATCGGCGAATGCGCGGGTCGGCGAGCGACTGCAGCACGTCGACCAGCACGTTCAGGCAGACGAAGAACATCGCGAGCACGAGGATCGTGCCCTGCAGCACCGGGATGTCGCGCCGGAAGATCGCGGTGTTCAGCAGAAACCCCGTGCCGGGCCACGAGAACACCGTCTCGATCAGGATCGAGCCGCCGAGCAGGTAGCCGAGCTGCAGGCCCATGACCGCGAGCACGGTCGGTGCGACGTTGCGCGCGACGTGCAGCAGCACGCGGGATTCCGGCAGCCCGCGCGCGCGCAGCGCCTGCACGAACTCCTGGTTCAGCACCTCGCCGACGGCTGCGCGCGTGCTGCGCATGACGATGCCGAGCGGTATCGCCGCGAGCGTCACGGCCGGCAGCAGCGTGTGCCGCAGGTGCGCCCAGTCGAGCGCCCAGTCGGTCGAGCCGCCGGGGCCCATCCCGACCGACGGCAGCCAGCCGAGCTGCACCGAGAACAGGATGACGAGCACCATGCCGAGCCAGTAGTGCGGCACGCTGATGCCGGTCACGGCGAGCGCGGTCGCGAGCTTGTCCAGCACGCCGCCGGTGTAGCGCCCGGCCAGCGCACCGAGCGTCACGCCGCCGACCAGCGCGATGAGGGCGGCGATCCCCGCCAGCAGCAAGGTGTTGCCGACCGAGCCGAACACCTCGGACGCGACGGGCTGCCCGGTCGCGACCGAGCGCCCGAGATCGCCCTGCAAGGCGCGTCCGAGCCACAGCGCGTACTGCACCGGCAGGGGCTTGTCGTAGCCGAGGTCGACGCGCATGCGCTCCACCACCTCGGGCGGCGCGTCGGCCGGCACGACGGCGCCGAGCGGATCGCCCGGCGCCAGGTGCACGAGCAGGAAGCAGACGAGCGACACCCCGAGCCCGATCGGCACGATGTAGAGCACGCGCCGCAGCGTGAACAGCAGCATCGCGGTGTCGTCCGCCCGGCGCTTCTAGCGCGTCACTGGGGTGAGCCCATGGTGATGCCGGAGAAGTTCTGGTACCAGTTCTGCGCCTGCACGAAGCCCTGCACCTGCGGCGACATCGCGCGCGGCGCGACATCGTGCGTCACGTACAGGAACAGCGCCTCGTTCACGAACTTCTCGTGGATCTCCTGCAGCACCGCGTTCTGCGCCTCCGGATCGAAGGTGGTCTTGGCCTTCTCGAACAGCGCGTCCATCTCCTCGTCCTGGTACCAGCCCCAGTTGGTGCCGTCGGGCGAGACGAGCGTGCTGTCGAGGTGGCGGATCAGCGCCGTGAACGGATCCTGGATGAAGTAGGTGAAGTTGATCGCCTGGTTGCCGTCGTTCAGCTCGCTCTTCGCGCCGGCGCGCCAGAGGTTCACCATCGTGTTCCACTCGACCACCTCGAACTCGACGTCGATGCCGACATCGCCGAGGGTCTGCTGGATGTACTCGTTCATCGGCAGCGGCAGCATCTGGCCCGAACCGCTGGCCGAGATCAGCGTCTTGACCTGCACCGGGTCGTCCGGCCCGTAGCCCGCTTCCTCGAGCAGCGCCACGGCCGCTTCAGGGTCGTAGGTGATCTCGAACTCCGGCTCGCCGAACCAGGTGCTGCTCGGCAGCACGTGCCCCTCGGCCGGCACCATCATGCCGCCGAGCAGCTCCTTCAGCCCCTCGCGGTCGACGGCGAGGTTGGCCGCCTTCCGGATGCGTTCGTCGTTCCAGGGCGAGCCCTCCACGCGCGACAGGTGCCAGGTCCAGTTGTGCGGGTAGCCGTTCGAGGTGATCACGAAGCCGGCCTGCTCGAGCCGCGGAATGGCGTCCGGCGCCGGCGCCTCGATCCAGTCGACCTGGCCCGACAGCAGCGCCGAGGTGCGCGTCGCGGGCTCCGGGATAGGGATCAGCACCATCTGGTCGAGCTGCGGCACGCGCGACTCGTCCCAGTAGTCCTCGAACGGCACCAGCACCGCGCGCTCGCGCGGGGTCCAGCTCTCGACCTGCCACGGCCCGGTGCCCGACGGCTCCCGCGCGTAGGCGTCCCAGTCGCCGTCCACGGCCTCCCAGTGCGCGGGGCTGGACATCAGGATCCACGCGAGCTGGTAGGGCAGGAACGCGTCCGGCTCCTTGGTCGTGACCTCCAGCGTCAGATCGTCGATGGCGCGGTAGCTCTCGATCGCCGGGATGCGCGAGCTGCCCTGCGCGGCCTGCTTCGGGTCGTACTGCGGCGAGCTGTCGTCGAGCAGCTTGTCGAGGTTCCAGACCGCGGCCGCGGCGTCGAAGGTCGAGCCGTCGTGGTACGGCACGCCCTCGCGGATCGCGAAGGTCCAGCGCGTGTCGTCCTCCGGATCGACCTCCCAGGAGGTGGCGAGGCCCGGCACGAGCTCCGACGGCTTGTCGGCCGAGCTCAGGTCCCACAGCACCAGCGAGTCGTACACGGTGTAGCCGAGAAAGCGCTGCCCCTCACCGCCCTGATCGGTCTGACCGGTGGTGAGCGGTATGTCGGCGAGCGTCATGCCGATGCGCAGCGTGCCTTCGGCCTTCGCGGTGGCGATGCCCGTCGCGGCCAGCACCGTGGTCAGTACCAGTGCCGCACCGCCTCTTCCCGTTGAATTGAACATCCGTCGATCGCCCCTGGCTCGGTGGGTGGAGCGTGGGCTGGGCGCACCAGACGTGCCATGGGGAACATGGTATGCGAATCAACCACTTGGTGATGGATGTGCCGGCCCGGGACGGAACGCTTGCACCGGTCCTGCGCGCCCTGCGGGCGAGATGCGACTTCGTGGTGCAGTGTTGTCCATCGACGGGTGTGCATCACGAACCGGCGGCGCGCGCGTCGAACCGCTCCAGCGCGATGTCGACGAACGCGCGCACCGTCGGAGCCAGGTAGCGGCTGGACGGGAACACCGCGTACACCGGCGCGGGCGTTCCCGCCCATCCGGGCAAGACAACCGCGAGATGCCCGGACGCGATGTCGGCCGCCACCTGCACCGTCGGCAACTGCGCGATGCCGTGACCGCGCAGAGCGAGATCGTGGATCGCGAAATGGCTGTTCGCGCTCGCCCGTGACTCGGTATCGACGGTGTGTCGAAGGTTGCCGTCACGCAGCGTCCAGCGCACGGATCCGGTCTGCGTCACGACGAGCCGGGCGTGCGCGTCGAGATCGCTCGCGGTGCGCGGCGTGCCGCGCGCGGCAAGATAGCGCGGACTCGCGCACAGGCAGTACTCGAGCGCGCCGAGCCGGCGCGCCGAAAGCTCCGAGTCCGGCATCTCGCCGACGCGGATCGACACATCGATCCCCTCGTGGATCAGGTCGACGATCCGGTTCGAGTAGTCGGCGTCCACGCGCACGTCCGGGTGGCGTTCGAGCAGCGCGTCGATCCAGCCGTTCACGTGCAGCCGTCCGAACTCGACGCCGGCGGCGAGCCTGAGCGTGCCGCTCGGCCTCGCCTGCGCGCTGGCGACGACGGACTCGGCCTCGTCGACGGCGGCGAGGATATCGGTCGCGCGGCGCAGCAGCTCGCGGCCGACCTCGGTGACGGCGACCCGGCGCGAGGAGCGTTGCAGCAGTCGGGCGCCGAGCCGCTCCTCGAGCCGCGCGACCGTGCGGCTGACCCGGCCCTTGTCCGTGCCGAGCGTGCGGGCCGCGGCGGAGAACCCACCGGCGGCGGCGACGGCGACGAAGGTGCGCAGCTCGATCAGTTCCATCGTTGCATTTCGGGACAACGGTGCGTTGTGTAGGACGAACCCATCAGCGGCCGAAGGCCGGGCACGATCGGCGCGCGGAGCGCTTCGACCGGATATCGATAGTTCGTGACCGGATACCGGGCAGGGAGTCGAAGGGGTTCGCGTAGCGTGGTCAGCCTACCTCGACAGCGACGGGGACCGATCCGATGCGACTTCTGATTCTCGGTGCGGGACGGCTCGGTGGCACGCTCGGGCTGCGCTGGGCGGCGCACGGTCACGACGTCGTCTGGGCGGTACGGGACGCTTCCTCGCCGCAGCGACGCGAGCTCGCCGCCCACCGCAACACTCGTCTCGTCGGACCCGGCGAGGACCCGGGCGGGACGGATATCGTCGTCGTCGCCACGCCGGCCGGCGCGGCGCTCGATGCGCTGGGCTGCGTGGACGATTGGGCCGGACGCGTCGTCGTCGACTGCACGAACCCCGTCGCCTTCGACAGCGGGATGGTGTCCCGCATCCCCGTCGACGAAGGCTCGATCGCCGAGCGCATCGCGGCTCGCATCCCCGGCGCGCGCGTCGTCAAGACGCTGAACCAGGTCGGCAGCGACATCGTCGCCGACCCCGCGCGCTTCGACGCGCCGCCGTTGATGTACGTCGCGGGCGACGACGCGGCCGCTGACGTTCCTCGCGCTCCCGACCCATCACACCATTTCAACGGAGAACGACCATGTCGGGTACGAACATCGACGTCCACGGCGACAAGCGCGTGCTGCTGATCGCCTCGAACGCCGCCACGTCGCCGACCACCGGCTGGCCGATCGGCTTCTGGTGGGCCGAGCTCACCCACCCGTACCACGAGTTCGTCTCCGCGGGCTACGCCGTCGACATCGCCTCGCCGGACGGCGGGGACCTGCAGGCGGACGGCTACAGCGATCCGGAGGACGACAGCGGCTACTCGGCCGACGACCTGATCTCGCTCGGGTTCAAGCACTCCCCGGCCCACGCAAAGAAGCTTCTCGGGACGCGCGCGATCGCCGACGTCGACCTCGACGACTACGACGCGATCATGATCGCGGGCGGGCAGGGGCCGATGGTCACGATGATCGACGACGAGGCGCTGCACGCCTTCGTGGCGAAGGCCTGGGAGGCGGGCAAGATCGTCTGCGTCATCTGCCACGCGACGTGCGTGCTGCTGAAGGTGCGCCTGTCGAACGGGGACCTGCTCGTCAAGGGGCGCACCTGGACCGGCTTCGCGAACAGCGAGGAGCGCTTCGCCGACGAGTACGCGGGCACGAAGATCCAGCCGTTCTGGATCGAGGAGCGCGCGCGCGAGATCCCCGACACGAATTTCATCGTCGGCAAGCGCTTCGGCGAGTTCGCGGTGCGCGACGGCAACCTCGTGACCGGTCAGCAGCAGTTCTCGGGCGCGGTCGCGGCGCGCGAGGTGATAGCGGCACTCGGGCGATGAGCCCCTCTCACCTGCCGATGCTGACGATGCCGGACGCACTGGCCGACGCCATCGCGGCGACCGTGGCCGACGGCCGGTGAGCTCGCGGAACGTGAGGGGCTCTTGCCCGAGAACGGGCGTCGGATCGAACGAGGCGACTCCGTGCAACCGCTGCTGATCGCCGCCGCCTTCGTCACCGGCGCGCTCGTGCCATGGTCGCCGGCATCGTCGCCATCAAGCTGCATTGACACCGGAGAGAAGATCATGGACACCGGCACCGGAGCACGCGTCCGTATCGGGACTCGCGAGCAGCTGCTGTACACGCTGACCGAGGTGGCGGAGATCGAGCACAACCTGATGTGCTGCTACCTCTATGCCGGCTCCAGCACTTCGTCCACCTCGAGTGCCCCGAGGGCTCCGACGAGCCGGACGGGGCGGGGTTCGGACGCGGGCGAAGCTACGAGCGCGTGTCGGACGCGAGCCACCGGCCGATGCCGAGCGGGCAGGACTACGACACCTGTCAACGAACGAGGAGAGGGCGTTCGTGGCCGATGCCGACGCGTGGTGGCGGAACGAGATGGCCTACGCGCAACTGCACTCGACCAAGCCGGCGACGCTCGCGGTCGCGCTGAACGACTCGCCGGCGGGGCCGGCCTCGTGGATCGTCGAGAAGTTCCACCGCCGGACCGACAACGACGGCCGGATCGAGGACGCGATCGATCGCGACGCCTTGCTCACGAACCTGTCGATCTACTGGTACACGAACACGATCGGTTCGTCGATGCGACTGTATCTCGAGAGCGCCAGGGACCCGCGGTACGGCGGACCTGCCGGCGTTCTTCTCGACGCTCGAGCGCTGAACGAACGACCACTCTTCACGGCATCATCGACGGAGGACACCGACCATGAGTCAGGAGCGAACTGTCGCGCTCGTCACGGGCGCCGGACGAAAGGAGGGAATCGGCTTCGAGGTATGCCGTCAGCTCGGCAAGGCCGGCATGACGGTGTGGCTCACCGCGCGCAAGCCGAACGTCGCCGACGGACTCGCGGCCGCGCTGCGCGACGAGGGGCTCGACGTGCGAGGGCATGCGCTGGACATCACCGACGAGAGGAGCATCGCGCAGGTCGTCGCCGCGATCGAACGCGAGCACGGTCGGCTCGACGTGCTCGTCAACAACGCCGCCTCCACGAGCGCCTTCGGCGCGACCACGCAGAGCGTCGATCTCGACGATGCTCGTGCCGCCATCGACGCGACCCTCTTCGGCACGTGGAGGACGACGCGCGCGCTCCTGCCGCTCGTGAGCCGTAGCGAGCTGGGTCGGATCGTGGTCGTCTCGAGCGGGGCGGGCTCGCACGGCGATACCGCCTTCGGGCTGGCGACGGACAACTCGATGGGGCCCGGCTACGGCATCGCCAAGGCGGCGCTGAACGCGTGGGTGTCGCTGCTGGCGCACGAGACCGAGAAGGACGGGCTGAAGGTCAACGCGGTGTGTCCGGGGTTCACGGCGACGTTCGAGGGAGGTGCGGGCATGGGTGCCCGCCCGGTGGCGGACGGTGCCGCCAGCGTGGTGTGGGCCGCGCGTCTCGGGCCGGAGGGTCCCACCGGTGGGTTCTTCCGGGACGGCGAGCCACTGCCTTGGTGACTCGTCGCGGAACGGGTCTTCGTTCTTCGGGTCGCTCGTCGCCGCGGGGGGGGCGCTACCGGGACGCCGTCGGCGATCGTCGAGGCCGCCGAGGTTCCGCCGCGACGCGGCGCCCGGGCGGGCCGTCCCGCACCGGCGCGAGCGCGCGCGCCGCGCGCTCGACGAACCCCTCGAGCCACGGCGGAGGACGCCCGCCGACAACCGCGTCGATCGGGAAGCGCGGCGCGAGCGCCGGCACGTCGCGGGTCGACAGCTTGTCCCGTCCGGGCCACCGTCGGACGAAGTACGGCGCGACGAACGTGACGAGATCGCTCACCGCCACCGCCGCGAGCGCCGTCGCGTAGTCGGGCACCACCAGCCGCACGCGGCGCTCGAGACCGGCGCGGCGCAGGCTTGCATCGACCGGTCCGGCGCCAGCGCCTGCTCGCCCGAGAACACCGCCCGCGCCGACGCGAGCGCCTCGGACACGAACGGCCGCAGCGCCTCGGCCCGCGCGGTCGGCCGCATGCCGCGCGGCGTGCGCTCGAACAGCGGATCGCCCACGCGGTGGCGAAGCCGCGCGAGCGCGTGGCTCGTCGCGGGCTGGCTGAGCGACAGGCGTTCGGCCGCGCGCCCGACGTGCCGCTCGTGCCACACGGCGTCGAACACGGCCAGAAGATCGAGATCGCCCTTCATCGTCATGCACCCGGTGAATCGCACGACATCGAATCATGCACTTCACCGATCCCGCAGATCCATCGAGACTCGTTCCCTCACCCGCATTGGACGACCTCGACATGAAGACCCTGGTACTCGGCGCCACCGGCTACGTCGGCCATCCCGTAGCAGCCGCGCTCGTCGCCGCCGGCGACACCGTCAGCGGCTTGGTCCGGTCGACGGCGCGCGCGGCGGCGCTGCGGGTCGTCGAGCTGCGCTTCGCCTCGTTCGTGCACGGTCGCGGCGGAAGCGTCTTCGTGCCGGCGCTGATTGCGGCGGCCCGCCGCGACGGGCGCTCCTACCGGGTCGGTGCGGGCGAGGCGCGGGTGTCCGCCGTGCACGTCGACGCGCTGCCCGCGGCCGTGCTCGGGGCGCTCGAGCGCGGCGTGCGCGGCGGGGTGTACCACGTCGCGAGCGACGACGAGCCGCGCGTCGCAGACCTCGCAGAGGCCGTCGGCATCGCCACCGGCACGCCGGTAGAGGAGGTGGACGCCGAGACCGCGGCCGCGGCGCTCGACCCCTTCACCGCGATGTTCCTGCAGACCGGCAACCGTCTGGACAGTCGCCTCGCGCGGCGCGAGCTCGGCTGGTCGGGCGCGCACGCGCACGGCCTGCTGTGGGACGTCGCGCACGGCTCGTACGCCTGATAGCGCGGGCCGTCCTCGACCGTGTCCTCTTCTTGGTCCGCATTTCAGCGAACCTCGGCGCTCGAGCGCCGCGCAAGCTTTGCACCCGCGATGGTGCGCGTTTGCAGTCGATGCGCGGGTACGGAGGGCGCAGGGCAAGCTGAACGCATCCGACAATCACGAAACAGACCCCTGTCATGCACTCACGTCCCCTTGCGCCGCTCCTTGCCGCCACGATGCTGCTGCCGCTCGCCGCGTGCGGTGGCGGCTCGCCCGAGCCTTCCGTGGAAGCCGGGGCCCCCGAAGAGGTCGTCGTGGAGGCGGCCGAGCAACCCGGCGCGCAGGCGATCGAGCGCGATCCCGCGCCGGCCGTGGAGGCCGTCACCGAGCGCGCGACCGCCGAGGCGGACGAAACCTGGCAGGCACTGGAAGCGAACTGGGAGGACGCGCTGCCACGGGTCAAGGCCGAGTTCACGGAACTGGACGAGACGCGTCTCCATGGCACCGGCGGCGAGCGCGGCGCCGTCGTCGCGCTCATCATCGACAGCTACGGCATCGAACCCGTCGAGGCCGAGCGCCGGCTCGCGGAATGGGAAGCGACGCTCTGAGGCGCAGGCGGTCGCTCCGCTCGTGGCCGATTGGCAACAAGCTCGAGTACGCGCGCCGGGTCGTGTCCGCTCGACCGCCCGATGCGATGCCTTCGATCGTCACGCAGCGTGCACGGCAACCTGACCGACGAGCGTTACCGGGGGTGGGACGGGCTCTCCATGCTCGCGCAGGGACTGGATGTCTCCGCCACGTGCCTATGGCGAGATCGCTGCTCGGCTTGCCCGGGATCGGCATCCGTGGTCGCCTCGGAGGCGCGCATCGAGAAGATGGAGCGCGAGCACGCCGCGAGGCTTGCCGACCGGGCCGCCTGAAGGTGGGTGTCACCGAACGCATGTGGGACGCGGTGACGCGCGTCGTGCGCATGGACGACAAGGTGGAGCGCCTTGCCGCGACGGTGAGCGATCAGCAGGCGCGCATCGAGACGCTGACCGGGCGCGTCATCCGACTGGAGACGACGCTGGAGCTCGCGCTCGCGGGCCGGGTGAGAGTGCCCCGACCGGCGCTCGAGCGGGACTGACGCCCGAAGCCTGTCGCGCTGCCCGGCCGCTCCGCACCGCCCGACCGCCCCGCGCGGGACGGCCGGACGGCACGGCGTCGCTCAGCGCGTTCCGGTCGCGAGCCTCGCCTTCCTCTGCGCCCGCACGTCCGTGAACTCGCCGGTGGCGAGCCGCTTGCTGTAGTCGGCATGGATCTCCTTGACCTTGCCCATCAGCAGGTACAGCCCGAGCACGTTGAAGATGCCCATCGTGAAGATCATCGCATCGGAGAAGTCGATGACCGGACCGAGCCCGAGCGACGCGCCGATGACGACGAAGATGCAGAAGATGAACTTGAAGATCAGTTCCTTCGCCTTGCCCTCGCCGAACATGTAGGTCCACGCCTTCAGGCCGTAGTACGACCACGAGATCATCGTCGAGAACGCGAACAGCACGGCGGCGACGGCGAGCACGTACTTGAAGAAGCCGAACTGCGACTCGAAGGCCTGCGAGGTGAGCTCGATGCCGCTGATGCCGCTGTCCGGCACCCACGAGTTCGTGATGATGATGACGAGCGCCGTCATCGTGCAGATCACGACGGTGTCGATGAACGGCTCGAGCAGCGCCACGTAGCCCTCGGTGGCCGGGTGCTTGGTCTGCACCGCGGAGTGCGCGATCGAGGCCGAGCCGATGCCCGCCTCGTTCGAGAAGGCCGCGCGCCTGAAGCCCTGGATGAGTGCGCCGACGGCCCCGCCCGCGACCGCCGTGGGCGCGAAGGCGCCTTCGATGATGGCGGCGAAGGCCGCGCCCACCTGATCGATGCTGAGCAGGATGATCAGCAGCGCCGAGCCGACGTAGATCGCGGCCATGAACGGCACGATCTTCTCGGTCACCTTGGCGATGGACTTGATGCCGCCGATGATCACGATGCCGACGACGATGGCCATGATCAGCCCGAACAGCCAGCCGCGCGTGGCGAAGAACGGGAAGATGTTGGCGATCTGCTGCGCCGACTGGTTGGCCTGGAACATGTTGCCGCCGCCGAGGGCCCCGAACACGCAGGCGATCGAGAAGCACACGGCCAGCACCTTGCCGACGCCGGCCATGCCGCGCTCTGCCAGTCCCTTCGACAGGTAGTACATCGGGCCGCCCGAGACGGTGCCGTCCGGGTATTCGTTCCGGTAGTGCACGCCGAGCGTGCACTCGGTGAACTTCGAGGCCATGCCCAGGATGCCCGCGATGATCATCCAGAACGTGGCGCCCGGCCCGCCGAGGTAGACGGCCACGCCGACGCCCGCGATGTTGCCGAGCCCCACGGTGCCGGAGAGCGCGGTGCACAGGGCCTGGAAGGGCGTCACCTCGCCAGCGTCCTTCGGGTCCAGGTAGTCGCCGCGCACGAGCTTGAGCGAATGGCCCACGCCGCGGAACTGGATGAAGCCGAAGTAGAGCGTGAACACCACGGCCGCGGCGACGAGCCACAGCACGATCCAGGGCAGGCCGGTGCCCAGCAGGGCCTCGGATCCGGGCAGCGAGGAGAAGACGAACCCCACGAACGGGTCGATGACGGGCGAGACCGCCGCGCTGATGCGGTCATCGAGAGTGAGCTCGGCGGGCGCGGCGGCGTCCTGGGCGAAGGCGGCCGAGCTCGCCAGCGCGGCGAGCCCCCCCGCCAGCGTGGCGCGCGGGCGCGCGCGGTCAAGGAAGGAGCGTCGGATCATCGATGGGCTCTCGTCGTCGGGGGGGGGAGGGGTGCCGACGGGCGACGGGAGAGCGGCGCTCGCCCGTCGGTGTGCGGCGGGCGGTACGGGGTCGGTCAGGGAACCACGGTGATGGGTACGGAGGCCATCTGCACGAGCTTGGCCGAGACGCTGCCGAAGATCATGGAGCTCAGCCCGGTCTCGCCCATGCGGCCGATGATGAGCTGGGCCGCGCCGTGCTCGACCGCGAGCTCGTCGAGCACCTTGGCGACGTTGCCGTGGCGCACGATGCCCTCGGCATTCACGCCGTCGGCCTTCAACCGCGCGAGGGCGGGCTCCAGCACGGCGTCGCGCGCGGTGGATATCTCCTCCTCGCGGCGCCGGTGGCGCACGGCGTTCTCCTCGGAGGTCTGGAACGAGAAGGGCGACCACTCGATCACGTAGACCACCAGCAGCCCGCTGCCGGCCTCCTTCGCGCGTTCCGCCGCGAACTGCAGGGCGCGAGTGCTGCACTCGCTTTCGTCCAGACCGACGATGAAGGGTGCTGCCATGGATCTGCTCCGGTCGCTGGGGCGTTACATCGCCGGAAGGTACACCCATGTCCGCGCGCTTGTCATGGACATTCGGGGAGGCGGGGCCGGTGCTGCCTTGTTACACGCCCGCGGCGTGAGCTTTACAAGCTTTCCGTGCGGTATCGGCGGCGGCAACATCACGCGGCCGCGCGCGTCCAGACTCCGCCTTCACGGGCGGCGCGGGCACCGGGCTTCGCCGAATGGCGCGACCCCGCCGACGCGCCGCCCCCATCCCGCCGTTTCCCCGGAGCAGATGCATGATGAACACTATCCCCGTTACAAGGTCCGCCAACGCGACGGCGCAGGCGCGTCGCGTGCAGCCCGGCGTCGCCGTGGCGCTCGCGGTCCTGCTGGCCGCCTGCGGCGCCGACGAGCCGACCGTCGAGACCGACACCGTCGAGGTGGGCGAGGCCGTCGACACCGAGTTCGAGGCCGATGCCATCAAGGACACCACGGCCGATGTCGGCATCGACACCGGGCCGACGGCCATAGAGCCCTCCATCGCGCCCGAAGCCACCGCCGAGGCCCTCACGGACGATGTCGCCGAGGACGCGAGCGTCGCCGCCACGCAAGCCACGGCGGCGGTGGAGGACGTCGCGCAGGACGGCATGGCCGCTGCGGACGACGCCTGGACGTCGCTGCAGGCGAACTGGGCCGACTCGGTGGACGAGGTCCAGGCGCACTTCGGCGAGCTGTCCGAGGAGGACATCCTCGGCGTCGACGGCGATCGCGAGCGCATGGTCAGCGTGGTGCAGGAGCGCTACAGCCTCGAGCCGGCAGAGGCCGAGCAGCAGGTCGCCGACTGGGAAGCGACGCTCTAGAGGTCGTCGCGCAGGCCGTCTCCGTCAGGACGCGGCCTGCGCTCGCCGTCACGCGAGCCCGCGCCGCCAGCGCTCGAACTTCGCCTCGAGCGAGAGCGATGCCATGGCGGGGCTCGTGGACGGGAGCGCGACCAGCTCGATTCGCTCGCGCGCCTCGTCGGGCAGACGCACGTGTCGCGCGTACAGGCGCTCGGCGGTGCGCCCGTTGAAGCCGATGCGGCGCAGGCCTGGCTGCCGGGCGACGAGGCCCGCCAGATCGTTCGGCCGTTCGGTGGCGCGCACGATGCGCCCGTCCAGGCTGCCCGGCCGCTCGCACTCCGCCAGCACGTCCCACACGGCGTAGCCCGCTGCCCCCACGCGTCCGACGCGATCGCTGTAGGCCACCTCGCGCCACGCCCGCCGGTCCAGCGGCAGGGCGCCCACGAGCGCCAGCAGGATCGGCCAGAACGCGTTCATGGGGTGCGCGTAGTACTCGTGCGCCCCGAGCGACGCGGTGCCCGGCATGGTTCCCAGCAGCAGGGTGTGCGCGCCGGGGCCCTCCAGCGGCGCGAACGAGCGCGCCGGGGCGGCGCCGGACACCATGTCGGCCAGCTCGGCGCGGGATTCGGGGCGGTCGGGTTCGCCCGAAGGCTCGGAATCGCTCGAAGCTCGTGGCATGGGTTCACCGGCGGGTTCGCGGCGGATCGTTGACCGTTCCGGCCGGTCCGGGGTAGTTTGCGGCGCTTCCGCCGAACGGCACTCCGGAGCCTCGCACAGCATGATCGACAACCTGGTCGGAGGCGAGCGCCGCGCGGCGTCCGGCGATCGCTCGCAGCCGGTGTACGACCCGGCCACCGGCGAGGAGCTGGACGCGCTCGGGCTCTCCACCGCCGCCGACGTGGACGCGGCCGTCGCCAGCGCGAAGGCGGCGCTGCCCGCCTGGGCGAACCTGCCGGCCGCGAAGCGCGCGTCCGTCATGTTCCGCTTCAACGCGCTGCTGATCGAGCGTGCCGACGACGTCGCGCGCGCCATCTCGCGCGAGCACGGCAAGACCCACGACGACGCGCTCGGCGAGGTGCAGCGCGGGCGCGAGGTGGTGGAGTTCGCCTGCGGCATCCCGCAGCTCCTGAAGGGGGAGTTCAGCCGGAACGTCGGCCCGTCCATCGATTCCTATTCGGATCGTCAGCCGCTCGGGGTCTGCGCCGGCATCACGCCGTTCAACTTCCCGGCGATGGTCCCGTTGTGGATGTATCCGGTCGCCATAGCCTGCGGCAACACGTTCGTGCTCAAGCCCTCGGAGCGCGACCCGTCGGCCGCCATGCTCATCGCTGACCTGCTGCACGAGGCGGGGCTGCCGCCCGGCGTGTTGAACGTCGTGCACGGCGACAAGGTCGCCGTCGATGCGCTGCTGGATCATCCGGACGTCGCCGCCGTCAGCTTCGTCGGCTCCACGCCCATCGCCGAGTACGTCTACCGGCGCGGCACCGAGGCCGGCAAGCGCGTGCAGGCGCTCGGCGGCGCGAAGAACCACATGGTCGTCATGCCCGACGCGGACCTGGACCAGGCGGTGGATGCGCTCATGGGCGCGGGCTACGGTTCCGCCGGCGAGCGCTGCATGGCCATCTCGGTGGCCGTGCCCGTCGGCGAGGAGACCGCGGACAAGCTCGTGGCGAAGCTCGCCCCACGCGTCGAGGCGCTCAAGGTCGGTCCCGCCGACGATCCCGACGCCGAGATGGGCCCCGTCATCACGAAGGCCGCGAAGGAGCGCATCACGGCGCTCATCGATGCGGGCGTCGAGGCCGGCGCGGAGCTCGTCGTCGACGGTCGCTCGTTGTCGTTGCAGGGCTACGAGAACGGCTTCTTCCTCGGCGGCAGCCTGTTCGACCGCGTGACGCCGGACATGAGCATCTACACCGAGGAGATTTTCGGCCCGGTGCTGAGCGTGGTGCGCGCGGGCTCCTACGAGGACGCCATGACGCTCATCGCGAACAACCAGTACGGCAACGGCACGGCCATCTTCACGCGCGACGGGGACGCGGCGCGCGCGTTCGCGAACGATGTCGAGGTGGGCATGGTCGGCATCAACGTGCCCATTCCGGTGCCGGTGGCGTACCACAGCTTCGGCGGCTGGAAGCGCTCGTTGTTCGGGGATCACTCGGTCTACGGCCCCGAGGGCGTGCACTTCTACACGCGGCTGAAGACCGTGACCTCGCGCTGGCCCACGGGCGTGCGCGAGGGCGCGGTGTTCACGTTCCCCACGCACTGAAGCGTCGACGCCGACCACGAGCGAACCATGAGCATGCAAGGCAACCTGCGCATCGACGGCGAGCGGCTGTGGGACTCGCTCATGGAGATGGCGACGATCGGCCCGGGCGTCGCCGGGGGCAACAACCGCCAGACGCTGACCGACGAGGACGCCGAAGGGCGTCGGCTGTTCGCGAAGTGGTGCGACGAGGCCGGCCTGACCATGGGCGTCGACGCCATGGGCACCATGTTCGCGCGGCGCGAGGGCAGCGACCCGGACGCGCTTCCCGTCTACGTCGGCAGCCACCTGGACACCCAGCCCACGGGCGGGAAGTACGACGGCGTGCTCGGCGTGCTCGCGGGGCTGGAGATCGTGCGCAGGCTGAACGATCTGGACGTGAAGACGAAGCATCCCATCGTCGTCACGAACTTCACGAACGAGGAGGGCACGCGCTTCGCGCCCGCCATGGTCGCCTCGGGCGTGTTCGCGGGCGTGCACACGCTCGACTGGGCCTACGCGCGCACCGACGCGAAGGGCGCGACGCTCGGCGAGGAGCTCGAGCGCATCGGCTACAAGGGCGACGAGGAGGTCGGCGCGCGGAAGATGCACGCCTTCTTCGAGCTGCACATCGAGCAGGGCCCCATCCTGGAATCCGAAGGCGTGGCCATCGGCGTCGTCACGCACGGGCAGGGTCTGAAATGGCTCGAGGTACGCCTGACGGGCAAGGAATCGCACACCGGCTCCACGCCCATGCCCCTGCGCGTGAACGCAGGGCTCGGCATGGCGCGCATGACGGTGCTGGTGAACGAGATCGCCCTGTCGCACGCCCCGCTCGCCGTGGGCGCGGTGGGTCAGTGCGACGTGTACCCGAACTCGCGCAACATCATTCCCGGGCGCTGCACCTTCACGGTCGATTTCCGCCACCCGGACAAGGCCGTGATCGCCGACATGGAGTCCCGCTTCCGTGACGGGGCGCAGGCCATCGCGGACGAGATCGGACTCGGCATGGAGATCGAGGAGGTGGGCGGCTTCGACCCCGTGACCTTCGACGAGGCCTGCGTCGCGGCGGTGCGCGACGCCGCCGAGCGGCTCGGCCACTCGCACCGGGAGATCGTCTCAGGTGCGGGTCACGACGCGTGCTGGATCAACCGCGTGGCACCGACCGCGATGATCATGTGCCCCTGCGTCGACGGGCTCTCGCACAACGAGGCCGAGGAGATCAGTCCGGAGTGGGCGGCCGCCGGGGCGGATGTCCTGTTCCACGCGGTCGTGGAAACGGCCGGTATCGTCGAGTGACGCGGCGTCCGCGGCGCCTTCACGCAAGCACACACCATGAGCGGCACGGCATGAGCAGCACCGTCATCAAGGGCGGCACGGTCGTCACGGCCGACCGCACGTACGAGGCCGACGTGCTCGTCGAGGGCGAGCGCATCGCCCGCATCGGCGCGCCGGGCGCGCTGAGCGGGGACACCACGCTCGATGCGAGCGGCTGCTTCGTGATGCCGGGCGGCATCGACCCGCACACCCATCTCGAGATGCCCTTCATGGGCACCTACAGCACCGACGACTTCGAGTCCGGCACGCGCGCGGCGCTGTCCGGCGGCACGACCATGGTGGTCGACTTCTGCCTGCCCGCGCCCGACCAAGGCCTGCTCGAGGCGCGGCAGATGTGGGACAACAAGACGTCCAAGGCGAGCTGCGACTACTCCTTCCACATGGCCATCACGTCGTGGAGCGAACGCATATTCGACGAAATGGAGACCGTCGTCGGCTCGGGGATAAACACCTTCAAGCACTTCATGGCCTACAAGGGCGCGCTCATGGTGGACGACGAGGAGATGTACGCCTCGTTCCGCCGCTGCGCCGAGCTCGGCGCCATGCCGCTCGTGCACGCCGAGAACGGCGACGTCGTGGCCGAGCTGCAGCGCTCCCTGATGGAGGCCGGCAACACCGGTCCCGAGGCGCACGCCTACTCGCGCCCGCCGCAGGTGGAAGGCGAGGCCGTGAACCGCGCCGTCATGATCGCGGACGTGGCGGGCGTGCCGCTCTACGTCGTGCACGTCTCGTGCGAGGAGGCGCACGAGGCCATCCGCCGCGCTCGCCAGGCCGGCAAGCGCGTCTACGGCGAGCCGCTGATACAACACCTGACCCTCGACGAATCCGAGTACGCGCACCCCGACTGGGACCACGCCGCACGGCGCGTCATGTCGCCGCCCTTCCGCTCGAAGGCGCACCAGGACGGGCTGTGGGCGGGTCTCGCCGCGGGCAGCCTGCAGGTGGTGGCGACCGATCACTGCGCGTTCACCACGCAGCAGAAGCGCCTCGGCCTCGGCGACTTCACGAAGATCCCGAACGGCACGGGCGGCCTCGAGGATCGGCTGTCGGTGCTGTGGACGCGCGGCGTGGAGACCGGGCGCATCACGGCGCAGGAGTTCGTCGCGCTCACCTCGACGAACATCGCCAAGATCCTGAACGTGTATCCGAAGAAGGGCGCGATTCTCGAAGGCTCCGATGCGGACATCGTCGTGTGGGACCCGAAGCGTGGCAAGACCATCACCGCCGACACCCAGCAGTCGGCCATCGACTACAACGTGTTCGAGGGCATCGAGGTCACCGCGCTGCCGCGCTTCGTGCTCACGCGCGGCCGCGTGTCGGTGACCGAGGACGAGCTCGACGTCGAGGAGGGCCACGGCGAGTTCATCAAGCGCGACGCCTACCCGTCGGCCAACGTCGCGCTGTCGAAGTGGAAGGAGCTCACCGCGCCGCGCGCCGTCGTGCGTGACCCCGCGAAGATGCCGGCCGGGGTTTGACGGATTCGGGTTCGACAGGTCGAAGCGCGAGCGTGACCACCGGGTCGGTCGTGGGCGCCACGGGCGAGGCATCGCCCGCGATCCGGGACGCTGCCCGCGCCGGCGCGCCGCGCGCGGTCGACGTGGCGGGCGGGGCGGGGCCCGTGTCGGCCGCTTCGGCCGCGTACGCCGCGACGTCCGAGCCCGTCATCGCGATCCGGGACTGCTCGCTCGTCTACGGGCAGGGCGCGGACGCGGTGCACGCGCTGTCGCACATCGAACTGGAGGTGCGGCGCGGCGACTTCGTCTCGTTCATCGGACCCTCTGGCTGCGGCAAGACGACGCTGCTGCGCGTCATCGCGGATCTGGAACGCGCCACCGGTGGCGAGGTGCGGGTCAACGGCACCACGCCCGAGGCCGCCCGGCTCGCGCGTGCCTACGGCTACGTGTTCCAGTCCGCCTCGCTCTTCCCGTGGCGGCGCATCGGCGAGAACATCGCGCTGCCGCTGGAGATCATGGGCCTCGATCGCGCCACGCGGCGCGAGCGCGTGCAGAGGAATCTGGAGCTCGTGGAGCTCTCGGGTTTCGAGCGCAGCTACCCGCACCAGCTCTCGGGCGGCATGCAGCAGCGCGCCTCGATCGCGCGCGCGTTGGCCGTGGAGCCGGAGCTGCTGCTCATGGACGAGCCCTTCGGCGCGCTGGACGAGATCGTGCGCGATCACCTGAACGAGCAGCTGCTCGCGCTCCGCGCGCGCACGGGCAAGACGATCGTGTTCGTGACGCATTCGATTCCCGAGGCGGTGTACCTGTCCACCCGCATCGTCGTCATGAGCCCGCGTCCCGGGCGCATCCACGAGATCATCGACAGCGACCTGCCGGCCGAGCGGCCGCTCGGCATCCGCGAGACGCCGGAATTTCTTGCGCTTGCGCAGCGCGTGCGCGACGGTTTGCGTGCGGGGCACGGCTACGACGATGTCTGAGGCCTTTGCGGCGCCGCGCACACCGGTCGGCGTGCATCCGAAGGCGACGGCGGCCCGCGTGTCCCGGCGCACCGGCACGGGTCCGTGTGCCAGCGTCGTTCCCGTCACGACGGTGGCGCTCGCGCTGCTAGCGATCTGGTACGTCGCGGCGGTCGCGTTGAACGCGAAGTGGGAGACGGATCAGGCCGCTCGCGCGGACGTGGCGGCGCCGGCCGGCCTCGCGCTGGTGGCGGCCACGATGCAGCAGCAGCGTCCCGTGCTCCCCGCGCCGCATCAGGTGGTCGCCGAGCTCGTCGACACGACCTTCGGCAAGAAGATCACGAGCAAGCGCAGCCTCGTCTATCACTCGGGCATCACGCTCTCCTCGACGCTCGTCGGCTTCGCGCTCGGCACGTTGCTGGGCGTCGCGCTGGCGGTGGCCATCGTGTACGGCCGCACGCTGAACAAGAGCCTGATGCCGTGGATCGTCGCCTCGCAGGCCATTCCCATCATCGCCATCGCGCCCATGATCATCGTGGTGCTGAACGCGGTGGGCGTGCAGGGGCTGCTGCCGAAGGCCTTCATCTCGATGTACCTGAGCTTCTTCCCCGTGGTCGTCGGTACGGTGAAGGGGCTGTCGTCGCCCGATGCGAACCACGTCGATCTCATGCGCACGTGGAGCGCCTCGTCGGTGCAGACCTTCCTGCGTCTGCGTTTGCCGACCTCCCTGCCGTACCTCTTCGCGGGCATGAAGGTCGCCATCGCGATCGCGCTGGTCGGGGCGATCGTGGCAGAGCTGCCTACCGGTGCGGTCGCGGGACTCGGCGCGCGGCTTCTCGCGGGTTCCTACTACGGTCAGACCATCCAGATCTGGTCGGCGCTCGTCATGGCCTCGTTGCTCGCGGCGTCGCTCGTGGCGATCGTCGGGCTCGCCGGGCGTCTCGTCGAGCGGCGCATCGGGGTGACGGGTGGCTGAGGGCCGAACCGCGCTCGTCGCCATCGCCTGTCTCACGATCTCGGGCGCGGCCGGTGCGCTGCTGATCGGTGCGCTCGGCGAATCGGGGGCGGAGGTGTCCGCGGGTTACTGGGCCGCGCTGGCCGCGGCCTGGCTGCTCGCCTGGTTCGGCAACGACCGGTTGGCATCGCTCGAGCCGCCATCCTCGGCCGGACGCCTGCTGGTCAACGTCGCCGTTCCGCTCATCTTCGGCGCCTGGCTACTGATCCTGTGGGAGTGCCTGGTGCGCGGCCTCGACGTGCCGCGCGTGCTGCTGCCGGCACCGAGTGCCATCGCCGAGCGCTTCGCGGCATCCACCTCGATCCTGTGGGCGGACTTCGTTCAGACCTTCGTGCGCTCGGTGCTCGTCGGCTGGGCCGCGGGCTGCGCGCTCGGTTTCGCGGTCGGCGTGGCCATCGATCGCTCGCCGTTCCTGAAGCGCGGGCTGCTGCCGATCGGCAACCTGGCGTCCGCGCTGCCCATCGTCGGGCTCGCGCCCATCATGGTCATGTGGTTCGGCTTCGACTGGCACAGCAAGGTCGCCGTGGTCGTCGTGATGACCTTCTTCCCGATGCTCGTGAACACCGTCGCCGGGCTCGGCGCGTCGAGCGCCATGCAGCGGGATCTCATGCGCGGCTACGGCGCGAGCTACGCGCAGACCCTCGTGAAGCTGCGGCTGCCCGAAGCCCTGCCGTTCATCTTCAACGCGCTGAAGATCAACTCGACGCTCGCGCTCATCGGCGCCATCGTGGCCGAGTTCTTCGGCACCCCCATCGTCGGCATGGGCTTTCGCATCTCGACCGAGGTGGGGCGCATGAACGTCGACATGGTGTGGGCCGAGATCGCGGTCGCGGCCCTGGCAGGCACCGCGTTCTACGGCCTGCTGGCCGGTATCGAGCGCATCGGTACCCACTGGCACCCGTCGATGCGCGGCCGCCCCGCGCATTGAAGCCTTCCTTTCGTTCCATCCCACCACAAGGAGAAAGTCCCATGGCAAACGCACTCACCCGGTCCGCCCTCGGCGTCGCCCTGGCGCTCGGCGGCACCGCCGCGCTCGCCGCCGACGAGGTCACGCTGCAGTTGAAATGGGTCACGCAGGGCCAGTTCGCGGGCTACTACGTGGCCCAGGAGCAGGGCTTCTACGACGAGATGGACCTCGACGTGACGATCAAGCCCGGCGGCCCCGACATCGCGCCGCCGCAGGTCATCGCGGGCGGCGGCGCCGACGTCATCGTCGACTGGATGCCCTCGGCGCTCGCCAGCCGCGAGAAGGGCGTGCCGCTCGTCAACATCGCGCAGCCCTTCAAGAGCTCCGGAATGATGCTGACCTGCCTGAAGGAGACGGGCATCACCAGTCCCGACGACTTCAAGGACCGAACCCTGGGCGTCTGGTTCTTCGGCAACGAGTACCCGTTCCTGTCGTGGATGAGCCAGCTCGACATCCCGACCGACGGCTCCGACGGCGGTGTCACGGTGCTGAAGCAGGGCTTCAACGTCGACCCGCTGCTGCAGAAGCAGGCCGACTGCATCTCGACGATGACCTACAACGAGTACTGGCAGATCATCGACGCGGGCATCTCCGAGGACGAGCTCGTCGTGTTCAAGTACGAGGACGAGGGCGTGTCCACGCTCGAGGACGGGCTGTACGTGCTCGAGGAGAATCTCGAGGATCCCGCGTTCGTGGACAAGATGGCGCGCTTCGTCGCCGCCTCCATGCAGGGCTGGGAGTGGGCGCGCGAGAATCCCGAGGAAGCCGCCGAGATCGTGCTCGACAACGACGCCTCGGGCGCGCAGACCGAGGAGCACCAGGTCCGCATGGTCAGCGAGATCAACAAGCTGACCGAAGGCAGCGACGGCACGCTCGACGAGGCGGCCTACCAGCGCACCGTCGACACGCTGCTGTCCGGCGGCTCGGACCCCGTGATCTCGAAGGCGCCCGAAGGGGCGTGGACGCCCGTCGTGACGGACGCGGTGTCGGCCATGTAGCGCGGTCGGGCCTTCATCGACGGGCGGGGGTACGACACCGCGGAACGTGCCCCGTTCCGCGCTCATGTAGATCTCGAGCACGGCGTTCGTCTGCTCGAGCGAGGCGTAGGAGATGCGTGCTCCCTTCTCATGCCACCGTCCGGCGCTGAACTGCGCACCCATGCCGTTAAACGGTTCGTCGGAGTAGCGACGCCGGCACACTCGAAAGCAGCGCACCTACATCACGTGCCCGTACTCGATGGCCCCGAGCGTGTCCAGCACCAGTTCGCGTCCGGCGTCCGTATCGAGGCACTCCACCGGCCTTCGATCTCCCAAGGACCGGATCTGCGAGCCGAACCAGCGACGAGCGACGCTCTCGTCATCGAAGACCGCCAGCGCGTGCTCCGCGATGCGCTCGATGGCCTCGAGCCGATCGGCCGCGACGCCTCGCACAAGACCGGTACGGCGCGCGTGAACGAGTCCTGTAGAAGGGTCGCCGGGCAATCTGCCGAGGGTGGCGACGAAGCGATAGAACGTCTTCACTTTCGACACGCCATCATTTGTCATCGATCGCGAGCCGGGCGTCAGCAACCGACTCGAAAGGGCGGACCTGTTCAGCTGCCGAGCGCTCTTGTACTGCAGGTGCCGCGGATCGGAGATGGCGTAGCGTCGCAGGGAGAATGAACCGGACGAATGCCCCTTGATCACCGGCGCCGCCTCGGGAGAGTCGAGACCGATGAGCGTCGCTAGTTGTTCGGGGAAGAGCCCGAGGCGTGCGGCCACCACGACGGCGTCTTGCGCCAAGGTGTCGACCGTGCCGACAGGATCGCATCGAACCGCGTCGCCTGTAAACGAGCTGCCGGAGCGAGGCGCGTTCGACGCGGCCTCATCGCTCCCCGAACGAATCCGCCAGCGTCTTCCTGAGCGGCTTCAGCAGATAGTCGACCAGCGTCCGGTCCCCCGTGCGGATGTCCACCTGCGCAGTCATCCCGGGCTGCACCTCCAGCGTCCGCCCGGTCGTCGTCACCGCCGGCACGCTGTCGGGCCGGACCCGCACGCGATAGAAGGTCTCCTGCCCGTTCGGCGACTCCTGCTTGATGGTGTCGGCGCTCACGTAGGCCACCGTGCCGTTCACGCCGCCGTAGATCGTGTGCAGGAACTCGTTCTTCCGGTTCGCGAGCCGCGCCTCGATCCCGTCGAGCCCGCCCTCCACGACGACCCCGAACGCCAAGTCGTCGTCCCGGTCGTCGCCGAAGTCGCGCCGGCCTTCGAGGTACACGGTGGGCCGAGTGCGGGTGCGCTCGCGCGCCGCGCTCGTCCGCGCCAGCGCCACGCGGCGCTCGCCGCGCAGCAGCACGGGCGCGGTCCCCACGGCCAGCGCCTCGAGCTCCGGCAGCGGGGCGCTGACGAGGTAACGCTCCGGCACCGGCGCGCCCACCGGGACGGGGGCCTGCGTCAAGGCCAGCAGCTCGGCGTCCGCCAGCGCGACGTCGGTCGCCAGCCGCTGCAGCGTCGCCCTCGTCTGCGCCGTGCGGGCTTCGGCCAGCGCCACGTCGGCGGCGGAGGCGAGGCCGGCATCGGCGCGGCGGCGCACCTGCTCGACGAGCTCTCGCCGCAGGGCCAGTCCGCCCGCCAGCTCGGTGTTCCTTCACGCCCGGAGCAAGTTCCGTGCGCGCATCGACGACCGCGGGGTGTCCGTCCGGAACGCGTCGCATCCTCACCGGTACCGGTGGCTTTAGCCGCGGGCGCGGCGTATCCTCGCCGGCCCGACGAGTCAGTTCAGACCCGCATCGCCCGTGTCCGCCCCCTCCGCCGTCGCCGCCCGTCCCGCCGTCGGGCTCGTCGTCGGCATCCTCGTGCTGTGCACGAGCGTCAGCATCATGTCCACCGACATGTACGCCCCGAGCCTGCCGGATCTCGCGCTGCACTTCGACGCGAGCCCGAACCTCGTGCAGCTCACCATCAGCCTGAACCTGCTGGCCTTCGGGCTCGCGCAACTGCTGCACGGCCCGCTGTCGGACCGCTACGGGCGGCGTCCGGTGCTGCTCGTGTCGCTCGTCGCCGTGGCCGTGCTGTGCCTCGCCTGCAGCGCGGCGCAGAGCATCGGCCAGCTCATCGCCGCGCGCGTGCTGCTCGGCATCGCGGCGGCGGCCGAGGCCGTCATCGGGCTCGCCATCCTGAAGGACCTGTACGACGAGCGCGAGCAGGTGCGCGCGCTCGCGCTGCTCGGCATGGTGATCGGCGTGGCGCCGGCGCTCGCGCCCGTCGCGGGCGGCTACCTGCACGTGCACTTCGGCTGGCAGAGCAACTTCTACGTCATCGCCGCAGGCTCGCTGCTCGCGTTCGCGGTGGCGAAGGCGGCGCTGCCGGAGTCCAGCGTGCCGGACGCGCGGGCGCTGAACCTGCGTCGCATCGGGGCGGGCTACCGGGCGCTGCTCGGCAACGCCGACTTCCTGCGGCACACGCTCATGCTCGGCTGCGCGCTCGGGCTGATCCTGGTGTTCGTCACGGGCGCGCCCTTCGTGCTCATCGACAACCACGGCGTGCCGCCCGATCGCTTCGGCTGGTACCAGGCCGCCATCGTCGTGCCCTTCTTCCTCGGCAGCCTGTTCGCCTCGCGCGCGGCCGATCGGTGGGGCGGGCCGCGGCTGTTGCGGCTCGGCACCGCGCTGATCGTCATGGGCGCCGTCGTGCTCGGCGTCGTGGTGCTCGGCCGGATGGAGACGCCGCTGACGTTCACGCTCGCCTACATGCTCATGACGCTCGGCATGGGGCCGCTGTTCGCGGCCGCGCCGAGCCTCGCGTTGCGCTCGGTGGAGGGGCAGGCCGGCAGCGCGGCGGCGCTGCTGTCGGGCATCGAGCAGACCGTGGCCGCCGCCGGAGCGGTGGCGGTGAGCCTGCTGAACGACGGCACGTCGAGGCCCGTGGCGTGGGTGACGATCGCGCTGGCGGGGGCGCTGCTGTTGCTGTACCGCTCGGTGCGGATGGGGCGCGGGTAGGGCCCGCCGTCAATCCGCCGCCACGCGCTCCAGCAGCACGATGACCGCGGCGCCGACGAGCATCAGCGCCACGGCCACCGCCGTCTCGACCGACGCGTCCGGCAGGAACCACGTGTAGCCGGTCACCACCTCCTTCACCTCGCCGTCCGCGCGCTCGATGCTGCGCGTCAACGTCTCCTTCCAGGGCCAGATGACGACCAGCGAGCCGACGACGAAGCCGGTCATGGCGGCGAGCGTGGCGTCCGCGTAGCGCTCGAACACCCAGCCCAGCAGCCGCGCGAACGCGAGCAGCCCCACCGCGCAGCCGAGCGCGAGCGGAATCAGCACGCCGAACGACAGGCTCGAGATGGCACCCAGCACCAGCGCGTAGTTGCCCGTCAGGATCAGCACGAACGAACCCGAGAGCCCCGGCAGGATCATGCTGGTGATGGCCAGCACGCCGCAGAAGAAGACGTACAGCGGCGCATCGTTCTCCGAGCCCGGTGCCAGGAACGCGATGCCGACGGCCACGAGCGTGCCCACGGCCAGGCAGGCGAGGGCGACCGGGCTCCAGCGCCGCACGCGCTGCGCCACGTAGCCCACCGACACCACGATCAACCCGAAGAAGAAGGCCATCGTCCAGCGCTCGTAGTCGGCGAGCAGGTGCTCCACGAGCTTCGCGAGCGACAGGATGCTGAGCGCCACGCCCGCCAGCAGCACGGTGAGCCAGCGCCCGTCGATGCGTTGCCAGAAGCCTCGCAGGTCACGACGCAGCAGCTCGCCCACCGCCTTCGGCCCGAACCCGCCCAGGGCGTCGATCAGGCGGCGATAGATGCCGGCCACGAGCGCCACGGTGCCGCCGGACACGCCCGGGATGACGTTCGCCGCGCCCATGGCGACGCCCTTCAGGAACAGTCCGATGTCCGGGTTCATCACGTACGGTCGTCGATCGACTCGAGAATGGGTGCCATCCAGGGCTTCGCGGCGAGCACCTCCTCGCGCGACAGGCCGGCGAGCTCGTACGGCATGACGAGCCAGTCGTCGGTCTCGTGCACGCGGTAGTCGGGGCCGCCGGCGCCGACGCGGTCGCGGCCCGGCTTGTACCAGACGCATGCGGTGCGCACGGTGGCGGGCATGTTGCGCTTCAGTCGGTGCGCGAGCCGGGCGGTGACGGCCGCCATCGTCGAGCCCGAGCCGTAGACGTCGTCGACGATGAGCAGGCCATCGTCGTGGCCGACGGTCTCGAGCAGGTACTGCGTGCCGTGCACGCGGATCTCGCGCTCGGGGTGCTCCACCATGGCCGCGTAGTCCGGCAGGCCGCGGTAGGAGGTGCGGATGGCGATGTGGTCGGTACCGATGCCGAGCCGCTGCAGGCATTCCTGCACGTAGATGCCGACGGTGCTGCCGCCGCGCCACAGCCCGACGATGAAGCTCGGCCGGAAACCGGAGTTGGCGATGGCCACGCCGAGCCGGAAGCTGTCGTGCAGCAGCGCCGTCTCGCTCACGTGGCGCCGGGGTGCGGCGAGGGAATCGGGGGACGACGTCACGTGCGCGAGCGTACCATCGGGCTCCGTGTTCCGGAGGCGCGAGACCGTGGCCGAGAAGCTATGGCTGGACGAGCAGACCCTGCTCGAGGATTCCTGCCGCCTGGCCGCGAACGTGCACGCGTCCGGCTTCCGGCCGAGCTTCATCGTGGCGGTGTGGCGCGGCGGCGCGCCCATCGGCATCGCCGTGCAGGAGCTGCTCGCCTGGAAGGGCGTCGCCTCCGATCACATCGCCATCCGCACCGCTTCCTACCACGGCATCGATGGCCGCGCCGACGAGGTGCGCGTCTTCAACCTCTCCTACCTCGTCAAGAAGCTCTCGGCCGATGACCGGCTGCTCATCGTCGACGACGTGTTCGACACGGGCCGCAGCATCGAGGCCATCGTCGAGCGGCTGCGCGTGCTGTTGCGGCGCAACATGCCCGAGGAGGTGCGCGTGGCGGTACCGTACTACAAGCCGGAGCGCAACCTGACCTCGCGCGTGCCCGACTACTGGCTGCACGAGACGTCCGAGTGGATCAAGTTCCCGCACTCGCTCGAAGGGCTCACGGACGAAGAAGTGCGCAGGCACCGGCCCGCGCTCGCGCGGATCCTCGACGGCGCGCGCCGCGCTTGACGTCGCTTCGGTTGGATGCGAGGCGAACACTCATCGATCGACGGCGATCACGGAACGGGCCACGCACGCCTGCGTACCGCGCACGGCGTCGGTAACATCATCCCGTCGGCCTGGCCGGCAAAGGGGTGCAGCGGACGGCACCGTCTCCATGCCGCGGCGTTTCGTCCCGCGTTTCCACCCCACCCGCTCCGCCCGACGAGAACCCGTCCGCCTTGCCCACCCGTGCCCCCGTGACCGCGCCCATCGTCGAGCTGTCGGCCTTTCGTCGCCGCAACATCGAGCGCGTCCGCCCTCGTCCCGTCACCGCCGAGCTCATCTCGCTGCGCCGCTCGCTCGGCAACGAGGCATCGGTAGAGATCGACGGGCTGGACCGGCTCGCCGAGCGCTACGACGACGCCGTGCTGACGCACCTCGCCCGGCGCGTGCGTGCGCTGCTGGACAAGGAATTCGGCCCGCTGCGCGTGCACCGCTCGCGGCGCCGTTTCGTCGCCCGGCACCGCAGCGCCGAAGCGCTCGTCGCGGGCCTGCTGCGCGTGCAGTACCACGCCCGCGCCATCGCGTTGCCCTCGGTGGACCGGCACGGCGAGCGCGTCGCACCCGCCGAGGTCTCGGTCACGTGGGGCGTCGGGCGCTCGGCGCCCGAGGCCGAACTCGAACGCCTGCGCCGGCGCAGGCGTCGCAAGCGGCAGAGCTGACCCGGTTCAGGCGGAGCGGGAGCGGTCCAGCCGCCGCTCCAGCGCGCGCAAGCCGAGCGACAGCACGAGCGTCACGAACAGGTACGCGTAGGCGACCACGTTGTAGGTCTCCAGGAAGCGGAAGCTGCCCGAGGCGTACACCTTGCCGAGCTGCGTGATGTCGGCGACGCCCAGCACCGACACCAGGGAGGAATCCTTGATCATGGCGATGAAGTCGTTGCCGAGCGGCGGCAGGATGGTGCGCAGCGCCTGCGGCATGACGACGTGGCGAAAGCGCCGCCACGGCCCGAGCCCCAGCGCCTTCGCGGCCTCTACCTGCCCGGGGTCGACGCTGCGGATGCCGGCCCGGAACACCTCGGCCACGAAGGCCGAGTAGCCGATCGCCAGCGCCATGATGGCCCGCCAGATCAGCGGCACGTCGCGCGTGCGCAAGGCCTCCATGCCGAGCGGCTGCAGCACCCGGTTCGCCCCCTCGACCAGCAGCGGCGTGCCCACGAACGCGATGTAGAGCAGCAGCACCAGCATGGGCACGCCGCGCACGATCTCGATCCAGAAACGCGCCATCTGGCGCAGCCACGTGCGGCGCGACAGCACCGCCACGGCCAGCAGCAGCCCCATCGTGACGGCCAGGGCGAACGCGGTGGCGGTGACGTACGCGGTCACCACGACGCCGCGCATCAGGAGCGAGGCGATGTCGGCGTAGAGCTCGTCGGCCGCGATGCGCCAGCCGAGCCAGGCGCCGATGCCGAGCGTGGCGACGAGCCACCACGGAAAATCCCGCTCGGATGCCGAAGGGGCGCTCAGCGGCCTCGGCACCTCGTCGCGACGAGCCTCACTCGCCGAGCGAGTACTCGTAGAACCACTTCCGGTTCAGCGCATCGAGCGTGCCGTCCTCGCGCATCGCGGCGATGCCCGCGTTCATCGGCTCCACGAGCTCCGAGCCCTTCGGGAAGATGAAGCCGAAGTCCTCGGCGCCCAGGGAGTCGCCCACGAGCTTGAAGGTGTCCGGGTTCTGCATTGACGTAGCCCTGTCCGGCCGTGCCGTCGGTCAGCACCACGTCCACGTCGCCGGCGCGCAGCGCCTGCACGGAGGTGCCGAAGGTCTCGAACAGCCTGATACGCGGGTTGGCCTCGTCGCCGTCGAGCAGGTCGTAGGCAGCCACGTAGAACGGCGTGGTGCCGGCCTGCGCGCCGACCAGGCCGTCCTCGAGCGCCGCGAAGCCTTCGGCGTCGTCGAAGCGCTCCTCGTCCGCGCGCACGAGCATGTACATCTCCGAGCGCATGTAGGGCGCCGAGAAGTCCACCATCTCGCGCCGGTCGTCGCGGATGGTGATGCCCGTCATGCCCATGTCGAACTGGCCCTCGGACACCGCCGGGATCATGGCGTCCCAACTCGCGTTCTGGTACACCGGCTCGAAGTTCAGCCGCTCGGCGAGCTCCGCCACCGCGTCGTACTCCCAACCGATGGCCTCGCCGCCCTGCGGGTCGACGAACTGCAGCGGCGGGTAGGCGTTCTCGGTGACGACGACGACCTCGCGGCCCTCGAGATCGGGCAGGTCGGCGGCGAGCGCGACGTTCGCGGCCAGGCCGAGCCCGACCAGGGCGCCGAAGGCGTGCAAGGCACGGCGCGAGGCCGAAGTGTCGGAAGGCGAGGGCAGGTACGGCATCGGCGGCAGGCTCGGCGAAGGCTGTGACGATCCATTGTCGCCGAGCGGTTCGCGCGCCCGCAAGGGTGATCGAGAGCGGTCGGAGCACGAGCTCGTACGTCGTGCTGCGCCCGCCGCCCGCGCCGCGGCGCAGCAGGCCGAGCTCGATCGGTGGACACCTTCAGGTATCGAGCGAACCGAGCGGACGGGCTTCGAGCGAGCTGCGGTAGTCGCGCACGGCGTCGGCGAGGGCGGCCGCCAGGCGATCGCGATACGCGCTGCCTTCGAGGCGCTCGGCCTCGCCGGGATTGCTCAGGCAGGTGAGCTCGATCAGGGCGCCGGGCACGAGGCTGCGCGTGAGCACGAACAGGGTGTCGCGCTTCACGCCCGCGTCGGTCGCCTCGGGGTTCTCGTGCACCACCTCGCCATAGACGCGCCGCTGCATGAGCTTCGCGAGCCTTGCGGAGCCTTCGGTGAAGGCCAGGTCCGGCGCGGACATCTGCACCAGCTCGATGCCCCCGCCCGCGGCGCGACGAATGGCGCGGCTTTCCTCGATGTTCTCGGCCGCCGCGTAGAACGACTCGACCAGCGTGACGTGCGCCTGCGGCAGGTGGTTGAAGTGCAGCGACACCACGAGATCGGCGCCGCTGTCGCGGATGCGATCGACCCGTCCCTGGCGCGACAGGCCCGCGTCCCCTTCGCGCGTCAGGCGCACCTCGATGCCGTCCACCTCGGACAGGAAGCGGCGCGTGCGCTCGGCGATGTCGGCCGGTGAGCTCCTTCTCCTGCAGGCCGTTCGGCGCGATCGCGCCGGGATCCGAGCCGCCATGACCCGGGTCGATCATGACGATGAAGGGCTCGTCGGCCGGATCGTTCACGGACTCGGCGACCGGCTCGGCGACCACTTGTCCGCCGGCTTGATCGCCCGTCCGGTCGCGCCCTTCTACGCCCTCCCGGACGACGAGCGCGGGCGCGGACGCTCCGACCGCGATCGCCAGCGTGAGGTCGTCGAAGTCGCCCACCGCCATTGCGTCGAAGCCGAACGGGACCGCCGCGGTGCGCGAAGCCGGACGCGCGGCCCGCACGAGCAGGGCAGGGTGCGGGTTCGCCGCGGTGGCCGAAGCGTCGGCGATCGGGGCGGCCCCCGCGGTCGGCCCGGCACTGGGCAGGCCGGGCAGCGCGAGCGTGCAACCGAGCGCGATGGCTCCGGCGGCGACGAGGAGCCGAACGCGCAGGGCGGGGCCTTCGTGGGGGGCATCGAGGGGGTCGAAGCTGGGCATGGCGGGCGGGCACGTTCGCGTCGAGGACGTGACGCACGAGGCAAATCGTGTTCCAGCTCACATTCCGCCGACATCGACCACACCGCGGAATTCCCGATCCTTGCCCCCCAGCGAATCCTTGACAGGTATATTCCGCGAGCGCAGGGCAGGGCACAGCTGTAGTGACGGGTCGCGACGATCGCGCTCCGTCCGCACGTCGAACCGTCGCCAGACGGTGGCCGTCCCGCCCCCGATCAGATATCACCCAGAGGAGAACAACGATGTCGAAAGATCCCGTCGCGCCCGGCGCGGTTCCCGCACGCCGCTCGTTCCTGAAGACCGGCGCGGCCGCCGGCGCCGCGTCCGCCGTCGGCGCAGCCGGCATCTTCGCCGCGCCCGCCGTCATCGGCCAGGAGCCGCTGACCCTCAAGATGCAGACCTCCTGGACGGAGTCGAACATCTGGCAGGACTTCGCCAAGGACTACGCCATGCGCGTCGAGGCCATGTCCGGAGGCCGGTTGAAGGTCGACGTGCTGCCGGCGGGTGCCGTGGTCGGTGCCTTCCAGGTCATCGACGCCGTCAGCGACGGTGTCATCGACATCGCGCACTCGGTGCCGGTGTACTGGTACGGCAAGGACAAGGCGGCCTCCTTGTTCGGCACCGGCCCGGTCTTCGGCGGTTCCGCAACGACCATGCTCGGCTGGTTCTACGAGGGCGGCGGCTTCGACTTCTACCAGGAGCTGGTGCAGGACAAGCTCGGGCTGAACGTCACGGGGTATCTCGGCTTCCCCATGTTCGCGCAGCCCTTCGGCTGGTTCAAGAACGAGGTCAACGGCGTCGCCGACATCGAGGGCCTGAAGTACCGCACGGTGGGCCTGGCGGCGGATCTGCTGCAGTCCATGGGCATGTCGGTCGCCCAGCTTCCGGGCGGCGAGATCGTGCCGGCCATGGAACGCGGCGTCATCGACGCGTTCGAGTTCAACAACCCGTCGTCCGACCGCGACTTCGGCGCGCAGGACGTCGCCAAGAACTACTACCTGTCGTCCTACCACCAGGCGTCCGAAGCCTTCGAGTTCATCTTCAACAACGACCTGCTCGAGGACCTCGACGACGACCTGAAGGCCATCCTGCAGTACGGCGTGGAGGCGGCCTCGACCGCCAACACGGCCAAGGCCATGCGGCGCTACTCGATGGACCTCAAGGAGCTCGCCGAGAACGAGGGTGTCACCGTGCACCGCACGTCCAAGGACATCCTGGCGGCCCAGCTCGAGGCCTGGGACAAGCTCATCCCGGAGCTCGAGAAGGACGAGTTCATGAAGCGGGTCATGGACAGCCAGCGCGAGTGGGTCGACCAGGTCGCCTACTACGAGATCATGAACGCGCCCGACCTGACGCTCGCCTACGAGCACTACTTCCCGGGTCGCTTGAAGCTCTGATCGGCGCGGGCCGGATCGCGGCCCGCACCTCGACCGCCGCCGGCGGCGCCTCGTGCGCCGCCGGTCTCGGTTCTGCCTTCCGCAAAACCACGGGGAAACTCCACCACCGATGCTCGGGTACATCCAGTTCGCGGATCGGCTGTCCGCAGCCTTCGGCAAGTCCTTCGCCTGGCTCATCGTGCTGATGACCTTCGGCATGAGCTACGAGGTACTCGTGCGCTACGTCTTCAACTCGCCCACGCCGTGGGCGCTCGACGTGTCGTTCATCATGTACGGCACGCTGTTCATGATGGGCGGCGCGTACACGCTGTCGCGCGGCGGACACGTGCGCGGCGACTTCCTGTACCGGCTGTGGAAGCCGCGCACGCAGGCGACGGTGGACTTCGTGCTGTACTGCTTCTTCTTCTTCCCCGGCGTGCTCGCGCTGATCTTCTCGGGCTGGAAGTACGCCGCGCGCAGCTGGAGCTACACCGAGGTCAGCGTCAACAGCCCGGCCGGCATCCCCATCTACCAGTTCAAGACGGTCATCGCCGTCGCGGGCGTGCTGCTGCTGGTGCAGGGCATCGCGCAGATGTTCCGCTGCGTGCTGTGCATGCGCGAGGGCTACTGGCGCGAGGCCGATGACGACGTGCAGGAGACCGAGGAGCTGCTGGCGAAACAGAAGGTGCTGCCCGCGGGCGTCGCCGCCGGCGTGCAGGCGGGCTTCGGCGGCAGCGCGCGCGACGCGGTCGCGGCCTCGAAGGCCTCCGGCGCGGAGCGCGACTCGTGAGCAACCCCGAAGTCGCCCTGATGATGCTGGGGCTGTTCATCCTGCTGGTGTTCCTCGGCTTCCCGATCGCCTTCACGCTGATGGCGATGGGCATCGGCTTCGGCTACTACGCCTACTTCGACGACCGTCGCCAGTTCCGCGCGTTCAATCGCCTTGAGGAGGACGCGGGGCTCTGGGACCAGATGTCGGCCTACGTGGACGGGCTGCTGAGCAGTCGGGTGTTCGACCTGTTCATCAACCAGACCTACACGGTGATGTCGAACGAGGTGCTCACCGCCGTGCCGCTGTTCCTGTTCATGGGCTACGTGGTGGAGCGCGCGAACATCGTCGACCGGCTGTTCTCCACGCTCGCCATCGCGACCCGCAACGTGCCGGGCTCGATGGGTGTCGCCGCGCTGATCACCTGCGGCCTGTTCGCCACCGCCACCGGCATCGTCGGCGCGGTGGTGACGCTCATGGGCCTGCTGGCGCTGCCTCAGATGCTCAAGGCGCGCTACGACACGAGCTTCGCCTCGGGAATCATCTGCGCCGGCGGCACGCTCGGCATCCTGATCCCTCCCTCGATCATGCTGATCGTGTACGCCGCGGCTTCCGGCGTGTCCATCGTCAGGCTGTACGCGGGCGCGCTGCTGCCCGGCGTCACGCTCGTGGGGCTGTACCTGATCTACATCGTCGGGCGCTCCATCATCCAGCCTTCGGTGGCCCCGAAGCCGACGAAGGAGGAGATCCCGGACGTGCCGATCGGCAAGCTCGCCTGGATGGTGCTGACCTCGTTCTTCCCGCTGGCCGTGCTGATCCTCGCGGTGCTCGGCTCCATCCTGTTCGGGCTCGCCACGCCGACCGAGGCCGCCTCCATCGGCGCGCTCGGGGGACTGCTGCTCGCACTGATCTACCGTGCGCTGTCGTTCCAGCGCCTGCGCGAGTCGGTGTACCTGACGGTGCGCACCACGGCGATGGTGTGCTGGCTGTTCGTCGGCAGCTACATCTTCAGCTCCGTGTTCAGCTACCTCGGCGGCGAGGAGCTGATCGGCGAGTTCGTCGGCGGGCTGGACCTGACGCCGCTGCAGTTCCTGCTGCTGGCGCAGCTCATCATCTTCCTGCTCGGCTGGCCGCTCGAATGGTCCGAGATCATCATCATCTTCGTGCCGATCTTCCTGCCGCTGCTCGAAATCTTCGGCATCGATCCGCTGTTCTTCGGCATCCTGGTCGCGCTGAACCTGCAGACGAGCTTCCTGACCCCGCCCATGGCCATGTCGGCCTACTACCTGAAGGGCATCGCGCCACCGCAGGTGCAGCTGGTGCAGATCTTCAAGGGCGTCATGCCGTTCCTCGCCATGGTCATCATCAGCATGGTCATCATGTACACGTTCCCCGCCATCGTGTTCCACCTCCCCGACGCCATCTACGGGGCGCGCTGACGTGGCGCCCGCGACGTCGGCCGTACAACTGCGCGACCGTCTCGCGAGCGGCGCGCTCGCGTGCGAGACGCTCGTGCAGAGCTGCCTCGAGGCGGTGGCCGCCACCGAGACCGGAGCCGAGGAACCGCTCGGTGCCTGGGCCTGGCTGGACGCGGAGCACGCGCTCGTCCGCGCGCGCGAGCTCGATGCGCTGCGCCGACGCGGGCGCGGCGTCGGTGCGCTGCACGGGTTGCCCGTAGGCGTCAAGGACGTCATCGATACCAAGGGCATACCGACCGCCAACGGCGCCGCGCTCGATGCCGGGCGCGTGCCGAACCAGGACGCCGCGCTCGTGTCGCGCCTGCTCGCGGCGGGCGCCGTGATGCTCGGCAAGACCGAGACGACCGAGCTCGCCTTCCTGCACCCCGCGCGTACCAGGAACCCCGCTGCCCCGGGTCGCACGCCGGGCGGCTCGTCGTCGGGCTCGGCTGCGGCGGTGGCCGCGGGCGCGGTGCCGCTCGCGCTCGGCACGCAGACCGGCGGCTCGGTCATCCGCCCCGCGTCGTACTGCGGCGTGGTCGGCTACAAGCCGAGCTTCGGGGCCATCCCGCGCACGGGCGTGTTGGCCCAGTCGCCCAGTCTCGACACGATCGGCACGTTCAGCTCGTGCGTGGAGGACGCGGCGCTGCTCGCCGAGGCGCTCTTCGGCTTCGACGCGGGCGATCCCGCCACGCGTCCGTCCCCGGCACCGCGCCTGCTGGACGTCGCGTTGTCCGAACCGCCCGCGACACCGGTGTTCGCCTTCGCCCGGCTGCCCTTCCACGAGCGCGCCGACGCCGACGTGCGCGGCGCCCTGACCGAGCTCGCCTCCTTTCTGGGCGACGGCGCGTTCGAGGCGCCGTTGCCGGACGCGTTCGCGCAGGGCCCCGCCGCGCAGCGCACCGTGCAGCTCGCCGAGCTCGCGAAGCACTACGCCCCGTACGCGCGCCGCGATGCATCCTCGCTGTCCGACGAGGTCCGCGCCGCGATCGAGGAGGGGCGCACGATCACGGCCGTCGACTACCTCGCCGCGCGCGACTGGGCCGGCGTGCTGAACGCCGGGCTGGATGCGCTGTTCGACCGCTGCGACGCGCTGGTCGTGCCGGCCGCCACGGGCGCCGCGCCGGAGGGCTTCGACACCACCGGCGATCCGGTCTTCAACGGCCTCTGGACGCTGTGCGGCGTACCTTGCGTGACGTTGCCTCTGCTGCAATCCGCGGACGGCCACCCCATGGGCGTGCAGCTCGTCGGCCGGCGCGGCGACGACGCACGGCTGCTGCGCACCGCCCGGTGGCTGGCGAACCTGCTCGAGAACGAGGACTGATACTCATGAACACGTTCCTGACCGCCTTCGCGTTCGTGCTGCTGTGCGGCTTCCTCTACGTGCTCGGCTCCAGCGTGCCGCGGCTCGACCTGGTCGCGGTGCTGTGCGCCACCCTGGCGCTCGCCGGCTGGGACCTCTTCTTCCATGACCGCCTGCGCATGCGCCGCGCGAAGCGAGCCCCGGCCGAGTCCGATCCGGACGCTCTGGCGCTGCGCCCCGAGCTCGAGGAGCCCGGTACCGTGCGCGACGACGGCCGGCGCGTGGAAGGTCTGGAGAAGTGAGCCGACCGACGCTCTGGATCGCGCGCCGGCTCACCGACGCCACCATAGAGCGCGCGCGCCGCGACTACGACGTGCTGATCGACGACGAGGACGGTCACAACGACGCCGACCGCATCGTCGAGATGAGCGCGCGGTGCGACGCCATCGTGCCGTGCCATTCGGAGATCTTCGACGCCGACACCGTCGCCCGCCTGGACGATCGGCTGAAGATCGTCGCCAACCACTCCGTCGGCGTCGACCACTGCGATCTCGACGCGTTGAAGGCGCGGGGCATCGTCGTCACCAACACGCCCGACGTGCTGAACGACGCCACGGCCGAGATCGCGATGCTGCTCATGCTGGGCGCGGCACGCCGCGCCCCCGAAGGCGAGCGCACGGTACGCGGTGGCGAATGGACCGACTGGAACCCCGCCTTCTTGCTCGGCCGGCAAGTGACGGGCAAGCGCCTCGGCATCCTCGGCATGGGCGGCATCGGCAAGGTCGTCGCGAAGCGCGCGCGCGGCTTCGACATGGAGGTGCACTACCACAACCGCACGCGGCTGCCCGCCGAGCAGGAGCAGGGCGCGACCTACCACGACACCCTCGAGAGCCTCTTCGGCGTGTCCGAGTACCTCTCGGTCAACTGCCCGTCCACCCCGGCGACGCGGCGCATCGTGAACCGCGAGACGCTCGCCATGTTGCCGCGCGGAGCCATCCTCGTGAACACCGCGCGCGGCGCGATCGTGGACGAGGACGCGCTGCTGGACGCCATCGAGTCCGGGCACCTCGCCGCCGCGGGGCTCGACTGCTTCGAGCGCGAGCCGGGCGGCAACCCCGCGTTCGCGCAGCACGAGAACATCTTCATGCTGCCGCACCTGGGCAGCGCGACGGTGGAGACGCGCGACGCCATGGGTGCGCGTGCGCTAACCAACCTCGATGCGTACTTCGCGGGGCGGGAGCCGCGCGATCGGTTGGTGTAGGTGGGCGAGGACGTAGTCCGCTGGACCCGTCTGACCACGCCGGTCGGGCCGCTGCTCCTGGCCGCCACGACGACCGGCCTGCGGCGGATATCGTTCGAGGCTGGCCGACGTACCGTCGGTGTGGAGGACGGTTGGCACGAGGACGCCGCGGCACTGCGGGAGCCGATCGATCAGCTTCGCGCCTGGTTCGCTGGCTCCCTGCGCCGCTTCGAGCTCGCGCTCGATGTCGACGGCACACCGTTCCAGCGAGCCGTATGGGCTTCGGTCGGCGGTATCCCCTACGGCGAGACGTCGAGCTACGCCGACATCGCGCTGCTCGCCAAGAGCCCCCGGGCCAGCCGTGCCGTGGGTGCGGCCAACGGCGCCAACCCGCTACCCGTCGTCGTGCCGTGCCACCGGGTCATCGGCGCGGACGGCTCGCTGACGGGCTTCGCGGGCGGCGTCGAGACCAAGCGCTGGCTGCTTGCGCACGAGGCGCGGCATGCGGGGCCGACGGGTCGGAGGCTGCGCTTCGCGTCGGATCAACTGGCGTTGTTCTGAGAACGGGTTCTCGGAAAGCGCGTCTCCGCGGAGACGTGGGCGACGGGGCGGGCGGCGGCCGGCGATGCGCCGGTGGTGATCGACGAGGCACAGCGGTCCCCGTCCATGGCGCTCGCCATCAAGCGGATCGTGGGCGCGGACCGTCGGCGCGGGCAGTTCCTGCTCACCGGGTCGTCGAACGTGTTCACGACGCTCGCCGTCGCGGATTCGCTGGCCGGGCGCTTGCGCACCTGCAGGCTCTTTGCGCGTGCGCCGCACGGACGCGTTCCGACGGTTGATCGATCAGCTCGCGGTGCGCACCTCGTCCGTGCTGAACGTCCCGGAGCTCGCGGGCATCGTCGGCGTGAGGCGCGCGACGCTGGACGACTACCTCGACGTGCTGACCCGCACGGCGCTGGTGGTGCGCGCCGGCGCCTGGGCGTCGGGCGAGACGAGGCGCGAGGCGGGCCGGCCGAAGCTGCACGTCGTGGACACCGGACTCGCCTGCGCGCTCCGCGGGTTGTCGGTTGCGTCGTTCGACACCGACGCGGACCCCACCGCGTTCGGCCCGCTGCTCGAGAGCTTCGCGTTCAACGAGCTGCTTCGATCCGCACCGCTCCAGGACGAGGCGTTCTCGCTGGGGCACTGGACCGGCGCGCGCGGGCGCGAGATCGACATCGTGGCGGAGAGCGGACGACGGCTCGTCTGCGTGGAGATCAAGGCGTCGAGCACGCTCTCGCGCGAGGACCTCCGGCACCTGGAGTGGTTCGCCCGCACCGGACCGGGCACGAGGAGGACGGTGACCTCGATCCTGCTGTATCTCGGCGCGGAGCCGCTGGTGCTGGGCGAGCGGAGGTTCGCGTTGCCGGTATCGGCGTTGTGGGCGCCGTGGGAGGCTCGGGAGTAGCCGCGTTTCGGAAGGAAATGTGTCCCCGACAAATTCGGCGGCGGATGACCGCCCAGCGTGCGGCGGCAAGTCCTTGTCGAAGGCTGGCCACGACGTCGAACAGCCGGATTCGCGCAGCCGCCAATTTCCCTTCCGTGCGATGCAAGCGTGTTTGATTGCAATGCAATCAGACCATATGATGCGGCCCGGCGAACGGAGCAAATCATGGCCAGCATCACGATCCGGAACCTCGACGACGGGATCAAGCGTCAGCTGAAGCTGCGCGCCGCCGACCATGGCCGGTCCATGGAGGAGGAGGTGCGCCACATCCTGCGCCAGGCCGTGGGCCAGGCACCGGCGCCCGCCAACCTCGGCGAGTCCATCCACCGGCGGTTCGCCGCCCTCGGGGGCGTCGACCTCGATCTGCCGCCGCGCGAGCCCATGCCGGACGCGCCGCGCTTCGACTAGCTCCCGATGATCGTGATCGACACGAACGTCGTCTCCGAGCTGATGCGCGTCGCGCCGAACCGGGCGGTGCTCGACTGGTTCGGTCGCCGGGATGCCGGGGAGCTCCACATCAGCGCGGTGACCGAGGCCGAGCTTCGGCGCGGGGTCGCGATCCTTCCCGGAGGACGTCGGCGCGACGCGCTCGCGGACGCCGTCGACGCGATGGTCGCGGAGGACTTCGCGCACCGCGTTCTGCCCTTCGACGGGCCCGCCGCCGTCGCCTTCGCCGCCGTTTTCGCCGAGCGCAGTGCAGCCGGACGTCCCATCGGCTTCCCCGACTGCCAGATCGCGGCCACGGCCCGCGCGCGGGGCGCGGCGGTGGCGACGCGCAACGTCGGGGACTTCGAGGGGTGCGGAATCGTCGTCGTGAACCCTTGGGACGAGGCGCACGCTGGATGACCGACCTCGACAAGCGCGGCCTGTCGAGCGCGACGTCTCACGACGTATTCGACGTTGGCGGCCGACAGTCCGGTGACCGGCTTGCCGAACCAGTCCCCAGCGGCCAGCAGCAGCTCGATGCCGGCGTGCGGGCGCTCGGGCAGCAGCTCGGGCGAGCGCGCGCGCATCCTCGCGATCAGCGTGCGCTCCAGCGTCGCGAGCCGATCGCCGTCCACGCCCTCGATGTCGTCGCTCCAGTCCAACCGCTCGAAGGCTGCGAGCAGTGCGGCGTCGTCGCCGTCGAACAGCCTCATGAACTCGGGCGCGGCGGTATCGACGCGTACCTCGAACGCGTCCTCCGAGGTATCGACGTGCAGCGTCGCTTCGTGTCGGTCGTCGTCGCGCCAGGCGCGCAGCCACGGCTCGGGCTCCGCGAGCGCGGCGGTCACGGCCCTGAGGATGATCTCGTACGCCGGCACGTCGCCGCCGGGCGGCTTGCCCACGCTGCCGTCCGTCCCCGTCACGCGCAGGATCGGCCACGCCCGGTCGTCCGCGACGGTCCAGCCGTTCGCGATGATTCGGGTGCGCACGTCGTCGGCGAGCTCGGCGCCGGCCACGAAATCGAGCGCCACGTGGCGGGGCAGCGTCGGGCCCCGTTCGGCGTCCGCGTTCGCCGTGGCCTCGAGCCAGACGCGGTGCGCCTCGAGGTCGCTGAATAGCCGCAGTCCGCACGGGCCGCCGTCCTGGCCGATCACGGCGACGAGCGGCGAGCGAGGCTTGCCGTACTCGGGAAGCACGAACAGCCGGCAGGTCGCGTCGGGCACCACGCTCCAGGGCGCGGTCGCGAACAGCTCGGCCGCGCCGTCGTGGAAGGCGGCCAACCAGAGTTCCGGGGTGCCTTCGGACCACCAAGGCGAGGCAGGCAGGCAGCTGGAGTCCGTGTTCATGGGCGCACAGGATAGGCGATCAAGGCGTCGGCAGCGCCGGGACCGCCGCCGCGGCGCCGACCTGGCGGTCGAGCGAGACGCGCGCGCCGTCCTCGCGTCTGGCGGCCGCGGCGTCGGCGTGACGGGTGCCGCGCGCCCGCGCGTACGAAGTGCCGAGACCTTGCCCGCACTCGCGCTCGACGATTTCGCGCTTGCGCACCGTCAGCGCGGTGCCGGTGGGCGACGCGGAGCGCTCCTCGCGCTCGCGCTCCGCGACGATGGCCGCGATGCGATCGTTCACCTCCCGCGCGAAGCCCTGGCGGTAGTCGTACGCGGCGCTGCGTCCGGGTGGGAAGCCGCCGGCACGGCGGCGGGCCTTCAACGCACGCTCGACGGCATCCACCAGGTAGTCGACGGTGAGCGTCGCCACGTGAACGTCGATCTCGTAGCCGCGGAACTCGGGCGTCGCGTCGTAGTTGAGCACGAACAGCACGTCGTGCAGCCGGCCCACCGCCATCGCGAGATCCTGCACGTGTATCGGCACGCGCTTGGCGCCCCAGGCCGTGCGGACGGTGAAGTCGCTCGTCTCGAGGTCGGCTTCGGTGATGCCGAAGCGCGCCATCAGCGACTGGCACCGACGCAGCGCGATCTCGGCCTCGTGCGGCGAGGCTATCGTCCAGCGCGGTCGTCGCGTCGAGCAGCGCACGCCAGCGCGCCGTCTCCGGTGCGCTCGACGCCCGGCGTCGGGACGGGAGATCGCTGCGGTGCCCGACGGCGTTCGCTCCGAGCGTCGCGGACGACAAGCGGCCGAGCAGGGTCGCGAGGGCCGTCCCCCAGGCCGGTCCGGCGTTCGCCTTGCGCACGTCGTCGCAGAGCGCGGGCATCGATGGCAGCCATTCGAGCGCGTCTCGTGCACCGGATGAATAGTGACCCTGCGCCCGTCGTGCGTTCGAGGCGTCGAGCGCGGGATCGAACCACAGGTCGACGAGGCGGCACGCGGTGTCCGCACCGTGCATCGCGCCGAGTCGCACCAGCGCGGGCAGGTGCGCGCGCTGCAGGGCGGTGACATCGAACCCGCCGAGAAGGCGCACCGTCGCCTCGGAATCGTTCCACCGCGCGGCCAGTGCGAGCGCCAGGTCCAGCGCTTCCGGATCCCGCGAGGCCGCGCGCCGCGACCAGAGCCCGTCGAGCGTGGCGAAGGCCGCGAGCGAATCGCCCGGCGCGTCCCCGCACTCGTGCAGAAGCTCGTGCAGCAGCGTGCGCCTTCCTGCGTCGAGCAGGTTGCGCCAGTGCTCGCGCGCCGGCCACAGCACGACGGCGGCGCGGTGGTAGCGGCGCTCCAGCGTGTCGCCGTAATTGCCCATCCAGCCCTCGTGCTCCATCTCGTCGGGCTCGGGCATGGGGCCTTCGAGACAGAGCTCGTCTTGCCCGAAGCGCATGGGCGCCCAGTCGCGGCGTCGTCCGTGCGCATCCTCGAGCTGCTCGAGCACCCGGCTGTAATCGACCAGCTCGACGAGCTCGAGCGTCTGGCCGTCCTCGGTGCGAACGGTCCCGTCGGTGCCCGCCTTTTCCTCGTCCGCGTCCGACGCTTCGTCGTACTCCTCGTCCTCGTAGCCGTAGTCGTCCCATTCCGAACCGGCGGTCGACCAGGTTTCCTGGATGCTCGCCAGCGCGAGCCAGGCCCGCATGTCCAGCCGCGCGGCGGCACGTCGCAGGCAACGCGCCCACTCGCCGTCGTCGCCCTTGAGACGACCCCAGGCGAGACTGCTTCGGCTGTACTGGTGGTCGAGCAGCCAGACTAGCCGGCGCGGGGCGTCCGTCTCCGCACGCCCGGCTGGATCGAAGAAGCGCGGCAGCACGCGATCCAGCAGCGCGTCCTCTTGGGCGGTCGCCGACGTCGCGGCACGGCTGCCGGTTTCACCCGATGAGTTGTCCGCGCCGGCCCCGTCGGTCTCCACCTCCGGCTCGAAATGCAGCTCGTGGCTGAGCACGATGCGATGGCCTTCGGTGACGGGCCGGATCTCGTGCAGGCAGTCGCCGTAGAAGGTGAGCGCGAGCAACGTGTCCGGTCGCATGCTCGAGGAGACGAAGCGCCGCGTCCTACCTCCGTGCTTCACGGTCAGCACGCCCCCTCTATGCGGGCAGGGCAGCACGATGACGAGGGTGCCCACCATGGCATCGTCGCGCTCGGTATCGCGGTGCGGCAGGAAGAAGCCGCCGGGGCCGTAGACGAGCAGCTTGTGCAACCGCGCGACGAGGCGGCCGGAGGGCAGGCCGAGCTCGTCGCGGATCGAGTCGAGCGCGGGGTCGAGCGCGGCGCGCCAGGACTCGCCGTCGATGTCCACGCGTGCGGCGTCGATCTCGGTGACGTCGCGCACCGTGGGGTCCACGAGCGTGCGCTCGCCGAGGCCGAACGGCGCGGGCGCACCCGCGGCCACGAGCGCTTTCGCGCGCCTGCCGGACACGGGCAGGGGAATCCGGCCCACGCCGTCGACGGCGAGGTGGAGCGATCCGGCGGGCAGGGTGCGGCGGCAGGCGAAGTCGGTGCGTGCGGGCTTGGTCATGGGGAGGCTGCCGGTCTGTCCAGCGCGCCATTGTCGCCGCCCTTCGAGTCGAGCTTCGCTCGGCAGGCGCGGACGGTGGCGCTTTCGTCATCGATGCGGACGTCGCCTTGGGGCCGATGCCGGCGGCTCCGAACGAGGCGCGACGGAAGTCCTGGACGCGGTGCAGGCCGGCAGCTTCCGACGGCGCTAGCGCACCAGGCGGGCCAGCAGGCGCACGTAGGTGGCCTGGTAGATCGCGGGTTCCGACACCTGGTACAGCGCGGCGAGCTCGCCGTCCGGCCCGCGCTCGTCGTTCGAGTCGAGGTAGCTCTTCTGCAGCGGCTGCCCGAAGGGCGGCTGCAGCGCCGGGGAGCCGCCGAACTCCTCGAGCCCGTAGCGCCGGTTCGCGCCGGTGACGAGGAAGCCCGGGGCCGGACCGTAGGCGGAGGTCTCGGCGTCGTCCCAAGGGCTGCCATCGACGAACCAGAAGTGCGAGAGCTGGCGCACCGAGCGCTCGGCACCGCGCCCCTCCATGGCCGATAGCTGGACCAGGCCGAACGGGTTGACGCCGTGGAAGTAGTGCAGCGCCTCGACGCCGCGCCGCCGCACGTCGGCGCCGGAGTCGAGCCGCACGCCCACGTCGGCGAGCACGAAGTGGAGCATCGCCCAGCCGGAGTGCGCGAAGTTGCTGCCGAAGCCCCAACTGTAGATCCACTGCTCGGCGCGGTAGAGGTCGCGCTCGCTCCAGCCGTAGTTCTCGCTGCCCCCCTCGCTCAGGGATCCCAAGCTGGCCTTGATGCGAGCGGCCGTGGCGTCGCCGGGCGGTGCCGTCCACAGGTAGCGCAGCAGCGAATCGGCGATCGTGAGCGAGCCGTCCGTCCAGCCTTCCTCCCCGTCGAGGGTGGGGTACACCGACAACGGACGGGTCTTGCCCACCCAGGCGTCGATCGCCTTCGAGTAGCGCGCATCGCCCGTCAGCTCGCGCAGGTACACGGCGGCGGTGACGGCGCTCTCGTACTGACGGTAGACCTTCACGTCGGCATCGCCCGCGCGGATGGCGAGGTCGTCGCAGTCGGTGTCGAGCCGGCCCGCGTAGACCTTCGGCTCCGCCCAGCGGAACGCGCGCTCGGCGTGGCGGCGCGCGCGCTGCGCGAAGGCCTGCTGACCGGGCTGGCCTTCGTACACGCGGGCGGCGTGGGCGAGCATGCCCGCGGCGGCGAGCGTGGACGAGGTGCACACCGGTCCGTAGTAGCGCGGATTGACGTTCACGCTCGGCGGGCTCCTGGCGTAGGTGCCCGCGCGGTCGCCCACCTTGATGTGCGTCGAGCCGTCCGCGTTCATCATGCGCATGACCCACGCCAGCTCCCAGCGCACCTCGTCGAGGATGTCCGGCACCGCGTCGCCGGACTCCGGGATGCCGAGCTCCAGGCCCCGCCAAGCGTCGGGGCTTTCCTCGAACGAGGTCAGCAGGTCGTGCACGGGGTACTCGGCGAACGTGACGTACTTGTTCGGGTCACCCGCGTCGAACCAGCCGCCGGACAGGTTCTTCTCGAGCGCCGCGTTGTCCGGGTCCGAGATGGAGCGTGCGGCCCGATCCTGTCCGGCGCGCGTGTAGCTCGGACCGTCCACCCACGGCGACTCGGCGTACGGCGCGCGCTTGGGCAGGTTCGCGCGGTTGTAGTAGAACATCCGCGCCGCGTCGCGCAGCACCGAACGGTAGACGTCGTCGCGGATGTCGAACGCTCCGGTGCGCTCTCCGCTCGCGGGATCGACGACGGTGTAGCTGCCGGGCGTGGTCAGCTCCGAGAAGTCGAACCACCACCCGCGGTCGCCGGACTGCTCCTGCACCGCGCCGCCGTTCCAGATTGTGGGCGCCCCGGAGAACACGAGCGCATCGGTCGCGGCGTCGCGCACCTCGAGCGTCGCGCCGGGCGAGAACGACGCGGCCGCGTCGTAGCCCTGCATGGGATCGCGCACGACGGCGACCTTCTCGGCGTCGGGCAGGTAGCCGAACTGGTCGAGCACGATGTAGCGCGAAGGCTCGGCGGCGAAGGCGGCACCGTGGGCGATCAGCGAGGAAGCACCAACGGCGAGGGCGAGGCCCGCCGCGCGGGCACGGATCGAAAGCGTCATGACGCGCGTCCCTGACGGGGTGTCGGTGAACCTCCCGCGCGCCCCCGTGCCGCGCGTCATACACGAACCTACTCCGCCGGGTCACGGCACGCGCGTGACAACTCGCCCACCTGAAGCATCGCCGGGCGCACCCGGGACGCGTGCGCGCCCGCCGATGCGCGTTGGGACCGCGCCCGCCAAGCGCGCCACCCCCCCCCGCCGTGCTCGCGAAGAACGAATGGAAAGCGGCGAAGCGGAGGAATTCGACTTCACGCAGTTCAAGTGGGCGATGCAGCAGCGACTTTGGTAGTGGGGAAATGCTGGCTCACCCCCTGCCGCGCAGAAGGATCTCGAAGAGATAGCGGGCGGCTTCTCCCAATGCCAGCGTGCGCTCGCGAGACGCCTTGAGGGAAGGGTGTGTGCATGATGTCCATCGGGTGGAGGTGGCCTCCTGTTTTCGAGCCGGATGCCGCCCGATTGGCACGCTCGGTGTCGTATCGTGGCAACAGCACGGTGGGTACGTCGTGCCGGAACGTTTCCGCGGGGACGTGGCTTTGGCGAGAGATTCGGAGTGCAAGAGACGAGGGCAATGACCGGTACGAAAGCACCGCGCGCCTGGGCGAAGCTGACCGACGAGCACTGGTTGCCGCTGCAAGATCACGGTACCGACGTCGCGGCCGTGCTGGCGGCACTGCTCGAACGCGGCTGGCTCGCCAGGCTCGAGCGGGCCGCCGGTCGTATCATCGAGCGGCACGAGCGTCAGGTGCTCCTCGCGCTCGCGTTCGTGCACGATCTGGGAAAGTGCAACGCGGGATTCTGGGGGCGCCAGATCGAGGGCAGCCCGTTGGTCGGTCACACGTCCATCGTGCTCGCGCTGGATCATCCGGGCATCGACTGGAATCGTCTGCCGTTGCTCGGCCGACTGCTCGATCGGTGCGGGGATGAGCTGCTGCGCGCGACGCTCGCCCACCACGGCCGTCCGGTCGTCGCGCCGAAGGAGGGGCTAGGGCTGGTGCGTCACTGGACGCGCAAAGGTGACTACGACCCGTTGGGCCAGCTTGTCTCTTTGCTCGAGGCGGCGCAGGAACGCTACCCGGCCGCCTTCGACACGACCTGCGGCCCATTGGAGTTGTCGCCCGCGGCGGTATCGCTGTACGCGGGGCTGCTGACGCTGGCGGACTGGCTCGGCTCGGATAGCGAACGTTTCGTCATCCCCGGCGAGAACGGGAAGGCGCGGACGGGATCATCGAGAGCGTCCGCCGCGAGGCGGCTCGACGAGCTGGGGCTCGGTCTTGGCGACGCGTTGGCCGAATCGGCCATGGGAGCGCGGTTCGCCGGCTGCTTCGGCGGCAACGAGCCCTACGAGTCGCAGGCGCGGGCCGGGGACCTGGACTACGACCGCGTGGTCGTGCTGGAAGCCGAGACGGGGTCGGGCAAGACCGAGGCGGCGCTGTGGCGCTTCCTGACGCTGTTTCGCGCCGGTGCCGTCGACGGGCTGTACTTCGCGTTGCCGACGCGGACCAGCGCGGTGCAACTGCACGACCGGGTCCAGCGATTCCTGGACCGTGCGTTCGGTGAAGGGCAGGTCGAGGCCGTGCTCGCGGTACCGGGATACGTGAGGGCTGGTTTCACCGACGGCCTGTCGATCGCACGCTTCGAAACCCGCTGGCCCGACGATCCTCGGGACATCGTCGAGGATGCTCGATGGGCAGCGGAATCACCGAAGCGCTACCTGGCGGCGCGCATCGCCGTCGGCACGGTCGATCAGGTCCTGATGTCCGGGCTCAAGGTGCGTCATTCGCACCTGCGGGCGGCTTGCCTGTCGCGCTCGCTGCTGGTGGTCGACGAGGTGCACGCGAGCGATGCGTACATGACCGAGGTCCTTGCCGGAACGCTGCGCAACCACGTGCGTGCGGGGGGCCACGCGATGCTCCTGTCGGCAACGCTCGGAGCGTCGGCACGAACCCGGCTGCTGGGCCTTCCCGCCGCGGCCTGTCCCGACCCAGCGGAAGCCGAGGCGATCGCGTATCCGGCGTTGCACGACGCGAACGGTCCAAGGAAGGTCGTCGCGGGGCACCGGGTCAAGGAAATCGGCATCGAGCTGCGCGGCATCATCGGGGACCCCGATGAAGTCGCGGCGCTCGCGCTGGACGCCGCGCGGAAGGGAGCGCTGGTGCTGGTGGTACGCAACACCGTCGCCGATGCGGTCGCCACGCTGCGCGCGCTGGAGGCGGTGAGCTCCGACGCGACGGCGTACCTGTTCGATCTCGACGGCGTACCGACCTTGCACCACGGCCGTTTCGCACCGGCCGATCGTCGCCGCCTGGACGCGCGCATCGAGCAGTTGTTCGGCAAGAGACGAACGACCGAGGGGCAGGGCGTCGTCGCGGTCGGCACCCAGACGCTGGAGATGAGCCTCGATCTGGACGCGGACCTGCTACTGACGGATCTGGCCCCGATGGACGTGCTGTTGCAGCGCCTCGGCAGGCTCCACCGGCATGATCGAGCCGATCGTCCGGAGGGTTTCACCTCTCCGCGCGCCGTCGTCGCGACGCCCGCGGAGCGCGACTTGACGCCGTTCTTCGGCAAGGTCCGGGACCGGCACGGGCTCGGCCCGTTCGACGGCGCGGCCGGCGGCGTCTATCCGAACATCGCCTGCATCGAGGCCACGTGGAGGTTGCTCTCGAGGGATGTCGTGCGGACGCCGTCCGACAATCGGACGTTGGTCGAGCGTGCCACCCATCCGGCGCTCCTGGACGCCATCGAGCGCGAGCTCGATTGGAGCGGCTTCGGCGCGAAGCGCGAGGGTGCGCAGTTGAGCGACCTGCAACTGGCCAAGCATCACGGCCTCGACCTGGCGAAGCCCTTCGACGAGGAGCTCGTGTTCCCCGCCGGTGAGGAGAACGTGCGTACGCGACTCGGCACGCCCGGCTGGCAGCTAGACGTGGTGCCGCCGGGCACCGGACCGTTCGGCTCGACCACCGATGCCGTTGTCGTACCTGGCTGGATGCTCGACGGCGCGCCGCCGGACGAGTCGGTCGTGCCGACGAACGACGACAAAGGCTTCTCGTTCAAGGTCGGCAGCCGCGAGTTCCGGTACGACCGGTTCGGACTCGCGCGCGCAGAGTGACGCGGTGCTTTTCCCTGTCGTCATGACTTCGACGGCATCGTAGGATCAGGCGTAGTGAGACGAGGCCACTGCGTGATCCGCTACATCGATCGGAACGACACTGAGCACGTCGGCGATCTGTTCGCCGTGTTGGCCGCCTTGGCGTGCGACGAAGTGGCGAGCTTTCCGGCACTGCGACCCCATCAGCGTCAGGCTTGGCACTGCTTCCTGGTTCAGGTGGGGGCGCTCGCGTTGCAGCGCGCCGACGAAGACGCGTTGCCGGAATCCGCGGACGAATGGCGCGAGAGGTTGATCGCCTTGACGCCGGATTTCCCCGGTGGCGAGGCTTGGCGACTCGTCGTCGACGACTGGAGCTTGCCGGCGCTGCTGCAACCGCCCGGCATGTCACCGCTGGGATCGAAGGGCGTGAAGGTCGAGTACACGCCGGACGCACTGGACATGCTCGTCACCGGGCGCAACCACGACGTGAAGGGCGAGCGCATCGGCGACGCCCGTGCGGACGAGTGGCTGTTCGCGTTGGTAACCTTGCAGACGCTGGAAGGACAGAACGGAGCACCAAACTACGGGATTAGCCGCATGTACACGGGGTTCGGTGCTCGTGTGTACTTCGGTGTCCGTCCTTTGCCTGATAGATGGGGACGATCGATACGTCGAGATATCGTGCATCTTCTGGCCGCACGCGAGGAGATTGAAGCTGTCGCACCGATGCGTGGAGATGTCGGGCTTCCGTGGACTTTGCCGTGGGACGGATCGACTTCACTTCCGGTATCAATACTTGATCCTCTCTACGTTGACACGTGTCGAAGAGTCAGACTGATCGGAGACGTAGATCGGCCAACAGCAGCCGCTCGGATGGGCTCGAAGGTCGCGCGGATTGCGGCTGCCGAGCTGAATGGGATCACTGGAGACCCTTGGGCGCCTGTTCGTGCTGATGGCACGAAGCCTTGGGGTGTCGGGCACTTCGGTTTTGGGTACCGTCAAGTGACGAACCTACTGTCGGCGGAACATACGGTCTTGCCTCCGCTAGCAAAGGTAAGTGCCTTTGACCGAGAGGGAGCCGTTGCGCTCTACGCAGTAGCGATAACGCGTGGTAGGGGAGGAACCGACGGTTTCCACGAACGGTCCATCGCCGTTCCCTCACAGGCTGCCCAGAAGCTCGGGAGCCGAAAGGGTCGCCGGCAAGTCGGCGATGCGGCCGTCGCGCGCCAGGACGCAGCCGGCGCGGCGCAGAAGATTTTGCGCCACGCCCTCTTCGCTCTCTACCAGGGTGGCCCGGACAAGGCTCGGCTCGACGACGACGCGACGAGTGCAAAGGCCGCCGGTGCGATAGCGGCGTTCGATGCCGCCATCGACGCCGCCTTCTTCGCCCCCGACTTCTGGGACGCGATCGATCAGGCGCAAACCTCCGGCGACGCGCTCGATCCGACGCGCGCGTGGCGCGAGCGGCTGGCCAGGATGGCGCAAGGCGTTCTCGAGCGCGCTCAGGAAGCCTCCCCCCGTACCCACATGCGCTACCACCGTGCGGTCGCGAAGAGCACATCGGTGCTGCGATCGAGGATGAGGCGCTTCGTGGATCCCACCACCGACAGTGATGCGCAAACGAACGAACATGAAACGCCGACAGCCGCGTAGGCCGTGCGAATGCAGAACGTGACCAACGTACAGGCCGCGACGGACGCATCATGTTCAGAAGGGTCGGAATCCGCGACCGATTGGCGTACGTCCGTCGAGCGGGTCGCCGCCGTCTTCGTGCGCGGCGAGCATGGGTTCGCGGTGCTGCCGACGGCGGTCTCGGCCGCCGCGCGGCGTATCGACACGAACCGTCCGGCGCGCTCGATTGGAACGGTCGTGCAGGTGCTCGGGGCCGCGGGCGTCCGCGAGGGCGCTATGAGCGACGAGGCGCTTCGTCGCTGGGCTTCTCTCGTGCACGTCGTGGCGATTCTCGCCGGCACCGGTGGTAGGCCGATAGCGAGCCGCAAGCGTGCCGCCGGTCGGGTCCTCGCCTCCACCGGCTACTCCGAGACCCGCTTCGCGCGGCTACTGACCACCCGGGACGAGTCGCTGCGTGCGCAGATGGCCCGGGCCGCGCGATATCTGGCCGCGGCCGGGGGCGTCCCGCTCGACCTGCGAACGCTCGCCGAGCTGGTGCTGCACGACGGGCTGGACGAGCGCCGCGCGGATGCGGCGAGATTCGCGCTCGCACGCGGCTTCCACGGTCATGCCGGTCGGGAGACCGAGCCGGCATCGCCCTCCGACGATGATTCGATAGACACAGACGACGTCACCGATGACTGAGCCCAGGTTCCTGCAGGTCCACTTCCTTTCCTCCTACCCCGGTGCGCTGCTCAATCGAGACGATGCCGGCCTCGCGAAGCGGCTGCCGTTCGGATCGGCGACCCGCACCCGCGTATCGTCGCAGTGCCTGAAGCGTCACTGGCGGATGGCCGACGACGCGCGCGCGGTACACCGGCTCGGGCGGGAGCTCGGTGCGGAGTCCGAGCGGTCGAAGGTCGCGATCGAACGCCTGGTCACCGGCCCGCTTCGCGACGGCACCAACGACGAGCTCGTCGACGCCGTGCAGAACGAGTTCGTGAAGGCGATCTATGGCAAGAAGGCATTGGACCCGAAGGCTCGGCAGGCGTTGCTGCTCGGACGGCCGGAGATCGACTGGCTCGGCGAGCAGGCGGCCCGTCTGGTGGCCGATGCCGGCGATGCCAAGACCGCCGCAGCCGCGGCGACGGACTTCTTCAAGGCGGAGAAGTCCAACCTGAAGGCGCTGCTGGAGACCAACGCGCTCGCGCCTGGGCTCGAGAGTGCCCTGTTCGGCCGCATGGTGACGTCCGATCCGCGCGCCAACCGCGACGCGGCGCTCCACGTCGCACATGCCTTCACCGTGCACGACGAACAGCCCGAGCTCGACTACTTCACCGTCGTCGACGACCTGACCGGTCGCAGCGAGGAGAACGAGGACGGCGGCACCGGAGCGGCCGGCGTTTTCGATACCGAGCTGACGTCCGGTCTCTACTACGGCTACGTCGTCGTGGACGTGCCGCTGCTGGTCTCGAACCTGTCCGGGGTGCCGCGATCGAAATGGGCGGCGGACGATGCCGATCGCTCGATCGCCGCCCGCGTCGTCGAGAACCTGCTGCATCTGGTGGCCACCGTCACGCCGGGAGCCAAGAAGGGCTCGACGGCGCCGTATTCGTACGCCGATCTCGTGCTCGTGGAGGCGGGATCGCGGCAACCGCGCACGCTCGCCAACGCGTTCCGCGAACCGGTGCCGCTGCGTGGGGAAGGAACGCTGGTCGAGCGTGCATACGCGGCGCTGGATCGCGAGCTCCAGGAGATCGATGCGATGTACGGCACCCACGAGACGCGCTACGTCGCGGCACGCGGCCACGGCTCGCCCCAATCGGCCGAGAAGATGCCGTTGTCGGACCTCGCGTCCCGCATGGGCGAGATCGTGATTGCGGCGTCGGCCTGACGTGATCGACTGCCTGCTGATGCGGCTGGAGGCGCCGATGACAAGCTTCGGCGGCGATGTCATCGACAACCGCGGAGTGGTGCGCGACTTTCCCGCACGCTCCATGCTCACGGGGCTGATCGGCAACGCGCTCGGCTACGATCGGGCCGACGCGGACGCTCTCGATGCGCTGCAGTCGAGGATCATCGACGCGTCGGCACTCGTGCGCCCGGGCAGACGCTCGCGCGACTACCAGACCGCCCGACTGTTCGAGAAGGACGTCGGTTGGACGACCCGCGGCCGGCCGGAGGGCAGGGCGAGCAGCCCATCGTTCACCTGGGACGATCGCTACGAGAGCGAGCGCGGCGTTCGCATGAAGGCGCTGACTCATCAGCGCTACCGCGACTACGATGCCGACGCGCTGACCCTGGTCGCGATCGCGCTGCGAGAGGAACCTTCGGGCCCGGACATGGACGATATCGAGCGCGCTCTCGATAGACCGGAACGTCCGCTGTTCATCGGTCGCAAGCCGCACCTGCCGTCCGGACCCATCGGTCGCGGTCGCGTTCGCTCATCGTCGGTGGTGACGGCGTTATGCGCATGGTCGGGCGACAGCCCCTCCAGCGAGCGAGGTTCCAGTCGGACCCTCGGGCCCTTCCCACAGGACTGCGATTCGAGCCGTCGGGATTCGCCGACCCGAGCTCGCTGACCGAGACCGGCCTGCCGCTCGAGTCGTCGCGCCTCGTCGAGCTGTGCGATGAGCGTCGTCACGTCGCCGGCGTGCACGCCGGGAGTCGAACCGTCGTGCAGGGCTGGATCGTGCCGGCCGCCAATGAAAACGCCAACCAGGCCGGGCCCGCGGCCGGGGCCAGCGGAGGGGAGGCGTGACCGAGAAGATGCCACCGTTGTCGATGGTGCGCATGACGATCGACATACGAACGCTGAGCGCGTTCGCGGCACGCATGAACCTGCTGGACGACGACCTCGGCTACGCGTTGCACGTCGCGTCGCGCCGCTTGTTCGGCGACGACGGCCCGCAGCCCATGCGCATAATGGACTCCGGGTCGGGTCGATCGGGGGGGCCGTCGGATGACCGTTCTGGGCTATAGCGAAGTCCCGGAGCGCTTGGCCTCACGCACCGATCGACCGCAACGAACGGGCGGCCTGCCGGATTGGGAGAAGGACTGGGACGCTGCCGACCTCGACGCGCTGCTCGTCGACCCCGTCGTCTCGCGCGCCATGCCCGAGCGGTTTGGCTCCGGCGATCGGTTGAGCTTCGAGGTTCTCGTTCGACCGGTACGGCGTGCGAGCGCGGGCGTGCGCGAAACGCGAGGAGACGCGACCCGGCGTGGCGGCGAGCGGGACGCGTTCCTGTCGGCCCTCGACATCGCCGCGGAGGCAGACGCACCGAATCGCGAGAGCGTGTACTCGAGCTGGCTGCAGGAGAGGTTCGCCGACGCGGCTCGATGGAGGGTGACGCGACGCTGGACCGCTTTCGACGGACGCGCGTACGGCGGTCGGCCCATGATCGAGGCGGCACGCGGCTCGTCGAGGGACCCGAAGCGCTGATGACCGGCACTCTCGCGGTGGACGACCCGGTCGCGTTCCGGCGCTTGCTGGGGCGAGGCGTTGGCCGCCACGTGGCGTTCGGCTACGGCATGCTCCTGCTCAAGCCGGTGGGACCGGGCTGATGCTGCTCGGGAGGCTCGGTCTCGAGAAAGCGCGCGTGCCGCACTCGGACCGGCATGGTCTCGTCTGGCTGGATCGGGGCCGACTGGAGGTGGAGGACGGCTGCCTGCGCTTCGTCACCGCCGGAGGCACGCTGGAGCGCGGCGACTATCAAGTGCCGCATCAGTCGCTCTCGGCGGTACTGCTCGGCCCGGGCAGCTCGGTGACTCACGACGCGCTGCGGTTACTCGCGCGGCACGGTTGCGCGCTCTGCGCGATCGGTACCGACGGCGTGAGGCACTACACCGCGATGCCGCTCGGGCCCGATACGTCGGCGCTGGCCAGACGGCAGGTCGAGCTGTGGTCGAAGGCCACCACCCGCATGGAGGTCGCACGTCGGATGTACGCCCATCGCTTCGACCACATCGTGCGCACGCGCGACATCGAGGTGCTTCGTGGCATGGAGGGCGCTCGCATTAAGCGCGCCTACGTGCTGGCGGCGGACAAGCACGGGGTGAGCTGGAAGGGGCGCAAGTACGATCGAGCTAATCCGAACGCGGCGGACCCGCCGAACCAGGCGTTGAATCACGCCGCGGTGACGGTGCAGGCGGCGGCCGCCATCGCCGTTGCGTCGACCGGCACCATCCCGCAACTGGGGTTCGTGCACGAGGATTCGGGCCAGAGCTTCGTGCTCGACATCGCCGACCTGCGACGACACGACGTCGTCCTGGATATCGCCTTCGGGGCTGCCAAGGAGGCGGAGACGAAGCCGGACCCGATCGACAGGCTCGTGCGTCGACGCGCCGCCTCCATCTTCCGCAAGCGGAACGTCGTGGAGGGGCTGATCGAGTCGATCAAGAGCGTACTGGCGTTGCCGAAGGACGACGTCAGCGCCGTCGACCCCGTCGACGCCGACGACGGGGAGGTGTCGGACGATCGGAAGACTTTCGACGGAGCGGCCTGATGCCGATGTGCACCGTCGTGACACGGGACGTCGAAGGGCGATACCGAGGGTTTCTCGGTTCGGTCATGCTCGAACTCGCACCCGGTACGTACGCCCACCCTCGCATCAGCAAGCGCGTTCGTGAGCAGATCTGGTCCGTGCTTGCTGGCTGGCACGGGCAATTGCAGCGCGGCAGTCTGCTGATGACATGGGCGGACCGCGAGGTTGCCGGCGGTCTCGGGGTGCGTACTCTCGGAACGCCACCGAAGGATGTTGTCGAGCACGAGGGTATCCTGCTCGTGCGGCGCGACTTGCCGGACCGTCCGAACCCGGTGCCAGTATCGATGCCAGCGCTGCGCAGGACTGACGCTTCTTGAAATTTCAGTAGGCTCAATGCGCTTATCGCTGGCAGGCTCCCCCCGCGCACGCGGGGATCGACCCCGCCATCACCCCGGAGACCGTGGCGACGGGGCTCCCCCGCGCACGCGGGGATCGACCCTGGGACGGCACTCCCGGATGGGCGGGCGGGGCTCCCCCGCGCACGCGGGGATCGACCCGGGTTCGACGCATGCGGGATCGTTCACGCGGGCTCCCCCGCGCACGCGGGGATCGACCGTTCAGGACGCCGCGGTCCCGCTTGCCCGCACCCGGCTCCCCCGCGCACGCGGGGATCGACCCGGGCGGTCGCCAAAGCGCAGCCTGCCGCGGATGGGCTCCCCCGCGCACGCGGGGATCGACCCCGCCGCGCGCGACCGCTTCCGCCGACTGGCGGCTCCCCCGCGCACGCGGGGATCGACCCTCGGATCCGGTCGATCGACGTCAGTACGGCGGCTCCCCCGCGCACGCGGGGATCGACCCCGCGCGCTCGCGCACGAGAAAGTGCTCTTCGGCTCCCCCGCGCACGCGGGGATCGACCCGCCGACGTGAGGCCGAGCGCGACTCATGGGGGCTCCCCCGCGCACGCGGGGATCGACCGCTCCGTCGCGTCACGCTGCCGCCCCGCGCGGCTCCCCCGCGCACGCGGGGATCGACCCGCTCCGCGCTTGACCTTCGGCGGCGCCCACGGGGGCTCCCCCGCGCACGCGGGGATCGACCCGGGCGCCACGGCTCCCGGCGTCGCCCGCTCGCGGCTCCCCCGCGCACGCGGGGATCGACCCCGACGGTCCTGCTGATGCTCGATCGAGGGCTCCCCCGCGCACGCGGGGATCGACCCCAGTTCCACCGCCTGTCGGCGCCCGACGGCTAGGCTCCCCCGCGCACGCGGGGATCGACCCCACCGGACCTCCAGCGGGCGGTCGTAGTCGTCGGCTCCCCCGCGCACGCGGGGATCGACCCCGTTGGTGATCGACGAGTGCTTCACCGCACGAGGCTCCCCCGCGCACGCGGGGATCGACCCGTGGACGGGAAATCCGCGGCGGAATGCCGAATGGCTCCCCCGCGCACGCGGGGATCGACCCCGTGCGCTGGACGGTGCCGAAGTGGAATTTCAGGCTCCCCCGCGCACGCGGGGATCGACCCGGAGCCGATCCCGCACCCGTCACCCGCGAGCCGGCTCCCCCGCGCACGCGGGGATCGACCCGTGGCACGGGAGTACATCATGGCCGCGTGCGAGGCTCCCCCGCGCACGCGGGGATCGACCCGACGACTCGCCCGCAGGCCCAGGCTGCCCGCTGGCTCCCCCGCGCACGCGGGGATCGACCCCGCAGCCACGTCGTTCGCGCTAGGGCTGGCGGGGCTCCCCCGCGCACGCGGGGATCGACCCCCGATCTCGCCCCGAGCGAGGTCACCGGAGCGGCTCCCCCGCGCACGCGGGGATCGACCCTCCGCATCCGTGATTTGTCCGTAGGTTTGATCGGCTCCCCCGCGCACGCGGGGATCGACCCGAGTAGAGGTGCGACAGCGACCCCGCGCCCCAGGCTCCCCCGCGCACGCGGGGATCGACCCGCTTCGCGTAGCAGCTCGGCCGCGAACGCGGCGGCTCCCCCGCGCACGCGGGGATCGACCCGCGCAGAGCAGAAAGAAGTGGACGCTCTCTATGGCTCCCCCGCGCACGCGGGGATCGACCCGGACGCGCTTCGCTAACGCCCTGATCCGCGAAGGCTCCCCCGCGCACGCGGGGATCGACCGAGGCGAGCTACTGATGAGCGCCGGCATCCTGCGGCTCCCCCGCGCACGCGGGGATCGACCCGACCCGAAGGAGCGCAGGCGGCACTACGCCGCGGCTCCCCCGCGCACGCGGGGATCGACCCTGGGCGATCACGCTGCTGGACAGCGAGCCGAGGGCTCCCCCGCGCACGCGGGGATCGACCCTGCGAGGCCGCGGTGATGCGCTGCAGGCCGTCGGCTCCCCCGCGCACGCGGGGATCGACCCGCAACGTCCAGATCGTACGTCCGGACGGCGTAGGCTCCCCCGCGCACGCGGGGATCGACCCGATCGGGGCGCCGGCCGCGGACTGGCTCTTCTGGCTCCCCCGCGCACGCGGGGATCGACCCAAGATATATCGCCTCGAGGCCTACCAGTTCGTGGCTCCCCCGCGCACGCGGGGATCGACCCTTCGGCGGCCCGGACGGCGTGGCCGGCGTCCCGGCTCCCCCGCGCACGCGGGGATCGACCCGGCGTGCGCGATGGCCAATCGATCCTCATCACGGCTCCCCCGCGCACGCGGGGATCGACCCTTTCTTCACCGCCCCGATTCCCTGACCAGACGGGCTCCCCCGCGCACGCGGGGATCGACCCCCCTTCGTTCACGGAGGGGAGTAGTCAAGCCGGGCTCCCCCGCGCACGCGGGGATCGACCCGGGCTACAGGGCCGGGGCGGACAGCGTGTTCAGGCTCCCCCGCGCACGCGGGGATCGACCCCGTTGCGCCGTTGTTCGTGTCCACCACGACCAGGCTCCCCCGCGCACGCGGGGATCGACCCTCGAATAGCATGGTCTTGAGCGCGTAGCTTGCGGCTCCCCCGCGCACGCGGGGATCGACCCGTGAAGCCCATGAAGCCGGCCAGCGGGCAGGCGGCTCCCCCGCGCACGCGGGGATCGACCCACCCCGCCGGCCTCGATGTTTGCATTGACGAAGGCTCCCCCGCGCACGCGGGGATCGACCCCAGCCCCCCACCCGTAGAGCCCGCATGGTCCAGGCTCCCCCGCGCACGCGGGGATCGACCCCGCTTTCGTCGGCCCGTAGGCAGCCGCGCCAGGGCTCCCCCGCGCACGCGGGGATCGACCCCGATGCGGAGTCGATGCGCGCCGCGTTCTCCGGGCTCCCCCGCGCACGCGGGGATCGACCCGCGGCTCGCCAAGGCGCGTGAATCTCAAAGCGGGCTCCCCCGCGCACGCGGGGATCGACCCGGCACCGGGCACTCCGACGCCGCTGTGATCAAGGCTCCCCCGCGCACGCGGGGATCGACCCATTACAGACCGGTAGGGGATGGTGGTCCGGCGGGCTCCCCCGCGCACGCGGGGATCGACCCTCGTGATCGCTGCCCACCACGGGCTCGTCGGCGGCTCCCCCGCGCACGCGGGGATCGACCCCCATGCCGCATAGTCGACGCAAGGCCAGCGAAGGCTCCCCCGCGCACGCGGGGATCGACCCCTGACCGGCGCCGTCACCGAACCCGATCCCGTGGCTCCCCCGCGCACGCGGGGATCGACCCTCCGATCCTCGCCGAGCGTCTGCATCCCGATTGGCTCCCCCGCGCACGCGGGGATCGACCCCGGGTGTACGAGCTGTTCTACGAGCGAAGCGAGGCTCCCCCGCGCACGCGGGGATCGACCCTTCTCGAAGATCGATGAGTACATCGGCAAAGCGGCTCCCCCGCGCACGCGGGGATCGACCCCGCATCGCGCAGCGCAAGTACCGCGAGCGCGAGGCTCCCCCGCGCACGCGGGGATCGACCCGACTTCGACGATGAGGACGAGGAGGCGGTCTAGGCTCCCCCGCGCACGCGGGGATCGACCCGAGGAGCGCACCGTGCCGATCCTGGGGGATGCGGCTCCCCCGCGCACGCGGGGATCGACCCTCCTCCGCCGTGACGATGTCGCTGCCGTCGAAGGCTCCCCCGCGCACGCGGGGATCGACCCTCGAAGTGTCCCTCGATCAGTTCACCTTCGTCGGCTCCCCCGCGCACGCGGGGATCGACCCCGCAGCGATGTCACCTACGGCTGGGAGATCCAGGGCTCCCCCGCGCACGCGGGGATCGACCCACCCCGGACGGACGGCTGCGCATGTGGCTTGGGGCTCCCCCGCGCACGCGGGGATCGACCCTACGCGTTCCCGCCGGCACGGCCGCTGTACCTGGCTCCCCCGCGCACGCGGGTGTCCCGCGACAATCAGGCTGAGGAAGCGCGTCAATCACGGTGAGAACTTCTCGACCCCGGCACGGCGGGAGGGCGTAGCCCGACCGCCGTGCCGGCGAACGACCTGACGGCAGCCCTCTCGGGCCCCGTCCGGTGATCGCGGCCAGTCCGGTATGACGGCACTCCCCCACAGGGAGTCCCCCCGTCTTGCCCGGCTGTCTCCTGACCGATCACCAGACGAGGCTCTACATGAAGCTCCGACGTACCAAGAACGTGGCCAGCGCGGCCGCCAAGGCCGGCATCAGCTCCGCCAGCGCCTACCGCATCGAGGCCGACCCCAGGCTCCCCTCCCAGAAGAAGGCCCCGCGCGGTCGCCGCCGTCCGGACCCGCTTGCCGGGATCTTCGACGAGGTGGTCGTGCCGATGCTCCAGCGAGATGCCGGGGCTGCGCCCGATCGGCATCTTCGCCGAGCTTCGGCGCCGCCACCCCGAGCTACCGGACACCGTGCGCCGCACCCTCGAGCGCCGCATCCAACGCTGGCGCGCCGTGCACGGCGAAGCCCATGAGGTCATCTTCCGCCAGACCCACGAGCCCGGGCGGATGGGGTTATCGGACTTCACCGTCATGGACGATGTCGGCATCAGCATCGCCGGCGTGTCGTTGCCCCATCGGCTCTACCACTTCCGGCTCGTCTACTCCGGCTTCGAGCACGCGCACGTCGTGCTCGGTGGCGAGAGCTACGTCGCTCTTGCCGAGGGGCTGCAGAACGCGCTCGTTGCCTTGGGCGGCGCCCCGCGCGAACACCGCAGCGACAGCCTGTCGGCCGCGTTCAAGAACCTCGACGCCGATGCCCGCCAGGACATCACCGCCCGCTACGAGACGCTGTGTGCGGACTACGCGATGGTGCCGACGCGCAACAACCGCGGGGTCGCCCACGAGAACGGTTCGATCGAGAGCTCGCACGGACACCTGCGCGCCGGGATCCGGGACGCGCTGCTGCTACGCGGCTCGTCGGACTTCGAGAACCTGGAGGCCTACCGCTGCTTCATCGACGAGATCGTCGGTCGGCACAACGCCCGTCATGCCCCGCGCATCGAGGCCGAGCGCGAGGCGCTGCAGCCGCTGCCCGCGATGCGCACGCCCGACTACGAGGAGCACGGCGTGAGGGTCACCCGCACGGGCGGCTTCATGCTCAAGCGAACCTTCTACAGCGTGCCGGCGCGGCTGATCGGTCAGCGGATCCGGGTCCGGCTCTTCGACGATCGGGTCGAGTGCTGGCTGGGTGCGACGTTGCTGCAGAGCATGCCGCGCGGACGACGCGCCCGCGGCGAGCACACCGGCTATGTCGTCAACTACCGGCACGTCATTCACTCGCTGAAGAGAAAGCCCGGTGCGCTCGCGGGGCTCGTCTACCGCGACCAGCTGTTCCCGCGTGAAGCCTACCGACGGGCGTGGGAGGAGCTGTCCGAGCGTGATGGGCCGACGAGCGCCGCCCGTAGCGTGGTCGCGCTGCTGGCCCTTGCGCACGAGAATGGCTGCGAGGCGGAGCTCGGCGTCGCGATCGACGAGGCGCTCGACAAGGGCGTGCGACCGGAGCCGCAGGTGCTTCGGCTGCGCTTTCCTAGAACCACGGCAGCGGCGCCGGAAGTGACAGTCGATCTGCCGTCGGTCGAGAGCTTCGATGCACTGATCGGAGTGAACAACAATGCAAGTCCGAGTACAGATGCAGATGTCAAGGCGCAGCCGACCGCGAGCGTGGCGACGACGTCGGGAGTACTGGCATGAGCGCAAAGCAGAACATCGATGCTGCCGCCATTGCCCTCATGCTCAACGAGCTCAGGTTGCCGGCGACGAAGACGCTGTGGCAGGACTTTGCCATGCGTGCCGACAAGGAGGGCTGGCCGGCCGCGCGCTTTCTGTCCGCGCTCCTCGAGCACGAGGTGGCCGAGCGCGACCGGCGGCGGATCGCCCGCCACATGAACAGCGCCAACCTGCTGCCCGGCAAGACGCTCGCGACGTTCGAGTTCGACGCGGTACCGATGGTGTCGCGCTCCCAGGTGAGCGCGCTGGCCGAGGGCGATGCGTGGATCGAACGCGGGGCCAACGTACTGCTCTTCGGCCCGCCCGGTGGCGGCAAGAGCCACCTCGCCAGCGCGCTCGGCCTTGCCCTCGTCGAGAAGGGCTGGCGGGTGCTCTTCACGCGCACCACAGAGCTCGTGCAGCGGCTGCAGCGGGCACGCACGGAGCTCGGGCTCGAGGCGGCGCTCGCGAAGCTCGACAAGTACCACCTGCTGATCCTGGACGATCTGGCCTACGTGGCGAAGGACCAGGCGGAGACGAGCGTGCTGTTCGAGCTGATCTGCGCCCGGTACGAGCGCCGCTCGATGCTGATCACGGCGAACCAGCCGTTCGGCAAGTGGAACGAGGTGTTCCCGGAGCCTGCGATGACGGTGGCGGCGATCGATCGGCTGGTGCACCACTCGACGATCTTCGAGATGAACGTGGAGAGCTACCGCCGGCGCACGGCGCAGAAGGCGTCGGCAGCCGGCGCGGGGCGGCCCGCGACGCGGGCGACGCGCAAGAACAGCGGCAGCGGGAAGCCACCGAAGCCGGACACGGACGAGACACCCGCGGACGCCTGAGCGGAGCCGCCGGACCGGCCTGATTGACGCTGCGCGTCAATCAGGGTGAGAAAGCGGTTGCAGGGCCGGGCGAGGCCGGCGACCATCGTCGGCGCCGCGTCACCGGTCTCTCACGCAGATTGACGCGCGTCCTCACGCAGATTGTCGCGCGACACGCGGGGATCGACCCGCGAGGTTGCAGGGCCAGTTGCTTCAACAAGCGGCTCCCCCGCGCACGCGGGGATCGACCCCGGTCGCGCAGCCAGTACCGGCTGCTGAACGAGGCTCCCCCGCGCACGCGGGGATCGACCCGCGCCCGAGGCTGCGCGCGTGGAGCCGCAGGAGGCTCCCCCGCGCACGCGGGGATCGACCCGTAGCTGCACGCTGTTAGTCCTGTGGCACATGGGCTCCCCCGCGCACGCGGGGATCGACCCGCCCGTGTCTGCCGGACGAGGTCCTGGTGGGAGGCTCCCCCGCGCACGCGGGGATCGACCCTTCGCGTGGCCGCTTCGGCGTTGCGCAGGTACGGCTCCCCCGCGCACGCGGGGATCGACCCGCGGCTACGAGCTTCTGGGCAAGCGCCTCAAGGCTCCCCCGCGCACGCGGGGATCGACCCAGTCCTTCGCGCTCGGTCACTTCACGAACGACGGCTCCCCCGCGCACGCGGGGATCGACCGTATCACAGCCGGGCGTACAAGCACCGCTCGCGGGCTCCCCCGCGCACGCGGGGATCGACCCGAGCGACCAGGGCAGCGCGTACGCCTCCGCGGGGCTCCCCCGCGCACGCGGGGATCGACCCGCATCGCTGCCGATCCGGGCCTCGACGTGCGCGGCTCCCCCGCGCACGCGGGGATCGACCCTCGCCGACTCGGTAGCCACGCGCCTCGAATCCGGCTCCCCCGCGCACGCGGGGATCGACCCAGCGTCGGGCGCGCCGGATCGCTCACGTCGAGGGCTCCCCCGCGCACGCGGGGATCGACCCAACACGGCCACATTGCAGGCGAACACGTCGTCGGCTCCCCCGCGCACGCGGGGATCGACCCCAGGAACCCGGCGATGAGCACGGCGACGCTCCGGCTCCCCCGCGCACGCGGGGATCGACCCTGCCGCCATCGGCCGACGGAGTCCGCGCGGCCGGCTCCCCCGCGCACGCGGGGATCGACCCACGCCGACGGTCATGTTGATGCTTGATCGATCGGCTCCCCCGCGCACGCGGGGATCGACCCGACCAGGGGTGGCGGGAAGGATCGAGGATCGTGGCTCCCCCGCGCACGCGGGGATCGACCCGTGCCGGTCTCCGGATCGAACGCATCGCGCCCGGCTCCCCCGCGCACGCGGGGATCGACCCATGACTCCCGAAGAACGCGCAAAGATTGTCGAGGCTCCCCCGCGCACGCGGGGATCGACCCCCACGAACGCGCATCCGCCTGAGCGCATCGGTGGCTCCCCCGCGCACGCGGGGATCGACCCTGAACGGTCAGCCGGCGCGTCGCCGGGTCGCGGGCTCCCCCGCGCACGCGGGGATCGACCCGCCCGTCGCTACGGCTACGAGCCGGAGACCGGGGCTCCCCCGCGCACGCGGGGATCGACCCGAAGTAGCGACCGACCAGGTCGGCATCGTCGGGGCTCCCCCGCGCACGCGGGGATCGACCCGCGAACCCGAAGCTCTACATCCTCGGCGCCCTGGCTCCCCCGCGCACGCGGGGATCGACCCGATCGCGTCCCGGGCCGAGCTGACCTGCGCGGGCTCCCCCGCGCACGCGGGGATCGACCCGGCGCAGCTCTACGGCGACCTCGACATCGAAGGGCTCCCCCGCGCACGCGGGGATCGACCCCGCTTCTTCGACTTCATGACCCGGCTCTACCAGGCTCCCCCGCGCACGCGGGGATCGACCCTTCGATGGCGACGGCGCGAGCCGCATCGGCGGGGCTCCCCCGCGCACGCGGGGATCGACCCCGCTCGGCCAGACCACCCGCACGAGCGTCGCGGGCTCCCCCGCGCACGCGGGGATCGACCCTGACTGACGGGGACGTTCAGGCTCGTGAACGTGGCTCCCCCGCGCACGCGGGGATCGACCCCGGCCGATCAGGCGCACGCTGCCCGTCGCGACGGCTCCCCCGCGCACGCGGGGATCGACCCGTCTGATCGGCCTGCGTCACGCGCGGCGCGGGGGCTCCCCCGCGCACGCGGGGATCGACCCAAGCGATGGGAGCGCATGCAGTGGGAGCACGGGGCTCCCCCGCGCACGCGGGGATCGACCCTACACCATCGATACCCGAAACGGCGATCAGGCGGCTCCCCCGCGCACGCGGGGATCGACCTCGGACGAGGCGTCGAACACCTCGCCATCGATGGGCTCCCCCGCGCACGCGGGGATCGACCCCGCCCCGTCGAGATCGACGCGGATCGCCCGGCGGCTCCCCCGCGCACGCGGGGATCGACCCCCCGGCGGCGCGCCCGTCGCCCGCGGCGCGCTGGCTCCCCCGCGCACGCGGGGATCGACCCAACGCGCTGATGTTGCTGCACGACGAGCAGGCGGCTCCCCCGCGCACGCGGGGATCGACCCCGTCCAGGCTGAACGGGGCGCGTCTGCGTCTGGGCTCCCCCGCGCACGCGGGGATCGACCCCCAAGGCGATTGCAGATCGCGGCCTTTCGCGACGGGCTCCCCCGCGCACGCGGGGATCGACCCAGCGACGACACGATCACCGTGCCGACGCCTGCGGCTCCCCCGCGCACGCGGGGATCGACCCCCCACCCCCACGCCGCCCATCGCCCCGAAGCGGGCTCCCCCGCGCACGCGGGGATCGACCCGGGAGCGTCGTGGGCTTCGCGGGTTCAGCCGGGCTCCCCCGCGCACGCGGGGATCGACCCTCGTCGCTGTCGGGGGCCTCGTCCTCGTCGAAGGCTCCCCCGCGCACGCGGGGATCGACCCACGTCCGGCCGGATCTCATGGCGAGAACGCCCGGCTCCCCCGCGCACGCGGGGATCGACCCGTACGGCGCTTGCGGGATCTTTGTTTGCAAGGGGCTCCCCCGCGCACGCGGGGATCGACCCCCCTGTGACCCAGCCATGGCTACCAACTCGCTGGGCTCCCCCGCGCACGCGGGGATCGACCCTTCATGCCGCGACGACGGGCCTTCTCGTCACGGGCTCCCCCGCGCACGCGGGGATCGACCCGGCTGGGACGCAGCTTCACGGCATTCGAGTCCGGCTCCCCCGCGCACGCGGGGATCGACCCTCGACGCTCGTCGGGGAGCTTGCGAGCAAGGAGGCTCCCCCGCGCACGCGGGGATCGACCCCAGTCCCGGACGAGCTCGGCCTCCGCCTTGTCGGCTCCCCCGCGCACGCGGGGATCGACCCCGACATGCCGGGCGGTGCGCCATCCATGCCGCGGCTCCCCCGCGCACGCGGGGATCGACCCTCCGGGTTCAGGCGGCGAAGGAATCGCTCGGAGGCTCCCCCGCGCACGCGGGGATCGACCCTTCCCGACCGGAGCCCGCCCTGGATACCACCCGGCTCCCCCGCGCACGCGGGGATCGACCCGCGCATTTGCCGCTTGACAGCTTGACGATTAGGGCTCCCCCGCGCACGCGGGGATCGACCCCACCATCACGCGCTGCCCAATCTCGAAGCGTGGGCTCCCCCGCGCACACGGGGATCGACCCTAGCTTGATGGATACCGGACATCTCGAGTACGGGCTCCCCCGCGCACGCGGGGATCGACCCCCTCGCATCGCTGTCGCCTTGCTCGCATCCGAGGCTCCCCCGCGCACGCGGGGATCGACCCGCAGCGCAAGGCGGCGGCGGGCAGATCACGGCGGCTCCCCCGCGCACGCGGGGATCGACCCATCGACGAGGACATCATCGTCCCGATGATCGAGGCTCCCCCGCGGACGCGGGGATCGACCCATTGCGAACGGCTTGCCGAGTTTCCGGACGAGGGCTCCCCTGCGCGCGCGGAGATCGACCCGATACCAATGTTGTAGCCCCCATAAAACGGGCAGACTTCCCCGTGCACGCGGGGATCGCCCCGCGGAATTCCTGCGCACGCTCGATCGAGGCGCGGCTCCCCCCCCCCCGCACGTGGGGATCGTCCCGAGCAGGAGTGACGGCACGAGCGGCGCGAGCTCGCCGAGCGTGGCCACGCGTGCTGCGATCGACGTCTCGTCGGCGACGATGGCCGCCGCCGCGAGCAGCCGCACCGACACGAAGAGCGGATCCCGACGCTCCAGGTGGGCGATCTCGTGCGCGAGCACCGCCGCGTCCGCATTGCTGCGGCCCATCAGGAGCCCGCGCGAAACGACGATCGCGTTGCCCCGAAACCCCACCACCGCGAACGCCTTCATCCCATCACCCGTCATGACGATCAGCAGCGGCACCGCGCAGCCGGCCCGTTCGCTCAACGCCTTGGCTCGACCGTGCCGAGCGATCCGTGCGGCTCGTTCGGGCACGGGATTAGATGCCTGCAACGCGCCTGGAAGGCGATCCAGACCAGCACGCCCGGTGACGGTGACGCGCGTACGCCGAAGCGAGACGGCGGCGGCGAACCACCCGACGAGGCCGCTCACCAGCCAGAACCCCACGAAGACAGCCACCATCGCCACTAGGCGTAGCAGCAACCGAACACCGCTGGGGATCTCGTCGGCATCCGATCGCATCATCGGCACGGCGCGCGCACGCGCCGACAACGGTCGCGACATCGCGTCGCGTAACCCGGTGATCGTGCGTAACCTGCTGTATTCATGGGTGGAAAACGGTAAAATGAGTATCTGACGGCGTTCTCGTCGAGCGGCGTCGGGCCTCGAATCCCCACCGGAGAACGCTCCCGTGAACACGGCCCGTTCCGCCGTTCGCGCTCCCCTCGATCGCAACGATCCTGCCGCGCTGTTCGATGCGGTGAAGCACGAGTTCGACGCGATCGACCTGAACGAGCCGTTGCCGGACGTCGGTCCGCACCGGCATTGCCGTCGGCACGTCCAACGGCGACGGTATCGAGCCGACGCCGGACGTGCTACGGCTGCTCGTGCTCGCCGATCGCGAGGTGATCACCTCCAGCGAGTACATCTCGCTGGTGCTGTTCCTGATCAGACGCGAGGCGGCCCGAACGGGGTGAAGGACCCGTACATCGATCCCGCCACCGGGATCTTGCGGAACAAGCTCGGCATCACGGAGGCTGACGAGCTTGGCGAGGCGGAAACCTTCATAGCGATCGGCCGCGCTCGCGAGCTCGTCGGGCAGCCGATCCAGGGCAACTTCGACCGCTCGCACCTCGAGGCGATTCACGGGCACCTGTTCGGCGACGTCTACGACTGGGCTGGTACTGCCCGAAGCATCCCGGTCCGGAAGCGCGAGCCGGCGCTCGGCGGCGACACGGTCGACTACCCCTCGCCGCTCGAGCAGTACGGTCTCGACGAGCGGCTGCAGTACACCTTCGACCGGCTCGCCGCCGACAACCATCTCCGGGGCCTGGCCGACGATCCGGACCGCTTCGCCGAGCGGTTCGCCCGGCACATGGTGGAAATCTGGGAGTGTCACGCGTTTCGCGAGGGCAACACCCGCACGACGACGGCGTTCTTCCGCCAGCTCGCCCGGGAAGCCGACCATGAGCTCTCGGTCGACTTCCCCGAGGACCCCCGAACGTTCCGGAACGCGCTGGTGGTCGCGGCCGCGCGGGACGACTTCACGCGGCTGCGATCCCACGTCGACGCAGGGCTCGATCTCGCGCGGCAGCCGCAAGGCGGCATCGCGCCGGAGCCGACGCCCGACGAGATCGAGCGCGCCGAGTCGCGGCTCGCCTTGGAGGCCGAGCGCAGGATCGGTGCGCTCGAGCGCCTGCACGGCCGGGCGATGAGCGATCTCGAGACCCGGCGCGACGCGGCGCGTCAGGCGCACGAGGCACTTGTCGAGCGATTGGCGTCGCGTCCCGGTCGGCGCAAGCCCAACGATCGCGAGCGGCTCGAGGTCCGCGCCCTGCACCGGACCCGACTCGAGGCCGAGGGTGCCGTCGAGCGCCGTCGAGACGAGTTCCTTCAAGGCAGGGCGAAGCGCGAGAGCGACGTGCGGGCCACCGTCGCGAAGGACTTCCCGAAGGACGCGGCCGTCGCGCGGCGCGGCACCAGGCGACGCGGCGCCTAGAGAAGGGCGCGTCGGTGTCGGCGTCCGTCGCGGCGTTCAGCACCGGGCGATCGTCGGCGAACGCGACGTGCTCGATGCGGTTCGCGGCGTTCGTGCCGGGCAGCTCGAAGCGTCAGCACGGCGTCCCGTCGGGCGTCACGGCGAGCAGCTCGCGCGCGGCGGCCGTGGAGCTGGAGGAGACGCGCCGCACCCTGCGTCAAGCTTCGATCGCGAACCTCTGCCAACTATTCCAGGCAAGTTCATTCACCGGCGCCTCGCCGCATCGGGCGGCATCGGCCTCGCTTTGCCGCTGCGGGCGACGATGCCGGACGCGCCGCGCTTCGATCCGTCCGCGGTCGTCGTAGCCGAACCGCCCGGCGCCCGGCCGCGTAAACTCGGATTACATGTCCGACGCCGTCCATACCTTCACCCTGCTCGGCACCGGCTCCTCCGGTGGCGTGCCGCGGGTCGGCAACGCCTGGGGCGACTGCGACCCGGCGAACCCGAGGAACCGGCGGCGACGCTGCGCGCTGCTGGTGGAACGGACGAGGGGGGAGGGCACCGCCACCACCGCGCTCGTGGACGCCGGCGCCGACCTGCGCGAGCAGCTGCTGGCCGCCGACGTGCGCAGCCTCGACGCAGTGCTGCTGACCCATCCGCACGCGGACCACATGTTCGGGCTGGACGACCTGCGCCAGCTTGCGCTGCAGCTCGGGCGCGGCATCGACGTGCACATGGACGCGGACACGAGCGAGACGATCCTGCGCTCGTTCGGCTACTGCTTCGCGCAGGCGCCCGGGTCGAGCTACCCGCCGTTCTGTCACGAGCGGCGCATCGTGCATCCGGAGCCCGTGGCCATCGACGGGGCCGGCGGGGAGCTCGTCTTCGAGCCGCTGCTCGCCGAGCACGGCGACATCCACGCGCTCGGCCTCCGCGTCGGGAGCGTCGCCTACCTGCCGGACGCGAAGCGCGTCGTCGACGGGCCCAGCCTCGAGCGGCTCGAAGGGCTCGACGTGCTGATCGTGGACGCGCTGCGCCGGCGGCCGCACCCGTCGCACATGCACCTCGACGAGACGCTCGGCTTCGTCGAGCGCTTCGCGCCGCGCCTCGCGGTGCTCACGAACATGCACTCGGACCTCGACTACGAGACGCTCCTCGCGGAGCTGCCGGACGGCATCGAGCCGGGGTACGACGGGATGCGCATCGAGGTGCCCTGCTGACCCGGACGAAGGCGGCTCGCGGGTCTACGCTCCGGCGTCACCGTTCAGAGAAGCCCCGGATGTACCGAACCCTTCGTACCTTCGCCGTCGCCGCGCTCGGCGCGAGCCTGCTCGTCGGCTGCGCCACCATCGATTCGCTGCTGGGGCGGGACGGCGCCGAGCCGGATGCCGACGACGCGGTCGACCTTGCCGCCGCGACGCCTGCCGAGGAGGCCGTCGTCGACGATCCGGCCGCCGATATCCCGATCGCCCGCCCGGGCCGGCCGCTGATGCGCGAGATTCAGGCGGCGCTGAACGCGCGTGGGCTGAACGCGGGTCCGGAGGACGGGCTTTCGGGACCGAGCACGGTGCGCGCCATCCGGCTGTTCAAGCTCGCGCGCCGCGTGGAGGTCACCGACGACGTGACCCCGCGGCTGCTCGACGAGCTGGGACTGACGCAGCCGTAGTAGCCCCCGCCGTCGTCCCGCTCGGCGGCAGGTGCGTGCCGTGCACGATCACCGGCTCGATGTGGCAGAACGCGCCGACGCGGGCCTCGAGCTCGTGCACGCCCGCCGCAGTGGCCCTGACCGTCGCGCGGCGCGCCGCGCTGGACGCGGTGACCTCCACGCCGGGCACGTCGTGCAGGGTCCGGACCCAGTCGGGGTCGGCCTGCGCTCGGCATTCGCGCTTCACGGCGACGATGTATTCGGTCATGCCTTCACCTCCCGGTCGCACCATCCTACCCGTCACCGAGACGCGCCGCCCGCCGATCCGTGCCGGGTACATCACGTCGGCGGGTACGCCGTGCCCGCGGCCGGCCCGCCCGCCGTCGGGACGCCGCGGCCCTGGAACGCCGGGTCCAGGCCGATGTCGCGGCAGCGCGTCCTGAGCAGCCGCCGCGCCATGGCGGCGCGGGTCGCGTCGCGCGGCATCGCCTTCCACGCGTCCGAGCCCGCCAGGAGGGCGGCGAGCGCGCCGCAGGCGAGCGGACTCGCCATCGACGTGCCGTCGAACGCGGCGTAGGACGCCGGCAGACCGGGCCTGGCCGGCACCGTCGACACGATGCCGACTCCGGGGGCGGCGCACGTGATTTCCGGGCCGAAGCAGCTGAAGCTCGCGAGGTAGAGCCCGTCGTCGCCGAAGCGCTCGGGCGCTTGCGGCAGGCGTGACGCCGACAGCGTGCCGGGCGGCGCGCGGCCTTCGGCGCCCAGGGCCGACACGGCCACGGTCTCGGCGAACGCGGCCGGGAAGCTCACCGCACCGGCCTCGTTGCCTGCGGCGCACACGCACAGCGTGCCGCGCTCCAGGGCGTCGAGGATGGCGTCGCGCTCGATCTCCGAGCCGACGGGCGCGCCCAGGCTCAGGTTCACCAGATCGACGTCGTGCACGGCCGACAACGCGTCGATCGCGTCGGCGATGTCCATCTGGTTGGCGCCCCCGTCCGGCGGGAACACGCGCGCGGAGTAGAGCTTCACGCCCGGCACGACGCCGGCGTACTGGCCCGACTCGACGGGGCGTGCGCCGACGATGCCGCACACGTGCGTGCCGTGCGCGCCGACGTCCGCGCCGCCCGCGGCGTCGAACGTGCCGCCGACGAAGCTGCCGATGTCGATGACGTGGTCCAGGCAGGGGTGGGGGCCGACGCCGGTGTCGATGACGCCGACGCGCACGGAGCGGCCACGCGTCTTGCCGGGCCGGACGATGCCGACGACCTCGTGCCACCAGCCGACGGGGCCGTCGGCCGGCAGGGCGGGGCAATCGATGATCGATCCGTCTCGCGGGCCCCGGACGCTGAGGCTCCAGTAGCCGCCGGCCGGCACGACGGACAACGCGGCGGGCGTCAGCACCGGCGAGAACGCGAAGCGGGCGCGGCCATCGGCGTCGCTGGTGGCGGCCGCCGACGCCTGCAAACCGTCGCCGGAGCGCAGGTAGAGCGTCAGCTCCGCGCCCGCCAGCGGCCCGCCGCCGCCCACGATCGTGACCGCGAGCGTGGCGGCGCCGGACAGCGCCGTCGCGGGGACGGCCCGGTGGTCCGTCGTGGGCCCCAGGAAGTCGGTGGGGGCGGGAGACGACACCGGAGCGTGCAGGATCTCGGGCTCGACTCGCAAGGTGTCGCCGACGACGGAGCGCAACCGGCGGATGGCGTCGAGATCGGTCTCGACCATGGCGCGCGGGCGCACCGCGCCGGCGTCCTCGGCGGACCCGTCGACTTGGGTAATGCGAAGGACGTCCGCGTCCGCGGTCAGCACCGACAGCGCCGTCGCCAGGACGTCGGTGTTCGCGACCGACCGGCGCAGGGTGATCGACGCGACGTCGCGGCGTGCCGGATCGGGTCCGGTGCGTCGTTCGGCCAGAATCCAGCGCATCGAGCTACTTCTCCAGCATCGCCTTCAGGAACGGTGCGGTGGCCGAGCGCTTCGACGCCGCCACCTTCTTCGGCGCGCCCTGCGCCACCACCCGGCCACCGCCGGCGCCCCCTTCGGGGCCCATGTCGACGATCCAGTCGGCCTCGGCCATGAGGTCGAGGTTGTGCTCGATCAGGATGACGGAGTTGCCGGCGTCCACGAGCTTGTGCAGGGCATGGATGAGGTTCTCCACGTCCGCCATGTGCAGCCCCACCGAGGGCTCGTCAAGCACGTAGACGGTGTGCACACGGTGCACCGCGCGGCCGCTGGAATCCTCCAGCACGGGTTTCGCCTTGGCAAGCTCGGAGACGAGCTTGATGCGCTGCGCCTCGCCGCCCGACAGCGTCGCGCTGCCCTGGCCGATGGTCAGATAGCCGAGCCCGACGTCGTGCAGCAGTTGCAGCGGGTGCCGGATGGACGGGTGCGCCTCGAAGAAGCTCACCGCCTCGTCCACGTCCATCAGCAGCACGTCGCCGATGGACTTGTCGCGGTAGCGCACGCTGAGCGTGTCGTGGTTGAAGCGCTTGCCGCCGCAGGCCTCGCACGGCACCTTCACGTCCGGCAGGAAGCTCATCTCGATGCGCTGCATGCCCTGGCCCTCGCACTCCTCGCAGCGTCCGCCCGCGGTGTTGAAGCTGAAGCGGCTCGGCGTCCAGCCGCGGATGCGCGCCTCGGTCGTGTCCGCGAACATGCGCCGGATGTTGTCCCAGAAGCCGATGTAGGTCGCCGGGCACGAGCGCGAGGTCTTGCCTATGGGCGTCTGGTCGACTTCCAGCAGCCGGTCGATGGTCTCGTAGCCGGAGATGTCCGCGCACCCGTGGAAGGGGCCTAGCTTGCGCTTTCGCTTCATGGCGTTGAGCGGACGCAGGTTGTCGTGCAGCACGTCGCGGATGAGCGTGCTCTTGCCGGAGCCCGAGATGCCCGACACGCACACGAGCCGGCGCAGCGGGATCTCCACGCTCGGCACGCGCAGGTTGTGCAGGTCCGCCCCCTCGATGCGCAGCCGCTCGTCGCCCTTGCCGCGCGTCGGGTGCAGGGGGTGCGCGAGCGGGCGATCCAGCAGCCGGCCCGTGGCGGAGTCCGGTGCCTTCCTGATCTCGGCGACCGTGCCCTGCGCGACGATCTGGCCACCGCGCACGCCGGCGCCTGGGCCGATGTCGATGACATGGTCGGCGTGCAGGATGGTCTCCTCGTCGTGCTCGACGACCACGACGCTGTTGCCCTTCGTGCGCAGCCGGTCGAGCGTGTCCAGCAGCATGCGGTTGTCGCGCGGGTGCAGGCCGATGGTGGGCTCGTCGAGGATGTAGCACACGCCCTCGAGGTTGCTGCCGAGTTGGGCTGCGAGCCGGATGCGCTGCGCCTCGCCGCCGGACAGGGTGGGCGCGGAGCGGTCGAGCGAGAGGTACGACAAACCCACCTCGCCGAGGAAGTCTAGCCGCGAGCGCAGCTCCACCACGATGTCGCGCGCGATGGCCGTCTCGCGCTCGCCGAGCTTGAGCCTCTCGAACGCGGCCGTGGCCTCGTCGATGGACATGGCCGCGTAGTCCGCGATGGTGCGGTCCTTGAACCACACCGACAGCGACTCGGGCTTCAGGCGCTGGCCCTCGCAGGCGTGGCAGACCTCGCTCTCGAGATCGTCCTTCCTCCACCAGCGCTCCTCGCCGGTCTGCTCCTCGTCGAAGCCCGGCAGGATCTCGCCCGTGCCGAAGCAGGTCGTGCACCAGCCGTGCTTGGAGTTGTACGAGAACATGCGCGGGTCCAGTTCCGCGAAGCTTCGGTGGCAGGACGGGCAGGCACGCTTGGTCGAGAACAGCCGCTCGTTCGCCTTCGTGCTGCCGATCTTCACCACGCCGCTGCCGTGATCGACGGCGAGCGTCACGAGCTCGAGCAGCTCGCGCTCGCGCCTGGCATCGACCTCGATGTCGCCGACGGGCAGGTCGATGTTGTGGTCGGTGAAGCGGTCCAGCCGCGGCCAGGCGTCGGTCGGCCGGTGCACACCGTCCACGCGCAGCGTGGCGTAGCCCTTCTTCGCGGCCCACTTCGCGAGATCCGTGTAGTAGCCCTTCCGCTCGACGACGAGCGGGGCGTAGAGCGACACGGTCCTGCCGCGGTGGCGCTTCATGACCTGCGACACGATGGCCTCGGGGCTCTGCGAGTCGATCTCCACGCCGCAGTCCGGGCAGTACTGGTCGCCGAGCTTGACGTAGAGCAGGCGCAGGAAGTGATAGATCTCGGTCATCGTGGCCACCGTGCTCTTCTTGCCGCCGCGGCTCGTGCGCTGCTCGATGGCGACGGTCGGCGGAATGCCCGTGATGCGGTCCACGTCGGGCCGCGCGGCGGGCTGCACGAACTGGCGCGCGTAGGCGTTCAGCGACTCCAGGTAGCGCCGCTGGCCTTCGGCGAACACGATGTCGAACGCGAGGGTGCTCTTGCCGCTGCCGCTCTTGCCCGTGATGACGGTGAACGCGTCGCGCGGGATCTGCACATCGATGTTCTTCAGGTTGTGCTCGCGCGCGTGCAGCACGTGGATGGCGTCGGTGGGCACGGGACGGTGCGGCACGAGTGCGTCGGGCAGGGGCTCCGCCACCGCGTCGGCCGCGCCGCCGGCGACGAGCGTGCCGGTGGCGTCGGCGTAGTCGCGCAGCGCCTTCGCGGTGACGCTGCGCTTGTTCGCGAGCAGCTGCTTCACGCTGCCCTCGAACACGATGCGGCCGCCGTCGGCGCCGCCGTCGGGACCGAGATCGATCACGTGGTCCGCGCAGCCGACGACGTCGAGGTTGTGCTCCACGACCACGAGCGAGTGCCCGGCGTCCAGCAATTGTCCGAACGCGCCGAGCAGGCGGTGGATGTCGTCGAAGTGCAGGCCCGTCGTGGGTTCGTCGAACAGGAAGAGGGTGCGGCCCCGCTTGGTGGACTTCGAGCCGGTGGAGCCCGCGTCGGCCAGGTGCGCGGCGAGCTTGAGTCGCTGGGCCTCGCCGCCGGACAGCGTCGGCACGGGTTGGCCCAGCGTCACGTAGCCGAGACCGACGTCCTGCAGCGGCGCGAGGGCGCGCACGACGGCCGGTTCGTCGGCGAAGAAGGCCACCGCACGGTCCACCGTCATCTCGAGCACGTCGGCAATGGACCGGCCGTCGGTTTCCGCACCGGTGAACAGCTTGATCTCGAGGACCTCCGGGCGATAGCGGCGTCCCTGGCACTCGGCGCAGCGCAGGTACACGTCCGACAGGAACTGCATCTCGACGTGCTCGAAGCCGTTGCCGCTGCACACCGGGCACTTCATGCCCGAGTTGAAGCTGAAGGCGGAGGCCTTGTAGCCGCGCTCCTTCGCCTCGGGCGTCTTCTCGTACAGTTTCCTGATCGCCTCGAAGGCCCCGGTGTAGCTGACCGGGTTCGAGCGCGCGCTCTTGCCGATGGGCGACTGGTCGACCATGACGACGTCGTCCAGGTGCTCCGCGCCCTCGAGCGATTCGTGAGGCTCCGGCACGTCCTTGACCGCACCCTTCGCCGCGGACAGGGCGGGGAAGAGCGTGTCGTGCACGAGCGTGGACTTGCCCGAGCCGGAGGGGCCCGTGATGCACACGAGCCGGTTCAGCGGCACGGTCAGCGTCACGCCCTTCAGGTTGTGGCCCGTGGCGCCCGTCAGCACCAGCCGCTCCTTCGTCGTCGGCTTCACCGTGCGCAGGCCGTCGAACTCGAGCTTCTTCCGACCGGTCAGGTAGTCGGCCGTGAGCGACTGCTTCTGGCCGACCAGCTTCGCGGGGCTGCCCTGGTACACGATGTTCCCGCCGGCCTGGCCGGGCCCGGGCCCGATGTCGATGATGCGGTCGGCCGCGAACATCATCTGCGGGTCGTGCTCCACGACGATGAGCGTGTTGCCCGCGTCGCGCAGGCGCAGCAGCACGCGCACCAGCCGGTCCATGTCCCGCGGGTGCAAACCGACGCTGGGCTCGTCCAGCACGAACAGCGTGTTGACGAGCGAGGTGCCGAGCGCCGTCGTCAGGTTGATGCGTTGCACCTCGCCGCCGGACAGCGTGCGCCCCTGCCGATCGAGGGCGAGGTAGCCGAGGCCGACGTCGGTGAGGTAGCGCAGGCGAGTCCGCATCTCGTCGGTGACGAGCTTCGTCGCGTCGTCGATGCCCGCACCGTCTCCGGACGCGGTCCGGAGCGCGTCGCCGACGCGGCCGACGAAGGTCGCCAGGTCGTCGATGGGCAGGCGCATCAGGTCCGCGACGTTCAGCCCCGGAATGGTCTCGCGGGCGCGCTCGGGCATGGTGCTGGTCGGGGCGAACCAGCGCTCGGACGGCGCCATCACGGCCTTCGCGTCGTCGAGCGAGCCGACCCGCCAATACAGCGATTCGGGCTTCAGGCGCGCGCCGCCGCAGGCCTCGCACGGTTCGTAGCTGCGGTACTTCGCGAGCATCACGCGCACGTGCATCTTGTAGGCCTTGGTCTCCAGCCAGTCGAAGAAGCCCTTGATGCCGTACCAGGCGCCTCCGCCGTGCACGACCCAGTGGCGCTGCTCGTCGGTCAGCTCCGCGTAGGGCACGGTCATCGGAACGCGCGCCTTCTTCGCCTCGCGCGCCATGTCGCGCTGGCACTTCTCGCCGCGCTCGGTCTGGAACACCTTCACCGCGCCGCCCTTGAGCGACAGCGTCGTGTCGGGCACGGCGAGACGGTAGTCGACGCCGATGGTGCGGCCGAAGCCGCGACACGTTTCGCACGCGCCGATGGGGGAATTGAACGAGAAGCTCGAGGGCAGCGGTTCGCGGTAGCGCAGGCCGCAGGGCTCGCAGCGCAGCGCCGTCGAGTAGGTCGTGGATTCCACCGGTTCGCGCTCGGCGCCGAGGCGGTGCACGGTCGCCTTGCCGTGCCCGAGGCGCAGCGCGGCCTCGACGGCCTCGGTGAAGCGGCCGCGGTTGGCACCGTCGGTGCGCAGCCGGTCCTGCACCACCTCCAGGTGCGTGGCCGTGTGCTCGTGCAGGCGCGTGAAGCCCTGGCGCGCGAGCCAGCCCTCGATCTCGTCGGCGTCGAAGTTCTCGGGCACGTCCACGCCGAAGGTGATCATGACGCGCGTGTCGGCCGCGTCCGGCGCGTCCAGCCAGGTGCGCGCGATGTGCTCGGGCGTGTCGCGCCGCACCGGCGCCCCGCAGCCGCCGCAGTACAGCTTCGCGGTGCGCGCGAACAGCAGCTTGATGTGGTCGTTCAGCTCGGTCATCGTGCCGACCGTGGAGCGCGAGGTGCGCACCGGGTTCGACTGGTCGATGGCGATGGCGGGCGGAATGCCCTCGATGCGGTCCACCTGCGGCTTGTCCATGCGGTCCAGGAACTGCCGGGCGTACGGCGAGAACGTCTCGACGTAGCGGCGCTGGCCTTCGGCGTAGATGGTGTCGAAGGCGAGGGTGGACTTGCCGCTGCCCGAGACCCCGGTGACGACGACGAGCTCGCCGTGCGGCAGGGTCAGATCGAGCCCCTTCAGGTTGTTCTGACGGGCGTTCTCGATCACTATCGCCTTGGTCACGCGCGCTCCGGTTCGCTGGAAGGCCCTACAGTGTACGGGGCCGGGCCGGGCAAGCTGCGGGCGGGAAGGGGCCGCGCCAACCCGCGCTCGCGGGAAGGTGTTGCGCCGGCACGGCGACGGGAGCGGGGGATGGGACGGTGAATCCGGACGACGTGGAACGTTTCGAGCGCGACGGCTACCTCGTGCGCCGCGCGCTGCTCACCCCCGAGCGGGTGGCCGCGCTAGTCGATGTCATCGACGCCTCCTTGAGCCCGGCGCTCGCGCCCGTCGAGTACGAGGCCGACGTGCACTACCCCGGCGCGCCGGTGTCGGTGAACGCCGAAGGCGGACGCACGCCGCGGCGGCTGCTCAACGCGTTCGGCCGCGACCGGCTGTTCCGCGAGGTGGGGGCGGACGCGGAGGTCGTCGCCACGCTGCGCGCGCTGATGGGGTCGGACGCGGTGCTGCTGTCGCAGAACCACCACAACTGCGTCATGACGAAGCACCCCGGTTTCTCCAGCGTGACGAGCTGGCACCAGGACGTGCGCTACTGGCGCTTCGACCGGCGCGAGCTCGTGAGCACCTGGTTCGCGCTCGGGCCCGAGACGGTGGACAACGGCTGCCTGCTCGTGATTCCGGGCTCGCACCGGCTCGAGTTCGAGCCCGGGCAGTTCGACGCGGCGCTGTTCCTGCGCGAGGACTACGCGCCGAACGCCGAGCTGCTGGCGTCGGCCGTGCCCGTGGAGCTCGCGCCGGGGGACGTACTCTTCTTCCACTCGCGCACGCTGCACGCGGCGGGGCGCAACCAGACCGACGTCGTGAAGCGCTCGCTCGTGTTCACCTACCGCACGGCGGACAACACGCCGATTCCGGAGACGCGTTCGGCGGTGTACGAGGACATTCCGGTCGGGTGACGGGCGTCTACCGGGTGAGCGTGCAGCGGGTGACGACGCGGCCGTAGGCGTCCGTGGCGCGATAGCAGCGGCGCGTCGGAGGGGCCTGCTGCAACCGCCGGGGGGCAACCTGCAACGGCCGCTGCACCGGCCCGGGGTTCAGGCGCGAGGCACCGATGGGCTCGGCGTACGGCACGCCGCCGGTGCTCGGGGACGTGCCGATAGGGTCGGCCCAGGGCACTTGTGCACCGGCGCCCTGAGCGCTTCCGACGAGCGCGAACGCCAACACGCACGGGCGAAGGAGAGACGCGGACATGGCTCGTCAGACGATGCCCGCGAAGCTCAGCACGGCGATGACGATGACTACGGCGCCGACGATCCAGACGATGTTGCGCATGTTCGTGCTCCTGTGCAGGGCGTGTTCAGGGGCTCATGATGCTCCCGGTCGCCGCGCGGTGACCGGACCTCCGCCTTTCTACAAGGTGCAGGCGGGCGCGGCGGCGCGACCGATCAGCCCGCCCGCACCGCCGTGAGCTCCGCATCCAGCCGCGCCGTCTCGGCCGCGCGCGGCTTCGACAGCCCCGCCAGCAGGCGGTAGGCCACGGGCGTCAGCAACAGCGTGAACACCGTGGCGATACCCAGCCCCCCGACGATCACGCGTCCGAGCGCCACCCGCGCTTCGGCGCCGGCGCCCGACGCGAGCACCAGCGGCAGGCCGCCGAGCACGGTGGACACGGCCGTCATCGTCACCGGGCGCAGCCGCTGCACGGCCGCCTCGCGCGCGGCGTCCGCGACGCTCGCCCCGGCATCGCGCAGCTTGTCCGCGAACTCGACGACGAGGATGCCGTTCTTGGCCATGATGCCGACCAGCAGCACCAGCCCGATCTGGCTGTAGATGTTCAGGCTGGTGCCGGTGAGGTACAGCGCGAACACCGCGCTCGCGAGCCCGAACGGCACGGTGAAGATGATGATCAGGGCGCTGGTGAAGCTCTCGAACTGCGCGGCCAGCACGAGGAACACGATCACGATCGCGAAGCCGAACGTGAGCGCGAGGCCGCTGGAGGTCTCGTTCAGCGTGGCGGCCTCGGCGAGCGGCACGACGCGGGCGCCGTCGGGCAGCAGCGGATCGGCGATGGCCTGCATGCGCTCCATCGCCGTGCGCAGCGCGAGGCCGTCGTCCAGGCTCGCGGAGATGGTGACGGCGCGCTGGCGCTGCTCGCGCTCCAGCGAGGGCGCGATCGCGCTCTCGGTCAGCGTCGCGATCGAGGACATGGGCACGAACCGCCCGTCGCGCGTCTGCAGGAAGAGGTTCGACAGGTCGGTGGGGTCGTCGACGGGCTGCGTCGTGCTCACGAGCTTGACCGGCACCGCCCGATCGCCCAGGAACACCTGGCCGACCTCGCGCCCGTCCAGCACCGCCTGCATCGCGCCCGCCAGCCCCGCGATCGGGATGCCGAGGTCGGCCGCGCGTTCGCGATCGATGTCGATGGAGAGCTGCGGCTGGTTGGTCTCGTAGCCGATGCGCACGCGCGAGAAGCCGGGCTCGTCGTCCAGGGCCACCTCGATGGCCTGCGCGGCTTCCGCCAGCTCCTCGTAGGAGTCTCCCGCCAGCGCGACCGACAGCCCGGAGCCCGCGCCGCGAATGCCGAGGCTGTTCGGCTGGATCACGAAGGCGCTCACCCCGGGCACGCCGCCGAGCGCCCGGTTCAGCTCGCCGACGATCTCGTCCTGGCTGCGCTCGCGCTCGCCCCAGGGCGCGAGCGTGAGCACCACGAAGCCGCTGTTGGATTGCCCGCCGCGGCCCGCGATGGAGAACACGTTGCGCACCTCGCCGCGCTCGACGAACGGCTCCGCGAGGTTCTCGATCAGTCGTAGCTGCGACGCGGTCCAGTCGAGGCTCACGCCCTGCGGCGCGGACACCCGCATGAGCGCGACCGAGCGATCCTCGCGCGGCAGCAGCTCCTCGTCCAGGGCACCGAACGCGACCCAGGCCAGGCCCGCGAAGGCCGCGACCGCGACCAGCACGGCGTACGGGAACCGGATGCACGCACCGACCACGCGCGCGTACACCGCCGCCAGGCGCTCGCCGAACGCGGCCACCGCGCGCAGCGCGGCCGGGCGGCGCGCGCGGCGCGCGCCGCCGGTCGCGTCGCCGAGCACGCGCGAGGCGAGCATGGGGCACAGGGTCAGCGCGACCACGCTCGACAGCAGCACGGCGATCGCGAGCGTGAAGCCGAACTCGCGGAACAGCCCTCCCGCCTTGCCCGGGAGGAACGACAGCGGCACGAACACCGCGGCCAGCGTGGCCGTGGTGGCGAGCACCGCGAAGAACACCTCGCGCGTGCCCAGCACCGCGGCGGCGCGCGCGCCCATGCCCTCGCCGCGCCGGCGCACGATGTTCTCCAGCACGACGATGGCATCGTCGACGACGAGCCCGGTCGCCAGCACCAGCGCGAGCAGGGTGAGGATGTTGATCGAGAAGCCCGCGAGCCACAGGCCCGCGACGGTGCCGACGAGCGCCACGGGCAGGGTGATGGCGGGCACGATGGTGGCGCGCCAGTCGAGCAGGAACACGAAGATCACGGCGATGACGATCGCGATGGCGAGCGTCAGCGACTTCAGCACCTCGACGATGGAGCCGCTGATGAACGTGGCGTCGTCGCTGGTCACGCGCACGTCGACGTCATCCGGCAGGATGCCGCCGAGCTCGGCGACGGCCTCGTGCACCGCGGCCGAGATGTCGAGCGTGCTGGAGCCCGCCTGGCGGATGAGGCCGATGCCGATGCCGGTGCGGCCGTTGGCGCGCAGCGAGCTGCTGCCGATGTCGGCGCCCAGCGTGACGGTGGCGACGTCGCCGATGCGCGTGTAGTCGTCGATGCGCAGCGCCTCGAAGGCGGCCGCGTCGGTCACGCTGGCGGTGGCGCGTACCGAGAGATCGCGCGTCGGGCTCGTCAGGGAGCCGGCCGGCGTGTCGAAGGCGACCGAGGCGAGCGCGTCGGACAGATCGGCCACCGACAGGCCCCGGCTAGCCAGCCGCGCCTGGTCGATGTCGATGCGGAAGACCTGCTCGCGGTCGCCGTAGACCTGCAGGTCCGCCACGCCCTCTATCGCGGTCAGCCGGTCGAGCACCAGGTCCTCGACCAGCACGGTCAGCGTCTCGGCGCTGCGCACGTCGGACGTCACGGCCAGCCGCATCACCGCGTCGCCGTCGGCGTCGGCCTTCACGATCACGGGGTCGTCGGCTTCGTCCGGCAGATCGCGGGAGACGCGTGCCACGGCGTCGCGCATGTCCGAGGCGGCGGCGTCGAGGTTCGTCGATGTCGTGAACTCGGCCGTCACGCGGCTGCGCCCGAACGAGGACTCGGACGAGATCGTGTTCACGCCCGGCACGCGACCGGCGGCGCTCTCGATCGTGGAGGTGATCTCGCGGTCGATGGTCTCCGGAGCGGCGCCGTCGTAGTTCGTCGACACCGTGATGACCGGGCTGTCGACGGACGGCAGCTCGCGCACCTCGGCGCCGAGGATGGCGGCCAGGCCGGCCACGACGATCAGCAGGTTCAGCACGATCGCGAGGATCGGGCGGCGCACGAAGAGGGCGGTGATCCCGCCGGTGTCGGCGGTGCTCACGTGCCCGTACCGGTCGCGTCCGGCGCGCCGGGGGCGTTCCGGTCATCGCTCCCGGAGCGGCCCGCGCCCTGCACGCGCACCGCACCGCCGTCGCGCACCGACAGCATGCCCTCGATCACGACCTCGTCTCCCGCCGCGAGCTCGCCGTTCACGAGCACCGCCTCCGGATTGCGCTGCACGATGCCCACGGGCACGCGCACCGCCCGTGCCCCTTCGCCGTCCGACTCGACCTTCCACACGAACGAGCCCGAGGAGTCCCATTGCACGGCGAGCGGATCGACCGCGGGCAGATCCTGGCCGTCGAAGCGCAGCGTCACGGAGAACGACATGCCCGGGCGCAGCCGGTCGTCGGCGTTGTCGATCGCCGCCTGCACCGGCAGCGTGCGGCTGTCGCTCTCCACGCGGCTCGCGATCGCGACGATCTCGCCGTCGAGCGCGCTGCCGGGCAGCGCGAACGAGGTGGCCTCGATGGGTTGGCCGACGCGGATGCGACCGGCGAAGCGCTCCGGCACGCGGAAGTCGACGCGCAGCGTGGCGCGGTCGTCGATCGTCGCGATGGCCGTCTCGGCCATCACCCGATCGCCGCGCTCGACCTCCACGATGCCGACGATGCCGTCGATGGGCGCGACCACGGTGCGCCGATCCAACCGCAGTTGCGCGTCGCGCAGCGCGAGGGTCGCGCGGGCGAGCGCGTTCTCCGCGGTGTCCAGCTCGGTCCGCGCCCCGGCCCGCGACTGCACGAGCCGGGCGCTGCGGTCGCGCGTGACCGTCGCGTCGGCGACCTCGCGCGCCGCGATGTCGCGCGCGATCTCCTCGGCATCGGCATCGAGCCGCGCGAGCGCGTCGCCTGCCGACACGCGCTGGCCCGACGCGACGGGCACGTCGACCAGCACGCCGGATTCGCGCGGCACGACCGTGACCGAGGCGATGGCCTCGCCGTCGCCGATGGCCTGCAGCCGATCGCCGAGCGTCGAGCGCTCGACGGGGGCCACCACGACCACCGTGTCCCGTGCGCCGCGGCCGCCCCCGCCGCCGGGTCCGCCGCCAGATCCGCCGCCAGATCCACCTCGGGCCGATGCCGCGCCGCCGGCACCCGGCGCGGCGCCGTCGGGCGCGGACACATCGGGGGAGTACAGGAACCAGGCGCCCGCGGCGACCAGCGCGAGCGCCGCCACGGCTCCGATGAGTCTCGCCGTCATGGGTCCGTGCGTAGCGGTTTCGAGGTGGCCCGGACGCTACCCCGTTTGCCCGCCGAGCGGTGCCTTTGCACGAAGCTTCCGCATTCGCCGCGGCGGATCGCCGTCGCGTACCTGCACATCCGCGCGGGTGTAAATGTGGCGGACGGCGTCGGGGCGGGCGGGGGCGGCACGCGCGCGGCGTAGCGTGCGTCGCCTTCCCGCCGAGACGTCGTTCCCATGCCGAAGCCCCCGGAGCTCGCCGACGAGGTGCCCGTGGCGATGGTCTACGACGCCACGACGCTTGCCGTCATGATGGCGACGCCGGCGGATCTCGTGGACTTCGCCGTCGGCTTCACGCTGACCGAGGGCGTGTCGCCCGAGGTGCCGGATGTGGAGGTGGTGCACCGCGCGAGCGGCGTCGAGTGCCGCATGTCGCTCGCGCCGCGCGAGGCGCTCGCGCTGCGCCACCGACAGCGCGCGCTCACCGCCGGCTCGTCCTGCGGCGTGTGCGGGGTGCGCAGCCTGGCGCAGGCCGCGCGCGCGCCTGCGAGCGTCGGCGGCGCGGCGCTGCGCTTCGATGCGGACGACATTCGCCGCGCCGGCGCGGCGCTGCGCGCGCGTCAGCCCCTGCACGACGCCACGCGCGCGGCGCACGCCGCCGGCTTCCACGTGCCGGGCACGGGGCCGGGCACGGGGCCGGGCACGGGCATGTTGCACGTGCGCGAGGACGTGGGCCGACACAACGCGCTGGACAAGCTCGCGGGTGCGCTGCGCCGCGCGGGTACGGACGCGTCCACCGGGTTCGTGGTGCTGACGAGTCGCGTGTCCATCGAGATGGTGCAGAAGGCCGCCGCGCTCGGCGCGCCCGCCATCGTCGCGGTGTCCGCGCCCACGGCGCTCGCGGTGCGCGCCGCTCGCGCCGCCGGCATCACGCTCGTCGCCGGTGCGCGGGGCGACGACTTCGATGTGCATGCGCACGCGTACCGCGTCGTGGTCCCGGCCCTCGCGACCGCGCTTGGCGCGGCGCCCGCCATCGCGCCCGCCGCGACGCCCGCTTCGGCGACCCCGTCGCTTGCATCCGCCTCCCGGCGGACCCGAATCGCCGGACGGCATCCGGCGGAGCACGTACGACCATGAGCGACGACCCCGCGAAGCAACGCGACGACGTTCCGTTCTACGACGCCCCCACCGGCGGCTGGGGCTCGCTGAAGGGACTGTTGCGGATCATGAAGGAGGAGCGGCCCGACCCCGGGGTGCTCGAGACGCTGTACCGCCAGAACAAGCCCGGCGGGCACATGTGCACCTCGTGCGCGTGGACCAAGCCCGCGAACCCGCACCGCTTCGAGTTCTGCGAGAACGGCGCGAAGGCGACGGTGTGGGACCTCACGAAGCACCGGTGCACGCCGGCCTTCTTCGCCGAGCACACCGTCACCGAGCTGCTCGGCTGGTCCGACCACGACCTGGAGCTGCAGGGACGCCTCACGCACCCGATGCGCCACGACGCGCGCAGCGACAAGTACATCGAGTGCTCCTGGGAAGAGGCGTTCGCGGGGATCGGCGCGGAGTTGCGCGCGCTCGATCCGAAGTCCGTCGTGTTCTACACCTCCGGTCGCGCCGGCCTCGAGACGTCGTATCTCTTCGCGCTGTACGCGCGGCTGTACGGACACAACAACCTGCCCGACAGCTCCAACATGTGCCACGAGACGACGTCCGTGGGCCTGAAGAAGGTCACGGGCTCGCCCGTGGGCACCTGCATCCTGTCGGACTTCGACGAGTGCGACATGATCCTGTTCTTCGGCCAGAACACGGGCACCAACAGCCCGCGATTCCTGCACCCCCTGCAGGACGCGGTGAAGCGCGGCTGCCACATCGTCACGTTCAACCCCGTGCGCGAGCGCGGGCTCGTCGAGTTCGCCGATCCGCAGAGCCCGATCGAGATGCTCACGCCGAAGGCCACGCAGATCTCCGAGCGCTACCTGCAGGTGCGCCCGGGCGGCGACATCGCGGCCATCCTCGGCATGTGCAAGCGCCTGTTCGAGCTGCAGGACGAGTTCGGCGACGTGCTCGACACCGCCTTCATCGCCGAGCACACCGCCTACTTCGACGAGTTCGAGCGCATGACGAGGGACGCGACGTGGGCCGACATCGAGCGCGCCTCGGGGCTGATCCGCTTCGACCTGTCCGAGGTCGCCGACCGCTACGCCGCGTCGAAGAAGGCGATCGGCATCTACGGCATGGGCCTGACCCAGCACGTGCACGGCTCGCAGAGCATCGGGCTGCTGGTGAACCTCTTGCTCATGAAGGGCAACATCGGGCGCGTCGGCGCCGGCATATCGCCGGTGCGCGGGCATTCCAACGTGCAGGGTCAGCGCACCGTCGGCATCTCCGAGAAGCCGGAGCTCGTGCCGTTGGACAAGCTCGCGGCCATGTTCGACTTCGAGCCGCCGCGCGACCAGGGACACACCACCGTGGAGGCCGTGCACGGCGTGCTGGACGGCACGGTCAAGGGCTTCGTGAGCCTCGGCGGCAACTTCGCGCGCGCGGTGCCCGATCAGGACCGCTCGGATCCGGCCTGGAAGGGGCTGCAGCTGAACGTGCAGATCGCCACGAAGCTCAACCGCTCGCACCTGCTGGTCGGCAAGTCCACCTGGCTGCTGCCGTGTCTCGTGCGCGCGGAAGAAGACGTGCAGGCATCGGGGCCCCAATGCGTGACGATGGAGGACAGCCTGTCGCACATCCACGGCTCGATCGGCAAGCGCGAGCCCGCGAGCCCGGCGCTGAAGTCCGAGCTCGCCATCGTCGCGGGCATGGCGAAGGCCACGCTGCCCGAGAACCCGAAGGTGCGATGGGACGACTGGACCGGCGACTACGCGCTCGTGCGGCACCTCATCGCCGAGACCTACCCCGAAGAGTTCCACGACTTCGACGCGAGGAAGTTCACGCCGGGCGGCTTCTATCGCGGCAACGCCGCGCGCGAGCGCGTGTGGAAGACCGACTCCGGCAAGGCCGAGTTCACCGTGCCGACGACCCTCAGCGCGCTCGGTCAGGAGCCCGAGGTCGGTGACTTCACGCTCGTGACGCTCCGGAGCAACGATCAGTTCAACACCACGATCTACGGCTTCTCGGACCGGCTGCGCGGGCTCGAGGGCACGCGCGACATCGTCATGATGAACCCCGAGGACATGCGTCGCGCGGGCGTCGCCGAGGGCCAGCGCGTGGCGCTCGAGTGCACGGTCGACGACGGCGTCGAGCGGCGCGTGCGTCACCTGAAGGTGGTGCCGTTCGACCTGCCCGACGGCTGTCTGGGCATGTACTACCCCGAGTCGAACGCGCTGGTGCCGCTCGACTACCACGACGAGCTGTCGAAGACACCGGCCTACAAGGGGGCGCCGGTGCGGGTCGTGGCCTGACGTCGGGCACCATGACCGGCCCGCCAGTTTTGCCCTCCACGGCTGCGGGCGGGCCGGATGCCGGTATGGTCGCGCCCATCGAGCGCGCAGCGTCGCGCGGGCCTACCAACTTTTATCATGATCCGCCGGTACCGCAATGACAGGCGCGCCTTCCTGCTCTCCACCGCGTGCGTCGGGCTGGGACTCTGCAACATCGACCGGGTGCTGGCGCAGGTTCCGGATGCCGTGGACGAGGGCAAGGCGCCAGGCGACGTGGCCGGCGAGGCGGCGCCCGCGCCGCCCTTCGACTTCGACCGCCTGGTGGACCGGGTGGCGGAGGTGGCGGCGCGCGAGCACGAGCCGCGGCGCGTGGAGCTCGAGGGCGACTACGCGAACCTCGACTACGACGCCTACCGCGACATTCGCTGGCGCAGCGAGCGCGACCCGCTCGGGACCGGCAACTCTAGCTTCGCGCTGGACCTGCTGCCGCCGGGCTTCCTGTTCACCACGCCGGTGGACATCGCGCTCGTGGTCGACGGGGTGGTCCGGCCGCTCGAGTTCTCGCTCGACGACTTCGACTTCGGGCCGCTGGCGCCACGGCCCGAGCGCGCGCAGGGGCTGCACCATTCGGGCTTTCGCGTGCGTCACCCGATCAACCGCCCGGACGTGCTCGACGAGGTCTGCGTGTTCCAGGGGGCGAGCTACTTCCGTGCGGTGGCGCGCGGCCAGCGCTACGGGCTGTCGGCGCGCGGGCTCGCCGTCGACACCGCGAGCGAGGCGGGCGAGGAGTTTCCCGAGTTCCGCCGCTTCTGGATCGAGATGCCGGGCGTGGAGGCCGACTCGATCGTGGTGTACGCGCTGCTGGACTCGCCGTCCGTGGCCGGCGCCTACCGCTTCGACATCCGGCCCGGCGAGGAGACCGTCATGCAGGTGCGCAGCGTGCTGTTTCCGCGGCGCGACCTGGACAACGTGGGCGTGGCCCCGCTGACCTCGATGTTCCTGTTCGACCCGTCGAGCAGCCGGGCGGTCGACGACTATCGACCCGCGGTGCACGACTCCGACGGCCTGCGCATGATCAACGGGCGTGGCGAGCGCATCCTGCGCTCTCTGGCGAACCCTTCGACGCTGCAGATCTCCTCGTTCGTGGACACCGATCCGGTGGCGTTCGGGCTCGTGCAGGGCAGTCGGGACTTCGCCGACTACGAGGACGCCGAGGCGCGCTACGAGCTGCGCCCCTCGGCGTGGGTGCAGCCGATCGGCAAGTGGGGCGCAGGCCGGGTGGAGCTCGTGGAGATCCCGACCGATGCCGAGATCCACGACAACATCGCCGCGTTCTGGCGCCCGGACGCCACGCTGCCCGCCGGGCAGCGGCAGAGCTTCGACTATCGATTGTCCTGGACCCACGCTCCGTCCGACGACGTGCCGCTGCTGCGCGTGCGCGAGGTGCGCAGCGGCGAGCGGCCGGAGACGGGCATGCGCCAGTTCACCGTGGACTTTCGTGGACCGGACGTCGCGTCCGCCGCGCCGCGCATCGAGCTCGGCACCACGCGGGGCCAGACGCTCAACGTGACGGGGAAGCGACTGGAGGCGACCGGCGACTTTCGCGTGGGCTTCGACTTCGATCCCGGCGATGCACCGTCGAGCGACATCCGCCTGCAGCTGCAAGGGGAAGCGGGGCCCGCGAGCGAGACCTGGCTGTACCGCTGGACTGCGTGAGCGGCTCCTACCCGAGCGGGTAGCCTTCGGACCCGACCGGCGCGCCGTCGATCGTCACCGCACAGCCGTCGTCCACGCGGTTCGTCACGCGTATCTCCAGCATCCGACCACCGAGGCGCAGGTTCGCCGAGTACCCGGGCCAGTCGCGCGGCAGTGCCGGGCGCACGTGCAGCCGATCGCCGCGCCGCGTGATCCCGAGGATGGCCTCGACGCCCGCGCGGTACAGCCACCCCGCCGAGCCCGTGTACCAGGTCCAGCCACCGCGTCCGAGCTTGTCCGGCGAGGAGTACACGTCGGCCGCCACCGAGTACGGCTCCACGCGGTAGGTATCGGCCGACGCGCGGTCCGTCGCGTGCGTGACGGGGTTCAGCAGCGAGAAGCAGGCGTGCGCCTCGTCGCCGCGGCCCTGCAGCGCGAGCGCGTAGACGACCCAGGTCGCGGCGTGCGTGTACTGGCCGCCGTTCTCGCGCACGCCCGGGGGGTAGCCCTTGATGTAGCCGGGCTCCTTGTCCGTGCGCTCGAACGACGGCTCGAACAGGCGCAGCAGCCGCGCTTCGTCGTCGACGAGATTCTCGAGCACGGCGTCCATCACGGCCCGGCCGCGCGCGGGGTCGTCGAGCCCCGAGATCACGCTCCACGACTGCGCGATCGAGTCGATGCGGCACTCGTCGGAGTCGGTGGAGCCGAGCGGGGAGCCGTCGTCGTACCAGGCGCGGCGGTACCAGCGGCCGTCCCACGCATCGCCCTGCAACGCCGGCAGCAGCGCGTCCAGGTGCGCGCGAAACGCCGTCGCGCGGACCGAGTCGCCGCGCGCCCGGCAGATCGGCAGGAACGCGTCGAGCGTCTGCGCGAGGAACCAGCCGAGCCACACGCTCTCGCCGCGTCCCGCCTCGCCGACACGATTCATGCCGTCGTTCCAGTCGCCGCCCAGCATCAGGGGCAGTCCGTGCTCGCCGCGCCGGGCGATCGCGAGCTCCAGCGCGAGCGCGCAGTGCTCGTAGACCGGGGCCGTGCGCGTCGACGTCCCGGGCGCGAACATGCGGTCGTGCTCGCCGGGTCCGAGCTCAGGCCCCTCGAGGAACGCGAGCGACTCGTCCAGCAGGGAGGCGTCCCCGGTCACGTCGAGGTAGTGCGCCACGGCGTGGCCGAGCCACACCACGTCGTCGCTGATCATCGTGCGCACGCCCGTGCCGCTCGCGGGCAGCCACCAGTGCTGCACGTCGCCCTCCGGAAACTGGCGCCCGGCCGCGTTCAGGATCTGCGCGCGCGCCAGCGACGGGTCGTGCAGCAGCCAGGCGAGCGAGTCCTGCAGCTGGTCGCGGAATCCGTATGCGCCGCTCGCCTGGTAGAAGGCCGAGCGCGCGCGCACGCGGCAGGCGATGCTCTGGTACGGCAACCAGCCGTTGAGCACGAGGTTCATCGATTCGTCCGGCGTGTCGACGACCAGCACGTCGACGAGCTCGGCCCAGCCGCTCGCGACCCGGGCGAGCACGTCGTCGAAGCTCGCTTCGCGCTGTCGAGCCACGAGCGCCGCGGCGGCGGCAGGGGAGCCGACGTCGCCCAGCAGGAACGTCACCTCCACGCACGCACCGGCGGCGACGGTGACGTCGGTCGCGAGCGCCGCGCACGGGTCTCCACGCGTCGCCCGGCCGCCGTCGAGGACGCGGTGCGCGGTGACCGCCTCGGGGAGCCGGACCGTGCCACCGCCGATGAACTCGGCGCGCGAGGCCGTCACGGAAGCGAGCGGCGCGTCGCAGGCGAGGAAGCCGACCCGCCCGGGGTACTCCACGCTCCACGGGTTCGTGGCGAGCAGCACGCCCGCGTCGGCGTCGAACGCGCACTCGACGAATGCGGCCGTGCGCGTCCGGTCGTTGCCGAGCACCCATTCCGCGTACGCGTGAGCCCGGAGCGTTCGTGGCGCGTCGCCGAGGTTCTCGATGCTCAGTCGCGACAGCTTCACGGGCTCCTCCGGGTGCACGCTCTGCACGAGCCCGAGCCGCAGGCCATCGACCGTGCACGTGAACGTGCTGATGCCGAAGCCGTGGCGCGCCTCGAGCGTACGGTCCGCGCCTTCCCCCAGCGCCGCCAGCGGACTGTGCGTGCGCCCCGACGCGGCGTCGTGCACGAGGAACGCCTCGCCGGGCCGGTCGACGACGGGGTCGTTGCTCCAGGGGGTGAGCTGGTAGTCGCGCGAGTTGCGGCTCCACGTGAAGCCCGTGCCCTCGGCCGACACGTGCGCACCGAAGCCGTTGCCCGCCAGCACGTTGATCCACGGCTGCGGCGTCGCGTCCCCGGGCGCCAGGCGCACGACGTACTCGCGCCCGTCGGGCGCGAAGCCGCCGTAGCCGTTCCAGAACCGCAGGCCCTCGCCCGACGGTGGCGAGGCGGCGGGCCGTTCCGGCGGCCGCGCGGATCGCGGGACCGCCTGCACCGTCGCCACGGGCGTCGGCGACATCGCCTCGCGGTTCGCCTGGCGCCGCTCGGCGCGCGTCAGCTGCGTCGAGAAGATGCCGTTGCGCGCGTGCAGCACCACGCGGGCCGCCGTGAACAGGCACGCGTACACGTCGGGCGGCATCACCTCGTGCCGCAGAGCGAAGATGTGCTGGCCCGGACCGTCCGCCGCCCCGCGCTGGCGGGCGTTCTCGCACAGCGCGTCGATGCCGTGCTGCAGCTCCTGCGCGTACGAGGCGTCGCGCTCGTTGACGATGACGAGGTCCGCGTACAGGCCGCGGGCGCGGAAGTACTCCTGCGCCCGCAGCGCCTTCCTGACGATGGCCATGTCGGCCGCGTCGTCGATGCGCAGCACGAACAGCGGATAGTCGCCGGAGATGCCGGCGGACCACAGCAGCGACTGAGGGCCGGCGTCGAGGCCGGCCCGGCGACCGCTCATCGCGTCGCCCGGCACCACGAGGTAGCGCGCCAGGCGCTGGAAGACGGTGGCCTCGATCGGGCTGGTGCCGATGTGTCGCAGCTGCACCTGCGAACGCGTCCAGGCGTGCATCGCCTCGCGCTCGAAGCTCTCGGGATGGCGGCAGTTGGCGATGGCCGCGTCGAGTTCGCGAGCCCGCGGCGCGGCGATCGTCCAGTAGACGAGGCTCGCTTCCTTGCCCGGCGCGATGCGCAGCGTGCGCCTGAGCGACAGCACGGGATCCAGCGTGAAGCCGTCTGCGGCCGCGAGCTCGGCACCCGCATCGAAGGCCGCGGCCGTGGCGAGGCTGCGGCCGCGTCCGATGAAGCGGCGGCGATCGGTTTCCGCGCCGGTGCCACGCGCGGCGTGCGCGCTGCCGACGACGACGTGCGCGACGAGCATGTCGGGCTCGTCGTGGCGGCGGCGGTTGCGCACCGCGCGGATGGTCTTCTCGCGATCGACGCTGGTGCGCACGAACATCTTCGAGAACGCCGGATGGGCCGCGTCGGCGGCGCGGGCCGAGAGCACGGGCTCGGCGTAGGAGGTGATGTCGACGGTGCGTTCCACGTCGCCGTCGTTCGCGATCGTGATCCGGCGTCCCTCGCCATCGAAGGAGCCCGCCACGATGACGTCGACGCGCGAGCGCAGCGTGCCGACGCGCTTGTGGAATTCCGCCTTGCTGTCGGAGAACACGGTCTTCGTCGCCTCGCCGGGAGCGGCGCGCGGCGCGGCCGTCGCCGACCACCAATCCCCGGAGCCGAGGTCGCGCACGAACAGGAAGGTGCCCCAACGCTCCTCCACCGCGTCGAGCTGCCAGCGCGTCACGGAGAGACCGTTCCACGATGCCTGGCCGCCGCCGTTGGCGGCGAGCACGAGGGAGTAGTGGCCGTTGGACAGCAGCGCCACGGCCGGAGGCGCGTTCGCGGGATCCGACACGGTGCGGTGCACCTGCGCGTTCGGCTCGCTCCTGCCGCGCACCAGCTCGCTCGCCGCGGCCTTCGCGCCGAGCACCGGCACCTGCCGCGGCGCCTTCTCCTGCAGCAGCAGTTCCGCCGCCTCGATGACGGGGTCGGCGTGAAAGCGCTCGCGCAGCCGTCCGCGGAACACGACGTTGGACACCGCCAGCACCGACATGCCGTGGTGGTGCGCCATGTAGTTCCTCACGACCACGTGGGTGCTGCCTTCCGGGAGGCGCTGCGGCGTGTAGTCGACCGCGTCGTGGAAGCCGTAGCGGCCGAGCGCCCCGAGGCTGCGCAGGCGCTCGAGGTTGGCCAGCGCCTCGCGCGGGCGGTACTGGCTGGCGAGCAGGGAGGCGTAGGGCGCGATCACGAGATCGGCGGCGAGGTCGCGCTTCATGCCGAGCGAGGGCACGCCGAAGCACGAGTACTGGTAGGTCATCTCGCGGTCGGTCGCGCTGAAGGCCGCCTCCGACACGCCCCACGGCACGCCGCGACTCTTGCCGTAGGCGATCTGGCGTCGCACGGCGAGCGCGTTGCTGCGGTTCAGGATGCCGCCGCGTTGCTCCTGCATCACGAGCGGCGGCATCAGGTACTCGAACATCGAGCCGGACCACGACATCAGCGCGCCGCGCGCGCCCACGGCGACGACGGGCCGACCGAGCCGGAACCAGTGCTCGGTCGGCAGATCGCCCTTGGCGATGCCGAAGAGACTCGCCAGACGCGCCTCGGAGGCGAGCAGGTCGTAGCACGAGCCGTCGAGCTCCGCATCGGCGACGCGGTAGCCGATGGCGAGCAGCCGCCGGTCCTCGCGCATCAGGAACGCGAAGTCCATGCCGAAGGCGAGACCCCGCGCGCGTTCGCGCAGCGCCGCGAGCCGGGCGCGCAGTCGCTCCGCCGCCGCCGGCTCGAACGAGGCGTCGGCGACGTTCGCCGCGCACGCGCGCGCCAGCGCGTCGCTCCAGTCGACGACCGAGCGCGTGCGGGCGGAACCGATCTCGTGATCGAGCTCGCCCGCGAGCCGGCCGACGTCGCGCGCCATCGTCGACAGGTCCTCGATGCCGACGGCGGCGAACTCGGGGGCTTCGCTCATCGCGTCGACGGCCCGGCGCAGCCCGCGCACGCGCTCCTCGAGACTGCGCCTGAGCGGACGCGAGGAGCGCCGGTCGTCGGGCACGGCGTCGAGCTCCTCGGCCAGCACGCCGGCGACGTCGCCGATCCCTTCGACGCCCGCCGGCAGGACCGCGAACAACGCCTCGCCCCACTCGCGGCACGTGGACGAGAGCGCGACGAGGTGTCCCGCGAGGTTGCCGCTGTCGACCGCCGACACGTAGGTGGGCAGCAGGGGTGCGAGCGTGCGCGTGTCGTACCAGTTGTAGAGGTGGCCGCGGTGGCGCTCCATGCCCTCGACCGTGTCGAGCGTGGCCTCGAGCCGCGCGACGGTCTCCTCCATGTCGATCCAGCCGAAGTCGCGGGCCGACACCACCGAAAGCAGGTACAGCCCGATGTTCGTCGGCGACGTGCGTCCCGCGACGACGGGCTCCGGGATCTCCTGGAAGTTGTCGGGCGGCAGGTGGTGGTGCTCCGCGGTGACGAACTCCTCGAAGAAGCGCCACGTGCGCCTGGCGATGCGGCGCAGGGCGGCCCGGTCGGCGGGGTCCACGCTCAGGCGGTCCTCGGTCTCGGCCGTGCGGCTCACCAGGCTCGCCACGGCCGGGGCGCCGAGCCACGCGGCGCACAGCGGGAGGGCCAGCGGCAACGCCTCGCTGCCGGCGAGTACCGCGACGAGTGCGGCCGCCACGGCCACCGCGACTCCGCCCGCCATGCGCAGGTACGCGTCCGCCACCCCTTCCGCGCCGCTCGACGCGTGCTGCGCCGCGGTGCGCCATTCGAGCAGGCGGCGGCGGCTGACGTAGGTGCGGTACAGCGAGCGCGCCATCGCGTCGATGCCGTTGGCCGCGGCGTCCGCGATGAACACGATGCGCAGCAGCACCTGCGCGGTGGCCGCGAGCGCCTCCGTGCCGAGCGAACGGAAGTGCGCGCGCAGCACGTACTCGCGCCCGCGCGGTATCGCCCCGCGCAGCAGCTGCAGCGTCGGCGCGACGAACAGGCTCAGCACGAGCGTCGCCTGCCAGGCCAGGGCCTGCGACAGGTCGAGCGTGCACCAGCCGAGGATGGAGGCCAGCAGCCACGCGATCGGCACCAGCGAGCGCCGCAGGTTGTCGACCATCTTCCAGCGCCCGAGCTTGCCGAGGCCGTCCGCCCCGGTGGCGGTGCCGAGCACGAAGGGCAAGCAGTTGCCAGTCGCCGCGCGTCCAGCGGTGCTGGCGCGCGGACTCGACCGCGTGGCGCACCGGGAAGTCCTCGACGAGCTCCACGTCGCTCACGAGGGCGCAGCGCGCGAGCGAGCCTTCGAGCAGGTCGTGGCTCAGTACCGCGTTCTCGTCGAAGCGACCGTCCAGCGCGCTGATCAGCGTGTCGACGTGGTACAGGCCCTTGCCCGTGAAGGAGCCCTCGCCCGTCATGTCCTGGTAGACGTCGGACGCCGCGAACACGTAGGGGTCGATTCCCCGGTCCTGCGACCAGATGCGCTGGAAGAGCGAGGCCTCCGCGCCCGTCGTCAGGGACGCGACCACGCGCGGCTGCATGATCCCGTAGCCCGACGCCGTGCGCCGGCCGCTCGCGTCGAGCGCCGGACGGTTCAGCGGGTGCGCCATCTTGCCGACGAGCGTCGTGACGGCATCGCGCGTCAGGCGCGTGTCGGCGTCGAGCGTCATGACGTGCACGACGCCCTCGGGCAGCGGGACGTCGACGGGGAGGAAGGATGTCGCGGTGTCGCCGCGCAGCAGGCGGTTCAGCTCCAGCAGCTTGCCGCGCTTGCGCTCCCAGCCCATCCAGCAACCCTCGGAGGCGTTGTGCTGCCGTGCCCGGTGGACCAGGAAGAACCGCGTTCCGCCCGCGTGCTCGTAGCGCGCGGAGAGCGTCGCGATGCGCTCGCGCGCGAAGGCGAGCAGCTCGTCGTCGGCCGCGTCGCGTTCATGCGCCGCGTCGGGCCAGTCGCTCGCGAGCGCGTAGTGCAGCTCGCCGCGCGTGTTCGACAGGTAGTGGACCTCGAGATTCCTGACGAGGTCCTCGATGTCGTCGCGCGAGGTGAGCAGGCAGGGCACGACGACGAGCGTGCGGGCCTCCGCCGGGACGCCGTCCGCGTACTCGAAGCCGACGAGTCTGGTCGGCGACTTGAAGGCCGTCACCAGGGTGTTGTACAGCCCGCTGGCCGCCTCGCTCGCCGGAAGGCCCGCGAGCAGCGCGAGCAGCGTGGCCGCCGCCGGATGCACGCCCGCGGCGCTCAGCATCAGTACCGCCGTGGCCACGCCCGCCAGCGTGAGGAGCAGCACGGGCAGCGCGATCGACAGCCAGCCGAGCCGTCGCCACGCGCGCGCGGCGCGCGTGCCCGGCGGTACGCTCGCGCCGATCGCCGCTTCGAAGGCTTCCAGGCCGGCACCGATCAGCCAGTGACCGATGTCGGTCGTCGGTTCCGCTCCGCCGCCCGCGCCGGCAGCGTCGACGGCCCGCTCCGCCACATCGAGCTCGTCGCGGCCCGAAAGCCGGGCGAGCCGCTCGATGGCGTCGCGGTAGCGGTCGCGCGACGCGAAGTCCAGCGCCGCGAAGCTCGTCGCGCCGCGCAGCCGCGCGTCGACGAGGCTCACCTGCGCGAACCACTTCGTCCAGTCGACATCATCGATGGCGCGCAGGCTGCGCACGATGTTGCCCATGCGGACCGTGCCGGCGGACAACCGGTGCTGCTCGGCGACCATCACGGCCTCGGCGTCGCTGCCGCGCGCTTCGAGGCGGCGCTCCAGCCAGACCATCACGTCGTGCGCCTCGATCGAGCCGTCGCGCAACCGGTAGAGCAGTTGGCTCGCGAACGCGTCGTCCGCGGCGAGCGCCTCGTCGCTGCGTCCCGGGGCGCTGCGGACGGCGTCGCGGATCGGAGCGGGCGTCATCCCGGGTGCGGTGTCGGACGCCTGTCGCGCAGCCGATCCCGCCGTCGCTCCGAGCAGTCGATCGGCGAGCGCGTTCGCGGCGTCGCGCATGCGCCGGCGGCGCTCGATCTGCTCGGCGAGCCGCCTGAGCTCCTCGATGAGCACGAAGCGCAGAACGGCCGGAATCGCCCACAGCTCGCCGATGCGCAGCGCGCGCAGGGACTGGTACCCCTCGACCAGCGCCGTGAGCCGCACGACGTCGAACTCGAAGTGCGAACGGGTGACGAAGCGCCACGCGAGCGCGGTGACGCGCGGCGTGCGCGTGCCGTCGTCGCGCGTGCCGAAGGCCGGCAACTGCCGGTAGAAGCGCCCCGGCAGGTCGCGGCGGACCTGGCGGACGTTCTCCTCGACGAGATAGAAGTTGTCGAGCAGCCATTCCGCGGCCGGACTGACCATGGCGCCCACTCGAATCGCCGCGAGGTGCGCACGGTAGATCGCGGTGAGCGCGCGCAGGTTGTCGACCTGCCGGTGGGCGGGGTCGCGCGCGAGGTGCGCGGACGCGAGATCGGGCGACGGTCCGGCGAGCTCGGTGCCCGCGGTGCGCAGGCGCGCGTTGGACCAGTAGGTTTCCGCATCGTCCGGGGCGTCCGAGGACGTGTTCCCCGAAGGGCCTTCCGGTATCGCGGCAACCGGTGAAGTGAAGTCCATGGCTCGTTCGAGCCCTCTGTGCCGCGAGGCCGCGAGCATACCCTCACCCTGTCGCCGAAGGCGTAGAGCGCGGGGAAGTCCGATCGTGCGGAATCAGGGCGGCCTGCACCGCCGCGCCGCGACGTTGCCGGATCGGTGGGGCGACGGCCGCCGGGCCTAGGGCGGAACCGAACGCGGCGAACGCGAACGCCTGGACCGGGATGGCACCGCCGTGCATCGCCACCCGATCCACGTGCGGCGCCCGGAACGTGCCCGATCCGGCCGCGGCACCGTTGCCGGCATGGCCACGGTCGCGGACCGGACCGCGGCGTTCATCGAAGCCCGAGGAAGGACAGGATGGCGAGGACGATGACGATGAGGCCGACGATGTAGACGATGCTGTTCATGCGCGCTGATGGGGTGAGGGGACGAGGAGGATACGGCTCGCCGGGACCGCGGGAACGCATCAGGCACTGTTCGCCGAGGCCGGTAAACACCGGGCTCGGCGGCTTGCAAAGACTATCCCCCGCGCCTCGGCCGTTCAGACGAAACGCGCGAGCACCGTGCCGACCGCGGCCAGCTGCACGAAGTTCAGCACGACCGAGAAGCCGTGCAGGAACTTGAATCGTGCGGCGCCGGAGTCGTCGCCCGCGGCGCGCGCGTCGCTCGCGCGGTTGATGGCGGGCATCAGCAACTGCCGGGCCGCCACGCCGATCACGACCGTGATCAGCATCAGCCAGGCCGAGAAGGTGTCCACGGGCAGCAGCGCGAGCGCCGCGACGAGAGCAACGCCGATGACGAACAGGTAGTAGAACGGGAACGCCTCGCGCAGCAGCGTGCCGGCCGTCTGCACCGGCAGCTTCGAGAACACGAGCGGTGCGAAGCCGAAGGAGTACAGCAGCATGCCGCCGAACAGGGTGGCGGCGCAGAACAGGGCGATGAGCGTCATCGAAGGCGGATCCTCGTCGGCGTGGTGGGCGGGTGCTGTCGCGTCACGAGCCTTCGCGCGTCAGGCGGGCGGTGCCCATGTAGATCACCGCCTTCGTGGGCACGCGCCCGAACTTCAGGTCGCCGCGCAGGTTCACGCCGTGCGGCCCGAGCCCGGTCATGCGCCCGACGCGAAAGCCCTCGCGCTCCAGCTTGCCGCGCAGCTCCTCGGGGCGGATGAACATGGCAGGATCGTGCGTGCCCTTCGGCAGCACGCCGAGCAGATCCTCCGCGACGGTGATGGCGGCGAAGCGGGCCACCGGGTTGCGCGCGATCGTGTCGAAGCACAGGGTGCCGCCGCGCACCGTCGTGCGCGCCATCTCCGCGCACACCCGGTCCAGGTCCCGCACGTGCTCCAGCACATCGACGCACACGATGGCGTCGAACGCGTCGTCCTCGTAGGGCAGCGCTTCGCCGACGCCGACGTCGTAGCGGATCTCGAGCCCGTTCGCCGCGGCGTGATCGCGCGCGGCGTCGATCGCCTTCCCGGCAGGGTCGATCCCCGTGACCCGCGCGCCGCGCTTCGCCAGCGCCTCGGCCATGAAGCCGCCGGCGCAGCCGAGGTCCAGCACGCGCAGGCCGTCCCAGTCCACGAAGCGGTCGAACCAGTCCAGGCGTCCGTCGACCATGCGCTTGAGGGTGCGCACCCAGCGCAGCTCGTCCGACCACCAGACCTCGGCGGCATCGTCGTAGATCGTCTGATCGTTCCGAGTGGCCATCTCGCGTGCTCCGCCTGCGTGGACCCTTCCTACGATGCCGGGCGCCGGACGGTGCCTTCGGACGCAGCGCGCGCCTTCTGTGGCGCGGGCCGCGCTCCCGGTATCATCGCCTGCCGTTCGCGCCCGCCCGACCGAAGGCCCCCGCCGCCATGTCCGACGTCCCCGCCCCCCAGGCTTCCCGGCCCGCCGACGCCTCCGCCGTCGCCTCCGCCGATGGGGGCGGGTACGACTTCCGCTCGCTCGAGCCCGAGGTGCAGCGGCTGTGGGAGGAGTCGGGCGCGTTCCGCGCCGTGGAAGACCCCGAGCGCGAGAAGTTCTACTGCCTGTCCATGTTGCCGTACCCCTCGGGCAGCCTGCACATGGGTCACGTGCGGAACTACACCATCGGCGACGTCATCGCGCGCCACCGCCGCATGCTGGGCTTCAACGTGCTGCAGCCGATCGGCTGGGACGCGTTCGGGCTGCCCGCCGAGAACGCCGCGATCAAGAACGAGACGGCGCCCGCGCAGTGGACCTACGCGAACATCGCAGAGATGCGCGAGCAGCTCAAGCGTCTGGGCATGGCCTACGACTGGTCGCGCGAGCTGGCCACCTGCCGGCCCGAGTACTACCGCTGGGAGCAATGGTTCTTCACCAAGCTGTTCGACAAGGGCATCGCCTACAGGAAGATGGCGATCGTCAACTGGGACCCCGTCGAGCAGACGGTGCTCGCGAACGAGCAGGTGGATGCCGACGGGCGCGGCTGGCGCTCCGGCGCGAAGGTCGAGCGGCGCGAGATCCCGCAGTGGTTCCTGCGCATCACCGACTACGCGGACGAGCTCCTGGAAGAGCTCGATCGCATGGATGGCTGGCCGGACTCGGTGCGCACCATGCAGCGGAACTGGATCGGCCGCTCCGAGGGCGTGGAGTTCTCGCTGCCGCTGGCGGGCCGCGGGGACGCGCCGCTCGACGTCACCGACGACGGCATCGCCGACGAGATCCGCGTGTACACCACTCGTCCGGACACGGTCGCGGGCGTGACCTTCGTGGCCGTGGCGGCCGAGCACCCGGTGGCGCTCGCGGCGTCCAAGCGCAGTCCCGAGGTCGCGGCCTTCGTGCGCTTCTGCAGCGAATCCAGCACGTCCGAGGCGGCGACCGAGGCCGACGACAAGCGCGGCGTGCCGACGGGCTTCGCGGTGATCAACCCCGTGACGGGCGAGCGCGTGCCGGTCTGGGTCGCGAACTTCGTGCTGATGACCTACGGCACCGGTGCGGTGATGGGCGTGCCCGCGCACGACCAGCGCGACTGGGAGTTCGCCACGAAGTTCGGGCTGCCGATCCGTCAGGTGGTGCAGAGCACCGGTGCGCCCGTCGACGTGTCCGAGTCGGCCTTCGTCACCAAGGTGGACTCGGTGACGGTGAATTCGGGCGACTTCGACGGGCTGGACTTCGAGGCCGCCTACGCCGCCACGGCCGATCACCTGGTGGCGCACGCGAAGGGAAAGCGAAAGGTCAACTACCGCCTGCGCGACTGGGGCGTCTCGCGCCAGCGCTACTGGGGCTGCCCGATTCCCATCGTCTACGACGAGGCCGGCGAGCCGCACGCGGTGCCCGAGGCGGATCTGCCCGTGGTGCTGCCCGAGGACGTGGCGTTCTCGGGCGTGAAGTCCCCGATCAAGGAGGACGCCGCCTTCATCGAGACGACGGTGCCCGGCACCGGCGCCCCGGGACGGCGCGAGACCGACACCTTCGACACCTTCTTCGAGTCGAGCTGGTACTACGCGCGCTACTGCAGCCCCGACGCCGACGCCATGCTGGACGAACGCGCCGACTACTGGCTGCCCGTGGACCAGTACATCGGCGGCGTGGAGCACGCGGTCCTGCACCTGCTCTACGCGCGCTTCTTCCACAAGCTGATGCGCGACGCGGGCCTGGTCAGCTCCGACGAGCCGTTCACGCGCCTGATGACGCAGGGCATGGTCGTGGCCGAGACGTTCTACCGCGACGACGGGGCCAACGGGGCGCGGCGCTACTTCTCCCGACCCGAACTCGACATCGGCCACGACGACAAGGGGCGCATCGACTCGGCCACGCTCGTCGCGGACGGCGAGCCCGTCACGGTCGGGCGCATCGAGAAGATGTCGAAGTCCAAGAGCAACGGTGTCGATCCGCTCACCATGGTCGAGCGCTACGGTGCGGACACCATGCGGCTGTTCGCCATGAGCGACTCGCCGCCGGTGCAGAGCCTGGAATGGAAGGAGGGCGGTGTCGAGGGCATGCACCGCTTCCTGAAGCGGCTGTGGCGCGCGCTCGAGAGCCCGGACGCGAGCATGGGCGACATCGATGCGGACGCGCTGTCCGCGGAGGCGAAGGCGCTGCGCCGGAAGACGCACGAGACCATCGTCAAGGTGTCGGACGACATCGAGCGGCGCTACACCTTCAACACCGCCATCGCCTCGATGATGGAGCTGTTCAACGCCATGACGCGCTTCGAGCCGGGCAAAGGCGGGACGGGCGCGGGCGGGGCGGGCGAGGCCGGCCGCGCCGCCGATCTCGCGGTGCGGCACGAGGCGGCGAGCGCGCTGGTGCGCCTGCTCTCGCCCTTCGTGCCGCACGTCACGCACGTGCTGTGGCACCGGCTCGGCTACGTCACGAACGTCGCCGACGAGGCGTGGCCCGAAGCGGACGAGGCGGCGCTCGCGCGCGACTCGATCACGCTCGCGGTGCAGGTCAACGGCAAGCGGCGCGCGGAGATCACGGTGCCCGCGGACGCGTCGAACGACGACTGCGAGGCGGCCGCGCGCGCGGACGCCGACGTCGCCCGGCACGTCGGGGACGCCACCATCCGCAAGGTCATCGTCGTGCCGGGACGGCTCGTGAACATCGTGGCGAGCTGATGAGCGCCGCGGCCGGTGCGCGGGGCATCGGCCGCACCGTCTTCGCAAGCCCCTGGGCCATGCTCACGCTCGCGCCGCTGATCTGGGGCGGCAACGCGGTCGCCGGCAAGCTGGCCACGGCGGACTGGCTGCCGTTCACGCTCACCGGGGTGCGCTGGCTGCTGGCCACGATCCTGCTGCTGCCGTTCGCATGGGGACCGCTGCGCACGCGACTGGCCGCTGATGCGCGCGCACCTGCCGCTGCTCGTCGCGCTCGGCGCGCTCGGCATGTGCACGTTCAACCTGCTGATGTTCCTGGCGCTGAACACGACGAGCGCGATCAACGTCAGCATCATCCAGGCCTCGATGCCGGGGCTCATCATGATCGCGAACTTCGCGATCCTCGCGCAGCGCGTGCGCGCTCTGCAACTCGCGGGGCTGGGCCTGTCGATCCTGGGCGTGCTGCTCGTGACGACGGGGGGCGATGCGTCGGTGCTGCTCGGCAACGGCCTCGTGATCGGGGACGCGTGGATGCTGCTGGCGTGCCTGTTCTACGCCGGGTACACCTTCGCGCTGCGCTGGCGGCCGGACATCCACTGGATGAGCTACATGTGGATCATCTCGGCGAGCGCCTTCGCCATGGCGGTGCCCTTCGCCGCGTGGGAGCTCTCCGTGGCCGTGCAGCCGATGCCTTCGTCGACGGGCTGGGCCGTGCTCGGCTACGTGGTCGTCTTCCCGACCGTGTGCGCGCAGGTCGCCTGGGCGCGCGGGGTCCAGCTCGTCGGCAGCAACAGAGCGGGCCTGTTCTTCAACCTCATCCCGATCTTCGGCGCGGGGCTCGCCGTGCTGCTGCTCGGCGAGCGCTTCGCGTGGTACCACGCCGCCGGGCTCGCGCTGGTGCTCGGCGGTATCCTGCTCGCGGAGCGCGTGGCGGCGAAGCCCTGAGGGTCCCTCGCGGACGGGGGGCGGACGGGGGGCGGACGGGGGCCGGACGGGGCCGTCCGGTCCCCGTCCGCGAGAGCGACTCAGGCGTTCTTCTTGACCGCGTCGGCCGCGTCCTTGACGCCCTCGCGCGCGTCGCCCTTGACCTTCTGGGCGCTGCCCTTGGCCTGCTTGCCCGCGCCCTCGGCCCGCGCCTCGTCGTCGCCCGTCATCTCGCCGGCCTTTTCCTGCACCTTGCCGGCGGCCTTGTTCGCCTCGCCCTTCGCCTGATCCTTGTTCATGTCGTTGCCCTCTGCTGGTACGTCGGACCCGACGTTATCCCCCGACCGGCGGCGTCATGGGCCGCGTGTGCAATCACTTCCGTCACGAGCCGTCAAAGGTCCAGCAGCTCGAGATCGAAGCGGTAGCGGCTCGACGACGCATCGAAGCCGCGCACCCTGAGCCGCACGCCGTCGCCCAGGAACACGGGCACGGCGGCCGGTACGCCGGGCAGGGCCGCCGAGCGGCGCGCCCCCGGACGCGCAGACACCGTGTCCAGCGCCCAGGCGACGCCGGTCGTCGCTTCCAGGTCCTCTCGGTACACCTTCACGTCGAGCGCCATGCCGTCGAGCCCGACGTGCAGCTTGTTCGGCTCGACGCCGAGCACCGTCGCGTCCCGCCAGGGCGGGTCGCCGTCGGCGAGATCCTCGGCGAACAGCGCGCCGATCACCTCGTACAGCACGGCACGGTCGAGCGCCTTCTGCCGGGTGCGCGACGCCTCCCCGGCCGCCACCACGGCATCGCGCAGGGCCTCGCGGTCACGCTGCGTCGCCTCCTGCGGCACGGCCTGCGCGAGCCCGAGCGCGCGCAGCAGCACGCGATGGGTGTGCACGCCGACGAGCTCGCGCATCGGCGAGGAGAAGCGCGCGTAGCCATCGGCCGCCAGCGCGTGGTGGCGCCCGGGCTCGGCGCCGTAGCGCGACGCCTGCTGGGCGCGCAGGAGCTGGCGTTGTATCGCGCGCCGGCGCCCGGCGGGGCGGCGGGGCAGGGCCTCGAACCAGTCGGCGAGCGATGCGTCCGTCTTCGGCCGGCGGCGCCACGGGCCGTCGAGATCGAGCGCGTCGGCGAACGCGACGAGCGTCGCGTCCAGCTCGCGCAGCCGACCCGGGTCCGGCGCGGCGTGCGTGCGGTACACGGGCTCGAGCGTCGGGTCGTCGGCCTCGAGCGACACCAGCAGCACCGCGCCCTGCACGTTGCAGGCGAGGCTCAGTTGCTCGTTCCACGCCTCGCTCGCGAGCCGCGGGCGCGGCGTCACGTCGAACACCGCGCCGTCGGGGCCATCCACGATGCGGATGTCGCTCTCGGTGCGGTCGAAGGCGATGGTGCCGGCGGCGCGTCGATGCGCCTCCATCGCCGTGCCGACGGCCGCCAGCGCGCGCAACGAGTCCATGATCGCGTCCGCCTCGTCGGACGATGCCCGCACGGCCCTGGACTCCGGGTTGTCCGCCCGCGCGTCGGCGAGCGGTTTCTCGCCGTCCACGGCCCGCTGCACGCCGGCGTAGGTCAGTTGCAACCGACTTCGCACGCGCGCGCGCACGACGTCGGTGGACGTGACTGCGCCGTCGGCGGCCACCCGCATGTCGAACACCAGCGCGCGCCGACGCTCTCCCGGGTCCAGCGACAGCAGGCCTTCGGACAGCGCGCGCGGCAGCATCGGCAACGCGCGGTCGGGCGCGTACAGCGTCGCGCCGCGTGCCGTGGCCGCCGCCCACAACGCATTCCCCGGCACCACGTGCCGGGTGGTGTCGGCGAGCGCGTAGCGCACGCGCCAGCCGCCATCGGGCCCGCAAGCCCGCACGTGCAGGGCCTGGTCGAGGTCGCGCGAGCCGTCGTTGTCGACGGTGACGAACGGCACGGCCTCGAGATCCGTCAAGGCCGGATCGTCGATGCCGTCGTCGGCCACCGCCGCGATCGCGGCGTCCAGGGTCGCCGGATCGTGCTCGCCCGGCACGTCCAGCGCCGCGATCAGGCGCGTCACGACGGATCCGGCATCCCTCGGGGCATCCCTCAGGGCATCCCCCGAGGCATCCCCCGAGGCATCCCCCGAGGCATCCGTGGCCCGTGACGCCGGGACCGCACGCGCCGGGGAGAGTCGCACGGGTCGCATCAGTATCCGGTGCGCATGGCTTCAGGGCCCTCGGTCGGGGTCGGCGACGGGGTCGATCGGGGGGCGATCACGGGGGGCGATCACGGGGTCGATGACGGCGTCGGTCTCGCGATCGAGCGTAGCAGGCGCCCGCGCTACACTGCCCGTCCCCCGACGCTCGAGATCCGCCCCCATGACGTCACGCCTCGCCGCCGTCCGTCCCGAGCGTCGCCGCCGCTTCGCTCTTCGGCGTTCGCTTCGGGGAATCGGTCGCCGCGCCTTCGTCGCGGTTCGAGCCGCCGCGCTCGTGCTCGGCCTCGGTGCGGTGTGTGGCCCGGCCGCCGCGCAGGACGGGCTGCAGAGCGTGCCGAGCCCGCACGACGTGCCCACCACGATCGATCGATTGTCGGCGGCCCTCGAATCGAAGGGGCTCACGGTCTTCGCGCGCATCGATCACGCGGCCAATGCCGAGGGCGCGGGGCTCGAGCTCGGGCCGACGCAGGTGCTGCTGTTCGGCAACCCGAAGCTCGGCACGCCGCTCATGGTCTGCGCACCGACGATGGCCATCGACCTGCCGCAAAGGATGCTCGCCTTCGTCGACGCGACGGGCGAGACCCGACTCGTCTGGAACGATCCCGCCTGGCTCGCCGCGCGCCACGGCATCACGGGTGACGACTGCGCGGAGGTGCTGGGCACGGTCTCCGGGGCGCTGCAGAACTTCGCCGCCGCGGCCACCGCGGCGGACTGAAGGACCGGCGACGGAACGCCCCCGGGCCGCCCACGGACCGCCGACGGTGCGACGACGCGCGTTCCTCGTGGCGGGCGCCGCGACGGCGCTGTCCGGGACGGCGTGCGGGTTCAGGCCGCGCGGCAGCGGGACGGCTGCCGGGCCCGAGGAGCGGCTCTACATCGACGCCGATCGCGGGCTGTCGGTGTTGCCCGAGCTGCGCCTCGCTCTCGCCGACCGCGGCTTCGCGCTCGCACCCAACCGCGACGAGGCCGACGTGCTGCTGCGCATCGGCGGGGAGCGCGTGCAGGAGCGCATCGTCTCCGTGCAGCGCACCGGACGGGTCAGCGAGTTCGAGCTCGCGCACGAGCTGAGCCTCGCCATCGCGCGCGCCACGGACGAGGCCTCGCCCGCCGTCGCCGTGGACGTGCCCGCCAACCTGGTACGCGTGACCCGGGACTACACGTGGGACGTCAGGGAAGTGCTCGGCAAGGAGAACGAGGCGCGCATCCTGCGCCTGGAGCTTCGGCGCGAGCTGGTGCGTCAGGTGGTGCTGCGCACGCTCGCCTCGCTCGGAGCCTACTCGTCCCGGCCGGTGGGGCCGTCCTGACCGGGGTCGAGCGGGAGCGTCGAGGCGAAGGCGCGCGAGGTGTAGACCAGCGGTACGCCCGGCGCGGTGCGCACGCCGGTCACGCGACCTATCCAGATGCGGTGCGTGCCGCGCTCGAAGCTCGAGTCGAGCTCGCAGTCCAGCGCGACGAGCGCGTCGTCCAGCACGGGCGCACCCGTGACGAGTCGCGTCCAGTCGCCGACCCCGAAGCGGTCCGCCTCGCCGGCCGCGAGTCCCGGCGACGCGGAAGGCGGGGGCTCCGAGAGCCCCGCGAACACCAGGGCCAGAGCCATGTGGCGGGCTTCGAGAATGTTGACCGCGAACGCTTGCGCCGAGCTCGCCACCGCGTTGAACGCGTTGTCGGCGTTCACGCAGGCGAGCAGCAGCGGCGGCTCGGCGCACACCGAGCACATGGAGCTCACCGTCAGGCCGGCACGGCGATCCCCGTGCGCGGCGGTCACCACGCAGACGCCGTTCGCCGCGGCCGACAGCGCCGAGGTGAAGGCCTCGGACGCGACGCTCGGTGCGCCCGGGCGCGCGGCCTCCGTGCCGACCGGGGCGGCGTCGGTCGGGTTCGCGCTCAGGCGGCCCCCGCGCCGCGGACCGGGTAGTCGCGCTTGGCCGCGCCGATGTAGATCTGCTGGGGCCGACCGATGCGGAAATCGGGGTCCTCGTGCATCTCCATCCAGTGCGAGATCCAGCCGACCGTGCGACTCATGGCGAACATCACCGTGAACATGTTCATCGGGATCTCCAGCGCGCGCAGGATGATGCCGGAGTAGAAGTCCACGTTCGGGTAGAGCTTGCGCTCGACGAAGTAGTCGTCGGCGAGCGTGGCCTTCTCGAGCTCCATCGCCAGCTCGAACAGCGGCTGGTCGCCGCCGAGCTCGCCCAGCAGGTCGTAGCACATCTTCTGGATGAGCTTGGCACGCGGGTCGAAGTTCTTGTACACGCGGTGTCCGAAGCCCATCAGGCGGAAGGGGTCGTTCTTGTCCTTCGCGCGCGCGATGGTCTGCTCGATGGTCTCGCCGGAGTACAGGATGCGGTCCAGCATGTTGATGACCGACTCGTTCGCGCCACCGTGGGCCGGACCCCACAGGCTCGCGATGCCCGCGGCGATGGAGGCGAACGGGTTCGCGCCCGAGCTGCCCGCGAGGCGCACCGTCGAGGTGCTGGCGTTCTGCTCGTGGTCGGCGTGCAGCAGCATGATCAGCTCCAGCGCCTTCACCACGGTGGGGTTCGGCACGTAGGTCTCGGCCGGCACGCCGAACATCATGCGCGTGAAGTTCTCGACGTAGCTCATCGAGTTGTCGGGGTAGAGGAACGGGCGCCCGGAGTGGTAGTTGAAGCAGTAGGCGGCGAGGGTGGGCATCTTCGCGATGAGTCGATGCGCGGAGATCTCGCGGTGCTGCGGGTTCGTGACGTCGGTGGAGTCGTGGTAGAAGCTCGACATCGCGCCCACGGTGCCGACCATCATGGCCATCGGGTGCGCGTCGTAGCGGAAGCCCGTGAGGAACTTGCGGATGTTCTCGTGCACCATCGTGTGGTACGTGATGGTCTGCTCGAAGTTCCCGCGCTGTTCGGGCGTGGGCAACTCGCCGTACATCAGCAGGTAGCACACCTCGAGATAGGAGCTGTGCTCGGCGAGTTGCTCGATGGGGTAGCCGCGGTACAGCAACACGCCCTCGTCGCCGTCGATGAACGTGATGGCGCTCTTGCAGCTCGCGGTGGTCGCGAAGCCCGGGTCGTAGGTGAACAGCCCGGTGTCCTTCTTGAGTCCGCGCACGTCGGCGGCGTCGGGGCCGTGGGTGCCGCTCTGGAGCGGAAGCTCGGAGCTGCGGCCGTCGGCGCCGGTGATGGTGGCGTTGCGCTCGCTCATCTGGGGTCGGCTCGTCTCAGGGTTCGGGGTTGAACGGGATCGGGAATGGGTCGGAAGCGGGATGCCGGACGGCTGCGCTGCCGACGGCGCGTTCAGGCGTGACGTCGGGAGGCTGACGATCGGGGGCCGCGGTGCGGGGGCGGACCGAAACGACCGCGCCGCGCACCGTCGGCTCGCGGCTCGGCGAGAGGCTCGCGATGCGTCCGATGATAGCGGATTCGTCGTGCGCGCCCGATCGCGCGCACCGCCAGACACTATGTGCACCGCGAACCTGCACCCGTGCCCGCACGAGGGCTCTCCTACACTCCGGGCGCGCCGCGACGGCGCGCGGACGCAGGTCGATCGCCATGCCCGAGCCGAACGCGCGTCAGCGCGGCGACACCGTCGCGCGCGACGTGCACGCCGCCGATCCCGCCCGCCGTGCCGGGCTCGTGCGGCTGGCGGTCGTGGGCCTGATCGCGGCGTTGCCGGTGCTCGGAGGCGTCGGCTGCGGCGCCGGCACGGGCGGCGGCGGCCGCCGAGGCACGAACGATCTGTCCCTGCTCGGCGTGACGCTCGCCCCCGGCATCGAGCTCGGGGCGGACCGCGCGGCGCTGGACGCGGCGGCGACGGCCGCGTTCGAACGCGCGGGCAGGCGGCGCTTCGAAGGCGCCGAGCGCGTGCGCACCGAGATCGACCCGGCGCGGCTGGATCCCATCCTCGAGGCGTTCGGGCGTACCGGAGCGCTGGTGCCCGACGCCCTGCAGACGCTCATGGCCGCACCGATAGCGCACCGCGGCGGCCTGCTGCTGCGCATCGAGGAGAACGCCGTCGAGCGACTCGAGCCGACGGCCGAGCCCGTGCGCCGCGACGGCATCGACACGGGCAACGAGCGCATCGTGCAGGCGGTGCGCCGACGCGTGCGCCTGTCGGCGACGCGCGTGGACCTGAACAGCGGGGCGGTGCGCCCGCTCGGTACGTGGACGACGGCCGCCGAAGCGCGCACGGAACACGAGACCGAGCGGCGCGAAGGCTTCGTCGCGAGCATCGCCGCCTCCATCGCGGATCGCATGGCGGGGCGTCCCGGCGCACCGGCGCCGCCCGAGGCGCCCCCGGCCGAGGCCGCGCTCGCGGTCCTGTTCGAGGAAGTCGCGCGCGAGCTGCCCGACCGCTGAGGGATCCGTCGCGGCGCGCTCGTCGCGGCACGCTCGCCGCAGCGCGATCATCGCCGTACCGAAGGGTCAGGCGGAGTCCGACGCACCGTTCCCGAGCGATCCGGAAGCCCCCTGCACCGCGCGCGTGCACGCGAACCGTGACACGTGCGACGCCTCGGCGCACCGGTGCCGTGACGCGTAGGCAATGTGTTAGCGTCCTCCGCCGAGTCGACCGTCAGGGATGCCGGCGCCTTCCACAGACACCTCCTCCCGACAGGGCAGGATCACTCGGAGAAGACGATGAAGAACCTTCTAGGAACGATCGCCGTCGGCGCGGCACTGGCCGCCGCGGGCACGGCGCAGGCGGCGGAGACGATGGACGCGGTGAAGTCCAAGGGCTTCGTGCAGTGCGGCGTCTCGCAGGGCCTGCCGGGCTTCTCGAACCCCGACGACAAGGGCGCGTGGACGGGCCTCGACGTCGACTACTGCCGCGCCATGGCGGCCGCCATCTTCGGCGACCCCGAGGCGGTCAGGTTCACGCCGCTGTCCGCCAAGACCCGCTTCACCGCGCTCACCTCGGGCGAGGTCGACGTGCTGGCCCGCAACACCACCTGGACCATGAGCCGCGACACCGACTTCGGCGAGTTCGTCGGCGTCAACTACTACGACGGCCAAGGCTTCATGGTCCCGACCGGGCTCGGCGTGGCCAGCGCCACCGAGCTCGACGGCGCCGCGGTGTGCACCAACACCGGCACCACCACCGAGCTCAACGTCGCGGACTACTTCCGTGCCCAGGGCATGAAGTACACCGTCGTCGCGTTCGAGAAGGCCGACGAAGTCGTCGCGGCCTACGACGCCGGGCGCTGCGACGTCTACACCACCGACCGCTCGGGCCTCGCCGCGCAGCGCGGCAAGCTCGCCAACCCGGACGAGCACATCGTGCTGCCCGAGATCATCTCGAAGGAGCCGCTCGGCCCGCTCGTGCGTGCCGGTGATGCCGAGTGGGGCGACGTCGCGCGCTGGACGCTCAACTGCATGATCAACGCCGAAGAGGCCGGCATCACAAGCGAGAACGTCGAGCAGATGAAGGAGTCGGACGACCCGAACGTGCAGCGCATCCTCGGCGTCGACGGCGACCTCGGCAGCAAGATCGGTCTGCCGAACGAGTTCTGCGCGAACATCGTGGCCATGGTCGGCAACTACGGCGAGAGCTACGAGGCGAACGTCGGCCCCGACACCGAGCTCGGGCTCGAGCGCGGCCTGAACGCGCTGTGGAACGACGGCGGCGTGCTCTACGCGGCGCCCATGCGCTGAGCCCTCGGGCTCTTCCCGGGTCGGCGGGGGTGAACACGACATCGTTGTCGCCCCCGCCCCTACACGCACGCGCCCCCGGACGCCGCACATGATCTCCAGACCTCGCTCGAAGGTTCGCGCACCCGCGGCGTCGGCCGCCGGGGACGGACTGTCCTCGACGGTCGGCGCGCGTGCCGACGCGCTCGCCTCGGGCGCCGCGCCCGTCGCCGGAAGCGGTGGGGGCGGTGGCCGGGGCGGGGGCGGCGCCGACGCGCCCACGGTCTCGTTCTGGCGCGATCCCGCACGGCGAGCACTCGTGTGGCAGGCGCTGCTCGTCGCCGCCATCGCCTTCCTCGTCTGGCGCATCGTCGACAACACCGCCACCAACATGGCGGCGCGCGGCCTGGCCTCCGGCTTCGGCTTCCTCGACAATTCCGCGGGCTTCGGCATCATCACGACGCCCTTCGTCGACTACGCCGAGACGTCCAGCTACCTCCAGGTCTTCTGGGTGGGGCTCGTCAACACCCTGGTCGTCGCCATCATCGGCTGCCTGCTCGCGCTGCTGCTCGGCTTCGTCATCGGCATCGCGCGGCTGTCCTCGAACTGGCTGGTGCAGAAGGTCGCCACGACCTACATCGAGCTCTTCAGGAACATTCCGCTGCTGCTGCAGATCCTCTTCTGGTACAGCGCGGTGCTGAAGCCGCTGCCCGGACCGCGCGAGCTGCACGAGGCCGGCGACAGCGTGTTCCTCTCGCTGAACAACCGCGGGCTGATCTTCGCCGAGCCCATCGGTCAGCCCGGCTTCCAGTACGTGTGGTACGCGCTGTTCGCGGCCATCGCGCTGACCTTCATCGTGCGCGCCTGGGCGAAGGCCCGGCAGCTACGCACCGGCGCCCAGTTCCCGATCTTCTGGACGGGCCTCGCCCTGATACTCGGTCTGCCGCTGCTCGCCTACCTCGTGCTCGGCCGGCCGCTGGAGCTCGTGCCGGCCGAGATGTCGCGCTTCGCGCTGCGCGGCGGCATCACGATCATTCCGGAGTTCATCGCGCTGCTGCTTGCACTCGTGATCTACACCGCCGCCTTCATCGCCGAGATCGTGCGCGCCGGCATCCAGGCGGTGAGCCACGGCCAGACCGAGGCGGCCTCCGCGCTCGGCATCAAGCCGAACCACCGCATGCGCCTGGTGGTCGTGCCGCAGGCCATGCGCGTCATCGTGCCGCCGTTGACCAGCCAGTTCCTGAACCTGACGAAGAACTCGAGCCTCGCGACGGCCATCGCCTACCCGGACCTGTTCGCGGTGTTCGCGGGCACGACGCTGAACCAGACCGGGCAGGCGGTGGAGGTCATGGCCATGACGCTCGGGGTCTACCTCACGCTCAGTCTCGTGACCTCCGGGTTCATGAACTGGTACAACTCGCGCATCAAGCTGGTGGAGAGATAGATGGCTGCCACCCTGGAAAAGCGCGGCGGCACCGTCCACGCCGGCGACCTGCCCGACAAGCGTGCCCCGGTGTCCGCCGCCGGGCCCGTCGCGTGGCTGCGCGACAACCTCTTCAACAGCCCGACGAACTCCGTGCTGACCGTGCTGTCGGCGCTGCTGGTGCTGTGGTTCGTGCCGCCGGTCATCGACTGGACGCTGCTGTCGGCGAACTGGACGGGCGGGGCGGACGCCTGCCGCGCCAATCCCGACGGTGCCTGCTGGCCGTTCGTCACGGCGCGCTGGGAGCAGTTCCTGTACGGCTTCTACCCCGAGCCCCAGCGCTGGCGCGTGAACCTCGTGCTGGCCGTGCTCTTCGTCGGCATCCTGCTGCTGGCGTTCGAGAACACGCCGGGGCGGCGCTTCGTCGCGCTGTTCATGCTCGTGGTGTTCCCGATCGTGGCGTTCGTGCTGATGCGCGGCGGCTACTTCGGCCTGCCGCAGGTGGGCACCGCGCGCTGGGGCGGGTTCTCCCTGACCCTGGTCATCGCGCTGTCGGGCATCGTCGCGTCGCTGCCGCTCGGCATCGTGCTGGCGCTCGGGCGACGCTCCACCATGCCCATCGTGCGGCTCGTGTGCACCATCTTCATCGAGTTCTGGCGCGGCATCCCGCTCGTCGCCGTGCTGTTCATGGCCTCGGTGATGTTCCCGCTCTTCCTGCCGCCGGACGTCACGTTCGATCAGCTGCTGCGCGCGGTCATCGGCGTGGCGCTGTTCGCCTCCGCCTACATGGCCGAGGTGGTGCGCGGCGGGCTGCAGGCCATTCCGAAGGGGCAGTACGAGGGCGCCATGGCACTGGGGCTGCCGTACTGGAGAATGATGCGGCTGATCGTGTTGCCGCAGGCGCTCAAGATCGTGATTCCGGGCATCGTCAACACCTTCATCGGGCTCTTCAAGGACACCACGCTCGTGCTGATCATCGGCCTGCTTGACCTGCTCGGCATCGTGCAGTCGGCCATCAACGACCCGAACTGGTCCATCCGATCGGTGCCTTACACGGGCTACGTGTTCGTCGCGCTGGTGTTCTGGGTGTGCTGCTACGCCATGGCGCGCTACAGCCGCCACGTCGAGGCCAAGCTCGACACCGGGTACGAGCGGTGAGACCGCTCGCTCCCCCGACCACGCACCCTACCGAGCCCGCACGCCCATGAGCACGAGCGAATCCCCGCAGTCCGCGTCGGCGGCCATGGCCGCCCCCTCGCTCGCGGTGAGCGACGAGGTGGTCATCCGCATCTCGGACATGGACAAGTGGTACGGCCAGTTCCACGTGCTCAAGAGCATCGACCTGCAGGTGCGGCGCGGCGAGCGCATCGTCGTCTGCGGCCCGTCGGGGTCCGGCAAGTCCACGCTGATCCGCTGCATCAACCGGCTGGAGGAGCACCAGGCGGGCTCCATCAACGTCGACGGCATCGAGCTGAACTCGGACCTGAAGAACATCGACTCGGTGCGCCGGGAAGTCGGCATGGTGTTCCAGCACTTCAACCTCTTCCCGCACCTGACGGTGCGCGAGAACTGCACTCTCGCGCCGATCTGGGTCAAGAAGATGCCGAAGAAGGAGGCCGACGAGATCGCCATGAAGTACCTGGAGCGCGTGCGCATCCCGGAGCAGGCCGACAAGTACCCGGGCCAGCTCTCCGGCGGGCAGCAGCAGCGCGTGGCCATCGCCCGGTCGCTGTGCATGAATCCGAAGATCATGCTGTTCGACGAGCCCACCTCGGCGCTCGACCCGGAGATGATCAAGGAGGTGCTGGACGTCATGATCGAGCTGGCGCACGAGGGCATGACCATGATCTGCGTGACGCACGAGATGGGCTTCGCCAAGACCGTCGCCAACCGCGTCATCTTCATGGACGGCGGGCAGATCATCGAGGAGAACGAACCCGGGGAGTTCTTCGACAACCCGCAGTCGGAGCGCACGAAGCTCTTCCTGAGCCAGATCCTCGCGCACTGAGGTCGCGGCACTTGACGGGCCCGAATCCGGTGCTATCATTGCGGGCTGTCTGAGGAGGGGTTCCCGAGCGGTCAAAGGGGGCAGACTGTAAATCTGCTGGCTCAGCCTTCGAAGGTTCGAATCCTTCCCCCTCCACCACCTCATCGCGCGGCTCGCGCGTCGGGGTCCAGGCAGCTCGACCGGCAAGGCGCCGCGGGTGTAGTTCAATGGTAGAACCTCAGCCTTCCAAGCTGATGATGTGGGTTCGATCCCCATCACCCGCTCCAGTCGCCCGTGCGCCCGTCGCGCGGGACCCCGACGGTGGCGGGCAGCCCGGACGTGCGGAGCAGGGCCGGCGGTTGCGTCGGTAGCGTCAGGCCCATATAGCTCAGTCGGTAGAGCACTTCCTTGGTAAGGAAGAGGTCACCGGTTCGAATCCGGTTATGGGCTCCAATACACGGCGACGCTCGCCTGCGGCCCGGGCATGCCCGGTGCGCGCGGCGGGCGTCGCGCTCTTCTCGCGAACTGAAGGTATTTCCAGGCAGAGATGTCCAAGGAAAAATTCGAACGCAACAAGCCCCACGTGAACGTCGGCACGATCGGCCACGTGGACCACGGCAAGACGACGCTGACGGCGGCGCTGACGATCTGCCAGGCCGAGAAGTTCGGCGGGGCGTCGAAGGCGTACGACCAGATCGACAACGCGCCGGAGGAGAAGGCGCGCGGGATCACGATCGCCACCGCGCACGTGGAATACGAGAGCGCGAACCGTCACTACGCGCACGTGGACTGCCCGGGGCACGCCGACTACGTGAAGAACATGATCACCGGAGCCGCCCAGATGGACGGGGCGATCCTGGTGGTCTCGGCCGCGGACGGTCCGATGCCGCAGACGCGCGAGCACATCCTGCTGGCGCGCCAGGTGGGGGTGCCCTACATCGTGGTGTACCTGAACAAGGCCGACATGGTGGACGATGCGGAGCTGCTGGAGCTGGTGGAGATGGAGGTTCGGGAGCTGCTCGACAGCTACGACTTCCCCGGTGACGACACCCCGATCATCACCGGCAGCGCGTTGAAGGCGATCGAGGGCGATGCGTCCGAGATCGGTCGACCGAGCATCGACAAGCTGGTCGAGGCGCTCGATACCTACATCCCGATGCCGGATCGTCCGGTGGATCTGCCGTTCCTGATGCCGGTGGAGGACGTGTTCTCGATCTCGGGTCGGGGCACCGTGGCCACGGGCCGGATCGAGCGCGGGATCGTGAAGGTGGGGGAGGAGATCGAGATCGTCGGCATCAGCGCCACGCAGAAGACGACGGTGACGGGCGTGGAGATGTTCCGAAAGCTGCTGGACCAGGGCGAGGCCGGGGACAACGTCGGTGTGCTGCTGCGCGGTACCAAGCGCGAGGACATCGAGCGCGGTCAGGTGCTGTGCAAGCCGAAGTCGATCACGCCGCACACGAAGTTCGAGGCCGAGATCTACGTGCTGGGCAAGGACGAGGGGGGGCGTCACACGCCGTTCTTCAACAACTACCGTCCGCAGTTCTACTTCCGCACGACGGACGTGACGGGGGCGGTGGAGCTGCCGTCGGGGACCGAGATGGTGATGCCCGGGGACAACGTGAAGATCACGGTGGCGCTGATCGCACCGATCGCGATGGAGGACGGGCTTCGGTTCGCGATCCGCGAGGGCGGGCGCACGGTGGGCGCCGGCGTCGTCGCCAAGATCCTCGAATAGGCCCGCATCGGGCTCGGGGAACCCGTCCGGCGCGTCGCGGTCTGTACCGCTGGCGCCGGGCGGAGTATCCTAGGCAGTGAGCACGACGCCGTCCGGAGCACGAGCCGGGCGGTCCGCACGAGGCTCGACCCAGTGGTTAGGCTGGGCGCCGGAAGATAGGCCAGTAGCTCAATTGGTAGAGCGCCGGTCTCCAAAACCGAAGGTTGGGGGTTCGATTCCCTCCTGGCCTGCCATCTTCCCGCGAGGACCCCTCATTCCGGCCCACACCGGGAGCGGAACCGGACGCCGCCCGACTCCGGGCCGGACGCCCTCGTCGCCGTATCGGCCCGCCGGCGCTCGCCGGGCCCGGTGCCCGGCACCCCCCTTCGAACAGCGCAGGCAGCACACGCATGGCCACCCGAGCGGAAGTGACGACCGAGAGCAGCGGCGCCGACCTGCCGAAGCTCGTGGTCGCGGGGGCCGTCGCGGCCGCGGCGATCGTGCTGTTCTACGTCTTCGCCGACTACTCGCTGCTCGCGCGCACCATCGGTCTGCTCGCGGCCTTCGGCGTGGCCGCCGCCATCGTCTACCAGACCGCGCTGGGGCGGCGCACCGTCGCCTTCTTCCGCGACGCGCGCACCGAGGTGCGCAAGGTGGTCTGGCCCACCCGCGCCGAGACCACGCAGACGACGCTCACGGTCATCGTCATCGTGATCATCGTCGGCATCTTCCTGTGGGTGTTCGACATGTTCCTGGCGTGGCTGTTCAAGCTCGTCACGGGCATCTGACGACCCGACCCGCGCGACTCCCCATCACGGCAGCCCCGAACCTCATGGCCGAAGACTCAGTCGACACCGCGCCCGGCGCGACCGATGCCGAACGCGCCGCCGGCGCTGCCGCCTCGGGCGACGTCGTGGCCGGCGCCGCCGAGTCCACCGCGCGTCCGAACGCCGCGATGCGCTGGTACGTGGTGCAGGCGTTCTCCGGCTTCGAGGGCGTGGTCAAGCGCTCGCTCGGCGAGCGCATCGAGCGCGCGGGCCTCGGCGAGCGGTTCGGCGACATCCTGGTGCCGACCGAGGAGGTCGTGGAGATCCGCAACGGCCAGAAGCGCCGCTCGGAGCGGAAGTTCTTCCCGGGCTACGTGCTCGTGCGCATGGAGCTCGACGACGAGACCTGGCACCTGGTGAAGGACGTGCCGAAGGTGCTCGGCTTCATCGGCGGCACGGCCGACCGGCCCGCGCCCATCTCCGACAAGGAGGCCGATGCCATCCTGCAGCGCGTGCAGGAAGGCGTCGAGAAGCCGCGGCCGAAGGTGCTGTTCGACGTCGGCGAGGTCGTGCGCGTCAACGACGGCCCGTTCAACGACTTCAACGGCGTGGTCGAGGAGGTCAACTTCGACAAGAACCGCCTGCTCGTCGCGGTCCAGATCTTCGGGCGGTCGACTCCGGTCGAGCTCGATTTCAGTCAGGTCGAGAAGGCCTGACCCCACCACCCCCGGGGAGCCGACCGGCGCGCGCACCCGTCCCCTGAGTGGGACGGGCGCGCGCGCACCAAGGCGTTCGCACCCGGCAGGAGAGAAGCATGGCAAAGAAGGTCACGGCCTACATCAAGCTGCAGGTCAAGGCCGGGCAGGCGAACCCGAGTCCCCCCGTGGGTCCGGCGCTCGGCCAGCACGGCGTCAACATCATGGAGTTCTGCAAGGCGTTCAACGCCGCCACGCAGTCCACCGAGCCCGGTCTGCCCATCCCCGTGGTCATCACGGTGTTCAGCGACCGCTCGTTCACCTTCGTCACGAAGACGCCGCCGGCGCCGGTGCTGCTGCGCCGGGCCGCGGGCATCCAGAAAGGGAGCGGGCGCCCGAACACCGAGAAGGTCGGGAAGGTCAACCGCGCGCAGCTCGAGGAGATCGCCACCACCAAGAACCCGGACCTGACGGCCGGCGACATGGAGGCGGCGGTGCGCACGATCGCGGGCACGGCCCGCAGCATGGGTCTGGAAGTGGAGGGGGTCTGACGTGGCGAAGCTCGGCAAGCGCCAGAAGGCGATCAACGAGAAGGTCGATCCGCTCAAGCAGTACGAGATCGACGAGGCGTTCGCGCTCCTCAAGGAGCTCTCCAGCGTCAAGTTCGAGGAGTCGGTGGACGTCGCCGTGAACCTCGGCATCGATCCGCGCAAATCCGACCAGACCGTGCGCGGCGCGAGCGTGCTGCCGAACGGCACGGGCAAGACCGTGCGCGTGGCCGTGTTCGCGCAGGGTGCCAACGCCGAGGCCGCGAAGGAAGCCGGTGCGGATCGCGTCGGCTTCGACGACCTGGCGGAAGCCATCAAGGGCGGCGACCTGGAGTTCGACGTCGTCATCGCGGCGCCCGACGCCATGCGCGTGGTCGGTGGCCTGGGCACCATCCTCGGTCCGCGCGGCCTCATGCCGAACCCGAAGGTCGGCACCGTCACCCCGAACGTGGCCGAGGCGGTCCGGAACGCGAAGGCCGGCCAGGTACGCTACCGCGCCGACAAGGGCGGCATCGTGCACGCGACGCTCGGCAAGGTGACCTTCGAGCCGAAGGCGCTGCACGAGAACCTCGAGCAGCTCGTCACCGATCTGGTGCGCTCGAAGCCGTCGGGTGCCAAGGGCATCTACATGAAGAAGATCACCGTCTCCACGACCATGGGCCCCGGGCTCGTGGTCGATCACTCGCCGCTGGTCTGAGTCGCGGCGCGGCGACGGGCGGGGCGGGGAGCGCGGGGCGAGGCCGCGCAGCTCCGTCCCGGCCGTCGCCGGCGTCTGTCCGGCGCGGCACAAGCACGTGTCGTGCCGGATCGGCCGCTTGCGCTTGCGCAAGTCGGCGTCTGGCCCATATACTGGCCGGTTCCGCAGCGGCGTCGGTGCTTTTCACCACGACCGCCACGGAGCGGTCTTCCCATCACGACCCGCAACCCCTTCGATTCGTCGCCGGGGTGCGGCAGCAGGGTCGAACGAGTGACGTGCAGGGCCATGGCCGTCACCGCTTCCGGGCGGTGTCGCCGGACGCCCTCGGCGCCGTTCGTCGCAGACCGCGGGTGCGCGCGTGCGCCGGCCCGGGAAGAAGCTCGTCGTCTTCCCGGCTCGACGTGCGGCGCTTAATTGCCCGCGCAGATGGTCCCGGCCGGCGCCCGCCGACCGGGGCGGCAGCAATCCGAGGTGTTTTTCCCCACATGGCTCTGACATACGCAGAGAAGCAGGCCGTCGTCGAGGAGGTCGCGCAGGTCGCGGGCTCCGCGCTGTCGGCCGTCGCGGCCGAGTACCGGGGTCTGACCGTCTCGCAGCTCACCGATCTTCGCGCCCAGGCGCGGCAGAACGGGGTGTACCTGCGCGTCGTGAAGAACCGGCTCGCACGGCTCGCCATGCAGGGCACCGAGTTCGAGTGCATGAACGAGCGGCTCACCGGCCCGCTGATGCTCGGCTTCTCGCAAGAGGATCCGGGCGCGGCGGCGCGGTTGTTCCGCGACTTCGCGAAGACGAACGACAGGCTCGTGGTCACGCTCGGCGCCGTAGGCGGCGAGACGATCGAGGGCAGCGACATCGGCAAGCTGGCCAATCTCCCCACGCGGGACGAGGCGCTGGCGCAGCTGATGGGCACCCTGCAGGCCCCTGTCACCAAGTTCGTCCGCACCCTGAACGAGGTGCCCGGCAAGCTGGTGCGCACGGTGGAAGCCGTGCGGATCCAGAAGGAAGCGGCGTAGGCGCCGCGCTTCTCACCCCCACTCGATTCACAAGTGCCGGTCCGTACCGGCCAACCCGGACATACGTAGAGAAATGGCAGTTTCCCAGGAAGAGATGCTCGAGACCATCTCGAACATGAGCGTCATGGAGGTCGTCGACCTCGTCAAGGCGATGGAAGAGAAGTTCGGCGTGTCGGCCGCCGCGGCCGTGGCCGCCGCGCCCGCCGGTGGTGGCGAAGCCGCCGCGGCCGCCGAGGAGCAGACCGAGTTCGACGTCGTGCTCGCGAGCTTCGGCGACAACAAGGTCGGCGTCATCAAGGCCGTCCGCGCCGCCACGGGCCTCGGCCTGAAGGAGGCCAAGGACCTTGTCGAGAGCGCACCCGCTCCGATCAAGGAAGGCGCGCAGAAGGACGAGGCCGAGACGCTCAAGAAGTCGCTCGAAGAGGCCGGTGCCACTGTCGAGCTCAAGTAAGAGAGTCGATATAGCACCGCCTTCGCACCGCGCCGCCCGACCCGTGCATCCGCGGGTCGGGCGAGCGGGCGCAGGCCGTGGCGTCGAACGGCCGGCACTCCTCGCGGGTGCCGGCTTTTCGCGCTTGCCTTTTTAGAAGGCGCGTCCGGAAAAACCAGATCGTATTCCTGCTTAACAGGGGCTGAGCAACGTCGATGGCATTCTCGTTCACCGAAAAGAAGCGCATCAGGAAGGACTTCGGCAAGCGGCCGCAGATCCTCGAGGTGCCGTTCCTGCTGCAGACGCAGCTGGATTCCTACCGCACGTTCCTGCAGGAGTTCAGGAAGCCCGAGGAGCGCGAGGAGATCGGCCTGCACGGCGCGTTCAACAGCGTCATGCCCATCGTCAGCTACTCCGGCAACGTGGAGCTGCACTACGTCAGCTACCGCCTCGGCAAGCCCGCCTTCGACGAGCGTGAATGCAAGATCCGTGGCCTGACCCTGGCGGCGCCGCTGCGCGTGCTCGCGCGCCTCGTGATCTACGACAAGGAAGCGAAGGGCCCCAACAAGGTCGTCAAGGACATCAAGGAGCAGGAGGTCTTCATGGGCGAGCTGCCGCTGATGACCGGCAACGGCACGTTCGTGATCAACGGCACCGAGCGCGTCATCGTCAGCCAGCTGCACCGCTCCCCCGGCGTCTTCTTCGACCACGACCGCGGCAAGACGCACAGCTCCGGCAAGCTGCTGTTCAGCGCCCGCATCATTCCGTACCGCGGCTCGTGGCTCGACTTCGAGTTCGATCCGAAAGACTGCCTGTTCGCGCGCATCGACCGTCGCAGGAAGCTGCCCGGTACCATCGTGCTGCGCGCGCTCGGCTACGACACGCACGAGATCCTCGACACCTTCTTCGAGACCCACAAGGTCTCGATGACCAAGAGCAAGGTCGAGATCGACCTGGTGCCCGAGCGGCTGCGCGGCGACACCGCGCTGCTCGACATCAAGGTCGGCAAGGACGTGCTGGTGGAAGCCGGCCGGCGCATCAGCGCGCGCCACGTGCGCGCGCTGGAAGAGGCGGGCGTCAAGAAGCTCGAGGTGCCGGAGGAGTGGCTGGTCGGGAAGGTGCTCTTCCACGACGTGGCCGACGGCGACACCGGCGAGCTCATCGCCGAGGCGAACGCCGAGCTCACGCCCGAGCTCGTCGAGCAGATCCGCGAGGCCGGCATCAAGAAGGTCGAGGTGCTGTACACGAACGATCTCGATCGCGGCGCGTTCATCTCGAACACGCTGCGCATCGACCCCACGCGCACCCAGCTCGAGGCGCAGGTCGAGATCTACCGCATGATGCGACCCGGCGAGCCGCCCACCAAGGAAGCGGCGCAGAACCTGTTCAACAACCTCTTCTTCGAGTCCGACCGCTACGACCTGTCGCCGGTGGGACGCATGAAGTTCAACCGCCGCCTGATGCGCGAGACGTCCGAGGGTGCCGGCACGCTCGACAAGGAAGACATCCTGGCCGTCATGCAGGTCCTGATCGACATCAGGAACGGCAACGGGCAGGTGGACGACATCGACCACCTCGGCAACCGGCGCATCCGCTCGGTCGGCGAGATGGCCGAGAACGTCTTCCGCGTCGGTCTGGTGCGCGTCGAGCGCGCGGTGCGCGAGCGCCTGGGCATGGTCGAGTCCGAGGGCCTCATGCCGCAGGACATCATCAACGCCAAGCCCGTGGCGGCCGCGGTGAAGGAGTTCTTCGGCTCGAGCCAGCTGTCCCAGTTCATGGACCAGAACAACCCGCTGTCCGAGGTCACGCACAAGCGGCGCATCTCCGCGCTCGGGCCCGGCGGTCTCACCCGTGAGAGGGCCGGCTTCGAGGTGCGCGACGTGCACCCGACGCACTACGGCCGCGTGTGCCCGATCGAGACGCCGGAAGGCCCGAACATCGGTCTCATCAACTCGCTCGCGGTCTACGCGCGCACCAACAGCTTCGGCTTCCTCGAGACGCCGTACCGGAAGTGCGCGGACGGCGTCGCCAGCGAGCAGGTGGACTACCTGTCGGCCATCGAGGAGGGCAACTTCGTCATCGCGCAGGCCAACGCCGAGCTCGACGGCGACAACCGCTTCATCAAGGATCTCGTGTCCGTGCGCGTCAACAACGAGTTCACGATGTCCACGCCGGACAAGGTGCAGTACATGGACGTCTCGCCGAAGCAGATCGTCTCGGTGGCGGCCGCACTCATCCCGTTCCTCGAGCACGACGACGCGAACCGCGCGCTCATGGGCTCGAACATGCAGCGCCAGGCCGTGCCGACGCTGCGCGCCGAGAAGCCGCTCGTCGGTACCGGCATCGAGCGCATCGTGGCGGTCGACTCCGGCTCCGCCGTGGTGGCGAAGCGCGGCGGCAAGGTGGACCTCGTGGACGCGGGGCGCATCGTGGTGCGCGTCGATGACGTGGAGGCGGCGGAAGGCGGCGGCGTGGACATCTACCCGCTCACCAAGTACACGCGCTCGAACCAGAACACCTGCATCAACCAGCGCCCGCTCGTGCGCGTGGGCGACGAGATCGAGCGCGGCGACGTGCTCGCGGACGGACCGAGCACGGACATGGGCGAGCTCGCGCTCGGCCAGAACATGCTCGTCGCGTTCATGCCCTGGAACGGCTACAACTTCGAGGACTCGATCCTGATCTCCGAGCGGGTGGTGCAGGAGGACCGCTTCACGACGATCCACATCGAGGAGCTGACCTGCGTCGCGCGCGACACCAAGCTCGGGCCCGAGGACATCACGGCCGACATCCCGAACGTCTCCGAAGGCCTGCTCGGCAAGCTCGACGAGTCCGGCATCGTCTACGTCGGGGCCGAGGTGCAGCCGAACGACATCCTCGTCGGCAAGGTCACGCCGAAGGGCGAGACGCAGCTGACCCCCGAGGAGAAGCTGCTGCGCGCCATCTTCGGCGAGAAGGCGTCCGACGTGAAGGACACGTCCCTGCGCGTGCCGCCCGGCATGGACGGCACGGTCATCGATGTCCGCGTGTTCACGCGCGACGGCGTCGACAAGGACGCGCGCGCGAAGGAGATCGAGCGCGAGGACCTGAAGCAGGTCAGGAAGGACATCGACGACGAGACGCGCATCATCGAGCGCGACATCCAGACGCGCATCGAGTCGCTCGTGACCGGCAAGGTGGCCGACAAGGGCCCCGACGGCCTGAAGAAGGGCGACAAGGTCACCAAGGCCTACATCGAGGGGCTGGAGCTCGACAAGCGCTTCCAGATCTCGATGCAGGACGAGGCGCTGAACGTGCAGCTCGAGAACATGCAGCGCCAGGTGGCCGAGCGCCGCGAGGCGTTCGAGCAGCGCTTCCTGGAGCAGAAGGAGAAGATCACCTCGGGCGACGATCTCGCGCCGGGCGTGCTCAAGATGGTCAAGGTGTACATGGCCGTGCGCCGCCGCCTGCAGCCCGGCGACAAGATGGCGGGCCGCCACGGCAACAAGGGCGTGATCTCGATGATCGTGCCGACCGAGGACATGCCGTACTCGGAGGACGGCGCGCCCGTCGACATCTGCCTGAACCCGCTCGGCGTGCCCTCCCGCATGAACGTCGGCCAGGTGCTCGAGATGCACCTGGGCTGGGCGGCCAAGGGGCTCGGTCACAAGATCGACCGGATGATCAAGGCCCAGCAGGCGACCGCCGACATCCGCGCGTTCCTGGACAAGATCTACAACCACGAGGGCGGCACGCAGCACGTCGCCATCGAGGACCTGACCGATCCCGAGATCCTGGAGCTCGCGAAGAACCTGACCAAGGGCGTGCCCATGGCCACGCCAGTGTTCGACGGTGCGGCGGAGTCCGAGATCCGGCACATGCTGGCGCTCGCGGATCTTCCGGAGTCGGGTCAGTCGGTGCTCTACGACGGGCGCACGGGCGAGCCCTTCGAGCGCGAGGTGTCGGTCGGCTACATGCACATGCTGAAGCTGAACCACCTCGTCGACGACAAGATGCACGCCCGCTCGACGGGGCCGTACAGCCTGGTCACGCAGCAGCCGCTCGGCGGCAAGGCGCAGTTCGGCGGCCAGCGCTTCGGGGAGATGGAGGTCTGGGCGCTGGAAGCGTACGGCGCCGCCTACACCTTGCGCGAGATGCTCACGGTCAAGTCGGACGACGTGAAGGGCAGGAACACGATGTACAAGAACATCGTGGACGGCGACCACCGCATGGACGCCGGCATGCCGGAGTCCTTCAACGTGCTGCTCAAGGAGATCCGCTCGCTCGGCATCAACATCGAGCTCGAGGCCGATTGATGGGCCGATTGATGGGCGTAGGGACCTTGCCAACTACAACGGGGATACACAGAACATGAAAGACCTTCTGAACCTGTACAAGATGCAGGGCCAGACCGAGGAGTTCGATGCGATCCGCATCCGGCTCGCCTCCCCGGAGACGATCCGTTCGTGGTCGTACGGCGAGGTCAAGAAGCCCGAGACGATCAACTACCGCACGTTCAAGCCCGAGCGCGACGGGCTCTTCTGCGCCAAGATCTTCGGGCCGGTCAAGGACTACGAGTGCCTGTGCGGCAAGTACAAGCGCCTGAAGCACCGCGGCGTGGTGTGCGAGAAGTGCGGCGTCGAGGTCACGCAGACCAAGGTGCGCCGCGAGCGCATGGGCCACATCGACCTGGCCAGCCCCGTCGCGCACATCTGGTTCCTGAAGTCCCTGCCGAGCCGCATCGGCCTGCTGCTGGACATGACGCTGCGCGAGATCGAGCGCGTGCTGTACTTCGAGGCCTACGTGGTCATCGATCCGGGCATGACGACGCTGGAGCCCGGGCAACTCCTGACCGACGAGCAGTACCTCGAGGCCGTCGAGGAGCACGGCGACGAGTTCGACGCCCGCATGGGCGCCGAGGCCGTCCACGATCTCCTGAAGTCCATCACGATGGACACCGACGCCGAGAACCTGCGCGAGGAGATCCAGGCGACCAAGTCCGAGACCAAGCTCAAGCGCCTCACCAAGCGCCTGAAGCTGCTCGAGAGCTTCATCGCGTCCGGCAACCGCCCGGAGTGGATGGTCATGACCATCCTGCCGGTGCTGCCGCCGGACCTGCGCCCGCTGGTGCCGCTCGACGGCGGCCGCTTCGCGACCTCGGACCTGAACGATCTGTACCGCCGCGTCATCAACCGCAACAACCGCCTGCGCCGACTGCTGGAGCTCAACGCCCCGGACATCATCGTGCGCAACGAGAAGCGCATGCTGCAGGAGTCGGTCGACGCGCTGCTCGACAACGGCCGCCGCGGCCGCGCCATCACGGGCAGCAACAAGCGTCCGCTGAAATCCCTGGCCGACATGATCAAGGGCAAGCAGGGCCGGTTCCGCCAGAACCTGCTCGGCAAGCGCGTGGACTACTCGGGCCGTTCGGTCATCGTGGTGGGCCCGACGCTCAGGCTGCACCAGTGCGGCCTGCCCAAGAAGATGGCGCTGGAGCTGTTCAAGCCGTTCATCTTCTCCAAGCTGCAGATGCGCGGCATGGCCACGACCATCAAGGCGGCCAAGAAGCAGGTGGAGCGCGAGGGTCCGGAGGTCTGGGACATCCTCGAGGAGGTCATCCGCGAGCACCCGGTCATGCTGAACCGCGCGCCCACGCTGCACCGGCTCGGCATCCAGGCGTTCGAGCCCGTGCTGATCGAGGGCAAGGCGATCCAGCTGCACCCGCTCGTGTGCGCGGCGTTCAACGCCGACTTCGACGGCGACCAGATGGCCGTGCACGTGCCGCTGTCCATCGAGGCGCAGCTCGAGGCGCGTGCGCTGATGATGTCCACGAACAACGTGCTGTCGCCGGCCAACGGCGAGCCCATCATCGTGCCCAGCCAGGACATCGTCCTCGGCCTGTATTACATGACGCGCGAGAAGGTGAACGCGAAGGGCGAGGGCATGCGCTTCAAGGACGTGGCCGAAGCCAAGCGCGCCTACGAGAGCGGGCACGCCGCGCTGCACGCCAAGGTCATGGTGCGCATCGTCGACTGGGAGGAGAACGAGGCCGGCACGCGCGACTCGATCATCCGCACCGTCGAGACCACGGTGGGCCGCGCGATCGTGTCCGAGATCCTGCCCGACGGCATGGCCTTCGCCACGGTCGATCGGGACATGACCAAGAAGAACATCTCGAACCTGCTGAACCTCGTGTATCGCCAGCTCGGCCTGAAGGAATCGGTCGTGTTCGCGGACCAGCTGATGTATCTCGGCTTCCGCTACGCGACGCTCGCGGGCGTCTCCATCGGCGTCGAGGACATGGCCGTGCCCGCCAACAAGGGCGAGCTCATCGGCGCCGCCGAGGCCGAGGTGCGCGAGATCGAGACCCAGTACAGCCAGGGCCTGGTCACCAACGGCGAGCGCTACAACAAGGTCGTCGACATCTGGTCGGCCGCGAACGACCAGGTGGCCAAGTCCATGATGGACAGCCTCGGCACCGAGGACGTCGTGAACCGCGACGGCGAGACCGTGCAGCAGAAGTCGTTCAACTCGATCTTCATGATGGCCGACTCGGGCGCGCGAGGCTCCGCCGCCCAGATCCGCCAGCTCGCCGGCATGCGCGGCCTGATGGCCAAGCCCGACGGCTCGATCATCGAGACGCCCATCACCGCGAACTTCCGTGAAGGCCTGAACGTCAACCAGTACTTCATCTCCACGCACGGAGCGCGCAAGGGTCTGGCGGACACCGCGCTGAAGACGGCGAACTCCGGCTACCTCACGCGCCGCCTGGTCGACGTCGCGCAGGACATGGTCGTGGTCTCGGAGGATTGCGGCACGGAGCTCGGCCTCACCATGAAGCCGATCATCGAGGGCGGCGACGAGGTCGAGCCGCTGCGCGAGCGCGTGCTCGGTCGCGTCACGGCGCAGGACGTCATGCGTCCGGGTGCCGAGGACGAGGTGCTGATGCCCGCGGGCACGCTGCTCGACGAGTTCAAGGTGGACGAGCTCGATGCCGCGTCGGTGGACGAGGTCATCGTGCGCTCGGCGATCACGTGCGAGGCCGACTACGGCGTCTGCGGCAAGTGCTACGGGCGCGATCTGGCGCGCGGCCAGACCATCAACATGGGCGAGGCGGTCGGTGTCATGGCCGCCCAGTCCATCGGCGAGCCGGGCACGCAGCTGACCATGCGTACCTTCCACATCGGTGGTGCGGCCTCGCGTTCGGCGGCGGCCTCGTCGGTCGAGTCCAAGAACAAGGGCTCGGTGCGGCTGCACAACATGAAGGAGATCACCAACAAGGACAACAAGCTCATGGCCGTGTCGCGCTCCGCCGAGATCGGCGTGGTGGACGAGTTCGGCCGCGAGCGCGAGCGCTACAAGATCCCCTACGGCGCCGTCATCACGGCGAAGGAAGGCGAGGAGATCGAGGCGGGCAGCATCCTGGCCACCTGGGACCCGCACACCCACCCGGTCATCACCGAGGTGGCGGGCTACGCCAAGTTCACGGATCTGGTGGACGGCGTGACCATGAACGCCGAGATGGACGAGATCACGGGCCTGACCAACATCGTCGTCACCGACCACAAGTCGCGCGGCGGTACCAACAAGGACCTCCGGCCCAACATCAAGCTCGTGGACAAGAACGGCGACGACGTGAACTACGCCGGTACCAAGATTCCCGCGAACTACCTGCTGCCCCCGGGCGCGATCGTGAACCTGCAGGACGGGGCGCAGATCGAGGTCGGCGACATCATCGCCAGGATTCCGCAGGAATCGTCCAAGACGCGCGACATCACGGGCGGTCTGCCGCGCGTGGCGGACCTCTTCGAGGCCAGGAAGCCGAAGGAGCCGGCCATCCTCGCGGAAGTCTCGGGCACGGTCAGCTTCGGCAAGGAGACCAAGGGCAAGCAGCGGCTCGTCATCACGGGGCCGAACCAGGAGCACTACGAGGAGCTGATCCCGAAGTGGCGCCACATCAACGTGTTCGAGGGCGAGACCGTCGAGCGCGGCGAGGTGATCGCCGACGGCGAACCGAACCCGCAGGACATCCTGCGCCTGCGCGGCGTGGAGACGCTGGCGGCCTACCTCGTCCAGGAGATCCAGGACGTGTACCGCCTGCAGGGCGTGAAGATCAACGACAAGCACATCGAGGTGATCATTCGCCAGATGCTTCGCAAGGTCGAGATCGCCACGCCGGGCGACACGCGACTGCTGCGCGGCGAGCAGGTGGACCTGTCCAAGGTCAAGGAGGTCAACCGGGCCATGCTCGAGGAGAAGCCGGACGCCGAGGAAGCGACGTTCGACTACCTGCTGCTGGGCATCACCAAGGCCTCGCTCGTGACCGAGAGCTTCATCTCGGCGGCCTCCTTCCAGGAGACCACGCGGGTGCTGACCGATGCGGCGGTGCGCGGTGCGCGTGACGATCTGCGCGGCCTGAAGGAGAACGTCATCGTCGGGCGCCTGGTGCCCGCCGGGACCGGCCTCGCGTTCCACAACGAGCGCAAGAAGCAGAAGCTCAAGGTCAACATCGACGACGCCTTCGAGAACGCGCTGGAGGCCGAGGCGGCACTGGCGGCCGGCATCCTGCCGGAGGACGGCATGATGCCGATGGGCCTGCTCGGCGAGCCGGAGCCCGAGATCGGGGCGGCCGAGGTGGCGCCCGAGAGCGACGAGCAGCGAGCACCGAGCGATTCGGGGGCGGCCGAGCTCGAGGCCGCGCTGCGGGCCGAGCTCGGCGAAGGTGCCGGCGACGCCGGCGCGGACGCCGAGGCGGGCGAGTAGGACGTCGCTCCCGGGCCGCGGACGCGGTCCGGGAGGGCGGTGAGGGGTCGAACCGGCGACGCGGGATGCGCCGCCGGGTTCCGCACCGGCGAGTCCCGCGCCGCCCGGACCCGCGCCGCCGCCGGATGGCGGCCCCGCCGACCATTCGAGGTAGCCTGATCGACGCGACGGGCGTACCTTTGCAGATCCTTCAAACGTGGATCCGCTCATGGCGATACGCCCACCACTGATCGACCTCCCCATCCGGACGTCGGATCACGGCTTCTACAAGGGCTTCGCGACCCGGGTCACCATCCCGGCGAAGATCATCATCGGCGCCCTGGTGGTATGGGCCGTCGCGTTTCCCGAGCAGGCCGGTGCCGTCCTGAACGGCATGAACTCGTTCATCCTGACGAACTTCGCGACCTGGTACGTCTGGGTCATGGCGCTGTTCGTGCTCGCCTGCCTGGCGCTGGCCGTCTGGCCCACCTCGGCGCGCATGAAGCTCGGCCGACCCGACGACGAGCCCGAGTTCACCAACTTCTCGTGGTTCTCGATGATGTTCGGGGCGGGGATCGGCGTCGGCATGCTCACCTGGGCGGTGGCCGAGCCCATCTATCACTTCGCCAACAACCCCGAGGTCATCCAGGGGCTCGCGACGGCGGGCTCGGCGGACAACATCGCCAACGCCTACAAGTACTCCTTCCTGCACTGGGGCTTCTCGGCCTGGTCGTCCTACGCGATCGTCGGGCTCGCGCTCGCCTACTTCTCGTATAGACGCGGGCTGCCGCTGACGACGCGCTCGGCGCTCACGCCGTTGTTCGGCAAGAGCCTGTCGGGGCCGCTCGGCCACGTCATCGACGTGGTGGCCGTCGTCGCGACCATTCTCGGCGTCGCGCAGACGCTCGGCTTCGGCGTGGAGCAGTTCGTCGCCGGCATGAGCCGCATCGGCATGGGCGACTGGTTGCTGAACGCCGAAGGCACGGCCTCGCCGGCGGCCATCATCTTCGCGATCGTCGTCATCATGGGGGCCTCCACCCTGTCCGCGCTGTCCGGTGTCGGCAAGGGCATCAAGTGGCTGTCGAACATCAACATGGTGCTGAGCGTGTTCCTGCTCGGCTTCCTCCTGATCGTCGGTTCGACGATGTTCGGGCTCTCGGCGCTGTTCCGCGGCATGATCGACTACGTGATCGGCCTGCCCGGCATGCTGTTCCGCGTCTACCCGGGCGACGGCACCGAGACCGGCGACGCGCTCGCCGCATGGCAAGGTGCGTGGACGGTGTTCTACTGGGCCTGGTGGGTCGCGTTCGCGCCGTTCGTCGGGGTGTTCCTCGCGCGCATCTCGAAGGGGCGCACGATCCGCGAGTTCGTGCTCGGCGCCATGATCGTGCCGGCGGTCATGTGCTTCGTGTGGTTCGCGTTCGCGGGCGGCACCGCCATCGACCTGGAGCTCTCCGGCGTGGCGGGCGGTGCGATCAACGCGGCCGCGGACGGTGCGAAGATCTTCGTCGTGACCGATCTGCTGCTGGCCGGCGTTCCGTACCTGGCGCTGCCCATGGCCATCCTGATCGTCGTGCTGCTGATGACGTATCTCGTCACCTCGGCCGACTCGGCGGTGCTGATCGTCAACACGATCAATGCCGCCGGTGACGAGGGCCCGAAGGCGCGGCCGCACATCCTGTTCTGGGGCGTGGCGCTCGGGGCGGTGGTCGCGGCGCTGCTGCTGATCGGCGGGCTGTCCGCCATCCAGACGGCGATGGTGATCGGAGCGTTGCCCTTCTCGGTCGTGATGCTGCTCATGATGGTGTCGCTGTTCAAGGCGATCTGGATGGACGGTCGGCGCGACCGGGCGGGCGTGCCGAGCGTCATCGACGAGCGGGGCGACCTGGTGCTCGGTGTCGGTGCGGCCGTGCCTTCGCCGGTGCGGCCCGCGGCGGCCTGAGCGTCGCCGACCCCGGCCGATGACGCCGGGGTCGGTTGACACGGAACTCGTTCGTCCCTAGCATTGCCCGGCTCGACGCGTGCGCATTCCGGTGCGTCGCTGCCCGGGTCCGCCGCCCGTCACGCCCTTGCCGGCGGACGGGCGGGGCGGGCCGTCCACTTTCCTCGGAGTCCGTGTGGCACGGGTTCCCTGCTCCCTCCCGGCGCGCTTCCGGGTTCTCTCACGCCGCACCCGGACACACCACGGAACTTCATGGCGACGATCAACCAGCTCGTGCGCAAGCCGCGCAAGCAGAAGAAGGAAAAGTCGAACGTACCCGCGCTGCAGGCGTGCCCGCAGAAGCGCGGCGTCTGCACCCGCGTCTACACCACGACGCCGAAGAAGCCGAACTCGGCAATGAGAAAGGTCGCGCGCGTGCGCCTGACCAACGGCTACGAGGTCACCTCCTACATCGGGGGCGAGGGCCACAACCTGCAGGAGCACTCGGTCGTGCTCATCCGCGGCGGCCGGGTCAAGGACCTGCCGGGCGTGCGCTACCACACGGTGCGCGGCAGCCTGGACACCCAGGGCGTCGACTCGCGTCGCCAGGGTCGCTCGAAGTACGGCGCCAAGCGTCCGAAGTCCTGATCGCCCCCATCCGAACCCCTTCGTAGCCCCCGCACATGTCACGACGAGTCCAGGCCCCCCGGCGCGAGATCCTTCCGGACCCCAAGTACGGATCCGTGCGCCTCGCGAAGTTCATCAACATCATGATGATCGACGGCAAGAAGGCCGTCGCCGAGCGCGTCATCTACGGCGCGCTCGACGCCATCAAGGAGAAGGGCGTGGCCGCCCCGGTCGAGACGCTGGAAGCGGCGCTCGAGAACGTGTCTCCGGCCGTCGAGGTCAAGAGCCGCCGTGTCGGCGGTGCCACCTACCAGGTGCCCGTCGAGGTACGGCCCGTGCGCCGCAGCGCGCTGGCCATGCGCTGGATCATCGACTCGGCGCGCAAGCGCGGCGAGAAGTCCATGACGCTCAAGCTCGCCGGCGAGCTCTACGACGCGGCCGAGAAGCGCGGCAGCGCCGTCAAGAAGCGCGACGACGTGCACCGCATGGCCGAGGCCAACAAGGCGTTCTCCCACTACCGCTGGTAGCGGCGCGCGACCACGTCCCGGTCGCGCCCCGCGTCGGCGCGTCCCTTCGCTCTTTGATCCGACTCCTGACTCCCCTTGGCCCGTAGCACCCCGCTGTCGCTGTACCGGAACGTCGGCATCATGGCCCACATCGATGCGGGCAAGACGACGACGACCGAGCGCATCCTGTTCTACACCGGCGTCTCGCACAAGATCGGCGAGGTGCACGACGGCGCGGCCATCATGGACTGGATGGCGCAGGAGCAGGAGCGCGGCATCACCATCACGTCCGCCGCCACGACGTGCTTCTGGGCGGGCATGGACGGCTCGCGGCCGAAGCACCGCGTCAACATCATCGACACCCCCGGGCACGTCGACTTCACCATCGAGGTGGAGCGCTCGTTGCGCGTGCTCGACGGTGCGGTGGCGGTGTTCGACTCGGTCGGCGGCGTGGAGCCCCAGTCCGAGACGGTGTGGCGCCAGGCCAACAAGTACCGCGTGCCGCGGATCGCCTTCGTCAACAAGATGGATCGCATCGGCGCCGACTTTCCGCGCTGCGTGAGCCAGATCCGCGAGCGCCTCGGCGCGGTGCCCGTGCCGCTGCAGCTGCCCATCGGCAGCGAGGAGGGCTTCGAGGGGGTCGTGGATCTGGTGCGCGGCCGCGCGCTCTACTGGAACGACGCCGACCAGGGACTGACCTGGCGCGACGAGGACATCCCGGCGGACCTCGCCGACGCCGCCGCCGAGGCGCGGGAGGAGCTCATGGCCGCCGCCGCCGAGGCGACGGACGAGGCGATGGACGCCTACCTCGAGTCGGGCGAGCTGGACGAGGCCACCATCCGCACGGGGTTGCGCGCGCGCACGCTCGCCAACGAGATCTGCCCGGTGCTGTGCGGCTCGGCGTTCAAGAACAAGGGCGTGCAGACGCTGCTGGACGCGGTGCTCGACTACCTGCCGGCACCGGACGACGTGGCGGCCGTCGAAGGCGTGCTGCCCGACGGCGAGAAGACGGACACGCGCCCCGCCGACGACGACGCGCCGTTCGCCTCGCTCGTGTTCAAGATCGCCAACGACAGCTACGTCGGCTCGCTCGCCTTCGTGCGCGTGTACTCGGGCACCGTGAAGCAGGGCGACATGGTCTGGAACCCGCTGCGCGAGAAGAAGGAGCGCGTGGGCCGGCTGCTGCAGATGCACGCGAACGATCGGGAGGAGATCAAGGAGGTGCGCGCCGGCGACATCGCCGCGTTCGTGGGCATGAAGGACGTGTCCACCGGCGACACGCTGTGCAACCAGCAGAAACCGATCGCGCTAGAGCGCATGACCTTCCCGGAGCCCGTCATCTCGGTCGCCGTGGAGCCGAAGACGCTCGCCGATCAGGACAAGCTCGACGCCGCGCTGCAGCGACTCGCGCGCGAGGATCCGTCGTTCCGCGTGCACACCGACGACGAGTCCGCGCAGATCATCATCAGCGGCATGGGCGAGCTGCACCTGGACATCATCGTGGACCGCATGCGCCGCGAGTTCAACGTCGTGGCCAACGTCGGCAAGCCGCAGGTCAGCTACCGCGAGACCATCGGCAAGAGCGTCGAGGCCGAGGGCAAGTTCGTGCGCCAGACCGGCGGCACCGGCCAGTACGGCGACGTGCGCATCCGCTTCGAGCCCCTGCCGCGCGGCACGGGCATCGAGTTCGCGAGCGAGGTCACGGGCGGCGCGGTGCCCAAGGAGTTCATCCCCGCGGTGGAGCGCGGCGTGCGCGAGGCGCTCGCCAACGGCGTGCTCGGCGGCTACCCGGTCGTGGACGTGCGCGCGACGCTCTTCGACGGCTCGTTCCACGAGGTGGACAGCAACGAGATGGCGTTCCGCATCGCGGCCTCCATGGCCGTGCGCAACGGCACGCAGGAGGCGTCGCCGACGCTGCTCGAGCCCGTCATGCGCGTCGAGGTCGTCACGCCCGAGGACTACATGGGTGACGTCATGGGCGACCTGAACCGGCGGCGCGGCATCGTGCACGGCATGGACGAGCAGCCCGGCGGCAAGGTCATCCGCGCCGAGGTGCCGCTCGCCGAGATGTTCGGCTATTCCACCGACCTGCGTTCGGCGACGCAGGGCCGGGCGGTGTATTCGATGGAGTTCGAGAAGTACGCGGCACCGCCCGCGGCCGTCGTGTCGGCGGTTTTGAACCGCTAGTCGCACCCACGCCCTTCCCCCCTTTTTCCATTCCAAGCAGACCAGCAGAGGCGAGACAGACCCGTGTCCAAGGAAAAATTCGAACGCAACAAGCCCCACGTGAACGTCGGCACGATCGGCCACGTGGACCACGGCAAGACGACGCTGACGGCGGCGCTGACGATCTGCCAGGCCGAGAAGTTCGGCGGGGCGTCGAAGGCGTACGACCAGATCGACAACGCGCCGGAGGAGAAGGCGCGCGGGATCACGATCGCCACCGCGCACGTGGAATACGAGAGCGCGAACCGTCACTACGCGCACGTGGACTGCCCGGGGCACGCCGACTACGTGAAGAACATGATCACCGGAGCCGCCCAGATGGACGGGGCGATCCTGGTGGTCTCGGCCGCGGACGGTCCGATGCCGCAGACGCGCGAGCACATCCTGCTGGCGCGCCAGGTGGGGGTGCCCTACATCGTGGTGTACCTGAACAAGGCCGACATGGTGGACGATGCGGAGCTGCTGGAGCTGGTGGAGATGGAGGTTCGGGAGCTGCTCGACAGCTACGACTTCCCCGGTGACGACACCCCGATCATCACCGGCAGCGCGTTGAAGGCGATCGAGGGCGATGCGTCCGAGATCGGTCGACCGAGCATCGACAAGCTGGTCGAGGCGCTCGATACCTACATCCCGATGCCGGATCGTCCGGTGGATCTGCCGTTCCTGATGCCGGTGGAGGACGTGTTCTCGATCTCGGGTCGGGGCACCGTGGCCACGGGCCGGATCGAGCGCGGGATCGTGAAGGTGGGGGAGGAGATCGAGATCGTCGGCATCAGCGCCACGCAGAAGACGACGGTGACGGGCGTGGAGATGTTCCGAAAGCTGTTGGACCAGGGCGAGGCCGGGGACAACGTCGGTGTGCTGCTGCGCGGTACCAAGCGCGAGGACATCGAGCGCGGTCAGGTGCTGTGCAAGCCGAAGTCGATCACGCCGCACACGAAGTTCGAGGCCGAGATCTACGTGCTGGGCAAGGACGAGGGGGGGCGTCACACGCCGTTCTTCAACAACTACCGTCCGCAGTTCTACTTCCGCACGACGGACGTGACGGGGGCGGTGGAGCTGCCGTCGGGGACCGAGATGGTGATGCCCGGGGACAACGTGAAGATCACGGTGGCGCTGATCGCACCGATCGCGATGGAGGACGGGCTTCGGTTCGCGATCCGCGAGGGCGGGCGCACGGTGGGCGCCGGCGTCGTCGCCAAGATCCTCGAATAAGGAACACGCACCCGACATGGCCAGCCAGACCATACGCATCCGCCTGAAGGCGTTCGATCACCGACTGATCGACCGTTCGGCGAAGGAGATCCTCGAGACCGCGCGCCGCACCGGCGCCCGGGTCCTCGGGCCCATCCCGCTGCCGACCAAGAAGGAGCGCTACACCGTGCTCGTGTCGCCGCACGTCAACAAGGACGCGCGCGACCAGTACGAGCTGCGCACCCACAAGCGCCTGATGGACATCGTCGACCCGACCGAGAAGACGGTCGATGCGCTGATGAAGCTCGACCTCGCCGCCGGCGTGGACGTGCAGATCAAGCTGAACTGATCCGGCCGGCGCCATCATGGCGCCAGGTTCGATGCCCGACCCATCGCATGTAACGAGGCCCGCCGCGCGCGGGCCTCGTCACGTGCGCGACGGGGTCCTGTTCGGGCTCTTCGCCTACGGCACGTGGGGCTTCTTTCCGCTGTACTTCAAGCGCCTCGCGGACGTCTCCCCGGAGGACGTCCTGGCGTGGCGCATCGTGCTGTGCTGCCTCGCGCTCGTGCTCGCGCTGTCGATCCGCCCGGGTCTGCCGGCCGTGGTGCGCCGCATCCGCGCCGTGCGCCAATGGCACCTCGTGCTGGCAGCGGCGCTGGTGATTTCCCTCAACTGGCTCGTGTTCATCCGCGCGGTGGCTGCCGGCGAGGTGCTGCAGTCGAGCCTGGGCTACTTCCTGGTGCCCATCGCGAACTCCGCGCTCGGCGCGCTCGTGTTCGGCGAGCGGCTGGGGCGCTGGAAGCTCGGCTCGCTCGCGGTCGCCGCCATCGGCATGGCCGCGAGCTTCGTGCTCGCGGGCACCGCACCGACCTACGCGCTCTCGCTCGCCGTGTCGTTCGGCGTGTACGGCGCGCTGCGCAAGCGCATGGACGCGGACGCGGTGACGGGACTGCTGCTGGAGACGCTGCTGCTCGCGCCGTTCGCGGCCGGCTGGCTGCTGCTCGCCGCGGCCCCGCTCGGGGCGGTCCCGACGCCCACGCAGGGCTGGCTGATGCTGTCCGGCATCATCACGCTGCTGCCGCTGCTCGCGATGGGCGTCGCGGCCCGGCGCATCGAGCTCGGCACGCTCGGACTGCTGCAGTACATCACGCCCGTCATGCACTTCGCGCTCGCCGTGGTCGTGTTCGGCGAGGCGCTGGATGCGCCGCGCGTGGTGGCGTTCGCGACCACGCTGGCGGCGGTGGGGCTGTGGCTGGTCGGGAGCGAGGCTCGACGCCGTGCCGTGCCGCCTGCGCGAACGGTAGCGTTCACTTCCGACGGGTGACGGCCGAAAGGCGGTCGCCGCTCGGGTTCAGAACGGACTATTCGTTGGCCCAGAGCCTGATGTCATCGAACTTCCGAAGCCCCTTGTCGAAGGTCGCGACGGTGTCGTCGGCGTCGGCGGCACGAGCCGCCAGATAGCAGTCCACGTAATCGAGTCGTGTTCTCGCCATCCGGTCCAGGGCGTCGACGACGAGGGCCGGTTCGTCACTCAGCAGACCACGCCGGGTCGCAAGGGACGAGAGCACCCGCGAGATATCGGCGTGAGACTTGTCGTAGAACGAACGCAGGACGCACACGCACTCGGCGACCACGACCGACGGCAGCACCAGCACGCACTCCCCAGCGGCGGCCCGCGCGAAGAGACCGGCAGCACGATCGGAGAGTTCCGGATGGTCGTTCAGGAGGAACCTGAGTACCAGGTTCGCATCGAGCAGGTACCGCCTCACCCGGCACGCCGTCGATCGGCTTCGCGGGGTGCCGTCGTGTCGACGAGATCGCGTCGGGCGGCCTCCCTTTCATCGTCCTTGCTGCCGGCCGGTCGATCGCTCGAGAGACTGCCTCGAAGATCCATGAGCGATTCGACTTCCGGCCGCAGCACGACCGTATCGCCTCGAATCTCGTAGACGAGTCGCTGTTCGGGGGTCAGCCCGAGGGCGCGCCTGACCTCTGCGGGAATCGTCGTCTGCCAACGGCGTGTCAACGTGGATCGAATCATGATCTCGTGCAATGCATTTCGTCAGGAGTGCATTGTGATCGTCCCGTTCCCTCGGTTCAAGCCCTGCGGGATTCGGATCCGTTCAGGCCTCCGCGTCCGCCCGCGCCCGGCACAACAGGTTCGCGAGCCGCATCTCCTCCACGTTGCGCGCATCCAGGTCCAGCAGGCCCGACGAGGCCACGATCACCGCCGTGCAGCGCGCGCGGCTGATCGCGACGTTCAATCGGTTCGGCGACAGCAGGAACGAGGCGTCGCGCGGCATGGACTCCACGTCCGACGTCGTCATCGACACGAGCACGACTTCCGCTTCCTGACCCTGGAAGCGGTCCACCGTGCCGACCCGCACCTCACCGCCCGACACGTCGCGCAGCGCGCGCTCCAGCGTGCGGACCTGCACGTTGTAGGGCGCGACGACGAGGATGTCGGCGGGCGTCATCGCCCGCTCCGCGCCGTGCCGGTCCACGACCGTGCAGGCGAGGGCGGCCGCGTAGAGCGCGGCGATCTCGCGCGCCTCCTCGTCGCTCCTCTGCGTGCAGGCGGCGTGCTCGAGCTCCGCGAACGCGAGGCCGTGCGGCTTCAATGCCTCGTGCCCGAAGCCGTCCGCCGGTGCGACGAGCCGCCGGTTGGCGCAACCGGGCTCGGCGTCGAGCGCACCCGCGTAGAACGCGTCCGAGACGAAGCGTGCGAGGGACGGGTGCATGCGCCAGCTGGTGCCGAGGAACACGCCGCGTTCGGGCGACACGACGGGGACATCCCCGACCGCCCACTCCAGGCACGAGCGCCCGGAGTCGTTCGGGTGGCTGCCCTTCGTCGGTTGCGGCAGCTGCATCGGATCGCCCACGAGCACGATGTTCCTCGCGGCCGTCGCCATGCCGACGAGGTGGCCCAGGCTGACCTGGCCGGCCTCGTCGACGACCAGCACGTCGACCTCCGGCGCATCATTGCCCGTGAAATACCACGCCGTGCCGCCGTACAGCTGACCGTCGCTCGTGCTCCTGCCGGCCTTCACGATCATGGGATCGGCCAGCGGACTGTCGTAGGTACCGGACGTCTTCTTGTAGCCCGTGAACGGGCCGTGCCCGTGCTCGCCCATCGTGTCCGCCCAATGCGCTTCCACGCCTCGCAGCACGTTGTCGACGGCGGCGTGGCTGTTCGACGAGACGCCGACCGTGCGCCCGTCGCGCATCAGCGCCGCGATGACGCGCGCGAGCGTGTAGGTCTTGCCCGCGCCGGGCGGACCCTGCACCACGAGCCACGAGCTCTCGAGTTCCAGCACCGCCTCGACGGTCGCGTCCAGCAGCTCTCCCGGGGACGTGGCGCGTTCCGCCACCACGGGCTCGCCGGGCGCACGACCGGCGATGCGCGGTGGCGCGAGCTCCAGCAGCGCGTGAATGTGCGGGTAGCGCTCGCCGTTCGATGCGCGGTCGATCGCCACGCGGCGCACGGCGTCGCTGATCGAGCTGGTGTCGAGCGGTCCGCCGGGCATCAGGGACATGAGCGGCGGCGGGGCATCCAGCGCCTGCCCGCGCGTGACCGTCACGGTGCGCGCATCGAGATCCACCGCGGCCACCGTGATGCCTCCCTCGCCGCGCATGTGGACCGAGCCCGCCGACAGCTTCGTTTCCTGCTCCGGGAAGGTGTAGCGGTAGGACAGGCTGCGCTTCACGGGCTCGCCCCAGTGCGTCGGGTCGGCCGTGCACGCGCCGAGCGCGTCGGCGTCGACGACGAGCTCCTCGTGCGCGGCACCGTCGCGCTCGAAGAACGCCCACCATTCGGGCTTCGCCTCGCGCTCGTGGAACCGCAGCAGATCCCGCGCGAGGCGCAGGCCGCGCCGGTCGGGGGCGTCGACCTCGTCGCCGAGCGTCTCGGCGAGCCGCGCCTCGACGCCGGCGAGCTCCGCCGCGCGCGCTTCGTTCGCCTCGCGCCGTTCGGCCGCGCGCGTCCTCGCCTTCTCGCGCTTCGCGCGCTCGGCGTCCGTCTCGGGCCGACCGTCCTTCGCATCGCCCTCCGGAGCCGCGTCCTCGGCCGCCTCGGGCGTACCGCGCAACCCGCGCTCCGCCGCCCCGTCCGCCCGCGCCAGCAACCACTCGTGCAGCCGGCGCGTCGACACGCAATCGTCCCGGTTGTAGTCGGCGATGTCGCGCAGCAGGGCATCGTCGCCGGTCTCGCGCCAGCGGTGATACATGACCACGCTGTCGCCGCCGTCCGCCGTGGCCGTGGCGCGCGCCTCCATGTACAGCGGCTCGAGCTTCTTGATCGAGTACGACGGTGCGCCCACGCGCATCGTCTCGCGCACCACGCGGTACAGGTCCACGAAGCGACCGTCGCGAAGCATCCCGTCCACCTCCGCTTCGCGCACGGCGTGGAGCATGGCCAGCCGCTTCAGCGCGGTGACCTCGTACGGCGCGTAGTGGTACAGGTGCGCGCCGGGATGGCGTTCGAAGTGCGCGCGCGCGAAGTCCACGAACGCGACGAACGCGCGCTTCTCGGCCGCCGCGTCGTGCGCCCAGAACATCGCGAAGTGCAGGTCGGGGGCGTCCGGTACCGGCTCCACGTCCGCGCCGTCGATGCGCCCGCCTTCGAGCGCGTCGGCGCGAAGCACGATGCCGCACAGGTATTCGAGGCCGCCGGGCTCCAGCGGGTCGCCCTCGAAGTCGAACCACAGGTCGCCGGCGTCGGGCGCGGGCAACCGGTCGAAGCCGAGCCCGTGCGGCACCGGCAGGAGTTCGACGGCGGGCGGGCTCCCGTCGGCAGACTCGCGCGTCGCGAGCTGCACGGCGGCCTGCTGTGCCAGCCGCGCGAGGCTCTGGGCGGCGATGCCCGTGCGCGGCGCGCCTTCGGGGTCGAACGGGTGCAGCGCGGCCAACCCCGCCAGGGTGTCGATGCCCGCGGCCGCGAGCTTCGTGCGCTGCGCGCGCGTGATGTCCGCCACCGCCGACAGGTGATCGGCGGCGCTCCAGATCGTCGCGCAGCGCGAGCCCCACCCGCACTGCGCGCACGCGGCGCAAGGGTCCCCGGTGAAGTCGTGCCTCGGCAGCGCCGCACCGAAGCGCTCGACGCGCATCGCGATGCGGCGCAGGTACCAGCGAAAGTCCTCGGTGCGCAGCCGCAGCTCCGCGTGCCCGTCGCGCGTGCCGTCGCCGAGCATGAGACCCATGTGCGCACTCGGCGCCCCCTGCATCGCGGCCACGAGCTCGGCGTACAGCGCGATTTGCAGCACGTGCTTCGGCGCCGCGTGGCGCGCGAGCTTCGCGTCCCACGGCTCGTAGCTCCACGGCCACGAAGGGCAGGGCTCGTCCGTGCGGCGCAGGAAGTCGGCGTAGCCGAACCAGCCGCCGCCCTCGACCTCGCCGCCGAGCGCCGCCTGATGGATCCACGGGACGCCCGCGTCCATCGCCGCGCGGGTGTCGGTTATCGCCTGCTCGCGCCGGGAAGGGTCTCCCGCCGCCTCGACGACATGGACCTCGGCGTGCGCGCGCAGTCTGGAGAGGATGGCGGCCTCGTGCGCCTCGCCGAGTCCGGTGATCAGCTCGCCCTGACCGGTGAGCTCGTCGGGTCGGGCGTCGTCGAGCCCTCGCCGGCGCGCTAGATCCCAGCACGCCGCCTGACGGCAACCGAGGAACGTGGCCAGGAAGGTCGGGGGGAGGGTGGCCGGAGCGCGGGACATTCGGGACGGAGGGGACGCCCATCTGCGGGCCGGGTTCCGAGTCTAGTCGCGCGGCCGCGGAACTCCGTCGCACTCGCCCGGGCGACGCGCGTTGACTCGAAGCCGGCCAGTCAACGCGCGTTGACTCGAAGCCGGCCAGTCAACACGCGTTGACTCGAAGCCGCGAGCGCAGCGCATGCTCTCACGCCCGTTCCAAGGCACCGTCTTCCAGGTCGACAACCGGTCCGTCATGTCGCGCGCAGTCCGGCGGATCAAGATTCGATATCCGCGCCCGCCCGTCCGAACGGCACGTCGGCGTAGATGTGCCGCACCGCGATCGACGGCCCGACCGAGACAAGCTCGACGACCTCGTCGGGTCCGAACACCGTGCTCGTCCAGCCCTGCCCATCGCGTGTGAACCGCTCGCAGCTCGCGGCATCCTGCCGCCACGATCAGGTCGTCGACGACGCTCGGCATCGAATGGTAGGCGAGCAGCTTCTCGCGCCGATCGGTCTGCGCGGTCCAGTCCGACAGGATCTCCACCAGCAGCACCGGGCTACTCTCGGTGTACTCGTCGGGTTCATCGCTCGGATCTGTGCAACTGACGACGAGGTCCGGGTAGTAGAGGTTCCGCGCGAGGCCCGACGCAGGGGCGAACGATACGTCATGAAGCGCGGATTCGCGCCGGTCGCGGGGACCTCGACGCGGGCCGACGTCGGGCCCGCCGGACGATCAGGCGCTGCGGACCAACCGGCGTCGATTCGCGCCGACCCGCTTCGCGTACGGCGCGGCCAGCCTGCGACCCGAGTCGCGCGCCGCGCGATCGAAGCCGGCACCGGTCGGCGGGACGGCGAGCGTCGCGAGCCCGAACCAGAACCGCCAGGGCGCCAGCGCGAGCTCCATGGCGCTCTCCATCATCGCTCCCTGCTTCTCGGTGATCATCGTGCCGCCCTCGGCGAGCGCGCGCCTCGGATCGGTACCCCAGAGCCCCGCCGTGTAGGCGATCCGCATCGGGATCACGAAGGCGGCGTCGGCGAACACGCGGTTCCATGGCGTCCACATCGGTGCGAGGGCGGGCGGGAAGACGAACGTGGGGGTACGGGACATGGCAGGCGGTGGTCGGAAGCGGCGGAACGGGCCATCCGGTATACGCCGGGCGGCGGTGGCGAGCCGTCCGCAGTGTTGTCCCGGGGAGAATCCTCACGCACTCCAAAGCCACGCATAAGGACATGCTTATGTCTTGATATAGTGTGTGGACCTTGCAGACGTCGCGACCCGGACCCCCTCCCATGAACGCACCCGTGCCGCCACCCCGACCGGACGAGCTCGACTCGCCCCTGCACGGCGCCCTCGCGGACCGCATCCTGCTGCTCGACGGCGCCATGGGCACGATGATCCAGGCCGAGGCGCTGACGGAAGACCACTACCGCGGCACGCGCTTCGCCGACTGGCCGTCGGACCTGCGCGGCAACAACGACCTGCTGTCGCTCACGCGCCCCGATCTGATCCGCGACATCCACGCGAAGTACCTCGCCGCCGGCGCCGACATCGTCGAGACGAACACCTTCAACGCCAACTCGGTGTCGATGGCGGACTACGACATGCAGGAGCTCGTGCGCGAGCTGAACGTCGCGTCGGCCAGGCTCGCGCGCGAGGCGGCCGACGCGGCGTCGTCGCCCGGGAGGCCGCGCTTCGTCGCCGGCGTGCTCGGGCCGACCAACCGCACGGCGTCCATGTCGCCCGACGTGTCCGACCCCGGTTTCCGGAACATCGACTTCGACGTGCTCGACGCGTCCTACTTCGACGCCTGCGACGCGCTCGTGGAAGGCGGCGTCGACGCGATCCTGATCGAGACGGTGTTCGACACGCTGAACGCGAAGGCGGCGATCTTCGCGTGCGAGCGCGTGTTCGAGGCCCGCGGAACCCGGCTGCCCGTCATGATCTCGGGCACGATCACGGACGCGTCGGGGCGCACGCTCTCGGGGCAGACGCTCGCCGCGTTCTGGCATTCGGTGCGGCACGCGAAGCCCGTCTCCGTCGGGCTGAACTGCGCGCTCGGGCCCGAGCAGTTGCGCGCGCACGTGGAGGAGCTGTCGGCGATCGCGGACGTGCACGTGTCGGCGCACCCGAACGCGGGCCTGCCGAACGCGTTCGGCGGCTACGACGAAGGGCCCGACGAGATGGCGGAGGCCATCGGCGAATGGGCCGCCAACGGCTGGCTGAACATCGTGGGCGGGTGCTGCGGCACGACGCCCGCGCACATCGCCGCGTTCGCGCGCGCCGTCGAGGGGCACGCGCCGCGCGCGGTGCCGGCGGTGAGGCCCGCCATGCGCCTGTCGGGCCTGGAGCCGGTGACCATCGACGACGAGTCGCTGTTCGTGAACGTCGGCGAGCGCACGAACGTCACGGGCTCCGCACGCTTCCTGAAGCTCGTCAAGGCGGGGGATCTCGATGCGGCGCTGGCCGTCGCGCGCCAGCAGGTCGAGGACGGCGCGCAGATCATCGACGTGAACATGGACGAGGGGCTCATCGACTCGCTGGAGCTGATGAGGCGCTTCCTGAACCTCGTGGCCACCGAGCCGGACATCGCGCGCGTGCCGGTCATGATCGACTCCTCGAAGTGGTCGGTCATCGAGGCGGGCCTGAAGTGCCTGCAGGGCAAGTGCGTCGTCAACTCCATCAGCCTGAAGGAGGGCGAGGAGCCGTTCCTCGCGCACGCGCGCCTGGCGCAGCGCCACGGTGCGGCCGTCGTGGTGATGGCCTTCGACGAGGACGGGCAGGCCGACACCGTCGAGCGCAAGGTGTCGATCTGCGAGCGCGCGTATCGGCTGCTCGTGGACAGGCTGGGCTTCGAGCCGAACGACATCGTGTTCGACCCGAACGTGTTCGCCATCGCGACCGGCATCGAGGAGCACGACGGCTACGGCGTCGCGTTCATCGAGGCGGCACGGCAGATCCGCGCGAGGCTGCCCGGCGCGCACGTGTCGGGCGGGCTGTCGAACGTCTCGTTCAGCTTTCGCGGCAACGACGTGGTGCGCGAGGCCATCCACGCGGTGTTCCTGTACCACGCGATTCGTGCAGGGATGGACATGGGCATCGTCAACGCGGGCCAGCTCGCGGTCTACGAGGAGATCCCGGCGGAGCTGCGCGACGCGGTCGAGGACGTGGTGCTGAACCGCGACGCGGGCGCCACCGAACGCCTGCTCGAGATCGCGCAGCGCTACCGACGCGACGGCGGCGCGGCCGAGAAGATGGATGCCGAATGGCGCTCGCTCCCCGTCGCCGAGCGCCTCGCGCACTCGCTCGTCAAGGGCCTGGACGAGCACATCGTCGAGGACACCGAAGAAGCGAGGCAGAGCGTCGCGCGCTCGCTGGAGGTCATCGAAGGGCCGCTGATGGACGGCATGAACCGCGTCGGCGATCTCTTCGGCGCGGGCAAGATGTTCCTGCCGCAGGTGGTGAAGTCCGCGCGCGTCATGAAGAAGGCCGTGGCGCACCTGCTGCCCTACATGGAGGCGGAGAAGACGTCCGCGACCACGAGCGCCGGCAAGGTGCTGATGGCGACCGTGAAGGGGGACGTGCACGACATCGGCAAGAACATCGTCGGCGTGGTGCTGCAGTGCAACGGTTTCGAGGTCATCGACCTGGGCGTCATGGTGCCCACCGCGAAGATCCTGCAGGCGGCGCGCGAGCACGACGTCGACCTGATCGGGCTGTCGGGCCTCATCACGCCGTCGCTCGAGGAGATGCAGCACGTCGCCGCCGAGCTGCAGCGCGAAGGCTTCACGCAGCCGCTGCTGATCGGTGGCGCCACCACCTCGCGCATGCACACGGCCGTGAAGATCGCGCCGAAGTTCGAGCAGCCCGTGGTGCACGTGACCGACGCCTCGCGCTGCGTGGGCGTCGCGAGCGACCTGCTGAGCGAGAACCGTCGCAAGGTGTTCACGGCGGAGCTCGACGAGGACTACGCGCGCTACCGGAAACGCTTCGCGGACCGCAGCGCCGGCGCGGAGCTGCTGAGCATCGCCGATGCGCGGGCGAGGGCGCCCGCGCTCGACTGGAGCGACCCGCCGATCGCCACGCCGGCCGAGCCCGGCGTGCACCGGCTGGACGACGTGCCGCTCGAGACGCTGGTGCCCTACATCGACTGGACGCCGTTCTTCATGGCGTGGGAGCTGCGCGGGCGGTATCCGAAGATCCTGACCGATCCCACGGTGGGGGCGGAGGCGACGAAGCTGTACGACGATGCGCGCGCGATGCTCGCGGACTGGATCGACTCGGGCCGGGTGCGCGCGCGGGGCGTGTACGGGCTCTTCCCGGCGCAGTCGAGCGGCGACGACATCGTCGTGCGGCCCGAGGGCGGCGACGCTCGCACGCTGCATTGCCTGCGCCAGCAGCGCGCGTTCGCCGACGGCAAGCCGGACCTGTGCCTCGCGGACTTCGTGGCGCCCGAGGCGTCGGGCGTGCAGGACTGGATCGGCATGTTCGCGGTGACGGCCGGCACGGGGCTCGACGAGATCGTGGCGGAGCTCGACGCCGCGAACGACGTGTACGGCAGCATCATGGCGAAGGCGCTGGCGGATCGGCTGGCCGAAGCCTTCGCCGAGTGGCTGCACCTGCGCGTGCGCACCGTGCACTGGGGCTACGCTCCCGACGAGGCGCTCGCCGAGGACGAGCTGATACGCGAGCGCTACCGCGGCATCCGCCCGGCGCCCGGGTATCCCGCGTGCCCGGATCACCGGCAGAAGCACGTGCTGTGGGATCTGCTGGCACCGGACGAGTCGGCCGGCATCGAGCTGACCGAGAGCCTGGCGATGCTGCCGGCCTCGTCGGTGTCGGGACTGTACTTCGCGCACCCGGAGGCGAAGTACTTCGGGCTCGGCAAGATCGATCGATCGCAGGTCGAGGATTACGCGGCGCGGCGCGGCGAGACGGTCGAGGAGAACGAGCGCTGGCTCGCGAGCTCGCTGTCGTACGACTAGACGCCCGGGCGCTCGCCCCGGGCGAGCGCGCAGAGCATCGCCGAGAACGTCTCCGGCTGCAGCTTCGGCATGTAGCCGTCGGCACCCACCTTCACGTGTCTCGGGCTCGGTCAGGGACTCGGGCGGTGCGCTACGCGGCGCGCCGCGGCACGGCTTCGTCGTTCGCCGCGCGGGTCTCGGGCAGCACGAACGCGCTGACCGATGCGTCGAGCGCGCGCGACTGCTCGAGCAGGTCGCGCGCCGCGCCCGAGGTGCGGTCCGACAGCTCGGCGTTCTGACGGGTCATCTGACCGAGGTTGCCGACCGAGGAATCGATCTGCCCGATCTCCTCGACCTGCCGGCGGGCGGACGCGGAAACCGTCTCGATGAGCCCGGCGACCTGGTCGACCTTGTCCACGACCTCCTCCATGTGCCGCTCGGCCTCGCCCACGAGCGTCGAGCCGGATTCGACGTGGGCGACGTTCTTGTCGACGATCTCGCGGATCCTCAGCACCGCCTCCTTGCTCTCTCGCGCGAGCGATCCGACCTCGGCGGCGACGACCGCGAAGCCGCGCCCGGACTCGCCGGCGCGGCTCGCCTCGACCGCCGCGTTGAGCGCGAGGATGTTGGTCTGGAACGCGATCGCGTCGATGACCTCGCTGATGGAGCTGATCTCGCGCGCGCCCGCCTTGATGCTCGTCATCGAGTTCATCGCTTCGTGCACGGCGTGTCGGCCGCGTCCGGCGACATCGCTGGCGGTCCTCGACAGCTCGTCGGCCCGGGCGGTCGCCCGAGCGCCCTCGCGCACGATCTCGCCGATGCGGGCGGTGGTGCCGGCCGTCTCGCCGAGCCGGTTCGCCTGCTGCTCGGTCCGGTCCGACAGGTCGCCGTTGCCGCTCGAGATCTGCTCCGCACCGGCGGTGACGCGCAGCGTGGCCGAGCGGATCTGGCGCACCGAGCCGTCGAGCGTGGCGACCATGCGACCGAGCGCGCCCATGAGCCGCGCGATCTCGTCGTTGCCACCGCCGGTCACGACCGGATCGAGGCGCCCGCGGGAGACCGTGTCGGCGACGGCCAGCGCCCGGTGCAGGCGCCCGATGATCGAGCGAATCGTGATCAGCCCGACCGCCAGCGAAAGCAGGGCCGCGGCGGCGGACAGACCGACGATCAGGCCGGTGGCGGTGTCGACCTGGCGGTCCACCTCCGCCGTCGCCGCGTCCATCGCCGCGGCGATCTCGGCGACGTCGCGCGCGCCGATCTCGCGCCGCGCGCCGGCGATCTCCTTCAGTTCGGAGAGGCTGCGCGTCATGTCCCGTCCGCTCGCGAGTCCGCGGCCCACGCCCTCGTACGCCGAGGCGATCGATGCGCGCGTGCGCTCGAGCGCCTCGCCCACGCCGTCCGCCGCGCGCTGCAGGTCGTCCCGCCCCAGTCCTTCGAGTCCGGCGGCGAGTCGCGCGGCGAGTCCGGTCAGGGCGTCAAGCGTGGCGTCCGTCGCGTCGTGCGCGGCCTCCAGCTCGGCGGCATCGCGTGCGAGCAGCAGCCGTTCGACCTCCACGCCCAGACCCTTCGCCCGCAGGGCGAGCCGCCGGCTGACACCGGTGACGCTCGCCGGGTCGCCGACGAGCGCCAGCGCCGCCTCGATGGCGCGGCGCTCCGCGGCGATGGTGAACAGCAGGTCGTCGACGAGCAGGTCCAGCGCGGCGGCGGATTCGTCGATGACCCGCACCGCCTCGGTGCGCGCCGACCGGTAGGCGCGCCGGGCGTCGCGGTCGTCCTCCAGCATCGCCGTGCGCAGCGCGAACAGACCGTTCGTCTCGTCCGTGAACGCGGTCCGCAGCGCCTCGGTACCGGGCAGCGCGGCGCGCAGCGGTCCGCCCGCCTCGCTCGCCTCGAGCTCGCGCCCGAGCGCGTCGATCGCCGCGATGAACCGCTCCTGCAGGGGGCCCAACCGGAACTTGCTGGAGAGCGCGTCGGTGGCGTACACCATCACCGTCAGGTCGTTCAGCAGCCCCTGAGTCCGTTGCGCGCGGCGCTGCACGACCCCGAGCCGATCGGCCTCGAGCTGGCTCTCGGCCGCCGCCGCGTTGGCCGCGTCGACGATCCGACCCACCCCGTCGCCGACCTCGCCGACCCGGTCATCGACGTCCTGCAGGGCGCGCCGCGCCGTCTCGGCGGCGGTGCGGTACAGCGCCGTGCCGCCGAGCCGTTCGGCGACCATGTCCTCGAGGTCCGCAAGAGCGTCCACGAACGCCTTGGCATCGACCGTGCGAGCACCGTCGAGCGCCTCGATGCGCGTCGCGGTCGCCGACAGCGAGGCGAGCTCGACGCGCACCGCTTCGCGCGCGACGGCGGCCGTGTCCTCGTCCTCGGCGGCCGCGAGGCCGAGCAGCTCCACGAGCGTGCGCTCCTGGGTCCGTTGCAGCTCGAGCAGGGCGCTGTTCAGGGGCGAGGTCCGGCCCGACAAGGTCTCGAAGCGCTCCTGGACGGCCCGGACGCCGTACAGCCCCACGGTCCCCACGGAGACCGTGCCCAGGATGCCCGCGAGCGACAGGCCGATCAGGCGGTGGGAAATCTTCATCGTCGGTGTCGGCAGGGGGTGGTCGGTGTCAGTCGGTGTCAGTCGGAGGCGGATTCGGAGACCCGCACCGGGGCGTCGAGCTCCACCACGCCGCCGTCGCGGATCTCGGTGACGAAGATCCGTTCGATGCCCTGGTGGTCGTCCGGCGCGTAGCCGATCGTGATGCCGCCGAGATCGAGCGCATCGATGCCTTCCAGCGCCGCGATCAGGGCGTCGCGCGTCGGCTTCGGCCCGGCCCGGCGCAGCCCCTCGACCATGACCTTCGCCGACACGCAGCCCTCGAGGTTCACGTAGTCGAGCTTCGCGCCGGCGTGCGCGTCTATCAGCCTGCGGCAGTCCGCGACCACGGCGAGCCGGTCGTCGCCGGGATGGGGCATCACCTGGGTGATCAGCACGCCGTCGCCGGCCTCGCCGACCGCCTCGACGAGGTGCTTCGTGCCCACGAACGAGACGGTCGCCATGCGCGAGCCGAGCCCGGCGGCGCGCGCCTGACGCACGAACTCCGCCAGCGGGGCGTAGGTGCCGACCATGACGATGGCATCCGGCTCGGCGGCGATCATCTCGGTCAGCCCGGCCTTGACCGCCACCGTGTTGCGTTCGAAGGTGCCCTTCGCGTGCACGTCCATCCCGCGTCGCGCGAGCGCCTTCTCGGTGCCCGACAGCACCGCCTTGCCGAAGCCGTCGTTCTGGTAGAACACCGCGACGTTCTCGGCACCGTCGGCGAGGAAGTGCGCCACCATCGCTTCCGCCTCGTCGTCGTAGCTGGAGCGCACGTTGAAGACCTGCGGCGTGACCGGATCGCGCAAGGAGCCCGCGCCGGTGAACAGCCCGATCAGCGGCACCTCGAGCTCGCGCACGATCGGCAACGCCGCGTTCGCCGTCGGCGTGCCGACGTAGCCGAACAGCGAGAACACCTCTTCGTCCTCGATCATGTAGAGGGTCTCGTCGATGGAGCGCTCGGGCTCGTAGCCGTCGTCGCCGACGAGCAGACCGACGGCAGGCCCCGGTGGCTCGAACGGCACGATCTACATCGAGCGGCCGCTTCGCCTCCGAGTGCGGATGGGCGAGCTCGCTGTCGTACGATCGGATGCATGAGCGAAACCGACCGTCCCGCCATTCTCTGGATCGATGCCGATGCGTGCCCCGTCGTGCTGCGCGGCACGCTCAACAAGGCCGCCAGGCGCACGGGCGTGCAGCTCGTCTACGTCGCCAACCATCACATTCCCGTTCCGGCCGACGCGAACATCACGAGCCTGCAGGTGGCGTCGGGCTTCGACGTGGCCGACGACGAGATCGTGAAGCGCTGCGCCGCCGGGGATCTCGTGGTCACCGGAGACATTCCGCTCGCCGCCGAGGTCATGGCGAAGGGCGCCGGGGCGCTGACCACGCGAGGCGAGCGCTTCGATCCGGACACGATCGCCCAGCGGCTGAACCTGCGGGACTTCATGGACACGATGCGCGGCAGCGCGTCGAAGGATCAGAACGCGCGGCCGGGCGGCGGGCCGGCCCCCTTGGGTCCGAAGGACAAGCAGGCCTTCGCGAACGAGCTCGATCGCTGGCTGCAGCGGCGGCGCAAGGGCGCGTGACGCGCTGATCGCGACGTTCAGCTCGACCGGCCGAGCCCGCCGTCGGCGAGATCGGCGGCCAGCGCGTCGACCGCCTCGGCGAGCCGTTCGTCCAGCAGCGGCAGGCAGTCCGCCCAGTCGCCGTAGCGCTCGAGGGCCACGTCCCCGTCCGAGATCGCGCGCAGCCCGACGAGCGGCACGCCGTGCGCCTCGCACGCGCGCAGGATCGCGTAGGTCTCCATGTCGACCATGTCGGCGTCGATCGCCGCGTAGGCCGCGGGGGTCGCGACGACGTCGGCGCCGGTCGACAGGCGGGCGGCCGGCAGCGAGGGGGCCAGCGCCGGCAGGGCGCGCTCGGCCGGCAGGTCGAGGAACGGCGTGCGACCGCGCTCGAAGCCGAGCGCGGAGGCGTCGATGTCGCGCCACGACACGCTCGCCACGCGGTGCACGCTCGTCTGCGCGAGCCGGTGCGAGCCCGCCGAGCCCAGCGACAGCACCAGCGCGGGCGGCGTGCCGGCGCGCGCGAGCGCGCCGAGGGCGAGCGTCGCGTTGACCGCGGCCTCGACGGGCCCGACGCCGACGAGCACCGGGTCGAGCCGCGCACCGAGGTGCGGACCGTGCTCCGCGCTCGTCGCCATGAGCGCCAGCACCGGCACGCCGCCGAGCATGACGAGCGCGGGATCGGCGGGGCTACGCATGGCCATGGCCGGCATGTGTCGATCGCTTTCATGGGCGAGGAAGGTACACAGCGTCACGTCTTCTTGCTATGCTTGCGGGCTACCCGGCGCGGTGGTGCACGCGGCTCACGCCACGTTCCCCGTGACCGGTGAGTGTCCAGGCAGTCGGATTCCCCGTTTCGAGCCCTTTGCAGGGTCTCGACCCGCAGACCCTCGCCGTGACGCCGCATCGTCCCCGCCTCCGCGTTCATCGTCGGGGCGGCGACGGGATCGGTGCCGCGGCGTCGGCGCGACCGTGACCCGGTCCGTCCGCGGCACCCGAGGGCGGTCCCCCTTCAGCTTCTCGCGAGGGTGGGGTCGTGGCGGCGGGGTTCGACAGAATTATTTCCGGAGATCCGCAGGCGATGGCTCTAGGTGTGGTTGGCCGCAAGGTCGGCATGACGCGCGTCTTCGACGACGGCGGGCGATCCACGCCCGTCACGGTCGTCGAGGTCGGTCGCAATCGAGTGACCGCCCGACGCACGGGCGAGGTCGATGGCTACGAGGCCGTCCAGGTCACGGCGGGCGAGAGGAAGTCCAGCCGCGTGCCCAAGCCCGAGGCCGGGCACTTCGCCAAGGTCGGCGTCGATGCCGGTCGGGGCCTGTGGGAATTCCGCCTGGAGGGCGAGGCCGACAACGTCGGCGGCGTCGACGTGGCGGGCCTCGCGGTCGGCGGCGACTACGGCGTCGAGATGTTCGAGGCCGGCCAGAAGGTCGACGTCACGGGCACCAGCATCGGCAAGGGCTTCGCGGGCGGCGTCAAGCGCTGGAACTTCGCCATGCAGGACGCCACGCACGGCAACTCGCTGTCGCACCGCGCACCGGGTTCGATCGGTCAGAACCAGACCCCGGGCCGCGTGTTCAAGGGCAAGAAGATGGCCGGGCACATGGGCGCGGCTCGCACCACCACCCAGAACCTCGTCGTCGTGCGCGTCGACGGTGACCGCAACCTGCTGCTGATCCGCGGGCCGGTACCGGGCGCCGTGGGCGGCGACGTCATCGTCAAGCACGCCGTCAAGGGCCCGCTCGGGGCCGCCGTCTCGCAGGCGGCCGCGCGCGCGGCCGGAGCTTCCGTCTGATGGATGTCCGTACCCGGAACGGCGACTCGGTGTCGCTGAACGACAGCGTCTTCGGCGCCGAGTGGAACGAGGGCCTCGTCCACCAGATCGTGACCGCGTATCTCGCGGGCGGTCGCCAGGGCACCAAGGCGCAGAAGACGCGTGCCGAGGTGCGCGGCGGCGGCGCGAAGCCGTGGCGCCAGAAAGGCACCGGCCGCGCGCGCGCGGGCACCATCCGCAGCCCCATCTTCGCGGGCGGCGGCGTGACGTTCGCCGCCAAGCCGCGCGATTACGGCCAGAAGGTCAACAAGAAGATGTACCGCGCGGCCATGCGCTCGATCCTGTCGCGCCTGGCGGCCGACGACCGGCTGATCATCGTCGAGTCCCTGGACGTGTCCGAGGCCAAGACGCGCGTGATGAAGGCGAAGCTCGCCGAGCTCGGCGTCGATCGAGCGCTGCTGCTGCTCGACGAGGTGGCCGAGTCGCTGTGGCTCGCGTCCAGGAACCTCGTGGGCGTGCAGGTGAGCGACGTCGACGGCGTCGACCCCGTCAGCCTGCTGCGCCACCCCAGGGTGGTCGTCACGACCGCCGCGCTGCGCAAGCTCGAGGAGCGTCTCGCATGATGAACGAAGCCCGCTTGTACGGCGTCCTGCTCGCGCCCCACATCAGCGAGAAGTCCGCGGTGAACGCCGAGCTGTCCGATCGGCACACGTTCCGCGTGACCACCGATGCCTCGAAGCTCGAGGTGCGCCGCGCGGTCGAGCGCCTGTTCGGCGTGCGCGTGCGCAGCGTGCAGATCGCGAACGTGCGCGGCAAGGCCAAGAAGTTCGGCCAGGCGCAGGGCCGCCGCTCCGACTGGAAGAAGGCCGTCGTGCGGCTGGCCGAGGGTCAGGACCTCGACTTCACGAACCCGCTCTCGAACACCCCGGCCGGGAACTGATTCCGATGGCATTGCTCAAGGCCCGGCCGACGTCGCCGGGCAAACGCTTCCAGGTCCGCGTCGACAAGCGCGAGCTCTCGAAGGAAGGGCCGTACGAGCCCCTCGTCGAGAAGCTCGGCAAGTCCGGCGGGCGCAACAACAAGGGGCGCATCACCACGCGTCACGTGGGCGGCGGCGCGAAGCAGCGCTACCGCATCGTCGACTTCCGGCGCGACAAGGACGGCATCCCCGCCATCGTCGAGCGCGTGGAGTACGACCCGAACCGCACCGCCAACATCTGCCTGCTGAAGTACGCCGACGGCGAGCGCCGCTACATGATCGCCCCCAAGGGCGTCGTGGCCGGCGACAAGCTCATGAGCGGTCGCGAGGCGCCGATCCGTGCCGGCAACTGCCTGCCGCTGTCGAACATCCCGGTCGGGTCCACCATCCACTGCGTGGAGATGAAGCCCGGTCGCGGCGCGCAGATGGCGCGCAGCGCCGGCGCCGCCGTGCAGCTCGTCGCGCGCGAGGGCCGCTACGCCACGCTGCGGCTGCGCTCCGGCGAGACGCGCCGCGTGCCCACCGAGTGCCGCGCCACGATGGGCGAGGTCGGCAACGGCGAGCACGCGCTGCAGAAGCTCGGCAAGGCGGGCGCCATGCGCTGGCGCGGCGTGCGCCCGACGGTGCGCGGCGTGGCCATGAACCCGGTCGATCACCCGCACGGCGGCGGCGAGGGCCGTACCTCGGGCGGCCGGCACCCGGTCAGCCCGACGGGCATCCCGACGAAGGGTCACAAGACCCGCTCGAACAAGCGCACCGATCACCTGATCGTGCGTCGCCGCGCACGCAAGAAGTAGGGGGATCACACGCCGATGCCGCGTTCACTCAAGAAGGGCCCGTTCGTCGACCACCACCTCGAGAAGAAGGTGGACGAGGCGCGCGCGGCCAACAGCAAGCGACCCATCCGCACCTGGTCGCGCCGTTCGATGATCCTGCCCGACATGGTCGGCCTGACCATCGCGGTGCACAACGGGCGGGTACACATCCCTGTGCTGATCTCCGAGAACATGGTCGGGCACAAGCTCGGCGAGTTCGCGGCGACCCGGACGTACAAGGGTCACGTCGCCGACAAGAAATCGAGGTGAGCATGGAAACCCGATCCACGCTGAAGATGGCGCGCATCAGCCCGCAGAAGGCGCGGCTGGTCGCCGACCAGATTCGCGGACTGCCCGTCGAGCGGGCCATAGAGCTCTTGACCTTCAGCGAGAAGAAGGCCGGCGGGCTCATGAAGAAGCTCGTCGACTCCGCCATCGCGAACGCCGAGCACAACGAGGGCGCCGACATCGACGAGCTTCGCGTCTCGGCGGTGGAAGTGAACGAGGGGCCGACGATGAAGCGGCTGCGCGCACGCGCCAAGGGGCGGGCCAACCGCATCCTGAAACGCACCAGCCACATCACGGTCACCGTCTCGGACTGATCGGGGAAAACGAGCTACATGGGTCAGAAAGTCCATCCGATCGGCATCCGCCTGGGCATCAGCCAGGACTGGAACAGCACCTGGTACGCGAGTACCGAGGACTACGCCGACTACCTGAACGACGACATCGCCATCAGGAAATTCCTGAAGAAGCAGTTGTCGCACGCGTCGGTGTCGCGCATCCAGATCCAGCGCCCGGCCAAGAGCATCATCATCACGATCCACTCGGCGCGGCCGGGCATCGTGATCGGCAAGAAGGGCGAGGACGTCGAGCGCCTGCGCAGGAAGATCGCGCCGATGGTGGGCGTGAACATCAACAACGTGAAGATCAACATCGCCGAGATCCGCAAGCCCGAGCTCGACGCGCAGCTCGTCGCCGAGGGCGTCGCGCAGCAGCTCGAGCGCCGCGTCATGTTCCGCCGCGCCATGAAGCGCGTGCTGACGAACACGATGCGCCTGGGCGCGCAGGGCGTGAAGATCGCCGTGTCCGGTCGTCTGAACGGCGCCGAGATCGCGCGGCGCGAGTGGTACCACGACGGCCGCGTGCCGCTGCACACGTTGCGCGCGGACATCGACTACGGCCTGGCGGAGGCGAAGACCACCTACGGGGTCATCGGCATCAAGGTGTGGATCTGCCACGGCGAGGTGTTCGATCTCGAGGACAAGCGCGCCAAGAGCGTGCCCGCCGGTCAGAACAAGTAGACACGTAAAGAAGGGGGGCTACGGCCCGACACGAGGCCTTGAACAACGATGCTCCAACCCAAACGAACCAAGTTCCGCAAGCAGCACACCGGTCGCAACCGGGGTCTGGCGCAGAACGGCAACCGCGTGAGCTTCGGCGAGTACGGCCTGAAGTCCACCGACCGTGGCCGGCTCACCGCGCGCCAGATCGAGAGTGCGCGGCGGGCGATGACGCGTCACATCAAGCGTGGCGGCAAGATCTGGATCCGGATCTTCCCCGACACGCCCGTGACCAAGAAGCCGATCGAGGTACGCATGGGCAAGGGCAAGGGCAACGTCGAGTACTGGGTGGCCAAGATCCAGCCCGGCAAGATGCTCTACGAGATGGAAGGCGTGACCGAGGAGATCGCGCGCGAGGCGTTCGCGCTCGCCGCGGCCAAGCTGCCGCTGCGCACGGCCTTCGTCACGAGGACGGCGGCATGAGCGCCGCGAAGAAGCGAACCGAGGAGCTGCGCGGCAAGGACGACGCGGCGCTCGCCACCGAGCTCACGAGCCTGTACCGCGAGGGCTTCGCGCTGCGCATGCAGCGTGGCTCCGGCCAGGACGTGAAGCCGCACGACTTCAAGCGGGTGCGCCGGGACATCGCGCGCATCAAGACCCTCATGAACGAGAAGAAGCGGGCGAGTGCCCCGGCCGCGAGCAACGTATGAGCGACGACACCCCCACCGCGGACGCCCCCGCTTCGGACACCGCGTCGCGCGGACGTACCGAGACGGGTCGCGTGACCAGCACGGCCATGCAGCAGACCGCCACGGTGCAGGTCGAGCGGCGCGTGAAGCACCCGATCTACGGCAAGTACATCCGGCGCAGCAAGAAGTACCACGTGCACGACGCGGCGGACGAGCTCAAGGTCGGCGACACCGTGCAGATCCGCGAGTGCCGCCCGATCTCCAAGACCAAGTCCTGGACGCTCGACAAGGTGCTCGTCCAGGCGCGCGACTGAGTGCGTCGCTCGCCGCAGTGCCGCACGACCCGCACGTCCGAAACCTCCTGACCCCGCCACGCCAGACCGAGCAGTAGACCCCCCATGATCCAGATGCAGACCGTCCTGAACGTGGCGGACAACAGCGGCGCGCGACGGGTGCAGTGCATCAAGGTGCTCGGCGGCTCGCACCGGCGCTACGCGCGCGTGGGCGACGTCATCAAGGTGTCCGTCAAGGACGCCATTCCGCGCGGCAAGGTCAAGAAGGGCGAGGTGTACAACGCCGTCGTCGTGCGCACCGCCAAGGCCATCCGCCGCGGCGACGGCTCGGCGATCCGCTTCGACACGAACGCGGCCGTGGTGCTGAACGCGAAGCTCGAGCCCGTGGGCACGCGCATCTTCGGGCCGGTCACGCGCGAGCTCCGTTCGGAGCGCTTCATGAAGATCGTCTCGCTCGCACCCGAAGTGCTCTGACGGGCGAGCTGGAGAGAATCAAGGCAATGCAACGCATCAAGCAGGGCGACGACGTCATCGTGCTCGTCGGCAAGGACCGGGGCCGTCGCGGCAAGGTGGAGGCCGTGCGCGGCGACCGCGTCGTGGTCGACGGGATCAACCTCGTCAAGAAGCACGTCAAGGGCAACCCGCAGGCCGGGGACCCGGGCGGCATCCGCGAGCAGGAGGCCTCGGTACACATCTCCAACGTCGCGCTCTTCAACGCGGCGGCGGGCAAGGGCGGACGCGTGGGCTTCCGCACGAACGATGCCGGGAAGAAGGAGCGCTTCTTCCGTGGCGATTCCTCGAGCGTGGACGTCTGATCATGGCAAGGCTGAAGGCACAGTACCGCGACACCATCGTCCCCGCGATGATGGAGGAGCACGGGTACAAGAGCGTGATGGAAGTGCCGCGCATCGAGAAGATCACGCTCAACATGGGCCTCGGCGAGGCGGTGGGCGACAAGAAGGTGCTCGAGAACGCCGTGGCCGACATGACGGCCATCGGTGGGCAGAAGCCCGTCGTGACCGTGGCCAGGAAGTCCATCGCGGGCTTCAAGATCCGCGACGGCTACCCCATCGGCGCGAAGGTCACGCTGCGCCGCGAGCGCATGTACGAGTTCCTGGACCGCCTGGTGGCCATCTCGCTGCCGCGCGTGCGCGACTTCCGCGGCATCTCGGCGCGGAGCTTCGACGGCCGCGGCAACTACAGCCTCGGGGTCAAGGAGCAGATCATCTTCCCCGAGATCGACTACGACAAGATCGACGCGATGCGTGGGATGGACATCACCATCACGACGTCCGCCAAGACCGACGACGAGGCTCGCTCGCTCCTGAAGAAGTTCAACTTTCCGTTCCGGCAGTAGCACCAGACCATGGCCAAGAAATCGATGATCGCGCGCGAGACCAAGCGCACCAAGCTCGTCAAGCGGCACCGCTCGAAGCGCGAGGAGCTCAAGGCGACCATCTCGGACGAGGAGGTCGGGTTCGAGGAGAAGATGCGTGCCGTCACGGCGCTGCAGAAGCTCCCGCGCGACAGCTCCCCGGCGCGTCAGCGCAACCGCTGCCGCATCACGGGCCGTCCGCACGGCTACTACCGCAAGTTCGGCCTGAGCCGCAACAAGCTGCGGGAGGCCGCCATGCGCGGTGACGTGCCCGGTCTCGTCAAGGCGAGCTGGTGAGGGCCGCGTCATGAGCATGTCCGATCCCATCGCCGACATGCTGACCCGCATCAGGAACGGTCAGCAGGCGAAGAAGGTGTCCGTCTCCATGCCGGCATCCAAGGTGAAGTCCAGCATCGCGGACGTCCTGCGCGACGAGGGCTACATCCAGTCGCACACGACGGGCGAGGTCGAGGGCAAGCCGACCCTGACCGTCACGCTGAAGTACTTCGACGGCAAGCCCGTCATCGAGAAGATCAAGCGCGTCAGCCGCCCGGGCCTGCGCAGCTACGTCGCGCGCGACGGCATGCCGCTCGTGCTCGGCGGGCTCGGCATCTCGATCGTCTCCACGTCGCACGGCGTCATGACCGGCACGCGCGCCGCGGCCGAAGGCCACGGCGGCGAGCTGCTCTGCACCGTCAGCTGACGCACCACCGAACGGAAACCAACGCAACATGTCACGCGTCGCCAAACAGCCGATCGAGGTGCCCAAGGGCGTCGAGGTCACGATCGACGGCCAGACCGTCCGCGCCAAGGGCCCGAAGGGGCAGCGCGAGCTCGTGCTGCCGGAGGCGATCACGCTGAACCGCGACGACGCGGCGCTCGGCGTGGTCACGAAGAATCAGGACCAGCAGGCCGTGGCGCTGGCGGGCACCATGCGCTCGCTCGTGGCGAATCTCGTCACCGGCGTCGCCACGGGGTTCGAGAAGAAGCTCGAGCTGCGCGGCGTCGGCTACCGCGCGCAGGCGCAGGGCCAGAAGCTGAACCTCACGCTGGGGTTCTCGCATCCGGTCGTGCACGAAGTCCCCGCGGGCGTCACCGTCGCCACGCCCACGCAGACCGAAGTCGTCGTCTCGGGCGTGGACAAGCAGGTCGTCGGCCAGGTGGCCGCCGACATCCGTGCCTACCGGCCGCCGGAGCCCTACAAGGGCAAGGGCGTGCGCTATGCCGGCGAGCACGTCGTCATGAAGGAAGCGAAGAAGAAGTGAGCAGCTCCGACAAGAAGACCACGCGCCTGCGCCGCTCGAAGCGCACCCGCGCCAAGATCAAGCAGCTCGCCGTGCCGCGTCTGGCCGTGCACCGCACGCCGCGCCACATCTACGCGCAGATCATCGACGCCGACGGCTCGCGCGTGCTGGCGTCCGCCTCGTCGGTGTCCAAGGACCTGCGCGCGGAGCTCTCCGGTGGCGGCAACGTCTCCGCGGCCACGCGCATCGGCACGGTCATCGCCGAGAAGGCGAAGGCGGCCGGCATCGAGGCCGTCGCCTTCGATCGCTCGGGCTTCAAGTACCACGGGCGCGTGAAGGCGCTCGCCGACGCGGCCCGCGAAGGCGGCCTGCGCTTCTAAGCCCGCCTTCGACGACTCCCAGGATTCCAGCGAATGCCCCAGAACGACTACAACCAGTCCAGCGACGGCTACATCGAGAAGCTCGTCACCATCAACCGCGTGGCGAAGGTGGTGAAGGGTGGCCGGCAGTTCGGCTTCACCGCGCTGACCGTGGTCGGTGACGGCAACGGCCGCGTGGGCCTCGGCTACGGCAAGGCGCGCGAGGTGCCGCTCGCCATCCAGAAGGCGATGGAGAAGGCGCGGCGCGACATGCGCAGCGTGAACCTCGCCGACGGCACGCTGCAGTACGCGTTGAAGGGCCGCCACGGCGCGGCGCGGGTGTACATGCAACCCGCCTCCGAAGGTACCGGCATCATTGCCGGCGGCGCCATGCGCGCCGTGTTCGAGGCGGTGGGCGTGCGGAACGTGTTGGCCAAGATCATCGGCACCAACAACCCCATGAACGTCGTGCGCGCGACCATCAACGGGTTGTCGGACATGCACAGTCCCGAAGCCGTCGCGGCCAAGCGCGGCAAGACGGTGGCGGAGCTGCGCGGGGAGGCGGCATGAGCGACGCGAAGACGCTGAAGGTCACGCTCGTCAAGAGCCTGCACGGGCGGCTGAAGAACCACCAGCAGTCCGTGCGCGGCCTGGGCATCCGGCGCATCCACCAGAGCGTGGAGATCGCCGACACCCCCGAGAACCGGGGCATGATCAACAAGGCCTACTATCTCCTGCAGGTCGAGGAAGCGGTCGGCCAGACCACTCGGTAAGCGATACCCATGTCCCTCAATCAGCTCAAGCCCGCGCCGGGCAGCCGGCCCGACGCGCACCGCGTCGGCCGCGGCATCGGTTCCGGCTCCGGCAAGACGGCCGGGCGCGGTCACAAGGGCCAGAAGGCCCGCTCGGGCGGCTACCACAAGGTCGGCTTCGAGGGCGGCCAGATGCCCATCCAGCGCCGGTTGCCGAAGTTCGGCTTCACCTCGCGCATGGCCCGGCGCTACGCGGAGGTCAGGCTGCACGAGCTCGCCGCCATCGACGGCGAGGTGAACATCGCTTCCCTGGTGGACGCCGGAGTGGTGCCGCTCGGCACGCAGACCGTCAAGATCATACTCTCGGGCGAGGTCTCGGGCGCGTTCAAGGTCACCGGGTGTCGCGTCACCAAGGGCGCGCGCGCGGCCATCGAACAGGCCGGCGGCAGCGTGACCGAGCCGGTGACCCCCGCGAAGCGCGGTCGCCTGCAGCCCAAGGACAAGCCCGCGGCCGCATCGGCGGCCACCGACACCGCCGCGGCGCCCGCGCCCAGCGTGGCCGACGACGCGCCGACGGCGCCCCAGGACGGCGCCGCGCCCGAGGCCTGAAGGCCTTGCCGGGCCGGACGCGATTCGCGTCCGGCCCGAACCGCGTGACGCGCTCGCGGTCCCAAGCAGCGTCTCCGGCAGCCGGCGGGTCGTGCGCGGCGCCCGTTGCCGCCGCTCCCCGGCTTCGCCGGCCCTTCGCCCAGACGACACGGCACCCAGACCATGGCTGACAGAAAGACTTCCGGGCCCGGCCTGGCGAACATCGGCGGCAGCGCCGAGCTGCGCTCGCGACTGCTGTTCGTGCTGCTGGCGCTCGTGATCTTCCGGATCGGCTCGCACATCACCATTCCCGGGGTCGATCCGCGGGTCATGGCGGACATCTTCCAGGCGCAGAGCGACGGCATCCTCGGGATGCTCAACATGTTCGGCGGCGGTTCGCTGTCGCGCATGTCGCTGTTCGCGCTCGGCGTCATGCCCTACATTTCGGCGTCCATCATCATGCAGTTGATGACGCACGTCATTCCGCAGCTCGAGCAGCTTCGCAAGGAGGGCGAGAGCGGGCGACGCGTCATCACGAAGTACACGCGCTACGGCACGCTGCTGCTCGCGACCGTGCAGTCGGTCGGCATCGCCATCGCGTTGCAGGGGCAGGGTGCCGGCGGCCAGAGCGTGGTGTTCCTGACCGGGCCCGGGTTCGTGCTCACCGCGTCGGTCACCCTCATCACCGGCACCATGTTCCTGATGTGGCTGGGCGAGCAGATCACCGAGCGCGGCATCGGCAACGGCATCTCGATCCTGATCTTCGCGGGCATCGTCGCGGGATTGCCGGCGGCCATCGGCGGCACGCTGGAGCTCGCGCGCACCGGCGAGCTGTCGGCCTTCACGGTGATCCTGCTGTTCGCGATGGTGTTCGCCATCACCGCCTTCGTGGTGTTCGTCGAGCGCGGCCAGCGCCGTATCACGGTGAACTACGCGAAACGCCAGCAGGGCCGGAAGATGTACGCCGCGCAGTCCAGCCACCTGCCGCTGAAGCTCAACATGGCGGGCGTCATTCCGCCCATCTTCGCCTCCAGCATCATCCTGTTCCCGGCCACGCTCGGCGACATCGCCACGAACAATTCCAGCGGCTGGCTGAACACCATCGTTTCCACGCTGCAGCCCGGGCAGCCCGTCTACATCCTGCTGTACGCCTCGGCCATCATCTTCTTCTGCTTCTTCTACACCGCGCTCGTGTTCAATGCGCGCGAGACGGCGGACAACCTCAAGCGCTCCGGTGCGTTCATTCCGGGCATCCGCCCCGGGGATCAGACCGCGCGCTACATCGACGGCGTGCTCACCCGGTTGACGCTCTACGGCGCGCTGTACATCACCTTGGTGTGCCTGCTGCCGGAATTCCTGATCCTCTTGTGGAACGTGCCCTTCTACTTCGGCGGCACGTCGCTGCTGATCATCGTCGTCGTCGTCATGGACTTCGTCGGTCAGGCGCAGGCGCACATGATGAGCCACCAGTACGAGGGGCTCATGAAGAAGCAGGGCGGTCCGGGAGGCGCGAAGAAGACGGTGAAATCCGGACCGAAGCGCGGCGGCGCTCGTCTGGACGCTCCGAAGGGGGCGCGCTGAGGGAAAGAGGGGCGCGTCGACGAAAGGATGTCGCGGCGCGCGTCCGGTGACGCCCGGTTTCGAGCCGGCACTCGGGGCAATCGTTGGATCGGCCCTGGGATCGGTCTCGGGATCGGCCCTCGGATCGACGCCGCGACCGGCCTGCGACCGGCAGTCGTGACGCGGTCCGGGTGTCGTGGCCATTGCCCGCAACGTCAATTCGTGGCACCATGGGCGGTTCTCCGCGGAGGTGCACTCCGCGGCGTGCCCCGGTATGCCATCACTTCGCGCGCACGCCGCTCCCTTCGACGGCGTCCGACCCGATCAGCAGGATAGAGACAGCATGAAAGTCAGAGCATCGGTCAAGAAGATCTGCCGCAACTGCAAGGTGGTGCGCCGCAAGGGTGTCGTGCGCGTCATCTGCAATACCGACGCGCGCCACAAGCAGCGCCAGGGCTGACGGGTCCGGGCCGGCGTTCGCGCCGCCCGTCCCGCAGCACGTTTCCCAGCTCAGCAAGCACGAGACCTACGCATGGCCCGCATCGCCGGCATCAACATCCCGGTCCAGAAGCACACCTGGATCGCGCTCACCTCCATCTACGGCATCGGCCGTACGCTGTCGCTGAAGATCTGCGAGGACGCCGGCGTGGCGCCGGACACGAAGGTGCGGAACCTCTCCGAGGTCGAGGTCGAGAGCCTGCGCACCGAGGTGGGCAAGCAGACCGTCGAGGGCGACCTGCGCCGCGACGTGTCCATGAACATCAAGCGCCTGATGGATCTGGGCTGCTACCGCGGCATCCGGCACCGCCGCGGGCTGCCGCTGCGCGGTCAGCGCACCAAGACGAACGCGCGCACCCGCAAGGGCCCGCGCCGTCCGCTCAAGCGCTGACGCGCGTTCACCCCTTCGCGTAGCACGCACAGCACAGGTCCCGCTCGGAACTCCATGGCCCAGAACACCAGCACCAAGAAGAAGGTTCGCCGCACCGTCACCGACGGCATCGCGCACGTGCACGCCTCCTTCAACAACACGATCGTGATGATCACCGATCGGCAAGGCAACGCGTTGTCCTGGGCCACCGCCGGCGGTTCCGGCTTCCGCGGCTCGAGAAAGAGCACGCCGTTCGCCGCGCAGGTCGCCGCCGAGCGCGCTGGCGAAGCCGCCAAGGAGTACGGGCTCAAGAACATCGACGTGCACGTCAAGGGCCCCGGCCCCGGTCGCGATAGCGCCGTGCGCTCGCTGAACAACGTCGGCTTCAAGATCGCCAGCATCATCGACGTCACGCCCATCCCGCACAACGGCTGCCGTCCCCCGAAGAAGCGCCGGGTCTGACGCGCACCGCGCGCACGCCCCGCCTCCCGACGATACAGAAGACCCAGAGAAGAACGCATGGCCCGCTACATCGGACCGAAGTGCAAGCTCAGCCGCCGCGAAGGCACGGACCTGTACCTGAAGTCCGGCATCCGTCCGCTCGAGTCGAAGTGCAATCTCGAGACGCCTCCGGGCCAGCAGGGCACGGGCAACAAGCGCGGCCGGCCGTCCGACTACTCCATCCAGCTGCGCGAGAAGCAGAAGCTTCGTCGCATGTACGGCGTGCTGGAGAAGCAGTTCCGGAACTACTACAAGGCGTCCGCCTCCCGCAAGGGCTCTACGGGCGAGAACCTGCTCGCCATGCTCGAGCAGCGACTGGACAACGTGGTGTACCGCATGGGCTTCGGCGCCACGCGTGCCGAGGCGCGTCAGCTCGTCGCGCACAAGGCGATCCTGGTGGACGGACAGGTGGTCAACATCGCCTCGTACCAGGTGCAGCCGAACCAGACCGTGAGCGTGCGCGAGCGGGCGAAGAAGCAGGCGCGCATCGCCGACGCGCTGCAGCTCGCGCAGCAGCGCGGCCTGCCCGGCTGGATCGACGTGGATTCGAAGAAGTTCGAAGGCCTGTTCAAGGCGATTCCGGACCGTGGCGAGCTGCCGGCCGAGATCAACGAGTCGCTGGTGGTGGAGCTCTATTCCAAGTGATCGGGTCGAAGTAGGGAGCACCGGCCCCACGTTGCGGGGCCGCACCGCTTTCCCCATCCGTCGTTCCGCGCACCGGCTCATCCCCGACCGCGCGGTCGAGTCCAGCACACGAGGGCCCGCTCCCACTTGAACGCCATGCAGACCGAATTCCTGAAGCCGCGCATCGTCGATGTCACGGCCTCCAACGCGAACCACGCGAAGGTCACGCTCGAGCCGCTGGAGCGCGGCTTCGGCCACACGCTCGGCAACGCGCTGCGTCGCATCCTGCTGTCCTCCATGCCCGGCGCGAGCTTCCACGAGGCCGAGATCGAGGGCGTGCTGCACGAGTACACCCCCATGGAGGGCGTGCAGGAGGACGTGCTCGAGATCCTGCTGAACCTGAAGGGCGTGTCCATCGTCATGCACGCCAAGCAGGAGGCCACGCTCAAGCTCGTCAAGCAGGGACCCGCCACCGTGACGGCGGCCGACATCCAGCTCGACCACGACATCGAGATCGTCAATCCCGACCACGTCATCTGCCACCTGACCGGCGACGTGAACCTGAACATGACGCTGCGCGCCCGTGTCGGCCGCGGCTACGAGCCGGCGTCCGCCCGCACGCTGGAGGAAGGCGAGAGCCGCCCCATCGGCACGCTGCAGATCGACAGCTCGTTCAGCCCCGTGCACCGCGTCGCCTACACCGTCGAGAGCGCGCGCGTCGAGCAGCGCACCGACCTCGACAAGCTCGTGATCGATCTGGAGACCAACGGCACCATCGATCCCGAGGAGGCCATCAGGAAGGCGGCCACCATCCTGCAGGAGCAGCTGTCGGTGTTCGTGGACCTCAAGGCCGAGGCCGGACAGAAGGAGGAGGAGTCCGCCAGCGACATCGATCCCATCCTGCTGCGTCCGGTCGACGACCTGGAGCTCACGGTGCGTTCGGCCAACTGCCTGAAGGCCGAGAACATCTACTACATCGGGGACCTGATCCAGCGCACCGAGGTGGAGCTCCTGAAGACGCCGAACCTCGGCAAGAAGTCGCTCACCGAGATCAAGGACGTGCTCGCGCAGCAGGCGCTGTCGCTCGGCATGCGTCTGGAGAACTGGCCGCCGCCCGAGCTGCAGAAGCAGCGCGAGCTGGCGAAGTAGGCCGCCCGCCGATTCACGACATTGCCGGACCGTAGAAGACCATGAGACACCGCAAGAGCGGGCGCCAGCTGAACCGGAATTCCTCGCACCGCGAGGCGATGTTCCGCAACATGGCCGCCTCCCTGATCGAGCATGAGGCCATCCGCACCACGCTGCCCAAGGCGAAGGAGCTGCGCCGCGTCGTCGAGCCCATGATCACGCGCGCCAAGCGTGACGGCGTGGCCGAGCGGCGCGTGTCCTTTTCCCGCCTGCGCGACAAGGCGGCGGTGGGCAAGCTGCACTCGGACATCGGGCCGCGCATGGCCGAGCGTCCCGGGGGCTACACGCGCATCCTGAAGCTCGGGCCGCGTTCGGGCGACAACGCGCCCATGGCCATCATCGAGTTCGTGGACCGCGAGATCGACTGAGCATTCCCGTGCTCCGGCAGGGATTCCAGGCCCGGACCCCTCGCGGGGTGCCGGGCCTTTTCGTTGGGGCGTCCGGTCGCCCGGGCGGGGCACGCCGTTGAGCGTGACGGCCGACGCCGTCGCCGCGCCCGAGACCTCGGTCGCTGGCGGTGACGGGGGCGACGAGGGCACGAGCTTCGGCGCGCTGGTGCGCCTGCTGCGCTACGCGCGCGGCTACCGCCGGCGCATCGTGCTGGCGAGCCTGTGCTCGACCGCCAACACGTTCTTCGACGTGTTGCCCGAGGTCATCATCGGCGTCGCCATCGATGTCGTGGTCAGCGGCGACCAGAGCTTTCTCGCAGCGCTCGGCGTCGAGACCCCGCAGGCGCAGATCGTCGCGCTGGGCTTGCTCACCTTCGTGGTCTGGGCCGGCGAGTCGCTGTTCCAGTACCTGTACCTGATCCTGTGGAGGAACCTTGCGCAGGAGCTGCAGGCGGACCTGCGCCAGGATGCCTGGGAGCAGGTGCAGCGCCAGGGCATGGGCTACTTCGAGTCGCGCACCACGGGCTCGCTGTCGGCGACGCTCGTGGACGACGTCAACCAGCTCGAGCGCTTTCTCGACGGCGGCGCGAACGACATCCTGCAGGTGACGATGACCGTGGTGTTCGTCGGCGCGGTGTTCTTCGTCGTGTCCCCGAGCATCGCCCTGCTGGCGATCGTGCCCATCCCCGTGATCGTGTGGGGCGCGTTCTTCTTCATGCGTCGGCAGGCACCCTTGTACGCCCGGGTGCGCACGCGCGTCGCGGGGCTCGCCGATCGCATCGGCAACAACCTCGGCGGCATCGCGACCATCAAGTCGTTCACGGCCGAGGCGCGCGAGTCGGCGCGCCTGCGCCGGGCGAGCGACGACTACGTCGCCGCCAATCGCGACGCGATCAAGCTGTCGTCGGCGTTCGTGCCGCTGATCCGCATGGCGATACTCGTGGGCTTCCTGGCCACCTTCATCGTCGGCGGCCTGCGGGCGCTCGACGGCACGCTGAACGTCGGCGCCTACGGCATGCTGGTGTTCCTCACCCAGCGACTGCTGTGGCCGCTGACGCGCCTGGCGCAGACCGTCGACCTGTACGAGCGCGCCATGGCGAGCACGCGCCGCATCCTCGCGCTGATCGGTACCGAGACCGCCGTGCGCGATACCGGCACCGTGACGCTTGCGCCCGACACTCCGGGCGCGGTGCGCTTCGAGGGCGTGCGCTTCGCGTACGCCGGCACCGAGGCGGGCGTGCACGGGGTGGATCTCGAGATCCGCGCGGGCAGCACCGTCGCCCTGGTGGGTCAGACGGGTTCGGGCAAGTCGACGCTGATCAAGCTGCTGCTGCGCTTCTACCCGGTGAATGCCGGCACCGTGCGCGTGGACGGTCATCCGATCGACACGCTCACGCTCGGCTCGCTGCGCGCCGCGATCGGGCTCGTCAGCCAGGACGTGTTCCTGTTCGAGGGCAGCGTGCGCGACAACATCGCCTACGCCGATCCGGACGCCTCGCTCGAGCGCGTGCGCGCCGCCGCCGAGGCCGCCGAGGCGCACGACTTCATCGAGGCGCTGCCGCAGGGCTACGACACGCTCGTCGGCGAGCGGGGCGTGCGGCTGTCGGGCGGACAGCGCCAGCGGCTGTCGCTCGCGCGCGCCATCCTGAAGGCGCCGCCGATCCTGATCCTGGACGAGGCCACCAGCGCCGTGGACAACGAGACCGAAGCGGCCATCCAGCGCTCGCTGGCGCGGTTGTCGACCGAGCGCACGGTGCTGATGGTCGCGCACCGGCTGTCCACCATCGTCGGCGCGGACGAGATCTGCGTGCTGGAGCACGGGCGCATCGTGGAGCGCGGCACGCACGACGAGCTCGTCGCGCTCGGCGGGCGCTACGCGGCGCAGTGGGGCGTGCAGACGGGCGGGGCGGGCCGGTGAACGAGCCGGTAAAGGGGCCCGTGCGGGAGCTCGGCGTCTACGGTGCCGGTTCCTGGGGCACGGCGCTCGCGTTGCAGGCGGCGCGTGCCGGCAACCGCGTGCGGCTGCACGGGCGCGACGCCGATGCCATGCGCGCTATGCGCGTCGCGCGCGAGAACGCGCGCTACCTGCCGGGCATCGCCTTTCCGGAGCTGCTCGAACCCGTGGCCGAGTTCGAGGCCGCGCTGCCGCGCGCGAGCGGAGCGGCCGACGCGCACGACATGGTGCTGGTGTGCGTCCCGAGCCAGGCCTTCCGCGACACCTTGCTGCGGCTGCGCACGGCGCTCGGCGAGCGCGCGTCGCGACTCGGGCTCGTGTGGGCGACGAAGGGGCTGGAGCTCGCGACCGGTGCGATGACGCACGAGGTGGCGCACGAGGTGTTCCCGGACTGCCGCGCGCAGGCCGTGCTGTCCGGACCGAGCTTCGCCGGCGAAGTGGCACGCGGGCTGCCGACTGCCATCACGGCGGCGGCGACGGACCTCGGGTTCGCCGGCGAGGTGGCCGCGCGCTTCCAGGGGCCGACGTTCCGGGTGTACACCTCCGACGACATCGTCGGCGTGGAGGTCGGCGGTGCCACCAAGAACGTGCTCGCCATCGCCGCCGGCTTCTGCGACGGCTGCGGCTACGGGGCCAACGCGCGCGTGGCGCTGATCAATCGCGGGCTGCGCGAGATGGCGCGCCTCGGCCGCGCGATCGGGGCGCGCGACGAGACCTTCGCCGGACTCGCCTGCATGGGGGACCTGGTGCTGACCTGCACCGACGATCAGTCCAGGAACCGGCGCATGGGCCTGGCGCTGGCGCGCGGGCTGTCGCTCGAGGCGGCCACCGCCGAGATCGGGCAGGTGGTGGAGGGCGTGCGCGCGGCGAGCGCGGTGCACGCGAAGGCTCGCAGCCTCGGCGTGGACATGCCGATCACCGCCGCCGTGCACGCCGTGCTGCACGAAGGCCTGGCGGTGGGCGAGGCCGTGCAGCGTCTGCTCGCGCGGACGGCGGGCGACGAGAACGCCTGAGGGTGTAACTGTTGCAGGCGGAGCGGCGTGTGACGCGTCGCACCCGGGCCGGGGCACCCGGCTTGCTCCGGGGACGCTCGGACGCGGTGCCACCGCCGCGTCACAGGCCTTCGCGGGAGCACCCCATGATCGAACCGATCGACACCAACGCGCTGTTGTCGCGCCTGCAGGGGATGGCGCGCGAGGCCGGGCTCGCCGAGGCGCCGACGCCCGTCGCCGCGCCGCGCGGGGCGACGGACGCGGCCCGCACGACGGGAACGGGCACCGGGCCCGCCGATTTCGGGGGACTCGTGGGCGATGCGCTGCGCGCGGTCGACAGCCGCTCCGACGCGGCCTCGGCGCTGCGCGGGGACTACGAGCGCGGCGCCTCGGGCGTCGAGCTCGCCGACGTGATGATCGCCGCGCAGAAGGCGCGCGTGTCGTTCGAGGCCCTGCTGCAGGTGCGCAACAAGATGGTCTCGGCGTATCGCGACGTCATGAACATGCCGTTGTGAGGGCGCGCGACGCAGCGAGGACGCCATCGTGAGCGCACAGGGGCTGAGCGACGCTCGATCGGGCTCGCTCGCGGGCGGGACTCCCGGTCAGACGGGGCAGGGCGGTCCGCTCGCGGGACTGGGCGCGGCACTCGCGCGCGCCGAGCTCGGCGCGCTGTTCACGCTCGCCGCCGCGGCGGCGCTCGGCGTCGGCCTGATCCTGTGGGCCCTGCGTCCCGACTGGGTGCCGGTGTCCGAGCGCGGTGGACGCGAGGCCGCGCTCGCGCTCGTCGAGACGCTCGGGAGCGCGGGCATCGAGCACCGCATGGATCCGTCCACCGGGCTCGTGCTGGTCCCGCGCGACCGGCTCGGCGAGGTGCGCGCGCACGTGGCCGCCGCGGGCCTCGACGCGGACCCGGGCATCGGGCTGGAGATGCTCTCCGACGAGCCCGCGCTCGGCACCTCGCAGTTCACCGAGACCCGCCGCTACCAGCACGCGCTCGAGATCGAGCTGGCGCGCACCATCTCCGGCATGCGCGGGGTTGAGACGGCGCGCGTGCACCTGGCGCTGCCGAACCGCTCGGTGTTCGTGCGCGACCGCGAGGCCGCGTCGGCCTCGGTCATGGTGCAGGGCGAGACGGGGCGCGAGCTCGACGACGAACAGGTGGACGCCATCCGTCGCCTCGTCGCCGCCGGCATTCCCTACCTCGACGCCGACGGCGTGACCGTGGTCGATCGCTGGGGGCGGCTGCTGTCCGGCGGCGACGACGCGCGCGGCGCCGGACGCGAGCGCTACGCCGAGGCCCGGCGCATCGAGCGGCTCTACGCCGAGCGCATCGAGACGCTGCTGACGCCGCTCGTCGGCCGGGGCCGGGTGCACGCGACCGTCACCGCCGACGTGGACTTCTCGCAGGAGGAGATGACCGCGGAGCTCTTCGACGCCGAGCCCGCGAAGCTGCGCAGCGAGCAGACCGATACCGCGAGCGGGACGGGCACCGTCGGCGTCGGCGGCGTGCCCGGTTCGCTCGTGAACCAGCCCCCCGAGGGCGGCGTGGCCGTCGACCCCACCGTGGCGGGCGCGGCCGAAGGGGCCGCGATCGTGCCGACGAACGAGAGCGCGAGCGCCGTCCGGAACTACGAGCTCGACCGGACCATCCGGCACGTGCGGCGCACGCCGGGGCAGATCCTGCGCGTGTCGGCCGCCGTCGTCGTCGACGACCGTACGAGCGTGAACGACGCCGGCGAGACCGTGCGCGTGCCGCTCACCGACGAGGAGCTCGCGCAGTTCGAGGCGCTGGCGCGCGAGGCCATCGGCTTCGATGCCGGGCGCGGCGACAGCGTGACCGTCGCCAACCGCGGCTTCCTGGCCGAGCTCCCGCTCGAGCCCCTGGCCGAGCTTCCGTTGTGGGAGCAGCCGTGGCTCGCCCCGCTGCTGCGCGAGGGCGCGATCGGTCTGGCGGTGCTGCTGCTCGTCTGGGTCGGCGTGCGCCCGGCGCTCGGTCGGGTGCTGAACTCGGGGGCACGTCGGGCGCTGCCCGCGCCCGGCGCCCGGGCGGACGACGATGACGTACGCGTGAGCCTCGGTGCGTCGAACCCGGACGAGCGTGCCGATGCGTCCGGGCGCGACGGCGCGAAGCAGGCCATCGCCGCGCCCGAGCGCCCGGTGGTCTACGGCGACATCCTCGCCACGGCACGTGCCATGGCCGCCGACGATCCCAAGCGGGTCGCGCAGCTCGTCAAGAACTGGGTGGGAGAGCCTCGATGAGCGCCGCGAGCGCGGCCGAGGCGGACGGCACGCCGGAGGGCACGGGCGCGGCCCCCGGCAGCGCGCTCGACGCCGCGATACTGCTCATGGCGCTCGGCGAGGAGGAGGCGGCGGCGGTGCTGCGCTTCATGGAGCCCGCCGAGGTGCAGGCCATCGGCGAGGCCATGGCCGGCATCGAGGGCGTCAGCCAGCAGGCCATCGGCGAGACGCTCGATCGCTTCGCCGGCACGATCGTCGGCAATTCCTCGCTCGGGCTCGACTCCGAGGACTACTTCCGCACGACGCTCACGCGCGCCGTGGGGCCCGAGCGCGCGAACGGCGTGCTGTCGCGCCTGCCCGCCTCGCCGCGCCGTCGGCGGCCGCCGTCGCTGCCGTGGATGCACCCCTCGAGCGTGGCCCGGTTGTTGTCCGGCGAGCACCCGCAGCTCGTCGCCACCGTGCTCGGCATGCTGCCGCGCGCGCAGGCGGGCGAGGTGCTGAACCGGCTGCCCGCGGAGGCGCGTGCCGATCTCGTGCGCCGCATCTCCACGCTCGACGCGCTGCACCCCGAGGCGCTCACCGAGATCGACGAGCTGCTGCAGAGCGGTCTGGCGCAGGACATCGAGGTCGAGCTCACGGGACTCGGCGGCGTGGACGCGGCCGCGGAAATACTGAACGCGGTCGGCAAGGAGACCGAGGAGGCGATCCTCGCCGAGATCGACGCCGACGACGAGGAGCTCGGCACCTCGATTCGCGAGGGCATGTTCAAGTTCGAGAACCTGCTCGGCGTCGACGGACGCAGCCTGCAGCGCCTGCTGCGCGAGCTCGGCGGCGACTCGCTCGTGCTGGCGCTCAAGGGCGCCTCGGCCGCGCTGCGGGAGAAGCTGCTGGAGAACATGTCCAAGCGCGCGGCCGAGCTGCTGCAGGACGATCTGGCCGCCAAGGGACCGGTGCGGCTGTCCGAGGTGGAGGCCGCGCAGCGCGAGATCCTGGACGTCGCCAAGAAGCTCGATGCCGACGGCGAGATCCAGCTCGGCACCGGAGGCGAGGCGCTTGTTTAGGCCGCTGGAGGTGGCCGAAGGGGACGTCGTGCGGCCTTGGCGGCCGCAGGCCGTCGCCACGGCGCCTGCGTCCACGGCACGGACGTCCACGGAGCGGGCGTCCACGGCGCGCGGCGCGCAGGCTTGGCCGGGCTTGGCCGGGACCGGACTGCCGGAGGACGGCGCGTTCATCGTGAAGGGGGACGGGCTTGCGGAAGAGCCGTTCGCGTCGAGCACGGACGCGAACGGCGGACGAGACTTGGCGGGCGAGGCCGATGACGGAAGCCCCGCCGGGGAGGCGGACGCCGCGACCGCGGAGCAGGCCTCGGAGCGCGTTCGCGCCGATGCCTTCGACGCGGGCTTCGCGGCCGGCAACGCCGCGGCCCGCGACGCGTTCGCGGCCGAGCTCGCCGAGCTCGCGCGGGCGTTCGCGCGCGAGACGGCCGTACGGGTCGAGGCGCTCGAGGGCGAGCTCGTCGCGCTGGCGCGCGCCATGGCGAGCTGCGCCATCCGGCGCGAGCTCGATGCCGACCCGGCCCTGTTCGGCACGCTCGTGCGCGAGGCGCTCGAGTCGCTCGCGGGCGCCGGTGCGGAGCACGGACTCGCGACGGTGCACCTGCACCCCGTCGACGCGGAGCTGCTCGGCGACGCCTGCGGGCCGGACGTGCGCATCGTGCCCGACCCGTCGCTCGCTCGCGGCGATTGCCTGGTGGAGCGCGGTCCGTCCCGCATCGATGCCTCCGTCCACGCGCGTCTGGCCGCGCTCGGCGAGGCGGCGCAAGGCGAGCGCGCCGACCCGACCGGGTCCGAGGGCGACGAATGAGTCTCGCGACGCGCCTGCGCGCGCGCCGCGATGCCCTGCTGCCCGGTGCGCTGCCGATCGAGGGGCGCCTGGTCGGGGCGAGCGGGACTGCGCTGGAGGCGGACGGCTGCGCGTTGCCCGTCGGTGCCGCCTGCCGCATCGAGCTCGGTGCGGGTCCGGACGGCCGGCCGCGGTTCCTGGATGCCGAAGCGATCGGCTTCGAGCGCGGCCGCACCCGGCTCATGACCACCTCGGGCGAGGGCGTGCCGCGTCCGGGGGCTCGCGTGCGGCCGGCGCCCGGGCGGGCCACGGTGCCGGTCGGCGATGCCCTGCTGGGCCGCGTGATCGACATCGACGGCACGCCGCTCGACGGGCTCGGACCGCTCGGGCGCTGCCGACGCGTGCCGCTGGAGCGCACGCCGCTCGATCCGATGGCGCGCGCGGGCATCGATGAGCCGTTCGCGACGGGCGTGCGCGCGCTCGATGCGCTGCTCACGCTCGGCCGCGGACAGCGCGTCGGTCTGATGGCGGGCAGCGGGGTCGGCAAGAGCGCGCTGCTCGGCATGATCACGCGCAACAGCGAGGCCGACGTCACCGTGGTGGCCCTGGTGGGCGAGCGGGGGCGCGAGGTGCGCGAGTTCGTCGAGGAGGCGCTCGGCGCCGAGGGGCTGGCGCGTGCCGTGGTGGTGGCGGTGCCCGCCGACCGCCCGCCGCTCGCGCGCCTGCGCGGTGCGTTGTGCGCGACCGCGATCGCCGAGGGTTTTCGCGACGAGGGCCGGCACGCGCTGCTGCTCGTCGATTCGGTGACGCGCTACGCCCAGGCGCAGCGCGAGATCGGGCTCGCCGGCGGCGAGATGCCGGTGGCGCGCGGCTACCCGCCCTCCACCTTCGCCGCGCTGCCGGCGCTGATCGAGCGCGCCGGCGCGGTGGCGGCGGGCGGCGCCATCACGGCGATCTACACGGTGCTGGCCGAGGGCGACGATCAGCAGGACCCCGTGGTCGATGCCGCGCGCGCGATCCTCGACGGCCACATCGTGCTCAGCCGCGACCTCGCGGACGCCGGCCACTACCCGGCGATCGACGTGGGGGCGTCCGTCAGCCGCACCCTGTCGCGCGTCGTGGACGCCGGGCACCGGGGACTCATACGCCGCGCGCTGGAGCTGGACGCCTCGTTCCGGCAAGGCGAGGACCTCGTGCGGACCGGTCTGTATCGGCCGGGAACGGACGCGCTGTTGGATCGCGCCATCGAAACGAGATCGGATTGGCAACGATTCTTGCAACAGGAGCTCGGGACGGCCGTCACGCCGGGTGCCGCGCGGGCTTCGCTCGCCGCGCTGCTCGACGCCCCGCCGACCCGACGGAACACCGTCGAGCCCGGACGTTAGAGACCGTTACGTGACCCCCCGGCACTGTGCCGGCGGGTGCGGCGGACGACATCTGACGGGTAGCCGATCCTCGAACCCGAGCCCCGAACCGAACCCATGTGCACCGTGAACCTCGCCCGTCTAGTGACCCTCGCACAGCGTCGCAGCCTGGCGGCGCAGCACCGCGTGGTGCACCTCGCGGACGAGCTCGGTGACCTCGCGAGCCAGCGGGCCCGTCTGGCGCGCTACGCGCTCGACTACCGGCTCTCGGCAGCGCGTTCCGACACGGTCAAGGGAAGTGCGGCGCTGCGCTCGGTGCACGCCATGGCGGGCGGGCTGGACGAGCAGCTCGCCCGGCTCGACGAGACGTTGGCGCACAAGCGGACCACGCTCGCCGCGGCGCGCGAGGCGCAGCGCGAGGAGCGAGGCAGCGAGCGGGCCCTGGTCGTGTTGCTGGAACGGGCCCGCGCGAAGGAGCGAGGCGCGCGCCTGCGCCGCGACGTCGAGGCCTTCGACGCGTCCTGCGCCCTGCGCCTGCGCGCCGAGCACGGTCGCAACGTCGCCGCGCGGCGAGCCTCGCGGGACGACGGTGACGCCGACGCATCGATGTCCGCACGCGTGCCGGCTCACTCGTTGCCGAAGACCGCCAGCGTCGGCGCCGTGCGCGCGCCGGAGCGACTCGCGGCGTGACTGCCCCCGCCCCGCAGATCGCGACGGGCGCCGCGCCGGCGGGCGCCGGCGTCCGCCCGGGCGAGCGCGACGCGAGCGCGGCCGCGAGTCACGGCGGCGCCGGTTTCGCGGAGCTGCTCGGCGGCGGCGTCCGGGCCGCACGGCTCGCCGGCGCCGGGCGCGAGGTCGAGTCCGACGCCGCGTCGTCCGACGATCGGTTTCTCGCGGGCAGCGAGAACGGCATGGAGTACGCCCCGGGTTCGGGTGTCGACGCGCTCGTCGGTCCGCCGTCCGCCGTTCCCGTCGCCGACCCGTTCGACGGACTCGACGCCGCTCCGTTCGGCGACGTCGAAGGGCGCTGGGTCCTGTCGGGACCGCGCACCGTGCCGATCGGCATCGCGGGCGGCGTCGCGGGTGCGGATGCGTCCGTCGACCCGGCGCGCGTCGACATCGATGCGAAGGCTGCGGCGACGACCGATCGGGCAGCGTTGTCGCTCGCTTCGGGAGGAGTGGGCGAGAAAGCGTCGGTCGCGACGCCGTCCATTGGCACCGCGGCGTCCGGGGAGATCTTGCCGGGACAGATCGCCGGCGCACCGATCTCGACGCGGCTCGCCGGTTCGCCCCCGACCTCGACCTCGCCCGCGCTCCCGCCGGCACTGTCTCCGGGGCCCGAAACGGTGCCGGAACCGCGCAACGGCTTCGACCCGCGCGTGCTGAACGCGCCGTTCGCACCGGCCGCCGACACGCCCCCCGGGCCTCGACGGTCGGCGCACGCGGCGGCACCGACGATCGATGTCCTCGCCGGCGAGACGAGTGGTGGCGGTTCGGATACGGCGATCGCCAGCGCGTTCGCCATGCGGCTCGCGGCCGCCTCGAAGGGACAGCTCGACGACGGCTCGGCGACCGACGGCGGATCGACGGGGCACCCGTCGGAGTCCACCACGACTCCCGTGGCCGCGGCGGGATCCGGCGCCGCCCCGTCCGTGGCCACGGCCCGCGCGGCCCCGTTGGCCGGCAGCATCGCGACGAGCGATGCGCCGCCGCTGGCCCTGGACTCGTCCGAAGCCGCGGACGATCTCGCGGCCACGGTGCGTTCGCTCGCCGCAGACGGTCGCGGCGCGGCCCGGATCGAGCTGACGCCGGTGGAGCTGGGCTCGCTCAGCGTCGACATCGAGCGCAGCGGCGATCGGCTGGCGGTCGGTGTGCACGCCGCCAACGGCGCGACGCGCGACCTGGTGGAGGCGCTGCTGCCCAGGCTGCGGGAGCTGCTCTCCGGTGACGGCATCGCGGACGTGCGCGTGAGCGTGGGCGACGACGGCGCGAAGCAGGACTTCGCGCGCCAGGGCAGCGGGTCAGGGCGCGGGTCAGAACGCAGGTCAGAACGCGGGTCAGGCGACTGGCCAGACGGGCGGGCAGATGGCGGGGCAGGGGGGATCGCAGTCCGAGCGACATGCCGCGCAGCAGGCCGGCGCGCCGGGCACCGATTCGCGCGATGCGTCGTCCGTCGGAACCGGCGACGCCGGCGGGGAGCGCGGTTCCCGCGCGCCGGACGCGAACGGTCACCCGATAGACCCCCTCGCGCGATCCGGGGCGGACCACGTCCGCCTGGATCGCTGGGCGTGAACATTCAACGAGCGGAAGCGTACGCATGAAGAAGGCCATCCTCATCGGTGCGGGCGCCGTCGTGCTGTGCGCCGTGTCCGCGGGCGCGTTCCTGCTGCTCACGGGCGGTTCGCCCGGACCCGACGCCGAGGCGGCGCTCGGAGAGCCCGCCGCGGCCGTGCCGGAGAAGACGCACTATTTCTCCATGCAGCCGGAGTTCGTGGTGAACCTGGCGCAGCCATCGCGCGAGCGCTTTCTCATGGTCGAGCTCTCGGTGGCGACGCACGAGGAAGAGCACGTCGAGCTGCTGGAGACGCACATGCCGGAATTGCGCAACGAGCTGCTGACGCTGCTCGGCGGGCGCCAGAGCGCCGAGCTCGCGAGCGAAGACGGCAAGCAGGAGCTGCGCGACGACGTGCGCGAGCGCATCGACGCGCTGATCGCCAGGCATGCCGATCCGCTGCCCGTCGCCGACGTGTTCCTCACGCGCTTCGTGATGCAGTGAGCGTGGACGAGGACATCGAGGCGGTCGACGAGGAGGCGGCGGGCGTCGCCTCCGAAGCCTCGGCGGACGGCGCGGGGGAGGGCGTGGCGGATGCCGCGGCCGAAGCGGCAATCGGCGCCGATGCGCTCGACGCGGGCGCGCCGCGCCGGATCGATTTCGCGGCGCCCGGTCCCGACGCGGCGGCAGACGCGCTGGTGCGCTCGGCGGCGGCGCGACTCGCTTCGGCGCTCGTCGGGCAGATGGGGTCGGGCCTGCGTTGCAAGGTACGGGTGGAGGGCGACGAACCGGTGCGCCGCTCGCGCAGCGACATCGCCGCGACGCTCGCGCCGTCGGTGCTGTGCCGGCCGATCGAGCTGTCCGCGCCTGCCGGACACGGCTGGTTGCTGGTGGAACGCGCGCTCGTGTTCGCGTTGGCGGACCTGCGCTACGGCGGCAAGGGCGCACCGCGCGACGACGATCGACCGCCGTCCACGAGCGAGCTGCGCCTGAGCGATGCCCTGTGCCAGGCGCTGTGCCGGGCGCTCGAGGGCGCGTGGCGTCCCGTCACGCCGCTCGTGGCGCACGTCGCGGCGTCCGGCAGCCCGGATGTCGAGCGCGAACGCTTCATGACGGGCGGCGCCGACGACGCGCTCTACGAATGCGCCCTGCGCGTCGATGCGGGCGCGGGCTCGGCGGGCTGCTCTGTACTTCTTGCACATCCTGCCGTGCGCACGCTTGCGCCGCGGCCCTCGGCATCCGCCGTGCAACGACTCGGTCACGCGGCGGCGTTCGGCGACGAACTGGCCGCGAGTGTCGGCACGTGCGAGGTGGAGCTCGTCGGCGTACTCGCCGAGCAGGGCATCACGCTCGGTGAGCTCGCGGGGTTGCGACCCGGTGACTTCATCGCGCTGGACGAGCGACGCGCGGTGCGCTTCCGCACGGGCGGACGCACCGTCTTCGACGCCCGCGTGGGCATGAACGACGGCCGTGTGGCTGCCAGCGTGACGAGGCTGCACCTGCCCAGAGACTAGAACCCCCCCTTCGATGGCGAGCGACAATGGCGGCTGACAACCTGGCGAGGGTCGACGACGAGATCGCGAAGACCGCCGACGACGGCGTCGGCAACGGCGTCGACGTCGCGAAGGGACCCGCCGGCGATCGTCGCGCACCGGACAGTCCCATGCGCGGCGCCGCCGCACCGGGCACGCCGTCGGCGACGTCGCTGGGTGCCGTGCGCGACATCGCCGTGACCATGTCGATGGAAATCGGCCGAACGCGCCTGACCATCGCCGAGCTGATGCGGCTCGGCGAAGGCTCGGTGGTCGAGCTCGAGCGCATGGCCGACGAACCTCTGGACGTGTTCGTGAACGGCACGCTCGTGGCGCGCGGCGAGGCCGTCGTGGTGGGCGAGCGCTTCGGGCTGCGGCTCACCGAGGTCGTGGGTGGCGGCGGGCTCGAGCCCTCGTGAGCGCACTCGCGCAATGGTTGGGGACCGCGCGAACCGCGCTCGAGAGCGCCGCGGGCGCGTCGGCGCCGTCGCTCGTGGGTCCGGCGGCCGCGCAAGGGGCGGCGTTGCTCAAGCTGTTGCTTGCGCTTGGTGCCGTGCTTGCAGTGTTCTGGATCTTCGCCCGAGTGTTCGCACGCTTCGGCACGCGGGGCGGAGGCAGTGCCGGGCTCGCGGTGCTCGGCGGCGTGGCGCTCGGCCAGCGCGAGCGGCTCGTCGTGGTGCAGGCCGGCGACACGCGTCTGGTGCTCGGCGTGAGCGCGCAGGGCATCGTGCCCGTGCACGTCATGGACGGGACGCCGGAGGATGAGGCGCCCGTCGGCATCGGGCCCGGCCCGGAGCTGCAGGCGAACGATTTTGCCGCACGCCTGCGGGCCGCCCTCGGACGGCCCGTCGCATGAACGGCTCGGGCCGGACGGTCGGCGACGGGCGCCCGGCGCCTCGTGGTGCGGGTCGCACCGGCGCGGCGATCGTGTCGGCGGTGCTGTTCGCGGCCCTGTCCGGCGCGGCGCACGGGCAGGGCATCCCCGCCGTGACCATGCAGAGCGCGCCGGGCGGCGGCGAGACGTGGAGCCTGTCGTTGCAGGCGCTGGCGCTCATGACCTCGCTGACGCTGCTGCCCGCGGCGCTGCTGCTGACCACCTCCTTCACGCGCATCGCGATCGTGCTCGGCATCCTGCGCACCGCGCTCGGCACGCAGCAGACGCCCTCCAACCAGGTGCTGATCGGACTCGCGCTGTTTCTCACGATCTTCGTGATGCGTCCGGTCTTCGAGCAGGTGCACGAGGTGGCGCTGGCGCCGTACCTGGACGGGCAGGTGGAGGCCGCGGACGCCTTGCGCGCGGCCTCGGTGCCCATGCGCGAGTTCATGCTCGCCCAGACGCGCGAGAGCGACCTGGAGCTCTACCTGGACATGTCGAACGCCTCCGCCCCCGACACGAAGGAGGACGTCTCGTTCTGGGTGCTGCTGCCGGCCTTCGTCACGAGCGAGCTGAAGACCGCCTTCCAGATCGGCTTCCTGCTGTTCATCCCCTTCCTGATCATCGATCTCGTCGTGGCGAGCGTGCTGATGTCGATGGGCATGATGATGCTGTCCCCGCTCATCGTGTCGCTGCCGTTCAAGCTCATGCTGTTCGTGCTGGTGGACGGCTGGAACCTGCTGCTGGGCAGCCTCGCGGCGAGCTTCTACCTCGCATGACGCCCGAGACCGTCGTCGAGATCGGCCAGCAGGCACTGCTGATCTGCGTGCTGCTGGCCGCACCCTTGCTGGTGGCGGCATTGGTGACGGGCCTTGCCGTCGGACTCTTCCAGGCCGCCACGCAGATCAACGAGCAGACGTTGAGCTTCATCCCGAAGCTCGTCGCCATGGTCGTGGTGCTGGCGATGTCGGCGCCCTGGCTGCTCGACACCATCGTGACGTTCACGCGCACGCTGATCGTGGAGCTGGTGCCGCGCGTCGTCGGATGAACGTGCCCTTCGCGTTCGATCCGAACGATGTCGAGGCGCTGGTGGCCTCGGTGATCTGGCCGCTGTGCCGCATCGCTGGCGTGCTGGCCGTGCTGCCGGGCATCGGGGGTGCGGAGGTGCCGGTGCGCGTGCGCGTGGGGCTCGCCGTGGCGCTGGCGTTGCTGCTCGCGCCCACGCTTCCGCCCGTGCCGGATGTCGCGCCGCTGTCCGCGGCGGGCGTCCTGATCACGGCGCGCGAGATCCTGACCGGTCTCGTCGGCGGTTTCGTGCTGGTCATCGCGTTCAATGCCGTGACGCTGGCAGGGGAGAGCATCGCCGTGACGATGGGGCTCGGCTTCGCGCTCATGAACGATCCGCGCAACGGCGTGCAGGTGCCGACGGTGAGTCAGTTCTACCTGCTCATGGCCACGCTGCTGTTCTTCGCGCTCGACGGCCACCACGCCGTGCTCGCGCTGCTCGCGAACAGCTTCACCGCGCTGCCCGTCGGGGCGGGGCTCGGCGACGATGCGCTGCCCGCGCTGCTGCGCTTCGCGGCGACGATGTTCGCCGGTGCGCTGGGCGTGGCACTGCCGGCACTCGCCGCCATGCTCGCCACCAACATCGCGATGGGCGTGGTCACGCGCGCCGCACCGCAGCTGAACCTCTTCTCGGTCGGGTTTCCCGTCACCATGCTGGTCGGCTTCCTGGCGCTGCTGCTGACGCTGCCCGCGTTCGCCGAAGCCGTCGAGGCGCTGTTCGCCGACGCCATGGCGACGCTCGCCACGCTGTACGGGTCCTGAAGCGGTGTCCTCGGAATCCTCCTCGGCCGACAAGACCGAGGAGCCCACCCCGAAACGTCTGCAGGACGCGCGCAACAAGGGCGACGTCGCGCGCTCGCGCGAGCTCGACACCGCGATCGGCCTCGGCGTGGGCGCCGCCGCGCTCGCTCTGCTGGGCCCCGGCATCGCCGGGCGGCTGGAAGGGCTCGCGGCGCGCACCTGGGCCTTCGAGCCCGAAGCGCTCGCCGACGCGCGCATGGTGGTGCCCGCCTTCCTCGATGCGGTGTACGCCTCGATGTGGTGGCTCGCCCCCTTCCTCGTGCTCATGCTGCTGGCCGCGTTCGCCGGGCCGGCGCTCATGGGCGGGTTCGTGTTGTCGGCGCCCAAGGTGGACCCCAAGCGCCTGGACCCGCTGAAGGGGATCGGTCGGATGTTCTCGGCGAAGAGCGCCGGGGAGCTCGCCAAGTCGATCGCCAAGGTCGTGCTGTTCGCAGCGGCGGCCTGGTTCGTGGGCGCGGCCTCGATGGACAAGTTCATGGCGCTCGGACGCATGCCGCTCGAGGCCGCGCTGGGCGCCGCCTTCGCCCTGGTGTTCCGGCTGGTGGCCGCGCTCGCGGTGGTCATGGCGCTGATCGCCGCGGCCGACGTGCCGTGGCAGCGGCTGCAGCACACAAAGAAGCTGCGCATGACCAAGGACGAGGTCAAGCGCGAGCGCAAGGAGAACGACGGATCCCCGGAGGTGAAGTCGCGCATGCGCTCCGAACAGATACGCGCCTCGCAGCAGCGCATGCTGCAGGACGTGCCCGGCGCGAGCGTGGTCGTCACGAACCCGACGCACTACGCCGTGGCGCTGCGCTACCGCGAGGGCGAGCGCGCGCCGGTCGTCGTGGCCAAGGGCACCGACGAGCTGGCCGCGCGCATCCGCGCCATCGCCACCGAGTCGGGCGTGCGCAGCTTCGAGGCGCCGCCGCTCGCGCGTGCGCTGCACCGCCACACCCGCGTCGGCGAGCCGGTGCGCGCGGAGCTGTGGCACGCCGTCGCGCAGGTGCTGGCGTTCGTGATGCAGCTCGATGCCGCCGTGGCCCGCGGCCGGCGTGCGGCCGCCGGCGGCCGTCCGCGCCGCGACTGGCCGATACCTCCGGGCGCGTCCGATCTCGCCGTGCCGCCGGAGCTCGACGACGGGGCGGCGCCGCGCTGAGGGGGCGAGCGCCGTTCCCGGGTGCCGCGCCGCGCTCGTTGTAGTTCCTACCACCCTCGGGCCCCGGGGCACGCGAACTGCGAACGGGGACACGTCCCTTCGCACCGAAGACCGCCCCCCGCCTCCGATGAGCTCCCCCTTCGCCATGCCGCCCGGCCTTTCCAAGGGCCTCGGCGGCGCGTTCGGCAACACCGCCACGGGCCTGGCCGCGCCGGCGCTGGTGCTGCTGATGCTGCTGATGATGGTGGTGCCCGTGCCGGCGCTGGGCCTGGACGTGCTGTTCACGTTCAACATCGCGCTCAGCCTGATCGTGCTGCTGGTGGCGATACACGTGTCGCGTCCGCTGGAATTCTCGTCGTTCCCGACGGTGCTGCTGGCGGCGACGATGATGCGGCTGTCGCTCAACGTCGCCTCCACGCGCGTGGTGCTGCTCGAAGGGCACACCGGCAGCGCCGCGGCGGGGGAGGTCATCGAGTCCTTCGCGGAGTTCGTGATCGGCGGCAACTACGCGGTCGGCTTCGTCGTCTTCGCCATCCTCGTGATCATCAACTTCGTCGTCGTGACGAAGGGCGCCGGCCGGGTGAGCGAGGTCAGCGCGCGCTTCGTGCTCGACGCCATGCCCGGCAAGCAGATGGCCATCGACGCCGACCTGAACGCCGGCATCCTGGACCGCGACGCCGCGCGCGCCCGGCGCGCCGAGGTCGCCGCCGAGGCCGACTTCTACGGCTCGATGGACGGTGCCAGCAAGTTCGTGAAGGGCGACGCCATCGCGGGCCTGCTGGTGCTGGCCATCAACCTGATCGGTGGCCTGGCCATCGGCATGGGGCAGCACGACCTGGGGTTCGGCGATGCCGCGCGGCGCTACTCGCTGCTGACCATCGGCGACGGGCTGGTCGCGCAGCTCCCGTCGCTGCTGCTGTCCATGGCCACGGCCGTGATCGTCACGCGCGTGTCGGCGGCGGGCGACATGGGCGAGCAGATCTCCGCGCAGCTCTTCACCGACCCGCGCGCGCTCGCCATCACCGCCGCGCTGATCGGCGGGCTGGGGCTCTTGCCCGGCATGCCGAACCTCGTCTTCCTCGGGCTCGGCGCGGCGCTCGGGCTCGCGGCCCGACGCGTCGCGCGCCGCGCGGCGATGGGACCGGTGGCTCCGCCCGAGCCCGCGCCGGACGCCGACGCACCGCCCGCCGAGCTCGACTGGGACGACGTCGTGCCGGTCGACCCGATCTCGCTCGAGGTCGGCTATTCGCTCGTGCCGCTCGTCGACCGGAAGCGTGGCGGCTCGTTGCCCGACCGCGTGCGCGCGGTGCGCAGGAAGCTCACCGGCGAGCTCGGCTTCCTCGTGCCGCGCGTGCACATGAAGGACGAGCCGGAGCTTGCGCCCAATGCCTACCGCGTGCGCTTTTCGGGCTCCACGGCCGGCGAGGGCGAGCTGTACGCCGACCGGCACCTGGCGATCGGCACCGGCATCGTGCCCGGGGAGCTCGCGGGCCTGCGCGTGAAGGATCCGACCTTCGGCATGGACGCGGTCTGGATCGAGGAGCGACTCGTGGAGGAAGCGCGCGCGCGCGGCTTCACGGTCGTGGACCCGGCCACCGTCGTCGCCACGCACATGGGACGGCTCATCGAGCGTCACGCCGGCGCGCTGCTCGGCCACGAGGAAGTGCAGGCGCTGCTCGATGCGCTCGCGCGCGGTGCGCCGAAGCTCGTCGAGGACCTGGTGCCGAAGACGCTCGCGCTGCCCGTCGTCGTGCGCGTGCTGCAGAACCTGCTGGACGAGGGCGTGCCCATCGTCGACATGCGGACCATCGCCGGCACGCTCGCCGAGCGCGGCGCGCACTCCCAGGACCCCGTCGCGCTGACCGCCGACGTGCGCGTCGCGCTGCGCCGCTTCATCACCGGCAGGCTCACGGGCTTCGCCGACACCTTGCCCGTCATCACGCTCGACCCCGCGCTCGAGAAGCTGTGCGTGTCGTCGCTCGAGCGCGAGAAGAGCGGTGGCGTGGGGCTGGAGCCGGGTCTCGCCGAGCGCCTGTACGGCTCGCTCGCCGAGAGCGTGGACCGCCAGGACGCCGACGGCGAGCCCGCGGTGTTGCTGGTGGACCCGCGCATCCGCCCGTGGCTCGCCGGAATGATGCGCCACACCGTGCCGCTGCTGCACGTGCTGGCGTGGAACGAGATCGCAGAAACCAAGCGCCTGCGCGTCGTCGCCAGCATCGGCGGCGACCAGCAGCAGCGCCCCGCCGCCCTTGAAGGAGCCTCCGACCGATGAGCCTCAGACGATTCGAAGCCCGCTCGACGCCGGACGCGTTGCGCGCGGTGCGCGCGGCCCTTGGCCCGGACGCCATCATCCTGTCGAATCGCGAGCACGACGGCGGCGTGGAGATCATCGCCACCGGGGTGATCGACGAGGCGTTGCTCGCGATGGCGAGCGACGTGCCGGTGCGCGCGTCGGCGGACGCCGCGAGCGCCGATGCCGTGCCGAGCGCCGCGGCGTTGCTCGCGGGGCAGGACACGGTACCGGTCGAGCCGCGCGAAGTGGTCGCGCCCGCGACGGAGCCGGTCGACGAGGCGCCCGAGCAGGCCTCCGCCGTCGAAGCGGCGCCCGTCGCGCCCGAAGAGATCGCCCCTGAAGCGCTAGCCCCTGAAGCGCTAGCCCCTGAAGCGATCGCCACCGATACGACCAGCGTCGCCGCGGCGATCGGCGACCCGATGTCCGTCGGTCGCGATCCCGCCGAGCGAGCTTCCGGCGGCTCCGACAGCGCCTCCGCCGGCGAGCGTCGCGTGGACCTTCCGGTCGACCCGTCGCTCGCCGCCGAAGGGCTGGAGCGTGTCGAGGCGCGGCTGCGCCGGCTCGAAGTGGGGCTCTGGGGCCGCAACGACGAGGCGCGCGCCGACCTGCTGTCGAAGCTCATGACGCTGGGGCTCGGCCCGTCGCTGGCATTGCGGCTGAGCGAGCGCGCGTCGGGCTCGACGGACGAGGCCCTGCTGCGCGATGCCTTCGCCACGCTCAGATCGAGCCTGCCGACGGTGCGCGACACCACGCTCGAGCGTGCCGGGGCCACGCTGGTCGCGGGACCGGAGAGCGAATCCCGGCTCGACGTCATCCTGAAGTTCGCGCATCGGCAGATCGCCGCCGGGGGCACGCGCTCGCTCGTGCTGGTCTCGGCGGACGCCGGCCGACCCGGTGCCTTCGAGGTGCTGGAGGCCGCGGGCCGGGAGCTCGGCGTCGCGACGGTGCGGGCGAGGGACGTGGTGGATCTGGGCCGCACGCTCGACAGCTTCTCCGACCGTGCGCTGGTGCTGGTCGATGCGGGACGCGAGCTGCCCGCGGGCGACGTGCCGGTGCAGGTCGCCCCGGTGCCACGGCGTCTGGTGGTGCTGCCCGCGACGTTGCAGCGCGTCGTGGCGCAGCGCACGGCACGCGCGGCGCGCGCCAACGGCGCGCACGGCTGCGTGCTGTCGAGACTCGACGGCGCGGCGCGCCTGGGCGAGGTGCTGGACGCGCTCGTGCGCGAGTACCTCCCCGTGGCCTGGTGGAGCGATCAGGACGCGGCGCACGTTCCCCTGCAGCGTGCCGACGCGTCCGTCATCGTCGCCGCCGCCGTCGCCATGGCGCGCCGGCTCGGCACCGGGGACGACGACGTGGCGCTGGCCACGTTGATGCAACCGGCCGAGCTTCGTGCGGCGGGGCGCTTCGCGGGGGGCGTGAGCCTGGACCGGGCCGCGGCGACCGTGTCGATCCCGATGGCGGAGCACTGAGCGGATGGACATCGCCACGCTCATCGGCCTGTTCGGCGCCCTCGCGGTGATCGCGAGCTCCATCGTGATCGGCGGCGATGCGGGTCAGTTCTTCAACGTGCCGGGTCTCGTCGTCGTCGTCGGCGGCACCACCATGGTCGCGCTGTGCCAGGTCTCGCTCGCGCAGTTCCTGGGCTCGTTCAAGGTCGCGCTCGGTGCGTTCCTGCACAAGCAGGCGTCTCCGCTCGCGCTCATCGACGAGGCCGTGGAGCTCGCGGATGTGGCGCGCAAGGAGGGCGTGCTCGCGCTCGAAAGCCGCGAGATCGGCGATCCGTTCCTCGACAGCGGTGTGCGGCTGTGCATCGACGGGCACGCGCCCGAGATCGTGCGCCAGATGCTCTCCAAGGAGATCGCGCTGGACCTGGAGCGGAAGGCGACCGGGATCCGCATGTTCAAGTCCATCGCGACGGCCGCGCCCGCCATGGGCATGATCGGCACGCTGATCGGTCTGGTGCAGATGCTCGCCAACATGGACGATCCGAAGTCGATCGGTCCGGCCATGGCGGTCGCATTGCTGACGACGCTCTACGGCGCCATCGTCGCGAACGCCGTCGCGCTGCCCATCGCCGAGAAGCTCAAGACCATCAGCGATGCCCAGCGGCTGAACCGCATGCTGGTGCTCGAATCGATCAATGCGCTGCAGGCGGGCATGAATCCGCGCGTGCTGTCGCAGTTGCTCGCCACGTTCCTGCCCGAGGAGCGTCGCGACAAGATCGGCAGCGAGAAGGCCAAGGCCGCGGCGGGGGCCTGATCCGGTGAACGACGCCGACGACGACATGCCGACCGAGGAGGTCGAGGAAGGCGCGCCGGCCTGGATGGCGACCTTCGCCGATCTCATGTCGCTGCTGATGTGCTTCTTCGTGCTGCTGCTGTCGTTCTCCGAGATGGACCTGGAGAAGTACAAGCAGGTCGCCGGCTCCATGAAGCTCGCGTTCGGCGTGCAGAAGCAGGTCAAGGCCGAGGAGATCCCGAAGGCCGACAGCGTGGTCATGAAGGAGTTCTCGCCCGGACGGCCCGAGCCGACCGTGATCAGGAGCGTGCTGCAGCAGACCGTGGACGACTCCCGTCCGGTGCCGCGCATGCAGTCCGCCATGCCGACGGCCGCCGTCGAGGCGGAGGTGGAGGCGCTCGCGACGCGGCTGCGCGAAGCCCTGGACCTCGAGGTCGAGACCGGCACGGTCGAGCTCGTCGCCGAGGACTACGGCGTGAAGCTGCGCATCCGCGACGAGGACGCGTTCCCGTCGGGCAGCGCGGCGCTGCAGCCCGCCTTCGTGCCGGTGCTGGACAAGCTCGTCGGCGTGCTGAACGACGGCGCGGGGCACGTCATCGTGTCGGGGCACACCGACGACGTGCCCATACGCACCGAGGTGTATCCGTCGAACTGGGTCCTGTCCTCGGCGCGCGCGGCGAGTGTGGTGCATCACCTGGCTCAGGCGCGGCTCGAGGACCCGACGCGCATCGAGATCCGGGCGTATGCCGAGACCCGTCCGCTGATGCCGAACGATTCGCGCGCGCACCGGGCGTCGAACCGGCGTGTGGAGATCGATATCGGTGTCGCTGCTTCCGGGGGGGGCTGGCCGGTGATCCCCGTCCGCGTGGCGTTGCGCCACGACTGTCCCCGACTATCGGTTTCGGACACGCGCGCCGCGCCATGTCGCTCGGCGCCGCGCTGGTCTCGCTCGGCGCGCACGTGTCGCATCTGGTGCCTCGTCGACGCGCGCGATGCACTCGTTCGGCGCGGGTGCCGGCCGCGTGCACAGCGGCCGCAGCCGCCGGCGGCGTGACGAGCGTCGTGATCGACAGCATGCCGCCGGACCACCACGTGCCGATGCGCGACCGGCGTGACCCGGATGCGCTCGTCGCGCCGTATCTGGGCGCGCGTGCGCCGGACGGCTTCGCGGGCCGTTGGCTCGGCGGAGCGCGCTACGCGATCTTGGACGTCGAGTACGCCGCGACGCGGCCGTCTGCTCCAGCGCGTTTGCCGCGACGCGCGCTGCTCAGTTGCGGCGGCTCGGACGCGGACGGGCTGAGCCTGCCGGCCGCACGAGCGCTCGCCCGGGCGGGCCTGCACGTGGACGTCGTGGTAGGGCCGCTATTCGATGTTCGCGCGCGCACCGAGCTCGTGGAATGGTGCGCCGCCGATACACGGCGCACGACGCACGATGCGCCGGAGTCGCTGGCGACGCTGATCGCGCGCGCCGACGTCATCGTCGGACGTCCCGGCCTACTGCGCTACGAGGCGGCGGCGCTCGGCAGGTACGGCGTGTACCTCGCGCGCGGTCCGGCCTATCGCGACTACTACGCGGGCTTCGCCGCGGCGGGGCTCGCGGAGATCTCCTGCGAGACCTGCACGGCCGAGCGCGTGCGGTTCATCGGGCGTCTGGCGGCGCTCGGGCGCACGACCTCCTGCGCTACGCGGCACCGGCGAGGCGCTTGTCGACGGCCGCGGCGCCGAACGCGTCGCGCGCCATATCCTGTCACCGAACGAGCTCGATACCCGATGACCCTGAACCTCGAAGGACACGTGCTCGGTCCGCACGAGCGCGCCCTGCTCGTCGCCGAGCTCAGCGCGAACCACGACCGCGATCTCGAGCGCGCCCTGAGGCTCGTCGACGTGGCCGCCGACGCCGGTTGGGACTGCCTGAAGCTGCAGACCTACGACGCCGATTCGCTGACCCTTCGAAGCGAGCACCCGGCGATGCGCGTCGACCCGATCTGGGGCAAGCGCGACCTGCACGAGCTCTACGCCGATGCCGGCATGCCCATGGAGTTCCACGCACCGCTGTTCGAGCGCGCACGGATGCGCGGCCTGCTGCCCTTCACGTCGGTCTACGACCCGCGCGATCTCGACTTCGTCGAGGCGCTCGGCTGCGCCCTGTACAAGATCGCCTCCTTCGAGCTGACGTTCGACGACCTGCTGGCCGAGGTCGGTGCCACCGGCAAGCCCGTGATCCTGTCGACGGGCATGGCCACCTTCGCCGAGGTGGCGCACGCGCTCGAGACGCTCGATCGGCACGGCGCCGGGCCCGTGGTGCTGCTGCACTGCTGCTCGTCCTATCCCGCCCCCATCGACGAGATCAACCTGCGCTCGTGGCGTGACGGTCGCCGCCGGGTTGCACCCTGGGGGCCGGCCCGCGATCCGCGCTGCTGGGCACCGGGTTCGCACGGAGCGCGCGGCGAGCCTCGCCTGCCGCGACGGCCGCGCACCGCGCGAGTTGGTCGTCGCGAGGGCGGCGCCGACTCGGCCGTCGCGCTGGCGTCTCGCGGGACGCCGTCGGCGAGCGACGCTTCCCGTGCGCTGGGGTGCACGCCGACCGGCGTGCTGGGAGGGGCGCGCCTTGGGTCGAGTGCCTGCGCGACGCGCGAATGCGTCCGCCACGCGTCGAGCGGCGCGTGGACGAGCGCGACATGGCCGGCTCCTGGCCCGTGCTGCCTGTGCTATCGGGCACCGCACGGCGGTCTCGTGGGAGCGATGCTGCGCGGCCTGCCCGCCGGGGTCGCTCGACTACCTCGCCGCCGACGACACGTGCACGGGCAGCAGCCCTGCGACACAGGCGGGCGGCGGCTTCGCGGGATCACGCGGCCTGGCGGCTCGCGCGCGATGGCGCGTCGGTCGCGCTGTTGGAGGCGAGCGACGGCCTCGGCGGCAACCTGCGCTCGTGCGGCTGGGGACGCTACCGGCTCGATGCGGGCACGCACACGCTCGATCTCGGGCAGGCGGCGGCGCGTACCTTCTACACCGACGTGCTCGGCGACGAGCTGCGCATCCGATGCCGGCTGGGCCAGCACGCTGGGTGCGACCTGGACGGCCGGTTCGAGCGCCCGGACCTCGCGCCGGACGCGCCCGATCTCGCGGCGCTTGCGCTCACCGAGCTCGGGAGGCTGGAGGCCGCGACCGCCGCGGACGTCCCGGTGACACCCGATACTGGCTATCTCGACTGGTACCGGTCAATGCACGGGCACGTCGCTCGCAGACGCCATCGAGCCGATGGTGCGCAAGGTGAGCGGAGCGATCCGGCATTGTTGTCGGTCGACGCCCGCGACGCGCTCGACATGTTCTCGCGCCCGAAACTCGGCGACGACGACCGCATGGTCGAGCTCAGGCATCGGGGGACTTCTGGAACGACGGTGGGAGTCACCCTGGACTGCGGCGACCCTCGCTTCACGGGCGTGCACGTGCGCGGGCGCATCGGCTATCCCCGCGGTGGAGCGATGCTGCGCCTGTGCGAGCTCGCCGAGCGACGCCTGCGCGAGCTCGGTGTCGAAGTCGTCACGGGGGCGGCCATCGAGCGCGTGCGCGACGATTCCGGCACCGTCACCGTGGATGCCGTGCGGTGCGTACGCCGCCACCGCACTGCTGTGGACGCTGCCAGACAACGTCCTGGCCGCACAGCTCGGACTGTCGGATCGTACGCGCGATCTGGCCGTGCCCGTCGGCACCGCCCTGTTCGGTCGAGGTCGACCGGGGCCGCATCGTGGGACCGGACTACCTGACCGACTTCTCTCCCGCACGCTCGCCGTTCCGCTACAACCGCCTCGGAGCTACGGCGGGCAGGTGACGGTCGCCGGACTGACTCCCGTGATGGCCGAGGTCCCGTGCCACCCCGCCAGGCTCGCGAGCGGTCTGGGGTCGGCCGATGCCGCATGGGCGGCGATGCTGGAGCGGTTCCTGCGCGCGGACGCCCGGCGTACGCGACAGACGGCGTGGGGCGTGCCCGTCGCGTACGCGCTACCGCGGCCGGGGTGGCGCTCGGCTCACGAGGCGCTGCGCTCCGTGCGGCGCCTGCCCGGCGCGCTGACGCTGCCGGCCGGCTCGCGCGGACGCGGCACGTTCGTCGCGTACTACGAGCGCGACCTGCACGAAGTTCTGCGGCAGCGCTGCACGACATCTCCCGCACACATCGATTCCACCTCAGGCGAGCCCCGATGCGCAATCCGCTGATAGACCACTACCGCAGCTTGCTCGACCGGCACGGTCCGGTGTCCGAGGCGTTGCAGTACAGCGACGCGGCGTCGCAGCGCGCGCGCTTCGCGGTGCTCGCCGAAGGGCTGGAGCCACAGGCTTCCGTGCTCGATGTCGGCTGCGGGCTGGCGCACCTCCACGGGTACCTGCGCGAGACCGGCCATGCCGGGCGCTATCACGGCGTCGACATGGTGCCGGAGTTCGTCGAGCTCGCCGAGCGCGCGCTCGAGCCCGACCCGCTCGCGAGCGTATCCTGCGCGAACGCGGACGCGGAGCTGCCGGGCGGCTTCGATCACGTGCTGGTGTCGGGCGTGTTCAACAACCGCATGGCCGACAACCGCGGGTTCATGGAAGGGACGCTGCGGCGCATGTACGCCGCGGCGGGCCGCGGCATCGCGTTCAACGCCATGTCCACCCACGTCGACTATCAGGAATCGGGGTTGTATTATGTCGACCCCATGGAGGTCTTCGAGTTCTGTAAGCGTGAGCTGGGCGGTCACCCGACCCTGCGTCACGACTACGTGCTGAGCGAAGGCGGCTTTCCCTTCGAGTTCGCCATGTACGTGCGCAAGTCGCCCGCATCGTTCGGATGAGGCCCGCGCGCCGCGCCGTCGATGTTCAGGCGGCGAGGGCGGCGAACAGCGCTTCCGCCTGGGTCCAGTCCTCGGGCGTGTCGATATCCTGCACGCGCCAGCGCGGCAGCTCCAGCGCCGCCACGCGCCGATCGAAGAACGCGGCCTCGTCGCGCCACGCCGCGGTGCGGCCCCAGTAGAACTGCCCCGCGTCGTGCAGCGCCTCGTCGAGATCCTGGCTGCGACTCGCGTAGCGCTCCGGGTGCAGCATCCGCAGATTGCCCCTCGCGTCGCGGGCCAGTGCGCGCTGCACGGGATAGGCGTAGCGCGCGACGGGCATGACGAAGTCCGCTGCGTCGAGTGCTGCCGCACCGGCCCTCAGATCGTCGGCGCGTACGAACGGTGCGGTCGCGTACAAGCAGCAGAGCGCGTGCGGCAGGCTGCCGGTGGCCTCCATGCGGTCCAGCGCGTCGCGCACCACCTCGATCGTCGTCGCGTGATCGTCGGCGAGCCGTGCGGGACGCACGAACGGAACCTCGGCCCCGGCCGCGCGCGCGATCTCGGCGATGCTCGGGTCGTCGGTGGACACCACGATGCGCGCGAAGCAGCCGGCGGCCGCCGCGGCGTCGATCGACCAGTGGATCATGGGTCGGCCGTGGAACTCGCGCACGTTCTTGCGCGGTATGCGCCTGGAACCCCCCCGCGCGGGGATCAGGCAGACCGCCGCGCTGTCCATTCAGGCCGCCTCGCGCGCGGGCGGCACGTCGCGTCCGGGCCGCGCGCCGCGCAGACGCCCAGCCAACGCTTCGGCCACGCGTGCCGCCTCGTGCGCGCCGCGGCCGGCGTAGATCCCCGCGAGCTGCTCGGCCACGCGCCAGTCGCCTCGACCGCTTTCCAGGAGCCCCTCCAGCACGGCGACGGCTTCGTCGGCGCGGCCCAGCAGCGCGAGCAGCGCGGCTCGGCGCGGCGCGTAGGCGGGTGACAGGTGCGCGAGCACCGTGAGTGCATCCAGGGCGGACTCGCCGTCCCCGCCCTGCAACTGCAGGTGCACCACGCGGATCAGTGCGTCCTCGAGCAACCGCTCGGCGCCCGCGGGCGGGGCCGCGCCCTTCTCCGCGAAGACGGAGTGGCGATCCAGCACGCGGCGGTAGTGCTCGAGGGCGGTGTGCGGGTCGTCGGCCAGCTCGGCGGCACGCCCCGTCGCCCATTCCGCGAACAGCGCCCAGTCCTCGCCCATGCCGCGCAGACCGTCGCGCAGGCGTCCGAGGTCGTCGGCATCGTTCTCGTCGACGAGCAGGGCGATCGTGCGCAGCAGGTTCGCGGCGTTGGTCTTGCTCGCGGTGTGGACGCGGGCGTAGTCCGTGTCGGTCGCGTCGAGCTTGCGCGCGTGAGCGCGGCGTGCGCGCTCGATGGCGTCCCGCGTCGCACCGGGCAAGGTTCGCGTGTCGACGTCGGCGTGCACGATCGCCACCCGGCCCGGGGTGCCATCCTGCAGCCAGTAGTCCACCAGCGCCGTGGCATCGGTATCGGGTGCCAGCTCGTCCAGACGCCGTCCGACGCGCTCCTCGGCATCGCGGACGAGCGCCGTCAGGCGACGGGCGTTGTCGTCGACCAGACGGTAATACTCGCGGCCCCAGCGTTCGAGCTCGGCATCGGTCATGGCATCGAAACCCGACGGCGCGACGTTACGCGCGAACTCGAACGCACCGTAGTGCCGGATCAGCCGCATCCAGCGGCCCGATCGCTTCTCGAGGGAGCGCTCGAGCGCGTCAAGCTTGTGCTTGTGCCGGTAATCGGCGGCGCGTCCACGCCGGCCGTGCAACCCATCGAGGTGCCTCTGCGCCGCGACGCAGCGTCGGCGCACCTCGTGGAGCCCGCGCCGGGCCGCGACGAGGTTCGCGCGCACCGCGCGCAGGCGCACCGCTTCCGAGCCTGGGTCGCGCCCCGTCGCCAGGGCGAGGTCCAGCGACGGTCGCGCGCCCTCGAGGCGAACGTCGGCGGGGTCGCGATGCGCGATGGAGTCGACGCGCGCCGCATCGGCGGCGAGGTTGAACACCGCCGCGCCGCCCGCGCTCATCGCCTCGCCCATGCGCTCGAGCTCGTCCCGTCCGAGCTTGAGCGGCATCGCGGTGCCGGCGCGTCGACCCGAGTAGGTGGGTACCTGCACGTCGTAGTGGGACGGCAAGGTGGCGCACAGCGATTCCAGCGAGCCGCTCGCGTGGGTCGCACCGCCGGGGGCGTAGCACAGGTCGACGCCGCTCAGCAGGATCTGCGAGAACCCCCACTCGTACGCGAGCCAGATGGCCGCGTGGCTCACGGTGGATCCCTGCGACACGATGTTGTCGGCATCGTGCGCCGCCGGATCGTCCCAGGGCAGGGCGCGGCCGGTGTACAGGGTGGGGCCCCGCCACTGTTGCAGCAGCGCCGGGCAGACGTGATGGGCGCCGACGAGCACGGTGTGTGGGAGCAGCAAGCCTTCCTTGCTGATGTCGAACAGCAGATCCTGGGGATCGACCGCCGCTACGACGTCGGCCACTAGACCGAGCGCCGAGAGCTTGCCGACGACGCGCGACACCGCGATGACGAACAGATCCTCGCGGTGCGCGAGCACCCAGTCCAGGTGCGCATCGAGCGAGGGTCCGCCGCCCAGGACGATCGCGGTCCGCCCTTCGCCGATGCGTCCGATCGCGCGCGCGGGGGTACGGTTGTCGGCCACGTTGCGCATCTGCACGTTCGTGAACGCGCGCGTGTTGATGCGCACGCCGGCGGCGTGCACCAGCTCGCCGACGGAAGTCCGCAGCGCACGGGCGAGCGCCGCGTAGCCCGGCGCGTAGCGCGCGCCGCAGCCGACGGACTCCAGCACCAGTATCCGACCGCCGTACAGGTAGAGGCCGGGGTCGCATTCGGCGATCGCGTCGTTCCAGGCGGAGGCGGCGCACAGCCGCACGGGGGTGCCCTCGAGGGCGTCTCCCAGTGTCTCGCGCACCGTCGGTTCGAACTCGTCGAGCTCCACCAGCAGCACGCGCGAGCCTTTGCCGAGCGTCAGCCCCAGCAACCAACGGGCGAGCAGGCCCGAGTCCGCCCCCGCGATGACGTACAGCGTGTCCGGCGTCTCCAGGTCGACGTCGAACCAGCGCTCGAACACGTCCGCCGACCGCCGTTCCGCGAACGCATCGCGATTGACCTCGTGAAGGTAGAGCTCGGCGTGCCGGGACTCGAGAAGGTGGGTCATCGGCTCTCGTGTGTCGGTGAACGGAACGGGGCGGCTCGAGGTGCGAACGCGCACGGCAGGCCTGCAATTCCTGTGCGCCCGTGGACTCCGGGTCTCGCGGCGCGGCCCGTCGCGCCGCCCCGTTGCAGAACTTGCACGCCGCTGCGGTGCGGTACCCGATCTGCATCGGGAGCCGCGCGGGAACCGACCGCGGCAGATGGTCAGCGCGATGGCGATGTTCGACGACAGCACGATCCTCATCACCGGCGGTACCGGCTCGTTCGGGCATCGCTTCGTGCGTCGCACGCTCGATACGACGACCGCACGACGCATCGTCGTGTACTCGCGCGACGAGATGAAGCAGTGGGAGATGGCCAAGGCCTTCGGCAATGATCCGCGGCTGCGCTTCTTCATCGGCGACGTGCGCGACCGCGACCGGCTCTACCGGGCGCTGGCGGGCGTTGACTTCGTCGTGCACGCCGCGGCGCTGAAGATCGTGCCCTCGGCCGAGTACAACCCGTTCGAGTGCATCCGCACGAACATCGACGGCGCGATGAACCTGATCGACGCCTGCATCGACCGCGGCGTGCGCCGCGTGGTGGCGTTGTCGACCGACAAGGCGAGCAGCCCGGTTAACCTCTACGGTGCCACCAAGCTCGCCTCGGACAAGCTCTTCGTCGCCGGCAACTCGTACAGCGGCGCGGCCGACACGCGCTTCTCGGTCGTGCGCTACGGCAACGTGATGGGCTCGCGCGGCTCGGTCATCCCGTTCTTCATGGGCCGTCGCGAGGAGTCGAGCCTGCCGATCACGGACGTGCGCATGACGCGATTCATGGTCACGCTCGACGAGGCCGTGGCGACCGTGGAGCACGCGTTCTCCGACATGGTCGGAGGCGAGATCTACGTGCGCAAGATCCCGTCGATGCGTCTGGTGGACATCGCGCGCGCGATCGCGCCCCGGGCCGAGCTGGAGATCGTCGGCATACGCCCCGGCGAGAAGCTGCACGAGCAGATGATCTCCGCGGAGGACGCTCCGGGCACGTTCGAGTACTCGGAGCACTACAAGATCCTGCCGGCCATCCACGGCTGGTCCAGCGACCCCGAACGCATCGGCGCGGGGGTGAAGGTGCCCGATGGCTTCGAGTACGACAGCGCGACGAACGATGCGTGGCTCAGCGCCGAGGACCTGTCGCGATGGCTCGATCTGCCGGCCGTCGATGCGGCCCCGCAGGTGCGGCTCGCCGCGTGAGCGCGGCGCCGATGCTGCCGTACGGTCGACAGGACATCGACGACGCGGACGTGCGCGCGGTGGTCGAAGTGCTGCGATCGGACTGGCTGACGCAAGGTCCCGCGGTGAACGCCTTCGAAGCTGCGCTCGCGCGTCGCTGCGATGCGCCGCACGCCGTGGCGGTCAACAGCGCCACCTCGGCGCTGCACCTCGCGTGTCTCGCCCTCGGCGTGGGTCCGGGCGACGAGGTGTGGACGACCAGCATCACCTTCGTCGCGACCGCCAACTGCGCGCGGCTGTGCGGGGCGGAGGTGCGCTTCGTGGACATCGATCCCGCGACCTGGAATCTCTGCCCGGCGGCGCTGCGGCGCGAGCTGGCCGCGGCGCGCGCCGCCGGTCGGGCGTTGCCGAAGGTCGTGATTCCCGTGCATTTCGCGGGTGAGCCGTGCGACATGCAGGCGTTCGGCGCGCTCGCGCGAGAGTACGGCTTCCGCATCGTCGAGGACGCCTCGCACGCGCTCGGTGCACGCGACGACGATGTCCCGGTCGGCGCGTGCGAGCACTCCGACGTGACGGTGTTCAGCTTCCACCCCGTCAAGATCGCGACGTCCGCCGAGGGCGGGGCGGCGCTCACCCGTTCGCCCGCGCTGGACGCGCGCCTGCGGGCGCTCCGCACGCACGGGGTGCACCGCGACGTCGCCGGCGCCGAGGAGGAACCCTGGCGCTACGAGCAGCGCGAGCTCGGCCTGAACTACCGCATGAGCGATGTGCACGCCGCGCTCGGATCGAGTCAGTTGAGACGCGTCGATGCCTTCGTGGCGCAGCGGCATCGCCTGGCGACCCGCTACGATGCGCTGCTGTCCGGGCTGCCCCTGACCCTGCCGCCGCGGCGAGCGGACGCGCGTTCGGCGCTGCACCTGTATCCGGTGCTCGTCGGCGATGCGGACGGCGAGGGCCGTGGGCGTCGCGACGTCTTTCACGCCATGCGGGCCGCCGGCATCGGCGTCAACGTGCACTACATCCCCGTGCACACGCAGCCGTACTACCGCCGGCGGGAGAGCGTGCGCAGCGCGTCGCTGCCCTGCGCCGAGCGCTACTACGCACGCGCCCTCAGCCTGCCGATCTTCGGTGCGATGGACTTCGCGGACCAGGACCGCGTCGTCGAGGCGCTTCGCGCCGCGCTCGACGGCGTCGCGCCGACGGGACGGACCCGAGCGGCCTGAGGGGGCGGGCGCGGAGCCAACCGCGCGTACCCGAGGCCGACCTGGCGGGTTCTCAGGCGTCGAGCGAGGGCGCCGTGCCCGCGGGACGCACCGGTTCGAACGTCGCACCGCGACGGTAGCCCGCGACGATGGCCGGATGCAGCGCCACGGGTTCCCCGCCGGCGCCGCGCTCCACGATCCAGCGTGCCGGCAGATGATGGAAGAGGTGCCGGTCGGCGAGCGAGCCGTCGGCGCGCCGTGCGAGGTGGGTCTCGCCGTCGCGCGCGTCGCGGAACGCCGGCCGCATGCCCGCGAACGCGTCGGCGTGCAGGGCCGCGCTCACGCGCCTGCGGCTCCGTGTCCGGTTGCGTCCAGCGCGGCGGCCGCGCGGTAGGCGGCGTTCGCCCGGCGTCCGTTCCGTGCCCCGTTCAGTCCCGTCGCGGCGGTCGTGCGCGCCTCGCGCGCGACGCGCACGAGCTCGGCATCGAGTGCCAGCAGCTCGCGCACCTGCGCCGCGGGGCGTGCCGCGGACGCTGGGAGGGCGCGTAACGCCCGCACGCGTTGCGCGTCGAGCGCTTCGACGCGGTCCCAGTCGTCCGCACGGGCCGCCTCGAGCTGCCGTGCCGTCAGCGCGCGCAAGTTCTCCAGCTCGACGGTCTCAGGCGGCGCGTGCATGCGCGGTCTCCGGTGCAATGGCGTGCCAGGCCTCGCGCAGCGGCGCGACGATGCGTTCCGCCTCGTCTAGCTTGTCGGCGCCGGTCGCCGCGTCGCGGCTGGCCTCGACCAGCAGCGAGGAGGCACGCGCGTAGAGCGCGTGCAGGTTCGCCGACAGCGGATCGGTCTCGGGCTCGCGCAACGCCCCTTGCAGCTCGTGCACGATGGCGAGCGCCCCGTCGATGGCGCGGCGCCGCGCCTCGGCTCGGGGTCCGCGTGCTCCGGCCTCGTCCGGCGGCACGGCGCGCGCCGCCGCCAGGCGGGCGACGACGGCGTCGAACAGCATGGCCGTGAGGGCGTGCGGGCTGGCCCCTTCGACGAGGCCGGCGCCGTGCACGGCGCGGTACCCGCGGGCGGCTCTGGCGCTCATCAGATGCCCTGCGCCAGTCGGTCGGCCAGGAAGCCGGAAGTGCTCTGCAACTCGCTCACGATCTTGTCCATTGCGGTGAATTGACGTCGGTATCTCGCCTCTGTCTGCTCGAGACGGTATTCATAGCCTTCGATTTGCTTGTCGAGCAACGAGCGCCTGCCGTCGACACCGTCCTCGCGCGCGTCCAGGCGGCCGCCGGCTTCGGTGAAGCGCGACACCAGCTCGTCGACCCGCGCGCCAAAGCCGTCCTCGCCGCGCGAGAACGCGTCGACGAAGTCCTCGAGCCCTGCCTCCTGGGCCGCCCCGAGCCGGGTGGAGTCGATCGACAGCACGCCGTAGCGATCGAAGGTGAAGCCGAGCTCCAGCGGCGACACGCTGGTGCCGTCGGCGAGCGTCAGATCGGTAGCGAAGGCGGCGCGCAGGCCGGTCTCGGCGCTGCGCGGCAGCCGGTCCCCTTGCAGGGCACCGTCGGCCAGGCCGTTCAGCTCGGTGATCAAGGCGTTGTAGTTGGCGACGAACTCGTCGAGCGTGGTCTTCAGCGCCTCGGTGTCGCGGCTCGTGTCGAGGCTCGCGTCGCCGAGCCCGGTGAGCTCGAGCGTCACGCCCTCGATCACGCCGGCCACGCTGTTGCTCGCGCTCGTGACCTCGAAGCCGTCGACGATCAGCCGAGCGTCGGTAGCGGGAACCACCTCCTCGAAGGGGTTCGTGGCGGCGATGCCGCCGAGCAGCCCCCCGCTCGCGACGCTGCGGGTGGCCGTGATCGCGTTCGCCTCGCCGGTCTCGCGCGCGGCCAGCACCAGCCGCACGCCGTCGTCCGTCGTGAGCAGCGACGCGACCACCGCGTCGTTGTCGGGGGAATCGTTGATCGCGTCGCGCAGCGTGCGCAGGGAGTCGTCCCCGGCGGCCAGCGTGACGCTGAATTCGGTGTCTCCGGAGCCGAAGCTCCAGTCGCCGGCACCCACGCTCGCGTCGCTCGCGGCGTAGGGCTCGCTCGCGATGCGGTGCGAGGAGGCGAGCGCCAGCACTTCGATGTCGTGCGTCTCGGCCGCCGCCGCGCCCGAGGCGGTCGCGGTAAAGACGTCCTCGTCGCTCGAGGTGGCGACGAACGGGCCGAAGCGCGTCTCGTCTCCCAGGGTGCGTGCGCTCGTGCCGAGCGTGCTCAGCGCGCTGCGCGCCGAGCCGTAGGCGGACAGCTCCACGTCGAGCCGTTCGCGCTTCTGTTCGAGCCGGGTGACCGGCTCGCGTTCGAGCTCCATCAGCTGCGTGATGATCGACTCGACGTCGATCCCCGAGCCTACGCCGGCGGCGGTGATCATCGGTGTGCGGTTCCGGTGCGGGAGGGTAGAAAGGGCGGGCCGTCAGGACGGCCCGCCCGTCTCGTGACGCTCTAGCCGAGCAGCTGCAGCACGCTCTGGGGCGCGGAGTTCGCCTGCGACACCATGGCGTTGCCGGCCTGCTGCAGGATCTGCGAGCGGGTCAGCGCGGCGGTCTCGACGGCGAAGTCGGCATCGACGATGCGGCCGCGCGCGGCGGACTGGTTCTCGACCCCGATCTGCAGGTTGTTGATCGCGGACTCGAAGCGGCTCTGCACGGCGCCGTAGGTGGCGCGGTTGGTCGTGATCGCGTCGATCGCCGCGTCGAGTGCCGTGATCGCGGCGCCGGCCGCGGACACGCCTGCGGGGCCGGAGCCCGCGATCGTCGCGCCGACGGCCGAGACCACGGCCGCGTTGGTCGCGATGTTGGACGTGTCGATGTCGAGCTGCTCGCCGGCGTTGGCACCGACCTGGAAGGAGAAGCTCGTGGCGCCGGAGCCGATCACCTTGACGCCGTTGAACGCGGTCGTGTCGCTGATGCGGCCGATCTCCTCCGCGAGCGCTTGGTATTCGGCGTCGAGGTTGTCGCGATCGCTCGAGCTGTTGGTACCGTTGGCGGACTGCACGGCGAGCTCGCGCATGCGCTGCATCATGTTGCCGATCTCGTTCAGGCCGCCTTCTGCGGTCTGGGCGAGCGAGATGCCGTCGTTGGCGTTCCGGATGGCGACGTTCATGCCGCGCACCTGGGTGTTCATGCGCTCGGCGATGGCGAGACCCGCGGCGTCGTCCTTGGCGCTGTTGACGCGCAGGCCGGAGGAGAGCCGCTCCATGGAGGTGGCCATGGTGTTCTGCGAGCGCGAGAGGTTGCGCTGCGCGGTGAGCGACATGACGTTGGTGTTGATCGTCTGGGCCATGCTGGGGTTCCTTTGGTGGGTCGAGACGGGTGGTTACGGGTACGGATCGTCGGGGCGGACCGCGGGTGCGGCCCGCCCGTCATGCGACGCTCTAGCCGAGCAGCTGCAGCACGCTCTGGGGCGCGGAGTTCGCCTGCGACACCATGGCGTTGCCGGCCTGCTGCAGGATCTGCGAGCGGGTCAGCGCGGCGGTCTCGACGGCGAAGTCGGCATCGACGATGCGGCCGCGCGCGGCGGACTGGTTCTCGACCCCGATCTGCAGGTTGTTGATCGCGGACTCGAAGCGGCTCTGCACGGCGCCGTAGCTGGCGCGGCTGGTGGTGATCGCGTCGATCGCCGAGTCCAGCGCCGTGATCGCGGCGCTCGCGTTGCCGATGCCCGTCGTGCTGGCGCCGCCGATGCTCGCGGCGACGGCGGCGGCCACGTCCGCGTTGCTCGCGATGTTGGTCGTGCTGATGTCGAGCTGCTCGCCGGCGTTGGCACCGACCTGGAAGGAGAAGCTCGTGGCGCCGGAGCCGATCACCTTGACGCCGTTGAAGGCCGTCGTCTCGCTGATGCGGCCGATCTCCTCGGCGAGGGCACCGTACTCGGCATTCAGGTTCGCGCGGTCGCTTTCGCTGTTGGTGCCGTTGGCGGACTGCACGGCGAGCTCGCGCATGCGCTGCATCATGTTGCCGATCTCGTTCAGGCCGCCTTCTGCGGTCTGGGCGAGCGAGATGCCGTCGTTGGCGTTCCGGATGGCGACGTTCATGCCGCGCACCTGGGTGTTCATGCGCTCGGCGATGGCGAGACCCGCGGCGTCGTCCTTGGCGCTGTTGACGCGCAGGCCGGAGGAGAGCCGCTCCATGGAGGTGGCCATGGTGTTCTGCGAGCGCGAGAGGTTGCGCTGCGCGGTGAGCGACATGACGTTGGTGTTGATCGTCTGGGCCATGCTTGAGTTGTTTCCTTGAGTCGGTGGTCTGGTGATGGTTGGGGTCCGTGTGCCCCGTAGCGTTTCGACGACTCGCCACTCATGGGCTCACCGCATCCACGGAAGGCTTAACGGTCGCCTTCGCCACTTCTCGCGTGAGGTCCGTCAGGGTTCCGTCAGGCGCTGGTCGGCGTTGCAAATCCTTCCAGCGCGTGCAAGACGGCCCCGTCCACGGATCAGCGCAGGTGATCGAGAATGGACAGCCCTGCCAGGCGCGCATGGCTCTTCTGCAGGAGCTCCAGCGAGCGCGATTCGCTCTCCAGTCGCACCACCGCATCGGTGATGTCCGCGTCGCGCACCGAGGCAACGGTCGCGTCGAGCTGCAGCGAGATCGCCGCGGACTCCTCGCGCGCCGCATCGACGGTGCGCAGCCGTGCGCCCGCACCGGCGCGCAGCGCCGAGACGTGCTCGAGCGTGCCGTCGAGCTCCTGCAGGGCGGTGTCCAGGGCCGTCGCGCGCGCGGCCTCGGCCGCGGCATCCCCGGGCGGCGCCTGCAAGGTCTCCACGAGCGCCGCGACGCGGCTGAACGCGTCGCGCGTGCCGCCGCCCTCGACGGGTATCGCGACGAAGGCTTCCTCTCCGGTGTGCGCCGTGACCACGCTGCGTTCGCCGCCGAGCGACACGCGTCGCTCGATCGCATCGCCGGCGTAGGTGGGCGGGGCGGTGGCGCCGCCGGGTGGCGGCTCGAACGGCTGGACCGAGCTGCGGCTGCCGCCGAACAGCGCATCTCCCGTAGTGTCGCGCACGTTCGCGAGCTCGTAGAGGCCGGACAGATGCTCCTCGATCTCGACCGCGATGGCTTCCCGCTCGACCGGCCCGCTCGTCGCGTTCTTCGCCTGCAGCGTGAGATCGCGTATGCGGTTCACCGAATCCGCGAACGAGCCGAGCGTGGATTCCTCGAGCGACAGCCGCGACTCGGCGAGCGAGGCGTTGCGCTCGTACTGCACGTGCCGGCCGCGCGCGGTGTCCAGCTCGCGCAGCCGCGCGGCCTGGCCGGGGTCGTCGGAGGGGCGGTTGATGCGCTGCCCCGTCGCGATCTGCTCGCGCGCCTCGGCGATCTTCTCCTGCGTGCGCCCGAGATCCACGAGCGTGTGGCGAGCGAGGCTCGCGGTGCTGACTCGATACGTCATGTGCGTTTCTCCTTGTCTGTGCGGCGTCTGTGCGGCGTCTGTGCGGCGTGGCGTCTGTCCGGCTCAGCGCGCGACGACGCCGAGCACGGTCTGGAACAGCTCGTCGGCGGTACGGATGACTTGCGCCGCCGCCTGGTAGGCCTGTTCGTGGCGCGCCAGATCGATGGCCTCCTCGTCGAGGTTCACGCCGGAGATCGAATCGCGCCGCTCCACGGCATCGCCGCGCATCGTCTCGAGCGCCGCGCTGCGCGTGGCGAGCGTGGCGGTGGTGCCGCCCACGCTGCCTGCCATCGCGCCGATGTCCTCGGCGATCGTCGCGCCGTTCACGAGGCCCGCGCTGCCGAGCGCCGCCAGCGCGCGCGCGTTTCCGTTGCCACCTTCGCCCGCACCGGGTTCGGCCAGCGCCAGCGCCGCGGGGTCGGTCAGCGTGGAGCGGAGAGTGCCGGCGGCGCTGCGCGTCGCGGACACGAGGAAGGTGTCTCCGGTGGCGGGGCTGCCGGTGACGGCGATGTCGAGGCCGTCGATGCTGGTCGGCAGCGTGGCGCCGGAGGTGCGCGTGCCGTCGCTGGTGCGCGTGATCTCCCAGGCGGCGCCGTCGAAGCGCAGGCGGTAGTCGCTCGCCGCGAGCTGGCTCGCGTCGACGATGCTCGCACCGAGCTCCGCGGAGCCCGAGTTGGCGGCCGCGGAGTTCGCGATCGGCGCGCCCACCTCGAACCAGTCTCCGCCGGTCGATCCGTCGAGCGTGACGCCCTGGGCGTGCGCCTCGTCCACGCCTGCGGCGAAGGCCTGCGCCAAGCGTCCGAGCCGCTGCATGGCGGGCTCCAGCGTGTCCGTCTCGAACGCCTCCAGGCCGCCGAGCTCGCCGCCCTGCAGGCGCGCACCGACGGGCTGCCAGGTCACGCCGTTGCCGACCTCGATGTCGCTGCGCCCCGGCCGCGTGGCGTCCTCGACGCTGCGCAGCGGCGAGGCGCGACGACCGGTCACGAGCGCGATGCCGTCGCCGATGGACACGTTCATGGCACCGTCGTCCTGCTCGAAGGTCTCGACGTCCACCACGGCCGACAGCTCGCCGACCAGCCGGTCGCGCTGGTCCAGCAGGTCCGAGGCGAGCTGCTGGCGGCCGCCAGCGCGGTGCTCGACGATGCGCCCGTTCAGCTCGGCGATGCCGGTGGACAGCTCGTTGACTCGCTCCACCCCCGCGCGTCTGCGCCCGTCGACCTCGCGAGCCGTGCCGTCGAGCTCGCCCTGCAGCGTGCGCATGCGGGCAGCCACCTCCTCGCCCGAACGCAGCGCGAGCTCGCGCGAGGTCGTCGACGAGGGATCGAGCGACGCGTCCTCTAGGGCGGCGAAGAAGCGGCCGAACGACTCGCTGGGGTCGAGCGCGCCGTCCGCGAACAGCGCGTCCAGCCGGCTCGCGAGCTCGTGGTGGGTGGCCTCGCGCGAGTGCGCCGCGGTGGTCTCGTGCACGCGCGCGGCCGCGAAGCCGCTGGCGATGCGCTCCACGCCCGCCACGCGCACGCCGTTGCCGTCGAAGCCGCCGCCGTCACGGCTCGGGGGCGCGGCCTCCAGCAGCACGCGCTGGCGCGAGTAGCCCTCGGTGTTGACGTTCGCGATGTTGTGCGACGTCGTGCGTATGGCCCGCTGGAAGGCCAGCAGGGCGGAGGTGCCGTTGCCGAGCAGCTCGTTCATCGTGATGGTCCCTCGGTGTCGTTCGTGGGGGCAGCGCCGTGCAGCCGTTCGCGCACGCGGTGCAGCAGGTCGATCGCCTTGTCGGCGTAGTCGGGGTCGGTGGCGTAGCCCGCGCGGTGCAGCTCGCGCAGGAAGGCCTCGGCATCGGGCGCGACGGCGAGCGCCGGCGCGTAGCGCGGGTTCTCCAGCACGAAGTCGGCAAAGCCGTCCACGGCTTCACCGGGGCTGTCGAAGCGTGCGAAGCTCGCCTCGACCTTCCTGGGTGCGCCGCCGATGAACTCGGTCGTGCGGTGCGCCACGGCGTCCGCGCGAGCCTCTCCGACGGCCTTGATGCCGAAGAGGTTGTGCGAGTCGTCGCCGCGCTCGTCCACGATGCGGTGCCGGCCCCAGCCGGTCTCCAGCGCGGCGATGGCGAGGATGGCCTCGGGCGGCACGTCGAGCCTGCGGGCGTTGCGCTCGGCGTGCGCGCGCAAGGGGGCGATGAAGCCGTCCTGCAGGTCCGCCCCCTCGCGCCGCGCGGATCGCGCGAACGCGACGCTCGAGGGGGCGTCCGGCCGGACGACGTCGACGCGGGCGGGCACGGCATCGGGGAGAGCGCCCCCGGAGGCGCGCGCCATCAACCCGCGCAGCGCGCGCACGTCCGCGGCGGGCAGCCCGGTCGGCGCGCTGGGCTGCACCACCGCGACGTTGCCCGAGCCGCCGAGCGAGCGCGACAGCGCGTCGCCGAAACCCAGGCCGCCGCGCGCGGTGACGATCTCGGCGATCTCCTCGTCGAACATCGACTCCCAGTTCGACATCGCGTTCGAGGCGTCGACATCGCGCGTGGCGCGGCGCATGTCGCCGAGCATGCGTTGCACGAGCAGCTTCTCGAACGCGCGCGCGGCCTCGTCGATCTCGCGCGCCTTCGCGTCGGGCGCGTCGGAGCCACGCGGCGCGGCGGCGAGCGTGTCCGCGCGCCGCGTCGCGGCGGCGGAATCGATGAGGGCGGTGGGCAGCGTCATGACGGGGCTTCGACGGTGCCTAGATGATGATGAGCTCGGCGCGCAGCGCGCCGGCCTGCTGCAACGCCTCGAGGATCGCGACGAGATCGCCGGGCGCGGCGCCCACGTCGTTGATCGCCTGCACGATGGCCGAGAGCGTCGTCTCGCGCTCGAGCTCGAACATGCGACCGTCCTCCTGCACCACGCCGATGCCGTTCGTGTCCGGCACCACGACCGTTTCGCCTTCGGCGAAGGGCGCCGGCTGGCTGACCGCGACGTTCTCGTCGATGGTGACCGTGAGCCCGCCGTGCGTGACGGCCGCCGGGCCCACGGTGACGTTCGCACCGATCACGATCGTGCCGGTGCGCGCGTTCACGATCACGCGTCCCGCGACCTCGCCGGGCTCCACCTCCAGCGTCTCGAGGTAGCCGACGAAGGCGACCCGCTGCGAGACGTCGGTCGGCGCGCGCACGGCGATGGACGCGGCGTCCAGCGCGCGCGCCTCCTCGGTCCCGAGGGCCTCGTTGATCTCGTCGACCAGGCGGCGTGCGGTCGTGAAGTCGGGCGTCTTCAAGTCGAACACCACGTGCTCGCCGTCGGCGAAGGCGCTCGGTACCGCGCGCTCGACCGTGGCGCCGTTCGGGATGCGGCCGACGCTCGGCACGTTGATGGTGACCTGCGAGCCGTCGGCCCCCTCGACGCCCAGGCCGCCGACGGCCAGGTTGCCCTGCGCGAGCGCGTAGGGCTGGCCGTCCGCGCCGCGCAATGGCGTCATGAGCAGCGTGCCGCCGCGCAGGGAGCTTGCGTTGCCGAGCGAGGAGACGGTGATGTCGATGCGCTGGCCGGGCTTGGCGAACGCGCCGAGCGTGGCGGACACGGTGACGGCCGCGACGTTCTTCGGCGTGAGCCGTTGTCCCGCGGGCACCGTCACGCCGTACTGCGCGAGCATGGAGCGCAGGCTCTGCTCGGTGAACCCCACCGAGCCGACCGAATCGCCGGTACCGTCCAGCCCCACCACGAGGCCGTAGCCGAGCAGCGGGTTGTCGCGCACGCCCGCGATGTCGGCGATGTCCTTGAGCCGTTCGGCCCGCACCGCGTCGACGGGCAGGGCGCAGGCGAGGCACAGGAGCGCGAGGCTCGGGAGCGCGAGATGGAGGCGGCGAAGCATCAGAACGGCCATAGCGAGGAGGTCAGGATGCGGGTGAGCCAGCCGGCACGGCTCGCGTCGGCCACCAGGCCGTCGCCGCCGTAGACGATGCGCGCGTCGGCGATGTCGCTCGAGCGCACGGTGTTCACGGAAGACACGTCCACCGCGCGCACGATGCCGGAGACGCGCACGTGCTCGCCGCCGTTGTTGAGCGAGATCTTCTTCTGGCCGCGGATGGCGAGGTTGCCGTTCGGGTACACGCGCTCGATCGTCACGGCCACGCGGCCGTCCAGCCGGTTGCTCTGCGCAGCATCCCCGCCGCCCTGGAAGTCGGTGCCGGCCGTGGCGTCGATGTTCAGGAACTCCCGCCCGCCGAACTTCACGGGGCTGCCGAAGATCGTCGGCGTCGGCAGGTCGATGGAGGTGGTGCGCGAGGCGTTCTGCGAGGTGCTCTTGGTCGCCGCGGTGCGCTCCTCGAGCAGCACCGTGACGACATCCCCGACGCGGCGGGCGCGCACGTCCTCGAACAGCGACAACCCCCCGGCGGAGGACCAGATGGCGCCGTTGGTATCGACGGGATCCGGCGCGGCCGCGGGCTCGGTCGGATCCCACTCCGGACCGGTCGCGGGATCGCCCGCGGGCGCGGTCGCGCAGCCGCCCGCGGCCGCGAGCGCGCCGGCCAGCAGGGCGACCCGTGCGGCCCGTTCGTGCGCGCGCACCGCGCGTGGCCTAGAGGTTGTTGTTGACATACTGGAGCATGCCGTCGGTGGTGGAGATCGCCTTGGAGTTGATCTCGTAGGCGCGCTGCGTCTCGATCATCGACACGAGCTCCTCCACCACGTTGACGTTGGAGGTCTCGACCGAGCCCTGCACGAGCGTGCCGAGCCCGCCGTTGCCGGCGATGCCCGCGAACGGCGCGCCGCTGGCGGCGGTCTCGGCGAACAGGTTGCCGCCGAGTGCCTGCAGGCCCGCGGGGTTCACGAAGTCGGCGAGTCCCACCGTGCCGAGCTCGATCGGGCCGGCATCCCCGGCCTGCGTGGCCGTGACCGTGCCGTCGAGCCCGATGGTCACGCCGGTCGCGTTCGCGGGCATCTGGATGCCGGCGGCGAGCGGGAAGCCCGACGCGTTGACCATGCGCCCCTCGGCGTCGAGCTGGAACGAGCCGTCGCGCGTGTACGCGGTGCCGCCGTCGGGCATCGAGACCTCGAAGAAGCCGCGGCCCTGGATGGCGAGGTCGTACGGGTCCTCGGTGCGCGACAGGTTGCCTTGCGAGAAGAGCTTCTCGGTCGAGGTGACGCGCACGCCGGTACCCACCGACAGCCCCGAGGGCAGGGCGGTGCTCTCGGACGAGGCGGCGCCGGGTTGGCGCACCGTCTGGTAGAGCAGGTCCTGGAACACCGCACGGTCGCGCTTGAAGCCCGTCGTGTTGGTGTTGGCGAGGTTGTTCGAGATGACCTGCATGCGCGTCTGCTGCGCGTCCAGGCCGGTCTTGGCGGTCCACAGTGCACCGTTCATGGAAATCTCCTTTCAGGGCCGTTCAAGGGGGTTGCGGGAGAGCGGCCGACGCTCGCCCGAAAGTTCGCTCAGGCGCTCTCGAGCAGCTTCGCGGCGCGCGAGTCGTTGTCCTCGGCCGCGGCCATGAGCTTCACGTGCGTCTCGTGCCGGCGCGCCAGCTCGATCATCGTGACGAGCGCGCCGACGGTGTCGACGTTGCTGTCCTCCAGGCTCTCGGGCTGCAGCCTTACCGCGGCGTCCGACGCCGGCAGCGGCTCGTCGCCGGCCGAGAAGAGGCCGCGCTCGTCGCGCTCCAGCGTCTGCGGGTCGGGGCGAACCAGCCGCAGCCGGTCCAGCACGACCTGTCCGCCGGGCCCTTCGCCGAGCGGCTGGATCGATACCGTGCCGTCCGAGCCGACCGCGATCGAGGCGTAGGGGGAGACGCCGATCGGTCCGCCGTCGCCGAGCACCGGATGCCCCCCGCTCGTCTCCAGCAGGCCCGTCGGCCCGACGCGCAGCGCCCCGTCGCGCGTGAGCCGCTCCGCTCCGTCGGGGTCCTGCACGACGAGAAAGCCCTCGCCGTCGACGGCCACGTCCAGCGGCACGCCGGTGTGCCGGATGCTGCCCGGGGAGAAGTCCGCGCCCGCCATGCGATCCATCGCGTAGGCGCGCGAGTCCGCGCCGGCACCCTCGACGGGTACCGTCGCGAACGCGTCCACGACGGCCTTGAAGCCGGGCGTGCTCGCGTTGGCGAGGTTGTGGTTGTTCGTCGCGGTCCGGTGCAGCGCCTCGCGCGCACCGGACATGGCGACGTAGATCATGCGATCCATCGGTGCGTCCGCTTATCGACGGATGTTGATGACGGTCTGGGTCAGCGTGTCGCCGGTGCTGATGACCTGCGCGTTCGCCTGGAAGCTTCGCTGCGCGCCGATCATCGCCACGAGCTCCTGCGTGATGTCCACGTTGCTGCCCTCGAGCGCACCGGCGCGCACGGTGCCGAGACTCGCCGAGCCGGCCGTGCCGACGGCGGGCTCGCCCGAGGCGAAGGTCTCGGCCCAGGTGTTGCCGCCCTGCTGCGACAGCCCCTGCGGGTTCGAGAAGTTCGCGAGCGTCACCTGACCCATGACCCGCGCCTCGCCGTTGGAGTAGCGCCCGAAGATCGTGCCCGTGCCGTCGATGTCGAAGTCGTCCAGCCGGCCGGCCGTGAAGCCGTCCTGGGTCACCTGGTTGGTGCCGAAGGGGTTGTCGTACTGCGTGATGTCGCCGATGTCGAAGCTCAGCGTCATGGGCGTCGCGCCGGAGGCGGGCGTGAACGAGGTCGTGTCGAAGCTCGTGCCCGGCACGCCGTCGATCGAGGTGAGCGTGCCGGACGAATCGAAGCCGAGCTCGTTGCCGCCGGGCTGGCCGACCTCGACGCCATCGACGTGCAGGTAGGACGACCAGACGTTGTCGGCATCCTTGCGCACGTAGAGCGTCGCGACCTGGGCGGTGCCGAGCGTGTCGTAGACCGTGGTGGAGCTCGAGTAGTTGTAGGTCGAGGGATCGGTCGCGTCGAAGGGCGGCAGCACCTCGGCCGTGCTCTGCAGGTTCATCGACAGCCCGACGCGCTCGGTGGCCTTCGGTTGCAGGTCCGCGAAGTTGACGCGCAGCTCGCCGTCGACGGGCTGCAGCTCGTCGTCGCTGTTGGTGTTGTTGCCCATCAGGCGGTGGCCGGAGGCATTGACGATGTAGCCCTCGCGGTCGAGCCCGAGCGCCCCGTTCCGGCTGTAGAGCTCCTTGCCGTTGTCGCTGAAGCGGAACCAGCCCTGGCCGTCGACCGAGAGGTCGAGGGCGTTGTCGGTGAACGACAGATCCCCCTGCGCGAAGTCCTGGCGCACCTGGCTGACGCTCACGCCGGAGCCCGCGGACACCTTCGAGGCGCTGCCGCCGGCGCCGTACGCGCTCGACGCGTACACGTCCGAGAACTCGACGTCCGAGCGCTTGAAGCCCGTCGTCTGGTTGTTGGCGATGTTGTTCGAGATGGTCTCGAGCTCGCTGCTCGCGGCCGAGATGCCGGTCAGCGCGATGTCGAAGGTCATGATTCAGGGTCCGAGGTTTGGAAGAGAGAAGGCAGATCAGGAGTCGGAGGCGTCGGGCGTCGTTTCGCGGATCTCGCGAAGCGCATCGAGCCCGAGCGTCTCGCCGGCATCGGTGTGCACGAGCACCGCGCCGCCGGCGCCGAACTCCACCGCCTCCACGCGGCGCTGCAGCAGCGTCTCGGCGGGCACGTCGCCTTCGCCCTCGCCGTTGCCGTACACGACCGTCGCGCGGTACTGGCCCGCGGGCATCGGCTCGCCGTCGGCATCCCGACCGTCCCACGCGAAGTCGTGCCGACCCGCGGCCGCGGCGCCGAGCTCCTCGCGCGACACGAGCGCGCCCGAGGCGTCCTGGACCAGCAGCGTGACGCTCGCGGCCGGGCGCTCCAGCACGTAGCGGCCGGCGGCCGGCGCCCGGCCGTCGAACGGCAGGGCGTCGCCCGTCACGAGCACGTCGCGCCCGACCAGGCTCGATGCCTCCAGCGTCTGCTGCGCGCCGAAGCTCGCGGCCATGTCGTCGAGCGAGGACTGCATGTCGCCGATGCCCTCGACGGTGCTGAACTGCGCCATCTGCGCGATGAAGTCGCCGTTGTCGGTCGGCTCGAAGGGGTCCTGGTGCTGGATCTGCGTCAGCATGAGCTCCAGGAACTCCGTCTGACCCAGCTCGTCCTTCGCGGCGACGTCCGCCGGCTCGCCGAAGCGCGTCTGCGCGTCGAGGGCGGTCGGTGCCGCGGGGCCGTCGGCGGCGAGGCCGCTCGTCGGCAGTGCATCGAGCGCGTTCATTCGCCGAGCTTCAGCGTGCGCATGGCGAGCTCGCGCAGCGTGCCCAGCAGCTCGACGTTGCTGCGGTAGCTCTGCGAGGCCGACATCATGTCGGTCATCTCCTCGACCGCGTCCACGTTCGAGGCGTACACGTAGCCCGCGTCGTCCGCGAGCGGATGTCCCGGGGCATGGCGCATGACGGGCTCGCGCGGGCTGTCGACGATGTCCGTGGCGGCGACGCCACCGAGCCCGTCCTGCAGCATCGCCTCGAACACGGGCTTCTTCGCGCGGTAGGCCGCCTCGGGGCTGGAGGCCAGGGTGTCGGCGTTGGCGAGGTTGCTGGCCACGGTGTTGAGGCGCAGCGTCTGGGCCCGCATGGCGGAGCCTGCGATGTCGAACACGGATACGTCCACGATCATTCTCCTTTGAGGCTGCGGATGAGCCCGGACACGCGGCTCTGGAAGAACTGGAGGCTCGCGCGATAGCGCACCGCGTTCTCGGCGAAGCGGGCCTGCTCGGTGTCCTTGTCGACGGTGTTGCCGTCGAGCGAGGGGGCGTCCGGGTAGCGGTACATGACCTTGCCGACGCCCGGCTCGACGCGCCCCGCGCGCAGCGGCAGGTGGGCCGCGTGAGCGCCGCTCGACGTGCCCACGGGGGCGGCCAGCGCAAGCGCAGGCGTGTCCCCGCGCGCGGTGCGGGCCGCGGCGAGCGTGTCGCCGAAGGCGAGGTCGGTGGCCTTGTAGTTCGGCGTGTCGACGTTCGCGATGTTGCTGGCCAGAAGCTTCGTGCGCAGGCCGCGCGCGCGGATCGCCGACTCGTGGACGGCGAGGTGCGCGTCGAGCGGGTTGTTCGCTCCCGCGACGCTCACGGTGCCACCGCCGGCACGTTCGCGAAGGCCGGGCGCCAGCGCGGCACGGGGGCGTCGCGGTACAGGTCCAGGGTGAGCGTCGCGAGCGTCGCGGGCGTGCCCGGCGCGCGCAGGAAGTCGATGCGCGCGTCCACCGGCACGCCGGCGGCCACCGCGATGGTGTCGCCCGGCTGGCCGCCGCGCCCGTCCGCCGCGTGCGAGCGAGCGAGGTAGACCGCGCCGCCCGGCGCGCTCGCGCTCGTCTCCGGACCCGCCACGAGGGTGAGCGCGGCGCTGGACGACAGACGCAGGTTCACGTGCAGGCGACGCTCGCTCGCGAAGCCGCCGGCACCGACGAGGTCCACGCTCGCGAGACCGTCCTCGCTGGTCCAGGTGCACGGCAGGCGGTTCGCGCAATCGATCACATCGCCTCGCTTGGGTCCGAGCGGCACGTTGGCGAAGGCGGCGGCACGCACCGTGCCGTTGTCCGACATCACGAGGCCCCATTCGGGCACGCTGCCACCGGGCAGCGGCGCATCGAAGTCCACGGTGCCGGGCAGGCGCGCGCCGGCCGGCACCGAGGTGCTGCCGACGCCGCCGTCGAGCGCGGCGCTCACCACGGCCGAGCGTGTTCCCGTGACGTCCACCGCGGTGCGCGCGAGCGTCACCGCCAGCTCGCTGTCGTGTATCGTCTCCACGCGCAGGTGCACCTGCAGTCGCCCGTCGCGCCCGGTGTTGTCGGCGCGCGTCAGCGTGACGGCGAACGCGCCGTCGGCATCCGTCCAGCGACACGGCAGGCCGTCGCTGCAGTCGGCGGTCTGACCGGGTGCGCCGATGGAGGCGTCCGGCGTCTCGCCGACGGCCGCACCGGGCAGGGCGCCCGCGGGATCCTCGAACAGCGTGGGCACGGCGCCCCCGGCCGCATCGATCGGCGCCGGAGCGCCCGCGCCGCCGCCTCCGCCGCCGTTGCAGGCGGCCAGCAGCAGCGCCGCGACCGCGGCGAGCGGCCCGGCAGCGCGGGGTCGTGCTTGCAGTACGTATGTGGCGGGACGTGACACGTGTCGGTCCGGTTGCGTGTGAACGTGACCCGGTTGTCGTCCCGACCCCCCGGCGGTGAAGCGCCGTGCCCATTCGTACACCGGGTTTGCAAAAGCTGCGGCAGCGCCGTCGCACCCATCGCCTCCGAACGCTTCGGCGCAGGACTTGCCGCCGTCGTCGTCATGAGATGCTTCGTGCGATCACTCGCGGGCGCGGGCTGCGCCGCGTGCCTGCAGGCCACGTTCGTGCCCGCGGCCACGGCCGCGGGAGCCGCGGACGCGACGGCCCACCCGCCGCAGGCCATCGAGGCCGCCGCCGCCGCACGGTTGCGCGCCGAGCTCGGCGACGGTGCCGACATCGAGGTGCTGCCGCTGGACCGCCGGCTGCGTCTGGCGGCCTGCGCCGTGCCGCTCGACGCGCGACGCACTGGCGCGGGCGACGGCTGGGGCGCGACGAGCATCGAGGTGTCCTGTGCCGACACGCCCGCCTGGCGCGTGCGCGTGCGTGCGAACGCGAGCGTCGAGCGTGACGCCTGGCTGCTCACGCGCGCCGTGCGGCGCGGCGAGCGGCTGCGTCCGGAGCTGCTGGAGCGCGGCACGGTGACGCTCGGCGGCACCGGCACGCGGCGCGGTGCGCGCTCCGGCGAGCCCATCGACGATCCGTCCGCATTGATGGGACACGAGTTCGCGCGCGCGATGCGGCCCGGCGACCCCATCGCGGCAGGGGATCTCGCCTCGCCGGTGCTCGTGCACCGCGGTCGTCAGGTCCGGCTGCGCAGCGCGGGCAGCGGTCTGCAGGTCGAGACGCGCGGAGTGGCGCTGAACGACGGCAGGCGCGACGAGCTCGTGGGCGTGAAGAACGCGCGCACCGGCAGGCGTATCGATGCACTGGTGGTGGGTCCCGACGAGGTGCAGGTGCGATGAGCGAGCGATTTCCGAGCGAGGCGTCCGGGGCGCTGTACGACGCCGCGGTCGCGCTGCGCGACGCGCTGCTGGCCGAACGCGGCGCGCTCGATGGCGGCGAGGCGACGTCCCTGCTGAGCCTGGCCGCGGAGAAGCGTCGCCGCGTCTCGGTGCTGGAGCGCGCGTCGGCCGCGGCCTCGAGCGTGCCGCCGGCCGCGGCTCGCATACTGGTCGAGTGTCGCGAGCTGAACGCCGCCAACGCGGCGGCCGTCGCCACGCGGCTGGCCGCGACGCGCGCGGCGCTCGTGCGGTTGGCGCGGCTCTCCGGCTCGGACGACGCGTGGGGCTATTCGGCCGACGGGCTGCCCACGCGTCCGCGGCGGGCCCGCACGCTGGGGCTGGGGTAGGGCTCGTGAGGCAACAAAGTGTGCGTCCTGTCGCCCCGCAGAGCGCGTCAGCCTAGGCGTCGAGGAGGGAGCGTGGCGGCGCCACGTGACCGACGAGCAACGACGGTTGGCGCGCTCTGCGGGGCGACCCCTACGGGGCCGGCCCTGTGCGCCCGCCCCGCTGCGTTGCTGTTCGCTCGGGTAGCGCCGCTACCCTCGCTCACAGCGCCTTGCGGGACAAGCGCACAGGGCCGGCAGGACGCACACTTTGTTGCCTCACGAGCCCTTGGGAATCGAACGCCTCGGCGGCCGCCGCGCACGCCGCGGCCGCGTCCGCCCGAGCGGTGCCGAGCGGCCGTTCGTCGTCGGCGAGCGCATCGGCCAGCCAGCCGGTCAGCGCGTCCAGGGCGCGCTGGTCCAGCGCGTCGTCGTCGGCCGCCGGAAACGCCACCGCATCGGCCCGCAGTATCGCGCCCTCGCACGCATCGGTCAGCGTGAGATCGAGTCGCACCGACGCGCCGAGCCTGCACGCGCACAGCGACAGCACGCGGTCGGACGCTCGCTCGTCGCGCGGCGGCTCGGCCGCGCGCCGCACCTGCACGCCGCCGAGGCGCGACAGCGCGCCCCCGAGCACCAGCGCCAACCGGCGCTCCAGCGCCTGGGCCGCGGGCTCGATCACCAGGTGCAGCACCGGTCTGCCCTCGCGCTCCGGCCGCGCCACCGGCACCGGTTCCGCCGCCTCGACGCCGTCCTCCAGCACGAATTCCGGCCGGTAGTGGCCGGTGCACAGCGAGATGCGCGCGGCGTGCCGTTCGCCGCGCGCGTAGTAGTCGCGCAGCGTGTCGCGCAGGCGCTTGGCCAGCACGCGCACGGACGGGTCGCTGTGCGGGTCGAAGCCCGCCTGCTTGCCGAGCGCCTCGACCCCGATGGTGTAGCCCTTGATGCGACCCGCGTCGCCGGCGAGGCTGCGCTCCACCACGTAGCGCAGGAACGCCGACATCTGAGGGGCGTTGCGCAGGCAGTCGTCGCGCAGCAGCCTGTGCAGCGCTTCGGTCACGAGCTGCCGGGTGCGGGCGTCGGCGGCGGAGCCCGGTGCGGGGGCCGTCAGGGGATCGGAGGCTTGCATGTGCGGCGAGGTCCCGGTGGCGAGCGGCGCGGAGTGCGCCGCCGTCCACGCTGCATCGATCGGCCCGCGGCCGATACGCCCGCACGCCACGGGACGAAACGGGTATCGGCGCTGTAACTGTTGCAGCGCGGCCCGGGCGAGCGCGTGCGCCGGCACGGCGCACCGCGACGCGGCCTAGTGGTCTGTCTCGGAGATAGTGTGGGGCTCAGCGAGCCTGAGAGCCGTGGCGGCAAGGCGGGTTCGCGAAGGCGTAGCGGGGCTACTCCGAGCGGGCCCAACGCGGTCCGCCGCGGCTCTCAGGCTCGCCCGGAGGGAGCCTTCGTGCGCCTCCCCGGACTGCGTTGCACCTCCTCGTCGCACCCCGGTGCGCCTTCGTCGATGCGCCTTGCCGGGAAGGCGCACGAAGGCTCTGAGCCCCACACTATCTCCGAGACAGACCACTAGAACTCCTCGACCACCTGATCGATGGCGCCGAACAGCGATGCCCCGTCCGCGCCCGGCATCTCGATGCGCACGCGATCACCGAAGCGCAGGAACGGCGTGGACGGCTCGCCGCGCTCGATCGTCTCGATGGTGCGCAGCTCCGCCAGGCACGAGTAGCCGACGCCGCCGTCGGCGATCGGCCTGCCGGGGCCGCCGTCGAGCTTGTTCGACACGGTGCCCGAGCCGACGATGGTGCCGGCGCCGAGCGGCCTGGACTTCGCGGCGTGCGCCACGAGCGTGCCGAAGTCGAACGTCATGTCGACGCCGGCGTCCGCGCGTCCGAACGGAACGCCGTTCAGATCGACGTGCAGCGGCAGGTGCAGCTTGCCGTCCCGCCACGCCTCGCCGAGCTCGTCGGGCGTCACCGCCATGGGCGTGAACGCGCTCGACGGCTTGGACTGGAAGAAGCCGAAGCCCTTGGCGAGCTCGCCGGGAATCAGCGCGCGCAGCGAGACGTCGTTGACCAGCATGACGAGCCGGATGGCCGCGAGCGCCTCCGCGCGCGACGCGCCGAGCGGCACGTCGCCCACCACCACGGCCACCTCGCCCTCCATGTCGATGCCCCACTCGGTCGTGGGCATGCGGATGGGCGCGCGCGGGGCGAGGAAGGTGTCCGAGCCGCCCTGGTACATGAGCGGATCGGTCCAGAAGCTCGCGGGCATCTCCGCGCCGCGCGCCTTGCGCACGAGCTCCACGTGGTTGACGTAGGCCGAACCGTCGGCCCATTGGTAGGCGCGCGGCAGCGGCGAGAGGGCCGTGTGCTCGTCGAAGGCCCGGTTGTGTATCCGATCGTTCTCCAGGGCGCTCGCGATGGCGCGCAACCTCGGCTCGGCGCGGGCCCAGGTGTCGAGCGCGTGCTGCAGCGTGGGGGCGACCGAGGCGGCGGACGCGAATCGGGCGAGATCCCTCGACACCACGACGAGTCGGCCGTCGCGGGAATGGTGATCGTCGAGCGAGGCGAGCTTCATGGCGGAGGCACGGCCCGGAAGGAAGGTCGCAGCGTACCGGCAGGGCCGGCTCGATGTTCCCTCGGCCCGTCATCGTGGACCTCGTCGACGCACGCCGCGGCGTCGTCCGGCAGGCTCACGTGCTCCAGCAGCGCGCGCAGCAGCGTCACGCGCGGAAAGTCGTTGCGGTCCACCAGCACTCGCGCGGGCGGCAACCGCTCGGTGATGGGCAGGACCAGCGCCCAGTGATCGGCGTCGACGCGGGCCAGCAGATCCCCCGCCGGCAGGACGGCGTCGCTCGCGATCACCTGCGCGTCGTTGCCGTCGCGCCCGCCCGCCTCGGTGTGCGCGAGCGTTTCCCACGAGCCGCGCAGCACGCGCGAGACGTTGCCGGGCGATGCCGCCGCCACCACGCTCGCGTAGCGGATGCCCGCGGGCAGGGGATGGTCCGCCAGGTGCGCGGCGCGCGCGGCCGGCGTCAGGTCGGCCACCGCGCGGCCGTCGCCGAACGGCACGCCCGGCAGCGGCGTCCAGCGCAGGGCATTCGAGACCCAGGCGGGCGTGCGCGCGGCGAGCGGCGTGCCGCGCACGACGCCCGCCATGCTCACGAGCGAGTGCAGCGCCGCGTGCGTGTCGGGGTACCGCGCCAGCATGTGCAGCGCGTCGGTGCAGCCCTTCGAGTAGCCGACCAGGTTGATCGGTCGCCCTTCGCGCGCGGCGGCGTCCAGCACGACGCCGCGCAGCAGGTCCGCGTTGCGCGCGCAGCCGGTGCGTCCGTTCACGCGCGCGACCGTCGTGCGGATGCCGTGCGGGGCGAGCGGCTCGCTCGCGAACGAGAAGGGCGCGACCAGCAACCGCACGGTGTCGCCGAGAACGCCCGGCACGACCACGACGTCGCTGATGCCCGCCGAGTCGACGCGCCGCACATCGAGCCCTTGCGCGGCGGTGCGGATGTCGGACGCGAGCGCGTGACGCACGGCGGCCTCGTGGGTGCCGGCGCGCAGCCCGCCCGTCGCGTCCCCGCGCGCGTCCGCCTCGCGCGCCACTTCCAGCCAGCGCGCGGCGAAGGCCGCGCGCACGTCCCGCACGCTCAAGCCTCGGGCTGCTCGTCCGCGGCGTCGTGCGGGGCGAGGTCCGCGTCCACGTCGGCCGCCACGGCGGCGAGCGCGGCATCGTCGATCAGACCGAGCGTGGCGGCGTGCCGGGCCGCGGCGAGCGTGTCCGGTACCAGCAGCATGTCGATGCCGAGCCCGGCGAGCTCCTCCACGAGGCGGTGCACCTCGGCGCGGCGAAAGTCCTCGGCCACGTCGCGGATGTACACCGCGCGGATGCGGTCCGGATGCTCGCGGCACACCGTCGCGTAGATCTCGGGGTCGTGCTGCCCGCTGTCGCCGATCAGCACGAAGGGCAGCGCGGCGTGTCGCTCCAGCACCGAGCGGATGGCCCGGAGCTTGTGCCCGCCGTGCGTGCCGGCGCCGAGCTTGTTCTCGTCGATGCCGAGGTCGCGCAGCAGCAGAGGCCCGACGGGCAGCCCCTTCAGACGCATGAAGTCCTCGAGGAACTCGTGCAGGTTCCACGGGCTGGAGGAGACGTAGAAGAGCGGCGCGCCGCGACGCACCATCGCGCCGTAGAACGCGGCCACGCCCGGGAACGCGACGCGCGAGGCGCTCGATTCCAGCAGCGTGAGCCGCATCATGCGCAGCATGGACGTCGCGTCGGTGACGAGCACGGTGTCGTCCACGTCGCTGACGACGCCGAAGGGCGCACCGTCGGCGGGCCGCAGCACCGTGGTGCGCACGCGCGGCGCCTCGGGTGAATCGGGCAGCCACAGGACGATGTCGAGGGGGCCGCTGCCGGTGGGGGGCTTGAAGTCGAAGTGCGCGTAGCCTTCGGTGTCGGTCAGGGTCTCGAGCTCGAGCTCGCCGCACGCCAGGCGCACGCGCGCGCCCGGCACCTCGTCGGTCTCGAAGCGGCGATAGCTCGCCTGCAGCCGCGTCCACAGGGCATCCGGATCGCCGTCGGGCGGGTCGGTGTAGACGAGCACGCGCGCCGACAGCGTGGCGCGATCCGCGCTGGCGTGTCCGGGATAGGGCACGACGTGCAGCGGCCTGTCCGCGCGAAAGCGCGCGTCGAAGCGATCCCGCACGCGCTCGAACGCGCGCTCCGCGCCGAGGCCCGCCCGGTGGGCCAGGGCCTTCCAGCCGCCGTTCGTGACCGTCTCGCCTTCGTCGTCCTGCATGTGCTCCTCCCGCCGCGTCGTCGTGCCGCCGACGCTACGCCGGCGGGACGCACACTCTATTGCTTCACGAGCCCCGGGACACGCTCGCGGCCGCCCGCACGTCCGCGGCGGGCACGCCGCGTCCGAGCGCCCGCGTGTAGATGTCCGCGTAGCGCCGGATGAGCTCGTGGCCGCGGTACTCGTCGCGCACGCGCGCCCGCGCGGCGGCGCCGGTGGTCGCGCGCAGCGACGCATCCTCGAGCGCGCACCGCAGCGCATCCGTGAAGGCCTCGGTATCCCCCGGCGTCACGAGCAGGCCGCGTCCGTCCTCGAGCAGCGCGCCGATGTCGCCGACGTCGGTGGCGACCACGGTGCGGGCGCACGCCATGGCCTCCACCACCTTGATGGGGCTGGCGTGGCGCGTGATGGAGAGCGCGCGCCGGGGCACCGCGAACACGTCCATCGAGGCCAGCAGGGCCGGAATGGCCGCGGCGGGCACGCGCCCCGTGAAACGCACCCGGTCCGCGCGCTCGGCCGTCAGCGCTCCGGCCAGGCGGCGGAGCTCGTCGTTCTCGGGACCGTCGCCCACGAACACCCAGTCCACCTGCGGCAGGGCCGCCGCGCACGTCAGCAGCGTCTCGAGGCCCTCGTAGCGCAGCATGCGGCTCGTCGTGCCCACGACGAGTCGCCGGCCCTCGTCCGCGGTGGCCGGGTCGGTACGGGTTGCGCGGGCCGCGTCGCACGACGCCAGGAACGCCTCGTCGATCCCGTTCGGCACCGTGACGATGTCCGCGCACCGGCCGGGCAGGCGGGCGGCGGTGAAGCGCGCGAGCGCGTCGCTCGCCGCCACGATGACGTCGGCGCGCCGCAGGTGCGCGTCGAACCACCAGCGCGCGAGCGCCTCGATGCGTCCGGCACGGCCGGCTTCGCGAGCGCGCGCGGTGCCGCTCTGGGCGCACATCGCGCCCGCCAGGTCGAACCGCAACTCCGCCACCAGCGGCAGGCCGAGCCGATCCGCGGCCCGTGCGGCCGCCCGGCCGATGCCGCTCGCCCAGTGCACGTGGACGAGCTCGGCGCGGTGCGTGCGCGCCGCCGCCTCGATGCCGCGCGTCAGGTGCGCACCGTCGACGAACCACGGACGATGCAACCCCGGCACCGGTGCGCCGCGCAGCGCGCGCTCCATCCCGGACGGGGCGAGCCGTTCGACGGGCACGCCCTCGAGCGGTGTCGCGTCGTCCTCGCCGTAGACCGACTGGCGCGTCGTCACGAGCGCGGCCGGCAGCGCGACGCCGGTGTCCCGCTGTCCCTCGACGATCCAGCGCGAGCGGCTCGCGTAGCCCGAGGGAACCGGTGGCCAGCTCTCGAAGACGTGCAGCACGCGGGGCGGGACGCGCATCACGGCGCCGCCGGCACGACCTCGCGCCACGCCCGCTCCACCTCGGCGACGGTGGACACGCGCCAACCGGCATCGACCGCGTGGACGAGCATGCGCTCGAAGGCGGCGCGCGTCTGGTCGTCGCGCATGACGTCGATGGGGTCGAAGTAGACCGACGCGAAGCCGCGGCGGGCCGCGCGGCCGAGCATGCGTGCCCAGCGTCGCTCCCATTCCGGCACGCCGAGCATGCCCGCACCGCGCGCGGGGTCGCGCGGCAGGCGTATCGCGCTGTACGAGCAGAACGGCGACCAGCGCATGCCCGGGCACGGCGTCAGCGGCACCATGAGCGGCCCCGCCGCGGGCGCGGGACTCGCGGCGGCGGCGGGAAAATGCAGGCTCAGGTCCCCGGCGACCGGCTCGCGCGCGGGCAGGTAGGGCGTCGGCACGGGACACTTGCTGGCGAGCGCCGTGCTCACGCAGGTGATCTCCGGGAACCGCCTCAACGCCGACATCATGCGGAACGCGTCCTTGAAGTGCGGCGAGCGAAAGCTCGTGGGTCGCGCCCCGGCATGCCGCTCGAGCGCGTCCTGGCAGCGCCCGATCTCGTCGATCATCTCCGCCTCGTCCAGGTGCCAGAACTCGCGGTCGGGGTTCAGCACCGGGTTGTCCGGGTGCGACCACGTGTGGTTGGCGATCTCGTGGCCCGCCGCGGCGGCCTCGGCGTAGGGCGTCGGGTCCCGCTCGACGAGCCTGCCGATCGAGAACACGGTCATCGGCAGGCCGAGCCGATCCAGCAACGCCACCAGCGCGGGCAGCGCGAGCGTGTCCTCGCGATAGTCGAGATCGAAGCTCAGCGCCAGCATGGGCGGGCCCGGCGGCGCGGGACGCACGGCGCGCGGCACCGCCCCCCACAGCGAGCGGCGGGTGAGCTCGGCGGCGAGGCCGCGGGGCAGGTGGTGCGCGAGTGAGGGCATGCGTCGTTCGGGGGGGGCGATGTGGGCGTCGGGGGGAGGTCGGTGGATCAGCCTGCCACGCCGAACAGCTCCGCCGCGCGCTCGAAGCCGATGCGGCGGCGCAGGCCGGCGTCGCCGACCACCGATTCCACCATGCGCCACGCCGTGGCGGGCGTCGTGAGCGGGCAGTCCGAGCCGAAGACGAGTCGTCGCGGCACGCGCCGCACCGCGTAGGCGAGGAAGTCGGCGATCCAGATGCCGCTGGTGTCGAGCAGCACGCGCGGGTGGGCCTCGGCGAGCGCGACGGCGTCCTTCAACTCCCGTTCGCGGTCGGGAAACGCGCCGAGGTGGGCGAGGATCAGGGTGCCGTCGAGCTTCGGCAGCACGGCCTTCGCGATGAAGCGCGGGGTGGCGTAGCGGCCCGCGTGCGTTAGCACGGGCAAGCCGGCCGTGTTGATCTCGTCGAAGATCGCGTCGTCCGGAACGCCGTCCAGGTGCGGCAGGAGCTTCACGCCCGCGTAGCGCGCGAGCGTGCCGGGCTCCACGTCCGGCGCGCGGCCACGGCCCGCGAGGCGGCCGAGCCGGGCGCGCGCCGCGCGACGCGCGATCCACAGCTCCGGCTCGCTGATCGGCAACCGATCGCCGCCCAGGCGCGCGAACGGGCGGATCCGGTCGTCGTCCGCCGCCTCGCATTCGGCCAGCAGCGCCGCGTTGGCCTGCCGGTAGCCGTCGGTGCGCAGCGGCGCGAAGGCGACCGCGTGGGACACCCCGGCCGCGTCCATGAGCGCACGGTATTCGGCCGTCTCGAGCTGGCCGTAGTAGAGCTCGCCCGTGTCGCTGCCGCCGAGGTGCGCGTGGATGTCGAACAGCGCGTTCACGCCACCGCTCCGGCGGTGCCCGTGGCAGGAGCGCCGAACACGCGCGCCGCGTTGCCCGCGGCGACGGCGGCGAGCGTCGCGTCGTCCTCGATCGATGCGGCCACGTGCATCAGCTGCACGAGGGTCGCGCACATGGGACGGTTGCTGCCGAACAGCAGCCGCTCCGGCACGCGCTCGGCCGCGACGCGCACGAAGTTGCCGATGCTGGCGCCGCTCGTCTCCAAGTGCACGCGCGGATCCCTCGCCGCGAGCTCCAGCGCGTACTCGAGCTCGTCCGCCGCGCAGGGCCAGCTGCCGAGGTGGGCCAGCACCACGGGTCCATCGAGCGCGGGCAGCAGGTGCGCCTCCAGCCAGCGCACGGGGCACTGCGCGCCGGCGTGCACCAGCACGGGCAGCTTCGACGCGCGAATGCGCTCGAGCACGTCGCGGCCCGGCAGCCCCGTCTGCTGCGGCATGAGCTTGATGCCCGCGAAGCCGTCGAGCAGGGACGCGTCGTCGAGCAACGCGCGACCGACCGCGCCCTCGGCGACGCCGCCGCGACGGGTGAGGCCGAGGCGAGCGCCGACGCGGGCGAGGGCGTGCGTGGCCGGGCGCGGTCCCGTGCCGGCGTCGAGGCGCAGCAGCGGCTTCCAGCCCGGGTGCCCGGCGCAGGCGTCGCGCAGCCGCACCGAAGCGCCCAGCAGGTCGACGCCGGCCGGCGGTGCCGCGCAGCCGCCGACGTAGCGGAGCGCCGACGTGCCGTCCGCGGCGTTCGCGGCGTTCGCGCTCATCGGTGCATCGTCGTGGGCACGTCCCGGCGGCGCACCGGTCACGGCGCCGAACGCGACGGCCGAGTAGAACGAGGCCGGTGCCTGCATGCCGTCCGGCAGCGCGTTCACGTGCGCATCGAACACATCGAGGCCGTCCGGCAGCGGGCGATGGCGGAACAGCCGCTCGGCACTCACGAGGCCGTCCGGCCGCGCGACATGGTGTTCATGGATACCGCGTCCGCGTCGCGCACATCGAACACGGCCGGCAGCCCGAGCTCGGCCGCCGCGTCCAGCGCCGGGCCGGCAATATAGTGCGGACGAGGGACATGCATCGGCTCGGTCGACGTGCGCCTGCAGATACTGCGTGGTTCGTCACGGAACGCGGCGGAGGTGACGGGCGATGGCCCATCGCGAGGCGCTCCCGGGCGCGCGGACCCACGGACGTGCCGTCACGCGCCGCCGTCGTGTGCCGCCGGGCCCGGTGGCGCCGGGTGACGACCCGGACGGCGCCGTCTCGTGCGACCGCGCACGCGACCGCCGGGAGGCGTCACACTGTCGGAATGCCCGCTTCGTCCCCGCGCTTCGCCGCCCTGCGCGCCGACATCGTCGTCGGCACCCGCCCCGAGGCGATCAAGATGGCGCCCGTCGTGCGCGCGCTGGTCGCTCGGGACGACGTCGACGCACGGCTGGTCTGCACCGGTCAGCATCGCGAGATGGCGGGCGACGTGTTCGCGCTGTTCGAGCTGCGTCCGGACGCGAACCTCGATGTGCTGGGCGTCGCGGGCGGACTGTCGGGCACCTGCGCGGCCATGCTGACGGGCCTCGGCGCGCGCTTCGCGGCCGAGCGGCCGGACGTGGTGCTCGTGCACGGCGACACCAGCAGCACGCTCGCCGGCGCCGTCGCGGGCTTCCACGCGCGGGTCCCGGTGGCGCACGTCGAGGCCGGCCTGCGCACCGGCGATCTCTCCGCGCCGTGGCCCGAAGAGGGCAACCGCAAGCTCGTCGCCGCGGTCGCGTGGCGTCACTACGCGCCCACGGTCGGCGCCCGCGACGCGTTGCTCGCCGAGGGCGTGGCCGCGGACGACATCCTCGTCACCGGCAACACCGTGATCGATGCGCTGCTGTCCGTCACGGCGAGACTCGAGGCCGAACCCGGACTGGTCCGCGAGGCCCGCGCCGCCACGGGGCTTCCGCCCGAGGCCTTCGGCGATGACCCCCACGCAGGTGCGGGCGGACTCTCGGGCGGACTCGCGGGTGGAGGCCACGGCCGGCGCCTCGTGCTGGTCACCGGTCATCGGCGCGAGAACCACGGCCGTGGCGTGGAGGACATCTGTGCCGCCCTGGTACGGCTCGCCGCCCGCGGTGACGTGGCCGTGGTGTATCCGGTGCATCCGAACCCGGCCGTCAGCGGCCCGGTGCGCGCGCTGCTGGGCGACGTTCCGCGCGTGCACCTCGTCGAGCCGCAGGGCTATCTCGCCTTCATCGAGCTCATGCGACGCGCGCACCTCGTCATCACCGACTCCGGGGGCATCCAGGAGGAGGCGCCCGCGCTCGGCGTGCCGGTGCTCGTCATGCGCGACCGCACCGAGCGGCCCGAGGCCGTGGCCGCCGGCACGGTGCGCCTGGTCGGCACCGATCCCGATCGCATCGTCGCCGAGGCCGCGCGGTTGCTCGACGATCCGGTGCATCGGCGGACCATGAGCCGGGCCGCCAACCCCTACGGCGACGGCACGGCGGCGACGCGCATCGCCGCCGACCTGGTCGAGCGCCTGCCCTTCGCCCGCACGCCCTCGTCCCGCACGCCTTCGTCCGGCACGCCCGGCGATGTCCGCGGGCCGATCGGCAACGACGCGTGAGCGGCTCCCCCTACCGCACGATCGGCATGATCGGACTCGGCTACATCGGCCTGCCGACCGCGGCCCTGCTCGCCTCGCGCGGCCTGCACGTCGTCGGCGTGGACACCAACGAGACGGCCGTCGCCACCATCAACGCGGGTTCGGTGCACATCGTCGAGCCGGATCTCGACATCGTCGTGCGCGCGACGGTCACGACCGGCAACCTGCGCGCCACCACCGTGCCGGAGCCCTGCGACGCGTTCCTGGTCGCCGTGCCGACGCCGCTCCGTGGCGGCGGCGGCGAGCACGTGCCCGATCTGTCCTGCATCGAGTCGGCCGCGAAGGCGCTCGCACCGGTGCTGGTGCCGGGCAACCTCGTGGTGCTCGAATCCACCAGCCCGGTCGGCACCACCGAGGCGTTGTCGGCGTGGCTGGCCGAAGCCCGGCCCGATCTCACGTTCCCGCACCGGGCGGGCGCGTCCTCCGACATCCGCGTCGCGCACTGTCCCGAGCGCGTGCTGCCCGGGCAGGTGCTGCAGGAGCTCGTCGCCAACGACAGGGTCATCGGTGGGCTCACGCCGCGCTGTGCCGACGCGGCACGGCAGCTGTACGAGAACTTCGTGAAGGGCGAATGCCTGATCACCACGGCCCGCACGGCCGAGTTGTGCAAGCTGACCGAGAACGCGTACCGCGACGTGAACATCGCGTTCGCCAACGAGATGAGCCTCGTGTGCGACGAGCTCGGCGTCAGTCCCTGGGAGCTGATCGGGCTCGCGAACCGTCACCCGCGCGTGAACATCCTGAGGCCCGGACCCGGCGTCGGCGGGCACTGCATCGCGGTCGATCCCTGGTTCATCGTGCATTCGGCGCCCGGGGCCGCGCGTCTGATCCGCACGGCCCGCGAGGTGAACGACGCCAGGCCGCACCAGGTCGTGGCGCGCGTGCGGGCGAAGGCCGAGCGCTTTCGCGCACCCACCATCGCCTGCTTCGGGCTCGCCTTCAAGGCGGACATAGACGACCTGCGCGAGAGCCCCGCCTGCGCCGTCGTCGCCGCGCTCGCCGAGGCGCGGGTCGGGCGGCTGCTGGTGGTGGAGCCGCACGTTAAGGCATTGCCACCCGTGCTCGCGCGGCACGAGGATGTGGCGCTGGTGGATCAGCGGGCCGCCCTCGCGCAGTCCGACATCGTCGTGGGCCTGGTCGATCACCGAGCCTTCAAGGCCATCGGCCCCGACGCGCTCGACGAGAAGATCGTCATCGACACGCGCGGGATGTGGCGCTGAGCCGACGGCGCGACGGCGCTTTCCTGTGTGTGCGGTCACACGACCGCGGGTCGTTGCGCGACCCTAAGGATGAATGAGGGACAACTCTGCACGGACGGGGCATGCTGTTCGCCATCCCCGCGACGCTGAACTACGCTCGCGGCATCCATACGACAGTCGACCGCGCGTGCGTCCCGAGGCCAAGGCCGGGGGGCTTCGGGCGCGGTCGGCGCGCGCTCATCCTCATATCGGTAACTCATGGATCTTTCGTCACCTTCCGACGCCCCTCCGCACTACATCGCCGGAGGCGGTCCCGCGGGGCTCACGGCCGCGCTGACCCTCGCCGAGGCGGGAGAGCGGGTCGACGTGGTCGAGGCCACCGACGAGGTCGGGGGCATCGCCCGCACCGCGAGCTACAAGGGCTACCGCTTCGACATCGGCGGCCACCGCTTCTTCACCAAGGTCACCGAGGTGGACGAGCTGTGGAAGCGCCTGATGGGCGACGACTTCATCAAGGTGCCGCGCTTGTCGCGCATCTACTACGACGGCAAGTACTACGACTACCCGCTGAAGATCCCGAACACGCTGAGGAACCTCGGCGCGGTGGAGAGCGTGCGCATCGGCATGAGCTACCTCGGCTCGCGCATCAAGCCCATCAAGCGCGAGGACACCTTCGACCAGTGGGTGTCCAACCGTTTCGGCAAGCGCCTGTTCGAGCGCTTCTTCAAGACCTACACCGAGAAGGTCTGGGGCATTCCCTGCACCAGCATCCAGGCCGACTGGGCGGCGCAGCGCATCCAGAACCTGTCGCTCGTGAAGGCCGTCAAGACGGCCATGTTCGGCGGCAACGACACCACCAGTCTCATCGAGGAGTTCCAGTACCCGCGCCTCGGTCCCGGCATGATGTGGGAGCGCGTGCGCGACGTGCTGCGCGGCATGCACAACACCGTGCGCATGCAGACGCGCGTGGACGCCGTCCATCACGACGGCGCCGGCCGGGTCCTGGCGGTCACCGAGATCGACACGCGCAACGCTCCGACGGGCGGCCCCGACGGTGACCCCACCGCGCACGGCGGCGACGCCACGCGCCGCGTCGAGGTGAAGTCGCTGGTCAACACCATGCCGCTCGGGCGTCTGGTGCGCGCGATGGATCCGCCGGCGCCCGCGCACGTGCTGGCCGCCGCCGAGAAGCTGAAGTACCGCGACTTCCTGATCGTCGTGCTCATCGTGGACGAGCCGGACCCGTTCCCGGACAACTGGATCTACATCCACAGCCCCGAGGTGCAGGTCGGACGCATCCAGAACTTCCGCTCGTGGAGCCGCGAGATGGTGCCGGACGAGAACCGCTCCAGCATCGGCCTGGAGTACTTCTGCCACGCCGGCGACGGGCTCTGGACCTCGGACGACGCCGCGCTGATAGAGCAGGGCAAGCGCGAGCTGGAGCACCTGGGCCTCGTGCACGCGAGGAACGTGGTCGACGGCACCGTGATCCGCCAGCCGAAGGCCTATCCGGTCTACGACGAGAACTACAAGGACGCGGTGGACACCATCGCCGAGTACGTCGAGGGCTTCGACAACCTGTACAGCGTCGGCAGGAACGGCATGCACCGTTACAACAACCAGGACCACTCCATGCTGACGGCGATGCTGGCGGCGAGGAACCTGCTCGGCGAGTCGCACGACGTGTGGAACGTGAACGTCGAGCGCTCGTATCACGAGGAGTTCGTGACGAAGGCCGAGAAGGCCGGCAGCGAGGAGCCCAAGGCCGTCATCGAGCGCGAGCTGAGCGTGACGCACCCGCCCGCGACCGTGGACGTCGAATCGCGCGAGACGCGGCGGACCGAGGAGGCCGCGTGAGCGAGGTGTCGACGGCGCGCATCGCGCCCGACGCCCCCACGCTGCGCACGCGCGCGCTCGATGCTCCCGCGGCGCGGGCCGCGAACGATGCGCCGGCGCGTGCCGGACGCTGGATCGGGACCGGCGAGCCGCTGGCGCTGGTCGCCGTGGTGCCGGTGCACAACGGTGGCGAGGACATCGCCCGGGCGCTCGACGCGCTGCTCGAGGCCGGCCAGTCCCCGGAGGCCATCGCCGTCGTCGACGACGGTTCGACGGACGGCCGCGCGGTGGCGGCCGCGTCGCTGCGCGGCACGCGCTACCTGCGTCTGGATGACGGCCCGCACGGCCCCGCCCGCGCGCGCAACGTCGGCGCGGGCCTGTTCCCTCACGCCGACGCCTACCTCTTCGTGGACGCCGACGTCACGGTGCACGACGACGCCGTGCGCGCGTTCCGCCGGTTGCTCGATACCGAGCCCGGCGTGTCCGCGGCCTTCGGCAGCTACGACGACACGCCTCCGGCGCGCGGCTGGATCAGTCGCTACAAGAACCTGCTGCACCATTGGATGCATCAGCGCGGCGCGGGCGAGGCGAGCACGTTCTGGTCGGGCTGCGGCATCGTGCGCGGCGAGGCGTTCCGCCGGCACGGCGGCTTCGACGAAGGGTTCGGCGCCGCGTCCATCGAGGACGTGGACCTGGGCCTGAGAATCAGCGATGCGGGAGAGCGCGTGCTGCTGCGTCCCGAGATCCGCTGCACGCACTGGAAGCGCTGGACGTTGATGAGCTGGCTGCGCACCGACATCTTCGCGCGCGCGCTGCCGTGGAGCCGGTTGATCGTCGCGCGCGGACGCGGCGTGCCCGACACGCTGAACCTCGGGCGCACGGAACGGGTATGCGCGGTGCTCGCCTGCGGCGCGCTCGGCGGCGTCGGCGCGGCGGCGGCGAGCGCGCTGGCCGGCGAATCGGTCGCGGCCGCGCTCGTGGTCGCGGCGGCGGCGCTGGCGTCTTTCGCCTGGTTGCAGCGACCGCTCGTCGCGTTCTTCGCGCGCTGCGGCGGGGTCGGCTTCGCGGCCGCCGCCACGGCCATGCACCTGCTGTACTTCGTCTACTCCAGCGCGGTCTACGGCAGCGTCGTCCTCGCGTCCGCGTTCGCACCGCCGGCACGTCGCGCGAACCACGGCGAGGCGCAGATCAGCAGCGCGTTCAGCGCCGGCAGCAGCAGCAGGAAGTCGAACGGCAGCCGGTAGCGGATGCGCACGAACACCAGTGCGTGGAACGCGGCCGTCATGACGTACAGCGCGATCGCGGCGCGCTCCGCGCTCGACAGGCGCACCCGACGAGCGAGCGCGAGCCGCAGCGCCACGAGCAGCAGCAGCGCACTGTAGGTCACGAGCATCACCGTGTCCCGCAGGGGCGAGCTCTCGCTCTGCACCTGCAGCTTGTTGCGCCACGCGAAGTGATCGCCGAACCTGTCGAAGTAGGCCCCGGGTGCCGCGGCGATCTGCACCAGCCGCTCGGCGCCGTAGCCGAACACGTTGTCCGGCTCGCGCTCCTCCTGTTCCGGGTCGATGCTCTTGAGCTCCAGCACCGCGTTGTCCAGGTTGTAGGCGAGGTTCCGGGAGAACAGGATGGTGGCGTCCATGACCACGAGATTGCGTGCGAGCCACGCGCCGGGCAGCAGCGCGGCGGCCAGCACGATGACGAGCGCGTGCTTCGCCGACCAACGCGGGTTCAAGAGCGCATGAGCGATCGCGAGCGGTACCAGCGTCAGCACCGTCGGCGAGACCTCGGCGGCCGCGCCGCACAGCAGTCCCACGAGCGCGGCGCTCGCGTGCGTGGGCTTCGCGCGCTCGAGCAGCCACAGCACGAGCGTGCCGAGCGCCAGCAGTGCGGTCTGCGGGAAGAGCGTGCCCGCGGTGTAGATCAGCACCGGGTAGACCGCGAGCGCGAGGAGCATCGCGCACTGCAGCGCGCCCGGGGGGGCCGCATCATCGCCGGGCCGGGCACCTCGACCGGCCAGTGTCGCCAGCAGACACGCCGACAGCGCGAGGAACACGAACTGGAGCGTGCGGACCGCGTGGACCGAGAGCGCGTGCACCCGCTCCGGCGCCGCCTCGCCTCCGTTCGCCAGCGCGGCGACGACGTGCGCGCCGGCCACCACGGGGGCCAGCAGGAGCGGGTAGCCGGGCGGGCGCAGGGCGTCGGGACTCTCGCCCGTCACCGAGTACATGCGCTCGGTGACGAGCGAGTCCGCCGTGGCGAGGTAGTCGCGCTCGTCCGGGAAGCGCAGCTCGGTGCCGAGCAGCAGCGAATACGCGAGGCCCGCGAGGCCGAACAAGGCCACGAGCATCATCGCCGCGTTCGCGAATCCGCCGTCGACGGCGCCGGATCCCATCGTCCGTCGCCCACGGGCGATCGCTGCGGGTCGAACGTCAGCTCGAGACAAGGGACATCCTTCGGTGCGGCACCACGCGGGGCCCTGGAGGATAGCAACGCGCGCGAGGGACGCCGGCGGAGGTTCGAACTTGGCTGAGGATGTTGCAGGATCGTCGGACACGGCGGACGCACCGGCGCTCGTCGCGAGCGTCGTCGTGCCCACGCACGCCCGACCGGAGCGACTGGCGCACCTGCTCGAGACGCTCGCGGCGCAGACGCTCGATGCGTCGCGCTTCGAGGTCGTGGTCGTGGACGACGGCAGCCCCGCGCACGCGCGACCGCCGGAGCCCGCGGCCGACTCGAACGTACGGCTGCTGCGACAAACCCAGGCCGGGCCCGCGGCGGCGCGCAACCGCGGCGCCCGCGCCGCCCGCGCGACGCTGTTGCTGTTCGTGGACGACGACTGCGCCGTGGCGCCCGGTTGGATCGAGGCCTTCGTGGCCGCGCACGCCCGCGCGCCGCGCGCGCTGCTCGGCGGATCGACCGTCAACGGCCTGCCCGACAACCCGTACTCGAGCGTCGCCGAGAGCCTGCTGGGCTTTCTCGACGAGGAGGCGCGCGAGCGCGGCGGCACGCTCGACTTCGTGGCGTCCAACAACATCGCGTGCGCGCACGAGCGCTTCTTCGCCATCGGCGGGTTCGACGCGGACTACCCGCTCGCGGCCGGCGAGGACCGCGCGTTCTGCCGTACCTGGATGGAGGCCCACGGCACCATCGAACGCGTGGACGATGCGCGGGCCTGGCACCGCCACGCGCTCGATCTCGCCCGATTCTGGCGCCAGCAGCACAACTACGGTCGCGGCGCGGCACGGTTCCACGCCGAGGGCGCCGCCGCCGACGCGCGCGTGCCTCGACCGCTCGGCTTCTACCTGCGCCTGGTGCTGCATCCGCTGCGACGGCGCGACTGGCCGGTCGGCCGCCGCATCGTTGCCCTGCCGCTCACGGCGCTGTCGCAGGTGGCGGTGGCGACGGGCCTGCGCGCCGGCAGGCGCAGGCGTGCGGTGCCGCCGCGCGCCGTCGACTGAGCAACCGTACCGACCCGTTCGCCGCGCGCCGGTTCAGCCCCCGGCGCGCGCCAGGTAGCGGCCGGTGTGCGATGCCGCGCACGCGGCGACCGCGTCCGGCGTGCCCGCGACGACGAGGCGTCCGCCGCCCGCGCCGCCCTCGGGCCCGAGGTCGATGACCCAATCCGCGCTGCGGATGACGTCCAGGTTGTGCTCGATGATCACGATCGTGTTGCCGGCATCGCGCAGGATGCGCAGCACCTCGAGCAGCTTGGCCACGTCGCCGAAGTGCAGCCCCGTCGTCGGCTCGTCCAGCACGTAGAGCGTCGCGCCCGTGTCGCGCTTCGACAGCTCGCGCGCGAGCTTGATGCGCTGCGCCTCGCCGCCGGACAACGTGGTGGCGTTCTGGCCCAGCGTGACGTAGCCGAGGCCCACGGCCACGAGCGTGTCGAGCTTCCTGGCGATGGCCGGAATGGCGGCGAAGAAGGCCTGCGCGCGCTCCACCGTCAGGTCCAGCACCTCGCTGATGGTCAGGCCCTTGTAGCGCACGTCCAGCGTCTCGCGGTTGTAGCGCTTGCCCGCGCACACGTCGCACGGCACGTAGACGTCCGGGAGAAAATGCATCTCGACCTTGACCAGGCCGTCGCCGGCGCAGGCCTCGCAGCGTCCGCCGCGCACGTTGAAGCTGAAGCGGCCGGCCTGGTAGCCGCGCGCCCGCGCCTCGCGCGTGCCGGCGAAGAGCTCGCGGATGGGTGCGAAGAGGCCGGTGTAGGTGGCGGGGTTGCTGCGCGGCGTGCGTCCGATCGCGTCCTGGTCGATGGCGACGACGCGGTCCAGCCGCTGCAGACCCTTCACCGAGTCGACCGGCGCGCCCTCGTCGCGCGCCCGGTTGATGGTGCTGCGCGCGCGCGCCAGCAGGGTGTCGTTGACGAGCGTCGACTTGCCCGAACCCGAGACGCCGGTCACGACGGTCATGAGCCCGAGCGGCACGCGCGCGTCCACGTCCTGCAGGTTGTTGCCGCGCGCGCCGCGGATCTCCAGCCAGTGCCGGCCCGGCGCGCGGCGCACCGGCCGGCCGAGCGCGATGCGCCCGGACAGCCACGCCCCGGTCGGCGAATCCGGCGCGGCCAGCAGGTCGGCGACGCTGCCCTGGGCCACCACTTCCCCGCCGTGCACCCCGGCACCGGGCCCGATGTCGACGACGTGGTCGGCGGCGCGGATCGCGTCCTCGTCGTGCTCGACCACGATGACGGTGTTGCCGAGATCGCGGAGGTAGCGAAGCGTTCCGAGCAACCGGTCGTTGTCGCGCTGGTGCAGGCCGATCGAAGGCTCGTCGAGCACGTACATGACGCCCTGCAGGCCCGCACCGATCTGGCTCGCAAGCCGGATGCGCTGCGCCTCGCCTCCGGACAGCGTCGTGGCCGCGCGATCGAGGCTCAGGTAGTCCAGGCCGACGTCGACGAGAAAGCTCAACCGGCGCTGCACCTCGGCCAGGACCGGCTCCCCCACGGCTCGCTCCTGACCTCGCAGGCCGAGCCCGTCCAGCAGCGTGCGGGCATCGACGAGCGAGCACGAGACGATGGACTCCAGACGGTGTCCCGCCACGCTCACGTGGCGCGAGGCCGCATTCAGGCGAGCCCCCTCGCACACCGGACAGGTGCGTCGGCGCACGAGCCTGCCGATCTCCTCGCGCACCGCCGGGGACTCGGTCTCGCGGTAGCGCCGCTCCAGGTTCGGCACGATGCCCTCGAACGCGTGCACGCTCTGTCCGGAGGCCGTCGGCCGATCGGGCCGCTCGTCCGGCTCGCGATCCGCGCCGCGGTTCGCCTCGCTTGCCGCGGTGTGCGTGAACCGGATCGGCTCGTCGCCGCTGCCGTGCAGGAGCACACCGCGCACGCGCTCCGGCAGCTCGTCGTACGTGGTATCGACGTCGAAGCCGTAGTGGCGCGCGAGCGACTGCAGCATCCGGAAGTAGAAGGCGTTGCGGCGGTCCCAGCCGCGCAGCGCCCCGGCCGCGAGACTCAGGGTCTCGTCGGCGACGACCAGATCCGGGTCGACGAACTCCTTCACGCCCAGCCCGTCGCACTCGGGGCACGCGCCCTCGGGCGAATTGAACGAGAACGAGCGCGGCTCCAGCGGCGGCACCGAGTAGCCGCAGACCCGGCAGGCGTGGCGCAGGGAGAAGATCGTGTCGGCGGCCGGGTCCGACCCGTCGTCATCGGAGGGCAGCGCCGCGACGCGCGCCGTGCCGTCGCCGAGCGCCGTCGCCGTCTCGAACGATTCCGCCAGGCGCTGCTCGAGCCCCGCGCGTGCCCTGAACCGGTCCACCACCACGTCGATCGTGTGCTCGGCATCGGGGTCCAGCGCCAGCTCGGCGTCGAGCTCCACCACCCGGGCGTCCACCCGAGCGCGCAGGTAGCCCTGCGCGCGCAGCGCGTCGAGCGCGGCCGCGTGGTCGCCGGGCGCACCCGCGACCAGCGGTGCCAGCACCATCAGGCGAGCGTCCTCGCCGTCGGCGAGCGTCGCATCGACCATCTCCGAGATCGATTGCGCGACGAGCGGCTCGCCGTGCAGCGGGCAGTGCGGCGTGCCGATGCGCGCGTACAGCAGCCGCAGGTAGTCGTGCACCTCGGTGATCGTGCCCACGGTGCTGCGCGGGTTGTGCGAGGTGGACTTCTGCTCTATGGCGATCGCGGGCGAGAGCCCGTCGATCAGGTCCACGTCCGGCTTCTGCATGACGGACAGGAACTGGCGCGCGTAGGCCGACAGGGATTCCACGTAGCGACGCTGCCCTTCGGCGAACAGCGTGTCGAAGGCGAGCGACGACTTGCCGCTGCCCGACGGCCCGGTGATCACGATCAGCGCATCGCGCGGCAGGTCCAGATCCACGCCCTTGAGGTTGTGCGTCCGCGCGCCACGGATGCGGATGGTGTCCATGCGGGGGGGGGCTCGAAGCGGGTCCGGCGACGGTACCCGGAATTTCGATCGCCGACGAGCGGGCGTCCCGAGCGTTGCTACCCTGTCGGGGCGGACCTCGGCTCCCGAGGGATCGCGCCACGGTCGCGCAGCCGCGCGGCCGGCCCGAGCTGCGGACGCCGATGAGCGAGATGACAGGCCTGACCCCTGTGGAGCGGCGGGCGACCTGGTCGTTGTCGGCGATCTACATCGTCCGGATGCTCGGGTTGTTCATCGTGCTGCCGGTGTTCGCGCTGCACGCGGACGAGTACCGAGGCGCCACGGCCTTCGGCATCGGTCTGGCGCTCGGCATCTACGGCCTGCTGCAGGCCGCGTTGCAGGTGCCCTTCGGCCGCCTGAGCGATCGCATCGGCAGGAAGCCCGTCATCAGTGCCGGGCTCTGCCTGCTGGCCGCGGGCAGCGTCGTGTGCGCGCTCGCCGACACGATGACGGGCGTGATCGTCGGGCGGGCGCTGCAGGGGGCCGGGGCGCTCGCCGCCGCGCTCATGGCGCTCGCCGCCGATCTGGTGCGCGACGAGCGCCGCACGCGCGTCATGGCGACGCTCGGGGCGAGCATCGGGTTCGCCTTCGTGCTGGCGCTGATAGCGGGACCGCTGCTGGTGTCCGACGGCTCGATCGACCGCTTGTTCTGGCTCACCGCCGGGTGCGCCCTGGCGGCCCTGGTGCTGTTGCACACCGCCGTGCCGGACCCGCCCGCGACGCGCCATCACGCCGACGTGGGGGCCAGCCCCGCCACCATGCGCCGACTGCTCTGGCATCCCGATCTCGCCCGACTGAACCTCGCGATCTTCATGCTCCACCTGCTCATCGTGGCGACGTTCGCGGTGGTGCCGCAGGCGCTGGCCGAGGCGGGCCTGGGGGCCGAACGGCAATGGCGGCTCTGGCTGGGCGCGCTCGTGGTGTCGCTCGCGCTGATGGTGCCGGCCGTCATGACGGCCGAGCGCCGCGGCATGCGCGGCGTGCTGCTCGGCTGCGTGGCGGCGTGCCTGGGCGTGCAGGTCCTGTTCGGGCTGCGGCCGGGCATCGTCGGGCTCGTCGTCGGCGTTACGCTCTTCTTCACGGCGCTCAACACCCTCGAGGCGCTGCTGCCCTCGATGGTCTCGCGCATCGCGCCCGCCGGCGCGCGCGGCAGCGCGATGGGCCTGTATTCCAGCAGCCAGTTCCTCGGCGCCTTCGTCGGCGGGGCGCTCGGCGGCTGGCTGTACGGCGCGCACGGGGCGCTCGCGCTGTACGCCGTCATGGCGTCCGGCTGCGCGGTGTGGTTCCTGGCCATGTACGGGGTGCGCCCGCCGCCACGGGCCCGTACCGAGCGCCGTCGCCTCACGGACGACGAGCTCGGGCGGGTCGACGACGTCCTGGCGGAGCTCGCGGCCGAAGCGAGGGTGATGGAAGTGGCCTACGTTCCCGCGGAGCGCAGCGTCTACCTGAAGGTGGCGACCGGATCGGCGCCCGCCGGTGCGGCGACGGCGAGAGCATAGCTGTTAAGATAACCAGTATCGGGTGCCGACCTTTCCGGGACCCGTCACGCAACGCGATGTCCGCCCGGAGGACGACGCGGTGCGCCGCCGATCGCGGGCTACACTGCCGCCCGCGACGCCCCGCACGGTCGCCGCGCACCGGGCCTCATGCCGGCGCGCGGCTCCCGGTCGATACCGGGGCGACGCGGCGCGCCGCCCGGAAGCGGCGCGACCGGTTCATTTCAACGAGGAGAACGTACATGGCACGAGGCGTCAACAAGGTCATCCTGGTGGGCAACCTGGGAGCCGATCCCGAGGTGCGCTACATGCCGAACGGCGGAGCCGTCACCAACCTGAGCCTCGCCACGAGCGAGCAGTGGACCGACAAGGCGTCGGGCGAGAAGCAGGAGCGCACCGAGTGGCATCGCGTGACGCTCTTCAACCGACTGGCCGAGGTGGCCGGCGAGTACCTGAAGAAGGGCGGGCAGGTCTACATCGAGGGTTCGCTGCGCACCGAGAAGTATCAGGACAAGCAGACCGGCGCCGATCGCTGGTCCACCTCCATCGTCGCGCAGAACATGCAGCTGCTCGGCGGCCGCGGCGACGGCGGGGGCGACTTCGCGCCGCGCGGTGCCGGCGCGGGTGCACCGGGCGGGGCGGGCCGCGCGGGCGAGGCGCGGCCGGAGCCGGTCGCCGCCGGAGGGCTTCGACGACGACATCCCGTTCGCGCGATCCGAGTACGAGCACCACTGATCCGTACGGGCGTCCGGGTCGCCGCGGCATCGGCCCTCGCGGTCGGCCCCGGAGTCCCGTCCTGTGCTCGGTCCCGGAACCCGAATCGACCTCAGCAGCGGTCGGATCGCGTGGCCGCCAGCATGCGTGCCCTCGCGTGTCGGTGGTTTACCAGGCGTGCCGGATCGTCGAAGCCGTAGCGCAGCAGCATCGCGCGGTTTCGCTCGCGCGCGTAGGCCCGCGTCGGCCAGTAGCGCGGCAGAAAGCCGCGCGGGCCGATGCCGTCGATCACCACGAGACGCGGTTCACCTCCCGGGAGCCGCTGCAAGCACACGTTGTCGGCGTGCAAGTCGCGCAGCACCACGGAGGTGGAAAGGGCCCAGCTTCGAAAGCGCGCCAGGGTCGACGTCCACGTCGGCAGCTCATCGACCGACAGCCCGTCCCGCAACGCCTCCAGCAGCGTGGGCGACGGCCCGATGCGGCCGTCGGCATCGACATCGACGACGCGTTGGAACACGTGCCCCGTCCCATGACTGGTGGGCGTTCGTCCCAACCCCAGGGCCACGTGGCGCAAGTCCTCGTCCGGGTACCTGCGCCGTACGCGTGCCAGGTAGCGAAGCTCGCGTTCCGATTGCTGCTCGCCGCGCCGCGTGAAGGGCACCTTGACGCAGCGCGTCGGTTCCAGGGGGTGCGCGTAACACTCGCGGGTCGAGCCCCGGCCTATGGAGATCAGGGGTGCGTCGTAGGCGAACACCGCCCTTCGCGACGTGGCATCCATGTCCGAAGGGTGCCACGGCGTACGGCGGAGGGTACGGCGTACGGTGCGAGTTTGTAGAGGGGGTCAGGCTCCTGTCGAGGTCGGCCGGACGCGCACTCGGTCGCGTCGCGAGCTCTCAATCGCGCGCCGGAATCTCCAGCCCCTTCGCCGCCGCCGGCCGTGCCGTGCATCGCTCCAGCCAGGCGCCCACGTTCGGCATGGAGGCCATCTCGAACGCCTCCTCGGCCTCGTAGTAGAGCTTCGCGCCACGCACCCACGGGAACGTCGCGATGTCGGCGATGGAGTAGTCGCCGACGAGGAACTCGCCGCCCTCGAGCTGGCGCTCCAGCACGTTCAGCAGGCGAACCGCCTCGCTGCGGTAGCGCTCGCGCGGTACCGGATCCTCGACCGCCTTGCCGGCGAACTTCGCGAAGAAGCCGTACTGGCCGAACATCGGGCCGATGCCGCCCATCTGGAACATCAGCCACTGGAGGGTCTGGTAGCGCAGCGCCGGGTCCGGCGACAGGAACTTGCCGGTCTTCTCGGCCAGGTAGACCAGGATCGCGCCCGATTCGAACAATCCCAGCGGCTCGCCGTTCGGACCGTCCGGATCGATGATCGCGGGAATCTTGCCGTTCGGGTTCAGCGCGAGGAACTCGTCCGACTTGACGTCCTCGTCCGACAGCGTCACCCGATGCGCCTCGTAGGGCAGTCCGGTCTCCTCCAGCATGATCGAGACCTTGACGCCGTTGGGCGTCGGGAACGAGTACAGCTGAAGGATCGAGGGATCGGCGGGCTTCCAGCGCGCGCTGATGGAGCGCTCCTTCAGTGGGGTCGTCGGCATGTACGGCTTTCCGGGGACTGCGTGCGGCCAGCGATTATATGGATGGCAGCCGGTCCGCTCCGGACCAGCGGCCGCGCCCGCGCAGCACGAGTGCGGGATCGAGCGAGGCCGTCGTCGGCACGCGCCCGAAACCATGGGCCGCAACCGAAGACATAAAGAAATCCGCATGTCCTTATGCGTACAATGCGGGGCTTGACTGCTTAAGCGGACCGGAATGGCACAGGACTACATCTTCACCTCCGAATCGGTGTCGGAAGGCCACCCCGACAAGATGGCGGACCAGATCTCCGACGCGGTGCTGGACGCCATCCTGGCGAAGGATCCGAAGGCGCGCGTCGCCTGCGAGACGCTCGTCAAGACGGGGCTCGTCATCGTCGCCGGGGAAATCACGACGAGCGCCTACGTCGATCTGGAGGATCTCGTGCGCGCCACCGTCAAGGACATCGGCTACGACAGCTCCGACGTCGGCTTCGACAGCGAGACCTGCGCGGTGCTCAACGGCATCGGCAAGCAGTCCCCGGACATCGCGCAGGGCGTCGATCGCTCCGCGCCGGAGGACCAGGGCGCCGGCGACCAGGGGCTGATGTTCGGGTACGCGACGAACGAGACGGACGTCCTCATGCCCGCGCCGATCAGCTACGCGCACCGCCTCGTGGAGCAGCAGGCGCGCCAGCGAAAGTCCGGCAGCCTGCCGTGGCTGCGCCCCGACGCGAAGAGCCAGGTCACGCTGCGCTACCGCGACAACAAGCCCGTCGGCCTCGACGCCGTCGTGCTCTCCACGCAGCACGACCCCGGGGTCACCCTCTCGGACCTGCGCGAGGCGGTCATGGAGAACATCCTGAAGCCGGTGCTGCCGACGAGCTGGCTCGACGAGTGCCCGCCGGACAACATCCACATCAATCCCACCGGCAACTTCGTCATCGGCGGCCCGGTCGGCGACTGCGGACTGACGGGCAGGAAGATCATCGTCGACACCTACGGCGGCATGGCACGCCACGGCGGCGGCGCGTTCTCGGGCAAGGACCCGTCCAAGGTCGACCGTTCGGCCGCCTATGCCGGGCGCTACGTGGCGAAGAACATCGTGGCAGCGGGCCTTGCCGAGCGCTGCGAGATCCAGGTCAGCTACGCCATCGGCGTGGCACGCCCCACCTCCATCAGCGTGGATACCTTCGGCACCGGCAGCATCGATGACCGGCGCATCGAGGACATCGTCGCCGACGTGTTCGACCTGCGTCCGTACGGCATCGTCACCATGCTCGACCTCATCCGCCCGATCTACAAGCAGACGTCCGTCTACGGCCACTTCGGTCGCGAGCTCGACGACTTCACGTGGGAGCGTACCGACAGGGTCGACGCGCTCAGGCAGGCCGCGGGCCGCGCCTGAGGCGCACGCTCGGGCCGCACCCGAAGCGCGAATCCTGCTCGCGCGGCACGTCTTCCTCTTCCCCGAAACGCAACCCGTACCCCCTCACATGAACGCAGCAGCGAAGCACGTCGCCGGCGACTACAAGGTCGCCGACATCTCCCTGGCCGACTACGGCCGCAAGGAAATCCGCATGGCCGAGCACGAGATGCCCGGCCTGATGGCGCTGCGCGAGGAGTTCCGCGGCAAGCAGCCGTTGAAGGGCGCGCGCATCGCGGGGTGCCTGCACATGACCATCCAGACCGCGGTGCTGATAGAGACGCTCGCGGAGCTCGGCGCGGAGCTGCGCTGGTCGTCGTGCAACATCTTCTCCACGCAGGATCACGCGGCGGCGGCCATCGCCGCGGCCGGCATTCCCGTGTTCGCCTGGAAGGGCGAGACCGAGGACGAGGCCGAGTGGTGCATCCACCAGACCATCAAGGGCCCGAACGGCTGGGTGCCGAACCTGATCCTGGACGACGGGGGCGATCTCACGGTCATGATGCACGAGGACTACCCCGAGCTCATGGACGGCGTGAAGGGCCTGTCCGAGGAAACGACCACGGGCGTGCACCGTCTCGTGGAGATGGCGAGGAAGGGCACGCTCAAGGTACCGGCCATCAACGTCAACGACTCGGTGACGAAGTCCAAGTTCGACAACCTCTACGGCTGCCGCGAGTCCCTGCTCGACGGCATCAAGCGCGCCACCGACGTCATGATCGCGGGCAAGGTGTGCCTGGTGCTCGGCTACGGCGACGTCGGCAAGGGCTGCGCGCAGGCCTTCCGCGGCATGGGCGCCACGGTCTGGGTCACCGAGATCGATCCGATCAACGCGCTGCAGGCGGCGATGGAAGGCTTCCGCGTCGTGCGCATGGACGATGTCGCCGATCAGGTCGACATCGTCGTGACCGCGTCCGGCAACGTGAACGTCGTGACCCACGAGCACATGCAGGCCATGAAGAACGAGGCCATCGTGTGCAACATCGGCCACTTCGACAACGAGATCGATGTCGCGGGGCTGCGCCAGTACACCTGGGAGAACGTGAAGCCGCAGGTCGACCAGGTCATCTTCCCCGACGGCAAGCGCATCACGCTGCTGGCCGAGGGCCGGCTCGTGAACCTCGGCTGCGGCACCGGTCACCCCAGCTTCGTCATGTCCGCCTCGTTCACGAACCAGGTGCTCGCCCAGATCGAGCTCTGGGAGCGGGGCGAGAACTACTCGGTCGACGTGCACGTGCTGCCCAAGGCGCTCGACGAGAAGGTCGCTCGTCTGCACCTGAAGAAGATCGGTGCGAACCTGACCGAGATGACCCCCGAGCAGGGCGACTACCTCGGGCTCGACGTCGCCGGGCCCTACAAGCCCGAGCACTACCGCTACTGATCTGGGCCGTGGGGGCTGTGGGGTCGGACCATGACAACCTTCTGATTAGCAAGTAAAAAAGTCCGAAAGCGAGGGCCAGGAAGACGCTATCGCGCGCTGTTTGCTCGCTTTTGGGCCGTTTAGCGCGCCTGAACCGCCCGGTCGACCGCCGTGGGTGGACCCGGTGTCGAAATGTCATCGGCGCTGACGGTGTCGTGACGCGGGACGGTAGGCTGCGCACGATCCACCCACACCACGATGTCCGTCCCATGATCTCCATTCGTCCCCTTGCGGCGCTCGCCGCCGCTGCCGCCCTGCTGCCTCAGGCTCCGCCCGCGTTCGCCCAGGACGACGATTGCGGCGATGTCACCATCGCGCAGATGAACTGGGCGTCGGCGGAAGTCATCGCCGAGATCGACAAGCTCATTCTCAACGAGGGCTACGGCTGCGACGCCGAGCTCGTGCTCGGCGACACGGTGCCGACCTTCACGTCCATGCAGGAGAAGGGCGAGCCGGACCTGGTGCCGGAGCTCTGGGTCAACTCCATCAAGGAACCGCTGGCGCAGGCCGTCGACGAGGGCAAGCTCGTCGTGGGCGCCCAGCTGCTGCCCGACGGCGGCGTCGAGGGCTGGTGGATACCGAAGGCGCTCGCCGACGCGCACCCCGACATCCGCACCGTCGAGGACGCCCTGGCGCGCCCGGAGCTCTTCCCCGCGCCCGAGGACGAGAGCCTCGGCGCCGTTCACGGCTGCCCGGCGGGCTGGACCTGCCAGCACACCACCGAGAACCTCTTCCGCGCCTACGACGCCGAGGAGAAGGGGTTCACGCTGGTGGACACCGGTTCGTCGGCGGGGCTCGACGGGTCGATCTCCAAGGCCGTCGAACGCGGCGAGGGCTGGCTCGGGTACTACTGGGCACCGACCGCGCTGCTCGGTCGCTACGACATGGTGCGGCTCGAGACCCCGCCCTTCGACCAGGCCGAATGGGACCGCTGCACCGGTCAGCCCGATTGCACCGACCCCGAGCCGAACGGCTACCCGCAGACCGAGGTCTACAGCGCCGTGACCGCGAACTTCGCGAACGAGGCCGGCGTCGCGATGGATTACATCGGCAAGCGCCAGTGGCGCAACGACACGGTCAGCGAGCTGCTGGCGTGGATGGTCGAGGAACAGGCCACGGGCGAGGAGGGGGCGTATCACTTCCTGGAGCAGTACCCCGACGTGTGGACCGAGTGGGTCAGCCCGGAAGTCGCGGAGCGCGTGAAGGCAGCCTTGTAGCGTCGCGCGGGCTCGATGATGACGACCGGTCACCGGATCGGCGATCGGGTTTCCTGTTTCGGGGCTGGCCGAAACTGGGCTTCTGGTAAGGTGGCGGCTCATCTGGAGCGTCGCGCGGCATCCCGGGTACGGATCGCCACGTGCCCGACGGTCGCCTCGGCGACGGGGGCCTGCCCGCAGTCGGCAGCCCCGCGGCACGCGCGCCCGGCCCCGTGTCCGCGACGGACACGACGAGGAGAGAGAACTTTCATGAAGCACGTCAGGAACCTTCGCACGACCTTGCGTCCCACCGCCGCCGCCTGCGGCCTCGTGCTCGGCGCGCCCCTGCTGCTGGCCGGACAACACGCGCTGGCGCAGGACGACGAATGCGGTGACGTCACGATCGCGAGCATGAACTGGCAGTCCGCCGAGGTCATCGCCGAGATCGACAGGCTCATCCTGTCCGAGGGATACGGCTGCAACGCCGATCTCGTGGCCGGCGACACCATGCCCACCTTCACGTCCATGAACGAGAAGGGCGAGCCGGATCTCGCCCCGGAGCTGTGGGTCAACGCCGTGCGCGAGCCGCTCGACGCGGCCGTGGCCGAGGGCGGGCTCATCATCGCCGCCGAGGTGCTGAAGGACGGCGGCGAGGAAGGCTGGTGGATCCCGAAGTACGTGGCCGACGCCAACCCCGACATCAAGACGCCGGCCGACGCGCTCGCCCGCCCGGACCTCTTCCCCGCGCCCGAGGACGACAGCATGGGTGCCGTGCACAACTGCCCCTCGGGCTGGAACTGCCAGATCTCGACCGGCAACCTGTTCACCGCCTACGAGGGCGAGGAGAAGGGCTTCGAGCTCGTCGACACGGGCTCCTCCGCCGGCCTCGACGGCTCGATCGCGAAGGCGGTCGAGCGCGAGGAAGGCTGGCTCGGCTACTACTGGGCACCCACTGCGCTGCTCGGTCGCTACGACATGGTCAAGCTCGACATGGGCGAGCACGACAAGGAGCACTGGGACACGTGCACGGCCGTGCTCGACTGCGCCGACCCGGTGCCGAACGGCTGGGCCAAGTCCGAGGTCTTCAGCGTCGTGACCGACGAGTTCGCCCGGAAGGCCGGCGTCGCCATGGACTACGTCTCCAACCGATCCTGGAGCAACGACACCGTCAACACGCTGCTCGCGTGGATGAGCGACAACCAGGCCACGGGCGAGGAAGGCGCGCGCTACTTCCTCGAGAACAACGAGGACGTCTGGGGCGAGTGGGTGGAGCCCGAGGTGGCCGAGAAGGTCAAGGCGGCCCTCTAGGAGCGCCGGCGCGATCTGAAACGCACGTCCCGAAAGGCGGCTCCGGCCGCCTTTCGCGTATGCGGGATACGGACCCGCACCGACCTCTTCCCGGGGCGCGGGCCCGCACCGACCCCTTCCTTGCGAACACATCGACGAGCATCTGACCCATGGCCGAATGGCTGGACGAGTTCCCGGCGATGGACCGGGATTCCCTGCGCGAGCTCAAGAAGGCGATAGACGGCGGCTTCCGCGCCTGGACGCGCGAACACGGCGACGCCATCGAGGCGCTGTTCGATCCGATACAGGCGATGCTGATCTGGTCGGAGAAGCTGTTGCTGGATTCTCCCTGGCCGCTGGTGCTGCTCGGCATCACGGCCTTCGTGTGGCTCGGCAGCCGTAGCTGGAAGATCACCATCGGCACGGCGCTCACGCTGTTGCTGATCGGCTACTTCGACATGTGGGACGACACCATGCGCACCATCTCGATGATGTTCGTGTGCACGCTGGTTTCCATCGTGATCGGCATACCCGTCGGCATCGCCATGTCGAAGTCCGACACCGTGCAGCGCATCGTCACGCCGGTGCTGGACGTCATGCAGACGATGCCCGGCTTCGTCTACCTCATTCCCGTGGTCATGCTGTTCGGCATCGGCCGCATCCCCGGGCTGGTGGCGGTCGTGGTGTACGCCATCCCGCCGATCATCCGGCTGACGAACCTCGGCATACGCCTGGTCGACAAGGAGGTGCTGGAAGCGGCCGACGCGTTCGGCGCCTCCGGCTGGCAGCGCATGAAGAACGTCCAGATACCGCTCGCCATGCCGACGATCATGGCGGGCATCAACCAGACCATCATGATGGCGCTGGCCCTCGTCGTCATCACCTCGATGATCGGCGTGAAGGGATTGGGACAGCCCGTGCTGCAGGCGATCAACAACCAGTACTTCACGCTCGGCGCGTTCAACGGGCTCGCCATCGTCGGCATCGCGATCATCTTCGATCGTGCCAGCCAAGCCTACGGCAAGCGCCTGCAGGCCCACTCGGAGACGGTCCATGGCAACTGACGCGATGAGGGCCGGCACCCTGGTCGACGAGGCACCGGAGGCGAAGGCCGGATCGGTCGCGCGCGCCGACGGCGCGGCCGTCGACATCGACGTGCGCGGGCTCTACAAGATCTTCGGCCCGCGCGGCGCGGACTTCGTCGAGGCCGTCAAGGGCGGGCTGACCAAGACCGAGCTGCAGGAGCGTCACGGCCACGTGCTCGGGCTGAAGGACATCAACCTGACGATGCCCGCGGGTTCCATCCAGGTCGTGATGGGCCTGTCGGGCTCGGGCAAGTCCACGCTGATCCGGCACATCAACAGGCTGATAGACCCCACCGCGGGAGAGATGCTGGTCGGCGGGCAGGATGTCTGCGTCATGAACAAGCGCGAGCTGCGCGAGTTCCGCCGGCACAGCACCGCCATGGTGTTCCAGAAGTTCGCGCTGCTGCCGCACCGCACGGTCGTCGACAACGTCGTGTACGGGCTCGAGATCCAGGGCGTGGAGAAGAACAAGCGCGACGAATCCGCCCGTCACTGGATCGATCGGGTGGGGCTGTCGGGCTTCGAGGACAACTACCCGAACCAGTTGTCGGGCGGCATGCAGCAGCGGGTGGGCCTCGCCCGGGCGCTCGCGAACGATGCGCCGCTGCTGCTCATGGACGAGGCGTTCAGCGCGCTGGACCCGCTGATCCGCATGGACATGCAGACGATCCTGCTCGACCTGCAGCAGGAGCTGCACAAGACCATCGTCTTCATCACGCACGACCTGGACGAGGCGCTGCGGCTCGGGGACCGCATCGCCATCCTGCGCGACGGCGAGATCATCCAGCAGGGCACGGGTCAGGACATCGTGCTGCGGCCCGCCGACGGCTACATCGAGAACTTCGTCAAGGACGTCAACCGCGGCCGGGTGGTGCTGATCGAGAGCGTCATGGAGCCCGGGCCCGACGCCGGCGCGAAGCTGGAGCTCGGCCGCGGCACGCAGCTCGAGGCCGCCGCGCGCGCGATGAGCGAGGCGAACGTGCGCGTGGCCAACGTGCTCGACACCGACGGCAGCTGCATCGGTCACGTGGGCCTGGACCGCACGGTGTCCGCCATGGTGCGGCGCGAGACGCTGCACCCGCCCATGACCGCCTGAGGCCCCGCGTCATTGTTGCCGCCGGCCGAACCCCGCACGCGTCGGCGATCAGACTGCGCCGATGGACTACACCCTCGTGATACCGGCCTGGAACGAGGCCGCCTTCCTCGGGAAGACGCTGGAGGCGGCTCGCGGCGCGATGAGCGCGGTGCACGGGCGCCATGCCGGCAAGCTCGTGGTCGTCGACAACAACTCCAGCGACGCCACCGCCGAGATCGCGCGCGAAGGCGGGGCGACGGTGGTGTTCGAGCCGGTGAATCGCATCGCGAGCGCGCGCAACGCGGGCGCCCGTGCCGCCACCGGCGAGGCGCTGGTGTTCGTCGACGCCGACACGCTGGTCAACGACGTGCTGCTCGGCGCGGCGCTCGACAGGCTCGCCACCGGACGCGTCGTCGGCGGCGGCTCGACCATCGCCCCCGACCGGCCCGTCTCGCGCGGCGCGCGCCGCGGCATCGACTTCTGGAACCGCATCGGCACCACGCTGAAGCTCGCCGCGGGCTGCTTCGTGTACGCCCGCAGGGATGCGTTCGAGGACATCGGCGGCTTCGACGAGCGGGTCTACGCGGGGGAGGAGATCTACCTGTCGCGCGCGCTCAAGCGCTGGGGCAGGGAGCGCGGCATGCGCTTCGAGGTGCTGGACGTGGCGCCCATCCGCACGTCGGTCAGGAAGCTCGACTGGTACGGCCCCGGGGAGCTCGCCCGACAGGCCGCGACGGTGTTCGTGCCCGGTGCGCTGCGCAGCAAGCGTCTGACCCGCACCTGGTACGACACGCGGCGCGAGCGCGACTGATCAGGACAGGCACTCCCGCAGCAGCGCCTTCCAGCGCGCCGCGTCGATCTCGAACACGACCTCCGCGTTGGCGGCCCGGCCCGACGTGCCGAGCCTGTCCACCACGGTCATGCCGCGCACCAGCTCGTCTCCAGTGGCCACGTCGACGCGGTGGCGCGAGCGCACCGTGGCGATGGACTCGTCGAGCACCACGGCCATGGCGACGGGGTCCGCGAGCGCGAGCCCGTGCTGCCCCTGCAAACGCTGCACGGCCTCGAACGCGGTGCGGTTCGCGTCCATGGCGACGATCGCGAGCGCGGTGCCGATGGCCCGCACCGATGCCATCTCGTCGGCATCGAGCGTCGCCGCCCCGCACGACAGCTCCCAGCCGAGCATGACGATGTCCATGCCGGAATCCAGCACCTTCTTCGCCGCCTCCGGGTCGCACCAGATGTTGTACTCGGCGGCCGCGGTGACGTTGCCGTGCGTGCAGGCCGCGCCGCCCATGATCCAGCAGCGCTTCACGTGCGACGCCATGGCGGGGTCCAGCGCGAGAGCGGTCGCCACGTTGGTGAGCGGCCCGAGGGTGACGAGCTCGATCTCGCCGGGCTCGCGCGAGAAGCGATTGACGAGCTCCGCCGCGGCGTGGCCCGGAGCCGCGGGCGCGGCGGGCGCGGGATACCCGACGTCCCCCATGCCGTCCGCACCGTGGAACCAGTCGGCCGGTGCGGGTTCGCGCAGCCAGGGCCGGTCGCAGCCCTCGTGCACGGGCACGTCGCGCCCGCAGAGCTCGACCGTGAAGCGTGCGTTCACGCTCGCCTGCGCGAGCGCGACGTTGCCCGCCACCATCGTGATGGCCTCGACCGTCACGTCCGGACGGGAGAAGGCCATCATGAGCGCGACCGCGTCGTCGGAGGCGGTGTCGGTATCGATGATCAGGCGACGCATGGGCAGGGGCTCCGGCCACGGGAGGACCGGGAGCACCCTACCAGCCGCCCGGCATCAGTCGGCAGGGGCTTCCGCGGGCGCTTCCAGCATGCCGCGCTTCCTGAGCTCCGCCACCACGCGCTCGGCGGCCTGCTCGGCGCTCATCGCCGAGGTGTCGACCAGGATCTCGGGCGACTCCGGCGCCTCGTAGGGCGAGTCGATGCCCGTGAAGTTCCGCAGGTCCCCGCGCCGGGCCTTCTTGTAGAGCCCCTTCGGATCGCGCTCCTCGGCCACCGACAGCGGCGTCTCGACGAAGGTCTCGACGAACTCGCCCTCGCCCACGAGCGAGCGGGCGAGCGCGCGTTCCGAACGGAACGGCGAGATGAACGCGGTCAGCACGATGAGGCCCGCATCCACCATGAGCGCGGCCACCTCGCCGATGCGGCGGATGTTCTCGACCCGGTCCGCATCGGTGAACCCGAGGTCCTTGTTCAGGCCGTGGCGCACGTTGTCGCCGTCGAGCAGGTAGGTGTGGTGGCCGAGCGCCGCGAGCTTCTTCTCCACGAGGTTCGCGATGGTGGACTTGCCCGCGCCGGACAGGCCGGTGAACCACACCACGCCCGGCCGCTGGTTCTTGGCGGTGGCGCGTGCGCCCTTGTCGACGTCCACGGCCTGCAGGTGGATGTTGTCCGAACGGCGCAGCGCGAAGTGCAGCATGCCGGCGCCCACGGTCGCGTTCGTGAGCCTGTCGATCAGGATGAAGCCGCCCATGTCGCGGCTCGTCGCGTAGGCGTCGAACGGGATGGGCCGATCGGTCTTCAGGTTGCAGGTGCCGATGGCGTTCAGCGCGAGGGTCTTCGCCGCGGTGTGCTCCATCGTGTTGACGTTGGTCTCGTGCTTGATGGCCGTGACCGTCGCCGTCACCGTCAGAGCACCGATCTTCAGCAGATACGGACGCCCGGGCAGCAGCGCGTCGTCGTGCATCCACACGATGCTCGTCTCGAACTGGTCGGCCGCGCCCGCCGCATCGTCCCCCGAGGACAGCACGTCGCCGCGCGATGCGTCGATCTCGTCGGCCAGGGTCAGCGTGACGGCCTGACCCGCCACGGCGCGCTCCAGGTCCCCGTCCAGGGTGACGACCCGCGCCACGGTGCTGGTGCGACCCGAGGGCTGCACGCGCACGGCGTCGCCGGGGCCGATCGTGCCGGCCACGACCGTGCCGGCGTAGCCGCGAAAATCGAGGTTCGGGCGGTTCACCCACTGCACCGGCATGCGGAAGGCTTCGGTGCGCAGCCGCTCGGTGTCGACCTTCACCGTCTCCAGCCACGACAGCAGCGTGGGCCCGTGGTACCAGGGCATGCGCGCCGACGGCGCGGTGATGTTGTCGCCGTCGAGCGCGGACATCGGGATGGCGGTGACGTGCTCGATGCCGAGCCCGTGCGCGAACTCCCGGTACTGCTCGGTGATGCGATCGTGCACGGTCTCGTCGAAGCGCACGAGATCCATCTTGTTCACGGCCAGCACCACGTGCCGGATGCCCAGCAGGGAGGCGATGAACGAGTGCCTGCGCGTTTGGGTGAGGATGCCGTGGCGCGCGTCGCACAGGATGATGGCGGCGTCCGCGGTGGAGGCGCCCGTGACCATGTTCCGCGTGTACTGCTCGTGGCCGGGCGTGTCGGCGACGATGAATTTCCGCCGATCCGTGGAGAAGAAGCGGTACGCGACGTCGATGGTGATGCCCTGCTCGCGCTCGGCGGCCAGGCCGTCGACGAGCAGCGCGAGATCGATCGTGCCGCCTTGCGTGCCCCAGCGCTTGCTCTCGGCCTCGACGCTCGCGAGCTGGTCCTCGAAGAGGGTCTTGGACTCGTACAGCAGACGCCCGATCAGCGTGCTCTTGCCGTCGTCGACGCTGCCGCACGTGATGAAGCGCAGCAGGCTCTTGTTCTCGTGGCGCGCGAGGTAGCCCTCGATGTCGCCCGCGATGAGCGCATCGGACTCGTCCTGCATCGTGCCCGCGAGGGCCGCGTTCGTGTGTGCCATCAGAAGTACCCCTCCTGCTTCTTCTTCTCCATCGACGCGGCGGCGTCGTGGTCGATCAACCGCCCCGAGCGCTCGCTGCTCCTGGCCAGCAGCATCTCGCGAATGACGTCCACGAGCGTGGTCGCCTCGGACTCCACCGCGCCCGTGAGCGGATAGCAGCCCAGGGTGCGGAAGCGCACGCTGCGCATCTCGGGGACCTCGCCCGGGTGCAGCGGCATGCGTTCGTCGTCCACCATGATGAGCTGTCCGTCGCGGTGCACGACCGGGCGTTTCGCGGCGAAGTACAGCGGCACGATCGGGATGTTCTCGCGGTGGATGTACTGCCACACGTCGAGCTCGGTCCAGTTGCTGATCGGGAACGCGCGGATGCTCTCGCCGCGGCGCTTCCTCGCGTTGTAGAGCCGCCACAGCTCCGGACGCTGCGCCTTCGGCTCCCAGCGGTGCTCGCTGGTGCGGAAGCTGAACACGCGCTCCTTGGCGCGCGACTTCTCCTCGTCGCGGCGTGCGCCGCCGAAGGCGATGTCGAAGCCGTGCTTGTCGAGCGCCTGCTTCAGCGCTTCGGTCTTCATGATGTCGGTGTGCAGGCCCGAGCCGTGCGTGAACGGGTTGACGCCCTGGGCGAGCCCCTCGGGGTTGGTGTGCGCGAGCAGCTCCAGCCCGTAGTCCTTGACGATGGAGTCCCTGAACTCGTACATCGCCCGGAACTTCCAGGTCGTGTCGACGTGCAGCAGCGGGAAGGGCGGTGGTGCCGGGAAGAAGGCCTTGCGCGCCAGGTGCAGCATCACCGCGCTGTCCTTGCCGATCGAGTACAGCATCACGGGGTTGTCGGCCTCGGCCACCACCTCGCGCATGATGTGGATGCTCTCGGCCTCGAGCCGCTCCAGGTGCGTGAGCGGCCGGGCGAGCAGCGCTTCGGCGGACATCGGATCGGGGCCCGCGTCCGCGAGCGGCGCCACATCGGCCGTCGCCTCGTCGACCACCGCGTCGACGGCCCCGTTGACCGCCTCGTTCACCGCCTCGTTGACCGCCTCGTTGGCCGCGTCCGCGTGTCGATCGGCCTGCGCCGGACGGCGTCCGCGCGGTGCCACGGGCACCGCGTCCCAGCCACCGTCCTTGTACGCCTTGACGGCGGCGGTGACGGTCGGCGCGCTGAGGCCGGTCGCCTCGGCGGTTGCGCGCACGGTGCGCCCCTCCAGGCGCAGCTCCACGGCGCGGCGGCGCGCCTCGTTCAGTTCGTCCACGGACTGGGCCACGGCAGGGCTCCCTGATGGCTGGAAAGGGCATCGACGACGCGTCGACTAGAGAAAAAGTTTATCGTTCTTCGGCGCGTCATCCACGACGTTCGAGCGGAAGATGGAAAAAGTTTTCCGTTTCGTGTGCCAATGCGCCTTCCGTGCCATTTCCCGTTCGGCGTGCCATCGCTCCCCGGGGGCGGCGTGCATGTCCTGCGGCGTCGCCGGAGCGTCGCTGCGGCGCCATCGACGAGCGTGTAGGCTCGGCCGCCCCCCAGGATCCCGTTACCACCACCGTTGACCGCCTTGGCCACCGTCCCCGGCTCGCCCCTCTCGTGAGCGAGCTCGTCTTCCAGGTCGAGCCCGCCGACAACGCGCGCCTCGCGAACCTCTGCGGACAGTTCGACGAGCACCTGAAGCAGATCGAGCGGCGCTTGGGCGTCGACATCGGCAACCGCGGCGACCGTTTCCGCATCGGCGGCGATCCCGCGCCCGTCGAGCTCGCGCGCCACCTCGTCGATCACCTCTACGCCTTGACCGAGAACGAACAGCTGACACCCGAATCGGTGCATCTGGCGTTGCAGGACGCCGGGCTCGAAGGCATCGCCGAGCGCGGCCGGGCGCGACTGGCGGACCGCGGCGAGACCGGCTCGTCGGCCGCGGCCGAGCCCGCCGGCGTACGCCTGCCGGACGCCCCCATGGCGGCTGCCGAGAACGCCGCGCGCGCCGTCGCCGGAGCGCGCGGCGACGCCGCGGACGCGCAGGAGCCCGCGCCGTCGGCGGCCGCTCCCGCAAGCCTCGTGATCAAGACGCGCCGCGTCGCCATCCAGTGCCGCGGCCCGCGCCAGATCGACTACGTCCAGAGCGTGAAGGACCGGGACCTGACCTTCGGCATCGGCCCCGCCGGGACGGGCAAGACCTTCCTGGCCGTGGCCTGCGCGGTGGAGGCCCTGGAGACCGATCGCGTGCAGCGGCTCGTGCTGGTGCGGCCGGCGGTGGAGGCCGGCGAGCGCCTGGGTTTCCTGCCCGGCGACATGATGCAGAAAGTCGATCCCTACCTGCGCCCGATCTACGACGCGCTCTACGAGTTCCTGGGCATCGAGCGCGTGGGCAAGCTCGTCGAGCGCAACGTCATCGAGATCGCACCGCTCGCCTACATGCGCGGCCGCACGCTCAACCACTCGTTCGTCATCATGGACGAGGCGCAGAACACCACCGTCGAGCAGATGAAGATGTTCCTGACGCGCATCGGCTTCGGCTCGTCCGCGGTCGTGACGGGCGACACCTCGCAGGTGGACCTGCCCAAGCACCAGCTCTCGGGGTTGAAGCACGTGCAGGGCGTGCTGCGCGGCGTCGACGGCATCGGCTTCTGCCAGTTCACCGCGGCCGACGTGGTGCGCCACCCCCTCGTGCAGCGCATCGTCGCGGCCTACGAGGCCACCGAGGCGGCCGAAGGGGACGATGCGACCCGCAGGGCGTGATCGGTGGGCGGGTGGTGAAGCTATCGTGAACGACGCGGCGTCGCGCATCGCGGCCATCGAGGTGGACCTGTCGCTCGCCGAAGGCTGTGCGGACGCGGACTGGCTGCCCGACGAGGCGTTCGTGGCGCGGTGGGCGGAGCGCGCCGTGCACGCCGTGCTCGCGACGGCCCCGGACGCGCGGCTGCGCGGCGAGCGTGCGCTCGCGTTCGAGCTGTCCGTGCTCCTGGTCGACCCCGCCACCGGCCGCAGCCTGAACCTCGAGCACCGCGGGCGCGATCGGGCCACCAACGTGCTGAGCTTCCCGTCCGGGTTGCCCGCGCTCGAGGCCGCGGAAGGCGCCTCGCTGGTGGTGCTGGGGGATCTGGTGCTGTGCGCCGAGGTCGTGCGCCGCGAGGCGCGCGACCAGGGCAAGGACGAGCGCGCGCACTGGGCCCACCTCGTCGTGCACGGCTGCCTGCACCTGCTGGGCCTCGATCACGAGGCCGACGAGGCGGCCCGGGTCATGGAAGACGTGGAGATTCGACTACTATCGTCGGCCGGGCTCCCCGATCCGTACGATCGGGCGGCCGACGAGGTTGCACGATGAACGAAGACGCCCCGCAGCGCGACGGCGGTCAGAACGGTCCGCGCGACGTCGCCGACGGTGCCGGCGGCAACGGTGCAGGTCCGGGCAACGGACCGGGCCCGGGCGGCGGCAACGGCGCGGGCGAGTCCGGCGCGTCGTCCCCGGTCGCGAGCCCGCGCGGCCGCTCGCTCATGGACCGCATCGTCCACGCCATCGGCGGCGAGCCGCGCGACCGCGAGGAGCTGCTGGAGCTCGTGCGCGACGCGCAGGCCCGGGAGGTGTTCGACGCGGACACCCTGCAGATGGTCGAGGGCGTGTTCCAGGTCGTCGAGATGCGCGTGCGCGACATCATGATCCCGCGCGGGCAGATGGTCTGCATCGATCACGCCGCGCCGCTCGACGAGATCCTGCCGCGCATCATCGAGTCCGGGCACTCGCGCTTTCCGGTCATCGACGACGACAAGGACCACGTCGTGGGCGTGCTGCTGGCCAAGGACATGCTGCGCTACATGGACACCGACGAGTCCTTCGACCTGGCCGCCATCACCCGCACGGCGACCTTCACGCCCGAATCCAAGCGCGTGAACGTGCTGCTGAAGGAGTTCCGTACCGCGCGGAACCACATGGCCGTAGTGCTCGACGAGTACGGCGGCACCTGCGGGCTCGTGACCATCGAGGACGTGCTCGAGGAGATCGTCGGCGAGATCGACGACGAGCACGATGCCGCCGAGGACGTCGACATCCGCGAGCTCGGCGAGGGGCGCTGGAGCGTGCGCGCGCTGACGCCCATCGAGGACATCAACGAGGCGCTCGGCACCGAGTACTCGGACGAGGAGTTCGACACCATCGGCGGGCTGGTCATGCAGCAGATCGGGCACATGCCCAAGCCGGGCGAGAGCGTGACGATAGAGCCGTGCATGTTTCGCGTGCTGTCGGCGGATTCCAGGCGGCTGCACCTGCTGCAGGTCACGCGCGAGCCCCAGTGAGCTCGTCAGTGAGCTCGTCGCGGGTGCAGGGCGCCGACGCGGTGGGCGCGACCGACGCCGCGCCCGTGCGCATTCCCTGGCCGGCGACGCTCGCGCTGTCGCTCGTGGCGGGCGCGGCGCTGTCGTTCTCGTTCGCGCCGTGGGAGTGGTGGCCGCTGGCGCCGCTGTCCGTGCTTGCGCTGTACGCGCTGCTGCAGCCGCTGGCACCGGGGCGCGCCGCCCTGACGGGCTTCGCCTTCGGGCTCGGCTACTTCGGGCTCGGCGTCAACTGGGTCTACCACAGCCTGCACATCTTCGGCGGCGCCGCGGCGGCGTTCGCGGTGTTCCTGACGGGCCTGCTGATCGTGGTGGAGGCGCTGTTCATCACCGGCGCCACGTGGGCGTGGGCGCGTCTGCGGAGCACGGCCCGGGCGCCGACCGGGTACCGCTCGGCGGCGCTCGACGCGTGGCTGTTCGCCGCGGCGTGGTCGATGTCGGAGCTCGCGCGCAACGTCTTCATGGGCGGGTTCCCGTGGATCCTCGTCGGGTACTCGCAGACCTCGGGCCCGCTCGGCGCCCTCGCGCCCGCGGTGGGCGTGTACGGCATCGGCTTCCTGCTGATCGGTGCCACCGCGTCGCTGCTGCCCACAGCGTCGCCCGCGACGCGCCGCTCGCGCATCGTCGGGATCGCGTCCGTGGCGGGCCTGTGCGTCCTCGGGCTCGGCGCGCAGGCGCTGAGCTTCTCCGCACCGAAGGACACGGTGCTGGGCGTGCGGCTCGCGCAGGCGAACATCGCGCAGGAGATGAAGTTCAGCCCCGAGCGGCTGCAGCGCTCCCTGCGCGAGTACCTCGAGCTCACCCTCGCCGACCTGCCCGGCGACATCGACGTGGTGGTGTGGCCCGAGACCGCGATCCCCACCTCGTTCGAACGCGTCGAAGGTGCGCTTGCGCCCTGGGTGCAGGAGTTCGAATCGCGCGGCATCGACGTGCTGGCGGGCGGCTTCGAGCGCGAGGGCGAGGAGAGCTGGAACGCCGTGCGCCAGCTCGGTGGCGAGCGCCAGAGCTACCGCAAGCGCCACCTCGTGCCGTTTGGCGAGTACATGCCCCTGCGCGGGCTGCTCGAAGGCCTGGCCGCCTTCATCCAGATCCCCGGCAGCGATCTGTCGGCCGGCACCGGCCCGCACGTGCCGATGCGCGTCGCCGGCGAGTCGATCGGGCTGTCGATCTGCTACGAGGACGTGTTCGGCGAGGAGATGCGCGCGCTCGTGCCCGAGGCGGGCGTGCTCGTCAACGTGTCGAACGATGCCTGGTTCGGCGACAGCGCCGCGCCGCACCAGCACGAGCAGAAGGCGCGCATGCGGGCGCGCGAGCTCGCGCGACCGATGATCCGCGTCACCAACACCGGCGTCTCGTCGTCGATCGCGTACGACGGCACGGTCGAGGGGCGCATCGCGCAGAACGAGAAGGGCACGCTCGACGTGCGCGTGGTGCCGCGCACGGGCACGACCTGGTATGCGCGGACCGGGAACTGGCCGGTGTTCGTGCTGGCGGTGCTGACCGTCGCGGCAGCGTTCGGGGCTCGGTTCCGCGGCGCTCGGGACGCGCGTCGGTCACGCATGCGGTCCGCGTAGAGTCCTTCGGGCCAAGCCAACGGGCGGACGCGCCGGTTCGATGCTGCCCCCGCGACGCGTACGCCGTGCGCGTCAGTCGTCGTATTCCGGCAGCACACCGATTTCCTCGGCGCTCAGCCCGGTCGTCAGGCCGTCGTCGCCGGTCTGCAGGTCGTTGAGCGACATGACCACGTCCTTCTCGCCCATGCCCAGGAAACCGCCGACCTCGACCGAGACCGCGGTGATCTCTCCGTCCGGGCGTTGCAGCACGTCGCCGATCTCGCCGATCGCCTCGCCCGCGCCGTCGTAGACGGTCATGTCGTCGAGCTCGCCGACGTTCATGCCGAGCGGCTCGACCATGGTGTCGTCGGCCTCCACTTCGGTGAGCGCGAGGTCCTGCGCGTGCACGGTCGCCGCGGTGGCGGCCAGCGTCGCGATGGTGAGCAAGGTCCTGATCATGGTGTTCGTCTCCGTGGGTTCGGATCGTCGGGCAAGCGTGGCTACTCGGCGCAGCCGCTCGTCGGTCCGATAGCCTGCATCGCCGCACCGACGCTCGCGAGGAGCCACGAAATCCCTGCACCGGGCGCGCGGAAAACTACAAAGGCGTCGACGCGGCCGGGGTCTCGGCCCGCGCCGTCGTCGCCGGTGGCCAGCATGGCGACCGCGCCGAAGTAGAGCACCAGCACCAGGATGCTCTCGAAGCCGATGTTCGCGAAGCCGGTCTTCTCCCGGCGCAGCAGGCCGAGCAGGATCACCAGTGAGGGGTGGACAAGCGGGAACGCCTTCGACACCATGGTGCACACGACTCAGGCCCGACGGGAGAGCCCGGCACCGCGCACGCGGCCGCGCCGGCGCCGAAGGCGAAACCGCCCGTCAAACGCTCAGGCAACCAGGACTGTCGGTGCCGGTCGACTCTGGAGAGAGGTCCGCGTGCGCATGCGCATCGGCGGACCCGCCCACGGGGAAAGGGCGTCGTGCTCGATGCCCCCATCTCTCAGGCAAAAGGACAGAGGGGCTCAGCGGTGCACGCGTCGTGCGCCGCCTCGGTCGCGGTGCGCGGCCGTGTCGCCCCGACCGCAGGTCCGCCGCCCATGTCCCAGCCGCCCGCCGCATCCGCCGACGTCGGCGCCGTTCCCGGCGCCGCGCCGCGCACCGCCCCGAAGCGCACGCCGCTGCACGCCGAGCACGTCGCCGTCGGCGGCAGGCTCGTCGACTTCGCGGGCTGGACCCTGCCGATCGCCTACGGCTCGCAGCTCGAGGAGCACCGCGCGGTGCGCGAGGGCGCGGGCATGTTCGATGTCTCGCACATGACGAACGTCGAGGTGCGCGGGCGGGGCGCGACGCGGTGGTTGCGGAACCTGCTGACGGGCGACGTGGCACGCCTGGAGCCCGGCCGGGCCCTCTACGCCTGCCTGTGCAACGAGACGGGTGGCGTCCTCGACGACCTGATCGTCTACCGCGTGGGCGAGGACGGGTACCGCGTGGTGGTCAACGCCGCGACGCGCGACAAGGATCTGGCCTGGTTCGAGTCGCGCCGCACGGACGACGTCGAGCTGCAGGTCCTGGACGACCGCGTGCTGCTCGCCGTGCAGGGACCGAAGGCGGTCGAGCTCGCGGGTGGGGCGCTGCCGGAGCTGCTGGCGGGCGCCGCGGACTTGCCGCGCTTCGGCGCGCTGCAGACCGAGCGGGCCTTCGTCGGTCGCACGGGCTACACCGGCGAGGACGGCCTCGAGATCTCGCTCGGCGCCGAGGACGGCGTCGCCGCCTGGAAGGCGCTGCTCGCTGCCGGCGTCCGGCCGTGCGGGCTCGGCGCGCGCGACACGCTGCGGCTGGAGGCCGGCATGTGCCTGTACGGCCAGGATCTGGACGAGGGGCACAGCCCGTTCGAGTCCGGCATCGGCTGGACGGTCGACCTGCGCGATGCCGCACGCGACTTCGTCGGGCGCACCGCACTGACGGCGCAGGCGAAGGGCGGCGCGCGCTTCCGACGGCTCGGGCTGCTGCTCGAGGGTCGCGGCATCGCGCGCGCGGGCCACCCCGTGCAGGCGGGCGACGAGGTCATCGGTGCCGTCACCTCCGGCGGATTCTCGCCCACCCTGGGTCGCTCCATCGCGCTGGCCCGTGTCGCACGCGAGCCGACCGTCGCCGAATGCGACGTGATGGTGCGCGGCAAGCCCGTCGCCGCGCGGCGCGCGAAGGTGCCGTTCGTGCGCGACGGCTCGCCCAACGGCTGATAATCGCCCTTCCACTCCAGCACGAGGAACGCACCATGGACACTCCCGGCGACCTGCGCTTCGCGCGCAGTCACGAATGGGTCCGCGTCGAGGACGACGAGACTCTCACCGTCGGCATCAGCGCGCACGCGCAGGAGCAGCTCGGCGATCTGGTGTTCGTCGAGACCCCCGAGGTGGATCGCGAGGTCGAGGCCAGCGAAGGCATCGCCGTCGTCGAGTCGGTCAAGGCCGCCTCGGACCTGTACGCGCCCGTCGCGGGCCGCGTCATCGAGACCAACGGGGCGCTGGCCGACAATCCCGAGCTCGTGAATGCGGACCCCTACGGCGAGGGCTGGATCTTCAAGCTCGAACCCGAGGACATCTCCCACGTCGAGTCCCTGATGGAGGCCGACGACTACGACGAGTTCGTCGCCGACGGCGACGACGACGACGACGACGACTGACACGCCCCCCGCTACCTGCCCACCGACGTCCACCATGAGTCAGCTCTCCGATTTCGTACCCCGCCACGTGGGTCCCACCGAAGCGGACCGGCGCACGATGCTGGACGCGCTCGGTGCCGACTCGCTCGACGCGCTGATCGGCCGCGTGGTGCCCGACAACATCCGCACGCCGGAGCCGTTGGCATTGCCTCATGGTGTCGACGAGGCGACGGCGCTGGTCGAGCTCGAGCGCATCGCCGCGGACAACATCGTCGCGCGCAGCCTGATCGGGCAGGGCTATCACGACTGTCACGTACCGTCGGTCATCCGCAGGAACGTGTTCGAGAATCCTTCCTGGTACACCGCCTACACGCCGTACCAGCCGGAGATCGCGCAGGGGCGGCTGGAGCTCCTGTTCCACTTCCAGACGATGATCGCCGAGCTGACGGGCATGGCCGTGGCGAACGCGTCCTTGCTGGACGAGGCGACCGCCGCCGCCGAGGCCATGGCCATGGCGCACCGGGCGCTGCGCGGCAAGCGTCGCACGCTGCTCGTGGCCGACGACTGCCACCCGCAGACCCTCGACGTGCTGGCCACGCGCGCCGCGCCGATCGGCATCGAGATCGAGCGGCTCGCGCCCGATGCGCTGGCCGCGCGCTGCGCAGACGACGTGTTCGCGGTGCTGCTGCAGTACCCCGGCACGCACGGCGAGTTGCCGCCCGGACAGGCCGTCGCCGTCGCCGCGAAGGAGGCGGGCGCGCTCACGCTGGCCGCCGCCGACCCTCTGGCGCTGACGTTGCTGACGCCGCCGGGCGAGTGGGGTGCGGACATCGTCGTCGGCAGCACGCAGCGCTTCGGCGTGCCGATGGGCTACGGCGGGCCGCACGCGGCCTACATGGCCACGACCGAGGCGCTGCGGCGCAGCCTGCCCGGGCGTCTCGTGGGGCAGTCCATCACCGCCGACGGCGCGCCCGCCTGGCGCCTGGCGCTGCAGACGCGCGAGCAGCACATCCGGCGCGAGAAGGCGACCTCGAACATCTGCACCGCGCAGGCGCTGCTGGCCATCATGGCCACGCTGTACGCCTGTCACCACGGACCCGACGGGCTCGTGCGCATCGCGCGCCGCGTGCGCGGGCACGTCGATGCACTGCGCGCGACGCTCGACGGGGCCGGGCTTGCGGTGAGCGGCGGCGGCTTCGATGCGCTCACGGTCGAGACCGATGCCGATGCCGCCGTCGAACGGCTCCTGGACGCGGGCTTCCATCTGCGCAAGGTCGATGCGTCGCGCGTGGGCGTGAGCTTCGACGAGACGACGACGCCGGAGGAGGTGCGGGCCGTCGCCGCCGCGCTGCTCGACGTGGCGCCGGAGGCCGTGCAGCTCGCGGAGGCGCCCGCGCGCGACGCCGCGGCCGACCGGGCACCGGGCTTCCTGTCCCAGCCGTGCTTCCACGAGCACCGCTCGGAGACCGAGATGATGCGCTGGCTGAAGCGGTTGGCGGACAAGGACATCGCGCTGGACCGGGCGATGATCCCGCTCGGTTCGTGCACCATGAAGCTGAACGCCGCGGCCGAGATGACCCCCGTGACCTGGCCGGCGTTCGCCGACATCCACCCGTTCGCGCCCGCGTCGCACACGGCCGGCTACCGGCGCATGATCGACGATCTGGAGCGCTGGCTCGCGGTCTGCACGGGCTACGACGCGGTGTCCCTGCAGCCGAACGCCGGCAGCCAGGGCGAGTACGCCGGTCTGCTCGCCATCGGGCGCTATCACGAGTCGCGCGGCGACACCGACCGGAAGGTGTGCCTGATACCGAGCTCCGCGCACGGCACCAACCCCGCCAGCGCGCAGATGGCGGGCCTGGACGTGGTGGTGGTCGCCTGCGACGACGCGGGCAACGTCGACATCGACGACCTGGACGCGAAGCTCGCGAAGCACGAGGGCCGGGTCGCCGCCATCATGATCACCTACCCGTCCACGCACGGCGTGTTCGAGGCGGGCGTCACCGAGGTGTGCGAGCGCGTGCACGCCGCGGGCGGCCAGGTGTACATCGACGGCGCGAACCTGAACGCGCTGGTCGGCACCGCCGCCCCGGGGAAGTTCGGCGGCGACGTATCGCACCTGAACCTGCACAAGACATTCTGCATCCCGCACGGCGGGGGCGGACCCGGCGTCGGTCCCATCGGCGTGGGCGAGCACCTGGCGCCCTACCTGCCGGGTCACCGCGAGCTCGGCGACGCCGCGGGCGTCGTCAGCGCGGCGCCCTTCGGCAGCGCGATGATCCTGCCCATCACGTGGATGTACATCCGCATGACGGGTGCCGCCGGACTGCAGCTCGCGACCGAGACGGCCATCCTGTCGGCGAACTACATCGCGAAGCGCCTCGGGCACGATTACCCGATCCTGTACCGCGGCGAGCACGGCTTCGTCGCGCACGAGTGCATCCTGGACACCCGGAAGCTCAAGTCCGATACCGGCATCACCGTGGACGACATCGCGAAGCGGCTGATGGACCACGGCTTCCACGCGCCGACCATGAGCTTCCCGGTCGCCGGCACGCTCATGATCGAGCCGACCGAGAGCGAGTCCCTGCAGGAGATCGATCGGTTCTGCGACGCCATGCTGTCCATCCACGCCGAAGCGCTGACGGTGCGCGACGGCACGTGGCCGAAGGACGACAACCCGCTCGTGAACGCGCCGCATACCGTCGACGAGCTGACGGGCGACGAGTGGTCTCACCCGTATTCGCGCAGCATCGCAGGCTACCCCACCGGCCGCGATGCGGCCGCGACGAAGTACTGGCCGCCGGTGTCGCGCATCGACAACGTGTACGGCGACCGGCACCTGATCTGCACGTGCCCGCCGATGGAGTCGTACGAGACGGGTTCCGCGGACGCAGCCGAGTCGCGCGCGGCCTGACGGGCGTGCGGGCTCCGTTCGACCTGCCGTCCGTGCTGGCGACGATCGATCGGGAGCTGCGACCGAGACTGGGCGCGGGCAAGGTCGCCGACTACATCCCCGCGCTCGCACGCGTGCCCGTGCAGCGCTTCGGCATCGCGGTGGCGACCGTCGATGGCGAGCTCGCGTCCGCGGGGGACGCCGACGAGGCGTTCTCGATCCAGAGCCTGTCGAAGGTGCTCACGCTGACGCTCGCGCTGGAGACGCGTGGCGCCGAGCTGTGGAAGCGCGTGGGCAAGGAGCCCTCGGGGGACCCGTTCAACTCCCTGTTCCAACTGGAGTTCGAGCGCGGTGTTCCGAGGAACCCGCTCATCAATGCCGGTGCCATCGTCGTCGCGGATTGCCTCGTCAGCGACCGGGACGACGCCTGTGCCTCCGTGCTGGACTTCGCCCGCGGGCTCGGAGGCGAGCGCGTCGCGTTCGACGAGGACGTTGCCGCGTCCGAGCGCGAGACCGGTTTCCGGAACGCGGCGCTCGCGAACCTCATGAAGGGCTTCGGCAATCTCGAGAACCCGGTCGACGAGACGCTGAACGCGTACTTCCACCAGTGCTCGCTCACCATGAGCTGTTGCGAGCTTGCACGATCGTTCGGCTTCCTCGCGGCTGCCGGCGGCGGGGTGGTCGACGCGCGTCGCGCCCGGCGCATCAACGCGCTGATGCTGACCTGCGGTACGTACGACCGGGCCGGCGAATTCGCCTACGAGGTGGGGTTGCCCGCGAAGAGCGGCGTGGGCGGCGGCATCGTGGCGGTGGTGCCGGGGCGAGGCACGGTCGCGGTCTGGTCGCCGGGACTCGGAGCGTCGGGCAACTCGGTGCTCGGGGTGGAGGCGCTGCGCAGATTCGTCGCGGCGACGGGCTGGAGCGTCTTCTAGGCGGTACGACGGGCCGATGACTTCCGACCGGTCCAGTGCTGCACGCCGTTGCCGCCGCCGTGGCGCTGCGCTCGGCCCGGCGAGCGGCGGCCGACGACGGTTCACCGCCGCGCGCGCCCGTGCGGTAGGCTCGGCGCCGTGAAGGCATCTCCCCACCCTCGGCAGGTCGAGCGGCTCGCGGCGCTCGCGCGCTACGCGGTGCTGGACACGCCGCGCGAGCGCGAGTTCGACGAGATCGTGGAACTGGCCGCCGAGATCTGCGAGGCGCCGATCTCGGTGGTCAACCTGATCGATGCCGAGCGCCAGTGGTTCAAGGCCGAGGTCGGGCTCGGCGTGCGCGAGACCCCGCTCGAGACCTCGCTGTGCTCGCACGTGGTGCTCGACGCGCCGTTCGTGGAGATCCCGGACACGCTCGCCGACCCGCGCATGACCGACAACCCGCTGTGCCTCGACGATGCGGGCCTGCGCTTCTACGCCGGCGCCCAGTTGCTGAGTTCCGAAGGCCTGCCGCTCGGCACGCTGTGCGTGCTCGACCGTCGCCCACGCACGCTGACCGCATTGCAACGCCGCACCATCGGCGTGCTGGCGCGTCAGGTCATGCGCATCCTCGAACACCGCCTCGCGTTGCGGCGCCAGGAGATCCTGCGGCGCGAGATGGATCACCGGCCGGCAACTCGCTGCAGACCGTCGCCGCGATGCTGAAGTTGAGCGAGCGTCGAAGCGATGACGCGGCGGTGACCGACGCGCTCGGCGAGGTTCGCCGCCGGGTCGAGGGCATCGCGCTCTGGCACCGGGCATTGCAGGTGTCGGGCGACGGCGAGTCCGTGCAGGACGGGCCGTTCCTGGGTGACCTCGCGCTTGATCGGTCGCTCGGTACCCGAGCGTCACGATCGAGCACGAACTGCCGTCGTCGACATCGAGATCGACTCGGGCGTGCGCAGGCGATCGCGGTGGTGCTCGGCGAAGCGGTCACGAACGCGGTCAAGCACGGCTTCGACGGGCGACGGTGCGGCGCTTTGCACGTGGGCCTCGACACGCTCGACGACGAGCGGCTGCGACTGACGGTGCGGGAGCTCGTGGCCGGCGAGCCATCGATCGCGGCTTCCGTGAGCGGAACCATCCGCGCGCCGTCCGACGAACGCGACCGGTCGCGCGGGTTCGGGCTCGGTCGGCTGCTGATGCAATCGGCCGCCGAACGAGTCGGCGGTGCGCTCGACATCGGGCGCGACGTGGCGGGCGGAGCTTCGAGCGCCGGCAGCCCGATCGGGCCGCTCGATGTGCTCATCGCGGGACAAGCCGTGTCGCGCGGTCGGACCTGGTGACCGACAACGTGGCGGAATTCCAGCGCGTGGACGGGCTGGAGATCGTGAACTGGCTGCGCCCCTGATTCGACGTACCGGCGTATGCGGGCCGCCGCTCGGGCCGGAGATCGTCCGGTGCGGCGCGCCCGGTCGTTCTCCCGCAGGCGCTCGCGCGTGACGATCTTTCCGGGAAGTGCTCGCGACGCGCGCACCGCGTACGGGTACGGTGTGTCGCATCGGTGCGCCCGGTTCCCGCCGTACCCCCCGTCCAGCACTTGCCGAGCGATCCCTCGAACATGACCGACGCCACCGTCCGTTCCGTCGACCGCATGGCCCTCGCGTTCGATTTCGACGAGACGCTCGCCCCCTCGACCTACCCGGCGGTGTTGCGCCACTGCGGTTTCGATCCGGAGGCCTTCGTGCCCGAGCGCGTGGTGCCGCTCGTGCGCGATCATCAGTGGGAGACGCCGCTCGCGCGCACCCACGCGCTCGTCTCGGCGCTGGCCGAGCAGGGACGCTCGCTCACGCACGACGACCTGCGCGAGGTGGGCGCCTCGTTTCCGCTCTACGACGGCGTGCCGGAGCTCTTCGAGCGGGTGCGGGAACGCGCGCGGGCCACGGTGGAGGACATCGAGGTCGAGTTCTACCTCGTGACGGCGGGCTACGCCGAGATCCCCGAGCACACCTCGATCGCGCACGAGTTCGACGGCATCTACGGCGGTGCGCTGCACTTCGACGACGAGGGGCGCGTCGTCACGCCGAAGCGCGTGCTGACCGATGCGCAGAAGCCGCGCTACCTGTTGCAGATCGCCAAGGGGCTGGAGCTGGGCGGCGCGAACCCCGTCGATGCGTTCCGACCCGTGCCGAAGGATCGGTGGCGCGTGCCGGTCGAGCAGATGATCTTCCTGGGCGACGGGTCCAGCGACCTGCCGGCCTTCCAGTTCATGTACGAGCGTGGCGGCATGGCGCTCGCGCTGCGCCGGGAGGAGGGCGGCGACGGGTGGCAGCACGCGGGCGAGAGCTTCGGTGATCGGCGGGTCGAGAACATCGCGCCGAGCAGCTACGCCGAAGACGGCGAGCTGTTGCGCTCGGTCATGCTGGCCGTGGATTCGATCGCGAGCCGCATCGCGCTGCGGCGGTTGTCGGGCGACGGCGGCCAGGACCATTAGCGCGCGCCGCGTGCGGGCGTCCGCGGACGCCGACGGCGAGCACGTCGCCGTCGTCGATCTGGGCTCGAACTCGGTCCGCCTCGTCGTCTACGACCGGTTGTGCCGCGCTCCGGTGGTGCGCTTCAACGAGGAGGCGCGGCTGGCGGCCACGGGCGTGCTCGCGGGCGTCCATCGCCCGGACGGTCTGGTCGGCGACCTCGGCGGCGGCAGTCTCGAGATCGCCGAGGTGCGCTCGGAACGGGGTGGGCGAGGGTCGGGTCAGCCTGCCGCTCGGCGCCCTGCGCATCGCCGCCCGACTGGACGAGGGACCCGCCGCTGGCGGGCTGCCGTCGGCTTGCCGCGGAGACCGCGCGCGTGCGGGCCTTCGCCGGGCTGTCGCACGCGGGCCGCGTGTTCCTCGCCGAGAGCCTGTACGCCCGCTACCGCGGCAAGTCCGCGAAGTTCGACGCGCTGGAGGTCCTGGACGAGGCCGAGCGCCCCTTGAGCGATGTGCTGTTCGAGCGGCTTGCCGACCTCGAGGGTGTGGAGCTGCGCGAGAGCCTGCGCTCGCCGTCGGGCACCATCGGCTTCGTCCTGGCGAACTCGGACGGCACGCCCGAGGAAGCCTTCCTGCTCGGCACCGAATTCGCCCACGTGCACGTCACGCAGGAGCACGGGCTGCACCTGATCGTGCCGGAGTCGGCACGCACCGTCGCGATGGAGCGCGGCTGGATCGAGGCGCATCCCGTGGCCGGCCAGCCGACCGTGTCGCCGCTGACGGTGCTCGCCGACGCGCCGCGCGACGAGGCCGAGGTCAACGCGATCGCACGACTCGTGCGGCTCGCTGACCACCACGCGCGCGGCGGCTGAGGGTCCGTCCGCCCGACGCGTTCATCGATCGGACCGGCGGGCTGTGATTCAACGGCGACGGTGTGCCGCCAGCCGAGCGCGATGCCCTGACCGTACACTGCCGCCTGGATCCCCAGCGGGAAGCTGTCGAAGCGCACGAACCGGTCTCGCCCGCGCAAGCTCGCGCCCACGGCCTCGAACCAGTCCGACCAGTCCATCCAGTCCTGCGGCACCACGCGGTGCGACAGCAGCGGATTGCTGACGAGCACCCGCTGGTGCTGGCCTTGGTGCTGAATCTCACCTTCGTCGCGGTCGGCTGCGTCGCGACGCTCGCGCTGCGCGCGCTCGAGCCGGCCGGGGAGTGGGCATCGATGGACGGCCTTCTGTTCGGTGATTGGGTCGCGCTCGGCGCGCGCGAGTGGGCGGTGCTCGGCGTGCTGGCGTTCTCGATGCCGATCGGCAGCGTCGCCGCGGCGGTCGCCTACCAGTCGGGGCCGTTGCTGTTCACCGCGTTCCTGCCGCAGTTCGCGGTGCCCGGCGAGCCCTTCGCGCCACAGCTCGCCGCGCTCGGCGCGCTGTACATCGCGGTCGAATTCGTCGCCGCGTGCGGCTACGCGGCGCTCGGTGCGTCGGTGAGGAGGATCGAGATCACGCCCTTCCGTGCGCGGCTGATCGATCGGACGACCGGGGTGATGATGCTCGGCGCGGCGGCGTTGCTCGCGACGACGAAGCGCAGCGGTCGAAGCGGGAGGCGAGGGGGATGATCAGGCGTGCGCGTCCGGACGATGCGGATGGCGTCCGGCGCCGTTCACGTCATGCCTTCGTCGACGAACGGATTCTCGGCCTCCCATCGCGCCCGCGTCACGCGTTCGTGCCGCCCCCGAGCCGCACCGACGCGAACGCGCGATCGCTGTAGATCTCCGCGCGCAGCGGCCAGTCACGGGCGGCGTCGAACAGCCCCGGCATCAGCTCGTAGTCGGCGTCGGGTTCGTGCGTGTCGCGCATCCACAGGTGCGAGCCGCAGGTCGGGCAGAAGGCGCGCTCGGAGAAATCCGACGATGCATGACGTGCGACCTCGCCGGTCACGGTGACCGCGTTCGCGGGCACGGCGAAACAGAGGAACAGCGCTCCCGACCAGCGCTGGCACATCCGGCAGTGACACGCACCGGGCCGTGCGTCGTCGGCGTGCGCGACGCGCACCGAGATCGCGCCGCACAGGCAACGCCCTTCGATGGGGCCGGTCGAGACGGGTTCATTCATGGGACGGTCCTCTTCAGATGGCGTGCCGCGCCAGCGCTTCGTAGTACGGTCGGCAGATGTCGGCCACGCGCCGCCCCGCCGCATCGAGCTCCACCGGGTCGGTCGGGCGCGGTGCCTGGAACCCCGTCGAGCGCACCACCGCGTCGTACCAGTGCGCGCCCCAGACACCGTCGCTGGTACGGGGCCCCGCCGGCCAGCAGAGCATCGCCGGATCGAACGGCACTTCCAGCGCGTCGCACAGCGCGCGCGTCTGCCCTTCGGGGTCGGCGAGAAAGCGCGCGCTGTCGATGACGGGCGGTAGGGTGTCGGACGTGCTCCCGACGTGATCGAACAGCGCCGCCTGCTGCGCGTAGCCGAGATCCGCCGGCGTCGGCGTGCCGCGCTTGGCGGCGTAGGACGCGACGACGGGCTCGGGCTCGCGGATGAGAAACGCGTGGTCGAGCGCGCCGAGCCAGTCGGTCGAGAGGTGCTCGAGCCAGTGCGTCGCGATGTGCTTCTGGTAGACGATACGGCCCTGGCGGGGGCGTCGCGGTGATGCGCTCCACCACTCGGCGCCAGTCGGTCTCGCCCGCGGCGACGATCTCGTCGCGCATCGGGTGGTCCAGCCCGGTGCTCGCCAGGAAGTGCGCGTAGAAGGGCTCGTCGACGACCTCGGTATCGGCGCGGTTCTCCCACGCGCGCATCAGCGCCGTCGAGATGTTCCTCGGGCCCGACCACATCGCGACGATGCGGCCCCGCGCGCTCACGCCGCCGCGATGATTCCGAACGCCTCGTCGGCCGCCGACACGGTGGCCTCGACGTGTTCCTCGGTGTGCGCGGAGCTCGAGAAGCCCGCCTCGAACGCGCTGGGCGCGAGCCACACGCCGCGCTCGAGCATGGCGTGGAAGAAGGTCCTGAAGTGCCCGGCGTCGCAGGCCATCACGTCGTCGAAGCCGCGCACGCGGTCGGCCTCGGTGAAGAAGAAGCCGAACATGCCGCCGGCGTGGGCCGTCGTGAACGGCACGCCGTGGCGCTGCGCCGCAGCGCGCATGCCGTCGAGCACGCGCCCGGTGAGCGCGTGCAGCCGATCGTGGAAGCCCTCGGCGGACAGCAGCTCCAGCGTCTTCAATCCGGCCGTCATGGCGATCGGGTTGCCCGACAGCGTGCCCGCCTGGTAGACGGGCCCCGCCGGTGCCACGACGTTCATGATGTCGCGCCGGCCGCCGAACGCGCCCACCGGCATGCCCCCGCCGATGACCTTGCCGAGCGTCGTCATGTCGGGGGTGACCCCGTAGCGTTCCTGCGCGCCGCCGGCGGCGACGCGGAAGCCCGTCATGACCTCGTCGAAGATCAGCACGGTGCCGTGCTCAGTGCACAGCTCGCGCAGCGCCTCGAGATAGCCGGGCTCCGGCTCGACGAAGTTCATGTTGCCCGCGATGGGCTCGACGATCACGCAGGCGAGCGTGTCGCCGCGCTCCGCGAAGAGCCTTCGCACCGCCGCCTCGTCGTTGAAGGGCAGGGTGAGCGTGTGCTTCGCGGTGTCGGCCGGAATGCCCGGCGAGCTCGGCACGCCGAGCGTCAACGCACCGGAACCGGCCTTCACGAGCAACGGGTCGGAATGGCCGTGGTAGCAGCCCTCGAACTTCAGGATGTCGTCGCGGCCCGTGAAGCCGCGCGCGACGCGCAGCGCGCTCATGGTGGCCTCGGTTCCCGAGCTGCACATGCGCACGGTCTCTATCGACGGCACCAATGCGCAGATGCGCTCGGCCATCTCGGTCTCGAGCCGCGTCGGCGCGCCGAACGACAACCCGTTCTCGGCCGCGGCCTGCACGGCGGCGATGACCTCCGGGTGAGCGTGGCCGAGCAGCATGGGGCCCCACGAACCGACGTAGTCGATGTAGCTGCGACCGTCGGCGTCGTACACGTGCGCACCCTTCGCGCGCGACACGAAGCGGGGCGTTCCGCCGACGCTGCCGAAGGCGCGCACGGGTGAATTGACGCCACCCGGGATGTAGCGGCGGGCGCTCTCGAAGAGGGCGGCTGAATCGGTGGTGGACACGTGAAGGCTCGGGGATGTCGAAGGGGGGAGCGGTGCGAGGAATGGTACGCGAGGCGGGTGGCGCGCCCACCGGGGCCGCTGACGTGCGGACGCGCGCGGGTCGAACGCCGACGAGCGGTCGAACGCCGACGAGCACGCTCTGCGACAATCGGCCCCCGCCCCCCGCACGGACGAGCCCCGATGGAAGTCGGCACCACACTCACGCAGTTCATCATCGACGAGGGCCGCCGCCAGGACCGGGCGCGCGGCGCGTTCACCGCGTTGCTCAACGACGTGGCGACGGCCTGCAAGCGGATCAGCCATCTGGTGCGGCGCGGCGAGCTGGCCGGGGTGCTCGGCGCGGCCGGACAGGAGAACGTGCAGGGGGAGGATCAGAAGAAGCTCGATCTGCTCGCCAACGACGTGTTCATCGACGCGCTGCAACGCTCCGGCGTGCTCGCGGGCATCGCCTCGGAGGAGATGGACACGCACTACCCGATTCCGGCGCGCTACCCGCGCGGGGACTACCTGCTGGCCATGGATCCGCTCGACGGGTCGTCCAACATCGACGTCGATGGCGCCACGGGCACCATCTTCTCCATCACGCGCTGCGCGGGCGAGCGTGCCCCCGAGGATGCGGATTTCCTGAAGCCCGGTCGGGAGCAGGTGTGCGCGGGCTACTGTCTCTACAGCTCGGCCACCATGCTGGTGCTCACGACCGGCAGCGGCGTCGCGGGCTTCACGCTGGACGCCGGCATCGGGGAATTCCTGCTGACGCACCCGGACATGACGGTGCCTGCCGACAGCAACGAGTTCGCCATCAACGCGGCCTACCGCCGGCACTGGCACGCGCCCGTCGGACGATATGTCGACGAATGCCTCGCCGGTGTCGAGGGGCCGCGCGGCAAGGACTTCAACATGCGCTGGATGGGCTCCATGGTCGGCGACGTGCACCGGATCCTGTGTCGCGGCGGCGTGTTCCTCTACCCCGGGGACGCGAAGCTCGCGGCGTCCGGCAAGGCCGGCAAGCTGAGGCTGCTGTACGAGGCGAGCCCGATGGGCATGCTGATCGAGCAGGCCGGGGGCAGGGCGCACACCGGAGAGACGCCCATCCTCGACATCGTCCCCGACTCGCTGCACCAGCGGGTGCCCGTGCTGATGGGCTCGGCGAACGAGGTGGAGCGTCTCGTGGGCTACCACGCCGAAGATGGCTGAACCGTCCGTGCGTCCGACGAGCGGGTCCGGAACGCCGGCGGCCGACCGCGATTCGAGCGACGCCCCGCAAACCGACGGCCGCCCGTTCTGGGAGAGCGTGGCGCTCGACGACATGAGCGACGTGCAGTGGGAATCGCTGTGCGACGGCTGCGGGCGGTGCTGCCTTCAGAAGCTCGAGGACGAGGACACGGGGGAGGTGCATTTCACGTCCATCGCCTGCCGGCTCCTGGACATCGGCACGTGCCGATGCCGCGACTACGCGCGCCGCTTCCGTCGGGTGCCGGACTGCGTGGCGGTGAGGCCGCTCAGCGCACAGAAGCTCGCCTGGCTGCCCGCGACGTGCGCCTACGTCAGGCTCGCGGCCGGTCGGGAGCTGCCGCCGTGGCACCCGCTCGTGACGGGGCGGGCTTCATCGGTCGCGGAGGCCGGCATCTCGGTGGCCCACGTGGCGCACTCGGAGCTCGACGTGCCGGTGCACGAGTGGGTGGAGCACATCCTCGAATGGCGCGACGCGCACGAGGACGGGAAGGAGGGGCCGTCGGTCGCGTCCGCCGATCCTTGAAGAGTCCGGGCATCACCGTGCCGGCCCGTAGCATGGTTGCGCTCGGTGTCAAGTCTACGGCCGTTCAGTGTTTTCAATAGGTTGCGCGATTTACTGCACCTCGAAGACAAGAAAGTTCACGCATCCTACCGCTCGGTCATGTGGTTAAATCGAGACGTGGGTGGCAGTGTCCTTGCTACCCGAAGGCAGTCCCCGACCTCGTCGGCTCCCCCTGCGAACCGCCTCCCCGGAGTGTCTTTCCCCATGCCCCAAGCATCCGTCGAACTGACCTCCGACGTCAGCCCCGTACCCGGTGCAGCCGACGTGCCCGACCGTCGCGGCCGGCTCGCCTCGACCATCGCCTCGCTGGAGCGTCTTCGTCAGGACGTCGTCGTCAGCTACTGCCGACTGGCCGGCGTCAGCTCGTTCGAGGCGCGCCACGCCGAGCACCATTCGGTCGACCCCGAGGAGCTGCGCCGCTTCTGCCAGATCATGGTCGACTACACGGCCATGGGCCACTTCGAGGTGTACCAGCGCATCATCGAAGGCAAGGAGCGACGCCAGGCCGTCAAGGATGCGGCGGCCGAGGTCTACCCGGCCATCGCCGAGACGACCGACTACCTGGTCGACTTCAACGACAAGTACGACGGCTTCGACGGCTCGGGCGAGGAGGTCGAGATGCTCGAAAGCGATCTGTCCAAGCTCGGCGAGATCATCGGCGTGCGCGGCGAGCTCGAGGACCGTATCCTTCACGCGCTCAAGGGCTGACGCACCGCGAAGCTCCGCGCTTCGCCACGCTAGCGGGCCCGCCTCCCTTCCGGACCCGCCCCCTTGACCGATCGATCGAAGAACAGCGCCGCCCGGCCGGCCGACGCCCCCACCCGCGCTCCGGCGAGGGCGGCCCCCGACCCCGATGCCTACGGCGGCACGCCGGTCCTGCGCCTGAAGAAGGGCGAGGAGCGGCGTGCGCTCGCCGGGCACCGCTGGATCTTCTCCAACGAGATCGATACCGGTCTCACGCCGCTGAAGGGGCTGGAGCCCGGCGGCGACGTGGCCATCGAGGCCGCGAACGGTCGCTTCATCGCGCACGCCCACGCGAACCCGGCCTCGCTCATCGCCGCGCGCATCACCTCGCGCGCGCGCAATCGCGCCTTCGACGCCGCCGAGCTGGCCGCGCGCATCGCCGACGCGGCAGCGCTGCGCGCGCGGCGCTACCCGGAGCCGTACCACCGACTCGTGCACGGCGAGGGCGATGCGCTGCCCGGGCTCGTGGTGGATCGTTACGGGCACGTGGTGGTCGTGCAGATCACGACCGCCGGCATGGAGCGCATGAAGGGCGCCGTCACCGACGCGCTGCTCGCGCTCGACGGCATCGATGCCGTGCTGATGCGCAACGACGCGCCGTCGCGCGCGCTCGAAGGGCTCGACGCCTACCGCGAACAGGTGGCGGGCGACCCGGTGGACGCGCTCGAGGTGCGCGAGAACGGGCTCGTGTGGCGGGTGCCGGTGGACGGCTCGCAGAAGACCGGCTGGTTCTACGACCATCGCGAGAACCGCGCGGCGCTCGCGCCCTGGGTCGACGGCGCGCGCGTGCTGGACCTGTACACCTATCTCGGCGGCTTCGCCCTGAACGCCGCGGCGCACGGCGCGCGCGAGGTCGTCGGCATCGACTCGTCCGCGCCCGCGCTCGATGCCGCGCGTGACGCGGCCGAGACCAACGGGCACGCCGCCACGACGCGCTTCGTGCGCGACGACGTGGTCGAGGCCATGCGGCGCATGCTCGATGAAGGGGAGCTCTTCGACGTCGTGGTGCTGGACCCGCCGGCCTTCATCAAGCGGAAGAAGGATCGCGAGGCGGGGATGCGCCACTACGAGCTCAACAACCGCCTCGCGCTCAGGCTGCTCGCGCCCGGGGGACTGCTGCTGTCGGCCTCGTGCTCGCAGGCGCTGGACATGACGGGGCTCGTGGACGTGGTGCGGCGCGCCGCGCCCAAGGGGCATCCGGGCCTGCAACTGCTGCAGCCGCTGCACCAGGGGCCGGACCATCCGGTCTCGCCGTCCATGCCCGAGACCGGGTACCTGTGCGGCGGGCTGTTCCGGCAGGTCTGATCGGGCGGGACTCAGCAGGCGGGACTCGAGCAGGCGGGCCGCGATCGGGCAGGCCCGATCGGACGCGCCGTCTTATACTTCGGCGCCGCCGTCCCGGACCCGCGCGATGCTGCAGTACCCCGACATCGACCCCGTCGCGCTGCAGCTCGGCCCGCTCGCGGTGCACTGGTACGGCGTCACCTATCTCGTCGCCTTCATGGCCGGCTGGTGGCTGGCGAAGCACCGTGCGCGTCAGCCGGGCTCCGGCTGGCACCCCGACGAGATCGGCGACGCGGTGTTCTACATCGTGCTCGGCGTCATCGCGGGCGGCAAGATCGGATCCTTGCTGTTCTACCAGACCGAGCAGTTGTTCAGCGATCCGCTCGCGGCGCTGAACCCGTTCGGCCCCGGCGGCTGGCGCGGCATGAGCTTCCACGGCGGCTTCATCGGCGTGCTGATCGCGTTCTGGCTCTATGGCCGGAACACCGGTCGCACCTTCTTCCAGGTCTCGGACTTCTTCGCGCCCGCCTTTCCGTTGGGGCTCGGCGCGGGGCGCATCGGCAACTTCATCAACGGCGAGCTGTACGGGCGCATCACCGACGTGCCCTGGGGCATGGTGTTTCCGCACGCCGGACCCGAGCCGCGCCACCCGAACCAGCTCTACCAGTTCATCTTCGAGGGCGTCGTCATGTTCGCGCTGCTGTGGTGGTTCTCGTCGAAGCCGCGTCCGCGCATGACCGTGTCGGGGCTGTTCGTGCTGTTCTACGGGGTGTATCGCTTCGGCATCGAGTTCGTGCGCCAGCCCGATTCGCACCTCGGCTTCATCGCCGGCGAACTGGCTGACCATGGGGCAATTGCTCTCGCTGCCGATGATCGTGGCGGGCGCGGCGATGATGATCATCGGCTACCGGCGCGGGATCTTCGATCGGCCGGCGCCGACGCCGCCCGCCGTCGACGAGGCGATGGCGGGTCGGGCGCGCAAGGCGTGAGGCACCCCGAGTACCGATACCTCGAGCTTCTCGAACGGGTCCTGGCCTCGGGGGACGAGCGGATCGACCGCACGGGGGTAGGCACCCGGCGCGCTGTTCGGAGCGATGCTGCGCTTCGATCTCTCGGACGCCCGCGTCGATCCTGACCACCGGCGCGTTTCCGGAAGACGGCGATCAAGGAAATGCTGTTGTTCGTTTCCGAAGTACGACTCCGGCAGCTGCTCGAGGAGAACGTGCGTTATGGACTGATTGGCCGGTAGCGCGCTACCGGGCGGAGACTGGCGAGCACCTTTCGCAGAAGGAGTTCGAGCGGCGGGTACTCTGAAGACGGTGCGTTCGCGGCGCGCGGGGCGAGCTCGGACCGGTGTACGGGCGCCAGTGGCGGCGCTGGCGCGGCGCCGACGGGCGCGAGCACGATCAGCTCGCGCCGCTCGTCGGAACGCTCCGGGACGAACCCCGCGAGCCGCGCATGCTCTTCCACGGCTGGAACGTGAGTGAGCTCGACGCGATGGCCCTTCCGCCCTGCCACCTCCTTTATCAGTACCACGTCACCTCGTCCGGGCGGCTCGACTGCCTGCTCTTCCAGAGCTCGGCGGATCTCCTGCTCGGTGCGCCGTTCAACTTTGTCGGCGCATCCGCCTTGCTGCTGACGCCTGGCCGACCAGGCGGGCCTGAAGCCTGGAGAGCTTGGTGGATCGGCGGAGACGTGCACCTGTATTCGAACCACGTCGCGCAGGCGCGCGAGCAACTCTCGCGCGAGCCGCTTGCGTGGCCGACGATGCGTCTGACGCGCCGCCCGGACGACATCGACAGCTATCGGATCGATGACTTCGAAGTCAGGGACTATGCGCCGCACGCGCCGATTCCCGCCGATGTGGCAGTGTAGCGAGAGCGTCGGACTTGACGACGATCGTCCCGTGTAGGACAAGACGGACGACGAGAGGCGGCCGTTGCGCGGCAAGAAAGGTGAGTATCGTTCTCCTCGCGAGAGCTTCCCCGTGCACGCGGGGATCGACCCTGGAACAGCGCGTGGCACGGTGGTAGCGCCATGGCTTCCCCGTGCGCACGGGGACCGATGCTGTACATCTGAAGGCGTGGCCCGACAACGACGGCGTGCACCCATCCATGTGACTGCTCTCTATCAACCCGGAGGTCCGCGACCCGTTCACGCCCGCTACGACGACATCCATATCGAGGGCTACGAGGCGCAGCCGTCGATCCGCGCACCGATAGCGGTCTGATCGTCGGAGTCCGCTTCGCCTCCGAGCAGCATCCTGACGAGCGGATTGGGAAAGCGCCGATCCGCCACGACCGCGTGAAAGGTCTCGACCACATCGCTCAGCGGCTCGATCTCCACGAGTAGCCCCGTCGCGAGCTCGTCCTCCACGACGATCGGCGGCAGCACGGCGAGCCCCGCGTCCTCGCGCGCGAGCAGCCGCATCATGGCCATGTCGTCGACCTCCGCGACGATCCGCGGCGCGACGCCGAGCCGATCCACGAGCGCGTCGAAGCCCGAGCGGATGCCGCTGCCGGCCGTGGGCACGATGACCGGACAGCGCGACAGCAGCGCGGCGAGCGTATCGCCGGCGGCGAGCCGTGAAGGGGTACCCACGAGGCTCACGCGCTGCTCGGCGAGCAGGTGCGAGACGAAGGGCGCGGCGGTGGCAGGCGTCGGCGAGCGGTTCAGCAGCACCACGTCCAGCTCGAGTCGCTCCAGCGCGCGCAGCAGCTCCGCCTCGCTGCCGGAGCGCAGCACCACCTCCACGTCGCCGCGCGAGAGCATCGGGCGCAGCAGCCCGATCTGGAAATTGCGCGACAGCGTGGCGAGCGCGCCGACCCGCAGCAGCCGACGCGTCCGGTCCGTGCCGCCGAGCGTGGCCACGAGCTCGTCCCCCGCGGCGAAGATCACGTCGGCGTGTTCGAGCGCGATGCGACCGGCCTCGGTGAGGTGCAACCGCCTGCCGCGTCGCTCGAACAGCTCCAGCCCGAGCCGGCTCTCGAGCTTGCCGATCTGGGCGGACAGCGCGGACTGGGACACGTGCATCCGCGCGGCGGCGCGGGTCAGGTTGCCGTCGTGCGCGACCGCGTGGAAGTAGCGCAAGTGGTGATAGTTCAGGGCGTCCATCGTTCCATTCTAGTGAACGACATGGCCGCAACAATGAATTATCGCCGCCAGGAGGGAACGATCATCATGCGCCCCGCGCCACGTACCCGTTCGCCGAGGCCCATTCGATGTTCGACCTCTTGCCCTTCCTCGCCCCGCTCGCCCTGGCGGCCGCCGCGGTCTCGAGCTTTCGCGAGGGCGATGTCCGAACCCCCCGGAGCCCGCGTCGGGCGGAGCGGCTCGCCCTGGTATCGATCGCCGTCGCGCTCGCGAGCGTCTGCGTGGTGCTCTCGGGCGGGAACTCGACCGCGATCCTGGTGGACGTCGGCGGCTGGGGCTTCACCGCGCGGGTCGATGCGCTGTCGGTCACGATGCTGCTGCTGGTCGCCTTCGTCGGCTGGGTGGTGCTGCGCTACTCGGCCACCTACCTCGACGGCGAGGCGCGTCAGGCCACCTTCACCGGATGGCTGAGCGCGGCGCTGGTCGCGGTCATGCTGCTCGTCATCGCGGGCAACCTGCTGCAGTTGCTGCTGGCGTGGATCGCGATCGGCGTCTGCCTGCACCGCTTGCTGCTGTTCCGCTCCGAGCGGGTGGGCGCGCGCCGGGCCGCGCGCAAGAAGGCTGTGACCGCGACGCTCGGCGGCCTGGCCATGCTCGGCGCTGTCCTGATCCTCGGCGCGGGCTTCGGTACGGGCGACATCGGGACGATCCTCGCGCTCGCCCGCGACGGGGCCGCGCCGCCGAGCGCCGTGTGGGCCGCCGTGCTGTTGGCCGTCGCGGCGCTGCTGAAATCCGCGCAGTTCCCGACCCAGGGCTGGTTGACGGAGGTCATGGAAGCGCCCACGCCCGTGTCGGCGCTGCTGCACGCCGGCATCGTCAACGCCGGGGGCTTCCTGCTCATCCGCTTCGCGGACCTGATGCTGCTTGCGCCCCTGCTGCTCGCGACGCTCGTGATGATCGGCGGGCTGACCGCCATCGTCGGCGCGCTGGTGATGCTGACGCAGTCGGTGACGAAGACCTCGCTCGCCTGGTCGACGGTGTCGCAGATGGGCTTCATGGTCATGCAGTGCGGCCTGGCGCTGTTTCCGCTGGCGCTGCTGCACATCGTCGCCCATTCGCTCTACAAGGCGCACGCCTTCCTCTCGGCCGGGGAAGCGGTGGAGCGGCTCGCCGCGGCGCGGCGGCCCGGTCCGGTCGCGGTGCCGAACGCACGGGCGGTCTGGCTGGCCTTCGCGGCCGCGGTGGTCATCCATGCGGGGACGGGCTTGTTGTTCGGCTTCGACGAGCGGTCGCCGCAGGCCATCGCGCTCGGCGCCATCCTGGTCTTCGGCGTCGCCTACCTGATCGCCCAGGGCCTGGCGGGCGACGCGCCGAAGGCGCTCGGACGCCGCACGCTGCTCTACTCGATCGCCGCGGCGCTCGCCTACTTCGTGCTGCACGGCGTGGCGAAGGCGCTGTTCGGCGGCGCGCTGCCGCCCGCGCCCGTGCCCGGTCCGCTCGAGTGGGCGCTGCTCGTGCTGGCGGTCGGGTCGTTCGGCATCGTCGCGATCGGGCAGGCGATGTTCCCAGCTGTGGGCCTATCACCCGGCGGCCGCCGGACTGCGCGTGCACCTCTCGAACGGGTTGTACGCGAACGCCATCGGTGACCGGCTGCTCGGCGGCTGGTCGACCCGACGCTGAGACGACGAGGAGCACTGCGATGGACACCGACGGCATGCCGATCCTCGATGACGCGTCCGACGCGCGCGCATCGTTCATGCTGGCCGCCGCGGACCGCGCCGCGAGCGCCGTGCCGCCGCTGTGGCCGCTGGCCTCGAGCGTGGCGGTCAACCCGTACCTGGGCCAGGCCCACGAAGGCCTGGCACGTGCCGGCGCGCGCCTGGCCCGGGTGGCGGGCGTCGCCGTGACGATGCCGCGCGCCTGGTACGCGGCGAAGATCGATGCGGGCGAGATCACGGACGACGATCTGGAGGCCGCGCTGCGCGGCGCGTCCGGGCAGGACATCGCGCTCGATCTCGACGCGCTGAAGGCGGCCGCCCGCGAGCCGATCCCGACGCCGAGCGCGATCCCGACCGTCGCGGAGCTCGCGGCGCGGGCGACCGGGACGGACTGGCCCGCGCTGATCGGCGAGCGCGTCGGTGCCTGGGGGGGCGGCCACTTCGACGAAGGGCAGGCGCTCTGGGCGGCCTCGCGCAGGCGCGGCGCGTACGCGGAGTGGCGCTCGTTCGCGACGCACGACCTGACCCCCGAGATCGTCGGTCTGGCCGGGTTCGCCGCGCACGTGCAGGACAGCCCCGATCGCTGCGAGGCGCTGATCGCACGGGCGGTGGAGCGGCTGGGCTTGCCGGACGATGCGGCCGAGACCTACTTCCATCGCCTGCTCGTGACCCTGGGCGGCTGGGGCCAGTACGCGCGCTGGCGCCAGTGGCAGGCGGAGCTCGGCGGCGGCACCGACACCACGGCCGTGCAACTGCTTGCCATCCGGCTCGTCTGGGAGGAGGCGTTGTACGCGCGTCACGAGACGCGCATCGAGGAGCCGTGGCGAAAGGCTCGCGCCGCCCATGCGGCGCCGCTCGAGCCGAGCGACGCGATGCTCGTCGACAGCGTGCTGCAGGAAGCGCACGAACGCGCCGCGCAGCGCGCGCTCGCGATGCTGCTCGCAAGCTCGGGCGCCGCGTCCGTGGCCGTGGCCGGCATCGACTCGCCACCGACGCCGACCCGCCCCGACGTGCAGGCCGTGTTCTGCATCGACGTGCGCTCGGAAGTGTTCCGACGCGCGCTCGAAGGGCTCGACGGCGATATCCGGACCTCCGGCTTCGCCGGGTTCTTCGGACTCGCCACCTCCCACCGGCGCTTCGGCTCGGACGTTCCCGAGCATCGCCTGCCGGTGCTGCTGAACCCGGCGCTGCACACGAGCTCCGGGGGCGCGCAGGACGGCGAACGGGAGGCGGACACCCGGATCACGGCGCGCGCGCGACGCGCCTGGGGCCGGTTCAAGCTCGCGGCGGTGTCCTCGTTCGCCTTCGTCGAGGCGATGGGGCCGGTGTACGCCTTCAAGTTGCTGCGCGACGCGACGGGGTCGGGCGGCGCGTCTCCGCCCTCGGACCCGCCGCCGCGCCTGGACCCGTTGCCCGCGTTGCCCGAGCGCGTGGCGGCCGCCGAGGGTGCGCTGCGCGGGATGTCGCTCACGCGGGACCTCGCACCCATCGTGATGCTGTGCGGTCACGGGGCGCGGGTCGTCAATAACCCGCACGCGAGCGCCCTGCAATGCGGCGCGTGCGGCGGATACTCCGGCGAGAGCAACGCCCGCCTGCTCGCGGCGCTGCTGAACGACCGCGAGGTTCGGCGCGCTCTGGCCGAGCGCGGCATCGACGTGCCCGAGGACACGCTCTTCCTCGCCGCCCTGCACGACACGACCGCCGACACCGTGCGCCTCTTCGACGCCGACACCCCGTCGCCCGCGCACGCCGACGCGCTCGGACGGCTGCGGGTGCGGCTGGCGGGGGCGGGCCGCGTCGCACGCACCGAACGGGCGCTGCGCCTGCCGCGGGCAGGGAGCGAGCACGACATCGCACGCCGCGCGCTCGACTGGTCGGAGGTGCGTCCCGAGTGGGGCCTGGCGGGCTGCAACGCCTTCGTCGCCGCCCCGCGCGCGATGACCGCGGGCAAGGATCTGGGTGGTCGCGTGTTCCTGCACGACTACGACGCCGTGGCGGACGATGGCTTCGCGGTGCTGGAAGTGGTGCTGACCGCGCCGGTCGTCGTCGCGAGCTGGATCAGCCTGCAGTACTACGGCTCGAGCGTCGCGCCGAGCCTCTTCGGCGCCGGCGACAAGCTGCTGCACAACGTCGTCGGCGGCATCGGCGTCGTCGAGGGCAACGGGGGTGAGCTGCGCTCGGGGCTGCCCTGGCAGTCGGTGCACGACGGCGAGCGCCTGATGCACGAGCCGCTGCGTCTGGCCGTGTGCGTCGCGGCGCCGTGCGAAGCGATGACGGACATCCTGCAGCGGCACCCCACCGTCGCCGCGCTGTTCGACAACCGCTGGCTGTACCTGTACGCGCTGGACGACCGGGGACGGATGGCCTGGCGCTACGCGGGCGGCCTCGGATGGGAGGAGACCGGGTTCGGCGGTTCATCGTACTGATGCCATGAACGATCCGATCGCCCCGCCGGCCGAGCACTTCCGCGTCGACCTGACCGAAGTGCTGCGCCGCGCTCGCTCCATCGACCCGCTGGCCTACGAGCGCGGCAGGGACGATCTTGACGGCGCCGCCACCTGGCTCGGACCGTTCATCGCTCACGGGGTCATCTCGACGCGCGACGTGGCGGAGCTCGCGCTCGCGCGGCATTCCGAAGAGCGTTGCGAGAAGCTGCTGAACCAGCTTGCCTGGCGCGAGTTCCACCAGCGCACCTGGCAGCGTGAAGGCGAGCGCATCTTCGACGATCTCGTGCAGCCGCAGGACGACGTGCGCTCGGCGGTGCCGCCGGCCGCGGTGCTGGATGCCGACACCGGCATCGACGGTATCGACGCGGCGATCCGCCACGTCGTCGCAGAAGGCACGATGCACAACCACGCACGCTTGTGGACGGCCGCGGTGACCGTGCGCATCGGGCGCACGCGCTGGCAGGAACCCGCGCGTTGGCTGCATTTCCACCTGATCGACGGCGATCTGGCGAGCAACGCGCTGTCGTGGCAGTGGGTGGCGGGCACGTCGCGCGCGAAGCCGTACGTGATGAACCAGGACAACGTCAACCGTTTCGCGAAGACCGATCAGCACGGCACCTGGCTGGACGTGCCCTACGAGGCGCTCGATGCGCTCGCGCTGCCGAAGGCGCGGTCCCGGCGCCGCGCGGTCGACTATGCGGGCTTCGACGCGCGCGACACGCTGGTGTCGCGATTGCCCGGCCGCGCGATCGGCGGCGCGGGCGATGCGTTCCCGTCGAACGAGCCCGTCGCGCTGCGCTCGATCTGGAACCTGGACCCGCGCTGGCGCGAGGACATCGCGCGGCACGTGGTGTTCATCGACGTCGACCATGCGCTGCGATGGCCGCTGAGCGAGAAGCGCTGGACCCTCGTCGCGCACTGGGCCGCCGAGTGCGGCGCACGGGTGCTGCACGGCAGCGTGGACGAACTGCGCGCCGCGAGCGCGGACGCCTTCGTGGTGCGCCGCGAGTACCCGGCGTGCGAAGGCTGGCCCGGCACGGTCGAGGATCGGCCGTGGCTGTACCCGATGCCGCGCATGGGGTTTCCGACCTTCGCGAAGTTCTGGAAGCAGGTGCGCGGCGCCCACGAGGTCCGGGCGGCCTGAGCGGGAGTCCTTCTCAGGCCACCCGTCGCACGGCCTCGCCCAGGGCGGTGGAGCCTGCGTGAGCCGCGCGTCCGCACATCCGCCTGGCGACGAACGGCGAGGTCATGGCGCGCAGCAACGCGCCGTAGCCGAGCGTGAACCGGATCTCGGCGCCGACGGGCAGCGCATGCCGATCGCCGCGCACGACCAGGTGATCGCTGCTCGCGCCCGCGATCTCGATGCCCGCGGGCGCCCGAAGTCCGTCCGCATCGGTGTCCTGGCGGCCGACGGCGAGCAGCGCCTGCCACACGTCCCCGCGGTCTTCGACGACCGGGAGCTCGCCGAAGGCGTTCCGCGCGAGCTCGCCCCACGGCAGCGACGGCTTGCGCTTCGACTCGATCACCTCGGCCACGAGCGTGATCGCATCGCCGTGCAGCCCGTCGATGGGCCGGCCGTGCAGCGGATCGCGGCCTAGCAGGATCGCCTCGCCGAGCCGCAGGTCGTCGATGCGTCCCGTGTCGCCGCCGCCGAGCGCCCAGCCGAGGTTGGCGGAGTTGCCGCCGGACACCGTGCCGAGCCTGCAGCCGAGAGCCGTCTCGAGCGACTCGGCCAGCGCGGACAGCTCCGCCATGTTCCGCTGGCCGGGCGCGACGCCGCTGCGGCAGGCGAGGTTCGCGCCGATGCCGCGCAGCGCGACGTTGGGCAGGCGCAGCACCTCGCACGCGATGCGTTCGAGATCGTCCGGCATGATGCCCTCGCGCAGGTCGCCGAGCTCGACCATCAGCACGATGCCGTGCGTGCGCCCCGCCCGACGCGCGGCGACGGACAGCAGCCGCACGATCTCCGGCTCGGTGTTGAAGCTCGTGTCGGCGTGCCTGACGACGCGGCTCACCTGGCTGCGCATCGGCGAGCGCACGAGCACCATCGGTCCGGGCACGCCGGCGCGTCGCAGGGTCTCGATGTTCTCGATGCGCGAGTCGCCGAGCGCCACCACGCCCGCGCTCAGGAGAGCTCGCGCGATGGCCGGCGAGCCCAGGGTCGCCTTGGTGATGCCGGTCACCCGGATGCCGCGCGCGGCCAGCCGCTCGACGAGCGTGCGCGCGTTGTCATGAAGCTTCCCGAGATCGATCTCCAGCCGCGGCGCGCTCACCCCGCGCGTGCGGACGCGCTCTCCACGAGTGCCGGGAACGCCTGCACGACCATGTCCGCGAGCCGTCTCTCCGGGCGCGTGAGCGCATCGGTCACGGGCATGCCGAGCTCGCGCTCGTAGCGCACGATGGCCGCGTCGATCTCGGCCTCGGACAGGTGCTCGTGGTTGATCGTCAGCCCGATGACCCGCGTGTCGGCGAAGGTCTGGATCAGGTGGATCTCGGTGGCGGGGTCCGGCATGGGCATGTCCGGGAAGTCGCAACGCGCCTTGCGCCCCGGAGCGTGCTGCAGCACGACGGCGTCGGGCTGGCCGCCGCGCAGGATGAACGAGGACGTGGAGTAGGCCGGATGGCTCAGCGCGCCTTGCCCCTCGATGACGATGACGTCCGGCTGCTCGCGCTCGAAGGCATCGACGATGGTGGCCTCGAGCTCGCCCGCGCAGAACTGCGACGGCACGGCGTCGAGCGCGATGCCGTAGCGCGCGCCCTGCATCAGGCCCGTCTGCCCGGTACCGATCATCACCGTCTTGAGTCCCCGCGCGTTCAGCGCGCGCGCGAGGACGGTGGCGGTCGTGCGCTTGCCGATGGCGCAGTCGGTGCCGAGCACCGCGATGCGCGGGCAGGTGACGCCGGCGATGCGTCCGCTGAAGGTGTGCATGTCGCGCTTGTCGCGCGGCTTGCGGACATCGACCAGCGTGACGTTCGCCTTGCGGGCGGCCGCCACGAACTCCGCATCGTCACCGAGGAACTCGTGCAGCCCGCTGACGATGTCCATGCCCGACCCGATCGCCTCGAGCAGCGTGGCGCGCTCGCGCCGCGAGAGCGACCCGCTCGAGGGCGCGATGCCGTAGATGAACGTGTCCGGTCGGGTGTCCGCGCGGGCGAGCGCGTCGGCCAGATCGCGCACGAGGGGTATCCCGTTCGGCCGCCCGTCGAGCACGGTGCCCGTGTCCCGGTCGGCCTGCGCGCTGTCGATCACCGACAGGATCCGGTACTTCTGCGAATGCCGCACGAGGCCGTTGGCGGTCTTGCCGTCGATGGCGCCGAAGTTCGCCTCGCAGTACACGATGGCGGCTCCGACGGGTCGCGGTTCGGTCGTGTTCGCCGCGCGCCACGGCGCTGCGGAAGCGCGTCCGACGGCGAGGTCGTCGAGCGTGCGCGGTCCGTCGAGGACCGGAAGCAGGGTGGGGCGATGCGCGCCGAGCGGCGCGAACGGCGGAACTGCGGTGGGTACGGCCATGGGTGGCGCTCCTCGAGATGAACTCAGAGGAGGCGACGGGATCGTTTCGGCCGCGGGGGGGCCGAATGTCAACGAGTGGTCCCCCTGACAGGGAGGTCGACCCTAGCACGGACCGTCCCGACCGCGCGATCCGCGCGCGATCGGACGAGGAGCGTTCCGATCACGCTACCGCCGGGTGGTGAAGAATCTTCGCGCGCGCCGCCGGGGTTCCGGCGGCCGTGGTTACATGCGCCGCGCGAGCAGTGCTCCGGTGAGGACGCGCGCACCCACCCCGGCTGCAAGGACCACGAACCGAAGGCGATGCGGCAGGCGGCGCGCGAGGCGATCATCCGGCGCAACCGCGTGCGGACCCGCGGTGCGGACGCTCCGGCGATGGTGTTCGCGCACGGGTTCGGTTGCGACCAGAGCACGTGGCGCTTCGTGGCGCCGCGCTTCGAGGACCGGTTCCGTACCGTCGTCTACGACCTGACGGGCTCCGGCGAGTCGGACCTCTCGGCCTACGACCGGGAGCGCTACGCCACGCTGCACGGTCACGCCGAGGACCTGCTCGCGGTCTGCGACGCGCTGGAGCTCGAGGCGCCCATCGTGGTCGGGCATTCGGTCAGCGCGATGAGCGCGGTGCTGGCCGCGAACGACGCGCCCGGACGCTTCTCCAGGCTCGTGCTCGTCGCGCCGTCACCGTGCTACCGCAACGACGGCGACTACCGAGGCGGTTTCGAGGCCGAGGATCTGGAGCAGTTGCTCGCGGTGATGGACGAGAACTACCTCGGGTGGTCCGGGCAGATGGTGCCCGGCATCCTCGGCGCGGGGGCCGAGCCGGAGGTCGTCGACGACCTGACGCGCAGCTTCTGCCGCACCGACCCCGCCATCGCGCGACATTTCGCGCGCGTCACCTTCCTCGGCGACTACCGGGCCGACGTGCGGCGTCTGACCGCACCTTCGCTGGTGCTCCAGTGCAGCGACGACATGATCGCACCCCGCCAGGTGGGCGACTGGATCCGCTCGCAGGCCGCCCGCGCGACGCTGCACGTGTTGTCGGCGACCGGGCACTGCCCGCACCTGACCGCGCCCGCGGAGACGGTGTCGGCGATCGACGCCTGGTTGTCTTGAGCGCGCTGCCGGAGCCGCTCGACGCGCAGGACGTGGACGATGCGGAGACGATGCTGCGGGACGCGCCTTGCGGCATCGTGTCGACGCTGCCGGACGGGCGCATCGTGCGCTGCAACCGCACCTTCGAGCGCTGGATCGGGTCCCTCGACGACCCGTTCCACGATGCCCCGAAGTTGCACGAGATGCTCGGGGTCGCCGGGCGGCTGTTCTTCGAGACGCACGTGCGTCCGATGCTCGTGCTGCAGGGCCACGTGCGCGAGATCTCCCTGCGTCTGGACCGCCCCGGACGCGCGCCGCTGCCGATCCTGCTCAACGCCAGGGCGCGCACCGATGCGCGGGGCACCGTCGTGCGCCACCACTACACGCTGTTCGATGCCACCGAGCGCAGCCTGTACGAGGCGGAGCTGCGCGGCGCGCGTGCGCGCGCCGAGGAGCTCGCCGCGCTCGTGACCGCGTCGCCGGACGCCATCTTCGGTGCGCGCCCGGACGGCACGATCACGAGCGCGAACCCCGGCGCGCAGAGCCTGCTGCGGCTGCCGGCGGAGCGCATCGCGGGACGCCCGATCGGCGAGCTCCTGCGGTGTGCCGCACTCTCGGACTGGTTCGGGACGGCCCGCAACGCGCTCGAGCGCGAGCCGTTCGTGCGCTTCGACAGCCCGTTCGGCGATGCGTCCGACGGGTCGCCGGACGGGTCGTCGGACGGGGCGTCGGACGGGTCGCCGGACGCGGGGCGCACGCACTGGCGCGACATCGAGATCACGGTCTCGCGCATCGAGGAGCCCGGCACGCTCGGGGAGCTTGCGGGGGTCTCGATCGTGGTGCGCGACGTGAGCGCGCGGCTGCGCGCCGAGCGCCACCTCAGGCTCGTCGCCGGCGAGCTCAACCATCGCGTCAAGAACACGCTCGCGGTCGTCAGCGCGATCGCCTCGCGCTCGTTTCCGCGGGCGCTGCGCACGGGGCCCGCGGTCGGCGCGTTCCGCGAGCGCCTGCGCACGCTGGGCGCGGCGCACGACCTGCTCACGCGCGAAGGGTGGGAACCGATCGAGCTCGCCTCGCTCGTCCACGCCTGCCTCGGCGCGCTGCCGGACGGCCACCGGATCGTGGCGACGGGGCCGCCCGTCATGCTGCCGTCGTCGCGGACCACGAGCCTGGCGCTCGCGCTGCACGAGCTCGCCACCAATGCCGTGAAGCACGGTGCGCTGTCGGTGCCGGACGGGCGCGTGAGCATCGCCTGGCGCCTCGATGCGGCGGCGACCTGGCTGGAGCTCGAATGGTGCGAGCGGGGCGGGCCGCGCGTCGAGCCACCCGCGACGCGCGGCTTCGGCAGCACGATGATCGAGGCGGCGCTCGCGAGCGACTTCGAGGGCTCGGCGACGTTGACGTTCGAGCCCGAGGGCGTGCGCTATCGACTGGAAGGCCGTGTGCGCGAGCACGGATGCGAGGGCGATCGGGAGTGAGGTCCGCGCGGCAGCATGCTCGGCGCGAGCGTGGAACACTATGGACATGAGCGATCCTACCCTCGGGCCGATGATCTGCGCCGTCGGGGTCGGGCCGGGTGGAGCGAAGGCGCTTCACGCGTTCCTCGACGCCCTCGACGGCCCGGCCTCGCCCGCCTGCGTCGTGCTGTGCGCGGATCCGCTGCCGGCGGCGCTCGAGATCGCCCCCTGGCCCGCGGACGACCGTCCCGCACCGGGCCTCGCGTACGCCGCGCCGGAGCGGTTCGCGCGCGCCTCGCTGGAGCTCGATGATGGCCGGGCGCCGCCGCCCACCCGCGACGCGCTGTTCGAGAGCGTCGCGGCCCTCGCCGGCGAACGGGCCATCGGCGTGCTGCTGGCGGCCGACGGCACGGACGGACTGGCCGGGCTCGCCACGATCACCTCGATCGGCGGTCTGGCACTCGCGAGCCCGGCCGCCGCGGAACTGCCGGGCCCGGGGCTGCGTCTGGAGGAGGCGGCCGAGCGCATCGACGCTCCTGCGGCGCTCGCGGCGCTCGTCGGCCGGCACGTCGGCGCGCGACGACGCCGCGGCACCGCGGATGGGGTGCGCCGGCCGCCGACGCCGTCGCTGGACGCCCAGCAGCTGCGCGAGGCGTGCGACATCCTGCGCGCGGTGACCGGTCACGATTTCCGTCACTACAAGGAATCCACCCTGTCGCGCCGCGTCGAGCGCCGCGTCCACCTGCACCGCCTGGACGACGTGGATGCCTATCTCGCGCGGCTAGGCGGCGACGCCGACGAGGCGCGCGCGCTGATGCGCGACCTGCTGATCGGCGTGACGGCGTTCTTCCGCGACCCCGAGGCCTTCTCGGCGTTGCAGGTCCGCGTGCTGGAACGTCTCATCGACGCGGACGGGGAGGAGGGCGTCAGGCTGTGGGTGGCGGGTTGCGGCACCGGTCAGGAGGCCTACTCGCTCGCGATGCTGGTGGCCGAGCGCATCGAGGCGAGCGGCTCGCGCCAGGACGTGCAGATCTTCGCCACCGACCTGGACGAGCGGGCGCTCGCCGTCGCGCGGCGCGGCGTGTACTCGCTCGCGCAGCTCGAGCCCGTGTCGCCCGAGCGGCTGCAGCGCTTCTTCGAGCGCGACGGGGCGCAGATGCGCGTCGGCAAGTCGCTGCGCCAGCGCATCGTGTTCTCGCCGCACAACCTGATCAGCGATCCGCCGTTCTCGCGCATGGACCTGATCAGCTGCAGGAACCTCATGATCTACCTCGGCGCGCACCTGCAGAAGAAGCTGATGGGCGTGTTCCACTACGCGCTGCGCGACTCGGGCCACCTGTTTCTCGGCTCGTCGGAGGCCGTCACGGGCCACGCGGATCTCTTCCGCGCCGTGGACGCGCGCGCGCGCATCGCGCAGCGACGCGATACCGGGTTGCGCGATGCCGCCGTGGCGCGTCCCGTCACGGGCGCCGGCAACCCGGGCCGGCAGTACACGCTGCCGGGCGAGGAGGCCGACATCGGTGCGATCTCGCAGCGCATCCTGCTCGACGAGTTCGCACCGCCGTACCTGCTCGTGGGCGAGACGGGGCAGATCACGTTCTCCTCGCCGAACACCGACCGCTGGCTGCAGCAGCCGACCGGCCAGTACGTCAATCACGTCATGCGCGTGGTGCGCGACGGGGCGCGAAGCGCGCTGCGCTCGGCGTGGTCGCGCGCGCTCGCCGAGCGACGCACCGCCGTGCAGGAAGGCCTCGCGCTCGATGCGGACGGCGAGCGCCGCAGGCTGCGCATCACCGTGCAGCCCATGCCGGAGCTCGGCGAGGACGGCGGGCTCTACATGGTCGTGTTCGCCGACCTGGGGGCCGCCGGCGGCGATTCGGCCGCGGCCGGGCCGGGGGCTAGCGAGCACCATGTCGAAGAGCTCGAGGCGGAGCTCCTGCGCACGCGCGCCGAGCTCGAGCGCACCGTGCAGGATCTCGAGGCCGCCAACGAGGAGCTCAAGTCCTCGAACGAGGAGCTCATCTCGATGAACGAGGAGCTGCAGTCCTCGAACGAGGAGCTGGAGGCCTCGAAGAACGAGATCGAGCACGGTGCCGTCGCCCTCGAGGAGGCGAACACCGATCTGGTGAACCTGCTGCGCTCGACCGAGATCGCGACGATCTTCCTCGACGTCGAGGGCCGGCTGCGGAACTTCACCCCGGCGGCGGCCGAGCTGTACAACATCACGCAGGCCGACATCGACCGGCCGCTGGCGCATTTCACGCACAACTTCCGGACGCTGCCGCCGCCGCCCGGCGACGCCGCCGCGGGCGACGACGCCGAGGCGGTGCACCTCGACGGGCGCGTGTTCCTGCGCCGCCGCACCCCGTACCGCGACGCCGACGGCGAGCCGGTCGGCACCGTGCTCTCCTTCGTCGACGTCAGCGAGGCCACGCGTGCCGAGCGCGCGCTGCGCAGCTCCCGCCACCAGTTGCGCCTGGTCACCGACCACGCGCCGGTGATGCTCGCGCAGGTCGATGTCGGGCGACACTACCGCTTCGTGAACGCGGGCTACGCGGCGCTGTTCGATGCCGAGCCCGACGAGCTCGTCGGGCGCTCCGTGGCCGAGGTGCTCGGCGAGGCGGGTTGGGCGTTCGCGCGCGGCCGGCTCGACGCGGCCTTCGCGGGCGACCGCGTCGAATACGACTTCTCGCTCGCCGAGCTGACCGGCGACGATGCGGCCGCCGAGCGCTGGCTGCAGGTGAGCTACCGGTTGGAGTTCGGCCCCGACGGCGAGGCGCGCAGCGTGGTCGCCGCCATCGTCGACGTGAGCGAGCGGCGCGCGGCCGAGCAGGCGCTGCGCTGGAGCGAGGAGCGCTTCCAGGCCGTGCACCGGAGCTCCCCGGACGGCTTCATCATCTTCCGCAGCCTGCGCGATGCCGCGGGCTCGATCGAGGACTTCGCCTACGACTACTTCAACCCGGCCGCCGCGGCGATAGTGGGTCGGCCGGCCGAGCAACTCGCGAGCGCCACGCTGCTCGGCGTGACGCCCGGCAATCTGGACAACGGGCTGTTCGAGGCGTACTGCGCCGTGGTCGAGACCGGCCAGCCCTTCAAGACCTTCCTGGAATACCGCCGCGACGGCATCGACGGCGCGTTCGAGATCACCGCGGTGCGCATCGGCGACGGCTTCGCGGTCTCCTTCTCGGACGTCTCGGGGCAGCGCGCGGCCGAGCGCCGCGCGGCCTTGATCGAGGACCGCCTCGAGGACGCCCTGTCGGCCGGCGGCGGGGTCGGCACCTGGGACTGGGACGTGCCCGGCGACGTGGTGCGCACCGACGCCGACTTCGCGCGGCTGTTCGGTCTCGAACCGGACGCCGCGCGCGCCGGCGTGCCGATCGCGCGCTTTCTCGAGCGCATTCATCCGGAGGACGTGTCGTGCGTGCGGGCCGCCGTGGACATCGCGCTCGCCGATACCGAGGGCGGCACCCCGTACACGCAGGAGTTCCGCGTGCGCGATGCGCACGGTCGCGTGCGCTGGGTGCAGGCGCGAGGGCGCATCTATCGCGACGCGAAAGGTGGGCCGGTGCGCTTCCCGGGCGTGCTCCTGGACATCGACGAGCGTCGCGAGACCGAGCTCGCGCTGCGCGAGTCCGAGGCGCGGCTGACCCGCACGCTCGACGGCGTGGGCACGCTCATCGGCCTGCTGGAACCCGACGGGCGGGTGCGAGACATCAACGCGACGGCGATGCGCGCCATTGGCGGGAACAAGTCGGACGTGATCGGCGAGGCCTTCTGGGCGACGCCGTGGTGGAGCGTCTCGGAGGAGCTGCGCGCGAAGGTCGCGTCGCTGATCGAGCGCGCCGCCGCGGGCGAGACGGTGCGGGAGGACCTGCCCTGGTCCGCCCGCGACGGTCAGCGCGTGGTGGACTTCACGATCGCGCCGGTGTTCGACGGCGACGGACGCGTCGTCGCGCTGGTGCCGTCGGGCACCGACATCACCGAGCGCCGCGCGGTCGAGGCGCAGCGCGAGCTGCTGCTGGGCGAGCTCAACCACCGCGTCAAGAATCTCCTGGCCACGATCCGCGGCATGGCGTCGCACACGCTGCGCCATGCGGACTCGCTGCCCGCGTTCCGCCGCGCCTTCGACGGGCGCCTGGCCGCCATCGCCGCCGCGCACGACCTGCTCGTCGACGACGCCGTGCACGGCGCCTCGCTCGAGGAGTTGGTGCAGCGCCAGATCGGGCCCTACGTCTCCATCGACGGCGTTCGCGTGTCGAGCGAGGGACCCGCGCTCGCCCTGGCGGCGGGACCCGCCCACACGCTCGCGCTCGTGCTGCACGAGCTGACGACCAACGCGACCAAGCACGGCGCGCTGTCGGTGGAGTCCGGACGGCTCGCCATCGCGTGGCGGCCGGTCGATCTCGACGGCTTGCCCGCGGTGGAGCTGCACTGGGCCGAGTCCGACGGTCCGCCGGTGACGCCGCCGACGCGGCGCGGCTTCGGCAGCGTGCTGATCGAGTCCTCGCTCGCCCATTCGCTGGGCGGCGAGGCGGAGCTGGACTACGCACCGACGGGCCTGCGCGCTCGGCTCGTCGCGCCTCTGGGCCAGGAGAGAGGCACCGATGACTGATCGCAGCGTGCTGGTGGTCGAGGACGAGGCGCTGATCGCGCTGGACATCCGCTACGAGCTCGAGGATCGCGGCTGGCGCGTGATCGGTCCCGCCGGCACCGTCGACAAGGCGCGGCAAGCCATCGACGCGGCGCGCGCCGACGACACGATGCCCGCGGTCGCGCTGCTGGACATCGACCTGGGCAACGGCACCTCCTTCGCGCTCGCCGAGAGCCTGCTGGCCGAAGGCGTGGCCGTGGTGTTCCTGTCCGGCGATCGTGGCCTGACGCGTCCCGCGTCGCTCGACGGCTGCGAGCTGCTGTCCAAGCCGATCGACTTCGAGCGCGTGCAGCGCGTGCTGGAGGCCTGCCTGGGCGGGTGAGCGCGCCCCAGGGCCTGTCGCCAATGAGAACGTAGGCGCCTACGTTCTGATTGGCGACAGGCCCTAGCTGGAGATGTAGCGCGTCAGATCATCGATGGTGCGCGCCTGATCGGCGAGCTTGCTGCGCACGAGGTCCCCGATGGAGACCATGCCGACGAGGATCTCGTTCTCGAGCACGGGCAGGTGACGGATGCGGTGCTCGGTCATCAGCGCCATGCACCGGTCCACCGTCGATTCGAGCGTGACGGGCACGAGCTCGGCGGACATGACCTCGCGTATCGTCGTGGTGTCCGAGCGCCGCCCGGCGAGCACGACGCCGCGCGCGTAATGCCGCTCCGTCATCACGCCGATCAGCCGCCCGTTCTCGATGATGGCGACCGAGCCTATGTCGCGCTCGGCCATCAACCGGACCGCCTCGAGCACCGTGGCATCCGGGCCGATGGTGACGGCGTCCCCGCCCTTGTTCTCGAGCAGCTCTCGCACCGTGGTCATGACTACGTTCCCCTCGCGTGGGTCGTTGGCGGCAGGACCGCTCTCCCGGCTCAGGCGCCCGGAAAGTCGGTCACGAAAAGTCCCGACAGGTCGATGCTCACGCCCTGCAGTCCCTGCGGCACGAGGCCTGCGGTGAGGTCGGGCACGTCGGAATGGCGATACCGATCCTCGTCCGGTGTCCGGTGGCGCACGAGCGTCGCGCCCGCCACGTCCACGAGCCACACCTCCGGTATGCCCGAGCGCGCGAATCGGGGCAGCTTGGTGTCGCGATCGTAGGCGAGCGACGAGTCGGCGACCTCGATCACCAGCAGCGCGTCGGCCGCGAGCGGCACGCCGCGCCGCCGCTCCCGCCTCAGGACGACGAGGTCCGGTTGCGGCTCGGTGTGGTCGGTGAGCCGCAACGGGTTCTGGACGGACACCGATGCGAGTCCCCCGATGGCCGCGGTCAGGCGGTCGTTGAGCACGATGACGAGGTCCACGTGCGGGTCGCCGATCGGTGCCATCTCGATGATCTCTCCGTCGATCAGCTCGACCCGGTCGTCCTCGGTCAGGATGCCCACCTCGCCCATGCGGTGATACTCCTGCACGGTGAGCCGGCGGCGCGGCAGGTGCGGATCGATGCGAAGGGCGGTGTTCATCGGCGCGTGGCTCGGGCGAGCGGGTCGGGTCATGCTAGCACCGCTCGTCGATCAGCTCCTCCAGCATGTCGATGTCGTCCGGGTCGAGCGGCTTGATCAGGAAGCCCCGCACGTTCGGGTAGCGCGCCGTGCGCTGTCGGTCGTCCTCCTGGGTCGATGAGGTCAGCATGACGACCACCGGTATGCTCATGGCACGCTCGCCGAACCAGGCGGCGAGGAAGTCGTGACCGTTCATGCGCGGCATGTTGATGTCCAGCAGGATCAGCTGCGGCATCGGCGGGTCGCCGTCGAGCCAGGCGATGGCCTCGACGCCGTCGGTGACGAAGACGATCTCGGCATCGGGCCAGCGCTTGTGCAGCCGGCGGCGCGCCACGTACTGGTCGGTCTCGGAATCCTCGACCACCAGGATGTGGGACGGAGACGTCATGCGTGGAGCTCCCGCGGGATTCGGGCCGCGGCAGGCGCGGTGGTGGTCGCGCCGCCGTCCCCGTCGTCGTCGGGCACGTTCAGCACGAAGCGCGAACCGTCGCGCAGCGGCCGGTACACCAGCGAGCCTCCCAGCCGTTCCGCCGCTTCGCGGGCGAGGTAGAGGCCGAGACCGCTGCCCTGCGCGCGCCCCGGGTGGCAGCGCCCGTGACGCTCGAACAGCCGCTCGCGCGCCTCGAGGGGAACCCCGAGACCGTTGTCGCTGATCATGACCTGCAAGCCCGGCCCCATGCGGCGCGCATCGACGAGCAGCTCCGAGCCGGGGCTGGCGGGGTCCGCGTACTTGACGGCGTTCGAGAGCAGGTTCTCGAGCACGGACTCCAGCGCCTTGCGTTGGCCGGTCCACGCGAGCTCGGGAGTCATCCGGACCTCTATCCGCAACCGGTCGAACGCGGGCATGTGCGAGAGCCGGTCGAGCGAATCGTCCACCAGCGCGCGCACCCGCAGCGTCTCGGCGGGCTCGGCCACCTGAGGATTCTCGATCGAGTGGTTCATCTGCGCGATGTGCCGGTCGAGACCGTCGAGCGAGCGCCGAAGCTCGCGCAGCGCGAACCCGGCCTCCTCCACGTCGCCCTCGTCGAGCGACTCCCGCGCAAGGCTCGCCAGCCCGATCGAGGAGGCGACGGGCGCGCGCAGGTCGTGCGACAGACGGTATCCGATGTCGCGCAGACGCCCGTTGGAGCGTCTGAGCCGATGGACGGCCGCCACCGTCGAGGCGACCATGGGCCGGAAGATGAACACGAGCTCGACGAGCAGCACCGCGAGTCCGATCGATAGCTGGATTCGCTCGCGCAGCCGCGCCGCACCCAGGCGCTCGTCCGCCCGGTGCTGGTAGCGCAAGACCACCTCGTCGAGCGCGGGCAGCAGATCGCTCGTGGCCTCCGCGTGCAACGATCCGACGAGCGCGCGTGCGGCCGCGCCGCTCGGTTCGGCGAGCAGCAGCGATGCGTTCTGCAGGTAGCGCTGGACGCGCTCGTCGAGCCGCTCGAGCCGCTCGTCCTCGGACCAGGCGTCGTCCAGCCCACCCGAGGCCCGATCGCGCAGCAACTCGGCGCGATTCGCCTGCATGCGGGCGACGGCGGCCAGCAACGCGGATTCCACGTCCGCACCGCCGCGCAGCGAGACACCGGTCTCGCGCAGCGTCAGGTCGGTCGCCAGCAGGGCGATGCGCTGCGACAGCATGCGCTGCTCGCCACTGATGTTGATGAGGCGGGCATCCGCGTGCGCCTCGCGGTCGAGATGACGCGAGGCGGCGTAGGAGAAGATCAGCACCGCGGCGACGATGCCGAGCGCCAGCAGGTAGCGGCTGGTCAGGGAAGCGTGCATGGCGGGCCGTCGTGGGGCGCGGATGCGTCCCTTTCGACGGCTAGCGACAGGTCCCGGTCGGCACTGATCGGAGCTGAAACACTTACGCGCCGAGCGCCCGCGGCGTCCCTGGTTCGTGCGGCTCGGTCGATGGGCAAATGCTGTCGCATCGCCCATATCGAATTTGATATAACGCGACCACGAATCGGGTCGTCATTCTCGGCGACGCGCCGGACCGATCGCGGCCTTTCAACGAGGGCGCAAGCAAGGAGGCTGGAGTGCAACTGACGACGGCGCGGCTCCAGGCATTGAGTTCTGATCCAGACCGCACGCGCTGATGGTGGGAAGGAATACAACTGACCAGAACGGGCAGGGTTCGAAGGTCGAACAGGCGTCCTACGCAAGCGTTCGGGACGCGCTGGAAGACACGCCCGAGGCGGCGGCCAACATGCGGCTCCGCGCCCGATTGATGATCGCCGTGGAGCAGGAGGTGCTCGGATGGGGCGTGACGCAGACCGAGGCGGCTGGGCGTCTCGGCGTCACTCAGCCCCGGCTCAGCGACCTGATGCGCGGCAGGATCGACAAGTTCAGCCTCGATGCCCTGGTGGAGCTGGTCGGGCGTTCGGGGCTCGCCGTGCGCATGAACATCGACAAGGAGGCTCCATGAACGCCGACCCCGTCCTGTCCCTGGTCCTCGCCATGGACAGGAACCGCCTCATCGGTGCGAACGGTGCGCTACCGTGGCACATCCCGGGCGAGCTCGCGCACTTCAAGGCCGTCACCCTGGGCAGGCCGGTCGTGATGGGTCGGAAGACCTACGAATCCATCGGCCGCCCGCTGCCCGGGCGCACGAACGTCGTGCTCACGACCGACCCGACGTACCGGCGCGAGGGCGTGCTCGTCGCGCACGCGCTGGACGATGCGCTGCAGCGCGCGCGGGTGCAGGCCCGTGCCGACGGCGTCGACGAGGTGTGCCTCATCGGCGGTGCGCGGCTCGTGCGCGCCGCGATGCCGCGGATAACACGGTTCCACCTCACGCGCATCGACGCCGAGTACAAGGGTGACACGTGGCTGGAGGGCTTCGAGCCGGACGAGTGGGTCGAGGTGTCCAGGCACGAGCCGGACCCGGCGACGACGGGCGGCGTGCCGATCGCGTACCTTACGCTCGAACGCGCCGGGTCCACCGCGCCGCACCCACCGGAGAACACCGCATGATCCGAACCACCGCCGCATCGCTGCTCGCGACCGCCCTTCTGGCCGCCACCGGCTGTGCCACCACGGCCTCCACGTCCGAGAACGACCTGCCGATGGTCGGCGGGGCCGAGATGTCCCCCGAGCGCGACATCGTCGAGAACGCGTCGATGTCGCAGGACCACGAGACGCTGGTCGCGGCGATCGTCGCCGCCGATCTCGCGGACACGCTCAAGGGCGAGGGCCCGTTCACCGTGCTCGCTCCCACCGACGACGCCTTCGATGACTTGCCCGACGGCACGGTGGAGAACCTCATGAACCCCGTCGCCCGGTCGACGTTGGCCACGATCCTGACCTGCCACGTCATCCCGGGGGAGGCGATGTCCACCGATGTCGTGTCGATGGTCGCCGAGGACGGCGGCGCGCACGAGATCGAGACGGTGGGCGGCTGCGTGCTGGTGGCCAGGGCCGACGGGGGCACCGTGACGTTCACCGACGAGAACGGGACGGTGGCCACGGTCACGCAGGCGGACATCGAGCAGTCCAACGGCGTGATCCACGTCATCGACACCGTGCTGCTGCCGCAGCGCTGAAGCTCCGGCGCCGGCGAGCCGTCGCTCAAGTCGCGCTTGCCGGTACGCTGCGCATGCTCTCGCCCGCAGGCGCTTGCGCGTCCACCCGCAGGCACGCGAGCTCTCCGCCCCACACGCAGCCGCGATCGAGCGGCACGATGCCCGGCGGTGCCATGGCGGGGTGCGCGGACCAGTGACCGAACAGCACGGGCAGGCCGAGCGGTGCGGCGCGCGGCACGCGATACCAAGGGAGCAGATCCGGCGGTGCGTCCACGGGCGCGCCGTTGAAGGAGAAGTCCAGCGCCCCGTCGGCGCGGCAGTAGCGCATGCGCGTGAACGCGTTGACCGTCCAGCGCAACCGCATGGTGGCGCCGTCGGCGTCCTCCCAGCGCGCCGGCTCGTTGCCGTACATGCGCGCAAGAAAGCCCGCGTGGTCGTTGCCGCGCAGGCGGCGCTCGAGCTTGTCGGCGCGTCGCCGCGCCTCGGCCAGTGACCACTGGGGCGGCACCCCCGCGTGCACGGCCACGAAGCCGTCGCCCGAGTGCAGCACCGGGCGGCGGCGCAGCCAGTCCATCAGCGCATCCCGATCCGGGGCGGCGAGGATGGCGTCGAGCGTGTCCTTCCTGCCCGGTGCGCGAATGCCGTGGTGCGCGGCCAGCAGGTGCAGGTCGTGGTTGCCCAGCAGGCTGATGGCCGAGTCGCCGAGCGAGCGCACGTAGCGCAGCGTGCCGAGCGAGTCCGGACCCCGGTTGACGAGATCGCCGACGAACAGCAGCCGGTCGGAGGCGGGCTCGAAGCCGATGCGCTCCAGCAGGCGGCGCAGCGCGTCCAGGCAGCCGTGCAGGTCGCCGATGGCGTAGAGGCGGGACATGGGCGCGAAAGGGAAAGGGGCGGGCGGTATCGCGACCGCCGGCCGGTCAGTGCAGCACGCGTGGCGCGGAGAGCAGGAAGTCGTCCACGGGGGCGCGGAACTCGGCACCGTCGTCCGTGACCATCATGTAGCTGCCGCCCATGGTGCCCATGGAGGTCTCGAGCATGGCGCCGGAGGTGTACTGGAAGCCCTCGCCGGGCTTCAGGTGAGGCTGCTCGCCGACCACGCCGTCGCCCTGCACCTCCTGCACCTTGCCGTTGGCGTCGCGGATGACCCAGTGACGGGTCATGAGCTTGGCCGGCACGTCGCCGACGTTCCTGATGGTGATGGTGTAGGCGAACACGAAGCGGTCGCTGTCCGGATCGCTCTCGGATTCGACGTAGAGCGTCTCCACGTCGATGCTGATGCCTTCGCTGGGGTCCCGCTGCATGACGTGATGGTCCGTGCTGCCCGCCCGCACCGCGTGCCGGCGTGTGGGCGTGCCGACGACGTGCCGGCGTCCGATGGTAGCACCGGCTCCGGTGCCGGCTCGTCGCCGCCCGGCGGTTCGGTCACTCAGGGCGGGTCCTGTCCGTCGTCGAGCGCCGGCGCCGGCGCGACGGCGGCGAGCGCGTCGCCCAGTCGCTCGAACGCGGCGAGCTCCAGCGTCTCGGCGCGCGCGCCGGGCGCGATGTCCAGCGCCTCCAGCGCCTCGGCGTCCAGGTACCCGCGAAGGTTGTTGCGCAGCGTCTTCCTGCGGTTCGCGAACGCGAGCCTGGCGGCGAAGCCGATGCGTGCGAGCCCCGCCGCGTCCGGCGCATCGGGCCGCGGCACCAGTCGCACGACCGCCGAGCGCACCTTGGGCGCCGGGTCGAACGAGGCGGGCTCCACGTCGAACAGCGGCAGCACGCGGAACGCCGCCTGCATCACGATCGAGAGCCTGCCGCGCGCCTTGGTGCAGGGCTCGGCGCACAAGCGGTCGACGACCTCCTTCTGCAGCATCACGTGCACGTCCTCGATCAGCGCGCCGTGCTCGGCGAAGCGCAGCACCAGCGGCGTTCCGACGTTGTAGGGCAGGTTGCCGACGACGCGCAGGCGCGTGCCGGGCGCGGTGCCTTCGAGCAGCGTCGCCACGGGGAGCTCCAACGCGTCGCCCTCGTGCACTGTGAGTCCCGGCGCGTCGCGCGCGCGCAGGGCGGCGGCCAGATCCCGGTCGATCTCGACGACGGCGAGCGCGCCGGCGGCGGCCAGCAGGGGAGCGGTCAGCGCGCCGCGGCCCGGGCCGATCTCCACGAGCGCGTCGCCGGGGCGCGGGCGCACGGCCGCGACGATGGCGTCGATGACCGAGCGGTCGGTCAGGAAGTTCTGGCCGAAGCGCCGGCGCGGCCGGTGCGGCCCCGTCGCGCCCGAGGACGGGGGCGAGGACGGGGGCGAGGACGGGGGCGGCGTCGGCGCGGGGACGTTCAGCGTGCCGCCTGCCGCGCCGCCATGGTGACGGCGAGCTCCAGCGCCGCGCGCAGGCTGCCGGAGTCGATGTCGCCGGTGCCCGCGCGGTCCAGCGCGGTGCCGTGGTCCACGGAGGTGCGCACGATGGGCAGACCGAGCGTCACGTTGATGCCGTTGCCGAAGCCCGCGTACTTCAGCACCGGCAGGCCCTGGTCGTGGAACATCGCGAGCGCCGCGTCGGCATCCTTCAGGTGCGCGGGCGTGAACAGCGTGTCGGCGGGCAGAGGGCCGACGAGCCGCATCCCTTCGCCCGTCAGCCGCTCGATCACCGGCGCGATGACGTCGATCTCCTCGCGCCCGAGATGTCCGCTCTCGCCGGCATGGGGATTCAGGCCGGCGACCAGGATGCGCGGCCGCTCGATGCCGAAGTGGCGCACGAGATCCGCCTCCAGCACGCGCAGCGTGCGCTCCAGCACGTCCTGCGTCAGCGCCGCGGGCACGGCCGACAGGGGCATGTGGGTGGTGGCGAGTGCCACGCGCAGCGCGCCCGCGATAAGCATCATCACGGGCTCCGCGTCGAGTCGCTCGGCCAGGTATTCGGTGTGGCCGGTGAACGCGACGCCCGCGTCGTTGATCACGCCCTTGTGCACGGGCGCGGTCACCATCGCCGACCACCGTCCGTCGAGACAACCGTCGATGGCGCGGTCCAGCGTGGCGAGCACGGCCCGGGAGTTCGCCGGGTCCAGCCTGCCGGGACTCGCGGGCTCGCTCAGCGGCACCGCATCGACGCACAGGGTGCCGGGGGGGTCGTCGAGCTCGGGGGCGCCGGCATCGAAGGGACGCAGCACCAGCGGCAGCCCGAGCGTCTCGGCGCGCGCCAGCAGCATGTCGGGGTCGGCGATCGCGACGACCTCTCCGGCCCGCCAGGTCTGGGCGAGCTGCACCGCGAGATCCGGACCGATGCCCGCGGGCTCGCCCGGAGTGAGGGCGACGCGGGTCACGAGCGCACCTCGACGAAGGAGTCGTCGCGCAGCCGGCGCATCCAGCGATCGGCCTCCTCCTCGATCTTCTGGCCGCGCATGGTCTCGCGCGCGCTCTGCCGTACCTGCTCGTCCTCGACGCGGCGCTCGCGCCGCTCCAGCACCTCGAGCACGTGCCAGCCGAAGCGCGTGGCGAAGGGCTCGCCCACCTGTCCCAGTGGCTGGTCGGCCGCGGCTGCTTCGAGCTCGGACGGCATCTCGCCGGTGCCGAACCACGGCAGCTCGCCGCCTTCGCTCGCGCTGTTCGGATCCTCGCTGACGTCGCGCGCGACATCGCCGAACGACTCGCCGGAGGCGATCCGCGCGCGCGCGTCGCTCACGCGCCGGCGCGCGTTCTCGTCGTCGCCGGCGACGAACACGTGACGCACGAGCGTCTCGCGACGCTGGCGCGGGTCGGCGTCGGCGATGTCCACGAGCCGCACCACGTGCAGCCCGCTCGCCGACTCGATGGGGCCGACCGTGTCGCCCTCGCTCATGCCCGGCACCACCGAGGCGATGAAGGCGGGCAGTTCCGAGAGCGTGCGCACGCCGAGGTCCCCGCCCTGCAGGGCGCGCGCGCCGTCGGACTCGGCGGCCGCGAGGTTGCCGAAGTCCTCGCCCGCGTCCAGGCGCGCGAGCAGCTCCCGCACGCGCTCGTCGGCCGCGGCGCGTTCGGCCTCGGACGCCCCCTGCGGCACGCGCACCAGCAGGTGCGAGAGTCGGTAGCCGCGACGCTCGGCCACGTCGTTCTCCAGCGCATCGATGAAGTCGTCGATCTCCTGCTCGCTGACGCGCACGCCGGAGGCCACGTCGCGCTGCACGAGCCGCTGCAGCAGCACCTCGTGCTCGATGCTCTCGCGGTAGCGCTCGTAGTCGAGCCCCTGCGAGCGCAGCGTGTCGCGCAGCTGTGCCAGGTCCATGTTGTTGCGCCGCGCGACGTCCTCGATCGCGCGGTTCACGGTCGCGGCGTCCACGGACACGCCGAGCCGGCGCGCGTGCTGGCGCTGCACCTCGCGATCGATCAGCCGCTCGCGCACGCGCGCCAGCAGCGTCGCGTCGTCGGGCAGCGCCTGGCCCTCGAGCGCGGACTGGCGGCGCAGGAAATCGGCCTCGCCGCGCACGTCGCTCGAGGTGACCACGCCCTCGTTCACGATGGCCGCGATGGCGTCCAGCGTGACGTCGCCCGGGGCGGGGTCGGGCGCGGCGCTCGGCGTCCCGGAAGGCTGCGCCGCGTCCTGGGCGAGAGCGTGCGTGCCCGGCACGAGCAGCGCGGCGGCGACCGCCAGGGCGGCGGCCGCACGCGGGTGCCGGGCGTGGGACCTGCCGGAGAGAGCGGGGGGCATGAGTGGCATGTGTTCGGTCAGCGGTACGTGTCGCGGTAGCCGAGGATCGCGTTCTCCAGCACGGTGCCGTAGTCCTGACCCACCGGGGCCAGGCCCTTCAGCACGAGCTGCAGGTAGAACGAGTTGTCGTGATCCTCGCCGTCGTCGGAGATGTAGCGTCGGGCGGCGGCGCGCAAGGCCCAGCAGCAGCTGTCGTACTCCAGCCCGACCAGCGTCTCCAGACTCAGATCGGCATCGAGCGAATAGTTCCACCGGCCCGCCAGCCGCCAGTCGCCGCCGCCCGCGCCCGGCAGCCGCGCCGCGAGCCGGCCGGACAGCGGCCACGCGAACGAGACGTCGAGCTGCTCGGTGTCGGCGCTGGAACCGGTGCTGACCACGCGGTGCGCGAGGTTCAGCAGCCGGTCCGGCGCGGGACGATAGCTGATCAGCGCCGAGCCGCGCACCGTCTCGTCGTCGTCGGGGTTCCACTGCAGGCTGCCCGCGGCGAGCCAGTCGGGCACCAGGCGGGTGGACACCTCGGCGACGAGGTCCGAGCGATCGGCGTCGGCATCCCCGAGGCTGCCCGCGCGCTCCGGGTCCGCCACCGTGACGATGCCGGGCACGCCCGGCACGAAGCGCTCGTCGGGCAGGGTGACGCGGCGCTCGTCGAAGTACAGGATCTGGCCGATGCTCGCGCTCAGGCTCTCGCGTCCGTCGTCGCCGTCGATGATGCGCGTGGTGAGCGCGACGGAGAGCTGGTCGGCGTCGGCGATGCGGTCCGGGCCGCTGTAGCGGTTCTCGCGGAAGAGCTGCGAGAAGTTGAAGTCGAACGCGCTCGTGTCGAACACCGGCAGCGCCGACTGGTCCTCGTACGGCACGCGCAGGTAGTACAGCCTGGGCTCCAGGGTCTGCACGCCGCCGCGCTCGTCCAGGGCCCTGTCGAAGAAGAGCCCCGCGTCCAGCGACGCGGTGGGCAGCGTGCGCGTGGCCGAGTCCACGTCGTCCGGGCCGCCGTCGTCGAGGCCGTAGTGCGTCAACCGCCAGGACACCGCGGGCTCGACGAACCAGGCATCGCCGGACAGCGGCAGCGACAGCCTCGGCGCCACGTCCACGCGCGCCCCCGTCACCGAGTCGCTTCGGTCGAAGTACACGAACTCGCCGTCGACGCGTCCGCGCAACCCGAACGGGCGGAGCGCGGACTCGGTACCCACGAGCACCTGCGGCACGCGGCGGTAGGGATTCTCGATCGGCGTGTCGAGCGCCGGGTCCACCGTCTGGAAGCGCTGCACCCGCGCGAGCGCGAAGGTGCGCACGTCCTCGTAGGCGATCTCCGCGCGCTGTTCCAGGTGCGTGATGCTGGCGCGCTGCAGGCTGTTTCCCAGATCGTCGAAGTAGTCCTCGTCGCTCACCGTCGCGTAGTCGATGGCCGTGCGCCAGCGCGTGCCCAGGGTGCCCGCGTGGTTCAGCCGAGCGTAGCTGCGCCAGTCGTCGATCTCGGTGTCGCGCAGCAGCTCGTGGTCGAGGGTCCAGGCGCCGCGCGGGTTCAGCCACCTGAGCTCGCTCTGCAACTGCAGGCCGCGCTTGGTCATCAGGCGCGGCACGAACGTGGCGTCGAGCTCGGGCCGGATGTTCCAGTACCAGGGCAGCAGCAGCTCGAAGCCGGTCTCGTCGCTTCGCGCCACCGCGGGCGCGAGAAAGCCCGTCTTGCGCTTGCTGCCGACCGGGAAGCTGAACGCGGGCAGCGCGAACACCGGCACGCCCTTGAAGCGCAGCGCGATGCCGCGCGCGGTGCCGATGCCGGCCTCGGTGTCCAGATCGATGCGGTCGGCGCGAAAGAACCAGTCGAGCTGCTCGGGCGGACAGGTGGAGTACGTGGCGTCCTCGAGCTCGAAGCGGCCCTCGCCGCTGCCGCGCATGGCCGCGGCGTCGCCCGTGGCGCGCCGCCCGTCGACATCGAGGCGGTAGCTCGTGGCGCCGGCCTCGAAGCGTTCGTCGTCGAGATCGACGCGCGCGTTCGCGCTCGACAGGCGCACGCCGGGCTGCTCGAACACGAGCGCGCCGCTCGAATCGATCTCGCCGGTGTCCGGCACGTAGCGGGCGCTGTCGGCCGAGATGCTCCTGCCGGCCCAGTCGATGCGCACGCCGCCCTCGAGGGTGACGGTGCCGTCCTCGCTCGTCACGCGCGCCGCCGAGGCCTCGACCGGGATGTCCATGCTGTCCGCCGGGGAGGGGACGCCGGCCGGGGGACCGGGCGCGACGGTGCCGAGCGGGCCCCCGGGCGCGATGACCGCGGCGCCCGGCACGTAGCCGAAGGGCGACGCGGCCGCACCGACCGGCACGACGGGGCAGGCCGCGGCGCGCGCGGCGCCCGGCGCGGCGGCTCCCAGCGCGCCGAGCGCCGCGCCCAGCACCGCCCCGAGCACCGGCAGCGGGCGCGCCACCGACACGCGCGCGCATCGCGATGCGGACCGGTGCGCGAACCGGGACGCGGAAGGGGGCGGGATCGCCGGCGGACGAGAGGGACTGATGGGACGGGTCCGGCGACGGTGCGGGTGCGCAGATCATAGTCGGCCCTCCGACCGCTCTCAACGCGCCGCTAGACTGCGACCACGGTCGGCGCCCTCGGGGCGCCGTCATTTGGAGCCTTCGGGCCGGCACGCGGACGGTTGACGGGACATGCAAGAGCGCGAGACGGGCGAGACCGGCGATGAGGGGGGCGGCGGCGCTCCCAGGGGCGGCGCGGCGACCATCGATCCGAGCTGGAAGTCGGTGACGGACGAGCAGTTCGCGCAGCCCTACATGACCGAGCTCCGGGCCTGGCTCGGCGAGAGGAAGGCCGCGCGCGCGGTCATCTACCCGCACTCCTCGAACTGGTTCCGCGCGCTCGAGCTGACGCCGGTGGACGCGGTGCGCGTCGTGATCCTCGGCCAGGACCCCTACCACGGTGCCGGCCAGGCGCACGGGCTGAGCTTCTCGGTGCCGGCCGGCGTGCGGCCGCCGCCCTCGCTCGTGAACCTCTACAAGGAGATCGACGACGACCTGAACGCCGGCGAGACGCGCCTCGGCCGCTACCGCGGCGGCAACCTCGAGGGCTGGGCCCGCCAGGGCGTGCTGCTGCTCAACAGCGTGCTCACCGTCGAGCACGGCCAGGCCGCGTCGCACCAGGGCCGCGGCTGGGAGAGCTTCACCGACGCGGTCATCGCGCACCTGAGCGAGCGCCGCGAGCACCTGGTGTTCATGCTCTGGGGCAGCTACGCGCAGAAGAAGGGTGCCGTGATCGACGCGAACCGTCACCTCGTCGTCAAGTCGCCGCACCCGTCGCCGCTGTCCGCGCGCCGCGGCTTCTTCGGCAGCCGGCCGTTCTCGAAGGCGAACGCGTATCTCGAAGAGCACGGGTTCGAACCGATCGACTGGTTCGACGTGAGCGGCGCATGAAGCTTCCGGACCGCGTGCGCCCCGTTTTCCCTGCCATCCGCTTCCGTGCCCTCCGCGCGCCCGCGCTCGGGCTCGTCCTGGGCGCGCTCGCCGCTCCGCCCGCGCACGCCGACGAGACGCCCTTCCTGGAGCGCGAGGCCGTGCGCGACTGGGTGGGCGCGCTGGCCGACGAGCGCGACCTGGACCGCGAGCGCATCGCGAGCGTGCTGTCCGGGCTCGAACCCGACCCCCGCGTGCTGGAGCTGATCAGCGCGCCCGCCGAGCGCACGCTGACCTGGAAGGAGTACGCGCCGATCTTCCTGACCGAGGAGCGCATCGAGGCGGGGCGGGCCTGGATGGACGAGCACGCGGACGCGCTGGCCGCGGCCGAGCGCGAGCACGGCGTGCCCGCGCGCATCATCGCGGCCATCGTCGGCGTGGAGACCTTCTACGGGCGCATCGCGGGCAACCGGGCGGTGCTGCGCTCGCTCGCGACGCTCGGCTTCGACTACCCGCCGCGTGCGGACTTCTTCCGCGGCGAGCTCGGCGAGTTCCTGGCGCTCGCCGAAGCGCAGGGGTGGGACGCCGCAACCGTGAACGGCAGCTACGCGGGCGCCATGGGGCTGCCGCAGTTCATCCCCTCGAGCTACCGCGCGTACGCGGTCGATGGCGACGGGGACGGCAAGGTCGATCTGTTCGACAGCGTGCCGGACGTGGCGAGCTCGGTCGGCAACTACCTGGCCGAGCACGGCTGGCGCGCGGGCGCGGCGATCGCCGAGGACTGGGACGACGCGCCGGAAACGGCCGCGGATCTCGTGCGCGAATCGCTGCGGCCCGCCATCGCCCCCGCGACGTTGCGCGCGGCGGGTTTCGACGGTGCGGCGCTCGATCGGGCCGAGGCCGACGAGGAGAACGTGAGCGTCATGCGCTTCGCGGCGCGCGAGGACGGCGCTGGCGAACGCACCGTCGTGGGCTATAACAACTTCTACGCGATCACCCGCTACAACCACAGCCGCCTGTACGCGATGGCGGTCACCGAGCTCGCGCGCGCGCTGGGCGATCCCTGACGCGCCCCGGCGCGCGTCCTTCCGGGACGCACGCCGCCGCGGGCCGTCCACCCGCGGCCTTGGCGAGCGTCGATGATTCCTGTTTGCACGCGTCTTTCGCTGACTTTCTGCCTCGTCGGCGCGCTCGCCGGCTGCGCCGGCACCGGCGGCCTCGGTCCGGATGGCCAACCCCGCAGCGCCGCCGACCGCGCGCACCACGCGCTGGCGCTCGCGGGCGCGGCGGGCGACGGTCCCGGCGATCATGCGCGGGCGCTGGCGGCGCTCCCCGAACCGGTGCGCGACCTGCCGCGCTCCAGACGCGGCAACACCGACGGCTACACCGTCTTCGGGCGGGAGTACCGGGTGCTGGACACCGCGCACGGGCATCGCGAGGACGGCGTCGCGTCCTGGTACGGCGCGAAGTTCCACGGCCGCGACACCTCGAGCGGCGAGCCCTACGACATGCACCGCCTGACGGCGGCGCACAAGTCGTTGCCGCTGCCCACGTTCGTGCGCGTGACGCGTAGCGACACCGGCGCCAGCGTGGTGGTGAAGGTGAACGATCGTGGCCCCTTCGTCGACGATCGGGCCATCGACCTGTCCTTCGCCGCCGCCGCGCAGCTCGACATGCTCGGCACCGGCACGGCGCCGGTGCGCATCGAGGCGCTGAGCTCGCCGCTGGACGGGACCGCGCCCGCGCGGATCGCCGCCGCGGGCGACGCGGTCGCTGCCGTGCCGGACGCGGTCGCGGCCCGCTGGATACAGCTCGGCGCGTTCGGCAGCGTCGACAACGCGCGCGCGCTCTACGACGACGCGGCCGGCTCGCTCGGCCTGCCCACGCGGCTGGAGCACGACGTCGCGGGCGGTCTGTACCGCGTGCGGCTCGGCCCCTTCGACGGTGTCGGGGACGTCGAGCGCGCCACGTCGCAGCTGGCGAACGCCGGTTTCGCGAGCTATACCCTCGTGCACGGCGCGCAGGCGGTGCCGAACCGCTGACGCGGCAAGGCCGCGCGATCGCGCCCGCCCGCCGTTCTCCTCATTCCGTCCGGACCCGCTCGCCGATGCGCCCAGATCCTTCCGCCCGTTCGCCCCGTCTCGCCGGAATCGGCGCCGTCGCGCTGCTGCTGCTGCTCGGTGCGGCCATCGCGGGCGTGGCCCGCGCCGCCGCGCCGCTGCCGTCGCCGCCGCAGCTTTCGGCGAAGAGCTTCCTGCTGATCGACCACGTCAGCGGCACGGTGCTCGCCGAGAAGGCGTCCGACGAGCGCGTCGAGCCCGCGAGCCTCACCAAGATCATGACCGCCTACATCGTGGCCGAGGAGCTCGCGCGCGGTTCGCTGTCGATGGACGAGCCGGTGATCGTGAGCGAAGCGGCGCAGTCCATGCCGGGCTCGCGCATGTTCATCGAGGCGGGCAGCGTGATTCCGCTCGGAGATCTGCTGCGCGGGCTCGTGATCCAGTCCGGCAACGACGCGAGCGTGGCGCTCGCCGAGCACGTGGCCGCCAGCGAGCCGGGCTTCGTGGACATGATGAACCGCACCGCCGCGGCGCTCGGCATGACGGGCACCAGCTACGCCAACGCTTCGGGCCTGCCGCACCCGGACCACTACACGACGGCGAAGGACCTGGCGGTGCTCGCGCGCGCCGTCATCACCGACCACCCGGACATCTATTCGCTGTACTCCGAGCGCTCGTTCACCTGGAACGGCATCGAGCAGAACAACCGCAACACCCTGCTGTGGCGCGACCCCTCGGTCGACGGCATGAAGACCGGACACACCGAGTCGGCGGGGTACTGCCTGGTGGCGAGCGCGGTGCGCGACGACATGCGCCTGCTGAGCATCGTGCTCGGCACCGCGAGCGACAAGACTCGCATCGCCGAGAGCCAGCGGCTGCTGAACTACGGCTTCCGCTTCTTCGAGACGCGGCGCGTCTACGCCGCCGGCGAGGCGGTGACCGAGTCCCAGCTGTGGATGGGCGAGACCGAGTCCATCGCGCTCGGCGTGGCGGAGGACCTGTACCTGACCTTGCCGCGCGACTCCTTCGAGCAGTTGCACAGCAGCATCGAGGTGGCCGACTACATCCGCGCGCCGACGCGCATCGGCCAGCCGCTCGGTCGCAGCGTGCTGAAGGCGGGGGACCGCATCGTGGAGGAGGTCCCGCTGCTCGCCTTGCAAAAGGTCGACGAGGGCGGCATCTTGCTGCGCATGAGGCACTCGATCCTGCGCCACTTCCAGTAGATCCATGAGCGACGACGCTCGCCCCCCGCACGTGTTCGGCGCCGGCCCCGCCGCCACCGACGAGAGCCTGATCACCTACCCGGTCGAGCTCACCCTGAAGGCCATCGGCGAGAATGCCGAGCCGGACGGGACGCCGCTGCAGGCGTGCGTGGAATCCATCGTGCGTCCGCTGATCGCGCCGCAGACGCCCTCGAAGGTCGAGGCCATCGCTTCCAGCGGCGGCAAGTACGTCTCGGTGCGCGTGCGCTTCACCGCCACCAGCCGTGGCCAGCTCGAGGCGGTCTACGCCGCGCTGCACGCCGAGCCGCGCGTCCTGCAGACGCTCTGAACGCCGCCCTTCCCGGCGGGTTCGTCGCGCGGCGGCTCGGCCGGCTGCCGCACCCGGAGTCCGCCGACGCCATGCGTGCGTTCACCGACGCGCGCGACGCGGATACCGCCGATGAGCTGTGGCTGTGCGAGCACCCGCCGACGTACACGCTCGGACAGGCGGCGCGGCCCGGCCACGTGCACGCGCCCGGCGACATTCCGCTGGTGCAGGCCGATCGCGGCGGGCAGGTCACCTACCACGGGCCCGGGCAGGTCGTGATCTACACGCTCGTGGACCTGCGCAGGCGCCGGCTCGGCGTGCGCACGACGGTCGAGGCGCTCGAGCGTGCGGTCGTGCGTCTGCTCGCGCGCGACGGGGTCCTGGCGCGGGGCAGGCCCGAGGCGCCGGGCGTGTACGTGGGCGAGGCGAAGATCGCGGCGCTGGGCCTGCGCGTGCGGCGCGGCTGCACCTATCACGGCCTCGCGTTCAACGCGGCCATGGACCTCGAGCCCTTCGGCCGCATCGACCCCTGCGGCTACCCCGGCCTGCAGGTCGTCGATGCGCGTTCGCTCGGCATCGAACGATCGGTATCGGCCCTGGCGGACGATCTGCTCGTCGAGGTGGCGCGTAGTCTCGATCAGGCCGGCGCCGAAGTTCCCGGCGGCCCCGGTTCCTTCGCAGCGTAGACTTCCCGCATGGACATGCCCGCCCCGCAGGACCACACCGCGCCCTCGCGCTTCGACCCCGACGGCCACCAGCGCGGTGCCGCCAAGCTCGCCCGCATCCCGGTCAAGGTCGCGCCCACGATCGAGATGCCGAGAAAGCCCGCCTGGATCCGGGCGCGCGTGCCCTCGAGCCCGCGCGTGGCCGAGATCAAGCGCATGATGCGCGAGCTGAACCTGTCCTCGGTGTGCGAGGAGGCCAGCTGCCCGAACCTCGGCGAGTGCTTCAGCCACGGCACCGCCACGTTCATGATCATGGGGGACATCTGCACGCGGCGCTGCCCCTTCTGCGACGTCGCGCACGGCCGCCCGCAGCCGCTGGATCCCGAGGAACCCGCGAACCTCGCGAAGGCGATCGGCCAGCTCGGGCTCTCCTACATCGTGATCACCTCGGTGGACAGGGACGACCTGCGCGACGGCGGCGCGTCGCACTTCGCCGCCTGCATCCGCGCGGTGCGCGAGGCGTCCCCGGGCATCCGCATAGAGGTGCTGGTGCCCGACTACCGCGGTCGCATGGACCGCGCGCTGGCGGCGACCGAGAACGATCCGCCGGACGTCTTCAACCACAACCTCGAGACGGTGCCGCGGCTCTACCGCCAGTGCCGTCCGGGCTCGGACTACGAGTGGTCGCTGGATCTGCTGGCCGCGCACAAGGCGCGCTACCCGGACGTGCCGACGAAGTCCGGGCTCATGCTGGGTCTCGGCGAGTCCATCGAGGAGATCGAGCGGGTCATGAGGGATGCGCGCGAGCACGACGTGGACATGCTGACCCTGGGCCAGTACCTGCAGCCGAGCCGGGACCATCTGCCCGTCGCGCGCTTCGTGCACCCGGACGAGTTCGACGCCCTGCGCGTCACCGGCGAGGCGATGGGCTTCGCGAACGTGGCCAGCGGCCCGATGGTGCGCTCGTCCTATCACGCGGACCGCCAGGCGGCGGGGGCGTTGCAGCCGGGCTGACCGAGGGCCGGCAACGGATCGGCAACCGGCCGGCAACCGGCCGGCGGCGAGCACCGTTCGCGCACGACGCCGTCGCGTGCAACGGTTCAAGGAACCGTCATGCGTCGTGCGGTTCGCGCTCAGCGATTTGCGCCCGGAGACGATAGCCGAGGTTCTCCTGGTAGGAAATCGGCCCGGGATGGGTGAACGGACTGCGACAGCGACGGAGCCGCCGGCGAACGGCGGAACGCACGGTGCGTCCGAGCGGCGCGCGCTGCGCCGCGAGCTGCTCGCGTCGATCCACGCGCAGGGGCCGTCGCTGATCGCCGTCGCGGGCGGCGTGATGGTCGTGTGCGCCGGCCTGCTGTACGGGCACGTGCCGATGACGGGGCTCTGGATCTGGCTGGCCGCCGGGCTCGTCAGCCTGGGCCTGCGACTGCCGGTGGCGCTGCGGTGTCGGCGGCTGGCGGCGGATCCGGAAGCTGCGCTGCCCGAGGTCCTGCCCGTCCTGCTGCTGCTTGCCACCGGCCTGGTCTACGGCTCTCTCGGCCTGTTCTATCACGCCGAGCTGCCCGTGATCGCGCAGCTCGTGATCATCATGTTCCCGGTGGCGTTGACCATGGGCGTGGTGCCCGCCTACGGGACGCTCTCGCCGGTCTTCTTCGCGTTCGCCGCGTGCGCGCTCGGGCCCGTGCTGGTGGCGCTCGTGGCCGCGCCCGGCACCACCGGCAAGCTCCTGGCCGTGCCGATGCTGCTGTTCGTCGTCGGCGAGATCGTCGTCGTGCGCCACACCGGCGCACAGACGCGCGAGCGCATCCTGCTGCGGTTGCGCAACGACTCGCTGATGACGCGCATGAGCGCGCGCGCCACCGAGCTGGAGGCGGCGCGCGATTCGGCACGCGCGGCGAGCGAGGCGAAGAGCGAGTTCCTGACGCGCATGTCGCACGAGCTGCGCACGCCGCTCAACGGCGTGATCGGCATGAGCCAGCTCCTGGGCGCGTCGAAGCTGGACGAGCGCCAGCACGCGAGACTCGACGTGCTCGACGACTCGGCGCAGGCGCTGCTGCGTCTGGTGGATCAGCTGCTGACCGTCACGCGGTTGCAGGCCGACGAGCTCGTGCTGCGCCCGCGGGCCACCGATCTCGGGGAGCTCGTGACCCGACTCGAGGCGAGCGCGGCGCCGCGCGCGGCCGCCGCGGGGCTCACGCTGGAATGCTCGCTGGACGCGGCCGTGCCGACGCGCGCCGAGCTCGACCCGCGCCGGGTGGTTCAGGTGCTGGACCATCTCGTGGACAACGCCATCAAGTTCAGCGACCGCGGTGGCGTGCGCGTGCGGCTGGCGCGCACGCAGCGCGGCGCGGACGAGGACCGTCTGCTGATCGTCGTGGAGGACACCGGCATCGGCATGACGCCGGCATCGCTCGCGCAGGCGTTCGAGCTGTTCGCACAGGGCGATGGCTCGGATTCGCGCGCGCACGGCGGCACGGGGCTGGGGCTCGCGATCGTGGAGCGCCTGGTGCGCCTGATGGGCGGCTCGGTCGAGGCGACGAGCGCTCCCGGGGTCGGCACGCGCGTGGTGGTGGATCTGCCGCTCGTTCCGCCGGGACACTCGGGGGACGCGACCGACGACGAGCCCGAACGCGGCGCCTCGTCGGCCGCGACCCGACGCACCGGTCGGCTCGACGTGCTGGTGGTCGAGGACAACGCGGTGAACCGCCTCGTGATCGAATCCATGCTGGCGGAGCTGGACTGTCGCGTGCGCACGGCGAACGATGGACGGCAGGCGCTGGCGCGTGTCGCCGAGCGCACGCCGGACCTCGTGCTGATGGATTGCCAGATGCCGGTGCTGGACGGCTTCGAGGCCACGCGCCGGCTGCGCGAACAGGGGCTGTCGTTGCCCATCGTCGCGGTGACCGCGAACGCGCTCGACGGCGACCGCGAGCGCTGCATCGCGGCCGGCATGGACGACTACCTCACCAAGCCGCTCGGACGCGGCGCACTCGGCGAAGCCATCGAGCGCTGGGGCGGACGCGCGCCCGCGAAGGCCGCCGCCTGAGCGCGCATGAGGCGCGCTGCGCGTCGCGGCGCGCGCCCCGTCAGGTTCCGGACGTCGCGATCGCGACGCGGATGCGCTCGATGCGCTTGCGGTTGGCGCCCAGGTCGCTCCTGCCGAGCCGGGAGGCGCTGCGCACGGCCACCTCGTCGCCGCCGGGCAGCGCGAGGAACTCCACGTCGTCGGTGTAGCCCATCACGCGCGAGCGGAAGGTGGCGTGCAGGTAGTCCGCATCGCGGGTGACCACGCTCGCGTCGCTCTCGGCTTCGATCCACCGCGCCACGGCGTCGATGCCGCCGGGCACGACGAGGCGCTCGACGCGGCGTTCGGGGTCACTCGCCTCGGAGCCCGCGCAATTGGGGCTGCCCGGGCAGTCCGCGAGCGTGCGCAGGCCATCGCGTTCGAGCGGACCCGTGGCGACCGTGTCGGACGACACCCGCGGGATGAAGAAGCGCGCGCCGCCGTAGAGGATGGCAAGCACGAGAAGGCCGATGCCCACGATGCGTATCAAGGCTGCAGGCGAGTGGCGCGCCAGTCGCCGTCGCCCCCCGCCGGCTCGAAGATGAAGCGATCGTGCAGCCGGTCGGCGCGGCCCTGCCAGAACTCGTAGCGCGTCGGTCGGATGCGGTAGCCGCCCCAGACCTCCGGGCGCGGCACGTCGCCGTCGGGGTGGCGCTCGTGCAGCTCGGCCACGCGCCGCTCGAGGACCTCCCGGTTCTCCACGGGCGAGGATTGCTCGGACGCCGCGGCGCTGAACCGGCTGCCTTCGGGGCGCGAGTAGAAGTACTCGTCGGCGCCCTGCGGATCGAGCCGCTCCACCGTGCCCTCGATGCGCACCTGGCGCTCGAGCGCGCACCAGTAGAAGAGCAGGGCCGCGCGCGGGTTCGCCTCGAGCTGGCGCGCCTTGTCGCTCTGCTGGTAGGTGTACCAGACGAAGCCCGCGTCGTCGAAGTGCTTGAGCAGCACCACGCGCGAGTGCGGCTGGCCGTCCGCGTCGGCGGTGGCCAGCATCATGGCGGTCGCGTCGAGGATCTTCCTGTCGCGCGCGTCCTGCAGCCAGTGCCTGAACTGCTCGACCGGATCGGCCGCGAGGTCGGTACGACGGAGCGTGTCGGCGGTGTAGTCGCGCCGCGGCTCTATCAGCGAATCGTTGGAGGTGTCCATGGACGCAGGATAAGCGATTAACCTCGGCGCTCCCCCCGTCCGCCGCAAAGGAGCCTTCGAGCATGCCCACCTTCGACGCCGTCTCCGAGGTCGACGAGCACGAGCTCGCCAACGCCGTCGACCAGACGTCCAAGGCGGTCGGCAACCGCTTCGACTTCAAGGGCACGTCCGCGAAGGTCGAGCTCGCCGACCAGCGCGTCGTGCTGCACGCCGACAGCGACTTCCAGGTCCAGCAGATCCACCCGATCCTGTACGAGAAGCTCATCGGCCGCGGGATCGAGATCGCCTCGCTCAAGCCCGGCGACGTGGAGAAGAGCGGCAAGGGCGTGCGCCAGGGCTTCGACCTGCGTCAGGGCATCGACAAGGAGACCGCGAAGAAGGCGGTGGCGAAGATCAAGGAGTCGAAGCTGAAGGTGCAGGCACAGATCCAGGGCGATCAGCTACGGGTCACCGGCAAGAAGCGCGACGACCTGCAGGCGGCCATGAAGGTGTTGAAGGACGCCGATCTGGGCCTGCCGCTGCAGTTCAAGAACTTCCGCGACTGAACCCCCGCGCGGGCGCGCGATCAGAACAGCGTCGTGAGGTCGAGCGACACGTCCGGCAGCCGAAGCGGCGAGACGGCGCCGAGCTCCTCCACCTCGACGACCGAGGCGTAGCCGTGCGGCGAGGGGTCGCGGTGCACGCTCAGCCGGCCCGCCACGAGGTCCACCAGCCAGGCTTCCGGCACGCCGTGACGGGCGTACAGCGGCAGCTTCACGTCGCGGTCGCGCGCGAGGCTCGAATCGGCCACCTCGACGACGAGCAGCACGTCCGCCGGGGTGGGCAGGGCGCGTTTGTAGAAGTCGTCGACAGGCACGAGGATCGTGAGGTCCGGCTCCGGCTCCGACCACATCGAGAGCTCGAACGAGCCTTGCGTCCGGACTATCGCCCGATCGTCGGTCGCCCGCACGAACAAGCGGTTCAGTTGATCGACCACGCCGTTGTGAGTCGGTCCGATGAGCACCATGTCGATGATCTCTCCGTCGATCAGCTCCACGCGCTCGTCCGGTCCGAACACGCCGGCTTCGCCCATGCGGCGGTAGTCGCTCACGTCGAAGCGGTGCCGTTGCAGTGCGTTCGAGGGGGCGTTCATGAGCGGCGCGTGGTCTCGGGCGGGCGCGAGCGCGCAGGCTAGCACGCAGGTCGGCCGCCCTCCCGGTACGAGCCGGTCGCCGCTCGACGGGCGCCGGCGTCAAGCGCTGCGGGTCGACTTTGTACGCGCGCCCCGGTGGCCGGCAATTCCTGCGCGCCGTCGCGTCGCGGCCGATGCGAGCCCCAGCATGTCGGGCTCATTCCTCAGCCGAGCATCGACGTCTTGGACAGGTATCAGGATCGACCCTACCCGCGCGCCGCGGTGCACGACGATCGCGGCGTGCGCACCTCCGGAGAACCGGAGCACTTCTACCCCGCCTCGCGCTACCGCGAGCCGTACGGCGACGGTCGCGACGACGATTCCTCGCGCACCTGGCTCGCCGTGACGGCGGGCGTCGCGGCCGGCGCGCTCGGCGTCGCGTACCTGCTGCGCGATCGCGTGCGCGACAACCTCGATCACCCGGCCGGGGACGCGCCGGAGCGCACGCTGCGCCACCACCGCGACGAGGCCGGACGACGCGTCACCGGCCGCACGGTCACGATCTCGAAGCCGCGCTCGGAGGTGTACGCGTTCTGGCGCGACTTCTCGAACCTCTCGACGTTCATGGAGAGCATCGAGGGCGTGCGCTCGACACCGGCCGGCACCGAGGTGTGGACGCTCGCAGGGCCCGGTGACCGCACCGTCGAGCTCGAGACGCGCATCGTCGAGGACGTGCCGAACGAGCGCGTCGCGTGGGAATCGGTCGAAGGCGCCTCGGTGGAGACGCGCGGCGAGGTCACGTTCAGGGACGCCCCGGCCGGGCGCGGTACCGAGATCAGTGCGGACATCCACTGGAAGCCGCCCGGCGGCGAGCTCGGCCGCCTCGTCATGAAGGCGATGCAACTGGAGCCGTCGGTGCAGACGCGGCGCGAGCTCAAGCGGCTGAAGATGCTGCTGGAGACGGGCGAGATCGCCACCTCCGCCAACCGCCGCAGCGACGCCCCGACGGGCCGCGCCCTGCCGACCGACACCACCACCGCCGAGGCCCTCTGACATGCGCGCACTCACCTGGCACGGCAAGCACGACGTACGCATCGACACCGTGCCCGACCCGGAGATCGTGAACCCGCGCGACGCCATCATCGAGGTGACGTCGACCGCCATCTGCGGCTCGGACCTGCACCTCTACGACGCGGTGATCCCGGGCATGCAGACCGGCGACATCCTCGGGCACGAGTTCATGGGACGCGTGGTCGAGACCGGCCCGAAGAGCACGCTGCAGAAGGGGCAGCGCGTGGTCGTGCCGTTCACGATCTCGTGCGGCCAGTGCTTCCACTGCCACGCGCAGCAGTACTCGGCCTGCGACAACTCGAACCCGGCCGACAAGCAGGACCTCACCGAGCCGATGTACGGCCACGCGCTGAGCGGGCTCTTCGGATACTCGCAGCTCACCGGCGGCTACCCCGGCGGGCAGGCGGAGTACGTGCGCGTGCCGTTCTCGGACGTCGGCCCCGTGGTGATTCCGGACGGCATGGACGACGACGACGTGCTGTTCCTCTCGGACATCCTGCCCACGGGCTGGATGGCCGCCGAGAACGCGCAGATCGAGGAAGGGGACACGGTGGCGGTATGGGGCTGCGGCCCGGTCGGGCTCTTCGCCATCCAGAGCGCGCTGCTCATGGGTGCCGGTCAGGTCATCGCCATCGATCACTGGCCCGGGCGCCTCGCGCTCGCCGAGCAGCTCGGCGCGAAGATCATCGACTACACCCGCACGCACGTCGTCGAGGCGCTGATGGAGATGTCCGGCGGCTTCGGTCCGGACGCGGTCATCGACGCGGTCGGCATGGAGGCGCACGGCTTCGCCCCGGACACGCTGATGGACAACGCCAAGCAGCTCGTGGGCGTCGGCGCCGACAGCGGCCATGCGCTGCGCGAGGCGATCGTGTCGGTCAGGAAGGGCGGACGCGTGTCCATGCCGGGCGTCTACGGCGGGCTGCTGGACAAGTTCCCGCTCGGCGTGCTGATGCAGAAGGGCGTGCAGATCCGCACCGGCCAGACGCACGTGCAGCGCTACACGGACGACCTGCTGCGCCGCATCGGCGACGGCGAGATCGACACCACGTTCCTGATCAGCCACCGCCTGCCGCTCGAGGACGGGCCGCGCGGGTACAAGAACTTCAACGACAAGCAGGACGAGTGGACGAAGGTGGTGCTCAAGCCGGGCATGCAGGCGGAGGCGGCGTAGCGATCCCGGCGGGTCCGCGCGCGCTCATCCGGCCGTCACGCGGTAGCGGTCCCAGCGCGTGTTGGGCGCGTGCAGGGGCTCCGGGCGCGGGCCGTCGCCACCGGCGAGCGGCGGCGCGCCGGCCGGGCGCTTGACGATCACGCGGTGAGTCGCCGCCGCGAGCGCCGCGTCCAGCAACGCGGCGCCGTCGTCCGGAGGCGGCCCCACGAGCTCGTGCAGGAACTCGATGCCCTTCCTCGAACGCCCGCGTCGGCGCGCCGCCGGGTACATGGGGTCCAGGTAGACGAGGGCGGGACGCCCGGGCGCGAGGGCGAGCTCCCGCAATCGCGCGACGGCGTCGCATCGCTCGAGCGTCACGCGCGCGGCGATGCGGCGCACGCGCTCGTCGTCGGCCGCGCGCGCGCGCTCGAGGGCATCGGACAGCAGCGCGTGCACGACGGGGTGCGCCTCCAGCATCGTCACGCGCGCGCCGAGCGCGGCGGCCTGCCAGCCGTCCACGCCGAGCCCCGCCGTCGCGTCCACCAGGCGCGGCGGCTCCCCCGCGGCGGCGGCGAGCCTCGCGATGCCGAGCGCCCGCGCCAGCGGCTGGCCGGCGAGGGCGGCCTCGGCGACGCGCGAGCGAGCGCGGCCCGAGACGAAGTCCGCGCGCAGGCGCACGCCGTCGGGACGGCACAGCACGAGGGCGTCGTCGCGGCGCTCCAGCCGCCAGTCTCCGGACTCGACCCCGCGCCCGTCCCCGTACTCGTCCGCGCGCTCGTCCACGACGGGCAGCTCGAGGCCGAGCTCGTCGCGCAGCGTCGCCGATTGCACGACCACGCGCACGCGTGCCGCACCGCTCACCGGCGCGGTAGTCTCGCGCCATGACGGTCATCGACAAGCGACACGCCGACGAGGCGCACCGGCTGCGGCTGCGCGTCGTGGCCAAGGCGATGCTGGGGGTCGCCTTCCTCGGCGTGGTGTTCGTGTTCCTGTCCGCGTTCCTGTCCATCAACCGGGAGTCCGAATCCGGGCCCGGCATGCGCATCGATCTCGCGGGCTTCGAGCCCGGCCAGACCGAGGTCTACACCTGGGAGCGCCGGCCGGTGATCGTGCAGCGGCGCACGCCCGAGACGGTGATCCGTCTGCGCGAGACGTCCGGCTTCGCGCTGCTGGACCCCGAATCGGCCCGCTCCGAACAGCCCGAGGACGCCGGCAACGCCCTGCGCTCCTCGAACCCCGGCTGGTTCGTGGCGCTCGGGCTCGGCACCGGTCAGGGGTGTCCCGTGCGGGCACTGCCCGCCGACCCGGGCGAGAGCTTCGCGGGGGGCCCGTGGGCCGGCGGTTTCGTCGAGGAATGCACCGGCTCGCGCTACGACGCCGCCGGGCGCGTGTACGACGATCAGTACGCCGACCGGAACCTCATCGTGCCCGCCTACACGATCAGCGGCGACACGCTGATCCTCGGTCGCTGAAGGCCCGTCGGAGCCACGGCGCGAACGGCTTCGACGGCTGCGCACGCCCGCGGGCGGCCGGGTCAGGCCGGCCCGGAGTGGTGCGGCGGACGTTCGGGATCGACGAGGCCGGCGTCCGGCGCGGCGTCGTTCGCACGCTCGTTGCTCGCGCGCCCGATTGCCGGCGCGTCGTCGCCGAGCGCGGCGTTCAGCCGCTCCCCCAACTGCTCCACCAGCCGGTTCAGCCGGCGAATGTCGGCGGACTGGCGCAGCACGACCTCGTCGAGCTGCTGCTGTCCGAACTCCATCTCGGCCAGCTTGATCTCGAGCTCCATGAAGCGCGCCTCGGCGCGCGCCTCGCCGGCCCCGTCGCCCATCTTCCGCTCATCGCCCATGCAGCGGATGCTACACATCGGGCCGGTGCTACATTGCGCCGCCTTTCAGCATCGGTGCAATGTTCATGGTAGGCCCGAAACCAGTGCCGCCTCCGGTGTCGTCCCGTGAGCCGCCGGGTGACGACGAGATACGCACGCTCGCCCGGCTGGCGCGCATCGCCGTGGACGACGCCGCGCTGCCGGGCATCGCCGCGGACCTTGCCGCGGTGCTGGGACTCGTGGCACACATGGGCGAGGCGGACGTCACCGGCGTCGAACCCATGGCGCACCCGGTCGCCTCGGGCCTGCGGCTGCGCGACGACGTCGTGACGGCGACCGACGAGCGCGAGGCGCTGCAGCGCCCGGCTCCCGAGGTTCACGAGGGCTACTACCTCGTGCCGCGGGTGGTCGAATGACGGACGCCGCGCTGCACGAGCGCACCTTGGTGGAGCTATCGAGCGCGCTCGGCGCCGGCGAATGCTCCGCGCTGGAGCTCGCCGACGCCTGCCTGGATCGCATCGAGACGCACGACGGCATCCTGAACGCCTTCGTCACGGTGGACGCCGAGGGTGCGCGGGCCGCGGCACGCGCGGCGGACGAACGGCGCGCGAAGGGCGAGTCGCGCGGCCCCCTCGACGGGCTGCCGCTCGCGCACAAGGACATCTTCTGCACGCGCGCGCTGCCCACCACCTGCGGCTCGCGCATGCTCGAAGGCTACGTCTCGCCCTTCGACGCCGCCGTGGTGGAACGGCTGGACGCGGCCGGCACGGTCACGCTCGGCAAGGCGAACATGGACGAGTTCGCGATGGGATCGTCGAACGAGAACAGCGTGCACGGCCCGGTCGCGAATCCGTGGGACCTCGAGCGGGTCCCCGGCGGCTCGTCCGGCGGCAGCGCGGCCCTCGTGGCCGCGCGCCTGGCGCCCGCCGCGACGGGCACCGACACCGGCGGCTCCATCCGCCAGCCCGCCGCCTTCTGCGGGCTCACCGGCATCAAGCCCACCTACGGACGCGTGTCGCGCTGGGGCATGGTCGCGTTCGCGTCCAGTCTCGACCAGGCCGGACCGCTCGCGGCCACCGCCGCGGACTGCGCGTTGCTGCTCGGCGCCATGGCGGGTCCGGACGCGCGTGACTCCACCTGCAGCGCGCGCGAGGTGCCGGACTACTCGGCCGCGCTGGACGGCGACCTCGAGGGGCTGCGCGTGGGCGTGCCCGAGGAGTACTTCGCCGACGGGCTGGAGCCTTCCATCGAGGGCGTGGTGCGCGAGGCGCTCGCCGAGCTCGAGCGCGCGGGCGCGATGCTCGTGCCCGTCTCGCTGCCGAACCAGCGCCACGGCATCCCCGCCTACTACGTCGTGGCGCCCGCCGAGGCGTCCAGCAACCTGTCGCGCTTCGACGGCGTGCGCTTCGGCCACCGGGCCGAAGGTGCAAGGGACCTGACCGATCTCTACGAGCGCTCGCGCGCCGAAGGCTTCGGGCCCGAGGTGCGTCGGCGCATCCTGATCGGTGCCTACGTGCTCTCGGCGGGCTACTACGACGCGTTCTACGTGCGCGCCCAGCGCGTGCGCCAGCTCATCGCCGATGACTTCGCGCGCGCGTTCGAGCGCGTGGACGTCGTGGCGGGCCCGACGACGCCGAGCGTCGCCTTCGCGCGCGGGGCGAAGGTCGACGACCCGGTGGCCATGTACCTGAACGATCTGTACACCGTGTCCGCGAACCTGTGCGGGCTGCCCGCCATCTCGGTCCCGTGCGGCTTCGCGGAGGGGCTGCCCGTCGGGCTGCAGCTGATAGGCCGCGCGTTCGACGAGGCGCGCCTGCTGAACGTCGCGCACCGCTACCAGCGAGAGACCGATCACCATCGCCAGCGACCGGAGGCGTTCCCGTGAGCGGCCCGATGGATTGGGAAACGGTCGTCGGCCTCGAGATCCACGTGCGCATGCAGACGCGCTCGAAGCTCTTCTCCGGCGCGTCTGCCGCATTCGGCGCGGAACCGAACGTCCAGGCGACGACGGTCGATCTCGGCCTGCCGGGCACGCTGCCCGTGCCGAACCGCGAGGCCGTCGCGTGCGCCATCCGCTTCGGGCTCGCGATCGGTGCGCCCGTGGCCGAGCGCTCGGTGTTCGCGCGAAAGAACTACTTCTATCCGGATCTGCCCAAGGGCTACCAGATCACGCAGATGGATCACCCGATCGTCGGGCGCGGCACCGTCGAGGTGGCGCGCGCGGACGGCGGGGGCACGTTCGAGGTGCGCGTGCTGCGCGCCCACCTCGAGGAGGATGCCGGCAAGTCCGTGCACGACCTGGTGGAGGGCTGCTCGGCCATCGACCTGAACCGGGCCGGGCTGCCGCTGCTGGAGGTCGTGTCCGAACCGGACATGCGATCCCCGGCCGAGGCGTCCGCGTACGCGCGCCACATGCACGCGCTCGTGCGCTGGATCGGCGTCTGCGACGGCAACCTGCAGGAGGGCTCGTTCCGCTGCGACGCCAACGTCTCGGTGCGCCGTCCGGGGGCGGCGCTCGGCACGCGCACCGAGATCAAGAACCTCAACAGCTTCCGCTTCCTGGAAGCGGCGATCGCGCACGAGGTCGAGCGCCAGATCGACGTGCTCGAGTCCGGCGGCACCGTGGTGCAGGAGACCCGGCTCTACGATCCCGACGCCGACGAGACGCGACCCATGCGCACGAAGGAGGAGGCCAACGACTACCGCTACTTCCCCGACCCCGATCTGCCGCCGCTGACGGTGTCGGCCGAGGAGATCGAGGCGGTGCGCGCGTCCCTGCCGGAGCTGCCTGGCGCCCGGCGTGCGCGCTTCGTCGCGGAGCTCGGCCTGAGCGAGACGGACGCGGCGGCCTTGAGCGTCGAGCGCGCCGTGGCCGACTGGTTCGAGGCCGCGGTCGATGCGGGTGCGCCCGCGAAACCCGCGTGCAACTGGCTGACGGGCGACATCGCGGCCAAGCTGAACCGGGAGGGGCTCGGGTTCGAGGCCATGCCGATCGACGCGCGGCGCTTCGCCGGGTTGCTGGCACGCGTCGAGGACGACACGATCTCGATGAAGATCGCGAAGCGCGTGTTCGACGCGATGTGGGAGTCGGGGGACACCGCCGATGCGGTCATCGAGCGCGAGGGCCTGAAGCAGATCTCGGACACCGGCGCCATCGATGCGCTGGTCGACCAGGTGGTGTCCGCGAACCCGTCCCAGGCAGCCGAGTACCGTGCGGGCAAGACCAAGCTGATGGGCTTCTTCGTCGGCGCGGCGATGAAGGCGTCGGGCGGCAAGGCGAACCCCGGACAGTTGAACGCGGCGCTGGCGAAGCGGTTGGAGCGCGAGGGCTGATCGCGTCCGGTCCATGAACATCAAGCCCACCCAGATCATCGAGGACCTGCGCGCCAGCTACTGGTTCGTGCCGAGCTGCATGGTGCTGCTCGCCGTCGCGCTCGCGTTTCTGATGCCGTGGCTGGACTCGTGGTTGTCAATCGACCTGTCCGGTCCGTGGGCCTGGATCGGCCAGACCGGCACCGACGGCGCGCGCACGGTGCTGGGCGCGATCGCGGGTTCCATCATCGGCGTGGCCGGCACGACGTTCTCGATCACCATGGTCGCCGTGTCGTTCGCGAGCTCGAACTTCGGGCCGCGTCTCGTCTCGAACTTCATGCGCGACCGGGGCAACCAAGTCACGCTCGGCACGTTCATCTCGACGTTCGTGTACTGCCTGCTCGTGCTGCGCCGCGTGCACGGCGATGCGGTCGAGAGCAACGACGCGAGCTACGAGGCCTTCGTGCCGCACCTGTCGGTACTGTTCGCGCTCGTGCTGGCGCTCGCCTCGGTCGGCGTGCTGATCTACTTCATCCACCACGTGCCCGAGACCATCGACGTCGACCGGCTCGTGGCGAGCATCGGGCGCGACCTCACGCGTTCGGTGGCGACACCGTTCCCGCGTCCGCAGGAGCTCTTGCCGGAGTCGGACGACGAATCGGGCGATGGATCGGGCGATGGGTCAAGCGATGGATCGGCGCACGGGTCCGAGGACGGCGAGCCTCTCGCGGCGCCAGGCGTGGACCCGCCGACCTGGGAGGCCCGCGTGCGGGGGCGCACGCTCACGCGCCTGAGCCTGCACGACACCGGCTACCTTCAGGCGATCGAGCTGAAGCGTCTCGTGGCGCTCGCCGACGAGCACGATCTGCTCGTGCGCGTTCGCTATCGGCCCGGCAACTTCGTGATCGGCTCCGACAGCATCCTGGACATCGCTTCGGAGGCCGCGCCGAACGACTCGCTGCGGGAGGAGCTGCGCGGCTGCTTCGCGGTGGGTCGCCGGCGCACCGGTCAGCAGAACGAGGTGTTTCTCGCCGAGCAACTGGTCGAGGTGATCGGGCGGGCGCTGTCGCCCGGCGTGAACGATCCCTTCACCGCGATCGCCTGCTTCGACTGGATCAAGGGCGCGCTCGTGGAGCTTGCGAAGCGCGAGGCGTGGGAGCGCGCGCCGCTCGGACCCGTGGAGCTCGAACCCGTCGGCTTCGAGCGCTTCGTGGCGGTGATCTTCGATCAGACGCGCCAGTACGTGTGCTCGGACCGGAACGTCGCGCTGCACGTGCTCTCGATTCTCGTCGAGATCGCGGTGGTGGCGACGCGCGCCGAGCACCGCGCGGCGCTGATGCGGCGCATGGACGAGCTGCTGGCGGCCGCTCGGGAAGCGATGACGGGGCCGGCCGGGGCGGACGACGTCGCGACGTGCCACGCCGAGGGAATGCGGTTGCTCGAGGACCCGGACGCGCTGGCCGAGGCGCGTGGAGACCACGGACGGATCGGTGGGCGGGGGTGAGCCTCGAAGGATGATTCGCGACGGTCGCTGCCGACGAGGTTCGGATGCGTACGGAGCTTCCGATCGTCGGTGGCCCTTGCCGTGGTTCGGTGGCCGCTGCACCGCGCGACTGTCCCGACTCGGCGGCCCGGACCGCCGCCGGTCCGGTGGCTTCCGCCCGTGATGACCTATGCGAGGATCGAGGCATGACCGAACCGACCCCGTGCGAGTTGTCTTGACGGTGACCATCCGCACGGCGACGCCGGACGACGCCGACGCGGTCGCCGACGTGCTCCACGAGCGTCGCGGCACGGGCGGAGGGTCGGGCTCATGAGGGACCGATACGCCGTCGAGGTCATCGACGGCACGTTCGTCGGCGACGACGTGGTCGCACCCATGGAGCCGAGCTTCGAGACGGAGCCGCGCCTGGCGGGCGTCCTGGAGGAGCTGAAGCGGCGCGAGCCGATCTTCCATCGCGAAGGCGTCGGTGTCACGCACGAGGACCGGATGCGAGGCACGGCGCCGGACTTCTGGGAGGTCGGCGCGAGCGGCCGGCGCTACGGCCGTGCCTACGTGCTCGAGACGCTCGAGCGGCGCTATCGCCAGCCGACCACGGACGTCTGGTACATCGAGGACTTCCAGGTCCGCGAGATCGCGGAGCGCACCTATCTCGCTACCTACACCCTGTTCCAATACCAGCGCGCGACGCGCCGGTCGACGCTGTGGCAGCTGTCGGAGGAAGACGACTGGGTCATCCTCTTTCACCAAGGCACGCCGTTCGAGCCGGCGTCGTCACGATGAGCGCTCCGGGCGCGACCGAGCCGACGAGGAACACGCCGCGGACGCCGTCGGTCGCCCGCAGCGGCGCGACGGCGGCCTCGAGCAAAGGCTCGAGGTGAGCAGGCACCGGGCCCGATCGTCTTTCCTCCTGCATCCGCCAGACATCCACGCACCGCGAAACGCGAAGCTGCCCCCGGGCCACGCTCGAGAGAATTACGTCGAGCGAGCCGCGCAGCTCAAACCGCGTCCGCCTGCATCTGCCTCGCGATGTGTTCCGCCTGCCGGATCGCCAGCGCCACGATGGTCAGCGTCGGGTTCTCCGCGCCGCCCGTCGTGAACTGGCTGCCGTCGGACACGAAGAGGTTCGGCACGTCGTGGCTCTGCCCGTTCGCGTCGACCACGCCGTCCGCGGGCTTCTCGCTCATGCGGCACGTGCCGAGGTTGTGCGTGGACGGGTAGGGCGGCGTGCGGAACGTCTTCGTGGCGCCGGCGGCCTCGTAGACCTTCTGCCCCTGGGCGAACGCGTGCTGGCGCATGGCCTCGTCGTTCTCGTGGTCGTCGAAGTGCACGTTCGCGACGGGCAGCCCGTTCGCGTCCTTCATGTCCGACAGCGTGATGCGGTTGCTCTCGCGCGGCATGTCCTCGCCGACGAGCCACATGCCGGCAAGGTGCGCGTACCGGTCCATCATGTACGCGAACTCCTTGCCCCACGCGCCGGGGTCCAGGAAGGCCGCCATGAAGGGCAATCCGAGCGACAGCGTCTCCATTTCATAGCCCCCGACGAAGCCGCGGTCGGGGTCGTTGACGGCCTCGTCCTGGATGATGCCCGCCATGGTCGTGCCGCGGTACATGTGCACCGGCTCGTCGAACACGCCGTAGACCGAGCCCGTCATGTGGCGCATGTAGTTCCGGCCCACCTGTCCGGACGAGTTGCCCAGGCCGTCGGGGTGGCTGGAGGACTCGGACATCAGCAGCAGGCGCGGCGACTCCAGCGAGTTGCCCGCGACGCACACCGCGCGCGCCTTCTGGCGTTGCTCCACCCCGTTCTCGTCGAAGTAAACGACGCCGCTGGCCCGCCCCGTCGAGTCGGTCTCGATCAGGCTGACCTGGGCGCCCGTGCGCAGCTCGAAGTGGTCGGTGGCCTCGGCCGCCGGGATCTCGGAGTTCAGCGTGGACCACTTCGCGCCGGACTTGCAGCCCTGGAAGCAGAAGCCGAGCTGCATGCACATGGCGCGGCCATCGCGCGGGCGGCTGTTGATGGCCATGTGCCCGGTGTTCACCTCCCGGTAGCCGAGCTCCTTCGCGCCGTTGTACATGACCTTGAAGTTGTTGTTCCCGGGCAGTCCCGGGATGCCGTTGGTGCGCGTGACGCCCATCTTGTCCTCGGCGCGCGCGTAGTAGGGCTCGAGATCCTTCAGCGTGATGGGCCAGTCGAGGAGGTTCGCGCCACCGATGACGCCGTACTCGCTCCTCGTCCGGAACTCGTGCTCCTGAAAGCGCAGCGACGCGCCGGCCCAGTGCGAGGTGGAGCCGCCCACCGTCTTGCAGATCCAGGCCGGCAGGTTCGGAAAGTCGGTGGCCACGCGCCACGAGCCCGAGGTCGTGCGCGGGTCGGTCCACGCGATCTGCGCGAACGAGGGCCACTCGTCGTTGATGAACGTCTGCGCCGATTGGCGCTGACCCGCCTCGAGCACGACGACGTCGATGCCCTTCTGCGCGAGCTCGTTGGCGAGCGTGCCGCCGCCCGCGCCGCTGCCGACGATGACGACGACGGACGCGTCGTCCTGGGCGTAGATCCTCATTTCGATTCCTCCGTCGCGAACATCGACGGGCTCGCCTCCTCGGGCGGGTCGGGCAGCCAGGCCAGGTCGTCGAAGCCGCGGCCGATGTAGCCCCCCTTCGAGAAGGCCTCGCCCTCGTAGCCGAAGTGCGCGTACGCCAGGTCGTTGTCGTAGAGCGAAGTGATGCAGCGCCCGCGCACCGTCTGGAAGCATTCGGTATCGGTGATGGCCTCGACCGCGGCGAGCTGCGTGTCCGGATCGGCGGCCAGCCAGTCGCCGCCGACCTCCTCGTCCAGGCGTGCGAGCCCCGCGCGCAGGGCCTTCGCCATGGGCGTATCGGCCATGCCGGCATCGCCGAACGCGGCCGTGTCCAGATCCACCACGGCGAGCGCGTTGATGGCCTCGGGCATGTTCTCGTGCGGGAAGATCACCTGCGTCAGGCGCAGCAGCCGCTTGGCCTCGCCCTCGTCGAACACGCGCATCTCGGCGGCCCACGTGCGCGACGGGGCGAGGGTGGCCAGCAGCGTGCCGGAGGCGAGCGTGCCGGTGAGCACGGCGGTGCCCCGCAGGAACGAGCGCCGCGTCAGGGCGGGGCCGGGGCGCGAGGCGTCCGGCGGGACGGACGAGGTTGCCCTGTGGATGGGAACGGTTCGTTGCACGGCGGTTCTCGGCGTCGGTTGGCGGCCCGGCGGCCGATTTCACATCACGCGTGCGCGGCTGTACACGGGTACCTTCGTACCGTGGCGACGGTCCTGGCGCGCTGGCATCCTTTCCCGTTTTTGCCCGAGCGCAAACGCCGCGCTGCCTTCGAGAACCCGGTCCCGAGGATCCTCGTCATGGCCAAGCTCCACCACACGATGTTCCGCGTGCTCGAACTCGAGCGCTCGATCCACTTCTGGCGCGTCGCCTTCGGCCTGCGCGAGCGCCATCGCTTCGATTTCGAGAAGTTCACGCTCGTCTATCTCGCCGACGAGGGCGGCGGCGCCGAGATCGAGCTCACCCTGAACAAGGGCCGCACCGAGCCCTACGGCCACGACGACGGCTACGGCCACGTGGCCTTCGTCGTCGACGACCTGGACGCCGAGCACGCGCGCTTCGCGGCCGAGGGCTTCGAGCCGAAGGACATCGTGGACTTCGCGCCCGACGGCGAGCGCGTGGCACGCTTCTTCTTCGTCGACGATCCGGACGGTTACGCCGTCGAGGTCATCCAGAGCGGCGGGCATTTCGTGCCGCCGGGAGCCTGAGTGGAAGGCGAGTGCAATTTCTGCCATCTCGCGGGGTTATTAAGGTGTTTCGGCCGGGACGTTGCGACAGTCCGGGAGATTCGCGGGCACGCCGTATCCCGCACGAGGTGGAGCTGACCCGATGGCATCCGGAAACAATGCCCTGGTGATCGAGGACGACCCCGCGACCGCGACGGCGGTGGCCCGGGTCGTCGAGTCGCTGGGGCACGACGTGACGTGCGCCCACACGCTCGCCGAGGCGCGCAAGTCCGTCGAGGCCTCGGTGCCGGAGCTCGTGCTCGTGGACCTCGGCATGCCCGACGGTGACGGGGTCGGCATGGTGGCGGAGCTTCGCGCACTCGGCGTCGAGGACTTCATCGTCATCTCCGGCGCGCAGACCCAGGAGCGCGTGGTGGAGAGCCTGCGCGCGGGGGTCGCCGACTTCCTGGTCAAGCCCGTCAAGCTGTCCGAGATCCATCGCGTGGTGACGCGCGTGGTGCAGGCCCGCCAGGACAGGCTCATCGGCGTGGCCACGCCCGCCGCCTCCCCCGTGGTCGAGCCCGCGAGGCTCGTCGGCACCTCGGAGGCGACGCGCCAGCTGCGCCACGCCGTGCAGCGCGTGTCCACCATGTCGCCGGTGCGCGCGATCGTCACCGGCGCCTCGGGCGTCGGCAAGCGGAACATCGCCGCCAGCATCCACGAGGCGAGCGGCGCAACGGGCCGGGCGCTCTACGTCAACTGCGCGAGCGAGGTGGACGACAGCGGCTCCCGGCGCTTCTTCGGTCACGTCGCCGACGGCGGCGACGGGCGCGAGGAGGAAGGCTACGTGGCGCTCGCCGCGGGCGGCACGCTGGTGCTGGACGATCTGTCGCAGCTGCCCAAGGAGCTGCAATCCACGCTCATCACCTTCCTCAATACCGGCAAGGTGACGCCTTCCAACGGCTACAAGGCCCGGAAGGTCGAGTGCGCGGTCATCGGCATCCTGCGCGAGCCCGTGGCGCAGGCCTTCGAGAGCGGCAGGCTGCGCGAGGACCTGTACTACGCGCTGGCGGAGGCCATCGTGGCCGTGCCGTCGCTGAGCGAGCGTCAGGAGGACACGCTCGAGATCGCGGAGCGCACCATCGCCGCGCTGAACGCCGCGTCGAACACCGACAAGTCGCTCTCCGAGGATCTGCGCGCGCGGCTGCGCGACTACGCGTGGCCCGGCAACGTGGTGGAGCTCAAGAACGTGCTGCGCGCCGCGCACGCCGGCACCGCCCCCGACGAGGAGATCGGCGTGGACAGCGTGTTCGTGCCGGCGCTGGCCGAAGGCAGCTCCGAGCCCGCCGCGCACCTCGTCGGCAACAGCTTCTGGGAAGTCGAGAAGAAGCTCCTGCTCGCCACCCTCGAGCACACCGAGGGCAACAAGCGCCAGGCCGCCCGCATCCTCGGCATCAGCCTGAAGACGCTGTACAACAGGCTGCACGCGTACAGCTGATGCCCCGCTTCATGCTCCGTACAGCGCGCCCCGATCCCTCTCGCCGAGCCGCCCTGCGGGCCGGCGGCCTCGCCGCCTGCCTCGTCGCGGCGGCGCTCGCGGGCTGCGAGGGCTTCGACCCCGGCAGCATCGGGCCGGCGCTCTCGGACGACGCCCCGCTGTCCGTCGCGGTGCGCGAGGCACTGAATTCGCGCCCGGAGACGATGAACCAGCTCATTCACGTCAAGACGCTGGAGCCGGGCGTCGTGCGGCTGTCGGGCACCGTGGATACCGACATCGCGCGTCAGTTCGCCCAGAACATCGCGATCGACGTCCCGGGAGTGACCAACGTGGTGAACACGATCTTCACCGAGTGAGCACGGCCCGCGCGCGCGCTTGCCCCAGCGCGCACGCGTCCCCATCCTTGCGCGCATGCGACGCACCGATACCCGCCAACGCTTCCTGATCGAGAGCTGCGACGTGCGCGGCGAGCTGGTGAGCCTGGATGCCGCCTGGGTCGAGGCCACGGCCCGGACCGACTATCCGCCCACCGTGGCCGCGCCGCTGGGGGAGGCCTTCGTGGCGGCCACGCTGCTGGCCGGCACGGTGAAGTTCGACGGTCGCATGACGCTGCAGATCCGCGGCGCCGGGCCGTTGTACCTGCTCGTGGTGCAGATCGACGGCGAGGGCAGGCTGCGCGGGCTCGCACGCTGGCGCGAAGCCCCGGCCGAAGGCGCTTCGCTGGTCGAGATCTTCGGCACGGACGCGCGCATGACCATCACCATCGAAGCCCGCCGCGAGGGCGGGCGCGGCATCGAGCCTTACCAGGGCATCGTCGCGCTGGAGGGGGATTCGCTGGCCGAAGCCCTGGAGCGTTACTTCCGCGACAGCGAGCAGCTGCCCACGCTGCTGCGTCTGGCCACGCGCGGCGATACCGCGGCGGGCGTCCTGCTGCAGAGGTTGCCGGAAGGTTCCTCGCCGGACGGTGACGACGCCTGGCCCGATCCCGAGGCGGACGCCGAGGACGAGGGCTGGCGGCGTGCCACGATGCTCGGCGGCACGGTGCGGCCCGAGGAGCTGTGCGAGCGCGACGGCGAGGCGCTGCTGGGTGCGTTGTTCCACGAGGAGCGCGTGCGCGTGTTCGAGCCCGCGCCGCTGCGCTTCGAGTGCTCGTGCTCGCGCGGCCGCACCGACGGGCTGCTGCTGGGTCTGGGCGAGGCCGAGGTGCAATCGGTGCTGGAGGAGCGCGGCGAGGTCGACATCACGTGCGAGTTCTGCGACGCGAACTATCGCTACGACCCCGTGGACGCGGCCGCGCTGTTCGCCGGAGCGACTGAAGGCGTGGCCGACCCGGACGCCGCCACGAAGCACTGAGCGCCCGTTCGGCGACGAGGCACCGAGTGCCCGTTCGGCAGCGGGGCTCGCGCCTCAGTCGCGCCCCGCGCACACGGGACAATCGGCACGCCGGCGGTAGCGCACCTCGTCGAAACCGAGCGACAGCCCGTCGAACAGCAGCAGCCGGCCCGCGGTGCTGTCGCCGATGCCGCACAGGAGCTTGATCGTCTCGAGCGCCTGCAGCGTGCCGATGGTGCCGACGACGGGGCCGAGGATGCCGGCCTGCACGCAGCCGTCGTCGCCGCTGCCGGCATTCGCGTAGACGCACTGCCAGCACGGGCTGCCGGGCTCGCGCGGGTCGACGACGGTGAGCTGGCCGTCGAAGGCGATGGCCGCGCCCGTCACCAGCGGCACGCCGGCCGCCACGCAGGCGGCGTTGACTGCGTAGCGCGTGGCGAAGTTGTCGCTGCAGTCCAGCACCACGTCGGCGGTCGGCACGAGCTCGGCCAGGTCGTCCTCGTCGAGCCCGTGCTCGACGCAGTCGATGCGCGCATCGGGATACAGCGCGAGACAGGCCTCGCGCGCCGACGCCGTCTTGGCGCGTCCCACCCGCTCCGTCGAATGGGCGATCTGGCGCTGCAGGTTCGAGACCTCCACGACATCGAAGTCGGCGAAGGTCAGCCGGCCCACGCCGGCGGCCGCGAAGTACAGCGCCGCGGGCGAGCCGAGCCCGCCGAGCCCCACGATCAAGGCGTGCGCGGCGCCGAGCTTCGCCTGCCCGGCGGCGCCCACGGGCGCGAGGCTCAGGTGACGCGCGAACCGGTTGTCCGGTGAGGGATCCATGGGGCGAGCATAATCGAGGCGTGAACTTCCTTGCGCACACGCTGCTGGGCTTCGACGACGACGCGCTGGTCGCCGGTCAGGTGGCAGGCGACTTCGTGCGCGGTCCGCGCCTCGACGCTCTGCCGCCGCGCATCGCCGCGGGGGTGCGACTGCACCGCTCGATGGATGCCTGGACCGACGCGCACGAGGGCGTCGCCGCGCTGCGCGCGCGCTTCGCGCCGGGGCTGCGCCGTTACGCGGGCATCGCGATCGACGTCGGCATCGATCACGTCATCGCGCGCGACTGGCCCGCCTTCGCCGGCCCACTGCCCGGCACGTCGCGGCAGGCCCACGCCGAACGGTCGGGTGCGTCGCCGGAAGCGCGCACCGAGCCGTCGGACGCGTCGCTCGGGCGGCACGCCGAACGGGTCGGCGTCGCGCTGGAGCGTCACCGGCAGGCGCTGCCTCCCGCGTTGAACCGCTTCGCGCCGCATCTCGTTCGAACGCTGCCGGGCTGGGCCACGCCCGAAGGCGTGGCGGATGCGCTGCATCGGCTCTCGCGTCGCTCGCCGCGCATGGCGCCGCTGGCCGCCGCGCCGGCCGAGCTCGTCAGGCTGGACGCGGAGCTCGAGCGGACGGTGCGGGCGTTGTGGCCCGAGGCGGTACGACATGCTCATGACATGCTGGCGGTGCACGCCGGCCGGACCACGAAGCGATGAAGAACAAACGGGGCAAGGTGGACGACGCGGGAGACCGGGACCCGAAGGGGGCTCCGGGCGGGGACGGACAGCGCGTGCAGCGCCTCGAGACCTTCCGCAGGCCGGACCCCGCCACGACGCCGCTGGCGAACCGCGAGCTCAGCTTCCTGTCCTTCGACGAGCGGGTGCTGGCGCTGGCGGACGACCCGCGCGTGCCGCTGCTCGAGCGGCTGCGCTTCCTGTGCATCTCGTCGAGCAACCTCGACGAGTTCTTCGAGGTGCGCGTGGCGGGCGTAAAGCAGAAGATCCTCGGCGGCGTCGAGAGCGCGGGCGTGGACGGGTTGTCGCCCGCGCGGGAGCTTGCGCTCGTCACGACGAAGGCGCACGAGTTCGTCGAGCGCCAGTACGCACTCCTGAACGACACGCTGCTCCCCGCGCTCGCCGAAGAGGGCATTCATTTTCTCGCACGCGCGCAGTGGGACGAGCGCATGCAGGACTGGGTGCGCGACTACTTCCGCTCCGACATCCTGCCGGTCCTGAGCCCGCTCGGGCTGGACCCCGCGCACCCCTTCCCGCGTCTGACCAACAAGTCGCTGACCTTCATCATCGACCTGCGGGGCACCGACGCCTTCGGCCGGGATTCCGGCTTCGCGCTCGTGCGCGCGCCGCGCTCGCTGCCGCGCGTCATTCCGGTGCCCGACGAGGTGTCCGGTCGGTCGCACGCGTTCGTGTTCCTGTCCTCGATCGTGCACGCGCGCATCGCCGAGCTCTTCAACGGCCTGGAGCCGCTCGGGGTGTACCAGTTCAAGGTGACGCGCAACAGCGAGCTGTACGTGCAGGAGGAGGAGGTCGCCAACCTGCGCCGCGCTTTGGAAAGTGAGCTGCTGCAGCGAAACTTCGGCGACGCGGTGCGCCTGGAAGTGGCCTCGAACTGTCCGCAGCGCATCGTCAAGCACCTGCAGCGTCAGTTCAAGCTGGACGATGCGGACGTGTTCCGCGTCAACGGACCGGTGAACCTGAACCGGCTGATGTCCATCCCCGACGCCATCGACCGGCCCGACCTGAAGTTCCCCGCGTTCACGCCAACCCTGGCACCCGCTCTGGAGCAGGGGCTGGACCTGTTCGAGCAGCTGCGCCAGCGCCACGAGATCGTGCTGCACCACCCGTACGAGTCCTACGAGCCGGTGGTGGAGCTCGTGCGCCAGGCCGCCACCGACCCGGACGTGCTGGCCATCAAGCAGACCCTGTACCGCACCGGCGACGACAGCGCGTTCGTGGCGGCACTGACGCAGGCGTCGCGTGCGGGCAAGGACGTCACCGTCGTGATCGAGCTGCGCGCGCGCTTCGACGAGGCCAACAACATCGCCCTCGCCACGCGCTTGCAGGAGGCGGGCATCCAGGTCGTCTACGGCGTGGTGGGCTTCAAGACGCACGCGAAGATGCTGCTGATCGTGCGCCGCGAGAAGCAGGGTCTGGTGCGCTACGCGCACGTCGGCACCGGCAACTATCACGCGACCACCGCGCGGCTCTACACCGATATCAGCGTGCTCACGCACGACGAGGCCGTGACCGGCGACATCGCGCGCGTGTTCCTGCAGCTGACGGGGCTTGGCCAGACGCTGGACCTGCAGCGCATCGTGCAGGCGCCGTTCGCGCTGCACGGCTTCGTGCTCAGGCGCATCGGTGAGGAGACCGAGCGCGCGCGCGCGGGCGGAAAGGGCCGCGTGATGGCCCGCATGAACTCGCTCGTGGACGCGAGCGTGATCGCCGCGCTGTACGACGCCTCGCGCGCCGGGGTGCGCGTGGAGCTCGTGGTGCGCGGCATCTGCATGCTGCGCCCGGGGCTCGAGGGCGTGTCCGAGAACATTCGCGTGGTGTCGGTGCTGGGGCGCTTCCTGGAGCACTCGCGCGTGTTCTGGTTCGGCGGCGACGGCGACGAGCGCGTCTACATCTCCAGCGCCGACTGGATGCCGCGGAACTTCTTCAACCGCGTCGAGATCGCGGTGCCGGTGGACGGCCCCGACGCGCTGCGGATTCGCGAGGAGTGCCTGGAGTTCTACGTGCGCGACGACATGTTCGCGTGGGAGCTGCAGTCGGACGGCACCTACGAGCGGCTCGTGCCCGCGACGGGCACCGACGGCGACGGGGCCGGGTTCTCCGCGCAGGGGGCGTTGATCGCGCGCTTCGGGGACGCCCGGCAGGCGGATTGAGGCGGGTCGCGCGACTACGCTTCGCGTGGCGGCGCAAGGCTCAGATAGCCGAAGGCCGCACGCTCCAGCCGAGCTTGCACGAGCCCGGCATCCGTGTCGCCTTCGAGCGCCGCGGTGTCGAGCAACCCGCGCGCGATGCCCAGCAGGTCGATGGCGGCCAGCGAAGGATCGTCGGGTACGGCATCCAGAGCGCGCAGCGTGGCCGCCACCGTGGCCACGATCTCGGCGCGCAGCTCCGCGTCCTCGTCCCCGAGCGGCAGACGCGCCTGCTCGGCGTCGATGGTGGCGGCGAGAGCGCGCGTCGCGGTATCGAAGGACGTCGACGGTGCGCGAGCGCGCGCCAGGATCAGTACGCCGGTCGGTCGTACGCCTCGGCGTACGCGTTCTCGATGCCGGGCAGGACGTCCGGCACGAGGAAGTAGTCGTCCCGGAAGCGCATCGATACCTCGGGGTGCTCCACCAGCAGCGGCTGCACGGTCTCGTCGAGCCAGGCGAAGCGCGCCTCGGGCGCCAGGGCGAGCCACGCGGGCGTCGCCTTGATCAGCAGGAACACCGAGTAGGCGGCGTCCTCGCTGTGCAGCGGCGCGTCCGGCGCCTCCTCGGTCCGTTCATCGGTCTGTGCGTGCACGCAGGCGGAGGCCATGCCGACGATCAGCGCGGCGGCGAGCAGGGATCGAATGGGAAGGGGGGTGATGCGAATCATGTCTGCGATCTCTTCGATGGAAGGGAGCGCAAAGCCTGCGGCGCGGCAGGGGGTGTCGGCTACTCGCCTCCCGCCGGTGAACGTGATGGCCAGAGACGGCCCGCAAGTACATGAATCGACAGTGAATGAAGGCGCGGCACGGCTGGGTGACACACGCGCACCGGCTGCGGTACTCGCGTTTCGACTCCTTGCGCGGCCCATGGATTGAAGGCCTGCGGACGTTGATACACTTTGAAACGCACTCTACCAGCGGGCGTGCCCATGGATTTTCGCGAGGCCGAAGCACGGCTGCTCGACCTGTGCGTGTCGCTCGCCGACGGGCGACACGAGCCGGCGATGAGCGCCGCGGACGCGAACGCGGTGTCCGTGGCGGCGATGCTCGCGCGGACCCACCATCCGCTGGCCGCGGAGCGACTCCGACGGGCCGCCGATGCCTGGTTCGAGACGCGACCCGAGGCGCGACATCTCCCGAGCGAGCTCGTGCGTCGCGGCACGATCGGCAGCTTTCCCCGCTTCCGCGCGATGCTCGACGCACGGTTGTACACGCGATGAAGACCGGCCTGCCTTCGTTCCATCGCGACACCGGCCTGGCGCGCGGGCTCGTCCGCCTGCTATCGGAGCTGGAGCGCAGGCTCGATCTGCATGAGCCGCTTGCCGTGTACCTTGCGGGCGGCATGGCCGTGCACCTGTATACCGGCAGTCGCGTCACGACGGATGTCGACGCCGAGTTCGCGGGACGCGTGGCGATTCCGAACGATCTCTGCGTGGACGTCGGCGCACCGGACGGGACCGGTCAGCTCTTGTATCTGGACACGAGCTACAACCCCATGTTCGCGCTCATGCACGAGTGGTATCAGGACGATGCGATCGAACTTGAGTTGGACCTGCCTCGAATACGACTGTTCGTCCTGTCGCCGCTCGATCTGGCGGTCAGCAAGCTTGCCCGTTTCGCCGACAATGACCGAGCCGACGTGACGGCGCTTGTCGACGCCGGTTTGGTCACGGCCGATGACCTGGAGCGGCGGGCGAAGGAAGCCCTCGTCGGCTTCGTCGGAGGTCGATCGATGGTCGTCATGAACATCGACGAGGCCGTCGCCGCCGCGCGCTCTGCCGAAGCAGCTCGGTAGGGCCGGAGCCCCGGGCGGCGAGCGTTCGATTCAGGGACGATCCTGCCCGGTCGTGCCGACGTGACCACGCGACGAAGCGGGCCGAAACCTCCGGCCTCCGTCTTGCGCGCGGTACAGTGCGCATCGAGGCTTGCCGCAGGTACCCCATGAGCACGACGATCTTCATCGACGGCGAGGCCGGCACCACCGGCCTGCAGATCCGCGACCTGCTGGCGGGACGCGACAGCCTGACGCTGCTGGAGATCGACCCCGCGAAGCGCAAAGACCTCGACGAGCGCAGGCGCCTTCTGCACGAGGCGGACATCGCCATCCTGTGCCTGCCGGACGCCGCGGCGCGCGAGAGCGTCGAGCTGCTCGGCGACGCCGACACGCGCGTCATCGACGCCTCCTCCGCCCATCGCGTGGCGGACGGCTGGACCTACGGCTTCCCCGAGATCTCGCGTGCGCAGAGCGACGACATCGCCGGCTCCCGCCGCGTCACGAACCCGGGATGCTGGCCGCAGGGCGCCATCGCGACGCTGCTGCCGCTCGTGAACGCCGGGATGATCCCCGCCGACCATCCCGTGACCGTGCACGGCGTCTCGGGCTACTCCGGCGGCGGTCGGCAGATGATCGCCGACTACGAGGCCGCGGGCGACGCCATGAATCCCTTCGCGCCGTACGCGCTGGGGCTTGCGCACAAGCACGTGCCGGAGCTCGTGCGCTACGCCGCGCTGGAGGCGAGGCCGTTGTTCACGCCGGCCGTCGGGCCGTTCGCGCAGGGCATGATGGTGATGGTGCCGCTGCACCTGGAGTCGTTGCCCGAGGTGCCGACGAGGGCGCGCCTGCACGAAGCCATCGCGGATCATCACGCGGCCGTGGCCGGCGTGGTCGAGGTCGCACCGCTCGCGGACGATCTCGGCGGGCTCACGCCGGAGTCGCTCGTCGGCACGAACCGCATGAGCCTGCACGTGTTCGGCAACGACGACGCGGGGCACGCCGTGCTGGTAGCGGTGTACGACAACCTGGGAAAGGGAGCGGCCGGGGCGGCGGTGCAGAACCTGGAGTTGATGTTGGGGTAGCAACTTCGGGGCGCTCGCTCAGCGCCCGGAGCGCCCCGCCGGTGCCGCCCACAACGTCGAGACCGGCAACGCGAACGAGCGCTCGCCGAGCACGACGGGCTCGGTTCCGAGGTAGAGCAGGATCGAGGTGACGGAACGCCCGTTCATCGACCCGGGTTCGGCGAACTGGCGCAAGAGTAGCGGTGGTTACTTTTCGCCAAACGCTCGTATTGCGAAACGTAGTCCCCTCGGTGCCGAGTCCCGTCCGCCATCGGAGACTTCCATGGTTCAAGATGGTGAATCCCTACCCGACCGGACGGACCCCCTCGCTGTGGACATCGACCGGCTACGCGCCGACACCCCCGGAACCGCCCACGTCACGCACCTGCTGGCGTCGGGCTCGGCGCTGCCGCCGGCCTCCGTGCTGCGCGCGACCGTCGAGCACCTGGAGCTCGAGGCCACCGTCGGCGGCTACGAGGCCCAGGCACAGCGCGCGGACGCGCTCGCTGGTGTCTACGACTCGGTCGCCCGGCTCGTCGGCGCGCACCGCGACGAGATCGCGCTGCTCGAGAACGCGAGCGTCGCCTGGTGTCACGCTTTCTACGCGCTGCCGCTCGAGCGCGGGCAACGCATCCTGACCTCCGAGGCCGAGTACGCGGCCAACTACGTCGCCTTCCTACAGCGCGCCCGGCGCGACGGGGTGCGGATCGACGTGATCCCGAGCGACGCCGATGGCGTGCTGGACGTGGCCGCGCTCGAATCGATGATCGACGACTCGGTGGGCCTGATTGCGATCACGTGGGTGCCGACCAATGGCGGGCTCGTGAATCCGGCCGCCGAGGTTGGTGCAATCGCGCGCCGCCACGGCATCCCGTACCTCCTCGACGCGTGCCAAGCGGTCGGCCAGATGCCGGTCGACGTCGAGGCGCTCGGCTGCGACTTCCTGTCGGCCACGGGCCGAAAGTTCCTGCGCGGACCGCGCGGCACGGGCTTCCTGTACGTGCGCCGGGAGTGGATCGAGCGTCTGGAGCCCGCAATGATCGACTTCTTCGGCGCCCCCTGGGTCGCGACCGACCGCTATGAGCTCCGACCCGACGCGCGCCGCTTCGAGACCTGGGAGAACGCCTACGCGCTACACACCGGACTCGGCGCGGCGATCGAGTACGCGCTGGAGCTCGGGCTCGAGCCGATCCGGGATCGGGTGCGGTACTTGGCGGACCTGCTGCGCGAGGAGCTGGAGGGCGTGCCCGGCGCCGAGGTTCGGGATCTGGGGCGCGAGCGCTGCGCGATCGTGTCGTTCACCGTGGACGGTCTGGAGCCGAAGGGCACCGTCGCGGCGCTGCGCGAGCGCGGCATCGCGATCGGCACCTCCCTGCCCGGCACCACGCGGCTCGATGCCGAGGCGCGAGACCTGCCGGTCATGCTGCGCGCCGCGCCACACATCTACAACACGGACGACGACATCGCCCAGCTGGTCGCCGGGCTACGAGAGCTGGCTCGCTCCTTCTGAGCATCGAGCCGGCGCCTTCACGATCGTGAGCTGAGGATCGCTCCCACGACCGCCAGTCCGGCACCCAGAACCGTTGCCGCGGTCACCGCACCCAGCCCTAAATGCGCGAGCAGCATCATGGCGACGAGCGGCGTCAGAAACGCGAGACTCGAGATGGTGGCGGCCGGCCCTTCACGGGTCGCCTTGTCCCAAAGCACGTTCGCGACCGTGAACGGCCCAACCCCCATCAGGACGATGGCGCCCCACTGGCCGGGCGTCGGCCAGTACAGGGGCTCTAGAACGAAGTGCGCGACCAGCGCCCCAAGACCTGCGAGCGCGAGCGACGCGCCGACCACGTCGCCTTCGACCTTGGCCAGCGAGCGCCCCGCCGAATAGATCGCGAAAGTGAGCGCGCCCGATACGCCGAGCACCACGCCCGTCAGATCGAGACCGCCGCTCATCCGCGGCGACAACGCGACCGCGACGCCGACGAACCCAAGGGCGATCCCCAGACACTGGAGGAGCGACGGGACACGGCGGTGAAGCAGCGACACGAGGGCCACGAGGAAGACCGGCCAGAGGTAGTGCACGACGTTGGCCTCCGCAGGGCCGATGCGCGAGATCGCCGCGAGATAGAAGGCGTTGTTGCCCATCAACCCGAGCGCCACGAACGCCAGCATCCCGAACTGGGCAGAGAAGAAGCCCCTCGTCTCCCCTCTCCTGACGGCCACGACGAGCGAGAACACGAACCCCACCAGCGCGGACAGCCCCAGCACGAGAAACGGCGGGGCGGGATGAGCGATGGTCGCAAGGGCGGGCCAGCTCGCCCACAGCACGACGGCGCCGCCGACGAGGGCGTAGGTCCTGCCGTGCGGCCCGCCGAAGAACGCGGAGCGTACTGATCGGCCAACCTCGGTTGGATCGGGCTGTCTAGCACCTTCGACATGAAACCCGAATCTCCTCGCTCCCGTCCGATCGTCATCCTCGCCCGGTGCCGTCCCCGTGTACAGGGTGGCGCCCCGCGTACACACTCAGCAATGCGACCGTTTGGCAAAATGCGACAGCTGCGTTCGACGAAAAACGATGCGACACCGGAGCGTGCTGCCGTTCCTTCGATCGGACCCGTCGCTGATGCGACCCGATCTACCGACCGAATTGCACCCCTTTGGTGTCGGTGCGATCGAATTCGAACCCATCGCACCACGGCACGACGTAGCTCGTCGTCGCCCCACCGTCCTGGACGGTGAACAGGAACGCCTCCGGGTCATCGTCGTCCGAGTTGATCGGCGAGAGCCGCGTGGCCGAAGGCCAAGCCCGCATCCCATACGATGGAGCGTTCGCTCGTCGCGCGCACGTTCCATTCGCCTCGCGAGCCTGCAACGACGGTTGTCGCGCGGTCACCGTGCACGCCCGACGCGTCGAGTGTGCGGACCGCCGATCAGCGCCACGAGTCCTGGTTTCGCGGTAGCTCCCCGTCCGGATCGTGCACACGGACCGCGTCGTCGTCGCCGACACGATCCGGGCAGACGACGAGGTTCGTGCCGCCGTCGGCCCGCGAAGAGCGGAACAGCAGGCCCGTCGCACCCGCTTCGATCACCGCGTCTCCGAGCACCCAACTCGCGGGCTCCACTCGCCTGTCGAACCACAGTGCGCGCCAGTCGTCGTCGAACGAAGACCACAGCGCATCCCACGGCTCGCCCGTGTACCCGCCGCGGAAGTCGACTACGCGCGGGAGCGTTAGACGGTAGGACACCAGAGTGCTCGGAGGCAGCAGCGGCGACAGCTGGCGGTACTCGGCCAGCGCCATCTCGACCTCGAGCGCGAGGTACAGCGCCGGCACGCCGGGCCGGTTCGCGCGTCCGCCGTGCAACGCGGCGCCTTCGCCGCTGAGCGGCTGCGTAGCCCAACGCGGGACGTGCAGGCGGTACGCGACCTGATCGGACAGGCCGGTAAAGATCATCCGGCAGGACCGGCCTCGAGCGACACCACGTAGCGCAGCAGGTCGTCGGTACGCCCCGCCGCGACGAGGCGCTCCGGGGTCTCGTAACCGAACGGCTGCAGTGGTTCGTTGCGGTACCAGAACAGCGCACGCCCAACATCGCCGCTCACGTCGCTCGCCGCGCGGATGATCCGCACGGCGTCGCGCAGGAAGCGCTGGACGACCGGCGAGGCGGGGGCCCGGGACAGGGTGTTGCGGTGCACGCCCGCGAGTCCCGCGAGCGTCTGCAGGTCCATCTCGAGCCCGTCGGCGAACCGCCGGGCGGACAGCACGGGCGCGGCCTGACCCGGCTCCTGCAAGGATCTCAGGAACGCATCGAACGAGGACGGATCAGGCGAGACGTCCTGTACGGACAATGGCTGGCTCATGTCGAATCGCTACACGGCGCACTTCTCATGCACAATTCTAGCACTTTAAGCGCCGCTTCAGCGCACCAGGAATCTGATTGCAGTGGGAGTGGGGCGCTGACACTCGGAAGCTGACGGTGACGTCCCGAAACGGACCGGACTGTATGGTTCGACGGTCGGAAAGTGCATAGTAGGTCGCCGTAGTTCTGCATAGTAGAGCGGGACGCCACGGCGCTTGGAACGCGCTCCTTGCGACCGACCCGACACGTCCGCAAGACGTTCGCCGCGACCGTCACCCGCCGTCCGGACAACGCGCGACACTCACCCTGTCGCGCCCCTCCCAGTCCCTGTCGGTGCGCACGTCGACCAGTCCCGCACCGCTCATGAGTCCGCGCACCGCTGCCCCCTGGTCATGCCCGTGCTCCAGCAGCACCGCTCCCCCCGGCCGCAGCACCCGCGGCGCACCGGCGACGATCGTGCGGATCGCGTCCAGCCCGTCCGCTCCCGAGGCCAGCGCGTGCAGCGGCTCGTGGCGCAGCGCCGCGAGATGCGGATCGTTCGCGGCGACGTAGGGCGGGTTCGACACCAGCACGTCCACGCAGCCGTCGGCGACCGCGTCGAGCCAGCTCGAGCGCACCAGCACCGGCTCGGCGGGCGCGTGCGCGTTCAGCGCCGCCACGCCGAGCGCGACGGGATCGATATCGGTCGCGACGACGAACGGGGCGGGGGACAGGCGTGCGACCCGCGCCGCGATGGAGGCTCCGACGATCCCGCTGCCCGTGCCCAGTTCGAGCACCACCGTCGCGGCCGCGCGCGACGGCCGCGCGTCGATCGTCTCGAGCGCCAGCTCCACGAGCAGCTCCGTCTCCGGCCTGGGCACGAGCACCCCGGGCCGCACGACGAACTCGCGATCCAGGAACTCGCGCCTGCCCGTCAGGTACGCCACGGGCTCGCCGTCGAGGCGGCGAGCGACGAGCGGCTCCAGCTCGCCGAGCGCACGTGCGTCCAGCAAGCGTTCCGGGTGCGCGTACAGGGCCGTGCGTTCGAGCCCGAGCGCGTGCATCAGCAGCAGGTCCGCTTCCAGGGCCGGGCTTGCATCGCCCGGTCCGTGCGCCGCGATGCGCATCGCGGTCGCCCGGCGCCACGCCCCGACCGTGGCGTCGGGCGCGGCGGACGCCTTCACGCGTCGCCGAGCTCCGCCAGGAGGGCTGCCTGGTGTTCGGCCACGAGCGGATCGATCACCTCGTCCAGCGCGCCCGCCATGACCGCGTCGAGCTTGTAGAGCGTCAGGTCGATGCGATGGTCGGTGAGCCGGCCCTGCGGGAAGTTGTAGGTGCGGATGCGCTCGGAGCGATCGCCGGAGCCGACCTGGGCCTTCCTCGACGCGCTCTGCTCGGACGCCGCCTTCGTGCGCTCGACGTCCAGCAGCCTCGCGGTCAGCAGTGCCATGGCCTTCGCGCGGTTCTTGTGCTGGCTGCGCTCGTCCTGGCATTCGACCACGGTGCCGCTCGGCAGGTGGGTGATGCGTATGGCCGAGTCCGTCTTGTTGACGTGCTGGCCGCCCGCACCCGAGGCGCGGAAGGTGTCGATGCGCAGGTCCGAGGCGGCGATCTCGATGCCCTCGATCTCCTCGGTCTCGGGCAGGATGGCCACCGTGGCGGCCGAGGTGTGCACGCGCCCCTGCGACTCGGTCTCGGGCACGCGCTGCACGCGGTGCGCGCCGGACTCGAACTTCAGGCGCGAGTACACCGCGTCTCCCGACAGGCGGCACACCACTTCCTTGTAGCCGCCGTGATCGCCGGGCCGCTCGGTGATCAGCTCGCTCTTCCAGCCGTGGTTCTCCGCATGGCGCAGGTACATGCGCAGCAGGTCCCCGGCGAAGATGGCGGCCTCGTCGCCGCCCGTGCCCGCACGGATCTCGAGAAACACGCCGGCCTCGTCCAGCGGGTCGGTGGGCAGCATGGCCGTGCGCAGCTCGTCCTCCAGCGCGGCGATGCGCGCCTCGAGCGCGCTGCGCTCCTCGGCGGCCATTTCGGCGAACTCGGGGTCGTCCGCCATTTCCGCCGTGGCCGCCAGGTCCTTGTTCGCCGCGGTCCACGCGTCGAACGAGGCGACCACGGGCTCGAGCCTCGAGTACTCCTTCGACAGCGCGCGGAAGCGATCCTGGTCGCCCAGCACGTCGGGGTCGCCCAGCAGCACGCCAATCTCCTCGCGGCGCTCGCTGGCGGCCTCGAGCCGCATGCGTATCGAGTCCTTCAAGAGGTGCGCCTCAGACCTGGTCCGGCGGACGGCGCGGCATCTCGAGCCCGAACAGCCGACGCGCGTTCTCGACGACCGAGTGCTCGCCGTGCTCGGCCGCCTCGCGCATGCGCGCCGTGGGGCCGTGCATGAGCTTGTTGGCGAGCGTGTGGGCCAGGTTCTCCATCACGGCGTCGGCGGGCTTGCCGGCCTGGAGCTGCTTCATGGCCCGCTCCAGCGCCGCCTCGCGGATTGCCTGCACGCTGTCGCGGTACTCGCGGATGGTGTCGCTGGCGCCGAGCGCGCCCAGCCTGCGCATGAAGCGGCGCGCCTGGTGCGCGACGATGGCCTCGGCCTCGACGGCCGCGGCCTGGCGCGAACGGCGGTTCTCGTCGATGACGCCGCGCAGGTCGTCGACGGTGTAGAGGAAGACGCTGTCGAGGTCGGCAACCTCGGGCTCGACGTCGCGCGGCACGGCGATGTCGACGATCAGCATGGGCTTGTAGCGACGCGTCTTCTGCGCGCGGCCCACGCTGCCGCGCCCGATGATGGGCAGCGGCGAGGCGGTGGAGGCGATCACGAGATCGGCCTCCGGCAGCCGCTCGGCGATGTCGCCCAGCGGCATGGCCTCGCCGCCCACCTCGTCGGCCACGGCGGCCGCGCGCTCGAGGGTGCGGTTCGCCACCAGGATGCGGCCGATGCCGGCGCGCTGCAGGTGCCGCGCGGCCAGTTGCACGGTCTCGCCGGCACCCACCAGCAGGGCGGTGTGCTTGGAGAAGTCCGCGAAGATCTGCCGCGCGAGGCTGACCGCGGCGAACGCGACCGAGACGGGGTTGGTGCCGATGTCGGTCTCGGTGCGCACCTGCTTGGCCACCGAGAAGGCGGTCTGGAACAGGGGCGAGAGCTCCGCCCCCACGGTGCCGGCGTCGGTGGCGTCGCGGTAGGCGCGCTTGATCTGGCCGAGGATCTGCGGCTCGCCCAGCACCATGGAGTCGAGGCCCGAGGCGACGCGCATGAGGTGCACGACGGCGTCCAGGTCCGCGTGGCCGAACAGCCAGGCGGCGGAGTCGTCGTGCGCGGCCGAGCCGTTCACAGGGCCGTTCGCCGACCCGTTCACGCGCGTGACGCCGCGCGCGAGCGTCGCGGCGTCCAGCCGCATCCACTCCTGCATCCAGGCGAGGATGGGGGCGGGGTCCGGATCCTTCACACCGCAGTACAGCTCGGTGCGGTTGCACGTCGAGACGATCGCGGCCTCGTTCACCGCATCCAGCTCCCGCAGCGCCCGGAGCGCCCCGTCCAGCCGGTCCTCGGGGATCGTGGCCCGTTCCCGAACGGCGACGGGAGCGGTGTGGTGGTTCAGTCCGAGGGCGAGGAGCGTCATGGCCGCCGGAGTATAAGGTGCTGCCCGCCTTGTCAGGCGTGCCGGACGCTTGTGCGTGATGGCTGCCGCTACACTGGCACGGAACCGCGGAGCGTCGCGGCCACTCCCTACCGATCCGACCACCGACCCGAGCGACGGAGACAACGATGGCGAGCACATCCGGCTCCGGCGGCCCCGCCCGCCGGCGTTTGCAGTCCGGCGCGGGCGCGCTCGGACCCATGGGCGTCGCGGCGCTGCTGATCGGTTGCTCGGCGCTGCCGGCAACGCCCGGCACGGCGCGCGCGCAGGAGGGCGAGGGGCTCGCCGACGAGCTGCCCACGGCCGCGGAATCCGCAACGCTGCGACGCGAGCTCGCGGGTCCGGCGAACGGCTCGGCCGACGGCCAGGCCATGTTCGAGATCATGGTCGCCGAGCTCGCCGGTCGGCGCGGTCGGCTGGACGTCGCGCTCGAGGGCTACCTGCTCGCCGCCGAGCGCTCCGAGGACGTGCGCGTCGCCGACCGGGCCGCGCGGCTCGCCGTGTTCGCGCGCGACTGGGATCGCGGGGCCGATGCCGTGGCGCGCTGGCTGGAGCTCGATCCCGAGGGACGGGAGGCGCTGGAGCTCGCCGGCCAGATCGAGCTCAGGCGCGGCGATGCCGCCAGCGCCGCCGAGCGCTTCGGCACCTTCGTGGACACCGCGGACGACGTGGACATGGCCCTCGGCCGCGTCGGCGCGCTGCTGCTCGCTGACCCGGACGCCGCGCTCGCCGCCGAGGTGGCCGATGCGCTCGAGGCGCGTTTCGACGACCGTGCCGCCGCGCCCCTGGGCGTTGCGCAACTGGCGCTCGCGCGCGGCGAGCAGGCGCCGGCCCGGGCCGCGCTCGAGCGTGCGCTCGCGCTGGACCCCGACGACGCCGGCACGCTGCTGCTGAGCGCGCGGCTCGCCGCGGTCGAGGGTGACGTCGACGGCGCGCTGTCGCGTCTGGACGCGGCCGTGAACGACGCTCCCGGGGACAGGCGGCTGAGCCTGGGCCGCGCGCAGCTGCTCGTCGAGGCGGGGCGCGGCGACGCGGCGCGCTCGGCGCTCTCCGAGATCGTGCGCCGCCTCGACGCCGGCGAGGCGCCGGACGACGGGCTGGCCGAGGAGGACCTGCGGCTGTCGGTGGCGCAGCTCGCGTTGCAGGCGGGGCTGCTGGAGGATGCCGAGACCTGGTTCGCCGCGCTGGTGGACGTGCCGGTGCACGCGGATCTCGCGCGCTTCCAGCTCGCGCGGCTGCGCGACACCGCCGGCGATGCCGACGCGGCGCTCGAGCTCTACGAGGCCGTGGCGCCCAGCGAATGGTTCATCACGGCGCAGGTGCGTGCGGCCGAGCTGCGCGCCGAGCGCGGCGAGGTGGAGCTCGCCAACGAGCGGCTGCAGAACCTGCGGGCCAACGTCGACGATCCCGAAGTGCAACCCCGGCTGCTGACCGCGCAGGGGCGCATCCTGCAGCAGGCCGGCGACGCCGACGGCGCGCTCGCGGTGCTGGACGAAGGGGTCGACCGGTTTCCCGGCAGCTCGGAGCTGCGCTACGCCCGCGCGCTGGCGGCGGAAGGCGCCGGCCGGCCCGAGGTGCTGGTGTCGGACCTGGAGGCGCTCATCGCGGCCGAGCCCGACAACGCGCACGCGCTGAACGCCCTCGGCTACCACTTCGCCGAGGAGGACATCCGGCTGGACGAGGCCGAGCGTCATCTGGAGCGCGCCCTCGGGCTGCGTCCGGGCGACCCGGCCATCATGGACAGCCTGGGCTGGCTGCGCTACCGGCAGGGCAGGAACGCGGAGGCCATCGAGCTGCTGCAGGGCGCCTACGCCGCGCTGCCCGATCCGGAGATCGCGGCGCACCTCGGCGAGGTGCTCTGGGTCGGTGGCCAGCGTGCGGAGGCGCGCGAGGTGTGGGACGCGGCCCTCGCCGAAGCGCCGGAGCACGAGACGCTCGGGCGCACCATCGAGCGGCTCGTCGACTGATCGCGTCCGTCCCGGGGGCCCGCGTGCGCGGGCCCGCGGCGCGGTGGCTGCTGTGCGCCGTCGTCGCGCTCGCCGGATGCAGTGCGGGTCCGGAGCTCGCGCCGGGCGCCGGCGGCGTGCCGGGCGCGGCGGACATCGCCGCCGCGGACGCGCGGCGCCGCGCGCTGGACGCCTTCGAGGTGGGCGGCTCCCTGGGCTACTGGGACGAGGCGCAGAACCTCACCGCCCGGTTCGACTGGCGCGAGACGCCCGCGCGCACGGAGCTGCGCCTGACGGCGCCGCTCGGGCTCGGCTCGCTCGCGCTGTCCGAGGACGCCGCGGGCGCGACGCTGACGCGCCGCGGGGCCGCCCCCGTCAGCGGCCCGACCGCGGGACGCCTGCTGCAGGCCGAGCTGGGACTGGCCGCGCCCCTGCCGCTCGAGGCCGCGCGGGACTGGCTCCGGGGCCTGCCCGGGGAAGGCGCGAGCGACGTGCGGCGCGACGACGAGGGGCGGCTCGAGTCCGTGCTGTGGACCGATGCGTCCGGTGCGCGCTGGTTCGCCCGCGTGCGGCGCTGGCAGGACGTGGCCGCGGGCGCCGGGACCGACGAGGCGCCCGGCGCGGGACCCGATGCGCCGCCCGACGCCGGCCCCGGTGCGGGGCTCGCGCTGCCGGCGCTCGTGACGGCGAGGAGCGGCGAGCGACGCCTGCGGCTCGCGCTGTCGGACTGGCGGCTGGGGGCCGACGCGCCGCCGACGGAAGAGGCGGCGCGCCCGGAGCCGGCGGCTCGTCCGGGCGGGGGGCGGCTGGAGATTCCGGGCCGCTGAGCGGCACGCCGCGAGCCCGTCGCGGCGCAGCTCGTACGCACGTCTTGGCGCGAGCAGGGTCGGGCGCTACAATGGACGGCTCGCCGTTCGTGGCAAGCCCCTACCGAAGGACCAAGTTGACCACCAACTGGCTGGCTCCGGCCAAGATCAATCTCTTCCTGCACGTGACCGGCAGGCGCAGCGACGGCTATCACACGTTGCAGACGCTCTATCAGTTCGTCGAGCTGCACGACACGCTGCAGTTCTCCGTGCGCGAGGACAACGAGATCCGGCTCGAGAGCGACTTCCAGGACGTTCCGCCCGAGCAGAACCTCGTGGTGCGCGCCGCGCGGGCGCTGCAGCAGCAGTCCGGCACCCGTGCGGGCACCGACATCAAGCTCGTGAAGAACATCCCGACGGGCGGCGGCCTCGGCGGCGGCAGCTCGGACGCGGCCACCACGCTCGTGGCGCTGAACGAGTTCTGGCGGCTCGGGCTCTCCATCAAGGAGCTCGCCGAGATCGGCGTCACGGTCAGCGCGGACGTGCCGGTGTTCGTCTACGGTCAGGCGGCCTGGGCGGAAGGCATCGGCGAGAAGCTCACCCCCGTCGCGCCGGCCGAGCCGTGGTATCTCATCGTGAACCCGAACGTGCAGGTCTCCACCGCGGCCCTGTTCGACGCCCCGGAATTGACACGCAACACCAGCCCGATCACAATCCGCGACTTCATGGACGGGCGCAGCCGGAACGTGTTCGAGCCGGTGGTCGTCACGCGCTACCCGGAGGTCCGCATGGCGCTCGACTGGCTGCGGCGGAACCACAAGGGCAGCGCGGCCAAGATGAGCGGGACCGGCGCCTGCGTGTTCACGGCGTTCGAGACCGAGACCGCGGCGAAGGAGCTCGCGGAGCAGTTGCCCAGGAACATGACGGGCTACGTGGTGAAGGCCAGGAACGCCTCGCCGCTGTACGACTTCGCGGGCTGAGCGCCCCGCGTCGTCGCCAGGCAGTACCCCGCGACCGGCGGGGCAGTACCTCGCAGTACCCCCAGTGCTACCCGTTGGGCCGTGGCGAAGTTGGTTAACGCACCGGATTTTGATTCCGGCATTCGTAGGTTCGAGTCCTACCGGCCCAGCCAATAGCAGGCAAGAGCAGGCGCGCATGTCCGACCGCAGACTCATGATCTTCGGCGGCAACGCCAACCCGGATCTGACGCGGAAAGTCGCGGCCTACCTGCACCAGCCGATCGGCAAGCTGCAGCTCACCCGCTTCAGCGACGGCGAGACGCAGGTCGAGATCCTCGAGAACGTGCGCGGCGGCGACGTCTTCATCGTCCAGCCCGTCTGCGCCCCCACGAACGACAACCTGATGGACCTGCTGGTCATGGTCGATGCGCTGCATCGCGCCTCGGCGGATCGCATCACGGCCGTCATCCCCTACTACGGCTACGCGCGGCAGGATCGGCGCGTGCGCTCGGCGCGCGTGCCCATCACGGCGAAGCTCGTGGCCAACATGCTGGAGGTGGCCGGCATCGACCGGGTGCTCACCGTGGACGTGCACGCCGAGCAGATCCAGGGCTTCTTCGACATCCCGGTCGACAACGTCTACGCGTCTCCGCTCCTGATGCTGGACATCTGGCGCGCCAAGCACGAGAACCTGATCGTCGTGTCCCCGGACGTGGGCGGGGTGGTGCGGGCGCGGGCCGTGGCCAAGCAGCTGGACGATTCGGACCTGGCCATCATCGACAAGCGCCGGCCGCAGGCCAACCAGGCGCAGGTGATGCACATCATCGGCGACGTCGCGAACCGCACCTGCGTCATCATCGACGACATGGTCGACACCGCCGGCACGCTGTGCAAGGCGGCCGAGGCGCTCAAGGCGCACGGCGCCACCAAGGTCGTGGCGCTCGCCACGCACCCGGTGCTCTCGGGTGACGCCATCGCCAACCTCGAGGCCTCCGTGCTGGACGAGCTCGTCGTGACCGACACCATCCCGCTGTCGGCCGCGGCACGCGCCTGCGAGCGCATCCGCCAGCTCTCGGTGGCGGACCTGCTCGGCGAGACCATCCGGCGCATCCACGAGGACGAGTCGGTCAGCTCCGTCTACATGGACTGACGGGCCGATCGATCCCCGACCGCACGGTCGGCTCTGCTAGAATTCCGCGGCTCGGTCTGGTCGCGGGCCGAGTCGGGGCGCGCCGTTCGCGGCGTCGCCCGGTGCCCGGGAGCCCACAGCGCTCCCTCCCCCAAACTTTTCAGGAGTCAACGGACATGTCCGACGACATCAACGTCGTGGCCACGTCGCGTGACGCATTCGGGAAAGGTGCGAGCCGCCGCCTGCGTCGCGAGAATCTCGTCCCCGCCATCGTCTACGGTGACGGCAAGGACCCGCAGCCCGTGCAGCTGCGCCACAACGAGGTACTCAAGCACCTCGACAACGAACGCTTCTACTCGCAGTTGCTGCAGCTCTCCGTGGACGGCGGCGAGCCGGTGCGCGCCATCCTCAAGGACGTGCAGCGCCACCCCTACCGCCTGCAGATCCTGCACATGGACTTCCTGCGCGTCACCGCCGGCGCCGAGCTGCAGGTGAACGTGTCGCTGCACTTCGACGGCGAGGACGAGAACGACGCGGTGAAGAACCACGGCGGCGTCATCGTGCACTCCGAGAACGAGCTCACCGTGGCCTGCCGGCCGCGCGACATTCCCGAGTACCTCACCGTCGACATGCGCGGGCTCGGCATCGGCGATTCGGTCAGGCTGTCCGACCTGAAGCTGCCCGAGGGCGTGCGCATCGTGGGTCTGGACCCCGAGGACGACATGACCGATCGGCAGGTCGCCGCCGTCAACGCACCGCGCGTCGAGGAGCCCGAAGCGGACGAGGACATCGATACCGTGGCCACGCAGTCCCCCGATCCGGCCGACGTCGACGACGACACGCCGATCGCGGACGGCGAGGACGGCTGAGCCCGACCGGTCCGCAAGGGGCCGGATCGCACCGAACGGTAGAGCGCCATGCCCGGCGAACGCATCGCCTTCGAACTCGTCGCCGGGCTCGGCAATCCGGGCCCGGACTACGCGCGCACGCGCCACAACGCCGGGTTCTGGTTCGTCGATGCGCTGGCGGAGTCCCTGGGCGCGAGCTTCACGGTGGATCGGCGCTACCGCTCGGCCGTGGCGCAGGGCGTGGTGGGCGGCCGGCGCGTGCACCTCGTCAAGCCGCTGGACTACATGAACAACAGCGGTCAGGGACTGGCCGCGGTCGCCCGGTTCTACAAGATCGACCCCGCGAGGATCCTCGTCGCGCACGACGAGCTGGACCTGCCGCCCGGGGAGATCCGCGTCAAGCGCGCGGGCGGTCACGGCGGCCACAACGGGCTCAGGGACATCGTGCCCAGGCTCGGCTCCAGCGAGTTCTGGCGGCTGCGCATCGGCATCGGCCACCCCGGGCACAAGAGCGCCGTGGCGGGCTACGTGCTGAAGCGCGCGCCCGCGATCGACCAGCGCGCCATGGACGAGGCGGTGGAGCTTGCGGTGCGCGAGGCCGCGACGCTCATCGACGGCGACGTGAACGTCGCCACCAAGGCGCTGAACGGGCACAAGCCTGGCGCCTGAGCCCGCCGGGGTCCCGACCCCGGGCGCCCGATCCCTTCCGTCGCGCATCCCGCGACCTCCACATCCCGGAACCCTCCTGCCATGGGCTTCAAGTGCGGCATCGTCGGTCTGCCGAACGTCGGCAAGTCCACGCTCTTCAACGCGCTCACGAAGGCCGCGATCGCGGCCGAGAACTACCCGTTCTGCACCATCGAGCCGAACGTCGGCATCGTGGCCGTGCCCGACCCGCGCCTGCAGGTGCTGGCCGGCATCGTCAAGCCGCAGAAGGTGCTGCCCACGACCATGGAGTTCGTCGACATCGCGGGCCTGGTGGCGGGCGCCTCGAAGGGGGAGGGGCTGGGGAACCAGTTCCTCGCCAACATCCGCGAGTGCGACGCCATCGCGCACGTCGTGCGCTGCTTCGAGGACGACGACGTCATCCACGTCGCGGGCAAGGTCAGCCCGGTCGACGATGCCGAGATCATCGACACCGAGCTGCTGCTCTCGGACATGGACACCGCCGCGCGCGCGGTGCAGCGCATCGCGAAGAACGCGAAGAGCGGCAACAAGGACGCGGTGGCCGAGAAGGCGTTCCTGGAGCGCGTGCTGGCCGCCCTGGAGGCCGGCACGTCCGCGCGCACCCTCGAGGTGTCGGAGCGCGAGCGCCCCTGGATGCACGCGCTGCACCTGCTGACCGCCAAGCCCGTGATGTACATCGCGAACGTCGACGAAAGCGGCTTCGAGGACAACCCGCTGCTGGACGCGCTGCGCGCGCGTGCCGAGGCCGAAGGCGCATCGGTCGTGCCCGTGTGCGCGGCCATGGAGGCCGAGATCGTGCAGCTCGAGGACGACGAGAAGGCGGAGTTCCTGGCCGAGATGGGGCTCGAGGAGCCGGGGCTGGACCGCGTCATCCGCGCGGGCTACGCGCTGCTGGGCCTGCAGACCTTCTTCACGGCGGGCGAGAAGGAGGTGCGCGCCTGGACCGTGCGCGCCGGCGCCACCGCCCCGCAGGGCGCGGGCCGCATCCACACCGACTTCGAGAAGGGCTTCATCCGCGCCGAGGTGGTGGGCTACGACGCCTACGTCGCGAACGGCGGCGAGGCGGGCGCGAAGGAGGCCGGCAAGTGGCGGCTGGAAGGCAAGGAGTACGTGATGCACGAGGGCGACGTCGTGCACTTCCGGTTCAACGTCTGAGGGTGGGCGCGGTCGCCGCGCCGCACCGACTCGTCCCGTTCCGGTCCTCCACGCGCCGCGCCGAGGCGCGGCGGCTGCTCGTCATGGGCCTGCCGCTCATGGGCGCTCAGTTGCTCGGCATGGGCAACGGCCTGGTGGACACGCTGGTGGCGGGTCGGCTCGGGCCGGCCGAGCTCGCCGCCGTCGGCATCGGCGGCTCCATCGTGTTCCTGGTGACGGTGTCGAGCATCGGGCTCATGGCCGCGCTGTCGCCGCTGATGGCGGCCGCGCGCGGGGCGGGACGTCGGCCCGAGGTCGGCAGCCTCTTCCGCCAGGGCCTGTGGATGGCGCTGGTGTTCGGTATCGCGGACCTCGGCCTCGTGCAACTGTGCCTCGTCACGCTCGACGGCTGGGGCCTCGACGCCGGGCTGGTGTCCGCGCTGAGGGTCTACCTCGATGCCGCGAAGTGGAGCCTGCCGGCCGCGGTGCTGCTGCTGGCGGCGCGCAACGTGTGCGAGGCCACCGCGCGCACGCGCCAGGTGCTGCTGGTGCAGGGCGTGGCGCTGGTGGTGAACCTGCTGGCGGATCTCGGGCTGGGCCTCGGCATGTTCGGCCTGCCGAAGCTCGGCGTGGCCGGCATCGGCTGGGCCACCACGATCGTGCAGTGGACGGCGTTGCTGACCCTCTTCGCGTTGCTGCGCCGCCCCACCTTCGAGCGCTTCCGGCTGTGGCGCCCGTTCGAGTGGCCCGACGCCGCGCGGCTGTCCACCGTGCTGGCGCTGTCCGCGCCGATCTGCCTGACCGTGCTGTCGGAGAGCGCGCTGTTCGGGGCGACGGCGATCGGCATGGGGCGACTCGGCACCTTGCCGGCCAGCGCGCACAACATCGCGCTGGGCACCACGGCACTGATGTACATGCTGCCCCTGGGGCTCTCGTTCGCGCTCACGGCGCGGGTGGGCGCGGCCCTCGGGCGAGGCTCCATGGCCGCGGTGCGCCTGCGCGTGACGGTGGGCATCCTGCTGGCCCTGATGCTCGCCACGACAACATCGTGCATTCTCGCGGTGTTCGGTTCACACATCGCGTCGCTGTACACCGATGATGTGCAGGTCCGGGCGCTGGCCGCGCGCTTCTTCGTCTACGCCGCCGTCTTCCAGGTGTCGGACGCCATGCAGGTCACCCTGATCTCGGCGCTTCGGGGGCTGCGCGACACGCGCGTGCCGATGCTGTTGAACGTCGTGTCGTTCTGGGGGGTCGGAGCGCCTACCGGTTACGTGGCCACCTGGCACACGTCGCTCGGGCCCGAAGGCCTGTGGCTCGGACTGATCGTCGGCCTCACCGTGTCGGCGCTTTTGCAAGGCACGAGGTTGAGATGGCGTCTGCGAACGGCCACCGCGCAAGCGACGATGCGACCCTGACGCGCGATGCGCCGCCCGACGCCGCGTCCGCGGGCAAGCCGCCCCCCGGGCCGCCCCCCGGGTCGCCCCCCGGGTCGCTGCGCCTGGACGATCAGCTCTGCTTCGCGCTGTACGCCGCGAGCAACGCGCTCACGCGCAGCTACCGCCCGCTGCTCGGCGCGCTCGGGCTTACCTACCCGCAGTACCTCGTCATGCTGGTGCTGTGGCAGGACGGTCCGCGCACCGTGCGCGAGATCGGCGAACGGCTGCGACTGCCGGCCAACGCCATGACGCCGCTGCTGGACCGGCTGGAGACGGCGGGCTTCGTGGCACGCCGTCGGGACGATGCGGACCGGCGGATCGTGCGCGTGAGCCTCACGCCGGCGGGCCGGGACCTGCAGGCGTCCGCGGCCGAGGCGCAGCGCGACGTGTTGTGCCAGACCGGACTGGAGGCGCAGGCGCACGACGCGCTGCGCGCGGAGCTGCACCGGCTCGTCGATCGCATGGAGGGCCGGGCCGCCACGCGCGCGCCCGAAGGCGCGTGACGGGGGACCGGGCCTGCCGCTTCAGGCCGTGCCCGCAGCGGGGCTCGTCAGTCCGACCCGGCGCCGTCCCTCCTCGGTCTTGATGGAGAAGTCCTCGCCCGCGACGTCCGCGGCATCCTCCGTGCACAGCCAGGCGATCGCGCGTGCCGGCCACTCGGGCGGAATGTGCGTCGCCCAGTCGAGCTGGCTGACGGGGTTCACCCCGGAGTCCCTGATGCTGCGCTGCATGTCGGTGGCGACCGTGCCCGGGCTCAGCCCGACGCAGCGCACGCCGAGCGCGGCGTACTCCTTGTGCACGCAGCGCGTCAGCGACAGCACGGCGGCCTTCGTCGCGCAGTAGTGGCTCCAGCCTTCGAGCGCGCCGGTGGCCGCGCCCGAGCTCAGGTTGACGATGGTGCCGGTGCCGCGCTCCGCCATGCGCGGCAGCACCGCGCGCAGGCCGTGGTAGACGCCCTTGAGGTTCACGTCCACCACGCGCCCCCAGGCCTCGGGATCGGACTCGCCGATGCGTGCCACGGGGTCGATGAGGCCTGCGTTGTTGACCAGGATGTCGATGTCGCCGAAGGCTTCGGCGCAGCGCGCGACGGCGTCGGACACGTCCGCGTACGAAGCGATGTCGCAGGCCACGCCCTCGGCGCGGCCACCCGCGTCGACGATCTCGGCGGCGATGCGGCGCACGTCGTCCGCGCCGCGCGCGGCGAGCAGGACGGCGACCCCGCGGCGTGCCAGCTCCCGCGCGGTGGCCTCGCCGATGCCGCGGCTCGCGCCGGTGACGAGGGCCGTGCGGCCCCGTAGCTCGTCGTCGTGATTCATGGTGTCCGGGATGGATCGCGAAGGGGGGGGCGTTCAGGCTGACACGAAAACGGACGCGCGCCCGGCCGCGATCCCGGGCGCAAAAGCTGCGCGCGCATCGTGCGGTTCCGGGCCGGTCTGCTATCCCATCCAGGGCGGAACGCGCGTTCGCGCGTTCGTCGCCACCCGTTCGTCGCCATCACCCAGGAACCGCCAGATGCCAGCAAGTGCCGTTCGTCCCGTCGCCCGCTTCGTGGCCCGTCCGCTCGCCCTCGCGGCGCTGGTCGGGTTGGCCGGCTGCTCGTCGCTGCCGTTCGGCGCGCCCGACGAGCCCGCCCTGATCGTGGAGAGCCAGCCGAAGGGCGACGGCGGCAGCGTGAACATCGCCTCGTTCACGCTGGCTGAACCCGGCTACGTCGTCGTGCACGCCGATGACGACGGCAGCCCCGGACCGGTGATCGGGCGCACCGAGCTCATCGAGGCGGGCACCTACGAGGACGTCGACGTGGAGATCGACGCGGCGCGTGCCGGCACGCGCGTGTACCCCATGCTGCACACCGACGACGGCGACGGCGAGTACGAGTTCCCGGGCGCGGACGCACCGACCATGTTCGGCGGCTCGACGCTGTTCGCCCCCGTCGACTGGCTCTGAGGCGAGCCCTGCGCGCGGAGGCTTCCCGGACACCGGCGCTCGGGCGGCGTTCGGGAACCTTTCTCCTCTGACACGCTGGCGGTCGTTTGCGGAAGCGCGGGGGCGCGGTCTACCCAGTAATCTGGAATGCCCTACACGAAAGTTTCGCCATCCCATGCACGGATCTCGCGCAAGGATCGTCCCGGGAACGCTCGCGACCGCCGTCGCCGCGGCGCTGACCGCCACCGCCGCCCAGGCCAACGTCGGCGTGGACACGTCCGCGCTCGTCGACGCGGTCACGGCCGACAACATCCTCGTGCACCTGCGCGAGTTTCAGCGCTTCGCCGACGAGGGCGACGGCACGCGCGAGGCCTCCAGCGACGGCTACCTGGACTCGGCCCTGTACATCAGCCGGCTGATGACGCAGGCGGGCTACGAGGTCGACGCCCAGATCTTCCCGTACACCTTCTTCGAGAACACCACGCCGCCGGCGCTCGAGGTGGTGGACGGAACGGCCTCGGTGCCCGAGCTCGCGACCACCGAGGCGGACGACACCGAGACGGACGACACCGACACGGACGACACCGACACGGACGACACCGACACGGACGACACCGATCCGGAAGCCGAAGTGGACCCGGACGACGACACCGTCACCGGCACCGTCGACACCGGCACCGAGGAGAGCGACGGCGGTCCGAACGCCGCGGCCTTCGAGCCCGACGGTCCCGAGGGCTTCTCGACGGCCACCTATTCCGGCAGCGGCGACGTCACCGCGAACATCACGCCGGTGGATGTGCAGATTCCGCCGGGCGAGGAGGCGAACTCGTCGACGAGCGGCTGCGAGGCCGAGGACTTCGAGGGCTTCCCCGAGGGCAACATCGCGCTCGTGCAGCGCGGTACCTGCACCTTCGGCACGAAGGCGGCGAACGCGGAGGCCGCCGGCGCGGCCGGCGTGATCATCTTCAACGAAGGGCAGGAGGGGCGCAGGGAAGCCTTCGGCGGCACGCTCGGCGAGGCGGGCTTCACGGTGCCGATCGTCACGGCCGCGTACTCGGTGGGCGAGGCGCTTGCCGTCGACGGTGCCCGGGTCCGGCTGAAGGTCGACGCCATCACCGAGGAGCGCATCACCGCGAACGTGCTCGCCGACTCGCCCGTGGGACGCGACGACCGCACGCTCGTCGTCGGTGCGCACCTGGACTCCGTGCCCGAAGGGCCCGGCATCAACGACAACGGCAGCGGCTCGGGGGCGATCCTGGAGATCGCGCTGCAGCTCGCCGAGCTCGGCTACCTCGACGGCGGCGACGCCGCGCTCAACAACCGCGTGCGCTTCGCGTGGTGGGGCGCGGAGGAGCTCGGCCTGCTGGGCGCGGAGTACTACGTCGCGAACCTCACCGAGGCGGACTTCGAGAACATCGCGGTGAACCTGAACTTCGACATGGTCGCCTCGCCGAACTACGTGCGCTTCGTGTACGACGGTGACGGCTCGCTCTCCGACGTTCCCGCCGAAGGCGCCGGTCCGGAAGGGTCCGCGTTCCTCGAGTACCTGTTCCGCGACTGGTTCGAGAGCGCCGGTCTGGAGACGAAGCCCACCGCGTTCGACGGGCGCTCGGACTACGGCCCGTTCATCGCGGCGGGCATTCCGGCCGGCGGCCTGTTCACCGGTGCCGAGGAGATCAAGACCGAGGAGGAAGCGGTGATCTACGGCGGCGAGGCGGGCGTGGCCTATGACGCGTGCTACCACGAGGCGTGCGACACCATCGACAACGTGAACGCGCAGGCGCTCGAGGAGATGAGCGACGGCGCGGCGAACGCGATCCTGGTGATGGGAACGAACGCGTTGCCGGAGCCGAACCTGGAGCGTCGGCGCGCGGCGAAGGTGGCGGCCGGTGCCGAAGCCGCCGGAACGGGGCTCGTGATGGACTGGCGCGGGAACCACCTGGTGCGCTGATGCCCGGCGGCGGCCCGCGGGAACGCGGGCCGCCGCTCAGCTCGACGTCGCCGCGCCCTTCGCGAGGTAGGCCACGGCCTCCGAACGGGTGCACAGGTCCGCGTACTTCGCCCCCATGTCGAAGAGGTTCGCCTCGTGCGGCCCCGCGGCGCGATCCCCCACCGCGTCGCTCACGACCACCGTGACGAAGCCGTGCGAGATGCTGTCCACGCAGGTGGCGCGCACGCAGCCCGACGTCGTCAGGCCCGCGAGCAGCAGCGTGTCGATCTTCATCCAGTGCAGGGTGGCCGCCAGCGACGTGCCGAAGAAGGCGCTCGGGTACTGCTTGGTGATCAGCAGGTCGTCGTCGTGCACGACGAGCCCGTCCGCGAGCCGCTGCGAATCCCGGCCCGCGTCGAAGCACGCGAGCGCCGGCACCTTCGCGTAGAACGCGCCTCCGTCGCCGCCGCCCGGCGCGTACTTCACCTCCGTGAAGACCACGGGCACGCCCGCCGAACGTGCCGCGTCCGCGAGCGGAACCGCATGCTCCAGCGCGCTGCGGCAGCCCTCGCCGCCGTAGAGCGGCTGCGCGGGGTCGAAGTAGGCTTGCGCGAAGTCGATCATCAGCAGGGCGGGGCGCACGCCCCACGTCTGCGGCGCGTGGAAGCCGCCCGCGGCGTAGTTGTCGCGCAGCCCGTCGTCGGTGGAAGGGTCGGTGGAAGGGTCGGTCATGGTCGCGTCAGCCCGCGCGGCGGTGGAACACGGGCTGCGCCGGCGCTTCGAAGCCGGTCTCGGCGAGGCAGCGGCCCTTGAGCTCCTCGATGGACTCGAAGCCGCGATCGAACAGCAGGGTGTCCCCGCGCTCGACGGACATCGACGCGCGCAGCGTGCCGGTCGATGCCGCGTTCACGGCGCCATCCTCGATCACCACGCCGTAGCGCCGCGCGCCGTCGACGCTCACGAGCCCGCGTTCGACGTCGGCGACCACGAGCGCGGCATCGCGCTTCAGCGGGTCGCCCCAGCCTCCGCCGCCCCAGGTATCGAAGTGCAGCACGTCGCCCGGCGCGACGGCCACGCGGTCGCACTTGGCCGGGATGTTCTCGGTGGTGCCGTCGGCGCGCACCAGGCGCTTGGTGGAACGCATGCCGGGTTCGCCGCCATTCACCCCCCACGGGGAGGTGAGCCAGCGGTCGTCGTGAATGGAGATCTCGCCGGGCTCCAGCAGCTCGTAGGCGATGGTGATGCCGTTGCCGCCGCGGTGCAGCCCCGCGCCGCCGGAATCCGGAATGGTCGCGTAGGTGCGGATGCGCAAGGGGAAGTAGGCTTCGAGGTACTCGTTCGGCACGTTCGTGAACGCGGGCCACAGCGAATGCCCGTCGGGGCCGTCACCGACCGGTCGGCCCGGAATGCCGCCGAAGCCGATCTGGAAGAGCTGGTACCACTCGTCGCGCGCATCGAAGCCCGAGTACATGAAGTGCGGGCTGTCGGAGAACCCGGCCGCGTTCAGCGCGTCCGGCGCCCCCTGACCCAGCAGCCCGCCCATCAGATCGAAGATGCGCCCGAGCAGGTGCGTGCGGCAGGACAGCGCCGCGGGCTTCTTCGGCTTGAGGATGCAGCCTTCGGGGATGTGCACGTCGACGAGCTCGTAGAAGCCGTCGTTGAAGAGGATCTGCGGGTCGAAGAGGTTGATCGTGAACGCCCCGAAGAACATCTTGAACATCTCCTCGTTCAGCAGGAAGTTGATCGATGAGAGCGACTGGGGGTCGGAGCCCGTGAAGTCGAAGTGCGCGACATCGCCCTCGCGCCACAGCGTGCAGGCGATGCGGTACGGGCCGTTGCCCATGCCGTCGTCGTCGATCCAGTCCTCGAAGAAGGCCTTCCGCTCCGGGATGATCATGTTGATGATCGCCGCCATGGCCGAGCGGTTCCGGTCCAGCATGTCGTGCATGGCGGAGACGTACACGTCCACGCCGAAGCGCTCGATGTTCTCGCGCACGCGCCGCTCGGCGAGCTTCAGCGCCGCGATGATGGCGAGGAAGTCCGAGCGGTTCCACTCGGGCATGCGGCAGTTGGCGAGCAGGATCTCGAGGATCTCCGCCTGCAGCTCGCCGCCGCGAAAGATCTTCGTCGGCGGGATGACGATGCCTTCCTCGTAGTACATCTTCGCGTCGGTCGGCAGCGAACCGGGCACCTTGCCGCCCACGTCGGTCATGTGGCCGAACATCGCGGACCAGCTCACGAGCCGCCCACCGTGGAAGATCGGCATCATCAGCAGCCAGTCGTTCAGGTGGCTGACCGCGCCGTCGCAGGCGTAGGGGTCGTTGGTGATGAAGACGTCGCCCTCCTCGATCGTGCCTCCGTACTGGCGCATGAAGCCGTGCAGGAAGGAGCCGAACTGGCCCACCACCATCTTGCCCTCCTGGTTCGCGATGAGCGGGAAGGCGTCGTGCTGCTCGCGGATGCCCGGGGACATCGCGGTGCGGAACAGCACCGCGTCCATCTCGTTCCTCGCGTTCCTCAGGGCGTTCTCGACGATGTCGAGCGTGATGGGATCGACCTCGACGCGCTCGAACGCACCGGGGTTCGTCTCGACGACGGTCGCGCTCATGCTCGTGCTCCTGCGTGTTCGCTCGGCCAGATGGCGAGATTGCCCACCGCGTCGACGAGCGCGACGTGGCCGGGCAGCACGAGCGTCGTGCTGTCCATCTCGGTGACGACCGCGGGCCCTTCGATGCGGTGTCCGGTCGCGAGCCGCGCGCGGTCGTGGATGGCCGCCTCGTGCCAGGCGCCGTCGGCATAGACCCTCGACGTGCGCACCGGCTCCGGCGCGGCATCGCCGGACGCGTCCGCGCCGCTGGCGTCGACGAACGGCTGCGCCGCGCCCAGCGCGACGGCGCGCAGCCCGACGAGCTCGTGCGGCGCGTCCAGCGCGAAGGTGAAGAGTTGCTCGTGCTCGGCGTCGAAGCGGCGCACGATGTCCTCCAGCGCGAAGTCGTCCGGGCTGGCCGTCACCGTGAGCTTCATGCCTTGCCCCGCGTAGCGCACGTCGATCTCGTAGCGCACCTCGGCGGCGGCGGTGCCGAGCGCGTCGACGGCATCGCTGCGCAGCTCCTCGAGCAGCTCCCGCACCGCCTCGCTAGAGGTGTCGTCCGTGCGCGTGACGAAGGTGCGCGACGCCTCGTTCCGCAGCCGCGTCGTGGCGTCGCCGTAGGCGCACAGCACACCCGGCCCCGGCGGCACGATGGCTGGCCACGCATTGATGAGGCGGGCGAGGGCGTTCACGTGCAACGGGCCCGCGCCGCCGAAGCCGATGAGCGCGAACTCGCGCGGGTCGTAGCCTTGCTCCACGCTGACGAGCCTGAGCGCTCCGCACATGTTCTCGTTGACGATGCGCACGATGCCCTCGGCCGCCTCTTCCAGCGGGACGCCGATGGCGTCGGCGACGCCCTGCACGGCGGCTTCCGCGAGGTCCCGGCGGATCAGCATGTCGCCGCCGAGCTTCGCATCGTCGGGCAGGTAGCCGAGCACCACGTTCGCGTCCGTCACGGTCGGCGCCTCGCCGCCCTTGTCGTACGCGGCCGGCCCGGGCTCCGCGCCCGCGGACTGCGGCCCCACGCGCAAGGCCTTCGTGAGCTCCGGCACGTAGGCGATCGAGCCGCCGCCCGCGCCGACGGTGCGCACGTCGATCGAAGGCGCGCGCACCGTCACGTCGCCGACGCGTGTCTCGCGCCGCGTGCGCGCCTCGCCGGCCTGGATCAGCGCGACATCGGTCGACGTGCCGCCCATGTCGAAGGTCAGCAGGTTCTCGTGCCCCGCCTGCGCGGCGACCCAGCGCGCGCCCGCGACGCCGCCGGCGGGGCCGGACATGAGGAGGTTCACCGGACGCTCCATGGCGCCGTCGGCGGAGGAGAGCCCGCCGTCGGAGCGCAGGATCTGCAAGCTTGTCCCCGTGCCGAGCAACGCGCCGAGCTCGTTCCAGAGGTTGTCGACGTAGCGCGACACCGTGGGCCGCACGTAGGAGTTCACGACGGTGGTCTCCGTGCGCTCGTACTCGTACATCTCCGGCGAGATGTCCGAGGAGATCGATACCGGCACGTCGGGGTCGATCTCGCGCGCGATCTCGGCCACGCGCCGTTCGTGCGCGCCGTCCACGTAGCCGTTGAACAGCGCGACGGTCAGCGCCTCGATGCCCTTGGCGTAGAGCGCTTCGAGCGTGGCGCGCAGGGCGGCCTCGTCGAGCGGCTCGATGACGGCGCCGTCCGCGCCGATGCGCTCGTCGGCCTCGACGGTGAGCTCCAGCGGCGCGAGCGGCGGCGGCTTGTTGTAGATGACCCAGCCGCCCAGGCCCCCCGGCACGAACGAGCGCGCGATCTGCAGCACGTCGCGGTAGCCCTTCGTGGTCACGAGCCCCACGCGCGCGCCGGCGCGGGTCAGCACCGCGTTCGTGGCCACGGTCGTGCCGTGCATGACCGAGCCGATGTCGGACGGCTCGATGCCGGCGCGCTCGCAGATGCGGCGCACCCCGTTCAGCACGCCGATCGAGCTGTCGCCCGGCGTCGACGGCACCTTCGCCGTCCAGGTGCGGCCCCCTCCGGGGTCCAGCAGCAGCAGGTCCGTGAAGGTGCCGCCGACGTCGACGCCGAGCCTAAGACGAGCCAGGGGGTCCTGCATGTGCGCTCCTTGTCGTGCGGTCAGATGATGCCGCGTTCGCGGTAGTCGGCGAGCGTGTCCGCCGAGAGGTCGAGCCGTTCGCCGTACACGATGTCGTTGTGTTCCCCGAGGGCCGGCCCGACGTGGCGCACGCGTCCGGGCTCGGCCGAGAGCTTCGGCGCCACGTTCTGCATCTTCAGCGTGCCGAGCTCCGGGTGGGGCACCTCGACGATGGCCTCGCGCGCCGCGAAGTGCGGGTCGGCGAGCATGTCCTCGGCCTTGTAGATGAGCCCGGCGGGCACGCCGGCGTCGGCGAGCAGCGCTTCCAGCGGCGCGAGATCCACGGTCGATGTCCACGCACGGATCAGCTCGTCGAGCTCCGCCTGGCGCGCACCGCGCGCGACGTGCGTGGCGTAGCGCTCGTCGGCCGCGAGCTCCGGTTGGCCCATCGCCTCGCACAGCCGGCCGAACACGCTGTCCTGGTTCGCCGCGACGAGCAGCAGCTTGCCGTCCTTCGTGGGGTAGACGTTCGAGGGCGCGATCTTCGGCAGGATGGCGCCGGTGCGCTCGCGCACGTAGCCGGCCACGTCGTACTCGGTGACCAGGCTCTCCATCATGTTCAGCACCGACTCGTAGATGGCGCTGTCCACCACCTGCCCGCGCCCGGTACGCTCGCGCGAGTGGATGGCCATGAGCGCGCCCATGCAGGCGTGCACGGCGGCCAGCTCGTCGCCGATGGAGATGCCCATGCGGCTCGGCGGCGAGTCCGGGTCGCCGACCACGTAGCGCAGGCCGCCCATGGCCTCGCCGATGGCGCCGTAGCCCGCGCGCGGCGCGTAGGGCCCGGTCTGGCCGTAGCCGGTGACTCGCACCATGACGAGCCGCGGATTGATCTCGGACAGCGCGTCGTAGCCTAGCCCCCAGCGCTCCATGGTGCCGGGGCGGAAGTTCTCGACGAGGATGTCCGTGTCCTCGACAAGCCGCTTGACGAGCTCCTGACCCTCCGGGGTGCGCAGGTTCAGCGTCACCGAGCGCTTGTTGCGAGCGACGATGGGGAACCACAGGGACTTGCCGTGACCCTTCTCGCTGCCCCACTGCCGCATGGGATCCCCGGTGACGGGCGGCTCGATCTTGGTGACCTCGGCGCCGAAGTCGCCGAGCATCTGCGCGCAGAAGGGGCCGGCGAGGAGCTGGCCCATCTCGAGGACCTTGAGGTCGGTGAGAGGGCCCTGACGGGGCGGAGCTTCGGTGTCGACCATGAGGGCTGCGGTGCGGGCACGCCGCGCGCCCCTCCGGCGTCGCGGTCGCGCTGACGTGTGTTCCGGCCCGCGTCCCGGCTGGCCGCCATCGCATCTTGCGCGGCCGGCGCCGGGTTGTCGAGACGCGTCGGACGGGCAGGGCAAGCGTCGCCGGAACGAGAGAGGGCCCCGCATGGGGGCCCTCCGCGTTCGGTCCGTCCCTCTTCGGCGAGGGGCGGGTGCGGTCAGGACCCAGCGACCCAGCCCGGTGGCGTCAGCACGGTGTCGATGACGTGGATGACGCCGTTGCTGGCGGCGATGTCGGCCTGCGTGACCGTGGCGTCGCCGATCGTGACTTCGCCGTCGGCCATGGTCGCGGTGAGCTCGGCCCCCTCGACCGTGGCGGCCGTGACCTCCTCGCCGATGTCGTCCGACATGACGCTCGCGGGCAGCACGTGATAGGTGAGCAGCTCGGTCAGCCGATCCTTGTTCTCGGGCAACAGCAACTCCTCGACGGTGCCTTCGGGCAGCGCGGCGAACGCCTCGTCGGTCGGTGCGAACACGGTGAACGGGCCCTCGCCCTTGAGCGTATCGGCGAGATCCGCAGCTTCGACGGCCTGGATCAGCGTGCCGAAGTCGCCGGCGTTGGCGGCGGTGTCGACGATGTCCTTCTTGTAGCTGCCGCCGGCGTGGGCGGTGGCCGCGATGCCCGTGGCGAGACCCAGGGACGCGAGAATGCCGATGAGCTTGTTCATGTCGATGAGTGTTCCGTGAGGTGAAGGATGGGGTGGGGCAAGAGCCGGTTTGTCGTGCCGCCCTCTTGCCACGTCGTCAACATAGTGATTCCGGTCAAGAAGCGATAATCGCTTTTTTCGGCCACTCGCTTCGGTCCGGACGAATGTTGCGGCCGGCTCGCAGGCGCCGTTCGGCGGGTCCGAAACGGATGTTCCGGCGTGCTCGTGCGCACCCGGCTGTATCGTCGTCTCCTGCCCCTGCCACGGAGAGAACGACATGCGCGATGCGGTGGAGATCGTCGAGGTATCGCCGCGCGACGGCATCCAGAACGAGGCGACGATCCTGTCGACGCCCGACAAGCTCGAGCTGATCCGGCGCGCGCTCGTCGCGGGCGCGCGCCGGATGGAGGCGACGAGCTTCGTGAACCCCGCGCGCGTGCCGCAGATGGCGGACGCGGACGCCGTGGCCGCCGCGCTGCCCGCGCTGCGCGCCGAGTTCCCCGGCACCATCGCCCAGGGGCTCGCGCTGAACCCGAAGGGCCACGCGCGCTGCGTGGCGGCCGGCATGGACCAGGTCAACTACGCCATCGTCGCGAGCGACACGTTCAGCCTGAAGAACCAGGGCGTGACGACCGACGAGGGCATCACCGCGCTCGCGCGGGTGTTCGCCGAGCGCACCGACCGGGTGCCCATCGGCATCACCATCGCCGCCTCGTTCGGCTGCCCGTTCGAGGGCGAGGTGCCGCTGGCGCGGCTCATGTCCGTCGTAGAGCGCTGCGGGGCGCTCGGCCCGTTCGAGCTGGCGCTGGCCGACACCATCGGCGTGGCGGCGCCGCCTCAGGTGACCGAGCGCGTGCGCGCGGTGCGGGAGGCGTTCCCGGACATTCCCGTGCGCCTGCACCTCCACGACACGAGGAACACCGGGCTCGCCAATGCGTGGGCCGGGCTCGAGGCCGGCGTCACCAGTCTCGACGCGAGCCTGGGCGGTATCGGCGGCTGCCCGTTCGCGCCGAACGCCACGGGCAACGTGCCGACCGAGGATCTGGTGTGGATGCTGGAGCGCGGCGGGGTGAGCACGGGCTACGACCTGGACGCGTGCATCGAAACGGCGAAGTGGATCGGGGGCGTGCTCGGCAAGACGGTGCCGGGGATGCTGTCGAAGGCGGGCCGGTTTCCGGCGGCGGCGTGACGGACGCGCTGCGCGTACTGATCATCGCGGGCCCGAACGGCGCGGGGAAGACGACGTTCGCGCGTGACTACCTGCCGAACGAGGCCGGATTGCCGACGTTCGTGAACGCGGATCTGATCGCAGCCGGGCTGGCCCCGTTCAGGCCGGAGACCGCGGCCGTACAGGCGGGGCGGATCATGCTCAGCGAGCTGCGACGTCTATACGCGGCGCGCGAGAGCTTCGCGTTCGAGACGACGCTGGCGGGGCGGGGGTACCTGCGCTCGATTCGCGAGTGGCAGGCGGCGGGCTATCGGGTCAAGCTGCTGTTTCTGCGATTGGACCGTGCGGAAACCGCGATCGAGCGCGTGGCGCTGCGCGTGGCGCAAGGCGGGCATTCCATTCCCGAGGACGTGATTCGTCGACGGTTCAGCGCGGGATGCGCGAACTTCGAGAATCGGTACGCCCCGATCGTCGACGACTGGATTCTGTACGATGCGTCGACGCGCGTTCCTACTCGCGTGGACTGGAAGCGATGAGCCACCCGCCTGTCGAAGGCCCTAAGGATCCCGACCTGTTGTCGTCCTTTGCGGCCATGCGTCGCGCTGCGATGCGCGCTCGCGAAATCGCGCGAGTGAGCGGCACGAAGCTGGTCGTCGTGATCGACGGCGAGTTGCTGCACCTGGATCCGGACGACCCTCGACTGGACATCGATGCGGAATCGATGCCGCATGCGGAACCGCGACCGGTGGACCGAAGGCTACCGCCATGAGTGCAAGGCTTCAGATCGTGGTCGCGGAGGAAGAGCTGCGGGAAATCAAGGCTGCGGCCCGTCGGCACGACCTCACCGTCGCGGATTGGGTGCGCGGTGCGCTCAGTGCGGCCTGCGAGCGCGAGCCCGGTCGGGACAAGCGGGAAAAGCTCGGGGCCGTGCGCGAGGCGTGTCGTCACGCATTCCCGACAGCGAGTATCGAGGACGTGCTCGCCGACATCGAGCGTGATCTGGACCCGAAACTTGATCGGGGCGGTTCGCGCGCCTCGTGATCATCATCGACCCGAACGCCTCGGTGATCGCGAACGCCGGCGTCACCGCGAATCCTGCCATGTACCTGCGCCGCCACGCGCAGGTCGTGCGGGATGACGATCATCGACAGTGCGAGCTCCTCGCGGATGCGCGTGAGCAGCTCCAGCACCTGCGGCTGCACGGTGCGTCCAGCGTCGATACCGGCTCGTCGGGCACGAGGATCTCCGGCCCCGGCGCCAACGCGCGGGCGAGCTGGATGCGCTGACGCTGACCGTTCCAGAGAACTCGAGCGAAAAGCGCTCGAAGGCGCTGGCGCCCAGCCCCACGAGCTCCAGCATCTCGCACGCGCCGTTCGGACCCGCCCCTGGATCCAGGACGGGGTATCACGCGGATGAGCTACCCGGGACGCACAAGCAACGCGTACCCGGGCGGCGCGGAGGCTTTCGCGGTCCGACTGCGAGTTGGTCGCCGGTCTGCACGACGGCGGTATCGAGGTAGCCGGCGCGGGAGTCAACACGTGTAGAGAGAGAATCGTGCCAAGCTTGCGCCGGACCCAGCACCCGACCCGCCGCGTGTCGCCGATGTGCCCGAGCTCGTCATGTGCTGGCCCGGCAGCGCTGAACTCGTCGCGCGCGGACGCTTGTCGCGCGCCACGTTCGTCGCGATCCTCGATGCGGTCGCGGCTTGACGCGATGCCGTCGGCATCGTGCAGGACGGCGAAACGTTCTCGATGCAGGACGGTGTGCAGGTTCGCGTTCTACCCCGACGATCGACGCGGCGCGTCCGCTCGACCCGCCGTCCACGCCCGCCCCGGCACCGCCGCCAGCAGCTCGCGCGTGTACTCGTGCTCGGCCCGCTCGAACAGCTCCGCCGTCGCCCCGGTCTCCACCACCTTCCCGAGCCGCATCACCGCGATGCGATCGCACACCTGCGCCGCCACGCGCAGATCGTGCGTGATGAAGATCATCGACAACCCGAGCTCCTCGCGGATGCGCGCGAGCAACTCGAGCACCTGCGCCTGCACCGAGACGTCGAGCGCCGACACCGGTTCGTCGGCGACCAGTATCTCGGGCCCGAGCGCGAGCGCGCGCGCGAGCCCGATGCGCTGGCGCTGACCGCCCGAGAACTCGTGCGGGAAGCGCTCGAAGGCGCTGGCGTCCAGCCCCACGAGCTCCAGCATCTCGCGCGCGCGTCGCTCGGCGTCCGGTCGCGGCGTGCCGAGCGTCACGGGCCCGTCCGCGACGATGCGCCCGACGCGGCTTCTCGGGTTCAGCGAGCCGTAGGGGTCCTGGAACACCATCTGCAGCCCGGCGCGATGCGCGCGCATGCCGGCGCGGTCCAGGGACAGCAGGTCCGTGTCGCGGTAGTGCAGGGTGCCGGCCTCCACGTCCAGCAGGCGCACGATGGCCCGCGCGAGCGTGGACTTGCCCGAGCCGGACTCGCCCACCACGCCGAGCGTCTCGCCGCGGTGCAGGGTCAGGTCCACCTCGTCGAGAGCCCGGGTGCCGGAGGCGGCCTTCCTGAAGAAACCGCGCCCGCCCCCGTAGGTCTTCACGAGACCCTTCGCGACGATGAGCGGCTCGGTCGAGATCTCGCGCACCGCGCGCGGCACCAGGCTCGGCACCGCTGCGATCAGTGCCCGGGTGTACGGGTGCTGCGGCGCGCCCAGCACCTGCTTCGCCGCGCCGACCTCGACGACCACGCCCTGCTGCATCACCGCCACGCGGTCGGCGATGTCGGCGACCACGCCGAAGTCGTGCGTGATGAACAGCACGCCGGTGCCGTGCGACGCCTGCAGCGCCTTGATGAGATCCAGGATGCGTGCCTGCGTGGTCACGTCGAGCGCCGTCGTGGGCTCGTCCGCGATGAGCACCTTCGGCTCCATGGCGAGCGCCATGGCGATCATGGCGCGCTGGCGCTGGCCACCCGAGAGCTCGTGCGGGTAGGCGGACAGGATGCGCGGTGGGTCGGGCAGGCCGACGTCCTCGACGAGCTCGAGCGCGCGCGCGCGACGTGCACCGCGCGGCAGCTTCGCGTGAAAGCGTATGACCTCGTCCACCTGCGCGCCGATGCGCATGACGGGGTTCAGCGCCGTCATGGGTTCCTGGAACACCATGGAGATCTCGCCGCCGCGCACCTGGCGCATGCGCTCGGCGGAGGCCTGCACGAGGTCCTCGCCGCCGAAGCGGATGGCGCCGCGCGTCACGCGCACGTGGGGCGCGGGCAGCAGGCCCATGACGGCGCGCGCGGTGAGCGACTTGCCCGAGCCCGATTCGCCGACGACGCACAGGATCTCGTTGCGGGCGAGCGTGAGTGAGGCGCCTCCGACCGCCAGCGCCCGGTCCGCGCCCGCGGGCAGGCAGATGTCGAGGCCCTCGATGCTCAGCAGCGGCTCGGCGGGCTCCGCCGCCGGCGTTGGCACGAGCTCGCGCGCGGCGGCGTTCACGCGCGCTCCCGCAGACGCGGGTTCAGCGCATCGTTCAGCCCTTCGCCCACGAGGTTGATGGCCAGCACGGTGAGCAGGATGGCGATGCCCGGGAAGGTGCACACCCACCAGGCCGAGCGCAGCACGGTGCGCCCGGCGCCGATCTGGAAGCCCCAGCTGATCACGTTCGGGTCGCCGAGCCCGAGAAAGGACAGTCCGCTCTCGACGAGGATGGCGGTGGCGACCATCAACGATCCCGTCACGATGATGGGTGACAGGCAGTTCGGCAGGATCTCGCGCAGCATGATGCGCGCGTCGCTCATGCCGACGATGTGGCAGGCCTGCACGAACTCGCGGTTGCGCATGGCCATGAACTCGCCGCGCACCAGCCGCGCGACCGCCGGCCAGGACACGACGGCGATGGCGATGACGATGCTCTGGATGGAGGGTTTCAGGATCGCCACCAGCAGGATGGCGAACAGGAACGAGGGGATGGTCTGGAACATCTCCGTGATGCGCATGACGACGTCGTCCAGCCAGCCGCCGAAGTAGCCGGCGATGCCGCCGAGCACGACGCCGAGGGCGACGGCCACGGTCGTGGCCAGCAGACCGATCAGCAACGAGACTCGCGCGCCGTGCGCGATGCCGGAGGCCACGTCGCGCCCCAGCGTGTCGCTGCCGAGCAGGAAGCCGTTCTCGCCCGGGGGCGACATGGCGCGGCCCACGAGCCGGAACGGATCGTCCGGGAAGAAGACGGAGGCGGTCGCCGCGAGCGTGATGACGGCGGCCAGGATGGCGAGGCCCATGACGGCCGAGCGATTTCGCGCGAACAGCTTCCAGAAGCGCATCAGGCGACCTCGATGCGTGGGTCCAGGAAGGAGTAGAGCAGGTCGATGACGAGGTTGATCGCGACGACCAGCAGCGCCGAGAGCAGGAAGATGCCGAGCAGCAGGTTCAGGTCGCGCGCGAACAGCGCCTCGAAGGCGAGCATGCCGAGCCCCGGCCAGGCGAACACCGACTCCACGATCACCGAGCCGCCGATCAGCGCGCCGATCTGCACGCCCGCCATGGTGAGCACCGGCAGCAGGGCGTTCCTGAGGATGTGCACGAACACGATGCGGCGCTCGGTCAACCCCTTCGCACGCGCCGTGGTGACGTAGTCCATGCCGGCCTGTTCCAGCATCGAGGCGCGCATGAGCCGGGTGTAGAGCGCGAGATAGAACAGCGACAGCGTGATCACCGGCATGACCAGGTGGTGCGCGATGTCCACGACTCGGTCCCAGCCGGTGTGGAAGGCGGCGAAGTTCTCCATGCCGCTGGTCGGGAACCAGCCGAGGCGCAGGGAGAACACCACGATCATCATGAGGCCCACCCAGAACAGCGGCGTGGCGTAGGAGACGAGCGCGAACACCGATATGAGGTTGTCCCTCCAGGTGTTCAGCCCGGACGCGGCGAGCAGGCCCAGCACGATGCCGAAGCCGACCGCGATGACGATGGTGCAGACCATCAGCAGCAGCGTCGGCAGCAGCCGGTCGAGCACGAGCTGCGCGACCGGCATGTCGTGGCGGAACGAGTAGCCGAGGTCGAACGTCAGCATGTTCTTGACGTAGACCAGCAACTGCACGATCAGCGGCTGGTCGAGCCCGAACTTCTGGCGAGCTGCGCCATGTATTCCGGCGTGGCCGAGCCCGCCTCCCCCGCCAGCACGTCGACGGCGTCGCCCTCGGCGAGCTGCAGGAGGAAGAAGTTGACGACGACGATCGCGAGCACGACCGGCACCGCCTGCAGCAGGCGCTTGCCGACGTAGCGCGTGCGGCGCGCGGCCATGCTCATCGCGGGACCCTCCTCAGTCTTCGAGGTACGCGCGATCGAACGAGCCGTAGGCGCCCATGGCCGAGACGGTGTGGTCCTTCAGCTTCTCGTTGTACACGGTCAGGAACTGCATCTCGAAGAGGTTCACCACCGGCAGGTCCTCCGCGAGGATCTGCTGGATGGCCGCGTAGATCTCCGCGCGCTCGTCCTCGCCCGCCGCCGTGGCGCCGGCGGTCAGCAGCTCGTCCAGCTCCGGGTTGCTGTAGCGCGCTGCGTTGACGAACGGCGTGCCGGCACGGATCTGGTCCGTGGCGTAGTGGCGGTGCACGCCGATGACGGGGTCGGGCAGCTGGTAGAAGTAGTTCAGGTCGATCGCGAAGTCGTAGTCGGTGTAGACCCGCTTCAGCCAGGTCGGCACGTCCTCGTAGCGCAGCTCCAGCTCGATGCCGATGTCGCCGAGCGCCTGCTTCAGGTACTCGCCGGCCCGGCGCCAGTCCTCGCCGTAGGGGATCAGGTCCAGCACGGCGCGCGTGCCCGGCTCGAAGCCGGCCTCCTCGAGAAGCCGCTTCGCCTCGTCCACGTTCGGGGACTCGGGATAGGCCTCCGGGGTGGCGACGTAGAGCCCGAGCGGTGCGTAGTTGGAGCTGAGCGCGCTGGTGGCGGGCTTGCCGTAGCCGAACCAGATGTTGTCGATCATGAACTGACGATCGATGGCGAGCGAGACGGCCTTTCTAACGGCTGCGGCGTCGAACGGCGGCTGCGTGGTGTCGAATTCCAGCAGTGCCATGGAGTTGATCATGGCGTAGCCGTCGGTCGTGATGCCGATGTTCTCGTCGTCCCGCAGGCGCACGACGTCCACGTTCGGGATGGCGCCGAAGGCGCCGTAGTGCACCTCGCCGTTCTCCATGGCGGCGGTACGGGTCGATGCGTCGGGAATCACGCGCGCGACGATGCGATCGAGCAGCGGGTAGCCCTCCTTCCAGTAGTCCTCGTTCTTGTCGAGCCGGATGTACTGGCCCTTCTTCCATTCGACGAACTTGAACGGTCCGGTGCCGACGGGGTTGTTCGCGAGATCCGCCTCGCGCACGTCCTCGCCCTCGAGCAGGTGCTTCGGCAGCATCGGCGATTCGTAGGCCGAGAGCGCGCGGATCATGTACGGGGCGGGGCGCTCGAGGTTGAACACGGCCGTGAGCGGGTCGGGCGTGTCGATGGACGTGACCTCCTTGAACGAGTTCGGCCCGCGCGGGTGGAACTCCCTGAGCACCTCCATGACCGTGAACGCGACGTCCTCGGAGGTGAACGGCTCGCCGTCGTGCCAGGTGACGTCCTCCTCGAGCTCGAAGGTCACCGTCAGTCCGTCATCGCTGACCTCGAAGCTCTTCGCGAGCTCGCCGACGGGGTTCAGGTCGAGGTCGTAGTCGAGCAGACCGTTGTAGATCTTCGGCGCAACCAGGCCGATGGGCCCGGAGGTGGAGAGCCAGGAGGCGAGCGTGGGCGGTTCGGGCTGGGCGATCAGCACCATCGTGCCGCCGGCCTGCTGCGCGTGCGCGACGTGCAGCACGGCGGGTGCGATCGTGAGTGCGAGCGCCGCGACGGGCGCGGCCAGCCGGGCGTGAAATCGGCGGTAGGTCATCGGTCGTTCCCTCGGTGTCGTCGGGGCGTGCGGCGGGATGCCTGCGTGCTACGTTAGCCGCGTTTCCGCTCCGCGTACAAGCATGGTGTCGGGTCGGGCCGGCATCGGCCCGAGCGACGAAGGCGATTTCGAGAGCGGCTTCGGGAGAAGGGGACACGGTGTGAACGACGCTGGCCAGAGGCTTGCAAGGGGGCGCGAGGTACCGCTCGCGGGCTACGCGAATCGCATGTCGGTGCGCGGCGGCGAGCGCATCGCGTTCAAGGTCTCGACGACGTCTGCGGGCCGCTCGATCCGGGCGCGGCTCGTGCGCTCGATCTCGGCCGACCCGAACCCCAGGGGGCCGGGCATCGTCGAGGAGCCGTGCGACGAGCACTTCCCGCCCTTGAGCTTCGAAGGGCGACATCAACCGCTGCGGGCGGGCTCGTACGCCGCGTCTGACGAAGCGGTGCCTGTCGGTGACGATGCCGTCGTCGGGCTCGAGGTACTCGCCCGGCCGACCCTGCGACGCGACGCGCCGCAGTGCCTGCTGTCGCTCGGCGGGCTCGTGCTCGAGCTCGACGCGGACGGACGCTTCGCGGCGCGGTTCGGCACCAACGTCGCGCGCGCGGAGGGCATCGCCACGCTCCATCGCTGGGCACGGCTGCGCGTGGTGCTCGATCGTGGTGCGGGCGAGCTCTCGCTGTCCGTCACGGACACGGCCGAGCGGCGCGAAGCTGTTGTTCGCACGACGCTGGAGTCCGGGGTGGGGCCGCGGGACGCCCCGTTCTCGGTCGGGGCTCGGCTCGAGGACGGGTTCGCGGTCGACCGCTTCAACGGCAAGCTAGAGGCGCCGGCGGTGCGCGGCGGTCCGAGCGCGCACGAGCTCGACACCCGTGTGGCGTGGGACTTCGCGCGCGCCACGTCGTCCACGCGCGTCGAGGACGTCGGGCCGAGTGCAAGGCACGGGCACGTGCACAACCACCCCGCACGAGCGATGACCGGCTCCGCCTGGGACGGCAGCGAGACGTGCTGGCGGCACGCGCCCGAGCACTACGGCGCCATCCACTTCCACGAGGACGATCTCGTCGACGCCGCTTGGGAGACCGACTTCGAGCTCGAGGTGCCGAAGGCCATGCCGTCGGGCGTGTACGTCATGCGTCTGGACGACGGCGAGCACGAGGACGCGGTGCCGTTCTGGGTGTGCGCGCCGCGCGGCGCCCCGACGGCGGCGCTGTGCGTGCTGGTGTCGACGTTTACCTATGCGGTGTACGGCAACCACGCGCGGCCCGACTGGACGCCGGAGTGGCAGCGGCGCGTGGCCGACTGGGACGCCTACCCGTGGAACCCGGCCGAATACCCTGGCTACGGCCTGTCCACCTACAACTACCACGCCGACGGTTCGGGCATCTGCCACGCCTCGCATCGGCGACCGCTGTTCAACCTGCGGCCCGGCTACGTGACCTTCGCCGCGCCCGATCACGCGGGGTCGGGCTTGCGCCACTTCCAGGCCGACAGCCACCTGTTCGCGTGGCTCCACTCCCGCGGCATCGCCTACGACGTGATCACCGATCGCGAGCTGCACGACGAAGGCGCCGAGTGTCTTTCGTCCTATCGCGCGGTGACGACGGGCACGCATCCGGAGTACCACACGGCGCGCACCCTGGACGCCCTCGCCGGGTACCGGGACGGCGGCGGCAGGCTGCTCTACCTCGGCGGCAACGGGTTCTACTGGCGCGTGGGGTTGCACCCCGAGGATCCGTCCGTCATCGAGATCCGCCGGGCCGAAGCGGGCATACGCGCGTGGGCGGCCGAGCCCGGAGAGTACTGGCAGGCCTTCGACGGCGCCTACGGCGGGCTCTGGCGCCGCAACGGGCGGCCGCCGCAGGCCCTCGTCGGCATCGGCTTCTCGGCGCAGGGACAGATGAACGGCTCGTGCTACCGACGCGCCACGCACGACCCCGCGTTCGACTGGGTGTTCGACGGAATCGAGGGCGAGACGATCGGAGACTTCGGATTGTGCGGGGGCGGGGCGGCGGGCTTCGAGCTCGATCGCGCCGACGTGGCGCTCGGCACGCCCGGGGAGGCGATCGTGCTCGCCTCGTCCGAAGGGCACGGCGAGGACTTCGTGCTGGTGCCCGAGGAAGTGCTGACCCACCTGACGACGCTGTCGGGCGAGCCCGCGGCGGACTTGCTGCGGGCGGACATGCTGTGGATGGACGTGCCCGGCGGCGGTGCGGTGTTCTCGGTCGGCTCGATCACCTTCTGCGGCAGCCTGCCGGTGAACGGCTTCGACAACGACGTGTCGACGCTGCTCGGCAACGTGCTGCGGCGGATGCTCGAGTAGTCAGCTCGGTACCAGCCACTGCTTGCGCACCATCATGTGCACGCCCTTCTCGCCGTCCACCACCTGCGTGACGCGCAGGTCCGCGGCGAGGCTCGCGAGCATGTAGGCGCGGTTCCGCGTGAGCCCGGTGCGCTCGACGATCAGTCGCACCATCTCGCGCACCGCGCGGCGCATCGCCTCGTCGAGGCTTTCGTGGAAGCCCATCGAGATCAGGTGCTCGGGCGTCTCCGCGAAGGGCGTGGCGAGCGGGAGGTCCTTGCGCACGGTCAGTCGGAAGCGTCCTTCCAGCGCCGTCTCGAGTGCTGCGATGCAGACCTCGCCGTCGCCCTGCCGGCCGTGCCCGTCGCCCGCCGAGAACAGCCCGCCGTCGTTGAAGACGGGCAGGTACAGCGTGCTGCCCGCGCGCAGCTCCTTGTTGTCGAGGTTGCCGCCGAAGGCGCGCGGCTCGTTCGTGCTCAGCCGTCCCCACGCGGCCGGCGGCGCGACCGCGAGGCAGCCGAAGAAGGGGTCCAGCGGCAGGGTCAGGCCCCACGGCAGCGTGCAGGTGCCGGCGTCCGTATCGATGGCGACGTGCATGCGCTCGTAGTCGGTGAACTCGTCCGGCAGGGCGCCGCGCAGCGGCAGCACGCCGGTCCAGCCCCACGCCTGGAGGGGGCGGATGTCCAGCACGTCCACCTGCAGCGCGTCGCCGGGCACCGCACCGCGCACGTGCACGGGCCCCGTCATGATGTGCGAGCCCGTGCCCTTCGTGGAGGCGAGCTCCGCCAGCGCGGTGCGGTGATCGTCGCGCACGCCGGCGCCGTCCGGGGGGAGCGATTCGACCGTGCCCGCGGGCAGGCAGGTCAGCACGAGCTCGTCGCCGGAATCGATGTGCAGGACGGGGGGTGTCGCCGCGTCGAAATGACCCTGGAACAGGTGGGCGGGACGGGCGTCGAGCTCGTGGACGGTCATGGCGCGGACGAGGTGATGGGGGACGCGTCGACCATAGCGCGTCCTGTTCACGCGTCGCCGAACGTGCGAGGCTCGGATCCCATGAGCCCCGATGCCGGCCTTCCGATCGAACCCGGCCCGCGTGCGTCCGGCACGGTGAGCGAGCCGAGACCGAGCGTCGCGTCGCTGGCGCGCGGGGTGCGCGACGGCGAACGCACCGCCGCCGACATCGTCGCCGCGGCGCTCGAACGCGCGCACGCGGTGCAAACGGCCCTGAACGCGTTCACCGTGATCGACGAGGCGGGCGCGCTGCGCGCCGCGCGCGCGGTCGACGAGCGTCGGGCGCGCGGAGACCGGTTGCCGCCGCTCGCGGGCGTTCCGGTCGTCATCAAGGACATGACGCCGACGGCCGGGTTGCCGACGACCCTGGGGTCATGGACCACGGGCGACGGCACGGGGGGCGAGGACGCGCTGATCGTCGCGCGCCTGCGGGCCGCGGGCGCGGTCGTCGTGGCCAAGACGACGACGCCGGAGTTCGCGCATTCGAGCATGACGAGCAGCCCGCGCTACGGCATCACGCGGAACCCCTGGGACGCGTCGCGCACCTGCGGCGGCTCGTCCGGCGGGTCCGCCGTCGCGGTGACCACGGGCGTCGTGCCGTTTGCCGAAGGCACCGACATGGGCGGCAGCGTGCGGATCCCGGCGGGCGCCTGCGGGACGGTCGGCTTCAAGCCGAGCCTCGGACGCATCCCCATGACGATCCTGCCGACGCCGATCGACACGATCTCGCACTTTGGCCCGCTCGCGGCCTCGGTGGCCGACGCGGTCGCCTTCACGGTCGCCACGGCGGGGCCGTCGGACCTGGATCTGCTGTCGCAGGTGCATCCCTTCGATGCAGCGGCGTGCGCGCCCGCGTCGCTCGAGGGCGTGCGTCTGGCGTACTCGGCGGACTTGGGTTACTGCGCGGTGTCCGCGCCGGTGCGCGAGTGCATGGATGCCGCGCTCGCGAGGTTGCGCGACGCCGGGGCGATCGCCACCGAGGTCCGCTTGCCGTGGACGCGTGAAGTGCTCGATGCGTGGCTGCGCAAGTGGGGCGTGCTGCTCGCGATGTTCCCGAGCGGGCGCGGGGAGGCGAACCGCGCGCGCATGGATCCCGCCCTCGTCGAGCTCATCGAGCGCGGCGAGCGCACGAGCGCCGTGGAGCTCAAGCGCACGGAGCTCGTGCAGGCGGCGATGGCGGCGGACCTGGCCGACGTGATGGACGGGCACGATGCGCTCGTGTGCCCTACCAACGCGACCGAGGCACCGCCGGTGGACACTCCCGAGACCGACTTCGAGCGCACGGACGCGGATGGCCGGCTCACGACCTTCGACATGGCGCACCCGTTCAACATGCTGCCCACGTACCCCGCGATCTCGCTGCCGGCGGGACTGACTCCGGCCGGGCTGCCGGTGGGCCTGCAGATCGTCGGACCGCGCTATCGCGACGAGCGGCTGCTCGCGCTGGCGGGTGGCGTGGAGCGCGTGCTGGGTACGATGTGCCCACCCGCGTGGGCGACGGTGGTGCGTGCGCCGTAGGGGTTGCGCGGTATCGGTGCGGGTGCGTGGTGTCCGTGCATCGCCAATGGCGGTTCGAAGGCGTTTCGCCGCACGTCACGCGCATCCGCGAGTATGGTGGACTTCACGACTCAGCCGCCAGTCCATCGACGCATGGTCCTCAGCCTCGCCGGCCATACTCCGCAGTGCCGCTGAACGGCACCGCCTCCGACGGGCCGGTCCTGCGCGTCACGGACCTGTCCGTGCGCTTCCGCGGCGCGTCCAGCGACACGGTCGACGGCCTGGACTTCGCCATCGGTGCCGGCCGCACGCTGTGCATCGTCGGCGAGAGCGGGTGCGGCAAGTCCGTCACGTCCCTCGCCGTGATGGGGCTGCTGCCCGCGCGCAGCGCCACCGTCACGCGCGGCCGCATCGAGTTCGACGGCACCGACCTGCTCGGGCTCGACGCGCGCGCGATGGGCCGGCTGCGCGGCGGCGACATCGCGATGATCTTCCAGGAGCCGATGACCTCGCTGAATCCCGTGTTCCGCGTCGGCGAGCAGGTCGTGGAATCGATCCGTCGGCACTCGAACCTGTCCGCCGGCGATGCGCGCGTGCGCGCGCTCGAGCTCTTCGAGCGCGTGCACATTCCGATGGCGCACGCGCGCCTGGACGAGTACCCGCACCAGCTCTCCGGCGGCATGCGCCAGCGCGTGATGATCGCGATGGCGCTCGCGAACTCCCCGGCGCTCCTGATCGCCGACGAGCCCACGACCGCGCTCGATGTCACGCTGCAGGCGCAGATCCTGGCGCTGGTGCGCGAGCTGCAGGGCGATACCGGCACGGCGATGCTGCTCATCACGCACGATCTCGGCGTGGTCGCGGAGATGGCCGACGACGTCGCGGTCATGTACGCCGGACGGATCGTCGAGCGCGCGCCCGCGCGCACGCTGTTCGAGGACCCGCAGCACCCGTACACCATCGGCCTGATGGGCTCGATGCCCGCGTTGCGCGCGCGCACGGGCCGGCTGCTGACGATCCCGGGCACCGTTCCGTCGCCCGAGCGCATGCCCGCCGGCTGCCGCTTCTCGACCCGATGCCCGTTCGTCGCGCCGCGTTGTCGTACCGACGTGCCGGCGCTGTCACCGATCGGTACCGACCATGCGGTGGCCTGCCACTTCGCACCGCTCGAGTCCACCACGCTCGACGCCGGGGCCGCCGCATGAACGTGCCGGACGAGGACATCGTGCTCGAGGCCATCGGCCTCCACAAGCGCTTCGGCGGACGGGCGGGGTGGTTCTCGCGCGCGGCGGCACCGGTGCGCGCCGTCGACGGCGTCGGGCTCGCCGTACGCCGCGGCGAGACGCTCGCCATCGTCGGCGAGAGCGGCTGCGGCAAGTCCACCCTCGCACGGTTGCTGCTGCGCCTCATCGAGCCCGACGCGGGCTCGGTGCGCTACCGCGGTACGGACCTGGCCGTCGCCACACCGCGCGAGCTGCGCCGGCTTCGCGGTGACCTGCAGTTCGTCTTCCAGGACCCGTTCTCGTCGCTCAATCCGCGCATGAGCGTCGGTGCGCTGATCGAGGAGCCGCTGGCGCTGCACGTCGCGTCGGACAAGCGGGCGCGGCGGGAGCGCGTGGCCGAGCTGTTGTCGAAGGTCGGTCTGCGCGCCGAGCACGCGGATCGCTATCCGCACGAATTCTCGGGCGGTCAGCGCCAGCGCATCGGCATCGCGCGGGCGCTCGCGTCCGGGCCGGTGCTGCTCGTCGGCGACGAGCCCGTGTCGGCGCTGGACGTGTCGGTGCAGGCGCAGATCGTCAACCTGCTGGAACGGCTCAAGGACGAGCTGGGCCTGACCCTGATCCTGATCTCGCACGATCTCGCCGTGGTGCGGCACGTGGCCGATCGCGTCGCCGTGATGTACCGCGGCCGGATCGTGGAGCTCGGCGCGGCCGATGCGCTGTTCGACGCCCCGCTGCACCCGTACACGCGCGCCCTGATCGAGGCCGTGCCGGCCGCGGTGCCGAGCGCGACGCGTGCCGCGCGGGGCGAAGTCGCGGACGACGCGCCCGGGCCTGAAGAGACTCGCGCGGACGCGAGCGGCTGCCGCTTCCGTCATCGCTGCCCCCGCGCGGACGCCGCCTGCGAGGCGGACTCGCCCGCCCTGCTGCGGGCGATCGACGCGCGCAGCGTGGCCTGCCACCACTGGCGCGACACGCCGCCCGTCGCGCGCCGACCCGACGCCGCGTCCGTGCGGACCGTCGCCGCGGCGCGACGCTTCGAGCTCTACCGCGAGCGCTCCGACCGTCGCACACAGGGCGCGGCCGCCGCTCCATCCGCCCTTCCACCCATCGAGGACTCCGTCGCATGACTTTCAGACCCCGTCTGCTCGCCTCCGTCGTGGCGCCCACCCTGTTCGCGCTGTCCGGACCGCTGCTCGCCGCGGACCTGAGAATCGGCCTGGCCGAGGACCCCGACGTGCTCGATCCCGACCAGTCGCGCACGTTCGTCGGACGCATCGTCTACGCCTCGCTGTGCGACAAGCTGATCGACATCGACCCGGACCTGAACTTCGTGCCGGAGCTCGCGACCGACTGGAGCTTCTCCGACGACGGCCTGCGGCTCGTGATGAACCTGCGCGACGGCGTCACCTTCCACGACGGCACGCCCTTCGATGCCGAGGCCGTGGTGGCGAACATGGAGCGCACGCGGAACCTGCCGGAGTCGCGCAGGAAGAGCGAGGTGGCGTCCGTGGAGAACGTCGAGGCGAGCGGGCCGCTCGAGGTGACGTTCACGCTCTCCGCACCGGACGCGACGCTGCTCGCGCAGTTGTCCGACCGCGCCGGCATGATGATGTCGCCCACCGCGTTCGAGGCGTCCGGGCTCGACTTCGGCAACGAGCCGGTCTGTTCCGGACCGTACAGCTTCGTCGAGCGCATAGCGCAGGATCGCATCGTGCTCGAGAAGTATCCCGAGCACTGGAACAGCGACGCGTACTCGATCGACGAGGTGACCTACCTGCCGATTCCGGACGGCGCGGTGAGGCTCGCGAACCTGCGCTCCGGGGACCTCGACATGGTCGAACGGCTGCAGGCCACCGACGCGCCGGCCGTCAAGGAGGCAGAGGACCTGCAGTACGCCGAGGCCGTGAGTCTCGGCTACCAGGGCATCACCGTGAACCTCGACAACGGCGCGCGGGGTGACAACCCGATGGGCAACGATCCGCGCGTGCGCCGCGCGTTCTCGCTCGCCATCGACCGCGAGGCGCTGAATCAGGTGGTGTTCGAGGGCGCCAACGCGCCGGGCAATCAGCCGTGGCCGCCGAACAGCCCCTGGTACGTGGCCGACGACCCCGTGCCGCAGCGCGACGTGGAGGCCGCGAAGGCGCTGCTGGAGGAGGCCGGCATCGATCGGCTCGCGGTCGAGATGCAGGTGGCGAACCAGCCCGAACAGATGCAGGTGGCGCAGGTCATCCAGTCGATGGTGACCGAAGCGGGCTTCGACGTGACGCTGAAGACGATGGAGTTCGCGAGCCTGCTCGAGGACCAGACCGCCGGCAACTACCAGGCGAGCCGCGTCGGCTGGTCGGGGCGCGTGGACCCGGACGGCAACATCCACCAGTTCCTGACCTGCGAGGGCGGCATCAACGATTCGAAGTTCTGCGACCCGGCCGTGGACGAGGCGCTGAACGCCGCGCGCACGTCCAACGACGTCGACGAGCGCAAGGCCGACTACGCGGCCGCGTGGACGATCCTCTCCGAGCAGTCCCCGATCATCTACCTCTACCACCAGACCTGGATCTGGGCGCTGGCCGACGACGTCGAGGGCTTCGTGCCGTACCCCGACGGCATGATCCGGCTCGCAGGCGTGACCGTCGACGAGTAGCGCCCTTCGGCGGACCGGCCCGAACGCCGTGCTCGCCTGGTTCATCCGGCGGCTGCTCGTCGCGATACCGACGCTCGTGCTGGTGTCGATGTTCGTGTTCGCGCTGCAACAACTGCTGCCGGGAGACCCCGTGCTCGTCATGGCGGGCGAGGAGCGCGACCCCGAGACCATCGCCTACCTGCGCGAGAAGTACGGGTTCGACGACCCGCTGCCGGTGCAGTACCTGCGGTGGGCGGGGGACGTGCTGCAGGGGGACCTCGGGGTGTCCCTGCGCACGAACCAGCCCGTCACGGCGCTCATCGCGCAGAAGCTGCCCGTCACCCTCCAGCTCGCCGTCATGGCGATGGGCTTCGCCGTGCTGATCGGTGTTCCGGCGGGGGTGATCTCGGCCGTGCGAAAGGGCACGTTCACCGATGCGGCGGCGAACCTCGTCGCGCTGTCCGGGTTGTCGATCCCGAACTTCTGGCTCGGCATCATGCTGATCCTGCTGGTGTCGGTGAACCTCGGCTGGCTGCCCGCGTCGGGCTACGAATCCCTGTTCGACGATCCCGTGCGTTCCCTGCAGACCACGCTGATGCCGGCCTTCGTGCTCGGTACCGGGCTCGCCGCCGCGCTGATGCGGCACACGCGCTCGGCCATGCTCGGCGTGCTGGAAGCGGACTACGTGCGCACCGCGCGCGCGAAGGGGCTCGCCGAGCGCGTCGTGGTGCTGAAACACGGGCTCAGGAACGCCGTCCTGCCGATCGTCACGATCAGCGCGCTGCTGTTCGGCGAGCTGCTGGCGGGTGCGGTGCTGACCGAGCAGATCTTCACGATTCCGGGCTTCGGCAAGCTCATCGTGGACGCGGTGTTCACGCGCGACTACGCGGTCGTGCAGGGCGTGGTGCTGTGCACCGCGGTCGCCTTCATCGGCATGAACCTCCTGGCGGATCTGCTCTACTTCGTGCTGAGCCCGCGGCTGAGGGATACGCTGTGAGCACCGCGGTCGTGCCGGCGCGCGGCGCCGGGGTCGTGGCGCCGCCCGGCGACGCGCTCGAGGAGGACGGCGCGCGAGCCGGCCACCGCCGCTGGAACAAGCTGCGTCGCAACCGCACCGCGCTGGTCGGGCTCGTGCTCGTGGCCTTCTTCGCGCTCGTCGCGCTCTTCGCTCCGCTGCTGCCGATTCCCGGGCCCGCCGAGACCGACTGGGGCGCCATCCGGCAGGCGCCGAGCGCGGCGCACTGGCTCGGCACCGACGAGCTCGGGCGCGACCTGCTGTCGCGCATGGTGTGGGGCGCCCGGGCGTCGTTGCTCGCGGGCGTGGTGTCGGTCGCCATCGCCGTGTGCGTGGGCGTACCGCTGGGCCTGATCGCGGGCTACGTCGGCGGCATCACCGATCAGATCATCGCGCGCTTCGTGGACGCGCTGCTGGCCATGCCGTTCCTGATCCTGGCCATCGCGCTCGCCGCCTTCCTCGGGCCGAGCCTCACGAACGCCATGATCGCGATCGGGCTCTCCGCCATGCCGATCTTCGTGCGCCTGACGCGCGGCCAGACGCTCGCGGTCAAGACCGAGGACTACGTCGAGGGCGCGCGCGCGATCGGACTCGGTCATGGCCGGATCCTGACCCGCTACATCCTGCCCAACGTGTTTCCGCCGGTCCTGGTGCAGGCGACGCTCACGATCGCCACCGCCATCATCGCCGAGGCCAGCCTGTCCTTCCTCGGGCTCGGCCAGCAGCCGCCCGCACCGAGCTGGGGCTCCATGTTGAACGTCGCCAAGGGATTCCTGTCGCAGGCGCCGTGGATGGCGGTGTGGCCCGGCGTCGCCATCTTCCTCGTCGTCATCGGCTTCAACCTGCTGGGCGACGGCCTGCGCGACGCGCTCGATCCACGAGAACACTGATGGAATTCACGACCCGCCCCGAGATCGTCGGCACGTTCGGCACCGTCGCATCCACGCACTGGATCGCCTCGCAGGTCGGCATGCGCATGCTGGAGCTCGGCGGCAACGCGTTCGATGCCGCAGCGGCGACGGGCTTCGTGCTGCAGGTCGTCGAGCCGCACCTGAACGGGCCGGGCGGGGACATGCCTGCGGTGCTGTACTCGGCGAAGCACGATCGCGTGGAGGTGGTGTGCGGGCAGGGCCCGGCGCCGCGCGGTGCGTCCATCGGGCACTATCGCTTCGAAGGCCTCGATTCGATTCCCGGGGACGGACTGCTCGCGACCGTGGTGCCCGGTGCCTTCGGCGGCTGGATGCGCATGCTGCGGGATCACGGCACGCTGGAGCTGCGCACCGTGCTGGAGCCCGCGATCCACTACGCGCGCCACGGTCACCCGGTGCTCGCCCGCGTCGCGGCCACGATCGCCGAACGCGCGGACTTCTTTCGCGAGCACTGGCCGACCTCGCACGCGACCTGGCTGCCCGGCGGGCGCGCGCCGCGAACGGGCGAGCTGCTGAGGAATCCGGTGCTCGCGGACACCTGGAAGCGACTGCTCGACGAGGCCGAGGCCGTCGACGGCCGCGAGGCCCGCATCGAGGCGGTCACGCGTGCCTTCTACGAAGGCTTCGTCGCCGAGGAGATCGCCGCCTTCCTGGCCGAGACCGAGGTCATGGACGGCAGCGGCACGCCGCACCGCGGCGTGCTGAGCGGCGACGACCTGTCGCGTTGGTCGGCGACCGTCGAGGCGCCGACCGTGCACGACTACCACGGTTGGACCGTTGCCAAGACCGGAGCGTGGGGGCAAGGGCCGGTGTTCCTGCAGACGCTGGCGCTGCTCGACGGTACCGGCATCGAGACGATGGACCCGAACGGGCCGGACTTCGTGCACACGGTGGTGGAGGCGATGAAGCTCGCGTTCGCCGATCGCGAGGCGTACTACGGAGATTCGGGGGACGTGCCGGTGCCGCTCGAGACGCTGTTGTCCGGCGGTTACAACGATGCGCGTCGAGGCCTCATCGGCGCGAACGCGAGCCTGGAGCTGCGCCCCGGCACGATCGGCGGCTACGAGGATCAGGTCGCGCGCACGCTCGCCATGCTCGAGACCGCGAGCGCCGCGACGAGCGGCGTGTACGAACCCACCATGGCTCACCTTGCCGACAGGAAGCCCGGCGACACCGTGCACATCGACGTCGCCGACCGCTTCGGCAACCTCGTCGCCATCACGCCGTCCGGCGGCTGGCTGCAGTCCTCCCCGACCATCCCCGCACTGGGTTTCTGCCTGAACTCGCGCGCGCAGATGTTCTGGCTCGAGCCGGGCCTGCCGGCCTCGCTCGTGCCCGGGCGTCGGCCGCGCACCACGCTCACGCCGACCATCGCTGTGCACGAGAGCGGTGCGAAGCTCGCGTTCGGCACGCCGGGCGGCGATCAGCAGGACCAGTGGCAGCTTCCCTTCTTCCTGCGCCACGTGCACCGCGGCATGAACCTGCAGGCCGCGATCGATGCGCCGCTGTTCCACACCACGCACTTCCCGAGCTCGTTCCACCCGCGCTCGCGCGCGCCCGGGAACATCATGGTCGAGGCGAGTCTCGGCACGCCGACCATCGACGAGCTGCGGCGCCGCGGCCACGACGTCACCGTCGCCGACGAGTGGAGCGTCGGCCGGCTGACGGCCGCGCGCCGCGACGCGGACGGGCTGCTGCGGGCGGGAGCGACTCCGCGGTTGATGCAGGCCTACGCGGTCGGGCGTTGAGCGGACGGTGGGACGACCGCGTCCCGGCGTCCGGACGGGCGCTCACGGGGTTCCCGGCGCCCGCGCCGTCGGGCGACCTTGACGCCTCGGCGCGCCCGGGACTACGGTGGCCGCGCACCGTGCGTCGTGCGTCGGTTCGAACGCGTCGGCGGGGAGGAAATCATCGAACTCGATATCGCGCTGGTCAGCCGGGACGCCCATTCGCTGGGCCGTCGACTCGCGTCGCTCGGTCGTACGTGGCCGCTCGCGAACCTGCGCGAGGTGACCGCGGCGCGGCACCACGCCTGCTTCGTCGAACAGGCACTGCTGCCGGGGCGCGGCGAGGCGGCGACCCCCGGCGCCAGGCGCGGAGGGCTACCCGCCGGCACCGGTGCGCTCGCCCGCCTCCGCTCGGTGCCCGTGGTGCTCGTGCTGGACGCCGCGCCGGAGTTGCCGACGCCGGTTCCGTCCTGGATCGACGACGTCGTGGCCCCGGACGAGCTCGACTCGGCCGCCTTCCTGTGGCGCTTCGACCGGTTGGTGCAGCGCTACCGCCGCCCCCTGGAGGGCTCGCTGCGGGACGGGCCGGAATCCGCCGTGCTGCGCGCGATCGTCGATCACTCCTCCGACTGGCTCATCGTCAAGGACCTGGAGCACCGCTTCCTGCTGTTCGGGAAGGAGTTCTCGGACATCGTGGGCATGCCGGCCAACGACATTCTCGGGCGCGACGATCTCGACATCGGCACCAGCCCCGCCTCGGTGCACGGCGACGCCGAGCTCGGCTACCCGGGCTTCTGGGCGCAGGACGACGCGGTGGTCGCCAGCGGCGAGGCGGCCTGGGAGGACAACCCCGAATGGCGGCTCTTCTCGCATTCGAAGCTGTACAAGCGCACCGAACGCGTGCCGCTCAGGAACGCGTTCGGCGAGGTGGTGGGCCTGCTCGTGCGCGTCTGCGACATCACCGAGGCGATTCGCGCCGAGCAGCGTCAGGCGATGAGCGAGGCGCTGCTGCAGAAGGCCACCGACGAGATGCTCGACGCGCAGCGCTCGAAGCGCCTCGCCGAGGAGGCGATCGCGGCGAAGAACCGGTTCATGGCCGCCGCCAGCCACGACCTGCGTCAGCCGCTGCACGCGCTCGGGCTGTTCCTCGGGCTGCTCGATAGTCGGCTCGACGCGCCCGAGCAGCGCGCGCTGCTGACGAAGATCCAGCAATCGACCGACGCGCTGAGCGATCTGTTCAACAGCCTGCTGGACATGTCGAAGCTCGACGCCGGCGTCGTCGAGGTCGATGCGCGACACGCGCCCGCCGAGGAGCTCCTCACCCCTTTGCGCGACGACTTCGTCGCGCTCGGAACCAGCGAAGGGCTCGAGGTCGGGGTCGAGCGCTGCGACGCCGTCATTCACACCGATGTGGTGCTGTTCGGCAGGATCCTCCGGAACCTGATGCAGAACGCGATCGTGCACACCGAGGAGGGCTCGGTCCGGGTGAGCCATACGGTACGGGACGGCCGGCTCCGGATCGCCATCGTCGACACGGGTCCCGGCATACCGGGGCACGAGCACGAGCACGTCTTCTCCGAGTTCTACCAGCTGCACACGCAGCTCGAGCGGGCGACGCGCGGCCTCGGCCTCGGACTGCCGATCGTCAAGCGGCTGGCCACGCTGCTGGACGTCGGGATCGAGCTGGAGTCCACGGTCGGCGTCGGCACGACCTTCACGGTCGACGTCGCGCTCGGGGACCCCGCGCAGGTCGAGGGCGGGGATCCGTACCTGGCGCTCGGGACCACGACCCTCGTCGATCGGCGCGTGCTCGTCGTCGACGACGAACCGGACATACGGGAGGGCTTGCGCGAGGTGCTGGTGCAACACGGCTGCCGCGCGACGACCGCCGCGACCGCGGCCGAGGCGATCGCGTCGCTCGAAGCCGCCGGCGGCGCGCCCGACGTCATGGTGGCGGACTACCGGCTGCGCGACGGCGACAAGGGCAGCGACGCGATCGCGCACGTCAGGCGTCACTTCGGCATCGCGTTCCCGGCCGTCATCGTCACCGGGGACACCTCGGCCGAACGCATGCTCGAAGCGCGCGGCAGCGGCTTTCCGCTGCTCCACAAGCCCGTTCGGCCGGCCGACCTGCTCGACGCGCTGGTCATGGCGCTGGGGACGGAACGGTGAGTGCCTCGGGCCGACGCGCGCGCGGTCAGGCGAGCTCGCGGCCAGCACCGGATCCGGCGCGGCGCGACCGCGTGGGCGCCTTCTGGGCGCCTTGTTGTCGGGCGCCGCGCGCAGTACGCTGAGTATTCTCGATCCCCGCCTCTCCCGCGCATGAACACGACCGCTCCCGCTAGACCCGCATCGGCCGCCAACGGGCGTGCCGAGCCGAGTCCGACCGTCGAGGTTCGCGAGTTCACGAACAGCCTGCTCGATCCCGGCGAGCCGATGCTCGGGCCGCTGACCGACGGCGGCACGCTCCGGGCGAGCACCGCGCCGGGGTGCTGGGGCCCGATGATCACGCCGCGGCTACGCGGCGGGCACGAGGTCACGAAGCCGGTGCACGTCGACGGGGCGAGCGTCGGCGACTCGATCGCCATCCGCATCCGGAAGATCGACGTCACGTCCATCGCCACGGCGTCCGGCCACGACTCGTCGCCCGAAGGCTTCTGCCTCGGCGACCCCTACGTCGCCGCGCGCTGCCCGACCTGCGACACGGTGTGGCCGGAGACTCACGTCGAGGGCATCGGCCAGGACGCGGTGCGCTGCGACGGCTGCGGCGAAGCGGTCAAGCCCTTCGAGGTGGTCAACGGCTATACCGTGGTGTTCGACGACGCGCGCGATGTCGGCCTCACGGTGCCGAAGGCGGCGGCCGAGCGCATCGCCCGCGACGCGGCGCGCTACGCGGCGCTGCCCGAGAACTCGGTGCAGCACCCGATCCTGACCTACGCGCCGGCGGACATCGCGGCCGTCATGGTGCGCCTGCGACCGTTCCTCGGCCAGCTCGGCACCACGCCCTCCATGCCGATGCCGGACTCGCACAACGCCGGCGACTTCGGCGCGTTCCTGGTCGGCGCGCCGCACGACTACGCCATCAGCGCCGAGGAGCTCGTCGAGCACCGCACCGACGGTCACATGGACATCGATGCGGTGCGCGAAGGCGCGATCCTGCTGTGCCCGGTGAAGGTGGAGGGCGCTGGCGTGTACCTCGGGGACATGCATGCATTGCAGGGCGACGGCGAGATCGCCGGCCACACGATGGACGTGTCGGGCAGCGTCACGCTCGAGGTGAGCGTCAGGAAGGGCAGGGCGCTCGAGGGGCCGGTGCTGTTTCCGCTCGTGGAGGACCTGCCGTTCCTCGCCCGGCCGTTCAGCGCGTCCGAACGAGCGAAGGCCGAGGCGCTGGCGGGCGAATGGGGCGTGGACGCGCTGGAGGACTCGCTGCCGATCTCGGTGATCGGCACGGGGGTGGACCTGAACGTCGCGACGGTGAACGGGCTGGAGCGCGCCGCGAGACTGCTCGGGCTATCGGTGCCGGAGATCAGGAACCGCGCGACGATCACCGGGGCGATCGAGATCGGGCGGCATCCGGGGGTGATACAGGTGACGTTCCTAGCCCCCGTGAGCGCGCTCGAGGCGGCGGGGCTCGCGGAGTACGCGCGGGAGCAGTACGCCTGAGCGAAACGGCTGCACCGGGCGCCGCGGAGCGGCCGCGGAAGCGGATCGCCCTCGGATTGCTCGCGCTGCTGACGGTGTGCCTGGGAGCCGGCATGCAGCCGGCCCGGGCCGATCAGGGCGGGCCGACCGCGCGGATCGTCGGCGGCACGATCGTTCCCGACGATCGCTACCCGTTCATGGCGGCGCTGTACTTCGATCCCGACGAGGACGGGAACTTCTTCCCCGGCTGCGGCGGGAGCCTGATCGGCGCACGGTGGGTGCTGACGGCCGCGCACTGCATCGTCGACGGCGCGACCGGGCGGATCGCGAATGCCGGCGATTACGCCGTCCTGCTCGGCGAGCGCGACCTTGCCGGCGACGGGGGCATGTTCCTGCCGGCCCTGCGGGTGCACGTGCACCCCGACTACGATCCGTCCACGGGCAGCGCGGCGGACGTCGCGCTGGTCGAGCTCGCCGAGCCCGTGGCTCCGAGCGGCGCAAGGATCGCGTTGCCGTCGACCGACAGCGCGTTGCCCGTCGTAGGGGAGCCCGCCGTCGTCGCGGGCTGGGGACTGCTCGAAGAAGCGGGGCCGCAGTCCCTGGTGCTGCGCGAGGTGGCGCTGCCCATCGTGTCCCACGCGCAGTGCATCCCGTTCTACCCCGGGTCGCTGGAGGAGGACGCCATGGTGTGCGCCGGCGGCGCGGTGGCCGGCGGCCGGGACTCGTGCCAGGGCGACAGCGGCGGGCCGCTGTTCGTGGTGCGCGACGACGTCTACGTGCAGGCCGGAATCGTGAGCTTCGGCGAGGGCTGTGCCCGCCCGGGCATACCGGGCGTCTACACGCGCCTCACCTCGTACGTCGACTGGATCGGCTCCTTCGTCGACGACCTCTCGGTCGTGGCGTCGGACACGGGGGGCCAGGACACCGGCGTTCCCGCGGGAGAGCTGCGGATTCCCCTGCTCGTGGCCGGTCTGCCCGCCGAGCAGCGCCTCGGATCGCTGCTGCGCGGCGAGGCCGACCTGTACGAGGTCACGGGGAACGCCGGTGTCCAGGTGGAGACGACGAGCGGCGACGCCGACCTTTACCTCTTCTCGGGCGAGCGGTTCCGGGACGAGGACATCGTGTGCGAGTCGGTCGAGGTCACCGCGCTGGACGCGTGCGCGATCCCCGCGACGGACGAACGCATGTTCGCCGCCGTCTTCGGCTACGAGGACTCGCGCTACGTCATCGACGTGTTCGAAGGGACCGGTCTCGTCGCCGCGTCGAGCACGGAGGCCGGTGCCGAGGTGCCTGCCGAAGACGACCCCGTCGCGGCGGTGGGGACCCCGGGCGGCGGATCGAGCGGCGGGGGCGGGGCCGCGGGAATGCTGCTGATCGGTGCGCTGGGGGCGCTCGTCGTCGCGAGGCGGGCTCCAGCGTTTCGGGGACGTCCGCGACGCGTCCCGCCGAGCTCCATCACCGATCGACCGTGCGTCGGGGTCACTCTACTCGCCGGCACCGCTCTCGCGGAGATCGTCGTCGGGAATCCGTGCATGATCCTGCTACCCGCGTCGGCAGATCGTGCGTTCGAAGAGGGGGCGCGAAACGTGCCGCACGCGGCAATCGACGGCTCCGGACCGCTTGAGACGCCGCGACCACCCCGTTAGACTCGCTGCATCGCTTGCGTGAGGTCGGGAAGGTTTGCAAGGTATCGGCGAGTCCCTCCTGCTGGCGGTGCGGCTGGTGCTCTCCGGTGACGCCGACCTGATCGAGATCGTCGCGCTGTCGCTGCGCGTCAGCCTGACCGCGGCGGTGCTGGCCTGCCTGATCGGTCTGCCGATCGGGGCGCTGGTGGCGATCGGGCGGTTTCGGGGACGCGGCGCGGTGCTGGTGGTCATGAACGCGCTGATGGGTCTGCCGCCGGTGGTGGTGGGCCTGCTCGTCTACCTCCACCTCTCGCGCTCCGGGCCGCTCGGCTTCCTCGGGCTGCTGTACACGCCGAGCGCGATGATCATCGCTCAGACCCTCCTGATCACGCCGATCGTGGCGGCGCTGTCGCGCCAGGTGCTCGAGGACCTGCACCTCGAGTACGCCGAGCAGTTCCGCTCGCTGTGCCTGAGCCGGTGGCAGACGATCGGGGCGCTGCTCCGGGACGCTCGCTACTCGCTGATGACCGTGGCGCTGGCGGGGTTCGGTCGGGCGGTGGCCGAAGTCGGTGCGGTGATCATCGTCGGCGGCAACATCGATCACCTGACGCGCGTGATGACCACCGCCATCGCGCTCGAGACCTCGAGGGGCGACCTGACGCTGGCGCTGGCGCTCGGCGTGGTCCTGCTCGCGATCGCGCTCGGGGTGAACGCCGCGGTGCAGACGCTGCGCCTGAGCGCGACCCGGCAAGCCTATGCCTGAGCCCGGGGCGACCCTCGCGCTGCCCGGCGCACCGCCGAGCGTGGCCGACGCGGCCTCGCGCAGCCGCTCGTCGCTGCTGCCGCTGCGCGCGCGCGCGCTGAGCCTGCGCTTCGGCGAGTCGATCGTGATCGATCGGCTGGAGCTCGATCTCGACGGCGACGGCTGCACGATGCTGATGGGGCCGAACGGTTCCGGAAAGACGTTGCTGCTGAAGCTGTTGCACGGCCTGCTGGCACCGAGCGCCGGCACCGTCGAGTGGGGCGGCAAGGCGGCGACCGATGTCACCGCACGCCAGGCGCTGGTGTTCCAGAAGCCGGTGCTGCTGCGCCGCTCGGTGGCCGCCAACCTGGACTTCGTGCTCAAGGCGCGCGGCCTGCCGCGCGAGCGCGTTCCGGCGCTGCTCGCGCACGTCGGGCTCGCCCACAAGGCGCGTCAGCCGGCGCGCCTGCTGTCGGGCGGCGAGGCGCAGCGGCTCGCGCTGGCGCGCGCGCTGGCCACCGAGCCGCAGGTGCTGCTGCTGGACGAGCCCACCGCCAGCCTCGATCCCGCCTCGGTGCTGGCGATCGAGCGGATCGTCGGTGGCGCGCGCGAGCGCGGCGTACGCATCGTGTTCGTCACGCACGATGTCGGCCAGGCGAAGCGGCTGGCCGACGACGTGGTGTTCCTGCACCGCGGGCGCGTCGCCGAGCACGCGCCCGCGAGCGAGTTCTTTCCCACGCCGCGCACGGCCGCGGCGCGGGCCTACCTGAACGGCGGCATCGTCGTTTGACCCGCAAGACCACCGACCCGAACGAGACCGACACCATGACCTCCACGACCCGACGCGCGACGGCGATCGCGCTGAGCCTGAGCCTCGGCCTCACCTGCGCCGCCGCCACCACCGGTGCCGCCTCGGCGGACGATCGTTCGATCATCGTCCAGTCGACCACCTCCACGGCCAACTCCGGGCTCTACGATCATCTTCTGCCGATCTTCGAGGCCGAGACCGGCATCGAGGTCAACGTGGTCGCGGTCGGCACCGGTCAGGCCATCGTGAACGCCGAGAACTGCGACGGCGACGTGCTGCTGGTGCACGCCAGGGGCGCCGAGGAGCAGTTCGTTGCCGCAGGCTTCGGCACCGAGCGCACCGACGTCATGTACAACGACTTCGTGCTGGTCGGGCCGGAAGCCGACCCCGCCGCGGTCGACGGCACGGAGGACGTGCAGGCGGCGCTGTCGAGGATCGCCGCCGAGGGTGCGCCGTTCGCCTCGCGCGGCGACGACTCGGGCACCCACAAGGCCGAGCTCGCGCTGTGGGCCGACACCGACGTCGATCCGACCGAGGCCTCCGGCGACTGGTACCGCGAGACCGGCTCCGGCATGGGCGCGACGCTGAACACCGGCATCGGCATGGGCGCCTACGTCCTGACCGATCGTGCCACCTGGATCGGCTTCGGCAACAAGCAGGACTACGACATCCTGGTCGAGGGCGACGACGACCTGTTCAACCAGTACGGCGTGATCCCGGTGAATCCCGAGAGATGTCCGAGCGTCGACTTCGCGTCCGCCGAGACCTTCGCCGACTGGCTGGTGTCGCCGGTCGGGCAGGACGCGATCGCTGCCTTCACGGTGGACGGCCAACAGCTCTTCTTCCCGAACGCCCCCGGGAGTTGACAGGGCCGCGCCTGGACATGAGCGACGCCACGCTCGAGCACGAGTACCTCACCGTTCGCGAACTGGCCGCGCTGCTGCGTCTGAAGGAGCGCAAGGTCTACGATCTCGCGGCTTCGGGCGAGGTGCCGGTCTACCGCGCCACCGGCAAGCTGCTGTTTCCGGCCGCCGAGATCCGCGCCTGGATCGAGCGCAGCCGCAGCGGCGCCGCGGCGGCGAGCCAAGGCTCACGGCCGGCCGAGCGCCCACCGATCGTGCTCGGCAGCCACGATCCGCTGCTCGACTGGGCGATCCGCGAAAGTCGCTGCGGCCTCGCCACCTGTGCCGACGGATCGCTCGACGGTCTCGATCGATTCGCCGCGGGCGAGGGCGTGGTGGCCGGCCTGCACGTGCGCGACGCGGCCACCTCCAGCTGGAACGTGGTGGCCGCGGCCACCGCGGCGAGCGGGCTGAACGCGGTACTGATCCGGTTCGCGCGGCGCCGGCGCGGGCTGGTGTACCGCAAGGGCGACCCCGCGCCCTTTGGCCTGCCGGCGCTCGAGGGGCGCCGGGTCGTGCCGCGCCAGCCGGGCTCGGGCACCGAGCGGCTGTTCGCGGCGCTGGCCGCCGCCGAGGGGCTCGAGCTTGCCGGGGTGACGTTCACCGACGTCGCCCGTACCGAGGACGACGCGGTCGAGAGCGTGCGCCGCGGCGAGGCCGACGTGGCGTTCGGGCTCGAGTCCGTGGCGCGCGCCTACGCCCTGGAGTTCCTGCCGCTGATCGAGGAGGAATTCGCGTTGCTGGTCGATCGGCGCGCCTGGTTCGGCACCGCGCTGCAGACCCTGCTGGCGTTCTTCGACGACGATCGCTTCCGCCGGCGCGCGGCTGACCACGGCGGCTACGACGTCGGCGGGATCGGCGACGTGCTCTGGAACGCCTGAGGCTCCCGCGCGTCGCGTCGAGAGCGTCGTGCGCGCGGCGTCACGCGGTCGCGGGTCCGTCGACACCGGGCTTCGGCGGGGCGGTCGGCGTGTAGGCGCAGCGATCGGGCTTGATGTCGAGCAGGGGCGTGCCGTCGAGGCAGTCGAGCCCGCGCACCACGACCTCGCCCGCCTCGATCCCGACCAGGCGTACCAGCGACGTGCCTATCGGGTTCGGGCGTACCGGCGAGCGCAACGCGAAGGTACCGATGGTCGAACCGTCGTCCTTCGGGCTCTGCAGCACGAGATCCCGCCGGCTGCGATCGAGCCAGTAGAGCACCTCGATCGTGGCGTAGCGCTCGAGCCCCTCGAGCGCCGCGTGCCAGGGCGGATCGAGCACGAGCCGGCACTCGGGCCCGTCGTGGCTGCCCTGGCGGGGGCAGGCCGCGCGCTCGGCCCAGGGCGTGCGGATCCTGCCGATGAAGCGCAAGCGCGCGTCGTCCGGAGGATCGAGCTCGAGGGCGCGTTCGTTGCGGCGCAGCGCGCCTCGCTCGGTCGTGTCGTTCACCCGATCTCACCCCCGGTCGCTCGATCATGCGTCGCTCGTGCCGTACCCGTGCGGGGCCGGGCATGCGGGCACTCTACCTGCCGGCAGGCGCCGTGCACCGGTCGAGGACGCTGCGCTACTGCGCGTCGAGCGCGCCGAGGACTTCCTGCAGCTGCTCGGCCCGGATCGGCTTGACCAGGTAGCCGTTAACCCCGTACGACGCGGCGGCGTCGCGCTCCTGCGGATTGTTCGAGGTCGACAGGATGAACACCGGCAGCTCCGCGAGCTCCCGGTCCCGCACCATCTCGGCCAGCAGCTCGAAGCCCGTCATCCTGGGCATGTTGATGTCGAGCAGCAGGACCATCGGCGGCTCGAGCCTCGCCTCGGCGCGATCGGCCCGCAACAGCTCGAGCGCCTCCTCCCCGTTGGCCGCGCGCACCACGCGAAGCTCGAGCCGGAGCCGTCGAATCAGCCGCTCGACGACCTCCACGTCGAGATCGTTGTCCTCGACCACCAGCAGCGTGCGATGCCGCGCCGACATCTCAGGCGGCCTCGCGCGGTGCGGCCGCTTCGGCCGGCCACGTGAAGTGGAAGGTGGCGCCCTGGCCGGGCACCGATTCCACACCGACCTCGCCGCCGAGCAACTCGACCGACTTCTTCACGATGGAGAGCCCGATGCCGCTGCTGTCGGTGCGCTGGTTCGTCTCCAGCGTCGTGAAGGCCTTGAACACGCGCTCGTGGAACTTCGGTTCGATCCCCGCTCCGTCGTCGGACACGTGGAAGCGGTAGAAGTCGCCGCGGCGCTCCGCACGGACCCGGGTCGTGGCGCGCTCCGGGTGCGGGTGGTACTTGAACGAGTTGCCGATGAGGTTCGCGAGCACCTGTCCGAAGCGCACCGCGCCGGTGTGGAACACGGGCAGCTCGCTTTCGATCACGAGCTGCTCGGGGCGCACGCCGAGCGATTCGCCGATGTCCGCGACGAGCCGCCGGCTATCGACCAGCGTGCGGGACTCGTCCTCGATGCCGACGATGGAGTAGTCGAGGATGCCCGCGATCAGCGTGTTGCTTCGCGCCGCCTGCTCGTGCAGCCGCTGCAGGTTGCGGGCGACCTCGGGGTCCGCATCGTTCGACGCGAGGTAGCCGCGCAGGTCTTCCTCCAGGAACTCGGTCAGGTCCTGCATGCCCCGGATGGGGGTCTTCAGGTCGTGCGAGACCACGTGGGCGAAGCTCTCCAGATCGCGGTTGGTTTCCGCCATTTCCAGGGCCTGCGTGCAAAGCTCTCCCGTCATCTGTTCCGCGAGGTGCAGCGTGCGGCGATTCGAGCGGCTCATCAGACCGAACAGTGCGAGCAGCATGACGTCTATCGTCAGGCCGCTGACGAGCACCACGAGCGGCTGGTTCGTGCCGGAGGACACGTCGAACTCGGGCGTGCTGCGGATCTCGAACGTCCACGTGCGCCCGTACACCGGTACCTCCTCGATGCGCACGAACGACGACGCCTCGGCCTCGCGGTCCGACGGTTCGACGGCGGGCGCGGCTCGCGGCACGCCCTCGGCGTACAGCACGTCCGCTTCGTCGCGGATCGAGAAGTGCACCTGGCGCGTCTCCGCTCCGAGCACCCCCTCGACGAGGCTGCGCACCACGAGCGGCACGTAGATCAGCCCGCTGAAGGTGGCCTCGCGTTCGTCGGGATCGATGGCCGACGCCGACACCGCCCGATCGCCGCTGCGGTAGTAGGGTGCGTAGAACAGGAATCCGGGCGTGCGGCTCGCGTCCTGCACGAGCACGATCGGGCCGCTGATCTGCGTCGTGCCGCTGCGCCGCGCCTCGAGCGCGGCGTTCCGGCGATGGTTCTCGAAGGCGACGTCCAGGCCGACCGCCGCGGCGTTGTTCGACTCCGGCTCGATGTAGGCGATCGGGAGATGGAAGTCGAAGCGATGCTCCGGATGCACCGCGAACCCCTCGGGGCGCTCGCGCCGCCGATCGTCGAGGTAGCTTCGCAGTTCCCCGCCGTCCACGTGGTGGATGACGCCGATGCCGTTCACGCCCGGGTAGCGCTGCGCGAGGTTCAGCTGATCGGCGTACAGGCGCCACTGGGCGCGGCTCATCGCCCCGCCGCTGACCTGCATGGCGGCGACCGCGGACAGCAGGGCATCCTCGTAGTGCTTCAGGCGCTCGCTCACCAGATCGATCACGCGCTCGCTCTCCCGCGCGAAGCGCTGCTCGGTGCGCGACTCCAGCGCCGAACTGGAGGTGTGCCACGCGAGGAACGTGATGACGATCGACGAGCCCACGATGACCAGGTGGCCCCAGCGCAGCCTGCCCCGCTGCCGCAGCGTCTCCTGCTGCGAGCGCAGCGCGTCTACATCGAGGTGAAGTCCACGGGACATGGGGAGGGGGCTCGTCGCGGGCCGCCGTGGCCCCTGCGATGTCGTTGGCTGTTCGCGGTTAGTGGCCGACGGCAGGACGCCTGTCGGGTCGACGGGTTACCGATACCGTATCGACCACGCCGGCGGCAACGAGCTCGTCGGCACTCGGCCACCACATGCCGTCGGGCGCCTGCTCGAAGAGGCGCGAGACGAACCCCGGATCGACCCCTGCCACCGCGTACAGCGCCTGGTCGCGCGCTTGCTCCTTGCCGGGGTCGGTGCCGATGCCGCCGCGCTCGTCTTCCAGCCGGTATTGATGGAAGCCCAGGCGCGCCGTGTCGGTCATCGAGCGCGGGCGACCGCCGATGAAGGCGATCGTGCAGGCCGATGCGCAGGTTCGCTCGACGTGTGAGGACAGCGCTCGTTCGCGCATCACCCGGGCGAGCCCGCGCGCGGCGTACACGTTGCCGCCGTCGCTCTCGAGCACGATGCCCGTGATCGCGCCGTTCTCGCTCAGCAGGGCTTCGACCCGACGGGTCACACCGAGCTCGATGCTGCCGCGCAGCAGCAACCGCGTACCGTCTCGTCCGGCCAGCAGCGAGTAGCGTTCGCGGCGCTCGCGCTCGAAGCGCTGGTCCGCCCGTTCCTCGTCGGGGAGCGGACGGGTGGTCTGCCACGCTTCGACGGCGTGGGCGAAGGTCAGGAAGCACAGCACGACGCCGCCGAGCTGTGCGCCCCAGGCCGGCGCCTGCGTGCCCGTGGCGACGAGATCGCGCTCGGCGGCGCGCAACGTGCCGACGATCTGCCAGACGAACAGGATGCCGTGCGCGAACAGCGCAAGTGCCAGCACGAGCGGCGCGTGCTCCGAACGATCCTCTCCCACGCTCGATTCGAGGTGCCCCTGCAGCCCGAAGACGACCAGGCGCAACGCGACGAGGTTGACCCAGAACGACCGGGCCAGCGAAAGCTCGCCGCGCCAATGAGCGGCGATGTAGGCAATCATGTCGGTGGTCGGATCATCGCTTCCGCGGCGTGGCGCGCGCATGCTCTCCGTCGTGCGGCCAGGAGCCACTCGGGCGTGACGCGCTAGCCGGGCCGACGATCGCGGCCGATCGCATCGGCATCGATGGCCTCTAGCGCGATGAAGTCGTAGCGGTTGCCCGCGAGCGCGCGGCAGCGGCGGCAGGCCTCGTAGCCGTCGCGGTGACCTTCGTCGTTCGTGTTGCCCTCGATGGTACGGAACACCGCGTCGCCCGGCTCGCCCTGCGCGTCCGGCGCGGCCTCGAAGCCGAACGCGAACCCCGCGTGCACCCAGTCGCTCGGGGTGCGCCGGCGCAGGAAGATCGCGCCCTCGGCCAGGCGGCTGCGCGCGACCGGATCGCGCGCCACCTCGCGGCCGGGCACGAACGTGGCGCTCGAACGGGCCTGGGCGGCGAGCGCGTCACACGACACCGAGCCGAGGATCGGGGCGCGCTCGTCGCGCACCTCGAACGCCTGGCGCACGATCAGGCTCACGAAGCCTGCGCACCAGGCCCACTCGCTGCCGTCGGCGCCCTCGCAGTAGAGCCGCACCCACGGCCCGCGATTGGCGCCGCCGATCTCGACGGGGCCGCACGCGAGGTGGCGTTCGGCCACCTCGCGGATCGCCGCGGCGGGCGACAGCGCCGCGAGCGCGACCGGATCGGGAATGGCGATCGCCTCGGCGAGCGGCGCGACCAGCCGCTGCCACGTCGCTGCGTCCAGCGCACCGCCGCGAGGCAGCTCGTGACGCGCCCGGAACTCCTCGAGCCGCGTCGCGGTCGCCGGCCCGAACGCACCGTCGACGACCGTTCCGAGACCGTGGTGGCAGAGCCATTCCTGGACCTTCCTCACGTCGCCGCCGCGGCTGCCCGTACGGATCTCGCGAGCGGGCAACGCGAGCTCGCGGCGCACGTAGGAGGGCAGGATCCGTTCGGACACATCGATGACCGGCGTGCGAGCGGGCTCAGCGAGCGTCGGCATCGATGCTTCCCGCGGCTCGACCGGCGCCGGTCTCGAACTGGCTGATGATGTTGGTGACGAAGCGCTCCGAGTAGCCGCCGAGGAAGCACCAGAAGAGGATCTTCGCGTAGTCGGCGGGACTCGCGCCGTAGACGCCGAAGAGGTCCGCCAGGCTGCCGCTGGACACCCGCTGCACGAAGGCCTGGTTCTCGGCGGCGCGCACCGCCGCGCGGCCGACCTCGGTCGTCTGCGCGCCGACGAGGCTGCTGCCGTTCGGGCCCAGACCCGTGCCCTCGGCGACGATGGTCGGAAACAGATCGCCGTCGACCAGCCCGGAGATGAACAGCACGTAGAGCAGGATGGCGAGGATGCCGCCCACCATCGGCGACAGCACCACGTACACCCAGGAGTTCGCGAGCAGGATCAGATCGTCGGTGCCGAGCGTCTTGAGGCGTCGCTGCAGGCTGACGAAGCCGCCCACCGCGCCCGTGAGCAGTACCGCCGCGGCCGTGCCGCCCGCGACGTGGCCGCCGCCCGAGAAGGCGAGCCAGGCGCCGCCGCCCATCACGGCCATCAGGATGGTGAGCGCGAGGCACAGCCGCGCGCCGACGATGGCGATCAGCTCGATGCGCTGCGACGGCGCGAGATCGGGCCCGGCGTCCAGGCGCTGCAGGGAGCGGACGAAGCGGCGAGCCGTGGCCGAGAGGGCACTACCGACGTCCGCGCCACCGGCGTTCGTGCCGCTGGAATCGACCCCGGCGCGCCGTTGCCCGACCTCCAGCACGATGCCGTCGTCGGGCGGTCCGCGTGACGGGTCGGCGAGAGGCGGCCGGACGCGATCGCCCGAGGGGCGTACGGGGTCGGCGACGTCGTCGCCCGAGGTGCCTGCTCGCTTCATCGTCGCGCTCCGCGTGTGCGTGCCGCCGGCCGATCAGCGCCCTCCCTTCCGCTCGGTCGGACACGAAGCTACCGCCTCGGACGCGGCAGACGACACCGACTGATCCTTTGTCGACCCAAGGTTAATGACGTGTGAAACATATTTCCGAGACTGCATTCCGTCGCGGCGTCCGGATCGGGCGGGAGCGCGCCGGGGCGGTCCGAGATACCGGTGGGCACCCCGCGATGAAGCGACGCGGAGCCGATCAGCCGCGATCCCGCGGCACTCCCTGCCACCCTGGGCGCTCGTTCCGCGGATCGTCGGCGGGGCCGGTCTCGCTGTCCGATGCGACGCGTTCCGGCGCACGCTGCGTCGCAGCGTCGCCGCTGCGCACGCGCGCGCGCTCGGTGGGCCGCAGCATGGTCATGGCGTTCGACAGCGCTGTCTCCGTGCGCTCGTACGCATCGGTGACCCGCACGCGTTCGGCGCGCTCGCGTCGCGCGAGCTTGACGGCGATGCGCTTGTGCTCGAGCGCCACGCGGGTCTCGTCGCGGGCGCGCCGCGCGACCGAGCGATGGTGATCGACCGAGTCGCGCGCGCTCTTCAGCGAGGCCTGCTGGGCGATGACGACCTTGTGCAGCTTCGCGTTGTGGTTCGACACGATGCGCACCTGCTCGCGCAACTCGCCGCGCGGCGCCGCATCGAGCTCGGTCTCGCTGAGCAGGCGACCGGCGGGGACGAGATCGTGCGAGTCGACGGCCGCGGCGTTCGACGGATCGGCCGGCGCGCCGCCGAGGTCGTGGCTGCGCACCGTGTCCGACAGCCTGTCCATCGCCTCGTGCGTCTCGGCATCCACGGGATCGAGCAGCACGGTGCGCTCGGTCGCCGACACCGCTCGCCTCGCGCCTTCGGAGCGCCGCGCGACCTCATCCCGGGCGCGCCTCGAGCGACGGCGCGCGACCGCCAGGCCGATGCCGCCGAGCACCACCACCGCCGCCCCGGCCGCCCATGGCAGCACGGGCAGCACGGAAGGGGACTTGGCGATGTCCACGAGATCCGTCACCCAGTCGACGCCGAAGGACGGACCGGGCGCCAACGCGGTGACGCTCGCCGCGGCGGCGCCGATCGAGACGTGCCGGCGCGGTAGACGTCTCGGCGGCGAGACCGGCTCGGCGATGGGCGTGGCGGGAGAAATCAGGCCTGCCGGCATGGTGTTGGGAAGGAAGTGTTCACGGTGGGCGTACCGTCGAGGTGCCGCGACGCGTATCGAATTACCGGACGGATGGTCCGTGGCGTTACGATGAGCGGGTGAACGCTCCGCACCCCGCGCCGCCCGGACGATGACTGGACGCCATATCGTACCCGGTCGCCGAGACCGTCTACCCGCCGCCGTCCGCGCGACGCGCGCTCGTCCGGAGGAGAGCGGCGCGCGTGCCCGACGGCGCCGGACGCGCACGGCGCGCGACGAAGGCATCGGGGAGCGCGTGCGGGCGCCCCTCGTCGATCCCAGGGCCTGGGCCCGTGCGGTGCGCGAGCGGGGTTGGGCCGTGTTCGCGTTCACCGTGGTCGTGACCGCCCTGGCCGCCTTCTACGCGTTCCGGAGCGCGCCCGTGTACCGCGCCGACGCGACGGTGCTGATCGAGGCGGAGGATCGTTTCCGCACCGGCGTCGAGCTGCTGCGTTCGCGGACCCTCGCCCGCCAGGTCGTCGACGAACTCCAGTTGTCGCGCGACCCCGCGTTCGCGGCGAACGATCCGGACCCGCGGACCGGGGTCGCCACGGTCGATCGCGAGGGCGTGGTGGACGAGCTGCTGTCACGGCTGCACCTGGAGCGCGTGGCGAGCACGGACCTGGTGCGCCTCGGCGTGGAGTCGCCCGAGCCCGCGCGGGCGGCCCTGATCGCGAACGCGCTGGCCGATGCCGCGACGAGCTTCGAGCTCGACGGCGCCGCCGGGTCCATGGGCGTGCGACTCGTCGATCGCGCCGCCGTGCCCGATGCCGCGGCGGGCCCGGCGCCGTGGCAGATCGTCGCGCTCGCGGCGATCGCGGCGCTGCTGACCTCGGTGCTGGCGGCCATCGCCCGCGATCGGGCGGACGACACGATTCGCACCGAGGAGGACGTGGAGCGCGGCATCGGGCTGCCCCTGCTCGGCGCGCTGCCGGCGATCCCGGACGATGCTCCGGGCCGTTCGCGCGCGCGCTCCCGCGGCCGTTCGCGACCGCGCTCCCGGCGCCGCCCCGCGGGGCGCGGCCGCGATCTGCCGCCCGGCGATCCGGTCGAGACCGCCGAGCGCCACGGGGCGTTCGGCGAGGCGATGGACCGGGCGCGCACCGTCGTGTGCCTGCGCGACGGCGGCCGGCGCCATCACGTGCTGCTCGTGACCTCCAGCGAGGCGGGGGAGGGGCGGTCCACGGCGGCGCTGGGGCTTGCCTATGCGCTGTCCGGCGCGGAGCGGGTGCTGCTGATCGATGCGGACGTGGATCGCCCGGCGATCGGCACCGCCGCGGGCATGGAGTTCGATGCGCCGGGGTTGACGGACGTGCTGGTCGGTGCGGTTCGCGCCGGGCGCGCGATCCGTCGCGATGCCTTCTACCGCTCCTTCGACGTGCTGCCCTGCGGCCCCGTCCCCGAGCGGCCGACCGAGCTGCTGACATCGCCCCGCTTCGCCACCCTGCTGACGCTGCTGGAGGATCACTACGACCGCATCGTGATCGACTGCGGCCCCGTACGCGCGGAGGCCGACGCGCTCGCGTTCGCACGGCTGGCCGATGCCGTGGTGTTCGTCGCCAGGGCCCGCCGCACGCGGATCGACACGGCCCGGCGCGCACTGCGGCGGCTGTCGCGGGCCGGCGTCTCGATCGCCGGGGTGCTCGTCACGCGCGTGGACGCGCGCAGGCTCGCCGACTGGGGCGCGGACGCGGACGAGGGTCGCGACGACGTCGGCAAGGGGCAGCATCGAAACGATGCCCGACTCGTGCTCACGCGTCGCGAGCGCCGGGCGCTGCAACGCGACGACGAGGACTTCGAGCTCGGCATGAGCGTCTCGCGTCCTCCCACGAATCGCGCGGCCGCACCTCCGGCACGACCGACCGGGCGGGACGAACGAACGGAGCCGAGCGCGACGCGGACGGTGCCGAAGCCTGCGAAGCGGGTCGCGGCGAAGGCGACGGCGAGACGAGCGACGAGACGACGCGCGACGCGCACCGAGTCGGCGCTGGACGTCACCGACCCGACCGAGGATCTGTCGCAGGAACTGGCTCCGGACGCATCGGCATCGGTGCCCTACGATCCGCTCGCCTACGACCCCGACGTCGACGACGTCTACGCCGACCGCGACGTCAACGCGCTGGTCGCTCGCCTGATGGCCGATGCGACGATACGCCGCCCGTCGCCGGACCGGCCATCGGATGCGGGCATGGACGTCGGGTCGGAGCGGGGGGACGACCGCGACGCCTCGCGACGTCCCGATGACGAGGGCGGCTTCGCCCGCGACGATCCGGACACGCCCTGAGCCGCCCTGTGAGCCGCCCTGTGAGCCCGCCCTGTAGCCGCCCTGTGAGCCGCCGCGAGCGCCGTGTGCCCGATGCGCGGCCCGATCGTCAGAGCAGGCACCACACCGCGAGCAACGGGTGCGATCCCGATCGCATCGCGTGCCGCGTGCCCGGCGCGTTGTGCACGGTGCCCCCGCGGCCGGGCTCGAACCACGGCGTCGCCTCGTTCCGCCACCATCCCGCGGACAGGACGAAGTAGAGCTCCTCGGGCGGATGCGCGTGGTCGGGATAGCGGGTGCCCGGCGCGAGCAGGCTGAGGCCGAGCGCCGCGCGGTCGCACGACTCGAGCCCGTCCGGACCCCCGATCAGCCACGCGTTCGCGTGCCCGTCGTGAAAGCCGTCGGCCTCGGCCTCGCTGCCGATGCGTCGGTACCAGCCGAGCCGCGGCTCCAGGGTCGCGAGCGAGAGGGCGACCGATGCGCAGGTCGCGGGCGACGCGCCGCCCGCACCGCTCGATCGGGCGAGGGCGTGCGCCGACGTGTTGCGCTCGATCGCCGCGGCGAAGTGCGCGCAGGCCGGCAGGCGTCTCGCGGTCGGCGCGCGCGCCGCCCCCGGGCTTTCGAGCGCCTGGAAGAACCCTTCGGCGAGCGCCGAGCGCGTCGGATCGTGGCCGAGAGCTTCGGCGAAGCCGCGCGCCAGCGCGTCGAGCAGTCGCTGCAGGACCGGGTCGCGAAGGCTCACGCGCCTCGGCGCGCGACCTTCGCCGGCCGGCCTCAGGCGGCCGCGGCGTTGATCCCGGAGGTGGCGATCTTCGTCATGCGCTCGTCGCCTTCGCGCGTCGACTCGGTGCACTCGCGCAGCACCTTCGCCTCGTCGTCGAGCCCCAGGCGCGCGGCGAAGGTCGCCACGCAGCCGTAGCCCGCGATGGCGTAGTGCGCCATGCGCTGGTACTGCGAGATGATCATGGCGTCGCGCGCCGCGTCGCTGCCGAACTCTTCTTCCAGCGCGTGCGCACGGGCCTCCTTGACGAGGCCTTCCATGCCCTTGCAATGCTCCCCGGTCGGGTCGGCGCCGTGGCCCTTGATGAGCTTCTCGAGCTGGCTCATGCCCTGCTCGATGCCCTTCACGCCGGCTTCGAGGGCGCTCACGAGCTCGTCGTCGGTCGCCTTCTTCGCCAGTTCGGCGGTGATCTTCGCGGACTGTCGGTCGGCGCTGTAGAGGTCTTGCATCTGGTCGATGTAGACGTCCTTCAGATCGTTCAGGGCCATGTTCGGATCTCCGTCGTGAGGGGGTAGCCCGACCGGAGCACCGTCCGGCGGGCGGGGCCGCACATGGTCCGCCGGCGAGCCCGGCGCGAGCGGGGCGTTGCAGAATCGTGCGAGCGGCGCATCGACAGCGCGCCGCCGGCGTGCCACGCTCGCGCCCGCTTGCCCCTCGCCACCTCGCCACCTCGCCGAGCCCGATGCCGAACCGACGATCGACCGACCCGGGCAACCCGGATGCGCACATCGGCGTCGTGGACCTCGGTTCGAACTCCATTCGCCTGGTCGTCTACGACCGGTTGAGCCGGGCGCCGCTGCCGCGATTCAACGAGAAGTCCCTGTGCCGGCTGGGTGCATCGCTCGATGCGGACGGCAACCTCGGCGACGAGTCCATGGACTGCGTCGCGCGCGCGCTGACGCGCTTCGTCGCCATCGCGCGCGCGATGGGCGTGGAGGCGCCGGCGCTGCTGGCCACCGAATCGATCCGCAATGCCCCGAACGGCGCCGCCTTCAAGTCGCGGCTGGAGGGCGAATCCGGGCTGAAGGTGCGCATCCTGTCGGGCGACGACGAGGCGCGCTTCGCGGCCATGGGCGTGATCGCGGGCTTCCACGAGCCGAGCGGCCTCGTGGGGGATCTCGGCGGCGGCAGCCTGGAGATCGCCGAGGTGCAGCGGGACCGGGTCGGCAACGGTCGCACCAGCATGCCGCTCGGTGCGCTGCACATCGCCAGGCGCATGAAGGAGGACCCGAAGCAGGCCAGGCGCTACATCGACGAGACGATCCGTGACGGTCTGGCCGAGGTGGTCGCGGGTGCGGACTTCCACGTGGTGGGTGGCGGCTGGCGCGCGCTCGCCAAGGTGTATCTCGCGCAGCACGACCACGACATCCCGGTGATCCACGGCCTGGAGCTCGACCCGGACGAGCTGCGCGATCTGTCGAAGTCGCTGGCCGCGATGGATCGGGAGACGCTCGCCAGGGTACCGGGCGTGCCGCGGCGGCGCGAGTCCACGCTGCCGGCGGCCGCGCTCGTCATGGATCGCACGCTCAAGCACCTGGAGCCCGCGCGCGTGCTGTTCTCCTCGCTCGGCGTGCGCGAGGGCTGGCTCTACGAGCAGCTCTCGGACGAGGCGCGCGCGCTGGATCCGCTGCTGGCCGGCTGCCGGCAGTTGTGCGCCGACGAGGCGCGCGTGCCGGCCTTCGCGGGTGCGCTCGAGCGCTGGACGGGCCGGCTGTCGATGGGCGAGAGCGCCTCGCAGCGCCGGCTGCGCCTGGCCGCCTGCGCGCTGTCGGACATCGCCTGGCGCGAGGCCGACGACGTGAAGCCGAGGCTGGCCTTCGATCGCATCCTGCGCTTTCCGCTGATCGGCGTGACGCACCCCGAACGCGCGTTCCTGGCGGCCACGGTGCACGCGCGCTACGGCAAGCGCGCCGAGCACGATGCCGTGGGGCTGCTGGACGACGAGGCGCAGGACCGGGCGCACGTGCTCGGCAGCGCCATGCTGGTGGGTCACCGCTTCTCGGGCAGCGTGCCCTCGATCCTCGACCACGCGAGCCTGAGCGTCGGCGACGACGTCGTGACGCTGCTGGTCGACGAGGCGACGAGCGTGCCCGACAGCGATGCGGTGCAGGGGCGCCTTGCGCTGCTGGCCAAGGCGCTCGGCAAGAACGAGGTCGCGGTCGCGCCGCGCGGCGCGAGTTCCTGATGGTGCTCCGCATCATCCGTGCGGAGGAAGACTAGGGCTGCTCGATCGGTCCGACCGACAACACCTCCATGCGGTAGCCGGTCTCGGCGAGCGCGGTGCTCGCGCCCTCGGTGCGCAGGATGCCGCGCAACTGCACCGGCTCGTAGGTGTCACGGATCTCCACCGCCCGCTCCAGCTCCGCCATCACGATCTGGTTCGCGGGCGGGGGCGGCGTGTGGATGCACGCGCCGAAGTAGGGCACCAGCAGAAACTCGCTCAGCCGCGTCTGCCCGTCGTAGTCGAGCGGCACGACGTAGCCCGGCAGCGTCACGAGCCGGCCGTCGAGCGTCGTCGTCGACGGGGGCGTAGCTCATGGCCTGCTCGATCTCGGCGAGCTCCGCTTCGGACTCCGGGCTGCCGTCCATGAGCTTCTGGATGCGCTCGTCGGACATCGTCATGAAGGGGTCCGGCGCGGGCTCGAAGTCGGGGGGCACGAGGTCTTCCCAGCCGAGGGCCATGACCTCGCCGGAAGGGGCGTCCGGCTCGTCGCGGTCCCACCACCACGCGCCCGCCGACGCGACGACGAAGAGGGCGGTCAGGCCGGTGAGCCCCGTGGTCAGGGATCGGCGTGAGATTGTCATCGAGAGCTCCGTGAGCGGTGGACGGGCATCAGACGCGGACCGACATGCCGTCGGCCAGCGAGCGGCGGTACGCCAACCAGGCGGGCAGCGAGCCCGCGGCCAGTCCGCACGCGAGAATCAGACCGAGGACGGCGAAATCGTTCGGCCCCGGCAGCGCGAAGGGCACGGACAGACCGAACCGGGCCTCGACCCACGCCCCGCCCGCGAGGGTCACGAGCCAGTGCAGGAGCAGCCCGCAGACGATGCCCGCGAGCGCCAGCAGCCCCGCCTCCAGGCTCAGCAGCCCGAACACGTGGCCCGGCCGCGCGCCCGACGCGCGCAGGATGGCGATCTCGCGCCGCCGCTCGCCGAGGCTCGCGAACAGGACCGACAGGAGGTTCACGATGCCCGCGGCCACCACGAACCACGACACGACGAGCAGCGCCTTCTCGGCGACGCCGACGAGGCGCCAGAGCTCCTGCAGCGCGACGCCGGGAAGGATCGCGAGCAGCGGCTCGGGCGCGTACTCGTTCACCGCGCGCTGGACGCGGAAGACGTCGCGACGCGATTCCAGCCCGACCATGAAGGCCGTGATGGCGCGCGGCTCGAGCGGCATGGTGCGCAGCACCTCCGCGCTCGTGGCTTGCCCGGGAATCTGCGCGCCGCTGCGCCAGTCGACGTGCATGGCCTCGATGCCGCGCAGGCTGACGTGCACCGTGCGATCGACCGGGGTGCCCGTGGGCGCGAGAATGCCCGTGACCTGGAACGGCTGGTCCTCGTGCCGCGCGAACCCGACCGACCCGGTGCCGTGCGCGACCACGATCGAATCGCCCATGTCGTAGCCGAGCGCATCGGCCACCTCGCTGCCGAGCACCGCGTCGAAGAGATCGTCGAAGCGGGCGCCCGCGGCGAAGCGCAGCGCGCGGTCGTCGCCGTGTCGGTAGCGCTCGAAGTAGTCGTTCGTGGTGCCGAGCACCCGGTAGCCGCGGTGCGAATCGCCGAGCGACAGCGGCACCGTCCAGGCGACGCCGCGCGTGGCGCGGATCTCGTCGTAGCTCTCGATGGAGACGTTGTTGGTGGCGTCGCCGATGCGGAACACCGAGTACAGCAGCAGCGGCACCGAGCCGCTCCTGGCGCCGACGATGAGGTCCACGCCGGACACCGTGTTGGTGAAGCTCGTCCGCGCATCGCGCCTGAGCTTGTCCACGCTCAGCAGCAGCGCCACGCTCATGGCGATGGCGAGCACGGTGAGGAGCGCCGTGAAGCGGCGGTTCAGCAGGCTGGCCCACGCGAGCCCGAGCAGGCTCACGCCGCGCGCTCCCGGTGGACGGGCGGGCCGCCGTCACCGCTGGCGCGCCGCTTGCCCGGTTGAGCGTCGCGAGATCGATGGTGCGGTCGAAGGGTGCCTCCAGCCCCCGGTCGTGGCTCACGAACACGAGCGTCGCGCCGACCGCGGCCACTTCGCCGAACAGCAGCTCCAGGAAGTCGTGCCGCGCGTCGGCGTCCAGCGCCGAGGTGGGCTCGTCGGCGATCACGATCGGCGGGCTGCCGATCAGGGCGCGCGCCGCGGCGACGCGCTGCTGCTGGCCCACGCTGAGCTCGGCGACCGAGCGACGCTCCAGCGCGTCGACGTCGAGGCGCAGCGCGCGCAGCAACCGGCGCGCCTCGTCGGCGAGCGAGTTGCCGTTCGCGGTCGCCGCGTCACGTCGCGCGCGCGGAGAACCGGCACGGCAGCAGCACGTTGTCCACGAGCCCGAGGAAGGGCAGCAGGTTGAACATCTGGAACACGAAGCCGATGCGGTCGGCGCGGAAGCCGTCGCGCCTCCCGCGGGACAGCGAGTCGAGCCGCGTGCCGTCGACGCGAACGGTGCCGGCGTCGGGCGCGACCACGCCGCCGATCAGACTCAGCAGCGTGGTCTTGCCCGAGCCCGAGGCGCCGCGCACGAACACGCGCTCGGCCGCGCGCGATGCGCAGCGACTCGATGTCGAGCACGTTCGCCGGGTTGCCGGGCCAGCGGAACGTGACGCCGTCCAGGTCCACCGCCGCATCGTCGGCGGCGGACCCGACATCGTCGGCGGGTCCGCCGCTCAGGGCGCGCTCCCCAACTCGATCGCGGTGGCGGCGGGCGAGAGCTCGACGAGCGTCTGACCGTTCGGCCCTGCGACCTGCACGTCGATGTCGGCGAAGCCGTCGAACTCGTCGAACAGTCGAGTCTCGATGCGCGTCAGCCGCTCCGGCGCGTCGCACTCGAACTGCCAGGCGGCCTCGATGTCCGAGTGGGTCTCGTGCTCATCCTCGCCGGCGGCGTGCTCGTCGCCATGCTCGTCGTCGTGCTCGGCAGCGCGCTCGGCAGCGTGCTCGTCGCCGTGTTCGTCGTGATCATCGTCGTGCTCGTCGGCGTGTCCGCCCTCGACTTCCTCGAAGTCCATCGAGACGTTCGCCGAAACCAAGGCGCAGCCGGCCGCGGCATCGGGTACCAGGAGCTCGCCGGATTCGAGCAACTCCCGAACGCGCGCGACGACGTCGCGCTGCTCGTCGGTGGACGGGGCGTGCTCGAAGCCGAGCAGGTTGTCGGCCGGGCTGTCGAGGTCGACGTACAGGGCGCCACCGTCGAGCACGACGTCGATTGTCGCCGCACCGTGTTCGTGGGCGCCGTGCTCGCGTTCGGTCTGGGCGAGGGCCGGGGCCAGAGGGGCGGCGAGGGGAAGGGCCAAGGCGAGGAACAGCGGGGTACGGGCGAGCGGCAGCGCGCCGGCGCGGGGCAAGCGGATCATTGTGGGAGGTGTCCTGAAGACGGGTCGCCCGCGCGCAAGGCGGCACGACGCACGAAAAGTGAGGCCCCGGGAGGGGCCGTCGGGTGTCGTCGTTCAGGAAAAGGCGGGCGGACCGCGCGGCAACCGGTGCCGAAGCGTGGCCGAGCGCGATGCCGGCCGCGAGCCCACGGCTGTGCGCGCCTCGCCGCGCGAAGCGACGACGGTGCCCGCCGAGTCCGGTGACGGGGCGCTGGCGGCCAGTGCCGTGCACAGGTGACAGACGCCGTCGAGCGCGTGCCGTTCCTTGTCCGACGGGGCGGGGGAGCCGTGCACGTCGTCGACGCCATGACTCCGAGCCCGACGTGGGTGTGGTGGCCGTCGTGCGGGAGGTGGGCCGGGAAGGGCGCGTCCGACCGTGTCACGCGCACATGACCGACCCCGTGCAGCAACGCCGACAACTGTCCGGCGAGCAACACGAGGGCGAGCAGGATGCGGGGCAACGTGGCCCGGGTCATCGGCGCGAACGTCTGGGGGCGGGGTGGGCTCGCTTGAGCCTAGCAGCTTCGCCCCGTGACGCGCGTGACGGGCCGCTCGCGCGTTCGGGGTACCGTTCCGCGTTCGTGAACCGCGGAACCGCTTCCGACCATGACCGACTTCCAGGCCCGCCCGGGCGACTGCCTGCTCGTCATCGACGTGCAGAACGACTTCTGTCCCGGCGGCGCGCTCGCCGTACCGGACGGCGACGCCGTGGTGGCCGCCGTTGCTGCGCTGGCACCACGTTTCGACATCGTCGCGTTCACGCAGGACTGGCACCCCGTGGGCCACTCCTCGTTCGCGAGCGAGCACGACGGCCACGACCCCTACGACGTCGTGCAGATGCCCTACGGCCCGCAGGTGTTGTGGCCGGACCACTGCATTCAGGGCAGCGCCGGGGCGGAGTTCCGCGGCGGGCTCGACACCGCGCGCGCGCAGCTCATCGTCAGGAAGGGGTTCCGGCGCGAGATCGATTCCTACTCGGCGTTCCACGAGAACGATCACGACACGAGCACGGGCCTCGCCGGCTGGCTGCGCGAGCGCGGCGCGAAGCGCGTCGTGTGCGTGGGGCTCGCGTTCGACTTCTGCGTGCGGTACTCGGCCGTGGACGCGCGTCGCGAAGGCTTCGAGACCCTGGTGATCGAGGACGCCTGCCGCGGCATCGACCTGGCCGGCTCGATGGCCGAGGCGACTGCGGCGATGCGCGAGGCGGGCGTCGACGATCGTCTGACTCGGGCACATCGATCCGGGGACATTTACAACCGGGACCCGGAGGGCGTCGGCGGCCGACGGAAGAGCGGAACATCGTGACGCCCATCGGCACGGTCACCGCGCCGAGCCGCACTCGAACCCCAGGAGCGATGCGATGAACGACGCAGCGACCGCCCGTGCCGACATGACCAACGGCGGGCACGACACCACCACCAAGGTCACGGGACGTGCCGCGGACATGGGCGCCTGCCCGTTCCGCGGCACGCGCGTCGAGGGCGCCATCGGTTCCGAGCCGCAGCTCGACCACTGGTGGCCGAACCGGCTGCGCGTGGAGCTGCTGCACCAGAACCCCTTCCAGGCGAACCCGCTGAAGGACGAGGACTACGCGGCGGCGTTCTCGGCACTCGACCTGCCGGCGGTGAAGCGCGACCTGAAGGCGCTGCTCGAGTCCTCGGTGGACTGGTGGCCGTCCGACTACGACAACTACGGCCCCCAGATGATCCGCATGGCCTGGCACTCGGCCGGCACGTACCGCATCGCCGACGGGCGCGGCGGCGCGGGCAGCGGCATGCAGCGCTTCGCGCCGATCAATTCCTGGTGGGACAACGGCAACACCGACAAGTCGCGCCGGCTGCTGTGGCCCATCAAGCGGAAGTACGGCGCGGCGCTTGGCTGGAGCGACCTCATGATCCTGTCCGGCAACGTCGCGCTCGAGGAGATGGGCTTCCGTACCTTCGGCTTCGCGGGCGGACGCATCGACGCGTGGGAAGCCGACCGCTCCACCTACTGGGGCCCGGAAGGCTGGCGCGAGGGCGACGCCGACCCGGATCGCATGGTCAATCTCGACAAGCGCTGGCAGGGCGATCCGAAGCAGGAGCACTGGGACCTGGAGAACCCGGTCGCCGCGTCGCACTCCTCGCTCATCTACGTCAATCCCGAAGGCCCCGACGGCAACGGCGATCCGCTGGACAGCGCGCGCGAGATCCGCGAGAGCTTCGCGCGCATGGCGATGAACGACGAGGAGACGGTGGCGTTGATCGCCGGCGGTCACGCCTTCGGCAAGTCCCACGGCATGGTCGACCCCTCGCGCATCGGCACCGCGCCCGAGGGCGCGTCGTTGCAGCAGATGGGACTCGGCTGGCACAACCCCGAAGGCAGCGGCAACGCCGAGCACACGATGACCAACGGCATCGAAGGCTCCTGGACGCCGCATCCGACCCGTTGGGACAACGACTACCTGACGAACCTCTTCCGGTTCGACTGGAAGAAGACCGAAAGCCCGGCGGGATCATTGCAGTGGACCCCCGTGGACCCCGACGCGCCGACCACGCCGGACGCGCACATCGAGGGCAAGCGCAACCCGCTGATGATGATGACCTCGGACATCGCGCTGAAGGAGGACCCGGCGTACCGGGCGGTGTGCGAGCGCTTCCTGAACGACTTCGAGTACTTCGGCGATGCCTTCGCGCGCGCCTGGTACAAGCTCACGCACCGCGACATGGGGCCCATCGACCGCTACCTCGGCCCCGAGGTGCCGGCCGTGCAGCTGCCGTGGCAGGACCCGATCCCGACGCTCGATCACGAGCTGATGGACGATGCCGACGTCGGCGAGCTCAAGCGGCGCATCCTCGACAGCGGCGTTTCGGTACCCGCGCTCGTGTCCGCGGCCTGGGCCTCGGCCTCGACCTACCGCGACAGCGACAAGCGTGGCGGCGCGAACGGGGCGCGCGTGCGGCTCGCGCCGCAGAAGGACTGGGCGGTCAATTCACCGGCTCGTCTGGCCGAGACGCTGGCCGCCCTCGAAGGCGTCGGCGCCGACTTCAACGCCGCGCAGACGACCGGCAAGCGCGTCTCGATGGCGGACCTGATCGTGCTCGGCGGCGTCGCCGCGGTGGAGAAGGCGGCCGCCGATGCGGGCGTCGCAGATCGATGTGCCGTTCGTGCCCGGCCGCATGGACGCGCTGCAGGAGCAGACCGACGCGGAGAGCTTCGAGTGGCTTCGGCCCGTGGTGGACGGCTTCCGTAACTACCACGACGACGCGGTGCGCTTCGGCGTGCCGGACGAGCACCTCTTCCTCGACCGCGCGGCGCTGCTCACGCTGACCGCCCCGGAATGGACCGCGCTGGCGGGCGGGCTGAAGGTGATCGGCATCAACCACGACGGCTCGGAGCACGGGCTGTTCACCGACCGGCCGGGGGTGCTGACGAACGATTTCTTCCGCACGCTCACCTCCATGGACCACGTGTGGAAGCCGCGGGACGCGCGCGAGATGATCTTCGATCTCGACGACCGCGCGACGGGCGAGACGCGGTACACGGCCACGCGCTGCGATCTGATCTTCGGCGCCAACGCGGAGCTTCGCCACACCGCCGAGGTGTACGCCGCCGACGACGGTCATGCGCGGCTGGTGCGCGACTTCGCCGCCGCGTGGCACAAGGTGATGATGCTCGATCGCTACGACGCGCCCGAGGCGCGCGCGCGGGCGCTGTCGGTCTGCTGAGCGAAGCCGCGTCGGCGCGGCGATGCTACCCGCCGTCCGTTTCCAGCTCGACCCACAGAGGTGTCTCGCGCGAGCGCAGGTAGGCTCGCGTGCCGCCGCCTGCGACATCGCCGGTCTCGGCGCCCGCGATGGCGCGCCGCAGCGCCTTGTCACGGCGCTCGTCGTGCCGGCGGCCATCGACGTCGACCGCGGACGCGCCGCGCAGGAACGTCGTGCGTCGCGCACCGGCCAGCGAGGGCACCTTGAGCTTCTCCTTCAGGTAGCTCGCATCGTTGTCGAACGCGTGGATGAACGTCTTCAGCGGCCACTTGTAGCGACTCCAGTCCCCGACCCGCATGCCTACGTCGCGGTGCTGCATGGCCCAGCGCTGGAAGTCGTCGGTGCGGAAGAAGTGCTCGGTGAGCGCGAGCTGTTCCAGCGGACCGCGCGCGTGCGGCGTGCGCGCGGGAATGCGCAGGCTTACGCTCTGCCACTTCAGCGAGAAGTTCAGCCACCCAGGAGATCCCACAGCGAGCGCACCGGGACGGGCGCGCACCGCACCTGCGGCTCCAGCCAGTCCACCAGCACATCGCTGCGGTAGGCGGAAGCGAGGCGCGCGCGCAGCTCGCGCGGCAGGCTCTCGCGCCACGGCGCCTCGAGCTCCGACCAGCCGATGTCCATCGCCTTCAGGCTGCCGAACAGCTGGTCGCCGTGCTCGCCGGTCACGACGATGTCGTCGCTGACCAGAGCCTGCCGGACGTCGCGCACCGACGCGCAGGCCTTTCGGGGGAGCACCTCGCGCAGGAACCTCGGTTGCTCGCGGCGCGCACCCTTCGCGAAGTGGAAGCTCAGCCGATCCGCCGCGGGGTCGGCGACCTGCAAGAATCGCGCGCAGTCTTGGCCGGAGTGCTGTCCGGTGCGCTCGGAACGTGCCGTCAGAGCGAACCCGCGTAGCCGAGGCGCGCGAACCTCGTGCGCAGGCGCAACACCGACTCGTCGTCCGTCCAGCGCTCGAGCTCGTCCAGCGGGACCCATCTCAAATCGATCGATTCGCTCGAGATGCGCAGCTCCGTCCGGGCGTCGGCGCGCAGCGCGTAGCGCACGTCGTAGTGCAGGTGTTCCGGCTCGTCCCCGCGGGCGGGGATGGCGTGGATGTCCAGATCCAGCACGTCGCGGAATACCGGCCGCAGCCGGCGCAGGCCCGTCTCCTCGTAGGCCTCCTTCTGCGCCACGAAGAAGGGGTCCTCGATGCCGTCGCAGTGACCGCCCGGCTGCAGCCAGCGGCCGAGCTTCGCGTGGTGCGTGAGCACGGCGGCGCTGCCCGACGCGTCCACGACGAGCGCCGATGCCGTGACGTGCGCCGCCGGGCGCTCGCGCTCGAACGCATCGGCATTCGAGCGGATCAGTTCGTCGAACCGGCGGGCGAGGGCGAGGTCAGCGGGCCCGTCGATGCGGAAGGTGCCGCACAGGGGAAGCTCGAAGCGATCGGGGTGCATGGCCGAGCGAGGAGGGTCGGAGGCGTTCAAGGCGCCGGCATCATGCGTTTCATGAACGCATCGAACAGCGGCACCGTGAACGCGGTGTCGCCGTGCGCGGGGCTGTAGATCATCCCCTTGTCGACGAGTTTCGCGCGCAACGGACCCAGCGAGCGCACGTCGCGGCCCATCACCTCGGCGATGTCGCCCGAGCGATGCGGACCGGCGCCGAGCTCCGCCATCGCGCGCAGGTAGCCCTTCTCGGATGGCGTGAGCCGGTCGTAGCGCACGCGGAAGAAGCCGCCGTCCAGCGCGGCGACCGCGATGGCCGACGCATCGACCACATCCTTCGCCTCGATGCGTCGACCGGACGCCACGTCCCAGGCGTGCTTGCCCCATTCCTGCAGGAAGTAGGGGTAGCCTTCGGTCTCGGCCACGATGGCGACCACTGCGCGCGCGCTCCATTTGACACCCTCGGCCTTGGCGGGATCCACCATTGCCCGCGCCGCGGCCTCCGCATCCAGGGGCCCGATCTCCGGGAAGTCGAAGAGCCGCTCCGCGTACGATTTCGCGCGGCCCATGTGTCCGCGCAGTTGTGGCAACCCGGCACCGACCAGCATGACGGGAAGCCGGCGCTGCGAGGTACGGTGCAGCGCCACGATGAGCGCCGCGAGCTCCGGCTCGGCCACGTACTGCAGCTCGTCGATGAACAACAGGATGGCCGAGCCCGCATCCTGCGCGGCCTGTCCCGCCGCTTCGAGCAGGTCGAGCAGATCGCTCTCGAGGTCGCCGCTGTCGGCCACGCCCGGCTCCGGCTCGTGCTCGATGGCGACCTCGATATCGCCGTACTTCACCTTCAGTCCGCGTGCGAAGCCCGCCAGGGCGCGAAGCGCGGCGCCCGCTCGCGCCTTCGCGCTCTCGATGCGCGCCAACCGCAGGAACACCACGCGCAGTTGAGGGGCCAGCATGCCGGGCAGACTGCGTCCCTCCGGCGCCTCGATGCGGATGCACTGCAGGCTCTGCGCCTCGCCGATCTCGCGCATGCGATCCAGAAGAACGGTCTTGCCCACCCCGCGCAGGCCCAGCAGCAGCAGGCTCTTGCTCTGCCGCCCGAGCTTCGCGCGACCGGCCGCGATGCGGAAGCGCTCCAGCAGCTCGTCGCGACCCGCGAGCTCCGGCGGGGGCGAGCCCGCACCGGGCGCGTAGGGGTTGCGCAAGGGGTCCATTCGGTGAGTATACGGAGTTTACCTGGGTTTATCTGTTTTAGATAAACTTGGATAAACTCGGTAGAACCCGAGTCGCCGACGCCGGCGCTCGCTTAGCCCACCTGCAAGGCGTTCATCGCGCTGGAGAGCGAGCGGGCCTCGACTCCGTCAGCTAGCGGGTAGTCGTCCGGGGTCGCGTGCACGACGAACGTGCGCTCGGGAGCCGTCGAATCAGCAGCAGGTCCACGAGCAGGTCGATGTAGCCGCTCACGGTGGGTACGCTGAGCGACAGGCTGCGTGCGAATGTCGATGCGTTGAGCAGTTGACCCTGTGAATGCGCGAGCATCGTCCACAGGCGCTCCAGAGTGGTGACGGGTATGCGTGGACCGAACTGCGGGACGTCGCGCTCGAGATAGGTACGAACGAAACTCCGCCGCCAGGCCATGCTGTCGACGTCCGAGTCCGCGAGATAGCTGTCGGGAAATCCGCCCCGAGACCACAGCGTCTCCTGGTCGGCGGCGTCCGGTATTTCGCCGACGTGAAGCGGGCCCAACTCGATCTGTTCGATACGTCCGGCAAGGCTCTCGCCGGACTGTCGTAACAGGTTGAGCGAAGCGGAACCCAGCAAGAGGAAGCGTCCCGTCCTGTGTCCTCGGCGCCTGCCACGATCGATCAACCCGCGAAGCTCGGTGAAGAGCTCGGGGCGGAGGTGAATCTTGTCGAGAACGACGAGCCGATCTTCGAGCGAATCGAGAAAGAGACGAGGGTCGGACAGCTTCGCGCGGTCCAGCGCCGACTCGAGATCGAGATAGACGGCATCGCGTGCCTCGACGATGTCGAGGGCGAGCGTCGTCTTTCCCACTTGCCGAGGTCCCAGCAGGGCGACCGCAGCCTGACGAGCGAGAGCGACGTCGACGGCCGTGCGGATTCCGCGAGCCAGCATCCCTGCAATTTTAAAGCTCCGCTTTAAGAATGCGAGGAAAGCGAGTGCTCGCGCAAGACGCTTCAGCTACGTGTCGGTAGGATCAACCCGATGCATCGCCCGCCATCGACCGACGTGTTCCTGCGCCGCGCGGTACCCGCGGACGCGCCGGCGCTCACGGACGTCGCGATGGCCGCGAAGGCGCACGGGGGCTATTTGCCGGAGATCCTTGCCGGATGGCGGAACGAGCTCACCGTCGCTCCCGCCGACCTGTCCGGCGGCCTCGCCACCGTGGCCGAGCGGCGCGGGCGGGCGCTGGGTTTCTGCGCACTGACCCTGAAGCCGCCCGCCATCGCGGATCTGTGGGTGCACCCCGGCGCGATGGGCCTCGGCGTCGGGCGAGCGCTGGTCGAACGTGCCGCGGAACGGGCGCGCGTGTCGGGCGTACGGACCCTCGCCGTGGATGCCGATCCGAACGCGGCCGATTTCTACGTGCGGTTGGGCGCGGTGCCGGCGGGCAGCGTGCCCGCACCGATCGATGGGCAACCGGAGCGCACGCGGCCGCAGTTCGCGCTCGATGTGCGGACGGCGGGCGGCATCGACTTCCGTCCCGTGCAAGCGCGCGACCTGACGCTGCTCGGTCGCTGGTTGCGTGAACCCCACGTCGCGCGCTGGTGGCCGGACTGGCGACGGCAGCTCGCGACGATGCGGGAGGGGCTGACCGAGTCGCGCGTGCACCAGCGCCTCGTGACGCTCGACGGCGAGCCCTTCGCCTACCTGCAGCACTACCGGCGGCACGACTTCTTCGAGCCGTACGGCGTCGGTCTGCCGGCCGGCACCGTCGCGTTGGACACCTTCATCGGCGAGCGGACGGCGCTCGGGCGCGGGCTCGGCCAGCGCTACCTGCGCCTCGCGGCCGAGGCGCGCGTGGCGGCGGGCGCCGCGCCGGTGACGGTCGATCCGGACGCGACCAACCGCGCCGCCATCGGGGCCTACCACAAGGCGGGCTTCGTCGGGCTTCGCACGCTTCGCCATCGACCCGGCGCGCCGGTGCATCTGATGGCCTGGCGCGGATGAGCCTGGCGTCGGGGGTGGGGGACGGCGGTACGATACGGCTCATCCGATCCTTGCCGAGCCCACACCGCATGAACACCCGCCAGTTCTACATCGACGGCCGCTGGACCGATCCGCTCGACGCGACCGAGCTCGACGTGATCGATCCCTCCACCGAGGAAGCCATCGCCACGATCTCGCTCGGCGGCGAGGCCGACACGAACGCCGCCGTCGCGGCCGCCGCCCGCGCGTTCGAGAGCTGGTCGCAGTCGTCGAAGGACGAGCGCGTGACGCTCATGCGCCGCATCCTGGAGATCTACACGGCGCGCGCCGACGAGATGGGCGAGACGATCAGCCGCGAGATGGGTGCACCCATCGCCATGTCGCGCTCCTCGCAGGCGGGCGCGGGTTCATCCCACATCCAGGCCTTCATCGACACGCTGGAGGGCTTCGAGTTCGAGTCGGAGCTGCGCCCGGACACCCCTCACGACCGCATCCTGCGCGAGCCCATCGGCGTGTGCGCGCTCATCACGCCGTGGAACTGGCCGATGAACCAGATCGCGTTGAAGGTCATGCCGGCGCTCGCCACCGGCTGCACCATGGTGCTGAAGCCGTCCGAGCTCTCGCCCTTGTCCGCCATGCTGTTCGCCGACATGCTGCACGAGGCCGGCGTGCCGGCCGGCGTGTTCAACCTCGTCAACGGCGACGGCCCCGGGGTCGGCACGCAGCTGTGCGGCCACCCCGACGTGGCGATGATCTCGTTCACCGGCTCCTCGCGCGCGGGCATCGCCATCTCGAAGAACGCGGCGGACACGCTGAAGCGCGTGTCGCTGGAACTCGGTGGCAAGGGCGCGAACATCGTCTTTGCGGACGCCCCGGAGGACGCCGTGGCGAAGGGCGTGGCGCGCTGCTTCAACAACACCGGGCAATCGTGCAACGCGCCGACGCGCATGCTGGTGGAACGCTCGCGCTACGAGGCGGCGGTCGAGGAGGCGAAGGCGGCGGCGGAGAAGACGACCGTGGCGCCCGCGTCCGAGGACGGCAGGCACATCGGACCGCTCGTGAGCCGGGCGCAGTTCGACAAGGTGCAGGGACTCATCGAGAAAGGCATCGAGCACGACCGCGCGCGCCTGGTGGCCGGTGGGCCCGGACGTCCGGACGGGCTGGAAAAGGGCTACTTCGTGCGCCCGACGGTGTTCGCGGACTGCACCAACGACATGACCATCATGCGCGAGGAGATCTTCGGGCCGGTGCTCTCGATGATGCCCTTCGACACCGAGGAGGACGCCATACGCATCGCCAACGACACCGACTACGGGCTCACCAACTACGTGCAGACGAGCGATGGCGCGAAGGCGAACCGGGTGGCGCGACGGCTGCGCTCCGGCATGGTCGACATGAACGGCCGCGCGCGCTCGTCGGGCTCGCCCTTCGGCGGCTACAAGCAGTCCGGCAACGGGCGCGAGGGCGGGCCGTGGGGCATGGAGGAGTTCCTGGAGGTGAAGGCCGTGGGCGGGTGGGCGGCCGACGCGGACTGAGGGTTCGCGAGGCCGCGCGCCGGGCGGCGTGACGTCAGTACGTCGCGCGGCCGCCCGACAGGTCGAACGCCGCCCCCGTGGTGAACGAGTTCTCGGCCGTGCAGAGCCAAGCGATCATCGATGCCGCCTCGTCGACTTCCAGGAAGCGCCCGCGCGGGATCTTCGAGAGCATGTAGTCGATGTGCTCCTGGCTCATCTGGTCGAAGATGCGCGTGCGCGCGGCGGCGGGCGTCACGCAGTTGATGGCGATGTCGCTGCCCGCGTGCTCCTTGCCGAGCGACTTGGTGAGCGCGATGACCCCCGCCTTCGAGGCCGAGTAGGCGGCCGCGTTCGGGTTGCCCTCCTTGCCGGCGACCGAGGCGATGTTGACGATGCGGCCGTAGCCCGCGCGCTCCATGTGCGGCAGCACGGCGCGGCAGCAGTTGAAGGTGCCGTTCAGGTTCACGTCGATGACCGAGTGCCACGCGTCCAGCGGGTAGTCGACCACGGGCACGTTCGGCCCCGCGATGCCGGCGCTCGCGACCATGACGTCGATGCGCCCGTGCGCGGCGATCGCCTCATCGGCCATCGCGGCGACGGCGGCCGAGTCGGTGACGTCCATCGCGTGGCCGGTGACGGGGTGCCCGTGCTCGTCGGTCAGGGCCCTTGCCGACTCGGCGGCCAGCGCGCCGTCGCGATCCCACAGCAGCACGCGTGCGCCCGATGCCGCGAGCCTGCGGGCGACCGCGAGGCCGATGCCCTGCGCGCCTCCGGTGACGACGGCGACGCGATCGATGAGGTCGTAGCGGTTCATGGGGACGGTCTCGAGGGGAGCGGAGGGGGGCCGGGCAGCGACATCGGGCGACGGATTCGGGGACAGAACCCGTGCGCGCGGCACGGAGCGCCTGTGACATTAAACCCAAACCGCTAGCCGATGTCCCGCGCCATCGCATCGCGCGTCCGCGCATCGGGCATGTCGAGCGCCATGACGGCCATGTTCTCGCGCAGGTGCTCGACGCGGCGCGTCGCCGGGATGGCGCAGGTCACGGCCGGGTGCGACACCACGAACAGCAGGCAGAACTGCGCCCAGCTCGTGCACCCGAGCTCGGCGGCGAGCGGCGACAGCGGGCGCCCGGCGAGCCGCTCCGGCAGCCGGCCCCCGTCGAGCGGGCGGTTCACGATGACGGCCATGCCGCGGTCGGCCGCGAGCGGCAGCAGGCGTTCCTCCACCTCGCGGTGCGCAAGGTTCAGCGTGAGCTGCACGGTGTCGAGCGGTTCGGCGCGCATCAGCCGCTCGAGCTCGTCGTGGCGACGCCCGTGCGAGGTGGTCAGGCCGACGTGGCCGATGCGGCCCGCGTCCCGCCACTCGCGCAGCCGCGGCAGGTGCGCGGGCACGTCCACGAGGTTGTGCACCTGCATCAGGTCCATCGGCTTCACGCCCCACAGCGCCTCGGTGTTGCGCATCTGTGTCTCGCCCATGGCGTCGATGGGCGTCCAGATCTTGCTCGCACCGAAGAGCGCGTCCGTGGCGTGCGTCGTGCGGTCGAGCGCGTGGCCGATCATGGCCTCGGCCCGGCCGTACATCGGCGAGGAGTCGACGACCCCGCCGCCCGCGTCGAAGAAGGCCTGCAGCACGTCGACGCGCGCCTCGGTGCCGGGCATGCCCGGTTCGAGATCGAAGGTCAGCCAGGTGCCCATGCCGATGCAGGGGACGCTGCGGCCGGTGGACGGTATCGGCCGCAGCGCCGTCGCGGTGCGGGCGACGGGTGCTCCGGCGATCGCCTGGGCGCAGAGCGCAGGGCGCGCGAAGGCGAGGGCCGCGGCGCCCGCCCCGAGGCGACGCAACGCCTCCCGGCGAGTCGGGCGGGTGGCCGCGGACGGGGGAATGGTCATGCGGAAGCCCTCGTGGACATCGACGGGTGTCGGACCGTCGGCCGCGCGGTTTCGTTGCATGTCGTTTCGTGCGCGCTGCAGGCCGCGGTCGTGGCGGTGCATGTCGCGTCCGCCAGCGCGAACTAGATGGGGATCTATGCTTCGTTCACGCCGCGCGTCGCCCGAACGACCGGGTGCGTTTCGGGGCGGGCATCCCCGCGGCGCGCCCGTCGGCCCGGATGGACGCCGAGGCGGCGTCGAACCCTTCGCAGTCCCCAACGACCGGAGCAATGCCATGAACTACGTCGACGGATTCATCGCCGCGGTGCCGGCGGCCAACAAGCAGGCCTACATCGAGCATTCGAAGCAGGCGGCGACGCTGTTCAGGGAGTTCGGCGTGACGCGTCAGGTCGAGTGCTGGGGGGACGACGTGCCCGATGGAAAGGTCACCGATTTCCGCCGCGCCGTGAAGGCCGAGCAGGGCGAGGTCGTCGTGTTCGCCTGGCTCGAATGGCCTTCGAAGGCCGTCCGGGACGAGGGCATGAAGAAGATGATGGAGGATCCGCGCATGCGCGACATGCAGATGCCGTTCGACGGCAGCCGGTTGATCTACGGCGGCTTCCAGACGGTTCTCGACGAATAGGCGCGGCATCGGGCGAGATCACGATCCCGCTCCGGTTCGAGGCCCGGGCCGGTTCGGCCCGCGCAGCGCCATCACGACCGTCGCGGCGAGGAACACCGCGGTGGCGGGCAACAGCCCGTAGAGGGCCACGCCGGAGAACGCGCCCAGCATCGGACTCGTCGTCGCGGCGAGTACCGTCCACACCAGGTACACGACGCACCAGCACAACAGCACCGCGGCCACGCTCGCGGCCACTTCCGGAAGCGAGGTACCTATCGCCACCACGGTGAGACCGACGACCAGCTCGCTGACGCCGAGCGAGAGCGCGATCGCCGAGGCGTCCCGGACCAGCAACTGCGCACCACCGACCAGCCCGACGAGTCCGACGCCGATCAGCAGCGCGGACGGCACCTTCGCCAGCCACCCGGTCGGGTCGGGCAGATCCACCTCGACGTTCTCGCCGGCACGCGCCGCACGCCGTGCCTGCACCACCAGCAGCGCCAGGTAGCCGATGCCGAGCGCGAGCAGCAGCCCCGCCTCGATCGTGACGAGCGAGCCGTCGAGGATCAGCACGAACAGCAGCACGGAGAGACCGAGCATCACCGGCACTTCCTGACGCACCAGCGATACCTGCACCGAGAGCGGCAGGATCGTGGCCGCGATGCCGAGGATCAGCAGCACGTTGAAGATGTTGCTGCCGACCACGTTGCCGAGCGCGAGCTCGGTGCTGCCGGTGAGCGCCGCGGTGGTCGACACCGTGATCTCCGGCATGCTGGTGCCGATGGCCACGATCGTCAGCCCGACGATCAGCGGCGGTATGCCGAAGCGCTGCGCGATCCGCGACGCGCCGGACACGAGGGCGTCGGCGCCTACGACGAGCAGCACGACGCCGAAGGCGATGAGCAGGAGCGAGAGAAGCATGAACGATGCGGGCGCTCGGTGGGGGGGCGAGACGTTTAGCACCGGGCGGGCAAGCGCGGAGGACGATCTCGAAAACGACATCGCACCGCGCACGGGGTCCGTTCACCCTCGTGGGGGCGTGGCCGACGACCCGGACCTGGCACCGCTCGCTCGCTCGGCGGATCAGCCGCGGGCACCCGTCGCATTGCTTCGGTATCCTTCGCCGGCTGCGGGTCCGCCCCGCCGCGCCTTCGATGGACGAAGGCCTTGACCCGCCCGAACGGAGCATGCTGGATGCCGGGTACGCGCAGCCGCTACCTGAAGACCGACCCCGAGAACCTCGTCGTGCGACGCTACGTCGCGCGTGCGCTGCTCGCGGCCAAGGTCAAGCGGCTGCTGCGCTACGGCGCGTTCGACGAGAAGTTCCTGCGCGTGTTCCCGGCCGACGGCATCGACGAGGCCGGGCTCGAGGATCCGCGCACCCTGCGTCGCTGGCTCGAGGAGCAGCTCGCCGCGGTGCAGGACGCGACGTGGGACGAGGACGATCCGTTCGTTCACAACACCGCGCTCTTCGGGCACTCGCTCGGGCTGGACCCGGTCGAGCTCGAGGTCATGCGCTTCGCGCTCATGCTGCAGGCCGTGAAGCTCCTGGACGCCGTCAGCGATGCCTACAACGCGTCCATGACGTCGACCGACGCGCTGACGCTGCTGACCGCCTACGTGGACGGCGACGACGGCGAGGTCGCGCGCGCGTTCGGGCGCGACTCGCGGCTGCGCCGGGCGGGCTTCTTCGATTCCGGGCGCTACGCGCCGCACGACATGAGCAACTGGATGGCGGTGCCGCAGGCGCTGCGCTCCATCGTGTTCGAGCGCCACAGCGACGACGAGCAGGTCATCAGCGCCCTGTTCGAGCCGGTGCGTGCGCCCACGCTCGCCTGGGGCGACTTCGAGCACCTCGGCACGCGGCTGACGCTGCTGCGCGACTACCTCGCGCACGCGCTGAAGTCCAGAGCGATCGGCGCGAACGTGCTGCTGTGGGGGCCGCCCGGCACGGGCAAGACGGAGTTGTCCCGATTGCTGATCAGCGAGCTCGGCGCCTACGGCGTCGAGGTCGCGAACGAGGACGAGGACGGCGACCCCGTGAACTCCTTCGGCCGCGTGCAGCAGTACCGGCTGTGCCAGGCCATGCTGGAGCACCGCGGCGGCGCGGCGGTCGTGTACGACGAGGTCGAGGACGTGCTGTCGGACTCGGGCTTCGCGAACCACGGCCTGCACGCCAAGGCGCCGCTCACCAAGGGCATGACCAACCGGCTGCTGGAGACCAACGCCACGCCCGCGGTGTGGATCACGAACACCAACACCGGCATCGATCCGGCCTACCTGCGCCGCTTCGACGTGGTCGTGCGCCTGGACGGTCCCATGAAGGAGGCCAAGCGACGCATGGCGGATCGCGCGCTGGACGGGCTCGACGTGGAGCCCGTGCTGATCGATGCGCTGGTCGAGCGCAGCGAGATCAGCCCCGCGCACCTGAAGAAGCTCGGTCGCATCGCGCACGCGCTCGATGCGACGGCCGGGGACGCGGCGTCGGCGCTGGTGCGCGACATCGCGAGCGGCGACCTCGAGGCGCTGGAGCGGCGCGCCCTGCCGAAGGCGGGCGCCTCGGCGGACCCCGACGCGGGCTGGCGGCTGCCCTACGACGCGTCGATGATCAACGCCGACTTCGATCTCGCGACGCTCGCCGAGCGCCTCGGCGAGGGCTCGCGCGCGCGGCTGTGCCTGACGGGGCCTCCCGGCACGGGCAAGACCGCGTGGGCGCGCTGGCTGGCAGAGCGCACCGGTCGCGCCCTCGTGGTCAAGCGGGCCAGCGACATCAAGGCGCCGTACGTCGGGCAGACCGAGCAGGCCATAGACGCGGCCTTTCGCGAGGCCGAGGACGACGGCGCGGTGCTGCTGTTCGACGAGGTGGATGCCTTCCTGCAGGACCGCGCCGGCGCGCATCAGCACCACGAGGTGCAGTTCGTCGATCAGTTCCTGACGAGCCTGGAGGCGTACCGCGGCGTGCTCGTGTGCACGACCAACCTGCCCGACGCGCTCGATCCCGCGACCTTGCGCCGCTTCGACTTCAAGGTCCGGCTCGACTACCTGAAGCCCGACCAGGTGCGGCTGATGGTGCTCGCGCTGGCGGCCGCGTTCGACGTGCGGCCCGCCGACGCCGAGCTGGACGCGGCCATGGAGGCCTTGTCGGGGCTGGAGCTCGCGCCGGGCGACGGCGAGGTGGTGCTGCGTCGCTACCGCGTGTTCGGCGACGTGCCCGATGTCGGACGCATCGCGAGCGATCTCGCGGCGGAGGCCGGACATCGGGACGCGCGTGGCGGACGGCCCATGGGGTTCGTCACCAAGGGCGGGTAGCCCGCGCCGCGTCCCTGCGGCTGGCCGTGGCGGTGGCGGGCCGCGCGCGCGAGCCCGTTTGGCTCATGCGCCGTCGGGCGCGCTCGCCATGAAGCGCTGGAACTCCTCCTCGTCGGCGCGTCGCTGCGCCGATGCACGGAATTCCTCGAACCGCCGCGTGCGCGTGCGCAGCTCCTCGCGGATCTCGCGAATGCGGTCCAGTTGCGTGCGCTGGTAGTCGTCGAACACGGCGTTGCCGGTGCGGATGCGCTCCGAACCGAAGCGGTCGAACCAGCCGTCGCGGTCGCCGGACACCGACGCCCAGAGCCGCCTGGCCGCGCCCGGCAGCTCGACCACGTCGCGCCCGGACAGCACCCAGGCCAGCACGAACAGTCCGAGCGGACCGAAGAAGACGAACGCGAGCACGGTGGCGATCGTGTTCGGCGGTGTCCAGCGCCGACCGCGGCGGGACGAGGGACGATGGTGCGCCGCGGACGGGCCCATCGTGGAAACGCTTGCTGCCGACATGGCGGAATCCTCCGGAAGATGAACTGGGTGGATGACGAAATCGTCGTCAGCGCTCGTCACGACCGACCGGGTATGTGAACGCTGTTCGCATACTATGGGGTCCAGGGCGTGGCGTTTGCAAGCCTCGGGAACCGAAAGTGAACACTGTAGACTTTGGTCGAATCCGGACCGAACGGGGGCAGAGGTGAAGAGCGGCGCGCGGAAGCAGGGCTATCACCACGGCAACCTCGCCGAGTCCCTGCTGGACGCGGTGGACGACATCGCCACCCGCTTCGGTCTGGAGGCCGTGACGCTGCGCGCCTGCGCGAAGCTCGTCGGCGTGTCCCCGTCCTCGGCCTTCCGGCACTACGCCGACAAGCGGGCGCTCATGACCGCGTTCGCCGCGCGCGCCATCGAGGAGCTGTCCACGGCCCTGGAGACGGCGAAGGGCGAGGAGCGCGCGTTCGAGGCGGTCGGCCTCGCCTACGTGCGCTTCGCCATCGACCGGCCCGCCTTCTTCCGCGCGATGTGGGGCGGCGAGACGCTCTACACCGCGGACCCGGCCTACGTCGCGGCCGTGACCCGGCTCGGCGGACACCTGCAGGCGGGCTTCGCGGCGACGCTCGCGGACGACGACCCCGACGCGCTGAGCCCGCAGGAGCTCCTGTCGTGGTCCGCCGTGCACGGACTCGCCGGGTTGTTCGTCGACGGGCCACTGGGCGGTACGTTGAATCTGGACGAGAAGCTCGCCACCGCGCGGGAGATGCTCGCGGTGCTCGAGCCGTCGCTCGTCGGGTCTTCGTAGCGCGAAGGGCGCGACCGGGCAGGTCCCGGTCTCAGCCCGCCGGATCGAACGACACCAGCACCAACGACTGCACCGTTCCGTCCGGCGCCGTCTGCACCTTCTCGACCAGGCGCCCGAAGTCGCTGACGTCCCGCCGGGTCTGCGCCGTCACGGTGTCCACCGTGACCGTGCTGCCGGCGATGTCCGCGTCGTAGGTGAACGTGCACTCGTAGGTCGCGACCGGCTCCGCCGCGAGCGCGGGCACGCTGGTCTCGCCTTCGGTGCAATCGTCCTGCACGTCGGCGTCGAGATCCTGCTCCGTGCCGTCCTCGAAGCGACCGAAGTCGGGCTGCACGATCTCGCGCAGCAGCGGACGGCTCGCGTACTGATCGAACAACGGTTGCAGGGCGGCGTCGGGCGCGCCCGGCAGGTCGAGCTCCGGAGTGTCGTTGCAGAAGGTCGAGACGGCGGCGCGGTACACGCTGTCGCCCTCGGTCACGTCCATGACGATGGCCGAGCCATCGGTGCTCGCCACGTCCAGCGAGACGTCCATCGTCGTGCCGGTCGCGTCGGTGTAGCGGTAGGCGATGGAGTCGCCGGTCTGCAGATCCGGAGGAATGGCGCACGCGCCGCCGGCCGGGCCACCGTCCGTGCCGGGGGTATCGGTGGGCAGCCCCCCGCCGTCGACGGTGATGACCGGCTCGTCGTCATCGTCGTCGCCGGAGCAGCCGGCCAGGAGCAGGCCGGCGACGAGCAGGGTGCAGAGCGTGGACGGTGCGTGCATCGGAATCGGTCTTGGTGGGGATTTAAATCCCATTCAACACCGATGTGGGCCGGTCGTCAAGTGCTCCGGGCGGTACTTCGCACTGGCGGCGAAGGTGCCCGGCAGCGGACTCCGGGCGGATCTGAACGTATCTACAGCGCATCGCAACGCTTCGCGTCGCCCGGCTACGGTCGCGAAGAACCTTCAGCAGCGTTGCCGACCCGACCCATGAATGCTCCGAACGTCCGCTCCGTGGCGGTACTCGTGCCCCTCGCCTTGCTCGGCATGCAGGCCGATGCGCAGGACGCCGGCCCCGTCGACGTCACCGGGACCTCCGGTACCGAGCTGAGCGGCACCGTCCTGTCGACGTTCGATTCCCCGTGGGCGATGGCCTTCCTGCCCGACGGGCGCGCGCTGGTGACCGAGAAGGGCGGCGCGCTCTGGCTGCTGGACACCGACGGCGCCAAGCTCGGCGAGATCGGCAACGTGCCCGAGGTGGAGCCCCGCGGGCAGGGCGGCATGGGGGACGTCATCGTCGCTCCGGACTTCGCCGACACGGGCACCGTGTTCCTGTCCTACGTCGAGCGCGACCCGGACGACGACGCGCTGAGCGGCGCCGTGGTGGAGCGTGCGACGCTCATCCTCGACGACGCCGGCGGCACGCTCGAGGCGCGCGAGTCGATCTGGGCGCAGACGCCGAAGGTGCAGGGCAACGGCCACTACGGTCATCGACTGGCGGTGTCGCCCGACGGACACCTGTACATCACCTCGGGGGAGCGCCAGAAGTTCACGCCCGCGCAGAACATGGACATGAACCTCGGCAAGCTCATCCGTCTGAACCAGGACGGCAGCGTTCCCGAGGACAACCCGTTCTTCGGCGAGGCCGGGGTGGCCGAGCAGTTCTGGACCCTCGGCCACCGCAATCCGCTCGGCATCGACTTCGATGCGGACGGACAGCTCTGGGTGCACGAGATGGGACCGGAGGGCGGCGACGAGCTCAACCGCATCGTGCGCGCGGAGAATTACGGCTACCCCGAAGTGTCCGAAGGTTCGCACTACTCCGGCGAGCCGATCCCGTCGCACGGCGCGAACCCCGCCTACGAGAATCCCGCGCTTTACTGGGTACCCTCCATCAGCCCCGCGGGCTTCGTCATCTACGACGGCGACGCCTTTGCCGAGTGGGACGGCGACGGGCTCATCGGCGCGCTCTCTTCCCAGGCCCTCGTCCGCGTGAGCTTCGAGCAGGCGCCGGTCGACAACCTCGGCCAGGCCCCGGGCGAGGGCGAGACCGAGACGATCGCCAACGAGGTGGAGCGCTACTCCTGGGGCGCGCGCGTGCGCGAGGTGGAGCAGGGGCCTGACGGCGCGGTGTACGTGCTGGAGGACGGCGACGGCGCCCGGCTGATCCGCTTCGAACCGGCCGGCTGACGCGCGGCCGAGCCGGCGGGGCGCATCACGGCGACCGACACCGGCATCGCGCGCCTACCCGAACCACCACACGATCGCGAACGACGTGACGATGCCCACGACGATGTTCATCGGCACCCCGATGCGCAGGAATTCCGCGAAGCGGTAGTTGCCCGACACGTGCACCAGCGTGTTCGTCTGGTAGCCGACCGGCGTGGCGAAGCTTGCGCTCGCGGCGAAGAGCACGGCCGCGAGCATGGCCTCGGGCGGCACGCCGAGCGGCTCCGCCAGCCCCAGCGCGATGGGCGTCATGATGACGGCCACGCCGTTGTTGGTGACCGCCTCGGTCAACGTCGAGGTCAGGAAATACAGCACCAGGACGATGCCCGCGGGCGGCAGGGCGTTCAGCAGCGGCATGGCGCCGGCCACGGCCGCGTCCATCGCCCCCGTGCCCTCCAGTCCGGCGCCCACGATCAACATGGCGTAGATGAGCACCAGCGTGTCGAGGTCGATCGCCGACCACGCGTCGTTGCTGTCCAGGCTGCCGATGGCCAGCAGGTAGCCGATGCCGATGACCGCGGCGACCGGCAGCGCCGCCAGTCCGAACGTGGCGGCGGCGACCACGAGCGCGAGCGTCGCGAGCGCGTGGACCGCGCGATGCCGACGAAACGCCTTCGCGGGCGGCATCGACGAGGGCACGAGAAAGGGGTCCGCGGCGATCTCGGCCAGATCCTGCTTGCTGCCCTCGAGCCACAGGAGATCGCCCGGTCGCAGCACGAGGCGGCGCAGGTCCGGGCCGGCCAGCACCCGGTGCCGGCGCACCCCGACGAGGCTGACCGCGTGGCTGCGCAGGAAGTGCGCCCGCTCGGCGCGCACGCCGTCGAGCGGGCTGTTGTTGACGATGGTGTAGCGCCGCGTGTGCCGCTCCCCGTCATCGGTCGCGGCGCGCACCCGCAGGCCCGTCACGAGGCCATCGAGGCTCTGCAGCGTCGCGAGCTCCGTGCGCGTGACTCGCAGCACCAGCCCGTCGTCGACGCGGATCCCGTCCGCCGGCCTGCCCGATCCGTGCGCCGTCGCGCCGCGGCGGACATCGACGAGTCGCACGCCGCGCGGAGCGAGCAGCGCGAGCTCCTCCACGGCCGTGCCGAGCTGCGCGAACGCCTCGGTCACCCGGCATTCGGTGATGATGTCGAGCGCCTCCTCGGGGTCCTGCTCCTCGCCCGCCGCACCGTCGCCCGGCAGCAGGCGCCTCGCGCCCACGAGCATGAAGGCGATCCCGGCCGCCGCGGCGCAGAGCCCGACCGGCGTGATGTCGAAGATGCCGAAGCCCGGGTGCCCCGAGCCTCGTGCGATGCTGTTGACCAGCAGGCTCGTGGAGGTGCCCAGCAGGGTGCAGGTGCCGCCCAGGATGGCGATGTAGGAGAGCGGAATCAGCAGCTTCTTGGCGCTGGTGCCGATGGTGAGCGCGAGCGTGCCCATCAGCGGGATCAGGATCACCACGACCGGGGTGCTGTTCAGGAACGCGGACGCCACGAGCGCCACCCCGAGCAGCACCGTCACCGCGAGCCGCGGGCGCTTCGAGGCGAGCGCGACGATGCGCGTGGCCAACGCCTCCAGCGTCCCCGTGCGCACCAGCGCGGCCGACAGCACGAGCATGCCGGCGATGGCTATCACGGCCGGGTTCGAGAAGGTCTCGAGCATGCGCGTCTCGTCCACGAAACCCAGCAGCAGGTAGCTCGCCGCGCCGATGGTGGCCACGGCCGACGGCGTGAGCCACTCGCGCACGAACGCCACGAACATGACGACGATGATCGCCACGCTCGCGAACAGCCGATAGTCGTCGGGCAGGACGAACGCGAGCATGCGGCCGGGAACCCGCGGGAAGAGGGCGAACGTTGTAGCAGGTCGTCGAGCGGTGGCGCTCGGGGTCCCGCGCGTGGCCCTTGCGCGACGAGGCTCGAACGCGCGAGCCTTCATGCGTGCACGCGACCATTCCACGTACGCTGACGACGCTCGAGCGCAGCCTCGCCTCGCGCGCCGGGTCGGGCGCGGTGCAGGCCTGGCTCTTCGAGTCGGCGACGGCGCGGAGGGCGGCCGAACGTCGGCTCGCGCAAGCCGGCGTGCACGCGCTCCTGCGCTCGTCCTTCAAGCCGCTGCTGCACGCGTTCATCGAGGAGATCGAGCTCGCCGACGTCGTGGCCGCAGAGATCGGCTACCCCGTCGTGGCGGGTGCGCCGCGCGAGCGCTTCCGCGTCGAGTGCTACCCCGTCGATGCGCTGCTCGGCGAGCGCGCGGTCAGCTTCCGTGCGCTGGGCGAGACGAGGTTGTCGACGGCCGCCGATGCTGCCGCGCCGGCCTACGAGGTGCGCCTGCGCACGGCGCGGAACGAGGTGCGCGAGCTGCGCGTGCCCGTCCCCGTGCGCTGGGCCGAAGGGGCCGACGGTGCGCCCGTGCTGCGCGCCTGCGGCTGGCACGACGGTTGGATGCGGTGCGATCTGGAGATCGCCTTCGACACGACCATGTCGATGATCGACCGGCTACCCCTATCGCCCGGCGGCGGTCCCTTCTTCGAGCGATTGCGCATCGCGCTGACCGGACCGTTCGGCACCGGGGCGACCGGCCTGCATGGCGAGCGCATCGACTTCGCCGAAATGATGCACGAGGAGCTGTGCTTCGGGGCGCTGGAGCGTTTCGCGCGGCTGACCGGCCTGCCGCCCGGTGCGGCCGCACTGCGACCGGGGCAGATCGTGCCCGCGATGCGCACGCGTGCGGACGGCGACTGGACCCTGAGCGTCGCGCCGGAGCGGGCAGCGCCGGCGTCCGCATCGCGCTCGCCCCGCAATGCCGAGCTCGCCGATGCGGACGAGGCGCTCTCGCAGGAGTGCATCGACGCACACCTCGAGACGCTCGGCGGCACCGGTTTCGTCGCGCGCTCGCGTCAGGGCAGGGCGGTGCACGCCCGGCACGTCCCCGGGGACCGGCGGACGGTTCCTGCCGTGGTCCTGAGCGCCGGGCAGCACGCGAACGAGCCCACCGGCTCCGTCGGCGTCCTGCGTGCCGCGCGCGAGCTCGCGACGCAGGGGCACGAGCTCGCCGTGGTGCCGATGCTGAACCCCGACGGGCACGCGCTGTACGCCGAGTGCCTGCACGAGCACCCGGAGCACATGCACCACGCCGCGCGCTTCGACGGCTACGGCAACGACGTGCTGCGGGTTGTGCCCGGAACGGTGCCCGACGGTGGGCTCGCGGCACTGCTCGAGGCACGGAAGCGCACGGGCGCGGAGCTGCACGTGAGCTGCCACGGCTATCCCGCGCACGAGTGGGCGCGGCCGTTGTCGGGCTACCTGTCGCGCGGCTTCGAGCGCTGGACGCTGCCCAAGGGCTTCTTCCTCATCGTGCGGCACGCACCCGATGTCGCCGCGGCGGCCGAGCGCATCGTCGATGCCTGCGTCGAGGCGCTCGTCGCGTATGCAGACGTCATGGCGATCAACGACGAGCAGCTTGCGCGCTACCGGCGCTACCTTCCGGACGACGCGTTCGAGGTGCGTCGCGGCGTGCCCGTCTTCGTGTCACCGAGCTCGACGGAGCGCTTTCCGCTGAACCTCGTCACCGAGGCGCCGGACGAGACCGTGCGCGGGACGCGCTTCCGTATTCTGGCCGAGGCCCAGCGCCGCGTCGTGCTGGCGGCGGTGCGGGCGCACTGCCGCCCGGCCGCGGCGTAGAACGTCGTCGCTCGGGGGGGCGCACGGATGACATCGAACATCAAGCGCGGCGCGCTGATCGGCTGCGGCTTCTTCGCCGACAATCACCTGCACGCGTGGCGGGAGCTCCAGGGCGTCGACATCGTGGCGGTCTGCGACCTGGACGCGAAGCGCGCGGGTGCGGCCGCGAGCAAGTTCGGCGTGCCGGCGGCGTACTCCGACATCGCCGAGCTGCTGGCGGGCGAGACGCTCGACTTCGTGGACGTGGCCACCACGGTCGAGGCGCATCGCACACTCGTGGAGGCCGCCGCGCCGTTCGTGCGCACGGTGATCTGCCAGAAGCCGTTCGCGGAGACCCTGGCGGACGCGCGCGCCATGGTGGATGCCTGCGAGCGTACCGGCGCGACGTTGATGGTGCACGAGAACTTCCGCTGGTTGCACTCGTTCCGCACGATGAAGTCCATCGTCGACGGCGGCGAGATCGGCACGCCGCGCTTCGCGCGCTTCTCGTTCCGGCACGGCCACGATCACTACCGGGACCAGCCGTACCTGCTCACCGCCGAACGCTTCGCACTGCTGGACGTGGGACTGCATCTGTTCGATCTGGCGCGGCATTTCATGGGCGATGTCGTGCGGCTGAGCTGCACCACCCAGCGCCTGAACCCGCGAGTGGCCGGCGAGGACGCGTTCACCGCGTTGCTCGCGCACACGAGCGGCGCCACCACGGTGTGCGACTGCTCGTTCGACACGACGCTGCGACCCGAGCCCTTTCCGGAGACCGCGGCGTGGGTCGAGGGCGAGCGCGGCACGCTCGAGCTCGACCGGCGGTTCGGGCTGACGGTGCACGCCGGGACGGGCGCGCGACGCATCGACGTGGAACCGTCGGTGCCGACCTGGGGCGCACGACCCTGGCACGCGGCACAGGCGAGCGTCGCGGCCTTCCAGGCGCACGCGCTGCAGGTCATGCACGGACGTGCCGCGGCGCAACCGTCGGGGCACCACAACCTCGACACGCTGGCGCTGGCGCTCGCGGCCTACGAGGCGGCGGACGAAGGCCGCACGATCGACATGCGCACGTGGACCGAGCCGTCGCGAGCCCGGCGCGTCAGTGCGTCATCGCGTACACCAGGTAGTTGATGCCGACGCGGTAGGCGAACGAGGTCATCGGCACCGGGTACACGGGATCGTCGGCGTGCTCCCAGGCATCGCCCATGTCCATGTTGAAGTTGATGGCCACGACGAGCCGACCGTCGTCGTCGCGCATGCCGAGCCACCCGGGTGGCCCGAAGGGCATGCGCGCCTCCACGCCGTCGGCGCCCCGCACGAGATGACGCCGCCCCGGGATCTGCGTGCGCCCGTCGAGCTCGTAGAGCACGTTCAGGAGCTCGTCGTCCGCCAGTTTCACCACGGGTCGACCGGGCAGGGCGCGCTGCATCGCCTCCTCGAACGTGCGCCACTGGTCGGGGCCGTGGAAGTCGTCGACGACGAGGAAGCCGCCGCGCGTCAGGTACTCGCCGAGCCGCTCGGCCTCCACGTCCGACAACCGCCAGCGCCCGGGCTGCTGGGCGAACAGCCACGGGTGTTCGTAGAGCGCGTCGTCCAGCAGCGAGACGTGCGCGCTGTCGGGCGCGGCATCGATGGCGGTGTAGCGGTTCACGCCGTCGAGGAAATGCGCCTCGGCCTCGGGCCAGTCGATGCGCCACCACGCCCGGCCCGGCCCCCACGTGGAGCCCGGGCCGTGCTCGTACACGAGCCGCCCGACCTGCAGCTCGTGCATCGGGCGACCGGGCGCGTTCGGCTCGGCCACCGGGGCGGCCACCGGGGCGGCCACCGGGGCGGCCGAGGCCGTGGAAGCCATCAGCGCGCAGATCAGGCCGGCGACGGACGGCAGGGGACGGGCGAGCCGGTGGCGTCGGATCATGACCGCGGGTCGAAGGGGGAGTAGGCGACCGGCACAGCGTACCCCCTCGACCCGGACGAACCCGGCGGCCGAGCGAGATCGCCTCGGGCGACTACGCTCCGCACACCCCTTTTCAACCGAAGCCGGCTCCCGACGTGACGATCGTGCCGCCGCGCGCCGTCGCGGCCACCCTGCTCGGCCTGGCCGTCGTCGGCGCGGGCCTCGATGGCCCCTTCGCCGGCGACGCGTCCTCGAAGCCCGTCGTCGGCGCGACGGCCGTCATCGCGCCGCCGGCCGAGGAGTCCGTGAGCATCGCCCGCACGCTGCGCGTCGCCGTCGGTGACGACGGCACCGTGGTCACCGTCGTGACGCTGACCGGACCGGACGCCGAGGAGGCCGTCATCCGTCGCCGGGGCGAGCGCTCGAGCGTGGTGGCCCGGACCGGCGAGGCGGTCGCCACGCTCGAAGGGCGACGCTTCGGGCTGCGCGCGATCGGCCGTGCCTGGACGGCGGACGGCGCGGTGCTCTACCTGGCGACGACGCGCGAAGGCCCCTCCGTGCTGGTGCTGCACGACGCGACGGGCAGTCGGTTGGTGGCCTTCGGGGCCGACCCGGCGCAGGCGCTGACGGACGAGGCCCACACGGCGCTCACCGTCGATGCGGGGTGCCCGATCGAGCTCGAGGTGTTCGAGTTGCTTGGCGCCGACGCCGCACCGCTGGTGAACGGTTCCACCGTCCGATTCCCGGCGCGGCTGGGCCCCCCGTGCGATCGGCCCGACGCGATGCTCGAGTACCGGGACGGAAGGTACGCGGTGCGGGACCGCGACCCGGAGCGCCCACCGGGCGCGGCCTCCGAGGACTCCTCGACCCTGCTGCCGCCGTGGCGCGACGTCGGCCTGGAAGTGGCGGACGGCTCCGACGCGAATCGCTGAGCCTTCGGCGGTAGCATCCGGCCGAAGGATTCACCGACTCCGCACCGCATGTCTCCGTCCCCGCCCTCCGCACTCGCCCGGTTGCTGTCGCCCGTCGACGAGGCGGCCTTCTTCGAGACGTGGTGGGAGGAGCAGCCGCTGCACGTCGAGCGCGGCGACGCGGAGCACTTCGCCGAGCTGTTGTCCGCAAGGGCCATCGAGGGCGCACTGACGCGCGGCGCGCTGCGCTTTCCCGACGCGCAGATGACGCGCGACGGCGCGCCCGTGCCGGCGCCGGAGTATGCCGACGATGCCGGCCGGCTGCTGGCGCCGCGCGTGGCGCGCCATCACCGCGACGGCGCGACGCTCGTGCTCTCGCGCGCGGACCGCGAGGTCGAGGCCCTGGCGGCGCTCGTGCGCGAGCTGCAGCACCATCTGGGCTGGCCGTGCCAGGCGAACGCGTACCTGTCCCCGGCGGGCAACCGCGGCTTCGCGGCGCACCACGATACCCACGACGTGTTCGTGCTGCAGGTCGCCGGTCGGAAGACGTTCCGGTTCTACTCCGGGGGGCCGGAGCTGCCCTTCTGCGACGAACGCTACGACCCGTCGATGGCCGGCGAGCGCACGCCGGGGGAGTTCGTGGAGCTGTCGGCCGGGGACACGCTCTACATCCCGCGCGGCATCGTGCACGATGCTCGCGCCCACGACGACGGACCGTCCCTGCACATCACCGTCGGCGTGTTCCCCGTCGTGCTGCGCGACGTCCTGCGCGAGGCGATGCAGGTGATGGCCGAGCGGGACCCGGCACTGCGCCGGTCGGTGCCGCGCCCCACGGGGGCGGCCATCGACCCGGGGTGGCTCGAGTCGTTGCGTCGCGCGGGCGAACCGTCGTCCGACGCGCTCGCCGAAGCGCTGTCGCGGCTGCGCGACGAGGCGGCGATCGGCAACGCCGACGACGCCATCGGCTCGCTGACGAGCGCTGCCGTCCGGTCTGACATCGACGACGCGACGATCCTGGTGCTCGAACCGAGCGTTCAGCTCGACCGCAGGGGCACGCGGTCGAAGCTGCGCCTGCCCGGCAGGATCGTGGAGCTCGACGGTGCGCTGGCGGCCGCGGTGGAACCGCTCGTGGCCGCGGGGCGTGGCGAAGTCGGATCGCTGCGCGGGCTCGACCCGCAGCGGCGCACGGCGCTGGCGCGGCGCCTGCTGGACGAGGGCGTGTGCGGCGTCGGTTGAGCGCACCGCGCGCGTCATGCAACCGTCAGCGCCGGAGGCTTGTGGTGCCCCGGCGAGGTTGCTAGGGTCGGGCGCCCGCCACCGTCTTCGCATCGCGCGCCATGAACGACGACACCCGAACCGACCGACTCGACGACGAGCTCACCGTCCACGACCGCGCCGGTCGACGGCGGTTCATGCGCGCCGGCGCGGCGTTCGTGGCCACCGGTGCCGCGGCCCTGGCCGCCTCGCGAACCGCCCTGGCGGCCGACTGCGACCGGAGCGCCGAAGGCTGCTCGGCGCCGAGCCACTGCTCGGACAGCGACAGCGGCGAGGGCAGCGACCCGACGGGGCGCGGCAAGCGTTGCTCGACCATCTCGATCTCCAGCCGCGAGGTGGAAGTGGGGAAGGTCAGGGGCTGACCGTCCCGGCCTACCAGCAGGCGTCCCCGCCCGGACCCTCCGCGCCGGTCCGCCCGGTGTGGTCCCGGGTCAGCGCCGCGCATTCCGCATCCCTCGCCTGCGGGCCGTCCTCTATCGGCACGGCGCGCAGCGCGTAGCTTCTCGGTTGCAGCTCGGCCACCAGGCGATAGCGGCCGTCCTCGGACTCCGGGCGCAACCAGCAACTGCCGTCGTAGACGCCCTCGAGCGTGAAGCAGCGTTGCAGGCGCTGGGCGTTCAGGCGCAGCAACGCGCGACCGTCCTCGCGGTGCGCGCGCAACCACGTCGCCTGCCACGACGGCAGCGCGATGCTCGCGAGGATGCCGAGGATGGCGAGGGTCACCAGCAGCTCCACCAGGGTGAAGCCGCGTGCACCACGGCGCGGACGCGGAGCGCGCACGCGGCCCATCAGTGCACCTGCACGTACAGCGATTCCACCACCGCGCCCACCGCGGTCTCGCTGCCGGTCCCGTTCGATTGCAACCGGTACAGCACGATCTCGCGGCCGGTGCCGGTCTTGCGTCCGTAGCCCGCCGCGCCCCGGTCCAGCGACACGATGCCGCCGCCGCCGTCGGCCACGTAGTCGCCCACCTCCTCGACCACCCACGCCGGTGCGGCGGCCACCCCGGTGAAGGTGCCCGCCGCGACCCGGTTCCCGCCCCCGAAGTCCTCGTCCCTCCACCAGCGCTCGGCGACGCTGCCGAACGAGTACACACCGCCGTCGGCGCCGCTCGATGCGAAGCGCCGCACGTGCAGCAGCTCCGGCATGTCGCCCTCGCCGACGAGCAGGCCGCCCTCGGCGGCGTTGAACGCGCGGTTGCGCTGCATGAAGCTGCCGGACAGTCGCTCCGACAACTCGGTGGTGCGCAGGCTCGTCGCCACCACGAGCGCCACGACGAACATCACGACGAGCGTCGTGAACAGGGCGAAGCCTCGCTCGCTCGACCCCCGGGGCGGCGACGTGGGCCCGGCGATGGCGGGGCGGCGGGTCATCGGTTCCTGAGCGCCACGTGCACGAGCGCGTCGCGGCGCAGCCGGGTGTCCTCCGGCGTCGCTTCCTCGGCGTCGAAGGTGTAGGCCTCGGGCGCGGACAGCGCGCCGTCGGCGCTGGCCACGAGCACGTGCAGTTCGATCGATACCGGCTCGCCCGCCGCGTCCGCGGCGTGCGCTTCGAGCCGCACGGTGCGGTCGCCGCTGGCGTCGCCGTCGTCGTCCAGTCCGAGCACGGCGTACATGTCCTCGACGCGCACGCCGTCCTCGGCGTCCGCGGAACCGTCGCCCGCGAGGGTCACGCGAATGTCGGCCGCGCTCGCGGTCAGTGCGCTTGCCAGCGACGCGCGGCGGGCGGTGCACACGAGCGCGCCGTCCTCGAGCGTGAAGCTCATGCTGCCGCGCTCGGCGTCGCCGAGGCGCGCGCCCGCGCAGTCGGTGATGCTGCCGTCGGGCACCGGTGCACCGTCCGCGTCCAGGGTGGACGAGCCGACGTAGCGCAGCGCGAAGCCGTCGTCGACGGCGCGCAGGCTCTGACCCGCCGCCCAGCCGTCGCCCGCCGGGAACGCGATGCCGGCGGCGCGCACGGGCAGCACCGCGCCGTCGATCATGTCGAGTCGCAGGGGCCGATGGCCCGCCTGCCGCAGGTACTGCACCAGCACCTGCGCGACGAAGTAGCGGCTCTCCTGCAGCTCGAGACGCGCATCGATGCTCCGCCTCGCGTCCAGGGTGCTGACGTAGAACGACAGCGCCGTCGCGCTGATGCCCAGACCGATGGCGATCGATGCCATGAGCTCGATCAGCGTGAACCCCGCCTCGGGGGATCGCGGGCGCGGGTCGCGGCGGCTCATACGGGCGTGCCGGAGTTGAAGTATTGGAGTCGCACCGTGCCGTCGATGTCCTCCGACCACTCGATGCCGAGGCTGCAGAAACCGTCGTCGCACTCGATCGTGGTGCGCGCTCCCGGAATGGCGTCGGCGACGCGCGCGCGCCACTCGGCCGCGGCCGGAACGGCGTTCAGCGCGTCCTCCGCCGCGTGGTCGAAGGCGCCGGCGCGGGCATCGCTGCGCCGGGCTCGCAACTGCTCCAGCATCTCGTTCGACAACCCGTCCAGGGCGAAGTGGAACCCCGCGCGGTGCACGCCGGTCACGGCCACCACGTGCGCGTTGGATGTGGCCAGCGCGACGAACACCACGATGGCCACGGCGATCATGGCCTCGACCAGACCCAGGCCGCGCTGGCGCCGCGGCACGGGCCGCGGATACCGTCGCGCCTTCATCGCAGGCGCACCCGGCCGACGACGTTGAGCTCCACGTCCACGCTGGCCGAATGCCCTTCGAAGCTGGCGGTGGCCGCGACGGTCGGATAGCCCCGGTAGTCGAAGCCGATGCGGGTGAGGGCGGCATCGGCGGCCGACACGAGCGTCGCCCGCGGGGCGCTCGGCTCGGCCGCGCGGCGCAGCAGCACCGGCTCTGCGGCCCCCCGGGCGCCGTCCCGGTCGTCGTCCCGGAACACGAGCCAGCCCTCGCCCCAGGCGTCGCCGCAGGCGGACCCGTCGGCGCTCGCGCACACGATCACGGGCGCGGCGAACTTGATCGCGTCGAGCCGGGCCGCGGCGAGCGTGGCGGCGAACCGGGCGGCGACCGCTTCCACGCGCCCGCGGTCGATCCACGCGCCGAAGGAAGGCATGGCGAGAGCCGCCAGCAGCCCGACGATGGCGACCACGACGAGCGCTTCGACCAGCGAGAAGCCGGCGGACGCTGAACCGTTCGAGTGGGGCGAGGCGTGCATCGTGTCGGTTATCGGACCGGCACGCGCCGAGCCTGACCGGACGTGTAGGTATTGCCGAACCGGGCCGCCGGACTGTACCGCCCGCGCCGCGCGGTCGATCCCGGACGTGTCCTCGACATCGTGGAGTGCCCGCGTGCCTCGTCCGGTTCCCCTCTCAGTCCAGGCGGCGTCGCTATTCGCCTGTGCCGTGGTGCACGGGGCCGCGCAGGCCGCTCAACTGAACCTGCCGAAGGTGCCGCTCTTCGTGGCGGGCAGCAAGACGGCGCTCGTGCAGCTCGTGGTGGAGCGCGACAACAAGCTCTTCTACGAGGCCTACCCGTCCTACGAGGACATCGACGGCGACGGCGAGATAGACATCCGCTACGACCCGGAGCGCATCGACTACTACGGCTACTTCGAATCCACCTTCTGCTACCGCACCGTGAACGACGTGCTGGAGCCCGTGGCCGTCGCCGAGGCCAAGAAGTGCAAGGGCGTCGCGGACGCCTGGAGCGGGGATTTCCTGAACTACCTGACCATGACGCGCATGGACATCATGCTGCGCGCCCTGTACGGCGGCAAGCGCGTCGTCGACACCCCCGAGCAGACCGTGCTGCGGCGCGCGTTCGTCCCCTGGGAGAACCACACCTGGGGCATCGAGTACGCCTCCGAGGACGTCGACGGGTACGCCATCGCGGACTACGGCCCGTTCGACGAACCGGCGGACGGTCGACGCCACCTGTTCGCCACCAACAACATCGTGGGCAAGGACGCGGTGCCCTACCTGCGCGTGCGCGAGGACGACGCGGGGCGCATCTGGGACTGGGTCGACAAGGAGCGCACGCAGGGCGACGGCGTCTCCGACCTGGACGTGCGCCTGGACGTGCGCGCCTGCACGGTGGGCTTTCTCACGCCGGCGTGCCGGCAGTACCCGAACGGCGGACACAAGCCGGTGGGCCTGCTGCACGACTACGGGGAGAACGACGCCATGTTCTTCGGCCTGGTGACGGGCAGCTACGAGAACAACCTGCGCGGCGGAGTGGTGCGCCGCAACATGACCTCGTTCGGTACCGAGGAGATCGACCCGGCGACGGGGCAGTTCCTCGACACCCGGGGGATCGTGCACACCCTGAACGCGCTGCAGATCCCGAACGACTTCCGCAACAGCACCGTGCAGCGCGACTGCGGCTGGATCGCCGATCGCGCGTTCGCCAACGGGGAGTGCCGCGCGTGGGGCAACCCCGTGGCCGAGATGATGTACGAGGGGCTGCGCCACTATTCCGGCGCGACGCAGCCCACCGCCTCGTTCTACACCGACGGCGGCATGGACGAACTGCTCGGGCTCGAGGCCCCGGCGTGGGAGGATCCCTACGCCGCCACGCAGCCCTGGGCGCAGTGCTCGGCGGGCTACCAACTGGTCGTCAGCGATCCGAGTCCCTCGTTCGACGGCGATCAGCTGCCCGGAAGCCACTTCGCGACGTTCACCGAATCGAGCCTGGGGGACCTGCACGTGGGACGGCTCGCCGACCTGATCTCGTCCCACGAGAGCGCGTTGCCGGGCACGAAGTTCATCGGCGAGTCCGACGGCGTGGCCGACGGCTCGCCGTCGCCGAAGCTCGTCACGAGCTTTCGCACCATCCGCGGCCAGTCGCCCGAGGCACCGCACCGCCAGGGCAGCTACTACGCCCAGAGCGTGGCCTATCACGGCCGCACGAACGACCTGCACCCGCACGCCCCGGGCGAGCAGAGCATCGGCAACTTCACGCTCGCGCTCGGCAGCCCGCTGCCCACCATCGACGTGAACGTCGGCGGCGGGCGCGTGAGCTTCGCGCCGTTCGGCAAGACCGTAGGCGGTTGCTACTACCAGGGCGGCGGCCCGGTGGGGGACTACGCGCCCACCAACGCGATCGTCGGCTTCGTGGTGGAGGAGCTGACGCCGACGGGCGGCACCTACCGAATCTCGTTCGAGGACATGGAGCAGGGCGCGGACAACGACATGGACGCCCTGGTGCGCTTCACCTACGAGGTCGTCGACGGCAAGGTGATCGCCGAGACGACGAGCCTGCAGGCGTCGGGCTGCCTGAAGCAGCACCTCGGGTACACCGTCTCGGGCACCGACGCCGACGGGGTGTATCTCGTGGTGCGCGACGCCGACACGCCGCCGCCCTCCGACGAGGACTTCGCGCTGGACGTGCCGCCCGGCGCGCTGCCGGGCCGAGGCTGGGACGACGGCGAGGCCTTGCCGTTGTACAGCCGCATCGAGTTCACACCCAGCCTCGCACCCGCCGCCGAGGCGCTGCGCTCGCCGCTGTGGTACGCGGCGAAGTGGGGCGGCTTCGACGATCGCAACGGAGACGGCCTGCCCCAGCCGCGCGAATGGGACAGCGATGCCGACGGCGAGCCCGACAACTACTTCCCCGTGACCGATCCGAGCCGCATGCGCGACACCCTCGCGAGCGTGTTCGAGCGCATCGGTGCCGCCGCGGGCTCGGCGACGGCGGTAGGCGTGTCCGGCGGCACGTTGAACACGGGCAGCCACGTCTACGAGACGAGCTTCCGCAGCGCGGAGTGGACCGGACGGCTGACCGCGCACGAGATCACCGCGAGCGGCGAGGTGCTGCGCACGCCGGTGTGGGACGCGAACGTCGCGCTCGAAGGCGCCATCGCGCGCGACGAGCGCGAGATCCTGACGTCGAAGCCCTCCACGGGCCGCGGGATCCCGTTCCGGTGGCCGGCGTTGCCCGCCGTCCCCCGCGTCGACGAGCTCGACGTCCTGCAGGCATTGTCGCTGTCCCTCGACCCGATCGACGACGCACCGGACGGGCGCGGTGCCGACCGCGTGGCCTGGCTGCGCGGAGACTCGGTCGAAGGCTTCCGCGAGCGTGCCCTGCCGCTCGGCGACATCGTGCACTCCACGCCGCAGCTCGTCGGCGCGCCCGTCACGCGCTACCGCGACGACTGGGGTCCGGACGCGCCCGAGAACGCGCAGCCGTACTCCGGCTTCGGTCGACTGCACGCGGACCGCCGCCGCGTCGTCTACGTGGGCGCCAACGACGGCATGCTGCACGCGTTCGACGCGGGCACGCGCCGAGCGGACGACGACCCCGCCGGCCCGGGCTGGAGCGCCGGCACCGGGCAGGAGCTCTTCGCCTACGTGCCCTCGGCGGTGTTCCCGGAGCTGAACGAGCTCCCCGCAGAGGACTACGGGCACGCCTACTACGTCGACGCCACGCCGCGCATCGGGGATGCGTTCATCGGCGGCGAGTGGCGCAGCGTGCTGGTCGGCGGGCTCGGACGCGGCGGGCAGGGCATCTACGCGCTCGACGTCACCGACCCGGACGCGGTGAGCGAAGCGTCGGCGGACGAGGCGGTGCTGTGGGAGTTCGGCGAGATCGACGACCCGGACGTCGGCTACACCTACGCAAGCCCCTTGATCGTGCGGCTGCACGACGGGCGTTGGGCGGCCATGTTCGGCAACGGCTACAACAACAGCGCGCCGGACGCGCGCGCCAGTCCCACCGGCGAGGCCTCGCTGTTCATCGTGGACCTGGAGACCGGCCTGCTGATCAGGAAGCTCGGCACGGGGGCGGGCTCGCCCGGCACGCCCAACGCGCTGGCGCCGCCCACGGCCGTCGATCTCGACAACGACGACATCGTGGATCTCGTCTACGCGGGGGACCTGCAGGGCAACCTGTGGAAGTTCGACCTGTCGTCGAGCGTGCCGTCGCGGTGGGAGATGGTGCGCGAGCGCATCTTCGTCGCCGAGGACCGCGAGGGCCGCGCCGCGCCCATCACCACGGGCGTGGCGGTGGGACGCCACCCGACGGGCGAGGGCGTGCTCGTGTACCTGTCGAGCGGCAAGTACCTGGAGCCCTCGGATCAGGCCGTGCGCCCGGCCGAGAACCGCGTCTGGGCGCTGTGGGACCCGGAGCCCTTCGAGTACACCGACCTGCACGACTACCTGCGCGACGAGGAGCTGCTGGAGCAGAGCATCCTGCGCGAGGTCTCGCGGCCCTACGACAGCGACGGCGACGGCGTCGACGACACGACCGCCACGGTGCGGGAATCCACCGCGCACGCCATCGACTGGGACGAGCACTCGGGCTGGTACGTGGATCTCAGCCACGACGGCCACGTCGGCGAGCAGGTCGTGGCGACGCCGCTGCTGCGCGAGAACCGGCTCATCGTGTCCACGCAGATCCCCGGAGGCGACGAATGCTCGCCCGTGCAGGGCGGCTGGCTGATGCTGTTCGACGCGGCCTCGGGCGGCATGCCGGCCACCGGCGTCGATCTGGACGGCGACGGCCTGTTCACCGCCGACGATGCGCTGTCCGGCGTGCGTGACGTGGGCAACCCCATGGCGGCCCCCGCCATCGTCGCGGCCGTGCCCGACGACGTGCTGCTCACCAACGACGAGTTCGGCGGCGGCACCACGGATACCTCGCTGGATGCGCGCACGCCGGTGGGCCGCATCGTGTGGCGCGAGCTCGAGCCCTGATGCACCGTCGTCGCATGCGTCGGTGACACGTCGCGCTCGTGCGCGCATTCACGCTCGTGTAGCGGGCCCGTCACGTCGGCATCACGCCGGCGCAACCGGCGCGTCACGCCCGGCGACGACCCTGCGCGCCTCCACCATCGGCGGTCTGGCGCGGCATGACGACTCCCTACGCACGCACTCTCGAGCGGCTCGGCAGGCGACGCTTCCTCGACGCGGCCTGGAAGCTCGGCGCGGCCGGCGTGCTGGCGGGTGCGGGCACGTCCGGTGCGCTGGCCGCGCCGCGCTTCCGGAGCTGCCCGTTCACGCTCGGCGTGGCGTCAGGTGACCCATGGCCGGACGGCGCGGTGCTGTGGACGCGGCTCGCCCCCGATCCGCTGAACGGCGGCGGCATGCCGAGGGCCGCGGTGGAGGTCGGTTGGGAGATCGCGACCGACGAGCGCATGCGACGCGTCGTGCGCAACGGCACCACGCTCGCGCGGCCGGAGCTCGGACACGCAGTGCACGTGGAGGCGCGCGGCCTCGCCCCCGGTCGGGACTACTGGTACCGGTTCACCGCGGGCGGCGAGCGCAGTCCGGTCGGACGCACGCGCACCGCGCCCGCCCCCGGTGCGCGCGTGGAGGGTCTGCGCTTCGCGCAGTGCGGCTGCAGCGACTACGAGAGCGGCCACTTCACGGCCTACCGCCACCTCGCCAGCGAAGCGGTGGACTTCGTGTTCCACTCGGGCGACTACATCTACGAGTACGGCGCGGAGCGATCGGCGGGCAAGGGCAAGCCGAGGCGCCACCTCGGCGACGAGCTCTACACGCTGGACGACTACCGGAACCGCTACGCACAATACAAGTCTGACCCGGATCTGCAGGCCGCCCATGCCTCCGCCCCCTTCGTTTCCACCTGGGACGACCACGAGGTCCGCGACAACTGGGCAGGCGCCTCGGACAACCGGGACACGCCGCCGGCGGTGTTCCTGCTGCGCCGCGCCGCGGCCTTCCAGGCCTACTACGAGGCCATGCCGCTGCGCGCGGGCTCCATGCCCTCGGCGTCCTCCATGCGCCTGCACCGCGCGCTGCGCTTCGGCGATCTGGTCGATCTGTCGGCGCTCGATACGCGCCAGTACCGGTCCGTGCAGGCGTGCCGTCGCGGCAGCGTGGACACTTGCGCACCGGGATTCACCGATCCCGCCCGCAGCCTGCTGGGCGAGCCGCAGGAGCGATGGCTGGACGCGCGGCTCGCGCGCGCGGACGCCCGCTGGAACGTGCTGGCCCAGCAGGTGCCGATCTTCGGCTGCGGCTCGGACGGCGGTCCGAGCATGAATCCGCACGTGAACGATCAGTGGCCGGGCTATCCCGCCGCGCGGACGCGCCTGCTGGACTCCATCGCAGCGCGCGGAGGCGACGACGTGGTGTTCCTCTCCGGAGACGTGCACCTGCACTGGGGCGCGAACGTGCCGCGGCGGCTGGAGGAGCCCGACGGCGAGTCGGTGGCGGTGGAATTCACCAACACGTCCATCAGCTCCGGCGGGGACGGTGCCGAGGCGGCGCCGTGGTGGGCCGGCATCGCCGCGGACAACCCGCAGGTGGGTTATCACAGCAACCGCCGCGGCTACGTGGTGCACGAGGTAGGGCGCGACGCGTGGACGGCGAACTTCCGGGTCTTGGACACCGTGGAGCGTCCGGGCGGTCGGGTATCGACCGGCGGACGCGTCACGGTGGAGCGCGGTGTGGCGTTGGCGCACGCGAGCTGAACGCCCCTTTGGCCGAGCCCTCCGGCGCGCCGCACGCGAGCGTCGGAAGCGCGGCACCGTCTCACGGCAGCAATCGGTACCGCGCGAACCCGCTTGCCAAGGTGTCCAGGTACTCGACGTCCGCGCCGGCAGCGTCGCGCGCCGCCGGCGAGCTTTCGAAGGTGAGCACCGGGTCGCCGTCCATCGGCGCGAAGCCCCAGTTGTCGTCGGCCGACGGATCGATGGTGCCCGTGCCCACGAGGTAATCGACGAGCACCTGACGGTTGGTCTGCGGCGCCTCCACGATGGTGGTGGAGCCGTCGAGGTTCGGGAAGTCGCCGCCGCCGCCCGCGCGGTAGTTGTTCGTCACCACCGCGAAATCGCGCTCGGGGTCGATGGGCGCGCCCTCGAAGGCGAGATCCACGATGCGGTGCGCGTCGGGGTTCACGAGCGCGCCGTCGGCGTCGTAGCGCGGGGGCTGCGTGACGTCGATGCGGTAGTCCACGCCGTCGATGACGTCGAAGTTGTAGGACGGGAAGCCGTCGTTCACGAGCGGCTGCGCACCATCCACATCGGGATCGATGGTGTTGAATTGACCCGCCGAGCGCTCGAGCCATTCGCGCACCTGCGCCCCCGTCAGCTTCACGATGCGCAGCGTGTTCGGGTAGATGTAGAGATCCGCCACGTTGCGGATCGCGATGGCGCCCGCATCGAGGTTCGTGTAGTTGTCCGGTCCGCCGCGACCCCCCGCCTTGAACGGAGCGCCCGCGGACAGTATCGGCAGGTTCCCGTACTCCGTGCCTTCGAGCACCGTGCGCGCGTACGCCGCCTGGGCATCGGTCACGATCTGGATCGACGGGTCGTCGCGCACCAGCGCGAAGAAGCTGTCGATCGGCGCGGTGGTCTCGGCGACGGGCTCGGCCATCCAGGCGCGCGCGCCCTCGTGCGCGGCGCTCACGGCATCGACGACGTCCTGCTGCGACTCCACCCGCGCCGTCACCTCGCTCCCTTCGCGCGCGGCGATGGCGCGCACCTCGGCCGTGCCGTCGGACACCGTCCAGTCGCCCGCCTCGTCGACCTCGAGCACGAGGTCCACCACGCCGAGGTGGCTGCCCCAGAACCCCGGCATCGTCGCGGGCACGCCGTTCAGGGTGCCCTTCGCCACGTCCGCACCGGGAAAGCCCTCGTAGGTCTCGGACGGGAACACCGAATGGGAATGGCCGAAGAGGATCGCGTCGATGCCGGACACCTGCGAGAGCTGTGCGCTCGCGTTCTCGCGCAGGCCGTCGGCCTCCTGCGTGGACAGGCCGCTGTGCGGCACGGCCACGACGATGTCGGCGCCGGCCTTGCGCATCTCGGGCACCAGCGCCTCGGCCGTCTCGACGATGCCCCGCACCGTCACCCGGCCCTCGAGGTGGCTCTTGTCCCACGTCATGATCTGCGGCGGGGTGAAGCCGATGACGCCGACCGTGATGTCGTGCTCGGTGCCGTCTCGCGCGGCGAGCGTGCGCTCGAGCAGGACGTACGGGCGGAAGTAGTGCTTGTCGTTGGCGGGGTCGTCGTCGGTGTCCACGGCGTAGACGTTCGCGAGCACGTACGGGAAGTCCGCGCCCGAGAGCGTCTTCAGCAGGAACTCCAGCCCGTAGTTGAACTCGTGGTTGCCGATGTTCGCGGCGTCGTAGCCGAGCAGGTTCATGGCGGCGTAGGCGGGGTGCACCTCGCCGAAGGACAGCCCGCGCGAGCGCGCGACCCAATCGCCCAGCGGGTTGCCCTGGATGAGGTCGCCGTTGTCGAACAACAGGCTGTTGGTGGCCTCCGCGCGGGCCTCGCGGATCAGGGTGGCCGTGCGGGCGAGCCCGACGTCGTCGATGGCGGCGTCGGTGTAATAGTCGAAGGGCAGCAGGTACATGTGCAGGTCGGTCGTCTCCATGAGGCGGAGATCGACCTCGGCGGCCGCCGAATGGCCGGCGGCGGCCAGACAGGCCGCGACGAGCGCGGCGGTACGGGTGAGCGGTGGCATGACGGGGACGCGGAGCGAGGGCAGGGCGCCAGTCTGCCTCGGAGCGACGATGCGTGCACCGCGTCGGGTCGCGGCCCGGGGGGTAGCATGGGCGGCCCATCACGCTCCCGACGCCCCGCCGATGTCCCAGTCCACGGAAGCGACCCGCTTTCCGACCGCCGCGCTGCACGCGTGGGTGAACGACTTGTTCCTCGCGATGGGCAGCGCCGCCGAGGAGGCCGTGCAGGCCGCCGACCACCTCGTCGGCGCGAACCTCGCCGGGCACGACTCGCACGGCGTCGGCATGATTCCGCTCTACGTCGAGTCCCACCGCGACGGGCAACTGCGGCTGAACCGGCGCGTGGAGATCGTCGTCGATACCGGGCCCATGCTGGTAGTCGATGCCGGCATGGGGCTAGGGCAGTCCGCGGCCTTCCAGGCGATGGAGCTCGGCATCGCGCGCGCGCGGGCGCACGGCATCGCCCTGCTGGGCCTGCGCAACGCGCACCACATAGGACGCATCGGCCACTGGGCCGAGATGGCCATCGACGCCGGGCTCGTCGGTATCCACTTCACGAACGCCATCTCGCGCGAGCCCGTGGTGGCTCCGCACGGGGGCGCCGAAGCGCGCTTCGTGACGAACCCGTTCACCGTGGGCGTGCCGCGCGACGGGGCGGAACCGATACTGCTCGACTTCGCCACCAGCACGATCGCGCACGGCAAGGCGCGCGTGGCCATGCAGCGCGGCGTGCCCGTTCCGCCCGGTACCGTCATCGACTCGGAGGGGCGTCCGACCACCGATCCGCGCGTGCTGTTCGAGCCGCCGTACGGCGCCCTGCGAACCTTCGGCGAGCACAAGGGCTACGCGTTGTCCGTCGTGTGCGAGCTGCTGGGGGCGGCGATGATCGGCGGACCCACCGGACGCGCCGCGAACCACCTGCCGACGCCCGGCGTGCTGAACAACATGCTCGCGATCCTGATCGACCCGGCGCGCCTCGGCACGATCGAGGCCTTCGGCCGCGAGGCCGGCGAGCTCGTCGACTGGGCGCGCTCCGCCCGGCCGGACGAGATCGGCCGGGCACAGGACGGAGTGCTGATGCCGGGCGATCCGGAGCGTCGCAGCCGCGAGGCCCGCGCGGCCGGCGTGCCCATCGATGCGAACACGCTGGATGCGCTGGCGACGGCCGCGCGCGACGTCACGACTCGATGCGGCGGCGCGCTCGTCGACCCGTGGACGCTGGTGGTGACGGCGCCGTCCTCCGGCGACCCGGCAAAGCATCCTGCGGCCGACGCCGCCGCCACGCCGACGCCGACGCCGACGCCGACGGGCCCGGCGAGCGCGACGCCTCGGCAGGTCAGGCAACGGATGCACGCCCGGAGTGCGGTCCGACGGCCGCGATGCTCCTGATCGGCAACGAGCTGCTGTCCGGGCGCACCGTGGATGCGAACCTTGCGCACCTCGCGACGCGGCTCGGCACGCGCGGCATCCGCGTCGTCGAGACGCGCACGGTCGCCGACGATCCGGAGGCCATCGTGCGCGCGGTGAACGAGCTGCGCGCCGCGAACGACCTGGTCTTCACCACCGGGGGCATCGGACCGACCCACGACGACATCACGGCCGACTGCATCGCGCGTGCCTTCGGCGTGCCCATCGACGTGGACGCGGAGGCGCGGCGCATCCTCGCGGCCTTCTGCGAGGAGCGCGGCGTCGAGCTCAACGCGGACCGCCTGCGCATGGCGCGCGTGCCGAACGGCGCCACGTTGATCGAGAACACCGTGTCCGCGGCACCCGGATTCCGCATCGGCAACGTGCTGGTCATGGCCGGCGTGCCGAAGATCATGCAGGCGATGCTCGAGAGCGTGCTGCCGACGCTGCCGCAGGGGCCCGTGACGAATTCCGTGAGCGTCGTGGTGCTCGGACTCGGCGAAGGCGACATCGCCGGCGCCCTGCGAGCGTTGCAAGCCAGGCACCCCGCGGTGGACATCGGCAGCTACCCCGGGCGGATCGACGGGCGCTCGCGCATCGAGCTCGTCGCGCGCGGTACCGATTCCGCGGCGCTCGATGCGGTGCGCGCAGAGCTCGAGGCGCTCGTGCAGCGGCTCGGCGGCGAGCGCGCGTAGCCTCCCCCGGAAGCGCGTCCCGGCGACGTCACGCGAACGTCACGCGCACCCTCGACAATGCGCGGGACCCTCTCGCCGCGTGACCCGCAAGCATGCGTTCCACTCCCTCGAGCGCCATCGCCCGGGCCGGCAGCTCGCCGCGGCGTGCGTTCGTGGCGGCCGGTGCCGTCGCCGGCGGGGCCGTCGCGGTCCTCGTGCTGCTGGCCGCCATCGATGCGCTGACGGTCCCGCGGTTGCCGGACCCCTCGCTCGTGGCGAACCGGCGGGCGGATTGCCTGTGGTACGCCGCGCGCAACCACGGCTTCCTGCCGCTGCAGCGCGAGGTGGTGCGAGCCTTCGACCGCGGCCGACGTTCGAATGCGGAAGCGGCGGTCGGCACCGATCGGGTGGCTTGGGACGGTTTCGTCCAGACGATCGGTGCCCATGAGTGCGGGGCCATCGGTTCGGTGGGGCTCGATGCCGTGCTCACCGCGCTCGCCGCTACCGCCGACGACGCGGACCGCTTGCTGCTCGGGAAGGTGCGCTGAGCGCGAGGCTCACGTCGAGGGCGCGAACGCGGTTTCCATATCCCGCCTGAACCGCGTCGCGGCGTCGTCGGCGTCCATGCGCGCGTGCCCGCGCGTCACGACGTCGCCGCGCCGTACGGGGCGCTCCAGCACGAGCCCGTGCGCGAGCCCCAGCGGCAGCGCGTCGATGGCGCGCGAAGCGGGCGCCGGCATCAGCCGGCCCCAGACCGTGTAGCCGCCTTCGCCGTCGAGCGTGGCGCCCGCCGCGAGATCGGTCTTCGCCACGGCCACCACGTCGGCCCGCCACTCGCGCGGCGCGCCGGTGGCCTCGCCGCGCAGCGCGACCGAAGCGACCGAGAGCCCGAGCTCCAGGCCGATGAGGTGCGACGGCTTGTACATCGACGCGAAGTTGCCGCCGCGGTCCACCAGCAGGCCGTACTCGCCGAAGCAGCGGCGCACGTAGTCGGTATCGGCGGCGAAGGTGACGTAGACGCCCCAGCGCAGATCGCGGCGCAGCGGCGTGCCGTCGCGTGCGAGGCTCGATACGACCTCGACGAGGCCGCGGCGCGCGAGCACACCGCCGTCCGCTACGGGCTTCAGCGTATCGGCCAGTGCATCGACCTCGCACGCGGGAAAGCCGAGCCCCGCGTCCGGTGCGTCCAGCCCGCAGGCGTTCGCGACCGCGGCCATCTCGATGGCGCTCTTGGTACCGTCGAGAAAGGAGTTGAACATCGTCGGGTTCATGCCGCCCGCCGCGGCGGCTTCCGGCGTCAGGCCGTAGTGGTCCCACACCGTGTCGGGCGTCGAGTCGTGGTAGCTCGGCAGGTACTTCGTGCCCTTGCCCGCGGCCACGACCTCGAACCCCGCCACGCGCGCCCAGTCCACGAGCTCGGCGATCAGCGCGGGCTGGTCGCCGTACGCGAGCGAGTACACGACGCCCGCCTCGCGCGCGCGAAGCGCAAGCAGCGGCCCCGCGAGCGCGTCGGCCTCGACGTTGACCATGACGACGTGCTTGCCGGCCGCGAAGGCGGCCAGCGCATGTCGGATGCCCGCCGCCGGATCGCCGGTGGCCTCGATGACGACGTCGACGTGGTCGCTGCCGATCACCGCGTCGACGTCGTCCACGATGGCCGTGCCGTTCGTGCGGCGCGCCTCGTACAGGTTCTTCGGGTCCGATCGCTCCGGCGCCCATCCGACGCGGTGGAGCGTCGCCCGCACGCGTTCGGGATCCCGGTCGGCGATGCTCACCAGGTGCATGCCCGGGGTGCGCACGACCTGCGCCGCGAACATCGAGCCGAACTTCCCGCCGCCGACGAGCGCGATACGTATGGGACGAGCGTCGGCGGCGCGTTCGAGGAGCTTCGCGTGCAGGCTCATGCCGCGAGTCTCCCGTCGGCCAGCGCCGCCGTCACCGCGAGGAACGCGCGCACCGACTCGAGCGGTGCCGCCTCGTCCATCGTGTGGTAGCCCGAGGTGGGCACCCGCAGCGTCGTGCCGTCGACGAGCCCGTTCGAGGCGGCCACGATGCGTCCCATCTCCGTCGAACCGCGCTCCTCGAGCTCCCGCTGCAGCACGCGGAAGAACGTGTGCTCGGCGCCGACCACGCTCGGCGCGCGCACCAGCGTCGCGAGCAGGTCCGTGAAGGCGCTCGGCAGCGGGTCGTGGACGGCGCGGTGAACGTGCGCGTGCATGGTGTTCAACGAACGATGTCCTGCCGTGCGGGGCACTGCCCGGGCGGCGCAGGATAACCTTGGCGGCGGCGCCGATCGGATTCCCCTGCATGACCACCACGCCGGCGGGCTTTCACCGCCTATGGCCCACGCTGCTGCTCGAGCGCGAGGTGCCCGACGCCGAGCACGCGAACGAGGCGCTGGCGGCGTTGATGCTGCGCGCCGACGCCGAGCGGGAGCAACTGACCACCCGCTACCTGGACGCGGACGTGTTCGAGCTCGGGCACCCCGCCACCGACTGGCTGCGCGCCTGCGTGCGCCGCACCGTCACCGACTACCTGACCGAAAGCGTCGGGCGCGCCGTCGATTGGTACGCGCAGGGCTGGATGAACGTGAATCGCCGCGGCGACTACCACGGACTGCACAACCACCCCCACAGCTACCTGTCGGGCACCTACTACGTGGCCGTGCCGGAACAGCCCGCGGATGCCGCACGGCGCGACGACGTGGACCCCGGCGCCATCTCGCTCTACGACCCCCGCCCGCAGGCCAACATGAACGCGATCGAGGGCGACGGGCAGGTGCGGCACGAGCACCGCGTGCTGCCGCGAGCGGGGCTCATGCTGCTGTGGCCCTCGTTCCTGCACCACGCGGTGCACCCGAACTTCGCCGACGATCCGCGGTTGTCGATCTCCTTCAACGTCCTGATCTCGCGCCAGCGAGATCACGTGCCGGGGCTGGCGCGCCGATGAGGCTCGGCCTTGCGTCGAGGCTCAGCCTTCCATCGGCCCGCCGGCGTCCTTCCACTCGCCGATGCCGCCGATGTTCGTCACCTTGGTGAAACCCATCTCGCGCAGCGTCTTGCCGGCGAGCGCCGCCTGACCGCCCGCACCGCACACGAGGTACAGGTCCGCTTCCTGCGACAACGCCGCCTCGTGGAAGGGTGTCGCCTCGTCGGCGGCGAACTCGATCATGCCGCGCGGCACGCGCAGGGCACCGGCAATGGTGCCGCTCTTCTCGATGGCCGCCGAATCCCGAACGTCCACGAACACCGCCCCGGGCTCGCCGTGATGCGCGATGGCATCGGCTCCGGGAATGCGGGTGACGTCCGCATTGGCGGCATCGAGGTAGTCCTTGGCGCTCTTCATGTACGCACGTTCCGGTCGGGGCGGCACGGGATGGGCCGCTGCGGCCGGCATGATGTGGCGTGGCGGCGGATCGTGCAACGTGCGACCCCGCACTCCCCGGCCGGTGGCGACGATGTGGAAGGCGGCGTCGTCGAGCGCCGGAACGCGCGCGCGTCGATGCGGGCGATGTGCCGGCATTCCGGCGCGGACCGCGCGCCGCGCGCCGGCTATCCTCTCGCCCCGCGCGAGCCACGTCCGGCCCGTTCGGCCCACCCGCATCAGACGCCCCATCGTGACTCACTCCGCCCACCAGGCCGCTTCCCGTCTCGACTCCCGGCTCGGCTCCAGGCTGGCCGAGGCCATCGGCGCCTCCATGGACCAGGTCGAGGCGGCCGTCGGGTTGCTCGACGGGGGGGCCACCGTGCCGTTCATCTCCCGCTACCGCAAGGAGATCACGGGCGGGCTCACCGACACGCAACTGCGCCTGCTCGAGGAGCGGCTCGGTTACCTGCGCGAGTTCGACGCGAGAAAGATCGCGGTGCTCGAATCCATCGACGAGCAGGGCAAGCTCGACGACGCGCTGCGCGCCCGCATCGAGGCGACGACCACGAAGGCCGAGCTCGAGGACCTGTACCTGCCGTACCGGAAGAAGCGGCGCACGAAGGGCCAGATCGCCATCGAGGCCGGGCTGCAGCCGCTCGCCGAATCCTTGTGGGACGACCCCGCCCTCGTGCCGGACGACGCGGCGGCCGGGTTCGTCGATGCGGACAAGGGCGTCGAGGACGTCAAGGCCGCGCTCGACGGCGCGCAGGCGATCCTGATGGAGCGCTTCGCCGAGGACCCCGTGCTCGTCGGTCGGCTGCGCGACAAGCTCGCGACCAAGGGCCGGTTGTACGCCGAGGCCTTCCCGGACAAGGTGGCCGAGGGCGCCAAGTTCTCCGACTACTTCGATCATCGCGAGCCGCTGTCGAAGGTGCCCGGGCACCGGGCGCTCGCCATGTTCCGTGCGCGCGCCGAAGGGGTGCTGAACCTGAAGCTGCAGCTGGAACAGCCCGACGGCTGGGGCGACGCGGAGTGCGTCGAGACCGTCGCGGGCCACGTCGGCTTCGTCGATCGCGGCCTGCCGGCCGACAAGTGGCGCGAGCGCGTGGTCGCGTGGACATGGAAGGTGAAGCTCGCGACCAAGCTCGAGACCGAGCTGTTCGCGGCGCTGCGCGAGCGTGCCGATGCCGAGGCCATTGCCGTGTTCGCCACGAACCTGCGCGACTTGCTGCTGGCGGCCCCGGCGGGACAGCGCCCGACGCTCGGACTGGACCCGGGCTACCGCACCGGCGTCAAGGTCACGGTCGTGAACGCGACCGGCAAGGTGGTCGATCACACGGCCATCTTCCCGCACCAGCCCAGAAACGACTGGAAGGGCTCCGTCGCCACGCTCGTGCGACTGTGCAAGCGCCACGATGTCGAGCTCATCGCCATCGGCAACGGCACGGCCAGCCGCGAGACCGAGAAGCTCGCCGATGCCGTGATCGCGGAGGCCGGCTCGGCGGGACTCACCAAGGTGGTGGTATCGGAAGCCGGTGCCTCCGTGTACTCGGCGTCCGAGATCGCCGAGCGCGAGTTCCCGGAGCTCGACGTGACGATCCGCGGCGCGATCTCCATCGCGCGCCGGTTGCAGGATCCGCTCGCCGAGCTCGTGAAGATCGACCCGAAGGCCATCGGCGTCGGTCAGTACCAGCACGATGTCTCGCAGGTGGCGCTCGCGAAGAGCCTGGAGGCGACGGTCGAGGACTGCGTGAACGGCGTGGGCGTGGATCTCGGTACCGCATCGGCGGCGCTGCTGTCGCACGTTGCAGGCCTGTCCCCCACGCTCGCGGCCAACATCGTCGCCTACCGTGACGAGCACGGCGCGTTCGCCACCAGGAAGGCGCTCAAGAAGGTGCCCCGGCTCGGCGAGAAGGCCTTCGAGCAGGCCGCAGGCTTCCTGCGCATCGGCAACGGCACCGACCCGCTGGACGCGTCGGGCGTGCATCCGGAGAGCTACCCCGTGGTCGAGCGCATCGTCGCGCACGCGGGCAGGCCGCTCAGGGAGATCATCGGGGACGGCGCGTACCTGCGCACCCTGGACCCGAAGGCCTTCACCGACGAGCGCTTCGGCGAGCCGACGGTGCGCGACATCATCGCCGAGCTCGAGAAGCCCGGCCGCGACCCGCGCCCCGAGTTCAGGACGGTGCGCTTCGCCGACGGCGTCGAGAAGATCTCGGATCTCGTGCCCGACCAGGTGCTCGAGGGCGTCGTCACCAACGTCACCGCCTTCGGCGCGTTCGTGGACGTGGGCGTGCACCAGGACGGGCTCGTGCACATCTCGGCGCTGGCCGAGACGTTCGTGAAGGATCCCAGGGACGTCGTGAAGGCCGGTGACATCGTGAAGGTCAAGGTCATGAACGTGGACGTGCCGCGCCAGCGCATCGGGCTCAGCATGCGGATGTCGGACAGCGCGCGCGACGCGGACGGCGAGGGTGGCCGGCGCGGCGGTCGTTCCGAGCGCGGCGGGGCCGGGGGGCGGGGAGCCGCGGCGGGCCAGCACCGAGGGGGCGGCGGTCGTCCGAACGGGGGCGGCCGAGGGGGCGCGGGCGGCCAGCGCGGTCGGAGCGGCGAGGGCGGGGAGCGTCCGGGTCGCGGCGGCGCTTCGGCCGGACGCGGCGCGTCGGCCGGCAGCGACGGGCCGTCGGCGCTGGCGCTGTCGCTGAAGGCGGCGCTGGAGAAGGGTTGATCGGAGCCGGGATCGTTACAACCTTGCAGATCTGGCTTTTCATGCCAGAATTGCAAGGATGATCAAGCGCCGACTGCTGGATGAGATGGCACGACGGTTGGACGCCATGCCGGCCGTCGCCGTGCTCGGCCCGCGTCAGATCGGCAAGACGACGCTCGCGTTGGCGCTCGCGGTCGGGCGCGAATCGATCTACCTCGACCTGCAATCGCCGTCGGACCGCGCGCGGCTGGACGATGCGGAGCGTTGGTTCGCCGACCATGCGGACAGGCTGGTGATACTCGACGAGGTGCACCGCGTGCCTGCCCTGTTCGAGACGCTGCGCGGCACCATCGACCGGAACAGGCGCGCGGGAAGACGCACGGGGCAGTTCGTCGTGCTCGGCTCGGCGAGCATCGAGCTGTTGCGTCAGTCCGGCGAATCGCTCGCGGGGCGCATCGCGTACCTCGAGCTTCGCCCCGTCGATCTGCTGGAGCTGCGTGCCGACGGGACGGGCGCTTCGGGCGCGGCGCTGCGGACGCTCTGGATGCGCGGCGGATTCCCGGAGTCGGTGCTCGCCACCGACGAAGCGGCGAGCCTGTCGTGGCGCAGGGACTTCATCACCACGTACCTGCAACGCGACGTGCCGGAGCTCGGCCCTCGCATACCCGCCGAGACCTTGCGGCGCTTCTGGACGATGCTGGCGCACCTGTCCGGCTCGCGGCTCAACGCGGCGAGCCTGTCCCGCAGTCTCGGGGTCGATGCAACCACCGTGGCCCGCTACCTGGATCTGCTCGTGGACCTGCTGCTGGTGCGCCGCCTCCCACCGTGGCACGGCAACGTGGGCAAGCGCCTGGTCAAGGCCCCGAAGATCTACGTTCGCGACTCGGGCATCGTGCACGCGCTGCTCGACATTCCGGATCGCGAGGCCCTGTACGGAAACCCGAAGCTTGGCGACAGCTTCGAAGGCTTCGTGATCGAGAATCTGCTGGCCGTGGCTCCTCCGATCGCGCAGCCGTTCTGGTACGGCACCGGCGGGGGTGCGGAGATCGACCTGGTGCTCGAGTTCCCGTCCGGGCGGTGGGCGATCGAGGTGAAGCATTCGAGCGCGCCGGTACCGAGCCGCGGCTTTCACGAGGGGTGCCGGGACATCGGGGCGGTGCGCAAGCTTCTCGTGTACCCCGGTGACGACAGCTACCGGGTGCGGGACGATGTCGAGATCGTCTCGGTGAGCGATCTGATGCGCGAGCTCGCGAGCGCGTGACGCTCGACGCCGCCGCGATCCGCGGCCTGTTCGATCCGCCGGTTGCCGCTGCCGCGGGCCCACCGGTGGACCACGAGGGCTTCGAAGCCGAGCGTCGCCACGTGACCCGCGCCGTCCCGAAGCGGCGCGCGGAGTTCACGACGGTGCGCGCCTGCGCCCGCGACGCGCTCGCCGAGCTCGGCGGTCCGTGCGTCGCGCTCGTGCCGAACGCGGACCGATCGCCGCGCTGGCCCGCGGGCTTCGTCGGCAGCCTGTCGCACTCGCCGACGCTGTGCGCCGCCGTGGTGGCCCGCGCCGACGACGCATCGTCGCTCGGGCTGGATCTCGAGCTCGATGGCCCGCTGGAGCCCGCGCTGTTCGCCACCGTGTGCGCACCCGCCGAACGGCGCGCGCTCGCCGCCATGCCGCCCGCCGCCGCCGCGCTGCACGCCAAGCGGTTGTTCTCGGCCAAAGAGGCCTTCTACAAGTGCCAGTACCCGCTCACCGGCGCGTTCCTGAGCTGCGCGCAGGTGGAGCTGACGTTCGGTGCCGAAGGAGAGACGTTCGCGGTCGCGGAGGTGGATCTGGCCGGCGCAGCGCGCGACGCGGCTTCACGAGTTCGCGGCCGATGCGTGACGCTTGGCCTTCATGTGGTGTCGGCGGCGTGGTCGTTGCCGAGCGGCGGTCCGAGCCGGTTTCGGAGCGCGCACGAGCTCGGCCGACCCACGATGAGCACCGACGAGACACTCGCACTGACCCGGGAGTAGTCGATCGGCCGACGTCGTCGTCGATTCGTGCGTGGTGCTGGACCTGCTCGATCCGGAGGGCGAATGCTTCGAATGGAGCGCCCGCACTTCGCCTGGCCACTGCGGCGAACGCCGTGTCACCGAGCGGACGATCGATCACATGAAACGTGCTTTGCGGGGTCACTCGCCCCTGCGTTGGGGTGCCGATCCGTCCGGGTCCGGACCCGCGTGGCCGAGGTCCGGTCGGCGTCGGGCGAGAGGCTAGGCAACCGCACCCGGAACCGCGTCCTCGTTCCGGCTGCGCAGTCCAGCTCGATGTCGCCCCCGTGCAGCCGCACCACGGCGCGGGCGTAGGCCAGGCCGAGACCGCTGCCCGTGCTCGAACGGCTGTCATCGGCGCGGTAATAGCGGTCGAACACGCGGTCCCGCTCGCCCGGCGCGATGCCGATGCCGGCGTCGCAGACGTCCAGCACGATGGTCGATGCGTCCCGATGAACCTCGACCGTCACCTTGCCACCGGGTCGCGAGAACTTGACGGCGTTGTCCACGAGGTTGACGCACACGCGTTCGAGCGCGGTGCGATCGCCCGCCACGACGAGTCCGGACGATGAGCGGCAGGCGAGCTCGATGCCCTGCTCCTCCGCGGCCGCGTCGAACAGCTCCGCCACGTCGCAGACGAGCGGGCCCAGCTCCACCGGCAGATGCGGAGTGCGGCAGACGCCGGCCTCGGCCTCGGAGACGTCCAGCGCGACGTCGATCATGCGCGCGAGCCGATCGCACTCGTGCACGATGTCGTTGGCGGCGCGCGCTTGGGCGTCGCCGGCGCCGTTGCCCTGCACCGAAGACTCCGCGATGATGCGCACTCGGGTCAGCGGGCTGCGCAGGTCGTGCGCGATGTTGTCCGTCATGTCGCGCATGTCCCGGAGCAGCTTGCGGTTGCGGTCCGCCATGGCGTTGAACGCGTCGGCGAGGTTCGCGACCTCGACCACGCCGCCCCCGACGCTCGCGCGGCGGTCCAGGTCACCGTCGCGGATGGCGCCCGCTGCCGCGCTCACGATCTCGATGCCGCGCGCGGCACGTCGGCTCGCCAGCCACACGATGCTGGACGCGAGCGGTACGGCGAGCGCGAAGGTGAGGGCGAACGCCGCGAGCAGAAGCTCCATCATCCCGTCGCGCCCGGCGAAGGATTCGGCGAGCCACACCACGCGGTCCTCGCCGATCGGGGCGAGGATCGTCAGGGCGTCCTCTTCACGACCGCGGAAACCGATCGTCCTCAGCTCGGCATCGCCTGTCTCGAGCACGCGGCGCGCGGCGGACGGGTCGGCATCGATGTCGTCCCAGTCCGACAGGTCCGAGGCGAGCAGCCGGCGGCCGTCGCCATCCAGCAGCACGATGAACAGCTCGTCAAGATCCCCTTCGGCGCCTTCGCGGGCGATCTGATCGGCCACGGCGGCATCGCCGGACTCGGCCCACCCGGTGCGCAGGAAATCGGCGTCCTGCCCGAGATCCTCTCCGATCTCCAAGTCGTAGACGGCGCGCACCGAAAGGTAGAGCAGTGCGAAGGACAGCGCCAGACACGCGACGAAGGTCACCGCGTAGAGCGCGGTGAGCCGGCCCGCGAGCGTACGGGGCAGACGCCCGCGTCGGTCCGCTGTCCGCAGGATGTTTCCCGCGAACGTGAAGAACAGCATGGGTGACACGCACCAGGCGAGCAGGTAGCGCCGCTCGTAGGGAACGGCGATCACGAGCAGCAGCACCACGCCTTCGCGCCAACGCAACGCCGCGCGCACGTCGCGCCAGGCGTGTGCCCAGGCCACCCAGATCGCGAGCGGCAGCCGCGCGGTAGACGCGGACACCCCGCCCGTCGCGAACGATGCCGCGGTCAGCCACGTCGACAGCGGCGGCTTGGCGCGGAAAGGCTCGCCGGGCGCGAGCTGCGGCGTGATCCAGTCTTCGGTCGCGAGCATCACGCGCGCGATCTCCGCGTAGCGCGCCTCGGTCGTGCCGGCCAGCGGGTAGGCATCGAGCGTGACGAATCGGACGACGAAGGCGAATGCGATCAAGGCCCCCCACAACCACGTCGTCGAGCGCACATGGTTCCGTGCGTCCGCCGGCGCGTCCGACTCGCCGGACTCGCCGAACCCGTCGCGCCACGGCCCGCTCACGCACTCTCGCGCGGCTTGCGCGCACCGTGCTCGCTCGCCGGCGTGACCTTCGGCTCCGCCGCGGCGGAGGCGCGGCGGTAGGCCTCGACAAGGTACAGAGGACGGCGCTTCGCTTCGAGGAACGTCCGCCCGACGTACTCGCCGAGCACGCCGATGGCGAGCAGCTGCAACCCACCGAGGAACGTGATCACCGCGATGAGCGTGGGGAATCCAGCGACCGGATCGCCGAGCGTCAGCGCCTTCGTCACGACGAAGGTGCCGTAGCCGAGCGCGAGCAGCGCGGCGCCCAGTCCGGCGGTGGAGGCGATCCGCAACGGCAGGATGATCATGTAGCGAACATGGCGGTGCCGAGGCCGTCGGCCGACGTGGCGTGGTGCCGGCAACCCGAGCTACAGCGTGTTGCGCGGCGCCGTTTGGTCACCGCGGAGCACGGCTACGCTGCCTTCGAAGCGGATCGCACGTCGCGAGCCCTTAAGCTCGGCCTCGACTCAGCGGCTCGACGACCCCATGACACCCGTCTCACCCACCCTCGGCATCAACGAGCGCGTGCACGCGCTCCGGGCGCAAGGACGTCGCATCGATCACTTCGGGTTCGGCGAGTCGCCCTTTCCGGTGCCGGAACGGCTCGCCGCCGCGCTGCGCGACAACGCGACGCTGAAGTCCTATCTCCCCGTGGCCGGGTTGCCCGAGCTGCGCGAGGCCGTGCTCGCGCACCAGGCGCGGCTCACCGGGTGCGACCCGGAGCGCTTCGACGTGATCGTCGCGCCGGGCAGCAAGCTGCTGCTCTATGCCGCGCAGATGGCCGTGCCCGGCGACTGTCTGCTGCCGGTGCCGTCATGGGTGAGCTACTCGCCGCAGGCCGCGATGCTCGGCCAGCGCACGTATTCCGTGCGCTCGGTCGATGCGGACGCGGGCTTCCGCCTGAGCGCCGCCGACATCGATACGGCCGTGCGCGCCGCGCGTGCGGACGGCGGCAACCCCACCAAGCTCCTGATCAACTTCCCGAACAACCCGAGCGGATTGACGCTCGGCGACGCGGCGCTCGCGGAGATCGCGCAAGCCTGCCGCAGTCACGGGCTGTTACTGATCTCCGACGAGATCTACGGGCGCACGAGCTACGACCACGTGTACCGATCCGCCGCGGCCGTGGCCCCGGAGCTCGGCATCGTGACCACGGGGTTGTCCAAGCACCTCTCGCTCGGTGGCTGGCGACTCGGCATCGCCTTGGTGCCGCGCGGCGTCGACGGGTTGAACGAGCGGATGCTGCACATCGCGAGCGAGACCTGGTCGTGCGTGGCGGCGCCGGTGCAGGTGGCGGCCATCGAGGCCTACGCGGGCCACGCCGACATCGAGGCGTACGTGCGCGACACCACCGACGTGCACGCGCTCGTGAACGGGCACGTGGCGAAATCGCTTCGAAAGGTCGGTGTGGACGCCCCGCTACCGCAAGGCGGCTTCTATACGTGGCCCGACTTCGGTGCGGTGCTCGGTCGTCGGTTCAACGGCTCCATCGCGCTGGCGGCGGCGCTGCTGGAGGAGGCCGGCATCGCGACGTTGCCGGGGGCGGGCTTCGGCGAGGATCCCGCGCGGTTGAAGCTGCGGCTCGCGGCGTGCGACTACGATGGGGGGCGGGCCTTGGCCGCGTGGCGCGAGCTGTCGGAGAAAGCGGATGCGGGGAGGTGCTCGCCGGAAGAGGCGTTGCTGCGTGTGGCACCGGGCGTGGATGCTGCGATGGGTCGGTTCGCGGAGTTTCTCGAGTCGGATCGTTGAGCTGGAGACGGGCGCCGTGTCGGGCGCAATCGATACGCCGTTCCACACCCTAGGCCGTGCCTAGCAGCGTCTCCAATCGAGGGTTCGAGGCCCCCTGAACGAATGGGCACACGACGACGATGTCGGCAAAGCGAAAACTGTCCTGCATATCCTCCGAGATCAGGAAGGAATGGCCGGCACGAGCGGCCGCTCCGAGAAGCGGTGCATCCCGATACGACAGCACTCCGCCCGCGGCGGCGGCCAGCGCGCCGTGGACGTCGGTCGTGTCATACCCGAACGGTTCGAAGACGTCGGGCAGCGACATGACGGCGGTCCTCGCCGTCGCTGGATCCTGCTTCACAGATCGGTCGCCAGCCGCTGCCTCACCTTGTCCCGATCATCCTGCACGTACACCAGAACGTTGGTGTCGATGGCGAGACTCATCGGTCGTGCAGCTCGTCCCTGGTCCAGCCGCTTCCATCGGACGTCCAACCGCGGTCCGCGATCTCCAGGTAACGCGCGATGGCGGCTTCCCGAATGGCCTCGCTGCGCTCGCGCCGCTCGATCTGACTGGCCGTTCGCACCGCCTGCGCGACGGCCTCGGTGACGCCCAGCCCTTCTGCGCTGGCGTAGTCACGCACCGGGCGCTCGACTTCTTCGTTCTTGATGCTGATCCCCAAGCGATCATTCCTCGGTTCTGGATCAAGGGCGACATTCTAGACGTTCCGAAGTCGCACTGGATCTGCCGCGCGGCTACGCCCACGAGAACCGGCCCCGCGTGCCGGCGGTGACGCGACCGCGCCAGCGTCGATCCTGCAAGCGGGCCGAACCGCAAGCCAGGACGCGCCCGAGGGGTGTCATGGTGAGCGACCGCGCGCTCGAGCCGAGCGCCGCGCACCGGAGCCGCCACAGGGCATGCAGCAAGATCGTCCCGGCGCCGGCTGGCAGGGCGAACGAGAACGGCCCGAGCACGTCATCGACGAGGCCGGTTCGCTGACCTCGGCCGAGGAAGAGAAGGTCGTCGAGCGCTTGAAGCTGCGCGCGCCCGCGGTCTACGCGATCATCAAGGAGGAAGGCGAGGCCGAGCTCGCACGGCCCACCGAGTCGTTGTTCTGGTCCGGGCTGGTGGCCGGCATCGCCATGGGATTCTCCATCCTGGGGCTGGCCGTGCTGCGCATGCACCTGCCCGACGCGAGCTGGGCGCCGCTGGTCAGCTCGTTCGGCTACGCCGCCGGTTTCCTCATCGTGGTGCTGGGGCGCCAGCAGCTCTTTACCGAGACCACCCTGACCGTCGTGCTTCCCGTACTCGTCGAGAGGAGCGCATCGGCGTTCGCACAGCTCTGCCGCGTCTGGGGCACCGTCCTCGCGGCGAACTGGATCGGTTGCGTCCTCGTGGCACTCGCGTTCACGCGCTTCGCGCTCGTTCCCGAGGACGTGAGTGCGGCCGTCGTCGACGCATCGCGTCACTACGGCGAGCTGTCGCTCCGGTCGGCATTCGTGCACGGCATCGGGGCGGGGTTCCTGATCGCCGCCATGGTCTGGATCATGCCGAGCGCCGAGGGCTCCGAGGTCGTCATCATCTCGTTCACCGCGTGGCTGATCGCGCTCAGCGGCTTCACGCACTCCATCGCGGGCATGGTGGAGATTGCCGCGCTCGTGCTCGAAGCGGAGCTCGGCGTCGCGCATGGCCTGTTCAAGCTCGCCCTGCCGACCCTCGCGGGCAACATCCTCGGTGGCACGTTGCTGTTCGCGCTCCTCGCGCACGCACAGGTGAAGGACGAGGTACCCACGGACGGGTAGGCCTGCGGCGACTACACGGCAGAGGACGTCGGGCCGCGCTGACCGAACAGGACCTCGCGCTCGGCGTCGTCGGGCGGCTTCGAGCGGCGGTGCTCCTTGCCCAGGTTCACGCCGGCCTGCACGGCCGGCCTGGCCTTTATCGCCGCGCGCCAGCGCGACACGTTCGGGAACTCGTCGAGACCCTGCCCGAGCGGTTTCGCGATGAGCACCCACGGCCACGCCGCCATGTCCGCGATGGAGTAGTCGCCCACCAGGTACTCCCGGTCGCCGAGCCTGCGCTCGAGCACCCCGAGACAACGGCGGTACTCGTTCGCGTAGCGCTCGTGCGCGTAGACGTGCTCCGCGGGTCCGCCCGGCGCGTAGTTCACGAAGTGGCTGAGCTGGCCGGCCATCGGTCCGAGGTTGCTCACCTGCCAGAAGAGCCACTCGTCGGCCTCCTTGCGCCCGAGCGCATCCTTCGGGTTGAAGCGTTGCAGCTTCTCGGCGAGGTACCACAGGATGGCCGCGGACTCGAACACGGGAACGGGCTCGGTGCCGTACGCGGGCGGCGGGTCGTGATCGACGATCGCCGGCATGCGGTTGTTCGGCGAGATGGCGACGAACCCGGGTTCGAACTGGTCGCCCTTGCCGATGTTCACGTAGCGCGTGCGGTACTCCAGCCCGCACTCCTCCAGCATGATGGAGACCTTCCAGCCGTTCGGCGTGGGCCAGTAGTGGAAGTCGATCATCGCTCCATCTCCCCGACGCGCACGCCATCGGGCCAGGCCACCGTGCCCCGACGCGCGAGCTCGTCGATGCGGGCATCGTCCAGTCCAGCGCCGCGCAGCACCGACAGCGTGTCGGCTCCCAGCAAGGGCGCGCCGTCGCCGATCTCGATGGGCGTGCCGGAGAAGCGCGCCGCCGGTCGCGCCTGGCGTAGCCTGCCGGCGAACGGGTGTTCGCTCTCGACGACGATGGCGTTGGCCCGTACCTGCGGGTGCGACGCCACCTCGGAGCGCGTGAGCACCGGCGCGCACGGGACGTCCTCGGCCTCGAGGCGTTCGAGCCAGTCGGCGGCGGTGCGCCCGAGCAGCACCTCCTGGGTGAGGCGCAGGCGCTCGTCGATGTGCTCCTGACGAAGGGCCGGGCTTGCAAATCGTTCGTCCTCGAGCCATGCTGGCCGATCGAGCGCGCGCGTCAATGCCGCCCATTCCCGGTCGCTCTGCACCGCCACGCTAAGGTAACCGTCGGCGGTCTCGTAGATCAGGTCGATGAAGCTCGCCGCCCGCGCCTGCGGCAATTCGTTGCCGACGAAGGTCTGGCCCGTCATGTCGGAGCCCCACAGGAACGCGACCACCGCGTCCAGCATGGACACCCGGACGTGCTGCGCGTCGCCGCCCGGCGTGCCGCGCTCGCGCGCGAGCAGCGCCGCCGTGATGGCCTGCGCCGCGACGTGCCCGCTCAGCTTGTCCGGCACGATGGTGCGCACGAGACGGGGGCGCGCTTCGTCGCTGCCGCCCTGGATACTCGCCAGTCCGGAGAGGGCCTGTACCAGCGGGTCGTAGACGGGTTTCGCGGCGTAGGGTCCGGTGTCCCCGAAGCCGCTGATGGAGGTGTACACGACGTGTGGCGCGACGCTGCGGATGGCCGCCTCGCCCACGCCGATGCGCTCGGCCACGCCGGGCCGGAAGTTCTGCACGAAGACGTCGCAGTCCCGCGCCATGCGCAGCAGGGTATCGACGCCGTCCGGCGCCTTCAGGTCGAGCGCCACCGAGCGCTTGCCGCGGTTGTTGTTCAGGAACGCGGCCGACAGGCCGCCGCGCCGGTTCGGATGGCCGCGCGTGTGGTCGCCGCCGCGCACGTTCTCGATCTTGATCACCTCGGCCCCCTGATCGGCCAGCAGCATGGTGGCGTGCGGGCCGGACACCATCGAGGTCAGGTCGACGATGCGGTAGCCGTGCAGCGGGCCGGGCATGGTGCGGATCTCCGAAGGTTCGGCAGGCCGTTGTACAGCGCCGCCCCCGGATCGTGTCGGCGCGTGTGCAAACCGCCCGACGCGCGGATCGGAGCTCGAGCCGGCGCGTGGCGGCCGCGACGGGCTTCGCGTTGCGCCGCTTCGAGAGTGCACCGTTCAGGCAGGCCTGCAGCATGCGTGTCATCGAATCAGGAATTCCCGCACCGCGGCGGCCGTCCAGTCCGCCACCACCTGGATGCGTCGGACCTGCCGGCCGGACGGGTGCATGAGCATCCACACCTCCCGTGTCGGGGTGGGCCGATCGGGCTCGAGGCGCTCGAGCTCGGGGTGTTCGCGTGCCAGCGCATCCGGCAGCAAGGACTTGCCGAGGCCTTGCAGCAGGCACTGCAGCAGGGTCTGCGCATCGTTGCCACGCAGCCGCGCCCTCCGGCCTTCCGCGTCCAGCCGTTCATCGATCCAGCCCGCCTGCGGTTGGCCGAGGCTCCCGTGCGCGTAGGCGATCCAGTCCACGTCCCCGCCTCGCTTCGCGATGTCGCGGTGGCAGTAGATGCCGTACGTCAGCTCGCCGAGCTTGCGTGTCACCGCGTCCGGATCGGAGGTGGGACGCGCTCCGCGGATCGCGATGTCGGCCTCGCGTCGCGACACGATGCCCAGCACCGCGCCATCGACCAGGGCTTCGATGCGCAGCCCCGGATGCTTCGCGAGCAGGCCCTTCAAGGCCGGCACGAGCGCGTTGTCGAAGATCATCGGCACCGCCGTGATACGCACCTCGCCCTCGACGCGCGTGTCGGCACCCGACACGGTGTCGCGCAACTCCGCGAGCTCCTCGTCGACGCGAAGCAGCCGTGCCACGACCGCGGCGGCGGCCTCGGTGGGTACGACGCGTCCGCGCTCGCGATCGAACAACCGAGTCCCGAGTGCGGACTCGGCGAGGGAGAGCCGGCGCGCGACCGTGGTGCCGTCGACACCCAGGGCGCGTGCCGCACCGGCGATGCTGCCCGCGCGGTGCAGCGCGAGCACGTAGCGATAATCGTCCCAGTCGGTGTTGCGCACAGTGGCTCCTTCGGGCGTCCTCGATTCGCCGCGACGCCACGGCCCGAGCTGCGAACGTGCAGTCGCGCCCTGCACGCCTGCGTCGTCCGGCTACGGTAGCGTGCGCAACGCCCGGCCGATCCCCGGCCGACCACGGTCGAGGAGCCGCCATGCCCACCATCGTCGAGATCGGAAGCCTTCGCGAGCGAGTCGAGCTGATCGATGCGCCGGACGCGCGCGGGCGCGTGGGCAGGATCCGTCATGCCAACGGCGAGAGTGCCAGTATCGACTTCCGCACGCTGGAAGCGCTGCGGGAGAGGGCGAGGATGGCCCGTGATCAGCCTGCGGGTCGGCGGAGCCAGGTTCGCTTCACCGGGCTGTTGCAGGCCTGAGGGCCGCGGCGTCAGCGTCGGTTCGCGGCGGCGCGGGCGCACCCGGGACCCGGCGCGCTCATGACGGCCCGGCAGCACGGGAGGGTCGGTCGGGCAGCGACAACGACCTTCGCAGGCGCAGGCAGTGGAAGGTGTCTCGTCCCGCCGTCTCGACGTCGAGACCCAGGATCGTGTCGAAGCCGTTGCGGAACCAGAACCTGAACGCCGCGAGGTTCTCGGCGTAGACGTTCAGCTGGATCGACGTCATGCCGTGGCGCGCCGCCTCCACCGACAGGCCGTGGATCGCCTCCTGCCCGATGCGCCTCCCCCGATGCTCCGGGTGCAGCACGAACATGCCGACCCACAGGCACCCGGGCTCGGGCACGTGCGTCTCCATCAGGAAGTACCCCACGTCGGTGCCATCGCGCAGGGCGATGCGGCGCAGGTGGAATCGCCTTGCCTCGATGTCGCCCGTCGTGTCGGCGCTGCGGCGAATCATGCTCGCGTATTCCTCGAGCGGATAGGCACGAAAGGTCGGGTCCCTCGGACGCGTGGCGAGTGCCGATTCGAAGAGACGTTTCGCGATCGGCGCCTCCGCGGGGTCGAACGGGGCGACGGCGAGACGCGGCGTGGTCCAGGATTGCTTCACGGCGGTTCCGGCTCGCTTCGGGGCTCGATGTCGCGGGTGCGCACTTGCCGATCCGCGCGATCGACCATCGGGTCCGCGGTCCCGCTCCGATGTCGCTTGTCTCACCGCCGACGGGGAACATTGCTGATCTGTCATGTTCGGTGCCCAAGACGGAGGTGGGTAGAACGTTCCAGAGCGTGACGCGGGCGATCCGGTCCGGGCGACATTCGCTCCGTGGCCAACGCGATCTCACTCTCCCGGCTGCCGCTGCTGTTCCTCGTCGTCTGGATGGCCTATCGGCCGCTCGGATGGTGGCACGTGGTGGCGATGCTGCTGCTCATCGTCGTGTTCGTGCTCGACGGGATCGACGGTGCCGTCGCGCGCCGGCGCGGCGAGGAATCGCCCTTCGGCGCGGTGCTGGACATCGCCATAGACCGTGCCGTCGAGCTCGGCATGTGGTTCGTGCTGGTGGATCTCGGCGCGGCGCCGTTGTGGGCCGCGCTGGTGTTCGTCGTGCGCGGAGCGCTCGTCGATGCGCTGCGCGCCGCGCGGCTGTCGGGCGAGGGCGTGCAGCCCTTCGATGCCTTCGACGGCCCCGTCGCGCGCTGGATCGTGAAGGGGCGGTTCATGCGCGGATTCTACGCGGCCATCAAGGCGATCACCTTCTGCTGGCTGCTGTTCTTCATCGGCTTCCCTGCGCTCGTCGTCGATGCCTGGCCGGCGCTCTGGGCGGCCGCCGCCCCGGCGACCGCGTCGATCGGACAGCTCCTCGTGTGGGTGACGGTCGCGACCTGCGTGCTGCGCGGCCTGCCGGACCTGCTCGAGTACCCGAAGTTGCTGCTCGAAGGGTTTCGTCGCGACCGCGCTCGTGCGCGGCGCTCGGATCCGGACGCGCGCCATGTCCCGGACCGCTCTCGATGACGCGCAGGGGAGCCCGCGGACGCAAGCTCGCGTTGTTCGATCTGGACGGCACGCTGCTGCACGGTGCCTCCAGCGAGCGACGGTTCGCGTGGTGGCTGTTCGCCAGCAGACATGCCGGTGCGTCGCAGGCGCGCGCCTGGGCCGCTCATGCGTCAAGACACGTGTTCCGGGACGGCCGCGACGTGCTGCGTCGCGACAAGGCGTACCTCGCGGGACTGCCCGTCGCCCGCGTGGCGGCGCTGGCGAGCGAGCACGTCGACGAGGTGCTTGACGGTGGCGGCATCGATGTCCGGGTGCGTGAGGCGCTCGATGAACACCGCGGTGCGGGACATTCGACGGTGCTGCTGAGCGGCACGCTGCAGCCGCTCGCCGACGCCTACGCGCGCCGACTCGGCATGGGGTGCGCGATCGCCTCGCTGGCGCCCGTCACGGGCCGACGCTACGCGCGCGGTGCGGTCCTGCGTCATCCGTACGGCTCCGCCAAGCGGAAGCTGGCGGACGGCCTGTGCAGCGAGCTCGGTGCCCGACGTCGCGACACCGTGGCCTACGGTGATTCGATCGCCGATCGAGCGGTGCTCGAGTGGGCCGGTGAAGCGGTCGCGGTGGAGCCCGACGGTGCGCTCGCGTCGCTCGCATCGGCGCGGGGGTGGCGCGTCCTGCGTCACGCGCCCGACAAGCGCTCGGGCCCGATTCGAGCGCATCGCGACCCGGCGCGCGTGGACGGGTGATTCGCGGCACGCCCGGCGACCAGTCCGCCGGCGAGGCCGTACGCATCGTGGCTTCCCGCGCGAATCGCCTCCGCGGACGTCATGTGCAGGCGGCATGCCCCAGGGCGACGGCGATGCGATCGACATCGACGCGGCCCCGTATCCGCAGCACCGTCTTCCCGCACGTTCGGGCCGCCTCGCACGCCGCGAGCGCATCGGGTAGATGCGTGCGACGGTAGTTCGCCACGTAGCGCACGTAGCGCGGCTCCAGCTGCTCTTCGCAGCCACTCGCCAGATCCGGTGTCCCGCGACCGCTGAACCGTCGCCGCACGATGCGCCACAGGCAGGTACGAGTCGGCGGATCCAGCAGCACGAGCGCGTCGGCGCGGGCCGCGCGAAGCGTCATCGTTCCCCGGTAATTGCCGTCGAGGATCCACGCATCGGCCGCGACGACGCGCTCGAGGGTCCGCAGCCAGTCCGGCGCGGGCGGGGGCGTCCATCCGGGGCGCCAATGAAGGGCGTCGAGGTGCGTCACCGGCAGCCCGGTGCGCGCGCCGAGCGCCGCCGAGAAAGTGCTCTTCCCCGCGCCGCCATTCCCGATCACCAGGACGCGCCGAGCGGGCAAGCGTGGCGTCATGTGCCAACCTCGACGTTATTCCGTCGCATGCGCGTGCCGATCATGACAACTCCTGTCCACTTCGATTGACCGTATTCACGATCCGGATTGCTCGAAAACGCACGAATAAAGCACGATCGCACGCTTCGCGGTATCGTCGGCCTCCGGAGCCGTACACGACGCTCACAGCGCCCATCCCATGCACACGTCCTTCGACGACGCCGTGGCCCGCGCCTACCGCCATCCGACGTTCGCGGTCGCGGGTTTCGCACAGGGCGAGCGGCGGGAGACCCGTCTGCTCGGCGAACGCGTGACGGTAAGCCGACGGGGTGGCCGGCGCCCCGGCTTCGAGGCTCGCGATGCCGACGGGCGCTCGCTGCCCGTCGACGAGCGGTACGGCTACCTCTGGGTCGCCCTGGACGAGGATGCGAAACCGCTGTTCGAAATCCCCGAATGGAGCGAGCCGGACCGGCGCGGCGTGCACGCGGCCACCGTCGGGGTGCGCACCTCGGCGCCGCGCGCCATCGAGAACTTCCTCGACATGGCGCATTTCCCGTTCGTGCACACCGGCATCCTCGGCGCCGAACCGCACACCGAGGTGCGCGAGTACGACGTGTCGCTGGACGAGGCGGCCGGCGAGATCCTGGCCACGAACTGCAGCTTCCAGCAGCCGCGCGCGGCCGTCGGCGTCACCGAGGCCATGCGGGTGGACTACGTCTATCGGGTGCCTCACCCCTTCTGCACGATGCTCTACAAGTCCTGTCCCGCCGACCTGTCGCGCAGGGACGTCATCGGGCTGTTCGTGCAGCCGGTGACCGAAACCACCGTGCGCGCGCACGCGTGGGTATGCGTCGTCGACCCGCGCAGCAGCGATACCGCGTTGAAGCTGTTCCAGCAGACCATCTTCGGGCAGGACAAGCCCATCCTCGAGAATCAGCGGCCCGTTCGCCTGCCGCTGGACACGCGCGCGGAAACGCCCATCCGCGCGGACCGCATGGCCGTCACGTACCGACGCTGGCTCTCCGGCATCGGCCTGCGATACGGCACGCTGCCCGCGGCGGCGTGAGCGTGGCCGATTCCTTCGCGCACGCACGCGACGGCGTGCTCGACCGCGAGGTCGCGCGCACGCGCTGGTATCCCGTCGCCACGAGCCACGATCTCGCGCCCCGGCACGTCTACCAGGGGCGGCTGCTCGGCCGGGAGCTTGCGCTGTGGCGCGCCGACGACGGCAGCATCAACGCGTGGGAGAACCGTTGCCTGCATCGCGGCGTGCGGCTGAGCATCGGCATCAACGATGGCCGCGAGCTCGTCTGCCGCTACCACGGCTGGCGCTACGCGAACCGCTCGGCGGCGTGCACCTACATCCCGGCGCACCCCGCCGACGCACCGGCCCGCACGATACGCAACACCACCTACCCGGTACGCGAACGGGGCGGGCTCGTGTGGGTCGCCGAAGCCCCCCTCGGCGAGCCACCGGACCTGGACGCGGCGTTCGGGGAAACGCCGGTCGCGCTGCGGGCGGTGACCATCGCCGCCTCGCTCGGACGCGTGCGAAACGCGCTGCCCGCGACGTGGGAGGGCGGTTCGATCGCGTCCGTCCCGCGGACCGTGGAAGCGCTCTTCCTGCTGCAACCGATCGATGCGGGCAGGACCTGCGTGCGCGGGCTCGTGCGCGCGGCACGGGCCGACGTGCCGACGCTGCGCGCGCACGACGCCTCGCTCTCGGCGTTGCGTCGGCGGCTCGAGGTCGAGCCCGCGCCGCCGCCGTACACCGTCGACTTCCCGCGCGTGGACCCCGCGCTCGCGGGCGTGCCCGTGCGCGACGCTCGTGCCGGGGCGGAATCGGTACCGCTGCGGCTGCGCGTCGCGCGGCTCGAGCCCACCGCCGCCGACGTCCTCGAGCTGGAGCTGGCGCCGCTCGACGGGGCGGACCCGCTGCCGACCGCCCTGCCGGGCGCGCACATCGACCTGCACCTGCCGAACGCGCTGGTGCGCCAGTATTCGCTGGCGAACGCCTCGGGCACGACCGATACCTGGGTGCTGGGCGTGCAGCGCGCCCCGGCCTCGCGCGGTGGATCCGAGTGGATACACGATCGGCTGCGCGTCGGGGACGTGCTGGGCGCGTCGCTGCCGCGCGACGGCTTCACGCTCAGGCGCGACGCGAGCGACACGCTCTTCGTGGCGGGCGGCATCGGCGTCACGGCGCTGGCGCCGATGGCGCTTGCGCTCCAGCGTGCGGGGCTCGGCTTGCGTTTCGCGCACTTCGCGCGCACGGTCGACCATTTCGCGTTCACCGCCGCGCTCGCGCCGCTCGGCGAGCGCGTGGAGCGGCTCGCGGGGCTGACGCCCGAGGCCACGCGCACGGCCATCGCCGAGCGTCTGGGGTCGCACGGGCTCGGCCGGCAGGTGTACGCCTGCGGGCCGCCCGCCCTGGTCGAAGCGGTGCGCGAGCTCGCCTCCAGCGCCGGGTGGCCGGACGAGGCCGTGCACTTCGAGTACTTCGCGAACCCTCGGGCACCGGACACCGAGGGCGGGTTCGACGTCGCGCTCGCGCGCTCGGGAATCGACATGCACGTACCGTCGGGAACGACTCTGCTGCAGGCGCTGCGCGGGCGCGGCGTGGCCGTGCCCGCCTCGTGCGAGCAGGGCGCGTGCGGGACGTGCCGCGTGCGCGTCATCGACGGCCACATCGATCACCGCGACGTGTGGCTGAACGCCACCGAGCGCCGTGCGGGGAACGTGATGACGTGCTGCGTGTCGCGCGGTCGCGGTCGACTTACGCTCGATCTGTGATGAGCTTGCCACGCCTCCACGACTACGCGCTGTCGGGCAACTGCTACAAGGTGCGGCTACTGCTCTCCATGCTCGAGGTCGAGCACGAGATCGCCGACGTCGAGTTCCATCCCGCCGCGGAGCATCGCGAGGACGCCTTCCTCGCGCTGAACCCGCTCGGCGAGCTGCCGGTCTGGGTCGACGGGGATCTCGTGCTGCGGGACTCGAAGGCCATCCTCGTGCACCTGGCCGCGCGCCACGACGCGTCCGGTGACTGGTGGCCGGTGCACGACGCGGTGCGCGTGGCGCTGACCGTGCAGTGGCTGGCCTTCGGCGATGCGCTCGGCGCGAGTGCCGGCCGGGTGCGGCTGATCGAGGGCTTCCTGTACGACGGCGACCCCGAGCCCCTGCGGCGCCGGGCGCACGAGCTGCTGGACGTGCTGGACTCGCACCTGTGGTTCGCCGAACGCGCGGGCCACGACTGGCTGGTTCCCGGACATGCGCCCACGCTCGCCGATCTCGCGTGCTACCCGTACACCGCGCTGTGCGAGGAAGGCGGTATCGAGCGCGAAGGCTATCCCGCCGTGCGCCGCTGGTGCGACCGGGTCGCACGGCTGCCGGGCTTCGTGACCATGCCGGGCACGTTCGCGTCCGGACGCTGAGGGCCTGTGACGATACAAATTGACCGTCCTGCCGGCCCTGTGCGTTCGTCCCGCAAGGCGCTGCGAGCGAGGGTAGCAGGGCTACCCGAGCGAGCAGCAACGCAGCGGGGCGGACGCACAGGGCCGGCCCGAAGGGTCGCTCCGCAGGGCGCGCCATCCGTCGTTGCTCGTCGGTCGCGTGGCGCCGCCACGCTCCACTCCTCGCGCCTAGGTTGGCACGCCCTGCGGAACGACAGGACGGTCAATTTGTATCGTCACAGGCCCTAGTGCCCGGTCCACCGCTCGCGCCGTTCGCGCTCGACACGAGCCTGCCCGCCCGCGTGGACACGGTCGTCATCGGCGCCGGCATCGCGGGACTGTGCACCGCGCTCGAGCTCGTGGAGCGCGGCCAGTCGGTGGCGGTGTGCGAGAAGGGCGAGGTCGGTGCCGAGCAGTCGAGTCGCAACTGGGGCTGGATACGCGTGGCGCGCAGGGACGCGCGCGAGATCGAGCTGGTGCTCGAATCGCAGCGTCTCTGGGGCGCCCTGTCCCGACGCATCGGGGCGGACGTCGGCTACCGGGTGGAGGGCATCGCGTTCGCCGCGCACGACGAGCGCGAGAGGCACAGCCACGAGCGTTGGCTGGAGAGCGCCGCGCCGTTCCAGGTGCGCGCGCGCATGCTCGACCGCGCGGGCTTCGCCCGGCGCTTTCCCGGAGTGGCCCTGCGCGGCCGCGCGGCGCTCGTCTGCGACGACGACGGCCGGGCCGAGCCGCAGCTCGCCGCGGCGGCCATCGCCCGTGCCTGTCGCGCCGCCGGTGCGCACGTGCACACGCGCTGCGCCGTGCGCGGCCTGGAAACCTCCGCCGGACGCGTGTCCGGCGTCGTCACCGAGCGCGGCGTCATCGCCTGCGACGCCGTCGTGCTCGCCGGTGGCGCCTGGTCGAGTCTGTTCTGCGCAAGCCTCGGGCTCAGGCTGCCGCAACTGAAGCTGCTCAGCGTGGCGATGCGCACCGCTCCGCTCGCGAACGGTCCGTCGACGGCGCTGTGGACCGATCGCTACGCGCTGCGCCGACGCGAGGACGGCGGCTACACGGTGGCGACGGGTCATCGCAACGTGGCCGACATCGTGCCGGACTCGTTCCGCTACTTCCGCGAGTTCCAGCCGGCGCTGCGGGCGGAGTGGAAGTCGTTGTCGCTGCGGCTCGGGCACCGCACGGTGCAGGAGCTCGTCACGCCGCGGCGCTGGGCGCTCGACGCCGAGTCTCCGTTCGAGCGCGTGCGCACGCTGGACCCGGTGCCGCGCTACGACTTCGCGCGCGGCGCGCTCGATGCGCTGCGCACGGACTGCCCCGCCTTCGAGGCCGCGCGCGTGCAGCAGACCTGGGCCGGCATGATCGACGTGACGCCGGACGCGATCCCCGTGCTGTCCGCCGTCGACGAGCTGCCGGGCTTGCACGTCGCCACGGGACTCTCGGGGCACGGCTTCGGCATCGGACCGGGGGCGGGCCGGTTGATGGCCGAGATCGTCACGGGCGCGGCGCCGGTGGTCGACCCGCACGCGTTCCGCTGGTCGCGCTTCCACGACGGTTCGCCGATCGTCATGGAGCCCTCGGGCGTGTGAACGGCGTCGAGGTGTACGCGTTGGCGGACGGTCGCGGGAGGTCCGTCGTCGAGCGCTTCCTGCAGCGCTTCGGCCCCGTCGATGCACCGCTCCCGCCGCCGTACCCGTACCCGCAGTTCGATGCCTCTCCGTCGCACGCGTTCGGATCGCTCGACGCGCTGCTGGCCTTCCTCGCGGCCACGCCCGAGGCGAGCTACGCGCTGTACTGGAGCGCCGCCGGATCGCCCGTCTGGCCGCGGCCACTCATGGCCTTCTTCACCGCCGACGGGGGGCTCGTGCTCGGCACGGTGGTGGATCCGTCCGCCGTGGCCGCGACGCTGACGGCCTTCGCCGAGGCGATCGGCGCCCGCCACGGACGCACCGACACGATGCTGCCGCCCGAGTCGACGTCGGCGATGTTCGTCCACGGCTGCCGTTCGTGCGCCGGGCCGCGCCTGATCGACGGCGTGCTCGTCGACGGCTGATCAGGACGCGACCGGCTCGCCGTTCCCGGCCGTGTCGTCCTCCGCGGCCGCGCGCTCACGCTCCAGCCGCCTCGACACCGAGTTCGGCGTGCTCGTGTGGCGCCCGAGCATGCCGTACACGATCGGTACCACGAACAGCGTCAGCAGCGTCGCGAGCACGAGCCCGGCGAACAGCACGACGCCGATGGTACGCCGGCTCTCGGCGCCGGGGCCGCTCGCGAGCATCAGCGGCATGGCCCCGATCGCCGTCGACAGGCCCGTCATGAGTATCGGCCGGAAGCGCGTCACGGCCGCCTCCAGCGTGGCCTCGCGCACGTCCGCACCGCGCTCGCGCAAGCGGTTCGCGAATTCCACGATCAGGATGCCGTTCTTGGTCGCGAGCCCGATGAGCACGATGAGCCCGATCTGGCTGTAGATGTTGAGCGTCGAGCCCGTCACGTAGAGTCCGAACAGGCCGCCGCAGACCGCGAGCGGTACCGACAGCATGATGACGACCGGCTGCAGCAGGCTCTCGAACTGCGCGGCCAGCACCAGGTACACGATCAGCAGCGCGAGCCCGAACGCGACGAGCGCGGCGCGGTTGGCCTCGAGGAAGTCCTCGGCGCCGCCGAGGAACTCGCTCGTCATCCCGGCGGGCAGGTTCGCTGCCGCGTAGTCCTCGAACCAGGCCACCGCGTCGCCGAGCGCGGCATCGTCGGCGAGCGAGGCCTCGACGGTCACGGCGCGCAGGCGGTTGACGCGGTTGCGCTCGAAGGCGTCTCCGGTCTCGGTCAGCGTGACCAGACTCGACAGCGGCACGAGCGCGTTCTCGTCGCCGCGCACGTAGAGGAAGGCGAGGTCGGCGACGTTCGCACGCTCGGCGCGCCGGTTCTGCAGGATGACGTCGTAGCTCTCGCCGCGGTCGACGAAGTAGCCCGCACGGCGGCCGCCGAGGTGGGACTCGAGCGTGCGCCCGATGTCCTCCACCGACACGCCCAGGTCGGCGGCGCGTTCGCGATCGATGTCGACGAGCAGTCGTGGCGCGGTCGGGCGGTAGTCCTTCTGGAGCCGCGACAGCATCGGGGCCGTCTCCTCGGCCGCGCGGATCAGTCGCCGCGCGGCGCTATCGAGCTCGTCGTACTCGCCGCCCTGCAGCACGAACTCGATGTCGTTGCCGCCGCCGCCATCGATGCCGCCGCGCATGCTCGCGCGCGCCCGCACGCCCGTGAGCTCCGCGAGCCGTGCGTCGATCTCGTCGATGATCGTCTGCCCGTCGCGTTCGCGCTCGTCCCAGGGCACGAGCGAGCCGGACACCAGACCCGTGGCGTAGCCGTTGTAGCCCGGCACGCGCACCGTCGCGCGATCGATCTCGCCGCGCTCGACGTACTCGGCGAGCACCTGCTCGATCGCGAGCGCGCGTTCGCGCGTGTAGTCGTAGCCGGCGCTCTCCGGACCGGAGAAGAACGCGCGGAACGCGCCGCGGTCCTCCGGCGGCACGAGCTCGCCGGGCAGTCGCACGAAGAAGAACGCGGCGGCGGCCACGATGAGCGCCATCAGCGGCCAGACCGTCCAGGAGCGCCGCATGAGCGTCTCCAGGGCATCCTCGTAGGCGGTGCCGGCGACGCGCAGCGCGCGCGTCGTGTAGCGCGAGACGCCGGTGGCATCTCCGGACGGGCGCAGCAGCTTGGAGGCCATCATCGGCGACAACGTGAGCGCGACGAAGCTCGAGATGACGACGGCGCTCACCACCGTCACCGACAGCTCGACGAACAGCCGCCCGATCGTGCCGGGCAGGAAGGTGAGCGGCGCGAACACCGCCACGAGCGTCGCCGTCGTCGCGATGACCGCGAAGAAGACCTCGCGCGTACCGCGCATGGCGGCGAGCGTGCGCGGCTCGCCCGCGTCGATGCGGCGCTGGATGTTCTCGAGCACCACGATCGAATCGTCGACCACCAGTCCGATGACGAGCACGAGCGCGAGCAGCGTCAGGATGTTGATCGAGAACCCCGCCACCGCCAGCACCGCGAACGTCGCGATCAGGCACACCGGCACCACGGCCGCGGGAACCAGCACCGCGCGCAAGGATCCGAGGAAGAGCCAGATCGTCGCGATCACGATCGCCGCGGTGATCGCGAGCGTGCGGTACACGCCGCGGATCGATTCGGCGACGAACACCGTCGAGTCGCTCGAGACCGTCAGCTCCATGCCCTCGGGCAACCCGTCGCGCACGCGCTCGGCCTCCGCACGCGCCGCCTCGGCCACGCCGACATCGTTGGCCTTGCTCTGCCGCACGATGCCGATGCCCACCTGCGTGCGGCCGTTGCCGCGAAAGAAGGCGCGCGGCTCGGCGGCGGCGCGTTCGACGTCCGCGACGTCGCCGAGCCGCACCACCCGGGTCCGGCCGGCGGCATCGCTCGCCCGCCCGACGGGCAGGCGCGCGAAGTCCTCGGCGCTCGGGTAGTCGCGCAGCACGCGCACCGTGAGGTCGACCTCGGCGGACTGGATCGCGCCGCCCGGAAGCTCCACGTTCTCGCTGCGCAAGGCGGCCTCCACGTCGCCGACGGTGAGGCCGCGCGCGGCGAGCTCCTTGGGTTTGACCCAAATGCGCATGGCGTACGAACGTCCGCCGCCGAGCTCGACCTGCGCCACCCCGTCGATCGTCGCGAAGCGATCGACCACGAAGCGCTCCGCGTAGTCGGTGAGCTCCTCCACCGAACGCCCCGGCGCGCTCAGCGCGAACCACAGTATCGGCTCCGAGTCGGCCTGCCGCTTTCGCACCTGCGGCGCGTCCACCTGGTCCGGCAGGCGCGGGGCCGCGCGCGCGACCGCGGCGCGCACGTCGCTCGCCGCAGCGTCGATGTCGCGACCCAGATCGAAGGTGACGCTGATGCGGGTCTCGGCGTCCTCGCTCTGCGAGGTGATCTCGTCGATGCCCGCGATGCCGGACAGCTCGTCCTCGATGACGCGCGTGAGGCGGTTCTCGACGACCGCGGAGTTGGCGCCCGGATAGCCGACCACGACCGACACGCGCGGCGAGTCGATGTCCGGCAGCTCGCGCACCGGCAACCGGGTGTAGCCGATCACCCCGGCGATCACGAGCAGCACGCTGACGACGCCCGCGAGCACCGGGCGACGTACGGAAAGATCCGAGATCGTCACGAGTCGGCCGCCGGGGCGCGCACGTCCACGCGCGTGCCTTCGTCGAGCCGCTGCACGCCCTCGACGACGATCTCGTCGCCCGTCGCGAGCCCGTCGAGCACCTCGACGAAGCGGCCGTCGCGCGCGCCGAGCTCGATCTCGCGGCGCGTCGCGCGCGCGTCCTCGACGCGATACACGCTCGCCACGGTGCCGTTGCGCACCACCGCGATCTCGGGCACCGCCGGCGCCTGGCGCGGGCTCCTTCGCAGCGTCACGTCGAGCAGCATGCCCGGGCGCAGGCGCTCGTCGGCGTTGGGCAGGGTCGCGCGGACGGTGAAGGCGCGCGAGGCGGCGTCGACGCGCGCATCGATCGCGCGGATCTCGCCGGCGAAGGTCGTGTCCGGGTAGGCGGTGGCGACGGCGCGCACGCGCTGGCCGACCGCCACGCTAGGCAGGAAGCGTTCCGGCACCGCGAAATCGAGCTCCACGACGCTCAGGTCGTCGAGCGACACCAGACCGTCCCCGGGCCCGACCCAGGCGCCGGGGCTCAGCGTGCGCAGCCCGACGGTGCCCGCGAACGGGGCGCGCACGGTGCGATCGGCCAGCTGCGCCTCGGCCGCCACCACGCGCGCCTCGTTGCGCTCGAGCGCCGAGCGCGAGCGGTCGAGCTCGCTGCGCGGCACGGCGCCCTGGCCGGCGAGCTCGTCGAGGCGCTCGTTCTCGCGCCGCGCCTCCGCGAGCGACGCGCGCGCCTCGGCCAGCGCGGCGCGCTCCTCGGCGTCGGCGAGGGTGACGAGCACGTCCCCCGCCACCACGCGTTGACCGGACTCGAAGCGCACCGCCTCCACGGTGTCCGCGACACTCGACGTCAGCGTCACCGAGTCGCGCGCGCGCACCGTCCCGATCGCCTCGACCCGGTCCGCGAAGCCGTGCGTGCCCACGACGTCGACGATCACGGGCACGGCCTCGGGCTCGTCGAGTCCCTCCGCGGCCGCGTCGGCGTCGCCGAACTCGCGCACGGCGACGGCGGCCAGCATGCCGGCGAGCAAGAGCGCGCCGCCGAGCAGCATCGGGGTTCGTGGTCTCATCGCCGGGAGTCGAGCGCAATTCGGGCGTTCGCGTACCCCCCTCGTCCAATTCGACAACGGCCGCGGGGTGCAACATCTCCAGCGCCGGAGACGATCGTGCGGCTCGGCCCGTACGGTATCCGGATGACGCAAACCCCGAACGATGCCCGCTGGGAGATTCGGCGCGGGAACGGACCCGTGCTCGCCACCGCCGTGCACGCCGGTCACGCGCTGCGCGACGAGCTCCACGCGCACGTGGCGCTCGACGACGCCGCGCGCAGGCGCGAGGAGGATCCGCTCACCGACGTGCTGGCGAGCGTGGGCGACGGCGCGTTCACCTCGCGCGCGTCGCGCTTCGAGATCGACCTGAACCGTCCGCCCGAGGAGGCCGTGTACCGCGTCCCGGACGACGCCTGGGGCCTCGGCGTGTGGCAGGACGGGTTGCCGGACGAGCTGGTGGAGCGCTCGATGGAGTCGCACGCGCGCTACTACGCGCTGATGGGCGAATGGCTCGAGTCCCTGATCGCCGCGCACGGACGGGTGCTGCTGCTCGACGTGCACAGCTACAACCACCGGCGCGACGGGGCCGAGCACCCGTCGCTGCCGCAGGCCGACAACCCCGACATCGACCTCGGCCTGACGACCGCCGACTACTCGCGCTTCGCAGGCGTCGTCGACGGTCTGGCCGAGACGCTGCGCCGCACGCGCTTTCGCGGCGGTGCGCCGGACGTGCGCGCGAACGTGCGCTTTCCGGACGGCGGCCATTGGCCCGAATGGGTGCACGCCACCTACGGCGAGCACGTCTGCACCGTCACGCTCGAGTACAAGAAGACGTTCATGGACGAGTGGTCGGGCATCGCCGATCTCGCGGCGGTGGAGGAGCTCCGCGCCGGACTCGTGCAGGCCGTCGGCGTCGCGCGCCGCGCGCTCTGAAGGCGCGCAGCCGTTGAGCGGCCCCGTACCCGATGCCGCCGCGCTCGCGGTCGATGCCGCGCTGTTCGAGACCGAGCTCGAGATCGACTGGCTGGCGCGGCTCACGCCCACCGGCAACCTCGCGCGCTGGGAGGCGTTCCGGGACGGCGGCTACGTGCGGGCCCCGGCGCTGACGTACCGCGCCTCGACGCTCGATGCGGCAGGGGTGCATCGCCGTCTGGACGCGCTGCCCGTCGACGACGTGACGCACCCCGTGCTCGGCGTGCTGCTGGCCGAGAAGCGCGCCGAGCTGCGCGCGTTCCTGCGCCTGCTCGATGCGGTCGGCACGCCGGCCTTCGCGCCGGCCAGCGTGGCGCTCTTCGGCGGCACCGATGCCTCGCTGCTGGCGGACGCGCGCGAGATCCTGCGCAGCGTGCCCGCCGAGCACGTGGAGGTGCCGCACGTCGGCGCGCAGGCGCTCGTCGATGCCGCGCGCGCGGCGCGAAGCGCGTACGCGGAGCTCGCGTCCGACTTCCACTTCGAGATCGTGTCCGTGGACGACACCGATTCGGTCATGGCCGTGCACCGCGGCGACCTCGTCGTCGATGCGCACGCGCGCGTCCCGGCCGCGCGCGTTCCGCCGCTGATCGCGCACGAGGTCGACGTGCACGTGCTGACCCGGCACAACGGGCGCCGCCAGCCGCTGCGGCTCTGCGAGAGCGGCTTCGCCGACTACGACGTGCTGCAGGAGGGGCTCGCCACGCTCGCCGAGTACGTCGCGGGCTGCCTGCCGCCCGCGCGGTTGCGCGTGCTGGCCGCCCGCGTGGTGGCGGCCGACGCGGTGGTGCGTGCGGAGCCGCTCGAAGCGGTGTTCGCGCTGCTGGTGGACGAGCACGCGCTCGAGCCCGAAGCGGCCTTCGACGTCGCCGTGCGCGCGTGCCGGGGCGGGGGCCTGACCAAGGACGCGGTGTATCTAGCCGGGCTCAGGGAGCTGCTCGCGCACCTCGCCGGCGGCGAGGAGCTTGCGCCGCTGTTCGCCGGCAAGTTCGCGCTCGGGCACCGCCATGAGGTGCGCGCGCTCACCGAGGAGGGTCTGCTGCGTCCGCCCGCGCTGTTGCCGCGCTTCCTGCTCGCTCCCGGAGCGTCGGAGCGCCTGGCGCAGGCGCGCACGACCCCCGTCACGCACCTGTACCAATAGAGGACCGTTCCGTGAGCGCTTCCATCAAGCTCGTCTTCATCATCAACGACATCGCCACCGAGAAGGACGACTACGCGACCATCAGGCTCGCGCGCCGCGCGGTGTCGAAGGGGCACGAGGTGTTCCTCGTCTCGCTCGTGGACATCACCTACGAGGCCGACGGTTCGCTCACCGCGTTCGCGAACTCGCCGCGGCGCGACGACTACGCCGACGATGCGGACCTGCTCGCCGACCTGCAGGCCGAGGACGCGCCGCGCGAGCGCATCGTGCTCGGGGAGGTGGACGTGATGATGCTGCGCATGGACCCCGCCGACGAGATCCTGGAGCGCCCCTGGGCGCACGGCTCGAGCCTGCTGTTCGCGCAGCTCATCGCCGATCAGGGCGTGATCGTGCTGAACGATCCACGCCACCTCACCGACGCATCGAACAAGACCTACTTCCAGCAATACCCCGAGTCCATGCGACCGCGCACGCTCATCACGCGCGACGCCGACGCGATCCGTCGCTTCGTCGACGAGGAAGGGGGCAAGGCCGTCATCAAGCCGCTGCAGGGCTCGGGCGGGCAGGGCGTGTTCGTCATCGTCGACGGCGCCGGTGCGAACCTGAACCAGATGATCGACGCGACCCTGCGCGACGGCTACGCCATCGTGCAGGAGTACCTGCCGGCCGCGGCCGACGGGGACCTGCGACTCATCACGCTGAACGGGCGGCCGCTGGAGATCGACGGCGTGTACGCCTGCTTCCGACGCTACAACGAGACCGACGACGCGCGCTCCAACATCTCCGCCGGCGGCGCGTTCGAGCTCGCGGTGCCGGACGCGGCGGCGCTGGAGATCGCGCGCATCGCCGCCCCGAAGCTCATCCGCGACGGCATGTACCTCGCGGGCCTGGACATCGTCGCGGACAAGATGATGGAGATCAACGTCGACACCCCGGGGGGCATCGGTCAGGCGGAGGACCTGTCGGGCAAGGACTTCTCCGGCGCGGTCATCGCGGACCTCGAGCACAAGGTGTCCCTGCGCAGGAGCTACAGCGGCAGGTTCTCGAACGTCGAGATCGCGATGGCCTGATGGCCCTCACTCGAAGGCGCGGTGCGATAGATCGTTGCGCGCGTAGCGCGATGCCTCGCCGTCGAGCATGGTCTGGCACTCCACGCACAGCTTCACGCCCGGCAGCGCGGTGCGGCGCGCCTCGGGAATGACGTCGTCGCATTCCTGGCAACGCGCACGGCTCTGCTGCGCGGCGCGGGAGCGCGCGGCGGCGGCGCGCAGCTCGAGCTCGCGCTCGAACGGGTCGACCATGTCTTCGGGATCGAAGTCGCCGTCTGACATCGTTTCGTGTTCCTCTGATCGTGGGGTGGACGGGCAGGCGGGGGCGTTGCCAGAGCCGTGCCCGTTCGGGCGGTCGTGCGCGTGACGACACGTGCGGTCACGTTTCGCTCCGCGCGGCTCGTCGATGCCGCGTCGGCGGCCGTGGATGGTGGTGACGCCGCGCGGCGTCACAAGGTCGGCGGACAGCAACGAGAGGATCGAGCATGAAAGACGAGCGAAAGATCGTGCTGACCGGTACCAGTCGAGGCCTGGGCCGCGCGCTTGCCGACGCGTTGCGCGCCGGAGGTCATGCGGTGGCGGGCTGCGCGCGCTCCACCGTGCGGGTGCGCGAGCCGCGGCACTGGACCGACGCGGTCGATGTCGGGGATGCGGCCGCCGTCGATGCCTGGGCGACCGAGGTGCTCGAGGGCTTCGGCACGCCGGATCTGCTGATCAACAACGCGGCGCTCATGAACGAGCCGTCGCCGCTGTGGGGGGTGTCGGCGGAGGACTTCGACGCGCTGATGCGGGTGAACGTGAGCGGCACCCAGAACGTGCTGCGCGCGTTCCTGCCGGCGATGATCGACGCGGGTCGGGGCGTGGTCGTGAACCTGTCGAGCGGTTGGGGGCGCTCGGTCTCGCCCGAGGTCGGCCCCTACTGCGCGAGCAAATGGGCCATCGAGGGCCTGACGCGCGCGCTGGCCCAGGAACTGCCCGACGGGCTCGCCGCCGTGCCGCTGAACCCGGGCATCATCGATACCGACATGCTGCGCACGGCGTGGGGCGAGGGTGCGGGCGGCTTCGGCGGCGCCGAGGAATGGGCGACGCGCGCGGCGCCCTTCATCCTGGCGCTCGGCGCGTCCGACAACGGCCGGCCCGCGACCGTGCCGGGCTGAGGGTCGGGCGGCCCGATCGTGCCCGATGACGCCGAACCCGGCGGCACTGCGCGCGGCTCGGCGCGCGGCTCGGCGCGGGCGCGGACCGCGTCAGGGTGTCGACGCGGCGTCAGGGCGCCGTCAGGGCGCCGATCAGCCCTGACCCCGCTCGGCGAAGCCGACGAGCTCGATCTGCTGGCGATCGGGCAGCGTCACGGTCAGCGACAGCCGTCCGCCGAGCGCTTCGATGTAGGCCTGCAGCGTCGAGAGCTTCACGTCGCCGCGCCGTTCGACGCGCGACACGCTGTCCTGCCCGCACCGTAGCTTCTGAGCGATCTCGCGCTGGGTGAGGTCGAGCGAGCGTCGCAGCTCCGTGAGTCCCAACTGTTTCATGTACGTCGTCGCTGATCGGATTGCGGCCATGGTAGCGACCCGCGACGAAACCGAATGCAAACGAAGGTCAGCACTTCGCCCCCGCGGAGCGTGCGCCGTCAGCCGCCCGTCACCGAGCGCGCGATCGTGCGGCTCGCCGCCTCCACGGCGCCCTCGCCGTGCGCGATGCCGAGGGCCTTCAGGCCGGCGTCGATGGTCGCGAGCGTGCCGAGCAGCATGGGTGGGTTCAGGTGCCCCATGTGTCCGATGCGGAACATCGCCTCGCGCTTCGGGCCCGGCGGCGGCATCGGCAGACCGACGCCGAGCGTGACTCCCGCCTCGCGCTCGCACCACGCGCGAAGCGCAGGCCCGTCCCCGTCCCCCGTGCGCACGGCCGTCACGGCGAGCGAGCGGTGCGCCGGCAGCGGCACGTTGCAGGCGAGCTCGCCGCGCGAGCCCCACGCATCGACGGCCGCCCAGGTGCTGCGCGCGAACGCGCGGTGGCGCTCGTACACGTTCTGCATGCCCTCCTCGAGCAGCATGTCGAGCGCCTCGCGCAGACCGAACAAATGGTGGGTCGGCGGCGTTCCGCAGAACCGCTCGGGGAACATCGAGGGGGTCACGCGCGGCCCCCAGTCCCAGTAGGGCGTACGCAGCCCCGCGCCCGCGTGCGCCTCCAGCGCCTTCGGCCCCACGAAGTTGAACGCGAGCCCCGGCGGCGTCATGAGCCCCTTCTGGCAACCGGCCACCATCACGTCGACACCCATGGCGTCCATGTCGAACGGTTCGCAGCCGAACGAGCAGATGCAATCGACGAGCAGCAGGGCGGGGTGTCCGGCCGCATCGATCGCCGCGCGCACGGCGCCGATGTCGTTCGTGACCGATGTCGAGGTGTCGGTCTGTACCGTCGTCACCGCGCGTATGCGGTGCGCGGTGTCGGCGCGCAACGCCGCTTCGATGCGCTCGGGATCGGCGGGCGCCTGGTGGCCGAAGTCGAGCGTCTCGGCGTCCACGCCCAGATCCTGCGCGTGCTTCGCCCAGCTGGCCCCGAAGCGTCCCGTCACGAGCGCCAGCAACCGATCCCCGCGACTGAAGAGGTTCGTCAGGCTCGCCTCCCACGCGGCGTGCCCGTTGCCGATGTAGATCACCGCGTGGCCGGAGCACCCCGCCACCCGCTCGAGGTCCCGGTAGATCGACTCGGCGGTCTCGACGAGCTCGCCCTCGTAGATGTTCGGCGCCGGCCGGTGCATGGCGCGCAGGACCCGTGACGGGATGGTCGACGGACCCGGAATGGCGAGGTGGTCGCGGCCGAAGGCGAGGGTGGGAGACGTTTCGGGGGACGAAGTCATCGACCGGACGGACGCGGTGGGGGATGCGCGCAACCTATCACCGGCGCCGTCGCCGCGGCCGGCTCAGGCGGAGGCGATGTCGGAGGGGCGGGCGACGGCGCGAGGACCCTTCGCGGCGGCACCGCGCTCGCGCGGTCGCAGGTTCACGAGCCGCAGGGCGTTGCCCGGCATGGCCGGCACCTCGCCGGTGTCGATGTCGAGGTCGTCCGGCGGCACGTCGTAGTCCAGCACGCACGCGAAGTGGTGCACCGCCGCGCGCATGAGCTCGATGGTGATCCATTCGCCCGCGCAGCGGTGCCCGGTGTAGTGATCCCCGCCGCCCTGCGCCACGAGCTCGAACGCGCCGGGCTCGGTACCGATGAAGCGCGAAGGATCGAAGCGATCGGGGTCGTCCCACGCCGCCGGGTCGCGGTTCGTGCCGGGAATGTCCAGCAGCACGCGCACGCCCGCGGGGAAGCGGTGGCCGTGCCAGGCGAAGGCCTTGCGCGTGCGCGCCGCGGCCAGCGGAAAGAACGGGTAGAGCCTGCGTACCTCCTGCGCGAAGGCGCGTGCCGTGCCGTCGGGATCGTGGCGCACGCGCTCGCGCGCCCCCGGGTGCTCGTACAGCGCGTGCGCGGCGTGCGTCATGAAGAGCGCGACCGCGACGGTCGGGCGCAGCACGTTCAGGAGCTCCACCGCCGCCACGGAGACGTCGAGAGGATGTCCTCGCGGATCGCGGTGTTCCGCGATCGCGTGCAGCGCGGTCCCCGGCACCGTGCCGAGCGCACCCGTGCGCGCATCGCTCACGATCCGCCCCGCCCAGGCGTTCGCCTCGCGGCGTGCGCGGCGCGCCTTCAGGTGACCCAGGCCGAGGTCCGCCACGTGTTCGTACATCGCGGCGAGCATGCGTGCGGTGCGCTCCACCCTGTCTGGGGGCAACGGCACGCCGGCCCACTCGCAGGCCGTGCGGGTCACGAGGGCGCGCAGCTCCGGGTAGAGCGCGAGCCCGTTCGCGGGCTCGCGGCCACTCGCCTCCAGCCAGCGTGCGGAGGCCGCCTCGAGCTCGCGCCGCGCGATCTCGCCGATGCGCGTCACGGCCGCGGGCGTCATGAACGACATCAGCATGGCCTTGCGATGACGGTGCGCCGCGCCGTCGAGCCCCTGCACGCCGGCCTTGCCCAGCAGCACGTTCTTCACGATGCCGGGCATGGCGCCGTCGCGCTCGAACCGCTCGGCGTCGTAGAAGAGCGCGGCGGCCTCGGAGCCGCGCAGGCATACCGTGCGCCGCAGCATCACGCGCGTGGAGAAGGCCTCGCTCCCGAGCTCGTCGCAGCGCGCGCCGATCCAGCCGTAGGGGTCTTCCATCAGTGCGAGCGTCGCGTCGAGCCCGCCGGTGCGGGGCAGGGACGCGCCCTGTTCGGTCGAGACCATGTCGTGCACGAGGGTGCCGGGAAGGAGCCCCGAGACTACGGCCCGCGCGCCGCCCGCAGGCGGCGTGCGCATCATGTGCACCGCACCCGCCCGGAGCGTCGGCGAGCCCGCAGCATCGGCATCCCTCGGAAGCGCACGGGCCCTTGAATGGTCGACTGGATCGTCCGTGCCAGGGCGGGGTAGCATGACGACCGCGCGCAGGGTCTGTGCCCGGCGCGCTCGAATCGTTCGCCATCGGAGACCCCTGCATGCTGGACCTCGCACCCAACGGCCGCGTGGCGGCCGTCCTGGACAAGCTCGACAAGGCGCTCGTCGCGAACGACGTCGAGGGCGCCGCCTCGCTGTTCGTCGACGACTGCTACTGGCGCGATCTGGTCGCGTTCACCTGGAACCTGCGCACGATGGAAGGCCGACCCGCCGTCGAGGACATGCTGAGCTCGCAGCTCGACGCGGTGAAGCCGTCCGGCTGGCAGACCGCCGACGGCGAGGTGGCTACCGAGGAGGACGGGATCGTCACGGCGTGGATCACCTTCGAGACGAAGGACGTGCGCGGCGAGGGGCTTGTGCGGTTGCGCGACGATCGCATCTGGACGCTGCTCACGAGCGCGACCGAGCTCAAGGGCTTCGAGGAACCGTCGGGGTCCGGACGCCCGCTGGGCGCGAGCCACGGCGCGGACAAGCACGTGCCGACCTGGAAGGAGCAGCGCGAGCGCGAGACGCGCGAACTCGGCCGCGACGTGCAGCCCGAGGTCGTCGTCATCGGCGGCGGGCAGGGCGGCATCGCGCTCGGCGCGCGGCTGCGCCAGCTCGGCGTGCCCGCCATCGTCGTGGAGAAGAACGCGCGCGCCGGGGACAGCTGGAGGAACCGCTACAAGTCGCTCTGCCTGCACGACCCGGTCTGGTACGACCACCTGCCGTACCTGCCCTTCCCCGACAACTGGCCCGTGTTCGCGCCGAAGGACAAGCTCGGCGACTGGCTGGAGATGTACGTGCGCGTCATGGAGATCCCGTACTGGGGAAGCTCCGAGGTCAGGAGCGCCGCCTTCGACGAGGCATCGAAGACCTGGACCGTGGAGGTGGACCGGGACGGCGAGCCGGTGACGCTCGAGCCGAAGCAGCTCGTGTTCGCCACCGGCATGTCGGCCAAGCCGAACCTGCCGGACTTCCCCGGCATGGAGCGCTTCCGCGGCGAGCAGCACCACTCCTCGAAGCACCCCGGGCCCGACGCGTACCGCGGCAAGAAGGCCGTCGTGATCGGCTCCAACAACTCCGCGCACGACATCTGCGCGGCGCTGTGGCAGAACGACGTGGACGTGACGATGGTGCAGCGCTCGAGCACGCACATCGTGCGCTCAGAGACGCTGATGGAGATCGGCCTCGGCGCGCTGTATTCCGAGGAGGCGGTGGCGGGCGGCATGACCACGCACAAGGCCGACATGATCTTCGCGTCCCTGCCGTACGCGATCCTGCACGAGTTCCAGATTCCGCTGTACCGGCAGATGAAGGAGCGCGACGCGGATTTCTACGCGGGGCTGGAGAAGGCCGGCTTCCAGCTCGACTGGGGCGCCGACGACTCGGGTCTCTTCATGAAGTACCTGCGCCGCGGCTCGGGCTACTACATCGACGTCGGGGCCAGCCAGCTCATCATCGATGGCAACATCAAGCTGCGCGCCGGACAGGTGAGCGAGATCACCGAGGACGGCGTGAAGCTCGAGGACGGCACCGAGCTGCCCGCCGACGTGATCGTGTACGCCACCGGCTACTCCTCCATGAACGGCTGGGTGGCGGACCTCATCGACCGGGAGACGGCCGACAAGGTGGGCAAGGTGTGGGGCCTGGGCAGCGATACGCCGAAGGACCCCGGACCCTGGGAGGGCGAGCAGCGCAACATGTGGAAGCCCACCGCGCAGGAGAACCTGTGGTTCCACGGGGGCAACCTGCACCAGTCACGCCACTACTCGCTGTACCTGGCATTGCAGTTGAAGGCGCGCATGGAGGGCATCGACACGCCGGTGTACAAGCGCCAGGAAGTGCATCACACGGGCTGAACCACGGCGCGGCGCGGGGTCGGAGCGGCGGCTCCGCGCAGCATCCGCCGGATCTCCGGCCGGCACGAGCCGCAGTTCGTGCCCGCGCCGGTCAGGCGTCCCACCGCCTCGACGGAAGGGCACGACGACCCCTCGCCGCGGATGGCCGCCGCGATCGCGTGCGCGCCGATCTCCAGGCACGCGCACACGATGGGCCCCGGGTCCGGCACGTCCGCGCCCGGGCGCCCGGCCAGCAGGCGGTGGCGTTCGCTCGTATCGAGCGGCTGCCCGAGCCGTTGCTCGACCCAGCGCCGTGCTACCGAGACGGGCTCGCGCGCCACGAACATCGCGGCCACCAGCCGTTCGCCCTCGACGGCGAGCCTGCTCGCCGTGCCGCGCGGCGCGTCGTCGTGATCGAGGCTCGCGCGATCCGAACCGGGAGCGGAAACGGATGCGCACAGGCGCTCGAGCAGGGCATCGGGCGCATCCCTGGACGCGGTCTCGAGCCGCCAGCCGCCGGGGACCGGCGACAGCGCACGGTAGTCGTCGCCGCGCAGCTCGATGCCGGGCGGTGCGGCGCCGATCCTCGCGAACACGGCGAAGCCGTACGACGCGGCCGGCCAGCGCGCGATGCGGACCGTCTCGCTCTTGGAGGCGGGCTGACCCGATACGGGGTCCACGGTACGCGACACCAGGGCATCGATGCGCGCGTGCGAGGCGTACACGTCGCTCCAGTGCATCGGCACGAACACCGACCCCGGACGCTGGCGCGGCGTGACGAGGGCTCGCACCCGCACGGCGCCCGTCGCCGATGACAGCTCGACGATGTCCGCATCGCCGATGCCGCGTGCCGAAGCGTCGTCGGGATGCAGCTCCGCGAAGGGCTCCGCGAGGTGCGAACCGAGCCGGGCGAGCGGACCCGTGCGCGTCATCGTGTGCCACTGGTCGCGCACCCGACCGGTGTTCAGCACGAGTCCTGCGCTCGGGACACGTGGCGCGGGAACGATGGGCCAGACCCTGCCGCGCCCGTTCGGCGTGTGGAACGTCCCGTCGGCGAAGAAGCGCGCGTCCGCGGGCGCCGTGCCCGCGCGCCAGGGCCAGCGCACCGGTGCCAGCGCATCGTAGGCCGCATCGTCCAGCGCGGCCGCCGCGCCGATGTCGAAGTCCGCCGAGCCCGCCGCCACCGACAGGGCCGCGTGCTCGCGGAACACGGCCGCCGGCCCGTCCCAGTCGAACGCCGCGCCGCCGTCCGTGCGCGTGAAGCCGAGGCGCCGTGCCACTTCGGCAAGCTGCCACCAGTCGGGCCGCGCCAGTCCCGGCGCCGGACGGAACGCGCGCTGGCGCGAGATGCGCCGCTCGCTGTTGGTCACCGTGCCGTCCTTCTCGCTCCACGCCGCCGAGGGCAGCAGCACGTGCGCGAGCGCCGCGGTGTCGGTGTCGGGCACCACGTCCGACACGACCACGAACGGGCAGCCCGCCAGCGCCTCGCGCACGCGATCCGCGTCCGGCAGGCTGTCGACCGGATTCGTCGCCATGATCCAGATGGCCCGAATGCGACCGGCGCGCACGCGCTCGAACAGCTCCACCGCCTTCGGCCCGGGCGCGTCGGCGATGCTCGGCGAGTCCCAGAAGCGCTGCACGCGGGCGCGCGCGTCGACATCGTCCAGCGCCGTGTGCGCGGCGAGCGTGTTGGCGAGCCCGCCCACCTCGCGACCGCCCATGGCGTTGGGTTGTCCCGTCACCGAGAACGGCCCGCAGCCCGGGCGCCCGATGCGGTTCGTGGCGAGGTGGCAGTCGATGATGGCGTTGACCGTGTCCGTGCCGCGCGCGCTCTGGTTCACGCCCTGGCTGTACACGGTGACGGTCTTGTCGGTGCCCGCGTACAGCGCGAAGAAGGCCGCGAGCGCGGAGGCGTCGAGCCCCGTCGCATCGCACGTCGCGCGAAGGTCCAGTCCCTGCACGGACGCGATGGCCTCGTCGAGCCCGTCGAGATGCGACTCGGCGAACGCACGGTCCACCACACCCGACGCATCGAGCGCGTGCAGCAGTCCGCCGAACAGCGCGAGATCCGAGTCCGGCGCGAGCGGCAGGTGCAGGTCGGCGAGCTCCGCCGTGGCCGTGCGACGCGGGTCGATCAGCACCACGCGCATCTCCGGACGCGCCTCGCGCGCGGCCTGCAGGCGCTGGAACAGCACGGGGTGACACCACGCGAGGTTCGAGCCGACGAGCACCACGAGGTCGGCGAGCTCCAGGTCCTCGTAGTTGCCCGGCACGGTGTCGGTGCCGAAGGCGCGCACGTGTCCGGCGACGCTCGAGGCCATGCACAGCCGCGAGTTGGTGTCGATGTTCGCGTTGCCGAGCCAGCCCTTCACGAGCTTGTTGGCGACGTAGTAGTCCTCGGTCAGCAACTGCCCCGAGACGTACAGCGCCACGCTGTCCGGGCCGTGCTCGTGCAGCGCTTCGGCGAAGCGGGCCGCGACGAGGTTCAGCGCGCTGTCCCAGTCGGTGTCGCAACCCGCCACGCGGGGCGCGAGCAGCCGGTCACCGGTATCCAGGGTGCCGGCGAGCGCCGCGCCCTTCGAGCACAGCCTGCCGAGGTTCGCCGGGTGCGCCTCGTCGCCGCGCACCGAGTGCGCACCGTCCGCGCCGCGCTCGACGACGACGCCGCACCCGACGCCGCAGTAGGGGCAGGTGGTGCGGACCGTCGGCGCGAAGTCGTCGAGCGCGACGTTCAAGCGGCGCTTCGCACGGCGGCCTTCGTCGGGCCGTCGGGCGCCGCGGGCCGTGCGGCAGGTTCGTCGAGCGGCGTCGGTACGGCGGCCAGCGGCGCATCCGGTGCCAGCAGCACCGAGTCCCCCTCGCGCCGCACGGCGTACCTCGCGACCGCGCCCTCGTCGGCGCCGCGCGCCGCCCCGTCGCCGAGGCCGATCACCATGTTGTGCAACGGGCAGGTCACGCAGTCGCCGTGCACGATGCCCTGGCTGAGCGGTCCGCCCTTGTGCGGGCACTTGTCCTCGAGCGCGTGCAGCGCATCCGCGGCCGTGCGGAACACCGCGATCGTGCGCGCGGCCTCGCCTTCGCCCACCACGATGCGGCGCGCGCCGCGCACCGGTATGTCGGCGAAGCGTCCGACCGGGATCCAGCGCACGCCGGCGTCCATCGACTCGTTCACGCGTGTTCTCCGGCGGGTTCGCGCGCCGCGCCTTCGGCGAGGGCCGCCGCCGAAGGCAGGGCCACGAGCGGCTTGAACTCGTGCTCCCAGCGCGCCTCGGCCGCATCGCCCCGCACGGCGCGCGCGGCCCAGGGGTCGACCTGCGCGTGGCGCTGCGAGGTCGCGAAGCGCGCGACCAGCGCCGCGCGGTTGGCCGCGTCGTCGACGATCTCGCGGCGCACCTCGTCGAGCCCGATGCGCTTCGTCCACTTCCAGATGCGCTCCAGGTAGTGACCCTGCTCGCGGTAGAGCTGCAGCAGGCCGGTCACGTACTCCAGGACCTCTTCCTCGGTGTCCACGTGGCAGAGCACCTCGGTACCGAGGATCTCGAGCCCGGCCGCGCCCGCGAAGTGGATGTCGTAGCCGGAGTCCACGCAGATGACGCCGATGTCCTTGCACGTGGCCTCGGCGCAGTTGCGCGGGCAGCCCGACACGCCGAGCTTCACCTTCGCGGGCGACCAGCTGCCCCACAGGTGGCGCTCCAGCCGGATGCCGAGCCCGGTCGAATCCTGCGTGCCGAAGCGGCACCAGTCCGTGCCGACGCAGGTCTTCACGGTGCGCAGCCCCTTCGCGTAGGCGTGGCCCGACACGAAGCCCACCTTGCCGAGGTCGTGCCACACGAGCGGCAGGTCGTCCTTCTTCACGCCCAGCAGATCGATGCGCTGGCCGCCCGTGACCTTCACCGTCGGGATCTCGAACTTGTCGACGACGTCGGCGATGGCGCGCAGCTCCTTCGCCGAGGTGATGCCGCCCCACATGCGCGGCACCACGGAGTAGGTGCCGTCCTTCTGGATGTTCGCGTGCGCGCGCTCGTTGATGAAGCGCGACTGGTAGTCGTCCTCGTAGTCGCCGGGCCATTCGCACACCAGGTAGTAGTTCAGCGCGGGGCGACATTTCGCGCAGCCGCACGAGGTCCGCCATTCGAGCTCCTGCATGAGCTCGGGGATGGTGCGCAGGGACTTGGTGCGGATCAGCCGGCGCACGTCGTCGTGGCCGAGCGCGGTGCAGCCGCACACCGGCACGACGGCCGCGCGCTCGAAGCGCTCGCCGAGCGTGAGCGACATGAGCTGCTCCACGAGCCCCGTGCACGTACCGCAGGAGGAGGAGGCCTTGGTGCGCGCGCGCACCTCGTCGATCGTCGTGAGGTCGTACCTTGCAATCGCGTCGACGATCTTCCCCTTGCACACGCCGTTGCACCCGCAGATCTCGGCCTCAGGGGGCAAGGCTGCAACGGCCGCCATAGGGTCCATCTCGGTCCCTCCGACGAAGGACTGGCCGAAGATCAGGCTGTCGCGCCCGTCCTCGATGGTCTCGTTCCTCCTGAGCTTGTCGAAGTACCAGGCGCTGTCGGTCGTGTCGCCCATCATCACGATGCCGACGATGCGGTTCGCCTCCATGACGATGCGCCGGTAGATGCCGGCCGCCGCGTCCCGCAGCACGATCTCGTCGCTGCCGTCGCCGCCGGTGAAGTCCCCGGCCGAGAACAGCGCGATACCGTTGACCTTGAGCTTCGCGGACAGCATGGAACCGGTGTAGGCGAGCTCGCCGCCGACGAGGTTGGCGGCCAGCACGTCGGCCATCTCGTACAGCGGCGCCACCAGGCCGTACACCGTCTCGCGGTGCTCCACGCACTCGCCGAGCGCCCACACGTGCGGCGCGGAGGTGCGCATGGCATCGTCGACCAGGATGCCGCGGTTGACCGCGATGCCCGCCTCCACGGCGAGACTCGTCGACGGGCGGATGCCGACGGCCATGACGACGAGCTCGGCATCGAGCACCGTGCCGTCCGCCAGCCGCACGCCCGCCACGCGCTCCTGCCCCACGATCTCGGTCGTGTTCGCCTCGAGCCGCACGTCGATGCCGCGCGCCTCGATGGCCTGCCTGAGCAGGTGCGCCGCGGGCGGATCGAGCTGGCGGTCCATCAGCACGGCGGTGTGGTGCAGCACCGTCACCGTCATGCCCTGCGTCGCGAGCCCGTCGGCGGCCTCGAGCCCGAGCAGACCGCCGCCGATCACGACGGCGCGGCCGCGCGCGCCGCAGGCCCGCACCATCGTCTCCACGTCGTCGAGATCGCGGTACACCATCACGCCCGGAAGCTCGACTCCGGGCAGCGGCAGCCGGTTCGGCGTGGAGCCCGTCGCGATCACGAGCTCATCGAAACCGTGCACGTCGCCGTGCGCGTCGGTGACCGTCTTCGCGGAGCGATCGATGGCCGTGACGGCGCAGCCCTTGAGCAGGCGGATGCCGTGACCCTCGTACCAGGCATCGTCGTGCGTGACGATGTCCTCGTAGCGCTTTTCCCCGGTCAGCACCGGCGAGAGCATCAGCCGGTTGTAGTTGACGCGGGGCTCGGCGTTGAAGATCGTGATGTCGAAGGCGTCGGGGGCGCTCTCCAGCAGCGTCTCCAGCATGCGCCCGGGGGCCATGCCGTTGCCGACGATCAGCAGCCGCCTCCGCGGGCCGCCGATCGTGCCCGCATCGCCCGTGTCCGGGTTCGTTCCGAAGTCCATGTGCGTTCCGGTGTCCGCGTTCACGAGGCGAGCCTCGTCTGCTGGCGCTGGGTGCGTCGTGCGGTGATGGCCTCGAGCACCTCGGGCTCGGGGTCCGCGCCGCCCTCGTAGGCCTCGAGGAACTCCAGCAGCTCCTCGCGGTAGGCGTAGTAGTCGGGGTGGGCCAGCAGCGCTTCGCGCGAGCGCGGGCGGGGCAGGTCCACCGTCATCACGTTGCCCACGCGCGCGCGCGGGCCGTTCGACATCATCACCACGCGATCGGCGAGCAGGATCGCCTCGTCCACGTCGTGCGTGACGCACACGGCCGTCACCTGCGTGCGCGCCCAGACGTCCATGAGCACGTCCTGCAGCTGCCAGCGCGTGAGGCTGTCGAGCATGCCGAAGGGCTCGTCCAGCAGCAGCAGCTTCGGCGACAGCGCGAACGCGCGCGCGATGCCGACCCGTTGCTGCATGCCGTTCGACAGCTCCGAGGCGCGCCGATGCATGGCGTCGCCGAGCCCGACGATCTCCAGGTAGTAGCCGACCACGTCCGCGCGCTCGGCCTTCGAGGCGTCCGGGTAGACGCGGTCCACGCCGAGCATGACGTTGTCGTGCGCCGTCATCCACGGCATCAGCGATGGTGCCTGGAACACGACGGCGCGCTCCGGGCCCGCGCCCGTGACGTGTCGCCCGTCCAGCACGATGGCCCCGTCGCTGATCGGATTGAGCCCCGCGGTCATCGACAGCACGGTCGACTTGCCGCAGCCCGAATGCCCGATCAGCGTGACGAACTCGCCCTTGTCCATCTTCAGCTCGAAGCCGTCGACGACCGCGAGCGGCCCGTCCGGCGTCGGATAGGTCTTGCCGAGCTGGCTGAACAGCAGGAAATCCTCCTCGCGCGCGCTCCGGCCCGCCTTGGCCACCGCGCTCGGCAGCGCGGGGTCCGGGCTGGCCACGCGCGGGATGCCCGGGAACAGCGGCACCACGTTCGGCAGCGCACGGGTGGCCGCGGCGGCGTCCGATCGGGCCTCGGCGAGCCCGAGCATGTAGCGCGTGATCTCGCCGCGCAGCCGCACGTATTCGGGGTCGTGGTTCATGTCCGCGCGCAGCCGCGGCCGGTCGAGCCGCACGTCGAACGCGCGGCCGAAGGTCGCCGCCGGCGCCGGCGTCATCGCGATCACGCGGTCCGCGAGCAGCAGGGCCTCGTCCACGTCGTTGGTGATCAGCACGATCGTCGCGCCGCTCTGCGAGGAGATCTGCGCGAACTCGTCCTGCAATCGCGCGCGCGTCAGCGCGTCGAGCGCCGACAGCGGCTCGTCCAGCAGCAGCACCTCGGGTTCCATCGCGAGCGCGCGCGCCACCGCGACGCGCTGGCGCATGCCGCCCGACAGCTCCGCGGGGCGGCGGCCGGCGGCGTGCGACAGGCCCACCATGTCGATGTACTTCGTCACGCGCGCCGCGCGATCCGCGCGCGACAGCGTCGAGGCGACCGAGTCCACCGCGAGACGGATGTTGCCCTCGACCGAGAGCCACGGCATGAGCGAATAGCTCTGGAACACGACGCCGCGCTCCGCGTCGGGCTCGGTCACCTCCGTGCCCTTGTAGATGACGGCCCCGGTGTCCGGCCGCTCGAGCCCGGCGAGCAGCGACACCAGCGTCGTCTTGCCCGCGCCCGAGAAGCCGAGCACCGCGACGAACTCGCCCGGCTCGACGCCGAGGTTCACGTCCGCCAGCACCTCGGTGCGGCCACCCGCGGAGTCGTAGCCCTTCGACAGGCCCGAGACCTCGATGACGTATCGGTTGGCCACCATGATCAGCGGTTCGCCGAGAAGGTGAACGCTTCCTGCAGCGCGAACATGATCCGATCCAGCAGGAAGCCGATCAGGCCGATCGTGATGACGGCCAGCATGATGCGCGCGAGCGAGTCCGACGAGCCGTTCTGGAACTCGTCCCAGACGAACTTCCCGAGCCCGGGATTCTGCGCGAGCATCTCGGCCGCGATCAGCACCATCCAGCCCACCCCGAGCGACAGCCGCAGCCCGGTGAAGATCAGCGGCATGGCGCTCGGCATGACGATGCGCGTGATGGTCTTCCACGTGGGCAGGCGCAGCACCCGGCCGACGTTCATGAGGTCCTTGTCGACCGAGGCCACGCCCAGCGCGGTGTTGATGAGCGTCGGCCACAGCGAGCACAGCGTCACCGTGACCGCCGAGATGACGAGCGCCTTCGGGAACGCATCGCTCGGGCTGACGTAGGCGGCCGACACGATCATCGTCACGATGGGCAGCCACGCGAGCGGCGACACCGGCTTGAAGATCTGGATCAGCGGGTTGATGGCCCCGTTGAACGTGCGCGACAGCCCAGAGGCGACGCCGACCGGAATGGCGATGAGCGTCGCGATCACGAAGCCGAGCGCCACGGTCTTCAAGGAGGTGAAGATCTGGTCCACGTAGGTCGGCTTGCCGGTGTAGGCGCGCACCTTGACCCGGTCGGCCCGGCCTTCGGCCACGAGCTTCGCGTTCCTGGCCTCCTGGCGCTCGTGGAAGGCCGCCTCCTTCTCGCGCTCGCGCGCGTGATCGGCGCGCACCTCGCCGAGCTGTTCCCACACGGCGGCGGGGCCCGGGATGGCGCCGAGCGAGGTCTGCACGGTGGGCGCGAGCAGCGCCCAGGCACCGAGAAACAGCGCGATGCCGAGCAGCGGAATGGCGACGCGCTGCCGCAGCTCGTGCATCTGCTCGCGCGGGCTCTCGCCCGCGAGCAGCCGGGCGATAGGCAGCAACCAGCCGAAACCGACCGCGTCGACGCCGCCGGCGATCCGGTCGATGCCGCGGCGCGCGCGCTCCCCGACCGACACGGACGGGGAGGGCAGGGAGGCGGGGTTGGTGGCCATGAGCGGTGCTCCTCGAATCGTCGTCGCTCAGCTCCCGGCCATCGGGCTGGATTCCTTGAGGCCGATCTCGAGGGATTCGAGGTAGGCGTTCGGCTTCCGGCCGTCCCATTCGATGTCGTCGATGAACTCGCTCGTGGCCGGGCGGTAGCCGTCCGAGTCCATCGGGAAGTCGTCGGCGGACGCGTAGCCCTCGTCCACGAGCAGCTTCGCGGCCTCGAGGTAGATCTCCGGCAGGTACACGCTCCTGGCGGTCTCCTCGTACCAGGCGTCGGGCTTGTGCTCCGGGATCTGGCCCCAGCGGCGCATCTGCGTGAGGTACCAGATGGCGTCCGAGTAGAACGGGTAGGTGGCGTCGTGACGGAAGAAGACGTTGAAGTCGGGCACCTCGCGCACGTCGCCCTTCTCGTACTCGAAGGTGCCGGTCATGGAGGCCGCGATGACCTCCTCGTCGGCGCCCACGTACTCGGAGCGCGCGAGCATCTCGACGGCCTCCAGGCGGTTGGCGTTGTCGTTCTCGTCCAGCCACATGGCGGCGCGGATGAGCGCCTTGACGATCGCCTTGGTGGTCTCGGGGTTCTCCTCCGTGAACGCCTTGGTCAGTCCGAACACCTTCTCCGGGTTGTTCTTCCAGATCTCGTGGTCGGTGATGACCGGCACGCCGATGCCCTTCTGCACCGCGGCCTGGTTCCACGGCTCGCCGACGCAGTAGCCGAGGATGGTGCCGGCCTCGAGCGTGGCCGGCATCTGCGGCGGCGGCGTGACGGACAGCAGCACGTCCGCATCGATCTGCCCCGAGGTGTCGCTCGGCGAGTAGAAGCCGGGGTGGATGCCGCCGGCCGCCAGCCAGTAGCGCAGCTCGTAGTTGTGCGTGGAGACCGGGAAGACCATGCCCATGTTGAAGGGCTTGCCCTGCGCCTCGTAGCTCTCGACCACGGGCTTCAACGCCTCGGCGGAGATCGGGTGCTGCGGCCGGCCATCGTCCATGCTCGGCACGTTCGGCCGCATCTCCTCCCACACGGCGTTGCTGACCGTGATGCCGTTGCCGTTCAGATCCATCGAGAAGGGCGTGACGATGTGGGCTTCGGTGCCGTAGCCGATGGTGGCCGCGAGTGGCTGCCCGGCGAGCATGTGCGCGCCATCGAGCTGGCCCGTGATCACGCCGTCCAGCAGCACCTTCCAGTTCGCCTGCGGCTCGAGCGTGACGTACAGACCCTCGTCCTCGAAGTAGCCGTTCTCGTAGGCCACGGCGAGCGGCGCCATGTCGGTGAGCTTGATGAAGCCGAAGGTCAGCTCGTCCTTCTCGACGTCGAGCATGTCGGTCTCGGCCGCCTCCGCGGTCGCCACGGCGATGCCCACCGCGACGACCGTGCCGAGCAGCGCGACTTCGAGGAAGGGCAGGCGACGCGCGACGATGCCGTCGCGCGGCGCGTCCGGCGCCCGCTCCCGGATGCCTGCGTCGAAGTCGATGTTGCCGCTGCGATGACGGGTTATGGACATACGTGGCGCTCGTGTGGTGGATCGGGAGCGGGCAAGCGTATCGACGTGCCCTCGGGCTGCCTTCTGCTCATTTCGCGGCGCCGTGCTGCGCTGCGTGCAGCGGGCACCGCGGTGGTGCGGATCGGCGCGGGCCGCCCCGTTTCGGGGCGCGTCGCGCGCACGCTCGTCACGCTATGCTCGATGCGTCGTCCGGCACTCCGTCGGCACGCACGCACCGCCGCACCGCATGCGATTCCTGCAGCCGCTCGTGTACGTCGACGCCATCGCGCGGGTCGGCTCCATCCGCCGCGCGGCGGAGACACTGGCCATCACGTCCACGGCGCTGAACCGGCGCGTGCTGGCGCTGGAGGAGGAGCTGGGCGCGCCGCTGTTCGAGCGCCTGCCCGGAGGGGTCAGGCTGAGCGCAGCGGGAGAGCTGTTCCTGCACCATGCGAGGCGCGAGCTCGGCGAGATGGAGCGGCTGCGCGAGCGCATCGACGATCTGGCGGGCGAACGGCGCGGACACGTGAACCTCGCCTGCGGCCAGGCGCTCATGCACGCGCTCATGCCGCGGCTGGTCGGCGCGTACCGCGCGGCTCATCCCGCGGTCACCTTCCGCGTCAGCATCTGCACCCGCAACGATGCAAGCGTGGCCCTGCAGTCCTACGCCGCGGATCTCGCGGTCGTCTTCGAGCCGGACCCGAGCGACGGCGTCGAGACGCTCGCACGCCTGCCGCAGCCCGTGCGGGTGCTCTGCCGCGACGACCATCCGCTCGTCGGCGGACGCAGCGGCGAGGTATCGCTCGACGAATGCTTCGACTGGCCCATGGCGCTGCCCACCGAGGGCAACGGCGTGCGCGGCCTGCTCGAAGCGCGCGCCTCGCGCCTCGGGCGACGCCTGCCGCTGGTCATCGAGTCCGACAGCGCGCTGCTGCTGCAGCGCATCCTGCTCGACGGCGACGCCATCTCCTTCCAGATCCCCATCGGCCTGGACGACCCGTCGTTCGCCGGCCGGCTGGTGCACCGCGCCGTCGCCGCGCGTGACCTGCCGGTGGGGGAGGTGCGGGTGCTGCAGCTCAAGGGCCGCACCCTGCCGGTGCCCGCGGCGCGGTTCGCCGAGCGGCTGCGCGAGGAGCTGCAGGCCGGTGCGGGTGACCCGTCGCGGGCATCCGCTGCCCCGGCGAGCGAACCGGTCTCGTCGGCCGGGGCTTGACGGGCGCGACGTGTCTCGGCATCATCGGCGGCTGTGCGGGACGCCGATCATTCGCGTCGTGCACGGACGGTTCAGGCCCTGGCTACATAGCTCAGTTGGTTAGAGCACATCACTCATAATGATGGGGTCCCTAGTTCGAATCTAGGTGTAGCCACCATAACCGCTTGATGTTGTTAGTGATTATTCGAGCGTGTTCGCAGCCTGTCCGCTCCTTGCCGCTTGGTGCAACCCATGTGCAACCGACAAATGGGTGTCGTGTTCAACGAGGGCGGTATTGGTGATGCTCTCGCTTCTGCGAAGAACGGACGACAAGCACTTCACGGTTCCATCGCAGCTCCTTAGCGCCACCCGCGCATCCGTCGCGGCTCTGGTACTTCTCGCGCCGGTCTTGGGGATCGCTCAGGACGACGCCGTGACGGGTACCGCCGATATGGCGGAGACCGTGCGCGAGGCGTACCGCGTTCTGGACGGGCAGGAGGTACGGGTCGAGGGCGCCGTCGGGATGTTCGCCGGTAGGCTGCTCTACTTCGTCGACGAGACCGGGCGCTACAGCCTCAAGCTCGATGCAGGCCGCGACATTCGTCGCCAGATTGAAGCCTGCGAGGTCAACCCGTACGATTTCGCGAATTCGCCGTGCCAGGTGGTCGGCATGGCTGAGGTCAGCGCCGGTGTCGACGACGATGATGTAGCTGACGGCATCAACATCGAACTGGTGCTGTACAGCGTCGAATCGCTGGAGACCGGATCGGAGTAGGCCCTGCGCCCCGCTTGGCAACATGGGCGGGCGCCGCGTTTGGTCTCCTGAGGTAGTCGGGCAGTCGGTGCGCCCCGTGTCAGGCGACGCTTTCAGTCGAACGTCTGGCCCACCTGTACCGGCTCGCCGCCCGCCCGCACCGTCGGCCGCGCGCTCCACGTCTCGGGACAGCGCCGTTCGAGCCAGTACATGCACGCGCGCACGTCGGCCGGGACGTGGACGGTACGGGTGACGGTGCGCCCGCCGAGCACGCGCGTCTCGGTGCGCTCGTGGCCGACCGCCGCCCGGTACAGCGCCGCCCCCACGTCGGCGTCCGCCAGCGCCTCGCCGACCTCGAGTGCGCGGACGAGGTCCGGGTGGCGCTCGCACCACGCGGCCAGGGTCGCCGCGCTGACCTTCCAGGAAGTCGGCGACCGCCTCGCGCTCGAAGCCCGCCCGCGCGAGCTTGCCGGCCTGCCGGGCGTACTTGGGGCGGTAGCCGTCGGCGTCGTCGAGCGCGAGCGTGCCGACGAGCGCGCCGAGCGGGCCGGCGGCGTCGAGCCTCACGAGGCGATGTCCTCGACGAACCGGCGCTGTTCGCCCAGGACACGGGCCGCGCGGCGGAGCATCGGACGCACGCCGCCCCGGTAGCGGTTCATCGACGCCGCCGCCTTGCCCTCAGCCGTTCGCGGCCCGGTCGACGACTCCCACGGTCTCGTCCGTCGGATGCGCTCGCGCGCCGCCTGCCGGTGCGCCTCGGTTCGGGGGTAGCTCATGGGTCGGGTCCTCGGGGTGTGCTGACAGTTCGGTCGGCGGATTCGCCGGCGCGCCCGCCTGCGCGTCGCGGTTGACCTGCTGGTGTCCGCCCGCGTTGTACTGTTCGGCGACGTGCTGCTGGGCGATGTACTGGCGCGGGTGGCGGATGTCGGACACCGCCTGATAGGTCGCCCGGCTCTGCGCCTGCGCGCGCATGGCGAGCTTCAGCGCCTCGGCCATGCCGGACACGTACTCGGCCGACAGCGCCACGCGCGTCAGGTGGTTGAACAGCTTGTCGAGGACGAGCGCCTGCGTCAGTAGCCGGGCCTCGCCGATCTCGCCGCCCGTCGTCAGCGCCTCGAGCGCGTCGAGCACGTCGCCGGCCGGTCTCCGAGCGGGTGCTGGCTTTCGGTGCATCGCGTCGAGGGTCAACGTCGCGTCAGCGCCGCGCCGAGCCCGTGCCGGGCGGATGCGGTGCCCTGCCGCTCGCCCGGCCGGCGCGTGGCCTTGACGTGCAGGCCGCGTCCCTTGCGCTCGGGCAGCTCGTCGGCGTCGTTCGTGTCGTCGGTCATGAGTGCCGTCTCCGTCGTCGGTGATGGTGGGGGCGTCGCCGTCATGCCGGCCGGCCCTCGCGCCAGAGCCACGAGACCACGCGCGCGTCGAACAGGCCCGTCGCGGCACCTTCGTACTGCTGCGCCCGGATGGCGTTCTCCGCCCACGCGGTGACCCACGAGAAAGCGGGCCGGCGGCGGTAGTCGCGCCACGTCTGCGCCCCGATGCCAAGGTGCGTGCAGAGCCCGGCGAGCGTGTACGGGCGCAGGCGCGGCACCTCGAGCAGCATCGTCACCTTGCCGCGGTAGACGACAGGCTCGACGTGGATCAGCGGGTGCGTGTCGGACCACTCGAGGTAGCCGATGCTGGCGCTTCGAGGGCGTCGGGGTCGGCGAAGCGGCGACGGCGGCCCGGGGAGCGTCGCGCGGTCCACGCGCGATTGCCGGCCTTGAACCGGGTGTCGCGGCGTGGGCGGGCGGGCCGTCGTGCCTGTCGGTCGGGTCGGCGGCGCCGGTCCGGCTCAAGCGTCCCGGCGGGCGGCCAGTCGTCGGCGAGCGCGGCACGAGCGGGCGCGTTGAGGGCGCGTGCGGTGTCCATCGTCATCGCGAGCATGGGTCGGACCCTCGGATGGGGTGAGGGCGCAGGGGCCGGGGCGAGACGGACGACGGTGCCCGTGCCGCCGTCGAGCGCGGACTACGCCGCTTCGTCCACGTCCACCCGAATCGTTCTCGCGACCTCCTCTCGCGTCGCCCCCATCGCCAGCAGCGCCCGCACGAGCAAGTCCAGCGACACGGCCGGGTCGGTGCCTTCGAGCTTCGCGACGCGCGACTGGCTCGAGCCGAGCCGTTCGGCAAGCTCGGTCTGCGTCAGTCCCGCCTCCTCTCGACGTGTCCGTACCGCCCGGCGCAGCGCGAGCTTCATCTCGATGAGCGCCGATTCCTCGGCCGTCAGCCCGAGCAGTTCGTCGACCGTGCCGACCCGGTAGCCGGCCGCCTCGAGCCGTCGTCGCTTCGCCTCGTCCATCTCGTTCACCCTCCGAGCGTCTGTTGTAGGTGGCGGAGCCGCTGGCGGCACCGGCGTTTCACCTCGTCCGGCGTCGCCTGCGTCTTCTTCGCGAACACGTCGAGCACGTACACCGCGTCCGCGTCGAGCCAGTAGACGACCCGCCACGTCTTGTCCCGGTCGTTCACGCGCAGCTCGTGGCAGCCCGGACCGATGGCGGAGAACATCGGCCGCGAGTGCGGGAGCGACAGCGTCTCGCCCTGTTGCAGCAGGCGCAGCAGGTAGCCGACCTCTCGCCGTGCCTCGGTCGAGAACGGCGGCGTGCGGACCTCGCCGTGCAGCCACACCAGTGCCTTGTCGGCGGCGGGCGGTGCTTCGGACGACGACCCTCCTCCCTCGTGACGACCCTGCATGCGCCTCCGGGCGACCGCGCGGCGAATGTCAATTATGACATTTCCGGTTCGCTCTCGTTCTTGGCCCTCCGCGCACGTTAAACGGTCCGGTCCCGCGTTCAACGCCGGTCCTCGCGAGCAACCGTCGCGAAGCCGTCGAAGTCGAGCGTCGCGGTGTGCGGGACGGCGGCGTCGGTGGGGGCAGCGCCCGGCACGAGCGCGTGCAGCGGCACGACGACGCGCCAAGGCGCCCGGTCGGCGCGGTAGGCGAGCAGCGGCACGAGCCCGGCGGCGTCCGCCTGCCGCACCGCCTGCGCCCACCACGTCGCGACGGCCGCGGGCGGGGCGGCGCGGTGCCGCTTCACCTCGGGAGCGAAGCCGCGCAGCCACGCCGCCACGGCGCTCGTGCCGTCGGGCTCGGGCTCGAAGTCGTGCCCGCCGCCGCGGCACTGGTCGAGCAGGCGCGCGAGCCGCACGCCGAGCGCGCCCGCGACGGCGGCGGCGAACTCGCGTTCACCGGCGGCGCCCTTGCGTCGACTGTTCGTCATGGCGCACCGCCGTCGAGCGCGTCGGCCGCCCGGTGCAGTCGCTCGGCGAGACGGCGCAGCTCGTCCCCGGCGCAGTAAGTGATCGCGGCCACGAGCGTGACGCGGGCGCCGGCGGCGTCGCGCTGTAGCCTGAGCTCCACGTCGTCGGCGTCGCTCTCGGGCGCGTCCTCGGGCGGCGCATCGGCGGCGATGTCGGAGCCGACGTGGACCGGCAGCCCGAGCCCGCGCTGTGCGGGCGGTGCGGCGATGGCGCGCCAGTCCCGGCCCGGTCCGGGTTTCGGTGTCCGGCGCGTCATGCCGCATGCTCCAGCCGAGCCGCCGCAGCGTCGTCGCGCTCGTGGCTCTCGCACGCTATCCACGACGAGCCCCAGGTCACAGGGCTGCGTCCGGCGCCGACGCGGCACGTCCCGTCGTGGGGGCGTCCCTCGAAGCGGGCGAAGTGCCGGCACGCGCCGCATTGCACGCGCTCGGTCCCGGCGGCGCCGTCGACAGCGTCCAGCAGCTCGGCCACGGCCCGCTCTCGCCGCTCGACCAGGATGACCGCGGCCATGTGCTCGGCGAGCGTGTCGAGCGCGTCGTCGGTGCTGCACGCGATGTCGTCGCGGTCCTCGATGCCGGGGAAGTGCCGGGCCAGCTCGCCGGGGCGGACGCCGCGGCCGATGCACAGCGCCTTGAAGCGCAGCCACCTCGCGGGGTTCCGGTCCGTGTCGCCGGCGCCGTCCTCGTCCGCCGCCAGTGCCTCGAGCAGCGCAGGCTTCGCGGCGACGATGCGGGCGCGCAGCTCGTCGGTTAGCAGGGACGCGGGTGCCACCACGAGCGCGGCGCCGTCGGCCTCGATGCGGATGCCGAGCGCGGCGGCTTCGAGCACGAGCGGATGCGCCGTCACAGCCGCACCTCGTCGGCCTCGACCGCTGCGCCGTCGCCGTCCACGTCGGACTCTGGCCCGATGTCTGTCTCGCTCGTCGTGTTCGCAGTCGCCGCACAACGTGCACGACGTGCACTCTCGGCCCGCTCAGTGCACGTCTTGCACGTTGTGCACGTTGATTCGCCGGTTCTGTACACGTCCGCCGAAGTAACAACCCGCTCAACTGACATGCGGTAGGCCTCGTCAGGGATAGACGAGATCCACCGTAAGAACCGCTCAGGCGCCTATGGGCAGCGTGCAACGAACCGGCGAAAATAGATCGCTACGTTGCACGCCGGCGGGTCGAGCGACCGGCGTGGGGCGGTCGGTCTACCTCCGGGTGCAGCACCTCGAGCACCTTGTCCGCCGTGGCGGCGCAGGATGCGTAGTACCCGCGTTCGTCATCGTCCCAGGATCGCCGGCACGTTAGCCAGCGTTGAAGCGCGCGGATGAACCGGTCCTTGCGACCGCGCCCGGCGGTGTCCGTAGAGATGTACACCGCGTCCGACGCGATCTGTCTCTCCGCTTGCCGCAGGAGGTCTTGCAGGCTGACGGCGTTGTGGATGCGCCAGTCCTTGAAGTCGATCGAGCCGGGACCGAAGTCGGACGGCACGACGGCGAATGACTCGCTGCCCTTCTCCCGGCCAGCATGGGTGAACAGGTCGCGTGCCCGCTGGCGGCCGAGCCCGCGCCATTCGCCGGCACGGGTGTGTCCGGTGTACTCGTCGAGCAGACGCCGCAGCTTCTTCGATTCTCGAACGATCTTGCTCGCAGCCTGCTTTCGCCTCGCATCGCTGAGCAACGCCCCCTCCACCGCGCCGGCCGAACTCAGGATGCCCAGCAGGTCGATGGTCATATCCCACTGCGCGCTGAACAGATTCGATCGAGGGTCGGGATACGGGTCGGGTAGAGACTCGAACGACGGTCGCGCCTCGTTCGGGTTCTGCACGTACCACGGGAAGCCCTCGAACTCGATGCGGGCATCGCGCCAGAACTCCGCGGTGACGAGCGGCAGCGTGGCAAGCGCAGTCTGCTGGTTCACCCGCTCGGGAGGCGTCTCGTCAATGACGTAGCGAGCCGCGCCGAGCACGAACGGCGGTACCCGGTCGGCGTTCTCCATGACGCACAGGGCGTCCACGAAGCGCATGTGACTCGACGGATCACCACAGGGCCACGAGTAGTCGAGCGCGACCATGTCACCGTCGCTCGCACAGGATTATCGTCACGCCCGCAGCGCCACAACGTTCGCGCCTGCCGACTCGACCGCGTAGCTGAGCACTGCGTCCGTTACCGCCTGCGTTGCCGCCAGCAGGCGCGGCAGCTCAATCTCGACGTAGTGCGCCTCGGTCACGTCGCCGCCGCTGCGATGGTTCACCAGCCGCTTGATGACATAGGGGCAGATGTCGATGGACTCGGCGACCGACACAAAGCTGCGGCGCAGCGCGTGCGGACTCGCCTCGATACCGGTCAGCTCGCGCACCTTGGCCGTCGCGTTCTTCGGCTCCTCGATGTGCCCGGACTTCGCCGACGACGGGAACACCCATCGGGACCGGCTGCCCTCGCGGCGCGCCCGCAGGATGTCCACGACGGCCGACGACAGCGGCAGCACCAGCGGGTCCCCGTTCTTCGTGTCGAGCACCGTCGCGGTCGGGATGCGAGCATCGAGGTCCACGCGACTCCATTCGAGCGCGGCGGCCTCGCGCCGGCGCAGCCCGGTGAGCAACACCACGCGCAAGTAGTCGCGCGGCAGCGGCTCGAGGGCGTCGAGCGCGGCGAACCACGGCGCGAAGTCCTCGCGCCGGAGCCGGGCGGTGCGTGCCTTCGGCTTCGCCCACAACCGTTTTCGGGACAGCTCGCCGACGGGGTTGTCCAGCAGGATAGGGCGGCCGTCGGTGTCGACGTAGTGCCCGTCGGCGTAGGTGTAGATGGCACGTAGGAGGCGCATGGCGGTCGTCGCGCCCGCCTCGCTGCGCTTCACGCCCTGCGCGTAGGTCCGGCGCACGTCGTCGCGCGTGATGGCCTTGAGCGGCGTGTCGTGCCAGCGGGCGAGGTAGAGCCGCATTGCCCGTTCGTAGTTCGCGAGGGTCGTGCCCTTCACGCCGCGACCGTCGATGTAGTCGGCGTAGGCGTCGGTGAGGGTCGCGTCCCGGCGGCGGCGCTCGCGCTTCTTCGCGTTCGGGTTCACACCCGTGAGGGTCATCGACGCGCCGAGCTTCTTCGCCTCGACGCGGGCCTCACCATGGCTCATCTCGCCAACCTTCGCGATGCGCGCCTCGTCGACGCTCGTAAGTCGTTGATTGATATAGAACCCGGTAACTCATATTGATGGGGTCCCTAGTTCGAATCTAGGTGTAGCCACTCCCCGGACCCTACGGCGGCATCTGACGCCGTTCGCTCACCCCCCACCCCGACACACCGCCTCCATCGCCTCCACGATGTCGTTCTCGTCGAACGGCTTCCTGCGGCACGGGAAGCCCGCGAAGCGTTCCGGCAGCACGCTGTTCGGGTCGTAGCCCGACAGGAAGAAGAACGGGATGTCGTCCCGCACCAGCGCATCGGCGATCCCGAAGCTGTCGGCGTTGCCGAGGTTGATGTCGAGGATCGCCACGTCGATCCGCTCGGAGTGGATCAGCGACAGCGCTTCCTCGGCCCGCCCGGTGGGGCCGCACACCCGGTGCCCGCGCCGCACCAGCAGCCGCTCGAGATCCAGGGCCGTGATCATCGAGTCCTCGACCACGAGCACGCCGAGCGAGCCCGCGAGTGCACCGGGGCGCGCCGCGCCGCCGTTCGATGTGTCGGCCACGAGGTCCTCGACGAGGAAGCTCCTCGGCACGCGGATGTCGCACTCGACCCCGGTGGAGCAGAAGCGCAGCTCGCTGCGCGAGCCGAGCTCGTAGGAGATCGCGTTCTCGATGAGCTGCCGGCCGAAGCCGGTGCGGGTGGGGACGGCCACGGCGGGGCCGTCGCTCTCGCGCCAGGCGATCGCCAGGTCGCCGTCCCCGGCCCGTTCCCAGACGACGTCGATGCATCCGCGCGGCGTCGACAGGCTGCCGTACTTGGCCGCGTTGGTCGCCAGTTCGTGCAGCACGAGACTGACCGAGAGCGCCGCCTTGGCCGTCAGCGTGACCTCCTCGCCCGTCACCCGCGTCCGCATGCCGCCGGGGCCGGGGCCGTCGTACTGGGCGAGCTCCTCGCGCACCAGCCTGCCGAGCTCCGCGCCTTCCCAGCGGCTGTCGGAGAGCAGGCTGTGGGCGTGCGCCATCGACTTGATCCGACGCTCCAGGCTGAGCACGAAGTCCTGCAGGTTACCGTCGGTGGACTTGGAGTGGCGCATCAGCGCCTGGATGGTGGCGAGCGTGTTCTTGACCCGATGGTCGAGCTCGCCGAGCAGCAGCGCCTGGCGCTCCTCGTTCTTCGCGCGCTCGCGGGCCACCTCGTCGATGCGCTTGAGCACGGTCTCCAGGATCGACAGGCGCAGCGCCTCGGCGGCCTTGATCTCGACCGGCTTCCACGGCCGGGACTTGCCGCGCACGGTGTCGCGCCACGCCCGGAACGAGGAGCGCGGGCTGAGCCGGTCGCCGTCCTCGGTCTGCACGACGGCCTTCTCGGGGTTGCCGGCCCAGGTGACCTCCTGCACCACCTCGGGCCGGAACCACAGGATGTAGTCGCGCGGCCGGCGCGAGATCGACAGCGCGAGCACGCCGGCGGCCTCGGCCATGAGCTCGTCGGCATCGGGCAGCCAGGCGGCCACCTCGTTGCTGGCGAAGACGCCTTCCTCGCGCTCGTTCAGCGCCGCGACGATGCGCTGCACGCGCGCCTGGCCGGGCGTGCGGCCGATCTCCGAGTATTCGCCGTCGATCAGGACGGCGACGCCTTCGGCGTGGATGTAGTCGAGCAGGTTCGGCCGGTGCCGCATCAGGCCGTCGGCCAGCCCGTCGTCCTCGGACAGCCGCTTGAGCAACTGCGTGTGCACGGAGCGCTGCTGCAGGTCGTACTCGTAGTCGTCGGCGTGCAGCCGGCTCTCGAGCTGCAGCGAGAAGATCTGGCCGAAGAGCTCGCAGGCCGCCCGCATGTCGCAGGGCACCCGGTGCGGCGTGCGGTGGTGGCAGGCGAACAACCCCCACAGCTCGCCCTGCCGCATGATCGATATCGACATGGACGACGCCACGCCCATGTTCTTCAGGTACTGCAGGTGCAGCGGCGACACGCTGCGCGAGGCGGTGAAGCTCAGGTCCAGCAACTCCCCGGTGGCCGGATGGCGTTCAGGCTCCACGGGCCGCGGGGTGTAGTCCACGTCCGGGATCGTGCGGATCCAGTTCCTGCGGTACAGCTCCTTCGCCTGCTTGGGAATGTCGGTTTCCGGGTAGTGCAGGTCCAGGAAGCTCTCCATCTCGGCGGGGCGCTCGTCGGCGATCACCTTGCCGCTGCCGTCGGGCGAGAACTGATACACCATGACCCGATCGAAGCCGGTGGCCTGACGGATCATCTGCGCGCCGTGCCGGCAGTAGGAGATGAAGCCGTCGGAGCGGTTCAGCGCTGCGAGCATGCGCTGGATCTCGGCCAGCGCATCGCCCATGCCGCCTTCACCGGAGCGCAGCGCCGGTTCGAACTCGACGATGGGCACGCCCTTGTGGGTGTGCACGATGGCGTCGACCCGGCCGCCACCGGTGCTCAGCTCGATCTCGTAGGACTTCACCGGCACGGGGTAGGGCAGCTCGGACGTGCTCGCGCCCAGCAGGCGCTCGGCCTGATGCTCGCCCAGCAGTTCGCCGAGCGTGCTGCCGACGACGCGCTCGTCGTCGATGCCCAGCATGCCGGCGAAGTCGCCGCCGGCCTGCACCACGCGACCGGACTCGGGATCCAGCGCGACGATGCAGGCGTGCGGCTGGATGGAGCCCGGGATGTGGATCGGCTCGCGATCGCAGTCGTTCAGGGTCACGCCGCCGAAGTCGGGGCGCGTCGGGACGGGACTCGGGACCATGGTCGTCGACGATCAGGGCGAATGGGGTCGGGCCGGTGCCGGCTCGTCCGGTAGGGCGGCCGCTGCGGGGGGCCGGGCTTCGCGCGATGCGGGATCCAGCGAATGCCGGACGCCCGCCGCGTGGAACCGGTCGAACGCGGCCTCGGCGCCCGCCAGCACCTCACGCACGTCGAGCGAGGGCGCGCGCAGGGCCCTGAAGGCGGCCCAGCCGGTGCCCGCGGCGGCGGCCTGCAGGTAGCGGCCGGCGTTCCGCATCGACGGGTCCGCCGACGCGCGCCAGCGCCTGAGCAGGATGCGCGAGCCGGCCTGCGCGCCGGCGACCGTGTAGTAGCAGCCCAGCCGGAAGGATTCGCCCGCCGCGGGCGGACGCGGCGCATCGGCGACTCGTGCGCCGAGCTCCCGGAGATCGGCGCGCAGCGGCGCGTCCAGGTCGAGCGGGGGCAAGCCGCACGGGGCGGGCGCCAGCGGCAGGCCGAGCAAGGCCTCGCGGTGCGCCGTCAGGAAGCGGACGTAGTCGGAACGCCGGGCGAGGTCGTAGCGGGCGTACACGACATCGACGCGCTCGTGCGCGGCCCGGGTGCCCGCGCGCAACGCGCCGCGCAGATCGTGCCCACGGTGCTGCGGATCGGGCTCCGGGCGGTAGCGTGTGTCGTGCCCCGGACGGTCGTGCGGGCGGTGGTCCGGCGAAGCCTTGCGCATGGCTTACGTTATCATCTTCGTGCCGGGGCGCCCCTGTCCGGGAGCCGCGCCCGGTCCCGCCCGCACGCATCGGCCCCTTCGCCGATCGTGCGACCGTCACCGAGGTGTGCGTCGAATGAGTGTGCACGACGAAGTACCGAGGACGGCCGGGCAAGGTGCCGCGGTGCCGGACGCGCCCGGCGTCGGCACCTACGCGTGGCGCGTGGCGCAGGACGCGCTCGAGTGGTCCGCCGGCCTGCTGGAGCTCCACGGCCAGAGCGCCCCGCCACCGGCGGCCCAGTGCTTCACCGCCAGCGTCCACCCCGGCGACCGCGCCCGCGTCGCCCGCGAGGCGGCCGACAGCCTCGCCGGCGCCTCGCACTACGCGCGCGAGTTCCGGATCGTGCGGCCCGACGGGCGCATCCGCCACGTCCACGATCGCGGCACGATCGAGCGCGATGCCGCCGGCGCCGTCGTGCGCGTGAACGGACTGCGCATCGACGTCACCGAGCAGGTGCGACAGCGTGTCGACGAGACGGAGCGTGCCCACGAGACCGAGCGCGCGCGGCTCGGCCGGGCGCTGCGCGACAGCGAACGCTTCGCGCGCACCGTGCTTGAGGCCGACGCCGACTGCATCGCGGTGCTCGACGAGTCCGGCACCGTCGTCTTCGCGAACCGCCGCGCGCGCGAGCGGCTGCTCGCGTTTCCCGGCAACGGCGCGATCGGCCTGCCGTGGCGCGACGCCTGGCCCGCGGCCGCGCGCCCGGCGATGGACGCGGCCATCGACGCCGTGCGTCGCGGCGAGGAGCGCACGCTTCGCGCGGCGGGTGCGGCGTCCGCGCGCGAGCCCACGTCCTGGGAGCTCGACTTCGTGCCGTTGTCCGGCGAGCGGGCGGGGGCCCGGCGCGCCTTCGTGGTGTGCCGCGACGTCACCGAGCGGGCGCGGGTCGCGCAGCCGGACCCCGCCGAGGCGCGGGGGGCGCCGCCCGCCCCGAAGGCCGGCGTGCTGATCGTCGAGGACGAGCTGCTGGTCGCGCTCGACATCAAGCGCGTCGTGGAGGAGTCCGGCTACCGCGTCGTCGGACCGGCGCGCAGCGTGGAGGAGGCCTTCGCGCAGCTCGACCGGCAGGGTTGCGCCTGCGCGGTGCTGGACATCAACCTCGGCCGGGAGACCTCCGAGGCCGTCGCGCGTCGGCTGATGCGCGACGCGGTGCCCTTCGTGGTGATGTCCGGCTACGCGCGCTCGCGCCACCCCGAGGTGTTCAAGACGATGCCGTACCTGGAGAAGCCGGTGCGGGACGAGCAACTGCTGGCCATGCTCGGGCAGATGTCCACCGCGGCCTCCTGACGAGCCCCCGTTTCCCGGGCTCAGGCGCGCGTGCGTTCGCGCACCCGTGCGAGCGCGTCGCGCAGCACCGCGATGCTCACCGGCTTGACCAGGTGCTCGTCGAAGCCGGCCGTCGCGCTGCGGGCCCGGTCCTCGGTGCCGCCGTAGCCCGTCAGCGCCACCAGCCGTACCGAACGGGTGGGCGCTTCCGCACGCAGCGCGACCGCCACGTCGTAGCCGCTCGTGCCGTCGGGCAGACCGAGATCGCAGACCACCACGTCCGGCGGCGCTTCCATGGCCATCGCGATCGCGACGCGGCCGTTGACCGCGTGCCGCACGCGGTGTCCGAGTCGCCGCAGCGCGCGCGCGAGCACCTCGCCGACGTCCGCGTCGTCCTCGACCAGCAGCACGTCCAGCTCGATCGCCACGGTCTCCGGCCGGATCCTGACGAGCGTGCTCACGTCCCCGGTGGCCACCGGCAGCGCGACGGTGAAGGCCGAACCGCGGTCCTCCCCGTCGCTCGCCGCGGTGACGGTGCCGCCGTGCAGCTCCACGATCGAGCGCACCAGCGAGAGCCCCAGCCCGAGGCCCCCGTCGGTGCGGTCGAGGCTGCGCCGGGACTGGCGGAAGATGTCGAACACGTGCGGCAGGAGGGCGGCGTCGATGCCGATGCCCGTGTCGCGGATCGTCAGCACCGCACGCTCGCCTTCGCGCGCGAGCGTCAGCTCGATCTCCCCGCCCTCGCGGGTGTAGCGAATGGCGTTCGAGAGCAGGTTGTCGACGACCTGTACCAGGCGCACGCGATCGCCGTGCACGCGCACGGCGGCTTCGGGCAGCCGCCCCGTCAGCGTGAGCCCCGCGCCGCGGGAGCGCGCGGCGGAGTCCTCGATCACCTCGCGGCACACGCCGCTCAGGTCCACGCCGTCGCGCGCGAGCTCGATCTTGCCCTGCACGATGCGCGACACGTCCAGCAGCCCGTCCAGCAGGCGGGCCATGTGCGCGCTCTGGCGCTCCAGGATCGCGCGCGTGCGGCGCATCTCGCCATCCTCCGCGCCGTCCGGATCCAGCAGCTCCACGGCGGTGCGTATGCTCGCCAGCGGGTTCCTGAGCTCGTGGCCGAGCATGGCCAGGAACTCGTCCTTCTGCTGATCGGCCTCGAGCAGGCGACGCTCGGTGCGCTTGAGCCGGCCGATGTCGCGCTCGATGGACGACACCCCGACGATGTTGCCGTCGCCGTCGCGAATGGGCGAGCTGGTTACCGAGGTCTGGACGAGCTCACCGGCCCGCGTGAGGCGCACCGTCTCGAACGGCTCGACGAGCTCGCCCGCGAAGGTGCGCTCGGCGACGGCGCGCGCCGCCTCGCGCCGCTCGGCGGGAATCAGCCGCTCCAGCGGCTCGCCCAGCATCTCCTTCGCGGAGAAGCCGTAGAGGCGCTCCGCGCCGAGCAGCCACTCGGTGATGCGGCAGTCGCGGTCGTAGCTCAGGATGGCGTCGTGCGAGGAGCGCACGATCGCGGCCAGGCGTGCGCCGTGACGCGCGAGCTCCATCCGCTCGCCGAACTCGCCGAGCGTGGTGCCGATGGCCTCGAGCGAGTTGCGCAGCGTCGCGTTGGCCGGCAGCCGTGCGCGCGAGTACAGCGCCACGGCGCCCAGCGTGCGCTCGCGCGAGCGCACCGGGAAGCCGAAGGCGGTGCGAAAGCCCAGCGCCCGCATCGCGGGGTCGGCGGCGAAGAGCTTCGGGGTACCGGCGTCGGTCATCCACACGGGCCGGTCCAGCGCGAGCGCGCGGGCCGGCACGTCGTCGGGTCCGCCGTCGACGCGCTGCGCGAAGGCGCGCTCCAGGGCGTCGGCGCGCTGCGGCGTGCCGGCGTGCAGCAGCGCATCCGTCAGCAGCGCCGGCGTCGCGCCGTCCGGGGGCTCGGAGCGCACCTCGACGAGCTCGATGTCGAGCTCCAGCCCCGCGCGGCGCTGCAGGCTCGTCAGCACCCCTGCGAGATCGTCCGCCGAGACCAGCGCCCGCGACAACTCGTGCTCGAGCGCGAGGCGCCGCGCGTTCAGGTGCCTCCCGACGGCCGAGCCGATGACGTTGGCCACGGCCTGCAGGAACACGGCGTCCTCGGTCGAGAACGCGCGCGCCCGACGCATGTGCCCGCCCAGCACGCCGTAGGCCTCGGTACCGTCCATGATCGCGCAGGACAGCCCGCTCGTGATGCCGTGGTCGTCGAGCAGCCGCGGACCCGTGAAGCGGCTTTCCGTGCCCAGGTCCTCGACCAGCACCGGCGTGCGCGCGGTGAGCGTGTAGCCCGCCTGGGAGCCTTCGTCGTTGTCCACCGCGGCCGCGTCGACGATGCCGTCGTTCCAGCCGACACCGGCGCGCAGCAGCAGGCGCTCGGCGCCGGGCTGCAGCTCCAGCACCTTGCAGAAGTCGAGCTCGAGCGTGGTGGCTACCTCGCGCACCGCCAGGTCCATGAAACCCTGCAGGTCGAGCTCGCGCAGCGCCGCGAGTCCCAGCCGCGCGATGACGGCCTGCTGGCGCTCGCGCGCGGCGAGGCGCTCGGCGGCGCGCTTGAGCTCGGTGATCTCGCTCAGCGTGACGACGACGCCCTCGATGCGCCGGTTCTCGGTGCGGTAGGGCAGGATGCGGCGCGTGAACCAGCGTCCGTCGCGGGTGCGCAGCTCACGCGTGCGCTCGGCGAGCTTGTCCAGCACCTCGCGCGCCTCCGGCTCCAGCTCGTCCTGCAGCAGCTCGCGCGCGATGTCGCCGCTGAAGCGCCCGACGTCGGCCTGGTCGATGCCGAGGAGCTTGGCGGCCGCCGGCGTGAAGCGCTTGATGCGCAACCGCTCGTCCATGAACACGATGGCGATGCGGGCGCTGGCGAAGAAGTTGCCGAGATCGTCGTTCGTCTGCTCGAGCTCGTCGAGCTTCTCGCGCAGTTGCGCGTTGACCGTCGTGAGCTCCTCGTTGAGCGAGCGCAGCTCCTCGGTCGTGGCCTCGAGCTCCTCGTTGCCGGACTGGAGCTCCTCGTTCATGGACATCGACTCCTCGTTCGCGGAGCGCAGCTCCTCGTTCGATGTCTCGAGCTCCTCGACGGTGTTGCGCAGATCCTCCCGCGTGGCGCGCAGCTCGTATTCGAGGTGCTTCAGGAGGTTGTCGCCGTCCCCGCCGTCCGCCGCGTTGCCTGCCGGCCGCGCGGCGACGGCGGGTGCCGCGTCCGGCGTCGCGCCGGCCCGTTCGGGAGCGGCCTCCGGCGCGCCTGCGGTGTCCGCGTCGTCCGGCTCGAAGCTCAGCACCACCGTGCCGTCCCCGAGCCGCGGCGCGGGGCGCGCGACGATGCGCGCGCGCGGCGTGCCGCCGTCGGCCGCGAGCCGCGCGACGGTGAGCGTGCCCGAGCGGCGACAGCGGTACAGCACGCCGCGCACGCGCGTGGCGATGTCCGGACGCAGGCAGGCGCCGATCTCGAGCCGCGGCTCGTCGCCTTGCGGGAAGCGCAGCCACGGGCCGAGCTCGCCGTGCACGAAGCGCACGGTGCCCGCCTCGTCGACGACGAGCGTGGGCGGCACGCAGGCCTCCAGCACCGCCCGGGCCATCGGGTCGGGGGCGCCCGGACGCGGCTGCTGGCGCGCGGCGTCCGCGTTCCGCTTGCGCTCGCCCCGCTCGGTCCGCCCCCCGGAGGGGCGCGAGCGACTGATCGGCGCGACCGGCGAGGTGCCCACCCGACGGTACAGCCGCGCGGCCTTCGACACGGTCTGGAAGCGCTCGCGCCGCGGGCCCACCGACTCGGAGGTGCTCAGCAGCAGGTGCCCGTCCGCGCGCAGCGCGAAGTGCAGCGTGTCGAGCACGCGCGCCTGCGCCTCGTGCGTGAGGTAGATCATCACGTTGCGGCAACTGACGATGTCCATGCGCGAGAACGGCGGGTCCTTCGTCAGGTCGTGGCTCGCGAACGAGACGAGATCGCGCAGCGAGGAGCGCACCTTGTACCCGCCCCCCTCGACCGGGGTGAAATGGTGGCGCAGCCGGCGCGCCGACACGTGCTCGGCGATGGAGCTCGGATAGATGCCCGTGCGCGCGTACGACAGCGCGTCCTGATCCACGTCGGTGGCGAAGATCTCCAGCTCCAGGCGCTTGTCGACCGACTCCGCCGCCTCCAGCAGCTCCATGCCGATCGAGTAGGCCTCCTCGCCGGTGGCGCAGCCCGCGACCCAGACCCGCACGTTCGCGCCCGCGTTCGCCTGGGCCACGAGCGGCTCGATCGCGTGCTCGCGCAGCGCCGCCCAGGCCTCGGGGTCGCGGAGGAAGTTCGTGACGCTGATCATCAGGTCGCGCACCAGCAGGCGCTGGTCGTCGGGACGCCCGCGCAGGTGATCGAGCCAGGGATCGACCTCTTCGAAGCCCGACAGCAGCATGCGGCGCAGCACCCGACGCTCGACGGTGCCACGCTTGTAGACGCGCAGGTCGAAGCCGAGCTGCGCCTCCAGCATCGCGGTCAGCCGGGCGAGACCGTCCGGCTCCAGCGCCGCCGGGCCGGGCCTGAGCGCGCCGCCGCCGGACGGCGCACGGGATGCCCCGTCACCGCGGGTCCGCCCGTCGGTGTCCCCGTCGTCCCGGTCGTTCTCGGCGTCCTCGGCGTCCTCGTCCTGAAGGGCCTGCGCCTCGTTCGACGGATCGACCACTGCCGCCGGCGGAAGCCGTGCGAAGCGCACGAGGGCGGCGGGCATGTCCTCGATCGCCAGCACCAGGTCCACGAGGCCGGTGTCGATGGCGCTCTGCGGCATGCCCGCCTGGCCGCTGGAGTCCGGCTCCTGCGCGATGGCGAGCCCGCCCGCGGACTTCAGGTCCCGCAGCCCCGCGCTGCCGTCGCTGCCCGCACCGGAGAGCACGACGCCCACGGAGCGCGGCCCGTACTCGCGCGCGAGCGAGCGGAAGAGATGGTCCACCGGCAACCGCACCCCCCGGTGCAGAGTGGGCTCGGTGAGCTCGACGCGGCCACCCCGCACCGCGAGCGCGCAGTCGGGCCGGATGACGTAGACGGTATCGGGCCGCAGCCGCATGCCCTGCTCGACCTCGTGCACCGGCATGTCGGTGCGCGCGGCGAGCAGCTCCGACAACAGGCTCTCGTGCGTGGGGTCCAGGTGCTGGACGAGCACGAACGCGAGGCCGGTGTCCGCGGGCAGCACCGCGAGCAGTTGCTTGAAGGCCTGCAGCCCGCCGGCGGAGGCGCCGATGCCGACGACGAGCTCAGGTCCGGGCGATGGTGCCGCCTCGTCGTCGCTCACCCGTGCTCGGGGCCGGCGGACGCGCGCCGGAGCCGAGCGTCGTGCTCGTTGGCCGCGTCGCGCGTCGTGGGCTCGTTCAGACGGGCGGCGGCGTCCAGGTCGGACAGCCGCTCGTGCAGCGAGAGCAGGAACCGCCGCGCCTCGTCGGAGTGCGCCAGCGCCTCGTCGGCGCGATCGCGGTAGGTGTCCTCCATCTTCGGGCTGCGCTCGCCGGCGCTGTCGGCGAGCCGGTTCAGCGTGGCGGCGTGCTCCGACAGCGAGCGCACGGCCACCCAGAGCGATCGCTCGATGCTCTCGCTCTGCGCGTCCAGCAGCACGCGCGTGGACAGCGCGTGCCCGACGTGGCAACGATAGGTGGCCGTGTTGCCTTCTCCGGTCTGCCACAGCGGCCCGCCGCAGTCCGGGCAGGACAGCGCCACCGGATGGCCGACGCGGTTCACGCCCGCCGGGCGACTCGGGCCGGGCATGGACAGGCTGGCCTCGAGCGCGATGTCCTCGGGAATGTCGGTCGGCCGCACGGGCTCGCCGACCAGCCGCACCAGCAGCCCGGGCAGGGCGTCCAGCGTCGCCACGTGATCGGCCCCGACCGATGCCAGGGCGTTTCTGGGCATGGCGTCGAACTCCGCGTCGTCGGGGTCCTGCACCAGCACGAGACCACCGCAGCGACGCACCGCCTCCAGGCCCGCGACGCCGTCCGCGAGCATGCCGGTCAGTTGCAGGGCGATGACGCGCGAGCCGCGGGCGGCGGCGGCGCTCCTGAACAGCGGGTCGATCGCCGGGCGCGAGCGGTTCTCGCGCGGCCCGGCGGTGACGACCGCCCGGTCTCCGCTCACGAGCAGGTGCCGGTCGGGCGGGGCGAGATGGACGTGCGAGGTGCGCAGCGGCTCGTCGTCCTCGGCGAAGGCGACGCTCAGCGCCGACACGTCGCGCAGCGCCTCCGCCAGCCGGCCCGCGTCCATGCCCTGGTGCTGCACCACGAGCACCGTCGCGGGCAGATTCGCCGGCAGCGCGGCGAGCAGACCGCGCAACGCGCGCACACCGCCCGCGGAGCTGCCGATGACGATGGTGTCGCGTCTGGGGTTCACCGGCCGCATTCTCCGTCCGGACGACATGCCGGACCAGTCATGACGAAAAGCTACAACACGCGTCCGCGGCTGCCAGCGACCCCTACGCTCAGAACGTCTCCGTGCGCAGGCGATGCGTGATGACGTCCAGCAACTGCGAGCTCAGCAGCGGCTTTGACAGCACGGCGAGCGGCTCCAGCTCGTTGATGGCGCGGCGGGTCTGCACGTCCAGGCGCCCGCTCACGAACACGCAGCGCCGCCCGTCGTGCGCGCGCAGCCGGCGCGCCGCGTTCAGGCCGCTGCCCTCGGCCAGGTCGATGTCCAGCAGCACCAGCCAGGGATCGTGCGCGAGCGTGGCCGCGACGGCGCGCTCCTCGGTGCGCACCCGCTCCAGCACCTCCACGCCGTGGCGCTCCAGCTCGTAGGCCAGATCCTCGGCGATGAGCACCTCGTCCTCGGCGATCACCGCGGTGAGCGCGGGCCCGCCAGCGGTTCCGCTGGAAAGTGTGTCCCTCATCCCCGCATCATGACTCATTTTTACCGATTCGAGATGCCGACACGTCCGCAGGACGCGCCTGGAAGTCCAGCCGGTAGCGCACGCCTCCGGGCTCGAAGTCCAGCGCGGCCACGCCGTCGAGCTGCTGGGCCGTCACTTCCTCGAGCAGGAAGCGCCCGAAGCCGCGCACCGGTGCGGTGACCGGCGCCGGACCCCCGACCTCGCGCCACTCGAACCCGACCCGCTCGCCCTCGGCACGCCGGGTCCGGACCTCGACGCGACCGTCCTCGACCGACAGCGCGCCGTGCTTGACCGAGTTGGTGGCGAGCTCGTGCAGGGCCATGCCGACGGCCAGCGCCTGGCCGGGGGACAGGGCGAGCGCCGGCCCGTCGATGTGCACCTGCCGGTCGGCGTCGCCGGCGTAGGGCGCGATCTCGCCCTCCAGCAGCTCGCCGATCGAGGTCGCCTGCCAGGCCGTGGCGGTCAGGAGGTCGTGCGTGCGGCCGATCGCCTGCAGGCGCTCGGCCAGGCGGTCGCGCATGTCCTCGACGCCGGTGGCGCCGCGGGACGTGAAGCGCACGATGGCCAGGATGGTGGCGAGCGTGTTCTTGACCCGGTGCTGAAGCTCCGCCAGCAGCAGCGTGCCGCGCTCCTCGTCGCGCTTGCGATCGGTCACGTCGAACCACACGAGCAGCGCACCCGGACGCAGCGGCACGACGTTCAGCTCGTACACGCGCGGACCCTCGCCCTCGACCAGCTCCACGTCCAGCCGCTCCGGCTCGCCGCTTCGCGCCACGGCCTCCAGGCGAGCCTGCACCGTCGCGCGCACTTCCTCGGGCAGCGCTTCCACGAAGGGCTCGCCCACGGCCGCCTCCCCAGGCAACCGTTCGTGGCTGCGACAGCGCGAACGCGAGCCGGCCGTCGACGTCGACCTCGTGGAAGTGGATGGGGTGCAGCGACACCGCCATGCGCTGGCGCTCCACGTAGCCCTGCAGCTCGCGCTCGAGATTCTTCTGCTCGGTGACCTCGCGCACGCAGCAGCCGAGCGCGAACACCTCGCCGCCGGCGAGCACGGGGTAGTAGTCGACGATCCAGTCGCGCAGCCGGTCGGGCTCGGCCGCGGATGTGCCGCGCACCTGCTGCCCGCGCACGGCTTCGCCGGTGGCGAACACGCGGCGCTGCACGTCCGCGATGTTCTGGTCGATGTCGGGGATGAGCTCGTCCTGGCGCACGCCGATGTGCGCCTCGGGCGGAAAGCCGTTGATGGCCGCGAGCTCCTCGTTGATGCGCAGCCAGCGCAGCTCCCGGTCCACCAGGCCCAGACCCACGGGGGTGGTGTCGTAGAGCGTCTGGAGCTCTGCGTACTGGCGCCTGAGGTTCTCCTCGTTCTCGGCCAGGCGGCGCTCCTGCAGCTTCCTCGCCGAGATGTCGAAGAAGGTCAGCACCACGCCGTCGAGCCGGTCGTCGGCGGTGCGGTAGGGCCGCATGCGCATGATGAAGGTCTCGCCGGCGGGCTCGCGCACGATCTCCTGCTCGATCGGCTCCAGGCCCTGGAAGACGGCGCGCGCGTCGCGCTCGAGCGACTCGTGCGCGAAGCGTCGCGAGAGCTCGTCGAGCGGGCGGCCGATGTCGCGCTCGCGGATGCCGAACAGCGCCGCCACGCGCGGCGTGAAGCGGCGCACGCACAGTTGCCGGTCGATGAACAGCGTGGCCACGTCGCCGCCGTCGAAGAGGTTCTGCAGGTCGTCGTTGGCGCGGCGCAGCAGCTCGTTGTTCTGGGCGAGCTCCGCGTTCATCGTCTGCAGCTCCTCGTTGATCGACTGCAGCTCCTCGCGCGAGGTCTCCAGCTCCTCGTTGGCGCTCTGCATCTCGACGTTCATCGACATGAGCTCCTCGTTGCTGCTGCGCAGCTCCTGGGCCGAGCTGTCGTAGTCCGCCAGCGCCACGTCGAGCTGCCTGCGCAGGCTCGCCACCTCGCGCTCGAGCGCGGCGCGCGCCTCGTCCGCCGAGCCTTCGCCGGAACCGTCGCCGAGCCGCCCGGGCTCCAGAGGCTGCAGCGTGAGCACGACCTCGTCGCGGTCGTCGCCGAGCGCGGCGGCCGAGATCCGCACCACGCGAACCGACGCCCGCTCGGCCGCCGGGGCCTCTGCCGAATCGGCGGCGGACGGCGCTGCCGGATTCGCGAGCGACTCGGGAGGATGGGCGTCGGGACCGTCCTCCTGCAGCGCGCAGTCCATGGACGGGCGTCCGCCTTCGCGCCGCGCCGCGTCCACGACGCTGCGCGCCGGCAACCTGAGCTCGCGCCGCAGCAGCGCGTCCAGACGCGTCGACGGCACGCCGGACGCCGGCGCCACGTAGTCCGCCATGCCCGCGGACAGCCAGGTCAGGTCGTCGGAGCGATCGACCATCGCGAAGGGCGCGGCCAGATGGTCCAGGAAGAAGCGTTCGGCGCGCGCCTCGCCGCGGGGAGCGGTCGCCTCGACCGGCGCGGTGGCCTCCGCCCTCGGGCGCGCGGCGCGGAAGCGGGCCGGGCGCGGCACGTCGGCGAGCAGCGTCGAGTAGTCGCTGGAGACCGCGTCGTCACGGCGAAACAGCCGCCGGCGCGCATCGATCGGCACGAACAGCCGCTCCGCATCGCCGCGCGACTCGGAGGTGCCGAGGAACAGCACGCCGCCCGGGCGCAGCGCGAAGTGGAACTTGTGCATGACGCGCTCCTGCGCCTCGCTGCCGAGGTAGATCAGCAGGTTGCGGCACGAGACCAGCGACACGCGCGAGAAGGGGGCGTCCTGGAGCAGGTTGTGCAGCGCGAACACGCACACCTCGCGCAGCAGCGGCCGCACGTGGAACGCGCTGCCGCGCTTGATCAGGTAGCGCTCGCGCAGTTCCTCGGGCAGGTTCGCGAGCGCCCCCTGGGCGTACACGCCCTGGCGCGCGGCGTACAGCGCCGAGGCGTCGATGTCGGTGCCGAACACCTGCAGCGAGACCGACGTGCCGCGCTCCCGTATCGCCTCCAGCAGCAGGATGGCGATGGAGTACACCTCCTCGCCCGTCGAGCAACCGGGCACCCAGACGCGCAGCCGCTCCCCGTCCGGCACCGCGTCCACGAGCCCGGGCAGCGCCTGCTCCGACAGCGCCTGGAAGGCGCGCGGGTCGCGGTAGAAGCGCGTGACGCCGATCATGAAGTCCTGCGCGAGGCGTCGTCGCTCCTCCACGTCGGCCTGCAGCGCCTCGATGAAGCCGTCCACGGTGCGCCGGTGCGTGAGCAGCATGCGCCGCTCGATGCGCCGCACCAGGGTGCCGGGCTTGTATCCGGAGAAGTCGTGACCGCGCGCGTCGTCGGACAGCAGCGCCATGATGCGCGGCAGGGCGTCCTCTATGTCCTGCATCAGGCGCGCGCGCGCCTCGGGGTCGTGCAGGTTCTCGCGGTGCGCGACGATCTGCGCGATCCGCGGCGGCATGGCCTCGGGCCGCAGCACGAAGTCCACCAGCCCCGTCGCGCGCGCGCTGTCCGGCATGCCGGGGAAGCGGGCGTCGTCGGGCTGCTGCACGAGCGCGATGCCGCCCGCGGTCTTGATCCGGCGCAACCCGTCGGTGCCGTCGGTGCCCGTGCCCGACAGCACGACGCAGAACGCGCGTTCGGCGAAGTTCGCGGCCAGCGAGGCGAAGAAGCCGTCGATCGGGGTGCGCACGCCCGCTCTCCACCAGCTTCTCGAGCCGGAAGCGGCCGTCCATCAGCGAGACGGTGTACCCGCCGGGGGCGACGTTGACGGTGTCGGGCAGCAGCGGCGCACCGTTCTCGACGACGGCGACGCTCAGGTCGGTATAACCCGAGAGCAGGTCGCTCAGGATGGAGCGGCCGTCGGGACGCAGGTGCTGCACCACCACCCAGGCGATGCCGACGCCGGGCGGAATGGCACCGACGAGCGCCTCGAGCGGCTCGAGCCCGCCGGCCGAGGCGCCGATGCCGACGACGTGCAGGCCGGCCCGCTCGTCGGCGGGGCCGGCGGAATCCGGGCGGACGTTCCCCGGCTCGACCTCCGACATCGGCGCAACACGAACACAGGCGGGCGACGGCGAAGGATAGCCCGGATTCGCCCGCGGGCGTCGACGCGGGTGTCCGGCCGGTCATGAAACGGACGGGGGCGCACGCATCCGTGGCGCCCGCGCAAGCGTTCCGGATTCCGGGCCGGCCGCGAATCGTGAACGATCTATTCGCGCGCCCCGCGCACCGAGCGGCGGGTCCGCACCGCACATACACTGGATTACGTATAACCCGGTCAGTAGCCGGACCGCCTCCGAACCGTACCTTCCCCGCCCGAGCTTCGGGCTCGGACACCCGCCGATGCCGCAAGCCTTGTCCCACGCGATGCCTCCCACCCCTCCGCCCACATCGGAGGCCGAAGTCGCGCGCGTGGCCATCGTCGCCTCGGACGCCAATGACAGCGCCACGATGATGCATCTCGTGGAGGCCCTCGGGCACACGGCCGTCGCGGTGACCGACGCGTCCGAGTGGTTGCAGTCCGACTCCCCCCTGGGACGCGGGCCGGGAGCGGTCGCGCCGCTCGCGGTGATCGTGTGCCATCGCCGCGGTCACGGTGCGTTGCAACCCCTGGTGCTCTCGGCGAGCGGCGCGGGCGCCCGCGTGCTCGCCTTCACCGACGGCGCGGGCGACGAGTCGCTCGTCGTCGCGGCGCTCGAGGCCGGCGCGCGGCAGGTGTTTCCCCTGGACGAGTCCGAGCGCGTCCTCGCCGCGCGCCTGGGGGCCGCTCTGCGGCCGCTCGCCACGCAGGGCGTCGCTCTGCTGAGCGTGGACCCCTTCGAGTTCGATCTCGCGCGGCGCAACGCGCGGCTGGACGGCACGGAGCTCGACCTGAGCCCGCGCGAGTTCGACCTCGCGTACTACCTGTTCGATCACCGCAACCGCCTCATCACGAATGCCGAGCTGCTGACCTCGGTGTGGTCGCTGCCGCAGGGCATCGACAGTCGCCGCATCGACACCGCCGTGTGCCGCGTGCGCAGGAAAATGCGGTTGGGGGCGGACAGCGGTTGGGTGCTCAGACGCTTCAGGCGCGAGGGCTACGGCCTCTACCGGGACTCGCGCGACGGCGCGCGGGCGATGCCCGAAGCGCTGCCCGCCGGGGCGGAGCGGCGCGGCAACGACGCGCCGGGCGACGAGGAAGAGTAGGGCGATCCTCGGTCGGCTTCCGGCCGAGCCTCGTTCAGGGCACGATCGCCGCGCGCAGGGCCCAGGCCACCGCGCCCACCACCGCTATCCCCGCGCCGTAGAGCGCGCAGAACCAGCCGACGCGTGCCCAGGCGGACGCAGGCGGCTCGGCGTCCGCGTCGGGGTCGCCGTCGTGCGACTCGTGCGGCTCGTGCATCAGTGGTAGCCGTGCGCGGGGTCGATCTTGCCGCGGAAGATCCAGTACGCGTAGGCGGTGTACGCGATGATCATCGGCATCGTGATGGCCACGCCCACCAGCATGAACCACTGGCTCTTCGGCGGCGAGGCCGTCTCGAACATCGTCAGCGACGGCGGCACGATGTTCGGGTACAGGCTGATGGACAGCCCCACGAAGCACAGCGCGAACAGCACCAGCGACAGCACGAAGGGTCGGTACTCGTGGTCGTGCACGCGCAGGCTCCTGAACATGTACAGCCCGATGGCGCCGAGCGCCGCCGGCACCAGCACGGCGAACGGCAGCCGCGGCCACGCGAACCAGCGCGCCATGTAGTACTCGCTGTCGAGGAACAGCGTGGCGAGGCTCACCGCGCCGATGAAGCCGAGCGTGCCGAGCCCGAACCACCACGCCATGCGGCGCATCCGGGCCTGCAACTCGTCGGTGGTCTTCATGACGAGCCACGTGCAACCGAGCAGCAGATAGCCGCACACGACGGCCAGGCCCGTCAGCAGCGTGAACGGCGTCGCCCAGTCCCACCACCCGCCGCCATAGGCGCGCCCCGACACCTCCACGCCCTGCACGATGGCGCCGAGGATCATGCCCTGCGACATCGCGGCGAAGAACGAGCCCCCGATGAAGGCGACGTCCCAGACCCAGCGCGCGCGTTCGGTGCGCCAGCGGTACTCGAAGGCCACGCCGCGGAAGATCAGCCCCAGCAGCATGGCGATCACGAGCGGGTAGAGCGCCGGCATCAGCACGGCGTAGGCGAGCGGGAAGGCGGCGAACAACCCGCCGCCGCCCAGGATCAGCCAGGTCTCGTTGCCGTCCCACACCGGCGCGAGCGAGTTCATCATCACGTCCCGGTCCCCGCGCTCGTGCACGAGGCCGAAGAGCAGCCCCACACCGAGGTCGAAGCCGTCCATGACCACGTAGGCGAAGATCACGAACACGATCAGCCCCGCCCACACCTGGGTCAACAGCACGCTGTTGTCGACGATGCCCATGTCAGTGTCCCATCGCCGGTTTGCCGCCGTGCTCAAGCGCGCCGTCGCCCATGGGCAGTCCCGGCACCACGCCCGCGGTGCGGATCGGATCGTCGGCGGCCGTGGCGCTCTCGTCCACCTGCGGCGGACGGCTCATCAGGCGCAGGATGTAGAACACCCCCGCACCGAACACCGCGAAGTAGACGAGGATGAACGCGGTCAACGACGAGGACAGCGCCGCGGCCGACAGCGGGGACGCCGCGTCGGCGGTGCGCAGCGCGCCATAGACGACGTACGGCTGGCGCCCCACCTCGGTCGTGATCCAGCCGGCGATGACCGCGACGAAGCCCGCGGGCCCCATCAGAAGCGCCGCGCGGTGCAGCCACACCGATGCGTACAGGCGCTTCCTCAGCCGCGCGACCAGTCCCCAGAGCGCGAGCCCCAGCATGGCGAAGCCCAGGCCCACCATGACGCGAAAACTCCAGAACACGACGGCGACCGGCGGTTCGTCCTCGTCGGGAATGGTGTCCAGGCCCGCCATGGGTGCATTCAGGTCGTGCTTCAGGATCAGGCTGGAGAGCTTCGGGATCTCGACGGCGTAGTCCACGCGCTTCTCGGCCGCGTTCGGAATGCCGAACAGGATCAGCGGCGCGCCATCGGGGTGGCTGTCGTAGTGACCCTCCATCGCCATGACCTTCTGTGGCTGATGCTCGAGCGTGTTCAGCCCGTGCGCGTCGCCCAGGAAGATCTGCAGCGGCGCGGCCACCAGCAGCATGCCCATCGCCATGGAGAACTGCCTGCGCACGCCCGCGTTGCCGCGCTTGCCGCGCAGCAACTGGTAAGCGCCCACGCCGCCGACCACCAGGGCCGTCGTCAGGTAGGCGGCCGTGACGGTGTGCGCGAGCCGGTACGGGAACGAGGGGTTGAAGATGATCTCGATCCATGACACCGGCAGGAACTGGCCGGTGTGCGCATCGACCGAGAAGCCCTGCGGCGTGTGCATCCAGCTGTTGACCGACAGGATCCACGTGGCCGACAGCGCGGTGCCGAAGGCCACCAGCAGCGTGGCCGCGAAGTGCAGGCGCTTGCCGACGCGGTTCAGCCCGAACAGCATGATGCCGAGGAAGCCCGCCTCCAGGAAGAAGGCGGTCAGCACCTCGTAGGCCATCAACGGACCGATGACGGGGCCCGCGCGGTCGCTGAACACGCTCCAGTTGGTGCCGAACTGGTAGCTCATGACGATGCCGGACACGACGCCCATCGCGAAGGCGATGGCGAAGATCTTGATCCAGTACTTGAACAGGCGCAGGTAGATGTCGTCGCCGGTCTTCAGCCACATCCCTTCGAGCACGGCGAGGTAGCTCGCCAGGCCGATGCTGAAGGCCGGGAAGATGAAGTGGAAGGAGACGGTGAACGCGAACTGCACGCGCGCGAGGGTCAGCGCGTCGAGGTGCGAGAAGACGGCATCGAGCATGGGGGGAAGCGCCTGTGTGGGAGCTTTTCCGCAGCCCCGACCGGTGCGATGTGCACGCCGCCGTGCGACCGGCGGCTCGTCCTTCGGTATCGCCTTCTTGTACGCGTTCGGCGCGGGCGCGACCATGGCCCGCGCGGCACAGCCGACGGTCGCGATCGTGTCAGCGAGCGGCCTTGAATTGCTTCCCGACGGTCGCGCGCGTGACCGCGTGCTTCGGGGCCATCTTCTCGAGGTTCCGCGCGCCCGCGCCCAGGCGTCCGGCGGCGACCGTGGCGGGCTCCACGGACGGGGCGCCGTCGTTGCGAACGAGCCGGAACAGGTCGCCGTTCAAGCCCGTGAGCTGCACCGGCACGCCGGCCTCGCGCGCGATCTCGCACTGGGCGTCCATGTGCATGGGCTCGCCGTGCACGGGCACCAGCACCTTCGGCCTGATCCAGCCGTAGAGCGTGCGCAGCTCCTCGGCGCGCGGGTGCCCGGAGGCGTGGATGGCGAGATCGGTCGTCTCGGGGCGCACCACGTCCACGCCCAGCCCCTGCAGGCGCCGGACCATGGCGTCGATCTCGGGCTCGTTGCCCGGGATGGCGCGCGCGCTGAAGATGACCCGGTCGCCGGGGTCGAACGACAGCGAGCGGAACGCGCCGCGCGACAGCCTCGACAGGGCGGCGCGAGGCTCGCCCTGGCTGCCCGTGGCCACCAGCAACAGCGTCTCGCGCGGCAGGTAGCCCAGGTGCTCGGACTCCACCAGCGTCTCGCGCTCGGTCCACAGCCCGGCGGCGCGCGCCGCGTTCGCGGTCGAGATCAGCGAGCGGCCGAGCAGGCCCATGTGGCGGTTCGTCGCGTGCGCGATGGTGGCCAGCGTCTGCAGCCGCGCGATGTTGCTGCCGAAGCAGGCCACCACCACGCGCCCCGGGGCGCTCTCGATGTGGTGGCGAAGCCCGGGCAGGAGCTCCGCCTCGGACAGCGAATGCCCTTCGCGGTCGGCCGAGGTGGAATCGCAGACCATCGCGTCCACGCCCTCGCGACCGATGCGCTCGTAGGCGTCGCGGTCGTAGTGGTGGCCGACCACGGGGTCGGGGTCGAGCTTCCAGTCGCCGGTGTGGAACACGGTGCCCGCGGCGGTGCGTATGGCGAGCGCGCAGGGGTCGGGAATGGAGTGCGTGTTGGCCACCCATTCCACCGAGAACGCGCCGTGGCGCGTGACGTCGCCGGCCTCCACGATCTCGATCGGCATGCGCCCCTCCAGGCCGAACTCGCCGAGCTTCCTGCGCAGCATCTCGGCGGTGAACGCGTTGGCGTACACGGGGCAGCGCAGCTTCGGCCACAGCCGCGCCACGGCACCGATGTGGTCCTCGTGTCCGTGGGTCAGCAGCAGCGCCTGCAGCGACTCGCGCCGCTCGACCGCGAACGCGGGGTCGGCCATCTGGATGTCGAAGCCGGAGCGATTGGTGCCGTCGGCGTCGCGGAAGGTGACCCCGCAATCGACCATGAGCCACTGGCCGTCGTGGCCGTAGAGATTCATGTTCATGCCGATCTCGCCGCAGCCGCCGAGCGGCAGGAACCAGAGATCGGAGGCGGTCGGCGTCATGCGGATTCCCGTGGCTGAGGAGGGGGCGGACGGGTTCAGGGGCGGGGACGAGGTTGCAAGGCGCGCCGGCGCCGTCGGGGCGGCAGGAAGGCTTCGGGTACCATCGAACCGATCACTCTACCGCAAGGGCCGGCCCCGGCCGAGCCCCGCCACGCCCGGAGAATTCATGTACACGCTGCTCGTGCTGTTCTTCGTGGTGTCCATCGTGTTCTCGTTCCTGTGCTCGATCTGGGAGGCGGTGCTGCTGAGCGTCACGCCGTCGTTCACCGAGCAGCAGGTGCAGCAGGGCGGCGTCACCGGGCGGGCGCTGCGCGAGTTCAAGGAGAACATCGACCGGCCCCTGTCGGCCATCCTGACCCTCAACACCATCGCGCACACCGTCGGCGCCATCGGGGTGGGTGCGCAGGCCACGCGGATCTGGGGCGCCTCGATCATCTCCACCGCCGTGGTGCCCGTGGTCATGACGCTGGCCATCCTGCTGCTGTCCGAGATCGTGCCCAAGACCCTCGGCGCCACCTACTGGAAGGCGCTGACCCCGTTCACGGTGCGATCCCTGAAGTTCATCATGCTGGTGCTGGCACCGCTCGTGTGGCTCAGCCAGGGCGTCACGCGGCTGTTGAAGAAGGACGGAGAGCACAGCGTGCTGGATCGCGCCGATTTCTCGGCCATGGCCGAGATCGGCTCGCGCGAAGGGGTCTTCGACGAAAAGGAGAGCAACGTGCTGCGCGGGTTGCTCGCGTTCGGCGACGTGCTCGCCGAGCACATCATGACGCCGCGCACCGTCGTGGTGACCGCCGACCAGACGCGCACGGTGGGCGAGTTCCACGCGGCCCACCCGGCGCTGCAGTTCTCGCGCGTGCCCGTGTACGAGGGCTCGCGGGATCACGTCACGGGCTACGTGCTCAAGGATCACGTGCTGGAGGCCCTGGTCGCCGGCACGCCGGACAAGACGCTGGCCTCGTTGCGTCGACCGATCAGCGCGGTGGGCGAGGACTTCCCCGTCCCGCAGCTCTTCGAGCGCTTCACCACGGAGCGCGAGCACCTCGCGCTCGTCGTCGACAAGTTCGGCGGCATGGCCGGCATCGTCACGATGGAGGACGTCATCGAGACCTTGATCGGCACCGAGATCGTGGACGAGATGGACGGCACCGAGGACATGCAGGCACTCGCCCGCAGGCGCTGGGAGCAGCGCGCGCGGCGCTCCGGGCTGCTGGAGAAGCTGGAGAAGGAGCGCACGTCGCAGGACGCCGTCACGCCTCGAGCCGATGTTCCGGACCCGGCCGCGACCGGAACGGGCGCGAAGCCCGCGACCGCTCCGTAGGCGTCCCGGACAGCCGGTCTCAGGCGTGACCGGCGGCCTTCGAGCCTTCGCCGCCGCGCAGCTTCTGCACGCCGGTCACGATCGCGAGCACCACCGCACCGGCCGCGATGCCGACGAGCGAGTCGAGCAGCATGCTCGTCGCGCTTTGCAGCACGGTGCCGACGCCCGGCACCGACGCCACGGTGCCGGCCACCGAGGCGATGCGCTCGGCGATCCAGTGCACGCCGTGCGTCAGGATGCCGCCGCCGACGATGAACATGGCCGCGGTCCCCACGATGGACAGCAGCTTCATCAGCACCGGCGCGAACCACAGGATGCCGCGCCCGATCGTCCGGCTGGCCGCGGAGCGCTCCTCCACGCGCGCCCTCACGGCATCGGCGGCGGTGTCAGCGTCGGTGGCGGTATCGGCGGCGGTGTCGAGCGTGGGCCGTCCGGTCAGCCACAGCCCGAGGTCGTCCAGCTTCACGATGGCCGCCACGAGCCCGTAGACCCCGACCGTCATGACGATGGAGATGCCGATCAGCGCGCCGACGCGGACCGGGAACGTGGCCGCGCCGACGCTGCCCAGCGCGATCACGATGATCTCGGCGGACAGGATGAAGTCGGTGCGCACGGCGCCCTTGATCTTCTCGCGCTCGGCCGCGCGAACGTCGATGCCGTCGTCCGACATGTGCTTGCGCAGCTCCGCCTTCTTCGCCGCGGCGTCCTCGGGGTGCAGGAACTTGTGTGCGAGCTTCTCGACACCCTCGTAGCACAGGTACAGCCCGCCCAGCATTAGCAGCGGCGTGATGGCCCACGGCGCGAACGCGCTGATCAGCAGCGCCACCGGCACCAGGATCAGCTTGTTGACGGCCGAGCCCTTGGCCACGGCCCATACCACCGGCAGCTCTCGGTCGGCCTTCACGCCCGCGACCTGGTTGGCGTTCAGGGCGAGATCGTCGCCCAGCACGCCGGCCGTCTTCTTCGTCGCGATCTTGGTCATCGCGGCGACGTCGTCCAGGATGGTGGCGACGTCGTCGAACAGGGTGAGCAGGCTCGTGGCCATGCGCGGGCTCCCGGGCGGATAGAGGACGAGACGAAGAAGGCCCGGCGAGAGGCGAGCTCCGGCCGGGCCTTTGGTGTACTACGCCGGCACGGCGTGCCGAGGTGCGAGGCGGCCGGCGCGAACGCCGACGCCCGGGTTCAGCCCGCCGCCGGGACGTAGGCGCTGCACCAGGCCGCCTTCAGCACGGCGTTGCCCGGGAACAGGGGGCAAGGGCCTTGCTCGGCTTCACCGCCCTGATACAGCGTGCAGTTGCCGCAGTTCTGCTCCGGGTTCGGCGACTCGGCGACGTACTGCAATGCCTGCGCCTGCGGCGCGGACGGGTCGACCAGGGGAAGATCGTCCTGGGCGTGGCTGGGCAGGGTGCCCACGAGTGCGCTCAGGGGGACGACGGCGGCGCCTGCGCCGACCATGCCCATGAACTTGCGACGTGTCGTATCGGTCATTCTGTCTGCTCCGGAGGATTGTGAACGCGGCTCATTATACGAGCGGTGACGACGCTGGACCGTGCGCTGGCAAATGCTGCTGGCGAGGGCGGCGTTCAGGGTGCATTCAACCGTGACCCGCCCGACGCACCCACCGGTATGGCAGGCATCAGGGCGCACGGCGTCTCCGGCGGAGGGCGGATCCGCGAGCTTCAGGTGACGATCGAGCGCGTGCCGGTGCCGCGCCGCGGGGTGCCCCGGACGCCCGCGGCGGCACGGTCGTAGCGCGTCTGGAAGTGGCGGATGAGCGCGAGCTGGCGGCCCACGACGTCCGGACCGGCGTGCTGCCGCAGGGCCGGCAGCGCGCTCAGCAGCGAATGCAACGTGCGCCCGAGGGTTCCGAGATCCTGGTTCATCATGACGGGCGGACGCGTTCGAGGGGGGTGGGGACTTGTAATAGCGGGCGGCGGAGCGCTGTCAAGCGCCGCCGCTGCGGTGCAGCGGTGCCAGGCGCAGGCGCAGCGCGTCCTCGCGGCTCGCGTAGTAGCGCTCGACGCGCTCCTGACGCTCGAAGCCGAGCGCGACGTAGAACGCGATGGCGCCCGCGTTGCCCGCGCGCACCTCGAGCGTGAACGACTCGATGCCCGCGACCAGCCCGGCGGCGATCTGCCATTCGAGCAGCCGGCGGCCGAAGCCCGCGCGCCGCAGCCCCGGCGTCACGGCGTGCAGCACGAGGTGCGCGGTGCACGCTCCGAAGCTCGCCACGCTGAACCCGCCGATGCCGCCGCGGTGATCGCTCAGGGCGTAGGCGTTGACGTCCTCCCGGGCGAGCAGTCGCGCCAGGCGCGGCGCCGTCCACGAGGGCGGGAGCCCGTGCTCGATCTCGGTACGCGACAGCGCCGCGAACGCCCGTGCGTCCGACGGGCGCGCCCGGCGCGGGTGCAGCTCGCCCGCGCCCGGCCGTCCGCCTGGGCGATCGTGCGGTCCGGTACCGTTGCCGAGCGAGCTCAAGCCGGGAGGTCGTCGTCCACGGCGTCCTCGGGCAGGTCGTCCAGGATGAACGCCTCCCAGTCCTCGAGCACCTCGCGGTAGTGCTTGAGCACCGCGGTGTAGGTCTCGGCCGCCCCGTCAGCGTCGTCCGCCGTGGGCTCCCCGCGCGTCGGCAGGCCCGTGATGACGACGCCGTCGCGGGTGAGGGTCAGCGCGTGCGCGTTGCCGGTGAATTCCCGGGATTCGTCGGTGCCGTCCTCGATCGCCTCGAGATCCTCCATCAGCACGCGGCACACGTGATCGCTGCCCTGGACGTCGGCTTCGAGGAAGCTCATGAAGACGCGCTCCGCCGCGGGTCCGCGCGCCCGGGGCGTTCCGTCGCGGTCGAAGTAGAACTTATGGTTCCGGGCCATCGTCGTTCGTCGTGGATCCCACCGACAGATCGTGCACCGATCCTAACCGATGCCGCGCCCCGCGCGCCCGTGTCGGCCATGCGGCGATATGATGCGCGCCCGTTCCGACCCGCTCAAGACCCGGATACCCCCGCCTGCCCCGTGCGCGTGCTGCTTGCCGAGGACGACGACGAGCTTGCGGGGTTCGTGCGCGCGGATCTCGTGCGCGCGGGCTTCGCGGTGGACCGCGTGGCCGACGGCGTCGACGCCGCGCACCTCGGCGACACCGAGCCCTACGACGCGGTGGTGCTGGACCTCGGGCTGCCGGGCCGGCCGGGGCTGGACGTGCTCGCCGGCTGGCGCGCGGCGGGCAACGCGGTGCCGGTGATCGTGTTGACCGCGCGCGACGCCTGGCACGAGCGGGTGGACGGATTCAACGCCGGGTGCGACGACTACCTCGGCAAGCCCTTCCACAAGGAGGAGCTGCTCGCCCGCATCCGGGCGCTCATCCATCGTCGTCACGGCCAGGTCGCCAACCGCATCGCGTCGGCCTCGCTGGAGCTCGACGAGCCGCGCCAGGAGGTGGTGGTCAGCGACATCGAGGGCGGCCGGGACGTGCATCCGCTCACCGGGACCGAGTTCCGCATGCTGCGCTACATGATGCTGAACCCGGGCCGGATCCTGTCGAAGTCCATGCTCTCCGAGCACGTGTACGACCAGGCCTCCGAGCGCGACAGCAACCTCATCGAGGTCTACGTGCGGCGGCTGCGCGAGAAGATCGGCAGCGGGCGCATCGTCACCAAGCGCGGCCAGGGCTACGTCTTCGACGACAGCGGGTGAGCGGGTGAGATCGCTGCAGGCGAGCCTCGGGCTCGGCCTGCTCGCGGGCCTCCTGCTGGCCATGGGCACGTTCTGGTGGACGGGCTCGCTCACCGCGCGGCTGCTGGCCGAGAGCTTCGTGCAGGCGCGCCTGGCCGAGGACGTGCGCTCCGTGCGCGCGGCGCTGCTGGAGCGGCGCGCGGGCCTGGCGGGCGTCGCGCACGGCACCTCGCTCGGGCTGTGGCCCGAGTACGATCGCCCGGCCTCCGGGCACTGGTTCGTGGTGCACGGCGAGACCGGGCCCGGGATCGAGTCGCGTTCGGCGTGGGAGCGCACCGCCGAGCCGCCGCAGCTCGCGCCCGGGCAACGGCGGCGCTGGCAGCTCGCCGACGCCGCCGGGGAACGCCTGCTGGCCCAATCGGCGGGTTTCGCGGACGCCGGTGAGCGCTACACCGTCACGGTCGCTCGCAGCTTCGCGCCCGCAGACGAGCTGCTCGGGACGGTGCGTGCCTACGTCGCCGGCTTCTCGGTGCTGCTGGCGCTGGTGCTGCTGGGGGTGCAGCGCTACGTGGTGTCGCGCACCGTGCGCGGGCTCGACGAGATCCGCGCCGACATCGAGCGCCTGGAGCACGGCCGCATCGACGCGCTCGACGAGAACGTGCCCGCGGAGGTCCGGCCCCTGGTGGCGGAGTTCAACCGCCTGCTGGTGCGCTTCGAGCGGCGCCTGGCCCAGTCGAGGAACGCGGTCGGCAATCTCGCGCACGCCCTGAAGGGGCCGCTGAACCTCCTGGTGCGCGCGGCCGACAACCCCGCGGACGCGCGCTCCGACGATGCCGTGCGGTTGCACGCCGAGCGCATCGCCCAGCTCATCGACGGGGAGCTGCGCCGCGCCCGGCTGGCCGGGCGCACGTCCCGCGGCACGCGCTTCGACGCCGTCACCGAGATCCAGGCGCTGGCGGGGCTGCTGCGCCAGGTCCATCCCGACCGCGATGTCGAGGTGCGGGTCGCCCTCGGTCGCGGCGTGGAGGTGACGCACGACCGCCAGGACATGCTGGAGCTCGTGGGGAATCTCGTCGACAACGCGTTCAAGTGGGCGCGCTCGCTCGTCATGGTGTCGCTGCGCAGCGCCGACGGACTGCTGCTCGAGATCGAGGACGACGGCCCCGGCGTGGAGCCCGCCGGCATCGAGCGGCTCGGCGGACGCGGCGTGCGGCTCGACGAATCGGTCGCGGGTCATGGCCTGGGGCTGTCCATCGTGCGCGAGATCGTGGAGACCTACGGCGGCTCGCTGGAGCTCGGGCGCTCGAACCGGCTGGGCGGCTTCAGGGCCGCGGTGCGGCTGCCGGGCACGCCGCCTCCGTCCCCGTCTCCGTCCCCGTCTCCGTCCGCGTCTCCGTCCGCGTCTCCGTCCGCGTCTCCGTCCGCGTCTCCACCCCCGGCCGCGGGCAGCGGTTGAGTCGCGCGGCGCTCGGGCGGGTCTCGAGGGGGCTTGCGGCGTTCAGCGCGGCGGCAGGGCGATGACCGGGTGCCTGCGGTTGCGCCGGTACAACGTGGCCGTGTGCCCGATGCGCTGCACGACCTCGGCGCCGGCGCCGTCCGCGAGGGCTTCGAGCTGGGCGGTGCGCGCGGGTGCGTCGGCGGCGGCGAGGCGTACCTTCACGAGCTCGTGCCGATCCAGCGCGCCGTCGAGCTCGCGGGCCACCGCTTCGGTGAGCCCGTTCTGGCCGAGCATCACGACCGGGCGCAGCGCGTGCGCGCGCTTCTTCAGGAATTTCGTCGCCGACGCCGGCAGGGGCGCGCGGGTGGCGCGAGCGGGACGGTTCGGGCTCGTATCGGTCATGATCGCGGTGGCACCGATTCGTGCGCCCGCGTGATCGTCGGTGCGAACGGGTGCGTAGTAGTGGGCATACGGATGACGCAGGATGACACGTTCCAAGTCGAGCGGTCGCTGGCTGGACCGCCACGTCAATGATCCCCACGTGCAACGCGCCGTCGGCGAGGGCTATCGCTCGCGCGCGGTGTGGAAGCTCGAGGAGATCGACAGGAAGGACTCGTTGCTGGACGTCGGTCACACCGTGCTGGAGCTCGGCGCGGCGCCGGGCGGCTGGTCCCAGTACGCCGCCGCCAGGGTGCGGGCGGGCGAGGTCGGCGGCGGACGCGTCGTCGCCAGCGACATCCTGGACATGGATGCGCTGGCGGACGTCGAATTCGTGCGGGGTGACTTCACGGAACGCGCCGTCGCCGACGCGATCCTGGAACGGCTGGGGGGGCGGCCCGCCGATATTGTGTTGTCGGACATGGCCCCCAATCTCAGCGGAGTGGCGGCGTCCGATCAGGCCCGTTCCATGGGGCTCGCGGAGCTGGCCCTCGAGATGTGCGGCGAGGCGCTGAAGACTGATGGAGCGTTCGTCGTCAAGGTGTTTCAGGGAGCAGGGTTCGACGCGTTCGCACGCGACGTGCGTGCGGTGTTTCGCAGCGTGAAGATCAGGAAGCCGGAAGCGTCCAGGGCGCGCAGCCGCGAGGTCTACCTCGTCGGCCGCGGTCATCGTCCCGGCGCGTAGGTGCACCGCCCACCGGGCGGTGGCGTGTGCATTTCCTCCCGGGTCGGCCAACGGTGGGTCGAGGTCCGGACGGTTGCTATAGTCACGAGAGTCGTCGCTCGTCTTCCCGCCCGGCACCCGCCCGGTTCGGGGGCGGTGGCGACAGTCAACGAGCGTTGCGCCATTCTCGTGCGCCGCGCCGCGAGGTGAATCCTTGAACGATCTGTTGAAGAACGTCCTTCTCTGGGTGGTGATCGCGGTCATTCTGATGACCGTGTTCAACAACCTCGGCGGCCAGCGGCCATCGACGGACACCGTCCCGTATTCCGATTTCCTGAGCTCGGTGAAGAGCGGGCAGGTCGAGCGCCTCACGTTCGACGGGTCCGAGATCGTCGGCGTGCGCACCGGCGGCCAGCGCTTCACCACCTTCAGCCCCGAGAGCGACAACAGCGCGCTCATCGGCGAGCTGGAGCGCGCCGGCGTCCAGTTCGAGCAGACGCCGCCCGAGAGCCCGAACATGCTGCTCAACATCCTGATCAGCTGGTTCCCGTTCATCATCCTGCTGGGCATCTGGGTGTTCTTCATGCGCCAGATGCAGGGCGGCGGGGGCGGCCGGGGCGCGATGAGCTTCGGCAAGAGCAAGGCCAAGCTGCTGAGCGAGGACCAGGTCAAGGTCACCTTCGCCGACGTGGCGGGCGTCGAGGAGGCCAAGAACGAGGTCTCCGAGCTCGTCGAGTTCCTGCGCGATCCCGGCAAGTTCCAGAAGCTCGGCGGCAAGATCCCGCGCGGCGTGCTCATGGTCGGCTCGCCCGGTACCGGCAAGACGCTGCTCGCCAAGGCCATCGCGGGCGAGGCCAAGGTGCCCTTCTTCACGATCTCGGGCTCCGACTTCGTCGAGATGTTCGTGGGCGTCGGCGCCAGCCGCGTGCGCGACATGTTCGAGCAGGCCAAGAAGCACTCGCCCTGCATCATCTTCATCGACGAGATCGACGCGGTCGGTCGGCACCGTGGTGCCGGGCTCGGCGGCGGTCACGACGAGCGCGAGCAGACGCTGAACCAGCTGCTCGTGGAGATGGACGGCTTCGAGGGCAACGAGGGCGTCATCGTCATCGCGGCCACCAACCGTCCGGACGTGCTCGACCCTGCGCTGCTGCGCCCGGGCCGCTTCGACCGTCAGGTGGTCGTGCCGCTGCCGGACGTGCGCGGGCGCGAGCAGATCCTGCGCGTGCACATGGCCAAGGTGCCGCTCGCGGACGACGTCAAGCCGGAGCTGATCGCGCGCGGCACGCCGGGCTTCTCGGGCGCGGACCTCGCGAACCTCGTGAACGAGGCGGCGCTGTTCGCCGCGCGCGCCGACGAGCGCCATGTGGACATGGGCGACTTCGAGCGCGCGAAGGACAAGATCATGATGGGCGCCGAAAGGAAGTCCATGGTCATGAACGAGAAGGAGAAGCTCCTGACCGCGTACCACGAGGCCGGGCACGCCATCGTCGGACGCCTGGTGCCCGATCACGATCCCGTCTACAAGGTCAGCATCATTCCGCGCGGCCGCGCGCTCGGCATCACGATGTTCCTGCCCGAAGAGGACAAGTACAGCCGCAGCAAGGTGGCGCTCGAGAGCCAGATCTCGACGCTGTACGGCGGCCGCGTGGCGGAGGAGCAGGTCTTCGGCGAGGACCACGTCACGACCGGTGCGTCGAACGACATCGAGCGGGCCACCGAGATCGCGCGCAACATGGTCACGCGCTGGGGCCTGTCCGACAAGCTCGGACCGCTCGCCTACCAGGAGGAGGAGGGCGAGGTGTTCCTCGGCCGCTCGTCGGGCAAGCAGGCATCGATGTCCGGTGACACGGCCAAGGTCATCGACGAGGAGATGCGCGACATCATCGATCGCAACTACCAGCGCTCGGTCACCATCCTGAAGGAGAACGCCGACATCCTCGAGTCCATGACGCAGGCGCTCATGAAGTACGAGACCATCGATCTCGGCCAGATCGACAAGCTCATGAACCGCGAGGAGCCGGGTCCGCCGGCCGACTGGGGCGATAGCGGCGGCGGCGCGGCCGTCAACGGCACCGGCAAGCCCATGCCTCCGGGCGGCAAGACGGCCAAGCCCGAAGGTCCCGGCAAGGACGTGCAGCCCGGGCCGATCGGCGAGGATCCCGAGCCGACCATGCGCGCCCGGAACGACTGAGCCGCCGGCCCGACGTGGTCCGAGCCGCCCGCCGGCAGGTGGCGCGGCTCGGGACCCGAAGTACCGCCGAAGGGCCGCCTCCCGCAAGAGAGGCGGCCCTTCGGCGTTTGGCGAGGTACGATCGCGACCCCGCCCGACCGCCGTCCACGACGAATGACTGCCAAGGTGCTGCGCTGCGGCACGCGCGAGCTCGCGCTGGACCGGCCGCTGGTCATGGGCATCCTGAACGTCACGCCGGATTCGTTCTCGGACGGCGGTCGGCACGCGGACGTGGATGCGGCGCTCGCCGCCGCTCGCGCCATGGTGCACGCGGGCGTCGACATCGTGGATGTCGGCGGCGAGTCCACGCGGCCCGGGGCGGAGCCCGTCGATGCGGACGAGGAGCGGCGCCGCGTGCTGCCCGTGGTGCGTGCGATCTCCGCCGAGCTGGACGTGGTCATCTCGGTGGACACGAGCCGGCCGGAGCTCATGGAGGCGTCGGCCGCCGCCGGTGCCGGGCTCATCAACGACGTGCGGGCGCTGCGCGAGCCCGGCGCGCTCGAGGTCGCGGCGGCCACCGGCCTGCCGGTCTGTCTCATGCACATGCGCGGCGAGCCCGGCACCATGCAGGACGACGTCGCCTACGCCGACGTGCGTGCCGAGGTGACGAGCTTCCTGGAAGCGCGCGCCGCCGCCGCGCGGGCCGCCGGCATCGCCGCGCGCGACATCGTGCTGGACCCCGGTTTCGGCTTCGGCAAGCGCACGCCCGAGAACCTCGCGCTGTTCGACGTGCTGGAGGACCTCTCGGCGCGCTGGCTCACGCTCGCGGGGCTGTCGCGCAAGCGCATGATCGGCGAGCTGGGCGACCCCGAAGACACGCTGCGCGGGCGTCCGGACGAGCGGCTCGGCGGCTCCATCGCGGCGGCGCTCGTCGCGCTGGAGCGCGGCGCGGGCATCGTGCGCGTCCACGACGTGGAGGCGACGGTGCAGGCGGTGCGTGTCTGGCACGCGCTGCGCCTTCGCCGATGATGGGCCGGTGATGGACTGACGACGCGCCGACGGCGGGCACGAAATTGGCGAGGCGGACTCCTTCCGCCGCGCGCGGACACTCATTCGGCGACGACATGGCTCGACAGTTCTTCGGTACCGACGGCATCCGCGGGCGCGTGGGCGACTACCCCATGACGGCCGAGACGGTCATGAAGCTCGGCTGGGCGGCCGGGCGCGTGCTCGCCGGCGGCGACAGCCGCGAGGTGCTGATCGGCAAGGACACCCGCAATTCGGGCTACCTGTTCGAGTCCGCCCTGGAGGCGGGTCTCGCGTCCGCGGGCGTCGACTGCCGCATGCTCGGGCCCATGCCCACGCCCGCCGTGGCGTACCTGACCAGCACCTTCCGCGCGGCCGCGGGCATCGTCATCAGCGCGTCGCACAACCCCTACTACGACAACGGGCTGAAGTTCTTCTCGCCCGAAGGCGCGAAGCTGCCGGACGAGACCGAGCTCGAGATCGAGGCCATGATGGCGGAGCCCATGACCACGGTCGACTCGGCCGACCTCGGCCGGGCCAAGCGCGTCGACGACGCCTCTGGCCGCTACATCGAGTTCTGCAAGAGCACCTTCCCGAAGGGCATGCGCCTGGGCGGCATGAAGATCGTCGTGGACGCCGCCAACGGGGCGGCCTACGACATCGCGCGGCGCGTCTTCCGCGAGCTCGGTGCCGACGTCGTGTCCATGGGCGACGCCCCGGACGGGCTGAACATCAACCTCGACTGCGGCGCCACCGCGCCCGGCAACCTGCGCGCGCACGTGCTGCTGGAGCGCGCGGACCTGGGCATCGCGCTCGACGGCGACGGCGACCGGCTGATCATGGTCGACGACCGCGGCGAGATCGTCGACGGCGACGAGATCCTGTACGTCATCGCGCGCGCCCGGCGCGCGGCCGGCGAGCTGCGGGGCGGGGTGGCCGGCACGCTGATGACGAACCTCGCGCTGGAGCACGCGCTGGCCGAGATGGACGTCCCGTTCGAGCGCGCGGCCGTGGGGGACCGCTACGTCATGGAGCTGATGCGCGAGCGCGGCTGGCAGCTCGGCGGCGAGAACTCCGGCCACATCATCATGCTGGACCGCGTGACGACGGGCGACGCGACGGTGGCCGCGCTGGCCGTGCTGGCGGTGCTGAAGGAGACCGGCGAGTCGCTGTCGGCGCTGCGCTCGGGCATGACGCTGTACCCGCAGGTGCTCATCAACGTGCCCGTGCGCGAGAAGGTGGCCCTCGACGAGCACGAGGAGATCCGCAGCGCGGTCGAGGACGCCGAGCGCAGCCTCGACGGCAGCGGCCGCGTGCTGCTGCGCGCCTCGGGCACCGAGCCGCTGGTGCGCGTCATGGTCGAGGGGCGCGCCGCGAACGAGGTGCGCCGCCTCTGCGAGAGCGTGGCGCAGGCGGTGGGGCGAGCGCTGGATTAGCCTCTCGAATTACGCTGCCGGCTCGTCGAGTGTCATCGCCTCCTCGATCATGAACGCCGCGGCACGCCGCGCGTGCCGCGCGGCGTTCGGATCGTGCGTGAACTGCGCGGTGACGATGGCCCCCTCCATCAGGAGCCCCAGTTGCGCGACGAGGTCGTCGGGCTCGGAGGCACCGGCCGCGACCGCCTGCGAGCGCAGGTACTGGCGGAAGAGCCGCTTGTGCTCTGCCGCCACGGCGTGGATGGGATTCTCGGGGTCGCCGTACTCAGCGACCGCGTTGATGAACAGGCATCCCTGGAACTCGTGGCTGGCGAACCACTCGTCCAGCACGTCGTAGAGCGCGAGCAGGCGCTCCGCCGGGTCCGCGGCGCGCGCCTCGATGGCGCGCATGAGCCACAGCCGCGAGCTTTCGTCCCAGCGGCGCAGCACCGTCAGGATCAGCTCGTCCTTGGACTTGAAGTGGTTGTAGAGCGTCTTCTTCGACACGCCTGCCTCGGCGATGATCCGGTCGATGCCGGTCGCGTGGTAGCCGTGTCGGCGAAACAGGGCCACGGCGGTGTCGAGCAGTCGATCCTTGGGGGTGTGGGTCATGCGGACCGGGCGAGGTGGGTAGCGAAGATACAGATTAGTCTACTCCGCATGTCTCATGCGGAAGGATGAATTTGCGCAGGTAAGCCGGCGCGGATCCGTGCTGCGGTTGATTTTAGGAGACAGATCTGTTTATCTGGTCGGGTGCCGTAGCAAGGAAGGCGAGGCGGCGGTCACCAGAGCTCGTGCGCGGTACCGAACATCGCGCGCGGGTGCCTTCGAGACGCTCCCGACGATGCTCGACGCTTCCCTCGCTCACGCTTCCGACAAGCGGCGCCCGACGCTTCCCGACCCGGATCGTTCGTCCGCCCCCGAACGGGTGCCCGGGAGCCACGAGCCAGCGTCCGGAAGCGACCCGAAAGCGTCCGCCGCTCCGCCCGATGCGGCCTTCACCGAGCTCGTCCGGACGCACACGCCGCGGCTGCTGCGCGTCGCGCGGCGCTACCTCGACGACGACGAGGCGCGCGACGCAGTGCAGGACGCCTTCGTGAAGGCCCATGCCCGCATCGATCGGTTCGAGAACCGTGCCGCCCCGGGTACCTGGCTGCATCGCATCGTCGTGAACGGCTGCATCGATCGCCTGCGCCGCGCCGCGGCACGACGCGAGACGCCGCTGGACGAGGTCACGGACGAGGCGCTCGAGCGCTGTCTCGCCGCCGGAGTCCGTGCGACATCACCCGACCGGACGCTCGAGGCGGCGGATCTGGAACGGGCGTGCAGGGCCTGTATCCTGCGTCTGCCGCCCGCCTTCCGCACGGTCCTGCTGCTGCGCGACGTCGAGGGGTACGACGTCGGTGAGGCTGCGCGCACGCTCGGCATCTCGGCGAGTCTCGTGAAGGTGCGACTCCATCGCGCGCGCCGCGCGCTGCGGGACGCGCTCGCGCCCGTCCTGTGATGAAACCTCGTGACCCTGGACCCCGAATCCGCGTGCCGACACAGTCTCGAGAAGCTCGACGACTACCTCGACGAGTCGCTCGACGTCCGTGCCCGCGCGGCCGTCACGGCGCACCTGAGGGGCTGCGAGGCGTGCCGGGGCGAGCTCGCGTTGCACCGACGCGCGCTCGCACTGACGCGTCGCGCGATGTTGCGCGACGGCGGCCGTCGTGATTCCGATGAAGACGCGGCCGAGAGCGAGCGCATGATCGAGGGCGTGACCGCTGCGCTGCGCGCGGCCGCGCCGCGCGACGGCCGCGGCATCGATGCGCGCGTCTCGGAGGAAGACGAGCAGAGCGGAAAGAACGAGCTGTAACCGCAAGGACGGTCCGTGCGTCGAAGGGGCGGTCGGGCGTCGCGTGAGCACGCGGCGATCCGATCCTTCCCATCGACTCACGGAGCTTCCCGCATGAAACCGCTCTTCACCACCGGCCTGCTGTGCACGGCGATGTCCCTGTCGACCGCCGCAGAGGCGATCGAGTACCGCCTCACCGTCACCATCGAGAACCTCGCGCCGCGCAACGGCACGTTCCAGACCCCGCACTGGGTCGGCTTCCACGACGGCACGTTCGATGTCTACGACGGCGGTACGCCCGCCGACAACGATCCCGTGCCGAACGACCCGAGGCGCTCGGTCGAGCGCCTGGCCGAGGACGGCAACACCGATCCCATCGGCGAGACCTTCGCCGAGATCCGTCCCCTCGGCGTCGATGGCACCCTACCCGGACCGGACGGTCCGCTCGGGCCCGGCGAGATCACCTCGAAGACGTTCACGCTCGACTCGCACAGCCCTGAGCAGCGCTACTTCAGCTACGCGTCCATGGTGCTGCCGAGCAACGACTTCTGGTACGCCAACGGCAACCCGCTCGCGCACCCGATCTTCGACGACAAGGGCGAGTTCGTGGCGCAGGACTTCATCGTGACGAACCGCGACCTGCTGGACGCGGGGACCGAGGTGAACGACGAGATACCGATGAACACCGCGTTCTTCGGCCAGACGACGCCCGACACCGGCGAGGACGAGAACGGCGTGATCGTGGACGTCGTCGATGCGGAAGGCAACGCCGTGCTCGGATTCATGCCGAAGGGTTCGGGCGGGGTTCTCGACGATCCCCGTTTCGCCATGGCGGACTTCAGGCTCGACGGCTACCCCGTCGTGAAGATCAGCTTCGACGCCGCCGAGGCCATCGTCGAGGATCGACGCTACGCCACGAAGCTCGTCGGCGAGTCCGAGGTGCCGCCCGTGTCGACCGACGCCTACGGCCTTGCGCAGTACGCGTACGACGGGGGGGCGGGCAAGCTCGGCTTCGTGCATCTCTTCTCGCTGCACCAGCGCGAGATCGTCGCCGCTCACCTGCACCTCGGTGCCAAGGGCGAGAACGGTCCGGTCGTCGCCTCCTTGTTCGGCGACGACGGGCCGAGCGACACGCTGCGGCGCGCGCGGCGGGCCGAGCGGACCCTATACGTCTCCGCCTTGCAGGGCGTGCTGACCGCAGGGAACCTGACGGGTCCGCTGCAAGGTCGCCCGCTCGACGCGCTCGTGCGCGCCATCGACGAGGGCAACGTCTACGTCAACGTGCACACGCGCACGTACCCGGACGGCGAGATCCGGGGCCAGCTGTACGCCTCGGGAAGCGATTCCTGAGGTCGCTCGCCGTACGGTGGCAGTGCTCGGCGCGGAGCGGTCGCCGTGTGGACGGGACCGAAGGGCAGGGAAGCCCGTCTCGCGACGGAGGCATGGTCGCGTGCGAGCCCTTGGCCTGGACCGTTCACGCGAGCCGCTCGCGCGGCCCCTTTGCCGCCGGTGGCAGCTTCGGCATCAATAAACGCGTAGGCGGCGCAGGCGAGTGGCACCCACGCCCGGTCGACCAGGAAGGCGGTCCAGCGGGTCCGATCGGTCGATAACCCGCACAGCCGCTCCTTTATCCGGGGTAGCGGGCGCGTGCTGCTGCGCTTCTTCTGTATCGAGCCGCTCGTGAAAGGGCCAGGCGTGCAGCGCCCTCCCGGCCGCGAAACCGTGCGGCCGTGGCGCGAATCGCATTGGTGGGACGGGCCGGATCAGGGATCCCCTCGCCGCCCTGCCTCTCGTCGCGGTTCCGGGTTCCGACATGATTTGTGAGAGCCCCGGGGGAGTGATCTCCGGGGGCCACCCGATCGAGCCGGAGCGCTCGCTCGACGGAAATCGTCACTCGAGCGTGGATCCGGCGGACGGGCGCGGCTTCGCGCGAGTCGGCTGCGCTCCGCGAAGGCAGGGTCCCGTCGCAAGCCGTCGCCTGGCGCCGGGGCTGGACTCCGCCCCCCGCCAGGACTAAACTAAGCGGTTTTCCGCGGAGCATTCGCGCTTGGCAGATCGACAGCCGCTCGTGGTGGGCAACTGGAAACTGAACGGCGACCGCGCCCGAGCCAACGAGCTGGCGTCCGCCATCGCCGCGGGCATCGGCTTTGGGCGCGCTCGGGTCGTCGTGTGCCCCCCGTACGTCCACCTCGCCGATGTCCAGCGCGCGCTGGCGGGCTCCGCCGTCGGCTTAGGCGCACAGGACGCGTCGGCCGAAAGCGGCGGCGCCCACACGGGCGAGGTCTCGGCCGCCATGCTGGCAGAATTCGGCTGCACGCACGTCATCGTTGGCCACAGCGAGCGCCGCGCCGACCGGGGCGAAACCGACGCGGCCGTGGCCGCCAAGGCCGTGGCGGCCCTCGGCGCGGCGCTCGTGCCGATCGTCTGCGTGGGCGAGACGCTGGAAGAGCGCGACGCGGACCGCGTCGACGAGGTCGTCGCCCGGCAGCTCGACGCCGTGCTGGAAGCCGTGGCGGACGGGGGGCGGTCGAACGCGGAACGTCTCGTCGTCGCCTACGAGCCGGTCTGGGCCATCGGCACCGGGCGCACCGCCACGCCCGAGCAGGCACAGGCCGTGCACGCCGCCATCCGCGCACGCGTCGCCCGGCGCGACGCGAACGCCGCGGCGGGCTTGCAGATTCTGTACGGCGGCAGCATGAAGCCCGGCAACGCCGCAGAGCTTCTGGCGCAGCCCGACATCGACGGAGGCCTCATCGGTGGCGCCGCCCTCGTGGCGGACGACTTCCTCGCCATCTGCGCCGCCGCCGGCTGAGCTCCGGCTCGCCGGCTCACGGACGCGAACGCCGTCCGGTCATCCATTCGTTTCACGCGCGGCCGGCACCGGCGGCGCCTCTCATTGCTTCGCAGGCTCCCAGATGCAGTCCATCGCCCTCGTCATCCACGTCATCCTCGCGGTGGTCGTGATCGTTCTCGTGCTCATGCAGCACGGCAAGGGCGCCGACGCGGGCGCGGCCTTCGGCAGCGGCGCGTCGGCCACCGTGTTCGGCGCGCGCGGCGCGAGCTCCTTCCTGACGCGCATGACGACGGCCGCGGCCACGCTGTTCTTCGTCACGAGCGTGTTTCTGTTCTGGCTGGCTGCGCACCGCGAGGCCGGCGTGCGCTCCGTTACCGATGTGCCCGGGCTGGTCGAGGAGGTGCCCGCGCCCGTCGTCGTGCCGGGCGACATCGCTCCGGACGAGGCGGCGTCCGACCTGCCCGGCGGCGTGCCGGCCGCCGGCGAGGCGTTGCCCGCGCCGGGCGCGGACGAAGAGGTCGGAATCGACGCGACGCTGCCCGAGGCGCCGAGCGGCGGCATCGCCCCGGCCGATCCGGTGTCGGCCGATCCCGCGGTCGCGCCCACGGCCGTGGAGCCCTCCGCCGTACCGGCGCCCGCCGACGCGGGAGCTTCGGCCGTCGAACCCGCGACGGGCGAACCCGCGAGCGACTGACCGTCGGGCTTTTTCGGTTATCATTGCCGGATCGGGCGACCCGCGTCGTCCGGCCATCCGTGCCGTCGTGGTGGAATTGGTAGACACGCTATCTTGAGGGGGTAGTGGCGAAAGCTGTCCCGGTTCGAGTCCGGGCGACGGCACCATCTTTTCTCGCGCTTCCGGGCAGTCCGGCGTACCGTCCGCGTGCAGGCCCCGCGGGGTCGTCCCGCAGGTCCCCGCTCCCGAGCCCTTCGTCGGGCCACGATGGGGGTCATCTGCCCCGTACGGAGCCACGTAGACAGTCCCGAGGCGCAACGACTGGCCTTGTGACCAGTGTTCGTCCCGTCGGCCCCGGCTGGCGACGGGGTCGTCCACGATCGTTCTTCCGCGCGGATCGAGGGGCCGCCTGCACGCCCGTCGGCCGCTTTCCGGCCCACGTCGGCTCGCCGCGGCACGTTGTCGTCGGCAACCGACCTTCCATTCGAGAGGCGCGCGTGCTCGCGAACTACTTCCCCGTGCTGCTGTTCGTGCTCATCGGTCTGGGCATGGGCGTGGTGATGCTCACCGTCGGGCGCCTGGCAGGACCCTTCAACCCGGGCGCGGCGAAGAACTCGCCCTACGAGTGCGGGTTCGAGGCGTTCGAGGACGCGCGCATGAAGTTCGACGTGCGCTACTACCTCGTCGCCATCCTGTTCATCATCTTCGACCTCGAGATCGCGTTCCTGATCCCGTGGGCCGTCACGCTGGACAGCATCTCGGGAGCCGCCTTCGCGGCCATGGGCATCTTCCTGTTCATCCTCGTCATAGGCTTCATCTACGAGTGGAAGAAGGGCGCGCTGGAGTGGGAATGACATCGGGCGCGCATACATTGAGCCTGTAGGGGCTGCGGCGCGTACCGGCTTCCAGACTCCCCTCGCTTCGGCACGATTTTCCAGGACATTTCCAGAACCCGTACATGAGCATCGAAGGCGTACTCGAGGAAGGCTTCGTCACCACCTCGGCGGACAAGCTCATCAACTGGGCCCGCACGGGCTCCATGTGGCCCATGACCTTCGGGCTCGCCTGCTGCGCCATCGAGATGATGCACGCGGGGGCCGCGCGCTACGACCTGGACCGCTTCGGCATCATCTTCCGGGCGAGCCCGCGACAGTCCGACGTGATGATCGTCGCCGGCACGCTCGTCAACAAGATGGCGCCCGCGCTCAGGAAGGTGTACGACCAGATGACCGACCCGAAGTGGGTCATCTCCATGGGGTCGTGCGCCAACGGCGGCGGCTACTACCACTACTCGTACGCGGTGGTGCGCGGCTGCGACCGCATCGTGCCGGTGGACGTCTACGTGCCGGGCTGCCCGCCCACGGCCGAGTCGCTGCTGTACGGAATCATGCAGCTGCAGAAGAAGATCCGCCGCGACGACACCATCGCGCGCTGACACCCGCGCCGCCCTCCTGACGATCCGCCCCGACGACTTCGACGATCCCGACCATGGCCGACAAAGACGTCCCCAGCACGGATGACCGCAAGGGCCGCGCGCCCGATGATGGCGCCGTGTCGTCCGACGCGCCGAAGGCCGGTACCGCCGATGCCGGCACCTACGCTCCCGCCACCGCCGCCGCGGGCGAGCGCTCCGGCGCGTTCGACGCCTCCGTCGATATCCTGGCGCGCACCGACTCGCTCGTCGCGCGCCTGCGCGAGGCGTTCCCGGACAACCCGAGCATCGAGCGCTCGCTCGACGTCGCGGCCATGAACGTGCCCGCCGACGAATGGCCGGCCGTGGCGCTGATCCTGCGCGACGACCCGCGCTTCCTCTTCACTCAGATGTCGGACCTGTGCGGGGTGGACTACGCCACCTACGGCCAGGACGAGTGGTCGACCGACAGCAGCAACGTCGCGAGCTACAGCCGCGCGGTGGACTCCGCCCAGGTCGGGCGCCTGAGCTTCGGCGACGAGCTGGACACCGCGGAGCGCGACTACGAGCGCTTCGTCGTCGTCACGCACCTGCTCTCCATGGACCACAACGTGCGGCTGCGCGTGCGCTGCGCCGCGCCCGACGACGAGCTGCCGGTGGTGCCCTCGATGGTGCCCGTCTGGAACAACGTCGAGTGGTACGAGCGCGAGGCGTTCGATCTCTTCGGCATCCTGTTCGACGGCCATCCGGACCTCAGGCGCCTGCTCACCGACTACGGCTTCGTCGGGCATCCGTTCAGGAAGGACTTCCCGCTCATCGGCAACGTCGAGATGCGCTACGACCCCGTGAAGGGGCGGGTGGTGTACGAGCCCGTGACCATCGAGCCGCGCGTGCTCGTGCCGCGCGTCATCCGCGACGACTCGCGCTACGCGCAGGGCATGGGCGGCGACGGCATCCGGAACTCGAACGGCGTGCCGCGCAGCACGGGCCGCGGCGCCGTGCAGGGCGACGCCAAGGGTACGCCCGGCACCGACGCGCCCGGGCTCGTCGAGCCCGCCAAGAAGGACGCCGCGTAAGGACATACGACCATGACCGAGATCCGCAACTACACCCTGAACTTCGGCCCGCAGCACCCCGCGGCCCACGGCGTGCTGCGCCTGGTGCTCGAGATGGACGGCGAGGTGGTCGAGCGCGCCGACCCGCACATCGGGCTGCTGCACCGCGGCACCGAGAAGCTCGCCGAGTCCAAGCCGTACAACCAGACGATCGGCTACATGGACCGTCTGGACTACGTGTCCATGATGTGCAACGAGCACGGCTACGTGCTGGCCATCGAGAAGCTGCTGGGCGTCGAGGTGCCGCTGCGCGCGCAGTACATCCGCGTCATGTTCGACGAGATCACGCGCATCCTGAACCACCTCATGTGGCTCGGTGCGCACGGGCTCGACATCGGCGCCATGTCGGTGTTCCTGTACTGCTTCCGCGAGCGCGAGGACCTGATGGACTGCTACGAGGCGGTCTCGGGCGCGCGCCTGCACTCTAGCTACTACCGCCCGGGCGGCGTGAACCGGGACCTCCCGGACGCCATGCCGCGCTACGTCGAGAACCGCTACCGCTCGAAGGCCGCGGTCAACAAGCTCAACACCGCGCGCGACGGCTCCCTGCTGGACTTCATCGCGGACTTCGCCAAGCGATTCCCCAAGTGCGTGGACGAGTACGAGACGCTCCTGACCGACAACCGCATCTGGAAGCAGCGCACCGTCGGCATCGGCGTCGTCGACCCCGACCGCGCCGTGGCGCTCGGCTTCACGGGGCCCATGCTGCGCGGCTCGGGCGTGGAGTGGGATCTCAGGAAGAAGCAGCCGTACGACGTCTACGACCGCATGGACTTCGACATCCCGGTCGGCACCAACGGCGACTGCTACGACCGCTACCTTGTGCGCATCGAGGAGTTCCGCCAGTCCGTGCGCATCATCGAGCAGTGCGTCGAATGGTTGCGCGTGAACCCGGGTCCGGTGCTCACCGAGGACCACAAGATCGCGCCGCCGCGGCGTCCCGAGATGAAGGGCGACATGGAAGCGCTGATTCACCACTTCAAGCTGTTCACCGAGGGCTTCTGCCTGCCCGAGGGCGAGGCCTACGCGGCCGTCGAGCAGCCCAAGGGCGAGTTCGGTTGCTACATCGTGTCCGACGGTGCCAACAAGCCGTACCGGCTGAAGGTGCGCGCGGCGGGCTTCCCGCACCTGGCGGCCATGGACGAGATGGCGCGCGGACACATGCTGTCCGACATCGTCGCGCTCATCGGCACGCAGGACATCGTGTTCGGGGAGATCGATCGATGAACATGGGATCGATGAACATGGGATCGATGCACGGAGGGGATCGATGAACGCGGTGCCTGCAGACGTCCGCCTGCCCGACCCCGAGAGCGTCCTATCGCACCACTCGATCGAGGAGATCGAGATGTGGATGGCGCGCTTCCCCGAGGGGCGTCAGGCGTCGGCCGTGCTGGCCGCCCTGTCGATCGCGCAGCACCAGAACGAGGGCTGGCTGACCACCGAGTTGATGGACGCGGTGGCCGCCAAGCTCGAGATGCCGCCCATCGCGGTGTACGAGGTCGCGAGCTTCTACTCGATGTTCGAGACGCGCCCCGTCGGCCGCCACAACGTGGCCATCTGCACCAACATCAGCTGCATGCTGATGGGCTCGGACGACATCGTCTCGCACTGCGAGAGGAAGTTCGGCATCCGCCTGGGCGAGTCCACGCCCGACGGGCGCATCTACCTGAAGGTGGAGGAGGAGTGCCTCGCGGCCTGCGCCGGCGGCCCGATGATGCAGGTGAACCACGAGTACCACACCAAGCTCACGCCCGAGAAGGTGGACGAGATCCTTGACGCGCTCGACTGAGTTGCTCAGGCCGTTCCGCCTTCCGACCAGCAATACCAGACGATTCCCATGGCCGACTCGAAAGCCCCCCTTACCGCAGCCGACGCTCCGCCCGCGGAGCGCCCCGCGCTGCGCATGAACCAGGTCGTGTACACCACGCGTCACCTCGACGAGCCGTGGACGTACGACAACTACCTCTCCATCGGCGGCTACGAGGCGTGGAAGCGCATCGTGGACGAGAAGATGTCGCCCGAGGACGTCGTGCAGATCGTCAAGGATTCCGGGCTGCGCGGGCGCGGCGGCGCGGGCTTCCCCACGGGGCTCAAGTGGAGCTTCATGCCGAAGACGGACCCGAAGTCCGCAGGCGCGCAGAGCTATCTCGTCGTCAACTCCGACGAATCCGAGCCCGGCACCTGCAAGGATCACGACATCCTGCAGTACAACCCGCACGCGCTCATCGAGGGCATGCTGATCGGCTGCCACGCCATCCGCGCGAGCGTCGGATACAACTACATGCGCGGCGAGTTCATGCACCTGGTCTACCCGCGCTTCGACAACGCGGTGAAGGAGGCCTACGCGCACGGCTGGGCCGGCAAGGACATCCTGGGTTCCGGCATCGACATCGAGATCATCCCCTCGCTCGGCGCCGGTGCCTACATCTGCGGCGAGGAGACGGCGCTGCTGGAATCGCTGGAGGGCAAGAAGGGCCAGCCGCGCTTCAAGCCGCCGTTCCCGGCGGGCTACGGGCTGTACGGAAAGCCCACCACCATCAACAACACCGAGTCGATCGCCTCGGTGCCCGCCATCGTCAGGAACGGCGCGCAGTGGTTCAAGGAGATGGGCGTGGAGACCGCGGGCGGGCAGAAGTGCTTCTCGGTGTCGGGACACGTGGCCACGCCGGGCAACTTCGAGATCGACCTGGGTACGCCCTTCGCCACGCTCCTGGAGCTCGCCGGCGGCATGAAGGGCGGCATCCCGCTGAAGGCCGTCATTCCCGGCGGCTCGTCGGTCCCGGTCGTGCCCGGCGACACCATGATGGGCGTGAACATGGACTACGACAGCATCGCCAAGGGCGCAGGCTCCATGCTGGGCTCCGGCGCGGTCATCGTCATGAACGAGACCACCGACATGGTGCAGGCGCTCAGGCGCATCTCGCGCTTCTACTACTCCGAGAGCTGCGGCCAGTGCACGCCGTGCCGCGAGGGCACGGGCTGGCTGTACCGCATGCTCACACGCATCGTCGAAGGCAAGGGCGTGCCCGAGGACATCGCGAAGCTCGAGGACGTCGCCGGCAAGATCGCCGGGCGCACCATCTGTGCGCTCGGGGACGCCGCGGCCATGCCGGTGCAGAGCTTCGTGAAGCACTATCGGCACGAGTTCGCGCACTACATAGAGCACAACCGCAGCTGGGTGTCCGACAACCTCGGCGTCGAGAACCCCGGGCGCGTGTGGGCCGAAGCGGCCTAGCAGCGACAAGCAGCCACTACACATGAGCGACGAAGACAGCATCAACATCACCGTCGACGGGCGCAGCCTGCCGGCGAGGAAGGGCCAGATGCTCATCGAGGTCACCGATGCCGCGGGCATCAAGGTGCCCCGGTTCTGCTATCACCGGAAGCTGTCGGTGGCGGCCAACTGCCGCATGTGCCTCGTCGAGGTGGAGAAGGCGCCGAAGCCGCTGCCCGCCTGCGCGACCCCGGTGATGCCGGACATGGTGGTGAAGACCGCGTCGCCGCTCGCTCGCGCGGCGCAGCAGGGCACGATGGAGTTCCTGCTCATCAACCACCCGCTGGACTGCCCCATCTGCGACCAGGGCGGCATCTGCGAGCTGCAGGACGTGGCCATGGGCTACGGCAATTCGGCCTCGCAGTACACCGAGGGCAAGCGCGTCGTCTTCGACAAGTACATCGGCCCGCTCATCGCCACCGAGATGACGCGCTGCATCCACTGCACGCGCTGCGTGCGCTTCGGCGAGGAGATCGCGGGCGTGCGCGAGCTCGGCATGACGGGGCGCGGCGAGAACTCGCGCATCGGCACCTACATCGCGAAGGCCGTGATCTCCGAGGTGTCGGGCAACGTCATCGACATCTGCCCCGTCGGGGCGCTCACCGCGCGCCCGTCGCGCTACACCGCGCGCGCGTGGGAGCTGCGCCAGGCGCCGTCCATCTCCCCGCACGACTGCATCGGCAGCAACGTCTTCGTGCACCTGGACAACAAGCACGTCAACCAGGTGGTGCCGCGCGACAACGAGGCCATCAACGAGGTCTGGATCTCGGACCGGGATCGCTTCGCCTACCAGGGCCTCAGAAGCCCCGATCGCGTGCAGACGCCGCTCGTGCGCGTGGGCGAGGAGCTCGTCGCGTCGGATTGGGGCTCGGCGCTGGAGCGCGCCGCGGAAGTGCTGCGCGGCGGTGCCGCGAACGGCAAGGCGGCCACGCTGCGCACCCTCGTTGCCGCTTCCTCCTCGCTCGAGGAGCTGTATCTCGCGCAGAAGCTGTCGCGCTCGCTCGGCTCCGACGACGTCGACCATCGGCTCGGCCAGAGCGACTTCTCGGACCAGGACGCCGCGCCCGCCATGCCGTGGCTCGGCATGGCGATCGCGGATCTGGAGACGCTGGACGCCGCTCTTCTCGTGGGCAGCAACATCAGGAAGGAGCAGCCCATCGCTGCGCTGCGGCTCAGGAAGTCCGCGCTGAACGGCGCGGCCATCGCGTTCCTGAACCCGAAGGCCTTCCCGCTGCACTTCGAGCATGCCGGCGACATCGTGGTGTCGCACGAGGCCATGGCGTCCGAGCTGTACCTGATCGCGAAGGCGGCCGGGGCGGACCTGTCCGGCATCGACGGCGCGCCGTCGGGCTCCCCGGACGAGCGGCACGAAGCCATCGCGAAGGCCCTGGCCGACGGCGAGCGCGCGGCCGTCGTGCTCGGTGCCATCGCGGTGTCGCACCCCTCGTACGCGCTGCTGCGCGCCCTCGCGCAGCGCCTGGCGCGCGCGACGAACGCGACGCTGTCCATGCTGCCCGAGCGCGGCAACACCGCCGGCGCCTGGCTCGCGGGCGCGGTGCCGCACCGCGGTCCGGGCAACGCGCCCGTGGCTCGCGCCGGTCGGCACGCGGGGCAGATGCTGCGCCCCGACACCACCGGTCCCATGCTGCTCGTGAACGCGGAGCCGTCGCGCGACGCGGCCGACCCCGCCACGGCGATGCACGCGCTCGGTGCCGCCGAAGGCGTGGTCGCGCTGTCCACCTTCATGTCGCCGGAGCTCGAGCGCACGGCCACCGTCGTGCTGCCCATCGCCACGTTCCCCGAGACCTACGGCACGTGGGTGAACGCGGCCGGCCAGTGGCAGTCCGCGAAGGGCGCGGTGCCGCCGCCGGGCGAGGGCCGCCCCGGCTGGAAGGTGTTCCGCGTGCTGGCCGAGACGCTCGGGCTCGAGGGCTTCGGCTTCGACAGCCCCGAGCAGATCACCAAGGAGCTGCAGGGCCGGTGCCGCTCGGTGTCGCTCGACAACTTCACGGCGCCGTCGAAGGCGCCGGGCTTCCCGCCGGGCACCTCGTCCGAGGCCATGTCCGCCGACAAGCGGGGCATGCTCGAGATGCTGCGCGCCGGAGAAACGCCCATCCACGCCACCGACCCGCTGGTGCGGCGCTCGGTGCCGCTGCAGAAGTCGGTCGATGGCAAGCAGGCCTTCGCCTCGATGAACGCCGCCGAGCTCGCGCGTCACGGCGCCGCGGAAGGGGACCTGCTGCTGGTGCGCCAGGGGCACGGCCCCGACGTGGGCGAGGCGCGGCTGCCCGCGCGGCTGGACGAAGGCGTGCCCGACGGCACGGTCTGGATTCCGACGGGGCTGCCCGAGACGGCGGGGCTGGGGCCGGTGTTCGGTCGCGTGCGGCTCGACATGCTCGAGGCGTCCGACGCCATTCCGGGCACGGGCGGGCGGCTCGACATCGCCGAAGGGCGGCCGGGCGAGCGTGCCGGCACGCTGATGGCCGAGGATCGCGGCGAGGACCGGCTCGGCGTCGCGCCGACCGACGCCCCGCAGCGCACCAACCCCGGACCGGACGAGGGTACCGTCATGCCGGAGGGTGAGCCCCGCTGATGGATGCGCTCATCCTCACCGCCGCGACGCTCGGCAAGATCGTCCTGATCCTGGTGCCGCTCATCCTGAGCGTGGCCTACCTGACCTACGCCGAGCGACGCGTCATCGGCGCGATGCAGAACCGCATCGGTCCGAACCGCGTGGGCTTCGCGGGGCTGCTGCAGCCGTTCGCCGACGTCTTCAAGCTGCTGTTCAAGGAAGTGATCGTGCCGACCAACGCGTCGCGCTTCCTGTTCCTGACGGCGCCGGTGCTGACCCTCGCGCCGGCGTTCGCGGCGTGGGCCGTCATCCCGTTCTTCGACGGCGGCACGCTCGCGAACGTCAACGCGGGGCTGCTCTACGTCCTGGCCATGACGTCCATCGGCGTGTACGGCGTCATCATCGCGGGCTGGGCATCGAACTCGAAGTACGCGTTCCTCGGCGCCATGCGCTCGGCCGCGCAGATCGTCGCCTACGAGATCGCCATGGGCTTCGCGCTCATCGGCGTGCTGATGCTGGCGGGATCGCTGAACCTGAACGAGATCGTGCTGGGACAGGCCGGCGGCCTCTTCCACTGGTACTGGCTTCCGCTGTTCCCGCTGTTCATCGTGTACTTCATCTCCGGGGTGGCCGAGACCAACCGCGCGCCGTTCGACGTGGCCGAGGGCGAGTCCGAGATCGTGGCGGGTTTCCACGTGGACTACTCGGGCATGGCGTTCGCGCTGTTCTTCCTGGCCGAGTACGCGAACATGATCATGATCGCGGCGCTCACCTCCATCTTCTTCCTGGGCGGCTGGATGAGCCCGATCGACGGGGTGGCCGACGGCATCTGGTGGTTCATCGTCAAGATCGTCTTCGTGCTGTTCCTCTTCCTGTGGCTGCGGGCGACCTTCCCGCGCTACCGCTACGACCAGATCATGCGGCTCGGCTGGAAGGTGTTCATCCCGGTCACCATCGTCTGGATCGCCGTGGTCGGCTTCGCCGTGTGGTTCGAGGTCGGCCCCTGGTTCCAGCAACGCGCACTCGGCTAGCAAACACTCATGACAGGCAGGATCTCCAGCTATTTCAAGAGCTTCACGCTGTGGGAGCTGCTGAAGGGCATGACCCTGACGGGCAAGTACTTCGTCAAGGGCAACGTCACCGTGCAGTACCCCGAGGAGCACGCACCGATGTCGCCGCGCTTCCGGGGCCTGCACGCTCTGCGGCGCTATCCGAACGGCGAGGAGCGCTGCATCGCGTGCAAGCTGTGCGAGGCGGTGTGCCCGGCGCTGGCCATCACGATCGACTCGCAGGAGCGCGGCGGACGGCACGCGGCGCACCACGCGCTACGACATCGACCTGTTCAAGTGCATCTACTGCGGATTCTGTGAAGAGGCCTGTCCCGTGGACTCCATCGTCGAGACGCGCATCCACGAGTATCATTTCGAGAATCGCGGCGAGCAGATCATGACCAAGGACAAGCTGCTGGCCATCGGCGATCGCTACGAGTCCCAGATCCGCGCCGACCGCGCGGCGGACTCCGGCTACCGCTGAAGCGATTGTCCGGGCCCGCGCCCGGAATCTCGTCCGCACGTCGGCCGGGCCGTTCCATCGGCCCCGCCCACGGTCCCCGCCGCGCGGTTCGCCGCGCGGCGGACCGGGGGCGGGGCCGCTCGTTTTCCGCGACCCGCCTGCGGTCGCCTTCGTCATCCGTCGCCGGGCGCGCACGCGCCGCGGCGGCCGCGAGGCCAGTGACTTGACCTTCGAGCTGTTCGTCTTCTACCTGTTCGCGGCCATCGTGGTGTTCGCGGCGTTCCGCGTCGTGACGGTGAACAACCCCGTGTTCGCCGCGATGTTCCTCGTGCTGACCTTCTTCACCTGCGCGGGCATCTGGCTGCTGCTGGAGGCGGAGTTCCTGGCCATCACGCTCGTGCTCGTCTACGTCGGCGCCGTCATGGTGCTGTTCCTGTTCGTGGTCATGATGCTGGACGTGAACGTGGAGCCCCTGCGCGAGGGCTTCGTGCGCTACTTCTGGGCGGGCGTCACGGTGGGGCTCGTGATGCTCGGCGAGATGATCTTCCTGATCGCCACGCGCTACTTCCGGGCCGACGACTTCCCGGTGCCGCCGCCGAACGTCGAGGGCTACTCGAACACCGAGACCCTGGGTCGCGCGCTGTATTCGGACTACCTGTTCCAGTTCGAGATCGCGGCCATCATCCTGCTGGTGGCCATCGTGGCGGCCATCGCGCTCACCATGCGGCGCCGTCCGCTGACCAAGTACCAGACGCCCGGCCAGCAGGTGCAGGTGAACAAGAGCGATCGGCTGCGCGTCATCCCGATGGGCTCGGGCGGCGCCGGCACCACGGTGTCGGCCGCCGCGCGCGCCACCCACGAGACCACCGCCTTGCCATTGCCTGTCGAGCCGACGAGGGGCCCGGGATGATCACGCTGCCGCACTACCTGGGCCTCGCGGCCATCCTGTTCTCGCTGAGCGTGGTCGGGATCTTCCTGAACCGCAAGAACGTGATCATCCTGCTCATGTCCATCGAGCTGATGCTGCTGGCCGTGAACATCAACTTCGTGGCGTTCAGCCGCTTCCTGGACGATCCCGCGGGCCAGATCTTCGTGTTCTTCATCCTCACCGTGGCCGCGGCCGAAGCCGCCATCGGGCTCGCCATCCTCGTGGTGCTGTTCAGGAACCGCTCCACCATCAACGTGCAGGAAATGGACGGGCTGCGCGGATGATGCTCCTCTACGCCAGCGCCGCCTTCGCGCCGCTGTCCGCGGCCATCGTCGCGGGCTTCTTCGGCGCGCGCATCGGCCGCACGCACGCCCACCGCATCACCATCGGCGCGGTCGGCTTCTCGTTCCTGCTCTCCTGCGTGGCGTTCTTCCACGTGGTGCTGAACGATGCGCCGGTGTTCGACCAGTCGCTCTACACCTGGATGGTGTCGGGCGGCATCCGCTTCGAGGTGGGCTTCCTCGTGGACCCGCTCACGGTGCTGATGATGCTGGTCGTCACCTTCGTCTCGCTGATGGTGCACGTGTACACCATCGGCTACATGCACGACGACCCGGGCTACGCGCGCTTCTTCAGCTACATCAGCCTGTTCACCTTCGCCATGCTGATGCTGGTGATGAGCAACAACTTCCTGCAGCTGTTCTTCGGCTGGGAGGCGGTGGGGCTCGTGTCGTACCTGCTGATCGGCTTCTGGTACACGAAGCCGACGGCCATCTTCGCGAACATGAAGGCCTTCCTCGTCAACCGCGTGGGGGACTTCGGCTTCGTGCTCGGCATCGCGGCGATCGTGATGTACACGAACAGCCTGCACTACGCGGACGCGTTCGCCACGGCCCCGTCGCTCGTCGGCGAGACGATGACCATCCTCGGCGGTGCCGAATGGCAGGTGCTCACGGTGATCTGCATCCTGCTGTTCATCGGTGCCATGGGCAAGAGTGCGCAGGCGCCGCTGCACGTCTGGCTGCCGGACTCCATGGAGGGTCCCACGCCCATCTCGGCGCTGATCCACGCGGCCACCATGGTCACGGCCGGCATCTTCATGGTCGCGCGCATGAGCCCGATCTTCGAGCTGTCCGAGACGGCGCTGACCTTCATCGTCGTCATCGGCGCGTTCACGGCCTTCTTCATGGGCCTGATCGGGGTCGTGCAGCACGACATCAAGCGCATCGTCGCGTACTCCACGCTCTCGCAGCTCGGCTACATGACCGTCGCGCTCGGAGTGTCCGCGTACTCGGCGGCCATCTTCCACCTCATGACGCACGCCTTCTTCAAGGCGCTGCTGTTCCTGGCGGCGGGTTCGGTGATCATCGCCATGCACCACGAGCAGGACATCCGCAAGATGGGGGGGCTGCGCAAGTACCTGCCCATCACCTACTGGACGTCCCTGATCGGCTCGCTCGCGCTGATCGGCTTCCCGGGCTTCTCGGGCTTCTACTCCAAGGACATCATCATCGAGGCCGTGCACGCCTCCACCATCCCCGGCGCGGGCATCGCGTACTGGGCGGTGCTGGGCGGCGTGTTCATCACCGCCTTCTACAGCTTCCGGCTGTTCTTCCTCGTGTTCCACGGCGAGGAGCGCTTCGACGAACACACTCGAGAGCACCTGCACGAGCCGCCCGGGGTCGTCACCTGGCCGCTGATCCTGCTGGCCATCCCCTCCTTGCTGATCGGCGCGTTCACGGTCGCGGCCGTCGTCTACGGCGACTTCTTCGACGGCGTCATCACGGTGGGGCCGGGCCACGGCGTCATCGCCGAGCTCGCCGAGGAGTTCCACGGGGTGCTCGCGTTCACGCTGCACGCGTTGCAGACGCCGGTGCTGTGGACCGCGCTCGCGGGCGTCGCGACGGCCTTCGTGTTCTACCTCGTGGCGCCCTCCATCCCGGCCTTCCTGGACTCGAAGCTCGGCTGGGCGCGCCGCATCCTCGACAACAAGTACGGCTTCGACGACTTCAACCAGGCCGTGTTCGCGCGCGGCAGCGTCGGCCTCGGCCGCCAGCTCTGGCAGAAGGGCGATGTCGGGATCATCGACGGCATGCTCGTGAACGGCTCGGCCAACCGTGTCGGCGCGCTGGCGGGCGTCGCGCGCCACCTGCAGTCGGGCCTGCTGTACCACTACGCGTTCGCGATGATCATCGGCCTGCTGGTGCTGCTGACCTGGTTCCTGTTCCTGTGACGGTCGCGAAGGAGCGTTCTAGCTCGATGAGGAAGGCGCGCTGATGCCCTGGTTGAGCATTGCCATCTGGTTGCCGCTGCTCGGCGGCCTGGTCACCCTCTTCGTCGGGGACGCGCGCGCACGACCGCTGGCGCTCGGCATCGCCGTGCTGACGCTGCTGGCGAGCCTGCCGCTGTACTTCGGCTTCGACACGTCCACCGCGGCCATGCAGTTCGTCGAGCGCGCCGAGTGGCTGCCCACCTTCGACATCAGCTGGCACGTCGGCATCGACGGCATCTCCATGCCGCTGATCGTGCTCACGACCATCATCAACGTGATCGTCGTGGTGTCGGCCTGGGAGGTCATCCGGGACCGTCCGGCGATCTACCTGGGCGCGTTCCAGATCATGACGGGGCTCATGGTGGGCGTATTCAGCGCGCTGGACGCCATCCTGTTCTACGTCTTCTTCGAGGCGACGCTGATCCCGATGTTCCTGATCATCGGGATATGGGGCGGCCCGCGGCGCGTGTACGCGACCGTGAAGTTCTTCCTGTACACCTTCCTCGGGTCGGTGTTCATGCTGGTGGCGCTCATCTGGCTGCACTCGCAGTCCGGCACCTTCGAGATCCTCGCCTTCCACGAGCTGGCCATCGGCGAGCCCGAGCAGACGTGGGTGTTCCTGGCGTTCCTGGCGGCCTTCGCCGTGAAGATCCCGATGTGGCCCGTGCACACCTGGCTGCCCGACGCGCACGTCGAGGCGCCCACCGCGGGCTCCGCGGTGCTGGCGGCCATCATGCTGAAGATGGGCGGCTACGGCTTCCTGCGCTTCTCCCTGCCCATCGTGCCGGACGCGTCGGCGAAGCTCGACACGTTCATGATCGCCATCTCGCTCGTGGCGGTGGTGTACATCGGCTTCGTGGCGCTCGCGCAGCGCGACATGAAGAAGCTCGTGGCGTACTCGTCCATCTCGCACATGGGCTTCGTGACCCTCGGCATCTTCCTCGCGTTCAGGCTCATCGCCAACGACGATGCGGCCGGCGTCGCGCTCGGCATCGAGGGCGCCATCATCCAGATGGTCAGCCACGGCTTCATCTCGGCGGCCATGTTCCTGTGCATCGGCGTGATCTACGACCGCATGCACACGCGCGAGATCGCCGACTACGGCGGCGTCATCAACACCATGCCGCTGTTCGGCGCGTTCATGATCTTCTTCTCGATGGCCAACGCGGGCCTGCCCGGCACCTCGGGATTCGTCGGCGAGTTCATGGTCATCCTGGCGAGCTTCCGCACGAACTTCTGGATCGCGTTCCTCGCGGCGCTCACCCTCATCCTGGGTGCGGCGTACACGCTGTGGATGGTCAAGCGCGTCGTGCTCGGGCCCGTCGCGAACGAGCGCGTGGCCGCGCTGCAGGACGTCTCGCGCCGCGAGTTCTGGATGCTCGGCGCGCTCGCCGGGTTCGTGCTGTTCGTCGGGCTTTGGCCGGCCTCCATCGGGCGCGTCATGCACGCCTCGGTCGAGAACCTCGCGGCGCACGTGGCCGTGTCGAAGCTCGGCACGGATGCGGCCGACCAGCGCTCGGTCGGCGCGGGCGATCCGGCCGGCGAGAGCGCGGTGGGTGAGGGCGGTGCACCCACCGTGTTCGCGCTGCCCGCCGTCAGCCGCTGACGCGCCGCCGACCCGGCCGTCGACGACCCCCTTTTCCGGAGCACCGAACGTGGATTCACTCGCCATCGCGAGTCCCGAGATCTTCCTGCTGACCGCCACCTGCTGCGTGCTGGTGGCGAGCCTGTGGGCGCGCGCGGGCGGGCACCTCGTGTACTGGCTGTCGCAGGCGAGTCTCGTGGTCACGCTGTTCCTGGCCTTCGGACAGACCAACGCGGAGCCCGTCATCGCCTACTCCGGCGCGTACGGCATCGACGGTTTGTCGGCGGGCCTGAAGACGTGGCTGATCGGCATCTCGATCGGCGTGCTGCTGTACTCGCGCGACTACCTGACCGGGCGCACCATCGAGCGCGGCGAGTACTACGTGCTGGTGCTGTTCGCGGTGGCCGGCATGATGATCATGGTCTCCGCCAAGCACCTGCTCACGCTGTATCTCGGGCTGGAGCTGCTCTCCTTGTCGCAGTACGCGCTCGTGGCGCTGTCGCGCGACGACGGCAACTCCTCCGAGGCCGCCATGAAGTACTTCGTGCTGGGCGCGCTCGCCTCCGGCATGCTGCTGTACGGCATGTCGATGGTCTACGGGGCCACCGGCTCGCTGGAGCTCGGCACCGTGCGCGACGTGCTGATCGCCGGGGACGCGCTCAGCGTCGGCGCACGGTTCGGCCTGGTGTTCCTGATCGTCGGCATCGCGTTCAAGCTCGGCGCCGTGCCGTTCCACATGTGGATCCCGGACGTCTACGACGGCGCGCCCACCTCGGTGGTCACGTTCCTGTCGACGGCGCCGAAGATCGCCGCGTTCGCCATGCTGGTACGCCTGCTGATCGACGGGCTCGTGCCGCTGGTGGCGGACTGGCAGGCCATGCTCGGCATCCTGGCCGCGCTGTCGCTCGTCATCGGCAACCTGGTCGCCGTGGCGCAGACGAACATCAAGCGCATGCTGGCCTACTCGACCATCAGCAACGTCGGGTTCCTGCTGCTGGGCGTCGTCGGCGCCACGCAGGCGGGGCTCAGCGCGGCGATGTTCTACGCCATCACGTACTCGCTGACGACGCTCGCCGCCTTCGGCGTGCTGCTGGCGCTGTCGCGCGGCGGCTTCGAGGCCGTGCTGCTGACGGACCTCGCGGGGCTCGCGAAGCGCAACTCCCTGCTGGCCGCCGTGATGATGCTCGCCATGATCTCGCTCGCCGGCGTGCCGCCGCTCGTCGGCTTCTACGCCAAGCTCACGGTGCTGAGCGCCGTCGTGGACGCGGGCTACGTGTGGCTCGCCGTGCTGGGGGTGGTCATGTCGGTGATCGGCGCGTTCTACTACCTGCGCGTCGTGAAGCTCATGTACTTCGACGAGCCCGTCGTGACGGACGAGGTACGCATGGCGGGGGACGTGAGCGCGGGGCTCGCCGTCAACGGGCTCGCGGTCCTGGTGTTCGGGATCTTCCCGAGTCTGATCATGGCGGCCTGCATCGCGGCGTTCGCCTGAGCGCAGCCGCACGGGGGCGCTCCGGCTCGGCGGCGCTCGTCCCACCTTTCGGGCTCGTGTGGTAAGTTGCCGTGGTGAGTGGGACGCACAAGCTCGTTGTGGGCAACCGCGGGCGCCTCGTCATTCCGGCCGACGTGCGCGCACGGGCGGGCATCGAGGAGGGCACCGTGCTGGTGCTCTTCGAGAACGAGGACGGCTTCGCGCTGCTGACTCGCGAGCAGCTGCGTCGTCGCGTCAGGGACGACTTGGCGGGGGCCGACCTCGTGTCCGCGCTCATCGCCGATCGGCGCGCCGAGGCCGCGCGTGAGGATCGCGAGTCGGACAGCGCCGCAAGGGACGACGATGCCGCGGCGTGAACGTGCTCGACGCGTCCGCGCTCCTGGCCTTCCTGCACGACGAGACCGGAGCCGAAGTGGTCGGCGAGCGCCTGGTCTCGGGATCTCGATGCAGCGTCGTGAACTGGGCCGAGGCGATGCAGAAGGTGCTCGCCTCGGGTCGCGACTGGCGGACGGCTGCCGCCTACCTAGACAGCTTCTCGCTCCTGAAGGAACCCGTGACGCTCGAGGATGCCGAGTGGGCCGCCGCCAGGTGGCGCCGCGGCGAGAATCTCTCGCTCGCCGATCGTTTGTGTCTCGCGTTGGGCGAGCGACTCGAAGCGTCCGTGTGGACCGCCGATCGGGAATGGCGTGACTTCGAACGTGTCCGCCTGATCCGTTGAGGGGACACTGCACACTCCCTTCGTCCCGCTAGAGCCGATTCATGAGCCTGCCCGGCCGCAACGACCCCTGCCACTGCGGCAGCGGGAAGAAGTACAAGAAGTGTCACCTCGTGGCGGACCGGGCGAGCGAGTCCGCACGGCTGGCCGACGACGGGCTCGCCTCGCTCCACGAGCTCGTGCAGTCGCCGCACTTCGCCGACGACGCGCCGACGCCCGCGGCGGCCGATCGCCTGCTGGGCGAACGGGCGACGCTCGCGCCGCCGCACCTCGACGGGCTGGACTTCGCGGGGCTCGCGAGGCTTCTGCACTACGAGCCCGCGGTCGATGGTTTGCCGCTCGTCGACGGAGAGCCGGACGCGGCGGGCGCGGCGCGCACCGACGCGCGGGTGGCGTTGCCGACGTGGCTGCCCGAGGAGCCCGGATCGGAGGCGGCGTTCCTGATGAACGCGCTGTTCGAGGAGCTGCCGGCCGATCGTGCGCTCGCCCTCACGCGCTCCGGCTTTCTCCCCCGCGCGGTGTGCCGACGCATCGCCGAGGCGCACGCGTCCGCGTTTCCGGACAGCCTGCACGCCCCGCGCGGCGCCATCGCCGCAGAGACCGATTTCGACGCGCTGCACGTCGTGCGGCTGTCGGCGGAGGACGCGGGCCTGCTGGAGCGCGGCGACGACGGCGTGCTGTCGCGTTCCGCCTCCGCGCTGGCCACGGCCGAACGCTCCGGCGCGCGCGAGACGTTCCCACGGCTGCTGCGCGCCTACGCGACGCGGCTGGACTGGGCGTACCGGGATGCCCTGCCCGAGGCGGGCGGGATCCAGTCGGGCTGGCTGGTCGGGCTGCGACTCGTGCGGCGCCACTGCGGCGAGGCGCGCACGAGCGAGTCGCTCTCGAACGCCTTCCTGTCGGCCTGCCCGGACGTCGTGCAGGACGTGCTCGACGAGGCGAGCGAGACGAGGACGGGGACGACGATGGCGCCGGAGGAGGGCGTCGGCGTCGCCATGCTGGTGGTGGCGCAGCGCCTGCTCGTCGACTTCGCCGACTTCTTCGGATTGGTCACACATCTGACGCGCGACGGTGGTCCACGACTGGACCCCGAGGGCGATCCGCGGCACGACGCGCTGCTCGTGCAGGCGACGGAGCGTTTCGACGAGCTCGTGCGTTTCGACGACGGGCTGCTGTCCGGGCCGACGGACTGGTTCGATGCCGTCGCGGATGCGGGCGAGGCCGTCGCGAACGCGCGCGAGGACGACGTGCCGGAGCGCGATGACGCGGCGGCGCCGAGCGCGGACGCGCGGCGGGGCGACGATGCCGGTTCGCCGGACGGGTTGCGCTCGAACGACGAGGAAGCCGCGGACGATCGACGACGGCGTCCGGCCCACGCGCACGCATCCCGGGGAGGTCGCAGGCGCGGGCGCTGACGTCGATGTCAGCCCGCGCACATTCACGCGCGCACGGGGCGCTCCTCTGCGGCAATTGTTCGACGCGGTAGACTCGGCGTCCCGGGCCCGACCCGCGACGCGATTCCCTCGTCCATGTCCACTTCCGCCGCGTCGTTGCAGGCCGTCCCCGTCGGCGGGGATCGGCGCACCACGGCCGACGAGGTGTTCACGGTGCTGCACGACGACATCGCGGCGCTGCGCCTGTTGCCCGGGGACAAGCTGTCGGAGGTGGACGTGGCGGCGCGGCTCGAGGTGTCGCGTCAGCCGGTGCGCGAGGCATTCATTCGCCTCGACGGGCTCGGGCTAGTGCAGGTGCGGCCCCAGAAGGCGACCGAGGTGTGCCGCTTTTCGCTCAATTCCATCCGCCACGCGCGCTTCGTGCGCTGCGCGATCGAGGTCGAGATCGTGCGAGAGGCGTGCACCGGCGGCATGGCGCTGGTCGAGGGCGCGCTCGAGCAGAACCTGGAGCGCCAGCGACGCGCGCTGGACGCCGGTCGCACGGAGCGCTTCCACGAGCTCGATCACGACTTCCACCGCTTGCTGTGCCGCGCGGCGGGACGACTGGCGGTCTTCGACACGCTGTCCGGCATGCGCGTCGAGACCGATCGACTGTGCCTGCTGAGCCTCGGCGAGCGGGCCGAACGCGAGCTGGTGCACGAGGACCACGTGAACATCGTGGAATGTGCCAGGGCGGGCAACGCGCGTGCCGCGACGAAGCGCATGCGCGCGCACCTGGCGCGGCTGGATTCCGTCATCGACGCCGTGCGTGCACGGCATCCCGAGTACTTCGCCGACTGAGCCCGCCGATCGGATGCCCGCCGCTGCGCCGGCGCGCGCGCTGCCGGTTCAACCCAGCAATGCGGGCAGGGTGAGCGACACGGCGGGCACGTAGGTCACCAGCAGCAGCGCGGCCAGCATCGCCAGGTAGAAGGGCCAGATCGTGCGCACCGCCTTCTCGATCGGCACGCCTCCGACCGCGCAGCCGACGAAGAGGCAGGTACCGACGGGCGGCGTGCACAGCCCGAGCCCGAGGTTCATGAGCAGCATGATCCCGAACTGGATGGGGTCCATGCCGGTGGCCGTCGCGATGGGCATGAAGATGGGCGTGCAGATCAGTATGAGCGCCGCCATGTCCATGATCATGCCGAGCAGCAGCAGCATGATGTTGATCAGCAGCAGGATGACGAGGGGGTTGTCCGACACCGCGGCCAGCGCGTCCCCCAGCAGCGTCGGGACCTGGTACAGCGCCAGCAGGTAGCCGAACGCGCCGGCGCAGCCGATCAGGATCATGACCATCGCGGTGGTGCGCACCGACTGCACGACCGCGATCCGGAAGTCCTCCCACTTCAGCGTGCGGTACACGATGGCGGTCAGTCCGAGCGCGTACAGCGCGCCGAACGCGCCGGACTCGGTCACGGTGAACACGCCCGACAGCACGCCGCCGACGATGATGACCGCGGTGACGAAGCCGGGCAGCGCGGCCGCCGCGGCACGCCCGACCTCGCCCCAGCCGGGGAAGGCCTCGGACGGGTAGTTGTGGCGCACCGCGATCACCCACGCGACGATGGCGAGACAGGCGCACATCAGGATGCCGGGCACGACGCCCGCGAGGAAGAGCTTCGAGATGGAGATGCCGCCGCCTGCCGCGACGCTGAAGATGATCATGTTGTGGCTCGGCGGAATGACGACGCCGGCGATGGACGAGGTGACCGTCACGTTCACCGCGTAGTCGCCGCGATAGCCCTTCTCCTTCATGACCGGGATCAGGAGGGAGCCGAGCGCGCTGATGTCGGCCACGGCCGAGCCCGATATGCCGCCGAACAGCATGCTGGAGAAGATGTTGACGGAGGCGAGCCCGCCGCGCACGTGCCCGACGAGGGCCGAGGCGAAGCGCACGAGCCGCGTGGCGATGCCGCCGCGCAGCATGAGTTCCCCGGCGAAGATGAAGAACGGGATCGCCAGCAGGGAGAAGATCGACGTGCCGCTGATGATGCGCTGGAAGGTGATGACCAGCGGAAAGCCCTCGTGGAAGAAGGCCGCCAGCGCGGCGATGCCCATCGCGAACGCGACCGGCACGCCGGCGATCACGGCGAGCGCGAACACGCCGAGCAGAAGGGTCACGCCCATGGGCTCTATCGGTCCTTGGAGGCGGAGGTGGAGCCTGAGGCGGGCAGGGGGCCGCGCACGAGAGCGACGAGGCACGCGACGGCGCGCGCGCCCGCGAACAGCGCCACGAGTGCGCCGCAGATGACCGCGGGCACGCTGCGCACGCCCTCGGGAAGCCCCAGCATGGGCAGCGTGTTGCCCCACGCGAACACCACCAGCTCGCTGCACACGACCGCCATGACGGCGCCGAACACCGCGAGCGCGACGTCGCCGACGAGCCGCACGACCAGCCTGGCCCGGCGCGGCAGGGCGTCGCGCAGGAAGGTGACCCCGAGGTGACGGTCCTCGTGGACGAGGGTGGCGCTGCCGAGGAAGGTGATCGTGATGACCAGCAACAGCGATAGCTGCTCCACCCAGGTGGGGGTGTCGTTCAGCACGTAGCGCCCGAACACCAGCCACCCGAAGATCGCGACCAGCACGACGAGGGCGACGCAGGCCGCGAGCAGGCACAACCCCGACAGCGCGTCCAGCGTCGCGCCGACGGGGCCGCCGACCGGGCCGGTGAGTGGGGGCGCGGAGAGGTCCTCGTCGAGCGCCTCGCGCGCGTCGGTGCGCGTGCGCGGAACGTCCACGGCAGGGTCGTCGTTCATGGTCTCGGAACGAGAGGTGATCGGACGGCCTGCCGGGCGCCGTGCCCGGCGGGCCGCGAGTCCGCCTACTCGGCGTCGCGCATCATCTGCACGAGGTCCGCGAGGTCCGGGTTCGCGGCGAGGAACTGCTCGTAGACCGGTGCCATCGCTTCCTGGAACGGCCCCTTGTCGTCGATGCCGTTGACGGTCACGCCGCCCTCCTCGACCTTCGCCATGCTCTCCTTCTCGCGCTCCTGCCACAGCATCCGTTGCGCGTCGGCGCTGTTTCTCGCGGCGGTGCGCACGATCTCCTGCTGCTCGGCCGACAGGGCGTCGAACGCGCCCTTGTTCATGCACACGCACTCCGGAATGATCAGGTGCTCGGTCAGCGAGTAGTACGGCGCGACCTCGAAGTGGTTGGTCGACTCGTAGGAGGGCGGGTTGTTCTCCGCGCCGTCGACGACGCCCGTCTTGATGGACTGGAAGACCTCGGCGAAGGCCATGGGCGTGGCATTGCCGCCCATCGACTCGATCATGCCGACGAAGAGGTCGTTGTTCATGACCCGGACCTTGAGACCTTCGACGTCGGCGGGCGTGTTGATGGGTCGCTCGGAGTTGTAGAAGGAGCGCGCGCCGGAGTCGTACCAGCCCAGTGCCACGATGTCCTTCTCCTCCATGCCCGCGCCGATGGCGTCGCCGATCTCGCCGTCCATCGCCCGATACATCTGCGGGATGCTCTTGAAGATGAACGGCAGCGAGACGACGTTCGACGCCGGCACCGACGTGCCCATGGGGCCGAGGTTGAACTGGCCGATGTCGAGCGCGCCGAGGCGCAGCTGCTCGATGGCGTCGGGCTGCGAGCCCAGCACGCCGCCGTTGAAGAGTTTCAGCGTGATCTCGCCGTCGGTCTGCTCGCTGATCTCGCTCGCCATCTGCTCGAGGGCGACGGTGTTCGGGTAGCCCTCGGGGTGGATGTTCCAGACGCGCAGCTCCTTCGCCGCGACGGGGCCGGCGACTAGCGCCGTGGCGGTGGCCAGCAGGGCGGCGCCCGCTAGCGGACGTGCGAAGGTACGGGGGTGATGCATGACGAGCCTCCAGGGCAATCGGTGAATGGCACCGGTGACGGGCGGGTGCCGCGGGCGCTACCATACTTGACTGGACGGCATCGGTGGGTTGCTCGCAGGCACCGAATCGCCACTTCGTGACCGCCACCCGTGCCATACTAGTCGACATGAAAGCCGCCATTGGCCCGTTCCCTCGCGTTTCCCCCGACACGGGCGTGATGCGCCAGGTGCTCGCCGAGAATCCGGATCTGATGGTCGTGGCGTTCGACTTCGAACGCGACGCGGTAGGCGCGCTGCACCGGCACGTGCACGTGCAGTCGACGTTCGTGAAGGCCGGAGCCTTCGACTTCACCGTCGACGGCATCACGCGCCGGCTCGTGGCCGGGGACTCGCTCGTGATCGACTCGAACGTCGAGCACGGGTGCAAGGCCGTGGAGGCGGGCACGCTGATCGATACCTTCACGCCGCGTCGCGACGACTTCCTGTAGCACGCCGCCCATCACCCGGCCCGTGCGGACTTGCGCCCGGCCCGACCCTTCGGCAACGAGCCCATGATCCATACCCAGACCCGCCAGGCCATCGATCCGCGCCACGCGCGGGGCTTCGACACCACCGAACTGCGCGAGGAATTCCTGATCGAGTCGCCCTTCGTCGACGGCGAGATCAACCTCGTCTACAGCCACTACGACCGCATGATCGTCGGCGGCGCGGTGCCCGCGGGCGGCGCGCTGACCCTCGACACCGTCGCCGAGACGGGCACGCCGCGGTTTCTCGACCGGCGAGAGGCGACGGTGGTCAACATCGGGGAGCCCGGCACGGTGCAGGTCGGCGGCGAGACGCACGAGCTCGGGCGCTGCGACATGCTCTACGTCGGCATGGGCTCCGGCGACATCGTCCTGTCCGGCGACGGTGCCCGCTTCTACCTGCTCTCGGCGCCCGCTCACAGGAACTTCCCGACGCGCCTGATCACCATCGAGGACGCGGTGAAGGTGCCGCTCGGCACGCGGGAGGCCGGCAACGAGCGCGTCATCAACCAGTTCGTGCACCCCGCCGTCATGGAGAGCTGCCAGCTCGTGATCGGCATGACGCAGCTGGCCTCGGGTTCCATCTGGAACACCATGCCCGCGCACGTGCACGATCGCCGCTCGGAGGCCTACCTGTACCTCGACCTGCCGGACGACGCGCGCATCATGCACTTCATGGGCGAGCCCGACGAGACCCGCCACCTCGTCATGAAGAACGAGCAGGCGGTGCTGTCGCCGCCGTGGTCGATCCATGCGGGCGCCGGCACCTCGGCCTACAGCTTCATCTGGTGCATGGCCGGCGACAACGTCGACTACACGGACGTCGAGATGGTCGCGATGGACGCGCTGCGATGATGCCGGCGACGGGTGCAGAGGCGCCCTCGAGCCCCTTCGACCTGACCGGCCGGCGCGCCTTCGTCACCGGGGCCAACACCGGCATCGGCCGCGCCATCGCCGTCGGGCTCGCCGATGCGGGCGCGCACGTGATCGCCGTGGGCCGCTCGTCCATGGACGACACGCTCGCCGAGATCACCGCGCGCGGCGGCTCCGCGGTCGAGCTGCGCGCGGACCTCGGTACGGTGAAAGGCGCCACGGATGCATTCGTCGCGGCGATCGCGGAGCACGGCGAGATCGACGTGCTCGTGAACAACGCGGGCATCATCCGGCGCGCCGACGCGATCGACTTCACCGAGACCGACTGGGACGAGGTCATGGACATCAACCTGAAGGTCGCCTTCTTCCTCGCCCAGGCGTTCGCACGGCATCGACTCTCCCGACCCGAGGGCGAGACCGGCGGCAGCGTCGTCAACATCGCTTCGCTGCTGTCGTTCCAGGGGGGGATCCGGGTCGCGTCCTACACCGCGTCCAAGAGCGGCATGGCGGGGCTGACGAAGCTCCTGGCGAACGAGTGGGCGGCCAAGGGCATCACCGTCAATGCCGTCGCGCCGGGCTACGTCGAGACGAACAACACGCAGGCGCTGCGGGACGACCCCGAGCGACGCAAGGCGATCCTCGACCGCATCCCGATGGGCCGCTGGGCGCAGCCGTCGGACATCGCGGGCGCGGTCACCTGGCTCGCGTCGCCGGCGGCGCGCTACGTCACGGGTGCGACGATACCGGTGGACGGCGGCTGGCTGGCTCGCTGAAGTGCGGCACGACACGGCCTGACGCATCCACCTCTACGAAGCACGGACATACAGACATGAAACTACAGGGCAGGTCCGCGATCGTCACCGGCGGCGGACGCGACATCGGGCGCGCGGTCGCGCTGCGTCTCGCCGCAGAGGGCGCGAGCGTCGCGATCAACTACCACTCGAGCTCCGACGGAGCGGACTCCGCGGTCGCCGAGATCGAGGGGGCGGGCGGCAAGGCCTTCGCGCATGCAGGGCGACATGACCGCCAGCCAGGACGTCCGCGCGCTGGTGGACGCGGTGGTGAAGCGGCACGGCGACATCGGCATTGTGGTGCACGTCACCGGCGGGCTCGTCGAGCGCATACCCCTGGCGACGATGCCGATCGATCACTGGCACAAGGTCATGGACCTGAACCTCACCTCGTTCGTGCACCTCGTCCAGGCGGCGCTGCCGCACATGAAGAACGGCGGCACCATCGTGCCGATCGCCTCGCAGGCCGGTCGGGACGGCGGCGGTCCCGGCGCGACCGCGTACGCGGCGTCCAAGGGCGCGATCATGACGATGGTGCGCGGCATGGCCAAGGAGCTCGGTCCCGACATCCGCGTCAACTCGGTCTGCCCGGGCATGATCTCGACGGGCTTCCACGACACCTTCACCAAGGACGAGGTGCGGGCGAACGTCGCGAAGGCCACGCCGCTCAAGCGCGAGGGCAAGTCCGAGGAGGTCGCGAACCTCGTGTGCTTCCTCGCCTCGGAGGAGTCCTCGTTCATGACGGGCACGAACATCGACATCAACGGCGGAATGCTCTTCTCCTGAGACGCTCGGACGCGGCGGTCCGCCCCGAGGCGGGGGGCGCCGCGTCCGGATCGACCGGGGCGGGTCCGGAGACTGCGTACCCGCCCTCCACGCGCACCGTGTTCGGCCTCGCCTGGCCGATCGCGATGAACGGCATCCTGCTGCAGTCGATCGCGATCATCGACACGCTGCTGATCCTGCCGTGGGTCAAGGCGGGCTCGCAGCTCGTCACCGCGTGGGCCCAGGCGACCGCGATCCTCGTCGGCCAACTGCTCGGGCGCGGCGCGGAAGGGCTCCTTGACGCGTTCGTGTCGCGCGCGTGGCGCGTCGCGATGGCGATCGCGAGCGCGGTGATGATCGCGTACCTCGCGCTCTCCCCGTCGTTCGGGGGGTTGTCCGGAGTTCTCGGTCGGTTCCGGCAAAGGCGCAATCGGGGAGTGCCTGGCACCGGGCCCGCGCCCGGCGGGCGTGACGCGGGCACGGCGACGAACAGCGGGGTAATCGTCGTGAACGCGATCAGCAATGCTGGATCCGTCCGCCACGATTCGGGTGAGGGCAAGACGATGTGCGGCTACATCCTACGAATCCGTCGAGGTGCAGGCGCTCTCGACCTTGCGCCGCGAGATGACCGACGGATTCGCGGTGTTCGTGCCGGGGTATCGGTAGAGCCGCGTCCGCTGCTACGCTGGGCGCATGCGATCCCGCGAAACGCTCATCGATGACCTGACGGCCTGCCTTGCACAGGTGCCGGCCATCGACTTCGCGTACCTGTTCGGAAGTCGCGCTCGCGGTGATGCGCGCGAGGGTAGCGACATCGACGTCGCGGTACATGGCCGGCCGAGCGGCTGGCGGCTATTTCGCGACACTCTCGGCGCGCTCGGGGACAGGTTCGCGACGGGACAGGCCCACGTCGTGCTGCTCGCTGACGCACCGCCCGACCTTGCCTACCGCGTGCTGCGCGACGGCGTCCTGCTCGTCGACCGAGACCCGACGGTCCGCGTGCGTTTTGCGGTGCGCAGCCTGTCGATGTACCAGGACATGGAGCACACGCGGCGTCGCTACGCGGACGCGGACACCGCTCGCGTCCGGAGCGGCAGCGAGGCGATCGCGCGGCATGGTTGACGCCGACGTGCTCCGCGAGCGTCTGCGCGCGCTCGAGGCGTACGTCGCGGCGCTTGCGGCGCCGCGCGCCATGCCCCGCGAGCGGTTCATCGCCGACGCCGATGCGCACGATCTCGCCGAACGACGGTTGCACCTCGCGATCGAATGCGCGATCGATACCGCCAACCACGTCATTGCGACCGAAGGCCTGCAGGTCGCCAGGACGTACCGCGACAGCTTCGCCGTACTGGCCGAACACGGCGTGATCGATGCGGAACTCGCGCATCGGATGGGCGGTTGGGCGGGGTTGCGCAACGTCCTCGTGCACCTGTATCTCGATGTCGATCACGGACTCGTCCACGACGCCATGACGGACGAGCTCGGCGACCTGAGCGACTACGCCGGTGGCCTTCGTCGCTGGCTCACGGCGCAGCCCTGAAGACCCGCCGCCCGACTCAGCCCATCCCGATCCGCCGCACCCCGAGCGAGAACGCTCCGAGCTGCTTGTCGGCGATCATCAACCCGATCCGGCGTACGCGGCTCGGTTCGAACGCCGGATCAGCGTCACCGCGCCCGTTCGTGCGCTCCGGCGCGTCAGCCCGGCCTTGGCGATCAGATGCGAGGTGATGCACCGGTTGACGACGGCGAGGGCGGCACTCATGGCCGCCGGATCGTGGGCGAACAGGAACCGCAGCTGCCAGGGCACGCTCAGCACCCACTGGCGGACGGGCCGAGCCGGGAACACCTCGTCGACGAGCATCGCCGCGCTCTCGGCCATGCGCCTGGCGCCGCAGCTCGGGCAGAAGCCGCGTCGCTTGCAGCTGAAGGCGACGAGGCGCTCGGCGCGGCACCCGCCGCAGGCGACGCGCAGGAAGCCGTGCTCGAGCCGTCCGCAGGCGAGGAAGTCCTCGAACTCGCGCGTGACATGGCGCGGCAGGAACTTGCCTTCGGCGGCGAGCCGCGCGACGAAGCTGGGGTGGTGCTCCTCGACGAGCCGGTAGAGCAGCGTCAGCTCGGGTCGGTGGCGCGCATAGGAGCGGGCGCCGACACCCGTGCGGGCGGCCCCCGTGGGGGCGGGTGGTACGGTCGACACGATCGCGTCCCTGCGATGTCGTGATGTCCGGGACGGTAACGTGAGTGAACGATCGAGCGCCGTCCGCTTCTTCGGAAAACTGTCCTTACATGCAGTACGTGCTCATCTCTTTCGCGACGCTCGGCGAACCGTCCGACCTTGGGTCGTGGCTTTCAGGACCGCCGCAAGGCGTTCGCGGTCGGCTTCGTGAAGGTCCGTGTCGTCATGTACCGTTCGGGTCGGGGAGAAGATGCGCGGCCATCGCCTCGCGGTCGGCCGGTGTCGGATGGGAGGTGCCGTGCTGTCAGATGGGCCGTGCCGTGCTCGATGACCACGGCCATTTGTCCGCCGGAGAGGTCGCCGTCGGGCGTCATGCCGATCTCGAGGTGGAACGCGACGTCGGCTTTCGTCCAGCCGTCGAGCGCGGCGCGCGCCGCGTCCGGCACGAGCAGCTCGTGGTCCGGCGCCCCGGCGGCGACCGTCGCGCTCGCGCCGAGCCAGGCGTGCAGGTCCGCGACGTCCTGCGCGCTCGTGGCCGCGTACGCCGCGTACGGGAACGCCGGCCAGTGGTGCGCACCGTCCGGCGAGCGGTCGTTGACGAGCGCGTTCGCAAGATCGGTGCGCGACCTGCGGCCGATGCCGGCCTCCGGGTCGCTCGTGATGTTTCCCTGACCGTCACGTCGACGTGGCCGTCCGAGACCGCCGACTGCGGATCGGCGTGGACGCTCGCGGTGATCATGGCGGAGGCCGGTCCCAAGTCGCCCGCCGGCGCGTCGCGACCGCCGAACGTCGAGAATCGGCGCTCAGCTCGATGCGTCGGCGAGCACCTCGATCGCGACGACGCGGCGAATGAAGGGGGCCATCCCCTCCGGCCCCGAGGATCGATCCTTCAGGTGGATGCACAAGTCCGGCCTACGTGCGGCGATGACGCCCACCAGTTCACCGCGAACGGCGTCGTCGAGCCCCGCCCCGATGACGACGCTCCTGATGTTCGACTCGGCGTCGAGCTGCTGCGCGACCTCGTCGCGGTCATGTGCCGCGAGCCACTGGATCGGAAGGTCCTCGAGCTGGGCGGCGACGTTCTCGACCACGCTCGGCAGCCGTCCCACCAAGAGCACGACAGGTTTCATGGTCCCCTCCCGCCATTCGAGCATCGAGCCCATTTCCGTTGGCTCGACTCGATGCCGAAATGACCGTGCGCGATGATGATGGCCGGAAACGGACCGGCGCCGTCCGGTCTCGAGACAGGGCCGCGGATCGTCTGCGACTCCGCCGAGCCGATCGGGGCGGACTTGAACACTGCCCAGTCCGCCAGCGCTGACCCAGGCCCGCTCAACAGGGCAATGATCAGCAGACACGCCATTCGCCGCGGGGTGGCAGCTCGCGATTCGGGTACAGGACAAGCGAGGTTGACCGACATGTCGATTCTCCTTCAGGCGCCGAACCGGCCATCGCCTGGTTCCCGTGCCGGCAGGCGTGAGGCGGATCTCATCCGACGCGGCGGCCGCGCCGTGTGCCGCGATTCGCGGATGCAGGACCGTCCACCTGCCGGCTTCGAGCAAGCACCGTTCAGCACCAAACCAACCGGGGATTGCCCGACGCCGGAGCGCCCTGTTCATGGCCACGTTCCCGGCACGACAGCCCCGACGCGACCGACGCGACCGACGCGTCCGACGCGTCCGCGCGTCCGGTGCGTCCGGTGCGTCCGGTGCGTCCGGTGCGTCCGGTGCGTCCGGTGCGTCCGGTGCGTCGCGTCGCGTGCCGATGTGCGAGCGTCGAACGAATCCGATATCGACCGGCTAGAGCGCCCCACTCAGACGCCCAGCCGTCGCCCGTGGCTCAATCCGAGACGGGAATCATCAGGTGAACATACGGTGTGCCACCCCACATGACATAGGGAATTGCCGTGTCGGGCGTGTCGCCGGGATCCGGGTAGCCGATCATCGTGGCGCCCGCGTTGAAGATCATGACGTGCGGTCCCGTGTCGACCCATGCATCTCCGTTTTCCGGCCCCGCCGCGAACGGGTCCGTGTTGCTCGCATCCGATCCGCCTTGCAGCATGTAGCCGAAGCCGATCGCGCCGGCCGGGGGCTCGGTCTTGCCCATCCACGCGCCGGCCCAGAGCATGCCATTCTCGTCGAGGCACATCGGATCGTTGCCGGGCGAGGCGGGGTTGTCGGCCATGCAGGTGAAATGGTTCGTTCCCTCGCGCACGACCTGCATCTGCCCGTCCTCGCCGATCCGGATGACCCGGGCACCATCGCCGACCGCCGTGGGTGCCGCCGACGTCGCGTTCTCGATGACCGCTTCGTCGCTCATCGGACCGGCCGCGGCGGCATAGAGGCCGGGTAGGACGAGAAAGGCGGTGCCGATGAGCGGAGCCATTGTCAGCAGCCCCTTCGATTCTCTTGTGTGGGTGTTCATCGCTCTCTCCCTCGGGTGTTCGCCCGTGAGGAACCGGGGTATCACACACCGGAGTCGAAGCGACTGATCTGGATCAACGCGTCGGCACCGAATCCCGCTGTACTCGATCGGCTCCGTCCCGGTCGCATCGGCACTGCCCGGTCGCCGGGTATAGGAACGATGTGTGCCGCAGCAGTGCCGGCCCGGGCAGGCAGGAGCCACCCGGCCGGAGCGAGAAGCTACGGATGTGATGGAGGAATCGTGGCCCTCCGGAGTCTGCCTGCAGAGGGCCGGCTCCAAACCGCCCCGAGCGGCATTGGCTGAAGACCGTTGTCGTGAGCGTCCGGGGAAAAGGCGAGCCCATGTGGACTCGTCAGGTATGGATCAGGAAGACGAGTGCAAGCGAACCAGCGTTCAGGCGTCGTGAATACCACAACGACATCAAAACCGGGGGCCATCGTTTCTCCCGGGACAAGCCCACCGGAGACTCTGCTTACCGGGTGGGCGGTGTCCGGCGTATAGCTGGCGTGAGCCTGATCCAGGCGCATCCGTGGAACTGCGGGAACTCGGGTCCGTGATGCCAAGGGAGAAGACCAAGTGAAGAAAAGCGAGGTCGAGAGTACCGAAGCACGGTCCGAGGACGGACCGGCTCGTAGTAGCGTCGATGCCGCTGTAACGGCGGCGGAGCGAAGGGGCCGGGTTGTTCCTGTCGAGGCGTGCGTCAACTTCGCCGGTACGGGGAGGATGAGCGCGTGACCAAGACGAAACCGTTTTGCATTCCGAAAGCGCTGGTGTGGGAGGCATGGCAGCGCGTGAAGGCCAACCATGGAGCGGCCGGAATCGATGGTCAGACGATCGGTGAGTTCGAGGCCGATTGCTCGAAGAACCTCTACCGGATCTGGAACCGGATGTCGTCGGGGACGTACTTTCCCCCGGCGGTCAGAGCAGTGCCGATTCCGAAGAAGTCCGGCGGGGAGCGGGTGCTTGGCGTGCCAACGGTCGGCGACAGGATTGCGCAGACCGCCGTCACGCTCGTGCTGGAGCCGTGTTGTAGCCCGCGCTGTTCCGCGAAGCATTTCCCGGGCTGATCCGCGACGGTCTGGCTGCGGCATCCCGCATTGCGGCCAACGTCCAGCACGATCCGCGAACACCGGACGCGACGATGCGAGCGCGACGCCGACGCGGCGTCGCGCTCGCTGCCCGTGCCTTCAGTACGGCTGGTCGACGTCCTCGAACGCGAGCTCCAGGTTCTCGCCCTCGATGCAGGCCGCACAGGGCTCTCGGCGCCACGGGTGACGCTCGCATCGCTCGCACCTCTCGCCGCGCTCCTCGGCCAGCAGGCGCTCGAGCAGCTCCGGCTCGTGCCGCTCCCAGATCCGGTCGGCGAGCTCGGTGCACAACCTCCAGGCGACCATCGCCTCGTCCGCCGACCAGGGCCCCGCCAGCTCGATCGGACCGAACCCGTCCTTGCGCCGGCTCACGCCCCGATCTCCGCGAGCGCGTCCTGCACGTGCTCGGCGTTCACCGTGCGCGCGTTGTCGATCGCCGCCGCGGTCAGCGCCACGTGTGCCAGGCGGTTGATGCGCCGGGGCAGCGCGCTCGTCGCCTGCCAGATCGCCTCGATCGCGCCGGCCTCGAACAGCGGCAGCTCGCAGTCCGCGCCGCGCAGACGGTGAGCCAGGTACTCGGGCAGCTCCTCGCGGCCGAGGCCCTCGAGGTGATAGCGCATCACGATCCGCTGATCGAGCGACTCGTGGATCGCCATCGACAGCCGCCGGCGCAGCTCGGTCAAGCCCACGAAGAGCAGACAGAGCCGGTTCTCGGAGTCCATCTCGTAGTTGGTCAGCAGGCGCAGGTCCTCGAGCACCTCGGTGCGCAGGTGATGCGCCTCGTCGATGATCACCACCGGGGTCTGCTTGCCGTCGAGCAGCAGGCGGCTCACCTCGGCGCGGATCTGGCGGAAGGCCGCCGCGCGGTTCCTCTCGGTCGGCAACCGCAGCTCCCAGGCGATGCACTTGTACATGTCCATCACGTTGCCGGTGGTCAGCGGCACGTAGACGACGTGGAAGAGCCCCGGGTGCAGCCCCTCGACGAGGCGTCGGCACAGCGTCGTCTTGCCCGACCCCGGCTCGCCGGTGAGCAGCCCGATGCCGCGCAGCGCGAGCAGCTGCCCGAGCCGTACCGAGGCCTCGGCCTGGGCGGCGGCGCTGTAGAGCGCATCGGCCTCGACGCGACCGTCGAACGGATAGCGGCTCATCGCGAAGTGCTTGCAGTAGCTCGGCGCCGACATCGTTGCCACACTCATCGTCCGGCATCCTCGTTCGCGTTGTCGCGATCGGCATCGCCATCGGTGCCCGCATCGGCGTTCGCGTCGGCGTCCGCGTCGGCGTCCGCGTCGGCGTCCGCGCTCATGCCGAGCTTCGTCCAGGCAAGTCCCTTCTTCGGTGCGGCCGCTGCCGTGTCCGACGACGGCGCACCGGTGCGCCGGTCGCGCTTGACGAAGCAGTTGGCGAACGCATCGACCAGACGCGCCCGCTCGACGACGCGCCCGTCGTGCATCACCGTGATCGGCGCGGCCGGGCGTGCCGGGTCGTAGCGCAGCACCACCTTCTCGCCGATCAACGCCGCATCGATCTCGTAGAGCCGGCCGTCGAGCGACACGGTGCGGTCCGAAGCCACCTTTCTCTTCGCCTCGAACAGAAAGAGCTCGTCAAGCTCGCCATCGTTGGCGGGGAAGCGCAACGAGGCGGCCCCTGCCGCGAAGCGATCGAGCGGCGTGTCGCCGTCGAGCCCACGATGAGGGCTCTGGTGGTACTCGCCCTCGATCCAGCCGGCCAGGCGCCGGTTGATCGCTTCCAGACTTGCGGTATCGTCCGCGGTGAGCGTCGGCAGCAGCTGCGCGCGCACCGTGCGGAAGAAGCGCTCGATCTTGCCCTTGCCGGCGGGCTGGTAGCTTCGCGCGTGGATCAGCGCGATGTTCAACCGCGCACAGATCAGGGACAGCTGGTGGGCGCGGAAGGCGGCGCCGTTGTCGACGTAGAGCCGCTCGGGGATGCCGCGGCGCAGCAGCGCCCGGCGCATGACGGGCAGAAACGCGCGCAGCGACTCCGCGGACGCGAACTCGGCATGGGTGATCACGCGCGTGGCATCGTCGATCAGTGCGATCAGGTACGCACGCCTGCGCTTGCCGCCGAGCATGACGCCGGGGCCGTGCATGACGTCGCTCATCCACAGCTGCCCGGGCTCTGCGAAGGCGAAGCGGCGCCGGTCGGTACCGGCGTCGCGGTGGCGGCCGCGGCCGCCGAGCCCGTGGCGCTGGAAGAGCCGGTGCACGGTCGAGTGCGCGACCTTCGCCGCCTCGTCGATCGCGCCCTGTTCGCGTGCCAGCTTGATCGTTGCGCGGATCGACAGCGCAGGCTCCGCTTCCTTCAACGCGAGCAGCGCCTCGATGGCACCGGCGTCGAGCGCGCGCGAGTCGCCGGCGTCGATCCTCGCCTTCGGCTTCAGCGCATCGAAGCCGCCGGCGCGGTAGCTGCGGATCCAGTCGCGCAGCGTGCTGTCGGCGATGCGGGTGCGGGTCGTGCCCGGGATGACGTGCTCGGCGGTGAGGATGCGCTCGAGCTCGGCGGCGCGCTCGTTCCGATCGTGCTCGGGCACGAGCAGGCGCGAGATCAGGCCGTGGCGGAACACGGCGATCTTCTCGAGCTGCTCGGGGTCGTGGTTGGAGGGACTCATCGGGGGTCGGCGTCGCTCGTGGGGGTGAGCGCACGAGCCTTGCCCCGAGTCGTCGGCGGGTCAGCCCCCGCTTGCTGTTGCTGGCGACGGACGCGCCCTGCCGCGCATCTTCGTCGCGGATGGAAGCCGAGCGGCGCGGGGATCCGGCCGAGCGCCTCGGGCACGACGCCGCGCAGGTGACGCAGCACGCCGGGCACGTCCGAAGCACTGCGACGAGCGCTGGGTGCTCCTGTTGGTGGAGCGCTGGCTGACGGCCCCGATGCGCGGGCAACGGGTCGAGCATCCGAGAACGGTCGGCACGCCCCGAGGTCGCCCGCTGTCTCCCGTGCTCGCGAACCTGTTCCTGCACTACGCGCTGGACCGGTGGCTGGCGACGCACCATCCGGACATCCCGTTCTGCCGCTATGCCGACGACGGCATCCTGCACTGCCGGACCGAGGACGAGGCGAACACGATGCGCCAGCGTCTGGACGCGCGGCTTCGAGACGTTGGGCTGGAGCTGCACCCGGACAAGACCCGGGTGGTGTACTGCAAGGATCGCGATCGCACGGGAACGCACGAGCACGTGGCGTTCGATTTTCTCGGCTACACGTTCCGGCCGAGGAGGATCGTGACGCGTCAGGGGAAGCCATCGACGACGTTCAGCCCGGCGGCGAGCCGGCAGTCGATGACAGCGATGCGGCAGTCGATCAGACGGCGGCACAAGCGCTCGGGCCGCAGGACACGCACGGCGGCGAGCCCGGCACCGACATCGCGGCGGGCCCGTCCGAGCGGGCTGGGCGGGGCTCGGCAGCGGGTGGCGTGGTCGGTCGGTCCCGGCAGGCTCCGGCGAGACTCGAGGTGAGCGAGGATCGAGTCGATGGTGAGACGATCCTCGATGCAGGCGATGACGCGCAGCTGGCCGCCGCAGTCGTTGCAGGTTCGAACGTCGATGCCGAAGACGCGCGCCAGACGCCGTGCCCAGCCGCTCGGGGGTGATTGTCCGGAAGTCTCGGCCGGTTCCGGCAAAGGCGCGATCGGGGAGTGCCTGGCACCGGGCCCGCGCCCGGCGGGCGTGACGCGGGCACGGTGGCGGCTGTTGGGGGCGAACACGCCGTGGAAGCGAACGAGGTTGACGCGCGGGGTCGGCACGAGCGCTGCGAGACGGGCGAGGAAGTCGAGCGGTTCGAGCACTATCCTGACGAAGGGGAGCGGTGCCGAGCGGCTCGTCCGGCGCCGGTGGCAGCGTCTGCAGCGTGAACGCCTTCCGACTCCAGTGGTCTTCGGCGCTCAAGGCTCTTATACAAAGTCGGAGTTGGAATCCGAAAGTGTCTGGCATGCCGTTGATCGAAAGGCAGCTCGGTGCCGAGCTGGACGCCTTGCTGAAGGAGTACCCCGTCGTCACGGTCATCGGGCCGCGCCAGGCCGGCAAGACGACGTTGGTTCGGCATCGCCTCGCGAACTTCGGCTACGCCAACCTCGAGAGCCCCGACGTGAGGGCGTTCGCGAACGAGGATCCGCGCGCGTTCCTCGCGGAGCATGGCGAGCCGCTCATCATCGACGAGATACAGCGCGTGCCCACGCTGTTGAGCCACCTGCAGGAGCGGGTCGATGCGGAACCCGGCAACGGGCGGTTCGTCATCACGGGTTCGCTCCAGCTCGAACTGCGTACCGCCGTGACGCAGTCGCTCGCCGGGCGCACGGCCGTCCTCACGCTGTACCCGCTATCGATCGCCGAGCTCGCAGCTTCGGGAACGGTGTGGCCACACTTCGACGAGTACCTCCTGCGCGGTTTCCTGCCCCGTGTGCACGACGTGTCCCAGCGGCCCGTCATGGCCTACACGAACTATCTGCAGACCTATTCTGGGCAACGATGTCGGGATCGACGACAAGACGGTCAAGGAATGGCTGTCCGTGCTGGAGGCCTCGTTCGTCATCTTTCGGCTGCAACTCTACTTCGAGAACTTCGGCAAGCGGGCGTTGAAGTCTCCGAAGATCTACTTCACCGAGCTCGTCCGGCTCCTCGGACTGGAACGGACGGAGCAGATCCGGCGCGATCCTCTCGTGGGTGCACGGTTCGAGAACCTCGTCGTCGTCGAGGCGCTCAAGAGCCGTACGCACCGAGGCCTGAAGCCCGAGCTCTATTTCTTCCGCGACCACAATGGCGTGGAGATCGATGTTCTGCAGCGACGGGGACGCGAGCTGATCGGGGCCGAGATCAAGTCGGCCTCGACGCTGCACGCGAAGATGCGCGCCGGTCTCGTCCACTTCGACCGGAACGTGAACCCGCTGGCTCGCAAGTATGTCGTGTACAACGGCCCGGCCGATGGGAACGACGATCGCCGTTGGTCCGACGGTGTCGAGGCGATCGATTTCCGACGGTTCGGAGAAGCGCTCGCCCGTGAATCGTGAACCACGGGTAACCGTCGAGTTTCGAGCGGCTCTTCGGCGGGCGCACGACTGCGCCGCGGCGGTCATGCCGAGGCGGTCATGATGAGCCCGGAGGCGCCCACCGAGACCGAGCTCGCGATCCCTCACCGACTCTCGACGGTCGCCGAGATGGACCGGATCGTCGTCATGGACGCGGGATGCATTGGAGCGAGCGCATGAAGCACGTGTGGCGCCCACCCCCCGCGCGCGGCTTCCCGGCCGCCGAATTCGAGCATCGGCTCGCGCGCGCGCGGCGGGCCATGACGGACGCCGACCTCGATCTGCTGCTGCTGACCACCGAGGCCGACGTGCGCTGGTTCAGCGGCTTCCACACCCCCTTCTGGAAGAGCCCGACGCGCCCGTGGTTCCTGCTCGTGCCCGCGAGCGGCATGCCGGTCGCCGTGATCCCGGGCATCGGCGAGGCCTGCATGCGCCGCACGTGGGTGCGGGACGTCCGCACGTGGTCGTCGCCCGATGCCCGCGACGACGGCGTGAGTCTCGTCGCCGCCACGATCCGCGAGCTGGCGGGCGGCGGAGCCGGGATCGGGCTGCCGATGGGCCCGGGCACGCACCTGCGCATGCCGCTCGCCGACTTCGAGCGGTTGCGCGCCGCGCTGCCGGGTTGCCGCTGGCGCGACGCGAGCGACGCGATGAACGCGCTGCGGGCCGTCAAGTCGGACGCGGAGGCGGCGAAGATTCGTCACGCCTGCGACGTGGCCTCGCGAGCCTTCGACGCGGTGCCGGAGTTGTATCGCGCCGGCATCGACGACGTCGAGCTCTTCCGCGCGTTCAGGATCCGTTGCCTGCGCGAAGGCGCCGACGACGTCGACTACCTCGTCGGCGCGGCGGGCCCCGGCGGCTATGGCGACATCATCTCGCCGCCCGCCGGTCGAACGCTGGTGCGCGGAGACGTGCTGATCCTCGACACGGGCTGCACGTACGACGGCCACTTCTGCGACTTCGACCGGAACTGGTCCGTCGGTGCGCCCGCGGCGCAGGTGGCGCACGCGTACCGCGTCGCGTGGGACGCTACCGAGGCCGGTCTCGCGGCCGTGCGTCCCGGTGTACGGTGCGACGAGCTGCACGCGGTGATGGAGGGCATCGTGGCACCGCACGCGGTGCGCTCCGGTACCGGCAAGGGCAGTGTCGGTCGCGCCGGTCACGGCCTCGGCACGCAGCTCACGGAGCCGCCGTCGCTCATGCCGGGGGACCGCACGGAACTCGTCGAAGGCATGGTGATCACGCTGGAGCCCGGCTTCGAGTTCGCGCCGGGCAGGCAGATGGTGCACGAGGAGAACGTGCGCGTGACCGCGACGGGCTGCGAGCTCCTGAGCCGACGCGCGCCCGCCGACATTCCCGTCATCGGAGGGTCTTGATGGACATCGTGAAGTGCGAGTACGACGCAGCCTCCGGCACCGGCCCCGCGGTCGGGCTGATCGTGCTGCAGACGGACGAGGTCATGGAGCGCGAGCTCGCCGCGTGGCTGCCGCCGGAGGCGAGGCTGCTGCACACCCGCATCCCGAACGGTGCGCGCGTCACGACGGACGCATTGCTCGAGATGGAGCGCGCGCTGCCCGCCGCCGCGGCACTGCTGCCCGCGGGCGTGCGCTTCGACGTCGTGGCCTACGGCTGCACCTCCGCCACCACGTTGATCGGCGCGGACCGGGTCGCCGCGCTCGTGAAGGCCGTGGTGCCGGGCGCGGCCGTCACCGATCCATTGAGCGCGGCGAAGGCGAAGCTCGAAAGCCTCGGCATCGGCCGCATCGGCCTGCTGACGCCGTATTCCGAGGACATCGCGCGCGCCATCGCCCGGTCCTTCGAGGCCGACGGCATCGAGGTGCGGCATGCCGCCACGTTCGACGAGACCGACGACGCGCGCGTCGCGCGCATCTCCGAGCGCTCCGTGCTGGAGGCGATGATTCGGCTGGGGACGCGCGACGACTGCGACGCGGTGTTCGCCTCGTGCACCAACCTGCGCGCGCTCTCGATCCTGGACGAGGCCGAACGGCGCATCGGCAAGCCCGTGCTCACGAGCAACTCCGCGCTGGCGTGGCACATCGGACGCCTCGTCGGGGCCGGGCATCGTTCGGTGCCCGCGTTCTCGCCCGACTGGCGCGCGGCGCTCGACGCGGTGTCCGGTTGCCCGAAACACGCGGTCACGCCGCTGTTTCGCCTGGGCGGGAATCGGGGCGGCATCCTGCTCAAGGACGAGAGCGCGCGCCTGGGCCTCGGCTCGTTCAAGGCGCTCGGCGGCGCGTACGCCGTCATGGAGGCGGTGCGCGAGATGCACGCGCGGGCCGACGGCGCGCCGGTGGCGCTGGAGGCCGTGTTCGAGCCCGAGCGGCGCGCGCGCAACGCGGACGCGAGCTTCGTCTGCGCCAGTGCCGGCAACCACGGCATCGCGGTCGCGGCCGGTGCGGCGCTGCTGGGCGCGAACGCGCGCATCCACCTGTCGGCCGAGGTGCCCGAGGACTTCGCGCAGCGCCTGCGCGGGCGCGGCGCGACCGTGGTGCGCTCCGGGGCCACCTACGAGCAAAGCCTGGAAGCCGCGGAAGCGGATGCCGCGCACGGCGGCGGTGCCCTGATCGCCGACACCGCGTGGGACGGCTACGTGGAGGTGCCGACCCGCATCATGGCGGGCTACACGGTCATCGCCGAGGAGCTGCGTACCGCGTTCGAGGCGAGCGGCGAGTGGCCCACCGACGTCTACCTGCAGGCGGGCGTCGGCGGCCTTGCGGGCGCGCTGACGTGGAGCATTCGCCACCGCTGGCGCGTGCAGCCGCGCATCGTGATCGTCGAGCCGGACGCCGCGCCGTGCCTGGCTCGCAGCGCGAAGCTCGGCCGGCCCGCCACGGTCGAGGGACCGGTCTCCAGCATGGGCCGGCTGGACTGCAAGAGCGCCTCGCCGCTGGCCTTCGACGCGCTGGCGGGCGCGGACGTCCACTATCTGGCGCTGAGCGACGCGGATGCCGAGGCCGCCGTGGCCACGCTCGCCGAGCAAGGCGTGCGCACGACCCCGTCGGGAGCCGCCGGGTTCGCGGCCTGGCTGCGGGAACGTGACGGCGGGCACACGGCGGGCGCGGTACCGCTGGCAATCGTCTCGGAAGGCGCGTTGGACGAACCTGAAGGCCCCTGACGCGGCCGACTCGTATGAGGCGGTAGACTCGTTCTTCCGCCGCAGTGCCCGGAGCCCCGCCATGGAAATGCCCGTACCGTCGCGCCCGATCCTGGATCGCAAGGCCGAGATCGTGCGCCGCCTGCGCGCCGTGCTGCCGAAGGACGCCGTCGTCTCGAACCCCGGCGAGCTGCTGGCCTACGAGTGCGACGCGCTGTCCGCCTACCGTTGTCCGCCGCTGGCCGTGACGCTGCCCGGTTCGACCGAGGAGGTCGCCGCGGTGCTGCGCGTCTGCCACGAGGAGGGCGTGCCCGTCGTGCCGCGCGGCTCGGGCACCTCCTTGGCGGGCGGAGCGCTGCCGACCGAGGACGCGGTGATCATCGGCGTGTCGCGTCTGACCGATGTGCTGGAGACGAGCTACGAGGACCGCATCGTGCGCGTGCAGACCGGGCGCACGAACCTGTCCGTCACGGGCGCGGTCGAGGCCGACGGCTTCTTCTACGCGCCCGATCCGTCGAGCCAGCTGGCCTGCGCCATCGCCGGCAACATCGCCATGAATTCCGGCGGCGCGCACTGCCTGAAGTACGGCGTCACGACGAACAACCTCCTCGGCGTCACGATGGTGACGATGGAGGGCGAGATCGTCGAGCTAGGCGGCGCGCACCTGGACGCCGCGGGCTACGACCTGCTGGGCGTCGTGTGCGGCTCCGAGGGCCAGCTCGGCATCGTCACCGAGGCCACGTTGCGCATCCTCGGCAAGCCCGAGGGCGCGCGACCGGTGCTCATGGGCTTCGACAGCAACGAGGTGGCGGGCGCGTGCGTGGCCGACATCATCAAGGCCGGCGTCCTGCCCGTGGCCATCGAGTTCATGGACCGCCCGTGCATCCGCGCGTGCGAGGCGTTCGCGCACGCCGGCTACCCCGACGTGGAGGCGCTGCTGATCGTCGAGGTCGAGGGCAGCGAGGAGGAGATCCGCGAGCAGCTCGAGAAGATCGTCGCCATCGCGAAGCGCCACGACCCGGTGGAGCTGCGCGAGAGCGCCAGCGAGGAGGAGTCCATGCTGATCTGGAAGGGCCGGAAGAGCGCGTTCGGCGCCATGGGACAGATCGCCGACTACATCTGCCTGGACGGCACCATCCCCATCTCGCAGCTCCCGCTCGTGCTGCGCCGCATCTCGGAGCTGTCCGAGGAGTACGGGTTGAAGGTCGGCAACGTGTTCCACGCCGGCGACGGCAACATGCACCCGCTGATCCTGTTCGATGCGAACAAGCCCGGGGACCTGGAGACCTGCGAGCGCCTCGGCGCCGAGATCCTGAAGCTGTGCGTCGAGGTCGGGGGTTGCCTGTCGGGCGAGCACGGCGTCGGCGTCGAGAAGCGCGACCTCATGACGGCGCAGTTCGACCCGGTGGATCTCGAGGCGCAGATGCGCGTTAAGGACGTGTTCGATCCGCGCTGGCTGCTGAACCCCGCGAAGGTGTTCCCGCTTGCGGCCAGCGATTCGCGCCGACGCGGTGAGGACGAGCCCCGACCGGACGTCGGCGCCGGCGCGCCGGGCGAGCGGCCCGATCTCGTCGAGGCGGCCTGACGGGTCGCGCGTGGAGGCGTCCACGGTGAGCGAGCGACCGGACGACGAGGCGGGACTGGCCGACATCGTGCGCGCGGCGCACGCGAGCCGTCGCACGCTGCGGCTGCGCGGCGGCGACACGCGCGCGGGCCTGGGCCTGCCCGTGCGTGCGGACGCGGAGCTCGACGTGCGCGGGCTGAACGGCATCACCCTGTACGAGCCGGGCGCGCTCACGCTCGTGGTGCGTGCCGGCACGCCGCTCGACGAGATCGAGGCGACGCTCGCCGCCGAGAATCAGATGCTGCCGTTCGAGCCGATGCGCTTCGCGGCCATCGTGGGCGGGAACACGGCGGACGCGGGCGAGGGATCGACCATCGGCGGCGTGGTGGCCACCAACGCCTCGGGCCCGCGACGGCTGCAGGCCGGCGCCTGCCGCGACTCCATGATCGGGGTCCGCTTCGTGGACGGACGCGGCGACGCCATCAAGAACGGCGGGCGCGTGATGAAGAACGTCACGGGCTACGACCTCGTGAAGCTCCTGTGCGGCAGCCACGGCACCCTCGGCGTGATCACCGAGGTGGGCTTCAAGCTGTTGCCGGCGCCCGAGTCCACCGCGACCGTCACGGTGCACGGGCTGGATGCGCGCGGCGCGGTCCGCGCGATGAGCGCGGCGCTCGGATCGCCGTACGACGTCAGCGGCGCCGCCTACCTGCCCGCCGGTATCGGCGCCGACGGTGCGAGGACGCTCGTGCGCGTGCACGGCTTCGCGGGCTCCGTGCAGTACCGGGCGGAGCGGCTGCGCGAGCTGCTGGGCGCGCACGGCGAGGTCGACATCGACGACGTGCCCGACTCGACCGCCGCGACGTGGCGCGCCGTGCGCGACGTCGAGGCCCTGGGCGCGCCGCCCGGTGACCTGTGGCGCATCTCCGTGCGGCCGAGCGACGGCGCCGAGGTCGTGTCCAGGCTGGGCGATGCGCGCACGATGCTGGACTGGGGCGGTGGCCTGGTGTGGGGATGCGTCGCGCCGGGCACCGACGTCCGGGCGACGCTCTCCGGCATGTCCGGACACGCGACGCTCGTGCGTGCGGACGACGACGTGCGCGCCGCGCTCGGCGCCTTCGCGTCCGAGGCCGCACCCATCGAGGCGCTGTCGGCCGGGCTGCGACAGCGGTTCGATCCTGCCGGAATACTGAACCCCGGGCGCGTGCGCGCGTCCCTCGCCGAGGCCGCTTGATGCACCCGATCCACGAGCGTGCCCGGCCGGGCGCCCTGCTGCCGTCGCTGGTGTTCGAGTGCGCGAACGGCCCGCCCGTCGACGTGGGCGGTCCGCGCGAGCGCTGGACGCTCTTCGTCGTCTACCGCGGCCGGCACTGCGGTCGCTGCAAGCGCTACCTGAACCGGCTCGAGGCCATGCGCGGCGACTGGGAGGCGGCCGGATTCGACATCGTGACCGTCTCCGCGGACACGCGCGAGAAGGCGCGCAGCGACGTGGGCGAGTTCGGCTGGAGCTTCCCGGTGTGCCACGATCTCGACGAGAGCGCCATGCGGGCGCTGTCGCTGCACGTCAGCGAGCCGCTCGGCCCCGACGAGACCGACCGGAACTTCGCCGAGCCCGGCACGTTCTGCGTGCGCCCGGACGGACGCATCCACATCATGTCGGTGTCGAACGGGCCGTCGGCGCGCACCGATCTGACGGAGCTGCTCGACGGAATGAAGTTCACCATCGAGCACGCCAAGCCGGTGCGTGGCACGGTGGGGGTGGGCCAGACCGCCTGACGGGATCGCGAACCCTCGCGCCCGCCGCGTGTCCCAGCGGTTCGTGCACACCGCCAGCCGTCCTTCGCCATGCCCGTCACCGATCGTCCTTCGTCCAGTCCGCTCGCGCGCGCCGCGCTTCCGCTGCTCGTCTCCACGACGCTGCTCGGTGCCTGCGCCTCGCCCTCGATGGCGCAGGACGCCTTCGAGATCGACGGCAGTGCCGGCACGACGCTCGACGCGCGCGTGCTCGCCGACTTCGACGCGCCCTGGGCGATGAGCTTCCTGCCCGACGGGCGCGCACTCGTGACCGAGAAGGGCGGCACGCTGGCGCTGGTCGGCGCGGACGGCACCCGGCTCGGCACCATCGACGGCGTGCCCGACGTGCGCGCCGACGGGCAGGGCGGCTTCGGGGACGTGCTGCCGCACCCGGACTTCGCGGACAACTCGCTCGTGTACCTGTCCTGGGTCGAGCGCGACGGGCGCGACACGGGCGCGGTCGTCGCGCGCGCACCCCTCACGCTGACCGAGGACGGCGGCAGCCTGGGCCCCCTGGAGCGCGTATGGGAGCAGTCCCCGAAGCTCGACTCCACGCGCCACTACAGCCACCGGCTCGCGTTCGACGGCGAGGGCTATCTGTACATCACCTCCGGGGACCGCGGGCAGCAGGACCCGGCGCAGGACCTGTCGAACAACCTCGGCACCATCGTGCGGCTGCTGGACGACGGCACGCCCGCCGACGGCAACCCCTTCGCCGACCGCGGCGGCGCGGCGGCGGAGTTCTGGACGGTGGGTCACAGGAACCCGCTCGGCATCGACGTCGCGCCGGACGGCACGCTGTGGGCGCACGAGATGGGACCGAGGGGCGGCGACGAGCTGAACCGCATCGAGGCCGGCGAGAACTACGGCTGGCCCGTCGTCTCCGACGGCGTCAACTACTCCGGCGCACCGATTCCCGATCACGAGAACGGCGGCGAGTACCGCTCGCCCGCCATCAGTTGGGTGCCGTCGGTGTCGCCATCGGGGCTCGTCGTCTACGACGGGTCGATGTTCGAGGACTGGCGGGGGGACGCGCTGATGGGCGCGCTGTCCGGGCAGGCGCTGCTGCACGTCGACCTCGAGGGCGATACGGCCGAGGAGGTCGAGCGCTTCGCGTGGGGCGCGCGCGTGCGCGAGGTGGAGCAGGCGCCGGACGGCAGCGTCTGGGTGCTGGAGGATCAGCCGTCGGGCCGGCTGGTTCGGCTGACGCCGGCGGCTTCGTAGGCTCGGTCGCGAATCGGAGCGCGCGCGCTGCCGTCGGGACGTGCCCGTTCGTCTCCGAGGCGAAATCGATATGGGTCCGTACCCGACCGGGAACGTCGGGGGAGTCGCGCCGCGAAGTGACCCGGCAATCGTTGCTCGAGTAACGATCGGCGGCGTTCGAACGGCGTGGATCGTTACTCGAGTAAGTGCGCCAGGCAAAGCTCTGGGGAGGAGGATGAGACCGATGTAGGACAGCGGAGGTAGCAGAAACCTCCCGAAGCGGACCTGGTGGGTGGAAGCCCCACCCGGCAAAGGCTGGCCACCAGCCGGAACCGAGTGTTGCGTGGGGTCGGGCGACCGGCACTGCGAAGCGTACACAGGGCGTCTGCGAGCCGCAGTGATGGAGCCTCGACAGGTAATGAATCCGGAGCCGACGTGTTTTATACAGCGGAAGGCAGCACCGGGCGTCGCGCAACTGGCCTGCGACGACCGGTCCGGCGGGGTCGAAGAGCTGTGGCGTGCAGGCACGGGGGTCCGTCAGGGAACCTGGGAGATCTCGTCGTCTTCCGTCGTCGATACGCGGTCCACGGCAGTCCACGGGCGCCGCGATACAAATGGTCCGGGCCACCCGCGCGGCATCGGTACGGGATCGGAGCGAACAACTGATGTAACGACGGTAGGGCCTTGGCGAAGGCAACGAAGCCGGGCCCGACGAGCGGCGAGAAGTCAGAGCGTCTCGTAGTACCCGCGAAGCCGGGGAACCGGTCCTTGCCGGGACCCGGTGGAGGGAAGGGGGCGCCGAATCATGGGAGCTCGTGGAGGGACAGATGACCGGGATATCAGGCTCGGAGACCATCTCAACGAAACAAGACGAGATAGCAGCGCTGGCGGGGATCGAGCCGCCGATGGTGCTGACCACGCTCGCCCAGCGCATCGACATGGCGTGGATGCGCGAGGCGTGGCGTCTGACGCGCAAGGACGGCGCGCCCGGTGTGGACCGGGTGGATCGGAAGGCCTACGAGGCGGATCTGGAGGCGAACCTGTCGAGCCTGCTCGAGCGGTTCAAGTCCGGGACGTACCGTGCGCCGCCGGTCCGGCGGGTCCACATCGGGAAGGACGATGGCAAGTCGACCCGGCCCATCGGCATACCGACGCTGGAGGACAAGCTCCTGCAGCGCGCGGTCGTGATGGCGCTCGAACCGGTCTACGAGCAGGATTTTCTGGACTGCTCGTACGGGTTCCGGCCACGGCGCTCGGCGCACGATGCGCTGCAGCAGTTGTGGTCGGGGACGATGCGCCTCGGGGGCTGCTGGATGATCGATCTCGACATCCGCCAGTTCTTCGACGACGTGGATAGAAGCCATCTGGGGACGATGCTCGATGGCCGCGGTGCGGGACGGAGTGATCCGTCGCGCGGTGGGGAAGTGGTTGAACGCCGGCGTCATGGAGGACGGCGTGGTGAGCCGCCCGGATCGGGGCACACCGCAGGGCGGGGTCATCAGTCCGCTGCTGGCCAACATCTACCTGCACACGGTGCTCGACACCTGGTTCGAGACCGAGGTGCGGCCGCGTCTGCGCGGCGGATCGTTCATGGTCCGCTACGCCGACGATGCGGTGCTGTGCTTCGCCGACGAGGCGGATGCGCGGCGGGTGATGGAGGTTCTGCCGAAACGGCTTGCGCGCTTCGGCCTTGCGCTAAACGAGCGCAAGACGCGGCTGGTGGAGTTCAAGCCGCCGGGGAGGCGAGGCGAGCGAGCCGAGTCCACGGGCGCGAGCCCGTGGGGCGAGCACGCGTTCGACTTCCTCGGCTTCACCCACTTCTGGCGACGATCCAGGAAGGGTCGATGGATAGTGGCGAGAAAGACGGCGAAGGGTCGCTTCGGGCGCGCGCTGGGGCGCGTGTCCGAGTGGTGCCGGAGGTTCCGGCACCGGTCGCTGACGGAGCAGCAGGCGGCGCTGAACCGCTTCCTGCGGGGTCACTACGCCTACTTCGGGGTTACCGGGAACAGCCGCGCGTTGGGCCGCTTCCGGCACGAGGTCAGGCGGCGGTGGCTCTACTGGCTGCGCAGGCGATCGAATCGTCGGCGGATGCCGTGGGAGCGGTTCGCTCGTCTGGAGATGCGCTATCCACTCGCCGTGCCGCGCGTGGTCCGATCGGTGTCGGGCCGCCCGTAGCGAATACCTGTGTTCGAGGAGCCGGATGCGTCAATCGCGCACGTCCGGATCTGTGGGAGCCCCGGGGGAGCGATCGCCCGGGGCTACCCGATCGATTCGACGGGCTGGCGCTCGCTTGCTCTCGGCTGTCCGGCGACAGGACCGGCTTGCCTCCCACGTACACGTACGGGGCGGAGCGCCCGATCGAGAACGCTTTCGCGCGGCTCCAGCGGCGGTCGGTCAAACCATACCGCCCGTCACGTCGATGAACGTGCCGCTCGTGTACGACGCCTCGGACGACAGCAGCCACGTGATGGCCCGCGCGCACTCCTCGGCGCTGCCGCCGCGCCCCATCGGAATGTGCCCGCGCAGCCGCTCCACGCGGTCGGGCTCGCCGCCATCCGCGTGGATCTCGGTCAGGATGAAGCCTGGCCGCACCGCGTTCACCCGAATGCCCTCGGCGGTCACTTCCTTGGCGAGTCCGACCGTGAACGACTCGATGGCGCCCTTCGAGGCCGCGTAGTCCACGTACTCGTTCGGCGAGCCGCTCTTCGCCGCAGCCGAGGAGACGTTGACGATGACGCCGCCCGAACCGCCGTGCCGGGTCGAGAGCCGCAGCACCGCCTCGCGCGCGCACAGGAACGCGCTCGTGACGTTGGTAGTCAGCACGCGTGCGAGCCGCGCCGCATCCATCTCGTCCACGCGGCACTGGCGCTCCAGCACGCCGACGTTGTTCACGAGCCCGCCGAGCGGACCGAGCCGGTCCACCGCCTCCTCGAACAGCCGCACCGCGTCGACCTCGACCGAGACGTCGGCCCGCACGGCCGTCGCGCGGCCTCCCGCCGCGACGATCCCTTCGACCACGGCGACGGCCGCCGCCTCGTCGCGACGGAAGTTCACGGCGACCGCCCAGCCGGCTTCGGCGGCCAGCCGCGCGGTCGCGGCACCGATACCGCGGCTCGCGCCGGTGACGATCAGCGTGCCCGGCGGCTCGGCTCCCGGACCGCGCACCGTCGCGCTACGCGTGCAGCGCGCCAGCGATCGCGGTGGCGAGCTTCGCCAGCGCCGCGTCCGAGCCGCTCGGTGCGCTGAGCATCAACGCGCCCGGCATGCCTTCCGGGTAGCCGTCGCCCGCGGGTGCGGGCAGGCTGACCGAGCAACCGTCGACGAAGTTGATGGCCGAGCAGTTCCTGAGCATGGAGGCGTTGACGGCGCTGAAGTCCGCCTTCGCGGCTTCCTGGGTCGGCGCGACGATGGCGAGCGTGGGCGCGGCGAGCGCGTCCAGCCCCTCGAGCGCGCGCTCGAACCGGGCCACCGCGTCGCGTCGCGTCGCGAACGCGGCCTTTCGCGTGTCCTCGTCGACGGTCTCGGCGAAGCGCAGCCGCTCCAGCACGTTGGGGTCGCCGATCTTCCTGAGCGCATCGAGCGATTTCGCGTAGTGCAGGTGCGCCTCTACCGAGACGATGATCTTGTTCGCGGGCCCGATGTCTCCGAGCCACTCGAGGTCCACATCCACGAGGGTGACGCCCGCGCCCTTCAGCGCCGCGAGCGTCGCCTGCCAGGCGCTCTCCACCGCGGGCTCCAGATCGGTCGTCAGCCAGCCCGTCGGCACGCCGATCTTCAGCTTGGCCGCCTCGGGCGCGTCGTCCGAGGGCGCGAGCGAGTCGTCGCCCGCGAGCACCGCGAGCGTGCGCAGCGCGACATCGAGATCCTTCGCCAGCGGCCCGATGCTGTCCATGCTGTCCGACAGCGGGCGCACCCCTTCGGTCGGCACCAGCGAGGCGGTCGGCTTGAAGCCGACGACGCCATTGACCGCGGCCGGGATGCGCACCGAGCCGCCGGTGTCGGTGCCGATGGCCACGTCGCACAGATCGTGCGCCACCGACAACGCAGCGCCCGAGCTGGAGCCGCCCGGGATGCGATTGCGGTCGAACACGCAGCCGGGCGTGCCGTGGTGCGGATTCATGCCGACGCCGGAGTACGCGAATTCGGTGAGATTCGTGCGCCCGAAGATCAGCGCGCCCGCCGCTTCCAGTCGTTCCACGACGACCGAATCGATCGCCGCCGGTGACGCCTCCTCGAGCAGCCTGGAGCCCGCCGTGGTGCGCTCTCCGGAGCGGTCGATCAGGTCCTTGATCGAGCAGAGCACGCCTGCCAGGGGCAACGATTCGCCGGCTTTCACGCGCGCGTCCAGCTTGTCCGCGTCGCGCATGATGCGCGCGCGGTCCAGGCTCAGGAAGATGCGCGTCATCTCGACGCCGAGCTTGTCGGTGCGCGCGAGGGCCGCCTCGGCCTTGTCGCGGATGCTCTGGGGGGTCGCCATGCGGATCGGGCCGGAGTGAAGTGGGCCCCGCATGCTGGCGAGGTGCGGCGCGGATGTCCATCGTCGGGCGGCCTTGCCGACTTCGAACGCCGTCCTCGAACGCCGGCCTCCGTGCGCCGTCCTCCGTGCGCCGGCTCTCAGGCCACGAGCGGCAACGTGCGGATGCGGTACTCGTGCTCCAGCGTGCGCCCGAGCACCGGATCGTGCAGCGTCATGCGGAACGCCCGGGCGGGACGCACGCCGCCGAGCGCGGGCAGCGTGCCGCAGAGCATCAGCGCGCCGTCGCCCCGCAGGGCATCGCCGGCACCGGCGACGAGCTCGTCGAGTGGACGGATCGAGCCGAGCGTGCCGTCCTGATACGCCGTCCAGCCGCTGCCCTCGTCGATCCAGGAGCGCAGCTCCAGCGCGTCCAGATGATCCGCGACGTCGGCGTGGCGCCACAGTGCCGCGCACAAGGGCTTCGCGCACGCCTGCTTGGACAGCGCGACCGAATGGCTCTCCAGCGCGCGGTCGGTGTGGTCCGAGCCCAGACCCAGCCAGCGCTCGCCGCCCGCGTGAACCAGCACGGGCTCGGCCTCGCCGGACGTCTGCTCGCCCACGACGTCGATGCTCGATGCGAAGGTCGGCAGGCTCGCGGACACGCGGTAGTAGAGCGGGAAGCTCGACGGCGGCGGCACGCCCAGCGCGGCGAGCTCGTCGATGTGGTGGCGCACCGCCGCCTCGTCGCGAGCCGTCCAGCCGGCGACGACGACCGCGTCCGGACGCACGGCGAGCTCGCCGTCGGCGTGGGTGAATGACAGCATGGGTACCGTTGCGGCTACAGCGTGGCGGGCAACCATAGCGCGAGGCCCGGGAACGCGATGAGCGCGGCCACCATCGCGGCCATCACGAACACGTAGGGCGCCGCTCCGACCATGACCTGACCCAGCGAGCCGTCCTTGCGCGCGCCTTGCACGACGTACAGGTTCAGCCCGACGGGTGGCGTGATCAGCGCCATCTCCACGAGCACGATCATCAGCACGCCGAACCAGATGGTGTCGAAGCCCAGGGCCGCGACGATGGGCACGGTGATGGGGATCGTCGCGACCATGAGCGACAGCGTCTCGATGAAGAAGCCGAGCACCACGTACATGGCCACGATGAGCAGCAGCGTGCCGAGCGGCGGCAGCTCGAACCCCGTCAGGAGCTCCGTCAGCTCGCGCCCGAGGCCCGCCGAGGCGAGCGCGAAGTTCAGGAAGTAGGCGCCGACGATGACCAGCATGATCATCGCCGTGATACGCAGCGTGCCCAGCAGGCACTCGACCAGCATGGCGAGGTTGACGCCGCCCGCGAACAGCGCGATGCCGAAGGCCATCGCGACCCCCACGGCGGCGGATTCGGTCGGCGTCGCGAGGCCCGTGTAGATCGTCCCGATCACGACCGTGAACAGCGCGATGACGGGCAACAGGTCCACGAGCGAGCCGAGCCGTTCGCGCATCGTGAAGCCGCGCGACGGTCCGCCCAGCGCGGGGCGCCAGTGACAGATCAGCGCGGTCACCCCCATGAACCCGAGCGCCATGAGCAGGCCCGGCACGAGCCCCGCCAGGAAGAGCCGCGGGATGGAGGTCTCGGTCAGGAAGCCATAGACGATCAGGTTGATCGACGGCGGGATGAGGATGCCGAGGGTGCCGCCCGCGGCGATGGAGCCGGAGAACAGGCGTGGGTCGTAGCCCAGGCGCTCTGCCTGCGGCATGGCCACCGTGGCGACGGTGGCCGCGGTCGCCACCGACGAGCCCGAGGTGGCCGAGAACAGCGTCGCGGTGCCGATGTTCGCGTGCACGAGCCCGCCCGGCAGCCACGAGAACCACTTGTCCAGGGATGCGTAGGTGCGCTCGGCGATGCCGCCGCGCACGAGCAGCTCGCCCAGCAGGATGAAGAACGGGATGGCGATCAGCGTGGCGCTGCTGGACGACGACCACACCACCTGCCCGAGCCCGCGCGACAGCGGAAACGGCGAGACGAAGAAGTCGATGCCGAAGCCCAGGAGAAACAGCACGATGCCGACGGGCACCGTGAGCGCGAGCAGCGCGAAGAGACCCGCGGCGACGCCGGGGATCATGGCGCGTGTCTCCGCGACCGGCTCACGTGGCCGACTCCTCGCCAGGCAGCGCCTCGGTACCCGCGACGCGGTCGAGGCCGTCGTGGTCGTGCCGTGCCAGCAGCAGGAACGCCAGCACCAGGCAGACGCACGCGACGACGGCGAACCAGACGAGCCCCGCCCACCACAGTGATTGCGGAATCCACAGCGGCGTCTCGAGCGGCGTGTTGGCGCGCGAGCCGCGCTCGAGGCTCTTGCCCAGCACCGCCCACGAGCGCCACGCGACGACGCAGGCCACGGCCGCGGTCGTGCCCAGCGCCAGCAGGTCGAGCGCGGCGCGCACGGGGCGCGCGACGCGCCGGCGCACGAGATCGATGCGCACGTGCGCAAGCTCCCCCAGCGCGAAGCCGAAGCCCCAGCTCGTCACGATCGCCATGACGTAGCCCGAGATCTCGTCAGAGCCGCCCAAGGATGAGCCGAACGCGCGCAGCGTGATGTCGGCGATCACGAACGCGACCGTCGCGCACAGCAGCAAGCCGAGCGCGATGGCCACGCCGCGGTTCGCACGACGTAGCCCCTCGGCCACCACCAGGGGGTTCACGATCAGACGCTCACGAGAAGCGCCGTCGCTCGACGGGGCGGCTCAGAGCGGGATCTCGACGCCGACGACCTGGCCGACGCTCTCGTTCCAGCGCTGCGCCGCTTCGGGACCCGCGCGCTCCGCCCACTCGGGCAGCACGGTGGAGGTCAGGATCTCGCGCGCCTGCGCCAGGTCCTCCTCGGACGGCTCGACGAGCGTCATCGAGGCGGGCTCCCCGCTCGCGCACTCGCCGTTGCCCGTCAGGCAGGCCACGTCGTTGTCGAGCGCGCCGGCGGCGGCGTCCCACGCCGGACCCTCGAAGTCTTCGCTGATGCGCGCCTCGAGCGTCGCTCGTTCCTCTTCGCTCAGCGATTCCCACTTGTCGGCGCTCATGGCGGTGACGACGGGGTCCCACCCCCCGAGCGGCAGCGTCATCAGGTGCGTCGAGACCTCCCACCAACCCGCGCTGTAGCCGGAGCCCGCACCGGTGACGGCACAGTCCACGACGCCGCGCTCCAGAGCTCCCGGCACTTCCGAGAACGCGACGTTCACGCCCTCCGCCCCCAACGCCTCCAGCAGCTTCGTGGTCATGCGTCCGGAGCCGCGGATCTTCCTGCCCTCCAGGTCCGCGAGCGAGCCGATCTCGTCCCTGCAGAAGACGACCTGCGGCGGGTAGGGCGCGATGGCGAGCAGGTGCACGCCGAAGGCCTCGTCGAGGATGTCGGCGACCATGGGACGGGCCGCGTCCACCATGGCGCGCGCCTCGGCCGCCTCGGTGGCGACGAGCGGCACGTCGAGGCCCTCGAGCGCCGGTGCGTCACCGACCGTGTAGTCGGCCACCGTCATGCCGACGTCGAACACGCCGTCGCCGAGCAGACGCAGCACATCGCCGCCGTCCACGCCCATCTGGTCGAAGGTGGTCATGGTCACGTCGAAGTCCCCCGCGGCAGGCAGCCGTTCGGTCCAGAACGGCTGTTCGTACTGCTTGTACAACGGCAGGCTGCTCCAGCTGCCGACGACCGAGAGGTCGACGGCCTGCGCGGCGCCGCCGACGGCCAGCAGGGCGGCGGCGATGAGGGTCGGGCTTGTCTTGAAGATCATGGGCTGTAAGCTCCTCGGATGGGCGGACTCAGGGACTTTCGCGGTGTTCAGAGACCCGCCAGCACGGTCTCGGCGCTGGCCGCGGGCACGTCGGTGATCAGCATGTGACCCGGCTCGTGCGTGACCACGAGGTCGAGACCTGCCTCGCGCAGCGCGAGCTGCGGCGTGACGCCGCAAGCCCAGTACACGAGCACGTCGCCGGGCTCGATCGGGGGCGGGTCTCCGAAGTCGGGCGCGGCGAGATCCCGGATGCCGATGGCGGCGGGGTCGCCGATGTGCACCGGCGCGCCGTGCGCGAGCCGGAAGCGTTCCGACAGCACGATGGCCCGGATCGCGTCCGGAGGACGGAAGGCGCGCAGCGTCACGACGAGCGGCCCGGCGAACCGGCCGGCGGCGCGCGTCGGCATGGAGGTGCGGTACATCGCGACGTTGGTGCCCGCGTCGATGTGGCGCACGGGAATGCCGGCGCTCACGAGGGCGTCCTCGAACGAGAACGAGCAGCCGAGCACGAAAGCGACGAGGTCGTCCCGCCAGACGCCGCTCAGGTCGTCGAGGTGCTCGCCGGGACCGCCATCGCGGAACGCGCGGTAGGCCGGCACGTCGGTCCGGATGTCGAGATCCTCGCCCAGGCGCGGCAAGCGCGGGTCCCCGGGCTCGGACACGCCGATCAGCGGACAAGGCTTCGGGTTCCGGTGGCAGTACAGCAGGAAGTCCGGCGCGGCCACTGCCGGCACGATCGCGAGGTTGCCCTGCAGGTAGCCCGCCGCGCGGCCGGCCGTGTGCGTGCGGTGCTCGCCCGCGCGGATGCGTCGGCGCCAGGCGAGGGGCGCGTCCGAGCGGGTGGCGGTCGGCGGCATGGCGGTAGGGGCAGCATGGGCGTCCGGGCGTACGATCAAGCTAGCAGATCGGTTCCGACGTCAACCGATCTCGTTTCGGTATCGGTCCGATCGCGGCCGGTATCGATGTCGACCGCGGCGCGCGCGACGATCTCGCCGATCCTTCTTCCACCATCGCGAACGCCGCCGGCGTGCCAGGCGACGACGAAGTGGAGCGGTTCGGCGCGCGCGGCCTCGCACACCCGGAGGCGCCGCACGTCGTGCGAGGCCGTACCGGGCGGGACCATGGCGCAGGGGAGCAGGCCGATGCCGAAGTTCTGGCCGATCAGGTGGCGCACGGTCGACAGCGAGGCGGAACCGTGCAGCAGCGGCGTTCGCTCGAAGCCGGCGAGCAGGCGCTCCAGGCGCCGGTACGGCGTGGTGGTGCGCGAATACGTGACGATGGACGCCCCTGCGAGCTCCTCCAGCGTGACGGCAGCGCCGCGAGGCGGGGCGGCGGCGCTCTCGTACCAGTCCACCGGAATGGGCGACAGCGACAGGCGCGCGGCGTGGCCGGGCACCGAGTCGTCCAGCAGTATGGTGACGTCCAGGGCGTCGTCGTCGAGCTGCCGGGCGAGCTCGGCCGAGGTGTCGACCACGAGCTCGAAGCGCACCGCCGGGTGGGCCTCGTGCAGCGTGCCCAGCAAGGGCGTCAGCAGCGTGTGAACGATGGTCTCGGCCACGCCCAGCCGCACCGTGCCGTGCAGCCCCAGGTCTCCGGACAGCTCGCGCACCACGCGGTCGCGCGCGGCGATCAGCCGGTCCGCCTCCTCGAGCAGGTGTCGTCCCGACGGGGTGAGCCGCACGCCGCGGCCGACCCGGTCGAACAGCCGCGTCCCGAGGCGCCGCTCCAGCGCGGCGACGCGGTTCGACATCGCCGACTGCGACGAGCCGGCGCGCGCGGCGGCGGCGCGGAAGCCGCCCGCCTCGACGATGGCCCGCAGCACCTCCACGTCGCGGAATCCGAACATTTCTCGTCCCCGGGTGTTGAACCTTGCGGCCGAGGTTCCTATACTGGGCGAGTCGGTTGCGGGGTGGAGCAGTCTGGCAGCTCGTCGGGCTCATAACCCGAAGGTCGTAGGTTCGAATCCTACCCCCGCTACCAATCGACGCGCCCGGCAGGACCGGGTGGATCAAGCCGCTGACTCAGCGGCTTTTTTGTGCCCGAAGCACTCTCGACCGGCTCGGTCCTACCGAACCAGCCGGGCGCGCACCTTGCGCTTCTTGATGCGGCCGTCGGACAGCAGCGCCAGCGCCGCCTCGGCGCGTCCCGCGTCCACGGCCACGAACGACGTCGTGGCCCGCACGGTGATCTTGCCGATGTCGTCGGATCTCAACGCGTCCCCGGCGGTCAGCGCGCCCACGATGTCCCCGGGCCGGATCTTGTCCTTCTTGCCGGCGTTGATGCGCAGCGTGCAGGTGGGCGGAACCTGGACGGGGCCGCCATCGCCGCTCGACGCGTCCGGCTCGTCGAACGTCGATCTCGATGCCCAGGTAGTCCTCGATGCCGCGCACGCGGTGCATCTCGTCGGCGGTCACCAGGCTGATGGCGATGCCCGTGGCGCCTGCGCGACCCGTCCGGCCGATTCGGTGCACGTGGGTCTCGGGGTCGGGGCTCAGGTCGTGGTTGATCACGGCGGGCAGCGCGTCGATGTCCAGGCCGCGCGCCGCGACGTCGGTGGCGACGAGATACGAGATGCTCCGGTTGGCGAACAGGATCATCGCCTCGTCCCGCTCGCGCTGCTCCAGGTCGCCGTGCAGCGCCCGCGCGCTCATGCCGCGCCGGACCAACTCGTCGCACAGCGCCTGCGCGGCGACCCTCCGGTTGCAGAAGACGAGGGCGCGTTCGGGGCGGTGGCTGCCCAGGAGGCCCAGCAGGACTTCGGCCTTCCGCGCCTCGGTCACGAGCACGAACCGCTGCTCGATCCGGTCGGCCGTGTCGAAGCCCGCCACGCGTACCTCGACGGGATCCTGCTGCACGGTACGACTGATGCCGATAACCCCGTCGGGCCAGGTCGCCGAGAACAGCAAGGTCTGGTGCTGCCGCGGGAGGCCTCCGATGAGGTGGGCGATGTCCTCGTGGAAGCCCATGTCGAGCATGCGATCGGCCTCGTCCAGCACCAGCGTGGCCACGTTCCCCAGGTGCAGCGTGCCGAGGTCCAGGTGCTTTCTCAGCCTGCCGGGGGTGCCGACCACGACGTGCGGCTCGCGCTCCAGGGAGCTCAGCTGGGCGTGCATCGGCTGGCCGCCGCACAGGACCAGTACCTTGGTGTTGGCCAGGGCACCGGCCAGCCGGCGAATCTCGTCCGCCACCTGGTCGCTCAGCTCGCGCGTCGGGCAGACGACCAGCGCCTGGGTCTCGAACCGGGTCGCGTCCAGGGCCTGCAACAGCCCGAGGGCGAAGGCGGCGGTCTTGCCGCTGCCGGTCTCCGCCTGCGCCAGCGCGTCCCGCCCCGCGAGGATGCCGGGCAGGGCCGCCGCCTGGATGGGGGACATCGACGTGTAGCCGATCGCGCCCAGCGCCTGCAGGAGCTCCGCACGCAGCGGCAGGGCGTCGAACCGGAGCGGATCGTCGGGCGTCATCGAAGAACGGGCCGGTGTCGGTGGGGCGGGGACGCTGCCGGATCGGTGGCGCGACGCGTCGCTCACATCAGCCTTGCTGCCGACGCTGCAGCCGGGCGACGCATCGGTGACATCATGACGGGTTGCACGCCACACCGGTGTGTCCGCGCACCCCCTACCCAGGATCCCGTCGTGATCGCCGCCTCCAACGTCAGCATCCAGTTCGGCGCCAAGCCGCTGTTCGAGAACATCTCGGTGAAGTTCGGCGACGGCAACCGGTACGGGATCATCGGTGCCAACGGGTGCGGCAAGTCCACCTTCATGAACATCCTGTCGGGGCACCTGGAGCCCACGGCCGGCAACGTGTCGCTGGCCCCGGGCCACCGCATCGGCAAGCTGCACCAGGACCAGTTCGCGTTCGAGGAGCACACCGTCATCGACACCGTGATCATGGGACACGCGGAGCTCTGGGAGATCAAGCGCGAGCGCGACAGGCTCTACGCGCTGCCCGAGATGTCGGAGGACGACGGCATGCGCGTGGCGGGGCTCGAGGTCGAGTTCGCCGAGATGGACGGCTACACCGCCGAGAGCCGCGCCGGGGAGTTCCTGAGCGGCGCGGGCATCGAGGAGTCCCTGCACTTCGGCCTCATGAGCGAGGTGGCCCCGGGCTGGAAGCTGCGCGTGCTGCTGGCGCAGGCGCTGTTCGCGGAACCCGACGTGCTGCTGCTCGACGAGCCCACCAACAACCTCGATATCAACGCCATCAACTGGCTTGAAGGGGTGCTGGCCCGTCAGAAGAGCACCATCGTCATCATCTCCCACGATCGGCACTTCCTGAACGCGGTGTGCACGCACATCGCCGACATCGACTACGGCGAGCTGCGCGTGTATCCCGGCAACTACGACGACTTCATGATCGCCTCAACGGCCGCGCGCGAGCTGCTGCACAGCGAGAACGCGAAGAAGCAGGTGGTGATCGCGGACCTGCAGCAGTTCGTCAGCCGGTTCTCCGCCAACGCCTCGAAGGCCAAGCAGGCGAGCTCCCGCGCCAAGAAGCTCGAGAAGATCGAGCTCGCCGACATCAAGCGCTCCAGCCGCGTCAGCCCCCATCTGCGCTTCACGCAGCACAAGAAGCTGTTCAGGCAGGCGATCACCTTCGAGAATCTCGCGAAGGGCTTCGACGACGGCCCGCTGTTCTCGGACGGTCACCTCATGCTGGAAGCGGGCGCGCGGCTCGCGATCATCGGCGAGAACGGTGTGGGCAAGACGACCTTGCTGCGCTGCCTGCTGGACGACCTGCAGCCGGACGCCGGCGAGATCAGGATGTCCGAGAACGCCTCCGTCGGCTACTGCCCGCAGGACAGCACCGCGGACTTCGCGAACGACCTGACCCTCTTCGACTGGATGAGCCAGTGGCGCACGGGTTCCCACAACGCCCAGATCGTGCGCGTGATCCTCGGCCAGCTGCTGTTCACCGCCGACGACTTCGAGAAACCCGCCCGGGTGTGCTCGGGCGGCGAGAAGAACCGGCTGCTGTTCGGCAAGCTGATGATGAGCTCGCCGAACGTGCTGGTGCTGGACGAGCCCACCAACCACATGGACATGGAGGCCATCGAGGCGCTGAACCTGGCGCTCCTCCACTACGAGGGCACGATCGTCTTCGTCAGCCACGACCGCGAGTTCGTGTCGTCGCTGGCCACCCAGGTCGTCGAGATCAAGGATCGGGCCCTGGTCAGCTTCGACGGTACCTACGACGAGTACCTGGCCAGCCGGGAGATCGCGAGGCGGGCGGCGAACTACTAGACGAAGTGGACGGACAGCACCGCATGCGGGTGCGGGCTCGCTGGCAGCGCCGAACGTGCAGGACGAACGACGATACCTCATGCCCGGAGCAACTCGTGCCGTGGACGTACCCGCAGTCATCTCGACTCGAGGCGCGCGGTGGCGCACTTCGCCACCGCCTCACGCCGCTCGTTCGACGCTGTCCAGCGACGGGTTCTCCTGAAAGCGTATCCGGAACTCGGCTCCCTCACCCGGCCGGCCAGTCGCCGCGATGCTCCAACCGTGCCTGTCGCAGATCTTCCTGCACGCGCTGAGACCGATGCCGCTGCCTTCCACGCCACTCGAGGTCGCGCGCGAGAACGGTTCGAATATCTTCTCCTCGGCGGCGCCGTCGAAGCCCTGACCGTTGTCCCGCACGCGCAGCTCGACGACGCTGCCGTTCAGTTTCTCCGAGGTGATGCCGATGTGCAGCGGGCGCTCCATGGCGCGGTACTTGAGGGCGTTTGACAGCAAATTCTCGATCAGCTGGCGCAACAGCACGCCGTCCCCTTCGACGTGCCCCAGGGGTCTGTCGATACGGACGACGGCGCGGGCCTCTTCGAGCGAACCTTCGAAGTCCTGCAGCAGGTTGTCGATCGTGTTCTCGAGCGACTGCGATGTCGTCACGATCTCGGCGCTGTCGAGCCTGGCGTGGTCCAGCAGAACGTCGATCAGGCGTTGCAGCCGATCGGCCGAGAGACGGGCCTTGGCGAGCATGTCGAGGCCATCTGCCGGCAGGTGCCGGCCGTGATCCTCGTCGAGCATGTCCAGCAGCATCTCGACCTGCAGCAGCGGCGCCTTGAGATCGTGCGCCGTGTGAAGGGAGAAGTCTTCCAGCTGCTGCAGCCGTCTCTCGGCGTCACGCCGGCTTTCACGTTCGAGAACGAATCGTTCCCGAGTCTCGCGAAGGTCGCGATTGAAGGTCTCGAACATGTTGGACATGGGCCGCACGTCGTCGAGCACGATGAGGTAGGCCACCGAGGCAGGCGCTCTGCCCGGCAACGGCGTGACCCGGCATCCGAACCGTCTCGGCTCGCCCGACACATCGCGCAGACGCACGGTGATCTCGATGCCGCCGGCGGCCGTCTTGAGATCGACCAGCAGCGCCGAGGAATGGCCGGCGGCGATCCGCTCGAGTGGGCTGCCGCGCAGGTCAGGCCCCAGCAGGTGTTCGAGCCTACGGCTGGTCGCGAGTACGGTCCCTTCCCGGTCGATGATCAGCGCAGCGGTCTCGAGCCGCTCGAACGCGACACGATAGACGTCGCCGTGCATCGGACTGTCCGCCACCACCGGCCGATCAGCCGTGGTACTCGCGTCCCGACCCACTCTCCGAGAGGTCGATGATCACGCGACAGCCCGCGTCGCCCCTGGAGATGGCCTCGACGATGTCCACGCGGGCGTAGCCCAGGTTGTTGGCCGCGATGCGGCCGAACACGTTGGAGGTCATCATGCACAGCGATTCGCGGCCGACCACGTACTTGCCGAACGGGCATCGATCGTTCACCAGAACGATCCGGTTCCCGTCGACGCTCTCCACCGAAAAACCGCCGTCGATGCGTCGCTTGAGATCGACCAGCGCCGCTGCCACCTGTCGAAGGTCGAGGGCCGCTCCGTCGCCGTTCCGGCGGTACTCGGCGTCCATCAGGGTGCCCATGCGGCCCCCGACGACGCTGATGAACCCTTCGGCTTCCTTCAGGCCCGCGGTGTCCTCGATGGTGCCGGCGAGCTCGCGGACGAGTTCGCACAGGAACTGCTCCCGATCCCGTTCGATCGGCAGTTCCTCGAACAGGGTGTCCAGTTCGTGCATCGACTCGCTCCGATGAGGTTCGACGTGTCCGGACAGGGAGCCGTCGTCGGGACCGCTCGCGCGGGACGCGCTCGATCGTCCCAAGCAACGCTCGTGCCGACGCCGACGGCGGCAACGGGTTGCAAACGCGTGCAACTCCTCGAGCACGCGACCGCAAGCTCGTCTCCTACGCTGCCCGCACCGGAGATGTCGTGGCGCCGCATGGAGCGCGCCCGGGTGCGGTTGACCAGCACCAACGCGATGGTGGCGGAGCTGGTCGGGGACTGGTGGAGGCCGGCCGGGGCCGGCCGGGGCCGTGGCCTTCCCGCTGCTGACGTGAACGCGACGTTCTCCCACGACTCCCGTCTCCGAACCCGTATTCCTGGCGAATGAAGCTCTTCTACGCTCCCGGTTCCTGCGCCCTGGCTCCGCACATCGTGCTCGAGTGGATCGGCGAGCCGTTCGAGGTGTAGCTGGCCGATCCCCGACGACGCCGCGCCTGCACGTGATGCTCGGGCACAACGATCGGCTCGAGGGCTTCCGGAGCCTTTGGCCGCTCGCGGTGCCCGGACAGCGGACCCGGGGCCCCCGCGGCACCGGGTCGGCGGACGACTCGCGCGACCCTATCCGGCCTCGGGTCCCACGTGCAGCACGCGCATCATCTCGTGGTCCTCGTGCGAGAGGATGTGGCAGTGCCAGACGTAACGCCCCGGCTTGTCGAAGGTCGCCCGAATGCGGGTGACCTGCCCCGGCAGCGCCGTCACCATGTCCTTGGGCGCGTTCTCGACGTATTCCGCCGGCGGCGGCACCATGGCGCCGAGCGCGATGTTCGCGAGACGGAACCCGGTGCCGAGCGCGCCGTTGTGCTGCACCACCGGCTGTTCGATAACGTCCGCCGAGAACTCCTGCCGATCGATCACCTTGAGCTTGACGAGATGCAGGTGTACCGGATGCGCGTCCCCGGTCGCGTTGTAGATCTCCCATTCCTCGGTGGAGCCGAGCGCCGGATTCTCGGTCGTCGGGCTGTGCCAGGCGATGCTCCCCTGCATCTGACCGACGAGACCGGCACCGACGTACTGCGGCGTCTCGGGCCAGTTCACCGGGGCGCCGGCGAAGTCGGTCGCTGGTTCGGCCGTACCGAGCAGCGGCTGGAGCCGCCCGAACTCGTCCCTGCCCTCGAACAGCGCCACCTTGCGCACGCGGGTCGGCGGCGGCAGGACGAAGGGAAAGGCGATGCCCGCAGGACTCGGGTCGGGAACGGCGGTGTCGAGCGGCAGCACGACATCGAAGGCCATGACGCGATCGGTCTCGCCGAACACCTGAGGTCCCGGGATGTCGCCTCCGAACGGCGCGTCGCCCCCGATGTTCTTCATGACGACCCGGTTGCCGGGGGTGACGCCCTTGAAGTCGACGACGATGTCGTAGCGGGAGCCCGGTTCGATCAGGAGCGTGTCGAGCGCGGTCGGGCTCGACGCGAGACCCTGATCGCTGCCGACGACGGTGAAGTTCAGCTGCCGCACGGCGCCGCCGAAGTCTGTGGCACCGGGCGGGACCTCGACGAGCTGCATCGCGAGGAATCGGCTGTCGCAGCCGTTCAGGAGCCGCAACCGGTAGTTGCGCGGCTCCACGTGCATCTTCGGCCAGATCGCGCCGTTGACCACCATGTGGTCGCCGAAGAATTCGGCGAGCGCCGTCGGCCCGCCGCCGGAGAAGACGTTCGACGGCAGGATCGCGCCTCCGCCGGTGATGAAGTCGGCATAGGCCGGGTCACCGGGGAAGGCCGGGTAGAACAGCTCGCCGTCGTCCTTGAACATGCGGTCCTGGATGGCGAACGCCGCCTCGTACGGGTGCGCCGGAAGGCCCAGGGAATTGCCCGGCAGACCGGTGTCGTCGTCGTCGCGGATGACGAAGAAGCCCGCCAGGCCCGCGTAGACGTTGAGCCGGGTGAGACCGAGCGCATGATCGTGGTACCAGAGCATGCCGGCGTGTTGCTGGCTGCCGTCGTAGACGTACTTCTTCGCCACCCACTGCGGCCCGCGCGACGCGGCCCCCGTGGGCCCGAAGAAGAACTCGGGGTTGCCGTCGTACGGGGAATCGCTGTGGCTGCCGTGGACGTGCACGACGATCGGAGTGCCGTCCTTCTCGATGCTCACCCCTTCGAAGCCCGGCAGGCCGTAGGCCCAGTGCAGGCTGGTGTCGACGACGGAGCGGCCGGCGTAGTTGCCGTAGCCGAGCGCGGTGTTGTCCTTGCCGGTGATGAGGTACCCGGCCTTCTTGGGAAGCTTGTTCTTCCAGTGCACCTCCAGCGGCTCGTCGTGGCGTATCTGGAAGGTGCGACCCGGCCAGGACGGGCGCTTGTCGCCGTAGCCCCAGATGGTCGTCGGCACGGGCAGACCGCTGCGGCCCACGAGGCCGGTCATCTGCGCCGCCTGGCCCACGGTGACGTTGATCTTCGAGCGGCTCGTGTCGTAGATGAAGCCCGGATCGAGCGCGTTCGGCACGATCGATTCGAACTTCGGCTGCAGCGCCGGGTCGCTCAGCGCCGGACCCTGAGCCGCGGCGCCGGCAAGACGCGCGCCGAAGCGTCCGGGCAGGAAGTTGTCCGCTCCCGTCAGCGCCGCGACCGCGGCAGTGGTCTTCAAGAACGCTCGTCGAGTACCCATCGTCGTCACCTCTAGGAAGCAGCTCGGAGGAAAGGGAGTCGTCATCGCGAGCGGAACGACCATCGTTTCGAGAACGGAACCACGATGACGATCTCGACAGTGTCGCCTCCGGCGCGCTGCCTGTTTGTTCTCGATCAATTCTCGACGCGAAGATCGCTCATCGTGAAGGGAGCTCGCTCATCGAGCGCGGCGATCGCGAGGATCGCCGCGGTGCGGGACATGAACACGCCGATGACCGGGATCGACTCGGACAGCGCGAGCGCTAACACCGTGATGCAGGCGAAAGTCGGGTGCGCGGTGACCCAGGCGTCTATCGCCGCGAGGAGTCCGACCGTCCAGCTCAGCGGATCGGTCGCTCCGCCGGATACCCTGGACAGGGTCGGTGCCGACGCGGGTTCTTCGTACGCGGACGCGTCGCTCGCGGCCGCAGGTTCGGCGCGTGCGCCGGGGGCGTTCCGACTCTCGAGCGTGAAGCGATCGGGAATCGCGCCCGTCACGTCCTTGAACCGGCAGTCCCCGGTCGCGCCGTCGAACGTGCAGAACGGCGCGCCGTGGGCGGCACCCCGGGTGGACGACCAGACCGAGGCCCACCAGTCGCCGCCCCCGAGCTGCTCCCGGATGTTGCGTCTACCCAGTCCGGACACGAACGCGAACGAGCGTCCCGGGCCGACCTCCAGATGATCGTCGGCGTTTATCACGGCGCGACCCCGCAAATCGCTCATCAGGTGAGTTCGCGAGTAGGAGTGCTCGTGCCCGGTGGCGACGATCGCGCCACCGTCCAGGCACGCGTCGTAGACGCCTCAGCCCGTCGCGTCGAACCGTGGTCGGCAAGGTAGCTAGAGGAGGTGCCTTGGGTTCGGAACGCTCTGGGGGAACGATGAGGTTCGGGAAGGGGCGAGCTACCGATCACCGAAGAATCACACCCAGATCCGTGCTGACCGCAGAGCCCAAGCACGGTCGGGGTCCGGGACGGGGAGGGGGCGGACGGACCCGGTGAGGTCGAACCGTCGGATCACATCGATGAGGTGGATGGGGCCGGCGTACGATGGGCCGGACGCGGTCGCCTCGAAGGCGGTCGTGCGGCACCGCCGGGCATCGGGCCGTTCGCCCCCGTCCCGCGGTCGACGGTCGCTGCGCTTCGCGGACGACGGCGAGCCAACCCGAGGAGGGCGCGACCGGACGGGACCGGTTCCGCGGCGTACGGCGACGCCTTGTCGTCCGACGAGGTAGAGGATCCGGAATGTCCACATGACCCGTAGATGCACCCGCGATCCGGCGTCGCTTTCCGCGGTTGCCCGATCGGGTGGAAGGAACCTGAGCCCTGCGCATCGGAGCCGCGGTACACGTCCGAGTGGCCGCGAGGCGCGGCAACCCTGTCATCCCAGTACCCGTCGGAGGTCGTCGTCCGTGGGGTGGCATTCGCCGCAACGCGTTCCGGACGTGAAGCTCGAGGGCGTCGTCCGGAACTCGTGCCTCGCAGGGCATCGCATCCGCACCTTCCGCCGGGCACCCACGTACTCCGACAGGATCTCGTACCCGCGTCGGTCCGCGCTCGAGGCGAACTTTCTCCGCGCTGTCGCGGAGCACTGTCCCGCGCAGACCGTGCACCCGGTGCCCTTGTTGACGAAGGTTACGGGCAGCAGGTCGATCTCGTGCCCTTGGCTGCACACCGCTCTCGCCTTGGTGTTGTCGTTCACGTATCGCTCAGTCACGACGTAGCCTCGCTCCCGGGCCGTTCTGTGGAACTCGTGCGCCGCGGTTTCCTTCGTTCGGTTCAGGCACTTCACGCAGCCCTCGTTGCGAACGATCTGGCTCGGCAGCAGGGGCAGTTCATGACCCTTGGGGCACCTGACCTCTACCTTGGTGGTGCTATCGACGTAGGCGGTGACGAGCAGATATCCTCGCCCGGCCATGGCCTTGTCGAACTTCTCCCTGGCGGCGACCGGGCAGCGCCCCGAGCGTTTCTTGCAACCGAGTCGGCGACTCGTGAACCCGTTCGGAGTGATGCTTGTGACGTGTCCTGCCGGGCATCGCATGAGAACGGGGACGCGGCTTTTCACGTACGGGCCGATGACGGTGAATCTCGCCGTTGCCCACTGCCGGCGGCGCAGAAGCCATGCGGCGCCAGGCCGCTGCGTGCACGCGCAGCGAAGACGCCGCTTCATCGCCGGTGGCGAGTGTTGCAGTGAAGGAGATCGGACGGCCGGGCATGGAGGACCGACGGCTCGAGTACTACCGTCGCTGTCGCCGACGCGGGCGCGGGCTTGCAATATGTCGGTTCCCGGGCGCAGACCGTCGATCCGCCACGAGCGCCTCGACGTCGGTAACGGCGAGGCGCAAGGGTTCCGGCGCCGAGCGCGTGAGAAGGAAGAGTGCCCGACGTTCTTCACCCGAAGTTGGATCTTGGCGAACGGTCGCGTCGACCGCCGATCGAAAACAGTACACCTGTCGCGGGCAAACGTTGCACCGCCGCCAAGACGCGTCGGGACGACACGTAGGGTCGTTTCTCGCTCTTCAACCGACACCAATCGATCATCATGTTCAAGCGCACCCTCATCGCCGGTACGATCCTCTTCGCCGGCGTCGCCCTGGCGCAGGACCTGCCGGAACAGATCGGCACCGCCGTGGAAGCCGCCAACAGCTCGGGCGTCGTCGAGATGCTCGCTGCGGGCAGCGCGGTCACGGTGTTCGTTCCGACCAACGACGCCATCGCCGCCGCGCCGCAGGATGCGCTCGACTCGCTACTCGCCGACAGCGAGCAACTCGCCTCCGTCATTCGGGGCTACGCGATCGAGGGAGAAGTCATGTCCACCGACGTGGTCGCTATGGTCGCCGATGGCCCGGCCGAGGTCACGACACTCGGCGGAGGCACGTTGATGGTCATGGTCGACGGCGACAACGTCATGGTCGGTCCGTCCGAGGACAACATGGCCACCGTGACCGGGGTCGACCTGCAGGTCGGCAACGTCACGATCCACTCCATCGACACGGCCTTCCTGCCGGGCGACTGAGGGAAAGGGAGGGCGCGACCCGCGATCACCGCGACGGTGTCGCGGGGCGCGCCGCCCTTCACGATTCGGTGCGGCATGGCCCGCAAGCGAATCCAGCGCGGGTGGCAGTCTTGTACTCGACTGCACCGTGGCTGCGGTGAGCCGTCGGCGGTGCCGGCGATGATTCGGAACGCGTACTCGTCAGTCTGCTCGATGACCAGCGGTTCGCTCCCGGCACCGGCGACAGCCGTGCTCAGCACCGCACCCGTTCCGGAATCACCTCGCCGTCCTCCTTGACGAAACGGCCGAGCGCGTCCGCGTCGATCAGCTCGAGCACGGTTTCCGAGGGACGGCAGAGCCGTGCGCCGCGCTCGGTCACGACGATCGGCCGGTTGATCAGGATCGGGTGCGCGAGCATCGCGTCGATCAGCGCCTCGTCGTCGAGCGTCGGATCGTCGAGACCGAGCGCGTCGTGCGGGGTGCCCTTGTGGCGCAGCAGCTCGCGCGGCGACAGCCCCGTCAGGGCCAGTAGCTCGCGCAGGCGCTCCGCATCCGGCGGCGTGTCGAGGTAGCGCACCACGGTCGTGTCAACGTTGGCCTGACGAAGCATCGCGAGCGCGTTGCGCGAGGTGCCGCAGTCGGGGTTGTGGTAGATCGTGGCGTGCATTGCGGACGGTCCCGGACGGGTGAGTTCAGAGCGCTCGCTGATTCACGCGGGCCGACAGCGCCGCGGCGCTCTCGACGCGCTCGGAGTAGCGGTCGACGAGGTAGTCGCTGCGCCCGCGCACCAGGTAGGTGAACTTCACCAGCTCCTCCATCACGTCGACGATGCGCTCGTAGCGCGCGGAAGGCAGCATGCGTCCCGCCTCGTCGAACTCGGCGAAGGCCTTCGGGACGGAGGACTGGTTCGGGATCACCACCATGCGCATCCAGCGCCCGAGCACGCGCATCTGATTGACCGCGTTGAAGCTCTGCGAGCCGCCGGAGACCTCCAGCACGGCGAGCTCGCGCAGCTCGGCGACCTTGGGATGATCCGGCTCGACACTGTCGACGAGCGGCAGCCCGCGCGGGTCGTAGAGCGTCGCCTCGCAGCCGAGGTGCTCGAGCAGCCGCGCGCACTCCTCGGCCACCAGGCGCGAGTAGGAGCGCGCGCGCAAGGATCCGTAGAGCAGCAGGATGCGCGGCGGGTGACCGGCATCGTCGCGGTCGACGAGTCGCGCCGCGTCTATCGGCTCCAGTGCATCGCGCACGAGGTGCCCGGGCAGATCGTCGCTCGGAGGTGGATCGTCGCTAACGGGCAGGCCATCGATCACGTGTGTCGACCCTTCATCGCGGCGCCGCGCGCGGCTTGTTCACCGGCCTCGCTGGCCGGTCGGCGCGCGTTCGACCAGGCGACTAGCGACAGCATCACCGGCACCTCCACGAGCACGCCGACGACGGTCGCGAGCGCCGCGCCGCTCCCGAGCCCGTAGAGCCCGATCGCGACGGCAACGGCGAGCTCGAAGAAGTTCGACGTGCCGATCAGCGCGCACGGGGCGGCGATCTCGAACGGCACTCTCGCGCGCCGCGCGAGTGCCCACGCCAGGAAGAACACGCCGTAGGACTGCACCAGCAGCGGCACCGCGATCAGCGCGATCACGAGCGGCTGGCCGAGCACGACCTCGCCCTGGAACCCGAACAGCAGCACCACCGTCGCGAGCAGCGCGAGCACCGAGACGGGCTTGACCCGCTCCCGGAAGCGCTCGAGCGCCGCCGATCCGCCGTCGCGACAGGAGCAGCCTGCGCGTGACGACGCCCGCCGCGAGCGGCACGACGACGTAGAGCAGCACCGACAGCAGCAGCGTGTCCCAGGGAATCGGGATGTCGCTGATGCCGAGCAGCAGCGCAACGATCGGCGCGTAGGCGAACACCATGATCACGTCGTTCACGCCCACCTGCACGAGCGTGTAGCCGGCATCCCCGCGCACGAGGTTCGACCACACGAACACCATCGCCGTGCACGGCGCGGCGCCGAGCAGGATCAGGCCCGCGAGATAGGCATCCGCATCGGCCGCCGGGATCAGCGGCGCGAACAGCACTTTCAGGAACAGCGCCCCGACGAGGGCCATCGTGAACGGCTTGATCAGCCAGTTCACCGTGAGCGTGATCGCGATGCCGCGCGGCTGCTCGCGCACGCGGCCGAGGGCGGCGAGGTCGATGCCGATCATCATCGGGTAGACCATCGCCCAGATCAGCACGCCGATGACCAGGTTGATGCCGGCGATCTCGAGCGCGGCGAGCGACTCGAACAGCGCCGGCGCGAAGCGTCCCGCGAGGATACCGGCGCCGATCGCCGCGGCGACCCAGACCGAGAGCCAACGCTCGAAGGTGCCGAGCCCGCTCGCCGCGGGATCGGTCGGCAACGCGTTCGCGTGACCCGTGCTCATGCTCGGCCGCCGCTCACGCGCTGACGGCCTCGGTGGCCCCGGCGGTCTCGACGCCACCGATCGCGTCGACCTCGCGCTGCAGCGACATCCGGTCCAGCGACTCGAGCGGCAACGCGGCGAAGGTGGCGAAGCGACGCTCGAGGGCGCCGAACGCCGTGCGCAGCGCGAGCCCGAAGCCGGCTTCCGCGTCGCGGGCGACCAGCGGATCGGGTACGCCCCAATGCGCCGTCACCGGTCCACCGGGCCAGCGCGCGCATTCCTCCGCAGCGGCGCGGTCGCAGACGGTGAACACGAAGTCCATGCGGGGAGCACCGTCATCGAGGAACTCGTCCACGGACTTGGAACGCAGGGGCGCGACGTCGTGACCGCTCGCCTCCAGGAGCGCGAGGACCGCCGGATGGGGCCCGTCCGCCGGCAGGGTGCCGGCCGAGAAAGCACGAAACCGCTCGGCGTACCGGTGACGGACGATGGACTCGGCCATCTGCGAGCGCGCGGCGTTGCGCGTGCAGACGAACAGGACGTTGAAGGGCTTGGCCACGGCGGAATCTCCGGTAGCGACGGCGGCGGTAACCGTCGGAATCGAGCAGAGCGCGGGACGGCCCCGGCAGCAGTCCTCGACGAGGTAGCGCGCCAGCGCATCGAGCCGCTCGATCTCGGCGCGGTAGCGCAGCGACTTGCCGCGGCGCACGTGCGAGACGAGCCCCGCCCGGGACAGGATCGCGAGCTGCGCGGACGCGAGGCTCGGCGAAAGCGCGAGGGAGGCGGCGAGCTCGGACGGCGTCACGCGTCCGGGCAGGCGGCGCACCAGCAGGCGGAACAGGGCCAGGCGACCTTCGTGGGCGAGGGCGGCGAGCGCGGACGCGGCGTCGGCGGGTTCCATGAAATCAGTTTAATACAACATTCCTTTGATTGTTGTGGGGAAGGCGAGGTCGGTCACGACGTCGTGGACCGGCGCCAGCCGGTCGTAGTTGGCCTCGACCGCGTCGAGCCTCACCGCGAGGCCCCCCGCCCCGACGGGTCCTTGAACGCGAGCAGCCGCAGCGCGTTGAACACGACCACGAGCGTCGAGCCCTCGTGCAGCGCGACCGCCGGGCCGATCCCGAGTCCGAAGATCGTCGCCGGCACCAGCAGCACCACGACCCCGAGACTGAACCAGAGGTTCTGGCGGATGATCCCGGAGGTCTTCCGGCTCAGCCCCACCGCGAAGGGCAGCGTCTCGAGATCGTCCGCCATCAGCGCGACGTCGGCGGTCTCGAGCGCCACGTCCGAGCCCGCGGCACCCATCGCGATGCCGACCGTCGCGTGCGCCATCGCGGGGGCGTCGTTGACGCCGTCGCCCACCATCGCGACGCGCCCTTCGGCGGCGAGTCGCCGGATCGTCTCGACCTTGTCGTCGGGCATCAGGTCGCCGCGCGCGGAATCCAGCCCGACCTCGCGGGCGACCGCGTCCGCGACGCGCCCGTTGTCCCCGGAGATCATCGTCATGCGCCGGATTCCGAGCTCGCGCAGCTGCGCGATCACCCCCCGAGCGGCGGCGCGTGGCGCGTCCATCGTGCCGATGACCCCGAGGTAGCGCTCTCCCCGGCGCACGATCATCGTCGTGCGACCCTCGCTCTCGAGGCGCTCGACCGCGGTCCGGACCGCCGGCGGGATGTCCGGGCCCTGGATTTCGGCGAACAGGTCGTCCTTGCCGATGTGCACCGTCTCGCCGGCGAGCGTCGCGCGCACGCCGCGCCCGGTGAGGCTCGACAGCCCCGACGCCGCTTCCGTGACCGGCGCGCCGAGTCGCTCCTCGCCCCCCGTCACCACGGCCGCTGCCAGCGGGTGATCGGAGAGGCGCTCGACCGCGACCGCGACGCAGAGCAGCTCCTCCTCGTCGACGCCCTCGGCCGGCACCGCGTCGACGAGCCGTGGCCGTCCTTCCGTCAGCGTGCCGGTCTTGTCGAACGCGATCGCGTCCACCCGGCCGAGGTTCTCGAGCGGCGCGCCGCCCTTGACGAGCACGCCGCCGCGCGCGGCGCGAGCCACCCCGGACAGCACCGCGCTCGGCGTGGCGATGGCGAGCGCGCACGGACTCGCCGCGACCAGCACCGCCATCGCGCGGTAGAAGGTCTCGGAGAACGGCTCGTCGACGACGAACCCCGCGAACAGCAGCAGCACGACGAGCCCGAGCACGGCCGGCACGAACACCTTCTCGAAGCGGTCGGTGAGTCGCTGGGTCGGGGACTGGTTCGTCTCCGCCTCGTTCACCATCGTCACGACGCGCGCGAGCGTCGAGTCGGCGGCGACCTTCGTGACCCGGACATCCAGGGCGCCTGCGCCGTTGATCGTGCCCGCGAACACCCGCGACTCGGCACCGACGTCGTCAGGTCGAGCGGTGGCCGCAGCGAGATCCGCGACCGGCGCCTTGTCCACCGGCACGCTCTCGCCGGTGATCGGCGCCTGGTCGACGCTGCTCGTGCCCGAGACGACGAAGCCGTCGGCGGGCAGCCGCTCGTTCGGGCGCACGACCACGGTGTCGCCCACCGCCAACGACTCGACCGGCACCTCCTCGGTGGTCTCCCCGCGGCGCACCGTCGCGCTCTTCGGCGCGAGCTCGCCGAGTGCCTCGATGGCGCGCTTCGCGCGGCCCATCGCGTAGCCCTCGAGCGCGTGACCGACGCTGAACAGCAGCAGCAGCAACGCCCCTTCGGCCCACTCCCCGAGCGCCGCGGCACCGGCGGCGGCCACGAGCATCAGGAAGTCGATCTCGAAGCGCCCGCCGCGCAACGCCTCGATCGCCTCCTTGACCGCGAACCAGCCGCCGAACCCGTACGCGCCGACCAGCAATGCGAGCGGCACCGCGTCGGGCAGCTCGACGAGCTTCGGCAGCCCCCAGCCCGCGAGCAGCAGCACGCCGCACAGCGCGGAGAAGATCAGCTCGGTGCGCTCGCCGAAGATGCCGCCGTGCGCGTGATCGTGTCCGGCCCCGGCACCGTGCGCGTGCTCCCGATCGTCACCGTGCGCGTGTTCGTCGAGATCGGCGTGCGTCCGGGTCGGTGCGCGTTCGCCGTCGACCGCGGCGCGCAGCGTCGCCTCGTCCGTCAGCTCGCGATCGAACTCGATGCGCAGCGGTCCGCCCGCGTTCGCGGACGCATCCAGCACGCCGGGCTCGGTGCGCAGCCGCTCGACGAGCGCACGCGCGGAGCGCTGGTTCGACCGGCCGACGAGCGGCCACAGCAGGTGCCCGTAGCGCTCGCCGATCGTCGCGCCCGCCGACCTGGCCAAGCGCTCGATGCGCGCGAGCGCGAGCGTGCCCGAGTCGTAATGGATGCACAGCTGCGCGGGCGAGGTCCCGTCGCCCTCGACGACGTGCACGCGCTCGATGCCGGGGCGCGCGATGAGGCGCTCGGCGACGCGCTGCACGCAGGCGTCGCGCGCGTCGGGCACGTCCGGCAGCAGCAGGGGCAGGTCGAGCCTGACGGTGCGCGAGGCGCTGCTCAAGTCCCGCGCGCCTCGACCTGCGTGCGCACCATCTCGAGCAGCGGCTCGGCGCCGAAGTCCAGCAGCGGACGACCGTCGACGAAGAACGTCGGCGTCTGCGCGACCCCGATCGTCTCGACGTCCGCGCGCTCCTGCGCGAGCCGGGCGAGCACCTCCGGAGCGTTCGCGTCCTCGCGTGCCCGCTCGAGATCGAGTCCCGTGGCCGCGGCGGCCTCCCAGGCCGCCTCGATGCGCGGCTGCCCGTGGTTCGCCCACACCGGCTGCGCCTCCAGCAGCGCCTCGAGCACGGGCTCGAAGAGGTCCTGGCGACGCGCCGCCTCGAGGATGCCCAGGGCTTCGGCGGAGCCATCGTGGAACGCGGCGTAGCGCAGGACCACGCGCACGTCCTCGGGGTAGCGCTCGAGAATCTCCTTGACCACGGGGTGGAAGGCCCGGCAGGCCTCGCACGCCGGGTCGAAGAACTCGACGACGGTGACGGGAGCCTCCTGCCGGCCCAGGATCGGCGCGCCGAAGCGTACGAGGGGCGAGCCCGCGGGCAGGCCGGCACCGGCCCGTGCCGGTTGCTCGGGACGCAGCAGCAGCGCGCCGGCGGTGAAGGCGAGCGCCGCGAAGGCGAGGGTCGAGAGGACGAGGGTTCGTCGGTTCATGGGGAACGACGTCCGGGAAGAGGCAACAGGAGAGCGATCACGAGCGCGAAGCTCGCGAGCGACAGCAGCGGCAACGGCACGCCGCCGAGGATCGTCATGGCCGATCCGCCGCACGACGGCCCGTCGGCCGCGCACGGCACGATCGCCGTCGGCGCGACGCCGTAGTAGACGAGCGTGTGCCAGGCCGCGACGGCCGCGCCCACCACCGCCAACGGCAGCGCGTAGCGGCGCACCGACGCGTCCCCGCGCAGGCAGGCGAGCCCGAGCACCAGCGCGAGCGGGAACATCGCGATGCGCTGGTACCAGCACAACGTGCAGGGGGTCTGACCGAGCACCTCGCCGATGAACAGCGCCCCGAGTGTCGCGCCGAGCGCGACGAGCCACGCGGCGAACAGCAGCGCGAACGCGCGGCGCTCGTCGGCGTCGGCGGCACTCGGTCGCACGTCGATCGTCGGCACGGCGCTCACGAACCCACCGCCCCGGCCACGCGGCCGTTGGCCACACGACCGTCGGGCGTCCCGGCGGGGGAGGCCGCTTCGGCGGGGAGACCGACGCGCCCGCGCAGCAGCCGCAGCGCGTTGGCCACGACCAGCAGCGTCGCGCCGACGTCCGCCGCGATCGCGCCCCACAACGAGGCCACGCCGAACGCGGTCAGCAACACGAACAGCGCCTTCAACCCCAGCGAGAAGCCGATGTTCCAGCGGATGACGCTCAAGGTTCGGCGGGCATGGCGCACGAGCCACGGCAGGCGCTCGATCTCGTCGCTCATCAGTGCGACGTCCGCGGTCTCGATGGCCGCGTCCGAACCGATCGCCCCCATTGCGATGCCGAAGCTCGCCCGGGCCATGGCCGGCGCGTCGTTCACGCCGTCGCCGATCATGGCGACCGTGGCGTGCCGTGCGCCGAGCGCCTCGACTTCGGCGACCTTGTCCGCCGGCAGCAGCCCCGCGCGCACCGTGTCGATGCCGACCTCGCGCGCGACGGCGTGCGCGGACGCCGCGTTGTCGCCGGTGAGCATGACGATCTCGCGCACCCCGAGCGCGTGCAGCTCGGCGATCGCGCGCCGCGCCCCGGGCCGCACGGTGTCGGTGAGCCCCAGCAGTCCGCGAACGCGATCTCCTTCGGCGATCGCGACCACGGTGCGCCCGTCCGCCTCGAGCGCGGCGACGCGCTCCCCGATCTGCCGCGCTCGGGCGAGACCCTCCTCGCCCTCGCTCACGTGGCGCCACGAGCCGACGCGCAGGACGCGCGCGCCGATCCGGCCGGACAGGCCCTTGCCGGCCACCGTCACGACGTCGTCCGCCGGCGCTTGCCCGACCCCGCGCTCGGCCGCGGCGGCAACGATCGCCGCGGCGATCGGGTGGGAGCTTCGACGCTCGAGCGCCGCGGCCTCTCCTAGCAGCGTGGTCTCGTCGGGTGCGTCGAGCGGCACGACGTCGGCGAGCGTCGGCTTGCCGAAGGTCAGCGTGCCGGTCTTGTCGAGCGCCAGCGCGTCGAGCTTCGCGGGCAGCTCCACGTACTGGCCGCCCTTGATCAGCACCCCGGCGCGCGCGGCCGAGGCGAGCGACGCGACGACCGACACCGGCGTCGAGATCACGAGCGCGCACGGGCAGGCGATCACGAGCAGCACCAGCGCGTTGTAGATCCACGGCTCCCACGCCGCGCCGAAGACGAGCGGCGGCACCAGCAGCACCGCGAGCGCGAGGATCATGACGGCCGGCGTGTAGCGGCGCGCGAAGCGATCGACCCAGCGCTCGACCGGTGCACGTCGCTCGTGCGCGTCGCCGATCGTGCGGATGATGCGCGCGAGGACCGTGTCGTCGGCTGCTCGCTCGGCAACGACGGTGAGCGTGCCCTCGCCGTTGACGGTGCCCGCGAACACCGCGTCGCCCGGCCCGACGGCCACCGGCACGCTCTCGCCGGTGATCGAGGCCTGGTCGACCGAGCCCGCGCCGTCGACGACGCTGCCGTCGAGCGCGACGCGGTCCCCGGCGCGCACCACGAAGCGCGTGCCGGGTGCGACATCGGCAGGGGCCGCGTCGGCCTCGGTGCCGTCGGCGCGCACGACGCGCACCGTCGGCGGCGAGAGGTCGAGCAGGGCCTCGACCGCGCGGCGCGCGCGGCCGACGCTCCAGCGCTCGAGCAGCAGCGACAGCGCGAACAGGAAGGCGACCGTGGCGGCCTCGAACCATTCGCCGATCGCGATCGCGCCGAGCACGGCGACGACCATCAGCAGGTTCATGTCCGGGCGCAGCGTGCGCAGCGCGTACCACGCCTTCGGCAGGACGTATCGCACGCCGGCGAGGACGGCCCCGAGCCAGGCGAGCCGAGCCGCGAACGGTGCCGTCAGCCCGGTGCGCTCGGCGATGGCGGCGCTCCAGCCCGACGCACCGTCCGGCCCCGCCAGGTGCAGCACGATGCCGGCGAGCAGCAGGACGCCGCTGGCGAGCGTCGCGTACAGCGGACCCCGATCGGGTGGCGCCGACGCGGTACCGCCCGCGGCGGGCGCGGCGCTCATGCCGGTCGCGGCGACGGCCGCGACGATCGCCTTGTCGGACGCCCGCGCGGCGGAGGCGCGCACGCTCATGCGACCGTTGATCGCGTCGAAGCCGAGCGCCTCGTCGCCGCCGACGAGCGGGCCGACCGCGCGCCGCAGGATGCGGACCTCCTCGATGCAGTCGAGCCCGCGCACGTCGAAGCGGCGCCCGGCATCGGACGGGGCCGGCCCGCCCCTCGAGCTCGCGGTCGGCGGCTCCTCGCCGCCGCCGGCACAGCACGAACCGCAGCCGCCCGTCACGGGGATCCGGTCCCGTTCGTTCTCTTTCTCCATCGCACGCGCCACGTTGACCATCGATACGGGCAAGCCTAGGGTCTCTAGCAACTAGAGCTTCAAGGGCGGCGGGGAGCTGTTCCATGACCTACACGATCGGCCAACTCGGACGTCTCACCGGCACCAAGGCACCGACGATCCGGTACTACGAGGGCATCGGGCTCGTGTCGCCCGTCGGCCGCAGCGAGGGGGGCCAGCGTCGCTACGACGAGGGCTCGCGACGCCGGCTCGGGTTCGTGCGCCACGCGCGCGACATGGGCTTCACGCTCGACGCGATCCGCGAGCTTCTGGCGCTGGCCGACCGCCCCGCCGCGTCGTGCGAGCCGGTGGACGGGGTCGTGCGCGCGCAGCTCGGCGAGGTGAACCGGCGGCTGGCGAACCTGTCGGCGGTGCGCGCGGAGCTGGAGCGGATGCTGGCCGAATGCGACGGCGGCACCGTGGGGGAGTGCCGGATCCTGGAGGTGCTGGGCGATCATTCGTTGTGCCTGACGTCGGACCACGCGGATCCCGACACGCGGTAGGTGCAGCACGGCGCGGTCGGCCGTGGTGAGGCTCGATTGCCCGCGCGCCGCTCGCGGCGGGCACCGCCGCAGTGCTACCTTGGCCGCACCCCGGACCACGACAACCTCGCCATGAACGACGTCCTCGAGTTCTGGTTCGAGACCCTGGAGCCCGCGCAGTGGTACCGGAAGTCCGACGAGCTCGACGCCCGGATCAAGGAGCGCTTCGAGTCGACCTGGCACGCGATCGTCGCCGGCGAGAAGGCGTCGTGGCGCGACGTGCCGGACGGGCGCCTGGCCGAGGTCATCGTGCTGGACCAGTTCTCGCGCAACATGTTTCGCGGCTCGCCGCTGGCCTTCGCGGCCGACCCGCTGGCGCTGGCGCTCGCACAGGAGGCGATCCGCGGCGGTCACGACGCGGCCCTCGACGATGTCCGACGCGCCTTTCTCTACATGCCCTTCATGCACAGCGAGTCGGCGCTGATCCACGAACAGGCCATGGAGCTGTTCGCGGACCTGCCGAACCTCGACTTCGAGATCAGGCACAAGGCGCAGATCGATCGCTTCGGGCGCTACCCGCACCGCAACGCCGTGCTCGGTCGCACCTCCACGCCGGAGGAGCTCGAGTGGCTCGAGGACAACTCGGGCTTCTGAGCTCCCCGGCCTGGACGACCGCCAACGAGGCACCCGCACCCATGCACACAGGCCTCACGACCGCCCAGCGAGCCGCCTACGAGACCGAGGGCTACATCGCGCCCGTTCGGGGGATGAGCGAGGTGGCCGCGGCGGACTGCCTGCAGGCGCTGCACGAGGCGGAAGCTCGATGGCCGGACGCATTGGGAGGTCCCGGCAGGAACAACGCGCACTACCATGGCTCCGGGCCCAACGTGTTCGCGCGGCGCCGCGTCGGCTTCGCGATTCAGAGCTACATCGCTCCGAACGTCGAGCAGGTCATCGGCAGGATCGACGTGCAGCAGGCGCGTGGCGGCGATCCGTACGGACACCACGATCACCGGGCGCGGGTGCGACGCGCGATGGACGACGACGACGTCGCGTTCCGGGACGCCGCGAACGAGCGGTTGGCCGCCATCTTCTACGAGGGGGCGAAGCGACGCGGTCGATTCTGACGCCGCATGAGGGAGCCCGACGCCCCGGGCTTGCAGCTCCAGCCTACGAGGGGCTTCCTTCAGCCGAGCCTCAGCAGCGGCTCAGGTCCGCTTCAGATCCCGTACGCAGACTGGGTTGCTCGTCCCGAGCTCAGGTACCGCTCGAGGTGCTCGTCGGCACGGGCTTCGTTCTCGTGACCGTCGCCGCACTGGGCAGGCTCTGGTGCTCGGTCTACCTGTGCGGTCGCAAGACGCGCGAGGTGGTCGACGTCGGGCCGTTCTCGATCGTGCGCAACCCGCTGTACCTCTTCAGCCTGGCGGGGGCCGTCGGTGTCGGGCTCGCGAGTGGCTCGCTCGTCGTGCTCACGCTGCTGATCGCCTTCTTCGCGCTCGTGTACCCGCACGTGATCACCGACGAGGAGCGCGATCTCGAGCGGGAGCTGGGCCAGGTGTACCTCGCCTACAAGGCGCGGGTGCCGAGGCTCGTGCCCGACATCGCGCTGTGGCGCCGGCCGGACACCTGGGCCGTGGACGTGCGCGGCCTGCACGCTGCCTTCGCCGACGTGTGTGGTTCTTCGTCGCGTTCGGCGCCGTCTACGCGCTGCCGGCCCTGAAGGTGGCCGAGGGCTGGCCGACGCTCGCGTGGCTCGGCTGAGCGACCCGGGCGCGCATCCCGTCGAGGGCTAGGTGCGGGGGTGTGGGCAACGGGTCCGCTCGCTGCGATTCGGCGCCGGCTCGACGCACATCGCGAGCCGGTGCGAGGACGCGTCGAGCTCGGCTCGCACGACGTGCCCGAGCTGCGCGGCGCACGCGCGCGCCAATGCAAGCCCGAGACCGCTGTGATCCGCTGCGGTGCGCGACTTGTCCTTGCGCCACAAGCGCTCGAACATGCTCGCGGTATCGGCGGGCTCCAGCGCGGACGCGACGTTCGATACGCGCAAGGTGGGCGCGCCCGCGGCGTCGAGCCCTAGCCGGACCTCCACGGTCGAGTCCGCATCGGCGTGCGCGAACGCGTTGCCGACCAGGTTGGCGACGACCGTGGTCCACAGCGAGCCGCCCGTGACGATCACGGGTTCGGTCGGCAGCGACACGCACACGTCGAGGCCCCGCGCGCGGCCCTCCTCGGCATGCTCGCGCACCTCCGCGTCGACGAGCGCGGCGAGCTCGACGGGCGCGGCGTCCATCGCGGCGCCCGCTTCGCTGCGCGCGAGCGCCAGCAGCTGCTCGACGGTGCGCTGCATGCGGGCGGTGGACGCCTCGAGGTCGGGCACGAGCGTGTCGCGCAGCGCGGCGTCGTGCGGGAACGCGCGACTCACCTCCAGCAGGGTACGCATCTCGGCGATCGGCGTGCGCAGCTCGTGGGCGACGTCGCCCGAGAAGCGTCGCTCGCGCTCGAAGGCCTCGTGCAAGCGCACCAGCAGCGCGTTGAAGCGGGTGACCAGCGCACCGATCTCGGCGCTGGGCGCGACGACCTCGATGCGCGAGTCGAGCTGGTCCTCGTCGACCTCCGCGAGCTGCCGGCTGACGTCCTCGAGCGGCGCGAGCGTGCGTCGGATGCCGCTGCGCGCGAGCAGCACGATCCCCAGCGTGACCGCGAGTCCGATGCCCAGCAGGCCGAGCCGGATGCTGCGCACCAGAGAGTCGTGCGGACCGCTGCCCACGGCGACTTCCAGCGTGACCGGCGAGCGCGGCGTGCCGTCGAGGTAGTACGCCGCGGGGGACGTCTCCGCCGGCGCGTCCGGCAACAACACCGCGCCCTTCATGTCGTCGTCGCCCATGTCCAAGGCGGGCAGGAACTCGATCCGTACCCTCCGGCCCGCGCGGCCGTCGGGCAGCGTCACGTCGCCGAAGCGGTGCTCCTGCTCGATGTTCGGGCCCCGCAGGGCGATGGCCTCGCCCATCGAGGGCGAGCGCTCGATCGGCGTGCCGTCGGCGGCCAGCAGCGCGAAGTAGTCGGGATCGTCCGCGCGTACATACCCCGGCATGGCGATGTGGAAGTCCTCGACTTCGATCGTTCTCCCTTCCCCCTCGGTCAGTTCCTCCTCCGTCAGCGCCATGAGTGCCTCTGCGCGCGCCATCAGCAGCGCGTCGAAGTCGCGGTCCAGCCGTTCGCCGATGACGAGATCGAGCACGACGCCGCCGGTCAGCAGCGTGAACAGGATGCCGGGCACGACGGCGCGGGTGAGGCTCTCGGCGATCGTGCGCATGTCGGGAAGGCTCGTCGTTCTCCAGCGAACGCTCAGCGGGCTTTCAGGGAAAGCACAGCGGCGAGGACGTTAATGGTCGCATGCCGCAGACTCCCCTCACGTTCGACCTTTCCGCAAACAGGCGGCGGGCCTTCGTACCGCGACGCGGCCGGCGACCGGTGGCGGGTCCGGCCGCCTTGCTCTGCGCGGCGGCGCTGGCGGCCGGGGCGTCGGCGGGCGAAGCACCCGAGGGAGTGCCCGGCGTCGACGGGGCCAGCGTGCCGGTGGCCACCACGGGCGGCGCGGCCGCCGCCGACGGCGACGGCGACGACGAGGATTGCGCCTCGTTCGCGCCGGCGAGCGAGGACGACCCGGACGATCCTGCCGCCGGACTGACGATCCGACGGATCCGCGTGCGCGCCGGTGACCTGTTCGATCGGGCCCGGCCCGGCGAGCGCTTCTTCGTGAACACCGCGGCGAACGCGCTGCACATCGCCACGCGCGAATCGACGATCCGCCACGCGCTGCCGTTCGTGCCGGGGGACGTGCTGGGCGGCGGGGATCTGGCCGAGGCCGAGCGCATCCTGCGCTCCAAGCGCTACCTGCGCTCCGCCGAAGTCGTGCCGACCCGGCGCTGCGGCGCCCAGGTCGACCTCGAGGTCCGCACGGTCGACAACTGGACGCTGACCCCGTCGGTCTCGTTCAGCTCGGCGGGCGGCGTCGAGCGTTACGCGATCGAGGTGCAGGACCTGAACGTGCTCGGGCTCGGCAAGGAGCTCGCCTTCCGTCAGGCGGAGTCGGGCGTCGACCGCGAGACGAGCTTCCTGTACGCGGACGACAACGTGCTCGGCGGCCGACACCGGTTGCGGCTCGAGCTCGGCGACACCGAGGACGGCGAGCTGTACGCGCTCTCCGGCGGCCTGCCGTTCATCACCTCGACCTCCGAGCGCTCATGGTGGCTCGAGGCGCGCGTGGCGAGCGACGGCTTCGACACGCTGGAGGCGGCGGCCGGCACCTCGCCGACGTCCGTCGACGAGGACGCCGCCGACCGCGCGACGGTCGACGGCCGGCTCCTGGACGCCTCGGTCGGACGCCGCGTGCACGGTGGCGATGCCGACGTGGCGCGGCTCGGCCTCGGGCTGCGTCACGAGCGCCAGATCACCGAGCTGCCCGAGATCGTGCCCGAGGGCATCGAGTCGGGCGACTTCGACGAGACCTATCCGTACATCTGGGCCCAGTGGGCGAAGAGCGACTGGACCGAGCAGGTCAACTTCCGCGGGCTCGGGCGCGTCGAGGACATCGATACCGGGCTCGGCGTGCGCGTCGAGGCGGGCGTGCTGCTGCAGGGGCTCGGCAACGACGTCGACGCGCTGCGGCTGGACGCGGCCATCGGGCGCGGCTGGTGGACCTCACCGGAGAGCGTGCACCTCGTGCAGCTGGACCAGACCTTCTACGTCGGCAACGAAGCAGAGCGCTCGTCAGCGGGGCTGCGCTACCAGTACTTCCGCTGGCTCGGGGAGCGCGACCACCTCGACCTGCAGCTGGTGGCCGATCGCCAGCGCGGGCTGTCGCCGGCGCTGGACCTGCAGCTCGGCGGCGAATACGGCCTGAAGGGCTATCCGAACGCGTTCCAGCGTGGCGATACGCGGCTGCTGGGCGTTGCCGAGTACCGCCACGTCTTCGAGCGCTCGCCGTTCGAGCTCGTGAACCTCGGCGCCGGCGCCTTCATCGAGAGCGGCAAGGCTTGGCGCGGTGCCGACACCGATGCCGACACGCTCGTGGACGTCGGCTTCGGCCTGCTGTTCTCGCCGACCCGCAGCTCGCGCAACGAGATCCTGCGCCTGGACGTCACGTTCCCGCTCGTGGACGGGGAGGGGGTCGACGACTTCCTGCTGTTCGCGGGGACGCAGCTGCGTTTCTGATCGATCACCCCACCGGACTCCCGCCATGCCCCTGCCGACTCTCCCGAGCCGTCGCGCGACGCTCTCTCCCGGCACGCTCGTGCTGCTGGTCTCCGTGTGGATCGCGACCGTCGACAACGCGGCGCTGTGGCGGGCGCTCTCCGGGCGGCTGGACCTCACGGACGCCACCGGGCTCGGCTACGCGCTCACCCTCGGGGCGGTCATCGCGCTGGTGGTGGCGTTGCCCGTGCTGCTGCTGGGCCAGCGCGCGCTGCTCAAGCCCGTGCTGGGCTTCTTTCTCGTGCTCTCGGGCGCGTGCGCCTATTTCACGGGGCAGCTCGGCACCGTGTTCGACGTCGAGATGATCCGGAACCTGCTGGAGACGGTGCGGGATCGAAACACGCAGGAGGGGCTGGAGCTCGTCTCGGGTGCGATGTTCGCGAGCCTCGCCGTCACGGTGCTGCTGCCGCTCGCGCTGCTGGCGTGGGTCCGCGTGCGCCCGCGGGGTCTCGTACGTGATCAGGGACACCGGCTCCTCACCGCCGCGGCGATGTTCGTCGCCGTCGCCGCGCTCGTGCTCTTGAACTTCAAGTCGGTGTCGTACGTGTCGCGCGAGAACCACGACCTCGAGGTGTTGCTCACGCCCTTCTATCCGCTCAAATCCCTGAACAAGCTGGCGAAGAAGTCGCGCGAGGCCGCCGATGCGCCGTTCACGGTGCTGGGCGCCGACGCCGTGCAGGCGCCGCGCTCCGGCGGGCGGCGGGTCGGCGTCATGGTGCTGGGCGAGACGGCGCGCGCCGACCACTTCGCCCTCAACGGCTACGCGCGCGACACGACGCCGCGCCTGGCGGCGCTCGACATCGTGAACTTCACGGACGTGCGCTCGTGCGGCACGGCGACCGCGTACTCGGTGCCGTGCATGTTCTCGTTCCTGCCCGAGGACGACTATTCGCCCGAGGACGCCGATGCGCAGTCGAACGCGCTCGACGTGCTCGCCACCGCCGGCGTGAACGTGGTCTGGGTCGACTCGAACTCCAGTTGCAAGGGGGTGTGCTCACGACTGCCGAACGTGAACCTCATGCGCGACCCGCCCGACACCGCGTCTCCGCTGTACGTCGACGGCGCCTATCAGGACGAGTACCTGTACGCCGAGCTGGAGGCCCGCCTGGCCGCCGCCGATCCCGAGCGCGACGTGCTGCTCGTGCTGCACACCATGGGTAGCCACGGGCCGGCCTACTACCGCCGCTACCCCGAAGCGCTCGGGACGTTCCAGCCGGCCTGCCAAAGCAAGGCGCCGCAGGACTGCAGCCTCGAAGAGATCGTGAACGCCTACGACAACACGATTCTCTACACGGACCGCTTCCTGGCCGGTGTGATCGCGCGGCTCGCGGCGCGCGGCGACGACGCCTTCATGCTCTACGCCTCCGACCACGGCGAGTCGCTCGGCGAGAACGGCATTTACCTGCACGGGTTGCCGAAGTCCATCGCTCCCAACGCGCAGCGCCACGTGCCGATGCTCGCCTGGTTCTCCGACGGCTTCGCGCGCGACTTCGGCGAGGGGGCCGTGCCGCGCGGCGTGCGCGATGATGTGCGCGAGATCTCGCACGACGTGCTCAGCGCGAGCCTGCTCGGGCTGTACGACGTGCGCACCGCGGTGTACGAGCCGGCGCTCGACGTGTTCGCGGGCCCTCCGGCCGTCGCGGCCGCTCCCGCGAAGCCATGAGAGCTGCGCGCGTCGTGTCCGCCCATCGACCGGCGGGTGCCGACGCTCCGGGCCCGGGCTCGACCGGCCCGCCCGGTGGCGCCTCCGGACGCGCCGCCGCGCTGCTGCTCCGGTGCCACGCGTTCGCGGTCGAGCCGTCCTCGGAGCGAGCGCTCGCCGTCGTCGGCTTCCTCGATGCGTCGGTCCTGCCGCTCGCGCCGGAGGCGTTGCTCGGTCCCATGGCGCTGGCGCGTGGCTCGTCCGTCTGGCGGCTCGCCGCCATCGCGGCGATGGCATCCTGGGTCGGGGGTCTCTACGGCTACGCGCTGGGGCACTTCGCGGCGCCCGTGCTGCCGGGCGTGCTGAACGCGATCGGCCTCGGAGCGGAGCTCGAACGCGCGTTGCTGGCGCTCTCGGAACGCGGCTGGGCCTTCGTGCTCGTCGCCGCCTTCGTGCCCGTGCCGTGGAAGCTGTTCGCGGTGGGCGGGGGGCTGCTCGACATCGGCATCCTGCCCTTCGCGCTGGCTTCCTTCGTCGGTCGCGGCCTGCGCTTCGGTGCGCTTGCGCTGCCGCTCGCCCTCGTCGGGTCGCGGCTCTCGCCGGTGCGCACCGGCAGGCTCTTGCCGTGGGCGCTCGGCAGCCTCGCCTGGCTCGGTGCGGGGTTCGCATGGTTTGCGTGGGGGCTGAGCGCGCGATGAGTGACCCGATGAGTGCTCCGGTGAGGGCGACGCTGCGCGCGTCGACGAGCGCGCCGCTGCCCATCGACGAGACGCGCTACCTCGGCATCGCGTGGGCGATGTGGCGCGACGGTCAGTGGCCGGCGCTCGACGAGCGGCCCGCGGAGCCGTTCGATTCGCCGTTCCGCGACGTGTTCGCCTACCGCGACCGCTACCGACGGCTCGTGCCCGCGGCGCGCTACGCGGACGATTCCCTCTTCGTGGAGCTTCCGGCTCCGCTTTCCGCCTCGCAGGATCACGACTCATGAGCATTTCCGCCAAGACAGCCTCGGTGACCGCCCAGATGGGCGCCCGGCCGGTCGCCGTGCAGACCGGGCCGAACCCGCACGTGCCGCCCATCGATCCGAACGTGCACAAGCACACGGGCGTCGCGCGGATCGTCAAGGCGGGCGGCTACTCGCTCAGCGGACTGAAGCTCGCGTACCGGGGCGAGGCCGCGTTCCGTCAGGAATGCTGGCTGGCGGGCATCGCGCTCGTGGCCGCCTGCGTGCTGACCACCGAGGGGCTGGAGCGCGCGGCGCTGATCGGGGTCACGCTGTTCGTGCTGATCGTGGAGCTGCTCAACAGTGCCGTGGAGGCCGTGGTCGACCGCGTCGGGCTGGAGCTGCACGCGCTGTCGGGCCAGGCGAAGGACATGGGCTCGGCGGCGGTGCTGATGTCGCTGCTGCTGTGGGCGTCGGTTTGGTTCGAGGTCGTGCGCTCGGTGCTGCTTCGATGAACGCCTCGGGGCCCGCCTTGGCGGCCCGGGGGGGCTCCTGCTCCTGGCGGCGCTGTGCGCGCCCGCGCACGCCGCCGAGCATCCGGCGCAGGCGATGATCTAGGGCGCGGTCAACGAGGCGCTCGACGTGCTGCGCACGAGAAGGGACGAGCTCCTGGCCGATCCGGAGCCGCTGCGCGCGGAGACGCCGTTCAGGACATCGCGTTCGAGCCGTTCCGGCCCACGAACCGGCCGGACCGCCCGGTCGTGCGCTCGCTCTTCGAGCGGCCCGGTGGTGCCGCGGACGTGGCCGTGTCGTACAAGCTGCGCGACGACGGGGGCTGGAAGATCCACGACATCGAGGTCTATGGCATCAGCCTGGTGACGAACTACCGCACCGCGTTCGCCGAGGAGACCGCTCGACGACCATCAAGCGGCGCGGGCGATCGCGTTGGCGGCTTCCGAGCCGAGTTCGACGGACATGAAACGATCGGCCGGATGGAGGTAGTCCTCCCCGGACTCGTCGATCACGCGAACCTGGCCGACACGATTGGCCTCGGTGTCGTCGAGAAGCTCGTACAGCTTTCTCGTCTCGAGCGATGCCGGGTAACCCGTGTTGTCGATGCAGACGGCGTAGCGCTTGGTCATCGTCGTCATTCCGAAAGAAACCGCTTGATCTTCATCTCGACCCGAACGATGCCTCGCGCGACAGGCGCGCGGCCCGCCGTACCCGGCGTGTCGAGACGGGCCGGTCGAGGGCGCGACAGTTTCAACCATCGGAGTCTCCTTCTGAAGCGACTGATCTCGATCCCGGTCGATCGGGGAGCCTGCAGATCGACGGCTGCTCGGGCCCGATCGTGCCACCATCGGCCCGGTACCCATCAGCCGCGAGCCCGATGGACGAAGCGGAACCCAGGCACGACCGAACGGCGGCGGCGCACGCGGCGCTCGACGCGCTGTATCGCAGCGACTCCCGGCGCATGCTCGCGACGCTGATCCGCCTGCTCGGTGATTTCGAGCTGGCCGAGGACGGGTTGCAGGACGCGATGGCGATCGCCGCCCGAACGCTGGCCGCGGGACGGCATCCCTGACAACCCGACCGCCTGGCTGGTGTCCGCCGGGCGGTTTCGCGGTATCGACCGGCAGCGACGGCGGCAACGCTTCGAGCGGCCGCTGATCGATGCCGATGCGCATCCGTCGTGCAGCGCTCCCCCGGACGCGATCGAGCCGCTCGAGGACGACCTGCTGCGGCTGATCTTCACCTGCTGCCACCCGGCGCTGTCGCCCGAGGCGCGCACCGCATTGACCCTGCGCGAAGTCTGCGGCCTGACCACCGAAGCGGTCGCGGCGGCCCTGCTTCTCAAGCCAGGCGCCGTGGCGCAGCGCATCGTGCGGGCCAAGCGCAGGATCCGTCAGGCCCGCATCCCCTACGAGGTGCCCGACCGGGCCGCGCTTCCCGGTCGGCTCGAGGACGTGCACCGCGTCGTCTATTTGCTGTTCAACGAGGGTTACCACGCCTCGGGCGGCGATCGGCTGACCCGCGTCGATCTCTGCGCCGAGGCGATCCGGCTGGCGCGGCTGCTGTGCGAGCTGCTGGCCGAGCCGCGCACCGATGGCTTGCTGGCGCTGATGCTGTTGCAGCACGCGCGCCGCGCCGCGCGCCAGGACGCCGCCGGCGACCTCGTCCCGCTCGACGAACAGGATCGCTCGCTCTGGGATCGCGCCGCGATCGCGGAGGGCGATCGGCTGTTGCGCGACGCGCTCGTGCGCGGCCCGGCCGACGGCTACGCGCTGCAGGCGGCGATCGCCGCGGTACACGCGACGACCGGGCGGGCCGAGGACACCGACTGGCACGAGATCGTCGGGCTGTACGAGCTGCTCGAACGCGTGCAGCCCTCCCCGGTCGTGCGGTTGAACCGCGCGGCGGCGATCGCGATGCGTGACGGGCCGGCGCCCGCGCTGGCGATGCTCGAGACGCTGCTCGCGTCGGGCGAACTGCACGACTACCGCATCGCCCAGGCGGTGCGTGCGGACCTGCTCCGCCGCCTCGGCCGCCGCGCGGAGGCGGCCGGCGCCTATCGAACCGCGCTGTCGATCTCGGGCTCGGCGCCCGAGCGGCGGTTCCTGCAGCGCAGGCTGGACGCCGTGGTCGACGCTGCCCCGTAGACCTTCCATCCGACCTGCAATGTTCGAGGGGATGCCGACGGTCGATGAGCCCTGCCGTCGTTCGACCATGCAAGACCCGATTCATCGGACGGGAGAGCCTGATCCATGACCGACCTCGTCACCTGTCTCTGGTTCGACCACGGCGAAGCGAGCAAGGCGGCGGCGTTCTACGCCGCGACCTTTCCCGAGAGCCGTGTCGGCCGGATCAACACGGCACCGGGCGACTTCCCCGGCGGAACTGCCGGCAGCGAACTGACCGTCGAGTTCACCGTGCTCGGCCGCGCGTTCGTCGGCCTCGACGGCGGAGCGGTCTTCACGCCGAACGAGGCCGTGAGCTTCATGGTGGTGACCGAGGATCAGGACGAGACCGACCGTTACTGGAACGCGATCATCGGCAAAGGCGGCGCGGAAAGCGCCTGCGGCTGGTGCAAGGATCGCTGGGGCCACTCCTGGCAGATCACGCCGCGCCGCTTGCTGGAGCTCACCACGAGCAGCGATCCCACCGAGGCGGCGCGCGCGTTCGAGGCGATGATGCGCATGAAGAAGATCGACATCGCGGCGCTAGACGCCGCCGTCACGGGAGACCCCGAATGAAATACCTCTGTCTGGTCTACGGTGCCGAAACGGTGCTGCACGATCACCCGGACAGCCCGCACGACGCCGAATGCGTCGCCTACGACCGGGAGGTGGCGTCCGGCGGCGGCCGCCTCGCGGCCGAAGCGCTCGCGCCGATCAGCACGGCGACCACCGTACGCGTGCGCGGCGGCGAGGCGCTGCTGACCGATGGTCCTTTCGCCGAGACCAAGGAGCAGCTGCTCGGCTTCTACCTGATCGACGTGGCGGACCTGAACGCCGCGATCCGCGTCGCTTCCGGCATTCCCGCGGCGCGGATAGGCTGCGTGGAGGTGCGACCGGTGCGCGAGCTGGACGTGAGCGATGCCGCCGCTGCGGTTCGCGATGCGGTGGGCGTCCCGGCATGAACGGGAACGTCTTCATCAATCTGCCGGTCATCGACCTCGAACGCGCGACCGCCTTCTACACCGCGACATGTTCGGCCGCAGCATCGCCGACCCCGACGGGCACATCCGGGAGTTCTTCTGGATGGACCCCGCCCATCTCCCGACCGAGGAAACCCCATGAGCTACGTCCAGATCGCCCTGGTGCCCGTGCCCGTAGAACGTCGCGCGGAGTACCTCGAACACGCGCACCGGATGAGCGCGATCTTCCGCGAGCACGGCGCGGTCGTCGCCGACGATCACTGGGGCATCGACCTGCCGCCAGGCAAGCGCACCGACTTTCTCAAGGCGGTCGACGCCGAACCGGGCGAGACCGTCGTCGTCGGAATGATGACGTGGCAGTCGAAGGACGCGGCGGACACGGCGATGGCAGCGATGCGCAAGGATCCGCGCATGGCGGACATCCCGATGCCGTTCGACGGCGGTCGCATCGTGTTCGGCGGATTCGAGGCGATCCCGCTGACGGCGTGACGGTTCCGCGTCGAGCGCATGTACGCCCGACCGTCCGCGCCGCCCACGATCGAGGCGGCATTCGCCGACCTGCGTGCGCAGATCCAAGCCACCAACGATACGCCCCCGAAATGACCTACAAGCCCGACGGCTACACCAGCGTGGCCCCCTACCTGATCGTGCGCGACGCGAACAAGACCCTGGCGTTCGTGGAGACGGTCTTCGACGCGACCCGGCTGCGCGTCATGCCGAGAAGCGACGGGTCGGGCATCGAACACGCCGAGGCGCGCATCGACGACACGGTGATCATGATGGGCGAGATGCCGGAGGGTCCCGACACGAACGTGCACGTCTACGTGCCCGACGTGGAAGCGGCGTTCGAGCGCGCGGTGGCGGCAGGAGGCAAGGTGGTGCAACCGCTGCAGCGCAAGGGCGACGGCGATCATCGCGGCGGCGTGGCCGACGGCAACGGTGCCGTCTGGTGGCTGTCGCGACAGGATGACGAACCGTGAGCACCGACGATTCCGTGCCCGTCGTGGATCGAACCGCGTGGCTCGCCGCCCGCGCCGCGCTGCTCGAGAGGGAAAAGGCGCTGACCCGCGCCTGCGACGCGCTCGCGGCCGAACGGCGCAGGCTGCCTCGCGAGCGCATGGGCTGGTCGTTTCCCTGGGTCTCGAGCGCGGACGACTTCGATGCCGACCACGGCATTACCGGCGGCTTCGGCGTCAACGTGTTCCTGAGCGAGGGCGGCGAGATCTTCCGTACGTGGAACACGTGCGGCCGCGGCGTCGAGACGCTCGGCACGGTCTGGACGCTGCTGGACGTCACGCCGCTGGGGCGGCAGGAGACGTGGGAGGCGCCGCCGTCGGCCACGCCCCGGACGCCCGCCTACGAATGGTGGCGCTTGCACGACGAGTACGACCGGTAGCGCGATCGGGCTACGCGGAGCCTCGGCCGCGCGGCGCGTCGGTCCTTCGGCCGATGCACTCTGGATCACGGGCCCGCAGACTGCCATCCTCCCGACCGGCACCCGCCCATGCCGACCCTGCTCGAGACGCTCTGGAACGAACCCCGCGCGCCGGGCGCGAGCCCGCCGACGCGCGCCGACGCCGTGCTCGTCGCGGCGCTCGTCTGCGCGGCCGTCCTCGAAGGGCTGCTGCGCGACGTCCTGGTGTGGCGCAGCGCCTCGATCGTGCTGAGCGTCGCGCTCGCGGCAGCCCTGCCGTGGCGGCGCGTGCACCCGCTCGGGATCGCGGCGCTCGGGTTCGGCGCCACCGCCCTGGTCGATTCCGTGGCGATGCTCCGCGGGGTCGAATGGCAGGGCCTCGACACCTCGGCGTTCCTGCTGCTGCTGCCCTACGCGCTGCTGCGCTGGGGCTCGGGCCGCGAGGTGTTGCCGGGCCTGGGCGTGATCGGGCTCGCCTACGCGGTGGCGCTGGGCGCCGCTACCACGGCTCCGGACGAGATGATCGGCGGGGCGCTCGTGCTGTGTCTCTCCGCCGCGCTCGGCGCGTCGGTGCGCTACCGGGAGAGCGCGCGACACCAGGCCGCGGAGCGGATGCGGCTGCAGGAGCGCGAAGGGCTCGCACGCGAGCTGCACGACACCGTGGCGCACCACGTCTGCGCGATCGCCGTGCAGGCGCAGGCCGGCCGCGTATCCGCCGCGACGCGGCCCGACGCGCCGCTGGAGGCGCTGCGCACCATCGAGGAGGCCGCCTCGCGCACGCTCGCCGAGATGCGGCACATGGTGCGGGCGCTGCGCGCGGACGACGCGGCGGTGCTGGCACCCGTCGCGACGCTCGCCGATCTCGAACGGCTCGCGCGCGACGGCACCTGCTCGCTGCCGGTCGACGTCACCCTGCACGGTGCGTTGGAGACTCTCGGCCCGACGCTCGAGTCGACGCTGTATCGCCTCGCCCGCGAGGCCGTGACCAACAGCGACCGCCACGCCCGCGGTGCGCGGGGCGTCGAGGTGTCGCTCCACGGCGAGCCCCGTGCGGTGCGTCTGAGGGTCGTCGATGACGGGGAGCCCGTGCGCGGCGACCCGGCGCCCGGCTTCGGCCTGCGCGGCATGGCCGAGCGCGCGGCGCTGCTCGGCGGGACGCTGACCGCGGGTCCGGGCGACGTGCGGGGCTGGCGCGTCGAGGTGATGCTGCCCAAGCCCGAGGCCATGTCCGAGGACATGCCCGACCGCACGAGCGGGTACGAACCGTGAGCATCCGCGTGCTCATCGCCGACGACCAGGCGCTCATGCGTGCCGGTCTGCGCACGATCCTGGACGCGCAGCCGGACATCGAGGTCGTCGGCGAGGCCGCCGACGGGCGCGAGGCCGTCGCCCTCGCCCGGCGGCTGCACCCGGACGTGTGCCTGTTCGACATCCGCATGCCGCTGCTCGACGGCATCGCCGCGGCGCGCGCGCTCGCGGGCCCGGGCACGAGCGACCCCCTGGCGGTGGTGATGATCACGACCTTCGATCTCGACGAGTACGTGCACGCCGCGCTGAAGGCGGGCGCCCGCGGCTTCCTGCTCAAGGACGCCGGCCCGGAGCTGCTCGCCCAGGCGATCCGCGCGGCGGCGAGCGGCGAGGCGCTGATCGCGCCGAACATCACGGTGCGGTTGCTGGCGGCCTTCGCGGACCTGGGTTCCGGGACGGTGCCGGTGCAGCCCCTGGAGCCGCTCACCGCGCGCGAGGAGCAGGTGGTGTGCAGCCTCGCGCGCGGTCGCACCAACGTCGAGATCGGCGTGGAGCTGCACATCAGCCTCGGAACCGTGAAGACCCACGTCGGCAGCCTGATGCAGAAGCTCGGCGCGCGGAACCGCGTGGAGGCGGCGATGTGGGCGCACGAGACGGGGCGCGTGGGGCGCTGAGCGCGGAGCCGGCGGGAGGCCGGACTTTCGGTCGAGCGAGAAGCGGCCCTTGGGCCGATGTGGGCGTGCGGCGTCGCGCCGATCCTCCGTGATGGACGCAACGAAGCGTTCGACACTCGTGGATACCCCCGCATGTACCGTCACCACCGCAACCTCCCGTCGGCATCGAGCCCGCGGACACGATCCTCGCGCGCACGCGCCGTCGCGCGATCTCCCATCACGCGCGCGTGTCCGGCGCTCGCCCTCGTCGGCGCGATGAGCGCGTGCAGCTCCACCGGCGACACCGGCGAGCTGCTGCTCGAGGTGGCGCAGGCGTGCAGCACGGTCTGCACGAGCCAGCCCGACGTCGATGCGTTCTCGTACCGCGCGGGCGGCGGTGCGCCGCTGCTCTTTCTCGGCAAGGTCGAGGCGAGCTGCGATTGCGCGGCGGAATCCCGCACCGTGCACTCGCCGCTGCCCACGCTCGAGGACGGGTTGTCGTGAGCGCGAATCTTGTGAGAGTCGATGCGGAACGGCGTGCGGGCGTTCGCTCGAGCGCATCCTCGCCATCGAGCGAGCGCGCGGCTCGGCCGCCACGTCGGCCGATGCGCGCGCTGCCCGCCCTCGTGATGGCATCCTGCCTCCTGGCCGGCCACGCACGGGCGGAGGGCGACGTCGAGCCCACGTGGCGCTTCTCGCTCGGTCTCGGCGGCTACGGCGTGTCCGGCCCGTTCGGGGACGGCGACGACGCGACGCAGGCCGGCGTGGTCCCCTGGTTCGATGCCCGGAGCCGCTGGGTGCACGTCGATCCCACGGGACTCGCCGTCGGTCTGCTACGCCAAGAGCAGTTGCAAGTCGATGTGCTCGTGGGGCCGCGACTGGCGACGGCCGAGCCGTCGGACGATCCGGCCAACCGCGACATGGACCGGGACATCGGAGTGGACGCGGGGCTCCGAGCGGTCGCGTCGCTCGATCGATACGCCGCGACGCTCGAGCTCCGCTCCGACGTGTCCGGAACGAGCGACGGCACCGAGGCCGTGCTGGACCTGGCAGCCGGGTTCGGCCCTCTGCCCGGGTTGTCGCTCGGGATCGACGCCGGCGTGACGTGGCAGGACGGGAACCTGTCCACGTACCAGTACGGCGTCTTGCCGGACGAGGCGCGCGACGGCCGGCCCGCCTTCGAGCTCGACTCGGCGCTCACGCCCTTCGCGGGCGTTCAGCTCGCGTACGCGGTGACGCCGAAGGTGTCCGCGGTGCTGGCCGTGCAGGCGGACTTCCTGCCGACCGCCGTGACCGACAGCCCGGTCGTCGAGCGGGGCGAGGTGGTGACGAGCTTCGCGTCGGTCAACTACGCGTTCTAGCGTCGAGAACACCCCGTGACCCGCATCGTTTCACGCCCCCTCGGCGTGGCCGCCCTGCTGCTCTTCCTGACGGCGATACCGATCCTGATGGGCCTTCTGCGCATGGTGCAGATCCCGATCGGTGCCACGCCCCCGGACGTGGCGCATCTCATGACCCGACCGGCGCTGTACTGGATACACGCCGCGGCCGGCGTGAGCTTCGGGCTGCTCGGCCCGCTCCAGTTCGGGCGCGCGCTGTCGGGCCGCTTCGGCAGGCTTCACCGGATCGCGGGGCGGGCCTTCGCGGCCGCGGGTGCACTCCTCGCGGTGGGGGGCATTCACCTGGTCCTCACCTTCCCGGGCTCCTCGACGATGCTTCTCGACGCCCTGCGCCTGCTCGGCGGCACGGGTCTGCTCGTCTCCCTCATCCTCGCGATCCGCCACGTCCGTGCGGGGCGGCGGGCGGCGCACGGAGCGTGGATGATTCGTGCCTATGCGCTGGGGATGGGCCAGTCGCTCACGGCCTTCGTCCTTTTGCCGGTCTATCTCGCCACCGGCACGCCGCCCGTGGGCCTCACGGCCGACCTGGCCGTTGCCGTCTCGTGGGTGCTCACGATCCTCGTCGCGGAGCGGCTCGCCAGGCTCTCGCTCCGGTCGAAGCTCAGCCCCGATCCCCTTCGACGACGAGCTTGCCGTTCCTGGCCAGCTCCGGATCCGTGCACGAAGCGAGGTTGAAGCAGCACGGCCGGCGCTTCCCGCCGTGCAGCTTCGAGATGCTCGCCTCCACGCGACGCGCTCGCGTCGCGGGGTTCCTGGTCGCGTTGACCCAGCGGACCCACTCCCAGCGCGCCATCGGCGTGATCGCGCTCCACAGGTCCTGGACGTCCGACGGGCCGTTCGACAGTGCCCGTCGCAGGTCCGGCGGCACGCCGGGTTCGGGCCATGCATCGGTCGGCTGGATCGTCACGTCGACCTCCTCGCCCAGGCGGGCGGCGGACCCCGGCAACGCCGGACCGACCCGCAACCAGTGCCCGAATTCACCGTCCGGTTCGATGACGGTCGCGAACGGATGCCCGTCGATCGTTCCGCGCACGGCCACCTGCCCGCGCGACGGCAGCTTCCCGCTCGCCGCGTCGGGCAGTCTGAGTATCCGGTGCTCGCCCGCCGCTCGCAGCGTTGCCCGGAAACGGATCGATCCCTCTTCGCGCTGGCCCGGCTTCATCGTCGTTCGGTTGACTCGTCCGCGGTCCGGATCGCCCGCGACCCGATCGTCCGCGACTCGATCGGAGGGTTTGCGGGCCACGTTACCGCAAGGCCGTGCCGGCGCGGCGCGTTCCGAACCCGGGCCGCGCCTCAGTCCGCGACGACGAGCTCCTGCCCGCGACGCGTCGCCGTCATGTACGCCACGATCGCCGCGATCGCCGCCAGGAACACCGCGCTCGTCACGATCGTGCCGAGCCCCATCCCGCCGTACTCGGTCGGCTGGGACAGCAGGTCGCCGAACGAGGCGCCGAGTGGACGGGTGAACACGTACGCGATCCAGAAGGCCCAGATGCCGTCGAGCTTGAGCACGAAGTGGCCGAACGTCACCGACGCGATGATCATGCCGAACAGGATGCCCGTGGCCAGGTAGCCCAGGCCGTAGTGCTCGGCGACGAGGTCCCCGGCCGCGGTGCCGAGCGCGAAGGTCAGCAGGATCGCGAGCCAGTAGAAGGCCTCGCGACGGGTCGTGTAGATCGTGTGGATCGACAGCGTCCTCTCCGAGGCGTACCAGGCCGCGAACGCCGCGGCGAGCGCGATCGCGAAGAACGTGGTCGCGCTGACCAGCGAGACGCCGAAGTTGTCGACCATGTTGTCGGTGATCAGCGTGCCGACGATGCTCACGAGCACGACGGCGAGCCAGTACGACCACGGCACGTAGCGGCGCTGCCGGAACTGCGCGGACATCGCGATCGCGAGCACGCCGGCCATCAGGAGCGACGTCGCCGTCAGGCCGAGCCCGAGGTTGACGGCGAGGAAGTCGGCGGCGGTCTCGCCCATCGTCACGGCCATCAGCTTGATGAGCCAGAAGTCGACGGTGACGAGCGGTACGCGGTTCGGCGTGGCGAGAGGGTGGGCGGTTGGGGTCGGGCTTGCGTCGCCGATCGAACCGGCACCTTCGGTCGAGGCGGGCGTTGCGGCAGTTGCGGTGGCTGCGTTCATGATCGTTTCGGACTCTGGTTCGGACATCACTTGGAGAGCAGGGCGATGCCCTGCGCGAAGAAGGCGTCGGCGCGCGCGTCGTCGTCGGCGTTGCAGCGCTCGGTGCCCTTGTCGCGGAAGGCGGTGACGAGCGTGTCCCTGGCTTACGGGCGGCTTGCAGCGAGCGGCGCGCCGATCCTGTCCGCGACCGGGTCGCATCATCCCGATCGCCGGTGGCGTCGAGCCATTGTGTACACTCCGATTCACTCATACACAACGGATCTCCCGTGCGCACGAACATCGACATCAACGACGAGCTCTTGATCGAGGCGATGAAGGCGACCGGCGCGCAGACCAAGCGCGAAGCCGTCGAGCTCGGGCTTGCCGCGCTCGTGCGCCTGAAGAAGCAGGAGCGCATCCGCAAGTACCGGGGCAAGCTGTCCTGGACGGGGGATCTGGAGCGCATGCGCTCGTCGTGATCATCGTCGACTCCAGCGTCTGGATCGACTACTTCAACGGAGCGTCCACGCGCGAGTCGGATTATCTGGACGCCGTGCTCGGAGCGGTCCCTGTCGCGGTCGGCGACATCATCCTCACCGAGGTGCTACAGGGGTTTCGCGACGATCGACAGTACCGCACCGCCCGATCGCTGCTTGAGGATCTGACGCTCGTCGAGATGGTCGGGCACGTCCGAGCGGTGCGGACCGCCGACAAGTTCCGCGCGCTTCGCAAGCAGGGGGTGACGATTCGCAAGACCAACGACATGATCATCGGCTCCTACTGCATCGACGAGGCCGTCCCGCTACTGTTCTCGGACAAGGATTTCGTGCGGCTCGTCGAGCATTCAGGCTTGCGCTCCGCGTTGCCCGGCGCTGGAGAGTAGGGCCGCCCCGGTGTCCGGCCCTGGACACCTTGGACCCGGTGCCGCATGGGCACTGGACAGGCCGAGCGCGAGCATCGCGCAGCCGCGACACGCAGGCTCTGGACCTTCGACGTCTCGCAATCCACGTCGCCAGGACCGCGAACAGCCCCGCCATCCCGCCGAGCGGATCCATCGCTCCGCCCGTGACCTTCGACGAGGCCGGCGCCGACCCGGGCCCGTCGTACGCGGACGAGCCGTCCGCGTACACGAGGGGCGTCCCGCCCGAGCCAGGCACGTTGCGGCTCTCGAGCGTGAAGCTGTCCGGCACCGCGCCCGTGATGTCCTTGAACCGGCAGTCCGCGCTCGGGCCGTCGAAGGTGCAGAACAGCGCGCCGTGATCGGCGCCCTGGGTCGAAGACCAGACCGAGGCCCACCAGTCTCCGCCCGCCGTCTGCGGCCGGATGGTCCGACCGCCGAGCCCGGAGACGAAGGCGAACGAGCGTCCCGGCTCGATCTCCAGGTGATCGTTCGTGTGCACGACCTCGCGGCGCCGAAAGCCGCTCATCAGGTGGGTGCGCGAGTAGGAGTGCTCGTGCCCCGTGGCGACGATGCCGCCGCCGTCCAGGCACGCCCGGTAGACGCCCCAGCCCGTCTCGTCGCCCTTGCCGCCCACCTGCATGAGGCGCTGGTTCTTGTGCCAGCTGCAGATGCGCCAGAGGTTCTCGTCGTTCGCAAGCTCCTGCCCGAGGTAGTCGGCGTAGGCGTCGTCCGGGTCGATGCCGTCGACCTCGTGCACGCCGGGAGCGGTCTGGACGATCGTGATGCCGCGGAACGTGCACCGCGCCTTGACGCCGAGCGTGCCGCGGCAGTCGAGCTCGGGAGCGCGTGCGACGCGTGCGACCAGCCAGTCGCGGTAGGCCGGCCATTGGAAGTTCTCGTGGTTGCCGACGGTGAGCAGCACGGGGAAGTCCGGTCCGAGCGCCGTCTCGAGGTTCTCGATCCAGGTGCGCGCCGCCCTTGGGCCGTAGCCGAGATCACCCTGCAGGAGCAGCAGGTCGGCACCCTCGTCGGCGATGAGTTGCAGCACGGCGCGGGCCTCGTCGCCGGTCCCCTGATCGGCCGTGAAGGCTATCGTCACGGGATCGCTCGCGATCGACGGTCCGGCCATGACGCAAAGGGCGATCGCAACGAGCGCGCCGCCGAGGTGATGTCGCATGTCGAGCCTCCGGCCTGCGGGACGAGGTAGGGCCGACCCGAGGACGGGGCGGCGAATGACGCCCATCATCCGCCCGGACCCTGAGCGCGCGCTGAGGAACCCGGGTGCAATCGTGGCGTCGTGGCAACGGCACCGGGAAACCTGACGCGCGCGCTCGTGAAGGCGATGTGAGCCGGCTCGGCCACACCGCGACGGGGGAGCGCGGGGCCGGTCAGGGACGCAGCGGCGACGCCCCGCCCTGCGCGTACTCGTAGCGGGGCACCGGAGCGTCCGGCGCGGCGCACTCGGCGCGTCGCTCGTCCGCCGACAGCAGCGTCCACGCCCGTCCCATCCCGCGTCGGAGGGACAGTCCTGCCCCGACATCGAAGCAGTCGGCAGGCATCCGGTCCGACACGAGGGCGTACCTCGCCCGCCCGTCCGCGTCCGGCTCGCCGAGCCAGCGCCACACCTCGCGCTGCTGGTCCTCGTCGGGCGTGTGGTAGCCGAAGTGCACGACGGGCACCGGTGCGAACAGCAGCCACTGCTCGCGAAAGTCCGGCAGCGCGACGCGCACACCCTCGCCGACGCTCGCCAGCAGCGCCCGGTACACGGGAATCGGCGTCCGCGCCGGGTTCGCCAGCGCGTAGCCCCAAGTGCCGTACAGCATCCACAGGGGCACCACGAACGCGAACCAGCCGAGCGCCGGACGCCCCCGGTGGGCGAGCAACGCGGCGCAGCCGGCAACGAGCCCGAGCGCGACGAGCAGTGGCCACGGTCGCAGGCCCTCCTCGACCTCGGCCGCAGCGAGCGCTTCGAGCCCTGCCAGCCCGGCGACGCCCACGAGCGTGAACAGCACCGCGAGCGCACCGAGCAGCACCGCGCAAGCGCGCCGCAACGCGACCCGGTCGAGCAGACTCTCCGCGTACGGGGCCGCCGCCAGTGCGAGCATCGGCAGCGCGGGCAGCACGTAGACGCCGCGCTTGCCGGGGCTCGCGCTGAAGAACGCGACGACCAGCACGACCCAGACGACGGGCAGGACGATGCGCGAATCGCGGGCGCGGAACGCGGCCGCCCACGGTCGCACGAGCCACGCGAGCAGCAGCGAGAGCGGCAGCCAGAACAGCGGGATCACCTGGACCGGGAAGTACCACCACGGGCTCACGTGCCCCCACGGGTCGGTGTAGCGCTCGCCGGTCTGGCGGAACAGGATGTCGTCGCGATACGCGGCGAGCGCGGGATCGCCGCTGGATTCGACGGCGAGCCACATCGGCACGAGCCACGTCGCGACCGCGCCGAGCAGGAACAGCGGGCCCGCGAGCATGACGAGCGACGGGCGCGCGACCGGGGGCACCGCGACGTGAGCGGGCGACGTGCCGCGCGACGCGACCAGCAGTGCCGCCCACGGCACGAGCATCAGCACCGGCAGGAAGCCGACGCCCTTGGTGATGATCCCTAGCCCCATCGCGAACCACGCGCCGAGGTACCACCCGATCGCGGGGCCGGCGACGAGATGGCGCAGCAGCCCGTACGTGCCGAGCGCGATCCAGAAGCACGCGAGCATGTCGATCTGCGCGGTTCTCGCCTGCAGGCCGAACTGCAGCGTCGCGGCCAGCAGCAACGCCGCGACGTTCGCGGTGCGCCGGTTCCACAGCCGTCGCGCGACGTCGTGCGTCAGCACGAGCGTCGCGATCGCCGCGAGCATCGAGGGCAGCAGGAACGCGACGCGCATCTCGCCGGTCAGCCGGTAGAGCGCGGCGACCGTCCACATGAACACCGGCGGCTTGTCGGAGTAGAGCTCGCCGCCACGGGTCGGGAACAGCCACTGCCCGGACTCGACCATCTCGCGCGCGACCTGCGCGAAGCGCGGCTCGTCGGCCGGCCACGGGTCGCGCAGTCCGAGTCCCGCCAGGAACGCGAGCGCCGCGAGCCCGAGGATGCACGCGAACGCGGCGGGCGAGTCCAGCCACGACCGCGCCAGGCCGCGCCCGTCGGCGTCGTCGGACGTCCCCGCGCCGAGGGCGCTCGTGCCTCGGCTCAAGGGGCGCGCCACAGGCGTCCGCGGGCGAGCCACGTCGCGAGCGCCGCCGAGGCGAGCAGCAGCACCGCGCCGAGCAGCACCGGCGCCGCCCTGGCCTCGCCGACGCCGTGACCCGTCAGCGCGAACACGAGCGTCTGCGGCAGGAAGCCGATGAGCGAGGCGAGCAGGAAGGGGCCGCGGCGCACGCGCGCGACGCCGGCGGCGAGATTCGTCGCGAGGTTGCTGCCGAGCGGGAACAGCCTGAGGGCCAGGACCTTCGCGAACACGTCCTCGCGCGTCCAGGCGTCCAGCCGCGCACCGAGGCCGGGCCACCATCGGTCGAGCCCGGTGCGACCGAGCCGCGCCGCGATGCCGTGGGCGAGCGCGCAACCGACGAGCGTCGCGACGAGCGCCAGCAGGGTGCCGGCGACGGCGCCGTAGAGGTAGCCGCCCACGAGCGCGACCGCTTGGCGCGACACCCCGATGCCGGTCAACGCCGCACCGCAGAACACGAAACCGGGCACGACGAGCAGCGGCGGGGCGTCCAGCGCCGAGCGACCGAACCCGAGCAGCGCGTCCGTGTCCGGCAGCCACCGCCCCAGCGCCCAGAGCGCCGCGGCAAGCGCGCAGAGGACGACGAGCGGCCCGAGCCGGGGTCGTCGCGGCCGCACGTCCCGCGCTCCCGAGGCGTCCGCGAACGCGGTCCTCACGCGCGTTCGCCGATCTCGCGCGCCTCGACCGCGCGCAGCCGCCGTCCGAGCCACAGCATGCCCACGAGATCCACCAGACCCGGCAGCAACCGGTCCCACATCCCGTACTTCGAGCGCTCGTGCAGCCGCGGGCGGTGCCGCACCTCGTGCACGCTGACGGTGCCGCCGAGCCGGCGCACCAGTGCCGGCAGGAAGCGGTGCACGTGATCGAACGCCGGCAACGCGAGCCAGGTCGCACGCGGCATGATCTTCAGCCCGCAGCCGGTGTCCGGCGTCGGATCGTCGAGAATGGCCGCGCGCACCCGGTTCGCGACCCTCGACTGGAGCCGCTTCCAGCGCGTGTCGCGGCGCGAGACCCGGTGACCCGCGACGCAGAAGTGGACGCCCGCCGGATACGCCTGGGCGAGCGCCACCATCGCCGGGATGTCGTCCGGCACGTTCTGCCCGTCGGCGTCCAGCGTCGCGATCAACGCCCCGCGCGCGGCGCGCACGCCGGACAGGAGCGCGAAGCTCTGGCCGCGCGCCGCGGCGTGGGCGACGATCCGGAGCATCGGGGCGCGCTCGTCGCGCACGCGCACGAGCTCCTCGAGCGTGCCGTCGCCGCTGCCGTCGTCGACGAACACGATCTCGAAACGGTAGCGCCCGTCGAGCGCATCGACGATCTCGTCGACGAGCGGTCCGACGTTGGCGCGTTCGTCGCGCGCTGGCACCACGACCGACAGCGCCGGCGGGGCCGCGCCCGGGCCCGGCGAGGGCGTTGCTTCCCAGGTCGTGGCACGAGCGGGGCTGGCCGCCGGGACCGGCGCGACGGGGAAGGATCGATCGAGAAGCATCCGATGACGGCGGTGACGCGGCGTCCTCGCGACCGCGCCGCACAGCATAGGCGTCGAACCTGAGGAATCCCTGAGCCGGAGCCGTGATCTTGTCACCTGCAGGCCGGGGGAAGTGATCGTCGGCCGGTCGGTGACCACGCTGGCTACACTCGCGGCGATGAAACTGCTGCTGATCGAGGACTCGCACCGCCTGCAGCGCTCGCTGGGGGCGGGCCTGAGGAATTCCGGGTTCGCGCTCGATCAGGCCTTCGACGGCGAGGAGGCGAGGGCTTATCTGGAGGTCGGGGGCTACGACGTCGTGGTGCTGGACCTCATGATCCCGAAGGTGTCCGGCCTCGAGCTGCTGGAGCGCCTGCGTGGCCGCGGTGACCGTACCCACGTGATCATCCTGTCGGCCATGGACCGGGTCGAGGACCGGGTGCGCGGCCTCGACCTCGGTGCCGACGACTACCTCGTCAAGCCGTTCTCGTTCGACGAGCTGGTGTCGCGCATTCGGGCGGTGTCGCGGCGCCTGCGCGACGACGCGCGCGGCGCGGGCACGCGCCTCGTCGTCGGGGACGTCGTGCTGGACACCGTCGCGCGCGCCGTCACGGTCGCCGGCGAGCGCGTCGTGCTGACGCCGCACGAGTACGCGCTGCTGGAGCTGCTGATGCGCCGGCGCGGCCAGGTGTACTCGCACGATCGGCTCATCGAGCGGCTGTACGCCACCGAGCGGGACGTGACGCGCAACGCGGTCGAGGTCCATGTGAGCTCGCTGCGCCGCAAGCTCAAGGCGGCGGGCGTCGAGGAGCTGGTGCGCACGCGGCGCGGTTTCGGGTACGTCGTCGAGGGGTGAGCTCGCCCGCGTCGACGCGCGGCGCCGGTCAACCGTGGCCGCGCGGCTCTGCGTCGATGTCGCCGGACCGGGCGCCGGAACCCGAAGAAGCGCTTCGGGGATCTGCTGGACGCGTGCGACCACAACGCGTTCGAACGCCTTCGGTGTGCGCCGGTCCGTCCCCACGTTCGGACGAACGAGGGCAACCGCCCGTTCGGAGCGCACCCATGATCGAGATTCGTCGAACCGCCTTCACCGAACTGGAGCTCACAGGCTCCGCCATCGTCGACAAGCACGACGTGCGGCGCGCGGCCGAGGCGCTGGAGAGCGCGCTCGAAGGCGATGGTCGTGCCGTGCTGCTGATCGACCTGCGCGCGGTCGAGGACGTGACCATGAAGGCCTTCGCGGGCGATGCGGCGGCCGGTGCGCGCCTGTTGCCGATGCTGAAGCGCCTGGAGCGGGTTGCGATCGTGGGCGACGCGTCGTGGCTGCGCTCGCTCGAGCGGCTGCGCGGGTCGGCGCTGCCGGGACTGCAGGTACGCGCGTTCGACGGCGACGCTGTCGATGCCGCGCGCCGATGGTTGCGCGAGGGTGCGTCGGTGCGCACGGGTACCGAGCGGAAGTCCGCGCCCGCGGGCCCGGCACCCTCCCTGGAAGGGCTGGTCGGCTCCGTGTTCGAGGCTCTCAGGGCGGCCGGCCGCGACGCCGCGTCGGCGCTCGAGGGCGGCGACGCACGCGGCGCGGCCAACGACGCTCCGGCCAACGACGCTCCGGCCGACGACGCTCCGGGCGACGTGGCGACGCCCGGGCTGCGTGCCAGCGACGAGGGCTCGCTGCTGGTGCTGGATCTGGACGGGCGCATACAGCGTGAGGACGTCGAGCGCGTGGCCGAGCGCCTCGACGCTCCCGCGACCGGCAAGGTCCTGTTGCTCGCGCGCATCGCGAGCTTCCACGGCGTCGAGCCGGCGGCGCTGCTGTCGCCCGCGCTGTGGCGCCTCCAGCGCGAGGGGATGGCGCGCGTCTCGCGAGTGGCGCTCGTGACCTCGTTGGACTGGCTGGGCCGGGCCATCGAGTCCGCGGCGCGGCTGCAGCACGTGGACGTCCGTGCGTTCCCCCCCGGCGAGGAAGCCGCCGCCCGGACCTGGTTGGCGGAAGAGGCGGCCGCCTAGGCAGGGCGGGGCGGTCAGGTTCCGAGATCGGGGCTCAGCGCCCCTCCAGCCACCCTCCGACGCGCCTCACGTCCCCGGTATCGAGCGTGCCGGCGCTCTGCTCGAGCTGCAGCGCACCGACGATGTAGTCGTAGCGCGCCGAGGCGTAGTCGGACTGTGCGCTGAACAGGTCGCGCAAGGACTGCAGCACCTCGACCGAGGTGCGGGTGCCGGCCTGGAAGCCCGCCTCGGTCGCACGCGACGCCTGACGGGTCGAGGCGAGCGCCTGGCGCAGCGCGCGCACCTGGCTGATCGAGGCGACCACGCCGCGGTAGGCGTTCCGCGTGGCGCGCACGATGCGCCGCTCGGTATCGGTCAACTGCTCCTGCGCCAGTCGTTCCTGCGCGCGAACCTGCGCGATCTGCGCCGTGACGAGCCCGCCGGACAGCAGCGGCAGCGTACCGGTGAGCCCGACGTTGCCGACGTCCGAATCCTCGCGCGGGCCGCCGTCGGCATCGATCGAGACGATGCTCGCCCCGACCGCGATTGTCGGCAGCCGGGCGGCACGCGCGACGCGCACGGCCTGCGCGGCCGATTCCGCGTTGCCCTGCGCGGCGATCAGGTCCGCGTTGTCGTTCAGCGCGCGCTCGACCCAGGCATCGATGTCGTCCGGGTCCGGGCGCAGCAGCGTGAAGTCGTCGTCCAGCCGCGCCAGGTCGAACGTGTCGCCGTCCAGGCCCGTGATCTCGGCCAGCGCCTCGCGCGCGTTCGAGACGTCGTTTCTCGCGGCGATCTCGGCGGCCTCGGCGAGGTCGCGCCGGGCGCGGGCCTCGACGACGTCGGTGATGGCGATGTCGCCGACCTCGTAGCGGCGCTCGGACTGCTGCAACTGGCGGCGGATGGCGTCGAGGTCCGAGGAGCGGAACTCGAGGTTCGAGGCCGCGCGCAGCACGTCGAAGTAGGCCTGCGCGACGCGCACGACGAGATCCTCGTGGGCGGCCAGGAGCTGGGTCTCGGCGACATCGACCTCGAGCCGGGCGCGGCGCAGTCCGATGCTGCTGGCCCGATCGAACAGCGCCTGGCTCGCGCTGGCCGTCAGTTGCAGCGAGTTGTAGTCGGTGTTGGTCAGGGGCAGCACGTCGACACCGCCACCGGCGTCGGTGCCGACGCCCGTGACGGGCGTGGTGCCGCTGTCGCCCCCGAGATCGAAGAAGCGGCCGTACTCGGCTTCGAACGCCGCCTGGGGCAGCAGCCCGGAGCGCGCGATGGGCACCGCGGCGCGGGCGACGTCGAACTGCTCGCGCGCGATGCGGAAGGTCGCGTCGTGGGTCTGGGCGAGGCCGAGCGCGTCGATGAGCCCGACCTGCGACCCGCCGCCGCCGACCGGCTCGCCGGGCACGGCGCCCGTCGTCAACTCGCCCGGAATGACGAGCTGCGCACCGACGCGCAGCTCCGACACATCGACGATGGCGTTGGCCCGGGCGATCTCGCGCCACTGGTCGGCGTCACCGGTGAAGCGCCTGGCGATGCCCGTGAGGTTGTCGCCGGCGCGCACGGTGTAGCTGATGTCGGGTTCGGGTTCGGCGTCCTCCGTCGCGGCCGAACCGGGCGCGCTCGCGAGCGCGGGATCCGGCGCCTCGACCCACAGTGCATCTCCGTCGGGCAGACCGTCCTCGCCGCGATCGGCGAGCGGCTCGACGCCCGGGGCGACGCACCCCGCCAGGACCGAGGAAACCGCCACGGCGGCGGCGAGGGCGCGAGCCCGATGGGGGAGGGTGCCAGTGCTCAAGCAATGTCGTCCTGGGGGCGCGGGCGGGCCGCGATCGGTGCGGAGCGTAGTCGCTTCCGGGCCCGGTCTCCGTCATTACGGGGTCCGTGCGGGGCGACAAACACCTTACGGATAGTTATGCCGGGCGAGGACGCGACCGGCGTGGCCACCGCGCCGGCTCGAAGGGGCGGGAGCGAGCGCGTTGCCGAACCCCTCGCGCTGGATCGTCGCGCGCGCGCGCTGCGGTGCGATTTACGCACGTCCTGCCCTTTGTTGCCCGGCCTGCGCGCGCGCCCGGATCGCGCGCCACAGTGCATCACGGGCGCCGTCCGTGGCACCCACCCCTCGCGAGTGATCACGCTCATGAAGACTTCGAACCTGCTGGCCGGCGCGGCCGCCCTGCTAATGGCGACCGTCATGGTGACGGCGCTCGCCCCGGCCGTCCTCTCGGCCGGCATCGTCCTGCTGTCGCTGATCGTGGGCACCGTGTGGATGGGCGCCGTCCACGACGTCCTCGGCGAACACGATCGTCGGCGCCAGGGCGGGCGTGTGCCCGTGCGCTTGCATCGGGACGATCGTCGCAGGCGCTAGCGCCTGAAGCCCGTCTCCATCGTGTAGAACGCGGGCCCGAGCCCCGCCAGCGGTTCGCGCAGCTTGTCGATCTCGGCGGCGGGGCCGTGCACCTCCAGGCGCGCGATGCTCGATATCTCGAGCGCCTGCTTCAGCAGGGCATCGACGTTCTCCAAGTGCGCGAGGATGCCTTGTGCATCCTTGTAGCCTTCGCGGCAATGCGCGGTGTGCCCATCGAAGCTGAAGCCGTAGAACACGACGGCGTCCTCGCCGCGCGTGCGTTCGACCATGCGTTCGCCTAGCGCCTTGAATTCGTCCATCTTCCCGTCCTGCACGGTGAAGTACGGAACGAGCGTGCAGACCTGATCTTCCAATGCCACGTTGTCTCTCCTGGTCGGGGGACGGTTCCGGGCGGAACCGCCCCGGGGGGGGTTAACGAGTCCTGCCATCGTGCGCCCGGGCGCGTCAGATGGGCAGCACGGCGCTGTTCTTGATCTCGCGCAACGCGAACGAGGACTGCATCAGCGCGACCGACGGCAGGGCCAGCAGATCGTCCTTGACCAGCCGCTCGTAGTCCTTGATGGACGCCGCCACGACGCGCAGCACGTAGTCCTGCTCGCCCGACGTCGTGTAGCACTGCAGCACGTTCGGGTGGGCACGGGCCGCGGCCTCGAACGACTCCATGGTCGGCTTGTCGTGCTGCTTCAGCCGGATGAAGCAGAACGCGGTGACGTGCAGCCCGAGCGCCTCGGCGTCCAGCAGCAGCTCGCGCCGGCACACCACGCCCTCGGCCTCCAGCCGCTTCAACCGGCGCCAGCACGGGGTGTGGGACAGCCCGATGCGCTCGCCGAGCCGGGCGACCGACAGATCGGGCTCGGCCTGCAGCGCGCGCAGCAGCTTGAGGTCCATCGCGTCGAACGCGCCCATCGCGCAATCGATATCGTGGCAGCGGCGTGCCGGGAGGATGAACGTACCACGCTCGCTCGCCGATGGCGTGCTTCGAGGACGAACATCCTTGCCGCGGCGGCGCACACTCGGTGCATCGAAACGGCCTGCCGCGGAGGCGTCCACGCATGGGTACCGATCACTCCCTCGACGACAAGTACACCGCCACGTCCGGTGACGTGTTCCTGACCGGCACGCAGGCGCTCGTGCGCCTGCCCATGGCGCAGATGCGCCGCGACCGCGCGGCGGGACTGAACACCGCGGCCTTCGTGACCGGCTACCGGGGCTCGCCGCTCGGCGCCTACGACCAGCAACTGCAGAAGGCCGCGAAGTACCTGGACCCCGCGGGCGTGACCTTCCGGCCCGGGCTGAACGAGGACATGGCGGCCACGGCCATCTGGGGCACGCAGCAGGTGCCGTTGTCGCGCGGCGCGACGAAGGACGGCGTCGTCGGCATCTGGTACGGCAAGGGGCCGGGCGTCGATCGCTGCGGCGACGTGTTCAAGCACGGCAACGCCGCCGGCAGCTCCGCGCACGGCGGCGTGCTGTGCCTCGCCGGGGACGATCACACGGCCAAGAGCTCGACGCTGCCGCACCAGTCCGACCACGCGTTCATGGCCGCCGTCATGCCCGTGCTGTACCCGAGCTCCATCCACGAGTTCGTGGAGCTGGGGCTGCTCGGCATCGCGATGTCGCGCTATTCCGGCTGCTGGGTCGGCTACAAGGTGATCTCGGACACGGTCGAGACGAGCGCCGTCGTGCACATCGGCGACGAGGGCCGGGAGTTCGTGCTGCCGACCGACTTCGAGATGCCGGCCGGCGGGCTGAACATCCGCTGGCCCGATCCGCCGCTCGTGCAGGACGACCGGCTGCAGGAGCACAAGGCCTACGCCGCGCTCGCGTTCGCGCGCGCGAACCGCATCGACGAGACCGTCATCGATTCCCCCGACGCGCGCCTCGGCATCGTCGCCACGGGCAAGGCCTTCGAGGACGTGCGCCAGGCGCTCGTGGAGCTCGGCATCGACGAGACGGCCGCTCACGCGATCGGGCTGCGCGTCTACAAGGTGCGCATGCCGTGGCCGCTGGAGCCCGAAGGCATCCGCCACTTCTCCGAAGGGCTGGAGGAGGTGCTGGTCGTCGAGGAGCGGCGCGAGATCATCGAGCACCAGATCAAGCAGCAGCTGTTCAACTGGCGAGCGGACGTGCGCCCGCGCATCGTCGGCAAGTTCGACCACGAGGATCGCCACGTGCTGCCGCTGTCCACCGCGCTGTCGATCTCGCGCGTGGCGCGCGCGATCGCCGAGCGGGTGCTGCGCCTGGACATGGACGAGTCGCTGAAGCGGCGCATCGAGGAGCGCTACGCCTACCTGCAGCGCCGCCACGACGAGCGCCTCGCCCACGTCTCCCCGATCGAGCGCCAGCCGTGGTTCTGCTCCGGCTGCCCGCACAACACGTCCACGCGCGTCCCCGAAGGCAGCAAGGCCATGGCGGGCATCGGCTGTCACTACATGGCGCAGTGGATGGACCGGGACACCGAGACCTTCACGCAGATGGGCGGCGAGGGCGTGCCCTGGGCCGCCATCGCGCACTACACCGACGAGAAGCACCGCTTCGTGAACCTCGGCGACGGCACCTACTTCCACTCCGGGCTGCTCGCCATCCGCGCCTCGAGGGCGGCCGGCGTGAACATCACCTACAAGGTGCTCTACAACGACGCGGTGGCCATGACCGGCGGACAGCCGCACGACGGCGAGCTGTCGCCGCAGATCGTCACGCGGCAGCTGCACGCCGAGGGGGTGTCGCCCATCTGGCTCGTGACCGACACGCCGGACGCCTACGAGCCCGCGGACCTCGCCCCCGGCGCGCGCCTGGCACACCGCGACGAGCTCGATGCCATCCAGCTCGAGGCCCGGGAGCTGACGGGCACCAACGCCATCGTCTACGTGCAGACCTGCGCCGCCGAGCTCCGTCGGCGCAGGAAGCGCGGGCTGATGGAGGATCCCGACATGCGGCTGCACATCGATACCGCCATCTGCGAGGGCTGCGGCGACTGCTCGGTCCAGTCCAACTGCATCTCGCTGGAGCCCGTCGAGACGGCGATGGGCAGGAAGCGGCGCATCAACCAGAGCTCCTGCAACAAGGACTACTCCTGCCTGAAGGGCTTCTGCCCGAGCTTCGTGACGGTGGAAGGCGGACGGTTGCGCAAGCCCGCGCTGCCCGAGCTCGACGGCCTGCCGCCGCTGCCGGACCCCGAGATACCGGCGCTGACGCCCGGCACGAGCTGGAACATCGCCATCACGGGCGTCGGCGGCACCGGCGTGCTGACCGTGGGGGCGCTGCTCGGCATGGCCGCGCACGTCGACGGGCAGGCCTCGATGATCCTCGACATGGCGGGGCTCGCGCAGAAGGGCGGGGCGGTGCTCAGCCACGTGCGCCTCGCCACCGAGCAGTCGACCATCACGAGCCCGCAGATCGTCTCCGGCGGCGCCGACGTGCTGATCGCGGCCGACAGCGTCGTCGCCGCCTCGAAGGAGGGCCGGGTGCTGTGCGATCCGGAGCGCACGCTCGCCGTGGTCAACACGACGACCGCTCCGGTGGCGGCGTTCGTGCACGCGCGCGACCTCGACTTCCGGCACGACGCCGTGGAAGCCACCATCGCCTCGGCGGCGAAGTCCGACAGCCGCTTCCTGCCGTTCGCCGATGCGGCCGTGAAGCTCGCCGGGGACGCCATCGCGACGAACGTGATGATGCTCGGCTACGCGTGGCAGGCGGGGCTGGTGCCGCTGTCGCACGGTGCGCTCGATACCGCCATCGAGCTCAACGGCGTGGCGGTGGCCGCGAACCGCAAGGCCTTCGCGCTCGGCCGCCGGCTGGCGGCGGACGCCGAGTCGCTGCGCTCCGCGCTCGGCCGTGCCGCCGATCCGGCGGCGAGCGACATCGCGCGCGACGCTTCGGCCGGGGCGAGTGGCGCGCTGCCCGGCACCGCCGACGCGGGTGCGGCGAGCGGTACGTGGCGCCCCGTCGGCACGGGCCCGTCGGGCGTGGCGAGCAGCGACGCCGTGGCGCCGGGGCCGACGGACCACGGCGCCGATGTGCCGCTGTCCGAGCTGGACACCGCCGCGTTGATCCGTCACCGCGCGGCGCACCTCGAACGCTATCAGGACGCGACCCTGGCGCAACGCTACACCCGGCTCCTGGACCGGGTGCGTGACGCCGCGGCGAACGCCGGGCTCGACGTCGTGGCGCGCGAGCCGCTCGTGCGCACCGTCGCCGTGCAGTACGCGCGGCTGCTCTCCCCGAAGGACGAATACGAAGTCGCGCGCTTGTTCACCGATCCCGCGTTCCGCAGGCGTCTGGACGAGCAGTTCGAGGGCGACTACCGCATCTCGCTGAACCTGGCGGCGCCGCTGTTGGCGAGGAAGGGCGTGGACGGACGACCCGCGAAGCGCAGCTTCGGTCCGTGGATGCTGCGCGTGCTCGGCGTCGTCGCGCGCATGAGGGGGCTACGCGGCACGGCGCTGGACCCGTTCGGGCGCACCGCCGACCGAAAGGGGGATCGCGAGTGGCTCGCCCGCTTCGAGGAGGATGTCGATGCGGTGCTCGCGACGCTCGCGCCCGGCAACGCCGGCACCGCGGTCGCGGTGCTCGGTGCCGCCGACGCCATCCGCGGCTACGGGCCCGTGAGGCTCGCGGGCATGCAGGCGGCGCTGGGCGTCCGGGAGCGCGCATGGATGGAGCACCGGCGCGAGAAGGCAGTGGACTTCGTGCGGCGGGCCGCCTGACGCGCGTGCGGCGACGCCCGACCCGTCGCCTGCGCGATCATCGCGCCGGGCGGTCGGCCCGGCGCGGAACCGAGTGACGGGCCAGCGCACATGCCGCGCTCAGAAGGATGAGTGCCCAGACGGCACCCCCGCCCGAGGACGAGGCGACCGGATCGGCCCCGACCTTCGGCTCCGACTCGGGCTCGCCCGCCGGTTCGGGCTCGATCGCCGGCTCGGGCAGGAGCTCGATATCGAGCTCCGTGCGGTCGTTTTCCGGCATGCCGTCGGCCTGGTCCGCCGAGACGGTGGCGGCGATCGTCGCCGTTCCGGAGCCGACGGCGTTCAACTCCAGCGACAGCGCTACGGCCGTACCGGAGACGATCTCGGCGAGCGTGCAGCGCACGGTCCGGTTCGTGGCCGAGCAGTCCTCGCCCGACACGAATTCGAGCTGTCCGGGCAGCTCGACGACGAGCGCGGGTGCGGTGGCGACGCTCGTGGCGTCCGCGTTGCGGATCGAGGCATCGATGCCGAAGCGGTCGCCGACGCTCACCTCGTCGTCGGGTCCGGCCAGCGACACCGACAGCTCCACCATTTCGGGAGCCGGGGTGTCCGGCGCGTCCGTCGTGATGCCGAGCGCCGTCCAGCGGCCTCGCGCGAACGCGAACTCGCCGTTCTCGGGCACCAGCTCGTTCGATACCGCCGCCGACTCCACGCTCAACACCGCGCCCTCCGGAATCTCCACGTCGTCGAAGGCGAGTCGCCGTTCGGCGAACTCGTCCGGCACGCGGGGGTTGGTCGCCGTGGCGACCCGGTTTCCGTCGACCAGCAGGTGATAGGTGGTCTCGCCGTCCACTTCGGCAAGCGTCGTCAGCACGATGTCGAACGTGCCGCCCGGACCCGGATGCGGCGCGCTCGCGCGGGCGAACCGGTCCCGGTAGGCGACTACCGCCGCGTTGATGGCGAGAGCGTTCCGTTCGGCGTCCCGGTAGTAGGGCACCTCGCCCGCGTCGATCACCGGGAAGTCCTCGGTGGCGCGGAGCGTCCAGCTGTCGGCGCGCGCCGCGTCGAGCGCGAGCGGGGAGGCCAGCGCGACGACGAGCGCGGCGAGGGTGGACCGGAGCGGAGCACGGTGCATCGTCGATGCCTTCCAGGCGGGAGATCGCGGGATCCGAGCAAGATCTCCGCCAGCGAGCCCGACGAGCCCGACGAGCCAGGCGAGCCCGACGAGCCAGGCGAAGCCGACGAGCCCGGCGAGCGACGCGAGCGACGCGAGCTGCCGCGAGGTACGGTTGGCGATCCTCGAAACGGGCAGGCCTCCCGCCGATGATCGATCTCCACACCTGGTCCACGCCGAACGGGCGCAAGGTCTCCATCGCCCTCGAGGAGATGGCACTGCCCTACCGCGTCGTGCCGGTCGACATCACGAGGGGCGAGCAGCAGGCGCCGGACTTCCTCGCCATCAGTCCCAACAACAAGGTGCCCGCCATCGTGGACGGCGAGGTGTCGCTGTTCGAGTCCGGTGCCATCCTCGTCTACCTGGCGCGCAAGTCCGGTCGGTTCCTGCCAGCCGAAGGGAGCGACGGGTACTGGCAAGTCCTGCAGTGGCTCATGTGGCAGATGGGCGGTTACGGCCCCATGCTCGGTCAGGCGCATCACTTCCTGCACTACAACCCCGGGCGCTCGGATTACGCCGAGCGGCGCTACCACGACGAGGCGAAGCGCCTGGCGGGCGTGCTCGACGCGCATCTGGGCGGGTCGGAGTACATCGCCACCGAGCTGTCGATCGCGGATTTCGCCATCTGGCCGTGGACGGCGCGCTTCGGCTACCAGCACATCGACCTGAACGACTACCCGAACGTGCTGCGCTGGTACCGCGAGCTTGCGAAGCGGCCTGCGTTCGTGCGCGGCTACGCGCAGCCGGATACGGGCGAGGCAATGCCGATCCCCGTGCCGTGACCGAAGCCACGACGTCCGAGAAGGCCCGGCGGCAGTCACCTACGCGCCGCCGCGCTTGCGCGCCGTCGAACCCGGACCGTACCGGACGCCCCTGCCTCGCTCCGATCCGGGAAGCTTCTCGACCACCCCCCGTCGTCTCAAGTCGTTGAGCATGGTGCGAGCCCGATTCACGTCCACATCGAACAGGCTTTGCAGCGTACGGTTGTTTATCACGCCGTAGTCGGCGAGATGTCGCAGCACCTTCGTGTCGAGGTCCAACGGGTCCTGGCGGTGATGGAGCACCTCGCGGCCCAGGCGAGCGAGCGCCGTCGCGCGGAGTCGGTACTTCGGGCTGACCCGCTTCGCGGTGGCCAGTGTGGGTTCGAGCAGCCCGACCGCGTCGTCGGCCAGCGCCCGAAGGGTGTCCGTGGCCTGTGACGGGGGTTGCTGTATCAGCGCACCGAGTTCGCGAGCATCGAGCGTCTTCTTCGTCAGGAACGTCGATAGGGCTATCAGCACGTCGACATCGGTTTCGATCGCTTCCGGCAGTTCCGCAACGAGCTTGACGAAGTTCTCGCGCGGCGGCCCGCTCGGGAGCGATACGCGCACGAAGCGAGCGGACTGGGTGATTTGCGGCCGGTCATGACCGCCACGTATCAACGCGCGGTGCATGCGATCGACGCCCTGACCCGCGCGTTCGGACATCGCTGCCAGAGTGGCCGCGTCGAACAAGCGCCGATTGCGCGGCAGGGACTTGACGTTCAATATGTTGTGTTCGTTCACGCCGTCGATGAACGAGCCCGGTGACGTGATAGTCAAATGGTTCGGGGAGTGGTCCACGGCGATCGGCTCGCCGATGCGGAACTCCTGGTGCAGCAGAGCGTTCGACAATGCCTCCCGCACCGCCTCTTCCGGGAAGTCCGCGATCGCGATCTGCGTACCGTCCCGCAAGTTGACCGGAGTGGTGTGGCGTCTCACCCGGATGAATTCCAGCAACCTATCCAGCAGTAACGGAAGCGGATCGGTGAGGTGCTCGATCAAACTGGGCTCCGAGCGCGCGGATCGCTTGTACTGGTAGGTTGCGCCGGGCGAAGCCGGTGGTCCCCGGTCGCAGAGCATTCGTTCGCCCGCATTGGTGAGCGCACCGTCGGCGTCGACCAGACCGAGCTTCGCGAGGAACTTGCCGCGAGGAAGCGCGGCGAGCTTTGGATGCTTCGCGGCCACTCGCCGACGAACCGACTCCAGGGCACCGGGCCTGATGTCTTCCTTCGATCTGGCGGACGGCTCGGCGGACCAGTCGTGCTCGCTCTTGGAGTACTGCAGCGATGCGACGAGGGCGGCATCGAGCGGATCGCAGCGACCTTGAAAGCGACGCCGCACCACTCCCTTCGTGTCCGCGTGGACCACGCTCGAGCGAAGCACTCTGACGGCGAGCAGACGCACCTTCCTGAACATCAACTCCTCGCAGCCAATACCGAGAGGAGGGCGCGTTCTTTCGTAGACCGCACGTTGTACCTCCCGCGGCGCCAGCTCCGTGCCCCGGAAGGCGGCCGGTCCCGAGCCCTTGTCCGCGACACCGAGCACGATCCATCCGCCACTCGCGTTCGCAAGACAGGCCGAGGTGTGTGCCAGGATCTCCATCGTGGACTTGAACTGACCGCTGTCCTCCTTGAAATCGAGCAGCTCGCCCTCCTGCGAATCGGCTGTGGAGCCCTTGACGATGCGCTCCAGAGCGTCGGTCACGAGTTCGTCCACAGCCTGCCTTTGTTCATTAATTTGTATCGGTGTTCTTATAACATGTAGACAAATAGGTGTACAAATGTTGCGTGCGGCCGGCTTACGTGGTCGGTGCCCCAGCCGGCCCGCGCTGCACCACGAGCCGGTTGATCGGCATGACGAAGCGCCCGCCCGCCCCGGACGGATCGTTCGCGCGCACGAGCGCGGTGAGCTCGACGAGCATCGCCGTCCGTTGCTCGGGCGGCAGCACGAAGGCCGCGTAGAAGAACCCCGCCGCTTCCTCGGCAATGCGCTCGGCGGGCCCCTGCATGGACACGAGGTTCGGCTCGACCGTGACCGAGGCGTCCGGGAACGCGTTGGCGACGAGCGACGCGAGACTGCCCGCTTCGCGGATGCGCGGATCCCCCAGATCGATGTCGCCGTACTCCGGCAGCTCGGCGCGCACGTAGCCGTAGATGACGTCGTGCAGCCGCTCGTAGCCCGGCGCCGCATCCATCGGACCGTCCACGATGGCCGCGAAGCGTCCGCCCGGCGCGACGACGCGCGCCATCTCGGCAAGCACGGGCGGTACCGGGTCCATCAACGTCAGGGCCCAGTGGCAGAGCGCGACGTCGACCGACCCGTCGGGCAGCATGTCCAGCGCCTGCGCGCGAGCTTCGATGAGTTCCGCGCGCGACGCCGGCAACCGGTCGCGCGCGAGGGCCAGCTCTTCGGGGGACATGTCCACGCCGATCAGCTTCAGCGCTTCGGGAAAGCGGCGGTGGCAGATCTCGAGCAGCGGTCCCGAGCCGCAGGCGAGGTCCAGGACGCCGGCGTGCACCCGCGAATCGACCGCCTCGGCCAGCCACTCGTAGCTGCTGCGGCCGTGCGCGTCGCGGCAGCTCGCGGCGCAGCGTTCCGTGAACCCGGGGTGCTCGCGATGGACCCGGCGCAGGTGGTCCCGCAGCGCGGCCGGGTCGGGCACCGCGCCGCGCGCGACGGCATCGGTCCAGTCGGACCGTGCGAGGGGTCGATCGAGCATGGCGTGGCTTCCGTGCCCGATGGGGCGGTGAGCGGATTCGCGAAGGGTCGAGCTTCGAATCAGGCCGTGACGGTCATGAGCCAGACGCGCTGCGGGAAGCGCCAGCCCGCCTCGTCCCGACACCCGCGCAGGTAGTCGCCCAACGCGGCGCTCGCCCGCATGTCCTGCAAGGATCTGGAGTCGTCGAAGACGCAGCGCTGCAGGTAGCCTTCGACGGCCTGCGCGTCATCGGCGCCCGCGACGCTGTCGTAGGCCACTTCCTGCACGTCGACCGTCGCGCCCGCGTTCCGCAGGACGGCGGCGATCGTCTCCGCCGATACGTAGCGCGCGACGTTCGGGATGTCGAACGCTTCCAGGTAGCGCTCGTGGAAGGCCACGTAGTGCCCGGACTCGCGGCTGTGCGCGATGAACCCGTGGCCATCGGACGCGATGGCCGCCACGAACTTCGCCATCGCCGCGGGCAGCTCGGCTTCGGGAACCGCGTAGAGCGCGTGCGTGGCCCACACGACGTCGTAGCCGCCCGCGGGCACGTCGAAGTCCTGCAGCGTCGTCTCGAACTCCGCAGCGGGTCGGAACGGGGCGGGCAGGGACGCACGGGCCTCGGCGATGGAGAAGGCCGAGGGGTCCAGCAGCGCGGTGTCGATCGGGGCGATGCCGGCCTGCGCGAGTCCCGCGTGGCGCACCAGCGCGTTCGGGAACTTGCCGGAGCCGCAGGCGACGTCCAGCAGCCGCAGGCTTCGCTCGCCGGCGCGCGCCTGCGCGGCGTCGAGGAAGCCCTTCCAGTCCCGCGCGAGCGCGAGGTGGCGATAGTCGTCCGTCGCCAGGCGGTAGAAGGCGTCCATGCCCGCACGGCCGGCCTCGGACCAGTGGGCGGAGCTGCGCGTGAGGATCTCGCTCACGATGCGGGCACCGGCCAGCAGACGGGGTTCGATTCGCTCGCCGCGAGACCGCCCGGCGCGACGCCGGGCATGAACTTCTGCCAGTCGCCCGAGACCATCGTCGGCGAGTCCACCACGCGCGCACCGTCGGCATAGTAGGTGTTGGCCAGCACGATGCGGCTGCGGTCGGTGCGGTTGCGCGCGGCGGTGTGGAAGTTGAGATTGTGGTGGAAGCTCACCTCGCCGATCTCGAACGGCGTCTCGTCGACCGCCACGCCGTGCTCGGCGAAGAGCTTCGCCACGTTCCGGTCGTAGCCCGTCGTGGACGTCTCGAACGCCACGCCGTCGACGAGTTCCCACACGCTGCGCGGGTACGCGAAGGCGAGCGGTCCCATGGCCAGAGGAATCGGTTGGGCCGGTGCCCAGGCGGTGACGACGTCGTGCGTGTCGAGCGGGAAGTGATGGTCGTCGAAGTGCCACGGCGTGCGGCCGCAGCCCGGCTGCTTGGACAGCACGTTGTCGTGGTAGAGCCTGACCGCCGGCACCTCCAGCAAGGAGGCGCAGATGCGCGCGACGCGCGGCGACAGGACGTAGGCGCGCAGCAGCGCGTTGTCCATCCAGACCATCTCCAGGCTCAGGAAGCGATCCTGCACGCCGCCGTCCGGGTCGGCGCCGAACTCCGCCTTCAGCAGCCGCAGGAGCTCCTGCCTGAGCCGCAGCACCGCGCCGGCCGAGAACACGCCCTTCAACTTGATGAACCCGTTGTCGCGGAAGAACCCGACGTCCTCGGCGCCCAGCTCGTACGGGCGGGAAAGCTCCGCGACGATCTCGGCGTCCGATGGCAGGGACACGTCCGGCAGGGGCGGTGCGGGCTCGAACGCGGTGATCTCGCCGTCGTCGTCGGCGAGGCTCACGTACCAGTCCCACCAGGCCTGGTTGTCCTTGTCCCAGGGCTTGCTGACGTCGGTGTCGGGCTTGCTGATGGTTTCTGTCACGGGACCCAGGTCGTTGGCGGGCCCGCCATGGTAGCCCGTGCGGTTCCCGTAGGGTCCCGATGCACCGACGCTCCGTTCGAATGCCCTGGCGGCGGCATGCAGGACCGCCGACGTGCGCTTCCCGCAGACCGCCGCGTTCGCGGCGGACCGGTGAGGCGGTCCGCGAAGCCGGCGGACGCGGCGCGGCCGGAGCGCGCGCCGCGGCGAGCCCTTACTCGCCCCGTGCGAAGGCCGCCAGCTCGGCGGTATCGGCGACGAGCTGCATGTACTGCGGGTCGACGAAGCTCGCCGCGTCGAGCGGTTGCTCCAGCGTGCCCGTGGACACCATGTAGCCGCCGAGCCCGTTGAACCATTCGATCGCGGCGGGGCTGTCCCCGGTCATGATCTCGAGCTGTTCGTCGAGGGTGAACATCGGGCGGGTGTCGATCTCGCGCTGCAGGTACTGCTCGGGCAGCTCCACGCCGTTCAGGGCGTAGAAGTCGGCCATGAGCTCGACCGCCTCGTCGTTGTTGTCGCGGATCCACTGCACCCCGCGCAGGTACGTCGCGAGGTAGCGCGCCACGTTCTCCGGGTTCGCCTCGGCGTACTCGGAGCGCGCGATGAGCGCGCCGGGCACGATCGCTCCGGCGTCCTCGCCCGAGCACAGCAGCTCCGCGCCCGCGCGGGCTTCCAGCGTGTAGATGTTCGGCGCCCACAGGCCCGCCATCATCCCGGTGCCGGAGGCGAAGGCGCTGATGATCTCGCCCTGGTTCAGGTTCACCACCTCCACGTCGTCCGGGTAGGTGAGCCCGTAGCTCTCGATGCAGGCCGCCGCGGCGTACTCGCCGGTGGAGTTGGTCGTGACCAGCAGCTGCTGGCCGCGCAGCGCCTCGGCCGGGTTTTCGCGCACCGTCGCGGCGTCGTCGCCGCGCACCATCATCGCGTTGCCCGCGCTCTCGTTGTTGGTGATGCCGATGGTCACGATGTCGAAGCGCGCCGCGCCGAGTACCGCGGGCGCGGAGCCGGTGCCGCCGACGTCCCAGTCGCCCGCCGCCGCGGCCGCGACCTGCGGGGCGCCGGAGGGAAAGGTCGTGTAGGCCGGTTCCAACCCTATCTCGCCCCACCATTCCTTCTGGTCGGCGATGTAGTAGGGCAGCGCCCAGTAGAGCGCGGGCTGATAGCTGACGTTGATGGCTCGTGCGTCCTGCGCCTGCACCATGCCGGGTGCGGCCAGCGCGCCGGCGACGGCGAGCCCCTTCAATGCTCGGATGAGTGCTTGGGAAGTCCTGGTGTTCACGATGCTCTCCTTCGGTTCGTCGGGGACGGTGCGCCCCGATCGGTCTGCCGGCCGGGTGTGCCGGCGGTTCGTGTGTCAGCGGTCTTCGCCCATCTGCTCGCGCAGCAGTCGCCACACGCGACCGCGCAGGTGGGTGAAGCTCGGTTTCTCCATGACGTCGTCGATCGGCTCCTCGGCCCAGCGTTCGGCCCGCCGCGTCGGCGCGACCTCGATCACCTCGCGCACGTGGCCGGGGTTCCTGCCCATCACGATGACCCGGTCGGCGAGGTACACGGCCTCCTCGACCGAGTGGGTGATGAACATCACCGTGCGCGGGTTCTCCTTGCAGACCCGCACGAGCTCCTCCTGCATGATCGTGCGGGTCTGGGCGTCCAGCGCGCCGAAGGGCTCGTCCATGAGCAGCACGCCCGGGTCGGTCGCGTAGGAGCGCGCGATGGCCACGCGCTGCTGCATGCCGCCCGAGAGCTGATGGGGGTACTTGTCCTCGGTCCCCTCCATGTTCATGAGCTTCAGGTAGTGGGCCACCGCCGCGTCGCGCTCGGCCTTCGGAGCCCCCCTGGAGCGCATGCCGAAGACGATGTTCTCGCGCACCGACTTCCAGGGGAACAGCGCGAACTGCTGGAACACCACCGCCCGGTCGGGGCCCGGCCCGCGCACGGGCTTGCCGGCGACGCGGATCTCGCCGCGGCTGACGCCCTCGAGCCCCGCCACCATGCGCATGAGCGTGGTCTTGCCGCACCCCGAAGGTCCCACCACCGAGACGAACTCGCGGTCCCGCACGTGCAGGTCGATGCCCTCGATGGCCGTGAACGGCTTCGCGCCGTTCTCCCCGAAGACCTTGCCCGCGGCGTCGATGACGATCTCGCTCACGCTCCCTCCCACTTGCGGCGCACCAGCCGCTCCGCGCCGCGCAGCGCCACGTCGATGGCGAGGCCGACGATCCCGATCACGAGCATCGCCGTCATCACCGTCTCGGGCGAGAGGTTCGACTGGCCCTGGATCATCACGTAGCCGATGCCCGAGCTCACCACGATGAGCTCCGCGCCGATCAGGCTCTGCCAGCCGAGCCCGGCGGCGATGCGCAGGCCGGCGACGATCGAGGGCAGGGCGCCCGGCAGCAGCACTTCGCGCGCGATCCTGAGCTCGGAGGCGCCGTGGGTCTGCGCGGCCTCGATCAGATGGCGATCGATCAGGTGCGCGCCGCGGTAGGCGTTGATGACGCAGGGCGCGAACGCGCCGGTGAAGATCACCATGATCGCCCCGCCGATTCCGGTGCCGAACCACAGCGCCGCGAAGGGCACCCAGGCGAGCGGAGCGACGTAGCGGTAGCCCTCGAACAGCGGCGTCACGATGTCCTCCAGCAGCCGGAAGCGCCCCATCAGCAAGCCCAGCGGCACGCCGATCAGCGCAGCCAGCCCGAAGCCCCCGAGAAAGCGCAGCACCGAGGACAGCGCGTGCTCCCACAGCAGGGCGCCCGCGAACGGGCGTACCATCATCGTCCAGGTCCGCTCGAGCACGCCCGTCGGGGAGGGCAGCACGAACTCGGAGACCAGCCCCGAGGAGACCGCCGCCTGCCAGCCGCCGAGGAAGACCACCAGCCCCGCCAGGCGGTACAGCCCCAGCGGCGCCCCGGCCCCGTTCAAGCCGCGTCCCGCCAGTTGATCACGCGCTTCTCGAGCTGCCCGAGCGCGACGCTCGTGAGCGCGCCGAGCACGGCGATGGCGACCATCGACACGAGCACCATCGCCGTGTTGATGTCCCGGTAGGCCGTCTGCAGGACCCGCCCGAGACCCAGGAAGGCGCCCACGAGCTCCGCCGCCACGAGCGTCGTCCAGCTCGCCTGCAGGGACAATCTCAGGCCGGTGAAGATCATCGGCGCCGCGTCCGGCAGGCAGACCTCCCGCAGCACCCGCAGCGTGCCCGCGCCGTGCACGCGCGCCGCTTCCACGAGGGTCCGGTTGACGTTGCGCACGCCCGTGAAGGTGTTGATGACCGAAGGCACGAACGCCGCCACGAAGATCACGAAGACCTTCGAGCCGTCCCCGATGGACAACCACACGATGGCGAGCGGGATCCAGGCGAGCGGCGGTATCGGGCGCAGCAGCAGGAAGACCGGATTGACGAACGCCTCGATGCGCCGGTCGTAGCCCATCGCGAAGCCCAGCGGCACGCCGACCGCGACGGCGGTGAGGAAGCCGATCAGCACGAGGCGCAGGCTCTGCCAGCAGTGCGCGAGCAGCGTGCCCCCGGCGTAGCCGCCTTCCGCGAGCCTGGCGAACGAAGCCGCGAAGCCCGACGGCGAGGGGAACCGGTTCGGGTCGACGATGCCGAGTCCGTCCGTCAGCACCCACCACAGCGCGAGCACGGTTCCCACCGTGGCGACACCCGTCAGCGAAGAGCGCGACGCGAGCCGCCCCCACGGGGCGCGGCGCGGCGCGGCGCCGGCGGGCGCGGTGCCGATCATGCGGGGCATACGTCGAGCGTCGTGCGCTGACCCATCGACCACCTCTCGGGATGACGGCTGCCGGTGCGCGGATCGGAAGCCGCGGTGCAAGCGCTTGCATCGTAGCGCAGACCGTCGACGTCGAGCGGAGCCGTGCGTACGGCATCCGGCGCCCGAGCGATGGCGAGCGCCCGCGGCCCGTTCGACGGCCATCGTCGAAAGTGCGGCGCATTCCTCGAGAATGCCGATCCGCACTTGCGGAACAAGCGACTATTCCGCGCCTCCGGCGTGCCGATAGTAGTCACTCCCCCAGCAGCAACGGAGAACGAAGACGATGCGAGCGAGAATCATGGCGACCGGCGTCGAGACCACCGAAGCGATCCGGGCATTCACGCACGGCTGCCTGGAGCCCCTGCACCGGCTGCACGCGGTCGAGCTCGATCACGTCGACGTCTTTCTCGAGGACGTCAACGGCCCGAAGGGCGGCGAGGACAAGGCGGCGCGCGTGCGCGTGAAGCTGCGCAACGGGCGCATCGTGACGGTCCGCGAGTCCGGGGCGGACCTGCACGGCGCCATCGCGCACGCCGCCCGTCGCGCGATCTTCGCGGTGCGGCGCACCTTGGGCGAGAGCCGCCGGATCGACCGTCGCGGCGGGCGCTCCGCCCGTCGAGGGGCTCTGGTCGACCCGATGGAGGGCCCCGCGTCGCTGGACGCGGCCTGAAGGCGGCGTCGGGGCGGCTCCGGCCCGCCCCGGCGATACCGTGCAGGCGCGGGCGGGGGCGGGAGCCATGCCGCCCGCCCGCGCTGCCGGGAGCGCACGATCTCGTCGTCGTGCGCCACAGCGCCCCCGCCCGGCGCTACGATGCCGGCACAGCCGCCCGCGACGTAGACGATCCATGTTCGACACCGGCATGCGCTTCGGCCTGACCGAAGAGATCGAATCCCTGCGCGAGACCGTCGCGCGCTTCGCCGCCGACGAGATCGCCCCGCGCGCGGCCGACATCGACCGCGACAACGCGTTCCCGATGGACCTGTGGCCCAAGATGGGCGAGCTCGGCCTGCACGGCATCACCGTTCCGGAGAGCGAAGGCGGCGTCGCGATGGGGTACCTGGCGCACTGCATCGCCATCGAGGAGATCTCGCGCGCCTCGGCCTCGGTCGGCCTGTCCTACGGCGCGCACTCGAACCTCTGCGTCAACCAGATCGCCCGGAACGGCGACGACGACCAGCGCGCCCGCTTCCTGCCGGGGCTGTTGTCCGGCGAGACCGTCGGCGCGCTCGCCATGAGCGAGCCCGGCGCGGGCTCGGACGTCGTGTCCATGCGCACCGTCGCGAAGCGGGACGGCAACGGCTGGCGCATCACGGGCTCGAAGATGTGGATCACGAACGGCCCCGACGCCGGCACGCTCGTCGTCTACGCCAAGACCGACCCCGACGCCGGCCCGCGCGGCATGACGGCCTTTCTGGTCGAGCGCGGCATGGAGGGCTTCTCGACGGCGCAGAAGCTCGACAAGCTCGGCATGCGCGGCAGCAACACCTGCGAGCTGGTGTTCGACGACTGCTTCGTGCCGCCCGAGAACGTGCTCGGCGAGGTGGGGCGCGGCGTCAACGTGCTGATGTCCGGGCTCGACTACGAGCGCGTGGTACTCGCCGCCGGCCCGCTGGGCATCATGGCCGCGTGCCTCGACGTCGTCATGCCGTACGTGCACGAGAGGAAGCAGTTCGGCACGCCCATCGGCGAGTTCCAGCTCATGCAGGGCAAGCTCGCGGACATGTACACCACGGCCAACGCCTGCCGCGCGTACGTCTACGCGGTGGCCGCGGCCTGCGACCGCGGCGCGACCACCAGAAAGGACGCCGCGGGCTGCATCCTGTACGCGGCCGAGAAGGCGACCTGGTGCGCGCTCGAGGCCATCCAGGCGCTCGGCGGCAACGGCTACATCAACGACTATCCGACCGGGCGGCTGCTGCGCGACGCGAAGCTCTACGAGATCGGCGCGGGTACCAGCGAGATCCGCCGCATGCTGATAGGTCGCGAGCTGTTCGCGGAGACCGCGTGAGGCGAGCGCGCCCGCGGCGCCGGGCGACGGGTGGAGCGGGGACGAGCCGTCCGGCCGGTCGCACGCGCGCGGCGGCCGCTCCATGAGCGTGCTCGGCACCTCGATCGACCCACGCTCCGACGCCTTCCTCGCCAACCGCGACGCGCTGCTCGCACAGATCGACGAGGTCGCCTCGGCAGCCGCGCGCGTCGAGGCCGGCGGTGGCGAGAAGGCCCGCGCGCGCCACGTCTCGCGCGGCAAGCTCCTGCCGCGCGAGCGCGTGCTGGGGCTGCTCGATCCGGGCAGCGCGTTCCTCGAGGTCGGCCAGTTCGCCGCGCACGGTCAGTACGGCGACGAGGTGCCGGGGGCGGGCGTCGTCGCGGGCATCGGTCCCGTGGCCGGCACCGACTGCATGATCGTCTGCAACGACGCGACCGTGAAGGGCGGCACCTACTACCCGCTCACCGTGAAGAAGCACCTGCGCGCGCAGGCCATCGCGCAGGAGAACGCGCTGCCGTGCGTGTATCTGGTGGACTCCGGCGGCGCGAACCTGCCGAACCAGGACGAGGTGTTCCCGGACCGCGAGCACTTCGGCCGGATCTTCTACAACCAGGCGACGATGTCGGCGCTCGGCATTCCTCAGATCGCCGTCGTCATGGGCTCGTGCACGGCGGGCGGCGCGTACGTGCCCGCCATGTCCGACCAGACCGTCATCGTGCGCGAGCAGGGCACGATCTTCCTCGCCGGGCCGCCGCTCGTGAAGGCGGCCACGGGCGAGGAGGTCAGCAGCGAAGAGCTCGGCGGCGGGGACACGCACACGCGCCTGTCGGGCGTGGCCGATCACCTGGCCGACGACGACGCGCACGCGCTCGCCATCGCGCGCGACATCGTCGGCGGGCTGAACCGGTGCCGTCCGGAGACCGTGGTGCTGCGCGCGCCGGAGCCGCCGCGGCACGATCCCGAGGAGCTGCTCGGCATCGTGCCGGCGGACGTGCGCAAGCCCTTCGACATCCGCGAGGTCGTCGCGCGCGTCGTCGACGGCTCGGTGTTCGACGAGTTCAAGCCGCGCTACGGCGAGACGCTCGTGACGGGCTTCGCGCACGTGCACGGCATGCCCGTCGGCCTGCTCGCGAACAACGGCGTGCTGTTCTCCGAGTCGGCGCAGAAGGGCGCGCACTTCGTGGAGCTGTGCTGCGCGCGGCGCATCCCGCTCGTGTTCCTGCAGAACATCACCGGCTTCATGGTGGGCAAGGCCGCCGAGGCGGGCGGCATCGCCAAGCACGGCGCGAAGCTCGTCATGGCGGTCAGCAACGCGCGCGTGCCGAAGATCACGTTCATCGTCGGCGGCTCGTACGGTGCGGGCAACTACGGCATGTGCGGCCGCGCCTACGACCCGCGCTTCCTGTGGACGTGGCCGAACGCGCGCATCTCGGTGATGGGCGGAGAGCAGGCGGCGGACGTGCTGGCGAGCGTGCGCGGCGCGGGCGTGGTGCGCGCCGGCGGCACCTGGGGCGAGGCCGAGCGGGACGAGTTCAGGCAGCCGTTCGTGGAGCAGTTCGATCGGCAGTCGCGCGCGCTGTACGCGTCGTCCCGGCTGTGGGACGACGGAATCATCGATCCGCGCAAGACGCGCGACGTGCTGGGGCTGAGCCTGTCCGCCGCGTTGAACGCGCCGATACCGGAAACGCGCTTCGGCGTGTTCCGGATGTAGTGGCCGCCGCGATGCCGCCCGCCGCGCGACCCTTCGACACCCTGCTCGTGGCCAACCGCGGCGAGATCGCCTGCCGCGTCATGCGCACCGCTCGGCGCATGGGCCTGCGCACCGTCGCCGTGCATTCGACGGTGGATGCCCGCGCGCCGCACGTCGCGCTCGCCGACGAGGCCGTCGAGCTGCCCGGTACCGCGGCCGCCGACACCTATCTCGACATCGAGGCCGTCATCGCCGCCGCGCTCGCCACCGGCGCGCAGGCCGTGCACCCCGGCTACGGCTTCCTGTCCGAGAACCCGGCCTTCGTCGACGCCTGCGAGGCGGCGGGCCTGACCTTCGTCGGTCCGCCCGCGAGCGCCATGCGCGCGATGGGCCTGAAGGACGCGGCCAAGGCACTCATGCACGCAGCCGGGGTTCCCGTCGTGCCGGGCTATCACGGCGAGGCGCAGGATCTCGAGACGCTCGCCGCCGCCGCCGAAGCGGCGGGCTACCCGGTACTGATCAAGGCGCGCGCGGGCGGCGGCGGCAAGGGCATGCGACGCGTGGACGCGCCCGGGGACTTCGCCGACGCGCTGGCGGGCGCCAGGCGCGAAGCCGCGGCGAGCTTCGGCGACGACGCCGTGCTGATCGAGAAGTACGTGCCGGGTCCGCGCCACGTCGAGGTGCAGGTGTTCGGCGACGCTCACGGCAACGTCGTGCACCTGTACGAGCGCGACTGTTCCTTGCAGCGGCGTCACCAGAAGGTGATCGAGGAGGCGCCGGCGCCGGGCATGACCCCCGAGGTGCGCGAGGCCATGACCTCGGCGGCCGTGACGGCGGCGAAGGCGATCGGCTACGTCGGCGCGGGCACCATCGAGTTCATCGCCGACGGCCGCGAGGGCTTGCGTCCCGACGGCTTCTGGTTCATGGAGATGAACACGCGGTTGCAGGTCGAGCACCCCGTGACCGAGGCCGTGACGGGCGTGGATCTCGTCGAGTGGCAGCTGCGCGTGGCGATGGGCGAGCCGCTGCCGCTCGCGCAGGCCGACATCCCGCTCGAGGGGCACGCCGTGGAAGCGCGGCTCTACGCCGAGGACGCATCGGCGGGCTTCCTGCCGGCGACGGGCGCGCTCGAACGGCTGCGCTTCGGCCGCGTCGACCCCGACGTCGATGGGCGCGGCGTGGACGGGCGGCGCGTCGATACCGGGGTGCGCGCCGGCGATGTCGTCTCGCCCTGGTACGACCCGATGCTCGCGAAGCTCGTCGCGCACGGCGCGGACCGCGACGCGGCGTTCGGCGGGCTTGCTCGGCTGCTGGCCGACACGACGGTGCTGGGCACCGTCACGAACCGCGACTTCCTGCTCGCGCTGGTGCGTCACCCGGACGTGCGGGCGGCACGGCTGGATACCGATCTGATCGGACGCGAGATGCGGGCATTGCTGACTTCGCCCGGGGACGACTCGCGCGTCGCGCGGGCGGTCGTCGCGGTGGTGCGCGCCGGTACGACACCGGATGCGGTTCCCGGCGTCGGGACCGACGCCGCGGATGCGGCACGGTCCCGGGGCCCGTCGGCTACGGCGCCGCTCGCCGTGCGGCTGGGGCCGTGGTCGGCCTGGGGCGCGCCGCGACGCACCGTACGCTTCGACGCGAAGGACTTCGAGGAGGCCGGGGACTGCGCCGAGGCCGGCGAGGCGATGCTCGTCGTGGTGCGCGACGGCCCCGACGCCTGGTCGGTCACGGATGCGCGCGGCACGCTAGGGCTGCGGCTCGATCCGTACGCGCCCCTCGGCGGTGCCGCGCGGGTCGGCGTCGACGGTCGGTGGCGAACCGTCGAGCTGCTGCTCGGCGCCACGGACGCGGAGGTCGCCCTGGGCGATCGGGTCCACCGGTTCGGCTGGACCGCGCCCGGCAGCGGCGGTGTCGGTGCCGGGGCGGGGGACGCCGTCGTCGCGCCCATGCCCGGTCGGGTGATCGAGGTGGCCTGTGCGAGCGGCGACGAGGTGGCCGAGGGCCAGAGCCTGCTGACGCTGGAGGCGATGAAGATGGAACACGCGCTCGTCGCGCCGCGCGCCGGCACCGTCGAGTCGCTCGGCGCGGGCGTCGGTGCGCAGGTGTCGCAGGGCGACGTGCTGGTCCGGCTGGCGCCGGAGGACTGACGGCGACCGCGAGCCGATCGCCGCCCGGTACGGGCGCCGGCGCGACGGCGCGACCGGGTCCGGCTCCGGTCCCCTTGCGTCCGCGGGTCGCCGCCTACAGCATCGTGTTCGCGCCGGGTGCGGAACCCGGCAGGGGCTCGCGTCGACCGATCGGGCGGTGCTACACTTGCCGGCTGGGGCGCGCCGAACTCCCTCGCGCCGGGCGCGACAGTAGCGGCGCGGCGGGTCGAGTTCGGCCCGGTGCGAAGGGACAACGCGGATGGACACGGGGCTCCTCACGGAGCCTTTTTCTTTGGGCGAACGATCAATCGGCCGGGCGGCCGGGGGAGGGCGAAACGCGTGCAACGTGCATCGGAGGCCATCGCCGGCGTCGTGCGGCCCGTCGTGACCGGGCTCGGCTACGGCTACGTCGGCAGCGAGTTCGGTCAGGCCGAGGGCGGCCAGACGCTGCGCGTCTACATCGACACGGACGCCGAGGCCGGCATCCTGATCGAGGACTGCGTGGCGGTCAGCCGCCAGCTCGACGCGGTGCTGGACGTGGAGGACCCGATCGGCCAGCCGTACACGCTCGAGGTGTCGTCGCCGGGCGTGGACCGGCCGCTGTTCGACGCGGCGCAGTTCGCGGCCGCGACGGGCGAGGAGGCGCGCGTGCGGTTGCTGCGCGGCGTGGACGGACGCAGGAACTACCGCGGCACCCTGCTCGGCGTGAGCGACGGCGCGGTATCGATCGAGGTGGACGGCGAGACGCACGCGCTGCCGCTGGACGATGTGGAGCGGGCGCACGTCGTCGGCGTGATCGAACGCGGTACCAAACGCTGAGCGCACCGCACCAACCGGACAACACGAGACGGGAATGAGCAAGGACATCCTGCTGGTCGTCGACGCGGTCTCGAACGAGAAGGGCGTCGACGAGACGATCATCTTCGAGGCGCTCGAGGCGGCGTTGGCATCGGCCACCAAGAAGCGCCACGGCGGCGACATCGAGGTGCGCGTGGCCATCGACCGCGAGACCGGCGAGTACGACACGTTCCGCCGCTGGGAGGTGATCGAGGACGACGCGGAGATGGAATTCCCGGTGCGCCAGATCACGCTCTCGGCCGCGCAGTACGAACAGCCCGAGCTGCAGGCGGGCGGCTTCGTCGAGGAGGAGATCGAGTCGGTCGACTTCGGGCGCATCGCCGCGCAGACCGCCAAGCAGGTCATCGTGCAGAAGGTGCGCGAGGCCGAGCGCGAGCGCGTCGTGGAGCAGTACCAGGGCCGCATCGGCGAGCTCGTCATGGGCATCGTCAAGCGCCTGGAGCGCGGCGGCGTGTACCTGGACCTGGGCGCGAACGCCGAGGCCTACATCTCGCGCGAGGACATGATCCCGCGCGAGGCGACGCGCCCGGGGGACCGGCTGCGCGGCTACCTGTACGAGGTCCGGAGCGAGATCCGCGGCCCGCAGCTCTTCGTGTCGCGCACCTCCCCGGAATTCCTGCGCGAGCTGTTCAAGCTCGAGGTGCCGGAGGTCGGTCAGGGCACCATCACCATCAACGCGGCGGCGCGCGATCCGGGCGCGCGCGCCAAGATCGCGGTGTCCTCGAAGGACCCCAGGCTCGACCCCATCGGCGCGTGCGTCGGCATGCGCGGCTCGCGCGTGCAGACCGTGTCGAACGAGCTTGCAGGCGAGCGAATCGACATCATCCTCTACAACGAGAACCCGGCGCAGTTCGTCATCAACGCGATGGCGCCCGCCGAGGTGAAGGGCATCGTGGTGCACGAGGAGAACGGCGTGATGGACATCGCCGTCGAGCACGAGAAGCTCTCGCTCGCCATCGGCCGCGGCGGCCAGAACGTGCGGCTCGCCAGCGAGCTCACGGGCTGGAAGTTGAACGTCATGGACGAGGCCGCCGCCGAGGAGAAGAACGAGGAGGAGGCCAAGGAGCTGTCCAAGGCCTTCGTGGAGCAGCTCGACGTGGACGAGGAGGTGGCGCTCATCCTGGTGCAGGAGGGCTTCACCACCATCGAGGAGGTGGCCTACGTGCCGCGCGACGAGCTCCTGGAGATCGACGAGTTCGACGAGGAGACGGTCGACGAGCTCCGCAGCCGCGCGAACGATGCGCTGCTCGCCAAGGCGATCGCCACCGAGGCCAAGCTCGGCGGCAAGACGCCGGAGCCCGAGCTCGTGATGCTCGTCATGATGGAGGGCCACGACGAGGACATGGCCGTCGAGCTCGCCGCCCAGGGCGTGCTCAGCGTGGACGACCTCGGGGACCAGTCGGTCGACGACCTCATGGTCATCGACGGCATGGACGAGGAGACCGCGGGCAAGCTGATCATGAAGGCCCGCGAGCGCTGGATCGCGGAGGCCGAGGCGGCCGAGGCCGCGGCGGCTGCCGAGGCGCAGCCGGAGACGGCCGGCTAGTCCGCGGCCACGGCCCGCGGCGCGCGAGCGTGCGCCCGGGGCGGCTGGGGTCAGGACAGGGCGTGCGGCCAGGGGGCCGTGCGTCGCGCGACACGCGCGAAGCAGGGCAGGGCGGAACGGGAAAACGCGGACGATAGATGGCTGAAGTCACCGTAAAACAACTGGCGCAGGTCGTCGGCACACCGGTCGAGAAGCTGCTCGTGCAGCTCAACGACGCGGGCGTGTCGAAGTCGGGCGAGAACGATTCGATCTCCGACGCGGAGAAGATGGCGCTGCTCACGCACCTGCGCGGTGCGCGTGCGAGCGGCGGCAGCTCGCGCGTCGGGCTCAAGCGCAAGCAGGTCAGCGAGCTCAAGAGCGACTCGTCGGGTCGCCGCAAGGTGGCCGTCGAGGTGCGCTCGCGCCGCACCTACGCGGCGCCCGCCGGCACTCCCGCACCGGCCGCCGGCGCCACCAACGGTGCCGCGCCCGCGGCCGCGAACGGAGCGTCGAACGGTGCCGCGGCGCCCGCGGAAGCCGCCGCGCCCGAGGAGACCGTCGATCCGGCCGTCGCGGCGGCCGAGGAAGCGGCCGCCGCCGAGGCACAGGCCGCGAAGGACGCCGCCGAGGCCGCCGCCAACGCGGCGCTCGATGCCGAGGCACGCGCCGCGGCCGAAGCGGACACGCTCGCGCAGGCCGAGGCCGCCGCCGCGGCCGACGAGTCCAAGGCAGCGCGTGCCGCGGCCGAGGCCGCCGCGGCCGAAGCCGCCGCCGCCGCCGAGGAGGCCAAGAAGAGCAAGGTCCCGGCGAGCCCCGAGGAGATCGCGCGCCAGGAGCGCCTGAAGAAGGCGCAGGAAGAGGCCGAGGCGAAGGCCATGGCCGCCGCCGAGCGCCAGATCCAGAAGCAGGTCGCCGGCGAGCAGAGGAAGGAAGCCGCCGAGAACGCCAAGCGCGAGGCCGAGCGGCGCGAGCAGGAGCGCCTGCAGCAGGAGGCCCAGCGTCGGGCGGCGATGGAGGCCCAGCAGGCCGCCAGCACCGATCGGGGCGCGGCCAGGAAGGACGGTCGGGACCGGGATCGCGGTCGCGGTCGCGGCAAGCCCGCCGGTGCCGGTGGCGCCGGTGGCCGCTTCGGCGGCCGTGGCCAGTTGCGCGTCGCGCCCGGACGCGGCGGCCGCAGGAAGGATCGCTCGCGTCGCGGTGCGAACATCGAGAGCAAGCACGGCTTCGAGCGCCCCACCACGCCGGTGGTGCGCGACGTGGACGTGCCCGAGACCATCACGGTCGCCGAGCTCGCCAACAAGATGGCGGTGAAGGCGAACGAGGTCATCAAGGCGATGATGGGCATGGGCGTCATGGCCACCATCAACCAGATGCTCGACCAGGACACCGCGGTGCTCGTGGTCGAGGAGATGGGCCACCGCGCGACGGCCATGAGCGCCGACGACGTCGAGGCCGCGCTGGCCGCGCTCGTGGCCGGGGATCTCGAGGGCGAGGCCGAGCCGCGCCCGCCCGTGGTCACCGTCATGGGCCACGTCGACCACGGCAAGACCTCGCTACTGGACTACATCCGGAAGTCCCGCGTGGCCTCCGGCGAGTCCGGCGGCATCACGCAGCACATCGGCGCCTACCAGACCGAGACCGAGAACGGTCCCATCACCTTCCTGGACACCCCGGGCCACGCGGCCTTCACGTCCATGCGGGCGCGCGGTGCGAAGGCGACCGACATCGTCGTGCTGGTCGTCGCGGCCGACGACGGCGTCATGCCGCAGACCGTCGAGGGCATCCAGCACGCGCGTGCCGCGGGCGTGCCGATGATCATCGCCGTCAACAAGATGGACAAGGAGGACGCCGACCCCGAGCGCGTGCGGAACGAGCTCTCGCAGCACGACGTCATCTCCGAGGACTGGGGCGGCGACACGCAGTTCGTGCCGGTGTCCGCGCTCACGGGTGACGGGATCGACCAGTTGCTCGAGGCGCTCGTGCTGCAGGCCGAAGTCCTGGAGCTCGAGGCCGTTGCCGAGGGCAACGCGCAGGGCATCGTCATCGAGGCCTCGCTCGACAAGGGCAAGGGGCCGGTCGCGACCATCCTCGTGCAGCAGGGCGAGCTCAAGCGCGGCGACATCTTCATCGCCGGCGCCGTGACGGGTCGGGTGCGAGCGATGTTCGACGAGGACGGGCGTGCGGTGGAGTCCGCGGGGCCGTCGTCGCCGGTGCAGGTGCTCGGGCTGTCGGCCGTGCCGAACGCGGGCGACGAGATGCTCGTGGCCGCGGACGAGAGGAGCGCGAAGGAGCTCGCGGAGCTGCGCGAGGACAAGTCGCGCGACGCGCGTCTGGCCGCGCGCAGCCCCAAGCGCGTCGACGACGTGTTCGGGCACCTGAAGGGCGGGCCGACGCCGACCGTCGAGTTCGTCGTCAAGGCCGACGTGAAGGGCAGCTTCGAGGCCATCAAGGACAGCCTCGAGAAGCTCTCGACCGACGAGGTCGAGGTGCGCATCATCGGCGGCGGCGTGGGCGGCATCACCGAGTCGGACGCGATCCTCGCCCAGGCGTCGGACGCGATCCTGGTCGGCTTCAACGTGCGGGCCGACAACGCCGCGCGGCGCCTGGTGCAGGAGCAGGAGATCGACCTGCGCTACTACAGCGTGATCTACGAGCTGATCGATCTGGCGCGCGAGCTCGCCAGCGGCCAGCTCGCACCGGAGGTGCGCGAGCGCATCATCGGCATCGCGGACGTGCGCGAGGTGTTCAACTCGCCCAAGTTCGGCCAGATAGCGGGCTGCATGGTCATCGAGGGCGTGGTCCGCAAGGCCGAGCCGATCCGCGTGCTGCGCGACAACGTCGTCATCTACGAGGGCGAGCTCGAGTCGCTCAGGCGCTTCAAGGACGACGTCAACGACGTGCGCATGGGTACCGAGTGCGGCATCGGCGTGCGGAACTACACCGACGTCAAGCCCGGCGACCAGATCGAGGTCTTCGAGCGCACCGAGATCAAGCGCACCTTGTGAGGACGTTCATCGGCACCTGCGCGGGGGCGCGCCCTTGAAGACCCGGAGCGCGTCCCAGCGCGGCTACCCGCGCAGCCATCGCGTCGGCGACTTCATCCAGCGCGAGCTCGCGCAGCTCGTGCGCACGGAGGTGAAGGACCCGCGCGTGAGCCCGATGCTCACGATCTCGGCGGTGGACGTCTCGCGTGACCTGTCCATCGCGACGGTGCACTGGACGACCCTCGACGGCGGCGAGAAGGCCGACACCCAGGAGGCGCTGCAGAGCGCCGCGTCCTTCCTGCGCCGCCGGCTGGCGTCCTTGCTGAACATCCGGGCAGTGCCGCAGTTGCGCTTCCGCCACGACGACTCGACCGAGCGCGGCGCCTACATGAGCGCGCTCATCGACGATGCCATCGACAGCAACGTCACCGAGGCCGACCCCGTCGAGCCGGCGGCGGACGACGGTGCCGAAGGCATCGATCCGCTGGACGATGCGCACGGGCGCCGGCCCGGCACCGACCCGCTCGCCGGCCTGTAGCGACGGCCGAGCCATGGCACGGCGCAACCGTCGCGGCCGCCCGCTCGACGGGCTGCTGCTCGTGGACAAGCCCGCCGGGGAGACCTCGAACCGCACGCTGCAGCGCGTCAAGCGCCTGTACGGCGCCGCCAAGGCGGGGCACACCGGCACGCTGGACCCGCTCGCGACCGGCATGCTGCCCGTCATGTTCGGCGAGGCGACCAAGCTCGGCGCCTACCTGATCGATGCCGACAAGGCCTACGAGACGGTGCTGGTGCTCGGGCGCACCACCGACACGCTCGATGCCGACGGGCGCACGCTGGAGGAGCGCCCCGTGCCGGACGGACTCGACGCCGCCGCCGTCGATGCGGCGCTCGAGCCGCTGCGCGGCGAGATCCTGCAGGTGCCGCCGATGGTCTCGGCCATCAAGGTGGACGGCAGGCGACTGCACGAGATCGCGCGCTCCGGCGGCGAGGTGGAGCGCGAGCCGCGCCGCGTGACGCTGCACGAGATCCGCGTGCTCGACGTCGATCCGCCCCGCGTCCGGCTGCACGTGCGTTGCTCGAAGGGCACCTACGTGAGGTCCCTGGTGGACGATCTCGGCCGGATCCTCGGGTGCGGCGCACACGTGACCGAGCTGCGCAGGCTGTGGGTGGCCCCGTTCGAGGGCGTGCGCATGCACGATGTCGACGCGCTCGAGGCCGCGCCCGACGAGGTCGCCCGGGACGCGTTGCTGCTGCCGATGGACGCCGGGCTCGGGCACCTGGCCGAGGTGAGCCTGGATCTCGTCGGCGCGGAGCGCTTCCGGCACGGCAACCCGGCGGCGCTCGTCACGGAAGCGTCCGCGGGGACCGATCCGGCACGAACCACCCCCGGTGCTCCGTCCGGGACGCTGCGCGTACGCGGCCCCGACGGGGCGTTGCTCGGGCTCGGCGAGGCCGTGCCGGACGGCGCGGCGGAACCCGGAACCGTGCGGCCGGTGCGGGTCCTGGTACGCGCGGAGGACCAGCAGGACCCGCTGTTACAATAGGCGGTTGTCAACGCACCGCACGAACGCAGTCCCCCTTCAACCTTTCACGGAATCCATATCACGCATGTCCTCCCTCAGCGCCGAACGCAAGGCGGAAATCGTCAAGGAGCATCAGCTCGACTCCACGGACACGGGGTCACCCGAAGTACAGGTTGCATTGCTGTCCGCACGCATTTCCCACCTCACCGAACACTTCAAGACCCACAAGCACGACCACCATTCGCGCCGTGGCCTGCTGCGCATGGTCAACCAGCGCAGGAAGCTTCTCGACTATCTGCACAGGAAGGATTCCGGTCGCTACCAGGGCCTGATCAAGCGCCTCGGCCTGCGCCGCTGACGCGCCGCCCACACCCGAGGAGCCCCACGTGACCGCACATTCCAGAACCTTCGAGTACGGCGGCCGGACCGTCACGCTGCGCACCGGCGAGATCGCCCGCCAGGCCAGCGCCGCCATCGTCGCCAGCATGGGCGACACGGTCGTGCTGGTGAGCGTCGTCGGCCGCCGCGAGGCGAACCCCGCGCAGGCCTTCTTCCCGCTCACGATCAACTACCAGGAGCGCACCTACGCGGCCGGCAAGATCCCGGGCGGCTTCTTCAAGCGCGAAGGCCGGCCCGCCGAGGCCGAGACGCTGACCTCGCGCCTGATCGACCGTCCGCTGCGCCCGCTCTTCCCCAAGGGCTTCATGAACGAGGTGCAGGTGGTCGCCACCGTCATCTCGCTGGATCCCGAGGTGCCCGGCGACATCCCGGCGCTCGTCGGCGCCTCGGCCGCGCTCGCCTGCTCCGGCATCCCGTTCGCGGGCCCCATCGGCGCCGCGCGCGTCGCCTGGATCGACGATGCCTACGTGCTGAACCCCACGCGCACGCAGCTCGCCGACAGCAAGCTCGATCTCGTCGTCGCCGGTACCGACAACGCGGTGCTGATGGTCGAGTCCGAGGCGGACCGGCTCTCCGAGGAGGTCATGCTCGGCGCCGTCATGTTCGGGCACGAGCAGATGCAGGTCGCCATCGCCGCCATCCGCGAGCTGGCCGCCGAAGTGGGTACCCCGGCCTGGGACTGGCAGCCGAAGGAGGCCGACCCCGCGCTGGCCGAGCGCGTCGACGCCGCCATCCGCGACGAGCTCACGACCGCCTACCAGATCCCCGACAAGATGCAGCGCCAGGACGCGGCCGCGAAGGCCAAGGCGCGCGCCGTCGAGGAGCTCGCGTCCGAGGACGGCCCGTCCAAGGCGGACGTGAAGTCCGCGGCCGGCGCCCTCGAGAAGTCCATCGTGCGCCGCCGCATCATCGCAGGCGAACCTCGCATCGACGGCCGTGCCACCGACACGGTGCGCCCCATCAGCGTGCAGACCGGCATCCTGCCGCGCGTGCACGGCTCGGCGGTCTTCACGCGCGGCGAGACTCAAGCCATCGTGGCGGCCACGCTCGGCACCACGCGCGACGCGCAGATCATCGACGCGCTGGCGGGCGAGTACAAGGAGCGCTTCATGCTCCACTACAACTTCCCCCCGTACTCGGTCGGCGAGACCGGTTTCATGGGCTCGCCCAAGCGCCGCGAGATCGGCCACGGCAAGCTCGCGAAACGCGGCGTGCAGGCCGTCATGCCGTCCGACGAGGACTTCCCGTACACCATCCGCGTGGTGTCCGAGATCACCGAGTCCAACGGTTCCAGCTCCATGGCGTCGGTGTGCGGTACCAGCCTTGCATTGATGGACGCCGGCGTGCCCATCCTCGCGCCCGTCGCGGGCGTGGCCATGGGCCTCATCAAGGAGGACGACGGCTACGCGGTCCTGACCGACATACTCGGCGACGAGGACCACCTCGGCGACATGGACTTCAAGGTCGCGGGCACCGAGGACGGCGTCACGGCGCTGCAGATGGACATCAAGGTCGACGGCATCACGCGCGAGATCATGTCGACCGCGCTCGAGCAGGCGAAGGCCGGCCGTCTCCACATCCTCGGCGAGATGAACAAGGCGCTGAACGCGCCGCGCGACGATCTCTCCGAGCACGCACCGCGCTTCATCACGATCCGCATCAACCCCGAGAAGATCGCCTCGGTCATCGGCAAGGGCGGGGCGGTCATCCGCGCGCTCACCGAGGAGACGGGCGCAACCATCGACATCGGCGACGACGGCCTGATCAAGATCGCCTCGGCCGACAAGCTCGCCGGGGAAGAGGCCAAGCGCCGCATCGAGCTGATCACCGCCGACATCGAGGTCGGCACGATCTACGAGGGGCGCGTGCAGAAGCTCATGGACTTCGGCGCGTTCGTGAACATCCTGCCCGGCAAGGACGGCCTCGTGCACATCAGCCAGATCTCCGAGCAGCGCGTGCAGAACGTCGCCGACGAGCTGTCCGAGGGCCAGATGGTCAAGGTCAAGGTGCTGGAGGTGGACAAGCAGGGGCGCATTCGGCTCAGCATGAAGGCGGTGGCGGAAGGCGAGGCGGTTACAGGATAGCGTTCCCCTGGCGCACGACCATGAAGGATCGCGGTGGTGCGCTATAAGCAGAGGTTTTGTTCTTGCTCACACGCCTTCAGGTTCGAGGATTCAAGAATCTTTACGACGTCGATCTTTCGTTCGGGCCGTTCACCTGCGTGGCCGGTTCGAACGGGATCGGCAAGTCCAACTTGTTCGACGCCATCGAATTCCTAGGGCGTCTGGCAGACGAGCCGTTTCTCGATGCGGCTGCTTCGGTCCGTGGAACAGCCGATGATGGTGCGGACGTTCGTGCGCTGTTCTTTACGCATGGCAAGCACACCGTGGACCGGATCTCCTTCGAAGCGGAGATCATCGTGTCCGGCGAAGGCGAGGATCACCTCGGTCAAATCGCGGTGGCGCGTTCCACCTTTTTGCGCTACCGGCTTGATCTAGGGCTTCAGAAATCCGCAGACACAGGCGTATCGCGTATTCGCCTCCTACACGAGTCGCTTGTGCCTATATCGAAAGGTGAAGCGCATCTACACCTTCCGTTTGCACCAAAGCGTAAGGCTTGGCGTGACTCGATAGTCCGCAACAAGAACGGTACGGCTTTCATTTCAACGGAGGAGCAGGCAGAGGGCACGCAGATCCTGCTTCATCAGGACGGAGGCAGTCGGGGCAAGGCGAATCGGTTCCTCGCCGATCGACTGCCTCGAACGGTTCTGTCCAGTGCGAGCGCCAACGAGAGTCCGACGGTACTGTTGGCTCGGCGCGAACTTCGGTCCTGGAAGTTGCTTCAGCTCGAACCCAGTTCGATGCGACGTCCGGATCGATTCGTTGCTCTGGAGCGAGCAGAGGCCCAGACGATCGGCAGCGACGGTTCTCATCTGCCAGCGGCAATGTATGCCTTGGCGCGTGCAGAACGGGCGCGCGAAGAGGGCGCGGAATCCGACCTGTACGTCCAGTTCGGAAACCGGCTGGGAACATTGGTAAGTGATGTACGCGAAGTGCGGGTGGACAAGGACGACAAGCGCGAGCTGCTCACGATCGAAGTTTGTGGCGCTGACGGTGCGTTCCATCCTGCCCGGGCGCTTTCGGACGGCACGTTGCGGTTTTTGGCGTTGGCGATTATCGAACACACGGCCATGCCGGATGTGATCTGTCTGGAGGAACCGGAGAATGGTATTCATCCCAGCCGTATCAAGGCAATGCTTGCTTTACTAGAGGACATTGCGCTGGATGTGGATCTACCAGTCGATCAGGACAACCCTTTGAGGCAGGTCATAATCATTACGCATTCACCTGGCGTCGTAGAAAGCGTCCCGGCCGACAGTGTGGTTTTCGCGGAAACTGTCTCCGTGCGTGAGCCGGACGGACGCGCACGGATTTCCGCGACCCGTTTTGTCGGCCTGCGCGACACATGGCGAGCCCGAGCCGCGGCCGACCGTCCGACGAAGTCGGTGTTCGAGGTGCGGCGCTACCTCGAGTACGCCGCCGAGATCGAAAGCGAGCCCGAACCCCGCGAGGAGACTGTGCGGGAGCTTGTGCGCCGACATCTGTCGTTCGGGTTCGGGAACGACGATGCTTCGACTGTCACTCCTCGCTGAAGGCGGTTCCGACGCCGTCCTACTAGCTCCTCTAGAGTGGCTGCTCGATCGTGATCCTGCAATTGATGGGTACGTCGTCTCGAAGGCGGATTTCGGGCACCTGCCAAGACCCCCTCGTTCGCTCGATGAGCGCATCGAACGCTCGTTCGCTGTTGACGAGCCCGACATACTACTGGTGCATCGGGACGCTGATGCCAAGGACCTCGTAGCTCGTCGAGAGCAGGAGATCCTCGACGCTTCGGGAGCGCATCGGCTCTGCGTGCCCGTGGTTCCAGTGTTGATGTCTGAAGCTTGGTTCCTGTTCGATGAACTCGCGTTGCGTAGTGCTGCTGGTCGTCCACGAGGCTCCATGCCTCTGGATCTTCCATCGGCAGCTACGTTGGAGTCAGAGCCGAAACCTGAGGACAAGCTGCGCGACAGCTTGCGTACGGCCTCGGGGCTCAAGGGACGGAAACTCCAGAAGTTCGATTGGCGAGCTTCCTACCACCGTCTGTCTCGGACCATAGAGGACTTCGAGCCTTTGCTCGACGCGCCTTCGTTTTCTTGTACGGCTGCGTCATTGCATCGCGCGGTCCGCGCCGTTCGTTCGGGCACTGCCATGTCGTGAAGATCCAGGGCATCAACGTGTCTGCAGTGGTTCGGACAACGCACGCCGGCCGCCGCATCCGCACCGGCTTCTTCAAGTGCCCCGTCGACGGGCCCGTCGCGGTCGGTCGCATCAACCTGGCCGGTGACGACCAGGCCGACCGCAAGAATCACGGCGGTGAGCACAAGGCGGTGTACGCGTTCTCGGCAGACGAGTACGCGCACTGGCGCGCGGAGCTGGGCCGCGACGATCTCGCTCCCGGCTTCTTCGGCGAGAACCTGACCGTCGAAGGCCTCGACGAGACCGTGCTCGCGGTCGGGGATCGGCTGCGTGCCGGCAACGTGCTCTTCGAGATCACGCAGCCGCGGGTCCCGTGCTTCAAGCTCGGTATGGCGTGCGGACGCGACGACGCACCGCGGCGTTTCATCGATCGCGCACGGCCGGGCGTGTACCTGCGCGTGCTGCAGCAGGGATCGCTCGTGGCCGGCACGGCGCTTTCGAGAGAACCCGGCCCGGGTGCGGACGACGATGTGGCCGCGCTGTATCGCGCCGCTTTCGATACGTCGCTCGATCGGGGCGTTCGGCTCGCGACCATCGAGCGCGCGCTGGTCCTCGAGGCCCTGAGCGACGAGTGGGGCGATTTCCTGCGGAAGCGACGACGAAGCCTGAAGGGTGCGGACGCGTGATCGCGAGCGCCGACGATGCGTGGATGCGCGAGGCGCTCGGGCTCGCGTGTGAGGCGCTGGCCGCGGACGAGGTGCCGGTCGGTGCGGTCGTGACACTCGACGGAAAGATCCTCGGACGTGGGTACAACCGCACGCGCACCGATCGGGATCCGACGGGTCACGCCGAAGTGATCGCGCTGCGCGAGGCCGCCCGAGCGGTCGGCTCGGCACGGCTCGACGGCGCCACGCTCTACGTCACGCTCGAGCCCTGCCTGATGTGCTGCGGTGCGCTGCTCGAGGCGCGCGTGCAGCGGCTCGTGTTCGGGGCGCGCGAGCCGCGCACCGGTGCGGTGCTCAGCGCGTTCGAGACGCTGATGCCGGCAGGGCGGTCGGGGCATCGCGTCGCGATCACTGAAGGTCCGTGCGCGCAGGATTCGGCGGCGCTGCTCGCTCGGTTCTTCGAATCGCGTCGCTGATCGAGCGCGCGGAGTCGCGACGGGCACCGCGTGCGGCGGGCTCGCCCCGTGGCACGCTATCCCCATGAAAGTGATCGAAGCCGATGCCAGGCAATGCCCGCGCTGCGCCACCTCGCTCGAATCGGGCGTTGCTGGTGGTCACGTCGAGGCCGCGCTCTGCCGCGGCTGCGCGGGGACGCTGCTGGACCGCGCGGCCCTCGGCGCGCTGCTCGGGGTGCTCGCCCACGAAAGCTACGCCGAGGTGAGCGCCGCGGCGAACCTGCCCGCCGTGCGGGACGAGCACGTCGTCGTGGATTGCCCCGCCTGCCACACGCGCATGGAGCACACGAACGCGCAGGCGTACGCGTTGCAGCTCCTCGGGCGAAATTTTGGCTTCTACCAGTTTCGCTCTCAGCCGAACACCACCGGATACAACGACGCCACCAACAGGAGCGCCATCGTCACGTTGAACGCGCGCAGCCGCCCGGGGTTCGTCAGCACGCGCCGCATGCCCTGACCGAGCAGCGCCCAACTACCCACCGAGGGCAGGTTGATCGCGCCGAATACCGCGCCGACAACGAGGACGCTCGCGAAGTCGCGCGACGCGGTGTAGACGGTGACGGCGGTGAGCGCCATGGCCCACGCCTTCGGGTTCACCCATTGGAAGGCTGCCGCCTGCAGGAAGCTGAACGGCCGCCCCGTCGGATCGGCTTCGCCTGGCGGCGCGGCGTTCGCGATGCGCCAGGCCAGATACAGCAGATAGGCGACGCTCGCCGCCTCCAGCACGGTGTGCGCGGCCGGGTAGCGGTCGAACACGCTCGCGAGCCCGAGGCCCACGACGACCACCATGAACACGAACCCGAGCGCCACGCCCAGCATGTGCGGCAGCGTGCGACGAAAGCCGTAGTTCGCGCCGGAAGCCAGCAGCATCAGGTTGTTCGGCCCCGGCGTGATGGAGCTGACGAACGCGAAGGCCGCGAGGCCGGCGAGCAGGGTGGTGTCCATGTCGGTGAGTCTGCCGCCCGTGCCGCGACAGGTGCTTCGGGACTATGCTGCCGAAGCGGCCTGAAGAGCAACGAACGATGGCGAAGGACCGATACGACGACGCAATATTGCGCGAGCTCACGGCCGACGGCCGACTTAGCAACGTCGATCTCGCCAAGCGCATCGGTCTGTCCCCCTCGGCTTGCCTGCGTCGCGTGCAGGAGCTGGAACGCTCCGGCGTCATCGCGGGCTACCGCGCCGTGCTGGACCCGGCCGCGAATGGCATCGGGCTCGTCGCCTACATCGCGGTGGGGCTGAACGATCACACCAAGGCCGCGCAGGAGGCGTTCGAGGCCGGCGTCGCGGGCGCGCCGGAAGTGCGGGAGGTGCACAACATCACCGGCACCGTCGAATACCTGCTGCGCATCGAGGTGGCCGACATCGCGGCCTACAAGGTCTTCCACACCGACGTGCTCGGGACGCTGCCACAGGTCAACGCCATCACGACGTACGTGGTCATGGGCTCGCCCAAGAACGAGCGGGGTTGAGGGTCCCGCGCCCGTGCAGCCTTTGCCGAGACGTCGCGCCCGGCGGGCGCGCGCGCGAGCATCGGCGCTCCATCACGACATTCAGCAGCACCCGCCCATGAGCACCGTCAAGCCCGACCGCGACATCGAGAAGGCGTACCCCGCCGCGCAGTTCGCGGCCAAGCTCAGGCGACTCGCCGACTGCGTGGAGCGCGGCGAGCCGTTCACCATCCAGGTCGCCGGCGAGCGCATCCGCGTGCCGCGCGACGCGATCTTCAACGTCGAGCACGAGCGCGAGGAGGGCGAGGAAGAGATCGAGTTCCAGTTGAAGTGGACGCGCGGCGCGGCCGCCGAAGCCGACGACGAAGGAGCCGACGCCGACGTCTGATCGGCCGTCGCGCGGCCGGCCCGCGCGCGCCGACCCACGCGCGGTCGGCCGATGAGTGGCCGATTCACTTGCTCCCGATCGGCCGCGAGCGCATGCATTCGCGAGACGGCTCAGCCCGGCGCGGCGCGCGTGCGCAACCGCGCCTGCACGTCGCGCACGGCGACGAACGCATCGCGCAACTGCTCCTGCGCGAGCGCGGACAGGCTCGCGGGGTCCAGGTGGTTGTGGGGCGCGTGTCCCACTCGCACGAGCTCCGCCTGCAGGGTCAGCCGCGCGAGCGAGACGCTCTCCCACGCGGTCAGCAGCGAACGCCTCGCCTCCTCGCCGAGCACCGGATCGCTGCCGGCCGGGGCGTCGCTCGCCAGACGTTCTGTCGTGTTCTGCGGACGGACTCGCGCGGACAGCGCGTACAGCCTCGCCATGTCCACGATCGGGGCGGTGCCGCGCAGCTTCATGTCGATGCGGTGGCGGTGCTCGCCGCGACGTTCGGTCGCGAGGCGGCCGAACAGCCCGAGTGGCGGGCGCAGTCCGAGCGAGTGCCCCACCATGTGCGCGACGAACAGGGTGTTCCGGCTCGCCGCGTCCAGCGCGGCGTCCTGCAGCGGGGCGAACAGCGATGCGTCGCCGGCGATGGGCCGCAGGTCGAACATCACCGAGGCGAGCAGCTGCGCCTCGGGCACCGGTCGGGCGATCCAGTCCAGGAAGGTCGCGCGCCACACTGACGCCGGGCGTCGCCAGCGCGGGTTGGTCGCCATCATGTCGCCGGGGCACAGCTCGTAGCCCGCCGTCGCGAGCCCGTCGCACACCTCGCGCGCGAAGGCCTCGAACCAGGCGCCGTGCGCCGCCTCGTCGTAGTCGTCGCCGAGTATCAGCGCGTTGTCCTGGTCGCTCACGCCGCTCTGCTCCTGACGCCCCTGCGAGCCGCAGGCGGCCCAGCACCAGGCGACGGGGGCGGGGTCGAGTCGCGCCTCGGCCAGGGCGATGAGGCGACGGGTCGCGGCGTCCGCGATCGAGGTCACCAGCCGGCAGGTATCGGCCGCGCGTCCGCCGACATCGACCAGGGAGCGCACGAGCGTGGGGATCTGCGCGGTCACGAGCGCGATGTCCTCGGCGGAGTCGGCGCCCTCGATGTCCGCCACCAGGTACAGCGGCGAGACGCTCTGGCGCCGCACCAGATCGCTCTGCGTCAGCAGGCCGACCAGCCGCCCGCCGTCCAGCACCGGCAGATGGGCGATGCGCCGATCCAGCAGCACCGCTATGGCCTCGCCGAGCGTCGCCCCGGGCGCGAGCGTCAGCGGTGCCTCGGTCATGATCGCGCCCACGGGGTCGGCGACCGCTCGGCCCGTCGCGGCCACGCGCGAGGTCATGTCCGCCTCGGTGACCAGTCCCACGAGCCGCGAGCCGTCGGTGACCGGCAGGCAGGAGATGCGCCGGTCGCGCATCGTGGCGGCGGCGTCGGCGATGGGCGTGGCGGGCTCCACCGTCACGAGCGCGGTGCTCATGATTTCGCTGACCCGGACGCGCAGGAAGCCCGCCTCGAGTGGCAGCCTCGTCCGGCGTGCGTGCATCCGCCGATGTCGGATCCGAGGCGCCGATCGAGACCTGCGGCGGCGTCGCGCGCGGGCGAGGCGCCGCGCCCGAGATCCTCGTCCGAGAGCAGGCCCGGCGCGACCGGCAGCGAGCGCAACAGCAGATCGAACTCCGGCAACGACGGATCGGCCAGCGACGCGTAGTCGCGCTCCGCGAGCTGCAGCGTGCGACAGTCGCGTACCGCGCGCAGCGTCGCCACGGCCCCTGCGGGACGCCGCGCGGGCACCGCCACGCCGCTGCCCGCGGCCAGCGCGAGCGGTGGCGCGAGCGACCGCTCCGGCGCGTCGGCATCGCCCGCCTCCACGACGGCCAGGCCGTCGAGCAGTAGCACCAGCGAGGCTTCCGCGCCCGACGGGATCACGAGCGTCTCCCCCGGCGCGAGCGGTCCCGCCCGCACGATGCCGCGCAGCCGCTCCAGATCGACGCCGTCGATCTCGCCCTGCAGCAGGTGCTCGGCGAGAAAGCCGACGATCGGGTCGATCGCCACGGCGACGTCGTCTGGAGATTGCGAGGGTGGCACGGTTATATTGCTCCTCGGGATCGAATCGGCGGGGCGGGGATGGATGTCGAGGTGCTGGAGGTGCGCGACTGGCTCGCCGCCACCGTCCCGTTCGACGGCCTTGCCTCCGAAGCATTGTCGGCGCTGGCGCGCGACGTGTCGATCCGCTACGTGCCGCGCGGTCGCGAGGTGCCCGAGCGCGACGGTACCGCGCGCGCGTTCTCGCTGGTGCGCAGCGGGGCGGTCGAGCTGCGCGACGACGAGGGGCGGGCGATCGCGCGTCGCGCCGAAGGGGACCCGGTGGGGTGGCTGGCCGACCGCCCCGATGGCGAGGCGCGGGAGGCGCCTGCGGATGCGGCGCTCGGGAGCGCTGCCGTCGCGATCGAGGACGCCCTGCTGTACCGCGTGCCCGTCGAGCGCATCGCCGCGCTGGCCGAGAGCGACGAGCGGCTCGCGCGCTTCCTCGGCCCGCCCGGAGCGGGCCCGCTCGGCGCGGCCGCGCGCGAGACGGTGCCGCGCCGCCGCGCCGCCGATGCCGACGCGTTCGACCTGACGGCGATCCCCGTGTCGCAATTGCTGCGGCGCTCGCCCGTGAGCGTCGCTCCGGAGGCGTCGATCCGCGACGCCGCGCGCCTCATGACGTCGGCCGGCACGTCGTCGGTGCTCGTGCTCGACGGACCGGAGCTCGCGGGCATCGTCACGGACCGCGACCTGCGCCGGCGCGTGATCGTGGCGGGTCGTGACGCGGCGGAGCCTGTCGCGAGCATCATGACGCGTGCGCCGTCGACGATCGATGCGCGCGCGCCGGCCTGGGACGCCCTGCTGACGATGGCGCGGCTGGGGGTACACCACCTGCCCGTCGTGGATGCGACGGCGGCCGGGCGGGCGATCGGGGTCGTCACGACGTCGAGCCTCGTCGAGGGCCGCTCGGGGTCGGCCTTGCGACTCGCGACGGACATCCGCGCCGCCGCCGACCACGAGGCGCTGCGCCGGACCGCCAGGCGGCTGCCCGAGCTGCTCGCCCGGCTCGATGCGGCCGGCGTGAGCGCGAGCCGCCGGGCGCGGGTGATCGGCGCGATGGGCGATGCCGTGGTGCTGCGCACGCTGGAGCTTGTCCGTACCGAGGCCGACGAGTCGGAGCCCTCGATGGCGTGGCTGGCGTGCGGCGCGGCCGGGCGGCAGGACGCGGTGCGCGCGGACGGCCGCCGGGACGTCGTGCTGCTGCCGCCCGAGGCGTCGCGGGCCGGGCGCGAGGCGGCAGGGGACGCCTTGGAGCACGTCGTTCGCGACGTGCGCGCCCTGGCGGACGGCACGCGCGCGCCCGGTGCGTCCGAAGCGTGCGACATCGAGATGCCGGGCATCGGGTCACCCGCGGCGGGCTGGCCGGCGCGCGGGGTGTGGAGCGTCGCCGACCTGGACGCGTTGACGGCGGCGGCTGGCGACGCCCGAAGCCCGCAGGGCCACGACGGATCGACCGTGTCGGCGTGGTGCGACGTCCTGGACCTGCGGCCCGTCGCCGGCGACGCCGCGACGATCGTGCTGGCCACGGCATCGCGCGACTCCCTGCGGGGCTCGCTCGCGGGTTCCGCGCTCGCGCGCGCGGCGCTCGCGGAGCGCGCGCGGCGACGCATGCCGCCCGTCGGCTTCTTCCGCGACGAAGCGTTCGGCGGCGCGCTCGACGGGGCGACGTCGATCGATCTCGTCGACGCGGTGCTCGAACCGGCCGCCGACGTCGCGCGACTCGCGGCACTGGCGCTGCCCGAGGATCCGCTCGACACCGTCGCGCGGCTGGAGGCGGCGTCGGGCGACGGCGGGCTCGGAACGGACATCGCCGCCCGGCTTGCCGAGGCCGTCGCGTGCGCCGCGGCGCTGCAGGTCAGGTGCGAGGGGCGAGCGCGTCACGCCTCGTGCGCGCGGGACGGCTCGGACGGCCCCGCCGCCTTCGCCGTGCCCATCGCCGCGCTCGACACCGTCGAGCGTCGTCACCTGATCGATGTCTTCCACGCGCTGCGCGCCGCGCTGGACGCGCTGCCATCGGAGTGAACATCCGGTGAACGCGCTCGACCGCCTGGCGGCATCGCGCGCCGCGCGTGCGCTGATATCGCTCGAGCGCCAGCGGCAACGCTGGGCGCGTCGCGTGCCCGAGGGGCCCTTGCGCGACTACTACCGTGCCCCCTTCCCGAGTCCCGACACGGTGCTCGAGGACGTGCCGATGCTCGCGCTGGATCTCGAGACGACGGGGCTCGTGCCCGGGCGCGACCGCATCCTGTCGATCGGGTACGTGCCGCTGGACGGGGGCCGGATCCGGCTCGCCGGTGCCGGTCATCTCGCGGTGCGCACGAACGCCCCGATCCCCGAGGCCGCGGTGGCGGTCCACGGCATCACCGACGACCGCGCGCGCAGCGGCGCGACGCTCGCGGAGGCGCTCGTCCCCACGCTCGCGGCGCTGACGGGTCGCGTCCTGCTCGCCCACTTCGCGTGGCTCGAGACGCGGTTTCTCGACATCGCCTGCCGCACGGCCTTCGGCGGACCCTTGGTCGTGCCCGTCATCGACACGCTGGCGCTGGAGCGCAGACGTCTGGCGCGCGCGGGTGCCCAGGCTCCGCCCGGCGCGCTACGCCTCGGTGCGCTGCGCGAGCGCCACGGGTTGCCCCGCTATCGTGCCCACGACGCGCTCACCGATGCGGTGGCGACCGCGGAGCTGCTGGCCGCCCAGCTGGCCGAACGCGGCGGCACGCCGCCGCGCCTGCACGACGTGATGGAGCGGGTGCGGATCGGCTAGTGGTCTGTCTCGACGATAGTGTGGGGCTCAGCGAGCCTGAGAGCCGTGGCGGCAAGGCGGGTTCGCGAAGGCGTAGCGGGTCTACTCCGAGCGGGCCCAACGCGGTCCGCCGCGGCTCTCAGGCTCGCCCGGAGGGAGCCTTCGTGCGCCTCCCCGGACTGCGTTGCACCTCCTCGTCGCACCCCGGTGCGCCTTCGTCGATGCGCCTTGCCGGGAAGGCGCACGAAGGCTCTGAGCCCCACACTATCGTCGAGACAGACCACTAGGCCTCGTTGCAGAGCTCCGTCAGCCGCGGATCGTCCGGCTCGAGCGGATACCACTCGGCGTTGGTCGGTGCGCCGTCCTCGTCGAAGACCGTGTCCGTGCCGATCACCGCGGTGCGTCCTTCCGCGCAGTCCACGACCTCGCGCACCGTGCGCGTCGGCTGCATGCGCTCGAGCAGCACGAACTCCACGAGCCTGAGCTCGGGCCGAGCCGGGTGGGTGCGCACCGCATCGGTATCGACGAGCGAGAGCCGGTCGGTGCGCGGCAGGAGGTAGCTCCACGGCGACAGCGGGCTCGTGCTGGTGCCCGCGCCGAGCACGGCGATCGAGTCCGGCAGCGCGGCGAGGGTGCGCGAGCGCCAGCTGTACTCGTCGTAGACGCCGTAGCCGATCAGGCTCGCGGCGATGAGGATCGGCCAGGCCGCGCGCGGCATCGGCCGGCCGAGCGTGCGGTAGACGGCCCACACGGTGAGGACCGCGGCCGCGGCGACCACCGTCGCCGCGACCAGCCTGACGATCACCGGGCGGTCCCCCGGATGATCCGCGGGACGGTCCCCCGCACGATCCTCCGGGCGACGGCCGGTGCCGTCACCCGGGAGGCGGTCCCCCTCAGTGCGCCGATGCCGTCCCCGCGCCGCGCGGGATGCGGATGCTCTCGACGAGCTCCTGGATGCGCTGCGGGGGCTCCGCCGTCACCTTCGACACCGCGAACGCGACGATGAAGTTGAACAGCGCCCCGATCGCGCCGATCGACACCGGCGAGATGCCGAACACCCAGTTCGCCGCCACGTCCTCGAGCTGGTTGGTGCCGGGGATGAAGAACCAGCCCTTGTAGACGAAGATGTACACGACCGTGAAGATCAGTCCGGTCAACATCCCGCACACGGCGCCGTAGTTGTTCACCCGCTTCGAGAAGATGCCCATCATCAGCGCCGGGAAGATCGAGGCCGCGGCGAGACCGAACGCGAGCGCCACGGTCTGCGCGGCGAACCCGGGCGGGTTGAGCCCGAGCCAGGTCGCGAGGGCGATCGCGGCCGCCATGGCGATCCGGGCGGCGAGCAGCTCCCCGCGTTCGGAGATCTTCGGGTTGATCGCCCCCTTGATCAGGTCGTGGCTGACGGCTCCGGAGATCGCGAGCAGCAGTCCCGCCGCCGTCGACAGGGCCGCTGCCAGGCCGCCCGCGGCGATCAGCGCGATGACCCAACCGGGCAGCTGCGCGATCTCGGGGTTGGCCAGCACGAGGATGTCGTTGTTGACGGTCAGCTCCGAGCCCTGCCAGCCGGCCGCCGTCGCGGACTGCGCGAACGCCTCGTTCGTGTCGTCGTAGAACTGGATGCGACCGTCGCCGTTCTTGTCCTCGAAGGCGAGCAGGCCCGTGACCTCCCAGTTCTTCATCCACTGCGGGCGTTGCTCGTACTCCAGCGATGCGCCGGTCGCGCCCTCCGGGTAGACCGTCTCCATGAGGTTCAACCGTGCCATGGCACCGACCGCGGGCGCGGTCAGGTACAGCAGCGCGATGAACACGAGCGCCCAGCCGGCCGAGAAGCGCGCGTCGGCGACCTTGGGCACGGTGAAGAAGCGGATGATGACGTGGGGCAGCCCAGCGGTGCCGATCATCAGCGAGAGCGTGAACAGCACGAGGTTCAGCGTGTTCGTGTGGTGCTCGGTGTAGGCGTTGAAGCCGAGATCCGTGACGACCTGATCGAGCTTCGTCAGCAGCGGCACGCCGGAGCCGCCCACGTCCGAGAACAGCCCGAGCGGCGGCAGCGCGACGCCGGTGAGCTGCAGGGAGATGAACACCGCCGGCACCGTGTAGGCGCAGATCAGCACGACGTACTGCGCCACCTGGGTGTAGGTGACGCCCTTCATGCCGCCGAGCACCGCGTAGAAGAACACGATGGCCGCGCCGATCAGGAGCCCCGTGGTGTTCGATACCTCGAGAAAGCGCGAGAACGCCACGCCCACGCCCGTCATCTGACCGATGACGTAGGTGACCGACACGATGATCAGGCAGGCCACGCCGACGAGCCGCGCGGTCGTGGAGTAGAAGCGATCGCCGATGAACTCCGGCACCGTGAACTTGCCGAATTTCCGCAGGTAGGGCGCGAGCAGCAACGCCATCAGCACGTAGCCGCCCGTCCAGCCCATCAGGTAGCTGGAGTTGTCGTAGCCGACGAACGCGATCAGGCCCGCCATCGAGATGAACGAGGCCGCCGACATCCAGTCGGCCGCCGTGGCCATGCCGTTGACGACGGGGTTGACGCCCTGGTTGGCGGCGTAGAACTCGCTCGTGGACTTGGCCCGCGTCGCGATCGCGATGCCGATGTACAGCGCGAAGCTCGCGCCGACGAAGATCAGGTTGAGTGCGTATTGGCTCATCGTCCGCTCACTCCTCTACGCCGAACTTCTTGTCCAGCGCGTTCATGCGGAACGCGTAGAAGAAGATCAGCACGATGAAGGTCAGGATCGAGCCCTGCTGGGCGAACCAGAAGCCGAGGTCGGTACCCCCCACCGAGATGCTCGAGAGCAGCGGGCGCAGCAGGATGCCGAAGCCGAAGGAGACGAGCGCCCAGACGATCAGGCAGCCGGCCATGAGGCGCTTGTTGGCCGCCCAGTAGGCGGTGTTGTCATTCATGGACATTGCAGGTGCAGGTTGAGGCTCGCCGGACGGCGAGCGGAGGGGGGAGGGGAGGAACGGGCAGTGGCCTGTGGCGCAGGCGAGGCGTGCGCGGCCTCAGCCGCGGTTCTCGCGCCCATTTTCGCGATTGGCGATCAGGTCCTCGACGACGCCGGGATCGGCGAGCGTGGAGGTGTCGCCGAGCGAGCCGAAGTCGTTCTCGGCGATCTTCCTGAGGATGCGCCGCATGATCTTGCCGGAGCGCGTCTTGGGCATGCCGGTGGCGAACTGGATCTTGTCGGGCGTGGCGATGGGGCCGATCTCCTTGCGCACCCAGGTCGCGAGCTCCTTCCTGAGCTCCTCGGACGGCTCCAGGCCTTCCATCAGCGTGACGTAGGCATAGATGCCCTGGCCCTTGATGTCGTGCGGGTAGCCGACGACGGCGGCCTCGGACACCTTGTCGTGCGCCACGAGCGCGGACTCCACCTCGGCGGTGCCCATGCGGTGTCCGGACACGTTGATGACGTCGTCCACCCGGCCGGTGATCCACCAGTAGCCGTCCGCGTCGCGCCGGCAGCCGTCACCGGTGAAGTAGTAGCCCTTGAAGGTCTCGAAGTAGGTGGACACGAAGCGCTCGTGGTCCTGGTAGACGGTGCGCATCTGTCCGGGCCAGCTGTCCTTGATCACCAGCACCCCTTCGGCCTCGGTCGTGGTGATTTCGTTGCCCTCTGTGTCGAGCACCGCCGGCTGCACCCCGAAGAAGGGCTTCGTCGCCGAGCCGGGCTTCGTCGGAATGGCGCCCGGCAGCGGCGTGATCAGGATGCCGCCGGTCTCGGTCTGCCACCAGGTGTCCACGATCGGCACCTTGCCCTTGCCGACCACGCGGTCGTACCAGTTCCAGGCCTCGGGGTTGATGGGCTCGCCGACCGAGCCGAGCACCTTCAGCGCCGACAGGTCAGAGCCCTCGACGTTGGCTTCGCCGGCGCCCATGAGCGCACGGATGGCGGTGGGCGCGGTGTAGAAGATGTTGACCGAGTGCTTCTCGCACACCTGCCAGAAGCGCGCGGGCGAGGGGTAGGTGGGCACGCCTTCGAACATGAGCGTGGTCGCGCCGTTGGCGAGCGGGCCGTAGACGATGTAGCTGTGGCCCGTGACCCAGCCGACGTCGGCGGTGCACCAGTACACATCGCCGTCGTGGTAGTCGAACACGTACTCGTGCGTCATCGAGGCGTAGACGAGATAGCCGCCCGTCGTGTGCACCACGCCCTTGGGCATGCCGGTGGAGCCCGAGGTGTACAGGATGAACAGCGGATCCTCCGCGTTCATGGGCTCCGGCTCGCACTCGGCGGAGGCCTTCGGCACGTGCTCGTCGTACCAATGGTCCTTGCCGTCGCGCATGGCGACATCGCCGCCCGTGCGTCGGACGACCAGCATCTGCACGTCGTGGTTCACCTTGCCGAGCGCCTTGTCGGCGTTCGCCTTCAACGGCACGGTGCGGCCGCCGCGATAGCCCTCGTCGGCCGTGACGACGAGCTTCGCCGCGCTGCCGTTGACGCGATCGCCGAGCGCGTCCGGGCTGAAGCCGCCGAACACGATGGAGTGGATGGCGCCGATGCGGGCCGAGGCCAGCATGGCGAACGCGGCCTCGGGGATCATCGGCATGTACAGCACGACGCGATCGCCCTTGCCCACGCCGAGCGACTTGTAGACGTTGGCGAGCCTGCAGACTTCCTCGTGCAGCTCGCGGTAGGTGATCTTGCGGTCGGTCTCGGGGTCGTCGCCCTCCCAGATGATGGCCACCTGATCGGCGCGCTTGTCGAGATGACGATCGATGCAGTTGGCCGAGACGTTGAGCGTGCCGTCCTCGAACCACCTGATGCTGACATCGGGGTACGCGTAGGTCGTGTTCTTGACCGTCTTGTAGGGCGTGATCCAGTCGAGCCGCTTGCCGTGCTCCCCCCAGAACGCGTCCGGATCCTCCACGGACTGACGGTACATGCGCTCGTAGCCCTCGGCATCGACGAGCGCGCGACGCGCCACGACATCGGGAACAGGGCGGGCGGGTACGGTCATCTTTGCTCCTCGGTTGCCGGGGTCGTGCCACGGCGGCACGGCGAATTTTGCACGGAACGCCTCGTCAGGTGCAACTTTCCTCCGCCAGCACGTTCGTGCGCGAGCGCGCGCGGGGTCGTCCGTTCAGTCGAACAGCGCGAGCGTCTCCTCGGCCGACATGCTCGTCAGCGGACCCGCGTCGCCACGCTCGAGCGTCGCGTCCGCGAGCCGTCGCTTGCGCGCCTGCATGGCCACGATGCGCTCCTCGACGGTGTCGGTCGCGACGAGCCGGTAGACGAACACCGGCTTGTCCTGGCCGATGCGGTGCGCGCGCGCCGCCGCCTGCTCCTCGGCCGCCGGGTTCCACCACGGGTCGTAGTGGATGACGGTGTCCGCGGCCGTCAGGTTCAGCCCCGTGCCCCCGGCCTTCAGGCTGATCAGGAACAGCGGCACGTCGCCGCGCTGGAAGGCGTCGATGGCCTCGTCGCGCTTTCTGGTCTGTCCCGTCAGCTTCACCCACTCCACGCCCCGCGCGCGCAGCTCGGACTCCAGCAGCGTGAGCAGGGAGGTGAACGAGGAGAACAGCAGGATGCGCCGCCCTTCGCCGACGAGCTCCTCGATCATGTCGAGCGCGACATCCGTCTTGGCCGATTCGGCGAGCTTGCGGGCGCTGGGCAATCGCACGAGTCGCGGGTGGCAGCACAGTTGCCGCAGCTTGAGCAGGGAATCGAGCACCGTGATGCGGCTCTGCTCCACGCCCTTCGCCTCGAGCGCGGCCCGCACGCGCTCCTGCATCGCAACGCGAATGCTCTCGTAGAGCTTCGCCTGCGCAGGGCCGAGGCGTACTTCGCGCAGGATGTCGGTGCGCGCGGGCAGCTCGGTCGCGACCGCCTCCTTCCTGCGGCGCAGCACGAACGGGCGGATGGCATCGGCGAGCCGGCGCTGGCGCTCGACGTTGCCATGCTTCTCGATCGGCGTGCGGTAGTGGCGCGCAAAGCGGGTCGCGTCGCCCAGCAGCCCGGGCATCAGGAAGTCGAACTGCGACCACAGCTCGCCGAGATGATTCTCAAGCGGCGTGCCGGTCAGGCAGAGCCTGCGCTCGATGGGCAGGGATTTCAGCGCTCGCGCCGTCTTCGCCGCGGCGTTCTTGATGTGCTGCGCCTCGTCGAGCACGAGCAGCCCGAAGCCGTGTCCGGCCAGCAGGTCCCGATCGCGCAGCGTCAGCGCGTAGCTCGTGATCACGAGATCGGCGGCCGCGTCGGCGAGCGGCGCGTCGTGGCGGTCCGCGCCATGCCACACGCGCACCGCGAGCTTCGGTGCGAACTTCGCGGCCTCGCGCGCCCAGTTGCCGAGCACGCTCGTGGGCGCGACGACGAGGGTCGGTGCGTCGAGGCGTCCGCGCCGGCGCTGGGAGAGGATGTGGGCGAGGGTCTGCAGCGTCTTGCCCAGGCCCATGTCGTCGGCGAGGATGCCGCACAGCCCGTGCTCGGCCAGCGCGTCCAGCCACCCCAGGCCCGCGCGCTGGTAGGGCCGAAGCTCCGCCTTCAGCGCGCGCGGCCGGGGCGTGCGCTCGAAGCCCGAGGTGTCGATGTCGGCCAGGGTGCGCAGCCGCTTCGCGAAGTCGCGCAGCTCCCGCCCGCCCTCCCAGGCCGTCTCGAACCCGCCCTCGTCGAGCCCGCGCTCCAGCGCATCGAGGGTGAGCGCGCGCCGGCGCGACAGGCGGATGGTGCCGTCCGCGCCCGCCCCGCTGCCGAGCTCCTCGAACACCTCGGCAACGGGCGCGAGCGCAGCGGCGGGCACCTCGACGAAGCGACCGCCGGCCACTTCGGCCAGCAAGGGCTCGTCGCCGCCACCGCGCTCCAGCCACTCCACGACGAGCGGCAGCAGCGAATGACGCACGCCCTCGTGCTCGAAGCCGAGCTCCACCGAGAACCAGCCGGGCCCGTCGTCCTCCTCGTCCGCCGCGATGCGGCCGTCGAAGCGCGCCGGCCGCACCGTCTCGGTGTGCACCGGCGGCATGACGGCGAGCGTCCAGCCGTCGGCTTCCAGCGACTCGCGCGCCCGCACCACGCGCCGGTACTGGCGGAAGCGATCCGCGGGCGTGGCGCCGCGAGCCTCGAAGTCGCACGACGGGTCGGGTTCGTGCAGCGCATCGGCGCGCAGGTCGATGTCCGGGAAGCGTTCCCTGAGGGCGACCAGCCAGGCCCGTTCCACGTCCGGCTGGCGCAGCACACGCGCCTCGGAACCGTCGCGCAGCACCGCGCGCTCGACCTGCCGCTCGCCGAATGGATAGCACGGCAGCATCGCCTCGCCGTAGAGCGCGAACATCGTGAGGCGCCAGGTATCGACGTGCGGCTCGCCCTCCGGCGAGTACAGCAGCAGCAGCGGGCGGGGCGCGTCGGTGACGGTGGGCGTCGACGCGACGGCGGGCGCCGGAAGCAGCGTCACCACGGGCGTGTGCGCCTCGTCGCCGCGCATCGCCGGGCGCCGCGTCTCGATGTCCTGCAGCGCGTCGGCGAAGCCCGTGAGCGACGCCTCGGGCACCGGCGGCGCGCACAGCGCGAGCTGCAACTGCTCGCCCGACAACGGCGTGTCGATCCGGCCGCACGTGCCGCCGGCGGGGTCCAGCCAGTGCGGCGGGTCGGTCGGCAGCGCCCACCACCGCTCCACGCCGTCGAGGCTCGCCTTCAGCCGCCGCTCGCCGCCGGGCCCCTCGTCCCATTCGAGCGACAGCGTGCGCGGTGGGCCGACCTGCAGCGCCTGTTGACGGACATCGCCGAGAAAGCAACGTCCGGACTCGATCGCGAGCTCCAGCATCAGCGCGCCGCCGCGCCCGGTCAACGTGTAGACGCCGTCGTCTTCGTGCCAGCGGCCGTGGGTCCGCGCGATGTGGGCCGCGCCGAGCGCGGTGATCTCGCTGTCCAGCCGCGTCACGCGCACGTCCGAGGCGCGATACCACCCGTCCGGGCGGTGGCGCCGGCCCTTGTTGTAGCGGCCCGCCTTCGACATGCCCGCTTCGAGCACTCGCAGGGCCGCGCCGGCGGCGACGGCTCCGCCGTGCACCGCGGGTTCGAACCCGGGCACGCCGATCGTCTCCAGCGCGTAGATGCGCGCGCGAGTCGCCTCCGCTGGCGCACCGCGTCCGTAGAGGTCCGGCTCGGCGGTCGGGCGCGAGGCGTCCGGCTGAACCGCGTCGGCGAAGCGCGCGAGCCATTCGTCGGCCAACCGCGCGGCATCGTCGTCCGGCGGCGCTCGCTCGGCCCGGCGCCCGCCGCGGTACGGCGTGCCGCCGGGCTCGGGCAGGCGCGCGCGCCGCTCGCGCTGTGCCAGCAGCTCCAGGCACACGGCCCACGCGTGCTTGCAGAACACCTCCACCGGACACGTGCAGAGCGCGTCGTACAGGATCTCGCCGTCGCCGATATCGAGCTCCACCTCGTAGGGCCGCGAGGCGGTGCCTTGCACGCGCGCGTGCACCGTGCCGGTGTCCGCGTCGTGGCGCAGCGCGCTCACCGCGCCGTCCGCCTGCAGCGCACGGCCGCGCTGGCGTGAGCGCGAGTCGAAGTCCTGCGCGAGGGTGCGCTCGTCCGGCAGCGGCGGCGCGGCGTCGAGCCGGGAACGGGTCATGGCGGCAAGCCTACGGGATGAGGCCCCGTCGGCGTCCTTTCAGCCGTGCCGCAGGCGGCCCGGCACGACCGGGGCCGCCGGGCCGGTCCGTCTTGCAGAACACCTCGATCGGACACGTGCACAAGGGGTCGTGGAGCGAGGGAACGGGGTCGGATGAAGGGCGTTCTGGACGCCGCCGTCACCGCTCGCGCGGCTCGACGGCATGACCGTTCTCGCGGAGCCAATCGATCACGGCCCGACGCTCGCGGATTTGCTGGGGGTCGGTGGGGGGGCGGCGGCGTTCGAGGGAGTAAACGACGTTGTAGAGGCCATTCGGAGAAGGGGGGGTGGCCTGCAGCAACGTCAACACCATGCCGAACTCCCGCGCGATCGCTGCTGAGACCAGCACATCGGTGTCGAGTGACGGGTCGCTACAGTCAGGACACAGCGAGCGGTTCGGCGCGGCTCCGGCCGTCAGCAGACGATCGAAGGCAGCGCGGTTGCCGAAGCCGATGGCGCACGCCAGCGGCGCGCCGTACACCAATGGCGCCTCGAGGTACTGACGATCAACGTCCGCTCCGCGTTCGATCAACAGCTCGAGCATGGCAGAACGGCCAGGTCGCGTGGCGTTGCACACCGCGATCTGATCCGGTTCGACGCCCGTCCACGCATTGGGGGAGGCGCCAGAGTCGAGTGCCGCTCGGGCGGCGGGGAGGTCGTCGGTCGCGATTGCCTCGACGAGGTCGCGATCCGCCGCCGTGATCGAGTTGGGCTTCGGATTCGCGAAGCTCGGCAATGCACTGCTCGCGAAAAGGAATGCCAACATGCAGAGGGTCCGAGTCATGGCGTGCAGTGTGCGTCGAAGAGCAGCTCCAGGGAGCGGATCACCGCGGCGATCGAATGGATGGCCACGCTCCGGCCAGTACCCCTGGCGGCCATCTCGCGCTGGATCCACGCCTCGTCGGGCTGCGGAATGTCGTGCCGCTGGCCAGGTGCGTCGCCGACGAACACGTGCTCGCGGCTGCCGAAGAGTTGTTCGACAAGGAAGTTGAACGCGCCGCCGATCCGCTGACCGCCGGAGATCGGCTCGCCCTCGAGGCGGATCGCGTCGACCAGATAGCCCGCGTTCGCGAGGTCCTGCCGGTTCCAGCGAGCGGTGTCGGGATGGACGGCGGCAGCGTTGAAGACGGTCGCGCGACGATCAACCGCCACCGCTGCAAGGGTGGCCAGGCCGCCGCCCAACGAGTGTCCCGTGAATTCGAGATCGGGTGCGGGATCCATGCGAGCGACGAAGCGATCAATTCTCTCTACGATATCGACCGCCCTCGAGTATTGGTCCGAGTTCAACCCCACCGCGTTCCGCCCGTTGTCCGTCCAGTCCGGCCCGTCGTCGGTGCCGCGAAACGCCAGCACGTAGTTCCCCGACACCGGATCGATGAACAGCTCCGCGTGGAAGGAGCCGATCGACAGGTCCTCGGCGGTGAGGCCCACCGTTTTCGGATCGACCGGGCGGTAGCCCGTGGAGCACGCGCCGGTGCTGTACACGCACGACGAGAGCATCGCCATCTCGCGCTGGTGGGCCAGCTCGGCGCAGTCGACGTACGGGGGCAGCGGACACACCGCTCCGCCCGGCACGTGCTGGCGCCCGCGACGCTGCAGCGGGGGCCGCCGGTCGGCGTCGAGCTCGAGCGCGATGTCCACCAGCAGGCGCGCCTGGGCGAGGCAGGCCGCGCGCCGCTCGCCGGCACAGACGTCGGAACCCGCGGCGAGCTCGCGCGCGATGTCCGAGGCCCTGACCCCGTCGACCTCGATGTCGTGCAGCACCCCGAGCCGATCGGTGAACGCGCGCACCCGCACCGTCCGGCCGTCGCGTTGCACGGTACGCTCGGTCTCGACGAGGCCGGCGGTGTCGAATCGGTCGCGCGCCGCGTCCTCCGGGGGCGCCTCGTCGTCGCCTGCGCGCGCTTGCGCGCTCGGCAACCGCGCGAGCTCGGCGTGGCGCGAGCCGTTCGCCACGCGCCGTCGCTCGATGCGCGGGTGCAGCGGTCGTGCCTCGTCGCGCGCCCAGGTCATGTGGTCGACGGCGCCGTCCGTGCGGTGCGCCTGCAGCGTCCCGCCGGCCGGGCCTCCCGAGCGCTGCGCGATCACGACGCCGTCGCCGTTCACCGGGTCGAACCACTCGACCGCGCGTCCGTCCTCGTAGCGCCAGCGACCTTCGTGACCCGCGAGATCGTCGCTGACGGCGGTGAGCAGTCCGGGGATTTCGCCGGCGGCGTACGAGTACCTCGCGCCCGCGCCCCTCGAATCCGTCACGGAGACGAGTTGCAGCCGCTCGTCGTAGCGGTAGTCGAGCTCGTCTCCGTTGGGTAGCACCACGCGTTCGAGGTGTCCGCTCGGCGCGCGCAGGGGCTCGCCGTAGCGCCCGAGGCCCGGCTCGCCCGGCGCGTAGACGAAGCTCAGTCGGCCGCCGGACTCGTCGGTCACGGCGAGCGGGCGCGCCCCGTCGCGCTCTATCGACAACGCGCGGCCGTCCGCGTAGCGCACGGCCACCAGATGCGGCCCGGAGAACTCGAGTCGACGCCCTTCGGGCAGGACCCACACGTGCCGGTCGGTGGCTTCCAGCCAGCCGTCCGATGCGTCGCGGGCGGCGTGCCGACGACCACCCGCCATGGGCTCGGGTTCGGCCGCGAAATCGACGGCCCGACCATCGGCCTGCCGGATGCGGTATCCGCCTCGCTCCAGCCGCCACAGCTCGACGGTGTAGCCGTGGCGCCACCCGCGCCCGAGGCCGTCGTCGCGCTCGGACAGCGCGCTGTTGTAATGCCGCGCGAAGGCGAGTGCCGAGTCGGGAGCGCGGTAGTCGACCACCGCCTGGTACTTGTTGCCGGAGACGGCGTCGAAGGGGTTGCCCACGTGGGCGTGGTCGCTGCCGGCGGGAGGCGACGAGCCGGGGTCGCCGCCGCCCTCGCACGGGGGCGGTCCGAGTTCCGACGTGCAGGCTTCCTGCGCCTGCGCGGGTGCACCCAGCGCCGCGAGCAGTACTGCGGCCGCCATCCGTAGCGTCCTTGCCAAGGGTTCGATCTCCACGTCGTCGTCGCGGCGCAGAGTGCGCGAAAGCGCCGGCCGGTGCGGTGCGTCCCGTCACGGAACGCGCGGGATCAACCGTGGCGCAGACGCACCGCCACCACGCGATCGGGACCGCTGGCCCACACCCGATCGCCCGCTTCGGCCTCCACGACGTGCCCGCCGGTGAACTCGCCGAACGCCGGCAGCACGGCGTGCCCGGGCCGGAACCAGAAGGCCGGCACGCGCCCGCCCGCCCCGCGCCGGCGCGACAATCGCCAGACCGGGTGCACATGCCCGCACAGCGCGTAGCCGCGCGCATCGTCGGCAGGGTGGTGGCGCAGCACGAAGGGGCCGTCGACGTGCGGCTCGGCGAGCCAGGCGAGGCGCGGGTCCAGCGCCTCGCGGGCGCCCTCGCGGTCGTGGTTGCCGGCGCACAGCTCGACGGCGAGCGACGCATGATCGTCGAGGAAGGCGGACAGCGCGCGCGGCCAGCTCTCGCCCGCCGTCGGAGCGTCGTGCATCAGATCCCCGAGCACCACGAGCCGCTCGGCCCGGCTCGTGCGGACAAGCGCGGCGAGCCGGTCCAGGGCACGCTCGCTGATGCCGCCCGGTACCGGAATGCCGTGACGTCCGAACACGTGCTCCTTCCCGAGGTGCACGTCGGCCACGAACACGGTGCGCCGCGCGGGCCAGTACAGCGCGCGCTCCGGACGGAGTTCCAGACGTTCATCGGCGACCTCGACGGCCGTGCCGGGTGCGCGCGTGGAACGAGTCACCGGGGGCGCCGAGCGAGCACGCTGCAGGCACAGCCCAGAAAGCTCGGCGGGCGAGGGGACGGGCGCGAGACGAACGCTCGGAGGACGGCCGGACACGGAACGGCGGGTCGCTGGCGGGGATGGCGCGCCAGCCTAGCGGAATACGAACCAGTTCGCAGTCTCGCGCCGCCTGCCGGCGTCACGCGTCGTGCCCCCCTGCATCGGCGTCCAGCGCCCCGAGCGCCCGGTCGATGCGCTCCTGCACCGACTCCGAGGACAGCGTCTGGCTACGCAGCCCGTCCGCCCACAGCGGGAACGCGAACGGCGTGAGCCGCTCGGGCCGGGTCATCACCCAGCGCTGATGCGCGATGCGGTGCAGCGCCGCCTCGAGCCTGCGGTACTCGAGCTGCGCCTCCAGCACCTCGCGCCGCGCCTGGTCCAGCAGCAGGTTCCCGTCGTCGTAGTTCACGAGCACCTCGTAGATCAGCGAGCTGGACACCTGCACCTGACGCGCGGACTTCCTCTTGCCCGCACCGCCCTCGAACACGAGCCCGGCAATGCGCGCGATGTCCCGGAACTGGCGCTGCGTGAGCTCGCCCGCGTTCATTGAGCCGAGGATGCCGGCCACCAGGTCGTCGGCGCGGAACGCGTGGCGCAGCTCCGCCTCGTCCGCGTCGATGGGGTCCGGGCTCATGAGCTCGAAGCCGTAGTCGTTGACCTGCAGCAGGAAGGTCTGCGGCCGCAGCTCCGACAGCCGCAGCGCGACGAGCATCGACAGCCCCTCGTGCACGAGTCTGCCCGCGAACGGGTAGCAATACAAGCCGTGCCCCTCACGCGTGCGCACGCGCTCGACCAGGAAGTCATCCGGGCCCGGCAGGTGCGAGCGGTCGCGCTGCAGTTGCAGGTAGCCGGACGCGGCGTCGAGCTCCTTCGAGTCGGCGTCGCCGCGCTTCCACGACTCCAGCGTCTCCAGCACGCTGTCCGCGAGCTCCGACGACAGCGGCATCTGCGTGCCGTACCAGCGCGGCACCGCGTTCGCGCGCTTCTTCGCCACGCGCACGTAGGCCGTGGTGTCGCGGATGTTCACGAGCTCCAGGCGCTTGCCGCCGAACTGGAACGTGTCGCCGCGTTTCAGGCGCGCGATGAAGGTCTCGGGCATGGTGCCCACGCGCTTGCCGCCCATGAAGGCGACGTTGATGTCGCTCGTGCTCGCGATGGTGCCGATGTTCATGCGGTGGCGCTGCGCGACCTGGTCGTTCATGACGCGGTAGGTGCCCGCCACCTTCACGACCTTGTGGTACTGCGGATAGCCCTGCAGCGCCTGCCCGCCGCGCGTGACGAAGTCCATGCACCAGCCCCATTCGTCGTCGGTGAGCGCGTGGAAGCAGTGCGTCAGGCGCACCTCGGCGAGCATCTCGTCCTCGTCGAAGCCCTCGCCCAGCGCGACGGTCACGAGGTGCTGGCACAGCACGTCGAGCGAACGGACCGGCGGCGTGCGCCCCTCGATGCGGTTCAGCGACAGGGCACGCCGTGCGGCGGTGATCTCCACGAGCTCGAAGGTGTTCGTCGGCACGCACAGCACCTTCGACGTGGCGCCCGGCCGATGACCGCTCCTGCCCGCACGCTGCAGCAGCCGCGCGACGCCCTTCGGGCTGCCGACCTGCATGACCTGCTCGACCGGGCTGAAATCCACGCCCAGATCCAGCGAGGAGGTGCACACCACGCAGCGGATGGTGCCGCGGCGCAGCCGGTCCTCGATCTCGAGCCGCTCCTCGCGATCGATCGAGCCGTGGTGCAGCGCCACGTCGTCCGAGAGATCGGGCCGCGCCTCCACGATCGCCTGGTACCAGATCTCGGCCTGCGCGCGGGTGTTCGTGAACACGAGCGTGGAGGTCGAGCTCATGAACGCCTCGATCACGGCCCCGACGTTCCTCGCGCCGTAGTGCCCGCTCCACGCGAACTTCGCGGGGTCCGCCGGCAGCACGGTGTCGATGACCACCTCCGTCGGCGCGACCCCGCGTACCAGCCGCCCGGGCTGTCCGGGCCCGATCAGCACCTCGAGCGCCTCGTCGAGGTTCGCCAGGGTCGCCGACAGCCCCCAGATGCGCACGTCGGGCCGCATCGCCCGCACGCGCGCGATGCCGAGCTGCAGCATCACGCCGCGCTTGCTGCCCATCAGCTCGTGCCACTCGTCGACCACGATGGTGCGGACTTCGGCGAGCGCGATGCGCGCGTGCTCCGAGGTCAGCATGACCGACAGGCTCTCGGGCGTCGTGATCAGCGCGAAGGGGGGCGTGGTGCGCTGCTTCTCGCGCCGGTGGCTGGAGGTATCGCCCGTGCGCAGGTCCACGGCCAGATCCCCGCCGAGGGCCGCGACGGCGTTCTCGAGCGAACGGCAGGTGTCGGTCGCGAGCGCGCGCAGCGGCGTGATCCACAGCACCTCGAGCGCGGTCGGCGGTTCGGGCCGCGCGAGCGCCGCCTGCAGCGGGCCAAGCCAAGCGGCGAGGGTCTTGCCGCTGCCCGTCGGCGAATGGATCAGCCCGGACTCGCCGTCGTGCCACGCCTGCCAGGCTTCACGCTGGAAGTCGAAGACGGTCCAGCGCTCGGCCTCGAACCAGTGCTCGGTCTGGGCCATGGCTTCGGCAACGGACGAGGGGCGCGGCGCGGACGTCTCCGCGGAGACGCGCTTCTTCGACTTCGGACTCGCCGGTGGACTCATTCCCCGGCGTCGCCCGCACCGATCAACGCCTTCACGTCGTCCAGCGAGTCCGCGTCCTTCGGCGCCAGATCGTGCCGCCAGCGGGCGATGCGCGGGAAGCGTACCGCAACCCCGGACTTGTGCCGGCTCGACAGCTGGATGCCCTCGAACGCGAGCTCGAACACCTGCTCGAGCTTGACCGAGCGCACCGGACCGAAGCGCTCCACGGTGTGCTTCCTGATCCACTTGTCGAGCTTGTTGATCTCGGCGTTGTCCAGGCCCGAGTAGGCCTTCGCGAACGGCACCAGCGCGCCGTCCTGCCAGACGCCGAACGTGTAGTCGGTGTAGAGGTTCGAGCGCCGGCCGTGGCCCGCCTGCGCGTACAGCATCACGGCGTCGATGGTGTGCGGTTCGATCTTCCACTTCCACCAGAGGCCACGCTTTCGGCCCGTGCCGTAAGGGGAGTCGAGGCGCTTGAGCATCAGACCCTCGACGAGGCGCGAGCGGCTGTCGGAGCGCAGCTCCCCGAACGCTTCCCAGGTCGGCTCGGCGAGTCGCTCGGAGACGCGCAGGCGAGTGTCGTCGGGGTTCGACGCCGTGAGCAGCGTCGGCGCGACGCGCGCGTGCCCGTGCTCCGCGACGATCGCCTCGAGCCGCTCGCGCCGATCGCGCATCGGCAGCTCGCGCACGTCCTCGCCACCGTGCTCCAACAGGTCGTAGGCGAGGAAGAGACACGGCACCTCGGCGAGCAGCTTCCTGCCCACGGTCTTCCTGCCGATGCGCCGCTGCAGCTCGGCGAAGGGCATCACTCCGTCGACGTTCCAGGGCAGGATCTCGCCGTCCAGCACGGTGCCGTCGGGCAGCGACTCGGCTTCCGCCACGATCTCGGGAAAGCGCTCGCCGATCAGGTCCTCGCCGCGCGACCACAGGAAGATCTCGCCGCGGCGCCGCACGAGCTGCGAGCGGATGCCGTCCCACTTCCACTCGGCCTGCCACTCGGACGGCGGACCGATGGTCTCGTCGAACGCCTCGATCGGTGCCTCGAGCGGCGATGCGAGGCAGAACGGGTAGGGGCGGGAGAGCACCTCGGCGCCGTCGTCCTCGCCCACGAGCGAGGCGTAGTAGGCCGGTGTCGGCGTCCACTCGCCCATCATGCGGTGCAGGATGGTCGGGCGCGGCAGCTCGGCGTGCTCGGCGATCGCGCGCGCCAGCAGCGTCTGCGACACGCCCACGCGCAGCGCGCCCGTCATGAGCTTGGTCACGATGTAGCACTGCTCGTAGGACTGCGTGGCCCACCACCCCGTGACCGTCGTCCGCTGCTCCTCCGCGTCCATCCTGCCGAGCGGCTTCAGGCGGGTCTCGACCCATTCGGCGAGACCGAGCTCGTCGCTGGCGTCGTCTGCGCGCGCCAGCAGCAACGCGATGGTCTCCGCGAGATCGCCGACGCTCGAGTAGGTGTCGTCGACGAGCCAGGGCGGCAGGTCCGACAGCTCGGTCAGCCAGGTGCGCAGCTGCGCGGCGCCCACCAGGCGCTTTATGCGTCGGCCCGACAGGAAGTACACCGCCCAGGCCGCGTCCGCCGGCGCCGCGGTGCGGAAGTAGTCGACCATCGCGGCGACCTTCGCGTTGGTGGAGGTGGTCTGGTCGATGGTCTGGTACAGGCGCGCGAAGTCCTGCATCAGGCGGCCTCTTCGCTCTCTTCGCCTTCGGCGCTGTAGCTCGTGCGCAGCTCCGCCGCGTCGATCCCGCGCTCCTCGCGCAGGTAGCGCACGAGCGTCGCGGACTGGCCGTGCGTGGTGAGCACCTTCGTGGCGCCGGTTTGCTCGATGGTGCGCAGCAGGCTCGGCCAGTCGGCGTGGTCGGACAGCACGAAGCCGCGGTCGTAGCCGCGCCGACGACGGTTGCCGCGCACGCGCATCCAGCCCGAGCAGAAGCCGGTGGAGGCGTTCGGAAAGCGGCGCATCCAGGTCGAACCGCTGGCGCCCGGCGGGGCGACGATCAGGCGGCCGGCGTAGTCGACCTTGCTCTTCCTCGACGGATCGATGCGCTCGGTGGGCAGCATGTGGATGCCGGCGTCGCGGTAGATCTCGGTCAGGGGATCCACCGCGCCGTGCACGTACACGCTCTCGTCGGTGAAGCGTGTCAGCTCGGCCAGCACGCGCTGCGCCTTGCCGAGCGAGTAGCCGAACACCACCGCCGGTCGGCCGCTCGCCTTCATGAGCTCCCACCACTCGAAGATCTCGCGCGCGATGACCTCCCCGGGCTGCCAGCGGTAGACGGGCAGCGCGAACGTCGCCTCCGTGATGAAGGTGTCGCAGGGCACCAGCTCGAAGGCCTCGCAGCTCGGGTCCGCATCCGTCTTGAAATCCCCGGTGAACACCCAGACCTCGCCCGCGCGCTCGACGCGGATCTGCGCCGAGCCCAGCACATGGCCCGCGGGGTGGAACGAGACGGTGACGTCGCCGAACGTCAGCGGCTCGCCCCAGTCGACGCCGCGCAGGTCGATGTCGTCGCCCAGGCGCTTCTTCAGCAGCGGCACGGACGGCTTGGACGCGTAGTAGACCTCGGCCACGCGCCGGGCGTGGTCGGCGTGCGCGTGCGTGATCAGGGACGTGCGGACCGGCTTCCAGGGATCGATGGTGAAGCCGCCGGCGGCGCAGACGAGCCCGGTGTCGGTGGCCTCGATGAGCGGCGGCGTCGGCACTCAGTGACCCGTGGCCACGGTGTCGGCCTTGACCGCGCCGCGCTCCCCCATCGGCCGCGTGGCGCCGGTGGTGGAGTCGCGTCGCGTCTGGTGCTCGAGCTCGGAGTTCAGCTCCGCGCCCAGCAGCACGAGGTACGCCGACAGCCACAGCCAGGTGAGCAGGATGATCACGCCTCCGAGCGCGCCGTAGGTCTCGTTGTAGCTGCCGAAGTTCCTCGCGTAGAACGAGAACGCCACCGAGCCGATGATCCACAGGAACGTCGTGAGCACGGCCCCGACGCTGACCCAGCGCCATTGCGGCTCCTCGCGCGCGGGACCGTAGCGGTACAGCATGGCCAGCCCCGCCATGGCGAGCAGCGCCAGTACGGGCCAGCGCCCGTATTGGACGACGGCCTGCGCGACCGAGGACAGCCCGAGGTTGCCGAGCAGCGCGGATGCCACGACGGTGAAGGCGAGCGCGACGAGCACGCCGACCACGAGCAGCACGGTCAGCGCCAGTGCCACGACGTTCTTCTTCACGAACCCGCGGCCCTCGTCCTCGTCGTAGGCGATGTTCATGCCCTCCATCAGCGTCTTGGTGCCCTTCGACGCGCTGTAGAGCGCGATCAGCACGCCGCCGATGGCCGTGAGCCCGATGCCGCCGCCGGCGCCGGACGCCACTTCCTGTGCCTGGTTCGTCAGTATCGAGGCGGCGTTCTCGGGCAGCACGGACGCCGCGGCCGAGAGCTGCGCCTCGATGGTCGCCGGGTCCAGCACGAGCGCGGCGATGGAGATCAGCGCGGCGATGGCCGGGAACACGGCCAGCAGGCCGAAGAAGGCGACGCCTGCGGACACCACCGAGACGTGGTCGGCCGCGAGCTCGTCCTTGACGCGCAGCAGCACGTCCTTCCAGCCGGCCTTCGGGATCTCGCCCGGATGCTGCGCCTCGCGCCCGCGTGCAGTGGCCACCGTTCGTCCGCCCCGTTCGTCGCCACGACCGGGACGGGCGGGCGCACCGCACGAGTATCGCCGTGAGGGCGCCCCGCTCGGTCCGCCACTGCAACTTGCGCGCATCGGACCGCCGCTCAAGCGTTCACCGGCTCCACCTGCAGCAGAGTGCCGTCGACGCCCGTCACCCGGACCTGCGAGCCCGCCCCGAGCGGCGGCCCGGTGACGCGCCAGCGCGTGTCGTCCACCTGCACCGTGCCGTAGCCGTTGTCGATGGCGTCGAGCAGCGTGAACGTGCGCCCGACGTACTGCGAGCCGCGCCGGTTCAGGGTCGAGCCGTCGTCGAAGGCGGGCCGGCGCTGAAACCACACCTGCGCGGCGAGGAGGCCCGCGAGCGACAGCGCGCCGAAGAGCCCGAGCTGCGCGGGCCAGCCGAGCTCGGGGAACACCGCGACGACCACCGCCACGGCGAAGCCCGCGAGGGCGGGGCCGATGAACCAGCCGGTGGTGACGACGAGCTCCAGGATGAGCAGCAGCATGCCGAGCACGGCCCACTGCCACCACGACAGGCCGCCGATGAAGATGGCGAGCACGGCTTCAGCCATCCGAGGACGGTCCGCGAGCTTCGCCGGCCGCCCGCGCCAGCTCCGCGATGCCGCCGATCGCGCCGATCAGGTTGCCGGCTTCGAGCGGCATGAACAACGTCTTCTGGTTCGGCGCGGACGCGATGTCCTTGAGCGCCTCGATGTACTTGTTCGCGACGAAGTAGTTGATGGCCTGGATGTCGCCGGCGGCGATGGCCTCGGACACCATGCGCGTCGCGTTCGCCTCGGCCTCGGCCAGCCGCTCGCGCGCCTCGGCGTCGCGGAAGGCCGCGTCGCGCCGGCCCTCGGCCTCGAGCACCTGCGCCTGCTTCTCGCCCTCGGCGCGCAGGATCTCGGACTGCCTCATGCCTTCGGATTCGAGGATGGCCGCGCGCTTGTCGCGCTCGGCCTTCATCTGCCGGCCCATGGATTCGACGAGGTCCGCGGGCGGCGCGATGTCCTTGATCTCGATGCGCGTGACCTTGGTGCCCCAGGGCGTGGTCGCATCGTCCACGACGCCGAGCAGCATCGCGTTGATCTTGTCGCGCTGGGACAAGAGCTCGTCGAGGTCCATCGAGCCCATGACGGTGCGGATGTTCGTCATGACCAGGTTCAGGATGGCGCCCTTCAGGCCCGTGACCTCGTAGGCCGCCTTGGCGGCGTCCACGATCTGGTAGAACACCACGCCGTCGACCGTGACCATCGCGTTGTCGCGCGTGATGATCTCCTGCGAAGGCACGTCCTCGACCTGCTCCATCATGTTGATGCGCTGGCCGATGCGATCCAGGAACGGCACCAGGATGGACAGCCCGGGCCGCAGCGTGCGGGTGTAGCGGCCGAAGCGCTCGACGGTGTATTCCGAGCCCTGCGGCACGATCTTGACCGCGCTCTTCAGGATCCACAGCGCGAGCAGGATGAAGACGATGGCCACGATGCCGGAGGCATCGATCAGGCCGAACAGGTCGTCCATGGGCCGGGTCCGTTGGCGGAAGGTCCGCCGAGTCTATCGACTCGCCCGCGCCAGCACCCCGTCCAGCGCGCGCTGCATCGCCGCGAGCGAGCCCTCGTCCGAGAGCCTGTGATCCGCTCCGGCCACGAGCGTCAGCTCGCTGCCGGGCGGACACCGCCGCTCCATCAACTCCAGCGACAGCGCCCACGGCACGTCGAGGTCCGCGGTGCCGTGCAGCAGCGTCACGGGCACATCCAGGCGCCAGTCCGGGTCGTCCAGCACGAGGTGCTCGAGTCCGCTCTCGAGCAGCACCGGCGGCACGGGCCAGCGCGTGGCGGGATCGTCCGACGGGCGCTCCAGCAGCAATCCCTGCGCCAGCGCCGTCTCGCCCGCCGCACCCAGGGCGGGTCGCACGCGCCGCTCCGTGAAGTCCGGCGCGGCGGCGAGCGTCAACAGTCCGGTCACGCGCTCCGGCCGGGCGCGCGCGGCGAGCGTGGCCAGCCACGCGCCCATCGACGAGCCGACGAGCACGAGCGGACCGCGCGTCGCGTCGATGACCGACAGCGTGTCGGCGAGCCAGTGTCCGATGCCGAGCGCGGCCGCGTCCCCTCGCGATGCGCCGTGGCCGCGGTAGTCGAAGCGCGTGCACGCGATGCCGCGCGTGCGGGCGAGCTCGACGAGGCGCAGCGCCTTGTTGCCGCCCATGGACGAGTGGTAGCCGGTGCAGAAGAGCAGCCCCGGACCGTCCCCCTCGAGCCGCTCCACGGCGAGATCGTCCGGCGCGGGCATGAGCGCCGCGACGGGCGGTGCAGGGAGGAGCGATCGGGGCGGTGTGGTCATGGCGAGGGCTCGTCGTTTCAGCGCGCGAAGACCCACGCCATCTCGAGCCGCGCCAGCCAGGCGAGGCCGGGGTCGTCCTCGAACGCCGCTCCGGGGTCGAACAGTCCGACCGCGCCGAGCAGGGCGAGTGCCTTGCCCTGGCGGAAGCCCACGATGACGTCGAGGGCCTGCCCGAGCTCCACGCTGTCGCCCGACGGGTCGTAGCGCAGGTCGGTGCCGCGCAGGCGGTCCTCGGCCTCGACCTGTCGGTAGCGATGCCACGCCAGATCGACGGCCCAGCGCCGGTCGATCTGCGTGCCCACACCGAGGGTCAGTACCTCGAGGTTGGCGAGCTCCGGGTCGATCACCTCCCCGAGGTAGCGAAAGCGGTTGCGTCCGTTCAGGCGGAACTCGTTCGTGTGCAGCCCGCTCTGGCGGAAGCCCTCGTCCTCGTCCGAGCCGTCGTCGTCGCCGCTGGCGCGCGCCGCGGCGAGCGTGAACGAGGGGCCGAAGCGCCGATCCAGCGTCCAGGTGAGCCCCGCATCGAGGGCGTGCCCGCCGAGCGCGACGTCGCCGCCGTCGCGCCGCCGCTCGCCCGCGCGCAGCGCGCCGTTGAACCAGTAGCCGACGCCGCCGTCGAGGCTCACGAGCCCCTGCAGCCCGACCCAGGTGGCCCGCGACGAGGTCGAGCCGTCGGTCTCGAGCTCGGTGCGGTGCAGCACCCAGGGCAGCCAGCGCGAGCGCTCGGTGCCGTCGAAGCGGAACACGCCGAGCGCGTTGTAGACCGTGTCGTCGCGCTCGTCGGTGCCGCTCTCGAACCAGGCCTCGCGCGTCAGCGACAGATCGAAGCGGGTGCGCTCGCCGCGCCGCGACAGGCGCACGCCGTCCAGCCGCGAGTCCACGTAGAAGCCGGTGTCGTCCTCGAGCTTCTGCCGGCCGATCCGCCAGCGCAGCGTCTCCTGCGGATTCTCGTGCTGCAGGTAGAGCGTCCTGAACCGGTACAGCGTCTCGAGGTCGTCGTCCGAAGCGCCGGTGCGGCGTCGCGAGCCGAGCTCCAGCTCGGCGACCGCCGCGGCGCCCCGGCCGAGCGGCTGCAGCGCCGCGATGCGCAGGGACGACTCGAACGCCGCGTTGTCTCGCCGCGGCTCGTCGAACGGCTCGCGCCCGTCGTCCGTCTTGCCTTCGAGCTTGAGCTCGGCATCGATCACCGGCGTCTTCCAGCCCGACGCGATGCCGATGATGGGCCCCTGCGCGGCGACCGTCGGGAACCACGGGCCCGGTGCCAGCGCGCAGGCGCCGCAGGCGAGCAGGGCGCGCCATGACAGGTACCGTGCGCGCCGGATCGGGTTCGGCACGGTCCGCCTCACTCCGCCATGTCGAGATCGAGCCGTGCCCGGGGCACGACGAACCACTCGGCGCCGCGCCCCTTGTCGCGCCGGCCGTCGTCGCGCACGAACAGGACCCCGCGATGCGCGTCGGGTCCGCGATCGAGCACCGCCACGCCCTCGACGTCGTCGAAGGCCTTCTTGTCACCGCGCAAGCGCACGCGGACCGGTTCCGCGCTGCCGTCCGCGGGCGCGTGCCACAGCTCGAAGCGGCCGCCGCCGCGTGCCTCGCGACGGCTTACCATCAACACGCGATCGCTGCGCTCGTCGTAGCCCATGGCGCGCACCCCGCCTTCGTCGAGATCGACGGTCCAGGGTTCGGCGTCGAACGCGGGCTCCGCCCCGTCCGCGAGGTAGGCGTCGGGGTTCAGCAGGCGCACGATCACCGCCCGATCGTCCAGCAGCGGTGCGCGCAGCCCGATCAGCAGCACGCCGCGTCGCCGATCGTGGGCGAGTCCCTCGATGTTCAGCGCGTGGCGCGCGCCGCGACGCTCGAACGCGGCGGCCAGCGCGGGGTAGGCGCGCGCAAGATCCGACCGAAGGTCCCGGGTCAGCACGACGTCCGCCGCCTCGTCGCCGCGCACCGAGAAGCGCACGAGCTTGCGCCGGTCTGCGGCGCGTCCGCCCGGGCCGTGCGAGCCGATGGCGTAGACGTGCCCCGAGCCGTCGCTCGCGGCGCCCTCGAGATCGTCGAGCGGGCCGATCGCGAAGCGCGCGAGCACGCCGCCGCCGGGCGTCAGCACGGTCTCCTCCAGCACGCGCAGCTCCGCACCGTCGGTGTCGACGTCCACCCGGCGCAGGGCCTGCGGCGCCTCGTCCTCGACGACGACCAGCGTCCCGTCCGGTAGCTGCGCGACGCCCGAGGGCTCGAACAGCGTCGCGAACCTGCCTTCGCTGTCGAACGCCGACGACGCCTGCGTGACCTGCGCGACGAGCGCGAGGCCCAGCGCCGCCGCGACGACCGCCTTCAAGGCACCAGAAGCTCGCGCACCCCGATGCGCAACGTGCCGCCGAAGCGCTCGCGGTTCGAGGCGATCTGCCAGAAGCGGTCGGGATCGCGTTCCGAGCGTGCCACCACGCGCACGTAGCGCATGCCCGAACCCAGGCGCCCGGGGTCGAGATCGACGCCCACGCGTCCGTCCGCCTCGTCCTCGATGCCGGTGAGCAGCAGCACCCGATCGACCGGTTCGAAGCGCGGCGTCGTGGCGATCTCCAGGTCGTAGGTGAGCTCGCCGCCGGTGACGTCGCGCGCGGACGACCAGCGCAGCTTCGCGAGCCCGTCCTCGATGCGCGGCGTGGCGATCGTCGGCGGCATCGGCACCGCGAAGCGCTCGCGCAGCGCGTCGTGGCTGTCCGACACGTGGTCGGCGAAGCGCTCGTGCTCGGTCGGGTCGAACGACAGCGCGTCGGGGCCGCGCAGCAGCACGGGCGCCACCACCGCCGTGTAGCGATCCGCGCGCTCCTGGATCTCGCTGTCCATGAGCGGGCCGCGCCGGAGCTCGTCGGCCTTGGCCAGGATGCGCTCGTGGATGCCGGGCAGGGCGTAGTACTCGCGCAGGAAGTTGCTCGCCGCGCCGCGCGCGTAGCCGTAGAACAGCCGCTTCTCCAGCGCCTCGGTGGTGAAGCCCGCCGGCGGCTCCTCCTCCACGTCGAAGGCGTAGTCGTAGTCCCAGGGCAGGAAGTAGAAGGTGTCGGAGTCGGCGGGGTTGTAGAGGTAGAAGTTGTGCGTGACCGCGTCCACCTGCGCGAGCAGGAAGTTGACGGTCACCCAGGTCAGCACGTTCTCGGCGTCGAAGTGCTCGTCCATCACCGACTCGAACGTGCGCTCGGGATCGTTGAGCGCCTCGATCATGGCGACGAGCGGGCGATGATCGTCGCCGCGTTCGATCTCCAGGCGCTCCTCGAAGGCGTCCTCGTCCACGGGCTCGCCGTCCTCGTCGAGCGCCATGGAGCGCAGGTCCTCGCCGGAGAAGACGAAGCGCTCGGCCTTGTAGAGGTTGCCGTCCTTGTCCCAGTCGCGGTTGTCGAAGAAGTACCTGTCGGCGGACTCGGCGTGCGTGAACAGACCGTAGTCCACCGGCCCCTCGCCCTCGTCGATCCACAGCTCCACGAACTGGGTGCGCGTGCTCGGCAGGTGCGCGATGGTGCTCATCAGGTCGAAGGCGAGCTTGTTGCGGATGTGCGAGTCGTCGTAGGGGTGCTTGTTGAGCTGCAGCCTGCGCTCCCCGCGCCACAGGGCGTCCTTGTCGTCGAGCTCGATGCGGAACGACTTCTGGCGCGCCTGACGCGCCGAGGCACCGCGCTGGCGCAGCTCCGCGTTGTTCGTGCTGCCGTCGTCGGCGTAGTCGGTCGCGGCGAAGTGCACCGGGATCTCGACCCTGAGCTCGTCGGTCTTGTCGACGTCGGCGATGACGTCCGCGAGCGTGCAGCCGGACTGGTCCGCGACCGTGCACGATCCCGAGACGGGCAGGGTGCGCACGTCCGCCCGGATCACGTCGACGGTGCCGTAGCCGTCGCGCTCGTAGAGATCCGCGGGTTCCGTCAGGGCGGCGTTGCGCGGCGCCGCGGGCGCCTCGACCGGCGGAACGGTCGGCGACTCCAACGGCGGTGGGACGGCGGGCACCGGGTCCGGCGTCGCGTCCTCGAGCCTCGGCGGGTCGCCCGCGCCGCCGAGCGTCGTCGAGCTCGTGATGCTCGTGCCCGAGTCGCCGCAGGCCGCCAACACCAGCGCGAGGGCGCCGGTCGCGACGCCGTTCGGAAGCGAGGAGCCGCGTCCCGTGCCCCCCCGAGGGCGGCGTCGCGAGAGCGGCCGTGCTGGCGCGAATGAGCGTCGTGTTCTATCCATACATCCAGTGTAGGAGGCCCCACGCGACTGGCGAGGGCGAAACGCCCGGCGACTCGCGCACGGGCACGACGGGCGAACGCAGACGAACCGCGCATGCTGGACGAGACGGCCAGGACCGAGCCGGGGGACCGCGTGCCGACCGCGATCCCGAAGGGCAAGAAGCGTCGCCGCAAGGCGCTGCAGGAGGCGCTCGGGCTGGCCGAAAGGCGCTCGCGCAAGCAGGAGTCCAGAAGCGTCGAGACGATGTACCGGAACGCCTACCGGGCGGAGCTCGATCTGATCGCGCTCGCGGCCACGAAGGCCAACATCATGATCTCGCTGAACGGCTTCATCATCTCGGCGCTGATGATCTCCGGCGGATTCATCTACGCCTCCTCGCCGCTGCTGCTGCTGCCCGCGGCGCTGTTCCTGTTCACCTCGGCGCTGTCGGTCTACTTCGCGCTGCTGGCGGCCTCGCCGGAGCAGATCGGCACGCTCGGCAAGGTGCGCGTCTGGCTGCGCGCGCTCGTGCGCCGCGAGACCTCGCCGCGCGCCTGTGCGCGAGACTGGGCGCGCTACATGCGCCGCGAACCCGAGTTCGTGGACGGGGTGTCGAACATCCTGGTGTACGAGGATCGCGCGAAGCTCAGCGAGGCGGTCCACCGCAGGAAGATGCGCGAGCTGCGGGACGATCGCGAAGCGATCTACGACCGGATGAGCGACCAGTTGCACTGGCTCGGCCGCATGGCCAGCGCCAAGTTCCGCATGCTCGATGCCTCCTACGGGGTGTTCCGCTGGGGCCTGGTGCTGTCGGTGTCGGCCTTCCTCGGCATCAAGCTCCTGGCGCGCTGACGCTTCGTCGCCGAATGCCGCTCCGGCGGCGCGGTGCCGGTACAGTGTGGGGATCCCACCGGTCCGTCGCCCCTTCGCCATGAGCCTTCCCGATTCCCCGCCGGCGGCGAACGATCCGCCGCGTCCCGACGCCGCGTTCCGCGGCGCGGCGGGCGGCGAGCGTCCGCGCGTGGGCCTGTTCGTCACCTGTCTCGTCGACCTGTACCGCCCGAACGTCGGCTTCGCGGCCATCCGGCTGCTGGAGGCCGCGGGCTACGAGGTGATCGTGCCGCCCGGGCAGACCTGCTGCGGGCAGCCCGCCTACAACGTCGGTGACGTGAAGGATTCGGTGACCATCGCGCGGCAGGTGCTCGATGCGTTCGACGGCCTGGAGCACGTCGTCGTGCCCTCGGGCTCGTGCGCCGGGATGATCAGTGCCCATTACCCGGAGCTCTTCGAGGACGGTTCGGCCGATCGGGCACGGGCCGACGCGCTGGCCGCGCGCACGCACGAGCTGATGTCGTTCCTGACGGACGTCGCGCGTGCCGAGCTGCCGGCCGCGAGCTACGCCGGCACCGTGACCTACCACGACGGCTGCTCGGGGCTGCGCGAGCTCGGCGTGAAGGCGCAGCCGCGCGCCCTGCTCGCCCGCGTGGAGGGTCTGCAGCTCGTCGAGATGGAGGACACCGAGGTCTGCTGCGGCTTCGGCGGTACCTTCTGCGTGAAATACCCCGACATCTCCGAACGCATGGTGTCCGACAAGGTCGCGCTCGCCGTGCAGACGGGCGCGGACACCCTCGTCGGCGGGGATCTGGGATGCCTGCTCAACATCGCCGGCCGCGCCGCGCGGCTGGAGGTGCCGTTGCAGGTGCGCCACGCCGCCGAGCTCATCGCGGGCATGACCGACGCCGCGCCCATCGGCGCCGGCGCCGACGCTTCCACGGACACTCGCTCATGAAGGCCACCTCCCTCCAGTTCTCCGCGAACTCCTCCGGCGCGCTGCTCGACGAGGACCTGAAGTCCGCGCTCGGGCGCGTCAAGACGGGCTTCATCGGCAAGCGCCTGGACGCCGTGCGGCTCGTGCCCGAATGGGAGCGCATCCGCGAGGAGTGCAAGGGCGTCAAGGACCACGTGCTCGAGAACCTCGATCACTACCTGCTCGCCTACGAGGCGGCCGTGACCGCGCGCGGCGGCCGGGTTCACTGGGCGGCCGAGAGCGCGGACCTCGCCGCCACCGTCGTGGACATCTGCAGGAAGGCCGGCGCCAGGACCGTCACCAAGGGCAAGAGCATGGTCGGCGAGGAGGCCGACCTGAACGGCGCGCTGGAGGCCGCCGGCATGGAGGCCATCGAGACCGATCTGGGCGAGTACATCATCCAGCTCGCGGGGGAGGGGCCGAGCCACATCATCGCGCCCGCCATCCACAAGACCAAGGAGCAGGTCTCGGATCTCTTCCACGAGCATCACGCGAAGTACGGGCTGACCGAGCGGCTCGTCGATCGCGGCGCGCTCGTCGCCGAGGCGCGCGCGGTGCTGCGCGAGAAGTTCAGGAACGCCGATGTCGGCATCACCGGGGCGAACTTCCTGATCGCGGAGACCGGCCAGCACGTGCTGGTCACGAACGAGGGCAACGGGGACCTGACCAGCAACGTGCCGCGCGTGCAGATCGTCGTCGTGGGCATCGAGAAGGTGGTGCCCACGCTCGAGGACGCGAGCGCCATGCTGCGGCTGCTCGCCAGGAGCGCCACGGGCCAGCACTTCTCGAACTACACGTCCTTGATGGGCGGGCCGAAGACGGCGGACGATCTGGACGGGCCCGAGGAGTTCCACGTCGTGCTCGTCGACAACCACCGCACCGACATGCTCGAGGGGGAGCTTCGGGAAATGCTGCGCTGCATCCGCTGCGGCGCGTGCATGAACCACTGCCCGGTGTACGGCTCGGTGGGCGGGCACAGCTACGGCTGGGTGTACCCGGGGCCCATGGGCTCGGTCATCACGCCCGTCATGATCGGCATCGAGAACGCGAAGGACCTGCCGCACGCGTGCACGCTGAACGGGCGCTGCGCCGAGGTGTGCCCCATGAGCATCCCGCTGCCGAAGCTCTTGCGCAAGCACCGCCAGACCACCTTCGAGCGCGACCTGCAATCTCCCACCGCGCGGCACGGCATGAGGGTCTGGGCCGCGCTCGCCACCCGGCCGAAGGCCTACCGGGCCGCCACGCGGCTGGCCATGTCCGCGCTGAACCGGCTGGGTCGGCGTCGGGGCCGCTTCGCCTCCTTGCCGTTCGCGGGCGCCTGGACGAAGGGGCGCGACCTGCCGGCGCCGCAGGGGCGCTCGACGTTCATGGCGATGTACGCCGCCGGGGAACGCGGCGCGGCGCCGCGGCGCAAGGCTGCGGAGCCCGCGGCATGAGGGACCCCATTCCGGCGCTCGCGGCCGAGGCCGGAGCGCGCACGACGGGCAACGGCGGCGGAGGGCGCGCCGAGGTGCTGGCCCGTCTCTCCCGCGCGCTGAACCGCGATGCGCCCGCGCTCGACACGTCCGCCGCGCCGGAGGCCGTGCGCGCACGCCTCGGCGCGCCGGGCCGGCACACGCGACCGTTCATCGGCGAGGACCTCGTCGGCCGCGCCGTGCGGCTGATGGAGGAGGTGCTCATGGACGTGGTGCGGCTGCAGACGCGCGGCGACGTGCCCGAGGCCGTGCGCGACTGGCTGGCGGGCCACGCGCAGGAGGGCGCGCTCACCGTCGCGCCCGCGCTGTCGGACATCGAGTTTCCCGACGACTACCCGCTCGCCGTGCGCCGCGGCACCGCGGACGGCGTCGAGGGCACGAGCCTGACCCCGTGCATCGCGGCCGTCGCCGAGACGGGCAGCGTGGTGTTCGCGAGCACCGCCGCGACGCCCGCCACGCTGAACTTCCTGCCGGAGAACCACGTCGTGGTGCTGCACGAGCAGCAGATCGTCGCGCACGTCGACGACGTGTTCCCCCGGCTCAGGGGCATCGTGGCGGAAGGGGCACCGATGCCGCGCGCCGTGAACTTCGTGACCGGCCCCTCGCGCACCGCCGACGTCGAGCAGACGCTGGAGATCGGCGCGCACGGGCCCAAGCGCATGCTGGTGCTGTTGCTGCCGGGCGATGCGCCCGGGCGGGGCGCATGACCATCGAGCGCGGCATTGCGGGCGTGCGCGCGGTCTCGTTCGACCTCGACGACACCTTCTGGGACTGCGCGCCGATCATCGAGCGGGCGGAAGGCGTGCTGCGCGACTGGCTGCGGCGCGAGGCGCCGCGCGTGCTGGAGCATCACGACGAGTCCTCCATCGCGGCGGCCCGCGAGCGTCTGCTGGAGGCGCACCCGGCGCTGGCGGGGGACGTCACCGAGCTGCGCAAGCGCTCGCTCGCCGAGCTCTTCCGCGAGGCCGAAGAGGAGCACGCGCTGTCCCAGGAGGCGTTCGAGGTGTTCTACCGCGCGCGCAGCGAGGTGGTGCTGTGGGACGGCGTGGACGAGCTGCTGGCGGATCTGCCGCCGCGCTACCGCGTGGCCGCGATCACCAACGGCAACGCCGATCTGGGCATCGTCGGCATCGCCGATCGGTTCGAGATCATCCTGAAGGCGTCGCTCGAATGGGCACCGAAACCCGCGCCCGCCATGTTCGAGCACGTCATCGAGCGCTTCGGCATCGAGCCGCACGAGCTGCTGCACGTCGGCGACAGCCCGTACACCGACGTCGGCGGCGCGCACGCGGTCGGCGCGCGGGCCGTGTGGTTCGAGCCCGCGGACATCGAGTGGGAGCCCGAGCACGGTCCCGCGCCGGCATTCCGCGCCCGCTCGATCGCCGAGCTGCGCGCGCTGCTGCTCGATGACTGACGTGCCTTCCGCGGACTCGGGCTTCGGTCGGCGCGTCGCGCTCGCCTCGGCCATCGTCACCGCGTTCGTCGTCGCGACGCTCGCCGCGTGGCACCTCTCGGACGTCTGGCTGCTCGCCTTCGGCGGCGTGCTGTTCGCCGTCGCGCTGCGCGGGCTCGGGCAGGCGCTGGCCGAGCGCACGCCGCTCGACGGCGACGTGGCCACGGGGCTCGCCTGCGTCGTCACGTTCGCGCTCGGGCTCGCCGGGCTCGTATCGCTCGGGCCGCAGTTCGCCGACGGCATCGACCGGCTGCGCGAGACGCTGCCCGAGGCGCTCTCGGGGCTGAAGGATCTGGCCGAGCGCTACCCCTGGCTGGAGAGCCTGATGGCGCGCGCGCCGGACGAGCTGTCCGGGAGCGGTTCCGGGCTGGCGCAACGAGTGGGCGACGTGGTGTCGACGGCCGCGGGCGTGGTGTCCGGGCTCGTCGGCGCGCTCGTCGGCGCATTCGTCATCGTCATCGTCGCGATCTACGCGAGCCTGTCGCCGGAGCAGTACGAGGGGGCCCTCGCGGCGGTGCTCCCCGCCCACCGACGTGAACGCATGCGCACCGTGCTCGCGGATCTCGCGAGCAGCCTGCGTTGGTGGCTCGTCGGACGGCTCGCGTCGATGGCGGTCGTCGGGGTGCTGAGCGGGCTGGGGCTGTGGGCGCTCGGCGTGCCTTCGCCGATCACGCTGGGCGCGCTCGCGGGCTTCCTGTCCTTCATCCCGAACGTGGGGCCGGTGCTGGCCCTCGTGCCGGCTGCGCTCGCCGGCCTCACCGTCGACGCCACGACGGCCCTCTACGTGATCGTGCTGTACCTCGGCGTGCAGACCGTGGAGAGCTACCTGATCACGCCGCTGATCCAGCAGCGCGCCGTCACGCTGCCGCCCGCGGTCGTGATCGTGGTGCAGCTCGCCTTCGGCGCGGCCTTCGGGCTGCTGGGGCTCCTGTTCGCGACGCCGCTCGCGGTAGTGGTGCGGGTGCTGGTGAGGCGGTTGTGGATCGAGGGCGTGCTGGACGAACCGCTGGACGGCTCGAAGCCGACCTCTCAGTAGCGGTAGATCGCCGCCACCGGAGCCCCGTCCGGCACCTCGTCGGGCGCCACGGCGAAGACCTGCCCGCCGGTGCGGAACGTGGCGACCGCGGCGCGGTCCAGCAGGTCCTCGTCGCCGGGCACCGGGTCGTCGTGCTGCTCGACGCTGCGCGCCTCGACGTCGACCGTGCCCCAGCGGCGCTCGCCGCGCGCGACGAACAGCGTGTCGATGCGTCCGTCCTGGGCCGCGATGACGACGTCGCCGAGGTCCGTGGAACAGGTTCCGTCGGCCTTCGAGTTGCCGAAGCGCTCGACGCTCTCGTGGCGCGCGCGATCGAAGATCGGTTCCACCAGCGGCCAGGCGGCCGCGTGCAGCTCCTCGGCCGAGCTCTGCTCCGGGTTGCCCGTCACCGGCGTATCGACGATGGCCTTGTGCTCGCTGGCCTCGCGATACATGGCCGCGAGCGCCTCGACCGCGGCGATCACGAGCGGCCGGTCGCGCCCGTCGCGGCGCAGCGCCGGCGCGAGCGCGCCGTCGAGGATCTTCAGGAACTTGCGCAGCTCCGGCTTCACGTCGTCGGTACCCGCGCCCTGGCCGTGGAAGATGCCGGTGTCCGCGGTCGGGGAATGCGACTGCAACTGGCGCTCGGAGAGATCCGTGCCGAGCGCGTCGGAGAGCGAGCGCGGCACCTCGTCGTCCAGGGGCAGCTCGCGCACCGCGTGACGCGTGGCCTCGAACAGTCGCACGTGCTTCTGGCTCAGCGCCAGGATGTGGTACGTGCCGTCGCCCGCGAGCATCGGAAACAGCGGCTTCAGGTGGAAGCGGTCCGTGACCACGCAGAGCTCGTCGAGCTCGAGCGGCAGGCGGAACGCGAGCGCGCCGTCGCCCTCGCCCGGCGACGGCATGAACACCGCCAGCGCGCGCTGCTGGTGCTGCCAGAAGAGGGCGTCGTCCAGATGGGCCTCGGCGGACTCGAGGATCGCGTCGATGTCGGCGCTCGCCGTGCCGAGCTCCTCGAGCCGGACGCGCGCCTCGCGCAGCAGGTTCTTGAAGCGGATGGCGTTCTGACGCGTCTCCGGACCCGCCACGACCATCGGGGCGTAGAGCGAGACCCGCGGCGTCTTGCCCGCGGCACCGGAGGCATCGGCGAGCATCGCGAGGGTCTCGCCATCGAGCTGGTCGTGTACGCGCATGGGGGCTCCCGCCGGGCCGGTCCCGGGAAGGGGCGGCCGTTGATCGAGGGGGCACCGTAGCGAGGCGCTCGCGCGCTGGGCACGCGGGGGCAGGAATTGCCGTGCGGGCCGGACCTCGACTTGTATGGCCCTGTAGCTCGCCGTACCGCGGAGCCGCGCCCGCAGCGTACCCGGCCTCCTACTCGAGCGACTCCGGAACCGACTCGCATCCGGCCAGGCGCGTCGGCGCCCCCGCCCGGGCGCCGATCACCCGACACCCCATGCGCTCGCCGCCGACCTCGCACAGCGTCCACCCCCCACCCGTCTCCCCCGACGCCGCCAGCACCAGCGACGCCACCGCGGGCAGCGCCGGCTCCCAGACCCACCACCCGTCCTCGAGCCGCGCGCCTTCCCCCGGATCCATCCCCGCACCCGACCCGCGCACGCGCGCCTCGACGAGGCTCAGACCTTCCGGCCCCGATGTCCAGTGCTCGCGCCACTCCGTGCGCTCGACCGAATGCGTCCACGACAGCGTGAATTCGGCGGCGGCGACCAGCGTCGCCAGCCCAGCGACGGTGGCGCAGACGCTCAACGCGCCGAGGACGTCGACGGCGCGGTAACCGACGCCGTCGTGCCGGCCGGCTCACGCCCCCGCGCACGCCGCCACGCCAGCCACGCGAACGCCGCCGCCAGCACGAACCCGAGCGCGTCCAGCGCCGGGAACGCGGCGATCAGCGCCACCGCCGCGCCGATCGCCAGCGCGCGCAGCGCGACGCTCAGCGGCGCACCGGCCCAGCCGATGACCGCGGTTCCCCACAACCCGATCGCGAGCGCCACCTTCGCCACGATGTACACCACCGCCGGCACGTAGCCGATCCGCGCGGCGAGCGGCCCGCCGTCCTGCAGCATCAGCGCCGGCGTGTACACCGCCATGAACGGGATGACGAAGCCGGCGGCGGCCACCTTGATCGCCTCCATCGAGATGCGCAGCCCGTTCGCCTTCGCGATGGGGGCGGCCGCGAAGCAGGCGAGAGCGACGGGCGGCGTGAGGTCGGCGAGGATGCCGAAGTAGAAGACGAACATGTGCGACACGATCAGCGGCACGCCGAGCTCCAGCAGCGCCGGTCCGGCGATGGACGACGTGATGATGTAGTTCGGGATGGTCGGGATGCCCATGCCGAGCACGATGCAGGTGACCATCGTGAGCAGCAGCGATAGCAACAGGCTCTGCTCGCCGATCGCCACGATGAACTGCCCGAAGGTGTTGGCCGCGCCCGTCAGCGTCATCGTGCCGATGATCACGCCGACGACCGCGCAGGCGACGCCGACGGGCAGGGCGGTGCGCGCCCCGTCGGCCAACGAATCGCGACAATCGATCAGGGTCCGCCGACCGCCCGCGCGCAGCGCGTTGACGGCGATCAGCACGACGATGGCCGCCGCGATGAACGGCAGCCCGAACTCGAAGAACGCGGCCGACACGATGCCCAGGCCCACCCAGAAGATGGCCCGCAGGGCCCCGGCGGGCAGCCCGAGCGCGACCGAGCCGCCGAGCACCAGCAGCACCGTGAGCGCGAGCCCGACGGTGCCGGCGAACAGCGGCGTGTAGCCCGTGAACAGCAGGTACACGAGCACCGCGAGCGGCAGCAGCAGGTACCAGCTCTTCTTCAGTGCGCCGAGCGGCGAGGGCAGCTCGTCCCTGGGCAGGCCCACGAGCCCGCGCTTCGCGGCCTCCAGGTGCACCATCCACAGCGCCGAGGCGAAGTACAGCACCGCGGGAATGAGCGCGGCCTTCACGACCTCGACGTACTCCACGCCGAGCGTCTCGGCCATGATGAACGCCACGGCCCCCATGACCGGGGGCATGAGCTGTCCGCCCATCGACGCGGTGGATTCGACGCCGCCCGCGAACGCCGCGCGGTAGCCGAAGCGCTTCATGAGCGGGATGGTGAACTGGCCCGTGGTGACGACGTTCGCCACGCCGGAGCCGGAGATCGTGCCCATCAGCCCCGACGAGATCACGGACACCTTCGCGGGGCCGCCGATGCGGTGTCCGACGAGCCCCATCGACACGTCGGTGAACAGCCCGATCATGCCGGCACGCTCCAGGAACGAGCCGAACAGGATGAACAGGAAGATGTACGTCGACGAGACGTACACCGGGATGCCGTAGATGCCCTCGGTCCCGTACGCCATGTGGTCGATCACCTGGTCCCAGCCGTAGCCGCGATGATCCAGGGGCGCCGGCAGGTACTCGCCGAACAGGCAGTAGGCGAGGAACAGCCCCGCGATGATCGGCAGCGCCGGACCCATCACGAGCCAGGCGGCCGCGAAGGTCAGGGCGATCAGCAGCGTGCCCATGACCAGATCGCGCGGCAGCGGGTCGCCCGCGCGCAGCAGCAGCTCGGTGTAGTCGACCCACTGGTAGGCGGCGACCGCCACGGCCGCCGCGGCGAGCACCCACATCGCCACGCGCGCGGGGCGCGACCAGCCGCGCGCGACGGCCGCGAGCGGGAAGCCGAGCAGCAGCAGGAAGCCCACGTGCAGCGCGCGCACGACCTGGCTCGGCAGGTCGACGAGGTGGGCCGCGGTGGCGATCTGGAACGTGGAGAACGCGACGGCGATCCAGAACAGCAGCCGCCCGGCGCCGCCGCGCTCGAACGCGTTGACGGTGGGATCGTGCAGGTCCGCCGACGGCGCGGGGCCATCGGCAGGCGGGTGCGGCGCGCCCGCGGCGTCGGTGGTGCGCATGCCGGACGGTGGCACCGTCGTGCTCACGGGGCGGGCGCGCCCGGAATCACATCAGGCCCTGTTCCTTGTAATACCGCTCCGCCCCCGGGTGCAGCGGCAGGGGCATGCCTTCCATCGCACCTTCGAGGCTGATCTCCTTCGCGGCCTGGTGCGCCGACTCGAGCTCGGGCAGGTGTTCGAAGAGCTGTTTGGTCATCTGGTAGGCGAGCTCCTCGGAGACGTCCTCGTGCGTGATCAGGAAGTTCTTGATCGCGACGGTCGGCACGTCCTCCTCCTGCCCGTCGTAGGTGCCGGCCGGGATGGTGGACGCGACGTAGGGCGCCTCGAGCTTCGCCACCACGTCCTCGGGAATGGACACCACGGTGATGGGCAGGGAGGTGGCCAGGTCCTTGATGGACGCCACGCCCAGGCCCGCCGACTGCAGCGTCGCGTCGAGCTGGCGGTTCTTGATCAGCTCCACCGATTCGGCGAAGGGCAGGTACTCGGTCTTGCCGAGGTCGTCGTAGCTCATGTCCGCGGCCGCCATGATGGTGCGCGCGTTCAGCTCGGTGCCGGACTTCGCCGCGCCGACCGACAGGCTCTTGCCGGCCAGACCCGCGAAGTCGGTGATGCCGCTCTCCTGCGAGGCGACGATCTGCACCACGTTGGGGTACACGGCAGCGATGCCGCGCAGCTTGTCGAGCGGCTCCGGGAAGCCCGCCTCCTCGTCGCCCTCGTAGGCGAGCTTGACCGAGTCGCCGAGCGCGAGCGCGATCTCGCCGCGCCCGCGCTGCAGCAGGTTCAGGTTCTCGACCGACGCCTTGGTCGATTGCACCTGCGTGCGCACGTCGGGGATGTTCTCGGCGTAGATCTTCGACAGCCCCACGCCGAGCGGGTAGTAGACGCCGGAGGTGCCGCCGGTGAGCACGTTGACGAACTCGGCGGCGGTCGCGCGCTGCGCCGCGAACGGCACGGCGAGCACCAGGGCGGCACCGGCCGCGACGGCCAAAGCCGTGCGGCGGGGCGGGCTGGAAGGGGTGGTGGACATCGGTGTGTTCCTTTCGCGAAGGTGAGTGGCCGGGCGTGCCGCCCCGGACCGTCTGTCGCGCCGCGGCGGCCCATGCCGAAGTGGGCGAATGCCTCAATAGCGCTGTGCCATTGTCGAACAGGTCGCGCCGACGCCGCAAGCCGCACCGTCCGAACGGGGCCGTGCGTCACCGCCTCGAAGCATGCGAGGCATGACCGCCGTGCGATGGGGTGGGGGGCCGGGCCGACCCTATACTGAGCGCCCCACCCCACAGCCAGAGCACCATGAGCCGCACCTTCTACGTCAACGGCGACTTCGTGCCCGAGAGCGAGGCGAAGATCTCGGTGCTGGACCGCGGCTTCCTGTTCGCGGACGCGGTGTACGAGGTGACGACCGTGCTGGGCGGGCGCCTGATCGACAACGCCGCGCACATGGCGCGTCTCGCTCGTTCGCTCGGCGAGCTGTCCATGGCGCCGCCTGCCAGCGACGCGGACATCGTCGATGCGCAGCGCAAGCTCGTCGAGCTGAACGATCTCGACGAGGGCATGGTGTACCTGCAGGTCTCGCGCGGCGTGGCCGATCGGGACTTCGCCTACCCCGCGAACCCCGTGTCGTCGCTCGTGATGTTCACGCAGGCCAAGCGCATCAGCGATGCGCCGGCGGCGGAGCGCGGCATCCGCGTCGTGACCGTCGACGACGCGCGCTGGCGCCGGCGCGACATCAAGACCGTGCAACTGCTCGCGCCCAGCATGGCGAAGCAGGCCGCGCTCGACGCCGGCGTGGACGACGCCTGGATGGTCGAGGACGGACACGTGACCGAAGGCACGTCCAACAACGCCTGGATCGTCACGGGCGAGCGCACGATCCGCACCCGTCAGGTCGGCCACGAGATCCTCTCCGGCATCACGCGCGCCGCCGTCATGCGTTTCGCGCGCGAGGCGGAGTACGAGGTGGTGGAGGCGCCGTTCACGGTGGAGGAGGCGAAGGCGGCGAGCGAGGCGTTCGTCACGAGCGCCTCGTCGTTCGTGATGCCGGTGGTCGAGATCGATGGCACCACGCTCGGCGACGGCCGACCGGGACCCGTGGCGACGCGGCTGCGCAGCCTCTACATAGAAGCCGCTCGAGAGCGTGCCGATCTGTGACCGCCGCGTCCCGCGACTACCCCTCGACGCCCCCTCGGCCACCCTTCGACGACACCGCGTCGTCGTCGCCCCGGCGTCGGTCGGGCCGTCCCGGTTGGAAGACCGCGCAAGATCACATTAATCGTAGCTGAACGCGGCGGGCGTTCCGTTATCATCGCGCCGTAGAGCCGACGCCGGTCGCTCGCTCGCTCGCCCGTCGGCGAGGGAGCGCGATCCCGGTCAGGAAAACCGCGCCCATGGCCGATCCCGGCTACGACGACGACGTGCCCGAAACGGACGAGATGTTCGATTTCCTCGACGGCGACGCGCGCCGCGAGGCGCGTGCGCGCGCGACGTCCGAGCCGGCGGCGCGCCCCGTCATCCGCGCTCCCGTGCCCGTCGAGGTGTCGGGGGCGCTGAGGCCGCCCGCCGCGGACGAACCCTTCGAGACCGACGCCCCCTACGACCCGCAGGGCGTGCGGGTGGACCGCACCTATCGTCCGAAGGTGCCCGCCTTCCCCACCGGCGACAGCGCCAACGAACCCCGGCGCGGCGCAGAGGCGCGACGCGCACGAGCGCGACTGGAGGCCTCCGAGGCACCGCTGCCCGCCGCGGCGCCCGCGCCGGGGCGCACCCCGGACGCCGAGCCGAGGGTGGAGTTCGCACCCGACGAGGACGATTTCGACTTCCTCGCACGGGAGCGACCCGCTCCGGCCCGGGGCCGCGGCCGCGGCGACGCCATCGATCGCGCGCTGCCCTACGAGCTGGACGACGACGCGTTCGCCGGCATGCGACGCGGCGCGTCGGAGTCCACCGCCGGCGGCGGGGGAAAGCTGCGTCTCGGGCTCGGCCTCGCGGGCTCGCTGCTGGTGCTCGGCGGTGCCTGGTTCGTCGTCGATGCGCTGCGCGGCGAAGCCCCGTCCGGCGACGAGTCGATCGCCCTTGCTCCGGCGACGGGCCCCGCACCGGACGTCCCGGAAGTGACCATCGCGACGCGACCTTCCCTGGGCGACACCTTCAGGCGCGAGCTGACGGCCATCGAGGATCTCGTCGGGCAGGGTCGCTCGGACGAGGCGCTCGCGGCGCTCGACGCACTCGATCCTCGGGTCTACGGCTACGGCGCGCGCGAGTTCGATGCGTTGCGCGCGCGCATCGCCGGCGGCGATGTCGGCGCCGGCGCCGAAGAGCCGCCCCTGGCGGAACAACAGCGTCTGGCGGAAGAACGGCGCCTCGCCGAGCAGGGACGCCTCGCCGATGAGCAAAGCATCGCCGAGGAGCGACGCATCGCCGAGGCCGAGCGTGCGGCGCAGGCGGAGGCCGAACGCGTGCGTGTCGCCGAGGCCCGCGCGCGCGCGGCGGAGGAGGCCGCGGCCCGCGCCGAGCGCGAGGCGGCGGAGCTCGCCGCCGCGGAGGCCGAAGCCGCCCGCGCGGCCGAGCTCGAACGACTCGCCGAGGCTGCCCAGCTCGTCCGTGCGGAGCGCGAAGCGGCCGTGGCCGCGGCGGCCGAGCGCGAGGCGGCGGCCCGCGATCGCGCCGCGCGGGAGGCGGCCGCGCAGGAATCGGCGCGCGCCGAAGCCGCGGCGCAGGCCGAGGCCGAGCGGTTCGCGCGCGAGCGGCAGGAGGCCGAGGAGCGCGCGGAGCGCGAGCGACGCATCGCCGCGGCCGAGCGCGAGACGCGTGAGGCGGCCGAGCGCGAGGCGGTGGAGGCCCGCGCGGCGCGCGACCGGGCCGAAGCGGTCGAGCGAGCGCGTCAGGACCGCGAGTCGTTGCGGGCGCGCGAGGAACAGGCCGTGCGCGCACGGGCCGAGCAGCGCGCGCGCGACCGGGCGGAAGCCGAAGCGCTGGCGGCCGCCGATGCCCGCGCCGCCGCACGGGCGGCACCGACGCCACCGATCATGCCGATCGCACCGGCGCCGGAGCCGATCGCGCGGGCGCCCGATACGCAGGCACCGACCCCGGGCCCGCGGACCATCGGCGACGCCGACCTGGAGCAGGTGTACGGTCGCTTCCGGCGGCTGGAAGCCGCCATAGAGGCCCGCGACATCGGCGAGGTCATCGCCCTGACCGATTCGTCACCCGGCCGCGTGCAGCAACTGATGCAGGCGTTCGCGAACGCGTCGAGCATCGATGCGAGCATCGCGGGCGTCGCGACGCGCGAGGCGGCCGGCACCATCACCGGTACCCTGCGCATCGACACCATGCGCCGCGCCGACGGCACGCCGCTCGCGGCGCCCGCCGACATCGCATCCATTACACTGACCAGTCGCCGCTCCGGCAGCGGCTGGTCGGCCATCGACTGGTGATCCGCCGCGCGCGGGCTCGCCCCTCGTCCGACGGCATCGAGCCCGGAGTACAACGCGCATGAACGCCTCCCGACGCCCCGTGGCCGCACTCGCGGCCCTCGGCTACCTGCTGTCCACGTTGTTGCTCGGCCTGCCGTCGGGCGCGTACGCGCAGGCGCAAGGCGACACCGAGCCACCGCGCATCGAGTTCGAGCCCGTCGATCGGGGCATCCTCGGCGACACGCAGGTCGTCTCCGCCGGCATCACCGACGACATCGGCGTGGATTCGGTCACGCTGCACTACCGGCTCGATCCCGATGCGGCGTACGAGTCCATCGAGATGGAGCCGCTCGGCGAAACGTCGATCTATTCGGCGTCCGTGGAGACCGCCGGCAGCGACGCCTCGGTGCTGCAGTACTACGTCGAGGCGCGCGACGGCGCCGGCAACCGCAGCATCCGCGGCTTCGCGTTCGACCCGCTGGAGCGGCAACTCGGGCAGGACGCGGCCCCGCCCGTGGCGGATGCCGCGGGCGTGCCGGAGCCCGGCATGTCCACCGGCCGCAAGGTGCTCTACGGCGTGCTCGGCGTCATCGCGGTCGGCGCCATCGCGGCCGTCGCCGGAGGCGGCTCCGACAGCGACGACGGTCCGCGTGCCGACGATCCGAACGGCGTGCCGGTGCGCATCGTCGTGGAGCCGTTGCCGTGAGCGTTGCCGTCATCGACGTTCGTTTCCCCGCCCTCGCGAGCTTCGCCCCCATGCGCTCCTTCACCCGTCTCGCCGCCTTGTGCATGCTGCTCGTGCTGGCGGGTTGCGGCGAGGGCGACGGCGGCTCGGCGACGGTACGCCCGGACGGGGGCATGTCGTTCTCCCTGACGCCGCCCGTGCCGCTGCTGGAGAGCCGCGCGGTGGATCGCGACGCGCTCAGCGTCGCCGTCGACGTCGACGGCGAGAGCCTGCCGGTGGAACCGGGCGCGGACGGCACGTTCGTCGCCGAGACCCGCATCGCCGCCGGCACCACGGTGACGATCACGATCCGCTGGTTCGAGGCCATTCCGAACCGTCCGCTGCTGCTGCTGGCTTCGGCATCCAGCGAGGTGTTCATACCGGTCGACGCGGCCGAGGTCACCGTGCCGTTCACGGCCGACACGTTCGACACCTCGTTCGACCAGGACGAGGACGACCGCAGCAACCTCGCCGAACGCGAAGCCGGCACCGACCCCTTCGACGCGAGCTCGCCCGGCGTTCCGGTCGTGTTCGTCACCGTCCCGATCGAGCTCGCGTTGCCCGCGCGCCTGTCGGGCGCCGATGCCAGCACGCTGGAGGGGATCGAGCTCGTGGCCACCGTCAACGACGAACCGGTCGCGCTCACTCGCGACGGCAACCTGTGGCGCGGCAGCGTCGAGGTGCCCGAGAACAGCGAGCTCTTCCTCGACGTGCGCGTGCTCGCCGGCACCTTGCGCATCGCGGTGGTGGACCGCAGAGTCGCGTCGGGCAGCGGCGTCACGGTGAGCATCGGTGCGAACGACTATCGGACCGAGTTCGACGACGACAACGACGGCCTCACGAACATCGCGGAGATAGCGGACGGCAGCCGACCGCTCGACAGCAGCGACCCGCCCATCGATCCGTGCACGATCTCGCAGTTCCAGCCCGGCTGCTCGACCGACACCGATGGCGACGGCCGCACGGACGCCCAGGAGACGCAGACCGCCGACCGCGACCGGGACGGCACTCCCGATTACCTGGAGTCCTCCGAGGTGGACGCCGACGGCGATGGTCGCCGCGAGGACAACGACGCGGACGACACCGACCCGTGCATCCCGTCCACCGGCAATGCAGCGTGCCAAGCCCTGGCCGATCGGGACGACGACGGCGTGCCGGACGCCGAGGACAACTGTCCCAGCGTGCCGAATCCGAATCAGCTCGATTCGGACGACGACGACATCGGCGATGCCTGCGAGCTTCCGGCGCCGACTCCCGGCGGGGACGACGGTGGGGACGAGGGCGGGGACGAGGGCGGGGATGACGGCGGGGACGAGGGCGGGGATGACGGCGGGGACGAGCGGCGGTGGGAACGGCGGCGGGAACGGCGGTGGGAACGGCGGCGGGGATGATGGCGGGAACGACGGCGCGGACGACGGTGGGGACGACGGCGCGGACGACGGCGCGGACGATGGCGCGGACGATGGCGCGGACGACGGCGCGGACGATGGCGGAGGCGACGGTGCGACCGATGGCACCGATGTTGGCGGGACCGAGGGTACGGAAGACGGGGGTGACGACGGCGGAGGTGGTGCCACCACCGCCGGTCTGGATGACGGAGGCGCCACGGACGGCGCCGGTCCGGGCGCCACGGGCGGAGACACCAGCGGTGGGGGAGAGTCGGAAGGCGGCGCGACCACCTCCACCACTGGTGTCTCCGACTCGGGTACGGATGGTGCGGGGACCGACGACTCGGGGAGCGTCGACGCCGGTGCCGACGGCGGCGATACGACGACGGGCGGCACGGACGAGGCAGGTAGCGACGGTGGAGTGACTGACGCCACAGGCACGGACGCCACAGGCACGGACGACACGGGTACGGACGACACGGGTACGGACGACACGGGTACGGACGACACGGGTACGGACGACGCCGGTACGGACGACGCCGGTACGGACGACGCCGGTACGGACGACGCGGGTACGGACGACGCGGGCATGGACGACGTGTCCGACGACGATGCGGGGACCGACGCCGCAACAGGTGCGGACGGCGACATCGGTCCGACCGACGGCGTGGCGGATTCAGGGGGCGGTGCGGGTGGCACCACCGGCGATACGGGCGGCAGCGCGGACGGTGACGCCGGCGGAGACGCGGACGGTGGCGAGGACGCTGCCACCGGCGACGACGACGACAGCGACGGCGTCGATTCCGGTGGTTCGGCCGGGACGTCGACGGTAATCATCGGCCCCGGCTGACGGGAAGCGTCGTATCGATCGACACGGCGCCTTGAAACCGAGGTATCCGTCAACCCGCGCGAGCGCCGATGCGAGCATGCTCGGCGCCATGCGCCACGCCATCCTGCTTCCTCTGTCGGTCGCGCTGGGCGTGGCAACGCTGATCGTCGTCGAGGTCCGGCCCGATCGGTCGCTCTCGAACCTGGAATCGATGTCCCAGGACGGCGTGGTCGGCCCCGTCTCGCAGCCGGTGGGAGGGGTGGCCAGCTTCGCCGCCTACGTGGACCCGGACCTCGCCTTCGAGATGGCCGTTCCGGCCGGTTGGACCCCGATCGTCACCGTCACCGAGGCGCCGCGCGACGTTCCCGATCCGGTGGCGGCGATGGTCGAGACGGGGCACGTCGTCGGCTTCGAGGCGCCGCGCGACGGTCCCGACGACGTCTTCGCCGACTACGTGATGATCGAGATACTGCCGGGCACCGAATCGGGACTCTTCCATACCGACGGTACGCTGACGCGCGAGATCTCTATCGATGGCCGTGCGGGTCTGCGGGACTCGCTGCGCATCGACGACCATCGCATCGGTCAGGCCTCGCTCGACCTCGTGGTGCATCAGGCAGAGGTGCGCGGTACCGGCTGGACGATCGGCTTCTACGCCATCGGCGAACCGGCCCAGGCTCGTCTGCTGGAGGAGGCGTTCGAGCTGATGATCCGGACCTTCCACCTGCCCGGACCGCCCTTCCGCGTGAGCGGCGGTCGGGCTGCCTCCGGGCGGATCGCGTCTCAGCGCGTGGGGTAACCCTCCGGCCACAGCTCGAACGGCGGTCGGTGGTTGGGCGATGCGCCCAGCACGGCGTCGGCGTACGGCACGCGCGAGGTGGGATCGTCGAAGACCGGCGAGTCGTCGAACGGACCGTTCTTCTGGTACACGCGGATGTAGTCGATCTCGTAGCTCGCCGGGAAGGGCGTCGTGGCGTCGGGCGAGCCGGGCCACCAGCCGCCGAGCGCCGTGTTGGCGATCAGGTACATCTCCTGGTCGGAGACGCGCGGGTCGGTGATCCGATGCGTCTCCTTGCCGTCGACGTAGAACACGATGAGCCCGGGACGCCAGTCGACGGAGTACGTGTGGAAGCCCGCGGTGTAGTCCACACCGGGGACGGGGTGGGACTTCGTCGAGCGCAGCTCGTCGCCGTCGTAGTAGTGATAGGTGTGGTACACGACGTCCTGGTCGTCGCCAAGGTGCTCCATGATGTCGATCTCGGGGTCGTCGTCGCCGTAGTAGGCGTTCAGCAACCAGAAGGCCGACCACAGGCCCTGACCGTAGGGCACCCTGGCGCGCGCCTCCGCGTAGCCGTAGGTGAACTTGAAGCCGTCGTAGCTCGTGATGACGCCCGAGAGGTAGGGCTGACCGTTCGCCTTGTCGGCCAGCTCCGGCGGCGTGGCTATCGACTTGATGGTGAGCGAGCCGTCGGCCACCTCGAACGGATCGAACCCGAAGTCCGGCTCGTTCTCGATGTCGACGTAGTGCTGCTGCTCCTGGTTGATGACCAGGTCATCGCCCCACAGGTAGCTCGTGGTCCAGGTGTCGAGATTCAGTGAGTCGCCCTCGAACTCCTCCTCGAACACCAGCGCGTAGTCCTGCAACTGCGGCGTGCCGGCCAGGTTCGCCTCGGGATCCGTGCGCCCGGTACCTCGCACCGGCACCGTGAGTCCCGTGGCGATGCGGGTGAAGTTGTCCACGAAGTCGAAGGCTTCGATCTCGTAGTAGAAATTGGCGTCCCACGTGTCGTCGTCGACCCACTCGGTGGCGAAGACGGTGCCGACGTACTTCGCGCCACGGTAGACGTTGTAGCCGCGCGCGGTGCGGTCGCTCGCCCAGGCAACGCGAACCCTGCCGTCGTCCAGCACCTCGCCCGTGAACCCTTCGGTCGTGCCGGACGCGAAGCTCCGGCCGCGTGTGTCTTCACCGATCGCGTCCTCGGGGGTGTCCTTGAAGGCCACGCCTTGCGTCGGCTCGCTCGTCTGTTCCGGCGCGGGAGCCTCGGGCTGCGGCGGTTCCGCGTCCGCATCGGGCCGGGGAGTCGGGACGGAGGTCGACGGCGCGGCAGGCGCGATCGGCTCGACGGGCTCGGTCGGTTCGACCGGTTCGGGATTCGCCGCTGCCGGCACGTCGGACGTGGACGGTGCGACCCCGACCGGTACGTTCGTCGAGGATCCGTCGGCGATATCGACGGCGGACAGCGCCGAATCGATCGTCGCGAGCGGAGCGATGGCGGCCGTGGCCGGCAGGCCGGACGCGGCCGCCACCGCCAACGCTTCGTCGAGCGTGAGATAGCCGTCGTCGAACGCGCCTTCCTGTCCGAATCCTTCGCCCGATGGCGCCGCGATCGGGCGCGCGGTCTCGCCCAACGACGCGATGGGGACCGACACCCCGTCGTCGGGCTCGCTCGGTGCGTCGGCGCCGCAGGCGGAGAGGCCCCCCAGCGCGGTCGCGACGAGCGCGAGACGCACGTGGGCGGAGACGGGCGCCGGGACGAAGGCGCGGCGGGCGCGCGCAGGGCGCGCGGGTACGTGTGGCTTGTTCATTCCTTCTCGAATGCAGATCGGATGCCTGCTCGTCCTCACGTGGCGCCGTCTTGCGTGACGCACTCGTCAGGTCCGGCCGCGAGCGAGTTCCGGACGGTCGGGTTCGCGACGCCGCTGACGCGTCGGGCGACGACGTCCCGGACCCCGAATGACAGCGGCCCTTCGGTGTCTTCCCTTCAGTCGTCGTGCGCCGTGTGGGACGCGGTGCCGCATTGCACGGTGGAGAGGCCGAAGCGATCGCGGCGGGTCGGCCGGTCGGTGGCACGGTTCCTGATTCGGATCGCTCGAACCCTCGACCGACTTCACCGCCATCACGATGCGAACCGATACCAGACTTGCCGCGCTCGCCGCGCTCGGTTGCGGCGCGCTTGCCGCGACGCCGCAAGCCGTGGCCACCGATGGCTGGAACGGCAGCTACGCCGCCGACGGCGCGTGCCATTGCGTGGGAACGATGCCGGTGGGCCTCGCCACGCGTGACGTGCTCACTCCGGCCGGCGTACGGCCGGTGGAGGAGATATGCGAAGCCATCGGAGTGGGGCCGGGCCTGCAGTTCGACGGCATGGCGTGGAACCGCACCGTGTACCCAGATCCGCAATGCGGCAACGGTCCGTTCGCCGACGGCATGGAGCTCGTCGATGCGAATTGCGCCGGAACCCGCCGACCCGGCGGGGCGGATTGCCGTCCCGTCGGTCCGCGCTGGGACCTCGCCAGCGCCTACGCCGAGGAGGCGCAGACGAAGCCGACCGACGCGGCCGATGCGGTCGACGCGGCACCCGCGCCTTCGCGCCACGAAGTGGTCGTGATCGACGGTGCCGAATGGCGTCGCGCGCCGAGCGGTACGCCCGCCACCGGCGGCGCAGCGGGTAGCAGGATCATCCTGGACGGCGAAGTCTGGCTGCGGGCCGACGATGCTCGCTTCGCAGGCGGGGACGCCGCCGCCACCGCCGCGATGGACGACGCGGCGCGCGAGGCGCGCCGGCTCGAGATCGCGGCGCGCGAGATCGACCACGTCGACGCGTCCGCGACACCCGTGCCACCCACGCGGTCCGCGCGCACGTGGCAGGAAGCACCTGCCGAGCCGATCGCCGAGTCGCCGGAAGCGCTGCGCGAACGCCAGCGCACCCTGATCGCCGACGCGCGTCGCCGTGCTGCGGAGCGCGAGGCCGCCGGCATGCCGGCCGTGCCCGAGTCGATCGAAGTCGAGACGATCGAGAAGAGGCTCGCGACGAACGACGCGCCGTCGGCCTCACGGGAGGCCCCACCGGCCCGGCCACCCGTGCTGGCGGCGGCGCTGCCGCTCGACGATGCGGACGCGAACGACGCGACGGACGCGAGCGACGCGACGGACGTGACGGACGCGACGGACGCGACGGACGCGACGGATGCGACGGACGCGACGGACGCGACGGACGCGAGCGACGCGACGGACGCGACGGACGCGAGCGACGTGACGGACGTGACGGACGCCGCCGACGCCGCCGACGCCGTCGCTTCCCAGACGGGAACGTCCGCGCCGGGTGAAACGACTACCGCCGCTCCGCTGCCCGCCTTGCGACTGCCCGCCGACGCGCGGGGCAGCTCGCACGAGTTCGACTACGTCGAGGCGATGCCCATGAACTACGAGATCGGCGGTGCCGGTCTGGGTCTGGAAGCGGCGGCCGAGGCTGCCGGTCAGTTCCACTTCACGGCACGCGTCGGCGCCGCCGAGTCGTACCGCGAGGTGTCGATCGGGGCGGGCGTGCACGTCACGCCTGCCGAGGCCGACCGACTCACCTTCGCGCTGACGGGCGGTCTGGAGTACGGCGTGTACGAGCTGGTCGGACTCGATGCGGGCGGCGAGCTCGAGTCGCGCCTCGACGACGGCGAGGCGGGCGTGTTCCTGCAACTGGCCACGCGGCTGGTCGTGAACCCGCGCTTCGAGCTCGCGGGCGGTGTGGGCTACAGCAGCTTCCACAAGGGTGACCCGCACGGCTTCGGCGGTGCGTTCTTCCACATAAACCGGAACCTCGATCTCATGTCGCGCTTCGAGGTTGGCGATAACGATCAGCTCGGCATCGGCCTGAGGCTCTACTACTGATGGCAATCCAGGCGAACGTGAAACGACTCCCCGGCCTTCGAACCCTGCCGCTCGCGATCACCATCGGTGTGCTGGCCGGTTGCGGCGACAGCGATCTGCCCGACCACCACCGCGAGCTGCTCGCCGAGGCGGCCGAGGCGCGCACCCCCGTCACGACCACGATCGAGCCGCAGCAGGGTGCGGCACGGCCGGACGCCGAGCCGGAGCCGACGCCCGACGCCGGCGAAGCGGACGTCGTCGAAACGGACACCGAGACCGTCGGCGGGACGCCGTCGGGGACGGACGAAGAGATCGATCCCGAAGCGCAGAGCGAAGGCGAAGCGGAAAGCGAAAGCGTGCCCATCGCCGCCGCGGGGAACGGCGACGAGGGTACCGGGGCCACCGGCGCGGGAGAGGAGCGGGAACCCGCGGTGCAACCGGAGCCCGAAGCGGAGACGCCCGAGCCGGCGCAACCGGACCCGCAAGAAGCAGTCGAGCCCGAGCCCGAGCCCGAGCCCGAGCCCGAGCCGGCGCCCGAGCCGGCGCCCGAGCCGGAGCCGGAGCCGGAGCCGGAGCCGGAGCCGGACCCGGTACAGGGGGCCGGCACGGCGTCCGAGCCGGCCGGCACGCCGGCGTCGGAGGAGTCGCTGGCGTCCGCCGAGGGCGCGCCGGTCGAGGGAATCGATCTGAACGACTACGAGCTGGTCTTCCGGGACGACTTCGACGGCACGGAACTCGACACGACCAAGTGGAAGACCGCCTTCGAGTACGAGGACGTCGAGGTGGAGCAGGAACTGCAGTACTACGTCGACACGTTGAACGACCCCAACTTCGGCTACGACCCGTTCGAGGTCGACGGCGGCGTGCTCACGATCAATGCCGTTCGCACGCCCGAGGAACTGCGCGGGAACGCGCAGGACCGGCAGTGGTTGTCCGGCGTGATCAGCACGGCGGATACGTTCGCCTTCGAGAACGGCTACGCCGAGATGCGCGTGGACGTGCCCGAGGGCATGGGCCTGGGGTCCATGTTCACGCTCATAGCCGCCGACTTCAGCCAGGGCCGCAAGCCGATGGTGTACGTCATGCGCCACGACGGTGCCGAGGTCGATACGCTGCAGCACGACTATCATTTCACCGACGATGCGGGGACGCGATCCACGCCGGGCGCGTTTTCGGTGGACGACGTGGCGCTCGGCGAAGGTTTCCACACCGTGGGAGTCTCCTGGAGCGACGAGGGACTGCTGTTCTTCGTCGACGGCGAAGCGACGTATCGCATCATCGAGGAGGAGGGCGGTGACGATCTCCCGGCGCAACCGCTCTACCTTGTGGCGAACCTGGCGGTCGGCGGCGTGACGCGCAGCGATCCCGTCGGCGCGACCCCTAGCCCGGGCAGCCTGAGGATCGATCACGTGCGGGTCTGGCAGCAGCGCTGATCGGTGGCCTCGGGCCGAAGAGGAACGCTACGCGCGACGTTCCAGCACGACGAAGGCGGTCACCAGATCGCCTTCGTCGCTCAGGCTGACGTGACTCGCGACGATGCCGGCCGCGTCGCACCGTTCGGCCCCCATGCCCGAAAGCGTCAGCTCGGGGCGTCCGAGCGGGGAATGCGCCAGGCCGAAGTCGCGCAGCAACACGCCTTCGCGTTCTCCGGTGCCGAGCGCCTTGACGGCGGCTTCCTTCACGGCGAACCGCTTCGCGAGAAAGCGGGCGGGGTCCGCCCCCGAGGGCAGCGCGGCGAGCTCGGCGATCTCGGCGCCGGTGAGTATGCGGCGCGCGAAGCGCTCGGCGAAGCGCGCATGCACCGCGCGCACGCGCGCGACCGTCACCAGGTCCACCCCCACGCCGTGGATCATGGGGTTCGCACCGTGCGGCTCGGGGGTGGCCTCGCGAGCCCCTAGTCGCGCGCGTCCAGGCGCGCGCGCTCCATGAGCGCCTTCATGCGCGCCACGGCCGGCCCGAGCCCATCGAAGAGCGCGCGTGCGACGATCGCGTGCCCGATGTTCAGCTCGTGCACCTCGGCGAGCGCCGCGACGGGCGCGACGTTGTGGTAATGCAACCCATGCCCCGCGTTGACCGTAAGCCCGGCCCGTGCGGCGTGCGCGCAGGCGACGCGCAGGCGCTCGAGCTCGGCGGCGCGCGCCGCGTCGTCGGCAGCGTCGGCGTAGCGTCCGGTGTGCAGCTCCACCACGCTTGCGCCGGTGTCCACGCAGGCGTCGATCTGCTTCCGCTCGGGGTCGATGAACAGGGAGGTGCGGATGTTCGCACCGGTGAAGGCCGCGACCATGTCGGTGAGCGTGTCGCGTTGCGAGGCGACGTCCAGCCCGCCCTCGGTGGTCAGCTCCTCGCGCGTCTCGGGCACCAGGCACACGTCGGCCGGACGCAGACGCAGCGCGATGTCGCGCATCTCGGGCGTGGCTCCGCATTCGAAGTTGAGCTTGGTCTGAGCGCACTCGGCGTAGCGCTCGACGTCGCGGTCGACGATGTGGCGCCGGTCCGCCCGCAGGTGCATCGTGATGCCGTCGGCGCCCGCGCGTTCGGCTTCCAGCGCCGCGTGCACCGGGTCGGGGTAGCGCGTGCCGCGCGCGTTGCGCACCGTCGCGACGTGATCGACGTTGACGCCGAGGAAGATTGCCCGCTTCATCGCTCTCGCCCGTCCGATACCGTCCGGCGCGCAGTGTAGCGCAGGGCCTTCGCCCGTCCGTCGCGGGCGGGCGTCTCGTCGGCATGGTGCTCGGTATCGAACAGGCAGGCGAGGTGCAGGTAGCTGAACGCGCGCGGACACGCGGCGTCGCAGTGCACGTCGACGGTGCGGACGCGTCCCGCGGGATCGCGCAGGCGCAGCACGACCAGCCACGAGGAGCGGTACGCGGGCGCCAGCAGCGTCAGGGGTTCGCGCATCGTGCCCGCGGCGACGTGGTGTGAGCGCGTGACGAACCACTCCTCGCCTTCGCGCTCGAGCCGAAGGCCGGCTCGGCCGTGACGCCACGTGTCGCGCGCCGCGAACCCGATCGCGCCCAGCGTCCAGGCCACGGCCCCGATGGCCCACGCCCCATCGAGTCCCTGGGCGACGCCGCCGTGCACGAGCGCGAGCGCGGCGACCGAAGCGCTCAGGCCCGCGAGCGCTTCACGCCGTCGGGACGGGCCCGTTCGCATCGCCCAGGGTGCGGGCGATCTTGCCGAGGATGTCGCGGTAGCGGGGGTCGTCGCGCTTGCCGCAGACGAGCTCGTAGAGCTCGGGCTCCTGATGGTCGAGGAGTTGCTCGAAGTCATGGCGCTCGCCCTCCGTGGCGGCATCCCAGTGGTGATCCAGATACGCGAGCATGGCCTGGTCCAGCTCGCGCATGCCGCGCCGGCACTTCCAGCGCAGCCTCGCCTTCGTGGCGGCCGCCCCGTCGCCCTGCGCGCCCGTCATGCCGCCACGCCCCGAGGCGTCCGCGCGGGACGCGACCGCTACAGCCGGCGCTTGACGAGCATCGCCTTGGTCTCGGCGATCGCCTTGGCGGGGTTCAGCCCCTTCGGGCACACCTGCGCGCAGTTCATGATCGTGTGGCAGCGATACAGCTTGTAGGGGTCCTCGAGGTCGTCGAGGCGTTCGCCCGTGGCGTCGTCCCGGCTGTCGGCCAGCCAGCGGTACGAGGCGAGCAGGGCGGCAGGGCCCAGGTAGCGCTCGGGGTTCCACCAGTAGCTGGGGCAGGCGGTGCTGCAGCAGGCGCACAGGATGCACTCGTAGGCACCGTCCAGCTTCTCGCGGTCCTCGGGGCTCTGCAGGCGCTCGCGGTCGGGCGGGGCCGGCGTATCGGACTTCAGCCACGGCTCGATCGAGGCGTACTGCGCGTAGAACTGCGTCAGGTCCGAGACGAGATCCTTGATGATGGGCTGGTGGGGCAGGGGGTAGACGGTGATGTCGCCCTCGATGTCCGCGATGGCCGTGGTGCAGGCCAGCGCGTTGCCGCCGTCGATGTTCATGGCGCAACTGCCGCAGATGCCCTCGCGGCACGAGCGGCGGAAGGTCAGCGTGGAGTCGATCTCGGCCTTGATCTTGATGATGGCGTCCAGGACCATCGGGCCGCACGAGTCCATGTCGACCTCGTAGGTGTCGACGCGCGGATTCGCCCCGGTGTCCGGGTCGTAGCGGTAGATCTTGAACGTGCGCGTGTTCGTCGACGCGCTCACCGCCTCGTGGCGGGTGCCGTTCTTCCTGACGATGGAGTTCGCGGGGAGCGTGAATTCGGCCATGGTGGTGCCTCGGGTATCCCTTTGCTTCTACTACGTGTCGGCGGGCGGGACGATCAGTAGACCCGCTTCTTCGGCGGCACGACCTCGCACTCGTCGGTGAGCGTGTACATGTGCACCGGACGGTAGTCGATGGTCACGTCCTGGCGCGCGTCGGTCCAGGCGAGGGTGTGCTTCATCCATTCGGCGTCGTCGCGCTCCGGGCAATCGTCGCGCGCGTGCGCGCCGCGGCTCTCGGTGCGGTTCAGCGCGCCGTGCACGATGGTCTGTGCCTGCGCGAGCAGGTTCTCCAGCTCGAAGGTCTCGACGAGATCGGTGTTCCAGATCATGGACTTGTCGTCGATCTTCACGTCGTCGAACTCGTCGACGATGGTGCGCATCTCGGCCGCGCCCTTCTCCAGCAGCTCGCCGGTGCGGAACACCGCCGCGTGCTTCTGCATGGAGCGCTGCATGCGGTCGCGTACCGCCGCGGTGCGCGTGCCGCCCTCGTTGTAGCGCACCTTGTCGAAGTGGGTGAGCGCGGGCTCGAGGTGCTTGTCGCTCAGCGGCTTGTGCGAGGCGCCGGGCTTGATCAGCTCGCGCGCGCGGTGCGCGGCGGCGCGGCCGAAGACCACGATGTCCAGCAGGGAATTGCTGCCGAGCCGGTTCGCGCCGTGCACCGACACGCAGGCCGCCTCGCCGATGGCCATGAGCCCGGGCACGACGGTGTCGGGGTCGCCGTCCTTCAACGTCACGACCTCGCCGTGGTAGTTGGTCGGGATGCCGCCCATGTTGTAGTGCACGGTCGGCAGCACCGGGATGGGGCTCTTGGTGACGTCGACCGCGGAGAAGATGCGCGCGCTCTCGCTGATGCCCGGCAGCCGCTGCTCGATGACGTCCGCGCCGAGGTGCTGCAGGTTCAGGTGGATGTGGTCGCCGTCGGGGCCCACGCCGCGGCCCTCGTTGATCTCGATGGTCATCGAACGCGACACGACGTCGCGCGAGGCCAGGTCCTTCGCGTTCGGCGCGTAGCGCTCCATGAAGCGCTCGCCGTCCTTGTTCGTGAGGTAGCCGCCTTCGCCGCGCACGCCCTCGGTGATGAGCACCCCGGCGCCGTAGATGCCGGTCGGGTGGAACTGCACGAACTCCATGTCCTGCAGCGGCAGGCCCGCGCGCAGCACCATGCCGCCGCCGTCGCCGGTGCAGGTGTGCGCCGAGGTGGCCGAGAAGTAGGTGCGCCCGCAGCCGCCCGTGGCGAGGATGACCTGGTGCGCCTGGAAGCGGTGCAGCTCGCCGGTGGCGAGGTCCAGCGAGAGCACGCCGCGGCAGGTGCCGTCGTCGTCCATGATCAGGTCGGTGGCGAAGTGCTCGATGTAGAACTCCGCCTGGTGCTTGAGCGACTGCTGGTAGAGCGTGTGCAGGATGGCGTGGCCGGTGCGGTCGGCGGCGGCGCAGGTGCGCTGCGCGGCCGGACCCTCGCCGAACTTCGTCGTCATGCCGCCGAAGGGGCGCTGGTAGATGCGCCCGGCCTCGGTGCGGCTGAACGGCACGCCGAAATGCTCCAGCTCGATGACGGCCGGCATGGCCTCGCGGCACATGTACTCGATGGCGTCCTGGTCGCCGAGCCAGTCGGAGCCCTTGATGGTGTCGTACATGTGCCACGTCCAGTGGTCGTCGCCCATGTTGCCGAGCGCCGCCGACATGCCGCCCTGGGCAGCCACCGTGTGGCTGCGCGTCGGGAACACCTTGGTGATGCAGGCGGTGGACAGCCCCTCGGCCGCCATGCCGAGCGTGGCCCGCAGGCCCGCGCCGCCGGCGCCGACGATGACGACGTCGTACTGGTGATCGATGGTCTCGTAGGCCGTTCTACCGATATGGCTCATGCGGTCCGCCGTGGGGTTGGGTCTAGCGTCGAGGGCCCTTGCGGGCCCGCCGGGATCATGTGTGCTTCTACGTCCGGGAGCGTCCCGGCGATCAGGCGCCGAACGCGATGCGCAGCACCGCGAACACGCCCGTGACGGCGAGCACGGCGGCGGCGAAGTTGATCGCGATCATGGTGATGGTGCGAGCGGCGGTGCCGTGCACGTAGTCGATCGCGACCTCGTGCAGCCCGAGCCGGGCGTGGAAGAAGCCGGTGACGATGACGAGGATCATGGCCACCGCGTTGAACGGACCCGAGAGCCATTCGCGGATGGACAGGTAGTCGCGACCGGGCAGCGAAGCGATCGAGAACGCCAGCCAGATCATCAGCGGCACGAGCGCGATGGCCGTGAGCCGCTGGGTCCAGAAGTGTCCGGTGCCTTCCTTCGCGGAGCCGAGGCCCTTGACCTCGGACAGCGGGGTACGCGTGCGCCGAAGCCCGACGCCGCCGCCGACGCCCGAGGCGCCGCGCGCACGGTCCGGCCCGTCGGACAGGCCGGGATCCCGCTTCGGAACGCTCTGGAAGCCGCCGGCGCCGTCGTTCTTCACGTCCGCCTTCCCGGCGCTCACGAGGCGGCCGCCACGAGCCAGGTGACGAGCGACAGCGCCGCGGCGGCGCCGAGCGTCACGTAGCCGGACTTCATCGCCGTCTGCACCTTGAAGCCGTAGCCGACGTCCCAGAAGAGGTGCCGGATGCCGTTGCACATGTGGTAGTACAGCGACACCGTGAGCCCGAACAGCACGATGGCACCGAACCACGAATCCACGATGGCCGACATGAAGCGGTAGCCTTCCGGTCCGCCCGCGGCGCTCGCGATGGTCAGCACCAGCATCACGATGGCGACGCTGTTGACGATGCCCGACGCGCGGTGGCTCACCGACAGATAGGCCGTCAGCGGCAGCTTGTAGTGCATCAGGTGCGGCGACAGCGGCCGCGTGTCTTTCGTTGCCATGCGAAGGGTGCGGTACTCCTCGGGGTGCTTCGGGGACGCTACGGGGGTGGATACGGGGCGGACGGGGCGGGCGCGTCAGAAGTCCGTGCAACGACCGCGGCCTTCCCAGTCCCCGTAGCGCGTGGGTTCGGGGCCTTTCTGGCCGCCTATCTCGACCGGGCGTTCGGGCTCGTTCGCCTCGTCGTTCCCGGACGTGTCGACGCTCGCCTCGGCGGGGCCGTCCGCGACCGCTTCCTCGCCGGAGGCGGGGGCGACGTCGGACGGGGCCCGCGGCGCGGGTCGAAGGGAATCGCGTTCGATCATGGGTGAACGACTGTGAGGATTCCGAGACGAGATGGGGTTTCAGGGGCCGGGCGGCAAGCCATATGTGCACACCTTGCCGGCCCCGCGATGGCAGCCGACAATACTAGCAGCCGGGGCCCATCGCCTTCGTGCGAGGGCGCGATGCGCCCGTACCGTCGCCCTTCGACAGACAGAGAATCGCCGTGACCCAGCCAGAACCCACCCCGTCCGCGGTCCCCTCCGAGACGGCATCCGCGACGGCGCCGGCCACCGGGCGGGGCAAGCCGGGTGCCGGTGCGATCGGTTCGGCCGAGGCACTGGCGACGGTCGACGTGACCGGCCCCGACGCCGAGAGCTTCCTGCAGGGCCAGCTCACCAACGACCTCGGCCTGCTCGGCGCCGGCGGCGTGCAGCTCCAGGGCTGGTGCTCGGCCAAGGGGCGGTTGCTGGCCGCGCTCATCGTGCATCGGCTGCCCGACGGCTTCAGGCTGGTGCTGCCCGGCGAGCTCGCCGCCCCCTTCGTGCAGCGGCTCGGGATGTTCGTGCTGCGCGCGGCCGTGAGCGTGGTCCGGCGCGAGGACCTGGGCGCGTTGGCGGCGTTCCTGCCCGACGCGGCTGCCGCGGATCCGGCGCTCGCCGCGCTGGGTCTGGAGCTCGCGGGCCTGCCGCCGGAGGGCCCGGCGGCGGTGCTCGGAGAGGACGGATCTTCGGTGTTGCGCTGGCATCCCGTGCACGGCGAGGCCGAGCGGGACGCCGTCGCGACGCGGCTGCTCGCCATCGTTCCGCTTGCGGGGGTGGGCGAGACCCTGCGATCGGCCGATGCATCGCTCGCGCGATTGTCGCCCGACGAGGTCGATGCCGCGTGGCGGCTCGGCGACGTGCGCGCCGGCATCGCGTCGGTGCGTGGGGCCACGCGCGAGGCGTTCGTGCCGCAGATGGTGAACTTCGGCGAGGCCGGCGGACTGAGCTTCAAGAAGGGCTGCTATCCCGGGCAGGAGATCGTGGCCCGCATGCAGTATCTCGGCAAGCTGAAGAAGCACATGCGGCGCTTCCGGACGGACGTCGCGGGGGCGGACTTGCCGGTGCCGGGCGCGCACGTGGCCGGCCTGAGCCCCGACGGCGCGCGGACCGAGGGCGCGGGCGAGATCGTGGACGCGGTGCGGGTGGGCGACGCGCTCGAGCTGCTGGCGGTGGTGCGCATCGATGCCGAAGGGCTGCGGCTGGACGTCGGCGGCGAGCCCGCCTACGAGCGGCCGTTGCCCTACGCGCTGCCGGGCGGGGGCGAGGCGCGCGGGCGCCGCACGGCCGAGGACGTCTCGTGAGCTTCGCCACCACCGATCTCTGCGACGCGCACGGTGACGCGGTGCGTATGGCCGGCCCGGGCGGGTGAAGCTCGTCTACCGCGCCGCGAACCTGGTCGACGCGCAGCTCGTGAGTGACGTGCTCGTGGCCGAGGGCATCCGCACCGAGGTCACGGGCGGCTACCTGTCCGGCGCCATAGGCGAGCTGCCGCCGAGCGACGTCATCGGCGTGCGCGTGCACGACGACGGCGACGCGGAGCGTGCGAAGGCCCTCATCCATGACTACGAGGCGGAACGTCGCACGTCTCGGGCCGACTGGTTCTGCCGCGGCTGCGGCGAGAAGATCGACGGATCGTTCGGAGCGTGCTGGCAATGCGGCGCGGTGGCGCCGAGCTGAGCGTCAGTGCAGCAGCGCGAACATTCGCCGGCGATACCTGCCCACCAGCGGATCGTCCCCCAGCACGTCGAACAGCGCCAGGAGCTTCTGCCGCGCGGCGCCGTCCCGGAAATCGGGCTGCTTCGACATCAGGGCGAGCAGCTGCTCGAGCCCCGTCTCCACGTCGCCGGCCAGCGCGCTGCCTAGCGCGAAGCGGTAGCGCGCCTCCGCGTCGCCCGGATCGGCCTCGACGCGGGCCGACAGGGCGGACACGTCCTCGCCGCCACCGTCCGCCGCCATCTCCTCGGCCATGCCGAGGAGCCCCGCCAGCCGCTTGCCCTGCGCGCTCTCGCGAGCCGCCTCGGGCAGGGCCTTCAGGCAGGCGGCGGCCGCCTCCAGGTCGCCGGCCCCGAGCGACATCTGGCCGAGCGCGACGAGGATCTCGACGTTCTCCGGCTCGGCGTTCTGCGCCTGGCGCAGCAGTGCCAGCGCCTCGTCGGTGCGGCCCTGCTCGTGCAGCGCGGCGGCCTGCGCGGTGGCGGACAGCGCAGGATCCGGCTCGGGCTCCTCGACCGCGAGCGGTGCACCGACGTGGTGCTCGAGGAAGCGTCGCACCTCGGCTTCGGGCAGGGCGCCGGTGAACTCGTCGACGAGCTGACGGCCGCTGAACAGCTTCACCGTCGGCAGGCTGCGGATGCCGAGCTGCTGCGCGATGCCCGGATGCGCCTCGGTGTCCAGCATGGCCAGCACGAACGCGCCGTTGAACTCCACGGCGAGCTTCTCGAGCGTCGGCGACAACGCCTTGCAGGGGCCGCACCACTCGGCCCAGAAGTCCACGAGCACCGGACGTGCGTCCGAGCCCTCGACCACGACCTGCATGAAGTTGGTTTCGTCGAGATCGACGATCCACGGCGAGTCCGCCCCGGCGGGCGACGCATCGCCCGCGCCGATTCCCGCCCCTCTGGCCGTTCCGTCCATCACGCGTTCCACCTGTGCTGACCCCTGCGTGCCGGCACCCCGGGCGCAGGCTTGATGTCGAAGTGTGTCGCCTGGGGGACGGGGTTTCAACCGCGCGCGAGTGGTGCGCGCGGCGCGGTGCTCCGGGGCTCGCGTGTCCCGGAGGGCCCGGGTTCGGTCTACACTCCCCCGGCCGACGCAGACAACCGGAATTCCTTACAGTGACTCGCGCCTACGACGCCTCGTCGATCGAGGTCCTGAGCGGCCTGGACCCCGTTCGCAAGCGTCCGGGCATGTACACCGACACCCAGCGCCCGAACCACCTTGCCCAGGAGGTCATCGACAACAGCGTCGACGAGGCGCTGGCCGGCCACTGCACCGACATTCGCGTGAACGTCTACAAGGACGGCTCGCTGGAGGTCATCGACGACGGGCGCGGCATGCCGGTGGACATGCACCCGACCCTGAAGAAGCCCGGCGTCGAGGTCATCCTCACGACGCTGCATTCGGGCGGCAAGTTCGGCAACGACAGCTACCGCTTCTCCGGCGGTCTGCACGGCGTGGGCATCTCGGTCGTCAACGCGCTGTCGAAGAAGCTCGAGGTGTCGGTGCGCCGCGGCGGGCACGAGTTCCTGGCCACCTTCGCGCAGGGCGCGATCGTGGACCGGCTGGCCCCGTCCGGCACGGTGGGCAAGCGGAACACCGGCACGCGCATCCGGTTCTGGCCGGAGAAGAAGTACTTCGATTCGCAGAGCTTCTCCCTGCCGCGCCTGAAGCACCTGTTGCGCGCGAAGGCGGTGCTGTGTCCGGGGCTGCGCGTGCGCCTGTGGGACGAAGCCGGCGGCGAGACCGACGAGTGGCTCTACCAGGACGGCCTGCTGGACTACCTGACCGGCGCCATCGAGGGCAGCGAGCGGCTGCCCGCCGAGCCCCTCACCGGCAGTGCGAGCGGTCGCGTCGACAACGCCGAGGCGTTCTGCGACTGGGCCGTCGCCTGGCTGCCCGAAGGCGGCGAGGGCGTGCAGGAGGGCTACGTGAACCTCGTGCCGACGGCCCAGGGCGGCACGCACGTGAACGGGTTGCGCACCGGGCTGACCGACGCGCTGCGCGAGTTCTGCGAGTTCCGGAACCTCTTGCCGCGCGGCGTGAAGATCGCCCCGGAGGATGTCTGGGAGCGCTGTCACTACGTGCTGTCGGTCAAGCTTGCGGACCCGCAGTTCTCCGGGCAGACCAAGGAGCGGCTGTCGTCGCGCGAGTGCGCGGGCTTCGTCGCGGGCGCGGTCAAGGACCAGCTCGCGCAGTGGCTGAACCGCCACCCCGAGAGCGGCGACGCGCTCGCCACCATGGTCATCGCCAGCGCCCGCGCGCGCGCGAATTCCGGCAAGAAGGTCGCGCGCAAGAAGATCTCCGCGGGGCCCGCGCTGCCGGGCAAGCTCGCCGACTGCACCTCGTCGGACCTGTCGCGCACCGAGCTCTTTCTCGTGGAGGGGGACTCCGCCGGCGGCTCGGCCAAGCAGGCGCGGGACCGGGAGTTCCAGGCGATCATGCCCCTGCGCGGCAAGATCCTGAACACCTGGGAGGCCGACGTCGACCAGCTCTTCGGCAGCCAGGAGGTGCACGACATCTCGGTCGCCATCGGCATCGACCCCGGCAGCGCGGACCTCGACAAGCTGCGCTACGGCAAGGTCTGCATCCTGGCCGACGCCGACTCCGACGGCGCGCACATCGCGACCCTGCTGTGCGCCCTGTTCGTGCGCCACTTCCGCCCGCTCGTGCAGGCCGGGCACGTGTACGTGGCCATGCCGCCGCTGTACCGCATCGACGTCGGCAAGTCGGTCTACTACGCGGTCGACGACGAGGAGCGCCGGGCCGTCATGGAGCGCATAGAGAAGGACAAGGTGCGCGGCAAGGTCTCGGTCACGCGCTTCAAGGGCCTCGGCGAGATGAACCCCGCGCAGCTGCGCGAGACGTCGGTGGCGCCCGACACGCGCCGCCTGGTGCGGCTGACCATCGCCGAGGGCGACGACACGAACGGCACGATGGACATGATGCTGGCGAAGAAGCGCGCCGGGGACCGCAAGCGCTGGCTCGAGGCGAAAGGGGATCTGGCGGACGTATGAGTCGGGCAGAGCGACCGACGGAGCGCGTCGGACGGGCGGAGCGACCGAACGGTCGCGTCGGACGGGTGGCGCGATCGAAGGGTCGTGTCGGACGGGTGGGGCGATCGAAGGGACTGGCGTCCCGACCACCTTGCGCAGCGGGTCCGGCGAACGTGGGGCGCCGACGGTGTCCGCGCGCGATGCGGGAGCCGTTTTTCCGCCTGTCGGACCCGGTCATCGTGAAAAACCGATGACCCGGTCCGACCGCTCCGAAAAGGCCTCCCCTCTCGCGTTCCCCTGGCCGGAACCGCCGGCGACGGGCGCTCGCGTCGAAGTGCGTCCGGGCATCGACTGGGTGCGCCAGCCGCTGCCCTTCCGACTCGATCACGTCAACTGCTGGCTGCTCGACGACGGTGGCGAGCTGGCCCTCGTCGATACCTGCATCTCGTCCGGCACGTCGCGCGCGAACTGGGCAGCGGTGCTGGGGAACCGGGTGCCCGACCGGTTGCTGGTCACGCACTTCCACCCGGACCACGCAGGCCTCGCCGGCTGGTTCCACGAGCGCGGCGCGGCGCTGCACGGCGGCGAGGTGGAGGTGCGGCTCTCGCGGCGCATCTGGCACGCCGACCCCGGCGCGTACGCCCGGGTGTACGCGAACTGGTATCACGCCAACGGTCTGCCCGCCGACGTCGTGGCGCGCGTGGCGGGGCAGGGCAACGGCTATCGTTCGATCGTCGGCGAACCGCCTGCGCTCGATGCCTGGTCCTGGCTGGAAGAGGGCGACGACGTAGGGCTCGGCGGGCGCGAGTGGCGCGTGCTGATCGGGCGCGGGCACGCGCCGCGCATGCTCATGCTGCACTGCGCCGAGGACAACCTGCTGATCGCGGCGGACCAGGTGCTGCCCGGCATCTCGCCGAACGTCAGCCTCATGCCCGCGCCGCCTCTCGAGCCCGGCGACGACGTGTTCGAGTCGCGCGACGACGACCCGCTCGCAAGCTTCCTCGGCTCGCTCGACGCGCTGAGGGATCTGCCCGAGGACGTGCTCGTGCTGCCCTCGCACGGGCTGCCGTTCACGGGCCTGCACGCGCGGCTCGACGCGCTGGCCGCGCATCACGACGAGCGCCTGGCACGCGTGGTCGAGGCCTGCGCCCGGCCGACGAGCGCCGCGGAGCTCTTCCCGGTGCTGTTCGGCCGGAAGCTCGACGCGCAGCAGACGAGCTTCGCGCTCGGCGAGGCGCTGGCGCACGTGCGCCGGCTCGAGCGCTCGGGCGCGCTGGCGCGCTCGGTCGAGGCGGACGGTATCGAGCGGTACGTGCGGACGTAGCGGGCCACGGCTCGGATCGTCTGGACAACCGGGCGCGCCGCCGCGTACCATTTCCGACGGTCCAGGAGTCCCGCTCGCCGCGCGAGGGGAAGTCCCCGCACGGGCCGTCCCGTGCTATGCCGCACGCGGGCCCCGTCGGGCTCGCCAGGCACCGGCACGCTCAGCCGGAGGCCTTCCCCGCGTGTCCCGACCCGCCCTGCTAGCGCTCGCCGACGGCACCGTGTTCGATGGCGTGGCCGTCGGGGTGGACGGCATGGCCGTCGGCGAGGTCGTGTTCAACACGGCCATGACCGGCTACCAGGAGATCCTCACCGACCCCTCCTACGCCCAGCAGATCGTCACCCTGACGTATCCGCACATAGGCAGCACCGGCACCAACGAGTGGGACGAGGAGTCGGGGCGCGTGCACGCGGCAGGCCTGGTGGTGCGTGACGTGCCGTCGCGTCACAGCAATTTTCGCGCGCGCGAATCGCTGCCCGACTACCTGGCGCGTCGCGGCACCGTCGCCATCGCCGATGTGGACACGCGCGCGCTCACCCGGCACCTTCGGGACGCGGGCGCCCAGGCGGGTTGCATCATGGCGGGCCCCGGTACCGACGGCGACGCGGCGGTGGGGGTCGCCAAGGGCTTCCCGGGCCTGGCGGGAATGGATCTGGCGAAGCTCGTGAGCTGCAGCGAGCCGTACGTGTGGACCGGCAATACCTGGTCGCTCGCGCACGACGACCGCGTATCCGGCGTGGCGCAGCCCGACGGCCGCGAGCCGTACGGTGCGATGAGCGGCGAGACGAGCGGCGAGACGAGCGGCACATCGGGCGGCACATCGGGCGGCACATCGGGCGGCGATGGCCCGCACATCGTGGCGATGGACTTCGGGGTCAAGCGCAACATCCTGCGCCTGCTGGTCGACCGCGGCTGCCGCGTCACCGTCGTGCCCGCCACCACCGACGCAGCGTCCATCCGCGCGTACGAGCCCGACGGGCTGTTCCTGTCGAACGGCCCCGGCGATCCCGAGCCGTGCGACTACGCCATCCGCACCATCGCCGAGCTCGTCGATGCGGGGCTGCCGACCTTCGGCATCTGCCTCGGCCACCAGCTCCTCGCGCTCGCCTCGAACGCGCGCACGCTGAAGATGAAGTTCGGCCACCACGGCGCGAACCACCCGGTCATGGACTGCGCCACGGGTCGCGTCATGATCTCCAGCCAGAACCACGGCTTCGCGGTGGACGCCGACTCGCTCGGCAACGATGTCGCCATCACGCACCTCTCGCTGTTCGACCGCTCCCTGCAGGGCCTCAGACGCCTGGACGTGCCGGCTTTCGGCTTCCAGGGGCACCCCGAGGCGAGCCCGGGGCCGCACGACGTGTCGGGGCTGTTCGACGCGTTCCTCGGCGCGGTGCAGGGCGACCGCGCCCGGCGCGCGCGCGCGCAGGAGGCCTGACGTGCCGAAGCGCAACGACTTCGACAGCGTGCTGATCATCGGCGCGGGCCCCATCGTCATCGGTCAGGCCTGCGAGTTCGACTACTCGGGCGCGCAGGCCTGCAAGGCGTTGAAGGAGGAGGGCTACCGGGTCATCCTGGTGAACTCCAACCCCGCGACCATCATGACCGACCCGGACATGGCGGACGCCACCTACATCGAGCCCATCGACTGGCGCGTGGTGGAGCGCATCATCGAGCGCGAGCGCCCGGGCGCCATCCTGCCGACCATGGGCGGCCAGACCGCGCTCAACTGCGCGCTCGACCTGGACCGCGAGGGCGTGCTGGAGAAGTACGGCGTAGAGATGATCGGCGCGACCCCGGACGCCATCGACATGGCGGAGGACCGCGAGCGCTTCCGCCAGGCCATGAACGACATCGGGCTCGCCACCACGCGCTCGCTCGTCGTGCACGATCTGGACGCCGCGCGCGCGGGGCTCGAGGAGATCGGCTTCCCGTGCATCATCCGCCCTTCGTTCACGATGGGCGGCTCGGGCGGCGGCATCGCCTACAACCGCGACGAGTTCGACGCCATCGTCGCGCGCGGCTTGTCGCTGTCGCGCACGAACGAGGTGCAGATCGAGGTCTCGATCCTCGGCTGGAAGGAGTACGAGACCGAGGTGGTGCGCGACCGCGCCGACAACGTGATCATCGTCTGCTCCATCGAGAACCTGGACCCGATCGGCGTGCACACCGGCGACTCGATCACCGTCGCCCCGGTGCAGACGCTGACCGACAAGGAATACCAGCTGATGCGGAACGCATCGATCGCGATCCTTCGCGAAGATCGGCGTGGAGACCGGCGGCTCGAACGTGCAGTTCGCGGTCAACCCCGCGAACGGCGACATGATCGTCATCGAGATGAACCCGCGCGTGTCGCGCAGCAGCGCGCTCGCCTCGAAGGCGACGGGCTTCCCCATCGCGCGCGTGGCCGCGAAGCTCGCGGTGGGCTACACGCTCGACGAGCTCGGCAACGAGATCACCGGCGGGGCCACCCCTGCATCCTTCGAGCCGACCATCGACTACGTCGTCACGAAGGTTCCGCGCTTCACCTTCGAGAAGTTCCCGACCGCCGACAACCGCCTGACCACGCAGATGAAGTCGGTCGGCGAGGTCATGGCCATCGGTCGCACGTTCTCGGAGTCGTTGCAGAAGGCGCTGCGCGGGCTGGAGGTCGGGGTCGACGGGCTCGACGAGGTGCTGGACCCCGCGCTCGACGAGGAGGCGCGCGCCGTGGAGATCGAACGCCAGCTGCGCGAGCCGCGCGAGCGGCGCCTGTGGTACGTCGCCGAAGCCTTCCGCGCCGGCTGGAGCCTAGAGCGCGTGCAGGAGGCCACGGCGATCGATCCGTGGTTCCTCGACCAGATCGAGCGGCTCGTCGTCGTGGAGGGCGAAATCGTTTCGCGCGGCGGCGACGGGCTGGCCGCGCTGGACGAGAAGACGCTGTGGGGCTGGAAGCGGCTCGGCTTCGGCGACGCGCGCATCGCGTCGCTGCTGGCACGCGCGGGCGCGGCCGGCAGCGCTGCCGGCGACGACGGCGCCCCCGGACACGGCAGCGCCGCCGCGCGCGTGGCCGGCGAGTCGGCCGTGCGCGCGCGTCGCCGGGAGCTCGGCATCGTGCCCGCCTACAAGCGCGTCGACTCGGTGGCCGCGGAGTTCGCCACGTCCACGGCCTACCTGTACTCGACCTACGAGCGCACCTCCGAGGCCGACCCCACTACGCGCGACAAGATCATGGTGCTCGGGGGCGGTCCGAACCGCATCGGCCAGGGCATCGAGTTCGACTACTGCTGCGTGCACGCGGCGCTCGCGCTGCGCGACGACGGCTACGAGACCATCATGGTCAACTGCAACCCCGAGACCGTGTCGACCGACTTCGACACCTCGGACCGGTTGTACTTCGAGCCGCTGACCCTCGAGGACGTGCTCGAGATCGTCGCGGTCGAGAAACCGAAAGGCGTCATCGTGCAGTACGGTGGCCAGACGCCGCTCAAGCTCGCGCGCGACCTGGAAGCCGCCGGCGTGCCCATCATCGGCACCTCCCCGGACTCGATCGATCTCGCCGAGGACCGCGAGCGCTTCCAGGGCCTGATCGAGGGGCTCGGTCTCGCGCAGCCGCCGAACCGCACCGCGCGCACGCCCGAGGCCGCGCTCGAAGCGGCGCGCGAGATCGGCTACCCGCTGGTGGTGCGCCCGAGCTACGTGCTCGGCGGGCGTGCGATGGAGATCGTGCGGGAAGAGAGCGAGCTGTCCCGCTACATGACGGACGCGGTCAGCGTGTCGAACGACTCGCCGGTGCTGCTCGATCGCTTCCTGGACGATGCCGTCGAGGTCGACGTCGACGCCATTCGCGACGCGGACGGCGCGGTGATCGTGGGCGGCGTCATGGAGCACATCGAGGAGGCGGGCGTGCACTCGGGGGATTCCGCCTGTTCGCTGCCGCCGTTCACGCTGTCGTCCGAACGCATCGCCGAGCTCGGCGATCAGGTGCGCGCCATGGCGGAAGCGCTCGGGGTCGTGGGGCTCATGAACACCCAGTTCGCCATCCAGGGCGACACGGTGTACGTGCTGGAGGTCAATCCGCGCGCCTCGCGCACCGTGCCCTTCGTGTCGAAGGCCACGGGCGTGCCGCTCGCCAAGCTCGCCGCGCGCGCCATGGCGGGCACCTCGCTCGCCGCGCAGGGTGCCGCCGACGTGCACCCGCCGCCGTTCTTCAGCGTCAAGGAGTCGGTGTTCCCGTTCGCGAAGTTCCCGGGCGTGGACCCGCTGCTGGGGCCGGAGATGAAGTCCACCGGCGAGGTCATGGGCACCGGGCGCAGCTTCGGCGAGGCGTTCGCCAAGGCCTCCCTCGGGGCGGGCGTGGAGCTGCCGACGGACGGCACCGCGTTCCTGTCGGTGCGCGAGCAGGACAAGGGGGGCGTGGTCGAGGTCGCGCGCGCGCTCGCCCGTGCGGGCTTCAGCCTCGTGGCCACCGACGGCACGCACGCCACCATCACCTCGGCGGGGCTCGACTGCGAGCGCGTCAACAAGCTGCGCCAGGGGCAGCCGCACGTGCTGGATCGCATCGTCAACGGCGACGTGGCGCTCGTCGTCAATACGACCGACGGACGCCAGGCGGTGAGCGACTCCTACTACATTCGCAGCGAGTCGCTGACGCGCAAGATCCCGTACACGACCACGCTCGGCGGCGCGCTCGCCATCTGCGCGGCGCTGTCGTATCGCGTCGACGGCCCGGTCTACCGGCTGGACGATGTCCACGGCACGACCGCAAACGCCTGACATGACCAAGAGTTCCCGACCATGACCCGAGTGCCCCTGACCAAGCGCGGCGAGACGAAGCTGCGCGACGAGCTGCAGGAGCTCAAGCACGTGCAGCGCCCCGAGGTGATCCAGGCGATCAGCGAGGCGCGCGCGCACGGCGACCTGAAGGAGAACGCCGAGTACCACGCCGCGCGCGAGCAGCAGGGCTTCATCGAGGGCCGCATCAAGGAGATCGAGGCGAAGCTGTCGAACGCCCAGGTCATCGACGTCACGACCCTGGACGCCGGCGGCCGCGTCGTCTTCGGCGCCACGGTGAAGCTCATGGATCTGGACTCCGACGAGGAGATCACCTACCAGATCGTGGGCGACGACGAGGCCGACCTGAAGGCCGGTCGCATCTCCGTGGGTTCGCCCGTGGCGAAGGCGCTCATCGGCAAGAGCGAGGGCGACGAGGTGGGCGTCACCACGCCCGGCGGCGTGCGCGAGTACGAGATCCTCGAGGTCCTCTACGTCTGACGCGCGTCCGGGTTCGGGCCGTCGAGCCCGACGGCCCCGTGACGCTGTGGCACAATCCGTCCGTTCATTGACGGGCGGTGCGTTTTCTTCCGCGCGCCGGCCACTGCCGGATGTACCGATGCCTTTCGAGCTGCCCCCCACGTCCCACGTTCACCCGTCGGCGCGGCCGCCGGGTACGCGCCGCGCGTTCCTGCGGCGCTCCGCCGCAGGCATGGCGGGGGCCGCCGGCCTCGTCGCCGCCCGCGGTGCGCTGGCCCTGCCGGACGGCTGGCAGGCGGTTCCCGGCACCGACCCGACGGGTGCCGCGGGATCCGTCACCGCCCGCACCGTCCCCATGCCGTCCGCGCCTATCGGGCCCTCCCACCCCGCCGACGACGCGAAGGGGCTGCGCCGGTTGTCGCTCGTGAACGACCACACGGGCGAGCGCTTCGACAGCGTGTACTGCGTGCGCGGCACCTACGAGCCGGACCGGCTGCAGGAGCTTCGGCACGTCATGCGCGATCACCGCGCGGGGCTCGAGCACGACATCGACCCGGCCCTGATCGATCTGCTCGCGCGCCTGCACGCGCGGCTGGACACCGACGAGCCCTTCCACCTGCTGTCCGGCTACCGCTCGCCGGCCACGAACGCCAGGCTTCGGAAGCGCTCCTCGGGCGTGGCGAAGTTCAGCCTGCACATGGAAGGGCGCGCGGCGGACATCCACGTGCCCGGCGTCTCCACGCGCACCCTGCGCGAAGAGGCGATGGCGCTGGCCGCGGGCGGGGTCGGCTACTACAGCCGCTCCGGGTTCGTGCACGTGGACACCGGTCAGCCGCGCACCTGGGGAAGCTGAGCTTCCTCGGCGGGAACCCTCGCGCGCTCCCGCGCCCGAGACTCGGCAGAACCCGCGATTCGATACGTCGCAGGCCCCACGTCGCCGGCCCCGGGTCTCATCGCTCGTTGGGCAATACGTGAAAGGGCGCTCATCCGGCACGCGCCACCTCCCGCAGACTGCCGCTGCGCCGGAAAACCGGCGCCCGGCGGATGTTCGCCGGTTTCCCGACGCGCCGCCTCCACACCTGCGCCGCGTCCTGCTTCCGGGAGGAGGATCGATGGTCTATCCCAGGTTCGCGCCGACGTTCGCGTCCGTGCCACCACCCGCGCGGCTCGCTCTCGCCGGCCTCGCCTGCGTCGCGGCCCTCGCCGCGCCCGCGGCCTCGCAGGCCGCCACCTTCGGCGTGCGCGTCGTGGACGACGCCGGCACGCCGGTCGCGGGTGCGTCCGTCTGCATCGGCATGGAGGGCAACTACCGCCAGTTCGGCACGGGGTTCACCGACATCGACGGTCGCATGAGCGTGGACGTGCCCAACGTGCCGCTCGTGGTGACGGTCTCGAAGACGCGCTTCACCGGCACCCGCACCAGCGAGCCGGCGCGCGGCTTCAACCTCGTCAAGGAAGTGCGCCTGGCCGAAGGCGTGCCCGGGCCGCGCTGCCGCGCGGGCAGCGCGGTGGCCGAGCCCGGGCACGCGCCCATCCTGATCCGCGACCTGGACGTCGACACCGCCGGCGGCGAGCGCACGATGCGCGCGCGCATCACGGGCGAGCCCACGCACTACCGCATCGGCGTGGACACGGACCTGGAGAGCGTCGCCTGGCAGCGCTTCGAGGGCACCATGCCGGTGCCGGGTGCCCTAGCGGACGAGCCGACGGTGTACCTGCAGCTGCGCCGCTACGCGGGCACGCCGCAGGCGTGGCTAGAGGCGCGATCGGACGTCACGACGGTCGAGTCTGCCGACGCCCTAGCGGCGCGGCCGCTCGGCGTCCAGCGCCTCGACCTCCGCAAGCTCCAGCGCTCGCGCCTCGCTCTCCAGCATGACGGGAATGCCGTCGCGCACCGGATAGGCGAGGGCGGCCTGGCGGCTCCACAGCTCGTCGCCGCGCGGGATGAGCTTGCCCTTGGTCACGGGGCACACGAGGATGTCGAGCAGGCGCTTGTCCATGCGTCCGATGGTCGGAGAGCCGAGGCTCCGGGTCAAGCGTTCGCGCGCCCTTCGGCCGAAACGTCGTAGCTCGGCTGATAGCTGCCCGGCAGCAGGCCGAGCTTCATCTCCAGCCATTGCGCACCGACGGGGCTCTCGAACTCCAGCACGCCGAAGCCGCAGCGCAGCAGCGAACGCGCCTGGTCCGCCCGCACGTCACCGACCGCGCGCAGCTCGCCGGCGTAGCCGTGGGTGGTCCGCAGCCTCCGCGCGTGCGAGCAGCCCCGGCCGTCGGTGAAGGTCGGGAAATCGATGGCCACGACGGCGAGCCCGTCCAGCTCGGGCACGAGCGGCGTCACGTCGTCGGCCGGGGCCACGAGCACGCCACGCACTTCCCGACGCGCCGCCGGCTCGAGCGCGAGGAACTCGGCGAGCGGTACCAGCTCCGCGGTCGGTGCATCGAGTGCGGCGGCGGCACCGGGTGCCGTGTAGCGGTCGGTTCGGGTGCTCATCGGTTCAGGCCGCGACCGCGTACACGGTCTCCTTGAAGGGTGAGACGCCGAGCCGCAACACCGCGTCGTGAAAGCTCTCGCCGTTCAGCCGCACGTCCAGGTAGGCCTCGAGGATGCGCTCGATGGCGGGCACCACCTCGTCCTGCGGCAACGCCTTGCCGAGCCGCTGGCCGAGCGCCGCGGCATCTCCGGCATGACCTCCCAGGGTGATCTGGTACCACTCCTCGCCGCCCTTCTCGACGCCCAGGATGCCGATGTCGCCGACGTGGTGGTGGCCGCAGGCGTTCATGCAACCCGAGATCTTGATCGCGATCTCGCCGACGTCGTGCACGTAGTCGATGTCGTCGAAGCGCGCGAGCACGCGGTCATGCAAGGTCAGCGTGCCGGCGTTCGCGAGCGAGCAGAAGTCCAGGCCCGGGCACACGATCATGTCGGTGAGGTGCGCCAGGTTCGGCGTGGCGAGCCCGCACGCGCGCAGCCCCTTCCACAGCTCGACGAGCTCGCCGACGGGCACGTGCGCCAGCACCAGGTTCTGCTCGTGCGTGGTGCGCAGCTCGCCGAGCGAATGCCTGTCGGCGAGATCCGCGACGGCGTCCATCAGCTCGTCGGTGATGTCGCCTGCCGGCCGGTCCGCGTTCTTCAGCGGCACCGACACGATGCGCCGCCCGCTGTCGCGATGAACACGCGTGTTGGTGCGGTACCACTGCGCGAACACCGGGTTGCCCGCCAGCGCCGCCGCGATGGGCGCCTCGTCCGTCGCGGGCGTCGCCGCACCCGCCTCGCCGACGGAGGCGAGCGTGCCGAGCGTGGGCGGGGCGGGGAACGTGGCGCGCAGGCGCTCGATGTCCTCGGGCGTGAACGTGTCGTCCACGTGCCTGGACGCGGCCCACTCCGCATCGACCTTCGCGCGGAACTCGTCGATGCCGAGCGCCGCCACGAGGATCTTGATGCGCGCCTTGTACAGGTTGTCCCGGCGCCCCTCGAGGTTGTAGACGCGCAGGATCGCGGCGAGGTACGTCAGCAGATCCTCGGCGGGCAGGAAGTCGCGGATGATCTTGCCGATGTGCGGCGTGCGACCCATGCCGCCGCCCACCAGCACCTCGAAGCCCGTGCGCCCATCGGCGTCCCTGCGCACGCGCAGGCCGATGTCGTGCAGCTGCACGGCGGCGCGGTCCGAACGCGCGCCGGTGACGGCGATCTTGAATTTCCTCGGCAGCCAGTCGAACTCCGGGTGCAGCGTGGACCACTGCCGGATGAGCTCGCACCAGGGGCGCGGGTCCTCGATCTCGTCGGCGGTGGCGCCCGCGAGTGGATCGGTCGTGGTGTTCCTGATGCAGTTGCCGCTCGTCTGGATGGCGTGCATGTCCACCTCGGCCAGGTGCGCGAGGATGTCCGGCACGCTCTCCAGGGCCGGCCAGTTGAACTGCATGTTCTGGCGCGTGGTCACGTGGCCGTAGCCGCGGTCCCAGGTGCGCGCGACGTGACCGAGCGCGCGCAGCTGCTCGGAGGACAGCATGCCGTAGGGAATGGCCACGCGCAGCATGGGCGCGTGGCGCTGCACGTACAGCCCGTTCCTGAGCCGCAGCTGCTTGTACTCGTCCTCGGACAGCTCCCCGGACAGCCGCCGCTCGGTCTGGTCGCGGAACTCGGCGACGCGCGCGCGCAGGAAGTTCCGGTCGAACTCGGTGTAGCGATACATGATGCTCAGGCCACCTCGTCTTCGGCGTACGGGTCGTCCACGCCCAGGCGCTCGTGCATGACGGGGCTCGTGGTCGTGTACTGCAGGTGCACCTTCTTGCCCGGGTTCAGCCGCTCCTTGATGGCGAAGGCCGCGAGCGCCGCCTCATGGAAGCCCGACAGGATCAGCTTCTTCTTGCCGGGATAGGTGTTCACGTCGCCGACGGCGTAGATGCCCGGCTCGCTCGATTCGAAGCGCGCGGTGTCGACCCGGATCTGCTTCCTGGACAGCTCCAGCCCCCAGTCGGCGATGGGGCCGAGCTTCGGCGACAGCCCGAAGAACACGAGCAGCTCGTCCGTATCCACGCGCCGCGCCACGCCGTCACCGCCGGTGACCTCGACGCCGAGCAGCCTGCGCGCCGCGGTCTCGGCCGGTCCGTCGCCGGCGAGCGCCGCCGCATCGGCCGCGGGCTCCTCGATCAGCCGCGTGACCTCGCCCTGCAGGAACTGCATCTCGTAGTCCTCGCACAGCTTCCTCATGCGCGAGACCGACGCGGGCGCGGCCTTGAAGCTCTCCGAGCGATGCACGAGCAGCACGCTGTCCGCGCGCCCGACCAGGTCCAGCGTCCAGTCGAGCGCCGAGTCGCCACCGCCGAGGATCACGAGATCCTTGCCCGCGAAGCGCTCGGGGTCCCGCACCGAGTAGTGCAGCTGGCCGCCGACGTGGGCGTCCGCGCCGGGCACCTTCAGCTTCACGGGCTCGAAGCTGCCGACCCCGCCCGCGACGACGACGCTGCGCGCGACGAAGCGCGTGCCGGCGCTGGTCTCCAGGAAGAATCGGTCGTCGGCGAGGCGCTCCAGCCGCCGCACCTGCTGCGAGAAGTGGAACGTCGCCTCGAACGGGGCGATCTGCTCCATCAGCCGGTCCACGAGCTCCTGCGCGCCGATGGCGGGGCAGGCCGGGATGTCGTAGATCGGCTTCGACGGGTACAGCTCGGTGCACTGGCCGCCCGGGCGGTCCAGCGCCTCGATCACGTGCGCGCGGATGTCGAGCAGGCCGAGCTCGAAGACCTGGAAGAGCCCGCAGGGGCCCGCGCCGATGATGACGGCGTCGGTCTCGATGGGCGCGATGCCCGGGGGGTGCGTGTCGATGACGGTGCTCCGGGCCGATCTGGGGATCGGTGCATTGGAGCAGGGCGGGGAAGGGCGGTCCTAGACCGGAATGGAATCACCACCAAGAGCCACGACATAAGGCCGGTCCCGGGCTGCAGCCGGGACGGTTCCCGGAGTCGCACGGAACGGCGACGCCGGGAACATTCGCTCAGTCGTCCGCAGTGGTGTCCTCCGCCACCGAATCCTCCGAATCCGGATCGGGCGTCGCCGCTGCCGGGGTCCTCACCGGACCGGTGTCGGCCCAGAAGGTGCGGCTCGTGTCGTTCTCGAGATCGGCCGGGATCTTCTCCGGGCCGACGACGAGGATCGGGACGCCGGACTCGGAGATCAGCACCGCGGGCTCCGGGGGAATGCCACCGTGCTCGAGTCGGAAGGCGCTGTCGGCGCTGAGCTTGCCGTCCCCGTGCTCCTGGATACCCTTGCGACCCGATGTCGAGTCTTCGTCCTCGTACCGGCCATCGAAATCGCGCACCGGTTGGCCGGTCTTCACGTCCAGCATGTACGCGCGACCGCTGCCGAGCGCCGCGGAGCACGGAGCGGCGTTGTCGTCCGGAACGAAGGTGGTGAACGTCACGGCGCCATTGAAGGTCAGGCTGCGCCCGAGGACCTTCTCGCCCACGTTGTCGAAGTCCGCGTACCAGCCGTGCGAGGCGTCCTGCGCTCCGCTGCCGGAGCTTCCGGATACGTTGGGCGACTTGATGTCGAGCAAGTCGGTCTCCACGAGCGGAGTCCAGGTGCCCGCTTCCGTCTGCTTGCCGTAGCCCGGCGGAGTGCCCCGCACCGTGTCCTGGCGAATCATGTAGAAGCGGTCCTCGCCTATGGTGTCGAGCGGGTGCGCGCGCCAGCCGGATCCGATCCCGACAGCCATGAAGCGCTCGCCCCCCCGCTCGACCAGCGCCACGTCCGGCTCGTTGTAGAAGCGGCGCTGATCGGCGGCCCGGGAGCCGGAGAGATCGGCGATGACGCCGCCCTTGAACAACTTGTCCGACGCGGACGCGTACGGCTGGAGGTCGAAGCGCCACACCTGGCCACCCATGTCGGCCGCGTACAGCTGGTCGGTGTAGCCGTCGAGGTCGATGTCCACGGTGCGCACGTCCGCAGGAATGGAATACTTCATCTGGCTGAAGGCGGGCGTGTCCCCGGTGGCGTCCGCCGACAGCGTGTACAGCAGGTTCCCGGTCCGAGCCTCGACGATGAAGATCGCGTTGCCGACACCGTCCTCGGGCTGAGCACGCAGCGATGCGGCCGCCAGAGCCGAATCGGGGCTCGCGCGCTGAGGATCCTGTGCGTCCGAATAGCCGCCGCCGATCACCAGGACGTCGGTGGACTCGCCATCGATCTTCATGCGGGCGTGCGTGGCTCGCGACCAGCTCTGGCCGAGCTTCGCGAAGTCGCCTTCACCGCCTTGAATGGTCCAGGCAAGCTTCGGGGCATCCGGGTCGCTGATGTCGAACGCGTAGTAGCTCGAGCCGCCACGGCGCATGCCCACGAAGAGGAATGCCCCCTCCGTGTTCTTGCCGCTCGCATCCTTCTTGTCGGCCTGGATCACGAAGTCCTCGTTCGGATCGATGCGCCACACGGAGGCGGTGCCGTCGAGGCCGTACGGATGGCGCTCGGATGTCGCGTCGTCATAGAAGATGCGGTGCTGAGGAAGAAGCTCTGCCGGAGAGAACGCCCACTGCTCGTTGCCGGTCTTCGAGTCGATGGCATGGAGGAAACCCTCGTTCGTCGCCACGTACACGATCGATCGTCCGCTCTCGTCGGCACTGTCCTTCTTGTAGTTCACGATCACGGGGCGCGAGTGCATCGGGTCACCCATGTGCCTGCGGGCCTCCGTCGCGTCCTCATCGGCGTCCTCGTCCTGCACATCCACGCCTCGCGTCCACTGCAGCAATTCCTTTCGCCAGGCGGACTGTGCGTCCGCGTCGGCGAACTCGCCGGCGATGCCGAGCATCTCGTCGGTGATCGCCTCGTTGTCCTCGTGCAGCTCGTTGCCCTCGGCAAGCAGCTCCACGTCGGTGGTCGCGAGAGTGTCGAGGTCGCCGACAAACGTCGTCACGCGTCGATCGCCGGGCGAGGGAAGCCCCGTGATCCCGGACAGCTCGAGCCTGGCGGCCGCACCGCCGCGATCGACGCGAGGGCCGTCCGGGGTGGTGACGAGGCCTCCATCGGGGTTCGGCTCCTCCCAGAAGCTGTGGGAGTTCTCGTAGAAGAAGCCAGTCGTCTCGTCGACCGCCGGTCGATTGTCCGCTCCGAGGATCTCGATGGTGGGCGGCTCGCCCGACACGCTGCTGGGAACCTCGCCGACGCGATAGCGCTTCAGGTTGCCGGTCCAACGCGCGCCCTGCTCGGGCTTGAAGACGGCGAAGTAAATGTCCTCGCGGTGGGTCAGGCGGTTGAACTGATTGACCGTCGCGCCCGGTGCCGTAAAGGCCGTGTCGACGGACTTGACACCGCTCAGGATGTCCTGGAACACCCGCACGAGCTCGCTGGCCGACGCGGCTTCGCTGTAGGAACCTCCGCCGGCGTTCGCGATCGCCTTCAGGTAGTCCGGGTCATCCAGGTTGAAGGCGACCGTATGCGTGACGATGTTCTGCTTCTGCGCGATCAACGGGTTGTGGTCGGTCTCGAAGAGCCATTGGGCAAGCTCCACACCGCACGCCTCGTTTCCGCTGTTGGTCTCGCACCGGCCCTTGCCGGTCAGATTGCGCACCCTGGACGCCGCACCATTGCTGTTGGCTTGGCCGTCGCTGAGGAACACGACGTGACTCGTCTGACAACTGTGGGTCAGCGGCGACCGGTAGGTCGCCTTCTGCGCGGCCATGTCGACGATCTCCTCGTCGGCACAGGCGCTGGAGTTCAGGTCATCGTCGCGACAACCGTCGGGTCGGTCGACTTCACCGCCGATGTAGGAATCCGGGTGCGATACGCGATACAAGCGCTGATTGTCCCGATTGCCACGCGTCCGCCCGTAGTCGACTTCGCGTCCCAGCAGGTACTGCGCGGCCTCGTAGTGCGTGCTCACGAGCGGCGTGTGGCCGTAGGGCACGAGATCGTCGATGATCTCCTTCATCTTGTCGCGCGCGACGAGCGTGCCGTTGCCGTTCGAAGCGTCGCTGACGACGGCACCCTGGAAGGTCACGAGCAGCTTGGCCGCCGCCGCCGGCTCGTTGTCATGCGACTCGAAGTCGCGCATGCCTCTACTGTCGTTCGCGCGACCGTAGTGCAGGGCCAGCGCATTACCTTCGGCCCAGCCGGCCTGGTCGATGATCTCCTGGACGACGCTCGACAGATCCGCAGTCCGGACCTTCTCGTTCTTGTTCGCCGCCGGGATGTCGTCCCACACGACACGGGCGCTCGTCTTCGGACGATCTCGGATCTCCCACTTCGCGCCCGTGTAGGTGGACGGGTTGGGATCCGCTTCGCCGCGAATCTCGATCTCGACGTTGCCGGTTCTCCTGTCCTGCACCTCGAACTCGACTTGCGCGGAGAGGACACGCGCACCGGCTGGAATCTTGACGTTGGTGAATCGAGTGGCCGACAGCTGAGCCGTGCCGAAGTCGTTGGGCAGCTCCATGTCGGGAGACGTCCGGTTGACGCGGCCATCGTTTCTGACCTGCTCCACGTCGTCGTTGTCGCTGTTCACCTGCGCCACGGCGGTGCGCGACATGCAGCCCTCGCCCACGGCCAGGTCCGAGGCGTCGTAGGTGACGTGCAGTGTGAGGCGCTCGCTGTGGCTGCCCAGGTCGGCGTCGCGAACGTTGTGCTCGAAGCTCTTCATGGAGCGCGATCCGGTGGCCTCGAGTCGCAGTCCGAGCGCGTTTCCGCCGCACCACCCGGGTCGGTCGGTGATCTCCTGGATGACGTCCGCCATGTCCGGCATGGCGTACGTCTCGTTCGCATTCCAGTTCGGCGCGACATGACTCATCGACGAGTCCGTGACGTCCCGGCGACCCAGGTCGTTCCAGCCGGAGGTGAACTCGGCGGCGTGATCGACATCCTCGCCAACGACGGTGATGGTCGACGCGCCGGAGTTGCTTCGCTGTGCCTCGAACTCCAGGTGCGCGCTCGTGATGGTCGCACCCTGCGGTATGTTCAGGTCACGGAAGCGGAGTCCGACGTACTGGGGATTGCCGGACTCCTCATCGCCGATGCTCAGGTTGAATCCGTTCGCGGCGGGGCGGCCGTCCGCGACGCGCTCCTCGGTGTCGTCCTCGGCGGTCGCGATCGGCGCCCTTACCGAAATGACGCCGCAGCCGTCGGGTCCGCAGGCCGACTGCTCCACGGGCGTCACCGGATAGCGGACCGGCCCGCCGCCCTCGTAGCCGTTCAGCGACATCAAGCCGATGTTGATGTTGGTGGACTGATCGAGGATCTCGTGCATGGCCTGCTGAAGCCGCTCGATGCGCATGCCCTCCTGACCGGCGTCGAACCTGTCCATCGAACCCGAAGTGTCGAGTATGAAGAGCACGTTGGAGCGGGTGTCGGCCGCGCTCGTGGTCTGGCCGAAGAACACCTCGGTGTCATCTGCCGCGCTGGGGCCGGCCGCCGCCAGCAGGGCGAAGCCCACACCGGCCGCGCACGCGATGGCGCGCCGAGGTACCGATCCGGCGGACGGCATGCGGGCGTACGCGGCGACGGCGGCGCGTCCCGATATCTCGATCGGGTGCGGTACGGGATCGTGCATCGTCATGTCCCCTGGAAGTCTGGAATTCAGTTGGCCGGAACGGTACGGATGGCGCCCTGGGCGACGCTCGCGCTGGAGCTGACGCCATCGGCCTCGGAAGCGCCCTCGGCAATGAAGCGCAAACCCTCGAAGAGTCCGATCGAGTAGTTCGGCGCGACGCCCGAGCCCACGTAGCTGAGCCTCGCTCGACTGTCGATCGCGTCGGCGTGGGCGAGGTCCATCTGTACCGTGACCGTCCCCGTCTCGCTCTCGAAGGCGTCTGTCAGGTTGTCGGTATCGTTGAGCGCCTGCTCGGTCGCCGACTCGGCCTCTTGGAACACCTCGCGCGCCTGAATGGCGTTCGTGGCCATCTGGCTCTCCAGGGTCGAGCCGCGCATTGCGGACGCGCCCATGACCGAGATCATGAAGATCAGGATCATCGCGACGACGAGCGCCGCACCGTCCTGCCTACGAGCGCCGTCGCCATTCATAGGTTCTGGTCCCGGAAGTTCCTGACCTTGACGGTCGTGTTGAAGGCGAGCCGGAAGCGCTTGTCGCCCGCGTGCGTAGTGCCGTCGTCGGTGTCGCCCGGAGCTACGGCCTGGCCGGCGAGCATGTAGGTCTGCTCGTCGTCCTGCTGCGCGATGTGCTCCCAGGACGACATGAGCAGACCGATACGTACGGCGCGCACCCTGGAGGCGTCGAAGGCCGAATCGCCCGGCTCGACGTAGCGCAGGGTGCCGTCGGTATCGCGTATGCCGAACGAGAGCCGCAGGTTCTCCACGCCCTGCACGAGCTCCGTCGGCGGGTTCGACGCATCGCCGAACGGCATCGATTGCTGGTAGAGCGCACGAATCTTGTCGCCGCGTTCGTTCGCGAGGCCCGTGTCGCCCACGAAGTAGACGTTCGACACGAACGGCATCACCCTGACCTGGCTGATGGTGTCGTTCTGTCCGTAGGCGACCTCGAAGGCGCCGCTCTGATTCAACGCGCCATCGTGCTCGAGGTTGAGGTTTCCGGCGCCACCGACGCTCGAGGCGCTGACCCGGAAGAGCTCGCCGCTCATGCAATCCGAGATGATGGCGAGGCTCCCCGTCTGGAGATCGCCGCTCAGCTCGCTGCCGACGAGGCGTATCCCGCCGAGCGGGCTCGGGGTACCGTCGCCGACGGGCCTTTGGAGCCTGCCCGTGCGGGCGTCCCCGAACTGCAGTCCGAGCACGTGCGTACCGGGAATTGCCTTGACGGTCTCGGGGATCTTGAAGGCGGACGCGTTCGAGCTGCCGCCGTACGGGAGCGCGGGCAGCCAGCTCGTGGTCGTCTTGACCACCGAGCCGAACACGGCGGTGGCCAGCATGCCTCTGCCCGGGTTGGTCATCGGCACTTCGTTCGCGATGACTTTGACCGAGCCGCCCTGCGGGTCCGGGCAGCCCTGGTGTCCGGCCATGCGGATGTCGGCGGAGATGTCGTTGAGCGCGAACCTCACGTTCTCCTGCATCTGCGTCATCGCCGAGTTCAGCTCGCTGGAGCGCTTGTTGCCGGCGAACACCCCGACCATCCCGGTCACCAACAGCAGTCCGAGGGTCATCGCGACGAGCAGCTCGACGAGGGAGAAGCCGCGCAGGCGGAACCCCATGCGTGGATATGTGCTCATTGCTGGCTCACGAAGCTCAATGGCAGGCGCTGCTCGGTCAGGTCGTTGTTCACGACTTCGGCCCAGAACACCGTCACTGTCCAGGAGTCGGTCGCGGCATCGCGTGTGATGACGCCGCGTGCCGTCACCACTTCGCTCCCGTCCTTGCCGCTGGGCAACGCGGGGTTCGTTCCGTCCGCGGGATGCAGCTGCGCGCTCCAGTCGTGAAGATCCTGTGCTGCCAGCTCGCTCTCGTTGCAAGCCTTCGCGGCACAGCCCGGGTTCGGCAGCCCCGCCGCCGTCGACTTGCCCGCATAGGCGAGCGCTGCCACCCCCTGAGGGTTGGCTCGCATGCGATCGATGATGTCGGTGGCCATGAAGTAGGCCTGCGAGCGGAAGTAGGCGCTCTGGCTGAAACGCATGCCCTCGACCTGCATCTTCGCCGCAGCGAGAAAGCCGATCGAGACCAGTACCACGGCGACGAGAATCTCGATCAGGCCGATGCCTCGCTGGGTCGCCTTGCGCCCGTTCCGCGCGCGTTCCGAAGCGTTCACAGGCATGCGGTGATGTCCCGGCCGAACGCGTCGAGCAGGGCGTCTCCGTCGGCGTTCCGCCGAGCGGGTCGGACATCGCCCGTCAGTGCGACGTTGAGCCCCTTCCACCGATCGGCAGCGCGCTCGTCGCACACCGCGAAGTAGCCGTTCTCCCAGTTCGACGCGCCCGTCGCGTCGTAGCGAATGTAAGAGCGCCGGGACGCACCGCCGGCCGTGCGGTCGTCCGATCCGATGGCGAGCACGTCGGTACCATCGCTGACCTGATCGACCACGCGCAGCACCTCGTCGCCCGCGTCAACGCTCGCGTGCTCGTCGGTGGAGGCGAATGTGTTGTCGGTAAACACGAGCCAACCGTTGTTCCAGGCGTCCTCGTCGTCCGCGCATTGGGCGTCCGAGGCCCGCGCGCACACGGTGACGCTGTCCGCGTTGCCATTGCTGCCCGACCGCTTCACCGCTTCCGAGCGGGCGTAGAACAGGGCCATGTTCAACTCGGCGGTGTCCGCCTGGAGGCGTCCGTCCTTGACGAGCTCCACGAAGCTCGGGACGCCCACGCCAAGCAGGATGGACGCGATGGCGAGCGTCACGACGAGCTCGACGAGCGTGAATCCGTTGAAGAGGCTCTGCTTCATGCCCGAGTTAGCGGCATGCGGCAGCCTCGCATTGAGCCCGGCGATTGCAAAACCTTCAGTGGCGACGAGGATGACTTCAGTCCGGCATCGGTACGGCGTCGCCGCATGGGACGTCGTGTCCGTCGAACCGTCCACCCTTCAGTTCCAGCAGTCCGGGTTGTTCGTCCCGGCCGCGTTCGCGCCTTTGGGCTGATCCTTCTCGTCGATCGTGAGCGTGGCACAGTCCGTATCGCCCGCTTGGCGACCGCCCGACTTCGCCGTGGCGGTGATGGTGAACGAGGATGCCGTCGTCGTTCCGGTCAGCGCAAGCGTGTAGTCGCCCTCGACCGAGTTCCCGGAGTTCGGCAGGTCGCAGTCGACGTAGGTGTACGTGGTGCTGCGGCAGCGCTCCAGGGCCTGCCTGGCCTGGAGCAGGGACAGATGGGCGTCCGTGCGACGTGTCTTCTGCACGTAGCTCGAGTACGACGGGTAGGCGATCGCGGCGAGGATGCCGATGATCGCGACGACGATCAGGACCTCGATCAACGTGAAGCCGCGTGCGGGCCGATCGTGTTCCCCGGACGTCGGGCGGCTGCGGGTGGGCGCGGTCATCGGCGTGGCTCGGAGTGGCGGGAAGCGGCCGCTCCCCGAGCCGTATAGCGACCGCGGCCGCGTGGTCCTGAACCGTCGCGGCGCAACCCGAGCCGGCGCGCGCCCGAGCATCGGGCTCGAATCAGTCCTCGTCCTCCACCATCTCCTGCCAGAACGTCCGCCTTCGCGGCTCGATGTCGAACTCGTGCAGCTTCTCCAGCCCGATCATCACCGTCGCGTCCCCGGCCTCCGGGAACAGCACGTGCGGGGTGGGGGCGATGCCGGACAGCGCTTCGGGCCCGCGCCGGTCGGCGTGCGTGAGCGTGGCGTCCGCGTCCAGGCGCGCCCAGGCCGGGCGGCCGCTCCTCACGTCCAGCAGGTGCACGTAGCTCTGGCCCACGGCGGCGGCGCACAGCTCGCCGGTCGCGCCCGGGACGTAGGTCGTGAACACCAGGCGGTGGTCGGCCGTGACCGAGGCGCCGAGCACCTTCTCGCCGGCGTCCTCCAGGCGGATGAACCAGCCGCGCGTGATGCCGGCGGCGTCCTCGGGGTTCGTGACGTCCACGACGCCGCTCGTGGCTTCGACGATGGTGGCGCTGTCGTAGCTCACCGAGCCGAGCGAGTCGAGCGGCGGGCCGTACACGTGCGGCGTGCGCAGGCTGTAGAAGCGGTTCTCGACGAGCTCGCCGAGCGGGTTCGCGCGCCAGCCGGAGCCGATCGACACCGCGAGCTGCTGGCGGCCGTCGACATCGATGAGCGAGACGTCCGGCGGATAGTAGAAGCGCCGCGCGTCCTCGGCCTCGTCACCGGCGAGACTCGCGAAGAGCCCGCCCGTCATGCGCTCGGCGAGCGGGGTGGCGTCGTCGCGCTGGTCGATGTCGATGCGCCAGATCTGACCACCGGTGTCGCCCACGAACAACAGGTCCGCCAGGCCGTCGAGGTTCATGTCGATCGTGCGCACGTCGGAGGGGATGCTGTACTGCATGGCCTCGAAGCCTTCGAGCTGCTTGTCGGCCTTCCACAGCAGCCTGCCGGTCCTGGCGTCCGCGATGTACAGCGCGTTGCCGACCAGGTCCGTGCGGCGTCGGGTCGCCACCCGGGCCTCGTCCGGCGTCGCCTCGCCCGTCGACATGGCGGCGCCGGGGTCCTGGTTCGCGCTGTAGCCACCGGCGAACACCAGCACATCCGTCGGCTGCCCGCCGACGCGCACGCGCGTCTTGTGCGGCCGCGACCAAGTGTCGCCCAGCGAGGTGTAGTCGCCGTCGGCGGTGGTCGGGTCGCCGTCGCCGCTCGTCGCCACCGTCGCCGGCCCGGTCGACGCCTCCGGTCCGGTGGACGTGTCCGAGGCGGCGGCCGCGGCGCCGTCCGGAGCCGCCGCCGGAGGCGCGCCCGCGGCGGCGGTCGCTCCGGTCTGGCGTCCGCCCTGCAGCTTCCAGGCGTACTTCGGCGCGGTGCGGCTCGAGATGTCCAGCGCGTAGTAGGCGTTGCCACCGCGACGCATGCCGATGTACAGCATCGCCGTCTCGCCGGTCTCGATCATGCCGTCGCCGTCGTCGTCGGACAGCCACGCCGTGAGGCCGCCGTCGAGCCCGTAGGTGCGGAACCGCGTGGCGTCGTTCAGGTAGAAGCGCTGCAGGTTCTTCAGGAGCTCCCGCGGCACGAAGGCCCACAGCTCGCGTCCGGTGTCGGCGTCGATCGCGTGCAGGTAGCCCTCGTTCGTCGCGACGAACACGACCTTGGTGCCGTCGTCGCTGCCGTCGGCGTAGGTGACGACGAGCGGCTGGGAGTGCAGGGGGTCTCCCATCTGCGGGCGCGCCTCGACGACGTCGTCGTCGCCGTCGATGTCGTCGACGTCCGCGCCGTGCGCCCAGTTGAGCAGGTTCTCGTAGTCCTCGTCCGTGCGGAACGTGGCCGGGGAGAGATCGAACCACTCGCGCTCGAGCGCGGCGTTGCCGGGTAGCAGCTCGTTGCTGGCGTGACCCGTCAGGTCGGTATCGATGCCCGCGTACGTGACGACGTTCCTGGAGAAGTGGTTCGGCAGCCGGCCGAGCTCGGCCGCGGCGCCGCCGAGCAGCACGTCCGCACCGTCGTCGCTCGCGGACCACAGGCTGCGCGAGGCGGGCCGGAACTTCCCGTCATCGCCGATGGCGGGATCGCCGTCGGCGTCCACGATCTCGGCCGTGCCGTCGCTGCCCACGCCCTGGCGGTACTTCTTCAGGTTGCCGCCCCAGCGCGCCGTGCCCTTCGGGTCGAACAGGGCGAAGTAGACGTCGTCGTCGTGCTTCAGGCGGTTCTCGAGATTCACCGACGCGGTGACCGAGACGAACGTGGCGTCCTTCTCCACGGTGTTGTTGAAGATGCGCTTGAACGCGCCGACGAGCTCCGCGGCGCTCTCGGCGGACTCGAAGAGACCGCCGCCCTCGCGTGCGAGCCCCTCGAGGAAGTCCTCCTGCTCGAGCGAGAACGCGACGGTGTGCACCTTCACGTTCTGCACGCCGTCGATGTCGGCGCGGTGATCGGTGTCGTGCAGCCAGCGCGCGAGCTCGAGTCCGCAGGTGTTCTCGCCGTCCTTGTCGCACTTGTCACCGAGCTTGATGAGATCCGGGATGCGCTTCTCCGACGCCGAGTTGTGCGTTGCCAGCCCGTCCGAGAGCAGCACGATGTGATTCGTCTGGCACGCGCTTTCCATCGGCGAGACGTAGGTGGGCGTCCGCCCGCCCGAGGACACGATCTCCTCGTCGGTGCACGCGGCGGAGTCCAGCGCGTCGTCGGTGCACGCCGGGTCTCGCGTCACGCGCCCGCCGGTGTAGCTGAACGGGTGGCTGACGCGCAGCGTCGGGCTCGCCCAGTCCTGCGAGCCGCGCTGCAGGCCGTAGTCGACCGGCCCGCCCGTGAGGTACTGCGCCGCCTCGTACAGCGACGACACGATGGGCGTCCAGCCGCTCGGGCGCAGCGCCTGCACCTCGCGCTTCAGGTGCTCGCGCACGCGCTGTCCGGGTTCGCTGCGGTCCGCCTCGAAGTACACGACGAGCTGCGGGGCCCGGCCCGGGCGCATCGTCCCACGCCGAGAAGGCGAGGTCCGTGGCGGGGGACTCGCCGCGCAGGCGCAGGGCCACCGAGGCGCCGCGCTCCCAGCCCGGTCGGTCCACGATGCCCTGCACGAGCGCCGCGATGTCGTCGCTGAACACCGGCTCCCCCGCGGGCGTGCCCGTGGACACGCTCCAGCGGGCGGCCGCGCTCCAGGTCCGGCCCCCGATGTCGCCGTCCAGGGAGGAGAAGCGCGGCGCGTTGTCGCTGGCGTGGGCGTCGATCAGCAGCGATCCGGGGGCGAGGATGTCGGTGCGGGCGTGCAGCTTGATGCTCGCGCTGACGATGCGCGCGCCCGCGGGGATGCGCACGTCGCGGAAGTGCAGCCCGATCTGCTGGGCCGCACCGTCGGTCGCGACGGTCTCCAGCGCGGCGTCGCCCAGGCGCATGGCGCCGTCGCGCTGCACGGCGTCGTCGTTGCCGTCCACCATCGAGATGGCGATCGCGTCGTTCGAGCAGTACGACTCGCTCGCGACGGAGTCCGGTTCGTAGGCGATGCGCAGCGCCGGCGCCATGAGCGTGCCGCCCGCGCCGTCCGCAGAATGCGCCTCGCGCAGCCCGGTGCCCTCGATGAAGATCGTGAGCGGGTTGCCGCCGCACCAGTCCGTGCGATCGGTGACGGCCTGCACGACCGAGGCGATGTCGGTGCTGCGGTACGCCTCGTCCACGCGGTCCCACGGGCCCGGGGTCCAGGGCAGGCGGGCCGAGGTGCGCGCGCGGGCGCGCACGTCGTTGGCGGCGCCCGTGAACGGCGCGGAGCTCGCGGCATCCTCGGCGCTGATCTCGAGCCGCGTCTCGTCGTCGTCCGGACGCGCGGCACGGAACTCGAGCTCGGCGCGCTTGATGCGCGCGCCCGGCGGCACGTGCACGTTCGTGAAGCGCATCGCCACGGTCTGCGTCACGGCGGCGTCCGTCGTCGCGGCCTCCGGGCGTCGCCATGTGAGCTTGAGCCGCGGGTGCGTGGCGGGGTCGGTCGCGTGCGCGGGGGTGCGCAGCAGCCGCACGTTCGTGGCGGCGTTGACGTAGTCGTCCGGCGCGCTCAGCAGCAGCGACAGCGAGTCGCCTGCGCGCCAGTCCGCGCGGCCGATGACCTCGTCGATCACGGCGGCCAGCTGGGGCGATTCGTGGCGCTCTCCGGGCGCCTCGCCGATGCCGCTCCAGGTCGCGAAGCGGGAGGTGTAGTCCCGCTCGGCGAGCGTCGCGGCGTCGTAGGGTGCGGGCGTCGGGTCGAGCTCGGCGCTCACGTTGAGCGTGACGCCCGCCGCGGCTGCGCCGAGCGCGGGTGCGTCCGCGCCCGGCGCCGTCGCTTCGCCCGAGGGCAGGGCGCCGGTGTCGGTCGCGTCCGCCGCGCCGCGCGGCGCTGTGGAGGGTACCGTGACCCAGTCACCCGGCGTCGCCCTGCGTGCCGAGCGGTGCGGTGCGCACCAGCAGCCGGGCACCGGTGAGCGTCGCTCCGGGCGGCACGTCGATGCCGTCGAAGCGCAGCGCCACGCGACGCGGCTCGTATCCGCTGCCGGCGTGGAAGAGCTCCGTCGTCGGGTTGCCGAGGTTCCTGCGCACGACCCCGGTGTTCTGCTCGGTGATCTCGTCCGACGACATCGTCGCGATCACCGTCGTGGTCCGGATCTCGGCGTCGGCCGCGACGGAGTACTCGTAGCGGAGCTCCGGGCGCAGGGACGTCGCGGCGCCGCTGCCGAAGAAGCGGCGCGCGTCGTTCATCGACGGCACGTACTCGTCGGTGGGGTTCAGGATGAACGACACGGCGCCTCCTTCGCTCCAGCCGTTCAGGCTCGCCACCTCGGTCAGGATCGATCCGAGGTTCGGCGTGACGACCGTGCTGCCGTCCCACGCCGGGAGCCCGCCGTCGCCGTCGCGCACCGGCGGCACGGCGTTCCAGCTCGCCGACGCGCTGGTGCGCCCTGACTCGACGTTCCGCAGGTGCAGCGGCGGGGCGTCCGGATCGTCCGCGCGGCCCGTGTAGGGTGCCGGCGTCGCGGTCGCCTCGGCATGGATGCGCGCGGCGACGGTGCCGCGCTGCGCGCCGGGCGTGGTGGTCCGGAACGTGATCGTCGCGCTGCGCACGAAGGCGTCCGCGGGCAGCTGGACGTTCTCGAAGCGCACGGCCATCGCCGTCGGTCCGAGCGCCGGGTCGGCGCCCGTGAAGAGCGTGAGCGCGGCGTTGTCCACCGTCGCGTCGGCAAGGTTCGCGGCATCGGGCCGACGCGGCGCGACCACGTCGCTGGTGGCGACGGCGCTGCCCGTGCGCACCGGCGCGTCGGTCGGGTCGGGTCCGCCGGCTTCGAGGGTCGCCATGGCGAGCGTGGGGGCATCGAGCGACACCTCGCCCGTGACGTCGTTCTGCACGGCGTCGTCCGCGCCGCCGGAGGGGCGCGCGACGACGATCTCGTCCGGACACCCGTCCTCGCACAGCGACGCGGTGGAGCCCTCCAGATAGCCGACCGGGTAGCGCACGGCACCGCCGTACTCGTTCTGGAAGGCCATGAGGCCGACGTTGAAGCTGCTGGACTCGTCCAGCAGGGTCGTCATCGCGCGCTGCAGGCGTTGCATGCGCGTGCCGGAGACGCCCTCGTCCGTCTCGCCCATCGAGCCCGAATTGTCCAGCACGAACAGGATGTTCGGGTTGTTCTCGAACGAGTCGGCCGAGCGGCCGTAGAAGATGTCGGTGTCGTCGGCGCTCGCGAGCGGTGCGCTGGCCAGGGCCGCGAGGGCGGCGCCCAACGCCACGCTCCGGGCCGTGTCCCGGGCCATGCTGCGGCCGAAGTTCCGGCGGCGCATCGGCCGACTTCCGAAGGTGTCCGGGACGGGCATCAGCAATCTCCTGTGGTCGGGTCGCTCGCACCGAGCATCAGCACGCCCTGCGCCACGCGCGTCTGCGTGTGCACCGCGGGCAGGGCGCTTCGGCCGGTGACGATGAAGCGGCGCGCCGTGACGGGGCCGCCGAGCGAGAAGCCGACGGCGTTCGTGCGCCCGGCATCGACGACGTCGGCGTCCGTCTCCTGCGCGTCCACGAGGTTCACGTCGACGGTGCGCCCGCGAATGGGCGGGCGGCAGATCACGCTCTCCAGCAGCCCGACCTCGGCGAGCAGGGCATCGGTCGCCGACTCGGCCGACTGGAACGTCATCTCCTTCTGCAACGCGTTGTCGGCGAGGCGACCCTCGAGCGTCGCGCCGCGCATGGACGAGATGCCGAGCACCGACACGAGGAAGATCATGACCATGGCCACCAGCAGCGCCGCGCCGCGCTCGGCGTGCGCGCGGCCTCGTGCGGCCTTCGGAGGCGTGCTCATCGGCGGTTCCGGATGCTGACGGTGGTGTTGAAGGCGAGTCGCAGGCGGCGGTCCGCCGCGTACGCGGTGGCGGCGCCCGCGGTGCCGGGCGACAGGGTGGTGCCCGCGAGCCGGTAGGTGCGCGCATCGGGCGCGTCCGCGACGCGATCGTGGGACTGCACGAGCAGGCCGATCTCGACGCTCGCGGGCAGGAATCCGGCCGCGGCGCTGTCCTCGGGCGGCACGAAGGTGAGCCGCTCGGCGGCGAGCACGTCGCCCGTCTGGCGCAGCCCCACGCGCACCTTCAGGTTCGCCACGCCCTCGACCATCTCGATCGGCGGGTTGCCGGACGTGCCGTAGGGCAGGGTCTGGCGGAACAGGCTGGTCACGGCATCGCCGGCGGCGTTCGTGCGTCCGGTGTCGCCGACCCAGTAGACGTTGGCCTCGAAGCGCATGACGCGCGGCCGAGTGCCTTCGCCGCCCGCGCCGTAGGGCGCGGACAGGCGCGGGTCGCCGCCGTTGACGGCGCCGTCGTGGCGCAGCGCCGCGCCGTTGGTGGCCGAGATGCGGAACACGTCGGCCACCTCGCAATCGGACACGAGCGCGTAGCCGCCGCTGCCGAAGCCCGCGGCCTCGGCCGTCGTCTCGGCCAGCACGACGTCGTCGTCGACCTGCAGCATGGGGTCGATGCGGTGCGTGGACGGGTTGCCGAACTGCACCGACACCGCGTGCGTGCCGGGGACCGGCGCGCCGCGCGTGCCCGCCGCGGGCGGCACGAAGTTGCCGGGCAGTTCGGGCGACCAGCTCGAGGCGGTATCGACGCGCGCCGCGGTGAACGCGGTGGCCGCGAAGTCGCTCGTGGGCAGAGCGTCGCCGCGCAGCGTGGCGGGTTTCTCGGCGATGCTCACGCAGCCCTGGAAGCCCGCCATGCGCACGTCGCGCACCATCGATTCCAGGGCGAAGCGCGCGCCCTCCTGCAGCTCGGTCATCGTGCGGTTCAGCTCCGCGGTGCGTCGCGAGCCGGAGAACACGGTGACGATGCCGCCGATGACGAGGATGCCGACGACCGTGGCGATCATCAGCTCGACCAGCGACAGCCCGCGTTCGCGCCGCGGCGCGCGACCCGGGCGGGTCACGGCGCCACCTCGACCGTGATGGTGCGCGACACGGTGCCGCCCGCGTCGCGCTCGGCCCAAGTGACCGAGACGGTGTGCACGTCGGTCGCCGCATCGTGGGCGATGCGGCCGCGGGCAACGACGCCGGGCGGTGCGGAGGGCAGCAGCGGCACGAAGCCGATCGCGCCGTCGGGGGCGTGCAGGTGCGCGCTCCAGGCGGCGAGATCGGCGAGCGCGATATCGGCGGGCGAGCACGATTCGGCACTCGCCATGCAGTCCGGCGCGGTCGCGTCGGCGGACGTCGCGAGCGTCCGGTAGGCGCCGCCCTTCAGGCCCCCGCGATTGACGCGCATGCGCTCGCTCATGTCGAGCACCATGAACTTCGCCTGCGACAGCGCGTAGGCGTTCTGCGCGGTGGTCATGCCCTGCACCTGCATGCGCGCGGCGGCGAGAAAGCCGATGGAGGTCAGCACCACCGCGAGCAGCACCTCGACGAGACCGACGCCGCGGGCACGCGAGCGGGCACGAACGCGTTTCGCGACGCGTCGGCTCACGCGTTCTCCACCGCCGGGCAAGCGATCGTCGCGCCGAACGCATCGACGAGCTCGTCGCTCGCGTCGCGCCGCGCGCGCCGCACGTCGCCCATCAGCCCGACGTTCAGCGCGGCGATCGTGTCCGCATCGCCCTGCGCGTCGCAGAAGCGGAACGTGCCGCCGCCGCGCCAGCTGCTGGTACCGCGCGGGCCGAAGCGCACGTGGCCGACGCTCGTCGCCGCGGCCGCGTTCGTCATCGTGCGCGCGCGGGCCTGCACCGTCCACCGCCCGCCGGCCGCGGCGGCGCTGCGCAGCACCTCCTCGTCCGCGTCGAGCGTGCCGGCCGTGCCCCCGTCGGCGAGCGGGGCGGTGTCCACGAACACGGTCCAGCCGCCCGCCCAGTCCGGGCCGCAGCCCTCGGCGCCGTCCGTGCGAGCCCCGCACACCGAGACCCGGGTGCCGCGCTTGATGGCCTCGCTGCGCGCGAACTGCAGGTCACCGATCAGGCGATACACCGTGGCGTCTCGACGGTTGCGGGAAACCAGGTCCGAGAAGTCCGGAGCCGCCGCCGCGAGCAGGATGGCGGCCACCGCCAGGGTCACGAGCAGCTCGACGAGCGTGAAGCCCGCCAGGCGGCGCGGGCGCGCGATGTGGGGAGCGGTGGCCATCCGATCCGGTTAGCGACCGTTGTGCCGCGGACCTTCACCGCCGGCCACCCGAACTACATACTTCGCACCGACGGGTACGCCCGACCCTTCGGACAGCGCGGACGGATGAGCCTCAGACTGGGTCTGGACACGGGCGGTACCTGCACCGACGCCGCGCTCGTGGACGCCGACGGCCGCGTCGTCGCGAGCGCGAAGGCGCCCACCACGCACGATGAGCTGATCGTGGGTCTGCGGGCTGCCGCCCGTGCGGCGTTGGAGGCGGCCGCCCGGCTCGAAATCGTTGGTGCGTCGAGCATGCGCGGGCGCGCGGACGCGAACGCGAACGCGGACGCGGACGGGGTCGTGGGCGGAATCGGCCGACGCGTGACGCTCGTCTCGCTGTCGACGACTCTCGCGACCAATGCCCTCGTGGAAGGGCGCGGCCGGCCCGCCGGGCTCGTGCTGATCGGTGCTCGCCCGTCCGCCCTGACGCGTCCGGAGCTCGTGCGCGCGCTGGGCGATGACCCCGTCGCGCTGGTGGGGGGCGGCCACGACGCGCTCGGCGACGCGGTCGCCACGCTGGACGAGGCCGCGCTCGGTACGTTCGCGGCCGCGCACGCGAACCGCGTGGAAGCGTGGGCGGTATCGTCGGTGTTCGCGGTCCGGAATTCCGCGCACGAGCGCGCCGCGGCCGCGCTGCTACATCGCCTGACGGGCCTGCCCGTGACGGCCGGACACGAGCTCGCGACCGATCTGGATGCGCCGCGCCGCGCGCTGACCGCCTACCTGAACGCGCGGCTCGTGCCGTCGATCGCCGCGCTCGTGGACGCAGCCCTCGAGCTGTTGCGGGAGCTCGGCATCGACGCGCCGCTCTGCGTGGTGCGCGGCGACGGCACACTCGTCGGCGCTGCGCTCGCGCGCGAGCGACCGGTCGAGACGATACTGAGCGGCCCGGCCGCGAGCGTCGTCGGCGCGTGCGCGCTCGCGGGGGTGCGCGACGCGACGATCGTCGACACCGGCGGCACCACGAGCGACGTCGCGCAGCTGCACGACGGGTTGCCGAGACTCGCTCCCGACGGTGCGCGCGTCGGTGGGCACCGCACGATGGTGCGCGCGATCGAGATCACGACCGTCGGGCTCGGTGGGGACAGCGAGATCCGCTCGAAGCTTCGGCGACGATGCGCCGTCGATCGAGGGCATCGTCGCCATCGGCCCCGCGCGCGTGGTGCCCTTGTCGGTGCTGGTGCGCCATCATCCCGAGGTCCTGGACGTGCTGCGGGCGCAGCTCGCGCGCGGCGCGCCGCGCTCGACCGACGGCGTGTTCGTCGTGCGCGCGGACCGTGCTCGTCCGCCGCGGCTGACCGCCGCGCTGCACGACGTCCTGGGCCACTTGGGCGAGGCGCCCGTGGCGCTCGAGGCGCTGGCCGCGCGATCGGGGCTCGGCGGCGGCGCCGAGCGAGCGGTCGCCCGGCTGGAGGCCCGCGGCCTCGTGCGCCGCGCGGGGGCGTGCCCGACGGACGCGGCGCTCGTGCTCGGGGAACCGCTGCGGGGCGTGCCGGCGGAGATCGGACCCGGGGGCGCGAGCCTCGAGGCGGCGCGCCTCGGCCTCGAGCTGCTGCTGCGCGGTACCGGGCGCGCACCGGACGCGATCGGCCTCGCGCTCGCGATCGAGCGCGAGATGGCGCTGCGCATCGCGCTGGCCTGCGCGTCCGATGCCCTGGGTACGCAGGATGCCGCTCGCCTGCGATGGCTGGGCGAAGCGTTGGTGGCGACGGCTGCCGGGGCGCGGCCGAGGATGTCGCTGCACCCGCGCCTGGACGTGCCGATCGTCGGCGTCGGCGGTCCGGCCCACCGCCACCACCCGGCCGCCGCGGCGCTGCTGGGATCCACGTGCCGCCTGCCGGAGCACGGCAACGTGGCGAACGCGGTCGGGGCCGTGGTCGGCACGGTGCGGATCGAACGGCGCGTCACGGTCGTGCCCGACTCCGACGGCGGAGGCCTGCGGGTTCTCCTGGCATCGGGCCCGGTGCGCGTGGCCGCGCCGGACGAGGCCACCACCCTCGCCGCCGAGCGCGCGGGCGCAGAGGTTCTGGAGGCGGCGCTGGCCGCGGGCGCGGCGGAGCCGACCGTCACCCTGCGGCGCGACGACACCGTCGTGCGGCGCGACGGGCGCGACGTCCTGATCGAGTGCGTGATCGTCGCCACGGCGGTAGGAAGACCGCTGGAGGCCCGTCCGGCACGGCCGAGCGCGGCGGATCGGGACTCCGTGGAGACTCGATAACGCCCGCCGTCAAAGCTGTGCCGAGCGACTCATGGTAGTTCGGCTACCTGTACCTATAGTCGCGCCAACGAAGGCCGAAAGGTGCCTTCAGTTCATCAATGGCACGGTCCAGGACACATTACATGAGCGTTACGGCACTTCGACAGCCCTCGCTGGCCGTCTTTCCCATGCTCACCGAGATGGGTGTACGCCGATTCCACGAGATCTCGCACTACACGTTGCGCCAGGACGGTGCGCGCAACGACTTCCTGAAGATTCACTACAAGCGCCAGAAGGGCTCGTTGCTGCCCGTCACCCGCAAGTACACCTTTGGCCGCTCGCTCAAGACCGTGGTGGCGGACGGCGGCACCTCGCGCATGGAGGACACCTACGAGATCTCGCCGTACCTGCTGGATGCCGTGACCGAGCTTGACGCGCTCGTCGCGCAGAACCGGCTGGTGGACACGGGCGAGGGCGTGCCCGCCGACGGGAAGGCGAAGCTCGTCGACGAGCTGGACGCATTGCGCCGCGACGTGCTGAGGCACCTGTCCCCGGCCGAAGCCGGCACCGTCGCCGTGCGCTTCGACGACATCGCCAGGCGGCTCGAGGCGCTCTGACCGGACGGCGCGGCGGCCGTGCCCCGACGCTACTTCTTCGGCACGTAGATGTCCGTGACCGTGCCCTCGGCCACCTCGGCGGCGAAGTTCACCGTCTCCGACAGCGTCGGGTGCGGGTGCACGGTCAGCGCCATGTCCTCGATGTCGGCGCCCATCTCCAGGCCCAGCACGGCCTCGGCGATCAGCTCGCCGGCGTTCGGCCCGACGATGCCGGCGCCCAGGATCATCTTGCTGTCCGGATCGTAGAGCACCTTCGTCAGGCCCTCGTTCCGGCCCATCGAGAGTGACCGACCGCTCGCCGCCCACGGGAAGCTCGCCTTCTCGTACTTCGTGCCGTCGGCCTTCGCCTGCGTCTCGGTGAGCCCCATCCAGGCGACCTCGGGGTCGGTGTAGGCGACCGACGGGATGGTCTTCGCGTCGAAGTGGCTCTTCATGCCGGCGCAGACCTCGGCCGCGACCTTGCCCTCGTGCGTGGCCTTGTGCGCGAGCATGGGCTGTCCGACGAGATCGCCGATGGCGAAGATGTGCGGCACGTTCGTGCGCTGCTGCGAGTCCACGCGGATGAAGCCGCGCTCGTCGACGTCCACCCCGGCCGTCTCCGCCGCGACCTTCGCGCCGTTGGGCGCACGGCCCACGGCGAGCAGCACCCGATCGAACGTGTCGGTGGCGGGCGCCTTGCCGCCCTCGAAGCTCACCTCGAGGCCCGCGTCGGTGGTCTTCATGCCCGTGACCTTCGCGCCCGTGAAGATGTTCTCGAAATCCTTGGCAAGACGCTTCTGCAGCGGGCGCACGAGATCCCGGTCGGCGCCGGGCATGAGGCCATCGGACAGCTCCACGACCGTGACCTTCGCGCCGAGCCCCGCGTACACGCACCCCATCTCGAGCCCGATGATGCCGCCGCCGATGACGAGCATGCGCTTCGGGATGTCCCTGAGCTCCAGCGCACCGGTCGAATCGACGAGCCGCGGGTCGTCGTAGGGGAAGCCCGGGATACGGATGCTCTGCGAGCCCGCCGCGATGATCGCGTGCGTGAAGCCGACGGTCCGGGTCTCGCCTTCCCCGGGCTCCACCGCCGCCTTTACCGCGCCGGCCTCCGTTTCGGGATGGGTCTTCGACGAGGATTCGATGACGATGGTATTGGCCGAGGCGAAGCGGCCGACGCCGTGCGCGATCGTGACCTTTCGCTGCTTGGCGAGTCCCGCGAGGCCGCCGGTGAGCTTGCCGATGACGTCGTCCTTGAAGCCGCGCAGCTTGTCGATGTCGATCTCGGGCTTGCCGAAGGTGACGCCGTGCGCGGCCATCTCCTGCGTCTCCTGAATGACGGCGGCGGTGTGCAGCAGCGCCTTCGACGGGATGCAGCCGACGTTCAGGCACACGCCGCCGAGCGACGGGTAGCGCTCTATCAGCAGCACCTTCTGGCCGAGGTCCGCCGCGCGGAAGGCGGCGGTGTAGCCGCCCGGACCCGCGCCGAGCACCACGAGGTCGTACTGCTCGTCGGCATCGCTCGCGCTCGCGCCGGTGGAGGGGGCGGGCGCCTTCGACGGTCCGGCCTTCGCGGCCGGTCCCGCGGCGCCGCTGTAGCCGACCGCTGCGCGGTCATCGGTGGGCACGTCCGCGGGCGCGATGCCGGCGGTCGCGGGTGCATCCTTCGCGCTCATGACGGGCGACGCATCGCTGCCGGTGGCGGCGACGTCCACGACCATGAGATCCGAGCCCGCGGAGATGCGGTCGCCGACCTTCACGACGAGCGAGGTGACGGTGCCCGCCACGGGGGAAGGGATCTCCATGCTCGCCTTGTCGGACTCGACCGTGACGAGCGAGGTCTCGGCGGCGATCTCGTCGCCTTCGGCGACCAGCACCTCGATGATCTCTACATCGTCGAAGTCGCCCATGTCGGGGACCTTGATGGTCTGGAGGTCGCTCATGGTCGGATCCAAGGGTTGAGAACGTGGGAATTCATTTGATCGAGGCATCGAACGGTGACACTATCGGTGCCTCTCGGGTACGCGATGGGGGACGGAAACGATCATGCGCACGACGGTGAACATCGACGACGACTTGCTCGCCCGCGCCTCGGAGCTGACCGGCGAGCGGGAACGCACGGCCCTCATCCGCAAGGGTCTGGAAGCGCTCATTCAGCGCGAGGCCGCACACCGTCTGATACTGCTCGGCGGCACTTCGCCCGACGCGAGCCTTCCCCCTCGTCGACGCAGCGATCCGGACCCGGCCTTCGAGGCGACGCAGGCGCCCACGCCCGACGACCGGCAGCCCCGATAGCGGGGCTGCCGGGACGTGCCGGTCCCCGATGGCAATCTCGTGCGCGACGCCCGCGCAACGACTGCCGTGCTCGTCGATTCGTCGGTCTGGATCGATCATTTGAGGACACCGGATCCCGAGCTCTCGAGCTTGCTCGCCACCGATCGGGTTCTGTGCCACCCGCTCGTGGTCGGTGAGCTCGCCTGCGGCAACTTCGCCCGGCGACCCGAGGTGCTCGAGTTCCTCGATGAGCTTCGTACCGTACGCGTCGCGGAGCTTTCGGAAGTGCGCGAGCTGATCGAGGTCAGGCACACGCACGGCCGCGGCGTGGGACTGCTCGATACCTGGCTTCTCGCCTCCGCATTGATCGATGAGCGCGCGACTCTCTGGACGCGAGACCGCAGGCTGCATGCGCTCGCCGTGGAATGCGATGTGGACTGGAAACGCTGATCTCGTCGCGCTTCAGAGCAGCAACCGCCGGATGTCCGAGATCGTCGCCACGTAGTCCACCATGAAGCGCGCCGCGTCCGCCCCGTCCACCACGCGGTGGTCGTAGGACAGGTCCAATGGGCACATCAGCCGCGGCACGAACTCCTTGCCGTCCCACACCGGCTTCATGTCGGCGCGCGTGATGCCGAGAATGGCCACCTCCGGCGGGTTCACGATGGGCGTGAACTGCGTTCCGCCGATGCCGCCGAGGCTCGAGATGGTCATGCTCGCGCCCTGCATCTCGTCGGGCTTGAGCTTCTTCGCGCGCGCGCGGGACGACACGTCCGACAGCTCCGTCGAGAGCTCGTAGATCGACTTCCGGTCCACGTCGCGGAACACCGGCACGACCAGCCCGTTCGGCGTGTCCACCGCGATGCCGACGTGCACGTACTTCTTGTAGAAGAGCGCCTGGCCGTCGCCCGAGAGCGACGAGTTCAGCTTCGGGTGCTTCAGCAGCGTCGCGGCCAGCGCCTTCATGTGGAACACGAGCCCGGTGACGCGCGGGTCGCCTTCCTTCGCGGTCGCTTTCAGCTCCTTCCTGAACTGCTCCACCGAGGTGATGTCGGCCGCGTCGTGGTGCGTGACCATCGGCACGTTCAGCCACGCGCGGTGCAGGTTCGCCGCGGACAGCTTGTTGATGCGCCCGAGCTCGACGCGCTCGACCTCGCCGAACTTCGAGAAGTCCACCTCGGGAATGGGCGGTATGCCCGCGCCGCCGCCCGACAGCGTGCCGTGGCCCTGCAGCGCTTGCCCACCCACGGCCGCCTGACCGTAGCTCGAGCCGATGTTCTCCATCGCGCCCTTGATGAACTCGCGCACGTCCTCCTTGAGGATGCGGCCCTTCGGACCGGAGCCGTCGATCAGGGACAGGTCGGCCCCGTGCTCACGCGCGTAGCGGCGCACGCCGGGGCTCGCGTGCGCCCGGCGCATGGCACCGTCGTCCAGGTGCGCGGTAGGCGAGGGCGCGCGCGTGCTCTGCTGCGCCGCGGCCTTGTTGCCCGTGGCGGGCGAGGCATCGGTGCCGGGCTTGCCGCCCGCCGCGGTCGGCGCGACGTCGCCGCGGGCGGGCGCGGGCTTCGAGGCCGGTTCCGCGGGCCTGGAAGCCTCGCTCGCGCCGGACGCCTGCGCACCGCCCGCAAGCTCGAGCTGCAGCACGGGGCTGCCCTCGTCCACGCTGTCGCCGACCGATACGTCGATGCGCAGCACCTTGCCGGCCGACGGGGAGGGGACCTCCATGCTGGCCTTGTCGCTCTCGAGCGTGATCAGCGACTGCTCCGCCTCGACGGTGTCGCCGACCGCGACGAGCACCTCGATGACCTCGACGCCGTTCGATTCGCCGATGTCCGGGACCTTCACGTCGAGCGTGCCGCCGCCCGCTCCCGCGCCGTCGCCCGAGCCGGCCGAGGACGCGCCGTCGCCCGTAGGCGCGGAGCCGCTGCCCGCCGCGGCGCCCGCGGCGTGCGCCGTGGTCGATGCGGCGCCGCTGGCGTCGCCGTGGGCGGGGTCCACGCCGGTCGTGTCCTGCTGCGTCGCACCGCCCGCGTCCGAGCCGCCGCCGTCCGCGGAGTCCGCCACCGTCATCCTGCCGATGACGTCTCCCGCGTTGACGGTGTCGCCCACGGCGACGGAGAGACTCTCGACGGTGCCGCCGAACTCGGCCGGCACCTCCATGCTGGCCTTGTCGGTCTCGAGGGTCAGGAGACTCTGCTCCGCCTCGACCCCATCCCCGGCGCCGACCAGCACCTCGATGATCTCGACGTCCTTGAAGTCCCCGAGGTCGGGGACGACGATGTCCTTCGAATCGCTCAACGTCGTCTCCTCAGACCGTGGCGGGGTTCGGCTTGTCGGGATCGATGCCGTAGCGCTGTATGGCGTTGGCCACCTGCTTCGAGTCCATCTTGCCGTCGAGCTCGAGCGCGTGCAGCGCCGCGAGCGTCACGTAGTTCCTGTCCACCTCGAAGAACTCGCGCAGCTTCGCGCGGCTGTCCGAGCGGCCGAAGCCGTCGGTGCCGAGCGCCACGAAGCGCGAGTGCACGTACTCGCGCACCTGGTCCGAGTAGCTCTTCATGTAGTCCGTGGAGCTGACGACCGGCCAGTCCTCGTCGCCGAGCACCTGCGTCACGTACGGCACGCGCGGCTCGTCGTTCGGGTGCAGCATGTTCCAGCGCTCCACCGCCAGGCCCTCGCGGCCGAGCTCGTTGAAGCTCGTGACGCTGTAGACCTCCGCGCCCACGCCCCAGTCGCGCTCGAGCATCTCGGCCGCGGCGATGACCTCGCGCAGGATGACGCCGCCGCCGAGCAGGCGGACCTTGGTGTCGAAGCTCTTGCCGGTCCTGCCACCGCCTTGCTTCTTGCCGGCGGAGGTGTTCTTGCCGCCGGTCTCGTCGATCTCGAGCTCGCCGTCGGCGGTGGCGGGCGGGGCGCCGTCCGGTGCCGTGGGTTCCGCGCCGACCGGCGTGGGACCGCCCGCTTCGCGCAGCTTGTAGATGCCCTTCGTGATGCCTTCCTCGACGCCTTCGGGCATGGCGGGGTGCGTGTAGTTCTCGTTCATCGCCGTGATGTAGAAGTACACGCTCTCGCGCTGCTCGATCATGCGCTTCATGCCGTGCTGCACGATGACCGCCATCTCGTAGGCGAAGCAGGGGTCGTAGCTGACGCAGTTGGGGATCGTGGACGACAGCACGAGCGAGTGCCCGTCCTCGTGCTGCAGGCCTTCGCCGTTCAGCGTGGTGCGTCCGGCGGTGCCGCCGATCATGAAGCCGCAGGCGCGCATGTCGCCCGCGAGGTACGCGAGGTCCCCTATGCGCTGGAAGCCGAACATCGAGTAGTAGATGTAGAACGGGATGCAGGTGACGCCGTGCGTGCTGTACGACGTGGCCGCGGCCAGCCAGCTGGCCATGGCGCCGGCCTCGGTGATGCCTTCCTCGAGGATCTGGCCGGACTTGTCCTCCTTGTAGTACATGATCTGGTCACGGTCCTGCGGCTCGTAGAGCTGACCGACCGCGCTGTAGATGCCGAGCTGGCGGAACATGCCCTCCATGCCGAAGGTGCGCGCCTCGTCGGGCACGATGGGCACCACGTGCTTGCCGATCTTCTTGTCGCGCGTGAGGATGGTGAGCAGCCGCACGAAGGCCATCGTGGTTGACAGCTCGCGGTCACCGGAGGCGTCCAGCAGCGGCTTGAACGCGTCGAGCCCGGGTACCTCGAGCGGCGTGGCGAACTTTTTCCTCTGCGGCACGTAGCCGCCGAGCGCCTTGCGGCGCGACTGCATGTACTTGATCTCTTCCGAATCGGGGTCGGGCCTGATGTACTCGAGGTTCTCGACCTGCTCGTCGGTGAGCTTGAGCCCGAACCGGTCGCGCATGCCCAGCAGCGACTCGACGTCCATCTTCTTCTGCTGGTGCGTGGCGTTGGTGCCCTCGCCGGACTCCCCCATGCCGTAGCCCTTGACGGTCTTGGCGAGGATGACGGTGGGCTGGCCGGTGTGCTCGACGGCCGCCTTGTAGGCGGCGTAGAGCTTGTGCGGGTCGTGGCCGCCGCGGTTCAGGCGCCAGATGTCCTCGTCGGTCATGTTGGCCACGAGCGCGCGCGTCTCCGGGTACTTGCCGAAGAAGTGCTCGCGCGTGTACGCGCCGCCCTTCGCCTTGAAGTTCTGGTACTCGCCGTCGACGGTCTCCATCATCAACTGCATGAGCTTGCCCGTCGTGTCCTTGGCCAGCAGCGCGTCCCAGTAGCCGCCCCAGACGACCTTGATGACGTTCCAGCCGGCGCCGCGGAACACGGCCTCGAACTCCTGGATGATCTTCTGGTTGCCGCGCACCGGACCGTCTAGGCGCTGCAGGTTGCAGTTGATGACGAAGTTGAGATTGTCGAGCTTCTCGCGGCCCGCGAGCGAGATGGCGCCGAGCGATTCGGGCTCGTCCATCTCGCCGTCGCCGAGGAAGGTCCAGATCTGCCGGTTGTCGGTGCGCGCGAGCCCTCGGTCCTGCAGGTACTTCATGAAGCGCGCCTGGTAGATGGACGTGAGCGACGCCCAGCCCATCGACACCGTGGGGAACTGCCAGTACTCGGGCATCAGCCACGGGTGCGGGTAGGAGGACAGGCCGCCGCCGTCGACCTCGCGGCGGAAACGGTCGAGCTCCCCCTCGGTAAGCCTGCCTTCGAGGAAGCTCCTCGCGTACACGCCCGGCGCCGAGTGCCCCTGGAACATCACGACGTCCCCGCCGTGCTCGGGCGTGGGCGCGTGGAAGAAGTGGTTGAAGCCGACGTCGTAGAGCGTGGCCGCGCTCGCGAAGCTCGCGATGTGGCCGCCGACGCCCGAGCCGTCGCGCTGCGCGCGCAGCACCATGACGGCCGCGTTCCAGCGGATCATGGAGCGCACGCGGTGCTCCATCTCGTGGTCTCCGGGACTCTTCGCCTCCAGGTGCGGCGGGATGGTGTTGACGTAGGCCGTCGTCGCGTCGTACGGCAGGTTGGCTCCGTGGCGCCGTGCGGCGTCGATCAGCCGCTCCAGCAGGTAATGGGCGCGCTCCGGGCCCTCGTGCTCGATGACCGCGTCGAGGGCGTCGAGCCACTCGCGGGTCTCGAGCTCGTCGGCGTCGATCTGCGGGTTGATGGCCATGGGGGGCGTGGGGCTCCGATCGGGGCGGGTGGCGGGCGAGAATGGTAACCGAGGGCCGGCGAGGGCGAGGGTCGGCGACGATGGGGTCCGGCGCGAATTGCCGCTCGGCGTCGCGGGTGCCACACTTCTCGCATGATTCCGGAACACAGACCGTGAGCGCCCGCGCCCACAAGCCCGCCTTCGGTCTGGAGTCCCTGCCGGGCTCGGCGGAGCTCGGTGCTCCTGAGTTCGTGTACCGGCAGTTGCTCGACGCCGTGCTGTCGCAGCGGCTGCGCCCGGGCGCGCGCCTGCAGGAACAGGCCCTGGCGGGCATCTTCGACGTGGGTCGGGCGACGGTGCGCGCGGTGCTCCAGCGACTCGCGCACGACGGCGTGGTGGACCTGCGCGCCAACCGCGGCGCGCGCATCGATCGGCCGGACGCCGCCGAGGTGGCGGATCTCTTCGAGGCGAGACGCGTGATCGAGTGCGAGACCGCGGCCCGTGCGGCGGCGCGCGCGAAGCGGGGCGAGATCGGCGCTCCGGACATGCGTCCCCTCGGCGCCCTGGCGCGCGAGGAAGCCGCCCATGCGAAGGCCGGTCGGCGCGGCGCCGCGCTCAGGCTCGCCTGCGACTTCCACCTCGGACTGGCCCGGCTCGGCGGCAACGTCTCGCTCGTCGTCGCGCTGGAGCGTACCGTCGTGCGCGTCGCGCTCGCGGTGGGGGCGTTCGAACGGCCGGCGCACGATTTCGTCGGCGCGACCTCGCGGCTGATCCTCGTGGACGCCGTGCTCGACGGGGACGCGCGCGCGGCGCGGCGCGCCATGCGCGCGCACCTGGACGCGCTCGAGGCCTCGCTCGACCCCGAGGGCGGCGAGGCGAGCGGCGACCTGGATGCGGCCTTCGCGCACCTGGGTCAGGCGCGCGACGGCTGATCGGCGGGGGGGTGCTCGGCGCGCCAGTGCCTGGCGATGTCGATGCGGCGCGTGACCCAGACCCGCTCGCGCGCGGCCACGTGGTCGAGGAAGCGTGCGAGCGCGGCGACCCGGCCCGGGCGCCCCACCAGGCGCGAATGCAGACCGATGGACATCATCTTCGGGGCGCCCGCCAGCCCTTCCGCGTGCAACCAGTCGAACGAGTCCCGCAGGTAGGCGAAGAACTGGTCCCCCGAGTTGAAGCCCTGCGGCGTCGCGAAGCGCATGTCGTTCGCGTCGAGCGTGTACGGCACCATGAGCTGCGGGCCCGACGGCGAGGCGCGCCAGTAAGGCAGCTCGTCGGCGTAGGTGTCGGCGGAGTACTCGAAGTGCGCCCGCGCGGCGCACAGGTCCTGCGTGTGCTCGGAGGTGCGGCCGATGTAGACCCCGGCGGGCTTCGTGCCCGTCACGCGCTCGTGCAGCTCGATGGCCGCGTCGAGCTGCTCGGTTTCGGCTTCGGCCGTGAAGTCGCGGTAGTCGATCCATTTCAGGCCGTGGCTCGCGATCTCCCAGTCCGCCTCGCGCATGGCGGCCACGGCCTCGGGGACACGCGCCAAGGCCGTCGCCACGCCGAAGACAGTGACGGGTACGCCGCGCTCGGTGAAGAGCCGATGCAGGCGCCAGAAGCCGGCGCGGGCGCCGAACTCGTAGATCGACTCCATGTTCATGTGGCGCTGCCCGGGCCAGGGCGCGGCGCCGACGATCTCCGACAGGAACGCCTCGGAGGCCGCGTCGCCGTGCAGGATGTTGTTCTCGCCGCCTTCCTCCACGTTCAGCACGAACTGCACGGCGACGGCGGCGTTGCCCGGCCAGCGCGGGTCGGGCGGGGTGCGGCCGTAGCCGACGAGATCGCGCGGGTAGTCGGAAGTCATGGCGGGCAGTTGGTCGACAGAAATTGTCGACAATCAGTGTTGCACATTGTCGACGGGGCGGCAATACTCGCCGCCCGACGATACTCCGCGAGGATGTCCCATGCACGGCTCAGCGCTGGATCCGGACGCCTACCTGAAGCGCTACGGCGGGGTGTACGAGCACTCGCCGTGGGTCGCGCGGCGCACGCTCGAGCGCGGCGCGTTGCCGGGCTTCCTGTCGCGGCCCGGCAGGGGTCGGGCGGGAGAGCTGCGCACCGTGGACGAGGCGCACGCGCTCGGCGCGGCCTTCGCCGAGACGCTGGCGGCCGCGGACGAGGCCGAGAAGCTCGCGCTCGTGCGCGCGCACCCCGATCTGGTGGGAGCCGCGGCGCTGGCCGGCACGCTCACCGACGAGTCCACCGCCGAGCAGTCGAGCGCGGGCCTCGACCGTTGCAGCCCCGAGGAGCTCGAGCGCTTTCGGGCCGCCAACGCCGCGTACCGTGCGCGCTTCGATTTCCCGTTCGTCATGGCCGTGCGCGGGGCCGACCGCGAGACGATCCTGGCGGCGTTCGAGCAACGGCTCGGCAACGCGCCGCACGAGGAGCTCGCCACGGCGCTCGCCGAGATCGACCGCATCGCGCTGCTGCGTCTCGAGGCGCTCGTCGGCGCCTGACGCGCAGGCCATCGAACGAACCGTCACACAGGAGCCCGAGGTGAGCGAATCCGTGCCGTACCACGTGCCCCGCGGCGGCCTGCCCGGTCAGCACGAGCTGCTGACGGGCCGCGCCGTCACCACCGAGAGCTACGCCGTCATTCCGCGCGGCGTGCTGACCGACATCGTGACCAGCCGCCTGCCCCACTGGGAGGCCACGCGCGTGTGGGTGCTGGCTCGGCCCATGTCCGGCTTCTCGACGACGTTCTCGCACTACCTCATGGACCTCGATCCCGGCGGCGGCAGCGACCGGCCGGAGCCCGACGCGGACGCCGAAGGCGTGCTGTTCGTCGTCGACGGCGAGGCCGTGCTGCGGCTCGACGGGACCGAGCATGGGCTGGAGCCTGGCGGCTACGCGTGGCTCGCGCCCGGCGCGTCGTGGACGCTGCGCAACGCCTCGGCCAAGCCGGTGCGGCTGCACTGGCTCAGGAAGCGCTACGCGCGCGTCGAGGGCATCGACGTGCCGGCGTCCTTCGTGACGCGCGAGGCCGACGTGCGCGCCGTGGCCATGCCGGACACCGACGGGGCGTGGACGACCACGCGCTTCGTGGACCCCGACGACGTCGCTCACGACATGCACGTGAACATCGTGAGCTTCGCGCCCGGCGGCTCGATTCCCTTCGCCGAGACCCACGTCATGGAGCACGGGCTCTACATGCTCGAGGGCAAGGCCGTGTACCGGCTCAACCGGGACTGGGTGGAGGTCGAGGCCGGGGACTACCTGTGGCTGCGCGCGTTCTGCCCGCAGGCATGCTACGCGGGTGGGCCCGGGCGGTTCAGGTACCTGCTCTACAAGGACGTGAATCGGCACATGGGTCTCGCGGCGGTGGATCGGTAGTTCGCCGAAGGCCGAGTCGCTCGCGTGCGCGGAGGGTTCAGGACGCGCCGGCCGGCGCCGGCGCGCCGTCCGCCACGTACTGCACCGACAAGGCCGCGAGCGCCGGTCGAACGGAGCCATCGGCCCGGACGGATCAGCCGCCGACGACGAGGTGGTCGGGCCCGTACGCGAAACCGGTGAGGTTCCGGTTCCCCGCCTCCTCGATGACGAGGATGTCGTGCTCGCGGTAGCCGCCGGCACCTGGCGCGCCGTCGGGGATCGTGATCATCGGTTCCATGGACACGACCATGCCGGGCTCGAGCACCGTGTCGCAGTCCTCGCGCAGCTCGAGCCCCGCCTCGCGCCCGTAGTAGTGGCACAGCACGCCGAACGAGTGGCCGTAGCCGAACGAGCGGTGCTGCAGCAGATCGTGCGCGGCGTACAGCTCGTTGAGCTCCTTCGCGATGTCGCTGCACGTCCGTCCGGGAACCAGCAGCTGCCTTGCCGCGATCGTGCACGGCGCAGTTGATCTCCCACAGCCGCCGGCTCGCGTCGTCCACATCGCCTGCGAACAGCGTGCGCTCGAGCGCGACGTAGTAGCCCGCGACCATCGGGAAGCAGTTCAGGCTCAGGATGTCGCCGCGCTCGATCCTCCTCGACGTGACGGGGTTGTGCGCGCCGTCGGTGTTGATGCCCGACTGGAACCAGGTCCAGGTGTCCAGCAGCTCGGCCTGCGGCCACGTGCGCGCGATCTCGTGCACCATGGCCGCGGTGCCGGCGAGCGCCACCTCGTGCTCGGGCACGCCGATGCCGATGGCCTCCACGACCGCGGCGCCGCCGAGGTCCGCGATGCGCGTCATCGACGCGATGTGCTCGATCTCCTCGCCCGACTTGATCATGCGCAGGCGCATGGTGGCGGGCGCCACGTCGACGAACTCGACGGCCGGAAAGTGCTTCCGCAGCAGCGCGTGGAAGTCGAGATCGACCTCGTCGAACTCGATGCCCACCCGCTTCGCGCCCTTCAGCAGCGGTGTCAGGGCCTCGAAGTAGTTGTCCCGGTTCCAGTCGGTGTAGGTGACATTGCTTCCGCGCGTGCGGCGCCACGGCTGGCCGCCGTCGATGCCCGCGGCGACGCTGGTGACGGACGTTCCGTCCACGACGAGCCCGTAGCGGCGGCCGAAACGGCAGTACAGGAAGTCCGAGTAGTAGTCGATGTTCTGGTACGACGAGAAGAGCGCGGCATCGATGTCGAGCGACGCCATGGCATCGCGCAGCCGGGTGTGCCGGCGGTCGTACTCGGCGTCGGAGAAGGTGCCCTTCGCCTTGACGCCGTTGCCGGACCAGTCGACGGTGACGGGTCGGTTCATGGAGGTGTCCTCGTACGGATCGCCGGACGACGATCGGTGGATCGACATCCTGGCGTGCCGGACGGGAGGTGCGTCGGCAGGTAGCGCTCGCGGAGCGGGCCGATGCCGTACTGCCCCGGTTCGCGGCGACGCCATCGCCGCGGGCAGTGCGCGCCGAATCTATCGAGTGTCCGGCGCAGCGTCAACCCGGTGCGACGGCGGCCAATGTCGGGGCAAGGAGGCGCGCCGAGTCGGTACCGGTCGCGGACGACCCGACGGCGTAGCGGATCCGCTCCGCACGGGACTGGCAGAAAGTACCCTGTCCGGATCGCGCTCGGTCCGCGCGCGGCGGCGCTCGGTACCGTGGCCGACCCCGTCGACACCGGGACGCGCTCCTCGATGTCGCCGAACGTATCCTCCCACGAAGCCGGAAAAGCCATGTCCGACCCCTCCAGCGAGACGTCCTCCCGTCGCCCCGGCCTCCTGCGACCCGCGCGTCACGGCCGTTTCGAGTATTCGGCCATCGCGGACCGTCCCGTGTGGGACTGGCCGGGCGGAGAGCGGCTGGCGTTCTACGTCGCTCTGAACCTCGAGACCTTCGGCTTCGGCCACGGACACGGGGCGCAGCTCGGCGGCGGCGGCGATCCGGACATCCTGAACCATGGCTGGCGCGAGCACGGCAACCGCGTGGGCGCGTGGCGGCTGCTCGAGATGCTGGAGCGTCTGGAGCTGCCGTGCACGGTGCTCGCCAACTCCCTGCTCTACGAGGAGGCGCCGGGTCTCATCGAGGCCTTCCGTGCGCGCGGCGACGATATCGTCGCGCACGCCCGCACCAACGCCGAGCGCCAGGACGAGATGGACGAGGCCACCGAGCGGGCGCTCATCGCCGAGACGACCCGGACGTTCACCGAACACGAGGGGGTGCACCCGCGCGGCTGGCTCGGCCCGTGGATCGCGGAACGTCCGGACACGCCGGAGCTGCTCGTGGAGGCCGGCTATCGCTACACGCTCGACTGGTGCCACGACGACCAGCCGACCTGGCTCGAGACTCGTGCGGGACGGCTGCTCGCCGTGCCGTACCCACAGGAGCTCAACGACGTGCCGCAGATCGTCAACCGGAAGCTCGAGGCGCCCGCGTTCGCGACCATGGTGAGCGACACGTTCGATTTCATGCACGCGGAGTGCGCGCGTCGGCCCCTCGTGATGGGCGTGGCGATCCACCCCTACCTCATGGGCTACCCGCACCGGCTCGTGCATCTGGAGCGGGCGCTGCGGCACGTGATCGAGCGCAGCGACGCGCTCGTCTGGAAGACGACCGCGAGCGCGATCGATGCGCACTACCGAACGGTCGACGTCTGAACCGCTCGGATCCGGTGGCTCCAGGTCCCGCCCGCGAGCGCGTCCTCCAAGGCGTGCAGGAGCGGCGATACGGACGCTCGCCAGATCGCTCTCCGTGAGCGAAGGTCATACGTCCCCGCATGATCATTCATGAATGAACAATCGTGGCTGGAATCGGCATGACCGCACGATGCGGAATGCGGTGACCCTCCAGGTCGCGCTACCGGAACCCCTACAGAAACTTCCGCACGAGCTTCGTCTTCCACTTGCCGAAGGGCGGATAGGCGACGGGCGGATCGAAGCTCGTCGGTCGCTTCAGGACGGACTTCCGGTGGCTGAGCTCGTCGAAGCCCCACTGGCCGTGGTAGCTGCCCATGCCGGATTCGCCGATGCCGCCGAAGGGCAGGTCCGGAACGCCGAGGTGCAGGATCGTGTGGTTGATGCACATGCCGCCGGCCGAGGTGTCGCGCACGACGCGCTCGGCCGTGTCGTCGCTCTCGGTGAACAGGTAGAGCGCCAGCGGTTTCTCGCCGCCGTTCACCACGTCCAGAGCGGCGTCCAGGTCGTCCACCACGACGACCGGGAGGAGGGGGCCGAAGATCTCTTCGCGCATGAGCTCGGCATCGAGCGAGACGTCGTCCAGGATGGTCGGCGCGATGTACCGCGTGGTCGGGTCACGATGTCCGCCGACGGCGATGCGCGCGAAGCCGCCGGCATCGATCAGCGCCGAGAGACGCCGGAAATGCCGCTCGTTGACGATGCGCGCGAGATCCGGCGAGCGCTCGGGGTCTTCGCCGTAGAACTCGACCACGGCGTCGACCATGTGTGCGACGAGCTCGGCGTGCGCGTCGCGGTGCACGAGCACGTGATCGGGCGCGACGCAGGTCTGACCGGCGTTGAAGAACTTGCCCCAGACGATGCGCCGCGCGGCCACCTTCAGCCGGGCGTCGCACGCGACGATGGCCGGGCTCTTGCCGCCGAGCTCCAGCGTGACCGGCGTGAGGTGCTCGGCGGCGGCCCGCATGACGATGCGTCCGACCGTGGCGTTGCCGGTATAGAAGATGTGGTCCCAGCGCTGCTCGAGCAGCGCCGTGGTTTCGGGAACGGCGCCCTCGACGATGCGAACGACGCGCTCGTCGAGGTAGCGGGGCACGATCTCCGCCATCGCCCGCGCCGTCGCCGGTGCGAGCTCGCTCGGCTTCAATACCACCGAATTGCCCGCGGCGATGGCCGTCGCCAACGGCAGCAGACTCAGTTGCAGCGGGTAGTTCCACGGCGCGATGACCAGCACTACACCCTTGGGCTCGCGCTGTACCCAGGCCTTGCCCGGGCGAGCCGTCATCGGCACGCTCACCGATTCGGGTGCCGCCCAACGATCGAGCTTGTCGAGCATGAGCTTCAGCTCGGTCACGCTCAGCGCGATCTCGCTCGCGTAGGTCTCGATGTCCGGCTTGCCGAGGTCCGTGCGCAGCGCCGCGGCGAAGGCCGGCTCGCATTCCTCGAACATCCGCACCATGCGCCGGAGCTGTTCCTTGCGGAACGCGAGCGGGCGGGTCAGTCCGGTGGCGTGAGTGGTGCGCAACTCCGCGACGAGCGCGGCGGCTCCCGCCGCGTCGAGTGCATCATCGGGCTCGGTGGCATCGTCGTCGGTCGTGATCGGACGTTCTTTGACGGCGCTCATGAAGGATCGGCTGGAGTCCGGGGGCTCGCCACACTATCACCGTGGCGGACGCTGCTCGGCAGTCGGTACTTTCTCGACTGCGCCATCAGCGCAGCGCATACACGACGGGCAGCTCGACGGCGTAGCGATCCGTGCCGAACCCGTCCGGCAGGGGCGGGAAAGGCGCGGCGGCGGACAACAGCTCCAGGGCCGCCTCGTCGAGCGCGGCCTCTCCGCTGCTCTCGACGACGCGCGCGTCGAGCAACGCGCCCTGTCGATCGAGGCTGAACGCGACGACGACCTCACCCTCCACTCGCCGGCGTCGCAAGCGTCGAGGGTAGGTCTTGTAGCGCTGCAGCCACGCGGCGAGCTCCTGCCGATAGCTCTGTACCGCCTCCGGATCACCTGCGCCCGTCCGGTTCGTCGCGACGGTCGCGGACGCCGCCGCTCCGGGGGCGACACCGTCGCCCGGTTCCCGCTCGGATTCCGGCTCGGGTTCCGGCTCGGGTTCCGGCTCGGGTTCCGGCTCGGGTTCCGGCTCGGGTTCCGGCTCGGGTTCCGGCTCGGGTTCCGGCTCGGGTTCCGGCTCGGGTTCCGGCTCGGGTTCCTGGGGTCGGGCTTGCGTATTCTCCGTGTCGGTCGGGGGCTCCGGTGGTGCCGGCACGTCTCCGCCCGTACCGTCCGCTCCGGCGATCGGATCGCTCAGGCGCAGCGTGATCGACCCCGAGCCGGGCGGCACGAGCGGCGTTTCGTCCGGCCGCTGCGACCACCACAGGAAAGCGAGGGCGTGCGCGCCAAGCGATGCGGCGAGAGCGAAAGACAAGCCGATGCGCATGCGCGGAGGTCGACGGCCCGCCGATCAGGGAGCGGAGCACGGACGATCGAGCTGCCGGAGCTCGCTCCGCTCGACGTTGTCCTCGCGCGACGCGTCCATCGAGCGACGGCGCCCGGTCCGGCGTGCCGCCCGACGTACGCCCGGCGACCGGTTCGGTCGGTCGCGTCGATAGCCGAGGCGGGCATCGGCCGTGCGTCTGGGCATGGGGGTGGAAGGCACGAACCATCGGCGGCGCGACGAACGCTCGTCGCGCGGAGTCGGTAGTGTAAGCGGCCGCCGTGGCGAGCACCCTTCGACGCTCGATCCACCTCCGGTCCCGGCACCGCCGTGTCGTGAGCGGTACCGGGACGCCGACGACCTTGCCGCCTCGCGATCGGCGGGGTTCCGCATGCGCCTTGGTGCGCTTCTGCAGGTGCGTGACACACGGCTCGCGAGCTCCGCGTAGACGAGCGCCGCGAGAGCGAGCGGCAATACGGTCGTCGCGTCCATCCGACGGGGACCGCGGCAGACGTCCACCGTTCGGCGGACGTGCGGATCAGCGTTCGCGAAGCAACCCCTCGACATCGAGCGGGCGCGTGTACATCCGCAGTTGGCCGTCTGCGGACCGAGGCCATTGGTCCTCCGGCCTGTCCCGGTAGAGCTCGAGCCCGTTCCCGTCCGGGTCGTGCAGATAGAGCGCTTCGCTGACGCCGTGATCGCTGGCGCCGTCGAGCGCGATGCCGGCGTTGCGCAATCGGTGCAGCGCGTCCGCCAGCGCCGCTCGATCGGGGTAGAGCAGCGCGACGTGGAAGAGCCCGGTGGTACCGGGCGCCGGCGGTCGGCCGCCCTTGCTCTGCCAGGTGTTCAGTCCGAGGTGATGGTGATAGCCGCCCGCGGACACGAACGCCGCCTCTCGGCCGTAGCGCACCATCAACTCGAAACCGAGCACGCCGCAGTAGAAGTCGAGCGATCGTTCCAGATCGGACACCTTCAGGTGGGCGTGGCCGATGCGGACCCGCGGATCGATGGTGTCGCTCGGAGAAGCCGTATCGGCCGACGACGACCCCGGCGTCACGGACGACCGCCGAACGATGTCCCGCTCGCCCACGGGACGCTCGACGGTCGGGTCGGTATTCGGAGTGGATGTCATTGCGCGGTACTCCCGGTTCGACGTGCGAAGAGGTCTTCGATGCCGGCCAAGGTACGCGCCGCGGGATCGTTGATAAACCTTGCTATCGTTGCGACACTGGACACGTGACGTTGACAATGCATGGACACGATCGAGGGCATGCGAGTCTATGCAGCGGTGGCGCGCACCGCCTCCTTCACCGTCGCCGCCGATGAGCTCGGCCTGTCCCGCGCACTGACGAGCAAGTACGTCGCCCAACTGGAGGAGCGGTTGGGCGTGCGGCTGCTCAACCGCACCACGCGCAGCGTCGAGATGACGTCGGCGGGGCGGGCGTACCTGGATCGGGCCCTGCGTCTGCTGGAGGATCTCGATGACCTGGAAGCGGCGGTGCGTGACCGGCGTGCGGAGCCGCGGGGTCACCTGCGCGTGGCGACGCCGGTCACCTTCGCCGAGCTCTTCCTGCCGTCGGTGCTGGCGGAGTTCACCACGACCTATCCGAAGCTGCACGTCACGTTGTCGCTGTCGGATCGGCACGTGGATCTGGTCGGCGAGGGCTTCGATGCCGCGATCCGGATCGGCGAGCTTGCGGAGTCGAGCCTGGTCGCCCGTCGCCTGGCGAGCTCGACGCTCACGCTGTGTGCCGCTCCCGGCTATCTCGCCGAGCACGAGGCCCCGACACACCCGACCGACATCGCCGCCCATCGCTGCGTGCTCGACGACAACCTTCGCAGTCGGGACCACTGGCCCTTCAGCATCGACGGGCGCATCCGGATGATCCCCGTCGCGGGTTCGATCCGGGTCAACAGCGCCTCCATCGTCCGGGCCCTGCTGTTGGCCGGGCAGGGCATCGGCCTGTGTCCGTCGTTCCTGGTGTCGGGCGATGTGCGTGACGGGCGTCTGATCGCGTTGCTGTCCGATTTCCAGACGCCGGGCGTCGGCATTCATGCGGTCTATCCGCACAGCCGGCATCTTGCGAGCGGTGTGCGTACCTTCGTCGACTTCCTCGCAGCGAAACTGCCCGCGCGATGCCCCTGAGCCGTGGATCCGACAGACCCCGCTCGCGGGGTCATTCCGACGTGACTCGAGCGCAGGAGCGTGACGGTGTCGCGCCGGTACATCCCGTCTATCTCGTCGACGACGACGATGCCGTCCGGAGCGCACTGACGCTGCTGCTGGACACGGTCGGGCTCGATGTCACCGCGTTCGCGGATCCGCGAGACTTCCTGAGCCAGCTCGACGCGCTCGAGCCGGGCACGCTCGTCGTCGACATCCGCATGCCGGGAGTGTCCGGGCTGCGCCTGCAGGAGCGGCTCGAGGAAGTCGGGTGCCGCTGGCCGGTGGTGGTGATCAGCGGGCACGGTGACATCGAGGCCTGCCGACGCGCGTTCCGGCAGGGGGCCGTCGATTTCCTGTCCAAGCCGGTCGACGACCAGGATCTGATCGACGCGGTGCAGAAGGGCGAGGCCCTGCTCGTCGCGGCGACCGCGCAGGAGGCCGAGATCGCCGAGACGCAGGCCCTGCTCGCCCGCCTGACCTCGCGCGAGCGGCAGGTCGTCGAGCTCGTGACGCGCGGGCTGACCTCCCGGGAGATCGGCGACGCCCTGAACCTCTCGCCGCGCACCGTGGAGACCCACCGGGCGGCGGCGGGGACGAAGCTCGGCACCACGTCCGTGGCCGAGATCACGCGCCTGCTGGCCACCGTCCCGCTGTCTGCGTAGATCTACCGAGACGGCGCGAGCCGGTGCGGATACCGCGCGCGGCACGACCTTCCGATACTGCGCTCTCCACCACCGGAAGAACGCACCATGACCGCTCGAACCCTAGTTTGCCTGTTCGCCTCGACCCTGTCGGCGTGTACCCTCATGCCCGTGGCTAGCACCGCCGCGGACCTCCCCACCGCCCCCTACCTGCCTCTCGAGATGGCGACGCAGGCCGCCGAGGCGGCGCTGGCCGAATGCGCCGCCGACGGCCAGCGCGTCAGCGTCGCGATCGTCGATCGCGGCGGCTCGACCAAGCTCGTGATGATGGCCGACGGGGCCGGTCCGCACACCGTCGGCAGCAGCACCGGCAAGGCGTTCACGTCCGCCAGCATGGGGCGCGACACGAAAGGGCTGTCGAACTTCATGAAGGACAACGGCGAGCTCGAAGGCCTGCGTTCCATGGACCCGCGCATGGTCATCCTCGCCGGCGGGTTGCCGATCCGCATCGACGGTACGCTGGTGGGCGGCATCGGCGTCGGCGGCGCCCCGAGCGGCGACATCGACGAGGCCTGCGCACTGGCCGGCGTCGAGGCGATCGGCGGCGAGTGACGGTGCATCGTCTGCGCACGGCGGCAGCGGTGCTGCCGCTCGTCCTGCTGCCGACGTCCTTCGCGGCGACGGCGCAGACGGCGCCGTCTGCGCGCGAGGTCGCCGGCTACGAAGGCCTGCACCTCGCGGCGCACGAGGCGGACATGCAACAGATCGAGCGTCTGCTGTCGACCGATGCCGATCTCGAAGCGCGGGATCCATCCGGCCGAACGGCGGCGCACGTCGCGGCCTTCGCCTCCCACGACGACGTCCTGCGACGCTTGGCGGCGGCGGGCGCCGACCTCGACGCACTGGAGGATCGGGCCTACGACGTCGTGACCATCGCCGCGGTGGCGAACGACGTCGAGTTGCTCGACGTCGCGCTCGACAACGGCGGGAGCGCCGCGAACGTCACCAGCCCGTACGACGGTACCGCGCTGATCGCCGCCGCGCATCTCGGGCACGCCGATGTCGTGCGGCGGTTGATCGAGGCCGGCGCGCCACTCGACCACGTCAACAACCTCGGCTGGACGGCGCTGATCGAGGCGGTCGTGCTCGGGGACGGCGGGGCGGATCACGTCGCGACCGTCGCCGCCCTGGTCGAGGCCGGTGCCGACCGGAGCGTTCCCGACCGGCAGGGCGTCACGCCGCTCGAGCACGCGCGCGAGCGCGGGTTCGAGGAGATGGCGAACCTGCTGGAGCGATCGGACTGACACTCGCCCGCACGCTCCCGACCGGTCGCACGATCGTCGCGGCGCTCGCGCTGTGGCTGGTGCTCGTGGCTGGCTACGAGGTCGCGCTCGCGACCTGGCGCCGCGGCACCGTCGCCGCCGAGCTCGTGCGCGAGAGCGAGTCGCTGCACGCCCTGCTCGCGCAGCGGGCCGATCAGAACGCGGCCCACCTGACGAGCCTGTCTGCGCTCGCGCAGGCGGGCGACGCGGCGGATCGCGCGTTGCTCCTCGAGCTCTCCCGCTCGATCATGCGCTTCTACCCGAGCGTGATGGCGGTCGATCTCGTCGCGCTCGACGCCATGGAACCGGGCATGGGGACCCGGCGGGACTCGCCCTTCGCGGCGCGGATCGAGCGCGAGGTGCGCGACGCCGCGAGGCGTTCGGTCGGCGAGCTCGTGCTGTTGCCGTCACCGGCATGCGGTGCGTGCTATCTGCTCGTCAAGCGAAGCCCCAACAGCGATCGGGTGCGACACGGTCTCGCGCTCGAAGTGGACGTCCGGGCGCTGTCCTCGGATCGATCCTCCTACTGGGATCGGCCGAACACGGCGCTGTCGATCGCGCTGCCCGACGGAACGTCGCTCGTGGAAGGCCTCGTCGGCACGCCCGCGCCGAACGAGCCGGACGTGTCGTCCCTGCCGGCCGGGCAGGGCGACGAACTCGTCGTGAGCGCGACGCTCGGCAGCGATACGCAGCCGTTGCTCGTGACGACGCACTACCGGCTGCGGCGCGACGACCTGCTGCCCTGGCGATGGGCGATCGGCGGGCCGTTCGCGCTCGCCGTGCTGCTCGTGCTCGGAGCACTGCTGGCACACCTGATCGCGAGGGTGAGACGGGCGGAGATCGACGCGCGTCTCGGCGCCTTCGAGGCCAGGCTCTCGCACGCCTCGCGCGTGAACTCGCTCGGTGAGATGGCCTCCGGCATGGCGCACGAGCTGAACCAGCCGCTGACGGCGATCCTCGCGCAGAGCCAGGCGGGTCTGAGACTGCTGCGGCGTCCCGACACGGATGCGGCACGCGTCGGCGAGGTCCTGGAGGCGAACGTGGCGCAGGCCCGGCGCGCCTCGACGATCCTGTCGCGCCTGCGCGAGTGGTCGAGTCGCGCGCGGCGACCCGCGACGGAAGTGTCGGTGAACGAATGCATGCGCAACGTCTTCGCCCTGGTGGCGCCCGAGGCGAAACGACTTCGCGTGGATCTGGTGCTGCGTACCGATCCGTCCGATCCCGTGATCGCGGCCGATGCGGTCGAGATGGAGCAGGTCATCTTCAACCTGGTGCGCAACTCGCTCGATTCGCTGCAGCGACATCCCGGGACGAGCGCCGTGCCGCGGACGAACCCGGGCGGGCTCGACTCCGTCGCCGGGCACGCCGAGCGTGCAGGGGCGATCCGGATCTCGAGCGCCCGCTCGGGCGGGCGCGTCACCGTGGAAGTGCACGACGACGGAGCGGGCGTATCCGCCGCGATGCGAGACCGGCTGTTCGAGCCGTTCGCGACGGACAAGGCCGACGGCATGGGGCTGGGGCTCGCACTCTGCGCGCGGATCGTCGAACGCTCGAACGGCTCGCTGTCGCTGGTCGGCGACGCCGGGACGGGGACGCGAGCCACGATGAGCCTGCCGTGCGCGGACGTCAACGCCGCCGAGCGGTGAGGGTTGCGGCGCGAGCCCTCCGCGGCGGGTGTGCGGACGCACTCGGCTTCGGTGGTGGTGTCGATGGCGAAGGTACGGCGCGGCAGGTTGAGGGTGCAACGCGGCACGATCGGCCGGAGCGAGGTACGGCTCGTCCGGCACGTCGGCCGTCGTGTACCTCGTTCCCGGCACTGCCGGGTACCGGCAAATCGAGCGCAATATGCGCCCCCTCACGTGCTTGCGCCGCGGATGCGCCGCGGGCCACCGTCAGCTTCGCAGGAGCCCTTCGATGTCCAGGTTCGTCGTCCTCGCCGCCGCGCTCGCGGCCACCCTCTCGGCCAATGCCGTCGCCCAGACCACCGCCCAGGCCGCCCAGGAGCTACGCGTAGGCATGTCCGGCAGCTACTTCCCGTTCACCTTCGTCTCGCGGAACGAGCTGCAGGGCTTCGAGGTCGACGTGATGAACGCCGTCGGCGAGCGTGCGGATCTCGACATCGCGTTCGAGACGATGTCCTTCTCCGGCCTCATCGGCGCGCTCGACGCCGGGCGCATCGACACCATCGCCAACCAGATCACCATCACGCCCGAGCGCGAGGCGAAGTTCACCTTCACGCAGCCCTACGTCCACGACGGCGCGCAGGTGGTGGTGAAGGCCGGCAACGAGTCCGGGATCGAGGGTCCGGAGGATCTGAAGGGCCGCACCGTCGCGGTCAACCTCGGCTCGAACTTCGAGCAGTTGCTCGAAGCGCTGCCGTACGCGGACGAGATCGACATCAAGACCTACGAGAGCAACATCGAGCAGGACGTGGCGCTCGGCCGGGTCGACGCCTTCGTGATGGACCGCGTCTCCTCGGCGCAGTTGATAGACAAGAGCCCGCTGCCGCTCGCCCTCGCCGGCAAGTCCTTCGACCGGATCCGCAACGCCCTGCCGTTCCGCGACGACGACGAAGGCCGCGCGCTGCGCGACCGGGTCGATGCCGCCCTGAGCGAGTTGCGGGAGGACGGCACGCTCGCCGAGATCTCGCGGAAGTGGTTCGACAGCGACATCACGGTCCCCGAGTAGCCGGAGTTCCCCGGAGCAGCCGGCCGTGCGGGGCCTAGACATCGAGTACATGGTCGGCCTCGTGCCGGTACTGCTCGGCTACGTGCCCCTGACGCTCGGCATGGCGGTGGCCGCCATGCTGCTGGCGCTGATCCTCGGATCCCTGCTGGCGGTCGAACGCGTGGTGCGCGTGCCGGTGCTCGACCCGCTGGTCGTGCTCTTCATCAGCTTCTTCCGCGGCACGCCGCTGCTGGTGCAGTTGTTTCTCTTCTACTACGGCCTGCCGCAGGTGTTCGCGTTCCTCACGCAGATCAACGGCGTGACAGCCGCCGTCATGGGGCTCACCCTGCACTTCTCCGCCTACATGGCCGAGAGCATCCGCGCCGCGATCATCGGCGTGGACCGCAGCCAGTGGGAGGCCTCGCAGTCGATCGGCATGACGCAAGGTCAGATGATGCGCCGGATCATCCTGCCGCAGGCCGCTCGGGTGGCCGCGCCGACGCTGGTGAACTACTTCATCGACATGATCAAGAGCACCTCCCTGGCGTTCACCCTGGGCGTGACGGAGATGATGGGCGCCACGCAGAAGGAGGCCGCCGGCAGCTTCCTGTACTTCGAGGCCTTCCTGGTCGTCGCCGTCCTCTACTGGATCATCGTGGAGGCACTGTCGCAGGTGCAGAAGGTGCTGGAGCGCAGGCTCGGCCGGGCGTTCGCGCGATGATCGTCGTCGAAGGACTGGTCAAGCGCTTCGGCGACACCACGGTGCTCGACGGCATCGATCTGGAGATCGCCGATGGCGAGCGCATCGTGGTCATCGGCCCGTCGGGCACGGGCAAGTCGACGCTGCTGCGCTGCCTGAACTTCCTGGATCGGCCCGAGGCGGGACGCATCCGCATCGGGAACCTGGAGCTCGACGCGGCGAAGGCCGGCAAGGCAGACATCCTCGCCCTGCGCCGGCGCACCGCGTTCGTGTTCCAGAACTACGCGCTGTTCGCGAACCGCACCGCGCGGCAGAACATCACCGAAGCGCTCACCGTGGTGCAGAAGCGATCGCGCAGCGACGCCGAAGCGCGTGCCGACGAGATCCTGCGCGACACGGGACTCTCCGACAAAGCGGATGCGTATCCGGCCGCGCTCTCGGGCGGGCAGCAGCAACGCGTGGGCATCGGGCGCGCCATGGCGCTCGATGCGCAGCTCATGCTGTTCGACGAGCCCACCTCCGCGCTGGACCCCGAGTGGGTGGGGGAGGTGCTGGATCTCATGCGACGCGTGGCCGAACGTCGGCAGACCATGCTCATCGTGACGCACGAGATGCAGTTCGCGCGCGAGATCGCGGACCGCGTGCTGTTCATGGACGGCGGGCGCATCGTGGAGCGCGGCACGCCGGAGCAGATCTTCGACGAGCCCCGGGATCCACGCACCAGGGAGTTTCTGCGGCGGGTCACCTGATCTCGCCGCCATGCGTGGTCCGTACGGCGGGCGGGATCGGGGAGCGTCATGGCACGGGAGATCCGGGCTCCTCCGGGAGATCGGGCGCACGGTACAAGGTCGGGAACCAGTCCTCGCGCAGCGCCCGTCCGGGCTGCATCCCGTGACCGGGGAAGGGCGGCGAGGTCGGGCCGGGGCGCGCGACGTAGCGCGCGTCGTCGCCCACGAAGCGCAGTGAAAAGGCGCGCCGACGCGCGCCGCCATGGTTCCCGCGCGCACCGTGGAGCGTGCGGAAGTCGAAGGCGACCGCATCGCCGGGATCCATGTCCCACTCGAGCACGCGCATGCCCTCGGCGTCGGGGTCCGGCACGGGCAGATAGTCCCCGACGGCCGGATAGAAGTCGTCCTCGGCCAGCCAGCGCGTCGGCAACACCGGCTTCTCCCAACGATGGGAGCCCGCCACGCAGCGTAGCGTGGCGTCCGTCACGGGATCCATCGGCGCCCAGAACGACACGTGCCGCACGCCGTCGACGAAGTAGTACGGCGCGTCCTGGTGCCACGGGGTGGGCTTGGACGTGCCGGGTTCCTTGACGAGCACGTGCTCGTGGAAGAGCTGCACTCGCGTCGATCCCGTGAGCGCGGCCGCGACGGCGGCGGCGCACGAGTCGCGCGCCGCACGCTCGAACTCGGGGATGACGGACCAGTTGCAGTAGTCCTCGAAGAAGCGCCCCGCGTCGCCGGGACGCAGGTTCTCGCCGGCATGCGGACCGGGCGCTCGAAGGTTTCTCTCGATGCCGGCGCGAATGTCGTCGACGTGGTCGGCGAGCAGACCACGAATCACGACGGCGCCGTCGCGGCGGAACGCGTCGACGAGAGCTGGGGTGATGAAGGGCGGCGTCATGCGGGCTCGAAGGGACGGGTGCCCGAGATTATGTATCGCGTATCGACCTCGCCGTGGTCGGCGCGGCGCGGTAGAGGAGACGATCGACACGCAGCACCGGGAGAATCGCTACCACGTCGTGTCGAACGCATCGGTCGTCGCACTCGACTCGCTGCTGCTGCTCGCCACCTTCGCGGTCGGCCTCCGATCGTCGCCCACCGACCCACGCTGCCAGACCTGCTGTTGCGCCTTCGCGAGCCGTCGCGGTTGGCGGCGTGAGGCGAACGCGAGGTCCGCACCGAACCCGCGCGCCCTCAAGGGGGCGGTCTCTTCGGCTGTCGGACCCGGTCACCTGAAACCGGCGGTGACCGGGTCCGCGGGGTCGGACCGGGTCATCGCGAAAAGCCGGTGACCCGGTCCGACAAGCCGAAAAACGCCCCCATCCGTGTGGATGCAGGACGGCGTCGGCATGGGCAGCGGCATCGGACGCGACCACGTCGGCCTCGGCGGAACCGGACGTTCGCAGCGGCGGCGGTGCAGCGCCAACCGCCGCCACGCGGACACGGCCACGGACTCGTCGTCTGCGGGCGCACCTGCGAGCGTCTCGGATGGGACTTCGATGCCGCGAGCTCGCCGACTCGGTTCACCGCCTCGGTACGGTTCGCACCCGACGTCGAATGACCCGTCAGGCGACCTTCTTCTTCACGAAGTTCCAGATCAGCAGGCCGATGGCCACGACCAGCAGGATGTGGATCAGTCCGCCCACCGTGAACTTCAGGACCGTGGCGACGAGCCAGAGGATGACGAGGGCTGCGATGATGGTCCAGAGCATGCGGGTGATCTCCGTGTGGGTTCGATGCGCCGGGCGAGTTCGGCGCGGTCGCGACCAGCGTGCCGCACCGCTGCTCGGACAGGAGCGATCCGGCGGACCGGTTGCACAATCGCTCGCGCCGTCCGGAATCCGTCCGGCGGCCTAGACGACCTGCGACGCCACGGCATCGACGAGCGCATCCGCCGCGGCCTCGTCGACGTCCATGTGCGTCACCACGCGGATCCGGTCGCGCCCCACGGGCGTCACCGCCACGCCCCGCGCGCGAAGCGCCGCGGCGAACTCCCGAGCCCGGGGCATCGCAGGATCGAGCCGTACCATGACGATGTTCGTCTCCGGCGTGGAGACGCGGCCGAGGCCGGGCAGGGCGGCCAACGCATCGGCGATTCGCCGCGCGAGCGCGTGATCGTCCGCGAGCCTGTCCACGTGGTGGTCCAGCGCGTACAGGCACATCGCCGTGATCACGCCGGTCTGGCGCATCGCGCCGCCCCAGCGACGCTTGAACAGCCACGCCCGCTCGATGAATTCACTGCTGCCGGCCAGCACCGCCCCGAGCGGACAGCCGAGCCCCTTGGTGAACCCGAGCCAGGCGCTGTCGTGGTGCCGGGCGTAGTCGCGCACGGGCGTGCCGGTGGCGACCTCGGCGTTCAACGCCCGGGCGCCGTCCAGGTGCACGGCGAGCCCGGCCTCCTGCGCCGCCCGCGCCGTCTCGTTGAGCGCGTGCAGGGGCCAGACCGTGCCGCCGGCGAGGTTGCCCGTCTGCTCGGTCACGAGCAGGCGGCTGCGCGGGGCGAAGCTCGAACGCGGGCGCACCGCCTCCAGCACCTGCTCGGTCGACAGTTGCCCGTGCGTCCCCTCCAGGGCATTGATCATGACGCCGGAAAGCGCCGCCGGTCCGCCGCTCTCGGCGAACACGACGTGGGCCTCGCGCTCGCAGATCAGCTCGTCGCCGGGACGGCAGTGCACGGCGATCGCGATCTCGTTGCACATCGTTCCCGAAGGCAGGAACACCGCGGCCTCCATGCCGAACATCGCCGCGACGCGCCGGTTCAGGGCCGTCGTGGTCGGGCAGGCGTCGTGGCGCTCGTCGCCGACCTCGGCATCGAGCGCCGCCTCGCGCATGGCCCGCGTCGGGCGCGTCTGCGTGTCGGAGTAGAAATCGAACACGGGGGCGGGCCTCGCCTAGAGCGAGACGATCGGTGCGCCCGCCTCGCGCGCCAGCCGTGCGGCCACGTCCGCCACGGCAAGATCCTGCAGTCCGACGCCGGTGCCGTCGAAGATCGTGATCTCCTCGTTCGACGTGCGTCCCGGGTGCGTGCCGTTGATCACCGCGCCGATCGGGGTGATGTCGGACTCCTGCAACAGCCCCGCCTGCACCGCGTGCTGCGCCTCGCCGAGCGTGACCGACTGGGCCACCTCGTCGGTGAACACGGTAGCGCGCGCGAAGAGGGCGGGGTCGATCTCCTGCTTGCCGACCGTGTCGGTGCCCATGCACGCGATGTGCGTGCCGGGTCGGACCCGGTCCGCCATCAGCAGGGGCTCGTGCGCCGACGTGATGCTGATGATCACGTCGGCGCGCTCCGCAAGCTCGTCCTGGGTCACCGACTCGAACGGCAGTCCGAGTTCCGCGGCCACCTCGGCGAGCTTCGGCAGCATGTCCGGGTGCGCGTTCCAGGCGACGATGCGTTCGAAGGCGCGTCGCTCGACCGCCGCGCGGAGCTGGAACTGCGCCTGGTGGCCGGCACCGATCATGCCGAGCACCTTCGCGTCCTTGCGCGCGAGGTGCGCGATGGACACCGCCGAGGACGCCGCGGTGCGCACCGCGGTGAGGTAGTTGCCACCGACCAGCGCCCGCAGCCGCCCGGTGTCCGGATCGAACAGGAACACCGTCGACTGGTGGTTGGTCAGGCCGCGCTCGGCGTTGCCCGGCCAGTAGCCCCCGGACTTCAGCCCGAGCGCGAGGCCCGCGCGGTCGAAGCCGGACTTGAACCCGTAGAGCGCATCCGCGTGGCCGATCGCCTCGCGGATGACGGGGAAGTTGTACGCATCCCCGCGGGCCATGGCGCCGAACACCGCCTCGACCGCGCCGAAGGCGTCCTCGCGGCCGACGAACCGACGGCAGTCGGCCTCGGACACGACGACGACGCCGTCGCCCGCGTCCGCGCCTTGCGACGCCACGCTCAGAACGCCCGCCCGCGCGCGCTGACGGGCCACAGCGTCTCGACCTTGCCGTTCCGGACGCCGACGTACCAGTCGTGCACGTTGCAGGTCGGGTCGCAGTGGCCGGGCACGAGCTTCAGCTTGTCGTTCACCTTGAGCACGCCGTCCGGATCGGACACCACGCCGTGCTCGTCGGAGCACTTGACGTAGGACACGTCGTCGCGCCCGTAGATCGTGGGCAGGCCGCTGTCCACCGACTGCACCTTCAGGCCCGCATCCACGATCGCCTTGTCGGCCTTGGCGTGGCTCATCACCGAGGTGAGGATGAACAGCGCGTTCTCCCACTGGCCGTTGTCGATGCGCTCGCCGTTCTCGTCGAGGATGCGCCCGTAGTCGGCGTCCATGAACGCGTAGCTGCCGCACTGCAGCTCGTTGAAGACCCCGGAGTTGCCCTCGAAGTAGTACGAGCCGGTGCCGCCGCCGCCGACGATGTCGCACTCGAGCCCTTCGGACTTCAGCGCCTCGATCGCCTCGCGCACCATCTCGATGGCGACGTCGGTCTTCGCCTTTCTTTCCGAGTAGTCGTCCAGGTGCTGCATGGCGCCCTGGTAGGCCTGCAGGCCCGCGAACTTCAGGTTCTCCGCGGAGTCGATGGCCTTCGCGATCTCGACCACCGCCTCGGTGGTGGTCACGCCGCAGCGCCCCGCGCCGCAGTCGATCTCCACCAGGCACTCGATCTCGGTGCCGTGCTTCACGGCTGCGGCGGAGAGATCGGCCACGTTGTCGATGTCGTCCACGCAGCAGATCGCGCGCGCGCCGAGCTTCGGCAGGCGGGCGAGCCGGTCGATCTTGGCGGGGTCGCGGACCTGGTTCGACACGAGGACGTCCTTGATGCCGCCGCGCGCGAACACCTCGGCCTCGCTGACCTTCTGGCAGCACACCCCGCAGCTACCGCCGAGCTGCTCCTGCAGCAGCGCCACGTCGACCGACTTGTGCATCTTCCCGTGCACGCGATGCCGGACCCCGGCGTTCTTCGCGAAGTCGCCCATCTTCCTGATGTTGCGCTCGAGCGCGTCCAGGTCCAGCACGAGCGCCGGGGTCTGGATCTCGGACTCGTCCATGCCGACGCTGGCGGGGATGTCGAAGCCGACCTCGAAGTCGGTCGGCGACGGGGCCATGTTCCTGTCGAGAGCTGCGTTCATGCGGTGTGTCCTCGGTTCGGTGTGTTCGGTGTAGCGGATGGGTGCCGGCGCGTCAGAGCGTCCAGGGCAGCCGATCCAGGTCGACGTTGCCGCCGGTGATGACGACGCCGATGCGCCGGCCGGCGAAGCGCTCGCGGTGCTTGATCAGGATGGCGAGCGGCACGGCGCAGCTCGGCTCGATGACGATCTTCATGCGCTGCCACGTGAGCTTCATGGCATCGACGATCTCGTCCTCGGTGGCGGTCAGGATGTCGGTGACGTGGTTGCGCACGAAGTGCCAGGTCAGGTCCTTCAGCGGCACCTTGAGCCCGTCCGCCACGGTCTGCGGCGCGTCGTCGGCGATGATGTGGCCGGCGCGGAACGAGCGCGCCGCGTCGTCGGCGTTCTCGGGCTCGGCCGCGATGATGTCCACGTCGGGGGCGAGGTGGCTGAGCGAGAGGCAGGTCCCGGAGATCATGCCGCCGCCGCCGATCGGCGCGACGACCGTGTCGAGCCCCTCGACCTGCTCCATCAGCTCGAGCGAGCAGGTGCCCTGCCCGGCGATCACGCGCGGATCGTTGTAGGGGTGCACGAAGTCGGCACCGCTCTCGGCGACCACCTTCGCGAACGTCGCCTCGCGCGACGAGGTCGACGGCTCGCACTCGACGATGGTGCCGCCGTAGCCGCGCACCGCGGCCTTCTTGGCCTCGGGCGCGCTGTGCGGCATGACGACCGTGACGGGGATTCCGCGCCGCCCGGCCGCGTAGGACAGCGACAGTGCGTGGTTGCCGGACGAATGCGTGGCCACGCCGCGCTTCGCCGTCTCGTCGTCCAGCCCGAAGACCGCGTTGCAGGCGCCGCGCACCTTGAACGCGCCGGCCTTCTGGAAGTTCTCGCACTTGAAGAAGAGCTCCGCGCCGACGAGCTCGTTCATGTACGTGGACGTGAGCACCGGGGTGCGGTGGATGTACGGCTCGATGCGCCGGTGCGCGGCGCGCACGTCGTCGAACGTCGGGATGTGTGCGGGTTCGGGATCGATGGTGTCCATGATGCTCAGGCCGCCTTCGCGAGCGCCACGCCGTTGGTGGCACGGTAGTGTGCCTGCGCGGCCGCGACGCCGCTGCCGAGCTTCACGTCGTAGCCGAGGTCCGCCATGGCCATCTCGATGGTGGCGAGACCCGACAGCACCATGACGTCGGTCAGCGAGCCGAGGTGCCCGATGCGGAACGCCTTGCCCGCCATCTCTCCCAGGCCCACGCCGAACGACACGCCGTAGGCGTCGAAGGCGTGCTGCACGAGCTCGTCGGCGTTCCGGCCCGCCGGCACGAGGATGGCCGTGACGGTGTCCGAGCACAGCTCGGATCGCTTCGCGACGAGCTCCAGGCCCCAGGCCGCGGCCGCGCGTCGGACGCCCTCGGCGAGCCGGGTGTGGCGCGCGTACACGTTCGACAGGCCCTCCTCGTCCAGCATGCGCAGGCTTTCGGCGAGCCCCATGATGAGCTGCAGCGGCGGCGTGTACGGGAAGCCGCCCGTCGCGTTCGCGCGGCCCATGTCGTCGAAGGAGAAGAACGTGCGCGGCAGGGTCGCCGTCTTCGTGGCGGCCAGCGCCTTCGGGCTCGCCGCCACGATGGCCATGCCGGTGTAGAGCATGAAGCCCTTCTGGGAACCCGCGACGGCCACGTCGACGCCCCAGCCGTCCATGTCGAAGGGCATGGAGGCCAGCGAGCTGACGCAGTCCACGAACAGCAGGGCGGGGTGGCCCGAGGCATCCATGGCCTTGCGCACCGTACCGATGTCGCTCACGACGCCGGTCGCCGTCTCGTTGTGCGTGACCAGCACGGCCTTGATCTCGTTGCCGGTATCGGCGGCGAGGGCCTCGGCGAAGCGCGCGGCCGGCGCGCCTTCGCCCCACTCGCACTCGATCACCCGCACGTCGAGACCGTGACGCTGGCACAGATCGATCCAGCGGTGCGAGAACATGCCGTAGCGCGCGACGAGCACCGCGTCGCCGGGCGACAGGGTGTTGGTGATGGCCGCCTCCCAGCCGCCGGTGCCGCTGGACGGGAAGAGCATCACGCGGCCGTCCGAGGTGCCGAAGATCGCCTTCGTCCGCTCCAGCACCGGCGCTAGCGTCTCGACGAAGTCCGGCGCGCGATGGTCGCGCGTCTGCGCGTGCATGGCGTTCAGCAGGCGCTCGGGGATGTTCGTGGGGCCGGGAATGAACAGGGGGTTCTGGCTGGACATGCGGATACCTCGTCGTGTGCGCGCGTAGTGAGTGAAGGTTGCGCCGCACGGGAGGAATGAGCCAGAATTTCAAAATCCGTTTTCAATTGACGCGGAAAAACATCATGTCGTTGATTGCCTTGAACATTCCGGTTTTTCGGATACGCGCTTGGGCGTCGAGCGAAAAATCTCGATGAGCGAACGGCCCGACTCCACCACCTCGGTGGCGGCCCGGCGTCCCCGCGGCCGGCCCCGCTCGGCATCGGCCGCCGCCGCGCCCGAGCCGGTCAAGGGCCTCGACACCGGGCTCGTCGTCCTGCGCGCGCTGGCGGCCGAGCAGCGCGCCACGCTCACGAACGTCGCGCTGCAGGCGGACACCACGCCCTCGACCGCCTACCGCATGCTGGTCACGTTGCAGCGCCACGGCTTCGCGGAGTTCGACGAGCGGTTGCAGGAATGGGCCGTGGGCATCGAGGCGTTTCGCGTCGGCGCCGCGTTCCTCGCGCGCAGCGGCCTGGTCGAGCTCGCGCGTCCCGCCATGCAGGCGCTGATGCACGACACGCACGAGACCGCGAACCTCGGCGTGGCCGACGGCACCGACGTCGTCTTCCTCGCGCAGGTCGAGTCGCGTCACCCCGTGCGCGCGTTCCACGAGACGGGCTCGCGCGGCCACATGCACGCCTCGGGCATCGGCAAGTGCCTGCTGGCGCAGCTCGACGAGGCGGCCTACGCGGCGTTCGTGAAGGCTTCCGGACTACCCGGTTTCACGAGCGCCACGCGCACGGACGCCGGTGCGCTGGCCGCGGACCTCGCCACGATCCGGGCGCGCGGCTGGGGCCTGGACGACGAGGAGCGCCACGCGGGCATGCGCTGCATCGCGGCGCCGATCTTCGATGCCGCGGGGGACGCGGTGGCCGGCGTGTCGATCTCGGGCCCCGCCGCCCGGTTGCCCGACGACGTGCTCGAGGGGGTCGGGCCGCGCGTGCGCGAAGCGGCGGAGGCTATCGGGGAGCGGTTGGGGGCGCGGCGGCGGGGCTGACGCCGCACAGCCCTGCGGCATCCACCACGCGCCACGCTCGCTCGAACCGGTACTCCTGCAGGTTGTTCCCCGTCCCGCCGACCCGGTCCACGACCGCGAACAGCGCGGGCGCGTGCAGCGGCGTCAGCACGCCGTGCCAGGTGCCGCGGCGGTAGTTGACGCCCTGACGTCCATCCGTGACCCACGCCCGCGGACGCACCGGCATGCCGCCCTCGTCCTCGGCGACGATCACGAGGAACGGCGCGTCGGACAGGGGCAGGAACGCCTGGCTGCCCAGCGGGTGACGCTCCACGAGATCCAGCGCGTGGGGCAGCGGGTACGGCGCGGCGTCGAACAGGCTGATGCCGGCCGTGCCGCCGTCCGTGAAGTCGAGCGCGGCCAGGTCGTGGTACCTGCCGCACCTGCCGGCGTTGATCATCATGGACGGCTCGCCCGCGAGCTCGATGACGTCGCCGAACGGGGCGAAGGCCTCGGCGCTCAGGCGCTCGATCCGGATCTCGCGCTCGGCCACGTCGGCGCGCTACTTCGCCGACGCCACGGGACCCGTCCGGTACCACCGATCGAGCGCGTCGCGCTCCGCGTCGGTGATGCCCGTGAGGTTGCCGAGCGGCATGGCCTTCGTCACGACGGTCTGCCGGTGGATGGCGGCGGCGTGCGCGAGGGTCTGCTCCGGCGTCTCGAGCACGATGCCCTTGGGCGGCGCCGAGAAGCCGGCGTGCGAGGGGTTGGTGGCGTGACACGTCATGCAGCGTTCGGTCACGATGGCGTGCGCCTCGTCCAGCGTGACGGCCGCGACGGGCGTGGCGGAGCCGCCGTCGGTCGACGCGACGTTCGGTGCGGCGAGCGCGGCCGGGCGCGGCGCGATGGCCGTCACCACACCGATCATGAGCAGCGCCGCCACCCCCGCGGGCACCGGGCTCGGCTTGCCGAAGTGGGCCTTGACGAAGTGCACGCGCACGAGCGCGCCCGCCAGCGAGATCGCGATGAGGATCAGCCAGTTGTACTCGTGACCCCACGTCATGGCGTAGTGGTTGCTGATCATCACGAACAGCACGGGCAGCGTGAAGTAGGTGTTGTGCACCGAGCGCTGCTTCGCGCGGATGCCGTGCGAGGGATCCGGCTGCTCGCCGCGTTCGGTCGATGCGACCATCGCGCGCTGGCCCGGCATGATGACGAAGAACACGTTGGCGACCATGATGGTGCCGAGCATGGCGCCGAAGTGCATGTACGCGCCGCGGCCGCTGAAGACGTGGCACAGGCCCCAGGCGATGATCGTGAGCCCGACGAGCAGGATGCCCGCCATGAGGTTCTCGCGTCCGCCGAGCCTCGAGCGGCACAGCGCGTCGTAGCCGAGCCACCCCCCTACTAGGGTCAGCACGCCGAGGCCGATGGCGGTCGGCTTGGACAGCGCCATGACGTTCGGGTCGATCAGGTAGATCTCGGCCTGGTACCAATAGATGAGTGCCAGCAGGAACGCGCCCGTGATCAGCGTGGTGTACGCCTCCCACTTGAACCAGTGCAGGTTCCCCGGCATGGACGGCACGCCGTTGGTGTACTTCTGGGCGTTGTAGAAGCCCCCGCCGTGCACGGCCCAGAGCTCGCCGCCCACCCCGCGCGCGGACGCCGCCGCATCGGCGGGCTTCTCGAGGTGGTTGTCCAGCCACACGAAGTAGAACGAGGCACCGATCCAGGCGACGCCGGTGACGAAGTGGGTCCAGCGGCCGAGCAGGGAGAGCCATTCGAGCACGTAGCCTTCCATCGTATTCGTCTCCTCAGCTGCCGCGGTAGGTGGAATAGCCGTACGGCGAGAGCAGCAGCGGCACGTGGTAGTGCTCGTCCGCGTTCGCCACGCCGAAGCGTATCGGCACAGTGCCCAGGAAGGGCAGCTCGGCGTCGGTGCCGGCCGTGCGGGCGAGGTAGTCGCCCGCCAGGAACTCGATCTCGTACTCGCCGGCCGCGAAGGCGGAGCCTTCCAGCACCGGAGCGTCGCAGCGGCCGTCCGCGTTCGTCACGGTCTCGGCCACGAGCGTGCGCTCGCCACCGCGCAACGCGTGCAGCCGGACGGGGATGCCGCTCGCCGGACGACCCAGTGCGGTGTCCAGCACGTGCGTGGTGAGCTTGCCCATGCGGTGCGTCGATCAGGGTGGGGGAGCGTGACTATCGCGCCGACGGCCAAGATTGTCAACAATTGTGGTAGACATTATTTGGTTGCAATCGAAGCGGCGTATTGTAGAATTGCCGTCACCGGTGCTGGTCGCCCGAAGAGGCGTCCGGTCCGGGGCGACGGATCCCGGAGTGCGGGTACCGTTCGTGCCAGGCCCGTCCAACCACCTTCCCAGCCAGACACGTAGCGGCAACCCACCAGAGGGCACGACCCATGGCCAGAACCGAAGCCGGCATGACGCCGGAGCAGATGCGGGACCCGAACTACTTCCCCGGCATCGTGCGGGGCACGCCGCTCGGCATCCAGCACGTGCTGGCGATGTTCGTCAGCAACGTGACGCCCGCCATCATCGTGGCGGGCGCGGCGGGCTTCGGCTTCGGCTCGGCCGACATCTCGGACATGATCTACATGATCCAGATGTCGATGGTGTTCGCGGGCATCGCCACGTTGCTGCAGACGGTCACGCTCGGTCCCGTCGGCGCGAAGCTGCCCATCGTGCAGGGCACGAGCTTCGCCTTCATTCCCATCATGATTCCCATCGCCGTGAACTTCGGCATGGCGGCGCTCATGGGCGGCATCATCGTCGGCGGCATCTTCCACTTCCTGCTCGGCACCGTGATCGGGCGCATCCGGCACTGGCTGCCGCCGCTGGTGACGGGCCTCGTGGTGCTGATGATCGGTCTGGCCCTGGTGGGCGTCGGCATCCAGTACGCCGCCGGCGGCGTGCCGCTGATCGGCACGCCCGAGTACGGCACCTTCCAGCACTGGGGCCTGGCGCTCGTCGTCATCGGCACGACGCTGGGGCTGAAGTTCTTCACGCGCGGCATGCTGTCGGTGTCGGCCGTGCTGCTGGGGCTGCTGGCGGGCTACGCGGTCGCCTTCATGGTCGGCATGGTCAGCTTCGACAACGTCGCCCGGGCGGCCTGGTTCGCGGCGCCCGATCCGCTGCACTTCGGGCTCGAGTTCAACGTCGCGGCCATCATCGGCATGTGCCTGATGGGCGTGATCTCCGCCATCGAGACCGTGGGCGACGTGTCCGGCATCACCAAGGGCGGGGCGGGGCGCGAGGCCACCGACAAGGAGATCCGCGGCGGCACGCTCGCCGACGGCCTCGGCACGGCGCTGTCCGGCGTGTTCGGCGCGCTGCCCAACACCTCCTTCAGCCAGAACGTCGGACTGATCTCCATGACGGGCGTCATGAGCCGCCACGTCGTGACCATCGGCGCGGTGTTCCTGATCCTGTGCGGGCTGGTGCCGAAGTTCGGCGCCATCATCTCCAGCATGCCCATCGCGGTGCTCGGCGGCGGCGTCATCGTGATGTTCGGCATGGTCGCCGCGGCCGGCGCCAGCATGCTCTCGGACGTGGTCTGGAACCGGCGCAACATGGTGATCTTCGCGGTCGCGCTGTCGGTCGGTCTCGGCCTGCAGCTCGAGCCGGACGCTCTGCAGCATCTGCCCGCCACGGCGAAGGTGCTCATGACCTCGGGCCTGCTGCCCGCGGCGCTCATCGCGATCGTGCTGAACCTCGTGATCCCGCACGAGGCGGACGAGCCGAGGGGTGAATCGGACGTGGACGTGGCCACGCCCGCGAGCATCGTCGGCGGCGAGCGCGACGGGCACGTGCCGGGTCGGCTGGTCGACGGGGTCGTTCCTGCCCGCTAGGCGTCGCGGGGCGACGCCGCGGTCATACTCGCCGCCCTTCGCCTGACCGGCGTCCGAGCGCCCCGACATGCTCAGCGACATCCTGGAGCGGGCGCGCGCCGCGCCCGCTCGCATCGTCCTGCCCGAGGCCGGCGACCGGCGCATCCTCGAAGGCGCGCTGCGGGCGGTGCGCGACGGGCTCGCCGTGCCGGTGCTCGTCGGACCCGAGGCCGAGGTGGCGACGGCGCTCGGCCGACTCGGCGGCACGCCCTCCGAGATCGAGATCGTGGACCCTGCCGATTCGCCGGAGCTCGATCGCTACGCGGCCGCCTGGCACGAGCTGCGGCGCCACAAGGGACTGGACGAGGCCGCGGCGCGGGCGCAGGTGGCGACGCCGATGCGCTACGCGGCCATGGCCGTGCGCCAGGGCGATGCGGACGGCACGGTCGCGGGCGCCGTGGCCACCACGGCCGAGACGGTGCGCGCGGCGCTGCAGGTGATCGGCAAGGGGCCCGGGGTGGAGGTCGTGTCGAGCTTCTTCGTGATGGAGGCGCCGGCCGGTCACGCGCTGCACGGGACCGGCATGCTCTTCGCCGATTGCGCGCTCGTCATCCAGCCGGAGCCCGCGCAGCTCGCGCAGATCGCGATCTCGACGGCGCGCTCCTGCACGGCGCTGCTCGGCATCGAGCCGCGCGTGGCCTTCCTGTCGTTCTCGACGCACGGCAGCGCCCGGCACTCGCGCGTCGAGGCCGTGGCGCGCGCCGCGAAGCTTGCGCGCGAGCTCGCTCCGGAGCTGGCCATCGATGGCGAGCTGCAGCTCGACGCCGCCATCGTGCCGGAGGTCGCCCGCACGAAGGCGCCCGGCTCGGCGGTGGCGGGGCGGGCCAACGTGCTGGTGTTCCCGAGCCTCGAGGCGGGCAACATCGGCTACAAGCTCGCGCAGCGGCTCGGCGGCTTCCAGGCGGTCGGGCCGGTGCTGCAGGGACTCGCGCGTCCCGCGAACGATCTGTCGCGCGGCTGCAGCGTCGAGGACGTCGTCATGCTGCTGGCCGTGACGGGCGTGCAGGCCGGCGCGGCCGCCCGGATCGCGCCGGACTGAGCGCTCGCGAGCTCCGGCCCGGGCCCGCGAGTGCGCGGCGAGATTGTGGCGGCATGGACATTTCGCTACGATGCCGAGGACTCCCGCGCGCTCGCCGACGCCACTCGGCCCACCGGATAATCGCTTCATGTTCAGAGACTTCGAGAAGACGCCCAGCAAGTCTTCTTATCAGTTGAAGTTCATCTTCGCGGGGTTGACCTTGCTCGCGCTGATGGGGGCCTGGATCGCCCGATCGAACACCGCTCACGATCTCGAAGGCGAGCTGCGCGTCACCGAGCGCACCCTCGAGACCACCGTGGCGCAGCGCGCGCAGCTGCTCGGTGAGTACGAGGACACGACGACCGAGCTGGATTCCACGCGCGTGCTGCTGCTCGCCGCGCAGGACTCGCTGGAGGCCGGCGAGGCCGAGCTCGCGACGCTGCGCACGAACCTGGCCGCGCTCGAGGCGCGGCGCGACGAGCTGGGGGCTGAGCTCGAGGACACGCTCGGCGTGGTCATCGGTCTGCGCGACGAGCGTGACCGTACCCTCGCGCAGCTCGAGGAGGCGCGCGCGAGCCTGGCCGAGACCGAGCGCGAGCTGCAGCGCACGGGCAACCGGTTCCGCGCGGTGGAAGGCGAGCTGACCAAGTCGAGCGAGCGGTTGTCGCTGCGCGACGCCACGATCGAGGAGCGCGAGGCGGAGATCGCCCGGCTCGAGAGCGCGCGCGAACAGCGCGACCGCGCCGTGTCGGACCTGTCCGAGCGCGTGGCCTCGCTGCAGAGCGAGATCGACGTGGCGCAGGACATCTGGATCGCGCGCGGCGCGCGGCTCGCCTCCGTCACCGACGAGATGCGTCGGCTCGGCGCCCTGAACCAGGGCACGGGCGAGAGCCTGCAGGCGGTGCGGCAGAGCTTCGCCTCGCTGCAGTCGAACTACGCGGACGACACCACCGAGCTGAACGCCGAGCTCGGCGAGCTCGAAGCCATCAGGAGCTCCCTGGAAGAGAACGTCGCGACGCTGACCGATCGCGTCGCCACCGTCGAGAGCGAGCTCGAGAGCGCGCGCACCGAGCTCGCGGGCGCCGACGGGCGCGTCGAAGAGGTGCGGACCGAGCTGACGGCCACGCAGGAGCAGCTGCGCGCCACGCGCCAGGCGCTTGCGGCCACCGAGAGCGATCTCGGCGACACGGGTGCCGAGCTGCAGTCGGTCACGGCCGAGCGCGAGCGCGTGCGCACCGAGCTCGCGGAGGCCCGCGAGGAGCTCGAGGCCACGCGCACGCGACTCGAGACGCGCGGCGAGGAGCTCGTGTCGCTGAACGCCGAGCTCGACGCCAACGTGGGCGAGCGCGATGCCGTCGCGAACGAGCTCGCCGCCGCGCGCGAGCGCGCCGCGCAGGAGATGGACGCGCTGCAACAGGAGATCGAGTCGCGCGAGCAGGAGCTCGCATCGGTGCAGGCGGAGCTCGAGAACACCGAGAGCGAGCTGTCGGCCACGCTCGGCGCGCTCGCGCGCCGCGATTCGAACGTCGACGAGCTGCAGACGCGCGTGCAGTCGCTCGTGTCCACGCGCGAGGACCTCGGCGGGGACCTCGAATCCACGCGCACCGAGCTCGAATCGGTGCAGGCGCAGCTCGCCACCACGCTCGCCGCGCTCACGCGCAGCAATTCCAACATCGACGAGCTGCAGGCGCGCGTGCAGAGCCTCGCATCGCGCCGCGACGAGCTGCAGGGCGAGCTCGAGACGACCACGACGGACCTCGCGGCCGCGCAGGAGCAGCTCGCCGCCGTGCGCGACGAGCTCGCGCAGGCCCAGGGCGATCTCGAGCGTCGCGCCGAGAACATCGACGAGCTGCAGACGCGCGTGCGCTCGCTCGTGTCCACCCGCCGCGACCTGAACACCGAGATCCGCACCGCGCAGGCTTCGCTCGAGGAGGCGACGACCGCGCTCGACGAGACCACCATCGAGCTGAACGCCCGCATCGGTACGCTCGAAGCGCAGCTCGAGACGAGCGACGCGGCGCTCGAGACGGCGCGCGCGGAGGCGTCCGATCGCATCGGCGCACTCGAAGCGGACGTCGCGGCGCGCGAGGAGGAACTCGCGCCGCTGCGGGCCGAGCTCGAGATGGCGCGCACCGAGATCGAGACGGCGCTGGATGCCCTGTCGCGCCGCGACGGCAACGTCGAGGAGCTGCAGACCCGCGTGCAGTCGCTCGTGTCCACCCGGCGCGGCCTCGACGCCGAGATCGGCACCGTGCAGGCGTCGCTCGAGGAGGCGACGACCGCGCTCGACGCGACGACGATCGAGCTCAACGCCCGCATCGGCGCCCTCGAGGCTCGCCTAGAGGCGAGCGACGCGGAGCTCGAGAGGGCGCGCGCGGAGGCGTCCGAGCGCACCGCCGCCCTCGAGGCGGACGTCGCGGCGCGCGAGGAGGAGCTCGCGTCGGTGCAGGCCGAGCTCGAGACGGCGCGCACCGAGCTCGAGACGGCGCTGGACGTCCTGACGCGCCGGGACGCCAATGTCGATGAGCTGCAGACGCGCGTGCAGTCGCTCGTCTCGACTCGCCAGGACCTCGGCACCGACCTGGAGCAGGTGCAGGGCGAGCTCGCCGAGGTGCGCACGGGCTACGAGGAGCAGGTCGCGGGACTGAACGCCGAGATCGACGAGCTCGAGGCGCGACGCAGCGAGCTCGAGACCCGCGTGTCCGAGCTCGAGGCCGAGGTCGCCACGCTCTCGGACGACAGCGCGTCCCTGCAGGAGCAGAAAGGGAACCTGCAGCTCACCGTCGGCACCCTGCAGACTCGGCTCGAGGAGACGCAGGATGCCGTCGCCTCGGCCGAGGCCACCGCCGAGGAGCGTGCGGCGCTCATCGTGACGCTCGAGGAGCGGGCCGCCGCGGCCGGTCGCGTCGAGCCGCTGCAGCTCGAGCTCGAGCAGACGCGCGCGGATCTCGTCGCCGTCACCACCGAGCGCGACGAGCTGCAGGCCGCGGTCACGGCCGCCGTCGAGGAGCGCACCCTCGCCGAAGAGCGCCTCGCGGCCACCGAGAGCGACCGCGCCGCCGCCGAGGAGCGCATAGCGACCCTGGAGCAGGAGCGCGCTGCCACCGAGGAGCGCCTTGCCACGCTGCAGGCGGACTTCGACGCGGCGCAGCAGGAGCTCGGCGCGATGCGCGATGCGCAGGCGACGCTCGAGGCCGAGCGCTCGGCCGCGGCCGAGAACCTGGTCGCACTCGAGACCGAGCGCGAGACCCTGCTCGGCGACATCGCCACGTTGCGCGAGGAAAATCTCGCGCTGAACCTGCGTCTGGGCGAGCTGGAGGCCAGCGCCGAGACGCGTATCCAGCGCTTCTCGGCGTCGGTCGAGGACACCGGCGACGAGCTCGAGCAGACCCGCACCGCGCTGCAGGAGACGCAGGCCACGCTCGAGGCCAACGCGGCCGAGGTCGAGTCGCTGAACGTCGAGCTCGAGGCGCGCAACAGCACCATCGCGACGCTCGAGTCGCAGCTCGGCGAGCGCGATGCCGAGATCGCCCGGCTCGAGACGGCGGTGGCCGATGCGGACGGCCGCATCGGCCAGTTGCAGGAGACGCTGTCCGCGCGCGTCGACGAGCTCGCGGCCCGCGAGCAGGAGCTGGCGCAGGCCAACGAGTCGCTGGCATCGCTGCAGCAGGAGGCCGCGGGCGCGACGGAGGCGCTCGAGGAGGCGAACGCGTCGCTCGAGCTCGCGCGCCCCGAGATCGCCCGGCTGCGCGACCGGACCGGCAACCTGGAGTCCCAGCTCGCCGAGGCACGCGACGCGCTCGGCGCGTCGGCGAACGAGCGCGATGCGCTGGCCGCGGAGCTCGAGGAGGCCAACGCCACGCTCGATCTGCAGGCACCCGAGCTGCAGCGCCTGCGCGCCCGCACGGACGAGCTCGATACCGAGCGCGCGCAGCTCGCCACGCGCGTCGCCGAGCTCGAGGCTCAGCTCGAGGAGGCGCGCGCGATCGATGCGCGCGTCGAGCAGCTGCAGAGCGAGAAGGTCACGCTGCAGGGCCTCGTGGGCGGTCTGCAGACACGACTCGAGGAGCGCGACGAGGTTGCCGAGCGGGTCGATGCGCTGGCGGCCGAACGCGACGAGCTCGCGACCGAGCTCCAGGGCGCGCGGGCCGAGGCCGACGAAGCGCGCGGGCAGATCGAGTCGCTGAGCGCCGAGCGCGATGCGGCACTCGCGGCGCGCGACGAGCTGGACGCGGAGCTCGTGGCGCTGCGCGTCGAGACCGATGGCCTGCGCACCGAGCTGCAGGCGAGCGAGCAGAGCGTCGCCGACCTGCGCGTCGAACTCGACGCGATCACTGCCGAGCGCGATGACCTGCAGGGTCAGCTCGTCGAGCTGGGCGCCGAGGTCGGCGACCTGCAGGGTCGGCTGTCGGTCTCGCAGGACCGGGTCACCGAGCTCGAGGGACGCGTGAGCGAGCTCGAGCCGTTGCCGGCCGAGCTCGAGGATGTGCGAGCCACTCTGGCGGGCACGCGCACGGAGCTCGATGGCACCCAGGCCGAGCTCGAAGGGGCGCAGGCCGAGCTCGAAGGGGCGCAGGCCGAGCTCGAGGGCACGCAGACCGAGCTGGCGGGCACGCGCACCGAACTCGAGGGCGCGCTCTCCGAGCTGCAGGAAGCGCAGCAGGCGCTCGCGGCCGCCGCCGCCGCGCTGGCGGAGCGCGAGGCGGAGCTCGACACCGTCCGCATGGAGCTCCAGCAAGTGCAGTCCGAGCTCGAGGGCGTGCGGGCGACCCTCGCCGAGCGCGAGACGAGTCTCGCGGACGCGCAGGCGCGCGTCGCGGAGCTCGAGACGGCGCTCGGCGAGGCACAGGCCGCGCGCGACGCGCTGCAGCAGGAGCTGGACGCGGCGAACGAGGCGAACGCGACGCTCGAGGCGGACCTGGTCGCGGTGCGCGAGGCGCGGACGGGTCTGGAGACCGAGCTGGAGCAGGCGCGGGCCGCGCTCGCCGAGCGCACCGAGGAGATCGCCACGGTGCAGGCGTCCTTCGACTCGAACCTCGCGAGCGCCGAGGCCGAGGCGGCCGAGATGCAGGAGCGTCTGGCCGCCCTCGAGGAGGAGCGCACGGCACTCGCCGGCCGCGTGAGCGAGCTCGAGACCGGCCTGGCCGAGGCCGACGAACGCGCATCGGCGCTGCAGCAGGAGCGCGACGCGCAGCAGCAGCGCATCGCGGAGCTCGAGACCGAGCTGTCGTCGAGCCGGGAGGCGGCCGATTCGGCGCGCGGCGAGATCGGCGCGCTGGCCGGCAACATCGAGGAGCTCGAAGGCCAGATCGAGGCGCTGCAGGCCGAACGGGACGAGCTCGAGGCCCGCACGGGCGAGCTGCAGGAGACCATCGACGAGACGCAGGAGCGGGCGTCCGAGCAGACCGCCCTGGCCGAGAACCTCGCGTCCAGGCTCGCCGATCGCGAGCAGCAGGACTCGGCCGCGGATCAACGCGCCCAGGCCGTGCGCGACGACGTCGAGCGCAGGTTGGCCGACAACGGCATCGACGACCTCGACGTGACGGTGCGCGACGACAACGGCGTGGTGCTGAACCTGCGCTCGGAGGCGCTGTTCAATTCCGGCAGGGCGCGCCTCAGCACGTCGGGCAGGAACCTCATGGGACGCGTCGCGGAATCCCTGGCGGACATCGACAACGCCATCGTCGTCGAGGGTCACACCGACAGCATTCCGGTCTCGGGCACGCTCGCGACCTTCTTCCCGAGCAACTGGGAGCTGTCCGTGGCGCGCGCGGCGAACGCGGTGAACTACCTGCAGAACCAGGGCGGCATCGACGCATCGCGGCTGTCGGCCGTCGGCTTCGGCGAGTACCGTCCCATCGGCCCGAACACCACCCGCGAGGGGCGCTCGCAGAACCGACGCGTCGAGATCGTCGTCATGCCGTGAGCGCCACCACGGCCGACCCGGACCCGGCGGACGCGGGGTCGGGTCCGGCCTCCGCCGCGGCCTCGTTCTCGCCCACCGTGTGCGTGGCGATGACGGGGGCCTCCGGCATCCAGTACGCGCTGCGGCTCATCGAATGCCTGATCGGGGCGCGCGCCGAGGTGTACGTGCTGATGTCCAAGCCCGCGAAGATCGTGATGGGCATGGACACCGACCTCACCGCGCCCGCGCGCACCGCGGACGTGCAGCGCGAGTTCTCGCGGCGCTACGGCGCGGCGCCCGGACAGTTGCGGGCCTTCGGCCAGGAAGAGTGGACCGCGCCGGTGGCCAGCGGCTCGGGCGTGCCCGACGCCATGGTGGTGTGCCCGTGCACGACGGGCAGCCTCGCCTCCATCGCGGCCGGCACGTGCAACAATCTGCTCGAGCGCGCGGCCGACGTCGTGCTCAAGGAAGGACGCAAGCTCATCCTCATGCCCCGGGAGATGCCGTTCTCGGCCATCCACCTCGAGAACATGCTGCGCCTGTCCCGCGCCGGCGCGGTCATCATGCCGCCCAACCCGGCCTTCTACACCCGCCCCGAGACGGTCGACGAGATGATCGACTTCGTGGTGGCCCGCGTGCTCGACCAGCTCGGCGTCCGCCAGACCCTGATGCCGCGCTGGGGCATCGACGACTGACCAACCGACCCCTGCGAATGCGAACGCCGCTGTTTCCGTTGTCCGGCATCGTGCTGCCCGGCGGCATCATGAAGCTGCGCCTCTTCGAGCGCCGCTACATCGACATGGTCAAGGAGTGCTTCCGCACCGGCTCCGGCTTCGTCATCTGCCCCATCCGGAACGGCAACGAGGCGGGCACGCCGTCCGACCCGTACCCGCTCGGCACCGAGGTCGAGATCGTGGACTTCGATCAGGGCGAGGACGGGCTGCTGCACATCGCCACGCGCGGCGTGCGGCGGGTGACGCTCTCGAGCTGGGCGCCCGACGACTCCGGGCTGCTGGTCGGCGAGGTCGAGCCGATGCCCGAGCCCGAGCCGACGCCCATGGAGCCGTCCTTCGAGGTGCTCGGGCACAAGCTCGGGCTGATCCTTCGCTACCTCGCGCCCGAGGTCAGCTACGACGAGGAGCACCTCGACGACGCCGACTGGGTCTGCCACCGCCTGCTGGAGCTCCTGCCGCTGGCGCCGCAGGCGAAGTTCGAGCTGTTGTCCATGCCGGACAACCGCGAGCGCCTCGAGACGCTCGCGGCGCTGCAGATCGAGATCGCGGACGGCTGAGCGGGCCGCTACAGCGTCTTCACGTACACCTTCGAGTTGCGCGTGCGGTCGTAGCCGTCGCGCCGGCGCGGCGGCAGCGCGTCGGGTGAGGCTTCGCGGTAGCCGCGTTCGATGAACCAGTGACCGGTGCGCGTGCTCAGGATGAAGACCCGTGCACGACCGCGTTCGCGCGCGGCGGCTTCCAGATGGGTCAGCAGCCGGTCCGCCCGACCCGCCCCGCGGTAGTCCGGGTGCACCGCGACGCTCGCCACCTCGACGCTGTGCCCGTCGTCGAGCTCGAACAGCGCCGCGCAGGCGACCGCCACCCCGTCGCGCTCGCACACGGTGAACCGCTCGATGTCGAGCTCCAGCGCCTCGCGCGAACGGGCGGCGAGGGTGCCGTTCTCCTGCAGCGGCGCCAGCAGCCGGATCAGCCCGCCCACGTCCTCGATCGTGGCCGGGCGCAGCGTTTCCCAGCGCTCGGCCGTGACGAGGGTGCCGGCGCCGTCGGTGGTGTACAGCTCGCGCAGCAGCGCGTCCGGATCCGGGCGCGCCAGCAGGTGCACGCGCGGCACGCCCGCGCGACACGCGGCCACCGCCATCGCGCCCGCGCGTGCCAGCGCGTCGCTCGTGCCGGCGCGCGCGAGCAGTCGCTCGAGCCGGTCGGCGGCGGCCTGGCGCAGCGGCCGGCCGGACTCGTCGGTCGGCAGCTCGTCCACGAAGCGCACGAGCTTGTCGGCGCCGAGCGCGACGGCCATGGCCACGGCCACCTCGTCCGCGGGCAGGTTGAAGACATCTCCCGTCAGCGAGTGCCCGAGCGGGGCCTGCAGCACGACGTGACCCGCGTCCAGCACCGTGCGCACCGCGTTCGCCTGCACCTCGCGCACCGTGCCGGTGTGGCGGAAGTCGGTGCCGCCGTGGATCCCGAACGGGCGCGCGGTGACGAAGTTGCCGGACGTGACCACCAGGCGCGAGCCCGCCATGGGCGTGTTGGGCAGGCCCGCGGAGAGCCGCGCCTCCAGCGCGGTGCGCGCGATGCCGGCCTCGGTCACGATCGCGTCCAGCGTCGCGTCGTCGGTCACGCGGCGCCCGTCGACGATCGTGCGCTCGCGGCCTTCGGCGGCCATCCGTCCATCCACCTGCGCGCGCAGGCCGTAGCACAGCACGAGGTGCAGGCCGAGGTGGTGCAGCAACGCGAGGTCGTGCACCAGCGTCGCGATGCCCGGCTCCGCCAAGGCCACGCCGGGCACGGCCACCACCAGGGTGCGACCGCGGTGGGCCCGGATGTAGGGCGTCGCCTCGCGGAACCAGGCGATGGCGTCGTGTTGAACAGTGTGTCGCTCCATCCGCCCGTCGCTCCCGGCTTCTACAGTCCCTGACGGGCCATGACGAGTGTAGCGGCGAGCCCCGCACGACGAGCCGTACGAGCGTGCGTCCGGACCGACGTGTCGGTCGCGAGCCGTGCCGGGCGTCGGTCGAGGCCGGACTGGTCCGCAACGTGCTGCGCACGTCCCGAGCATCCACCATCGATCACGAGCCCATGCGAACCGTCCCTTCCGGACCGACACCGCCCGGCCCCGGCCGCCCTTCCGCGGCGCGCGCGCCGGCGCTGTTCGCGGTGTCGGTGCTCGGCGGCGCCGTCGCCGGCGTCGTCCTGAGCCTCGCGCTCGGGCTGACCGCCGGCGCGGCGCACGGCGCCACCGGTTCCGCGAGCGCCGCCGGCGCCACGCTAGCGCTGGTCGAGCGGGGTGCACCGGACGATACCCGCGTGCCCGTCGTGCCGGACGCCGACATTCCCGTCGGCGAGGCCGAGACCTGGGCGCGCACCGTGGCGCGCGTGGCCGACTCGGTCGTGTCGCTGAAGCTGTCGCAGCTGCGCGATTTCGACGACGCCGAGCAGGGCATCAGCACCGCGACCGGCTTCGTGGTGGACGCCGAGCGCGGCATCGTGCTGACCAACCGCCACGTGGTGGGCTCCGGCCCGATCCGCGTGTCGGCCACCTTCCAGAACCAGGAGCGCGTGGACGCGGTGCCGCTCTACCGCGACCCGATCCACGACTTCGCGTTCATCCGCTACGACCCGAAGGCGCTGAGGTACGCGCGACCGAAGGCCCTGGCGCTGCGCCCGGACAAGGTGCGCACCGGCATGAGCATCCGCGTCATCGGCAGCGACGGCGGCGAGCAGCTCTCCATCCTGCCCGGCACCATCGCGCGGCTGGACCGGGAGGTGCCGTCCTACGGCCGCTACGGCTACAACGACTTCAACACCTTCTACCTGCAGGCGGCCTCGGGCACCTCGGGCGGCTCGTCCGGCTCGCCGGTCATCGATCTGGCCGGGGACGTCGTGGCGTTGAACGCCGCGGCCAATCGCGACACGGCCTCGAGCTTCTTCCTGCCGCTGCCGCGCATCGTGCACGCGCTCGCGAAGTTGAAGGACGCCGCGCCGATCTCGCGCGGCGGCCTCGAGACGCTCTTCACGCAGCGCCCGTTCCGCGAGCTGTCGCGGCTCGGGCTGGATGCCGCCACCGAGGCGCGCGTGCGCCGCGAGGACGTGGCCACCAACGGCATGCTGCAGGTCCAGCAGGTCATTCCGGGCGGTGCGGCCGACGGCGCGCTCGAGGCCGGCGACGTGCTGGTCTCGGTCGACGGCGCGACGGTCACCGACTTCGTCGAGCTCGAGGCCATGCTCGACGCGCGCGTGGGCCGAAGCGTCGCGCTGGAGCTCGTGCGCCAGGGCGCGCGCATCGAGACCGAGGCGACCGTGACCGACCTGCACGCGATCGCACCCGATCGCTTCGTGGAGCTCGGCGACGCCGTGCTGCAGGCGATGTCGATCCAGCACGCACGGGCCATGAACCTGCCACGCAGCGGCGTGGTGCTCATGCAGCCCGGGTACTTCTTCACGCGTGCCGGCGTACCGCGAGGCGCCGTGATCCGCAACGTCGGCGGCCGCGACGTCGCCACGCTCGACGATTTCCTGAAGGCGCTGCGCGCCACGCCCGCCGGCGACAAGGCCGCGCTGCGCTACGTGGTACCGGGCAAGGAGTTCACCGAGGAGGCCGCTCGCGTCGAGGTGGACGAGCGCTGGTTCGATCACCGCTCGTGCGAGCGCGTGGACGGCGCGCGCTTCTGGCGCTGCCTGCCGGTGAGCCTGTCGCGCGGCAGGATCGACCCGGCGCCCGCCGCCGCCGCGTTCGTGCCGAGCTACACCGACCCCGTGCTCGATCGCGTGGCGCCGGGTCTGGTCAAGGTCGACTTCCACGTGCCGTTCCCGACCGACAACGTGTACGCACGGCACTTCGCGGGCGTGGGCCTGGTCGTGGACGCGGTCGCAGGGCTCGTGGCCGTGGACCGCAACACCGTCCCCGTCGGCCTGGGCGATGCGGAGATCACCTTCTTCGGCTCGCAGACGATCGACGCCGAGGTGGTGTACGTGCACCCGCGCCACAACCTCGCGCTGCTGTCCTACGAGCCCGCCGCCCTGGGCGGTGCCGCGCTGCGCGCGCTGGAGCTCGCGCCCGCCGACGCGCCGCCGCCCGAGTCGCCCGTGATGATCGGCTACCGCTCCGACGGCACGCTGCGGGCGAGCCGCGTCGACACCCCTTCGCGCCTGACCGTCTCGTTCGAGCCGCCGGGGCTGCCGCGCTTCCAGCAGAGCGCGCTGGACGTCTACGGCGTGGACGACGTGCCGCCCTCGCTCGGCGGCCCGATCGTCGACGCGAGCGGTACGGTGCACGGGCTTTACATGAGCTTCGCGTACGAGTCGCGCCGCGAGATCCGCCAGAGCGAGTTCGCGATGCCGGCCCACGTGATCGCCGAGAGCCTGCGGCTGTACCGCAACGACGAGCCCTACCGGTCGCTGGACGTGCGTCTGGCGTACCGTCCGCTGTCGTTCGCGCGCGAGCTCGGGCTGCCCGACGAGCGCCTGCGCAGCGTGCTGGCGCTGCCGGCCGAAGCCCGGCGCGCGCTGTACGTCGAGCAGGTGGTGCCGAACACGCACGCCGCGGAGGTGTTGCGCGCCGGCGACGTCGTGCTCGCCATCGACGGGCGCACGCTCACGGATCTCTTCGATGCCGAGCGCTATTCCCAGAAGGCGTCGGTGACGCTCGACGTGCTGCGCGACGGCCAGGTGAGGAGCGTCGAGCTGCGGCCGTCGACGGTCGAGGCGCGCGGCACCGACCGCGTCGTGAGCTGGGCCGGTGCGCTGTTCCAGGCCCCGCACCCGGACATCGCGTGGGAAAAGGGCGTGGACTTCCCGGGCGTGTACATCGCCGACACCGCCGACGGCTCCCCCGCGCTGTGGGACGAGTTGTGGCGCAACCGCTTCGTCACGGCCGTGGACGGCGTCGCCGTGGCGAACCTCGACGAGTTCCTGGACGCCGTGGGGGCCAAGCGCCAGGACGAGATCACGCGGCTGTCGACCGTGTCGATGGCGGGTCGCCGCGCCATCGTGACCGTTCAGCCCGAATACGGCTTCTGGCCGACCTTCGAGATCCGTCGTACCGACGAGGGCTGGCGGCGTATCGGTTACCTGAACTAGATCGACCCCGGCCTCCGCGTCGTAGGATCGGGCATGAGCAACGACGACGCGGCGCCCGCAGCCGACCTCTCCCGCCCCGACGCCCGGGGCGATGGCGCCACCGATCACGACATCGTGGTCGCCGGTGGCGGCATGGTGGGCGCACTGCTCGCCGCGCTCGCGTCGGGCGCGGGGGACGCGCCGAACCCCTCGACGCGGGCTCCGCTGCGCATCTGCGTGCTCGACGAGGACCTGCCGGAGCCCTTCGAGCCCGGCAGCGACCCCGACCACGACATCCGCGTCTCGGCGCTGTCGGTGGCGAGCCGGAACCTCTTCGAGGCGGTCGGCGCGTGGCAGGGCGTCACGTCCCGGCGCGCCTGTCCCTACACCGACATGGCGGTGTGGGACGGCGAGGCCGGCAGCCTGCTGGGCAGCGGCTCGCTCTTCGGTGCGGGCGCGGGCTCCGGCGACGGCTCGGGCGCCATGCCCCGTTCCGACGGCGGCATCGCCGAGACCGAGTTCCGGCGTCCCGGCACCACGCGCTTCTCGTGCGAGGACATCGACACGGAAGCCCTCGGCTGGATCGTCGAGAACCGCGTCATTCGCCTGGCCTTGCTGGAGCGGCTGGCGAGCCTCGAGAACGTGCGCGTCGAAGCCCCCGCGAGGCTCGTCGGCTACCGCGAGGAAGCCGGGCCCGAGGGCCTGCTCGTCGTGACGCTCGAGGACGGGCGCGAGCTGCGCACCCGCCTGCTCGTGGGCGCCGACGGCGCGCGCTCCACGGTGCGCAGGCTCGCCGGCATCGGCATCGAGAAGGTGCCCTACGCGCAGCGCGCGCTCGTGGCCACCGTCCGCACCGCCTACGGGCAACGCCCCGTCACCTGGCAGCGGTTCATGCCGACCGGGCCGCAGGCCTTCCTGCCGCTGTGCGGGCAGCGCGGCTCGATGGTCTGGTACCACTCGGCCGAGGAGATCGCGCGGCTCTCGGCGCTGGACGACGCCTCGTTCCTCAGCGAGATGACGCGCGCCTTCCCGCCGGAGCTCGGCGCGCTGACGGGCGTGGTGCAGCGCGCCTCCTTCCCGATCGCGAAGGCGCACGCGGAGAGCTACGTCGCGCCGCGCGTGGCGCTGATCGGCGACGCGGCGCACACCGTGCACCCGCTGGCCGGGCAGGGCGTGAACCTCGGCATGCTGGACGCGGGCGCGCTGGCCGAGGTGCTGCTGGAGCGCCACCGCGCCGGCGGGGATGTCGGCACGCGCCGCACGCTGCGCCGCTACGAGCGCTGGCGCCGTGGCGAGAACGCGCTGATGATCGGCGTGCTGGACGGCTTCCACCGAGCGTTCTCGCCGCGGCCCGCGCCCGTGCGCCTGCTGCGCCGGTTCGCGCTGGACGCCGCCGACCGGGCGGGCCCCGTCAAGCGGCTCGTGACGCGGCGCGCGATGGGCATCGAGGGGGACCTGCCGGCACTGGCGAGGCGCTGACGGGCCCTGCCGGCCGTCCCCGGAGCCTTCACTCGTCCGGCACGAGCCGCTTGCCGAAGCTCGTGACCGGATCCACCGCGTAGCCGAGCCGCGCGTAGAAGGCACGGGCCGCGACGTTGTCCTCGCGTACCTGCAGGTTCAGCTTCGGGCAGCCGAGCGCGAGCAACCTGCGCTCGACCTCGGCCATCAGGGTTCGGGCGTGCCCGACACCGCGATGCGCGGGATCGACGGCCACGTAGTAGACCCAGCCCCGGTGGCCGTCGTAGCCCGCCATGGCGCTGGTCACGAGCGTTTCCCGCGGCGCGTCGTCCTCGCCGCCGCCGCGTGGGACCATGCCGACGAGAAAGAGTCCATCGTCGACGGCGCGCCGTCGCGCGATGTCCTTCGCCGGGTCGTTCCAGGGGCGCGTGAGCTCGCACGCCTTCCAGAGCCGCATCACGGCGTCGGCGTCCGTGTCGCGGAACGTCCTGATCAGCATCGAGTCATCCTCCCATGCGCCTTCGCCCGCTCCTGCCGCTCGTCGCGATGCTGTCGTCGTCAGTGATGGTGACGGGCTGCGCCGGCACGCGGCTGCTCGGACCTCAGACGAACCTGATGGCCATCGCGATGTCCGCCTTGCCCGGCCGCGGCAGCGTCAGCGCCACCCTGTACCCCGACGGCACCGCCGTGGTTCGCGGCTGGACCGAGGACCGGATCGGCGAATCCTACGTGCTGCGCGAAGTCGCGCGCGCGCCCGGCGTGCTGAGCGTGGTCGATCTGGTCAATCCCTTCTCGCCGTTCCTCTGAGCCCGCGCCCGGCCGGCCCGACCGGCGCGATCCGCCCGTCCGGCAGGATCCGCCCGGCGCGATCCGCCGGCACGACGCGCGGTCCGACCTCCCGTCCGGCGCCTCGATATACTCATCCGGCATCCGTGTCCGCCGCCTACGCCGCCATGCCTCCTACCGTTCGCGCACCGTCAGCCGGGCGCTGCAGGCCTACGCTGCGCTCACCACGTCGGCCTCGCGCGGCGCCGTGCGCGACATCTCGCAGCTCGGGCCGGCGTCGCGCCGCTGACGGGCGCGAGGAGTCAACGTCCGAGCGATGCCCGAGCGAACCCGTGAGCCACGCATGAGCGAGCAGCGCGACCCCGCCGAGGTGCTGGCCGAGCTGCGCGCGAGCGTGGCCTCGGTGCAGCTCGCCACCATCGACGAGGCGGGCGAGCCGCACGCCGGCTACACGCCGTTCGCGTTCGACGGCGCGGCGCTGGTCGTGCTCGTCAGCCGGCTGTCGGTGCACACGCGGGATCTGCTGGCGACGCGTCGCTGCGGCGCCATGCTGATCGAGGACGAGGCGAAGGCCGCGAAGATCTTCGCGCGCACGCGGGCCATGTACCGTTGCCGGGCCGAGGTGGTAAGGCGCGACACCGACGAGTGGAACCGCTTGCTGAACGTGCTGCACGAGCGCCACGGCAAGATGATCGGCCTGCTGCGGCAGTTGCCCGACTTCGAGCTCTTCCGGCTGGTGCCCGAATCGGGGCAGTTCGTGATGGGCTTCGGGCAGGCGTTCAGGCTCACGGGCGAGCACCTCGACCGCTTCGAGCACGTGACGACGGGCTGAGCCCCCCGGCCGCGGCGCCGCGCGGTCACGGCACTGCAGGCACGGCGCTACAGGAGCAGCCGGCGCGAGCCGATATCCCTGCACGACACCAGGGAGAAGCGCATGTCCGCCGGAACCGTCCTGCTCGTGCTGTGCGCGATCGCCTTCGTGGCCGCCGTGCTGATCAACAACCGCCTGGTGCGGCTGCGCGCCGCGGTGGACAACGCCTTCGCGCAGATCGACGTCCAGTTGCAGCGTCGCCACGAGCTGGTGCCGAACCTCGTCGAGGTCGCCAAGGGGTACCTGCGCCACGAGAACGCGACCCTGGTGGCCGTGACCGAGGCCCGCAACGACGCCGAATCCAAGCGCGCGGCGGCCAGCGCGCCCGGCTCGGGCGGCGGCGCGCTCGGCTCGCTCGCCGGCGCCGAGGCCGCCCTGTCGGGCGCGCTCGGGCGGCTGAACGTCGTCATGGAGGCGTACCCGGAGCTGCGCGCGGACGCGCACATGCGCGAGCTCGCCTCGGATCTGGAGCACACCGAGAACCGCGTGGGCTTCGCTCGCCAGGCCTACTCGGACGCGGTCATGACCTACGAGACCGCGCGGCTGCAGTTCCCGAACGTGCTGATCGCGCGCACCGTCGGCTTCGCGCCCGCCGAACCCTTCGACATCGGCAGCCCCGGGCACCGCGACCGCATCGACGTGTCCTTCGCCTGACGCTCGCTCGACGTTCGCTCGACGTTCGCCCGACGTCCGCTCGACGGGGGAGCCCGGTCATGGACTTCTTCGGACGCCAGCGCATCACGCGCTCGCGCACACGGCTGCTGCTGCTGGGCTTCGCAGCCGCGCTGCTGGCCATGGCCGCGGCCTCGCACGTGGCCATCGCCGCGTTGTCGCTGGTGCTCGGCGACGGTACCTCGCTCGTCCGACCGTCCGCGCCCGCGGCGGCACTGATCGGGATCCTGTGGACGACGGTGCTGCTCGGCGCGCTCTTCCGCTGGCTGGACGTGCGCGGCGGTGGTGCGGCCCTGGCCGGCAAGCTCGGCGCGGTGCGCGTGCCCGAGAACGCGACGGACGCGCACGAAGCCCGGCTGCTGCGCGCCGTCGCCGAGGTGGCGATCGCCGCGAGCGTTTCCAGGCCCGAGGTCTGGGTGTTGCCCCGCGAGCCCGCCCTGAACGCCTTCGTCGCGGGCGGCGGCGACGGACCGCACGCGCTGGTCGTGACGTCCGGGGCGCTCGAGGCGTTCGACGAGGCGTCGCTGCGCGCCGTCGTGGCGCACGAGTTCGGCCACATCGTGCACGGCGACGCGATCCTGAACATGCGGCTGATCGTGGCGCTGGGGGCGTTGTCGGCCATCGACGAGGTGGGGCGCCTGCTGACGGGCGAGGACGAGTCGCGGCGAGGCCGGCGCGAGGTGCACCCCGCCATGCTCGTCGGCTATCCGCTGCGGCTGCTCGGCTCGCTCGGTACGCTCATGGCGGGCGCGCTCCGTGCGCTCGTCTCGCAGCAGCGCGAATTCGCGGCCGATGCCAGCGCCGTGCAGTTCACGAGGGACCCCTGGGCCATGGCCGCGGCGCTGGCCACCGTACGCGAGGCGCACGGTGCCGCGCACGACGATGCGCCGCTGCACGTGCCGCACGCCGCGCGCTACGCACACCTGTGCTTCGCGGTCGGCGACGTCGCGCGCTGGCGGCGCGCGTTCTCGACTCACCCCACGCTGGACGCGCGAATCCGCGCGATCGAGCCGCACTTCGAGGTCAAGCGCCGCGCGCTCGCGCGGCGCGCGGACGGTGGATCGCGAGGACGAGACCGGCCGGCCGGTCCCGCCGTGCCATTCGCAGCGACGGCGCCGTTCGCAGGGCCGTTCACCGAAGCGCCCGAGGGCACGGACGTGAACACGACCGGCACGTCCGACCGGCTGATGCTGCTGCTGCCCGACGAACGCGCCTGCCTCGCCGCGCTCTTTCTCGTGTTCGCACCCGACGAGCCGCTGCGCCGGCGCGAGTGGATCGACCGGCTGTCGATCACGTTCGACGCGGGCTTCGCGCGCAGCGTGTCGGCGCTGGCGAGCAGCCTGGCGGGCGAGTTGTCGAGCGCACGACTCGAGCTCGTCGAGCACGCCACGACCACGTTGGGCGCTTCGGTGCATCCCGGCAACCGCCGTCGGCTGCTGACGAAGCTCGAGGCCGCCGCGCACGAGGCCGGCCGTACGGACCTTGCGAGCTACGCGACGCTGCGCCTGATCCGCCGCCGCCTGGACGTCGAGTTCCCGACCCTCGAGCGGCTGGGTGGTGCGAACCCCGGCGAGCGCACCGCGGCCGACGCGCGCGGCGTGCGCACCTTCGATCGCATGGGGCACGAGTTCGCGCTGCTGCTGTCGCTCGTGGTGCACAGCTCGGGCGCCGAGGAGGCGTTCCTCGACGCCGAGTTCGCGCGCGTGCTCGCCTGCTACACGTCCGAGCCGCTGCCCCGTCGCCGGCCCGACGAGCCCGGCATCGTCGCCGAGCTCGAGGCCGCCTTCCAGATCCTGTACGTGCAGCCGCGCGCCATCCGCGACGCCTTCGTCGCGCACTGCGTCGAGATCTGCCAGCGGGACGGGCGCATCGTTCCGGAAGAAAGATCGATGCTGGAGCTGATCGCCGCGAGCCTGGCCGTGGGGTCGGACCACGATAGGGTTTTGAAAACCGGGTGATCTTTTCCGAAAACGAGCCGATTCGCGTCCTTAAGCGTCCCCTTTGCGCCCGTTCTTCGCACCCTTAGCGACTCTCGCCAGGCCCCCTCCATAGGCTCCGCCTCCCCCCGCCGAACGTCGCCGCCGCCACGTCCGGCCGGTCCGTGACCACCCCGGCCGCGCCCCGGCGCACCAGCTCGAGCATCGTCGCCGGCTCGTTCACCGTCCAGTAGACGGTGCGCACGTCCAGCGCCGCGGCCCGCGCGATGAAGCGCGGCCGGGCCAGCGGCAGGCCGAACCAGCGCGGCGGGATCTGCAGGTAGCGGTAGGGCACCGCATCGGGGCCCCTACCCGCCAGATCGCCGAACCAGAGCGCGGCCACCTCCGGCCGCCCGGCCGCGGTCGCCACGTGCGGCGCGACGGTGCGGAAACGCGCCAGCACGCGCGCGTTGAAGCTGCCGACGGTGACGCGCGCCTCGGCGCCCGAGCCCGCGATGCACGCCGCCACCGCATCGGCCGCCACCGCGTCGTCGTCCTTGATGTCGACGTTCACAGGTACCTCGGGATATCGCGCGAAGAGCTCCGCGAGCGATTCGATCCGCGCGCCGCGCGCCTTCCAGGACACCCCGTCGAGATCGGTGAACCGGGCTCCCGCGTCGAGCGCGCCGATGCGCGCGGCCATCGCGTCGCGCACCTTGCCGCGCCCGTCCGTCGTGCGATCGAGCCGCGCGTCGTGCACCACCATGACCACGCCGTCGCGCGACAGCCGCACGTCCGTCTCGAGCACGTCCGCGCCGAAGCCGAGCGCCAGGTCGAAGGCGAGGGCGGTGTTCTCGGGCGCCAGCAGCGTGGAACCCCGGTGGGCGTAGATCAGCGGACGAACCGCACGGGTCGGCGCGTCGGTCGGGTCGATGTCGGGCAACGGTGATCCTGCGCGAATCCGGCGGCCGCCGATTCTGCCCCGAACCGGTGGCCGCACACGCGAACCGCACGCCGCACTCGGGGTCTACAGTGGATCGCTCGTCATCCGATCCGTCAAACGATGCCCGTCAGCCGCCGTCCCTCCACCCCGCGCACGCCCGTCGTGCCGCTGCTCGTCGTGGGCCTCGTCGCCGGCGCTGCCGGTGCGGCGGGCACGCTGGTGGTGCAGGCCGTGGGCGCGCCCGATGCGGCGAGACCGGACGGTGTGCTCGCCGCCCCCGTCGCCGGGCCCGCCGAAGTCGAATCCGTCCGGCCATCCATCGCGAGCGCGCCGACCGCCCCGTCCACCGAGGCCGCGGCCGACGTCGAACGGCTCGCCGCCCGGTTCGAGGCCGCCGAGGCCGAACGAGCGCAGCTCGCGGCCACCGTCGTGGCGCTCTCGCGCGAGGTGGGCGAGCTGACCGATGCGGTGGGAGCTGTGAACCTGCCGCAAGGGGGCGCGCGCGCGGGTGCAGGCGATCTTGCCGCCACGGGCAGCGAAGCCGGCGGGCCCGCCGACCGGGGCGACGGCGCGGACGCGGTAAACCGCTCGCCCGAGGAGCGCGCGCTAGCGAGCCTCGTCGCCGCCGGCCTCGATCCGGGCTCGGCAGCGGCGCTGAAACGCCGCCAGGACGACTTCCAGCTCGCCCGTCTCGAGCTCGTCGATCGCGCGGCGCGCGAAGGCTGGGAGGACTCCGACGCCTTCGAGGAACAGCTCGAAGCGCTCGAAGGGACCCGCCCGGACCTGCGCGCCGAGCTCGGCGACGACGGCTACGATCGCTACCTCGCCGAGAGCGGCGCACCCAACCGCATCGGCATCGCCGAGGTGATTCCGGGCTCGGCCGCGGACGTGGCGGGCCTGCAGCCCGGCGACATCGTCGTCGGCTACGCCGACGGGCGCGTGTTCGAGCCCTCCGACCTGCAGTCCGCGACCCGCGGCGGCACGCGTGGGGAGCCCGTGAGCGTGCTGGCCGAACGCGACGGCCAGAGCGTGACGGTGAGCGTGCCGCGCGGACCGCTCGGCATCACGCTCAGCCGCGAACGCCGCGACCCGTGACCGCCAGGCGCAACGTCGCCTCCAACGTCTCGCCCGGCGCGAGCGCCACCACGCCCGCATCGATGCCGCGCGACTCGAGGTTGAACGCATCGTTCGCGTTCGTCACGGGCTCCACCGCGAAGTGCGGTGCGGCGGGGTTGAAGAGCACGAGGTGCGTGCAGACGGGGTCCGCGTATACCGTCAGCCCGATGTCCGCGTCCGGCCAGTCGATGGCGATCTCGCCGTCCAGGCCCGCCATGCAGCAATCGATGTGCGGCGCGGGGCCGAGCGCGCGCGCCGCGCGGAAGTCGAGCGCCGCGGGCAACGCCACCGGCGGACCGTCCGGCAGGCACGTGCCGTGCGCGTCGGGGTAGACCGCGGTGACGGGCAGCCGCACGCGCGGGTCCGCACCGTCCACGTTGCGCACGAAGTAGGGGTGCCAGCCGAGGCCTGCAGGCATGACCGAGTCGCCGGCGTTCGTGACGCTCATGGTCGCCATCAGGTTCGCCCCGTCGAGCGCGTGCGCGATGCGGCAGGTCAGCGGCCACGGCCATTCGAAGCCGTCGTGCTCGCGCGAGTCGAACGTGCACTCGAGCGAGCTCGGACCGCGCTCGCCGACCCGCCAGCCGCGCTTCCTGACCATGCCGTGCATGGCGTGCTTGTGCGGATCGAACAGCGTGTGCGTGCGCCCCTCGAATTCGAAGCGCGCGTCCGCCACGCGGTTGCTGTACGGGATCATGTGGAAGTTCGCCGCAGCGAGCGGCGCGTTCTCGTCCTGACCCGCGCGCGGGCGCGGCGCGTCCTCGCGGCAGTCGGGCACGAGGGCCAGCCAGTCGTCGCCGCGGCGCGCCTCCAGCGCGCTCCATTGCACGCCCCGCGCGGGCTCCAACCACAGGCGCAGGTCATCGTTCTCGAGACGGATCATGTCCTCTTGCGCTCTCCTCGGACTGTTGACGGGCCGTGGACGCACGGCAAGGCGGGCGCCCGTTGCGTCGTCCGCCCCGAGTTTCTAGACTCTCACACCCTCGAACGCGACCCCCCCATGCCCGTGCGCCGACGATCGACCTCTTCCGTGCGACCGCTCGCGGCCGGCCTGCTCGCCGCCTGCGCGGCCACCGCGGTCATCGTCCCGGTCGGGCCGGCGGCGGCCCAGTCGGGCCTCACGCTCGGCGAGCCCGATCCGCCCGCGACGCTCGATCTCGGTGCCGAGCGTCCGGAGCCCACCGCCCCCGCGACGGCTCCCGCGGCCCCGACCCAGGCCCCGACCCAGGCGGCCCGGTCCGCCGCGCCGGCGGCCGCGCCAGGTGCCGCCCTCGAGGGGGAGAACGTGACGCGCACGACCCAAGGCGACTGGGAGGTCGCCTGCGCGCCGAACGGCGAGTGCGCCATGGCCCAGATCGGCACCGACGCCGAAGGCACGCCGGTCCTGGAGATGGTCGTCCGGAAGCTCCCCGAACCGCTGACCATCGGCGATCGCACCGCCATCGCGGTGCTGGACATCGTGACCCCGCTGGGCGTCGTGCTGACCGACGGACTGGGGCTCTCCATCGACGATGCCGCGCGCGAGTCCGCGCCGTTCCAGATCTGCACCGAACAGGGGTGTCTGGTGCGCGAACCCATCGACGCGACGCTCGTCGAGCGCTTCAAGAAGGGCAGCAACGTCAAGGTCGAGGTGGTGGCCGCGGCCAAGGGCGACGTCACGACCGATCTGTCCCTCAGGGGCTTCACCGCCGCGTTCGACGGTCTCTAGATGGCCGATTCGCCCGGGCTGGCCGTCGGCGTCGTCGGCGCCAGCGGCGGCATCGGCGCGGCACTCGTCGCGGCCCTTGCGAACCGTGCCGATGTCGCCGAGGTGCACGCGACGTTTCACCGCTCCCCCGCGGGCGGCGCGCGCGGCAGCGTCGGTGCGTACGGCAGCGCCGCGGCCGTGCGGCACGCGAAGCTCGACGCCACGCGCGAGGACGAAGTGCAAGCCTGGCTCCAGGGCATCGAGCGGCTGGACTGGCTCATCAACTGCGTCGGCATGCTGCACGATGCCGAGCACGGTCCCGAGAAGTCGCTGCGCCAGTTCGAGCCCGAGCACTTCGAGGCCAGCATGCGCATCAACGCGTTGCCGACGTTGCTGCTCGCGAAGCACGCGCACGCTTTGCTGAAGGCGAGCCCGCGCGGCGCGTTCGCCACGGTGTCCGCGCGCGTGGGCAGCATCGCCGACAACGCGCTCGGCGGCTGGGTCAGCTACCGCGCGTCGAAGGCGGCGCTGAACATGGCCCTCAAGTGCATCGCCATCGAATGGGCGCGAAGCGCGAAGTCGGTACGCGTCGCGGCGCTGCACCCGGGCACCACCGACACGGCGCTGTCCGAACCCTTCCAGGGCTCGGTGCCCGAAGGCAAGCTGTTTTCGCCCGAGAAGACCGCGGGGCTGCTGCTGGAGCGCATGGACGAGCTGCACGACGCACCCTCCGGGCGCTTTCTCGCCTACGACGGCGAGGAGATTCCCTGGTAGGTCTCAGGACGGCCTGACGTTCGACCCCAGCCGCCGCGCGGCCGGACGCTTGCGCCAGCGCCGCACCGCCGCGGCGCGCCACACCGCCTGCGAGAGCGCGAAGCCCGTCACGGCGGCGAGCGCGCCGCAGAAGAGACAGCCCACCAGCAGCACCGGCCAGGCGTCGCCCAAGGCGCCCAGCAGCTTCAGCAGGGAATGGGCGTGCACATCGCCCTCCGTCGGTCCGGGCGTGCCGAGTATCATGGAGCCCGCGCGCCAGGCGAGGTAGCCGAGCGGCGCGAAGGTCAGCGGATTGCTGAACCACACCAGCACCACGGACAGGGGCACATGGACGCGCAGCACGGCGGCGAGCAGCGCCGCGATCATCATCTGACCGGGCAGCGGCAACCAGCCCGTGAACAGCCCGACCGCGACGGCGCCGCAGATCGAGCGCCGGTTGGGGCACCACAGCAGCGGATCGTCCAGCAGCCACAGCAGCCAAAGCTGCAGGCGCGTGCGCTCCCCCACGGCGCGGGCGTCGAGCCCGAGCCGGCGCCGGCAGTCGGCGGGGCTCGGCAATCGGCGGACGAGCCAGCGACGGGGCATGGGAAGGGGGCAGGGGGGCGGGTGGAGCGCGCGATGGCCGGACGGGCGTCGCGCGATGCATCGAGGGTAGTCGCGTCCGGCGGCTACCGGGGCGGACGGGTCTGAGGTGCGCGCGGCCGCCCTCGCGTTGCTGGCGGGCTCGCTCGCCGTCGTGGCCCTGCCCGAAACGCTTGCACCGCCCGTGCCGGCGGCTCTCGCTTCCGCGCTGCGCTGGCTGGCGGCGCTCGGGACCTGCGCGCTCGTCGTGCGCCCCCCACGCGACGTGCTCCCGCGCGCCGCCGCGCTCGTTCTCGCGGGCGCGCTGCTGAGCTCGGCGACGCTGGCCGGTGAACGTGCCCGCCGGGCGGTGTTCGAGCCCGCGACGCCCGGCGACCGGATCGACGTCGTGCTGACCGGCCGCGTGTCGGGCGTGCCCGCCGAGCGGGCGGGCGTCACGAGCTTCGTGCTGGCGGTCGAATCGATGGAGGGCGCGGGCAAGGCCCGTCCCCCGCCGCGCGGCACCCGTGTCAGGCTGAGCTCGCGTGTGCCCGGGTTCGCACCGCGCGCGGGCGAGCGCTGGCGCCTCGCCGCGCGGCTCGGTCCGCTCGACGGGCTCGCGAACGCCGGCGGGTTCGATCGCGAGCGCTGGCTGCTGCGGATGCGCCTGCACGCGCGCGGCGGCGTGCGAAGCGAACCCGCGCCCGAACGGCTGGACGCAAGCCCCCGGGCTCCCGCGGACGCGCTGTCGAGCGCGCGCCAGGCGACGCGCGGCGCGCTGGCGGCACTGCCGTCCGCGAACGCGCGACTGCCCATCGTGGAGGCGTTGGCGCTCGGACTCGGCGACGGCGTGACGCTCGAGACGCGCGAGCTGCTGCGCGCGACGGGCACCGCACACCTGCTGGCGATCTCCGGGCTGCACGTCGGCCTGATCGCGGCGCTGGCGGCCGGCATCGGCAAGGGCGGAGCGCGGGCGGCACTGAAGATCGCCGCCGCGCGCGAACGACGCCTCGGCCTCGATCCCGCCACGGTCGCCATCGTCTGCGGCGTGGCGGCCGCGCTCGCGTACACGCTCGCGGCGGGCGCCGCGCTGCCGACCCGGCGCGCGCTCGCCATGCTCGCCTGCGTGGGCGCGGTCGCGCTCGCGCACCGCCGGCTCGGACGCGGCGACGCCCTGGCGACCGCCTGGGTGGCCGTGCTGCTGGTGGACCCGCTGGCGCCGCTCGCGCCCGGCGCCTGGCTGAGCTTCGGCGCGGTGGCGACCGTGCTGTGGCTGCACGCCGCGAGGCGCTTGCCGAAGGTGCGCGTGCTCGCCGCGCTGCGCACGCATGCGCTGCTGGGCGTCGCGCTGCTGCCCGCAGGCGCGTGGTTCTTCGGCGAGGCGGCACCCGCCGCGCCGCTCGCGAACCTCGTGGCCGTGCCGCTCGCCACGCTCGTCGTGGTGCCGGCCTCGCTGGCGGCGGCCGCGCTTGCGGGCCCGTTGCCGGTGCTGGCGGATCCCGTGCTGATCGTGGCCCAGCACGCGACGGGCCTGCTGTTGTCCATTCTCGCCCGCGTCGATGCGTTGACGGGGGGCGACGGCACGCCCGCGACGCTGACGTTGCCGGGGCTCGCGGGACTGCTGTGCGCGTTGCTCGGGTGCGTCGTGGCCACGCTGCCGGGCAGGCGCACGCTGCTGGTGCTCGTGCCCGCGCTGCTGCTGCCGGCCGCGCTCCACCTCGCGCGCGGCCGTCCCGTCGCGCCGCTGGAGGTGCACGTGCTGGACGTCGGGCAGGGGCTGGCCGTGCTGCTGCTGACGCCCGGTGCGACGGTGCTGTACGACACCGGGGGCCGCTTCGGCGAGGACACCATGCTCGAGCGCGTCGTGCTGCCGCACCTGCACGCGCTCGGTCGTCGCCGCATCGACCGGCTCGTCGTGTCGCACGCCGACAGCGATCACTCGGCGGGGCTCGCGGCCGCGCACGCACGCTTCCCCGACATGGCAATCTGGGCCGGCGACGTGGCGGCCGCGCAACGCGCGCTGCCCGCGGGCGTGCCGGTGAGCGCCTGCGAGGTCGGCCGAGGCTTCGAGCTCGACGGCGTGCGCTTCGACGTGCTGCACCCCGGCGCGCGCGACGCGGGTTCCGAGAACGATCGCTCGTGCGCCCTGCTGGTCCATCTGGGGCGCTCGCGCGTGCTGCTGCCGGGCGACATCGAGACCGGTGCCGAAGGGCGGCTCGTCGCGCGCGCCGGCGCACCGCTGCCCGTCGATCTGCTGATCTCGCCCCATCACGGCAGCCGCACCAGCTCCACGTTCGAGTTCGTGCGGGCCTTCCCGGCGACGCGCGTCGTGCACGCCGCGGGTCTCGGGAACCGGTTCGGCTTTCCGCACGCTTCGGTGAGGATGCGCTATAAATCCGCGGGCGCCGTGCAGTACGTGACCGGCATCAGCGGCGCGCTCGCGTTCCGCTTCGGCGTCGACGGACCGATCGCGCCGCCCGAAGCGCATCGCCGTCGGGGTCGACTCGAGTCGCAGCGCGGCATCCAGGGCGTGGCCCTCAGACCCTAATTCGAACCGGGACCTTCCAACGTGTGGGAAATCGTCACTGCAGGCGGCTGGCTGATGCTGCCGATCATCGCCTGCTCCATCGTCGCGTTCGCCATCGTGCTCGAGCGCTTCCTCGCGCTGCGCGAGGAGAAGGTGGTGCCGAAGACGCTCGTCGCCGACGTGTGGCGCATGGCCAGCAACCGGCAGCTCACCGAGGAGAAGGTGCGTGAAGTGCAGCAGGGATCGCCGCTCGGGCGCGTCATCGCCGCGGGCCTGCTGAACCGCTCGCAGGAGCGCGACGCCATGAAGAATTCCATCGAGGAGGTGGGCGGCCACGTCGCGCACGAGCTCGAGCGCTACCTGAACGCGCTCGGCACCATCGCCGCCGTCACGCCGCTGCTGGGGCTGCTGGGCACCGTCGTCGGCATGATCAGCGTGTTCACCAACATCACCACCGTCGGCGTCGGCAACCCCGCGCAGCTCGCGGGCGGCATCAGCCAGGCGCTCATCACCACCGCGGGCGGGCTGTGCGTGGCCATTCCCTCGCTGATGTTCTACCGCTACTTCCGCGCGAAGGTGGACGGGCTCGTCGTCAACATGGAGAAGGAATCCCTGAAGCTCGTCGACGTGCTGCAGAAGCGCACGTCGCAGGCGAGGGTGGCCGCATGAAGTTCCGCCGCCAGCCGCGAGAGGAGCTCGACCTGAACCTGACGCCGCTGATCGACGTGGTGTTCCTGCTGCTGATCTTCTTCATGGTCTCGACCACCTTCCAGAAGGAGTCGGAGATCTCCCTGCAACTGCCGCGCGCTGCCAGCGAGCCGGGCGAGGCGGAGCCCGACAAGCTCGAGATCGTGATCGACGCGTCGGGCTCGTTCTACGTGAACGATCAGGAGCTCCTGCAGAGCGACGTCGAGTCGTTGCAGGGCGCGCTGTTCGAGCTCTCCGGCGGCGACCGCGAACGGCTGCTGACGATCCGCGCCGATGCGCAGACGCCGCACCAGGCCGTCGTCACCGCCATGGACGCGGCCGCCAAGCTCGGCATGCTGCGCCTGTCGTTCGCGACCTCGCGCGCGGTCGACTGAGCCGCGCCCCGCGCCGGACATCGTGGAGAAGCAGCGCGCGAAGCCCGTGCCGGCCGACGTGCCGCCGGCGGCGTCCCTACCGGCGCGCTCCACGACGTCCCCCACGGCGTCCCCCACGGCGTCCCCCACGGCGTCCGGCAGGGCACGGGGCCCGCGCGTGGGCGAGCGCACGCGCCGCCCGGCGCAGATCTCGCGCGCCACCGACGGCGCCCACACCTACCGGCGCCTGCTGCGCTACGTGCTGCCCTACAAGCGCGAGTTCGCCATCGCCATCGCGGGCATGGTGGGCTTCGCGCTGACCGACACCGCGTTCGCCGCGCTCATGAAGCCCATGCTGGACGGCAGCTTCGTCGAGCAGGACCCGCGCTTCATCTGGGGCGTGCCGCTCGCCATCATCGGCATCTTCCTCGTGCGCGGCGTGGCGGGCTTCGCCTCGGACTGGTACATCGCGACCATCGGCTGGAAGGTCATCGCGACCCTGCGCGCCGAGATCTTCCAGAAGTACCTGACGCTGCCCACGCGCTTCTACGACGAGGCGTCCTCGGGCGAGCTCATCTCGAAGATCACGTTCAACAGCCAGATGGTGGCGAACGCCGCCAGCAGCACGCTCACGATCATGGTGCGCGACACGCTCACCGCCATCGGCCTGTTCGGGCTGATGCTGTACCAGAGCTGGCAGCTGTCACTCGCCTTCGTCGTCATCGGGCCGATCATCGGCGTGATCGTGACGCGCGTCAGCCGGCGCTTTCGCCAGATCAGCCGCGACATCCAGGGCTCGATGGGCGAGGTCAGCCACGCCATCCGCGAGGCCGTGGACGCCAGCCGCGTCATCAAGATCTTCGGCGGCCACGACGAGGAGACGCGCGCCTTCGAGCTCGTGAACGAGCGAAACCGCGGCTTCAACATGACCGAGACGGCGGTGAAGGCCGCCAACGAGCCCATCGTGCAGCTGCTGGTCGCGCTCGCGCTCGCGGCCATCGTGTACATCGCCTCGAGCGGGCAGGTGGCCGATCGCATCTCGGTGGGCAGCTTCATGTCGTTCATCACCGCCATGCTGCTGCTGTTCCAGCCGCTCAAGCGCATGACCACGCTGAACAACCAGATACAGAAAGGGATTGCCGCCGGCGAGAGCCTGTTCGAGATCCTGGACATGGAGTCCGAGCGTGACACCGGCACGCGCACCCTCGCGCGTGACATCCACGCCATCGAGTACCGTGGCGTCGAGCTCGTCTACCAGCCGAACAAGCCCGCCGCGCTGCGCGGCGTGGACGTCACGGTGCGCGCCGGGGAAACCGTCGCCTTCGTCGGCGAGTCCGGCAGCGGCAAGACGTCCCTCGTGAACCTGCTGCCGCGGCTCTACGACGTCGACGGCGGGCAGATCCTGATCGACGGCACGACCATCGACGAGTACACGCTCGCTTCCTTGCGTTCGCGCATCGCCACCGTGAGCCAGGACGTCGTGCTGTTCAACGACACCATCGCCAGCAACATCGCCTACGGCAGCCGTGACGCCATCGACCAGCAGACCCTGGAGGACGCGTGCCGCGCCGCGCACGCGCACGACTTCATCGCGTCCCTGCCCGAAGGCTACTCGACCATGGTCGGCGAGAACGGCGTCATGCTGTCCGGCGGCCAGCGCCAGCGCGTGGCCATCGCGCGCGCGCTGCTGAAGAACGCGCCCATCCTGATCCTGGACGAGGCCACGAGCGCGCTCGACACCGAAAGCGAGCGGAAGGTGCAGCACGGGCTCGATGCGCTCATGGAGGGCCGCACGACGCTCGTCGTCGCGCACCGGCTGTCGACCATCGAGCGCGCGAACCGCATCGTCGTCATGGCGGCGGGCCGCATCGTGGAGACGGGCACGCACGCCGAGCTGCTGCAGGGCGGCGGGCACTACGCGAAGCTGCACGACATGCAGTTTCCCTGACGGGTCCCGAGTCGTGAGCCGCCTGGAACGCGCCGCGCAGCGACTGTGGACGCGTCGTGGAACGCTCTCCACGCTGCTGCTGCCGGTCGCCGCGCTGTACGGCGCGGCCGCCGCGTGGCGTCGCGCAAGGGCCGGGGCCGGGCGCTGCGAGACCGGCGTGCGCGCGCACGGCGTGCCGGTCGTCGTGGTCGGGAACCTGAGCGTCGGCGGCACCGGCAAGACGCCGCTGGTCGCGGCCCTGGTCGATGCGTTCGCGCGCGCCGGGCTCGGCTGCGGCATCGTGTCGCGCGGGCACGGCGGCGCGCGACATCTGTTGCCGGTGGACGTGGACGCGGACGATTCTCCCGCACGGGTCGGGGACGAACCGCTGATGCTCGCGCGCACCACCGGCGTGCCGGTCTGCGTGTGCATCCACCGGGACCTCGCCGTGGCCCGGCTGGCCGCGCGCCCGGACGTCGATGTGGTGCTCTCCGACGACGGGCTCCAGCACTACGACATGGTGCGCGACATCGAGATCTGCGCGGTGGACGCCGCGCGCGGCCTCGGCAATGCCCGCCTTCTGCCCGCGGGGCCGTTGCGCGAGCCGCCGGAGCGATTGCGTTCGGTGGACCTGGTGGCGCTGCGCGTGCCCCTCGACGCGCTGGACTCGGTCGATCCGGCAGACGAGCCGGCCGGGCTGCCCGCCCGCGCGCCCGACGGCCCGGTGCCGGTGCGCTTCGCCGTCGTGCCCGACGGCGCCGCGCGGCTCGGCACCGGCGAGCCCGTGGGCCTGGAGCGCTATCGCGGCCGGCGCGTGCGCGCGGTCGCCGGCATCGGTCGGCCCGAGGGCTTCTTCGACGCGTTGCGCGAGCGCGGCATGGACGTCGTCGAGCACCCCTTTCCCGACCACCACCGCTTCGTCGCCGCGGACGTCGATTTCGGCGATCCGCTGCCGGTGCTCGTCACGAGCAAGGACGCCGTCAAGCTGCGCACCCTCGTGCCGGTGCCGCCGGGCGTCGTCGAGGTGCGATCGCGGGCGCTGCTCTCGGCACGGTTCGTCGCCGAGGTGGACGCGCTCGCGAAGCGCTTCGCTCACGCTCGCGGTAGCGCGACACGTGCGCCGCCGAGGGATCCCGTCCCGACACCGGAGAGCTCGCCTTGAATCCGCCCGCGCAGACTCCCGCCGACGCCGCCGCGGTTCCCGCCTACACCGTCGTCATCCCGACCCGCTGGCGAGCGAGTCGCTTTCCGGGCAAGCCGCTGCACCCGCTCAACGGCCGTGCCATGGTGCTGCACACGCTCGACCGGGCGCGCGAGTCGGGCGCCGCCGAGGTGGTCGTCGCCACCGACGACGCGCGCATCGAGGCGGTGTGCCGTTCGGCCGGCGCGGACGTGCAGATGACCGCGTCGACGCACGAGAACGGCACGCAGCGCATCGCCGAGGTGGCCGAGCGTCGCGGCTGGGAGAACGCGCGCGTCATCGTCGGGCTGCAGGGCGACGAGCCCGCGACGCCGCCCGCGTGGCTCGACCGGCTGGCGGCGAACCTCGCCGCGCGGCCCGAGGCCGACATGGCCACGCTGTGCACGGCGGTGACCGACGAGGCCACGTATCGGGACCCGATGCGCGTGAAGGTGGTCATGGATGCGGCCGGCATGGCGCTGTACTTCAGCCGCGCGCCGGTGCCGCACCGCCGCGACGCGCACGGCGATGCCAGCTTCCCGGAGTCCTGGCTGCACGTGGGCATCTACGCGTATCGGCGCGAGTACCTCGCGCGCTACGGGTCGCTGGCGCCGTCGCCCGCCGAGCGCGAGGAGATGCTCGAGCAGCTTCGCGTGCTGCACCACGGCGGGCGCATCCACGTGGATGCCGTGCCCGCAGGCAGCGCCCACGGCGTCGACAGGATCGAGGACGTGCCGGCCGCGGAGCGCGTGCTGGCAGCGATGTCCGAGCGCGACCCGTCGTAGGCCCGAGCGCGACCGGGTCGTCGGTTCCATCCCGGCCCGCTTCGTGCAGCTCCGCTGCGATTCGGGCGGGGTGGGCAGTGATGGTGGACACGTCGAAGGAGCCGGGCGCATGACGCGCGCCGGAACGGGCTACACCATCGTCGTGCCGGCGCGCCACGGCTCGAGCCGATTCCCGGGCAAGCCGCTGCACCCGCTCGGCGGCCGGCCGATGATCCTGCACGTGCTGGACCGCGCGCGCGAGTCGAATGCCGAGCGGGTCGTCGTCGCCACCGACGACGAGCGCATCGCGTCGGTGTGCCGCGCCGCCGGCGCGGACGTCGCGATGACGTCCCGCGAGCACCCGAGCGGTACCGACCGGATCGCCGAGGTGGCCCGCGCACGCGCCTGGGCGCCCGAGACGGTCATCGTCGGGCTGCAGGGCGACGAGCCCGCGACGCCGCCGGAGCGCCTCGACGCGCTGGCCGCCAACCTCGTCGAGCATCCCGAAGCGGACCTGGCCACGTTCCGCTCGCCGATCCGGCGCCGCGAGGACTGGCTGGATCCGATGCGCGTGAAGGTCGTGACGGATGCGGCCGGCATGGCGCTGTACTTCAGCCGCGCCCCGATCCCGTGGCGCCGCGACCCCACCGACGACGAGGCGGACTTTCCCGAATCCTTCGTGCACGTCGGCCTGTACGCGTACCGCTGCGGCTTTCTCGGGCGCTACGCCGCGCTCGAGCCGTCGACGCTCGAGGCCGAGGAGCAGCTCGAGCAGCTGCGCGTGCTGCACCACGGCGGACGCATCCACGTCGGCACCGTCGATGCGGGGGCCGCGCACGGCGTGGACGTGCCGGGGGACGTGCCGGCGGCCGAGCTCGCGCTGCAGGCGTATCGCAGGAGCGATGCCGCGTAGCACCGCGCCGCGCATGCCGTGGCATACTCGCTGACATGTCACGTATCGCCTATCACTGACCGCCGTGCCGTTCGGCATCTCCGCGGCCCTGCTCACCCCGTTCGCCGAGGACGGCTCGCTCGACGTCGAGCGGTTCGCCGACCACGCGGCCCGGCTGCTGGATCGAGGGCTCGCCGGCGTCACGCCGTTCGGCACGACGGGCGAGGGTGCCTCGGTGGGTGCGAGCGAGCGCATCGCCGCGCTCGACGCGTTCGCGGCACGCGGGCTGCCGATGGCGCGCGTGACCGTCGGCATCACCGCGTGCGCACTTCCCGACGCACTCGCCCAGGCCCGCGCGGCGCGCGAGCGCGGGGTGGGCTTCGGTGCTGCTGGCACCGCCGTTCTACTACCCCGACCCCGACCCCGCGGCCGTGCACGACTGGCACGCGCGACTGCTTGCCGGGTTGCCGGCGGGTCTCGAGGTCGTGCTGTACCACATCCCCCAGGTGACCGGCGTCGCGCTGCCCCCCGACACCGTCGGGCGGCTGCACGCCATGCACCCGGACCGGGTGCGCGCGGTCAAGGACAGCTCCGGCGACGCGGCCTCGGCGCGCGCCTTCCTCGCGCTCGGCGGGCCCGAGGTGCTGATCGGCGACGAGCGGCTGCTGGGCCCCCTCGCGGCCGAGGGCGCCGCCGGCGCGATAACGGGCATGTCCAACCTGTATCCGGAGCGTCTGCTGAAGGTGTTCGGCGAGGCGCGCGGCGATGCCGCCCTGGACGCGGCGGTCGAGGCCATCGTGTCGCGCCCGATCGTGCCGGCGCTGAAGGCCGTGATGGCCGAACGCCTCGGCACGGCCGACAGATCCTGGGAGCGCGTGCGTCCACCGCTCGCGGCGCTCGGCGGACCCGTCCGTACGGCGCTGCTCGAGGAGATCGATCGTGCCGGCGCGGGCTGAGCACTCGTCCACCGACCTACCGGCGGCATCGCGTGCGCCGCTGCGCGCGCACGCCTATTCGAGCTTCACGGAGCGCCTTCTGGCGCGCGACATCGAGCCCGGCCAGATCGTCAGCCAGCGCGAGCTCGTGGCGCTGACCGGCATGCCGCTCGGGGCGATCCGGGAGATGATTCCGCGGCTCGAGGCCGACGGGCTGATCCGCACGGTGCCGAAGCGCGGGCTGCAGGTGCTCTCTGTCGATCTCGCGCTGATCCGCGACGCGTTCCAACTCCGGCGCCTGATCGAGGGCGAGGCGTTCGCGCGCTACGCGGAAGTCGGACCGGCGGCCGAGATCCAGGCGTTCACCGACGCCCACCGACGCATCGCCGAGGAAGCGCGAGGCGGCGTCGACGGCGAGCTGCTCGAGCGCGCGCAGCGGCTCGACTGGTCGCTGCACGACCGCGTGATCGACGCCCTCGGCAACCGCATCGTGTCGGACATCCACCGCGTCAACGCCATCAAGATCCGGCTGATCCGGAACGTCGACACGCGACTGGAGCCATCGCTGGTGCTGTCGGTCATGGACGAGCACCTGCGCGTGCTGGACGCGCTCGCGGCACGCGATCCGGCCGCCGCCCGAGCAGCGATCGAGTCGCACGTCGACAGTGCCAAGGCCCGGGCGCTCGCCGTCTGAACGGTTCCGCCCACCGACACGACACGCCACGAACGGGCCCGGCACCGTCACGGCGTCCTGCCCCGGAAGGGTTTCCCGCCCCGCAGAGGGGTGCACCAGGAGGAGACAACGACATGATCCGCACCACCCGACGCACCGCCATCGCCCGTACCGTCGCCTTGGCGGTTGCGCTGCTGACGCCGCTGCCGACACTCGCGCAGGACGAGAAGGTCACGCTGCGCATGTCCACGCCCGCGTCCGAGACCGACCAGCGCTCGGTGGCGCTGCGGGACGTGTTCGCGCCGGCCGTCGACGAGTTCGCCGAGTACGAACCTCACTACAACGGCTCCCTGATCGCGCAGGGCTCGGAGCTCGAGGCGATCGCGAACGGGGACCTGGAGATGTCGATAGCGTCGGCGCAGGAGCTCGCGACGTTCTTCCCCGAGTTCTCGATCTTCGCCACCGGCTACGTGCACCAGGACGCCGAGCACCAGGTCCGCGTGTTCGAGGACGAGCTCATGGACCCGTTCAAGGAGACCGTCGAGGCCGAGCTCGGCGTGAAGCTGCTCGCCGTCATGTACCTGGGTCGGCGCCACGTGAACCTGCGCCAGACGCGCGACGAGCTCGACGTGAGCACCCCCGAGGACCTCGACGGCGTGAACCTGCGCATGCCCGGCACCGACGCGTGGCAGTTCCTCGGCCGCGCGCTCGGCGCGAACCCGACGCCGCTGGCCTTCACCGAGGTGTACACCGCGCTGCAGACCGGCAGCGTCGACGGCCAGGACAATCCGCTGCCGACGGTCGTCGACTCGAAGTTCCACGAGGTCACGAACCAGATCGCGCTGACCTCCCACCTGGTGGACCTGAACTACGTGGCGATGTCCAAGGAGGTCTTCGACGTGCTGACGCCCGCGCAGCAGGCGGTCGTCATGGACGCCGCGAAGGCCGCCGCCGAGTCCGGCCGACAGGCGCAGCTTGCGAAGGAGGACGAGCTCGTTGCGTACCTCGAGGAGCAGGGCCTCGAGATCTACGAGCCGGACGTGGCCGCGTTCCGCGAGCACGTGCAGGCCGAGTACGAAGGCTCGGAGTTCGCCGAGGCGTGGCCCGAGGGCGTGCTCGATCGCATCAACGAGCTCGGCGGGGAGTGATGTCGCGCCCGCGACTCGGTCGGGACGACGGATCGCGGGCCCGCTGAGCGTGCCCCGCCGCCGCTCGCCGTAGCGTGCCGCCCCCGGCCGACTCCGCGTCCGCTCCCGGCCGCGCTGCACCCGCCGCCGTGCGCCCGCTCGGTGCCCTACGCGCCGTCCTCGACGGCGTCGCCGCGCTGATGATGGCGGCGCTGTTCGCCACCTTCGTGCTGCAGGTGACGATCCGCTACACCGCGAGACTCTCCTGGGTGAGCGACGCGGTACCCCTGCTGGACCCGGCCCGCTACGGCTGGACCCTGGAGCTGTGCCTCGCGCTGTGGATCTGGATCGTGTTCTGGGGCGCGGCCTTCGTCGTGCGCGACACCGATCACGTGAGCTTCGACATCCTGAAGAACGGCGTGCGCCCGGGGCTCAGGCGCTGGTTCACGATCGTGGGCTGTCTGGCGGTCGCCGTCGCGCTGATCCTGTCGCTGGAGCCGACGTGGGACAAGTTCAGGATCCTGCGCGTCAAGCGCACGGCCACCCTCGCCGGGCTTTTCGGTGACTGGATACGCATGCGCGACGTGTACTCGGTGTACGCGCTGTTTCTGATCGCGGTGCCGGTGCGCCTGCTGATCGAAGCGTGGCGCGCCTGGCGCGCGCCGGCCGACCCGATGTCCGTGGAAGGTTCGGAACCCCCCGCGGATGCGCCCGCGGCATGAGTCCCGAGCTGCTGCTGTGTCTCGGCACGCTCGTGGCGCTCGCGGGCCTGGGCGTGCCGATCGGCTACGCCATCCTGACCGCCTCGATCGTGTGGCTCGGTGCGAGCGGCGCCGGGATCGGCACCGCGGGCAAGGTGCTGATGGACGGGCTGTACGGCTCGTTCGTGCTGCTGGCCGTGCCGCTGTTCATCGTCGCCGCCGGCATCATGAACGCGGGCACGATCTCGGACCGCCTGCTCGCGTTCTGCACGGCCGTGGTGGGGCGCTTTCGCGGCGGGCTCGGCCACGTCAACGTGGTCGCCTCGCTGATCTTCTCGGGCATGTCCGGCTCGGCGGTGGCGGACGCCGCCGGTATCGGGCGCATCGTGATTTCCATGATGACGCGCGACGGGCACTACCCGCGCGGCTACGCCGCGGCCATCACGGCGGCCTCGGCGACGATCGGGCCGATCATCCCGCCCTCGATCCCGATGGTGCTGTACGCGCTGATCTCCAACACGTCCGTCGGGTATCTGTTTCTCGGCGGCGTCGTGCCCGGGCTCGTCATGGCGGCGGTGCTGATGGCCATGAACGGCTGGGCCGCGCGCCGCCGCGACTTCGCGCTCGAAGCGCCCGTGCCGCTCGCCGAGCTTCCCCGCCAGACCGCGCGCGCGGTGCCCGCGCTGCTGATGCCCGCGATCCTGCTGTGGGGCATCTACGGCGGGGTCACCACGCCGACCGAGGCCGCGGCGCTGGCCGCGTTCTACGCGCTGGTGCTGGCCGCCGGCTTCTACCGGGCGCTGTCCGTCGGTGCGCTGTGGCAAATCCTGATCGAGAGCGCGCGCTCGTCGGCGGCCGTCGGCCTCGTGATCGGCGGAGCGCTGATCCTGAACTACGTCGTCGCGGCCGAGAACGTGCCGTCGCTGGTCGCGGGCGCGCTGGTCGGGCTCGACGTGCCGCCGCTGGCGTTCCTGCTCGGCATCAACCTGTTGCTGCTGGTGCTCGGCTGCGTGCTCGATGCCACGACGATCATCCTCGTGGTACTGCCGCTGTTCCTGCCCGCCTGCCGCGAACTCGGCATCGATCTGGTGCACTTCGGTGTCGTCGCCGTGGTCAACTGCATGATCGGGCTGATCACGCCGCCCTACGGCATCCTGCTGTTCGTGCTCAACGCGGTCACGCGCATTCCGCTGGGCGAGATCATTCGCGAGATCTGGCCATTCTTCGCGGCGCTGGTGGTGGCGCTGCTGGCGATGATCCTCGTGCCGGAGATCGTGCTCGCCCTGCCGCGGGCGTTCGGCTACGCGGGGTAGGGGACGGAGCTACAGGTCGAGCGGGCTGGCGACCCTCACGCCGGGACGGTTCAGGACATGGGTGTAGATCATGGTCGTCGCCACGTCCGAATGCCCGAGTAGCTCCTGCACGGTGCGGATGTCGTGACCGGTCTCCAGCAGGTGCGTGGCGAAGCAGTGACGAAAGGTGTGGCAACCCACGCGCTTGGTGATGCCGGCCCGCCGCGCGGCGGCCTTGACCGCCCGCTGCACGCCGGTCTCGTGCATGTGGTGACGACGGACGGTGCCGGAGCGCTGATCGACCGACAAGCGGCCCGACGGGAACAGGAACTGCCAGCCCGGCTCGCGCGCCGCGGCCGGGTACTTTCGCGCCAACGCTTCCGGCAGCAGCACCTCGCCGTGTCCGGCCGCCAGATCCCGGCGGTGCAACGCGGCGACCGACGCCGCCCGCGCGCGCAGGCCGTCCACGAGCCGCGCCGGCAGCGGCACGACCCGATCCTTCTTGCCCTTTGCCTGGCGCACCACGATGCGGCCGTACTCGAAATCGACGTCCTTGACCCGCAACGTGAGCGCCTCCATCAGCCGCATGCCGGTGCCGTACAGCAGCGAGGCGATCTCCAACTGCCAGCCATCGAGCTGATCGAGCAGGCGCTTGACCTCGGGGCGTGTCAGCACCGTCGGCACGGTCTGCTTGCGCTTGGAGCGCGCGAAGTCGTCCAGCCGGCCAAGCTCCATCCGCAGCACGCGCTTGTAGAGGAACACGAGCGCGTTCAAGGCCTGGTTCTGCGTGCTGGCGCTGACGTTGCCGGCGACGACGAGCTCCTCGAGAAAGCTCGCCACCGCGCCGGGCCCCGCGTCCTCGGGCGACACGTCGCCGCAGAACGCGAGGTAGCGGCACACCCACTGCTCGTAGGCCTGCTCGGTCCGGAACGCGTAGCCGCGCGCCCGGATCTCGGTGACGAACCGAACGATCAGGTCCTCGTGACGGCGGCGAGCGTCTGCCAGAGGTCCCGAGCCCTGCTGAACCCTTTGACGAAGCAGCTCCTCGGGCCTGGACTGGCGCGCCTTGGACGCATGATCCGGTGGCAGGTCGCGCGCCGAGGCCTTCCACCAGGCCCAGTCGACGCGGGATGCGGCGGCAGCCTTCAGGTAGACGACGAAGTAGATTCGCACGGCGTTCGTCAGCTGCGCGAACTGCCAGTCCATGAGGTTCGGGCGGCGCCCGAACGCTGCCAGCAGTGCCCCGATTTCCCGCTCGTCCAAGGTGGCCGGATCGCGGCCGATCGCGGCGTCGATGAACTGGTTGACGCGTGCGAGGTAGTACGGGCGTTCCTTCTGCGGAACGGACTCCCGTGCGAGACAGGCAAGGTACTCGTCGCGGGCGCGATGGCGCAGGCGATGGTCAGGGCGACGGTTTGGAACCATGGCGTTCATCCTTGAACGGGAGCAAGTCGGGAGTGACGGAATTCTAGCGCCCCACCAAGCGGGAGGGCGTTCGGGAGGGTCCGCTGAGGCGGGTTGTACTATCGGGATATACAGCTCTCCGGTATATTGGTCACCGACGGGGGGCTTGGGGGCCAAACGTGGCGCTACACGGCTTGGGTGCGCGTCGCCGCGCCGGGCGTGCAGGGCAGGGTGTATGCGGTTGGCGGTCTGCTTGAACCGCACGAAGGAGGTCGAGGATGGTCGTGCTAAAGCAGGACATTGGAGCCCGCAGTATTGGGCAGGTACGGAGTACGCGCGATGGCGTGCAAGCCGGATCCGGCTAAGAGTTGTTCGATGCGCTTCGGTCGCACCTTCACGGCAAGCCGACCACCCGCGGGAGGGGTTCGAACAGAATGGGATCGAGTTAAATCAAACGGGGTTGCTACGAGCATTATATGCTTCGATCACCCATCGCCCTATCGATGTACTTTGCGGAGGACTAAGCTCTGAATAGTAGAACTGGTACTTACCAAGTTGTAGAAGCCGACCCATCGACGACCTCGGCTTACATTAACTACGTTCGAGAAGTTAAAGAGCGTTTCAACGTATGCAATAGACTAATCGAAGCTCTCGAGGCGCACACATCTCTGACGGGCTATGCGCCAGCGGATTTAGATCTCCTATATCTTCAAATACGAAAGATTATTGAGCTAATCATGTTTGCTTCGCTTGATGCTCACCTGGAACGCAAAACGACGCTTCGACGGCGACTTCGGAAAGAATTCCACGCTGGGCGGTTGATTAAGGAGATTAAGCGTGTGAACCCAGGATATTTTCCAGTGCGGATTAGGGAAGCTCCTGACAAACAGCTGGCATTCGACGAAGTTGACACTAGCGACACCAGCGTATATTTACCAGAGCATTGTTTCATTCAGATGTATGAAAAGGTGTGCGGATTGTTTGCGCATGCACAGCGCAGAGATGTATACGGAAGCGAAAATGATATGAGGGAGTCGGCCGGAGAATGCAGGCGGTTTCTAGTTCGGCTAAGAAATCGGTGGATATATCACGCGGTGTTTCTGCCGGATGGCTCTCACGTTATTTGCGGTACGCATAACACCAATCCCGAGAATGAAGGCGCAGTGTATGTAGCTTTTGCGGTTCCAAAGTCCATTTGAACGGCCGCGTCGCTCTTTTTGCTGGCTGTCCTTGTGTCCGTCCAAAGCGGTTAATGCGCGGATCGAACACTACGATGAACCGGTCAACGTGACCCGGCCCTCCTTGCGCTTCCGCTCCAGTCGGGCCGCGTCAAGTCGCCGGTTATCGCGCCGTTCGATTGACTGAGAAGTTCTCATTCGTCTAAAGTTCGACGCAATGATAAGCCGCTTTTTCGGCCACCTGCGGCAACCATAAGCGGCCGAGCGGAAAGCGGGTTCCAGTCTATGCGACTTAAAGTCTTGAGCACAGCACGAGCCTAAAGCACTGTTATGGAAGAAATTGACTATAACGAGTTAGTGGTTGATAGCGATGTGGTCGCGCCTGGCCCTCTAGACCCTGCGATAGCGTCGCTTTCGTTGAGAACAAAGTCGAATAGAGTGACCGAGGGTTATGATCTTTCGGTCTCTGCCTTTTTCGGGTCCGAAAAAGTTGTTCTCACAGGCGGAGATTTCTCCGTGAATGTAGAAATATCAATAAATAAGGCATTGATTGATTTAACATTTGTGCGCTGCGCACCAACTCTTATTGATACTGACAAAGGCGATTTTTCGAATGAACGGCAGATAGAGCAGAAACTAACTGCTACACGTCGCAAGAAACGTCGAGGCAGCTTACTTGTATCGGGCGGACTCTCGGCGACCATTCAAGGTAACGGGTCGGCGGAACTCGGTTACGAAACAACGAGCTCAAACGACGCTGAACTAGAAATTTCTCGCAGCTGGAGAAATTGGGAACGAATCAGATCAGGAACCGTTATGGTAGGCACCGTAGTTGGCGATCTGGAAGGAATGGAGATCGATGACTTTGTGGGTTGGAGAGTCGTCCCTGACGATACTACCTCGTCTTCCGGCGTCGTGGCATCTCTATCTGTACGAGAGAACTGGATAAAAATCGTCGAGGTCGATAGTGAGTCTTTTACAGGGCGCATTGGTCGAAAGGCCAAAGATCTATTCAAGTCTAATAATATGCGGAGGCAGCAGCTCTTCACCTTGCTCCTTCGACATCTTTCCACAATTGGGCTGAGTCGGCCGAGTAATCCCAATGAGGCGATATTGGCGGTAGAACCCTTCGTCGTAAGGCCGGAGACCGAAACCGCTGTAAGCGCGAAGTCAGCGCCTTCAACAGGAACTGTGCCGTTGAGTAGCATGGAAATTGAGGATTTCCTTGATTCTTCTCTCGGTAGTGAAGTTGAAACATTAGTATCGATGGGTCTTGCACATCGCGACATACGTGAGTACGTAGACCAACCTAAACGAAAGGATGCACAATTCGCCGGAATGTCGTCGCCGCACAAGGCTTTGGAAGCCTACAAGATAATTTGTGAGCGCAAGTCGATGTTGCGCTCTGAACTTGAACAGATGGTACGAGGGCGAGTTATAGCAGATTTGAAGAATCTCGAACTAATCAACGTTGCAAACAGCATGCTTCATCTGTCGTGCACCGAAGTCAAGAAACCTGAGGATATGCTTCGCTTTGCAGTGGCGAAGGCTGAATTTATCGTGACTACACGCAATATTCTGATGAAGGATTCCTCGACATCCGGAAAACAAGTGGCTGAGATAATCGCGACTAAGTTTGGGAAGAAATACTTAAGCGATTCCTCTAAAACTCGCGTAGGGAGTGCGTTACTGCGTTGGACGAGGTGGCTTGAGCCTCACCTCATAGATCCTAACAGCACTGAAGGCGCTAGAATGATGATCACTGCACGTGAGAAAAGCTATGCAGTTGGTCAGCGATCTGTAGCGACTCCAGAAAATGTCGCTTTCGCAAAGTCCGCGATTGCATCAGGCGAGAGCTTCACTTCGGTTGCGAAGTCTATCGGCATCACTACACAAACTTTAGCTCGCTGGAGGGCTAATGGGGTTTTGGACTAAACCTCTGCAGCGACCTTAGATTGACGTAAGAGAAGGCGTCTGTATGAGAGCGTACGAGGCGAATAGTAAGTCGAACAAAACGCTGGGCCTGTAGCTGGACCCGATCGCGGAACCTGGCTTCGCCAGAACCCGCACTCGCCTCCAGCTCAGGTCAGCGCAGGTGTTCGGCCCGGCGCAAAGAAACTGTACTGAGAAAAATCATCTTCTTTCGGGGGCGGTGTAGACTAACTTCTTTGAATGTGCAGGAAGAAAGATATGCGAGGAAAAATACGAAGCTACTTGGAAGAAAAAGGTTACGGGTTTATCTCTGGCGATGATGGACGTGACTATTTCTTCCATCGAAATGGCTTCGCTAGCGAGCGCGATCGTGCAGAAATTCAAGACGAGCTGAGCGTAAATTTCAATGGACTGCCCACTCCCAAGGGGTATCGAGCGGAAAATATCAAATTTGAGATTGAACCCCTCAACTTAAATTATAAAGTTCCCGAGTATGTGGAAGTGAGCAAAGAAATGAGGGTGCGAGGCTGGGAAATACTAGAGAAATGTGCTTGGAGGTTTGTCGTATGCTCCCGCAACTCCATTGATGATACGCGAGAAGAGCTATGCCGCAGAGCAGCAGATTTCGGCGCAAATGCTTTAGTTGACTATCATTATAGTAAACGAACCGGCTCCGAGCCGGGAACAGGAAAAGGCACCCACCATTATACTATTCATGAGGTTAGCGCCTTGCCGGTTAATGTAGCGAAGCGGAGCATCGAAGGAACATTGGTACGGTCTGATTTCGTAGGCTTGGATGAAAGAATAAAGATCTACCTGAAAAATAAAAAACTATGGCAGAAGCGTTTGAGCATAGCTACTTTCGCTACTACATTTATCACGATCGCCGTTTTGAGTGAGACTTTGCTGTGGCCTGCGATTATTGCATGTGTCGCGTCAGCTATCGTCTATTCAAGCACCCGATGTGACTGGATTCAAGCCATCTAATCGTGAAGAATTAGAAGTACGTACGCCGAACCTCTAGAATGCCATGCCGAGGTGAGTCAGCCGGGGGGATCTCACCCCCAGCTGCTCGCAGAACCCGGCGTGAACCTCTCGATTCACCGGGCTCCCATTGCTCCAACCGCTTCCGCGCCTTTACCTGACCAGTGAAGGAACAGGTCCGGATGCGCAGCCCTCGTCTGCTTCAGCCACGCGCGTGCGCGGCGCCGATGCCCTCGAAGGCGTTTGTACTTCCTCATGGCCCACCGGACAAGAACGCGATCCAGGTGATCTGCGATCTTCCGAAGCTCCGAGGGGCGGAACCTACCGTAGTAGGCGATCCACCCTCGAACGACCGGCGCGATCCTCTTCGCCAGCGTCGCGAGCGACGTGTGGCTCTTCAGATGCAGTCGCCAGCCCCGAACGGTTTGCCTGATCGCACGCAATGCACTGCGGCTGATCGCCGGAGTGAACGTGGTGAACAGACGCTCCGATCGGCCTCGTGCCGTGCGCGGCCGGAACGTGTAGCCCAGAAAATCGAACTGCACGTTCCTCGCCGTTCCGGTCCGGTCCGCGTCCTTGCAATACACTACCCGGGTCTTCTCCGGGTGCAGCTCCAGCCCCACTTCGGACAGCCGTGCGTCCAGATGCTCGCGCATCATGTTCGCCTCGGCTTCGGTGCGGCAGTGCAGGATGCCGTCGTCGGCATAGCGACAGAAGGGCACGCTCGGATGGTGGGTCGCCAACCAATGGTCCAGTGCGTAGTGCAGGAACAGGTTCGACAGGACAGGAGATAGCGGGCCACCTTGAGGCGTGCCGACCGTTCTCGGATCCTGCTTGCCGTCCGCACCTTGCATCGGCGCCGTCAACCAGCGCTCCACCAGCAGGAGCACCCAACGTTCGTCGCAATGATGACGAAGTGCTTTCAGGAGAAGGCCGTGGTCGATGTTGTCGAACAGGCCGCGGATGTCGTACTCCAGCACCCAGTCACGCTCCCAGCAACGCTTGCGCGTTACCGCGAGCGCGTCGTGCGCCGACTTCCCCCGCCGGTACCCGTAGGAGTCCTCGTGAAAGACGGACTCCAGCTCGGGTTCCAGCAGAAGGGTGACGGCGGTCTGCGCGATCCTGTCGCTGACCGTCGGCACGCCGAGTACCCGCTCCCCGCCGGACTTCTTCGGAATCGGCACCGCCTTGACCGCCGGAGGGAAGTAGCTCCCCGACGACATCCGGTTCCAGATCCGGTAGAGGTTCCTGCTCAGATCAGACTCGAACATCTCGATCGTCTGACCGTCGATCCCGGCCGACCCCTTGTTGGCCTTCACGCGCTGCCATGCCTCCCACACCAGCGCTTTCGGAATGTCGAACGGCTTTGTCTCGGTCACACGCTCATCCTCCCCGTACAGGGCAGTTGACGAGTGCCTCGACAGGAACAACCCGACCCCTTCGCTCCGCCGCCATTACAGCGGCATCATCGCTACTACGAGTCGGTCCGCCCCCGGAGCGTGCATCGGTACTCTCGACCTCGCTTTTCTTCACTTGGTCTTCTCCCTTGGCATCACGATCCGGGTTCCCGCAGTTCCGCAAACGCGCCTGAATCGAGCTCACGCCAGCTTTACGCCGGACACCGCCCACCCGGTAAGCAGGGTTTCCAATGGGCTTGTCCCGAGAGGTATTGTGGCCCTCGGTTTTGATGTCACTGTATCCATAACGACGCCTGGACGCTGGTTCGCTTATACTCGTCTTCTCGATTCACACCTGATCTGTCTCGTGGACAGACCTTCTCCCCCGACGCTCACGACGACGGTCTTTAACCAACGCCGCTCGAGGGTGGTTTGAAGCCGGCCCCTGCAGGCAGACTCCGGAGGGTCGGTTCCTCCATCACGCTTGCAGCTTCTCGTGCGGCTCGATGGCTCCTGCCATTCGAACCGCACTGCTGCGGCACACACAAAACGTTGGACCGGTCAACTTGACGTAGCCTCTCCCTGCGCTGCCGCTCCGGTCGGTCTACGTCAAGTCGCCGGTTAACGCGAATGTTAGGCATGTCGAACGACCTCACGCGTGCCCAAGAGCGCTAAGCCGCTTCGCGATGGAGGTTGGTTCGTTGCTCGCACTCAGCTCGTCGGGCTTCGATCTCGCGCCCGAGACGGAGCCTCGCGAATCGATCGATTCGACCGAGAAACCCAGAGAGGACTACGCAGACTTCATAGTCATTCTCGGAATGCCAGTAGCTCGTATCGGTGTTGCTTGGATCATCCGTACGAGGCAATATCCTCTGGATGTAGTCTGATACTTGCGCTCCATTGCAAACGAGTAGTTTGGGGCGGTGCGTATGAATTTGGAGGCGTAGGTGCTCCTGGCAGTTAGCGACGAGCTTCGACCCGGCCTTCCCGGCAGGGAAGCGCTTGCTGTAGCATTTAACTATGTCGGTGTGAGCGGCGCCGCCAACCTCCCCGAGATCATCGAAGAGCTTTCGCGACACGCCACGGAAGTCTCGGAAGTACGCGACCTCGTGCTTCATGTCCCGAAGATGGGAGCGTAGATGCGCGAGGCTTGAGGTATCGTTGAACCCGATTTCCATCGCTGGATTCAGTCCGATCACCCATACGGGGCTCGCTGGATCTCCTTCAACATAGTCCTCGGGCGTGTACGTCCGGTCGAAACGGTACCCATACTCGCTACACCTCGTACACTTACTCATGCTGCTTCCTCGACGTCAAAACGAGGTGACAGAAGCAAGCAGCATGCCTTGGCGTCCATGCCCAACTAGCGTTGCAGCCGACAGCTGCGGCCGGCACGCAACCTGTGGGACCACAGAACGCGCCCCGGCCGCAACTGCGGCTGAACTTTACGTTGGGTGACTCTAGCGAACTCGTGTCGATGCCCAGACTGGCGCACTACCCATCGAGTACGGGATGGGCCTGCTACCGGCGGTTCGTGCGGTGCCAGAAGGGTTGTAGAATGCCGATGCAGCTCGTGGCAAGAGATGCAGAGTGGTCTGTCGGAGAACTCCTGGAACTAAATCGAGCGAATAGATGCCACGCAAGATTCGAGAGCTAATATCCGATCTACGTGCCGCAGGGTTCAACGAAATCGCCGGGGGTAAGGGTTCGCATAGAAAGTACTCTCACGAACGATATCCTGGAGCAATCACTGTGAGCGGAAAGGCTGACGACGACGCGAAGAAGTATCAGGAGAAGCAGATCGCGCAGGCCATAGAGAGTCTGAAGAAATGAAAGAAATAGACCAATATCACAAGTGGGTGGAGTGGGACGAAGCTGACCAAGTATATATTGGCAAGTGTCCGGATCTAATTACAGGAATACACGGCGATGATCCGATAGTCCTGTACGGCGAGCTTTGCGAGACGATCGAGGATGTGATTACCCACTTCCGCAACGCGAACCGTGTGCTGCCTGCGCCACGAACTCGCCCCATGCAGGAAGTCGGGTAGCAGCTGGGCCGCAAGGTCAAAGTCATCACCTGGTGAGTAGACCGGGGGAGCTGCCCCCCCCCCCGGCCTCTCGCAGAACCCGGCGTGAGGTTCTCAGCTCACCGGGCTCCCGAAGGCCATGGCGTTCCAGCGGTGCACCCCGACGGCACATGACAGATCAACACTACCGACCATGCACAATCCTCCGCACCCCGGCGAAGTGCTCCGCGAAGGCTGGCTCGCACCGCTCGGGCTGACCGTCACTGCCGCGGCCGAGGCGCTCGGCGTGACCCGAAGCGCCCTGGCGGCGATCCTCGCTGGGGACGAACGCATCGACGAACGCATCACCCCTGCCGTGGCCCTAAGCCTTGCCATGACGTTCGACACGACCCCGCAGAGCTGCCTGGACCAGCAGGCCCTCCACGATCGGTGGCGAGCGCGCTAGGGCCCATCCACCCCCCCCCCATCAAACCAGCGCCCGATAAGCCCCCCCGACGATCTTCCGTATCGCCACGATCGCCGCCGCGGTCCGATTCTCCACCCCGAGCTTCACGTACACGTTGTCGAGGTGCTTGTTCACGGTCCTCGGGCTGATCTCGAGTATTGCCGCGATCTCCTTGTTCGTCTTCCCGTTCACGACCCAGCCGAGCGCCTCGGCCTCGCGCACGGTCAGCCCGTAAGCGTCGCGCAGCAACTCGCGCGAGGAGGGCGCCTCGCCGTCCAGCACTCGGATCAGGTGCTCGTCCTCGCCCGCGGCGCCGATGTACACGAGATTCAGCGACCGGCCCTCGACGCTCAGGCCCAGCGGCTCGGGTCCGGCCCGGGCCAGCCACAGCGCGATGTCGGGCGGCAAGCGCCTCGTGCGCACCGGCTCGTCCTCGTCCGGCGACGAGGCCGGGAACAGGATCGCCCGCGCGCGCGGGGTCGACCATCGCAGGGTCCCGCGGCTGTCCACCGCCACGACGTACTGGCCCGACACGTCCAGCGCCGCACGCGAGTCCCGGGACGCGCGGGCGTTCAGGACGTGGACGCGCAGCCTGGCGACGAGCTCCGCCGGGTCGATCGGCTTGGTCACGTAGTCCACGCCGCCCGCCTCGAGCGCTTCCACCACGTGCGCGGTGTCGGACAGCCCCGTCATGAAGATGATCGGCACGTCGCCCAGCCGCGTGCACCGACGAATCCGCCGCGTCGTCTGGAACCCGTCCTCGCCGGGTAGGAGCGCGTCCATGAGTATGGCGTGCGGGGTGATCTGGGCGAGGATCTCGAGGGCGCGCTCCCCGTTGGCCGCCAACAGCACGACGAACCCGGCTTCCTCGAGCGTCTCGTTGAGCAGCCCGAGCGATGCCGGCGTGTCCTCGACCACCAGCACGACGTCGCCGGCGCTCACGGGCCGCCCCGGGCGGTCTCGAGCGCCGTGCCCGGTGCGTCCGCTGCCGTGCGCGCCGCCCGTGCGCCTTCGAGCATGGCGTCCACGCCGGCCAGATCGTAGCGCTCCAACCGGTGCAGCGTCGCGGTCACGAAGTCGCCCGTCGCCGGCCGGTCCCGTTCGAGCCGCCGCAGCGCGTCGCGCAGGCCCGCCGCGTGGCCGATCGAGGCCAGCTTCTCCAGCGCGTCCAGCGTCGCGCCGTCCGGCGGCACGAACCGCTCCGTCGTCGAAGCGCACGTGCCGCTCACGGCCGCACTTCGCGCCACCTCCGCTGCCTCCTCCCACTCGAACCCCAACAGCGTGCGCAGCCGCTCCAGTAGCGCGTCGAGATCGATCGGCTTCAGGAAGTGGTTCAGCCGGGACGAGTCGTGGATGTGTCCGCCCGCGCGCTCGTCGACGTTCGCCGAGACCGTGATCATCGCGGTGCCCGCGCCGAACATCGCTCGCAGCTCGCGTTCGAGCTCCCGGCCGTCCATGCCGGGCAGCGAGATGTCGAGCAGGAAGACGTCCACGTCGAGACCCGCGAGCGATGCCAGGCAGCTCTCGGCATCCGCCCAGGCGGAGACCTCGAACCCGAGCGGCTCCAGCAGGTCCGTCATGAGCGAGCGCTGGGCGGGATCGTCCTCGACGACCCCGATGCGGCGGCGCGGTCCGGTGTAGCCCGTCACCCGTGCCTTCGATCGGTGCTCGAGCGGCGCTTCGATGGAGGACAGCAGCAGGCGCACGGTGAACGTGCTGCCCACGCCGGGCTCGCTGCGCAGCGTGATGTCGCCGCCCATGATCTCGGCGAGCAGCTTCGTGATCGTGAGCCCGAGCCCGGTGCCGCGACCCGCGCCGCGCGCGACCGCGACGGTCTCGAACGCATTGAACACGCGCTCCCGGTCGGCGGCCGAGATGCCGACGCCCGTGTCGACCACGCTGAATTCGGCCACCTGGCTGCGGTAGGCGACATCGAAGCGGACGCCGCCTTCGTGGGTGTAGCGGATGGCGTTCGTCAGCAGGTTGATGAGCACCTGACGCAGCCGTCGGCCGTCCGCGTGCACGAGGGCCGGCACGCCGGGCGCCATCGCGAAGTCGAAGCTCAGGCCTTGCGCGCGCGCCTGCAGGCGGAACATGTCGGCGATCTGGTCCAGCAGGACCCTGAGCTCGATGCGCTCGCGCACGATCGTGAAGCGGCCGGCCTCGATCTTCGAGATGTCCAGCAGGCTCTCGATCAGCCCGGCCAGGTGATCCGACGATTGACGGATCACGCGCACGGCGTTGCGGCGCCCGGCCGGGATCGCGGGATCCCCGTCGATCAGCTGCGCGTAGCCGAGGATGGAGTTCAGCGGCGAGCGTAGCTCGTGCGAGAGCCCGACGAGGTAGCGACTCTTCGCCTGGTTCGCGGCCTCGGCGACCTCCTTCGCGGCTTCCAGCGCCCGCTCGGTCAGCTCGTGCGCCTCGACCTCGCTGACCAGCAGGGCGTTCTGTTGGGCCGACTCGAGCCGGGCGGCGCGGCGGCTGTCGCTGATGAGCAGGAAGATCCACGTGACGACGCCCGCGACGATCAGCAGCACCACGAGCAGGTGCTGCAGCGCCCGGGCAACGGCGGCTCGTTCGACGTCCTGCGTGCCCGTCGATTCTAGGTAGACGAGCGTCGTCACCGCCGCGAGCGCCAGGGCCACGATGGCGAGCGTCGCGAGGTAGCGGGCGATCGGCGAGCGGGCGACGCCTCGGAGCGATGCGGGCACGAGCCGGTCCACCAGGCCGAGCACCTGAGCGCTGGCTCGCGCCCCCGGGCGGCAGCGGTCCTCGCAGCGGTTGTCGAGCGTGCAGCACAGCGAGCAGATGGGCCCGCCGTAGGCGGGACAGCCCGTCAGGTCGCGCGCCTCGAACCGGTGTTCGCAGACCCGGCACGTGGCCTCGGCCGCCGGACCGTGATCCGCGTCCTGCGGGACGGTGTCGGCAATGGCCGAGCCGACGTCGCGCTCGGCGAGGTAGAACCGGCCCCGCGTCAGCCGGGCGAGCAGCGGCACGAGCGCTATTGCCGCGGCCAGGGCCACGAACCCCGCCAGCGCCTGCGCCAGCGTGCCGAAGGCGCCGGTGCGCGCCGCGAGACCGAGCGTGGCACCCGCCGCCATGGCACCGATGCCGACGGGGTTGATGTCGTAGAGGTGGGCGCGCCTGAACTCGACGCCCGCGGGGCGCAGCCCGAGCGGCTGCGCGATGGCGAGATCCGAGGCCAGCGCCCCGATCCACGCCACCGCGACGATGGAGTACAGCCCGAGCGTGTGCTCCAGCGAGCGGTACACGCCGAGCTCCATCAACAGCAGCGCAATGGCGACGTTGAACACCACCCAGACCACGCGTCCGGGATGGCTGTGCGTGAGCCGCGAGAAGAAGTTCGACCACGCGATGGAGCCCGCGTAGGCGTTGGTGACGTTGATCTTCAGTTGGCACACGATGACGAAGATCGCGGTGGTCGCCAGCGCGAGCTCTGCGGACAGGAGCTCCGTCCACGCGGCCAGGTACATGTGCACCGGGTCAGCGACGTGCGCCGCGGCCGTGCCCGCCTGCAGCGCGAACACCACGAGAACGGAGCCCGCGAAGAGCTTCAGCGCACCGATGCCGATCCAGCCGGGCCCCGCCACCAGCAGGGCCGCCCACCAGCGGAGGCGGTTCGCGCGCGTCCTGACGGGCAGGAAGCGCAGGTAGTCCACCTGCTCGCCGATCTGCGCCACGAGCGAGAAGAGCACGGCGCTCGCGGCGCCGAAGCGCAGCCAGTCGAAGCCCGACCCCTCGAGCGTCGCGCCGCCCTCGAACGCGAGCCACTCGGCGAACGGTGCGCCGCCGTGCCAGGCGAGGAACACGAACGGCGCAAGCTGCAGCACGATCCACAGCGGCTGGCTCAGCCGCTGGAAGCGTCCGATGAGCGTGATGCCGTACAGAACGACGGGAATCACCACGAACGACGACACGATGTAGCCGACCGACAGCGGCCAGCCGAGCCACAGCTCCAGCGCCGTGGCCATGATGGCCGCCTCGATGGCGAAGAACAGGAACGTGAAGCTTGCGTAGATCAGCGACGTGACTGTGGAACCTAGATAGCCGAAGCCGCTGCCGCGTGCGAGCAGGTCGATGTCGACGCCCGCGCGGGCGGCGTGGTACGCGATCGGCAGGCTCAAGCCGAAGATGAGCGCCGCGACGGTCGCGATGGCGATGGCGGCGTTCGTGAATCCGTAGTGCAGCGTGATGGCCGCGCCGATGGCCTCGAGGGCGAGAAACGAGCCCGCGCCGATGGCGGTGTTCGCCACCTGTCCGCACGTCCAGCGCCGCCCTTGCGTCGCGGTGTAGCGAAGCGCGTAGTCCTCGAGCGTCTGGTTCCGCACCCACCGGTTGTAGTGGCGCCGTTCGGGGTGGATACGGACGACGTGTTCGGACATCCGGGTACGGCGTGCCGGGGGGACCACCCTGGAGTGTCTACCGGATCGGGGCGTTGCGGGAAACCGCGGCTAAGTCAATTGACCACCCGTCATCCGACGCATTGCGGGTGTCGGGCACGCCGCCGAGGATGGCGTCGCACCTCGCAGGCTCTCCCCAACGGACCCGGACGGATCACGCATGAACCAAAAGCTTCCGCACTCGAACGCACGCCCCGACGGGCCCCGGCGGCGCCTGCTGGCCGCCTCCGTGGCCCTCGCGCTGTCGGCCGCGGGGTCCGCGCTGCTGCCCGGCACGGCCGCCGCGGCCGAGGTGAATTCCACCGGGCTAGCGGTGACGGACGATACCGTCACGGTCGGCATCCTGCATTCCGTCAGCGGCACCATGGCCATCTCCGAGACGGGCTCGGTGCAGGCCGAAAAGCTCGCCATCGAGCAGATCAACGCCGCCGGCGGCGTGCTGGGACGCCAGATCGAGTTCATCCAGGAGGACGGCGCGTCCGACTGGCCGACCTTTGCCGAGAAGGCGAGAAAGCTGCTCGTGAACGACAAGGTGGCCGCGGTGTTCGGCTGCTGGACGTCCGCGTCCCGAAAGGCCGTGCTGCCCGTCTTCGAGCAGTACAACGGCATGCTGTACTACCCGACGTTCTACGAGGGCCTGGAGCAGTCGCCCAACGTCATCTACACGGGCCAGGAGGCGACGCAGCAGATCCTCGCGGGCATCGACTGGGTCACGCGCGAGAAGGGCGCCGAGACGTTCTACCTGCTGGGCTCGGACTACATCTGGCCGCGCACGTCGAACAAGATCGCGAGAAAGCACATCGAGAACATGGGCTTGAAGGTCGTCGGCGAGGAGTACTACCCGCTCGGCCACACCCAGTTCAACTCGGTCATCAACAAGATCAAGCTGAAGAAGCCCGACGTCATCTACGCGATCGTCGTCGGGGGCTCGAACGTCGCGTTCTACAAGCAGCTCAAAGCCGCGGGCATCGACATGACGCAGGAGAAGCCGCTGCTGCTGACCATCTCGGTGACCGAGGACGAGATCCGCGGCATAGGAGGCGACAACATCGAGGGCGCGTACGCCGCGATGAAGTACTTCCAGTCGCTCGACAACCCGAACAACGAGGCCTTCGTCGCCGCGTTCAAGGAGCGCTGGGGCGACGACATCGTCATCGGTGACGTCACGCAGGCCGCCTACCTCGGCCCGTGGCTGTGGAAGGCGGCCGTCGAGAAGGCCGGCAGCTTCGACGTGGACGCGGTGCGCGCCGCGTCACCCGACATCGAGCTCGCCGCGGCCCCCGAGGGCTACGTGAAGATCCACGAGAACCACCACCTGTGGTCGAAGCTGCGCGTCGGGCGCGCGGGCGCCGACGGCCAGTACGAGCTCGTGTTCGAGACCGACGAGCTGATGGAGCCGGACCCCTTCCCGAAGGGCTACCAGTAAGGCCTCGCGGGCGCCCCGCACGGGGCGCCCGCCTCCCCCCCCCCCGCCGCCCCCGGACGCCACCTTCCGATGTTCAGCGACTACAGCTGGTCCGAGCTCGGCTCCATCTTCGCCATGCAGGGCTTCGCGGGGCTGATCCTCTTCTCCGTGTTCGTGCTGATGGCACTGGGGCTCGCCATCATCTTCGGGCAGATGGGCGTGATCAACATGGCGCACGGGGAGTTCATGATCCTCGGCGCCTACGTGACGTGGGGGTGCTCGAACCTCTTCGCCACGTACCTGCCCGGGTTGTACGGCGGGTTCTTCTTCTTCGCGATGGTCGGGGCGTTCCTCGTCACCGCCGCCCTCGGCGCGGCCGTCGAGTGGTCGATCGTGCGCCACCTCTACCGGCGCCCGCTCGACACGCTGCTGGCGACTTGGGGGCTGAGCCTCGTGCTGCAGCAGGCGTTCCGCACGCTCTTCGGCGCGCGCGAGGTGGGCGTCTCGCTGCCGGACTGGATGCTCGGCTCGTTCGCGCTCACCGACATCGTCGAGGTGCCCATCAACGGCATGCTCGTGATGGCGCTGAGCCTCGTCATCTCCATCGCCGTGTGGTTCCTGCTGTTCCGCTCCTCGCTCGGCCTGCGCACTCGCGCGGTCGTGCAGAACCGCGCCATGGCGGGCGCCGTCGGCATCGACACCGGGCGCGTCGACCGGCTCACCTTCGCGATCGGCTGCGGCATCGCCGGGGTCGCGGGCAGCGCATTCACGATGATCGGCTCGACGGGCCCGACCTCGGGCCAGGCCTACATCGTCGACACCTTCCTGATCGTGGTGTTCGGCGGCACCGCGAGCCTGCTCGGCACCATCGCCTCGGCGTTCTCCATCAGCCAGGCGCAGTCGACGCTCGAGTTCTTCCTCTCGGGGTCCATGGCCAAGGTGATCACGCTCGTCACCGTCGTCGTGATCCTGATGATCCGCCCCGAGGGGCTGTTCTCCCCGAAGCTGCGCCGCTGAGACCCCCCACGATGAAGACCCTCCTCAGGCGACGCCACGACTGGCTGGCCTTCGCGCTCGTCGGCGTCCTGCTGCTGCTCGTGCTGCCGATGGCCCTCGACATCTTCCGGCTGAACCTCGTCGGCAAGTACCTGACCTACGCCTTCGTCGCCGTCGGACTGGTGCTGTGCTGGGGCATGGGCGGCATCCTGAGCCTGGGGCAGGGGGTGTTCTTCGGGATCGGCGGCTACGCCATGGCGATGTTCCTCAAGCTCGAGGCGTCCAGCCCCGAGGCCACCGCCATCCAGTCGACGCCGGGCATTCCGGACTTCATGGACTGGAACCAGATCACCGCGCTGCCGGCCTTCTGGGTGCCGTTCCACTCGTTCGCGTTCACGTTGTTCGCGATCGTGGCCGTGCCGGCGGCGCTGGCCGGGCTCATCGGCTACGCCATGTTCACGCGCCGCGTGGGCGGCGTGTACTTCGCCATCATCACGCAGGCCATCGCGGCCATCGCCACGGTGCTCGTGATCGGCCAGCAGGGCTACACGGGCGGCGTCAACGGCATCACCGACCTGCGCACGTTGCTGGGCTGGGACATCCGCACCGATGCCGCGCGCTACACGTTCTACTTCGTGAACGTCGCGCTGCTGCTGGGGACCATGGGCGTCGCGCTGTACATCCAGCGCAGCCGCCTGGGGCGGCTCATGACGGCGGTGCGCGACTCGGAGGATCGGGTGCGGTTCTCGGGCTACAGCGTCGCGCACATCAAGGTGTTCGTCTTCTGCTTCGCCGCCGTCGTGTCGGCCATCGGCGGCGCCATGTTCACGCTGCAGGTGGGGTTCATGTCGCCGACGCTCGTCGGGGTCGTGCCCTCGATCGAGATGGTCATCTACTGCGCGGTGGGCGGCCGGCTGTCCGTGTTCGGCGCGGTGTACGGCACGCTGCTCGTCAACTGGCTGAAGACGTCTCTGTCCGAGTCGTTCCCGGAGCTGTGGCTCTTCGGACTCGGCGGCATCTTCATCCTGGTCGTGATGTTCCTGCCGCGCGGGCTCGCGGGGTTGTATCGGGACGCGCTCGAAGCGGTGTCGCGACGTCGTGCCGCGGCGCCGCCCGCGCCGTTGCCTGCGACCGCCCGCACGGTTCCGGAGGACGGTGCGGCCTCGTCGTCCCTCGGCGAGCCCGCGCTGCAACGACGGGCGAGCGCCACGTGAGCGCGCCGAAGCTTGCCAGCAACACGAACTGCGTGCTCGCCATCGAGGGGCTGACAGTGAGCTTCGACGGCTTCCGCGCCGTCGACGATCTGGATCTCTACATCGACGAGCGCGAGATCCACGTGATCATCGGGCCGAACGGCGCGGGCAAGACCACCTTGCTGGACCTCGTGTGCGGCAAGACGCGCGCTTCGCACGGCTCCATCCGGTTCCGTAACCACGAGCTGACGGGCCTCACGGAGCACCGCATCGTGCACCGCGGGGTGGGCCGCAAGTTCCAGAACCCGTCCATCTACGAGGACCTGACGGTCTTCGAGAACCTCGAGCTGTCGTTCCCGCGCGGCCGCACCGTGTTCGGCTCGCTGTTCTTCAGGCGCGACGCCGAGGTGGTGGAGCGCGTGAACGAGGTGGCCGCGTCCATCTTCCTGGACGAGCTGCTGGAGTCGCGCGCGGGGCTTCTGAGCCACGGCCAGAAGCAGTGGCTCGAGATCGGGATGCTGCTGATCCAGGACCCCCAGCTCCTGATGCTGGATGAGCCGGTGGCGGGCATGAGCGCCCTGGAGCGCGTGAAGACCGCCGAGCTGCTGTCGCGGATCACCGAGAACCGCTCGGTGCTCGTCGTGGAGCACGACATGAAATTCGTCGAGGACATCGCCGACCGCGTGACCGTCATGCACCAGGGCGCGAAGCTCGCCGAGGGTTCCATGGCGGACGTGCAGGCGAACCCACGCGTGGTCGAGGTCTACCTCGGACACGCGCCGCAATGAGGACGACCCCATCGTGCTGAGCATCCGGGACTACCGCGTGGCCTACGGCGAGAGCGAGGTGCTGCACGGGCTCGACGTGGAGCTAGGCGAGGGCGAGATCGTCGCCGTGCTCGGCCGGAACGGCATGGGCAAGTCCACGCTCATGAAATCCTTGAGCGGGCTGCTGCCGACGCGTTCGGGCAGCGCGACGCTCGACGGTACCGACATCACGCACCTGCAGAGCCACCGCCGCGTGGCGGCGGGCGTCGGCTACGTGCCGCAGGGCCGCATGATCTTCCCGGCGCTCACCGTCGACGAGAACCTGCGCACCGGGCTCGTCTCGACGGGCAGGAAGGCGTTGCCCGCCGACATCCACGAGCTCTTCCCCGTGCTGGCGGAGATGCGTGGTCGACGCGGCGGCAACCTGTCGGGCGGCCAGCAGCAGCAGCTCGCCATCGGTCGGGCGCTCGCGACCGACCCGCGCGTGCTGCTGCTGGACGAACCGACCGAAGGCATCCAGCCCTCGATCATCCGCGAGCTCGGCGAGGTGCTGCGCCGCATCCGCGACACGCGCGGGCTCGCGATCCTCGTGTCCGAGCAGGTGCTGTCCTTCGCGCTCGACGTGGCCGATCGCGTGCTGGTGCTCGAGAACGGCAACGTCGTGCACGAGGCGGTGCGCGGCGAGGTGGACGAGGCCCACCTCACGCGACTGCTGTCCGTCTGATCGCTCCTACCCCCATTCCATCGAGAGACGTATCCCCATGGCCGACACGCTCATCAAGGTCGATCTCGCCGAGTCCCCGTACACGAACGAGGCGATCCACAATCGCTGGCACCCCGACATTCCCATGACCGCCTGGGTGGAGCCCGGCGACGACTTCAAGGTGGAGACCTACGACTGGACCGGCGGGCAGATCAGGAACGACGACGACGCCTCGGACGTGCGCGACGTCGACCTGTCGCAGGTGCATTTCCTGTCGGGCCCCATCGGGGTCAAGGGCGCCGAGCCCGGTGATCTGCTCGTCGTGGACATCCTCGACATCGGCGCCACCGATGCCATGAACTGGGGCTTCAACGGCTTCTTCTCGAAGACCAACGGCGGGGGCTTCCTCACCGAGCACTTCCCCGAGGCCCACAAGTCGATCTGGGACTTCGAGGGCATGTTCACGCGCTCGCGCCACGTGCCGGGCGTGCGCTACGCGGGGCTCATCCACCCCGGGCTGATCGGCTGCCTCCCCGACAAGCCCATGCTCGATCTGTGGAACACCCGGGAGCGCGCGCTGTACGACACCGACCCCGAACGCGTGCCGGCGCTCGCCACGCTGCCCGACGGTGGCGACACCGCGCACATGGGCCAGCTGAAAGGGGACGCGCGCGACGCCGCCGCGGCCGAGGGCGCGCGCACCGTGCCGCCGCGCGAGCACGGCGGCAACTGCGACATCAAGGATCTCTCGCGCGGCTCGAAGATCTACTTCCCCGTGTACGTGGACGGGGCGGGGCTCTCGATGGGGGACCTGCACTTCAGCCAGGGCGACGGCGAGATCACCTTCTGCGGCGCGATCGAGATGGCGGGCTGGCTGCACATCCGGGTGAGCGTCGTGAAGGGCGGCATGGGCAAGTACGGCGTGAAGAACCCGATCTTCCGGCCATCCCCCATCGTGCCGAAGTACGACGACTACCTGATCTTCGAAGGCATCTCTGTCGATGAGGGCGGCACCCAGCACTACCTGGACGTGCACGTGGCCTACCGCCAGGCGTGCCTGAACGCCATCGAGTACCTGAAGAAGTTCGGCTACACGGGCGCGCAGGCCTACGCCATCCTCGGCACGGCGCCCGTGCAGGGGCACATCTCGGGCGTCGTGGACATCCCGAACGCCTGCGCGACCCTTTGGCTGCCGACGGACATCTTCGAGCACGACCTGATGCCGAACGCGGACGGGCCGATCGTGCACTACGACGGCTCGGTGAACGTGCCGACGGTGCCGGACTTGTAGGGGGCGACGACGATGCCGCTCTACCAGTACGAGTGCGCCGCGTGCGGCCTCGTCGAGCTCGTCCGGCCGATGGCCGAGCGCGACGCGCGCACCGCGTGCCCGACGTGCGACGGAAGGCTGGTGCGCGGCATCTGGTCGGCGCCGCGGCTGGGGGCGACTAACCGCGGCAGGGTCGATGCGCACGCGCGCAACGAGCGGGCTCGGGACTCGCCGACGCGGGCGTCCGAGCGGGACGAGCCCGCGCGGCATCCGGCCGGGTGCGGGTGCTGCAAGCCGGGCGCGGCGGCGGGCAACGCACGCACCACGACCCGCACGGCGGCTGACGGGGCGAAGAGCTTCCCGACGAAGCGGCCGTGGATGATCGCGCACTGAGGGACGAGCCCGGTAGGCTTCGCGCACCCATACCGCATGGATCGGCTGACCCCGCGGCACGCGCTGCACGCGCTGATCGAGCAGTTTCGCGTTGGCGTCGTTCATCAGCGACCGGACCCGTGGTTGGTCGAGATCATCGCCGGCATGATCGACACGGACGAGACGTCGGAGGCCGTCGTTCTGCGCGAGGCGCACGAGGCGGCGGGGCCCGAGCTCGACGAGCTGCGGCCGATCTCGCACTACCTCGATTCGGAGCAGCTTCTCTCGGTGCGGCATCCTGCATGCTGGGGTGGGCCACCGGCGGGAGTCTGTGGCCCCTGATGGCAGCCGCATTCCTGGCCGGAGGGGTCACCACACCGCTCTATGCCCTGCTTCTGGCCTACACCAATGATTCCCTCTCGGGCAACGACATGCCAGCTGCATCCGGGGGGCTGGTCTTCACTTTCGGGCTGGGAGCCATCGCCGGGCCGCTGATCGCTGCTCCCGTCACCGGTGCGCCGACCGGGCGTCGAGTACGTCACCCGTACCGTCCGCGCCGGGCGACGGGCGGTAGGCTCAGCCGTTCTCCCGACACGCGACCCGCGAACGATGAGCGACGACGACCGATTCTTCGAGGTATCTGACGGTGCCTCGCGCGACTGGAGGGTCGAGGCGCGCGAACGCGTTTACGACGGCTTCTACCGCATCGAGCGGCTGACGCTGCGCCACGCGCTGCACGGCGGCGGCGAGACGCCGCCGTTCCAGCGCGAGCTGTTCGTGCGCGGGAACGTGGTCGGCGTGCTGCCGTGGGACCCGGTGCGCGACGAGGTCGTGCTGATCGAGCAGTTCCGCGTCGGCGCCATGCACCAGCGACCGGACCCGTGGCTCGTGGAGATCATCGCCGGCATGATCGATACCGAGGAAACGCCCGAGGCCGTCGCGGTGCGCGAGGCGCACGAGGAGGCGGGGCTCGAGCTCGGCGAGGTGCGGCTGATCTCGCACTACCTCGCGAGTCCGGGTGCGACGACCGAGGAGGTGTTCGTCTTCCTTGCCGAGACCGACCTCTCGGGGGTCGGAGAGGGGCACTTCGGTCTGGAGCACGAGGACGAGGACATCCGCATGCGCGTCGTGCCGGCGGAGCGCGCGATCCGGATGCTCGAGACGCGTGAGGTGCGCAACGCGCTTTCGATCGTCGCGCTGCAGTGGCTCGCGCTGCACCGCGCGACGCGCTGAGCGCGCGACGCGTCGAGCGCGCGATCCGCCGAGCGGGCGAGCCGCCTGAAGGTTGTCGATCCGTACGGTGCCCGTTCGGGGGCATGACTGTTGCTCCGGCCCGTGTCGACGGGTCCTCCTTGTCGGGGACCGTGACCGGAACACACCCGAGCCATGCCCTTCGAGAAGCACCCCGCGTCGATCCTCAACGACGCGTCCGACGCCGCCCCGGCGCAGGATCCGAACGCCGGTCGGCGGCGACGGCGACCGGCGTCGCTGGCCGTCTGTACCGCACTCGGCCTGCTCGGCACGGCCGCGCCGCACGCGCCCGCCTTCGCGCAGGCCTGCGACCTCGGCGACGCGGACGGCGACCTCATCTGCGACGCCACCGAGGGCCGCGAGGGCGCGACCGACGCCGGTCGCGATACCGACGGGGACGGCGTGCCCGACTACCTCGACGCCGACAGCGACAACGACGGCGCCCCCGATTCGAACGAGGGCTCGACGGCGGACGCCGACGCCGACGGCGTACCCGACTACCTCGACGCCGATCGGGACTCCGACGGGGACACGATCGACGACGCCGTGGACGACGACGACGACAACGACGGCATCCTCGACGTCGACGAGCAGCGCCGGATCGACTTCGGTGCGGTCACGTTCGTGCTCGGCGACGACACGAGCGGCCGCGAGCGGGTGCCTTCGCTCGAGCCCGACGAATATCGGGTCACCGCGGCCACGGGACGCCAGGCCGGCATCCTGACGTCCGAGGAGCGCATCGACCTGTCGAAGCCGTTCCGCTTCGAGTTCGGCATCTACGCCGGCACGCGCGACGCCGACGGCGCCGACGGGCTCGCCTTCTTCTTCCACGCCGACGCGCGCGGTGCGGCCGCCGTCGGCACCGCGGGCGAGGGGCTCGGTGCCGAGGGCATCGAGAACGGCCTGGGCATCGAGTTCGACACCTGGTTCAACCCGAACCGGAACGATCCGAGGGACGACCACACGGGCTTCTTCGACACCGCCACGTTCGCGCCGATCGGCCCGGTCGTGCCCCTGGGCGACGTGACCGACGGCCTGAGCAACATCGAGGACGGTCGGTACCATGAGGTCGTGGTCGAGTGGGATCCGGAGCTGCGCCGCATGGCCTACTCGGTCGACGGCGTCGACTACGGCACGCTCGACGAGGACATCGTCGGCACCCGCTTTGCCGGCGGCCGCTACGTCCGCTTCGGCGTGTCCGCCTCCACGGGCGGCTCGATCAACGAGCACCGCGTGTTCTTCCGCGAACTCGATGGCTCGCTGGTGGGCTCGAGCGATACCGCCCCGATCGAGTTCGACCTCGATGGTGACGGCGTGCCGAACCGGCTCGACACGGACTCCGACAACGACGGCCTGAGCGACGGGGTGGAGCGCGGCGACGGCCCCGAGCCCGCGGACTCCGACGCCGACGGCACGCCCGACTACCTCGACGCCGACTCCGGGCCCGCGCCCGTACCCGAGCCGGAGACGGAGCCGGAGGCCGTCGGGGCCGTCGAGGCCGTCGAGCCCGTCGAGCCCGTCGAGCCCGTCGAGCCCGAGCCGGAGGAGCCCGTCGAGCCGCAGGCGCAGGAGGCGGTCGCACCGCCGGTGGACTCCGACGGCGACGGAATCTCGGACGCGCGCGAGGGTGACGGCGACTCGGACGACGACGGCACGCCGGACCGGCTCGATACGGACTCCGACGCGGACACCATCCCCGATCGCGACGAGGCCGGCACGGACGGCCGCGCCGACGCTGCGCCCATCGACACCGACGGCGACGGCGCCGCGGACTACGTGGATACCGATTCGGACGGCGACGGCATCGCCGACCGCGTCGAGGTCGGCCCGGACCCGTCCGTGCCCGCCGACACCGACGGCGACGGCGCGCCCGACCACCTGGACGTCGATTCGGATGCCGACGGCGTGGCCGACGCGGACGAGCCCGGCGGCTCCCTGAACGCGGACAGCGACGGCGACGGCATCCCCGACGGCGTCGAGGGCGAGCGCGACGGCGACCGCGACGGCGTGGTCGACAGGCTCGACCGCGACTCCGACAACGACGGCATCGCCGATGCGGTCGAGGCGGGCGAGGATCCTTCGCGCCCGGCCGACAGCGACGGCGACGGCGTGGTCGATTCGCGCGACCGCGACAGCGACAACGACGGCCTGACGGACACCGTCGAGAGCCAGGGCCAGCAGGCCGATGCCGACGGCGACGGAGTGCTCGACGGCTTCGTGGACGAGGATCGCGACGGCGTGGACGACGGCGTGCAGGCGGTGCCGGTCGCGCCCGAGGACCTCGACGCCGACGGCGTGCCCGACCACCTCGACAGGGACACCGACGGCGACGGGATCGTGGACGCCCGCGAGGGCGGTCGCGGCGACGACGACGCGGACGGCGTGATCGATGCCTTGAACGACGCGGACGGCGATGCGATTCCCGACGCGGCCGATGCGGACGTCACGGGCGGCCCGGACGCCGACGGCGACGGCATCGACGACGCGGCCGACGCCGACTTCACGGGCGGCCGGGACGCGGACGCCGACGGCATCGCCGACGCGAGCGACCCGGACGCCGACGGCGACGGCCTGCTCGACGACTTCGCGGACGAGCGTCGCGACGCGGCCCTGCCGGACGAGGACGGGGACGGCGTGCCGGACGTGGACGAGGCCCCGACCGGCGCCGACGCGGGCTCGCCCGAGGCGGCCCTGCCGTCGGGGCGCTACCGCACGGGGCTCCAGGGCGGCGGCTGCTCGATCGGCGACGTGTCGACGCGCGGACCGCTCGACCCGACGCTGCCGCTGCTGGCGGCGGCGGGCCTCGTGTGGGGCGCACGGCGCCGCCGGCGTTCGCAGCGCTCACGCGCCGGGCTGCCCGCGGTGGTGGTCTTGGCGGGAACCGCGGCGCTCGGCGCGGGCGCTCCGGACGTGGCGACGGCGCAGTCCGCCGACGCGGCGGACGTGCCCCACGCCGGCTCCGCCGATGGCGGGCGGTACGAGGACCGCTTCCGGCGCCGCGTGTACGCCGGCATCGGGCTCGGGCGCGCCTTCACGGAACCCGACACCGACGAGGTGCCCGGTGTGGGCACGAACGATCGCGTGCACGTCGGCGGTCAGGTCACGCTCGGCGTCGACGTCAACCGCTGGCTGTCGGCCGAGCTGCACGGTGCGGAGCTCGGCGAGGCGGGACTGTCGTCCGGCGAGAGCATCGGCTACCGCCAGTTCGGGGCGAGCGGGCTCTTCTACGTGGGCCGCGCCCGGGACCGGTTCCGCCGCCAGGGACTGACGGGCTTCGGCCGCGCGGGCGTCGGTACGCTCGCCAACGACGCGGACGCCGACGTGCCCTACGACAAGGAGGCGGACGCGCACCTGCTGCTCGGCCTGGGCCTCGAGTACGGCACGCGCGGCGGCGTGGCGTTCCGCGGCGAGACCGTCGTGTTCGACGCCGACGCCAACTACACGCAGCTCGCCGTGCTGTACCGCTTCGGCCGCGGTCCCGAGCGGCGCTCGGGCTCGCTGGTGGTGGCGCCGACGGAGCGCGCGCCGGAGCCGCCCGTCGCGGCGGCTCTGCCGCCGACGGCCGCGGACGAGGCGCTGATCGGCGGCACGCTGGACGGCGTGTACTTCGGCTCGGCCTCGGCGCAGCTGACGGACTCGGCGAAGGAGCGGCTCGACGAAGTCGCTGCGGTCCTGCTGTCGAACCCGTCGGTTCGCTTCGCCCTGTCCGCGCACACCGACGATCGGGGCCCTGCCGAGACGAACCTCGTGCTGTCGAGGATGCGCGCCGACTCGGTCGCGAGCCACCTCGTGGAGTCGGGCATCCCGCGCACGCGGTTCAGCGTGGATGCGTACGGCGAGAGCCGGCCCGTCGCGTCGAACGCCACCGTGCAGGGCCGTCTCGCCAACCGCCGCGTCGAGATCGTCCTGGAGCCCTGAACGGCGGGCCGGCCGCGGGTCGGCCGCCCCCCGAGCGCGCCGCGGATCAGTCCGCGGCGCGCAGCGAGCCCGCCCGCAGCAGCTCGTCGAAGGCCGCGCGGTCGACGGGGTCGAGCGTCTCGCGTGCGGGCAACGGGGCGTCCGGGTCGCACAGGCACGCGGCGAGGGCGCGCGAGCAGCGCAGCGCCCGCCCATCGGCGAAGAGCGTGGCTGCGCCGTCGGCCGCGTCGACCCACGCGAAGCGGGCGAAGGACCAGCGTTCGAGCGCCGTGTCATCGCCCGGCGCGCCCGCGTCGTCCCACGCGTCCCCTGCCGCGGCGTCGTGCTCGAAGCGCGTCGTCGTGAGCACGCGTCCCGCGAGCTGCGCGAAGTCCTCGTCGTCCAGGCGCAACGCGCGCTCGAACGCGGACTTCAGCGCGCGCAGCGACTCGGGTGCCATGCGCCCGGCGGTGCCCGGTCGCAGCGGCGGGTCGGGCAGGGGCACCGCATCCAGCTCGTCGGCCAGCAGCGCGACGGTGCCCGCCACGATCTCGGCCGCGGACGGTGCCCGGAAGCCGATCGACCACGTGGTGCAGTCGTCGCCCACGGCCACGCCGTGATGCGGCACGCCCGGCGGCAGGTACAGGATGTCGCCGGGTTCCAGCGTCCACGTCTCGCTCGGCTCGAACGGATCGACCAGCTGCAGGTCGCCGCGCGTGACGGTGCGCCGTCCCGCGCGGCGGTGCGTGTCGATGGACCAGCGCCGCGTGCCGCTCGCCTGCAGCAGGAAGACGTCGTAGGCGTCGACGTGCGCGCCGACCGAGCCGCCGTCCGGCGCGTACGACACCATCAGGTCGTCGAAGCGCCAGCCCGGCACGAAGCGGAACGGGCGGAGCCAGGCTTGCAGTTCGGGCAAGTGCTTCTCCACGTCGCTCACGAGGAGCGAGTAGCGCTCGGGCAACGCGTCGAAGCGCGCGGCGTCGAACGGGCCGTGCTCGACGCGGAAGCCGTCGTCGTCCTCGAGCAGCAGGCGCGGCGTCACGTCCTCCTCCAGCGAGAGCCCGGCCAGCTCGTCGGCGGGCAAGGGGGTCTCGAAGCCGGGCAGGGCGGCGCGCATCAGCAGCGGGCGGCGTTGCCACACGTCCGCGAGGAACGTCGCTTCGTCCAGACCGTCCGGCCAGGCGAGCCGGCCGTGCACCGCGTCGGGCACGTCAGCCGAGCTCGCGCGCGAGGCGCTCGGCGAGTCCCGTGTAGGTCGCGGGAGTGAGCGCCGCGAGCCGCTCGCGCGCCTCCGCCGGCAGGTCCAGCGTGTCCACGAAGGCACGCATCGCGGCCGCGTCGATGGCCCGCCCGCGCGTGAGCGCCTTGAGCTTCTCGTAGGCCTCCGGCACGGCGTGCCGGCGCATGACGGTCTGCACGGGCTCCGCCAGGACCTCCCAGGCGGCGTCCAGGTCGGCGGCCAGCGCGGCCTCGCCGACGCCGAGCTTGCCGAGACCCCTGTCGAGCGAGTCGAGGGCGATGGCGACGTAGCCCGCGCCGACGCCGAGGTTCCTGAGCGCCGTGGAGTCGGTCAGGTCGCGCTGGAAGCGCGATACCGGAAGCTTTCGCGACAGGTGGTCGAGCACGGCGTTCGCGAGCCCGAGGTTGCCTTCCGCGTTCTCGAAGTCGATCGGGTTGACCTTGTGCGGCATCGTCGACGAGCCGATTTCCCCGGCGACGGTGCGCTGCGTCAGATACCCCAGCGAGATGTAGCCCCAGACGTCGCGGCAGAGGTCCAGCAGCACGACGTTCGTGCGGGCCACGGCGTCGAAGAGCTCGGCGATGCAGTCGTGTGGCTCGATCTGCGTGGTGTACGCGTTGAACTGCAACCCCAACGACTCGACGAAGCGCTGCGCGTGCGCGGGCCAGTCCACCTCGGGGTACGCGACGACGTGGGCGTTGTAGTTGCCGACCGCGCCGTTGATCTTGCCCAGCAGCGCCGCGCCCGCGATGGCCTCGCGTTGGCGACGCAGCCGCGCCACGACGTTGGCGAGCTCCTTGCCGAGCGTGGTCGGCGTGGCGCTCTGCCCGTGCGTGCGCGAGAGCATGGGCGTGCCGGCCGCGTCGTCGGCGAACGTCGCGAGGCCCGCGATCGTCGCGTCCAGCATCGGCAGCAGCGTCTCGTCCCGCCAGCGCGCGAGCAGGCGGCTCCAGGCGAGGTTGTTGATGTCCTCGCTGGTGCACGCGAAGTGCACGAACTCGAGCGTGCCGGCGAGCGCGGGATCGGCCTCGGCGATGGGCGCCACGCGCTCCTTCAGGAAGTACTCGACGGCCTTCACGTCGTGGTTGGTGACGGCTTCGTGAGCCTTCACGGCCTCGGCGTCGGCGACGTCGAAGTCCTCGCCGAGCCGGACGAGCCCGGCGCGCGACGCGTCGGACGGCGTGCCGATCTCCGGGACGTCGGGTGCGTCGGCCAGCGACAGGTACCAGGCGAGCTCGACGCGCACGCGCTCGCGGATCAGCGCGAACTCGCTGAAGTGCTCGCGCAGGTGGACGGTCTTCGGGGCGTAGCGCCCGTCGATCGGGGAGACGGCCGTGAGTGCCGACAGCGCGAGAGGCCGCGTCGCGGGGGCAGGGGAGGACATGGAAGGCACCGCGGGCGACTCGAGTCGGGGCGGTGCACTGTCTCGCGGACGTGGCCTTGCCGGCCAGCGCGACTCTCGCGCGGGTGTGCCGCGAGGAGCCGGAGCGAACGTCACCGCTGGGGGCGAGCGAGAGAAGAGGGGAAGATGGTAGGCGCGATTGGATTCGAACCAACGACCCCCACCATGTCAAGGTGATGCTCTAACCAACTGAGCTACGCGCCTGCCGTCGGCGCGGATTGTAGGTCAGCTCGCGCCAAGCGGTCAACCGCCCCCGACGTCGCCCGCACCGCTCTTCTCCGGAGATTGCTCGTCGGCTTCCGGTGCGGTCCTGCGACCCCATTCGCCGAGACGAAGGTGGATGCCCGCCAGCGGGTAGCAGCGTTCGGGGCGCAGCCTGCCGCCGTAGCCGTCGATCCGTGCATCGAACGACGTGGCAGGTGGCGTGCCCGATGTCCACCGCACGGCTACACTCGCCTCCCGCACGGCCTCCCGTACCGGCCGTAGCCCGCACCGTCGTGGCCCCCCGTACCGGTCACGCGCAGCTTCAGGAGACAGCAATGCCGCAGATCACCCTGCCGGACGGCAGCGTCCGCACCTATCCCGCGCCCGTCACCGTCATGGACGTGGCGGCCGACATCGGCCCGGGCCTCGCCAAGGCCACGCTCGCGGGCACCGTCGACGGCACGCTGCGCGACGCCAGCTTCCCGATCGAGCACGACGCCACGCTCTCCATCGTCACCGCGAAGAGCGACGAGGCGCTGGACCTGCTGCGCCACTCCACCGCGCACCTGCTTGCGCAGGCCGTCAAGCAGCTCTACCCCGAGACCCGCGTGACCATCGGCCCCGTCATCGACGAGGGCTTCTTCTACGACTTCGCGCGCGAGGAATCCTTCACGCCGGAGGATCTCGAGAAGATCGAGGAGCGCATGCGGGAGCTCGCCGCGAAGGGCGATGCGCTGGAGCGCACGACCCTCGAGCGCGACGAGGCCGTGGCCTTCTTCAAGGAGCTGGGGGAGGACTACAAGGCCGAGATCATCGAGAGCATTCCCACCAACGAGACCCTTTCGCTGTACCGCCAGGGGGACTTCATCGATCTGTGCCGCGGCCCGCACGTGCCCGATACCAAGCACCTGAAGGCCTTCAAGCTGACCCGGCTCGCGGGCGCGTACTGGCGCGGCGACTCGAACAACGAGATGCTGCAGCGCATCTACGGCACCGCCTTCGCGAACCCGAAGGAGCTGAAGGCGTGGGAGCGCCAGCGCGCCGAGGCCGAGAAGCGCGATCACCGCCGCATCGGCCGCCAGCTCGATCTCTTCCACCTGCAGGAGGAGGCGCCCGGCATGGTGTTCTGGCACCCGCGCGGCTGGGCCGTCTACCGCGCGGTGGAGGACTACATCCGGGACATGCAGCGCACGCGCGGCTACCAGGAGATCAAGACGCCGCAGATCGTGGACATGTCGCTGTGGGAGAGAAGCGGCCACGCCGACAAGTTCGGTGACGGCATGTTCCAGGTCCACACCGACGAGCGGAACTACGCGGTCAAGCCCATGAACTGCCCGTGCCACGTGCAGGTGTTCAACCAGGGGCTGAAGAGCTACCGGGACCTGCCGCTGCGCCTGAGCGAATTCGGCAGCTGCCACCGCAACGAGATGTCCGGCGCGCTGCACGGGATCATGCGCGTGCGCGGCTTCGTGCAGGACGACGGCCACATCTTCTGCACCGAGGACGCCATCCAGGCGGAGGTGGCCGCGTTCATCGACTTCCTGCACGAGGTGTATCGCGCGTTCGGTTTCGAGGATGTCATCTACCGGCTCTCCACCCGGCCGCCCGAGCGCGTGGGCGCCGACGAGGACTGGGACCGCTCCGAGAAGGCGCTGGCGGACGCGCTCGATGCCGCGGGGTTGCCGTGGGAGGAGCTGCCGGGGGAGGGCGCGTTCTACGGGCCGAAGATCGAGTTCAGCCTGCGCGACTGCATCGGCCGGGTGTGGCAGTGCGGCACCATGCAGGTGGATTTCTCGATGCCGGGACGCCTGGACGCCACCTACATCGACGAGCACGGCGAGCGACGGGTTCCCGTCATGCTGCACCGCGCCATCGTCGGCAGCTTCGAGCGCTTCGTCGGCATCCTGATCGAGCAGTTCGAGGGCCGCTTCCCCGCGTGGCTGTCGCCCGTGCAGGTCGCCGTCATGGGCATCACCGAGCGCCAGGCCGATTACGTTGCCCATGCGGCTCGAGTGTTGCAAGATAAGGGGTTACGTGTGGAGTCCGACCTTCGAAACGAGAAGATCGGCCTCAAGATCAGGGAATGGACGCTGGCCCGGGCTAACTACCTGCTCGTCGCCGGCGACCGTGAAATGCAGGACGGCACCGTCTCGGTGCGCACGCGCGACGGCAGGGATCTGGGCACCTCGACCCTCGAGGACTTCGCCACCCTGCTGCGCGCGGAGATCGACCGGCGCCCTCTCGAGGGCAACGGGCCGGCCGATCGCCCCACCCCATCGGAGGACTGAGGTATTTCCGCGAAAAAGGTCAATCGCAAGAACGACGAGATCGATGTGCCCAACGTGCGGCTCATCGGTCCCGACGGCGAGCAGGTCGGTGTCGTGTCGCTGGAGCGCGCCAAGCAGGTCGCCCTGGAGGCGTCGCTCGATCTCGTCGAGATCTCGCCGAACGTCGATCCGCCGGTCTGCAAGATCATGGACCATGGGCGCTTCAAGTTCGAGGCGAACAAGAAGCAGCACGCCGGTCGCAAGAAGCAGAAGACCGCGCAGCTCAAGGAGATCAAGTTCCGTCCCGGCACCGAGGATGGCGACTACCAGGTCAAGCTCAGGAACCTCGTCAAGTTCCTCGAGAACGGGGACAAGACCAAGATCACGCTGCGCTTCCGCGGCCGCGAGATGGCGCACCGCGAGCTCGGCGCCAAGCTCCTGAAGCGGGTCGAGCAGGACCTGAGCGAGCTGGCCACCGTCGAGCAGTTTCCCAAGCTAGAAGGCCGCCAGATGATCATGGTGATGTCGCCCCGCAAGCACTGAGCGGGATCGCGCACGGGCTCCGACCCCCGAAAGGGCTCCGACCCCTCGGGGTCCGAGCCCGGCCGGCGCAGGGAAGTCCTCCGACACGCACCCCCCGAACCCGGCCAGCCACGTGGCGACCCCCGCCAAGCCCCCGGGGATCAGCGCCACTTCCGGCCGAAGCTCGTTTACACTCCCCCGGCTGCACCCCAGAGGCGCAGTTCCCCGACCGTCCGGCGTACCGACACTAAGACGTCCTCGGTCGTGATCACCCAGGTGCCTCCCCGGCGCCTCAGCACCACAAGAAGGAGCAAACAGTGTCCGGTAACAAGCAGAAGTCCGTCAGCGGGGCCGCCAAGCGCTTCAAGCGCACCGGCTCCGGCGGCTACAAGCGCAAGCAGAGTCACCTGCGCCACATCCTGACCAAGAAGAGCACCAAGCGTAAGCGTCACCTGCGCGGCATGAACATGGTCCACGACAACGACGTCGTGCTGATCAAGCGCATGCTCCCGAACCTGCGCTGAGGTAGCCCGCCATGCCACGAGTCAAGAGAGGCGTCACCGCCCGCGCCGCGCACAAGAAGATCCTGAAGCAGGCCAAGGGCTACCGGGGTGCGCGCAGCCGCGTCTTCCGCGTCGCCAAGCAGGCCGTCACCAAGGCCGGCCAGTACGCCTACCGCGACAGGAAGGCCAAGAAGCGCCAGTTCCGTCGGTTGTGGATCGCGCGCATCAACGCCGCGGCCCGCATGAACGGCATCACCTACAGCCGCCTGATCCAGGGGCTCAAGGTCGCCGGCATCGAGGTCGATCGAAAGATGCTCGCGGATCTCGCCATCCACGACGAGGCCGCTTTCTCGGCCATCGTCGGCAAGGCGCGCGACGTGCTGCCCGCCAGCGCCCTCACGGCCTGACGCCCGCCGCGACGCGTCGCCCCCGCCGTGAAGGGCGGGGGCGACGCGCCGGCACTCCTCGCACGCGCCCATGAGCATCGACACCGACGGCCTCGTCAAGGAGGCGCGCGCGCTCGTGGACGACGCCGCCAGCCTCGACGCGCTCGAGGCGGTGCGCGTGGAGCTGCTCGGCAAGAAGGGGCGGCTCACCTCGGCGCTGAAGTCCGTCGGCGCGCTGCCCGCCGCCGAGAAGCCCGCGGCCGGCCAGGCGGTGAACCGCGTCAAGGGCACGGTGCAGGACATGCTGAACGTGCGCCGCGCGGCGCTCGAGGACGAGGCGCTGACCGCCCGGCTCGCGGGGGACGCGCTGGACGTCACGCTGCCCTCGGGCGTGAACCTCGAAGGCGGCCTGCATCCCGTCACGCTGACCATCGAGCGCGTGGCCGCGCTGTTCGCGCAGCTCGGTTTCCAGATCGCCTCGGGCCCCGAGATCGAGAGCGACTGGTACAACTTCGAGGCCATGAACTTCCCGGCGAACCACCCCGCCCGGGAGATGCACGACACCTTCTACATCGACGCCGAGCGGCTGCTGCGCACGCATACCTCGCCGGTGCAGACGCGCTACATGGAGGCGAACGAGCCGCCGCTGCGCATCCTGGCGCCCGGTCGCACCTACCGCTGCGACTCCGATCAGACGCATTCCCCGATGTTCCACCAGATCGAGGGGCTGCTCGTCGACCGGAACATCGGGCTGACCGACCTCATGGGTCATCTGGAAGGCTTCCTGCGCGCCTTCTTCGACCAGGACGACTGCGAGATCCGCTTCCGCCCGTCCTACTTCCCGTTCACCGAGCCCTCCGCCGAGGTCGACATCAGCATCGGCGGCGGCCCGTGGCTGGAGGTGCTCGGCTCCGGCGTCGTGCACCCGAACGTGTTCCGCGCGGCGAACATCGATCCCGACGTCTGGTCGGGCTACGCGTTCGGCATGGGCGTCGAGCGCCTGGCCATGCTGCGCTACGGCGTGTCGGACCTGCGCCTGTTCTTCGAGAACGACCTGCGCTTCCTGCGCCGCTTCCACTAGACCGCACCAACCGGGGACGTACCGAGACATGAACCTCGGCGAGCGCTGGCTGCGCGAGTGGATCGAGCTGCCGTCCGACATGGACGGCGAGGCCATCGCGCGCACGTTGACGCTGCTCGGCAACGAGGTGGACGAGGTCACGGGTGCCGCGCCCCCGATGGAGGGCATCGTCGTCGCGCGCATCGAGTCCGCCGAGCAGCACCCCGACGCCGACCGGCTGCGCGTGTGCCGGGTGAACGCAGGCGAGGGCGAGCTCCTGAACGTCGTGTGCGGCGCGCCGAACGCGCGCGCCGGGCTCGTCACGGCGCTGGCGCAGGTCGGCGCCCTGCTGCCGGGTGCGTCGAAGAAGCTCAAGAAATCGAAGCTGCGCGGCGTGCCGAGCGAGGGCATGCTGTGCTCGGCGGCCGAGCTCGGGCTCTCGGCCGAGCGCGACGGCATCATCGAGCTCGCCGAGGGTGCGCCGCCCGGCACCTCGCTGGTCGACTGGCTGGACCTGGACGAGGCCGTTCTGAAGGTCGAGCTGACGCCCGACCGCGGCGACTGCCTGTCCGTGCGCGGCATCGCGCGCGAGCTGTCGGCCAAGCTCGACCGGCCCCTGCTGTCCCCGACGCCCGGCGAGCTGTCGACGTTGCCCGAGCGTGCGGAAGTCGTCTCCGGGCGCAGCCGCGACGTGAGCATCGACGAGGCGAGCGCTTGCGTGCGCTTCGCCGGCCGGGTGGTGGAGGGCGTGGACCTGACGACGCCCGTGCCGGGCTGGATGAGCGAGCGACTGCGCCGGGCCGGCGTGCGCTCCATCAACCTCGCCGTCGACATCACCAACTGGGTGATGCTCGAGCGCGGCAATCCCATGCACGCCTTCGACGATGACCTGCTGTCCGGCGGCATCGTCGTGCGCCAGGCCCGTGCGGGCGAGTCCCTTACGCTGCTGGACGGCCGCACCGTCGAGCTCGACGCGGACTCCACGGTCATCGCCGACGACTCGGGGGCGATCTCGCTCGCGGGCATCATGGGCGGCGAGCCGACCTCGGTGTCGGCGTCCACGGTGAACGTCTACTTCGAGTGCGCGTGCTTCCTGCCGCAGCGCATCGTGGGCGTGCCGCGCCGCTACGCCACGCGCAGCGAGTCCTCGCACCGCTACGAGCGCGGCGTCGACTTCGCGTCGCAGCGCGAGGCCATCGAGCTCGCCACGGGGCTGCTGATCGCTCTGGCGGGGGGGCGCGCCGGTCCCGTCACGGACGTGGTGCACGAGCATCGCCTGCCCGAACGCGCGCCGACGCGGCTCGGGCGGGAGCACCTGGATCGCATCATCGGCACGACCATCGAGGGCGGCGAGGTGGAGCGCATCCTGCGCGGACTCGGCATCGACGTGACGCCGACGGATGACGGCTGGACGGTCGTGCCGCCGAGCTGGCGCTACGACCTGGCCATCGAGGCCGACTACGCGGAAGAGGTGGCGCGCGTGCACGGCTTCGAGAACCTGCCGCGCACGCTGCCCGCGCACCGTCCGGCGTTCCGCCCGCTGCCCGAGACGCGCGTGGCGACCCTCGAGCACAAGCGGTTGCTGGCCGCGCGGGGCTACCAGGAGACCGCGACCTACGCGTTCGTTGACGCCGAGCGTCAGGCGCTGCTGCGCCCGGAGCTCGTCGCGCTGCCGCTCGCCAACCCCATCAGCAGCGAGCTCGCGGTCATGCGCACGACGCTCGTCGTGGGGCTCGTCGACGTGGCCGCGCGCAACCGCTCGCGCCAGACCGGCTCCATGCGCCTGTTCGAGGCCGGCCTGCGGTTCCTGCCGGTGCCTGCGGGCACCGTCAGGGCGGACCTGGACCCCTGGTTGTCCGCCGAGGTCGGCGACGATCTGCAGCTCGGCGAGAACCTGGTGCAGCAGAGCGTGATCGCGGGCCTGGTGACGGGGCGCCGGCGGCCCGAGAACTGGAACGCGCCGGCGGACGATGCGGACTTCTTCGACCTGAAGGCCGACATCGACGCGCTGTTCGCGCGCGCGAACCGGACGACGCCCGGCGTCGTCGCGGGCGGGCCCGCGATGCTGCATCCCGGCCGCGCCGCGACGCTCGTGCGCGACGGTGTCGCGTGCGGCTGGTTCGGCGCGCTGAACCCGGGTCTGGAGGCCGCGCTGGATCTCGAGGGCGGGGCGCTCGTGTTCGAGATCGCGCTGGGGGCGCTGAGCGAGGCGCGCGTGCCGGTCGCGCGCGCGCCGTCGCGCTTCCCGCGCGTGCGCCGGGATCTCGCCATCGTCGTCGACGAAGGCGTACTCCACGCCGACATCCTGGCGACGGTGCGCGCCTCGGCGCCGGCCACGCTCGTCGATATCGTTACTTTCGATGTCTATTCGGGTCCGGGCGTCGACAAGGGGCGCCGCAGTCTTGCGCTCGGTCTCGTTCTGCAGGACGATGCGCGGACGCTGGAGGACGCGGCGGTTGACAGGTTCGTCGCGCGCGTCGTCGCGGCGCTGGCGAGCGAACACGGCGCGGAGTTGCGCGGTGGTACGGGCGGCGGTGCCACGTCGTCCGGCGCGTAGCGAAGGGGTAGACCATGGCGCTGACCAAGGCAGCGATGGCCGAGATGCTGTTCGACGAGCTCGGCCTGAACAAGCGCGAGGCGAAGGAGTTCGTCGAACGCTTCTTCGAGCAGGTGAAGGTGGCGCTGGAGTCCGGCAACGACGTCAAGCTGTCCGGCTTCGGCAACTTCCAGCTCAGGGACAAGAGCCAGCGACCGGGGCGGAACCCCAAGACCGGCGAGGAGATCCCGATCTCCGCACGTCGGGTGGTGACGTTCCGTCCGGGCCAGAAACTGAAGACGCGGGTCGAAGCCTATGCTGGAAATCAGCAACAACAACGAACTCCCGACGATACCTAACAAGCGCTACTTCACCATCGGTGAGGTGAGCGACCTGTGCCAGGTCAAGCCCCACGTCCTGCGCTACTGGGAACAGGAGTTCCCGAGCCTCGAGCCCACCAAGCGACGCGGCAACCGACGCTACTACCAGCGCCACGACGTCATGCTGATCCGCCAGATCAGAAGCCTGCTGTACGCCGAGGGCTACACCATCGGCGGCGCCCGGCAGTACCTCGCCGGCGAGACGGTGCGCGACGACAACACGCAGTCCCAGCAGCTCATCCGTCAGTTGCGCTCCGAGCTCGAGGACGTGCTCCGGATCCTGCGCACGTAGGGCGCGTTTGCGGGTATCCTTCGCGCAGTCGGGGCGTGGCGCAGTCTGGTAGCGCACCACACTGGGGGTGTGGGGGTCACAGGTTCGAATCCTGTCGTCCCGACCATTGGCAGCAGACGTTCACCCGAGGGCGCGGTGAACCACCGGGCGAACACCGGCAATTCGCGGCAACCGGGCTCGTGACCGAGGCGGACTCCGCCGATATCCGGGCGCTGCCGGCCCGCCTCGCGCGTCGCTCGCTCTTCGGTGTCGACACGCCGCCCGTGCGCACCTTGCGATGGCCCGTTCTCCCGCCGGGACCTGCGGACTTCATCACGTTTTTGCCCCGTACCGTCGCCTCGCCTCCGTGCGTGACCTACGATCCGCCGGCTCGATGCGCGGGACTCTCCAGGCGGCCCTCGTGCCCGTTCCCCCCGCTTCGCGCTCAATGATGTCGGCGATCGGCCGATCACCGTTGTCGTAACCCTTCTAACGTCTCCCCGGGAGTCGCGCATGCGCGCAGACGAGCTGCGTCAAGCCGTCGGCAGGATCAGCGAGATACTCGTGCGTGCGGACATCCGCGGCGCGGTCGATCGCTTTCGTGCCGCACGTGGTGACGACCGGACCGTCGCGGCCGCCCGCCTCGGTCACGCCGGCGGGCTCGTCATGGAGCGCTTCGAGGCGCTGTCCCCGGCGGAGCGCCTCGTCGTGCGCTCGATGCACCTGCAGGATCTGGCGCGGCCCGCCTACTGGGAAACCCTCATGCGCGGCTCGGCGGACCCGAAGGCGGTCGCCGGCGAACTGGTCCGTCTCACCAGCCGCGTGGTGTTCGCCACCGGGCAGTTGCCCGGTCTGGTGGGCCTGCTCGAGCACGTGGAGGGCGCGCCGCGCGCGCGCCATCCGGTCGCCGAAGGCGAGGCGCGGCTAGTGGTGCGCCTGGCGGATGCGGGCGAGCGTGCATCGGACCCGGACCGCGTCGCGCGCACGATCGACGGCGTGGACATGCTGTACTCGGCCTGCGCCAGCATCGCGCGCAAGCCCGCGATGGACCTGCGCCTGGAGGCCGTGGACGGCGGCGACGTGCGCGACGTGCACCTGACCGGCGAGCGCGAGGCGATCGGCGCCGTCGTCGCCGTGCTCGAGTCGATTCCCGACGCGGTCGGTGCGCTGGACGAGGACGCGGACATCGATCTCGAAGAGCTCGTGCGCTCGTTGCCCGTGTTCACCGACCTGGCCACGCTGGGCAGGCTCGGCTCGTTCTCCGAGGCCGACCTGAAGGACATCACCGAGACCATGCACCAGGGCGCGTTGCTGGCGCTGGAGAGCGGCGTGGTGCTGGTGCCCGCCGCCGTGCCGCTCGGTGGTCCGGCCGCGCGCGCCGTGCCGGACACGGCGTCCGGCACGGATTCCGGCGCCGGGTCGCGGCCGGCCGTGATCGACATCTCTCGAGAGGGCGGCTCCGCCGCGCCTTCGGATGCGGCGCCCTCCGTGCTCGTGCGGCGTTCGGCCGAAGGCTCGAACGGCGCGTCGCCGCCGCAGGAGGCGGGAAACGATCCGCGACCGGTCGACGATGCGCCCACCGACGGCGCGGCGCCGTCCGGTGCGGACGATCGTCACTACGACGCGTACCTGCGCGAGCGCGAGGCCATGCGGCGGTCGGCGCCGCGTGCGGCGGACGACTCGCGCGACGATGCGCCGAGTGCCCGCATCGTGGACGAGGAAGTGAGCGGCCAGACCCGCAAGGACGCGGTCGAGGAGATGCTGCGCTCGCTCGGCAAGGCGCGCGACGGGAGCTGACGACGCGGCCGGTGGTGGCCGGTGTGTCAGGTGCGGACCGGAGCCGACCGGGTCGGCAGACCCGAGGGCAGCGCACCCGCTCGCGCGCAGGCTGCGAGCCGGGTTCGGTGCGGTGGTTGGATGGCTCCCCGGGACGGACTTGAACCGCCGACCCAGTGATTAACAGTCACTTGCTCTACCGACTGAGCTACCGGGGAATCGCCGGGCGAAGTGTAGGGCGCGCACTCTCGAAGGTCAACGCTCCGGCTTGAAACGGGACGAGGTGGAGGGCAGCTTGTCGCTACAATGGACGGCTGTCCGTCCCGCCGTCGTCCCGTCTCGCCCCCAAGGGCCGCCTTCACGCACACCGCCGATGAGTCACGCCTTCGAACTGCAGACCGGCTACGCCCCCGCGGGGCATCAGCCGGCGGCGATCGAGGCGCTGTGCGAAGGGTTGTCGGACGGGCTGGCCGGGCAGACGCTGCTGGGCGTCACGGGCTCGGGCAAGACCTTCACGATGGCCAACGTCATCGCGCGCTCGAAGCGGCCGGCCATCGTGCTGGCACCGAACAAGACGCTCGCGGCACAGCTCTACGGCGAGTTCCGGGACTTCTTCCCGAACAGCGCCGTCGAGTACTTCGTCTCGTACTACGACTACTACCAGCCCGAAGCCTACGTGCCGGCCTCGGACACGTTCATCGAGAAGGACTCCTCGATCAACGAGCACATCGAGCAGATGCGCCTGTCCGCCACCAAGGCGCTGTTCGAGCGGCGCGACGTCATCATCGTGGCGTCGGTGTCGTCCATCTACGGCCTCGGGGATCCGCAGCAGTACCACAAGATGGTGCTGCACCTGAAGAAGGGCGCGCGCATCGATCAGCGCGAGATGCTCAGAAGGCTCGCGGAGCTTCAGTACACGCGCAACGACATGGAATTGAAGCGCGGCACCTACCGCGTGCGCGGCGAGGTGATCGACATCCACCCCGCCGATTCCGAGCGCGACGCCATCCGCGTGGAGCTCTTCGACGACGACATCGAGAAGCTCTCGCACTTCGATCCGCTCACCGGCGAGGTGCTGCGCACGGTGCCGCGGCTGACCGTCTATCCGAAGACCCACTACGTCACCTCGCGCCAGCGCCTGGTGGACGCGGTGGTGCACATCAAGGAGGAGCTCCGCGAGCGGCTGGAGCAGCTGCGCGCCGCCGGCAAGCTCGTCGAGGCGCAGCGGCTGCAGCAGCGCACGCAGTTCGACCTGGAGATGATCGACGAGCTCGGCTACTGCTCGGGCATCGAGAACTACTCGCGCTATCTGTCGGGCCGCGGCCCGGGCGCGCCGCCACCGTGCCTGTTCGACTACCTGCCGGACGATGCGCTGATGTTCATCGACGAGAGCCACCAGACCGTGCCGCAGCTCGGGGCCATGTACAAGGGCGACCGCTCCAGGAAGGAGACGCTCGTGAACTTCGGCTTCCGGCTGCCCTCGGCGCTCGACAACCGGCCGCTGAAGTTCGAGGAATGGCAGCTGCTCGCGCCGCAGGCGATCTTCGTGTCCGCCACGCCCGGTACCTACGAGGCCGAGCACGCCGACCAGACGGTCGAGCAGATCGTGCGCCCGACGGGTCTCGTCGACCCCGTCGTGGAGGTACGCCCGGCGAAGGCGCAGGTCGACGACGTGCTGTCCGAGATCCACGAGCGCGTGGCGCGGAACGAGCGCGTGCTCATCACCACGCTCACCAAGCGCATGGCCGAGGACCTGACGGATTATCTGTCCGAGCACGACGTGCGCGTGCGCTACCTGCACTCCGACGTCGACACGGTGGAGCGCAGCGAGATCATCCGCGACCTCAGGCTCGGCGTGTTCGACGTCATCGTCGGCATCAACCTGCTGCGCGAGGGGCTGGACATGCCCGAGGTCTCGCTCGTGGCCATCCTCGACGCCGACAAGGAAGGTTTCCTGCGCGCCGAGCGATCCCTGATCCAGACCATCGGGCGCGCCGCGCGGAACCTGCACGGCAAGGCCATCCTGTACGGCGACACCATGACGGGCTCCATGCAGCGCGCCATCGAGGAGACCGACCGGCGCCGCGCCATGCAGGTGGCCTACAACCTCGAGCACGGCATCGTGCCGAAGGGCATCGACAAGGCCGTGGCCGACGTCATGGATACCGGCGGCGCATCCACGCGCAACAAGAAGGGCCGTGGCCGTCGCGGCGACGCCGCGCGCGAGGCCGGCGCGAAGGCCGCGCCCGTGCTGTCCGCGGCCGAGGGTGCCAAGCGCATGAAGCGTGTCGAGAAGGACATGTACGACGCGGCCCGTAACCTCGAGTTCGAGCGCGCGGCGCAGCTTCGCGACGAGCTCGACCGGCTGCGCGCCGGGGTGTTCGGCGGCGCGGCGACCGACGTCGTCGTCGGTGCCGCGCCGGCCACGGATGCGGGCGCCGACCCGGACGTGGCCGCGGTCACCGCGCACGCGGCCGCGCCCGCCCGACCCCGTGCCGGCGTTGCGAAGTCGGCGAGACCGAAGACCCCCCGCGGCGCATCGACGAAGAAGCGCGCTTCGCGGCGCACCGCGACGCCTTGACGGAGCGGCGGACGAGATACCCGTCCACCGCTGGACAGCCGCACCCCCACACACCCGCCCCCCGAGGAGCCATCCATGCTCGACGCCTACCGATCCCACGTGAAGGAGCGCGAAGCGCTCGGCACGGTGGCCAAGCCCCTGAACGCCGCGCAGGTCGCCGAGCTCGTCGAGCTCGTGAAGGCGCCGCCGAAGGGCGAAGAGAAGTTCCTGCTGCACCTGCTCACCGAGCGCGTGCCCGCGGGCGTGGACGAGGCGGCCTACGTGAAGGCCGGCTTCCTCGCGGCCGTGGCGAAGGGCGAGGCCAGCACGCCGCTCGTCACGCCCGTGCGCGCGGTGGAGCTGCTCGGCACCATGCTCGGCGGCTACAACATCCTGCCGCTCGTGGAGGCGCTGGACGATCCGAAGCTCGCGGACGCGGCGGCCACGGCGTTGTCGCACACGCTGCTGGTCTACGACGCGTTCAACGACGTGCACGACAGGAGCGAGGCCGGCAACGCCGCCGCGAAGCGCGTCATGGAGTCCTGGGCGGACGCCGAGTGGTTCACCTCGAAGCCCGAGGTGCCCGAGTCGATCACGGTGAGCGTGTTCAAGGTACCCGGCGAGACCAACACCGACGACCTCTCTCCGGCCACCGACGCCTGGTCGCGCCCGGACATCCCGCTGCACGCGCTCGCCATGCTCAAGAACGAGCGCGAGGGCCTGACGAGCGATCCGCTCGGCAAGATCGCCGAGCTGCGGACGCGGCCGCACCCGGTCGCCTACGTGGGCGACGTGGTGGGCACGGGCTCGTCCCGGAAGTCCGCCACGAACTCGGTGCTGTGGTTCATGGGCGACGACATCCCGCACATCCCGAACCGTCGGGACGGCGGCTTCGTGCTCGGCAACAAGATCGCGCCGATCTTCTTCAACACGCTGGAGGATGCGGGGGCGCTGCCCATCGAGTGCGACGTCGACGCCATGGAGATGGGCGACGTCATCGAGATCCGTCCGCACGACGGCAAGGTGCTGCGCGCCGGCACCGACGAGGTGCTCTCGAGCTTCGAGCTGTCGAGCCCCGTGCTGCTGGACGAGGTGCGCGCGGGTGGGCGCATTCCGCTGATCATCGGCCGCGCGTTGTCCGACCGTGCGTGCGACGCGCTGGGTCGCGAACCGGCGGGCGCGTTCGTGCGTCCCGGTGCGCAGGACGAGTCCACGAAGGGCTACACCCTCGCCCAGAAGATGGTCGGTCGCGCCTGCGGCGTGGAGGGCGTGCGCCCGGGCCAATTCTGCGAGCCGCGCATGACGACGGTCGGGTCGCAGGACACGACGGGCCCCATGACGCGCGACGAGCTGAAGGATCTCGCCTGCCTCGGCTTCTCGGCGGACCTCGTCATGCAGTCGTTCTGTCACACGGCGGCCTATCCGAAGCCCGTGGACGTCGACACGCACCACACGCTCCCCGACTTCATCGTCGATCGCGGCGGCGTGTCCCTGCGCCCGGGCGACGGCATCATCCACTCGTGGCTGAACCGCATGCTGCTGCCCGACACGGTCGGCACCGGCGGCGACTCGCACACGCGCTTCCCGATGGGCATCAGCTTCCCGGCGGGCTCGGGGCTCGTGGCCTTCGCCGCGGCCACCGGCGTCATGCCGCTGAACATGCCCGAATCCGTGCTGGTGCGCTTCAAGGGCGAGATGCAGCCCGGCATCACGCTGCGCGATCTCGTGAACGCCATCCCCTTCGCCGCCATCGACAAGGGCCTGCTCACCGTCGAGAAGAAGGGCAAGAAGAACGTGTTCTCCGGGCCGCTGCGTCGAGATCGAGGGCCTGCGCGACCTGAAGCTCGAACAGGCCTTCGAGCTGGCGGACGCCACGGCCGAGCGCTCGGCGGGCGGCTGCACCATCAAGCTCGACATCGAGCCGCTGAAGGAATACATCACCTCCAACGTGACGCTCCTGCGCTGGATGATCGACCAGGGCTACCAGGACGCGCGCACGCTGGAGCGCCGCGCGAGGAAGCTCGAGGAGTGGCTGGAGAACCCGTCCCTGCTGGAGGCGGACGCGGACGCCGAATACCACGAGATCATCGAGATCGATCTGGCCACCATCACCGAGCCGCTGCTGGCGTGCCCGAACGACCCCGACGACGTGAAGACGCTCTCCGACGTGCAGAACGTGAAGATCGACGAGGTCTTCATCGGCTCCTGCATGACGAACATCGGGCACTACCGCGCCGCCGGCGAGCTGCTGAAGGCCTCCGGCGAGTACATCGACACGGTGCTGTGGATCGCCCCGCCGACGCGCATGGACGAGCACCAGTTGAAGGAGGAGGGCTACTACAACATCTTCGGTGCCGCCGGCGCGCGGCTCGAGATCCCGGGCTGCTCGCTGTGCATGGGCAACCAGGCGCGCGTGAAGCCCGGCGCCACGGTCGTGTCGACGTCCACGCGGAACTTCCCGAACCGGCTCGGCAAGGGCGCGTTCGTCTACCTGTCGTCTGCCGAGCTCGCGGCCGTGGCGGCGCTGCTCGGCCGGCTGCCGACGGTGCCCGAGTACATGGAGTACGTGAAGGGGCTGAAGGCGATGGGCGGCGAGGTGTATCGCTACCTGAACTTCAACGAGATCGCCGAGTTCCAGGCTTCCGCCGAGGAGGCGCGCGTGAAGTTCAAGGACATCCCCGTCACGCTGCAGATGGCGAGCTGAGCCGGCGCGGGGACGGGGGGCTATTCCTCCTCGTCCCCGTACAGCGCCTCGTACGTCGGATCGGCGTGCTCCCAGGTCAGCCCCGCGTCGGTGAGCGCGCGCACCACCGGCGCGATGTCCACCTCCGGTGGCACGTCGATGGCGAAGAGCGTGCCGCCCGCGCCCTCCACGTCGCAGCCGAGCTTCTTCATGGGCCGCAGCACGAGGCGCTCGGCGTCGCCGGCGCGCTCCACGATGGCGCGCAGCGTGCGGTGCCCGGACTTCTTCACGGTGCGCACGTAGCGCAGGGTGCCGTCGATGTCGCGGGCCTCCACGACGTCCTGCCAGGACACGCCGTAGGCCACGAAGGGCGAGTTCTCCAGCACCCAGGTGCCGTCGCCGACGGAACTCGCGGGAATGGCCTCCACCTCGCGGCCCGCCTCGTCGTCGACGACGAAGGTGAGCTCCACCGTGTCGGCGCCGTCGCTCACGAGCCGCTCAGCCCTTCAGCAGCTCGCCCGCGCGCGCGACGTACTGCGAGCGCGTGAGCACGAGGCGCCAGCGCGCGCCGCCGCACTGCTGCCACAGCACGACCGAGCGCAGGCCGCCGAGCAGCACCGCGCGGATGGTGGAGGCGACGGCGTTGTCGTTCAGGTGCGCGGGATCGCCGCTGACCATGATGCGCGGACTCAGGTGGCTGATGGCGCTGCGGTACAGGTTCGCGAAGTTCGAGATCATGGTCGGGTCCGTGACCTCGAAGTCGAGCGATTGCGCGCGGCCGATGCCCGTGCGCAACTGCTCCACCGCACCGGCGTCGCGCTGCACGTTGGCGCCGAGCTGCATCAGCGAGAGCGAGTAGCGCGCGAGATCCATGTCGTGCGCGGCGCCGCGGCCGGACAACTGGTTCTTCAGCACGCGCAGGCCCCGGCGCATGGGACGCGGGGAGCCGCCGTAGACGTCGACCACGCGATCGGACTCGAGCGTGAGGATGGAGCGCAGCGTGGCCGCGAGGTCGTCCTCGTCGGCCTTGCCGGTCGTGGCCAGCGCCTTGCACAGGTGCACCGCCTGGAACACTCCGGCCAGCGCGAGGGTCTGGTTGTCGATCGTGGCGAGCTCGCTCATCGGGCCGAGTATGACGATTCGAGGGCGCGTTCGGCGAGCGAGGGGCCGAACGCGTCGATGGTGCCGCCGCCGAGACAGGTCTGTCCGTCGTACAGCACGATCGCCTGACCCGGCGTGATGGCGCGCAGCGGCGCGTCGAAGCGCGCCTCGAACCGCGCGCCACCCTCGGCGATCTCGATGGCGACCGGCACGTCGTCCTGGCGGTAACGCACGCGCGCCGTGCAGGAGAAGCGGCTCGCGGGCGCTCGTCCGGCGGTCCAGTGCGCGTCGCAGGCGCTCAGGAAGTCCCGCATGAGCATCGGGTGCTCGTGCCCCTGGCCGACCGTCAGCACGTTCGCCTCCACGTCCTTGCCGACCACGTACCACGGCGCGGACTCGCCGCCGGCCCGGCCGCCGATGCCCAGGCCCTGGCGCTGTCCGTAGGTGTGGAACATCAGCCCGGTGTGCCGCCCCGCAGGCTCGCCGGTATCGGTGACGATGTCCCCCGGGGAGGCCGGCAGGTAGTCGGCGAGGAAGCTCGTGAACTTGCGCTCGCCGATGAAGCAGATGCCCGTGCTGTCCTTCTTGGCGTGCAGGTGGAACCCCGCCTCGCGGGCGAGCTGCCGCACCGCGGGCTTCTCCAGATTCCCGACGGGGAAGAGCGCGTGCGCGAGCGCGTGCTGGCCGAGCTGGTACAGGAAGTAGCTCTGGTCCTTGTTCGCGTCGCGCCCGCGCAGCAGCGCGTGCGTGCCGTCGGCGGCCGTGCCGCGGCGCACGTAATGACCGGTCGCGATGTACTCGGCGCCGCGCGCGAGCGCGTGCTCCAGGAACGCCTTGAACTTGATCTCGCGGTTGCACAGCACGTCCGGGTTCGGCGTGCGCCCGGCCCGGTACTCGGCGAGAAAGTGCTCGAACACGCCCTCCCAGTACTCGTCGGCGAAATCGACCGATTCCAGCGGGATGCCGAGCCGCGCGGCCACCCCCGAGGCGTCGCGGTAGTCCTGGCGCGCGGTGCAGGCGTCGTCGTCGTCCTCCCAGTTGCGCATGAAGACGCCGGACACGTCCATGCCCGCGCGCTGCAGCAGCAGCGCGGTGACCGAGGAGTCGACGCCGCCGCTCATGCCCACGACGACGCGCGTGCCGGGCGGGGGCATCGGGGCGGGGACGGGCTGCATGCGGACGAACTCGGGCGCGGGGGCCGTCGATGATAGCGACTATGTTCCCGGACCCAAGCCGCCGCCCGTGCCATGTCCGTGCGCTCGTTACTCACCGGCGTCCTGCTGGACCCGCTCGCGCTGCTGTGGCTCGCGTCGCTGCTGCTGCTGCTGATCTCGCGTCCCTGGCGCACGCGCGCGGCAGCGATCTGCGCGCTCGCGTGGACGCTCGGCGTGCCGCTCGTGTCCGCGCCGGCGTTCGTCGATCCGGTGGTGGTGCGCGCGGAGGCACGCGCGCCCGAGGGTCCTGTGACGGTGGCGTCGGACGCGCCGGGTGCGAGCGACGCCGGTGCCTGCGGTCCCGGCACGCCCATCGTGGTGCTGGGCGGTGGGGTGGATCAGCGCGAGACCGATCCGGGGCGCTGGGAAGCGATCGGCCGCTGGGCCGTCCCGCGCATCGCCGAAGGCGCCCGCATGGCGCGGGCGGACCCGAGTGCGGTCATCGTGGTGTCGGGCGGTCGTCCGGGCCCGCCGGAGGCCGTGTCCGAGGCCGACGTGCTCGGCAACCTGCTCGTGCGGCTCGGCGTGTCCGACGCGCGCATCGTGCGCGAGGACGCCTCGCGCAGCACCGCGGGCAACGCGCGCGAGGTGCGCGCGCTGTTCGGCGTCGATCCGCGTCTGCCGGGGAGCGATGCGCCGCCGGCGGTGCGGCTCGTGACGCTGTACCTGCACATGCGCCGCGCCGCCGGTGCGTTCGCCGCGGTCGGCTTCGACGTGTGCGCGGTGCCGGTGGGGCGCCTGGCCAAGCCGGCACCGTTCGGCTGGCGCGTCGTGCCGAACGTGGAGGCACTCGCGCGCGCGGGCTACGTGCTGCACGAGTGGCTGGGCCGGCTGTACTACCGAGCCAGCGGTCGCATGGTGGCGACGGCGGCGAATGCGGGCTCGCGCGCATCGCAGGGGCGTGCGCAGGGGCGTCCGGGGCGACGCCTAGACGTCGTAGTACTCGCGGTACCAGTCCACGAAGCGCGCCACGCCGTCCTCGACGCTGGTGTCGGGCTTGTAGTTCACGTCGCGCACCAGATCCGACACGTCGGCGTAGGTGTCCGGCACGTCGCCGGGCTGCAGCGGCAGCAGGTTCTTCTCGGCCACGGTGTTCAGGCAGCCCTCCAGCGTGCGGATGTAGTGCTCGAGGTCCACCGGCGAGTTGTTGCCGATGTTGTAGATCCGGTAGGGCGCCGAGGAGGTGGCGGGGTCGGGACGCATCGGGTCGAAGGCGGGATCGGGCGTGGCCACCCGGTCCAGCGTGCGCACCACGCCCTCGACGATGTCGTCCACGTACGTGAAGTCGCGCTTGTGATGGCCGTGATTGAAGACGTCGATGGGCTCGCCCGCGAGGATCTTCCGGGTGAACAGGAACAGCGCCATGTCGGGTCGCCCCCATGGGCCGTAGACCGTGAAGAAGCGCAGCCCCGTGGTGGGCAGCGAGAACAGGTGGCTGTACGTGTGCGCCATCAGCTCGTTGGCCTTCTTGGTCGCCGCGTACAGGCTGACGGGGTGATCCACCGACTCGTGCACCGAGAACGGCATGTTCGTGTGATTGCCGTAGACCGAGCTGGTGGAGGCGTACACGAGATGCTCCACGCCGGTGTGGCGGCAGTTCTCGAGCACGTTGACGAAGCCCGTGAGGTTGGCGTCGACGTAGGCCTGGGGGTTCTCGAGCGAGTAGCGCACGCCCGCCTGCGCCGCGAGGTTCACCACGCGCGCCGGTGCGTGGGTCTCGAAGGTGCGCTTCATGAGGGCCGCGTCCTCCAGCGAGCCGCGCACCTCGGTGAAGCCCGAATGCGCCTTGACGCGCGCCAGCCGCGCCTCCTTGAGCGTGGGGTCGTAATAGTCGTTGACGTTGTCGATGCCGACGACCTCGTCGCCGCGCTCGAGGAGCTTCAGCGCGAGCGTGGAGCCGATGAAACCCGCGGTGCCGGTGATCAGTACCTTCATTGAAGCGTCAGAGCCTCGCGTCGACGTCTGCCCGCGGCAGCACGCTCTTGATGTCGTAGAGGACGTGGTCGGGCCGGCCGAACGCGCGGATGCCGGCCGCGCCGAGCTCGCGGAACACGTCGTGCGCCACCGCCAGCACGATGGCGTCGTAGGTGCCGGGTTCGGGGGCGGCGACGAGCTCGATGCCGTACTCGCGGCGCGCCTCCTCGGCGTCCACCCACGGGTCGTGCACGTGCACCTCGCACTGCCAGCCGGCGAGCTCGGCGAGGATGTCCACCACGCGCGTGTTGCGAAGATCCGGGCAGTCCTCCTTGAAGGCGAGCCCCAGCAGGAGCACCTTCGCGCCCACCACGTGCAGCCGGCGCCGGGTGAGCATCTTGACGAGCTGCTCGGCGACGAAGCCGCCCATGCCGTCGTTGATCTCGCGCCCGGCGAGGATGACGCGCGGGTGGTGACCGAGCTCCTCGGCCTTGTGGGTCAGGTAGTAGGGATCGACGCTGATGCAGTGCCCACCCACGAGCCCTGGACGAAAGGGCAGGAAGTTCCACTTGGTGCCGGCCGCCTCGAGCACCTCGAGGGTGTCGATGCCCATGCGCTCGAAGATGATGGCCAGCTCGTTCACGAGCGCGATGTTCAGGTCGCGCTGCGTGTTCTCGATGACCTTGGCCGCCTCGGCGACGCGGATGGAGCTCGCCAGGTGGGTGCCCGCGGTGATGACGGTGCGGTACAGCGCATCGACCGCCTCGCCCACCTCCGGCGTGGAGCCCGCGGTGACCTTCACGATGTCGGCGACGCGGTGGGCCTTGTCGCCGGGATTGATGCGCTCGGGGCTGTAGCCGCAGAAGAAGCCCTTGCCGTCGGCGGCGTTGTAGGCCAGGCCCGATTCGCGCTCGAGGATGGGCACGCACACCTCCTCGGTGGCGCCGGGATAGACCGTGGACTCGTAGATGACGAGGCTGCCGGGGCGCATCACGCGGCCGATGGTCTCGGAAGCGCGCATCAGCGGCGTGAGATCGGGCTGCTTGTGGCGCGTGATCGGCGTCGGCACGGTGACGATGAACACCGCGCAGTCGGCGAGCTCGGCGGCGTCGGCCGTGAAGCCGAGCCGCGTGGCCGCGGCGAGCTCGTCGGCGTCGACCTCGAGCGTGCGGTCGTGGCCCCTGCGCAGCTCCTCGATGCGCCCGGCATCGATGTCGAAGCCGAGCACGGGCCGCACGCGTCCGAACGCGGCGGCGAGCGGCAGCCCGACGTAGCCGAGCCCGATGATGGCCACGGGGGCATCGGCGTCGATCGTGAACATGCGAGAAAGGGCCTCGAGGGCGGGCGGCTGGACGAACGAGTATACGGGCCGACCCGGTGCATCGCTCCGGGCCGCGTCGACCGGGCACCCGCGTTGCGCGCCGCATCGCACGCCGCGCCGGTGCTTGTACGTGGCCGCGATCTCGATAAACTCCGACCACGCCGCCGATCGCTGGTCGCGCGCGGCGATCCGGGCACGCTCAAGGCCGCGCGTGCAACGCCCGCTATGCCGGGTACGAGGCCAGGAAGCTGGGACGCAGCAGGCGTGGGAACTCTCAGATTCTTCAAGATGCACCTGCGGGTGCCCTTCCTGCTGCTCGCGGCGCTGGAGTTCGCGATCTGCATCGTCGCGGTGTTCGTCGCCGTGTACGTGCGCTACGAGGCCTGGCCCGGCGAGGTCGAGAACATCGTCTCTCCCTACGTGTCGGCGGCCCTGTTCGGCACGGTCATGCCGATCGCCATGATGGCGATGGGGCTCTACCAGAGCCGCTTCCGGGGCGGCGTGCTGGGGGTGTTCCTGCGCTCGCTCATCGGCTTCGTGGCGGGCGGGGTGTTCCTGGCGCTGGTGTACTACGTGGTGCCGGTCCTGTACTTAGGTCGAGGGGTGTTCGGGCTTGCGGTGCTGATCGCCTTCTTCATGGTCGGCACGATTCGCCCGATGTTCTTCTACTACGTGGATCGGGATCTCCTGAAGGTACGTGCGCTGGTGCTGGGCGCCGGCGATCGTGCCGCCACCATCGAGCGGCGCCTGCGCCGACGCGTGGATCGCCGGGGTTTCCGCATCGTGGGCTTCGTTCCGCTCGAGACCGACGACACGGTCTCCGTCGGTTCACCCGACCTGGTGGAGCTCGGCAACCGCACGCTGCTGGACTACTGCATCGACAACGACGTCGACGAGATCGTCGTGGCCGCCGACGAGCGCCGCGGCGGCATACCCCTGGAGCAACTGCTCGAGGTGAAGATGCACGGGCTCGAGGTCATCGACCTGCTGAGCTTCTTCGAGCGCGAGCAGGGCAAGCTGCCCCTCGACATCCTGCGCCCCGACTGGCTCATCTACTCCGACGGCTTCGAGCGCGGCGTGCTGCGCGACATCGGCAAGCGCGCCTTCGACATCCTGGCGAGCGTGCTGATCCTGCTCGTCACGTGGCCCTTCATGCTGCTGTGCGTGATTGCCATCAAGCTCGAGGACGGCGGCGGCGCGCCGCTGTTCTATCGCCAGATCCGGGTCGGCTTCCTCGGCCGCCCCTTCGGCGTGCTGAAGTTCCGCAGCATGAGCGTCGATGCCGAGGCGGGCGGTGCGCAGTGGGCCACCAGGAACGACTCGCGCGTGACGCGCGTGGGCGCCGTCATACGCCAGACCCGCATCGACGAGCTGCCGCAGATCCTGAACGTGCTGCGCGGCGACATGAGCTTCGTCGGCCCGCGCCCCGAGCGGCCGCACTTCGTCGAGCAACTGGAGGAGCAGATTCCCTACTACCGCGAGCGCCACGCCGTGAAACCCGGCATCACCGGCTGGGCGCAGGTGTGCTACCCGTACGGCGCATCGTTGCGCGACTCGGTGCAGAAGCAGGAGTTCGACCTGTTCTACATCAAGAATCACACGATCTTCCTCGACCTCCTGATCCTGTGCCAGACGGCCGAGGTGGTGCTGTTCGGCAAGGGGGCTCGGTAGCGGGCCCTACCGAAGGACGTCCTCCATCAACCGGTCGCCCGGCTCGCCGTCCTCACGGGTGACGAACGAGCCGCGCGTGGACCGGCGGCGCACCTCGGTGGCGCCGGGCATGAACTCGCTCGGCTCGGTATCCAGCAGCACCTCGCGGCCGCCGTCGTACGTGGCGCGGCGCTCGTTGCGATCGAGCACGGCGAACGCGCCCACGGTGAGGGCGACGATGCCGAGGGCCATGGCCACCCATGCCGGTCCCGACGGGCCCGCGCGCCGTGCGGGCGCGCGGGCGGTTCCGTCGCCGCGTCCGAAGCGGCCGACCCGGCGACCGGCGCGCGGCGCTCCGCGTCCGAGCAGCTTGGCGGTGGCCGGAGCGGCGGCCGGAGCGGCGGCCGGAGCGGCGGCCGGAGCGGGCGACCGCGCCGATCCGATGGCATCGGAGCTCGAGCCGGTCGGCCCGCCCCGTGCCGGCCGCCGGGTCCGGCGGGCGGGGCGCGAGGGACCGCGCGGCCGACGGGCCGCCTGAGCGCTCCGGGCCGCCCGGGCCGCCCGAGCCGCCCGAGCCTCCTGAGCCCCCGAGCCCCGAGCCGCCTGAGCCGCCTGAGCCGCCCGAGCCGCCCGAGCCGCCCGAGCCGCCTGAGCCGCCCGGGCGCGCCGGCCGTACAGAGGCCCGTGCGGTTTGCAACGTCCGGTCTCGGCCCCATCATCGGTCGACGCGCGGGCAGCCGGAGCGACGCCCGCGTTGCGCGCCGCGCCCCGGCCGCTAGAATGAAATTCGCACGGGGCGCCCTCGGCCACGGACCGGCCGGCGGCCGCCCCTCGCGACAACCCTCGTGGAAGCCTTCGACGACGATGAACGATGACGACGACACCCGGCGGGACGGCAGCGAGGGCGGCCTCGTCGTCGAGAAGGCGCGGCCGAAGCTGGCCAAGCCGCCGCTGTTCAAGGTGGTGCTGCTGAACGACGACTACACCCCGATGGAGTTCGTGGTAGAGGTCTTGCAGGTGTTCTTCAAACTGGACCGGGAGCAGGCGACGGTCGTCATGCTGCACGTGCACAGGAAGGGCAAGGGAGTGTGCGGGGTGTTCACCCGCGAGATCGCCGAGACGAAGGTGGCGCAAGTGACCCAGTTCGCTCGCGAGAGCAAGCATCCGCTGCTCTGCGAGATGGAAGAGGCCTGACGGGCGCGCGTACCGCGCTCCCCGGACCCCCTTCCGCATCCTTCACGACAGGACATTGAGTCAATGCTGAGCAAAGAGCTGGAGTTCACGCTGAACAACGCGTTCAAGGCGGCGCGTGCGAGGCGGTTCGAATTCATGACGGTCGAGCACCTGCTGCTCGCCCTGATAGACAACCCCACCGCCGCGCAGGTGCTGCGCGCCTGCGGCGGCGAGCTCGACACGTTGAAGGAGGAGCTCGACGCCTTCGTCGACGAGAACACGCCCCGGCTCGACGAGGCCGACACGCGCGAGACCCAGCCCACGCTCGGCTTCCAGCGCGTGCTGCAGCGCGCCGTGTTCCACGTGCAGAGCTCGGGCAAGAAGGAGGTCACCGGCGCCAACGTGCTGGTCGCCATCTTCGGCGAGCAGGACAGCCAGACCGTGTACCTGCTCAACAAGCAGAGCATCACGCGCCTGGACGTCGTCAACTACATCTCCCACGGCATCGCCAAGAACTCGGCCGACGAGCCCGAGGAGACCGAGGAGGGCGCCGGGGAATTCAACGCCGAGGAGGGCGACGCCGACGCCAAGCCGCTCGACAAGTTCGCGACCAACCTGAACGCGAAGGCGCAGGAAGGCCGCGTGGATCCTCTGATCGGGCGCGACCACGAGGTCGAGCGCGCGAGCCAGGTGCTGTGCCGGCGCCGGAAGAACAACCCGCTGCTGGTCGGCGAGGCCGGCGTGGGCAAGACCGCCATCGCGGAAGGGCTGGCCAAGAGGATCGTCGACGGCGAGGTGCCGGAGGTGCTGGCGAACAGCACGATCTACTCGCTGGATCTCGGCGCGCTCGTGGCCGGCACCAAGTACCGCGGCGACTTCGAGAAGCGGCTGAAGAGCATCCTGAACCAGTTGAAGAAGGAGGAGGGCGCCATCCTCTTCATCGACGAGATCCACACCATCATCGGTGCGGGCGCGGCCTCGGGCGGCGTCATGGACGCCTCGAACCTGATCAAGCCGATGCTGGCCTCGGGCGAGCTCAAGTGCATCGGCTCGACCACGTACCAGGAGTATCGCGGCATCTTCGAGAAGGACCGGGCGCTCGCTCGCCGGTTCCAGAAGATCGACGTGGTGGAGCCCACCGTCGAGCAGACCGTGGACATCCTGAAGGGCCTGAAGGGGCGCTACGAGGACTTCCACGACGTCAAGTACTCGGCCAAGGCGCTGCGCACGGCCGCCGAGCTCGCAGGGCGCTACATCAACGACCGCTTCCTGCCCGACAAGGCCATCGACGTGATCGACGAGGCCGGTGCCAGCCACCGCGTGAAGGGCTCGGCCACCAAGGGCAAGAAGTCCATCACCGTGAAGGACATCGAGGCCATCGTCGCCAAGATCGCGCGCATTCCCGAGAAGAGCGTCTCGTCCACCGACATGGACAAGCTGCGCACCCTCGCGCGCGACCTGAAGATGCTGGTGTTCGGTCAGGACGAGGCCATCGAGCGGCTGGCGTCCGCCATCAAGATGTCGCGCTCGGGCCTCGGTCCGCAGGACCGTCCCATCGGCAACTTCATGTTCGCCGGGCCCACCGGTGTCGGCAAGACCGAGGTCACGAAGCAGCTCGCGAAGATCATGGGCATCGAGCTCGTGCGCTTCGACATGTCCGAGTACATGGAGCGGCACACCGTGTCGCGCCTGATCGGTGCGCCCCCGGGCTACGTGGGCTTCGACCAGGGCGGGCTGCTGACCGATGCGGTCGTGCAGAACCCGCACTGCGTGGTGCTGCTCGACGAGATCGAGAAGGCGCACCCCGATGTCTTCAACCTGCTGCTGCAGGTGATGGACCACGGCACGCTGACCGACAACAACGGGCGAAAGGCCGACTTCAGGAACGTGATCCTCGTGATGACGACCAACGCCGGCGCGGAATCCATCTCCAGGACCACCATGGGCTTCACGCAGCAGGACAATGCCAGCGACGGCATGGAGGCGGTCAACAAGATGTTCACGCCGGAGTTCAGGAACCGCCTGGACGGCATCATCCAGTTCGCCGCACTCGACAAGAGCATCATCCTGAACGTGGTCGACAAGTTCATCATCGAGCTCGAGTCCATGCTCGAGGAGAAGAACGTGCAGATCGACTTCAACCCCGAGGCCAAGGCGTGGCTGGCCGAGCACGGCTTCGATGCGCGCATGGGCGCCCGCCCCATGGCGCGGCTCATCAGCGAGAACGTGAAGAAGCCGCTGGCCGACGAGATCCTGTTCGGCAAGCTCTCGCGCGGCGGACGCGTGAAGGTCGTGCTGGACGCCGAGGGCAACAAGCTCGACTTCGAGTTCGAGAGCCGCGAGAACAGCAAGGAAGCGACGGTCTAGGACGGCCCCGCAGGCCCGGGATGCACGAAGGGTCCCGGGTCGGGTCGTCCCCGGGTCGGGTCGTCCCGGGGGGGGGGCGTGGCCGGGGACGTGCCGGCGCGGGGGCGGGTCGCCCGGCCGCGCCGTCAACCGCGAATCAGCGGCTGCGGTAGGTGATGCGGCCCTTGCTCAGGTCGTAGGGCGTCATCTGCACCGTGACCTTGTCGCCCGTCAGGATGCGGATGTAGTGCTTCCTCATCTTGCCGGAGATGTGGGCCGTTACCACGTGGCCGTTCTCCAGCTCCACTCGAAAGGTGGTGTTCGGCAGGGTGTCCACGACGACGCCCTCCATCTCGATCGGTTCTTCCTTCGCCATGAAGTCTCGCTGTAAGGCCTTGTGAGGGGTCGCCGCCGCGGGGTGAGCGCGCGCCCGAGTGCGCACGGAACGCGAGGCCCGCGACCGCACGCTTGGCCGCGGATGATGGAGGCGGAGGGCGCCGACCGCAAGCGTGCGCGCTCGTCGCGGGTTCGCCCCCAGGGTCCGGGTGGGTCCGGGTGGGTCCGGGTGACCCGAGGGGCCGTCGTTCGAGCGCCGGATTTGTCCATCGGGGGTTCGGGCACCATACTCGGGGCCATGCAGCTCCCCGCCACGCTACGTCCCCGCACCTCCGGTCGCTTCGGCGCCCTGATGGAGCTGTACGAGCGCAACTACATCCTCGTCCGTCTGCTCGCGCCGACGCTCGCCTCCATGCGGGGCACGGCGGTCTCGGACGTCGAGGGCGAGCTGCCGCTGGAGCTGCGGGACATCGAGCACGGCCGCTACACCACCACGTTCAGGCTGACCTACCGGCTTTCGGCGCGCGACGCGCGGGGGCGGGCCGGACGCGAGCCGAACCTGGCCATCCGGCTCTATCACGATGCGCGCACGTGCGAGGTCATGAGCGGGCTGCTGCCCGGCGAGACGAGCGAGCGGCGGCGCACGCGCGACCTCGACGAAGGCCATCGCCTGAACCGGTTCCTGAACCGCTGGCTCGACTACTGCCTCGAGCGCGGGCACGGCTTCGAGGGGGCGGTACGCCGCGTCAGCGGCGGCAGTGGGCATCGAACGAGGACTGATACCTCGCCATCGCCATGACCGTGTCGTCCATGCGCGCCGGCAGCATCTCCTGCATGAGGCTGCGCTCGAGCGACACCACGCGCTTCTCCAGCTCGCGGCACTGCGAGCGGCGCCTGGCCGCCGCGGGGTCCACGTCCACGGTCACGGCGTCGCGATCGTCCGCCGCCGGATCCTGCGTCCCGGCACCGGCGGGCGAACCCGACGTGGGCGAACCCGGGGCGGGCCGGGTCACGACGGCGGCCTCTCCGGATGCCCGGATGCCTTCGGAGGCGTCCGTGGCCACGGCGGCGCCCAGCCCGGGCGGTGCGGGCGCGTAGCTCACGCCCCCACCTTGCCGCGAACCGGTCGCGGCGGGTGCCGGCGGCGCGGCGCTCGCGGCGTCGCCCGCCGCCTCGCCGGACATGGCCGCGGCGAACGCGTCACGCTCGTCCGGTGTCGGCGTGGACGCGCCGACCACCTCGAACTCGATGCCCGCGGCGGGGCGCGTCGGCGAGAACGTGATCGAGCCGTCCGCCTCGACCCAGCGGTAGAGCTCCGCCGCACCCGCGACGACCGGCAGCATCGCGCCGGTCAACGCCAACGCCAGCGTGCACGCGCTCGACGCTCGCGCGGAACCGCGGCCGCGCGTGCGAACGCCGCGCGCATCGGTCGGGAAGGGGATCGAGGGATCGCTGTGATCGGGCACGTGCGCGCTCCAGGGGAATCGTCGTTTCGCGCGCTGCAAGGTCGATGCCGCGCAGTCCTCGTCGGGGTCGCGAAGCGTAGTCGGCGAGTCGGCCGGTCGCCGCGAGCTCCGTCACCGGCGAGACGGGGGCGCGCCCGTTCGAAGCCGCGCCGGACCGACTGATATACTGCGGCGGCAACGACGGCCCCGCAGACGGGCCCCCGCCTCGCCTTCAGCGTCCGTCTCCCTCAACGCATGCTCGATCCCCGCTCGCTCAGGCAGGACATGGAAGCCGTCGCCGCGCGCCTCGCCTTCCGCGGTCACCGGGTGGACACCGTCGCGTTCGACGCGCTGGAGGCGCGCCGGCGCGACGCGCAGGGCCGCAGCGAATCCCTGCAGGCGGAACGCAACGCGCGCGCCAAGGCCGTGGGCCAGGCGCGCGGGCGCGGCGAGGACATCGCTCCGCTGGTGGCGGACGCCGAACGCCTCGGACAGGAGCTCGACGCCGCGAAGGCGGCGCTGGCCGACGTGCAGGGCGAGCTGGACGCCTTCCTGACGGGCCTGCCCAACGTGCCCCACGAGAGCGTGCCGCCCGGCGCGGACGAGTCGGGCAACGTCTGCCTGCGCAGCGTCGGCGAACCGCCGGCCTTCGACTTCGAGCCGCGCGACCACGTCGCCATCGGCGAGCGGGGGCAGGGCATCGACGCGGACACGGGCAGGCTCGTCGCGGGCTCGCGCTTCACCGTGCTGCGCGGCGAGGTGGCCAGGCTGCACCGCGCGCTCGCGCAGTACATGCTGGACCTGCACGTCGACCGGCACGGCTACGAGGAGGTGGTCGTGCCCTCGATCGTCAACCGCGCCACGCTGACGGGCACCGGGCAGCTGCCCAAGTTCGCGGCCGATCTGTTCTCGGTCGGCTGGGGCGGCAGCGGCGAGGCGGGCGCGGACGCCGATGCGGCCGACGTGCACGTGGACGATCACTTCCTGATCCCCACCTCCGAGGTGCCGCTCGCGGGTTCGGTGCGCGGCGCCATCGTGGACACCGACGCGCTGCCGCTGAAGCTCACCTGCCGCAGCGACTGCTTCCGCTCCGAAGCGGGCAGCTACGGGCGCGACACGCGCGGGCTCATCCGCCAGCACCAGTTCGAGAAGGTGGAGCTGGTGCAGGTCACGCTGCCGGACGCGTCCTGGGACGCCTTCGACGCCATGACGGCGCATGCCGAGGCGGTGCTGCAGGGGCTCGGTCTGCCGTACCGCGTCATGCTGCTGTGCGCCGGGGACATGGGCTTCGCGGCCGCGCGCACGCACGACCTGGAGGTCTGGCTGCCGGGGCAGGGTGCGTACCGCGAGATCAGCTCCATCAGCAACTGCACCGATTTCCAGGCGCGCAGGCTGCAGGCGCGCCATCGCGACCCGGTCACGAACAAGCCCGCGCTTCTTCACACGCTGAACGGCTCCGGCCTCGCGGTCGGGCGCACGCTCGTCGCGGTGCTCGAGAACTACCAGCAGGCCGACGGCGCCGTCGTCGTGCCCGACGCGCTCGTCCCCTACATGGGCGGCAGGACGCGCATCCTCGAGATCTGATCCCATGCCCGACCCCGCCGCGCTGTCCAGCCTGCCGCACTACCTGCTGCGCAACGCCGACACGTGGAGCGATCGGATCGCCATGCGCCACAAGGATCTCGGCGTGTGGCGGCAATGGAGCTGGGCGGAGATGGCGGGCGAGATCGAGCGCTACTCGATCGGCCTCGCCGAGCTCGGCGTCGCGGCCGGGGACCGGGTCGCGGTGGTCGGCGCGAACCGGCCGGTGCTGTACTGGAGCTTCGCCGCGCTGCAGGCCATCGGCGCGGTGCCGGTGCCGGTGTACGCCGATTCGGTCGCCGAGGAGATGAGCTTCGTGCTCGATCACGCGGGCGTGCGCTTCGCGGTCTGCCAGGACCAGGAGCAGGTCGACAAGCTGCTGTCCATCCGCACGCGCCTGCCCGCGCTGGAGGGGCTGGTCTACGACGAGCCGCGGGGGCTGCGCGACTACGACGCAAGCTTCGTGCGGCCCGTCGTCGCGGTGCAGGCGCTGGGCGCCGCGGCGCTCGGACGGGACGCGGGACGCGCGGCCGCCTGGCGCGCGGGCATCGACGCGCTGGACCCCGACGCGATGTGCGTGATGATGTACACCTCGGGCACCACGGGGCGGCCGAAGGGCGTGATGCTCTCGCACCGGAACCTCGTCGAGACCTCGCTGAACGCGAACGCCTTCGATGCGCTCACGATGCGCGAGGAGACCATCGCCTACCTGCCGCTCGCCTGGGTCGGGGACCACGTGTTCAGCTACACGCAGTCGCTCACCGCGGGCTACGCGGTGTGCTGCCCCGAGAGCGAGGAGGCCATCACCGAGTGCCGACGCGAGATCGCGCCCACCTACTTCTTCGCCCCGCCGCGCGTGTTCGAATCGTTGCTGACCGCCATCGAGGTGGCCATGGAGGATGCCTCGAAACCCAAGCGCGCCATGTTCGAGCACTTCCTCGCGCACGCGCGCAAGCACGGCGAGGCGCTGCTGGACGGTCGGCCCGTGCCGTTCGGGGCGAAGCTGCACTACGCGCTCGGCGAGCTGCTGGTGTACGGGCCGCTGAAGAACCGGCTCGGCATGACCCGCGTGCGCGTGGCCTACACCGCCGGCGAGGCGATCGGCCCCGACATCTTCCGCTTCTACCGGTCCTTGGGCATCAACCTGAAGCAGCTCTACGGCCAGACCGAGGCGAGCGTGTACATCACCGCGCAGCCGGACGGCGAGATCGACGCGGACACGGTGGGCAGGCCGAGCCCGGGCGTGGAGATAGAGATCGCCGAGAGCGGCGAGGTGATGTACCGCTCGCCGGGCGTCTTCATGGGTTACTACAGGAACGACGAGGCCACGGCCAAGACGAAGACGCCGGACGGCTGGGTGCACACCGGGGACGCGGGCTTCATCGACGAGCGCGGGCACCTGCGCATCATCGACCGCGCCAAGGACGTCGGCAAGCTCGCCGACGGCGCGCTGTTCCCGCCGAAGTACGTCGAGAACAAGCTGAAGTTCTTCGGCCCCGTCAAGGAGGTCGTGGCGTTCGGCGACGGGCGCGACTACGTCGCGGCCTTCGTCAACATAGACCTCACCGCCGTGTCCAACTGGGCCGAGCGCAACGACATCGTGTACGGCTCCTACCAGGAGCTCGCCGCGCACCCGGCGGTCTACGACCTCATCGAGGGCTTCATCCGCCGCGTCAACGACGACATCGCCGCCGAGCCGCGCGTCGCGGGCGCGCGCATCCGGCGCTTTCTCGTGCTGCACAAGGAACTCGACGCCGACGACGGCGAGCTGACCCGCACGCAAAAAGTCAGGCGCGCGTTCGTCTCGGAGCGCTACGCGCCGCTGATCGACGCGCTGTACTCAGAGGCCGACAGCCGCCGCGTCGAGACGCCGGTGACCTTCGAGGACGGGCGCGAGGGCACCATCGCCGCCACCGTGCGACTGCGCACGGTGGACTGGCCGGGCGCGCCGCCGCTGGTGCGCGAGGACGGAAATGCGCACGCCGACGAGGCCGCGGCATTGGCGAGGGCCGGCTGATGGCGGCGACGGCCGACGGCGCCGGCCTGCCGGGCACGCCGGTACCGGACAAGGCGATCCGCGGCACGGTGATGGAGGGCTCGCCCGGCGCCGCATCCGACGCGACCCGTGCGCCCCGCATCGGCAGCGATGCGCCCACGCTGCTCGCGGTCGACAACGTGACGCTGAAGTTCGGCGGCGTCAACGCGATCACCGACATCTCGTTCGACATCCGCGAGGGCGAGATCCGCGCCATCATCGGGCCGAACGGGGCGGGCAAGACGTCGATGCTGAACGTCATCAACGGCTTCTACCACCCGCAGGAAGGCACGATCACCTGGAAGGGCCGCACGCGCAGCAAGATGCGCCCGCACGAGGCGGCCGCCGGCGGCATCGCGCGCACCTTCCAGAACGTGGCGCTGTTCAAGGGCATGAGCACGCTCGACAACATCATGGCCGGGCGCAGCCTGAAGATGCACCGGGGCCTGTTCTGGCAGATGCTGCACGTCGGCCCCGCCCGGGACGAGGAGATCGAGCACCGCCGACGCGTGGAGGAGATCATCGACTTCCTGCAGATCGCGCACATCCGGCGTCAGAGCGTCGGCAAGCTGCCCTACGGGCTGCAGAAGCGCGTGGAGCTCGGCCGGGCCATGGCCATGGAGCCGGAGCTGCTGCTGCTCGACGAGCCCATGGCGGGCATGAACCTCGAGGAGAAGGAGGACATGTCGCGCTACATCATCGACCTGAACGACGAGTTCGGCATCACCGTGGCGCTCATCGAGCACGACATGGGCGTGGTCATGGACCTGGCCGACCGCGTGGTGGTGCTGGACTACGGCAGGAAGATCGGTGACGGGGCGCCCGACGAGGTGCAGGCGAACGAGGACGTGATCGCGGCCTACCTGGGGACGACCCACTGATGATGGAGCTGCTGCAGTCGATCCTCGTCACCCCGTTCGTCGACATGGTCGGACTGCCCGACTTCCTCCTGCAGGTGCTGTGGGAGGGCTTCGTGGCCGGGGTCCTGTACGCGCTGATCGCGCTCGGCTTCGTGCTCATCTACAAGGCCTCGGGGGTGTTCAACTTCGCGCAGGGCATCATGGTGGTGTTCGCGGCCCTGGTGCTGGTGGGGCTGCACGCCTGGGGGCTGCCGGCGTGGCTGGCGCTGCTCGCCACGCTGGGCGTCATGGCGCTGCTCGCGATCTCGATCGAGCGGGTGGTGCTCCGGAACCTCGTCAACCAGCACGACGCCATCCTGCTCATGGCGACCATCGGGCTCACCCTCGTCATCAAGGGCGCGGGGCAGCTCTTCTTCGGCGGCGAGAACAAGTCGATGATCACCGAGGAGCTCGGCCTGCCGACGGGCGAGTCCGAGTGGGAGGTGTTCGGCGGCTACGTCGTGTTCCAGCACATCGACATCGCGGCGGCCGTCATCGCGCTGCTCATGGTGGGGCTGCTGGCGCTGTTCTTCTCGAAGACCCGCATCGGTCGCGCGCTGCGCGCGGTGGCCGACGATCACCAGGCGGCGCTCTCGGTGGGTATCTCGCTGAACCAGATCTGGGCCATCACCTGGTTCGCGTCCGGCATCGTCGCGCTCGTCACCGGCATCATGTGGGGCGCGCGCTCGGACGTCTCCTTCGCGCTCGAGATCATCGCGCTGAAGGCGCTCGCCGTGCTGATCCTCGGCGGCTTCACGTCCATTCCCGGCGCCATCGTCGGCGGGCTCATCGTCGGCATCGGCGAGAAGCTCTTCGAGGTGTACTGGGGCCCGGTGTTCGGCGGCGGCGTGGAGGCGTGGTTCGCCTACGTGCTGGCGCTGATCTTCCTGCTGTTCCGCCCGCAGGGGCTGTTCGGCGAACGCATCATCGAGAGGGTCTGAACGCCATGCCCACGACCACGAGGACGGCCGCGTGATCTATCGCGAGGCGGGGCAGTTCAAGACCAGCTACGCGGCCGACCAGGCCTTGCTGCCGATCAGCCAGGACCGCATCGGGCTGTACGCCCTCCTGGCGATCGCGTTCGTGGTGGTGCCGCTGTTCGGATCCGAGTTCCTGATCGGCGCCATCCTGATCCCGATGCTCGTGTACGCGCTGGCCGCCGTCGGCCTGAACGTGCTGACGGGCTACGCGGGGCAGCTGTCGCTCGGCACCGGCGCGTTCATGGGGGTGGGCGCGTACGCCTGCTACAAGCTCACGACCTACTTCCCGGACGTGAACATCGTCGTGCACGTGCTGCTGTCGGGCGTGTTCGCGGCCGCCATCGGCTCGGTGTTCGGGCTGCCGAGCCTGCGCATCAAGGGGCTGTATCTGGCCATCACGACGCTGGCCGCGCAGTTCTTCCTCGAGTGGTGCTTCCTGCGCATCGGCTGGCTCTACAACTACAACAACTCGGGCGCCATCGAGGTGCCCGGGCGCTACCTCTTCGGGGTCGCCGTGACGGGCCCGCAGGCCAGCCCCGAGGCGCGCTATCTCGTGATCCTGTCGATCGTCTCGCTGATGACGCTCGTGGCCGCCAACGTGCTGCGCGGGCGCATCGGGCGCTCCTGGATGATGATCCGCGACATGGACATCGCCGCGGAGCTGATGGGCATCCGGCCGCTTCGCGCGAAGCTCTCGGCGTTCGCGTTCTCGAGCTACTACTGCGGCGTGGCGGGCGCGCTGATGGTGTTCTTCTGGCTCGGCACGGCCGAGGTCGAGGCCTTCGACATCAACCACTCCTTCCTGATCCTGTTCATCGTGATCATCGGCGGCATGGGCTCGCTGGCGGGGTGCTTCCTGGGGGCTGCGTTCATCTGGGTGCTGCCCATCGCGATCCGCGCCGTGCCGTCGCTCTTCGGCGTCTCGGTGCAGGCCGCGACGCTCGAGCACGTGTCGCAGATCGTCATCGGTTCGCTCATCGTGTTCTTCCTGATCGTCGAGCCGCACGGGCTGGCGAGGCTGTGGGGCATCGCGAAGGAGAAGCTGCGCACCTGGCCGTTCCCGTATTCGAGCTGACGACCGGCCCCGATCCGTTGCCCCGGCGCGACGGATATGCGACCTTTCCGGCAAGGCGCTTTGCCATGGCGTCATGACCCCAACCCCGAGCCCGGGCATCGGGCTTCTCGAGGAGAGACGATGCGTACAAGGACCACCCTGATCGCGGCGGCCACGCTGCTGGCCGCCACCGCCGTGCCCGCGCAGGCGCAGGACACGATGTACATCCCGTCGATGACCTACCGCACCGGACCCTTCGCGGGCGGCGGCACGCCGTGGGCGAACGGCATGGCGGACTACTTCACGATGCTCAACGAGCGCGACGGCGGCATCGGCGGCGTGAAGATCGAGCTCGAGGAGTGCGAGACGGCCTACAACACCCAGAAGGGGGTGGAGTGCTACGAGGCCACCAAGGGCAAGGGCGCGCTCGCCTACAGCCCGCTGTCCACCGGCATCACCCTCGCGCTGATCCCGAAGTCCGAGACCGACCAGATCCCCGTGTTCTCCATGGGCTACGGACTGTCGGCCGCCGCCATCGGCGAGAAGTTCCCCTGGACGTTCGTGTACCCGACGACGTACTGGAACCAGCTCTCCTCGATCGTCAAGTACGTGGAGCAGCAGGAGGACGGCTCGCTGGAGGGCAAGAAGATCGGCTTCCTCTACCTCGACACCGCCTACGGGCTCGAGCCCATCGAGCTGCTCGAGCAGCTCGCCGAGGACAAGGGCTTCGAGATCGCGCGCTTTCCCGTCGGCGTGAAGGAGATGCAGTCCCAGTCCTCGCAGTGGCTCAACGTCAGGCGGGAGCGCCCGGACTGGATGATCATGTGGGGCTGGGGCGCGATGAACGCGACGGCCATCAAGGAGGCGAAGAAGACGCGCTTCCCGCTGGATCGGTTCATCGGCAACTGGTGGGCGGGCGCGCACGCGGACCTCGACTCGGTCGGCCAGGACGGCGAGGGGTATCTGGCCGCGAACTTCACCGGCATCGGCACCGACTACCCGGCGCTGCAGGACGTCATCGAGTACGTCGTGGAGCCCGGCAACAGCCAGTCCGCGCCCGAGGACGTCGGCAACGTGCTCTACAACCGCGGGCTGTTCAACTCGGTGATCCTCGCCGAGGCCATCCGTGCGGCGCAGGAGATCACGGGCAAGACGGTCATCGACGGCGCCGACATGCGCGTCGGCTTCGAGAACCTGGACCTCTCGGCCGAACGACTCGCGGAGCTCGGGCTCGAGGGCTTCACCTCGCCGATCATCGGCTCGTGCGAGGACCACGAGGGCGCAGGTCCGGTCTTCATCCAGCAGTGGACGGGGGACGACTGGGAGCGCGTCAGCGACTTCATCTCGCCGGACACCGAGGTCACGCGCCCGATGCTGGAACAGGCCGCCGAGCAGTACGTGTCCGACAAGCCCGACGCGGCGAGCCAGACCTGCGACGCCTGAATGCTCGTGAGCGCGGCCAGCGCGAGCGACGCGAACGGCGCGCCGGGCACGGAGCCCGGCGCCTCGCCGATCCTCGACGTCGGGAACATCGAGGTCATCTACGACCGCGTCATCCTCGTGCTGAAGGGGGTGTCGCTGTCGGTGCCCGAGGGCGGCATCGTCGCGTTGCTGGGCGCCAACGGCGCGGGCAAGACGACGACGCTGAAGGCCATCTCGAACCTGCTGCAGGCCGAGCGCGGCGAGGTCACCAAGGGCACCATCACGTTCCGCGGCGAGGCCGTGCACGATCGCTCCCCGAACGAGCTGGTGCGCCGCGGCTGCATCCAGGTCATGGAGGGCCGGCACTGCTTCGGGCACCTGTCCATCGAGGAGAACCTGCTGACCGGGGCCTTCACGAGGAAGGACGGACGCGCGGCCATCAAGGCCGACATGGAGCGCGTCTACGACTTCTTCCCGCGCCTGCGCGAGCGGCGCGGCTCGCAGGCGGGCTACACCTCGGGAGGCGAGCAGCAGATGTGCGCCATCGGCCGGGCGCTGATGTCCAAACCCTCGATGATCCTGCTCGACGAGCCCTCCATGGGCCTCGCGCCGCAGCTCGTGGAGGAGATCTTCGAGATCGTCAAGCGCCTGAACGAGGAGACCGGTGTCTCGTTCCTGCTGGCCGAGCAGAACACCAACATCGCGCTGCGCTACGCGACCTACGGCTACATCCTCGAATCCGGGCGCGTGGTGCTCGACGGTACCGGAGCGCAGCTGCGCGAGAACTCCGACGTCAAGGAGTTCTACCTGGGCACGGGCGGGGAGGGGCGGCGCAGCTTCCGGGACGGGAAGCACTACAAGCGCAGGAAGCGCTGGCTGGCGTGAGGGCCTGTGGCGATATAAATTGACAGGACGGTCAATTTATATCGCCACAGGCCCTAAGGGCTCGTCTCGGGCCTCCCCGGGGCCGGCGTTTCGCGTCTGCGCGAAGACGTGGAGGCGCAGAGTCGCGAAAGACGCGGCGACACCGTAACGCGGGCAAGTAGCGACCCCGCCTGCCGCTCAGACCGGTTCGCACGACGAGACCCGGAACCGAACGGTGCAGACCGGACGCAGCAGCGACGCGCATGACGAGCGGGTCGAGGACGACACGATGGCGGCCGCCGTCGGGGCCGCGCTGTGGGAGAACGCCCCGGTCATGGTGCACGTGACCGACGCGGCCGGTCGGCTGCGCCGCGTCAACCGGTGCTGGCTGCGCACCCTGGGGTATCCCGAAGAGGCCGTGCTGGGCGAGCGCTCCGTGCGCTTCCTGACCGAAGGCTCGCGTGCGCACGCCGCCGATCTGCAGCGCCGCATCCGCGACGGCATCGAGGTGCGCGACGTCGGCGTGGAGTTCGTGCGCGCGGACGGTCGCAAGCTCGACGTGCTGATCACCGCGACGCCGATGCACGGCGCGCGCGACGAGATCACCGGCATCGTCTGCGTGGGCGTCGAGGTCAGCGACCGGATGCACGCGCGGGCCGCGCTCGAGCGCGAGAAGGAGCGGCTGCGCATCACGCTCGCCTCGATCGGGGATGCCGTCATCACGACGGACCGCATCGATCGGGTGGACTATCTGAACGCCGCCGCCGAGCGCCTGACCGGCTGGAGCGCGGAGGAGGCGATCGGCTGCTCCCTGGGAACGGTGTTCGAGCCGCTGGAGCTCGCCAGCTCGCTGCCCGAGCCCGTCGTGCTGCCGAACCTGCGCGCGGCCGGACCCGTCGCGGCGCGCCTGTGCGCGCGGGGCCCGGAGCCGCGGCGCGAGGCGATCGTGGACTACACGGTGGCGCCCATCCGGCACTCCGACGGTCCCGCGTTCGGGCCCTCGTTGGGCCACGTGCTGGTGTTCCGCGACACCACCGAGGCGCGCGCGCTGACCGAGCGCATGGCCTACCAGGCCACGCACGACGACCTGACCGGGCTGTACAACCGCCGCGCGTTCGAGCAGCACCTGGAACGCGCACTGACCGGCGACCGCACCGCCCGCGTGCTGTGCTTTCTCGATCTCGATCGATTCAAGCTCGTCAACGACGCCTGCGGTCACGCGGCCGGCGATCGCGTGCTGCGCGAGCTCGGCGAGCTCATGCGCGCGCGGCTGCGCGACGGGGACACCTTCGCGCGCATGGGCGGCGACGAGTTCGCGGTGCTGCTGGAGCGCTGCTCGCCCGACGCGGCGATGCGGATTGGCGAGGCCGTGCGCGCAGACGTGGCCGACTACCGCTTCACGATGAACGGTCGGCGCTTCTCGTTCGGCGTCAGCATCGGGCTCGTGGACCTGGAGCACGAAGCCACGGTCGAGGGCGCGCTGCGCGCCGCCGACGTGGCCTGCTACGCCGCGAAGGCGGGCGGTCGCAACCGGCTGCACATCTATACCCCCGACGACGCCGCGGCCGTGCGGCGCGACGACGATGCCCTGTGGGTGCAGCGCGTCACCGATGCGCTGGACGCCGACCGCTTCCTGCTCTACGCCCAGCCGGTCGAGCCGACGCGCCCGGGCAGCGACCCCGGCTCCGGCGCCTGCATGGAGGTGCTGGTGCGCATGCTGGATCCGACGGGCGAGCTCGTGCTGCCCGGGGCGTTCATCCCCTCGGCCGAGCGGTTCGGGCTCATGGAGCCGCTGGACCGGCACGTGGTGCGCGGCACCATCGACTGGCTGGTCGCGCACCGCAGGGACCTCGACGGGCTCGGGCACTGCGCGGTGAACCTCTCGGGCCAGTCGCTCGACGAGCCCGAGTTCCTGGGTTGGGTGGAGGCGTTGCTGGACGACAGCGGCGTGCCGGCCGAGAAGCTGCGCTTCGAGATCACCGAGACCGCGGCGATCGAGAGCATGGATCTGGCGCGCGATTTCATGACGGCGCTCGGCGCGCGCGGCTGCGGGTTCTCGCTCGACGACTTCGGCAGCGGGCTGTCCTCGTTCGGCTACCTGCGTTCCCTGCCCGTGGACACGCTGAAGATCGACGGGCAGTTCGTCAGGAACGTGCTCGAGGACGAGACCGATCTGGCCATGGTGCGCGCCATCCACGGCATCGGGCACACGCTGGGCAAGCGCACCGTGGCCGAATGCGTGGAGAGCGAGGCGATCCGGGACGCGCTCGCCCGGATCGGCGTCGACCGGGTGCAGGGCTACGGGGTGGGCGTGCCGGTGCCGATCGAGCAGTGGTGGCGGGAACGGGTGGTGGGGGGCGGCGGGGTGGCGGACGAGGAGTTTCGGGACGCGGCGTGAGGGCCGCGCGGCCCATCACCCCCGCACGAACGCCGCCCCCGTCGCCTCGCGCACCTGCTCCTCGGTGACGTCGGGCGCGAGCTCGACGAGCTTCAGCGGACGGTCGCTGCCCGAATCGATGGTGAACACCGCGAGATCCGTGACGATCATGTCCACCACCGCGGTGCCGGTCAGCGGCAAGCGTGCAGGCCTCGAGGATCTTCGGCGCGCCCTTGGCGGTGTGCTCCATGATCACGATGACGCGCTTGACGCCCGCCACCAGGTCCATGGCGCCGCCCATGCCCTTGACGCGCTTGCCCGGGATCATCCAGTTCGCGAGATCCCCGTTCGCCGACACCTCCATGGCGCCGAGCATGGCCACGTCGATGCGCCCGCCGCGAATCATGCCGAACGAGTCGGAGCTGGAGAAGTAGCTCGTCGTGGGCAACGCCGTGATGGTCTGCTTGCCGGCGTTGATGAGGTCGGGGTCCTCCTCGCCCTCGAACGGGAAGGGGCCCATGCCGAGCATGCCGTTCTCGCTCTGCAACTGCACCGAGACGCCTTCGGGCAGGAAGTTCGACACGAGCGTCGGGATGCCGATGCCGAGGTTCACGTAGTCGCCGTCGCGAAGCTCGCGCGCGGCGCGCGCGGCCATCTGATCGCGGGTCCAGCTCATGCGCCTGCTCCTGTGGTGGCTGCTTCGGTGCGCTGACGCGTGGTGCGTTGCTCGATGTGCTTCGGGGCCCCGGCCACCTCGACGATGCGGTGCACGTGGATGCCGGGGGTGGCGACGAGGTCGGGGTCCAGCGTGCCGGGCGCGACGAGCTCCTCGACCTCGGCGACGGTGACGGCGCCCGCGGTGGCCATGTCGGGGTTGAAGTTCCTCGCGGTGCGGCGGTAGACGAGGTTGCCTTCGGTGTCGCCGCGCCAGGCGTGCACGAGCGAGAGGTCCGCGTACAGCCCGCGCTCCATGATGTAGCGCTCCCCGTCGAACTCGCGCTCCTCCTTGCCTTCGGCGACGAGCGTGCCGACGCCGGTCTTGGTGAAGAAGGCCGGAATGCCGGCGCCGCCGGCGCGGCAACGCTCGGCGAGCGTGCCCTGGGGCACGAACTCGACCTCTAGCTTGCCGTCGAGGTAGTCCTGCGCGAAGCGCTTGTTCTCGCCGACGTAGGACGAGATCATCTTCGCCACCTGACCGGTCTCGATGAGCTTGCCGATGCCGAGCCCGTCGACGCCCGCGTTGTTCGAGATGAAGGTCAGGCCGGTGACGCCGGACGCCTGCACCGCGTCTATCAGCGTCTCGGGGATGCCGCACAGGCCGAAGCCGCCGCACATGATGGTCATGCCGTCGCGCAGCAGCCCGTCGAGCGCGCTCGACGCGTCCGCGTGGACCTTGGGACCGTTCTTCGTCATCGGCGCGCGTGTTTCCGTCGTGGGGAGTTCGCCGCCGATCATACGTGCGGACGGGCCCGCGAGCGGCGGCGCGCTACCATGCGCGCCATGACGATGCCCCATTTCGACGAGCTCGAGACCCGAGCCCCCGAGGCCCGCGAGCGCGCGCTGTTCGAGGGCCTGGGCGCACGCCTGCGGGCCGCGACGGCCGATTGCCCCGGCCTCGCGCGTCACCTGGACGATCACGCCCTCGACGCGATCGACTCGCGCGAGGCGCTGGCCGGGTTGCCGCTCCTGACCAAGGCCGATGTCGTCGCCGCGCAGCAGGCCTCGCCGCCGCTCGGCGGTTTCGTGCGCGACGGCGCGCTGCGCGGGGCGCGCCTCTTCGTCTCGCCGGGTCCGGTCTGGGAGCCGCAGCCGTCGGGCGACGATCCTTGGGCCGGCGCACGCGCGCTGCACGCGGCCGGGTTCGCGGCCGGGGACGTCGTGCACAACGCCTTCGCCTACCACCGCACGCCGGGCGGCTGGATCCTGGACGCGGCCGCGCGCGCGCTCGGCTGCACGGTGTTTCCGGCCGGAGTGGGCGACACGGCGGCGCAGGTCGAGGCGCTGCGCCACGCGCGCGCGGTCGCCTACACCGGCACGCCGGACTACCTGGCCGTGCTGCTGGACCATGCCGCGGACGACGGCGGCGCGCCGCTCGAGCACCTGCGGCGCGCGATGGTGTCCGGCGGGGCGCTGTTCCCGGCGCTGCGGCAGCGCTACGCGGACGCGGGCATCCTTTGCCTGCAGTGCTACGCCACGGCCGATCTCGGCGTGATCGCCTACGAGAGCGCGACGGACGGCGAAGTGCACGCAGGCATGCTCGTCAACGAGGGGCTGATCGTGGAGATCTGCCGGCCCGGCACGGGCGAGCCCTGCCCGGACGGCGAGGTGGGCGAGGTCGTGGTGACCCGGATCGACACCGATTACCCGCTCGTGCGCTTCGCCACAGGGGATCTGTCGCGCACGCTCGGGGGCACGAGCCCGTGCGGGCGCACCGCACCGCGGCTCGCGGGCTGGCTCGGGCGCGCCGACCAGCGCACCAAGGTGCGCGGCATGTTCGTCGACCCGCGTCAGGTGCAGGCCATCCGTGGCGACGTGCCGGGCATCGAGGCGTTGCGCCTCGTCGTGGAGCGCGATAGCGAACGCGACGTCATGACCCTCGAAGTGCAGGGCGCGAGCCTGGACGTAGGGGCGCTGGAAGCGGCGCTCAAGCGTCATGCGGGGCTCGCCGGAACGGTGCGCCTCGTCGATGCGGTGCCGAACGACGGCACGGTGATCCGCGACCTGCGGGACTACGAGGGTGGTTGAGGCGACGGCCGCGGCGCCCATCGATCGCGTGAACGGTCAGCCGTCGTCGCGCACGGTGGCCATGCCCGCGGACACGAACCCGAACGGCGACATCTTCGGCGGTTGGATCCTTGCGCAGATGGACATCGCGGGCGGCACGTTCGCGTACCACGTGGCGCGCGGCCGGGTCGCGACCGTGGCCGTGACGGGCATGAAGTTCCACAAGCCCGTCTCCGTCGGCGACGAGATCAGTTGCTGGTGCCGCACCGAGCGCATCGGCCGCACCTCCATCACGGTGCTGATCGAGGCCTGGGTGCGGCGTCGCCGGCGGGCGCTGGAAGAGCAGGTGACCGAAGGGCTCTTCACCTTCGTGGCCATGGACGAACGCGGCGAGCCGCGTCCGGTACGCGGCACGGGCGCTGACTTCGAGACCGACGACGCGGACGACACGAGGGTACGGGCATGACGGACGACGCAGCGGCGGGCCTCGCGCTCGCGGGCATCCTGGACGAGATCTCGGCGCGCGCGCTGCCGCCGGTGCACGCCTGGCATCCGGAGCGCACCGACGAGATCGACATCGTCATCCGCCGGGACGGTAGCTGGTGGCACGAGGGCCGGCGCATCGAGCGGATGCGCATGGTGCGGCTGTTCTCGACGGTGCTGCGCGTGGACGACGGGCGCACCTGGCTGGTGACGCCGCAGGTGCGGCTCGGCATCACCGTCGAGGACGCGCCCTTCATCGCGGTCGCGATGGAGCGCCACGGCGCGCCCGACGAGCCCGCCATCGCGTTCACGACGAATCTGGGCGACCGCGTCGTGGCGGACGCCGCGCACCCGATCACGGTGCGCTACGACGAGCCCGGCGGCGAGCCGTCGCCGTACGTCGAGGTGCGCGACGGGCTGCTCGCGCTGATCAACCGCGCGACGTTCATGGAGCTCGCGGGCTTCGCCGAGGAGCGCGACGGGGAGCGCGGCCCGGAGCTCGGCATCGTGTCGCGCGGCACGTTCATGGTGCTCGGACCGGCAGACGACCCGAAGGCGTGAGGGTCGAGGCCCCGGCGGGCACGCAGGCCCCGCCCGTCGCCGCAGGCGCGGCGGGCGCGGTCATGCTCGAGGCACGCGGCGTGACCCTGTGGCTGGGGGATGCGCCGATCCTCGACGGCGTGGCGCTGGACCTGCGCGCCGGCGAGGCGCTGCAACTGCGCGGCGAGAACGGCAGCGGCAAGACCACGCTGCTGCGCGTGCTGGCCGGGCTCGTGGAGCTCGAGGAGGGGGAGGTGCTGTTCGAGGGCGTGCCGCTGCGGCGTGCGCGCGACGCGCTGTCCGAGGCGCTGCTGTACATCGGGCACCGGCCCGGCGTGAGCGCCGCGCTGAGCGCGACCGAGAACCTGCGGGCCTTCGCCGCGGCGAACGGCGGCGATGCCGCGCTGATCGAGCCCACGTTGGGCGAGCTCGGCCTCGGGGAGCGGCTCGAGGTGCCGGTCGCGGCGCTGTCGGCCGGTCAGCGTCGCCGCGTCGCGCTCGCGCGCCTGGTGCTGGAACCGCGGCGGCTGTGGATCCTGGACGAGCCGCTCACCGCGCTCGATGCGCGCGGGCTGGCGTGGGTGGCGGGCGCCATCGCGCGCCACGCCCGGGCGGGCGGGGCGTGCGTGTTCACCACGCACCAGGCGCTGGCCGTGCCCGGGCTCGCCGTGCGCGAGGTCGAGCTCGGCGCGGCGACCGACCCCGCCGCCTCGTGATTCGCGCGTTCGGCGCGATCCTCGTGCGCGACCTGCGCATCGGTGCGCGCTCGTCGGGCCAGTGGCTGAACCCGCCGATCTTCTTCACCATCGTCGTGTCGCTGTTCCCGCTCGGCATCGGGCCGGAGCCCGCCACGCTGCGCACCATCGCGCCGGGGGTGCTGTGGGTCGCGGCGCTGCTGGCCATGTTGTTGTCGCTGGACGCGCTGTTCGAGCGCGACCTGGAGGACGGCGTGCTGGAGCAGCTCGTGCTCGGGCCGACGCCGCTGTCGCTCGTGGTCGTGGCCAAGGTGCTCTCGCACTGGCTGCTGTCGGGGCTGCCGCTGCTGCTGCTCTCGCCCGTGCTGGCGGCGCTCCTGGGGCTGCCCGTGGCGGCCTGGCCGACCCTCGTCGGCTCGCTCGCGCTCGGCACGCTGACCCTGTCGCTGGTGGGCGCGATCGGCGCGGCGCTCACGGTCGGAGTGAACCGCGGCGGCATCTTGTTGTCCTTGCTGGTGCTGCCCCTGACGGTCCCCATCCTGGTGTTCGGGGCCGGCGCGGTGGCGGCCGCGGCCGGCGGGTTCGAGCCCGGTGGGGCGCTCTCCTTGCTGGCCGCCGCGCTGGCATTGGCCGCGGCGCTGGCTCCGCCGGCCGCCGCGGCGGCGCTGCGCATCGGGGTCGGCACGCCGGGGCGCGGCTGAAGGCCCTTCGCGCGGTTTCGCGACACCGTTCGGTTCACCCCTAACCGTTCGCTCGGGCGTCCGGTCCAGGCCGGTCGGTCGCCCGTAAGTCCTCTAGAATCGGTACCCGCAGAACGCACCCCACGACCGAGAAGGCACTCACCTTGTTCAAGTGGATCCACAAGTACGGCTCGGCTCCCTACGTGTACCGCCTGGCGGGCACGCTGCGGCCCTGGCTCGGCGGGGCCACCGTGCTGTGCCTCTTGACCGGGCTGTACCTGGGACTCGTCGTCGCCCCGTCCGACTACGAGCAGGGCGACAGCTACCGCATCATCTACGCGCACGTGCCGGCGGCGTGGATGTCGCTCTTCGTCTACACGACCATGGCCGTGTCCAGCGCCGTGTTCCTGATATGGCGGCTCAAGGTCGCCGATGCCGTGGCGCAGGCCTCCGCACCCATCGGCGCGGCCTTCACGGCCATCGCGCTCCTGACGGGCTCGCTGTGGGGCAAGCCGATGTGGGGCACCTGGTGGGTGTGGGACGCACGGCTGACCTCGGAGCTGCTGCTGCTCTTCCTGTACCTTGGCTACATGGCCCTGCGCGGCGCGCTGGAGAACCCTCAGGGCGCGGCGCGCGCCGCGGCCATCCTCGCCGTGGTGGGCGTGGTGAACATCCCCGTCATCAAGTTCTCGGTGGACTGGTGGAACACGCTGCACCAGCCCGCCTCCATCACGAAGATCGGCGCCCCGTCCATGCACCCCAGCATGCTCAAGCCCCTGCTCATCATGGCCGTCGGCTTCCAGCTCATGTACTTCCACAACCTCTGCGTCCGGCTGCGCACGGGGATCCTGCAGCGCGAGGGTCGGGCGCGCTGGGTGCGCGACCTGGCCGCCGCCGAGCGCGGTGCCCCGGGTGCCCGCGCCGCGGGCGCGGGGCTCGCCGGCACGGTGAGCGGCTGATGGACGCCTTCATGGACTTTCTCGCCATGGGCGGCTACGCCGCCTACGTGTGGTCCTCGTTCGGCGCCACCGCGCTGCTGCTCGGCGGCGTCGTGCTGTGGTCGGCGGCCGAGGCGCGCCGCGTGCGCCGCTCCACGTTCGCGCGAGCCTTGCAGCCGCGGCGCGGCGGGGTCGCGTCCACTACTGCCGCCGACGCGGAGGCCCGCCCGTGACGCCGCGTCGCCGTCAGCGCCTGATCCTCGTGACGCTCATGCTGTGCGCGGTGGGTGCGGCGGTGGCGTTCGGGCTGAACGCGTTCCGCTCGAACCTCATGCTGTTCCACGCCCCGAGCGAGGTCGCCGCCGGCGGCGTCGAGCCCGGGCGCGCGTTCCGCATCGGCGGCATGGTCGTCGAGGGCAGCGTGGATCGCTCCGGCGAGGACCTGGACGTGAGCTTCGATCTGTCCGACGGCGCGGGCGCGGTGACGGTCAGCTACGCCGGCATCCTGCCGGACCTGTTCCGCGAGGGGCAGGGCATCGTCGCCAACGGACGGCTCGCGCCCGACGGCCGCTTCGTGGCTGACGAGGTGCTCGCCAAGCACGACGAGAACTACATGCCGCCCGAGGTGGCCGAGGCGCTCGAGCGGGCCGGCCGCATGCCCGGTACCGCCGCGACCTTCGGCACCACCACGATCGTCGACCCCTGATCCCGACACGCCATGCTCCCTGAACTCGGCAATCTCGCGCTGATCCTCGCGCTGTGCACGGCCGCGCTGCTCGGCACCGTGCCGCTCGCGGGTGCCGCCACGGGGCAGGGCGCGTGGATGCGGCTCGGGCGCCCCGCGGCGTTCCTGCAGTTCGGGCTCGTCGGCCTGTCGTACGCCTGTCTCACCTGGTCGTTCATCGCGCACGACTACAGCGTCGCCTACGTCGCCAACACCTCGAATTCGGGGCTGCCCTTCATGTACCTCGTCTCCGGCGTATGGGGCGGGCACGAGGGATCGATCCTGTTCTGGTGCCTGATCCACGCGCTGTGGACCGCGGCGGTGGCGCTGTTCGGCGGGCATCTGCCGGCCGTGCTGCGCGCGCGCGTGCTCTCGGTGCTCGGACTCGTGTCGGTCGGCTTCCTGCTGTTCGTGCTGCTGACCAGCAACCCCTTCGAGCGACTCTATCCCGTGCCCTTCGACGGCGCGGACCTGAACCCGCTGCTGCAGGACCCGGGGATGGCCATTCACCCGCCGATGCTCTACATGGGCTACGTCGGCTTCGCCGTGGCCTTCGCGTTCGCCATCGCGGCGCTGATGGGCGGCAGCCTGGACGCGGCCACGCTGCGCTGGATGCGGCCGTGGACGAACGTCGCCTGGGCGTTCCTCACCGTCGGCATCTCGCTCGGCAGCTTCTGGGCCTACTACGAGCTCGGCTGGGGCGGCTGGTGGTTCTGGGATCCGGTCGAGAACGCCTCGTTCATGCCGTGGCTGGTCGGCACCGCGCTCGTGCACTCGCTCGCCGCGAGCGAGAAGCGCGGCGTGTTCAAGGCCTGGACGGTGCTGCTCGCGGTGCTCGCGTTCTCGCTCTCCCTGCTCGGCACCTTCCTCGTGCGCTCCGGGGTCCTGACCTCGGTGCACTCGTTCGCCTCGGATCCCACGCGCGGGCTCTACATCCTGCTGTTCCTCGGTGCCGTCGTCGGCGGCTCGCTGCTGCTGTACGCGGCGCGCGCGCACACGCTCAAGAGCGAGTCCGGCTGGGCGCTCGTCTCGCGCGAGTCCGGCATCCTGCTGAACAACGTGCTGATGGTCGTGGCCTGCGCCGCGGTGCTGCTCGGCACGTTGTACCCGCTGATACTGGACGCCCTGGACCTGGGCAAGATCTCGGTCGGGCCGCAGTACTTCGACGCGGTGTTCGTGCCGCTCATGCTGCCGGTGCTGATCTTCGCGGGGCTCGGCGCCAGCGTGAACTGGAAGAAGGACTCGCTCGGCGGGCGCTGGCGCAGGCTCGCCCTGCTGGCGGTGGGCTCCATCGTCGCGGCCCTGGCCTGGGTGATGCTCTCGCACGGCTTCCAGCTCACGGCCGTGGCCGCGCTCGCGCTGACCTTCTGGACCTTCGCCACGGTGGTGCACGGCGTGCTGCACCGCGTGCGCAACAGGCGCGGCGGGCGCGAGCGCTTCGCGGCGGCGCTGCAGGCACCCGGCGCGTTCTGGGGCATGACGCTCGCGCACTTCGGCATCGGCGTGTTCGCGCTCGGGGTGGCGCTCGTGTCCATCCAGGCCGAGGAGACGACGGTGCGCATGGCGGTGGGGGATACCCACGAGATGGCGGGCTACACCTTCACGTTCGACGAGCTGTCCGAGGTGCGCGGACCGAACTACTCGGCGGCGCGCGCACACTTCCTGGTCGGTGACGACGGGACCGAGGTCTGGGCCGAGAAGCGGATCTACGACGTGCGGCGCGAGGCCATGACCGAGGCGGGCATCGACGCGGGCGTCACGCGGGACCTCTTCGTCGCGCTCGGCGAGCCGCTGGGCGACGGTGCGTGGAGCGTGCGGCTTCAGGTCAAGCCCTTCGTGCGCTGGATCTGGATCGGCACGGTGTTCATGGCGCTCGGGGGCATCGTGGCCGCCGCCGACCGTCGCTACCGCTTCGCGGCGAAGCAGACGGACGCGAAGGCTGATTCGACGGCGAAGGGCAGGGCGCCGGCGCGCCCGGCCGTGCCCGCCGTCGCGCGCACGTGATCCTGCGACTGTTGCCGCTCGCCCTGTTCCTGGGCGTCGGCTTCTTTCTCTGGCGCGGCCTCTCGCTCGACCCCTCCGAGCTGCCCTCGCCGCTGATCGGCAAGCCGGCACCGGAGTTCACGCTCGGTCCGCTGGAGCGCGAACCCGCGGACGCCGCGGGCCGGGGCGTGGAGGCCGCGCTCGTGTCGGGGAGCTTCGAGAGCGCCGCCATGCGCGGCCAGCCCTGGCTCCTGAACGTCTGGGCCAGCTGGTGCGGGCCGTGCATCCAGGAGCATCCGCAGCTCGTGGCCTTCGAGCGCGAGAGCGACGTGCCCATCGTGGGGCTCAACTACAAGGACGACCCTGTGGAGGCGCGGCGGTGGCTCGTGCGCCACGGTGATCCGTTCGCGGCCGTGCTGGCGGATGAGGGTGCCGTGGGACTCGACTATGGCGTCTACGGCGTGCCGGAGACCTTCCTGATCGGCGCGGACGGGGAGGTGCTGTGGAAGCACGTCGGTCCCATGGACGAGGCGGTGCTGCGCGACGAGCTGCTGCCGCTCGTCGACTCGCTCGATGCGGGAGAGCCGTCATGAGCACGAGAGGGAGTCGGCGTGAGCGTGCGACGATCCGCTCGGCGGCGCGCACCGTCGCCCTGTCGATCGCGTTGGTCGTCGGTGCGCCGCTCGTCGTCCCGGTGGGCCCCACGGCGTCGGCCGCGGAGCCCGTCGTGAGCTTCGAGCGCGCGGAGGACCGCGAGCGCTACGAGGCGCTCCTGCACGAGTACCGCTGCCTGAAGTGCCAGAACCAGAGCATCGCGGACTCGGGCGCCTCCCTGGCCGACGACCTGCGTGTGCAGATCCACGACCGCGTCGTGGCGGGCGACGACGACGACGCCATCGACGAGTACCTCGTGTCGCGCTACGGCGAGTTCGTGCGCTACACCCCGCGCTTCGGCGGCACGACGGCGCTGCTGTGGCTCGGCCCCTTCGTGTTGCTGGCCATCGGGTTGGGTGCCGGAGTGGTCATGGCGCGCCGCAACGTGCGCGCCCCGGTCGAGTCCGCGCCGGCTGACGCGCCCCACCTGGACGAGGCGCGTCGCCTGCTGGAGGGGGGCCGGCGTCAGGGCTCGTGACGCATTCCGTCGGGGCGCCACGAATACCGTGCGCGCAAACGCGAATCGGGTGGTTCCGAACCACTTGGTGGGTGCATAAGGAAGCCCGTCAACCGCACCCTGCGTCGTTTCCCATGAAGACCGCCCCGATAGCCGCTGCCGTCGCCGCCGCCTTTGCGCTCTCCGGCACCGCGCACGCCGACGACGCCCGTCCGACGACGCCGGACGACGTGCGCGCGACGCTCTACCCCGGCGCCGGGGGCGAGCTGTTCTGGAGCCGCTCGTCCGACGACCGCGGCGTGCGCGGCTACGCCGTCGCGGTGAACGGTGAGGAGGTCGGCACCTTCGACGCGCTGAGCTACTACGACCCCTCGCTGCGTTCCGGTACGCCGTACACGTTCACCGTCACCGCGATCGATACCGCGGGCCAGCGCTCCGGCGCGGCCAGCGCATCGCTCGGTGACGAGTCGAATCCGGGCGGTCCGGGCATCGGGCCGACCGCACCCGCGGGGCTGAACGCGACGGTCTATTCCAGCTCGGCTGCCGAGCTCTTCTGGACGCGTGCGCAGATGCCGGGCCTGCGCTACGAGATCCGGCGCGACGGGCAGGTCGTCGCGACCACGGACGGGACGAGCCACTTCGCGAACGGGCTGAGCGCCGGGGCCGACTACGCGTTCGAGGTGATCGCCATCGACGGAGCCGGCCTGCGCTCCGCGCCCTCGGCGGTGTCGCTGCGCACCGCGGGCGGTGGCGCCGCGAACCCCGGTACGCCGATCGCGCCGGATTCGAATCCCGAGATCCGGCCCGAGGATCTCTCGATCACCGTGTATTCGACCACGGCCGCGGAGCTCTTCTGGACGCCTGCGGGCAGCGTGCGGCCCGTCATCACCCGCAACGAGATCCGGCGCGACGGCGTGCTGATCGCCACGCTGGAGGGCGAGTTCCTCGGTAGCTACTTCGACGCTACGCGCGAGCCCGGCGAGTCCTACACCTACGAGGTCCGTGCGACGAGCTCGGCCGGCAGCGCCAGCGCGACCGTCTCGGACGCGGGCTTCGAGGGTGCCGGCCCCTCTGCGCCACTCCCCGTGACGGGCACCGACCTGCCAGCCGACGTGAGCGCCACGCTTGCCACGGCGTTCGAGCTCGTCAACGGCGTGGCGATCGAGAAGGTCGCCGCGACGATGCAGCGGCTGAACGATCCGTCGATCTACCGTGCGGATACCGGGCTAGGCTTCGAGCTGCTGTCCTTCGGCCCGGACGCGGCATCGGAAGGCTTCCTCGTACGCGAAAGCTATACCTGCCCTCGTGGGGGAACCATCGACCTGCTACGCGCCGCCGAGGACGGCGACAGCCTCGTCACCTTCCAGGTCTTCGAGGCCGAGGAGTGCGGCGTGGGTCCCGTCGTGCTGAGCGGGTTCGCGCAGGTATCGCAACCCATCGATCCGGATTCGACGGACGAGCCGCTGCAGCTCGGCGTGCGGGACTTCGCGCTCGACGACTCGCGCGACCTGTCCACCGTCACGATCAGCGATGCGGTGCTGTCCGAGTTTCCGCCGGAGCCGACGCTGAACGGGTACTTCGCGACCGAGCTGTCGGTCGAGCGTCCGGAAGGCAGCTACGAGGCGCAATCGTTCTCGACGACGGGCAGCGACGCCGGGAACGCGCTGCCCGACGGCACGCTCGGTCTCGTCGCGCGGGGCTTCCAGGTGGGCGGGCTGCTGCCCGGGCAGGCGAACGTGGCGCAGCGCGGCCCGTTCGTGTTTCGCGACGGCCGCGACGCCGGCCGTCCCACCGAGGGACGCCTGAGCATCGCGACGGACGGGCGCGAGTACCTCGTCGATGCCTTCGATGGCGATCCTTCGACGTTCACGCTCGTCGTGACGGAAGACGGGGCCACCACGAGCTACACCGTGCCGTTCTCGGATGCGTTCCGTGTCGATGCGCCGGACAGCGAGGGCATCGACGTCGGGTTCTGAGCGCGCGCGGCGGACGGCGTCGGGGACACTCCGACGCTCGTCACGGTCAGGACGTTCCGGTCGAGCGCACGGATCAGTAGCTCATGATGATGTTGGTGCGTGCGGACGCCGACGCGCCCGCCGCCACGCGCGCGTCCTGGCCATCGAACTCGTGGATGACGATGCCGGGCTTGTGCGTGGCCCACGGATCGGCATCATCGCTCGACGTCGGGTAGCGCACGTAGTCGGCCATGGCCACCAGGCGCGGCAGGCCTCCGTCGGTGGAGACGGACTTGTAGTACGCGTCCACCTCGGCGAACGAATCCTCGGTCTGGAACACGACGATCTTCAGTCCGTTCTCGCCGCCGACCCGGTACTTCCTGCCGTTGGGATAGACGGGGTAGGGGATCTCGCTCGTGCCCGTGACGGCCGCGATCGCGTCGGTGCGGACGAGGAACGGCGCACCGTCGTTCACGTCCGCGCCCGGCACGGCGTCGGTGTGGACGGACGACAGGGCAAGCTCCTGCGCACTGCCGGCGGACGGGTGGTCGGCGCCGCAGGCGACCAGGCCGGTCAGGAGGAGGACGCCGAGTGCGGCGATCGTTCCGAGGTTGCGGGGACGGGGCGCGTATCGCGTCGCGATCGTGCGCGCCGGGCGAAAGCGGGCGGCGTTCCACGTGCGTGCAGTCGTCATTGGGCGTCTCCTGGCGTGGCCTGACATCTCGAAGGTAGACGACCGGGCGCGCATTGCACGCGCGGCACCGGCACGCGCCGGCGGCACTCGACCTTCGGACGTGCGGCCCGTCTCGCGACCCGTTCGGCGACGCGTCCGGCGACCCGTTCCGCGACGCGTCAGCCGAGCGCCGCGCGCAGCCCGACCGGCTCGTGGCCGGCGTCGACCAGCGCGGCACGCACCGCGCGGGCCGTGGCGACGGCGTGCGCATCGTCGCCGTGCACGCACACGCTGTGGAAGCGGCAGGGCAGCGTCTCGCCGCCACGCGTGACGATGCCGCCGCGCTCCAGCATGGCGAGCACCTGCGCCGCGCAGGCTTCGCTGGTGGCGTGTACCGCACCGGGTTCGGAGCGCGGCACGAGCGTGCCTCGCTCGGTGTAGGCCCGGTCGGCGAACACCTCCAGCGCCACGACCAGACCCGCCGCCGCGCCGGCCGCGGCGAGCTCGGACCTCGCCGGGGCGAGCAGGATCAGGTGCGGGTGCGAGGCCCGCATGGCCTCGACGAAGGTGCGCGCGAGGCCCGCTTCCTCGCACATGCGGTTGTTCATGGCCCCGTGCGGCTTCACGTGCACGAGCTCGGTGCCGAGCCCGCGGGCGATGGCCTCGAGCGCGCCGACCTGCGCCTGCACGCTCGAGGCGAGCTCGTCCGCGCTCATGGGAAACGCGCGGCGGCCGAAGCCCTGCAGGTCGGGGTAGCCGGGGTGGGCACCGACGTCTACCCGCCGGGCCGCGGCGTCCGACACGGTGCGGCGCATCACGAGCGGGTCTCCGGCATGCGCGCCGCACGCGACGTTTGCCGCGCCGACGACGCCGAGCAGCGCGGCGTCGTCACCCATCGTCCAGGGGCCGAAGGACTCCCCGAGGTCGCTGTTGAGGTTGATCCTCACGCGCGGGACGGCCGGACGATCAGGCCGGAGCGGCGCTCGCGCGGGTCTCCTTGTCCTGGCCCTTCTTCTTCTTCGCCGCCTTGCCGCCCTTGTCCTTGGCTTCCTCGTCGGCCGCGGCCGTCGTGGTCTCGATGGAGGACACGAGCTTGGCGTCCGCCTTCGGGGCGGGCTCGAGGCCCTCGGTCTTCGCGGCGGCCTCGTCGGCCCAGGTGACGAGCTCGCGGTACGCGGCGAGCAGGCTGGCGGCCTCGGTGCGCAGCTCGGTGAGCGTGTCGAGCTCGTCCTTCTGCTCCTTGTTGTCCTTCTTGAGCTTGCGCATGGCGTCCTCGGCCACCTTGCGCGCGTTCGCCTCGTCGAGTTTCTGCTTCTTGAGCTGCTTGAGCTTCTTGACGATGTTCTCGGGCGTGTCGGCGAGGGCCGTGTTGATGGCCTTCAGCTCCTTCTGCTTGGCCTCGACCTCGCGCTTCGCCTTCCTGATGGCCTCGGCGTTGTCGCCGCGCCCGGTGGCGAGCGCGGCTTCGGCGGCCTCGGCGGCGGCCTGGGCCGCGTCGCGTTCGGCGTCGGCGTTCTTCTTCGCCTTCTCCACCTGCTTGACCGTCGCCTGCATGGAGGCGATCTCGTCGGAGGCGCGGTTCTGCGCCGCGGCGATGTCCGCGTCGGCGTCGCGCGCGCGCTTGACCGCGTGGTTCAGCGCCTCGCGCAGATCGTCCGCGGTGAAGTCGTCCGCCAGCTTCAATGCCGACGCGGCCTCGTTCATCAGCATCTGCTTGCCGATGGCGAGGTCCTTCCAGATTCTCAGTTGTTGTTCGCTGTCGCTCTGACTCACTTAATGCTCTCTCGGACGAATAGGCCGATGCCTGCGCGCGGGCGCCGCGGCATCATCGAGTGGGATCGATCGGGGTGCGGGGCCGACGACGCTAAGCCCGCGTGAAGACGACGCGGCACCCCATGGGACGGGCCCGCCTTGCCTGGTCTGCGTCCCCGAAGGTGGTGGACCGATGCGTCCGAAGGGACGATACGATTCGGGGTGACTGCTGTGAATGTCGCGTCGGGACCGCCGACGGACCGCATGGAACAGAATCGTGGCGATGATGCGGCGGCCATTCACGAGAATGAAGGCACGAGAATGAAGCGGGCGTCGAACTCGTCTGGCCCGTGCGTGACCGCCGATCATACTCCAACTGGAAGTGGGGGCGCGGTTCGGCGTCCGCAAGCTGCACCGCGCCTGCCGGGCCCCACACCCCGGAACGGGCCCCGAACGTGAACCTCGTCGCGTTCGCGCGCGCCAACGCGCGCTGGCTCGGGGCGGGGCTTGCGCTGACGTTCTGCTCCAGCGCGGGACAGACGTTCTTCATCGCCTCGTTCGCGGCCGATATCCGCGCCGCGCACGGTCTGGGACACGGCGGCTTCGGGCTGGTGTACATGCTGGCCACGCTCGCGAGCGCGGCGACGCTCGTGGCGCTCGGTCGGGTCGTGGACACGGTGGCGCCCGCGCGCGTGGCGAGCTTCACGGTGCTGGCGCTGGCCGCGGCCTGCGCGCTGCTGGCCTCGTCCACGCACGTGGTGACGCTCACCCTCGCGTTGTGGGCGCTGCGGTTGTTCGGCCAGGGCATGCTGTCGCACCTCGCCATGACGGTGTCGGGGCGCTGGTTCGTCGCCGCGCGCGGGCGCGCCGTGTCCATCGTCACGCTCGGCCACCAGCTCGGCGAGGCGGTGCTGCCGCTCGCCGCGGTGGTGCTGCTCGCGCAGCTCGGCTGGCGCGGCGCGTGGCTCGCGACGGGCGCGGCCCTGCTGCTCGTGGCGCTGCCGGGCCTGCGCGCGCTGCTGGCGGTGCCGCGCGAGCCCTCGGGCGCCGAGCGCGCCACGCAGCGTGCCGTGCGCCAGTGGACGCGCGCGGCGGTGCTGCGGGACCCGCTGTTCTATCTCGTGCTGCCGGGCGTGCTGTCGCCCGCGTTCATCGGCACCTCGGTGTTCTTTCACCAGGTGCACCTGAGCGAGCTCAAGGGCTGGCCGCCCGCGATGATGGCGAGCGCCTTCGCGGCCTACGCCGCGACGACCGTCATCTGCTCGCTGCTGACGGGGCGGGCGGTGGATCGCTACAGCGCGGCGCGCCTGCTGCCGGTGTTCCTGGCACCGCTGGCGGCGGCGTGCTGGCTGCTGTCCGTCGCGACGGACCCGCTCGCCATCTACGCCTTCATGATGCTGCTGGGCTGCTCCACCGGGGCCTCCATGGCGCTCTTCGGGGCGTTGTGGCCCGAGCTCTACGGCACGCTGCACCTCGGCGCGGTGCGCTCGGTCGTGTTCGCGGCCATGGTGTTCGGCACCGCGCTCGGGCCCGGCGTGACCGGTGCGCTGATCGATGCGGGCGTCGGCTTCGAACGGCAGCTCGGCGTCATGGCCGCGTACTGCGTCGCCGCGACGGTGGTGCTGGTCGTGGCGAGCGCGCGGCTGGTGACCCGGGCGAACGACACCCTTCAGATCAGCCCCTCGCCCACGAGGTAGACGAAGCCCGTCACCGTGACGATGGACACCGCGGTGGACAGCACCACGGCGCTGGAGGCGCGCTCCTCCCACACGCCGTACTGCTGCGCGATCACGAACACGTTCGTGGCCGTGGGCAGCGCCGCCAGCAGCATGGCCGAGTGCAGCCACAGCGGATCCACCCCCGGCAGCGGCGCCACCAGCAGCCACACGATGGCGGGGTGCACGAGGAGCTTGACGGGCAGCAGCCAGGCGAGCTCCAGCGGCACCCGCTTGAGCGGCCTGAGCGCCGCGGTCACCCCCATGGCGAAGAGCGCGCAGGGGGCGGCGGCGCCCGCGAGCCGGTCCAGGATCTGCTGCACCGGTTCCGGCGGCGCGAAGCCCGTGAACGCGGCCGCCACGCCCGCGAGCGTGGCGAGAATGAAGGGGTGGGTGAAGATCTTCCTCGCGATGCCGGCGATCAGCGGCGCCAGCCGCTGCCTGTCACCGGGCTTGGCCCCCGTCCCGAGCGTCATGAGCAGCGGCGCGAGCGTGAAGTGCATGGAGTTGTCCAGACAGAACACGAGCGCCACGGGCACGCCCGCCGCCGGGCCGAAGGCCGCGATGGCGAGCGGCGGGCCGAGGTAGCCGATGTTGCCGTAGGCGCCGGCGAGCCCCTGCACCGTGGCCACGCGCACGTCGCCGCGACGCGCCATCAGCGCGATCACGAAGCAGAGCGCGAAGGTCGCGAAGGTGGCCACGGTGGTGCCGGCCAGGAACGCGAGGTTGTCGAACTCCTCGACGGGCGTGACGGCCAGCAGGTTGTAGAACAGCGGCGGCAGCGCGATCCAGACGATGAAGAAGTTCAGCCAGGCGAGCCCCGCAAGCGGCAGCCGGGCGATGCGCCCGGCCGCGTACCCGAGCCCCACCAGCGCGAACAGCGGCAGAACGAGCGCCGCGACCTCCAGCACCTCGCCCGGCCTCCTAGAGGATCTTGCCGGCGTTCAGGATGCCCGCCGGGTCCATGGCGCGCTTGAGGGTGCGCATGAGCTCGAGCTCCGCGGGCGTGCGCGACACGTGCAGCCACGCCTTCTTGGCCAGCCCGATGCCGTGCTCGGCCGAGATCGAGCCGCCGATGGCCGCGAGCGGACCGTACACGGCGGCGTCCGAGGCGGCGTGCCAGGCGGCCTCGAGCGCCGCGGCGGGCGTGGGCGCGCCGATGGGCAGCGGCGCCACGAGCACGTGCAGGTTGCCGTCGGCCAGGTGCCCGTAGGCGTAGAAGGAGAGTTCCGGGAAGTGCGGCGCGAGGGCGGCCCGCACGGTGTCGAGGTAGCGCGACATCTCCACGATCGGCAGGCTGACATCGTAGGTGTAGATCGGCGCGTGGCGCAGCGCGATCTCGATGTTCTCGCGCACCCGCCAGATCGTCTCGCGCTCGCGCAGCGAGGCGGGCAGGACGGCGTCCTCGACGAGACCGGCCTCCAGCGCCGCCTCCATCGCCGCCTCGAAGCGCGCGTCCAGGGCCTGGGCGTCCGCGCCGCGGGCGTCCAGCAGCACGTACATCGGATGCTCCCGCCCGAGCGGCGTGCGCACGTGACCCTCGTGCGCGGGGTCGGTGTTCAGTCGGTAGAACGGGTTCCACAGCACCTCGTAGGCCGCCAGCGCCCCGTCGAGCGCGCCGTCCAGGTGCGCGAGCAGGCCCGTGACCTGCTCGAAGCGCGCGCACGCGACCAGGGCGGTGCGCACGTGCGGCGTGGCCGGGCGCAGCCGCAGCACCGCCCGCGTGACGACGCCGAGCGTGCCCTCGCTGCCGACGAGCAGGTGCTTCCAGTCGTAGCCGGTGTTGTTCTTGACCATGCGGTTCAGCGACGTGAGCACGGTGCCGTCGGCCAGCACGGCCTCCATGCCCAGCACCTGCTCGCGCGTCATCCCGTGGCGCAGCACCGACAATCCCCCGGCGTTGGTCGCGATGTTGCCGCCCACCGTGCACGACCCGCGCGCGCCCAGATCGATGCCGAGCTGCAGTCCGTGCCGCGCCGCTTCGGCCTGCGCGGCCTCCAGCACGGTGCCGGCCTCGAGCGTCATGGTGCGCCCCACGGGGTCGACCGACTCGATGGTACGCATGCGCTCGAGCGACAGCACGACGTCGCCGGGCCCGGCACGGTCCCCGTCGACGAGTCCGGTGATGCCGCCGTGCGTCACCACGCTCTGTCCCGTTTCATGACACGCTCGCAATATTTGGGAGACTTCCTCGGTGGTGCGCGGCCGCACCAGTGCCCCCGCGGCGAGCGGTGCCGCGTTCCAGAAATGCGTGGCACGGGCGGTGACGTCCGCGCCGACGAGGACATGTGCCTCGCCCGCAATGGCCCGGAGCGCGTCCAGCAGCCGCCTCGACGGTAAATTGGCGGTCACGCCGTCCACGCCCCGATATGGAGCGCAGGCCATGAGAGTACTTGCCTTAAGTTGTGGTTGAAAGTCATTGAGGCGCTCAGATATGGAACGCAGGCCATGAAAGCGTCTGCCTGAGCTTGCGGTTGGAAGTCATTGATTGTAGAAGCGTACCTTTTGGAAGGGTCCCGTTATCGTCACGACGCGCTTCGCGCCGAAGAGTTAGCGTTGACCCCGAGATCGGCGCCCCGATCCGCCGCAACATCGTCGTCCATGATGCATCGTTCGACCGACCGCCTCCTCTTGCTGGAGGTCTTTCTTCGCGCGCTCGAGCGCGGCTCGATCAGTCGCGCCGCCGAGGATCTCGGCATGTCGCAGAGCCGCGCCAGCAAGTTGCTGCGCGAGCTCGAGGATCGGCTGGGCCAGCGACTGCTCATGCGCAGCACGCACCACCTGGTCGCGACCGAGGCCGGGGTGGTGTTCGCGCAGGACGCGCGCTCCATGATCTCGTCGTGGAACGGGCTGCTCGGCAACCACGGGGAGCCGCAGGGCGCGCGCGCGAGCCTGTCCGTCGTCGCGACCTCGGCGCTCGGCCCGAACGCCCTGTTCGACCTCATGAGCGTTCACGTCGGCCACGAGGGACTCGGGCGGGTGCGGTTGTCCCACGACGACTCCGAGATCCCGTTCAGCCGCCGCGGGTGCGACCTGTGGGTGCGCGTCGGGGCCGTGAACGACGATGCGCTGATCGTGCGCAGCGTGGGCCGGGTCGACACCGTCATCGTCGCGAGCCCCGACGACGAGCGCGCCACCGGCGCGCGCGAGCCCGCCGACCTGGACGGGCTCGACGCGGCCGCGAGCGACGAGCTCGCCTCGGGGGCGTGGACGCTGTCCTCGACGCGCGGGCGCTCCTACGTCGTCCGGCCGGAGCTGCGGGTCGTGAGCGATCGGCTCGGAGACGTGCGGCGCGCCGCACGTCTCGGGCTGTGCATCGGCGCGCTGTCGCTGCCGTGGGTCAGCGAGGATCTGGAGTCCGGCCGCCTCGTGCGCGTGCTGCCGGACTGGACGCTGGAGCGCCGGACGGTGAGCCTGGTGTACGCGCCGAGCCGCTACGAGAGCCCTCTGCTGCGCGAGCTGATCGATTCGTTGAAGTCCGGCATTCCCGAGATCCGCGGCGTCGACGCCGCCTGAGCGAGCGCGCGCGCCGATACCCCGGCCCGCGCGCTGGCGGCCTCGGCCAGCCGCCGCAGGGGGTTCCAGCGAGCGAGCGAGCCCTCGATCATCGAGGACAGGTGGCGCGCCCCGATCTGCAGCCCGCGCCGGTGCTGCTCGTTCTTGATGAGCCGTCGCAGCGCATCGCCGAGCGCGGCCGCGTCGCTCGGGTGCGGCACGATGGCGCAGTTCCGGCCCGCCACCAGGTGGCGCTGGATGCCCGAGCCCGCCACCGCCTCGGCCGAGCACAGCGTCGCGGCGCCCGCGGCGAGCGCTTCGCGTACCCGTCGGGAGCGGCGCGTGTTCTCGCCGGTGGGGCGGTCCAGGCAGCAGACCACGTCGCACTGCGCCAGGAGCTCCGGCATCAGCGACGGGTGCACCGTGGGCATGAGGATCGTGCGCCGCGCGAGCGCCTCGCCGACGGGCCCGTCGCCCGCACGGATGCGCGCCAGCGCGTCCTCGAGGCTGCGCGGCTCGCCCGAGAGCAGGATCAGCAGCCGGAAGTCCCACGTGCCCGTGTCGATCAATCGGCGCAGCGCCTCGATGAGCGCGTCGTGCCCGCTGCCCGGTCGGGCGTCGTCCAGGATCGCCACCACGGGCGAGTCCTCGTCGAGCAGGGCGGGACGCGGCTGCAACTCCAGGATGGCGGCGCGCAGCGGCACCGATTCGCGGGCGTAGGCGGACGCGTAGTCGAAGTCGCCGAGCAGACGCGAGAGCAGCGGCGCGCGGAAGCCGCCCGCTTCGCCGGGCGCCGCGTCGCTCTCCACGACCTCCAGGGCGCCGGGCGGTGACACGGCGCGCGGCATGTCCGGCAACCAGCGCTCGGACTTCAGCCCGAGCGAGGCCAGCGGCGTGCGACCGCCGGGGTCGGGCGCCATGACGTGCGTGGCGCCCGCGACGACCGCGCGGTAGGTCTCGTGCAGGTCCTCGTCACGCGTCCAGACCGCAGGGTCGCCGTCGTGGCAGATCAGGCTGTAGGGCAGGTTCGCGAGCCGGGCGGCGTGCGCCGCGGCGACGCCCCAGGGCTCGAGCTGCCAGCCGATGATGAGATCCGGCTGACGCGCCTCGGCCGTGCGCAGCGCCAGCCCCACGAGCCGGCTCGCCTCCTCGCCCGGCGAGACGTCCGGCGTGGCGTGCACGGAGCGCGAATGCGGACCGGGCGCGGTGCGCGACAACGTCAGCCGCGACGCCAGCGCGTTGGCGCTGCGCTCGTGCGGCATGTCGATCACCGCCCGGCGCGTCGCGCCGGCGGCCGCGCTGCCCGACACGACGGCCAGCGACATGCCGTCCATGGCGGCGGCGCGCGCGGCGAACCACGCCGCGGCCGCGGTCTCCTCCTGCAAGGGAGGGTACGGAGCCAGTAGAAGTACCCTCGACACGGCGCGCTACCGGGCCGTGGCCGAGCCGACGGGGTAGCGCCGCAGGTCGGGCCACACGTGGGCGGGCGGCGACTCGCCGAAGGCGGCCGAGTACTCGTGCAGGAACACGCCGTACCACTCGAGCGCGTCGGCGATGGCGTCGTCGGCCTGCGCGTCGGGCTCGCGCTCGGGGGTGTGGTGCAGGAAGTGCCCCGCGTGCTCGTCGCAGAAGCGCGCGTACTGGCGCGTGTAGAGGATGAAGGTGTGCCACAGGTCATCGACCGGGCCGCTCATGACGTAGTCGTGCGCCGGGTTCAGGGCGACGAGGGTGAGGTAGCGCTTGAGCTCGCGCTCGTGTTCGCGGGCGAGGCTGAGCGGAATCCCCTGTTCGGCCGCGTAGCGCCCGACCACCCGATCCATGGGGTAGCTCATGATGCCCAGCAGGGTCTCGAGACGGTGGGCGTAGGGGCCCTTGTGGAAGTCGCTGCGTCGCGTTCGGTCGTTGTCGCGGTGCGCGCGCGTCGTGGCTGCGTGGTTGGACATGACGGGGAAGCGTAGGTGAGGGAAGGATATGGAACGCGGTCCATCTCTCGGACCGAGGCGCACCTTCATCGCTCACGACGCGGAATGGAACCGGCGTTCGGGAATAACCAACGCCCCCGCGCACATTGACGATCTGCAACGGGAAAAATTCCGCGTCATGGACTACGGGCCCGAAAGCCAGTCGGAATGCGGGTTCCGGCAGCCCGCGGGCGCTCCCGACGTGCGTGCCGGTGCCGTCAGCGGTCCGTCACCGGTGGCGTTGAAACAATGCGCATGACCTGAGCGACATAACCACGGCCGCGACCGGCGACGGGATCCCGAGCAGGCCGTCCGAGCGCTCTACACCGGCGACGGAGCAACCCCCGGTGACGGTCGCGGCGGTGCGCTTCGCCGCGTCGTCCGGAGCGTCATCGTCGCGCCCGGGCGCGCTTGCTTCGACGCCCTCGGGAACGTTTACGTCCGGATCGGCCGGCGGGATGCGCACGGGCTCCGGCAGGCGTTCCACGTCCTGCGCACGCGTGCCGTTCGGCAGGCTCGCGATCGTCGACTCCGAGACCGCGCCGTCGTTCGGCGGCACCGTCGCGTTCGCCCGGTGCCGCGGGTGGTGCATGGGCGCCACCGGGGTCACCACGGGCACGCCCGACGCGATGTCCACGATGGCCGACGACGCGAGTGCCGGGCCGCCGATCTCGTTGCTGGCGCCGCCGCCGCCGACGGTGAGGATCATGCCGGGCGCGTACTGGTGCAAGGTTCGACGCGCGAGCCGTTCCGATTCCGCCGTTGCCGCTCCGGGACGGCCGTTCGTGCATGATCCGGCCACTTGCCGACCATGACGCAGCCACGACCCAGCCATGCTCCGTGACGTGACGCTAGTGCTCGGCGGCGCGCGTTCGGGCAAGAGTCGACGCGCGCTGGCGCTGCTGCCGCGGCACGCGTGCGAGCGGCGCGTCTTCGTCGCCACGGCGGAGCCGAGCGACGACGAGATGCGCGAGCGCATCCTGCGCCACCGCGAGGAGCGAGGCGCGGACTGGGAGCTGGTCGAGGCGCCCGTGGACATCGCCGCGCCCATCGCCGGCGCCGGGGGCGAGGGCGTGCTCGTCGACTGCCTCACCCTGTGGCTGTCGAACCTCATGCACCGCGGCGCCTCGGTGGAGGACGAGACGGCGCGGCTGCTGGACGCGCTGTTCGCGGGCGAGGGCAGCGTGGTGCTCGTATCGAACGAGCTGGGTCTGGGCCTCGTGCCCGAGACGCCGCTCGGCCGCGCGTTTCGAGACGAGCAGGGGCGGCTGAATCAGCGGCTCGCGGCGGCCTGCGGCCGGGTGGAGTTCGTGGTCGCCGGCCTGTCGATGGTGGTCAAGGGCGGTTGAACGTCACGGACGGCGATCGACGGGCGGTTGCAGGGCAAGGGCCCCAACGAGGCTTCAGTCCTCGCCGCTACGCACGATCAGGTTGCTGTCCACGCGTCGTACCCCCTCGATCGAGGAGACCGCCTCGACGATCTGCCCTTCGTCGCCGACGCCCTGGATGAAGCCCGTGAGGTTGATGACGCCCGCGTCGTTGCGCACCGTCACGCCCGTGGGCACGACCTCGTAGACGCGCGCCACGAGCGGGTCGTCGACGAGCAGCGCGGGTCCGGAGCCGCAACCGGCCGCGAGCACGGTGAGGGCGGCGAAGGCGATGGCGGCGCTGCGCGGGGCGGGGCGTGGGACCGGCATGTGCGGGGTTCGGCGCGAAGGTGGCGCTCCACGTTGCCCGCCGGAGCGCCGGGCCGCACGCGCCGGGGCGGCGCGCGGTAGTTCTTGCCCTGATCGAGGGTCTCGGCGAGAACCGGCGCACGAGAGCCTGTCCGTCCCCTTGAATCCGCGGCGCGCCGGTCGCATACTTCGCTTGCGGTACGACCTACTCCGGGGAAGACATGGTTTCGACGGAAGTGGCGAACCCCTAGGTGCATGCCGAGGATCGGGCTACCTCGTAAATCCATCCGAAAATTCATAGTTGCCAACGACGACAACTACGCACTCGCCGCCTGAATAAAGCCTTCTAGGTTTTAGGATTACCGGTGTAACCCGCTTCGGTCATGCCTGTGTGGCTGAACGGGTGCAATAGCCACAGGATCGCGTGACGGGCCGCCCTTGCACCCGATCGCTAAATCAACAAGGGGCTCGCTGTCCGGTTCTTCCTGTGCGTCGGGTTCGGGACGGCTAAAGCCAAAGACGCCACTAAGCATGTAGTACCGAAGGCAGAGTGCTTCCGGACGGGGGTTCGACTCCCCCCTTCTCCACCACATTCGAAGTTTCCGGGCGTCACCCGGAGCAGACGAGCCCCTGAGATACGGGGCTTTTTTGTGTCCGCGGCGTTCTCGGACGCGCACCCCGATCCTCCTCGGCGGACAAGCACTCGCTCGGGTGGTACCCGTTCGGTCAACCGCTTCGCAAGCGCGTCCCACCCCGCGCCACGGCGTCCTCGATCGCTTCCAGCAGCGCATCCGGCACCTCCCCCAGCAGCTTGCCGACCACCCCCGCCACGCTCGGCCCGTCGGCGTCGTTCACGCGTTCCAGCGCCCGCGCGAGGGTGTGCAGCATCGGGCTGCGAGCCGCGCCCGCGCGCATGTCGGCGAGCGCCTCCGTGGTGGCGGCCGTGTCCGGCGCGCGCGCGCGGCGATCGGCGGCGCAGGCACGCACCGCCACCAGCAGCGCACCGACCCGTCGTCGACGGTGCAGCTCGGCGATGGCGCGCAGGCCGTCGTCGCCCGTGTTCCGGTGCAGCTCGTCGAGCACGTCGAGAGCGCGAGTCAGCGCCACGGCATCGGGCGTATCGGCGGCGGAGCTCATGGGAGCGAGGGTACGGTGCGCATCTCCTGCAACCTGCGTCCGCGCACCTCGCCCGCAAGAACTTCCGCACGCCGATCCGATGCGTCGTCGAGCACGCGGGTGCGGGAGCCAAAGGGGGCAGGAGCGGGGGGTGCGGGCCGATCGCGGCATCGCGCGCGCCTGCTCGGCGGTGACATGACCGAGACGGTCGCGAGCCCGCTGCTCGCGGCCGATCTCGCTACCGCGCGCGTCGCGGTGTCGCACGTCGTCGGCCGCGACCCCGCCGCGCTGGACGAGGCGGGCGTGGCGCGCGCGTCGCTCGAGAGCCTGGCCGAGAACGCCTCCGACGGCGCGATCGCACCGCTCTTCTGGTGCGCCCTGTTCGGCCTGCCGGGGCTCGCGGGTTACAAGGCGATCAACACGCTGAACTCGATGGTTCCCGTGACCGACGACCTGCTGCACGGCGGCGCGCTGGATCACATGCGTCGCGCCTTCCCCGACGCGCCGCTGCCTTGGGTGGACCTGTCCACCGGCATCGACCCCTGGCCGTATCCCGCGACCGCGCCGTCCGACGCCGCGCTGCACCACCTGCCGACGCGTGACGCGCTGGACGCGTGCCGCACGGCCATGGCGACGGCCTTCGGCGCACCGCCCGCGGCCGTGCTACCGGTACCGGGCACTCGTCGTGCTGCGCTCCACGGGCAAGTTCTACGGCCTCGCCGGGTTGCGGCTCGGGGCCGTGCTGGCGGACGCCGACACGCTCGCCCGGTTGTCCGCGTTGATGGGCGTCTGGTGCGTCTCCGGGCCTGCGCTGGAGCTCGGTGCGGCGGCCTACCGCGACGGGGCGTGGCGGGAGAACACCCGCACTCGATTGTCGCGCGCGCGCGAGCGGATGGACGAGCTGCTGAGCGCGGCCGGCGTCGCGGTGGCGGGCGGGACCGATCTCTTCCGCTACGTCCGCGTGAACGACGCGAGCGCGTCGTGGCACCACCTCGCCGCGCGCGGCGTCTACGTGCGACGCTTCGACTGGAGCGAGCGGCATCTGCGCCTCGGGCTGCCTGCCGACGCCGGCGCGCAAGGCCGACTGGCGGACGCGCTCGCGAGCTTCGCGTCGGGCACGTCGCGGACCGTTACCCTCTGACGCGAGAACACCGAAGCAATGCCGCCATGAACGACGCCACGACGCCCGCCGACGACGACCCCGAGGCGCACGCCGCACGCATGCGCGAGCTGAAGAAGGTGCAGCGCGCGAAGGTGGCCGAGACCGGCGATCCGGGTCGCGGGCTGGTGCTCGTGCACACCGGCAACGGCAAGGGCAAGTCGAGCTCCGCGTTCGGCGTCGTGGCGCGCGCGCTCGGCTGGGGTCAGCGCGTGGCCATCGTGCAGTTCATCAAGGGCACGTGGAAGACGGGCGAAAAGCAGTTCTACTCGCGCTTCCCCGACGAGCTCGTGTGGCACGTGATGGGCGAAGGCTTCACCTGGGAGACGCAGGACCGGGAGCGCGACGTCGCGGCCGCCACCGCCGCCTTCGACAAGGCCGCGGAGCTGATGGGCTCAGGCGACTTCGATCTCGTTGTGCTCGACGAGATACACATCGCGCTGCGCTACGACTACCTGGACGCCGGTGCCGTGGTGCGAGGCATCGCCGAGCGGGCCACGCGCACCGGCGTCATCACGACGGGGCGCGATGCGCCGCAGGCGCTGATCGATGCGGCGGACACCGTCACCGAGATGCGCGAGATCAGCCACGCGTTCGGGAACGGCATCAAGGCGCAGAAGGGGATCGACTTCTGAGTCCGGATCGCGCGGCGCGGTCCGGGTTCGGGCGGCTCTCGATGTCGCGGCGCTCGGCCGCGAGCCGCTCGATCAGCGTCACCGTCCAGGGGCCGCCGCAGATCGTGTCGGCGCTGGCCAGGGTGATGACTTCGGGGTCCAGGCCGCGCGAGCGCAGCGCCGGGTGCATCGAGAGCGCCTGCGCGCGCGACCAGGTACCCGCGCTGTACGGCGAGTCGATCAACACGTCCGGCGCGTGCCGCAGCACCGATTCCAGCGACAGGCTGCCGTAGCCCGCGATGCCGGCCGCTTCGGCCACGTTCGCGAAGCCCGCGCGCTCGAGCATCTCTCCGCGCAGCGACTCCGGACCCACGGTGTAGCCGTTCGGATCGTAGACGGCCGCGGCGGGCGGACGGGTTCCGTCGCCCGCCGCGTCCGCCGAGGCCACCGCCGCGAGCCGCGCCTCCAGCGATGCGACGAGCGTCCGAGCCGCGTCGCCTCGCCCGATCCAGTCGCCGACGAGCTGCAGGTTGTCCAGCACGCCCTGCACCGAGTCCCCGATCGGCAGGGTGCGCACGGTCTGCCCGCGCGCTTCGAGAAGCCGCACCGTGTAGCGGTCCGAGTACTCCCCGACGATGACGACGTCCGGGTCGAGCGCGAGCACGGGCTCGGCGCTGCCATCGTTGAGGGGAATGCCTTGCGTCCGGTCGACGTGGTGCGATGCCGCGGGCTCGAGCGCGAGCTTCGACAGCGAACGGATCTGTCCGGGGGCCGCGAGCTCCAGCAGCAACTGATCCGCGCAGAGATTGATCGACACCACGTCGGGCAGGGCGTCGGGCAGGGCGTCGGGCAGGGCGTCGGGCAGAGCGCCGGGTAGCGCGTCGGGCTCCGCCGCGGCCGCGACGCAGGCCAGCATCGCGAACGCGCCGATCGCGCCGCGGGAGCGCGGGCTCACCGCGACGCGTCCACGCGCCGCACGGGCACGATCCACGGTACCTGATCGTGCCCGGACACGGCTTCCACGCCGTAGACGTCGCGCAGGCGACGCGCGTCCAGTACCTGTTCAGGCGCGCCTTCGGCATCGATGCGGCCGCGGTGCATGAGGTACAGCCTGTCGCACCAGCGCGCCGCGAGCGAGAGCTCGTGCAGCACGGCGATGCAACCCCGGCCCTCGCGCGCGAAGTCGCGCAACAGCTCCATCGTCTGGAGCTGGTGCGCGGGGTCCAGCGCGGCGACGGGCTCGTCGGCGAGGATCAGTCGCGGATCCCCGGCCAGCACGCGAGCCAGCAGCACGCGCGTGCGCTCGCCGCCGGACAGGGTCGTGACGGCGCGCGCGCGCAGCGCGGTGCAGTCGGTAGCCGCGAGGGCCGCGTCGATGCGGCGGCGGTCCTCGGCGCCCGCTCTCTCGTAGCCGTGCAGGTGGGGCAGGCGACCGAGCGCCACGAGCCGCTCCACGCTGATGGGCCAGTGCACGGTCTGCACCTGTTCCAGCCAGCCGATCTCGCGCGCGCGCCGGCGGGTGGGCAGATCACGCACGGGCGTGCCGTCGAGCGAGACGCTGCCGCGTTGCGGCGCATCCAGACCGGCCAGCACCGACAGCAGGGTGGACTTGCCCGCGCCGTTCGGACCGATGAGCCCGACCAGCTCACCGGCACGCACGTGCAGGGTCGCACCCTCGACGAGGGTGCGACCGTCGACGGTGCGCTTGACGTCGACGGCGGCCAGGAGCGGCGCGTTGTTCATGCCGGGTCCGCCGCCGGCCGGGAGCGTCTGTCCGCGAGGATCAGCCACAGGAAGAAGGGCGCGCCTACGAGCGAGGTCAGCACGCCGACTTTCAGCGCGTTGTCCGTCGGGATCAGCCGCACGCCGATGTCGGCGGCCAGCAGCAGCACCGCGCCGCCGAGCGCCGAGACGCCGAGCAGCCGACCGGGCTCGTGCCCGACCAGGGGGCGCAGCAGGTGGGGAACGACGAGGCCCACGAAACCGATCATGCCGGTCGTGGCGACCGCGGCGCCCACGCACAGGGACGTGGCGATCAGCACCCGAGCCCGCAGCGCGTTCGGATCCACGCCGAGACTCGCCGCGCCGCGCTCGCCGAGGGTGAGCGCATCGAACCCGCGGCCGGTACCGATCAGCAGCGCCCAGCCGAGCAGCGTGCAGGGCAGCAGCGTGCCGATGTCCGGCAGGCTGCGATCGGCGAGATCGCCGAGCGTCCACAGCACGAGCTCGCGCACCGCGAACGGGCTGGGCGCGAGGTTCAGCAGCAGCGCCATGCCGGCGGTCGCGAACGCGTTGATGGCGACGCCCGCGAGGATCAGGGTCGTGATGCCGGCGCCGCGTCCGGCGAGCGCGTAGACGAGCGCGGTCGCGACCAGCGCGCCCGCCATGCCGGCCAGCGGCACGGCCTGCGCGTGCCAGGCCGCGCCGCCGAAATACAGCACCGACACCGCGCCGAACGCCGCGCCGGACGAGCTGCCGACGAGCCCCGGGCTCGCCAGCGGATTCCTGAGCAGGCCCTGCATGGCCGCGCCCGACAGCCCGAGGGAGGCACCCGCGATGATCGCGAGCAGGGTCCGGGGCAGGCGGATCTCGCGCAGGATGACGACATCGATGGCATCGGGCTCGCTGAACCAGCGCGCGAGCGTCGATCCGACATCGAGCGGTTCGCTGCCGAGCATGAGGCTCGTCGCCGCGAGCGCGACGAGCGCGGCGACGAGTCCCAGGTGGAGGCGATACCGCGTCACGGCCCGGAGCGCGCGCTTCGCCCCCGTGGCCTCAACGCGGGTCCGCGAGCGCGTCGTCGTCGTTCGACGGAATGGGCACGAACACGAGACCGTTCGGGTTGAACTCGGTGGTCACGCGCTCGGCCACGATGCTGTCCGTGGCCGGGTCGATCAGGATGAAGCCCGGCGCGTTGCCGGTCTCGCCCACCCACAGGGTGCCGTCGGGGTCGACGGCCAGCGTGCCGAGGTCGCGCCCTTCGAGGCCCGCGACCACGCCTTCTTCGATCATGCCGGTGCGCGGATCGAAACGGCGCAATGCGGTCTCGCTGTCGAAGCTCACGGGGTCCACGATCTCGTAGGTCAGCACATAGCCGGTGTCGTCCGAGACGACGAGGGACTCGGCGATGAAGCCGTCGTTGTCGGCGGCCGTGCCGTCCTCCACCAGCGGGTCCACGGTGTACGTGGTCGGGTCGATGGACACGACGCCGCCTTGGTACGGGTCGCCCGCGACGTCGTCGTTGCCGAAGATGTTGCCGCGACCGGTGACCAGCAGCTCGTCGGTGGACTCGACGTACTGCATGCCTTCGGGGTTCGTGACGGGCAGCGGAATGCCGAGCAGGCCGTCGAGCCCCATGCCGGTGTCGATCTCCTGGTCGGTCGCCGTGTCGAAGACCGCCACGTAGCCGGTCTGCACCGGCGCGAAGTCGGTCAGCCGCTGCATGAGCACGAAGAGCTTGTCGTCGACGATCGCGACGTTCACGGCCTGGGGCACGCCGTCGGCGTCGTAGGCGGACAGGTCCAGCTCGCCGAGCTTGAACTCGGCTTCCGTCTCGGCGGACGGGTTCACGACCCATACGAGCGGGCTGCCGTAGCGCGCGATGTAGGCGCGCTCGTCGTTCAGGAACGCGATGTCGTAGGGATTCGAGGCCGTCTCCTCGCCGTTGATGGAGTACTGGTAGACAGGCGTGGTCAAGTCGTCGGCTCGAAATCGTGTCAGGGAATCGAGCTGCAGACGGCCGATCTCGTAGAGATCGGTGCCATCGGTCGCGACGCGGATGTCCGAGCCGGTGGCGGGCGTGGTACCGCTCGGCTCGATGGTGTCGCCGACCGTGAGGCGCTCGATCTGGCCGGCGTCGAAGGAGGGCGTGGCGCCGGAGGCGAAGGCGTAGAACGCGTCGCCGTCCTCGATGCCCGCGAAGGGCGGCGTGACCGTACCGCCGGAGGCGCCGTCGCCGTCGTCGTCCGAGCCGCAGGCGGTGAGCAGGGCGGCGGCCGCGCAGGCCGCCAGCGTCAGCCGAGGGCGGTGCGCGGTAAGGGGTGTTTCGATCATGCCGGTAGGTCCTGGAAGGTGTAGATGAGGGTCAGCGCAAACGTGCGCCCCGGTCGGGGGAAGCCGTTGTAGTCCTCGACGTTGTCGTCGCCGAGGTTGTGCACGGTGAAGGCGGCCGACAGCCGCCCTCCCGTCCAGTCGATGCCCGTGTTCGCGAGCAGCACGTCGTCGGCGCGTCGCGAGTTGGCCTGGTCGTAGTAGCGCTCGTCGCGTCCCTCGACCTCGACCCAGGTGCGCCATCGGCGGTGCGGCGCCCAACCCGCGCGGGCGAAGAACGCTCGGCGAGCCTCGCCCGGAATCTGGCGACCGTCGAGCCGCGCGTTGTCGCTGACGATGTCCGCGTCCTGCAGCGTCGCGTTGGCGGACAGCCGGAGCGCGGGCACGGGCGACCAGGCGGCCGAGAGCTCCAGCCCCGCGATGCTCGCCTCGCCGACGTTGATGGCACGGCCGACGCCGCGGGCGTCGAATACGGTGGCGATGAGCTCGTCGCGGAGGCTGCCGAAGAGCGCAGCCTCCAGGGCGAGGGCGGGGCGCGGCGTCCAGCTCAGTCCGATCTCGGCGTTGGTGCCGCGCTCGGCGCCGAGGTTCGGGTTGCCGCGCACCAGCCCCCGGTCGACGAAGAGCTCGGCGAACGAGGGCTCGCGCTCGAAGCGCCCGATGTTCGCGTAGAGCGCGACGCGCTCGGACAGGTCCGCGCGCACACCGAGCCGCGGGGACACCGCACGGCCGCTGCGCTCCCCCCGACCGGCGGCGGTGGCGTTCGCGGGACGATCGACCTCGTCGTCCACGGCCCGCAGGTTCAGACCCGGCACGACGACGAAGCGATCGTCGTCGCTGAACCAGCTCCATTGTGCGGACAGCGCGCCGTCGAGGCGCTCCGCCTCGAGGTCCGCGTCGCGGTCGAGCTCGTCGTCCGAGGACAGCGTCTCGTGGCGCAGCTCGTAGCGCAGCTCCGCAAGCCCCGCACCCAGCGGACGCTCCCAGAAGCCGTCCAGTCCGAGGGTGCGGGCACGCGTGTCGGTGAGCTGCCGACCGAGACCGACCTGACCGAGCCGGTCGTCGTAGCGGTTGTCGAGGGCGTGCGCGTACCCGGTGTGCGCCGAGCGCCACTCTCCGGGTCCATCGCGCCGGTGCGTGAGCTGGAGCTGCAGCGTGTCGGTGTCGAAGCTCGCCTCGTTGTCGCGCGCGTTGCGCCATTCGGGCACGCCGAGCTCCCGCACGCCCGCCTGCACGAGCAGGTCCGTGCGCGCACCGCCGGCGTGTCCGGTCCCGAGCTTCACGAGACCGTTCAGCCGGTCCACCCCTGCATTGTTACGACGCTCGCGTCGGTCGTCGTCGGGGTTCAGGGGCGTGGCGTTGCCGTCCACGAACTCGAAGTCGTTGTCGCTCGTCAGACCGCCCAGTGCCGCCACCACGTCCCAACGGCCGTGGGTGCCGCGGTGCGCGACCTCGCCGCGCACGGTCCCGAAGCTCGCGACGCCGCCGAGCAGGCGCGTGACGCTCTCGCCGGGCAGCACCGCGGGCGTGAGCAGGTTCAGCGCGCCGCCGATCGATCCCGCGCCGAGCTGCAGCGGCACCGCGCCGCGGTAGACGTCCACGGCGTCGAGGCTCAGGAGCTCCAGCGTCGAGAGGTCCACCACCGGATCGCCCGCACTGTTCAGGCGCACGCCGTCCAGGTGGATGGCGGTCTGCGCGGGGCTCGCCGCGCGCACGGTGATCGTGGAGAAGCTGCCGAAGCCGCCGCTCGTGCGTCCCTGCACGCCGGCCTCGCGCGCGACGAGATCGCCGAGACCGACGTCGCGTCGCTCGAGGGCCTCCCCGTCGATGCGCGCGTGCGTGCCGACGTGATCGCCCGTCACCACCTCGCCGGTGCGCGGGGCCGCGTCGGGCGTCGCGCGGATCTCCAGCGGGTCGAGGCGCTCGGGTTCTGCCGCGCGTGCGCCCGGACCCCCGAGCGGTACGAGGGCGGCGACGAGCATGGGGATACCGATTCGTCGCACGTACCGCCTTTGCCGCTTCCGCTCGCTGCCGGGCCGGGAAGAGGGCAGGCGAGCGCAGCGGACGGGCGGGCGGGGCGAAGGGGCGGGCATGCCCCTGGTTCGCCAACGCGACGCACGACGAGCCGCGCCGACACACCCCGTCCGGCGAGAACCACACGTGCGACGTGGCAGGTCTCCTGGCTCGTCACGCGGCCCGCCAAGCGGAACCGGCGGCTTCCCCTTCCCGGGCAAGAGGGCCCAGTGGGCAATGCGTGAAGCCGCCTTCGTGACCTACAGTTGCGGGGGCAGCCGGAGCGTCTCACTCCGTTCCCTTTTCATCCGGCGCCCCGGATGACCGGGGCGGCACGGAACCGCGTCGCGGCGCGGATGGTAGCGCGTTCGGGAGCGCCGTGCGCCGCCTGCGGGGTTTCCCCGCAGGAATGCATTTGACTCGGTAGTGAATGTGTTTTCTACTGGTACGGCGGTCATCGAACTTCTGGAGAACATCGCATGACGACCAAACGCGTTGCAGTCATCGGCGCGGGACCCTCGGGCCTGGCACAGCTGCGCGCCTTCGCGTCCGATGCCGAACCCGGCGGCGTCGAGGTGACCTGCTTCGAGAAGCAGGAGGACTGGGGCGGGCTGTGGCGCTACACCTGGCGCACGGGCCTGGACGAGTACGGCGAGCCGGTGCACGGCTCCATGTACCGCTACCTGTGGTCGAACGGTCCGAAGGAGGGCCTGGAATTCGCCGACTACTCGTTCGAGCAGCATTTCGGCCGACAGATCGCCTCCTACCCGCCGCGCGCGGTGCTGCTCGACTACATCGAGGGCCGGGTCAAGCAGGCGGGCGTGCGCGACGCGATCCGCTTCCGCACGCCCGTGCGCGAGGTGCGCAAGGACGGCGAGAAGTTCGTCGTGCGCAGCCACGACCTGGCCGAGGACGTCGAGCGCGAGGAGCGCTTCGATCACGTCGTCGTCGCCACGGGTCACTTCTCGACGCCGAACGTGCCGCACTTCGACGGGCTCGACGGTTTCGCGGGGCGCGTGCTGCACGCGCACGACTTCCGCGACGCGGTGGAGTTCGCCGGCCGCGACATCCTGATCGTCGGCACGAGCTACTCCGCCGAGGACATCGGCTCGCAGTGCTGGAAGTACGGCGCGCGCTCGGTGACGGTCAGCCACCGCACGGCGCCCATGGGCCACGACTGGCCGGACAACTGGACCGAGGTGCCGCTGCTCGCGAAGGTCCAGGGCCGCACGTGCAGCTTCATCGACGGCAGCACCGTCGACGTGGACGCCATCATCCTGTGCACCGGCTACCGCCATCACTTCCCCTTCATGGCGACCGAGCTGCGGCTGCGCACCGCGAACCGGCTCGCCACGGCGGACCTCTACAAGGGCTGCACCTACGTGCCGGAGCCCGCGCTCTTCTACCTCGGCATGCAGGACCAGTGGTACACGTTCAACATGTTCGACGCCCAGGCCTGGTTCGTGCGCGACGTGATCCGCGGACGCATCGCGCTGCCGGACGCCGCCGCGATGCGCGCGGACGTCGAGGCGCGCGTCGCGGCAGAGGACGTCCTCGAGGACGACTACGCCGCCATTCGCTACCAGGGCGACTACGTGCGCGAGCTGATCGCCGAGACCGACTACCCGAGCTTCGACGTGGACGGCGCGAACGAGGCCTTCTTCGCGTGGAAGAAGGACAAGAAGCGGGGGATCATGACCTTCCGCGACCGCGGCTACCGCTCCGTCATGACGGGCACCATGGCGCCCGTGCACCACACGCCCTGGGTCGATGCGCTGGACGATTCGATGGAGAGCTACCTGAGCTCGACCGGTGCCGAGGCGTCCGCCGCCCGGTGACTCGCGGCGCGCGGCGCATGACCGCTTGATCGCCCTCGCCATCGGGCTCGTGGTCGCCGTGCTCTGGGGCTTCCACGACCTGATCGTGCGCATGCAGAGCGCGGGCTCCGACGTGTACGCCGCCATGCTCGTGGTGCTGCTCTCGGGCGCGGTCTGTCTGCTGCCGCTCGCGCTGGTCGGCGACGGCGCGGTCGGGGGGGCGGCCGTGGGCACGGCCGGGGACACGGCCGGGGACACGGCCTGGCCCGGCGGGCGCGCCCTCGCGCTCACCGTGGCCGCGGGCATCATGCTGGCGATCGCGACGCGCTGCCTGTGGGGCGCGTTCGGTGCCGGTCCGGTGCGCATCGTGTCGCCCATCACGACGTCCTACCCGGTGTTCTCGCTGGCGCTCGCCGCCGCGGCGGGCACCAGCGTCCCGCCGCTCGCGTGGCTGGCCACCCTCGTGGTGATCGCCGGCGTCGCCACCGTGGCCTCCGGCGAGGTCGAGCGCGACGTGGCGTACTCGCTCCCGCGCGCCGTCGCCTGGGCGCTCGGCGCGGCGCTCGCGTACGCGCTGACCTTCGCGCTCGGTCAGGCCGTCATGGCCGAGGAGGCCGCCCTGCCGACCCTGCTGGTGTCGCGGCTCGCGGCCGCGGGCGTCGTGCTGGCCGTCATGCTCGGCTCGGGCGGGCTGCGCTGGCCCGCGCGCGCCACGCTGCCCGTGCTGTGCGCGGCCGGCGCGCTGGACGCGCTCGCGCTCGGGCTGGTGTTCTGGGCCGGGCGCTTCGAGCACGCGAGCTTCGCCACCGTCACGGCCTCGCTCTTCGGCGTGGTGACCATCCTGCTCGCCGCGGCCTTCCTGAAGGAGCGGCTCACCGCGCGGCAGTGGGTCGGGGTGGGCATCGTTTTCGCCGCCATCGCGCTGCTCGGCAGCGTCGTGGAATGATGCGCGCATCGGATGCGCACCACTGACGGGAGAGACCATGGCGAGCCGGACGGCGCTGTCGAAGGACGCGGCCAACGAGATCCTGGGCGGGGCCCCCAAGGTGCTGCTCACCCAGGACCCGCACGCGGTCCGTGCGGTCGGCGAGAAGCGTCTGGAGGTGGCCATCGGGCTCGAGGTGCGCCTGCTCAGGAAGCACCTGGAGCTCACGGTCTCGGATCTCGCCGAGCGCTCGGACGTCTCGGTCGGCATGCTGTCGAAGATCGAGAACGGCCTGACCTCTCCGTCGCTCACGACGCTGCAGGCGCTCGCGCACGCGCTGGGGGTGCCCATCTCGCAGCTGCTGCGCCGCTTCGAGCAGGAGCGCAACGCGCAACAGGTGAAGGCCGGCGAGGGCGTCGAGCGCGAGGGCCGCGGCACGCGCGCCGGGCACCAGTACCAGCTGCTCGGCTACCTCGGCTCGAACCGCTCGGGCGTCATCGTGGAGCCCTACATGATCAGGTTGACGGACGAGTCGGACGTGTTCCCGACGTTCCAGCACGAGGGGCTGGAGTACCTGTACATGATCGAGGGCGTGGTCGAGTACCGGCACTCGAACGAGGTGTACCTCATGGAGCCCGGCGACTCGCTGTTCTTCGACGCCGACGCGCCGCACGGGCCGGAGCGGCTGGTGGAGCTGCCGGCGAGGTATCTTTCGGTGATCTCCTATCCGCAGGGCGGGCAGGGTTGAGCGCGACGGCGTTCGCGACCGAGTTCGCGACGGCGTCCGCGACCGCGTTCGCGGCCGGGCTCAGTCGGCCCACGGTCCCGCGCTCGTCGGCGCCCCGTCGTCGAACTCCGCCAGATAGTCGATCGCGATCCGGCGGTAGTTGTCGAGCCCCTTGTACGTCGACAGCTCCGGCGGCAGCGTGCGCAGCACGCGATGCATGCGCTTCGCCCACTTCGGCACCGTCGTGAGGTCCCGCATGGAGAGCAGGTAGCAGCGGATCGGGAAGAGGATCGCGTTGCTGCGCGGCAGGCGCCAGAAGCTCTGCAGCTCGATGCGCAGGTGCAGCTTGTCGGCGACGTTCGCGGGCGTCACGTGCGTGTTCTCGGGCCCCCACACGTGGTAGTTCTCGGGACTGGTGTCGAGGCGCGGGTTCACGGTCATCGTCCAGTTCATGCGCCGCGCCGGGCTGCCCTGCTGCACGGCCAGCAGGTACTTCAGCGCGCGCTCGAAGATGCCGAGCTCGTGCGCCAAGGGCACCGGCGCGTGCCACTCGAAGAAGTTCATGCCGATGTCGAAGTCGAGCGACCAGTCGGCCTGCGTGGTGACCGTGCCGGCATCCATCCAGAGGTTGCCCTGACGCTCGTCGAGCACGCAGAAGTCCCCTTGGGCCTGGCGCGTGACGTACTCGAGCGGTGCGTACGGCAGTGTGGTCGCGTCGCCGAACGTGAAGCGATGATCGATGCCGAGCGGTCGGTTCACCCAGTGCCAGCGGTTCCCGTCGCGGGTCAGCGAGAACCATTCGGGGTAGCTCCTCGCCTTGCAGCTCATCAGGAGCTCCAGGGTGTCCCACCCCGCGAGCTCCATGTGCGGCAGCGACTGGCAGCGCAGCGGGTCCTCGTCGAGCACCATCGCGCGGTCGCGCATCTCGGCGACGTAATGCTCGTCGACGTCGATCGGCTCCTCCCAGGCCGTGCCCGCGCGTCCGTCGCGGTGGTGCTCCATGTTGACCGCGTACATGTACTCGTCGCGGTCGAAGGGGAACGGTGCGCGGCGCACGGTCTCCGGGGAGTTCCGGAACGTGAAGTCGTCGCGGAACGTCTCGTCGCGGAAGGGCGGGACGGCGGCGGGGGTGGCCATGGTGGGCGAGTCCGTGTTCATCGATCCAGCACCAGCGCCCCGCGACAGCGCGACACGCACGGCATGATCCGGTCGCCGGCAGCGCGCTCGGCATCGGACAGCCAGTGGTCCTCGTGCAGCAGCTCGCCGTCGTGGGCGAGCACGGCGGTCTCGCACTGCCCGCACGCGCCGCCACGACAGAGGTACGGCGCGTCGACTCCGGCGGCCTCGATGGCCTCGAGCATCGATTGATCCGACCCGACCTCGACGTTGATGCCCGACGCGCGCAGCTCGACGCTGAAAGGCTCGCCGGGCGGGGCCTTCGCGAAGTGCTCGAAGTGCAGGTGTGCCTCGGGCCAGCCGAGCGCGCGGGCCTTGTCCAGCACGAGCTCCATCATCGGCGTCGGGCCGCACACGTACAGGTGCGTGCCGGCGGGCTGCGAGCCGAGCACCGCGTCGTGGTCGAGCGCCCGGCCCTCGTCGTCGGCGTACACGTGCAGCCGGTGGCCGCAGCGCGCGCCCAGCTCGTCGACGTAGGCGCCGACGGCGCGGCTGCGCACGCCGTAGTGCAGCTCGTAGTCGCCGCCGGTGAAGCCGAGCTGTGCGGTCTGCGCCAGGAACGGCGTGATGCCGATGCCGCCCGCGAGCATCAGGTGCTTCGGCGCGCGCTTGTCGAGCGCGAAGAGGTTCGACGGGTGCGAGATGCGCATGGCGTGGCCGGGGCGCACCTCGCGGTGCATGTACCGCGAGCCGCCCCGGCCGGCGTCGTCGCGCCGGATGCTCACCGCGTAGTCGTCGGTCTCGAACGGGGATGACGACAGCGAATAGGGCGAGCGGCGCACCTGACCGTCGTCCACCATCTCGATCACGACGTGCGCGCCGCCCGAGAACGCGGGCAGCGGCTCGCCGTCGGCGCGCCGGAAGTGATAGCGCTTGATCAGCTCGTTGACGTCGACGACGTCCGAGACGACGACGTCGATCGCTCCGTGGAGGCTCATGTGAACACCGGTTCGGGGGACGGCGCCGTGCCCGGCTCCTCGGCGTCGATGTTGACGCCCTGGAACGCGGCCACGCGGCGCGAGTAGTGGTCGCGCACCAGCAGCATCAGTCCGCAGTGAGCGCAGGGGGCGGGCTGCGTGGTGACGTCCTCGGTGACGCCCTTGCAGTGCACGCACTGCACGCGGCGCGCGAGCGTGCCGCGGTGCTCGCACTGCAGGGCGGCGTGGTCGATCCCGGCGGCCATGGCGGCCCGTGTCGCGAGACCGATGAGCGGCTCGCTGCCCGCGAGGTAGACCTGCGTGCCCATGCGCATGCGCTCGAACTCGCGCGCGAGGCGCGGCAGCAGCGCGTGGACGGTGGGGCTCGTGTGGAAGCGGGCGGCGCCGAGCGAGGCGAGTGCGGCGGTGTGGTCGCTCGCCCCCGGCACGTAGCAGATCCCGGCCGCGGCCGCGAAGGCCGGAGGCGCGGCCGCGACGAGATCGAGCAGGGCGGCCCCGCCGTCCGCGTCGGCCACGAGCAGGTGCGCGGGCGCGGCGGCGGGGCGAAGCGTGCCGTAGACCGGACGGCTGCGAATGGTAGGTTCGATCATCGGTCAACCCTTCGCGGTGCGTCGCTCCTTGTCGACATCGTAGAACGGCATGGGGGCCGTGGTGCAGGGCACCGTGCCCGAGCCGTTCCGCACTTCGAGCCGCACGCCGGGAACGGCGCAGTCGACGGGCAGCCGTGCGATGGCGACGTTGTGCTCGTTCAGCGGGGAGTACATGCCGATGGTGGCGACGCCGACGGGCTCGCCGTCGCGCAGTACCGGTGCGCCCTCCTCGGCGGGTTCGGTCCCCTCGAGCTTCAGCCCGTAGATCTTGAACCGCTCGCGGCCCTTCAGCCGGTAGTGCTCCTCCGCTCCGCGGAAGCCCGTCTTGCCGTCGCTGACCGTGAAGTCCAGCCCGAGCTCCCAGAGGGTGTCGCCGGTGACGTCGTCCTCGAAGGGGTACATCTCGGAGTTGTCGAACGGGTAGAACAGCAGATAGCTCTCGGCGCGCAGCCAGTCGAGGGTGGTGAAGCGCGTGGGGATGATGCCCATCGGTTCGCCCTCCTTCTCGAGCGTGTCCCAGATGTCCGGCGCGTCCTGGCCGCGGCAGAAGATCTCGTAGCCGCGCTCGCCGGTGTAGCCCGTGCGCGAGATCGTCACGGGGTGGCCGAACAGACGCGTGGGCATGTGCGCGAAGTAGTTCAGGTGGCGGATGCCCTCGACGTGCTTCTCCAGGAAGTCGACGGCGAGCGGTCCCTGCAGGGAGATGTCGTGCAGGTTGTCGTCGAAGCGGATCGAGACGTCGCGCCCCATCGCCGCGCGCGTGAGCTGCTCGTGCCCCTCGCCCGAGCCGTGCACGACCATGAACGCGTTCGGCCCGGTGCGGTAGATGACGCAGTCGTCGATGAACTTGCCGGCATCGTTGAGCATGCACGCGTAGGAGGCGCGCCCCGGGCTGATGCGCTCGACATCGCGCGTGGTGGCCCGATCGATGACGTGCGAGGCGTGCGGCCCCGTCACGTGCACCTTCTTCAGGCCCGACACGTCCATGAAGCCCGCCTTGGTGCGGATGGCCAGGTACTCCTCGGTCTGGTCCTTGTCGTAGGACCAGGCCGTGCCCATGCCGCTCCAGTCCTCGAGCTGCGAGCCCATCGCGCGGTGGCGCGAACCGAGGGTCGAGAATCGCCAGGATGCCGTCATGTCGTCGTCCCCCCCTCAGCGCTCGAGGCGCCGGTACGCGTGGCGCTCGTGCGCGACGCCGAGCACCAGTGACAGCACGCACAACCCGATGGAGACGACGAGCCAGAAGCCCTCGCCGCCGCCCGCGCCGGTGTAGTACACGCCCTCGACGGCGTTCCAGCTCGCGTCCGCTATCGGTGATCCCATGGTGCAGTTCCTCTTCGGTGGCGTGGACGGTCAGGCGGGGGTGGCGGTCGCGAGCCCGGGACGGGCGTCGGCGGGGACGCCGCCCGCGAAGCCTTCCGGGTAGGCGACGGCGGGCACCTTGGTGATGTCGAGCCCGGCGAGCTCGGCGCTCTCGGGCACCCGCAGGATGCCCAGCGCGCGCAGCACGAGCGACAGCGCGTAGCCCGGTACGAAGCCGCAGCCCGCCATCACGAGGGCACCCATCGCCTGACCCATGAGACTGATGGTCGGCACGCCGGCATCGCCCTGCACCGCGGGGTAGCCCGCGGCGAAGATGCCGGCGGCCAGAACGCCCCACAGGCCGACGACGCCGTGCACGGTCACCGCGCCCACCGCGTCGTCGATCTTCAGGGATTCCAGGAACTTCGCCGACACCGGCATGATGCACGCACCGACGAAGCCGATCGCGAAGGCCATCGGCGGCCAGTACAGGTCGAGCCCCGCCGCGCAGGAGATGATGCCCGCGAGCGCGCCGGACATCATCCAGAACGGGTCGCGCGTGACCATCCAGGCGCCGATGATGCCGCCGGCGAAGCCCATCAGGATGTTGAAGGCCAGCGCCGACAGGGTGAGCGGCGTGCCGTAGATGGTGGTGAACTCGGTGGTCGACCAGGACCACGCCTCGCCGGGCACGATGACGCAGGCCGCCAGGAAGCCCCAGAAGCCCGCGATGATCGTCATGAGCCCGACGAGCGTCATCGGCATGCTGTGGCCCGGCAGGTGGTTGGGCCGACCGTCCGGGCCGAACTTGCCGAGCCGCGGCCCGAGGTTCACGAGCACGCCGAGCGCGAAGAAGCCCGCGACCATGTGCACCACCCCGGCCGCGCCGAAGTCGTGGTAGCCGAAGCTCTGCACCAGAAAGCCGTCCGCGTGCCAGCCCCAGGCGGCGGCGAAAACCCATGCGAGCGCGCCGAGCACGATGGCCAGCACGATGAACGCGAACAGCCGGATGCGCTCGATGACCGCGCCGGACATGATCGAGGCGGTGGTGGCCGCGAAGAGCGTGAATGCGCCCCAGAAGACGCCGGTGGCGTTGTCCGCGAGGTTCGGCCCCATGACCTCGCCCACGGGGTTCGCCGCGCCGATCGCGTACTCCAGGCCGCTGATGCCGTTGACGCCCGCCGACATGGAGAAGCCCGTCGGGAACGCCCAGTACACGAACCAGCCGACGTAGTAGAACGTCGGTACCAGGAACGCGAATGCCAGGATGTTCTTGATGCCGGACGCCAGCACGTTCTTCTGGCGCGAGGCGCCCATCTCGTAGGACAGGAAGCCGACGTGGATCAGCACCATCAGCGGGATGGTCAGGTAGTAGTAGGTCTCGGCGAACATGGTGTTCGTCGTGCCGGCGGCCTGGGTCAGGGCCGCGAGCTGTTCGGTCAGGCGGGCGACTTCTTCTTCCATCGTGCGGTCTCCGTGGAGGGGCGGGTCAGCAGTCGAGGGTGTGCAGCCGTTCCCAGTCGGTCAGGTGGCTCGCGTACTTGTTCCAGTCGTCGTGCTTGAGCTTCAGGTAGGCGGACGTGAAGTCCGGCCCGAGGGCCGCGCCGAGGTACTCGTCGTCACCGAAGCTCCGGAGCGCGTCGAGCAGGTTCCGCGGCAGCAGCTTCGCATCGGGCACGGTGTGGCCTTCGGTGTACATGTCGATGTCCAGGCGCCTGCCGGGATCGATCGACTCGTCCACGCCGTGCATGCCTGCAGCGAGGACCACGGCCATGAGCAGGTACGGGTTCGCCGAGCCGTCGGCGAGACGCAACTCGATGCGGCCCTCGTCGGGGATGCGGATCATGTGCGTGCGGTTGTTGCCGCCGAACGTGATCGAGGCCGGCGCCCAGGTCGCGCCCGACAGCGTGGGCGGTGCGCTGATGCGCTTGTAGCTGTTGACCGTGGGGTTCGTGATGGCGGACAGCGCCTCGCCGTGCTCGAGCAGGCCACCGATGAAGTGATAGGCCTCGCGCGACAGCCCCAGCTCGCCGTCGGGCTGCGAGAAGCGGTTCGTCTCGCCGGCCTCGTCCCAGACCGACACGTGCACGTGGCAGCCGTTGCCCGTGAGGTTCGGGAAGGGCTTGGGCATGAAGGTGGCGCGCAGATCGTGCTTCTCCGCGATCGACTTGACCATGAACTTGAAGAAGCACAGCTGGTCGGCCGTCGTGAGCGCGTCCGCGAAGTGCCAGTTGATCTCGAACTGGCCATTCGCGTCCTCGTGATCGTTCTGGTACGGACCCCAGCCGAGGCCCTCCATCGTCTCGCAGATCTCGCCGATGACGTCGATGCGACGCATGACGGCGGACTGGTCGTAGCAGGGCTTCTCCTGCACGTCGCGCGCGTCCGAGATCGCCGTGCCGTCCGGGCTGATGAGGTGGAACTCGGGCTCCACCCCGGCCTTCATCAGCCGGCCCTTCGACTTCGCTTCCGCCATCAGGCGCTTGAGCACGTTCCTGGGCGCCTGCGCGACGGGCTCGCCGTCCATCCACGGGTCACCGGCCACCCACGCGACGTCCGGCCGCCAGGGCAGGCGGATGACCGACGACGGGTCCGGAATCACGAACATGTCCGGGTGCGCGGGCGTGAAGTCGAGCCACGCCGCGAAGCCCGCGAAACCCGCCCCCGACTTCTGCATGCCGCCGGCGGCCGAGGCCGGCACGAGCTTCGCGCGCTGCGTGCCGAAGAGGTCGGTGAAGTTGAACAGGAAGAAGCGGATCTCGTTGTCGCGGGCGTACGCGGCGAGGTCGTCGGTCATCGAGCCTGTCTCCGTGTTCTGGCGGCGCGGGCGCGCCGCGGTGCATCGGTCGGTCTAGCGATCCTGTCCGGGAATCCAGCTCGTGCCGGCGAGCGGCACCTGCGCCATCGCCGCCGCCTCCACGTTCAGCGCCACGAGGTCCTCGGGCTCCAGGTGGTGCACGTGGTTCTTGCCGCAGGCGCGCGCGATCGTCTGCGCCTCGAGCGTCATGACCTTCAGGTAGTTGGCCAGGCGACGGCCCGCGACCACGGGGTCGAGGCGGCTCGCGAGCTCGGGGCGCTGCGTGGTGATGCCCGCCGGGTCGTCGCCGCGGTGCCAGGCATCGTAGGCGCCCGCCGTGGTGCCGAGCTCGTTGTAATCGCTTTCCCAGCGCGGGTCGTTGTCGCCCATGGCCACCAGCGCGGCGGTGCCGATGGACACCGCGTCCGCGCCGAGCGCGAGCGCCTTCGCGACGTCGGCGCCGTTCCTGATGCCGCCCGAGACGACGAGCTGCACCTTCCTGTGCATGTCGAGCTCCTGCAGCGCGCGCACGGCGGGCCGGATGCAGGCGAGGGTGGGCTGGCCGACGTGCTCGATGAACACGTTCTGCGTGGCGGCCGTGCCGCCCTGCATGCCGTCCAGCACGACGACGTCCGCGCCGGACTTCACCGCGAGCGCGGTGTCGTAGTAGGGGCGCGAGCCGCCGACCTTGACGTAGATCGGGACCTTCCACGAGGTGATCTCGCGCAGCTCCAGGATCTTGATCTCCAGGTCGTCCGGGCCGGTCCAGTCCGGATGGCGACAGGCGCTCCTCTGGTCGATGCCTTCGGGCAGGGAGCGCATGCGCGCAACACGCGCGTTGATCTTCTGGCCGAGCAGCATGCCGCCGCCGCCGGGCTTGGCGCCCTGGCCGACGACGATCTCGATGGCGTCGGCCTTCCTGAGATCGTCCGGGTTCATGCCGTAGCGCGACGGCAGGTACTGGTAGACGAGCTGTCTGGAGTGCTCGCGCTCCTCGGGCGTCATGCCGCCGTCGCCCGTGGTGGTGGAGGTGCCCGCGAGGTTCGCGCCGCGCCCCAGCGCCTCCTTCGCCTGGCCCGAGAGCGAGCCGAAGCTCATGCCCGCGATGGTGATCGGGATGTCGAGCTTCACCGGGTGCTCGGCGTGCCGCGTGCCGAGCATGACGTCGGTGCCGCAGCGCTCGCGGTAGCCCTCGAGCGGGTAGCGCGAGATGGAGGCGCCGAGGAACAGCAGGTCGTCGAAGTGCGGCAGCGCGCGCTTGGCGCCCGCGCCGCGGATCTCGTAGATGCCGGTCTCGGCGGCGCGGCGGATTTCGGCGAGCGTGTGCTCGTCGAAGGTCGCGGAGTAGCGCGGGGGCTGATGACTCATCAGTAGTCGCCCGCGTTGTCGATGTCGAAGTGGTAGAGCTTCCGCGCCGAGCCGTAGCGGCGGAAGTCCTCGGGGTCCGCGTCGATGCCGGCGCGCTCGAGCAGGGTGGCGACCTGCTCCACGTGCTCGGGCCGCATCGGCTTCTCGATGCAGTCCGCGCCCAGGCTCTCCACCTCGCCGCGCACGTACAGGCGCGCCTCGTAGATCGAGTCCCCGAGCGCCTCGCCGGCATCGCCGCACACCACGAGCGTGCCGGTCTGCGCCATGAACGCGGACATGTGGCCGACCGAGCCGCCGACGACGATGTCGACGCCCTTCATGCTGATGCCGCAGCGCGACGAGGCGTCGCCCTCGATGACGAGCAGCCCGCCGTGTGCGGTCGCCCCGGCCGACTGGCTGGCGTTGCCCGTCACCCGGACGGTGCCGGACATCATGTTCTCGCCGACACCGACGCCGGCGTGGCCGTGCACCGTGACGTCGGCTCGCTGGTTCATGCCGGCGCAGTAGAAACCGACGTGGCCTGCGATGTCGACGGCGATCGCGTCCTTCAGGCCGCACGCGATGGCGTGCTGGCCGCGCGGGTTCTCGATGCGGAAGTCGCGCTCGTTCGCGCCCGGCGGGATCTCGTGCAGCCGCGCGTTGATGGCCCGCAGGCCGAGCTCGTCGAAGTCGAGGACGTTCAACGCGCCACTCCGGGCACTCCGGCCGCCGCGACACGCGTCGCTTCGGGTTGCATGTGCCGGCCGCCGACCGTCGAGACATCGCGCTCGCCGTCGCGGCCCCAGGTGTAGACCGTGGCGGGCTTCGGCTCCCAGATGACCGCGGCGTCGGCGCCCGGCAGCGTCGCGATGGCGCGGTATTCGGTCGCCATCGCCACCCAGTCCTCGGTCTCGGCGAGCACCGCGTGCTTGCACGCGATGGGATCGCGCAGCACCGCGAAGCCGTCGGCGGTGCCGACGCAGAAGGTGTAGAAGCCGTCGAGGTCGTCGAGCGCGCCGGTGAGCGCCTGCTCGAGCGACAGCCCCGAGCGCAGCTTCCACGTCATGTAGGCAGCGGCGACCTCGCTGTCGTTGTCGGTCTGGAAGGCGAGGCCCTGCCGCCTGAGCTCCTCGCGCAGCCGGTTGTGGTTCGACAGCGAGCCGTTGTGCACGAGGCACAGGTCGGCGCCGGTGGCGAACGGGTGCGAGCCCGCGGTCACGACCGCGCTCTCGGTGGCCATGCGCGTGTGGCCGATCATGTGGTGGCCGGCCGCGTCGTCCAGGCCGAAGCGCGCGTAGACGTCCTCGGGCAGGCCGACCTCCTTGAAGATCTCGAGGAGCTTGCCGCTGCCGACGAGCCGCACGTCGGGGTGCGCGTCCGCCAGCCAGCCGCGCACCGCGGACTCGTCGGCGTCGGTGACGAGCACCGCGTGCGTGTCGATGGTGCGGACCCGGCTCGACGCATCGAGCGCGATGGCGAGCGAATTCGATAGAGCCTGCCAGTCGTGCGAGGGGTCGTCGTGCGCGAGCGAGTACTTCGTCTCCGCCTCGCCGACGGGGTCGCGGTAGATCGCGACACCTGCCGAATCCGGCCCGCGGCTCGTCATCTCCACGAGCATCGGGCGGAAGAGTCGGCCGAGCTCGGGCCGCAACGCGTCGTTCTTCAGGTAGAGCCCGACGATCCCGCACATGGCGTTTCGCATCTGCCGCTGGTCGATGGGACGGAACGTAGCACCGGACCCGCGTTGGTTTCAACAGGGGAATGAAGGTTTCCTTCTAGGAAGTTTGTTGTAGAGTCGGGCGCGACGGCGTCGCAACCGTTCTTCGTCGTTCTCGAGTGCCGACGCCCCGTCGCTCCCGTGTTCCCCTGATGAGGATGTGCCGATGATCCCGAAGACGTTCACGAGCGCCGCCTGCGCACTGCTGCTCGTCGCGCCGCTCGCACAAGCTGACAGCGAAGACCCGATCGTCATCCCGATCCACAACTGGAACAGCCAGATCGTGATGAGTCACGTGGTCGGCCAGATGTTCGAGTCGATGGGGGCGAACGTGGAGTACGTGTCCACCGACAGCCAGGCCGTGTACGAATCGGTGCGCCTCGGCGACGTCGCGCTCGAGATGGAGGTCTGGGAGGGCGCGTTCGGCGCGGCCTTCGAGGAGGCGCTCGCGAAGGGCGGCCTGCACGACGCCGGCGATCACGATGCGGTGACGCGCGAGGACTGGTGGTACCCGGAGTACGTCGCGGAGCTCTGCCCCGGACTGCCCGACTGGGAGGCGCTGAACGCGTGCGCCCAGATGTTCGCCACCCCGGAGACCGGCGACGCCGGGCGCTTCCTGGGCGGTCCGGTGGACTGGCTCAAGCACGACCAGGAACGGGTCGACGCGCTCGGCATGGACTTCAAGGTCGTGAACGCCGGCAGCGCGAGCGCGCTGTGGGCCGAGCTTGCGGCCGCCGAGAAGCGCGGCGAGCCCATCGTGCTGTTCAACTGGACGCCGAACTACATCGAGGCGGTCTACCCCGGCGCGTTCATCGAGTTTCCCGAGCACCAGCCGGGCTGCGCCGATGACCCCTCGCTCGGGCCGAACCCGGACCTGCCCTACGACTGCGCGAACCCGCCGAACGGCTACATGAAGAAGGCCGCGTGGGACGGCATGCAGGAGAAATGGCCGGACGCCTACGAGACGCTCACGAAGATCTCGTTCACGAACCCGCAGATCGCCGAGATGGCGCGGCTCGTCGACGTCGAGGAGATGGAGCCCGAGGAGGCGGCCGCCTACTGGCTCGAGGAGAACGAGGACGTCTGGCAGCCGTGGATCGCGAGCAACAGCTGAAGGCTTCCCACCCTCGGGGCAGGGAAGCCCCCGCAAGGCGAGGTTTCACATGAACGCACCGGCTCCCGTCATCACGTGCAACGGTCTGTGGAAGCTGTACGGGGAGGCGGCGCGGAGCTGGCTCGCGGGCAAGCTCGAGGACGGCGGGCCGCCGCAGCTGGAGGCGGTGCGGGCCGCGGGCTTCGTGCCGGCGGTGCGCGATGTCTCGCTCGGCATCGCGCGCGGCGAGATGCTCGTCGTCATGGGGCTCTCCGGCTCCGGCAAGTCGACGCTGGTGCGTTGCCTGTCCCGCCTGATAGAGGCCACCGCCGGCGGCATCGATGTCGACGGCGTCGACCTGCGCGCGCTGGACGCGCGCGGGCTCATCGACGTGCGGCGCAGCAAGATGGGCATGGTGTTCCAGAACTTCGCGCTGCTGCCGCACCGCACCGTGCTCGACAACGTCGCCTACCCGCTCGAGATGCGCGGTCAGGAGCGGCACGCGCGCCGCGAGCGCGCGCTCGAGGTCATCCGGCTGGTCGGGCTGGAGGGGCGCGAGGACCACTTCCCGCGCGAGCTCTCGGGCGGCCAGCAGCAGCGGGTCGGCATCGCGCGGAGCCTCGCCATCGAGCCGGACCTGTGGTTCCTCGACGAGCCGTTCTCGGCGTTGGACCCGCTCATCCGGCGCGACATGCAGGACGAGTTCCTGCGCCTGCAGGCCAAGTTGCACAAGACGATCGTGTTCATCACGCACGACTTCGACGAGGCGCTGCGTCTCGCCGATCGAATCGCGATCATGAAGGACGGCGCGGTGGAGCAGGTAGACACGCCCGAGCGCATCGTGATGGCGCCCGCCACCGACTACGTTCGTCGCTTCACCGAGGAGATCGATCGTGCGCGCGTGGTGCGCGCCGGCACGCTCGTGGACGCGGTGCGCGGTGAGGCGCCGCCGGGCGCACCGGTCGAGGCCGGCGCGACCATCCACTCGCTCGCGCGGCGGCTGGTCGAGGACGCGGCCGAACGCTACGCGGTGATCGGCGAGGACGGCGCCCTGGTCGGGGAGCTGTCGCGCGCGCGGGCGCTCGACGTGCTGGTCGGCGCGCGCGCGTGAGCGTCGCGGCCGAGCGACTGCCCCGGGCCGCCGGCGCGCCGGCATCGCGCACCGGACCGCACGTCGGCACCGCCTGGCTACTGCTCGGCGTGGCCGCGGCGCTCGTGCTCGCGAAACCGTGGCTGCCCGACGCCCTGGTGCGCCTGCCCGACGCGCTGGTGCTGCCGTTCGCGAACTGGCTGAACGTGGCCTTCGACTTCGTCAAGGACGAGCTCGGTCTGATGGCCGTCACGCGCTGGTTCGCCGGCGGGCTCGAGGCGGTGCTCGACACGACCGGAAACCTGCTCTACGGCGCGCGCCGCTGGCCGAACCTCGGGCCCGTGCCGTGGACCGTCGTGGCGGTCGGCATGGCGATGCTCGGCCACGCGCTCGGCGGCTGGCGCCTCGCGTTGCTCGGCGGCGCGACCTTCACCTGGATCGCGCTGATGGGGCAGTGGAAGTGGGCGATGGAGACGCTGTCGGTGGTCGTGGTCGCGGTGCCCGTCGCGGTCGCGCTCGGCCTGGTGCTCGGCACCCTCGCATGGAAGAGCCGCGCGGCGGAGCGCGTGCTGGATCCGCTGCTGAACCTCGCGCAGTCGTTGCCGCACTTCGCGTACATGATTCCGGTGGTCGTGTTCATCGGCGTGGGCCCCAAGGCGGGCGCGGTCGTGACGGTCGTGTTCGCGGTTCCGCCGATGATCCGCATGACGCTGCTGGGGCTCAGGAAGGTGCCGCCCGAGGTCGTGGAGAGCGGCGAGATGTGCGGCTCGACGCGCTGGCAGCTGCTGCGCCACGCGCGCCTGCCGACCGCTCGCACCGAGATCCTCGTGGGCGTGAACCAGGTGATCATGCAGGCGCTCGCGATGGTCGTGCTCGCGAGCTTCATCGGCATGCCCGGGCTCGGCCAGAAGCTGCTGCAGCTGCTGCAATCGCTCAAGATCGGGCGCTCGATCGAGATCGGCATCACCATCGTGCTCGTGGCGATCCTGCTCGATCGCTTCTCGAAGGCGTGGGCGGCGCGTCAGCCGGTGCACCACGAGCGCGGCACCGCGTGGCGGGAGCGCCACCGCACGCTGCTCATCTGGCTCGCGCTGACGGCGTGCGCCTTCGCGCTCGCGGCCGTGTGGCCGCCGGCGCACGCGGTCCCTCGCACGCTCGCGCTGTCGGTCTCGAAGCCGCTCGACGCGGTGATCGGCGGCGCGCTCGAGGCCGCGGACCCAATCACGCGCGCGCTGCGCGGGTTCCTGATCGTGCAGGTGCTCGTGCCCGTGCGCGATGCCTACCTCTGGCTGCCGACCTCCGCGGTGCTCGCGGTCGTGGCGGGCGTAGCGTGGCGCATCGGCGGGGCCCGCTCCGCGCTCGTGTGCACGGGCTACATCGGTTTCATCGCGTTGTCCGGGTGGTGGGACCGCGCGATGATCACGGCCTACATGGTCAGCGTGGCGGTCACGGTGGCCGCACTCGTCGGCCTGCCGCTCGGCATCTGGGCCTCGCGGCGCGAGTGGCGCGCGCGGCGCACGCTGCTCGCGTGCGACACCGCGCAGACCTTCCCGAGCTTCATCTACCTGATCCCCGTCATCATGCTGTTCGGCGTCAACGATGTCGCGGCCATCGCGGCGGTGGTCGTGTTCGCTACGGTGCCGCTCACGCGCTACACGATCGAGGGGCTGCGCGGCGTGCCGCCGGCGCTGCTGGAGGCGGCCGACATGTCGGGCGCGACCGAGCGCCAGAAGCTCTTCACCGTCGGGCTGCCGATGGCGGTGCCGACCCTGCTGGTCGGTCTTAACCAGACCGTGATGTTCTCGCTCTTCATGGTCATCATCGCGGCCTTCATCGGTACCCAGGACCTCGGTCAGGAGATGCAGCGCGCGCTGTCGTCCACCGACGTGGGCAAGGGCTTCACGCTCGGCTTCTGCGTGGCCTTCATGGGGCTGACCGTGGACCATCTGATCACGGTGTGGGGCGCGCGGCGCCGCGCCGACCTGGGACTCGACTGATGCCGCTGCAACGCCCCTTCGAGCGGGCCGGCGTGCGCGTGCCGGGCATGCCGGTGCTCGAACCCGGCGTGGAGCGCCTGCCCGTGCCGGGCGGCGGCTCGCGCGCGGTGCGCATCCACGCCGGCGACGAGCTCACGGTGCTGGATCCCGAAGGCCTGCAGGCCGTGGAGCTCGTGCTGTTCGCGCCGGACGGGCGCTCGGACGCGGCAAGGCTCGGGGCGGTCGGTACGGGGGCGGCCCACGGCGTGGCGGGCGCGCTGCGCTATGCCTCGGGCGCACGCGTCGCGCGAGCGCTGGAGGCCGCGGGCTTCGACCTGGCGAAGGCCGATGCGGTACGCGTGTTCGAGCCCGGCGCGGCGGCAGGCTCGATGCGCTCCTTCACCGCCTCGTGCGACGGGCTGCTGATCGTCGCGGCGCCGGGCGGGCCGATGGCGCCCGACGCGCAGGACGCGCCCACCGACGTCGTGCTCTACGTGCGCCGCGCGCGCTTCGACCCCGCGGAGCCTCTGCACGCGCCCGACCCGCTCGCCGATCCGCTGATCGATCGCAACGTGCTGCCCGGCCAGGCGTTCGCGTACACGGTCACGGCGGGCGAGTACATCCAGGTGCTGGACGTGCAGGGGCGCGAGTGCTCCGACTTCCAGGCGTTCTCGCGCCGAGCGCTGGACGCCGGTCTCGAGCGCGACATCGACCCGACCACGACGCGCTCGCTCGGCGGCTCGCTGTATCCTTCGCCCGGCATCCACTCGAAGTACTGGTCGAACGATCAGGAACCCCTGCTCGAGATCGTGCAGGACACCTGCGGGCGGCACGACACGTTCGGGCTTGCCTGCACGGCGCGCTACTACGAGGATCTCGGCTACCCGGGCCACGTGAACTGCACCGACAACATCAACGCCGAGCTCGCGCCCTTCGGCATTCGCCCGCGCGGCGGCTGGCCCGCGATCAACTTCTTCTTCAACACCCTGCTGGACGACTCGAACGCGATCCTGCTCGACGACCCGTGGTCGCGCCCCGGCGACTACGTGCTGCTGCGCGCGCTGACCGATCTGGTGTGCGTGTCGACGGGCTGCCCCTGCGACGTGGATGCCGCGAACGGCTGGAACCCGACCGACATCCAGGTGCGCACCTACGGCTCGAAGGAGCTCTTCAAGCGATCGGTCGGCTGGCGCCGGACCCCGGAGGCGGACGTGCGGGAAACGAAAGAGACGGGCTTCCACGAGTGCTTCGCGCGGCACACGCGCGACTTCGTCGAGTACAACGGCTACTGGCTGCCGAATGCGATGACGGGCGCGGGCAGCGTGGACGAGTACTGGGCGTGCCGCGAGCGCGCCGCGATCATGGATCTCTCGCCGCTGCGCAAGTACGAGGTCACCGGCCCCGATGCCGAGGCCCTGCTGCAACTCGCCGTCACGCGCGACGTGAAGAGGCTCGCCGTCGGGCAGGTCGTCTACACCGCGATGTGCGCCGAGCATGGCGGCATGATCGACGACGGCACCGTGTTCCGGCTTGGCGCCGACAACTTCCGCTGGATCGGCGGCTCGGATGCCAGCGGCGAGCAACTGCGCGAGCTCGCCGCCGCGCGTGGCCTGAACGCGTGGGTGCGCGATTCGACGTCGCAGCTGTGCAACGTGGCGGTGCAGGGGCCGCGCTCGCGCGACGTGCTGCAGGCCTGCGTCTGGACCTCGCCGACGCAGCCGTCCGTCGAGGAGCTCGGCTGGTTCCGCTTCGCGGTGGCGCGCATCGGCGACTTCCACGGCCCGTCCGTGGTGGTGAGCCGCACGGGTTACTCGGGGGAGCTCGGCTACGAGGTGTTCTGTCACCCGAAGGACGCGGTGGCGGTGTTCGACGCGATCTGGGCGGCGGGCGTGCCCCACGGCCTGGCCCCGCTCGGGCTCGCGGCCCTCGACTGGCTGCGCATCGAGGCTGGTCTGGTGTTCGCGGGCTACGAGTTCTCCGATCGCACCGACCCCTTCGAGGCCGGTATCGGCTTCACGGTGCCGCTGAAGGGCAAGGCCGACGACTTCGTCGGGCGAGCGGTGCTCGAGGAGCGGAAGGCGCACCCGCAGCGACGGCTGGTGGGGCTGGAGCTCGAGGGCAACGTCGTGCCGTCGAACGGCGACTGCGTGCGCGCGGGGCGCGTGCAGGTGGGCGCGGTGACGTCGGCCTGCCGCTCGCCCGTGCTCGGCAGGACGATCGCGCTGGCACGGATCGACGTCACGCACGCGGACGTCGGCACGCCCATCGAGGTGGGGCAGCTCGACGGGCTGCAGAAGCGGCTCGCGGCGACGGTGGTGGCGTTCCCGCACTTCGACCCGACGAAGGAGCGGGTGAAGGGGAACTACGGGTGAGGGCGTTGCGCCGGACCGGCCGGTTGCGGATCGGGTTTGGAGAGTACGGCGGCGGAACCGCTAGCTCGGCGTCCGCTCCCGCACCCAAGGCGTGTGCGACCGTGATGCGACCCAAAGATCGGTCTCTTTCTTCGTGTACCCGAAGAGCCCGCCCTCGACGCGCTCCAGCGTCTCGTTCCACAGGCCCGTGCGGTATCTAGTCGATCAGCAGCAGCTTGGCCTCAAGGGCACGAGCCCGATGCCGACTCTTCTGGCATGGCCCGCCGTCCCACGACTCCCGCGACCGACAACACGCCAGACGAGGCGCGTTCCGACGGGTCGCGCGCAGAGGATGTTCGCGCGGACGATGCCGGCGGTGATGGTCTCCGCATGCGCGGCGATCCCGAAGCCGATCATTGGTTCGTCCGCGCGACTTCCGTCGACTCGAGCGCGATCGAAGCGGCCAGCGATCGCGTGCTGGCAGGGCTTGCGGACGCTTGCGAGTCCGGCTCGGACAACGCCCCCGCGGACGAGACCTGCACGCTCGAGCTTTCCGCCTCGCCGCACTGCGCGGCGTGCGCGCCGTTCGCGTTGCGACAGCTCGATCTGCTGGTGCGCACGTACCGCCCCCGCACACTGACGGTGTTCCGGCACACCTCCCTGCGGGCGATCGCCGCCTACCTCGAAGCGCCCGAGACGGTGGCCCCGACACCCGACGAACCGCTCGGCGCGCTGATGCTCGGCCGTTGGGGAGGTACCGCCGCCGCCCTGGCGTCCGCGCCCGCGTATCCTTTCTCGCCGTCGAACGCGTTCTACCGAGACCTCGGCAAGCGCCTGAACGCCCTATCGGCGTCCGGCGGCCCGGAGATACCGGACCGTCGTCGTCCGACGGAACGGCGCACCACTCGACGTCGGCAGTGAGTCTCCGCCTCGGGGGCGATCGGTCCGGGTGCATCCCGAGCTACGCTGAGACCTCACCACCGGGCCGTTCCCGGCGCACCCGTTCGGGCGTCGTTCATCGCAGATGCCTCCCACCCACGCGACGATTGCTCACCTGTCCGGGCTGGCACGGCGGGAAGTCGTCGCCCGGCGCATCGCGCGTTGGTACGTGCACGAATGGGGCGGTCCGGATCCGGAGCCCGAGACGGCCGTCGCCGGCCTCGTCGACGAGCTCTGCCGCGACACGACCGGTGACGGTCTGCCGTCCACCTGGACGGCGGAGATGGGTGGCTACCTCGCCGGCGCCGCGCAGCTCAAGCGTCGCGAGGTGCCGGCGCTCGATGCCTTCGAATACTGGCTCGGCGGCGTCTACGTCGACGCGGCCTTCCGCCGTCGGGGCGTGGCCCGAATGCTGGTCGAACGCTGTGCCGCGGAGGCGATCGATCGTGGCATCCGGCGGCTGTATCTCCAGACCGAGGTGCACAACGTAGGGCTGTACGCCAGGCTGGGCTGGGTGCCGGCGGAGCTGCCGCCCGGCATCGTCCACGAGCGACCGGTCATGGTGCGCGCGCTCTTCGCGTAGCCGACGGGAACGTCTTCAGGCCTCGTCCACGACGGTCAGCGAGGCGAGCCCGTCCGCGAAGCTCGCGATGTTGCCGCGCTCCAGGAACACCATCGGCTTGGCCTCTGCGCGGCACAGCCGCTTCGCGCGGAGCATGGCCTCGTGGCTGACGCGGTCGGTCGGCAGCAGCACCGCGTCGGCGCGCCGCACGAGCTCCGCCACGCGCGCGCCGCGCTGCTCCTTGCCGCCGTCGTGGTGCAGGAAGGTGCCGTCGGCCTGCTCCACGAGTGCCTTGTAGCGCTTGCACTGGCTCGGATCACCACCGATGACGAGCACGCAGCGACCGCACAGCGAGCGCGCGGGCAGATTCGGCGCAGCCAAAGGCGACGAGGGTGCGGAGCGCGCCTCCAGCAGGTCGTCCACCAGGGCTTCGAGGCGCACGATGTCGGCGGCCAGCGCATCGCGGGCCGCGTCGGCCGCGGTGAGCTCGGCACGCGCCTCGGCTTCCCGCGCGCGCAGCCCGTCGATGATGCCGGTCTGGCAGGTGTTGGCCCGTCCGAGGGCGTCGACGCGTTCGGCGAGTCGCGCGCGCGCCTCCGCGTCGCCGTTCCGGGCCGTCGACGGTGACGGTTCGACGGCGCGGCGTGCCGCGAGCTCGCGCTCCAGCTCGACGCGCCGCGCGCGTTCGGCCTCGAGGCGCGCCGCGAATTCCACGCGTTCCCCGGCGAGCGCGGCTTCCAGCGCCTCGATGCGCGCCCGCGTGCGGGCGCTTTCACGCAGGGAGCCCGCGTTGTCGAGCCCCGCGGCGTGCTGCAGCATGTGCACTTCGCCGTAGACGCGCTCGCGCAGCGTCTCGTCCAGGTTCGCGTGGGTGGCGAGCGCCCAGAGCGACGCACCGATCTCGCCCGCCTCCCGGCGCTCGTCCCACAGCGCCGCCAGGGAGGCCGCGTCGCGGGCACGTTCGAACGCGCGCACCGTGCGCGCGTGCTTGGTCTCGAGCTTCCGGTGCAGCGAACGCGAGAGCGGGCGCGAGCGGTCGCACGCCACCTGGACGCACGCGTGGTGCATGCGGAAGTCCTCGATGCCATCGGTGTCGTGGCCCGCCTTCGAGGCGCACGCGCGAGCTTCGGCGGGCGTCAGGCAGGTGCCGATGACGAGGCAGTGCCAGCTCGCGTCGATCTGCCAGAGCTTGCGACGGGGCACGGCGTCAGGCCTCGATGGTCGTACCGTCGATGCGGCGCAACCAGCCCGAGCGATCCTCGCGCTCCTCTCGAAGCCCGCCCGGAATCTCGCGCGCGTGCGGCGCGTCGGGCGCGGCGAGCATGATCGCGCCGAGCAGCTCCTCGCGTGCCGGCACGCCGAGCAGCTCGAACGTGGCAGGGCTCTTCAGGATGCCGCCGGTGGACCAGTAGCTGGACCAGCCGCGAGCGGTGGCGGCCAGCAACAGGTTCTGCACGGCGGCGGAGGCCGCGGCCACGTGCTCGACGTTGCGCTCCGTGAAGCTCGGCGTGTCGCCCTGCGCCGGGTCGGGCAGCCACGTCGCCAGCACGCACGCGCTCGCGCCCGCCAGCAGCTCCGGGATCTTCGACTTCCAGGCGCGCGCCCACTCGGACTCCGTGTCCGCCCGCGCGCGCGCGTCCAGCACGTCGAGCAACGCGAGACACGCGGGGCGCTCCAGCACGTGGAAGCGCCACGGCACGGCCGACGCGAGCTCGCCGGTGCGGTGCTCGTCGGCCACGCGGCGGTGGAAGGGGGCTTCGCCCGCCACGTCGAGCATGGCGTCGAGCTCCGCGCGGCGTGCGTCCGTCAACGGCGCACGGTCGGTGCGCGCCTCGTCCGGGTCGCGCAGCCGCTTGGACGTGCGCCGCTCGCGCAGCACGCGCTCGAGCGCGTCGGCGTCGTGGGCATCATGGGCGGACGCACCGTCCGGGGGAGTGTCCAGCATGGTTCAGGTGATCCGGGTGAGGTGGTTGTCCCACGCGAAGGCGCAGGTCGTGCGCGGCTCCAGCCCGAGCTCGTCGGCGGCGACGAACTCGCCCCGACCGTTCGTGAGGCGCCACGCGAGCTTCGCCCATGTCGTGCAGCAGCAGGTCGGTGTAGGGCCAGACGAGCTGACGGCGAGGCGCTCGGCGTAGAAGGTCAGCAGCTCGAGCATGGGGTCCGGCACCTCGGTGTCCCCGAGCCTCGGCTGCACGCCGTCGGCGAGATCGTCGCAGACGCTCTGCAGCGCCGTGCAGTCGCCGCGACCGCCCGGCAGCCGCGGGTTCGACAGGCCCATGTCCACGAACGGTGCGTGCGCGACCTGCTCGCGCACCGTCGGACGCCGCAGCACGTGCGTCGTGCCGTCCGCGCATTCCAGCTCGACGGGCTCGTGCATGTGGCAGCCCTCGCAGGCGCGCGCGCTGTAGAACGGGCCGAGTCCGTCGGAGGCCTGCGTGGAGGACGGCGACGATACCCAGCTCTTGTTGAACAGGGCGTTGCCGAGCTTGAAGCGATTGAGGTCCTCGAACTCGAGGGTCGGCAGCGGGTGGCTGTAGGCGTTGGCGTCGAGGCGGCGCTCGGCCGGGCCGCGCAGCGCGACCGGCGTGCTCAATGAAAGACGGCCGAGGGGTCGTCGAGGCTGTCCGAGCCTTCGAGCTCGACGCCGTCGAGCTCGAGCACGGCGATGACGCGCTCGACGTCGCGCGTCTGCGCGATGAGCGCATCGATCGCGCCCTGCACCAGCGCGTTGCCTTCGGCATCGCCCTCCGCGATGAGCTGGTCGTACGCGCGGCCGGCGTGCTGGCTCTCGACCATGGCGTGCAGGGCGTCGACGCTGGCGTCGAGCTCGCCCGACAGCTCGTCGGCGAGTGCCTCGTCCTTCGCCGCGACGAGCTCCCGCAGGCTCGCACCGGCGACGGTGCTGCCGTCGATGCGCTCGTAGCTGCCTCGCCAGACGTTGCGGATGCCGAGCCCGTCGAGGTAGTGGGACACGGCCGTGTTGTCGGCGAAGCAATCGTGCTCCTCCTCCGGGTCGTGCAGCATGAGCCCGAGCTGCATGCGCTCGCCGGCGAGCTCGCCGTAGGACAGCGAGCCCATGCCGGTCAGCATGGCCGCCAGCGCGCCGCTCTCGCCCATCTCGGCGAGGGCCGTGCGCGCCGCGCCGCCGATCTGCCAGTTCGTGGCCATCTCCTCCAGGTCCGCGACGAGCAGGTCGCTCGCCGCGCCCAGGTACTCGCCGCGCCGGTCGCAGTGCCCGTTCGTGCAGTTCTCCACCTCGTAGTCGGTGGCGGGGCGCCGGCCCGCGCCGGCCTCGGAGCCGTTCAGGTCCTGGCCCCAGAGCAGGAACTCGATGGCGTGGTAGCCCGTGGCAACGTTCGACTCGATGCCGCCGGCCTCCTGGAGCTCGTCCTGCAGCAGCTCCGGCGTGATCTCGCTCGCGTCGATCTCCAGACCGTTGACCGACAGCGTCTCGTTGGCGACGACGTTGGCGGTGTAGAACTCGTTCTCGTCGGACTCGCTGCCGTAGCTCGCATCGACGTAGTCCATCAGGCCCTCGTCGAGCGGCCAGCCGTTCACGCGCCCTTCCCACTCGTCGACGATGGGGTTGCCGAAGCGGTACACCTCGGTCTGCTGATAGGGAACGCGCGCCTTCAGCCACGCCTCGCGCGCGCCGTTCAGCGTCGCTTCCGACGGATCGTCCAGCAACGCCTCGATGGCGGTGTCGAGCATCCGCGCCGCCTCCAGCGCGTCGGTGTAGCCGGCCTGCGCGATGTCGGCGTAGACGTCGATCACCTCGTCGACGGGGGGCGCGTCGGCGGCGACGGTGCCGGCGGCCAGCACGGCCATGACGACGAGGCCGAGGCGGCGGCGGGAAAGGTGCGGCATGGGTGTTACCGGAAAGGAAGGATTCAGGCCGGGGCCAGGACGGCGCGGCCGGGCAGGTCGGCGGGGGCGGCGGTTCCGACGCTGCGTTCGCGCGTGCCCTCGATCGAGCGGGTGAGCAGGATCACCGGCAGCAGCCCGGTGAGCACGATGAGCAGCGCACCGAGCGAGGCCTGGCCGATCAGCTCGTCGGAGGCGTACTGGTACACGTGCGTGGCGAGCGTGTCGAATCCGAACGGGCGCAGCACGAGCGTGGCGGGCAGCTCCTTCATGCAATCCACGAACACGACGAGCCCGGCGGTCAGCAGCCCGCCGCGAATGAGCGGCAGGTGCACGCGCGCGAGCACGCCGAGCGGGCGTTGTCCGAGCGAGCGCGCGGCGGCGTCCATGCTGGGGCCGATCTTGCCCATGCTCGAGTCGATGGCGCCGAAGGCCACGGCCAGGAAACGCACCGTGTAGGCGAACACGAGCGCCACCACGGTGCCGGACAGCAGCAGGCCCGTCGAGACGCCGAAGCGTTCGCGCAGGAACGCGTCCAGCGCGTTGTCGAAGCCCGCGAGCGGAATCATCACGCCGATGGCGAGCACCGCGCCCGGCACCGCGTAGCCGAGGCTCGCGAGCGCCACGCTGCCGCGCATGAGCGGCGTGGGATGCAGCCGCCGGCTGTAGGCCAGCAGCACGCCCACGCCGCACGCGACGAGCGCGGCGCTGGCCGACAGCGCCACCGAGTTCACGGCGATCTCGCGAAAGTCCGGCGTCCAGGAGCGCTCGAAGTACACGATGGCGTAGCGCAGCAGCACCCACGCCGGAATGGCGAAGCCGAGGATCACGGGCAGCGCGCACGCGATGCCGGCCGCGATGCCGCGCCCGCCCTCGATGCGCGTGCGCTCGAGCGGGCGCAGGCGACTGCCCGTGGGCTGGAAGTTCTGCCGGCCGCGGCGGTTGATGCGCTCCAGCGTCACGAGCACCGCCACGAAGCCGAGCGCGAGGCACGCGATCTGGGCGCCGCCGCCGAGGTTGTTCATGCCGAGCCAGGTGTCGTAGAGCCCGAGGGTCAGCGTGCGCACGGCGAAGAAGTGCACCGTGCCGTAGTCGTTCAGCGCCTCCATCAGCGCGAGGGCCACGCCGACGACGATGGCCGGGCGCGCCATCGGCAGCGCGACGCGCCGAAAGCGCTCGGCGCGGCCCGTGCCCATCAGGCGCGCCGCGTCCAGCACCGAGGCCGACTGCTCCAGGAAGGCGGCGCGGGCGAGCAGGTACACGTACGGATACAGCACGAGCGTCATCACCGCGATGGCGCCGGGCAGCGTGCGGATGTCGGGGAACCAGTAGTCCCTGCGCAGCTGCCAGTCGAAGATCGAGCGCAGCGCGCTCTGCACCGGGCCGGCGTATTCCAGGAGGTCCGTGTACACGTACGCGATCACGTAGCTGGGCACCGCGAAGGGCAACAGCAGTGCCCAGTTCAGCACCGTGCGCCCGGGAAACTCGTGGTGCGTGACGAGCCATGCCGTGGACACGCCGATCAGCAACGTGCCGACGGCCACGCCCGCCATCAGCAGCAGGGTGTTCGTCAGGTAGGTACCGAGCACCGTCTCGACGAGGTGCGGCCAGACGTTCTCGGCCGGAAAGAGCGCGAGCCAGATCACCGTGGCCACGGGCAGCATGACGAGCGCGAGCGTGGCGAGCGCGACGACCGACCAGCCGCGACTGGCGCCCCTGCCGAGGTCGTCGTGACGGGCGGCCGAGGTATCGGTGGATCCTGCCCCGGCGTTCAGCCGGGCGGGCTGGCCGGGCGCGCAGCCGAGCGCCGACGCCTCCGGCGGCACGGCCGGCGCGTCGTAGTGCACGCCGTGGTAGCGCAGCGGCGTGCCCCAGCCGCCGCGACGACGCCCGAGGATCGAGCGGTCGTCGCGCGTCGAGCCGTCGCTCGCCACCGCCTTGCCGGTGCGCGCCGCCACGTTCAGCCGTCGTAGTCGACGGTATCGACGAGCTTGGTGGCCTCGGTGCGGTACTTCGCGATCTCGGCGAGCGGGAGCGGGTCGCGCTCGAAGTCGCCCCAGCTCGCCACGAGCTCCGAGCGCTCGACGCCCGCCTTGACCGGGTACTCGTGGTTGACCTCGGCGTAGATGCGCTGCGCCTCGTCGCCCGTCATGAATTCCATGAGCTTCAGCGCGTCCTCGCGATGCGGCGCGGCCTTCGTCATCACGACGCCGCTGATGTTCATGTGCGTGCCTTCGGCGTCCTGGTTCGGGAACACGATGTTCACGGCATCGGCCCAGGCCTGCTGCTCGGGATCGCTCGCCATGGCGCCCATGTAGTAGGAGTTGATGACGGCGACGTCGCACTCGCCCTCGGCGATGGCCTTGACCTGCGCCCGGTCGTTGCCCTGCGGCTTCCGGGCGAGGTTGTCCTTCACGCCCTCGAGCCACTGCCGCGTGGCCTCGGAGCCGTCGTGCGCGATGCGCGAGGCGATGAGCGCGACCATGTACTCGTGCTTGCCGCTTCTCGTGCACACGCGGCCCTCGAGTTCGGGTTTCGCGAGATCCGCGTAGCTCTCGACCAGGCCATCCTCGACGCGCTCCTTCGAGGTGACGATGATGCGTGCCCGCGTGGTCAGGCCGAACCACATGTCGTCGGGGTCGCGATCCTCGGCCGGGATGTTCGCCGCGAGCACGTCGCTCTGCACCGGCTGCACGACGCCCGCGTCCACCGCGGCCACGAGGTTGCCGACGTCGACCACGATCAGCAGGTCCCCGGGGCTGTTGTCGCCTTCGGCGGCGAGGCGCTCCACCAGGCCTTCCTTGGCGAACACCGTGTTCACCTCGATGCCCGTCTGCTCGGTGAACGCATCCACGATGGGCTCGAGCAGGAACGGCTGACGGTAGGTGTACACGTTCACCTCGGCGGCGGCCGGCAGGACCCAGGCGAGCGAGGTCGTGGCAACGAGCGTGGCGAGCGCCGTGCGGCGCAACGCGCCGCCGGTGCGACGAGCGAGGCGGGCGGGCGCGCTGGCGGGCGTGGTGGGGGGGGTCACTGGCCGGTAAGTCCTACGAAGCGGGTCGGGCTTTGAGATTAATGCGAATCGTTCGCGTTAGCAACCATGCTGCCATCGCGGGTTTCGGTCGGTGCCGTTCAGGGGCGTCGTTATACTCTCGGCGCTCACCTTCGCCAGCCTCGCCCGGGCCAGATTTCCATGACGTCGAACATCCGCCTCGGCGGCGAGGCGCTGTCGCCGTTCCGGCTGGCACGACTGCTCGAGCGGCTGCACGCCTTGCGTCCGGGCATCGAGTCGGTCACGGCGCGCTGGTGTCATTACCTGGACGGCGCGGACGACCCGACGCTGCTGACGGAGCTCTTCGGCGAGCCGCATTGCGACCCCGGCGGTCTGCACGCCGTGCCGCGCTTCGGCACGCGCTCGGCGTGGTCGACGAAGGCCACCGAGATCCTGCACGCCTGCGGCGCCTCGGGCGTGCGCCGTGTCGAGCGCGGCATCGAGTACACGTTCACGGGCAATGTCTCCGCGGAAACGCTCGTCGACGATCCGGCGGTGCGCGAGCTGCTGCACGACCGCATGACCGAGAGCCTGGTGCCGGGCAGCATCGGGCTGCCGGCGCGCCTCTTCGCCACGTCGGAGCCGGCACCGCTGTCACGCGTGCCCGTCGGCGAGCTCGACGCCGCCAACCTGCGGCTGGGTCTCGCGCTGTCGGCCGACGAGATCGACTACCTCGGCCGCGCGTTCCGGACCCTGGACCGCGACCCGTCCGACGCGGAGCTCATGATGTTCGCGCAGGCGAACTCCGAGCACTGCCGGCACAAGGTGTTCAACGCGGACTGGACGGTCGACGGCACGCGTGCGCCCGAGTCCCTGTTCGCGATGATCCGCCACACGCACGCGACGTCCCCGGGCGGCGTGCTGTCGGCCTATCACGACAACGCCGCCGTCATCGAGGGCCACGAGGCGCGGCGCTTCCTCGCCATGCCCGACAACGCCTACGTCGAGGTGGCCGAGCCCGCGCACCTGCAGATCAAGGTCGAGACGCACAACCACCCGACCGCCATCTCGCCCTTCGCGGGCGCGGCCACCGGCGCGGGCGGCGAGATTCGCGACGAGGGCGCGACGGGCAACGGCGCGAAGCCGAAGGCCGGGCTGTGCGGGTTCACGGTGTCGGACCTGCATTTGCCGGACGCGCCCATGCCGTGGGAAGGCGACATGCCGCTGCCCGCGCGCATCGCGTCGCCGCTGGACATCATGCTCGAAGGCCCCATCGGTGCGGCCGCGTTCAACAACGAGTTCGGACGACCGAACCTCGCGGGGTACTTCCGCACCTGGTACCGGGCCGGCGAGCGCACGAGCGGCTTTCACAAGCCGATCATGATCGCGGGCGGCTACGGCAACGTGCGTCCGGGCAACGTGGACAAGCGCGCCGTGCCGGCCGGCGCCGCGCTCGTCGTGCTCGGCGGTCCCGCCATGCGCATCGGCCTCGGCGGCGGCGCGGCCTCGTCCATGGCGAGCGGCGCCAGCGACGGAGAGCTGGACTTCGCCTCCGTGCAGCGCGGCAATCCCGAGATGGAGCGCCGCTGCCAGGAGGTGATCGATCGCTGCATCGCGCTCGGCGACGACACCCCGATCCTCTCGGTGCACGACGTCGGCGCGGGTGGCCTGTCGAACGCGATGCCGGAGCTCGTGAACGACGCGGGCCGGGGCGCGGCCTTGGAGCTGCGCGCGGTGCCGAACGACGAGCCCGGCATGTCGCCGCTGGAGATCTGGTGCAACGAGTCGCAGGAGCGCTACGTGCTGGCCATCGCCGCCGAGCGGCTGCCGGCCTTCGAGGCGATCTGCGCGCGCGAGCGCTGCCCGTACGCGACGCTCGGGCACGCGACCGAAGCGGCGACGCTCACCGTCGCCGACGCGCTGCTCGGCGAGCCCGCCGTGGACATGCCGCTGGACGTGCTGCTGGGCAAGCCGCCGAAGCTCGCCATCGACGCGCGCCGCGAAGTGCCCGCGACGACCCCCTTCGAGACCGGCGCGCTGGAGCTCGACGAGGCCGTCGAGCGCGTGCTGCGCCTGCCGACGGTGGGCGCCAAGCAGTTCCTCGTGACCATCGGCGATCGCAGCGTGGGCGGCCTCGTCGCGCGCGATCAGATGGTCGGTGCGCGGCAACTCCCCGTGGCGGACTGCGCCGTGACGCTCGCGGGCTTCGAGGGCTACGTCGGCGAGGCCATGGCCACCGGCGAGCGTCCGCCCGTCGCGCTGCTGGACCCGGCGGCTTCCGCGCGCCTCGCCGTCGCCGAGGCCCTCACGAACATCGCCTGTGCGCCGATCGGCGCGCTGTCGAACGTGAAGCTGTCGGCCAACTGGATGGCCGCGGCGGGCCGGCCCGGCCAGGACGCCGCGCTGTACGACGCGGTGCACGCGCTCGGGCGGGAGCTGTGCCCGGCCCTCGGCATCGCGGTGCCCGTCGGCAAGGATTCGCTGTCGATGGCGACGCGCTGGGAGGACGAGGCAGGCGCGCACGAGGTGGTGTCGCCCGTGTCGGTCGTCGTGACCGCGTTCGCGCCCGTCACGGACGCGCGCCTCGCCGTGACGCCGGAGCTGCGCACCGATTGCGGCGACACCGAGCTGTTGCTGGTCGATCTCGGTGGCGGGAAGAACCGGCTGGGCGGCTCGGCGCTGGCGCAGGTGTACGGCGAGCTCGGCGACGCGCCCGCCGACCTCGACGACCCCGCGCTGCTGAAGGGACTCTTCGACGCGCTGCAGGGCGAGATCCGCGCGGGGCGCGCGCTCGCCTGGCACGACCGCTCGGACGGGGGGCTCTTCGTGACGCTGGCCGAGATGGCGTTCGCGGGCAACGTCGGGCTCGACGTCTCGCTCGACAGCCTGCCGCCCGACGCGCTCGCCACGCTCTTCTGCGAGGAGCCCGGCGGCGTGCTGCAGGTGCGGCGCTCGGACTACGCGCACGTGATGGCCGCGTTCGAGCTCGCGGGCCTCGGCGATCACGTGCACCTGATCGGCGCGCCTGCGGCCGCGCAGGTCATCACGGTGCGCCGCGCGGGCGAGATCCTGTTCAGCGCGCCGCTGGACGCGCTGCTGGACGCATGGTGGTCGACGACGCACGCCATGCAGCGCCTGCGCGATCACCCGGACTGCGCGGACGCGGAGCGCGCGCGCATGCTGGATCTTGCGGACCCCGGCATCGTCGTCGAGCTCGGCTTCGACCCGAACGATTCGATCCTGGACGGCGCGGCGTCGCTGAACCTCGTGCGCCCGCGCGTGGCCATCCTGCGCGAGCAGGGCGTGAACGGGCAGCTCGAGATGGCGGCCGGGTTCCACCGTGCGGGGTTCGACGCGGTGGACGTGCACATGAGCGATCTGGCGGCGGGCCGCGCGAGCCTCGACGACTTCGCGGGCCTGGTCGCCTGCGGCGGTTTCAGCTTCGGCGACGTGCTGGGCGCCGGCGGCGGCTGGGCCACCTCCATCCTGCACGATGCGCGGCTGCGCGACGGCTTCGAGGCGTTCCTCGCGCGCGACGACCGCTTCGCGCTGGGCGTGTGCAACGGCTGCCAGATGCTCTCGCGCCTGAAGTCCCTGATACCGGGCGCCGCGCACTGGCCGCGCTTCGAGCGCAACGCCTCCGAGCAGTTCGAGGCACGCGCGTCGGTGCTGCGCGTGTACGACTCGCCGTCGCTGTTTCTCACCGACATGGCGGGCTCGCGCATTCCCGTCGCGGTCGCGCACGGGGAGGGGCGGGCGGTGTTCGACGTCTCCGGGAGGGCGTGGCAAGACGCGCGCGGCTTTGCGCAGACGCGAGACGCATCGACCGGTGACGACGCCGAGCGCGCGGCGGTCGCCCGGGCGAACGTCGCGCTCGCCTACGTGGGCTCCGACGGCGAGATCACCGAGGGCTATCCCGCGAACCCGAACGGATCGCCCTTCGGCGTGGCGGGGCTGTGCAACGACGACGGCCGCGTGACGATCCTGATGCCTCACCCCGAGCGCACGCTGCGCGCGGTCAATCATTCCTGGTGTCCGCCCTCGTGGCGCGGCGCCTCGCCGTGGATGCGCATGTTCGAGAACGCGAGGGTGTGGGTCGGATGAATGGGGAAGAGGGAGGGGTGCCGGTCGGCGACATGGACGCGGCCGCCGCCATGGCGCGCTACATCGAGGTGCGCCACCGCATGCCGGGCGCGAGCTTCCCCGAGGCGAGCGTGCACGCGGGGGATCTCGGGGAGCTCTTCGACGAGTTCGACGCCTTCGTGCTCGACGGTTTCGGCGTGCTGAACGTCGGCTTCGAGCCCGTGATCGGCGCGGCCGAACGGGTCGCGGCCCTGAAGGCGGCCGGCAAGACGGTGCGCGTGCTCACCAACGGCGCGACGCTCGCGCGCGAGGCATCGGCCGGCAAGTATCGCGAGTGGGGCATCGACATCGACCCGAGCGAGGTCGTGTCCAGCCGCGACGCGCTGATCACGGGCCTGCGCGCGCGCACCGATGCGCTGCACTGGGGCTTCGCCGCGCGGCCCGAGTCGTCGATCGCCGCGATGATGCCGGGCTCGGTGCTGCTCGAGGACGACCGCACGGTGTACGACGCGGTCGACGGCATCGTGCTGCTGGGGACGGGCTTGTGGAACGACGAGCGCCAGGCGATGCTGGCCGAGTCGCTCGCCGCGCGTCCACGGCCCGTGCTCGTCGGCAACCCGGACCTGGTCGCGCCCTTCGCCACGGGATTCTCGCGCGAGCCGGGGTTGTTCGCGCACGCGCTCGCCGATGCGGGGCTGGTGGAGCCGGTGTTCTACGGCAAGCCGTTCGGCAACGCCTTCGCCGAAGCCCAACGCAGCTTGCCGCAGGGGCTCGATCCGAAGCGCATCGCCATGGTCGGGGACACGCTGCACACGGACATCCTGGGCGGTGCCGCGGCGGGCTGGCGCACGGTGCTGGTGACGGGGCTCGGGCTGGTGCGGGAGCTGGACGTGGAGGCGTGCATCGCACGCTCCGGGGTGCGGCCGGACTTCGTCGTGAACACGACCTGAGCGACTTCGTCAGGCGATCTGCAGGTGATCCACGATCGCCCCGATGTCCAGCCGTTCCTCGGTGGCCTTCCTGCTCGCGATGCGCAGCCACTCGAGCGTGCCGGCCACGAGCTCCGGCGTGGTCTCGCCGGAGCTCAGGTGCAGGTCGATGCGGGCGCGCGCGGCGACGAGGCGCCGTTCGGTCGCGCCGCTGTCGACATCGTTGGACAAATGTGACAGCACCTCCGCCGGCGTGCGCCTGCCGTGCGCGGCCATGTCGCCGAATGCCTCGCGCCATTCGGCGAGCTTGACCACGGTGTCGTGCGTGTGCGCGGCCAGCTCGTGGGCGGGGCGGCGGCGCCAACCGGTGCCGAAGATGCCGAGCAGGCCGAGCAGCGCCTCGGAGCCCGCGCGCAGCGCGTCGAGATCGGCGACGAGCGCACAGCGGAACGCGCCGAAGTCGGCCATGGCGCGCGCCGCGAGCCGTTCGCTGCCGAGCACATCGCTGAGCTCGGTGGCGTAGTCCACGACGCTCTCCAGGGCCGCCCAGTCGGTGCGCAGGCCGCGGTACGCGCCGCCGAGGGCGCGTCGGTACTCGGTGTTGTTCACGAACAGCTCGCGAAAGCGCAGCACGCGTGCGAGTTGCCCGAGCGAGCGCAGGTGTGCATCGTCGATCTGCGCGGGCTTGACGAGGCTGAACTCCATGAACTGGCGCCGGGCGTGGAAGTAGTCGGCATCGACGAGGTCGGGGGCACCGCCGTTCGCGCCGGTCAACCGATCGATCAGCTGCAGCAGCTGCGCCTTGGGCGGCACCTTGTCCAGCAGGTACCGGTCCTGCATTGCCGAGAACTCCTCCTCGACGAGCTGCGCCTGATGCTTCGCGCGCCGCAGCAGCGTCGCGCTGGAGGCGTACGCGAGATCCGGGTGACGGTGCGACTCGACGAGGGCGGGTGCCTTGTCCACCAGCTCTATGATGTTGCCCAGCCGCGCGAGCTGGCCGACCTCGACGGCGTGCCTGGCGGAGGCCGGATCGGCGCTCTCGCGACCGAGCAGCTCCATCGTGGACGTGGCCAGTGCGCGTGCCACGGCGCCGCCGAGCGCATCCAGCTTCGCGGGCAGTGCGCCCAAGGCGCCGAACTCGACGCGATCGAGCCCGCGCGCGGCGAGCTTGACCGAAAGATCGCGCAGCGTGCGCACGCCGTGCGCCGGCGCGCCCGCGCGCCCGGCGGAGTCCCCGGCGGCGTCCGGCGCGGCCACCCGGATGGTGCCCACGTCCGGCATCAGCGCGAGGATGCCGTCGAGCTGTTCGAGACTGAGATCTCCCGCCAGCGCCATGGCGAGGGCGACGTCGAAGTGCTCGGGCACGTCCGGCAGGGCGCCGGGGTCGCGCGCCGTGCGTGCATCGTGGCTGCGCCGGGCATTGCCGAGCGCGATGTCGAAGTGAAGCTCCAGTTCGTCGTGCTCGGCCACGAGCTCGGCCAGGCGCCCGAAGTGGTCGGCCAGCGGCGCGTTCGCGTCCAGGCTCGGCAGCATCAGACCGTGCGTGTGCAGCAGCCGCGCGGCCAGGCGGGTGTTGGTCTCGGGCATGGGGTCCAGGATGCGCACCTCGTGCCCGGCGTCGCGCGGCTGGCACACGAGGGTCGCCGACCAGCGCAGCAGCGGTGCGCGCACCGTGGCACCACCGTCGGGGTCCGGCCGATAGCTGAGGAAACCGGCCGCCAGCCACAGCCCGCGATCCCCGCGGCTGCGCACCAGCGCCGTCTCGACGATGGCGGCGCGGCAGCGCGCGCGCAGCTCGACGCCGGCGTGGCGGCTCAGCAGGTTCGCCCGCGTGCGCGCCGCTCGCGGACCCCCGGCCTGGGCCTCGCGCCGGGCGGGCTCGGCATCGGTGGCCACCAGGTCGAAGGCGCCGTCGGGTCGGGTCAGGATGTCGGCGATGGCGAGCGGGGAGTGCGGCCCGAGCAGGATGTCCGAGCCGCGTTCGCCCCAGTCCAGCGTGCGGTCGTCGCCGCCGTCGCGATCCGCGCGGCGACGGCCGGCGGCCGCGGCCCCGGCCGGGGTTCCGGTCGCGTTGCCCATAGCGGTCGCGGGCGCGGTCGCGGGCGCGGTCGCGGGCGCGGTCGCGGGCGGCGCTGTGTCCTCGTCGGAGCTCACAAGATCGGAGTCGGTGTCGGTGTCGCTCGAAGGAAGAATAGGGGGCGCTACGGCTCCCGGGCCTGCTTCGTGGATGGAATTCAGGATTCGAGCCATGCGGCGCGGCGAAACCGTCCGTGATCGTCACCGACGGGCGACGCGTGCCGACTTCGGGAACTGGTAGCCGATCCGGTTGCCTCTATGCTCGGTCGCCGGGTTCGGCGCCAAGTCCACGGTGTGGCGCCGGCCCCGCGCACGGGTCGCCACCTTCGCACGATCAGGAGTCGAATCGCATGACCGAACGGCGCACGTTCCCGAGCCCCGCGCGGCGGCCCGACTGGGGTCGCATGGCGGGCATTCGCTCGCACGAGATCACCGATCGGCACGTGTTCGAGGGTCGGCGCGAGATCCTGCGGCTCGCGGCCGGTGCCGGCGCCCTCGGTGCGGGCATCGGCGGCGCCCTGGCCACCGGCGCGGTCGGCGCCGCGCCGCTGACGGGCGACATCGAACCGAGCCCGTTGTCCACCGACGACGAACGGACCTCGTTCGAGACGGCGACGACCTACAACAACTTCTACGAGCTCGGCACCGACAAGAAGGATCCGGCGAAGAACGCGGAGCTTCTGGAGACCGATCCCTGGAGCGTGGTCGTGGACGGCGAGTGCGCGAAGCCCGGCACCTACGCGCTCGAGGACATCCTGGCGCCGCACGGCATCGAGGAGCGCGTCTATCGCATGCGCTGCGTCGAGGCCTGGTCCATGGTCATTCCGTGGAACGGCTTCGCGCTCGCGGATCTGATCAAGCGGTTCGAGCCGGGCTCGAAGGCGAAGTACGTGGCGTTCGAGACGGTGGTGCAGCCGGACCTGCCCGGGGTGAAGCGCAACGTGATGGACTTCCCCTACCGGGAGGGGCTGCGCATGGACGAGGCCATGCATCCGCTGTCGTTCATGGCCATCGGCATGTACGGCCAGCAGATGCCGAACCAGAACGGCGCACCGCTGCGCCTCGTCGTGCCTTGGAAGTACGGCTTCAAGAGCATCAAGTCCATCGTGCGCCTGAGCTTCGTCGAGGATCGGCCGGACACCAGCTGGAACCTGCTGGCGCCGCGGGAATACGGCTTCTACAGCAACGTGAACCCGGCGGTGTCGCACCCGCGCTGGAGCCAGTCGCAGGAGCGTCGTCTGGCCGGCAACGCGAGCGGCCTGTCGGCGCTGTTCACGCCCAAGATCGACACGCTGCCCTTCAACGGCTATGCCGAGCAGGTGGCCGGGCTGTACGCCGGCATGGACCTGTCGAAGGAGTTCTGAGGGAATCTTGGACGCGACGGCGGAGGCCGGCTCGGGCGCCGCGGCGGGCATCCGCGAGGCGGTGGGCCCGCGGACGGGCCGGGGGTCGGGCCAGGGGTCGGGCCGGGGGGCGGGCCGGGGAGCGGGCCGAGAGGCGGGGACGCGGTCGGGCGCTGAATCCGGCACGAGGTCGGGCGCGTTCGAGCGTCTGCGCGGGCGTCTCGCGCGGTCGCCCGGGCGGTGGCTCAAGCCCGTGGTGTTCGCGGTGCTGGCGACCCCCTTCGGGTATCTGGTCTACGCGCTGTTGAGCGGCGGGCTGGGCCCGGACCCGGTCGAGGAGCTGACGCACGCCACCGGCGAGCTCGGGCTGCGCTTTCTCGTGCTGAGCCTCGCGCTCACGCCGCTGCGCCACCTGCTCAGGGCGACCTGGCCGATCCGGCTCAGGCGCATGATCGGGTTGTTCGCGTTCTTCTACGCGGCGCTGCACGTGATCATCTGGTCGGTGCTGGACCAGGCGCTGGACCCCGCGGCCATGCTCGAGGACATCGTGCGACGGCCCTACGTGCTGGCCGGCACCGTCGCGTTCCTGATCCTGTTGCCGCTGGCGGCCACGTCGACGACACGTATCGCGCGGCGCATGGGCGCGCGCTGGGGCGCGTTGCACCGCTGGGTGTACCTCGCCGCCGCGGCCGCCGTGGTGCACTACGTGTGGCTCGCGAAGGGCGACATCCGCGAACCCTACGTGTATCTGGCGGTGCTGGCGGCCCTGTTCGCGCTGCGCTTCGGGCGGCTGCTCGAGGGTCGCTGACACCCGAGCCCGTTCGTCGGGACAGGGCCCCTCGCGCAGAAGGGGCCCCCTCGTTCAGGAAGGCCTGTCGTTCAGGAGGGAATGAGGTCCTTCACGGTCGCGCGCTCGTCCTGCAGCTCCTTCTCGCTGGCGCGGATCTTCTCGCCGATGGCCTCGTTCACGTCGAGCCCCTGCACGATCTCCCAGTCGCCGCCCTTGCAGCGCACGGGGAACGAGTAGACGAGGCCCTTCTCGATGCCGTAGCTGCCGTCGCTGGTGACCGCCATGCTGGTCCAGTCGTCGCCCTTCGTGCCGCGCACCCAGGTGGCCATGTGGTCGATGGTGCCGTTGGCGGCCGAGGCCGCGCTGGAGCTGCCGCGCGCCTTGATGACGGCCGCGCCGCGCTTGGCGACGGTGGGAATGAACTCGTCCATGGCCCAGCCGGCGTCGACCACGTCCAGGGCGGGCTTGCCGCCGACGGTGGCGTGCGTGATGTCCGGCACCTGCGTGGTGGAGTGGTTGCCCCAGATGGTGAGGCGCTCGATGTCGTTGACCGTGGCGCCGGCCTTGGCGGCGAGCTGCGACATCGCGCGATTGTGGTCCAGGCGCGTGAGGGCGGTGACGTTCCTCGGGTCGAGCTTCGGCGCGTTGGCCTTGAGGATGTAGGCGTTGGTGTTGGCCGGGTTCCCGACGACGAGCACCTTGCAGTCCGGACGCGAGACCTCGTTCATGACCTTGCCCAGGCTCGAGAAGATCTTGCCGTTGTCGGCGATCAGGTCGCTTCTCTCCATGCCCGGGCCGCGCGGCTTCGCGCCCACGAAGAGGGCCGCGTCGATGTCGGCGAGCGCGACCTTCGGGTCGTCGGTGCAGACGACGTCGGTGAGCAGCGGGAAGGCGCAGTCGTCCAGCTCCATCCTGACCGACTCCAGCAGCCCCAGCGCCGGCGTGATCTCCAGCAGGTTCAGCGCGACGGGCTGGTCCGGGCCGTAGATGTCGCCGTTCGCGATGCGGAAGAGCAGGGCGTAGCAGATCTGGCCGGCGGCGCCGGTGACGGCGATGCGCTTCGGCTGCGTCATGGTCGGGGAGTCTCGTGGAGGGGCGGGAGAAAGCCCCCGATCCTAGCATGGGGGGTGTGCTAGCCTGCCCGGTTTGCGGCGGAGTCCAGGTCGACCCATGCGGTGCCCGTTCTGCGAAGCGTCGGACACGCGCGTCGTCGATTCACGCCTCGTCGGCGACAGCGCCCAGGTGCGCCGCCGCCGCCTGTGCTCGGTCTGCGAGGAGCGCTTCACCACCTACGAGACGGCCGAGCTGAACCTGCCCCGCGTCGTCAAGTCCAGCGGCATCCGCGAGCCGTTCTCGGACGCGAAGCTGCAGGCGGGCTTCGCCAAGGCGCTCGAGAAGCGCCCCGTCGGCGCCGACGACATCGAGGAGGCCGTGGCGCGCGTGCGCAGGCGCTGCATGGTGGCCGGCGAGCGCGAGATCGAGGCACGCCGCGTGGGCGGCTGGGTGATGGACGAGCTTCGACGGCTCGACGAAGTGGCCTACATCCGCTTCGCCTCGGTCTACGCCCGCTTCGAGGACGTCGAGGCGTTTCGCCAGGCCATCGAGGCGCTGGAGCGCGAGCCGGCACCGGCCGGGCCGGACGGCGCGCAGCTCACCCTTCCCGGAACGGATTGAATGTCCACCATCGTCGTGGCCCGCAAGAACGGCACCGCCTGCATCGCGGCCGATTCGCTGACCACCTTCGGCGAGATCCGCCTCGGTCACGAGCTCGATCCGAACCACTCCAAGATCCAGACCTTCGGCGACACGCACATCGGCATCGTCGGCAGCGCCGCGCACACGCTCGTGGCCGAGCGCGCGTTCAACGACGCGGACGTCAAGGCCGACTTCTCGACGCGCGACACCACCTTCGACACGCTGCTGCGGCTGCACCCGGTGCTCAAGGAGCGCTACTTCCTGAACCCCAAGGAGAGCGAGGAGGACCCCTACGAGGCCAGCCAGATGGACGCGGTGTTCGTGAACCCGAACGGCATCTTCGCGCTGTACTCGCTGCGCGAGGTGTACGAGTACACCCGCTTCTGGGCGGTGGGCAGCGGCGCGACCTACGCGCTCGGCGCCATGCACGCGGTGTGGGATCGCTACGAGTCGGCCGAGCAGATCGCGCGGGCGGGCGCGGAGGCGGGGGCGGCGTTCGACACGGCGTCGCAGATGCCGCTGAACGTGGAGGTGGTGGAGCTGGCGGTGCGGACGGCGAAGTCGCCGGCCGGAGCGCGGGCGAAGCGGGCCGCGAAAAAGGGCGGCTAAGGGCTCGCGCCCGAAGTCTGCCCGGCGTGGGGCGCGCGCGGCGACGGCGGGATGAATCGAGCGCAGGACTCGCTTCCGCGGATCCGGACGCCGCAGCGCGCCGATGCCGGCTGCCGACTCCATTCGCACCACGCTGGCCGCATCCGCGGGCGTTGGACGATGCGGGGCAGAAGCGCGTTTTGCGACTGCGCGCGCATACAGCGTTCGATGAGGCCTGTTCGGTAGAGTAGGGTTCGGCGATGAGCAACGAGGTAAGGGGAGGCGCAATGGATGGCGCACGGTACGATGCGGGGGCGTCCCGGAGGTCCAGGTCGTGCGCGAGGGTTCCGGCCAGACGATCCGCATGCCGGAGGGTTTCGAGCTCAAGGGCGCTAGAGCGGTGATTCGCCGCGAGGGCGACAGTCGGTGATCGAGCCGGTTAGAACGAACGACCGGCTTCCTCGAGTGTCGGTTCTTGGCGAGCGCGCGTAGCCCACCGATCGCGACTGGCCCGATGCGACTCGATCGATGTATTCGATCCTGCGCTTCGGACGGTCCGGACCCCCCAGCCATCGGACGTCGGTTTGCGCATGAGCCGGTGTCGTGGCGATCGCCCTCCTTGAATCCGACAGTCGAGCCTCACGTCCCGAAGTCGTGTCCCAAGCGGTCTCGGGAAACGGTTCGGACGGGAAGAACGTAGGAGCGTCGGAGCCGTCGGGTGCCTGGAGGCGCAGGCGGCAGCTTGCAGGATCGTGCGTCTTGCCCGAGCCGTTCTCGCCGACACGGCCACGATCGCGAAGCGGCGGTACGCGTTGCTCGGCCCGCCGCGAATCCTCCTGATCTCGAGCCACTCGCGAGACTTCGGCCAGCGGTTTCCCGTTGCCCGCTGGTCTCCAGGTGGCGATCTCGTCGCTGATCGCCATCCGGCTCCCTCGCTCGGCTGTCTCACGGTAGCGTCAAGGTAGCACCTTTAATTTATCCATGGAAAAATTAAACGTCGGTTTGCCTCGCTCCGAACCTGCATCGCAGCGTCTCCGCGCTTCGAAGCGACTCCTCGACGTCCGGCGCTACCGATGGGTCAGTTCCGACGGCAGCCTCCGTCGGCGTCCCCGCCTACCGAAGATCCGACCCCACGCGCTACAATGGCGGGTTTCCCTCACCCCGTATCCAGGAGCCCCATGGCCGTCGAACGCACCCTGTCCATCGTCAAGCCCGACGCCGTCGCCAAGAACGTCATCGGCGAGATCTATTCCATGTTCGAGTCCGCCGGGCTGAAGATCGTGGGCGCCCGCATGATGCGGCTGTCGAAGGAGCGCGCGGGGGAGTTCTACGCCGTGCACAAGGAGCGCCCCTTCTACGACGACCTGGTGTCGTTCATGAGCTCCGGGCCCGTGCTGGTGTCGGTGCTGGAGGGCGAGGACGCCATCGCGAAGCACCGCGAGGTGATGGGCGCGACGAACCCGGCCGAAGCCGCCGAGGGCACGATCCGCAAGCGCTTCGCGAACTCGATCGACGAGAACGCCGTGCACGGCTCCGACGGCCCCGACACGGCGAAGGAGGAGATCCGTTTCTTCTTCGACGACGCCGACGTCTGCGAGCGCACGCGCTGACCGAGCGTCAACGGACCGGCGGCCCGGCGTGAGCCGCCGGGTCCGCTGCGGCGTACCCCCGACATGAACGAGGCGGCACCACAGGTAGAGGCGACACCGGACGCGGCACCCGCGGCCGCGGGTGCGCGCGTGAACCTCTTCGACATGGACCGGGCCGGCTTCACGGCGTGGATGCGGGAGCTGGGCGAGAAGCCCTTCCGCGCGCGCCAGGTCATGAAGTGGATCTACGGCAAGGGCGTGCGCGACGTCGCCGCCATGACCGACGTGGCCGCCGGCACGCGGGCGCGCCTGGCCGAGCTCTCCACGGTCGAGCTGCCGCGCGTCGACACGGATCTGACGAGCACGGATGGCACGCGCAAGTGGCTGTTCGCGCTCGAGGACGGCAACCGCATAGAAACGGTCTACATTCCGGAGAAGGAACGCGGCACGCTGTGCGTGTCCAGCCAGGTGGGCTGCGCGCTCGACTGCTCGTTCTGCTCCACGGGGCGGCAGGGGTTCAACCGGAACCTGACGGTGAGCGAGATCGTCGGGCAGTTGTGGCTCGCACAGCGTCTGCTGGAGCGGGACACGCCCGGTGCGCGCATCACCAACGTGGTGATGATGGGCATGGGCGAGCCGCTCGCGAACTACCGGGCGCTGGTGCCGTCGCTGCGGCTCATGCTGGACGACGACGGCTTCGGGCTGTCCAAGCGCCGGGTGACGGTCAGCACCTCGGGCATGGTGCCGTGGATGGACCGACTGACCCGGGACGTGGACGTGGCGCTCGCGGTGTCGCTGCACGCGCCCAACGATGCGCTGCGCGACGAGCTGGTGCCGATCAACCGCAAGTACCCGATCGAGGAGCTGATGGCCGCTTGCAGGCGATATATCCATGGGCATGGCTCGGGTGAGCGTGCCAAGCACGTCATGTTCGAGTACGTGATGCTCGACGGCGTGAACGACGGTCCCGCCGAGGCCCGCCAGCTGGCCGACCTGATGGCGGGCTGCGGCTTCACGGCCAAGGTCAACCTGATCCCGTTCAACCCGTTCCCGCAGTCCGGCTACGGGCGCTCCTCGCGCGGTCGCATCGAGCGCTTCGCGCAGGTGCTCGAGGACCGGAAGATCATCACGCTCAAGCGCACCACGCGCGGCGACGACATCGACGCGGCCTGCGGTCAGCTTGCCGGGGACATCCGGGACCGGAGCCGGCGGGAGCTGAAGTTCGTGGAACTCCGCTTCGGAGAGCGTGCGCGATGAAGGCTCGTCTGCAGATCGCCACCCTCGCGCTGGCCACCTTGCTGGGCGCGTGCGGCGGTTCCGGGCCGACCCGGTCCGATACCGTCGATGCGGCGCAGTTCAACGCGCAGCTCGGCGCCACCTACCTCAGTCGCGGCGACCTGAACCAGGCGCGCGAGAAGCTCACGAGCGCGCTTGCGCAGGACGACACGAACGCCCTCGCGCACGTGAGCTTCGCGCGGCTCCAGCAGGCCATCGGCGACGTCGAGCGCGCGCGCTTCCACTTCGAGCGCGCCATCGAGCTGCAACCCGACGAGGCCGAGCACCACAACGCCTACGGCGCGTTCCTGTGCGCCAGCGGCGACCCGGAAGCGGCGCAGCGCGAGTTCGCGATCGCGGCCAGCGACCCGTTCTACGAGACGCCCGAGTTCGCGCTCGACAACGCGGGACTGTGCATGCTCGACATCGGCGATCTCGAGCGCGCCGAGACCTACCTGCGAGCGGCGCTGCGCAGGAACCCGCGCTTCGCGTCGGCGTGGCTGCACATGGCGGACTTCTTCCTGCGCAGCGAACGCGTGACGCTGGCCGAGGCCTACCTGCAGCGCTACGAGGCGCTCGCGCCGCGCACGCCCGAGAGCCTGCTGCTCGGGCATCGCATCGCGCGCGATGCCGGAGATCTCGCCGCCGCCGAGACCTACGCCAGCATCCTGCTCGGCGACTTCCCGGCCTCGCGCGAGGCCGGCGAGTACCTGTCCTCCTCGACCTCTCCCGGTTCCTAGACGATGAGCGACGCGGGCAAGTCCGCGCGGCCCGCGAGGCTGCGCGGCATGGTCGACCTGCTGCCCGCGGACATGGGTCCGTGGCACGCGGTCGAGCGAGCCCTGCGCGCCGCCGTGGCGGCCTACGGCTACGGCGAGATGCGCACGCCGCTCGTGGAGAAGAGCGCGCTGTTCGAGCGCTCCATCGGCGAGTCCACCGACATCGTCGAGAAGGAGATGTACACCTTCGCGGACCGGAAGGGCGAGCGCATCAGCCTGCGCCCCGAGAACACCGCGGGCTGCGTGCGCGCGGCGCTCGACGGCGGCCTGCTGCAGACCGGTTCGCCCTCGCGCATCTGGTACCTCGGGCCGATGTTCCGCTACGAACGCCCGCAGCTCGGTCGCCAGCGCCAGTTCCACCAGGCGGGCGCCGAGGTGTACGGACTCGCGGGGCCCGAGGTGGAATGCGAGCTCATCCTGCTGTCCGCGCGGTTGTGGCGCGAGCTCGGCATCGCGGACGCGCTCACGCTCGAGATCAATACCCTCGGCACGAGCGAGGACCGCGCGCGCTGGCGCGATGCGCTGGTGGCCTACTTCACCGAGCACGAGGCGCTGCTCGACGACGACAGCAAGCGGCGCCTGACGACGAACCCGCTGCGCATCCTCGACACCAAGAACGCCGCCATGCAGGACATGGTGGCCTCGGCGCCGAAGCTCGACGCCACGCTATCGGACGACTCGCGCGCGCACTTCGAGACGCTGCAGGCCATGCTGCGCGGCGCCGGCATCGACGCGCGCGTGAACCCGCGTCTCGTGCGCGGGCTCGACTACTACAGCCACACCGTGTTCGAGTGGGTGACCGACCGGCTCGGCGCGCAGTCGGCGGTGTGCTCGGGCGGCCGCTACGACGGGCTCATCGAGCAGCTCGGCGGCCAGGTCGGCGGTCAAGGCGGCGGCAAGGGCCACGGCGTCGGCTGGGCGCTCGGCATGGAGCGCACGGTGGGGCTGATGGCGGCCATGGATCTCGCCCCGGCACCGGAGGTGCCGGACGTGTTCCTGACCTGCACCGACGAGGTGGCCGCGGACGACGCGGTGGCGCTGGCCGAGAGCGTGCGCGCGCTCGGGCGCAGCGTGGTGCAGGACTTCGGCGGCGGCAGCATGAAGAGCCGCTTCAAGCGCGCGGACAGAAGCGGCGCGCGCGCGGCCCTGGTGGTCGGTGCCGACGAGCTCGCCGCGGGGGAGGTCACGATCAAGCCGCTGCGCGGGGACGGGTCCGCGGACGCGCCCGCCCAGCGCCGCGTCGCGCGCGACGCGCTCGGATCCGAACTGAACGACTTGCTGCCCTAGGAGCGCACGATGGACTACGAAACCGAAGAGCAACAGGTCGAGGCGCTCAAGACCTGGTGGCGCGAGAACGGCCGCGCCGTCATCGCGGGCATCGTGCTCGGCATCGGCGGCATCGCCGGTTGGGGGCTGTACCAGAACCACCTCGAGAACGAGGCGGTGGCGGCCAGCGACGGCTGGAGCCGTGCGCAGGAAGCCATCCTCGCGGGCGACGCGGCGACCGTGAACGCCATCGCCGACGAGCTGCGCGACGACCACGGCGGCACGCTCTACGCCGCCTACGCGAGCCTTGCCGCCGCGCGCATCGCCGTCGAGGCAGGGAACCTGGATGCCGCCGCCGAGCGCCTGGCCTGGGCCGCCGACGAAGCCGCGCAGGACGACGTGAAGCTCATCGCGACCATCCGTCTCGCTCGCGTCGACGGCGCGCGCGGGCAGCCCGACGCGGGCCTCGAGCGGCTGCCGGCGAGCTATCCCGACGGCTTCACGGGCCTGGTCGAGGAGGCGCGCGGCGACCTGCTCGTGATGGTCGGCGACGTCGACGGCGCGCGCACCGCCTACGACGCCGCGGCCGAGAGCGGACAGGTGGCCGACACGCAGGCGCTCACGATGAAGCGCGACGACCTGGCGGTGCCGGCGAGTGCCAGCTAGAACGCTTGCCGCCCCCGCGGTCGTTGGCCTCGCCGGGCTGCTGCTGGCGGCCTGCGGGGCGGTGCCTCCGCGCGTCCCGCCGAGCGAGCTCGGCGACATCGAGCCGAGCGTCGCCATCGCCGAGCGCTGGAGCGAGCGCACGGGCGGCGCGCGGCGCGGGCGCTTCGATCCGCTCGTCACCGACGACGCGGTGTACGCGGCCGCCGGCAACGGCGAGGTGACTCGTCTGGAGCGCGAGACCGGGCGCACCGTCTGGGAAGTGGATCTGGACGTCGAGCTCTCGAGCGGCGTCGGCGGCGACGACGAGCGCGTCTACGTCGCGACGGGCGACGGGATGCTCGTCGCGCTGTCCGTCGAGGACGGCACCGAGGCGTGGCGCACGCGCACCTCGTCCGAGGTGCTGGCGCCCGCCGCGGCCGGATTCGGCGCACTGGCGGTGAGGAGCGCCGACGGCCGGGTCGTGGCGCTCGATCCCGACACCGGTACCGAGCGCTGGTCCGCGTCGTGGACGCCGCCCGCGCTCACGGTGTACGGCTACGGCACGCCGCGGCTGCTCGACGGCGGCATGCTCGTCGGCCTGGACGACGGTCGACTCGTCGCCCTCGACACGAGAAACGGACGCGAGATCTGGACCAGCTCGCTGTCGGTCTCGAGCGGGCGCTCCGAGGTGGAGCGCCTCGTGGACCTCGACGCCGAGGTGGCGCTCGACGACGCCGGCATCTACGCGGTCAACTACCGCGGCCGCGCCGTGCGGCTGGAACCCGCGCGCGGGGAGCCCGTGTGGTCGGTGCCGATGTCCTCGGTCTCGGGCCTCGTGCTCGCGCAGGACGTGGTGGTCATCGTCGACGACGAGAGCGTGGTGCACGGGCTGGACAAGGCCACCGGCCGCGAGGTCTGGACGCAGGACGCGCTGCGCGGCCGCCGACTGTCGCCGCCCGCGCTGACGGGCGAGGTCGCGGTGGTCGGTGACCTCGAAGGCTACGTGCACGCGCTCGCGCTCGCGGACGGCGCGCTCGTGGGACGCGCGCGACCGGCACGCTCCGCGATCCGGGCCCGACCCGTCGGTGACGCGGACAGCCTCGTGGTGCAGGCCGAGGGCGGACGCGTGATCGCGCTCGGGGTACCGGCGGGCGCCGGCACGGAGTCGGCGAGCCGGTGACGTCCATGCCGCACGGGCGAACCTCGGGTTCGACGCGGTCGTGACCGGAACGAGCGCCGAGGCGGACCGCGCGGACATACCGACCATCGCCCTCGTCGGGCGGCCGAACGTCGGCAAGTCCACGCTGTTCAACCGCCTGACGCGCACGCGCGACGCGCTCGTGGCGGACTTCCCGGGCCTGACGCGTGACCGCCAGTACGGCACGGGCCGCGTGGGCGGCTGGGCCTACGTGCTCGTCGACACGGGCGGACTTTCCGGCGAACCCGAGACGCTGGATGCCGCCATGGCCTCGCAGACGCAGGCCGCCGTCGAGCAGAGCGATCTGGTGGTGTTCCTGGTCGACGGCCGCGACGGCCTCGTCGAGCCCGACCGCGAGATCGCCGACCGGCTGCGCCGCGCGGGCAAGCCCGTGCTGCTGGCCGTGAACAAGGTCGACGGCGTCGGCGACGAACGCGCGGCGCTCGATTTCCACGAGCTCGGCTTCGAGCACGTGGCCGCCCTGTCGGCCGCGCACAACCGCGGCGTGCGCCGCATGGTCGACCTCGGGGCGGACCTGCTAGGGCGTGCCCGAGAGCGAGCGCGACGCGGCGGAGGAGCCCAAGCGCCGCGGGCGCGCGGCGAAGAAGAAGCGCACGCGTCGGAAGATCGATGCGGGTGGCGGGCTGGATGCCGAAGGGGACGAGCTGATCGCGGGCGCGCCGCCGGAAGAGGGCACCGAGGAAGCGTCCATCGAGGGGGTCATGGAAGCGCCCGTCGAGGCACCTGTCGAGGAGCCCGCCGCGCACGCGCCGCCGATGATCGGCTTCGTCGGCCGGCCGAACGTCGGCAAGTCCACGCTCGTGAACCGGCTCCTCGGCGAGGAGCGCGTGATCGCCTACGACCGTCCGGGCACCACGCGCGACACGGTGGCCGTGCCCTTCGAGCGCGGCGGGCGCGAGTACACGCTCGTGGACACCGCCGGGGTCCGCCGGCGCGGCAAGGTCGACGAGAAGGTCGAGATCTTCAGCATCATCAAGACGCTGCAGGCGATCGAGCGCGCGAACGTGTGCGTGCTGCTGCTGGACGCACGCGACGGGCTGACCGAGCAGGACCTGTCCCTGCTGTCGTTCATCATCGACAAGGGCCGGGCGCTGGTCGTCGGCGTCAACAAGTGGGACGCCATCGGCGGGGACGCGCGCGAGGAGATCCGCGCGGAGCTCGAGCGACGCGTGGAGTTCCTGTCGTTCACGCGCATCCACTTCATCAGCGCCCTGCAGGGCTCGGGCGTGGACGATCTCTTCCGCTCGATCGACCGTGCTCACCGCAGCGCCTACATGAAGATGCCGACGCCGCGGCTCACGCGGCTGCTGGAGATGGCCGTCGCGCAGCACGCGCCGCCCATGCACGCAGGAAGACGCATCAAGCTCCTCTACGCGCACCAGGGCGGCAGCAACCCGCCCATCGTCGTGGTGCACGGGCGCCAGGCCGACAAGCTGCCCGGGAGCTACGTGCGGTATCTGACGAACTTCTACCTGAAGGCGCTGAAGCTCTTCGGGACGCCGATGCGGCTGGAGTTCCGGCAGGGCGCGAATCCGTACGCGCCGCGGGCGTCGGCCGGGCGGACGGGACCGCCGAAGAAGCCGGGGCGGGAACGCAAGGGTGTGGAGGGGCGCGGGAAGGACGTGGCCGGGAAGGGGCGGGGCAAGGTGGTGGCGGCGCGGACGGGGAAGCGGGGGCGCTGATCCGGGGCTCGTGGCTACCGAGACCCGGTGCGGAGCGTCGTCGCCCCAGCGCCAGAACACGACGTTCCGATCTCGCGGGCCTGCCCGGTCGGCGAAGCCGGGCACGACGATTCCGGCGATCCCCGACTCGCGCAGCGTGTCGGCCAGCCGCCACGTCGCTGGTTCACCACCCCCGAGCAGGATCTCCTCCCACGGGCAGGCAAGTGTTTCGAGATCGATGTTCGCGGCGGCCCGACCGGTCGCGACGTCGAGGTCGAGCACGTCGTCGCAGTTCACGTCGTAGGCGCACAGCGTCATCGGCTGCGCCTTGAACGGAAACCCCTGCTGTGCCTCGAGCCACGCCGTCTCGGGCGAGCAGGAGGTGTAGAGACACGGGAGTCCTCGTCGATTGAAGCGGTCGCCGTGCAACGTCGCGCCGGCACCCGAGGTCGGGGCACGCGACCAGCGCGGGTGATGCGCGCGGAACACGCGTGTTCGAAGCGTGCGGGCCTCTGCCACGGCCGGTTCGATCAAGCGTGCCCGCCGTCCGCAATGCGCGAGAGATAGGTCTTGACCGCTTCGCCGTGCCCGGCGACGACGAGATCTCGCGCCGTACGGTCCCCGAAGGAAGGCAACGGCTGGGAGCGGTACCAAGCGTAGGCGGCGAGCTCGGAACCACTCCAGGGCAGCACGCGGTCGATGATCTCGATCATGTCGCGAAGCCGTCCCTGCGTGCGCCGGGCCTCGGCACGAGCGGTCCTGGAGACCGCGTCACGCGACACGCCGAGCGAGTGTGCAAGCTCGGTGCGTGTCACGCGCAGTCGCTTCGCGAGCGCGCCTGGGGAGATCGTGTTGTCCGCGGACATGACCGTTGTCAGGAAATCGCTTGCCACCGTACGCCTCGTTTTCTTGACCATGAACTGGGGCGGGCAATGCGGTACCTGCGCCGCCACCTCAAGGCTCCCCGTGCAGGAATCCAGCGTTCGTCACGACGTTCCAGGCGCTCCTTCGTGCCGATCGGAGATCCCTTCGCGGCCCGATGACGGCGAGCCCCACTACGAACGGCATACCCCGGACGAGCTCGATCGGACCGCGATCGGCACGCTCAGCGTCGAGACCCATCGACGATCTTCAGCACGGCCGCCGTCGGCAGCGTGAAGCCGAGCGCGAAGACGTCGAGCGTGGCGATGACGAGCAGGCGTTTTGTGACCATGATCCGGGCCGGGTACCGCGGCACCTGCGCCGCCAACTCAAGGCTACCCGGGCAGGAATCCAGCGTTCGTCACGACGTTCCAGGCGCTCCTTCGTGCCGAGCGGAGATCCCGTCGCGGATCGCGGACGGCGAGTCCGACTATGAACGCCATGCCCCCGACGAGTTCGATCGGCCCACGATCGGCACGCTCAGCGTCGAGGCCCATCGACGAGCTTCAGCACGGCCGCCGTCGGCAGCGTGAAGCCGAGCGCGAACACGTCGAGCGTGACGCTGAACGGCAGGTCGAGCAACGGGTAGGTCGGCGGAGGCGTGCCGAAACGCTGCTCGGCGTGTTCCCGACTCCGCAGCGCCGCCAGGTCGAAACGCGTGCCGCTCATGACGAGCGGGCGGCCGTCGATGAGTGGTCCGTTCAGCGAGGCGATGGTGCCGCAACCGCTCGTGCCGAGCGTGGCGATGACCAGCAGGCACAGCGCGACCGCACTCGGGAAACCGCGAGACGCGCGCTTCCCGCGGGTCGACGGAAGCGAGACCATGAACTTGTCCTCGTCGCGGATCACCCGTCACTCCACCGGCGGCGCATCCGTCCGCAACACCAACCGCGGATCCACCCACGTCCCGTTCAGCCCCACCGACCAATGCAGGTGCGGCCCCGTCACGCGCCCGGTCGCGCCGACCAGCCCCAGCACGTCCCCCGGCTCCACCACGTCGCCTTCCACGACGTCGATGCGCGACAGGTGCGCGTAGAACGTCTGCAGCCCCAGCCCGTGCTCCACGAACACGGTGTTGCCGTTGAAGAAGTAGTCGCCGGTGTCGATCACCAGGCCGCGCGCGGGCGCGCGGATCTCGGTGCCTTCGGGCACCGCGATGTCGATGCCGCCGTGCGGATTCCTCGGCTGCTCGTTCAGGAAGCGCCGCAGGCCGAAGGGGCTGGAGACCGGGCCCGCGAGCGGCCAGTCGAACGTGTCCGCCAGCAGCCGCTCGCCGCGCCGGCTCTTGACCGCCTTCAGCCGCACGTTCTCGCGCCCGATGCGCTCCATGTCGACGGGCGCGGGGTTGACCTTGCGCTCGTTCTCGATGGTCAGGCGCTGCTCCTCGTAGGGGTGATCCGGCACCTCGACCGGCACGTCGCGCACGCCGCCCTCGACCGTCTCGACGGTCAGGTTCACGGTGCCGGGCTCGGTCTGCAGCGAGATGCCGAGCACGGCGGTCGCGCCCGCGCAGTCGGGTCCCGCATCGTCGTCGCACGCGTCCAGCACCGCGATCATCCGATCGCCGAGCCGCACCGAGCCGACCCGCTCGATCTCCAGATCCAGCGGCACGACGGCGATGCCGCCCGGTCGGGGGTCGTGCTCGAACGGTCCGACATCGGCCACCGACGTGCCGGCGGCGAGCAGCAGGGAAACGAGGGCGAAGCGAGTCATGGGCGCCAACGATCGAGGTAGAGCGCCGTCGCGCCCGCCACGGCGGCCGGCATGACGACGAGGTTCAGGAGCGGCACCGTGCTGGCCAGCGCGACCGTGCCGCCGAAGGCGAGCGATGTCGTGCGCCGCTCGCCGGCCGCGCGGCGCACCGCGCCGAAGTTCGCGCCGCGGTTGCCCATCGGGTAGTCGAGGTATTCCAGCGCGAACACCCACGCCGCGAACAGTCCCGCGATCACGGGCGCCGCGACGTTGACGACCGGGATGAACGGCAGCAGCAGCAACGGGATCGCCCACGCCAGCAGGTACAGGATCTTCGAGGCCTCGGACATCAGCGTGCGGGGCACGGCGCGCACGAGCTCCACGAAGCTGCCGCCCGGCGGCGGCGGGCGACCCGTCAGGTGCGACTCCACGCGCTCGGCCAGCAGGCCGTTGAACGGGGCCGCCAGGATGTTCGCCACCAGCGTGTAGGCCCAGGCCAGGGCGATGAACAGCACGATGGCCACCAGCCATTCCAGCACTACGCGCAGCCAGCGCAGCAGGAAGAACGCGTCCTCGGCGGACAGCAGCGGAATGGAGGCGATCCAGCCGTCGATCACGCCGTCCGCCCACCAGCCGAGCGTGCCGAACACCGTGACGTTGATGATCACCGGAATCCACACGAAGCGGCGCACGCCGGGCGCGCCCAGCAGGCGTAGGCCGCGGAACAGGTACAGCGGGGCGAGGGTGCGGGTGCGCGGCGCCGGCGCGCCGGCACCCTCGGCGCCGGGCCTGGGGTTCATGGCGCGAGCATAGCCGAACGATGCCGCTACACTGTGCGCCGCCGATGCCCCGGAACACCGACAACACGCGCCCGCTCGGAACACCCGGCCGCACCGCAGCAGGCCGTACCGGGAGGCGCGCATGCGCCTGACCCGGGTCCGGCTCGAAGGCTTCAAGTCCTTCGTCGATCCCACCGACCTGAAGCTGCCGAGCCGGCTCGTCGGCATCGTCGGCCCGAACGGTTGCGGCAAGTCGAACACCATCGACGCGGTGCGCTGGGTCATGGGCGAGTCCAGCGCCAGGCACCTGCGCGGCGAGTCGATGGACGACGTCATCTTCACGGGCTCCAGCGCGCGAAAGCCCGTCGGCAAGGCGGCCGTGGAGCTCGTGTTCGACAACGCCGACGGCACCCTGGGCGGCGAGTACGCGCAGTACGCCGAGATCGCGGTGCGGCGCGAAGTGACGCGCGACGGGCAGTCGCGGTATCTCCTGAACAACGTGCGTTGCCGGCGCCGCGACATCCGCGACGTGTTCCTGGGCACGGGGCTCGGGCCGCGCAGCTACGCCATCATCGAGCAGGGCATGATCTCGCGGCTCATCGAGGCGAAGCCCGAGGACCTGCGCGTCTACCTCGAGGAGGCGGCCGGCATCTCCAAGTACAAGGAGCGCCGGAAGGAGACCGAGACGCGCATACGCCACACGCGCGACAACCTCGACCGGCTCGACGACCTGCGCGAGGAGATCGACAAGCAGCTCGCGCACCTGAAGCGTCAGGCGAACACCGCCGAGCGCTACCAGGCCCTGCGCGCCGAGCAGCACCGGCTGCGCGGCGAGCTGCTGGTGCTCCGGCGGCAGGAGTTCGCGGCCCGGCGCGACGAGAGCGAGCGGGCCGCGGCGGTCCTCGATACCGAGCTCGAGGGCGTGGTCGCGGAGCTGCGCGCCGCCGAGGCGGCGATAGAGCAGGCGCGCGTGCAGCGCACCGAGGCGTCCGAGGGCTTCGGCGCGCGCCAGCAGGACTTCTACCGCGTGGGCGGCGACGTGGCGCGGCTGGAGCAGCAGATCCAGCACGTGCGCCAGACGCGTTCGGAGCGCTCGCGCGAGCTCGCCGAGACCGACCGCGCGCTCGACGAGGCGCGGCGGCACCTCGAGGACGACAGCGGCCGCATCGCGGGTATTGTCGCGGCCATCGAGACCGACCTGCCGGCCTTCGAATCGCTCGCGGACGTGCAGCGCGAGTCGGCCGAGGCGCTGGCCGAGGCCGAAGGCCGGCTCGTCGGCTGGCAGGCGAAGCGCGACGCGCTGACGGGGCGCCGCTCGGAAGCCGAGCGCGAGGCGCAGGTCGAGCGCTCGCGCATCGAGCAGCTCGAGCGCTCGCTGGCCGCGGCGCGCGTGCGGCGCGAGCGGCTGGTGGCCGAGGGCGGCACCCTGGACGCCGCGCCGCTCGAGGCGGCCATCGAGGAGGGCGTCGCCGAGGAGCTGGAGGGCGCCGAGGACGAGGCGCGGCTCGAAGCGTCGCTCGCGGACGCCGCCGAGCGCCGGGCGACGCTCGCCGACTCGCTGAAGGCGCAGGCCGCGAGCCTGGACGAGGCGCGGTCCGTCCTGCGCGAGAAGCAGGGCCGGCTGTCGGCGCTCGAGGCGCTGCAGCAGGCGGCACTGGAGCCCGAGGGCAGTGCGGGCCAGGCGTGGCTGGAGTCCGCCGGACTCGCGGCGCGCGAGCGGCTCGGCGCGCGCCTTGGCGTGGAGCCCGGCTGGGAGCGCGCGGTGGAGGTGGCGCTCGCGGGGTGGCTCGAAGCCGTCACCGTGGACGACGAGGAGGCCTTGGCGCGGGTGCTCGCGGACGCGCCCGAGGCGGACGTGGCGCTGGTTCTCGACATCGACGGCCCGGGCACGACGAGCGCGCGCGTGCCGGGCGCGACGCCGCTGGCGGAGCTCGTGCGCGGGCCGCGCGCCCTGGTCGACCTGCTGGCGGGCGTCCACGGCGTGGACGACGGTGAGGCCGCGATGGCCGTGCGCGGCGGGCTGCCCGCGGGCGCCTCGCTCGTGACGCGCGACGGGATCCGCGTCGGCGCGGACTGGGTGCGCGTCGCGCGCGGCGGCGAGGGCGACAGCGTGCTGCTGCGCGGCGCCGAGATCGAACGCTTGCGCGAGGAGCTCGAGACGCTGGACGACACCGTCGAGGCGGGCGCGGCGCGCGTGGAGGAGCTCGCGACCACGCAGCGCGAGCACGAGGCGCGGCGCGAGACGCAGCAGCACGCCTACAACGACGCCGTGCGCGCGCTCTCCGAGGTGCGCTCCAGGCTGCGCACCGAGCGCGCCCGGCTCGAGCAGGTGCGCGCGCGTGCCGGACAGCTCGGCGCGGAGCGCGAGGAGCTCGACGCGGGCATCGAGGCCGACGACGAGGCGCTGGCCGAGGCCACCGCGGCACGCGCCGACGCGCTGTCCCGGCTGGAGGCCATGGCGGGCGAGACCGAGGCGCTGGCCGAAGAGGAGCGCGGCATTCGCGAGAGCGTGCGCGAGGCGCGCGAGCGCAGCGACGCGCACCGCAGCGAAGGCCAGGAGCTCGCCATCCGCGTGGAGTCCATGAAGAGCGCGCGCGTGGCCACCGAGGAGAACGTGGCGCGCGTGCAGTCGCGCATCGCCGCGCTCACGGTGCGCCGCGACGAGCTCGACCGGCTGTTCGCGACCGACGACGAGGACCCGGTGGCCGCGCTGGAGGCGGATCTCGAGGCGGCGCTGGAGGACCGCGTGCAGAGCGAGGAGGCGCTCGGCACGGCGCGCGCGGCGCTGTCCGAGGTCGAGGAGCGGCTCGGTGTGCACGAGCAGGCGCGCGTGCGCCACGACGCGGCGGCGCAGAAGCTGCGCGAGCGCGTGCAGGGCGTGCGAGTCGCGAGCCAGGAGGTATTGGTGCGCCTGGCGACGGTGGACGAGCAGCTCGCCGAGCACGATTACGACGTGGCGAGCATTGCTGCCGCCCTGGCGGCGACGCTCGCCGGGCAGGGCGAGGAAGGGGGTAGTGTCGAGGCTCGCGCCTCCGCGCTCGAGGCGCTGGAGCAGCGCATCGCGAAGCTCGGGCCCATCAACCTCGCGGCCATCGACGAGCACGCCGAGCGGCTGGAGCGCAAGGAGTACCTCGACAGCCAGCACGCCGACGTGACCGAGGCGCTGGAGACGCTGGAGCGCGCCATCGCGAAGATCGATCGCGAGACGCGCCAGCGTTTCCGCGAGACCTACGACGCGGTCAACGAGAAGTTCGAAGGCTTCTTCCCGCGTCTGTTCGGCGGCGGCGAGGCATCGCTGCAGCTGACCGGCGACGATCTGCTGAGCACCGGCGTCGGCGTGCGCGCGCAGCCGCCCGGCAAGCGCGTGACGAACATCCAGCTGCTGTCCGGCGGCGAGAAGGCGCTGACCGCCGTTGCACTTGTTTTCGCCTTCTTCGAGCTCAATCCGTCACCCTTCTGCATGCTCGACGAGGTGGATGCGCCGCTCGACGACGCCAACGTCGGACGCTTCTGCGAGCTCGTTCGGGAAATGTCGCAGCGTGTACAATTCATCTTCATCACGCACAACAAGGTGACGATGGAACTCGCCGAGCAGCTGCTCGGTGTCACCATGAACGAGCCCGGCGTGTCGCGGCTCGTGGCCGTCGACGTGCAGGAGGCGGTGGAGCTCGCCGGGGCCTGATCGTGGCGGTGTGGTGGTGTCGGGCTTGTCTTTCCCTGCCGGCCGCACCGGTCGTGCCGTCCCGCCCAAGTACCACCGTTGGCACCCGAGGAAGCTCGTCGATGGAAAACCTCCGCTGGATCCTGATCTTCGCCGGGGTCGCGATTCTAGTGCTGCTCTACGTGTCCGGGCGCTCCGCCTCCCCGAAGCGACGCGATGCGCGATCGGCCGCCGACCCTGACCCCCTGCTCGGCGAAGGCCGTTCGTCGCGCCGGCGCGTCGGCGCGCGGGGCGATCACGACGCGCTGCCCGAACCCGGCTTCGACGCGTTCGACGCCATGGACCCGGACGACCTGCAGCGCCCCGGCGCACCGGTCGCCGCGCCCCCGCGCCGCGTCGCGGTCCGGCGTCAGCCCGTGCACGACTTCGAGAGCGTCGCGGCCGAGGACTTCGAACCCGTCGGCTACGCCGACCCGCCCCCCGTCGTCGCACCCGCCCGCGGGCGGGGCCGACCCGATGCACCTGCCGGCGCCGGGTCGCCGCGACGCGTCGTGCGCCAGCGGGACATGGAGCCCGTCGGCCGCGGCGAGATGGACCCCGGGCGCGGTCACTTCGGCGTGCACCCCGACCAGCGCGAGCCGCACCCGCACGATCGCTTCCAGGACGACTACGCGCCGCGCGACTTCCGCCAGGATTCCCGTCACGACGCTCGGCACGGCGGAGGGTACGACGACGACGGCGGCCACGGCGATGGTCTCGGCCACGACGACGGGTACGACGACGGCCACGACGCCGCCTACGGCGGCGCGCGCGACGATCGTGCGCACGCGCGCGGCGATGCCTATGCCGACGAGCTCGATGATGCATCCGCCCCGGACCGTGGGCACGATCGTGGCGGTGAGGGCGGCGCGGTGGCGGCGCTCGGCGGCATCGGCCGGCGCATCGAATCGCTCGGCGCGCGCCTCGGCGGCGGCTTCGGCGGCGGGCGCAGGAAGGGCGAGGACGACGACGAGCCCACCTCGGGATCCGCGCCCGCGCCGACGCCCGCCACCAAGATCGTCACGCTGCACGTCGTCGCGCGCGAGGGCGGCTGGTTCGACGGCGAGTCCATCGCGTCCGCCTTCGAGGCGCGCGGGTACTCGTTCGGCGAGATGGACATCTTCCACTCCATGCACCGCGGCGACATCGTGTTCTCCATCGCCAAGATGATCCGTCCCGGCAGCTTCGACCCCGACGACATCGACAGCTTCGCCACCCCGGGGCTCGTGCTCATCCTGCAGCTGCCCGGGCCGGTGCCGCCGGACGCCGCGTTCGGGGTGCTGCTGTCCGAGGCGCACGAGCTCGCCACGGGGCTCGACGGGCGCCTGCTCGACGGCGATCGCAGCACGTTGTCGAAGCAGAGCGCGCAGCACATGCGCGACGGCATCACCGACTTCATGCACCGTCAGAAGTTCTTCGGCGGTGCGGCCGGCTGACGGGGCGGCCGGCGAGCTCGGAAGGGGCGAGGACGGGTCCGGAGGCGCACCGTCCTCTCCGCACCTCGGCTCGCCCGCGACGCCCGCCGCCCGGGCCCGGCACGCCGAGCTCGCCGACGCGCTGCACGAGCACGCCTGGCGCTATCACACGCTCGCGAACCCCGTCATCGACGACGCGGCCTACGACGCGCTGTTCCGCGAGTTGCAGGCGCTGGAGGCCGCGCACGCCGAGCTCCTGACGCCGGACTCGCCGAGCGTGCGGGTGGGCGGCGCGCCGCTGGACGGCTTCGAGAGCGTGCGCCACGCGGTGCCCATGCTGTCGCTCGACAACGCCTTCGACGAGGCGGAATTCGAGGAGTTCGACCGCCGGGTGCGGCAAGGCCTGGAGCTCGGCGAGCGCGACGCGGTGTACATGGCCGAGGCCAAGCTCGACGGGCTGGCCGTGAACCTGCGCTACGAGCGCGGGCGCTTCGTGCGCGGGGCGACGCGCGGCGACGGCACCACCGGCGAGGACATCACGGCGAACCTGCGCACCATCGAGTCCATACCGCTGCGGCTGCGCGGCGCCGACGTGCCCGAGGTGCTGGAGGCACGCGGCGAGGTGTACATGACGCACGCGGGCTTCGCCGCCCTGAACGAGGCCATGGTGGCGGGCGGCAACAAGCCTTTCGTGAACCCCAGGAACGCGGCCGCGGGCAGCCTGCGCCAGCTCGACCCCACGCGCACGGCGGAACGGCCGCTGTCCATCGCGATGTACGGGCTCGGCGAGCTCGTCGGTGCGCGGGCGCCCGCCACGCAGCACCGGACCCTCCAGTGGCTGAGCGTGCTGGGTCTGCCGATCGCGAGCGCCACGAACCGCACGTGCATCGGCGTCGCCGAATGCCACGCCGCGTACGACGAGCTGGCGGCCGTGCGCGCGACGCTCGGCCACGACATCGACGGCGTCGTGTTCAAGGTGGATGCGCTCAGACAGCAGCAGGAGCTCGGCTTTCGCTCGCGCGCGCCGCGCTGGGCGATCGCGCGGAAGTTTCCGGCCGAGCAGGCGTCCACGCTGCTCGAGGGCGTGGAGTTCCAGGTCGGGCGCACCGGTTCGCTGACGCCCGTGGCGCGACTTTCGCCGGTGTTCGTCGGCGGCGTGACGGTGGCGAACGCCACCTTGCACAACATGGACGAGATCGCCCGCAAGGACATCCGGCTCGGCGACACCGTGACGGTGCGCCGGGCGGGTGACGTGATTCCCGAGGTGGTCGGGCCGGTGCTGGAGAAGCGGCCCAGGCGCGCGGCGGCCAAGACGCGCATCGTGCTGCCAAAGCATTGTCCGGTGTGCGGCTCGGCCGTGATCGTGGCCGACGGCGTGGTGCGCGCGCGCTGCTCCGGCGGCATGCGCTGCGCGGCCCAGCGGCGCGAAGCGATCCGCCACTTCGCGCAGCGCCGGGCCATGGACATCGAGGGCCTCGGCGAGCGCATCGTGGAGCTGCTGGTCGACGGCGGGCACGTGCACAACGTGGCCGATCTCTACCGGCTCGACGTGGCCACGCTGGAGTCGCTCGAGCGGCTCGCGGCGCGCTCGGCCGCGAAGCTGCACGCCTCGATCGAGCGCTCCAAGGCGACGACGCTGCCGCGTTTCCTGTTCGGGCTCGGGATCCGCGAGGTCGGCGAGGCCGGGGCACTGGCGCTGGCGCGCCGCTTCGGCTCGCTGGACGCGCTCATGGCCGCCGACGAGGCCGCGCTCACCGCCGTGGAGGACATCGGGCCCGTGGCCGCGCACAGCGCGCTGGCCTTCTTCGCCGACGAGGGCAACCGCGAAGTGCTCGCCGACCTGCGCGCGCTCGGCGTGCACTTCGACGAGGTGGAGGTGGCGATGGTGGAGCAGACGCTCGCCGGGCACACCTACGTGATCACGGGCACGCTGGAGCGCTACACCCGAAACGAGGCGAAGGACCGGCTGCAGATCCTCGGGGCGAAGGTATCGGGCACCGTGTCGAAGAAGACGACGGGGCTCGTCGCGGGGGACGCCGCGGGGTCGAAGCTCGACAAGGCGCGCGAGCTCGAGGTGCCCGTGCTCGACGAGGCGGCGCTCGCCTCGCTGCTGGGAGACGCGACTTGAAGGCGGGAGTGCACGGGGCGGGCGGGCGCATGGGCCGTCAGCTCATCGCGGTGATCGGCGCGCGCGCCGACATGACGCTCGCGGCGGCCGTCGATGCGCCGGGCGCGCCGTGCGTCGGCGTGGATGCGTCGGTGCTCGCGCCGGGGACACCGGCGGGCGTGGCGGTGTCGGACGATGCGGCCGCGCTGGACGCGGCGGACGTCGTCATCGACTTCAGCCTGCCGCCGGCGTCGCTCGCGCTGCTGGCGCGCCTGCCCGCGCGCCGGCCTCTGGTGCTCGGCACGACGGGCTTCGACGCGGCGGGGCTCGCCGCCATCGAGCGCGCCGCGCGCGATCGACCCATCGTGTTCGCGGCCAACTACAGCGCGGGCGTCACGGTGGCGCTGGAGCTCCTGGCGCGCGCGACGGCGGCGCTCGGCGAGGGCTACGACGTCGAGGTGTCCGAGGCGCATCACAGGCACAAGGTCGACGCGCCCTCCGGCACGGCGCTCGCGATGGGGCGCGCCGTGAGCGAGGCGCGCGGACGTGTTCTGGACGAGGTGGCGGTGTACGCACGCGAGGGCATCACCGGGCCGCGGCCCGAGGGGGCCATCGGCTTCGCCACCGTGCGCGCCGGGGAGATCGTCGGCGAGCACACGGTGCTGTTCGCCGGGGAAGGCGAGCGGCTCGAGATCCGCCACGCCGCCGACGATCGACGGACCTTCGCGCGCGGCGCCGTGCGTGCGGCGCACTGGCTGGTGGCCGGGGGCGTCGGGGCGGGGCTGCACGACATGCGCGACGTGCTGGGGCTCAAGCCTTGAGGGGGCCACCACCGAACGCTCGATCTATCCCCTCCCGAGCCCTTACACTGCGCGCCCCGCACGCCGAGGTACCCGCTTGAAGATCGCGCTCGTCTTTCCCGGCCAGGGCTCGCAGTCGGTAGGCATGCTCGCCGAGCTCGCGGAGCGCGGCGACACCGTGCGCGACACGTTCGCGGAGGCCGCCGACGTCCTCGGCACCGATCTCTGGGCGGTGTCGCGCGAGGGGCCGCGCGATGCGCTCGCCGACACGCGCGTGACGCAGCCGCTGATGTTCGTCGCGGACCTCGCCGTGCACCGCGCGCTCGTCGCGGCCGGCCTGCCCGCGCCCGTCGCGGTCGCCGGGCACAGCCTCGGGGAATTCGCGGCGCTCGTCGCGGCGGGCGCCATCGGGTTCGCCGACGGGCTGCGTCTGGTGCGGGCGCGTGCGGGCTTCATGGCCGAGGCGGTTCCCGAGGGCGAGGGCGGCATGGCGGCGATCCTGGGTCTGGACGACTCGGCCGTCGTGTCCCTGTGCGAGTCGCTCGCGGGGACGCGCATCGTCGAGGCCGTGAACTTCAACGCGCCCGGCCAGGTGGCGATCTCGGGCCACGTGGACGCCATCGAGCGCGCCGTGGACGAGGCGAAGGCGCGCGGCGCGAAGCGGGCGCTGGTGCTGCCCGTCTCGGTGCCGAATCACAGCTCGCTGATGCGCGGGGCGGGCGCGCAGCTCGCCGAGCGCATCGACGCGCTCGACTGGACGATGCCCGCGGTGCCCGTGGTGCAGAACGCGTCGGCCGCGGCGCCCGCGGACCTCGACGCGCTGCTGTCGAGCCTGCGCACGCACGTGCACGATCCCGTGCGCTGGACGGCGTCCGTCGAGGCGCTGCGCGACGTGCACGGCGCCGAGCTCGTGCTCGAATGCGGCCCCGGCAAGGTGCTCGCCGGGCTCGTGAAACGGATCGATCGGGGGCTGCAGTGCGTCGCGGTCGACTCCCCGGCATCCATCGACAAGGCGCTGGAGGCCGCAGGCTCGTGACCATGAAGGAGCTCGAAGGGGAGGTGGCGCTCGTCACCGGCGCCAGCCGCGGCATCGGCCGCGCCATCGCGGACGTGCTGGGCGCCGCCGGTGCGACGGTGGCCGGCACCGCCACCAGCGAGGCCGGGGCCACGGCCATCGGCGAGCGCTTCGCGGGATGCGGCACGGCCGGCGCGGGCTTCGCGCTGGACGTGCGCGACGCCGCCGCGTGCGCGGAGACGGTCGAGCGTATCGGCGCGGACCACGGCCCGGTCACCATCCTCGTCAACAACGCGGGCATCACGCGCGACAACCTGTTCCTGCGCATGAAGGACGAGGAGTGGGACGACGTCATCGCGACCAACCTGTCCGCGGTCTACCGGCTGTGCCGGCTCGTGGTGCGCCCCATGGTCAAGGCGCGGCGCGGCCGCATCGTCAACATCGGCTCGGTGGTCGGGCAGACCGGCAACGCCGGCCAGGCCAACTACGCGGCCGCCAAGGCGGGCCTCGCCGGGCTCACCATGTCGCTGGCGCGCGAGCTCGGCGCGCGCAACATCACCGTCAACACCGTGGCGCCCGGGTTCATCGCCTCGGACATGACCGATGCCCTGCCGGACGCCCGGAAGGAGGCGCTCAAGGGCAACATCGCGCTCGGCCGGCTGGGCGACCCCGACGACGTGGCCGAGGCGGTGCGCTTCCTGGTGTCGCCTCGCGCGGGCTACGTGACGGGCCAGACGCTCGGCGTCAACGGCGGCATGTACATGGGCTGAGGCCCGTCCCGCGGGCCGATGATGGCCCATTCCACGCGTGCGCCGACGCTTCGGCGTGCATTCACTACAATAGCGCCGCGGCCGATGGCCGCGACCCCCATGCGAGGCCGGACAACAAGATGAGCAGTATCGAGGAGCGCGTCAAGAAGATCGTCGTCGAACAACTCGGCGTGAAAGAGGACGAGGTGACCAACCAGGCCTCATTCGTCGAGGACCTCGGTGCCGACTCGCTCGACACGGTCGAGCTGGTCATGGCGCTCGAGGAGGAGTTCGAGACCGAGATCCCGGACGACGAGGCCGAGAAGATCACCACCGTGCAGCAGGCGATCGACTACGTCGACGCGCACAGCGAAGACGCCTGACGGGCGTCCCGCGACGCGCGCAGCGGACCGTGGCCAGACGCAGGGTCGTCGTGACGGGGCTGGGCCTCGTCACGCCGGTCGGTCCCGACGTCGAGACGAGCTGGAAGCACATCGTCGACGGCGTCTCGGGCGCGCGCGCGATCGATGCGTTCGACACCGCGGGCTACGCCACGACCTTCAGCGCCTCGGTGCGCGACTTCGACGCAAGCCTGTGGTTCGAGTCCAAGGAGGTCAAGAAGATGGACCTCTTCATCCAGTACGGCATCGCCGCGGCCGCCCAGGCCGTGCGCCACGCCGGGCTGGATGCGGCCGACGGGCTGGACCGCGAGCGCGTGGGCGTCTCCATCGGTTCGGGCATAGGCGGGCTGCCGAACATCGAGGCGCAGCACCAGGTGCTGATGAAGTCCGGGCCGCGGCGCGTGTCCCCGTTCTTCGTGCCGTCGACGATCATCAACATGATCGCCGGCAACGTCTCCATCCGCTACGGCTTCAAGGGACCGAACCTGTGCATGGTGACCGCGTGCACCACGGGCACCCACAACATCGGCGACGCCGCCCGCCTCATCGAGTACGGCGACGCGGACGTCATGGTCGCGGGCGGTGCGGAGATGGCCACCTGTCCGCTGGGGCTCGCGGGCTTCGGCGCGGCGCGCGCGCTGTCCACGAGGAACGACGACCCCGCGGCCGCCAGCCGCCCGTGGGACGCGGACCGGGACGGCTTCGTGCTCGGGGACGGTGCCGGCGTCATGGTGCTCGAGGAGATGGAGCACGCGCGCGCCCGCGGCGCGACCATCATCGCCGAATGCGCGGGCTACGGCATGAGCGGCGATGCGTATCACATGACCCTGCCGAGCGGCGAGGGCGCGGCGCGCTGCATGGTGAATGCCCTCAAGAATGCAGGCCTGACCCCCGCCGACGTGCACTACGTCAACGCGCACGGCACCAGCACCCAGATCGGTGACCGGGCCGAGAGCGACGCCATCAAGAGCGTGTTCGGCTCCGATGCCCAGCACCTGTCGGTCAGCTCGACCAAGAGCATGACGGGGCACCTGCTGGGGGCCGCGGGGGGCATCGAGGCGGTGTTCGCCGTGCTCGCCATCCGCGACGGCGTGGTCCCGCCGACCATCAACCTCGAGACGCCCGGCGAGGGCTGCGACCTCGACTACACGGCTCGCGTCGCGAAGCGCCGCACCGTCGACGTCGCGCTGTCCAACTCGTTCGGCTTCGGCGGCACGAACGGCACCGTCGCGTTCGCGCGCGCCTGACGTGCTGCGCGCGTTCGGGCTCCTCGTCCTGGTGCTGGTCGCGGGCGGCGGCGCCGCCGGCTGGCTCCTGTGGCAGGACTTCGAGGCGCACCGGCAGGCGGCCATCGGCATCGGCGACGAGCCCGTCGCCTTCACCGTCGAGCGCGGCTGGTCGGCGCGCCGCACCGGGGAGGCGCTGGAGGCCGCGGGCATCATCGACAACGCGCGCTGGTTCGATCTGGACGCGCGCCTCGGCGGACGCGGCGCCGACATCAAGGCCGGGGAGTTCACGCTCGAGCCCGGCACGAGCGTGGCGGAGCTGCTGCCGTTGTTCGCCGCCGGGCGCACGCGCCAGTACCGCCACACGATCGTGGAAGGCTCCACCTTCGTGGAGGTGCTGAACGGGCTCGCGAACGCGCCGCGGCTCGAGCCGACCCTCGTCGCGCAGACGGGCGGGAACGCCGGCGAAGGCGGCGCGGCCGGCGACGACGAGACGATCGACTGGGCCGCCGTCGACGCCGAGCGGCTGCGCACGGGCGAATCGGTCATGGCCGCGCTGGAGCGTGCCGGCGTGCACCCCGAGGGACGCTTCTTCGCGGACACCTACGCCTATCCGGCGGGCACCACCGATGTGCAGTTCCTCGCGCGCGCGGCGCGTCGGCTGGATGCGGTGCTGGCCGAGGAATGGGAGGCGCGTGCCGAGGGGCTGCCGCTGGAGACGCCCGAGGAGGCGCTGATCCTCGCCTCCATCGTCGAGAAGGAGACGGCGGCGCCCGAGGAGCGCCCGCGCATCGCCGGGGTGTTCCTGTCGCGCATGGTCAAGGGCATGCGGCTGCAGACCGACCCCACGGTGATCTACGGCATCGGCGCGGCCTACGACGGCGACATCCGCAGGCGGGACCTCCTCACCGACACGCCCTACAACACCTACACCCGCGGCGGCCTGCCGCCCACGCCCATCGCCATGGTCGGGCGCGAGGCGATCCGCGCCACCCTGCATCCCGAGGAGACGACGGCGCTGTACTTCGTCTCGCGCGGCGACGGCACTCACGTGTTCTCCGAGACGCTGGCGGAACACGAGGCCGCGGTGCGCAAGTACCAGCTCGGCCAGTGAGCGGGACTCGGAGCGGGGACGGGAGCGAGGGCGGGGGTGCGCGGCCCGCGCGCGGACGCTTCGTCACGCTGGAAGGTCTGGAAGGCGTCGGCAAGACCTCGAACCTCGAGGCCATCGTCGAGACGCTGCGCGCGCACGGCATCGAGCCGCTCGTGACGCGCGAGCCCGGCGGCACGCCGCTCGGCGAGCGGCTGCGCTCGCTGGTGCTGCACGACGGCTTCGAGATGCTGCCGCGCACCGAGCTGCTGCTGGTCGCCGCCGCGCGCCTCGAGCACGTCGAGCGCACCATCGAGCCCGCGCTCGCCGCCGGCCGCTGGGTGGTGTCCGACCGCTACCTCGACGCGAGCGTCGCCTACCAGGGCGGCGGGCGCGGGCTCGGCGGCGCGCACGTCGCGGACTTCCACGCGCGCCTGGGCATCACGCTGCGGCCCGACCTGACGCTGCTGCTCGACATGGACCCGAGCGCGGGTCTGGCGCGCATGCGCGCGCGCGGCGAGCCCGATCGGATCGAAAGCGAGTCGTTGGGCTTCTTCGAACGCGCACGGGTGGCGTACCTGGAGCGCGCCGCGGCGGAGCCCGGGCGCGTCGCCGTGATCGATGCCGGTAGGGAGCTGGACGCGGTACGCGCCGAGGTAGGTGCGCGCGTGCGGCGGCTGGTACGGGACGACGCCGCGGACGGTTCGCGGGACGGCGTCGGTGGCCGCGAAGCGTAGCCCCGCGAAGGCGGAGCCCGAGCCGCGCGCGCTCTCGCCGCTGCCGCCGTGGCTGCGCGCACCGGCCGACCGGCTGCGCGCCCTGGAGCGCACCGGCCGGCTGCCGCACGCGCTGCTGCTGACGGGTCCGGTCGGCACCGGCAAGCGTGCGTTCGCGCACTGGCTCGCCGAGTGGCTGTTGTGCCTGACACCGACGCCCGACGGTGCGTGCGGCGACTGCGGCGCGTGCGCGCAGCTGCTCGCCGGCGCGCAACCCGACTACCGGGAACTTGCGCCCGAGGGCCAGGGCATCCGCATCGACGCGGTGCGCGAGCTGATGACCTGGCAGCAGCTCGCGACCCCGCGGGGGCGCTGGCGCGTGGCACTCCTCGACGGTGCCGACACGCTGAACCGGAACTCGGCCAACGCGCTGCTGAAGACGCTAGAGGAGCCCGCCGACGGGGCGCTGCTGCTGCTCGTGGCCGATCGTCCCGGCGCGCTCCCGGCCACGGTGAGGAGTCGCTGCCACGACGTCGCGCTCGGCCGGGGAGATGCGCGGGCGGCACTCGCGTGGCTCGCCGAGCGCGTGGGCGCGGACGAGGCGGGCGCGGCCCTCGAGCGCGCGAACGGTGCGCCGCTGGCGGCGCTCGAGCTCGCCGGGCCCGCCCGCCGCGAGGCCGACGACCTGCTGGACGCCGCGTGGCTCGATCTCTTCCTGCACCGCGCGAGCGTGGGCCGCATCGCCGAGAAGCTCGCGGACCTGCCGACGCGGGACAGCCTCGCGGGGTTCGCGCGCCGTGCGGCCCAGGCGCTTCGGCATCGGCACGTTCACGGGCACACCTGCGGGCATGCTCGCGGCGATCCTGGCGCGGAAGCTGCTTCCGGTTCCGCCGGGGACGGTTCGACCCCGGCCGCCGCGGGGGATCGGGCGGTGGACGTGGCGGAACAGGTCTCGGCCCGGCTCGACGATGCGCAGTGGTTCGCGCTTCGCGACCGGATCGAGCGGCTGCACCGCATCGACGGCACGAGCTTTCGCGCACAGGCTGTGCTCGAGGGACTTCTGGCCGATACCCGTCTCATGCTGACGGAATCGGCGACGAGTCCGACCGCGCAACGACCCACGGATCCAGGCGACAGGCAATGACCGAGCAGACCCGCAAGGGGATCATCGCGTTCTCCATCACCGATCGCGGCGCGTTGTACTCGTCGTACATGTCGTTCGTGACGAATGGCGGCGTGTTCGTGCCGACCTCGCGCGCCTACGAGCTCGGCGACGACGTCTTCATGCTGCTCAAGCTCATGGAGGACACGTCCCCGACGCCGGTGCGCGGTCGCGTCGTATGGGTCACGCCCGCCGGTGCGCAGGGCAACAAGACGCCCGGCGTCGGCGTGCAGTTCGACGAGGCCGACAACGGTGCCACGCGCTCGAGCATCGAGCAGCACCTGGCCGCCACGCTGCAGAGCGAGCGTCCCACGCAGACCATGTAGGTTCGCCCGCACGCTCGACCGTCCACGCCGACGCTCGACCCTCCCCAGCGTCCGGCACGCGTCGACCCCGCGTCGACCCCGCGTCGACCCCGCGTCGACCCCGCCGTCCGGCACGTGCCCGCCGCGCGCGACGCTTCGGCTAACATCGCGCACGCGCGGCCCGCCGGGTCGTACGGACGTGACGGCGACGGTGATGGCTGCGAAGAAGACGGACGGCGCTGCGAAGGGCAAGCGCAGCGGCGCGGTGAAGCGCGGCAAGTCGAGCGGCCCGGCCGCCGACAGTGCAACCCGGACCCCTCGTGCCGGACGGCGCGGGAGCGATGTCTCCCCCGCGCTCTACGTCGCCGAGAGCGGTATCCACGGCCTCGGCATGTTCGCGGCCGAGCCCATCCCGAAGGGCGTCTCGCTCGGCAGACTCGCGGGCATGCCGACGCACGAGGACGGCACCTACGTGCTGTGGCTCAGCGACGAGCTGGGACTCGAGGTCACGAACGACTTCCGCTTCATCAACCACGACGGCGATCCCAACAGCGAGCTGACCGACGTCGATGTCGTCACGCTCAAGGACATCGCCGTCGACGAGGAGCTGACGCACGACTACGGCTGGTAGTGGCCCTCTCGCCCTACGCCGTCCTCGTCGAGCGCTTCGCGCGCATCGCGCGGCTCGACCACGCGGCCACCTACCTGTCCTGGGACCAGGCCACGATGATGCCGCCGGGCGGAGCCGCGGCGCGCGCGGACTCGCTCGCGGAGCTCGCCTCGCTGCGGCACGCCCTGCTCGGCGATGCCGAGACCGGGGCTCTGCTGGACGCGCTGGATGCGGCCATCGTCGACGCCGATGCGCGCGGCGACGCGCGCGTACCGGGCGCCGACGTGGACCTGGCCATCGTGCGCAGCGATGCGCGCGAGATGCGGCGCGAGCACGTCGAGGCCGTCGTGCTGCCCGACGCCCTCGTGCGCGAGAAGGTGCTCGCCACCTCGCGCTGCGAGAACGGCTGGCGCGTGCAGCGCCCGGCGAACGACTGGGCGGGCTTTCTCGACCACTTCCGCCCCGTCGTGGCGCTCGTGCGGGAGGAGGCCGACGCGCGGCTGGCCGCGGCCGGCACGAGCCGCTACGAGACGCTTCTGGCGCTGCACGCTCCGGGCGACGGGGCGGCGCTCGTGGCGTCGGTGTTCGAGCGGCTGCGCGCCGAGCTGCCGGGCCTGCTGGAGCGCGCGCTCGACGCCCAGGCGGCCGATCCGCCGCCCGTCGTGCCGGGTCCGTTCGCGGTGGAGGCGCAGGAGCGGCTCGGCCGCATGCTCGCGACGCGCCTGGGGTTCGACTTCGCGAGCGGGCGGCTGGATGTCAGCGCGCACCCGTTCAGCACCGGCGAGGCGGGGGACCTGCGCATCACCACGCGCTTCGACGAGGCGGACGCGTGGGACGCGCTGCTCGCGACGGCGCACGAGATCGGGCACTCGAGCTACGAGGGCGGTTTGCCCCGGTCCCTCGCGGGACGCCCGGTGGGCCGTCACCGCGGCATGAGCGTGCACGAGAGCCAGAGCCTCTTCTTCGAGAAGCACCTCTTTCTGTCGCGCGCGTTCCACACGGCCTTCGCGGCCGACGCGCACGCCTGCCTGCCCGGTACGCGCGCGTATCACGGGGATGCGCTGCTGCGCGCGAAGCTCGGCGTGGCGCGCTCGAAGATCCGGGTCGACGCCGACGAGCTGACCTATCCGTTGCACGTCATGCTGCGCCACGGCATCGAGCGCGATCTCGTGGAGGGCGGCATCGAGGCCGACGCGGTGCCCGACGCATGGAATGCGGGCATGCAGGATCTGCTCGGCGTGGACACGCGCGGGGATGTTCGCGACGGTTGCCTGCAGGACATCCACTGGACGCTCGGCGCGTTCGGCTACTTCCCGTCGTACACGCTCGGCGCGGTCAACGCGGCGCAGCTCGCCGCGGCGCTCGATCGCGCGGTGCCGGACTGGCGCGAGTCGGTGGCGAGCGGAGACGTCGCCGCGGTGCGGGCCTGGCTGTCCGCGAACGTCTGGCAACGCGGCTGCACCGTGGACACCGCCACGCTCATGACGGACGCGACGGGATCCGCGACCGATCCCGCCTGGCTGCTTGCGCACCTGGAGCGTCGCTACGTGGATCGCGACCCGGGCTGATCGGCGTTCGGGGCTGATCGGCGTTCCGGGCGAGGAGCCAGCCCGGCCGACCGTCCGACCGGACCGGCCAGCTTCAGCGCCGCGTGCGGGCGGCGCCGCGCGCGAACGGGCCCTGCATGCGGTCCAGCACGTCCACGCCCATCTGCAGCAGCAGGTCCAGCACGTCGAGCGGTACCCAGTTCTCGCGGATCAGCCCTTCGTGGTGCAGGTAGAAGTCCATGACCCGCATGGTCACCTCGCGCCCCGTGGCGGGCACGCCGAAGATGCTGCCGCCCGCGTGCACCGCGTGCACGCTCGGCCAGCCGCCGGTGACCGAGTAGGGCCCGTCGCCGACGCGCACGTAGTGCCCGCCGCCGAGCCTGCGTCCGCGTTCGCCGAGCTCCTGCCACTGCCCGCCGCCCTTCCGCATCGGGAACGCCCGCCTGAACGGCAGCTGGTGGCGATCCACGAAGCCCGACAGCGCACGCGTGGTGCCGATGCCGCTCGGGCCGTACCACATCATCTTCGGGTGCCAGTAGCGCTTCTGCGGCATGTTCAGCAGCCCTTCGCGCGACGGATCGGCGTGGTCGTCGTGCGCGCCGAGCGCGTCGTGCATGGCGAGCGTCTGCGCAAGGCTGGTGGCGCCCGCGCGCGGGTCCGACGCGCCGAGCCGCACGCCGTCGGCGCTCAGCGGTCCGGGCCAGCGACCCTCCAGGCCCGGGCTCGGCGCCAGCGGATGGAAGCCCGCCTGGCGCATGGCGTCGACGATGTCCCACAGGCACGAGCTCTGCACGATGCGCCCGCGCTCGAGCCGGTGCACCTCGCCGTAGCGCAGGAACAGCGGATCCCCCGTGGGTGGAATGCCGAGCCAGGGCTCCTCGAAGGTGCCGCAGTAGTGGCCGACGCAGGCCACGTGGTCACGACCCTCGTACGCGCCCGCGAGCAGGATGTCGTCGCGGCGCTCCAGATCCGGCAGCGCGCGCTTGAGCGGGGCCCACACTTCGTTCGCGAGCGCCGCCGTGCCGGTGTGCTCGCCGAGCGGGTGCGAGCCGCGGAACTCGACGTCGTCGCTGCAGATGCGACCCAACGCATCGACGAGCCCGTCGGGACGCGCCTCGGCGATGCGTGCGAGGCCGTCGCGCACGTCGAGCCGCTCGGCGTTGCCGGGTCCGGCGCCGGCTGCCCCGGCGGCGGCTTCGGCGGCCGATGTGGCGCTCGATCCGGAGCTCGATCCGGAGCTCGATCCGGAGCTCGATCCGGAGCTCGATCCGGAGCTCGATGCTGCGGACGTGTCGGGGGCACCGTTCTTGCCGATGTCGGTCGACGCGGGGGATGTCACGTGGAGCTGGCCGTCCGGAGGCGGATTGCCACACTGTTGGGACGGCGCGCGCGTGTCAATCGCCGACCGATCCGAGCGCAAACTCGGCGCGGGATCGGCAACGATGACGTCCGTCGACGGCAACGGGGAGCACGAAGAGCAGGTGGAGAACGACAGGATCGGTGGCATCGACGCGCGTTGGGCGGACGTGCCCGACTACATCCTCGGCATCACGCGCGAGATCTGGGAAGAGCGGCGCATTCACACGCTGAAGCGCTACTACGACCGGGACATCGTGGTGCGCTCGCCGGCGTCGGTCGTGGTCGGCAACGCGGGCGTGATAGCGGCCACCATGGCGACGCTGGCCGAGTTTCCCGATCGCCAGCTGCTCGGCGAGGAGGTGCTGTGGCACGACGACCCGGCTCACGGGCTGCTGTCCTCGCACCGCCTGCTGTCCACGGCCACGCACCGCCGCGGCGGCGTGTACGGGGAGGCGAACGGCACGCCGCTGCGCTACCGGATCCTCGCCGACTGCGCCGTGCGCGGCGGAGCCGTCGTGGACGAGTGGCTGGTGCGCGACCAGGGCGCCATCGTGCGTCAGCTCGGGCTGGAGCCGAAGGCCTACGCCGCGGGGCTCATCGCACGCGAGGGCGGGCCCGAGCGCTGCGTCCGGCCGCTCACGCCCGCCTCCGACGTGGCGGGACCCTATCTGGGACGCGGCAACGAGGTGGGGCCGGGCGTGCGCTACGCGGAGCTGCTGGAGCGCATCATGGGGGCCGAGATGTCGACCATTCCGGAGACCTACGACCGGGCCTGCCGCCTGGAGCTGCCCGGCGGCGTGACGACGCACGGCATCGAGGCGGCGGACGAGTTCTGGATGAGCCTGCGCGCGTCGTTCCCCTCGGCCGTCTTCCGCGTCGAGCACGTCATCGGCATGGACGAGCCGCACGCCGCGCCGCGGGCCGCGGTGCGCTGGAGCCTGCACGGTCGCCACGACGGCTTCGGCAGCTTCGGCCCGCCGACCGGGGCCGAGATCTACGTGCTCGGCATCGGCCACGCCGAGTTCGGCCCGCGCGGGCTCAGGCGCGAGTGGGTGCTGATCGACGAGACGGCCGTGTGGAAGCAGATTCTCATGCAGACGGGCTGAGGCGGGCGTGCGCCGGAACCGCCCCGGAATCGCGGCGCCGTCAGCTTGTTCGCTCGTCCAGCAGCTTCGCCCATAACCCGTTCCGGGGCCGCTCGCCGGCGATGGTCTCGACGTGGACCTCGCTCCCGTCGACGCGCACGATCGAATGCGCGCAGTTCGGCAGGGGCGGGTACGGCTCGAAGCGGGGCAGGGGCACGTCCAGCCAGTGGGCGAGCACCGTGCGCAGGATGGCCCCGTGCGACACCACGGCGATGTCCGCGGCCTCGTGTCCCGCGGCGCGCTCGTGCCGGACGATGCGATCGATGGCGATGAGACCGCGCTCCTGCAGCTCGGTGAAGCCTTCCGCGCCTTCGAGGTCCATCTCGTCGTCGAAGGCGCGGTAGCGCCCCGTCCGCTCCGTTTCGTCGCGCTCCACGTCCGCCCACATCAGCCCTTCCCAGCGCCCGAGCCGCATCTCGCGCAGGTCGTCGTGGAAGGTGGTCGGCACGTTCCGAGCGTCGAACACGAGCGCTGCGGTCTCGCGCGTGCGCTCGCTGCTGCTGACGTGCAGCGCGGCGAAGGGCACCTCCATCAGGCGCGCACCGAGCTCGCGCGCCTGTGCTCGACCGACCTCGTCCAGGTGCGATTCGAGCTGGCCCTGCACGCGGCGCGTGTGGTTCCAGTCCGTGCGGCCGTGGCGTATCAGGTGCAATCGCATGAGGGGCGTCCGGCGGGAGAGGTAGCATGATGACCATGGAACGGAGCGACGTCATGAGCGCGGCGCTTTCGCGCAGCACCGGCCGGGCCGTGCAAGGCCTGTCGCCCGTCGGCGGCGGCGACTTCGCGCGCGCGTATCGCGCGACGCTCGACGACGGCACCGCCCTGTTCGTCAAGACGCATCCGGACCCGCCGCCCGGGTTCTTCAGCACCGAGGCGGCCGGGCTCGAGTGGCTGCGCGAGGCCGACGCGCTCGCCGTGCCGCGCGTGGTGGCGGTCTCGGACGATCCGCCGATGCTCGCCATGCAGTGGATCGAGACCGGGCGGCATTCTCCGGGGAACGAGGCCGCGTTCGGCCGCGCGCTCGCCCGCACGCACGCCGCCGGGGCACCCGCGTTCGGAAGGCAGGACCGGCGCACGACGGGCAGCCTCGCGCTGCCGAACGAGCCCTGCGACGATTGGGCGACGTTCTACCGCGAGCGGCGCCTGCTGCCGCTCGCGCGCATCGCGCGGGATCGCGGTGCGCTGCCAGCCGATGACGCGGCGGGTCTGGAGGCGATCGCCGCACGGCTCGACGACTTCGGCGCTTCGGACGAGCCGCCCGCGCGCCTGCACGGTGACCTGTGGGCGGGCAACCGGCTCGTGGACGTCGATGGTGCGAGCTGGCTCATCGACCCGGCGGCGCACGGCGGGCACCGCGAGTTCGATCTGGCGATGATGCGGCTGTTCGGCGGCTTCGACGACGCCTGCTTCGCGGGTTACGCGGAACGAGCACCCCTGCGGGACGGGTGGCGGGAGCGCGTGCCGCTGCACCAGCTCGCCCCGCTCACCGTGCACGCGATCAAGTTCGGCGGCCACTACGCGGGTGCGGTGCGTTCGGCGTTGCGACGCTGTACCTAGGGCCTGTATCCAATCAGAACGTGGGCGCTGCCGGCCCTCTGCGTTCGTCCCGCAAGGCGCTGCGAGCGAGGGTAGCAGGGCTACCCGAACGAGCAGCAACGCAGCGGGGCGGACGCAGAGGGCCGGCCCGAAGGGTCGCGCCGCAGAGCGCGCCAGCCGTCGTTGCTCGTCGGTCGCTTGGCTCTTGCCAAGCTCCACTCCTCGCGCCTAGCCTGCCACGCTCTGCGGCGCGACAGCGCCCACGTTCTGATTGGATACAGGCCCTAGACGTCCGTCTCAGCCCGGCCTGCGCCACACCATGAAATGGTTGTTGGCCGGCAGTCGCTCGAGTCGCGTGCGCACCAGGCCCAGCGCGAACGCATCGAGCGCCGCCAGGTCGCGGATGCCCCGCGAGGCGTCTTCGGCGCGCAGCGCGGCATCGAACGCGCGGTTGCCCTCGGACGTGTACCGCCCGCCGATGGACACCGGACCGTACAGGCAGAGCATGCCGCCGGATCCGAGGGCGGTGGCCGCACCGGCGAAGAGGGCCGCGACGGCGTCCTCGGACATGATGTGGAGCACGTTCGCGGCGTAGACGACATCGAAGGGGCCGGTGGGCCAGTCGTCGTGCGTCACGTCGAGCGCGCACGGGGGTTGCAGGTTCGGCGGTGCGTTCGGCGCGCGCAACCGCGGCAGCAGATCGGGCAGGCGTTCGGGGTGCTCCGTCGCCAGCCACGAGATGTGCGGGCAGGCGGTCGCGAACGCCACGGCGTGCTGGCCGGTGCCCGCCCCGATCTCGAGCACGGCGGCCGCGTCCGGCAGCTCGGCGCGCAGGGCCCCGAGGATGGCGGCGGCGTTGCGCTCGGCCGACGGCGTGAAGGGCAGCGTCAACGCGCGTCGGCAGAGGCGCCGAGCGCGCCGAGGATGCGCACCCAGCTGCGGATGCCCTTGTGGAAGCTCCTCATCGCGTACTTCTCGTTCGGCGAATGGATGGCGTCGTCGTCGAGGCCGAAACCGACCAGCAGGCTGTCCATGCCGAGCAGGTCGCGGATGTGGCCCACCACCGGGATGGAGCCGCCGCAGCCCGCGAAGACCGCCTCGTTCGGCCATTCGTCGCCGAGGGCCTTCCTGGCCAGCTCGAACTCGGGCCGCACGGTCTCCATGACGGTGGCGGGGGAGCCGTCCTTCGACTTGTACTCCACGCGGCAGTCCGGCGGCAGGCGCGCCTCGACGTGCGCACGGAACGCCTCGCGCACCTTGTCGGGGTCCTGCGTGCCGACGAGCCTGAAACTGAGCTTCGCGCTCGCCTTCGACGGCAGGACCGTCTTGAAGCCGGCGCCGGTATAACCGCCCGTGATGCCGTTGACCTCGGCCGTGGGCCGTGCCCAGACCTGCTCGAGCACCGAGCGTCCGGTCTCGCCCGCGGGGGTGGACAGTCCCACCGCACCGAGCCATTCGGACTCGTCGAGTCCGAGCCCTTCCCACTGCCGCAGCACCTCGGGCGGCACCTCCTCGACGCCGTCGTAGAAGCGGTCGAGCGTCACGCGGCCGGTGTCGTCGTGCAGGTCGGACAGGATGCGGTTCAGCACGCGGATGGGGTTGATCGCGGGGCCGCCGTACATGCCCGAATGCAGGTCCAGCGACGGGCCCGTGATCGTGATCTCCTCGCCGACCATGCCGCGCAGCGTGGTCGAGATCACGGGCGTGTCGGTGTCCCACATGCCGGTGTCGCACACGAGCGCGAGATCCGCGCGCAGCTCGTCGGCGTGCGTCTTCAGGAAGGGAATCAGGGAAGGCGAACCGCTCTCCTCCTCGCCCTCGAAGAAGAGACTCACCTTCGCCGGCAGCGCGCCCGTGACCGCCTGCCAGGCGCGGCACGCCTCGACGAAGGTCATGAGCTGACCCTTGTCGTCGGCGGCACCGCGCGCGCGGATCACGGGGCCGGCCGACGTCTCGTCGATGGCGGGCTCGAAGGGCGGGCGGTGCCACAGCTCCAGCGGGTCGGCGGGCTGCACGTCGTAGTGACCGTAGAAGAGCACGTGCGGACGCGCATCCTCGGCACCGCCACTGCGATCGTGAGCGACGACCATCGGGTGGCCCGGCGTGTCCTCGCGCCGCGCGTCGAGCCCGAGGCTCGCGAGATCCTGCACGAGCGCGTCGGCCGCCTTGCGACACTCGCCGGCGTACGCGGGGTCGGTGCTGATGCTCTGCATGCGCAGGAGCGTGAACAGGCGCTCGACCGAGGCGTCGAGGGTGGCGTCGACGTGGGCCAGGACGTCGGGGAGGGGGCCTTGGGGTAGGACCACGGTAAGCGCTTGTTTTTATTGATGAAAGTGAACCAGGAGCGCCCCGCGGGCGTCCTAACGGACCACTTTCGCACGTTTCGGGGGCGTTTAAGGGATCGGCCCGCACGACCAAGCTGCCGTGGGGGCCCGCTCTCTTACGCTTTGGCCGCCGCACTCGCTGCCGACCCGCCGTAGCGCCGTCGCAGCAGCGCGACGCGGGCCGCGGCGACGGGCCCGTAGCGCTGCACCAGCGATGCACCCACGACCGTCGCGAGACCCAGCGCCGCCATGCTCTGCCAGGCGTGCGCCTTCATCCAGTCGAAGGCGGAGCCGGCGAACCAGCCGAGGCCCCACGCGCAGGCCAGTCCGCCGAGCGCTCCGAGCCAGACGCGCCCGCGCCAGGCTGCCAGAACCATGACCGCGATGGCAGGCATGACGAGGGTGAGCACCGCTTCGGTTGCCGATCGTGCGGCCAGCGTACAGAGCGCGGCGGTGAGCAGCAGCCCGACGGCCCACAGGTTCTCGACGAGGCAAACCGTGCGCGACGCTTGCGTGAGGCGCGTGAAGTCCAGCATGACGAGGGCGACGCCCGCGAACGGCAGCATCAGGGCCGCGTCGGGCAGTACGCGCCATTGCACCATGTCCAGCATTTGCGTCATGACGGTGGCCGCGAACACCACCCCCAGCGGGAGCAGCACCGCGTGCAGCCGGGAGGCGGGCCCGGTCGCCACGAGCGCCAGGCGCATCAGGCCGAGCAGGGTCAGCGCGCCGAACAGCAGGAATTCGTCGTCCGTCCCGTCGACCAGCACGGTGCGGGCGGCGATCACGAAGGCCGGCACGAACGGCAGCGCCCGAGCGAAGCGGCCGCCGACCGTGCGCAGCGCGACGTCGCGCTTCGCGAGACCGTACTGCACGGCGACGGCGATCACCGCGCTGCCGAGCACCAGCGCCCCGGCCCACGCCGGATCGCGTACCGGCACCAGGAGAAACAGCGATGTCGCGAGCGTCGCGCCGCCGAGCCGGGCCGCCGAGTGCCGCGCTAGCACGGCGAGCGCGAAATAGACCGTCGGCACGAGCGTGACGACGGCGGTCGCCGCAGCCACGAACAGCTCGTTCGCCGAGCCCAGTTGCCAGTGCGCGAACGCGGGCATGTCGCGCGCGATCAATGCCGGTTGGCCCATGAACGTCTCGGGCGAAGCGGACGGCGCGTCCCACGCCACCATGGAGTACACCATCGCGCCGAGCACGGTGAACGCGGCCGGCACCGAGAGCGCCGCGACGCCGAACAGCAGCCGAGCGCCGCGCAGGTCCTCCAGCCAGCGAGCCAGCGCGAAGGCGACGCCCGTGAACGTCGCGGTCTGCGCCAGCAGCAGCGCGAAGCGGTGCAGGTCGTTGCGCACCTCGACGCCTGCCATCAGGAAGGTCGACAGTCCGGCGACGAGCAGCAGCGTGCCGACCAGGCGCATGCCGTCGGCGAGGCTGGCGTGGGCGCGTAACGAAACGAGGGCGCGTGCGAGAGCACCGTCCGCGACCCCTGGTTCGGCGGTGCCGGGCGCGTCGTCCTCGATGTCCGGGCTTGCCGGTTCGGTCGTCGGGGACGAGGACGGCGCATCACCCTGGAGCAGCATCACGAACCCGCCTCCGCCGAATCCCCTCGCAGCGCCGCGAGCTCCTCCCGCAGCGCACGATCCCGCTCGGCACGCTGCAGACGCGCGTCCAGATCGGCGGCGATCGGGGGGGCGACGGGTCGATGTCGCAACTCCGCGGCATCAACGGTCGTTTCCCAACGCTCGAACGTCTCGTCGAGGCGTCGCGCGGACGGCGCGGCGGCATCCAGCACCCGCTCGGCCCGGTTCAGCGTCTCACGCCCGGCCAGGGCGTCCTTGCGCGAGACGAGCGCCGCGTGCTCGGCCTCGAGGGCGGCGACGCGTTGCGAGAGCTCGACGGCTCTCGCATCGTGCTCCTCGATCCGGACGGCCAGCGTCTCGGCACGCACAGTGGCACCGGCCTTGTGCTCGAGGCAGGCGAGGGCGGTGCGCTCGTCGCCATGCGCGTGTTCCTGCGCCCGACGTGTCCAGAGCGCGATGTCGGCGGCGGCCTTCGAGCGCTCGGCGACGAGTGCCTCGGCCGCGCGCTCGTGCCGGCGGGCGACCGTGCGCGCCTCGGCCAGGGCGCGGCTCGCCTCCCCGATGGCGAGACCGGCCATGGCTTCATGGTTCTCGAACCGCGCGACGGTGCGATCGGCGGTGGCGACGAAGGTGGTGCTGATGCGCTTGAAAAGGCTCATCTCGGCGTTCCAGGGTCGTTTAAGGAGCCCTGAGCATCGGCGTCGGGACGCTCCGGTGCTACCGTTGCGCCACGAGTACGCATGAGGCGGTCCGCCGGTACGCCGTGGCGGTACCGAGATGCGTTATCCCATCCCTCCCATCTGGTCCGACCCCATGGCCCGTACCCAGCGTCTCGTCGACGCCATCAAGCGCGAGCTCAAGGTGCGCGGCATCCCGTATCGCGAGCTCGCCGAGCGCCTGCAGCTCGCCGAGTCCACCGTCAAGCAGATGTTCGCCGGCTCGCGCATGACGCTCGAGCGGCTCGACGACATCCTCGACGTGCTGGATCTCGACGTCGGGGACCTCGTGCGGCTCTCCGAGGATGGCGAGACCGCCCTCAGTCGGTTGTCGCTGGATGTCGAGCGGGCGTTGGTCGCCGACGATCGGCTCGTGCTGGTGACGTATCTCGTGGTGAGCGGCTACGGCTTCGACGACATCCTCGCCCGTTACCGGCTGTCCGAGCACGAACTCGTAAGGCTGCTGGCACAGCTCGATCGCATGGGCATCGCGGAGCTGCTGCCCGGCAACCGCATCCGCTCGCGGCTCGCGACCGACTTCGCGTGGCAGCCGGACGGCCCCATCGAAGGCTACTTCCGCACGCGCGTGCAGGGGCGGTTCCTGGACGGCGACTTCGGTGGCCCGGACGCGTCGCGCGTCGTGCGTACCGCCGACCTGTCCGCCGCTGCGCTCGACCAGATCCGCACGCGCATCGAGTCGATCGGCAGGTTGTTCGACGACCTGGCTCGCGAGGATCGGCGAAGGCCCATCGATGACAAGCGCGGTACGCTCATGATCCTCGCCGTCAAGCCCTGGCCCTTCGAAGTGTTCAGATCCCTGGAACGCGGTGCGGACGATGCGTCCGCACCGGCCGCCGGCACCCGCCTGCCGCCGCTGCCCGTCGCTCGCAAGCCGTGAGCGCGGCGAACGCCTCGGTCGAGGCGCTCGTGGATGCCATGCGCGCGCACGGCTACGTCGTCGATCGCGATCTCGCCACGGCGCTGCACCTGTCGCGCGTGCTCGGACGCCCGTTGCTGATCGAGGGCGAGGCGGGTGTCGGCAAGACCGAGATCGCGAAGTGCCTGGCCGCCGTCGACGGCGCCGCGCTGGTGCGCCTGCAGTGCCACGAGGGGCTCGACGCGCAGCATGCGCTCTACGACTGGGACTACCGAAAGCAGCTGCTCGAGATCCAGCGCGCGCGCGATTCGGAGGTCGTCACCGTCGCCGACGATGCCCTGTACGCCGAACGCTTCCTCGTGCGCCGTCCGCTGCTGGACGCGATCTCGAACCCCGAGGCGGTGGTGCTGCTGATCGACGAGGTCGACCGTGCGGACGAAGCCTTCGAGGCGCTGCTGCTCGAGGTGCTGTCGGACTTCCAGATCACGGTGCCGGAGCTCGGCACGTTCACGGCGGTGCGTCGGCCCTCGGTGATACTGACGTCCAACGGCGTGCGCGAGCTCTCCGATGCGCTGCGTCGTCGCTGCCTTTATCACTGGCTGGACTTCCCGGACTCGCACAAGGAGCGGCGCGTGCTGGAAACGCGGTTGCCGGGCATCGACGCGCGACTGGCCGATCAGGTAGTGCGGGTCGTGCAGGGCTTGCGCGGGGCCGGACTTCGCAAGGTGCCGGGCGTGGCCGAGACGCTCGACTGGGCGGCCGCGCTGCTGGCATTGAACGTGGACGATCTCACCGCGGATCCCTCGACGTTCGCGGCCACGCTCGCGACGCTCATCAAGACGCGCGAGGACCGGGCGCGGCTCGGCGGCGAGGACGGTATCGAGGCGATCGCGGCGCGCGCGCTCGAAGCGCCCGGAGAACGCGCGAACCGGTGAACGGTCCGCTCGATCGGCTCACGGGCTTCGGTGCGTACCTACGCGCCGCGCGCGTTCCGGTGGACACCGGCTCGCTGCTCGAAGCGGCGCGCGCGCTCGATACGCTCGGCACCGGCTCGCGACGCGAGGCGAGGGCGGCCATGCGCGCCTGTTTGTGCCGCGAACCCGATGCGTTCCGCCGCTTCGATGCGCTGTTCGACGCGTACTGGCGAGCGGACGGCGACGCGCAGCCCGGCGCGCCCGGCGGCGACGGTCCGAGCCCCGTCGCCACGCTCGTGCCCGAGCAGCGGCTGCTCGGCATGGCCGGCACGAGCGAGAAGGCGAAGGCCTTCGAGGAGGTGTTCGGCGCCGGCGACTTCAAGGCCCTGTCGCTCGCCGACTTCCGGTTCGTCTTCGATGGCGAGCAGATGCGTGCGATCGAGGCGCTGATCGACGCGATGGCGCGTCGTGCCAGACGCCGCGTCACGCGCCGCACACGCGTCGCGGCACGCGGGCCGCGGCCGGACATCGGCCGGTCGCTGCGCGCGTCGCTCGCGCATCAAGGACAGCTCGTCGAGCTGCGCTACCGACGGCCCGCGAAGCGGCTCGATCGCTTCGTGCTGCTGCTCGACGTCAGCCAGTCCATGGACGTGTACGCGAGGCTGTTCCTGCGCTTCGTGCGCGTGCTCATGACGGTGTTCGACCGCTCGGACGCGTTCGCCTTCAACACCGAGCTGCTCGCGCTCGGACGCGGGCGGCGATCCTTGCGCGAGAGCGACCTGGAGCGCGTCATGAACCGGCACGCGAAGGGCTGGCTCGGCGGCACGCGCATTCGCGCAAGCCTCGACGCCTTCGAGCGCGAGCACGCGCGGCGATTGCTCGACGCGCGCACCACGCTCGTGGTGTTCAGCGACGGCTGCGACACCGCGACGCCGGAGGCGCTCGCCGACACCGTGGAGCGCTTGCGCCGACGCGCGGGGCGACTGGTGTGGGTGAACCCGCTGCTCGGGCGCTTCGAGCCGGGCGAGGCCGATCGGTGGATGGATCCGGTTGCCGTGCACGCGGACGAGTACGTCAGCGCGCATTCGCTCGCGAGCCTGCCGATCCTGGAGCGCGCGTTGCTCGGCCCGTGACGGCGATCGGCCTTGCGTCGGAACGCAGGAACGTCAGCGACGTTGCAGGCCGTAGCCAAGGGCGCGCACCGCCGCTCGGAAGCGCGCCTCGTCGGCCTCGCGGACGACGAGATGATGCTGCGCGAGGCGGCGGCAGTACTTCGCGCACCTCGGATCCCTGCCGATGAGCGCGACGAGTTCCGCGTCCCGGCACTCGACGAGCCGGGCACCGCCGATGTCCTGCAGCAGGCGCAGCGTCTCTCCGGGCGCCTCGCTCGCGGCCTTGCGCGCGCGTGCGCTCGATTCGAGGCGCTTGCCGGCCGTCCCGGCGAGCCCCGCCGCCTGCAACAGCAGTGGCCAGGCGAAGGCGCGAATCGGGCCGACGGGTTCCTCGGCGTCGGCCGCGAGGTCGTCGTCGTCGTCGAAGAAGTCGCCGCCGTGCAGCACCTCGCTCACCGCCCTGCACGTCGCGTCGCCCGGTAGCCGCGTGGTCTGGCCCACGGTGAGCTTGCCGGCTCCGAGCAGGCCGAGCACGGCACGCAGATCCAGACGCGCCGCGAGCTCCATCTCGCGGACCTCGAGCGCCAGCATGGGCCAGTCGGGCCCGGCATCGGCATGTCCGCCTTCCGGCAGCTCGGTGGGCAGCGACTCGCACGCCCGCAGGCTTGCGGCTTCGGGCTTCGGCACGAAGGTGCGCAGCTCCGCACGCAGGTCCGGTGGCAGCCGGCCGTCCGGCAGGAAGGCCGCGAACAGCGTGAGCTCGCCGCCCGCGAAGCTGCGAGGGTTGCCACCGCGCCTGCGCGCGGGCAGGGTGCCGTACTCAGGGCCCGTGACGATACAAATTGACCGTTCTGTCAATTTGTATCGTCACGGGCCCTTGGCCTCGAACCGGTCCGCGCGCAACACGCCCGCCGGATCGTGAGCCGCCTCCGCGACCGCCGCCCGCTCGATGTCGTCGAGCCTCCTCCGGGCCGCGCGCAAGGCATCGCCGCGAAGTGCCCCGCAGAGCTCGTCGACGAGATCCGCCTCGCGCCCGGTCAAGCGCTTGCGACCCTGCACCACGCCGAGCAGGCCCTTGACCACGTCCAGGGTCAGCCCGTTCAGCGTCTCGCACAGGTCGGGGGGCGGCGGGTCCGGGCGAGACCTTCGTGCCATCGATCAATTCCTGCGGTTCAGGGCGTCGGCAGCGTGCCGCCGTCCACCGTGCAATGGCTCGTCGGGCCGGGCCACGTCCGCGCCGCGGCTCAGAACGAGAAGTCCGCCGGATCCGGCCCGCAGCGCCCGTCGTCGCGCTCGAGCCCGTCCAGCGTCGCCATCGCATCGCCGTCGAGCTCGAAGTCGAAGAGCTTCGCGTTCTCCTCGATGCGCGACGGCGTGACGCTCTTCGGGATCACGACGGCGCCGCGCTGCAGCGCCCAGCGCAGCACCACCTGCGCCGCGGTGCGCCCGATGCGCGCGGCCACCTCGCCGACGGCGGGCGCCTCGCCGAAGCGGCCCTGCATCAGCGGCGACCAGGCCTCCACCGCGATGCCGTGCCGCTCGCACGATGCGCGGATTCCGGGCTGCGTCAGCCAGGGGTGATGCTCGATCTGGTTCACCGCCGGCACGACCCCCGTCGCCTCGACGATCTCGTCGAGGTGTACGGGCAGGAAGTTCGACACGCCGATGCTCGTGGCCAGGCCCGCCTCGCGCGCTTCGATCAGCGCGCGCCACGCATCGATGCGCCCGTCGACCGGCCAGTGCAGCAGCACGAGCTCCACCCGGTCGGTGCCGAGCTTCCCGAGCGATTCCTCGAGCGCCGCCCGCGTGCGGCCCGCGCGGATGTCGTCGTTCCAGACCTTGGTGGTGACGTACACCCGGTCGCGCGGTACCGAGGCGTTCGCGAGCGCGCGCCCGACGCCCGCTTCGTTCCCGTAGATGGCCGCGGTGTCGACGTGGCGGTAACCGACGTCGAGCGCGTGCCGCACCGCATCGACGACCTCGTCGTCGCCGGCCTGCCACACGCCGAGGCCGAGCCGCGGGATGCGTTGGCCATCGTTCAGTTCGAGGAGCTCGTTCATGGGGCGATCCGGTGGCTGGGCGACGAGATGCTGCCACTGCCGAGCGCGCTCCCGTGCCTCGCCGGCACTTTCGACGTGTCGCCGAACCGACTAAGGGCTCGTGAAGCAATAAAGTGTGCGTCCTGCCGGCCCTGTGCGCTTGTCCCGCAAGGCGCTGCGAGCAAGGGTAGCGGCGCTACCCGCGCTCGCGCGGTGCAGCGGGGCGAGCGCACAGGGCCGGCCCCGTAGGGGTCGCCCCGCAGAGCGCGCCATCCGTCGTTGCTCGTCGGTCGCGTGGCCCGCCACGCTCCGCTCCTCGCCCGCGCAAATAGGCTGACGCGCTCTGCGGGGCGACAGGACGCACACTTTATTGCTTCACGAGCCCTAACCTCGCGCGCCCCGCGCACCCGCCTCGCGACGAGCATGACCACGCTACTCGGGCTCGACTTCGGTACGAGCAACACCGCCCTCGCCACCCTGGACGACGGTGTGCCGCGTCGCATCGCGCTCGAAGGCGAGGCGACGACGCTGCCGAGCGCGCTCTTCTACGGCGCGCACGATGGTACCCGCGCGTTCGGGCGCGAGGCGTTCGAGTGCTACCTCGAGGGCGACGAGGGCCGGCTGCTGCGCGGCATCAAGACCGTGCTGGGTACCTCCCTGATGCACGAGCGCACGGCGGCGGGCGGGCGGCTGGTGTCGTTCGCGGACGTCATCGCGGCGCTGTTCGAGCGGGTGTTCGAGGCCATGCCGGACGGGCGCGACGCGGCGACGCTCGTCGTGGGCCGACCGGTGCGCTTCGGCGACCCGGACGTGCCCGAGCGCGACGACCCGGAGGCCTTCCTGCGCGAGGTGCTGCACGGGCTCGGCTTCCGGGAGGTGCATTTTCTCTACGAGCCGCTCGCCGCCGCGCTCGCCTACGAGCGCACCGCGACGCGCGAGGAGCTCGCGCTCGTCGTGGACATCGGCGGCGGCACGAGCGACTTCTCGGTGGTGCGCATCTCTCCGTCGCGACGCGGGCTGTCCGCGCGCGACGGTGACGTGCTCGCGAACACCGGCGTGCGCATCGGCGGCGACCGCTTCGACGAGAGATTCAGCCTGGCCGCCGCCATGCCCGAGCTCGGCTACGGTTCGCTGCAGAAGGGCACCGAGCGCGTGCAGCCCGGCCGCATCTGGTTCGACCTCGCCACGTGGCACCGCATCAACGCGCTCTACGACAGGAAGACCGCCGACGAGATCCGGCGCATGGTGCTGGACGCGGCCGAGCCCGTGCGCGTCGGGCGGCTGCAGAGCGCCGTGGCGGCGCGCCGCGGCCACGCGATCGCCGACGCCGTCGAGCGCACCAAGGCCGCGCTGTCGGACGCCGGCGCCGCGCGGCTGGAGCTCGACACGGGGTCCGGACGGCTCGCGCTGGACGTGTCGCGCGCGATGCTGGAGGGGGCGCTCGCGGCCGAGATCGATCGCATCCGGGAGTGCGCGCTCGACGCGGTGCGCGACGCCGGGGTGGCGCCGGGCGACGTCGACGCGCTGTTCTACACCGGCGGCTCCTCGCTCGTGCCGCTGCTGCGGCGCACCGTCGGCGCCCCCTTCGTCAACGCGCGGGCGGTGCACGAGAACGCGTTCGGCAGCGTGGCCGAGGGGCTCGCCATCGAGGCGGGGCGCCGGGCGAGCCGCTGATCCTCGGATCACCCGTCCCGAGCGATCCGAACGCCGCCCCCGCTGCCGGTGGGCCGCCCCCGTCCGGGGCCCGGCGCACGCGAGCGCCTGGCGAGCCGGCCGATCCCGAACTATCGTTGCGGGACCCCGGCGAAGGCTTCCCCGGGCAGCCCGGTCCCCGTATCCTGTGCCGATGCCCCTGACCCCGTTCGCGATCGCTGGTGTGGACGAAGTGGGCCGGGGTCCGCTGGCCGGGCCCGTGACGGCCGCGGCCGTGCTGCTGGACCCCCACCGCCCGGTCGACGGGCTCACCGATTCGAAGGCCTTGACGGCGGTCGAGCGCGAACGGCTGGCGCGCGCCATCAGGCGGCGCGCGCTCGGCGTGGGCCTGGGCGAGGCGTCGGTGCAGGAGATCGATGCGCTGAACATCCTGCACGCCTCGCATCTCGCCATGCGGCGCGCGCTCGCGGCCCTGGGCGCGGAGCTCGCCGCCGCCGCCGTGGCTCCGCCCGCGCTCGTCGTCATCGACGGCGATCGCACGGCGGGGGCGGGCGGGGCACCCGAAGTGGCCATCGTGGGCGGGGACGCGCGGGTCGCCGCGGTGGCCGCGGCGTCCATCGTCGCGAAGGTCGCGCGCGACGCGCTGATGGTGCGCCTGCACGACGACTGGCCCGCGTACGGCTTCGACGGGCACAAGGGCTATCCCACGAGGGCGCACCGCGAGGCGCTCGTGGCCCACGGGGCCTGCCCGTGGCATCGGCGCAGCTTCGCACCCGTGCGCAAGGCGCTCGCGGCACGGTCCGCGGCCGCGGTGTCCGCCGACGGTTCGGCCTTGGCCGCGCCCGCGGACGCGCCCACGAACGGGGCATCCGCTTGAACGCGCCGATGGACGACGTCGGCGCGCTCGAGGCGCTCGGGCCGGACGCGGCGGGCGTCGCCGAGCCCGCCTACGCGCCATCGCCCGACGAGTCGCCGGACGAGTCGCCTGACGAGCGAAGGAACGAACGAGGGGGCGAGCCCCGCGACGCTCCGGCGCCGCTGCGCGCGGTCCCTCCGGCTGCCGTGCCCGCGTCGACCCCGTCCGCCGTCCCGGCGCGACGCGAGCGCGGCTTCGTGCACCTGTCGCTGCACACCGAGTTCTCGCTCGTCGACTCGACCATCCGGGTCAAGCGGCTCGCCAAGGCGGTGGCGAAGGACATGCCCGCGGTCGCCATCACCGACCGCGGCAACCTCTTCGCGCTGGTCAAGTTCTACAAGGCCGCGCTGAACGCGGGCATCAAGCCCATCGCGGGCGTCGACGTGCGCATCTGTCCGGACGGGCCGGCGGGCGCCGCGGGGCGGCCGGGCGGCGCGGTGCCGGCGCGCGCGCACCTGCTCGTCATGGACGACGGCGGCTACCTGAACCTCACGAACCTCGTCTCGCGCGCGTTCCAGGAGGGCCAGGAGGACGGCCCGCCGACCCTGCGCGCGGACTGGATCGAGGGCGCGCACGCGGGGCTCGTCATGCTCTCCGGCGGCATCGACGGCGACGTCGGGCAGGCCGTCGCGCGCGGCAGGCCGGAGGAGGCCGAAGCCGCTGCGCTGCGCTGGCGGTCGGTGTTCGGCGATCGCTACTACCTGGAGCTATCGCGCACGGGGCGCGCGGGCGAGGAGGAGCACGTGCGCGCGGCCGTCGATATCGCCGCGCGCCACGGCATTCCGCTCGTGGCCACGAACGACGTGCGCTTCCTGGAGAGAAGCGAGTTCGCGAGCCACGAGGCGCGCGAGTGCATCGCGGCCGGGCGCGTGCTGGCCGACACCAAGCGAGCGAAGACCGTCACCGAGGCGCAGTACCTGAAGTCCCCGCGCGAAATGGAGGCGCTCTTCGCGGACCTGCCGAGCGCGCTGGACAACACCCTCGCCATCGCGCGCCGCTGCAACGTGACGTTGAAGCTCGGCAAGCCCGTGCTGCCCGACTTCCCGATTCCCGACGGCATGACCGAGGACGAGTTCTTCCGCAAGCAGTCGCGCGAGGGGCTGGAGCTGCGGCTGGCGAAGCTCTACGACATCACCCGGGACGACTTCGCCGAGGTGCGCGCGCCCTACGACGCGCGGCTCGAGCGCGAGCTCGACGTCATCGTCGGCATGGGCTTCCCGGGCTACTTCCTGATCGTGGCGGACTTCATCCGCTGGGCGCGCGACAACGGCGTGCCGGTGGGTCCGGGGCGGGGCTCGGGTGCGGGCTCGCTCGTGGCCTACGCGCTCACGATCACCGACATCGACCCGCTCGCCTACGACCTGCTGTTCGAGCGCTTCCTGAACCCCGAGCGGGTGTCGATGCCGGACTTCGACATCGACTTCTGCATGGACGGGCGCGATCGCGTCATCCAGTACGTGGCCGACAAGTACGGCGCGCACCGGGTCAGCCAGATCATCACCTACGGCACGATGGCCGCGAAGGCCGTCGTGCGCGACGTCGGGCGCGTCATGAGCCACGGCTTCGGCTTCGTGGACCGCATCGCGAAGATGGTGCCGTTCGAGGTCGGCATGACGCTCGACAAGGCCATGAACGACTCCGAGGAGCTGGCCGCCGCCTACCGCGACGACGAGGAGGTCACCGCGGTGCTGGACATGGCGAAGGCCCTCGAAGGGCTGCCCAAGAGCTGCGGCAAGCACGCCGGCGGCGTCGTCATCGCGCCCACCGCGCTCACCGACTTCGCGCCGCTGTACTGCGAGCCCGACGGCTCGAGCCTCGTCACGCAGTTCGACAAGGACGACGCCGAGGAGGTGGGGCTCGTCAAGTTCGACTTCCTGGGCCTGAAGACGCTCACGATCATCGACAACGCGGTCCGGGAGATCGAGCGCTACACCGGCGAGTCGCTCGATCTCATGGCGCTCCCCCTCGACGACGCGCCCACCTACGACCTGTTGCAGAAGGCGCAGACGACGAGCGTGTTCCAGCTCGAGTCCGGCGGCATCAAGCGTTTGGTCGAGAAGCTGAAACCCGACAACTTCGAGGACATCATCGCGCTCGTGGCGCTGTACCGGCCGGGGCCGCTGCAGTCGGGCATGGTCGACGACTTCATCGACAGGAAGCACGGCAGGAAGAAGCTCGCCTGGCCGCACGAGGACTACCAGCTCGACATCCTCAAGCCCGTGCTCGAGCCCACCTACGGCGTCATCCTGTACCAGGAACAGGTCATGGCCATCGCGCAGGTCATGGCGGGCTACTCGCTCGGCACCGCCGACCTCTTGCGCCGCGCCATGGGCAAGAAGAAGCCCGAGGAGATGGCCAAGCAGCGCCAGGGCTTCCTCGACGGCTGCACCGGCAACGGCATCGACGCGACGCTCGCGGGCAACATCTTCGATCTGGTCGAGAAGTTCGCGGGCTACGGCTTCAACAAGAGCCACTCGGCGGCCTACGCGCTGCTGTCCTACCAGACGGCGTGGCTGAAGAAGCATCACCCGGCGGCGTTCATGTCGAGCGTGCTGTCGGCGGATGCGGACCTGACCGACAAGGTCGTCGTGCAGATCGAGGAATGCCGCGCACTCGGGCTCACCGTGCAGGCGCCGGACATCAACCGCTCCGAGGTGCGCTTCTCGGTGGTGGACGAGCGCACCGTGCTGTACGGGCTCGGCGCCATCAAGGGCGTCGGGGAAGGGGCGCTCGCCGCGGTGCTCGCCGAGCGCGCCGCGAACGGGCCGTTCGAGTCGCTCGACGCGCTGTGCCGGCGTGCGCCGAAGGGGGCGCTGAACCGGCGCATCCTGGAGGCGCTGGTGCGCGCCGGCGCGCTCGACGCGCTCGGTCCGAACCGCGCGTCGCTCTTCGCGCACGTGCCCGTCGCGCTCGCCGGCGGCGACCAGTTCCACAAGATGGCGGCGACCGGACAGACCGACATCTTCGGTCTGGACGCGGCCCCCCCGCCGGCCGAGGAGACCGTGCGCGTCGCGCTCGCGGCCGACTGGTCGGACCGCGAGCGGCTCGCCGCCGAGAAGGACACGCTCGGGCTGTACCTCTCGGGTCACCCCATCAACGAGTACCTCGAGGAGCTCGGCCGCTTCACGCGCGGCAACCTTCAGGCGATCTGCGAGTCCGCCGACGCGGGTGCCGGCGGCTGGAGCCGCAAGGGCGTGGCGACGGTGGCGGCGGGACTCGTGCTGGACGTGCGCCAGCGCGAGGGGCGCGGCGGACGCATGCTCATGATCAACCTCGACGACGGCACCGGCCGGGTCGAGGCGGTGCTCAGGAGCGAGCAGATCGAGGCTCAGGGACATCTCGTGAAGAAGGACGAGGTGCTCGTCGTCGAGGGCGAGATCGCGCCCGACGACTTCACGGGCGGCTACCGGCTGCGCGCGCGCGAGATCATGGACATGGCCGCGGCGCGCGCTCGCTTCGCGCGGCGCATGCTGGTGCGTCTGGACGGGCGGCGCGTGGACGACTCCGTGCTCGCCGCCCTCGTCGAGCTCGTGGGCAGGCACAAGGGGGGCAGCGTGCCGCTGTACGTGCAGTGGAGAAACGACTCCGCGCGCGCGCGCATGAAGGCCGGCAACCGCTTCGCCGTGCGCCCCGACGACACCTTGATCGAGTCCCTGGCCTCCTTGCTCGGCCCGGGCTCGGCATCGCTGCTGTATCAGTAGGTCGACCTCATGGCGAAGGAGCAGGCGATGAACCCTAACTTCCTCGACTTCGAGCAGCCCATCGCCGAGCTCGAGGCGACGATCCGCGAGTTGCAGTTCGCGAGCGACGACGCGGCGGTGGACGTCTCCGCGGAGATGGCCACGCTCGAGAAGAAGCTCGAATCGCTCACGCGGAACATCTTCAAGAACCTCTCGTCCTGGCAGATCACGCAGCTGGCACGCCACCCGCGGCGACCCTACACGCGCCAGTACCTCGATGCCGTGTTCACCGACTTCGACGAGCTGCACGGCGACCGCGCCTACGCCGACGACGCGGCCATCATCGGCGGCACCGCACGGCTCGACGGCCGGCCCGTCGTCGTCATCGGTCACGAGAAGGGGCGCGACACGAAGGAGAAGATCCGCAGGAACTTCGGCATGCCGCGCCCCGAGGGCTACCGCAAGGCCAAGCGCCTGATGGAGCTCGCGGAGCGCTTCCGGCTGCCCGTCATCACCTTCATCGACACGCCGGGCGCGTACCCCGGCATCGGTGCCGAGGAACGCGGCCAGAGCGAGGCCATCGCGCGGAACCTCTACGTCATGGCCGGGCTCGAGGTGCCGATCGTCTGCACCGTGATCGGCGAAGGCGGCTCCGGAGGCGCGCTCGCGATCGGCGTCGGGGATCGGGTCATGATGCTCGAGTACTCGGTGTACTCGGTCATCAGCCCCGAGGGCTGCGCCTCGATCCTGTACAAGAGCGTGGACCGGGCGAGCGATGCGGCCGAGGCCATGGGCATCACGAGCGGGCGGCTGCACGAGCTCGGGCTCGTGGACCGCGTGGTGGACGAGCCGCTCGGCGGCGCGCACCGGGATCCCGCCGCCATGGCGGCGACGCTGCGCGCGGCGCTGCTCGAGGAGCTCGCCGCGCTGTCCGGGCAGGCGCCGGAAGCGCTGGTGAACGCGCGCCACGAGAAGCTTCGCGCCTACGGGCGCTATCGCGAGAGCGCGTGATGCCGGACGGCATCGAGGCGATGGGTCCCGACGCGCCACCCGGCCGGCCTCCCGCGAGCGATGCGCCCGCCGCCGCGCTCGCCGCCGCGCTCGCCGCCGCGCTCGCCGCCTACGTCGACGCGCACCCGCAGGTCGAGCGCTACTGCGTGGCCTACTCCGGCGGACGCGACTCGCACGTGCTGCTGCACATGGCGGCGGCGCTGCTATCGCCCCCGTCCGGGCACGAGGGGCGGCCGATCCTGCGCGCGCTGCACATCGATCACGGCCTGGCGCCCGACAGCGCCGGCTGGGCCGAGCACTGCCGCGCGGTGGCGGCGGCGCTCGGCGTCCCGATCGAGGTGCGCACCGTCGCCGTGGTGCACGCCGACGAGGGGCCGGAGGCGGCCGCGCGCGCGGCGCGCTACGTCGCCTTCGCGGCCAGCCTGCAACCCGGCGAGCACCTGCTGCTCGCCCAGCACGCGCGTGACCAGGCCGAGACCTTCCTGCTGCAGGCGCTGCGCGGCTCCGGACCCGACGGCCTGGCGTCGATGCCGAGAAAGCGCACCTTCGCGGCGGGCTCCATGGCCCGTCCGCTGATCGCGTGCACGCCCGACGGCATCGAGACCTACGCGCGCGTCCACCGGCTCGACTGGCGGGAGGATCCCTCGAACAGCGATGTGCGCTTCGACCGGAACTACCTGCGGCGCGAGGTGCTGCCGCTGCTGGAGGCCCGCTGGCCGGCCACGATCCGCACGCTGTCGCGCGCGGCGCACCGTTGCGGGGCCGCGAGCCAGACGCTGCTCGGCGTGGCCGACGAGGATCTGGAGCTCGTCCGGCTGCGCGGCTCGGACGAGCTGTCGGTCTCGGAGCTGCGCGGGTTGCCGCGCGAGCGCGCCTACAACGCGCTGCGCCTGCGGGTGCGCCAGGCGGGCCTGCGCATGCCGCGGCTGCAGGACCTGGCGCGCGTCATCGACGAGCTGGTGCACGCGCGCCCGGACGCGCTCGGCATCGTGGACGTGCGCGATTACGTGTTCCGCCGCCACGGCGACCGGCTGTACGTGCTGCCGCCCGCGACCGAGACCGAGGCCTACGAGCTCGAATGGCCGGCGCCGTTCGACGATGTCCTCGTGCCCGGCACCGACGTGACGCTGTCGCGCCAGGCGTGCACGGCGCGCGGCATCCGGCTGCCGCAACGCGGCGTCGTCACCGTGCGCAGCCGCCGCGGCGGGGAGCTGATCAAGCTCGGCGAGCCCGCGTTCCACAAGGCCGTGAAGAAGCTGCTGCAGGAGTCGTCGGTGCCGCCGTGGCGACGCGACCGCATTCCCCTGCTGTACGTCGACGGGCAGCTCGCGGCGGTGTGGGGCGTGGCCGTGGCGACCGACTTCAGGCTGTCCGCGCCGCGTCCGGCCGAGGCGCCGATCTGACGCACCGCTGTCGTGCCCGGCGCGGCGGTCCGCGCCGCGGGACCATCGGCTACACTGCGGCGCGTCCCGCACGGCCGACGGGCGCGCCGCCGCCGTGCCCCGCGCCGTCTTCCGCGCCGTCCCGCGCGCAGCCCCGAGCGTCGTCCCCCGCGCCCTTCGAACGAGCACCGCGCATGACCCGTTTCGTCTTCGTCACCGGCGGCGTCGTCTCCTCGCTCGGCAAGGGGATCTCGGCGGCCTCCCTGGCGGCGCTGCTCGAGGCGCGGGGCGTGTCGCTCGCGCTCATGAAGCTCGACCCGTACATCAACGTCGACCCGGGCACCATGAGCCCGTACCAGCACGGCGAGGTGTTCGTCACCGAGGACGGCGCGGAGACCGACCTGGATCTCGGTCACTACGAGCGCTTCGTGCGCCTGACCACGAGCCAGGACAACAACTTCACGACGGGGCGCGTCTACGAGACCGTCATCTCGAAGGAGCGGCGCGGGGATTATCTCGGCGCCACCGTGCAGGTCATCCCGCACATCACCGACGAGATCAAGCGGCGCATCGTCGCGGGCGCGGGAGACGCGGACGTCGCCATGGTCGAGATCGGCGGCACCGTCGGCGACATCGAATCGCTGCCCTTTCTCGAGGCCATCCGCCAGATGGCGGTGGAGCTCGGCCGCGACCGCACGCTCTTCCTGCACCTGACCCTCGTGCCGTACATCGCCTCGGCCGGGGAGATCAAGACCAAGCCCACCCAGCACTCGGTCAAGGAGCTCAGGAGCATCGGCATCCAGCCCGACATCCTCCTGTGCCGCTGCGATCGGCCGTTGCCCGACACCGAGCGCAGGAAGATCGCGCTGTTCACGAACGTGCAGGAGCGCGCGGTCATCGCGGCCTACGACGTCGACTGCATCTACGACATCCCGCGCATGCTGCACGCGCAGGGGCTCGACGATCTCGTGGCCGCGCACTTCGGACTCGACCTGCCGCCCGCGGACCTGTCCGAGTGGCAGGCCGTCGTGGCGGGCATCCGCGATCCCTCGAAGGAGGTGGTGGTCGGCATGGTGGGCAAGTACACCGAGCTGACCGAGAGCTACAAGTCGCTGAACGAGGCGCTCGCGCACGCCGGCATCAAGACCGACTCGGCGGTGCGCATCCGCTATCTCGATGCCGAGAAGATCGCCGACGGCCAGACCGCGGCGCTCGGCGAGGTCGATGCGCTGCTCGTGCCCGGCGGCTTCGGCAAGCGCGGGGTGGAGGGCAAGATCATCGCCGCGCGCCACGCGCGCGAGCGCGGCGTGCCGTATCTGGGCATCTGCCTCGGCATGCAGGTGGCGGTCATCGAGTTCGCGAGGAACGTCACGGGCATCGCCGGCGCGAACTCGAGCGAGTTCGATCTGGCCACCGCCGACCCCGTCATCGCGCTCATCACCGAGTGGCGCAACGCCGAGGGCCAGACCGAGATCCGCAGCGAGGAGTCGGATCTGGGCGGCACCATGCGCCTCGGCGGTCAGCGCTTCGCCATCGAGCCCGGCACCCGCGCGCACGCCATCTACGCCGCCGACGAGGCCATGGAGCGCCACCGCCACCGCTGGGAGTTCAACGACAACTACGCCGACAGGCTCACCGGCGCGGGCCTCGTCGTGTCCGCGCGCACCGAAGGCGGCGCCGGGCTCGTCGAGATGGTGGAGCTGCCCAATCATCCGTGGTTCGTGGGCGTGCAGTTCCACCCCGAGTACACCAGCAACCCCCGGGACGGTCATCCCTTGTTCACGAGCTTCATCAACGCGGCGCTCGCGTTCCGCGCGGCGCGCACCAGCGTCCAGGACGGCGGCGCGCCCGCGCCCGATCCGGAAGCGGCGGTCGACCTGGAAGCCGCGTCCGCCGACGGCATCGCGGCCCTGGCGGGGAGCCGCTGATGGAGTTCCTCGGCCACGAGGTCGGCCCCGACCGTCCGCTGTTCCTCATCGCCGGGCCCTGCGCCATCGAGAGCGAGGAGCTCGCGCTCGAGACGGCCACGGTGCTGCGCGACATGGCGGCGCGCCACGGGATCCCGTTCATCTACAAGTCCTCGTTCGACAAGGCGAACCGCTCGTCGGGCTCGAGCTTCCGCGGGCCGGGGCTCGAGAAGGGACTCGCCATCCTGGAGCGGGTGAAGGCGGACGTCGGCGTGCCCGTCCTGACCGACGTGCACGAGGACACGCCCATCGACGAGGTCGCGAGCGTGGTGGATGCGCTGCAGACGCCCGCGTTCCTGTGCCGCCAGACCAACTACATCGAGCGCGTGGCCCGAAGCGGGTTGCCCGTGAACATCAAGAAGGGGCAGTTCCTCGCGCCCGAGGACATGATCAACGTCGTGGACAAGGCGCGCGCCACCGGCAACGAGCGCATCATGGTGTGCGAGCGCGGCGCCTCGTTCGGGTACCACAACCTCGTGTCCGACATGCGCGCCCTGGCCATCATGCGCGCCACCGGTTGCCCGGTCGTCTTCGACGCCACGCACTCGGTGCAGTTGCCGGGCGGGCAGGGTGGCTCGTCGGGCGGGCGGCGCGAGTTCGTGCCCGTGCTGGCGCGCGCGGCGGTGGCCGCGGGCGTCTCCGGGCTCTTCATGGAAACCCACCCCGATCCCGACAAGGCGCTGTCCGACGGCCCGAACGCCTGGCCGCTCGGGGAGCTCGAGCCGGTGCTCGAGATCCTCGTCGCGCTCGATCGGCTGGTGAAATCCGTTCCCTACGCCGAAAGCTCGCGCCTTCCTTCGCCCCCTGCCGAGGCCTGATCCCCGCATGACCGACGACACCCGCATCGACGACGTCCGCGCGTACGAGATCCTCGACTCGCGCGGCAACCCGACCCTGGCCGTCGAGGTGCGGCTCGCGGGCGGCGCGCGCGGCGAGGCCGCCGTGCCGTCCGGAGCGTCCACCGGCTCGCGCGAGGCGCTGGAGCTGCGCGACGGCGACAAGGCGCGCTACGGCGGCAAGGGCGTGCTCACGGCGAAGGGCAACGTCGACGGCGAGCTGCGCGACGCGCTGATCGGGCAGGACGCCGGTGACCAGGCGAGCGTCGACAGGCTCATGCTCGAGCTCGACGGCAGCGACAACAAGGGCCGGCTCGGCGCGAACGCGCTGCTCGGCGTGTCGCTCGCGAGCGCGCACGCAGCCGCCGCGGCGCGGGGCATGCCGCTGTACCGTCACCTCGGGGGCGACGACGCGGTCACGCTGCCGGTGCCGATGATGAACATCATCAACGGCGGCAGCCACGCCGACAACAGCGTGGACCTGCAGGAATTCATGGTCATGCCGGTGGGCGCGGCGAGCTTCTCCGAGGCGGTGCGCTGCGGCGCGGAGATCTTCCACGCGCTCGCCGGCGTGCTCAAGGAGCGGGGCCTGAGCACCGCCGTGGGCGACGAGGGCGGCTTCGCGCCGAACCTCGGCAGCAACGAGGAGGCCATCGAGACGATCCTGCTGGCCATCGACAAGGCCGGCTACAAGGCCGGCGAGGACGTCTACCTCGCGCTCGACGTGGCGGCGTCGGAGTTCTACAGCAGGGGCGTCTACGACCTCGCGAGCGAGGGGCGCGAGTTCGACGCGAGCGGCTTCGTGGACTACCTGGCCGACTGGGCCGATCGCTACCCCATCGTCTCGATCGAGGACGGTCTGGACGAGAGCGACTGGGACGGCTGGAAGGTGCTGGCCAAGCGCCTGGCGAGCGATATCCAGCTCGTCGGCGACGACCTGCTCGTCACCAACCCGAAGATCGTCGCGCGCGGCATCGAGGAGGGGATCGCGAACTCGGTGCTCGTGAAGGTCAACCAGATCGGCACGCTGTCCGAGACGCTGGAGACGGTGCGCATGGCGCACGCGGCCGGCTGGACCACCGTCATGTCGCACCGCTCCGGCGAGACCGAGGACACCACCATCGCGGATCTGGCCGTCGCGACGACGGCGAAGCAGATCAAGACCGGCTCCCTGTCCCGTTCGGACCGCGTGGCGAAGTACAACCGGCTCATGCGCATCGAGGCCGAGCTCGGCTCGCGGGCGGTCTACGCCGGGGCGTCGGCGTTCAACCAGGCGCTCTGACTACCGCGACCTCGCCGGTGGCGGCCACGCCATGAAGATCCTCGTCGCGTGCCTGTGCGTGCTGCTGGCGGTCCTGCAGTGGCGGCTGTGGTTCGGCGAGGGCAGCCTGCAGCAGGTGTCGAGGCTGCAGGAGGAGGCGCGCGCCGCGCGCGCCGAGGTGTTGCGCCTGCAGACGCGCGACCGCGCGCTCGCGGCCGAGGTGCGGGACCTGAAGAGCGGGCTCGAGGCCATCGAGGAGCGCGCGCGCACCGATCTCGGCATGGTGGCCGAGGACGAGACCTTCTTCCGCTTCGTGGGCGCGGCGCCGGCGGACGGCGCGCGTCGTCCCTTCGGCGCGCTGCCGGGCTCCGAGCGCGCGTCGGACGCACCGCTGCCGGACAGCGACGGCGAGATCGAGGTGCTCGGGACCGCGGGGGACGAGGCACCCGGCGAGCCGCGCGGACTCGTCGGGTCCGACGGCTCGTACGGACTCGACGGGCCGGGCACCATCAGGCGGGAACCGCGTGCCGAATGAGTCCGGAAGGGCGCCCGGGCGGATCGTCGCGATCGTGCCGGCCGCCGGCAGCGGGACCCGGTTCGAGGCCGACCTGCCGAAGCAGTACGTCGAGCTCGGCGGAGTCTGCCTGCTCGAGCGCGCGTTGCTCACGCTGCTCGGCGTGCCCGGCGTGGACGCGGCGGTGGTGGCGATAGCGCCGGACGATGCCAGATTCCACGCGCTCGACATCGCGAACGATCCGCGCGTGGCCAGCGTGGTGGGTGCCGCGACGCGTTCGGCCTCCGTCGCGGCGGCCCTCGACCACGTGCGCCGCGAGCACGGTGACGCGGCGTGGGCCCTGGTGCACGATGCGGCGCGCCCGCTCGTCGACGCGCGCGACGTCGCGCGGCTGATCGGCGAGGTGGTGTCGAGCGACGCGGTGGCCGGCGGGATACTCGCCACGCGCGCGGTCGACACCATCAAGCGCGAGCGCGGCGACTCTCGCGACATCGAGGCGACGGTGCCTCGCGACGGGCTGTGGCTGGCGCAGACGCCGCAGCTCTTCCGGGCGGGTGCCCTGCACGAGGCGCTGCGGGCGGCGGAGGCGGCCGGCGCGGTCCCGACGGACGAGGCGTCGGTGATGGAGGGCGCGAACCGCGTGTCGCTCGTCGAGTCGACGCGTCCCAATCCGAAGATCACGCGCCCGGCGGACCTCGCGCTCGCCCGCGCATTGATGGCGGAGACGCTTCGATGCGCATAGGCAACGGCTTCGACGTGCACGCCTTCGAGCCCGGCGACCACGTGATCCTCGGCGGCGTGCGCATCGCGCACCACAGCGCCTTTCGCGCGCACTCCGACGGCGACGTGCTGCTGCACGCGATCACGGACGCCCTGCTGGGCGCCGCGGCGCTCGGCGACATAGGACGCCACTTTCCCGATACCGACCCGGCCTGGAAGGGGGCCGACAGCCGGAGGCTGCTGCGTGCGGTGGTGGCGCTGCTGCACGAGCGCGGGTTCGCCTGCACGAGCGTCGACGCGACCGTGGTCGCCGAATACCCGAAGCTCGGCCCGCACGTGGCCGACATGGTGGCCAACATCGCGCACGATCTCGGCATGGACACGGGCAGGGTGAACGTCAAGGCCACGACGAGCGAGACACTCGGCTTCTGCGGGCGCGAGGAAGGCATCGCGGCCATGGCGTCGGTGCTGCTGGACGAGTCGTCCGCGCCGCCGCCTCCCACTCCCCCGACCCCTTCGAGACGCATGGCATGAGCAGTATCGGCATCATCGGCGGCACCGGACTCGCCCGCATGGAAGGACTCGTGCGCACGCGCCGCGAGATGGTGAAGACGCCCTACGGGGCGCCGTCGTGCCCGCTCGTGCACGGCGAGCTCGAAGGGGTCGAGGTCGTGTTCCTCGCGCGCCACGGCTCCGGGCCGCGCATCGAGCCGCACCTGATCAACTACTGCGCGAACCTCTGGGCCATGCACTCGGTCGGCGTGACCGACGTGCTGGCCACGAGCGTGGTGGGCGGCATCGGCGAGGCGTGCGTCCCGGGCGCGGTCGTCGTGCCGGACCAGCTCATCGACTACACGCACGGCCGCGAGTCGAGCTTCCGCGAGAGCGCGCCCGCCCGGCCCCGCTACGTCGACTTCACGCACCCCTACAGCGCGGAGCTGCGACGCCTCATCATCGACGGCGCCCGGAGCCTCGGCGACGGCGTGCGCATCGTGGACGGCGGCTGCTACGCGGCCATGCAGGGACCGCGACTGGAGACGGCCGCCGAGGTGCGACGCCTTGCGCGCGACGGCAACACGGTCGTCGGCCTGACCGGCATGCCCGAAGCGGTGCTGGCCCGCGAGCTCGGCCTCGCGTACGCGTGCTGCGCGGTCGTCGTGAACCGCGGCGCCGGGCTCGACGGCGAAGGCATCGACAGCGAAGCGGTGGAGCGCGCCACGCTCGAGGGAGTGGACACGGTGAAGCGCGTGCTGGCGGCGGCCGTGGGGTCGGACCACGCCAGGTAGCTGATTTTCCTGAAGATAGCCCGTGAAACGGCACCAAATCAGCCGTTAAACGTCCCGAAATCCGCGATTTCCCCCCATCTGGCGGGACTTTTTGCCGACCCCGTGTCGCCTCGTCCGACGAGTCCCGACAATCGCCGCTCCATCGACAACGGGAGAAGACGCATGAAGAGCACGGCTAGCGCGGTCTGGAAAGGCGAGCTGCAGTCCGGCAAGGGCACGCTGGACACCACCAGCAACGCGCTGAAGAGCGTTCCCTACACCTTCCAGTCCCGCTTCGAGGGCGCCGAGGGCACCAATCCCGAGGAGCTCCTGGCCGCCGCCCACGCGGGCTGCTTCTCCATGGCGCTGTCCATGATCCTCGGCGGCATGGATCACACGCCCGAGAGCATCGAGACGAAGGCCACGGTCGGGCTCGAGAAGGACGGCGACGGCTTCGCCATCAAGACCTCGCACCTCGTCGTCACCGCCGTGGTGCCGGGCATCTCGGACGAGGACTTCCAGGACGCCGCCGGCAAGGCGAAGGCTGGATGCCCGATGTCGAAGGCGCTGAACGCCGACATCACCATGGAGGCGAGCCTGGCGGCAGCCTGACGCTGCCCCGACGCCGTCCCGACGCCGCCCCGGGCCAGAACGTCAGGTTCCGCAGAACGTCCGCGTCACCAGCTCGTCCGCGAGCGGCGGCGCTTCGAACTCCGCCAGCTCCGGGTCGTCGTCGTACGGGCGCGCCGTGGCGGCGACGAGCGCCCGCAGCGGCGAAAGGTCATCGTCCTCCACCGCCGCGCTGATCATCGCCTCCACGCGGTGATTTCGCGGGATGCGTGCAGGGTTCGCGCCGAGCATCGTCGCGCGCGCGGCGTGCGCCGCCACCCCGGCCGACGCCAGCAGCGCCGAGCGCTCGGCGAGCCACTCGTCGAGCCCGTCGGCGAAGAGCGCCGCCGCGGCTTTCGGATCCCGCGCCAGCGTCCGGAAACCCAGCGTGAAGTCCACCGCGTCGGCCTCCATGCGCTCGAGCAGCGTCTCGCCGAGCGACAGCGCCTCGGGGCCGGCGTCCGCGAAGCCTATCTTCGCGCCGAGCCTGCGCGTCCAGTGCGCCGCGTAGCGCGGCGCGAACGCGTCGAGCGACGCCTGCGCGAGCTCCACCGCACGCGCCTTGTCGGCGTCGACGAGAGGCAGCAGGCACTGCGCGAGGTTGCCGAGGTTCCAGTGCGCGATGCCCGGCTGGTTCGCCCACGCGTATCGATGCTGCACGTCGATGGAGCTGAACGTGCGCGCCGCCGCGAACGCGTCCATGAACGCGCACGGGCCGTAGTCGATCGTGTCGCCCGTGACGGAGCAGTTGTCGGTGTTCATGACGCCGTGCACGAAGCCGAGCGACATCCAGTGCGCGACCAGGGCCGCCTGGCGCTCGATCACCGCGTCGAGCAGCGCGAGCGCCGGGCGCTCGGCCGCAGCGCACTCGGGGTAGTGGCGACGGACCACGTGATCGACGAGCGCGCGCACCGCGTCGACATCGCCGCGCGCCGTGGGGTACTGGAACGTGCCCACGCGCACGTGGCTGCGCGCGACGCGCACCAGCACCGCGCCGGGCAGGGGGCCCGACTCGCGCAGCACGCTCTCGCCCGTGCCGACCGCGGCGAGGGCGCGCGTGGTCGGCACGCCGAGCGCATGCATGGCTTCGGACACCACGTATTCCCGCAGCGCCGGCCCGAAGTGGTTGCGCCCGTCGCCGCCGCGCGACCAGGGCGTGCGGCCAGCGCCCTTCAGGTGCACGTCGTGCAGCGTGCCGTCGCGCGCGCGCAGCTCGCCGAGCAGGATGGCCCGGCCGTCCCCGAGCTGCGGTACCCAGTGGCCGAACTGGTGGCCGGCGTAGGCCATGGCGAGCGGCGTCGCGCCGTCGGGCACGCGGTTGCCGGCGAGCGTGGCGACGCCCTCGTCCGTGCGCAGCCAGTCGGGGTCCAGGTCGAGGTCGTGCGCCAGCGCCCCGTTCAGCGCGAGCAGCCGCGGCGCACGCACGGCGGCGGGCGTGACCGACTCCCAAAGCGATGCGGGCAGGCGGGCGTAGTCGGCCGCGAAGGCGATGTCGGTCATGGGAGCTCCGGCGAGACGGCGAAGCGCACGATCCCGGTGGGTCGCGGGAACGGCGCGGGCTCGACGAGCCCGTTCGCCCGACACTGAGGGTCGTCGAGCGCTTCGGCAAGGTCGAGCACCGGCGACAGGCAGCAATCGACGTCTCGTGCGAGCTCGCTCCATTCGTCGCGCGTGCGCGTGCGCAGCGCCCCGGCGAAGGCGCGGCGCATCGTCGGCCACGTCGCGGGGTCTTGCCGGCGCTCGACGTCGATGGCCCCGGCCAGGCCGATCAACTCCACGAGGGCCGCGAAGAACGGAGTCTCCAGGGCACCTACCGCCACGAAGCGCTCGTCGCGCGTCGCGTACACGGTGTAGTACGGGCAGCCGCCGTCGAGCACGTTGGCCTCGCGCGAGAGGCTCCATCGACCGGCCGCCAGCAGGCCGTGGAACATCGGCGTCAGCCCGAGCGTGCCCGCCAGGATGCTGGTCGTCGCCACGCCGCCGCGCCCATCGATGCCGCGCCGCACCAGCCGCGCCAGCACGCCCATCAGCAGATGCATGGCACCGCCGCCGAAGTCCGCCACGAGATTCAGCGGCACGGCGGGACGCGATGCGGGGCCGATGGCGCCGAGCGCGCCGGACAGCGCGAGATAGTTGATGTCGTGTCCCGCGCGCCCGGCGAGCGGCCCCGCATCGCCGAAGCCGGACAGTCGGCCGACCACGAGCCGTGGGTGACGCGCCAGCAGCGCGTCGGGCTCGAACCCGAGCCGCTCCAGCGTGCCCGGCCGGAAGCCCTCCAGCAGCACGTCGGCACCGGCGAGCAGGGCGTGCAGCGCCTCGGCGCCCGCGTCGCCCTTGAGATCGAGGCGCCGCACCGGCTTGCCGCGGTTCAGCAGGTCCGCCTCGGCGTCGAGCTCCAGGCCGATGGCCCGGTCGGTCGGCGGCAGCACCCGGACGACGTCCGCGCCGAGCTCGCGCAGTCGCATGCCGGCGAACGGTACCGGCCCGATGGCGGCGAGCTCGATCACGGACACCCCGGCGAGGGGCGCATCGGACGCGGGCATGCGAGGAGCGAAGGCGTGCGGGAACGACAGGATAAGCTGGCAACACCCGGCTCACGCCCCCATGCTTCGCCTCTTGAACGCGAACCCCGCCACCGACGGCGAGCTCGAGGAGCTCGTCGCGCTGCTCGACGCGCCGTCCGCACGGCCCCCGCTCGCGCTCGGAGTCCACGACGGCGTGCCCGTGTACGCCGGCGACGACGTGCGCGCGGCCGCCGTCACCGATCCGGGCCCGCTCATGGCCGAATGGACGGACGTGCTGAAGGAGGGTGCCGGCATCGTGCTGGTGCGTGGCGCGTGGCGCGACGCCGCGCTGGCTGGCGCCGACGCCGTCTTCGCCGCGGAGCTCGAACGGGCCGGCACGGCGGCCGGGGACCACTTCGCGGCCGGCAACGTGCGCGTCTGGAACGCGCACGAGCGGCTCGCGCTGGCCGATCCGGCGGCCTTCGTGGACTACGCGTCGAACGAGGCGCTCGCGCTCGCGAGCCTCGCCTGGCTCGGTCCCGGCTACCAGGTCACGGCCCAGTTGAACCTCGTGCGCCCGGGCGGCGCGGCGCAGGTCTGCCACCGCGACTATCACCTGGGTTTTCGCACGCCGGAGGAGCTCACCCGCTATCCCGCGCACGTGCATGCCCTGTCCCCCGCGCTCACGCTGCAGGGCGCGGTCGCGCACACGGACATGCCGGTCGAGTCCGGCCCCACGATGCTCCTGCCGCACTCGCACAGGTGGGCTCCGGGCTACGCGCGCGTCGACGAGCCGGCCGTGCGTGCGCTGTTCGCCGAGCGGCGCGTGCAGCTGCCGCTCGTGCGCGGGGACGCGCTCTTCTTCAATCCCGCGCTCATCCATGCCGCCGGCGCGAACGTCACGGTGGACGTGCAGCGGCTGGCGAACCTCTTCCAGGTGTCTTCGGCGTTCGGCCGCGCCATGGAGATCGTGGACCGCGACGCCATCGGCCGCGCGATCTATCCGGAGCTGCTGCGTCGCGAGGACACGGGCGTGCGCGAGCGCGCCATCGCCGCCGCCTTCGAGGGCTACGCGTTCCCCGTGAACATGGCGCTCGACCCGCCCGTCGACGGCCTCGCGCCGGCCACCGCGCAGGACCTGGCGCGCACGGCGCTGCGCGAACGCTGGACACCGGACGCCTTCGAACGCGCGCTCGCCGACAAGGCCCGGCGCCGAACCTCGGACATCGCCCCGTGAACGACCCCGTGAACGACCCCGTGAACGAACGCGTGAACGCCCCCGTGAACGGCACCACGGGCGCCGGCTTCAACGCCTTCGACGACGTGCACCGCCGCTTCCAGGTGGCGCCCATGATGGAGCTTACCGACCGCCACTACCGCGTGCTCGCGCGCCGTCTGTCGCGCCACGCGCTCCTGTGGAGCGAGATGCTCGTGTGCGACGCGGTGCTGCACGGCGATCTCGAGCACCTGCTCGGCCGTGCGCCGGAGGATGCCCCTTGCGTGCTGCAGCTCGGCGGCTCGGACCCCGCGAAGATGGCGCGGGCGGCGCGCATCGGCGAGTCCTTCGGCTACGGCGAGATCAACATCAACGTCGGCTGCCCGAGCGATCGGGTGCAGGCGGGGCGCTTCGGTGCTTGCCTGATGGCCGAGCCCGTGCTCGTCGGCGAGACGCTCGCGCGCATGCGGGAGGCGGTGAGCGTGCCCGTGACCGTCAAGTGCCGGCTCGGCATCGATCGCGACGATTCCTACGAGAGCGTGCGCGACTTCGTGGCGACGGTCGCCGCGGCCGGCTGCAGGCATTTCGTCGTGCACGCCAGGAAGGCCTGGCTCGACGGACTGAGCCCGGCCGAGAACCGCACCGTGCCGCCGCTGCGCTACGAGCACGTGTACCGCCTCAAACGCGAGATGCCGGAGCTGCACGTCACGATCAACGGCGGCATCGACACGCTCGAGGCGATCGCCGGGCACCTGCGACACGTCGATGGCGTGATGCTCGGCCGCACCGCGTACTACCGCCCGGCGTTCCTCGCGGGCGTCGATGCCGCCGTGTTTCCGGACCTCGAAGGTGGACGCGTACCCGCGGCCGACATCGACGCGCTGGCCGCGGTCGCGCGCGACTACGCGGCCTACATGCGGCAGCGTCACGCGCGCGGCACCCGCATCGCGTCCATGACGCGCCCGCTCATCGCGCTGTTCCAGGAGGTGCCCGGTGCACGGTTGTGGCGTCGGCGCCTGTCCGAAGGCGCGCGCGACGCGACCGACGCGATCGCGCTCGTCGAGCACGCGCTGTCGGCGGTGCAGGGCGCCTACGTGCACGACGCGGCCGCGGTCCCCGACGCATCGACGCGCATGCCCGCCTCGGCGATCGCGCGCGGCGCCCCCGCCAACCCGTAGAGCGAACTCTCCTTGCACGGACGGATAGAAGCGCCGCACAGCAACCGCCAGGACCTCGTCAACCTCAGGCGGTTGTCGGGCTACCTGTGGGAATACCGCGGCCGCGTCGTCGTCGCGCTCGCCTGCCTGGTGATCGCGAAGCTCGCGATCGTGGCGGTGCCCTTCCTGCTCAAACGCATCGTCGACACGCTCGACACCGGCGACGGGCTGGACACGGCCGGCGTGCTGCTGATCGCCATCGGCCTCGTCGCGGCCTACGGGGCGCTGCGCATCGCGGGCTCGCTGTTCGGCGAGCTGCAGACCATCGTGTTCTCGCGCGTGCGCTTCCGGGCCATGCACAGGCTCTCGACGGATGTGCTGAAGCACCTGCACGCGCTCTCGCTCGGATTCCACCTGGAGCGGCGCACCGGCGGCATCGCCGCGGATCTCTTTCGCGGCAAGAACAGCCTGCAGTCGATCCTGAACCTCCTGGTGTTCAACATCGTGCCGACGCTCGCCGAGTTCCTGCTCGTGGCCGGCATCCTGTTCACGGGCTACGGCTGGCAGTACACGGCCGTCGTGATGGGCACCGTCGCCGCCTACGTCGCCTATACCTTCGTGTTCTCGGGCTGGCGCATGCAGTTCCGCCACGAGATGAACCGGCTCGACACGCTCGCCAACGGGCGCGCCGTGGACAGTCTGCTGAACTACGAGACGGTCAAGTACTTCAACAACGAGCCGCTCGAGACGAGTGCCTACGATCGGCACATGAGCGACTGGTCGGACGCCGCCGTCAAGAGCGCATCGACCCAGAGCCTGCTGAACTTCGGCCAGGCGGCGCTCGTGTCCGTGGGCGTCACGCTGATCATGATGCTGGCCGCGCGCGACGTGGTCTCGGGCACGATCTCGCTCGGCGACATCGTGCTGATCAACGCCATGATGCTGCAGCTCTTCGTGCCGCTGAACATGCTCGGCGTCGTGTACCGCGGGCTGCAGTACGCGCTCGCCGACATGGACCTGGTGCTCAAGCTCCTGGACCGGCCGCTCGAGATCAACGACCGCCCCGATGCGAAGCCCCTGAAGCTCCCCGAGCCGCGCATCGAGTTCGACGACGTGCACTTCCGCTACCTGGAGGAGCGGCCCATCCTGAAGGGCGTGAGCTTCACGGTGGAGCCCGGCACCAAGGTCGCCGTGGTGGGCCCGTCCGGTTCGGGAAAATCCACGCTCAGCCGGCTGCTGTTCCGCTTCTACGACGTGGACGGGGGAGCCATCCGCATCGGCGGCACCGACATCCGCGACGCGACGCAGGCGAGCGTGCGCAAGGTGCTCGGGGTGGTGCCGCAGGACACGGTGATGTTCAACGACACCATCCGCTACAACCTCGCGTACGCGGAGCCCGACGTGGACGAGTCCGTGATCGAGGAGGCGGCGCGACGCGCGAACCTCGACGTGCTGATCGAGCGGCTGCCGCAGGGCTACGACACGGTGGTCGGGGAGCGGGGGCTGAAGCTCTCGGGCGGCGAGAAGCAGCGCATGGCCATCGCGCGCGTGATGCTGAAGGATCCGCCGATCATCGTGTTCGACGAGGCCACGTCGAGTCTCGACACGCAGACCGAGCAGTCGATCCTCGAAGGGCTGAACGACGTCGCCGAGCGCGCCACCTCCCTCGTCATCGCGCACCGGTTGTCGACCGTGGTCGACGCCGACCAGATCCTGGTGCTCGACGACGGACTCATCGTCGAGCGCGGCACGCACGATGAGCTCCTGGCCGGAGACGGGCTCTACGCCACGCTGTGGGCGCTGCAGCAGGGCGCCGAGCCCGAGCCGCGAGAGGGCGTCAGACCGAACATCGAGGCTGCCGAAACCGGTGCGCGTGCGGAGCCCGCCGAGTAGACGCCGACGCGTGGCCGCCGACGCGGGCCGATGGACGAAACGCCCGATCGGCCGTTCACGGGACCTGCCTCAAGGCGCCGGAGCCCGCAGCAGCGACAGGAACTCGTTCCTGGTGTTCAGGTCGGCCCTGAAGGTGCCGAGCATGGACGACGTGGTCATGGACGAGTTCTGCTTCTGCACGCCGCGCATCATCACGCACAGGTGGCGCGCTTCGAGCACCACGCCGACGCCGTAGCCGTTCGTGATCGTCTGCATGGCCGTGGCGATCTGGCTCGTGAGCCGCTCCTGGACCTGCAGCCGGCGCGCGTAGAGCTCCACGATGTCGGCGATGCGCGAGAGCCCGATCACGCGTCCGCGCGGCAGGTAGCCCACGTGGACGCGCCCGATGAAGGGCAGCAGGTGGTGCTCGCACAGGGAATACAGCTCGATGTCGCGGCAGATCACCATGTCCTCGGTGTCGGACTCGAACATCGCGCCGGCGGCCAGCTCGTCGATGGTGCGCGCGTAGCCGCGCGTCATGAAGCGCATGGCCTCGGCGGCGCGCTCGGGAGTGCGGGCGAGCCCGTCACGCCGCGGATCGTCACCGAGGCTTGCCAGCACGTCGCGGTAGCCTGCGGCCAGCGGATCGTCGGATGGGTTCATGGGCGCGCGTACGGGGTCGGGTGGGGGGGTAGCGACAGTCGGGTTGGGCGAAATCGTCACGAATCCCGTGATGCTTGCACGGTATCGTGACTCGCGGCCCTCGTGCGACCCACGTGGCAGGCCGCTATGCGACCGGACGGGGACCGAATCCCGCCCCCGCACGTCTCCAACGGACCCTCGAGCGCTGCACCCATGATCGGATTCCTGTTCTGGCTGGCCGTCGCTGCCGGCACCCTGGCCTGGCTCGCGCTCGCGCGACCGCGCCTGACGATTTTCACCGGCGCCGCCTTCGGCGTGCTGCTGCTGGCAGGCGCGCTCGGCACGCTCGCGGGCCCCGCGGCGGTGGTGCTGTGGGTGCTGTTCCTGGCGGGCGCCGCGCTGTTCAACGTGCCCTCCCTGCGTCACCGCTTCGTCAGCCTGCCGGTACTCGGCTACGTGCGCGCCGTGCTGCCGCCGATGTCGGACACCGAGCGCACGGCCATCGAGGCCGGCACGGTCTGGTGGGAGGCCGAGATGTTCCGCGGCGACCCGGACTGGAAGACGCTGCTGGCCTACGACGAGGCGCGCCTGTCGGACGCCGAGCGGGCCTTCCTCGACGGACCGACGAACGAGCTGTGCGCCATGCTCGACGACTGGGCGATCACGCACACCGACAACGACCTGTCGCCGGACGTCTGGGCCTTCATCAAGCGCGAGCGCTTCCTCGGGATGGTCATCCCGGAAGCCCACGGCGGGCTCGGGTTCTCGGCCACGGGTCACGCGGCGGTGGTCACGAAGATCGCGTCGCGCAGCGTCTCGGGCGGCGTCGCCGTCATGGTGCCGAACTCGCTCGGGCCGGCGGAGCTGCTGCTGCACTACGGCACGCAGGAACAGAAGGACCACTACCTGCCGCGGCTCGCGGTCGGCGACGAGATCCCGTGCTTCGCGCTGACGGGGCCGTACTCGGGCTCCGACGCCGGCGCGATGAACGACTTCGGCATCGTCTGCCGACAGATGCACGAGGGCGAGGAGAAGCTCGGCCTGCGCATCACCTGGGAGAAGCGCTACATCACGCTCTCGCCCGTCGCGACCTTGCTCGGGCTCGCGTTCAAGGCCTACGACCCCGATGGGCTGCTGGGCGGCGACGAGGAGCTCGGCATCACGTGCGCGCTCATCCCGACCACGACGCCCGGGGTCGAGATCGGCCGGCGGCACTTCCCGCTGAACCAGTCGTTCATGAACGGCCCGAACAGCGGCCGGGACGTCTTCGTGCCGATGGACTGGATCATCGGCGGCCAGCCGATGCTCGGCCAGGGCTGGCGCATGCTGATGGAGTCGTTGTCGGTGGGCCGCGGCGTGTCGCTGCCGTCGATGGGCGTGGCCTCGGGCAAGGGCGTGTCGCGGCACGTCGGCGCGTACGCGCGCATCCGGCATCAGTTCGGACTCCCCGTCGGCAAGTTCGAGGGCATCGAGGAGGTGCTCGGGCGCGTCGCCGGCCTGACCTACACGGTGGACGCCGGCAGCAGGCTCACCACGGCGGCGCTGGACGCCGGCGAGAAGCCGTCCGTCGTCTCGGCCATCCTCAAGCACTACAACACCGAGACCATGCGCATCGTCATCAACGACGGCATGGACATCATCGGCGGCAAGGGCATCTGCATGGGCCCGTCGAACTTCCTCGGCCGGGCCTACCAGGCGATCCCCGTCGGCATCACGGTCGAGGGCGCGAACATCCTGACCCGTAGCCTGATCGTGTTCGGTCAGGGCGCGATCCGCTGCCACCCCTGGCTCATGAAGGAGATCAGTGCGGCGTCGCTGCCGAACAGGCGCGAGGCGCTCGAGAACTTCGACGAGGCGCTCGTCGGACACATCGGCTACGCCGTCGGCAACGGCGCGCGCGCCCTCCTGCACGGGCTGACGAAGTCGGCGTTCGCGAACGCGCCCTACGTCGGGCGCGAGGAGACCAAGTACTACCGGCGCCTGGCGCGCATGAGCGCCGCCTACGCGTTCCTGGCCGACTTCGCCATGCTGTTCCTCGGCGGCGGCCTGAAGCGAAAGGAGATGCTGTCCGGACGCTTCGCGGACGGGCTGTCGAACCTGTACATGGCGTCCGCCGTGCTGAAGCGCTTCGAGGACACCGGGCGCCCCGAGGCCGACCGGCCGCTGATGGAGTGGTCTGTGCGCCACTGCCTGTTCGAGCTGCAGACGGCGCTCGACCAGATCCTCAGGAACTTCCCCTCCACGCCGATCGGACTCGTGCTGCGCGCGCTGGTGTTCCCGCTCGGGCGTCGCTACCGCACGCCGAACGATCGGATCACGCGCGCCTGCGCCGCGATCCTGATGGAGCACAGCGAGGCGCGCGACCGGCTCACGGACGGCATCTACATCAGCACCGACGAGCACGACGTCACGGGTGTCATCGAGCACGCGTTCGATCTGGTGCTGGATGCGGACGCCGCCGAGCGGAAGATCCGCGCCGCGCGCAGGAAGCAGCCCTGGGGCGTGGATCGGACCACGTGGTTGCAGCAGCTCGCCGCCGAGGGCGTGCTGAGCGCCGAGGAGGCTTCGCTGGTGCAACGCGCGAGTGACGCCACGCGCCGCGTCATCGACGTCGACGACTTCCCGCACGCCGTGGCGCAGGGCGGTCGCGTCGAGGGCGAGGTGCGGGTCGCGGCGCGCGGCGACGTGGAGGCCGCGCTCGGGGCCGTCACGAGCGGCGTCGATTCCCCGGCGCGGGAAGGGCGCGCGGCCTACTGAGCCGCCCCGGGAGCCCGGCCGACCGGGCTCCCGACCCGTGCCCGTGCGCCAGCGTGTAGCCTTCGTCACGATCCGTGGCGATTCACGCGAATGGACGACACCCCTTCGGAGTTTGCCGACCGCCTGATCGAGGCCGACGTCGCCACGTGGGACTACGACCCCGTGGCCGACCGGCTGCACGCCGACGCCGCGTTCGCTCGCCTGCTGGGATTGTCCGAGGAGGCCGCGTCCGGCGGGCCGCTCCTGCGCGTGTTCGCGAGCGTGCATCCGCAGGACCGCGAGCGCATGGCCGACGCCTTCGCCGCGGTGCTGCGCACCAAGCGCACCTTCGCCGCGCAGTTCCGCGTCATCGATGCCGGCGGGCGCACGCGCACCGTGGTCGGGCGCGCGCAGGCCGAGCTCGGTCCGGACGGCCGCGTGGTGCGCCTGCCGGGCATCCTGATCGACGTCTCGACGCAGCGCGAGGCGGAGCGTCGCGCGGCCGGCGCGCTGTCCGACGCCGCGGCGGCCGACGCGCGCTTCCGGGCGTTCTTCGAGCACAACGCGACGTTCGCCGCCATCACCGACCCGCAGGGCGTCGTCGTCGAGGCCAACGAGGGGTCGTGGCGCGGTGGCGGCTACGCGCGCACGGACATCGTCGGCGCGGCGCTGGCGGACGGTCCGTGGTGGCGCGACTCGGCCGCGTGTCGGGCGCGCGTCCACGCCGCGGTGGCGCGCGCGGGCGTCGGCGCGACGGTGCGCGAGCGCATCGAGTGGCGCCGCGCGGACGGCTTCGTGCGCCACCTGGCGCTGGTGCTGCGTCCCGTCGAGGACGCTGCCGGGCGGATCGTGAACCTCGCGGCCAGCGGCTTCGACGTCACGGAGCAGGTGATCATGGAGCGGCTGCTGCGCGACAGCGCGACGCGCTACCGCATCGCGCTGGACGCGGCCGAGATGGGCACGTGGAGCGTCACGCCGGAGCACGAGCTGAGCATCGACGAGCGCTTCGCGCGCATCTTCGCCGGCCAGTCCGTGCCGTTCGGCTTCGCGCGCGCGGCCGCGATCGTGCATCCGGACGATCACGAGCGCATCCGGGCGGCGATCGATCGCACGATGAGCGCGCCCGGGCCCACCGCGTACGACGAGGAGTACCGCGTCGTGCACCCGGGCAGCGGGGAGGTGCGCTGGGTGCAGGCGCGCGGACGCTCGAGCGTGGAGCACGTCGCCGGGCGGCCGCGGCTCGTGAGCTTCGACGGCACGGTCGTGGACACCACCGCGCGCAGGCGCATGGAGGACGAGCTCAGGAAGCTCGCCGAGGACCTGGCCGAGGAGGATCGACGCAAGGACGAGTTCCTCGCGACGCTCGCCCACGAGCTCCGGAACCCGCTCGCGCCCATCAGCAACGCCCTGCACCTGCTGGCGCACGATCTGCAGGATCGGGACGGACGCTCCTCGTCCGCGCGGCCCGAGCGGCGCCGCGCGGACGAGGCGCTCGCCACGCTGGAGCGCCAGGTCGTGCAGATGACGCGTCTGGTCAACGACCTGATGGACGTCAGCCGCATCTCGCGCGGGCATCTGGACCTGGATCGCCGCCGCGTGTCGCTCGCGCGGATCGTGGAGGCCGCCGTCGAGGCGAGCCGGCCGGTGCTGGATGCCGGCAGGCACGAGCTCGCCGTCGTCCTGCCCGAGGCGCACGTCGAGCTCGACGCCGACGTCGTGCGCCTGTCGCAGGCGCTCGTGAACCTCCTGAACAACGCCGCGAAGTACAGCGAGCGAGGCTCGCCGGTGAAGCTCGTCGCCGCGCGCGACGGCGACGAAGTGCACATCGACGTCGTCGACGAAGGCATCGGCATCGAACCGGCGCGCGTCGCGGACGTCTTCCGCATGTTCGTGCAGGTCGACGCGTCGCGCGCGCGCGCGCAGGGCGGTCTCGGCATCGGGCTCGCGCTGGTGAAGCGCTTCGTGACGCTGCACGGCGGCCGTGTGGAGGTGCGCAGCGCCGGTCTCGATCGCGGCTCGACGTTCCGCGTGACGCTGCCGATCGCGCGGTCGGACGTCGCGGCCGATCCGGACCCGCGCGATGCGCCGACGCGCACCGATGCGTCGCGGGCCGAGCCGTCGCCCGCCGCGCCGGCAACGCCGCGCCGCGTGCTGGTGGTGGACGACAACGAGGACGGTGCGCGCACCTGGGTCACGGTGCTCGGCCTGCGCGGCTACCGGGCACGGGCCGTGCACGACGGGTTCTCCGCGATCGCGGCGTTCGCGGACGCCCGCCCCGACATCGTGCTGCTGGACATCGGCATGCCCGGCATCGACGGTCACGAGACCTGCCGGCGGCTGCGCGCGCTGCCCGGCGGGCAGGGCGTGCACATCCTGGCGCTGACGGGCTGGGGCGCGGTCGCCGACCTGGAGCGCTCCGCCGCCGCCGGCTTCGATCGCCACCTCGTCAAGCCCGTCAAGGCGGGCGAGCTGCTGGCGCTGTTCGATGCGCTGCCCGCGGTCCGGACGGCGCCGGCGGACCCGAGCGCGCTCTAGGGCGCTCTAGGGCGCCGCTGCCGCACCCGACGCGTCCCGAGCCTCCGCGACCTTCCCCGTACCGACCATCGCCCGAGCCCGTGCCCGCACCAACTCGGCCGCGATGGAGATTCCGATCTCGGCCGCCGTGCGGCTGCCGATGTCGAGTCCCACGGGGGCGCTGATGCGCGCGAGCGCCGCGGGCGGCACGCCCTGCGCGGACAACCGCTCCACGCGCTTCGCGTGGCTGCGCCTCGAGCCGAGCGCCCCGACGTGGAAGCAGGCTGCGCCGAGCGCCTGCTCCAGCGCCAGGTCGTCGAGCGTAGGTTCGTGAGTCAGCGCCAGCACCGCGCTGCGCTCATCGCTCGCGTGCGCCGCCACCGCATCGTCGGGCAGCTCGTCCAGGAGCGCGACGCCCGCCACGTCGAAGTCGGCGCGAAACGGCGCCCGCGGTTCGCACGCGATCACCTCGAAGTCGAGTGCGAGGCAGAACCGCGCGACGTGCTTCGAGAGCTCCCCGGCGCCGACCAGCAGCACGCGCCAGCCCGGCCCGAACGGGCGACGCAGCGTGCGGCCGTCCCATGCGAAGGCGTCGCTCGGGCCCGCGTCGGCCAGGCCGGCACGCCGGGCATCGACATCCAACGTGCGCACGGTGCGCCGTCGTGCGTCGAGCGCATCGAGGATGCGCTCGAACGGCGCCGGATCGTCGATCTCCTCGAACACGAGCTCGAGCCGGCCGCCGCAGGTCAGCCCCACGCGGCGGGCGTCATCGTCGCCGACGGTGAGTGCCTCGATGTCGATCCGCGCAGCCACGGAACCGCCGGTTCGTGTGGGCGCGCTTCTCGCCTCGGCAAGCTGCCGCTCGATGCACCCGCCCGACACGGAGCCGGCGACGGCGCCGTCGTCGCGCACGACCGCCATGGAGCCGGGCGGTCGCGGGGAGCTGCCCCACGTGGAGGCTACCGTGACGAGCTGCACCGCGTGCCCCGCGCGGCGCCAGGCGACCAGGGTGCGCAGTAGATCGGCGTCGGGCGAGGTCACGCGGGCGTTCAGAACAGGCCGGACAGGTCCAGGACGAGTCCGGGAAGGGCATTCACCGATACCCGAGCGATATCCTGCACGACCGCCTCCGCGGTGTAGCGCCCGTCCCGCGGGTCGGTCTGCACGACGATCCGTTCGGCGCCGACCTCGACGCGCCACGACTGGACGATACCGGCGGCGGCGTACATCGGCGCCTTGTAGTCCCGGTCGTAGGCGAGCGTGGTGTCGGAGACCTCCACCACGAGCCACACGTCGGTGGCTTCCGGCAGCGAGCGCTTGTAGCCGTCCGCCCGGGGTCGAAGCAGACAGAGATCCGGCTGCGGCGTGTCGTGCTGCGTGAGCACGACCGGGTTCTGCGCCCAGATCAGGGCGCGATCCCCACACGCGAGGTTCAGACGCCGGTCGAGGTCCGTCACGATGCCCGCGTGGGCGCTCCCGATCGGCGGCATGTGGATGATCTCTCCGTCGATCAGCTCGGTGCGCGCGTCCGGGGCGAGGATGCTCGCCTCGCCCATGCGCAGGTACTCGTCCGCGTTCAACCGGTGGCGCCGCTCTCGCGGCAACGCGCTCATCGTCGGAAGCTCCGCTCCGTGTGTCCTGTCCGCACGCTACCACGGGGCGGCGACCGACGACGGCTCGATCCGCTCACTCCGGACAGTGCGCCCCCGTGTCGATCCACGCCCGCGTCAGCTCGCCGAAGAGCTCCTGCGAACCCGGCGCGGGCGTGCGCCCCTCGCCGGGCTCCCAGCCCCAGCCGACGAGCCCGTCGCGCGCGTTGTGCTCGTGCAGCGCCTCGAGGCTCTTGCCGCCGTTACCTCTCCGGGTCCTTGATCTGCGCGCAGATCTCGGCGGAGGACACGCCGATCCAGCCCATGGACGCGGGCGCGAGCTGCCAGGGCTCGTGCCCGGGCATCGAGCCCTCGCTCGCCACGTACCCGACGTTGTCGGCGCCGTAGCACGGGCACCTTCGACTCCATGGTGGCCAGGGACACGTGCACGTTCGGGAAGTCGTACGGCAGCTCGCTGGAGCCTTCGTGGGACGTCGGGTCGATGCCGTCGCTCATCATCGCCTCGAACGGCGTGCCCGCCATGATGGACTGCGTGGCGATGGTGTTCTCCCAGTGCGTGACGCGGCCGTCCGCATCCACCGCGCCCTTCAGGCGGTGCACCGTGAGAGGGCGGTAGCGCCCGCCGCGCACGTCGTCCTCGCGCGTCCACACGAGCTTGAGCGGCACGCCCGCGTCGCTCGCCTTCGCCACGGCCGCAAGCTCCGCGGCGAAGTCCGCGCCTCCCTGCGCGCGCCGCCCGAAGCTGCCGCCCGCGAACATCGTGTGCAGCGTGACCGAGGCTTGCGGGATGCCGAGCGTGGCGGCGATCGCGCCGTGATCGGCCGTCTGCAACTGGCTGTCCATCCACACCTCGGCGCCGTCGCCGGTCCATTCGATGACGCCGTCGAGCGGCTCCATCGGTGCGTGCGCGAGGAAGGGAAACTCGTACACCGCCTCGAGGGTGCGCGCACCCTCGGCGGCCGGGGCGTCGATGTCGCCGCGCGACTCGACCTGCGCGGCGCGCGTCGCCGTGGCCTCGCGCCACGTCGCCATCATGGCCTCGGACGAGCGCGTCTCGGCGCCGCTCGTGTCCCACTCGATCTCGAGCGCCTCGCGCCCCTTCAGCGCCGCCCAGGTGTTCGTGGCGTACACCGCCACGCCCTGCGGGATGATGCGCACGGCCAGCACGCCGTTCACGCGCATGGCCTGCGCATCGTCCACCGAGGCGACCGTCGCGCCGAACCGCGGCGGGTGGCGCACCACGACGGTCTCCATGCCGTCGCGGTAGACATCGAGGGTGTACATCGCCGTGCCGCGGGTCTTGGCGAGCGTGTCGAGCTTCGGCAAATCGGTGCCGATGAGCTTGAAGTCCGCCGGATCCTTCAGCGAAGGCTCGGCCGGGACGGCCTGCTCGGCCGCTTTCGCGGCCAGCGCGCCGAAGCCCGGTTCGTGTCCGTCGGGACTCGCGATCCTAGCGCCTTCGTCAGCCCCCCGTCATGGCCTGCTTCAGCGAGCCCTGCACGGGCGCGTCCGAGAGCCAGATCCCGAACAGCGCCCGCTTGAAGTCGAGCCCTTCGATGGTGGCGACCTCGTCCTCGCCGCGCAGCATGCGGGTGCCGAGGCCGGGCTCGTAGGCGAGCGTGAACGACTCGCCGTCGCCGACGGGTCCGCCTTCCATGGCGGCCAGCATGGCGTCGATGCCGTCCTGCACCGGCGCGGTGTCGCCGCCTGTGGAGGCCGCGAAACCTTCCTCCAGCGCCTCCACCATCCGGTCGCGCGTCACCCGGTCGGAGATCACGTCCAGCGTGATGGCCATGGGGGCATCGGCATCGATCACGGCGGCCGCGTCGCTTGCCGCCATGCCGTCCGGCAGGTAGAGCGAGGCGACGTAGAGCTTGATGAAGAACCGCGTCCTGATGCCGGCGCCGGCGAGGGTCAGCGGCGCACCGGCGGCCGTGATGCCGTCCTCGACCTCCACGCCGCCGACGCTGGCGGCGTGCACCGCCCCGGTCGCGAGCGCACCGGCGAGCAGCGCCGCGCCGCCGAACGCCCGCACCACCGGGAAGATCCCGCCACGTGCCGTCCTGCCGCGCGCCCTTCCCGTGCGCGCCCTCATTGGCCGCCGTCCTCGTCCACCGGCACGATGACCGAGTCGTCGACGATCGGCAGCTGCGTGCCGGCGGTCGCCGCGTAGGCCGCGAGCTGGCCCTGGATCACGGCCGTCGCCGCCGCGCTCGCCTCGGGCGACAGGATGGAGGCGTGATCGCCCTCGGAGAACCTCACGTACGCGTCCCCGGACGTGTCGGTGGCCGTGCGGTCCAGACCCAGCACGCGGGCGAGCGGGCGCGTGCCGGACAACGGCGCCGTGGCCACCTCGTTCGGCACGACCTCGTCGCCGTCCATCTCCATGAGCAGGATCGGCGTGCCGCCCTCGGCCGCCAGCACCGGCGCGTGGTTGATCGGGTCGCCGGAGTCGATCACCGTCTGCGCCGCCACGAGGAAGCGCTGCAGGTCGCCGGCGCGGAACTCGGCGAGCGCCGCCTCGTCCTCGACGTCGACGCCGTTCGCCGCGGCGAGCCCCGCCACGATGCTCGGTCCGAGCCGCTCGGAGTTCGCCACGAGCTGCGCGATGCCGCCGCCCGGGAACACCACCGAGCCCGCCGCGAACGAGTCGTCGTAGGACAGCATGGTGGTGCCCACGATGCCGCCGAGCGAGTGGCCGACGAAGCTCTTCGTGCCGACGTTCAGGGGCAGGCCCGGCACGGTGCCGCCATCGGGCTGCGGCACCTGCACGTCGCCGAGGCTCGCGGACAGGGTCAGGAGGTCCGCCGCCGCCTGGCGCAGGTTGTCGCGCGTGTTGCCGAGGTTCGCGAGGTTGATGAAGTGCGTACCGGACGGATCGACGGAGCCGTCCGGGCCCGGGGCGAGCGTCGCGTCGTCCACCAGGTCGATCGCGAAATGGCGCTCGGTGGCGCCGAACTGCTCGTTCGCCGCGACGAGGGCGTCGAGCACGCCGGGCTCGTCGGGGTTCGTGACCACGCCGTGCACGGGCTGGTCGATCGCGATGAGCACGTGCCCGGCGGCGGCCATGGCATCGGCCAGTGCCAGCATCTGCGTGCGGTTGCCGGTGATCCCGTGCTGGAAGATCGTGACCGGCCAGCCGCCCCCACCCTCGGGCGGCGTGGCGCCGCCCGGAGCGGTGGCGTTCGGCACGGTGGCGATGACGGGCACGGTGACCGTGGTGCTCTCGACGGCCGCGAAGTCGGTGGGATTCACCGGATCGCCGGCCGCGTTGTTCCACGTGCTGTTGATGGCGGCCACGGCGCTGGCCGTGTCGCCCGGCGTGGCCGCCGTCAGGTAGTAGGGCAGCTGCAGGGAGCCGACCCAGATGTCGGCCGTGCCCGGCGCACCGAAGGCGGCGGTGGTCTGACCCGTCGGTGCGAGTACCAGCCGGCGGGGCACGACGGCGTCGCGCGCCGCCTGCAACGCCTCGCGGATGCTCTGCGTGCGGAACGTGAAGCTGATGGCGACATCGGCCCGCGTGGCGTCCGTGTCGCCGTCGTCCCCGTCGCCGGCCTCGAACGCCTCGAACGCGCCCAGCTGCGCCTGCGTGAGCTGACGCAGCGGCTCCAGCCCGGCGGCCGCGTCCGCCAGCGGCGTGGTGCCCAGCGTCAGTCCGTACTGCAACGTCGGACCGAGCGGCTCGCCGTTGGTGCCGGTGACGCCGCGCGTGACGACGACCAGGTGGCGCGTCGCGGGGGCGAGCGGAACCGTGGGCAGCAGGGCGATGCCCGACTCGGTCACCGCCGGGAACAGCTCCTGCGGACCGAGCTCGCGCACGATCTCGCCGGCGGCCAGCGGGCTGGCGGGGTTCTCGCCGACCTGGAACACGCGCAGCGTCTCGCCGACGACGAGCGAATCGGCGTCTATCGGGCTCGACGTGCCGATGGTGATCGGGGCGACGGTGGAGAAGCCGTCGAGCTGGTTGAGCGCGAGGACCGGATCGGACGGGGAGGGGCCTTCGCCCTCCTCGACGATGCCGTCGCCGTTCAGGTCCGCGTCGTCGACCGGTGCGCTCAGCGTACCGTCCGGACTCGGCTGGCCGGTCTCGCCATCGATGAACAGCAGGTCGTTCGGGAACGGAATCAATCCCAGGGCGGGATCGAACGAGGCCTGCGGGGCGGCCACGGCCGCCGCTCCGGCCTCGAGCTCCGTGCGGCTGGCGTCGAAGTCGTAGTCCGAGTCGTCGTCGCCGCAGCCGGCGAGTGCCAGCGCCACGCCCAGCGCCAGGGGCGCGAGGCGGGCGTGCGGGGTCGGGAAGCTCATGCGTGTCTCCGTGATCGTCGGGTCGGCGGGCATCGGACCGCTCATCGGAACTGGTAGCGCAGCTGCGCGCTGAAGATGTCGACCGAGGACTCGTAGAGGCCGCGCACGATGGAGCCACCGACGGCGGCGGCTTCCGCGTTCGCGTTGTCGATCGCGGTCTCCTCGAGGAAGAGGTGGGTGTAGCCGACATCGACCGAGAGGTTGTCGCCGAAGCGGTAGCCCCCGCCGAGCGACAGCCAGGTGCGGTCGTTGCCGGGAATGCGCGCGGTGCGACGCTCCGGCCCCGGGATCGCCTCCTCGTCGAAGGCGAGTCCCGCGCGCAGCAGCAACTTCGGGCTCTGCTGCCAGTTCACGCCGACCGAGAAGCGCAGGACGTCCTCCCAGTCCTGGATCGATACCGTTGCGGGCTGTTCGGGGTTGTCGTACTCGACGCGCAGCTCCTCGAAGCTGCTCCAGCCCTGCCAGGTGATGTCGCCCAGCAGCGTCACCGCGTCGCCGACCCGCTGCAGGCCCGACACCGACACCGAGGGCGGCAGGTCGATCTCGGCGGTGGCGTCGCTGTCCTGCAGGAACGCGGAGCCGGCCTCGTCGAGCAGGCCCGCCAACGTCTCGTTCGTCGTGAAGTCGCCCTCGCCGTCGACCTCGTGCGACGAGCCCGAGCGGAACGCGACGCCGATGCGCGTGCCGTCGCGCGGCAGGAAGAGCGCGGCCAGGTTCACCGTGAACGCGATGGAGTCGCCGGTGACCTCGCCCTCGCCGTCGTTCGCCTGCACCCCGGGCAGGAGGCCCGCGCTCGCGCAGTCGGCGTTGTCGATCTCCGGACGACCGAGGCAGGCCGCTCCCGAGTCCACCGCCGAGCTGAAGTTCGCCGACAGGAACTGCAGGCTCACGCCGCCGCCGAGCCGGACCGCGTCGTTCACGCGGTAGGCCACCGACGGGTTGATGTCGATGACGCTCACGCCGCTCTCGATCGTGGTGTAGCGACCGACCCAGTCGTCGTCGTACTCGGTCGAGGAGCCGAACGGCGCCGCGATGCCCAGCCCGTAGTGCCAGCGCGAGCCGAGCGGGGCGCTGTAGTAGAGGTTCGGCACGAACGTGGTGGTGCCCGCCTCGGCCGTGTCCGGACCGTCGATGTCGGCGCCGCCGAGCGCGAAGCCGAGCGTCGTCCCGCGGTTCTCGAACTCGGGGCTGCTGACGAGCACGTGGCCGGCCACGACGAGCTCGCGATCGGGCAGCTCGGTCATGCCGGCGGGGTTGAACCAGATCGTGGAGGCATCCGCGGCCACCGCGCTCGCGCCCGCGTAGGCGTTGCCGAGCCCCGATGCGCCGTGCTCGATGAGGGCGAAGCCGCCGGCGGCGACCGGCCCCGCGACGAATGCCGCCGTGCCGACGAGCGCGCATGCCGCCACGCGTCGCGGCGCGCGCCGCGACGCACGGGGATCGTCGTCGGCGGCGCGCGAGCGGCAAGGGGTGGCGTCCGGCGTCACCCCGCGGGTCCCGGTTCTGATCATCGTCTCTCCAAGAAGGTGGTGTGGGTCGTCCTTCGACGACCCCGCAGTGCCCGACCGCGGTGCAAGCCGCACCTCCAAGGCACATTGCAAAGTATAGAGGGGCAACGGCCGTTGCTGACGATCCGTCGCCTCGGCCGCGACGCTCGGTCACGAATGTGCAAGCGCGAACGAGCGGATTCGCGACTTGTCGGCCGCGGGTATGATCCGGACGATGCGGGACAGATTCACATCGCGCTCGCCTTCGCGGTCCGCGCGTCCGGGCGGCGGCGATGCGTCGCGGCGCCTCGTCGCGGGCCTGCTCGGTGCGCTCGTCCTGGGCGCTCCGCCCGGCGCGCGGGCGGCGGGCACCGAAGCGGTTCCGAGTCCACGCCACGAGTTCGCGTTCGCGCGCCTCGCGCACGCGAGCGCCTACGGTGGCTGGCCGCGCTGGAGCGCCGACTGGCCCGAGGCCGAGACGCACTTCTCCGCGGGTCTGGACCGGCTCACCTCCATCGACACCGACGGGCAGGGCGTCGTGGTCGGTGCCGGGGACGACGCCCTGTACGACTACCCGTGGCTGTACGCCGTCGAGGTCGGTGCGTTGACGTTCGACGCGAACGAGGCCGAGCGGCTGCGCGAATACCTGCTGCGCGGCGGCTTCCTGATGGTCGACGACTTCCACGGCGAAGCCGAGTGGGCCGGCTTCGTCGCGGGTCTCGCGCGCATCTTCCCGGACCGCCCGATCGTGGAGCTCGACGACTCGACCGAAGCGTTCCACGTTCCGTACGATCTCGGCACGCGGGAACAAATTCCGGGCATCCGTGCTCTGATGAGCGGCGTCACGTGGGAGAAGGGCGGACGGCATCCGGCATGGCGCGGCATCGTGGACGATGACGGACGGCTGATGGTCGCCATCAACTTCAACCAGGACATCGGCGATGCGTGGGAGCACGCCGACGATGTGCGTTATCCCGGACCGTTGACGGCGCAGGCCTACCGGCTCGGCGTCAACTACGTCGTCTACGCGATGACGCACTGACCAGGGCTCCGCCGGGCGGGTCCGCAACACCGGATCCTCCCGCGCGACTTGCCGACACCCACGATGTTCGAATTCCTCTTCAACGAACCGCTCGCCGCCTTCGGCGATGCCCGGCTCGAGCTCGAAGGCCCCTTCGGTGCCGCGGGCCTGGCCGGTGCCGTGGCGGTCGCGGTGCTGCTCGTCGCGCTGAGCCTCGCGCGGCGCCCCCTGTCGGGCGGGCGTCGTGCGGCACTCTTCGCGTTGCAGGGCGCCGTGGCCGCCGCCGTGCTGACGATGCTGTGGCGGCCCGCGCTGGAGCGCGAGAGCGTCGGGCCCGGCGAGAATCGCGTGGCCTGGCTGCTCGACGCGTCGGCCAGCATGGCCACGCCGGACGCCGACGGCGCGAACCTCGAGCCCCCGGGCGCGACGCCCGCCGCAGGCGAGGGGCGCACGCGCCTGGCCGCCGCGCGGGACGCGCTCGTGGACGAGGGCCTGCTCGACGACGAGGACTTCGAGCACGTCGTGCTCGCGCTCGGCGACGGCGCCCGCGCCCTGGAGTCGCCGGAGGCGGTGCTGGCGGTGGCGCCCGACGCGCCGCTGACCGACATCGGCGGCGCCGTGACGGACCTGCTGGACGCGGTGGACGAGCGCGCGCTCGCCGCCATCGTGCTGCTGTCCGACGGCGCCGACAACGCGGGCGCCCCGGACGCGGCGTGGTGGCGCCGCGTGGCCGCCGCCGGGGTGCCGGTGCACACCGTCGGCGTGGGCGCGACGGTGCGCGGACCGGACGTCGAGCTCGTGGACGTGCGCGTGCCGGAGCGCGCGGCCGCGGACGCCACGGTGACGGCCGTGCTGCGCATCGCGCACGCGCCCGACGCACCGCCCGTGCGGGTGCGCGTGACGACCGGCTCCACGTTGCTGGTGGCCGAGGACCTGACGCTCGCGAGCGGTGCCGACGAGACGGTGCACGCGGTGCACTTCGACGCCGGCGACGCGCGGCTGGCGGAGCTGCGCTTCGCCATCGATGCGGGTGCCGCCGACCCACAGCCCGCGAACGATGCGCAGGTGCGCGTGCTCGACGTGCGCGAGACGCCGCGGCGCGTGCTGTACCTGGAGGGCGAGCCGCGCTGGGAGTTCAAGTTCATCCGCCGGGCGCTGGCGGACGAGGCCGGCGTCGAGATCGTGAGCCTGCTTCGCACTTCTCCCAACAAGTTCTACCGTCAGGGCGTGCGCGACGCGGACGAGCTCGCGGACGGCTTCCCGGCGACGCGCGAGGCGCTCTACGAATACGACGGCGTCATCATCGGCAGCGTCGAGGCGGCGCTGCTGAATCCGACCCAGCAGGCCGCGCTGCGCGACTTCGTCGCCGTGCGCGGCGGCGGGCTGCTGATGCTCGGCGGCCGCTCCGGACTGGCCGACGGCGGCTGGGCGCGCTCGGCCGTCGCGGTGGCGTTGCCCACCGTGCTGCCGGCCGACGCCGGCAGCGAGACCTTCGAGCGAACGCGCACGCGCGTGCTGCCGACGCGCCACGGGCTGCGTACCGACTGGTTCGCGCTCGGCGGTGCGAACGCCGACGCCGCGGACGCGCAGGCCGTGCTGGACAGCTGGAGCGATCTGCCGGAGCTCGCGGATCGACAGGCCGCGGGGCGTCCGAAGCCCGGCGCGGTCGTGCTGCTGCAGAGCGACGCGGGCGATCCCGTGCTCGTGCGGCAGCGCTACGGTCGCGGCACGAGCTGGGTGCTCGCGAGTTCGGGCACCTGGCGCTGGCAGATGGGGCTGCCTTCCGAGGACCGGCGCCACGAGGACTTCTGGCGCGGGCTGGTCGGCACCCTCGCGGGGTCGAGCCCCGCGCGCCTGGATCTGCGGCCCGCCGAGCCGGTCGTGCGCGACCTCGGCACCGGAGCGTTCGCCGTCGAGGCGCGCGCGGCCGACTGGACGCCCCTCGCACGCGAGGCGCTGCAGGCGAGTCTCGTGCGCCCGGACGGCGCGCGCGAGCCGGCCGAGCTCGTCGCGGATCCCGAGCTGCCCGGACGCTGGCTCGTGAACGCGGCGTTGAGCGCCGACGGTCCGTGGGGCCTGGAGCTGACCGCGGTCGCGGGCGGCGAGTCGCCCGCCGGGCCGCCGCTCGTGGCGACGGCCTGGACGGTGCACGAGAGCGGCACGGCCGAGGCCTTCGGCGGCCTGCAGCACCAGCGCTTTCTCGAGCGGCTGGCGGACGTGACGGGGGGCAGCTACACCCCGATCGACGATGTCCGGGCGCTGCCGGAGCGGCTCGCCGCGACGAATGCCGCGCTCACGCGCATCGAGCGCTCGGACCTGTGGAACGCGCCCGCCTTCTTCCTGCTGATACTCGGCTTCAAATCGATCGAATGGCTGCTGCGCCTGCGCTGGAGGCGGTTGTGAGCGTCCGCCGGATGTCCACCGGACGGCGCACGGTCGCGCCGCACCGACGCGCCGCCGTGGCGCTGCTGGCCTTGGCCGGCGCCTGGGGGACGCTCTGGCCCGCGGGCGCGATGGCGGGCGTGCGCGGCGTCGTGGTCGCGGGGCTGGGCGGCACCGACGAGTACGCGCGCTCCTTCACCGAGGACGCGCGCGCCATCGCCGCGGCGCTCGCCACGCTGGACGCGCAGGACGATGCCGTCGTGGTGCTGGAGAACCCCGGGCGGGACGTCCTGCTGGACACCGTGCGGCGCCAGGCGGCCGATGCGCAAGGCAGGCTCTTCGCGCTCGTGCTGGTCGGCCACGGCACCGTGGACGCCGATGGGTATCGCTTCAACATCGGCGGCCCCGACGTCGGCGCCGCGGACCTGATCGATGCGCTGTCGGGCAGCGCCGCCGCGCGCGAGCTCGTCGTGGCGGCCACGAGCGCCAGCGGTGCGTTGCTCGAGGTGCTGGAGCAGCCCGGGCGGGCGCTCGTGACCGCCACCAAGAGCGGCGGCGAGCTCAACGCGGTGCGCTTCGGCAGCGACTTCGCGGCGGCCGTCTCGGACGGCGGCGCCGAGGGCGGCGCGGACGTGGACCGCAACGAGATCCTCACCCTCGGCGAGGCCTTCAGGCACGCCGACGCGGCCGTGCGCCGCTGGTACGAGGAGGAGAACCTGCTGGCGCCCGAGCACGCGAGGATCGCCGGCGACGGGGCCGCCGACATCGCCCTCGCGCGGCTGGGCGCGCTCGCGGCCGCCGGCGACGATCCCCGCGTCGCGCGCCTGCTCGACGAGCGCAGCACCCTCGAGGCCGAGTTCGCGAGCCTGAAGGCCGCCCGCGCGGACCTCGCCGCGGGGGATTACTGGAGCGCGCTCGAGGCGCTGCTGCTGCGCATCGCCCGGTTGCAGCAGAGCATCGACGAGGCGACGGGCTGGAGCGAAGGCGATGCGTGAGCGCGGCATGACGAAAGGTATGGGGAACGGCGTCGCGGCCGCGTCGCGCAGGCTCCTGGCGATCGCCCTGGCGAGTCTCTTGTCGAGCCTGGGGCTCGTCGGCGGCGCCGCGGCGCTCGAGATCCATTACGAGAGCGACCGCGCCGAGGTCCTGCGCGAGTGCGACGCCCACGCCTACGTCGGCCGCGACGACGACGCGCGCGACTGCTACCGCGCCATCGCCGACGGGGACGCCGCGACGAGCACCCTCGTGCGTGCCCAGGCCCACGACGCGCTCGGCGAGGTGGGCGAGGCGAACCGGCTGTACCGCGAGGCCGCGGCCGTGTCGGGGACCGAAGGGGCGGCGGCACGCACCGCCTGGGGGCGGCTGTACCTGCGCACGCACCAGGTGTCCGATGCCGAGGCGCTGTTCCGCGAGGCGCTGCTGCACGACGCGCAGTACCTGCCGGCCGAGATCGCGCTCGCCGAAGCCACGGCCGAAGCCTTCGAGGGGCGGGCGCGCGAAGCGCTCGAGCGCATCGTCGTAGAACACCCCGGCGAGCCGCGCGCGCTGCTGTTGCTCGCGGGCATCGAGCTGGAGCTGCAGGACATCGAGCGCGGTCGGGCGCTGCTGCGCCGGGCGCTCGCGGCGATCACCGAGCGCGGACTGCCCCCGCTCGAGGTGTTCGCGCTGCAGGCCGGCGCGGACCTGCTGCAGGATCGCTCGATGGCACCGCGCGTGCGCGCGGCGCTCGCGCTGAACCCGCGCTACGGCGACGTGTACGCCATTCCCGCGCACTTCTACATCATCACGTACCGCTACCGCGAGGCCGTGGAGCTGTACCGCCGCGCGGTGGAGACGGACCCCCGGCTCGCGAGTGCCCACCGGGATCTGGGCATCAACCTGCTGCGCATCGACGACCTGTTCGGCGCCCGTCACCACCTCGAGACCGCCTACGAGCTGGACCCCTTCGACACGATGACGGTCAACACCCTGAAGCTCGTCGACTCGCTGGACGGCATGCGCCTGTCCACGCTCGACGTCTTCGCCGAGGATGGGGCCGAGGATGGGGCCGAGGATGGGTCCGAGGACGGACCCGACGGCGAGCGCGGGCGCTATCTCGGCCGCGCCCTCGTGCGGCTCGATCGCGAGGACGCCGACGCGCTCGAGATCTACGTGCACGAGCTCACCGAGCGTGCCATCCGCACGTTCACCGAGCGCTACGGCTTCACGCTCGAGAAGCCCGTCATCATCGAGCTGTACCACGACCACGACGATTTCGGCGTGCGCACCGTCAGCACCCCCGGCATCGGCCTGCTCGGCGTGACGTTCGGCTACCTCATGGCCATGGACAGTCCGAAGGCGCGCGCCGCCGGCGAGTTCCACTGGGGCAGCACGCTGTGGCACGAGCTCGCGCACGTGTTCACGCTCGAGGCGACGAACCATCGGCTGCCGCGCTGGTTCAGCGAAGGGCTGTCGGTGTACGAGGAATGGCACACCGGTCCGCTCGCCGACCGCGAGCTGCCCATGGACGTGCTGCGCGCCATCCAGGCCGAGCGGCTGCTGCCGATCGACGAGCTCGACGGCGGCTTCGTGCGCCCGAGCTACCAGGGCCAGGTGCAGGTCTCGTACATGCAGGCCGGGCTCGTCTGCGACTTCATCGCCGCGCGCTGGGGCCAGGAGGCGCTCGCGACGATGCTCGACGCCTTCGCACGCCGTGTCTCGACGCCGGGCGCGGTGCGCCTCGCGACGGGTCTGTCCACGCCGGACTTCGACGAGGCCTTCGCGGACTGGATCCAGACCCGCCACGGCGAGCTGCTGGCGTCGCTCGACGACTACGCGTCGGCCGAGCGTCAGCTCGGGCGCGCGTTGCAGCTCGAGGATCACGTCAGCATCGAGGCGCTCGCACGCGATCTCGTGCGCCGCTATCCCGAACGGGTGGGGCGCGGCAACCCGTACGAGGTGCTCGCCGGTGCGCAGCGCGCGCAGGGCGACGACGAAGGCGCGGTCGAGACGCTGCTGGAGTGGCAGGCCCGCGGCGGTCACGCGCCCGACACGCTCGCGGCGCTCGTCGAGGAGCTTCTCGCCCTGGGGCGCGACGACGATGCGGCGCGCGTCGCCGAGGCGCTGAACTGGGTCATGCCCTACGACGCCTCCGCGCATCGCTTCCTGGGCGATCACTACCTGGCGCAGGGCGACTACGCACGCGCGGGCCGCGAGTACGATGCGCTGCTGGGCCTGCGCCCGCAGGACCCGGCCGCCGCGCGCTACGGCATGGCGCGCGCGGCGCTCGCCGCCGGCGACGCGCCGGACGCGAGGCGTCAGGTCCTGCGCTCGCTCGAGAGTGCGCCGTTCTACCGCCCCGCCCAGCGGCTCCTGCTGGAACTCGCCCGGGCCAACGCGGCCCCGGCGGACGATACCGATGACCGCGTGCCGCCCGACCCCGACGGCACCGTCCCTTCCACCGCCCCGACGACGATGCCCCGATGAGCGCGACTCCCCACACCCAAGGACACGGCGACTCAGGCGTCCAGGGAGAGACCGAGACCGCCGCCCTGGTCGAGGACTTTCGCCGCGTCACGACGAAGCTGCGCTCCGAGGTGGGCCGCATCGTCGTCGGTCAGGACGACGTGGTGGAGCACCTGCTGATCACGCTGCTGGTCGGCGGACATTGCCTGGTCACCGGCATGCCCGGCACGGCCAAGACCCTGCTGGTGCGCACCCTCGCCGACGCGCTGGGGCTGCGCTTCGACCGCATCCAGTTCACCCCGGACCTGATGCCCACCGACATCACCGGCACCGACATCATCGACGAGGACGAGCGCGGCCACCGCGCGTGGCGCTTCGTGCCCGGGCCCATCTTCACGAACGTGCTGCTGGCCGACGAGATCAACCGCACGCCGCCGAAGACGCAGGCCGCCCTGCTCGAGGCCATGCAGGAATACTCGGCCACGGTGCGCGGCACGCAGCACCGCATCGACAAGCCCTTCTTCGTGCTCGCCACGCAGAACCCGCTGGAGCTCGAGGGCACCTATCCGCTGCCCGAGGCGCAGCTCGACCGCTTCCTGTTCGACATCATCCTCGACTACCTGCCGCTCGACGACGAGCTCACCGTGGTCGAGCGCTTCACGGGCAGCGCGTCCCCGGCACCCGTGGAGGTGTGCACCGACGCCGAGCAGGTGCTCGCCTTCCAGCAGCTGGTGCGCCAGGTGCCGGTGTCCAGGCAGGTGGGTCGCTACGCGGTGGAGCTGGTGCGCGCCACGCGCCCGCAGGACCCGGCCGCCACCGACACGGTGCGCCGCTACGTGAAGTTCGGCGCCTCGGTGCGCGCGGCGCTCGCCATCGTGCTCGCCTCCAAGGCGCGCGCGCTGATGCGTGGCCGCGTGCACGTCACCATCGACGACATCGACGCGCTCGCCGCGCCCGTGCTGCGCCACCGCGTGCAGCTGAACTACTTCGCCGAGGCCGACGGCACCGACATCGACGCGGTGCTCTCGGATCTCGTGTCGAAGCGCATGGCCGCCTGATGGCGTCGGCCCCGCCGGCTTCCCCGGCCGCGGCGGCGAAGGCCTCGCGGGACGCCGCGGGCGCCTCGGTGCGCCTGTTGAAGCCAGAGGTGCTCGCGCGGCTCGGCTCGCTGGAACTCGTCGCGCGCACCGTCGTCGACGGCGTGCTGACCGGACTGCACCGCTCGCCGCATTTCGGCCACAGCCAGGAGTTCGCCGAGTACCGGGCCTACAACGACGGCGACGACCTGCGCTTCGTCGACTGGAACGTGTACGCGCGCACCGACCGCGCGTACGTCAAGCGCTTCCACGGCGACACCAGCATGCAGCTGAACCTGCTCGTCGATGCCAGCGCCTCGATGGGCTACGGCGACCCGGTGACGAAGTTCGACGTGGCGCGCTGGCTCGCGGCGTCGCTCGCGTGGCTGGCCAGGCGCCAGCGGGACGCGCTGTCGCTCGCGATCTTCGACGAGCGGCTGACCGACTTCCAGCCGCCCTCCACCCGACCCGACTCGCTGCCGCGCGCGCTCGGGCTGCTGCACCGCGCCGAGCCCGGCGCCGGCACCGATCTGGTGGCGGCGCTCGCGAGCCTGCGCTCCAGCGTGCGCCGGCGCGGTCTCGTCGTGCTGATATCGGACCTGTACGCCGAGCCGGACGAGGTGCTGGCAGGGCTGCAGCCCTTCGCGCACGCGGGTCACGACATCGCGGTGTTCCGCGTGCTGGACCCCGGCGAGATCGAACCGAAGCTTGCGCGTACCGGCGCGCTGCGCGATCTCGAGAGCGGCAACGACGTGGTGGTGGACCCCGGCTTCCTGCAGCGCGGCTACCGCCAGCGCTTCGATGCGCATCACGAGGCGCTCGACACCGCCTGTCGGCGCGTGGGCGCGACCCTCGTGACCGTGCGCACGGACGAGCCCCTGGACGCGGCGCTGCAGGCTTGGCTGCGCGTGCGCGAGCGCGGCGGCCGATGAGCTTTCTCGCGCCCGCCTTCTTCGCCGGGCTCGCGCTCGTCGCGCTGCCCTGGTTGCTGCACCGCTTCAGCGACGAGCGGCCGAGCGTGCGGGCGTTTCCGTCCGAGCGCTTCCTGGAAGCGGTGCCGCCGCCGGTATCGCGCACCCGGCGCCTGCGCCACCTTCCGCTGCTGCTGCTGCGCATCCTGGCGCTCGTCGCGCTGTGCACGCTGTTCGCGGGGCCGCTGCTCGATCGCTGGGCGGGCGGCGCGCAGGGCGAGCGGTTGCACGTCTACGCCATCGACACGTCGTGGTCGATGCGGGCGGGCTCGCGCTTCGACGACGCGCTGGACGCGCTGCGCGAGCGCATCGGTGCGTTGCCGCCCGACGCCGCGGCCACGCTCGTCGCGTTCTCCGACGGCCCGACCGCGCTGACCGGGGAAGAGTCCACCGCCGCGGACGCGCTCGCGGCGCTGGACGGGCTCGAGCCGGGCTACGGCCGGGCCGACTACGGCACGATCATGCGCAGGCTCGATGCCATCGCCGCGGCGTCCGACCTGCCGACCTCCGCCACGGTCGTGACCGATGCCCAGGCGAGCGGCGTGCCGGCGCGTTCGGGGGATCTGCTGGCGCCGCGTCTGGAGGCGCTGGACATCGTGCGCGTCGGTGGCGCGGATACCGTCCCGAACGCGCGGCTGTCCGCCGAGGCCGTGTCGCTCGACGGCGCCACGGCGCGCATCGTCCTGCGCGCGTCGGGCAGCGCGGACGCCGCGGCCGGCACGCGGACGGACACGCAGGCGAACGCCGGGACGGGCACCGCTGCCGAAGACGCGACGCTGCAGCGCCGGGTCACGGTAGCCGCGCGCGGCGAGACGCTCGCCACCCTGGATCTGACCGTGCCGGCGGGCGCGAGCGTGGAGCGCACGCTCGAATCGGTGACCCTGCCGCCCGCGCAGGACACCACGCTCGAGGTCGCGTTCGCCGCCGCGGATGCGCTGCCGGACGACGATGCGCAGACGATTCCCGTGCGCGAGGTGCGCCCGGTGGACGTCGTGCTCGCGGGCCTGGGCACGCGCGTGCCGCCGGCCGCCGCGACCTTCCTGTCGACGGCGCTCGAGACCGACGGCCGCGCGCGCGTGGAGACGCTCGGCGGCACCTCCGGCGACATCGTGCCCGAGGGTGCGGCGCACGCCGTGCTGTTCGTCGCCGAAGGGGACGCCGCGGGCCTGGAGAGCGCAGCGCTCGCCGCCGAGGCCGGCACCGACGTGCTGGTGATCACGCTGCCCGCCTCGTCGACGGCCGGATCCGGCGATGCGGGTGCGAGCGGCCCGGGCCCGGGGGGCACGGGCATCGGTCGTGTCGACGACGCCCACCCGCTCGCGCTCGGCGAGATCGACTGGTACGACGTGCGCTGGTTCGCGCCGGCCGGGCTGAGTCTCGTCGACGGCGATGCCGTGCTGCTCGAGAGCGCGTCGGGCGCGCCGCTCCTGGTGGAGCGGCCGGTGGACGGGGAAGCGCGGCTGCTGCTGCTGGCCGACCCGCTCGACGGCGAGGCCAGCGACCTGCCGTTCGTGCCGGCCTTCGTGGATCTCGTGGGGCGCACGCTGGACTGGTTCGGCGCCTCGGGCGCGCTGCCGGAGCGCGTGCGCGTGGGCGAGTCCGTCGCGCTGCCCGCCAACGTGCAGGTGCTGGACCCCGACGGCGAGCCGCTGCGCGCACTGGACGCCACCGCGGCCGCGTCGAGCTTCACGCCCGAGCGGCCCGGGCTCTACCGCGTCGTGGACCCGCGCGGCGAGCGCGCGCTGGTGGTCGAGATCGATGCGCGCGAGTCCGACACCGCGCCCATGGTGCCCGAGGTCTTCGCGGGCTGGGCACGCGCGGGCGGCGCGGCGGACCCGAGCACCGCCGAGGCGGCGCCCCGACGCGGCGGACGCCCCCGACGCGGCGGACGCCCCCGACGCGGCGGCCGACGCGGCCGGCGACGGGATCGACGCGGACGCCGCCGCGTCGACCGCGTTCGGCGCCTCGTCCGAGGCCGCACGGAACGAGGCCCGCCGCTGGCAATGGCAGCTGCTGCTGCCGCTCGCGGCGCTGCTGCTGTTCGGCGAGACCCTGTTGGCCAACCGACGCCTGAACGTGACGAGGGACGGCTCTTGAACGCTGCATCCAGACGCGCTCCCGACGAGCGCGGGCCCGGCAAGCGCGGATCCGGAAGTGGTGGCCCCCGAAGGGGCGGGCCCGGCGCCGTCGAACGCTTCGCGCGCTACCTCGGCGCCGCGCGTCGGCGCGAGCGCTGGCGCCGGATACTGAACCGCGTCCTCGGCGTGGCGCTCGCGCTCGTCGCGCTCACCGCGGCGGGCGTGGCGCTGGGGCTCGAGATCGGCTTTACCACCGCCCTGGAATCCGGTGCGCGCGCGCTGTTCGCGCTCGTCGCCGTCGGTGCGACGTGGCAACTGCTGCGCGGCCCGCTGCGGCGTCTGCGCGCCGACGGCGGCGCCTCCCTGGTGGAGTCCAGCGACGCGGCCTTCGACGGTCGGGCGCGCACCTTCGTCGATTCGCGGCGCAACGAGACGGCCCCCGCCATGCTCGCGCTGCTGGCGCGCGACGCCTTGTCGGTCGCGCGCCGCGTGCCGCTGTCGCGCGTCGTGCCCGCGCGCGCCGTGCTGCTGCCGCTACTCGCGCTCGCGGTGCTCGGCACGGCGCTGCTCGGGTTCGCCAACCGTGCTCCCGAGGACTGGCGCACCGGTGCGCTGCACCTGTGGTGGGGCTGGCGCACGCCCGGGCTCGTCGAGCCGCGCAGCATCGCCGTGCGTCCCGGGGACGTTCGCCTGCTCGCGGGCGACAACCTGGAGCTCGAGATCGAGCTGCAGGGCTTCCGCCGCGACGAGGTCCAGCTGCACGTCGCCGAGCTTTCGCCGGAACAGGACGAGACCGGCGCGCGCACCGTGCCCGGCGACGCGGCACCGTGGGAGTCCACGACGGTCCGCGCGGGCGCCGACGGACGCTTCCGCTTCACGCTGCTGCGCGTGGACGCGCCGGTGGACTACTACGTCAGCGCGTCCTGGACGAGCGGCGAGGTGCACCGGGTGTCGGTCGTCGAACCCGCGCGCCTGACCCGGCTGCAGGCCCGCTACACCTACCCCGAGTGGACCCGCCTGCCGGCGCGCACCGTCGACGACGCGGGCAACCTCGAAGGCGTCGATGGCACGCGCGTGGCGCTGGAGTTCGGCACCGACCGGCCGCTGGTCGACGGGGCGCTGCGCGTCGGCCAGCGCCGGCTGCCTCTCGACACCGACGCGTCCGGCACGGTGCACCGCGCCGAGCTCACCATCACCGAGGACGGCGACTACGGCCTCGTGGACCGCCTGCTCGGCGACGACGTCGCCATCGGTCCCGCCTACGCCATCGCCGTGCGCGGCGACGAGCCGCCCGTCGCGCGCTTCGCGCTGCCCGGCCGCGACGTCACGGCCTCGCCCATCGAGGAGGTGAGGCTCGCGCTCGAGGCCAGCGACGACTACGCGGTCGAGTCCGTGGAACTGCTCTACTCGGTCAACGCCGGCCCCTGGCGCACCGTGCCGCTGGAGCCGAGCCCCGACGGCTCGCCGCTCGCGCACACCTTCGCGCTCGAAGCGCTCGGGAGCGAGGTGCCGACGATCGACCCCTCCGACGATCCGGCGGCCGACCCCGCCGGCGACGACCCGGCGGCGCCCGACGCCGCCCTCGCGGCCGACGCCGAGCCGGGCCCGCTCGAGCCGCGCCCGCTCGAGCCCGGCGACCTCATCACCTACTACGCGCGCGTCAGGGATCACGACAACGTGACCGAGACGGACATGATGCTCGTCGACGTGCGCCCGTTCGACCGCCGCTTCTCCGAGGGCCAGTCGGGCGGCGGTGGGGGCGGCGGCGGCGGCGGCGAGGCGAACGAGGGCAGCGAGATCTCCAAGCGCCAGAAGGAGATCCTGATCGCGACCTGGAACCTGCAGCGCACCGTGGAGTCGGCGGACGGGAACACCGACGGCCTGCAGGACGATTCGACGCTGCTCGCCAGGCTGCAGCGCACGCTCGCCGATCGCGCGCGCACGCTCGCGGACCGCTCGGAGGCGCGCGAGCTGACCGACAGCGGCGAGCAGATCCGCGAGTTCGTGCGCTACCTGCGCGAGGCGGCCGATGCCATGACGCCCTCGGCCGAGGCACTGGACGAGCTCGCCTTCGCCGATGCGATCAACCCGCAGCAGCGGGCGTTGCAACTGCTGCAGCGCGCCGAGGCGCTCTTCGCCGACATCCGCATGACGCGCCAGGAAGGCCAGGGCGGCGGCGCGCAGGCGGGCCAGGACATGGCCGAGATGTTCGAGCTGGAGATGGACCTGGAGCGAAACCAGTACGAGCAGCCCGACCGGGGCGGCTCGCAGGCGCCGTCCGAGCAGCTCGACGACATCTTCGAGGAGCTCGCCGAGCTCGCGCGCCGCGAGCAGGCGCTTGCCGAGCAGGCCCGGCGTTCGCCGCCGGAGGCGCGCGAGGAGCGGTGGCGCAGGCAACAGCTCGAGCGCGATCTGGAGCGTCTGCAGAACGAGCTCGAAGCGCTGGAGGAAGCGGCCGAGGCGGCCGAAGGCGGCGAGGCCGAGGCGCTGCGCCAGGCCGCCGGGGATGCGGCGCGCCAGCTCGAGCGGGCGCGCGAGGCGCTCGAGCGCGAGCGTGCCCTGGCCGAGGGCGAGGGGGCCGACGGCGGCGGCGAGACCGACGAGACGCGGACCGCCGATGCCGGTGACGCGGCCACCGAAGGCGATCCGGACGCGCCGGTGGATCCAGAAGGCGCCGCATCGGGCGAGAGTGCCGACGGCGAGGCCGTCGCCGACGCGGACGCCGAGCCCACCTCCGGAGCCGACGGCGAGACGAGCGAAGGCGCCGGCGAGGCGCTGCGGGACGCGCTGCGCCGGCTCGCGGACGCGCGCGCCGACGATCTCGTCGCCGCCCTGCGCGCGGCGGCGCTGGAGGCGGACGCTCAACTGGCCGAACAGCGCGACACCGCGAACGTGCTGCGCGGTGCCGTCGAGCGGGCCGTGCAGAGCCGCGACTCGGGCGTCTGGACGCCGGGGCTCACGCGCGAGCGCGCCGATGAGCTCGCCGCGCGCAAGCGCGAGTTGCAGCTCGCCGTCGAGGCGACCGTCGACAGCGTCGAAGGGGTGCGCGGGCGCGTCGGCGAGCGCGCGCCGCGCACCGCCACCGCGCTGGACGACGCGTTGCGGCGGCTGGCCGATGGGCGCTCGGTGGAGCTGCTCGGCATGGCCGGCGACGCCATCGAGTCCGGCTCGTTCGCGACCGTGCTGCCCGGCGAGAGCCTGGTCACCAACGCGCTGCGCGAATGGCGCGACCGGCTCGAGGAGGCCGCTCGCATCGCCTCCGAGGAGTCGATCTCGCTGGACGATCCGGACGCCCGGCGCCTGGCCGAGACGCTCGACGAGCTGCGGCGGCTGCGCGAGCGGCTGGGTGGCGACGGCGAACGGGGCGACCCGACCGAGGGCGTGCCCGGCGGCGACGCCGACGATCCGCTTCGCCTCGCGCAGGGGCCCGGATCGGAGCCCGAGGATGCCGCCGACGGCGGAGCCGAAGCGCAGTCCGATGCCGGGCAGCGGGGCGAAGGGCAGCAGGCGGGCGAAGGCCAGTCGCAGGAAGGCGGCGACGGCCGAGGGGAAGGCGAAGGCCAAGGTGAAGGCGAAGGTCAGGGCGAAGGTCAGGGCGAGGGCGAAGGTCAGGGCGAGGGCGAAGGTCAGGGCGAGGGCCAAGGCCAAGGACAGGGTCAAGGTCAGGGCGAAGGCGAAAGTCAGGGCCAAGGTGAAGGTCAGGGCCAAGGCCAAGGCCAAGGCCAAGGCCAAGGCCAAGGCCAAGGTCAGGGCCAGGGCCAGGGCCAGGGCCAGGGCCAGGGCCAGGGCCAGGGCCAGGGCCAGGGCCAGGGCCAGGGCCAGGGCCAGGGCCAGGGCCAAGGTCAGGGCGATAACCCTTCCGGTGGCGCCGGACGCGGCTCGGCCGTGGCGGAGGGGCCGCCGTCCTCGGCGCCCGGCGGTGCCGGTGGACGCGCCGCGGGCTCGACCGGCGTGGGTGGCACGGGCATCGACGACGGGACGCTGCGCGCCGACCGCGGCACCGGTGCCAGCACGTTCGAAGGCGGTGCCGGTGGCGGGCTCGACGACGCGACCGCCACGGCCGAGGCGATCGAGAGCGTGCTGCCCGACCTCGAGGCACTCGGTGTGGACGCCGACGCGCTGCGCGACCTGCGCGAGCGCGCCGGCGCGCTGCGCGGCTCGGACGGGGACGGCGACGTCAACGCCGCTCGGCTGGACGCCGAGTTCGCCATGGTGCTGCGCCAGATCGAGCAACTGGAGCTGCAGCTCGCCGACAATGCAAGCGCGGAAGCGCCCGCGATCGATGTCCTGCGCGGAGGCCCGGACGTCTCGGCCGAGGCCGCCGACTACTACCGCCGGCTGAGCGAGCGGCCGCTCAGAACCGTGCGCTGAGTGACTGAAGGCGGCCGCGCGGGATCGCGGACCGCGCGCCCCGTCTCGGCGGCCCCCGGCGCCGGTGCGGGGTGCCCGTGGACGCTCCACGCCGGGTAGTGGCGGGGGCCCGCGTCGGCCCCTCGTGGACGCTGCGCCGCCACGCGGCTAGACTGGGGACTGCCCTCGCCCTGCATGGTGAATGTGTTGAGCACGTTTCTCGTCTCCCTGAACACCGCGCGAAAGGTCGACACGGTAGAACACGGCACCGTCCGTGGTCTGCTCGTGGCGAACCCCGCCGAGGTGAAATCCAAGGCGCTCGCGCGCGAATACCTGGACATCGCGGTGGGGGACGAGATCATCGCCTGCAGCGAAGGCGGGGTGCGCTGGCGTGCCAACGTCGACGAGATCCTGGACGCCACGGTCAGCGGCGACGACGACGACGCCAACGAAGGCGACCCGGTCCGCGTGCTCAAGGGCACGCTCGTCGCCCGCGGCAGCCGCTCGCTGGCCGCCATCTGCAAGCAGATGCGCGACGAGGAGAAGGAGCTGCCCGGCATCGTCAACACGCGCGGCAGCGGCTTTCGTCAGGGCGCGCTCGCCACTCGCCTCACCGACGAGCAGAACGAGTCGTTCAGCGCCGGGCTGGCCTGACGCCCGACGTTTCCGCACCTCCCGACGTCCGACTCCCGGGCGTGCCGGCCATCCGGCCCGTCCCGCATCATCCCCGATACCGGCTCCACCGATACCCGCAATGAGCTTCGACACCCTGTCGCCCGGCGACGACGTGCCCGACGAGATCAACGTCGTCATCGAGATTCCGGCGAACGCCTCGCCGGTGAAGTACGAGGTCGATCATCGCACCGGCCTATTGACGGTGGATCGGTTCATGGCCGCGCCGATGTTCTATCCCGCGAACTACGGCTTCGTGCCGAACACCCTGTCGGAGGACGGCGACCCGCTGGACGTGCTGGTACACACGCCCTATCCGCTCGTGCACGGCTGCATCATCGCCTGCCGCCCGGTCGGTGTGCTGAACATGAAGGACGAGGCGGGCCTGGACTCGAAGCTGGTCGCCGTGCCGAAGCAGAAGCTCACGCCGGTGTACGACGACGTCGACGACGTCGACGCGTTGCCCGCCCTGCTCAAGCGCCAGATCGAGCACTTCTTCACCCGCTACAAGGAGCTCGAGAAGGGCAAGTGGGTCGAGGTCGCGGGCTGGGCCGACGCGGCCGACGCGAAGCGACAGATCGTCGAGAGCATCGAGCGCGCGAAGTCCGCCCGAGGGCGCGCCTGACCGACCCAGGGTCGCCATCGGGTCGCCCTCGGGTCGCCCCCCGGTCGTTTCGGGGGCCCTTACACCTGCTGCGCCGGCGATGCCGCCGGCCCGGGCACGGCCGGCCGTTCCGGCGCCATGCGGGCCGGAGCGCTCGCGTTCTCGGGATCGCCGAGCACGATCACCGTCCAGCCCGCCTTGGGCGTGAAGCTCTCCCCGGCGCCGTAGACGTAGAGCGCGCCGGCGCCGTCGATCGCGAACAGCCGCAGATCGTTCTCGCCAATGTCGCTGTTGCGCGCGGCCTCCAGCAGCTCCTCGCCCTCGAGCGCCCCGTCGAAGGCCTCCGCCGGCGCCACGCTCGACTCGGTCTCGTCGAGTTCGGCGACGGTCTGCAGCGCCGCGGTCACCTCTTGCTCGGACGTCTCGTCTTCCTCGCGCGCGCCGTCGGGATCGTCGTCCGCGTCCGGCGTCGTGGAGACCGCGTCCGGCCGCCCGGAAGCGTCGGCGTCGCTCGCGCCGTCGGGTGAGGTGGCCCCTGCCGTGTCGGCGTCTCCGGTGTCGGCCGAATCCGTGACCACGGGGCCGGTCGCCAGCGCCAGCACTTCGGGAGACGTGCCGAGCGGCAGCGACACGGAGCCGTCGGGGCGCCGGCGCCCGGCGTCCTCGCCGCCGTCCGAGGCGTCCGCGCCGCGCGTCTCCCGCGCCGCATCGTCCCGGGCGCGCGACGCGTCCTCCTTCTTGGAGGCTTCCGCCTCGTCGCGCAGACGCAGGTGGCGCACCTCGCCTTCGCGCAGCAACCGGGACAGTCTGGCGTGCGTGAGCGAGGCGTCGAACAGCGGGTTGCCCCGGTTCCGGTTCGCCGTGTCGAAGCGCTCGTGCGCGGCGTCCTCCGAGGCCCCCTCCAGGGTGAATACCGAGTTCGAGCCGAACTGCCTGCGGAAGTGCATGCCCGCCAGCGCGTTGGCGTCCCGGTGCGACGACACGGACACGAGCTTGCCGATGCCCTGCAAATCGAGGTTCTCGGCCGCGTGACCGGACGTCGGGTTGCCGTGGTAGGCCGCGAAGCCCGCTCGCCGGGCCGCGCGCACGTTGCGCCACGACGTGTCGGACAGCATGACCTTGACGCCCTCGGTGCTGAGCGCGCGGGCCAGCGCCAGCCCGATCTCGTTCGCGCCGAAGAACAGCACGCCGTTCGGCTTGGGGTTGCTGATGCCGAGCCACTCGGCCAGCGGCTTGGCCGTCAGGCTCTGGAACACGACCGTGCCGAGAATCATGCTGAACACCAGCGGCACCAGCAATTCCGCCTGGGGGACGCCGGCCTCCTCCAGCCGCAACGCGAATACCGACGACACCGCGGCCGCCACGATGCCGCGCGGGGAGATCCATCCGAGGAACAATCGCTCCTTGGTGTCGAGATCCGCGCCGACGGTGCACAGCCACGCGCAGGCCGGGCGCACGATGAACTGGGCGACCGCGACGAGCGCGAGGATTTGCCAGCCGTACTGCGGCAGCACGGCCAGATCGATGCGCGCGGCCAGGATCACGAAGAGGCCCGAGATCAGCAGCACGCTCAGGTCTTCCTTGAAGTGCAGGATTTCCTCGATATGCAGCCCCTTCGCGTTCGCGAGCCACACACCCATGATCGTCACGGCGAGCAATCCCGACTCGTGCTGCAGCTTCTCGGCGGTGGCGAAGATCGCGATGACGATCACCAGCACGATCACGTTGACCAGATAGTCGGGCACCAGATAGCGGCGCAGGAGCTTCGCCGTGGTCCAGCCCGCCGCCACGCCCAGCGCGGTACCGATGCCGACGAGCTTGGCGAGGGTCAGGGCTATTTGCCCGGGGTCCTGGAACGGCTCCTCCAGCAGCACCGCACCGAACACGATCAGCGCCAGGAACACGCCGATGGGATCGATGAGAATGCCTTCCCAGTTCAGGATGTGGCCGACCTTGTCGGTCGGGCGCACGGCCTTCAGCAAGGGCTTCACGACGGTCGGGCCCGACACGACGACGATGGAGCCGAAGACGAAGGCGAGCGGCCAGCCCATGTCGAAGATCAGCTGCGCCGCCACGGTGAGGAGCAGCCACGTGATGATCACCCCGACGGTGATCAGGCGCGTGACGACCTTGCTGTGGCCCCTTATGTCGTCGAGCCTCAGCGTGAGCCCGCCCTCGAACAGGATGATGGCGACGGCCACCGACACGAAGGGGAAGAGCAGGTCGCCGAGGAACTCGTCCGGATCGAAGAGCCCGCCTACCGGGCCGACGAGCAGTCCCGCCGCCAGCAGGAACAGGATGGACGGCAGGTTCAGCCGATAGGCCAGCCACTGGGACAGACCGCAGATGACGGCCAGGCCCGCAAAGGCGAGCAGGGGGTCGGACATGGATCGGGAACCGGGCGCTGCGGGGCGAGAAGCCTAGCAGAGGGTCATGTGCGTCCGAGCCGGCGGTGCAACCGTTGCGGTCACGGGGCGCTATCCACGGTGGCACGCGCAACCGGAGCCGGCCCGTGCACCGTTCGTTCGGCCGCCCACCAGCGGCTCCCGTCCGCCTCGCAGGATGGAGTTGCCCTCGAACGTGTCGCCCTGGTCGATGACCGCGCCGTCCAGCCAGTCCGATTCGTGCATCTGGCCGCTCTGGCCGAAGGCCGCCAGCGCGTTCGCGTAGCAGGCGAGGCGCACCGCCTCCGGCGCCACGCCCGACTCGAGCGCGAGCTTCGCGGTGCGCGCGACGGCCAGCGGCTCGGAGATGCCCCAGTCGCAGGCGGAGTTGACGATGACGCGCTCGGCGCCGTAGCCGTGCAGCAGCTCCACCATGCGCTCCTTGCCCATCTTCGTCGACGGGTAGATCGAGAAGGCCGCCCAGTAGCCGCGCTCGAGCACCGGCGCCACCGTCTCCTCGTTGTTGTGATCGACGATGACCAGCGACGGATCGATCCCGTGCTCCTCGCACACGTCGAGCGAGCGCAGCGTGCCGGCCTTCTTGTCGCGGTGCGGCGTGTGCACGAGCACGGGCAGCGCCAGCTCCTTCGCGAGCTCCAGTTGTGCGCGGAAGTAGCGATCCTCGAGCGCTGTCTGCTCGTCGTAGCCGATCTCGCCGATGGCGACGACGCCTTGCTTGACCGCGAAGCGCGGCAGGATGTCCATGACCGCCTCGGCGAGGCCCTCGTCGTTGGCCTCCTTCGAGTTCAGCCCGATGGTGCAATAGTGGCGGATGCCGAACTGCCCGGCACGGAATCGCTCGAAGCCGAGGATGGCGGAGAGGTAGTCCGCGTAGCTCGCGACGTGCGTGCGCGGCTGGCCCAGCCAGAACGCAGGCTCTATGACCGCGACCGTGCCCGCGGCCGCCATGGCCTCGTAGTCCTCGGTGGTGCGCGAGATCATGTGCGCGTGGGGATCGATGAACATCGTCGCTCTCAGTATCGGTTCGTGATCGTCGCTCGGTGCGGGACCAGCCGCTCCGGTGGCGCGAAGGGCAGGGCGCAGCGCCACAGCTCGGCCGGCACCTCGCGCCCCGCCGCGCGGCGCTCGTCGGCGAAGTCCAGCAGCATGCGCGCCAGCGTCGGGTTCGCCCGCTCGTCCAGCCCCAGGACGGGCTCCAGCGCGGCGCCGATGAACAGCGCCTTCAGCACCAGGTGGTTCCAGCGGTGCTCGTCGAGGTGCGCGGCGGGCCACGGGTTGGCGTGCGCGATGGCCTCGAACACCGGCGGCGCGTGCGTGCGCAGCCCCCGGCCCACCGCCTCGTGCAGGCGTGTCGGTTCGGGATACAGCCACAGCGCGGCGTACAGCGCGCATTCCTCCTCCACGTCGGCGTGGCGCAGCAGACGCTCCACCGCGTGCCGGTCGTGCTCGGCGTGCGCCAGCGCGATCAGCATGCGCGCGGCGCGGTCCGCGCGCAGCGTACCGGGGCGCCAGCCCCGCACGCTCGGCCGGTCGAGATCGGTGGCCGACACATCGAGGCGCTCGCGACCGGTGCGCCGCGGTGCCGAGCCGAACGCGATGTCGGTGGCGCGTTCGTCGTCGGCGGCCGCCATCGCGTCGCACAGCCAGAGCGCCGCGCGCTCGTCGAGCGAGCCGAGCGTGACGTCCAGCAGCCACGCCCGCGCGTCGCGTCGGACGCGCGCGTCGGGAGCGCTCGTCGGCCCGCCGGCCGCGCGGCCCGGAACCTGCACGCCCGCGTGCAGGCCCGTCGATGCATCGTCCATGAAACCCGTTCTCGTCATTCTCGTCGTCGGTCTGTCGCCCGATCTCGTCGGACCCCATACCCCGGCGCTGTGCAAGTTGGCTGCCAGGGGCGGTCTGCGCCCGCTCGCCACGGTGACGCCCGCCGTGACCTGCTCGGTGCAGTCGACGCTCCTGACCGGCACGACGCCCTCGGAGCACGGCGTCGTCGGCAACGGCTGGTACGAGCGCGAGCGCAGCGAGGTCGCGTTCTGGAAGCAGTCGAACGCGCTGGTGTCCGGCGAGAAGCTCTGGGAGCGCGCGCGCCGCATCGACCCCGCCTGCACGACCGCCAAGATGTTCTGGTGGTACAACATGTATTCGAGCGCGGACTGGAGCGCGACGCCGCGCCCGCAGTATCCGGCCGACGGCAGGAAGATCCCGGACCACTACGCGCACCCGCCGGAGCTGCACGACGAGCTGGACGCGCTGCTCGGCACCTTCCCGCTGTTCTCGTTCTGGGGCCCGCGCGCGAGCATCGAATCCAGCCGCTGGATCTCGGATGCCACGCGCCACGTCATGGCCACGCGCGCGCCGACCATCGCGCTGACCTACCTGCCGCACCTCGACTACGACCTGCAGCGTCTCGGCCCCGACCTCGAGCACCCCGACCTGCAACGCTCGCTGCGCGACGTCGACGCGCTCTGCGGGGAGCTGATCGAGCAGGCCGACGCCGAAGGGCGCGAGGTCATCGTGGTATCCGAGTACGGCATCGTGCCCGTCACGGACGCCGTGCACGTGAACCGTGCGCTGCGGCGCGCGGGCCTGCTCGTCGTGCGCGACGAGAGCGCCTGCGGCGAGCAGCTCGACGCCGGCGCCTCGCGCGCGTTCGCGGTCGCCGACCACCAGGTCGCGCACGTGTACGTGAACGATCCGTCCGCGCTGGGGCAGACCCGTCGTCTGCTCGAGTCCCTGGACGGCGTGGAGCGGGTGTACGGCGGCGACGAGCGCGCCGCCATCGGCCTGGACCACGCGCGGACGGGCGACCTCGTCGCGGTGTCGAGGCCCGATCGCTGGTTCAGCTACTACCACTGGCTGGACGACGACCGTGCGCCGGACTACGCGCGCTGCGTGGACATCCACAGGAAGCCCGGCTACGACCCGGTGGAGCTCTTCGTCGATCCCGACATCCGCCTGCCGAGCGCGAAGGTCGCCGGCATCCTCGCCAAGAAGAAGCTCGGCATGCGCACGCTCATGGACGTGATCTCGCCGTCCGCGACGCACCTCGTGAAAGGCTCGCACGGCCGCGTGACGGATACGCCGGGAGCGGGGCCGCTCGTGATCGCGTCGAACGCCTCCGTGCTGCCGCAGGGGGCGGTGCAGGCGACGGACTTCGCGGATCTGGTGCTGCAGACGGTGTTCGGGGAGCGGGTGCAGCGGCGGGCGGCTTGAGGACGACCGGTACCTACCGCAACGGCAGCTCGCGCGCGGGACCCGGGTTCGCTGCACCGGTGCCCGCCAAATTCGATGGCGACAGGATCGAGACGCTCGATGTGGTCCGATCGGTTCGACTTCGAGCGGGTCGGCACCGACCACGACGCCGTACGCTTCTGAGCGCGAAGGTTCGAGCGGCGACCATGGACGCGCGTGGGGGCTACGTCCCCGCCACGAAGCGCTGCCCCGCGAGTGTCAGCCCGAAGCACGTCGCCGCGACCACCGCGGCCCCGGCATGCCCGTGCAGCGCCAGCACGGTCGCGTCCACCAGCGCCACTGCCGCGATGAGCATGCCGATCGCCGCTGGAAAGTCGCCAGGGCCGGCGCGTCGCATGCGAGTGCGGGCAATCGCCATGACGAAAGTCAGTGCGACGGCCGGAACCACCGCCAACGGCGCCTGCACGGCGCCAAGGGCACCGATCGCCACCGGCGCACCCAGTGCCGCGAACGGCCACGCGACGAGCGGGGCATCCGGAAAGGCCGCACGCGCGGCCTCCGCCTTCGCGAACCGCGTCAGCCCCACCACCCAGGCGAAACCCAGCGCCGCGGCCAGCGCCACCGGCGCGTTCGGCACGGGCACGACCAGCATCGCCGCGCTCAGGTGGACGAGCGCCCGACACGCTCCCATCCACACGGGCCCACGCGGATTCCCCTTGTGGTGCAGGTCGTAGCGCACGATGCAGGCGACGAGCGCCGTGCAGCCGAGCAGCCAGCCGATGCTGCCCGTGCCGTGGAGATCCGGCGACTGCAGCCGCGCCGCGGCCGCCAGCGCGATGCCCAGCGCGAACCAGCCGCCCGCCCACGACCGCACCCGCGCGGCGGTCGTTCGACCCGACGGGATCGGGCGCTCGGGGCGCTCGCGCGCATCGATCGCCGCGTCGCAGGCATCGTTGAAGTACATGCCGCCCGTGTACAGGCACGAGAACGCGGCCAGCGCGCACGCCGTGGCACCCGACGTCATCGAGCCCCCGGACAGGACCATCGCGCTCAGCGCGTTCGCCCACACGGTGGGCAGGTTCGAGCCCCGACCGAGCTCCAGATGCAGACGAAACGCGGCCGAAAGGTCCGCCGCTTCCGGCAAGACCTTCGGGAACGATGCGCTCACGCGGCCCACCGCGTGCCATCGCCATCGGCGCACCGCTCGCCGACCGGACCGCGCAACCGATCGCGCACCCAGTCGAGCTCGCGCGCGATCGCCGTGGAGATCGCCACGTCGCGGTAGCGCGCCGGCAGCACGTCCCAGGTGTAGGTCTCGACCTCCAGATGCGGCGCGATGGATCGCACGCGCTGCTCTTCCAGCACCGCTTCCAGCACGAAGCGGGTCGTGCCGAAGTGCTGCATCGATTCGAGGAACACCGGCACGTGGAAGTGCACGCGCCACTCCTCGTCGCCGGCGTCGGCCGCGCGCGCCGCCCGCGCCGCGATGGCGTCCGGCAGGTCCGCGTGCCGGGACAGCGCGCCGTCGGACGCGCGCGCCACGACCTGGTGCAGGTACACCGGCTCGTCGAAGCGCCGCAGCTCTGCCAGGGCCGTGTCGTCCGCGAGGGCAAGGCGCAACGCGGACGACAGTTGCAGTTTCATGATGGGCACGCCGCCGGCGCGCAGTCGGGCGATGGCCTCGAGCGGGTCCTCGAACTCGACGGCCGAATGGCACACGTCGTGGCAGGCGCCCAGGTGCTCGTCGATGGCCGCGCGAGCGGCGCGCGTCGACGAGCCGGTCGCGTCGGCGACGCGTGCCACCGCCTCGGACGAGTGCAGCCGGGCGGCGAAGAAGTCGACGAGCTGCTCCACCGTTTCGAACAGGCAGCAGGGCTCCGGCTCGATGGCGATGCCTACCGAGACGCCGCTGTCGCGCTTGACTTGCACGCAGTGCGCGACGGCGTCCAGCAGGTTCGCGGCGATGACGGGTGCGGCACCCTCGCCCCACGCCGCGAACGTGCCCGGCAGCGTGCTGATGGTCATGCGCCCGTCGGGCGGACCGAGCCGAGCGGCCAGCGTCGCGAGCCGGCGCGTGTAGTCCAGCCGCTCTGGCTCGGTCCAGTCCGGTCGGTAGACCTCGCTCTTCACGGACGTGCCGTGGAACTCGCCGTACGGGAAGCCGTTGATGGTGAACACGTAGAGCCGCTCGTCGGCCAGCCAGGTCACGAAGCGCTCGAAGGCGGCCTCGTTCTCGAGGGCCACGAGGTGCGCGTGCGACAAGCGCAGTCCCAGGCCGAACGGGCGCGGCGCATCGTAGGGCGGCGGGCGCTCGCCCGGCTCCGGACCCAGCGCGTCGCGCACGGCGGGCACGTGCAGGGCGAGGGCCGCGAACGCCTCCTCCCAGGTCGCGCCCGCGTGCACGTTCGTGCAGTAGGACAGGTGCGTGTCCCCGAGTCTCATCGCCTCGCTCCCAGCCAGCCGATCGCGTCCAGCACCAGGGTGGGCTCCATCTCGTGCACCTCGACTCCGGTGCCGATGGCGGACAGGAGCGTCACCGTCAGCTCGCCACCGAGGTGGGTGCGGAACTGCTCGAGACCCGCGAGCAGCGCGTGCTCGCCGGCCTCGTCCACGGTGTCGAGGGCCGCGTCGTGCAGCGCGAATCCGAGACGCTCGAGCAGCATCGCGACGCGCTCGTCGTCGCCCGCGGGCAGTAGCCCCGCGAGCACCGAGTAGCGTGCGTCCAGCGCGATGCCGATCGCCACGGCCTCGCCGTGGCGCAGGCGGTGGTCGCAGAGCGCCTCCAGCCGGTGCGCGGCCCAGTGACCGAAGTCCAGCGGTCGGGCGCTGCCGCTCTCGAAGGGGTCGCCGCCACGGCCGATCTGGTGCAGGTGCAGCTCGGCGCAGCGACGCACCATGTGTTCCACCGCGTCCGGTTCGAAGGCGACCAGCGCATCGACGTCGCGCTCCAGCCGTTCGAAGAAGGCGGCGTCGCGAATCAGCGCGACCTTCACGGCCTCGGCCATGCCGGCGCGCCGGTCGCGCGCGCCGAGCAAGGGCAGGAAGGCGGCGTCGTTGATGACCGCGAAGGGCGGGGCGAAGGTGCCCAGCCAGTTCTTCTGCCCGTATCGGTTCACGCCGTTCTTCACGCCCACGCCGGAGTCGTTCTGCGCCAGCACGGTGGTGGGCACCCGCACGTGCCGCACGCCTCGGTGCGCGGTGGCGGCGACGAGCCCCACGGCATCCAGCAGCGCGCCGCCACCGATGCCGATCACGCACGAATGCCGGTCGATGGCGTGGTCCAGCACCGACTCGTAGAGCGGCCCGAGTGCGTCCGGGTCGTTCTTCAGCGCCTCGCCGGCATCGATCGGCACGGGCGCGCAAGCAAGCTCCACGCGCCCGGCATGCGCGTCGGACCAGGCGCGGATGCGCGCCGGCAGCTCCGGGTCGGCCGCGAGCAGGCCCGCGTCGACGAGGACCACGAAGCGCTGGCGCTTGCCGGGTTCGAGCCGGCCGAGCACGTCGGCCAGGAGCGGGTTGCCGGGGGCGAACAGGTCCCGCGTGAACGCGACGGGGAAGTCGTGCGTGACCGAGAAGCGTTGCCACACGAGCCCGGTGCCGACGCCCGGCCCGCTCCCGAGCTCCGTTCCGGGCCCCGGGGCGTGAACGTCATCGTTGGCGGCTTCGTGGACGGGGGTGTCCACCGGGAAGCTGGCAGGGTCCTTGCGGGACGAGGGCATGTTGCGGGGCAGGGCCGAGGTAAGGCGTCCCGCATGCCGATGATATTATCGTGCCAGAGCATGTCGAACAGAGTCCCGTCACCCAGGATCGCCCGCATCGCACTGTCCGCGCTCATGACGCTGTTCGCGGCCGTGCAGTACAACGACCCCGACGGCCTCGCCTGGGCGGCCCTCTACGCGGTGCCCGCGAGCTGCATGGCCGTCGCCGCGTTCCGTCCCGCCTGGCTCGCCGGCACCGCCGGACGGGTCTCGCTCGGGGTCGCGCTCGTGGTCCTGAGCGTCGTCTGCCTATCGGTCTGGCCGGAACAGGGCGGCTTCTGGCGCCGCGAGGTCTGGTGGGAAGTCGAGAGCGCGCGCGAGGGCATGGGGGCCGCCGTCGCGCTGCTGGTCACGGCGCTGGGCGTTCCCGTGGCCCGGCGCGGGCGGGGCGTCGATGCCGGTCGCGTCGAGGCTTCCGGCACCGACTCCGCCCCGAGGCCGACGTGAGCCGACGCCGGACGGCGTGGTGGGGGACGCCCTTGCAACGCGTCCGGCGCGGCCGTTCCGGGACGTGAGTGCGCCGCCGAGGCTCGGCATCGTCATCTCGATGTTCCCGGAGCTGCACGAGACCTTCATCCTGCGCGCGCTGGGGCAGTTGGTGCGGGACGGACTCGACGCCACGCTCGATCTCGTGGGCATCGGACCCGAACGCGGGGCGCTCGAGACGCTCGCGGCGCGTGCGGGCCTCGCCGGTCGCGCGCGCTTTCGAGGGGCACCCGCTCGCCGCCCTGGAAGCGCAGGCCGCTAAGGGCTCGTGAAGCAATAAAGTGTGCGTCCTGCCGGCCCTGTGCGCTTGTCCCGCAAGGCGCTGCGAGCGAGGGTAGCGGCGCTACCCGCGCTCGCGCGGTGCAGCGGGGCGAGCGCACGGGCCGGCCCCGTAGGGGTCGCCCCGCAGAGCGCGCCAGCCGTCGTTGCTCGTCGGTCGCGTGGCCCGCCACGCTCCGCTCCTCGCGCCTAGCCTGACACGCTCTGCGGGGCGACAGGACGCACACTTTATTGCTTCACGAGCCCTAAGTCCTGATCGGCAACAGGCCCTCGGGCAACAGGGATGGGGACAACGCGAGCCGCGCCGCCCCCATTGCCTGGCCGCGGCCACCGAGCGTGCCCTCGACGATGGGCGGCACGTTGAGGCCGCGCGTGTCCAGCGCCCGCAGCGCCGTGCGCACGCGCGAGCACAGCCGCGTGCGCACGGGAGTCGGCAGCGCACCGTCGATGACGGCATGATCGATGTCGACCGTGGCGGCCACGGCCGCGATGGCCGTGGCGAGCGCTTCGGCCGCGCGGCGCTCCCAACGCTCCAGCACCTCGGGGGCGGCGCTCCATGTGTCCGCCGGCGTCGCACCGGCCGTCCCCGTGTCGACGCATGCCGCCTCGGCGATCATCGTCTCGAGCACGTGCAGCGAGGCCTCGTCGATGAGCTGCGCCGCGCCCGTGCGACGGTTCGAGCCGTCCGGTACGGGCAGCGACCCGAAGGCCGCGCCCCGCCCGTGACGCCCGGCGTGCACCGCGCCGTTCATGACGAGCCCGCCACCGACGAAGAAGCCTACCGAGAAGTGCGCGAAGTCGCCGAGTTCGACGCCGCGTCCGAACGTGAGCTCGGCGCCGCAGGCGGCCGCGGCATCGTTGCCGAGGCTCACGGGCAACCCGACGAGCGCCTCGAGCTCGCCCGCGACGTCGCGCACGCGCCAGGGTGCGAGCGCATCGGGCGCGACGTCGAGCCGCTCGTGCCACTGCCACAGTTCGCTCGGCATGGACAGTCCGAGACCGTACAGGCGCTCCCGGGGCACGCGTCGGGAGAGCGCCCGGCATGCCTCGACCGCGAAGTCGATGACCCCGTCCGGTTCCGGCCACCGCCAATCGCGCTCCAGGGTTGCGAGCGAGTTGCCCGCGAAGTCGATGACCGTGGCTTCGCCGCCGCGGCGCCCGGCCGCCACGCCCACCGCGTAGGCGCCGCGCGGATCGATGGCGAGCGGGATGGAGGGCTGGCCCACCTGTCCGCGCGAGGGGGGCAGGGCGCGTACCAGCCGGTCGGCGACGAGCGCTCGCACGATGCGCGTCATGGCCTGCGCGCTCAGGCCGGTGCGCCGCGCCAGTTCCGCCCGCGAGAGCGCGCCCGAGTGCAGCAGGGCGAGCACCTGACGCTCGGTCCGTGAAAGGACACGTGGCGTTCGGGTGGTGAGGGCAGTAGTGTGCTGCCCTCCGGTCACGATGACCTCCCGGGACCGTGAGCCTCGTCGGGCGCGTGCGGGAGGGTTTCATCGAACATTGCGCGAGCCTATCAGCTTGCGCAATAGATCAATCTCGTTTATTAATATCGCGTCGACATCCCGACCGAACCTTTCTGGAGAGCCAAGACACGATGAAGATCCGTCAACTCACGTTCCCCCTCGCGGCCGTCGCGCTCGGTTGCGCGGCCTTCGGCCAGGCGCAGGCGCAGGACACGGTGGGCGCCTGCCTGATCACCAAGACGGACACCAATCCGTTCTTCGTGAAGATGAAGGAGGGCGCCACGGCCAAGGCCGAGGAGCTCGGCATCGAGCTGTCGACCTACGCCGGCAAGGTCGACGGGGACCACGAGAGCCAGGTGCAGGCCATCGAGACCTGCATCGCCTCCGGGGCCAAGGGCATCCTGCTCACCGCGTCGGACACGAAGGCCATCGTCGACCAGGTCCGTCAGGCGCGCGACAACGGCCTGCTCGTCATCGCGCTGGACACCCCGCTGGAGCCCATCGATGCCGCCGACGCCACGTTCGCGACCGACAACTTCAGGGCCGGCGAGCTGATCGGCCAATGGGCCGCGGCCAAGCTCGGCGACGACGCGGCCGACGCGAAGATCGCGATGCTGGATCTCGCCGACAGCCAGCCGTCGGTCGGCGTGCTGCGTGACCAGGGCTTCCTCACCGGCTTCGGCATCGACGTCATGGACCCCTCGAAGTGGGGCGACGAGACCGACGAGCGCATCGTCGGCAACGAGGTCACCGCAGGCTCCTCCGAGGGCGGGCTCACGGCCATGGAGTCGCTGATGTCGCAGGACCCGGGCATCAACCTCGTCTACACCATCAACGAGCCGGCCGCGGCCGGCGCCTACGAGGCGCTGAAGGCGTTCGGTCGGGAGGGCGACGTCACGATCGTCTCGGTGGACGGCGGATGCCCCGGCGTGCAGGATGTCGCGGACGGCGTCATCGGTGCCACCAGCCAGCAGTACCCGCTGCTCATGGCCTCGCTCGGCGTGGAGGCCATCGCGGCCTTCGCGGCCGACGGCACGATGCCCGAGACGACCGAAGGCAAGGACTTCACCGACACCGGCGTCGCGCTCGTGACGGACGACCCGCAGGAGGGTGTGGAGTCCATCAGCGTCGAGGAAGGCCTGGAGAAGTGCTGGGGTTGACGGAGCGCCAGGCCGACGCCTGACACGAGGGGGAGGGCGGCCGCGCGGTCGCCTTCCCCCGGTCCGGCCCCTCCGAAGTTCCGTTTCTCCAACCGCGAGTTCCACCGCCCATGGCAGCCACGGCCGACAGCGTCGCGAGTTTCGAGCGACGACGTACCCCGCTTCAGTCCCTGCAGCACTTCCTGCACGGCAACCCGGCGATGGTGCCGGTCATCATCCTCGCGTTCAGCGTGGCGGGCTTCGGCCTGGTGGCGGGCGAGCGGTTCTTCTCCGCGTTCAACCTCTCGCTCATCATCCAGCAGGTCACGGTCATCGGCTTTCTCGCCGCGGCCCAGACGCTGATCATCCTGACCGCCGGGATCGACCTGTCGGTCGGCGCGATCATGATGTTGTCCGCGGTCGTCATGGGCAAGCTCGCGGTCTCGGTCGGCATGCCCTCGGCACTCGCCATTCCGCTGGGGTTCATCTGCGGCACGGCGTGCGGCTTCATCAACGGGCTGCTCGTGACGCGGCTGCGGCTGCCGCCCTTCATCGTCACGCTCGGCACGTGGAACATCTTCTACGCGCTGATGATCGCCTACTCGGGCAGCCAGTCCATCCGCGGCCAGGACATCGACGCCACGGCCGCCTCGCTGAAGTTCTTCGGCGAACGCGTGCAGATCGGCGGCGCCGTGTTCACCTACGGCTCGTTCCTGATGCTCGCGACCTTCGTGGTGCTGTGGTTCGCGCTGAACCGCACCGCGTGGGGGCGCCACGTGTACGCGGTGGGCGACGACAAGGAGGCGGCCGACCTGTCGGGCATCCTGACCGACAGGCTGCTGCTGTCGGTCTACGCCGTCGCGGGGCTCATCTGCGGCCTCGCCGCCTGGGTCTCGATCGGCCGCGTCGGCTCGGTCAGCCCGCCTAGCTTCGCCGAGGCGAACCTCGACTCCATCACCGCCGTGGTCATCGGCGGCACCTCGCTGTTCGGTGGGCGCGGCACCATCATGGGTGCGCTGTTCGGCGCGCTGATCGTCGGCGTGTTCAGCTCCGGACTGAAGCTCGCGGGGGTGGATGTCATCTGGCAGCGCTTCGCCATAGGGTGTCTGATCATCCTCGCGGTGGGCATCGACCAATGGATCCGGAGGATCTCCAATTGAGCGCGCCGGCCGCGACGTCCGCCGAGGTGGGCCAGGCATTCGACGCGGGGCAGGCGCCCGGCAGCGTCACCGGTCCCGGCACGAGGAACGTGCTCGAGGCGCGCGGTCTCGTGAAGCGCTACGGCCGCGTCACCGCCCTCGACGAGGCCGACTTCGACCTGCGCGAGGGCGAGATCCTCGCCGTGATCGGCGACAACGGCGCCGGCAAGTCCTCGATGATCAAGGCCATCTCCGGCGCCGTCGTGCCGGACGAGGGCACCGTGCGACTGGACGGCAAGGAGATCGCCTTCCGATCCCCGATGGAGGCGCGTGCGGCCGGCATCGAGACGGTGTACCAGCAGCTCGCGCTGTCCCCGGCGCTGTCCATCGCCGACAACATGTTCCTCGGCCGGGAAATCCGCCACCAGGGGGGGCTGCGCGGGCTGCTGCGGATGCTCGACAAGAAGAAGATGGAGGACATGGCGCGCGAGAAGCTCAGCGAGCTCGGGCTCATGACCATCCAGAACATCGGCCAGGCGGTGGAGACGCTGTCGGGCGGGCAGCGTCAGGGCGTGGCCGTGGCGCGCGCCGCCGCGTTCGGCTCGCGCGTCATCATCATGGACGAGCCCACCGCGGCGCTCGGCGTGAAGGAGTCGCGCCGCGTGCTGGAGCTGATCCTGGACGTGCGCTCGCGCGGCATGCCCATCGTGCTGATCTCGCACAACATGCCGCACGTGTTCGAGGTGGCCGATCGCGTGCACGTGCACCGGCTCGGCAAGCGACTGTGCCTGCTCGATCCGAAGCAGTTCACGATGAACGATGCCGTGGCCTTCATGACGGGCGCCGCCGAGCCGCCGCCCGAGACGCTGACGCCGTCCACCGCGCGCGCGGCGGCCTGACCGGGGAACCATGCGCACGACATCGGACCCCGCTCGCGGGCCTGAACGCCCGGCCGGCCTCGAGGCGCTGAGCGCACGCCTCGGGGCGCTCGTGCGCGACGCCGACGGCGTCGCCGGGCGCACGCTCGTCGCGGTCGTCGGCGCGCCCGCGAGCGGCAAGAGCACGTTGGCCGCCGAGCTCGCTGCACGGATGCCCGCCGCCGCGGTCGTGCCCATGGACGGTTTCCACCTGGACAACGCCCTGCTGGACGCCGCCGGCACGCGCGCCGTGAAGGGCGCGCCGCACACCTTCGATGCGGATGGCCTGCACGCGTTGCTCGGGCGCCTGAGTCGCGGCGAGCCCACCGTGCACGTGCCGGTGTTCGACCGGGCCGCGGACCTGTCGCGGGCCGCCGCCGCCAGCGTGACGCCCGCGCACCGGGTCTGCGTCGTCGAGGGCAACTGGCTGCTGCTGGACGCCGAGCCGTGGCGCGCGCTGCACGGGCTGTTCGACGCCTCGGTCATGCTGGAGGTGGACGAATCCACGCTGCGCGAGCGGCTCGTGCGCCGCTGGCTCGATCACGGTCACGACCCGGCCGCCGCGCTCGCGCGCGCCGAGGCGAACGACCTGCCGAACGGTCGGCTCGTGGCGTCGGGTTCGGTGACGACGGACTTCGTGCTGCGGGCCGTGGATACCTGACGAGCGGATCGCCCCGCATCCGGCTCGGCATGCGACCATTGCCGCATGCCTGCAGACATGTCCGCACCCCGCGACGCCGGGGCGGCCGCCGACCCTTCCGCCCCCCTTTCCGCCGACGCGCACGCCGACGCTCCAGCCCGCCTCGATGTCGGCTGGCGTGAATGGGTGTCGCTGCCGGAGCTCGGACTGCCGGCGGTGAAGGCGAAGATCGATACCGGCGCGCGCACCTCGGCGCTGCACGCGCACGACATCGCCGAGGAGCGCGGCGAGGACGGCACCGCGCTCGTCGGCTTCACCGTGCAGCCGCTGCAGCGCGACGGCTCGGTGGCCGTGCGCTGTCGCGCGCCGCTCGTCGATCGCCGCAGCGTCACCGACTCGGGCGGGCACCGCGCCGAGCGCTGGGTGATCCGCACGCAACTCGTGATGGGGACGCGCTCGCGCAGCGTGGAGATCACGCTGGTGGATCGCGGCGACATGCTCTTCCGCATGCTGGTGGGCCGCACGGCGCTCGTGCCGGACGTCGGCGTCGATCCCGCGCGCTCGTTCCTGCTCGGTCGCGTCTCGGCGCGACCGTTGTACGCCGACCGCGGCGACGCCGCCTGAGACTGCCGGAGACCCCCTGCCATGAGCCCGCACGCATGAAGATCGCCATCCTGTCGCGCAACCGGCGGCTGTACTCCACGCGGCGGCTGATCGAGACGGCGGAGGCGCGCGGGCACGAGGTGCGCGTGGTGGACGTGCTGCGCTGCTACATGAACATCGTGTCGAAGAAGCCGAGCGTGCACTTCGAGGGCAAGACCCTCGACGGCATCGACGCGGTCATCCCGCGCATCGGCGCCTCGGTCACCGCCTACGGCACCTCGGTGCTGCGCCAGTTCGAGATGATGGGCACCTACACGCTCGTCGAGTCGGTGGCGCTGTCGCGCTCGCGCGACAAGCTCAGGTCGCTGCAGCTGCTGTCCAGGAAGGGCATCGGGCTGCCCGTCACGGGTTTCGCCAACAAGCCCGGCGACACGAAGGACCTGATCAAGATGGTCGGCGGCGCGCCGCTCGTGATCAAGCTGCTCGAGGGCACGCAGGGCATCGGCGTGGTGCTGGCCGAGACCAGCAAGGCCGCCGAGAGCGTCATCGAGGCCTTCATGGGCGTGCAGGCGAACATCCTGGTGCAGGAATTCATCAAGGAGGCGGGCGGCGCCGACATCCGCTGCCTCGTCGTCGGCGGCAAGGTGGTCGCGGCCATGAAGCGCCAGGCGGCCGACGGCGAGTTCCGCTCGAACCTGCACCGCGGCGGCTCCGCCAGCCTGGTCAGGATCACGCCCGAGGAGCGCGCCACCGCCGTGTCGGCCGCCAAGATCCTCGGGCTGTCGGTGGCGGGCGTGGACCTGCTGCGCTCCGAGCGCGGGCCGCTCGTGATGGAGGTCAACTCCTCCCCGGGGCTCGAGGGCATCGAGAACGCGAGCGGCAAGGACGTGGCCGGCATCATCCTCGAGCACGTCGAGAGGAACGCCCGGCCGAACAACACGGCCACCCGCGGCGCGAAGGGCTAGGTGCGGAGGACCACTAGCGCATGACCCCGCCTCACGCACGGGCGCGTCGGTCCTGAACGCGCGCGCGCGCCAGCGCGGCATCCACGTGGGCGACGTCGAGATCGCCCCGGGCGAGCGGCGCACGGTGGATCTGCCGCTGCCGCCGCTCTACACGCACACGAGCGTGTCCATGCCGGTGCACGTCATCCACGGGCGCCAGGCCGGCCCACGCCTGTTCGTCGCGTCCGCCGTGCACGGCGACGAGATCAACGGCATCGAGATCATCCGCCGGCTGCTCGGCACGAAGGGGTTGCAGCGGCTCTCGGGCACGCTCATCGCCGTGCCCGTCGTGAACGTGTACGGCTTCGTGGCGCAGTCGCGCTACCTGCCGGACCGGCGCGACCTGAACCGCTCGTTCCCGGGCTCGGACCGGGGCTCGATGGCCGCGCGGCTCGCCGACACCTTCATGACCGAGATCGCCGCGCGCTGCACGCACGGCATCGACCTGCACACCGCCGCGGGCGGGCGCGACAACCTGCCGCAGGTGCGCGTGGATCTGGACCTGCACCCCGGCATGCTGGAGCTGGCCGAGGCCTTCGGGCCGCCCATCATCGTCGACTCGCCCACGCGCGCGGGCACGCTGCGCGACGCGGTCGGTGACCTGCCGATGCTGCTCTACGAGGCGGGCGAGGCGCTGCGCTTCGACGAGATCGCCATCCGGGCCGGGCTGCGCGGCACGCTGCGCGTGATGCGCCATCTCGGCATGCTGCCGCTCGCCAAGACCGAGCGCACGCAGCGGCCGTGGATCGCGAACAGCAGCGTCTGGATCCGCGCGCCGCAGAGCGGCATCCTCAGGCTGCGCGTGCCGCTCGGCGGCATCGTGCAGGCGGGGGACGTGCTCGGTCACGTGGCGGACCCGTTCGGCGACGCCGAGCAGACCATCACGAGCCAGGTGTCCGGCGTCCTCATCGGCATCACGCGCCTGCCGCTCGTGCACGAGGGCGAGGCGCTGCTGCACATCGCCACGACCCGCTCGACCACGGGCGCCGCGCGCGCGGTCGACGAGTTCCACCAGGAGTACGAGCAGCCCGTGGTGCAACGCCTGGACGACTGAGCGAGCACGATGGACTCCCGACCGTGCGCGTCGTCCGGCGCGCGCCAACGATGCACCAACGATCAGGGCACCGATCGCCATGTTCACTCGAAACCTCGGCAGCGACGGTCCCGCCGCCTCGGTCGTCGGCTTCGGCGCCTGGGCCATCGGCGGCTGGAAGTGGGGCGGCACCGACGAGGCCGAGGCCGTCGCCGCCATCCGCCACGCGCTCGACGTCGGCATCACGCTGATCGACACCGCGCCGGTCTACGGGTTCGGGCTGTCGGAGACGCTCGTGGGCCGCGCCATCGCCGGCCGGCCGCGCGACTCGGTGGTGCTGGCCACCAAGTGCGGGCTGCGCTGGGACGCCGAGTCGCCGACGCTGCACGCCACGAGCGAGGGCCGCTCGATCTATCGCCGGCTGGACGCCGCCTCGATGCGCACCGAGCTCGAGGCCTCCCTGCGGCGCCTCGGCACCGACCACGTGGATCTCTACCAGACGCACTGGCCGGACCCCGAGGCGGACATGCAGGAGGTGGCCGAGACGCTGGCGGGCTTCCGGCGCGAGGGGCTGGTCCGCGCCGTGGGTTTCTGCAACTCCGACACCGGTGACCTGCAGGCCTCCGCCATGCACCTGGACACCGATCAGGAGCGCTGGAGCCTGGTGGACCGCGAGCAGGATCTGCTGAACCTGCCGGTCTGCGAGCTGCACGGTCTCGGCTTTCTCGCCTACTCGCCCATGGCGCAGGGTCTGCTCGCCGGCAAGTTCGACGCACGGCACGAGTTCCCGGAAGGCGACCTGCGCCGCGACAACCCCCGCTTCGCGCCCGAGGCGCTGGCCGCGATCGCGGCCGTGCTGGCGCCGGTGAAGGCGCTGGCGCGGCGCCGCGACGTGCCGCTGGAGCGGCTGATCCTGGCCTGGACGCTCGCGCGGCCGGGCATCACGCACGTGCTCGCCGGCACGCGCACCGTGGAGCAGGCCGCCAGCAACGCCGCGGCCGGCGCGCTGCAGCTCGACGACGAGGAGCTCGAGCTCGTGTCGCAATCGGCGGCGGCGTGGCCGGGTTTCGAGGCGCTGGCAGGCGCGCTGCGATAGAGTCCGCGACCCCGCCCACGCCTTCTGGAAGTTCTCCCCGTGCCGAAGCACCTCGTCCTCGACATCGGCAACGTGCTGTGCGAATGGAACCCCGACGCCCTCGTGGCGACGGCCTTCGACGACGCGGAGCTGCGCGCGGCCGCGCACGCCGCCACCATCGGCCACCCCGACTGGATCGAGCTCGACAAGGGCACGCTCGAGGTCGAGGACGCGATCGCGCGCGCCGCCGAGCGCAGCGGCCTGGACGCCGCGCGCATCGCCGCCATCTACGCCGAGCTGCCCGCCTCGCTCGTGCCGCTGGATGACGCCCATGCCGCGGTGCTCGAGGCGCGCGAGGCGGACGTGCCGCTGTACGTGCTGTCGAACATGCAGCGCGAGGCCTGGGTGTGGCTGGAGGAGAACCACGACGTGTTCGCCGCGTTCCGCGGCGTCGTCGTCAGCTGCGACGCGGGGCTCGCGAAGCCCGATCCGCGGATCTACACCCACCTCGTGGAGCGCTTCGGGCTCGAGCCCGGGGACTGCGTGTTCGTCGACGACGTGCAGGCCAACGTCGAGGCCGCCATCGCCTGCGGCTGGCAGGCCGAGCGCCTCGTCGAGCGCGAGCGCGGCGGATCGCTCATCCGCGAGCTGACGGCTCGCATCCTGGCCGAGCGCTGATCTGCACGCCCGGGAGGGGCGGACGGCGCTCGCGGGTAGAATCCGTCGCATCCCCCGCACAGCCCTCCCAGCGCTTCCCATGACACGCATCGACGTCGCCGGCCTCTCCGTGGCCGAGCCCCTGCACCGCTTCATCGTCGACGAGGCGTTGCCGGGCACCGGCGTGGACGCTGCGCGCTTCTTCGAGGGACTGGCAGGCATCGTGCGCGAGCTCGGCCCGCGAAACGCGGAGCTCCTGGCCCTGCGCGACACGCTGCAGGCCAAGATCGACGCGTGGCACGACGCCCACCCGCGCCCCATCGACGCCGCCGCCTACCGCGCCTTCCTCGAATCCATCGGCTACCTGGTCAAGCGCCCCGAGCGCGTCGAGGTCAGCTCGGCGAACGTGGACCCGGAGATCGGCGAGCTGGCGGGCCCGCAGCTCGTGGTGCCGGTGGACAACGCGCGCTACGCGCTGAACGCGGCCAACGCGCGCTGGGGCAGCCTGTACGACGCGCTCTACGGCACCGACGCCGTTCCCGAGGACGGTGGGGCGGAGATCGGCTCGCGCTACAACGAGGTGCGCGGGGCGCGCGTGATCGCGCGCGCCGCCGAGCTGCTGGACCTGGCCGCGCCGCTCGAAGGCGCCGCCTGGCCCGACGCGACGGGTCTGTCCATCGCCGACGGGGCGCTGCGCGTCGACACCGCATCGGGCACCGTCGGGCTCGCCGACCCCGAGGTCCTGCGCGGCCACCGCGGCGAGCCCTCGGACCCCTCGGCCGTGCTGCTGCGCCACCACGGGCTGCACCTGGAGATCGTCGTCGACCGGAACCACCCGATCGGCGCATCGAGCCCCACGGGCATGTCCGACCTGATCCTGGAAGCCGCGCTCAGCACCATCCAGGACTGCGAGGATTCGGTGGCCGCGGTCGACGCCGCCGACAAGGTGGGCGTCTACCGCAACTGGCTCGGGCTCATGCGCGGGGATCTGGAAGAGCGCTTCGACAAGCGCGGCGCGGAGGTCGTGCGCACGCTCGCGTCCGATCGCGAGTACCTCGCTCCGGACGGCTCGCCCCTCGTGCTGCCCGGCCGTTCGGTCATGCTCGTCAGGAACGTCGGCGCTCACATGATCACCGACGCGGTGCTCGGCCCCGACGGGCAGGGCATCCCCGAGACCTTCCTGGACGCCATGGTCACGAGCCTGTGCGCTATGCACGACCTCGCGAAAGGCGATGCCGAGCCGCGGAACTCCCGCACGGGCAGCGTCTACATCGTCAAGCCGAAGCAGCACGGGCCGGCCGAGGTGGCGCTGTCGGTGCGGCTGTTCGGCGCGGTGGAGGCCGCGCTCGGTCTCCCCGAGGACACGCTCAAGATCGGCATCATGGACGAGGAGCGGCGCACCACGCTGAACCTCGCCGCCTGCATCGAGCGCGCGGCCTCGCGCACCATCTTCATCAACACCGGTTTCCTGGACCGCACCGGCGACGAGATCCACACGAGCCTGCGCGCCGGCACGATGGTGCCCAAGGGCGAGATGAAATCCGAACCCTGGCTCGTCGCCTACGAGGACAACAACGTGGACGTCGGCCTCGCCTGCGGGCTCGCGGGGCACGGCCAGATAGGCAAGGGCATGTGGGCCATGCCCGACGCCATGGCCGAGATGCTGGCGACGAAGGCCGCGCACCCTGGCTCCGGCGCGAGCACCGCGTGGGTACCGTCTCCCGTCGCGGGCACGTTGCACGCCTTGCATTATCACGAGGTCGACGTGGCCGCGCGTCGCGCCGAGCTCCGGTCGCGCGAACCCGCCTCGCTCGACGCGTTGCTGAGCATCCCGCTCGCCGAGGAAGGCCGGAACTTCTCCTCGGGCGAGATCGGTCGCGAGCTCGACAACAACGCGCAGAGCATCCTCGGCTACGTCGTGCGCTGGGTGAACCAGGGCGTGGGGTGCTCCAAGGTGCCGGACATCGACGACGTCGCGCTCATGGAGGACCGGGCGACCCTGCGCATATCCAGCCAGTTTCTCGCCAACTGGCTGCACCGCGGGCTGATCGACGAGGCGCAGGTGCGCGAATCGATGGGCCGCATGGCGGCGGTGGTGGATCGCCAGAACGCGAACGACCCCGCCTACGTGCCCATGGCCTCGAACCTCGACGCCAGCGTCGCCTTCGCCGCGGCGCTGGAGCTCGTGCTCGAGGGACACGCCCAGCCGAACGGGTATACCGAGTTCGTGCTCACCCGTCGCCGCCGCGAGAGGAAGGCGCAGATCGAGGCGGCCTGAGCGCGGAGAGCGGCGCGACGGGCGGCGCGGAAGCGGGCGGGGAACGAGCGGGGGCCGGAGTTGTCGAACGAGCCGCACGGCCCCTCCCCCCGGCGCCGCCCCGCGGCGCTCCACCGTGGAGCTCGAACATGGTCCGATGTCCCCTGCGCCTGACGGCCGCTCCGGCCGCCCTGGCGGCCGCCGCGCTGCTCGCCGGTTGCGCCTCGCTGCCGAACCCCTTCGCCGAGCCCGACCCCCGCTGGGCGGACTACAAGAGCTGGACCCGCGTCACCGAGGAGCCGAGCACCGGCGCCTCGCTCGGACTCGGCACCGTGCACAAGGGACCGACGGGCTACCGCGTGGTGTACGTCAACGATGCCGGCGTCGACACCATCCTGTCCTCCGGCGACGCGAACGGCGACTACAGCTACCCGGCGGGCACCGTGGTCGTGAAGGAGCAGTACGACGACGAGGCGGCCTACCTGGCGGGCGCCGATGCGGGAGACGTGGACGTGACGGTGAGCCTGAAGGTCGCCGAGACCGGCGATCGGGCCGCGAACTGGGAATGGGCGACCGGATACACGGCCAGTGCCGGCGCGAGCCAGTTCTGCAGCGGTTGCCACTCGATCCCGATCGCCAAGGACTTCGTGTTCTCGAACGCCAACTATCTCGCGGCGGAGTGAGCCGCTAGAACAGACCCAGCTGGGCGTCCGTCAATGTCGCCCAGCTGCTGCCCACGACCTTGAGCACCACGTCGGCCGCCGGCGCGAGCTGGCGCTCGATATAGTGCTCGTGGTCCGGCGCGGAGCCCAGCGCCTCCACGGGCTCCGGCCCCGCGCGCGTCATCACGTAGCGGATCCAGTTGCCCGGACGCGCAAGCTTCCTGGCGGCCTGCACGTGCGCGGACGCACGGGCCGGGTGCTCGGCACCGCCGCTGCGCAGCCGGCGACGGTAGACGAGCCGCTCGTCCAGGCGCCCCGCGAGCAGATCCGCACGCGTGTCGCGCACGTGTGCCTCCCAGTCCTCGCCCGAGAGCACGCGCCGCAGCAGCTCGCGCTGGAACTCGCGCGCAAGCGGCGTCCAGTCGGTGCGCACCGCCTCCAGCCCCTTCACGATCAGCTCCGGTTCGCCGTCCGCTCGCTCGACCAGCCCCGCGTAGCGCTTCTTGCTGCCCGTCGCCGCGCCGCGCAGCGTGGGCATGAAGAAGCGTGCGTAGCGGCGCTCGAACTCCACCTCCAGGCGGGACTCCACGCCGATCGACTCCGCCAACGACCCGCGCCAATGCGCGTTCAGCTCACGAGCGAGCTCCGCGCCGAGCGCGTCGGGCGCGTCGTCTCCGGGCGCGGGCAGCACGAACAGCGAATCGGTGTCGCCGTAGATGACGCGGTGGCCCGCCGCCTCGATGACGGCGCGCGAGCCCGTGATGACCTCGTGCCCGCGCCGCACGATGTTGGTCGCCAGGCGCAGGTCGAAGAAGCGGCAGGCGTCGGTGGCGAGCACGCCGTAGAAGGAGTTCATGATGATCTTGATCGCCTGCGACAACGCCGCGTCCTCGCTCGCCTTCGCCGCATCGCGCGCCGCCCAGAGCTCGGCGATGAGTCCCGGCAGCACGTGGCGCTCGCGCGCGAAGCTCGCGCCGCCGACCCCCGGTATCGGACGCTCGCCGGGCTCCGCCAGACCCAGCGGATCGATGCGCCAGGTGCGCACGATGCTCGGGTACAGGCTCTTGAAGTCCAGCACCAGCACATCGGAATACAGCCCCGGCACCGACTCCATCACATGTCCGCCCGGGCTCTGCGTCGCCGCGTGGCCACGCCGCACGTCGGGCGCCACGCGGCGGTGCGCGTGCAGCCTCGGCAGGTAGAGGTTGTCGAACGCGGCCGCGGCGCCCGCGGTGCGCTCCAGCGCCAGTCCCGTCAGGGCGGCGCGCGCGAGCGCGAAGTCCAGCAGCCCGGCGTGCGAGACGATGTCGTTCACGAGCGTGCAGTCGGTGAGGTTGTAGTCGGCGAGCCCGGGCTTGTCGTCGCGGAACATCCGGTTGATCTCGCCCACCTTGTCGGCCTCGGGCGCGATGCGCTTGCCGAGCTCCAGCAGCTCGCGCGAGACCGATTCGAGCGAGTAGCTCTCGAGCGGGGGCAGGGCGGCCTTGACGAGATCGATGCCGTCCAGCACGACGCGTCCGGGCACGCGCGCCACGCGCGTGCCTCCGGGGCGAGACGGTTGCAGCACCCTGGCGCTCTCGCGCGCCCGGCCGAGCGCGAACGGCATGCCCAGCTCCGCGCACTTCGCCGCGATGAAGTTCAGGTCGAACTGCACGACGCTCCACCCGGACAGCACGTCCGGGTCGACGAGGGCCAGCCAGCCGAAGAAGCGCTCCAGGCAGTGGCGCTCGTCGCGCGCGTAGTACAGCGTGTAGCCGTCGCGCGGCTCGGCAGGCCCCCGTCCGATCATGAACACCGCCGCGGCCGGCACGCCGCGCGCCGCGAGCTCGGGGCGCCGCGCGTGCAGCCGGGCGTCCCCGCCGAGCGTCGCGCCGGCGATCGAGTACAGCTCGCGCGTGTTCGCGCGCATTTCCAGATCGAGCGACACCGTCTCGAGGGTGGGGCGCACGTCGCCCGGGCGAAGCTCGGGGTCGACCAGCGTGCGGATCGCGGGCGGCGCCGGCTCCGTCGACGGCGCCGCGATCGGGGCCGCGATCGGGGCCGCGATCGGGGCCGCGGGCCCGGCGAGCGAGAACCCGGCGCGCACCTCGTGCCGCATCAGCCAGCGATCCGCCGGCGACACGTCGGATTCGCACAAGGGGACGCCCGCCTCGCGCAGCTCGCGCAAGGCGCGGTGGCACGGCGAGCTCAGCGCGTCGACCGGGCCGCCGCCGAGCAGGGCGAGCTCGGTCGCCACGCGCTCGACCCCGTCCGGCAGCGCAAGCTCCACGTCCCGCTCCACCCAGCAGGTGGAGCGCGTTCCCGGCACGACGATGCGCAGCGGCCCGCTCGCGGACCACGCCCAGAACTCGAGATCCACGCCGTCCCGCGCGTCGCGCCAGCCGCGCGTCAGCAGGAAGGCTTCGGTCGACATGCCGGGCAGTGTATTGCGGCGCGGCCGGGCGCGGACCCGACGAGCGCTGCGGTAGGATGATCCGGCGCCGTCCGCGCGTCTTCCCGGCCCCCCATGTTCCGCTTCCTGCCAGGCCTCGTGCTGCTCCAGCTCGTCACGCTCGCCCTCGGCTGGGCGAGCCTCGGTGCGCCGGCCGCCGACGTGGCGCTGCGCCTCGGCCTGCCCGCCCTGATCGTCGCGGCCGTCACGGCCTTCTGGTTCGCGCAGCTCGGCAGGCTCGACGCCGAGCGCGAGCGCTCGCGGACTCGTGCCGAGCGGATCGAGGAGCGCGAGCGGCTGCGCGGCGACGCGCTGGTGGAGGCCGAGCGGCTCAAGCGCGAGGCGCGCGCGCAGACCGACCGCGTGCGGCTCGATGCCGAACGCGAGAAGGCCGCCGTCGTCGACGCCGCGCGGCGCGAGACGCGCGCGCAGGAGCGAAAGATCGAGCGGCGTGCCAACGCCCGCGTGGCGCTCGCGTTCGCGGGCGCGACGGCCGCGGGCGTCCTGATGCTGCTCACGCCCCTCGTCACCGCGGGGCTCGTGACCGTCGCGGCCGCCGGGGGCGGGCTCGGCGGCTACGTGCTGCGCTGGCGGCAGACGCGGCCGCGCATCGTGGGGTCGGCCTCGTCGCCCGACCCGGGGCCGCCCGGCCGCGCGCTCGTGATCGACGGTTCGAAGGACCTCGGCGCAGGAGGCAGGCCCGCGCGTGCGGCTCGCTGAGCGGATCCTCGCCGGCGCGCTGCTGCTGGTGGCGCTGGCGGGGTACGGGCTGTTTCCCGCACCGGCCCACGCGCAGGGCGACGTGGTCGACGAGCTGCTCGGCGGCGAGCCGCCGGCCGACGATGCGCCGCCCGAGCGCACCATCGACACCAGGAGCGACGCGCTCACCGACGCCGACATCCGTCGCCGCCTGCAGGGCATCTACGCCGAGCTCGAGCCGCAGCGCGCGCTCTCCGTCGAGGTCGCGAACGGCATCGTGACCCTGCGCGGCACGGCCGCCTCGTCCGCCGCCGCCGAGCGGGCGATCCAGATCGCCGAGTCCGTGGAGGGCGTCGTCGAGGTCGTCGACGAGGCGGAGGTGGACACGAACGTGCGGCGGCGCCTGGCGCAGACCGTGCAGCGGCTGCGCACCTCGACGCTCGGCGCGATCGCGGCGTTGCCCGTGCTGCTCGTGGCGCTCGCCATCCTGGCGGCCTTCTGGTTCCTCGGCCGCTGGATCGGGGGCCGGAAACGGGTGTACCAGGCGCTCGCGCCGAACGGTTTCATCGCGGAGCTCCTCGGCGGCATCGTGCGCGTGCTCGTCACCCTGGGCGGGGTGCTGCTCGCGCTCACGCTGCTGGACGCCACCTCGCTGATCGGCACGGTGCTGGGTGCCGCCGGCATCGTCGGCCTCGCCGTCGGCTTCGCGGTGCGCGACACGGTCGAGAACTACATCGCCTCGATCCTGCTGAGCGTGCGCACGCCTTTCCTGGCGCAGGATCTCGTGCTCATCGACGATCATTTCGGCACCGTCGCGCGACTGACCTCGCGCGCCACCGTGCTGATCTCCCCGGACGGCAACCACATCCGGCTGCCGAACTCGCTCGTGTTCAAGGCGGTGATCGTGAACTACACGCGAAACCCCGAGCGCCGCCTCGCCTTCCGCGTGGGCGTGGACACCGACTTCGATCCGCTCGTGGCGCAGACCCTCGCGCTCGAGACCCTCGCGGCGATGCCGGACACGCTGTCGGACCCCGGACCCACCGCCCGCGTCATGGAGCTCGGCGACTCGAACGTCACGCTGGAGCTCGCGGCCTGGATCGATCAGCGCGCGAGCGACTACCTCGCGGTGCAGAGCGAGGCCGTACGCGGCGTCAAGCAGGCCTTCGACGCGGCGGGCATCGTCATGCCCGAGCCCATCTACCGGCTGCGGCTGGACGCGCGCGGCGCGGGCGGACCGCTGCTGTCGCGGCTGGCGGGCATCGTCGACACCGTCGATGCCGACAAGGCGGGCGGGCGCGCCGACGGCAGCGGCCCCGGGTCGGGCGACGATCCCTCGGCGCCCGCCCGGGAACGCGACGTCGGTGCCGATGGTCCGGCACGCGATACACCCGGAGCGGCGCCGGACGACGAGCGCGTCGACCGGGCCGCGGCGGCGCGCGTGCTGGACACCTCGGTCGACACCACGCTCGCGCGCACCGTAGAGCGCGAGCGCGAGGACGGCGCCGAGGAGGATCTGCTGCACGCAGGCGTGCGGCGCGAGTAGTCCGGGCTCAGGGCGCGCCAGGCGTCAGCGCAGTATCCGCTCGCGTCGGTACAGCCACGCCGCCACGCCGATCAGCCCCGCCGCCGCCACGAGCGTGCCGCCCGCCGAGAGCAGCACCTCCGGCACCTCCACCGGTTCGCCGAGCGACGAGCGCTCGAGCAGCAGGTACTGCGACAGCATGGGCCAGGGCATCAGCACGAGCGGTGAGCCCACGTTGACGAACTGCAGCACGAAGAACGGCGCCATCGGCAGCAGCATCAGCAGCCCGAGGAAGGTCTGCGCCTCCTTCGTGCTGCGCGTCCAGGCCGCCACCGCGACCAGCAGGGCCGCGACGAAGGGGGCCAGCGGCGAGGCGAGGGCCAGGGCACGCGCGACCGTCGGTCCGTCGAAGCGCACGCGATCCCCGAGCAGATCCGCGGGGAAGAAGCGGAACAACCCCCATACCGACAGCGCGCAGAGCGCCCCCGACAGCGCGACGAACGCGAGAGTGGCGGCGAACTTGCCCGCCACCAGCTCCGAGCGCGCGAGCGGCAGGCCGAGCAGTGGCTCGAGCGAGCCGCGCTCGCGCTCCCCGGCCGTCGTGTCGATGGCCAGATAGAACCCGCCCATCACCATCGAGACGATGAGCAGGAAGGGCAGCAAGGACGCCAGCAACTGGCCCGTCGCGCCGTCCTCGGAGACGTCCACGCGCTCGATGCGCAGGCTGTCGAACACCGTCGGATCCAGTCCGCGGTGCTGCAGCCGCAGCGCGTCGTTGGTGCGCTCCCACACCCCGAGCAAAGCTTCCACGCGGCGCGCCTCGCGCACCGAGTCCTTGTCGCCCTCGTTCAGGTGCAGCACGAGCGTGGCCGGGCGCGCGGCGCGCAGATCCTCGCCGAAGTCCTCGCCGATCTCCAGCACCACACTCGCGTCGCCGTCGGCCACCGCGCGCTCGATGTCGGGCGGGGCGACGACGGCGTCGACGTTGCGGCCTTGCAGGAAGCGCACGAGGTTGGGCGCGCGTTCCGCGCCCGCGACGGGAAGCTCGGCGATCTCGTCGAAGTCGATGGCCATCGCGCGGAAGCTCGACGCCAGCGAGCCGCCGAGTAGCAGCGGCAGCAGCACCGGGCCGAACAGCAGGGCATAGAACACCGTCTGCCGGTCGCGCAGGTTGTCCACGATCTCCTTGATCGCGACGATGAACGCGGAGCGCGCCCTCACGCCGGATCGCTCCCGGTCACCGCCACGAACGCGTCCTCGAGGTCGTCGCAGCCCGTGCGACCGTAGATATCGGACAACGAGCCCTCCAGCGCCACGCGCCCGTCGGCCACGATCGCGACGCGGTCGCACAGCGCGGCGACCTCCTGCATGACGTGGCTCGAGAACAGCACGCAGTGCCCGTCGGCCGCGAGCGCGCGCAGGATCTCGCGCAGCCCGCGCGTGGCCATGACGTCGAGCCCGTTGGTGGGCTCGTCCAGCATCAGCGTGCGGGGTCGGTGCACGAGCGCCCGCGCCAGCGCCACCTTCGTCTTCTGTCCCTGCGAGAAGCCGGCCGCGCGACGCTCGGCGAAGTCACGCATGCCGAGCCGTTCGACGAGCTCGTCGCAGCGCGCGTTCGCATCGCGGGCCGACAAACCGCAGAGCCTGGCGTAATAGAGCACGTTCTCGCGCGCGCTCAGCCGCGGGTAGATCCCGGCGTCGTGGGGCATGAAGCCGAGGCTGCGGCGCACCGCCATCACATCGGTGCGCACGTCGAAGCCGTCCACGCTCGCGCGGCCCTCGTCCGGCACCAGCAGTGTGGCGAGCATGCGCAGCGTCGTGGACTTGCCGGCACCGTTGCCTCCGAGCAGGCCGGTGATCTCGCCGTCGGCGGCGCGGAAGCCGATGCCGTCGACCGCGCGCACCGGCGCCGCCCCGCGACGCCGGAACGCCTTGGCGAGCCCCTCGGCGACGATCACGGCCGGGGTCCGTTCGCGTCGACGAAGAACGGCGGGGCCGACAGCCGTCGCAGGCAGTCGATGTCGAGGGCGGCGGCATCGGCCTCGCTCACGAAGCGCGCCATGAGCCGCGGCACGCAACCGTTCGGGGCCTGCATGTGGCCCTGGCCCTCGAGCACCACGTGACGCGCGTTCGGCAGCCCGGCCAGGAGCGCGTCGCCGAAGGCCGGCGGCGTGACGGGATCGGCCGTGCCGGACAGGATCAGGGTGGGCACGTCGAGGGACAACGGATCGTGGAAGTCGGCATCGATCCGCCCGCGCGGCCACGCCTCGCAGGCCGCGGCGAGCGCGCGGATGGGGGTGGGCCCGAGATAGGTGTCGCGCGCCGCGTCGAGCGCGCGTTCGAGGTCGGTGAAAGGCAGGTCCTCGGTGCAGACGACGGCGTAATGCATGCCGGTCGAGAGCACCGAGTCGAGCGCGCGCGACTGCATGTCCGCCTGGCGTGCGAGCGGGGCGAGGTGCTCGTCCTCGATGGCGGCGTGCAGCATCGAGGGCAGGATCGACGCGCCCCAGGCGCTGTAGGTGAGCAGCCGCAGCGTGGCGGCGAGATCCTCGCGCGAGAAGGTCTCCTCCCGCAGCCCCCCCGTGGCGATGTCCTCGTGCACCACGCGCACCGGCGCTTCGCCCAGGCGACGGACGAGCTCGCGCGTGCGCGCACGGATGTCGGGAAAGGCGCTCGCGCAGCCTTCGGTATCCTGCTCGCAGCGTCCGAGGACCGCGTCCAGCGCGCGCTGCGCGTGCGGCGCGATGTCGGCGCCGAGCGGCGTGCCGGGCGGCACCACCGCGTCCAGCACGAGCGTGCGCACGCGTTCGGGATGCCGCCGTGCGTAGTGCATGGCCACGCGCGTGCCGTAGGACACGCCGTACAGGTTCCAGCGCGCCACGCCGAGCGCCGTGCGCACGCGCTCCAGATCCCGCACCGCGACGCTCGTCGTGTACAGCGTGGGGTCGACGTCCAGGCTGTCGAGGCACGCCCGGGACGTGCGCACCGCCGCGTCCACCGCGTCCACCGCGTCCTCGTCGGCGCTCGCGGTATCGTCATCCGCATCGTCGGCCGCCTCGCAGTCGAGCGCGCCCGAGGCGCCGGTGCCGCGCTGATCTATCAGCAGGATGTCGCGCCCGCGCGCGATCTCGGCGAACGCCGACGACACGGCCGGATAGGTGTCGCGGGCCGACTGGCCCGGCCCGCCGGCGATGAAGACGAGGGGATCGTCCGCGACGTTCCTGCCGCGCGCCTCGATGCGCGCGATGGCGAGCTCGATGGACGCCCCCTCGGGAAGCTCCGCGTCGAGCGGTACCGCGAGGGTGGCGCACGAGGCCGGCAGGCTTCCGGCGTCGCCGCCGATGGTGCAGCCGGAGAAATCGAGCGCGACGACCGGGTCGGTCGCGGCGCCCGCCACCGGGACGACCTGAGCGGCGAGGATCGCGACCCGCAGGGCGGCCGCATGCCCGGCGCGCCGGAAGGGCGCGCGGCGACGGCGACGCGCGGGCCGGCCCGGAAGCCCGTGGGGCTGGTTCACGGCGTTTGTCGTAGCGGGAGAGCGCACGGGCCTTCGAGGCAAGGAGCGAGCCATTCGGCGCCCCGGTGCGCTGCCTAGTGGTCCTCCGCATAGATAACGTGGAGCCCCACATTATCTCTGCGGAGGACCACTAGAGCTCCTCCAGCACGTCCTCGAGCTGTCGACGCGCATTGCCGACCCAGTCGTCGCGCTCGATGCGGCCCGAGTAGATCTGCAGCGCGTCCGCGATGCGCTCGACGTCGGTGCTCTCGAGCTCGGCCAGTTGCGAGTAGCTCGTGATGCCGAGCCGGTTCAGTGCCCGTTCGGTGACCGGGCCGATGCCGAAGATGCGCTGGAGGTCGTCGTGCCGGTCCACCGGCTCGAACATGAGCTCCACCGATTCGTCGTAGAGGCCATCATCGTCGTCCTCCTCCTCGAAATCGTCGTCGATCTCGTCGATCTCGTCGATCCGTCGATCGTCGATCCCGTAGTCGTCGGTGTGGCCGTTAGGCTCGGGATCGAGCGGCACGGGGCCGAAGAACGCGCCGGGCTCCATCGCGTCGAGGGCATCGTCGTGCTCCGGCGATGGCGCGGCAGGTTCCGCGCGCAGGGACGAGGCGGGCGGCGGCGGAAGCGCCGCCACGCGCTCCAGCGTCGTGCCCGCGCCGTTGATGCGCACGCCGGACCCGCGCGAGGGCGACTCGGGGATCGGCGTCGCGGCGACGGCAGGCAGAGTCTCCGCCGCATCGTGCGAGGCGGTGTCGGCCGGAATGGCATCGCCCGACGTGGCGACGGCCGGGACTGCGTCCGTCGCGGCCGCATCGGCCGACGTGATCATGGCAGGGACGGCATCCGTCGCGGCCGCATCGGCCGGAGTGGCGTCGGTCGAGACCGCATCGGCCGGAGTGGCGTTGGTCGGGACCGCATCGGCCGAAGCGGCGTCGGCCGCGTCTCGGAGCCTGCCGAGCTCGGCCCGTGCGCTCTGGAGCTCGGAGCGGGCGCGGGCGAGCGCCGCTTCGCGTTCCTCGTGGGCCGCGACGCGCTCGCGCAGCGCGTCGTTGTGTTGCGTGAGCTCGCGCAACTGCGCCTCGTGCTTCTGCATGAGCTGCCGCACGAGCGACTGGCTCTTGTCGAGGTTCTGCAGCAGCGCCGGTACGCGACGCGCTTCGCTGCGCAGGCTCTCGATCTCGCTCTGCGAACGCTGCTTGAGGTCGTCGAAGTCCTCGGTGAGAATGGCCACGTCCGTCTCGGCATGGCGAAGCTGATGGTGCTGGCGCACGATCGTCTCGCGCAGCGCCTCGTCGGCGTGACCGGCACGGCCGCGGTGCAGTAGCCAGCCCACGGCACCGCCCGCCACGCTCGCGAGCGCCAGGTACAGGAACATCTGAACGAGGAGATAGATCACGCGGACATCCCGGCGAAGACGACCTCAGTCGACATAGCGGACCTCGATGCGTCGGTTGCGCGCGCGACCGTCGGCCGTGGCGTTGTCGGCAATCGGTTGCGTCGCGCCGTAGCCCTGCGCGATCACCCGGGAGGCGTCGATGCCGCGCGCGACGAGCGCGGCCGCCACGGCCGCGGCGCGTTCGCGCGAGAGCCGCAGGTTCACCTCCGGCCGTCCGGTGTTGTCGGTATGGCCGGCGATGCGCACGCGAAAGTCCGGGTAGGCGCGCAGCAGCTCGAGCAGCGACTCGAGCGCCGGGCGGCTCGTCGGGGACAGGTTCACGCTGTTCGGATCGAACGTGAAGGCGGCCGCGTCGATCAGCCCCAGCGCGTCGCCGAAGGCCGCGCGGTCCGCACGCGCCTGCGCCTCGGGATCGAACACGCCCAAGCCGTCGAGCACGATGCGCACCCCGTCCACCGACGCGACCCGGGATACCAGCCGGTCCCGGTCCGCCGCAGGCGTCAGCGTGCCCGAGAGCTCCACGTCGCGGCCGTCGACCGCCACCCGCACGCCCGGCTCGCCGGCCACGACCTGGCGGGCCTCAACGCCGAGGCGAGTCGGGATGGTGTCCGCCAGACGCAGGGTGCCGAGCAACGCGCCGGCGCCCGCGAGGGCCGCGACGATCCACGGCCACTTGCTCGCCGCGCGTCGCTCGGGCAGATCGAGCTGAAGGGCGGAACTCTGCATGGACACGATGTTATCACCGTGACCGAGCGCACAAAGGCGAGTGGCGAGCAGCCGTTACGCTACGACACGAATGGCGCCGAGCCCTCGGCCTCGGCGTCGCCCCGCCACCTCGTGCAGGCGGTGTCGCCGGCTCGCGCGAGCGGCATGCGGTCCGGCCGCGGCAGCCGTGCGTCGCGGGCCTCTTCGAGGCGCTTCAGCGGGGCCGTCCGGCAGCCCGGCGAGCAAGCAGGCGAGAGCGGCCGCCACGCCGACGGTCAGTCCTGCCGGTGACGACAAATCCATGCTGTCGGCGCGCTACCGTATGGCTCCCGATCATCGACGATACAGAATCGGTTCCGCACGGAAATGCTCCGCCCGAGTGCCGGGTGCGCCGTGCGTCACGCCCCGGAAGACCGCCATGGACAACAACGAAACCGTGCGCAGACTGCGCTGGGCGCTCGGCCTCGACGATGCCGACGCGGTGCGCATGATGCGTTCGGGCGGCGTCGACGCCACGCTCGAGGATGCGGCCGACTGGCGCGCTCGCGAGGATGCGCCGTCGAGCCGGCCGTGCCCCGACGAGGCACTCGGGGCGCTGCTCGCGGGACTGATCGAGACGCGTCGCGGGCGTCGCGATGCCCCTTCGGAAGGGGCGTCGCGCGAGCCCGCCGCGCGGCTCGACAACAACGCGGTGCTCAAGGCGCTGCGCATCGCCCTGGCGCTGCGCACCGAGGACGTCGCGGCACTGGTGTCGCTCACGCCGAGCGAGACCGCGTCGCTGTTCCGCAAGCCCGGCACGCGCAACTACCGTCGCTGTGGCGACCAGGTACTCCGGCGCTTCCTGGTCGGGCTGGCCGAGCGTGAGCGCGCGGCCGCCGGCGCGTCGGTGCCGACCGAGGGCTCGACGGACGGGGACGTGTCCCGTCCAGGGACGACCGGAGCGATGCGATGACGAACGCGAGCGGAGGGGGGGACGGTGCCGCGCGTGGCGCCGACGAGCCGCCGCGGCCGGCGGGTCCGGTCATCGACGACGATCGGGTCGTATCGTTCCATTACCGGCTCACGAACGGTTTCGGCGAGCTCGTCGATTCGTCGCTCGGGGGCACGCCTCTGGTGTACATGCACAACACCGCCGCGCTGCTGCCGTCACTGGAGCGCGAACTCACGGGACATCGGGCCGGGGAGGCGCTCGAGGTCACGATCTATCCCGAGGACGCCTACGGATACGCCGACGAGGATCTCGTGGAGCAATGGCCCATCGACGAGCTCGCACGGCACGTCAACGACGCGGCTTCGCTGCACGTCGGCATGCGCATGCGCGCCATCGGCAGCGAGGACGAACAGATGCTCGTCACCGTCGCGGCGATCGGGGACGACACCGTCACGCTGGACGCTAACCACCCCCTCGCCGGTCAGGTGCTCCACTTCGAGATCTCCATCGTGCTGGTGCGCGAACCGACCGAAGCCGAGCGCGCACGAGGCTTCGCCGACCGGGCCAACGCATGACGTGCACGCCCGGTCGGGATGCGCGGAATCGATGCTCCGGAACGGTTGACCCTTCAGGGGACGGGGGTGAAGCCGCGCAAGGGCTCGGCGAGGCGGGCGAACACCTCGGCGAGGAAGGCGGGACCGCCGGAGCCGCCCGAATCCATGACGACGGCGAGCTCCTTCACACCGCCCGGCCCTTCGACCTGCGTACGGGCACCACGGCACGTCCGGCGCGATCTCCGCACCGACGCTCAGGCGCCGTATGCCGAGCGCCCGGACGACGGCGCCCACGCACTCGGCACCCGTCACGACGAGCTGACCGACGCCGCGAGCCACGTTCTCGAGCGCGAACTCTCCCAGCGCAAGCTCTCCCAGGGCAAGCTCGGAGCGCTCGCCGGCCACCGGAGCCGCAGGTTCACGTCCACGCCGGAGCGTGCGAGCGAGCCCGCCACCTCGATGGCCCCGGCAAGGTCGTCGGCGATGCGGCCCAGGAACACGCTCAGGGGGGCAGGCTACCCCCCGAGCGCACCGACGAAGCGGAACCCGGTCAGGTATCTCGGCGCAGCACCCCGACGTACACGCCCTCGATCGCGAACTCCTCCTCGCGCAGATCCACCCGGATCGGCTCGAAGTCCGGGTTCTCGGGCAGCAGCGTCACGATGTTGCCACGACGCCTGAAGCGCTTGACCGTGACCTCGTCGTTGACGCGCGCCACGACGATCTGGTTGTTCTGCACGTGCTCGGTGGCGTGCACGGCGAGCAGGTCCCCGTCGATGATGCCGATGTCGCGCATGCTCATGCCGCTCACGCGCAGCAGGTAGTCGGCGTGCGGGTAGAACAGATCGGGGTCGACGGGGAGGTACTCCTCCACGTTCTCCTCGGAGGTGATGGGCGCGCCGGCGGCGACCTTGCCGACCAGCGCGAGCCCGTCGTCGTCGAACTCGGTCAGGATGCGGATGCCGCGCGAGGTGCCCGGTATCAGCTCGATGGCACCCTTGCGCTCCAGGGCGCGCAGGTGGTCGTCGGCGGCGGTGGGCGAGCGAAAACCGAAATGCTCGCAGATGTCGGTGCGCGTCGGGGGAAAGCCCGTACGGTCGATGTGCGACTTGATCATCCGCAGGATCTCCTGCTGACGCTTGGTCATTTCTAGCATGGCGGCGAGTCCTGCCGATGTGTGAGGGAAACTGGCTGATTGTATTTACAGGAAGCCGCGCAACGCAAGCACCGTGCGCGGCGGTGGGGTCGGACCCCGGCAGGTGATTGATTTTACAGTGATAGTTCAACCAGTGCAGCCGAAAACACCCCTTAAACGACGGTCGAACCGCCCCTTTCGGGGCATATAACGACCGGGAGCGGACCGACCATGCACCCAGCAGACCCGCAGCACCTCGCCCCGGGCATCGAGATCGTCTCCACGCGTCCGTGGTTCAGGAAGACCTTCGAGGCCCTCGTGCGGAACCTGCGCCTCGACCCGGTACCCGGCGCCCTCGTCGTCCTGGATCTCGGCGGGCTCGACGGCGCATCCTGCGCGGCCGCGCTGGCGTCGTGTCGGGACGGTCGCCCTGACGCCCGCGTGGCCTGCGTGATCGACCAGCCGGACGATGCGCTCGTGGAGACGCTGATGGCGGCGGGGGCTGCCGGTGTGCTGGTCAAGGCGTCCGTGCCGGCGGCGCTGGTGCGGTCGCTCGAGCTCCTGATCGCCGGCGGCACGTGCCGACCCGCCCCGACGGTCGAGATCCGCACGCCGGATGTGCCGGCGGCGCTGCGGGCCTCGCTGAGCGCGCGCGAGCAGCGCATGCTGCGGCTCGTCGCCGGTGGCGAGTCCGTCGCCGCGGTCGCGCGTACGCTGCATCTGACGCCGCGCAAGGTCGTGCACGACATGCGGCGCATCGCCGAGCTGGTACGCGGCCGGGAGCCCTGAGCGGCCGGCGTCGCGGCTTGCGTATCATCACGATTCCCCGCCGGCAACGACACGCCCCCATGAAGACCCCACGCTCGCGCTTCCCGGTCCCGCCGCTCGATGCGCTGCCGGACGACGTGCGCGCGCGGATCGACGCCGTCGCCGACAAGAGCGGCTTCGTGCCGAACGTGTTCCGCGTGCTCGCCCACCGCCCGGACGAGTTCCGCGCGTTCTTCGCGTACCACGACGCGCTGATGGAGAAGGACTCCGGCCTGAGCAAGGGCGAGCGCGAGATGATCGTCGTGGTGACGTCGGCGCTGAACAAGTGCCTGTACTGCGTGATCGCCCACGGCGCGGTGGCCCGCATCCGCGAGAAGAACCCGCGCCTGGCCGATCAACTGGCGACCGACTACACCCGTGCCGACATCACCGACCGCCAGCGCGCCATGCTGGATTTCGCCTGCCTGATCGCCGAGCAGGCGAGCGACGTGGACGAGGAGGACTTCGAGGATCTGCGCGAACACGGCTTCGACGACGAGGCCATCTGGGACATCGGGGCGATCACCGCCTTCTTCGCACTGTCGAACCGCATGGCGAGCCTCACCGACATGCTGCCGAACGACGAGTTCTACACCCTGGGCCGCGAGCCGAAGCGCCCGGGGCCGCGTCTGGTGAAGTGAGCGCGCGGCTCCTTCCTCAGACGCCGTCTATGCCCTGGCCGCGCAGGAACCCGCGCCCAAGCGATCGCGATCGAAGCCGCGCACGGATTCGGTACCGACGATGGTGAGAGGCACTCCCCCCGCCGAGCCGTCAGAACTCGCGCTCGGCGGCCGCGTCGTGCTCGACGTCCGTGTCCACCCGCTTCGCGACGTGACGAACGCCCCGACGCGGAGGCGGACGTTCAGTCGTCCGCGACGATCCGTTCGAGCAAGGAAGCCATCTCGAGCGCCGCGAGCGCCGCCTCGGCCCCCTTGTTGCCGGCCTTGGAGCCCGCCCGCTCGATCGCCTGCTCGATGGTCTCGGTGGTGATGACCCCGAAGCCCGCCGGCACGCCCGTCTGCCAGGACACCTGCGCGATGCCCTTGGACACCTCCGAGGCGATGAGATCGAAGTGGATGGTGCCGCCGCGGATCAGCACGCCCAGGCACACCAGCGCATCGTAGCGGCCGGTCTCGGCGAGCCGCTTGGCGACGAGCGGTACCTCGTAGCAGCCGGGTACCGTCGCGATCGTGATGTCGTCGTCCGCCACGCCGTGCTGCACGAGCGCACCGCGCGCGCCGTCGAGCATGCGCGTGCCCACGAAATCGTTCCAGCGCGTGGCGACGATGCCGATCCTCATGCCCGTGCCGACGAGCGTGCCTTCGATGATGCGTGCCATGGTTGCAGTGTCTCGCGAGGTGGATTCAGGCCGAACGGGACAACGGCAGGCGCCGGTGTTCGGCGAGCTGCTCCACCGACACGATGGGCAGATCGTGGGTGCGCGCGAAGTCCACGAGCTCGGCGAGGCGCATCATCTCGCCGTCGGCCCGCAGGATCTCGCAGATCACGCCCGCCGGGCGCAGGCCCGCGAGCCGCGCGAGGTCCACGCTCGCCTCGGTCTGACCTCGTCGCTCCAGCACGCCGCCGGGGCGCGCGCGCAGCGGGAAGACATGCCCGGGCACGGCAAGATCCGCACGCGTGGATGCGGGGTCGCACAGCACGCGGATCGTCTCCGCACGGTCCGATGCCGAGATGCCCGTGGTGACGTTTCGCGCCGCCTCGACGGACACGGTGAAGCCCGTACCGTAGCCGCTCGAGTTCTGGGCGTCGGGCACCATCATGGGCAGCTCCAGCCGATCCAGCATGGCGGGCGCCATGGCGAGACAGACGAGCCCGCGCCCTTCGCGGATCATGAAGTTGATGGCGGACGCCGTCGCGAACTCGCCCGCGATGACGAGATCCCCTTCGTTCTCGCGGTCCTCGTCGTCGACGATGATGACCATGCGGCCCGAGGCGAACGCCCGGATCGCGGTGCCGAGCTCGGTGAGGGTGCTGCTCGATGTCGAACGTGGGGTCATCGGATCGGCTCCGCCGCGGTTCGGTGTGCGATGAGGCGCTCGACGTACTTGCCGAGCACGTCGACCTCGACGTTGACCCGGTCGCCGACGCCGCGCGTGGGCAGCACGATGTGGGCCTGGGTGTAGGCGACGAGCGTGACGTCGAAGCGGTCGGGGCCGGCGTTCACGACGGTCAGGCTGGTGCCGTCGAGCGCCACGTAGCCCTTGGGGACGACGTAGCGCATCAGCTCCGGATCGAGGCGTACCGTGACCCACAGCGCGTCGTGATCGGTGCGGAACGATTCGATCGTGCCGGTGGCGTCCACGTGACCCTGCACGAAATGCCCGCCCATGCGCGTGGACGGCGTGACCGAGCGCTCCAGGTTCACGCGCGTGCCGGGCTCGAGCGTGTCCAGGTTGGTGCGGCTGCGGGTCTCCGGTGCGAGTCCCGTGACGAAGCCCGCCCCGTCGAGCGCCGTGACCGTGAGGCACACGCCGTTGACGGCGATGCTGTCGCCGAGTCGCGTGCCGCCCAGCACCTCCGCGCAATCGATCGCGAGCTCGAAGCCGTCGCCGCTCGCGCGGCAGGTGCGCACGCTGCCCATCTCCTCGACGATGCCGGTGAACATCTCAGGCGGCCTCGGTCGAGAGCGCGGACGCCCGCGTCGCGGACGGCCCGTCCAGCACCGTGCCCGCGGCCCGTCGGACGAGACCGCGCAGCATCACGTCCCGGCCGAGCGTGTCCACCTGAAGATCGGACAACGTCAGCGCATCGCCGAGCCCGTGCGCACCGACGCCTCCCACGGCGCCCGGGGCTCGGGTGCCCCCGATCACCGTCGGCGCGACGAACGCCACGATCTCGTCCACGAGCCCCGCATCGACGAAGCCGCCGTGCGTGTCCGCACCGCCCTCGACGAGGACCGTGCGCACGCCCATCGCGCCGAGCGTGTGCAGCACGTCGGTCGGGGCCAGTCGCCCGCGCGCATCGAGGGGCAGCGGCAAGAGCGTCGCTCCGGCCGCGCGCAGCGCATCGCACGCGTCGGGATCGGCGGACCCGGAGACCACGACGACGCACCGCGGGTCGCCCTTCAGCAGCCGCGCGTCGAGCGGCATCCGCGCGCGCGGATCGAGCACCACCGGGACGGGGTGACGCGGCGGCTCGCCCCCGAGCGCCGATGCCTCAAGGCGCACGTTCAGCAGAGGATCGTCGGCGACCACCGTGCCCACGCCGACCAGGATGGCGTCGAGCTCGTGACGCAGGCGGTGTCCGCGGGCGCGCGCCTCCGGCCCCGTGATCCAGCGGCTGTCGCCCGAACGGGTGGCGATGCGCCCGTCGAGACTCGTGGCGTACTTCGCGACCACCCAGGGGCGCGCGCTCGCGACGTGTTGCAGGAACCCGCGCGCGACGACGCGCGCCTCGCGCTCCAGCACCCCGACGCGCGTGCTGATTCCGGCCGCGCGCAGCCTGGCCCCTCCACCCGCGGCGAGCGGGTTCGGGTCCGGCACCGCGTACACGACGCGCGCCACGCCCGCATCGATCAGGGCACGGCTGCACGGTCCGGTGCGGCCCACGTGGTCGCAGGGCTCGAGCGTGACGTAGACCGTCGCACCGCGCGCGGCGGAGCCGGCACGGCCGAGCGCGGCGACCTCCGCGTGTTCGCTCCCGGCCGCGCGGTGCCAGCCTTCGCCGACGACGCGACCGTTCGCGACGACGACCGCACCGACCGGCGGGTTCGGACTGGTGGCACCGAGCCCGCGCTCGGCGAGCGCGATGGCCCGACGCATGTGGCGCTCGTCGGCCTCGGGACCGGCACGGTCCACGACGCGGCCGGCGTGCACTGGCCTGCAGTCTGGTTCTGGCACCTCTGGCGACGCTCCCGGTTCCCTGCATGGCGGAAACTCGGGGCGCGGGCGCACGCGGGTCCGGCTGGCACGGGCGGGCCGGCAGGCGAGGGCGGTGAGTCCCCACGCGTGCCGAACCGACCGCGCGGGCGGACGATCCACGACGCACGTCTCTCTCATCCGGACTATGACCGTCGGCTCCGGATTCTGACCGGATCCACCGCTTCTGCGGCTCCCGAACAAGGGAGCGCCGTTGCGGGTCACGGGCTCGCCGCCGCTCCCGAACCGGGAGGACGACCTACCGCCGGTGGGGAATTTCACCCCGCCCCGAGACGTGTTTCAACCGCGACGCTACCCGAGCCGCGCGCGCATGGCAATGCTTCGCGATTGATCAGGGAATCTCCACCACGCGCAGCTCGATGCCGTGACGCGTCGCGAGCTCCTCCCGGGCGCGCCGGATCTGCTCGATCTGATCGGGCGTGGCGGCGCCATGGCGCACCACGAGCTCCAGCACGAACCGCCGGGGCGGCTGCGCGTCGATGCGCGTGATGACGCCGAGCTCCCCGGGCCGCGGCTGCGCCTCGACGGAGTCGCCCGCCCGCAGCGGCTCCATCACGAGGCGCCGCGCGTCTCGCCCGTCGCGCATCAGCTGATCGAACAGTGCGGGACGCGATGCGTTCGTGTAGGTCGGGCTGGACAGGTCCCGGCTGCGCACCGATACCAGCTCGGTCGCCGAGACGAAGTCGACGACCGGAAAATCGGTGACCGTCGGCACGCGTCCGGTCACCTCGGGGCTCGTCACCAGCGCATCCTCGATCCGCTCGCCGCGCACGGTGCCGTAGTAGTCGACGAAGTAGCTTCGGCAGCTCGCCGGTCGCAGGTCGCGCGTCGCCGCACCCGGCACGTGCGAGCCGGCGGCGAACGCCTCCTCCGGTGGCGAGGCGGTGGCGTCGCAGACTTCGTCGACGGGGCAGTGCGCGGCCGCGACCGCAGACCGAGGCGCAGCGAGGTCGGTACCGGCACCGTCGGGTAGCCAGCGACCACCGTCCGGAAGCTCGATGCGCGTCACGTCGTCGGCCGCGTCGCGAACGATGCTCAGCGTGTTCCCGCGTCCGTCGCTCACGGCGACGAGGGCGTCGTCGAGGTAGTGCCACCGCGTCGCGCCGCGGCCTGGCTGGCTCGCCTCGACGGGACGGCCCCGTTCGAAGGCGATCGTGGCGGCCTGCGCATCGCGCAACAGATGTCGACCGCTTCCGCCCTCGATCGTGTGGCCGGACGAGTCGGCGGCGACCCATCGCCACGTGCCATCGGACGACGGCGCGTCGGGCACCAGCCGCACGGACGTGGCGTCGCCGCGAACGAGCACCAGGTCCGCACCGTCCGCGTAGAGCCCGTGCTCGAACCCGAAGCGCCAAGGCTCCGGGGTGAGCGTCGGCAGCGTGGACCCCACCGGCAACGCGTGCCGGACGAAGGGGGCGTGCAACGTGTCGGCGGCCGTGACGGGGGTGGCGGCGAACAGCGCCGCGGCGATCCATGCCGAGCAAGGGGCGGTCGTGCGCATCGGAACCTCCGTGTTCCGCGATGTCGAGCGAACAGCCTATCCGTGATCCACGCCACGGGCAACCAGTGCTCATCGAAGCGGCGCGAGCAACGCCCCGCACTTCGCGCCATTGCGCGTTGACCGCATCGTACCGCTCGAACAGGGTGCGCGGCACACGAGGCGGGGCAGGGACTCTCCGATGGCGCGAAATGCAAGGCCGGGACTCTCGATGATCGGCGGCGCCGTGCTCATCGCGCTCGGTGCATCGCCAACCGCCGATGCGGGTGCATCCGAGGATGTCGCCGCGACGGCGACGTACGCAACCACCGGAATGGTGGCGATTCATCGCACGCGTCGCCACGCCACTGCGCCTGCGGTCGAGCGAGCCCGTGTCGAGCTCAGCGCGCATGGACGCCGCATCACCGAGCTCGGTCCAGGGGCGGTCCAGCGTATCCTCGTGAACGCGGACGAGGCGCGTATCTGGCTCGTCGACCGCGGCCGCCGCATCGTGCACGAGGTGCCGCTCGTACGACGCGCGTCGACGCCGGTGCGTCCCGTGCCCGGTCCGGTGATTCCGGACCACGCACGCGCAGGGGCGCCCGGCGCGCAGGTGTTCTCGACCGTCCAGTGCGAAGGCCTGCACGCCACCCGCCGACGATCGGGTACCTGGCGAGGCCGCACCGTGCGGACGGCCACGTGCCGCGAGCCGCTCGGACGCATCGCGTCCATCCAGGACTTCGATGAGGTGGCGGGCATCGTCGTGCGCGTGCGTCACCGCGCCGGCCACATCGACGAGTTGCACGGCATCCGCCGCTTCGATTTCGCCGAGAACCACTTCCGTCCCGCGGCTTCGCTGCGCAGCGTCGACATCGACGAGCTCGTCGGCGAGCCCGCGGCCGTCGCGACCTACGCCGAGCCATGAAGTTCGCGAGCTCCATCTCGAAGTCGGCACGCCCCGCGCGCGCGAGCGCGAACCGACACCGATTCCGACGATTCCGCCCGGCGAGCATCGCCGCACGCCGGGTAGCGTCGGTACGTCGCACGAGCATTTCTCGTGCGGTCCACCAAGAGCAGGGAAGCGCACGCGACCCGCTCGATCATCAGGGCATCACGCCCGCACCGAGCGAGCGCGGGAAGCGCGCACGCATGCCAAAGGGATCCACCATGCAGATCAACCAGCAGAAGCTCATCGCCCGTCGCCGCGTCACCGGCCAGGGCATGACGGAGTACATCATCATCGTCGCGATGATCGCGCTCGCGGCCATCGCCGCCGTCGGTGCGTTCGGTGGCGTGGTCAAGGACTCGTTCGTGCAGATGTCGAACGGGCTCGCCGGCGAAACCGCTACGGCCGTGACCGTGGAGGACAACACCGATACCGGCGCCACGGACCTGCAGACCTACACGGGCAACTAGACCGACTCCGTACGGCCTCGCAAGTTCCGGCAGGCACCGCGCATCTCGGCGCCGTGCCTGCCGGCCCCACGCACGAACCCCAACCGGAACGGACGCCAGGATGCGACTACGACAACGCGGACAAGCCCTGCCCCTCGGGCTCGCTCTCACCGTCTTCGGCATCCTCGGCGGCTTCGTGCTCTACAACACCGGTCGCACCGCGACCGACAAGGCCCGCCTCGTGAACGCCGCCGACTCCGCCGCCTACAGCGGCGTGCTCTGGCAGGCGCGGGCCCTCAACTTCCAGGCGTACACCAACCGCGCCATGGTCGCCAACCAGGTGTCCATGGCCCAGGCCGTGTCGCTGAACTCGTGGATGAACCACGCTGTCATCGCGAGCAACAACGTCTCCACCGTGCTCAGTCCCGTCCCGATCATCGGCGGCATCGCGGCCGGCGTGGACGCGGTCGTCACGGGACTCGACCAGGTCGTCACGCCGATCTCGCGCGGCATGTTGGTCACCGTCGACACCATCAACAAGGGCGTCGCCGCCGTGCAGGAGGGCATGTTCCTGTCCACCTTCGCCGCCACGCCGGAGATCGTGCGGGCCGTCGCCACCGCGTCCGACGAGCGTTTCACGGCCGATACCGCCTATTCGGCGATGGGCGTGCTCGGTAACCTCGAGGACTGGTCGAGCTTCACGAGCCAGGTGGACGTCGACGACGAGCCGCGGATGCAGCAGCGCGCGGACCTGATCATGGAATCGCGCGACGACTTCACGGCCGGCCGGAACTGGCGTCTCTTCGACCGCTATCTGTTCGTGGCGCCTGCCTGGCGAGTCGCGCTGGACCGCGAAGGCGACACCCGCCTCGTGCGGGGTGCGAACGGCGAATGGGAGTGGAAGGCGAAGGACACGATGTCCTTGCACAACAAGGTGGGTTTCGGATTCATGAGTGCCAAGTTCGAGGTCCCGTTCGGCTGGGCGGAGTCGTTCGCCAACAACGCCGGCTCGGACAGCAGTGTCGAGCAGGTTCACTGCCGTGAAAGGAGCGGGATCCTCAGCTTCCTGCCTGATGAATGCGACACCTGGTTCGGCAGGAACCGAAAGGCGGAGCTCTACGCCACGAACGCGATACCCGGCGTGACGGGGCGACCGAGCAAGACCTCTCTCACCGGCTACAACGGGCTTAACCCGTTCCGGAACCTTTCCGATGAGCGCATCGCCGAGGACTTCCCGACGCTGAAGCTGCGCGTCGAGGTCGCGATGCCCGCGAACAGGGTGCGCACCACCGACGCCATGGGCACGCAGGGCGAGTTCTCCACGCCGATGACGGCACCCGGGGACCTGCTGTCCTCCATCAGCATCGCGGAGGTGTACTTCAAGCCGCCGGACGCCGAAGCCGAGGTGGGCGGCAAGGTGGCAGGCATCGAGAAGCTGGAGTTCGCGAACGCCTACTCCCCGTTCTGGGACGTGCGGCTGTCGCCGGTGTCGCAGACCGAGCGGCTCGCGGCACTCGCCATGCGCGGCGATACCGGCACCGTGACGCCCGCCGGTTCCACCGTGCCGGGCTCGCGCTCCACCGATCTCGGGGCCACCGTCACCGTCGGCGAGGGTGGGGGCCTGGGGACCTACGCGGCGCTCGGCGACGTGCTGGGCGCCGATGCGGGTGCGGCCGGCGAACGGGTGACGGCGTTCGCCGGCGGGAGTGCGGACCTGATGGGCGCGGTCCAGTCGCGCTTCGGATCCGAGGTGGCCGACGCGGAAGGCGTCGCCGGCATCGTCGAGCGGCAGTTGACGAACGCGCTGACGGACGCCCTCGACAGCATGCTGCGCGGCATGGTCGCCGACGCGACCGGCATCCGCGGCCCGGACGACCTGACGGCGCTCATCGACGCGCGCACCGGTGGTCTCGCGAGCCGGGCGATCGAGTACCGCGACGACGGTCTGGAGATCATCGACGATCTCGAGGGAGCGCAGGACGAGCTCGAGCGCATCACCGACGCCATCACGGACGACTTCGAGATGGTCTTTCTCGAGGCCTTCGAGCGGTACGGCATGACCGAGTCGGCCCTGTCCGACATCCTCGACCACGACACTTCCGTGCTTGGACCCGACGGGCTGCCGCTGCCGGCCCCCACGAGCGAGCAGCTCGTCGCGGCGCGCGAAGAGCTGGCGAGGCTGGAGAACGACTTCGTCGACGAGGTCGCTGACGAGCTCGTGCGTCTCGTGAACGAGGTCCAGGACGACTGGGTGCCGACCGTGGACGTCGCCAGGATCCAGGTGAGGATGTGGCTCGATCAACTGCGCGAGGAGGCCGCCGGCGGGCCCGACATGACGCCGTTCGGCGTACCCGTGCCCGTGGACACCCCCGGCTTCGACAACCTGTTCGAGGAGTGAACGCCATGAATCGAGTCCATCCGCACGAACATGCGCGGGGCGCGGCACTCACCGAGACCATCGTGCTGATGCTGGTCATGCTGCCGCTGATGTTCGCGGTCCCGATGATCGGCAACCTGGTGGACCTGCGCCAGACCGCCGTGCAGGGCGCGCGCTACGCGGCGTGGGAGGCGACGGTGCACGGCGATGCGGAGGCGCCCGCTCACCTGTCGGAGCGCATGTTCGGCGACGGCAAGGCGCCCATCGTCTCGACGGTCAGCGACGGCGGCGTCAGCGCGCTGTGGGGAGAGGGCGGCGGCACGACGGCCCGCGCCGGTCTGCCGGCGGACACCCGCATCGAAGTGAAGGACGCCTCCATCGCCACGGTGCCGTTCACACCGATCGAAGCGCCAGGCCCCGTCTCCGGTGCGGTGGGCAGCGCCATAGGCGCGGCCGGCGAGGCGCTTTCCGACCTGGGGAACGGCAACTGGGGCATCGGCGAGACGACGCTCACGCGCACCGGTGTCGCCGTGAAGGTGGAGAAGAACGCCTGGTTCGACGCGGCCGGCCCCGGATGCGGCACCGCGGCGGGCTGCTTCACCGAGTCGGCCGTCATCCTGACCGACGGCTGGGCCGCCGACCGCACGACCGCGGAAGGCCGTGTCGAGTCGCTCGTGCCCGCGGGCGTCCTTGAGCCCGTAGGAAACTTCCTGAGCAAGCTCGGCGGGATGCCGCTGCTCAAGGAGCTCGAGGGCCTGGACGAGGCGTTCGGCCACGTCGACATGACACCCCTGCCCGGCGAGTCGCAGCGTGGGCGGACCAGTTACGGCGTTCGCGCATACCAGGAATAGGACCATGAACCGCCACCGTTCGCTCGCAGGCCCGCCCCGGGGGCTCGCGCTCGCTTCGCTGCTCGTCGCGCTCGCGTCGCCCCGGGCTGCCGCCGCATCGTCTCCGGGCTCGCTGGCCTTGCCGCACGGTGCCAGCATCGAGCTCGTGGCCGACGATCTCGTGCAGCACGGTCGCGCGCTCACCGTCGCGACGTTCCGCAGTCCCGACGGCGTCGAGGAGGTGCTGGACTTCTATCGTGCGGCATGGCCCCCGATCGACGATCGGCCCGGTCACGTCGAGAACGAGGCGGGCCCTTGGCGCATCGTGTCGCGTCTGGAGAACGGCACGAACGTCGCGCTGCAGCTCCAGGCGTCCGCCGGCGGCGGCAGCGAGGGCCTGCTGTCGTTCATGGACATCACCGGCGCGGGCTCCGTCGAGCCGGGTCCGCCCGTGCCGCCCGGCGGCCAGCTCCTGTCGACCACGGCTGGCGACGGCATCGCGGGTCGCGTGCGCACGCACGTGGTATCGGCCATCGGGCGTGCCGGCGAGGTGGCCGCCTTCTATCGCGACGAGCTCGCTCGCGAGGGTTGGCACACGGTCTCCGATCGGGACGGGCGGGGCACCGCGGTGCTGATGCTGACGCGGCGCGGCGCGCGCGCCGAGCTCGTCGTGGCCGAGATGCCCGACGGCACCTCGACGGCCGTTCTCAACGAAATCGAAAAGGGCGAATAACGTGAACCGCAACGCTCAACGGGGCGCCGCTTCGGTGGAATACGTCGTGGTGACCGGACTGGTCGTCACGGTACTTTTCGTCGTGCCGGTGACGGACGACATGTCCGTCTTCGAGTACACCCTGGCGGCGCTTCGAAGCTTCCAGGCCAACAGCACGTTCCTGTTGTCCATGCCCTGAGGCATCGCCCTCGAGCACAGGCATGGCGGGACACGGAGGTTTCCGATGAGCGATGCACGAAAGTCGGGCGCGGGGCGCCGGCCGAAGAAGAACATCGTCATGTTCGGGCTGTCCCTCGCTCTCGGGGGCGTCGGCGTCTTCTACTCGAAGCACTACATCGAGGAGCAGGTCGCCTACTACCGAGGTCAGCTCGAGCGCACCGAAGAGATGGTCGGCGTGATCGTGCCGACGCGCTCGCTGCCCCGCGGTCACGTGCTGACCGGCGCGGACGTCGCCGAGCGACAGATTCCCGCGAAGTACGCGGACACCAACTCGGTCAAGGCCGCGAACCACAAGGTGGCCCTCGGCCAGCGCCTCGACTTCGACATCGACGAAGGCCGGCCGCTGCTCTGGGCGCACCTGGAAGGCGGGCTCACCCCGACCTTCAGCGGCAAGGTGCCCGAGGGGCTGCGTGCGATGACCGTGCGCGTCGACGAGATCAACTCCATCTCGGGCTTCCTGCAGCCGAAGGACCGGGTGGATCTGCTGATGAGCTACGGCAACGGGCCCGCGCAGATGATCTACCCGCTCATCGAGCGCCTGGACGTGATCGCCACGGGCACGCAGACCCTCGTGAACAAGAGCTCGGGCGGCGGTCAGCGCAGCTTCTCCACGATCACGGTGCAGGTCAGCCCGACGATGGCCAAGCGCATCACGCTCGCCCAGCAGGTCGGCAAGCTCACCGCCATGCTCAGGAACCCCGAGGACGAGGCGCCGCTGTCGGACGACCCGATGACCGTGGCGGAGCTTCTGAACCTGCCCGTGCCCGTGGAAGGGCCGCCGCCGCCGAAGCCGAAGAAGGCGGCACCGAAGCCGCCCGGCATCGAATACATCATCGGAGGCCGTCGATGAACGCTCGAGCGCAACACATCGTCCTCGTCGCGGCGCTCGCCGCGTGCGTAGGTCCGGTTCACGGCGCCGGCGAAGGCTGGGCCGAGGTGCGCTCGGGCGACGAGATCCGGGGTGATGCGGAGCTCGAGTGGTCGGCGGTTCCGGGCAGCGGTGTCGGCGGCGGCGCCGGCGGCGTCGGTCGCGACGGTGACCGGCTGTGGATGACCCGACCCGGAGACACGCTGTCGAGCATCGCGCTGCGCACCACGGGCACCGTCGCGAACGCCGACGCGGTGGCACGCTACAACGGTCTCGCCACGGGCGCCGCGCCGGAGACCGGACGCATGCTGTACGTGCCGTCCGGCCTGCTGCTGCCGAGCCCCGCCGCCGCTCCCGCCACGCGGTGGGAGATCACGGAGTTCGGCGACACCGGCACGCCGACCCGCGCCGCATCGAGCGAGAACGCCGCGCCGACCCAGGTTGCCCTCAAGCCCTTGCAGAGCGTGCGTCGCGAGAACCTGGACATGTTCGCGGGCCAGGTGGACGTGCTGGGCGAGGTCGCCGTGTCGCGCGTCGCGGTCGGCAACGGCGACATCATCGACGCCGAGGTGCTCAGGACCGGCGAGCTGCTGGTGATGGCACAGGCCCCCGGCAGCTCCTCCCTGCGGCTGTGGCACGACGACGGCACGCAGTCGGACTACAACATCCGCGTCAGCGAGAGCGATCCGGAGACGCGCGTGCGCATGGAGCGCATGGTGCGCATGCGCGTGCGCCTCGTGGAATTCAGGAAGAGCGCGCTCGGGCGGCTCGGCATCGACTGGTCGGACAGCGCGGCCGGACCCGGACTCTCGACGGTCGGCGACGTGGTCGGCAACAACCTGTTCCGTCCGGAGGCGCAGGGCTTCTCCGGCTTGCCGAACAACGTCGCGCCGTTCTCGACCTACTTCGGCATCGCGTCGAACATCACATCGCGCATCAACTTCCTGGCCTCGAACGGCGACGCGTCCACGCTCGCGGAGCCCGTGCTGACCGCGCGCAACGGCGGCAGCGCAAGCTTTCTCGCGGGCGGCGAGGTGCCGTACCCGTCTGTCGGCACGAACGGACAGACCGTCGTGCAGTTCAAGGAGTACGGCATCAAGCTCGACGTGTCGCCGCGCATCGACGGCGCGGGCAACGTGCAGACCATCGTCGAGACGGAGATCAGCCAGCTCGACCCGGCCGTGAGCGTGCTCGGCGCACCTGGGCTGCTCACGCGGCGCGCTCAGACACAGGTCAACGTGCGCTCGGGCGAGACCATCGTCATCTCCGGGCTGCTCAGCAGCGAGCAGAGCACCGACGTCGATCGGGTGCCCGGCATCGGACGGCTGCCCGTCATCGGCGCGTTCTTCCGCTCCACGAACAAGCGCTCGGCCGTGACCGAGCTCGTGATCTTCGTCACGCCGGAGGTCATCGAGCCCGAGGGCCCGACCCTCGCCGCGCGCGACCGACGCATCCTCGAGGGCTCCACGCGCCGGCTGTCCGGTGCGCGCTCCTCGCTCGCGATCATGGACTGAGCCGATGTTCGCCTTCCACTACCAGCACGGCAGCGCGCGCAGGAAGCTGCACAAGGTCTCGGGCGAGCTCTGCACCGTCGGCAGCGCCCGCTCCTGCGACCTGGCGATCGACACGCGCGGCATGTCGAAGCGCCACGCCGAGCTTCGCCTGAAGGGCGACGGCGTGCACCTGAAGGATCTGGGCAGCGGCGGTGGCTGCTGGGTCAACCGCGAGCGCATCGTCGAGTACGGTCCGCTGTCGGACCTGGACGAGGTGGTCATCGGTGACGTGAACCTCGTCATCGACGGCTCGCCCCGCGCCGTCGAACAGGCCATCGACGTGGTGCGCGACGACGAACGCCGCCCGGATCGCGCCGCCGGACGCGGTGCGGCCGGGCGCACGCGCGGCCCGCTGATGCGTGCGTTCGGGTTCGGGAGTGCTCCCGACCCCGTCCAGCCCGAGCCGCGGCGGCCCCCCGCGTCCCCGCCCGAGCTGTCGGTCGTCGCCGAGCGATCCGACGAGGTTTCGCCGGACGGTGTCGCGACGCACGATGGAGGATCGGCCGTTGCGCACGGCGACGCCCCTACCGTGCCACCGGTCGCGGCGACGGCGCCTGCGTCTGCCGATGGCGGCGCGCTGGAAGGGGCTTCCGGCGAGCGCGCCCCCGGGGACATCGTCGAGCGCACGCCCGAGCAGTTGCGCGCCGACGAGACGCTCGCCTACTGGAGCGGCGTCGTGCACGAGCAGCTCCTCTACCAGATGGACCTGCGCAGGAAGGACGTCAACCGCATGTCCGACGAGCAGTTGCGCGAGGAATCGCTCGGGCTGATCGCCGCGATCGTGCGCTCGGTCGAGAGCGAGATCCCCGACATCGTCGATCGCGACGCGCTGCGCGAGAACGTGCTCAACGAGTCCGTCGGACTTGGACCGCTGGAGCAGTTCCTGGCCGACGAGTCCATCACCGAGATCATGGTGAACAACCACCGGGAGATCTTCGTCGAGCGGGCGGGACGGCTCGAGCGCTCTCCGCACCGCTTCTCGAGCGACCGTACGGTATACGCGGTCATCGAGCGCATCATCACGCCGCTCGGTCGCCGCATCGACGAGGCCAGTCCCATCGTGGATGCACGGCTCAAGGACGGTTCGCGCGTGAACGCGGTGATACCCCCGCTCGCGCTCAAGGGTCCGAGCCTGACCATCAGGAAGTTCCCGAAGAAGCGGCTGTCGTTCGTGGACCTGGTGGCGGTCGACGCCGTGGACGCACGCATGGTCGAGTTCCTGCGCGTCTGCGTCGAGATGCGGAAGAACGTGATCGTCTCCGGCGGCACGGGTTCGGGAAAGACGACCCTCTTGAACGTGCTGTCGAACTTCATTCCCGACACCGACCGCATCGTGACCATCGAGGACGCGGCCGAGCTCAAGCTCGTGCAGCCGAACCTGGTCTCGCTCGAGTCGCGCCCCGCGAACATCGAGGGCAAGGGCGCGGTGCCGATCCGCGATCTGGTGAAGAACGCCCTGCGCATGCGACCGGACCGCATCGTGGTCGGCGAGTGCCGCGGCGGCGAGGCCATCGACATGCTGCAGGCCATGAACACCGGCCACGACGGCTCGCTCACGACCATCCACGCGAACAACCCGCGCGACACGCTGTCGCGACTCGAGGTGCTCGTGCTCATGGCCGGCATGGACCTGCCCATCACCGCCATTCGCGAGCAGGTGGCCTCCGCCGTGGACCTGATCATCCAGCAGACCCGCTTCCCGTGCGGCACGCGGAAGATCACGAAGATCACCGAGGTCGTGGGCGTCGAGAGCGGCACGGTGCAGCTGCAGGACATCTTCGCGTACCGCCAGGAGGGGCTCGACGAGCGCCGACGCGTGCGCGGGCGCTTCGTCGCCACGGGCTCGGTGCCGACGTTCTACGAGGAGCTGCGCGCGTTCGGCATCGAGGTGGATCTCGCGGCCTTCGACGTGGCGGCGGGCTTCTGATGCGCACCGCGACGAGGAGGGGGCGATCATGAGTGTCTGGGTGATCCTGCTGCTGTCGTTCGGCAGCATCAGTCTCGTGGGCTACGCGCTGCTGAGCAGCGGCAGCAGCGCCTGGGCGGGCTATGCCGACGGCTTCGCGACGACGGCCGAGTCGAACCTGAACCGGCTGTTCCTGTTCGCCGACGCGAAGCGGATCTTCGCGGGCTACGTGCTGCTGCTCGTGGGCGTGCCCGTCGCGCTTTGGGTGCTCGGGCAGCCGCCGGTGATCATCGTCGTGGCGGTGATCGCGCTGCTGATGCTGCCGCGCTGGATGTTCGCGCGGCTCGCCGCCAAGCGGGCCAGGCGCATCAACGAGGCGCTGCCCGATGCGCTGGCGCAGATCTCCGGGGCCATGCGCGCGGGTGCCACGTTCACCACCGCCATGCAATCGATGGTGGAGGAGCAGACCGGTCCGCTAGGCCAGGAGTTCTCGCTGCTGCTGCGCGAGCAGCGCCTCGGGGCACGGCTCGAGGACGCGCTCGACAACCTCGGAGAGCGCGTGCAGACCGAGGAGATGGATCTGGTGATCTCCGCCGCCCTGATCGCGCAGGAGGTCGGCGGCAACCTCGCCGAGATCCTCGGCAGGCTCTCCGACACCATTCGCAGGAAGCTCGAGATGGAGGGCAAGATCCGTGCGCTGACCGCGCAGGGCATCATGCAGGGACGCGTCGTCACGGCGTTGCCGTTCCTGATCCTCGGCGCGCTCGTGTTCATGGAGCCCGAGGCCACGCGGCCCATCTACACGGGGCTCCTCGGCTGGTGCTTCCTCGGCACCATGTTCGCGCTGCAGTTCGTCGGCGGGTTCATGATCAGGAAGATCGTGAGGATCGAGATATGACGGCGCTGCTGATCAGCCTCGCGTTCGGCGGGTTCGTGTTCCTGATCGCCTGGCAGGCGTGGACGGTCTTCCACGTCGTGCCCGACGAGGACCGCCAGTTCCTCGACCGGCCGCCGCTCGGCTTCCGGCTCGCCTGGCCGCTCATCCAGGCCTTCGTGCACCACTTCGGCGCGTACGTCTCCGACGTGCAGGCCGCCGCCACGCTCGCGCGGCTGCGGCGTGCGGGCGTCGAGTACGCGCTGTCGCCGCGACAGTTCATCGCCGCGAAGTTCGTCGCCGCCGCGGCCTTCGCGCTCGCGCTGTACTTCGCGCTGTCCTCGCTCGGGCATTCCGCAGGCGCGTTCTCGCTCGTCGGTGCGCTCGCGGGGTTCTTCTATCCGGAGCTGTGGCTTCGAGAGGCGGGGGACGCGCGTCGCGGCGACATCGTGAAGGCGCTGCCGTTCTACCTCGACATCGTGACGCTGTCCGTGGAGGCGGGCAGCAACCTCACGGGCGGGCTCACGCAGGCGGTGCAGAAGAGCGGCGATTCGCCGCTTCGGCGGGAGTTCTCGCGCGTGCTGCGCGACGTGCGCGCGGGACGCACGCGCGCCGAGGCGCTGCGGGACATGGCCGAGCGCACGGGCAGCCAGGCGGTCCAGAACCTCGTGTCGAGCCTGGTGCAGGCCGAACGCACGGGCTCGAGCCTCGGGCCGCTGCTGCGGGCGCAGTCCGAGCAGCTGCGCACCCAGCGCTTCCAGCTCGCCGAGAAGAAGGCCATGGAGGCGCCGGTGAAGCTGCTCGGCCCGCTCGTCATGTTCATCTTCCCGTGCACGTTCCTGGTGCTCGCGTTCCTGATCCTGAGCAAGGGCATCCAGTCCGGCGTGAGCTTCTTCCAGTGGCCGCCGTTGGTATGGGCTTATCAATGGCCGGGAAACTTCTGAGATGCACGCCCGGATCGTGGCGCCGGCGCGCACCGATCATGGCGCGACGACACAACTAGAGACCGGGGACACCGATCCGATGAGCGTGAACGCAAGGATGTATTCGAGAACGGGTTGCCGTACCGTTCGTCGCCTGGCAGGCGGGGCCGCGACGCTCGCGTGTACCGCACTGGTCGCGGGCTGCGACGGCGGCGACCAGCTGCCGCCCGACGCCGAGCTGTTCCTGTCGCCGCAGACGCGCAGCGTCGACATCGGCGACACGTTCGATGCCGAGGCGGGCTGCACCTTCGATGCGAACCGCTTCGTGGACCTGCCGATCGTCATGAGCCTGCGCGCCGGCAACGGCTCGCCCATCGGGGACGCCGAGGTCAGCTTGTACCTGGACTGGAGCGGCCAGACGTTCCCGGGCTTCTCGGCGCTGTCGCTGTACGAGGACCGGAACGGCAACGGCATCGTGGATGCCGATTCGGAGCTGGTCAGCGGCCGTGACGACGCCATCGCGCGCGTGCGGCTCGACGACGAGACGGGCTCGCACGCCATGATCGTGCGCATGAACCTCTCCTGTCCGTTCCGCGGCGAGCTCTTCGCGTTCACGGGGCCGTTCACCGCCCAGGCCTCGTTCGAGGTCATGTCGGCGGAGATCGTCGATCCGGAAGACGAGGTCGAGGGCGACGAGATCGAGGAGGACGACGCGCCCGAGGGCACCGTCGACGATACGCCGGTCGAGCCCGTCGATCCCGCCACCGACACCGACCCCGTGGACGAGGTCGAGCCGATCGACGGACCGCCCGAGGCCCCGATCGACGACACCGATCCGGCCGACCGGACCGGGGAGCCCGTGAACCCGTTCGAGCCCGAGCCGGACGATCCGGCCGTGCCGGCGGAACCCGACGTCACCACCGAGACGGACGAACCCGACGACGCCCCGGAATGCATCGAGAAGAAGGCCGCGCGCACGACGCCGATCTGCGCGCCTTCGACGGAGGCCTCGTGATGCACGCATCCGGCACGGTACGGGACGCGCTTCCCGCCACGGACGATCCGCGCAGGCGTCGCTCGCCCGGGCTGCCGACCATCGTGCTCAGCCGCCTCGGCGCGCCGCTGCTGCGGGCACGCGTCGCGCGCACGTTCCTGTCCCGCCTGAGGGGTCTGCACGCGCTGCCCGAGCTCGGGCCGAACGATGCGCTGGTGATCGCGCCGTGCCGCTCCGTCCAGACGTTTCGCATGGCGCGGTCCATCGACGTGCTGTTTCTCGATGCCGAGGGCGTCGTCCTCGAGGCGCGCACCCTGGCCCCCGGACAGACGGCGTTCCACCGCCGCGCCCGGCGCGTCGTGGAATGCGCGGCCGGCACGGCCGAGCGGCTGTCGCTTCGTGCCGGACAGCGGTTGCTGCCCGACGAGGGGACGTGGGCATGAGCGCGCCAGGCCTGCGCCCGTTGCGACGGTCCCCGCTCGCTCGCGCGGCGCTGACGAGCGTGCTGGTAACGGCGCTGGCGGCGGGTTGCGCCACGACGGAGTCCACGCCGCCGGCCGACGAGGTCTGGCACGGCGGCGCCTCGCTCGGTCTGCGAGTGCCGTCCGGCGCGTCGGCGGCGCAGCCGGAGCGCTGGGACGAGGACGCCTTCGCGTTGTCCGAGCGCGCCGACCGCGCCTACCGCGAGGCCCGCTGGATCGATGCGGCCAGGCACTACGGCGCGCTGACCGAGCGCGTGCCGAGCGATGCCTACGCCTGGTTCAGGCTCGGCAACACGTGGGCCCAGCAGGGCGCGTTCGATCGGGCCACGCACGCGTACGAGCAGTCGCTCGAGCGCGACGCCCATCAGCCGAAGCCCTGGTTCAACCTGTCGACCGCGTATCTGCTGAACGCGCAGCGCGCCATGAACCGCGCGTGGGCCGCCATGCGTCCGGGCGATCCGGCCCGGGCCATGATCGAACGGCGGCTAGCCGCGCTCGGCGAGCTGATGCACGACCGCATCGAAGACGCACCGTAGGGAGACACGATGAGACTGCATGGACTGCGACCGTTCGGCGCACGGACGAACGCCCGATCCGCCCGGACGGCCCCACCCGCGCGGCCAGCCCGGACGGCCCGGCCAGCCCGGACGGCCCGGACGGCTCGGATGGCACGTCGTCAGAGGGGCGCGACGCTCGCCGAGTTCATCGTCGCGGCACCGGTGGTGCTGATGGTGGGCGGCGGCACCCTGCAGACGGGGCTGCTGTATCACGGCAAGACGACGCTGAACTACGCGACCTTCGAGGCCGCGCGCGCGGGTGCGGTGCACCACGCGCAGGTTCCGGCGATGCGCGACGAGCTCGGCGTGCGTCTGGCGCCGCTGCAGGGCGGGACCGGAGAGATGGAGACCGCGGCCGCGGCGATCGCGAGGTCGAAGGCATCGGTGGCCGACGAGTTCACGAAGATCCGGGTCTTGAACCCCACGCGCGAAGCCTTCGAGAAGTGGGGCGAAACGAGCGTGGAGGACGGGCGACGCGTCATTCCGAACAGCCACCTGCAGCATCGCGACCAGACCGAGGTCAAGGCCGGCGTCAGCCTGAGAGATGCCAATCTCCTGAAGATCGAGGTGGTGCACGGCGTCGAGCTGCGGGTGCCGTTCATCGGCGGCATCCTCGCGGCCGCCATGCGACAGGTGGATCCAAAGAACAGGGCCTACTACGACGACAACCGATTCCCGCTGACGTCCGTCGCGACCGTGCGCATGCAGTCCGAGGCCTGGGCCGACCCCGACGTCTTCGTGGCGGCGGGCGTGCCGGCGGATGGCGGTACCGAGACGCTGGCGGACGCCGCTGCGCTCACCGATGTGGACGCCTCGTTCGCGCCGAACGACGACCTGACGGCGGACACGCTCGACGGAAACGGCGGTGGGCTGTGCGGCGCGGCTCCGCCGCTTGATCTGTCGCTGCCGACCCTGGGTCCGCAGCGCTGCGACGTCGTCGGGGCGGGCGGCCCGGTGCCGCTGTCGACGCCGATCTCCGTCTCGGCGGATTGCTGAAGCGGGGTCGCGGGACGAGTCCGGTGAACCGAGATCGCGGGACGAGTCGCCGTCGGGCCGTCAGGCGAGGGCCGGCATCACCGCCTCGAGCTCGCGCACGACGATCGTCGCCGCGGCCCGGCAATCCTCCACCCCGAAGGTGAGCGGCAGTCGCACGTCGTAGAGCCGCTTCAGCACTTCGGCGGTGCGCGGGAGCTCCGCCGCCGGCACGTAGTGCCAGCTCTCGTGCCGACTCGTGTAGCCGACGGGGTCCGCGGCGCCGAACCACTTGATGGTCACGCCGCGCGCCGCGCAGCCCGCGACGAAGGCCTCGTTCGCCGCGTCGTCGAGGTCGGGCACGAAGAACTGCAGCGAGCTCCTCACCTCGTACGCGTCCGGGTGGGAGGCGGGCAGCCGAACGTCCGGGTGCTCGCGCAGCACCGCGGCCATGGCCTCGTGGCGCTCGTTCCAGCGTCGCGCGTTCTCGTCCAGGCGCCGAAGTTGCGGGCGCAGGACGGCCGCGCGCAGCTCGTCCATGCGCGCGCTCGCGTTCGGCACGTCCAGGCGGTGGCGCTCGAACACCTGCTTCGCGGGCGCGGCGCCGTGACGCTCGTACAGCATGTACGAGCCCGACATCAGGATCGCGCGCGCCATGAGCTCCTCGTCGTCGCCCGTCAGCAACCCGCCTTCGCCGGAATTGATGTGCTTGTAGGTCTGCGTGCTGAAGCAGGCGAGCGCGCCGTGCGTGCCGCTCTTCGCGCCGCCGAACGAGGCGCCCATGGTGTGAGCGCAATCCTCGATCACCGGCACGCCGCGCGCGTCGCAGAGGCGCATCAGGCGATCCATGTCCGCGATGTGACCGCGCATGTGCGACAGCATCAGCGCGCGCACGTCGCCACCGTCCAGCACGCGCTCGAGGTGATCGAGATCCATGACGAGATCGGGGGTCGTCTCCACCAGCACCGCCACGGCGCCCACCGTCGCGATCGCGCCCGGTACCGGCGACAGCGTGAAGGCGTTCGTCGCCACCGCGTCCCCGGGCCGGATGCCGAGCGCGCGCAACCCCATGCGCAGTGCCGCGCCGCCGGACGCGCAGGCGAGGCAGTAGCGCTGGCCCTGGTAGTCGGCGAACTCGCGCTCGAGCATCGAGCACTCCGAGGGTCCGCCCCCGTCGGGCGGGTCGTAGCGGTGCAGGCGGCCGCTGCGCATCAGCGCGACGGCGCGCTCGATGGCGTCCTCGGGCAGCGCCTCCTGGCGCGTGAACGGCTTGTCGAAGCGTTCGGGTGCGTTCATGCCCGGTCCGTTCATGCGATGTCCGTGCGCTCGGTGGCCTCGTCCTTGAGCTGACCCGCCACGACGAAGGCGACGAGGGCACCCGCCAGCGCGCCGAACAGGTGCCCGTCCCAGGATACTCCGCGCTGCGTCGGCAGCACGCCCTGCAGCAGCGTGGTCGCGTACAGCGCGCCCACGACGAGCGCGATCACGATCGACTGCGCGCGCCGCTCGAAGAAGCCCGCGCAGATGTGGAACGCGACGAGCCCGAACACCAGCCCGCTCGCGCCGATGTGCAGCGCGGTGCGCCCGAACAACCACAGCGCCCCCCCACCGAGCAGGGTCACCGCCACGACGATCTGCACCGAATTGGCGCGCGAGCCGGCGAGCAGCAGCAGGGTGAGCAGCAGCGGCACGGTGTTCGACATCAGGTGCGCGAGGCTGCCGTGCAGGAACGGCATGGCGACGATGCCCGTCAGCCCGCCGAGGTGGCGCGGCACCAGACCGAAGCGCTCCAGCGGCAGGAAGACGTCGAGCGCGAAGACGATCCAGATGACCCCGATGAAGACCAGGATGCCGCCGATGTCGCGGCGGATGGAATGGATGTTCCGTCCATCGACGAGCGCCGTCATGATCGGAATCGATCCGGCACGCGATCGGCGGGCCGCGGTGCGCTCAAACCATCATCCCGGCGAGACGGTCGAGCAGGGCGTCGAGCCGCTCGCGCGGCAGCGCATCGGCGTCGCCTTCGCGCAGTCGCCCGGTATTCCTCGACCGACACGCCGAGGCGCGAGGCATCGGACTCGCGCAGGTTCAGCACCTTGAGCATCTCGCGCACGTCGTGTGCGGCATCGCCGGTACGGACGCCGAAGTCGCCCTCGAGCGCCGGCGCCGCGCCGGGCAGGCCGTCGAGCGTGCGACCGGTGTTGGCGCCCGTGCTCGGCGCCGGGCGAAGCCCGTTCAGACCGCCGGCGGTGGCGGGCTCGGGCGGATTCGTGCGCGCGGCGTCCCGGGCGACGTCGAGCTCCTCGTCATCGCGATCACCGGGACGCCGCTCGGGCGAGCCGCCGGACGGATCGCCGCCGGCCGGCGCCTGCGTCTCGCGCGAGGCCCAGGAACCCGTGGAACTCGTCGCGCCCGGCGCCGCGCCGGTGGCCGTTCCAACGTCCGCGCGGGTCTCCACGGCCGGCACCCCCGGTCCGTGCGCGGCCGCGGGAGCGGCGCTCGCGTCGACCTCGACGTTCGTCGACGTGTTCGAGGCCCAGTTGTCGTCCGCGGTGTCGTCCGTGCCCGTCGAGCCCGTGGCCGTCGAGCCGTTCGAGCCGGTGCCGGTCGGCAGGGGCTCGTCCGGCGTCGCGTCGCTCGGGCGCCCCGGCGCGATGTCCGGGACAGCCCGTCCGCTGCCTTCGGACGCGACGCTGCTCTCCACCGAGGTCAGCGGCACGTTCGGGGCCGAGAAGGCCACCGGGCTCGACGCATCGCGGGTCGAGGCGGTGCCGACATCCGGCGCGCCCGGAGCGGCGGAGACGCCGAGCCTGGATGCGCGTGCGGGCGTCAGGGCCTCGTTGCGGAGCGTCGGTGCCGTCGTCCGTCGACGCGTCCGACACCGGTGCATCGGCCGGAGCGAGGCCGCGCTCCGGGGCGCCGGGCGCGCCGGGCGCGACGTCCGCGACGGCCTCGCCGCTTCCCTGCGAGCGTATCGCGCCGTCGGTCGCCTTCAGCTCGACGTCGGGCGCCGAGAACGCCACCGGTGCCGGGCCACGCACGGCGTCCACCTGGCTCGAGCCGGTCGTGCCCGCCGAGGCGTCCGCCTCGCGTTCCGGCAAGGGATGCCCGTCGTTCGACGAATCGAAACGGGGGCGATCACCGCCACGCGGCGGGGCGGTGGCCGCGGCGTCGGCGTGCGCGTCGGCCGTCGTCCCGCGGGGTACGCCGGCGTCCGGGTCGGCGTCCGGGTCGGCGTTCGCGTCGGCCGCACGCTCCATCACGGTGCCCGTCTCGGAGCGCTCGCCATCGCGCCCGGCCGACACGGCGGCCCCCAGCGCCGCCGCGCCCACCCCGGTGGCGGCGAGCGCCGATACCCCGAGCGTGCCGCCCGCCGCGCCGCTGCCGTAGGTGTCCACGGGCGGTGCGGCGCTGGCCGAGGTGTTCGAGGAATCGTCGCCGCGCTCGGCGTCGCTTGCGTGCGCCCGAGCGCCCGGGTGCGCGGGATCCTGCGCGGCGCGGGGTCGCCCCTGCGCTTCGTCGTAGCGCGCGGCGGCGCGCTTGCGTCCGGCCCGGGTCATGAACCAGAAGATGGCCGCGATGAGCAGCAGGATGATGAATACCGCGATGATCCTGCCCGTGTCCCACTCCATACGATGCTCCCGATTGCCGGTCCTGCCGGCTGGTGAATGTGTGTCGCGGACATTGCGCGTGCGGACGTCGAGTGCCGACGCGGCGCGCCTTTTGCGACTGCTAGACTGGCGCGCTGGATGCCGGTCCGAACCGTTCGTGCCGGCCCGGGCGGTGCCACCGCCCGGCATGCCGGCAGCGGCGGGTTCGGTAACGCGCCGGACGTGGCCCGGAACGGGTCCGAACGCCGTCCGGTGCGGTCACGTCCCGCCGCCGGCAACCCCCCCTTCAGCTTCGCACAGCCTTCACAGGAGTCCGTCCGCGCGATGGTCCGACCCGACAAATCTATTGTCAAACGCTTCGACAGCCTGAAGTCGCACCTGCAGCGGGAGAACCCGGTGCTGATCGATGCCATCGGCGGTTTCCGGAAACTCGACGACGTCGGCTACCGCACCGGGCTGCTCGATACCGACGAGAGCTACGCCATGCAGATCAGCTGGTGGCCGCTCGTGTCGATTCTCGGCGTCTTCAGCGCGGGCAAGAGCTCCTTCATCAACAGCTACCTCGGCCGCAACCTGCAGAAGACCGGCAACCAGGCGGTCGACGACAAGTTCACCGTGCTCTGCTACGGCGAGGACGGGGCCAAGGCCGGACGCACGCTGCCGGGGCTTGCGCTCGATGCCGACATGCGCTTCCCGTTCTACCGCATCAGCGACGAGATCGAGAAGGTCACCGAAGGCGAGGGCCGGCGCATCGACGCCTACCTGCAGCTCAAGGTCACCGATTCCGAGGTAGTGCGCGGCAAGATCCTGATCGACTCGCCAGGCTTCGACGCCGATGCGCAGCGCACGGCCACGCTGAAGCTGACCGACCACATCATGGATCTGTCGGACATCGTGCTCGTGTTCTTCGACGCGCGCCACCCCGAGCCGGGCTCGATGCAGGACACGTTGAAGCACCTGGTGGAGCACACCATCGCGCGTCAGGACAGCAACAAGTTCCTGTTCATCCTGAACCAGATCGACACCGCCGCGCGCGAGGACAATACCGAGGAGATCGTCGGCGCCTGGCAGCGGGCGCTGTCCCAGAAGGGGCTGACCGCCGGGCGCTTCTACACCATCTTCAACAAGGACGTGGCCGTGCCCATCGACGACGAAGCGCGGCGCAACCGCTTCGTGGCCAAGCGCGACGCGGACATGCAGGAGATCGAGAACCGCATCGCCGAGGTGGAGGTCGAGCGTGCGTACCGCATCGTCGGCGCCATGGAGAAGCAGGCCTACACGATCCGCGACGAGGCGATACCCACCATCGAGCGCATGAAGGCGAGCTGGCGCCGCCGCACGTTGCGCCTCGATGCCGCCGTCTTCGGCACGCTCCTGGCGCTGGTGCTGGCGATCTCCATCGCGACGGGCACCATCGCGCAGCTCGGCATCGTGATCGCGGCCATGTTCAGCGACCCGGTGTCGCTGATCGGACTGGTGGTGGTCGTGCTGGCCGTCGTGCTCGGCATCCACTTCGCGATCCGCAACGGTGTCGCCACCTGGATGCTGAAGAAGATGAAGGACGGACCCGAAGCGCCGTTCGCGAAGGCCTTCCGCGCCAACACGCGCTTCTGGAAGAGCGTCTTCTCGACGAGCGCGGCCGGCTGGAACGGCAAGGCGCGCCGCACCGTCGACGAGGTGATCGAGGAGGCGAGCGACTTCGTGCAGACGCTCAACGACCGCTACACGAACCCGTCGGGTCAGGCACGCGGCGCGCCGGCGATTCCCGAGCCCGGCGTGCCCGCGGCGCGCGCCTGAGCAGACGCGGTCTCGGGCCCGGCCGGACGGCGACGTCCGGTCGGGCGGCCCGGGCCGTTCAGTCGCCGCCGACCGCGGCGTCCTTCGCGGTTTCCCGCACGTTCTCGATGTCCACGTCGGCGGTGGGTCGCGAGGCGAAGGACGCGCCCTCGCCCGGTTCGGCGGCGAGCGCCATCTCGGCCGTCGGCTCGTCCTTGGCCGCGGCGCGCTTGCTGGCGACCCGCTCGCGTCGCCGGCTCGCCGAGCGGCGCGGCTTCGCGGGTGCGGTAGCACCGAGCTCGTCGGGCGCTGCCTCGGCATCGGCCGCGTCACCGTCCGTCGCCTCGCTCTCATCCTCGGGCTCGGCCTTCATCTCGTCGCCGATCGCCTCGCCGGCATCGTTCGCCGCGGACGCATCCGCGGGTTGCACCTCGACGTAGTCCGGCAGCCTCGTGCCCATCGACGGTCGCGCCTCCTCGGCCGACCGTGGCTCGTCGGCCACGGGTGCCGCCGCGAACGCCTCGTCCGCGTCGTCGGAAGACTTGCGTGCGTCGTCGGAAGAATCGTGCGCGCCTTCGGAAGACTCGCGTCCGTCGACCCGGGCCTCGTCCGTCTCGTCCGCCACGGCGACCTCGCCGAGCGCATCGAGGGCGACCGACTCGGCCACATCGGGCGAGGGCGCGACCGTCGCCGCGGGACCCGTCTGGTCCGCCTCGCTCATCGAAGGTGCCGACTCTCCGTCACCGGCGTCGACCGCGTCGGCGTCCGCGTCCTCCTCGGTACCGCGCCGGCCGCGCCCGCGACCCCCGCGGCCGCGGCGCCCGCGTCGTCCCCGCGCGCGGCTCGCCTCGTCGTCATCACCGACGGATGCGGCTTCGCTCGTGCCGTCCGGCCCGGCGGTCTCGTCCGCGGCGCTCTCCTCGGTCTCTGCCTGCGTCGGTGCGGCGTCGACGGCGTCGTCGGCGACCTCGTCGCCACCGGCATGCTCGCGCTGGGCGCCGCGTCCACGTCGGCGACCGCCGCGCCGGCCGGGCCGCCGCCCCTCGCGCCCGGCGTCCCGGTCCGCCTCGTCCTCACCCTCCCGTCCGGACTCCCCGCTCGCGTCCCGATCCGCGTTCCGTTCGACGCTCGGCTCGGGGGAATCGTCGGTCGCGCCGGATGTCGGCTCGCCGTCGCGCTTGCGATTCCTGCCCCCGCGACTGCGCCCACCGCGGCTGCGGCGGCGGCCGGTGCCCTCGGATCCGCCGTCGTCCCCGTCGGCGCCCGAGGCGTCCTTCGCCGCCCGTCCGGCGGGGTCGGCCGGGACCTGCTCGGCGGGCTTGAGCTTGGCCGCCGTCGTCGCGGCGTCGCCGGATGCCGCGCCGCCGCCGTGGAACGCCGAGACCACCGCGCCGAACATCTTGCGCAGGCCGCCGCGCTCGGCGGGAGGCGGCTCGACGACGGGCTCGCTCGCGCGCGGTTCCGGGTCGGCGATCGGTGCGGGCTCGGGTCGGCGCGGGGCGGGTACGCTTGGCGAGAGCATGCCCACGGCGGCCACTTCGGGCTCCTTCGCGGCGCGGGCGTCGCTCGGCGTCCAGGGCTCATCGACCTCGTTGGCGAGCTCGTAGCTGCGCTTCTTCAGCGCCTCGTGGTCCGCCTCGTTCGCCTTGATGCGCTCGATGGTGTAGTTCGGGGTATCGAGCGCGGAGTTCGCGACGACGAGGATCAGCGCTTCGCTGCGCTGTTCGATGGCGGTGATGCTCGCGCGCTTCTCGTTGAGCAGGTACGTGGCGACCTCCACGGGCACGTTCGCGACCACTCGACCGGTGTTGTCCTTGCGCGCCTCCTCCTCGACGAGGCGCAGGATGGAGAGCGCGGTGCTCTCGGTGCCGCGGATGGTGCCGTGGCCGTGGCAGCGCGGGCAGACGATGCCGGCCGAGTCCTCCAGCGAGGGCCTGATGCGCTGACGCGACATCTCGAGCAGCCCGAACTTGCTGATGCGCCCGACCTGGATGCGCGCGCGGTCCGCCTTCAGCGCCTCGCGCAGGCGGTTCTCCACGCTTCGCTGGTGCTTCGAGGCGAACATGTCGATGAAGTCGATGACGACGAGCCCGCCCAGGTCGCGCAGCCGAAGCTGGCGCGCGATCTCCTCGGCCGCCTCGAGGTTCGTGTTGGTGGCCGTCTCCTCGATGTCGGCGCCCCTGGTGGCGCGCGCGGAGTTGATGTCGATCGACACCAGCGCCTCGGTGTGGTCGATCACCAGGGCTCCGCCGGAGGGCAGGCGCACCTCGCGCTGGAAGGCGGTCTCGATCTGCGACTCGATCTGGTAGCGGTTGAACAGCGGCACCGCGTCGGTGTAGTGCTTGAGCTTCCTCTCGTGCTGCGGCATGTACAGGCGGATGAACTCGCTCGCCTGCTCGCACACGCTGCGCTCGTCGGCGATGATCTCGCCGATGTCGCCCTTGAAGTAGTCGCGCAGCCCGCGCACGATGATGTTGCTCTCCTGATAGATCAGGAACGGGGCCTTCTGCTGCGCGGCCGCCTCCAGACAGGCCTTCCAGATGCCGGCCTGGTAGTCGAGGTCCCACTGCAGCTCCTCGCTGGTGCGTCCGATGCCCGCGGTGCGCACGATGGTGCCCATGCCTTCGGGCACGTTCACGTCCTTCATCGCGGCCTTCAGCTCGGCACGCTCGTCGCCCTCGATACGGCGCGACACGCCGCCCGCGCCGGCACTGTTGGGCATGAGCACCAGGTAGCGGCCCGCGAGGCTCACGTAGGTGGTGAGCGCCGCCCCCTTGGTGCCGCGCTCCTCCTTCTCGATCTGCACCACGAGCTCGTCGCCCTCGCGCAGCGAGATCTTCGAGCCGCGAGCGGGCCTGCCGCCGCCCTTGTCCCCGTTCCTGTTGCCCTGCCCGTCGTCGTTCCTGCCGTCCTGCTTGCCGTCCTGCTTGCCGTCCTGCTTGTCGGCGTCGGGCGCGGAGCGCAGGTACTCCGGCGCGATCTCCTTGAACGGCAGGAAGCCGTGGCGCTCGCCGCCGTAGTCGACGAAGGCGGCCTCGAGGCTCTGCTCGACGCGCGTGACCTTCGCCTTGTAGATGTTCGACTTCTTCTGCTGGCGGGACTTGTGTTCGATGTCCAGGTCGATCAGCTTCTGGCCGTCGACGATGGCGACGCGCAACTCCTCCTCGTGAGTCGCGTTGATCAGCATTCTCTTCATGATGTACTCCGTGGCCGGGGCCCCGCCCGCGGGCGGTGCGCGCGCTGCCGCAGACGGACCCCATGCGGGCCCGCGCCGGCTCCCGAGGCTGTCGGGGCGGCGCGGGGCGGCGCGCGCGACGACCGGACCGGTTCGCGGCCGCGAGGGTGCGGTCGCGAGCGGGCGGTGCGGGGCGCGGCCGCGGCGCATGGCGGTGCCGTGTCCGGTAGCGGACCGTCGGGGCGGGCCGGCTCTGACGCTCGTGCGGTGAACGAAACGGGTGGTGCCGGCGCGCGCCCGATGCGACCTTCCGCGAATGCGGGGGCGGTACGAGGCGCTCGGCACCTGCGTGGGCGCGACCGCTCCCGGTGCTCCTTCGGGGGCCGTCGCGGTTCTGATCGGTAGCGCCGGGCGCGCGCCGGACCTACGGCGGTGCGCGTTTCCGGTACGGTGGGATCGTCCGCCGTACCGGGCGCCCGGGCGCGGGGCGCCCGGCGTGCCGGGCATCGACGCATCCTTCGTGCACCCGGCCATTCAATATAGCGTGAACTCCGGATCGGGAACAATTGGTTCGGGCGTGCGTCAAATCATCGTCGCCGCGGGCGAGGACGGGCAGCGCCTGGACAACTGGCTCGCGCAGCGCGCGCCGGGCGTGCCGCGCAGCCATGTCTACCGCATCATCCGGCGCGGCGAGGTGCGCGTGGACGGCGGTCGGGCCAAGCCCACGCGGCGCGTGCGCGAGGGCGAGACGGTACGCGTGCCGCCGCTGCAACTGCGCGAGCGCGAAGCCGTGCGGGTGCCGGACGCGCTGGCGGCGCGGCTCGCGGGGCGCATCGCGTTGCGGCACGAGGACTTCCTCGTGCTCGACAAGCCCGCCGGGCTGGCCGTGCACGGCGGCACGGGGCTGGCCTTCGGCGCCATCGACGCGTTGCGCCAGGCGCTCGGTGCGCCCGCCCTGGAGCTGGTGCACCGCCTGGATCGCGGCACGAGCGGCGCGCTCGTGGTGGCGACGGACCTCGGGCGGGCCCGCGAGCTGCAGGCGCTCTTCCGCGAGCGCAGTGTGGACAAGCGCTACCTCGCGATCGCCGTGGGCGCCTGGCCGGACGGGCTGCGCGACGTGAACCTGGCGCTGTCGAAGAACGTCGAGCATGCCGGCGAGCGGCGCGTGGTCGTCGACCCCGAGGGCGCGCCCGCGCACAGCCGGTTCGAGATCCTGGAGCGTCTGGGCGCGTGCGCCACGCTGCTCGACGTCGCCATATCGACCGGGCGCACGCACCAGATCCGCGTGCACGCGCGCGCCTCGGGGCACGCGCTGGCGGGAGACGTGCGCTACGGCGACAACGCCGCGAACGCGCGGTTGAAGCGGCGCGGCGTGAACAGGCTCTGCCTGCACGCGCGCGCCATCGGATTCACCTGGCGGGGCGAGCGGTTCGACGTCGAGGTGCCGCCGGATGCGGGCTGGCGCGAGATGCTGTCGGCGCTGCGGCGAGGCTGAACGCGACGCGCACGGCGCGCCGCCGCGGAGTCGAACGGGCGCTCCGTCCGGGCGTGCGTCCGGGTGGTCGGTGGCCGCCGACCGGTCCGGCCGCGGAGCGCAGCCCGATCCAGGCGGCACCGCCGACGAGCGCGACGGCGCAGAGCGTCCCGAGCAGCATCGGAAGCAGCGCAAGGCTCGCTTCGCCGCCGGCGAGCCGCAACAGGCCGAGCACCGCGAGGCAGAGCACGCCCGGCGCCAGCGCCAGGCACACCGCGCGCGCCGTTTCGGCGGGGCCGACCCGCGGGTCCGGTGTCGTGTCGTTCATCGAAACGTCCGCTCGGCCCTGACGGCGGGGCGCCGACGCTCGGCGAACCCGGGATGCCGCAAGCGTGCGCCTTCCCACTCGACCGACACCCGGTCTCGCGAGACGCTTGCAATGTGTACCTTACGCATCGCGTCGGTGGCGCGGATCATGGACGGACGCGTATCCGGGTCAGGCGTGCGCACCGCACGGCCCTCGCCAGTCACCATCCCCTCATGACTCCGACCGACCAGTCCCGCCCCGACGCCGTCGCTTCGCCCGGCTCCACCGCCGGTGCGAACGATGCGCACGCCACCGGCGAGCTCGCCGCGCTCGTGCGCGAGACCCTCGTCGAGCGGCGCCGGTCGCGTCGCTGGCGCATCGGGTTGCGCCTGTTCACGCTCGCCTGGCTGACCGCGGGCATCGTGTGGTTCGCCTCGACGCGCGACGATGGCTCCGCCGCGGATCGCCGCGCGCTGTACGGGCAGGACTCGCCCGCGGGGACGCACACCGCGCTGGTGCGCATCGAGGGCGTCATCGCGGCCGACGCGCCCGCCAGCGTGCTGCCGCTGTCGCGCGCGCTGAGGGAGGCGTTCGACGATGCGGACACGCGCGGCGTGATCGTCGCCATCAACAGCCCCGGCGGCAGCCCCGTGCAGTCGGCGCTCGTGTACGACGAGATCGTGCGCCAGCGCGCGCTGCACCCGGACGTGCCGGTGCACGCGGTGCTCGGCGACGTGGCCGCTTCGGGCGGCTACTTCGTGGCGGCCGCCGCCGACACCATCCACGCGAACGCCGCGAGCCTCGTCGGCTCCATCGGGGTGCGGCTCGACTCGTTCGGCGTCGTCGAGGCGATCGAGCGGCTCGGCATCGAGCGGCGCACCCTCACCGCCGGCGAGTACAAGGCGCTGCTCGATCCCTTCGCGCCCGTCGACCCGGTCGGCGTGACGCGGCTGCAGGCCGTCATCGACGACGTGCACGAGCAGTTCATCGAGGCGGTGAAGGCGGGACGCGGCGATCGGCTCGCCGACGACCCGTTGCTCTACAGCGGACTCGTCTGGAGCGGACGCGAGGCGCTCGACAACGGTCTCGTCGATGCGCTCGGCGACGTGGCCGGGGTGGCGCGCGACGTGGTGGGCGCGGCGCGAGTGGTCGACTTCACGCGCGAGCCGGACGTGCTCGAGCGGCTGGCCTCGCGGTTCGGAGCCGGTGTCGGCGCGGCGGTGGGGGCCGCGCTGCGGGGCACGCTCGGGGGCGGGCTCGGGGGCGGGCTCGGGGGCGGGTCCTGAGTCGGCGCGTCGACGAGCCGACGCTCGAGCGCCTCGCCGAGGCGTTCGGCGCGCGCCTGCTGCGGGCGAGGGGCGCGTCGCCCGAGGGCGGACGGCTCGTCACCTTGTCCGGCGAGCTCGGCGCGGGCAAGAGCACCTTCGCGCGCGCGCTCCTGCGCGGGCTGGGCGTGCTCGGGCGCATCAAGAGCCCGACCTACACGCTCGTAGAGACCTATCCGAGCCCGCACGGCACCCTGGCGCACCTGGATCTCTACCGCCTGGCCGACCCCGGCGAGCTCGAGTACGTGGACTTCGCGGCCGTGCACGACGCGTCGGCGCTGACCCTCGTGGAATGGCCCGAACGCGCGGCGGGGATGCTGCCCGCACCGATCGCGACCGTGCGCCTGGACCACGCGGGGGAGGGCGCGCGCACGCTCGCCATCGAGCTCGACGGCTCGACTTGGCAAATGCCGGATCTTCACTATCCTTCCTAGTCCCTGCGCCCTCACCAGGAGAACCGGCTTCGCATGTCCGACGTGTCAGTAACTCGCCGTCGCCTGGTGTCGCTGCTCGGTGGCGGTCTGCTCGCGTTGCCCGCGAGCGCGCTGTACGCGGCGACCCACGGGGCGACATTGGGCGCCACGCGCGTCGTGCACCAGTCCAACGTGGTGCTGCACTTCGATCTCGACGCCGCCGTGCAGGGCGCGCGGCTGTTCACGCTCGAGGGCCCGCACCGGCTCGTGGTGGACCTGCCCTCCACCTCGCTGGCCCCGGCCGTGCCCGTGGAAAGCTTCCCGGCGGGGCCGATCGCGGGGATCCGGTACGGGCGCCAGGAGGACGGCGCGCTGCGCATCGTGGTGGATCTCAGGCGCGCGGTGAGCCCGAGCTTCCGCTTCCTGCCGCGTCCGGCGGGGCAGCGGCTGGTCGTGGACCTGGGCGTGCGCGGCGATCCGACGCTCGCCATGACGCGCCACCGCATCGTCGAGCAGGCGCCGCTGCGGGACGCCATCGTGGCCATCGATGCCGGCCACGGCGGCAAGGACCCCGGCGCGATCGGTCAGCGAGCAACGCGCGAGAAGGACATCACGCTCGCGGTCGCCAAGCGTCTTTACAAGCGCCTGAGCGCGGTGCACGGCGTGACGCCCGTGATGACGCGCGAGGACGATTCCTTCGTCGCGCTGCGCGAGCGCATCCGGATATCGCGTTCGCGCGGCGCGGACCTGTTCGTGTCGATCCACGCGGACGCGTTCAAGCGCCGCGAGGCGCACGGCAGCTCGGTCTACACGCTCGGGTTGAAGGGCGCGAGCTCCGAGGCCGCGGCCTGGCTCGCCAAGAGCGAGAACGAGTCCGCGGCCCTGTTCGGCGACGTCGCGCTGGACGGGCTCGAGACGAGCGTGCGGCAGACGCTGCTCGATCTCGCGCAGAGCTCCACGCTGGAGGCCAGCATGGACTGCGGCGCCGAGGTGCTCGACCGGTTGAAGGAGGTGGGCGCGGTGCACAAGGCGTCCGTCGAGCACGCGAACTTCGCCGTCCTGAAGGCGCCCGACGTGCCGTCGATGCTCGTCGAGACCGCGTTCATCTCGAACCTGCAGGAGGAGAAGAAGCTCAACGATCCGGGCTTCCAGCAGGATCTGGCCGTGGCCATCGGTGACGGCGTGTCGAGCTACCTCGTGCGGCGCGCCCCGAGCGGCACGCTGCTGGCGGCCGAGCGGCGTCAGGCCATCGGTTGATCCGGGGGCGCATACTGCGCGGGTCCGCCCGACCTTCCGCCTTCCTGCGCCCGCGATGTCGATCCGACGTCTGCCCGAGCACCTCGCCAACCAGATCGCCGCCGGCGAGGTGGTCGAGCGCCCGGCGTCCATCGTCAAGGAGCTCGTCGAGAACAGCATCGATGCGGGCGCGACGAGCGTGCGGGTGGAGCTCGAACAGGGCGGGCTCGAGCGGGTGCGCGTGCGCGACGACGGCGCCGGCATCCCGGCCGGCGAGCTGAAACTCGCGCTGACCCGCCACGCGACCAGCAAGATCACGAGCCTCGACGACCTGCAGCACGTCGCCAGCATGGGCTTTCGCGGCGAGGCGCTGCCGAGCGTGGCCTCGGTCTCGCGCCTGCAGCTGACCTCGCGCCCGGCCGCTCAGCAGCGCGGGGCGAGCCTGCGCTACGACGCGGACGGCGAAGGCGCGGAGAGCCCGGCGCCGCATCCCGCCGGCACCACGGTGGACGTCGGCTCGCTGTTCTACAACGTGCCTGCGCGCCGCAAGTTCATGCGCACGCCGCGCACCGAGTTCCAGCGCTGCGATGCGGTGGTGCGAAGCCTCGCCTTGGCACATCCGGGCACGGCCTTCACGCTCGCGCACAACGGACGCACGAGCTTCGAGGTGGCGGCCGCCACCGATCCGCGCGCCGAGGACGAGCGCATCGCGAGGTTGCTCGGCGACGACTTCGGCGCGGCCATGCACCGCATGAGCGTGGAGGCCGGAGAGCTGTCGCTCGAGGGCTGGCTGGCCGCGCCGACCTACACGCGCGCGCAGCCGGACATGCAGCACTTCTACGTCAACGGCCGCCCGGTGCGGGACAAGGTCGTGGCCAACGCCGTGCGCCAGGCCTACGCCGACGTCGTCTACCACCAGCGCCATCCCGCGTTCGTGCTGTTCCTGTCCATCGACCCCGCCGCCGTCGACGTCAACGTGCACCCGGGCAAGCAGGAGGTGCGCTTCCGGGACTCGAGCGCGGTGCATGGCTTCGTGCGGCGCTCGCTCAAGGACGCCATCGCCGCGATGGGGCCGGGTGGGGAGGCCGGATCGGCCGACGGCGCGCATCCTGCCGGCGCACCGACGGACGGCGCGGCGGACGCGACCGTTCGCGCCGACGCCGAACGCGCGCGTGCCGGTACGTCGCGTCCGCACCAGTCGGGCCTCGCGCTCGGCACCCCGGGGGCGGTCGATCATCGGGCGGGCTTCGCGTCGCTCGCCCGGTTGAACGGCGGCGGGGGCACGCGTGCGCCGGGCCCGCTCGACCCGTACGGGCGCGAGCCGCCGACCGGGCCGTCCGCCGCCGACGGTGCGGTGTGGGCCTTCGACGAGGTGCAGGACCAGGGACACGGCGAAGCGCGCGACGCCGCGGCCGTGCCGCCGCTCGGCTTCGCCGTCGCCCACCTGCACGGCGTGTACGTGCTGGCCCAGAACGGCGATGGTCTGGTGCTGGTGGACGCGCACGCCGCGCACGAGCGCATCGTCTACGAGCGCCTGAAGTCCGCCTGGCGGGAGCGCGGCATCCGCTCGCAGGCGTTGCTGGTACCGGCAAGCCTGGACGTGTCGGCGCACGAGGCCGATCGCGCCGAGGAGGCTGCCGAGTGGTTCGCCTCGCTCGGGCTCGGGGTGACGCGTACCGGGCCCGAGCGGCTCGGCATCCGCGAGGTGCCGGCCATCCTCGGACACGCCGATGCGGTGGCGCTGCTGCGCGACGTGCTGGGCGATCTCGTGGCGCTCGACGAGGTGGCGGCGGACGCTTCCAGCCACCGGCTCGAGGCGGCCATCGACGAGGTGCTGTCGCGCATGGCTTGTCACGGCTCGGTGCGCGCCAATCGGAGCCTGAGCGTGCCCGAGATGAACGCGCTGCTGCGTCGCATGGAGGCGACGCCCAACAGCGGGCAGTGCAATCACGGCCGACCCACCTGGCGCCAGCTGTCGATGACGGAGCTCGACGCACTCTTCCTGCGCGGCCGTTGAGCGGCGTCGCCGCTCCGGTCGTCTTCCTGATCGGCCCCACGGCGAGCGGCAAGAGCGCGCTGTCGTTGCCGCTGGCCGAGGCGCTCGACGCCGAGATCGTGTCGGTGGACAGCGCGCAGGTCTATCGCGGCATGGACATCGGCACCGCGAAACCGAGCGCCGCCGAACGAGCGCGCGTGCCGCACCACCTCATCGACATCGTCGAGCCCGTGGACCCCTACTCGGCGGCGCGCTTCGTCGACGATGCGCTGGCGGCCATCGAGGGGATCGCCGCGCGCGGCAGGCGTGCGCTGCTGTGCGGGGGGACGGTGCTGTATTTCAACGCGCTGCAGCACGGGCTTGCGCCCATGCCGGCCGCGAATCCCGCGCTGCGCGCCGCGCTCGCGGCCGAGCTCGCGAGTCGCGGCGCGTCCGCGCTGCACGCCGAGCTCGCGCGCGTCGATCCGGTGGCCGCGGCGCGCATCCATCCGAACGATCCGCAGCGGCTGCTGCGCGCGCTCGAGGTCTGGCGCGCGAGCGGCACGCCGCTCTCCGAGCTGCAGGCCGCGACGGTGCCGGCGCTCGGTGCTCCCATCGTCAAGCTCGCCCTCGTGCCCGGATCGCGCGCGTGGTTGCACGCGCGCATCGAGCGGCGCCTGGACGCCATGCTCGGTGCCGGTCTGCTGGACGAGGCTCGCGCGCTGCGGGCGTTGCCGGGCTACGACCCGGCGCTGCCGGCGATGCGCAGCGTGGGCTACCGCCAGGCGCTGGAGCACCTGGACGGGCGCGGGGGCCCGGACTGGCGCTCGCGCGCGTTGGCCGCCACGCGCCAGCTCGCGAAGCGCCAGCTCACGTGGCTGCGCGGCATGGACGATGTGGTTAACCTCGCCTGTGACCCGCCGGACGAGCGGGCGCTGCTCGGCGCCGCGCTCGCGGCACTCGCCGTACCAGCCGGCCCGGCCGTTCCGGACGCGGTGGGCGACGCCGCCGCGGCCGTACCCACCACGGACACCCCTCCCGCATGAACGCTCGTCCCGACATCGTCGACCGGTCCTTCCCACCGCCGCCGCTGTATTCCCAGGTCGGCAACACGCGTCTGGTGCCGCTGTCCACCATCGGTGCGAACGAGCGCGGCAACCTGATCCTCGGCAAGATGGAGGGCGACAACCCGGCCGGCTCGGTCAAGGATCGGCCGGCGGCGAACATGATCCTGCAGGCGGCGGCGCGCGGCGACATCCGGCCCGGCGACACGCTGATCGAGGCCACCAGCGGCAACACGGGCATCGCGCTCGCCATGGTCGCGGCGGCGGCGGGGTACCGCATGCGCCTGCTGATGCCCGACAACATGACCGACGAGCGCAAGTCCACGATGCTCGCGTTCGGTGCGGAGCTGGTGCTCGTGTCCGAGGAGGAGGGCATGGAGTTCGCGCGCGACGAGGCCGCGCGCATGGGGCAGCGCGGCGACGGGTTGGTGCTCGACCAGTTCGCGAACCCCGATTGCTGGGGCGCCCACTACCTCACGACCGGTCCGGAGCTCTGGGCGCAGACCGAAGGGCGCATCACGCATTTCGTCAGCTCGATGGGCACCACGGGCACCATCATGGGCACCTCGCGCTACCTGAAGGAGCGCGACGCCGACGTGCGGATCGTCGGCGTGCAGCCGGAGGACGGCTCCAGCATTCCCGGCATCCGGCGCTGGCCCGCGGCCTACCTGCCGAAGATCTACGAGCCCGAGCGCGTGGACGAGATCCTGGACGTCTCGCAGCACGAGGCCGAGGAGATGGCCCGCCGTCTGGCGCGCGAGGAAGGCGTGTTCGCGGGCGTGAGCTCCGGCGGCGCGCTCGTGGCCGCGCTGCGCATCGGCGACACGGTGGAGAACGCCGTCATCGTCACGATCGTGTGCGACCGCGGCGACCGCTACCTGTCGAGCGGGTTGTTTCCCGCGCGGATCTGATCCCGCTCAGGACAACATGAACTCGACGTCGATGCCCGCGACGTTGAGCTCGTCCCCGCTGTGCAGCAGCACGGGCTCGTCGCCGATGGAATCGGCGTTCAGCGTCGGTCGGTCCACCGCATCGTCGCTCTCGATGTGCATCAGGAAGTAGCCGTCGGGCTTTCTCATGATGGCGGCGATCTGGATGCCCGGGCGTCCCAGCGTGGTGACGGGCTTGTCGATGGGCAGGATCTGGCCCGACTTCGCACCGTTCTTGATCTGGATGACGGCGCCGCGCGAGCGCGCGGACGGCCGATCGAGCTCGTGGGTCGGCGCCGGCGGCTCGTCGTGCGCCGCGAGGGCGCGCCGGTCCGGGCGCGGACGGTCTTCGCCGCGGCTCTGGTCGCGGCCCGCGTCGCGTGCGGGCGCGGCGGTGCGCGCGCCGTTGGCGCCGCCGCGGGTCGCGGCTGCGCCGGCACGGCCGGGGGGGCCACCGCGCGTGTCCGCGGCGTCGCCCGAAGCCTGCTCGCGTGACTCGGCCGCCCCGATCGGCTCGACGTCGATGCGCGACGGTGCGGGCGCGGAGTCCACGGCGCGCAGCCGCGGACGCGGTGCGGGCTGTCGGCCCAGGGCGGCCTTGGCACGATCGCTGAGCGTCGGCGACTCGTCGCCCCGCGCCCGTGCGGCCTGGGCGTCGGGTTCCGGCTCGGGAGCGGGCTCCGGTTCCGCATCGCCGTCGTGCGCGACGGGTTGGGCGAACAGTCGCGCGTCCTCGGCGAAGTCCGGCTCGTCGTCGTCGACGTCGAAGGCCGGCGCGCGCGGCGCGGGAGCGGGTTCGTCCTCCACGTCGTCGTCGTCGTCGCCGCCGTAGAGCTCCAGCGCCCGCCGCATGGATTCGTCGAGCTCGTCGTCATCGTCGGCGACGCGCAGGCTCTGCTCCACGAAGGCGTCCTCGTCGTCCGGCTGCGACGACCACGCACCGCGCTCGTCGTCGTCGTCGGACGCCGTTGCAGCGGGCGCGGACCCGCCCGACCGGGCGACGACGGGCTGCGCCGAGTCCGCTGCCGCCGTCTCGGGAGCATCGTCCTCGCGCCAGGGGTCGAGCACGTGCACGCGCAGGCGCACCTTGCCGAGCAGCACCTCGTCCCCGTCCTCGAGCCGCTGCTCGGTGACCGCGTCGCCGTCGAGCCAGGTGCCGTTGGTGCTGCCGAGGTCCTCGAGCCAGGTACCGTCCTCGCGCACGCTGAGCCGGGCGTGGCTGCCGCTGACGGAGCGGTCCTGCACGCAGACGTCGTTCGACGGGCGACGGCCGATCGTCACGGTGCGCACGTCGGCGTCGAACTCGAATTCGTCGACGGTCTGTTCGTCGTGCAACACCAGGATCGTGGTCATGCCTTCTCCGTTGTTCGCGCGTGCTCGGGCCGCTCGTTCGAGCCGCATCTGGATCGCTCGCGGGGACGAACGCGCATTCCCGAGAGCGCGCCATTATTGGCGTGCGGGAAGCACAAATCAACGCGCGCGAATACCGAGCGGTCGCGCCGGGGATGTCCGCCGGGTCATGACACCTTCAAGGCGTGCCGGTACCGACGGCGGGCCGGCACGCCGCCGCCGTCGGTGGCGGCGGACCGACACGAAACGCGCCTCGCGAGCCCCTAGCCGGCGGCGTCCGGCGTGCCGACGACGATCGTCAGCGTCTCTCCGGGATGAATGAGATCGCCGTCCAGTGCCGTACCGTCGGCGCGCATGATGTCGCCGATGCGCACGGCGTGGCTCTCGGCGATCCCCGACAGCGTGTCGCCCGCCCCGACCACGTACTCGACGTCCACGATGCCCGAGCGTCGCACGTCGAGCACCGCGAGCTCCTGCCCGATGCGCACGTTCGCGTTGCCCAACGCGTTGAGCTCCATCACCTGGGCCTGGCTCATGCCGTAGCGATGCGCGATGCCGGAAAGCGTGTCGCCTGCGACCACCTCGTGCGTGAGCGGCAAGGAATAGAGCGACGCTCCGTCCGCATCGGCGACCTGCGCGGTGAACGACTCGGCCGTGCCGAGCGGCAGGTACAGGGCGTGCGGACCCTGCGGCGCGGTGACGCCGTGCACGAGGTGCGCGTTCAGCCGCCGAAGCTCGTCCTCCGGTATGCCCGACAGCGCCGCCGCGCGGTCGATGCTGATGCGCAGGCCCACGTCCACGCGCTCGAAGCCGTGACCGTCGACGGCGGGCAGCTCGATGGGCGACGGCTCCTCCCTCAGCAGCGACACGAGCGCGAGCACTTTCGGTACGTAGCGACGCGTCTCGGGGGGCAGCTTCAGCGACCAGAAATCGGTGGGCTGGCCCGCGCTCTCGTTCCGGCGGATGGCGCCGCGCACGCGACCCGGCCCTGCGTTGTAGGCCGCGAGCGTGAGTTCCCAGTCGCCGTGGAACTCGGCGTTCAGGTAGGACAGGTAATCGAGCGCCGCCGTGGTGGATGCCACGGTGTCGGCCCGTGCGTCGAACCAGACGTTCCGCTCCAGGCCGATCTCGCGCGCGGTGATGGGCACGATCTGCCAGAGCCCCGCGGCGTTGCCCGAGCTGTGCACGTCGGGACGAAACCCCGATTCCACCGCCGGCAGCACGGCGAGGCCGAGCGGCATGAAGCGTCGGTCCAGCGCGTCCACCATGTGCTCGATGAACGGCAGCCCGCGCTCGAGGATGCGCGTGACCCAGGGGCCTTCGGCGAGGTACTCCGCGCGCAGCTCTTCGACGGGCACGCGGTCGCGAGATTCGGGCAGCCGCTGCGAGAGCCGGATGCGGGTCCAGACGTCACCCGCCGCGTCGGCGTCCGCCACCGGGGCCTCGCCGCCGGGCGACCGGGCCGGAAGCCCGGTCAGCGGCTCGGACCCGGGCAGCACCGGCGGATCGCTCCAGAGCTCCTCGGCGGCACGGCCGGGCACCTCGGTCACGGCGTCCCGCACGGTCGGTTCCAGCGGATCGGCCGCGTCCGCGGCGCCGGCTCCGCCGGACTCGTCGACGGGCACGCGGACACCGATCGAGCGCGGTGGCCATGTCGTCCGGCGCCGCGAGGCCGGGCACGTGCACGTGGTCGTCGTCGACCTCGCGCAGCAGCACCCGGTCGGTCTCGGCGGTGTTGGCGAGCGCGGGCAGGGCCAGCGTGCCGGCCGCGAGCGTGCCGTTCGATCCGCTCGAAACCTCTGCCCGCGCACCGGGCACGCACAGCAGCGCGACCGCGGCGACGAGGCCGGGCCCGCCGCGCGGGGCCCGGCGCGAGCGGACGGATGCGGCCCGTCGGGCCGGTGCTATGCTGGTGGGCGCGACGGTGAACCTCGACTCCGACGACATGCGAACGCTTCTGGCAGGACGACGCGCGCCCGTCTGGCTGGATGCCCAGGCGCCGCTTACCGAATGGTACGGGACGCCGCTCGGGCAGTCCATCCTGGACGAGCTCGAGGGGGTGCTCGCCTCGAGGCTGCGCGACGTGTTCGGGTACCAGGGGCTGCAGATCGGCAATTGCGCGCCCGAGCGCGACCTGCTGGCGGGGGCGGGCCTGCATCGGCGCCTCCGGCTGGACGCACCGACGGGCTCGCACCCCACCACCGACCTGCAGGCCGACGTGGAGGCCCTGCCCGTGGCCACGGGTAGCATGAAGGCGGTGCTCTTCTTCCACACCCTGGATTTCTGCGCGCAGCCCCACGCGGCGCTGCGCGAGGCCGACCGCGTGCTGACCGACGACGGCCAGTTGCTGATCGTCGGCTTCTCGCCCTTCGGGCTCTTCGGGTTACGCAGGCTGGCGACGCTCGGTCGCCGCAACGAGCCGTGGAACGGGCGCTTCTGGTCACGCCGGCGCGTGTCGGAATGGCTGTCGGTGCTCGACTACCGCGTGCTCGGCGGCGAGCCGTTGTTCGTGCGCCCGCCGGTCAATGCCGAGCGCGTGCTGCGCCGGCTGGCACCGCTGGAGCGCCTGCGTCCGTGGGCGGGCGGCGCGTCCGGGCTCTACGTCATCCGTGCGAGGAAGCAGACCGTGCCCATGACCCTCATCCGCCGCCCGTGGCTGCGCGCGCGCGCCGGCGTGGCGGTGGGCGCACGCGGCCTGGCCAACGCGCCCGACGCCGCCAGCGCCCGCGTCGTCGAGCTTGCGCTCGCACGACGTGCACGCCACGTTCGCTGGTCCGACACCGAACAGCCCGGCTGACCTTCCTCCCTTTCGCCCTTGAACATCGAGATCTGGACCGACGGCGGCTGCCGCGGCAACCCCGGCCCCGGCGGCTGGGGCGCGCTGATGCGTGCGGGCGCCCACGAGCGCGAGCTCTCGGGCTCCGAAGCGCACACCACCAACAACCGCATGGAGATGACGGCCGTCATCGAGGCGCTGCGCGCGTTGAAGCGTGACGGCTCGAAGGTGGTGCTCACGACCGACTCGCAGTACGTGAGGAAGGGCATCACCGAGTGGATCGATGGCTGGAAGAAGCGCGGATGGAAGACGGCCGCGAAGGCGCCGGTCAAGAACGCGGAGCTGTGGCGCGAGATCGACGCGCTGGCCGCGCGGCACGACATCGAGTGGCGGTGGGTGAAGGGGCACGCGGGGCACCCCGAGAACGAGCGCTGCGACGAGCTCGCGAACGCCGCGATGGACGCGCTCGCGAAGGGTGTCCGCCGATGACCGGCGCACGCCGACAGATCGTGCTCGATACCGAGACGACCGGACTCGACGCCGCGAGCGGCCACCGGCTGATCGAGATCGGCTGCGTCGAGATGACCGACCGCAGGCTCACGGGCAACAACTTCCACCACTATCTGCAGCCCGACCGCAAGGTTGACCCCGGTGCCATGGAGGTGCACGGCATCACCGACGAGCAGCTCGTCGGCAAGCCGCGCTTCCCCGACATCCTGGACGAGATGCTGGCCTACCTCGACGGCGCGGAGCTACTGATCCACAACGCGAGCTTCGACGTCGGCTTCATCGAGATGGAGCTGGAGCGTGCGGGGCGTTCGATCAAGCTCGCCGAGCGCTGCACCGTGACCGATACGCTCGCCATGGCGAGAAAGCAGTTCCCCGGACAGCGCAACACGCTCGACGCGCTGTGCAGGCGCCTGGAGGTATCGAACGCGCACCGCACCCTGCACGGCGCGCTGCTGGACTCCGAGATCCTGGCCGACGTCTACCTGCGCATGACGGGCGGGCAGGGCGCCCTGGGGCTGGACGCCGGGAACGGAAGCGGAACGGACGCCGCGCCCGTGACGGTCGATCACTCGAGGCTCGTGGTGATCGAGCCGGATGCGGCGTCGCTCGCCGCGCACGCCGAGTGGCTGAAGCGGCTGGACGGCGGGGCCGCCGAGAACGCCTGGCGGGTGCACGCGGACTGACGTGGCACGGCTCGCGAGCTCTCGGTGCGTGCGCCGATCGGTTCGCGCGCCCTTCAGTTCGTACGGATGACCCGCGCCTTGTCCCGCTGCCAGTCGCGGTCCTTGATCGTGGCGCGCTTGTCGAACTCGCGCTTGCCCTTGCCGATACCGATCTCGGCCTTGACGCGCCCGTTCTTCCAGTACAGCGACATGCCGACGATGGTGTAGCCCTTGCGCTCCACCGAGCCGATGAGCCGGGCGAGCTCGCGCCGGTGCAGCAGCAGCTTTCTCGGCCGCCGCGCGTCGGTGACGTTGTGGCTGGAGGCGGTGACGAGCGGGGTGATGGAGCAGCCGTACAGCCAGGCCTCCATGCGCACGATCTGCACGAAGGCGTCGACGATCTGCACGCGTCCCTCGCGCAGGCTCTTGACCTCCCAGCCCTGCAGCATGACCCCGGCCTCGAACTTCTCGTCGATGGCGTAGTCGTAGGTCGCTCGCTTGTTGCGCGCGATCAGCGCGCCCGCCGGCGGCCCGGACTTCTTCTTGCTCTTTTTAGCCATGCGGCCATTATAGGGACGCACCGGCGGGCATCATGGGCGGCCGCGTTCAACCGCCGACCAGGGACCGCCGCCCCCGATGCCCGTGATCAGACGCTCGGCCACCGTTTCGCATCCGGCCGACGCCATGTTCGACCTGGTCGCCGACGTCGAATCCTACCCCGAGTTCCTGCCCTACTGCAGCGGTGCCGAGGAGCTCGAGCGCACCGATACCAGGCAGGTCGCGAGCGTCTCCTTCGCCAAGAAGCTGCCCGGCGTCGGCAAGCCGCAGTTCACCACGCGCAACGCGCTCGCCCGCCCGGAGCGCATCGACGTGCACCTCGAGAACGGGCCGTTCAGGAAGCTCGACGGCACCTGGCGTTTCGTGCCGACCGACGACGGCGGTTGCCGGGCGGAGCTCGAAGTGGACGTGGACTTCGGCAACAAGCTCATCGGGGCAGTGCTGTCGAAGGGGCTCGGCCGGGTGTGCGACACGATGGTCAACGCGTTCGTGCGCCGGGCGGACGCGACGCTCGGCGGTGCGGGCGCGGGCGCGGGTGCGGACGCGGCGCCGCTGTAGCGCCCGGCGTGCCGCGATCGTGCGCGCCCTCTACAGCGTCGCCTCGCGATCCAGCGGCGAGAACCGTTCCCACCAGCGTCGGTCCGGCGCCTCCTCGCCGCTGACCTCGCCGAGGTTGTCCTCGACGCGGGCCACGGCGTCGCCGTCGTCGAAGAACACCGACACGCGTCGCGCCGGAATCCGGCTGCCGGCCGGGCCCTGGGTGTAGAGGTAGTCCCAGCGGTTCGCGTGGAAGGGCGTCTCGGTCACCGGGGAGCCGATCAGGCGCCGCACCTCCTCGCGCGGCGTGCCGGGCTGCACGCGAGCGAGCGCGGACTCGTCGACGAGGTTGCCCTGCTGGATGGTGATGCGGTGCGCGCGGGGCAGCCAGAACGGGTCGTTGGCGCAGGCGCCGATCAGCAGCATCGACGCGAGTAGCGGAGCCAGGAGGGGCCGACGGACGGAACGGGGCGTGGGTGTCATGCGCGAAGCATAGTCGGAACGCCCGGCGCGCATCGCCACAGGCCCTCAGCCCGCGTCCGCGAGCAGCTCCGCCGCGTGCTGCAGGCTCTTCTTCGTGACCTTCGCGCCGCCGAGCATGCGCGCGATCTCCTGGCGCGTGCCGCCGGCGTCCAGCGCATCCAGCTCGGTGCGCGTGCGCCCGTCCGCGACGCGCTTGGTCACGCGCAGATGCCCGTGCGCGCGTGCCGCCACCTGCGGCAGGTGCGTCACGCACAGCACCTGCGCGTGCTCGCCGACCTCGCGCAGCAGGCGCCCGACGGTGTCGGCCACCGCGCCGCCGATGCCCGCATCCACCTCGTCGAAGATGAGCGTCGGCACGGGTGCTGCCTCGATGGTGGCGAGCTGCAGGGCGAGCGCGATGCGCGACAGCTCGCCGCCGGAGGCCACCTTGGCGAGCGGCGCGGGAGAGACGCCCGGGTTCGGGCTGACCTCGAAGCCGATGCGGTCGATGCCGTGGCGTTCGGGACGCGACGCGTCGGTGTCCACCGTGATGCGGAAGGTGCCGCCCGGCATGGCCAGATGCTGCATGGACTCGGTGACGGTGACCGCGAGCGCCTTTGCCGCGCGCGCGCGGTGCTTCGAGAGCTTGCGCGCGACCTCGAGGTAGCTCGTGCGCGCCGCGTCGCGCGCCGCCTCCAGCGCTTCGGGCGACTGGCCGTCGCCGGTGAGCGCGTCCAGCTCGTCGCGCAGGGCCTGCTCCACGGCGCCGAGCTCGCCCGGCTCGCAGCGGTGCTTCTTCGCGAGCCGGTGCAACGTGCCGAGCCGCGCGTCCAGCCAGTCCAGGCGCGCGTCGTCGTGCTCGAGGGCGCTGGTGCGCACGTTCAGCAGGCTCGCCGCCTCGGCCACCTGGATGCCGGCGGACTCCACCAGATCCAGCGCCTCGCGCACCTGTTCATCGAGCTTCGCGAAGGCCTCGAGCGGGCGCAGCGCCGCGGCGAGCGCGGGCTCCGCCCCTTCCTCGATGGCGGAGAGGGCTTCGGCGCCGAGGGTGGCGAGCTTCTCGACGTTCGCGAGCCAGCGGTGCTCGTTCTCGATGTCGGCGACGCTCGCGCCACCGGTGTCGAGCTCCTCGAATTCCTGCAACTGGAAGCTCAGCAGATCCACGCGCTGCTGGCGCGTGGCGCTCTCGTCGAGGGCCGCCGTCAGCCGGGCTTCGGCCGCGCGCAGCGTCTCGTACCGCCGCGCGACGTCCGCGGCGAGCGGCGTCGGGCGCCAGGCGTCCAGCAGCCTGCGCTGCTCGGGCCCGCGTGCCAGCGCCTGCTGCGAGTTCTGGCCGTGCACCGACACGAGCCGCGCGCCGAGCTCGCGCAGGGTCTGCGCCGTGACGGTGCGGCCGTTGACGCTCGCGCGCGACTTGCCGCCGGCGCCGACGGTGCGCCGCAGGATGCACTCCTCGTCCGCATCGAGCTCGTGCTCGCGCAGCCAGGCGAGCGTGTCGTCGGCGACGTCGAAGGTGGCCGTGATCTCGGCACGGGACGCGCCCTCGCGCACCTCGCCCGCCGAGGCGCGTGCCCCGAGCACGAGCCCGAGCGCGTCGAGCAGGATGGACTTGCCCGCACCGGTCTCGCCGGTGAGCGCGGTCATGCCCGGGCCGGGCTCGACCTCGGTGTCGTCGATGATCGCGAAGTCGCGTACGTGCAGGTGGTTCAGCATGGGCGGTCTCGACGCTCCGTGTCGGTTCCAGATGAAGGAGGGCGGGGCGCGGGCCCCTATCGTGAGGTCTCTGCGACGCGCGCGGAAGTCAGCCGCCCCATTTGAGCTTCTCGCGCAGGATGCGGTGGTAGTCGTAGCCGTCGGGATGCAGCAGCACGAGACGGCGCTCGATGCGGCGCACCTCTATGGTGTCGCCCGGCAGCACGTCGTCGTACACCTGCCCATCGCAGACGAGCTGCGCCTTCGACCGGGCGTCGATCTTCAGACGCACCTCGATCGTGCTGTCCCCGGACACGAGCAGCGGACGGCTGGTCAGCATGTGGGGGCAGATCGACTGCATCACCAGCGCATCGATGCCCGGCCCGACGATGGGGCCGCCGACCGACAGCGAGTAGGCGGTGGATCCCGACGGCGTGGCGATGATCAGCCCGTCGGCGCGCTGGCTCGTGACCAGCAGCCCGTCGATGCGCACGTCGAAGTCGACGAGCTGCAGCACGTCGTGCACCCGCACCACCGCGTCGTTGAGCGCGAGCGAGCCGGTGACCTCGACGCCGTTGCGCACGACGCGCGCCTCGAGCAGCGCGCGCGGGTCCTCGCTGTAGCGACCCTCGAGGATGTGCGTGAGCTGTTCGAGCGAGTTCTCGGGCGAGACGTCCACGAGGAACCCGAGCCTGCCGCGGTTCACGCCGACGATGGGCACGCCGTGGTGCACGAGCCGCCGCGCGGTGTCGAGCAGCGTGCCGTCGCCGCCGATGACCACCACCACGTCGCAGCTCGCACCGATGCTGTCGAGGGTGGTGCCTTCGCGACCGGGCAGCAGCTGCGCCGCGCTCTCCCCGAAGACCGGCACCATCCCGAGCGCCTCGACGCGCGCGACCGCGTCCACGAGCGTGTCCACGACGCGCGCGTCCTTCGAGCGAACTATCAGTCCCGCACGGGTAAAGGCTGGCATGGCCGAAACGGTAGCACGCGCGCCGCCGCCCGAAGTCACCGCTCAGGCGTCCGCCTCGCCGGTCGCGATGCGTCTGAGGGCGTACAGGTGATCCAGTGCCGCCCGCGGAGTGAGCTCGTCGGGCTCGAGCGCGGCGAGGTAGCGCTCGAGCGCGGCACCCGGGGCGAACAGATCGAGCTGGGCGGCGGCGCCGGCGGGCCGCGAGGCGGCCGCGGTGTTGTTCGCGCCGGACGCCAGCGCGGGTGCGGCCACCGGATCGGCGCTTCCCGAGGCGTCGGGGGGCGCCGCTGCGGGTCCGCTCCGCCCGGGGGCTCGTTCGATCGTCGAGGCGGCTGCCGACGCCTGCGCCCCGCGCTCGTTCTCGAGCAGCGCGAGCCGCTCGCGCGCGACATCGAGCGCGGCCGCGGGCAGCCCGGCGAGCTCCGCCACCTGCAGCCCGTAGCTTCGGCTCGTCGCGCCCTCGACGATGCGGTGCATGAACACGATGCGCCCCTCGTGCTCCACCGCGTCCAGGTGCACGTTGCCTATGCCCGCGCGCTCGTCGGCCAGGCGCACCAGCTCGAAGTAGTGGGTGGCGAAGAGGCAGAACGCGCGGTTGTGGGCGGCCAGGTGCTCGGCGCAGGCCCAGGCGAGCGCCAGCCCGTCGAAGGTGGACGTGCCCCGGCCGACCTCGTCCATCAGCACGAGGCTCTCGGGCGTGGCGTTCCTGAGGATGTGCGCGGATTCGGTCATCTCGACCATGAACGTGGACTGGCCGCGCGCGAGGTCGTCGGAGGCGCCGATGCGCGTGAAGATGCGGTCGACGGGGCCGATGGTGGCGGCGTTCGCGGGCACCCAGCTGCCGGTGTGCGCGAGCAGGCAGATCAGCGCGCACTGGCGCATGAAGGTGCTCTTGCCGCCCATGTTCGGACCCGTCACCAGCAGCATGCGCCGCGCACCGTCGAGGCTGAGCGGGTTGGCGACGAAGGGCTCGTCCAGCATGGCCTCGATGACCGGGTGGCGGCCCTCGTCGATGTGGATGCCGGGCTCGTCGACGAGCTCGGGGCGGTGCCAGTCGAGCTCGAGCGCCGCGACCGCGAGACCGTTCAGCACGTCGAGCTCGGCGGTGAGGTCCGCGAGCACGGCGAGCGCGTCGACCTCGTCCTGCAGCGCGTCGACGAGGCCTTCCCACAAACGCTTCTCGCGCGCGAGCGCCTTGTCCTTGGCGCCGAGCACGCGGTCCTCGTGCTCCTTGAGCTCCTCGGTGACGTAGCGCTCGACGCCCTTGAGCGTCTGGCGGCGGATCCAGTGCGCGGGTGCGGTCTGCGAGCGCGACGCCTCGATGTAGAAGCCGTGCACGCGGTTGTAGCCGACCTTGAGCGAGGCGATACCGCTGGCCTCGCGCTCGCGCGCCTCGAAGGCGTCCAGGAAATCGGTGGCGTCGCTGCCGAGGCCGCGCAGCTCGTCGAGCTCCGCGTCGAAGCCTTCCGCCAGCATGCCGCCGTCGCGGATCAGCGCGGGCGGGTTCTCGATGATCGCGTGAGCGAGCCGTTGCCGCACGGGCGACTCCACGAGCAGCGGTCGCACCAGCGGCTCGAGCGCATCGCCCGCCGCGCGCGCGGTGGTGGCGAGCGCGGCGAGCTCGGGCAGCACGGCGAGCGAGGTGCGCAGCTTCGCGAGCTCCCGCGGCGAGACGGTGCGCAGCCGGATGCGCGCGAGGATTCGCTCGAGGTCCGCCACCGCACCGAGGGCCGGCGTCAGCTCCCGGCAGAGCTCGTGCTCGATCAGCGCGGCGACCCGGTCCTGGCGCTGGCGAAGCAGGGCGCGGTCCCGCACGGGACGCTGCAGCCACGCCCGCAGGCGCCGCACGCCCATGGGCGTGCGGGTGCGGTCCATGACCTCGACGAGCGAGCCGCCGCGGTGGCCGTGCGCGCTCTCGACGAGCTCCAGGTGCCGACGCGTGCCGGGGTCCAGCAGGATCGTGTCGTCGGCGCGCTCGACCTTGAGCGCGCGCACCTGCGAGACGCGCCCGGCGTGCGTCTCGCGCGCGTAGCCGAGCGCGACGGCCGCGGCCGTGACGGCGAGCTGCATGTCGTCGCAGCCGAAGGCCTCGAGGTTCTTCGTGCCGAAGTGCTCGAGCAGCAGCCGCCGGGCCGCCGCACATTCGAACAGCCACGGCTGACGCGCGCGCATGGCGGGGTGGGCGAGGCGCAGCGACAACGCGCCGCCGTCGGCCAGCAGCAGCTCGGCGGGCGCCAGGCGCGCAAGCTCCGCATCGAGCGCCTCCTCGCCCTCGACCTCGGCCACGGTCAGCGTCCCGGAGGCGACGTCCAGCGCGGCGATGCCCGTGCAACCGCCTTCGCCCTCGGCCAGCGCCACCAGCAGCGCCGTCTCGTGGGCATCCAGCAGGCTCTCCTCGGTCAGCGTGCCGGGCGTGACGACGCGCACCACCTCGCGCTTGACGGGCCCCTTGGTGCCGACGGTGCCGGTCTGCTCGCAGATGGCGACCGAGACCCCGCGGCGCACGAGCTTCGCGAGGTGCCCGTCGACCGAGTGATACGGGATGCCCGCCATGGGAATGGGCGCGCCGCCGCTCTGGCCGCGCGCGGTGAGCGTGATGTCCAGCAGCTCCGAGGCGAGCTTCGCGTCGTCGTGGAAGAGCTCGTAGAAGTCCCCCATGCGGTACAACAGCAGGGAGTCGGGGTGCTGCGCCTTGATGCCCAGGTACTGCTGCATCATCGGCGTGTGGGACGTCGTCATTCCGGGAAGTCTACCGGGGCGGTTCGGCGACGATGCCGCTTCCGGGCGTCGGTGCGGTGACTCGCACACTTATCGAACGGAGGTGGACGGCCGTGGACGAGACGACGCGCGCGCTGGCGCGCGAGTTGGGCGATGCGCTGACGGCCGGAGGGCTCGAGGTGACGACGGCGGAATCGTGCACCGGCGGGCTGATCGCGGCCGCCATCACCTCCGTCCCCGGCAGCTCGGGCTGGTTCCGCGAGGGTTACGTGACCTACGCGAACGAGGCCAAGTCGAAGCTCGTGGGCGTTCCCGATGCCACCCTCGCGGTCCACGGCGCCGTGAGCGCGGAGACCGTCGAATCCATGGCGCTCGGGGCGTTGCGACGCTCCGGCGCGGATCTCGCCGTCGCGGTCAGCGGCATCGCGGGCCCCGGCGGCGCGGTGCCCGGCAAGCCCGTCGGCACGGTGTGGCTGGCGGTGGCCGTCGGGGGCCGGGGCAACGCGTCGGAGCCTGCCGTGCGGGCCGCGCTGCACCGCTTCGAGGGCGACCGTGACGCGGTGCGCGCCGCGGCGGTCGTCGAGGGGCTGCGTGCTACGATTTCGGCCATTCCGTAGCGAGCATTCGTCATTCCATGTACGCCGGCATGTACACAGGTTCCCGACGGAGTCGTGCGGCCTGCGCCGCCGCGCTGTTGGCGTGCGCGCCGATCGCGCCCGCATCGGCGCAGCAGCAGGGCGCCGCATCGATGCCGGACGAGCTCGTCGAAGAGGTCGAGCCGATCGACGCGCCGGCGGGCCCGACCGAGGCCGCCAACGGTGTGTCCATGACGCTCGAGGAGCTCGAGGCCTACATCGCCGAGCAGAAGGCGGCGCTCGAGAAGGTCGAGCGCAACCACGAGATCACGCTCGAGAAGGCGAAGCAGGTCGAGGAGGAGCTCGCCCGGCGCAAGGCCCGCGAGGCCGAGCTCAGGGAGGAGGTCCGGGCCCTGTGCGAGGACCGCTCGGCCGTCGTGGCCGAGGCCGACGGGACCAGCGGCACGCGGGCCTGCGACGCGGATCCGGCGGGCTGACGGCCGCCGCGGACGGGCCGGGAGCCCGCGCCGGCGCCCGATCCCCCGGCACTCGCGCCGCGTACCTGTCGCCCGTCCTCGCGCGGGGATTGCCACGCGGCAAGCCTTCTCCCGCAAGCCCCTTCCGCGTTGCACCCGGAACTGTTTTCTTGTACAGTTAACTCACTGTACGGTACCCCTGCGCACGATCGATCCGTGGCACCCTCGAGGGGCGGCGCACGGAACGCCGGCCGCCGTACCCCACCGTCACGGAGCAAGGCATTGGACGACAATCGCAAGAAGGCGCTCGGCGCCGCGCTCGGCCAGATCGAGAAGCAGTTCGGCAAGGGCGCCATCATGCGCATGGGTGACGACACCACCCGGCGCGACATCGAGGTGATCTCCACCGGCTGTCTCGGGCTGGACATCGCGCTCGGCATCGGCGGCCTGCCCAAGGGCCGCGTGTGCGAGATCTACGGCCCGGAGTCCTCGGGCAAGACGACCATGACGCTGCAGGTCGTCGCGGCCTGCCAGAAGGCCGGCGGCACCGCCGCGTTCATCGACGCCGAGCACGCGCTCGACCCCGAGTACGCCAGGAAGCTCGGTGTCGACGTCGACAACCTGCTCATCTCGCAGCCCGACACGGGCGACCAGGCGCTCGAGATCACCGACATGCTGGTGCGCTCCGGCTCGGTCGACATCATCGTCGTGGACTCGGTCGCCGCGCTCACGCCCAAGGCCGAGATCGAGGGCGACATGGGCGACAGCCACGTCGGCCTGCACGCCCGTCTCATGAGTCAGGCCCTGCGCAAGCTGACCGGCAACATCAAGCGTGCCAACACCCTGGTGATCTTCATCAACCAGATCCGCATGAAGATCGGCGTCATGTTCGGCAGCCCCGAGACCACGACGGGCGGCAACGCGCTCAAGTTCTACGCCTCGGTACGCCTGGACATCCGCCGCATCGGCGCCATCAAGCGCGGCGACGAGATCATCGGCAACGAGACGCGCGTGAAGGTCGTCAAGAACAAGATGGCCCCGCCGTTCCGCCAGACCGAGTTCGAGATCCTGTACGGCGAGGGCACCTCGCTGGAAGGCGAGCTGATCGATCTGGGCGTCGCCAACGATCTGGTCGACAAGGCCGGTGCCTGGTACAGCTACAACGGCACGCGCATCGGGCAGGGCAAGGACAACGTGCGCACCTATCTCAAGGAGCACCCGGAGATCGCGCAGGAGATCGACACGAAGCTGCGCCAGATGCTGCTGTCGAAGCCGAAGCCCGCGGACGAGGAAGCGCCCGAGGACGAGGCGCTCGCCAAGCTGGTCGAGGCCGAGGCGGAGTAGCTCTCGCCGAGCTCGCGACGCGGCGGATCGTCCTCGCATGAACGAAGGCGACGATACCGCCCGGTCGCGTCGCGGCCGAGCCCCCGCGAAGGGGCTGCGGCGAGGCGGCTGGTCGCGCGTGCCGAAGGATGACGAGGCGGGCGGTTCCGAGGCGGAGCCCGAGTCCCCGGCGGACATGCACCGCCGCGCCTACGCCACGTGCATCAAGCTGCTCGGCGCGCGCGATCACTCCACGTCCGAGCTGCGGCGCAAGCTTGCCGAACGGGACGTGGAGCCGGACGTGATCGACGCGGTGCTCGAGGAGCTCGCCGAGCACCGCTACGTCGACGATGCGCGCTACGCGCGGCTGTACGCCGAGCAGCGCGCGGCGCAGGGCCACGGTCCCCGATCCATCGAGTCGAAGCTCGCCGAGCGCGGGCTCGCTCAGTCCGACGTGCGCGCCGCGCTCGAGGAGCTCGACGCGGATTGGGCCGAGCGTGCGGAAGCGGCGCTCACCGCGAAGTTCCGCGCCGAGCAGATCGTGGATCCGGAGCCCAGGGTACGTGCGAAGATCGCGCGATTCCTGCAGGGACGCGGGTTCTCGGCGGGGGATTCGATGCGGGCGGTGGATGCCGCGCGGGAGCGGATCGCCGGGGGCGAGGATGACGGTTCGTGATGCGACGGTCGCCGACATCGGGCCGCTGGCGCGACTCTGGCACGACAGCTGGCACCGGGCGCACGACGAGCTGATTCCGCCGGCCGTCGTGGCGTACCGCACCGCGAGCAGTTTCGAGGAGCGGCTGCGAAGCGGTCTGGGTGGAGTTCGCGTTGCCGCGCGGCCCGATATCCCGAATGGACCAAGCGGGTTGTGCATCGTCAAGGGCGACGAGCTGAACCAGCTGTTCGTCGCACCGGGGGCGTTCGGGACCGGCGTCGCCGACCAGCTGGAGCGCGATGCGCAGCGCCGGTTCAGGGAGGCGAAGGTCGACGTGGCCTGGCTCGCCTGCGCGATCGGCAACGAACGCGCCGCCGGATTCTACGAGCGGTGCAAGTGGGTCCGCGTCGGGTCGATGGAGTACGACCTGCAGGCCGGGCACCGGACGTTTCCCGTCGAGGTGTGGCGCTACGAGAAATCGGTACTCGAGCAAGTGTGATCCGCGGCGTCCGGTCGGCGCAAATCGTTACACGAGTATCGATCCGGCGAACGGGCACCCGCCCGTGATCGGCCCTCCGGCGGCGGTGTTGCTATCCCTAGGAGTTCGCATCAGTCGTGTTCGTGCCGACGCGCCGGAATTCGACCCGGCGGTTCGCGGCGCGGCCCTCGCGCGTCGTGTTCGGCGCGACGGGGTAGGATTCTCCGTAGGCGACCAGGGACAACGTCGAACGATCGATGCCGAGCTCGGTCACGAGAAAATCGCGCACGGACTGCGCGCGTCGCAGCGCCAGGTCGGCGTTGTAGCGCTCCGGGCCGGTCGAATCCGCGTACCCCTCGATCTCGACCTTTTCCATCGGGCCCTGCTCCGCCGCGATCAGCCACGCGACCTTTATCTCGTCAGCGCGAATCATGGCGTCCTCGTCGAACGCGAAGTGGACCGCGGTCTCCCGCGCATCCATCGGCGCGGCGGCGACGCCTCCGCTCGAACCGTCGTCCGCCATCGCGGAGGCGCTGCCGAGAAGCGAACAGGCACCGAGGACAAGGCTGGCGAGGGCCAGACCGGCGAGGGCCGGATTCGACGCGCTGGGGCTTGGGCTGGTAGGCATGATCGGAACGCTTGGAAGGTGGACGTCGGCCGTGCAGTATTGCCAGAGAAGCGCGGACGCGACCGTGACCTGGATCCGGAGTCGTCGTTTCGACAAGCGGGGTGGACGAATCGTGGTCGCCGGGGTGAGGGCACCGGCACGGTCGCCCATCGAGGTAGGCTCGCGTGAGCTTCAGACTCCCCACCACGCCCCTTGCCCATGAGCGATCAGACCTCCGACGACCCGACGCTGCACGCCCTGAAGCTCGCGTTCTGCTACATGCCGCAGCTGAACGACATCAACGAGTACGATTTCCCGGGCCGCGTGCAGCGCACGCGCGAGGACGTCGAAACCGTGCGCGAGGCGCTGCTGCTCGCCGACGTCGATCCGGACGAGGTGGCCGGCGAGATGGATCCGGACGGCGGGGCCACGTCGTCCGTCTAGCGCGCCGGCGGCGACTGCCGGTCGCAGTCGCGGCAGTCGAGCTCCTGGCCGAGTGCGGCGGTGCGGCCCTCGTTCGTGACGACCCACGGGCGGTTCTGCCAGGGTGGGTCGTGACGCACGTGACGGCGGTGTCCGCACGCCAGCAGGGCGACCCAGTCGCCGACCTCGTCCCGCTCGAATCCGGCGATCTCGCTCTTCATGGCGGACAGGGTCGCACGGGCGCGGCGTTGCCGGGGCGCCGGCGGGAGGGTGTGCCGGATGAGCCAACCCCGGCACCCGTTCGTATCCGAAACTTCCGCCATTTCCCGCCCCCAGGAAACCCTTCATGTGCAGACTGCTGGGATGGAACGGTCTGCGCGTTCCTCTGTCCTTGCCGCTCTACGAATCGGCGCATTCGCTCAGGACGCAGAGCCTCGCCTCGCGCGAGGCGCCGGTCACGCGGCACGGCGACGGCAACGGCATCGCCTGGTACGAGCGCGGTGGCACGCCACGACACGTGCGCAGCGGACACTCCATCTGGCGCGACGATCGCATGAGCGGCGTCGCCCGGGCCAACGCCTCGCGGCTCGGCGTCGCGCACGTACGGGCCGCCACCGACGGCGAGGCGAATCTCGCCAACAGTCACCCCTTCGTGGCGGGTCGACTGGCGTTCGTGCACGTCGGGCTGATCGCGGGCATGAGCGACATCCGCGAGGCGTTGCTGGACTCGTTGTCGCCCGGGCGGCGCGCCGCCATCCTCGGGCAGACCGATTCGGAGCTGCTGTTCGCGCTGCTGCTGCAGCACGGGCTGGAGCGGACTCCCGCGGCGGCCTACACGGAGGCGTTCGCGCGCATTCGCGAGTCGCAGCTCGCGGCGGGCGGCGAGCCCGGCATCCGGCTCGCGGCGCTGCACGCCGACGGCGTGTCGCTGTTCGCGTACCGCTATGCGAGCGACGGCGATCCGCCCGCGCTCTATCGTTCCAGCGCCTTCATGCCGGGCACGACGACCATAGCGTCCGAGCCGTTGGACGATCGGCGTCGCGGCTGGACGCGGTTGCCCGTCGGGCGCTTGTGGCGCGTGGGGCCGCGCGGCTTGCTGGGGACCTGACGGCGGCGCTTCGGCGCGGCACGGCGAAGGCGCGGGTGCCCGTGCGCAGCTCGCCCGCCGCGTCGACGAGGGTGTCGTTCGCCCCTTGCCCGTGGTCCGGATCGGCGTCGGCCGCGCGTGTCATCACCCGGTACTACCAGAAGCCCGCCGGCGGGCGCACCGACGCGGTCGTGTGCGCGCTGCGCTCAGGGGTGCCGGCGCTGCAGCCGAGCGGCCTGCGCTGAAGGGACGTTCAAGGCCGCCGCCGCAGGCTCGCCGCCAGCTCCCGCATGACCAGTGCGCCCGCGAGGAGCGCGCCGACGAGAAACGCCGCGAAGCCGCCACCGAACGCGGCGCCCGACCAGATGAGCCCGGCGCCCGCGCCCATGCACGCGGCCGCTCCGATCCCCACCCCGAGCCTGCGCGATGTTCGGGAGCGGCCGGCGCACCCGCCGTAGCGAAGCCCGGCAGCGGCCGCGACGGCGAGCGCCAGCGCGAGCTTGGTCGCGCCCATGAACCGGACGATGGGCACGAGATCGGGATCGGCCACGGCCTCGCCGCCGCCGGACAGCAGGGCGAAGGGAGCGAGTGCGGCCAGCATCGGCAGCGCGACGGCGACGGCGCGTCGGCCCGTCGTCGTGCCGGCGGGTGCGGCGAGCGTCGGCGAGTCGGTCGATGCGCGCGGGGGAGGGTGAGTGGTCACGGAACGTCGGGCGATTTCATGCGGGGGCTCGATCCTACGACCGCTCGGGTCCCGGTGCGCGAGCGCAAACGCCACGCCGGTGGGCCCTGCACGGACGCTAGAATGGCCGGTTCCGTCGAACAGTCCGCCCGGAAGGCCCGCCATGCTCACCACCTCCGAGATCCGCCAGCGGTTTCTCGACTACTTCGCCGAAGCCGGCCACACGGTCGTGCCGTCGAGCTCGCTGGTGCCGGGCAACGACAAGACGCTCCTCTTCACGAACGCGGGCATGGTCCAGTTCAAGGACGTGTTCACCGGCGAGGAGCGGCGCGACTACGTGCGCGCCACGACGAGCCAGCGCTGCGTGCGCGCGGGCGGCAAGCACAACGATCTCGACAACGTCGGCTACACGGCGCGGCATCACACCTTCTTCGAGATGCTCGGCAACTTCAGCTTCGGCGACTACTTCAAGTCCGAGGCCGTCCGCCTCGCGTGGGAGTTCCTGACCGGACAGCTCGGGCTGCCGGCGAACAAGCTCTGGGTCACCGTGTTCGAGGAGGACGACGAGGCGATGCGCATCTGGGTCGAGGAGATCGGCGTGCCGAAGGAGCGCGTCATCCGCATCGGCGCGAAGGACAACTTCTGGGCGATGGGCGACACGGGACCGTGCGGGCCTTGCTCCGAGATCTTCTACGACCACGGCCCCGAGGTGGCGGGCGGCCCGCCCGGGTCCCCCGACGAGGACGGGGATCGCTACATCGAGATCTGGAACCTCGTGTTCATGCAGTACGAGCGCTCGGCCGACGGCACGATGGTGGAGCTGCCGAAGCCCTCCATCGACACCGGCATGGGGCTCGAGCGCATCGCGGCCGTGCTGCAGCACGTGCACTCTAACTACGAGATCGATCTGTTCGCGCGACTGATCGAGGCCGCCGCGAAGATCATCGGCACCGACGATCTCGCCTCGCCGTCGTTGAAGGTGGTGGCCGACCACATCCGGAGCTGCGCCTTCATGATCGTGGACGGCGTTGTGCCCGGCAACGAGGGCCGGGGCTACGTGCTGCGCCGGATCATTCGGCGCGCCGCGCGCCACGGGCACAAGCTCGGCGCGACGGGCGCGTTCTTCCACCGCCTGGTGCCGGCGCTGGTCGCCGAGATGGGAGAGGCCTACCCGGAGCTCGGGAAGGAGGCGACGCGCGTCGAGGCGGAGCTCGCGCGCGAGGAGGAGCGTTTCGCGCAGACGCTGGCGGCCGGGCTAGCGATCCTCGACGAGGCCATCGCCGCGCTCGACGGCACGGTCATCCCCGGCGACGTCGTCTTCAAGCTGTACGACACCTACGGCTTCCCGGCCGACCTGACCGCGGACATCGCGCGCGAGCGCGGGCTCACGCTCGACGAGGCGGGCTTCGAGGTGGAAATGGGTCGCCAGCGCACGAGATCGCGCGGTGCGAGTCAGTTCGCGGGCGCCAGCGAGTTGCCGGCGAGCGAGGCGTCGACGGTGTTCAGGGGGTACGGCGACGACGTCGCCGAGGCTTCCGTGGTCGAGCTGTGGCGCGACGGCGAGCGCGTCGATGCGCTCCAGGCCGGCGAGTCCGGCTGGGTGGTGCTCGACATCACGCCGTTCTACGGCGAATCGGGCGGCCAGGTCGGGGATGTGGGCGATATCGTCGCGTCCGACGGCGCGTCCGACGGCGCGTCCGACGGCGCGTCCGGCGCCCCGTCCGGCGCCTCGTCCGGCGGTGACGCCCGCTTCGAGGTCGCCGACACGCGCAAGCGGCGCGACGCGTTCCTGCACGCGGGCACGCTCGAGAGCGGGCGGTTGAAGGTCGGCGATGTCGTCACCGCGACGATCGACGCCGCGCGGCGAGCACGCATTCGCCAGCACCATTCGGCCACCCACCTGCTGCACGGTGCGCTGCGCGACGTGCTGGGCACGCACGTCGAGCAGCGCGGCTCGCTCGTGAACGACGAGCGGCTGCGCTTCGACTTCTCGCACGACGGGCCGGTGAGCCCGGACGAGATGCAACGCATCGAGCGCTGGATGATGCGCGAGGTGCGCGCCAATCACCCGTGCGAGACCGTGGAGACCGACATGGACGAGGCGCGGACCATGGGTGCCATGGCGCTGTTCGGCGAGAAGTACGGCGATCGGGTACGCGTGGTGAAGCTCGGCGACCGGTCGGTGGAGCTGTGCGGCGGCACGCATGTCGGCTCGACGGGCGAGCTGGGCGCGGTGCGCGTGGTCTCCGAAGGCGGCGTGGCGCAGGGCATTCGCCGCATCGAGGCGGTCAGCGGCGAGGCGGCGCTCGCGGACATCCAGGCCGGCGAGCGCCTGCTCGGCGAGATCGCCGAGCGGCTGCGCGCACCGAAGAGCGACGTGCTCGGCAAGCTCGACGCGCTGCTGCAGAGGAACAAGGAACAGGCGCGCGAGATCGAGAGCCTGCAGGCGCGGCTCGCCACGAGCGCCGGGCGAGAGCTCGCGGCGTCGGCCATCGACGTGGGCGGTGCGAAGCTGCTGCTCGCGCGCGTGCCCGACAGCGACGCGAAGGCGCTGCGCGGGCTCGTGGACCGGTTGCGCACCGAGTTGCACGACGCCGTGATCGTCCTGGCGGGCGAGAAGGGCGGCAAGGCGGCGCTGGTCGCGGCCGTGGCGCCCGGGCTGCACGATCGCGTGCGCGCCGGCGACGTGCTCGGCACCGTGGCGCAGGCGCTCGGGGGACGCGGCGGCGGCAAGGCCGACATGGCGCAGGGCGGCGCGCCGTCGCTCGACGCGCTGGACGCGGCGTTCGCCGCGGCGCGCGCCCAGGTCGCGGAGAAGCTGGGCGAGAAGCTCGGCACGGCCGGGGCACCCGCGCCATGACGCTGCACGTCATGAAGTTCGGCGGCACCTCCATGGGGTCCGCCGAGCGCATCCGTCACGTCGCGAAACTCGTGATGGAGGCGCGCGCGTCGGGCGTCGACGTCGTCGTCGTGGTGTCGGCCATGTCGGGCGAGACGAACCGGCTCGTGGCGCTCGCGCGCGAGATGCAGCCCGCCACCGTCGACGTGCGCGAGCTCGACGTGCTCCTGGCCACCGGCGAGCAGGTCACGATCGCGCTGCTGGCCATGGCGTTGAAGGAGCTCGGCTGCGCGGCGCGTTCGTGGACGGGGCTGCAGGTACCGATGCTGACCGACGCGGCGCACAGCAAGGCGCGCATCCTGGACATCGGCACCGAGGCGCTGCGCGCCGACATCGAGCGCGGCACGGTGCCCGTGGTGGCGGGCTTCCAGGGCGTGGACGAGCGCGGCGACATCACGACGCTCGGCCGCGGGGGCTCGGACACGAGTGCCGTGGCGTTGGCGGCGGCATTGAAGGCCGACGAATGCCGCATCTACACCGACGTGGACGGCGTTTACACCACGGATCCGCGGGTGGAGTCGCGCGCGCGCAGGCTCTCGCGCATCACCTTCGAGGAGATGCTCGAGATGGCGAGCCTCGGCTCCAAGGTGCTGCAGATACGTGCCGTGGAGTTCGCGGGCAAGCACGCCGTGCCGCTGCGCGTGCTGTCCACCTTCGCGCCCGACGAGGGCACGCTGATCACCTACGACGACGAGGACGACGAGATGGAACAGGCACTGGTGTCGGGCATCGCCTTCAACCGCGACGAGGCCCAGGTGACGGTGCAGGACGTGCCGGACCGTCCGGGCATCGCGTACTCGATCCTCGGACCGGTCGCGGAGATGAACATCGAGGTGGACATGATCCTGCAGAACGTCGGCGCCGACGGTCTGACGGACTTCACCTTCACGGTCCACCGCGACGAGTACCGCCGCGTGCTCGAGCGGCTGCAGGGCCTGAAGGCGGAGATAGGCGCCGGCAAGGTGTCGGGCGATGACCGCATCGTCAAGATCTCGATCGTCGGCGTGGGCATGCGCTCGCACGCGGGCATCGCGAGCCGCATGTTCCGCGCGCTGTCGTGCAACGGCATCAACCTGCGCATGATCTCCACCTCGGAAATCAAGGTCTCCGTGGTGGTCGACGAGAAGTTCCTCGAGCTCGGCGTGCGCGCGTTGCACGAGGAATTCGAGCTCGGGGGCGACTCCTCCGGTGAAACCGGTGAAACGCGGTAAAGAGCGTCCAACCGGATCGGCCCCGCGTTCGCTGCGGAATCCGGGCTTACCGGGTGGATAGTGGGGAACGGCAGGGTATGCGTCGGCGTATCGTCGCCCTGCGGTGCAGCGCTGCGTCCTCGTGTTCGGACTGTTAAAACTGCGCTTCGCCGCATTATGTCCCCCAGGACATGGTGCTACTGGTGCCATAATCGAGAACGCGTTCACACACCTTGCGGGTGCAGCAAGCAAGCGACGTGAAAGCGGCACGCACGACGCCTCCCGAAGGCGCGGCGCCAAGTCGTGTTCGCGCACCAGCCGCGGACCCCGGCACGTCGTACCGGAGGCAGGGACCGAGGCGCAAACCCGAAGCTTCAGGAGTAAAACGGATGTTGATACTGACCAGACGCGTTGGCGAGACCCTCATGATCGGCGACGAGGTGACGGTCACCGTGCTCGGTGTGAAGGGGAACCAGGTGCGTATCGGCGTCAACGCGCCGAAGGAGGTCGCGGTACACCGCGAGGAGATCTACGACCGCATCAAGCGCGAGCGCGAGATCGAGGCGAACGGGGGTGCAGCGGCGCCCGCGGGCGCCCCGGCCGATGCGGACGACGGTACGGGCGGCGGCTCGGATGTCGAAGCGGCCGGAATGGTCGGTGACCGTCAGGCGCTGGCGGCCAACGAAGGCTGAAGAAGCGCAAGTCCGCTCGATGGAGGACCCCTGGGACGGGCGAAGTACGGTTGACGGCCGCGTCGTCAGCCACCATACTCCGCCCGTCGCAAGGCACAGCGCGCCCGTAGCTCAGTTGGATAGAGTACCTGGCTACGAACCAGGCGGTCGGAGGTTCGAATCCTTCCGGGCGCGCCACTAGCGATCTTTCGACCGCACGTTCTCACCGCGGGGCTCGTTCCCTGCCAGGGCGCGTTGGCGACATGCCTTCCGGTAGCGCGGGACGCATGCGAACCCTTCCGTGCAGGCGGACGGGGCGCGGGTCGGCTTGCGGGCCACGCGTTCGGCGTGGCGTCACGTCCGCGGGTCGGTAAAGGTGTAGGAGGCGGTGGACGGTAGGTCGCGTCCATGCCGGGCGAGGAGAGGTGGCCGAGTGGCTGAAGGCGCTCCCCTGCTAAGGGAGTATACGTTTTATCGCGTATCGAGGGTTCGAATCCCTCTCTCTCCGCCATTGCCTGCCGCTCTCGTGCCGGTGTCGCACGACTTCGACCATTCGTACCGTCGCGAGAACCGGTGACTCGGGTCATCGGCCCCGGTTCGCTTGCCCGTGCGCGGAATGAAGAGCCGGCGCACGCCGATGCGCGGATGGCGGAGAGGGAGGGATTCGAACCCTCGATACGGCGAAACCGTATACCGGATTTCGAATCCGGCGCATTCGACCACTCTGCCACCTCTCCGGTGCGCGGTCGGGCCCGTGGGCCGCGGTGGCGAGTATAGGCCCGAACGGTACGCGGTGGCGACCCCGCGCGACGGCGCGCGGCGTTACCATCGGATCGATGCACGACAAGCGACGCCTGGTGGGCGACATCGGTGGCACCAATGCCCGGTTCGCCCTGCTCGACGAGGCGGGCCTGCCCGAGGCGCCCACCACGTTCCGCACCGGCGACTACCCGGGCCTCGTGGCCGCCGTGCAGGCGTTCGTGTCGCTCTGCGGCTCGCCCGAGCTCGAGGCCGCGGCGGTGGCCGTGGCCAACCCCGTCACCGGGGACATCGCGAAGCTCACCAACAACGACTGGTCGTTCTCGATCTCCGCGGCGCGCGAGGCGCTCGGCCTGCACACCCTGCACGTCGTCAACGACTTCACGGCGCTGGCCTTGTCGGTGCCGCACCTGCCGAGCGACGAGCTGGTGCAGGTCGGCCAAGGCGCCGCGCAGCCGCGCCACGCCATCGCCGTGCTGGGCCCCGGGACGGGTCTGGGCGTGTCGGGCCTCGTGCCGTGCGGCACGCACTGGACGGCCCTGCAGGGCGAGGGCGGGCACGTCAGCTTCGCGCCGCAAGGCGCGCGCGAGCGCGTCCTGCTGGAGCGCCTGGCCGCGCGCTTCGGTCATGTGAGCTGCGAGCGGTTGCTGTCCGGGCCCGGCCTCGTGAACGTGTACGCGGCGCTGCGCGAGATCGACGCGCTGCCCGATCTGCCTCGCACGCCGGCCGAGGTGACCGGGGCGGGGCTGTCCGGCGACGACGCGCTGGCGGTCGAGACCCTGGAGCTCTTCTGCCGCGCGCTGGGTGCGTGCGCCGGCGACCTGGTCCTGTCGCTCGGTGCGGAGGGCGGCTGCTACGTCGGCGGTGGGGTCGTGCCCAGGCTCGGCCGCTTCTTCGAGGCGTCCGGCTTTCGCGCCGCGTTCGAGGCGAAGGGGCGCATGGGCGCCTACCTGGAACGCGTGCCCACCTACGTCATCCACTCGCCTTACCCGGCGCTGATCGGTGCGGCGCGGTTGCTGGCCGCCTGAGACGCGCCGAGCGATCGGGCGAGCGAGGAGCCCCTACTTCGGGCTTGCCGGGCGGCGTGCTGCGCGACGGCACCGCTCCGAGCAGTACACGATCGACTCCCACAGCCCGCGCGCTTCCCACTTCCTGCGGTTCTCGAAGGGCAGCCCGCAGCTCGGGCAGATCTTGGTCTGCTTCGGCGCTCGTCCGCGTGCCACCTACAGACCTGCCGCGTGCGACACCTGCTTCCAGAACTTCGTGAAGCTGCCGAAGGGCTTCTGCGGCATGGGGCAGAGCCAGCGGCGCTCCTCCACCTTGCCCGGCCAGGCGTTGCAGGCCGGGTACTCGGTGCGCACGACGTCCGCCTCCCGAAGCGCCGACGCGAGCTCGTCCACCGTGCCGTGCAAAAGCTCCGCGCCGCATCGCTCGGCCCAGTGCGCTATCAGCCGCCAGCGCCGCTCGTGCATGGGCCAGTCGAGCGCCGTGTCCACGTCGATGAACACGATCTGGCGTTCGATGTCGGTGCGCCAGCGCGGGTCCAGGTGCCAGACCGAGCGCAGGGCCACGGGGCCCCCGAACGGTTCCAGCGACGAGATCGCGCGTCCGGGCAGGGCACCGGTCAGCGTGTCGCGATCGTCCATGCCGGCGTAGTCCGGCGCGCGGCGCGAGTCGACGGGCATCTCGAGGGAATCGAGCTCCTCGTACGGGACATCCATCCACGTGCCGTGCTGACGGGACTTCGAGAACTTGTTGACGTTGTCCTGGTTCGCGACGTAGCGCTTGGCCGAGAAGGTGCCGGCGACCCACTGCCAGGACAGGGTATTGCTCGCCAGGTCCCCGTCGATGAGGTGGTAGTGGAGCCAGCGCGCGGGCTCCTGCCACCAGGTGCGCGCGAAGTTGCACGTCACCGCCGCCGTCCAGAGCCTCGCGTGGTTGTGCATGGTGCCCTCGCGCGTCAGGTGGCGCAGGGGCACGTCGATGCCGTCGATGCCGGTGTCGCCGTCCAGCACGGCCGCGGGCGGGGTCTCGTCGCGCACGCCTTGCTGGGGATGGCGCACGTCCTCGAAGATGCCGTCGCCCTCGAGCTGCCAGGTGCGGTGGAAGAACTCGCGCCAGCCGAGCTCGGACAGCAGCTTCGCGCAGTCCTGCACGTCGTGCTTCGCGCGCACCGCATCGGCCACGTCGACGGTCGAGATGACGCCGTGCGTCAGGAACGGGCCGAGCCACGTGGCGCGTCCATCGAGATCGTTCCGGGAGCGCGCGTAGGCCTTCGGGTCGATGGCCGCGAGTCGCGCCCGCACCTCGTCCATGTCGACGTGGAAGTGCGAGGCGAGCGGGGCGATCGGGTCGGCGGGCGGGAAGGGCATCGAGGCTGCGACGGGTGGGCGACGTGTCAGTCTCGCCCGGATGTGCGCCGGCACGCGGACGCCCGGTAAGCTTTTTCGCATGAACGTCGCAGCGCTCGTCTTCCCGCACCAGCTCTTCGCCGAGCACCCGGCGCTCGCGCGCGAGCCCGCGCTCGTGGTGCTGGTGGAGGATTCGCTGTTCTTCGGCGACGCGCATCACCCCGCGCGCTTCCACCGAGCGAAGCTCGCCTATCACCGCGCCACGCTGGCGGCGTACGCCGCGCGCCTGGAATCGGCCGGGCACCGCGTGGAGACGGTGCCGTACGAGGGCCCCGAAAGCGCGCTGCCGGCGCTGCTGCACAGGCTGGCGGGCGAGGGCTACGGACGCATCGTCGTGTGCGATCCGCACGACTTCCTGCTGCACAAGCGGCTGCGCGCGGCCTGCGACGCCGCGCAGGTATCGCTCGCGGCGCTCGAGACGCCCATGTTCCTGAACGATCCGCTCGACAACGCCGACTATCGCGCCGGCCGGAAGCGCTGGTACATGGCGGACTTCTACACCTGGCAGCGCCGCCGCTTCGGGGTCATGGTCGATGCGGACGGCGAACCGCAGGGCGGCAAGTGGAGCTTCGATGCCGACAACCGCAGGAAGCTGCCGAAGAAGGAGCGCGCGCACCTGCCCGCGTTGCCGAGCGTGACGGCGGACGAGATCATCGAGACCGCTCGAACCAGCGTCGCCGAGCAGTTCCCGGACAACCCCGGGTCGCTCGAGAGCTGGCACTTCCCGATCCGTCACGACGAGGCGGATGCGTGGCTGCAGCGCTTCGTGGACGAGCGACTGGAGCGCTTCGGGCCGTACGAGGACGCGATCGTCGCCGGCGAGTCATGGCTCTATCACGGCGTGCTGACGCCGATGCTGAACGTCGGGCTGCTGACGCCGAGACAGGTGCTGGACGCGGTGCTGGCCGCGGCGGCGGGGAGGGACGTGCCCATCAACAGCCTGGAGGGCTTCGTGCGGCAGATCGTGGGCTGGCGCGAGTTCATGCGTGCCACCTACGACGACCTTGGTGTGCCCATGCGCACGACCAATCACTGGGGGCACGAGCGGCGCATGCCGTCCGCCTTCTACGATGCCACCACCGGCGTCGCGCCCGTGGACGATGCCATACGACGCATCCTCGACACCGGCTACGCGCACCACATCGAGCGCCTGATGGTGCTCGGCGGCTTCATGTTCCTGTGCGAGATCCACCCCGACGACATCTACACCTGGTTCATGGAGATGTTCATCGACGCCTACGACTGGGTAATGGTGCCGAACGCCTATGCCATGAGCCAGAACGCGGACGGCGGCGCCATCACGACGAAGCCCTACTTCTCCGGGTCGAGCTACGTGCTGAAGATGTCCGACCATGCGCGCGGGGACTGGTGCGCGGTGTGGGACGGACTCTTCTGGCGCTGGATCGACGACCACGCGGACGCGCTCGCGGGCAATCCGCGCTGGTCGATGATGGTGGCGAACGTGCGCAGGATGGACGCGACGAAGCTCGCCGGACACCGCGACGTCGCCGAGCGCTACCTGGCCGGTCTGGATACCGGCTGAAGCGCTTCCCGGAGCGCGCCTCGGGGCGTGTCCCGGGACGTGTCCCGGGACGTGCCCCGGGGCACTCCCCGTGGCGGATCCTCAGATGCGCGTGCCGCTGCGCGGGCCCTCGCCGATGGGGTACACGGCGTCGGTCAGCCACATGCCGTCGTACTCGCCCCCGTCCTGCTTGCCGAGCTGGAACACGTAGCCCGTCTCGCGACCGTCGGGCTGCATCAGCCACACGACCTGCATGGCGATGTCCTGCTCGCGCTGCATCTCGCCGAAGCGGCTCTCGCGGAAGCTGAGCATGTCCGCATAGCCGCGCTTGATCATCATCTCGAAGCGGGTCAGCGGACCCGTCGCCGCACGGTTGCCGGGGGAGGCGAACGCGAACACGGTGGCGATGCCGGCGTCGTCGGCCGATGCGTCGTTTTCCTGCAACGCCGCCACGACGATCCGCACGACCTCGTCCGGTGCGTGCTCCGCGCTGGGGCGTGCATCCAGTGCGGGAATGCCGGAGGCCGCCGCGTCCCCGGAAGCGTCCTGCGCCGCGGCGGGGGCGACGATCAGGGCGGCGGTGGGGCCGGCGCCCAGGGCGGCGACGAGCGTCAGCGGACCGGCGAGTCGGCGAAGGCGCATGAGTGGATATCTCGTGGGTTCGGGACGCGGCCAGTGTTATCACCGCGTCACGCCGGCTGGCAAGCGCGTGCGCCCGCCGTGCCGCGTTCTACACCGTGGGCGACCGGCTCGTAACGAAGCCGCCGGCGCCGATGCCTCCGACCGGCATAGGCTTCGGTCCCATGGGTATAGGCGGATCGAATCGATGGGCGGCCCGCGCCTTCGCGCTCGCGTGCTGGTGCGGCGCGCACGCGGCCGTCGCCGCCTCGCCCGCAGAGGCGTCGTCGCCGGCCCCCTGGCTTCGGCCCGTGATGAGCGATGCCGACCGGCGCCACCTCCTGGCGCGCACCGGCATCGGCGTGACGCCCGAGGACTACGCGGCGCTCGCCGGGCTCACGCGCGCGGAAGGCGTGCAGCGCGTGCTCGACGGCCTCGCCACCGGGCCCGTGCGCCCCATGCCGGCCTTCACGCGCGCCTCGTTGCCTCACTACCACGCGCGCGACGACATGAGCCCCGCCGAGCGCGGCGCGTTCGACCGCGAGCGCGAGGCGGAGGTCGCGCGGCTGCGGCGCTGGTGGGTGGTGGAGATGCTCGACACCGATTCTCCGCAGACCGAGCGGCTCGTGCTGCTGTTGCACGACCTGTTCGCCACCAGCGTGCTCGGCACCGACCGCGCCGCGCTCGCCATGGCGCATCAGAACGCCACGTTCCGGCGCATGCACTCGGGCAGCTGGAAAGCCTTGCTGCGAGCGATGCTGCGCGATGCGGCGCTGCTGGAGTTCCTGAACGCCGCCTCCAACGCCCGGGACGCGCCGAACGAGAACCTCGCGCGCGAGCTGCTCGAGCGGTTCACGCTCGGCGAGGGCGCGTTCGCCGAGAGGGACGTGAGCGAGGCCGCCCGCGCGCTGACCGGGCACGGCACGCAGGACGTGGCGAACCTGGCGTTCCGCCTGCGCACCTGGCAACAGGACACCGGGCCGAAGACGCTCTTCGGCGTCACCGGCGCGCACGATGGCGACGACCTGATCGAGCTCATCCTGGCGCAGCCCGCGGCCGCGCAATGGCCCGCGCGCATCTGGTGGCACGCCTTCGTGTCCGATGCGGACCCGCCGCGGGCAGAGCTCGACGCGCTCGCCGACACCTTCCGCCGTTCGCACCTGAACCTCGGCGCGCTGCACCGCGCGACGCTCGAGAGCGAGGCGTTCTGGGCGCCCGCGCACCGCGGTGCGCTGGTGAAGTCGCCCGTCGACGTCGCGCTCGGGCTGGCGCGCACGCTCGACTACCCGAAGGCACGCGTCGATGCGCTTCCCGCGTTGCTCGCGGGGCTCGGGCAGTCGCCGTTCGCGCCGCCCGACGTGGGCGGGTGGGACGAGGGCGACGCCTGGGTCGCCCCCGGTCGCCTGCTGGCGCGCTACGCGGCGGCCGAGGCGCTCGCGTGGCCGGACCCTGGCGCGTCGCCGGGCGGGCCCGCGCAGGACGGCATGGCAGACGGCATGGCAGACGGCATGGGAGACGGGATGGAAGCACGGACGGCGGCGGACGAGCTCGTGCTCACGCTCGCTTCCGAGACGCTCGACGGGCCCGCGCGCATCGGCGTGACGCTGCTGGCGAACGGCGCGGCGCTCTGGGACAGCGGCGTCCACGACCTGCCGGGCGGCCACGATACCGAGCGCTTCGGACGCTTCGACGACCCGGCCACCCGCGCCTGGCGGCAGCACCGGCTGCGGCCGCCGGCGTCGGCCGTCGCGAACGCCGACGAGCTGCGCCTGCGGTTCGTGAACGATGCGGCGGACGTCCGCGGCGATCGGAACGTCTACGTGGATCGCATCGCGCTCGGCACGCGCGGCGCGCTGGCCGCGCGCGGCGTGCAGGCGAGCGGCTGCCCGCCGGACGATCCCGCCGCGGCCGGCGACCTGTACTGCGCCGGCACGCTCGCGATCGCCATCGATGCGCCGCGCGCGGTACCGGACGTGCCGCCCGGGCGCGCGACGGCCGCGGCGCTGCGGCTTCGCTGGGCGGAGCACGATCCGCTCGCGGGCACCGCGTCGGCCACCTTCCTGCTCGAACACCTCGGTCTGCCCGCGGACCCCGCCGGTGCGTACGCCGCGCGCACCATCGAGCTGCTGCAGTTCAGGCTCGTGGGCGAGGCCGACGGGCGGCTGGATCTGCGCATCGACTCGTACGACTGCCGCGGGCCATGCGTGCCGCGCTGGCCGGCGTGCGCGTGGCGCGACGAGCGCGAACCGCGGACGCGCGGGCTGTCGCTGACCCTCGTGCCGCGCGATGCGCGGTCGCGCCGGTGCGTGACCCAAGCGCTCGAGCCGACGGGGGCCGATCTCTTCGCGTTGCTGGAGGCGGCCGCGCCGTCGTTCGTGCGCGCGGTGGCCGGCTCGCGCGCGGCCGCGCGTCGCCCCGAGGCCTTCGCCGCGGTGCGCGCGCGCGTCGATGCCGCGGTCGCGGCCGGACTGCCCGACCGCCGGGACGCCGCACCGGTCGTGCACGCCTCGTTCGCTCCCCCCGCGAGCGCGCCGGAGGCCCCGGCCCGGGCGTCGCCGCGCACCGCTTCGCTCGACGCGCTGGCGGCCGCGCTGACGCCGCACGGCACCGACCCCGTGAGTCTCCTTCTGCCCGGCATCGAGGGATTGTCCGTGTCCGGGGACGCGCAGACCGCGGCCGAGCGGTTGCGCGCCACGTTGGACCACCCGGCGTTCCAGCTGCACTGATTCACCCTGCATGCGACGCGAGACCGAGCATGAGACACGATCACGAGCGCCGATCCTGGCTGCGGGGGACGCTACGCGTCGCGGCGGGCTGTGCGCTGCTCCCGGCCGCCCTCCCGGGCGCGGCGTTCGCGCGTGCGGCACGCGAAGGGCGCCGGCTCGTGCTCATCGAGCTCGGGGGCGCCAACGACGGGCTCAACACCGTGGTGCCGCGTACCGACGAGCGCTACCGTGCGCTGCGCCCGAGCCTCGCGCTGGGGGCGGCGGACACCATCGACGTCGATGCGCACGTACGCGGGGACGGACCTGCATTGCACGCGTCGCTCGCGCCGCTCGTGCCCTTGCTGGAGCGCGGCGAGGCCACCTGGGTGCAGGGGCTCGGCTACCCGCATCCGAACCGCTCGCACTTCGCCTCCATCCGCTACTGGGACACCGGTGGCGACGGGCGCACGGGTGCGGGCGAGGACGGCTGGATCGTGCACGACGTGGAGCATCGCCTCGGCCGCCCGGTGCACGATGCGCACGGCATCGCGCTGGACGGCACGGTGGGGCCGTTCGAGAGCGCGACGGGCCGCTGGCTGACCGCGCCCTCGGCGGCCGGCATCGCCGCGCTGCGAGCCCGTCCTGCCCCGGCGGGGACGTCGGCACACCCCGCCGTCGCGGCGATGGCGACGCGCATGCGGACGGTGGACCGGACGCTGGCCGCGCTGCAGGAGAAGGTGAGGCGCGCGCCGCCGGTGGAGCCCTTCGCGGGCGGTGGTCTCGGTGCGCGGCTGCGCGACGTCGCGACGCTCGTCGGCGCCGGACTGGACGTGCCGGTGTACCGCGTGCGGCTCGCGGGCTTCGACACCCACGAGTACCAGCTCGCACGACACGCCGGACTGCTGGACGAGCTGGCGCAGGGGGTGCGGGCGCTGCGCGACGCGCTGGTCGCGTCGGGCGAGTGGGAGCGCACGCTCGTGATGACGTACTCCGAGTTCGGTCGCCGCGCCGCCGAGAACGAGTCCGGGGGCACGGATCACGGGGTGGCCGCGCCGCACCTGCTCGCCGGCGGCGCGCTCGGCGGCGACGGAGCGAGCGGTGCGCCGTCCCCCTTCCTGGGCACGCCGCCGGACCTCGGGGCGCTGGACGACACGGGTGACCCGGCCGCCACGCTCGACTACCGCGCGCTCTACGAGCGCGTGCTCTCCGGCTGGTTCGGCATTCCCGACAACCGCTTCGCGGGCTTCGCCGCGGACGGGACGCTGGGTCGGTTGTTCGGCGCGGCCTGAGCGCACTCGCTCTCGCCCGAGCGCACCGCGCTCGGCGACGCGCGTCCACGGGCACGACCGCGCACGTGCGGCGCAACGCACATTCCCTCGTTCGGCGGGTCCTACACTGTGCGGCATGTACCCGTGCGTTCGCGGAGGTCGATCCGAAGTGAAGGTCCGTGTGCCATCGTCCCCGAGGTGAGCGCGGCCGAGCCGATCGCGCGGTTGCTGCTGGTCGAGGACGACGCGCGCCTGGCCGCCAACTACGCGCTCGCGTTCGAACGCGCCGGGCTCGAGGTGCGCGTGGCGCCCGACGTGCCCGCCGCGCGCGAGGCCGTCGAGGCACGCGTGCCGGACGTGGCCGTCATCGACATCGGTCTGGGCCGTGACCCCGACGCGGGGTTCGCGCTCTGCACGGAGCTGCGCGCGCGCCATCCCCGGCTGCCGATCCTCTTTCTCACCGCGCGCGACGACGAGCTGGACATCGTCTCCGGGCTGCGTCTGGGTGCCGACGACTACCTCGTGAAGAGCGTGAGCCTGGCGCAGCTCGTGGCGCGCGTGCGCACCGTGCTGCGCCGCGTGGAAGCGCTGTCACGACCCATCGAGCCGAGCGCGACGCGGCGGGTCGGCGAGCTCGGGCTGGACGTCGAGCGACTCGAGGCGAGTTGGCGCGGCGTGGCCGTGGAGCTCACCGTGACCGAGTTCAGGCTGATCGCGTGCCTGGCCGAGCGCCCGGGGCAGGTGCGCAGCCGCGCGCAACTGATGTCGGCGGCGGGACTCGTGCTCGACGAGCGCACGATCACCGCGCACATCAAGCGCGTACGACGCAAGTTCGAGTCGGTGGATGCGGACTTCCGGGCGCTGGCGACCGTCTACGGCCTCGGCTATCGGTGGATGGCGCGCGCGGGCTCGTGAGCGGCCGGGGCGGTACGGTCGGGGCGGTCGGGGCGGTCGGGGCGGTCGGGGCGGTCGGGGCGGTCGGGGCGGTCGGGGCGGTCGGGGCGGTCGGGGCGGTCGGGGCGGCCGCGACGGCATGAACCTGCGTCTTCAGGTCCTGCTGGCGGGCTCTCTCACGCTCGTCGTTCCCGCGCTCGGCTGGCAGGTGGTCCGTCAGCTGGACGCATCGCTGCTCGAGGCGCGGGTGCGGGCGCAGGAGCTCGCCGCCGCCGACCTGCGGGCCGAGCTGCTGGAGACGGGGCGGGCGGTGCGCGCGGAGGCATCGGACGACGGGCGCGCGCGCGAACCCGGGGGATCGGCGGGCGGGGCGGCCGCGGGCGCGAAGCGTCGCGACGCCGCCGAGATCGCCGCGGTGCGCGTGGACGCACCACCCACGATCGACGGCTACGCGGACGAGTGGCCCGTCGGCGCCCGACGCGTGAACCTCGTCCCCGAGGCCGGACGCGCGCTGGCCGTCCGGGCCACCGCCGACCGGGCTCGGCTGTACCTGATGGTGGAGGGCGACGACGCCGTGCCCACCTGGCACCGGCCGCCTCCGATCGTTCCGGATGCCGGGGAGCTCGAGCGCCCGTCCGACGAAGCGCGGCGCGCGAACGGTGATGCGCTGGAGCTCTTCCTGCAGACCCCGGACGGGCGGCGCCGGCACGCGCTGCTGAGCCCGCTCGCGCCCGGCGAGCTCGCGGCGCTCGTCGCTTCGGACGGGCGAGGCGATGCCGCGCCGGGCCGCGCCGGCGCACCGCTGTCGGGCTGGCGCGCCGCGTGGCAGCTGCGCACGGGAGGCTGGCGCGCCGAGCTCGCGCTGCCGTTGCCGCCGGCGGGCACCCGAATCGCCTTCGCCGCGTTCGACGTCGAGGAGGCCCTCGGCGCGAGCGCCCCGCAAGAGGGCGTCGACGGTGCGGCCTCGCGGCGCTGGCGCGGCACGCTCGCCCCCACGACGATGCGCTCCCTGCGCCGCGACCCGTCCCGAGCCCTGCCCGCGGGGGTGCCGGGCCTGTATCTTCCCGACGCGGCCGCCCGGGACGTGCTGGCGGCACGCGTGCCGGCCGGCGTGCGCGTGCGGCTCTTCGACGCGGCCGGGCGGTTGCTGGCGGACGTGGATCGGCTGAACGCGGGCGGCGACGGAGGCACGAGCGGCGACCGGGGGGCGGGCGGGTCGGACGGTGCCGACGACATGGGCCTGTGGGACGCGCTGCTGTTCCGTGCCTTCGCCTGGACCGTCGCCGGCGACCTGCCGCTGCCGCTCGAGCGCGGACCGGTGCGCGAGCCGCTGTATCTCGACGAGACCGGCGGCGGGTTCGATGCGCCGGGCGGGACACGGCGCTACGTGACGCCGGAGCGCGACCGGGTCATCGGCACGCTCGCGAGCGTCGGTACCGAGCAGCTGCTGTACGAGTCCAACGAGGAGCATTCGGCCGCCTACAACGGCAGCCGTCTGGCCCGGCTCTTCAGTCTGCTGGTGCTCGCGAGCCTGGTCTCGACGGCCGTGGCGCTCGGGTGGGCCGCCCGGCTGTCGCTCAGGATTCGCGCGTTGTCGCGCGCCGCCGCCAACGCCGTCGACCGCGACGGTCGGGTGGCCGCGCCGAGCCTGCCCGACGCCCGCGCCGCGGACGAGATCGGCGCGCTGTCGCGGGACCTGCAATCGCTGCTGCGCCGGAGCGCCCGCTACAACGCCCACCTGCAGAGCCTCGCCGGCAGGCTGTCGCACGAGCTCGGCACTCCTCTGGCGGTGGTTCGGGGCTCGCTGGAACATCTGAATTCGGCGGCGTTGAGCGCCGGGGACGCGGCGCTCGTCGAGCGCGCCGCCGACGGCGCGCACGAGCTCGCCGGGCTGCTGCGCGCGCTCGTGGACTCGACGCGCCTCGAGGGCATGCTCGCGCGCGGCGAGCGCGTGTCGCTCGAGCTCGGCGAGCTCGCGCTCGATTGCCTGGAGCGCTATCGGCGCGCGTATCCCGGGCTGCGGCTGTCGCTGCGCACCGAGCCCTGCGAGTCCGTCTGCGCGGGGATGCGCGCCGTGGTCGTGCCCGAAGCGATCGTGCAGGCGCTCGACAAGCTCGTCGACAACGCGCACCGGCACGGCTCGGACGACACCGTCGAGCTCGTGATCGAGCCGCTCGGGCGCCGGCCCGCGGATGCGCCGCTAGGACGCATCGCGTTGCCGCGCCCGGCCCGGCGCGGCCGTCGCAGGGCGAACGTCGGCGCGGTGCTGCTCGGCGTGACGAGCCGTGCCGCGCCGGGGGACGCGGCGCGCGTCGCGGCGCGGCTGGACGATGCGCCCGCGGAGCCGGGCGCGCGCGGCGGTCTGGGGCTGCGCGTGGTGGAGCTGGTGGCCGCGCTGCACGGCGGGCGCCCCGTCGCGCTCGTGGACGGTGACCGGCTGACCGTGGGCCTGATGCTGCCGCTCTCCAGCACGACGCCGATGTCGGCGCCCAGCGCCTACGATCAGGGCTCGAGGTCAGGCGAAGCACCCGCGTGAAGGCGACGATCGAGCAATGGCGCGTGTTCCGCGCGCTGGTGGAGCAGGGCGGCTACGCGCGCGCGGCCGAGTCGATGGAGCGCAGCGTGTCGGCCGTGCACACGGCCGTGCGCAACCTGCAGACCGCGCTCGGCGTGCGCCTGTTCACCGTCGAGGGACGACGCGTCGCGCTCACGCCGACCGGGCGGGCGCTCGTGCCTCACGCCAAGCGACTCGTCGAGCAGGCCGACGTCATGGAGGCGCTGGCCGCCAACGTGTCGGCGGGCGTGGAGAGCGAGCTGCGCGTCGCGATCGATGCCACCTTCCCGCGCGAGGGCATCGTGTCGATCCTGCGCTCCACGATGCAGGCGTTCCCGGCCGTGCGGCTCGAGCTCGAGGAGAGCGTGCTCAAGGGGGCGCTGGAGCTGCTCGAGGACGGCGCGGTGCATCTCGCCGTGACCCCCTTCCCGCCGTCGTCCGGCAGCTACACGACGCTCGGGAGGGTGCGTTTCGTGCCGGTGGCGCATCCCGGGCATCCGCTGCACGGCCTCGGTCGCCCGCTGGACCGGGAGGACCTGCGCGAGCACCTGCACGTCGTGGTGCGCGACTCGGCCCGGCGACTCGCCGACGAGAACAGCTGGTTCGAGGCCGAGCGCACCTGGACCGTGCACTCGGTGGAGCTGTCGATGGAGATCATCTCCTCGGGCATCGGGTTCGCGTGGCTGCCTGTGTCGCGCATCCAGCAGCTGCTCGCCGAGAAGCGCCTGGCGGCGCTGCCGATGTTCAAGCTGAACGACCGCCTGCACGAGCTCTACCTCGCCTGGAGCGACCGCGGGGTGCCCGGACCGGTGTGCAGCCACCTGATCGGCGCGTTCGAGGCGGCGTGCGAGAATGGCGTGCATGGATGAACCGCAGATCGACGTGCCCGCGACCCCGACGAGCAAGGCGGCCGCCCCCATCGTGTCGGTGCGCGGCCTGCAGAAGCGCTACAAGGGCGGCTTCGAGGCGCTCAAGGGCATCGACCTGGACATCCGCGAGGGCGAGATCCTCGCGCTGCTCGGGCCCAACGGCGCCGGCAAGACCACGCTGATCTCCACCATCTGCGGGCTCGTCCAGCCGACGGGCGGCAGCGTGACGGTGGGCGGATACGACATCGGCCGCGAGTACCGGCGCACGCGCGAGCTCATCGGCCTGGTGCCGCAGGAGCTGACCCTGGCCCCCTTCGACATCGTCTGGGACACGCTCAGGCTGAGTCGCGGGCTGTTCGGCAAGCGCGCGGACGATGCCTACCTGGACTCGCTGCTCGAGCGACTGTCGCTCGCCGACAAGAAGCAGTCGATCGTGCAGCGGCTGTCCGGCGGCATGAAGCGGCGCGTGCTGATCGCCAAGGCGCTGGCGCATCAGCCGCGGGTGCTGTTCCTCGACGAGCCGACGGCCGGCGTGGACGTGGAGCTGCGGCGCGACATGTGGGAGCTCGTGCGGGACCTGCGCCGCGACGGCGTCACCATCATCCTGACGACGCACTACATCGAGGAGGCCGAGGCGATCGCCGACCGCGTCGGCGTCATCGCCGCCGGCAAGCTGCTCGTGATCGACGACAAGGAGCACCTCATGGCGAGCGCGGGCCAGAAGAAGCTCGTGGTGGAGCTGCGCGAGCCGGTCGCCGCGCTACCCGAGTCGCTGACCCCCTGGGAGCTCGAGCTGGGCGAGCGCGGCGAGCGCGTGACCTACACCTACGATACGCGCGGCGAGCGCACGGGCATCACGGCGCTGCTGCAGGCGCTCAACGATGCGGGCATGCCGCTGAAGGATCTGTCCACCGTGCAGAGCTCGCTCGAGGACATCTTCGTGAACCTGGTGGAGGCGCGGCCATGAGCGCGGCTGCAGGATCGCTCGCCGGCGGCGTCAACTGGCAGGCGATGTGGGCCATCTACAGGAACGAGATGAAGCGCACGAAGAAGACGGTGCTGCAGAGCATCGCCTCGCCGGTGATCTCCACGGTGCTGTACTTCATCGTGTTCGGCGGCGCGATCGGCTCGCGCATCCAGTCGGTGGCCGACGTGGACTACGGGCTCTTCATCGTGCCGGGCCTGGTCATGCTGTCGCTGTTGACGCAGAGCGTCTCGAACGCGAGCTTCGGCATCTTCTTCCCGAAGTTCACGGGCACGATCTACGAGGTCATGAGCGCGCCCATCAGCTTCGCCGAGATCGTGGCGGGCTACGTCGGGGCGGCGGCGACGAAATCGCTGATCATCGGCGCGATCATCCTCGTGACGGCCACGTTCTTCGTCGACCTGAGGATCGAGCACCCGTTCGTCATGGTGACCTTCCTGGTGCTGACCTGCGTGTCGTTCTCGCTGTTCGGCTTCATCATCGGCCTGTGGGCCGACAACTTCGAGAAGCTGCAACTGATTCCGCTGCTGGTGATCACGCCGCTGGTGTTTCTCGGCGGCAGCTTCTATTCGATCGACATGCTGCCGGAGTTCTGGCAGAAGGTCACGCTCTTCAACCCCGTGGTGTACCTGATCTCGGGCTTCCGCTGGAGCTTCTTCGAGGTCTCGGACGTGCCCGTGGGCATCTCGCTGGCGGCCATCGCGGGCTTTCTCGCGCTGTGCCTCGGCATCGTGTGGTGGATGTTCCGCACGGGCTACAAGCTGCGCAACTGAACGCATCGTCGTCATGGGCAACACCCTCCAGGATCAGCTGAAGAAGGCCGGGCTCGCCAACGCGAAGCAGGCCGCCAAGGCCAAGCGCGCGCAGGGCCAGAAGCAGCGCGACGCGCAGCGCGGCAAGCACGTCGAGGACGAGGCCACGCGGCTCGCGCGCGAGGCGCAGGAGGCGAAGGTCGCGAAGGATCGGGAGCTGAACCGCGCAGCCCAGGACGCGCGCGAGGCGCGCGAGATCCGGGCCCAGATCCGCCAGATCGTGGAGATGAACCGCATCGCGGAGCGCGGCGGCAGCGACTTCCGCTTCACGGACGCCGCGAAGATCCGCACGCTGCACGTCGAGGAGGAGGCGCGCGACGCGCTCGTGAAGGGCCGGCTCGGCGTCGTGCGCCTGGACGGCCCCAACAACGGTTCCGGGGACGGTTCCGGGGGTCCGGCGGACGAGCCGCGCTACGAGATCGTGCCGCGCGCGGTGGCGAAGAAGATCGCCGAACGGGACGCGGCGTGCGTGGTGCTGCTGAACTCGCGCGAGACGGCCGCCGACGACGCGCCGGCCGAGGACGATCCGTACGCGGGCTACGAGGTGCCGGACGACCTGATGTGGTGAGCCTCCGGGTCGCGCTCTAGCGCACGTACTGCGGCGACAGCTTCATCGGCGCACTCGCGCTCGGCGCGAGGTGCGCGGTCATGCGCGCGTAGATCAGCGCGGAGATCCTGAACAGCGCGAACGAGATGACGAGGAAGTAGAGCCCCGCCACGCCGAAGTGCAGGTACAGGTCGTAGTCGCGCTCGAACAGCTCGCCGGCCTTGTTCATCAGATCCTTCTGCTGCCCGATGACCGGCAGTGCGAAGTACACGAGCGCCGTGGCGTGGAACAGGAACACGACCTCGTTGGTGTAGGCCGGCCACGCGAGCCGTACCGCGTTCGGCCAGGCCACGGTGCGGAAGCTCTGCCACGGGCTCATGCCGATGGCGCGCGCCGCCTCGAGCTGACCGCGTGGTACCGCCTTGAGCGCACCGAAGAAGATCTCGCCGGTGTACGCGGCCGTGTTCAGCGTCAGCACCAGCGGCCCGACGAACAGCGGGTGGAGCACGACGTGGTCGATGCCCCAGGGCTTCCAGTACGCGAGGTTGAATGCGAGCAATACCGAATAGAACATGAAGAACTGGATGAACAGGGGCGAGCCGCGGAAGGCGTACACGTAGGCGCCCGCCAGCCGCGCGAGCGGCCACGGCCCGTAGGCGCGCGCGAGCGCCAGCCCCACCGCGAACGGAAAGCCGATCGGGATGGAGGCGAGCGCGAAGTAGATGTTGAACAGCGCGGGTTTCGCGAGCAGCCGCACGTCGGTCACGAACGCGTTGTCGAGCAACCAGTCCATCAGGCGATCGCCCCGTCCGGATCGCTCATCCGAGCGCCATGCCGCGGCTCGCGCGCCGGTTCAGCGCGGCGAAGAAGCGCTCCGACAGCCAGGTCAGCAGGATGTAGAGCAGGAACAGCACGAGGTAGTAGCGCCAGCGCCAGTCGCCGTGGACCAGCCCCACGCGCGCGATGAAGTTCGGCGCCCCGATGCGACTGGCCCACTGCGTCATGTCGGCGATCTGCAGCAACGACAGCAGCGACGTCGCCTTCAGCAGCAGCAACCACACGTTCGACAGCCCTGGCAGCGCGTACACCCACATCTGGCGCACCTGGAAGCGCCAGAAGGTCTGGCGGCGCGTGAAGCCGTACGCCGAAGCGGCCTCGAGCTGACCCGCGGGCACCGCGTTCATGGCGCCCGAGATGACGTTCGCCGCGAAGGCGCCGTACACGATGCCGAGCGACACGCTCGCGAGCGCCAGGTACTCGTTCGTGCCGAGGATCCACTGCGCCTCCGCGCACGGCGGCCAGCGCGTCGCGGATTCCAGCACCTCGGCCGAGCAGCGCCGCTGAGCCAGGAACCATTCGACGAGCTGCTCGAAGGCGAGCGGGAAGAACAGGAAGAACAGCACGTCCGGCACGCCGCGCACGATGGACGTGTATCCGAGGCCGAGCCAGCGCAGCGGCGCCACGCGCGAGCGCAGTGCCGCGGCGCCGAGCAGCCCGCACGCGACGGCCACCGCGCCGCCCGCCACCGCGGCGATGAGCGTGAAGCGCACGCTCGCGTACCAGGCCAGGTGCTGGCCGTTGGTGAGGTAGGCGGCGCGCGCGCCCCATTCCTCGCCCGCGACGGCGCCGACCCAGGCGACGAACGCCTCGATCACGGGCGAACGCGTGCGCGGTCAGCGCACCGTACGTCGCCCGTCGGACTCATTCGGAGAAGAACGGGCCCGCGTCGAAGTACTCCTGGATGAGCGCATCCACCGTGCCGTCGGCCTTCAGCGCCGCCAGGGCATCGTCGAGCTGTTGCTGCAGCTCCGCGTCGTCCTTGCGCACGCCGGCACCCACGCCGCCGCCGATCTCGACCTCCGGACCGACGAAGACGATCTCGCCGCCACTGCCGTCGACGATGGGCTGCAGGTAGGAGCCATCGGCGATGATCAGGTCCAGGTTGCCCGCGCCCAGATCCGAGAGGGACTGATCCGGCGTCTCGAAGGTCAGGATGGTGTTGTCGGCGCCGAAGTTCTCCTGCGCGTAGGCCGCCTGGATGGTGGCGCCCTGGGCGCCGATGCGCAGGCCCTCGAGCGCGTCGAAGTCGAACTCGCTACCCTTCGCGGCGATGTAGCGCGAGGGGTCCGGCGGGTAGTACGCCTCCGTGAACGAGAGGGTCTCCATGCGCTCGTCGGTGATCGACATGCCGGCCATGATCACGTCGTAGTTGCCGGCCTGCAGGTTCGGGATGATGGAGTCCCATTCGTTCTGCACGAACTCGCAGGTGATGCCCGCCTTCTCGCACACGGCGTTGCCGAGATCGATCTCGTAGCCCGCGAGCTCGCCGCTCTCGTCGATGTAGTTCCAGGGGGCGTACGCGCCCTCGGTGCCGATACGCACGTCGGCGGCGAAGGCGTTGCCGCCGATTGCGCCGGCGAGCGCGCCCGCGAGCGCGATGGACAGATGAGTTCGTTTCATGGGTCTGTTCCTGTTCGGGGGCACGTCCGCGGCACGGCCACGGACGGCCCGGGTGGGATGAGATCGGTCCGAAGGGTAAGCGAAGCGATCGCGATTGCGAAGCGCCGGGGGCCGAACGTGTTGGAGTCGACGCGACCGACCGCGCGCACGAAGCGGCGTCAGAGCACGCTCGAGAGGAACTGTCGGCAACGCTCCGAACGGGGTGTGCCGAACACCTCGTCCGGCGGGCCCTCCTCGGCGACGTGGCCGGCGTCCAGGAACACCACCCGGTCCGACACCTCGCGCGCGAAGCCCATCTCGTGCGTGACGACGATCATCGTGCGCCCCTCGGCCGCGAGATCCGTCATGACGCGCAGCACCTCGCCCACGAGCTCGGGGTCCAGCGCGGAGGTCGGTTCGTCGAACAGCAGCACTTTCGGGCGCATGGCGAGCGCCCGCGCGATGGCGACGCGCTGTTGCTGGCCGCCCGAGAGCTCGGCCGGGTACGCGTGCGCCTTCTGCGCGATGCCCACCCGGTCGAGCAGGGACAGCGCTTCCTCCTCGGCCTCCTTGCGGGGCCGCCCGAGCACGCGTACCGGGCCTTCCGTCACGTTCTGCAGCACCGACAGGTGCGACCACAGGTTGAAGCTCTGGAACACGAAGCCGAGGCGCGCCCGCAGCCGCTGCACGGCCGCCCGGTCCGTGCGATCGAGCTTGCCCGAATGTCCGTCGCGGATCTCGACGCGCTCGCCGCCGACCTCCACCGTGCCGCGCGTGGGCACCTCGAGGAAGTTCACGCAGCGCAGGAACGTGCTCTTGCCCGATCCGGAGCTGCCGATGATCGAGACCACCTCGCCCTCGTCGGCCGTGACCGAAATGCCCTTCAGCACCTCCAGCTCGCCGAAGCGCTTGTGGATGTCCTGCGCGACGAGCGCCGGGGCACTCACGCGGGAACGCCGGCGGCGGGCTCGGCCGGGGCGGGGGCGGCGCCACGGACGAGGCCCCCCTCGCGCAGCACGAAGTCGACCACCGCCCGCGCGGACGTCGAGCCCGCGCGCAGGTCGGTGAAGAGCGTCGGACGCGCCCCGCGCGCCGCGGCGGCGTCGCGCGCCATGAGATCGAGATCCGCCTCGACGTGCGGGGCGAGATCGGTCTTGTTGATGACGAGCAGGTCCGAGCGCGTGATGGCGGGCCCGCCCTTCCTCGGGATGTCGTCGCCCTGGCAGACCGATACGACGTAGAGCGTCAGATCGGCGAGCTCGGGCGAGAAGGTGGCCGCGAGGTTGTCGCCGCCCGACTCGATCAGCACGATGTCGAGATCGGGCACGCGGGCGCGCAGGGTCTCGATGGCGCGCAGGTTGATCGAGGCGTCCTCGCGGATGGCGGTGTGCGGACACCCCCCGGTCTCGACCCCCTCGATGCGTATGGCCGGCAGGGCCTGCAGGCGCACGAGCGCCTCGGCGTCCTCGCGCGTGTAGATGTCGTTGGTGACGACGCCGACCGAGAAGTCGTCGCGCAGCGCCTCGCACAGGCGCGCGGTGAGCGTCGTCTTGCCGGAGCCTACGGGGCCGCCGATGCCGACGCGCAGGGGGCCTTGGGAGGAGGGCATGGGCGGGTGTTGAACGCGCGGGGTGACACCGGAGGTTACCCCGGCGCGCGGCGCCTCGCTCAGGTGCGGCACACGCGCGAGCGCTGCGCCTCGTGGGCGAGCGAGGCGAGATCGAAGCCGAGCGCATTGTTGCCGAGCGCGTCCAGACCGTGCTCGCGCGCGCGCGCGGCCGTGGCGATCACGACGGGCCTCGTCGCCTCCACCAGCGCCAGCGCCTCGCGCTGCCCGTAGGGCACGAGGCGGGCGCCGATCCACACGAGGTTCGCGGCCGCGTTCTGCAGCATCGCCAGCAGCGTCGGCTCCAGCGGCAGCCGGGCGCCGCGCGCCGCCGCTCCGATGGCGACGGGCAACGCGCGTTGGGGCTGACCCGGTGCGACCGCGGCCGTGAACGCCGCGCCCTGATGAAGCGTCTCGGCGAGCCGCTCGCGTCCGGCGACGAGGGCGCGCGCGAGATCGTCGAGCTCGGCGAGCGCGTGCGCATCGCCGGCCGCGTGCCAGCTCGCGGCGCACAGCGCGGCGTCGTTCGCGAGTCCCCCCGAGCCGCTGGCGCGCGAGATCCAGGTGCCGGCCGCGCTCGCGTCGCGCACCTCGCCCGCGTCGATCGCGGCTTCGAGCCCGTGGGAATGGGTGTAGGCCCCCGTCGGCAGGCTCGGCGAGAACCACGTCTGCAGCGTGAGCAGGACGTGCGGGTCCATCGCGGTCCCGTCCGTGCGGGCGAGTGCGTTCGAGGCCTCAGGCGTCGCCGGAGGCATTCCCGGGATCGTGCGGGTACGCGTGCGAATGCGCGCGTCCGTCGGCCCCGTCCGCGTAGGCGCCGCCCTCGGGATCGAAGCCAGCGCTCGTCTCGTTCACGCGGGCGCCCAGGCCCTCGAGCATGCGTCGGATGACGGCGTCCTCGCGAATGCGCAGGTGATCCTCGCGCACCTCGGTCGGCAGGTGCCGGTTGCCGACGTGCCAGGCGAGCTTCAGCAGCTCCTCCGTCGAGCCGCCGCGCACCTCGTAGAGCGACTCGGCGGCCGCGCGCACCTCTATGGTGCTGCGATCTGACAACACCAGCCTGTCCCCCTCGCGCAGCAGCCGAGCACTCGGCAGATCCAGCAAGAACGCGGTGCCGTTGTCGCTCGTCATGCGCACGCGTCGCCGGTAGCGCGCGGTGGAGTCCAGCGTGATGGTGTCCGCGGGACCGCCGGCCTTCACGGCACCGGCGCCGTTCACCGGACCACCGCCGACACGCTTCGCGCCGCTGCGGCCCGCATCCGCCCCGGGCAGCGGGGGCGCGGCGGCATCGAGGCCGGACGCGGAGGGTCCGCCATCGCGGGCAATGACGTGCGTGCAGACGGGCAACTCGTCCATGGTCGGGTGCGGGTCAGAACAGGAAGTAGCGCTGCGCCAGGGGCAGCACGCTCGCCGGCTCGCAGGTCAGGAGCTCCCCGTCGGCGCGCACGTCGTAGGTCTCGGGGTCCACCTCGATGGCCGGCATGGCATCGTTCAGCACCATGTCGGCCTTGCCGATGGCGCGGGTGTTCGACACCGGCGTGAGCGTGCGGGCAAGCCCGAGCGCGTCGCCGAGCTTGCCGTCGATGGCCGCCTGCGACACGAAGGTCGTGGCGCCGGCGTCCAGCGAGCGCCCCAGTGCGCCGAACATCGGTCGGTAGTGCACGGGTTGCGGCGTCGGGATGGAGGCGTTCGGATCTCCCATGGGGGCGGCCACGATGCTGCCGCCGAGCAGCACCATCTCGGGCTTGACGCCGAAGAACGCCGGGTGCCACAGGCACAGGTCCGCGCGCTTGCCGACCTCGACGCTGCCGATGTGCGCGCTCATGCCGTGCGCGATGGCGGGGTTGATGGTGTACTTGGCGATGTAGCGACGCACGCGCAGGTTGTCGTTGTCGCCGGTTTCTCCGGGCAGGCCCCCGCGCTGGCGCTTCATCTTGTCGGCCGTCTGCCAGGTGCGGATCAGCACCTCGCCCACGCGCCCCATGGCCTGGCTGTCGGAGGCGATGATGGAGAACGCCCCGAGGTCGTGCAGGATGTCCTCGGCCGCGATGGTCTCCTTTCTGATGCGGCTTTCGGCGAACGCGATGTCCTCCGGGATGTTCTGGTCGAGGTGGTGGCAGACCATGAGCATGTCCAGGTGCTCGTCGATCGTGTTCACGGTGTAGGGCCGCGTCGGGTTCGTCGAGGACGGCAGCACGTTCGGCTCCGCGCACACCTTGATGATGTCCGGCGCGTGCCCGCCGCCCGCGCCCTCGGTGTGGAACGCGTGGATGGTGCGCCCCGCGATGGCCGCCACGGTGGACTCGACGAAGCCCGACTCGTTCAGCGTGTCGGTGTGGATCATCACCTGCACGTCCATCGCGTCGGCGACCTTCAGACAGCAATCGATGGCCGCCGGGGTGGTGCCCCAGTCCTCGTGCAGCTTCAGCGCGCAGGCGCCCGCGCGTACCATCTCCTCGAGCGCCGCCGGGTTCGACGCGTTGCCCTTGCCGGAGAAGGCGAGGTTCATGGGCAGGGACTCGGCGGCCTGCAACATGCGCCCCAGGTGCCACGGCCCCGGCGTGCAGGTGGTCGCGAGCGTGCCGTGCGCGGGACCGGTACCGCCGCCGAGCATGGTCGTGACGCCGGACATCAGCGCGTCCTCGACCTGCTGCGGACAGATGAAGTGGATGTGGCTGTCGAACGCGCCCGCGGTGAGGATCCTGCCTTCGCCCGCGATGGCCTCGGTGCCGGGACCGATCACGATGTCCACACCCGGCTGCACGTCCGGGTTGCCGGCCTTGCCGATGGCGTGGATGCGCCCGTCGCGCAGGCCCACGTCGGCCTTGTAGATGCCGGTGTGATCGACGATCAGCGCGTTGGTGATCACCGTGTCGACGGCGCCGTCCGCCCGGCTCGCCTGCGACTGGCCCATGCCGTCGCGGATGACCTTGCCGCCGCCGAACTTGACCTCCTCGCCGTAGGTCGTGAGATCCGTCTCGACCTCGACGAAGAGCTCGGTATCCGCAAGCCTGACCCTGTCCCCCGTGGTGGGGCCGTACATGTCGGCGTAGCTGCCGCGATCGATGCGCACGCTCATGTCAGAGATCCCCCATGACGTCGCCGCGGAACCCCGTCACGCGTCGGGCGCCCGCGTACGGTACGAGGTTCACGTCGCGGATCTGCCCGGGCTCGAAGCGCACGGCCGTGCCGGCGGCGATGTCCAGCCGGTGCCCGCGTGCCGCCGCGCGATCGAAGTCGAGCGCGGGGTTGGTCTCGGCGAAGTGGTAGTGGCTGCCGACCTGGATGGGCCGGTCGCCGGTATTCGCGACGGCGAGAGTGAGCGTCTGGCGGCCGGCGTTCAGCTCGATGTCGCCGTCCGCGACGAGGACTTCTCCGGGAATCATGTCAGCGAATGGGCTCGTGCACGGTGACGAGCTTGGTGCCGTCGGGGAAGGTGGCCTCGACCTGGATCTCGGGAATCATCTCGGCGATACCCTCCATGACCTGATCGCGCGCGACGACGCCCGCGCCCGCGCTCATCAGCTCGCTGACGCTGCGCCCGTCGCGCGCGCCCTCGACGACGAAGTCGCTGATGAGCGCGATGGCTTCGGGATGGTTCAGCTTCACGCCGCGCGCCAGGCGCTTGCGGGCGACCTCGGCGGCCATGGCGACGAGAAGCTTGTCCTTCTCTCGGGGGGTGAGTTGCATCGGCGCGGAGCGGCAAACCGGAAGACCCGAGCGTATCAGACGCGCGTCGCGCGACGGCCGCGTCCACACGGTGTCCGATTGACGCACCGGCGGGCTCGCCTTAAGGTCGCGCGCTTCGTCGATCCGAACACGCTTCATGTCCTCGCGCCCATTCGCCCCCGCCGCAGGCCCGCTCGCCGCCGCCGTGACGCTCGCCCTGGGCGCGCTCGCCGCGACGCCCGCGCGCGCCGCCGAAGAGCTGAACGCACTGGTGTGGTGCAACCACACCGACGACGCCTTCATCAAGCCCTTCGAGGAAGCGAACGACGTGCGCGTGAACCTCAAGGAGTTCGAGGGCACCGGCGCGGCGCTGTCGATCATCGAGCAGTCGCGTCCGGGCGACTGGGACGTGCTGATCGTCGACGGCGTGGACGTGCCGGGGCTCGTGGAGCGCGGCGTGCTGGGCGAGTTGCCCGAGGACGAGCTGCCTTTGGACGACCTCTTCCCGGAGGTGAGGCTGGACGACAAGAACCGCGTGGACGGCAAGCTCTACGGCATCACCGAGGTGTTCGGCTACAACACCATCGCCTACGACCGCACCAAGGTGGATCCGGCCGACATGCAGGACATGTCGAACCTGTGGAACGGCAAGTACGCGGGCCGCATCGCCGTCTACGACTGGTCGCTGCCCATGGTCGGGCTGGTGGCCATGGGCCTCGGCAAGCGGACGAGCGAGCTGTCCGTCGAGGACATGCCCGAGATCCGCGAGACCCTCGCGAAGCTCGGTGAGGACGCGGCGCAGTACACCGACGTCGTGGCCAGCCAGACGGCGCTCGCCACCGGAGAGGTCGACATCCTGTTCGGCGGCGGCGAATGGCTCACGGCCGTGCTCTCCGAGGAGATGCCGAACCTCGACTGGACGCTGCCGTCCCAGGGGGGCTTGCTGTGGACGCAGTCCGTCGGCCGCTTCGCGGACACCGAGAAGCCGGATCTAGCGCTGAAGTTCATCCAGTACATCGTCAGCCCCGAGGGCCAGGCCGCGCTCGCGACCTCGTCCTGCTACTGGTCCTCCCCCGCGAACAGGAAGGCCGGGGAGCTTCTGTCCGATGAGCAGCGGCGTGCGCTGCGCTGGGACGAGCACGCGGAGTACCTGCAACGCGCCCAGCTCTACCCCGCGCCCGGCGGCGAGCTGGAGGAGCAGATCGAGGACGCCTGGATCGAGATGCAGCAGCGCTGAGCGCGGCGCGGGCCGCGACCCGTGTCCGGCGGCCAGCACGACGCGCACGGCTGGCGCTACACCTCCCCGGCGCTGCTGTGGACGTGCGCCTTCTTCGTCGTGCCGTTCGCGCTCATGGCGCTCGCGAGCGTGTCGACGCGGACCGGCGGCGAGACGGTGCTGACCTGGAGCCTCGCCGAGTACGCGGACTTCTTCGGCAAGCCTCACCTGCGCCAGGCGCTGTGGAACTCGCTGCAGATCACGTTCACCGTCACCCTGATCTCGATCGTGATCGCGTGGCCGTTCGCGTGGGTGCTCGCGAACGTCGTGCCCGAGCGCTGGCAGCGCCTCGCGCTCGTGATCGCCATCGTGCCGTTCTGGACGAGCTACGTGGTGCGCTCCTACGCGTGGCTGCTGGTGCTCGCGAAGAACGGCATCCTGAACCAGGCGCTGCTGGGTGCGGGGTTGATCTCCGAACCGCTGGAAATCTCGGCGACGCGCGCCGCGACGATCACCGGCTTCGTGCACTTCTTCGTGATGCTGCTGACCCTGACCATCTGGGCGAACCTGAAGCAGTTGTCGCCGAACTACGCGCGCGCCGCGCAGGATCTCGGCGCGAGCGCGTTCGCCACGTTCCGGCTCGTGATCCTGCCGCTCACCCTGCCGGGCGTCATGGTCGGCGCGTTCCTGACCTTCGTGCTGTGCCTCGGCGACTACATCACGCCCGAGATCCTCGGTGGCGGCAACGAGCTGGTACTGCCGCAGCTGATCATGATGCAGATCGAGCGCCGGGCCGACTTTCCGGCCGCCTCGGCCATGTCGCTGGTCCTGATGGGCGTGGTCACGCTCGCCTGGCTCGCCTCGGCGCGCTGGGCCCGACTTGACCGGACATGACTCGACCGGACATGACTCGATCGCGCGTGACGCGGGACGCGGCGGCGTGACGCGCTGGCTCGGACCGGTCTACGCCGCGCTCGTCTACGGGTTCATCTTCCTGCCCGTGGCGGTGCTGGTGCTGTTCTCGTTCCAGGGCGGGCGCTTCCCCATCCTGCCGTTCGACGGGCCTTCGCTGAAGTGGTACGCCGAGGTGCTCGCGGACGATGCGCTCGTGGCCGCGACCGTCAACTCCGTGGTGCTCGCGGTGCTGTCGTCCGCCTTCGCGGTGACGCTCGGGTTCCTCGCCGCGTGGGGGCTCGCGCGCTTCCGGCTGCCCGCCACGACGCTGCAGCGCGCGCTGTTGACAGCACCGCTCACGGTCAGCTACCTCATCATCGGCCTGGGTCTGCTGATCCTGTTCAATCGGCTGGACGTGCCCCGGTCCCTGCTGACCGTCGGCATCGGTCACGCGGTGATCAACGCACCGCTCGCCTTCGCGATCGTGTACAGCCAGATGGGGGATCATCAGGTCAACATCGAGCGCGCGGCGCGGGACCTCGGGGCGGGGGAGCTGCGGACGCTGCTGCTCGTGACGGTGCCGATGCTGATGCCGGCCATCCTCGCAAGCTTCCTGCTGGCCATGACGTTCTCCTGGGACGAGTTCATCATCGCGTTCCTGCTCTCGCGCTTCGACGTCACGCTGCCGGTGGAGATCTGGGGCATGCTGCGCTCTGGGCTGAACCCGAAGACCAACGCGGCGGGCTCGCTCGTGTTCCTGATCACGCTCGTGGCGGTGGTCCTGTTCGAGCTGCTCGTGCTGCGCCGCACGGCGGGCAGGCGTTCGTGACCGCCACCGTCGCCATCGAGAACGTGTCGCACCGCTTCGGCGCGTTCGAGGCGTTGAAGCGCATCGATCTTCGCATCGAGGCCGGGCGCTTCGCCGTGCTGCTGGGGCCCTCGGGCTGCGGCAAGACCACCTTGCTGTCCGTGCTCGGCGGCTTCCTGATCCCGAGCGAGGGCCGCGTGCGGCTCGACGCCGAGGACGTCACGCGCGTGCCGCCCGCGAAGCGCGCCACCACGACGATGTTCCAGGACTACGCGCTGTTCCCGCACATGAGTCTCGTGGACAACGTGGGCTTCGGGCTGCGCATGCGCGGGCAGGGGCGAAGGCAGCGCCGCGCCGCGGCCGAGGCGATGCTGGAGCTCGTCGGGCTCGCGGGTACCGGTCGCAAGCGCCCGCACGAGCTCTCCGGCGGCCAGCGCCAGCGCGTCGCGCTCGCGCGGGCGTTGGCCGTGGAGCCCGAGGTGCTGCTGCTGGACGAGCCGCTCGGCGCGCTGGATCTGAACCTCAGGCGTCAGATGCAGGACGAGCTGAAGGCCATCCAGCGCCGGGTGGGCACCACCTTCGTGCACGTCACGCACGACCAGGAGGAGGCCATGGCCATCGCCGACGACATCGTGGTGATGCAGGCCGGACGCATCGAGGACCACGGCTCGCCGGAGCGCATCTACCTGCGTCCGGGCAGCCTCTTCTCCGCGGGCTTCATGGGCGAGACGAACGTCGTGCAGGGACGCGTGAGCTCGAACGACACCACGACGATCGGCGTGGACACGCCGCTCGGGGAGCTGCGGCTGCCCGCGGGCGCGGCGACGGGGGCCGCGCTCCCGACCGGCGCGGCGGTGGGCGTGTGCTTCCGCCCGGAGCACGTGCGCGTCGCCGGCGCGGTGCTCGACGATGCGGTGCGTTTCGAGGCCCGCCTGCTGGACGCGGCGTTCTTCGGTACGCACCGGCGTGCCCGGCTCGTGCTGGGCGAGGGCGTCGAGGCGCTCGCGCACCTGCCACAGGGCATGGTCGTGGAGACCGGTCGGCGCTTCGAGGTCGGCGTGTCGCGGGACGCCTTCGTCGTGCTGCCGCACGCGCCGTGAGCAGCCTGGTGCGAGTCTCGGCCGACGAGTGGTTCACCGTCACGCCGGTCGGTGACGGCGTGAGCCTGATCGCGGAGCCGCACGTCAAGCCGTTCTACCGCTGCAACTGCTGGCACGTCCGAGGTCGGGAGCAGGATGCCCTGATCGATTCGGGCATGGGCGTCGTGAGCCTTCGCCGCCACGTGCCGCTCGTCACCGAGCGGCCGCTGCTCGCCATCGCGAGCCACACCCACTTCGACCACGTGGGAGGCCACCACGAGTTCCGCGAGCGCGCCGTGCACCGCGCCGAGGCCGGGCTGCTCGCCCACCCTTCGCGCCGCGGCTCGCTCGCGGACCCCTACGTCACCGACGACATCTTCACCGCGCTGCCGCCCACGCCCTACGAGTCCCGCACCTATCGCGTGCGCGGGGCCGTGGCGACCCGGTTGCTCGACGACGGCGACATCGTCGATCTGGGGAACCGCACGCTGGAGGTCATCCACACGCCCGGCCACTCGCCCGGCGGCCTCGCGCTGTGGGAGGCCGCGACGGGGACGCTGTACAGCGGCGACATCGTCTACGACGGCCCGCTCATCGAGGACACCTACCATGCGGACCTCGCCGACTACGCGCGCAGCGTGGAGCGGCTGCTGGCGCTGCCGGTGAAGACGGTGCGCGGCGGACACTTCCCGAGCTACGGCGCCGCCCGCCATCGCGAGATGTGCCGGAACTGGCTCGACGCGCACCGACCCTGGAGCACCTTCGCATGAACACCCGCCAGTTCTACATCGACGGCCGCTGGGTCGACCCCCTGGACGGTACCGATCTCGACGTGATCGATCCGTCCACGGCGGAGCCCTTCGCGACGATCTCGCTCGGCGGCGACGCGGACGTCGATGCCGCCGTGGCCGCGGCCAGGCGCGCGTTCGCACCATGGTCGGTGTCGTCGAAGGACGACAGGCTCGCGCTCATGGGTCGCATCCTGGAGATCTACCGCCGGCGCGAGGACGAGATGGCCGAGACCATCAGCCGCGAGATGGGCGCGCCGATACGGCTCGCGCGATCCGACCAGGCGCCCGCGGGGACCGAGGCGATCGAGGCGGCCATCGTCGCTCTGGAGGAGTTCGACTTCGAGCGACCGCTGCGCGCCGACGCGCCCGGGCACCTCGTGCGCCACGAGCCGGTCGGCGTGTGCGCGCTCATCACGCCGTGGAACTGGCCGATGAACCAGGTGGCGCTGAAGGTGATGCCGGCGCTCGCGGCGGGGTGCACGATGGTGCTGAAGCCGTCCGAGGTCGCGCCGCTGTCGGCGCTGCTGTTCGCCGAGATCCTCGACGAGGCCGGCGTGCGAGGCGGCACCTTCAACCTCGTGAACGGCGACGGGGAGGGCGTCGGCACGCGCCTCTCGGCCCACCCCGACGTGGCCATGGTGTCGTTCACCGGCTCGTCGCGTGCCGGCACGTCGATCTCGCGCGAGGCCGCGGCCACGCTCAAGCGCGTGTCGCTGGAGCTCGGGGGCAAGGGCGCGAACCTCGTGTTCGCCGACGCGGCCGACGACGCCGTCGAGCGCGGCGTCGCCGCATGCTTCGAGAACAGCGGTCAATCGTGCGACGCGCCCACGCGCATGCTCGTCGAGCGCAGCCGCTACGACGAGGCCGTCGAGCGCGCCGCGCGCGCCGCGGCGGCCACCGGCGTCGACGTCGCGTCGGTGGACGGCGACCATATCGGGCCGCTCGTGAGCGAGGTGCAGCGCGAGCGCGTCCGGGCGCTGATCGTCGCGGGCATCGAGCGCGATGGCGCCCGCCTCGTGGCGGGCGGTCCGGAGCACCCGGACGGTGTCGGTCCCGGCTACTTCGTGCGCCCGACCGTGTTCGCCGACTGCACGCCCGACATGCGCATCGTGCGCGAGGAGATCTTCGGACCGGTGCTCTCGATGATGCCGTTCGACACCGAGGACGAGGCGATCGAGCTCGCCAACGCGACGGAGTACGGGCTGACCAACTACGTGCAGACCCGCGATCCGGAGCGGGCGAACCGCGTCGCGCGCGCCCTGCGCTCCGGCATGGTCGAGGCGAACGGGCACGGGCGCTCGCCGCACGCGCCGTTCGGCGGCTACGCACGTTCGGGCAACGGCCGAGAAGGGGGACGCTGGGGACTCGAGGAATTCCTCGAGACCAAGGCGGTGCGCGGTGTCGAGTCCTCGAGCGGCTGAGCGCAACCCGGTGGGGTCCGGTCGCGGCGCGGGTCCGGTCGTGCCGTAGGCCGATCGCGCGACTGCCCCGGAGGGTGGCACTGGCAGAAGTTGCCGCGCCTCGTGCAGCTTCGCGCGTGTCGCTCTCGGAGTCCGGCCGGCCTGTCAGTCTCGCCGACCGAGCAACGACAGACCGACTCTCCCCATGAAAGCCCAACTCTCCTTGCTGCTGTGCGGTTGCCTGGCGGTTGCGCCGTACGCGGCGTTCGCCCAGGACCAGGTCGAGCCGCAGGAGCTCGTGCCTCCGCTGGACGAGGCCGTCAGGACGACGTCCGCCGACACGCTTCAACGGGTGCTCTACGACCTCGTCGCGTTGAAGCACGACACCCACCAGGCCCATTGGAACGTCGTGGGCAGCGACTTCTACCAGCTGCACGAGTTCTACAGCGAGCTCTACACGGGACTGGAGCCGTACATCGACCTGACCGCCGAGCGCATCCGGGTGCTGGGACCGGCGGCGGACGCGCGTCTGGCGGCGACGGCCGAAGCCTCGACGATTCCGTCCATCGACACCGGCGAGCTGTCGGGCACGGAAGCGAACACCGCGCTCGCCGAGCGCTGGAGGACCATGTCGAACACCCTGTACGACGGCCTGGAGACGGTCTCGGACGACCCGCCCACGCAGGACCTGCTCATCGGCATCACACGCTTCGTGGACGTGTCGCTGTGGAAGTTGCGGGCGCACCTGACGGAGGCCCAGTAGCACCCGGGCCGGCGCCGCGCTAGACGTGCCACACGCGCGGCACGTCGCCCAGGAGCTCCAGCACGGGCAGCAGCACGGCGCGCAGCGCGCGCGAGTCGCGTGCCAGCGCACGGAACACGAGCCGACCCGGTAGCGCGCTCGCGCGCGCGACGCTCGCGTCCCCGTGCGCCGGGGCACCCGCGGGCGCGAGACCGGACAGTACCGAGTGGATGCGCTCGACGGTGCGTTCGCGATCGAGCGCGGGGCGCGCGTCGCACAGCAGCAGCGTCGCGAAGGCCCGGTGCACACCCAGGCCCGCGGCGTCCGCACCGAGCGCCTCGATGTCGTCGCCGAGCGCGAGGTTCTCGGCGTGCAGCAGGCGGCCGTCGCGGCGCACGCGCCAGCGATCGACGAGGCGTCCGCGGCGCACGCGCTCGCCCATGGCGCCGCGCCCGAGCGTCACGGCTTCGCACACGAGCAGCGTGCCGTCGCCCTCGATGTCGGCGGCGAGATCGCGCGACAGCCGCCCGCCCTCGTAGGTGATGGTCTCCTGCGGCAGCCAGTCGAGCCGCGCACCGGGTTCGACGTGCAGCCGCGTGCGTTGCACGGCATCGGGGCCATGGCTGCGGTACACCTTCTCGCAGGCGGCGCTCGAGACCACCAGGTGCGAACCGGCGCCGGCGCGCGCGCTCCACATGATGACGTCGTCGCCGGTGAGCCCGCCCGCCGTGTTGACGGTGACGGCGTGCAGGGCGTCCGCGCGCGTGCGCGGCAGCCGGACCTTCGCGCTGCTGCGCTGGTCCAGCCGGGACAGCACCGACGAGGTCGACCCGTGGACCGAGCGCTTCGACGCCACGTGCGCCGCGGCGTCGATGCGTTGCCGGGTCGCGGGTTGGTCGGACGCCCTCCCCACGCGCGAGCTCAGCCGTCCGGGCGCGATACCGAACGCAGGTCGGCCGTGAGCGGGTACTCGGCCGAGGCGCGCAACTGCTCGTAGACCGGGCGCGTGTCGGAGGCCGGAACGTCGGTGAAGCTCGCTCCGACCGCACCGGTCGCGGGCACCATCACCGTGACCTCCGGCACCGAATGCCGGTCGGGATCGAAGCGCGCGAGCCGCCTGGCCTCGGCGACGTTCGCGTTCACCGGCACGTCCTCGTAGGCGCGGCCGCCGGGGTCGGACACGTGGTACGCGCAGCCGCCGAGGCTTCGGCCCGCCCAGGTGTCCACGAGATCGAACACCAGCGGCACGTCCACCGGCAGGTCCGGGTGCAGCGCGAACGGTGGCTGCCAGGCGCGATAGCGCACGCCGACCACCGCCTCGCCGTGCGTGCCCGTGGGTCTGAGCGGCAGCGCGCGGCCGTTGCAGGTCACGACGTGCCGACCCGGCGTGAGCCCGGTCACGCGCACCTGCATGCGCTCCACCGAGCTGTCGACGTAGCGCGCCATGCCGCCGGCCGTGGCCTCCTCGCCCAGCACGTGCCAGGGCTCGATGCCGGCGCGCAGCTCGATCTCCACCTCGTCGATGCGGCGCACGCCCAGCACCGGGAAGCGGAACTCGAGGAACGCGTCCAGCCAGCCGCGCTCATAGCGCATGCCGTGCGCGTTCAGGTCGGCGATGACGTCCTCGAGGTCCATCTCGAGGTAGTGCGGCAGCATGAACCGATCGTGCAGCTCCGTGCCCCAGCGCACGAGCGGATGGCGGTAGGGCTCGGCGGCGAAGCGCGCCACCAGGGCACGCACCAGGAGCGCCTGCGCCACGGCCATGCGCGCGTGCGGCGGCATCTCGAACGCGCGCAGCTCCACGATCCCGAGCCTGCCGGCCGAGCCCGTCGGCGAGTACAGCTTGTCGATGCAGATCTCCGCGCGGTGCGTGTTGCCCGTCAGGTCGATCAGCAGGTTCCTCAGCAACCGGTCGACCATCCACGGCCGGTCCTCCTCGCCCGACGGCATGCGCGACAGCGCCATCTCGAGCTCGTAGACCGTCTCGACGCGCGCCTCGTCGGCGCGCGGCGCCTGGCTGGTGGGGCCGACGAAGAGCCCCGAGAACACGTACGACAGCGCCGGGTGGTGCTGCCAGTAGGTGATCAGGCTGGACAGGAGCTCCGGGCGCTTGAGGAACGGGCTCGTCGCCGGCGTCGCACCGCCGAGAGTCACGTGGTTGCCGCCTCCGGTGCCGGTGTGACGGCCGTCCACCATGAACTTCTCGGCGGCCAGTCGGCACCGGCGAGCGGCCTCGTAGAGCGTCTCGGTGCGGTGCACCAGCTCGTCGAACGTGCGGCTGGGGTGGATGTTGACCTCGAGCACGCCCGGGTCCGGCGTCAGCCTGAACGACTGCAGCCGACCGTCCTTGGGCGGCTCGTAGCCTTCGAGCACGATGCGCGCGCCGTGCGCCTCGGCCGCGATGCCGACGGCCGCGACGAGCTCGATCCACGCATCCAGCGATCGTACGGGCGGCAGGAACGCGTACAGCGTGCCGCTCCGACGCTCGATTACCAGGGAGGTGCGCACCAGGCGCTCGCTCGGAGCCGGGTCGCCCTTCGAGCGCCAGTCCGAGCCCTCGGCCGCCGGGTTCGGCAACGGGACCGACAGCGGATCGAAGTTGTCCTCCTGCAGGGCGCGCGCCTCGGCGTCGCTCTCGTCATCGGCGGGCAGGGAGTCGAGCGGCAGCCGCAGGCCCGCCGGCGAGTCCCCGGGCGCGAGGAACACTTCGCTGCGACGCAGCGGCCAGGCGCCGCTCTTCCAGCGGCCGGCGTCGTGCTCGAGCGGCAGCAACCAGCCGACGGGCTCGGACAGGTCCGCCTCCAGCCTCTGGACGAGCGCGCGCCGCGAGCGACTGTTCGACAAATCCAGCTCCTGCAGCGACTCGGACGGCGGCAGCAAGGATTCCAGGTGCAGGTGGTGCAGCGGGTCCTCGTGCAGCGGGCGCAGGCCCGCGTCCGAGACGCCGAGCACCTCGCGCACCGAGCGTGCGACGTCGCGCGCGAGCGTCGCGAGCTCGGCGCCGTCCGCGGCCGGCACGTCGTCCGACACGGGCGGCGGCAGCACGAAGGTCTCGGGGCGCGCGGCGATGGGCAGCCCGTCGGTGCGCCAGTGCCGGATCAGCGCCCAGCGCGGCGTCGGCTCGCCGGGATACCACTTGCCCTGCGCGAAGCTCGATATGCCCTGCGGCGCGAAGGCGTCGCCGAGCTCGTGCAGCAGCGCCGTGCCGCGTTCGAGCTTCTGCGGGCCCAGCGCCGCCTCGTTCCACTCGGGGGCCTCGTGGTCGTCGGCCGACACGAAGGTCGGCTCGCCGCCCATCGTGAGCTCGAGGCCCGCGGCATCCAGCCGCGCGTCCACGTCGTTGCCGAGCGCGAGCACGCGCTGCCAGGTGGGTTCGTCGTAGGGCAGGGTGACGCGCGGGCGCTCGTCGATGCGCGTGACGAGGTTGTGGAAGCTGAACTCGGTCGCCTGACGCCCCGCCGCGCCGCTGATGGGCGCGGCGCTCGAGGGCTGCGGCGTGCAGGCGAGCGGGATGTGGCCTTCGCCCGCGAACAGCCCCGAGGTCGGGTCCAGACCCACCCAGCCAGCGCCCGGCAGGTAGACCTCGGCCCAGGCGTGCAGGTCGGTGAAGTCGACGCTCGTGCCCGACGGGCCGTCGAGGCTCTTCACGTCGGGGGTGAGTTGCACCAGGTAGCCCGACACGAAGCGCGCGGCGAGGCCGTAGTGGCGCAGGATCTCCACGAGCAGCCAGCCCGAGTCGCGGCACGAGCCGCTCCTGATGTCGAGCGTGGTCTCGCTCGGCTGCACGCCGGGCTCCATGCGCACGCGGTAGTCGATGTCCGACTCGAGCGCCTGATTGATCTGCACCAGCGCATCGATGATGGGCGTGTCCGCGGCGGGCCGGTGCGCGTCCAGCCAGCGCGACAGCAGCGGCCCCGGCACGTCCACCTCGAGGTACGGACCGAGCTCGCGGCGCACGAGCGCGTCGTAGTCGAAGGGGAAGGTCTCGGCCGATTCCTCGACGAAGAAGTCGAACGGGTTGACGATCTCCAGATCCGCCACGAGATCCACGCGCACGACGAGCTCGCGCGTCGGCTCGGGGAACACGAGCCGCGCGAGCCAGTTGCCGAACGGGTCCTGCTGCCAGTTCAGGAAGTGGTTGGCGGGCTCCACCACGAGGGAGTACGACACGACGGGCGTGCGCGTGTGCGGCGCCGGACGCAGGCGCACGACGTGCGGGCCGAGCGTGGTCGGCGCGTCGTACGCGTAGCGCGTGGTGTGATCGATCGCGACGCGAATGGCCATGCGGCTGCTCGAAGAAGGACGGTGACGGCCCGCGCGTGCGCTGGCCCGAAGGAGAGGCTTGCCGCCGGGCTCAGGCGTCGAGCGCGAGCGGCGGCGGGAAGAACTGCTTGCCGATCGCCGCGCTGACGTCCGACAGACCGATCTGCAGCTCGTCGATGAAGGCATGCAGACCGGCCCGATCGATCGCGAGCGCGCCGAGATCGGCGGCGTCCATGCGCGCGCGCAGGGCATCGAGCGCGGTCTGCGGCGCCTCCGGCGCACCGAGCCGGTGCAGCGCCGTGTCGATGCGGTCCAGGCAGTAGCGGTACGCGCGCGGCAGGTCCGGATCGTTCAAGAGGTATTCGAGCACGTGCGTGCCGCGCACCGGACGGTTCACGTGCAGCCGATACATGCGGAACGCGATCAGGGATCGCAGCACCGACACCCACTCGCGCTCGGCGAGTCCCGCGCGGCCCCCGGGCGCCGCGCCCGCCGGCATCAGGCTGCCCGAGCGCACGTCCAGGATGCGCGAGGTCATGTCCGCGCGCTCGATGTGGCAGCCGATGCGCAGGAACAGCCAGGCGCGGTCGCGGCTCAGGCTGCCTTCGGCGGTGCCCGCGATGGCCAGCAGCATCTGCTCGACGGCGTGCAGGTAGGCCTGGCGCCGCGTCGCGTTGCCGGCGCTGGCGGCGTCCTGCTCCATGCGCCGCACCAGCTCGTTGGTGGACTCGTACAGCGACGTCGGCAGCGTGTCGCGCACGCTTCTCAAGTTCGCGCGCACGGCCGAGGCGATGCTGACGAGGGAGCCGGGGTTGCGCTTCTCGGCGATCATGAAGTGCGTGACGTTGGTCTCGTCGGCCTCGTCGTGCAGCGAGTCGAAGAGCTCGTCGTCGCCCGAGATGGCCACCAGCGAGCGCCAGCCGTTGGAGCTGCTGTCGGGGGGCAGGTCCATCAGCAACTGCCCGTGCGTGGACACCAGGCGCGCGACGTTCTCGGCGCGCTCCAGGTAGCGCGCCAGCCAGTACAGGTTCTCGGCGCTGCGGGCGAGCAGCAGCGGGCGACGCTTGGCGGCAGCGGGCCCGGTGGCGGGCTCGGACGCGGCGCCGGTACGCGGCGGTGCGGACATCGTCTGCACGCTGCCGTCGGGAAGCGTCTGCGACATCGCGCCGTCCGCCATCGTCTGGCGGGCATCCCCACTCGACTGCGCCTGCGACCGGCCGCGCGTGCCCTTCCTGGCCGCCCGGCGCGCCGGCGGAGCGACTTCCGCCTCCTCGTCCTCGAACGAATCGGCCGGTGCATCGCTGTCGTCGCTCTCGACGATCCAGGTGTCCTTGCTGCCGCCGCCCTGGGAGGAGTTGACGACGAGCGAGCCCTCGACGAGCGCCACGCGCGTGAGCCCGCCCGTCGTGACGGCGAGCTCCTCGCCCTGCAGCACGAAGGGGCGCAGGTCCACGTGGCGCGCCGCGATCGTCTCGCCCGACATCGTCGGCGTGGTGGAGATGGCGAGCGTGGGCTGCGCGATCCAGTTCCTCGGGTCGTTCTCGATGCGCACGGCCATCGCCGCGCGCTCCTCGGGCGTGGAGTGCGAGCCGATCAGCATGCCGTAGCCGCCGGACTCGTTGGCGGGCTTCACGACGAGCGTCTCGAGGTTCTCGAGCACGTGCGCGCGCATGTCCGCGTCCTCGCAGCGATACGTCGGCACGTTCGCGAGCGCCGGCGCCTCGTCGAGGTAGTAGCGAATGATGTCGGGCACGTAGGAGTACACGACCTTGTCGTCGGCGACGCCCGCGCCCGGCGCGTTGGCGATGGCGACCTTGCCGGCCTTCCAGGAGCGCATCAGGCCGGCGACGCCGAGCATGGAATCTGGCTCGAACACCTCGGGGTCGATCCAGGCGTCGTCCACGCGGCGGTAGATGACGTCGATGCGCTCCAGCCCGTCGACGTTCCTCACGTAGACGTGCTCGTCGTCGCCGACCACGAGATCGCGGCCCTCGACGAGCTCGGCGCCGATCTGCTGGGCGAGGTAGGCGTGCTCGAAGTAGGCGGAGTTGAACACCCCGGGGGTCAGCACCGCGAGCGTGGGCTCGGGGTGCGGGCACAGCGAGCGCAGCATGCGCTGCAGCTCGCCGGGGTAGTCGTCCACCGGCGCCACGCGGCACGCACCGAACACCTCGGGGAAGGTGCGCTTCATGACCTCGCGGTTCTCGATCATGTAGGACACGCCGGACGGCACGCGCAGGTTGTCCTCGAGCACGTACAGCGTGCCGTCGGCGTCGCGCACGAGGTCCGAGCCGCAGATGTGGGCCCACACCCCGTGCGGCGGGTGCACGCCGATGCACTCGCGCCGGAAGTTCTTCGACGACTCGATGAGCTCGCGCGGCACCACGCCGTCCTTCAGGATCTGCTGGTCGTTGTACAGATCGTCGATGAAGAGGTTCAGCGCCTCGAGCCGCTGCGCCAGGCCTCGCTCCACCCGGCGCCATTCGCGCCCCGCGATGACGCGCGGGATGATGTCGAACGGCCACTCGCGATCGATGTTGCCCTCGGTGGAGTACACCGTGAAGGTGATGCCCATCTGGCGGATGGCGAGCTCGGCCGCGCGGCGTCGCTCGCCACGCCCCTCGGTGCCGAGCTCGTCGAGAAAGCCCGCGACGGCGCGCGCGTGCGCGTGCGGCGTGCCGTCCGGCCCGATCAGCTCGTCCCAGGTGCCGCTCGTGTAGTCGGTCCAGCTCTTCATGCGGGCTGCGTTGCTCCGGTCAGGCGGAAGAAAGGACGGCGAGCCCGTGGGCATCGGGACGGGGCACGCGGTCGACATCGACCTCCACGCGCAGTCGGTGCTTGCCGCCACCGTAGACGACCCCGCGCAGCGGCGCCACGTCTCCGTAATCGCGGCCCCAGGCGGTGGTGACGTACTGCCCGTTCGGTCGCTTGTCGTTGGTGGGGTCGAAGTCGAACCAGCCGGCCCCGGGCACGTACACGCCGAACCAGGCGTGCGAGGCGTCGGCGCCGCGCAGCTTCTCGCGTCCGGGCGGCGGCAGCGTCTCGAGGTAGCCGGACACGTAGCGCGCGGGCACGCCGAGCCGGCGCAGCACCAGGATGGCGACGTGCGCGAAGTCCTGGCAGACACCCTTCCTGGCGCCGATGACGTCGGCCAGCGGCGTGGCCACGGTCGAGAAGGCGGGATCGTAGTCGAAGGTGCGATAGATGTGGCCGCTGAGCGCGGCGGCGTATTCCAGCACGCCGGCGTCGCCGGGCGGCAGCTCGTCGATGAGCGCGCGCGCGAGCGTCGAGGCGGGCACGTAGCGCGAGGCCAGCAGGCAGTCCTCGGCCGGAAGGACCTCCGGGCCGCGCGCGCGACCGAGCGTCTCGCGCGCGTCGCGGACGCGCGACGAGGCGGGCAGGGCGGGCGGCTCGTCGTCGGTGTCCACGACCGAGATCGCGGTGATGCTAGCGCGCTCGTGCGCGCGCTCCAGGCCGAATCGCGCGACGTTGTTGCCGAAGCGGTCCGCGGTGCGCTCGACGGACTCGGGGGGCGGCAGGATCTCGAGCCGCGCGGACAGACAGCGCTGCGTGCGCGTGTCGCGCGGCAGCAGGCACACCTGGCTCGTCGCCTGACTCGCCGGCTGGCTGTACAGGAACTCGGTACGGTGGCGCACGGCGAGCCTCACGTCGCGCCCTCCTCGAAGCCGTCGCTCGGGGCACCGGTGCCGAGCGTGTCCGGCTCGGCCAGGTCCCGACGCATCTCCACGTGCGCGAAGTAGCGCGCGGTCAGCGCCTCGCCGAGCTCCGCGGGCAGCCTCTCGAGCACGCCGAGGAAGCGCGCCAGCGATTGCCGGCTGTCGGACGAGGCATCCAGCAGCCGACCGGCGTCCGCGAGCCGCACGCGGCTGAGACCGGCGACGGCGTTGCGCTCCACGCTGCTCGCGGTGATACGTCCGCGCACTCCGGGCAGTTGTCTTACCAGCCGCTCGATCTCCGCGAACTGGAAGCCGAGCGAGCGCGGGTTGGACTCGTCGATCACCAGCAGGTGCACGCACAGCCGCGCCTCGGCGCGCGAGCGGTAGCGGCTGCGATAGGTCATCACGCTGTCGAACAGCCGCAGCAGGCTCTCGAGCAGGCGGCTGTCGTCGCGCTCGCGCGCCAGCATGGTGCGCAGCACCGTCGCGCCGATGGAGGCGCGCGAGATGCGCCGGCCCAGCATGAGAAAGGTCCAGCCGTCGCCGTAGGTGAAGTTCTCGTGCGCGAGACCCGCGAAGGCGGCCAGCGCGCCGAGCAGGCCGTCCAGCATCTCGACCCGCTCGATGAGCACCTGCGGATCGCGCGCGTCCGCCACCCGACGAGTGGCCGCGTGCAGGCCGCGCTGGATCTCGCCGAGCTCGTTCAGCACCAGCAGGAGCTCCGGCGACACGCGGTCGCGCACCGCGCTCGCACTGAACTGCAGCGTCGCCAGCGCGTTGCACAGCGTGCCGAGCCGGTCCTGGTCGTGCAGCAGAGAATGCAGCTCCCGATCCGGATGCAGCAGGCGCCGGGCCGCGCCCCGGCCGACGAAGCCCGGCGTCGTGCCGGTGGCCGCGGACGCCGCGCGCAGCAGCGCCGCGAGCGCGGGGGTCGGTTCGTCGCTGTCGACCGGGGAGTCGTCGTCCTGGAGCTCGCGGCACACGGCGCGCAGCAGGCGCGCGGTCGCCTCGACGCGTTCGGCGTTGCGACCGAGCCAGAAGAGGTTGTCGGCCACGCGGCTCGGCAGCTCGCCCTCGACCACCGCGTACTCCAGCGCATCCTCCCGGGACGGCAGCAGCGTGTCGGGGCGCACCGGGCGCTCCGACAGCACCCACACGTCCTTGCTGCCGTCGAGCTCGTCGAAGCGCTGGCGCCGCCCGCCCGCGTCGTTGTCCAGCAGGCAGAGCCCGCCCGGGAGCACCTTCGGCTCGCGCTCGCCGCCGCGCTCGAGGTTCCCGTCCACGGCGTACAGCCGCACGGTGATCTGGCGCTCCCGCGTCTGAGTGCCGTGCAGGACCGGCACGATCGATCGATCGATGCGCTCCTGCGCGATGACGCGCTCGGGCTCGGCGTCGATCAGCGCGTGCAGGGCGTCGAGGCGGCCGGTGTCCATGAGCCGCGGATCGTCCAGCACGCCGTGCGCGTCGATGTCGCGGAACAGCAGCCGATCGAACTTGCCGCGCACGTGCTCGCGCTGGCGGGCGTCGCCGAGCCAGTAGGTCGGTGCGCTCCTGAGCAGCAGCGGCTCGCCCAGCAGGGCCTCGCAGAGCTGCGGCAACCACGCGTTCAGGGCCGGGTTGTCCACCACGCCGCAGCCGATCGGGTTGACGACGTGGACCCCGCCCGCGCGCACCGCGCGCAGCAACCCCGGCAGGCCGCGTCCGGGACGGGCGTCCGTCACCAGCGGATCGATGGAATGATCCTCCACGAAGCGCAGGATCACGTCCACGCGCTGCAGTCCCGCGACGGTCTTCAGGAACACCCGCTCGCCGCGCACCGTCAGGTCGTCGATCTCGACGAGCGTGTAGCCGAGGTACTTCGCGAGCCACGCCACCTCGAAGTAGTGCGGGTGCGCCGGCCCGTGCCCGAGCAGCACGCAACGCGCGTCCCGATCCATGCGGTCCAGCACCAAGGATTGCAGCGCGCGGAACCAGTTGGCGACGCGGCGCACGCGGCAGTCCCGGAACGTCTGCGGCAGCACGCGCGACAGCACCAGCCGGTTCTCCAGCGTGTAGCCGAGCCCTTCGGGGTACTGGCACACGTCGTCGGCCACGTACCACTCGCCGTTCGGCGCGCGCGACACGTCGCAGCCGTACAGCGGCACGTGCCTGCTGGCCTCGATGCCGACGGCGTCGCGCAGGTAGGCGGGGTGCGCGTACACGAGCGCCGGCGGCACCACGCGCTCGGCGAGCAGGCGCTGTTCGCCGTAGATGTCGGCCAGCAGCGCCTGCTTGAGCCGGGCCCGCTGCAGGAGCCCTGCCGACAGGGCGGCCCAGTCGCCGGGCTCGAACACCATCGGCACCAGATCGAGCTGCCAGGGCCGGGCCTCGGCCGTGAACGGCCCCTGCGGGCTGAAGCCGATCCCGTTGGCGCGCAGCTGCCGATCGATCTCGTGCTGGCGCCGGGCGATGCCGTCGTCCCCGAACGAGTCGAGCCGGTCGAGCAGGATGCCCCAGCCCGGGCGACGGCGTCCGTCGGGCGTCAGGGTCTCGTCGTAGCGCGCGGTGGGAGGGAGCTCGTGTGCGGGTCGCGCCATGGCGGGCGACGGTACACGAACCGCGCATCCTCGCGGGCGGCCGGTCCCGTCCGTTCCCCCTCGCGGGGCATAATGAGCGCCGGCCGCGTCCGGTCGTCCGCCCCCCAGGAACTGCTTCCCATGAGCCCCGCCGAACTCGCCCGCCTGCACGACGCCGCGCCCGATGCCACCAGCGCCTTCTTCACCGGCGACCTGCGCGATGCGGACCCCGCCATCCAGGACGCCATCGACTCGGAGCTCGGGCGCCAGCGCCACGAGATCGAGCTGATCGCCTCGGAGAACATCGTCAGCCGCGCCGTCATGCAGGCCCAAGGCTCGGTGATGACCAACAAGTACGCCGAAGGCTATCCCGGCAAGCGCTACTACGGCGGCTGCGAGCACGTCGACACCGCGGAAGAGCTCGCCATCGAGCGCGCCCGCGCGCTCTACGACTGCGCTTACGCCAACGTGCAGCCGCACTCCGGCGCCCAGGCCAACCAGGCGGTGTTCCTGGCTCTCCTGCAGCCCGGCGACAAGTTCATGGGCATGGACCTCGCCGCCGGCGGCCACCTCACGCACGGCTCCCCGGTGAACCTGTCGGGCAAGTGGTTCGACGCGGTGACCTACAACGTCGATCGAGAGACCCACCGCATCGACTACGACGCCCTGGCCGAGACCATCCGGCAGGAGAAGCCGAAGCTCGTCATCGCGGGCGGGTCCGCCTATCCGCGCATCATCGACTTCGCCAGGTTCCGCGCCGCCTGCGACGAGGTGGGTGCCTGGTTCATGGTCGACATGGCGCACTTCTCCGGGCTCGTGGCGGGCGGGGTGCACCCGAACCCGCTCGATCACGCGCACGTCGTGACCACCACCACGCACAAGACGCTGCGCGGACCCAGAGGCGGCATGATCCTGTCGCGCGACGAGGCCCTCGGCAAGAAGTTCAACTCGGCGGTGTTCCCGGGGCTGCAGGGCGGGCCCCTGATGCACGTGATCGCGGCCAAGGCGGTGGCCTTCGGCGAGGCGCTGAGCCCGGACTTCAAGCGCTACGCGCAGCAGGTGATCGACAACGCGCAAGCGCTGGCGAAGGTGCTGGTGGACGGCGGGCTCGGGGTGGTGTCCGGCGGTACCGACACGCACGTGGTGCTGGTGGACCTGCAGGGCAAGGGCGTGACGGGCAAGGCGACGGAGGCTGCGCTCGGGCGGGCCGGGATCACGTGCAACAAGAACGCGGTGCCCTACGACCCGGCGAGTCCGTTCGTGACCTCGGGGGTGCGGCTGGGGACGCCCGCGGCGACGACGCGCGGGTTCGGCACCGAGGAGTTCGAGGAGGTGGGCAGGCTGATCTGCCGTGTGGTGGACGCGCTGGCCGAAGGCGGCGAGGAGGGCGCGGGGGACGTGGAGCGGGCGGTCAAGGAGCAGGTGCGCGCGCTGACGGATCGCTTCCCGATCTACGCCTGAGGGTCGGCGGCACGTGTCCGATCCGGGCGCCGTCATCGTCACGGGCGCGCAGCGCGGCATCGGGCTCGCCATTGCCCAGGCGTTCGCGCGCGCGGGGCACGCCGTCGTCGTCGCGGACCTGCACGCGGACGTCTCCGGGTCGAGTCTTGCCGGGTCGTGGGGCGTGTCGACGCCCGTGCTCGCCGTGCGCTGCGACATCACGTCCGCCGACGAGGTGGAGGCGATGCTCGATACCGTCGAGGCTCGGCTCGGCGGCGCCGCGTCGCACCTGGTCAACAACGCCGCCGTGCAGTTCTGGTCGTCCTTCACCGCGCTCGACGTGGAGGATTTTCGTCGCACGCTCGACGTGAACGTCACGGGCACGTTCCTGATGACCCAGCGCTTCGCGCGCCGGCGCGTCCGTGCGGGCGGCGGCGGCACGATCGTGAACCTCGGCTCGGGCTGCAACACGATCGCGTTCCCGAAGCTGTCGAGCTACGTCGCCTCGAAGGGCGCCATAGAGACGCTCACGAAGTCGGCCGCGTTCGAGCTCGGTGCGCACGGCATCCGCGTGAACTGCGTGGCGCCCGGGGCCATCGAGACCGAGCGCACGCGGGCCGAGACCGATGGCTACGCGGAGGCCTGGTCGCCGCTCACGCCGCTGGGGCGTGTGGGCACCGTGGAGGACGTGGCGCGTACCGTCGTTGGATTGAGCGGCGACGCGTTCGGGTTCGTGACCGGGCAGACGCTCGGGGTGGACGGGGGGTTGTTTTCGCGGGCGGTGTGGCCGGATGGGTACTGACGAGTCCTAAAGAGGCGCGGCCGGCGCGCCGATGCCCACCTCATGGACAATCCTGCCGCGCCCATCGGCGCCTTCATCCTCCTGGTGGGCATCGCCGAGCTCTACGTCGCGGTGATGCTGCCGAGCCTGTTGCCGAGGCTGCTCGCCAGGCTTCAGCCGAGCAAGCCGGACTCGATCGACAAGCCGTCGCACGAGCCGGCGGGGCGCCATCCGCTCGAGAGCGTGGCGTCCGATCCGCGGGCGATGACGATGATGCGGCTGAGCCTTGCCGCCTCGGCGCTGATGGCGATCGTCTTTGGTTGGCATTTCGTCACCGGCTGAACGCGTCGCGCGCGACGCGGGGTCAGCCCGCTCGCAGCAGGCTCTCGTGTTCGACGAGCGGCTCGAAGTCGTGGTCCGAGAACAATGGCGGCACGTCTTCCTCTATGCACCACGATCCGATGACGAGATCCGCCGATGTCCGGATCGTGATGCCGCGCCGCCTCAGGCGCCTGTAGCGAGCCGCGGCGACCGTCGCGCGGCGTTCGCCGAGCATCGCGACCGCGGGAGAACGGCGCAGCGACCGCTCCGCCGACTTCAGGTGCCGATCCTCGCGGAAGCCCTGCAGGATCTCCATCAGGACGATGTCGCCGGCGATGATCCGTCGCCGTCCGTTTGTCGCCGAGCGCATTCAGTTTCGGGAGCACCGTAACGACACGGTGGTGACGCTCGACGCTGTGAAGTGCACCGCGTTCCGCGCGTGCGACACCTCGGGCTTCGGTCGCTACGAACCTTTCGATGCGTCACGCGACGAAGCTCCCGCTCATGCACTTCCGAAGATTCGACCGCTCGCTCGCTCGTGCGCTGCTCGTGGCGCTCGCCTGTGCGATTCCGCCTGCCGGTGCAACCGAACGCCTGGAGGTCTACACCTGGCCGGAATACATCGACCCGGCGATCGTCGCGGAGTTCGAGAAGGAGTTCGACGCCCGCGTCGACTTCTCCTACTTCGACTCCGACGAAGTGCGCGACAAGGAGCTGACGTCCAGCAACGGCACGGGTTTCGACGTGATCGTCGTGAACGGGCTGCAGATGACGCGCTACGCGGAGCGCGGCTGGATCGCCGCGCTGGATACGGCTCTCGTGCCGAACGCCGCCCACATCGAGCCGCGCTGGCGCGACGAGCCGCGCGAGCCGATCGACGGATCGGCGAAGACCGCTCATGGCGTCGCCTACTTCTGGGGCACGATGGGCATCGCGTGGCGCGAGGACCTCTACCCCGAGGGCTTCAGTCGCTGGCGCGACCTGCTCGTCCCCGATCCGAGCCTGCGCGGGCGCATCCTCATGAGCGACTTCGGGCGCGAGCTCGTGGGGTTCGCGCTCATGGCCGAAGGGCATTCGATCAACACGACCGACCGAGGCCTGATCCGCGATGCCGGACGGCTGCTCTCGGCGCAGCGCGAGCACGTGCGCGGCTACGGCTATCCGTCGCTCAGCGCGGACTCCTCGCTGCTGACGGGGGATGTGTGGGTGGCGCCGATGTACAGCGGTGATGTCCTGCAGCTGCAGGCGCTCGACGAGCGCGTCCGGTACCGGTTGCCCGAGGAAGGCGGCCAGCTCTGGGTGGACTACCTGACGATCGCCGCGGACTCCTCCGTGAAGCCGCTGGCGCATGCCTTCGTGAACTTCCTGAACCGGCCGGCGATCGCCGCGCGGAACGCGGAGCACGTCAACTACGCCTCGCCGAACGCCGCCGCCATGAAGCACGTCTCCGCGCAGTACCTGGCGAATCCGGTCATCCATCCCGGCGAGGACGAGCTGCGCGGTTCGGAGTTTCTGCGGCCGCTGCCCGCGCGCAGCACGAAGAGCGTCAACACGGTCATGACCGAGCTGCGTATCGGGGGATGATGAGGTCCGGTCGTCGCACACCGCACGGTAGCGGGCGATGAAGCTGCAGGCGAAGCTCCTGGCCGGGATCGTGCCCGCCATGGCGCTCGGCGTGCTCGCCATCGCGTGGATGGTCTACACGCAGTTGCGGGCGAGCTCCGAGGCGGAGCTGCTACGTCAGATGGAGCTCGTCGTCGGCCAGACCCGGCAGGAGACCGATGCGTTCGTGGCCACGGCGGCGGCCAACGCGCGCCTGTTCGCGGGCTCCGCCGTCGTCGAACGCTACGTGCGGATCGAGGACGAGGAGCAGCGCTTCGAGCTCATGCAGCCGGCCGTTCTCGAGCTGTTCGCCAGCTACCGCGACGCCTATCCGACCTACAAGCAGGTTCAGCTCCTGTTGCCGGACGGGTACGAGGACACTCGTGTGGGCCGCCCCGGCAGCCGCAACCTGTCCGAGGAGGAGGGCGATTCGCCGTTCTTCCTGGCCATGGCCGAGAGCGGTGCGCCGGTGCACTCGCAGTTCCTGGCCGACCCGGACGACGGCCGTCCGGTGTTCAAGTTCGGGCGCGCCATCATGCTGGGCGACCGCCGCGCCGACCCCGCGTTCGACGTGCGCAAGCTGCACGGCTACCTCATCGTCACGGCCGAAGCGCCGTTCCTGGAACGCCAGGTCAGAACCGAGCGCATCGGTCGAAGCGGATACCTGTTCGCCATGGATGCCGCCGGCACGATCGTGGAACACCCGAACGAGCCTCTCGTTGGCTCGCAGGTCGCGAACGCGGCCGAGTTGCTGCGACTCGCCGACCGGACGCACGCCGGCGATTCCGCACCGCCGCGGCTGCACTCGATGCGTTTCGGGGGCCGCGACGCGACCCTGCAGGCCACGTGGCTGCACGACGGCCTGCTGCTAGTGGCGGTCCTGCCCGAGCGGGAGCTCAGGGCGGTGAGCCGGAAGCTCGCCTGGACGGTGGCGCTCGTCACGCTCGCGACGATCTGCGCGGCCACGGTCTTTCTCTGGGGCCTCTTGCGTGCGCTGGTGCTCGTGCCGCTCGGCGCGCTGCAGCGGACCGCGGTCGCCATCGGCGACGGAGACTTCGATCGGCTGCCCAAGGACGTACCGCGGCGCGACGACGAGATCGGTGCCCTGGAGCTCGCCTTCCGGGACATGAGCGACAAGCTGTCCGGCTCCATGGCCGAGCTGCAGGGCTCCTACGAGCGCATTCACGAGCTCGCGTTCAAGGACAGCCTCACTGGGCTCGCGAACCGTCGTCAGTTCCTCGAAACGCTGGAAGCCGTCATTGCCGACCCTGCGGACGGTGAAGGCCGACTCGCCGTGCTGTTCCTGGACCTGGACGACTTCAAGAAGGTGAACGATCTCATGGGCCACGACGTCGGCGATGAACTGCTGCTCGTCGTGGCGCGTCGGCTGTGCGATTGCCTGCGCGAGCCCGTCTGCATCGCGCGGCTCGGCGGCGACGAATTCGTCGCGCTCGTTCGCGCTCCGGACGGCGCGGCAGCCATGATCGTCGCACAGCGGCTGCTCGACCGCATCACGCGACCGATCGCGCTGCACGGGCAGGACTTTCGCGTGGGCAGCAGCATCGGCGTGTCGCTGTACCCCGAGCACGGCTCGGACGCAGCCGCGCTAGTGAAGTGCGCCGACACCGCGATGTATGCCGTCAAGCGCGAGCGCAAGAACGGTGCGGGACTGTATCGCCCGGAGCTGCAGGCGCACGTCGAGCGGCAGGCGCGCCTGGAGAACGATCTGCGGGCGGCGCTCGAACGTGCCGAGCTGCGGCTCGTCTACCAGCCGCAGGTGAACGCCGCCACCGATCGGGTCGTGGGGTTGGAGGCGCTGCTGCGCTGGCACCATCCCGAGATCGGTTTCATCTCGCCCGCCGACTTCATTCCCATGGCAGAGGCGACCGGGCTCGTGGCGTCGCTCGGGGCCTGGGTCATCGACGAGGCGTGTCGACAGTTGCGGCGCTGGTCGGACGATGGGCTGGATCCGGTGCGCGTCGCGGTCAACGTCTCTCCTCGCCAGTTCGCGCTGCAGGACGTGGCCGCGACGGTCACGACCGCACTCGAGCGCCACGGTGTCCGGCCGCGGGACTTCGAGGTCGAGCTGACCGAGAGCTGCATGATGGAGGCGCCGGCCGAGGTCGTCGACGCGCTGCGCGGGCTGCAGCAGCACGGCGTGCGCGTGGCGATGGACGATTTCGGGACCGGGCACTCGTCGCTCGCGACGCTCGCCACGCTGCCCATCGACACGCTCAAGATCGATCGCGGCTTCGTCACCGACGTCGATGCGCACCGGGACAAGGCGAGCATCCTGTCGGCCGTGTTGCGCCTCGCGAACGATCTCGGCCTCGAGACCGTCGCCGAGGGCGTGGAGACCGCACCCGAGCGCGCCTTCCTCGAGGCCCACGGGTGCGACCTGCTGCAGGGCTACCTGGTGGCACGACCCATGGAGCGCGAGGCGGCGACCGCCTGGCTCGATGCGCACGCGCGCACTCGACGGTCGCGGGCCGCCTGACGTCGTCCCGCGAGCCGTCCGCGACCAGCCGCCCGAGAGCCGTCGCGGGCGCTCTCGCGCGGCGGCCCCGATGCCGTCAGATCGACAGGCCGTCGAACATCGCCTCGAGGGACGCGTCCAGCACTTCGCCCAGCATCGCCTCGAGCGGCATGGGCATCCCGTTGACCTCCATGACCAGGTTCTCCACCCTGATGTCCGCACGGTAGCCTTCGGCATCGCTCACGATCCAGGGCGCGAGGGAGCTCGGGTCCAGCAGCATGCCGACGGGAGTCAGCGCAAGGGCGTCCCCATCGACGTTCAGCGTGGCGGAGGCGCGCATGGCCCGAGCCACGTCCCCGACGGTATTCATGCCGGCCAGCCCGTCGTCCGAGTCGCCGCCCTTCCAACCGACATCGACGCCGGCCATCGCGCGGCCACCGGCATTGGCGAGCTCCAGGCCGTAGCCGACGGCCAGCCCCGGACGCAGCATGCCGGACAGCGCGCGCACGTAGTTCGTGACCGCCGCCTGCAGGGCGGCTTCGTCACCGGAGAACGTGGCCACATCGAGCGCGGTGGCCGCGCGCGTCGCCTCGGACAGACCGTCCACGGCCAGGCCCTCGACTCGCACGCTCGCACGCAGCGAGTCGAGCGCCACGGGCAGATCCATCGAGGCCACCTCGAACGCGCCTTCGCCACGGTAGGCATCGCCCACCAGCTCGCTGCTCGAGGACAGGCGCATGCCGGTCAGCGAGCCGCTCATGCCGATGGCCGAGGTCACCGCCAGATCGCCGAGCTCGGCCATGTAGTCCCCGACATACAACCCGTCGTCCACCTTGGCATAGTCGAACCGGTCGTGGCTTGCGCCCCAGCTCACCTCGACGCCCTCGCCGGACATCGACGCGAACGTCAGGCCCGGCCACGAGCCCGTGCCCGACAGGTCGCCCTCGCGCGTCCGATCGACCGACCACTGCATGGCGCCGCTGGCGACGTGGCCGGCTTCGGCGTCGTGCGCCCATGCCGCGACGATGACCTCGTGAGTGGCGTCACCGCCGAGGCCGATCACCGAGTCGATCGTGAGCGGCGATGCACCGTCGAACAGCGCAGCAAGCTCGGCGGCGATGTCCTCGTCGAGCTCGTCGGTGTCCACCGTGGTCAGGATGCGCGCGGCGCGCAGGCCCGCGTTGCCGACGGGCGAGTGCTCGATCGTGTGGCGGAAGCGCAGCAGGGCAGGCGCGTTCTCGCCGCCGCCGACGCGCAGCTCGGTGATCGCCTCGCTTTGCAGGAAACCGGCTTCGTACGACCGCGGCACGAGGGTCAGCCCGGAAGCGGCTCCCACGTCGGCCAGCATGGCGTCGTAGGCCTGCCGCGCTTCGCTGCCGCCGTACAACGTGGTGCCCGCCCACGAGGCGCCGGCGACGCCGACGACCAGGGGTACCACGAGAAACCGCTTCTTCATGACGCTCCACATTCCGGTTCGCGCCCGGAGCCGCAGGGGGCGTCCGGGCCGTGACCGGTGGTGTCGGCCGCCGCGTTGGCCGGTTGCAACACGGGCGTCGCAAAACGGGAGCGGGCTCAGCCGCGAGCGGTCGGCACGCGGTCGTTCGGCAGCGGGTCGTTCGGCAGCAGCAGCACCGAGTCGACGGTGCCGGCGCGCGCGCGCGTGACCGAGCGCCCGCCGACGAACTCGGTCACCTCGCGCATGAGGCGCGCACCGTGTCCGCCGACGACGTTGGCCGCGGCGAACGGGAAGAAGCGTGCCGCGTCGGGGTCGGTCTCGTCGGCCGTCTCGCGCCAGTGGAAGGCGATCATGGGTCGGCCGCGCTCGGTCGGAAACCCCCAGGACAGCACCACCGAGCCACCCGGGCCGGACAGCGCGCCGCCGCGTGCGGATGCGCTCGCGAGCTCGTGCACCCATAGCGCGAGGGGGCCGGCGAGGTCGGACGCGAACGTGCCGTCGGCGCCGTTCAGGCGCACGGCGCTGCCGCCGTCGCGTGCCGGGTAGGGAGCGAGCAGGTACTCGAGCAGCCCGCGCAGCGCGGTTCGATCGATGCCGCCGGCCGGCCGCGGGTGTTGGTACGGGCGGCTCATCGCGACGAGCCGTTCGACGAGCGGCACGCCGGCCGCGCCCTCTGCGAGCTCGATGGAGCGGCGCACGAGGTGCTGGGCGTGACGCTCCAGCATGCGCAGTTGCGGCGAGAGCGTGCGGTCGCGCACGTCGACCTGCGCGCCGGCATCGAGCTCCTCAACCGTGCCGCTCACGTCCCACTGCAGACCGAACAGGAAGCGCACCCGGCCACGCGTGTCGCGCAGCTGCCCCACCTGCAGCGCGTTGTCGAAGATGCGTCCGTCGCGGCGGTAGTTCAGCAGCCGCGTGATCACGTAGCGTTCCGCGTCGATGCCGGCGCGGATGGTGTCGGATTCCTGCTTGCGCGTGAGCTTGCCCTGCAGGAAGCGGCAGTTGGTACCGAGCACGTCCTCGCGCGCGTACCCCGTGAGCGCGCAGAAGGCGTCGTTGACATGTACCAGCGCCTGGTCGGGCTGCTCGGGGTCGGCGAAGGAAACGGGCAGGTCGCTGGCCGCGAGGTACGGCGTGAGCACGAGATCCGGGCGCGACGGAATGGGCGCGGGCGGGATGGGTACCGCGGCCGGCGTGGCGCGCCTGCGGGGTAGCAGGGAGCTGAAGAAGTCGAAGAGCCACATGCGTTGCGTGCGTCCATCACCGCGTTCGCGAAAGAGCACTGGAATAACGTGTTTTCGATCATGACGGCGTGTCGGGACCGTCATCCCCGGCAACGAACGTGCTGACGAGCGCGTCTTCGAAGACCAGGACGCTGTCGTGGTGGACGTCCGACAGGCGGAAGGTGCCCACTTCCACGCGCACCTCCACGTCCCACGGAACCACCACCACGTTCTTGGCGGGGCCCGGCAGGCCGAGCGCGCCGGCGGACGCGCCGGGCGCGTCGACGCGGGAAGCGCTGGGCGGGTCGGGCTGAGCGGCGCCTCGGAGCGCGTATCGCGACGGATGGCGCCGCTTGCACGCGGACGTACGGAAGCGTAGCGTGCTGCAAGAGCCGTCGATGATGAAGCCGGTCCGCCCGACGGCACGTGCGGCGCAGTCTCTCCGATACGGTAGCCCTCGAGCGCCTGCCTCAACCGTCCGCGGATACCGGCTCCGCCACCTTCGGATCGTCGAACCCGGGATTGTTCACCCCCGTGCCGATCCGGTACGCAGTCATGGCCTCGGCCGGCAGCGTCGCCACCAGATCCCTTGCGGTGTCGACGTCCCCGCGCAGCCAGTCGCCCACGCGCTCCGCGGGCAGGATCAGCGGCATGCGGTTCGCGCTGCGTCCCGAGTTGTGGATCTCGCGCATGAGCGGATTCGCATCGACCGTCACGATGGTGCACGACAGCACGTCGTCACCGTCCTTCGTGCGCGACCGCTCCCACAGGCCGCCGAAGGCGAGCATGGGCTCGTCCTTCAGGCGTATGCACCAGGGCTGCTTCGTCTTCCTTCCTTCGACGGCCTGCCACTCGTAGAAGCCGTCGGCGAACAGCACGCAGCGCTGCCCGTGCTCCCACGCGTGGCGGTAGGAATTCTTCTCGGCCATGGTCTCGGAGCGTGCGTTGGCGGTGCTGTACTTCGGCACCTCGCCGTTCGCCCACAGCGGGATCAGCGGCCAGATCGCCTGCTCGCCCACGGCGCGGTTGCCGTCCGCGTACGCGATCGGCACGCTCGTCAATCGACGCGGCGCCGCGCGCTCGCTGCCTGCCGGCAGGGGCGGCTCGGACGGCGCGATGTTCCAGCGCTCCTGGAACGGGTTCCACCGATCGAGCATGTCGTCGAGATCGAAGCGCTCGAGCTCGGTGCGAGGGTCGGTGGACAGGCGGTAGCGTCCGCACATGAGAAGTTCGGGATGGTCGGCTCGGTTACGAGTGTATGGCTCGGCGGCTTGACCTCGCGCGGCGCGAACCGATGCTGCAACCGTTCGCCTGGCCGGTGGTGGTGCGCCATCGTCGCGCCCGGCGCCGTCGTCGGAGCCGATCGGTTCGGCCGCCCGATCGTCGTCGGGGCAGCACGTCCAGGGGCAGATGCCGCGCGGTGGCCGTGAAGTCCCGATCGTTGTGCAGCAGCGCGCGCTCGTGTTGCATGGCGCACGCCGCGATGATGCAGCCGTTGGTCCTGCGCACGGTCACTCCCTTCGCGCGCAGCGTCCGGTAGAGCGCCGCCGCGTCCAGGAACGAGCCGCGAGTGTGTATGCAGGAGGTCCGTCGCGTTCGGCATCGACGCCGCCGTTCCCGTTCTGCGCGCCGGAGCCGGTCGCTTTCGCATCGCCGTGCGTGCCGTGTCGGGCCACGAGGTTCCGACCCCGGTCGTCAGGATCCGTGCGGCCCCGTTTGCTCGAACCCGATTCCAGCGGATCGGGACCCGCACTGGTGTTGGCGAGACTGCTGCGCACCGCGGGGTGCTCCGCCGCGATGCGCGCGAGCACGCGCAAGGTTCGCCCTGGGCTCGTCGTGGCGCCGGGCCGCGGCGCTGATGCCGCCGACTCCAACTTCCCGAACGCGTTCTACGACCGGCTCGGCGTCGGAGGGTGGGGCGGCGCGAGCGCCACCCCGGTTCCCGAATGATCCTACTGGGGCAGGAAGGCCGTATCGATGGTGTGGACGGTGACGTTGCCGATCTGCATGTCGGTCCCCGTCACGGTGGCCATGCTGTCCTCGGACGGGCCGACCATGACCGTGTCGCCTTCGACCATGATCGTCAGCGTGCCTCCGCCAAGCGTCGTGACTTCGACCGGTCCATCTGCGGTGAGGTCCATCACGTCCGAGGCCATGACCGTGCCTTCCACCGCGTAGCCCGCGATGACGGAGGCGAGCTGCTCGCTGTCGCCGAGAAGCTCGGTCAGCGCATCCTGCGGCGCGGCTCCTAGGGCGTCGTTGGTCGGGACGAAGACCGTGACCTCGCCACCCGACACCAGCGTGTCGACCACGCCGGAGCTGGTGGCGGCTTCGACGGCGTTGCCGATCTCCTCCGGTACTCCCTGTGCTACGGCGACGCCGGCGGCAAGAACGGTGGCAGCGGCGAAAGTGCGCTTGAACTTCATGTGTTTCGTGGCCCGTTGAGAGAGCGGACACCTTGCGGCTCGCCTCGGAGTGCCGAGGTGGTGGTGCAATCTTTGCCCGACAGGCATATGCGTTTCACACCGCACTGGTCCAAGTGACTGAAACGACGATCTTCATGACGAGATGTGGATCGCGCGACACGATCAACGACAGCAAACACAGCACCGTCGTCAGCGTCGAGATCAGGATCGGACGCAGCCTGCGCACCGACGCCGTCACGATCGCCTCCGCGCCACCGCCCGTTCCGCTTCTCCGGGCCCGCTCGATGTCGATCCGGTCGATCAGCACGATCCCGTTGTTCAGGATGATGCCCGCGAGCGACAGGACGCCGAGGATCGGCATGAAGCCGAAGTCGGCGTTCAGCGCGTACAGCCCGATCGCGGCGCCGATGATCACCAGCGGGATCGTGCCGAGGATGATCAGGGGCTTCCTGAACGAGTCGAACTGCGCGACCGGCAGCACCAGCACGATGGCCAGGCACAGCGGCATGTTCGCGAGCAGCGCCGCCCGGCCCTCGCCGGACTGCGTGATGATGCCGTCGAGCTCGATCGAGTGCCCGGGCGGGATTTCGCGCAACTGGGCCGCGGCGCGCGGGACGTTCCCCGGCTCGTCCACCTGCACGATCACGACCGCCCGGTTCGGTGCCGGGTCCACGGGGGTGAGCGAGAGTACGAAGCGCGGTCCGCCGTAGCCGATCCAGGCCGCGTGCCCGGCGAGCCAGTCGAAGCGCTCGGCGTCGAGGGTGGGCAGGATCTCGCGCACCGCATCGTCCGTCGTGCGCGTCGTGACGCCCGCCGGCAGGTCAAGGTAGACGACGAGCTGCGCGCGGTCCGAGCAGGAAGCGATGCAGCAGTATCGGCGTCAGCGTCATCGCCACCACCCACGAGACGCTGAGCGAGATCGCGATGACGACCGAGATCGAGCGGGTGTATTCCCCGGCGACGTGCTCGGGACGCCGTTGTCGACGAGCAGCCCCGGCGCGATGACGAGCGGCGCGAGGCTCATGCGCTCCAGCGGCAACTGAATGAAGCCCATCACCGCAAGGGTCGCGAGCATCACCGCCGGCACGATCGCGCCGACGATGGGCCCCGTGCGCACCCCGAGCAGCAGCACGACGACCGCGAGCACGATACCGAGCGTCTGCAGCACGTTCACGCTGACCCCATCCACGGCGCGCTCGACCTGCTCGGCCTGCACCGTCACGTCGTCGAGCGCGTAGCCGACGGGCAATCCGGTTTCCAGATCGTCGATCGCGGACTGCAGCCTCGGTGTGAACTTGATCGGGAACGCTCGGTCGCCACCACCTCCTGTCGATCATGAGCAACACGACCGTTTCCAGCCTGCCCGACGACCTGCCCACACCGTCCGACGACGGTGCCTGCGACCACCTTCCCGGCACCGCCCTGCCTGCGATGCCGCTGGCCTCGACCGGTGGCGGTACGCTGGACCTGTCCGCGCTTCGCGGTCGGAGCGTGGTGTTCGTCTACCCCCGCACCGGTGTGCCGGGGCAGGCGCTGCCCAGCGGTTGGGACGACATGCCGGGAGCGCGTGGCTGCACCCCGCAGTCCTGTCGCTTCCGCGATCTGCACGCCGAGTTCGCCGCCCTGAACGTCGCCATCGTCGGGGTGAGCACGCAATCGACGGAAGAGCAGGCCGAGGCCGCCGAGCGGTTGCGGCTGCCCTATAGGCTGTTGTCCGACGGACAGCTGCGCTGGGCCGGCGCGTTGCAACTACCGACCTTCGAGGTGGACGGCATGACGCTGATCCGCCGTCTCACGCTGTTGGTCGAGGACGGCGTGATCGCGCGGTGCGTGTACCCGGTGTTCCCGCCCGACGCCGCGACGGACGTCCTGCTCGACGAGCTGCGCGCGCAGGTCTGAGGGCACGGCCTGCGCTCGACGCGATCGAGACTAAGGGCTCGTCGTCGCGATCGGTGACGATCCCGAGCGCGGGCCCAAAGCGCCAGTCTCCGGCTCGAACCACGCCGAGCCGCGCCCGGAGTCCGGCGATGTCGAGCTGCGTACCGCCGTCGTAGCCCCAGCGCGAGACCACGAAGGGGGCGCCCTGGACGTCGCCCGCCCCCTCGTATTCGGGTAGGGCTGCCACGCCGAGCACGAGGAACGAATCGGGTGTCGCCGCGGCGACGGGGCCGGCGACGCCCGTCGCCACCAGAGCGATCAGGGCGGCCCCGGCGGCGAGCCCCCGCGGGCACGCCTTCACGCGACGACTCCGGTCGGCACGGGATCGCGCGCGCGCATCGACCCGCGAGCGGTTCGCGGCTCCCGCTCCACCCGCCGTCGCACCAGCGCGAACATCGTCGGCACGAAGCCGAAGGAGACGACCATCGACAGCAGCACGCCGCCCGCGATGGCCATCGCGAACGGCGGCCAGAACGCGCCGCCGCCGAGGATCAGGGGCAGGAAGCCGCCGAACGTCGTCAGCGTCGTCGACACGATGTGCCTGCCCGAGCCCGCGACCACGTCGACCATCGCGTCGGCGTCGCCGCGCGCCGCGCGCTCGTCCGCCGAGAGCCCCGACAGGAGGATCAGCGCCGCGTTGATCGACACGCCGATCGAGCCGATCACGCCGATGAGCGCGTTGATCCCGAAGGGGTAGTCGAACACCGCCAGCGCCAGGAAGCTCAGGCCCGCCGAGAGCGCGGCCACCAGCAACGTGACGCCGGCGAGCCGGAACGAGCGCAAGGAGAGCACCACGCTCGCGATCGACAGCGTCACCACGATGCCGAGCGAGGCGAGCAGATCGTTCACGGTGTCGTCCCTGTCTCCCGCGTCGCCGCCGAACTCCAGCCGGTAGCCGGGCGGCAGCTCGATGGCGGCCTCGTCGAGCAGGTCGCGCACCTCGTCGAGCGCCTGCGCGGGCAGCAGGCCGTAGCTGATGAAGCCCTGCACCGTGTTCACGCGCTCGCGGTCGCGGCGCGCGATCGCGCTGGACGACGGCACGAGCGAGGCGGAGGCGATCGCCGACAGCGGTAGTGCGTCGAAGGCGGATGCGTTCGCGTTCGCGTTCGCGGACGGCAGCGTCAGCGGCAGGTCCTCGATGCCCTGCAGGTCCGCGCGTCGTGCATCGCCCGTGCGCACGCGCACGGGCAGCTCCTCGTCGCCGTCGACGATGCTGCCCCCGGTGCCACCCTCCAGCGCCTCGTCCAGGCGGGCCGCCACGTCGGTCAGGCCGAACCCCGCCAGACGTGCCGCGGTCTCGTCGACGTCGAGCGCGAGCTTCGGTGCGCCGCCTTCGAGCGTCGCGCGCGCGACGCTCACGCTCTCGGCGCGCACGAGCACCTCGCGGTAGCGCTCGCCTAGCGTCGCGAGCGTGCCGAGGTCGGGACCGACGAGGCGCAGCTCGACGGGCGCCGAGACGGGCGGGCCCTGCACCAGATCCCGCACGATGACGCGCGCCTCGGGAGCGACGTCGCCGAGCGTGCGCTGCAGCTCCGGGACGAGCGCGGCGGTGGCCTCGGGGGAGGTCGAGCGCACGAGCGCCTGCGCGTAGTGCGGCGCGCGATCGCGATCCCCGATCATGTTGTAGTAGAAGGGCGGCGCGCTCTTGCCGATCGTCCACGCCACCTGCTCGACGCCGTCGGCGGCGCGCAGCACCTCGTCCACGCGCGTCACGGCGGCGCGGGTGGCGTCGATCGATGCGCCATCGGCGAGCTCCACGGACAGGTGGAACTGGTCGCGCTCCACGCCCGGGAAGAATTGCTGCACGAGGCTGCCCATCGCCGCGAAGCCCGTCACGGGCAGTGCCACGGAGAGCGCGATCGCGGCACCGCGGTGGGCGAGCGTCCAGCGGATCGTCGCGCGGAAGGCCTGCGCGATGCCGGCGCCCATGCGGCCACCGCGTTCCGGGCCGCCGTCCGCCGGCAGCAGGTAGCCCGCGAGCGGTGCCGTGATGGCGAGCGCGACGACGAACGACCACAGCAGCATGACGATGACCGCGATCGCGATCGAGCCGACGAAGTCGCCGGCCGCTCCCGGCAACAGCGCCAACGGCGCGAACGACAGCGCGGTCGTGACGGTGGAGCCGAGTAGCGGGGCGAACAGCCGGCTTACCGAATCGCCGACCGCGTCGGCGCGGGACATGCCGGCCCGCAGGCGCTTGCCGATCTCGTCGGTCATGACGATGGCGGCGTCGACGAGCAGGCCGAGCGCGACGATGAGCCCGGTCAGCGACATCTGCTGGATCGGCAGCCCGATCAGGTTCATCGTCGCGATCGCTGCGAGACTGACGAGAGGCAGCACAACGGCGACGATGAGCGCCGCCCTCAGGCCCAGCGTCACGAGCAGCACGATGATCACGAGCGCCACGCCGATGGCCATGTTCAGGCCCACGTCCGTCAGCCGCTCTGCCGTGTAGACGCTCTGGTCGAACACGGTGCGGTACTCGAGCCCGACGGGCAGATCCTGCGCGAAGCGCTCGAGCCGCAGCCGCACGTCACCCATCCACGCATCGATCTGCAGGTTCTCCTGCAGCCGCGCGGCGACGAGGATCGCGGGCTCGCCGTCGCTGATCGCGAGCTCGGCGGCGGGCGTGCGCACCGTGCGGGACACGCGTGCGACGTCGCCGACGCGCACCACGCGCCCGTCGCCGCCCGCGAGCGGTACGGCGCGCACGCGCTCGAGGGTCTCGAGCTCGCCGCCCAGCTCGATCACCAGGTCGTTCGTCGCGCCGCGAACCCGTCCGGCGCGCACCTTCGCGTCGGCGCGCTCGATCGCGCGCGTCACGTCCGCGCTCGACAGCCCGAGCGAGGCCAACCGCTCGGCGTGGATCTCCACGAGGATCTCCTCGTCGGGCGCGCCGAAGCGCTCGACCTCTTCGGTGCCGGGCACGCGCCGAAGGTCGCCCGCGAGCACGTCGGCGTAGCGGGCGAGCATGGCCAGATCGACCACCTCGCCGCCGACGTCCGTCGCGCTGAGCGCGCCGATCAGGCTCCACGCCCCGCTCGAGCTGTTGGCGAACTCGGGCGTGCCCGCGCCGCCAGGCAGCGTGGGACGCACCGCGTCGAGCGCGGCGCGGATCTCGGTCCACGCGGTGTCGATCTCGTCGTCGGTCAGGGTGTCGGCGAGCTCGATCTGCAGGATCGAGACGCCGGCCGCGGAGCTCGACTCGATCAGATCGACTTCGGAGACCTCCTGCAGCGCCGCCTCGAGCGGGTCGGTCACGAGCGACTCGACGCGGGTCGGCTCGGCCCCGGGGAACGCGGTCGTGACGGTGGCGAAGAGGTTCGTGATCGTCGGGTCTTCCTGGCGACCGATCGCGAGCATGGCCGAGGCGCCGGCCGCGATCAGCGTCAGCGCGAGCAGGGCGGCGAGCCTCGGCTCGCGGAAGAAGAGGGCGCCCACGCTCAGCGCTCCGCCGGTCGGCCAGCGTCGGCCAGCTCGTCGGCCTCGACGGGGCGCACGCGCATGCCGGGCACGACGCGGTGACGACCGTCGGCGACGAGCGTGGCTCGCGCCCCGAGCGGCGCCTCGATCCAGGCCCGGTCCCCGGCGAGGTGGGCGATGCGAACGGGCACCCGGCGCACGATCGGGCCGCCGTCCGTTTCCGCGTCCGCGACGGGCGCGTCCTCGAGCGCCAACACGCTCCACAATCCGCGCTCGGCCTCGACGAGGGCGGCCAGCGGGACCTCGTGCACGTTGCCGAGCACGGATTCCTCGAGCCGTAGCTCTAGCAGTTCGCCGATCAGCGGCATGATCGCGCCCACGCTCGCTTGCGGCTCGAAGGTGGCGGACACCGTGCGCGTGCGCTCGTCTATGTCCCCTCTGAGGGAAACGAGCCGCGCCACGAGCTCCGCCGGCGCATTGTCTCCCGTCGCCTGCGTCGTCATGACGAAGCGGTACGTGCGCGCCCTATCGAGCTCGCGGGCGCGCTCCGGTGGCAGCCCGACGCGGAGCCGCCGCGCGGCGCGCTCGTCGAGCTCCAGCACCGCCAGCCCCGGCGACACCGTCGCGCCCTCGTCGAGCGCGCGACCGGCAATCGTGGCATCGAACGGCGCGCGCAGCGTCGCCTTGTCGAGGCGCACGTCGACGAGCGCGAGCGCGGCGTCGGCTTCGGCCGCACCGGCCGCGATCCGCTCGACCGCGAGCCGGGCATCGTCGAGCCTCTCGTCCGGCACGAAACCCTCCTCGCGCAGCCGTCCCTGGCGCTGGAGCTCGAGGCGGGCGAGCTCGGCATCGGCGTCCAGCATCCGACGTGCCGCCTCGAGCCGGGCGCGTTCGGCCTCGAGCTCGCGCACGTCGAGCCGCGCCAGGACGTCGCCGCGAGCCACCTCGTCGCCCTCGTCGACGAGCACCTCGACCAGCGTGCCGCCGGTCTCGAAGCCGAGGTCGCTGCGCCGGGCCGGTTCGAGCCGCGCGGCATAGCCGCGGGTCACCGGGTAGCTTGCCCGGGACTGGACCTCGACCGTGGCCACCGGAGTGACGGCGGCCGGTGGGGGCAGGACCCGGGCATCGGCACGGGCGCCGATGGCGGCGGTAACGCCGACGATTAGCGCGGCCGCGGCGGCGACCCCGCCGACCAGGACGGCGACGGAGGCGAGCGCCGCGCGCCGGGGCCGGCGTGCGCGGCTGCCGGATGCGAAGGGTGCGTCTGTCATCGGACGGTTCCTGTGCGGCGGGCGTTGCCGGCCCGGGATGTGTGGGCAGGTAACTTAAGTGATGATCGCTAACATGTCCAGCGTCTTCCGTATCGGCGACCATTGCCGTAAAGTGAAGACTGCTCACTTGAGTCGATGCGGAACGCCGTGAATCCCCCCCAGGGAGCGAGTCGGGCACGACGCGCCCCACGAGTCACCACCAAGAAGGCCTATCACCACGGCGACCTGCGCCGGCAGCTGGTGCGTGCGGCCTATCGGCTCGTCAAGCGCGACGGACACGCCCACTTTCGGGTAGCCGAGGCGTGCAAGCTCGCGGGGGTGAGCACCGCCGCGCCGTACAAGCACTTCGAGGATCGCCACGCGATACTCGAAGCGGTCGCGACCGAAGGCTTCGGTCGGCTGCGCGACGAGATGCTGGCGAGGTTAGGCGACGTGGAACCCGGCTCGCGTGCCGCGATCACCGTCATCGGGCACGGCTACGTGGCATTCGCCTTGCGCGAGCCGCACGTGTTCCGCCTGATGTTCGGCGGCGAGCCGTCGGCCACGGTGATGGACCCGAATCACCCCGACGACGCCGAGCAGAGATCCCCGTTCGAGGTGCTCACCCGGAACGTGGGCCTGTTTCTCGGGCTCGATGCCGAGGCGCCCGAGACCCAGAGGAACGCGCTGGCGCTGTGGACCTTCGTGCACGGTCTGGCGGCGTTGCAGATCGAGCAGAAGCTCGGTGTCACCACCGCCACGGTCGAGGGCATGGTCGAGATGGCGGCCGAACGGCTGCTGCCCGCGTTCGACTGACGGGCGATGAGGTGAAGGCGCTGACGCTGGCGCTCGCCGGGCCGGCCAGGACCGTCGTAGAGGGCAGTGGCACCAGCACCGTCGATGAGGCCCATGCGCCTGCACGAGTACATCCGTTCGTCGACGTCGGTGCGCCTGCGCGTCGCGTTGCACCTCAAGGGCGTCCCGGACGAGCACGTCGGCTGGACGAGACGCACCCCGAGTCGCCGCTTGGACGTGCCGACGATGCCGTTCCCGACCGTCCCTCCAGCTCGATCAGCATCCGCTCGGCGAACCCGCGCGCGGCGTCCTCGTCGAAACCGAGCCGCACCGCGTGGCTTGCCACCCTTCGCTGCCAGCGCACGAACGTGTCGGCGACCGCCCGTCGCGGCGCATCGGACTCGCCGGCCGTGTCCGACGCGATACCGGTGACGGGACGACCGTCGACCCAGCCCGATGCCTCGAGCATGTCGACCACTCGCTCGACCAAACGGAACCTTCGATGATCTGCAGCCGCGCTCCGGGGCACGTGTGCGTCAACGGCACGCCTACCCCTAGCGGGAGGTAGGCGCGCGACAGCGTGACGCTCGACTCCTGGACGACGGCGCGACGAGGGTCCTCTCGTTCGGCCGACGCGAAAAACAACGGCACCGTCGCACCGATACCACGGTAGGCACAACGCACCCGACAACGTTCCGCACGGAAGGTGACCGCAGCAGTGATGCACGGAGCGACACGCCGTCACGAGGACATCGTACGCGTGCTCGTCGCGCCGGGCATTGCTGTCATCCGAACGCGGAAGCCGTTCGACGCGCATGCGTCGACACGACCCTTCCGCAGCCTTCTCCAAACAGAGTTTCCCGCAATGAAACGCACCACAACGTCCAAGGTTCTCGTGCTCGGCGCCGGCGGTCTGGCACTGCTCGGACTCTCGGCGCACGCGCTCGCCGACGGCTCTCGCTCAAACGAGAAACGAATCAACCTCATCCAGGGCCATGACAACAATTCGGCGCAGAACCCGTTCGTGCAACCGCAGGACCCCGCATTCGCCGGCGGCGGAAGGGATCAATCCCTGGAGTTCGGGGACGTGTTGCTCGGTAGCTCACGGGACGACGTCATCAACGGCCGCCTCGGCCCCGACGTGATCGTCGGCGGCCGGCGCAGCGACGTGCTGCTCGGCGGCCTCGAGCACTTCACCGCGAACAACCGGGACCGCGCGTTCGGCGGGGAGGGCCGGGACATCTTCATCTGGAAACCGGGCGACGGCTCCGACTTCTTCGATGGAGGAAATCGCCAGGACGCGATCGTCTTCGGGCTGACCGGAGAGCACGTCGACGGATCGGCCGAATTCCAGGTCGTGAACGACGGGCAGGCCGGAGAGCTGTTCATCGACCCGCACACGCAGCTGCCGAAGGTGGACGTCACGAACTCCCCGGGATTCTGCGAGATCGTCGATGCCTCGAGCAGCGTCGAAGCCGCGGAAGAGCTCGAGGCGCTCGGTCTCGACCATCTCGTGCGGTTCAGCCTCCGCGGTGTTCGCGACGCGTTCGAAGCCGGTCAGCAGGCCGACGACAACGGACTGCGCGTGACGCTGCACCTGAAGGACGTCGAGGTGCTGGTCTGCACGAGTCGCGAGGGAGGGGAGATCGAGCTGTTCGACCTGAGCGTCAGCCCCGCGCAGCCGATCGCGTGGCGCCACCTGAACGAGCGGTTGCGCAAGAGGTTGGTGGATATCGTGTTCTAGCCGCATCGGCGGCCGCCGCGGAGATCGGGCGCCGCGCGCTCTCGCCGTCCGGGTCGGGCGGACGCACAGGCGGGATCAGTGGCAGAGCGATCCCGTTCATGGTGATCAGCCGATCGGGGCGCGCCGTCGCACCAAAATGGAGCGCTCGGTACGATGGCAACGCGTCGAGGCTGGACAGCTCGATGCGGCGCGTATAGCGTTGTGCCATGCCTTCGCTCTCGTGTCTCGATCGACCTGGCAGGGCGTGGCAGGACGCACCGGCCGCGACGTCCTGCGTTCGTCGTGCCGGTCGGTCCGGCGGGTCCGGTTGTCGAGCTGCATGAGCCCGGCGCTCCGGATATCGCTGCTCGGGGAGTTGCGCATCGATGCGGTGGATGTCGAGATCACGCTGCCGTCGTCGAAGAAGGCACGCGCCCTTCTCGCGTTTCTCGTGGGTACCGCGCGCCCGCACCGGCGAGAACGCTTGTGCGAACTGTTCTGGCATCGGCCGGACGATCCCAAGGCCGCATTGCGATGGGCACTGACCAAGCTCAGGAAGGTGGTCGATACGCCTGATCGGGTCAGGATCATCGCCGACCGGGAGCGAGTTCATTTCGACGCGACGGACGTGGCCATCGACATCGGCCAGTTCCATGCCGCTCTGCGGCGGTCTCGGGCACGCCTTTCCATCGAGGAGCTGGAGACGATGGCGGCGCAGCTCGGATCGGTGCTCCTCGATGGCCTCGACGGCGTCGGTGACGAGCGCTTCGACGCCTGGTTGATCGCGGAGCGTACGGATGCGGCACTCGCGCGCGTCGACGTGCTGCGCCAACTCGCGACGTATCCCGGCATGGCCCCCGCCGTGGCCGACAAATGGCTCCGTCTGTGGCGCGACGCGGATCCGCGAGGCGCCGCCCTGCACGCCGAGCGGCTTGGCGCGGTCAAGTCGCTCGAAGATGCCGCCCTGGAGCTCGATCGGTCGCCTGTCGGCTTCCAGGTCGATGCCTTTGCACCGCGTCAGTCAGGCCCGAGCGATGCCCCCGCGGAACGCTCAAGAACTACAAGTCTGGCGCCGGAGGCACTGCGCGCGCAGCGCATCCGGTTCTGCGATGCGCGCGACGGAACCAAGATCGCGTACGCGACGATTGGGTCCGGCAAGCCAATTCTCAAGGCCGCCAACTGGTTGAATCATCTGGAGTTCGACTGGAACAGTCCGATCTGGGGCAGGACGTTCACGGAGATCGCTCGACGCCGCACCTTCGTTCGCTACGACGAGCGCGGCTGCGGCCTGTCGGACTGGACGGTCGCGGACCTGAGCTTCGATGCATTCGTCGACGACCTCGAGGCCGTCGCCGACAAGCTGGCGCTGGAGCGCTTTCCCTTGCTCGGCATGTCGCAGGGTTGCGCCGTGGCGATCGAGTACGCGGTCCGACATCCCGACCGCGTCACGGGTCTCATTCTGCTCGGCGGCTATGCAGCGGGCTGGCGGCAGCATGCGAGCCCGGAGGAGCGCGCTCTGCGCGAGGCGATCCTGACGCTCACCGAGCTCGGATGGGGTACCGACAACCCGGCCTACCGGCAGATCTTTTCGCAGACCTTCATGCCCCAGGCGAACGCCGAGGAACTGGATTGGTTCAACGAGTTTCAGCGGCTGACCACATCGCCCGGCAACGCCGCGAGGTTTCAGGACGCTTTCGGGCACATCGACGTGCGCGATCGACTGGCCGATGTGAAGGCTCCCACCCTGGTCCTGCACTCGAGGCACGATCAGAGAATCCCGATCGATCTTGGCCGTGCAATCGCGGCCGGTATTCCCGATGCGCATTTTGTCCCGCTCGAAAGCTGCGGGCATATCCTGCTGGACCGCGAACCCGCCTGGGAGGCCTGCTTCGAGGCGGTACGCCGTTTCATGAGCGAGAAACAGCTCTGAAGGGGCTGCTGCGGCGACAGGCTTGTCCGGGTGGGGCGCGGATCGCGCCTGGCTGTCCACTCCGGCGATGCAGCCAGCGGTACACCTCGCTGGGGTGGAGCGTCGCGCGAAGGGCCCGGTTCACCACCGTGATGTGCGGCACGAGTCCCCCTTTCGGCCACGAACTGGTAAGTCGGCAGTACACGACTCATTCGAGCCGCGCCCGCACGATCCACGTGGCGAAACCGAGCGTGACGGCGGCGATGACGACGAGCGGCCACGCGGACGCGAGCACGTCGGCGACGGGAAGCGCCTTCAGGAAGCTGCCCTGCACGATCACGAGGTAGTGCCGCAGGGGGTTCGCGAGCGAGACCGTCTGCAGCCAGGCCGGCATGTTCGACACCGGCGTCGCGAAGCCCGAGGTCAGCACGATCGGCACGATCAGCGCGAACGCGCCGAGGATCGCCTGCTGCTGGGTCTGGCTCACCGCCGAGACCGACAGTCCGATGCCGACGCCCGACAGGATGAACAGCGGCACGGTCGCGGCGAGCGGCCACACGCTGCCGGTGAACGGGATGCGAAAGAGCAGCACGCCCGCGAGAATCATGATCGAACCGAGCGTCGCTCCGATCAGCAGTGCCGGGACGCTCTTGCCGACGATGATCATCGTCGGGGAGATCGGCGAGACCAGCAGCTGGTCGAACGTGCCGAGCTCGCGCTCGCGCGCGATCGACAGCGCCGTGATCAGCAGCGAGATCAGCAGCGCCAGCACGCCGGACAGGCCGGGCACGATGAACCATCGGTACTCGAGCGTCGGGTTGAACTGGTGGCGCGTCTCGATGCCGGGCAGGGCCGGCGCCGACGTGCCGCCGGCGGCGTCCAGCCGCGCGCCGATGTCCGCAGCAATGCTCGACAGGTAGCCGAACGCGGCCTGCGCGGCGTTGGCGCGTCGCCCGTCCAGGATCACCTGCGCGGCGGCGGTGCCGCCCGACAACGCATCGCTGGAGAAGTCCGCCGGCACGCGCACCCCGAGCAGCACCTCGCCCTCGTCGATCAGCCGCCCGAGCTCGGCGGCGCGGTGCACGGTGCGCAGCTCGCCGACGAAGCTCGACGCGGCGATCGCTTCGACGAGCTCGGTGCCGATCGAACCTGCGTCCTCGTCGAGCACCGCGACGTCGATGTTCTTGACCTCGAGCGTGGCGGCGAAGGAGAAGATGAGCAGCTGCATCAGCGGCGGCCCGACGAGGATCGCGCGCATGCGCGGGTCGCGCAGGTAGCTCAGCAGTTCCTTGACGACGAGCGCGCGCAGCCGCCCGAGGCTTGCCCCGATGCCGACGCCCATCAGTCGAGCGTCCTGCCCGAACGGGCGATCGAGATCCCCACGAACGCGGCTCCGATGGCGCCGAGGATCGCGATGTCCTTGATCAGCAGCGGCCAGATGTCTCCGGCGAGGAACACGGTCTGCAACCCTTCCACGTACCAGCGCGCCGCCACGATCGTGGTGATCGCTCGGATGACGCCCGGCATGCTCGCGATCTCGAACAGGAAACCGGACAGCAGGAACGCGGGCAGGAACCCGGTCAGCAGCGCGAACTGCGCGGCGATGAACTGGTTCTTCGCGAGCGTCGAGATCAGCAGGCCCTGCCCGAGCGCGGGCAGCAGGAAGGCCGAGGACAGCAGCAGCAGCGCGAACCACGAACCGCGCAGCGGCAGATCGAACAACACCATGCACAGCACGGTACAGCCGAGCGTCGTCGCGAGCCCGAGCGCGAAGTAGGGCACGAGCTTCGAGAGCAGGATCTCGAACATGCTGGCGGGCGTCGACATCAGCGCCTCCATCGTGCCGCGCTCCCATTCGCGCGCGACGACGAGCGCGGTCAGGAGCGTGCCGATCATCGTCATGATGATCGCGATGGTGCCGGGCAACAGCACGCGCCGGCTCTCGAGCTCGGGGTTGAAGCGAAAGCGCTGCTCGAGCCCGACGCTCGGCGAGGCATCCAGCCCCGCGTTCGCGGCCCGGTCGCCGAGCCAGTCGAGGTAGATTCCTTGCGCGTAGCCCGCCGCTGCGCTCGCCACGCTCGGCACCGAGCCGTCGGTGACGATCTGCACGGCGGCCTCGCTGGTGGCGTAGGCCAGCACGGACTCGAGGTTCCTCGGAATCACCATGAAACCGCGAATGTCCCCGGCCACGAGCGCGGGCTCGAGCTCGCGCCGGTCGCGGGCGAGCCGCACGTCGAGCCAGTCGCTCGCCTCGAACGCCGCGACGAGCTCCTGCGCCGCCGGGCCTTCGCCTTCGACGACGACGCCGAACGGCACGCGGTCCACATCGAGCGAGACGGCGAACGCGAACAGGAACAGCAGCACGACGGGCAGCACGAACGCGATCAGCAGCGCCGAAGGGTCGCGCAGCACCTGGATCGATTCCTTCCTGACCAGACCCGTCATGCGCACGAGAGCGCCGCCGGATCGATTCACGTGCCGGGCTTGCGTTTCGGTGCGAACGGGGCTCGCGCGCTTGCCTTCGGCGTTCATGCCGCGCGGGCTCCGTTCCCGCCCGTCGCCCGCGCGTCGTCGGCAGCGCGCCTCGACTCCACCAGCCGGATGAACGCGTCCTCCATCGTCGGCTCGGGCAGCCCCTCGTCCGCCACCTTCGCCTTCAACGCGTCGGGCGTGTCGAGCTCGACGAGCCGACCCTGCTGGACTAGCCCCACGCGGTCGCAGTACTCGGCCTCGTCCATGAAGTGCGTGGTGACCATGATGGTCACCCGCTTCGCCACGAGTCCCGAGATGTGGGTCCAGAATTCGCGCCGCGTCACCGGGTCCACGCCCGAGGTGGGCTCGTCGAGGAACAGCACGCTCGGGCGGTGCATCAGCGAGCAGGCGAGCGCCAGGCGCTGCTTGAAGCCGAGCGGCAACGCGTCCGGGGACTCGGCGAGGATCGGCGCGAGCTCGAACGTGTCGATCATCTCGTCGATGCGCTCCCGGCGAAGAGCGCCCGCGAGCCCGTAGGCGCCGGAGAAGAAGTCGAGGTTCTGGCGCACCGACAGCAGCCCGTACAGCGAGAACTTCTGGGCCATGTAACCGAGCTCCGCCTTCGCGCGGCCCGGCGCACGCGCGAGATCGAAGCCCGCGACCTCGGCGCTGCCCTCGCTCGGCACCATCAGTCCGCACAGCATCTTGAACGTCGTCGACTTGCCCGCCCCGTTCGGCCCGAGCAGGCCGAACACCTCGCCGGTGCGCACCTCGAAGCTCACGTCGTCGGTGGCGGCGAAGTCGCCGAAGCGCTTGGTCAGGTGCCGGCACTCGACCATCGTGTCGCGCTCCGTGTCGACGGGGTCCATGCGTTCGGCGATCGCGGAGGATCCGTCCGGACCGCCGCCGAGCAGGTCGATGAACGCGTCCTCGAAGCGTGGCGCGACGGGCTCGAGCCGCGCGTCGCGCTCGCGGGCGAACGATTCCAGCGTCGTGCTCGAGGCGTCCTGCGCGCGTACCAGTCGCACGGTGGCGCCCTGGATCACGCCGTCGCGCACCGCGGGCAGGGCGAGGGCCTCGGTCAGCAACCGTCGCCGGTCGCCAGGGATGCTGACAACCCGATAGCTCCTGCCTTCGAGCCGTTCCGTCAGGTTCGCCGGCGGGCCCGCGAACACGAGCTCGCCGCGCTCGAGCAGCAGCACCGACTCGCAACGCTCGGCTTCGTCCAGATACGCGGTGGCCCACACGACCGCCATGCCGTCGCCCGCGAGCGCCCGCACCATCGCCCACAGGTCCTGACGGCTGACGGGATCGACACCGACGCTCGGCTCGTCGAGCAGCAGCACGGGCGGGGCGCCCATCAGCGCGCAGCCCAGCCCGAGCTTCTGCTTCATGCCGCCGGAGAGCTTGCCGGCGGGGCGCGCGCGGAAGGGTTCGAGCCGGGTGAACTCGTAGAGCCTGTCGAACGTCGCCTCGCGCTTGCCGGCGCCGATGCCCTTGAGGTCCGCGTACAGCACCAGGTTCTGGTGCACCGACAGATCCTCGTACAGCCCGAAGCGCTGGGGCATGTAACCGACGGCGCGGTGCACCGCTGCGCCGTGCGAGGCGACGTCCAGGCCGTGCACCCGCACCGCGCCCCCGTCCGGGCGCATGAGCGCGGCCATCATGCGCATCAGCGTCGTCTTGCCCGCGCCGTCGGGGCCGACCAGGCCGGTCAGGCGGCCCGCGCCAAGCGCGGCCGAGACGCCGCTCACCGCGACGGTCTCGCCGAAGCGCTTGACGACGCTGTCGAGCTCGATCGCGGTGGCCGGGGTCGACGGCGCGGCCCGAGCCGCGACACCGGCGTCGATCGGTGCAGCGGACAAGGACTTCACCTCGCGTCCGCCTGGCGCGCGCCCGCGCGACCGCTGGCGGCCGGCACGAGCGCGGCGTCGAGCACCCCGGACGGCAGCACGACCGTGACGGGCATGCCTTGGCGCAGCTCCGAGTCCGCGTTCGTCACGACGATGCGCAGCCGGTAGACGAGATCGGTGCGCAGCCCCGGCGTCTGGACCGTCTTGGGCGTGAACTCCGCCTGCGGCGACACGAAGCCGACCTGGCCGGTGTAGTCGCGTCCGCCATCGGTGCGGATCGAGACCTCGGTGCCCGGCGCGACTAGCCCGAGCCGCGGTTCGTCGACGTAGGCGCGCACGTAGACCCGGTCGGTCAGCGCCACCGCGTAGACGGTCTGGCCGGACTGCACCAGCGAGCCGGGCTCTCGGGCGCGGGTCAGCACGATGCCGGGGGAGGGCGCGACGAGGTTCGTGTCCTCGACGGCCGTCTCGGCCTGGGCACGCCGTGCCTCGGCGGCCGCGACGGAGGCCTCCGCGGCGGTGACGTCCTCGGCACGCGCGCCGGCCTCGGCCAGCGCCAGCGCCTCCTCGGCCGACTCGAGCTGCGCCTCGGCGCGGTCGCGCGTTGCGCGGGCCGCGTCCACCGCGGTGCGACTGGTGCTCTGGCTGCGCAGCAGCGAATCCTGGCGCATCGCGTCGCTGCTGGCGTTGTCGAACGCCGCGCGCGCCTCGCGCACCAGTGCCTGCGCCTGGGCGATCTCCTCGGGACGCGCGCCGGAGCGCAAGCTCGCGAGCTGCGCCTTCGCCCGCGCGACCTCTGCGCTCGCGACGGCGAGCGACTCTTCGGCAGGCTCCGGATCGAGCGTCGCGAGCACGTCCCCGGAGGCGACCGAGTCGCCCTCCTCGGCCAGCATCGTCGCGAGCCTGCCGGTGGTGCGGAACGCGAGCTGGACCTCGCGCACGTCGACGTTGCCGTAAAGCAGCGGCGACGGGCCGTCCGCGTCGGCCCACGGACGCAGGACGGCGAGGCCGACCGCGATGCCGAGCACGATGGCGGCGGCGACGAGCTTCTTGACGAGGGGTTTCACGAGGTGTCTCCGCGGATCGGGTCGGTGGGGTCGCACCCGTCACGAATGCATTTTCGAGGCTGTTGTCAGTGACTACATTGGCATCGCGATGTGGTCGATGTCCACTTACGATATTGTCAACGACTACATCTCGCGAAGCAAACCATGAACGCACGAGTGGCCTACCACCACGGCAACCTGCGCGCGGCGCTGCTCGAGCGGGCGATCGCGGTGATCGAGACCGATGGCGTGGAGGCACTGAGCCTGAGGTCCCTCGCGCGCGAGCTCGGCGTGTCGCATGCGGCCCCCGCGCGCCACTTCGCCACGAAGGCGGACCTGCTGAGCGCGATCGCGCTCGACGGCGGGCAGCGCCTCGTCGCCTCCACGCGCGAGGCCGTCGAGGCGGTGCCGGCGGAACGCGGTCGGGCAGCACGGAACGCGCGGCGCCGGCTGCGCGCGCTCGCCGACGCCTTCGTCGCCTGGACGGTCGCGAACCCCGCGCACAATCGCGCGATGCGCCACCCGGACGTGTCGCGCCACGCCGACGAGGCGCTGATCGAGCTGCTGCGCGGCTTCCGCGCCGACATCGAGACGCTGATCGACGAAGCGCAGCACGAGGGCTGGCAGCCGCGAGTCGAGCGCGCTCAGATCGTGTTCCGCTTCGTCGCGACGCTCGACGGCATCGCCGCGGTGCTGACCGAGCCGCTGACGCGCGCGATCTCGGGAGCCGCTCCGCCGGTGGAGCTCGCGGGGCACACGCTCGATGCGCTGCTCGGTACCGATCGGCGCACTGGTGATGCCCCGCCCGGGCCGCGTCAGGGCTCGCGCGCGAAGGCGACCCGATAGAGCGCCGGGACGTGGAACAGCGTCGGCGTAGTGTCAGGCCACGATGTGGTCGGTGTCCACTCAGAGGTTCGTATCAAAGCGACGGACTGAGGTTCCCGTGCTCGTTGGCCATCGGCGATACCGCGACGAGCTCCGTCCGCTGGATACCGCTTCGGCCAGATAATCGAGCGGGCTACTGCTACCCTTCGTGTACCCGGTCGCGGCCTCATGGTTCGTCTGCGGCATGCTGTATCAGCGCGACTCGCATCGCCGATCCGATGTGGGCGGTCGAGGCTGTCGGAAGCCGGCCGGCTCCCTGGAGGATCGTTACAAAACCGGGTCTATCTGTGCCCAAGAGTTGAAATCGATGGACAAGACAGTGATCGTCGCCATCGCGTTCGTCGTCGCGTCCGTGTCCGGTTGCGCGTCCGTCCCGATGGAAGATCAGAAGGTATCCGATGCGGCGAAGAACTTCGATCCGCCTTCGGGCGACAACGCGGGGCTGTACGTGTACCGCTCCGGTAGCTTCGGTTCGGCGTCGAAGAAGGATGTCCTGATCGACGGCGAGTGCATCGGCGAGACCGCTCCGAACGTCTTCTTCTACCACGAGGTGCCGGGAGACAGGAGAATCGAGGTTTCCACCGAGTCCGAGTTCTCGCCCAACCTACTGGTGGTTGAGGCGGAGAGCGGCGTCAACTACTTCGTTCGCCAATTTATCAAGATCGGGGTGTTCGTTGCCGGTGCCGGTTTGATCTTGGTCGACGAGGAGGAGGGAAAGGAGGAGGTGCGAAAGCTGGAAATGGCCGAGAAGGGAACGTGCAGCGAGTGACGGCAGCGCCATTGGCGTCCGCTATCTCCCCGTACCGCTTGATGGACCGGTTCCGGACTCATCGTTCGAGAGTCCGGCTTTTCGATACGCTCATTAACGTGTCCAACCGGGACAAGCTCGCGCTGCTCGTCAACTCGAAGGACCAGGCCTTCTACGGCGCCGACCTGCTGGACTTTCCCACCCTCGGCGAGGCTTTCCTGCGATGGTTCCTGAGGCGGCAGAACCTGTCGGACGAGATTGCGCTCGAGGACGCGGTACCCCTGTTCGAGCGAGCCGGGAACGAGCCGGAGCTCCTGCGCCGCGCGGTCGCGCGGTTGCGACTGGGAGCGCCCCCGGCGGGTGCCGATCCGTCGACAAGGCTGGCCAATGCGGTGACCGAGGTCGTCGCCGAGAGCGAGGCGCTGCTGCTGCAGCGCGCCACCGTGGAGCTCACCGCCCTGCAGGCGGCCGTGCTGCGCGAGATCGCGGCGGCGGGCAAGGCGTTCGCGCCCTTCGAAGGCGCTACCCTGGAACGCTACGCGACGTCGCTGGCCGACCTTCCCGCGCAGAATCGCCCCGCGGTGAGTGCCTCGAGCGTGCAGAAGGCGCTGAACCGGTTGCAGGAGCTGGAGCTCGTCTGGCGCAGCCGGCGAGGCGTGTACGCGCTCGAACATCCGCAGCTCGTGGCGCTGATGCGGCGCGAGGGGCTGATCGAGTAGCGGCCGCCGCCGCTCGACCGTGTGTCCCGCGAGCTGACGGTCGCGCGGTTCGCTCGCGACGAGTGCTCCGCCAGGACACTATGGCGGCGACCACCTCTCGAACGAGCGCGCGCCATGCTGAAGTCGATTTCCCGCCCCGCGGTGCGGCTCGTCGATCGGTACCTGCCCGACCCCTACGTGTTCGTGCTCGCGCTCACCGTCGTCGCGGCCCTGGTGGCCATGGTCGTCGAACGCGAAAGTCCGGTAGCCGTGATGCGCTACTGGGGCGACGGCTTCTGGGACCTGCTGACGTTCTCGATGCAGATGCTGCTGGTGCTGGTCACGGGCTACATGATGGCGAGCACGCCTCCGATCAGGAAGCTGTTGGCGCGGATCGCGGGGCGGGCGACGAGTCCGGGTGGCGCGATCCTGCTGGTGAGTGTCGTGTCGCTGGCGGCGAGCTGGATCAACTGGGGCTTCGGGCTGGTGGTCGGTGCGCTGTTCGCCAAGGAGTTGGCGCGGCAGGTGAGGGTCGACTACCGCCTGCTGGTGGCCAGCGCGTACTCGGGCTTCGTGATCTGGCACGCCGGGCTCGCGGGCTCGATTCCGCTGACCATCGCGACCGAGGACCACTTCATGGCCGACATGATCGGCGTGATCGGGGTCGGCGAGACGACGTTCGCCGGCTTCAACCTCGCGCTCGTGGCCATCCTGTTCGTCGTCGTGCCGATCGTGAACCGGCTGATGCTGCCCGAGGAGGCCGACAGCGTGATGGTGGATCCTGCGCTGCTGGACGAGCCGCCGACGGAATCGCCCGGGCACCCGCGTCCGGCCGAACGGCTGGAGCGCAGCACGACGCTCGCCTGGCTGGTCGGCATACCGGCGCTGCTGTTCCTGTTCGACCACTTCGTCACCCGCGGCGGTGGGTTGAACCTGAACGTCATCAACTTCCTGTTCCTCGCGGTGGCGATCGTGCTGCACCGCACCCCCGAGCGGCTGCTGGCGAGCCTGCAGGAGGCGATTGCCGGCGGTGCGGGCATCGTCATCCAGTTCCCGTTCTACGCCGGCATCATGGCCATCATGGTCCAGTCGGGACTCGCCGAGACCTTGTCGTCGGGCTTCGCGGCCGTGGCCAGCGCCGACAGCTTGCCGCTCTACGCGTTCCTGAGCGCCGGTCTGGTGAACATCTTCGTGCCGTCCGGCGGCGGCCAGTGGGCGGTGCAGGCGCCGGTCATGCTGCCGGCGGCCGAAGCGCTCGGTGCGGACATCCCGCGCGTCGCGATGGCGGTGGCGTGGGGAGACGCCTGGACCAATCTGCTGCAGCCGTTCTGGGCCTTGCCGGTGCTGGGCATCGCCGGGCTGAAGGCCAAGGACATCATGGGATTCTGCCTCGTGCAGTTGTTCATCGTCGGCGCGATCATCGCTGCGGGACTGACCTGGTTCTGAGATGGGGGCGCCGAACCACGCTCCGAACGGCGCGAGCTCGACCGCACCGTCCGCGCCCCGACTCGCACCCGACTCGCACCCGACTCGCACCCGACTCGCACCCGCCTCGAGCCCGTGCGCCGATGGAGACCGCAGGACTGACCCCGCTGGCCAGGATGCCGTTCGCGTCCCGATCTACGAGCGGTGCGGTGCGCGCGTCGAGCACATGATCAACACCTTTCGCGCGACCCCGTCCGGCGTCTACAGGCGCCGGAGGCAGCAGCACGGCGAGGTCGCAATCTCGCGCGTAGTCGACATCCACGAGTCGGTCGTGGGAACGTCCGGCCGTCGTCGTCGGAGCAGAGGCCCGGGTGCTCGAGGAGCTGGGAGGCGCCGTGATGGCCGACGTGCTCGTCATCCGCGGACACGGCGCGCCGGAGGGCTATCCTACGCCGGACGTGACACCCGAACTGCACGTCGGCGACCACGACGCGCATCCGACGCCCGAGGATCTGCGCGCGGTGGCGCGGCTGCCTGCACCGGTCTTGAGCACCGCCTGCAGCACGGGGAGCCGGGCATTCGCGCATGCCGCGTTCGACGCCGGCGCCGCGCTCGAGGCGTCCGAGCGGGGCATCCATTCCATCAGGTGACGCGCACGCGGTGCGTCGGCGAGACCCACGGCCGGAAGGATTCGAACATCACGCCGCGCGCCCCGTCCGGGAGCGTGGGACGACGCGATCAGCGTCCGTTCGCGCGACATCCGGGCGTGCCGGTGCGCCTCCTGCCTAGAGGTCGAGCTCGTCCAGCCCCGGATGGTCGTCCGGCCGCGCACCGAGCGGCCAGTGGAACCGTCGCTCGGACGCCTCGATCGCGACGTCGTTAATGCTCGCGAACCGGCGCCGCATCAGGCCCGCATCGGTGAACTCCCAGTTCTCGTTGCCGTAGGAGCGGTACCACTGCCCGGCCGCGTCGCGGCACTCGTACGCGAAGCGCACGGCGATGCGGTTCGCGTCGTGCGCCCAGAGCGCCTTGATCAGCCTGTAGTCGAGCTCCCGCGCCCACTTGGCCTCGAGGAACGCGACGACCGCCGCACGTCCGGTCGGGAACTCGCCGCGGTTGCGCCACCGCGTGTCCTCGGTGTAGACGCCGGACACGCGGACCGGGTCGCGCGTGTTCCAGGCATCCTCGGCCATGCGCACCTTGCGCACGGCGTCGTCCCTCGAGAACGGTGGCAGGGGAGGACGAGTGTCCGCTGCCGCACTCACCAAGCGTTGTAGGGCAGGAACTTGCCGCTCATGGTCACCTCGATGCGGTCCCCCTTCGGGTTCTCGACCACGTCCACGCTCATGTGGAAGTCGATGGCGCTCATGATGCCGTCGCCCTTCTTCTCCTGCATGAGCTGCTTCAGGGTCTCGCCGTAGACGCCCATGATCTCGTAGAAGCGATAGATACACGGGTCGGTGGGCACGAGCTGCGCGTAGGTCTTGTTGGGGAACTCCGCGAGCACGACGCCCGCCTCGTCCGGCAGGTCGAGGTACCTGGCGAGCGCCTCGGCCTTGTCGGGCGCCAGGGAGTTCATGCCCAGGCAGGCCGAGGTGGTGAAGACCTCGGACATGCCGATGGCTTCGCTGATGCTTGCCCAGCTCAGGTTGCGATCGCGCTTGGCCTGCATGATCAGATCGGTGACGTCGGCCTTGGTCATCATGGATGCGGTATTCCTGTTCGGGTGGTCGAGGAAAGGTGGGTGAGGTTCACCCGGCGGTGCGCAGCAGGCGCGGTGCGGATGCGGGCCGGGGGTCGCCGACCGGGCTCGGCACGGCGGGGGACGTTGCGGCCGGTGGGGCGGGCGATGCCGTGACTCGGGGTGCGGGCTCGGCGCCGGGTACGGACCCGGCATCGTCGTCCAGCCCGGGACGCACGGTGAGCGGGTGACGGCCCCCGGCCCCGGGTGCACCGTCGGCCGCGTTGCCCGCGAGGACGCTCGAGCGCATCGTCAGGAAGTCGAGCAGGTGGTTCCTGATGCGGTAGTAGGCCGGGTGATGGATGATATCGCTGCGCTGGCGGGGACGCGGTATGTCGACGACGACGCTCTCGGCCACGCGCGCGTACGGGCCGTTGCTCATGAGCAGGATGCGGTCGGCCAGCAGGATCGCCTCGTCCACGTCGTGCGTGATCATGAAGACGGTCTGGTCGGAGCCCGACCAGATGCGGATCAGCTCGTCCTGGATGGTGCCGCGCGTGAGCGCGTCCAGCGCACCGAACGGCTCGTCGAGCAGCAGAAGCTTCGGCTGGATGGCGAAGGCGCGCGCGATGGACACCCGCTGCCGCATGCCGCCGGACAGCTGCGCGGGCTTCCTGTGCTCGGCGCCATCGGCCAGGCCCACCATCTTCAGGAACTTGAGCGAGTGCTCGAGCACGCGCTGGCGATCCCAGTCCGGGAAGCGGGCGCGCACGCCGAAGGTGACGTTCTTCAAGGCGGACTTCCAGGGCAGCAGCGAGTAGTTCTGGAACACCACGCCGCGATCCAGACTCGGCCCCGTGAGCTCGCTGCCGTCCATCGTCACGACGCCTTCGCTCGCGCGGTCCAGGCCGGCGAGCACGTTCAGGATCGTGGACTTGCCGCACCCGGAGTGACCGATGATGCACACGAACTCGCCGCGCTCGATATCGAAGCTGACGTCCTCGAACACGGTCAGCGGCGGCTCGCTGCCGGGTGACGCGAAGCGTCTGGCCAGTCCGTCGATCTCGACGAGCGGGCGCTCGTACGGCTTTGGCGGCGCGTCCGTCGGCGCGTCGTCGGTCGCCGCCACACCGGTGGGTGCGCTCATTCGGCGTACACCACGGCGCGCTGCAACCGCCCGAAAGCCGCGTCGAGCAGCATGCCCACGACGCCGATCATGAGGATCGAGAAGATCACGCTCGTGAGGTCGAGGTTGTTCCACTCGTTCCAGACGTAGTAGCCGATACCGGTGCCGCCGACGAGCATCTCGGCGGCGACGATGACGAGCCACGCGATGCCGATCGAGATGCGCATGCCCGTGACGATCGTCGGCGCGGCGGCCGGCAGGATGACGGTGAACGCGGTGCGCAGCGCGCCGAGCTCGTGCGTACGCGCGACGTTCACCCAGTCTGCGCGCACGTTCGCGACGCCGAAGGCCGTGTTCGCGAGCATCGGCCAGATCGAGCAGATGAAGATCACGAAGATCGCCGACGCCTCGCTGTCCTTGATGATGAACAGCGCGAGCGGCATCCACGCGAGCGGCGAGATCGGGCGCAGCAGCTGGATGAAGGGATCCAGCGCCTTCCACGCGAGCGGCGACATGCCGATCAGGAAGCCCACGGGCAGCGCGATGAGCGCTGCGAGGAGGTAACCCGTCAGCACGCGGTAGAGCGAGTAGCCGATCTGGATGCCGATGCCCTTGTCGTTGGGACCCGCGTCGTAGAACGGGTCGGACAGCTCGGCCCAGGCCTTCACGGCGACCTCCGACGGCGGCGGCACGCGCGCCTGGTCGTCGGCGGCGCCCATCAGCAGCTCGTACTCCGTCAGCTCGCCGCCGCCACCGATCTCGGGCGTGGCGGCCTCCCATACGAAGAGCGTGCAGGCGAGCAGCACGAGCGAGAGCAGCGCGCCGCGCACCCCGAGAGAGGCGCGCATGTTCGAGGCGGTGATCACGGCCGTCTCAGACCTTGCCGATCTCGAAGCTCGCGGCGTACTCCTCGGGCCTCGCGGGATCGAAGGTCTTGCCCATGATCTCGTAGGACTGGTAGGTCTTCGTCGGCGGCTCCAGGCCGAGATCCTTCATCACCTTCGCGCAGTCGGCCGCGAGGTACACCTCCTCGGCGATGCCCTTGTAGTCGACGTCGCCCTCGATGTAGCCCCAGCGCTTCATCTGCGTGAGGATCCAGACCCCCATCGAGTGCCAGGGGAACGGGTCGAAGTCGATGCGGTCCGGCACGTCGCGCACGTTGCCGAGCCCGTCGGCGAAGCGCCCCGTCAGGACCTGCTCGACGACCGGTACGGGCTGATTCAGGTAGTTCTTCGGCGAGATGGCGGCGGCGATCTCCTTGCGGTTCTCGGCGGGGCTCGCGTACTGGGTGGCGTCGACGAGCGCCTTCAGCAGCGCGCCGTAGGTGTTCGGCAGCTCCTCCGAGAAGGCCCTGCTGCACGCGAAGGCGCAGCACGGGTGGCCGTCCCAGATCTCCTTCGTGAGCTTGTGAATGAAGCCGATCTTCTCCCACACCGCTCGCTGGTTGAACGGGTCCGGGGAGAGGTAGCCATCGAGATTGCCGGCGCGCAGGTTCGCGACCATCTCCGGCGGCGGCACGACGCGGATCTGGATGTCGACGTCGGGATCGAGGCCGAACTCCGCCACGTAGTAGCGCAGCAGGAAGTTGTGCATCGAGTACTCGAACGGCACGCCGAACTTGAATCCCTTCCACTGGGACGGGTCCTGCTTGTCCTTGTGGTCGTTGTGCAACACGATCGCCTGACCGTTGATGTTCTCGACGGCCGGCATGAGGAACGGCTTCGCGGTCGAGCCCGCGCCCATCGTGATCGCGAGCGGCATGGGCGTGAGCATGTGCGCCGCGTCGTACTCTTCGTTGAGCGACTTGTCTCGCGCCACCGCCCAGCCGGCGGTCTTGATCACGTCGACGTCGAGACCGTACTTCTCGTAGAAGCCGAGCGGCTTCGCCATGATGATGGGTGTGGCGCACGTGATCGGCACGAAGCCGACCGCGAGCTTCTTCTTCTCGGGCGTGCCGAGCCCGTCGAGGATCGCGGCCTTCGCGCGCTCCATCGGGAACACCGAGCCGATGGCCGCGGCCAGCGTGCCGCCGCCGAGCAGTTTCGCGAACTGGCGCCGCGACAGCTCGTCGTTGCCGAACACCGAGCGCACGACCGCGCTCTCGATCGCGCGCTCCAGCGCGGCCTCGGAGCTCGCGGCCGGTTCCGTCGCCGTGCGGGTGGGGAGCGAGCGTGCGCCGGCGCAGGTGCCGCACGCGCAGTCCGCGCCGTGGCGCAGGTCGAGGTCGCCGTCGTAGGGGTCGCCGAGGCTTCTGGTGGTCATCGCGCGCGGTGTTCCGTCGAGGTGGGTCGGGGGCCGGTACTCCACTGTTCGCGGCCGGACGGGAGGGCGTACTACACGCGACGTGCCAGTTCGAGCTTCGGGAAAATCAGTATGAGAATCAACGGATTACTGCATCAAACTGCTCCGCCGGAGCTCGCGGGAAGTCGCGTTTGACGAGATCTCGTGTGGCGCAGTCGCGAGATCTCGTAAGATCGAGGGCATGAATATCACGACTGCAGCAGCTGTCGGAACGACGTCCCGGCCATCGCCTTCCAGGCGCGTGCCTCGCGCGCCGGCGGACCCGGATGCGGACACGGCGCGCGCGTTGCGACGCGCCTTCGATGCCGCCCCCGTCCCCACGCTCGTGATCGGTACCGACGCCGGTCGCGTGCTGCGCGCGAACGCCGCGGCCGGCCGCCTCTTCGCGCGCGCGACGCCGGAGCTCGTCGGACGCGGCGTGCACGAGCTCTATCCCGATGCGCGTGCGTCGCTCTATACCTTCACCGACGAGGCAGTCGAGCGCGGCCACGCCTGGACGCGCGAGCTCGCGCTCGTGCGACCCGACGGCCGACCATTCCGGCTCGAGCACCTCGCGGTGCGGGTCGAGCTCGAGGGTCAGGCCTGCATACACGTGACCATCACCGATCTCGACGCACTCGTGCGCCGCGACGTCAGCGCCGAAGCCGATGCCTGGCACCGCGCGGGGCTGTCCGAATGGCACCGGGCCGAGCGCTACTTCCGCGAGGTGGAGCGAGACAACCGGCTGATCCTCGCCGCGGTCGGTGACGGCATCTACGGCGTCGACGCCGAGGGTGTCGCGACGTTCGTGAACCCGGCCGCCGAAGCGATGCTCGGCTACGCGGCCGACGAGCTGGTGGGCGAGGAGCTGCACGCGCTCATCCACCACCACAAGAGCGACGGCAGCCCGTATCCGAGCGCCGAATGTCCGATCTACGGCGCCTTCCGGCAGGGGCGAGTCAACACCGTCGACGACGAGGTGTTCTTCCGCCGCGACGGGCGCGCGATCCGCGTGGAGTACACCTCGACCCCCATCGTCGATTCCGGCGTCGTGGTGGGCGCCGTCGTGGTGTTTCGCGACATCACGGCGCGCAAGCGCGCCGAGGAGCGGTTGAGCGCGACCCTGCAGGAGAACGCGCGGCTGCGCGAGCGGCTCGAACAGGAGAACGCGTACCTGCAGGAGGAGATTCGCACGCACGCGAATCATCGCGAGATCCTCGGCGCGTCCGAGGCCATCGCCCACGTGCTGCGCCAGATCGATCTCGTCGGGCCCACCGAGGCGAACGTGCTGGTGACCGGCGAGTCCGGCACCGGCAAGGAGCTCGTGGCGCGCGCCATTCACGAGGTATCGAACCGCAAGGGCCGGCCGCTGATCCGCGTCAACTGCGCGGCCATTCCGCGCGAGCTGTTCGAGTCCGAGTTCTTCGGCCACGTGCGCGGCTCGTTCTCCGGCGCCGTGCGCGATCGCGTCGGACGCTTCGAGCTGGCCGATGGCGGCACGCTGCTGCTAGACGAGGTGGGAGAGATTCCGCTGGACCTGCAGTCGAAGCTGCTGCGCGTCCTGCAGGAAGGCACCTTCGAGCGCGTCGGCGAGGAGCGCACGCGGAAGGTCGACGTGCGCCTCGTCGCGGCCACCAATCGGGACCTGCAGGAGGAGGTGCGCGCGGGACGCTTCCGCGAGGATCTCTACTTCCGGCTCAACGTGTTCCCCATCGAGTGCGCACCTCTGCGCCATCGTCCGGCGGACGTGCCGCCGCTGGCCGCCCACTTCCTGCGGCTCGCCTGCGCGCGGCTGAACGTGCCGGTGCCGCGGCTCACGCGTGCCAACATGCGCGCGTTGCAGGGCTATGCCTGGCCCGGCAACGCGCGCGAGCTGCAGAACGTCGTCGAGCGCGCGGCGATCCTGGCGCGCGACGGCAAGCTGCGCATCGATCTGCCCGCCGGAGGGGATGCCCTGGCGAGCCCCCCGGAGCACCCGCCTGCGGTCGCGCCCGAGCGCGTGCTGGACGCCGCCGAGATGCGCGCCTTCGAGCGCGACAACATCGCGCGCGCGCTCGCGTCATGCGGCGGCCGCGTGGCGGGCGAGCGCGGGGCGGCGGTGCTGCTCGGCCTGCGACCCTCGACGCTCGCCTCGCGCATGAAGGCGCTCGGCGTCGCGCGTCCGGTGAGCGGCGGGTGAACGGCCCAGCCGATGCGCCTCGGCCACGAGCGCGTCGAATCCGGGGAGCGTGCCGAACGTCGGATCGAAGCCGAAGAGGTAGCTCGCACGAGTCCCGACGTGGGTGAAGGCGCTCCCGCTCAACCCGAAGCCGCCGCCACCAGCGCACGCACCCGCGCAATCTCCACCTCGTTCCACCAGTCCCCGTCGCGCTTGAGCGACGACGCGACGATCACCCCGTCGACACGTTCGAGAATGCGCGCGACGTTCTCGCTCGTCACGCCCGAGCCCACCAGCAGTGGCAGCGTCGTCGCGCCCCCGACGTCGTCGATCTCTTCCAGGGTCGCGGCATTGCCCGTGCGCTGCCCCGTCGCGATGACCGCGTCCGCGTCGAAGAAGGCCAGGTCCCGGGTGAGCTCGGCGACGCTCCGGTCCGCCACGATCGCGTGGCTGCCGTGCTTGACGTGGCTGTCGGCGAAGACCTTCACTTCGCCGGCGCGCAGCGCCGCGCGGTAGCGCAGCGCCTCGCCCGCGCGCCCCTCGACGAAGCCCTCGTTCGCGACGTAGGCGTTCGCCCATTGGTTGACACGTATGAACGAGGCGCCCGAGGCGGCGGCGACGGCGAACGCCGGGATCGGCGCGTTCGCGAGCACGTTCACGCCGACGGGCACGCCCGTGGCGCGCAGGATCCGGTCGGTGGCGACGGCGAGAAAGCCCGTCGTCTCGGGTCCGATGTCCTCGGGTTTCAGGAACGGCACGTCGCCGTGATTCTCGATGATCAGCCCGTTCATGCCGCCCTCGATATAGGCTCGGGCGTCCGCGAGGCAGCGCTCGTAGATCGTTTCCAAGGAGGCGCCGTCGTAACGCGGCGAGCCCGGGAAGGGCGGACAGTGCACGACGCCGATCAGCGCCTTGGCGCCGAACATCGTGCGCACCAGGTCGGCGGGCTTCGAGGTGATGGAGTGCATGGAGAGAGCGGGATCAGGTAAGGGAGTGAGGGCCGTCGTCATCGGCAACGCGACGGTGGACGAGACCTACGCGCTCGACGCGCTGCCGCGTGCGGGCGAGTCCATCGTCGGCGAGCCGGCGGGCGTCGATCTCGGTGGCAAGGGCGCGAACGTCGCCGTGGTGCTCGCGCGCTGCGGCGTGCCGACGCGCCTGGTCGCGGTCGTGGGTGACGACGCGCGCGGTGCGTTCGTGCGCGCGCGGCTGCACGCCGAGCCCGTCGAGGCGGCGCTCGTCACCCTGGCGGGCGCGCCGACCGACCTGTCCATCGTCTACGCCACTCCGGACGGGGAGAACGCGATCGTCTCGACGGTCGCCACGACGCGCGCCCTCGAGCTCGCACGCGCGCTGCGCGCGCTCGACGGCGCGGCGGCCGGGGCCGCGATCGTGCTGCAGGGCAACCTCAGCGAGGCGACGACGCTCGGCATCGCCGCGGCGGCGCGCGAACGAGGGCTCGTCACCGTGCTGAACCCGTCGCCGCTGATGCCGTGGTCGGCGCGCGCGCTCGGGCTCGCTGACATCGTGTTCGTGAACGCCGGCGAGGCGCGGGCGCTGACCGGCTCGGACGGCGAGGGCGCCGTGAGCGCGCTGCGGCGTGCGGGCCCGCGACACGCGGTGCTCACGCTGGGGTCGCGCGGCGCGCTGCTCGGCCGACCGGACGGTGCCGGCGGCGAGACGATCGAGTCGGTGCCGGCCGTGTCCGCGACACCCGTCGACACGACCGGCGCCGGCGACACCTTCCTCGCCGTGGCGATCGGCTCCATGCTGCGCCGCGGCAGTGGGCCGGACGTGCAGGCGTTGCGGGACGCCGCGGCCGCGGCCGCGATCACGGTGGCCCGTCGCGGCACGCTCACGGCCTTCCCTTCGATGGCCGAGCTCGATGCCGTGCTCGACGCACCCTGAGTCCGGGTCGGGTCCAGCGCTCGTTCACCTCCGTACCGTTGCGCGCGGCATTCACGTCGCGTCCAGGCGCGTCAGCCAGCCGAGCACGTTGCGCCAGAGTCTCGCGTAGCCTGACCAATCGCAGAATTCCGGCGAGAGCCAGTGCGGTCCGATGTCCGAGGTCCAGGCGGCGGTGCGCCCGGCGCCGTGCTCGCCGACGACCAGCAACGGGTGTCCGCCTTGATCCTCCGGCAAGCGCGCGACGAGCCGAACGTCGTCGCCCTCGCGCAGGCCCACCTCGTTCACGCCGAGCAGCGGCGGCCACTCGCCGTCGAGCCCCGCGACGGTCGGGTGATCCGCCCGCACGATCTCGGCGCGCGTGCCCTCGGGCATCTCGACCCGGTCGTCCCACGGCAGGCAGGTCACCGGCAGCGCCCGCTCCACCGGAGTCCGGCGCCAGCGTGCCTTGCCGTCGATGCCCTGGAAGCTGAAGTAGCCGCCGCACATGAGCAGCCCCGCGCCGCGCTCGACGCGCTCGCGCAGGAGCTTCAGGCGGTTCGGCACGGTGCGAGAGTGCAGCCACACCTCCGGCGGCAGCAGCAACGAATTCGCGCCGATGTCCGAGAGCACGAAGGCGTCGTACGCATCGAGCCCGATCGCCTCGAACGGAAACGCCTCGACCGCCTCGTGGGCCTTCATCCACGTGATCTCGAAGTCCGTGCCGTCGAGCGCGCGCACGAAGGGCTCGGCCCCGGTATGGAAGGTGACGCTGCCGAACTGATCGAAACCCTTGTAGTGCGTCGCGGAGCTGACCCAGCTCTCGCCGACGAGCAGCACGCGCTTGCTCATGATCCGTGTCCCGGTGGCGCGCCGGGGTCGAACACCCGGCGGGGGTTGGCGACGGCGAGCGTCTCGAGTGCCGCTTCGCCGAAGCCGTGGCGCCGCAGTCGCGGCAGGAAGTGGCGCAGGACATGTCCGTAGCCATTGCCGCCGTAGCGGGCGAGCATCATCTTGATGAACACGTCCTGCGAGAGCAGCACTCGATCGAGGTGTCCCGCGTCGGCGAGCCGTGCGATGCCGCGCGCGGCCTCGTCGTCGCTCGGGCACTGCGCCTGCTGGTCCGCGTAGTAGTAGTCCATGCCGATCATGTCGTACTCGATGAACGCGCCGCGCGTCGCCAGCCGTACCTGATAGTCGGTGTCCATGTGCGACGGGTTCATGTGACACAGCACGACCCGACCCGGGTCCACGCCCTCGGCCTCGACGAGGTCGAGCACCTCGTCGCCGAGCCGGAACCAGCCCGGCAGGTGCACCATCAGCGGCAAGCCGGTGCGCACCTGCGCGCGGGCAGCCCCCGTCAGGCTCTTGCGCTCCGCGGCCGTGAAGTCCGAGGACACCCCGATCTCGCCGATCAGTCCGATGCGCACGCCGGTAGCGTCGACCCCGCGCAACGCTTCGAGGACGAGCTCGTCGGCGACGTCGTCGGCGCTCATGCGCGCAAGCTCCGGCGGGTGGGACGTCTCGAGGTAGTAGCCTGCGCCCATGACGATGTTCAGACCCGTCGCGCGTGCGATCCGCACGAGCGCCTCGGGGTTTCGCGCGATGCCGCGGCACGTCGGGTCGACCACCGTGCACCCGCCCGCGGCGACGAGCGCGCCGAGCTCCTCGACGGCGAGCGCCTCGTCGTCGAGCGCGAGGTTGTGACGGCACACGAAGGGGTCCTGGCGCAACTCGGACAGGATCCGGATGTTCACCTCCGCATCGGCGAGCGGGCGCCGTGCCGCATCCGTCGGCTCGTGCCACCAGCAGCCGCAATCGTTCAGCAAGTGCTCGTGCATCAGCGTGACGCCGAGCTCGTCCGCGGGCACCGGACCCGTCACCGTCATGACCGTCGCGGTCGTCGTGTCCCCGGCCGCCACCCCGGCAGCGTCCCCGAGGCTCAAGCGCCGTCCCCGGCCGGTGTCGTTCCGGACTTCGACGCGGCAGCCGCAGCGCCGCGGGCGAACGGCCACCGGAAGCGGAAGCGCGTGGTGAAGATGCGCGTGTTGAGCCAGATGGCCAGCAGGATGATCGCGCCGGTGACGATCTGCGTGAAGAACGGCGAGATGCGCATGAGGATCAGCCCGTTGCCGATGACGGCGATCGTGAGCGTGCCGAGCAGGGTGCCGATCATCGAACCGCGTCCGCCCATCAGCGACGTGCCGCCGAGCACGACGGCCGCGATGACCTGCAGCTCGAAGCCGACGGCCGCGTTCGACGACCCCGAACCGAGCCGGGCGGCGAACAGCAGGCCCGCGACGGCCGCGGCGATGCCGGACACGACGTAGACCGACGCGACGGTACCGCGCGCCGGCATGCCCACGCGACGTGCGGCCTCCGGGTTCGATCCGACCGCGACGACGCGTCGCCCGTAGCGCGTCGAGCTCATGACGACGTGGCCCGCGAGCGCGACGAGCAGCGCGATGATCGCCGGCACCGGTACGCCGTACAGCTCGCCCCGACCGAGCCACACGAAGCCTTCGGCGTCCCGGATCGGGATCGAATAGCCTTCGGTCAGGTAGAGCGCGATGCCGCGCAGGATCGAGAGCCCCGCGAGCGTCACGATGAACGCCGGAATGCCCTGGTACGCGACGAACCAGCCTTGCGCGAGACCGATCAGTCCCCCGAGGATGAGCATCGCGACGAGCATCGCCGGCCACGGCCAGCCCGCGGCGAGCGTGATGGCGGCGACCGCGTTGATCAGCGCCACCAGCGAGCCGACCGACAGATCGATTCCGGCCGTCACGATCACGAGCGTCATCGCGACCGCGACGACGAGGATCGGCGCCGCCTGGCGCACGACGTTCAGCAGGTTCGGGGCGCTCAGGAACGTCGTCGTGGCGAGCGAGAAGAACACGACGCAGCCGACGAAGAAGAAGGCTATGGAGAGCACCTGCGCGTGCTCGGAGAGGAAGTCCGCCGCCGCAGAGCCGCGCTCGCGTTCGGTGTAGGCCGTCATGGCGCGGTCTCCGTGAGCTCGCGTTCGTCGTGCAGCGCCACGTCGCCGACGATCAGGCGCACGAGCTCCTCGAGGCTCGTGCGCCCGACATCGCGCTCGGCGACCTTGGTGCCCTCGTACATCACCGCGATCCGGTCGCACACCCGGAAGAGATCCTGCAGGCGGTGCGTGATCAGGATCACCGACACGCCGCGCGCCTTCACGCGGTTGATCAGCCCGAGCACGGCCTCTACCTCGGCGACCGCGAGCGCCGAGGTCGGCTCGTCCATGATGAGCACCTTCGGGTCGAACGAGGCCGCGCGCGCGATCGCGATCGCCTGGCGCTGGCCGCCCGACAGCTGCTCGACCTTCGCGGTCAGCCGCGGGATGCGGATCTCGAGCGCGTCGAGCATGCCGCGCGCCTCGTCGAGCATGCGCGCCCGATCCAGGAACGGTCCGCGCACCAGCTCGCGACCGAGAAAGAGGTTGCCGACGACATCGACGTGATCGCACAGGCTCAGGTCCTGGTAGACCATCTCGATGTGAAGCCGGCGCGCATCGGCGGGTCCGGAGAAGCGCACCGGTGCGCCGTCGATGCGGATTTCCCCGGCGTCCGGCAGGTAGGTGCCGGACATGACCTTGGTCAACGTCGACTTGCCCGCGGCGTTGTCGCCCACGAGCCCGAGACACTCCCCGGGGCGCAGCTCGAGATCGACCCCGCGCAGCGCCTCGACGGAGCCGAAACGCTTGCGGATGCCGGACAGCGCGACGCGCGGCGGGGCCGCTTCGCCGTGCGCCGCGCTCCGGACCGGCGCTGCGGCCGCCGCCACGACGGGGAAGCCGGTACGCCCTACTTGAACGTCTCGCGGTAGTCGTCGACGTTGTCGGTGGTCACGATCGTCACGGGCACGTCGATCTGCGACTCGACCTCCTCGCCGGAGGTGAGCGCGACGAGCGCCTCGACGGCCGCCGCGCCCATGCCGGCCGGGTCCTGCTGCACGACCGCCTCGACGTAGCCCGCGTCGATCCCGTCGATGGCCTGAGCGGTCAGGTCCCAGCCGAACACCTTGACGTCGTCCTGGCGGCCCTGGCTCTCGACGGCGGCGACGGCGCCGACGAGCGCGGGCTCCCCGGTCGCGTAGATCGCGCCCATGCCGGGGTTCGCGGTCATGAGGTTCTCGGCGGCCGAGAGCGCCACGTCCTGCACGTTCTGCCCGTCGACGGTCGCGACGACCTCGACGCCGTCGCCGAGCGCCTCCTCGAAGCCGTCCTTTCGGACGTTCTGGATGAAGGAGTTCAACGCGCCGACGATGCCGAGCTGCGCCGCACCGTCCATGTCCGACGCCACGAAGTCGTTCACGTAGGCCGCGAGGTCCGCACCGGCCTGCGCGTTGTCGACGCCGACCTGCGCCTTCTGCGGCCCGTCCTCGGGCAGGATCGCGTCGACCGCGACGACCGGGATCCCGGCCGCGTCCGCCTGCTCGACGGCCGGCATGATGCCGTTGACGTCGATGGCGACGACGATCAGCCCGTCGACCCCCTCGGTCACGTAGGTCTCGATAGCGCTGTTCTGGGCCGCCGCGTCGTTGTTGGCGTTGAAGATCACGAGCTCCACGCCCGCTTCGTCGGCCGCGGCCTGCGCGCCGCGGTTCATCTCGTTGAAGAAGAGCGCCTGCTGGTTGATCTGCACCAGGGCGAAGGTCTGTCCGTCCTGCGCGGCGGCGGCGCCGGCGAAGGCGGTCGAGACGAGCGCGGCGAGCAGGGTGCGGCGGGAGAAGGTGGAGCGCATGATCGACGGATCCTGGGGTTGCTTGGGGGGAGGCACTGCGGTCGTCGGGACGGGTCGCGCACGGCTCAGCCGCGGGCGAGGTTCACGTGAAAGCGGTAGCGGTCCGGTCGGTATCGAACGACCGCGTATTCGATCGGTGTGCCGTCCGCGGCGCGGCACGAGCGGCGCGCGACGAGCAGCGGTGCACCCACGTCGACGTCGAGCGTGCGGGCGTCGCCCGCGGACGCCGCGGCCGCATCGATGATCTCGTGCCCGCCCGCGATGCGCGCCTTGTGGTGCGATTCGAGCCACGCGTACAGGCTGCCCTCGTCGAGCTCCGCGCGCGAAGGCATGTCGGCGGGCCCGAGCACCGACGGGGCGATCCACGAATCGGACAGCCCGATCGGCCAGCCGTCCGCGAGCAGCACGCGGCGGATGCGCACCGTCGGGTCGCGCCGGCCGATGCGAAGCGCCGTCGAGGCCTCGACGGTCGAGGCGCGGTGCTCGACCGAGACCGTCGAGTAGGACGGCTCCAGCCCGCGGCGGCGCATGTCGTCGGAGAAGCTCGACAGCCGCGTCAGCGGCTGCTCGACGCGCGGGCTCAGCACGATCGAGCCCTTGCCCGAGCGGCGGCTGATCAGGCCGTCCTCCTTCAACCGGTCGAGCGAGGTGCGCGCGGTGGTGCGGCTGACGCCGAAGCGGGCGTTGATCACGGACTCCGAGGGCAGCGCGTCGCCGGGGCCGAACTCCCCTGCGCGGATGGCCTCGCGCAGGCGCTCGGCGATCTGGTGCCAGAGCGGTACGGGTCCGTTCTCGAGCTGGCCGGAGTCCCAGGGCATGTGCCGATCGTACGAACGTCATGACGTTCGAGTCAAGCGTGGTGAAGCCGCACGTCGTGCCGCCCGCCCTATCATCGACGCGTCGATCTTCCACGACCCATGCGCAGGCGCCCAATGCCCCCCGAACCCGACCTGCGGGATGCACACTCCGATTCCGCCGACACCGATGCGCTCGCCGAGCACGTCGCACGGATCGTGCGCGAGCGCATCGTGCGCGGCGAGCTCGGTCCGGGTGACCGGATCGTCGAGCGCTCGCTGTCCGCCGAGCTCGACGTCTCGCGCACTCCGGTGCGCGAGGCGCTGAAGGTGCTTCGCGCCGACGGGCTCGTCGAGATCTCGAGAAACCGCGGCGCGCAGGTGACGGCCTACCCGGCGCGCGAGGCTCGCGACCTGTTCGAGGTGATCGGCGCGATCGAGGCCGTCGCGGCCGGCCGCGTGGCCGCGTCCCTGGACGATGTCGGGCTCGAGCGCTTCGAATCGCTTCACGCCGACATGCTTCGCCACTTCACCAGCGACGACGTTCAGCGCTACTTCGACGCCAACAGCGCCATTCACGACGCGATCGTCGAGGCGTCCGACAACCCGATCCTGATAGCGAGCCACCGACGGCTCGTGATCCGGGCGCGTCGCGGACGCTACCTCGCGATCATGGACGACGCTCGCTGGCGACAGGCCGTCGGCGAGCACGAGCAGCTCATGGACGCGTTCCGCAGCAGCAGCGCGCGCAGGGCCCGTGCCGTGTGGAGCCGTCATCTGAGGCACACGGGCGAGACCGTCGCGCGGCTGCTCGAATCCTAGGGCCGTCGCCCGAGCACCGGCCGTCCACCATCTCGCCGCGCGCGACCACAGCGCACCGACGACGTCGCGCGCCTCGTCCATGACCCGGCGCAGTCGACGCGCACGGGCCGGCCGTCGCGCACGAGTCGATCTTCCGTGCAGACCGTGCCGCGCAGGTTCGAGGACCGGCCTACCGGTTCGCGGGCGCCCCGACGATCGTGCCCGGTGCTTGGCAGCAGGGGGCCACCCGCTCTAGACTGATGTGAAGCAGCGGCTCGAATCGTCGAGCAAGCACCGGGACAGAGATGATGCCGAACCACTCTCGCAGGCAGTTCGTCCGACTGAGCTCGGCCGCCTTGCTCACGACGGCCGGGCTCCCCGCGTGGGGCCAGAACGAGTCGGGGGCCGCCGAGCGCACCTTCGATCTGCTGGTCAAGGGCGGCCGCCTGATCGACCCTGCACAGGGAATCGACGCGAGGCGAGACATCGCGATCCGAAGCGGTACCGTCACGGCGGTGGAAGCGGACATCGATCCGGCCCGCGCCGACCGGGTACTGGACGCGAGCGGCCAGCTCGTCGTGCCCGGGCTCGTCGACTTTCACACGCACGTGTACCCCTACGGATCGGCCATCGGTATCCCTCCGGACGAGCTGGCACCGCTGAGCGGCACGACGACGGCGGTATCGGCAGGCGATGCGGGCGCGAACAACCTCGCCGGGTTGAAGCGCTTCGTGGCGGCCGCGGCCAGGACCCGCGTGTACGCGTTCGCGCACATCGCGAACTTCGGCCTCGCAGGCTTCCCGGTCGGAGAGATGCTCAACATCGAGCACGCGGAGGTCGAGAACTGCGCGCGCGCCGTCGCGACGAACCGCGACTTCTGTCTGGGCGTGAAGGTGCGGGAAAGCGTGAACGTGGTCGGCGAGAACGGCCTCGAGCCCTTGCGCCGCGCGCTTCAGGCCGCCGAGCTCGCCGGACCCTGGGCGCGCGTGATGTGCCACATCGGCGATGCGCCCGGGGATCTTTCGGAGCTCATGGCGTTGCTGCGCGAGGGCGACGTGGTGACGCATGCCTACAGCGGTGCCGGCAACAACATCGTCCAGAACGGCACGCTGCTCGCGTCGGTACGCGACGCGCAGGAACGCGGCGTGCTGTTCGGCGTGGGTCACGGCGCTGGCAGCTTCGACTTCACCGTCGCGGAGCCTGCGATGGAGCAGGGGCTGCTACCGGACTTCATCTCGAGCGACATCCATGTGTTCTCGGGCAACTCTCCGGGGCAGCCGTACCTGCCGAACGTGATGAGCAAGTTTCTCGCGCTCGGACTGTCGCTCGAGGACGTGGTCCGCCGATCGACGGTGAATCCGGCGCGTGCGATCGATCGCGACCCGATGCTCGGCACGCTGGCGGTCGGGGCACCGGCAGACATTGCCGTGCTGGAGCTGATCGAAGGGGACGCCGAGTTCGTCGACACGCGCGAGAACACGCGCCCGGGCACTCAGCGTCTGCGAGCCGTCTCGACGATCCGCGCCGGTGTGCCGTTCGGCCAGCCGTACGGGTCGCCGTTTTCGCGCGGTTGACGGCCGAAGACGATACACCGCCCGACGTGTCCTTCACGTCGACCGTGACCTCGATGCGCATGTCGGAGATCTCTTCTCCGTTCACGGGCCGGCGCCGCGGCTTCAGGAAGGCATGGCCACGCGGTCGGCCCCCTTGAGCCCGAGGCGCGATCGCGCCTCGTCCGGTGTTGCGACTCGCATGCCGAGGCCCTCGATGATCTGTCTCACCATCCCGACCTGCTGAGCGTTGGACGTGGCGAGCTTGCCGCGCCCCGCCCAGAGACTGTCCTCGAGTCCGACCCGGACGTTGCCCCCCAGGGAGACGGCCTGGGCCGCGATTCGCAGCTGGGCCGCTCCCGCGCCGAGCACCGACCAGCGGTACTCGTCACCGAAGAGGCGATCGGCCGTGCGCTTCATCTGCGCGACGTCCTCGGGGTGGCTGCCGATGCCGCCGAGCAGGCCGAACACCGACTGGACGAAGAACGGCGGCTTGACCAGCCCCCGCTCGGCGAAGTGGGCGAGGTTGTAGAGGTGTCCGATGTCGTAGCACTCGAATTCGAAGCGCGTGTCGTTGCCGTAGCAGGTTTCGAGGATGTATTCGATGTCGGCGAACGAGTTCCTGAACACCAGGTCCCTGGTCGACTCGAGGTGGCCCTTCTCCCAGTCGAACCGGAAGCTGTCGTACTTCCTCAGCAACGGGTAGAGCCCGAAGTTGATGGAGCCCATGTTCAATGACGCGAGCTCCGGCTCGAAGGTCGCCGCCGGCATCACGCGTTCCTGCACGGTCATGTAGGGGCTTCCTCCCGTGGTGATGTTCAGCACGGCGTTGGCGTTGTCGCGCACCTTGGGCAGGAAGCGCGCGAACGCGTCCGGCGACTGGTCCGGGCGGCCGTTGTTCGGGTCGCGAGCGTGCAGGTGCAGGATCGCCGCCCCGGCCCTTGCGGCCTCGATCGCCGAATCGGCGATCTCGTCCGGAGTGATGGGCAGGTGCGGCGACATCGTGGGGGTGTGGATCGCGCCGGTGATGGCGCAGGTGACGATGACGGCGTCGGAGTCGTTCATGCTCATGGGGGACACGCTTGAGTGAGAGGAGAGGGCGGGCGGCCGGATCCTTCCGGGCGCGGTAGGATGGACCGATGACTTCAGAGACCCGTCTTCCGTGCAGAACGTAGCTCGCAAGGTGGCACCGTTGCAGCGCGAGACGCTGCAGGACGGCGTCTATCACAGGCTGTGCGATCTCATCCTCGAGGGCGAACTGGTCCCGGGCGCGTCCGTGACCGTCGCGAGCCTTGCGTCCGCGTTCCAGGTGAGCCCCATGCCCGTGCGCAAGGCACTCACGCAGCTCGCCGGCATGGGGGTGCTGCAGGTCGTCTCCGGGCGCACGATCGGCGTGCCCAAGCTCTCCCTGGAGCGATTGGAGGACTTGAAGAACGTTCGCAGCGAGACCGAGGCGCTCGCGGTGCGCTGGGCCGTCAAGCGTGCCGACGATGTGCTGATCAACGAGCTCGAGACGGGGCTGGAACGCCTTCGCAAGAGCGAGCGCAAGTCCGATACCCGCGCCTTCGTGCGGGCCAACAACGCGTTCCACTTCGCGATCTACCGACACGCGAACTCGCCGCTGCTCCACTCCACGATCTACAGCCATTGGCTCCAGATCACGCCGTTCTTTCACCTGGTGCGCGAACGGGGACAGTTGCACCTGTCGAACGACTGTCACGAGGAGCTGTTCGAAGCCTTCAAGAAGCGCGACGTACGCAGGGCTGTCTCGGCAATCCGTACGGACATCCAGGCCGCCTACCAGGTGATTCGCGGGCAGATATAGGATGCCGGCCTCGGGCCGAGCGATGTCCCGGACGAGCCCGTCCGCTCGTCCCGCGTCATGCCTCCGGTTCGTCCCGCGTCGATGCGTCGCCCGTCCGACGCTTGTGCGCCGCCAGGGCGGCCAGTCGATCGTCGCGCACGGCGGCCGACGAGGACAGCCTGCCGGCGTCGGGAGCGTGCGGCCAGCGCGCCACGACTCGCTCGACGTTGGACGGCTCGAAGGCGGTCGCGCCGGGAGGATCTTCGGCCAGCTGGCGGTAGAAGCCGGTGTAGCGCCGACAGTAGTCGGCCATGCCGCCCGGGGCGTTGAGCTCGATGGTCGCGAACGGGCCCAGGAACGACCAGCGCAATCCGAGCCCGTCGCTCATCGTCCGGTCGAGATCCTCGGGGGTGATCACGCCGTCGCCCACGAGCCGAAAGGCTTCCGCGAGCACGGCGCCCTGCAGGCGATTCAGCACGAAGCCGTCGATCTCGCGCTCGATGCGTACCGGTACCTGACCCACGGCCCGGTAGAACGTCTCGCAGCGATCGATCACCTCCGCTGCGGTCCACGGCGCGCCGCAAAGCTCCACCAGCGGCACCAGGTGCGGCGGGTTCACCGGATGGGCGACCAGGCAGCGCCCGCGACCCTCGAGCGACTCGGTGAAACGCGAGGCGACGATCGCGGACGTCGACGACGCGAGTACCGCCTCGCGCGGCGCGTACCGGTCGAGCGTCTCGAACACCGCCCGCTTGACGTCGACGTCCTCGGGACCGTTCTCCTGCACAAGCTCCGCCTCGCCCACCGCGTCCTCGACGGATGCGGCGACCCGGATCCGGGACAGCAGGCCGTCGACGTCGTCCGCCAGCGCGTGTCGTTCCAGCACGGCGGCGTCCTCGGCGAGCCGTTCGGGCAGCGCGTCGCGCACGTCCGCGGACGGATCGGTCACCCGGACGTCGCAGCCTGCGCGCGCGAAGACGATCGACCAGGCGCGACCGATCAATCCGGCGCCCACCACGCCGACGACCGGAGCTTTGGAATCGGTGTCGCGAGTCGACCGCGATGCGTTGCCGCTAGCCATGAGTTCGGTTTCGGAGGGTCACAGCCACAGCACCCTGCGGCGAAGCTCGAGATCGTCGCGCAGCTCCTTCGACTCCCCGGTGTGAATCACGCGACCGCGCTCCAGCACGGTCGTGCGATCCGACAGCGCGAGCGCGAGATCGTGGTGGTGATCGACCAGCACGACGGACACCTCCCGTCTGAGGCGATCGAAGCTCTCGAAGAGCTGCTCCACGATCGCGGGCGCCAAGCCCTCGAACGGCTCGTCGAGCAACAGCAGTCGCGTGTCGCCGGACAACGCGCGCGCGACCGCCACCATCTGCTGCTCCCCGCCCGACAGGTAGTCGGCCGGGCTGTCCAGGCGCTCGGCGATGCGCGGGAAGAACTCGAAGATCCGGTCCAGATCCCAGTGCACGCCGTTGCCGGTACGTCGTCGCATCCGACCGAGCTCGAGGTTCTGTCGAACCGTGAGCCCCGCGAACAGTCCGCGCCCCTGGGGTACGTAGCCGATGCCCGCGCGCGACATGTCGGCCGACGGTTTGCCGGCGATGTCGACGCCCTCGAGCTCGATGCGACCCGAGGACACCGGAGCGATTCCGATCAGGGCCTTGAGCAGCGTGGACTTGCCGGCACCGTTGCGTCCGAGCAGAGCCAGGATCTCGTGCTCGCGAACCTCGAGGTTCACGCCGTTCAGGATGTGGCTCTTGCCGTAGTGGACGTGCACGTCGTCGACGCGGGCGACGCGTCTCTCCCCGGCCGCCGATGCCCTGGCGACGGCGGACAGCGCCGACGTGCCGGAGCCGATGTAGATCTCCTGCACCGCCTCGCTGTCGCGGGCGTCGGTCACGTCGCCGTCGAGCAGCACCCTGCCTTCGTTCATGACGGTGATCCGGTCCGCGAGCTGGAACACCCTGTCGATGTCGTGCTCGACCAGCAGGACCGGAAGATCGTGCGACAGCCGCTTGATGATCAGTCCGACCCGTTCGCGTTCCGCCTCGGACAGGCCTGCCAGCGGCTCGTCGAGCAGCAGGATCCTCGGACGGGACGCCAGGGCGAGGCCCATGTCGAGGAGCCGCTGGCCCCCGTAGGAGAGCTGGCCGGCCTCGGCCGCGTCCATGCCGGCCAGGCCCAGGTAGCGCATGACCTCGTCGGTCTCGCTCTCGATCGCCTCGATGCCTCGGGCGGAACGGACGAGCGAGAACCGCGCCCGGTGGTTCGCCTGTACCGCGAGCCGGATATTCTCCCGGACATCGAGCCCGGGGAAGAGGTTGGTGATCTGGAACGAGCGCCCGATGCCGGCTTCGGTGATTCGCTCCGGCGTCAGCCCGGAGATGGGACGGCGTTCGAGGGTCACCTCGCCGCCATCCGGTCGGTGCAGGCCGGACAGCAGGTTGAAGGCCGTCGTCTTGCCTGCCCCGTTGGGGCCGATCAGCGCGTGGAGCGTGCGGTCGTGGACGCGGATGTCGACGTCCTCGACGGCCTTGATGCCACCGAAGCGCTTGGCCAGTCCCCGCGCCTCCAGCACCACGCCGTCGCTGGCGTCCGGGCGCCGCAGGAACGCCGGCAGGGGGTGCTCCGCGGCTCGCCGACCGGCCATCGCGGCGTCCACGGCGGGCGCGGGCCGCACCTTCGAGATCACTTGCCGCGCGATACCCACCAGGCCGTTGGGTGCGAACAGCACGAAGACGACGAACACGAGTCCGAACCACAGAAGCCAGTTGTCGGTGTAGATCGACAGGAACTCGCGGAAGAGGATGTAGAAGAGCGCCCCGATCGCCGGGCCGATGAAGCTTCGCATGCCGCCGATGACGACCATGGCGAGCAGCTCGCCCGAGAAGATCACGGACAACGGTTCCGCGGACGTCATCCGGTTCTTGAACATGAGCAGCGCGCCCGCGAGACCGGTCAGCGACGCGGAGGTCACGAAGGCGATCAAGCGATAGCGATCGACGCGGTAGCCGAGGAACCGGGTGCGCTGCTCGTTCTCCCGGATGGCGACCAGCACCGAGCCGACGGGCGAGCCGTGCAGGCGGTAGAGCGACACGAGCGCAACGGCAGTGATGGAGGCGACGAGCCAGTACCACGCGAGCGAGCTCTCGAAGTCGATTCCGAGCAAGGTCGGTCGCACGATGCCGCCGAGTCCGTTCTCGCCGCCGGTGAACGCCGTCCAGCGGAACGCGACGACGTAGAACAGCGCCGAGAGGGCGAGGGTGAGGAGCGAGAAGTACACGCCGCGACGCCGCAGGATCAGGTAGCCGAGTGCGGTGGACAGCAGGGCCACGGTGCCGAGCGCGAAGAGCAGCGGCAGCACGAAGCCGCCCGGGAAGAGCTCGCGCTGCGCGATCGCCGCGGCGTAGGCGGCGACGCCGAACCACGCCCCGTGGCCGAACGACACCAGGCCGGTATGGCCCACGAGGACGTTCAGGGCCATGCAGGCCATCGCGAAGATCAGCACCTCGGCGCACGAGGTCCACGTCAATCCCAGCGCCAGCAGGATCGGCGGCAGCACGAACAAGGCGAGCAGTCCGAGGGCGAGCTGCAGCGGTGCGGCACGAGGTCGCGCCGCGCCACGCGTTTCGGTCCCTTCGGCCGTCGCGGACTTCAGCCGGTTCGATGAGGATGCCCGCACGTTCATTCGAAACGCTGGATACGTTCGCCGAACAACCCTCGCGGCCGTACGAGGAGCACCACCAGCATGAGCAGGTAGATCGCCGCCGTCGACGCGGCCGAGTAGCCCAGCGCGATCACGAGGCCCTTGACCAGCCCGACGAGCAGCGCGGCGACGACGACGCCCGGGAACGAACCGAGCCCACCGATCACGACGACCACGAACGCCGGGGTGAGTACCTCCACTCCCATGCCCGGGTGGATCGAGTAGATGGGTGCGAGAAGCACGCCCGCCAACCCGGCCAGGCCGATGCCCAGGGCCGCCACCGCCGCGAGGTAGGGTTGCAGCGAGATACCGAGCGCCCCGACCATGTCCGGGTCCTGGATCCCGGCACGCACGACCCGCCCGAAGGAGGTCCGCTCCAGCAGCACCCACAGCAGCGCCACGCAGACCGCCGCGACCGCGAGCATGAATACCCGGTAGCGCGAGTAGATGAAGTCGCCGACGATCACCTGCCCTTGAAGCACGTCGGGAATGGAGTAGGACAGAGGGGCGGAGCCGAATATCATGCGCAGGCTCTGCTCGGCGACCATCGCCAACCCGAAGGTCAGCAGGAGCGAGTACAGCGGGTCCACGCGGTAGAAGCGCGTGAACAAGGTCCGCTCGATGACGACCCCGAGCAGCGCGACGAGCACCGGGGAAAGCACCAGAGCCCCGCCGAACCCGACGTGGGGCGAGAGCACGATCGTCAGGTAGGCGCCGATCGCGTAGAACGCCCCGTGTGCCAGATTGATGATTCCGCCGAGGGAGAAGATCAGCGACAGGCCGAGGGCGATGAGCAGGTAGTAGACGCCGTCGAGAAGCCCGTTCAGGAGCTGCAGGAGGAACAGGCTCACGGCGGCACCTCCCCGTTCAGATGTCGCCGAACGTGCAGGCGTTCTCCTCGGCGGTGGCGGCGATCGTCTCGAGCGGCTGATCGTTCCCGGGCAGTGCGTCGCTCGAGCTGAAGATGTCCCACTCGTTGTCGATCTGGTCGTCGGGCAGTCCGGTCACGACGTACATCTGATGCATCAGTTGATGGTCGGAGGGACGGAAGTAGGCCGCTCGGGTCTTCAGCACGTCGAACTCGGCGCCCGATTCCCAGTGACGGATCAGGTCTGCCGAATCGGTCGACTTCGTCTCCTCCATCGACTGGGCGATGATCTTGATGGCGTTGTAGTCCCCCCACGCCTGGTTCTCGGGAGGCTTGCCGTTTCGCTCCGTGAACGCCTCGACGAAGGCGCGACTGCCCGCGGTGTCGATCTCGTGATGCCACACCGAGGGCCACGACCCGAGGAAGTTTCCTCGGCCGGCGGCCCATGCGGCGGCCATGTCGAAGCCGAAGCCTCCGACCGGGTAGCCGAGGCCGAACTCGCCGTACTGCTTCAGGAAGTTGGTGATCTGGGTGCCCGCGAGATTCAGGATCACCATGTCGGGCTCGGCCTGACGTATCTGCAGCAGGTAGGCGGAGAAGTCGGCCGCGTCGGTGGGCACGAGCTCGTCGCCCGCGAAGTCCCCTCCGTTGGCCGACATGAACCGCTTGGCCACCCCGAGCAGGTCGTGGCCGAAGGCGTAGTCGGCGGTGAGGGTGAACCAGCGCTTGCCGTCGACCATGCCCCGGCGCAGCAGGTCCTGCCCGGCGGTCTTGACGTACATCGAGTTCTGCGACTCGACGTGGAACATGTAGCGCTTGCAGTCCGTGCCCCGAATCGCGTCGGAGTTGCCGCCGGTGTTGACGAACAATGTCTTGGTGCGGTCGGCGACCTGGGCGATGGTCAGGCACGAAGCGGACGAGATCTCGCCCACCAGGCAGGCGACGTCGTCGCGCTCGACCATGCGCTCCGCCTTGGTCGATGCCGTCTGCGGGTTCACGGAGTCTTCCTTGAGCACCTCGAGTGGCCTGCCCATGATGCCGCCCGCGGCGTTGATCTCGTCCACCGCCAGGTCCACCGCCATCACGGCGTAGTCCCCGAGCGGGCCGAGGAACCCCGTGCGCGGAGTGAGGTGGCCGAGGCGGATCGCGTCGCCCTGCGCCCGCACGATGGCCGGAGCGCCGAGAACCGTGCTGCCCACGCTCGCTGCGGCGATCGCCCCGCCTCCGAGCTTCAGGAACCGGCGGCGCGGCGTTCGGAAGGGGGTGTTCATGTCGGCGTTCTCCTGGGTGCCGACCATGACGCCGGCTGTGGGATCGGTACGGACCGCTCCGAGCGGCCGCACCGATCGAGTGACGGGTCGGTTCACTACATCAATGATCTTAGATCAAAAGTGGTTGTACCATAGGGCGGCGCGACGCTGCACGGCCGCCGCCGACACGGCGATCCGGTCGGCACACGGCGTCATCGGCACGGGAACATGGGAGGAGGCCGACGTGAAACTGCAACTCGACGGCGCGCGAGTGGTGATCACGGCTGCCGCCTCGGGAATCGGACTGGCGATCGCCAAGGCGTACGTCGACGAAGGGGCCGATGTGCAGATCTGTGACATCGACGACGAGGCGCTCGACACCGTTCGTGCCGACTATCCGCGCATCGGCGTCACCCGCTGCGACGTGACGGACCCCGACGCCGTCGACGACTTTCTCGGCGCAGCGTTGGAGCGGCTCGGCGGGCTGGACGTGCTCGTCAACAACGCCGGCATCGCCGGTCCTACCGCGCGGATCGAGGACGTGACGCCCGACGAATGGCACCGGTGCATCGCGACGTGCCTGGGCTCCCAGTACAACTGCATCCGGCGCTCGATACCGCATCTGCGCTTGAGCCGGAACGCCTCGATCGTGAACCTCTCTTCCGCGGCCGGACGAATGGGGTTCGCGCTGCGCACGCCCTACGCCGCCGCCAAGTGGGGGGTGGTGGGCCTGTCGAAGTCCTTGGCGGTGGAGCTCGGCCCCGACCGCATCCGCGTGAACGCCGTCCTGCCCGGCATCGTGGCGGGCGAGCGACAACGCCTAGTCCTGGAGACCAAGGCGCAGCGGCGCGGAGTGTCGTTCGAGACGATCGAGGAGGAAGCCTTCGCCTACGCATCGCTGAAGGAGTACGTCACCGCGACACAGATCGCCGACCAGATTCTTTTCATGACGAGCGAGCTGGGCCGGACGATCACCGGGCAGGCGATATCGATCTGCGGCGACCTGAAGATGCTGACCTGAGAGCGCGTGAGCGAATCGTCGACAGCGAGGATGGCGAGCCACCTCGGCACCTCGCACGAGCGTCGTCGCACGCGTGGGGACGACGCTGCGTGGAGCGCACAGGTCGCTCATTCACGGTGACGCGCGCCACACGGCTATGCGCACGCGTCTCGAAACCCAGTACGCTGTATCGAATCGGTTCCCCCTGTGGCGCGCAGCCCGTGAACGATGCCCTGAACGATCGCTTGACCGATCCCGATCTGCTCAGGCGCGATGCCTTCGTGAACGGAGCATGGGTCGCGACATCGCACCGGTTCGATGTCGTCGATCCGGCGGATGGCAGCGTGGTCGCCGCGGTGGCGGAGCTGGACGGGGCAGCCATCGGCAAGGCGATCGACGCCGCGAAGGCGGCGTTCCCGGCCTGGTCACGGCGAACCGCGAAGGAGCGGTCCGACATCCTCCGGCGATGGGCGGACCTGATGCTCGAGCACGCGGACGACCTTGCCCGCATCCTGACCGCCGAGATGGGCAAGCCGCTGGCCGAAGCGCGCGGCGAGATCGCCTACGGGGCGTCGTTCCTGCACTGGTTCGCCGAAGAGGGGCGCCGGGTCTACGGCGACACCATTCCGGGGCACCAACCGGACAAGCGGATCCTCGTGATCAAGCAGCCGATCGGGGTCGCCACGTCGATCACGCCCTGGAACTTTCCCAACGCGATGATCGCACGCAAGGTCGCGCCGGCCCTGGCCGCCGGCTGCGCCTTCGTGGCACGTCCGTCCGAACTGACGCCCCTGTCCGCGTTGGCCATGGCGGAGCTTGCCCATCGGGCCGGGCTGCCTGCCGGCGTGTTCAACGTCGTCACCTCCACGGATGCCGCCGCGGTAGGCAAGCAGTTCTGCGAGCACCCGGACGTCAGGAAGCTCAGCTTCACGGGCTCCACCCGGGTGGGCCGTCTTCTCATGGCGCAGGCCGCGCCTCGGATCATGAGGCTCAGCCTCGAGCTCGGCGGCAACGCACCGTTCATCGTCTTCGACGATGCGGATCTCGATGCCGCCGTGGAGGGCGCGATCATCGCGAAGTTCCGCAATGCGGGCCAGACCTGCGTCTGCGCGAACCGGATCTACGCCCAGTCGGGCATACACGATGATTTCGTCGCGAAACTGGCCGAGCGCGTGAAGCGTCTTCGGGTGGGGCGCGGCACCGACGACGGCGTCGAGATCGGACCGATGATCTCGGATGCCGCCATGACGAAGGTGGTCGAGCACCTGAGCGATGCCACCCGACACGGCGCCACCGTCGTGACCGGCGGTGCTGCCAGCGACGTCGGCGAACGCTTCTTCCAGCCGACGGTACTGACCGGCGCGACGGCGAAGATGCTCCTGGCCCGCGAGGAGACCTTCGGCCCGCTCGCGCCGGTCTTCCGCTTCGAGACCGAGGCGGAGGCGATCGGTGCCGCCAACGACACCGAGTTCGGCCTGGCGGCGTACTTCTACGCGCGCGATCTCTCGCGCGTCTATCGGGTCATGGAGGGACTGGAGTACGGCATGGTCGGAGTGAACACCGGACTGGTCTCGACGGCCGAGGCGCCCTTCGGTGGAACGAAGATGTCGGGCCTGGGGCGCGAAGGCTCGAAGTACGGAATCGACGAATACCTCGAACTCAAGTACGCCTGCCTGTCGGTCTGACGGGCCGGCCCCGAAACGTATCCTGCCGGAGCAAAAGCCCTTGAAGAAGCGGACACGCCCTTCCGGAGGCTCTCCTCGGTGCTACGCGGTACGCGCAACCGCCACGGGCATGCCGCGGTCCGCAAGCACACCCTCGAGCTCGCCCACGAACGTCTCGGCGATACGCGACGGCGTCGTGCCCGTGCGCGTGAGCAGGCACGCCGGGATCTCCATCGCCGGCTCGAACGGGCAGGCGACGAGATCGAGATCCTTGACGAACCCGGCCGTGAAGGGATCGACGATCGCGAGCCCCATGCCCGCGTCGGCGAGCACCGCCGCGGTGTGGCAGTTGCGCACCACGACGCGCGGCTCGTGCGCCACCTGCATCCGCGCGAAGGTCGCCTCCACCATCACGCCCAGCCGCGACTGCCGATCGAGCCCCACGAAGCCGTGCTCGGCCGCATCGCCGGGCGTGACGCTCTCGCCACGCCGGTGCAGCGGGTGCGAGCTCGGCACGAGCGCCACCATGCGGTAGCGATCGAGGTGGCGCACGTGCACCGCCGGGTGCTGTTCGAGCGCGAGCACCAGGCCGAGCTCGACGCTGCCGGACTCGACCGACTCGAGCACGTCGTCGAGCCGGCCGACGTCGTAGGCCACCGACACGTTCGGCCGCGCCGTCACGAAGCGCTTGAGCGCCGCCGGAATCACCGCGTTGCCGAGCGGCGGTGTCGACATCAGCCGAAGCTTGCCTTCGGTGCCGTCTCGAAGGTCCCGCACGTGACTCTCGATCGATCGCATCATCCCCAGCAGCGGCTCGATCTCGGCGAACAGGCTCCGCGCCTCGTCGGTCGGATGCAGGCGCTGCTTGACCCGTTCGAACAGCGCGAAGCCGACCTGCTTCTCCAGCTCCTTGATCGCGAGCGAGACGGCCGGCTGGGACACCCCGAGCTCGGTCGCGGTGTCCACCGTCGTCCGGTGCAGCATCAGCGTGCCGAAGATCTCGAGCAGCCGGAGCGACAGGTCGTTCCTGCGCTGGACGCGCACGCCGCCGGGGTCCTCAGCCCGCGCGCACGAGACCGAGCGCGACGGCGACCGCGGCGCGTACCGGCTCGACGACCGGACGGCCGAGCTCGGCCTCGAGTGGCTCGCGGTGCACCGCCATGCCGGCGCAGCCGAGCACGAGCACGTCGCTGCCGTCCTCGTCGATCAATCGCCGTCCGACCTCGACCAGGCGGGCGAAGGTGTGCTCGCCGCGCGCGCTCTCGTCCACGCTCAGTCCCAATGGTCGCTCTCCCGCGAGCCGGTCCAGCACGCCCATCCGGCGCAGGTAGCGTCGGTGGCGCTCCACGGACGCGGCCGCGATCGCGAGCACCCCGAAGCGATCCCCGAGGGCGAGGGCCGTGAGCACGCCGGCCTCCTGGATCCCGAGCACCGGAGCGCCCGCCACGGAGCGGCAGGCGTCGAGTCCCGGGTCCGAGTAGCAGGCGATCACGAACGCGCCGGCACGCGGTGTCGCCTCGACGAGCCGGACGAGCGGCATCACGACCGCGTCGGAGTCGACCTGGCTCTCTATGCCGAACGGCCCCTCGGCCAGCGTGTGACAGCGGATCGCCGGTCCCTCGGCGAAGCGCAACGGTTCGAGAGCCCGGTCGAGCCCCGCCGTGACCGCCTCGTTCGAGTTCGGGTTGACGACGTGGATGGTGCCGGCGGCCTCGCTCACGGCGCGATCCTCGCACCGAAGTTCCGCGCCGGGTCGAGCTCCGCGACATCGGTACCCGGGTACCCGGTCAGGTCGATCCGCTCGCGCGCCACGAAACGCCCTCGCCCCGCCTCGGCGACCAGGCTGCCCGCGTCGATCACGCGCTCGCCGCGCGAGAGCACCGTGACCGGCCACCCGGTCAGCTCCATGCCCTCGTAGGGGGTGTAGTCCATCGCGTCGTGCTGGTCGGCCGCGCGTACGGTGCGTGTCTCTTCGGGATCCCAGATCGCGATGTCGGCATCCGAGCCGATCGCGATCGTGCCTTTCGTCGGGTGCATGCCGTAGAGCTTCGCCGCCTCGGTGCTGGTGAGCGACACGAAGCGCTGCAGCGTGATCCGCCCCGTGCGCACCCCTTCGGAGAAGAGCAGCGGCGCGCGCAGCGCGATACCGGGCATCCCGTTCGCGATCTGCTTGAAGCTCGCGTCCGGTCCGGCGGCGAGCTTGCCGGACGCGTCGAAGCGGTACGGCGCGTGGTCCGAGGAGCACAGCGAGAAGGTTCCGGCCTGGAGATGACGCCACAGCGCGTCCTGGGTGGCGGTATCGCGGACCGGGGGCGAGCACATGAACTTCGCACCCTCCATGCCGGGCCGATCGAGATCGTCCCGGGTCAGGAACAGGTACTGGGGGCAGGTCTCGCCGAAGACCTTCGCCCCGTCCAGGCGCGCCCGGGCGATCAGCTCGGCGCCCTCGGGCGTCGAGACGTGCACGATCAGCAGCGGCGCGTCCACGAAGCGGGCGAGGGTGATGGCGCGGTTGATCGCTTCGACCTCGGCGAGCGCCGGGTGGCTGATGGCGTGGTAGCGCGGCGCGACGTGGCCGCCCGCCACGAGCCGCTCGGATATCCAGCGGATCATGCCGCTGTTCTCGGCGTGCACCATCGTCAGCGCGCCGTTCGCCTTCGCGACGCTCAGGACGTCGAGGAACTGACCGTCGTCGATCTTCATCAGGTCGTAGGTCATGAAGACCTTGAACGAGGTGATCCCGCGCGCGAACGCCGCGGGAAGCTCCTCGTGCAGCGCCTTCTCGGTCGGGTCGGCGACGATCAGGTGGTAGCCCCAGTCGATGACCGACGCCCCGGTCGCCCGGCCGTCGTACAGGTCGAGCGTCTCGGTCACCCCCATGCCGCGATGCTGGGCGGCGAACGGCACGAAGCAGGAGTTGCCGCCGAAGGCCGCGCTGATGCTGCCGGTGCGGTAGTCGTCGGCCGTCATGCCGCCCGTCGCGCTCTCCTGGGCGATGTGGCAGTGCGCCTCGATGCCGCCCGGCAGCACGAGCCGTCCGCTCGCGTCGATCGTGTCGTCGGCGGCCGGCATGTCGGAGGCGTCGCCGAGCGCGACGATGCGCCCCGCCCGTATCCCGACGTCGCTGCGGAAGGTGTCGCTGGCGGTGGCGACGGTGCCGCCGCGGATCAGCAGATCAAGCTTCGCCATGGAATGCTCCTCTTCACTTCACCGTGATGCCGTCGAGCACGAGGGCCCGCTTGCCGTCGAGTCCGGGATCCATCAGCGAAGCGCCTCCAGTCGGACGGTCAGACGATCGATCAGGCGAGTGATCTCGCGCTCGTCGGCGCCTGTCAGGACCGGGCCGGGCGCGCGCACGCGGGGGCTCGCGATCGCCCCGCGCCGGTGCAGTATCGCCTTCCTCACGGCGAGTCCCAGCCCGAGCTGCTGCTCGTAGCGCACGAGCGGCAGGTAGGCATCGAAAAGATCCGCCGCAGCGTCGAGGTCCCCGGCCGCGTGGCGCGCGACCACCTCGACCAGCATCTCGGGGTAGGCGAAGCCCGTCATCGCGCCATCGGCGCCGCGCGCGAGCTCCTCGGGCAGGAACAGCCCCCCGTTGCCGACGAGGATCGACAGCCGCGGTACCTCCGCGGTGCCCGAGCCCGCGCGCACCGCGGAGAGCTTGTTCAGCCCCGGCCAGTCCTCGTGCTTGAGCATGACGATCTGCGGATGCTCCACCGTCAGCCCAAGGATCGTCTCGACCGAGAAGTGGACGCCGGTCGTCTGCGGGTAGTCCTGCAGACACACGGGCACGTCGGGTCCGAGCGCTTCGCAGACGCCCGCGAAGTAGCGCCGGATCGCGGCCTCGGTGTTCAGCCCCCGTTGCGGGGCCACCATGACGCCCGCCGCCCCGGCTTCGGTGGCGCGGTGCGACAACCGCGCGAGGACGTCGTTGCCGGCCGCCGACACGCCGACGATGACCGGCACCCGCGAGTCCACGCGTGCAAGCACCCGATCCACGAACGCGACCGATTCGGCGGCGTCGAGCTTCGGCGCCTCGCCCATGATGCCGAGGATCGTCAGCCCGGAGGCGCCGTGGCGAAGATAGAAATCGACGAGGGTGTCGACGCTGTCGAGATCGAGCGCGCCGTCACTGCGGAACGGCGTGGCGGCGATGACGAACACGCCCCGACTATCGCGATCGATGGTGGGAATCATGGGTGCGGCTCCGAAGTGCGGCACTCAGCCGTTCGCCTCGTCGGGCAGACGCACGCCCACGGTCTCGGTGATCAGCCCGTAGTGCTCGATGCGTCGGTGCCGGGCGAAGTCGAAGATGGTGCGCTTGCCGAACTCGCAGGCATCCATGTCGCACGCGTGCACCATGAGTTCGTCGTCCTCGCCCGAGCAGCGCGCGACGACGTAGCCGTTCGGGTCCACGATGACGCTGCCGCCCATCAACGCGTGGCCGTCCTCGACGCCCGCCTTCGCCACCCCGACCACCCAGGTCGAGTTCTGGTAGGCGCCCGCCGTCATCGAGAGCTCGGAGTGGTAGAGCCGCTGCTCGAGGCCCTCGTTGCCGTTCTGACTGTTCATCGACGGCGTGTTGTAGCCGAGCACGACGAGCTCCACCCCCTGCAGGCCCATCACCCGGAACACTTCGGGCCATCGCCGGTCGTTGCAGATGCACATGCCCATCCAGGCGTTCTGCACGCGGTGCACCGGAAAACCCAGATCGCCAGGCTCGAAGTAGCGCTTCTCCAGGTGCTGGAAGGCGCGTCCGGTGTCGTGCTCGGCGTGTCCCGGCAGGTGCACCTTCCGGTAGCTGAACACGATGCGGGCGTCCCGATCGGTCAGGAGGCTCGTGTTGAAGTGGTGGCCGTCGGGCGTGAGCTCGGCGTAGCCGAAGCTGATGGCGACCTGCAGGGCTCGTGCGCGCTCGAACAGCGCTCGGGTCGCGTCGTTCGGCATGGAGCGCTCGAACCAGCCGTCGACCTCGTCCCGATCCTCCATGTACCAGCGCGGGAAGAAGGTCGTCAGCGCAAGCTCCGGGTAGACCACGAGCGTGCACCCCTCGGCGGCGGCCCGCTCGAGCAGGTCGAGCATCCGCTGCACGACCGCCTCCCGGTCGTCGCTCTTCTGGATGGCGCCGAGCTGGGCGCCGCCGATGACGATCTCGCGCATCCGGGAGGGGTGTCCGTCGTGAATCGATCAGAGGCTCAGGCGTCGCTCGAAGCGACTCACCAGTCGCACGAACGGCCAGAGCAGAACGAGGTAGACCAGCGCCGCGAGCACGATCGGCGAGGCGTTGTAGGTGATCGATCGAGCCATGTCGGCGCCGTAGAGCAACTCGCCGAGCGACACCACCGATGCCAGCGAGGTGAGCTTGACGACCTCGACGGTGTTGGAAATCAGGTCCGGCAGGACGTTCCTGATCGCCTGCGGCAGCACGACGTGGCGCAGCGCCTGAACGGCGTTCAGTCCGGTCGATCGCGCGGCCTCGTTCTGCCCGGTGCCGACCGACAGGATGCCGGCACGGAACACCTCGCCGTAGTAGGCGGAGTTGTTGAGCAGGAAGGCGATCGTCACGGCGGTGAATGGCTCGAGATCGATCCCGGCGAACGGCAGGCCCGCGTAGACGAAGATCAGCAGCACCAGGGGCGGGATCGCCCGGAAGAGATCGACCAGCGCGATCGCGGGCCATCGCACCCATCGGGTGGGCGCGAGCGACGCCAGCGCCGCGGCGAGCCCACCGGCCAGTCCCAGCGGAACGACGGCGAGGCACAGCAGCAGCGTCGTGCCCAGGCCGTCCAGCAGCGTCGGCCAGGCGGCGCGCATGATGCCGATGTCGAAGAACTGCGCGATCAGCTCGTCCATCGTCGGCTCTCAGGCGCGGCGCCAGGCGTAGCGGCTCTCGAGCCAGCGCGAGGCGACGACGAGCGGCAGGAACAGGATCACGTAGGCGATCGCGGCGAGCATCAGCGGCGAGGCGTTGCCCGAGAAGCTCTGTGCGGTCGTGGCCTGGTTCAGGATGTCCGGCACGCCGATCACGGTCCCGAGGGCGGTCATCTTGGTGATCGCGATGGCACGGTTGGTCAGCGGAGGGATCACGAGCCGGAGCGCCTGCGGCAGGATCACGAAGAAGAGCGTCTGGCTGAATCCGAGCCCGGTGGAACGGGCCGCCTCCCACTGACCGCGCTCCACCGCCGTGATGCCGGCCCAGACGATTTCCTCGGCGAACGCCGCGAGCACGAATCCGAGCACCGAGAACAGCACCACGAAGCTCGACAGGTAGATCCCCGCGTTCGGCAGCCCGAAGAACGCGATCAGGATCAGCACCAGTGGCGGCAGCGCGCGCAGCACGTCGGCGAACACGACGATCGCGACGCTAAGCGCCCTGACCCGATAGGAGCGCACGCAGGCGAGCGCCGTGCCGAGGGCGATACCCGCGGCGACGATGAGCAGAGACAGCTCGATGGTCACGCGCACCCCGTCGAGGATCGAGGGCGCGTAGCGTGCGAGCACGTCGGCGTCGAAGAACGTCGCGACGAAGCGCTCGAACCCGTTCACGTCCCGAGCCCGGCACGAGCCGCGGCCGTGAACCGAGACAGGAACGCCCGCGTGCGTTCGTGCTCGGGGTGGCCGAACACGCGTTCGGGCGAGCCCTGCTCCACGACCCGTCCCTCGTCCATGAAGACGACCCGGTCGGCCGCCTCGCGCGCGAAGTCCATCTCGTGGCTGACCACGAGCATCGTCATGCCCTGGGCGCGCATGTCGTGCAGCACTTCGAGGACGTCGCCGACGAGCTCCGGGTCGAGGGCCGACGTCGGCTCGTCGAAGAGCATCACGGTCGGCTCCAGCGCGAGTGCACGGGCGATGGCGACGCGCTGCTGCTGCCCTCCGGAGAGCTCCGACGGGCGGCTGTCGGCCTTGTCGGCGAGCCCCACGCGCGCGAGCGCCTCGAGTCCGCGCTCGTCCGCGTCGGCGCGCGACAGCTTGAGCACCTTCCTGAGCGCGAGCGTGACGTTGGCGAGCGCGTTCAGGTGCGGGTACAGATTGAAGTGCTGGAACACCATGCCGACCCGGCGACGCAGCGCGTTCAGATCGACGCGCGCGCCGGTCACCGGCTCGCCCTCGAGCCGGATATCGCCATCGTCCGGCTCCTCGAGCCGGTTGCAGCAGCGCAGCATCGTCGACTTGCCCGAACCCGACGGGCCGAGCACGAACACCAGCTCCCCGGGAGCGACGGTCAGGTTCACGCCCCGAAGCACCTCGGTGCCGCCGAACGATTTCCAGAGCCCATGAATCTCGAGCGCCGGCGGCACGGTGGCTACGTTCCGCGGGCGCGTCTCAGCCGCACGCGAGCTCGTGATCGTCCTCGACATAGCCCGCGAAGCCCGGCTCGCCGAATCCGCGCGCGGGCGTCACCGCGGCGGCGCCCTCTTCAGGGGCCGTCCCGAACCACTTCTCGTGAAGCTCGGCCATCGTGCCGTCGAGCTTCAGGCACTCGATCACGAGCTCGACCTTGTCGCGCAACGCCTCGTCGCCCTGCCGGAAGGGCATGCCCCAGACCTTGCCGGTCTCGAACAGGTAGCTGGTCTTGACCGCGGGGTTCTGCTTCGCCGCCCACGCCGAGACGGTGTTGCCGGCGACGTTCGCGAACGCGCGTCCCGACATCACGGCCTGCACCGCGTCGGTGTTGGTGCCGTAGCTCTCGACCGTCCAGTCGTGCTCGTCGGCGAGCTCGCGCGCCCAGCTGTCGTAGGCCGAGCCCTTGTTGACGGCGATGGTCTTGCCGTCGAAGCCAGCGAGGTCGGTGATCTCGGGGGCGTCGGCCTTGACGAGGAACTGGAAGTCGGTGTTCAGATAGCCTTCGGAGAACAGCAGGCTCTCGGCGCGTTCCTCGGTGATCGTCGTCGGCGCGACCACGAAGTCGTAGGTACCTGCCTGCAGACCCGGCAGGATGCCGGAGAACTGCGTGGCGACGATGTCCATCTCGGCGCCCAGGCGCTCGCCGATCTCGTTGGCCAGGTCCACGTTGAAGCCCTCGATGCCGCCGCCGAGCTTCGGCATGGCGTGCGGGGCGAAGGTGCCGTCGAGCGCGACCTTGAAGCTGTCCTGCGCGAACGCCGGCGCGGACCCGATGATCGTGGCGCCGAGAAGGGCGGTGGCGGTTCGCATATCGGGTTCGTCGTCGATGGCGGGGATGATTCGATCCTATAAGCGGGCGGCCGGAAAAACCGGCTCCACGCGAGCGAAACTTATTAAACTTCGAATCATCCGATTGGCTTCGCTTATCAACCCTGCGCTCCCGAAATCAATAACGGCTCGTTTGCCGTGCGGTACCGGAGCCAGGTTCGGGTCGTCCTCGCACGTGGCGAGCACGATGTCGCGGACCCACCGCACCGAGGTGGATGCGACCGGAGCGCTCGGTGCGTTCGCCGCAGGCGTCTCGTTCGTCATGCGAAAGCTCTCCGATCCAGGGGATCACGGGCAGGCACCGACGTCTTGCCCCGATATGGAGCAACGACAAGCAAGGGCGCACGATGTCGGTGCGCCCATTGGCGATGCGAGGGAAAAGGACCTGCTCGAACACAAAATGGCATTCCATTTCCAGCCCGGTAGGTTAGCGTGGCCCTCCGCTCACCGGGTAATCGAGATCATGGCCGCACGCCGAACCCACACTGAAGGCGATCGGGGGCTCGTCGATCGGGGACGACGACGGACCCTCAAGACCGGCGCCGCCGTGACCGCGGGCGTGCTCGCGCCCCCGGGTCTGCTGCGCGCGGCGGACGATGAGCTCGTCGTCGGCTGCGCCGGCAGTCACACCGCGTGGATGGAGGAGATCGTCGTGCCGCACATGCGCGAGGCGATCGGCGCGGAGGTCATCTTCGAAGGCACGAAGTCGTCGGTGAACCTCGAGAAGATGCGCTCGAACGCCGACGCGCCCTACCTGTCCGTCGTGCAGATGGACGATCCGGTGATGATCCAGGCCGTCGAGCTCGGCCTGCTGACGCCGATCGAGCCCGGTGCGGTGCCCAACCGGCAGGAGCTTCGGCCGGGAGCCGTGCACATGGACGGGATGTGGTGCAACTACGTCCAGCCCTGGGCGGGCATCGCCTACAACACGAACGCTCGCGACGGCGTACCGAGCTGGGACGAGCTGTGGAGCGAGTCGGCTCGGGGCCAGATCATCATCCCGTCGCTGCAGAACACCGAAGGCATGTGGACGCTGTTCGCCGCGGCCATGCTCGCCACGGGCAAGCCGTTCGACGAGGCGCAGTACGAGGTCGATGCCGCCTTCGCCAAGCTCGAGGAGCTCAAACCCAACGTGCTGACCACCTACTCGGTGATGAGCCAGGCGTTCAACCTGCTGGAGCAGGGCGAGATCTCGATGCTGTCGGGCAGCTTCTCCTCCTACGCGCTGCCGCGCGCGGCCGAAGGCGTGCCGGTCGGCCTCGCGGCGCCGAAGGAGGGCATCTTCGCCATGCCCTCGGGCATCTGCCTCGTGAAGGGTGGCCCGAACCCCGAGCTCGCCGAGGCCTACGTGAACGAGATGCTCGGGCCCACCCTGCAGGCGGCGATCGCGGACTTCTCCTCCTCCGTGCCCGCCAACCTCACCGTCGAGGCCGGTGCGCAGACGCCCGAAGGCGTGCCGGTGTACTCGCCGGACTGGGCGTTCGTCAGCGCCAACCGTGCCGCCTGGGTGGAGCGCTTCGACAAGCTCATGGCGGCGTGACGCCGAGCCCGCGCTACCTCGAGATCGTCGATCTCGCGAAGCGCTACGGCTCGCAGACCGTGCTGGACGAGCTCGCCCTGATCGTGCGCGAGGGCGAGCTCGTGTCGCTCCTGGGCCCGTCGGGCTGCGGCAAGACGACGCTGCTGCGCGTGATCGCGGGGCTGGTGCGTCCCGACCGGGGCGATGTCGTGATCGCCGGGCGCAACGTCACCGACGTGCCCGTGCACCGGCGCAACGTCTCGGTGGTGTTCCAGAACTACGCGCTCTTTCCCCACCTGAGCGTCGCCGAGAACGTCGAGTTCGGCCTGCGCGCGCGCTCGGTGGAGCGCAGCGCGCGCGACCGGAGCGCGTTGCCGCGGCGCTCGAGCTCGTGCGCATGGGCGAGCACGCGAACCGCCCCATCGGCGCGCTCTCCGGCGGCCAGCAGCAGCGCGTCGCGGTCGCCCGGGCGCTGGTGGTCGAACCGACGATGCTCCTGCTCGACGAGCCGTTCTCGGCGCTCGACCGGAAGCTGCGCGAGACCATGCAGGCGGAGCTCAAGGGCCTGCTGCGCGAACGCGGCATCACGGCCGTCTTCGTCACGCACGACCAGGACGAGGCGCTCGCGGTCTCCGATCGGATCGCGGTCATGAACGCCGGGCGCATCGAGCAGTTCGACGTGCCGGCCGCGCTCTACGCGCGTCCCGCGAGCGCGTTCGTCATGGACTTCGTCGGGCTGTCCACGCGCCTGCGCTCGACCGCCGGGGCCGCGGCGGACGGACGCACGCGCGTCCGGACCGCGTACGGCGAGCTGCTGGTGCCCGGCACGTTCGCCGCGGGCGAGTCGGTCGATGTCGGGGTGCGCCCCGAGCTCGTCCGCGTCGACGCGACGGGCGCGCACGACGCGTCGGTGCCGGACGTCAACCGCATCGAGGCGCGCCTGGCGGACGTCGTCCACCTGGGCTCGCGCACCCTGGTGCACGCCGTGGCGGGCGACGGTGACCGGCTGGTGTCCGAGCTGTCCGGCCGCCACGACGAGCTGCACCGCGGCATGCCCGTGCGGCTCGGCTGGCGCATCGACGACACGCTGGTGTACGGGACGGCTCCGTGAGCCGCGCCGGCGCGCCGGACCGCACCGCCTGGCTCGCCTCGCCTGCGCTGCTCTATCTGGCATTGATCTACGTGCTGCCGCTGGCGCTGCTGCTCGGCAAGAGCGTCGTCGGACCGGACGGCGAGCCGTCCCTCGGCGCCTATGCCGGCTTCTTCGGCGACGGCTACAACCTCGACGTGCTGTGGCGCACGCTGCGCGTGGCGGCGCTCACCACCGTGCTCACGCTGCTGCTCGCATGGCCGACGGCCTTCGCGCTGGCACGCGCCCGGGGTCTGGTGCGAACGTTGATGCTGGCGGCCATGGTGTTGCCGCTGGCGGTCGGCGTGATCGTCAAGACGTTCGCGTGGACCATCCTGTTCCGCAGCGACGGCGCGGTGAACCGCACGATGCAGACCCTGGGGCTGATCGATGCGCCGGTGCGCATGCTGTTCACCGAGACCGCGCTCGTGATCGCGGCGGCGAACGTGTTCCTGCCCTTCATGGTGCTGCCGATCTACTCGGTCGTGCGCCAGATGGACGCCTCGTTGCCGGAGGCCGCCGCGACGCTCGGCGCGTCGACCTGGTACCGGTTCTCGCGCGTGACGCTGCCGCTCACCCTGCCGGGCGTGGTGGCCGGCTGCGCCTTCACGTTCTCGCTCGCGGTGTCGATGTACGTGATCCCGAGCCTGATCGTGGGCGAGCGCCAGCAGACCCTGTCGATGCTGATCGCCCGGGCGTTTCTCTACGTGCGCGACGAGGCGCTCGGCTCGTCGATCTCGGCGATCCTGCTCGGGATCGCGGTCGTCGTCGTGCTCGGGTCCAGCCTGCTCGCACGTCGTCTCGGGGCGCGCGGCACGTGACGCGCGCGGACCGCATGGCGCTGCGCCTGGCGTGGGTCGTCGCGCTCCTCACGGTGGCCTTCCTGATGCTGCCGCTCGCGATCACGGTGATGGCGTCGTTCACCTCGTCGCCGGTGTACACGCTGCCGCCGCCGGAGTGGTCCTTGCGCTGGTACGAATCGCTCGGACGCCGCTCCGGGCTGCTCGACTCCGTGCTGCTGTCGCTGAACCTCGCGCTCGTGTCCACGCTCGCGAGCCTGCTGCTCGGCACGGCCGCGGCGGTGGGCGTGGTGCGCGGCCGGTTCCGGGGCAGGGAGGCGGTCGCGACCCTCGCGGTCTCGCCGCTGATGATGCCGGGTCTGGTGCTCGGGGTTGCGTTGTTGCAGTTCCTGCGCGGCGCGGGGCTGCGCGACGCGTACTGGAGCCTGCTGATCGGTCACGTGCTCGTGACCCTGCCGTTCGTCATGCGCACGCTGCTGGCCGCGCTGCAGAGCTTCGACTTCTCGCTCGTCGATGCCGCGCGCACGCTCGGGGTCAGCTACCCGAAGGCGATAGTGCAGGTGCTGATCCCGAGCCTGGCGCCCGCGTTCCTCACCGGCGGGCTCTTCGCGTTCCTGGCCTCCATGGACAACTACCCGATCTCGATCTTCCTGAGCGACGCCCGCAACAAGACGCTGCCGATCCGCATGCTGCAGTACCTCGAGGAGCAGCCCGATCCATCGCTCGCCGCGATCTCGACGGGGTTGATCGTGCTCGCGCTGATCGCGCTCGCGATCGGCTCGCGCACGGTCGGTCTCAACCGGATGGTCCAGTGAGGGCGCCGACGCGCGATCTGCGCGGCTACGGCGACCGGGCGCCAGCTCCCCCCTGGCCGAACGGGGCGCACCTGGCGGTGTCGTTCGTCGTCAACGTGGAGGAGGGCGCCGAGCTGTCGCTCGCCGACGGCGACGAGCGCAACGAATCCGTGCACGAGGTCCGCCAGCTCGTCGAGGGCGCGCCCGATCTCTGCCTGCGCTCCCACTTCGACTACGGGCCGCGCGCGGGCTACCGCCGCATCGTCGACGCGCTCGATGCCGCGGGCGTCTCCGCGACCTTCTCCTGCTGCGGACGCGCGGCCGAGCGCGTTCCCTGGCTCGTGCGCGACGCGTGCGAGCGCGGTCACGAGATCGCCTGCCACGGGTGGCGCTGGGAATCGCACGCGAATTTCGGGGAGGCCGAGGAGCGCGAGCGCATCCGGCGCACGCACGCGGCGCTGACGCGCGCGGCCGGCATCCCTCCGGTCGGCTGGCACACGCGCTCCTCGGCGAGCGTGGCCACGCGCCGGCTGCTCGTCGAGCACGGCGGCTTCGCCTACGACTCGGACGCCTACGACGACGACCTGCCGCGCGTCGAGACCGTCGACACGCGCCCGCACGTGGTACTGCCCTACGCGTTCGACACGAACGACATGCGCTTCGGTCCGGGCGGCGGGCTTCGTGCACGCCGAGGACTTCTCCCGCTACGTGCTGGCCGCGTTCGAGCGGTTGCTGGCCGAGGGACGCGGTGCCGCCCGCATGCTCTCGGTGGGCCTGCACCTGCGCCTCATCGGACGCCCCGCGCGGATCGGCGCGCTCGAGCACGTCCTGCGCAACGTGGCGAACCGCGACGACGTGTGGTGTGCGACGCGCGCCGACATCGCCGCGCGATGGCGCCACGCGCGTGGGCTGGAGCCGTTCGTCGCTCGACCCGACCCCTTCTCGCCGCCGACCGACGGATGACCCGCACGATGCGACTGCTGCTCGCCAACCCCAACACCGGCGAGGCCATGACCGCCCGCATGGCCGAGGTGGCCCGCGCCGTCGCGCCCCCCGGCGTCGAGATCGTGGCCGTGACCGCGCCGCGCGGTTTTCCGTACATCGCCTCGCGGGCGGAGGCGCAGATCGGCGGCGCGATCCTGCTCGAGACGATCGCCGAGCACGCCGGTTCGGTCGATGCCGTCATCGTCGCCGCCTTCGGCGACCCCGGGGTCAAGGCCGCGCGCGAGCTCTTCGACGTGCCCGTCGTCGGCATGGCCGAGGCGGCGGCGGTCACCGCGTGCCTGCTCGGCGAGCGCTTCGCCATCGTCACGTTCACGCCGCTGATGTCGCGCTGGTACCTGGACTGCATGCGCGAAGCGGGCGTCGAGGCGCGCTGCACGGGCGTCGTCTCGCCGGCGCGCCGGGAGCTCGTCGTCGATGCCGTCGCCGACACGATGCAGGACGAGCTGGCCGCGCTCGCGCGCCGCTGTGTCGTCGAGGACGGAGCGGACGTCGTGATCCTGGGCGGGGCACCGCTCGCGGGCCTCGCGCCGCGCATCGCGCACGCGGTGCCGGGCGTGCTCCTCGATCCGATCGCGGTCGCGGTCGGGCAGGCCTACACCCTCGCGCTCGCCGCGCCGTCGGCCGCCCTGCGCCGGCGTCACGCACGTCCGGCCGGCAAGCCGTCGACGGGCCTGCCCGCGGCGCTCGCCGGACGGATGGCGGCCGATGCGGATGCCGTCGGCGGCGCTTCGGGTCGGGCTGCGTCGTCGGGCTGAATCCCGCGGCGGCGGCCTGTGCCGGGTGGATGCTATCGTCAGTCGTAGGTGGTGACGGGATGTGGCAGCGGTGACGGAGAGCGCGACATTCGTCCGGATCGTGGAGCTCGTGCGTGAAGGCAGCGCGAAAATTTCGGATCATGCACTCGATGCCCTTCGCGATGACGCGCTGACGTCCCGCGAGGTTGTCGCGGGTGTCGGGGCCGGCGTGGTCGTGGAGGACTACCCCGAGTTCGGAAAGGGCCCTTGCGTGCTCGTGCTCCAGCACAGTGAAGATGGTCGACCTCTGCACGCGCCGTGGGGATTGCATAAGGGCACGGACCGGCCAGCCGCCTTGATCACTGCCTACATCCCTGATCCGGAACGTTGGGACGCGGACTTCATGCGGAGAGTCGAATGAACAGAACACGAAAGCGACTGGTACAGGAAGGCGAGCTCGTGGCGGAGGTCGAGGTCACCTTGATCGACGAAGAGGGGGGATGGGGGCCTTACGTGTCCCTCGATGATGCCTACAAGCTCGATGACGCGCGGGCTGCGCTGCAGAAGGGCGACCTGGAAGCAGCCGCGCAGTTCGGCCGAGTGTTCAAGCTCATGCCGGTCGCGGCGGCGGGTCACGCCTGACTAGCGCTGCAACCGACAGCTGCGGCCGGCACGGAACCTTGAGCTCGAACGGCTCGCCAAGATCGCGTGCCGTCCCCGCAGCCCTGCGAGCCGAGGAGCTCGCGCCCGGTGAGCTCGATGCTGTTCTCGGCGGTTCTCGAGTACCGGACGAGCACGCCGGTCTCGATGCCGACTTCGAACCGGGCGCGTACGATCCGGATGCCCCGGCGAGCGTGAAGGGGGCGGCCGGTTCCGACGACGGCACTCGTACCGACACGGCCTGAAAGGCTGAACGGCGGGCGCCGTTGTCGTTGCGTCCCGCCCGGCGGTTTGCGGACGCTGTATCGGCGATGACGCCGGGCGCGACGACATGCAACACCCCCGAGCGCCGTCCGTGACGCCACGATCATCGCCGGCTACACCGGCAGGAACGCGACGATCTCGCTGGTCGACGACGACGAGTGCTTCAGCAGGACGACGGGTGGCGAATCACGAACAAGGTGTTCTCCCACACGTGAGTGCGCCGTGCTAGGTCGACACCGCTCGGACCTGGTCCGCCGTTGGAGCGCCGGTGTCGATCATCCTGAATTGCCAATGACGTGCGAGCTCGCCGGAACACAGCGGCTTCGAAACGGCACGAGCTGGCGGTCGGCAATGCCGACGTCGCACCGTGTGGCGTCGCCCGCAGCGACGACGGTGTCGTTGGCGCTTGCGAGATCCGGGGACGTAGAGCGCGCGCTCTTCGTCGATACCGCGGGCACGCTTCGGTGGAGGCGCGCGACGCGCGGACTCTACCGCCGCCCGCCGAGCACCTCCACAAGCGCCGCCGTCAACCGATCCACCTCCTCGAGCGTGTTGTAGTGCACGAGCGAGGCGCGCACGACGCCGTCGGGCTCGGCCAGCCCGAGGTGCTCGACGAGCCGGCGCGAATGGAAGTCGCCGAAGCGCACCGCGATGCGGTGCGGCTCCATCGCGCGCGCCACGTCGCCGGAGGCGCGTCCGTCGACCCGGAACGCGATCGTCGGCACGCGTAGCGAGTCCGGGTTGTCCGCGCGACCGACGACGTGGCAGTCGGGCCGCGTGTCCAGCCAGTCGAGCAGCCGTGCGACGAGCGCGTCCTCGTGATGCGTGATCGCCTCGAACGCACCGACGAGCCCGGCGCGCGCATCGCCGACGTCGGGACCGAGCCCCGCGAGGTAGTCCACCACCCCGCACGTCGCGAACGACAGCTCGTAGTTGGCGTTGCCCGGCTCGAGCTTGCCCGGCACGCGGTCCCGGCCGTAGAAGAAGTGGTAGAGCGTGTCGAGCTCGAGCAGGTGCTCGTGCTTGCCGTACAGGATCGCGTGGTGCGGCCCGTAGGTCTTGTAGAGGCTGAACGCGTAGTAGTCGACGTCCCACGCGCGCACGTCCACCGCGCGGTGCGGGGCGTACGCGACGCCGTCGATGCAGATGCGCGCGCCGCGTTCGTGCACGAAGGCGGCCCACTCGGCGATCGGGTTGACGAACCCCAGGATGTTCGACACGTGGTGCGCGCAGACGAGCCGCGTGCGCGGACCCATCAGTCGGTCGAGCTCCGCGAGATCGAGCTCGCCGGTCACGGGATCCGGCTTCCAGTGCCTCAAGGTGACGCCCGCCGAAGCTTGCAGACGCTCCCAGCAGCCGATGTTCGTCTCGTGGTCCGCGACCGTCACGACGATCTCGTCCCCTTGTTCGAGCTGCGAGCGCATCGCGTTGGCGAGGTTCGACATGAGCTGCGTCGTCGACGGGCCGAACACGATCTCCTCGCTGCGCTCGGCGTTCGTCAGCACGCGCGCCGCCTCGCGCCCGTCGCGCAGCGCCTCCGCGGCGGCAAGCGACATCGGATAGGTCCCGCCGATCTGCACGTTGCGCTCGTAGAGAAACTCCTCGATGCGCTCCACCGCGCCGCGGCAGATCTGCGACCCGCCGGCGTTGTCGAACAGGGTCCAGCCGCGCGCGAGGCCCGGGAACTGCTCGCGGCAACGCGCGACGTCGAGGGTGGGGATGTCGAAAGTGTCCATGAGAGAGGCTCGGGGTGGAGGATTCAGCGCGCCGAGCTCGCCGCGAGCCGACGCTCGAAGCGCGACACGAGCGCCACGAGCGGCCACAGCAGCGCCACGTAGATCAGGGCGGCGCCGATCAACGGCGTCGGGTTCGCCGCGAGCGCCTGCGCCTGCGTCGCCTGCTTCAGCAGGTCCGGCATCGCGACCACCGAGGCGAGCGCGGTGTCCTTCAGCACGTTGATGCAGTTGTTGGTCAGCGGCGGAATGACGATGCGCACCGCCTGCGGCAGCACGACGTGGCGCATCTTCCTGCCGTAGCGCAGCCCCAGCGCGTCGCACGCCTCGAACTGCCCGGTCGGCACCGCCTCGATGCCGGCGCGGAAGATCTCGGCCGCGTAGGCCGCCGACACCAGGGACAGCGCGGTGACGGCGGACAGGAACGGGGACAGCCGGATGCCGACGAAGGGCAGGGCGTAGTACACGACGATCAGCAGCACGAGCAGCGGGATCGAGCGCAGCACGTCGATGTAGACGCGCGCCACCACGTCGAGCCGCCAGGGCGCGTAGAGCCGCACGAGCGCCAGCGCGAGCCCGAGCACGAGGCCCGCGACGATGCTCGTGACGCCGATGCCGAGCGTGACGAGGAGCCCCTCGAGCAGCCGCGGCATCGAGCGCCACAGGACCGGCAGGTTGAAGAACGTGTCGAGCAGGGTCATGCGGCGCTACGGTACCGCGACGCCGCGCGACGCGGGCTCACTCCGCCGTCGGCATGTCCATGACCTGCACCGTGGACGTCGTGTCCTCGGGCACGCTGCCGAACCACTTCTCGTGCAGCGACGCGATGTAGCCCTCTTCCTTCAGCGTCGTCAGCACCTCGTTCACGCGCGTCGCGAGCTCGGCGTCCTTCGCGAACATCATCGAGTACTTCTCGCCGGTCTCGATGCGCTCGACCACCTCGAGGTCCGGCTTGTCCTTCGTGTAGTAGAGCAGCGCCGGGATGTCGCTGACGTAGCCGTCGATGCGACCCGCCTGCAGGTCGAGCATGGCGGGCGCGAGCCCCTCGTAGCGGCGAACGTCCGCGATGCCGAGCTCGCCCTGTTGCTCGGTCGTCCACATGTCGCCGGTCGAGCCGGTATCGACGCCGACGGCCTTCCCGTCGAGATCCTCGGTCGACGCGATGCCCGAATCCGCCTTGGCGGTGAGCGACTGGTCGGAGTCGTAGTAGGGCTGCGCGAAGCTGACCGACTCCAGGCGCTCGTCGGTGATCGTGATGGACGAGACCGCCATGTCGATGCGCCCGGACTGCACGGCCGAGAACAGGCCCTGGAACGGGATGTTCTCGAAGGTCACGGTATCGCCGAGCCGCTCGGCGACCTCGGTGGCGAGGTCGATCTCGAAGCCGACGACCTCTCCGGACTCGTCCTCGAACTCCCACGGGACGTTGCCGATGTTGGCGCCGACGGTGAGCTCGGCGGCGTGGGCCGGCGGCGCGAGAACGCCGAGGCCCGCGACGAGGGCGAGGGTGGGGACGAGCGGGGTGCGATGGGGACGGCGCATGGTGTCGGGTCGCTTGCCGGTCGGCCCGGGACGGGACGACTTCCGGTGGGCCAGCATGTCGCGTCGGGGCGCCGGCGGTGACCGGGCGGCTTGGGCACAAAAGTCGTGCCCGAGAGGCATGAACGGGTAGCCCGAAACGGCCTCGGTCGGTGGTCGCGCTGCCGAACCCCTGTCGGGCGTCGTCTGCCGGTCTTTCGCGAGCGCTTGCAGGCACGCGCATGCAAAGGTCCGGCTTGACTGCTTCGTATCTTCAAGGATACGATCCACGGTGTGGAGATCCGCGAAACCACAGCCTGTTCGACGTGGCTCGCGGGACTTCGCGACCGGCAGGCGCGATCGCGCATTCTCGTGCGCATCACGCGTCTTGCCATGGGCAATCCCGGAGACGTCCGACCCGTGGGCAGCGGTGTGTCCGAGCTGCGGTTGACCTACGGCCCGGGGTACCGGGTCTACTACGTACAGCGGGGCGCCGAGCTGATCGTGCTTCTGGGTGGCGGCGACAAGTCGACTCAGCAGCGCGACATCGAAAGGGCACTCGAGCTTGCGGCGGAGCTGGCGAGAGACGAATCATGAGCAAGGTCGAGACCCGTCCGTGGGACGCGGCGAACTACTTGAATACGCCTCGGGACATGGCGGACTACCTGGAGGCTGCGCTGGAGGACGGTGACAGTGCGGTGATCGCAACGGCGCTCGGCGACATCGCGCGCGCGCAGGGGATGACGCAAGTCGCGCGCGAGGCCGGACTGGGTCGCGAGAGTCTGTACAAGGCCTTGTCCGCGACGGGGAACCCCGAGTTCGCCACGGTGCTGAAAGTCATCGACGCGCTCGGACTGAAGCTTCATGCGTCTCCGGCATCGGACGAGAAGGCGGCCTGATTCGACGTCTGACCGGTGTTGCAGCCGACAGCTGCGGCCGGCGCGGAACCTGGGTACACGGGACCGGGTGCCGACCGCCTCGGTGGTACGCTCCGAGCGTGATCGACTGGTCCACGTGTTCCGAGGTCGAGCGGGACCCCGAGCGCGTCAGCGGCGCGTGGGTGTTCCGAGGGACGCGCTTGCCCATCTCCACCTTGTTCGAGAACCTGGAAGCGGGTGCTTCGGTCCAGGACTACCTCGAGTGGTTCCAGGGCGTATCGCTCGATCAGGTCCGCGCCGTGCTGGCTCACGCCGCGCAGAGCGCCGCTGCCTGAACGTTGCGCGTGTCGCTCGACCAAGGCGTCCCGGGCCCCCTTCGCACCTCGGCCAGTGGCCGCGTCGCCGAACCCCCGTCAGCATTGGCAGGGGTCATCAGGGAGCTTTCCCGGGCCCTGGGTCGCGGATCGAGATCGCCGGCCTTGAAAGCGACCTCAGCGGTCCGCTACCTTGTGGTGCGGGGGTGTCTGCAAGACCACTTCCGCCCCCCCGGACAGGACACCCGCAGCCGATGGCCACACGCGCCGACAGGGTCGACGAGGACAAGACTCCGCGCGAGGAGCGCGGCGCCCAGGCATCTGCGGCCGTGACACACCCGCCGCGGCCCGTCGCGGAGGCTCCGATCGGGGACGTCATCAAGCGCAGCGCTGCCAAGCACCGCGAAGCGCTGGAGATCCTCGCCAAGCGGTGAGTCCCGGTGGGGACGACGGGCAGGGCGGCACGCTCGACGTCGATGCCATCCGCTGGCTCACCCCGGAAATCGCTCGCGCGATCCACGACGAGGTGATGACGCCGGAGAATATCGCCGGCGAGGACGGCGCTCGTCCCATCGAGGGAGTGCTCGGCCGCATCGAGCAGCGTGCTCACTACGGGGATCTGTCGCTCGATGCGCTTCGGATCGCCGCAGCCTACGCAGTCGCCATCGCTCGCGCCCATTCCTTCATCGACGGCAACAAGCGTACGGCGCTCGTGGCGATGGAGACGTTCCTGGAGCTGCACGGGTACGAGCTCGTCGGCGTCGATCAGCCCGGACTCGCCGATCTCATGGAACGAGTCGCCTCCGGCGAGGCCGACGAGGATGCGCTGCACGCGGCGCTCTTGCCGCACGTCGAGGCAGTACGGGAAGATCCGAAAGAGGTCACCAGGGAATAGAGGTGTGGGTTCCGGAGGTGCAGTATCGGCACTGCGCTTGTCCGTTCAGCACGACTAACGCGATTCGAGTCCCCCGGCCATCAGGCTGGCACTCCGGGCCACGGGCCGCGATCGCGCACTCGATCGGGTGGCCGAGCCCCCGCTCCAGGTCCACGAGGGTCGCCGACGTCCGTACGCGGCGCGCGTCCTCAGATGCGCGCTCCGCCGGGCTACGACGCCCGAGGGCTACCGCGGAACGGGGCGCGGCGGGCGGGCTGAGGATCGGGTCGCGATGACGCGCACGCCCCGAATCACTCACCCCCCAACCCCTCCACCAACGCCCGCTTCAACCCCCGCCGGCCCGCGTTCTCGTCGTAGGCCGCGTAGAACGGCGAGTCGATGGTCCAGTCCTTCGGACGCACCGCGCGCATCGCGCCGCGCTCGACCCAGGACGCGCCCTTGTGGCCCGGCAGGAAGCCGACGTAGCCGCCCGACAGCAGCATGATCTCCTGCGCTTCCATGTTCGACACCGTGGCGCTGGCGCGGGCGTTGCCGAGGCGGTACACGTCGTCGAAGTAGCGGTAGCTCCTGACCGAGAAGCGCACGGCGGCGAAGTCGTCGCGCGTGATCGTCGCGTCGTCGCGCGTGAACCAGGGGTGCGCGGCGCCGCAGTACAGGTAGTGCGTCTCGACGCCGAGCGCGCGGTAGGTGAGGCTCGCCGACTGCTGGAAGGAGGGGCCGATGACGACGTCGCGGCGCCCCTCGACCAGCGCGCGTTGCAGCGCTTCCTGCGACATCACCTCGAGGTCGACGATCACGTTCGGATAGGCCTCGGCCACCTTGCCGATCGCGGCCGGCAGGTCGATGGCGCGGTTGGTGACCACGGTGTCGATCGTGCCGAGCCGCAGGCGCTCGGTCTCGCGGCCGTGCACGCGCGACATGCGCGCCTGGAAGCCCTCGATCGAGCGGAACAGCTCGAGCGCCGCGAGGTGCGTCTCCTCGCCGGTGGTGGTCAGCCGGAAGCCGCCGCGGCCGCGGTCGCAGAGCCGCGTGCCGAGCGCGGCCTCCAGCGTCGCCATGTGCGTGCTCAGCGTGGACTGCGCCATGTTCAGCGCGATGCAGGCGTTCTGGAAGCCGTTGCAGTCGACGATCGTGCAGAAGATCCGCAGCAGGCGCAGGTCGACGTCGGTCAGGCGGCGCATCGCTTCGAGAATTCTCGATGTGAACGGCCGAGTATCCGTCAACTCACGCGCCGAGCGCGTGGCGTAGGGTCGAGATCCGCCCTGACGCTTCCCGGTGAACCGACATGACGCACCCCCGATTCCTGCCCGTGCTCGCGGCCGTCGTCGGCTGCGTCGCGGGCGCCGCCCACACCACCGTCCACAACACCGCACAGGCCGCCGACACGATGCGCGTGCTCGCCCCGACCTGGGTCGGCTTCGCGCCGGCGCTGGTGGCGGCCGACCTCGGCTACTACGAGGAGGAGGATCTCGAGGTGGACTTCCGCTTCGAGGACGATCGGGCCAACGTGCTCGCGGCCATGCAGCGCGGCGACATCGATGCCGACATGCGCACCGTCGGCGAGCACCAGGGCGCGCCGCGCACCGACGAGACGCCGGGCACCATCATCGGCACGATCGACGTCTCGCTCGGCGGCGACGGGGTGCTGGTCGCGGGCGACATCGAGTCGGTCGCGGATCTCGCCGGCAAGACCGTGGCCATCGAGCCGAACATCCCGGCGCGGCTGCTGCTGCAGATGGCGCTGAAGGACGCGGGCCTGTCGCTCGACGACGTGGAGCTGCGCGAGATCGCCACCGCCGACACCATCGCGGTGCTGGCCGACGAGTCGATCAGCGCGGTCGGCACCTACGAGCCCTTCCTGTCGCAGGCGCTCACGGCGCTGCCGGCGCGCGAACCCAAGGTGCTCGTGTCCTCGCGCGAGGAGCCGGACCTGATCATCGACATCATCACCGCGCGCGACGAGGCGCTCGCCGAGAACCCCGACAAGTTCGCGGCCTTCCTGCGCGGCGTCTACCGCGCGGTCGACTTCTACCGCGCCGAGCCCGAGCGCTTCGCCGAGCTCGCCGCGCCGCACTACGGGCTGACCGCGGACGAGGTCACCGAGATCATCGACACCTCGCTCGCGTACACGAGCTACGAGGAGGCCGTCGAGTTCCTCGGCACGGCCGACGCACCGGGCACGCTGCACGGCTTCTTCGACGAGGTCATGGCGCTGAACATCGAGTTCGGTGCGGCCGGCACCGAGCTCGACGCCGCCAGGGAGATCGACCCGAGCGTGCTGAACGGCCTGTTCGACGGCGCGACGCGCTGAGCGCGGGCCGCGGCAGCGCGGCGTGACGGGCGGATCGCTTGAGCGCCGCCGCACGCACGGGGGGCGACACGCTCGTCGGCGTCGCGTCGGTGGTGGCGCTGTTCGCGGCCTGGGAGGCGGTCGCGCGGCTCGGCGGCGCGTCGCCGACCTTCCTGCCGCCGCCGAGCCTCGTGGCCGCGGCGCTGTGGCGCATGCTCACCGAGCAGCAGCTGCTCTACCACGCGGGCGTCTCGACGCTGCGCGTCTGGTCGGCCTTCCTGCTCGCGGCGGCGATGGCGGTGCCGATCGGCATCCTGATGGGCAGCAACCGCATCGTGCGCGCAGCCCTCGAGCCGCTGGTCGACTTCATCCGCTACCTGCCGGTGCCGGCGCTGGTGCCGCTGTCGATCATCTGGTTCGGCGTCGGCGAGTCGACCAAGATCTTCCTGCTGTGGCTCGGCACCTTCTTCCAGCTGGTGCTGCTGGTGGCCGACGACGTGCGCCGCGTGCCGCACGAGTACCACGAGACCGCCGCCACGCTCGGCGCGCCGCGCCGCCGGCGACCGTTCGACGTGACGCTGCCGGCCATGCTGCCGACGCTGGTCGACAACATGCGCATCACGCTCGGCTGGTGCTGGACCTACCTCATCATCGCCGAGATCGTCGCCGCCAACAGCGGGCTCGGCTTCGTGATCTGGCAGGCGCGGCGCTTCTTCAAGACGCCCGAGGTCATGGCGGGCGTGCTGGTCATCGGCCTGATCGGCCTCGTGACCGATCAGCTGATCCGCGCCGCGCACCGGCGCGCCTTCGGCTACCTCGGGAGCTGAGACGCGCCGTGAGCCATCTGCGATTCGAGCGCGTCGCCAAGACCTACGCCGACGGTACCGAGGCGGTCGCGCCGTTCGATCTGGAGGTGCGGCGCGGCGAGCTGGTCGCCTTCCTCGGCCCGTCCGGCTGCGGCAAGACCACGCTGATGCGCATGGTCGGCGGGCTCGAGACGCTCAGCGCCGGCGCCATCTACCTCGACGGCGAAGCGCTCGGGCGGCCGGACCGGCGGCGCGGCATGGTGTTCCAGTCCTACTCGTCGTTCCCGTGGCTCAGCGTCGCCGACAACGTCGCCTACGGGTTGCGCTACCGGCAGGACCTGAACGCGGCCGAGAAGCGCGAGCGGGCGCAGCGCTACCTCGGCATCGTGGGTCTCTCCGACGTGGCCGATGCGTGGCCGAACCGGCTGTCGGGCGGCATGCGCCAGCGCGTCGCCATCGCGCGCACCCTGGCCGCGGGCTCCGAGGTCCTGCTCATGGACGAGCCCTTCGGCGCGCTCGACGCGCAGCGGCGCGAGGCGCTGCAGCTGGAGCTTCTGAACCTGCAGGCCGAGGAGGCGCGCACCGTCGTGTTCGTCACGCACGACGTCGAGGAGGCGGCCTTCCTGGCCGACCGCGTCATCGTGTTCACGCGCCGCCCGGCGCGCATCCTCGCCGAGGTCGACGTCGCCGCGCGGCTCGGCGCTCGGCGGAACCTCGCGACGCGCGACGGGACGGACTTCTTCGCGCTGCGCAACGAGCTGTTGCACCACGTCCGATCCACGGCCGACGAGGCGCACGCGTGAACGGCATCGAGGGGCGGACCGTTCTCGTCACGGGTGCCAGCCGCGGCATCGGCGAGGCGGTCGCGCGCGCGTTCGCCGCGGCGGGCGCGCGCGTGCACGCGCTGGCCGAGGACCCGGGCATCGACGCGGTGGCGGCGTCCATGCGGGCGGTCGCGCACCGCGTCGACGTCACGGACGAACGCGCGGTCGAGCGGGCGCTGGAGGGCATCGGCCCGATCGACGTGCTGATCAACAACGCCGGGCTCGAGCGGCTGACGCCGGTCGACGACGCCAGCGCCGAGACGCTCGCGAGCTTCCGGCGCATCGTCGACGTCAACGTGGTCGGCACCGGCATCGTCACCACGCGCGCGCTGGCACTGATGCCGGACGGCGCGCGCATCGTCAACACCGCCTCGGTCTGGGGCCGCGTCGCGGAGCCCCTGTTCGGCGCCTACGTCGCCTCCAAGCACGCCGTCATCGGCCTGACCAAGACCTGGGCGCGCGAGCTCGGCGGGCGCGGCATCCGCGTCAACGCGGTCGCGCCCGGGTGGGTGCGCACCGACAGCTCGATCCGCTCGGCGCGCACGCTGGCGGCGCGCTCGGGCCGCCCGGAAGGCGCGATCATCGACGACGTGGCGGCGGGCCAGGCGCTGCCGGGCGGGCTCATGGAGCCCGGCGACGTCGTCGGCGCCTACCTCTACCTCGCCTCCGACCTGTCGGCCAACATCACCGGACAGACCCTCGGCATCGATCGCGGCGAGGCGCCCTGGTGAGCGGCGGGGCACCGCGCACGCGCACCGCGCTCGTCACGGGGGCGGCGAGCGGCATCGGCGCGGCGATCGTCCGTGCGCTGCGCGCGCAGGGGCTCAGGGTGTTCGCGCTCGACCGGCACCCGTCGGACGATCCGGACGCGCTGGTCGCCGACGTGGCCGATGCGGACGCCGTCGCCGCCGGCATCGCGAGCCTGGTGGCCGCGGTCGAGGGCCCCATCGACGTGCTCGTGAACAACGCGGGCACGATGATTCCGTCGCCGCTCGCGGCGCTGCGGCTCGAGGATCTCGACCGCCAGCTCGCCACCAACGTGCGCGGCCCGTTCGTCGTCGCGCGCGCCGCGTTGCCGCACCTCGCCGACGGCGGCTGCATCGTCAACATCGCCTCCGAGCTCGCCTACCTCGGTCGCCGCGACGCGTCCGCCTACGCCGCCACCAAGGGCGCGATGCTGTCGGCGACGCGTTCCTGGGCGCGCGAGCTGGCGCCGCGCCTGCGCGTCAACGCGGTCGCGCCGGGCCCGGTCGATACGCCGCTGCTCGGGTTCGACGCGCTGTCGGCCGAAGAGCGCGCGCTGGAGCTCGACAACTGCCTCGGCCGCATCGGCCGCCCCGAGGAGGTCGCGGCCGTGGTCGCCTTCCTGGCCTCGCCCGCCGCGAGCTACGTGACCGGCCAGTGCTACAGCGTCGACGGCGGCGCGGCCCCGCATTGAACGCCCGCGCCCACCACCGGAGCGAACCCGCATGATCGACTGGCCGAACGGCGCGCGCTGCGCCTGCGCGATCACCTTCGACATCGACGCGGACAGCCTGATACGCAACGCGCGCCCCGACGACGGCCACGACCGCCTGCAGGCCGTGACCATGGGGCGCTACGGCCCGACCGTGGCGGTGCCGCGCATCCTCGCAAGCTACGCGCGGCTGGGGCTCACGCAGACCTTCTTCATGCCCGCCTGGTGCATGGAGCGCTACCCCGAGACGGTCGAGGCGATACTCGCCGGCGGGCACGAGATCGGCCACCACTCCTGGCGCCACGAGGACCCGGCGCTGCACACCGACGAGGTCGAGGCCGCGCTGTTCGAGCGCGCCTGCGAGGTGCACGTGCGCATGACGGGGCGGCTGCCGAGGGGCTATCGCGCACCGGTGTACAGCACCACGCAGGCGATGATCGACCGGCTGATCGAACGCGGCTTCGCCTACGACAGCTCGCTGATGGCCGACGACGTGCCGTACCTGATGCGCACCGCGGCGGGCGAGCTCATGGAGATGCCGCCGCACTGGGGCAACGACGACTGGCCGCCGTTCGCGCACTACGAGGAGATCGGCTACCTGATGCCGGTGCGCGCCCCGTCGGAGGGTCTGAAGAACTTCTTCGAGGAGTTCGACGCGGCGTTCGAGACCGGCGGCTTCTGGATGCCGGTGCTGCACCCGTTCCTGACCGGGCGGCTGGCGCGCTGGCGACTGTTCGAGCGCTGGCTCGAGGGCGTGCTGCAGCGCGGCGAGGTCTGGTTCGCGCCGCTCGAGACGATCGCCGCGCACGTCCGGACGCAGAACCCGCGCATCGAACGGCTGCCGTACCCCGAATGATCGAGCGCGCCAGCACCACAGACACGGAGACCGGACGCCCATGACCCACGGCTACGACAGCGGCCGCCTCGACCTGCCGTTCGTCGGCATCTGCACCTTCGGCAAGAGCCCGTACGTGGCCGACTGGGACGCCATCGACGCGGACGTCGCGATACTCGGTGCGCCGTTCGACGCGGGCACGCAGTGGCGCGCCGGCGCGCGCTTCGGCCCGCGCGGCATCCGCGAGGCGTCCACGCTGTTCTCGTTCGGGCACGCCGGCGCCTACGACCACGAGGACGACGAGACCTACCTGGACGACGTGCGCATGGTGGACATCGGCGACGCCGACATCGTGCACACCGACACCGAGCGCAGCCACGCCAACATCGAGCACGGCGTGCGGAAGATCCTCGCAGCGGACGCCATGCCGGTCGTGATGGGGGGCGATCACTCGGTCAACATCCCGTGCATCCGCGCGTTCGCCGACCGCGGACCGATCCACGTCGTGCAGCTGGACGCGCACCTGGACTTCGTCGACGAGCGCCACGGCGTGCGCCACGGGCATGGGAACCCGATGCGGCGGGCGGCGGAGCAGGACCACGTGACGGGGCTGAGCCAGTTCGGGATCCGGAACGTGTCTTCGACGGCGAAGGAGGGGTACGAGGCGGCGCGGGCGATGGGGTCGGACATTCGGTCGGTGCGGCAATGCCGGGCGCTGGGGCCGGACGCGCTGGCCGAGCGCGTGCCGGCTGGGGCCGATGTGTACCTCACGATCGACATCGACGGGTTCGATCCTTCGATCGCGCCTGGCACGGGCACGCCGAGCCATGGGGGCTTTTTGTACTACGAGGTGCTGGAGTTCCTGGCAGCGCTCGCGAAGAGGCACCGCATCGTCGGCATCGATCTGGTGGAGGTGTCGCCGGATCATGATCCGGCGGGGGTCACGTCGATACTCGCGGCGCAGGTGCTGTTGAACACGATCGGGCGGATCGGGAAAGCGCGCGTAGGGGCGGGGTAAGGTTGCGCTGCCTGCATCGCTATTCGGTGCGCGCAAGCGGCGCGACGCGAACCATCGCGCGGAGCGGTCTGAAGGTCCACGACGCACTGGCGGTTCTCAGCTAAGTGCAAGCATGCTTCCGTTGCCGGCGCGAGCACGCTGTACCATTATTCACACGCCATTCAAGGAGCTTGTTCGTCCTCCATTTCCAGCGATGCCTCAAGTGATCGGCAGACAGCTTTGATCGGTCCACACTTGGCCATCACAAACGGGTCATCTGCCTGCGTCTTCACTGCATCGGCGACTGCTGATTTTACTTTCATCTCCACTGAGTCTGTCCACGGCTGTCCGGCTCCCAAGAATGCCTCTTTCGTTCGCTCGCTCCACTTTTTCCCAGTGCTCTTGAACCGCGCATTATTTATGTCGACGTTCCATCTGTTAATGAGCAGTTGGCGATATACCCTCGGGTGGATCAAATCCTCAATTTCCGAATTGTGCATGCTCGGGCACATGGAGAACGTTCGTTCCGATTCCAACAGTAGCTTGCCGTCTTCTGCTTTCTTTGCCGCGTTTCGTCCTGGTTGATCGTTGTCCAGAAGTACGTGATATTGGCATAGCGCTGTTCTGAGTTCGCCAAGCTTGTACGCTAGATTCCCTGCGCCACCTAGACTTTCAATCGCCAAATCGCCCTGACTAAGTCTTTTCATGAGGCGCGGATGCTTGCGCTCGATATAGGAGCGAACAATTGTTGTGTCGTCTTCACCTTCTAGCACCAGTACCACCCGCGCGTGAGTGAGGTTGTCTGAAGTTCGGACGCCTAAGACATCGCGCACTTCGGATATTCGTTTCGCGGGTCTTGCTCTGCTCTGATGGACTATGATATTGCTCTCCACCGATGTTCTCAGTGCAAGCAGTGGACTGTGAGTGGTCAAAATGACCTGCTGCTTACTCCCGATATCCTCGAGTAAAGTCTTAAGTTGATGAATGGCGTGAGGATGTAAGTGCGCTTCGGGCTCTTCGATTGCAAGTACCAGCTCGCGATTCGCTCGTTCCGCTTCTGACGATGCACGACGCAACAGAGCAATTGCAGCGAGGCTTTGTACTCCGTCTCCCTTGAACTGTAGCCCCGTAGCGTTGCCATCATCGACGGTGATCTGAGTAAGCGCGCGAAGCGCGCGATATCGATCATCATTTGAGATGCTGACGTTTACGCCAACGACGTCAGGTAGAAATTCCGTCAGCATATCGCGAATGTTCTCCGATATTTCTCTTAGTATCGGCTCCTGAAGTGCCTCGATAGACGCAACTGCCGCTTGAAAGTCATCGCTGAGCTCCAACGGCATAAGCGCAGATGAAACCATTTCATCGACAACATTGGATGCTTCTCGTGCGGTTCGCACTGAAGGAATGTACTGGAGGTGAATGCACTTGGCGATGAACTGCCGGATTTGCTTGGATTTGTCCGTGAGTGCTTGCTTGCCTGGGCCTTGTTTCATTATTGAGAACTCGACTTCTCCTTTACGGCCAATGAGTAGTCGTATCGGCAGAACGCCGTTCAATCGGCTGCCGACCTCCGAGCGAAATTCATCAAGTTCGGAAGCGCTCAGCTCAAACTCGTAGTCGAGAATGGTTCGGCCATTTGGGGATTTTTCCTGAAGAGATTTTGGGAAGTCTCTTTCCCAGATGTAGCTGTCCGGTATTTGATCGGCTCTGTCGCGAGGCAACCGCGTATAGAACGGCCGCGATGCGAAGCGTGCTTCCGGACGACTCGATAGCGCACGCATGCCCACGACGAGCGCACGAAGGATGTTTGACTTTCCTTCGTTGTTCGGGCCGATCAGCGCCGTCACTTTTCCAAGTGGAAGTTTTTGAGCTCGAGTGATGCTCCTGTACTTTTGTATTGAGAAATAGTTAATTTGCATGCGGCGTGCTTATTTCGCGAGAGCAGGAATTTGCCACGGTGGAGGATGTATTGTCGAGGCGGGTATGCCTGGTGACCGGAAGTTCCTAGCGTCGTGCAGAGCCTATTTCCCGACTGATGTCGGACGAGCTACCAACCGAGCGCTCATTGACACTCCCTGCGTGTCGGTGCTTATGCATCCGATGCAACTGTACGCGGCACTAGTAGTCGCGTCGCGGTAATCCGCACCATGCAATTCGCGTCAGCCTCCCGCCACTACAGCCTTTCGGTCTCGACCTAGTGTGCTACTAATCAAGAGCCTCGCTTGAAGTAGTGCTGGTATTCGTTCTCCGAATTCTCTGCCCGCATGCAACACCCTTCGGCCCCTGTCCCCGCCATACTCACGGCCCAAGCCCACCATCCCGCCCTATCTCACACACCAACTCATCCGTCTTCACCTGCCTGCAATACCCCTTGATCGCACTCACCGACGCCGCCTGCCGCTCCGGCGTATACGTCGCACAGGCATCCGTCACCTGCGTAACGAGATACCCCAAATCGCAAGCATCCCGTATCGCACTCTCCACGCACTGATCCGTCAGCAAGCCCGAAATCACGAGCTGCCGCACCCCGAGGTTCCGCAGCACGTAGTCGATGTTTGTCGAGATGAACACCGACGACGACGACTTCGGCAGCACGATCTCGTCCTCGCCGGGGACCAGCTCGTCGATGACCTTCGCGTCCCATGAGCCCTTCGGGACGTTGAACCCGGTGATCTTGTAGTCGAGGCTGCGGTCGCGGCCGTCGAGCGTCAGGCTCTCGATCGTCGTGTACATGACCTCGATGCCCGCCTCGCGGCACCCGCGCTGCAACCGCTGCATGTTCGGGATCACGCGGGTCTTCAGCTCGGCGAAGAACGCGCCGTAGCGCTGCTCGAACTCGTCGTCCGACAGGTCCTTGAAGTCGCCCCCGTCGCGGTGCGCGCTGAAGTTCTGGACGTCGATGAACAGCAGCGCGGACTGCGCCGGGTCGAGCGGGACGTCGCGGGACAGGGTCATGAGAACGGATCGCGGTGAGGGTGGAGCCGAACGCGTCAGGCCGTGCGGTCGAGCAGGCATCGTATCGCCGTCGCCAGCCGCTCCGCCCACCGGTCGCACCCGGCGTCGTCCGACAGGTGATCGTTCCGGATCTCGATCAGCGCGTGGCCGAGGCCGCGCGGCTCGGCGTGGCGCGGCACGAACCAGTCGGAGGCGTCGTCGATCCGGTAGGGCTCGTTCATGCCGATCTCGAGACAGGGGGCTCCGGGTCGCATGGACGTCGGCCAGCGCCGTCGAGGTCTCTCGATCCCGACGGAACAGGAACCCGATGTCCCAGGGCCGCAGGATCCCGTCCATCAGCATCGGCGTGAAGCTGTGGATCGAGAACGCGAACCGACGCGGGACGCCGTCCAGCAGCGCCGTCACGGCATCGTCCCACGGCCTGAAGATCTCGTCGATCCGTTGCGCGCGCTCATCGCTCGTCATGTCGCGGTTGCCCGGCACATGAGTGCCGTCGCTCGTCGCGGGCATCGCCAGCGGCGACTCCGGCGGCCGGTTGCAGTCGATCACGAGCCGGCTGTAGCGCTGCATCACCAGCGGGGCGTCCAGCAGCCGCGCCAGCGTGCGCGCCACGCGCTCGGCGCCGAGGTCCCAGGCGATGTGGCGTCGCAGGTCCGTCTCGGCCACGCCGAGGTCCCCGAGGCGCGCGGGCACGGCGCGGCCCGCGTGCTCGCACACCAGCGCCACGGGGCCGGTGGCGTGCGGGTTCACCCATTCCACGGGCGAGGGGTCGTCGTCCGTCAGCAGACCGTTCTTCATCGTCAGACCTTGACCGCCAGCATGGCAGGCGACGGCAGCAATCCGTTCGGCCGTACCAGCAGCACCAGCACGACGAGACTCAGCGCGATCGGGTCGCGGAACTCCTGCCAGTCGGACGGCAGGAACGCGGCGAGGTACACCTCGATGAACCCGAGCAGGAAGCCGCCCAGCACCGCGCCGCGCAGGCTCCCGAGGCCGCCGAGTATCGCGGCGATGAAGGCCTTCAGCACCGGCACGAATCCCATCAGCGGGTCCACCGACGAGCGCTGGCTGACCCACAGGATGGCCGCGGTGCCTGCGAGCAGCCCCGAGATCGCGAACGCGCCCGCGATGACGGTGTTCGCGCGGATGCCCATGAGCCGCGTGACCGCGAAGTCCTCGGCCGCCGCCCGCATGGCGATGCCGGCGCGCCAGCGTCGCATGAACCGGTCGAGGAAGATCAGCAGCACGACGGTGCAGGCGATGGCGATGAGCTTGTTGTTGCCGATCACGAGCCCGCCGATGGTCACCGACTCGGACAGCACGGGCGGCAGCAGCACGGGCTGCGAGCGCGTCGAGATCAGGTTCTGGAACAGCACCTGGAGGATCATCGACACCGCGAAGCTCGTGACCAGCAGCGTCGGGCCGCTCGCGCCGCGCACGGGACGGAACGCGATGCGCTCCATCGCGACGGCGGTCAGCATCGCCGCGCCCAGCGCGAGGATCACGGTCAGCGCGAACGGCACGCCGGCGAGGCCGCACGCCATCAGCACGTAGCCCGTGATCGTCATCAGCTCGCCGTGCGCGAAGTTGATCAGCCCCATGACCGAGAACACGACGGCGAGCCCGAGCGCCAGCAGCGCGTAGGTGCCGCCGAGCGCCACGGCGTTCACGCTCTGCTGCAGGAAGAGATCGAACACGCCCGTCAGTGCCCGAGGTAGGCCGCTTCGAGCGCGTCGGACGCCGCGAGCTCCGCGCCGGTGCCCGTGCCCGTGATCCGGCCGCCGGCGAGCAGGTAGCCCCGGTCCGCGATCTCGAGCGACAGCGCCGCGTTCTGCTCGACCAGCAGCACGGTCACGCCCGAGTCCCGCAGCGTCGCTATCAGCTCGAACACCTGCTCGACGATCTGCGGGGCGAGCCCGAGCGAGGGCTCGTCGAGCAGCAGCAGGCGCGGCCGGCTCATCAGCGCGCGGGCGACCGCGAGCATCTGCTGCTGGCCGCCCGACAGCGTGCTGGCGTACTGCGTCCGCCGCTCGGCGAGGATCGGGAACAGCTCGAGCACGCGCGCCTCGGTCTCCCGGCGCTCGTCGGCCCCGTGCAGCGCGTAGCCGCCGAGCAGCAGGTTCTCGGCGACGGTGAGGGTGCCGAACACGCGTCGCCCCTCCGGCGACAACGTGAGTCCGCGGCGCACCAGGTCCTCGGTGGCGAGGCCCGTGACCGCCTCTGCGTCGAACCGCACCTCGCCGGCCGCCGTCGGCACGAGGCCGCACAGCGCGTTCAGCGTCGACGACTTGCCGGCCCCGTTCGCGCCGAGCAGCACGACGATCTCGCCGGTCTCCACGCGAAAGTCGATGCCGCGCACCGCCTGCACGGGACCGTAGCGCACCTGCAGGTTCCGAACCTCGAGCAGGGCCGGAACCGGCGCCTCGCTCACTGCATCTTCGGCGGCGGCACGAGCGCGGCGGTGGGCGAGGGCTGGCCGACGAGCTCGCGCTCTCCGTCCGTCACGCGCACGAGCGACACCTCGCGGATCGGCATGCCGTCGGTGTCCTTGTAGCTGATCAGGCTCGTCGCGCCCTGCACGTCCTCGAGCGAGGCGAGCGCGTCCCGGATCGCCTGCGGGTCGGTGGAGCCGTCGGCGGCCTGCACGGCGGCCTCGATCACCTTGATCAGGTCGTAGCCGACCGCGTTGAACACCGTCTCGGACGGCTTGCCGGCAATCTCCTCGTACTTCGCGTTGAACGCCTCGAGCTCGCTGCCCTCGGTGGGATGGCCCGCGGTCGTGAACACCACGCCCTCGCCGGGCGCGCCGAGCGAGAACGTCGTCGGCGAGTCGATGCCGTCGGAGCCGATCACCTGCGCCTCCACGCCGGCCGCGCGCAGCGCCTTGACGAACGACGGGAAGTCCGGCTCGTAGGCCGACGTCATGATCACGTCGGGTTGCGGCTCCAGCGATGCGATGCGCGTCGCGATCGCCGAGAAGTCCTGCTGGCCGAGCGTAGTAGGTGTCCGAGCCGACGAGCGTGCCGCCGAGCGACTCCATGACGTCGCCGAAGTACAGCGGCATGGACGTGTACTGCGTGTCCGGCGAATACAGGATGTAGGCGTTCTCCAGGCCCTGCGCGTGGGCCCACTCGGCCGACACCGTCGCCTGCACGTTGTCGCCGGGGAAGTTCGCGAACACGTAGTCGCCGCCGATCATCGGCAGCGTGGGCGACGACGCGCACGTCGAGATGGCCGGGATGCGCGCCTCGTCGACGATGCCCGCGGCGGCGAGGGCGGGGTCGGCGTCGCACGGCAGCACGATCACCGACACGCCCTCGTCGACGAGCTCCTGCACGACGATGGCGGTCTGCGCGGGGTCCGAGCGCATGTCCTTCTCGACGAGCTCGATGGGGATCTCGCCGCCGATGCCGCCGCCGTCGTTGATCTCGTCGACGGCGATGTCGATCCCTTCGACCACGGGGCCGTCGTAGGAGGCGAGCCCGCCCGTGCGGGCCGTGGCCATGCCGATGCGCAGGGTCTCGGCGACGGCGGCCTGGGAGGCGAGCAGCGCGCCCGCCGCGAGGGCGGTGGCGATGCCGAGGGCGAGAGGGGTGCGTGTGTTCATGTGTCGTCGGTCTCCGAGGGGCGAGGGGGATCGGTACTCGTGTTCGGGGCGGCCGGGACGGCCGGGCGTCCCGCGGTCGCCTGCGCGGCCGCGCGCTTGCCGAGGTAGGCCTCGATGACGGCCGGCGAGCGCTTGATCTCGTCCGGCGTGCCTTCGGCGATGGTGGCGCCCTCGTTCAGCACCGTCACGCGATCGCACAGCGCGCTGATGAAGCCGAGGTCGTGATCGACGAGCAGGATCGCGAGGCCGCCGTCCGCGGACAGGCCTTGCAGCGTGCGCTTCAGGGCGTCGGTCTCCGCCTCGTTCATGCCGGCCGCCGGCTCGTCGAGGAACAGCACGGCGGGCTCGAGCGCCAGCGCACGCGCTATCTCGACGCGCCGCTGATCGCCGTAGGACAGCGTGCCCGCCTCGACGTCGGCGAGGTGGCCGAGCCCGAGCCGGTCGAGCGCGGCGTCGGCGAGCGCCTCGGCGTCCGCGGTGGAGCGCGAACGCCGCGCGACGGCGGCCGCCAGCACGTTCTGCCGCGCGCTGAGGCGGTCGAACAGGCGGATGTTCTGGAAGGTGCGCGCGATGCCGGCCTCGGCGAAGCGCTCGGCCGGTCGTCCCGTCAGGTCCCGCGGGCCGAAGCGCACGCGGCCGTCGGTCGGCCGCAGCACGCCCGAGAGCACGTTCAGCAGCGTGGTCTTGCCCGAGCCGTTCGGCCCGATCAGCCCCAGGATCTCGCCGGGCGCCAGCGCGACCGAGACGTCGTCGACCGCGGTGAGGCCGCCGAAGCGCATCGTGACGTCGTCGGCGACGAGGGTGCGTGCCGCGACGTCGCTGTCTGCGACTCTCGCGGCAGCCGGACTCGTCACGGTGCCGGGATGGCGATCGCCGCCGCTCGCGGGGCGGCCCCGCGATCCGCCGCTGAACAGCCGCTCCTCCCACTCGCGATAGCCGGTGAGGCCGTCGGCCTTCAGGAACATCGTCAGGAGGATGATCACCCCGATGCCGATCTGCGTGGAGCCGAACACGGCCGGCAGCTCGACGCCGAGCCAGGTGACGCCGCCTTCCAGGCGTCGCAGCACCTCGATCACGAGCGTGATGCAGACGGTGCCGAGCACGGCCCCCGTGACGGTGTACATGCCCCCGAGGATCAACATGGAGAGCAGCAGGAAGGTGTCCGTGAAGTAGAACTTCTTCGGGCTGAACGCGCCGAGCGAGTGGGCCAGCAGCGCGCCGGCGAGCGCCATCAGGCACGCGCTCAGCACCCAGGCGAGGAAGCGGTCCCGCGGTATGCGGATGCCGACGGAGCGGGCGGCCACGGCGTCGTCGCGCCCGGCGCGCAGGCGCAGGCCGGTGCGCGAGTCGCGGAACCACCGGGCGGCCAGCAGGGACAACCCGCAGACGATCGCCGCGAGCGTCACGTCGGTCGCGCGCGGCACGCCGAAGAAGGTCTGCGCGCCGCGCGTCACGTCGCGCCAGCCGATCAGGATGCCGTGCACGATGATCAGGAGCCCGAGCGTGGTGATCGTCGCCGACGAGCCCTCCAGGCGTCCGATGGCGAGCCCCACGACGGCCGCCACCGCCGCGGTGACCGCCGCCGCGACGAGCAGGGCGACGGGCAGGGACACCTCGGTGCCCGCGAGCCACGCGGGCAGCGCCGGCAGGGTCGCGCCCTTGATGCGTTCCGGCAGCGTGACGAGCGCGGCCGCGTACGCCCCGATGCCCATGAACGCGACGTGCCCGAAGCTCAGGATGCCGCTGTTGCCGGAATACACGCCGATGCCGGCCACCGCGATCAGGCTGATCAGGAAGACCGTGACGGTGCGCTCCCCGGCGCCGCCCCAGCTCGTCGCCAGCCACCACGCGGCCGCGACGAACAGGACGATGGCAGCGCTCGACAGGGCGGCGTGCTGGCGCCGGGCGGTCGTCATCGGTCCGGAGGCGGGTCCGAGGCTGAAAGCGTACGATCAACGCTATCATGCCGCGACGGTTGATCGAGGATTTTCAGCGTACCCATGTCGGCGGCCCCAGACTCCCTAGCCGTGCCGCCCACCGTCCGGGCCGAGATCGAACGTCGCGAGCGCACGCTGACCCCGACCGAGAGGAAGCTCGCGGCCGCGATGCTCGCCGACTACCCGTTCTCCGGGCTCGACACCATCGAGGCGATGGGCGGGCGCATCGGCGTGTCCGCACCGACGATCACGCGCTTCGTCAGGAAGCTGGGGTTCGCCGGCTACCAGCAGTTCCAGCGCCGGCTGATCGACGAGCTGCGCGAGGGTCAGCGCTCGCCGCTGACGCTGCACGAACACCCGGACAGGCTGACCGCCGGTGGGCTCGAGCCGTTCCTGCGCTCCAGTCTCGCCTGCCTGGAGCGGCTGCCCTCGGCCCTGAGCGATGCGCAGCTGCGCCGTGTCTGCGACCAGCTGGCCGATCCGCGCCGCGCCGTGCACGTGATCGGCGGGCGCATCAGCGACAGCGTCGCGCAGTACCTGTCGCGCCACCTCGTGCAGATCCGTCCGGGGGTGTCGCACCTGCCGACCGATCCCGAGACCTGGCCGCTCTACCTCCTGGCGCTGAAGCCGCGCGACGTCGTCGTCGTCGTCGACTTCCGTCGCTACCAGCCGAACCTCGCCGAGCTCGCCGAGCGCGCGGCGGCGAGGAAGGCCCGCGTGGTGCTCGTCACCGACCGGTGGCTGTCGCCGGTCGCCGGCCACGCCGCCGAGGTGCTGGTCGTGCCGATCGACAACGGCAGCGCCTGGGACACGTACGCGGGCGCCATGCTGCTGATGGAGTTCCTGATCGACGGCGTCGCCGATCGCGACTGGCCGCGCACGCGCAAGAGGCTGCAGGCGTGGGACGCGCTGCGCCGTGAACCGGGAGAGAAGTCGTGATCGGCGAGGAGATCGTGTACGTGTCCACCTGCGACCTCGCGGGCCAGGTGCGCGGCAAGGGCGTGCCGGCCGTGGACTTCGGCGACCGGCTGCGCGCGGGCGTCGGCTGGGTGCCGACCAACTCGATGATCACGTGCTTCGACTCGATCGCCGACGGCCCCTTCGGCTCGCTCGACGATCTCGTCCTGCGGCCCGACGTCGCGACCCGGACGCGCGTGGACTTCGAGGACGGCGGCCCCGTCGAGCACTTCGTGCTCGGCGACGTGCTGCGTCTCGACGGCACACCGTGGAGCTGCTGTCCGCGCGGCATTCTGACCGCGGCGTTGCAGCGCCTCGAGGACGCGGCCGGCCTGACGGTCAACGCGAGCTTCGAGCAGGAGTTCCAGCTGCCGGACGGCGAGGGCGTCGGCCCGGCCTTCGGGCTCGCGGGCTTTCGCGCCCACCGCGGGCTCGCCGGCACCGTCGTCGCCGCGTTGCGCGCGGCGGGCATCGAGACCGACAACGTGCTGCGCGAGTACGGGCGGGACCAGTACGAGATCACCGTGAAGCCCCGGACCGGCGTGGCCGCCGCCGACGCCGCCATCGTCACGCGCCAGCTGGTGCAGGCCAGCGCGGAGCGCCACGGCACGCGGGCGAGCTTCACCCCCATCCGCGCGCTCGACGGTGTCGGCAACGGCGTGCACGTGCACCTGAGCCTCGTCGACGCGGACGGACGGCCCGCGACGCACGACGCGACGCGGCCGCACGGTCTGTCGACGAGCGCGGGCGCGTTCGTCGCCGGCATCCTGCGGTCACCTGCCCGAGATCGTCGCGCTCACCGCGCCGTCGGCGATCTCGTACCACCGGCTGACCCCGCACCGCTGGAGCGCGGCGTTCAACAACCTCGGCGTGCGCGACCGCGAGGCCGCGGTGCGCATCTGTCCGGTCAGCGCGACCACGCCGCGCGGCATCGCGCGCCAGTACCACGTGGAATTCCGCGCCGCCGACGCGGCCGCCTCTCCGTATCTCGTGCTCGCGGCGCTGGTGCACGCCGGCACGCAGGGCATCGTCGACGCGCTGCCCGCGCCGACGCCGACGGTCGGGCGATCTCGACACCTTCGATGCGGACGCGCTGGCGAAGGCGGGCGTGGAGCGGCTGCCCGGCACGCTCGAGGAGGCGCTCGCGCGCTTCGAGGCGAGCGAGGCGATCGGTCGGTGGACGAACGACGAGTTCCGTCAGGTCTACCTCGATCACAAGCGCGGCGAGCTCGCGTTCCTCGAAGGGATGGACGACGAGGAGCGCCTTGCGGCTTACGGACGCGTGTACTGATGTCCCATTGGCGGGACGTGCTGCGCGAGCTCTACGGTATCGACGCGCGGCTGGAGCCGCTCGACGGCGAGCACGACCTGAACTTCGCGGCGAGCGCCGCCGACGGCTCGGCGTACGTGCTCAAGATCATGCGCGCGGGCTGTCCGGACGAGCTCGTCGACGCGCAGTGCGAGGCGATCGCGCACGTGCGGCGTCGCGCGCCCGACGTGCCGCTGCCCCGCGTCGTGCCGAACGCGGCGCGCGCGCGGTTCGCTTCGGCGGCCGACGAGGCGGGCGAGCCGCGACTCGTCTGGTTGCAGAGTCGGCTGCCCGGCATCCCGTACGCGAAGTATCGCCCGCACGGGCTGCCGATGATCGAGGCGCTCGGCGCGCACCTCGGGCGCATGGACGCCGCGCTCGAATCGTTCGATCACGCGCGGCTGCGGGCCGAGCTGAAATGGCGCCTGCCGTCGAGCGGGTGGATCGGTGATCGCCTGGACGTGTTCGACGACCCTTCACGCCGGGCCGTCGTGCGCGACGCGCTGGCGGACTTCGAGGCCGTGAAGGCGGCGCTTCATGCGTTGCCCGTGCAGGCCATCCACAACGACGTCAACGACTGGAACGTGCTGGTCGAGGGCGGCGGCATTTCGGGCATCGTCGACCTCGGCGACCTGACGGCCAGCCCGCGGATCTGCGAGCTCGCGGTCGCCGGCGCCTACGTCGCGCTCGATCGAGGCGATGCCGAAGAGGCGCTGGCCGCGCTCGTGAAGGGGTATCACCGCGTGAACCCGTTGGCGACGGCCGAGCTCGACCTGCTGTGGCCGCTGCTGCGCATGCGTCTCGCGCTCAGCGTCACGGTCTCCACGATCGAGGCGGCGAAGCGCCCGGACGATCCCTACGTCACCGTGTCCCAGGCGCCGGCGTGGCGGCTGCTCGAGCGCGCGGACGTGAACCCGGCCCTGGTGGCCATGCGCGTTCGGGCCGCCTGCGACCTGCCCGTGACCGACGGCGCCGAGGAGGTGCTGGCGTTCCTCGATCAGCGTCGCGGCACGTTCGCGCCGTTGATCGGCGAGTCGCTTGACGGCGCGCCCGTGCACGCGCTGTCGGTGGCCGCCGCGACCGTGCCTCGGAATCCGTTCGACATGACGGTCGACGAAGCCGCCGGAATCGGCGCGGGGTTCGACGCACCGTGGCTCGGTGCCTGGGCCGAGCCGCGGCTCGTGTACACGGCGCCCGCGTTCCGCGAAGGGCCCTGGAAGGCGTCCGATCGGCGCACCGTGCACCTCGGCGTCGACGTGTTCGCACCGGCGGGCACGGTGCTGCACGCGCCGCTCGACGCCACGGTCGAGGCCGTGGAGGTCCGGCCCGAACCGCTCGACTACGGCGGTGTCGTCGTGCTGCGCCACGAGACGCGCGCGGGTACACCCTTCTTCACGCTGCACGGCCACCTGTCGCCCGACAGCATCGCGCGCCTGTCGGTCGGCGACCGCGTCGCGGCGGGCGACGCGTTCGCGTCCCTCGGGGACTCGACGGTCAACGGCGGCTGGGCGCCGCACGCGCACGTGCAGCTCGCGCTGTCGACGAGTGGCCTGGGTGCGGACTGGCCCGGGGTCGCGAACCCCGACCGCATGGCGCTCTGGGGCCGGCTGTGCCCGAACCCCGCGGCGCTGCTGAACCTGCCCGACGAGCGCGTCGCCCACCGCGGCCTCGACGAGGCGCGGGTGATGGACGAGCGCCGTGCGCACTTCGGCGCCAACGTGAAGCTGAGCTACCGACGGCCGCTCATGTTCCTGCGCGGCTGGAAGCATCATCTGTTCGACGAGCTCGGCCGGGCGTATCTGGACGCGTACAACAACGTGCCGCACGTCGGACACGCCCACCCGCGCCTGCAGGCGATCGCGGCCGACCAGTTGCTGCGCATGAACTCGAACACGCGCTACCTGCACCCCGCGCAGGTCGAGTTCATCGACGCGCTGCTGGCGACGGTGCCCGACTCGCTGTCGGTCTGCTACTTCGTGAATTCCGGCTCCGAGGCCAACGAGCTGGCCTTGAGGCTCGCGCGTGCGCACACCGGCGGCACCGACGTCGTCACGCCCGATCACGGCTACCACGGCAACACGACCGGAGCCATCGCGATCTCGGCCTACAAGTTCAACGCGCCGGGCGGTGTGGGGCAGGCCGATCACGTGCAACTGGTGGACCTCCCCGACGACTACGCCGGCACGTTCCGGCGCGAGGATGCGCACTGCGCCGCGCGCTACGCCGCCCAGGTAGATGAGGCGCTCGCGCGAATCGCCGCGCGCGGAGCGCAGCCGTCGTGCTGGATCAGCGAGGTCTTCCCGTCGGTCGGTGGCCAGATCGTGCCGCCGGACGGCTACCTGGCTCGCGTCTACGAGAAGGTCCGCGCCGCCGGCGGCATCTGCATCGCCGACGAGGTGCAGACCGGGCTCGGGCGACTCGGCGCGCACCGGTACGCGTTCGAACACCAGGGCGTGTTGCCGGACGTCGTCGTGCTCGGCAAGCCCATCGGCAACGGTCACCCGATCGGCGTCGTGATGACGACGCGGGGGATCGCCGACAGCTTCGCCCGCGGACCGGAGTACTTCTCGACGTTCGGCGGCAGCACGCTGTCGTGCCGGATCGGGACGGAGGTGTTGCGGATTGTCGAGGACGAAGGCTTGCAGGCGAACGCGCTGGCGCGGGGGGACGAGTTGCTCGCGGGACTTCGAACATTGCAAGACCGGCACGACCTCATCGGCGACGTGCGCGGGATGGGGTTGTTCGTCGGCGTGGATCTCGTGACCGACCGGCGCACGCGTGCGCCCGCGACGGCCGTTGCCGGCCACGTCGTCGAGCGGCTGCGCGATCATCGGGTGCTGATCGGTACCGAGGGGCCGGGCGACAACGTGCTGAAGATCCGGCCGCCGTTGACGATCGAGGCGGGGGATGTGGAGATGATCCTGGAGGTGTTGGACGGGGTGCTGTCGGAGACGGGGTGTCGGGGTCGGTGCTGACTGCCGGGAGCGCGCGAGCAACCGAGTCAAAAGGTTCTCGTGTCGACTTCAACGAGGGCGTTGCCATCACTCACCACCCGACACGCACGAGATCGGCTACCGAATCGAAATGACCGTCGTTCGTGAAGGCAGACTTCAGCGCGCCGTACGAAAATTCGCCGATGACGGTGGTCGGCAGATACAAGATGGAGGTGAGATCAATCCGATCCACCACCTCCTTCTCTCCATCGAAGAACGCCGACACGGCGTTCGTATCCAGCATCGGCGCTACCATCCCTCGTGGTCGATCTGCTCGCAACCTTCTTCGATCGCAGCCTTGATCTGTTCAATCTCTTCCTTGGGAATGGAACCTGCCAATTTCATCAACGCGGTCCGGCGCGATCGGTAGTCCTGTTGCTCCCGTAAGTAGCGCACGTAGGTCACGACACGCTCGATGTCGTCGTCTCCGAGGACCGCGAGCTCATCAACCAGGTCTTTTGGCAGTGGTTTGTTCATTGCGCGACCCTCGCCCGTTCCAGCGGCCGCTGACCCTACCACCACGGAATGCAACGACAGCTGCGGCCGGGGTCGGGCCAGGCGAATCGTTGGAGAGTGTTCTGCCAGGCCGACCGGGACGCCGTCGTCGAGGGTCCGGCGGGCAGGTACCCGGTGTTCACCGCGAGCGACTACCTACAGCAGCGCATCGCTGCGAACCTTGCGAAGCGAGCGAGACGGCCCGAAGCCGTGCCGGGGATGTCGAGCGGTTGCGCGGATCGGGATCGCGGACGACTCCGGACACGTCGACGCCTTCCTCGACGAGGCGCCTGCACGGGAACTCGCCGAACGCGTCGTCGCAGGGAGCATTGGAACCAGCGGCGCGGGCGGGCGTGGGCACGTGGGAATGCTGCCCCTTGCATAGCGGTGTCGTTGATCGACATGAACGGCCCCAGGCGGTCGGTCAAGCGGAACTGATCGTCCGGATGCTCGACGCTGATCGCAGGCACGTCCGGGGTCCGAACGCGGCTCCGCTCGGCTTCACGCATCGCCGGCTACGTTGATGGGGCGACAGAGGCGAGGCGGCAGTCGTCCGGCATCCGCTCAGTCGCCTCGGCGCAACGGCACGATGAAGGTCGCCTCTCCCGCGTGCCGCGCGTCAGCGAGCGTCGTCGGAGCCTTCAGCGGGGGTGCTTCATCGGTGTCGGACCGCCCGCCGCACGCGTGACCACCACCTCGGGTGCGCCGTGTGCGAACACGCTCGACTCGTCCGTCGGCCGTCCGGTTGCCGAGCGGGCGATGTCGAACGCGAAGTCACGCGAGCCGTCGTACCGCGCCGGTCGGTCCCACGGCCGCGTCGTCAATACTCAATTGACAGGAAGTCACGAGTGGGTCAGGCTGATTCGCAGGTCAAGAAGGTCGAATCAAGGAGCGAACCTTGGCACCGCTGCCCTCTCTCGCCAGCGTTTCGATGCCCCCGCCGCATCGCGCGACGCCAACCGCGCCCGCGTGGTCGAGCTGATCCGCCTGCACCACGCGTCGTCGCGCGCGGAGATCAGCGTCACGCTCGGGCTCACCCCGGTCGCCGTCAGCCACATCGTCGCCCGGCCGCTCGACGCGGGAACGGTGCGCGAGTCGGGGTCGCTGCCGCCGGCCCTTCGGACCCGACGCTCGAAGTCGTCGTCGAGACGGCTCACGCCCGGCGTCGGCGCGGCCAGCCTGCCGATGCCGGCTCCGTGCCGTTCGGCGCGGTCGCGCCATCCACGACTCGCTCGTTCCCGCCCGGCACGAACGCGTCCCGGTCGCGTCCCCCACACGCTCGGCCGGACGCCGCGCGGGGTGAGGACGCCCTCGAATCACAGGCCGTACCGCGACGCGGGACCTCGTCCCGCGTCATCCCGAAGTAGAGAGAACGAACCAGGAGAACGATCATGAGAAACGCGATTTCGGCAGCACTGCTGGCCTCGGCGCTGGCCGGCGGCGCGCAGGCGCAGGACGACATCGAGATGGTGCTGGTGCCGGGCCTCACCACCGACGCCTTCTACATCACCATGAACAAGGGCGCGCAGGCCGCCGCCGAGGCGCTCGGCATCGAGGTCGACTTCCAGGGCGCCGAGGACTTCAACCCCACGTTGCAGATCCCGGTTCTCGACGGCGTCATCGCCCGTCAGCCAGACGCGATCCTCATCGCCCCGACCGACACCACGCAGCTGATCGATCCCCTCAAGCGTGCCAGCGAGCAGGGAATCGCCGTGCTGACGGTCGACACGTTCATCGACGACGGCATGTACCAGAACGGCTCGGGCGATGGCGACTTCCCGATCTCCTACATCGCGTCCGACAACGTCGCCGGCGGGCGCATGGCGGCCGCCGCCATGGCCGAGGCCATGGGCGGCACGGGCTCCGTCTACGTGTCCAACGTGCGGCCCGGGATCTCCACGACGGACCAGCGCGAGGAGGGTTTCAAGGCCGAGATGAGCGAGCGCTTCCCGGACATCACGGTGCTCGACACCCAGTACAACGAGAACGACGCGTCCACGGCCGCCTCCCAGTTCCAGGCGGTGCTCGCCCGCGAGCCCGAGCTCGGCGGCGTGTTCGGCGCGAACCTCTTCTCCGCGCTCGGCGCGGCCAACGGGGTGGAGTCGGCCGACAAGCTCGGCGACGTGACCGTCATCGCCTTCGACGCACCGCAGTCGATCGTCGATCAGCTGGAGTCGGGCCTCGTGGACATGGCGATCGCCCAGCACCCGGCCGAGATCGGCTACTACGGCGTGATGAGCGCGTACGCTCACCTCACCGGGCAATCGATCCCGCCGGTGATAGGAACGGGATTCACGGTCATCACCGCCGACAACGTCGACGACCCCGACGTGGCGAGGTTCATCTACTCGGACTGAGCCCGGCACGCCGGCGGGCGGCGGACGCGACGCGTTGAACCGGCGGGCCGTCTCGACGGCCGATCGCGTCGAACGCTCGTCCGCCGCCGCCGCCGCCGTTCTCCGTCCGCCGCCACCTCTCAGCCGGTCACTGTAATGAACACCCGCGTCCGCGTGCTGCAGCTGCTGACCGCCGCCTGGTCCTGGTTGTTCCTGATCCTGATCATGGCGCTCTTCGAGGCATGGTCGTGGAGCGTGTACGGGCGCACCTTCTTCGGCAACCTGTACAACGTCCAGGCGGTGCTGCTGACCGCCACGCAGATCCTGATGATGGCGCTGGGCCTGACCTTCGTCATCATCGCCGCGGGCATCGATCTGTCGATCGGCTTCATCGCCGGGCTCGCCGCGGTCACGATGGCCGTCGTCATCCGGGCCCTCCCGGACCTGCCCCCGTCGCTGTCGTTCTCGCTGGGCGTCGCGGCCGCCGTCCTGATCGCGCTCGTGCCGGGCTTCGTCAACGGCTGGCTGATCGCCAAGTGGAAGGTGCCTTCGTTCATCGGCACGCTCGGCATGTTCGGCGTCACCCGCGGGATGGCCTTTCTCGTCGCGGGCGGCGCCACCGTCTCCATCCGCAACGACACCGCGCGCTCGTTCGGCAACTCGCGCCTGTTCGACATCGTGCCGGTGCCGGTGCTGGTCGCCGCCGTCGTCACCTTGTTCTTCCACTACCTGCTGGCGCACACGCGCTTCGGCGTCTACGTCTACGCGATGGGCGGCAATCTCCAGTCGGCCGTCCGCGCCGGGGTGAACACGACGCGGATCACCTTCACGCTGTTCATGCTGAGCGCGTTCACCGCGGCGCTCGCCGGGATCTTCTACACCGCGCGCTTCTCGGCGGGGGCGGCGGATGCGGGCGAGCCCATCCTTCTCAACGCCGTCGCCGCCGTGTTCATCGGCGGGGCGAGCCTGAGCGGCGGCAGCGGCACGATCGCCGGCACCGTGATCGGCTCGCTGATCATCGCCATCATCCAGTTCGGGCTCGTGTTCATCGGCATGCCGCCGTTCTGGCAGTTCATCACCGTCGGGCTCGTCATCATCGTGGCCGTGCTCATCGACCAGTCGCGCGACCGCCTGGCGCGTCTCGGCGCGGACCGGGCGTGAGCGTCGCCTCGCGCGATGCCGCCCCGCCGACCGCGAGCGAGGCAGGGGCCGGGAGCGGCCCCGAGGCGGCGTCGACGCCGGTGCTCGCCGTGCGAGGCGTCTGCAAGCGGTTCGGCGGCACGCGGGCCTCGCGCGACATCGATCTGGACCTGCATGCCGGGGAGGTGCTGGCGCTGGCCGGCGACAACGGCGCCGGCAAGAGCACGCTCATCAAGATGATCGCGGGCGTCGAGCGGCCCGACAGCGGCGAGATCCTGCTCGGCGGCGAGCGCATCGACGGGCGCAGCCCGCAGGAGGTGCGCGACCTCGGCATCGAGACGATCTACCAGGATCTCGCCCTCGCCGACAACCTCGACGTCGGCGTCAACATCTTCCTGGGCCGGGAGCGCATGCGACGCTTGCTCGGCGTGCCGATGCTCGACCGCAAGTGGATGCGCGAGGAGGCCGCGGGCGCGCTCGAGCATCTCGGCATCCGGCTCGACGACCTGAGCATGCCGGTAGGCTACCTCTCCGGCGGCCAGCGCCAGGCCATCGCGATCAGCCGCGCCGTCTACTGGAAGGCGCGGATCGTGATCATGGACGAGCCGACGGCCGCTCTCGGCGTGCCGGAACAGCGCGAGGTCAAGGACCTGATCCGACGCTTGCGGGCGGACGGCGTCGCGATCGTCTTCATCTCGCACAACCTCGGCGACATCTTCGAGGTCAGCGACCGAATAGTCGTGCTCGAGCGCGGTCGCAAGGCCGGCGAGCGCGCGATCGGCGACACCAGCGAGGACGAGGTCGTCGCGATGATGATGGGGAAGGTGATCGACCCATGAGGCCTTCTCTCGCGTCCGATCGTCCATCGCCCGACGGAAGCGGTGCATGCTGATCGCGATGGCGGGCCTTCCCGCCTCGGGCAAGAGCGCCGTCGCGCGACCGCTCGCCGCCGCGTTGCCCGCGCTCCTGCTCGACAAGGATGCCGTGCGGGTGGACCTGTTCGGCGAGCACGTCGACTACCGGCGCGAGCAGAACGATCTCGTCGTCGACATCACCTACCGGGTGGGCGCGTACGTGCTCGGGCGGAACCCGACGGCGGCCGTGCTGCTCGACGGACGCACCTACTCGCGCCGCTACCAGGTCGTCGCGCTCGAGGCCGCCGCGCGCGAGGCCGCGACCCCCTTGCGCCTGATCGAGTGCGTGTGCTCGCCGGAATCGGCCATCGCGCGGCTCGAACGCGACGCGGCGCGACCCGGCGCGCACCCGGCGGCGGATCGCGACGTCGCCCTCTACCTCGCCAGCCGGGCCGCGGCCGAGCCGGTGGAGCGCCCGCGGCTCGTGCTCGATACCGACGCGCACACGCCCGCGCAGGCCGTCGAGCTGGCCCTCGAATGGCTGCGGAGCGAGTGGTGACCGGGTGGCCCGAACCGCGCCTGCCGGCGGACGCCGCGCGCGGCGACGTCGTCGTGGTCGACACCGGCGGCACGAGCGTGCGCGTGGGCCACCTTCGGGACGGCGAGCCTGCCGCGACGATCGAGATCTCGAGCAGCGCCGCGCTGCGCGTCGACGGCGCGCGCGCGGTGCTCGCCCGTCTCGTGCTCGAGCACGCCGACCGGCACCGTCTCGCGCCAACCGTCGTGGTCATGGGCATGCCGGGCATGCTCGACCGCGAACGCGACGCGCTCGATCACTGCAACAACATTCCGCAGCTCGAGGGCCCGGGGCTGCGCCGCGACCTGACGCGGCTGCTCGGCCGTCCGGTGCTGCTGGAGCAGGACATCATGCTGCAGCTGCTCGGCGAGCACCGCGCGGGAGTCGTCGCCGGCAGCGACGCGGTGTTCGCCGTCTACTTCGGCACCGGGATCGGCGCGGCCTACCTACAGGACGGCGATCCGTTCCGGCGCGGTGCCGCGTCGCTCCAGGCCGGTCACGTCCCGATGCTCGCCCGCGGCACGCCGTGCCTGTGCGGCAACCGCGACTGCGTCGAGGCGCACGCGTGCGGCCACACGCTCACCGCCCTGGCGACGCGCGTTGGAATACCCGTCGAGACCCTGTTCACCCACCGCGGCGACGCCGCTCTCGACCGATCGCTGGACGAGTTCGTCACGCTGCACGCCTGGACGATCGCCACCGCCGTCACGCTGCTGGAGCCCGACGACGTGCTCGTCGGCGGCGGCATACCGGACATGGGTGGCTACCCGTACGAGACGCTGGAGCGAACGGTGCGCGCCCACCTGCAGCGCCCCCGACCCGCCGACACGCTGCGGATCTCGCGAGCGTCGCTCGGGCACCGGGCGCCCCTGCACGGGGCGCTCGCGCTGATCGATCTGCACGTCCGCCGACCGCCTTCACCGACACCGACGATCTCGACATGACATTGCACACCGGACACCGGCTACTGCAGGACGCACGGGCGGGGCGCTACGGCGTCGGCGCCTTCAACACCGACAACCTCGAGATCACGCTCGCGATCGTCGAGGCGGCCGAGGAGACGCGCAGCCCGGTGATGCTCGCGATCACGGCCGGGGCGTTGAAGTACACGCGCGAGCGCATCGTTCCCATCGCCCTCGCGGAGGCGCGCAACGCGAGCGTGCCGGTCGCGGTGCACCTCGATCACGGCGACTCGTTCGAGCGCTGCCTGTGGTGCCTCCGCGCGGGCTTCACGTCCGTGATGATCGACAAGTCGCACGAGGACGAGGCGACGAACGTGCGCGAGACGCGGCGCGTGGTCGACGCCGCCCGCGCCGTCGGCGTCAGCGTCGAGGCCGAGATCGGCCGTCTCGTCGAGCTCGGCGCCGAGGTGATCATCTCCGAGGAGAACGCCACCCTGACGACGGTCGCCGAAGCGGCGCGCTTCGCCGAGGCGAGCGGCTGCGACACGCTCGCCATCGCCGTCGGCACCGCCCACGGCCCGAACAAGGGCCGCGGCCGTCCGGAGATCAACCACGGGCGCATCGCCGAGATCGCCGCCATCGTCGACGTGCCGCTCGTCATGCACGGCGCCAGCAGCATCCCGCAGGACCTCGTCGCGCGCTTTCACGCCGCGGGCGGCGAGCTGGAGGGCGCGGTCGGCATCCACGACGAGGACATCCGCCAAGCGATCGCCGCCGGCATGAGCAAGGTCAACGTCGGCACCGACCTGCGCATCGCTTCCTCGACGGCGATCCGCGAGCTGCTCGCCGCGAAGCCCGCCACGACCGACCTCAGGAAGATTCTCGGGCCGGCGGAGGCCGAGATGAAGCGCGTGATCGTCGAGAAGATGCGCCTGCTGGGCAGCGCCGGCCACGCCGACGACTGACGCGCCTCGGCTCCGACGCCGACGCACGGTCGTCCCGGGCCCGCCGGGTCACGTCCTCGGCTTCGGGGAGCCGCCGAGCCGGGCCATCAGCCCGCCATCGACCCGCACCACCTCGCCGGTGATGAACGACGCCCTGTCCGAGAGCAGGAAGGCGACGAGCTCGGCGACCTCGCTCGCTCGCGCGGGGCGGCCGAGCGGGTGCATGCGCGCGATCTCGTCACGCACCGCGTCCGGGTCCTCGGACAGCCCGATCGTCCAGTCGAGCATCGGCGTGTCGACCGAGCCCGGGGCGACGGCATTGGCGCGCACGCCGTCGGCGGCGAAGTCGACCGCGATCGAGCGCGTCAGCCCGATCAGGCCGTGCTTGGAGACCGTGTAGGCCGCGACGTTCTGCTGCGTGGCGAGGCCCTGCACCGACGCCATCAGCGCGCACGCGCCGCGCGAGCGCACGAGCTGCGGGAGCAGGGCCCGCGCGAACAGGTACGCACCCTTGAGGTTCGCGTCCAGCACCTCGTCCCACGCGTCGGGCGTGGTATCGAGTGCGGTGCCGTAGCGCTGTATGCCGGCGTTGTGCGACCACTTCGTCGCGCCGCCGAACGCGGCGCACATCTCGGCCGCACGTCCGGCCACCGCTTCGGACGCCACGGAGCCGATGAGCGTGGCGACGCGGGCACCGCCGGCCTCGAGCTCGTGCGCCACCGTCTCGACCGCCGGGCCGTCCCGGTCGACGAGCACCAACGGCTCGCCGCTCCCGGCCATCAGCTCGGCGACGGCGCGCCCGATGCCCTTGCCCGCCCCGGTGACGACGATGGCCATGCGCTGTACGGTTCCGTATCCCGAGATCCGGCCTTCACGCTATCACGGCAAGTTGGGCGCGCCGCGCGGCCCACGGAGCGACGGCGGGTTCCGTGGCGAAAAACACGCTGCACGATCACGATTCAGCGAGCCGCCTCCGCCCGATCCATCAGCAGCACCACGATCAGCAGCGCACCCACCGCCCCGAGCTGCCACACGGCGCTGACGTTCACGAACTGCAGTCCGGCCTTCAGCGTGACGATCAGCAGCACCGCCGCGATCACGCCGCCGACCCCTCCCGTGCCGCCGAAGATCCCGATGCCGCCGAGCATGATCGCCGTCAACGACTCGAGCTCCAGGTTCTGCCCGATGTTGGGCCGCGCGCTGCCGAGCCAGGCGATCGAGACGAACGCGGCGAGTCCGGCGAGCATGCCGCTCGTGGCGTAGGCGACCAGCCGCAGGCGCTCCACCGGCACGCCGACCAGACGGCTCGCGCGTTCGTCGTGACCGCTCGCGTAGGCCCAGCGCCCCCAGGAGGTGGTGTGGAGCACGAGGGCGGCGAGCGCGAACGCCGGCACGGCGATGGTCAGGAACGGCAGCGGCACGCCCGCCAGCTCGCCGCGACCCCAGGCGGTGAGCCACGCGGGCACTCCGGAGCGCGACGCGCCGCCCGTCAGCGCGAGCGCCGTGCCCGAGTACACGTAGAGCGTGGCGAGCGTGACGATCAGGGGCATCAGCCCCAGGCGCGTGACGAGCAGTCCGTTCAACGTGCCGAGCGCGAGACCGATCCCCACGCAGGCCAACGGCACGAGCGGCCAGGGCAGACCCGCCTCCACGAGGATCAGTGCAAGCGTGCCGGACAGCGACACCGCGCCGCCGACCGACAAGTCTATTCCCGCCCCTCCGCACAGCACCACGAGCGCCTGACCGAGCGAGACGAGGGCCAGGAGCGTGGCGAACTGCAGGACCGTGGTGAGCGTGAACAGCGACAGGAAGTTCGGTGCGCCGACCGCGAGCGCCGCGGCGAGCGCGATCCAGAGGCCGACGAGCAGGGCCGTCTTCGGCGGGAACCGTCCGACGAGGCCGCTCACGTCGCGCTCCGGTGCCTGGACGTGCGGACGAGCGAGGACGCGCCGCTCGCGACCGCGCGCTCGCCGACGAGCACGACCAGCAGCACCGCCCCGGTGACGACGGTCTGCCACAGCGACGGCACGCCGACGAGCAGCAGGCCGTTCTGCAGGATGCGGATGAGCAATACGCCAAGTGCGGTGCCGAGCAGGCTCGCCCGCCCGCCGAGCACGCTCGTGCCGCCGAGCACGACCGCGGCGATCGCGTCGAGCGCGAGCGTCGCCCCGGTCGTCGGTTCGACGTTCCTGTAGGCGGCGACGTAGAACGTCGCGGCGATGCCGCACAGCAGGCCGCTCGCGAGGAACGCCGCGAGGCTCGTGCGCACGATCGGCACGCCCGCGAGCCGCGCCTTCTCGACCGACTGGCCGATCGCGAACAGGTGCGGGCCGAAGCTGAGCCGGCGCAGCGCCACCCATGCGCAGGCGTAGGCGAGGGCGACGACCCAGACGACGAGCGGCAACCCGAGCGGCGCGATGCCCAGCGCCTCGGTCAGCGTGGACGGGAGACCCGAGAGCCACTGTCCGCCGAGCGCGCCGAACATCGCGCTGCGGTAGAGCCCGAACAGGCCGAGCGTGCCCACGATCGCGGGCACCCGCCCGAGCACGACGAGCGCACCCGCCACCGCACCGAGCGCGAGCCCCGCCAACGGACCCGCCACGACGGCCACCGGCGCGGGCGCGCCCGCCGCCACGAGCTTGCCGACGAGCACCGCGGCCAGACCCGTCGCCACGCCGACCGAGACGTCGATGCTGCCCATCGCGAGCAGCAGCGTCAGCCCGAGGCCGAGCAGCAGCAGCTCGACGCTGTTGCGCAGCACCGACGAGCCGTTCTCGACGGTCGCGAAGTGCGGCGAGGCGAGCGAGAAGGCGAGCGCGGCGAGCAGGCAGGCGCCGAGCAGCAGCAGCTCCCGCCCGCCGACGCCGGCCATCGGCCTCATCGGCGCGGGAGCGGTCGAGCCGAAGGGGCGGGCAGGCGCGTCAGAAGTCGTACTCGTCGACGTTGTCGGCCGTGAACACCGCCGGCGGGCCGAGCAGCAGGACGCCGGTCTCGGCGTCGTAGGTGACCGGGTCCTCGAGACCCTCGACGTCGTTGCTGGCCTCGAAGCCTTCCCCGTCGATGAGCCGCTTGCCCGCCCAGACGGTCAGGTAGCCGAGTGCCGCGGGGTCCCACAGCACGGTGAACCCGAACGCGCCGCTCTCGAGGTACGAGCGCGCGGTGTTCGGGCTGCAGTAGCCGGTGCCGATCACCTCGCCCGTCTTGTTCGCCGACTCGATCGCCTGGGCGACGCCTGGGCAGGTGTTCGACGCGACCGCGATCAGTCCGTCCAGGTCGGGGTTCGCGGACATGAGGTCCGTCGAGATCTGCGCCGCGCGCTGCGCGGTGCCGCCCGCGTACTGCGGCTCGAGCAGCGTCACGTCGGGGTACCTGGCGGCGACGCGCTCCTGCATGTACCCGATCCAGGCGTTCAGGTTCGTCGCCGTGGCCTCGCCCGAGACGATGCCGATGGTCGCGTCCTCGCCGGTGCGCGCGACGAGCTCGTCGATCAGGGTGTGGCCGAGGCCCTCGTCGCTCGCCTGGGCGACGTAGACCGCCCGCCCGCTGTCGGGGGCGTCGCTGTCGCTCGTGAACAGGGTCGTGCCGCGCGCCTCGGCGGCCTCGACCACCGGGGCGATGCTCGAGGCGTCCAGCACGCTGACCGAGACCGCCTCCACGCCCTGGTTGATCAGGCTCTGCACGATCTGCAGCTGATCGACCGGGTTCGAGTCGACGGGGCCGGTGTAGATGAACTCGACGCCCAGGTCCTCGGCGGCGCGGTTGCCGCCAGCCTCCATCGCGTTGAAGTAGGGGATGCCGACGAGCTGGGGCACGAAGGCGATGCGCGGCACGTCCTGCGCGCGGGAGGCGGGTACGGCGGTCGCGAGCGCGGCGCCCAGGGCGAGCGGGAGCGTGGTGCGTGTGGTCATGGTCATCGTTGCTGCGTTGCGGGCGGAGGGTGGAAACTCGCGGACGAGTCGGTCGACTCGGCGTCAGGCGGCGCGCTCGGCCTCGAGGACGTCGGGGTGGGCACCGGTGATGAAGGCCACGATCTCCTCGGGCGTCGTCGCCGAGCGGGTGCGCTCGCCGATCTTGCGACCGCGCCGGAACACGACCATGCGGTCGGCGACCTCGAAGACATCGCCGATGTTGTGGCTGATCAGCACCACCGCGCAGCCGCGCGCGGCGAGCTGGCGGGCGAGGGCGAGCACCTTGCGCGTCTCGGCGACGGCGAGCGCCGCGGTCGGCTCGTCCATGATCACGAGCCCTGCATCGAGGTTCAGCGCGCGGCAGATCGCCACCGCCTGACGCTGGCCGCCCGACAGGCTCCCGACCGGCGCGTCGACATCGGGCACGTGAGCGTCGAGCGAGTCCAGCAGCTCCCGAACCCGCTCGCGCATCGCGACGCGCCGCAGGAACGGCAGGCCCGCCACGCGGCGCACCATCTCGCGGCCGAGGAACACGTTCTCGACGACGGTGAGGTTCTCCGGCAGGGCAAGCTCCTGGAAGATCGTCGCGATGCCGGCGTCGCTCGCCTCCAGAGGCGAGCCGAAGGAGACCGTGCGGCCCTCGAGCTCGAGCTTTCCGCCGTCGTGGCGGTGCGCGCCGGACAGCACCTTGACGAACGTGGACTTGCCCGCGCCGTTGTCGCCGAGGAGCGCCAGCACCTCGCCGCGCCGGACGTCGATGTCGACGTCGGCGAGCGCGGTCAGCGCGCCGAAGCGCTTGGTGATGCCGCGCGCGCGCAGGTACGTGTCGCCCGACGCGGCGTCGCCGGACACCGGTTCGCGTGCCGGGCCCGCGCTCACCCGCGAGGCGCCTTGACGGCGTCGACGAGGCGCGCCACGCGGGCGGGGTCCACCGGGTTCCACCAACGTCCGTCCACCTTCAACCATTGGCCGACGATCGCACCGTCCGCAACCGCCATCAGTGCCGGCGCCTGCTCGGGATCGAGTCCCGAGCCCACGATGACGGGCAGGTTCGTGCCCGAACGCACCTGCTCGACCTCGTCCGGCGAGGTCGGCGAGCCGGTGCGCGCGCCGGTCGCGATCAGCACGTCGGCGTCGAACCACTCCGCGTCGGTGGCCTGCTCGCGCACGCTTCGGTCGCTGGTGATCGCGTGCGCACCGAACTTCACGTGCACGTCCGCGAAGATCCGCACGTCGGTCGCGTCGATCGCGCGCCGGTAGCGCATCGCGGCCGGCGCCGGTCCGTCCATCAGCCCCTCGTTCGCGACGTAGGCGTTGACCCACTGGTTCGCCCGCACCCAGCGCGCGCCGACCGCCTTGGCGACCGCGAGCGCCGGGATCACGCCGTTGGCCACGCACGTGATGCCGATCGGGACGTCGACCGCCGAGCGCACCGCCAGGCAGGCGGCGGTGAGCGCGGCGACGGTCTCGGGGCCGATGTCCTCGGGCCGGGCGAAGGGCAGGTCGCTGGCGTTCTCCACGATGATGCCGTCGACGCCGCCGTCGCCGAGCGTGCGGGCATCGGTGGCCGCGGCGCGGTAGATCTCGCGCGGGTCGGTGCCATCGTAGCGGGGCGCGCCGGGCAGCGCCCCCAGGTGGATCACGCCGATGACGGCCTTGTCGGCGCCGAAGAGCTCGTGGAGCGCGTTCGGCTTGGCGGGCAGCACCACCGGGGCGGGCGTGGTCACGTGACGCGGATCTCCTCGGCGACGGCGGATGTCCGCCAGGGGTAGCTCGACCAGGTGCCCGCGCGCGCGCAGGCCGACGAGGCCGCGTGGACGGCGTCGCGCAACGCGTCCACGACGTCGAGCCCGTGCAGGCGCGCAGCGACGTAGCGGCCGGCCAGGCAGTCCCCGGCACCGGTGGTGTCGACGACGTCGACGCTCGGGGCGGGAATCGCGTGCGGCGGTTCGCCCCGTCGGTGGAGCACGACGCCGGCGGCACCGCACGTCTCGATCACGCCCACGACGCCGAGCTCGAACAGCTCCCTCACCGCGTCCGTGCCGATGGCCGCGAGCGAGGCGGCGTTGCAGAACGCGACGTCGGCACCGGCGAGGGAGGGCGCGAGCGAGGCGATGCCGTCGGGAAAGGTCGAAGGCTCCAGGTCCAGCGACCAGGGGACGTCCGCGGCGCGGCAACGCTCGGCGAGCGCCGCGGCCGCGCCCGCGTCGTAGACCGCGTGCTGGACCCAGCCGACGTCGTCGAGCGACGCGGCGTCGACCTGCGCGCGAGCCGGGTACATCGACACGCCGTGGTGAAGCACGAGTCGCTTCTCGCCGCCAGGCTCCAGCAGCACCACCGCGTGCGCGGTGGGTCCGGTCGCGGTCGCGCCACGCACGTCGACACCGCTCGCCGCCGCGGTCTCGAGCGCCGTGGCGCCAACCGCGTCGTCGCCGACCCGCACGAGCAGCCGGGCCGGCGCGGCGCCGCGGTGGCAGGCGATCGCCGCGTTCAACGCCATCCCGCCCGGGCCCGAGCGCATGGCCGTCGCGCACACCTTGCCGTCGGGTTCGGGCAGCGCGGGAACGTCCAGCACGATGTCGTGGGTGACGTCGCCGACGAACAACGCGACCGGGCGATTCATCCGCGCACGAGCGTCACGTGAAAGCGGTACCGGTCGGGACGGTAGTGGATCAGCGCGTGCTCGATCGGCGCTCCGTCGGCGGCGTGGCACGTGCGCCGGGCCGTCAGCAGCGGCGCGCCCTCGGCGACGCCGAGCGCCTCGGCGAGCCGCGCCGAGGCGGCCGTCGCGCCGATGATCTCGTGGCCGCCGTCGATGCGTGCCCCGTGCTCGCCCTCGAGCCAGGCGTACAGGCTGCCCGCGTCGAGGCGTGCGCGATCGGGGGATGCGTCCGGGCCGAGCACCCGCGGCGAGATCCACGAATCCGAGAACCCGATGGGCCAGCCATCGGCCTTCAGCAGGCGCCGGATGCGCACCGCCCCGGTGCGCGGTTCGATGCCGAGGGCGCGCGCGGCCTCGCGGGTGCTCGCCTGGCGCCGCACCGACACCGTCTCGTAGGAAGGCGCGAACCCGCGCCTGCGCATGTCGTCGCTGAAGCTCGACAGCCGGTTCAGCGGCTGTTCCACGCGCGGCGCGAGCACGATGGAGCCCTTGCCGGAGCGCCGGCTGATCAGCCCGTCCTCCTTGAGCCGATCGAGCGACGCGCGCGCCGTCGTGCGACTCACCCCGAAGCGGGCGTTGATCTGGGACTCCGAAGGCAGCGCGTCGCCGGGCCGGAAATCCCCGGCCGCGATCGCGGCGCGCAGGCGCTCGGCGATCTGGTGCCACAGGGGCACCGGGCCGGATTCCAGGTTGACGGCATCCCACGGCATGGTCCCATCGTACGGACGTCATGACGTTTGGGTCAAGCGAGTCGTGTCTGCATCGTCCCAGGGTCGGATTCTCTCGTCGAAGTCTTCCCGGGAGTGCGACTTACCGGACATGCTATCTTCGCCTAACCTGGATATTCGGAGATAACCGTGAGTCGTGCACAGGACCTGGACGTGCTGCAGCGTGCCGGCATCGAAGACGTCGATGTGCTGATCCACGCGGCTGCGCAGTTCGTCCGGGAGCATCTGCCGCTTCGGCCGGTGGCTTCCCCACCGTTGTCCGAGCACGAGACCCGGCTGCTCAGGGAGGCGGGAGCCGCTGGCCTCGACGGCGACGAGCCGGAGCCCGCCTTGCAGGCCGGGCCCGCGGATGTCGTGGGGCAGTACGCGCAACTGGTCGCCGGGGCATGTTCCACCGCCGAAACCGCCGCGCGGCTCGGGGTCGTGGCGAGTCGCGTCAGGCAGCGCGTCACGGAGCGCTCGCTGTACGCCGTCGACGGGCCGGACGGACGCGTGTTCCCGGCGTTCCAGTTCGGCCCGTCGGGCGCGTTGCCGGGTCTGGGTCGCGTGCTCGCGGCGATCGATCCGTCGGTCCATCCGATCACCGTCGAACGCTTCTTCCTCGCTCCCACCGTCGATCTGGAGTCGGACGTGGCGGGCGGGCCGCTCTCGCCTCGCGACTGGCTGCTCGCGGCCCTGCCGATCGACGATGTCGTGCTGCTCGCTCGCGACCTGTAGGTGGCGAAGTTCCCCGAGCCGCCGGGCGGCGATGCGCTCGCGGGGGTCGAGCCCGTCACGCTCGTGCTGCCGGCGGGCACGATGCTCGTGCGGATCTTCTTCATGGGTGGCGCGCATCCGACGGACTGGAACCGATTCCGCCACTTCGGTCCGACGGCATCCAGGTTCGATCACCACCTGCCGGGATCCGGAGGGGAGACGGACGGGTCGGTGCAGGAGCGCGGCATCCTCTACGCCGCGCTCGGCGAGCGCGCGTTTCCGACCGCGCTGGCGGAGGTGTTCCAGACCGGACGCACGATCGACAGGCACGCTCGCGATCCGGCGGTGGCCTTCTTCCGGGCGTCCGCCCCGCTCGTGTTGCTGGACCTCACGAGCGCGTTCGCGACGCGCATCGGTGCCTCGATGGCGATCAATACCGGTCCGCGGGCGCGCGCGCGACGGTGGGCCCGTCGACTCTACGAGGCGTACCCGGACGCGCACGGCATTCACTACCCGTCGTCGATGAACGCCAATCAGCCGGCCGCGGCGCTGTTCGAACGCGCCGCGGACGCCATCTCGGCGGAACCCGATCTGCTGCGCCCCCTCGCGGACCCGAGGCTGACGCGAGTCGTGCGAGAGACGGCCGCGATGATCGGCTATCGCTGGCGCTGAACCCTCCGCGCGACGAATCGCCTCTCACGGACGAGACCCTTCCTTCCTCCTGTTCGATCCTTGCACGGGTGGCGAACCACGCCGCCAGCTCGTTCCAGGCGTTCGCGATCATCCGGTTGTCGCTTGATGGTCGCGTACGAAGTGATCCGGCCCGATCTCGATGAACGCCGCCGGCGTCGGCGTCCAGTCGAGCCCCCGGAACGGGCTCCCGATCTCCCCGGTCAGCAGTCCCGCCCGCTCTCGCCGGGCCGACGGGTCCGGCACGGGAGCGGCGGCGATGAGCTTCCGCGTGTACGGATGGCGGGGGTCGCCGAGGATCGCGCGCCGCGGCCCGATCTCGACGATCTCGCCCAGCAGCATCACCGCGATGCGGTGACTCACCCGTTCCACGACCGCCATGTCGTGGCTGATGAAGAGATATGCGAGGCCAAGCTCGCGCTGCAGGTCCAGCAGCAGGTCGATCACCTGCGCCTGGATCGACACGTCGAGCGCCGAGACCGATTCGTCGGCGACGATCAACCTGGGCTCGAGCGCGAGACACCGGGCGATGCACAGCCGTTGGCGCTGGCCGCCGGAGAACTCGTGCGGGAAGCGCAGCGCGTGCTCCGGCCCGAGCCCGACGAGCTTCAGCAGCCGGGCGACCTCGGCGTCGGCCGCGCCGCGCGAGCGCAGCCCGTGCACGATCATCGGCTCGCGCAGCGCGGCGCCGACACTCTTCCTCGGGTTCAGCGAGCCGTACGGGTCCTGGAAGATCATCTGGAGGCGGCACCGCGCGGCGCGCAGCTCCGCAGCGTCCGCGGCGACCAGGTCGCGCCCCTCGAAGCGGATGCTGCCGGCGACGGGTTCGATCAGGCGCAGGATCGAGCGGCCCGTCGTCGACTTGCCGCAGCCGGACTCGCCCACCAGCGCGAGGGTCTCGCCGGCGCGCAGCGAGAACGAGACGTCCTCGACCGCGTGGATCCGTCCGCGCAGGCGGCCGAACAGGCCGCCGCGCACCGGGAAGCGGGTCGTCAGTCCCGTCACCTCCAGGATCGTGTCGCCGCGCCGGTCGGGCTCCTCGGGGGGCAGCGTGCCCGACGGCCTCGGCTTGGCGCCGCCGTCGTCGTCGTCGGGCACGCTGCCGCACGCGTCCGCTGCGGACGCATCGAGCAGGCCGAACCGGCGGGGCCGGTCGCCGCCCGACAGCGCGCCGAGCTTCGGCACGGCGCGCAGCAGCTTCCTCGTGTAGGGGTGGCGCGGGTCGGCGAACACGTCCTCGACGGCGCGCTCCTCGACCTTCTCGCCCTCGAGCATGACGACCACGCGATCGGCCACTTCGGCCACGACCCCCATGTCGTGGGTGATGAACATCACCGACATGCCGACCTCGGCCTGCAGCTCGCGCACGAGCTCGAGGATCTGGGCCTGGATCGTGACGTCGAGCGCCGTGGTCGGCTCGTCGGCGATCAGCAGGCGAGGGCGGCACGCGAGCGCCATCGCGATCATGATCCGCTGCCGCATGCCGCCGGAGAAGGTGTGCGGGAACTCGTTCAGGCGGGCGGGACCGTCGGCGATGCGCACGAGATCGAACAGCCTGAGCGTCTCGGCGCGTGCGGCGTCGCGGTCCATGCCGCGGTGGCGCTCCAGCACCTCGCTGACCTGGTAGCCGACGGTCAGCACCGGGTTCAGGCTCGTCATCGGCTCCTGGAAGATCATGCCGATGGCGCCGCCGCGCACGTCGCGCATGCGCGCCTCGGGCAGCGCGGTCAGCTCGGTGCCGTCGAGCACGATGCTGCCCTCGATGCGCCCCGTCGCCTCGGGTACCAGACGCATGATCGACAGCGCCGTGACGGACTTTCCCGACCCGGACTCGCCGACGACCGCGAGCGTCTCGCGCGGGGCGATCTCGAAGTCGAGTTTCTTCACGACGGCATTCCACCGCCCCTCGCTGCGGAACGAGGTGGTCAGGTTCGACACGGCCAGCACCGGCGAGGCCGCGGCGGCGCCGATGGGCGCGATCGCGACTCCCGGCGCGGGGGCACTCATCCTTCGCCCCGCAGCCGCGGATCGATCGCGTCGCGCAGCCCGTCGCCGAGGAGGTTCAGCGCGAAGACCACGACGAGGATCGCGAGCGAGGGGAACAGCGCGAGCCAGAAGCTGTCGAGGATGCTCTCGAAGCCTTCGCGGATCATGCCGCCCCAGGTCGCGGTCGGCGGGCTCACCCCGAGCCCGATGAACGCGAGCGAGGCTTCGACGCGGATCGCCGTCGCCATCCACAACGAGCCCATCACGAGCACCTCCGGCAGGATGTTCGGCAGGATGTGGCCGCCCATCAGGCGCGCGTGCGAGTAGCCGAGCGAGCGACCGGCCTCGATGTACTCGCGCTCCTTGACGACGATGGTGGGCGCGCGCGCGATGCGCGCGAACGGCGGGATGGCGGTCAGCGCGATCGCGATGATGATGTTTCCCACGCTCGGGCCGAGCATCGCGACGACGATCAGCCCGAGGATCAGGGAGGGGAACGCGAGCAGCACGTCCATCGTCTGCATGACGACGATGTCGATGCGCCCGCCGAAGTAGCCGGCGACGAGGCCGATGGCCGTGCCGATCACGAGCGCGACCGTGATGGACACGAGCCCGATCACGAGCGAGATGCGGGCGCCGTGCAGGATGCGGCTCAGGATGTCGCGGCCGAAGGCGTCGGTGCCGAACCAGAACTCCGACGACGGCGGCTTCAGGCGCTGCAGGATGTTCTGGTCCAGCGGGTCGTGCGGGGCGATCCACGGCGCGAGCAGCGCGAGCAGGCACACCGCGGCGAACAGGACGAGCCCGATCCACGACGTCTTGTTCGTGTTGAACGCCTTGAGCAGGCCCGCGCCGAGCGCCGCGAGGGACGCCCGGAGGTAGGCGCCGGTGCCGGGCGCCGCGACCGGCGCGGCCGAGGCGTCGGGAACGCTCACGAGTACTTGATTCTCGGATCGATCAGCCCGTAGGTCAGGTCCGTGCCGAGGTTCACGACGACGACCATCAGCGTGTAGATCACCATCATGCCCTGCAGCATCGGATAGTCGCGCTGGTTCAGCGCGCCGACGATGAGCCTGCCGAGCCCGGGGCGGTTGAACACGATCTCCGTCAGCACCGAGTTGCCGATGAGGATCCCGAGGTAGAGCCCGACGACCGTGACCACGGGGATCATCGTGTTGCGAAGGCAATGCCGCCGGATGATCGTCGCGTAGGCGATGCCCTTGGCCTTGGCGGTGCGCACGTAGTCCTGACCCAGCACCTCGAGCATCGCCGAGCGTGCCACGCGCGTGATGTAGGCGGCCATGATGAGCCCGAGGTTGATCGCCGGCAGCGCCAGATCGTTCAGTCGCGCGCCGAGCGTCGTGCCGCGCCCGGAGCTCATGACCGGGAACCAGCGCAGCTCGATCGCGAACGCGAACAGCAGCAGCACCGCCGAGACGAAGGCGGGAAAGGACAGGCCGAGCAACGAGACGAGCCGCACGACGTAGTCCGGCACGGTGTTCCTGCGGATCGCCGACCACACCCCGAGCGGTATGCCGACGGCCGCGCCGAGCACGAGGGCGGCGAGGGTCAGCTCGATCGTCGCGGGCAGCACCTTCAGGATCTCGCCGATCACCGGGCGGCCCGAGACCAGGGACGTGCCCCAGTCGCCCGCGAAGACGCCCGCCATGAACTCGACGTACTGCACGGGCAGCGGTTGGTCGAGCCCCAGGCGCGCCCTGAGGGTCTCGATCGACTGCTGGCTCGCCTGGTCCCCCAGGATCACCATCGCGGGGTCCCCGGGCAGGATCCGCACGATGAAGAACACGATCGTGAGCACCGCGAGCAGCGTGATGCACGCGAAGCCGATCCGCTTGAGCACGAAGCCGCTCACGCGCGCCCGCTCCCGATGCCGCCCGGGGGCACGCTGCCCGCCGCCGGCGCGGCGCTGCCGGCCGCGCCGGCGGAGTCGGGCCGCGTCGGCGGGAGGCGCGTCATTCGGTGAACTTCGACTGCTCGGTGATCGCGGGGCTCAGGTTCAGCGAGCCCTCGACCTCGAAGCCGGGATCGAACGTGTCCTTCCACGCCCACAGCTGCAGGTTCTGGTAGACCGGCACCGCGCAGACCGCGTCGGCGATCTTCCTCTGCGCCTCGGCCCAGAGCTCCAGCTGACGCTCCTCGTCGGGCTCGACGCGCGCGCCGCGGATCTCCTCGTCGGCCACGTCGCAATGGCTGAAGTTCGTCACCGCGGTGGGCGTCCCGACGATCGAGGCGGAATCGAAGAACTGGGTCAGGTAGGTGTCGGCGATCGGGAAGCGGGCGGCCGAGTAGTGGATCACCTGGCTCAGGTCCTCGCGGATCTGGTCGTGGAAGGTCGCGTGCTCGACAAGCTCGATCTGCATGTCGATGCCGGCCTCGCGCAGCAGCGCCTGCAGCGCCTCCATCGTGCTGAGCATGCCCGGCAGCGTCGTGTGGATCGCCTTGATCGTGATGCCGTCGGGGTGTCCCGCCTCCGCGAGCAGGGCCTTGGCCTTCTCGACGTCGAACTCGTACAGCGGGATGTCGTCGGTGTAGCCCAGATAGCCCTCGGGCACGACCGACAGCGCGGGCAGCGTCACGTCCTCGCCCTTGAACGCGACCATCGTCTCCCGGTCGATCGCGTGCGCGATCGCGCGGCGCACGCGCACGTCGTCGAGCGGAGGCTCGGTCATGTTCAGCGAGATCATCGACATCTCGCCGGGGCTCATGATGACGACGTTCGTGTCGGGCAGCTCGGCGATGCGCTCCACCCAGGTCTGGTCCTGGCGGCCGTAGATCATGTCGATCTCGCCGGTCTGGAAGGCGAGGTCGCGGCTCGCGTCGGAGCTGATGTAGCGGTAGAAGATCTCCTGGATGTTCGGTTCGCCCCGGAAGTAGTCCGGGTGGGCGACGAGCTTGACGTACTGCTGGGGCTGGTATTCGTCGAACATGAAGGGCCCGGTGCCGATCGGCGTGCGCGCGTAGTCCTCGCCGAGCGCCTCCACCGCGTCCTTGCACACGATGTTGCCGCCGTGGTACGGCACGAGCAGCCCGAGCAGGCTCGGCACGGGGTTCGACAGCGTGATCGTGACCTCGAGATCCCCCGTCGCCTCGACGTTCTCGATCGCCGAGAAGTCCGCCGAGAAGCTCGAGATCTCCGGGTCCATCGCCCGCTCGATGGAGAACACGACGTCCTCGGCGTCGATCAGGCCGTACTCGCCGTGACAGTCCACGTCGTCGCGCAGGGCGAACGTCCAGGTCAGTCCGTCCTCGGACGCCTCCCAGCTCTCGGCGATGTCGGGTTCGATGAACTCGGGGCTCGCCTTGCCGGGCTGGATGCGCACCAGGCCGTTGAACATCCAGTGCAGCAGGCCCTTGTCGAGGGTCGTCGTCGCCACGTGCGGGTCGAGCTTGCCGGCGTCGTCGCCGGCCATGCCGACGTTCAGCACGGTCTGCTCGGCGAGGGCCGTGCCGCTCGTCGCGAGCCCGGCGGCGGCCAGCACCGACAGCGTCGCGAGGCAGCGGGTTCGCGTTCTCGTGTGTTCCATTGCAGTGTCTCCTCTTCTCGTGGTGACCGCCATGCGGCGGCTCGGGTCCTGCCCCTCCGCGCCCGGCCCGCCGTGCGGGGTCGGCCGCCGGTGAGTTCGGGGTGCCGTCAGAGCGTGTCCTCCAGACGACAGTTGACGAGCAGCTCGGCGATCGAGGCGGTGTTCGGCAGCGCGATCACCGTCGCGGCGAGCTCGGCGAGATCCTCCGGATCGATCATGTCGCTGCGCTCGACCTTCGTGACGTCGCGGGTCAGGTCGGTGGCGACGAAGCTCGGGCACAGCGCCGTGGCGCGCACGCCGTCCTCCCAGCCGATCCGCCGCGTGCCGTGCGTGAGCGCCATCAGCGCGAACTTGCTCGCCCCGTACGCGACGTCGTCGTTCCTCACGCGCTTGCCGGACAGGGAGCCGATGTTCACGACGCGACCGGCGCCCGACGCGCGCAGGTGCGGGAGGCACTCGCGCGTCAGGAACAGCGGCCCCTTCAGGTTCGTCGCCCACAGCGCGTCGAGCTCCGCCTCCTCCCCGGACTCGATCGAGAAGCGGTTCGTGGTGCCCGCGTTGTTGACGAGCGCGTCGAGCCGGCCGAAGCGCTCCACGGTCGCCGCCGTCCACGCGGCGTGGGTCGAGCGATCGGCGGCGTCGTAGCGGGCGCACAGCAACCGATCGCCGGCGAGGGGGGCGAGGGCGTCCGCGAGCGCCGCCGGATCGCGCGCCCCGGCGCTGACCGCGTAGCCCTTCGCGTGCAGCACGCTCGCGACGGCGCGACCGATGCCGCGGCTCGCGCCGCTGACCATCACCACGCGCCCCTCGGGGTCGATCATGCGACCTGCTCCTCGTCCACGGCCTCGACAGACTCGCACAGGTCGTCCCGCGACGCCGATCGGATCGTGGCCGGGAACCGGTCGGCCGCGAACGCGCGCACGTCCAGCGCGGGCTCGCGGCCCTCGAGCAGGTCGGCGACGAGGTCGCCGACGAGCGGCACCAGCGCGAAGCCGTGCGCCGAGAACCCGAACGCGTGCACGAGACAGGGACATCCCGGACTCGCCCCGATCACCGGCAACCCGTCCGCGATCATGCCCTCGAGCCCGGCCCACGCGCGCACGACCCGGGCGGACGCGAGGTGCGGGAACAACGATGTCGCGGCGGCGAGGTTCCGCGCGAGCAGCGCCTGCTCGACGTGTCCGGACGGCCCGGCCGCACCGCGTTCGGCGTCCCCGGGCCGGTCGACGACGACGCCCTCGTACCCGCCGCCGATGACGAGCGCGCCCGCGTCCGTCTGCTTGAGCGACAGTTTGCGGCCCTCGCTGCCGAGCACCGGCTCGAGGAAGCGCGCCACCGGGGCGGTCACGCTCATCTGCAGCGCCGCGGTGCGGATGGGCACACCGTCGCCGGCGAGCGAGGTGAGCGCACCGCCCCAGGCTCCGGCCGCGTTCACGCAGCGCCCGGCCCGATACTCGACCGGACCCGCAAGGCCGACCCCGTCGAGCCGAACTCCGTCATCCCCCGCCTCGAGCCCGACGATCCGCGTGCGCTCGTCGATTCCGGTGCCGAGCTGCCGCAGCCTCGCGTGCAGCGCGTGCACCGTCGCCAGCGGGTCGGCGAAGCCGTCGTCGTCGACGGTCAGGGCACCGCGGCAGTGCGGGGCGATTCCCGGCACGCGGCGGCGGAGCCCGCCGGCCGACAGCAGCCGCTCGTGCCGGTGACCGAGCCCCTCGACGAGCGCGGCGCGGCGCTCGAGCGCGTCCATGGCCGCAGCGTCCTCGGCGACGCGCACCTGGCCCGAGGCGCGGAACCCGCAGTCGTGGCCGACCCGCGCGTGCAGCGTCGCCCACAGGGGCAGGGCGGCACGGGCGAGCGGGATCTCGGCCGGGTGGCGGTTCAGGCTGCGCACGCCGCCCGCGCTCGCCGACGAGGCGTGGCGCGCCACGGTCTCGGCCTCGACGATGCGCACCGTCATGCCCCGCTCGCGCAGCGCGAGCGCGCACGCCAGGCCCATCAGGCCGCCGCCGACGACGATCACGTCGACCCGGGGCGTCATGCGGGCGCGCCCGCGGGCGACGGTGCACCGGTGTCGGGAACGTGCTCTCCCGCGGGTCGGTCGTCCCCGGTGAGGTAATCGCCGATCAGCGTCGGCACGAGCGGCGGGCGTACCCGCAGGGCGCCGGCGACGTCGGGGGCCACGCCCAGGCGATCGGCCACGATGCGGGTCAGCGCGTTGGCGCAGCCGCGGCCCTGGCAGGCGCCCATGCCGCAGCGGGTGAAGGTCTTGACCCGGTTCGCACCGACCGCGCCCGCCGCGATCGCGGCATCTATCGCGCCCAGCGTGACGGCCTCGCAGCGGCACACGATCGTGTCGGGCGTGGCGTGGCGTCCGAGCGGCAGCGCGGGGTACAACCGGTCGACGAACCGCCGCGCCGGCATGCGGCGGCCGATGGTGCGGTGCAGGCGGCGCAGCTCGGTACCGGGCTTGCGTTTCGTCCCGGACGATGCCGCCTCGGACGGCGCGGCCGTCTCTCGAAGCGCGCGCACGATGTCGAGCCCCGCGAGCCGGCCGCGCAGCGTCGCGAGCGGGGCGCCGGCGATGCCGCGACCGTCGCCCGCGACCCAGATCGGGTGCTCGCCGGCCCGGCCCGCCCCGTCGGTCACGGGCACGAACGCCTGCTGATCGTCCCGCCAGCGGTGCTCGAGCCGGAGCAGGCGGGTGAGCTGGACGTTCGGCACCACGCCGTCGTGCACCGCCAACAGCCGGCACGGCAACTCGTGACGCGTGCCGGCGCACTCGAACGACACCCGCTCGATCGCGCGTTCGCCGTGCGCGCGCAACGCGCGCACGTCCGCGTAACGCGACGTGCCGCGGCCGGCGGCGAGCAGTGCCGCGCCGCGCGCGAGCAGCACCGGGTCCGCGACCAGCGCCCGAGCGAGGTTCCCCGCGAACGCGGCGCGCGCGCCCGGCGGCACCGCGCCCGGCGCAAGATCCAGCACGGCGTCGATCCGGACCCCGAGCCGGCGCAGCTGGGAGAGCGTCAGCCGCAGCAGGGGGCCGTGCCCCGCCAGCACGATGCCGGGCCCCTCCGGGACGAGCCCGCCGCGCTTCATCGCGCTCTGGAGCGCGCCCACGCCCATCACGCCGGGCAGCGTCGCGCCGGGAAACAGGACGGCACGCTCCGCGGCGCCGGTCGCGACGACGAGCGCGCGGGCGCGCGTGTCGTGCAGCGCCCGTTCGCCCGCCCCGCGCGTCGCGAGCCAGGTGACCTCGATCGTGCCGCCCGGTGCACCGGTCCCGAGCGAGCGGGCATCGATCACCGAGGCGCCGGCAGCGTGCCCGATGCCGGGTCGGTCCAGCGCGGCCGCCGCCGCCCGCGCGCGCCGGGCCTCCCCGGCACCGCCGACCTCGGGCGCACCCGCGGGCCGGGTCGTCGCGCCGCGCCACACCTGCCCGCCGGCGGCGCTCTGTTCGTCGATCAGGCGTACCGAGAGCCCGTGCTCGGCGAGCGCGGCCGCCGCGGCGAGCCCGGCGGGGCCCGCACCGACGACGATCGCGTCGCGCACCTCGCGGCGCATCAGGCGGACGCCTCGGGTGCCGGCGCGCCGGTCACGACATCGATCCCGTCGACGACCGGTTCCAGGCACGCTCGGGTGCCCGGACGACCGTCGATCGTGCACAGGCAACCGAAGCAGTTGCCCATCAGGCAGAACGGCGCGAGCGGCGCGCCGGTCTTCGGGTGCGCGCCGAAGTGATCGAGGCCGAGCCGCAGCAGGAGCGTCGCGACGCTCTCGTCCGCGAACGCCAGTACCCGTCGGCCGTCGACGACGACCTCTACCTGCGGATCGCCGGTGCCGACCCGTCGCCACGGCCCGCTCATGCCGCCTCCGCCCGAGCGAACCGGGCGGGCGAGAACGCGGGGTAGCGCTCGCCGAGCCGGTCGTCGACGATCGCGTCGGCGACTTCCCCGGCGTGCGCCGCGGCGAGCGTCACGCCGCTGTGACACGTCACGAGCGCGGCGCCCGGGAAACGGCTCGAGCTCTGGTAGATCGGCAATCCGTCCGGGGAGAGCACGCGCAGCGCGCCCCACGTGCGCGCGACCCGTACGCGGGCGAGGTGCGGGAAGCAGCGCACGGCGCGGGCGAGGATCGCGCGGAGCGCGTCGCTCGTCGTGCCGTCGTCGAAGCCGACGTCCTCCTTGCTGTCGCCGAGCAGCACGGTGCCGTCCGCGCTCTGGCGCACGGTGTGACAGGCGAGGTCCAGGAAGCGCGGCACGCGCTCGGTCACGACGATCTGGCCGCGCTGGGGGCGCACCCGCGCGTCCAGTCCGAGGTCCGGCGCGAGGCTCGTCGCGCCGTGCCCGGCGGCGAGCACCACCCGTGACGCGCGCACGCGCCCGCCGCGGTGCTCCAGCACGAACGGCGCGGCGCGTGCGCCGGCCACGACCCGCTCGATCCGCGCTCGCACGGCCTGCACCCGAGCGTGGCGTGCGAGCGCGCGGTGCAGCGCGTGCAGCGTGCCGAGCGGGTCGGCGTGGCCATCGTGCGGGCAGAACGTGCCGCCGAGGGCCTCCGGACCCACGCTCGGCACGAGCTCGCGCAGCTCGCGCGCGTCGATCAGCCGGGTGTCGTTGTCGGTCGGGTCCTCCTGGTTGTGCATCCTCGCGAGCGCTCCCGCGTAGCCCTCGAGCTCCGCCTCCGACAACGCGATCTTGACCCCGCCGCCGCCCGCGTAGTGCGGCGCGCCGTCCTCGTCGGCGAGCGAATCGGCGAAACCGGCCCACGCGTTCGCGGAGCGCCGGCTCAGGCGCGCGTACTCGGGAGCGCTCAGCCCCTTGCCCTGTACCCAGACGAGCCCGAAGTTGCCCGCCGACGCGTGGAAGCGGTCCTCGGCGGCGTCGCACAGCACGACCGATGCGCCCCGACGCGCGCAGCCGAGCGCGAGCGACGCGCCGACGAGACCGGCGCCGACGATCGCGATGTCGGCGTGCCGGCCCGTGGTGGGCGCGGCGCTCACGCGGCACGCGCCCGGTGGGTGCCGCCGGCCGGCGCGAAGCGGCCGAGCGAGAACGCGGCCGGGTCGACGACGGGGCGTTCGCCCGTGGCGAGCTGCCCCGCGAGCAACCCGGCCCCGGGCCCGAGCCCGAAGCCGTGACCGGACAGCCCCGTGGCGAGCACGAGCCCGGGCAGTTCGGCCACGGCGTCGATGACCGGAATCTCGTCGGGCATGACGTCGATGAGCCCGGCCCAGGAGCCTGCGATCCGGGCGTCGCGCAGGACGGGAAAGAGCTCGCGGGCTCGCGCGAGCACGTCCTCGAGCAGGCGCGGGTCCGCCGTCGGGTCCATCGTGCGCACCGCTTCGAACGGGCTCGGCTCGTCGGCCTCCCACCGGTGCCGCCCGAGCGGGCCGAAGAACGAGCGGCCCGCGCGCAGCGTCATGATGCGCCAGCGGCTGCGCAGCAGCGGCAGGAACGCGCCCATGTGGCGGAAGCCCGCCGGGATCATGTCGAAGCGCGCGGCCCCGGTGCGCCCGACCGTGTAGCCGCCGTCGGTGCGCGGCCGGATGGACGCCGACGTCGCGCCGAACGTGCCCGTCGAGCTGCGCGGCGCGGGCGTGGTGCGCAGCGCCGACGAGCGCACGGCGAGCTGCGGCAGGGACGCGCCTTCGTTCTCGAGCAGGGTGCGCGACCAGATGCCGCCCGCCAGCACGACCGCGTCGCAGCGGATCGTGCCGCGCTCGGTCACGACGCCGCGTACCCGCCCGCCCTCGCGCAGCAGGCTGCGCACCGCGAGCCCCTCGAGCACCGCCGCGCCGCGCGCCCGTGCGAGCCGTGCCATCGCGGGCACCGCCAGGCCGGGTTCAGCGAACGCGTCGCCGGGCGTGTGCAGCGCGCCGCGAAAGCGCAGATCGTTGCGCCCGAGCATGCGGGCCGTCTCGCCGGCGTCCAGCAGGCGCGTGTCGAGACCGAATCCCTGCACGCGCGCGAGCCAGTCGGCACGCCCGGCGAGCTCGGCGTCGGTCTCGGCGAGGTACGTCACGCCGCCGGTGCGAAAGCCGATGTCCTCGTCGAGCTCGGCGGCGACGCGCGTCCAGAGCGCGAGGCTCTCGATCATCAGCGGCAGCTCGTCCGGCTCTCGTCCCTGCCGGCGGATCCAGCCCCAGTTGCGCGAGGATTGCTCGCCGGCGACGCGGCCCTTCTCGCACAGCACGACGTTCACGCCGCGCTCGGCGAGGAACAGCGCGGTGGACACGCCGACGACGCCGCCGCCGATGACGACGACGCCCGTGGATGGGGGTGGACTCGATACCGCGTCGGTGGAGCCATTCATGCGAGACAGGCTAATGCAGGCTCGAGGGGCTCCGCAAACGAATCGGCCATGGTGTCAGGCTCCGGCAAGCGGATCTCGATCGTCTGCATCGATCGCCGCGCGAGCATCAGAGCACCGTCTCCACCCGATGCCCCGGCCCGTAGACGATCCTCACCCACGTGATCGCCGTCGCCTCGAGCCAGGTCGTGCGCTCGACGACGAACAGCGCCGCGCCGCGCGCGACGCGCAGCGTGCGGGCGACGCGTGCGTCCGCCCCCTCGGCCGAGAACACGATCGTCCCGCGCGACAACGGCACGTGATCGACGAGCCACTCGTTGGCGCTGACCCGTTCCAGGTCGGCGTCGACGAGCTCGGGCACCGCGCGCGGGTCCACCCAGCGATCCTCGAGCGCGAACGGGCGTTCGTTCGCGGTGTGCAGCGTCTCGAGGTGCAGCAGGGCTCGACGGGCGCTCGCGCCGAAGCGCGCCCGGACGTCGGGCGGTGCCGGCACGCGCTCGCGCAGCAGCAACGCGTGCGCGTGCCGCGCGCCCAGCGCCTCGACCTCGTGCCGGATCAGCGGCACCGAGAGTCGGGCCCGCCGACCGTGCCGTTCGCTGACACGCGTGCCACCCTTGCGCTTTCGCTCCAGCAGTCCGTCGTCGGCGAGCGCGCGCAGGCCGCGGCTGACCGTCGAGCGCGAGCAGCCGAGCTCGGCGGCGAGCGTCGCCTCGTCCGGAATCCGGTCGCCCGGGCGCCACGTGCGGTCGGTCAGGCGGCGCCGGGCGAGGTCGCGCACGTCCTGCCAGGTCACCCGTGCGGCGCCGCGCGTGCCCGCCCGTCCGCTCACAGGTGCGCCGACAGGGCGAGCAGCGTCGTCCGGTAGCGCGCCTCGATCGCGTCGCGCCGCACGTGTCGCCCGTCGCGCACCACGTGCCGCCCGGCGGCCCAGACATCGGTGACGGCATCGTCGCCGCCCGCGAAGACGAACGCGTCGATCGTCGTGTCCCCGTCCGTGCCGAGCAAGGAGGTCGCCGAGGCGTCGAGGGCGACGAGATCGGCGAGCCTTCCCGCCTCGATCGCCCCGCTCGCGCGTCCGGCCGCGCGCGCGCCGCCCGCGCACGCCTCCTCGAGCAGCCGTCGCCCGGTCGAGCGCGCGGCGTCGGCGAGCACGGCGCGCGCGCCGTCGCGCAGGCGCTGGCCGTGCTCGAGCGTGCGGAGCTCGCCCGCGAGCGAGACGCGCAGGTTCGAGTCCGTGCCGAGGCCCAGCGCGCCGCCCGCGTCGAGATGGCGCTCCGCCTCGAACAGCCCGTCGCCGAGGTTCGCCTCGGTGATCGGGCAGAGCCCCGCGACGGCGCCCGAGGAAGCCAGACCGGCGAGCTCGGCATCGTCGACGTGCGTCGCGTGGATCAGGCACCAGCGCGCGCCGACGTCGTGGTTCGCGAGCAGCCATTCGACGGGCCGCGCGCCGAGCGCGCGCCGCACCTCGTCGATCTCGGCGGGTTGCTCGGCGACGTGCAGGTGGAACGGTGCGTCCGGCGCGAGCGTTGCCGCGAATCGCAGTTGCGCCGGGCTCACCGCGCGCAGCGAGTGCGCGGCGACGCCGAGCCGGGCGTCGCCGGGCAGCGATCGCAACGCGTTCGCGGCGCGCTCGTGCAGCGCCGCGAAGCGCGTCTCGTCATTGCCGAAGCGTCGTTGGCCGCCTTCGAGCGCGCGTCCGTCGCAGCCCCCGACGGCGTAGAGCGTCGGCAACAGCGTCAGGCCGATGCCCGTGGTTTCCGCGGCGGCGGCGATGCGTGCCGAGAGCTCGCCGAGATCCGCGTACTCCGCACCGTCCGGGGCGTGGTGCAGGTAGTGGAACTCCGCCACGGCCGCGAAGCCCGCCTCGAGCATCTCCAGCTGCACGAACGCGGCGATCGCCTCGATGTCGTCCGGGCCGAGTCGCTCCAGGAAGCGGTACATCAGGGCGCGCCAGCTCCAGAACGAGTCCCGACCGTCCGGTCCGCGTCGCTCGGCGCGCCCGGCCATCGCGCGCTGGAAGGCGTGGGAGTGCACGTTCGTCGGCGCGGGCAGCAGCACGTCGGCATCGAACGCGCGCGCGTCGACCCCCGTCTCCAGCGACGCGATCGTGCCGCCGGCGTCGATCTCGAGCCGGACGCCGGTGCGCCAGCCGTCGCGGTCAGCGCGGTGCGGGCGTGGAGCGTCGTCGGCATGGCGTCGGGAGCGTGGAGTCGGGGCGCTTGACGGAATATGCGCAGACATAATAGTTTCGGGTCCGTCGCCTGCACAAGCGAGCTTCCGCCGCGTGTCCCGGGTCCTGTTCGTCCACGCCCGTCTCGCCCGCATGGTGCCGGGCGGTGCCGCGTACGGCCTGGTCGACGACGGCGTGCTCGCCGTCGAGGGGGGATGGATCGTGCACGCGGGCCCGCGGGCGACATGTCCGGCGCACGCGCTCGAATGGCGCACCGTCGACCTCGGCGGCCGACTCGTCACGCCCACCCCGATCGACTGCCACACGCACCTGGTGTTCGCGGGCGACCGCGCCGACGAGTTCGAGCGCCGGTTGAACGGGGCGAGCTACGCGGAGATCGCGCGCGCCGGCGGCGGCATCCTGTCGACGGTGCGCGCGACGCGTGCGGCGGACGAGGCGGCGCTGCTGCGTGCGGCGCTCGCCCGCGTCGACGGCCTGATCGCCGAGGGGGTCGGCACGCTCGAGGTCAAGTCCGGCTACGGACTCGACCGCGACACCGAGCTCGCCATGTTGCGCGTCGCGCGGCGCGTCGGCGAGGTGCGCGACGTGCGCGTGCGCACGAGCTACCTCGCGGCGCACGCCGTGCCGCCGGAGTTCGCGGGGCGCTCTCGCGCCTACCTCGACGAAGTCGTGCTGCCCACCCTCGACGAGGCGCACGCCCAAGGGCTCGTCGACGCGGTGGACGGCTTCTGCGAGACCATCGCGTTCTCGCCGGACGAGATCGGTGCGCTGTTCGATCGGGCGAGCTCGCTGGGGCTGCCGGTGAAGCTGCACGCCGAGCAGCTTTCCGACTCCGGCGGGGCGGCGCTCGCCGCGCGGCACGGCGCGATGTCGGCCGACCACCTCGAATGGCTCTCGGACGAGGGCGTCGCCGCCATGGCGCGGGCCGGGACCGTCGCCACGCTGCTGCCGGGCGCGTTCTACACGCTGCGCGAGACGCGCCTTCCGCCCGTCGCGGCGCTGCGCGAGGCGGGCGTGCCGATCGCGGTCGCGACGGACCTGAACCCGGGCTCCTCCCCGCTCGGCTCGATCCTCGCGGCGATGAACATGGCCTGCACGCTGTTCGGGCTGACGCCGGAGGAGGCGCTCGCGGGCGTCACGCGCGAGGCCGCGCGCGCGCTCGGGTTGGGCGACGAGCTCGGCACGCTCGAGCCCGGCCGCGTCGCGGACCTCGCCGTGTGGGACGCGTCGACCCCGGCGGCGCTGTCGTGGGGCATCGGGCTGAACCCGCTGTACCGGCGCATCGTCGGGGGCCGGGCGTGAAGGAGCCGCTGCTGACCCCCGGCGCGCTCGGCCTTGCGACGCTCGAGCGCCTGTACCGCGGTGACGGAGCCGTGCGCCTGGACCGCGCGTGCCGCGGGCCGATGGAGCGCGCCGCGGCGCACGTCGCGGCCGTGGCCGCCGGGGACACCGCGGTGTACGGTGTCAACACCGGCTTCGGCAGGCTCGCCTCGGTCCGGATCGCGCGGGAAGACGTCGCCGACGCTGCAGAGAAACCTCGTGCGCTCGCACTCGGCGGGCGTCGGCGAGTCGACCCCCGCGCCGCTCGTGCGCCTGATGATGGCGTTGAAGCTCGTCTCGCTCGGGCGCGGCGCGTCGGGCGTGCGCTGGGCACTCGTGGAGCTGCTCGAGGGCATGCTCGAGCGCGGCGTCGTGCCGGTCGTGCCGGCGCAGGGCTCGGTCGGCGCGTCCGGGGACCTCGCCCCGCTCGCGCACATGAGCGCGGTGATGATCGGCGAGGGCGAGGCCGTCTTCGACGGCCGCACGCTGACCGGTGACCGTGCGCTCGAGCTGGCCGGGCTCGAGCCCGTCGAGCTCGTCGCGAAGGAGGGCCTCGCGCTGCTGAACGGCACGCAGTTCTCCACCGCGCACGCGCTGGCCGCGCTCTTCGACGCCTGGCGGCTAGTCGAGGCCGCGATCGTGACGTCGGCGATGTCGACCGACGCCATCATGGGCTCGACCGCGCCGCTGCGCGCCGAGATCCACGCGCTGCGCGGGCACCCAGGCCAGATCGACGTCGCGCGCGCGATGCGTGCGCTGATGTCGGGCTCGGCGATCCGCGACAGCCACCGCGACGGCGACGCGCGCGTGCAGGACCCGTACTGCATCCGCTGCCAGCCGCAGGTCACCGGCGCGTGCGTGGACCTGCTGCGCCAGGCGGGTGCCACGCTTGCTATAGAGGCGAACGCCGCGACCGACAACCCGCTCGTGCTCGAGAATGGCGACGTCGTGTCCGGCGGCAACTTCCACGCGGAGCCCGTCGGCTTCGCCGCCGACCAGATCGCGCTCGCCGTCGCCGAGCTCGGCTCGATCGCGCAGCGCCGCGTCGCGCTGATGGTCGACCCGAGCCTGTCGTTCGACCTGCCGGCCTTCCTGACGCCGCACCCGGGGCTGAGCTCCGGGATGATGATCGCCGAGGTCACGAGCGCCGCGCTGATGAGCGAGAACCGCCACCTCGCTCACCCCTGCACGATCGACTCGACGCCCACCAGCGCGAACCAGGAGGATCACGTGTCGATGGCCGCGCACGGCGCCCGGCGCCTGCACCGCATGAACGCGAACCTCGCCTCCATCCTCGGCATCGAGGCGCTGTGCGCGGCGCAGGGCATCGAGCACCGTGCGCCGCTGGCGACGAGCCCGCGTCTGGTCCGGGCGCTCGTGCGGCTGCGCGAGGCGGTGCCGCCGCTCGACGAGGACCGCGCGCTCGCGCCGGAGCTCGCGGTGGCGGCGGGTCTCGTCGTCTCGCGCGCGCTCGTCGAGGCGACCGGCGACGACGGCTTACCGACCCTGGAGACGGTCGCGTGATCGACGACGACGACCGGATCGTGCGCGGCTCGGGCGACGACACGTCAGAGGCCGCCGTCGAGGTCCGGGCGGGCGACTCCCCCGTCGTGCTCGGGTTGCCCCACACCGGCACGGGCCTGCCCGACGCGGTGCGCGCGGCGCTGAACGCGCGCGGGCGCGAGCTCGTCGACACGGACTGGCACGTCGAACGGCTCTACGCGGACCTGCTGCCCGGCGCCACGACGGTGCGCGCGCGCTTCCACCGCTACGCGATCGACGCGAACCGCGATCCCGAGGGATCGAGCCTGTACCCGGGTCGAGCGACCACCGACCTGATACCGCTCACCGACTTCGACGGCGAGCCGATCTGGTGCGAGGGGCACGAGCCGGACGCGGGACGGGTCGGGTCCCGCGTGCGCGCCTGGCACGCGCCGTATCACCGGGCGCTGGCGCGCGAGATCGAGCGGACGCACGAGCGTCACGGCATCGCGATCCTGTACGACTGCCACTCGATCCGCTCGTCGGTGCCCAGACTCTTCGAGGGCCGATTGCCGGACCTGAACGTCGGCACCGACGGTGGGGCCACGTGCGACCCGCTCGTCGAGGCCGCGGTCGTCGCCGCGGCGACGGACAGCGGGCTGACGTGGGTGCTGAACGGCCGCTTCCGCGGGGGCTGGACGGTGCGCCGGTACGGGCGTCCCGCGGACGGCGTGCACGCGATCCAGATGGAGCTCGCGCAGTCGACCTATCTGGTCGCCGAGGCAGCGCCGTGGACGTACGACGAAGCGCGCGCGGACCGGCTGCGCGACACGCTCGCACGGGCACTCGCCGCGCTCGAGGCGCTCGCGCCCCGACTGTCCGATCCGTCCCGGAGGCACACGCGATGAACGACGAAGCACGGACGGCCGAGCCCGGTCCGCGGCACAACGTGCGCGAGGTGCGCCCGCCGACCGGCACGGACCTGAGCTGTCGCTCGTGGCAGACCGAGGCGCCCTTGCGGATGCTCATGAACAACCTGCACCCGGACGTCGCCGAGGCGCCCCACGAGCTCGTCGTCTACGGCGGCATCGGGCGCGCGGCGCGCACCTGGGACGACTTCGACACGATCGTGGACACGCTGCGCAGGCTGGGGGACGAGGAGACGCTGCTGGTGCAGTCGGGCAAGCCCGTCGGGGTGTTCCGCACGCACGCCGACGCCCCTCGCGTGCTGATCGCGAACTCGAATCTCGTGCCGCACTGGGCGACGTGGGAGCACTTCAACGAGCTCGACCGGCTCGGGCTCGCGATGTACGGGCAGATGACCGCGGGCTCCTGGATCTACATCGGCAGCCAGGGCATCGTGCAGGGGACCTACGAGACCTTCGTCGAAGCCGGTCGGCAGCACTGTGCCGGGAACCTGAAGGGGCGCTGGGTGCTGACCGCGGGCCTGGGCGGCATGGGCGGCGCGCAGCCGCTCGCGGCCGTCATGGCGGACGCTTGCTGCCTCGCCGTCGAGTGCGACGAGGCGCGCGCCGACGCCCGGCTGCGCACGCGCTACGTCGACGAGAAGACCCGCGACCTCGACGAGGCGCTGGCGATGATCGAGCGCTGGAGCGCCGCGGGCGAGGCGAAGTCGGTCGCGCTCATCGCCAACGCGGCCGACGTGTTCCCCGAGCTCGTGCGTCGCGGTGTCCGCCCCGACATCGTGACCGACCAGACGAGCGCGCACGACCCGCTGCACGGCTACCTGCCGCAAGGCTGGAGCGTCGCCGAATGGCGCGCGAAGCAGGAGAGCGACCCCGGCGCGGTCGAGCGCGCCGCGCGCGCCAGCATGAAGGTGCACGTCGCGGCCATGGTCGATTTCTGGAAGGCCGGGGTGCCGACGCTCGACTACGGCAACAACATCCGCCAGGTCGCGAAGGAGGAGGGGCTCGAGGACGCGTTCGCGTTCCCGGGCTTCGTGCCCGCGTACATCCGGCCGCTGTTCTGCCGCGGCATCGGCCCGTTCCGCTGGTGCGCGCTGTCGGGAGACCCTGAGGACATCTACCGCACCGACGCGAAGGTCAAGGAGCTGCTTGCCGGACGACGCGCACCTGCACCGCTGGCTCGATCTCGCGCGCGAGCGCATCGAGTTCCAGGGCCTGCCCGCGCGCATCTGCTGGGTCGGGCTCGGCGTGCGCGACCGGCTCGGGCTCGCCTTCAACGAGATGGTGCGCAGCGGCGAGCTCTCGGCGCCGATCGTGATCGGACGCGATCACCTCGATTCGGGCTCGGTCGCCTCGCCGAACCGGGAGACCGAGGCCATGCGCGACGGCTCCGACGCGGTGTCGGACTGGCCGCTGCTGAACGCGCTCCTGAACACCGCCTCGGGCGCCACGTGGGTGTCGATCCACCACGGCGGCGGCGTCGGCATGGGCTTCTCGCAGCACGCCGGCATGGTGATCTGCTGCGACGGCAGCGAGGCGGCCGACCGGCGCCTCGCGCGCGTGCTGTGGAACGACCCCGCGACGGGCGTCATGCGCCACGCCGACGCGGGCTACCCCGACGCCATCGCCTGCGCCCGCGAGCGCGGCCTCGACCTGCCGGGCATCACCGGCGCGTGATGCGCCCCCACCCTTGCGGCCCCCACCCTGACGGCCCCCACCCGCACGGAGAGACAGCGATGATGATCACACGCGAGCGCGAGACCGCCGACGACACCGATCCCGACCCGGCCGCCGCCGACGTCCGGACCGTCGGCCCGTCGCGACGGCGCTTCCTCGGCGGCGCGGCCGGCGTCGCCGCCGCGACCGCGGCGGGCACGACGCTGCTCACGGGCGCTCCCGCTATCGCGCAGGACGTGCGCCGGTGGAAGATGGTCACGGCCTGGCCGAAGAACCTGCCGGGCCCCGGGGTCGCCGCGCAGATGCTCGCGGACCGCATCACGACGCTCTCGGGCGGACGCATCGAGGTGCAGCTGTTCGCCGCCGGCGAGATCGTGCCGGGCCCGGGCGTGTTCGACGCGGTCGCCGAAGGCACCGCCGAGCTGTACCACGCGGTGCCCGCCTACTGGGGCTCCAAGAGCCAGGGCATCCTGCTGTTCGGCTCGCAGCCGTTCGGCCTGCTCGCCGACGAGCAGGTCGGGTGGCTCGCGCACGGCGGCGGCCAGGCGCTCTACGACGAGATGTACGCGCGCTTCGGGTTGAAGCCCTTCCTGTGCGGCAACTCGGGGCCGCAGTGGCAGGGCTGGTTCCGCGAGCCCATCGAGTCGGTCGACGACCTGAAGGGGTTGAAGTTCCGCACCACGGGCCTGGCCTCCGAGATGTGCGCGAAGCTCGGCATGGCGGTGCAGGCGATGGGCGGGGGCGACATGTTCCAGGCATTGCAGTCCGGCGCGCTCGATGCGGGGGAATTCATCGGTCCGTGGACCGACAGCGCGCTCGGCTTCTACCAGATCGCGAAGCACTACTACTGGCCCGGCGTCGGCGAGCCCTCGTCGGCGGAGGAGTGCGCGGTCAACGCCGAGGTCTACGACGAGCTGCCGGAGGATCTCAAGCAGGTCGTCGCCTTCGCGTGCGAGAGCCTCTACAACCCGGTCTGGACCGAGTACACGACGAAGCACGCGCAGGCGCTCGTGCAGATGGTCGACGAGCAGGGCGTGCAGGTGCGCGAGCTGCCCGCCGACGTCGTGACGGCGATGGGCGAGGCGGCGAGCGAGGTCGTCGCCGAGCTGCGCGAGAACGACGACGAGCTGGTGCGCCGCATCGTCGAGAGCTTCCTCGGCTACCGCGAGTCGGTCGGCGGCTACAAGCGCTACGCCGACAACGGGCAGATGAACGCCCGGGCGAAGGTGCTGGAGCTCTGAGCCCCGGAGCGTCGCCGGAACGGGCCCTGCGCCGCGTTGCCGATCGTCTCGACGCCGTGAACCGGCGCGTGGGCGCGGCGGTGCGCTGGGCGGCGCTCGCGATGGTGCTGGTCCAGTTCGGCGTCGTGCTGCTGCGCTACGTGTTCGGCATCAGCGACGTCGCCGTCGACGAGAGCGTGCTCTACCTGCACGCGGCGCTGTTCACGCTCGGGGCGGGGTACACGCTGCTCGTGGACGGCCACGTGCGCGTGGACATCTTCCAGGCGCGCGCGGGCCCGCGCGGCAAGGCGGCGATCGACCTGTTCGGGCACCTGTGCCTGCTCATGCCCTCGATGCTCGCGCTCGCGTGGTGGTCCTGGCCGTCGGTGCGCAGCGCCTGGGCGATCCGCGAGGGCGCGCTCTCGGTGGGTGGCATACCGGCCGCGTTCCTGCTGAAGACGCTGATCCCGCTGTTCTGCGCCTTGCTGATCGTGCAGTCGCTGGCCCTGGTCGCGCGGGCGCTGGCGACGTTGCTCGACGGAGCGGCCGCAGAGCCTGCGGCGTCGGGCGAACGCTCCGGACCGGCCGCGTGAACGGGACCGCACTGCCTTTGGATCTGCTGATGTTCGCCGCGCTGATCGGCTGCATCCTGATCGGCTTTCCGGTGGCGTTCAGCATCGCGGGCGTCGCCATCGGCTTCGCCTTCCTCGGTGCGGCCACGGGCGCGATGGACCTGTCCCTGCTCGGCGCGCTCGGCCAGCGCGTGTTCGGCGTGCTCACGAACGAGGTGCTGATCGCGATTCCGCTGTTCGTGCTGATGGGCGTGGTACTCGAGAAGAGTCGCATCGCCGAGGAGCTGCTCGAGAGCATGGCGCACCTGTTCGGGCGCATGCCCGGTGGCCTGGGCGTCTCGGTGGTGCTCGTCGGGGCGCTGCTGGCCGCCTCCACCGGCATCGTCGGCGCCACGGTCATCGCGATGGGCCTCATCGCGCTGCCCACGATGCTGCGCGCCGGTCACGACCGGGCCTTCGCCTCCGGGATCGTGTGCACCGCCGGCACGCTCGGGCAGATCATTCCGCCGTCGACGCTGCTGATCATCCTCGCCGACGTCATGTCCAACGGCTACCAGCAGGCGCAGTACGAGCAAGGCCGGTTCTCGGTGCAGACGATCTCGGTCGGCGAGGTGTTCGCCGCCGCGTTGTTGCCCGGGCTGCTGCTCGTCGTGCTGTACCTGATCTACGTGCTCGCGCGCGCCGCGCTGCGCCCGGGGGACGCGCCGGTCGGTGCCGTGGCCCCGGCGGTTGCCGCCGGTGCGGGTGCGCCGCCTTCCGACGGTCGGCGACCCGGCGCGGTCGGGGCGGTGCTGCCGCCGGTGGCGCTGATCGTCGCGGTGCTCGGCTCGATCCTCGGCGGCGTCGCGACGCCGACCGAGGCCGCCTCGATCGGCGCGATCGGCGCGGTGCTGATGGCGGGGCGCCGGCAGGGCGTGCCGGGGCTGCTCGTCGGCGGCGGAGCCGCGGCGCTCGCGGCACTCGCCGTGGCCGCGGGGATCGCGCCCGTGCGGCTCCAGCGCAGCGATGCAGGCGCGCTCGACTGGGCGCTCGGCGGGCTGTACGCGGCGCTCGCGCTCGCCGGGCTCGGCGTCGTCGTGCTGGCGCTGCGCGCGCTGTCGCGCCGCGCCGTGCTCGCGCCCACCCTCACGTCGACGATGACGGTCACGACGATGATCTTCGCCACCATCATCGCCGCGAGCGTCTTCTCGCTGGTGTTCGTCGGCCTCGGCGGCGAAGCGCGCATCGAGCGGCTGCTCGAGACGATGCCGGGCGGGCCGACCGGGGCGCTGCTGTTCTGCCTGGCGCTGATCTTCGTGCTCGGCTTCTTCCTGGACTTCGTCGAGATCACGGTGATCCTGCTGCCGCTGATCGTGCCGGGGCTGATCCTGATGGGCCACGATCCGCTGTGGCTGTCGATCCTGATCGCGATGAACCTGCAGACCTCCTTCCTGACGCCGCCGTTCGGCTTCTCGCTGTTCTACCTGCGCGGCGCGGCGCCGCCGGAGGTCACGACGGGAGACATCTACCGGGGCGTGGCGCCGTTCATCGGGTTGCAGCTCGCGGGGATGGGGATTGTGTGGGGGTGGCCGACGATCTCGACGTGGTTGCCGGCCCGGGTGTTCTGAGAGGAAGCGACGCGACGCGCGCGATCGACACCCCGGCACCGTGGATGTCGATGCGCGCGGTGCTGCCCGGCATGAACCCTACGCGCGGCCGATCACGCGCCGGGCCGCCTCGCGCTTCTCGTGCTCGAACGCGAGCTCCACGGCCTCGAGGCTTGCCTTCGTCACTCCGAGCGACCGGGCGGTGCGTCGCCACTTTCCCGCCGTGTCGACCTTGGCCTCGGTGAGCCCGGTCTCTGCGAAGATCCAGGTCTTCCGCTTGGGCTGTCGTTCGAAGAACGGCTTGTCCACGAACGACGAGGACGAGCGAGAGCGGCGCGTGGGCCGCAGGCGCACTGCCACCGAAGGGTCCATCCGCGCGCTGGAGCCGAGCCGCGCGCCGTTCGGCAAGCGCCTCGTGGTGCCCGACGGTCGGCCCGCGGAAGCCGGCTACCGCGCCGAACTGTGCGGCTTCGAGCCGGACGCTGCTCGAGGGCGCCGGTGAAGGGCGGAAACGCGAGTGGAAGCATTTCCAGGACCGTTGGCACCGAGTTCGGCCCGAGCAGAACCCAGGTCAACAGTCTCAAAGAGACCAGTATCGACTTCGACACAGAGGTCGCGTTCTCGGAGAAAGGCGCCAAGCCGAGATTGACGAGTGCTCGTGCCGTGGTCACCACCAACCGCGCTGCGGGGGCAAGCGAGGAGTTCGCGTGACAGCTTGACCGGCACGTCGTCGTCAGCGGGGCAGGGAGGCCTCGACGCAGGCGTTCGCCGATCTCGGGCGGATCAGGCGAGGCGGCAGATTCGACGCGCACGCTCTCCGCTGCGAGTTTGTCTTGGGTCGCCGTCGTGCGCGCGTTCGACATGGGCGACGCGCGCGCTGCGGTGGCGGTCGTCCCATCACGACGCGTCGACGTGAACGCCCGGTGCATCCTCCTGGTGCAGGCCGCCTGTTCGACGCACACTCCTCGTGCGCTCAGCGTCGCCGCCGGTCCGGCCGTGCCTGAAGAATCCGAGCGAAAACAACCACCTGAGCCCCCGGCACGCCTCTTGTAACCGTTGTTTTCAAGCGCAGCGTCGCAGGAGCGATTGCTTTCGGTTGGCGTGCCACCTTGCTGTCGTGGAGATTGCATCGGCGATCCCTCTGCACATCGGTGACAGGTAGGCCCCGGGACGGGTCGTACCGCGTGCGCGAGATGCGCACATCACGGCGTGCGGCCAAGGGCCGCGCATCCGGGGATCGTTCGAACGATCGCGTTTCCACGCACTCACGTGGATACAAGCTCTCATGTGCGAACGTCTCGGCCGCAGTGCCTTGCCCGACCTCGCGTCGATCGGCGTCTCCCGCCGCTCGTTCCTGAAACGCTCCGCCGCCGGCACCCTCGTCATGGCGGCGCCCCCCGGCTTCATGGCCGGTACCGCCCTGGCGGCCGGCGACACGGTGCGCTCGACGCACGGCACGGGGTTCTGCAACCTGAACCTGTTCCTGGCGCACGCGATGCAGACGGCGCAGGCGGACGGGCTGACCATCGAGTTCGTCAACACGCCGACCTTCGCGGAGCAGGTGACCTTCCTCGGCATCGGCGAGGTCGACGTGGGGCTCATGCCGTACACGAGCTTCGTGGCGCTGTTCGATGCAGGCGCCCCGGTCAAGATCGTCGCCGGCGGCGGCATCGAGGGCTGCGCGATCGTCGCGCAGCCGGGGCTCGATTCCGCCGAGAAGCTGAAGGGCACGACGCTCGGCACCTTCCAGCTCGACACGCTCGAGGTCATGCCCTACGACTGGTTGAAGTCCAAGGGCGTGCCGTTCTCCGACATCAACGTGCGCTACATGGCGAACACGCCGGAGGCCGTCGAGGCGTTCAAGGCCGGCGCGCTCGACTGGATCTGCACCATCGAGCCCTACGCCTCGGCGCTGCTGCAGGACGTGCCGGGCTCGGTCATGCTCTCCGACGGCACCGACATCTACGGCGCAGGCTACACCGACTGCGTGCTGGCCGCGCGCGAGAGCCTCATCGAGGAGGGGCGCGACGAGCTCAAGGCCCTCATCAAGGGCATGATGATCGCGCAGACGACGGCCGAGAACGACCCCGACAAGACGCTCGCGGAGGTGGTCGGCACCTACTACAAGACATCGATGGAGAACGCTCGCATCGGTCTCGGCAAGCAGCCCGCGGTCGTCGATGCGCGCGACCAGACCGACTTCATCCTCGATCGCACCGACAGCTTGGTCGAGATGGGCTACATCCAGAACAAGCCCGGTCGCGACGCGATCGACTGGACGCTGCTCGAGGAGGTCATCGCCGAGAACGCCGAGCTGTACGAAGGGCTCAGGCGCAAGGCGGCCTGAGCGTGAGCGCGAATCTCGTCGACGATGATCGCTTCGTCGGTGTCCCGAGCGCGGGGCGCCGGCGGGGCGGGCCGCTCGGGGCCGCCGCGGGGTCCTCCGTCGGCGCCTCGATGGGCGCGTCGGGGGATGCGTCAGGCAATCCACCCCGGATCGCGCCCCGGCAGGCATCGGTGTCGCCGCGTGCCGAGCTCTCGCCGTTCGCGCGGGCGGCGGCGCGCGGGCTGCCGAAGCTCGGCTGGACCCTCGTGTCGGTCGGCATGTTCGCGTTGCTCTGGGAGCTGCTGTGGTTCCTCGGCATCACCGACCCGAAGCTGCTGCCCCCGCCGCACGTGTTCCTCGGCGACATGGCCGACCAGGCGAAGTTCTTCAACACCGCGCAGCGCTGGCAGATCGGCGTGTCGGCCGATGCGGGACCGACGCCCTGGGAGGCGGTCTGGATCACGGTGGTGGCGTCCGCCATGCGCGTGTTCGCGGGGATCCTGATCGCGGCCGCGCTCGGGCTCGCGCTCGGCATCGCGATCCGCTACTGGATCGGGGTGGAGCGGCTGGTGATGCCGACGGTGACGCTGCTCTCGCCGGTGTCGCCGATCGCGTGGTTGCCGGTCGCGATCTTCGTGTTCGGCATCGGCAACGCCCCGGCCATCTTCATGGTCGTGATCGCGCTGTTCTTCCACATCACGATCGCCACCGTGCACCACGTCGACAACGTGTCGCGGCCGCTGGTCAACGTGGCGCGCACCATGGGCGCGAGCAAGGCCCAGACCTACCGTCACGTGATCGTGCCGGCCATCCTGCCGGGCATCTTCGCGATCCTCAGGCTGAATCTCTTCGCGGCCTGGATGGTAGTGCTGATTGCCGAGGGCACGGGTGTCGGCTACGGCCTCGGGCAGGTGATCATGCTGGCGCGCAACACCTTCAACCCGTCGCTGGTGTTCTTCTGCATCGCGCTGATCGGCGTGCTCGGCTACGCGACCGATGCGTCGCTGCGCTTCGTGCAGCGTCGCGTGCTGTACTGGGTCGATGGCCCCGGGAGTCGCGCGCATGGCTTCTGACGAGGCGGTGCTGGCCTGCCGACGCGTCGGCATGACCTGGGCGGCGGGCACGCCGCGCGCGCACGAGGCCCTGCAGGCCATCGATCTCGAGGTGTCGGCCGGCGAGTTCCTGGTGCTGCTCGGCCCGTCCGGCTGCGGCAAGAGCACGCTGCTGTACCTCATGGCGGGGCTCGAGCGGCAGACCGTGGGCGACATCGCCTGGTACGGCGATCCTGTCACCGGCCCCTCGCCCGATCGCAGCCTGATCTTCCAGGAAAGCTCGCTGTTCCCCTGGCTGAACGTGCGCGACAACGTCGCGTTCGGGCTGCGCATCCGCGGCGAGTCGGACGTTCAGCGCCGCGCGGCGGCCGAGGACACGCTTGCCCGCGTGGGGCTGGCGGGTCTCGGCGACAAGCGCCCGAGCGAGCTGTCCGGCGGCATGCGCCAGCGCGTGGCCGTGGCGCGCGCGCTCGCCATGCGGCCGCGATTGCTGCTGATGGACGAACCCTTCGCCGCACTGGACGTGCAGACCCGTCGCAAGATGCAGGACTTCCTGCTCGATACCTGGCGCGACAGCGGCGCCTCGGTCGTGTTCGTGACGCACTCCATCGACGAGGCGATCGCGCTGGCCGACCGGGTGTGCGTGTTCACGTCCCGGCCCGGGCGCATCAAGGCCACGGTACCCATCACGCTGCCGCGGCCGCGCGATCCGTTCGCACCCGCAAGCGTCGCCTTGCAGCGCGAGCTCACGGGCTACCTCGAGGACGAGGTCGATCGCGCCTTCGCCGAACAGGAGCGTCTGGCCGCCGGCGCGTGATCCGCGGCCGTCGCCGCGACACCTGCCGGCGGGCCACGCCCCGCTTCCCATTCTTCGCTCGCCGCGCGCGAGCCGATCCAGGAACTGACCACCCATGTCGACCAGCTTGATACGCAGCCGCTCGATGATCGCCCGCACGCTCGATCGCCACGCGGTCGAGGAGATCGCGGACGGCGCCGTGCTGCAGGAGGACGGCGTCATCGTCGCCGTCGGCACCTTCGACGAGCTACGCCGTCGCTACCCGACCACGACCGTGATCGGCACGGGCAACGAGATTCTGCTGCCGGGCTTCGTCAACGGGCACCACCACGTCGGGCTGACGCCGTTGCAGCTCGGCTCGCCCGACATGCCGCTGGAGCTGTGGTTCATCACGCGCATGATCTGCCGCAACGTGAACCTGTATCTCGACACGCTGTACTCGGCCTTCGAGATGATCGGCTCCGGCATCACCACGGTGCAGCACATCCACGGCTGGATGCCCGGCACGCTCGAGGAGGTGGAGGGCTATTCCGAGCAGGTGATCCGCGCCTACGACGACATCGGCATGCGCGTCTCGTACTGCTTCGCGGTGCGCGACCAGAACCGCCTCGTCTACCAAGACGACGACGCGTTCGTGTCCTCCCTGCCGCGCTCCCTGCAGGACCCGATGAAGCGCTGGTTCGAGCGCTTCCGCATGACGCTCGACGACACCATGTCGATGTTCGAGCACCTGCACGAGAAGCACGACTCGCGCGAGCGCACGAAAATCCAGCTGGCTCCCGCCAACCTGCACTGGTGCTCCGACGAGGCGCTGCGCGCGTTGTCCGACACCTCGAGCAAGTACGATGCCCCGTTGCACATGCACCTCGTGGAGACGCGCTATCAGAAGGAGTACGCGCGGCGTCGGGGTGACTGCACCGCGCTCGAGTACCTGGACCGCTTCGATCTGCTGAACCCGCGCCTGACGCTCGGCCACGGCGTCTGGCTGAACGAGAGCGACATCGACCGCATCGCCGAAACCGGCGTGTGCGTGTGCCACAACTGCTCGTCCAACCTGCGTCTGCGCTCGGGCGTCGCGCCGCTGAACGCGTTCGAGGCACGCGGCGTGACCACCGCGCTCGGGCTCGACGAGGCCGGCATCAACGACGATCGCGACATGCTGCAGGAGATGCGCATGGCGCTGCGCGTGCACCGCGTGCCGGGCATGGACGATGAGGTGCCGACCACCGCGCAGGTGCTGCGAATGGCGACCAGCGGCGGGGCGGCGACCACGCCCTACGGCGAGCGCATCGGCACGCTGGAGGTCGGCAAGGCGGCGGACCTGTCGCTGATGGACTGGCACGCGATCTCGTACCCGTTCCTGGACGAGGCCACCTCGACGCTGGACGCGCTCGTGCAGCGTGCGAAGACGCAGGGCGTGAAGACCGTGATGTGCGCGGGCGAAGTCGTCTACGAGGACGGTCGCTTCACGCGCGTCGATCGCGATGCCGCGCTCAAGTCCCTGCACGACGAGCTGCAGTCCGCGCTGTCGGACGACGAGGTGGAGCGGCGCGAGCTCTCGAAGGCGCTGATGCCGCACGTGCGGCGCTTCTACGCCGGCTACGGCGATCACTCCGGACACGAGCCGTTCTACCGGCCGAGCGCTCGCGTGTGAGCGCCCGTATCTCCATCCACCCCCTTGGACGGGATAGGCTCAGGGCTGCAAGCTCGAACGCGCCCGTCTCGGAATGATGTCCTCGGCAGCGTCCGAGACCCAACCTCGCTGGACCCTGGGCACGTAGTCGTTGATCGTGGGCCCGGTATAGATCTGTCGCGGACGTCCGATGCGCGAACCTTGCGCGTTCTGCTCGCGCCAGTGAGCGATCCACCCCGGCATGCGGCCCATGGCGAACACCACGGTGAACATGTCGGTCGGGATGCCCAGCGCGCGCAGGATGATGCCGCTGTAGAAATCCACGTTGGGGTAGAGCTTGCGCTCGACGAAGTACGGATCGGTCAGCGCGATCTCCTCGAGCCGTCGACCGATATCCAGCAGCGGATCGTCGATGTTCAGGTGGGCGAGCAACCGCTCGGCAACCCGCTGCAGCATCTGCGCTCGGGGGTCGAAGTTCTTGTACACGCGATGTCCGAAACCCATCAGCCGGACCCCGCTGGTCTTGTCCTTGACCAGGCGCATGTACTCCTCGACCGTGACGTCGCCCTTGTGGATGCGTTCGAGCATGTTCAGGACCGCCACGTTCGCACCGCCGTGCAAGGGGCCCCACAGCGCGCAGACACCCGCGGCACAGGAGGCGAACAGGTTGGCGCCGCTGCTGCCGACCAGACGCACGGTGGACGTGCTGCAGTTCTGCTCGTGGTCGGCGTGCAGGATCAGAACGAGATTGAAGGCGAGTCGAACGACTTCGTCGGTCTCGTAGGGGGCATGCGGCTCCGAGAACAGCATGTGCATGAAGTTCTCGACGTACAGCAGATGCGGGTTGGGGTAGTTGTAGGTCCTGCCGATCGAGCTGCGATGCGCGAAGGCGGCGATCGTCCTGATCTTGCTGATGAGCCTGGCCGCGGCCATGATGAACCTGTCGTCGCTGTCCATCTCGATCATGTCGGGATGGAAGCAGGACAGGGCGTTGATCATGGCCGACAGGATGGCCATCGGTGGCGCCTGGGTCGGGAAGCCCTGGAAGTGATACTTCATCGACTCGTTGAGCATCGCGTGCTTCGTCAGACGCTCGCTGAAGTCGCCGTATTCGGACGCCGTCGGCAGGTTGCCGAAGATCAGCAGCCAGCAGACCTCGATGAAGTTCGGGCTCTGTTCGAACTGCTCGATGGGAATGCCGCGATAGCGCAGGATCCCTGCATCTCCATCGATGTAGGTGATCGCGCTCCGGCAACTCCCCGTGTTCCCGTACCCTTGGTCGAACGTGATGAAACCGGTGGATTCTCGCAGCTTGCCGATGTCCAGCGCTTTCTCATCCTCGCTGCCGACCACGATGGGCAGTTCGACGGACTTGCCGTCCAGAACGAGGTTGGCGGTTTCAGCCATGGCAGGTAGACGCATCCAGTAGGGTCGTGTGCCGAGCATAAGCGACGGGGCGCAGAGGTACTGTCGCGTTCGCGACCAGGGGGCGGAACAGCCGTCGGCCACGGGGGTAGGGTGCCGGGACGCGCCTCTTGCCCCCGTTCGGTGCGTTCCCCGCACCACGGGATCGCGTCAGGCATCGCCCGGGCCCGGAGGCATCTTTGCAAACCCATGATTTCGCTGCGCTTTTCGCACTGGCACGGTTGTAGGCATGCCGTAGGCGACATATGCCGCGACGATCGCCGCCATGCCCAGTGCCCACCGATTCCGCGTAGCGCCACAGCGCGGCGAACTGCGCCACGCTCGCGAGGCGAGCCTATCGCGCGCGCGCGACATCGAACGCCTGCGCGAGTCGATGCGACTCGCCGACGCGGCGGTCGCGCGAGGCAATCACCCCTTCGGCGCGTTGATCGTGGACGCCAACGGGCGAGTGATCGGCGAGGCCGGCAACACGCATTCGATCGACGGTGGTCCCGGGCACGCGGAGACCAATGCGTTGCGAGACGTGGCGAGGCGCTTCGGCCCTGGCGTGCTGGTGCAATGCACGTTGTACACCTCGGTGGAGCCGTGCTGCATGTGCGCGGGCACGCTGTACTGGAGCGGCGTCGGTACGCTCGTGTACGGGATGTCCGAGCGCCGCCTCGCGGAGCTCGCCGGGACGGGGGGCGAGAACCCGACGCTCGACATGCAGTGCCGACAGGTCTTCGCCGCGGGTCATCGGGAGGTCGAGGTACGCGGACCGTTCGCCGAGCTGGAGGACGAGATAGCCGCGCAGCAGCGCGCCTTCTGGTCGCGTGGACGCGCTTGCCGGTAGGCGGGTGTCGGACGGGACGCCGCCGGCGGCGTCCCGCGCCCGTTCCCACCGCCAGGGCGGCATCGCCCCTCGGGGTTCGCGCGTCCGGATCCAGTCCGCCAACCTCGCCGCTCCGCGAGCAGCACGAAGAGTGCGGCCTGGAGGTCGAGATCCGACATCACCTCCGAGCCCTTCGCGATCGCGAACGAGGCGGGCTTCGAGCCGATCCTCTTCCTGCTCACCGACGAGGGCGTTTCCACCTACTCGACCACCATCGAGGTCATGCAGGGGACGATCGACGAGCGGCCGGAGGCCGTGCAGCACTTCGTCGACGGCACGGCGACGGGCTGGTACGGCTACCTGTACGGCGACAACGCCGCGGCCAACGAGCTGATCAAGGCCGACAACCCGGACATGAGCGACGAGCAGATCGCCTTCTGGATCGACAAGATGAAGCAGTACGGTCTCGTCGACAGCGGCGATGCGCTGGAGAGCGGCATCGGCACGATGAGCGCCGAGCGCATCGAGGGCTTCTACGCCGACACGGTGGCGGCGGGCGTCGTCGCCGATGGGCTCGACGTGTCGAAGATCTACACGCTCGAGTACACGAACAACGAGGTCGGCATGGACATGAAGCCGGACTGACATGACGCGCTCATCGGGCTCCGCCGCGCGGCTCGTCCTGCGCCGCATCGGCAAGTCGTTCGCCGGCGGCACGGTCGCACTCTCGGGTGTCGACCTGGAGGTGCGCGACGGCGACTTCCCGAGCCTGCTCGGCCCGTCCGGCTGCGGCAAGTCCACCGTCCTGCGCCTGGTGGCGGATCTCGCCGAACCGAGCGAAGGCCGCATCGACTGCCCGCCGGCAGACTCGGGCCGCGCGACGTGGGCTTCGTGTTCCGGGAGGCGACGCTGATGCCGTGGGCCGGCGCGTTCGACAACGTCTGGCTGCCGCTGCGGCCGCGCCGTCTACCTGTCCTCGCGCATCGCGATCGTGCCGCAGGTGACCCCGATCGTCGCGATCGTCCGGCTCATCAACATCCACGTGGACGACCAGACGACGAAGCTCCTGCTGTGTTCCTGGATCGTCGCGTTCTTTCCGGTGCTGGCGAACACGACGCTCGGGCTGAACTCGGTCGACCGAAACCTTCTGGATCTCTTCCGCATGAACGGCGCGACGCGCTGGCAGACGTTGCCTGCGGGCCCGGTGCGGTGTGCGAGGACATCGACGTCGCGTGCCGCGGCCATTTCGGGCAGGAGCTGCGCGTGCACCCCTCGACCGGCACGCTCGCCTCCATCGGCGGCTTCGTGGCGGGCGGCTCCGACAGCGTCGGCTCCACGCGCTGGGGCTGCCTGCGCGACGCGGGCAACGTGCTGCGCCTGCGCATCGTGACGATGGAGGCCGAACCCCGTGGGCTGGTGCACGGTCGCCGCTCCCGCCCCGGAAGCGTACTTCCGCCGCCACCGTGCGTACATCGAACCCGGCGAGAGCCGCGCGATCCTGATGGTGGCGCCGCAGTCGCTGGATGCGGCGCTCGCGTTCGCTCATCGCCACGGCGCGCGCGTCGCGTGGAACGCGGCCACGGCCGACGAAGCGACGAGAAAGAACGTGCCACCGGTGTGCCAGCACAGCCGGAACCACACGACGCTGCGCGCCCTGAAGGAGGACGAGACGATCACCTACCTGCAGGTGCTGTATCCCTTCCAAACCCAGCTCGAGCTCGTGCGCACCCTGCACGAGCGCTTCGAAGGCGAGGCCATCTATCACCTCGAATTCGTGCGCTTCGACGGCGACAACACCTGCTTCGGGCTACCGCTGGTGCGCTACACGACCGAGGCACGCCTCCACGAGATCGTGGCGGCGTTCAACGCGGCGGACGCACCCGTCTTCAACCCGCACCGCTACACGCTCGAGGAGGTTGGCATGAAACAGACCGATGCGGTGCGGGTCGCGTTCAAGCGCGACGCCGACCCGAAGGGGCTGCCGAACCCCGGCAAGATCGGCCACGACGACCCGGACCACGACTACGACAACGGCACGTGGCTCTTCAAGGGACTGGCAGAGCGCGTCGATTCGTTCGGGGCCGAGCGCGCGTCGGCCGTGGCGGAGGCCTGAGCGAGCCGCGCCCGTTTCCTCGAGCGGGTGGAGCTGCGGTTCGCACGGTTCTGAGCGTCCGGCGACGAGCGGCGGCGGTCGTTCAGTGCGCCTGCACCGACGTTCCGGTGTCGAAGTACTCGCGCCAGCGATGTAGATCCTGCAACGTCTCGTTCATCTCCGCGGCGCAGACACGCACCACGAAGTGGCAACGACGCGAGTGACGTGCACCGCTGGCGCGCGCCACGGTCCGCTCCGTCGGTGTGGGACGGCACGTCGTCGCGCATTCCGCAACGCGGGAACGCGCAGGACGACATGTCGCGACGTGAAACCTCGTCCGCGGTCGCCCCGCGTGCCACATCGGCATTCACGACTGCATGTCCCGAACGGACGCGTCGACGCGCTGACGCGTGCGTGAGCATGGCAGACTCCAACTCCGGCACGGGACTCCTTCGAAACATGCGACGCAGACGCTTTCTCCAGCACGGCTCCGCCCTGGGCATCGCCGCCGGGACCGCCGCGGCCGCGACGATCGCGGGTGCACCGGCCGTGGTGCGCGCGCAAGACACCTTCCGCTGGAAGATGACGAACGCCTACGGACCCGGGTCGCCGTTCTACGTCGAAGGGCCGGGCAGTCCGACCGACTTCTGCCGGAAGGTCGAGACGATGAGCGATGGGCGCCTCGTCATCCAGCACTTCGCGGCCGGCGAGCTGATCCCGGCGCTCGAAGGCTTCGATGCGGTGCGCAGCGGCACCGTCGAAATGAACGCGGCGAACGCCTACTTCTGGGCGGGCAAGCTGCCGGCGGCGCAGTACTTCACGACCGTGCCGTTCGGCATGACGGCGCTCGGCATGAACGCATGGCTGTACCACGGCGGCGGCATGGAGCTGTGGGACGAGCTCTACGAGCCGCTCGGGTTGAAGGCGCTGCCGCTCGGCAACACCGGCGTGCAGATGACGGGCTGGTTCAAGGAGCCGATCGAGAGCGTGGACGACTTCAAGGACCTGAAGATGCGCATCCCGGGACTGGCCGGCAAGGTCTACGCCGCCCTCGGCGTGGACGTGCGACTCCTGCCCGGGGGCGAGATCTTCCCGGCGCTCGAGCGCGGCGTCATCGATGCGGCCGAGTTCGTCGGCCCGTATCAGGACCGGCGGCTCGGGCTCCAGAACGCGGCGAAGTACTACTACACGACCGGCTGGCACGAGCCCTGTAACGTCACCGAGCTGCTCATGAGCAAGCGGGCCTGGGACTCGCTGCCCGATGATCTGCAGGAGATCGTCCGCGTGGCCGCCATGGCGAGCAACCTCGAGAGCCACGCCTGGAGCGAGGCGAACAACGCCGAGGCCCTCACCGATCTCGTCGACAACTTCGAGGTCCAGGCGAACGTGCTGCCCGCGGACGTGGTCGAGCGTCTGCGCGAGGTGACCGAGACGACGCTTGCCGAGGGCGCGGCCGCGGACCCCGCCGTCAAGAAGGTCCACGACGCGTTCATGGCCTTCAAGGCCGAGCATGCCCGCTGGTCCACGGTCTCCGAGAAGCCGGTGCTGAACCTCGACGTCTGACGTCCGCCCGTGTCCGCTTCGTCGAGCCGTGTCGGCAACGCGGCCTCGGCCTTCGTGCGCGGCGTCGGCGACGTGGCCGCCTGGAGCGGGCTCGCGCTCGTGCTCGTCGTCGCGGGCAACGTGCTCGCGCGCTACGCGCTGTCGCTGGGCAGCGTCGCGCTGCAGGAAGCGGAGTGGCACCTGATGGCGATCGGTGCGCTGTTCGGCATGTCCTACGGGCTCGCGCGCGGCGGCGAGGTGCGCGTCGACGTGCTGTACGGGCGGTTGCCACCGCGGCCGCGCGCGGCGATCGATCTCGTCGGCGCGATCGCCCTCGGCGTTGTCGCCCTCGTCATCGCGTGGCTGTGCGTGCCCTACGTCGAGGCCAGCCGGTCGATCGCCGAAGGCTCTCCGGATCCCGGCGGGTTGCCGCTGCGCTGGCTCCTGAAGGCGACGATGCCGGTGGCCTTCGTGTTGCTGGCCGTGCAGGCCCTCGCGATGACGATCGATGCGGCGGACCGGCTTCGAACCGGAGCCGACCCGGACACCGATCCGCCCGTGTCGGCGTGAGCCGGACCCGGACCTCCGCCCAGCTTCCGGACATCGCGCCTTGCCCCTGACCGAGATCCTCGCGCTGTGCATGATCGGCGCGTTCTTCGTGCTGCTGATCGCCGGCATTCCCGTCGCCGTGTGCCTGGGCGTGACGGGACTCGTGTTCGGCTACGCGGGCTTCGGGCCGGGCCTGTTCGGCTTGCTCCCCGCGCGCGTCTACGGCGTCGTCACGAACTACACGTTGCTCGCGCTGCCGCTGTTCATCTTCATGGGCATCATGCTCGAGAAGTCGCGCATCGCCGAGGACCTGCTCGAGGTCATCGGGCTCGCGATGGGCGGGCTGCGCGGCGGCATGGCGCTCGCCATCGTGCTGGTCGGCGTGCTGATGGGCGCGGCGTCGGGCGTCGTGGGCGCGACCGTCGTGACGCTCGGGCTGATCGCGCTCGGGCCGGTGATCAACCGGGGCTACGACCGAGGCGTGGCGTGCGGCGTCATCTGCGCCTCGGGCACGCTCGGCCAGATCATCCCGCCGAGCCTGGTGCTGATCCTGCTCGCCGACATCCTGGGCGAGTCCGTCGGCACGTTGTTCGCCGCCGCGCTGTTCCCGGGGCTCATGCTCGCGGGATTGTTCGTCGCGTACGTGCTGATCCTCGGCTGGGCGCGGCCGGACAGCCTGCCCGCCATCCCGGCGGACGAGCGCGCCCTGACGTCCGGACGGCAGCTCGCGGGCAAGCTCGTGAAGGTCGTGCTGCCGCCGATCGCGCTGATCGTGCTCGTGCTCGGCTCGATCATCGGCGGCGTGGCCGCGCCGACCGAGGCGGCCTCCGTCGGCGCGCTCGGCAGCCTGCTGTTGGCGCTGCTGCTGGGTCGTCTGAATTTCGGGGTGCTGCGTGACACCGTGCGCGCGGCCTTCGTCGCGAGCGCCATGGTGTTCCTTATCCTGATCTTCGCGCAGCCCTTCGGGCTCGCGTTCCGCGGGCTCGGCGGCGAGCGGCTGGTGCAGGACGCCTTCGCGGCGGTGCCTGGCGGGCTCGACGGGCAGATCCTGTTTCTCATGGCGATCCTGTTCGTGCTCGGCTTCTTCCTCGAGTGGATCGAGATCAGCTACATCGCGCTGCCGCTGTTCCTGCCGGTGTTCGTGGCCGCGGGCGTCGACATGGCCTGGATCGCCATCCTCGTGGCCGTGAACCTGCAGACCTCCTTCCTGACGCCGCCCTTCGGGTGGGCGCTGTTCTTCCTCAAGGGCGTGGCGCCGCCCGGCGTGTCGACGATGGACATCTACCGCGGCGTGCTGCCGTTCATCGGGCTGCAGCTCGTCGGGCTCGCGATCGTGTACTCCTTCCCGCGCATTGCGACCTGGCTGCCCGAGGCGATCGGGTGGTGACGGTGAGCTGACCCGTTTCCACCGTTGCCCGGTATTGCCCGGGTGCCTTTCTGTTGGTACTCCCGGATTTCCGCAGGCGGCCTGCGCGCTTCGATTCAACCGTTCACCGCGGCCGGGCTACCGAGTCGTGCATGCGGGAGTCGCGCCAGGTCAGCAATGCAACTCCTGTCATGAACGCTACGCTCGAAGCCCGAGCACCAAATCACGCACCTCGGCCGGGCGAGACAGGAACGGGTGGTGTCCCGCATCGATCTCCACGACGCGGTTCGCACGCGCTGCAAAGCTGCGTTGTCGTTCGGGCGGCGTGCCCCGGTCCTGAGCGCAGGCCAGGTAGGTAGACGCCACGTGCTGCCACGCCGCGCCGCTCACGGGCTGCCCCAGCACAAACAGGCTCTGCCGGATCAACCTGTCGATGCCCTCGCGCTGCATCGCGGCGTCGCAGTCCTGCAGGAACGTCTGCGCCGCAGCATCGGCCCGCACGCCGAACGTACCGCCTGCGGGGTCGATGTCCAGGAACGGTGCGGGAGTCTCGCCGTCGAACGACGACAGGCTCTCTCCGATCTCGGGCAGGTAGCTCGACACCAGTAGCAGGTGTTGCACGCTCGCCACCTCCATCGCGGCTTCGGCCGCGACGATGCCGCCGTAGCTGTGGGCGACGACGACGGTCGGCTCGTCTGCTTCGGCGAGCACCGCCCGGACCGCCGCGACGTCGTCCGCGAGCCCCGGTCCGCTCGCGTCCGGCAGCGCACCCGTCTCGCCGCAGCTCGGAAGCTTCGGCGCCGCGCTTCCAATGCCTTCCCTTGCCGGAAGCTCCGCAGTGGGGTGCCACCACCACGTCCCGTCCTTCACGCACGCCCCGTGGACGAATACCACTCTCACGACGACCGCCTCGATCTCTGCATGGCGATGCGCGCGACGAGCCGGTTGTCGTCGCCGGGCGAGCGCGCCGCTCCGGCTATCTCGGCAGCGAGCAGGGCGACACGCCGGAAAGCCGAAACGCGACAGGAGCCGCAGACGGTCGCCGCGTCCCGGCTCGCATCGGTATCAGAGTCCCGCCCGAGCCGCCAGGCTCGACAGCCTGCACGCATCGCCCCCGCTCGCCGCGGCGCTCGAGGCGTTAGGGGCGCGCGACTCCGTGGCGGTGCCCCGGGTCGACGTGATCGAGGGACTCGCGAACCTCGAGAACGGAAAAAGTGGTGCACACGCCCTTGTCCATCGTCCCGGTCAGCGCGGAGCTGCTCGGGCTGGCCTCGCCGGAGTACTCCTCGTCGCGGCTCGGCATCCGTCCGGGAGAGATCGTGGATCGCTCTATCGCCGAACGGTTCTCGCCGACCGACGCGCCCGCCTAGATCCCCGGACGCTTCGGGCGCGTCAAGGCCGCCGTGATTCGCGAGTTCATGGCCGAGTCCACTTCCTACGGCGCGATCTTCGGGCCGCCGGACGCCTCGATCGAGCGCCCGGACGGGCTGATCACGAGCGTCAGCTCCGCTGTGGACGGGCATCCGGCTCGAGCACGTGGCGAGTCAACGAGCTGGCGCTGGACGACGATCTTGCCGGGGAGCTCGAACGGCTCCTGCGCGAGCCCTCGCCCTGAGCGGCGTCCCGGCCGGTCTCGTCCATCCGGTCGGCTGCCCTGAATGATCATTCCGAATCGAGAGGCCGGCGCGGCGAGGATCGGACGTGAGGTACGCTCGCCTTCGATCACGAGACCTGTGATCTGCGGGACGGATAGCGAGCGCGCCGGATGGGACTGTTCAACATCGTCTGCTTCTTCGGGTTCACGGCGTTGGTCGCCATGCTGTCCTACTACTGGACGCGGGGCACCGACGACGACAGCTCCGACGGCTACTTCCTCGGTGGACGGAGCCTGACCGCACCGGTCATCGCAGGCTCGCTCCTGCTCACGAACCTCTCCACCGAACAGATCGTCGGGCTGACCGGGCAGGCCTACGGGGAGGGCATCCTCGTGATGGCGTGGGAGACGCTCGCCGCCATCGCCATCGTCGTGACCGCGCTGGTGCTGTTGCCGCGCTATCTCGGGAGCGGCATCGCCACCGTGCCGCGCTTCCTCGAGGAGCGCTACGACACCCAGACCCGCACCATCGTGTCGGTGCTGTTCCTGTCCGGCTACGTCGTGGTGTTCCTCCCCATCGTGCTGTACTCGGGCGCGTTGGCGCTGAGCACGATGTTCGACGTTCCCGCCCTGTTCGGCGTGGATGCCACCACGGCGCTGTGGATCACGGTGTGGGCCATCGGCATCATCGGCTCGATCTACGCGATCTTCGGCGGGCTCAAGGCGGTGGCCGTCTCGGACACGATCAACGCGGTCGGACTGTTCACCGGCGGGCTGCTGGTGCCCGTGTTCGGTTTGATGGCGATCGGCGACGGCAGCCTCATCGATGGCGCCGCCACGCTCTACCGCACGCATCCGGAGAAGTTCGACGCGATCGGCTCGCCCGATTCCTCCATCCCCTTCGCCACGATCTTCACCGGCATGATGCTGGTGCAGCTCTTCTACTGGGGTACCAACCAGGCGATCATCCAGCGGGCGCTCGCCGCGAAGAACCTGAAGGAGGGCCAGAAGGGCCTGATGCTCGCCGCCGCCCTGAAGATCTTCGGGCCGGTCATCGTGGTGCTGCCCGGCATCATCGCCTTCCACCTCTTCGACGGCGGGCTGGAGAACGGCGACGAGGCCTATCCGCGGCTGGTCTCGGAGGTGCTGCCCTTCTACCTGCGGGGCTTCTTCGCCGCCGTGCTGTTCGGCGCCATCCTGAGCTCGTTCAACAGCGCGCTCAACAGCTCGGTCACGCTGTTCGGCGTGGACGTCTACCAGCAATACTTCAAGCCCGGCGCCTCGGATCGGGAAATCGTCACCGCCGGCAAGCGCTTCGGCGTCGTGCTGGCCGTGCTGGCGATGTTCATCGCCCCGTTCATCGCCAATGCCCCGCAGGGCCTGTTCGGCTACCTGCAGGAGGTCAACGGCTGCTACAGCATCCCGATCCTGACCATCATCCTCGTCGGCATCTTCACCCGGCGCGTGCCGCCGCTGGCCGCAAAGGTCGCCCTCGGACTCGGCGTCACGCTGTACATCATCAGCCAGTTTGGGGTGAAGCCCCTCGTCGGCGCGGACGACTATCCGCACTTCCTGCACGTCATGGCGATCCTGTTCGTGATGAACGTAACCATCATGCTGCTCATCGGCAAGTTCCGGCCGCGCGAGTCGGACTATCTCCAGGTCGAGAGCCACGCCGTCGACATGACGCCGTGGGCGCTCGCGAAGCCTGCGGGGCTCGCCGTTTGCCTGGTCGTCGTGTCGACCTACTTCGTGTTCACCTGAGGCCGGACCCGCGTCCGCCGTGCGGACTTCGGACACCGATCGGCGATACCCTGCGGTCGACGTCGACGCGTTCGTCCGCGTGCCGATCACCGACGTCGAGATGCCGCTTGAGACGCTCGAGCACATCAAGGCCCACGGCCGTGCACCCGTGGTGCTGGACGCTCACGGACCGACGACCGTTGGCACCCGCCACGGCGAGCGCGCGCCGAAGTTGTGGATCGAGCGGGACCTATGGCTGCCGCACATACCGATCTGTCGGAGCTGGACGCGACCGCCTTGTCCGGCGACGGCGTCCGCGCTTCCTGACGTGGCTTCGCGCGCATCGCCTTGCGGGCCGTCGATCGTCGTCGTGCACCGACGCGCCAGGCGGAGCGCGCCTTGACCTCGGACGAGGCACGCTCTGGAGCGTTCGAGCGACTCGGGAGAGTGGCGCCCTTCGACGGGCTGCCGGAGGCGTCGCTGATCGACCTCGAACCGGCACTTCGACGTCGATCGCTCGTCAACGGCGCGACGGTGCTGGCCGAGGACGCCGACCCGAACGGCTCCCCGGTGTTCGCGATCGTCGCCGGCCGCGTCCGCCTGGTGGAGAGCGAGCGAGGCGAGACGGTCCGGCACCTGCGCGAGGGACAGCTGTTCGGACACTTCGCGTTGCTGCGCCGCATGCCGTTGCCGTACCGGGCCGAGATGTCGGAGGCGGGCGAGCTCGTCGAAATCGCCGCGGACGCGATGCTCGAGCTACTGGATCGTCATCCCGCCTTCGCGGCCTGGTTCCAGGCGGATCTGAGGCGCTTCGAACGCGAGCTCGGCGCCTTCGACGACGTGGCGGGCGGGCGCTTCCTCTTCGGACAGCGTCTGCACGACCTGCCGCGTGCCGAGCCCCCGCGGTGCGAGGGGACGATGACGCTGCACGAGGTGGCGCGCCTGATGTCCGAGCACGACAGCGACTGCGCGATCGTCACCGAGAACGGACACCCCGTGGGTCTGATGTCCGACGCGGACCTGCGCGAGAACGTGCTCGCCGCTCGGGTGCCGGACACGACCGCGGTGCGCGACGTTCTCGACGGCGCCTTGCCGGGCGTGCGTGCCCGAGCGTCGGTGTTCGAAGGCATGATGGCCATGGAGGAGCACGGGCGCCGCCACGTCGCCCTGTTCGACGAAGCGGGTGCGCTCCGCGGCGTGCTGAGCGACACCGACCTCGCTCGCACGCTGCTGTCGAGCCCGGCCGCGTTGCGCCGCCGGCTTCGCCAGGCCGACACCGGGCCGGCCCTGCGGGAGCTGCGCAAGGCGGCGGATCGGATGTTCGTGACGTTGCACCGCCGCGGGGTCCGCGCCGAGGACCTGCTGAAGATCAACACCCGCTTCAACGATGCGCTGAGCGCCAGGGTGCTGGACATCGCGGGCGCGCGTCTGGAATCGCCGCCAGGAAACCTGCGCTGGAGCTGGCTGTCGCTCGGTTCCGAGGGCCGCGGCGAGATGGGGCTGCGCACCGACCAGGACAACGCGATCGTCTACGAATGCGCGGACCCGGAGGCGGCGGACGAGTGGCTGGCACGTCTGGCGCGCGAGGCGAACGCGCTGCTGGACGCTGCGGGCATCGCGCGCTGCGACGGCGGCATCATGGCCGGCGAGCCCGCCATGCGCCGGACGCTCGAGGGCTGGAGACGCGTCCTGCCCGAATGGATGGACGGTGCGGACGACGTCCGCCTGCTCTGGGTGGGCGCGCTGAGCGACGCCCGCGCGGTCGCGGGCGACGGTGCGCTCGGCGCCGAGATGAAGCGCGTGCTGGTAGAGGCGCTGCGCGAGCGGCCCGCCTTCCTGCGCGTGCTGGCGCGGGAGGCGCTGGTGCCGGAGGTGCCGCTGCGCCGCTTCCCGAGTCGGCGGCTGCGCGGGACGGACACCGAGCGCGGACCCTCGCTGAACCTGAAGCGCCAGGGCACGCAGATGATCGTCGACGCGGCACGCCTGCTCGCGCTCGAGACCGGCTGGCTGGAGCGCACCGGTACCGTCGAGCGCCTCGAGGCCCTGGGCGAAATCGAACCGGAACTGCGCAGCACCGCACGCGAAGGGGCGGTCGCCTACGGGGTGCTCGTCGACCTGCACCTGAGCTGGCAGGTCGAGCAGGCCGAGCGCGGCGAGCCGATGAGCGCCATCATGCCGATCGCGCGCATCGGCGAGACGCGCAAGCGGCTCCTGATCAGCGCCTACGAGACGATCGAGGACGTGCGCTTTCGCGTGCGTGCGCGCTTCGGTCTGGCGCACTGACGCGACGGGGAGGCGGGGTTCTCGACGACTCGTCCCGCAGTCCGGTTCCGGGTCGTGAGCTGCCGCCTCGATTATCGCGGGGCCGGTGAGGCCAGGCCGCGCTCGTTCGGCGTCGACGTTTGCACCGCTCGGACCACCGTCCGCGGAGCATTCTCCGCCCGTCCCAGCCACACGTCCCGGTACCCCGTATACAGCGTTGCCGACAACAGCGCCGTCACCGGCACCACGAGCACCGGCACGAGGGTGGCCAGTCCGCCGATGCCCGCCGCCACGACCCACACGAGCGCGAGGAAGCGGTTCAGCAGGAAGGCCTCCATCGCCTGCACGGCGGCCTGCCTCACCCGCAACCCGGCGATGGCCACGAGGGGCACGCCGAACCACAGCGTCGGCCCGATGGCGAGCGTCCAGAACCAGGACGCGTGCGCCGCGATGCCCAGAGCTTCGTTGAAGGGGTTCGGCGCGGCCAGCGGCCCCGACCAGTCGACCGGACCGGATGACGAATCGCCGAGTCGCTCGAGGGCGGACGCGGCGAGCAGGGCAAGGAAGCCGATGATCAGACCCGTCAGCGCGAGCCGTACGGCCGCCGCTGCCGAAAGACGAACGCCCGACGGGCCACGACCTTCGTCGGCGGCGCGCGCGAGCGCGCCACCGGCGCCGAGCAGCAGCGGGATGCCCGCGAACGCGACATCGCCGACCGGATCGGGCAACAGGAAGAGTGCCGAGTGGGCGAGGCTCAGCGCGACGAAGGCGAGCGGCGCACGAACCGTGAGCGCCACCGCCTCGCGCAACCATGCGAACGCGTTGCGCGCCGGCACCGCGCGCGGCCGGAAGTGCACGAGTGTTCCGCCTGCGCTCAGCCCGCTGCGGGCACGACCGGACGACGGAACACCCCGCGCCGCGGTGCGAACAGGAAGGCCACGATGAAGATCGCCGTCATGAGCACGACGATGGTGGGCGCAGGCGCGGAGTCGAGGTGATAGCTCGCGAGGATGCCGAGCACGCTCGATACCAGCGCCGTGCCCGTCGCCCAGATCAGCATGCTCTCGAAGCGGTCGCTCATGAGCCACGCGATGGCGCCGGGCGCGATGAGCAGCGCCACCACGAGGATGATGCCGACCGCGTCCATGGAGGCCACGATGACGAGCGACAGGAGCGACAGCAATCCGTAGTGCAGCAGCCGCACGTTCAGCCCGATGACGCCGGCGTGCTGCGGATCGAACGCGAACACCATGAGATCGCGCCGCTTCGCGATGACCAGCACGAACGCCGGCACCACGAGCAGCGCCGTCGTGCCGACGTCCCGCCAAGACACGCCGAGCAGGTTCCCGAACAGCACGTGATCGAGGTGCAGTCCGGTCTCGATCTTGATGAACAGGAACACGCCGAGGGCGAACATGCCGCTGAACACGATGCCCATGACGGTGTCCTCCTTCAGTCGGCTGTTGCTCGTGAGCCAGCCCGTCGAGGTGGCGCAGATCAGCCCCGCGATGAAGGCGCCGAGCAGCAGCGGCAGACCGACGAGCCACGCGAGCACGATGCCCGGCAGCACGGCGTGCGAGACGGCGTCGCCCATCAGCGACCAGCCCTTGAGCACGAGCAGGCACGACAGCACCGCCGAGGCGCCGGCCACGAGCAGGCCGATGGCGAAGGCCTGCTGCATGAAGTCGAAGCCGAACGGCTCGACGAGCGCCGCGAGGAACGCGTTCATGCCGCGGCCCGGGTCGCGGCGAGGCCCTTCAGCCTGTCGTGCTCGGCGAGCTTCGTCGAGGCGCGGCGGCGATTCGCGATCAGCCCGTGCCGCGGCGCGAACAAGAAGGCGACTCCGAAGACCGCGGTCTGCAGCAGCACGATGACCGCGCCCGTCGCGCCGTCGATGAAGTAAGAGGCGTACGCACCGATGGCGCTCGTGAGCGTGCCGACGGCCACGGCGATGCCGATGAGCCGACCGAAGCGGTCGGTCAGCAGGTAGGCGGTCGCGCCCGGCGTCACGACCATGGCGATCACGAGGAACGCGCCGACGGTCTGCAGCGCCGCCACGGTGGAGGCCGCCAGCAGCGTGAAGAAGAGCACCTTCAGCGCGTCCACCCGCAGCCCGATCGAGCGCGCGTGGGTCTCGTCGAAGAAGACGGCCACGAGATCCTTCCACAGCACCAGCAGGCAGACGAGCGTGATGCCGCCGATGAGGGCGAGCTGCAGCGCATCGAACGGCGTGATGGCCAGGATGTTGCCGAACACGATGGTCTGGATGTTCACCGAGGTGGGCGACAACGAGGCCATGAACAGCCCGAGGCCGAAGAAGCCCGTGAAGATCAGTCCGATCACGGCATCGGTACGCAGCGCCGAGCGGCTTGCGATGAACAGCATCGCGGCCGCGGCGAGTCCGCCGGAGATGAAGGCACCGACCGAGTACGGCAGCCCGAGCATGTACGCGCCGGCGACGCCGGGCACGACCGAGTGGGACAGCGCGTCGCCGATCAGCGACCAGCCCTTGAGCATCAGGTAGCACGACAGGAACGCGCAGACCGCGCCGACCAGCGCGCTGGCCCAGATGGCGTCGATCATGTAGCGGTAGCCGAGCGGCTCCGCGAGCATCTCGATCAAGGGTCTCGGCGCTCCTCGCCCTCGTACACGACGAACGGGCGCTCGTCGTCCGAGATGACGGTGACCTGCCGACCGTCGTCGTCGTCGTGCAGCTCGTCGCTGCCGAGCACGTGGAATCTGAGCGTGCCACCGAAGGCGCGCTGCAGGTTGTCCTGCGTGAACACGCGCTCGGTGTGGCCGTGATCGAGCACGGTGCGGTTGAGCAGCACCACCTGGTCGCAGAAGTAGGGGACGCTGCCGAGGTTGTGCGTCGAGACCAGGATGACGTTGCCCTCGTCGCGCAGCTCCCGAAGGAGCGCGATGATGGCGTCCTCGGTCGTGACGTCCACGCCCGTGAAGGGCTCGTCGAGCAGGATGACCTTGCCCTCCTGCGCCAGCGCCCGCGCGAGGAACACGCGCTTCTTCTGCCCGCCCGACAGCTCGCCGATCTGGCGGTGGCGGTAGTCGCTCATGGACACGCGCTCGAGCGCGGCGTCCACCTTCGCGCGGTCCTCCCTGGAAGGGCGCCGCAACCAGCCCATGTGTCCGTAACGACCCATCGTCACCACGTCCTCGACCAGCACGGGGAAGTTCCAGTCGACCTCCTCGCTCTGCGGCACGTAGGCGACGGTGTTCCTGGCGAGCCCGCGTCCGGCGGGCTTGTCGAGGATGGTGACCGAGCCGCGGGCGAGCGGCACGAAGCCCATGATCGACTTGAAGAGGGTCGACTTGCCCGAGCCGTTGATGCCGACGAGGGCGCAGATGGTCGAGGTGGGTATGCAGAAGCTCGCGGCGTCGAGCGCGACGTTGCCGTTGCGATAGGCGACGGTCACGTCCTCGGCGACGAGACCGTTGCAGCCACCGGCCTCGAGCTGGCGGCGCCTGACGCGCGCGCGATCCTCGGCGGTGTCGGCGACGTTGCCGGCGCGCAGATCGGCGGTGGGGGCGTTGCGCACGGTCGGCTCGGGCTCGAGCAGGGCGTCCAAGCTCAGCTCGCCCCTTCGCCGAGCAACCCGTCGGCGATGCGCTCGGTCGTCACGCGCAGCAGGTCCAGGTAGGTCGGCACCTCGCCGCCTTCCTCGCTGAGCGAGTCGACGAACAGCACGCCGCCGTAGCGCGCGCCGGTGGCGCGCGCCACCTGCCGCGCCGGCTTGTCCGACACCGTGCTTTCGCTGAACACGACCGGTACGTCGCGCTCGCGCACCTGGTCGATCACCGACTTCACCTGCTGCGGCGTGCCCTGCGCGTCGGCGTTGATGGCCCACAGGTAGAGCTCGTCCAGGTCGAGATCCCGCGCGAGGTAGCTGAACGCGCCCTCGCTCGTGACCAGCACGCGCTGCGCGGCGGGCAGGTCCGCCAAGCGCAGTCGTGCCGGCTCCAGGATGCCGCGGATCTCCGCCTTGTAGGCCTCGGCGTTCGCGGCGAACGTGTCCGCCGACTCCGGCGCGATCTCGGTCAGCGCGTCGCGGATGTTGTCGACGTAGCGCATGCCCGCCTCCGGACTCATCCAGGCGTGCGGGTTCGGCTTGCCGTCGTACGGGCCGTCGCCGATCGCGATCGGCTCGATGCCGTCCGAGAGCGTGGCGCTCGGCACGTCGCCGAGCCGGGACAGGAACTGCTCGAACCACAGCTCGAGGTTCAATCCGTTGCGAAGCACGAGGTCCGCGTCGCGCGAACCGCCGATGTCCCTCGGGGTCGGCTGGTAGTCGTGGATCTCGGCCCCGGGCTTGGTGATGGACACCACCTCGGCGGCGTCCCCGGCGACGTTTCTCGCCATGTCGGCGAGCACCGTGAAGGTGGTGACGACGCGCGGAACCTCGGTGGCCGAGGCGGCGCCGGGGAGGACCGGGAGCAGGGTGCCGAGACCGAGGAAAACGAGAAGCAGTCGACGCTGCATGGGGTCGGACCTCAAAACTTAGACAGGGCTGATCTTATTCCTCGCGACGCGAAAAGCAACCCGATACCCTAGAATGCACACCGCGCCACCGCTTTCGAGGTCCGACCCCGTGGAACCCACCGCCGACCCCACCGCGGACATCGACGTCGGCGCCCGCTCCCACGAGCCCCCGGACGTGCTTGCGCGCGCGTTCGGTCAGGTGCGCCGCGCCCACTCGATGGAGTCCATCGAGGACTACGTGGAGCTCATCGACGACCTGATCCGCACGCGCGGCGAGGCCCGACTGGTGGAGCTCGCCGAGTGCCTCGGGATCGCGCAGTCCAGCGCCGCGAAGACCCTCGCGCGGCTGCAGCGCGACGGCTTCGTGACCTCCGAACCCTACCGCTCCATCTTCCTGACCGAGGCCGGCAAGCGCCTCGCCGACGACTGCCGGCGGCGCCACGACATCGTGTACCGCTTCCTGCTCGCGCTCGGTATCTCGGAGGAGGCCGCGCGCCGGGACTCCGAAGGCGTGGAGCACCACGTCTCCGATGAGACGCTCGCGGTGTTCGAGCGCGAGATCGCCGCGCGGGGGGGCGCCTCGTGACGCACCTGGAGCTGCGCCGTCCCGACGATTGGCACCTGCACCTGCGCGATGGCGCGATGCTCGAAGCCGTGATCGGCGCGACGGCGAAGGACTTCGGCCGGGCGCTGATCATGCCGAACCTCGTGCCGCCCGTCGTCACGAAGGACGACGCGATCGCGTATCGCGACCGCGTCCGCGCGGCCCTCGATCGCGCCGCGCCCGACGCCGGCTTCGAGCCGCTGATGACGCTCTACCTGACCGAGGACACCGACCCCGCCGATGTCGTCGCCGCGCATGCCGACGCCACCGTCACCGCGGTCAAGCTCTACCCCGCGGGCGCCACGACGAACTCGGGCTCCGGCGTCACCGACATCCGCAAGGTCATGCCGGTGCTGGAGGCCATGGCCGCCAACGGCATCCCGCTGTGCGTGCACGGCGAGGTCACGCACGCGGACGTCGACATCTTCGATCGAGAGGCGGTGTTCATCGACACGGTGCTGATGCCGCTGCTGGACGCGCTGCCGGAGCTCTCGGTCACGCTGGAGCACGTGACGACCGCCGACGGCGTCGAGGCGATCCGGTCCCGCGAGGCGAACCTGTACGGCTCCATCACGCCGCACCATCTGACGATCGACCGGAACGATCTGCTCGTCGGTGGCGTGCGTCCGCACTACTACTGCCTGCCCATCGTGAAGCGCGCGCGCCACCGCGAGGCGCTGGTGGCGGCGGCGACATCGAACGATCCGCGCTTCTTCCTCGGCACCGACAGCGCGCCGCACCCGTCGCGCGACAAGACGAGCGCGTGCGGCTGCGCGGGCGTCTACAACGCCCCGACCACGCTCGGTTGTCTCGCGGGCCTGTTCGAAGCCGAGCGTGCGCTCGACCGGCTCGAGGGCTTCTGCTCGGTGGCGGGGGCGCGGCGCTACGGGCTGGAGCCGTCCGAGGAGCGCATCCGTCTGGTGCGGCAGGACGAGCCCGTGCCGATCCCGGCGTCCGTACCGGCGGGTGACGACGTCGTGGTGGTGTTCGATCCGAACGCGCCGCTGCACTGGTCCGTGGTGGAGTGAGCGCCCCGAGGGTTCCGGTACCATCGCCGCGATGAGCGGCATCCTCCTGATCTTCGGCGCCTGCATCCTGTGGGCGCTCGACACCCTGATCCGGTATCCGCTGCTGTTCTCGGGGGTGAGCCCCTGGACCATCGTGTGGCTGGAGCACGCGATCCTCGTGGCCGTCATGGCGTGGTGGATCGTTCCGGCGCTGCGGCGCGGGCGCTTCTCGCCGCGCACCTGGCTCGGCTTCCTCGTCATCGGCGGGCTCGGGTCCGGGCTCGGCACGGTCGCGTTCACGCAGGCCTTCGCGCTCGTGAACCCCTCGGTCGTGATCCTCATACAGAAGCTGCAGCCCGTGGTGGCCGTGACGCTCGCCGCCGTGCTGCTCGGCGAGCGCATCGACAGACGCTTCGTCGGCGCGTTCGCACTGTGCATCGCGGGCTCGATCATGATCGCGTGGAAGGATCTGTCGCCCGCGCTCGACGGCGCGGCGTGGACCGATCGGGAGCGCTCGGACCTGCTGCTCGGCTACGGCTGCACGCTCTTCGCCGTCGTCGCCTGGGGCGCCGCCACCGTCTTCGGCAAGCAGCTGAGCAACCGTGGCATGACGACCGCCGAGCTGATGGGCGGACGGTTCCTGCTCGGCTTTCTCGTGCTCACGCCGTGCCTGTTCGCGTTCGGCGCCCCCACCGCCGCGGCCGATCCCGCGGTCGCCTCGAAGGTCGCGCTGATGGTGGCGCTGGCGGGCCTGGGCGGCATGGCGCTGTACTACCTCGGCATGAAGCGGCTGCCCGCGCGCACCACCGCCATCGCCGAGATGTTCTTCCCCGTCGCGGCCGTGACCATCAACTGGCTCGCGCCGCAAGTGGATGCACCGCTCACCGCGCTGCAGATCGCGGGCGCCGCCGTGCTGCTGGCGGGCAGCACGTTCGTCGCGCTCACGCAGGTCGAGCCGCGCGCCGGAGCCCAGGGCGACGGCCCCGCCATGATCGACGAAGCCGCGGCGACGCGCTCGACCTGAACGGACAACCCTCGACGATGCACACCCCGACCTTCGTCCCGCGCGAGACGCGCGCCCGGCTCGCGGCGCGCATGCTGCTCGAGATCGATGCGGTGCACTTTCGTGCCGAGGAGCCGTACCGGCTGACCTCGGGGCTCGCGAGCCCGGTCTACATCGATTGCAGGAAGCTCATCTCCTTCCCGCGCATCCGCTCGGCGCTCATGGACTTCGCCGTGGCGACGCTCGCCGAGGAGGCGGGCTTCGAGGCGTTCGACGCGGTGGCGGGCGGCGAGACGGCCGGCATCCCGTTCGCGGCCTGGATCAGCGAGCGGCTGGAGCTTCCCATGCTGTACGTGCGCAAGAAGCCGAAGGGCTTCGGGCGCGGCGCGCGCATCGAGGGGCATCTGTCCGACGGCCAGCGCGTGCTGCTGGTCGAGGATCTGGCGACCGACGCGGGCAGCAAGGTCGGCTTCGCCAACGCGCTGCGCGAGGCCGGCGCCATCGTCGAGCACACCGTCGTGGTCTTCTACTACGACGTGTTCGCGCACGCGCCGGCGACGCTCGAGGCGGCCGGGCTCACGCTGCATCACCTCGCCACGTGGAAGGACGTGTTGGCGGAGAGTCGGGCGACCGATCGCTTCGACACGGCGGCGAACGTCGCGGTGGAGGCCTTTCTCGAGGATCCGCTCGCGTGGTCGGCGGCGCACGGCGGCGAGTACGCTCCGCCCACGCCGTCCGAGTGAGCCGGCGCCGCGCCCCGATGGCCCGTTCCTGATGGCCCGTTCCTGATGGCTTCGGGCGCCACCATCGTCAAGCTCGCGCTCGACGTCGCCGATCACGACCGCGAGCACTACTCGAGCCACGAGCTCACCCTCGCGCAGCACCCGTCCGAGTCGGCGCTGCGCGTGATGGTGCGCATCGCGGCCTTCGCGCTGAACGCGCACGAGGATCTCGGCTTCACGCGCGGCATGAACGTCGAGGACGAGCCCGAGCTCTGGCGCCGCTCTCCCACGGGCGAGATCGACGTGTGGATCGACTTCGGCCAGCTCGACGAGAAGCGGATCCGGAAGGCCTGCGCTCGGGCGCGCCGGGTGATCGTCTACACCTACGCCGCACGCAAGTCCGAGGTCTGGTGGAAGCAGGTGCGCGGCAAGCTCGGCCGCTTCGACAACCTCCGCGTGTTGCACCTCGACGCGGACGCCCTCGAGCCGCTGTACGCGCGGAACCTGCACCTGAACTGCCAGGTGGACACGGGCGAGCTCACCGTCGGGGACGGTGCGTCGAGCGTGCGGGTGGCCGTGCGCGTGCTGGAGTAGGGCTACCCACCGATCCCGGCGGCCGGCAAGGCGGCTACCCGAGCTCCAGCGTGGCGACCCCGTAGAGTCGCCGGACGTCGATCGACGGCGCCGGGCCGCGGTACATCCGCGCCGTCTCGAACGTCGGCACCAGACCCGCGGCGGTCGCGAGCTCCATGGCCGCACGGTTCGGCTCCGGCACGTCCATCACCACCTCGCTCGCGTCCGCCGCCACGATCAGCGCACCCGCGAGCGCCGCGGCCACGTCCGCGTCGGACGCGATCAGCGGACCGATCTTGTGCACACCGCGGCAGCGCCGCACGGTAGCCACGCCGAGCGGTACGGCATCGCCCGGGGTATCGCCCGAAGCATCGGTACGGGCAACGCCGCGGACATCGGCGGCGGCCACGAGCGTGATCCGCGAGCCCGGCACGCCCGTGAACCACACCTCGCAGAAGCGTTCGCGCCGCACTCCTCCGATGCGCGCGTCGAGCTCGACCAGCGCGGGGAGATCCGCGGTCGTCGCCGGACGGATCGATAACCCGGACACCGAAGCGCTCCCGCGCAGCGCCCCCGCGCTGCCCGCGAGGCGCAGGTTCCGATGCAGCGGCTCGAAGCCGGAGCGTCGATAGCTCGCCTGCTGCTCGACCACCCCGTCGAGCCCGATGCTCCTCAGCCCCCGCTCCTGCGAGCGCTCGAGCGCCGCCGTCCACAACGCGTATCCGTGCCCGCGGCCGCGCAGCGCCGGGTCGGCGATGTAGAGCCCGAGAAAGCCGCTGCTCGCGTCCAGGCGCACCACGGAGATGCCGGCGGCGAAGCGACCATCGATGCGCAGGGCGAGAAAGCCCTCGGGGTCGGCGGCGTGGAACGCGCCCGCATCGTCGATGCCCGGGTTCCAGCCTTCGACCGCGGCGCGTTCCAGCAGCGCGGTCACGCCGGCCAGGTCCAGCACATCGATGTCGATCCGGCTCATGTCGGCATTCCGGCGCCCGGCGTTTGACGGTGGTACGGACCTTGACACGCATGGGGTGATGCCGCGCGAAACGCGGGAAAACGGCCGATTCGTGCACCGGCACGGCGCATCGGTGATCGCGACCGCACCGCGCCGGTGCATGACGAGTACCTCGAATGAGCTCTACCCAGATTCTCGAGCTGGACCACGTGTGGAAGCGCTACGACGGCGGCGCGGCCGCCGTGGCCGACTTCACGCAGGCCTTCGAGCCCGCGAGCTACGTGTGCCTGCTCGGCCCCTCGGGCTGCGGCAAGACCAGCACCCTGCGCATGATCGCGGGTCACGAGTCCATCACCGACGGCGAGGTGCGGCTCGGCGGCCAGCGCCTGAACGAGCGTCCGCCCGCCAAGCGCGGCACGGCCATGATGTTCCAGAGCTACGCGCTCTTTCCGCACCTCACGGTGCTCGACAACGTCGCGTTCGGTCCGCGCATGCGCGGCGTGGACGCACCCACGCGCCACCGCCGCGCGCACGAGCTGCTGGAGCTCGTCGACATGGACGCCTACGCGAACCGTCGCCCGGAGCAGCTCTCGGGCGGTCAGCAGCAGCGCGTGGCGCTCGCGCGCGCGCTCGTGACCGAGCCCGAGGCGCTGCTGCTGGACGAGCCGCTGTCGGCGCTGGATCCGTTCCTGCGCGTGCGCATGCGGGCCGAGCTCGCGCGGCTGCAGAAGGAGCTCGACATCACCTTCGTGCACGTGACCCACAGCCAGGACGAGGCGCTCGCGCTGTCGGACCGCGTGGTGCTCATGAACGATGCACGCATCGAGCAGGCGGGAAGCCCCAGCGAGCTCTACGACGCGCCGCGCACCGAGTTCGCGGCGCGCTTCATGGGCGGGCACAACGTGCTCGCCGCGCCGGCGGGCTCCGTCGCGGTGCGCACCGACCGCGTGCGGCTCAGCGAGCCCGTCGGCGCGACGCGCGCGCGGGTCCAGACCGTCGAGTACCTAGGCGATCGCGTCGAGGTCACCGTGCGCACGGATGACGACTGCACGCTCGTCGCGGCGATCGACGACGTCTCCTACGCGCGCCGGCCCTGGCGCGCGGACGAGCCCGTGGCGGCGGACTGGGACGCCGCCGACGAACGCGCCCTGGAGAGGGCCGCCTGAACGCGGCGCGAGCGCCGCGACCTTCCATCCCCCCCCACGCAAGGAGAACGACACCGATGACCACCCGCACCCCCATCGCCGACGCCGTCGACACGAGCCTCGATGCCGCCTCGAACACGAGTTCCGGCGCCGACCCCGCGCTCGATGCCCGCGGCCGCCGTCGCCGCACCCTGCTCAAGGGCGCCGCGGCCGCGGGGCTCGGCGCCGGCACCATCACCGGCGCCCCGATGATCTGGGCGCAGAACATCAAGGACGTGACCTTGCGCCAGTTCGGCACCGGCGTGTCGAACCTGAACGACGTCGCCACGAAGGTGAAGGAGGATCTCGGCTTCACGCTCGAGATGACCGCCCTCGATTCCGACTCGGTCGCCCAGCGCGCGGCCACGCAGCCCAGAAGCTTCGACATCGCCGACATCGAGTACTGGATCTGCAAGAAGGTCTGGCCCGCCGGCAACCTGCAGCCGATGGACGTCTCGAGGATCTCGAACTACGACAAGATCGTCGGCATCTTCAAGGACGGCAAGCTCACCGACGACAGCATCATCGCGCAGGGCACCGCGCCGCACACGGTCGGCTTCGTCGAAGGCCCCGACGGGGAGTTCTTCGTGAACGAGGAGACCGGCTGGATGACGCTGATCCCGACGATCTACAACGCCGACACCCTCGGGATACGCCCCGACCTGATCGGCCGCGCCGTCACGAGCTGGGCGGACCTGCTGGCAGAGGAGTTCCGCGGCAAGGCGTCGATCCTCGACATCAGCTCCATCGGCATCATGGACGCGGCGATGGTCGCCGAGGCGCGCGGCGAGGTCGAGTACGGCGACAAGGGCAACATGTCGAAGGAGGAGATCGACAAGACCATCGCCATGCTGATCGAGGCCAAGCGGGACGGCCAGTTCCGCGCGTTCTGGAAGAGCTTCGACGAAAGCGTCAACCTCATGGCCTCCGGCGAGGTGGTCATCCAGTCGATGTGGTCGCCCGCGATCACCGCCGTGAAGGCGAAGGGCGTGCCGTGCGTGTACCAGCCTCTGGCCGAGGGCTATCGCGCGTGGGGCGGGGGCATCGGTCTGTCGAAAAACCTCTCCGGGCTCGAGCTCGATGCCGCCTACGAGTACATCGACTGGTACCTGTCCGGCTGGGTGGGCGGCTATCTGATGCGCCAGGGCTACTACTCGGCGGTGCCCGAGACCTCGAAGGAGTTCATGAGCGACAACGAGTGGGGCTACTGGTTCGAGGGCCAGCCCGCCACCGGCGACATCGTGAGCCCGACGGGGCAGAAGATCGCGGGCGAGGGCGAGGTGCGCGACGGCGGCGCGTTCATGGAGCGCATGGGCAGCGTCGCCTGCTGGAACGCCGTGATGGACGAGAACCTGTACATGGTCAGGAAGTGGAACGAGTTCATCGCCGCGTGATCGGGGCGGTACGGAGCCGGCGGTGAGCGTCGCGGCGCCACGCGCGTCCCTCGCTTCCGCGGGCGCCGCACCGCGCGCGCGGTCCGGAGGCGGTCGGATGGGCGATGCGCTCGTCGGCTGGCTCCTGGCCGCGCCCTTCGTGGCGATCCTCGCGGTGTTCCTGCTGCTGCCCATCGCGCTGATCGTCGCGGTGAGCTTCTGGCAGGCCAGCGAGTTCGGCTACGCGCCGGCCTTCGTGACCGAGAACTACGCGTGGCTGTTCGGCTCGTCGGTCACGCTCTCGGTGTACGCGAAGACGCTGTTCTACACGGCCGTGACGTGGGCGTTCACGCTCGGCATCGGCTTCACGGTGGCCTGGTTCCTCGCCTTCCACGTGCGCGGCACGGGCTGGCAGATCGGGCTCTTCCTGCTGTGCACCATCCCGTTCTGGACATCCAACATCATCCGCATGATCTCGTGGATACCGTTTCTGGGCAGGAACGGCATCGCGAACTCGGTGCTGCTGGACGCGGGGCTGATCGACGCGCCGCTCGAATGGTTGCTGTTCTCGGACTTCGCCGTGGTGCTCGCCTTCGTGCACCTGTACACGCTGTTCATGATCGTGCCGATCTTCAACACGATGATGCGCATCGACAAGTCCCTCATCGAGGCCGCGCGAGACGCCGGCGCGTCCGGGTTCCAGATCCTGCTGCACGTGGTGGTGCCGCTGTGCAAGCCCGGCATCATGATCGGCAGCATCTTCGTCGTGACGCTCGTGATGGGGGACTTCATCACGGTGCGCTTCATGTCGGGCGGGCAGAGCGCCTCGGTGGGGCGCACCATCGCCAACGAGATCGGGTTGCTGCAGTACCCGGCGGCGTCCGCCAACGCGGTGGTGCTGCTCGTCACCGTGCTGCTCATGGTCGGGCTCATGCTGCGCTTCGTCGACATCAGGAAGGAGCTGTAGCCGATGAGCGCCTTGAGGGATCGCCCGTGGACCTTCTGGCCCCTGGCCGCGTTCTTCGTCCTGTTCGTCGCGTTCCTGTACGGCCCGACGGCCACCATCGCGATCCTGTCGTTCCAGGGACCGACGGGCGGGCTGACCTTTCCGCTGAACGGCACGTCGCTGCACTGGTTCCGGGACCTCTACCAGGAGCAGGCCGTGGGCGACATCTGGGGCGCGTTCCGGCGCTCGCTCGCGCTCGGGCTTCTGGTGATGGTGCTGACCGTCGTGGTGTCGCTCGTCACCGGGCTCGCCTTCCGGCGCCGCTTCGCGGGCTCGGGGCTCGTGTTCTATCTCGCCATCGCGAGCCTGATCGTGCCGTCGATCCTCGTCTCGCTCGGCGTCGGCATCCTGTTCGACGTCACGGGCAACGACGTGCACTGGTCCACCTCGGGGCTCGGCGCGCAGCTGACCTGGACGCTGCCGTTCGGGCTGCTGATCATGTTCGCGGTGTTCAACCGCTTCGATCCCGCCTACGAGGAGGCCGCGCGGGACCTGGGCGCGAGCCCCTGGCAGACGCTCGTGCACGTCGTGCTGCCCATCATCGCGCCGAGCCTGCTCGGCGTGGCGCTCTTCGGGTTCACGCTGTCCTACGACGAATTCGCACGCACGCTGCTCACCTCCGGCAGCTACAACACGCTCCCGCTCGAGATCTACGGCATGACGACGAACGTGACGACGCCGGTGCTGTACGCGCTCGGCACGCTCACCACGGCCTTCTCGTTCACGCTCATCGCGCTGGTGGCGCTCGGGCTCTGGTGGTCGGGACGGCGCCGCCGGGCATGAGGCTGCGCTTCGTCAATCCGAACACCACCGCCTCCATGACCGACAAGGTGCGCGTCGCGGCCCGCGACGCGGCGCCGCCCGGCGTGATCGTCGACGCCGTGACCTCGGCGCGCGGGCCGGCGGCCATCCAGGGCGAGGCCGACGGAGTCGCCGCCCTGCCGGGCCTGCTCGACGAGGTGCGCCGCGCCGTGGACGAGGGCGTGGACGCGCTCGCCATCGCGTGCTTCGACGACACCGGCATCATGGAGGCCAGGGAGGCGGCAGTAAAGGCGGCCGAGGCGGCGAGCGCGACCGCGCCGATACCCGTGCTAGGCCTGTGTCAGGCGGCCTGCCTGGCGTGCCTGACGCTCGGGCACCGCTTCTCCATCGTGACGACGCTGGCCGTGTCCGTGCCCGTCATCGAGGCGAACCTCGCACGCTCCGGACTCGCCGGCGGGTGCGCGCGCGTGCGCGCGAGCGGCGTGCCGGTGCTGGCGCTGGAAGACCCCGATGGCGACGCCGCGGAACGCGTGGCCGAGGAGACCGCCCGCGCGCTCCGCGAGGACGGAGCGGATGCCATCGTGCTCGGGTGCGCCGGCATGGCGGATCTCGCGCGCAGGCTCGAGGCGCGCTTCGGCGTGCCGGTGGTCGACGGCGTGGCCGCCGCCGCGCGGCTCGCGCCGTTCGCGCTCGGCGCGGCGCGTCGATGACTTGCGCCCGATCAGATCGAGAGCCCTCGCGCGACCTCCAGGATGGTCTCGAACGCCACGTCCGCGTCCTCGGCCCGCATGTCGAACTGCCCGGCCTGGAAGCGGATGGCGACGCGCCCGTCGTGCTCGGTCTGCGTCAGGTAGATGCGACCGTCGTCGTTGATGGCGGTGACCAGCGCGAGGTTGTGCGCATCGATGTCGTCGGCACCTGCCGGCGCGTGCCGGAACGAGAACAGCGACAGCACGGGCGCCGTGACGATCTCGATGTCGGGCTCGTCCGCCAGCCGGTCGTGCAGCCGCACCGCCCAGTCGACGTGGTTCCGGATCATGGTGCGCAGACCTTCGAGACCGTAGGCGCGCATCAGGAACCACACCTTCAGAGCGCGAAAGCGCCGGCCGAGGGTGAGCGACCACTCGCTGTAGTTCACGAGCCCGTCCTGCCCGTGCGTCTGCAGGTACTCCGGCCGGATGGCGAGCGTGCCGACGAGCCGTTCGGCATCGCGCACGAAGTGGGCGGAACACTCCATGCCCGTCCCCAGCCACTTGTGCGGGTTCAGCACGATGCTGTCGGCGAGCTCGATGCCGTCCCAGAGGTCGCGGTACTCCTCGCAGATCATCGCGGAGCCCGCCCAGGCGGCGTCCACGTGCACGTACAGCCCTTCCGCGCGCGCGAGCTCGCACACCGCGCGCAGATCGTCGGTGGCGCCGATGGAGGTGCCGCCCACGCACGCGACGATGCCTGCGGGCGCGTGTCCCGCCGCGCGATCCGCCGCGATGGCGGCGCGCAACCGATCGAGCGACATCGGGAACAGCGGCCCGTTCCCGGTCGGGATCTTCACGAGGTTCGCCTGCCCGAGCCCGGCGATCCACATCGCCTTGTCGATGGAGCTGTGCGTGCGCGTGGACGCGTACACGCGCGCCCGCGGCAGGCCCGTCAGGCCCTCGACGTTGCCGCGCCCGCCGTTGGCGCGCTCGCGCATGACCAGGATGGCCGCGAGCGTGGCCGAGGAGGCGGTGTCCTGGAACGTGCCGAGAAAGTCCTCGGGCAGACCCACCGCGCGGCGCAGCCAGTCCACGGTGCGCGTCTCGAGCTCCGTCGCCGCCGGGGAGGTCTGCCACAGCATGCACTGGGCGGCCATGGCCGCCGCCAGCTGCTCGGCCACGATGGCGGCCGGGGCGGCGTTCGACGGGAAGTAGGCGAAGAAGCGCGGGTGCTGCCAGTGCGTCATGGCGTCCGGCACGATGCGCTCGAAGTCCGCGAAGATGCGCTCCATCGGCTCCGCCGTCTCGGGCGCGGTCTCGGCGAGCTGCGCCAGCACGTCGCCGGGCGCCACCTGCGCACGCACCGGGCGATCCGCCACGCCTTCCAGGTAGCGCGTTGACCACGCCGAGGCCGCGTGTGACCATCGTTCGAACTCGGATCGATCCACAGGTCCGCAGGCTCCAGTACCGCCCCGGACCGTCCGGGGCTCGCCCCCGGAATTATCGCCCGCCATGCGCGACGCCGACGCCCTCGACAACCGCCTGCCCGAGATCGCCGCGTGGCGGCGTCACCTGCACGCGCACCCGGAGCTCGACTTCGACGTGCACGGGACGGCCGCGTTCGTCGCCGGCAAGCTTCGCGAGTTCGGCGTCGACGAGGTCGTCGAGGGCGTCGGACGCACCGGCGTCGTGGGGCTGATCCGCGGTCGCTCCACGGCGTCGGGCCTGGTGACCGGTCTGCGCGCCGACATGGACGCGCTGCCCATCGTCGAGGACTCGGGCGCCGAGTGGAGCTCGACGGTCCCGGGGAAGATGCACGCCTGCGGTCACGACGGCCACACCTCGATGCTGCTCGGCGCGGCGCGCGCGCTGTGCGAGGCGCGCGACTTCGACGGCACGGTGGCCGTGATCTTCCAGCCGGCCGAAGAGGGCGGCGGCGGTGGCCGCGAGATGGTCGAGGACGGCATGATGGAGCGCTTCGGCATCGACCGGGTGTTCGGCATGCACAACATGCCGGGCATGCCGGTCGGGCACTTCGCCATCCGGCCGGGCCCGCTGATGGCCTGCGCGGACCAGTTCGACATCGTGATCGAGGGGCGCGGCGGGCACGCGGCCATGCCGCACACCTGCGTGGACCCCGTCGTCGTGTCGGCCGAGATCGTCACGGCGTTGCAGACGATCGTGTCGCGGAACCTGAAGCCCACCGAGCCGCTGGTGGTCACGGTCACCACGATCAACGTCGACGGCGACGCCTACAACGTCATCCCGCAACGCGTGTCCATGCGCGGCACCGTGCGTGCGTTCGACGAGGCATTGCGGCACCTGGCGAAGCGGCGCATCGAGGCCATCTGTGCCGGCGTCGCCGCGGCCCACGAGGCGAGCGCGAGCGTGCGCTACGAGTTCGGCTACCCGCCGACGGTGAACCACGCGGCGGAGACGGCGTTCGCGGTCGAGGTGGCGAGCGCGGTCGCCGGGCCCGAGGCCGTCGATGCCGACAAGCCCCCCGTCATGGGCGCCGAGGACTTCTCCTACATGCTGCAGGCGCGCCCCGGCGCGTTCATCTTCGTCGGCAACGGCGACTCGGCGGCGTTGCACCACCCGAAGTACGACTTCAACGACGAGGCGCTCGCGAGCGGCTGCCGCTACTGGCTGGAGCTGGTGCGCCGAGCCATGCCTGCAGCATCGTAGAGTCGGCGCGGCGCAGGTCGTCGATGACGTCGAAGTGGTGACGCGCGGGCTCGACGTGCAGCGTCGCGGCGTCGCCCCAGGCCGAGGCCAGCAGCCCGGCCTGACGCACGAACTCCGGCCGCTCGGCGCCGCCCACCCAGGCGAGGGCGTGCACGCCCGGGCGCGGTGAGCCGCGCGCCGGACTCGCCGCGCGCGCGACGCTCGGCGTGAGCCCCAGCGGTTCACGCATGGCGGTGGCCCGCAGCGGCACGAGATCGTGCACGCCGCTGATGGACAGCACGCGATCGATGCGCGCCGCCACGTTCGCCTCCAGCGCCGAATCGGTGCACACCGAGCGCATGACGAGCTGCCCGCCGGCCGAGTGCCCCGCGAGCCGCAGCGGACCGGGCGCCAGGGTCGCGGCCAGCACCATCGCGCGGCACAGGCCGCGCTCGATGTCCGCGAGCGTGGTGTCGGGGCACAGCCGGTAGCCCGGCAACGCGACGTGCCAGCCGCGGGCGAGGGCGCCCGCGGCGAGGTGCGAGAAGATCGCGGGCTCGAAGCGCATCCAGTAGCCGCCGTGCACGATCACGGCGACGCCGCGCGGCTCGCCCGCCGGCGCGTACACCTCCAGCCGCTCGCGCTCGTGCGCGCCGTACGGGATCGTGCGCATCTCGGCTCTCGTGGCCCGGAACGCGGCCGCCTCGACGGGCCAGCGCGCGAGGTAGTCGTCGGCGTCGGCGATGTGCGCGGCGTTCGCGTACGCATCGTCCGGATCGTCGAGCGGCGGACCCGCGAACGGATCGTCCGGATCGGACGGCGGCGACACGCTGCGGCGCCTCAGCCGCGACCGACGAAGGGCATCTTGGTGGCCATGATCGTGATGTTCTGCACATTGGCCTCGAGCGGCAGGCTCGCCATGTTCACGACCGCGTCGGCCACCAGGCGCACGTCCATGGTGGGCTCGGGCCTGATGCTGCCGTCGGCCTGCGGCACGCCGGAGTTCATCTTCTGCGTCATGTCCGACGCCGCGTTGCCGATGTCGATCTGCCCGCACGCGATGTCGAACGCTCGTCCATCGAGCGCGATCGTCTTGGTGAGCCCGGAGATCGCGTGCTTGGACGCGGTGTAGGGCGCGGAGCCCGGGCGCGGCAGGTAGGCCGAGATGCTGCCGTTGTTGATGATGCGACCGCCTTGCGGCACCTGCGCGCGCATCTGCGCGAACGCCGCGCGCGCGACGAGAAAGGCGCCGGTGAGATTCACGCCGACGACCGTGTTCCAGTCGGCGAGCGAGATCTCGTCGATGGTGGCGGGGCCGATGTTGGTCCCCGCGTTGTTGAACACCACGTCCAGCCGGCCGGGCCCGGCGCGCACGGCGTCGAATAGCGCGGCCACGTCGTCCTCGTTCGTGACGTCGGCCGGGACGACGTGCGCCTCGGCGCCACCGTGCGCGTCGGCGAGCGCATCGCGCGTGGCCTCGAGCGAGCTGGCCGTGCGGCCCGTCAGCACGACGGTGAAGCCGGCGGCGCCGAGCGCGAGCGCCGCGGCGCGTCCGATGCCGGAGCCCGCGCCCGTGACGAGCGCGACGCGCGTGGTGTCCGACGCGCTCATGCCCGGCCCCGCAACTCGCGCAGGCGCTCGTCGAGATAGCTGCCGGCGGTGTAGCGCGGCGAGAGCCTCACCTCGGGGCGAGGGTGCAGGAACAGCGGCAGGCTGATGCGACCGCGCGTGGTGTCCACGCCCTCGGGGTTCACGACGCGGTGCGTGGTGGACGGGTAATGACCGCCCGACGCCTCCTGCAGCATGTCGCCGACGTTGATGATGAGGTTGCCGTCGTCCGACGGCACGTCCACCCATTCGCCGCTCCTGGCCTTCGCCTGCAGGCCGGGCTCGTTGGCCGCGGGCAGCACGGTCAGGAGGTTGATGTCCTCGTGCGCCGCCGCGCGGATGGCCCCGGGCTCCACGCCGTCGTCCAGCGGCGGGTAGTGCAGCACGCGCAGCAGGGAGCCCGCGCTGTCGGCGATCATGTCCGACAGCGGCTCGTCGAAGCGTGCGGCGACCTCGGGCGGGGTGTGCCGCTCGACCCAGCCGAGCAGGGTCGAGGCGAGCGCGACGGCGTCGGCGTGGTACTCGTCGAGCTCCGCCTTCAGCGCGGGCGGGCAGCGGCCCCAGGGGTAGAAGTGGAAGTACTCCTTGATGTCGCGCACGGTGCCGCCCTTGGCGGTCTCGGCCTGCGCGCGCGGGAAGAAGCCGTCGTGGCGCTCGGGGTCGAAGAGGTAGTCGTGCTTCGGGCCGGATTCGAAGAAGTCCTTCCAGCGCGCGTAGATGCCGCGGATGCGCGCGGCCTCCAGCGGATGGTTCGACAGCACGCCGAAGCCGGTATCGCGCAGGGACGCCACGAAACGCTCGGCGGCATCGGGCGCGCGGTAGTCGACGGCGACGAGCGCCGGGGTATTCGTTGCCATGGGAATCGGGCGCGCCCCGGGGGCGATGCGTGTCGGCGCAGGATAGCAGTCGGCCGGTTCGGGGCAGCGCGCTCGGGTACCATCCATGCACCACGAGCCACGACGATCGCATGTCCCCCGCCGCCCGCACGCTGGTGATCCTGTTCGCCGACATCGGCGACAGCACCGCTCTGTACGAACGGGTCGGCGATGCGCGCGCGCACGCGCAGGTGGCCGAGAGCCTGGCCGCCATGCGCGGCTGCATCCAGCGTGCCGGGGGCACGCTGCTGCGCACCGTCGGGGACGCCGCGCTCGCAAGCTTCGAGCGCGCCGACGATGCCTTCGAGGCGGCCTGCGACATGCAGCGCGACCACGTCGGTCGAGAGGTGTCCATCCGCGTCGGCTTCCACCTCGGCTCGGTCATTCCCGACGGCGGCGACGTCTACGGTCACGCCGTGAACCTCGCCGCGCGCATCGCCTCGTTCGCGCGCACCGACGAGATCACGGCCACCGGCCAGTGCGTCGCCGCGCTCGATCCCGCGCACCGGGCCCTCGCCACGCCGATGGACCGCATCGCGGTGCGCGGCGTGACCGAGCCCGTCGAGATCTGGCGCATCGACTGGATGCCCGAGGACGGACCGCAGACCGCCATCGCCCTCGGCTGGCAGGACCTGACGGCCGCCCCACCGGTCGACGCACGGCTCGAGCTCAGCCTGGGCCGCGAGCGCTGGACCCTCGACGAGCCGGGCGCGCGCCTCGTCGTCGGGCGCGCCGGCGACTGCGACGTGCCGGTGGACAGCGAGCACGCGAGCCGGCGGCACGCCGTGCTGGAGCTCAATCGCGGGCAGTTCCTGCTCACCGACACCAGCACCAACGGCACCTGGCTGCGCCGCGGCGGCGCGCACCCGGTGCTGGTGCGCCGGGACACGCTCGTGATGGACGGCAGCGGAGAGCTGTGGCTGGGCGTGGAGCCCGGCACGGGCGGCGAGCGGGGGCTCGCCTACCGCGTCGCGGCCGATACCGACTGAGCGACGGCCTCGCGCGTCAGATCTGCGCCGCGAACAGCACGACCACGCGCTGGCCGGCGTCGTCCTGGTCGTCGTCGGTGATGGCCTGGGCGGCGTCCTCGCCCAGACCCGCGACGTTGTCGATCTTGGTGTAGTCGAAGCCGTTCCTGATCAGGTAGCTGCGCACGTTCGCGGCGCGGCGCTGCGCGAGCTGCTGGTTGTAGGTGGCCGAGCCCTTCGTGTCGGTGAAGCCGAAGATGGACACGCCGCTGGTGCGGTTCGATTCCTGCGCGATGAACGAGTCCAGCACCTTCGCGGCGGGGTCGGTGATCTCGGTGCTGTTCACGTCGAAGTAGATCTTGTACTCGACGTGCTTGCCGGCCACCTGCGCGCGCAGCTCGTCCTGGGTGACGAAGCCCTGCGAGGAGAGCTGCTCGACCTGCCCGCGCACCTCGTCGAGATCGTCGGCGAGCCCGACGTCCGACGCGCTCGGCAGGGTCTCGATGCGTCGTCCGAGCGCGAGGATCTGCGCCTCGAGCGCGCTCTGGGTCTGCTGCGCGTCGTCCGCGGCCGGGGAGGCGGCGGGCAGTTGCCGCACGCGCGACTCGAGCTCGGACACCCGCCGGCGCATCTCGCCGAGCGCGCTGGCGAGTCCGGCGGCATCGCCGCTCGCTTCGGCATCCTCGTCGACCTCGGCCTCGAGGTCCGCGAGCTCCTCGCGCACGCGCCCCTGCCCGGCGTCGATGGAAAGCGCGTCGCTGCGCGTCGCGAGCTCGGCCACGGACGCCTCGAGCGCGGCAAGGGCATCGTCGCGGCGCGCATCGCGCTCGGCCAGCTCCTCGAGGCGTTGCACGACGCCGTCCAGGCGTTCGGCGACGGCATCGAGACCGGGACCTCCGTCGGCGCGCTCGCGCAGCTTGCGCTCGAGCGCCACCAGCCGACGGTCGACGGCGCCGACCCCGCTCGGACGGAGCTCGCGCACCTCACCGCCCGACCCGTCGCCCGCAGACTCCCGCGCGCCGAGCGCCTCGGCCATCGGGTTCGCGGCGGCGGGCCGCGGCACGGGACGGCGGTTCGCGCCCGTGTCCAGCCCGGCGATGCGCAGCGAGGTCGCGTCCACGGCCTCGAGCGCGCGGGCATCGGCCGCGGGCGCGCCCGCGACGGCGCCCCGATCCGACGCCGGGTCCGACGCCGGGTCCGATGCCGCAACCGGTGCGGCGAACGCGAGCTCGGCGTAGACGCCGTCGATCCGGTCATCCAGCGTGCCGACGCGGTCGACGAGCGCATCGATGCGGGCCTGCAGCGCGGAGCTTGCGTTCGCCACGGCCTCGTCGCCGCCCTCCACCTGCCTGCCGAGGGCGTCGAGCCTCGATCCCAGCGCCGCGAAGGAGTCGTCGGTATCGGCCGCGCGCTCGTCCAGCCGACGCGTCATGAGCTCGGTGCGTCCGTCGAGCGCCTCGAGCCGCGCGATCAACTCGGGCGACGCCCCCGACTCGCCTACCGATCCGGCGCCGACCGATCCGGCATCGACCGCGCCCGCGGGCCCGGCGTCGGCGCCGCCCGCCGTCCCGAGGGAGGCGAGCGTTTCGGCGAGCCGGCCCTCGGTCTCTTCCAGACGCCGTTCGGCGTCGTCCAGGCGGCTCCGCACCACCGTGGATTCCGAGGCCGTCATGGTGCGCGTGAGCTCGTTCTCGAGCGCGGCGACGCGCGAGACGAGGGCCTCTGTGGATAACTCCGTCGGCACCTCCGTCGCCGTCCTCGCCGCGTCCGGATCGGCCGGCCGCGCCGCGGCCGGACCCGCGGGCCCGCCGGCATCGGCGTCGAGGTCCACGCTCGGGTCGTTGCCCGAATCGGCGATCGCCATGTCCGGCGCCATGTCCGGCGCCATGTCCGGCGCCATGTCCGGAGCCATGTCCGGATCGAGTACCGGCTCCGGATCGGGCGCCCGCCGTTGGGTGGACAGCGCCGCGAGCGCCCGTTCGCCCGCCGGCCCGGCGCGCCGGGCGGCCTCGTCGGCCAGCCGCTGCACGGCGACCAGCGCTTCGGAGCCCAAGGCGACCGGGCCCTCCCCGGGCCGTTGCACCGTCCAGTACCCCGCGCCGAGCGCGAGACAGAGAACGAGCAGGACGGCAAGTGTCTTCATCTGGATCGAAGGGCGAAGCCGCCCGTGGCACATTGACCCCGACGAGTGTAGCGCGCCCGGCCGGCGTGACCGGGCCCGCCGGCGAGCCTCAGCCGTCCGCGACGTGCTCCAGCACGAGCGCGGACAGCGGAGGCAGCACGAGCGCGAGCGAGTGGGGGCGCCCGTGCGTGGGCTCGTCGTGGGCGTGCAGCTCGGCCCCGTTCGACTGGCCGCTGCCGCCGAAGCGCTCGTCGTCGGTGTTCAACCGCTCGACCCAGCGGCCGCCATCGTCGACGCCGATGCGGTAGTCGTGGCGGACCGCGGGGGTGAAGTTCATGACGGTCACGAGCTTTCGCGAACGGTCGGCCGAGTAGCGGTACCACGAGATCACGCTCTGCTCGGCGTCGGTGGCGTCGATCCATTCGAAGCCCGCGCCCTCGCAGTCGGTCTGGTGCAGCGCCGGGTGCTCCCGGTACAGCTCGTTCAGCGCGCGCGTGCAGTCGAGCATGCCGCGGTGGCGCGGCTCGTCGAGCAGGTGCCAGTGCAACGAGCCCGCGTGCTGCCACTCGTGCCACTGCGCGAACTCGTTGCCCATGAAGTTCAGCTTCTTGCCGGGCCACGCGTACATCATCCCGTACAGCGCCCGCAGGTTCGCGAACTTCTGCCAGTCGTCGCCGGGCATCTTCGCGATCATGGAGCCCTTGCCGTGCACCACCTCGTCGTGGCTGAACGGCAGCACGAAGTTCTCGCTGAACGCGTACAGCATGCCGAAGGTGAGGTTGTCCTGGTGGTATTTCCTCCAGGCCGTGTCCTTGGACATGTACTCCAGCATGTCGTGCATCCAGCCCATGTTCCACTTGAACGTGAAGCCCAGGCCATCGGCCCAGGTGGGGTGGCTGACGCGCGGGAAGGAGGTGCTCTCCTCGGCCAGGGTGATGCCGCCCTCGAGGTGCACCAGCTCGTTCATGCGCTTGAGGAAATCGATGGCCTCGAGGTTCTCGCGCCCGCCGTGGCGGTTCGGGATCCACTCGCCGTCCTTCCTGGAGTAGTCCAGGTAGAGCATCGAGGCGACGGCGTCCACGCGCAGCCCGTCGAGGTGGAACTCGCGGATCCAGTACACCGCGTTCGACAGCAGGTAGTTCGCGACCTCGCGCCGGCCGTAGTTGAAGATCAGCGTGTTCCAGTCCTGGTGGAAGCCCTGGCGCGGGTCCGCGTGCTCGTACAGGTGCGTGCCGTCGAACTGCGCGAGCCCGTGCTCGTCGCTCGGGAAGTGCGCGGGCACCCAGTCCATGATCACGCCCAGGCCCGCCTGGTGGCAGCGGTCCACGAACTGGCGGAAATCGTCGGGGCTGCCGAAGCGCGACGTGGGTGCGTAGAGACCGATGGGCTGGTACCCCCACGAGCCGTCGAACGGATGCTCGGTGATGGGCAAGAGCTCCACGTGCGTGTAGCCGTTGTCGACCAGATACGGGATCAGCCGATCGGCGAGCTCGGGCCAGGCGGGCACGCGACCGTCCTCGGTGCGCTGCCACGAACCCGGGTGCATCTCGTAGATGCTCATCGGCTTGTCGCGCATGTCCACGCCGCGGCTCGATTCCAGCCAGTCGGCGTCGTTCCAGCCGAAGCGGCTGCGGAACACGATCGAGGCATTGCCCGGAGCGGACTCGAAGTAGCTGGCGTAGGGGTCGTTCTTCAGCGGCAGCAACTGCCCGTCGGCGCCCACGATCTCGTACTTGTAGAGCGTGCCCTCGCCGATGCCGGGCACGAAGATGTCCCACAGCCCGCTGCCGGGGTGGCTGCGCATGACGTGCCGACGCCCGTCCCAGCCGTTGAACTCGCCGACCACGCTCACGCGGCGCGCGTTCGGCGCCCACACGCCGAAGTGCGTGCCCGCGTGCCCGCCGTGCTCGATGGCGTGGCTGCCCAGGATGCGGTAGAGCTGCTGGTGGGTGCCCTCGTTGAAGAGGTGGCGATCGATCTCGCCGAGCGCGCTCGGCAGCATGTAGGCGTCGACGATCTCGCGCGGGCCCGCGGGTTCCGCGAGCTCCAGCCGGTAGTCGCCCGGCGCGGGGTCCACGCGCGCGACGAACAGGCCCCGGTTGCCGAAGCGCTCGAGCGGCACGCGGCGGCCGTCGTCGGCGACGAGCGTCACGGTTTCCGCCTGCGGCTGGAAGGTGCGCACCACCGCCGCGTCGCCGTCCGCGAAGCGGCCGAGCACGGCGAACGGGCTGCCGTGGCGGCCGTCCGCCAGCGCGTCCACCTGCTCGTGATCGAGGCCCGCGCCGTCGGCGCCGTCCGGCCCGCGCGAGCGGGTGTCGGTGTCGGGAGCGTGCGTGTCGGGGACTTCTGCCATTCGGATGCCTCTGGCGGGCCGCGACTGAGCGCGGCGGTGCGGGTATCAGGGGACGAAGTATGCGCGGCGCCCGCGCCGGGCGCGCGCCGGGAGCGCCGCGGTTGTCAGACCGCGCACGTGTAGAGCTCGTCCACGTAGCGTCGCGCCGATACGCTCCAGTCGAAGCGGGCCGCCGCCGCGCGCTCGCACAGCCGCGCCCATTCGGCGGGCTCGCGGGCGTGCACGCGCACCGCGTCGTCCAGCCGCGCGAGCAGGGCGCGGGCCTGCGCGTCGAGCGAATCGCCCGCGAACACGAACCCGTCGAGGCCGTCGCGAACGGTGTCGGCGAGCCCGCCGACGGCGTGCACGAGGCACGGCTGGCCGGAGCGCATGGCCAGCATCTGGCTGATGCCGCACGGCTCGAACGAGCTCGGCATCAGGAACAGGTCCGCCGCCTCGTACAGCCGGTTCGCGAGCCGCGCGGCGTAGCGCGCCACGAACACGAAGTTGTCGTGCTCGGCGGCGAGCCGCGCGCAGACGTCCTCGAGCGCGCGGTCCCCCGAGCCGACGAGCACGAGCAGCGCATCGTCCGCCCGGCGCTCGAGCAGGTGGGCGAGGGCGGGGCGGCCGTCCTCGAGCGGTGCGAGCAGGATGGCGACCTTCTGGTCCACCAGTCGTCCCACCGAGCTCAGCAGCAGCGGCGGCCGCGGACCGTCGGCCGATGCGAGCAGGCGGCCGTGCGCCACGTAGTCGACGGCCTTCAGCGGCGCCCGCGCGCCCGCCGCGGCCGCGCTCGAGAGCACTTCTGCCGCGAGCGCGCGCGCGAGGGCGGGCCAGTCGCGCGCGCGCGCCGCCCGGTCCTCCGTTCCGACGCCCGTCGCGCCGCCCGGGACGCCGTCCGGGACGCCGTCCGGAACGCCGTCCGGGTTGCCGTCCGGGTTGCCGTCCGGATAGTCGATGCCGTTCAGGATGCCGACGAGCCGATCCTCGGCGGCGGCGTCCGCGAGATCCGCCTGCAGCCCTTCGCCGCCGTGGAAGCCGCGCTCCGGCACGTTCGGCCGCACGATCTCGGTGGCGTAGGTCGGCGACACGGTGTGCACGCGATCGGCGAGCCGGATGCCCGCGGCCGCGGGGTTCAGGCAATCGGTCCAGCGCGGGTCGGCCAGCCGCGCCGGCGGGTAGTCGAGATCCGGGAACCAGGCCGCCAGCGACGACGGATCGCCCGTGAACGGCCGGACGCCCTGCAGCGCCAGGTTGTGGATGCTGTACACCAGCCGCACGGCGCGCAGGGCCGCATGGGCGGGGTCGTACTCGCGCAGCACGGCGGCCACTCCGGCGTGCCAGTCGTGCAGGTGCAGCACGTCGATGTCGCCGGCAAGCCCGGTGCCCACCGCATCGAGCGAGGCGGCGCAGAACAGCGCGAACTTCGTGGCGTCGGTGGCGAACGGGCGACCCGGCGGGTCTTCGCAGTAGACCGAGCCCGCGCCGCAGGCCGCGAGCTCGGGGTGATGCAGCACCAGCACGTCGACCTCGCCGGGCGCGGCCGGCGAACCTTCGGAGCGTCCGTCGGGCGACCAGGCCTCGATGCGTACCGGCGCGCCGCGAAAGCGGGTGCCGAACACCGCCCGGCGCGCGCTGCCGGGCAGCGCGTGCAACGTGCCGTAGGAAGGGATCAGCACCGTGACGGCGCAGCCCGCCCCCGCGAGCGCGCGCGGCAGATCCCGCAGCACGTCGCCGATGCCGCCGACCTTGGCGCCCGGCAGTGCGTCGTTCTCGGCCGCGATCAGGCAGACGCGCGGGCTCAACGCACGCGGTGCAGGGTCTGGTCGAAGTGATCGGGCGTCACCAGGGTCACGCCCTCCTCGGTGACGCGGAAGCCGCGCGCGCGATCGGCCTCGCTATCGAGGCCCACCTCGGTGCCCTCGGGCAGGATGGTGCCGGAGTCGATCACGGCCTTCCTGATCTTGACGTGGCGGTTGACGACGACGCCCGGCATGATCACCGAGTCCACGATCTCGCTGTACGAGCGCACGTGCACGTTCGAGAACAGCAGGGACGAGCGCACCGTGCCGCCCGAGACGATGCAGCCGCCGGAGATCAGGCAGTTCAGCGCGGTGCCGCGCCGCTCGCCCTCGTCGTGCACGAACTTCGCCGACGGCAGCTGCTCCTGGTAGGTGTAGACCGGCCAGCTCGTGTCGTACAGGTCCAGCTCGGGCTCGAAGCCGACGAGCTCCATGTTCGCGTCCCAGAACGCGTCCACCGTGCCGACGTCGCGCCAGTAGGGCTGCCTGCCGGGCTGGTCGTCGCCGAGGCGGTAGGCGTAGGTGCGGTAGTGGGCGACGATGTGGGGCAGCAGGTCGGTGCCGAAGTCGTGGCCGCTGGATTCGTCGTCCGCGTCGCGGATGAGCTGCTCGTAGAGAAAACCCGTGTCGAACGCGTAGTTGCCCATGGAGGCGAGCACGCGGCCGGGCTTGCCGGGGATCTCCGCGGGCTCGGCGGGTTTCTCCTGGAACTCCAGCACGCGGCCCTCCTCGTCCACCTTCATGACGCCGAACGCGTTGGCGGCCTCGCGCACCGAGACCTCCACGCAGCAGACCGTCAGGTCCGCCCCGCGCGCCACGTGCGCGGCCATGAGCGGGCCGTAGTCCATCTTGTAGATGTGGTCCCCGCCCAGGATCAGCACGTGCTCCGGGGAGTGCGTGCGGATGATGTCGAGGTTCTGGTACACCGCGTCGGCGGTGCCCTTGTACCAGCTGCCGTCGTCCATGCGCATCGAGGCGGGCAGGATCTCGACGAACTCGTTGAACTCGCTCTTGAAGCCCGACCAGCCCCGCACGAGGTGGCGCACGAGCGAGTGCGACTTGTATTGCGTGGCGACCCCGACGCGGCGGATCCCGGAGTTGATGCAGTTCGACAGCGGGAAGTCGATGATGCGGAACTTGCCGCCGAACGGCACCGCGGGCTTGGCGCGCCAGTTCGTGAGCTCGTAGAGCCGGCTGCCCTGGCCGCCGGCGAGGATCAGCGCGAGCGTCTGCTGGGTCAAACGGGAAACGTGGCGCTGGTCGGCTGGGCTCATGGGGTTCCTGCGAGGCTACTTGACGGCATTCAGCCTACCCGGCCGAACCTCCGGGGGAAAGTCTGCGGTGAACGAAGCGCAACAATCGTGTCGTTCGCGGCCGCGGTGCGGCGCCGCGAAACCGTCGCGCAGCGTCCCTTCGCTCGTCCGGCGAACGGCTCCATCGTGCGGCGCGGCGGGCCTCGCCGTGAGCCGGCGCGCAAATTCGCCGGACGCCGTTCGCCGCCCGCCGGATCGTGCCGACATCTAACCGGGGGGCGTCGTCGGCGCCCCGCCGGGTCCGGAACGGTCCGGCGCGCGTACCCGTGCCGGATCGTTGTCCGCTATAAACTACCCATGCCACAGACACATCTACGCGCCGCCGATCGCGGTGCCGGCCGACCGGCCACCACCTGGGTCGCTCCCACGGGCGCCTGGCACGAGGCCGAAGCCCTCGGCCCCGTCGACGCGGACGCCATGGCGCGCTCGGTGGCGGGCCATTTCGCGCGCACCCTCGGGCTCGACCTGGATCAGGGCGACGGTCACGCGCTCTACAACGCCGTGGTGCTCGCGGTGCGCGAGCGACTCGTCGGGCCGTGGCGCCGCACGCGGCGGGCCACGGTCGCCCCGGACGTGCGCCGCACCTGCTACCTGTCGCTCGAGTTCCTGATGGGACGCGCGCTCGGCAACGCCGTCATCGCCACGGATCTCGACGGTCCGCTGGCGGGCGCCCTGGAGTCGCTCGGCACCACGCTCGCCGAGATCGAGGCGCTCGAGCCCGACGCCGGGCTCGGCAACGGCGGACTGGGGCGCCTCGCCGCCTGCTTCCTCGACAGCTGCGCCGCGCTGGCGCTGCCCGTCACGGGCTACGGCCTGCGCTACCGCTACGGCATGTTCCGCCAGGCCATCGAGGACGGGCGGCAGGTGGAGCGTCCCGATGCGTGGCTGCACCACGGTCACCCGTGGGAGATCGAGCGCGGCGACCTCGCGTGCCGCGTGCGTTTCGGCGGCCGCGTCGAGGTGTCCGACGAGGCCGCGCCGGGGCCGACCCGAGGTACGCCACGGGGCGGCAACGGCAACGGGGGCGCCGCCATGCGGCTGCACCGGCGCTGGGTGGACACGCGCGACGTGATCGCGGTGCCCCACGACGTGCCCGTGCCGGGCGCCGGCAACGGCATCGTGAACACCCTGCGGCTGTGGGAGGCGCAGGCCACCGACGCGTTCGACCTCGATCGCTTCAACGCCGGTGGCTACACCGAGGCGGTGGCCGCGAGGAACGAGGCCGAGAACATCACGATGGTGCTGTACCCGAACGACGCCAGCGAGAACGGCAAGGTGCTGCGGCTGCGCCAGCAGTACTTCCTGGTCTCCGCGAGCCTGCAGGACGCGCTGCGCATCTGGCTCGAGGAGGGCGACGGCACCCTCGACGGCTTCGCCGACCACCACGTGTTCCAGTTGAACGACACGCACCCGAGCCTCGCGGTGGCCGAGCTCATGCGCCTGCTGGTCGACGAGCACGACATGGAGTGGGACGCCGCGTGGCACGTCGTGCGCCGCACGATGGCCTACACGAACCACACCCTGCTGCCCGAGGCGCTCGAGCGCTGGTCGCTCGGGCTCATCGAGGGGTTGCTGCCGCGGCCCGTGGAAATCATCCGCGAGATCGACCGGCGCTTTCTCGCCGAGGTCGACGCGCGCTGGCCGAACGATGCGGCCCGGCTCGACGCCATGGCCATCGTGTCGCGCGGCCACGACCCGGTCGTGCGCATGGCGCACCTGGCCATCGTCGGCAGCTTCTCGGTCAACGGCGTGGCCGAGCTGCACTCGAACCTCCTGCGCACCGGGCTCTTCTCGGACTTCGCGGCGCTCTACCCCGAGCGCTTCAACAACAAGACCAACGGCGTCACGCAGCGCCGCTGGATGGCGCACTGCAACCCCGGGCTGAAGGCGCTGCTCGACGACGTCGTCGGGCCCGAGTGGGTGACCGACATGTCGCGGCTCGAGCGGCTCGTGCCGCTGGCCGACGACGCATCGTTCCGCGCGCGCTGGGACGCGGTGAAGGCCGCCAACCGAATGCCGTTCGCGGAGCTGCTGGAGGCGCGCACCGGCGTGCGCCCGACACCCGACATGATGCTCGACGTACAGGTCAAGCGCATCCACGAGTACAAGCGCCAGCTCCTGTGCATCCTGAATGTCGTGCACGCATGGCTGGAGCTCGGCGGCGGGGGCGGGCGCATGGATCCGGGCCTGCGGCGCGAGCGCTCGGACATCGCGCCGCGCTGCACGGTGATCGCCGGCAAGGCGGCGCCCGGCTATCACATGGCCAAGTCCATCATCAAGGTGGCCAACGAGGTGGCCCGCGTCGTCAACGCGGACCCTGCCACGAACGATCGGCTGCGCTTCGTCTTCCTGCCGGACTACAACGTGTCGGTGATGCAGATCATCTGCCCCGGCACCGACCTGTCGGAGCAGATCTCCACCGCCGGCAAGGAAGCTTCCGGCACCGGCAACATGAAGTTCATGATGAACGGCGCGCTCACCGTCGGCACGCTCGACGGCGCCAACGTCGAGATCCTGGAGGCCGTCGGGGATGCGCACTTCTTCCGCTTCGGCCTCGAGGTGGACGAGGTCGTGGCGCTGCGCTCGGACTACCGCCCGCACGACGTCGTCGCCCGGGATCCGCGCGTGGCGGCCATCCTGTCGGCCTTCGACGACGGCACCTTCGACGGCGACGCGCGCGACACCGTGCGCGAGGTGCTGGCGGCGGCGCTGTCGTCCGAGGATCCGTGGATGACCATGGCGGACCTGCCGGCCTACCTCGACGCGCAGCGCGAGGTGGACGCGGCCTGGATGGACGCCGAACGCTGGACGCGCAGCAGCATCGTGAACACCGCCATGAGCGGGCGCTTCTCCACCGATCGCACCATGCGCGACTACAACCGCGACATCTGGCACCTGGAGCCGCTCGCGGTGGACGAGTCCGTGGGTGGGGCCGGGAACGGGACCGCGGGCGGGGCCGACGCCTCGTCCGCGCCGGGCGCAACGTCGCGCTGAACGCGATGCACGGCGGACGGGCCCCGACCCTGGAGGAAGGGTTGCCCGTACCGCTCGGCGCCACGATCGTCGCTCCGGGTCCGCACGCGGCGCGCTCGCGCGACGTGGCGCAGGCGCAGGGCACCGGGGTGAACTTCGCGCTGTTCTCGGCGCACGCCACCGGTGTCGAGCTCTGTCTGTTCGATGCCGACGGCGAGCGCGAGAGCTCGCGCGTCGCGCTGCCCGCGCGCACCGGTGACGTGTGGCACGGCTTCCTGCCGGACGCGGGCGAGGGGCTGGTGTACGGCTACCGCGTGCACGGCCCGTACGAGCCCGGCGCGGGCCACCGCTTCAACGCGCACAAGCTGCTGGTCGATCCGTACGCGCGGGAGCTGCGCGGCGCGCTGCAGTGGCACGACGCGGTGCACGGCTACACCGTCGGTCACGCGGACGCCGACCTCTCGTTCGATGCGCGCGACAGCGCCCCCTACGTGCCGAAGTCGGTCGTGCGCGAACGGCTCACGCGCCGGCGCACCGAACCTCGCCCGCGCGTGCCGCTCGCCGACAGCGTGATCTACGAGGCGCACGTCAAGTCGCTCACGCAGCGCCTCACCGCCGTCGATCCGCGCCGGCGCGGCACCTACGCGGCGCTCGCCTCGCGCCCGGTGCTGCGCCACCTTCTGGAGCTCGGCGTCACGGCGCTGGAGCTCCTGCCCGTGCACGACTTCGTCGACGACCGCTTCCTCGTCGAGCGCGGTCTGGTCAATCACTGGGGTTACAACACGCTCGGCTTCTTCGCACCGGCGGCGCGCTACGCGTCGGGCGATCCGGTGCGCGAATTCCGCGAGACGGTGCGCCGGCTGCACGGCGCGGGGCTCGAGGTGTGGCTGGACGTCGTCTACAACCACACCTGCGAGGGCAACGAGATGGGCCCGACGCTGTGCTTCCGCGGCATCGACAACCTCTCGTACTACCGGCTGCCCGAGGACCGGCGGCGCTACATCAGCGACTCCGGCTGCGGCAACACCCTCGCGGTCGAGCACCCGCGCGTGCTGCAGCTCGTGATGGACAGCCTGCGCTTCTGGGCCGGGGAGATGCAGATCGACGGCTTCCGCTTCGATCTGGCCACCATCCTCGGACGCGAGCGCCACGGCTTCGACGCGGGTTCGGGCTTCTTCGACGCGCTGGCGCAGGATCCGCTGCTGGCGCGCACCAAGCTGGTGGCCGAGCCCTGGGACATCGGCCCCGGCGGCTACCAGCTCGGCCAGTATCCCGCGCCCTGGGCGGAGTGGAACGATCGCTACCGCGATGTCGCGCGCCGCTTCTGGCTGCGACGCGAGCCCGTGCTGCCGGCGCTGGCCGAGGCCATGCTCGGCTCGGCCGCCACCTTCGAGAAGGCATCCCCGGGAGCGCACGGCTCGCGCTCGCCGCAGGCGAGCATCAACTTCGTCACCGCGCACGACGGCTTCACGCTCGCCGATGCCTGCGCCTACGAGCGCCGGCACAACGAGGCCAACGGGGAGGGCAACACCGACGGGCACGGCGACAACCTGTCGGCGAACTTCGGCGTCGAGGGCCCGACGCGAGATCCCGCGATACTCGCCGCGCGCCGACGCGCCGCGCGTGGGCTGCTCGCGACGCTCTTTCTCTCGCAAGGGGTGCCCATGCTGCTGTCCGGGGACGAGCTCGGGCACTCGCAGGCCGGCAACAACAACGCCTACTGCCAGGACAACGAGCTCGCGTGGATCGACTGGCGCGACGCGCGCGGGCACGAGCGATTGTCCGCCTGCGTGCGCAGGCTCACCCGGCTCCGGCTGGAGCTGCCGGTGCTGCGGCGTCGGCACTGGGCGCACGGTCGGCGCCGCTCCGCGCGCTTCGGGCTGCCGGACGCGAGCTGGTTCGACGCCCGCGGCCGTGCGATGACGGATGCGCGCTGGCACGCGGACGACGCGCGCTTCGTGGGGCTGCAGCTCATGGGCGACACCGGCTTCGAGCTGCCCGAGGGACCGCCGGTGGAGCCGCCGCAGCCGGACGCGCCGTCGGATTCGCTGCTGGTGCTGATCAACGGCGCGGACGACGCGGTGGACTTCCCGCTGCAGACGCCGGGCATCGCGCCCGGACCCTGGTACCGCGCGTTCGACAGCGCGTTCGACGACGGCGCGCCGGGCGACGAGAGCGAGCCGTGCGAGGCGCGCGTGCGCGTGGACGCGGGATGCGTGCTGGTGCTGCGCTGCTACACTGTCTGAGGTCGATCTCACGGACGCGTCCATGGCGGCGACCCTCCCGGCCACGCACCTTCTCAGCCGGTTCGCGCTGTTCGCGCTCACCGTGCTGTTCCTGCTCACGATGCTGCGCGCCGGCCACGCGCTGTGGCGCTTCGCCGCCATCGAAGGGCAGGATGCGCTGCTGCCGCTCTTCGTGCAGGGGTTGCGCTTCGATCTCGCGCTCGTGGGCGTGGTCTGCCTGGTTCCCGTCACGCTCGGCTCGCTGCTCGCGATGTTCAGCGGCACCCGCGCCATCGCTCGCTGGCTCGTCGTCGGCTTCCTGCTCGCGGGCCTTGCGCTGGTGCTGGTGAGCGAGCTCGTCACGCCGGTGTTCCTGGACGCGTCGGGGCTGCGTCCCGGCATCGCCGAGCTGCGCGCGCTGCCGAACCCGATCGGCACGACGCTCGGCGCGCTGCGTGCACACCCCGTCGCGGCGGGTCTGGGCATCGTGCTCGGCGTGCTGATACTGATCGCGTTCTGGGCGCGGCTCGAGGTGCAGCGCCTGCTGCGCTTCCCGCTGTCGAAGGGCTCGGCGCTCGCGCTCGCCTTCCTCGGCGGCGCCGCCTGCCTGTTCGCCATCTGGTCCGGTCCGGAACCGCTAGCCGGCCCGCTGTCGCCCGAGGCGGCCCGCATCAGCGACGACGCGACGGTGAACGAGCTGGTGATGAACAGCGCGTTCAAGACGCTGGCGACGGCGCCGATTCCGGGGGTGCGCTGAGGCTTGCGCAGGGTTGGTGGCCGCGAGGCCTGCCCGACCTCGACGAGTTCGATCCGAACCTCGAGCGGCCCTATCGATTCGAGCTCCAGCCGGTGAACCTGCGTCCGGACGCGCTCCGGCAACGGCTCCTCGACGCTCTCGTCCAGTCGTGGCGGCCCGGCGCGGTGGACGGATAGACCGTCCGCGACCGGTTCCTGCTCCGGATCCATGGCCGGGTGGCCGCACCGATCGCGAACACCGGTCTCGCGCGTCTGCACGTGATCGACCCCGTCGGTACGCTCGCCGACCGGATCGACGACGCAGCGATCGGAGCGCTCGCACGCTCCGCGACGACGGCGAGTCCGATCACCGCCTGCGAGCTTCGTGCGCGCCGAGGCCAAGTGCCCGCTCGTGACGCCGCGCACCCCACGATCGCCGCCGCGGCCAGCTCGGAAAGGGTCGTCGGGCGGTGCGGCCGCGTGGCGGGCTGCTCGGGTGACCCGTTCAGACTAGACCTTAGGTCGTTTGACAGGGAGTTCCGGACATGCAAGCTTGACATCGTTGCATCGCGTCCATGATCCGGTCTCGAATTTTTCGGGGGGCCGGACTTGCAGCTTCCGAACGTCCGGGTCCGCAGGAGACGGGTCGGCATGACGAACGCCAGAACCTTGCCGACGTTGGCCTTGGTGGATCCGCGCCGAAGCGGCTTCAGCAGTCCGGTCGCGGCGCTAGATCTCGGGCCGGAACCGGCACACCCTGTCCGAACGCCGGCCTGCGCGCGAACGCATCGCTTGAAGGAAGGGCCGGCGGCGACGGCACGTTCGGGCCGTGTTACATCGCCCGACTCGGACGATTTGCTCACCGATCTCGTCGAGGTCGGCCGTGCGGCATCGGGCGCGCCGCTTCCGAGTTGCCCGAACCTCGACCCGTTGTCGCCGGCAGCGTCACGCCTGGACGGCCCGCTCCCGATCGAGTCTCGTCACGAAGGCGCCGGACGATTCCTCGCACCGAAGAAGGAGTATCACCGGCGTCGCTCGAGGCGGTCGCAAGAGGGCCTCGGATGAATCCACCTTGTCGTGCATCGCCTGAAATACAGCAAACGGGAATCGCTCATGTACCTTCCACGAGATGTATCGAGGAGACGACTCAAGGAGGCGGAAAACGCACGGAGGAACCGTGCGGAGATAAGGCAGGCATTCAACAGCGGTCAGGTCTCGCGCCGAAACCTCGTCAAGTGGGGCCTGATGACGTCGGCCGGTTCGTTCGCGATGATCAACGGGCTCAGTCCCTACGCACGTGCCGGCGACAGCAGCATTCCGACCGGCGTGCCCTCCAGCCCGACCTTCGGCGTCAGGCCCTTCACCCAACCGCTCACCCGCCTCGACGACCAGCCCCGCCACCCGCTCACGCCCGTGCAGGGCGCCTACCGGCGAGACCGAGCTGCGCTGGCCCGCCGGGACCGAGAAGCTCAATACCCGGCGTCTGTCCTATCACACCGAGTTCACCGACTCCGGCGGCTCGGTCAACGTCAATCCGCTGACCGGTCGCGGGCCGATGGAGGGGCGACCGCCCGGCGAGTACTTCGCCCACCAGCGCTGGGACGAGTTCCTGCCCAAGGAAGGCGTGGTGATGACGATGGGCCCCGCCCAGAGCGGCACGGCCTTCCACCCGGGCATGCCGGCGCAGGCGCCGAGCAAGGTCTGGACGTTCAACAAGGGCCGCAATGCCCGCGGCGTGCTGCCGCCGCCGCTGATCAAGGTGCGCTACGGCCAGCCCATGATCTTTCGCCACTACAACGCGCTGCCGCCGGATCAAGCGGACAACGGCGGTTTCGGTTCGTCCGACCAGACGACGCACAACCACAACGCGCACAACGCCTCGACGAGCGACGGTGCGGCGAACGCCCAGTTCTTCCCCGGGCAGTTCTACGACTATCACTGGGGCACCTGCGTCGCGCGCCACGACTTCATCAACCGCGATGCCACCGATCGGCGCTGTTCGGGTCCCGACGGCAGCGGCGGTCTGAACCAGGTGCCGGGGGACTACCGGGAGCTCCAGAGCACCCTCTGGGCGCACGACCACCGGTTCTTCTTCACGGCCGAGAACGTCTACAAGGGCCACGTGATGATGATGAACTACTACAGTGGCCCCGATCGAGGCAACGAGGAACTGGACGACGGCGTGAACCTGCGCCTGCCGAGCGGACGCCTGCTCGACTGGGGCAACACCGACTTCGACGTCAACCTGGTCGTTCACGACTACGCGACCGACGGGGACGGGCAGCTCTTCTTCGACATCTTCGACACCGACGGCTTCCTCGGCGACCTGGTCGCGGTGAACTTCCAGTACAAGCCGTTCATGGACGTCCTGCCGCGCAAGTACCGCTTCCGCATCGTCGCGTGCGGGATGTCGCGCTTCTGGAAGTACGTGCTGGTGGACGAACGGGGCAGGCGGGTGCCGATGACGGTCATCGCCAACGACGGCAACCTGCTGCCCAACCCGATCAGCGTGGCCGAGCTCGACATCCAGGGCGTCGGCGAGCGGATGGACGTGATCGTCGACTTCTCGCAGTTCTCGGTCGGCAGCAAGTTCTACCTCGTCAATCGCCTCGAGCACGATGACGGGCGCGGACCGAAGGAGACTGCCAGCCTGCGCGACGCGATCAACGGACGCACCGACGACCCGGCGGTCTGTCCCATACTGCAGTTCCGCGTCGCCGCGTCGGTGCCGAGCGTGGACGTGCCGGGCGTGACGCTTCGCGCATCGGACCCGGACCGCAGCCGGGTACCGAACGTGTTGACCGAGCAGATCCCGGTCGTCGCACCGGTACGCGAGCGCCACATCGAATGGACCCGCGGCGGCGACGACCCGCGCGACGCCTCGGGCGAATGCTTCCCGAGCTGCGGCGGACGCGAATCCTTCCCGTGGACCCTGAAGATCAACGGCGAGTCGGCGCACTCGCTCAACGCCAACCGCGTCTCGTTGCTCGTGCCGAGGCCGAACGAGGTCGAGCACTGGACGATCGAGAACGGTGGCGGCGGCTGGGATCACCCGATCCACCTGCACTTCGAGGAAGGCGTCACCATCGATCGTGGCGGAGACCCGATGCACCCGACCGAGCGACTGGCTCGCAAGGACGTGTGGCGCCTGCGCGCCGGGGGCAAGGTGAAGTTCCAGGTGCGGTTCAGCGAGTACGGCGGCGCGTACGTGCAGCACTGTCACAACACGGTGCACGAGGACAACGCGATGCTGCTGCGCTACGACATCCTCACCGACCCGGACAACCCGGACTCGTCGCAGGTGCACGCGTCGGTCATCCCGACGCCGGACCCGACGCCCGATGGCGTGACCTACCGGACGCCCGAGATCCTGCCCGAGGGGAACCCGTTTCACCCGGACTTCGATCCCGATCCGGATACGTGAGACGACTCGTCGTGGCGGCACGCCGATCCACAAGAACAGGTGCCCGGCTCGGCCCCGCCCTCGCGCTGGTCGCGCTCGGCGCGACGGGCGTCGCCCAGGTATCGAGCGCGGCCTGGGACGAGACGTACTTTCCGAACCATCCGGTGGTCTCGCAGAGCGGCGAGACGTTCGACTTCTACGACGATCTGATCGACGGCAAGATCGTCGTGATCAACTTCATCTACACGAGCTGTCCGGACATCTGCGGGCTCTCCACCGCCCGCATGGCCTGGGTCCGCGACGAGATCGACGAGGCGGTGGGCGAGAAGGTGTCGTTCTACTCGATCTCGCTCGATCCCGAGAACGACACCCCCGAGAGGCTCGAGGCGTACGCGGACGCCTTCGAGGCCGACGACGACTGGCTGTTTCTCACCGGGGATCCGGCGGAGCTCGAGGAGATCCGCTGGAAGCTCGGCGAGCGCAGCCGCTCGCTCGACGAGCACCGCAGCGACATGGTCATCGGCAACGACGAGGACGGCTTCTGGCGGCGCACCTCCCTGATGGGCAACCTGACCACGGTGGTGCGCGAGATCCAGGATCTCGATCCCGAGTTCCGGGCCGTGGCCCGGCCCCTCGCGAGCCGCACGATCCCGAAGGTGGGCGGCCAGCAGCGCGAGCTGGCCGATGCGCCCGGGGAGGCGTTGTTCCTGAAGGCCTGCGCGGCGTGCCACACGATCGGCGAGAGCGATCGGCGGGTGGGGCCGGATCTGCACGGCGTGACCTGGAAGCGGGAGCGTGACTGGCTCGTGCGCGCGATCATGGAGCCCGGCGAGCTGCGCGCCTCGGGCGATCCGGACATGGCCGCGCTGGATGCGCACTACCCGGGCGTGGTGATGCCGGATCTGAGCCTCTCGGCGGACGACACCAAGGACGTGCTGCTCTACATCGCCGCGCGTTCGGTGGAGGTGAACGAGGCGCGCGCCGAGCCGCACGTGCACGCGGACGGATCCCTGCACCTGCATCACGACGAGACGGAGGCGGCGGCCGGGCCCGCGCACGCAAGCGAGACGCACGCGCACGCCGAGCACGATCATCGGCACGGCGTCGAGGTGGAAAGCGACACCGGACGGGTGGAGGGTGTGGCCGCCACCGCCGATCGGGAACACGACCACGACACGCCGACAGCAACCGAGTGAGCATCATGAACCTCATCCCCGACAAGAACGCACGGGCAGTGCTCGGCGCCGCCTGCCTGGCCCTGGCCCTCGGCTCGACGCCGGCCGCGGCTCAGAACGCGAGACCCGAACCCGAGCACGAACGCCGGCTCCACGGCCGGCTGCTCGTGCTTCGACCCATCGACCCTGAACCGGATCTACGCCTCCGAGCTCGGGATGTCGCCGAGGCAAGCCTCGTCCCGGCATTGCGCCCTCGCGCCGACGTTCCTCGATCTGGAGCAGAGCGTCATCTCCACCCGGGAGGTACGGGTCGCACCCGATCAGAGCTTCGCCCCGGGGGTCGTGAACACGGTCCCCGAGGTCACGGTCGAGTCCCAGTTCCTCATCTACATCGACAGCAACCCGCGCAAGCCGATGGGCTCGTGCGAGGTCAAGACGATCAGGAGGACGGCGACGACGCGCAACGTGAAGTTGGAGATTTCCCACCAGGAGGCCGCGGCCTGCATGGAGGAGATCCAGGCGAGCAAGACCTGGCAGGAGCTCTGCGTGGGTGACGTGCTGAAGAGCCAGTGACGGCGCGATCGTCCTGACCGACCACACGTCTCGACTGGCTCAGCAGTCCTCGTCCGCCACGTACGCTCGCACGCTGTCCACCAGGTACCGCGCCGGAAACCGCGTCGACGCGTCCGGCGCTCCGGGCCACGTCCCGCCCACCGCGAGATTCAAAAGGAAATGCACCGGCCGCGTGAAGTCAGCGGGCGTCGGGTGCGAGGCCACGTGCTCGCGGTCCAGGTACCAGTGCACGCGCTCGGGCGTCCACACGACGCTGTAGCGGTGGAACCCTTGCGTGAGGTCATCATCGCCCGTGTGGTCGTAAGGGTGCGAGGTCAGCTCACCGGTCTGGTTCGTGTGCAGCGTGGTGTGGAAGGTGTTCGGCTCGTGTCCGATGTGTTCCATGACGTCGATCTCGGGCAGCACGGCCACGCCTTCGGGCCAGCTCTCGAAGCTCGGCAGCAACCAGAACGCACTCCACAGGCCACGCCCTTCGGGCACGCGCGCCACCGCCTCGAACCGGCCGTGCTTCTGCGCGAAGCTCGTCTGCGTGGTCAGCACGCCGGAGACGTAGGACTGACCCTCCACCTCGTCGCGCATCGAGTCTGGAGTGGGTCGGGCCTCGATGGCCAGCACGCCGTCCTCGACCGAGAACGGCGACCAGGGCGCGCTCGCGGGGTCCACGTAGTACTGCAGCTCCTCGTTGATGATCACGTCGCGCGGCCAGTAGTAGCGCGTCGTCCAGCGCCCCGCGCCGTCGGCGCCGACGAGGTCCAGCGTGTCGAACTCCTCGACGAAGCTCTCCTGCCAGCACGCGTCGTCGAGCGGAGCCTCCGGGTCGATGGCGGCGTGCGCGGGCGTCGCCATCGATGGCGCCGTGGCCAGCACGCCGAGCAGGACAGCGCTCGGCAGTGCGCCCGGCAGTGCGCCCGGCAGCGCCGCGCCCGACGCCGCGGCCCAAACCGCATTCCGGACACTCATGCCCCTCGCTCCCGTTCGAACCAGGCCCACGCATGCTCGATGGCGGATTCCACGTTCGGCCATTCCGGCGTCCAGCCGAGCTCCCGCATCGCGAGCGAGGCGTCGGCCACGAGCTCCGGCGGATCCCCGTCTCGGCGCGGCGCCATGCGGCAGCGCACGTCCACGCCCGTGACGCGTCGACAGGCGTCGATGACCTCCAGCACCGTCGCGCCGCGGTTGGTGCCGAGGTTGTAGCGCCGCGCGCCGATGCCCGGCGCGTCGAACAGCAGCTCCAGCGCGCGCAGGTGCGCGCAGACGAGGTCCTCGACGTGGATGTAGTCGCGCACGCAGGTGCCGTCGCGCGTGTCGAAGTCGTCGCCGTAGACCTCGAGTCCCGTGTCGGCGGGCTCGCCGCCCGCGCGCACGCGCAGCGCCTCGAGCAGCACGAGCGGGATGAGGTGGGTCTCGGGGTCATGGCGCTCGCCGAGGGCGCCGTCCGGCGTACAGCCCGCTGCGTTGAAGTAGCGCAGCGCCACGCTGTCGAGCGCGGCGTCCGCCCGCGCGTCGCCCGCGCGTCCGCCGTCCGCGCGTCCGCCGTCCGTGCGTCCGCCGTCCGTGCGTCCGTCGCTCACGACGCCGTCGTCCGCGGCCGGCGCGAACGCGCCGTGCACGGCGAGATCCGCCAGCACGCGCTCGATCACGAGCTTGGATTCGCCGTAGGGGTTGATGGGGCGCTGCGGCGTGTCCTCGGTGATGGGCAGCGTCCGGGGCACGCCGTAGGTGGCGCAGGTGGAGCTGAACACGAGGCGGCGCACGTCGTGGCCGCGCATCGCATCGAGCAGCGCGAGCGTGCCGCCGACGTTGTTGCGGTAGTACTCGATGGGGCGTCGCACCGATTCGCCGACGTAGGCGAGCGCCGCGAAGTGCACGACCGCGTCGATGCCGGTCTCGAAGGCGCGCGCGAGCGCAACCGCGTCGGACAGCGCCCCTCGCACGAGCGTGGCGCCCGGGTCCACCGCGTCGGCGTTGCCGCGCGCCAGGTTGTCCAGCACCACGACGCGGTGACCGTCGCGCACCAGGCGCCGGACCATGTGGGAGCCGATGTAGCCGGCGCCGCCGGTGACGAGCAGGGTGCGGGTTGTCATGGGAATCGGTGTCGTTGGCGGAACGGGGCGCAGCGGCCCGCGACGCGCGCCGTGCCGGACGGTGCTTGATGGCCGCACGCGCGATGCTGGCGCGCCGCCGCCGCACCAGGGCCGTGCGTCGCTCGGGCGCGACGCGCCGCTCGCCGCGCTGCGCCGCCCTGCGCCGCCGTCCAGGGAAACGCCGTGCCGGACGGCGCGACGCCGGACGATGCCGGGCCGGACGGCGGGATACCGGATCGTACCGTAGCCGTAGCCTACGTCGCTCAGCGTCCGAGCGCGGCGCGAGGCACGCCTCGCCACGCGACGTAGCGGTCGGTGAGCCGCCGGTAGAACGCCGGGCTCCAGTTCTGCAGCATCTGACGGGCGACGCCGCCGGCGCCCATGGCGCCGCCGCGCCAGGCCGCCCACAAGCTGCCGAGGGCCCGCAGCGGATGCCGCCGAGCGAGCCCGACCGAGAGGAAGCGCGCGCGGAAGCCGAGCCACGCGCGCTCGCTCATGTGCGGGCGCTGCGTCTCCATCCAGCGAAAGAAGTTCGTGTGCTTCGGCGAGTCCCCGGCGTGAATCGGCAACTGCGACAGCGCGTCCGCGCTCACGACGTCGCTGTAGAGCACGAGCGGTTCGGGCAGCATGCGAAAGCGGATGCCCGTGCGATGGCAGTCGATGGCGAACTGGTCGTTGTCGCCGAAGGTGACGTCCTCGTCCCAGCTCACTTCCCGCGCCAGCCGCGCGGGCACCACGAGCGTGCTGGTCTGGATGAAGCCGCCGTGCACGTACAGGAAGTCGTAGATCGGCTCGTCGTCGCCGAGCGCCCGGTCCGGCTTGATCCAGTAGCGCCCGACGCCGCGGTCCACGACGATCTGTCCGTAGACGAGCACGTCGGCGCCGTTCGGATCCCCGTCCGCTTCGGCGTCCAGCAGGGTCGCGACCGCGGCGAGGAAGCCGGGGTACCAGAGATCGTCGGAGTCCAGGAACGCGACGTGCGCGCCGCGCGCCATCGCCATGCCGCGGTTCCGCGCCGCGGCCGGCCCGGCGTTCGGCTGCGACGCCACCACGAGGCGCGGATCGTCCACTCGCGCCAGCGCGTCGAGCGTGTCGTCGGTGGAGCCGTCGTCCACCACGATGAGCTCGAAGTCCGTGCAGGTCTGCGCGAACACCGAGCCGAGCGTGTGCAGCACCGCGGCGCTGCGGTTGTACGTCGGCACGACCACCGAGAAGCGTGGTCGGGGGACGGAGCGCGGGTGCCGGCTGCGCGAGGGGCGCGTCGCTCATGCGGCGTCGCTCCTGAGCGCCGTGAGACCGGCGTGCCCGCGCAGCTTCCCCCACGCCTTCCAGCGCAGCAGCCGACCGCGCTCGGCCAGCGCCGCGTTCGCCACTCCCGCGCACGACACCGCGAGCGCCACGCTGCACAGCGCGACGGTCTTCGCGCCGCGCACGGCGCGCGCGCGGAGCCCGGGCTCGAGCCGCTGCATGATGCGCACGCGCGTGTTGGCGATGTTGACCACCCGACCGCGCAACCAGCGATCGCTCAGCCGTCCGGGCTCGACGGGCTCGTGCACGGTGGCGCGCGCGGCCCAGCGCATGCGCGCGCCGCGCCGCGTCAGCGCCGTGAAGAACGCGAGGTCCTCGCCGCCGGTATGCGCCCAGGCCGGATCGAACCAGGGCGGCCCGGCGGCGCGCAACGCGGCGGCCGTCATGAGGAAGTTGCCGCCCGCCTCGAGCGTGCAGCTCGCGCCGTCGGGCAGCCCGAGATCGGCGCCGTAGTAGGCGTTGGCGCGCACGAGCGCATCGGTGTCCGGCGGGAACACCGGACGGGTCGGTCCGCCGACCGCGTCCGCGCCGTGCTCGCGCCGCACGCGCAAGAGCTCCGCGAGCCACTGCGGCTCCGGCCATTCGTCGTCGTCGAGGAAGGCGACGTGCTCGGGGGCGAGCGCGAGCGCTTCGGCGACGGCGCGGTTGCGCGCGGCGGACAACCCGGGCTCGGGCTCCAGGTGGCCGTGCACCGCGAACGCATCGTTCGTGCGCGTGCCGAGGTGGGCGAGCCCCGACGCCTCGGGCTCGTTGTCCACCACCACCACGGCGAGCTCGACCCCGGGCGGCATCTCGAGCGCGCCGAGCGCGTCGAGCAGCCGGGCGAGACCCGCGGGCCTGCGCCACGTGCACACGGCGACGACGACTCTCACGCCTCGGCGCGCTCCAGCGAGCGCAGCAGGGTGCGCGTGAGGTAGACGGCCATGAAGGCCTCGGCGGCCAGCGTGCCGTAGAGCGTGTGCTCCGGCGCGTAGCGCCACAGCAGCAGACCCACGGCGACCGCGCTCAGCAGCGCCCCCCACAGGCTGGCCACGGCCAGGCGCCGGAACTCGCGCAGCGCCTGCAGCGCCGCGCTCGGCACGTTGTAGAGCGCCGCGCAGAGCGTGACCGCGCACCAGACCGCGACGATCATGGCCATGGGCTCGTCGGCGTAGCGGCGCGCGTACAGGAACTCGTGGATCCACGGCCAGGCGATCGCGAGCGCCGCGCCCAGCGCGATCACCGCCGCGACGGTCACGAGGTTCGCGCGGCGCAGCCGGTCGCGCACCTCGGCGAGCCGACCCTCGTGCAGCGCCACGGCGAGCTCGGGCTTGACCATGTTCTGCCACGTCGCGAGCGCGATGCGCACGGGCCCGAACAGCACCGTGCCCGCGGCGAGCGGCGCGAACGAGCCGGGGCCGTCCACGGAGGTGACGATGAGACCGTGCGCCTGCGCGAGGAACAGCGTGGTGAGCGAGCCGACGAGCGCCCAGCGCGATTGCAGCCAGATGTCGGCGTAGGCGCGCAGCCCGTCCGCAGCGGGCAGTCGCGGGCGCGGCAGCGCGCCGTGCAGGCCGAGGTACTCGACGGCCATGGCCACCAGGTTCGCCGCGGCGAGGGCCACCAGGACCGCGCCTATGGGCACCTCGTCGGCGAGCGCGACGAGCCCGCCGACGAACGCCACGCCCGCTACGACGTAGGTGATGTCCCCGGCCGCGGTGACGAGCGGGCGCATGCGTGCGTAGCCCGTGCTGCGGCTGTAGTGACGCGACGCGTACAGCGCGACGAAGGCGGTGATGCCGAGCGTGACCGGGCCGTCGCCCTCGTTGCCGAGCGCCCACCACGCGAGGCCCGCCGCGCCGAGCGCGACCGACAGCGCGACGTTCAGCGCACCGAACATGCGCTCGCTGGCCGCGCGCTCGGTCTCGTCCGCGATGACGGGCGTCCACACCGTGAGCGGCGTGGCGATGAGCGCGTTGTTCACGGCCGAGGCGAACATCGCCAGCACGAAGGCGAACGCGAAGAGCCCGTACTGCTCGGGCACCACGAGCCGCACGAGCGTGAGGTTCAGCGCGAAGTGGAACGCGCTGACGAGCCCCTGCGCGGCCACCGCGCGCAGGTAGGGCGATCGGCTGCGCTCGTAGAGCCGCGCGAGGACGCCCACCGCGGGAACCGCGGCGGCGCGGCCGCCGAGCTCGCTCACGGAGCGGTCCGGTCCGGGGTCCGTGCGCGGGGGCGCAGCGCGGCGCGCAGCAGCAGGGTGCCCAGCACGACGGGCTCGATGAAATAACGGAAGGCGAAGCGGCGCGGATTCTCCGCGAGCCGCCACGTCCATTCGAGGCCGAGCCGGCCGAGGAGCCTGGGCGGCGTGCGCACGGCGCCCGCCACGTACTCCATGCAGGCGCCGCAGGCGAACGCCACGGGCGCGCGGATGTCGGCGCGGTGCGCGTGCAGCCAGTGCTCCTGCAGCGGCGTGCCGAAGCCGACGAGCAGCACGTCGGTATCGGCCGCGTTGATGGCGTCCACCGTCGCCCGGCTATCGGCCGAGCCGGGACGCTGGTCGAAGTAGCCGTCGCGACCGCGGATGTCGAGCCCCGGCAGCCGGGCCCGCAGCCGTGCGAGCGCCTCGTCCTGCACCGCGGCCGACTGGCCGACGTGGAACACCGTCCAGCCTTCGTCGCGCGCGAGCCGCACGAGCGGCTCGATGAAATCGACCCAGGTGAGGCGCTGCTCGCGAGTGGCGTCGATGCCCGCCAGGCGCAGCAGTCCCACCACCGGCATGCCGTCGACCATCATGACGGCGTCCGCGCAGGCGGCGCGCAGCCGCGCGTCGCGGAACCACAGGTAGAGCGAATGCAGGTTGTGGTAGAGCACCGTGCGCCGCGTGGCGTTCGCCGCGTCGCGGTCGCGGACGCAGCACCGCGTCAGCTCGAGGTAGTCGTCGAGCGTGCCGGGGTGCACGGTGAAGCCGAACGGGCGCCGCTCGGCGGGACGGGACGGGGCCATTCTCATCGGGTCCGGCGAGCGCGCGCGCGCTCAATAGGCGTTCTTGTGCGTCCAGCCCTTCAGGACCGTGAGCGCGAGGATCTTCAGGTCCAGCATCAGGCTCCAGTGCCGGATGTACCAGCGGTCGTGCTCGATGCGGCCCGCCATGTCCTCCACGCGCCGCGTCTCGCCGCGATACCCGTTGATCTGCGCCCAGCCGGTGATGCCGGGCTTGACGCAGTAGCGCGAGCCCAGGGCGGGAATCACGTAGCGGAAGTCGTCGTCGAGCTTCAACGGGTGCGGGCGCGGACCGACCAGGGACATGGAGCCCTGGATGACGTTCAGGAGCTGCGGCAGCTCGTCGAGGCTGGTGCGGCGCAGGAACGCGCCGACGCGCGTGACGCGCGGGTCGTCCCTGGAGGCCTGGCGGAACTCGGCGCTGCCGCTCTGGTACATCGTGCGGAACTTGTAGACCTTGATGATCTCGCGGTTGCGCCCGCTTCGCGCCTGGCAGAAGAGCGCCGGGCCGGTGCTGTCGAGCTTCACGACGAGCGAGATCAGCACCATCAGCGGGAACACCAGCACGAGCGCCAGCGAACCGAGCACGAAGTCCTCGGCACGCTTGAGCACGGCCCCGAACCCGGACAGGGGTTGCAGTACGTTCTGATCGACCGAGACGAGCGAGGGCCAGGGCACCTCGGCGAACCGGGCCGATGCCTTCGGCGGCGCGATGGAGGCGGCGTTGGCGCTCTCCATCTGCCTCACGTGCGTAGTCTCGGCATCGGTCGTCAATTTGGCGCTCTGCACCGCTCGTCGCTCCTGGTGAAATTCGTCGCGCCGTGCCGGGAAGGGACGTTGCGTCAGTTTTCCGGCATTTTACTGGCTGGCCCCGGTGCGAACCGTGCCTCTGCACGAATTCTAGTAAGGCCTGCGCGAACCGCACTGTTGCCGTGGCGGTAATGGTCCCCGGGGTATTGATCCCCGCGCCGCGCCGCGCACGAATTTGCTACGACCGCTCAGTCCAGGCGCTCGCGGTAGTAGGCGTAGTGCTTGGGCGTCGGCGTCGACGAGCCGTTCATGATGCAACCCGACACTCGCACCCCCGAGAAGGTGAGCCGCTTGAGGGCCTCGGACAGTTGCGACTCCTTCAGCTCGCCCTCCTTCACGACCATGATCGTGCTGCCCGCGTGCCGACCCAGCGACGCGGCGGTGGCGACCGAGAGCACCGGCGGCGTGTCGATGATGGCGATGTCGAAGCGTGGCGCGACGACCTGCATGAACGTCGCGAACTCCTTGTCGGTCGGCGCTTCGCCGCTCGGCATGGCGCCCGCATCCCCCGAGAAGCCGCGCGGGATGCAATACAGGTTCGGCACCGAGGTGGCCCGCACCGTCTGGCGCAGCTCGCTGCGGCCGCGCACCACCTCGGGCAGCCCGGGGCCCATGGGCAGGCCGAGCTGCTTGTGCAGCTGGCCGCGCTGGTAGTCGGCATCGATGAGCAGCACGCGCCGCCCGGCCTGCGCGATGAGCACCGCAAGGTTCAGGCTGACGAACGACTTGCCCATGTTCGGCAAGGGACTTGTGATCATGAGCACGTTGTTGTCCGCACCCGCCATGACGTCCTCGAGCATGGAGCGCAGCCCGCGCAGGTTCTCGACCGAGTAGTCCTCGGGGCTGGCGAGCGCCAGCACGCGGCTGGCGGCGACGTCCTCGCCCTGGCCCTTGCCGCCGCCGAGCAGGCGCCGCGGATCGACGGAGGAGCCGCTCGCGATGCGCTTCTGCGCCGCGCTCTTCGGAATGTTCATGTACACGCGCAGCCCCGACGCGCGCTCGAGCGATTCCTGATCCGTGATCGTCGTGGACAGCGCCGAGCGCAGCGTGAGCCACAGCAGGTACAGGAAGACCGTGGCCAGGATGCCGGCGACGTAGGCGAGCGAGGCGTTGGGCGAGATCGGTCGCCTGGGCGGCAGCGCGAGATCGATGATCTCGACGCTGCCTACCGTGCCCGACAACGCGATGCGCAGGCGTTGCAGCTCCGAGTTCATCTCGTTGAAGACCTCGCGCTTGGCGTCCACGTCCTCCTCGAGCACGGTGAGATCGCGCTGGGTGTCCGGACGCGTGCGGATGGAGCCCGCGACCTCGGCGATGGCGCGATCCAGCACGCTCAGCTGGCGCGTCAGGTCGCGCTGCGTGGGCATGAGATCGGTGTAGCGCTCGGCGTTGTCGTTGTATTCGATCTGCAGCTCCAGCCGATCGGCCTCGAGCTGGGCGAGCTGGGCGAGCTTGGATCCGGTCTGCTCGTCCTCGTTGTAGCTCGCGTTCGTCGTGCGGAACTCCGAGAGCGTCTGCTCGGCGTCGCGCAGCTGCGCCTCGACCTTCGGCAGCTGCTCCTCGAAGAACTCCAGCCGCGTGATGGCCTCGGCGTTCTGCGTGCCGAGCTTCAGGTCGCGGTACTCCTCGACGATGCGGTTGTCGAGCTCGGCCACGCGCACGGGGTCCTCGCCCTGCAGCTTGACCGTGATCATGCGCGACTTCGAGTCGCTGACCTCGGTGGCGAGCCTGCCGCGCAGCGCGCGCAGGGCGGACTCGAGCGAGCGGGCCACGAGGCCGAACTCGACGCCCTCGCGCGCGTCGAGCTCGTCGACCGTGATGCGGATGGACTCCTCGGCCGAGAGATCGATCTGCAGGCGCTCGCCGGCGCTGGCCCGGTCCACGAGCACGCGATCGCCGCGCGCGAGGCTGTAGTCGCCGTCGCCCAGCGAGGTGAGCGTGAGCCTCCTGTCCTCGAGCCGGGCGGGCACCTCGAGCTCGGTGACGCGGATGTCGGTGTCGCCCCAGGCATAGGGCCGGGCGGCGTCGAAGCCCGCGATGAAGTCGCCGATCAACGGCACGCGATCGGCCAGCTCGGAGAGCATCGGCACGGTGCGCGGAGCGGCCGAGATGCGCAGCCCGGCCGCGTCGACGACCGGCTGCAGCACGCGGCGCGAGCGCAGGCGGTTGCGCTCCTCCTCGATGGTGGGCGCGTTCCAGTCCGTGCCGCCCGATTGCTGGTCCTCGCCGAGCAGGTCGCCGCGGTCGACGACCTCGATGAGCGCCGCGGCCTCGTAGACGGGTTTCTCGTCCAGCAGGTACAACCACGCCAGGCCGAAGCCGAGCAGGGCGGCGAGCACGAGCCCGATCTTGTGATCGAGCAACAGCCGCAGGTAGGCCTTCGCGTCGCTGGTGGCGGGTACCGTGGCGTAGCCGCCACCCCCGTAGCCACCCCCGTAGCCGCCCCCGTAGCCACCCATCGCCGGGGAGCCCATGCCCGGCGGCAACGCGGAGCCGCCGCCGCCCCATCCACCGGAGCTCTGCGCGTGTTCGAATGTCTTCATGGAAGCGAGGGATCCATCGTGGGGGCGTCGCGAGCGTGGCCGGCAGCCTAACCGGATTGACGACCGGGTCGGACGGCCGGTGGAGCCGCGCGGCACAGGATGCGCGGCCGACGCTTCGACCGCGCGCGACACTGCCCGCTCCCCGTGTACCCGAGGTGGCGGGAGTGTATCAATCGACCCCGACGGATTCGTGACGGTGTCACAAGAGACAGGGGCCGCCGATGGCCCGCGGAGCGTTCCATGACGCAGGTCGCCGTGCGCGTCGCCGCCTTCTGCGGCCTGGTCCTCGCGGCCTGCGCGCTGTGGCTCGGCGGCGTGCTGATCGTCGCGGCGGTGCGTCCGCCGCCGGACGCGGTGGGCCTCGCCGGTCCGCCGCGCGCGGCACCGGGGTTGCGCTTCCTGGCCGACGACAGCTGGCTCGAGCCCGACGGGACGCGGCGGCTGGAGCAGGAGATCTTCGACGCGGTGTTCGCCGCCATCGACGGCGCCCGGCACCTCGTGCACGTCGACATGTTCCTGTTCAACGACTTCCAGGGGCCGGAGCCGGAGCTGCACCGGGCGCTGTCGGCCGAGCTGGTGGAGCGCCTGGCCGCCGCGGCGTCGCGCGAGGACGCCCCCGAGGTCGTGCTCGTGACCGACCCGATCAACACCGTGTACGGCGGGCGACGCTCGCCCGAGCTCGTCGCGCTGCGCGCGGCCGGCGTGCACGTCGTCGAGACCGACCTGACCCGGTTGCAGGACAGCAACCCCGTCTGGTCGGGGTTCTGGCGCGTGTTCGTGCGCCCGTTCGGCAACGCCGTGGGCGACACGCTGCCGAACCCGCTCGGCCGCGGCCGGGTCACGCTGCGCAGCTGGCTGGCACTCGCGAACTTCAAGGCCAACCATCGCAAGCTCCTGGTCGCCGATGCGCCCGCGACGAGCGGCGACGACGGCGCGCGCGAGGCGCTGACCATCGTCACCTCCGGCAACCCGCACGACGGCAGCAGCGCGCACCGCAACGTCGCGCTGGAGGTGCGCGGCGAGGTCGTGAACGACGTGCTGGGGGCCGAGCGCGCGCTGCTGGTCCACCTGGCCTCCGGCCCCGCGGCCACCGCCGCGCTCGCGGCCTTCGATCGCGGCGCGCGCGCCGCCGGGTTGGCGCCGACCCCGCTCGAGACGCTCGCGGCGCCGCGCGGCGAGCGCCCCGGATTTGCGCCGGACGCGCTGCCCGGCATCGCGCTCGTCAACGAGTCCGCCATCCTCGACGCGGCGCTCGGCGCCATCGACGCGGCAGGGCCCGGCGACGCGGTGGATCTGGAGATGTTCTACCTTGCGGACATCGGCATCGTCGACGCGCTGGTGCGCGCGACGGAGCGCGGCGCCATCGTGCGCGCGTTGCTGGACGTCAACAGCGACGCGTTCGGCCGGGCCAAGAACGGGGTGCCGAACCGTCCGGTGGCGGCCGCGCTAGTGGCGGCGGGCGCGCAGGTGCGCTGGTGCGCCACGGCCGGCGAGCAGTGCCACGCGAAGTGGCTGCACGTGGCCGGTGCCGACGGTCACGCGGTGCTGCTGGGCTCGGGCAATTTCACGCGCCGCAACCTGCGCGACTACAACCTCGAGACCGACCTGCTGTACCGCGTCCCGACCGGGGACGGGGCGGTGAACGAAGTACCGGACGGGGCGCCGGACGAAGCGCTGGCCGCGATGCTCGCCCGCTTCGAGGCGCTGTGGTCGAACGCGGGCGCACGCACGTACTCTCTGCCCTACGCGGACAAGGCGGACGAGGCGCGGAAGCTCGCATGGCAGTACCAGTTCATGGAGCGCACCGGGCTCGGCACGTTCTGAGCCGCTGCGCGGCAGCGCTCGTCGCGCTCTGGCTGACGGGCTGCGGCGGGCCCGACACCGACGCGGGGGCCACCGCGGACGCGCCCGGCGGGGGACCGACCGATGAGCCGCTGCCCGAAGGGGCCCTCGCGGCCCTCGCGTCGGCGGCGGCCGAGCGCGGCGCCGGTGCCGGCTCGGCCGCGCGCACGCCGGGCCGCACGGGTTGGCCCGAGGATTTCGGCCCGCATCCCGACGCGCCGCTCGAGGTGCGCGAGTTCCTGTCCGTGCTGCGCGACGCCGAGGGGCACGTGTGGGGCCTGCGCCAGCGCGCGGTGCGGCTGGCCGTGCCCGGAGCCGACGAGTCCACATCGCCCGACGCCTCGAACTGGCGCTACGACGCGGTCGTGCGCGTCGACGGCACGCTGGAGCGGGCCGGCGCGCGGCGCACCGAGTGGTCGAGCGTCGAACGCGAGGCCGTGGGCCTGGCCGGCGCGCCCGGGGGTGGGCGGGTCGGCCTGCAGGTGCTCGGCGAAGGCATCGGGAGCGCCGCGGCGCTGCCGGCGTCCGGATGTCGCGTGCGCTGGATCGCGAACGCCCGCGACGTCGCCACGGTGAGCGGCGAAAGCGCGGCGTGCCCGACCGCGAACGGGGCGGCGGACTCCGGCGCACGCATCGGCGCTCTCGTGTCGACGACGTTCGGCGGGTTCGAGGCCGCCGGAGAGCTCGACGGCGGTGTGCCCGTGACGGGTGTCGCCTGGCAGCGACTGGCCTGGGGCGAGCCGCCGGCGGGCGCGCTGGGCGGCGCAGGCGGTGCCGTGGTGTTCGACCGGGCCGTGCTGAGCCTCGCCGGGCTCGGCAGCGTGGAGCTGCTGCGCAGCAAGCGCGCGAGCGGGCGCGGCGTGCCGCGGACCACGGCGAGCGCGCTCGATGCCGTGGCCGCGGCGGCCGGGGTTCCGAACGCCGCGACGATCGAATGGACGCTCGCGCCCGAGGCCGACGAGGCCGACGAGGCCGACGAGGCCGACCCCGTGCCCGTTACGCCGGATGCGCGCGATGCGGGCCGGTTGCGCATCCCGTCGCTCGGCGTGGACGTGCGCCTGCGCGCGCTGTCGCCCGTGGAGGCGACGCACGATGGGCTCGAGCGCGTGTTCCGCGGGGCAGTGATTGCAGAGGGCACGCACGCGGGCGCGGGCTTCGTCGAGACTCGACCGCTGCCATGATCTCGAGACTTGCCGTGGGCGAAGCAGCGCCGGAATCGATGCGCGCGCGCGCCTTCCGCGCGCTCGTGCTGACCTGGGCCATCGCCGGATGCGGCGCCGAGGCTCCGGCGCCGGACGGCGGCGGCGCGGCGGACGCGCGGTCCGAGTCCGCGAGCCCGGACGCCGTGCCGGATCCGGCCGCCGATCTCGCCACCGATTCCGAGGCCGATCGCGGGTCCGATCCGGGGTCCGATCCGGGGTTCGACCCCGGGTCCGATTCCAGGGTCGATGCGAACTTAGACGTGCCCGCCGATGCGCCGGCTCCGCCGCCGCTGGTGAGTCGCAGCGCCGGCGTGACCGAGCCCGCGCCGGGCGAGGTCGGCGTCGCCAACCACCGCGTCGACGCCGCGCGCACCGCCGCGTGGCCGGCGGCGCGCGTGGCGGCCGTCGGGCCCGTACCGGCCTACGAGCAGCGCGCCGGCGACCCGGTCGCGGGCAAGCGCGCGCTCCTGGGCGAGGATTACGTGGCCTGCGGCATTCCGGAGAACGCCTACCGGCGGCTGCTCGGCGACGCGCCGGTGACCACGGTGCCCGGGCGTGAGGGGCCTGGCGCCGAGCTGCCGTTCTTCAACAACCTCGTCGAGAACGACGAGGGCGTGCGCCTCGTCACCAACAACTGCCTGACCTGCCACGGCGCGACGCTCTTCGGCGAGCTCGTCATCGGCCTCGGCAACGAGTTCCTGGACTTCACCGGGGATGCGTCGTTGCTGGCGGAGCGCTCCGGCGCGTTCGTGTCCGGTGATGCCGAGATCCGCGCGTGGGAGCGCTACGCCGACCGCATCGCCGCCATCGCGCCGCACCTGCGCACCAGGGTCGTCGGCACCAACCCCGCGAACAACATCACCTTCGCGCTCATCGCGCACCGCGACGCGCGCACCAACGCGTGGCTCGATGAGCCGATCGTGGCGCTGCCGCCCACCGACCCCGCGCCCGTGAGCGTGCCGCCCTGGTGGCGCATGAAGAAGAAGCACGCGATGTTCAACATGGGCGAGGGGCGCGGCGACCACGCGCGCATCATGATGGCGGCCAGCATCCTGTGCAGCGACTCGATCGCGGAACTCGAGGCGATCGATGCCTATGCGCCCGACGTGCGCGCCTACATCGACTCGCTGGAGCCGCCCGCGTGGCCCTTCGAGGTCGATGGCGAGCTCGCCGCGCGCGGGGGCGACCTGTTCGAGGTGAACTGCTCGGGCTGCCACGGCGCCTACGGCGTGGCCGACGAGGCGGCGTCCTACCCGAACCTGCTGATCCCGCTGGAGGTCGTGGGGACCGACCCGACGCTCGTCGAGCAGGCCTACTCGGACGCGGGACTCTCCTACACCGATTGGTTCAATCGCTCGTGGTACGGACGGATGGGGCTCGCCGCCGCGGGGCCGGGCTACGTGCCGCCGCCACTCGACGGCATCTGGGCGACGGCGCCCTACGGCCACAACGGCTCGGTGCCGAACCTGCGCCAATGGCTCGACAGCACGGCACGACCGACCTACTGGCGCCACCTCGCCGACGGCGCCGACGACCCGGCCGACTTCGACGCCTCGGACGTCGGCTGGCGCCACGAGGTGCTCGACGCCGGTCAGGACGCCGAGAGCGATCCGGCCAGGCGCGTGCGCATCTACGACACGACGCTGCCGGGACACGACAACGCAGGGCATCGCTTCGGCGACGCGCTGACTGACGCCGAGCGCGCGGCGGTGGTGGAGTACCTGAAGACCCTCTGAGGCGACCGGCCCCGATCGATGGACGCGCCGCGGCGTTCCTGCGGGGGTTTTCCGTAGAATCGGCGGCCGAACCGTCCGGCACCCGCGACGGCCCGCGCCGGTTCCGGCGCGCCCTCGGAGCCTTCGATGCAGATCGACACGCCCTATCTGCTCTTTCTCGGGGACGTGCCCGATGCGCTGTCCGCGAAGGTCGCGCGCGGCATCGCCGACTGGCGACCGGAGCTTGCGACGGGGCAGCTTCGCTTCCCGGGCTGCGTGGAGGATCTCGGCATCGAGGATCTCGACATCGACGCGGCCGTCGCGCGCGGCGCGCGCACGCTCGTGGTCGGCGTGGCCAACCGCGGTGGCAAGCTCGCCGACAGCTGGATGCCCACGCTCGTCGAGGCGCTCGAGAAGGGCATGGACATCGCCTCGGGGCTGCACCAGCGGCTCTCGGCACGGCCGCAACTGGCGGAGGCGGCGAAGCGCCACGGCCGCCGCCTGATCGACGTGCGCGTGCCGGGGGTGGAGTATCCGATCGCGACGGGCGACCCGCGCCCGGGCCTGCGCTGCTCGACGCTCGGCACCGACTGCTCGGTGGGCAAGATGTACGCGAGCCTCGCCATCGAGCGCGCGCTGCACGCGCGCGGCGCGCCGGCGACGTTCCGGGCGACCGGCCAGACGGGCATCCTCATCACCGGCGGCGGCGTGCCGCTAGACGCCGTGGTCGCGGACTTCATGGCGGGCGCGGTCGAGACGCTCACGCCCGCCAACGAGCCCGATCACTGGGACATCGTGGAGGGGCAGGGCAGCCTGTTCCACCCCTCGTTCTCGGGCGTGACCCTGGCGCTGCTGCACGGCGCGGCGCCGCACGCGCTCGTGCTGTGCCACGAGCCCACGCGCACGCACATGCGCGGCCTGCCGCGCTACGCCCTGCCGACGCTGGAGGCGCTGCGCGACCTGGCGCTGCAGTGCGCGCGGGTGGTCTCGCCGGACTGCACGGTCGCGGGCGTGGCCATGAACACGAAGGCGCTCGATGCGGCGGCCGCGGCGTCCCTGTGCGAGGACGTCGAGCGTTCGATGGGTCTGGTGTGCGTGGATCCGTTCAGGCACGGTGCCGAGCGGCTGGCCGACGCGCTCGTCGGCATCGGTGCGGACATCGGGGCGGCCGCCGTACCGGTCGTCGGGGCGGAGGGGCGTACGTGAGCCGCGTGCCCGCGACGGGACCCATCGCGCTCGAGGTGCGCCTCGAATCGTTTCCCATCGCCGGCACCTTCCGCATCGCGCGCGGCGCGCGCACCGTGTCCGAGGTGGTGACCGCGACGCTCTCGCGCGGCGGCGTGCGGGGTCGCGGTGAATGCCTGCCGTACGCGCGCTACGACGAGACGCTGGACGGCGTGCGGCGCGACATCGAGAGCCTTGCCGATGCGCTGGCGAACGGACTCGACCGCGCCGCGCTGCAGGCGCTGCTGCCCGCGGGCGCGGCGCGCAACGCGCTCGACTGCGCGCTGTGGGACCTCGAGGCGAAGGAGCGCGGCGTGCCGGTATGGCGCCTGGCGGGGCTGGCCGAGCCGGGGCCGGTCACGACGGCCTACACGTTGTCCATCGACGCGCCCGAGACGATGCGAGCGGCGGCGGTGGCCAACGCGCACCGTCCGCTGCTGAAGATCAAGGTGGGGACGGGCGACGGTGCGGCCGATCTCGAGCGGCTCGCCGCGGTGCGCGAGGGCGCGCCGGAGGCCCGCCTGGTGCTGGACGCGAACGAGGGCTGGAGCATAGACGACTATGCAAGCGTGGCCCCGAAGCTCGCCGCGCTCGGCGTCGTGCTGGTGGAGCAGCCGCTGCCGGCGGGTGCGGACGCGGCGCTCGCCGGGCTCGAGCGCGCCGTGCCGACGTGCGCGGACGAGAGCTGTCACGACCGGGCTTCGCTCGATGCGCTGGCCGGCGCCTACGACGTCGTGAACGTCAAGCTCGACAAGACCGGCGGGCTGACCGAGGCGCTGGCGCTGGCGAGCGAGGCGCGCTCGCGCGGCTTCGGCGTCATGGTGGGCTGCATGGTGGGCAGCTCGCTCGCCATGGCGCCCGCCATGCTGGTGGCGCAGGGCGCCGACGTGGTGGACCTCGATGCGCCGCTGCTGCTGGCGGCAGACCGGGAACCGGCGCTGCGCTACGAGCTCAGCACCGCGTACCCGGCCGAGGCCGCCCTCTGGGGCTGACCGAGCCGCCCCGTCAGGACTTGTTCACGGTGGCGCGCGACTTGTCGACGATGCGCTCGTCGATCTCGTTGATGCGGCGGCCGACCTTCGCGGACACGCGCGACACGAAGTCGTCGTCGCCTTCCAGGCCGCTCGCCCCGCCTTCCTGAGCGCGGGCGCGCGTCGCCCTCTCGTCGAGCTTCGCGTCGAGGCGTGCCGACTGCGCGCCGACCTTCTGCACCATGCGATCGAAGAAGCCGCCCTCGGCGGGCGGCTCGGCCTCGCGGGTGCGGGTGTCGGCGGCGTTGCGCTTCGCGCGCTCGCCCATGCGGGCCTCCATGCGCTCGTTGCGCTCGGCGACCTTCGCGACCGCGCGACCGAAGAAGCTGTCGTCGGTGGCGACCGGGGCGCCGGACTCGCCCGCGGGCTGCACGGGGCGATCGCGCTCGCGCCGCATGCGCGCGTCGAGCTTCGAGCCGACGGCCTCGCCGCCGGCGGCGACCCGGGCCGCCGTGCGCGCGAAGAAGCCGTCCTCGTCCTTGATGGAGCCGGAGCGCGCGCCGTCGCCGCGCGCGCGCGCGGCCCGCGCCTCGACCACCTCGCCGACCTTCGCCGTCTTCTCCTGGACCTTGGCGACCGCGCGGGCGAAGCGCGAGTTCTCCTGCGAGATGGAGACCTTGCCCTCGGCGTCCGGTCCGACGCTCGATTTCATGGTGGAGAAGCTCGGCAGGAAGCCCTCGTCGCGCGCGACGGCCTCGTCGTGCGAATGCGCCTCGACCCAGCGTTTCTCGTTGAGCGCGTTGAAGAAGAACCAGCAGAACGTGGCCAGCAGGCACAGCGTGACGATCCAGATCATCGGTCGGTGACTCGCGTTAGCGGGGTGGAAGTGGCGGCGGGACGCGCCTCGATCATACGCGCGCCATCCGAGCGCGCTCAAGTGCGACGCCCGCCGCCTCTCGCATCGGCCCCCGCACGGATCGCACGGTGGTGTCGGTGTAAGAATCGTGTTACACCTAGAGGTGTCAGGTTCAGTTGACACAAGCCCCATGCGCAGCACACCCCCCGTTCCTCCCGTCGCCGTTCGCGCCGGACCTTCCGCCACGCGGTCCTCCGTGCGGCCCGCGACCGCCGCCGCGACTCCCGCCACGGCGCCGCGCGGCGCCGCGCCACACGATGCCGCCGGGCGCCTGATCGAGTCCGCGCTGGAGTCCTGCCTGGTGGAGGCCTCGCACGGTCCGGACTGTCCGCCGCGCCTGGCCGCCGCCATGCGCCACGCGGTGTTTCCCGGCGGTGCGCGGCTGCGGCCGCGGCTGGTGCTGGCGGTCGCGCGTGCGGTCGACGCTCGGCGCGATGCCGAGGCGCAAGCGGCGCTGCGCCCGGTGGCGCGGGTGGCCGCGGCCGTGGAGCTCATGCACTGCGCGTCGCTGGTGCAGGACGACCTCGGCTGCTTCGATGCCGCGGACGTGCGCCGCGGGCGCCCGGCCACGCACGCGGCCTTCGACGAACGGCTAGCCATCCTCGCCTCCGACGCGCTGATCGTCGCCGCGTTCGATGCGCTGGCGGGCGCCGGGCTCGAGCCCGACGTCGCGCTCGCGCTGGTACGCGCGCTGGCGCGGCGCACCGGGGCGGCCGGCGGCATCGCGGCCGGCCAGGCGTGGGAGAGCGAGTCGTGGGTCGAGCTCGATCGCTACCACGACGCGAAGACCGGCTCGTTGTTCGCGCTCTCCACCGAAGTGGGGGCGCTGGCCGCGGGCGTGCGGGATCCGGTCACCCGCACGGCCTGGGCGGCGCTCGGCGCGCGCATCGGCACCGCGTACCAGATCGCGGACGATCTGAAGGATGCGGCCGGGGACGCGAGTGCGCTCGGCAAGCCCGTCAACGTCGATGCCAGGCTGGAGCGTCCGAGCGCCGCCGCCCGGCTCGGACTGGACGGTGCCACGGCGCGGTTGACGGCAGAGATCGAGGCGCTCGCGCGCGGCGTGCCGGACTGCGCCGGGCGCGCGGGCTTCGTCGCGCTGCTGCGCGAACAGGCCGGTGCGTTCGTGCCGGCCGCGCCGGCGTCGGTCGTCGCGCGACGGGAGCCCGTCGATGCGGCCTGACTCGCTCGGCGCGGTGTCGCCCGTGTCCGGATCGACGCCCGGCGAGGCGGGCCGCTCGCCGGAACCGGTCAGCATGGCGCCCGCGTCCGGTGCGGCGCCGCGCGGCCTGCTCGAGCGCTACCAGGACTGGCGCAACGGCCTGCTGGCCGATCCGGAGTTCCACCGCCGCGCGCGTCGCAATCCGCTGCTGCGGTGGGTGGCGCGGCGGCGCGCGCGGGCGATGTTCGACCTGTGCTCGGGCTTCGTGTACTCGCAGGTGCTGTCCGCGTGCGTCGAGCTGAAGCTCTTCGAGATGCTGCGCGAACGCCCCCTCGACACGCGCGATGTGGCGCGTCGCACCGGGCTCGGCGAGGAGGCGGCGGCCACGTTGCTGCGCTCGGCCACCTCCTTGCGGCTGGTGCAGCAGCGACCCGGCGAGCGCTGGAGCCTCGGCATCCACGGCGCGGCCTTCCTCGCCAACCCCGGCGTGCGCACCATGGTCGAGCACCACGCCTTCCTGTACCGCGACCTCGCCGACCCCGTGGCGCTGCTGCGCGGCGACGCCGACGAGACGCTGATCTCGATGTTCTGGGACTACGCCGGCGCGCGCCGCGAGGGCTTCCGGCCCGACGCCGACGGCACGGGCAGCGCGCCGTACACCGCGCTGATGGGTGCGTCGCAGGCCATGATCGCCGAGCAGATCGTGGACGTGTACCCGCTGGCCCAGCACCAGCGGCTGCTGGACGTGGGCGGCGGCGACGGCACGTTCCTGCGCAGCGTGGCCGCGGCCGTGCCGGATCTGGAGCTCTCCCTGTTCGATCTGCCGCCCGTGGCGGCGGCCGCGCGCGCGCGCTTCGCCGAGTGGGGCGAGCGCGTCGTGGAATGCACCGGCGGCGATGCCTTCGAGGATCCGCTGCCGCGCGGCAGCGATGCGCTGTCGCTCGTGCGCATCGTGCACGACCACGACGACGACCGGGCGCTGCTGCTGCTGGAGCGCTGCCGCGCGGCCTTGCCCGCCGGCGGCACCCTGCTGCTGGCCGAGCCGATGGCGCGCGAGCGCGTCGGCGATCCGGCCACCGACGCGTACTTCGGCATGTACCTGCAGGCCATGGGGCGCGGCCGGCCGCGCACGCCCGGCGAGCTGCAGCTCCTGCTCGAGCGCGCGGGCTTCCGACGCGTGCGCGACGTGCGCACGCCCATGCCGATGCTCACCAGCCTGCTGGTCGCGCGCGCCCCGTGACGCGGACCGTGGCTCCGATGGCCGACCCGCCGGTAGCCCGCGCGTCCGGATTGCACGGCGGAAAAGCGCAAACTTGTGTTGACACTTCAAAGTGTCAAGGTAGAATGACACTCATGGAATCGGCCGCTGTCCAGTCCGCACGACACGACCCCGCCGCCGCGGTGCAGGGCGCGGCGCTGCGCACGGACGCCCTCGTGGTCGGCCGGCCGGGACGGATCGCTCTGCGCAACGTCGAGTTGCGCGCGCCCGGACGCACCGACGTCGTCGTGCGCACCGTCCTGACGGGCATCAGCACCGGTACCGAGAAGCTGCTGTTCGACGGCTCCATGCCGCCGTTTCCGGGGCTGTCCTACCCGCTGGTGCCCGGCTACGAGGCCGTCGGCACGGTCGTGGAGGCAGGCCCCGATGCCACCCTGGCCCCCGGCACGCGCGTGTTCGTGCCCGGCTCCTCGCACTACGCGAACGGCGTCGCGGGCCTGTTCGGCGCCAGCGCCGCGACGCTCGTCACCGACGAGGCTCGCGTGGTGGCGATCGACGGGCTGACGGACGAGCAGGGCGTGCTGCTGGCGCTCGCCGCCACCGCCATGCACGTGTTCAGCGTCGGCCCGCGCCGCAGCGGCGCGTCCGCCGTGTCGCGCGCCGATCTCGCCGCCGAGGCCCCCGGGCTGATCGTCGGTCACGGCGTGCTGGGCCGGCTCGTCGCACGCATCGCGCTGGCGCTCGGTGCGCCCGCGCCGCTCGTGCTCGACACCGACGCCGCACGTCTCGCCGGCGGCTTCGGCTACGAGACGCTGCATCCCGACGCCTGCACGCAGCGCGGCCCGTTCGCGCGCATCGTCGACGTCAGCGGCGCGGGCGGCGATCACGTGGACCGGCTGATCGCACGGTTGTCGCGCGGCGGCCACCTGCGCCTGGCGGGCTTCTACGCCGAGCCCATCCGCTTCGACTTCGCCCCGGCCTTCATGCGCGAGATCGTCGTCGACGTGGCCGCGCAGTGGGTGCCGGACGACCTTGCGCTGACCCTCGCCCTCGTGCGCGGCGGAGAGCTGTCCCTCGACGGGCTGGTGTCCCACCGCGCGCCCGCCACCGATGCCGCCACGGCCTACCCCGACGCGTTCGCCGACGGCACCCGACTCAAGACCGTACTGGACTGGACATGACGATGAGCAGCGCTACCGTCACGACCCCCGCCCCCGGACCCGCCTCGGGATCCGCCCCGGGATCCGCCTCGGGATCCGCGCCGACCCACAAGGTCGACGTCTCGGGCCTCGCCTCGTTCACGTCGCGCCTGCGCGCCGAGGCCGCCGAGGAGCCGGCAATGCCTGCAGGCATGCGCGCCGCGGGAGATTCGACCGCCGCCGCGCTGATGGACGCCATCACGGGCGACGAGGACGCCGAGGCCGGCACCGCGCACGAGACGCAGGTCATCGCGATCTACGGCAAGGGCGGCATCGGCAAGAGCTTCACCCTTGCGAACCTGTCCTACATGATGGCGCAGCAGGGCAAGAAGGTGCTGCTCATCGGCTGCGACCCGAAAAGCGACACGACGTCGCTTCTGTTCGGCGGCCGCGCCTGCCCGACCATCATCGAGACCTCGTCGAAGAAGAAGCAGGCCGGCGAGGACGTCCAGATCGGCGACGTGTGCTTCATGCGCGACGGCGTCTACGCGATGGAGCTCGGCGGACCGGAGGTGGGTCGCGGCTGCGGCGGTCGCGGCATCATCCACGGCTTCGAGCTGATGGAGAAGCTCGGCTTCCACGACTGGGACTTCGACTACGTCCTGCTGGACTTCCTCGGCGACGTGGTGTGCGGCGGCTTCGGACTGCCCATCGCGCGCGACATGTGCCAGAAGGTCATCGTCGTGGCCAGCAACGACCTGCAGTCGCTGTACGTCGCGAACAACGTGTGCTCGGCGGTGGAGTACTTCCGGCGCCTGGGCGGCAACGTCGGCGTGGCCGGCATGGTCGTCAACAAGGACGACGGCACCGGGGAAGCCGCGAAGTTCGCGGAGCAGGTCAGCATCCCGATTCTCTCGGCCATCCCGGCCGACGACGACATCAGGAAGAAGAGCGCCTCCTACCAGATCGTCGGCACGCCCGACGGACGCTGGGGGCCGCTGTTCTCGACGCTGGCCGCCGAGGTCGCCACGGCACCGCCGCGCCACCCGACGCCGCTGACGCAGGACCAGCTGCTCGCCCTGTTCGACGAGGACGAGTCCGCCGAGCGCATCCCGATGACGCCCGCGAGCATCGTCGACATGTGCGGGCCGCAGGCGCTCGTCAAGCCCACGCTCGAGGTCGTCTACGACGATGTCTGAGCTGCCCGCAGTGGCCGACGCGGCGCCCGCGGCGGTACCCATGACGTTCGTGCCGAAGGACGAGCGCGACGTGGTGGTCGATGCGGCGTCCGACGCGGACACCGACGTGCCTGCCGAAGGGTCCGGCTGCCACGCCGGCGCCGACACGATGCGCGACGCCGCCGCGGCCGCCGGCAAGGCAGGCGCGCTCGCGCGCTTCGCGGCCGACTACCCGCAAGGCCCGCACGACCGCCCGCAGAGCATGTGCCCGGCGTTCGGCTCCCTGCGCACGGGGCTGCGCATGCGGCGCACCGCGACGATCCTGTCGGGCAGCGCGTGCTGCGTGTACGGGCTCACGTTCACCTCGCACTTCTACGGCGCGCGCCGCACCGTCGGCTACGTGCCCTTCGACTCCGAGACGCTCGTCACCGGCAAGCTCTTCGAGGACATCCGCGAGGCGGTGCACAAGCTCGCCGACCCCGAGAAGCACGACGCCATCATCGTCACTAACCTGTGCGTGCCGACCGCCTCGGGCGTGCCCCTGGACCTGTTGCCCGACAACATCGACGGCGTGCGCATCGTGGGCATCGACGTGCCGGGCTTCGGCGTGCCGACCCACGCCGAGGCGAAGGACGTGCTCGCCGGCGCCATGCTGGAGTACGCCGCGAAGGAGGTCGCCGCGGGCCCCGTCGCGCGGCCCGACACGCCGTCGGCCAACGCCGCGAAGGCGTCGGGCAAGCCCACCGTCACGTTCCTCGGCGAGCTGTTCCCGGCCGACCCCGTGGGCCTGGGCATGCTGCTGGAGCCGCTCGGTCTCGCCGCGGGCCCGACGGTGCCGACGCGCGAGTGGCGCGAGATGTACGCGGCGCTCGACTGCGCCGCGGTCGCCGCGATTCACCCGTTCTACACGGCCAGCGTGCGCCAGTTCGAGCGCGCGGGCCGACCCATCGTGCCGTCGGCTCCCGTCGGCGTGGACGGCACCGCCGCCTGGCTCGAGAACATCGGCGCGGCCTGCGGCATCGATGCGGCGCGCATCGGCGCGGCGAAGGACGCGGCGCTGAACCCCATCCGCGGCGTGCTGGCCGCCGCGCCCATCGATGCGCGGTTGATCGTCTCGGGCTACGAGGGCTCGGAGCTGCTCGTCGCGCGGCTGGCCATCGAGTCGGGCGCGACGGTGCACTACGTCGGCACGGCCTGCCCGAAGACGCCCTGGTCGGCGCCGGATCTCGAATGGCTCGAGGCGCGCGGCGTGCACGTGCAGTTCCGCGCATCCCTGGAGCAGGATCTCGCCGCGCTCGACGAGTTCAAGCCGGATCTCGCCATCGGCACCACGCCGCTGGTGCAGGCCGCGAAGACGCGTGCGGTGCCGGCCCTGTATTTCACGAACCTGATCTCGGCACGTCCGCTGATGGGCGTGGCGGGCGCGGGCAGCTTCGCGCAGGTCATCAACGCGGCGCTGGCGAACCGCTCCCGCTTCGACGCCATGCAGTCCTTCTTCGAGGGCACGGGCGAGGGCGAGAACGCGGGCGTGTGGCAGGAGCTGCCGATGAAGCGACCGGAGTTCGCCGCGCGCTTCGCGAAGAAGCTCGAGCGCCAGGCCGCGGCCCGCGCCAGCACCGCCACCACCTGACACCGGAGCACAGCAGACGATGCTCGTTCTCGATCACGATCGTGCCGGTGGCTACTGGGGCTCGGTCTACGCGTTCACCGCCGTCAAGGGGCTGCAGGTCGTCATCGACGGTCCCGTCGGTTGCGAGAACCTGCCCGTGACCTCCGTGCTGCACTACACCGACGGCCTGCCCCCGCACGAGCTGCCCATCGTCGTGACGGGTCTCGGCGAGGAGGAGCTCGGCCAGGAGGGCACCGAGGCCGCCATGCGCCGCGCGCACCGGACGCTCGACCCGTCGCTGCCGGCCGTCGTCGTGACGGGCTCCATCGCCGAGATGATCGGCGGCGGCGTGACCCCCGAGGGCACGGGCCTGCTGCGCTTCCTGCCGCGCACCATCGACGAGGACCAGTGGCAGAGCGCGGACCGTGCGCTGACCTGGCTGTGGAAGGAGTTCGGACCGAAGAAGATCCCGAAGCTCAAGCCGCTCGAGGGTCGGAAGCCGCGCGTGAACCTGATCGGCCCGATGTACGGGCAGTTCAACATGGTCTCCGACCTGCACGAGATCCGGCGTCTGGTCGAGGGCATCGGCTGCGAGATCGGCGCGACCTTCCCGCTCGGCAGCCACCTCGCGGACATCCACGAGCTCGGTACCGCCGACGTGAACGTGAATCTCTTCCGCGAGTACGGCAAGTCGCTGTGCGAGACGCTCGAGCGCCCCTGGCTGCAGGCGCCGATCGGGCTGCACAGCACCACGGCGTTCCTGCGAAAGCTCGGCGAGCTCACGGGACTGGACCCCGAGCCCTTCATCGAGCGCGAGAAGCACACGACCATCAAGCCGGTGTGGGACCTGTGGCGCTCGGTGACGCAGGACTTCTTCGGCACCGCCTCGTTCGCCGTCGTCGCGCACGAGACCTACTCGCGCGGGCTGCGCCACTTCCTCGAGGACGAGCTCGGGCTGCCGTGCCGCTTCGCGATCACGCGCTCGAGCGGCAAGAAGACGGACAACGAGGAAGTGCGCCGGTTGTGCCAGGAGCAGACGCCGCTCGTGATGTTCGGCAGCTACAACGAGCGCATGTATCTCGCCGAGGTCGGTGCGCGCGCGACCTACATCCCGGCAAGCTTCCCGGGTACCGCCATCCGGCGCGCCACGGGCACGCCCTACATGGGCTACGCCGGCGCCACCTGGCTCGTGCAGGAGGTCTGCAACGCGCTGTTCGATGCGCTGTTCAACATCCTGCCGCTGGGCACGGAGCTCGACAAGAGCGCCACCGGCGACACGCCCTCGAGGCTCGCGCGCGACATCGCGTGGCGGCCCGAGGCGTCCAGCCGGCTCGACCAGCTCGTGGACGCCGAACCCGTGCTCGTGCGCATCTCCGCGGCCAAGGCGCTGCGCGATGCGGCCGAGCGCGCCGCCCGCGCCGCGGGTGCCGAGCGAGTCGACGCGGTGCACGTGGAGGTCGCGCGCACCGAATCCCGTACCGCCCGGACGATGCACTGATGGATCGCCCTTTCCTGTCCGCCCCCACGACCAACGATGTGAGCACCGACACCATGAACGCATCCTCGAACCTCATGTCCGTCACCCGCGTCGTGCCGCGCACAGGCTCCGCGCCGGCGCCGCACCGCGCACCGCGGCGCGGGCCCGCCTCGGTCGAGTACCGCGCGCTGCACGCGCTCGTCATGAGCCTGGCGCTCGTCGGCGCCGCGGTCGCCCGGCTGCTGCCCTTCGGGCGCGCGGCCAGCCGTCGGCTGCCGCTGCGCACCGAGGCGCGCAACGTCGCCGACAGCGTCGTGCCCTTCGTCTTCCAGGTCGCCTGAGGCGCCCGCCGCGCGAAAGCCGCCCGTCGGGGCTTTCGCGCGCCAGTTCCGGTACGTCGCTCCGCGTGCAAGCGCACGGGAGCGACCGCCGGTAGACCTCGCGGCCGGAGCGCGACGCTCCGGTTCGTCGAGGTGCACGACACCCGCAGCACCTGCGGGAAGCGAACCCGGCCTCGAGGCCGGTATCGAGGCCATCAACCGGAGTCATCACCCATGGCTGACACCACCCCAGGCGGTTCCCTGTCTGGACTCAAGCAGAACGAGGCGCGCGAGTTCCACGCGATCTTCGTCACGAGCTTCCTGTTCTTCACGGGCGTCGCGGTCGTTGCCCACTTCCTCGTCTGGCTCTGGCGCCCGTGGTTCCCGGGCGTGGAGGGCTACACGATGATCGAGAAGGGCACCGAAGCGCTCACCCACCTTTCCACCTACCTCGTCTAAGGGAGATCCGATCATGTGGCGTGTCTGGCTTCTGTTCGACCCCCGCCGTGCGCTCGTCGCGCTCGCCGGCTTCCTGTTCATCCTCGCGATCGTCATCCACTTCATCCTGCTCAGCACGAACAGGTTCAACTGGATCGAAGGCCCCTCGGTGATCGTGCCGGTGGTGGCTCCGGCCACGAGCTCGCTCGAGCTCGAGGGCATGACGGCACCGGCGCTCGAGCGCCTGGGCTGAGTCCGAACCCGTCGGCGGCGCGCGCGGCAACGCGCCCGGCGTCGACGCCAGACTGAACCGGTGCCGCCACGAGCGCGACATGTGCACACATGCCGCGCCCGTGGCCACCGCTTCGCTGCTTCGCGCGCGGGCATCCGACGCGAGGACGTTCGTCATCATCATCCAGGCCCACCTTTCCACGCGGGGAGCGATTCGCCACAGCCATGCTGAGTTTCGAGAAAAAGTATCGCGTGCGCGGAGGCACGCTCGTCGGTGGGGACCTGTTCGACTTCTGGGTCGGGCCGTTCTGGGTCGGCTTCTTCGGCGTCACCACCATCTTCTTCAGTGCCGTCGGCACGCTGCTGATCATCTACGGCGCGGCCATCGGCGACACCTGGAACGTGTGGCGCATCAACATCGCGCCGCCGGCCATCGAGTACGGCCTCGGCTTCGCGCCGCTCAAGGAGGGCGGGCTGTGGCAGGTCATCACCATCTGCGCCATCGGGGCCTTCGTGTCGTGGGCCATCCGGCAGGTGGAGATCGCGCGGAAACTCGGCATGGGCTATCACGTGCCGATCGTGTTCTCGTTCGCGATCCTGGCCTACGTCACCCTGGTCGTGATCCGGCCCGTGCTGCTCGGCGCCTGGGGCCACGGCTTCCCGTACGGCATCCTGTCGCACCTCGACTGGGTGTCGAACACCGGCTACCAGTACCTGCACTTCCACTACAACCCCGCGCACATGCTCGCCGTGACGTTCTTCTTCACGACGACGCTTGCGCTCTCGCTGCACGGCGGTCTGGTGCTCATGGCCAGCAACCCCGGCAAGGACAAGGTCGTCAAGAGCGTCGAGCACGAGGACACCTACTTCCGCGACATCATCGGCTACTCGATAGGCACGCTCGGCATCCACCGCCTGGGCATGTTCCTGGCGATCAACGCAGGCTTCTGGAGCGCGGTCTGCATCGTCATCTCCGGCCCGTTCTGGACGCGCGGCTGGCCGGAGTGGTGGAACTGGTGGCTCGAGCTCCCGGTATGGGGCTGACACCGATTCACCGACCAACCTGACACGGGAGCACGGATAACGTGGCCGAATACGCGAACATCTTCACGCAGGTCCAGGTGCGCGGACCCGCCGAGCTCGGCGTCCCGATAGGCCGGGATACCGCCAACCGCAGCACCAAGGTCGCCTCCAGCAAGCTGCTGGGCGCCTTCGCGAACGCGCAGCTCGGGCCGATCTACCTCGGCTACACGGGCACGCTGTCGATCGTCTTCGGGCTGCTGGCCTTCGAGATCATCGGCTTCAACATGCTCGCCTCCGTCAACTGGGACGTCGTCGAGTTCGTGCGCCAGCTCTTCTGGCTCGCGCTCGAGCCACCCGCACCGGAGTACGGGCTGTCGATCCCGCCCATGGCCGACGGCGGATGGTGGCTCATGGCCGGCTTCTTCCTCACCGTCTCGATCGGACTGTGGTGGACGCGCACGTTCATGCGCGCCCGTGCGCTCGGCCTGGGGTACCACATCCCCTGGGCGTTCGGCGCGGCCATCTGGCTCTACCTGGTGCTCGGCTTCATCCGCCCGGTACTCATGGGGTCGTGGTCCGAGGCCGTGCCGTTCGGGATCTTCCCGCACCTGGACTGGACGGCGGCGTTCTCGATCCGCTACGGGAACCTCTTCTACAACCCGTTCCACATGCTCTCGATCGTGTTCCTGTACGGCTCGGCGCTGCTGTTCGGCATGCACGCCGGCACCATCCTCGCCACCGGTCGCTACGGCGCCGAGCGCGAGCTCGAGCAGATCGTGGATCGCGGCACGGCCACCGAGCGCGCCTCGCTGTACTGGCGCTGGCAGATGGGCTTCAACGCCTCCATGGAGTCCATCCACCGCTGGGCCTGGTGGTTCGCCGTGCTGACCGCGGTCACCGGCGGCATCGGTATACTGTTGACCGGTACAGTCGTGGACAACTGGTACCTGTGGGGCGTGAAGCACGGCATCGCCCCCGAGTACCCGGCGGTCTATCCCCCTTCCGCCGATCCGTCGATCGGCTACGTGCCCCCGGAGGCGATCCGATGATCTTCCGTCCCGCGCGCTTCCCTTCGGGGAAGGTGGCCCTCGCCCTGGCAGCCGTCGCCGTCGGGCTGTCCGGCTGCTTCGAGGCGCCGCCGATGGACACCGACCAGATCGGCTTCCGCGGCGTCGCGATGGAGACGGTGTCGAACCCCGACATCACGAACCCCATCAAGCTCGCCAACGTGCTGCCCGCGCCCCTGCCGCCGGCGCCGGACGTGCCCGGCGCACCGAAGGCCGGCGACGTGTACCAGAACGTGCAGGTGCTCGGGGACCTGTCGGTGGCGGAGTTCACGCGCACCATGCAGTCCATCACCGCCTGGGTCTCCCCGGACGCCGGCTGCACGTACTGCCACGTGGGCAACAACTTCGCCTCCGACGGCATCTACACCAAGGTGGTCTCGCGCCGCATGATGCAGATGACGATGGACATCAACGCGAACTGGGACAGCCACGTCAAGCAGACCGGCGTCACCTGCCTGACCTGCCACCGCGGTCAGCCGGTGCCCGAGTACATCTGGTTCGACCAGCCGCCGCTGAATCGCCAGGGCGGCATGGCGGCCAACAGCTACCAGCAGAACCACGCCAACGAGGAGGTCGGCTACACCTCCATGGCGCGCGACGTGTTCGATCGCTACCTCGACGGCGACCCGGAGCGCATCCGCGTCATCGCCAAGAACGCGTTGCCGATCAGCGATGTCATGACCAACGAGCCGACGCAGGCGACCGAGAACACCTACTCGCTGATGTTCCACATGGCGGGCTCGCTGGGCGTCAACTGCACCTACTGCCACAACAGCCGCTTCTTCGGTAGCTGGGAAATGAGCCCGCCGACGCGCGTGACGGCCTGGCACGGGCTGCAGATGACCCCGGAGCTCAACGACGTCTACCTGAACCCGCTGGGCCCGGTCTATCCGCCCAGCCGCCTCGGCCCGGACGCCGCCGACGGCGTCGTCAGCGACGGCATGGCGCTGACCGAGGACGGCCATGCGGTCAACGCGCCGAAGGTGAACTGCACGACCTGCCACCAGGGCGTGGCGAAACCGTTCTACGGGGTCAGCATGCTCGACGACTACCCGGTCTGGCGCGGCACCGACTACACCGGCCCCCCGTTCACGGTACCGCTGGACCCGATGGACTTCCGCCCCTCCGAGGAGCGTCCGGCGGACTTCGCCGACCAGGCGCCCGCTGCCGATGCCGGCGCCGCGGTACCGGTGGAGAAGACCTCGTCGCTGGACGCCGGCGCGTTCGACGGGTCGGGCGCGCTGAAGGAGCTCGCCACGGCGGTGCGTTGAGCGGACCCCGGGCGCGCCTCATGGCGCGCCCGGTCTCGCCGCGCCCGGTCCGCCGCGCCCGGTTCGCGGCGCCCGGTTCGATGGACCCGATCCGAACGGCCCGCCCTCGGCGGTGCGGCGGGGGGCGGGCTTCAACCCGTCGTTCCACTCGTGCGCGTTCTCGATCTCGTCGGCGGAGCTCCGAGGACCGCTCTAGTCCTACCGCTCCCGCGCGCTGGGCAACCCCAGGCAAGCCCCCGCGTACAACGAGCTCATGATGCGCTCGTGACCGGCGCTCGCGTCGCTGCACACGAGAGTGGCGCGCACGCTGGAGCGGCTGATCTTGGTGCCGTGCCGGCGCGCGCTGACCGGGTCGCGGCGGATCTTCCGCAAGGTCAGCACCGACAGCCCGATGGACCACAAACAGAACACGCGCATGCCGATCTGCTCGCGCGGGATGGTGCGCACGTAGCGCATGGCATCGTCGAGGTAGCCGCGGCAGCGACCGACGAGCCGTCGCGTTCCGTCCTGCACGACGCGCACCGCACGAGGATCCCCCGCGAGTGCGCGCTCCATGACGGCGGGCAGCTCGGCACCGTCGAGTTCGAACGCATCCGCCGGCAGCCAGCACACCCCGCGCGCGTGATCCAGCCACATGTCCTTCAGGATGTTGGTGAGCTGCAGGCCGTTGCCGAACGCGACCGAGAGCGGCATGAGCGTCGCGCGCCTCGCCTCGATCGCGGGGTCGTGCAGGCAGAAGAGCTCGGTGAGCATCTCGCCCACGCAGCCCGCCACGTGGTAGCAGTAGCGCTCGAGCATCGCGTGGTCGTCGAGTCCGCGCCCGTTCGCGCCGAGTTCCTCGAAGCCGCGCATGCCGCTCGCCATGACGCGCACGCAGCGGCGCAGCGCCTCGCGCTCCGCCGGGTCGAACGAGGCCGTGACGCGCAGCACCTCGGGGACGTCGCCCACCAGCTCGATCTCTCCGGCCGGGGCATCGGGGGGCAACAGGGCGGCCAGCTCGTCGGCGAACGCGCCGCCGGGCCTGGGCGTCGCGAGCGCGTCGTCCTCGAGCGCCGCGACGAAGTTTCGATACAGCGCATCCTTCGCGTCGGCGTCGACGCTGAGCTCGTCCTCGACCGTGTCGATGATGCGGCACAGCAGGTAGGCGTTGCCGACGGTGTCGACGAGCGCGCGCGGCAGCCGCGGGATGGTGAGCGCGAAGGTGCGCGACACGCGCTCGAGCAGGCGTGCCTGCATGCGTCGCTGGGCGTCGCTGGGTGAGCTCGGCGCCGGGACCGCTCCCGAGTTCGCCTTGGGGCCCGCTCCCGGGTTCTCTTCCGGACCCATCGCGTTGTCCGTGGAGGACATCGTCATCGCGCGTTCGTGTCGCTCATGTGATCGGCATGGATCGTCGTTCGTGTCCCGCTCGGCCGCGCCGCCGCCGACCTCTGCGGCATCGCCCGCGCCGAACCGGCTCCGTGGCGCCTGCGCCGGATCCGCCGCGAAGCGTGCAGCCCGATCCCCGCGGCGGCCGTCAGCCAGAGCCAGATGGCGAGATTTAGCTCGCGCAACAGCCCGCCGAGGCCACCGGCGGCGAGCGGTATGCCCGCGGTCGCGTCGGCGACGGCCCCAGAGGGGGCGGCACCCAGCGCCAGCGCGAGCGCGCAGGCGAAGCCCGCGCCGAGCTGCACCGCCGCGAGCGCCGCGAAGGTGCTGGTCCCGGCATTTTCCGCCGTGTCCGACTCCCCGTCGGACGAACCCGGAGCGCAGTGTAAGGCACGTGCGAGCACATGACCCGCCACCACCGCGACGGGCAGCAGCGCGAGCCGGGCGATGGCCGTCGCCACCGCGGCCGTCAGTCCGAGCGCGGACTCGGCCATGCGGTGGGCCAGCGACACATCGATGCTGGACAGGCTCGCGGTGTCGCCCGCGAGCCGGGCGAGCGCGACGGGCAGGGCGGCGAGCGCGATCCCGCAGAGCAGCGCCGAGCGCGATCGGGCCGTCAGCGCACCCGCCACGGACGCGGCGACGGCGAGCGCCGCGAGAGGGGCTCCTGCGAGCGCGTGACCCGCCGCGCCGAACGCGAGCGCCGCGCCCGCGAGGGCCACGACGGAGCCGCTGCCCGCGCCGCGCTTGCCGCCCGAGCCGGGCGATCCGGGCGATCCGGGCGAGCGCCGCGCGCCGCCGAGCGCGCACGCGGCGGTGAGCAGAACGGCCAGCGCCGCCGCGACTCCGGCTCCGGCGGCACCCGCGCCGAGTCGTGCGTCCAGGACGGCGAGCGCCGCCAGGCCGGTACCCGCGCCGAAGGCGAGCCCCACGGTCGACGATTCCGTGTCGGATCGCGTCGCGCAACGCGGACTCCCGAGCGCAACGATCGCGAGCAAGCAGGTGCCGACGACGGCCGCCACCACGGGACCGGCCGCGAAGACGGTTCCCAGCACGATCCAGACGCCGCCCGACAGCAGCGTCGAGGCGCGCGCGTCGATGGTGAGCCGGCGCCGCCGCGCGACGATGGCGAGCCCCGCGAGCGTCGCGAGCGCGGTGGCGCCGAGCCGAGACGCCACGTGGCCGCTCCGGTACGCGTTCGCCGACGTCCCGGCCGTGGACGGTAGCGATTCCTCGAGGCCGAGCGCCGCGTCGAGCAACGCCGGCAGATCTCGCTGATACACCGGCGCCTGCGCGCGCAGCATCTGCGGCAGCCCGTGCCCCGCGACCACGAGCGGCACGCGCCGCACCACGGACTCGCCGCCGGCGTGACCGCCCGCGTCCGTGGTGCCGTGGTCGGAGGTGTAAACGACGGTGCGCCCGTCCGCGAGCGCGCGGGCCACCAGCGGCGCCGCGGCCGCATCGATGCGCGTGGCCGTGCGGCGGTAGTCGTCGGACGCGCCGCCGTGACGGTGCCCGACCGCGTCCAGCGCACCGAAGTGCGCGACGACGAGGTTCGGGCGCGATGCTCCGGTGCGCTCGAGGATGAGTCCCGCGGCGCGCGCGACGCGCGCGTCGCTCGCGGCGTTCGGCAGGCCGGGTACCGGCAGTCCGCCATCGATGAAGCGCCCGTAGAGGCCCTGCCACAGGTGCGTCGCGGCCACGACGGCCGTGCCGCCGGCGCCCTGCAGCCGCTCCAGCGTGCCGCCGCCGGGCGCCGCGGAGGCACCGAAGTCGTGCAGCGCCGCGCTCGGCGCGACGCGCCGGCCCTCGATCATGGCCTGCAGCGCGGCGATGGTGGACGGCACCAGCGCCTCGACGGCGAGCTCGGTGCGCGCGCCCCGTGCGGCCAGCGCCGCGAGGGCGGGCATGGTCTCGGCATCGCTCGCGATGTCGAGCCGCAACCCGTCGACGACGACCAGCAGCGCGTGTCCGGGCTCGCTCGCGGCCGCCACGAGCGGGCTCGCGGGTGCGACGTCGGGCGCCAGGTCGGCGTCGGAGTACAGCGTGTCGCCCGCGCCGCACAGCAACGTCAGCAGCACGAGGGCCACGGTGTTGCCGAGCAGCGCCAGCGTGCGGACCGTCGGCACGCCGAATGACCGGATGTCCGGATCGCTCAGCCCGCGCCGGAGCGCGGCACCGGCGGGTAGCTGCGTCCCTTCCAGCTCGACGAGCGACCGGCGAGGCGCTCGAGCGCGGCCTGCCACTGGATCGCGAGCAGCAGGCTCACGCCGACGGGGTGCAGCAGCGCCGAGAGCATCGATTGCTCGAAGCGGCGCGCCATCGCGAGCCGCGGCAGCAGGGCGAGGGCCAGCGATGCGAAGGCCATGAAGCGCAGCGCGACGGGCACGTCGGGAGCGAGGCTCGCCACGCTCACGATCACGGGCAGGACCCCGGCGGCCAGCAGCCACGCCGTCATGGGCGCGATGGCACCGGGCGAGGCGAGGCCTTCGGTCGCGTTCTTCGCGAGCCCCCGCCAGACCTCGCGCGCGTTCCGGTACATGCGGCAGCGCGCGAGATCGGTCGCGTCGACCAGGTCGGTCGTGGACCCGGCGTGGCGGAACGCGCGCGGCAGCCGCACGCCGTCGTGCAGGCTCTCGCGGATGGCGCCGTGACCGCCGGCGTTCACGTAGTCGTCGCGTCGCGCCAGCATGAGCTGTCCGCAACCGGCGCCGAAGCCCGTCAGCCCGGTGCGTCGCATCGCGTCGATGGGCAGGAAGCCCAGCAGCACGTAGTGAATGAGCGGGATCAGCAGCCGCTCGAGCCAGGTGTTCGTGATCTGGCGCGGGAAGCCCGACAGCAGCCCGACGTCGCGCCGATGCATCTCGCCCGTCAGGCGCACGAGCGCGTCCGGCTCGAGCCGCACGTCGGCGTCGAGAAACAGCAGCAGCGGATGGCGCGCGAGCGTGGCGAGCGAGGCGCAGGCGTGCTGCTTGCCGCACCAGCCCGGCGGTAGCGGCGGCGCGCGCTCGAGGCGCACGCGCGGATCGAGCTTCGCCGCGTCCGCGACGATGCGGGCGGTGGCGTCGCTGGAATCGTCGTCGAGCACCACGAGCTCGAAGTCCAGCCCGCGGTTCGCGAGCACCGAGCTCAGCAGCTCGCCGATCGAGGCCTCCTCGTCGCGTGCGGGCACCAACACCGAGATCGCGGCGGCGTCGTCGTTCGCGGCCACGCGCGCGGGCGCGTCCGCGGACGACCGGACGGGCTGCGACGACGGCCCGAACGGCGGTGACGACCCCGGCGACCCCGGCATCTCCAGCATCTCCGGCGACCCCGACGGACTCGCCGCCGGTCGAGCGGCTCGCGGTGCGGACGCGGCACGCCGATACGCGAAGAGGTTCCGCGCGACGAGCAGCGCCGGCACGCCCGCGGCCACGAGCGCGACCCAGACGAGCGTGGAGAGCAGCTCCGGCGTCATCGCGCGTGTCCGGACTCGAAGCGCTCCCCGCGCAGCCGCGCGGTGAGCGCGCGCCACGTGTCGTAGATCGGGGACACGCCGCGCGCGCCGTCGAGCAGGGTCTCGAAGGCGTCGTCGCGATGCGCGACGGTGTCGGCCGCGAGCGCATCGGCGGTGGCTTCCAGGCTCGCGGCGAAGCGTGCGTCGAGCTCGTCCACCGACTGTGCCGGAGCCTCGGACGGCCGGTGCGCTTCGCCGATGCGCAGCCGCGCCTCGGGAAGCCGCTCCTCGCGGAACGGGTACTCGATGGCGAGCGGCACGTAGCGGGCATCGGGCACGCGGCGCGCCAGGTGCGCGAGACCGCGCGCGAGCCTGACCGGTCGCTCGCGAGGGTCCGCGAAGCGGCCCTGCGGCGTGAACCACAGCGTGGCGTGCGGCGTGACACCGACCGCGTCCCCGATCTCGCGAAAGCGCCGCACCCCTGCGCGCGTGTCGCGCTCGATGCCCAGGAACCCGAGCTTCTTCAGGATGCCGTAGCGCTCGAGCTCGCCGGCATCGATGAGCGCCCAGTGCCGCCGGTGTTCGAGCCTGCGGTGCACGAGCAGCGCGCACGTGAGCGGGTCCCACCAGCCGGGGTGGTTCAGGTAGACGACGACGGGCCCGGGGCCCGTCGGGAAGCGCTCCATGCCAGCGACGCGCACGGCGGCGAAACGCCTTCGCACGTAGCCGACGTTGTAGCGCTGGAAGCCCGCGACGATCGCGCGCGAGGCGACGGGCAGCGCCGCGGCCGCCGCGGCCGCGGGGCGGGCCGCGGACGCGTTCAGGCGGCCTCCACCGACCGGTCGGTGGGAGCGACGCCCGCGACGCGCGCGGCCGCGACGCCCGTGGCGAGCTTCGTGCGGTCCTCGTGCAGCGAGTCCGCCGCGATCCAGCCGGACATCAGCGCCATGGGCATGCCGGGCCCGGGGTGCGCGGCGCCGCCCGCGAGGTACAGGCCCGCGAGCTCCGGGCTCCGGTTCGCGGGCTTGAACGCGCCCGTGAAGCGACCGTGGCTCGCGAGACCGTAGATGGCGCCGTCGAGCACGGAATAGCGGTCGTGGATGTCCTGCGGCGTGAGGAAGCGCTCGACCGCGATGTTCGCCTCGAGATCCTTCATGCCGCCGCAGCCCTCGAGCTTCGCGATGATCTTCTTCCGGTACTCCGGCAGCATCGCCGACCAGTCCTGGCCCGGACGCAGGTAGGGCGTGTGCACGAGCACGTAGAGCGCATCGCCGCCTTCGGGCGCGACCGACGGCTCGGTGACCGCGGGCGCGCACAGGTAGCAGGTGGGGTCGTCGGCCGGCACGCCCTCGTCGTAGATCTGGCGGAACTCGACCTCGGGGTCCTTCGAGAACACGAAGTTGTGGTGCAGCAGGTGTTCGTAGCGCTTCTTCAGACCGAGATACAGCACGACGCCCGAGCAGGCCGGCTCGAAGTCGCGCTCCTCGTATTTCCTGGTGGTCTTCGGCATGCCCTCGAGCAGCTCGCGGTAGCTTCGCACCGCGTCCGCGTTGGTGACCACGGCGTCGAAGGTGCGCTCTCCGGCATCGGTGCGGATGGTGCGCGCGCGACCGTCCTCGGCGCGGATGGCCCGCACGGTGCGGCCCTGCACGAGCTCCACGCCGAGCTCGCCGGCGAGCTTCGCGAGCGCGGCCGGAATGGCGCCGGTGCCGCCCATGGGGTACCACACGCCTTCGCCGACCTGCATGTTGGCGATGCCGCACAGCACCGCCGGAGAGGCCGCCGGCGAGCTGCCGACGTACTGCGTGAAGTGATCGACCATCTGCGCCGCGCGCGCGTCCTTGATGTCGTTCCTGACCGTGCCGGCGACGGTGCGGCCGAAGCGCATGGCGACGAGGTCCGCGAGCACCGCCGGGCTGAACGTCTCGCCGAGCGACAGCGTGTCCTTCACCGAGCCGACCGAGCGCCACAGGAAGAAATCGTTGGAGATGCGCTCGAGCCGGGCGGAGGTCTCCATGAAGCGCTCGTAGCCGTCCGGCAGACCCGTGCCGGGGGCGAGCTTCTCGAGGTTGTCGCGCATGATCTCGCGGTCGCCGGCGAGGTCGAGCACCGCGCCGTCCTCGTAGAAGCAGCGCCATTGCGGCTCGAGCTTGACGAGATCCAGGTAGTCGTCGAGGTCGCGCCCGGCTTCCGAGAAGATGCGCCTGAGCACCGACGGCATGATCAGGATGGTGGGCCCCATGTCGAAGTGGTAGCCGCCCTCGTCGAGCGTGGCCGCCTTGCCCCCGAACCAGCCGTTGCGCTCGTACAGCGTCACGGCGTGCCCGCGCGCGGCGAGCGTGCAGGCCGCGGCGAGCCCGCCGAGCCCGCCGCCGACGATGCCGACCGACACGGCGTCGTGGGCGCCTGCGCGCGTCACGGGCGCCGCGTTCGCCGCGCGCTGCGAGGTGGTGGGACGTGGCTGCGTGGCAGCGTGCGGGGTCGGGCTGGGCATGTCGTGGTCGCGTGGAGTTCGTCGGAGAAGGGGGAGGGGTGACGTCAGGTCGCGCCGCGCCGCATGCGCGTGGCCATGCCCGTGTACCGGCCGAGGGTGCGGCCGAACGCGCTGCTGGGCGCTGCCGCCGGCACCGGTTCGATCGGGCTCGGGATGTCGAGCTCCTCGCACAGCAGGCGCGCGGTGATGCGTGCGGACTCGAAGATGGTGGGCAGCCCGCTGCCCGGATGCGTGCCGCCGCCGACGAGGTACACGCCGTCCAGGTCCTCGAAGCGGTTGTGCGGGCGGAAGTTCAGCATCTGCCCGAAATTGTGGGCCATGTTGAACGTCGCGCCCCTGTGGATGTGGAAATCCTCGCGCCAGCCCGTCGGGGTGATGATGCGCTCGTAGCGCGTGCGCCGCTCCACGTCCTCGAAGCCGACGCGCTTGAGTTGCTCGTGGGCGAGCTTCCGGTAGCGCGGCAGCTCCTTCGTCCAGTCGATGCTGGCCGCGCCGTCCTCGTGCGCGACGGGCATGAGCATGTAGAGCGTCGAGTGGCCCTCGGGCGCGAGCGTCGGATCGGTCAGGCAGCCGTTCTGCGCGTAGAACGCGGGGTCCGGCGTCATGTCGACGCCGGCGTCGATGTCGCCCAGGTGCTGCTGGTAGTCGCTCGGGATGTAGACGTTGTGGTGCGCCACGTCCGGCATGGTGCCCTCGAGCCCGAGGTACATCATGAAGGTGCTGCACGAGTAGCGCTTCTTCTCGATGGCGCTGTCCTTCCAGCGCCGGCGCAGCGCGTTCGGCACGAGCTTCTTCATCGTGTTCGCGAAGTCGGCGTTGATGACGACCGCGTCGGCCGCGTAGCGGCCTTCGTCGGTGTGCACCGCCGTCGCGCGCCGGCCGTCGAAGTCGATGCCCCTGACCGGCTCGTTCACGCGCACGTCGACGCCGATCTCGGTGGCCACGCGCGCCATGGTGTCCATGACCGCGCCGCAACCCCCGCGCGGGTGGAACACGCCGTAGCGGTACTCGATCAGCGGCAGGATGGAGAACATGCTCGGGCAGCTCCTGGGCGTCATGCCGAGGTACAGCGCCTGGAACGAGAAGGCCATGCGCACGCGCTCGTCGACGAAGTAGCGCTCGAGCTCGGTGTCGAGCTGGCGCCAGGGCGCGAGCTGCGGCAGCGTGCGGATCAGGTCGGCATCGACGAGATCGCGCGCCGACAGGAAGGCCCTCTGCAGGAACGGCACGAACGCCTTGAACTTCGCGTCGTTGTCGGCGAAGAAGCGCGGCACGGCGTCGGCGTCCCGCGGCGAGATCGCCCCGACGCGGCGCGAGAGCTCGGCGATGTCGTCGGTGGCGTCGAGCGTGGTGCCGTCGCCGTAGTGCACGCGGTACAGCGGATCGACCTTCAGAAGCTCGATCTCGTCGCGCAGGTTATAGCCCGTCGCCTCGAAGATCGATTCCAGGATCTCGGGGTAGAGAAAGAAGGTGGGGCCGTTGTCGAAGCGGTAGCCGTCCTCCTCGTGCGAGCTGGTGCGGCCGCCGACGCGGCCGCGCGCCTCCAGCAGCGTCACCTGGCAGCCCGCGGACTGCAGCAGCATGGCGCTCGCGAGCCCGCCGGGGCCGGCCCCGACTATCGTGATCCTTCGTCCCGTCACCGTGAAAGCTCTGTCTCGATTGCTCGTGGGTCGAACGCGATCGTCACCGATCGCGCGCGGATTGCCGCCACGATGGGCCAAATCGCCAAAGACGGCGGAGATGGCCCGGCTCGAGAGTACCGGCGAAGGTACTAGTGCGCCGGGGCCGCGCCGCCCGCGGCGCCGTCGGTGGGCTTCGGGGACGCGCGGCGCCGCGGCGTGCGGAACGGCAACAGGCACTGTACGAGCGGATTGACGAAACGGTCCATGTCGAGGCTTTCGTGCACCACGCTGCGACGCTCGTCGCCGATGCGCTCGATGAACCGGCTGCGCGAGTAGAAGGGGGCGTTCTCGAGCGTCTCGAGCCCTTCGGCCGTGGCGGCGTCGGCCAGCCGGGTGGGCCGGGGCATGCCGAACCAGCGCGTGCGGCCGAGCGCGTGCGCCCGCCCGGCGGGCCCCTCCGACAGGTTGCCCGCGGCGTCGATGTCGAGCGTGCGCGAGCTCGTGCGCCCGTCGCGTTCGACGACGTCGTAGCGCACGCGCGTGCCTCCGTCGGCGGCGTGCGCGCGCGACCAGTGCCAGGTGCGGAACGAGTCCTCGAGCGGCACGCTGCCGCGGTTGGTGTCGACGTAGGCGATGCCCTCCCACGACAGCGCGGGGTCGTGCATCGTCACGCGGATGCGCGTCTGCGGCGCGATGGGCTGCCACTCGTGCCGCCCCGGGCCATCCAGGTTCAGTGCCGGCACCGCCGGCGCGCGCGGCACGTCCACCTCGATGCGTCCGCGCAGCCGGCGCGGCAGCGGCGCGCCGCGCTCTTGGATGTCGAGGATGAGCCGGCCGTCGCCGATGCGCATGCCGGAGCCGCCGATGGCGAGAGAATCCGCGCCCGCGCGCACGGCCCGCGCGCCGCGCTCGGTCATGCACCAGCGCGCCTCGGGACCGTACAGCGCGACGTTCAGCGCGGCGTGCTCGAGCGCGGGCACCGGGCCCCGGCGCCGCGCGAACCGGTACCAGGGCGAGAACACGCTGCCGATGAACACGATGGCGGTCAGCGCGTGACGGCCGTCGTCGCTCGTGCCGTCGAGGTACCACCAGCGGTAGCCGCCGTCCGGCACCGGATCGGTCGGCGGGGCGAGCGGTGCGGACGCCGGACGTTCCGAAGGGGCTGACATGCGATTCATCGAGGGGGGCGGGCGATCAGGAGGCGTGGCGGTGGCGGTGCAGGTCGCCGCAGAGGTCGACCAGCCACTCCATCGTCGGCTTGTGCGGCACCGACTCGATGTCGGCGAGCAGGTAGCGCGTCTCGGACAGCGGCGGCCAGGCGAGCGCGTCCTCGGTGCGCTCGCTCTCGCCGATCGGCACCGTCGCGAGCGCGCGCGCCAGCAGCCGGAACTTGCGCGCGCGCGGCACCACGGCGCGCGTGGTCACGTTGCGGTAGCCGGCGCGCGCGATCTCGCGGCCGATGTCGGCGTAGATCAGCCGCGCCGCGCGGATGCCGGGCCGACAGCCCGCCGGCAGCAGCCGCAGGCCCGCGTCGCTGCGCCGGTACAGGATGTCGGCGTGCGCCAGCAGCCGCTCGGTGATGCGCGCGATGCGCGGGTCCTCGACCGGGTGCGCGAGCCACGCGTCGGGGTCCATGCCCGCCTCGCGCAGCCAGCGCCGCGGCAGGTAGAGCCGGCCCATGCGCGCGTCCTCGCCGACGTCGCGGCAGATGTTGGTCAGTTGCATGGCGACGCCGAGGTCGCAGGCGCGGGCCACCGCGCGCGCATCGCTGCTGCGCATGACCAGGGTCATCATGGCGCCCACGCAGCCGGCGACGCGCGCGGCGTAGTCGTAGAGCTCGGACAGGGTCTCGTACTCGCGCCCCTCGGCGTCCCAGGCCAGGCCCTCGAGCAGCGCGTCGGGCATCGAGCGCGGCAGTCCGAATTCGGCCACCACCTCGGCGAGCGCGCGGTCCTCGAGCGCCTCGCCCGGGTCGCCTGCGTAGATCCGGTCCAGTCGCGCGCGCAGCATGCTCACCGCCGCGGCCGCGCCCTCGGGCGCGCCCGCCCCGGAGGCCGTGGCGGGCGCGCGGCCGGCGGCGGCGTCGGCCGCGCCGTCGATCAGGTCGTCGGCGACGCGACAGAACGCGTACAGCGCCGTGGCCGGCACCGCGACGCGTCCGGGCAGCAGCAGGGACGACAGGAAGAAGGAGTGCGAGCCGTGACGGATGAGCCGTCGGCACTCGCTGCGGTGGGACGAGGTGTTCGGGTTCATGCGGGCGCGTCTCCACGCAGGCGGGCGAGAATCAGGGCGGCGACGCGCGCCGGCGCCTCCTCGTGCACGAGGTGGCCGGCACCCTCGACGAGGCTCAGCGTGGCGGCGGGCAGCAGCGCGTGCAGCCGGTGCTGGTGGCGCGGCGGGATGGTCCCGTCGCGCGAGCCCGCCACGAGGTGCACGGGGCTCGCGAGGCTCGGCAGCGTGCGCGCGAACGCGTGCAGGCGCCACGCGGCCATCATGCGCAGCACGCCCGCCACGTGCTCGGGGTCGGACAGCAGCGCGCGGTAGCGCGCGAGGCTCTCCGGCGGCACGCGCGAGCCCGTCGTGGCGAGCAGCCGCGCGACGCGACCGGGCTCGAGCGCGGCGCGGCGCGCGAACAGGCGCGCCACCAGCGGCGCGCCGGAGGCGACGCGCGCGAGCGGCGGGAACAGCACGCCGGCCGGGCCCCCGAGCGGCAGCAGCGAGCCCGCGATGGAGACGAGCGGCGGCGCGTTCCGTCCGCGCACCAGCGCGAGCCGCGCCAGCACGACCGCGCCGGCCGAGTGTCCCACGAGCAGATCGGGCGCGATCCCGAGCTCCGCGACGAGCGCCTCGATCGCCGTCGCGCAGCCCTCGATGGACACGTCGCCGCCGCGCGGGCTGCGCGTGCCCGCGTGCGCGGGCAGGTCGACGGCGTGCACGTCGTGCGTCGCGGCAAGCTCGCGCGCGAGCGGCAGCATCGAGTGCACCGAGGCACCGGTGCCGTGCGCGCACAGGCACGTCGGCCGGGTTGCCGCCGCTCGGCCCCGGTCCGCCACCTGATCCGTGGCGACCCGCACGACGTGCCAGTCGTGACCGCCCGCGCGCACGCGCAGCGAGCTCTCCCGCACACCCGGGACGAGCGATCCGGGCTGGCCGCCGGCACCGTCGCGCGACGCGGACGCGAACTCCGCGCCGTCGTGCCGACCCACGCTCGCGGCACTCACGCCGCGCGCTCCTTCGTGCCCTGCAACAGGCCCGCATCGATGCCGCCATGCGTGCCGCGGCCCAGGCCGCGACCCGTGCCGCCGCCCAGGCCGCGACCCGTGCCGCCGCCCATGCCGCGACCTTGAGGCAGCGGCAGGTAGCGGGCGCCCATGGCGTCGGCCACCGCGCGGCCGTCCGGCCGGGGCCGGGCCCCGGTGTCGATCCACAGCAACCGTGCGCCGCTGTCGCCGAGCCGGCGCGCCGCGTCGAGCGCCTCGCTCGCCGCGCGCGCCCGCCCGCCCGTGCCGTCGCGCGCGACGTTGGCGCGGCCGTCGCTCATGACGATGCAGGTCGTGCGGTCGCCTTCGCGCGACAACTGCGCGAGCGTGTCGGCGGCGAGATCGAGCGCCGCGGCCAGCGGCGTGCCGCCGCCCGCGGGCAGCGCCGAGAGCCGCCTGCGCGCGCGCACCAGCGAGCGCGTGGGCGGCAGGTCGAGGTGCGCCGCGGCGTCGCGGAAGCTGGCCAGGGCAACGCGATCGCGCCGCACGTAGCACTCGGCCAGCAGGGACTCCACCGCGCCCTTCGCCTCGGCGATGCGCGCCATGGCGGCCGAACCCGAGGCGTCCACCACGAACAGCGTCGTGGTGCGCGGCGGACTCCTGCGCTCGCGCACGCGGAAGTCGGAGGCGCGCAGGGCGAGTCCGCCGTGCGCCGCCGCCGGGCGCAATCGCTGCCAGGGCACGGCCGCGCGCAGCGTCGCGGCGACGTCCAGGCGGTGCCGCTCGGCACTCGTGCGCGGCGCGCGCAACCGGGTCGGTCGCCCGCGCGCGGTCGCCACGAGCGCGCCGCGCGCGCGGCCACCGGCGCCGCCGGTCGCCGCGCCACGACGCCGGGACCGAACGGGCGCCGCCGCCAGCGAGTTCAGGAGATCCGGCGGCAGGGCGACGGCCACGGCGGCATCGAGCGCCTCGGCGAGATCGCCGCCCCGCGCGTCGTCGGCATCGCCCGCACCGTCGGAAGGCTCGGGCGGCGCGGCCTCCGGAGCCTCGTCCTCCGAGCCGCGATCCGTCGCGTCCTCGTCGCCACCCTCCGACGCCTCGTCGGTCGCCTCGTCGGTCGCCTCGTCGGCCGCTTCCTCGCTCGCCGCATCCGGCGCGCGCGCCGCCCGCGGCGCCAGCACCAGTTGCGCCGCGAGGGCGGCGTGTTCCGCCTCCACCCGCTCCGCGCCGTCCAGCGCCGCCGCCACGCGCGCCGCGCGCCAGGCGTGGGCCAGGGCGCGTGAGGAGTCCACGCCGAGCCGCTGCGCGAGCAGCGCGAGCTCGCGCTCGAGCGCGGCGCCGAGGATCGGCAGCGAGCGCGCATCGACGGCCCGCGGCACGGCTACCGGGCAGGCCTCGACACCCGCACGCAGCTCGGCGAGCGGCAGCAGCGGTACGCCGACGTGCAGCGCCACGCGCTCCCCGAGCGGCGTCTCGACCAGGCCGGGGGCCGCCTCGTCCGCATTGACGGCAGCGTGCTCCACGACCGCATCGCGCTCGTCGACGAGCACCAGCAGTTCGGGCGCGCGTCCGGCGTCGTCGAGCCAGCGCGCCAGCCGCGCGCCCAGGGCGCGCGGCAGCCGCTCCGCGCCGGTCACGAGGGTCGCGCGCCGCGAGCCGCCGGACGCCGCCGGCGGCTCGACGTCCAGCAGCCCGGGCCGGGTCACCGTGCGCCCGGCGGCGAGACTCGCGACCAGGTCCACGCCCGCGTCCAGCGCGGCGAGATCCGTGGTCGGTCCGAGCCGTCTCACCTGCACGGCCTGCTGCAAGGCGTCGAGCAGCACGTCGCGGGCGGGGGCGGCGCGACCCGCGAACGCCACGCCGCCGAGCCCGATCGGGTCCGCCAGCGCGAGCTCCAGCGCGCGCACCGCGAGCCGCCAGCGCGTGGCGCCCGCGTGCTGCGCGTCAGGCGCATCCGGTACGTCCTGTGCGTTCACGCGCCCCTTGCCGCCGGTCCGGCCGCCGGTCCGGCCGCCGGTCCGGCCGTCGGTCCGGCCGTCGCGGCTTTCCGACTCGACATCGCGTCCAGCGCGCGCTCCACGCGCGTGCCGGAGTCGCCGTCGTCGAGCGGGTCGCGCCGCAGTCGGTGGCGCAGCGCGAGCGGCGCGACGCTCTTCACGTGGTCGAACGTGACGACCGGGTCGCCGTCGAGGGCCGCGAGCGCGCGCGCGGCGCGCATGACCACGAGCTCCCCGCGCAGCCCGTCGGTGCCGAGGGCGATGCACAGCTCGGCGATGCGGCGCAGCGTCGCTTCGGGCACGTCCACGTCGGACAGGGCGTGGCGCGCGGCCACGATGGACTCGCGCACGCCGGCATCGCTCTCCGCCCAGCGCGCCGTGAAGCCGTCGGGGTCGCGCTCGTAGGCGTCGCGCCGGCGCACGATCTCCATGCGCTCGTCGATGTCGTCGGGCGTGGCCACGTCCACCGACAGCCCGAACCGATCGAGCAGCTGGGGCCGAAGCTCGCCTTCCTCGGGGTTGCCGCTGCCGATCAGCAGGAAACGGGCGGCGTGGCGAACCGACAGCCCGTCGCGCTCGACCACGTTGACGCCCGACACCGCGACGTCCAGCAGCAGGTCGACCAGGTGGTCCTCCAGCAGGTTCACCTCGTCGACGTACAGGAAGCCGCGGTGCGCGGCGGCCAGCAGCCCGGGCTCGAAGCGCTTCTCGCCGAGTGTGAGCGCGCGCTCGATGTCGAGCGCGCCGACCACGCGATCCTCGCTGGCGCCGAGCGGCAGGTCGACGACCGGGGTGGGGCGCGTCTCGCGCGGCGGCTCGCCGTGCTCCGCGCGCTCGCGGCAGTCCGCGCACCAGGCGTCCGGACGCGCGGGGTCGCAGTTGTATCGACACCCGGCGTGCGCCTCGATGCGCGGCAACAGCGCGGCGAGCGCGCGCATGGCGGTGGTCTTGCCGGTGCCGCGGTCACCGAGCACCAGCACGCCGCCGATGTCCGGATCGACGGCGGCGAGCTCGAGCGCGAGGCGCATCGGGCCCTGGCCGACGATCGCGGTGTACGGAAAGGGCATGGAGGGTCGTTCGGCTCGAAGAGGGACGGGGGGACGATCAGGGCGTGCCGGCACGCGCGGCCGCGCGCGGCGCGGTGTCGCGCGCGAACCAGCGGTTCCACAGCTCCAGGTCCGCGACGGGCAATGCCAGGAAGACGTGCTCGAGCACCGCGAGCGCCAGCAGCGTCGCGGGCAGCGCGTAGACGAGCGCCGCGTCCCCGGGGGCCTGCGCGGTGCGGTGGAACAGCAGCGCCGCCACGAGCGTGGCGACGACGAGCGCGACCGGGAAGAAGGCGCTCACGCGCGAGCGACGGATGTACGAGGCGAGGTGCGCGTGGCGCTCCGGGAACCATTCGGTGCTGAAGTTCGGCACGCCGAGAAAGAGGTTCAGCTTCGCGCTCCAGCGCATGAGCCACAGCACCACGAACGACAGCGCGCCGGCCGGGTTCGTGGCCTCGAGCAGCAGCACCGACGCGCCGATTCCGGTGCCCAGCACCGCGATCTCGTGCCACAGGCTAGTGCCGAGCGCGAGCCTGAAGCGGGACCAGCCGCGCGCGCCGTCGGGGCAGGGCTCGGCGTGCGTGCCGCCCAGCACGCCGAGCGCCCAGGCGAGCTCGAAGGTGCCCCACAGGCAGATGGCGGCGGCGAAGCCGCCCAGGCTCGCCGCGCGATCCAGCGAGGTGCTGGTCGCGACGAGCGCCAGGATCGCGACGGTGCCGACGAGCCCGAGCGCGGCGGCGAGCGGCGCGCGCGTCACGCTCGAGGCGTCCGGCGCACCGCCCGCGCCGGCACGCTCCAGCCGCCGCTGCAGCCACAGCACGACGCCGGTGCCGAGCCACCAGCAACCGACGGCGTACAGCAATGCCAGCACCAGCGGGCTCACGAGCCGCGTCGCTCCGCGCGCACGAGCGCGTCGCGCGCCGGGCCGGAATCGGTGGCGCTCGGCAGCAGGCGTGCGAAGGCCGCCACGTTGTCCGGCCCGAACGCGCTCAGTACCACCTCGCGCCGGGTGGCGGGGTCATCGAGCCACAGGCTGCCGTCGTCGAGCAAGGAGATGCGGAACGGCGCCTCTGCACCGATGCCGCGAGCCTTGCGCTCGTTGGCGAGCCCGCGCATGACGCTGCGCACGAAGCCGTCCTCGCCGCGCGCCAGGCGCTGGAGCTCCGCGCCGTCGGCGGCATCGACGACGCTCACCCCGCCGCCCTCGACGTCGACGAAGCGCAGCTCGCGGCTGAGCACCGTCGCACCGCGTGCGTGTTCGGCCAGCGTGCCCCCGCCCGGACGACCGACGGGGCCGCTGACGAGCGCCACGCCGACCGCGCACAGCACGAGCGCCAGCACGCCGCCGCGCAGCCACAGCGGCAGGATGGGACGATCCCCTGGCCGCATGCCCGTGCCGCTGTCACGGTGCATGGGGCCGGCGACGACGCGCTCGCTCATCGCGTCGCGCCCGCCATCGAACCGCCGAGGTGGTTCGCCGGCACGTCCGCCGCGACGGCGCCGCGCGAGGCGGGCGCCTCGACGGCCTCGCCGCGCACGTGCCCGCCGGCGTCGCTCGCGGCGGCGCCCAGCAGGCGCGCCACCTCGGCCGCGTTCGGCACGCCGCGCAGCGCCGGGCGCGTGCGGCCGCGCGGCGACGGCCCGACGTGCGGCCACATGACGCCCCAGCTCACCTTCTCCTCGGGCACGAGCTCCAGCGCGATGGTGCCGGTGCCGGTGTCCTCCCGAAGCGCGAGCCCGGCCGAGCGGATGCGCGCGAACGGCAGGTTCATGTCGACGGGCAGCGCGATGCCGAAGCGGATCAGCACCCGTTTCGTGGTGATGGACCACAGCGTGGAGCGCGCCGTCAGCCAGGCCAGCCCCGCGAACATCCCGACCGCGAGGACGCCCGCCACCGCCGTCATCGCGAGCCCGGGCAGCAGGGCCGCGAACGCGGCGCCGCCGTGCAACCCGCTCACGAGCTGCCAGGCGATCGCGAGGCCGAACCACAGTGCCACGAGGCGCACGCGGAAGGGTCTGCGCGCGAGCTCGCGCCAGTCCGGCGAGCCCTGCCACAGCAGGGTCTCGCCCGCCGGCAGCGGCTCCGGCAGCCCCGGTGCGTGGTCGAACGCGAAGTCGTCGTGGTCGTGGGACATGGTCCGGCTCTCCTCTACAGCAGCGGTTCGGTGCGCTTCGGCGTGGCGTAGATCATGCCGCCGCCGTAGTAGCCCTGGATGATGTCCTCCTCGCGCATCGTGATCGCGTCGGGGCTGCTCGTCGTGGGCGCGTCGCGGAACTGCTGCGCGGTGACCGAGGCGACGCGCACCTCCGGGCCGCGGCGCGCGACCATGCGATCCCAGAGCGGGCCGTCGGCGGGGCCGGACTTGCGCTTCTTCAGTACCGCCATGTTCATCGGGAACACCTTGCGCGCGCCGTCGGTCGTCTGGACGCCGAGGTAGCGCACCATCGATTCCATGTGATCGATCCACAGCTCGTCGACCGTGCCGACGATCTCGCCGTCGAAGGTGCGCACCGGCGCACCGCGCGGGTCGGTGCCGTAGCCCGCGATGCCGAAGCCCTCGGGCTCGAGCTTCGTCAGGGTCTGGATGCGCGCGCCGCCGTGGTTGTCGGGCTCGGGGTGATCGGCGCGTGCGGCCCAGGCGGCCGGCCCGACGCCGTCGGCGAGCGCGTCGCCGGTGGGCACGAGCGGGGCGCCCGGGAAGCCCGCGAGCGGTTCGGCCGCCACGCTGCGGGTGTCGCGGCGCTCGGCGCTCGGCATGACCACCTTCGAGCCGTCCTTGAGCAGGTAGGTCTTCGGCTCCGGCATGCCCGGAAAGCCCACGACCGTCACGTTGTCCGAGCGGTCGGTGTCGAGCGGATAGCCCTCGCGCTTGCTCTCGCGGTGCAGGTAGAGCACCAGCAGCGCGAAGAACAGCCAGAAGCCGTACAGCACCAGCTGGGCCACGTCGATGTACTGCGTGATGGCGCCTGTGAACATGGATGTAACCTCCGGGGGAATCAGGTCGGGAAGTCCGCGAGCCCGAACCGCGCGGGCTCGGGGGCGGGGCGGGACGGGTCGTGCGAAAGGCCGGGCGAGGGGGCGTGCGACGGACGGGGGGACGAGACGAGCGGGCCGAGCGCCACGAGCGTGGCGAACAGCAGGAAGATCTCCAGGTGGTACACGACGCTGTAGCCCGTCGCGGGCGTCGCGAGCGCATCGCCGAGCGCGCCGGACGTCGCGAGCGCGCCCACGACGTCGCGCAGCGTCGCGCCGAGGGCGATCCCGACGCCCGCCGCCGTGGCCTGCGCCGCGCCCCATGCGCCGAGCGAAAGCCCCGCGTCGTTCTCGCCGCCGAGGCCCATCGCGACGGTCAGCGTGCCGACCGCGAACAGCCCCGCGCCGAAGCCGATGCCGAAGGTGCCGGCCGCGAACAGGGCCGTCGACTGCAGGGGATCCGCGAACACCACGGCCGAGAACGCGGCCACGCCCGCGAGCGCGCCGGTGGCGGCGAGCCGTACCGGGTGCGTGCCGCGCGCGAGCACCGTCGCGGCGAGCGCGAAGGCGACGAGCCCGCCGGCCGCGAGCACCGCGGTCAGGCCGGTGGTGGCCCCGACCGAGAGCCCGAGGATCTCGCCGCCGTAGGGCTCGAGCAGGATGTCCTGCATGCCGAAGGCGAGCGTGCCGAGCGTGACGGCGACCAGGAAGCGGCGCGCGCGCGTGCCTTCGGCGAAGCGCCTCCAGGCTTCGCCGAACTTCGGCCGCGGCGCTTCCGAGGGCATGGCCGGCGACAGCGCCTCCTGACGCCACAGCGCGACGACGTTCAGCACGATGCTCACCACCGCCGCGCCCTGCACGACCTGGATCAGGCGCAGGTGGCGGTAGTCGGCCAGCAGCGCGCCGAGCGCGAGCGCGGACACCAGCATGCCCACCAGCAGCGCGACGTACAGCACCGCGATGACCTGCGGCCGGCGCTCCGGCGGCGCGAGATCGGTGGCGAGGGCGAGACCGGCCGTCTGCACGGTGTGCATGCCGGCGCCGACGAGCAGGAACGACAGGCCGGCGGCCGCGCGCGCGGTCCAGACCGACGCGTTGCCGTCGCCCGTCAGCAGCAGCAGCGCGAAGGGCATGATGGCGAAGCCGCCGAAGGTGAGCAGGGTGCCGGCCCACAGGTACGGCACGCGCTTCCAGCCGATGGCCGAGCGGTGGTGATCGGAGCGGAAGCCCACCAGGGCCCGCAGCGGCGCGAACAGCAGCGGCAGCGCGACCATGGTGCCGACGAGCCAGGCCGGCACGCCGAGCTCGACGATCATGACGCGGTTCAGCGTGCCGTTGAGCATCACGAGCGCGAGCCCCACCGACACCTGGAACAGCGACAGCCTGAGGATGCGCGACCAGGGCAGGGTGTCGCTCGCGGCGTCCGCCCAGGGAAACAGCCGCGGCAGCCACGCCGGGCTGAACCATGGCCGCACGCCCGGACGCGCACCGGCCCGCTCGCCGACGACGGCGTTCACGCCGCGGCCTCCGCCGCGACGAGCTCCAGCGCCTGGGAGATGTAGAACGGCACCTTCACGCGGTGGCTGCGCCCGACGCGCGCTCCCGCGAGCGCGGGCGCCGCGTCGATGAGTCGGCGCAGCCGCGCCTCGCCGACGGGCGCGATGGCGGGGGAGCGATCCGTCTTCGGAAAGAGCTTGCCGGCCGCCTTCACCGCGACCAGCAGCGGCGTCGCCGGGGCGAAGGTGAACACGATGCGCGAGCCCGGCCCCGCGAGCCGTGCGCGCAGCGCCCCGAGCGCCGCCACCATGTCGTCGCTGTGGTAATGGATGAGCGAGTCCATCGCGACGATGGCATCGAAGCGCACCTCGCCGGACGCGTCCGGGCTCATGCCCGCCGCGCGAGCGGCCGACGCGACGTCGAGCATGTCGCCCGCGACCAGGTGCACGCGATCGGCCACGTCCGCCGGCAGGCGCGCGCGCGCCGTCTCGATCAGGCGCGGGCTGATGTCGATGCCGAGCACCTCGGCGCCGCGAGACGCGGCCTCGCAGGCGAGCGCGCCGGTACCGCACCCCGCGTCCAGCACGCGCAGGCCGGACAGGTCGGCGGGCAACCAGTCGAGCAGCGTGGCGCGCGTGAGCTCGCGCCCCGCGCGCACCTTCGCGCGCACGCCCGACACGGGCGCGTCGGTCGTCAGCGTCTGCCACGCGGCCACGGCCGTGCGGTCGAAGTAGGTCTGCAGGGACGCGCTTCTCGCGCTCCAGGTCTCGCTGGCGTGGGTGTTCACGTCGTGGTCCCGCCCGGCGCTCAATCGAAGCCCAGCAGGTCGAAGATGTCCCGATCCTGCAGCGAATGCGCCTCGATCGGGTCGGTGCCGGCGTAGAGCGCCGCGGCGAGCCGCAGGTACTCGTTCTGCACGGCCTCGAGCTCCGGCGAGGCCTCCATCTCGAAGAGGGTCGACTTCTTCAGCCGGCTCCTGCGGATGACGTCCAGGTCCGGGAAGTGCGCGATGGTCTGCATGCCGGATTGCTCGTTGAAGCGCTCGATCTGGTCGGTGTCCGCGGAGCGGTTCGCGATCACGCCGCCGATGCGCACGTCGTAGTTCTTCGCCTTCGCGTTGATCGCCTGCACGATGCGGTTCATCGCGAAGATCGAGTCGAAGTCGTTGGCCGCCACCACGAGCGCGCGATCGGCGTGCTGCAGGGGCGCGGCGAAGCCGCCGCACACGACGTCGCCGAGCACGTCGAACACGACCACGTCGGTGTCCTCGAGCAGGTGGTGCTCCTTCAGCAGCTTCACCGTCTGGCCGACCACGTAGCCGCCGCAGCCGGTGCCCGCGGGCGGCCCGCCCGCCTCGACGCACATCACGCCGTTGTAGCCCTCGTAGCAGTAGTCCTCGGGGCCGAGCTCCTCGGTGTGGAAGTCCACCCCGGCCAGCACGTCGATGACCGTCGGCATGAGCTTCTTGGTCAGCGTGAAGGTGCTGTCGTGCTTCGGGTCGCAGCCGATCTGCAGCACGCGCTTGCCGAGCTTCGAGAACGCGGCCGAGAGGTTGCTGCTCGTGGTGCTCTTGCCGATGCCGCCCTTGCCGTAGACGGCGAACACCTTCGCGCCGTCGATCTTCATGGCGGCGTCCTGGTGCACCTGCAGGCTGCCTTCACCGTCCGCACCGCGCGGCACGGCGAGCTTCGTGGCGCCGACGCCCGCGCGCGTGCCCGGGCGGTGCAGTCCGACTCCCGCGGCCGAGGCCAGCGCCTCGCGCGCCGGCGAGCTGCCGCGCAGGTCGCTGATGACGGCACCGCCGGGGGGAAGGGTGAGTGTGTTCATGCCGCGACCTCTGTGTATACGCCTTCGAGCCGATCCTCGAGCTCGTCCCCGGCATCGTGCAGCGCCTGCAGGACCTCGGGGGTCGGTGACCAGTACTGCCGTTCGCTCGCCTCGATGAGGCGCTGCGCCATGCGCGCCGAGGCCGTCGGGTTCAGCGTCGACAACCGTTCGCGCATCGCGGCGTCGAGCACGAAGGTGGCCGCGACCTGGTTGTAGACCCAGCCCGAGACCTGCCCCGTCGTCGCCGACCAGCCGAGCGTGTTGGTGATCGATGTCTCTATCGCCCGCACGCCCTCGTAGCCGTGGCGCAGCTGCCCCTCGTACCACTTCGGGTTCAGCACGCGCGTGCGCGTCTCGAGCGCCACCTGCTCCGAGAGCGTGCGCACGGTGCCGCCGGTGGCGTCCTGCGTGGCGTCGCCGATGTAGGTCGGCACCGCCTGGCCGCGCGCCTTCCTGACCATCGAGTTCAGCCCGCCGAGCGTGTCGAAGTAGTAGTCGAGCTGCGTGACGCCGAGCTCGACGCTCTCCAGGTTCTGGTACGCGAGGTCGATGTCGCCCAGCAGCGCCTCGAGCAGCGCGGGCTCGCGCCGTGCCTGCCCGTCGGTGCCGAACGCGTAGCATTTCCTGTTCGCGTAGGTATCGGCGAGCTCGTCCTCGCCGGTCCACGCGCCGCTGTCCACCAGCAGGTTCACGTTCGCGCCGTACGCGCCGTCGGCGTTGCCGAACACGCGCAGCGCCGCGGTCTCGAGCGACACGCCGAGTGCCTCGGCGTGGGCGAGGCTGTGCCTGCGCACGTGATTCATCTCCGGCGGCTCGTCGGCGCTCGCCGCCAGCAGCGCGGCCTCGGCCAGCATGCGGATCTGCAGCGGCAGCAGGTCGCGGAACACCCCCGAGAGCGTCGTCATGACGTCCACGCGCGGCCGGCCGAGCTCCGCCAGCGGCACGAGTTCGGCGCCCGTCATCTTGCCGTAGGCGTCGAAGCGGGGCCGGGCGCCCATGAGCGCCATCACCTGCGCGATCGGGATGCCCTCGTTCTTCAGGTTGTCCGAGCCCCAGAGCACGAAGGCGATCGAGCGGGGCAGCTCGCCGGTGTCCGCGCGGTGGCGCTCGAGCAGCAGCTCCGCCTGGCGCATCCCGGTGCGCTGGGCGCCCGCGCTCGGCATGCGGAACGGGTCGAAGCCGTGCAGGTTCCGCCCCATCGGCAGCACGTCCTTGTTGCGCAGCAGGTCGCCGCCCGGCGCGGGCGGGGTGTAGCCGGCGTCGAGCGCGTGCACGAGACCCGCGAGCTCGGCGTCCGAGCGCATGTGCGCGTCCATCTCCAGGAGCTCGGCCTGCCAGGGCTCGGGCTCCGCCGGCGCTTCGGTCAACAGCGCCAACACGTCACCCTTGTCCGGCGTCGCCCCCTCGGCGACCTTCCGATACGCGTGCAGCACGTCCGCACGCTCCTCGAGCGAGGGCGTCTGCCCCACGACGTGCAACCCGCACGGAATCAGCTCGTTCTCGTACTCCACCAGCAGCGCCGAGAGCCGCACGAGCGTCGCGTCGAAGGCGTCGGGACCCCAGTCCAGCTCCTCGCCGAGCTCGAGCGCGCCGGCCTGCTCGCGCACCAGCACGGCGAGCTCGGCAGCCTCCGCACCGTCGCGGTTCGCGAGCGCGTTCCACTGCCCGATGGACGCCCGCACGTCCTGCAGCCCCTTGTACAGACCCGCCTCGGTGACCGACGGCGTCAGGTAGCTCACGAGCGTGGCGGCGCCGCGACGCTTCGCGATCGTCGCCTCGGACGGGTTGTTGCCGGCGTACAGATAGACGTTCGGCACGTCGCCGATGAGCCGGTCCGGCCAGCAGTCCCCGGACAGCCCCGATTGCTTGCCCGGCATGAATTCGAGCGCGCCGTGCGTGCCGAAGTGCAGCAGCGCGTGCACGCCGACGGTGTCGGAGAGATACCGGTAGAACGCCGAGAAGGCGTGCGTGGGCGCGAATCCGCCTTCGAACAGCAGCCGCATCGGATCGCCCTCGTAGCCGAAGCCCGGCTGCAGGCCGATGGTGACGTTGCCGAGCTGCAGCCCGAGCACGTGCAGCCCGCGGCCGTTGCTCAGGAGCTTGCCGGGCGCCGGCCCCCACTGCGCCTCGATCTCCTCGAGCCAGGGGGTGTTCCGCACGTGCGCATCGGTCGGCACGGTGGCCAGCACGTTCGCGTCGGTGCCGAGCGCCGAGGCATTGCCGCCGAGCAGCATCGCGCGCAGCGTGTCGGCATCGTCCGGCACGTCCACGGCGTAGCCCTCGGCCGCCAGCCGCACGAGCGTGTTGTGCAGGGACTCGAACACCGCGAGATACGCGGCCGTGCCGACCGCGCCCGCGTTCGGCGGGAAGTTGAACAGCACGATGCCGAGCTTTCTCTCGGAGCGCGCGCCGCGGCGCAGCTCGACGAGGCGCGAGACGCGCGAGCCGAGCCGCTGCACGCGCTCCTCGATCGGGTACTTGTCCTGGCCCTCGATCTCGCCGCCGGCGCCGGTGCCCATCGAGCGCTGCGCGCCGTACACGATCGGGTTGGTGGCGCCGTCGAGCTCGGGGATGGCCACCATGAGCGTGGTCTCGATGGGGGTCAGCCCGCGATCGCTCTCGCGCCACTGGTCCGCGCTCTGGAATTCGCTGGGGTGCGCCGCGAGGTAGGGCACGTCGAGCGCGGTCAGCGCCGCGACGGCCGCGTTCGAGTCGTTGTAGGCCGGACCGCCGACGAACGAGAAGCCGGTGAGCGACACCAGCGCATCGATGCGGCGGCGCCCGCCCGGCGCGTAGAAGGCCTCGATGGCGGGCCGTCCGTCCAGACCGCTCGCGTACGCGGGCACGACGTTCAGCCCGCGCGCCTCGAGCGTCTCGATGACACGGTCGTAGTGCTTGGTGTTGCCGGCCAGGATGTAGGAGCGCAGCATCAGCACGCCCACCGTGCCGAGCGCATCGCTGCGCGTCGGCAGCAGGCTCGCGTCCTCGGTGACGCCGCCCGGCACGCGCGGGTGGTACAGCCCGGTCTCGGGATAGTCGACGGGCTCGCCGGCGTCCAGCACCTCGCGCAGCGGCGCGCGCGCGCCGAGCGCGTAGCGGCTCACCAGCGTGCGCACCATGCAGCCGATGTTCTCCTCCGAGCCCGCCAGCCAGCACTGCAGCACGATGAAGTAGACGCGCAGGTCCTGTGCCGTGCCCGGAATGAACTTCAGGATGCGCGGCAGCCGCTTGAGCGTCTTCATCTGTGCCGCCCCCGAGCTCTGGCCGGGCTTCTTGCCGCCGCGCAGCTTCTTCAGCAGCGCCATGGGCCCCTTGAGCTCGCCGCCCATGGTGAGCTTGCCGAGCCGCGTGAGCTTCACCACCTCCGCCCCCGACATGGCCCCCACGAAGGCGTCGCAGTGCGGCGCGCGCGCCTGCAACGCGGGCAGCACCTTGTCGATGTGGTCCTCCATGAACAGCATCGTCGCCACGATGATGTCGGCGCGCCCGATGGCGTCGCAGGCAGCCCTCGAGCGCTCGCTCGTCGCTGGCCCAGTCGCTGGCCGGGTGCATGGTCAGCACGACGCCCGGCGACTGCGCGCGCAGGTTCCGCTCGACGCGCTGCACCGTGTCGCCGAGGTGCCCGTCCAGCGTGACGACGGCGATGCGGACGGTCGGGTGATCAGCGCGCATGGTGGGCCTTCGCGTCGTAGAGGATGTCGATCGTGATCTCGTGCACCCCGCGCTCGCGCGCGAAGGTCTCGGTATTGCGCCGCGCCTTGCCGCGCACGAAGAACGGGATCTTGCCGAGCTCGCGCTCCGCGTCCGCGCTCCAGCTCGGCGCGCCCTCCGCCGCGGGGGCCGGTGCCTTTTCCGGCGCAGCCGCGCCTGCACCGCCGTCGCCGTGCAGGTGCGACGGCGCGGCCGCGTCGTTGAACTCGAAGTCGTCCCTGAACATGTGCAGCAGGTGCTCCTCGAGCCCCATCAGGAGCGGGTGCACCCAGGTGTCGAAGATCACGTTCGCGCCCTCGAAGCCCATGTTCGGCGAGTAGCGCGCGGGGAAGTCCTGCACGTGCACCGGGGTGCTGATCACCGCGCAGGGCAGGCCCAGGCGCTTGGCGATGTGCCGCTCCATCTGCGTGCCCAGCACCAGCTCCGGGTGCAGCGCCTCGATCGCCTCCTCGACGGCGAGGTAGTCGTCCGTGACGAGCGCCTCGAGCCCGAGCGCCTTCGCGCACGCGCGCACGTCCTTCGCCATCTCGCGGCTGAACGTGCCGAGGCCCACGACCTCGAAGCCGAGCTCCTCGGTCGCGATGCGCGCCGCGGCGATCGCGTGCGTGCCGTCGGCGAAGATGAACACGCGCTTGCTCGTGAGATACGTGGAATCGATCGAGCGCGAGTACCAGGGCAGCCGGCTCGACCCCCCGTCGATCGATGTGCCGTCCAGGTGCGCGGACACGTCGATGCCGGCGAGCTCGCCGACCTCGCGCACGAAGTCGAGCGTGGCGCCGACGCCGATGGGCACCGTGCGCGTGCACTTCTGCCCGTAGGTGCGCTCGAGCCAGGTGCAGGTCGTGCGCGCGATCTCGGGGTACAGGCAGACGTTGAAGTCGGCCTCGGGAATGCGCGCCAGATCGTCCACCGTGGCGTCCAGCGGCGCCGCGACGTTCACGTCGATGCCGAGGCGGCCAAGCAACTTCGTGATCTCCACCACGTCGTCGCGGCAGCGAAACCCGAGCGCCGTCGCCCCCAGCAGGTTCACGCGCGGCCGCCGCTGCACGTCGGCCGAGACAGGGGTCAGACCTGCATCCTCGACCACGCCCGCGTCCAGCTCCGCGGCGAGCTGCTCGTCCGAGCCCGCATGCATCTGCGCTCGGTGCGCCAGCACGTGCCGCACCAGGTAGTAGAACGACTCGGCCGCCCCCCAGTTCTCCTTCTTCGAGTAGGACGGCAGCTCCAGCGGCACGACGGGAACGGGAAAGCCCATGGAGCTCGCGAGCGAGCCGGGCTGGTCCTGGATGAGCTCGGCCGTGCACGACTCGCCGACCATGAGCGCGTTCGGACGGAAGCGCTCGTAGGCATCGGCGATGGTGGACTTCAGGAGGTTCGCCGTGTCGCCGCCCAGATCCCGCGCCTGGAAGGTGGTGTAGGTGACGGGCGGGCGGCGGTCGCGCCGCTCGATCATCGTGAACAGCAGGTCCGCGTAGGTGTCGCCCTGCGGCGCGTGCAGCACGTAATGCACGTCCTTCATGGACGTCGCGATGCGCATCGCGCCGACGTGCGGCGGGCCCTCGTAGGTCCAGACGGCGAGTTCCATCGGCGCTACACCTTCAGCAGGCCGCGGCGGCGTAGCGGCCGCGCGAAGAGCTCGGCCAGGTCCCCCGCCTGGTCGAAGCCGTGCACCGGGCTGAACACCAGCTCGATGGACCACTTCGTGGCGAGCCCTTCGGCCTCCAGCGGGTTCGCGAGCCCGAGGCCGCAGACCGTCAGGTCCGGACGATCGCGGCGCACGCGATCGAGCTGCAGGTCCACGTCCTGGCCCTCCACCACGCGTGCGCCCGCGGGCACGCGTTCGAGCTCGGCCGCCATCGTCTTCCGGTCCAGGTACGGGGTGCCGATCTCGATGAGCTCCGCGCCGCATTCCTCCGAAAGGAAGCGCGCCAGGGGCAGCTCCAGCTGCGAATCCGGCATGAAGAACAACCGCACGCCCTGCAACTGCTCGCGGTAGTGCGCCAGCGCCTTCGTCGCGCGGGCCACCGGCGCCTCGATGGCGGCCTCGACCCCTTCGGGCGATGCGCCGACCGCCTCGGCCGCGGCGTGCAGCCACGCCCGCGTCCCTGCGATGCCGAACGGGAAGAGCGCGGGCACGTGCGCCGCGCCACGCTCGATGAGCGCGCGCCGCGTGGCGTTCAGGAAGGGCTGGGCGAGCAGGAAGCGCGTGTTCGGCCCGAGCGGCGGCAACTCGCTCGCGCGTCGCGGCGGGAAGAACGCGAGCTGCCCGGCGGCGGCGGCGATGCCGGACGCGTCGAGCAAGCGGGCGAACTGGTCCTCGACGACGTCGGGCAGCGTGCCCACCACGACGAGCTGCGCGGCGTCCGTGCGCGGGGCGGCGCGCACCATCGTCTCGAGACAGGCGTCCTCGCCCTCGGTGAAGGTCGTCTCGATGCCGCTGCCCGAGTAGTTCAGCACGTTGACACGACCGGCGTGCGCCTCGCCGAGCCGCTCGGCCGCGCGGCCGAGATCCAGCTTGATGACCTCGGACGGGCACGAGCCGACGAGAAACAGGGTGCGGATGTCGGGCCGGCGCGCGAGCAGGCGGTGCACGATGCGGTCGAGCTCCTCGTTCGCGTCCGACAGGCCCGCGAGATCCTTCTCCTGCATGATCGCCGTGGCGAAGCGCGGCTCGGAGAAGATCATCACCCCGGCCGCGGACTGCAGCAGGTGCGCACAGGTACGGCTGCCGACGACCAGGAAGAACGCGTCCTGCATCTTCCGGTGCAGCCACACGATGCCGGTCAGGCCGCAGAACACCTCGCGCTGGCCGCGCTCGGTGACGATCCGTATGTCCGCCAGGGCGGAGCCCGTGCGCGGACCGTCCACGACCGCGTTCAAGCGGGCAGCCCTTCGGCCGCCGACGCGCCGGCCACCGCGCGCGGACCCGCGTCGAGTCGCGCGCGCCTGAGCTTCCAGACGAACTGCGCGGCGTTGACGACGTAGGCCGCGTAGGCCGCGAGCGCGACCCCGAGCTGCAGCCCCGCGTCGCCGATGCCCGCGACGTACATGACGACGTAGGCGGTGTGCAGCGCGAGCACCCCCATGCTGACCACGTCCTCCCAGAAGAAGGCCGGTGCGAAGAGGTAGCGCCCGTACACGACCTTCTCCCAGATCGCGCCGGTGACCATGATCGTGTAGAGCACGAGCGTCTTGCACACGACCGACGCGGCGGCGGCGAGCTCGCCGTGGCCCGTCAGCAGCGCGCGCAGCACGAGCGCGAGGCTCACCGCGAAGACCAGGAACTGGAGGGGCGCGAGCAGGCCCTGCACGAGGGTCCAGCGCGTGGCGTCCCGGCGCGCGCGTTGCTCGGGGGTGTACAGCGGGTCGGCAGTGCGCGAGCTGGCGGGCATCGGCTAACGAGGCGTCGGCGAGCGGAAGGGGTGTGGCGAGCGGCGGACGGGAGGTGCGTGGCCAGTCTATGAGGCCCCGTCGGGAGTGTCAACCAAGCTGGACACTACGGAAGTGTCAATCTCGGACTACATCAGATACGATGCGCGCAGGACGCCCTCGTGCCCCCCCAGCGAAAGAGCACCGCCATGCCCCAGTCGGCCCCCCGTACGAGCGGATCGTCGCGTGCCATCGGGTATGCTCGACGACCGAGAGGCGCTGGCGGTGCCGGGCACCGCAAGGCCGGTTCGAATCCTGGGGCGATGCATTCGATGAGCGGTGGCTTGGAGAAGGGCGGGACGCACCGGCGCGTGACGGTGGGCTCGGCGGCCCCCGCGGCGCCGGCGGCGTCCCGGCTCGCGACGTCCGGGCGCGCGCCCACGATGCCGGGGGGCGCTCCGCCCGGGCCCGCCGCGGGCACTTCAGGGGCCTCGCGGCGCGAGCTGCGCATGGATCAGCTGCTCTCGGCGGTCGAGAACGAGCTCATCCCGCGGCTGCTCGTGCAGCACTCCGCCGACATCGACGGTGCGGTGACGGCGCTGCCGGCCCCCGCGCCCGGCCCCTGGGCCGCCGAGGCCGAGGTGGAGCGCTTCGCGCTGCAGTGCATCGACGACGAGGGCGACCTGCTGAACCGCCGGGTCTCGGAGCTCGTGACGCACGGCGTCGGTCTCGATGCGGTCTACCTGCACCTGATCGCGCCCGCGGCGCGCTGGCTCGGCGACGCCTGGACCACGGATGACCTGAGCTTCGTCGACGTGCAGCTCGGTCTCTGCCGGTTGCACCGGCTCGTCTGCGAGTGCGGCCCGATCGGCTTCCAGCGCGACGGCGGCGGCGATGCCTGGTCCATCCTGCTGTCGACCGTGCCCGGGGACCAGCACACCTTCGGCGTCACGCTCGCCGCCGACTTCTTCCGCCGCCACGGCTGGCGCGTGAGCAACCTCGCGGGCCTGGAGCGCGACTTCCTGCTCGAGCGCATCGGCGCGACGGACTACTCGGCCGTCGGCTTCTCGCTGCACAACGAGGACTACGTCGATGCGCTGTCGGCGCTCATCGGCGCGGTCCGCAAGCGCTCGCGCAACCCGGAGCTGCTCGTGATGGTCGGCGGCGACTACTTCGTGCGTCACCCCGAGGAAGCCGCGCGTCACGGGGCGGACCTGACCGCCACCGACGCGCATCGCGCGGTCGCCGCGGCCGAGACGGTGCTGCGCGGCCTGCCGGGCCGCACGGCGTGAGCGCCGTCGGCTCGCTCGCGGCGGAGCTCGACGGCATCGACGCACCCACGGCCGCCGAGCTCATCGGCGCCACGGTCGACGTCGCGCTCGTGCTCGACGCGGACGGCACGGTGCTGGAGGTCTCGGGTGACGAGCGCCTGATCGGCGAGGCCGAGCGCGACGCCTGGACCGGGCGCCCTTGGATCGACACCGTCGCGCGCGACAGCCGCGACAAGGTCAGCGAGCTCGTCGAGCGGCTGCAGCCCGAGCGCCAGCGCCAGGTCAACCAGAAGAAGGCCGACGGCCGCGACCTGCTCGTCTCCTACGCCGTCGTGAAGCTCAACGACGAGGGGCACCTGATCGCGCTCGGCAAGGACCTGAGCTCGCTGACGCGCATGCAGCAGCGGCTCGTCAACGTGCAGCAATCGATGGAGCGCGACTATTCGAAGCTGCGCCAGTTCGAGACCCGCTACCGCCTGCTCTTCCGTACCGCGCCCGAGGCGATCATGATCGTCGGCGCCGCGAACCTGCGCATCGCCGAGGCCAATCCGGCCGCCTGCGAGCTGCTCGGCACGACCGAGCGGCGGCTCGTGGGCAGCGCCCTCATGCGCTGGTTCGACGACGTGCAGCGCCCCCCGCTCGAGGACGCGGTGGCGGCGCTGCGCCTGGCCGGCAACGGGCTGACCGTGACGCTGCCGGGATCGCCGCGCGCGTGGCTGGCGCGCGTCTCGGCGTTCAAGACCGACAGCCAGAGCCACCTGCTGATCCGGTTGCAGGAGCAGTCCGCGGCGGGCGGCGGCGGCGCGGACACGGGGCAGCACGCGGCCCGCCTCGCGGCGCTGGTCGAGCACGTGCCGGACGCGCTCGTCGTGACCGATCCGAAGGGCGGCGTGCTGGTGGCCAACACCGAGTTCCTCGACATGGCTCAGGTCACCACGTCCGAGCAGGTCGTCGGGCAGTCGCTGGCCGAGTGGCTCGGTCAGGGCGGCATCGATTACGACGTGATCATGGCGAGCCTGCGCGAGCACGGCTCCATCCGGCTCTACACGACGCAGATGCTCGGCGAGCTCGGCTCGGTCACGGACGTCGAGGTGTCCGCCATCGGCATCGCCGAAGGCGATCTGGAATGCGTCGGCTTCTCGATCCGCAACATCGGCCGACGCGTCGCGGCCAACGACGACAGCGCGCAGCTCTCGCCGCGTTCGGTCGATCAGCTCACCCAGCTCGTCGGACGCGTGCCGCTCAAGGAGCTCGTGCGCGAATCCACGGACCTGATCGAGCAGCTCTGCATCCAGGCCGCGCTCAAGCTCACCGGCAACAACCGCGCCTCGGCGGCCGAGATGCTCGGGCTCAGCCGCCAGAGCCTGTACGTGAAGCTCAGGCGCTACTCGCTCGAGGACGACGAGGACAGCGGCGACACCTCTCCCACCGGGCCGACGGGACCCACGGGGCCGACGGGGTCGGGTCAGACGCGCGGGCGGCGCTGATCGCGCAAGTGTAATTCCAGCTTGACAGTCCGATGTGTCAAGCATAGTTTACGGCCCATGGCGGATTCCCCCATGGCAGCGGTACCCGGCACGGCCTCCGGCACGGCGCGTCGCGACGCGCGGCTGCCCGAGCTCTCCGCCGTGCTGGAGCTCCTCAAGCCCGTCACCTGGTTCCCGCCCATGTGGGCCTACCTGTGCGGCTTCGTGTCCACCGGTCGCCCGCTCGACGATCGTCTCGGGCCGCTGCTCGTCGGCGTGCTGCTCGCGGGTCCGCTCGTGTGCGCGACGAGCCAGGCCGTCAACGACTGGTTCGATCGGCACGTCGACGCCATCAACGAGCCGAACCGCCCTATCCCCAGCGGTCGGGTGCCCGGGCGCTGGGGGCTCTGGATCGGCATCGCCTGGTCGCTGCTCTCGCTCGGCGTCGCGGCCACGCTCGGACCCGTCGTGTTGGGCGCCGCCGCGCTCGGCCTGCTGGCCGCCTGGGCCTACAGCGCGCCGCCGCCGCGGCTGAAGGCCGAAGGCTGGCGCGGCTGCGCGGCGACGGGGCTCAGCTACGAGACGCTGCCGTGGATCACCGGCGCCGCCGTCATGTACGGCGGCGCGTGGCCCGACGCGCGCATCGGTGTCGTGGCGCTGCTGTACGGGCTCGGTGCGCACGGCATCATGACGCTCAACGACTTCAAGGCCATCGAGGGCGATCGCGCGCTCGGCATCCGGAGCCTCCCGGCGCGCTACGGCACCGCCCGCGCCGCGCGCATCGCGTGCGCCGTCATGGGCGCGGCGCAGCTCGGCGTCATCGGGTGTCTCGTCGCGTGGGGCGCGCCGCTGCACGCGGGCGCGGTCGCCGCGCTGCTGGCCGCGCAGTGCGCGCTGATGCCGCGCCTGCTGGCCGATCCGCGCGCGGGTGCTCCGCGCTACCAGGCCAGCGGCGTCGGGCTGTACGTGCTCGGCATGCTGGTGTCCGCGTTCGCCCTCGGAAGCATCGTGCAATGAACCAGGCTTCGACGGTCCGCCACGTCGGCTGGATCGGCATCCTGCGCATGGGTCTGGTGCAGACCGCGCTCGGCGCCATCGTCGTGCTCACGACCACCACCATCAACCGGGTCATGGTCGTCGAGCTCTCGCTGCCGGCGCTCGTGCCGGGGCTGCTCGTGGGGCTGCACTTCGCCGTGCAGTTCACGCGCCCGCGCATGGGCCACGGCTCGGACGTCGGGCGTGCGCGCACGCCGTGGATCGTCGGCGGCATGGCGCTGCTCGCGCTGTCCGGCGTGCTGGCGGCCGTCGCGACGGCACTCGTCGCCACGAGCCCCGCGCTCGGCATCGCGCTCGCCGTCGTAGCGTTCGCGGGCGTGGGTCTGGGCGTGGGCGCCGCAGGCACTTCCTTGCTCGTGCTGCTGGCCGCGACGGTACGCCCGGCAATGCGCGGCGTGGCCGCCACGAGCGTCTGGATCATGATGATCGCGGGCTTCGTCGCCACCACCATCGTCGTGGCCGGGCTGCTCGAGCCGTACAGCCACGCCCGCCTGGTCGAAGTCACCGCGATGGTCTCCGCGGTGGCCTTCGTCGTCGCCTGTCTCGCCGTCGCGGGCCTCGAGCGACGCGCGTTCGCGAACGTGCCAGGTGCCACGGCCGCGATGTCCCCGGAACCCGACCGCGCGCCCGCGACCCCCTTCGCCGAGGCCCTGCGAGAGGTCTGGGCCGAGCCCGCCGCGCGCCGCTTCACGGTCTTCGTCTTCGTCTCCATGCTCGCCTACAGCGCGCAGGATCTCGTGCTCGAGCCTTGGGCCGGTGCGGTCTACGGGGCGACCCCGGGGGAATCCACGCGGCTGTCCGGCAACCACCACGCCGGCGTCTTCCTCGGGCTGCTCGCCGTGGCGCTCGCCACCGGCGTCTTCGCGCGCCGCGCCCACGGCGCCGCGGGGTCCGCGCTGCGCCTCGTCACCGACCGACTCGGCTCGCTGCGCTTCTGGACCTTCGGCGGCTGCACGGTGTCGGCGCTGGTGCTCGGCGTGCTGGCGAGCGTCACGCTGCGCGGCGCCGAACCGTCGCTGGCCCCCGCCGTCACCGCGCTCGGCTTCGGCAACGGGCTCTTCGCCGCCGGCGCCATCGGCTCGATGATGGCGCTGGTGGGGCAGGGCGCGGCGGGCCGCGAGGGCGTTCGCATGGGATTGTGGGGCGCGGCCCAGGCGATCGCGTTCGCGGTCGCGGGCGTGGCCGCCACGCTCGTCGTCGACGCGGTGCGCCTGCTCACCGGCGATGTCGCCATCGCCTACGCGCTCGTGTTCGCCCTGCAGCTCGCTCTCTTCGCCGCGGCCGCGGTGCTCGCGCGCCGCATCCACGTGCACGCCCCGGCCGAACGGCCGGCTCCCCTGAACCCGAGCCGCGTCGCCCGGGCCCTGCAGGACATCGACCGAGCCCCCGCCCGATGAGCAGCACCGCGATGACCACCGACCCCTACGCCGCCCCCCCCGCCACCGACCGCGCCACCGACCGCGCCGCCGACCGCGCCGCCGACCGCGTCGCCCCCCGCGCCCTCCCGATCCTGACGGACGTGCTCGTCGTCGGCGGCGGCCCCTGCGGTGCCACGGCCGCCGACGACCTCGCACGCGCCGGGCACGATGTCGTGCTGGTGGACCGCGCGGGGCGCATCAAGCCGTGCGGCGGCGCCATACCGCCGCAGGCGCTCGTCGACTTCGACCTGCCGAGGAGCGTGCTCGAGGCCGAGATCTCGTCCGCGCGCATGATCTCCCCGTCGGCCCGCGAGGTCGACATGCCGATCGAGGACGGTTTCGTCGGCATGGTCGACCGGGGCAGCTTCGACGAGTGGCTGCGCGCACGCGCCGAGACGAACGGCGCGCGCCGCGTCACCGCGACGTTCCGCGCGTTCGCGGACGACGGTCGCACCGATGAACAGGGCCGTGTGGCCGTGACGCTGCGCGGCGACGATGGCGCGGAGCTCACCGTGCGCGCGCGCTACGTGCTCGGCGCGGACGGGGCCAACACGCGCGTCGGTCGGGCCGCCGTGCCGGGTGCCGAGAACATGAAACGCGTGCACGCCTACCACGAGATCGTGCGCGCCCCGCACGCGGCGAAGCTCGCGCCGGAGGCCACCAGCGCGAGCGAGGTGCGCTGCGACGTCGTCTACGACGGCGCGCTGTCCCCCGACTTCTACAGCTGGGTCTTCCCGCACGGCGACGTGGTGAGCATCGGCACGGGCAGCGCGGTGAAGGGCTTCGGGCTGCGCGGGTCGGTCACGGAGCTCCGCCGACGCACGGGCCTGGACGCCGTCGAGACGATTCGCACCGAGGGCGCGCCCATCCCGATGAAGCCGCTCAAGCGCTGGGACGACGGCCGGCACGTGCTGCTGGCCGGCGACGCCGCGGGCGTGGTGGCACCGTCCTCGGGCGAGGGCATCTACTACGCGATGGCCTGCGGCCGCATCGCCGCCACGACCGTGTCCGAGGCGCTCGGCGGCGCGGGTGCCGCGCACCTGAAGCAGGCGCGCAAGCGCTTCCTGAAGGCCCACGGCAAGGTGTTCCTGGTGCTCGGCATCATGCAGAGGTTCTGGTACTCGTCCGACAAGCGTCGCGAGCGCTTCGTGACCATGTGCGAGGACCCGGACGTGCAGCGGCTCACCTGGGAGGCGTACCTGAACAAGAAGCTCGTACGCAAGGACCCGATGGCGCACCTGCGCATCTTCTGGAAGGACACGCTGCACCTGCTGGGGCTGGCGAAGGAGGATGGGCGGCCGGGCACCGGAGCACCGGGCAAGGCCTGAGCCGATGGAGTGGCTGTCGGCCTGGTGGACGCCCTACGCGATCACGGCCGCCTCCACGGTCGTGGTCGCGGCGACCGGCATCTACGCCACCGAGATCGGACCGTGGTACCACCGGTTGGAGAAGCCGTCGTGGCAACCGCCCGAGTGGGCGTTCGGGCCCGTGTGGACCACGATCTACGTGCTCGTCACGTTCGCCGTGGGGCGGGCCTGGAACCGCATGCCGGACGAGGCGCACGCGATCTTCCTGGTGCTGCTGCTCGCGAACCTCGTGCTCAACGTGCTCTGGAGCTTACTGTTCTTCAAGTGGCGCAGGCCCGACCGCGCCTTCATCGAGGTGGTACCGCTGTGGCTCTCGGTGCTCGCCCTCGTGGTGTACGTGGCGCCGCACGACGTTCCGGCCGCGCTCGCGCTGTTGCCGTATCTGGTGTGGGTCGGCGTGGCGGCGTACCTGAATCTCACCATCGTGCGTTTGAACCCGCGGGCCGGGCCGGCGGCGGAGTGAGGTGGCGGCAGGGACCGCGACGCGAGACGTTCGAAGTTATACCATCTCAAAGATGGTACTCATCCGCATCGCGGTCGCCAGTTCGCTAGAACGCGGGCGGAGCGGCCGCCGCCGCGCCCCCTTCGAAGTGAGCCGGCAACCACAGCGCGATCTGCGGGAACACCAGGATCAGCGCCAGCCCCACGAGCTGGATGACCATGAACTGCATCATCCCGAAGTAGATGTCCGTCAGATCCCACTCCGGCACCACGCCCTTCAGGAAGTAGGCCGACAACGCGACGGGCGGGGACAGCCATGCGGTCTGCAGGTTCACGGCCACGAGTATCCCGAACCAGGTGAGCCGGGCCTGAGGATCCTCCAGCACCCCGGTGAAGGGCAGGCTCTCGATCAGCGGCAGCACGATCGGCACGATGATCAGCACGATCGGCACCCACTCGAGCGGCCAGCCGAGCAGGAAGATCAGCGCCATGATCAGCAGGAGGATCATGTACGGCGACAGCTCCAGGGTGAGTAGGTACTCGGTCAGCATGTTCGGCGTGCCGAGCCTGCTGAACACCGCGCCGAAGAAGTTCGACGCCGCCACCAGGAACAGGATCAGCACCGAGATCTCGAGCGTCTTGATCAGCGCGTCCTTGAAGTCCCGCCAGTTCATGCGCCCGTAGGCGCTCGTGAGCAGGAACGCACCGAACGCGCCCATCGCCGCGCCCTCGGTCGGCGTCGCGAAGCCGAAGAGGATGCTGCCGAGCGCGAAGCCGACGAGCGCCGCCGGCGGGAAGAGTCCTAGCGCGAACTCGCGCACGATGACCCAGGTGCTGCCGGCGCGCAGCTCCTCGGGCAGCGCGGGACCGAGCGCCGGGTTCAGGTTGCAGCGCACCAGCGCGTAGCCGACGTACAGCACCGCCATCATGATGCCCGGCACGATGGCCGCGGCGAACAGGGTGGTGACCGGCACCTCGAGGATCGGCCCCATCACCAGCAGCATGATGCTCGGCGGAATCAGGATGCCGAGCGTGCCGCCGGCGGTGATCGCGCCCGCGGACAGCCGCACGTCGTAGCCGGAGCGGTTCATCGTGCGCGCGGCCATGATGCCCAGGATGGTGACCGACGCGCCGACGATGCCGGTGGCCGCGGCGAAGATCGTCGACACGAACAGCACCGCGATGTAGAGCGAGCCACGCACGCGCGAGAGCATCAGCTGCACGGCCGTGAACAGCCGCTCCATCAGGTTCGCCTTCTCCATCAGGATGCCCATCAGGATGAACAGCGGCACCGCCGAGAGCGTCTGCTCCATCATCGCGCCCGAGAACTGCAGCGTCTCGAGGTAGAAGGTCAGCTCCCAGCGCGGCCACAGCCCCCACACCCCGAACACGGTGCCGAGGAAGATCAGCGTGAAGCTGATCGGGAAGCCGACGAAGATCGCGAACAGCATCGCGGCGATCATGCACACGCCGATGATCTCGGGACTCACGAGACCGGACTCAAACGGGCCACCTGCCGCGGGTGACGGCGTACCAGCACTTCAGGATCTCGGACACCCCTTGGAGTATCAGCAGCGCGACGCCGATCGGTATGGCGCTGCGCACCGGCGCCAGCGGCGGCATCCACGCGGTATCCATCGCGCGCTCGCCGCGCGAGTACGCGTTCCAGGCGTATTCGGTGCCGTACCAGAGCAGCGCGAGCATGCCCGTCATGAAGAGCACCACGTACAGCACCAGATCGACGAGCCCCTGAGTGCGCGCCGACCAGTTGCGATAGAGGAAATCGGCGCGGATGTGCACGCCGCGCGACAGCGCGTAGGCCGCACCGAGCATGAACATCGAGCCGTAGAGCATGCGGCTGACATCGTAGGCCCAGAGCGTCGGCGACGGGCTCACGAGGCTTGGCGCGTCGGCGTCGGTGACGATGCGCACGAGCTCCGGCAGCCACAGGGTGAGGTCGGTCCCGAGCTTCCTGACCAGCACCTCGTAGACCATCGCGAGGCACAGCGGCACGACGAACCAGGCCACGATCCTGCCCACCCAGAGGTTCAGCGTGTCGATGGCGCCGATGGTGGAGCGCTGCCAGCGCGGCATGTCGCCGGGCAGCATGCCGGGGGCGGCGCTGCGCCGCTCGGCGATCAGCTCGTCGGCGATCTCGAGCTTGCCCGGATCGACGTCCCCGGCCACGCGGCGCTCCGCGCAGGGCTCGGGCCCGCGCGCCGTTACTTCAGCGAATCGACGTAGGCCTTGCCGAGCTGCGCGTTCGAGCTCTGCGCACCGGCCCAGAACGGCACGGCGACCTCGGCGAAGTCCTTCATCGAGCTCCACACCTCGGCGAAGAACTCGTTGTCCGCGGCGTTCTTCTCGAGCGTGGCGTTGGCCGCCGCCATGTACTCGGTGAAGTAGTCCGCGGGCGTGTCGTGCAGGATGACGCCCTGGTTGTCGACGAGATCCTTGAGCGCCTTGCCGTTCTCGAGGATGCGGTAGCTGATGGCGCGCGACAGGGAGGCGTCGGCCGCGACCTCCATGGCCTTGCGCTGCAGCGGCGTGAGCGAGTCCCAGACGTCGCCGTTGATGTACATGTCGGCGTTGACGACCACCTGATGCAGGCCCTGCAGGTAGTAGTGCTTGAGCACCTTCTGGAAGCCGAACACGCTGTCGGGCTTCGGGCAGCACCATTCGGCCGCATCGATCGTGCCCTTCTCGAGCGCGGGCAGGATGTCGGGTCCGCCCATGGCGACGGCGGCGATGCCGATGTCGTTGTAGGTCTGGCCCGGAATGCCCGGCGGGGCGCGGAAACGCAGCTTCCTGAAGTCGTCCATCGTCGCGATCGGCTCGCTGAACCAGCCCAGCGCCTCGGGGCCGACGGGCTGCAGCATGAGTCCCTTCACGTTGACGCCCATCTCGTCCCACAACCGGTCGTAGAGCTCCTTGCCGCCGCCGAACTGGAACCACGACAGGAACGCGATGTTGTCGATGCCGACGCCGGCGCCGGCCACCGGCGAGCCGAACAGCATGGCCGCGGGGTGCTTGCCGGACCAGTAGTGGGTCCAGGCGAAGCCGCCGTCGATCAGGCCCTTGTCGACCGCGTCGAGGATCTCGGTGTTCGGCACCACGGAGCCGCCGGGCAGCACCTCGATGAGGACCTCGCCGTCGGTGAGGTCGGAGACGTTCTGCGCGAAGTCCCTGACCATCACGATCTCGTCGGACTTGTCCGACAGCACCGACTGGATCTGGATGGTCGTGGCCGCCTGCGCGGCGCCGGCGAGCAGGCCGAGCGCGCACGTCGCGCCCAGCGCCCCGGTCAGTGTCTTGCGGCTCGGGTTCTTGTGCATGGGGATCCCTCGGGTGCGGTGGCCTGGATACCGGTGCGCCGGTAATGCAAGCCACGATCTCATCACCTGTGCCCCCGTGTCAATCGTGCAAGGCATGCGCCGAGTGCCACGCGGCCCGGTCCACGGCATGTCCGTACGCGTCGCGCACGGCGCGCTCGTCCACGTCGAAGCCGTCCGCACGCGCGGCGGCGCGCACCAGGGCGTGCGCGAGAGTCGGCACCAACCCCGGGCCGATGGAGAGGATCGCGCTCGCGTGGTGCTCGAGCGCGCGATGACCATCGAGGTCGCCCGCGCGGTCCAGCATGGCCACGAAGTCCGCACCGTCGGGCACGGGCAGCGCCGCGCACTCGAGCGCGGCGCGCACGGCGACGGCGGGGACTTCGCTGGCGGCGTGCAGGAGTCCGGTCAGCCGCGCGATCTCGACCAGCGCGTCGTGCGCGAGCCGTTCGACCAGCGCGTGCGCGTCCCACGAATCGCCGCCAGGCCCCGGAGCGCAGGCCGCGAGCCGGGCCGCGTGCCGGTCCAGGACGTCGTCGGCGACGCGTGCCAGCTCGTCGCGCCACCCGACCTCCGCGACGCCGAGCGCGAGCTCGCGACGAGCCTCGCGCGCGGCGGACCGCAGCGGCACCCCGAGCGCGACGCGCCGCCGCGTGCCCGCCCGGGCCCGGCCGAGGAGCACGGCGGAGCGCCGCCGGTGCAGCGCCCGGCGGGCGGACTCGCGCCCGGCGGGCGCGAGGCGCTGGACCGTCAGATCGACCAGGCGGCAGGCCGTGAACGAGTGGCGCACGAGGGCGGGGAACGGAAAAGGAGGGTGGGAGCGGCGCGCGTCGACGCCGCCGCCACTGTACACCCGTTCTGCACTGTACGGAACAACGGCGGTGGGGCGCGCGTCCCGCCCGCCGCGCCGCCCGACCTCTTGCTGCGGCGCGTCCTAGGGGCGCTTGTACACCCGCACGTAGTCGATCTCGAGGGCGGGGTTCTGGAAGTTCGCGATGTCGTCCGCGTTCGGGAAGAAGGCGTCGGCCTCGCGACCGAGGCCGCCGGCCGTCGTCGGGAAGTTCGTCCAGTTGCCGCCCATCGCGAGGTTGATGATCAGGTAGAGCTCCTCGTGATCCATCTGCGGCTCGTAGAGCTCGCTGACGACCTGGCCGTCGATGAGCCAGGACACCTTGCCGGGCTCCCACTCGACGGCGTACGTGTGGTACTCCTCGGAGTAGTCGGTGCCGGTGAAGATCTGGCCCGAGGGCGAGGGCTTCAGGAACTTGTGCACGCCGCTGCGCCCGACGGCGACGCCGGTGTTGTAGTGCGCGGTGTTGTAGATGTAGTGCGGCGCGTGACCGAGGTTCTCCATGATGTCGATCTCGGTGCGCTGGGTGCCCTCGCTGGGCCGGCGCTGGTGATACAGCCAGAATGCCGGGAAGGTGCCCTCGTGGCTCGGGATCTTGATGCGTGCCTCGAAGTAGCCGTACTTCGTGGAGAACTTGTCGTAGGTGGACATGGCGCCGGACAGGAAGTCCTGCTGCACGACCATCTCCTGCAGCGCACCGTGGTTCTCGCCGCGGGACGCACGCTTGAGGGGGTTGGGAACGGCGCGGATGGCGAGCCGTTCGCCGTCGAACTCGAACGGGTCGTAGGTCGGCACGACCGCGTTCAGCATCTCCGCATCGTCACTGATCGGGTTGACGTAGAACTGGTGCTCGCCGTTGATGCGGCGGTACTCGTAGCGCTCGCCGTTCCAGTCGCCGTCCCAGCGCAGTTGCCCGTTCCATCGGTTCGTGTCGAGGCTGTCGCCCTCGAACTCGTCGCTGAACACGAGCTGGTAGCCCGGTCGGTCGGCGTCGGGCTTCGCTGCCGTGGCCGGATCCACCAGTCCGTCCCCCGCCCGGACGGTGTCCTGGGCGGCGAGGTGGGACGAGGCGAGGAGCGCGAGGGGCAGGAGCAGGGTCGCGCCGAGCGTGGCCGTGCGGGGTGTCTGTCTGGAACTCATGTTTTTAGGATGCGTGAACGATCGTCGGCCGCGGTGGGCCGCAAGTGGCTGGTGTGATCTCTGGGCAGATGCGGGCCCTGACGGGCCCGCCCGTCCTCGCCGACGACGTCGTTGTCGTCGATGACCGGACGGAAAGGGAACGTGACGTCCTGTGCAGCGCCGCGCGGAACGCGTGGGCCGACGGTTCGAAGGGTTCCGAAGTCACCCGCGTGATTGGCGGGGACCATCGATCCTCAACGAACGGACGAAGGGTAATCGCAACTCGGGACGAGGCGACCCCGCGAAACATTCAGAATCATTAGCATCGATCCATTCGCACGGGACCGACTTGTGGTACGGGCCCTTGTTGCGGACGCGAGCTCAGACGTCGTCGCGCACGTGCTGCACGAACGCGGAATCGAGCGAATTGTCGACGACGAGTCCGCGCAGACGCTTGTAGGCGCGCACCGCGATCATGGTGTCCGCGCCCGGCATGCCGTCGACGGGGCCGTCGTACAGACCGAGCCGGCGCATGGCCTCCTGCACCAGCATCACGTCCTCGGTGGGCGCGACCGGCGAGCCCCGGTCGTTGATCCTTGCACCCATCGGTTCGCGCGGACGTGCGTTCCGATCAGGCCGCGCCGAGCTGCGCCCGCATGTCCGCCGCGTCGATGCCCGCCACGCGCACGGGCTTCTTCATGGCGTCGCGGCGGAACGGCTCGCCGAGCTCCTGGTTCAGCACCACCTCGATGAAGGTCGTGACCTTGTCGCTGCCCATCTGCTCCTCGATGGCCGTCGTCAGCGCTTCCGTGAGCTCGTCCGTCGTGCGCACCTGCACGCCCTTGAGCCCGCACGCGTCGGCGATCCTCGCGTACTCCACGCCCTGGTTCAGCTCGGTGCCGACGAAGTTGTCCTCGAACCACAGCGTCGTGTTGCGCTTCTCCGCCCCCCACTGATAGTTCCTGAAGATGACCATCGTGATCGGGGGCCATTCGCCGCGACCGCAGGCCGTCATCTCGTTCATGGAGATGCCGAAGGCACCGTCGCCCGCGAAGCCCACCACGGGGACGTCGGGGCAGCCGATCTTGGCGCCGAGGATGGCGGGCAGTCCGTATCCGCACGGACCGAAGAGGCCCGGCGCGAGGTACTTGCGTCCCTCGTCGAAGCTCGGGTAGGCGTTGCCGATCGCGCAGTTGTTGCCGATGTCCGACGAGATGATGGCTTCCCTGGGCAGCACGTCGCGAATGGCGAGCCACGCGTTCCTCGGCGACATGCGCTCCGGCTCGCGCTTCCTCGCGCGATCGTTCCAGTCGGTGCCGGGGTCGTCGTCCTCGTGCTCCATCGACACGAGCTCCTGCGCCCAGCGGTCCTTCGCTTCCTTGATGGTCGCCACGCGCTCCTCGCGACCCGCGTCGCCTGCGCCCGCGGGCAGCGCCGCGAGGATCTGCTCGGCCACCTTCCTGGCATCGCCCTGGATGGCGACGTCCACGCGCTTGGTGAGCCCGAGCCGATCGGAGTTGATGTCGACCTGGATGATCTTCGCCTCCTTCGGCCAGTAGTCGATGCCGTAGCCCGGCAGCGTCGAGAACGGGTTCAACCGGTTGCCGAGCGCGAGCACGACGTCGGCCTTCGCGATGAGCTGCATGGCGGCCTTGCTGCCGTTGTAGCCGAGCGGCCCCGCGTGCAGGCGGTGCCCGCCGGGGAAGGCGTCGTTGTGCTGGTAGTTGCAGCACACCGGCGCATCCAACGCCTCGGCCAGCGCCGCCGACGCATCGATGCCGCCCGCCAGCACCACTCCGGCCCCGTTCAGGATGACGGGGAACTTCGCCTCGCCCAGGAGCTCCGCGGCCGCCGCGATGGCGCGCTCGCCGCCGCGCGGACGCTCCAGGCGGATCACCTGCGGCAGCTCGATGTCGATCACCTGGGTCCAGTAGTCGCGCGGCACGTTGATCTGCGCGGGCGCCGATCCGCGCCACGCCTTCTCGATGACGCGGTTCAGCACCTCGGCCATGCGCGAGGGGTCGCGCACCTCTTCCTGGTAGCAGACCATGTCCTCGAACAGCTTCATCTGCTCGATCTCCTGGAAGCCGCCCTGGCCGATCGTCTTGTTGGCGGCCTGCGGCGTGACGAGCAGCAGCGGCGTGTGGTTCCAGTACGCGGTCTTCACGGGCGTGACGAAGTTCGTGATGCCGGGGCCGTTCTGCGCGATGGCCATGGACATCTTGCCGGTGGCGCGCGTGTAGCCGTCGGCGCTCATGCCGGCGTTGCACTCGTGCGCGCAGTCCCAGAAGGTGATGCCGGCCTCGGGGAAGAGATCCGAGATCGGCATCATGGCCGAGCCGATGATGCCGAACGCGTGCTGGATGCCGTGGCGCTGGAGGACCTTGACGAAGGCCTCCTCGGTGGTCATTTTCATTGCGGGAGCTCGTTGGTTCGGGAGAGGGGTGAAGGTGTGTGCCGCGCGTCCTCGCGGATCATGGCCGCGGCCTTCTCGCCCATCATCACCGCGGCCGCGTTCGTGTTGCCCGACGGTACCGTGGGCATGGCGGAGCAGTCCACCACGCGCAGCCCGTGCACGCCGCGCACGCGCAGCCGCGCGTCGAGCACGGCGCCCGCGTCGCCGTCCGGGCCCATGCGCGCGGTGCCGGTGGGGTGGAAGATGGTCGCGCCGGCCGCGCGGCAGTAGTCGAGCAGCGCCGCCTCGTCGTCCCCGACCTCGGGGCCGGGCTTGACTTCCCGGCGCACCAGGGGCGCCATGGCCGCCGAGGCCGCGACGGCGCGCGCGTGGCGCACCGCGGCGACGTTCGTGCGTCGATCGAGCTCGGTGTCGAGATAGTTCGGTCGCATGGAAGGCGCATCGCGCGCGTCGCTCGAGCGGATGCGCACCGTGCCGCGCGAGGAGGGCCGCAGTTGGCATACCGACAGCGTGAAGCCGGAGAACGGGTGCACCGCGCCGCCCGCCATGTCCGCCGACAGCGTCGAGACGTGATACTGGATGTCCGGGCGCGACCGTTCCGCGGGCGTGGCGACGGGATCCTCGACGGGCAGCACGCGCGCGAAGCACCCGCCCTGGTTGATGCCCACCGCGAGCGGCCCCGAACGGCGCAGCAACCACTGCAGCCCGAGCAGTGCCTTGCCGTGGAGCGTGTTCAGCCGATCGTTCGTCGTCGGCACGGTGGCCTCGTACGTCAGGCGGATCTGCAGGTGATCCTGCAGGTTCTCGCCCACGCCCGGAGCATCGTGCACGACCTCGATGCCGTGCTCGGCGAGCAGCGCGCCGGGCCCGATGCCCGAGAGCTGCAGGAGCTGCGGCGACTGCAGCGCGCCCGCGCTCAGCAGCACCTCGGCGCGCGCCCGCGCACGGCGCGTCGCGCCGGCCTCGAACCATTCGATGCCGCTCGCGCGGCGACCCTCCATCAGCACGCGACTCGCGTGCGCACCGGTGCGCACGTGAAGGTTCGAGCGCCTGCGCGCAGGCTTCAGATACCCCGTGGCCGTGCTCCAGCGCCAGCCCCGGTGCGTGGTGAGCTGGTAGTAGCCCGCGCCCGCCTGCTCGGGGCCGTTGAAGTCGTCGGTGCGCGGCACGCCGAGCTCGCCCGCGCCCGCGATGAAGGCCTCGATGAGCGGATCGGTGGCACCGATGTCCGACACGCGCAGCGGACCGTCGGCGCCGTGCCACGGATCGGCGCCGCGCTCGTTGGCCTCCGAGGCCACGAACCAGGGCAGCACGTCGGCGAAGCTCCAGCCCTCGCAGCCCGCGGCCGCCCAGCCGTCGAAGTCGGCGTGCTGGCCGCGGATGTAGATGAGCCCGTTGATGGAGCTGCTGCCGCCGAGCGTCTTGCCGCGCGGCCAGTAGATGGCCCGGCCGTGCATGTTCGGCTCGGGATCGGTGTGGAAGCACCAGTTGTAGCGCGCGTCCCACATCGTCTTGCCGTAGCCGACCGGGAGATGGATCCAGAACGAGCGATCCGGCGGCCCGGCCTCGAGCAGCAGCACGCGCACCGCGGGGTCCTCGCTCAACCGGGCGGCGAGCACCGCACCGGCCGAGCCCGCACCCACCACGATGTAGTCGTACTCGTCGCTCATGGCCCGGGCCCGCGAATGCGTCGGGAGTGTAATTGCGGCACGATATGGAATGCAACGTTCCGCAGGACGAAACCCGACGTGACGCCCCACGCGCCCGACCTGCCTTCCGCCTTTGCCGACGGGGCCGCCGACAGGACCGCCGACAGGACCGCCGACGGGACCGCCGATGGGGCCGCCGAGCGCAGCCTGCGCGCGCTCGCGGCCGTCGCCGCGCGCGACCGGCCCGTGACGCTCGCCGAGCTTGCCGAGGAGCTGGCGCTGCCGAAGCCGAGCGTGCACCGGCTGTGCGCGCGGCTCGCGCGGCTCGGCATGCTGGTGCGCGACGTCGACGCGCGCCGCTGGAGCGCGGGTCCGGCCCTGCGCCGGCTCGCGCTGGACACCCTGCAGCACGGCACGCTCGGCGGGCTGCGCCACCGCGTGCTGGCCGAGCTCGTCGCCGCCGTCGGGCAGACGTGCAACTTCACGACGCTCGATCGCGCCGAGGTGCTCTACCTCGACCGCGTGGAGGCGCCGCAGCCCTGGCGGCTCACCGTCGAAATCGGCGCGCGCGTGCCGCTGCACTGCACCGCGTCGGGCAAGCTCTTCCTGGCGAGCATGGACGCCGCGCGGCGCGAGCGCATGCTCGGGTCGCTCGCGCTCGAGCGGATGACCGCGCACACCCTCGTCACGCCCGCGGCGCTGCGCACCGCGTGCGAGCGCATCCGGGCGCAGGGCCACGCGGTCGAGCGCGAGGAGTTCGTCGCGGGCCTCGCGGCCGTCGCCGTGCCCGTCGCGGACGCCGCCGGCAACGTGCGCGCCGCGCTCGCCGTGCACCACCCCGTCGCGCAGGTCCCGGCCGAGGACGCGCTCGGCATGCTGCCGGAGTTGCATCGCGCCGCGTCGCGCATGGCCGCGCTGCTGTGAACGTCGCGCTAGACTCGTGGGCCATCCCGGCATAGAGGAAGCTTTCACGTGCTCGTAGGCGTACCGAAGGAAACCCACCCGGGGGAGCGCCGTGTGGCGCTCACCCCGGAGACCGCCGGCAGGATCGGAAAGCTCGGCCACGAGCTCCTGATCGAGTCCGGCGCCGGTGCCGCGGCCGATTTCGCCGACGAGCTCTACCGCGAGGCGGGCGTCGAGGTCGTCGACTCGGCGCAGGCGATCTACGAGCGAGCCGACCTCGTCATGAAGGTGCGCGCCCCGTCGATGGGCGAGGAGGCGGACAGGCTGCGCGAGGGCCAGATCCTCGTGAGCTTCGTCTGGCCCGGCCAGAACGAGGCCCTCATGGAGCACTTCAAGGCGCGCGGCGTGACGGCCATCGCCATGGACTCGGTACCGCGCATCTCGCGCGCGCAGAAGCTCGACGCGCTGTCCTCGATGGCGAACATCGCCGGCTACCGCGCCGTCGTCGAGGCCGCCAACGCCTTCGGCCGCTTCTTCACCGGTCAGGTCACGGCGGCCGGCAAGGTGCCGCCCGCGAAGGTGCTCGTGATCGGCGCGGGCGTCGCGGGGCTCGCCGCCATCGGCGCGGCGCGCGGCATGGGCGCCGTCGTGCGCGCCTTCGACACCCGACCCGAGGTGGCCGAGCAGGTCAGGAGCATGGGCGGCGAGTTCCTGATGCTGGACTTCGACGACGACGGGGACGGCGAGGGGGGCTACGCGAAGGTGATGAGCGACGAGTTCATCGCCGCCGAGTTCGCGCTCTTCCGCGAGCAGGCCAAGGAGGTGGACATCGTCATCACCACCGCGCTCATTCCCGGGCGCCCCGCACCGGAGCTGTGGACCACCGACATGGTCGAGGCCATGAAGCCCGGCAGCGTGGTCGTGGATCTCGCGGCCGAGCAGGGCGGCAACTGCAAGCTCACGCGCGCCGACGAGGTGGTCGAGCACGCGGGCGTGAAGATCCTCGGCTACACCGACCTGCCGAGCCGCATGGCGGCGCAGTCCAGCCAGCTCTACGGCACCAACCTTCGGCACCTGCTCACCGACCTGACGCCCGCGAAGGACGGCGTCGTCGACGTGAACATGGAGGACGAGGTCATCCGCGGCGCCACCGTCGCGAAGGCCGGCGAGATCACCTGGCCGCCGCCCGCGCCGAAGCTGTCGAAGGCGCCTAAGAAGCCGCCGCAGAAGTCGGCGGGGTCCGCGCCCGCGAAGGACGCGTCCCACGGGGCCGGTCACGGACACGGCGCCGCGTCGGGCAAGGGGTCGGGCAAGGCTCCCGGCAACCCGCTCGTGATGCTCGTGATCGGCGCCGCGCTGATCCTCGCCGTGGGCGCGGTCGCGCCGCCGGACTTCATGGCCCACTTCACCGTGTTCGTGCTGGCCTGCTTCGTGGGCTACCAGGTCGTGTGGTCGGTCACGCCCGCGCTGCACACCCCGCTCATGAGCGTCACGAACGCCATCAGCGGCATCATCGTCATCGGAGCTCTGCTGCAGATCTCGGCGGGTTCCACGTTCGTGGTGCTGCTCGCGGGCATCGCCACGCTCATCGCCAGCATCAACATCGTCGGGGGCTTCCTCGTCACCGAGCGCATGCTCAAGATGTTCAGGAAGGACTGAAGAGATCATGAATCCCGGAATGGTGTCCGCGGCCTACATCGTCGCCGCGATCCTCTTCATCCTGAGCCTGTCGGGCCTGTCCCGCCAGGAGACCGCGCGACGCGGCAACCGCTACGGCATGGCCGGCATGGCCATCGCCATCCTCGCCACCGTGTTCGGCCAGGACGTGACCAACTACGTGCCGCTGGTACTCATGGTGGTGCTCGGCGGCGCCGTCGGCATGACCTTCGCGCGGCGCGTCGAGATGACGCAGATGCCCGAGCTGGTGGCCATCCTGCACAGCTTCGTCGGGCTCGCCGCGGTGCTCGTCGGCTTCGCCACGTATCTCGACACCGAGACGCTGTACGTCGGCACCGAGCGCACCATCCACGACGTCGAGATCTACCTCGGCGTGCTCATCGGCGCGCTGACCTTCACCGGCTCGGTCGTGGCCTTCGGCAAGCTCTCGGGCAAGGTCGGCAGCAAGCCGCTGATGCTGCCCGGGCGGCACATGCTGAACCTGCTGATCGGCGTCGCGTGCCTGATCCTGCTGTTCCTGTTCATCGGCACCGCGCCCGACGGCGCCCCGACGGAGCAGGCCGCCGAGATGCTCACCGACCCGGGCCGCGGCGCGGGCGTCACCATCCTGGTGATCATGACGCTGCTCGCCTTCGGCTTCGGCGTGCACATGGTCATGGCCATCGGCGGCGCGGACATGCCGGTCGTCATCTCCATGCTCAACAGCTACTCCGGCTGGGCCGCGGCGGCGACGGGCTTCATGCTCTCGAACGACCTGCTCATCGTCACGGGCGCGCTCGTCGGCAGCTCCGGCGCCATCCTGTCCTACATCATGTGCCGCGCCATGAACCGGAAGTTCCTGTCGGTGATCATGGGCGGGTGGGGCGAGTCCGCGCCCTCGAAGTCCTCGGCCGACGCGTCCGACGAGCCGCAAGGCGAAGCGGTGGCGATACAGGCCGACGAGGTCGCCGAGATGCTGCGCGAAGCCGACAGCGTCGTCATCGTGCCGGGCTACGGCATGGCCGTCGCGCACGCCCAGCACCCCGTGGCGGAGCTGGTGCGGCGCCTGCGCGAGGCGGGCAAGCAGGTGCGCTTCGCGATCCACCCCGTGGCGGGGCGCATGCCCGGACACATGAACGTGCTGCTGGCCGAGGCGAGCGTGCCCTACGACCTGGTGCTGGAGATGGACGAGATCGACGAGGACCTGGACGACACGGACGTGGTCATCGTCATCGGCGCGAACGACATCGTGAACCCGTCCGCGCTCGACGACCCGGACTCGCCCATCGCCGGCATGCCGGTGCTCGAGGTGTGGAAGAGCAAGAACGTCATCGTGTCCAAGCGCGGCATGGCCACCGGCTACGCGGGCGTAGAGAACCCGCTGTTCTTCCTGGACAACACGCGCATGCTGTTCGGCGACGCCAAGAGCAGCGTCGACGCGGTGCTCTCGGCCCTGTAGCCCGCCTACCCGGCGCGGCGCGCGGCGGCGACCGGTGGCGGCCCGGTGGAGCGACCGATGACGAGGTCCGTCCCCATCAGCTCGCCCAGCTGATCGGGGGTGACGGGCCCGTCCGGGTGCTCCACCGCATCGACGAGCCGATGCACGAGCCGCCGCCCCGCCTCCCGGATGGACGAGCGCAGGGTGGTGAGCAGCGGCGCGCCGCCGGGACCCGGGCGGTTGGGCAGCCAGGACACGCCGTCGTCGTAGGCGACGAGCGACACGTCGCGCCCGGGCTCCAGGTGGCGCGTGTACAAGGCCCGCAGCACGCCCCAGGCGGGCAGCAGGCCCGCGCACACGAGCGCCGTCGGCGGCGCGTCCCCGGCGAGCAGCGCCGAGGCCGCATCGTGCCCGTAGTCCTCGGCGAGCACGCCCTCGCGCATCAGCGCCGCGTCGGGCGACACGCCGCGCTCGCGGTGCGCCGCCACGAAGCCGTCCAGCCGGCGCGCCGCGTAGTGCAGCGTCTGCGGCCCGTTCAGGAACGCGATGCGCTCGTGGCCGAGATCCAGCAGCAGCGCCGTGGCCCGGTGCATGGCGTCCGCGTTGTCGACGTCCAGCCAGCGGTACGGCACGTCCACCTCGCTGCGTCCGTGCACGACGAACGGCAACCGGAGCTCGTGCAGGAGCGCGATGCGCGAGTCCACGACGAGGGGTCCGTGCACCAGCACCCCGTCGAGGCGCCGGCTGGCGGCCGCGTCCCGGTAGCAGGCCTCCTCGTCGGCGTCCGGCACGATGCGCATGTGCATGTCGTAGCCGAGCGCGCCGGCCGCCTCGCCCGCCCCCGCCATCAGGTCCGCGAACAGCGGCCCGAGCAGGGCGTGGTGGGATTGGGCGATCACGTGGCCGAGCACCAGCGAGTGCCCGGTCGCGAGCTGGCGCGCCGTGTGGCGCGGCCGGTAGTGCAGCTCGTCGGCGGCGCGCCGCACGCGCGCGCGCGTCGCCTCGCTCACCTCCGGGTAGCCGTTCAACGCACGGCTCACCGTGGTGGGCGACAGCTCCAGGCGGTGAGCGAGTTCCTTCAAGTTCATGGCGGGCGCCCTGCTGCGTGGCGTTCGTGTCCGGCCGGGCCGGGCAGGTGCGCGGGCGGGTGACGGGGAAGCCCGTCCGGCGGGGGTCGAACCGCTTCGAATCCTCTTTTGAATCTATCACGACAGTCGTTCCTGACGGTCACTGCATCGAGAGGGTTCGATACTAATCGGTGTCGATTGCGACGGAGACCGTCGATAAGCCGTTGACGGTCCGTCACGAGCTCACATACCATTCACAGGAGCTTGTCCGGTTCTGGACCCTCGACCGTTCAAAGCGCTTTGAATCCTGGGTCCGAATGCCGGGCCCGACCCACGACAAGGAGAACACTCGATGCAGAAGTTCCGATACGCGCGTCCCGTCCTGGCCCTCGCGATCGCGAGCGCTTGCGGAGCGCTCGCGTCCGCAGCGCAGGCGCAGGACCTCAAGTTCCCCATCGGCGAGGGCGACTTCAACTGGGACAGCTTCCAGTCGTTCGCCGACGAGCACGACCTCTCGGGGCAGAGCCTGACCGTCTTCGGACCCTGGCTCGGGCCCGACCAGGCCAACGCCGAAGTGATGTTCGCCTACTTCGAGGAGGCCACCGGCGCGGACGTCTCGTACGTCGGTTCGGACGGCTTCGAGACGCAGATCCGCATCGACACCTCCGCGGGCTCCGCGCCGAACATCGCGATCTTCCCGCAGCCCGGTCTGGCTGCCGACCTCGCCGGCCAGGGCCTGCTGACGCCGCTGCCGGACAGCACGGCGGAGTTCGTGCGCGAGAACTACGCCGCGGGTGAATCCTGGGTGGATCTCACGACCTTCGAGGGTCCCGACGGCGAGGAGGACGTCTACGGGATGTTCTACAAGGCCGACGTCAAGTCGCTCGTGTGGTACGTGCCGGAAAACCTCGAGGACCTCGACTACGACGTGCCCGAGACGATGGAGGAGCTGATCTCGCTGAGCGAAGAGATCGTGGCCGAGGGCGAGACGCCCTGGTGCATCGGGCTCGGCTCCGGCGCGGCCACCGGCTGGCCGGCCACCGACTGGGTCGAAGACATGATGCTGCGCACGCAGACCCCCGAGGTCTACGACCAGTGGACCACCAACGAGATCCCGTTCGACGATCCGCGGGTCATCGAGGCCATCGAGGCGTTCGGCATGTTCGCCAGGAACGACGACATGGTCTCCGGCGGTGCGAACGCGGTCGCCACCACCGACTTCCGCGACAGTCCGAAGGGGCTCTTCGCCACGCCGCCGCAGTGCTACTTCCACCACCAGGCGTCCTTCATCCCGACCTTCTTCCCGGAAGGCACGGTGATCGGCGAGGACGTCGACTTCTTCTACATGCCCGCCTACGAGTCGCAGGATCTCGGCAAGCCCGTGCTGGGCGCCGGCACCATGTGGGGCATCACGAAGGACAGCGAGGCCTCGCAGGTGTTCATGGAGTGGCTGCAGGAGCCCATCGCGCACGAGGTGTGGATGGCCCAGTCGGGCTTCCTGACGCCGCACACCGGCGTCAACGTCGATCTCTTCGGCGACGACACGCAACGCGCGCTGAACGACGTGCTGCTGAACGCCACCACCTTCCGCTTCGACGGCTCCGACCTGATGCCCGGCGGCGTCGGCGCGGGCTCGTTCTGGACCGGCATGGTCGACTACGTCGGCGGCAAGGACGCGGAGACGGTCGCGGGCGAGATCCAGAAGAGCTGGGAGCTGCTCAAGTAGGGATCGCGCGGCACTGAAGGCCCCGGCGACGCGACGTCGCCGGGGCCATCTCGGGGTCCATGACGGGGCCCACGTCCCACCCTCCCTCGCGTCGAGACTCCTCGCACATGCATCCAGCGCTACAGGGCCTGCTGACGATCGTGATCGGCGTCGGCGGCTGCATCGGCTACTTCTACTTCTCCAACCAGTTCCTCGACAAGGTGCTCTTCCCGGCCAGGGGCGAGCACGCGGGGCGAAACATCAACCGGGCGAACATGGTCCGCCCGTGGCTCTTTCTCTTCCCCGCGCTCTTCGCGCTCGGGCTGTATCTGGCCTACCCGGTGTTCGAGACCATCCGGCTCTCGCTGACCGAGCGCCTGCCGGGCGGCGAGTCGCGGTTCGTGGGGCTCGCCAACTACCAGCAGCTGCTGCAGGAGCCGAAGTTCTGGGAGGCCCTGAAGAACAACATGCTGTGGCTGATCATCGTGCCCGCCATGTCGACGCTGTTCGGGCTGCTCGCCGCCCAGCTGTCCGACCGGGTGCGCTGGGGCAACATCGCGAAATCCCTGATCTTCATGCCGATGGCGATCTCGTTCGTCGGCGCGGCGGTCATCTTCAAGCTCATCTACGATGCGCGCCCGCTCGGCCAGGAGCAGATCGGCGTGCTGAACGCCATCTACCTGTACTTCGGCGGCACCGACCCGCAGAGCTGGCTCACGATCCCGTTCTGGAACAGCATCTTCCTGATGATAGTGCTGATCTGGATCCAGACCGGCTTCGCCATGGTGATCCTGTCCGCGGCGCTGCGCGGCATCCCGGAGGAGACGGTCGAGGCCGCCATCGTCGACGGCGCCAATCCCTTCCAGGTGTTCTTCAAGATCAAGGTGCCGCAGATCATGGGCACCATCGTCGTCGTGTGGACGACGATCACCATCGTCGTGCTCAAGGTCTTCGACATCGTGTTCGCGATGACGAACGGGCAGTGGCAGACGCAGGTGCTCGCGAACTACATGTACGACAAGCTCTTCCGCGCCAACGACTGGGGCGTCGGCTCCGCCAGCGCCATGGTCATCATGCTGCTGGTCACGCCCATCCTCGTATGGAACGTCTACAACGCCCGGAAGGAGATGCGCTGATGGACAACATCGTCGGCAAGAAGTCCGGACTCGTCTGGGCCGTCCACCTTTCGCTCGCGTTTCTCGTGCTGCTGTGGCTGTTCCCGACCGCGGGCCTCTTCGTGTCCTCGTTCCGCACGGCGGACCAGATCAGCACCAGCGGCTGGTGGCGAGCGCTCGCGCCCGCCGAGGAGGGCATCACGCTGCGCACCGCGGCGCCCGACACCCAGAGCGAGGTCGACGGACAGTTCGTCGTCGAGGGCAACCTGTTCGACCGCCGCGAGGGGGCGTCCATCTCCAGCTGGGGCACCAGCAGTCGCGACATCGCGGCCTACGAACCGGGAGAGACGGCGTCGGTCAACCGCGACACGGCATCGCTGACCGTCGAGGAGAACGGCGACTACACGCTGACCAGCAGCGATCCCTTCGAGGGCAGTCGCGGCGAGCGCGTGTTCGTGACCGCGGCGACGCCGCCCGAGTTCACGCTCGAGAACTACGACAACGTGCTGTTCGACGAGAACAATCGCGAGGGCATGGCCAAGGCCTTCTTCAACACGCTGACCGTCACGATTCCCGCCACGATCATCCCGATCCTGATCGCGGCCTTCGCGGCCTACGCGCTCGCCTGGATGGATTTCCCGGGCCGGGCGCTGCTCATCGCCGCGGTCGTCGGGCTGCTGGTGGTGCCGCTGCAGCTCGCGCTCATCCCCTTGCTGAAGCTGCACAACGAGATCGGCATCGGCAAGGGCTATCTCGGGGCGTGGCTCGCGCACACCGGGTTCGGCATGCCGCTCGCGATCTACCTGCTTCGGAACTACATGGTCGGACTGCCGCGCGACATCATCGAGAACGCCAAGGTCGACGGCGCCACCGATTTCCAGATCTTCACCAAGATCATCCTGCCCCTGTCGTTCCCGGCACTGGCCTCGTTCGCCATCTTCCAGTTCCTGTGGACCTGGAACGATCTCCTCGTCGCGCTCGTGTTCCTCATCGACTCGTCCGGCGAGACGACGGTCATGACCAAGCAGATCGTGGAGCTGCTCGGCACGCGGGGCGGCAACTGGGAGATCCTCGCGACGTCCGCGTTCGTCTCCATCGCGGTGCCGCTCGGCGTGTTCTTCGCCATGCAGAAGTATCTCGTGCGCGGGCTGCTGGCGGGGTCGGTGAAGTGAGCCGCGCGTCCGCCTCTGCCGTCGACACGTCCAAGCACCAGCACAAGAATCGGAACCAGAGGAGCCCCGCAGCGTGAGCAACCTGAAACTCGTCGACGTCGAGAAGACCTACCCGGGCAACGTCACCGTGCTGGAGCACATCGATCTCGACATCAAGACCGGGGAGCTCATCGTGTTCGTCGGGCCTTCGGGCTGCGGCAAGTCCACGCTCCTGCGCATGATCGCGGGCCTCGAGACCATCACGGGCGGCGAGTTCACGATAGACGGGCAGCGCATGAACGACGTGCCGCCCGCGCAGCGCGGCATCGCCATGGTGTTCCAGTCCTATGCGCTGTACCCGCACATGACGGTGCGGGACAACATGAGCTTCGCGTTGAAGCTCGCGAAGAAGACGCCCGAGGAGATCGACGCCGCCGTCACGCGCGCCGCCGACCGGCTGCAGCTCACGCCGTATCTCGATCGCCTGCCGAAGGCGCTCTCGGGCGGCCAGCGGCAGCGCGTGGCCATCGGCCGCTCCATCGTGAGAGACCCCCGCGTCTACCTGTTCGACGAGCCGCTGTCGAACCTCGACGCGGCGCTGCGCGTGGCCACGCGCATCGAGATCGCGCAGCTCAAGGAGAGCATGCCCGAGTCCACGATGGTCTACGTCACGCACGACCAGGTGGAGGCCATGACGCTCGCCACGCGCATCGTGGTGCTCGCTAACCGCGGCATCGCGCAGGTCGGCACGCCGCTGGAGCTGTACGAGAAGCCCGAGAACGAGTTCGTCGCGCAGTTCATCGGATCCCCGGCCATGAACATGCTGCCCGGCGAGATCGTCGAGACCGGGCAGGTGACCCGGGTGAGCATTCCGAAGGCGGGCGGCACCATCACCGCGAACGTGCCGACGTCAGGGGATCTCAAGGGCGCGAAGGTCAACGTCGGCATCCGTCCGGAAGACATGACGCCGACGGAGAGCGGCGACTACGCGTTCGAGGGTCAGGTCGAGATCTCCGAGGCGCTCGGCGAGCTCACGCAGGTCTACTTCGGCACGCCGGGCATGGGTTCGGAGACCGCGTCGATCATCGCCAAGCTGCCCGGCATCCACACCGACGTGCGCGGCCGCAACATGCGCATGACGGCCGACCCCACCAAGGTGCACCTGTTCAAGGACGGGCGCTCGCTGGCGTACGCGTAAGCTCCGGCGGGCGCGCGCGGTCGATGACGGGCGGCGCGGACTTCGGGCGCACGCGCGCTCGCTTCGCGCTGCCCGAAGGGCTGCTCTACCTCGACGGCAACTCGCTCGGCCCGCTGCCCGTCGATGCGACCGAGCGTCTTGGCGCGCGCGTCGCCGAGGAGTGGGGCGAGCGACTGATCCGCGGCTGGAACGACTGCGGCTGGATGGACGAGCCCGTGCGCCTGGGCGACCGCATCGGCCGGCTCATCGGCGCACCGCCCGGCAGCACGGTCGTCGGCGAGACGCTCTCCATCCGCGTCTGGCAGGCGCTGGCCGCGGCGCTGTCCACGCCGCGGGAAGGGCACGCACCCGATTCGCGCCGCAACGTCGTGCTCTCCGACACCGGCAACTTCCCGTCGGACCTGTACATGGCCGAAGGGCTGCTCGGCCAGCTCGACCGCGGCCACGAGCTCCGTACCGTCGAGCCCGAAGCGCTGCACGACGCCCTCGACGCGTCCGTCGCCGCGCTGCTCGTCACGCACGTGGACTACCGCACCGGCCGGCTGCACGACATGGCGAGCCTGACGGCCCGCGCGCACGCCCACGGCGTGCCGGTGATATGGGACCTCGCGCACTCCACGGGCGCGGTCCCCGTCGACGTCGCCGCGGTCGACGCCGACTTCGCCGTCGGCTGCACCTACAAGTACCTGAACGCCGGCCCCGGCGCGCCCGCCTTCCTGCACGTCGCGCCGCGGCTGATCGAGTCGGTGCGCCCCGCGCTCGCGGGCTGGCTCGGCCACGCCGCGCCGTTCGACTTCGAGCCGCGCTACCGGCCCGGGCCCGGCATCGAGCGCATGCGCGTGGGCACGCCCCCGGTGCTCGCCAACGCCGTGCTGGACGCGGCGCTGGACGTGTGGGAATCCATCGGCTGGGACATGGAGGCGGTGCGCGCCGAATCCATGCGGCTCTCGGAGGCGTTCGTCTCGGCCGTGGAAGCCGGTACCGACGCGCTCGAGCTCGCCAGTCCGCGCGACCCGCACGCGCGCGGCTCGCAGGTCTCGTTCCGCCACCCCGACGCCTACGCCATCGTGCGCGCGCTCATCGAGTGCCACGACGTCATCGGCGATTTCCGCGCCCCCGATCTCGCGCGCTTCGCGTTCACGCCGCTGTATCTGACGCGGGAAGAGGTGGCGGAGGCTGCGCGTCGGGTGGTGCGCGTGGTGCGCGAACGCGAGTACGACGACGCGGCGTTCAGGGCGCGGGCGGGGGTGACCTGAGGTACCGCCTCCGGCGAGCGCGCTGGAGCAGATCCCGGCCGGCGGCGTCAGCCGCGTTGACGCGTGGCGTCAGAATAATTCGTTTGTCTGAACTGTGGCAGCGGCAGAGGCTTCTCCTGCACCCGACCAAGGGCAGGGGAGAAGACGACATGAACGCGATCTGGATCTCGATGGCGGCGGTGTTGCCCGGCGGCATCGCCGCCTGCACTACCCACGCGCAGGACGTGGCCGGCTACCGGGCGATGTGTCTGACGCGGGACGACGTGCCGGATCACGCCCATCGCAGCCGCAACGGGTTGTCGGCGCCGTGCAACCAGGCCTTGCGCGCTCGGAACGCGGCGCGACCGGTACCACCGACTCGCACGCGAGACGATCGGGAATCGGTGCCGACATGAGCGAACGGATCTTCTGGTTCTCGCTGGTCGTCCTGCCGCTCATCCTGATTCCGGGCCCCGACATGCTTCTGTGCATCGCGCAGGGTCTGTCGCACGGCCGCTCCGGCGTGCGGCGCGCGGTCAACGGCATCACGTTGGGCTACCTCGCTCATGCACTGCTCGCGGCCGCGGGACTCGCGGCGCTCGTCGCCGCCTCGCCGGTCCTGTTCGAGACGGTGCGCTGGGTGGGCATCGCCTACCTCGGGTGGATGGCGTCGGGCATGCTGCGCTCGGCACTGCGGCCGAGACCGTCGCCGACGCTGTCCGAGGCCTCCCGGCTGTCTGTGTGGCGGGGGTTCCTGACGAGCTTCCTGAACCCGAAGGGCCTCTTCGTCTACCTCTCGATCGTTCCGCAGTTCATCGACCCGACGGGCAACGCCGGTGTCCAGGCGCTCGTCCTGTCGGTGACGAACGCAGCGCTGTGCTATGCCATCTACACGGCCGTCGGGCTGCTGGCCGCGCGCTCCGGGCGGGCGCGCACGGCGTCGTCGCTGCGCACGCGCATCACCGAGTGCTTCGGCGGAACGTTGCTCGGTGGCGTCGCTCTGAAACTCGCCACGGAGTGAGGAGCTCGCGAACCGGCACTCGGTGTATTGCTTCGACCTGATCGGCTACGGGCAGTCCGAGCAGCGCGCCGGGCAGGACGTGTCGCTCGGCGTGCAGAACGGCTTGTTCGCCGCGCTGCTCGATCGCTGGCGGCTCGACGCACCCGAGGTGCTCGCGCACGACTTCGGCGGTGCGACCGCCATGCGGGCGTGGCATCTGAACGGCGTGCGGTACTCGCGCCTCACGATCTTCGATGCGGTGGTCGTGCGCCCGTGGGGCTCACCGTTCGTGGCGCACGTGCGCGAACACGAGGACGCGTTCAGCGGCATGCCCGCCTACATGCATGACGCCCTGCTGCGCGCCTACCTCCGGACCGCGGCGCACCGCCCGCTCTCGGAAGAGGCGTTCGAGGTCTACTGCGCACCGTGGCGTGGGCCGGTCGGGCAGCCGGCTTTCTATCGCCAGATCGCGCAGATGGACCAGGCTCGGACCGACGAGGTTCAAGGCAGCTACGGACCCATGAGCTGCCCTGTCAAGGTCCTTTGGGGCGAGAAGGACGATTGGGTCCCGATCGAACGGGGTCGCGAGTTCGCCGACCTCATCGCCGGTGGAAAGCTGCAGGCGATCCCTGATGCCGGTCACCTGGTACAGGAGGACGCGCCCGAGGTCATCGTCGCCGCCGTGCTGGATCCCGATGAATGAGATTCCAGCGTGCCCTGCCGACGTACCGTGTTTTCCGTGCTTCGCAAGTGCCCTTCGACACCACTTCCCGCTCCGGGCGTTCGCGACGGCAAGATCCTTACGCGTGTAACGATCCGCCGACCGGATCGGCCCCCGGCCCGTGTGCGTGTCGCGCGACGCGCGCCGTTGCCGAGCGGCGCGAGTCCGCGTTGCCGGCAGGACCTACCAGCCGGTAGCGCTGGACCGTGACGAGCTTCTTCGCGACACGCGCCCGAGCCGTGGCCGATAGGTTCGCGCCCGCCCCGTCCGGACGCGCGCAGGTCCCGAGCCCGGACCCGAGCTCGGACCCGAGCCCGTCATCGAGCCCGGCATCGAGCCCGCATCGAGCCCGGCATCGAGCCCGGCCTCCAGCCGCGCGTCCACCTCCTCGGCACTCGTGCGCTCCAGCCTGAACCCGCCCTCGTGCAGCAGCCGATGACAGCCGCCGCACACCATCGCCCCGTTCTCGATCGCCGAGCCGCCCCCGCCCGCGCGGGGCAGCACGTGGTGTCCGTCCAGAAAGCGCGTCGAGCCGCAGCCCGGCACCTGGCAGCACCGATCCCGCGCCCGCATCGCACGGAGCTGGCGCTTCGTGAACAGCGGCGCCTTCCGCAGGCTGCCCACCGGCTCACCCTCGTCATCGATGGCGTACAGCGTGAAGCCCGCGGTCTCGGCGAGCCGCCGCGCGACGGCGCGCGGGATCGGGCCGTGGCCCTGCAGGTGCGGGCGCTCGCAGGACGGGGGCGAGTGGGGCGGTGCGTCGGCCGAGTCGGACGGTGGGTCGGCGGGCCCGCGAGCACCCTTGGCGTCGGGCGCCCGACGAGCGTCGGCAGGCTCGCCTTCGGGCTCGGCGCCGAGCTCGTCGGCAAGCTCCGCGGCCGGCACGTTCACGTGCACGCGGTAGCGGTCCGCGGTGGCCACCGCCTCGCCGGCGTGCGCGAGCGAGCGCCGACCGATCAGCACCGCGGCGTCCGCGCGCAGCTGCTCCGCGGTGGGCGGCTCGACGGCGGGGGCGTCCGCGCCCGGCACCGCGTCAGGTACCGCGTCAGGTACCGCGTCAGGTACCGCGTCAGGTACCGCGTCAGGCACTGCCTCCGCCCCGTCCTCGCCGCCTTCGCGCAACCAGTCCTCGGCGTGCTCCAGAGCGCCCAGGTAGTCGGCCGCCATGTCGTTCGGCAGCTCCATCTCGATGCGCGTGGTGTGCGCATCGATCGGCCGCACGCGAACGAAGCGCCTCGCGTGGGCGCGCAGGAACGCAAGCTCCGCCGCGCGTTCCGCACCGTGCGCGTCCCCGTTGGCCGCGTCCTCGTCCGCGTCCGCCGCGTGGCGAAAACGCTCGCAGTACGCCTTCGTCGCCGCGATGGAGAGCCCCGCGCAGGCGGCGGCGAACTCGGCGTCGGTGGCGGGCGAGGCGTGGCTGACGATGCAGCGAAGCTGCGAGAAGGTGAGCTTGCCGAGCGCGAACAGCGACTCGCACACGGGTAGCTTCGGCAGCGCCCGGCCGATGCGCAGCCGCTCGGTGGCGGTGCAGGGAGCAAGGCCCAGGTGCACGCCCATCCACATCGCCATCGTGCGGCAGCCGTCGCTGCGGTAGAGCTTCGCATCGTCGAAGCGCACGAGGAGCCGTGAGCTGTTCGGCGAGCAACCGGTCGCCGGCGCGGGCGAGCGACTTCAGGCGCGCGGCCACGTGCGCATCGGTGTCGGGCTCGCGCGCCTGGCCGGCGGCGCGTCCGGTGGCACGGCGCAGGCGGGCGACGTTGTCGGCGCGGTCGCGCGCGGCCTGTCGGGTGCCGGCGATCAGCTCGGCGGCGAGGCGCAGGGCGACGCCCTCGGCGATGCGGTCGGCGACGGCGGCGGACGGCTCGTCGGACGGCTCGTCGGACGGTCGTCGGACGGGTCGTCGGACGGCCTATCGGACGGCCTATCGGACGGCCATCGGACGGCCCATCGGACGCCCCGGGCCGTGCGGCGCGGGCGAGCGCGTACTGGAGTCGCGAGGCGTCGCAGAGCGCACCCGCCCCGTCGTTTCGCGCACCGTCGATGGTCTGACGTCCGCGGTTGCCACCGCCAGCCTCGTCCGACGCGCGCGGCTCGACTTCCGAGCGCGCTGCCTGGACTGTCGTCCCGCATGGCCCGTTTCCGCCGCTCACGCCTTCATGCGCGTCACCGGTCGCGTAGGGAGGAACGTCCTCGGCCACGAAGCGATCGTCGAGCGCGAAGCCGCGTGTCCGGTACGCGAAACCGAACGTTCGTTCGAGTGGCTCCGTCATGGTGCTCGCCTTCGGCTGTTGGGGCTTGCCGTGAGGCTACGCGACCGCTGCGAGAGGAACCGTGATCGGACTCGTGCAACCGATCATCCGTACAGCGTATGAAATGACAGTACGTTCATCGGCTTGGATACGCTCGAAGCCGCCGGCTCCGTGCTCAACCGAACGGCAGCAACCCGTGCTCGATCAACACCGGCGCCTTGCCCGTGTACTCGGCCGAGGTCGCCGCCGTGACCATGAAGTCCGCGACGTCGCTGCGACGGATGATGCCGTTGCGCCAGCGCTTGGGGTCCACGAGCACGCGATACTGCCCCGTCTTCGCGCCGTTGCGCAGCACGCCCGGGCGCACGATCGTCCAGTCCAGCTCCGATGCGCGGATCATGCGCTCCTGCTCGCCCTTGTCGGCGTAGGCCTTGCCGAGCACGAGCTTGAAGCCCGGACGTTGCAGCGCCGACACGGCGGCGTAGGAGTCGCCCGCGCCGAAGCCGGTGAGCGCGACGAGCCGCCGCACGCCCGCCGCCTCCATCGCCGGCAGCAGCACCTTCGTGGCGGAGGAGAACAGCGTGATCGGCCCGGTGACGAGCTTCGGCCCGAGCGGCACGCCGAGCGTCTGCAGTACCGCCTCCATGCCCTCGAGCGCGCGCGCCACGTCGGCGGCGACCAGCGCGTCGCCGTCGAGCTTCTCCAGCCGCTCGTGCGCAAGGCCCGTCTCGCTCGCCGAGCGCGCGAACATGCGGACCTCGTGACCGCGCGCCAGCGCCTCGCGCGTGCAGGCGAGCCCGACGCCGCTGCTGCCCCCGATCACCACGATTCGCGTCATGCGCCGAGCTTCCGCCGTTGTCCGTGCTCCCGACCTTAGGCGCCATGACGATCCTTGCGTCCGCGGACTAGCGCCGTCGGCAACATTCGCCGCACGGGCGCCGCCCGATGAACGCCTACGAGCGCAGGCTCCTGCGCTCGCGCCACAGCACGAAGAGGCTCGCCGACACGATGATGCCGGCACCCGCCAGGGTGTGGCCCGCGGGCGCGGTCGACCACAGCGCCACGTCCAGCACGATGACCCACACGAGCGAGGTGTACTCGAGCGGTGCCACGAGCGAGGCGTCGCCCACCGAGTAGGCCCAGGTCACGAGCCACTGCCCGGCGACGGCCAGCAGCGCGAACGCGACGATCGACACGAGGACCTCCACGTCGGGCCGCTGCCAGACGAACGGCAGGGCGAGCAGGCAGACGACGCCGAGCACGGTGTTGTAGGCGTTCACGAGCGACAGCGGCGACTCGGTCGCGGCGAGCCGCTTGCCCGCCACGTAGTAGGCGCTGATGGCGAGGCTCGCGAGCAGCACCAGCACGTAGCCCGACACCGGTCCGTCGCGCGCCGGGCCGACCGCGACGACCACCCCGAGGTAGCCGACGCCGATACCGGCCCAGCGCCAAGGGCCGACGCGCTCGCCCAGCCACCAGACCGACAGCAGCACGGTGGAGAACGTCGCGGCGTAGCCGACCACGGTCGCGGCCGTGAGCGGCAGCCGCGCCAGGGCGGCGAAGAACAGCAGCGGTGCGGCCGCGCCCAGCAGGGCCCGCACGAGCTGCCCGCGGCGGTCCACGACCCGGAGCCTGCGCACCTCGCCGCGCACGCGCAGCAGCAACTGCAGCCCGCCGCAGATCACGACGCTTCTCATGAACATGATCTGCGCCAACGGCACGTCCGATTCGAGCAAGCGCTTCGCGACCGCGTCCATGACGGTCAGCAGCAGCACGCCGACGAGCATGGCGAGCACCGGACGGCCGATCGAGGAGGAAGCCATGACCGAGTGCCGGCGGGGCAGCGGAGCGTATCAGGCGCTCCGGCGCCGATCGACGCTCCGGAACGGGTGCGTGGCACGGGCTCCGTGGCACGGTGGCACGAATCCGATTCGTCCGCGGGGCGTACCCGTTGCTCCGGGTGGGAGCAGACTCCGCGCGGGCGGTGACCGGACGGTCGGAGCGGGTGCTCCGGCGTTCTTTCGAAGGGAGCGACGGCGGTGAACGATAGCGCAAGTGCCATCGCGGATGGCGGGGCCGCCAGTGGTGGGAACGGCGGGGCGAACGGCGGGGCGGCCGCCGGCACGCGGCGCACGGGGCCGCTCGTGCTCGCCGCCATGGGCGTGGTGTTCGGCGACATCTGCACCAGCCCCCTGTACGCCATGCGCGAGAGCTTCGAGGGTCACCACCCGATGGCCGTCAGCGTCCCGCACGTCTACGGCATCCTGTCGCTGATCGCGTGGTCGCTGATCGTGATCGTCACGGCGAAGTACGTGCTGCTGACGATGCGCGCCGACAACGACGGCGAGGGCGGCTCGCTGGCACTGCTGGCGCTCATCACCCGACTGTCGGGCACCGGTGCGCGCCGCAGCAAGCTCTACGTCGTGCTGGGCGTCTGCGCGACCTCCTTGTTCTTCGGCGACAGCATCGTCACGCCGGCGATCTCGGTGCTGTCCGCGGTGGAGGGCCTGCAGGTGGTGAGCCCCGCGCTGGAGCCCGCCGTGCTGCCGCTGGCCGTCTTGATCCTGGTGGCGCTGTTCTCGATCCAGTCGCGCGGCACCGCGCTGATGGGGCGCCTGTTCGGACCGGTGATCGGGCTGTGGTGCGCCGTGCTGGTGGTGCTCGGCATCGGCGGCATCGTGCAGCACCCGTCGGTGCTGGAGGCCTTCGGTCCGCAACACGCGTTCCGGTTCCTCGTCACCGAGCCCGGCACGGCCTTCCTCGCGCTCGGCGCGGTCGTGCTCGTGGTGACGGGCGCGGAGGCGGTGTACGCGGACATGGGTCAGTTCGGCAAGCGGCCCATCCGGCTCGCGTGGCTGTGCGTGGTCATGCCGTCGCTCGCGATCAACTACGCGGGCCAGGCGGCGCTCGTCATCGAGCGGCCCGAGGCGATCTCGTCGCCGTTCTTCCTGCTGGCACCCGAGTGGGCGCGGCTCCCGCTCGTGGTGCTCGCGGCCTGCGCGACCGTGATCGCGAGCCAGGCCGTGATATCGGGCGCCTTCTCGATCGCGGCGCAGGCCATCCGGCTCGGCTTCCTGCCGCGGCTGCGCATCGTGCACACCTCGGCGCACGAGAGCGGCCAGGTGTACCTGCCGGGCATCAACCTGCTGCTGATGTTCCTGGTGCTGCTGCTGGTGCTGGAGTTCGGCTCGTCCAGCGACCTGGCCGCCGCCTACGGCATCGCGGTGACCGGCACCATGCTCATCGACACCGTGCTGCTCTCGATCGTGATGCTCGGGCTGTGGCGCTGGAACCGGCTCGCGGTCGGCGTCGTCATCGGCACCTTCGCGCTGTTCGAGGCCACCTACTTCGCCTCGAACCTGCTGAAGCTCTTCGACGGCGGCTGGGTGCCGGTGCTCATCGCCGCGTTCGCCTTCACGCTGATCACGACCTGGTCGCGCGGCCGGGCGTTGCTGCGCGCCAGGCTCGAGGCGGACCGAGTCACCTGGGACGTGCTCTTCGCGGGCGGCGAGGACGCCATCCGGCGCGTGCCCGGCACGGCGGTGTTCATGACGCGCGCGATCGGCGGGGTGCCGACGACGCTGCTGCACAACCTGAAGCACAACAAGGTGCTGCACGAGCGCGTGCTGGTGCTGACCGTGCGCACGCTGGGGACGCCGCGTTCCGCGCCCACCGAGCGTTGCCGGGCGACGGAGCGTGGCCACGGCATCACCGAGATCGAGCTGCGCTTCGGATTCATGGAGCGCAGCGATCTGCCGCGCGCGCTGCGCGCCTGCGGCGCCGTGCCGGAGCTCGAGCTCATGGACACCACCTGGTTCATCGGGCGCCAGACGGTGCGGCCGGCGACGGTGCCGCAGCTTCGTCCGTGGCGGCGGCGGCTGTTCGCGTGGATGCTGCGAAGCGGCGCACCGGTGGCGGAGTTCTACCGCCTGCCGAGCAACCGCGTGGTCGAGATGGGGTCACAGGTCCGGCTTTGAGGCGGCGTTCGTCGCCGTGCCCGCGGCCGCTTCGGGGGCGGGCATCAGGTGCAGCTCGTCGCCGAGCAGCGACAGCCCCACGCGTCGTCCCTCGACCAGCGCGTTGCGCGCGCCGACGTGGCGGGATACCCGGAAGCGCAGCACGGCGGGCGCGTCCGGGTCGTGCGTTCGCTGCGGGAACGCATCGAGCGTCACCGCGAGCTCCAGCTCGTCGCCCAGGCGCAGCAGCTCCGTCACGGTGCCGTTCAGGGGGTTCTCGCGCTCGCCGCGCGATGGCCGGTCGATGCGGTGCAGCACGATGGCCGCGCGCGGCACCAGCAGCGTCCGGAGCGCGCCGGGCGTGGGCGCCGGAGCGGGCGCGAGCGGCACGTGCACCTCGCCCGCGCCGAGGCTCAGCACCGCGTGTGTTTCCTCGATGCGCTCACAGCGCACCTGCAACAGGTTCTTGTGACCGAGCAGGCGCGCCACGTGCGCGCTCGACGGCCGGGCAAAGACGTGTTCCACGTCGCCGGTGTCGAGCGTGCGGCCGCGGTGCACCACGCTCACGCGGTCCGCGAGGCGCATGACCTCGTGCATGTCGTGGGTGACCAGCAGCACCGGCCGCGCCAGATGAGTGCGCAGGCGCGCGAGCTCGGTATGCAGGCGCTCGCGGGTCTGCTGATCGACCGCGGCGAACGGTTCGTCCAGCAGCAGCACGCCCGGCCCGGGCGCCTCGGTGCGCGCGAGCGCCCGCGCGAGCGCCACGCGCTGGCGCTGACCGCCGGACAACGCCGCCGGCCGGCGCCGGCCGAGGCCCTCGAGGTTCACGAGCGAGAGCAGCTCCGCGGCGCGCTCGCGACGCCGCGCGCGCGGCAGGTGACCGAGCGCGACGACGACGTTGCCCAGCGCATCGAGGTGCGGAAACAGCGCGTAGTGCTGGAACACGAGCCCGGCGCCGCGCGCCTCGGGCGGCCGGTGCACGCGCCCGTCCGCCCACACCGCGTCGCCGCAGCGCACCGTGCCCGCGTCGATGCGCTCGAGCCCGGCGATCATGCGCAGCAACGTGGTCTTGCCGCTGCCCGACGGTCCGGCGATGGCCAGCAGCTCGCCGGCGGCGCAGTCGATCGTGGCATCGATGGGGAAGGCCCGGCGACGCACGAGCCTCGCGTGCAGCACCTAGGGGCCCGACATCGATGTGGTGAGAGCGCCGCGCGTGCGGCGGGCGCCGCCGAGGCTCACGAGGGCCAGGCAGGCGAGCGAGGTCGCGAGCAGCACCGCGCTCCAGCGCGCCGCGGCGGCGTCGTCGAGCGCCTGCACCGCGTCGTAGATGGCGATGGACACGGTGCGTGTCACACCGTCGATGTTGCCTCCGATCATCAGCACCACGCCGAATTCCCCCAGGGTGTGCGCGAAGGTCAGGGCGGCCGCGCCCACGAGGGCGGGCCACACGAGGGGGAGCTCGATGCGCACGAAGGTGGCGACGGGGCCGAGCCCGCTGGCACGCGCGGCCTCGGCGAGCTCCGCCGGCAGCGCCCGGAACGCCTGGCGAACCGGCGTGACCGCGAAGGGCACGTTGGCGATCAACGAGGCGATCAGCAGCCCCGGAAAGGCGAACGTCACGGGGCCGCCGACGAGCGCGCCCAGCGCATCGCCGACGGGCGTGCCGGGCGCGAGCGTGCGCAGCAGGTAGTAGCCGAGCACGGTGGGCGGCAGCACCAGCGGCAGCAGCAGCAGCGCGTCGAGCCAGGGCGCGAATCCGGATCGGGTGCGGGCCAGCGCGCGTCCGGCCACGGCGCCCACCGGTACCAGCAGCAGCGTCGTCCAGGCCGCCAGACGCAGCGAAAGGGCGAGCTCGTTCACCCGCCGGCCGCGGGCCGCGTGTGGCACGGCACGTCGGCCGGGGCGGCGAAGCCTGCGTCGAGGAGCGCGGCACGGGCCGCGCACGAGCGCAGGTACGCGACGAGAGACAGGCTTGCATCGCTTGCGCCGCGCACCGGTGCGAGCGCGTGCCGGATGGGCGCGTGCGACCCCGCCGGCACGTCGCGCCACGCGAGCGCGACGGACTCGGGGGCGCCCAGCGCGAGCGATGTCGGCACGAGGGCCGCGTCCACCGCGCCCGCGAGCAGGAACTGCAGCGCCTGCGCGGCGTTCTCGCCGCGCGCCAGGCGCCGCGCCGGCAGCGACGCCAGCCCCGCGTGCCCGAGCGCCTGCAGCGCGGCGCGCCCGTAGGGCGCGTGATCGGGGTGCGCGATGGCGATGCGCACGGACTCGTCGGCGCGCATCAGGTCGGCGAGCGCGTCCAGGGTGGGGTCGGCGGCGATGGGCGACGTTTCGCGCACGGCCACCGCGAGCCGACCGTCGGCGTAGCGCACCACGTCGGCGGCGTCCACGTTGCCGCCCTCGACCAGGCGCTGCACCGACTCCACGTCGGCGGCGACGAGCACCTCGAACGGCGCGCCCGAGAGCATCTGCGCGGCGAGCGTGAGGCTCGCGCCGAAGGTCGGGCGGACCTCTGGCGCGGGCTCGGCCCCGCGCACGAGCCCGGGCCAGGCGAAGCGCAGGCTCGACGCGACGGCGACGGGGGGCGCGGCGGGGGGCGCGACGGGGGGCGGTTCGGAGGAGCTTCCCGGACCCGGTTCGGCGGCGATCGGGCCCGACGCGCAGACCAGGCCCAGCAGTGCGACCGCGCGCGCGAGACGCTGTGCTCGCGGCGCGGTCCGCCTATCCTCACGCTTCGCCCGGCCGCGTTGCGCGGCACGCGCGGCCGCGACGTCGACGGGGAACAGGGTTCGGATGCAGAAGAACACGGGTCTGAAGCGGATCCTGATGGCCGGAGTGTACGCGGTCGCCGGTTGGCGGGCCGCCGCGCGGCACGAGGCTGCCTTTCGTCAGGAGGCCCTGGCGGCCGCCGTCGCGCTGCCCGTCGCACTGTTCGTGGACGTTTCCCCGGTGGAGCGCGTCGCGCTCGTCGGCACGACCCTGCTGGTGCTGATAGTGGAGCTGCTCAACAGCGCCGTGGAGGCGGTCGTCGACCGCATCGGCCCGGAGCTGCACGAGCTGTCGGGCCGGGCCAAGGACATGGGCTCCGGCGCGGTGCTCGTCTCCTTGCTGCTGTGGATCTACACGTGGACATCGCTGTGGGTGCTGCCCGCGATCCGCGGCTGAGGCCCGGTCGCGCCGCGGTTCCGTGCGCCGCGCGCCGCGCAACGCTCGTTGACGATACTGCAAGCGTGCGTCCCGATCCTTCCGCGAGCGGGGAGCGGCATCGCGCGCGCCGGGCGGCAGCGCGGCATGCTGTCCGCGATCCAGCAAGCGCAGCGCGAGGTGTGGACGATGAAGGAAGGCGACGCCGTGAAGTGGAAGTACGGCAACGGCTACGGCCGCGGCACCGTGCAATCGACGTTCACCGAGAAGACCACGCGCACGATCGACGGCAACGAGGTGGTGCGCGACGGCAGCGAGGACGACCCGGCCGTGTACGTGAAGGTGGACGATGGCAACAACGTGCTCAAGCTCGCGAGCGAGCTGGAGAGCGACTCGTGAACCCCCGCGACAAGCTGCAGGATCTCGTCGCCGACTTCGACGATGCCATGCTCGTCACGCGCGACCTCAACGGCGACCTGCAGGCCCGCCCCATGCACATCGCCGAGCACGACGAGGCGGCCGGCACGATCGTGTTCGCAAGCTCCGTGCGCTCCGAGAAGATCGAGGAGCTGCGCGCCCATCCGTCCGTGTGCGTCGCGTTCCAGGGCGCCGGCAAGTACGTCTCCCTGACCGGCACCGCCACGGTGAACCAGGACCGGGAGAGGATCCGCGAGCTGTACTCGACGGCCTGGAAGCTGTGGTTCCCCGACGGCCCCGAGCAGAGCGACATCTGCCTGATCCGCTTCGAGCCCGTCGTCGGCGAGTACTGGGACAACTCGGGCACACAGGGCCTCTCGTTCGCCTGGAATGCCGCCAAGGCGCTCGCGAGCGGCGAGGGCATGAACCCGTCCGAGGACGATTCCAGGCACGCCCAGACGACCGTGTGAGGACGGCGTGACCGCGCTCCGGGCCGCCTGCTACCATCCGCTCCCCCCGACATCCGTCGGGGCGGTGGTGGATGCGCGGCATGGCGGGCGAGTTCGGTACGGTGTTCATGCCGCAGATGGCGGCGGCGACCTGGGGTGCGTCCGCGACGGGTGAGCCGGCGGCGTGGAGCGAGCCGGAGCTCGTGCCGGCCGATCGGCTGGTGCTGCATCCGGGTGCGCACGTCCTGCACTACGCCAGCACCTGCTTCGAGGGCATGAAGGCGTTCCGGCACGACGACGGGCGCATCGCGCTGTTCCGGCCCGAGCGCAACATCGCGCGCTTCGCGCGCTCGTCGGAGCTGCTGTGCCTGCCGCCGATCGATCCGGCGCACACCCGCGCGCTGATCGAGAAGGTGCTCGTGCGCTTCAGGGACGAGGTGCCGGCCCCGCCCGCCTCGATGTACATCCGCCCCACGCACGTGGGCACCGAGGCGGCCATCGGCAAGGCCGCCGCGCCGACCGCCACCTCGTTGCAGTACGTGCTGCTGTCCCCGGTGGGCGACTACTTCGCGGGCGGCGAGCGCGCCCTTCGCGTGCTGATCGAGACGCACGGCGAGCGCTGCGGGCGCGACCACGGTGCCGCCAAGGGCGGGGGCAACTACGCCAGCGCCCTCAAGCACGTCGTGCGCGCGCACCGGGACGCGGGTTGCGACCAGGTGCTGTTCTGCCCCGACGGCGACGTCACCGAGACCGGCGCGGCGAACTTCGTGCTGATCGAGGGCGGCGAGCTCGTCACGCGTCGGCTCGACGATTCCTTCCTGCACGGCATCACGCGCGACTCCGTGCTGCGACTGGCCGAGGACGCCGGGCTGGCCGTGGTCGAGCGCGAGCTTCGCGTGGACGAGGTCCTCGAGCGCGCGGCCCGGCCCGGTGCCGAGGCCGGCCTGACGGGCACCGCGGCCGTCATCGCCGCCGTGGGCACGCTCGTGGTCGGCCCGGACTCGGGCCGTGCGGCGGACGCGCGCGAGGTGCGCGTCGGCGACGGCCGGCCGGGGCCCGTGCTGCGGCAACTGCGCGAGCGGCTGAACGCCATCCAGTGGGGCCGCGCCGACGACGTGCACGGATGGCTCGAGTTCGTGTGAGCCCGGACGGCGCGGCAGGCTCGCGCCACGCGGTGTACTACATGCCCGGCGACGACGAGCCCCTCGCGCGCTTCGGCGCGCGCGTGCTCCGCGACGACGCCCCGGGCGACGCGCCCGCCTGCCGTGCGGGGCGCGTGGCGCGCCCGCGCGTGTACGGCTTCCACGCGACGTTGAAGGCGCCGTTCCGGCTGCGCGAGCGCACGTCCGCCGAGGCCCTGATCGAAGCGGTCGGCGAGCGCGCGGCACGCCTCGCCCCGGTGCCGCTCGGGCCGCTGCGCGTGTGCCACCGGGGCCGCTCCACCTGGCTGGAGACGGTGCGCGCGGTGCCGCGGCTCGACGCGCTGGCCGCGGACCTGGTCACCTCGCTCGACGGCTTCCGCGCGCTCCCGACCGAGGCCGACCGCCGCCGTCGCCGCGTCGACGAGCTCGACGCGGCGGCCCGGGCCCGCTTCGAGCGCTGGGGCTATCCATGGGTGCTGGCGGGCTTCCACTTCCACCTCACGCTCGGCGCCTCCGGCCCGGCCACGACGCCGGCGCAGGACGCGGCATGGGTCGCCTGGCTCGAAGCGTTGCTGGACGAGCACGCCGTCGGCCCGACCGCGCTGGACCGATTGGCTGTCTGCCGCCAGGATGCGCCGGGCGAGCCCTTCGAACGGCTGGTGGAGATTCCCCTGACCGGCACCGCGCCGGCACCCCCTTTCATCGAGTGATGCAAGCCATGAACGAGCGCACGACTTCCGCGCGCGGCGACCGCGCCAGCTTCGTGTTCGGCACGCTCGCCATGGGTGCGGTGGTGCTTGCCTCGAACCGGCTCGTCGAGATCCCGATCAACGACTGGCTGACCTGGGGCGCGTTCACCTACCCGCTGGCCTTCCTCGTGACGGACCTGGTCAACCGCCGTTCGGGTCCGGGTCTGGCCATGCGCGTGGTCTGGGCGGGCTTCGTGCTCGGCGTGCTGCTGTCGCTCGTGGCCGCCGACGCGCGCATCGCGCTCGCCTCCGGCACCGCCTTCTTCGTCGCGCAGATGCTCGACGTGCGGGTGTTCGACGCGCTGCGCGCGCGACGCTGGTGGGTCGCGCCCGGCGCGTCGTCCGCGCTCGGCTCGGTCGTGGACACGGCGCTGTTCTTCGGCATCGCGTTCGCCGGCACGGGGTTGCCGTGGGGGCAGTGGGCGATCGGCGACCTGGGCGTGAAGCTCGCCATGGCGGCGGCGGTGCTGCTGCCGTACCGCTGGCTGGCGCAGGCGATCGGCACCGCGGGCCGTGCGCCCGAGGCGGTCGATCGGGGGGTCTAGCGCACGACGCCGGCCGTCGAGACCGACGTCGGGACGAAGGCCGGAGCCGCAGCCGGAGCCGGAGCCGCATCGGCCGGCTGACCGAAGGAGTTGACGAGTCCGCGGCTCTGCGCCTCGCGCACGCACGAGGTGCGGTTCTTCACCCCGAACAGCTTGAAGAGCTGCGAGGTGTGGTACTTCACCGTGGCCTCCTTGATGCCCACGATCTGCGAGATCTGCTTGTTCGAATGCCCGTCGGCCATGAGCTGCAACACCTGCAGCTGCTTCTCGCCGGGGCGCGATTCGCACCTGAGCGATGCGTTGCGCGCGGCGGAACCCGCCGCCATCGCGCCGGCGCGGTGATTCAGGTAGCGCTCGGGGAAGAAGCGGCGCCCGGCGAGCACCTCGCGCACGCCGGCGATCATCTCGGCGCCCGGCAGCGTCTTCGGAATGAAGCCCGCGGCCCCGTGCTCCACCGCCGTGCGCACGGCCGCCTCCTCGTCGGAACCGCTGATGATCACCACCGGCACCTCGGAGCGGCGATGGCGCAGCCCCACCAGCAGTCCGATGCCGTCGATGCCCGGCATCAGCAGATCCGTCAGCACGAGATCGAAGCGTCGGCCCGAGTCGACCACCGACAGCGCGTGCTGCGTGGAATAGCACGCCATCACCGAGATGCCCGGCTCGACCTCCCTGAGCATCGCCTGGAATGCGTCGGCGACCAGGCGCTGGTCTTCGACCAGCAGCACGTTCATCACGTTCATGGCTCTCGCTCCTCTCGTTGTCCGGAATGGCGGGGTCGATGCGCGCCGGTGGTGCCGCATCGTCATGCGGCCAGCCCCGTGGTACGGGCCATGGCCTCGAACAGACGCGTCGCGTCGACGGGCTTGTGCAGCAGCGGCAGGCCGCTGGCCGCGGCCTCGCGCAGCCGGTCCGGCGACGTGTCGCCCGTGACCACCAGCGCCGGCACGTCCTCGTTGACCTCCTCGCGCACGCGCTCGATGGCCTCGACGCCGGTGCGCCCGTGCTGCAGGCGGTAGTCGGCGACGATCAGGTCGGGTACCAGCTCGCTCTCGACGAGCCTGGCCAGCGATTCCTCGACCGAGGCCGCCGCCAGCACCGTGCAGCCCTGCTGCTCGAGCAGGGCGACGATGCCTTCGCGCACGTCGCGCTCGTCGTCGACCACCAGGACCACGAGCCCCGCGACGGCGTCGGCCCCGTGCGATCGGTCGATCCGCGCGCCGGGCGCGCTCGCGGCCCGCGCCGCGACGGACCCGGCGGTGCGCGGCAGGGTCAGCTCGAAGCGCGTGCCGCGGCCGACCTCGGACTCGATGTGCATCGGGATGTCGAGCAACCGCGCCAGTCGCCGCACGATGGCGAGCCCGAGCCCGATGCCGCGATCGGGGTTGCGGCCGGGCGCGTCCAGGCGGTAGTACTCGTCGAAGATCGCCTCGCGCTCGGCGGGCGGGATGCCGATGCCGGTATCGCTCACGCTCACCACGACGCGGTCCGTGCCGCCGTGCGCGCCCGCGTCCCGGAGCGCCGGCGACGATGCCGGCACCGGCCGGGCGTCCAGCGTCACGCCGCCTTCGCGCGTGTAGGCGAGCGCGTTGGCGAGCAGGTTCCTCAGGATGCGCTCGAGCAGCGAGCCATCGGTGTCGACCCAGACGCCGGGCAGCGTGACGGACAGGCGCAGGCCGCGCGCCTCGGCCTCGGGGCGCAGCTCGTCGTGCAGGCGCTCCAGCAGGGCGTCCAGATCGGTCGGCGAGCGCCGGGCCTCGAGCACGCCGGCGTCGAGCTTCGAGATGTCGAGCAGCTCGGTCAGCAGCCGCTGCGCGGCGTCGGTCGAGCGCACCACCTGGGAGACGATCTCCAGCCCGCGTTCCGAGCCCACGTGCGGATACAGCGCCGCCAGGTAGTACTGCAGCGCCTGCAACGGCTGGCGAAGGTCGTGGGTGGCCGACGCGAGAAAGCGGTTCTGGCCCTTTCTCGCGAGGTCCCCGTCGGTGAGCTCGGACAGTGCCGACTCGAGCTGCTGCTGCGCGCTGCGGGCCTCCTCGAACAGGACCATGGTGCGTTGCGTGCTGCGGCGCAGCAGCAGCCCGAGCGCGGCGGCGGCGGCGAGCAGGCTCGCGCCGAAGAACCACAGCGCCCGCGTCAGCCAGTCCATGCGGTGCGAGACGTCGTCGCGCAGCCCGGCCTTCGTCAGGAACATCGCGAGCCCGATGTCGTAGACCTCGCGCGACAGCTCGCGCGCCTCGAGCATCGCGCGATACCGCCAGTCGCGCCCCTCCGGGGTGCGCGCGTCGGCCTCGTTCGATACGAGCCGGGCATCCACCGCGTCGATGTAGCGGCGCGCGCGCGCGAGCGTCGCGGGCGTCGCGGCATCGTGCAGCAAGGTGCCGGCCCAGCTGCTGTCGATGGTGACCGCCGCGCTGTACAGCACGTCGAAGCGGGTGTGCCACGCGCGGTCCAGGCGCCGGAGCTCCGCGTCCGGCGCGTTCCGCTCCGCGGCCAGCAGCCGATCGGCGAGCGCGTGCGCCAGCACGTCGAAGTCGTGATCGAGCTGCTGCACGAAATTGAACTCGAGCACGCCGTCCGCCTGCAGCGTGAGCCGCGTGCGGTTGAGCTGCACGACGAGCACCGCCGCCGCCGCCGCGCAGGCGACCACCGCCGCGGCCGCGAACATGATCTTGGCGCGCGAGCGGCGCGCCAGCGCCTCTGGCGCGCCGAGCGAGGCGCCGGCGGCCAGGCTCATTCGTGCACCGTGAGGCGCACGAGCTGCCAGACCGAGCGCGTGTGGCCACCGAGCGTGTCGAGCTCCGGATACGCGTCGAAGGGGTAGACGATGCGCAGGGGGCCCAGGCGGCGCACCGACATGGGCTCACCGTCGTGCAGCCAGGCCACGACGATCGGGTAGCGGCGGATCTCGTCGATCTCGATGTCGGCCCGGTACTCGTCCAGACCGAGCGCCGAGACGCGCGTGCCGCGCGCGCCCGCCGCGTCGAGCACGTCGGCCAGGGTCGGGCCCGCGAAGCGCTGCTCGCCCCGCGACCAGGGCGTGTTCGTCACGATCTCGATCTGGGGGAGCGCGCGCAGCGCGTCGAGGTCGAAGTGCGTCTCTGCAGGGCCGCCGGCGACGTCGGGCAGGGTGACCGCACCGTCGACGACCAGCAGCACGTCGCTGCGGGGGGCAGGCACGGTGTCGTCGGCGCGTGCCGCCGTGGCCGGTACGAACGCGGTGGCGAGTGGCGCGAGCACCGCCGCCGCGACGATCGTGACGGCACGGCCCACCTTGGCGCTCCCGCTGGTGCAGGGTCCGGGCACGTCCCGAAGTCCCCCGGTTCAAAGTCGGAGGAAGTATGCGCGGTGGCGACCGCTCCGGGTCGTCGCTATACCAAAGGAGGGGGGTGCGTCACGGATCGGCTCGGGATCAGCCGATGCTGACCGCCGGGCTCTCGGTCGCGGCGTCGACGGGCCGCGAGTCGTCTTGCGAGTCGTCCTGTGGGCCGCCCTGCGCCTCGCCGGCCCACACTTCCGGGGGCGTGGAGCCGGCCGAGCCGATGATGGTGGCGAAGCTCGCGTCGGCGGCGTCCCGGCCCGTGCCGATGCGCACGAAGCCCGACACCGGGGCGAGCCGCGTGGCGTCGAAGAGGTACCAGGCGTCCCCGAGCCAGACCTCGCAGAAGCCGTGGAAGTCCGGCGGCTGCAGGTCGACCGCGTAGCCCGCGACGTAGCGCGCGGGGATGCCGAGCGCCCGGCACAGCGCGATCGACAGGTGCGCGTAGTCGCGACAGACCCCCGCGCATTGCACCAGCACGTCGCAGGCCGTGGTGGACGGACCGGTGCTGCCGGGCAGGTAGTCCAGGTGATCGTGCACCCAGTCCACGATGGCGGCCACGCGCCCGTGCCCAGGCTCCAGCTGCCCGAACTCGTCCCACGCGAACTTCAGCAACCGGTCGCTCTCGCAGTAGCGGCTCGGGTTCAGGTAGGGCAGCACCTCGGCGGGCAACTCGGCGTAGGGCGTCTCGGACAGCTCGCCCGGATCGCCCACCTGCTGGCTGAGCTCGACGAGCGCCCGGTAGCGCAGCTCCAGGGGTCCGGGCTGCACCACGGTGCGCATCAGCCGGTTGCCCGAGGGTCCCACCGGGCAGCGCTCGATCTCGAGCGGGGGGTCGGTCTCGAGCGACTCCTCGAGGATGCTCTGGTGCTCGTTCGCGACGACGGCGACCTGGAACAGGAAGGTGGTCGGCGCGTTGACGGTGTAGCGGAGGGTCGAGCGGGTTTCTATGCGTTTCACGGGTCTTGGGTGTCGATGAACGGAGTGTCGTGTGCCGACCGACCGCCCATCGTCTCGCGGGCGGGGGCGTGCGGATCGTCGGTGCCGAGGAGCGCGGCCGCCCAGTCCATGGGCATCTCGGTGATCGCCTGCGCCAGGCGCTCGTGCCACCACGCCGAGACCTCGTGCAGCTCGGGCTCGGTGAAGCGGCGCTCGGCGAGCGCGCCTTCGCCGGCGCGCAACGTGACGATGTCGACCGGGTAGCCGACGTCGGTCACGCTCGCGGCCGTCGCGTCGAGCGCGAGCACGGCGAGCGCGAGCGAGAGCTCCAGCGGCGCCTCGTCGTGCATGAGCCGGTCGAGGATGGGCCGACCGTAGTGGGTGCGCCCGATCATGAACCACGACGAGTCGGGGTCGGCCTCTATCCAGTTGCCCTCCGGGTAGAGGTGGAAGAGCGTCGGCCCGGCGTCCCCGGGCAGTCGCCCGCCGATGATCGCGTGCGCGTTGAAGGACAGCCGCGAGGCGGCGAGGGCGTCGGCGTCCTCGGCGCGCACGCGGCGCATCTGCTCGCCGAACGCGTTCGCGATCTCGTAGAGCCGGGTGGGCGCGGGATCCGCCGCTGCGAGCGCCTCCTCGGCGTAGATCAGGAGCTTGTCGCGCACCGAGCGCAGCCCCGAGCTCATGACGAAGAAGCTGGTGTCGCCCTCGTCGACGAGGGACAGCTTGCCCTTGGTCAGGCGTTCGCTGCCGCGCACGATGCGCGTGTCGGCGAGCGCGACGAGCCCGGCACGGCTCTTCAGGGCGACGCAGAAGGTCACGGTCGCAGGCTCTTCGTCGGGGTTCACCCCGTGGGGGCGCGGATGCTACGCCCTCAGGCGGCGCGCTTCACTCCCAGCGCAGCATCCGCACGGTGCGCGCAATCGTCGATGCATCGGCCCGCCTCGACGCACCATCGCTCGAGCCCCGCCGCATCGAGCCCCTTCGGCACGGTGACGGGTTCGCCGACGGCCACGTGCACGCGTGCGAACGGCCACGGCACGATGGCGGCGTCCCACGAGCCGAGCGTGGCGGCCGGACGCGCCGACATGGCGAGCGGCACGACGGGTACGCCCGCGAGCGAGGCGAGCATGGCGACGCCGGGCTTGAACGCGCGCGCGGGCCCGGTCGGCCCGTCGGGCGTGACCACGGGGCACACGTTGCGTTGCCGGATGGCCAGGTAGATCTCCCTGAGCGCCTGCGCGCCGCCGCGCGTGGCCGAGCCGCGGATGACGTGCAGGTCCAGGTCCGCGAACACCCCGGCCGCGGCGTCGCCGTCGCGCGATGGGCTGATCAGGTAACCGAGCGCGAGCGACGGCTCGGCGTCGCGCACCCGCAGCAGCGCGCGCACGCAGAAGAGCTGATGGCCGTGCCAGTAGCACGCGATGAAGGGCGCGCCGTCGGCCGCGAGCGCCTCGAGCGCCGAAGTGCCGCTCGTCTCCAGCCTGCACGTGCGCCACAGCAGCCCCACGAGCCGACGCGTCAGCGTGGACAGGAGGTCGCGGCCGGGTCCGCGCTCGACGCGCTTGCCGAGGCGCTTGAGCGCGCGTCGCAGGGCGCTGCGCCGACGCGGCATCGGGGGCGTGGGGGGGCCGGAGGGTGCGGCTGCTACGCTCCCGCCCGTCGGCGCGTCCGCACGCGCCGCGTCCCGTCCCGCTTCCGTCACGATCCGCCGCTCCTCGCCGCCCCTCGCCGCCCCTTGCCGCCCCTTGCCTGAGTCGATGCCCACCGACCCGCCACGCGCCGCCGCCGGCCCGGCCGAGCGCTTCGACGTCACCGTGGACGAGCCGAGCTTCCACCGTCTGGTGCGCTGGCGGGCCGAGCACGGCAACCTCTACCGCGTGCTGCCCGCCACGCGCAAGGATACCGCCTGGATCGTCAACGCTCCGGACGACGTGCACCGGGTGCTGATCGGCAACCACCGCAACTACGCAAAGGGCATCGGTTTCGAGCGCGTGGCGCTGCTGCTCGGCAACGGCATCATCACGAGCGACGGGCCGCGCTGGCGCGCGCAGCGCCGGGCCATCCAGCCGGCCTTCCACAAGCGCGTGGTGGAGCGCCTGGCCGCCACCATGCACGCGGCCAACGCGGCGCTGCTGGCGCGCTGGCGCCGCGCCGCCGAGCGCGGGGACGTCGTGAACGTCACCGCCGACACCGCGAGCGTGGCGCTGGAGGTGATCCTGCGCTCGCTGTTCTCGGAGGATCTGGATCGGTTGATCGAGGCCGAGGGCGGCAACCCCTTCGCGCTGCTGGTCGACGATGCCGCGCGCGATCTCGCGCTCGCCATGCGCTTTCGCGCGCTCGGCCGCCACGTCACCGCGATGGTCGAGGCGCGGCGCGCGGAGGGGCGCTGGCCGGACGACTGGCTGTCGATGCTGGCGCGCGCCGAGCTGCCGCAGGATGCGCCCGGCGGTCCGGGGCCGATGAGTGCGCGCGCGCTCATCGACGAGGTCATGACCCTCATCGTCGCCGGCCACGAGACCACGGCCGGCACGCTGAACTGGGCCTGGTGGCTGCTCGGCGGCGCTCGGGAGGCCCGCGCGCGGCTGCAGGACGAGGCCGACGCGCTCGGCGGTGCGCCCGGCTTCGACGACTGTCCGCGGCTCGACTACGCTCGGCAGATCGTCGAGGAGACGCTGCGCCTGTACCCGCCGGTGTGGCTGTTCTCGAGGAAGGCGCTCGGCGAGGACCGGCTCGGCGGGTGCGCCGTACCCGCCGGCAGCGACATCTTCCTGAGCCCGTACCTGATGCAGCGCGACCCGGCGCACTGGACCGACCCGGACGCGTTCCGGCCCGAACGCTTCGCCGATCCGGGCGCCGCGGCGCTGCGCCGTACCGCCTGGTACCCGTTCTCGCTCGGCGCGCGGCGCTGCATCGGCGAGTTCTTCGCGAACGTGGACATGTGCCTGCACCTGGGGCTCGTCGCGCGCGAGCTGAGCCTGGAGCGCGTGGACGACGGTCCCGTGGCGCTGGAACCGCACGTGAACCTGCGCGCCGCGCGTCCGCTACTCATGCGGCCGCACCTGCGACGGCGCCCGGGGGGCGGTTCGTGAGCGGCGCGCTCACGCGCTTCGGCGACGCGACGCTGCAGACGCTGCTGCGCGCCCCCGGTGCCGGCCGCTCCGGCGGGGTCGGTGTCGGGCGCGGCGTCACGCTCGTGCTCGGTACCGGGTCCGAGCGGCGCATCGGCTACGACGAGCTCGCGCGGCTCGCGCGCGCGCGTCTGGCCCGCTGGCGACGGCGGGGCGCAGGCGCCGGCGACCGGGTGATCCTGCTGCTCGAGGACCGTGCGTCGTTCCTGGAATGCCTGCACGCCGCCTTCCTCGGTGCGCTGGTGCCGGTCCCCGTCGCGGGCGGCATCAGCGACGAGCACCGCGCGAAGCTCTACGCCATCGCGCGCACGCTGGCATCGTCCGGCACCCGGCCGTGGCTCGCCACCGATGCGCGCACGCTGGAGCGGCTCGAAGGGTTCGCGACGGCGAACGGGCTCGGCGACGCGCACGCGCGGCTCGTCGAGCGCGCGCTCGCGGTGCCGCACGAGGGCGAACCGGACCAGGGTCTCGACGACGAGGCGGAGTCGCCCGCGGCCGGCCTCGACGACGTCGCGCTCATCCAGTTCTCCTCGGGCTCGACCGGCACGCCCAAGGGCGTCGTGCTGACGCACGCGAACGTGCTCGCCAACGTCGACGGCATCCTCGACGGCATGGCCATGCGGGACGACGACGTGATGTCGAGCTGGATGCCGCTGACCCACGACATGGGGCTGATCGGATTCCATCTGGTGCCGCGCCTCGCCGGCATCGATCACGTGCTCATGCCGACCGAGCTGTTCGTGCGTCGCCCCGCGCTGTGGCTCGAGGGCGCGTCCGCGCACCGCGCGAGCGTGCTGTGCTCGCCGAACTTCGGCTACGAGCACTGCCTGAAGACGTGGAAGCCCGAACGCGCGGCCGCGCTGGACCTGTCCCGCGTCAGGCTCGTGTTCAACGGCGCCGAGCCGATCTCGGCGGCCGTCGCGCAACGCTTCCTGGACGCGTACGCGGGCGCCGGGCTCGCGCGCGAGGCCATGTTCCCGGTGTACGGCCTGGCCGAGGCGAGCCTCGCCGTCAGCTTTCCGGCCGTCGGCGCGCCGCTGGACGTGCGCCACGTGGCGCGAGGCTCGCTCGGCATCGGCGACCCGGTGCGGATCGTCGCCGCGGACGATCCCTCGGCGCTCGCGCTGGTCGGTGTCGGACGCCCCATCGCGCACGTCGAGGTGCGCATCGCCGACAATGCAGGGTCGACCCTAGCCGACGGCAGCGTCGGGCGCGTGCTGATGCGCGGACCGAACGTGACCTCGGGCTATCTGGTGGCCGCGGGCGCGCTCGACACCTCGACGATCGACGCCGAGGGCTGGCTGGACACGGGGGACCTGGGGGCGTTCCTCCCGGGCTCGGGAGGCCCGGACGAGGGGGTCGACCCTGCGTTGTTCATCACGGGACGGGCCAAGGACATCGTGTTCGCCAGCGGCCAGAACCTGTACCCCTCGGATCTGGAGGCGACGCTCGTCGCGCGCGGCGTCGGCGAGCCCGGCAAGGTGGTGGTGGCGGCGGCGCCCACGGCGGACGCGGGCGTGGACCTGCTCGTCGCGTTCGTGCAGTTCCGTGCGGGCGACGACGCGTTCGGCCCGCTCGCGCGTGCCGCGCGCGCGGCGATGTCCGAAGCCGCGGGCGTGCGCCTCGATCTGGTGGTGCCGGTGCCGCGCGTGCCGAAGACGACGAGCGGCAAGGTGCAGCGCTACCGCCTGGTGGAGGCGCTGCTGGCGGGCGAGCACGACGCGGCGCTGGCGGCCTCCGGGCAGTCGCTCGCGGAGGCGAGCGCGGCCGCGGCGTCCCGGCCGGAGCCCGGTGCGACGGGCGAGGGCGAGGGCGAGGGCGAGGATCCCGCGGGCGATCGCGGCGAAGCCGCGCCGCGCGACGTGCGGGCCATCGAGGCGCGATTGCTGGACATCTGCCGGGTGCGCGTCGAGGGCGTGCCGGTGGGCGCGGACGACAACCTGTTCGAGCTCGGCATCAGCTCGCTGGTGCTCGCCTCCATCCACGCGGACATCGAGGCGCTGTGGCCGGGCGCGCTCGACATCACGGACCTGTTCGATCACCCGACGGTGGGCGAGATCGCGACGGTGCTCGCCGCGCGGGCCGATTGAGCGGTCGCCGCGTCGGGCCGCGCGGTCGATGCGTGCCGTCCCGACGCCGCGCTCAGGGTGTTCGGCCGCTGCACGACGTGCCAGCTCGAGCGCGTCCCGCGCCGCTCGGCGCGTCGGTCCTCGCGGCGTCGCCACGCCGCCAGCACGCGGTGCTGCAGCGCGTCGACGAAGCCCAGATCCAGCCCGGGGGACGGGTTGAAGGGGTTGCTGCGCGAGAGCGTCCAGAGCTCGGTGCGCGACGCGCGCCCCGATGCCTGACCGCGGCAATGGAAGCCGTGCGTGTTCGCCACGACCAGCGTGCCCGCCGGCACCGCCAGCGCGACCGGCTCGTGCAGGCCCATCTCGATGCGGTCGGCCTCCGACAGGCGCAGCGAGCCGTTGCCGGAATAGCGGTCCGCGCCGCGGGCGATCTCCAGGCTCTTGCGGTACTCCCACGCCAGACGCGCCCGGGTGGGCCGGTGCGAGCCCGGGACGTAGGTGAACGGGCCGTTCGAGCCGTCCACGTCGTCGAGGAACAGCCAGCTCTTCATCGTCGGGTGGAAGGTGTCCGAGTGCAGGTGCTTCTGCGGGTCCGGATCGCCCGGCACCTCGTTGTTGCGGATGGTCTGCACGTAGGCGACGGGACGCGTCGCCTTGCCGGCGGCGAAGCGCAGCAGCCGCGCGATCCACGGGGTGTCGAGCGTGGCGGCGACGAGCGGCAGCGACGGACGGCTCGCCGGATCGAGTTGCATCCGGTGGGTCAGCGTGTCGCCCTGCACGCATTCGCGCACCTCGACGTCGGCGGCCAGGATCTCCTCGCGCAGCCGCGCGACGGTGCGGGCATCGATCGCGTTCGGCACCACGACGTAGCCGTCGCGATACCATGCGGCCCGGTGCTCGGCCGGCACGCCGCGCGAGAGCATCGCCATGCGCGCGCGCATCGTCGCGTGCGCTAGCAGCAGGCGAAGCACGTGCAGCCCGGCGCGATTGGCCCGTCGGCTGCCGAGCACGGGGTTGGCCGTGAAGGACTTCGCCTGGGTCGGCAACTGCAGCAACCAGACGGGCGCGAGGGCGAGATTCCGCAAGGTGGAAGAGCTGGGCTTCATGGGGCGCGAGGTGGATCCGACGAACAACGTGCGCCGCAAGGCGTGTGCCACGACGGGTGCGACAAGGGCTCGTCCGTGAAGGGCACGCTCGCAAACCTGCTGGACGCGCTGCCGCACGCGGGCGTCCTCGAGTGGATCGGGCTGCGCGGCGCGCGGCGCCAGCCCATGGACGAGGTGGACGAAGCGCTGCTCGCCACCGGCTGCGATGCCGGGGCGGGTCTGGTCGGGGACCGCTACGGCGGACGCACCGGCGAGCGTCACGTGACGCTCGTGCAGGCCGAGCACCTGGGCGTCATCGCCGCGTTCGCGCGCGTCGACGAGCTTCGCCCGGCGCTGCTGCGCAGGAACCTCGTCGTGTCCGGGCTCAACCTGCTCGCCCTCAAGGGGCGCCGCGTGCGCATCGGCGACGCGGCCACGCTCGAGATCACCGGTGCCTGCCATCCCTGCTCGCGCATGGAGGAGCTGCTCGGCGCCGGTGGCTACAACGCGGTGCGCGGTCACGGCGGCATGACGGCACGCGTGCTCGAGGGCGGGCACATCCGGCGCGGCGACGCCGTGCGCGCGGTGGCGCGGTGAACGGCACGAGTGCGGTGGGCGTCAAGGGTGCGGCGCACGGCGCGGGCGTGCGGGTGGGCGACGGCCAGCGGTGGGCCGCGCCCCGAGCGGACACGCGTTCGCGCCTGCGCGTCGCGCAGGTGGAGCTCCTGCTGTCCAGCATGCCCTCGATCGTCGCGGGCACGCTCTTCGGGGCGTGCACCATGGCGGGCTTCATCCTGTGGATGACCGATCGCCATGCGCTCGCGTGGTGGCTGCTGGTCGGCATGGGGGGCGTGAGCGTGATGCGCCACGCGCACATGCGGCGGCTGCGGGCCGATCCGACCACGTCCGCCAACGTCGAGGCGCGCATCGTGCAATTGACGTTGCTGTGCGGCGCGAGCGGTGCGGTGTGGGGGGTGTTCGCCTACTTCGCCACCGGCACCGGCGATGCCATGGTGACGCTCGGCACGATCATGACGCTGGCTGGCTTCGTCGCGAGCGCGATCGCGTTCACCTCGCATTTCCGCAGGATGTTCGTGCTCTACCTGGCGCTCATCGCGCTGCCCGTCATCGTGCGCTTCGCCCTCCTGGAATCGGACGGCATGCGCTGGCTCGCGTTCATGTTCGGCTTCTACTGCTTCATGTCGCTGCTGATCTCGACGGTGAGCGCCAACGCCGTCATCCGCTCGCTCGAGCTGCGCTTCGAGAACGTGGACCTGCTCGAGCGTCTCGCCGCGCAGATGCGTCGCGCGGATCTCGCGCGCGAGGAGGTCGAGGCGGCCAGCCGGGCGAAGTCGGTGTTCCTGAGCGCCGCCAGCCACGACCTGCGCCAGCCGCTGCATTCGCTGCGCATGCTGTCGACCGCGCTGTCCTCGCGCATGTCCAGGCACGCCGCCGGGGACGAGGCGCGCGCGGTGGACGGGGCGCTCGTGGCCCGCATGGACGAATCCGTGCACGCGCTCGGTCGCCTGTTCGACGCCATCCTCGACGTGTCCAAGCTCGACGCCGGAATGCTGGAATCGCGCCCCGTCGACGTGCGGCTCGACACGGTGCTGGCCAGGGTGGAGCGCGATCACGGACCGCCCGCGCGCGTGCGCGGCCTGCAGTTCGTGGTGGACTCCACGGACGTGGTCGTGCGCACCGACCCCGTGCTGCTCGAGCGACTGCTGGGCAACCTCGTGGGCAACGCGGTGCGCTATACCCCGCGCGGCACCGTGCGCGTCGGCGTACGGGACGATGGCGACGGGCCCGTGGACGTGAGCGTGAGCGACACCGGCATCGGCATTCCCGCTCACCAGCACGAACACGTGTTCGAGGAGTTCGTGCAGCTCGGCAATCCCGAGCGCGATCGGGACCGCGGCATCGGGCTCGGGCTCGCCATCGTGCGTCGGCTCGCCGGGCTGCTCCGGATCGAGCTGACCATGGAATCCACGCCGGGCGAGGGCACGCGGTTCGCGCTCTGCATGCAGCGCGGCGATGTCGCCGCCGTGGCCCGTGCCGCCGGTGCGACGAGCTTCTTCGGCATCGGGCCGGACGGGCGCGTCGAGCGATGGGCCGGCGAGGGCGCGGGCGACTTCGACGATCTGTTCGTGGTCGTCGTCGACGACGAGCGCCAGGTTCGCGACGCCACGGCCACGCTGCTCGAGTCGTGGGGCTGCACCTGCGTCGCGGTGGGCTCCGCGCCCGAGGCCCTCGAGGTGCTCGACGAGATCGGCCGCGCGCCGGACGCGATCGTGTCGGACTATCGGCTGCGCGGCGAGGAGACCGGGTCGGACGTCGTCGCCGCGCTGCGCGAACGGGTCGGCGCGTGCGTTCCGGCGCTGCTCATCACCGGCGACGTGGCGCCGCAGCGGCTCGTCGGGCTGCGTCGCTCCGGTCTTCCGGTGCTGCACAAGCCGGTCGCCCCCGAGGCCCTGGCCGCGGCGCTGCTCGCGGCCGTGCGTGCGGCGCCCCCCGTTCAGTCGCCGGCCGCGTAGCACAGCTCCAGCATGCGCAGCAGCGCATCGCCGGGCACGCCGCCGTGGTTGCGCTGGAACTGGCGGAAGAGCAGGGAGCTCAGTGCCAGCCGTTCGGCTGCCGACACGCCGACCCGCCGCCTGCCGCGGTCGGCCGCGTACACATCGACGATGCAGCCCGTCGCGCCGTGCTCGATGCGATAGCCCTTGTTGCGCTTCGGTCCATGGAAGCCGAACTCCACGTGCGGTTTCAGACCGAGCAGGGTGGCCAGTGCATCCGCGAGCTCGCTGCCGGTGACCTGCACGACGAGCTTGTCGGCCCAGTCGTAGTGCCGGGCATCGAGTCGGCGCGCGGCCTCGATGTTCACCGTGCGGGTCACGCCGTCGGCGGCCGTCACGGCCTCGACGGTGAGTGCCGCCTCGCGACCGAAGCACTTCACCTGCAATCCCATCGACTTGTTATACCATCACAAAGGCACCGTTCAATCCCATCTGCTGGACTCCATCCCGAGTTACGTTATACCATCGCCAATGTTTGCCTGCAAAAGTGGCAAGATTTCGACATCTGGTGACGCCGCGAAACGAGAGGAAGGGGAGAGGAAAAAGAGGTCTTCCAGGGGTGACGATGCAGGATCGGGCAAGGTAGTCGATATGGCATTTCGATGATGGTATAACGCTATATGGCCTCGGACACCCACCTACTCCCTCTGATCGAGCGCCTCGATTCCGTGGCCGCGTCGCTCGCGCGCTCGCTACGCGCGGCGCGGGCGCGCGCCATCGCGTTCGCGCTGCCTCTATACGAGGACGACGGCAGCGTCCCGGACTACATCCCGGTCGCGACGTCGCACGGTCGGCAGGCGGTCGACGCGTGCGCCGACGCCCTGTGCCGTTTCGCGCGCGCGGCGGATCAGGTGCCGACGACGGCCTGGCGTGCGCCCGGCATCGTGTTCTGCCTGGACGATCTGGAGGACGAGGTGCACTCGCTGAACGCCGCGAAGGATGCGTTGCGCGCGGCCATCGCCGAGGTGGCGCCCGTGGCGCTCGAGCGACGAGCGCTCGTCAAGCGGCTGCTGCCCGGGCGCTCGATGTTGCAGGTCTACCGACACGCGCACGTCGCGGGTCCGGCGGTGACGCGGGCCGGTTTCACGTGGTCGCCCACGACGGCCGGCACCACCACCCTGACGCCGGAGGAGGCCGGCACGTTCATCGAGGAGCGGCTCGCGGGCGGTGCCTTTCGCGACGGCGCGCAACGCGAAGCCTTCGAGCTCGCGTGGCGTCGGGTCGGGCGGCTCGGCGCCGGCGCGCGGATCCTGCGCCGCCGCGAGGTCGCGCCGCATCCGCGCGTGACGCTGTTCGAGGGCAAGGGCAGGGGGGCGCCGAAGCGCATGCACCACGCCAACCTGCCCGTGTTCGTGTTCGGTCGCGATGCGTTCCCGGTCACCCCGCTCAAGGACTTCGACGTCACGCGTCGGCGCAGGCGACGCTCGGACGCCACCGCACCCGTACCGCTGCTGCAGCCGCTCGGGCTGTTCATCGCCGAGACTCCGTGATGGCGCCGTCCGGTGCGTCCCTCCGGCGGCGGATCGGACTCGCCACGGTGTTCGCCTGGTTCGCCGGCGGCGGTCTCGCCCACTTCGTCTTCACCGACGCGTTCGCGCGCATCGTTCCGCCGTACGTGCCGGCGCCCGCGGCCACGGTGCTGGTCAGCGGTGCGCTCGAACTGGCGTTCGCGCTCGGCTTGCTGTCGATGCGCACCCGCCGCGCGGCGGGCATCGGGCTGCTGCTGCTGACCGTGGCCGTCACGCCGGCGAACGTTCACATGCTGCTGCACGCGCAAGAGTGGCCGTCGATCCCCTACTGGGCGCTGATCGTGCGGCTGCCCTTGCAGGTGGCGCTGCTGGCGCTGATCGCGTGGTCCACCGGCGTGTGGAGTCCGTCGACGCGATGGCCGACGCGCCGGAACTTCACGGCGTGAGCTTCAGCACGGCCCCGTCCGCCGAATCCACCAGCACGCGCAGACTGCCGTCGGGCGCGACGCGCACGTCGCGCAGCCGGCCCGCGTCCGAGAGCAGCACGGACTGACCGATCGGCCGGCCCTCCGGGTCGAGGTGCACGCGCAGCAACTCGCGCGACTTCAAGGTGGCCACGAGCGGCTCGCCTCGCAGGGACGGGAACGCATCGCCCACACCCATGGCCAGGCCGGCGGGCGCGATCGAGGGCGTCCAGTCCACGAGCGGAGGCAGCGTGCCCGGGTACGCGACGTAGGGCGAGATGGCCGCGCCGGAGTAGTCGCGCCCGCGCGTCGCGATCGGCCAGCCATAGTTGCCGCCTCGCACGATGAGGTTGAGCTCGTCGCCGCCCGCGGGACCGTGCTCGTGCGCGTACACCGCGCCGGTGTCCGCATCGACGACGATGCCCTGGGGGTTACGGTGCCCGTAGCTCCAGAGGTGAGGCAACGCGCCCGCATCGCCCACGAACGGGTTGTCGGCGGGCACGCCCCCCGCGTCGTCGAGCCGTACGATCTTGCCGAAATGGTTGTCGAGTCGCTGCGCGTGCTCGCGGTAGTCGAAGCCGTCGCCCACGCTGAGCAGCAACGTGCCGTCGGGCAGGAAGGCCATGCGCCCGCCGTGATGCACCGGCGTGTCCTTCCACGGCTCGGCGGTGAACAGCACCTCTACATCGACGAGCGCCGCGCCTTCGAGCCGCGCCCGCACCAGCCGAGTCGCGTTGCGCGCGGCGTCGCCGTGCACGAATGTCAGGTAGATCCAGCCGTTGGTCGCATGCTCCGGATGCGGCACGACGTCCAGCAATCCACCCTGCGACTCGGCGAAGACGGGCGGCACGCCCGCGATCGGCGCGGACAGGAGCCCGTCCTCGATCGAGCGCAGCCGTCCCGGCCGTTCGGTCACGAGCTCGCGACCGTCGGGCAGGAAGGCGATGGACCAGGGGTGCTCCAGCCCGTCCACGAGCGTCTCGACTCCAACGGAGTCGACGAGCGGGTCCGCCGGAGCCGATGCGTCCTGCGGCGCGTCCGCCTGCGCCACCGCATGCGACAACGCGGCGAGGAAAGCGACCGCGATCGGGTTCGTCAACCGCCTGACGGGCATGGTTGTATCGTCCTTCACCGCGTATCGGGCCGCGAATCTACCGCGCGACGAGCCGCGCGGCCGGGTAGGCTGAGACATGAGCGTTTCGCGATCCGGTACTTCGATGATCGTTCCCGCGTCGCACGGCTTCCTCGCGTGGCTCGCGGGCGCCGCGGCGGCCTATGTCCTGGCCAGCGTCGCGCACACGCAGACTATCCTCGCGGGCCTCGCCCCGCTCGGCGTCCGGATCGACGCGAGCACGCGCATCGCCACGACGCTCGGAGATCTTGCCGGGCTGTGGCGCTATGGCGCGGTCATCGCGGTCGCGCTGGCACTCGGGCTCGTCATCGTGCGGCTCGTGCGTCGAAGGACGTGGCACGCGAAGGGCGGGTTCGCCGCAGCCGCTATCGCGGGGGCGCTGGCGATCGGCGTCGCGCTGGTGGCCATGCGTGCGGCGTTCTCGTTCACGCCGATCGCGAGCGCGCGCGAGGCGGGCGGTCTCGTGGCGCAGTGCCTGGCAGGCGGAACGGGAGGGCTGGTGTTCGTCGCCTGCGTGCGAGCGCTCGCGTCGACGGGCGTACGCACGTGAACGACGCCGACGTGCACGAGCGGACGAGTGCGGGCGGACGAGCGCGGGCGGGGTGCGGCTCCGTCCTACGGGCGGGTCTCGTCCCCGACGGCACGATCCGACCCGCGGACATCGCGTGCGTGCAGCATGTCGCGTCCGGGGTGGCCGTCGAATCGCGTCTCGTCCTGGACGTAGGTCATCACCGTGCGCACGTCGCGGTGACGCGACTGCGCTGCCATGCGGAAGACGTCGCTGCCGTTTCGGGCCGCCTGGGTGAGGAAGCCGTGTCGCAGGCTATGACCGGAAAGCTCGGCCGGGTCCCGACCGATCGCGAGGGCACCGCGCTTGACCACGGCCGCGACGCTCTGCGCGGAGAGCCGGTGCGGGGACGGCACGTCGCCGCGCCAGAAGCGCCGGAAGAGGGCTCCGGTGCGGACTCCGCCCGCGAGCGTCCAGCGTTGCAGCGCGGCGACCGGGCAATACGGTGAGCCCGGCTGCGCGGGGATCGCGATGCGCTGTCCCCGTCCCGCCTGATCGGTCTTGGAGTGACGGATGGTGACGAGGTGGCCCTCGTCGCGTCGCTCGAAGTCCTCGACGTCGAGTCCGACGAGCTCGGAGCGTCGCAGGGCGCCCGCGAAGCCGAGCAGCAGGAGCGCGGCGTCGCGCATGCCCGCGAGCGTGTCGGTATCGAGCGCGTCGACCATCCGGCAGACATCCGCGTCGAGCGCCGGCCGCTTCTTCCCGCCAGGCAGGTCGCGCCGCGCGTTGGCGACGCCGCGCAGGACTTCGGTGACCTCCGGCGCGGCGTGCGGGGATACGTGGCCCGCGCCGAGATGCATGAGCCGGATCGCCGCGAGCCGCCGGCGCAGCGTCGACACCGCGAGTCCGTCGGGCCGAGCCGCGTTCGGCGATGCCTGCACGGCGAGGTAGCGCCCGACGGTGCGCGGCTCGGCCGGCAGCGGACACAGGCCGGTGTCGGCGCACCACGCGACGAAGCGCTTCCAGTCGCCCTCGTAGGCGTCCCAGGTGCTCGTCGCGCGGCTGCGGTTGGCGTAGCCGCGCGCGGCCGCATCGGCCGCAGCCAGAGCCGTGGCGACGGCCGACAAGTCGTCCGTGGGGGCACGGGCGACCGGGGGGGATGTAACGGAATCGCTCATCGGTCGAGTGTACGTCGACGGTGTCGACTGGCTATCGAGAAGCCCTGTTTTCGCTAGTGGTACGCGAGGTGCCTAGTCGCGCACCTTCAATAGTCGGCGTCACAGTTGTTATGATACGTAACGCAATGGCGGTCGAGGCGTTGGATGTCGTGGGTAGGCGAGGGGTGTCCCGCGAGGCGGTCGAGGAGGCGCGCGACGCGCTAGTGGCTGCCGGTCTCGTGCCGTCCGTGCGCACGGTGCGCGAGAAGCTCGGTGACACCGGCAGCCTCACGACGATCGCAGGGCACTTGCGCGCCATCGAGCTCGAGCGGGCGGACGGACCGGGACCGGCACTCCCCGATGCGCTCGTGCGGGGGCTCGTCGACGGCGCGGCCGAGCTCTGGCGGGACATCGCCGCGGCAGCCGACGCGCAGGTGGACGCGATCGACGCGTCCGCCGCCGCGAAGGTTGCCGCGATGCGGCTCGAGCGCGACGAGGCCGTCGCGAGGGCGGCCGATGCCCGTCACGAGCTCGGCACCTCGAGGGCGATGGTCGCCTCGCTCGAGCGTCACGTCGGCGAGTCGTCCGCACGCGCCGATCGGCTCGAGACGCGGGTCGCCGAGGCGCAGTCCGCCGTGCGGGCCGCCGACACCGAGGCCAGCGACCGACGCGAGGAGCGCGCCGCGCTCGCGCACGAGCTCGAGCTGAGCCGCACCCGGGAAGAAGCCGAGCGGGCGGCGTTCGACGCCCGGCTCGCCGCGACGGCGGCGCGGATCGACGAGCTGCAGGCGGCACTCGGGGCCGAGCAGACGCGGCGCGCCGAGGAGACCCGGGCTCAGGGCCTGCGTGCGGACGAGCATGCCGCACGTGCCGCCGAGCTCGCCACGTCGCTCGCCCGCAGCGAGGAGCGACTCGCCGCCGCCGTGGCGCGCGCCGAGCAGAGCAACGAGCGGGCGGGCCGCACCGAGTTCGCGGCCCTCGAGGCCACCCGCCGCCACGAACGGGCCATGAACGAGCTGGTCGACGCCAGGCGCAGGGATCTGCTCGCCTGTCACGCCCGGATCGAGCAGTTGAGTACGGCGCTCGCCGAGGCACGGTCGCAGGTGCCGGAGCCGCTCGAGTCGCTTCCCTCGACCGAGTTCCAGCCGGGACTGGCGCTCGACGATGACCCGGACAACGATCCGGTGGCACGCGATTCGACCGGCGACGTCTCGCGGTGAGTCGCGGCGCGTGCCCCCGCCCGGCGCGGTCGTCGACGGGGAGATCGCTGGAAACACCTGCTCAGGGGCTCGCTCCAGAGGACGACCTCGACGGTCGTGCTCGAGGAGACCGGGCCGGACGGAGCGGTGATCGAGGTCGCCAACGACGAGACGACGGCCGACCGGCTGCTGGCGCGCTATCAGCCGGAGTACTTCCTGACCGAGGACGTCTACGTGCTCGGCGTGCTCGGCTACGAGACGGCCCCGTTGTCGAACATCGACTGGTCCCTGCGCGAGATCCTGGGCGTCGGCTACCAGCTCCGGGACGACGACGACGGCGCCGTGGCGGTCGAGATCGGTCTCGGCAACCAGGATATCGAGCTCGTCACCGGGCCCCGCATCGGCGGCCCGATCGCCTACCTCGGCGCCAACTACCTCCAGGCGATCGGCGAGACGCTCGAGTTCACCGCCGACCTGCGCGCCGAGATCGGCGCGGACAACCGCTTCGGCGAGCTCGAGCTCGGTCTCGCCGCCGAGGTCGGCGAAGCCTTGTCGGTCAAGCTGTCGCACGTCGCGCGCACCAACACCGATCTCGGCGATCCGGCGAACCCGCTGGAGTCGGAACGCGACGACGTCACGACGATCAATCTCGTGCTCGAGTTCTGAGACCGGGCACTTGCCGGGGCTTCGTTGCTACCGTTGCGCCCTTCGAGAACCGACCTGCCTGGGACCGATCACGATGAGCTCGACCCGGGACCTGGCGATCCGAACCGTGGCATTGGGCATCGTCGGCAACCTCGCCCTCGCCATCGTCAAGGGCGTGGCGGGCGTCCTCGGGCATTCCTACGCGCTCGTCGCGGACGCCATCGAGTCGGCCACCGACGCGTGCGCCTCGGTCCTGCTGCTGGCCGGGTTGCGCTACGCGACCCGGCCGGCCGACGACAATCACCCCTACGGACACGGACGCGCGGAGCCGCTGTTGACGTTCGTCGTCGTCGCCTTCCTGCTCGTCGCGGCGGCGGTCATCGCGCTGGAGAGCGTCCGGCAGATCGGGGTTCCGCACGAGTCCCCCGCCGCATGGACGCTGCTCGTTCTCGGCCTCGTCATCGCGATCAAGGAGCTCGCGTACCGATTCGTCTCGCGTCGCGGGCAGGCCACCCGGAGCACGGCGTTGCAGGCCGATGCGTGGCACCACCGCAGCGACGCGTTGACCTCTCTGGCGGCGTTCATCGGCATCTCGATCGCGCTCGTCATGGGTGACGGTTGGGAAGCGGCCGACGACTGGGCGGCACTCGCCGCGGCCGCCGTCATCGTCGTCAACGCCTACCTGATCTTCCGCCCCGCGCTCGGCGAGCTGATGGACGAGCAGTCGCACGGGGTGCTGGTGGACGACATCCGCCGCGTTGCCGCCGGCGTCGACGGCGTTGTCGATACCGAGAAGTGCTTCGTCAGGAAGACCGGCATCGCCCACCATGTCGACCTGCATCTCATCGTCGACGGCGAGCTCAGCGTGCGGGCGGGGCACGAGATCGCTCATCGATTGAAGGCGGAGTTGCTGGAGCGACTTCCGGAACTCACCGATGTGCTCGTGCACGTCGAGCCTCACGTTCCTTGCGGCTCGCGTGCAGCCGGGTCGGACATGGGTGCGGCGTAGCCACAGGACGCCGGCGCCGTGCCGTCCGATCCGCCGTCCTCGACAATGGACATGCAGCGGTGAACTCGAGCGTCCAGCCGCCCCACTATCGCCTTGACAAGCCAACCAACGACGCGGGGCATCGATCATGCGAATCATCGTCAGCGAGTTCATCAGCCTGGACGGTGTCGTGCAGGCGCCGGGCGGCGCCGAGGAGGATACCGACGGCGGCTTCGAGCACGGCGGCTGGTCGATGCCGTTCTTCGATCCCGAGCTCATGGGACCGGCGCTCGACGCGGTAATGGCCGACACCGACGCGCTGCTGTTCGGGCGGCGTACCTGGCGCACCATGGCCGACGCGTGGCCCGGTCGTGCCGGCGATGGGTTCGCCGATCGGATGAACGCGCTGCCGAAGTACGTGGTGTCGAACACCCTCGCCGAGGAGGATCTCGACTGGAAGAACACGACTCTCGTCAACGGCAAGGACGTCATCGGCGAAGTGCGAGCGCTGCGCGAGCGGGACGGCGGCGGCATCCAGGTCATGGGGAGTGCGGCGCTCGCGTCCACCCTGATCGCTCACGAGCTCGTCGACGAGTACCGTCTGATGATCGAGCCGATCACGCTCGGCGGAGGCAAGCGGTTGTTCCCCGACGATGGGCGCGCCCGTCCGCTAAAGCTCATGTCCAGCACCACGACAGCGACCGGGGTCCACATCGTGACCTATCGGCCGACGCGAGGCTGACCGGCCGGACATGGAAGCCGACGACGATACAGGCGCTGGTCGTCGCTGCGACGACCGCCGCTCCACAGCGGGTACAGGCCGCCAAGCACGTTGCGCGGGGTCCCCAACCGAGCTCGTTCTCGATCGGCCTTCTCGGGCTCGCGACTCAGCCGTCGCGACCGCGAGACGCTCGGTGCGCCGTGACGTCGATCTCCACCTTCATCGCCTCTTCTGCCAGACCCGATACCGTCATCGTGGCGGCCGGGCGGATGTCGGCGAACACCCGGCCGAGCTCGGTATAGACGGGCTCGACGAAGCGGCGATCGGTCACGACGTAGCGCGCGCGCACGACGTCCTCCATCGCGAACCCCGCCTCGGCCAGCGCCGCGGCGATCGTGGCGAGCGCATTGCGGGCCTGTTCGCCGACGTCGTCGGGCATGACCATGGTCGCGTAGTCATAGCCGGTGGTACCGGCAACGAAGCAGAAGTCGCCGGACACGACGGCGCGCGAGTAGCCGGCGGCACGCTCGAAGGGCGAGCCGGTGGAGATCAATCGTCGGGGCGTGCTTCGGGCCATGCCTTGCTTGTTCTCGGGAAGGGCTCGGTCGACGAGCGCTGCTCATGATCGCGCGTTTTCGGACGGCAGCGAGTCGCCGGGCGCGACATGCCGTGCGTCCGCGGCAACCCTGACCGCTGCCTCGTCAGACGCAACGTGCACCGCCTTCCGGAGACGCATTCGGTGCGGCGAGGTCCAGCCGCAGGTGCCGCTCCGCGAGCCAGGTGTCGCCGAGCCGCATCGCCATCGGCTCGCGGCCGAACTCGGCGAAGCCGAGCGAACGGTACAGACCGAGGGCGGCATCGTTCCCTTCGGTCACGGTGAGCTGGACGACCCGCACGGGAGCCCGGCGTCGGAGCTCGGCCAGCGCCGCTCCCATCAGGGCGCGGGCCGCACCCGCACCGCACCGACGATCTCCTCGCGCAACAGCTCCACCATCGCCGCGGCGGCGGACGAGAACGTCATGTCGCTCAGCACCAGCGCCATCGATGTCGCTGGAAGGACGGGGAAGCCTTCATCTTCCCCGAGCACGCGCAACGTGTCCGGCACCGAGCTTCTCGACATCACCGCCACCCCCAGACCCGCGCTCACGATCGCGATGACGCCGCCGATGTTGAACGCCGAGTAGGCGTTGCGGTAGGGCTTGCCGGCGCGGTCCAGAGCGTCGGTGGCCCACCGGCCCCACACGCAATCGTTCTCCACGGCGAGCGGTAGCGGATCGGTCTCGTGGGTCGCATGGTTCGCGCTGCCGACCCACACCAGCGGCTCGGTCGTGAGCTTCTCGTGCCGCACTGCCTCGTTCACGACGTTGACGAGCGCGATGTCGATCTCGCGAGCGGCGACGGCCGCCACCAGGACGCTGCTGCTGCGCGCCTCGAGCCGCACGTGCACACCCGGATGAAGAGCCGCGTACTGCGCGAGGATCGGCGGCACGAAGCTCAGCACGTAGTCGTCGCACGCGCCCATGCGCACCTCGCCGTGCAGCCCGGGCTCGCGGAACGCGGCGAGCGCCTCGTCCTGCAACCGCAGGATCTGGCGAGCGCGCTGAAGCAGATCCCGTCCGGCGGCGTTCGGCACCGTGCGGCGGCCGCGCTTCTCGAACAGCGGACTGCCCACGACGCCTTCGAGCCGCTTCATCTGCATGCTGACCGCCGACTGGGTGCGATGGACGCTCCGGGCCGCCTCGGCGAAGCTGCCGGTATCGCTGATCGCGACCAGGGTTCGCAGCAGCTCGGTGTCGAGATTGTCCTGCATGATTCGGTTCAGTCCCGTTGACGCGTGCCGTCAGAACAATTCGTTTGTCTGAACTGTAGCACTGGTCGATGCTCCTTCCACACCCGAAAGGGAACGGAAGGAAGACGCCATGAACACCACCTGGAGAGGCGATACGCGCATCGTTCACGCGATGTGGCGCCCGGTCCGGAACGTCGGGCTCGAGCGTCTCACCGATCGGCACGCACCGGACGGGGCTCGAATCGCCGATGGAGTCGTCATCGGCGAGCGCGACGGTGCTCCCTTCAGCCTGCGCTACCGGATCGTCTGCGATGCGCCGGGCCGGATGCGCAGCGCTCGGCTGCAACTGCTCGACGAGGCGAACCGGACGCTCGAGCTCGAGACCGATGGCAAGGGCGCGTGGCGGTCGGACGGTCGCCCGCGAACGGACCTCGCGGGCTGCCGCGAGATCGACGTCTCGGCCACGCCGTTCACGAACACCCTCGCGATCGAGCGTCTGGCGCTCGGGCCCGGCGTCTCGGCCGATCTCGACGTGGTCCACGTCGCCGTGCCGGCGCTCACGGCCGAACGAGTGGCTCAGCGTTACACCGGCATCGACGCACGGAACGTGAGGTACGAGGGACTCTTCCGACACTTCGAGGCGGTGCTGCCGCTCGACGAGGACGGCCTCGTGATCGACTACCCGGACACCTTCGTTCGTCTCTGACGGGGCCGAGCCGAGTCGTCTCGCCGCACGAGGGGATCTCAGGGAACGTCGAGGGCCTGCACGAAGGCGCGCATGACCGTCGCGGCGTTGCCGGCGGCCAGCGACAGGAAGGTACCCATCTCGTTCTCACCCTCGCCGCCGCCCGCCAGGTCCGACAACGACCGGAACGCGATGAACGGGACATCGTTGGCGAAGGCGACCTGGGCCACGGCGGCGCTCTCCATGTCCAGCACCTGCGCCTCGAACGTGGCGAACACGTGCTCGCGCAGCTCGGCGTTGTCCACGAACACCGGACCCGACACGCCGTTGCCCCCGACCACGATCTGCGGGGTCTCGGACAGGCAGGCCTCTTCGGCGGTGCAGTCCTCCAGCGTGAGGTCCCGGGCGACGGTTTCCGCCAGCGCGAGGAGATCGGCATCGACCTCGAACCAGAACCGCATGTCCGGCTCGGTCAGGCCGTCCGCCATCACTCCGAACGGGCGCGTGTGCCACGGTCCGAAGGCGGCGAACTCGGTGCTCATCCAGGGCGGGATCACGTACCCCTCGCCCTCGGCGCGGCCAACCACGCCTTGCAGGTACTGACCCCATCGCGCGGGGACCACCACATCGCCGATATCCAGGTCCGGATCGACACCGCCGGCGATACCCGAGAACACGATTCGGTCGATGTCGAAGGTGTCCAGCGCCAGCTGCGTCGTCATCGCCGCATTCACCATGCTGACGCCCGACAGGAACATCACCACCCGCTGTCCTTCGAACGTCCCGGTGGTGAACGTGATGCCGTTGACGGTCCGCGTCTCGGTGTCGGTGAACCCGTCCTGCAACGCGACGATCTCCGGGGCGAACGCGGACATGATGGCGGTCAGCCCGTCACCCGACGCCTCCTGTGCCTGCACGGCAAGCGGAGCGAAGGCGAGGGCGAGCGCTGGGGCTAGCAGGTGGCGCACGTCGATGTCCCGGGGTCGGCGCGATGGCGCGGTCGGACCGGATGCTAGCCTCGCGCGACGCCGGTGTCCGGTCAGGAGGCGACGTGCGACTCTGCCAGGAAACGAGGAAGCTACCTCGCGTCGTCCGGTGGGTGCGGCGCCGATGCTGACGACGCTCGCCGTCGACGGCTACCGCTCGCTGCACCGGATCGTCGTGCCACTCGCCCCGCTCACCGTCGTCACCGGTGCCAACGGATCGGGCAAGTCGAACCTGTACCAGGCGCTGCGACTGCTCGATCGCGCCGCCCGCGGGGACGCGGTCGCGGCCCTGGCCCGCGAGGGCGGGCTGCCGAACGTGATGTGGGCGGGACCGGCGACGGTCAGCCGGGCGATGGTGCGCGGCGAGGTGCCGATCGAGGGAGGTGGGCGACCCGGGCCGGTGCGGCTGCGGCTGGGGTTCTCGGGCAACGACTACGGCTACCTGATCGAGCTCGGGATGCCCGTGCCGATACCGATGCCGCCGGAAACCCCGTCGGCGTTCGACCTCGATCCGGTGATCAAGCGCGAGGCGATCTGGCACGGCCCGGTGTGGCGGCGTGCGTCGGTGCTGGTCGAGCGCGAAGGGGCGGTGCTGCGCCGGCGTGACGGCCGGCGCTGGCGGACCGTCAGCCACCGCCTCGCCGAACACGACAGCCTGTTCGATCACGCCGGGGACCCCGCGAGCGTGCCCGAGGTGTTCCGCCTGCGCGAGACGTTGCGCGCGTGGCGCTTCTACAGCGACTTCCGCACCGATGCGGACGCGCCGGCCCGGCGCTCGATGCCGGCCACGCGCACCCCGGTGCTGCACCACGACGGACGGGATCTCGCGGCGGCGCTCCAGACCATCATCGAGGTCGGCGACGCCGAGGCGCTCGCCCGCGCGATCGACGACGCGTTCCCGGGCAGCGAGCTCCTGATCGCGCGCCCGGAGACGGGCCGGCTCGCGGCGACCCTGCGCCAGCCCGGCCTGCTGCGGCCGCTCGGGGTGCGGGAGTGGTCGGACGGGACGCTGCGCTACGTGCTGCTGGTGGCGGCGCTGCTCTCGCCGCGCCCGGCGCCGCTGCTCGTGCTGAACGAGCCCGAGACGAGCCTGCACCCGGAGCTGATCGGACCGCTCGCCCGGCTGATCGCGGCCGCCAGCCGGGTCTCCCAGGTCTGGGTCGTCAGTCACTCCGGGGCGCTCGTGCACCGGCTCGAGGCGCTCGAGACGTGCGCGAGCCACACGCTCGACAAGTCTCTGGGCAGGACCGTCATCGCCGGGCTCGACCCGCTCGACGAACCGGCATGGGCATGGCGTTGAGGAACGCTCCAGCGCCGGGACCACGACGAAACCCGGCGGGTCGCCGCCTTTCGGCGACAAGGCACTAACATGCACGCATGACCACGAAAACGAAACCGGTGGTGTTCGACACCAACCCAGGACGCAACGCCCAGACCTACGGGATCGCGCGCGAGCTCGGCACCGACATGGAGCTGATCCACGAGCCGTCGGTCGGGGTGATCGGCACCAAGGGCGACAGCCAGTGCTACCTCGGCGTGCAGCGAAAGGTCGAGGCCATCCACGCGGCGCTGCGGGAGCGCATCGGGCGCGACGACGGCCGGCTGGCGCTCCGGCTGGTGCAGCCCGAGTACACCGTGGCCACCTCCGACGGCATGAGGAACGGCACGCGCGAGATGCGCTACTCGCTGATCGGGCGCGAGGTCACGCACGACACCGTCTGCGAGCACCTGAGCGCCAGCGGGCTGGAGGGCGTCATCGCCGTCGTCGCCTGCGACAAGCCGCCCGTCGGCACGCTGGCCGGCGTGCTCGAGCACGATCGCCCGGCGATCATCATGTCCGACGGGCCGATCCGCCCGGGCAGGGACTCGCTCACCGGGCAGCCGATCGACATCATCACCGGCTTCCAGGCGGCGGGGGATCCGGACGCCGCGCTCAAGAAGCGCATCGCGCGCGAAGCCTGTCCCGGGTACGGCAGCTGCGGCGGCATGTTCACCTACAACACCATGCAGACCTTCATCGGCGTCGTCGGCATGCAGCCGCTGCACATGGTCGCCCCGCCGTCCGACGATCCGCGCCGGCTGAACGAGTTCCCGGAGGAGCTGGTCACCTACCTCGCGCGGGCTCATCGAGCGAGGACAGACGCCGCGCGACATCGTCGGACGCGATTCCATCCGCAACGCGCTCATCGTCGCCATGGCGATCGGCGGTTCCACCAACGTCATGCTGCACGCCCCCGAGATCGCGCGCGCGGCGGGGTTCGGCAGCTTCGCGCGGGACATCATGTCGCCCGAGGAATTCAACCACCTGTCCGAGCACGTGGTGCCGGTCCTGACCGACGCCCGCCCCTACGGTCGGTACTCGATGGTGGACATCGCCGAGAGGGGCGGAGTGCAGGTCATCGTCAGGGCGCTGCTCGACGCCGGGCTGCTGAACGGCGACGTGCCGACCTGCACGGGCGAGACGCTGGCCGGACAGATCGAGCGGCTCGGTACCGGCGAGCCGGACGGCACCGTGATCTACCCCGTCAGCGCGCCGTTCAAGGTCACGGGCGGGCTGCGCGTGCTCGGTGGCAACCTCTCGCCCGAACACAGCGCCGTGCTCAAGCTCGCCGGCGTCGAGGGCGGGCTCGAGGACAATCGCTTCGTCGGGCGCGCGCGGATGTTCGACGGCGAACGGCGCCTGCTCGACATGCTGGAGTCCGCCCCGGAAACGTTCCAGGACCACGACATGGTCATCGTGCGCTACGAGGGGCCGAGCGGCGCGCCGGGAATGCCGGAGATGCTCGACTCGACCTCGCGCATCACGACGCTGTGCCGTGAGCAGGGCATCGTCATCGGCCTGATGACCGACGCACGGTTCTCGGGCGGCTCGGTCGGGCTGGTCATCGGTCACGTCGGCCCGGAGGCGGCGCTCGGCGGACCCATCGCGCTGGTCGAGGACGGGGACGAGATCGTCGTGGACCTCGACGCCAACGAGATCAACTGCACCGCGCTCGCCGACGCCGACACGCTGGCCCGCCGCAGGAAGACGTGGAAGAAGGTCGTCGCCGACAACGGCGGCACCCATCCGCTGTGCGGCGAGGTGGACACCCGGCTTCTGAACCGCATGCGACTGTCGGCGGTGTCTGCCGTGCAGGGCGCCGGCATGCATCCCGACCGCGTGCTCTGGGTGCCTAGGCCGCGCGAGCCCGAGCGTCCGGAGGGGGGCGGGTTCGTGCCGCGGAACGTGCACCGACCGGGGTCCGGGCGGGCGTTCTAGTCCGAGCACAGTTGCGTGTAGCGGCCTTCACCGGGTCGCTTCGGTTGCAGATCGACGATGGTCTATCTCGACGGGAGCTCCTGCGAACTCGACGCGTGCAGGTAACGCTCGACTTCCGCAAGGAGAGTCTCGGCACTCTGCACTGCGGGACGTGTTTCCAGCGCCCGTGGTGGGCGGTCGCCTCGGGCGCAGGTCGGTGCCGCTGTTCCGCGAGATCCACGGGCGTCTGGAGCGGGTCGATGCCATCCAGCACGGATCGGCGCACGCATCGCGCCCTTCCCGAGGCGCGTACAGCGCCGGTCTTCCGACGCGCAGCGCCGCTTCGGGCGCACGAAACGTGATCCGTCACCGCCTCGCTGGCCGACGTCCTGCCGCCGCACCGACTTCGTGACGCGCTTCCTCACGAGCTCTCGATCCCGGGCCTAGAGTGCGCGGCAACTTCCCGGCAGACACAGGGAAGACGCCAAAGAAGAGTCGGCCACCAAGCCGACCGACACCCAGGGGATCACCACACCATGCGCACTCGAATCGCCCGCATCGCCACCCGTTTCGCCTTCGCCGCCGCCCTGCTGACCGGCGCGAGCGCCGCTTCGGCCGACCTCGGTACCGAGCGCCACGACGGCTACCTCGTGTTCAACACGTTCGCCTGGCACTTCGAGAACTCCGACGAGCGCAACGACTTCACGCCCGGCATCGGCCTCGAGTACTCGCCCACGAACCGCGTCGGCTTCCACGGCGGCACGCTGTCCGACAGCTTCGGGTATCAGGCGCGCTACGCCGGCGTGCACTACACGACCAAGCGCTTTCTCTCCAACCGGGTCCGGCTCATGCTCGGCGCCACGGCGCTGCACAAGAAGTACAAGGTCAAGGACGATCCGGAGACGAAGATCGTGCCGCTGCCCGCCATCGAGATCTCGCTCACCGACCGCGCGGTGCTGAACGTCAGTGGCTCGCCGGACGTGGACTTCGGCGACATCAGCAACAACAAGGTCGTCTGGCTGCAGTTCAAGCTCGGCCTGCTCTGAGGCCGGCCGGAACCCGCGAACGGTCCGCACGACGCCACCCCGGCCAGCCGCACCGCGGCGTCCCCCTGACGCTGCCCCGATGTCATCCCCACACCGCCCCGACGCCACGCGCGCCCGGGCGGTGAACCCCCGTGACGCGGCCGACCCAGGAGGGTCGGCCGTTTCGCGTTCGGGCGGTCGTCAGCGCCCCCGGCTGAGCGATCCCGCCAGCGTGAACGGGGCGTCCGCACCGAGCTCGAACAGCACCAGGTCGCCGGGCTCGGCGGCACGGACGCCATCAATCCGATCGTCCGCACGCGATGCCACCGCGTCGTGCTTGCCGAGGGTCCGGCCGCCCGGCAACTCGAGACGCGGTTGCCGCGGGCAGATCACGACGTCGGCATCGATGTCGGCGAAGCGCTCCGCAAAGACCCGCGGGTTCCGCTCCATGTCCATGAGCCCGTTCGGTTCCCGGTGCACGTCGGTCAGCTCGGTGATGACGTAGCCCGCGATGCTCGCGTGATACCGCGGGCGGCGACGCTGGAGCAGCGCACGGTCGGGAACGTCGGGCCCGGGGGCTCCATGCAGCGGGAGGCAAGAGCGCGCGAAGGTCGCTGCCCGCCGGCACTCGAAGAGTCCGGATGGACGACGCCGCTCCGCGCGCGGCCGGGCGAGCTAGGCGGAAAGGGCGGCGTCCAGCCGTCCAGCACCGTGACCAGAGCGCCCGAGGCGAGGTCCGCGGCGACGTAGTCGTCGAAGGTGTAGACGAGACCGAGCGACGCGCGCGCGACCATGAGGGCGACCTCGACCGAGTTGCCGACCATGCGGCCGTGCGGCACGAGCTCGATGGCCTCGTCCCCGCGCTCCAGCGATCAGGGCAAGAGGTTGCCGCGAGCGAACACCGTGCTGATGCAATCGTGCGCGCCGACGAACGCGCACCGGGTCGCTACCCTGCGCGCACGGTCTGGACGCAGGCCATCTGCCCTGAAGGAGCGCCCCCGTGAGCACGGTGAGTGTCGAAGCGGCCGCGAGGCAAGCGTGAGCCTCGCCCACCCCCTCGTCGCCAGCGCCGCCGAGAACCTGCGCGGCAGCGCGCTCATGATCGTCGCCATGTTCGGCTTCGCGGTGACGGACATGTTCATCAAGCTGCTCGGCGCGGCACTGCCGACCGGGCAGATCCTGGTCGTGGTCGGTGCCGACGGCTCGCTGGTCTTCAGCGTGGACGCGGGGACGTGACGGGTAACGAAGCCTGGCCCGCGGACTACTTCGCCAGCCGCGCGCGGTTCGTCGAGCTCGCGCGCGGCGGCGGCGCGCGCACCGACTCGCGCTGCGTCGACGCCGTCGGGCCGCGAGGCGAATCGTTGTCGGTCGACATCGCGACGATCGGCCCGCGACGGACGGACCATCTGATCGTGATCACAAGCGGTGTGCACGGCGTCGAGGGCTTCCTCGGCGCCGCAATCCAGCACGCGGTGCTGCGCCGGCTCGGCGAACGCGCACTGCCGGACGGTGTCGGCGTGGCGCTGATCCACGCGGTGAACCCCTGGGGGTTCGCGCACCTGCGCCGCGTCGACGACCGCAACGTGGACGTGAACCGGAATTTCATCGGCGCATCGGTACCCGAGCCCGCGTCACCGCTCGGCTACGCAGCCCTTGACCCCGTCATCAATCCTCGAGGATCCCCGAAGGCTGGCAGCGAGCTGGCGTACTGGTTGAGGGCGGGCAGGGCGATCGTTCGGAACCGCGGCGCCACGCCGCTCGCGAAGGCCATCGCCGAGGGCCAGTACGAATACCCACGGGGCCTCTTCTACGGCGGCGCGGAGGTGGGCGAACCGTGCCGCACGCTGCAGGAGGTGACGCTCGGGCTCGTGGCGGACGCCGCGCGGGTGTCCGTCCTGGACGTGCACAGCGGGCTCGGTCCGGCGGCCACGGCCACGCTGATCTGTAACGGCGATGGGGCGCAGACGGGCGCGCTGCAGGAGCACTACCGCCGCCGGGTCCTGCTCGACAGCTCGACCGGCAACGCCTACGACGCGCGTGGCACCTTCGCGCGTTGGTGCGGCCAGGCGTTGGCCGGCAAGCGATTTCTCTATGCGTGCGTGGAAGTCGGCACGGTCGGCCCGCTCGCCGTGCTGTCCGCGCTGCGGCGCGAGAACCGGACCCATCACTGGTCCGCCGCCGGTTCGACGCCCTGTCTGATGGCCAGGCAAGCGCTGCTCGAGGTCTTCGCGCCGCGCTCACCGCGCTGGAGACGGGCGAGCGTGGCCGAGGGGCTGGAGGTGTTCGAGCGGACGCTTCGCCTGCCGGCGAGTCCGCGCGACGGCGCTTGATCGGCGCGGCGCGAGGGGCTCCGTCGCGACGCCCGCTCGCGTCGCGCGCCGCAAGCACCGTGCGCAACGCGGACGGCGAGCACGCATGCCTACAGTTCCGGGATGGCGAGTCGCTACCGTGGGCAGCAACTTGCTACCATGAGGCCGTAGGCTAGCTCGGAGAACTAGGTCATTCGCACCGCCCCTCACCGCCTCCGGAGGTCAACCCATGTCCACACCCATCCGTTCGGCACCCGGCGCCTCCGCACCGCGCACCCGCGTGGCCGCGCCCGGCACGCGCAAGGCCGCCCTTCGTCTCACGGACGATCTGGTAGAGCGAGCCCGCAAGGCTGGGGAAGCCTGCCACCGCAGCGTGCCGAACCAGATCGAGTACTGGGCAGCGCTCGGTCGGCTCCTGGAGGACGCGCTGGACGCTCGTCAGATCCGGTCGCTGCTTGCGGACGAGGCCTTCATCGAGCGGGTGCGGGTCGCGCGCAGCGCCGTGCCCGACGTCGACGAGTTGTTGTCCGGCCTGGAAGCGGACCGGGTCTCCGGTGCATTGGCGGCCCAGTTCGACGGCGACCCCGTGGTCTACGACTCCCCGCCGGAGCTCCGGCCGTTGATCCGCCGCAGGAACGCGGACGGCAGCGTCGAGCTCGGAACCTACGGCGACGACGGCTTCGTGCCCCGCGCGGCACCCTGAACCTCGGCGTGTCGTGGCTCCCCGGCTCTACATGCTCGCCGGCGGCAACGGGGCGGGCAAGAGCACGTTCTACCGAAACCGTCTGGAGCCGGCAGGCGTCGCGTTCGTCAACGCCGACCGGATCGCCGTGGAACTGGATCCGGCCCGGCCCGCGGTGGCGAGCCTCGAAGCGGCCCGCATCGCGATGGCGCGAGTCGAACGCCTGATCGGCGATGGGCGCTCGTTCGCGTACGAGAGCGTCTTCTCCCACCCCTCGAAGGTCGATCTGCTGGCCGCCGCGCGACGCGCCGAGTACGACATCGTGCTCGTCTACATCCACCTGGACGACGCCGCACTCAACCGGAGCCGCGTGGCGCAGCGCGTTCGGCAGGGAGGGCACACCGTCAGCGACGACAAGATCGTCTCCCGGTTGCCACGGACGCTGGTCAACGTCTCGCGTGCCGTGCCGCTAGCGAACGACGTGCTGTTGTTCGACAACAGTTCGGTGGACGATCCGTTCGTGCTCGTCGCGCGGATGCGCCACGATGAGTTGACCGTGCACGTCGACCCTTTGCCCGTGTGGGCTCGCAGCGTGCTCGCGCTGTAATCGTCCACCCGGCAGTGGGACCGGGACCGCGCGCCGGCAGATAGACTCCGCCCATGACCACCGCGACCACGAATCGTGATCTCGCCGAGCGGTTCCGCGAGGCGGCGAAGATCCTCGATCTCGTCGGTGCCAACGCCTTCAAGGCGATCGCTTTCCAGAAGGTCGCAAGCGTGTTCGACAACCTGCCGGAGGAGGCGGCCGCGTTGTACGCGAGCGGCGGCCGGGCGGCGGTCGAGGCGCTCAAGGGCATCGGCGCGTCGTCGGCGACGATCATCGTCGACGTCATCGAGACCGGGGAGTCGAGCGATCTCGACGAGCTCGCGGCGCAAGTGCCGCCGGACGTGCTCGCGATGCTCGACGTGCCGGGGCTAGGGCCGAAGACCGTGGGGCTCGTGTGGCGCGAGATGGGCATCGAGAGCTTCACCGCGCTGTCGGCCGCGATCGAGGACGGATCGCTCGCGACGCTCAAGGGTCTCGGGCCGAAGAAGCTCGAGCAGATCCGCGAGGGGCTGACCATGCGCGAGGCCGCCGCGCGGCGCCGCTCGCTCGGCGAGGCGGTGAAGATCGGGAACGCCTTGATGGAGCGGCTCGGGAACATCGAGGGCGTGGAGCGAGTCGTGCCGGCGGGCAGCGTGCGGCGCGGACGCGAGACGATCGGGGATCTGGACTTCGTGGTGACGTCCGCACCGCAGGCCGACCCGCGACGGATACTCGAGACGTTCAGCCGCTTCGAACCGGTGCAGAAGGTGCTCGGGCTGGGCATCACGAAGTGCAGCGTGGTGACCGGCGATGGGCTGCAGGTGGACGTGCGCGTGGTGCCGCGCGCGAGCTTCGGAGCGGCGTTGTGCTACTTCACCGGCAGCAAGGAGCACAACAAGCGTCTGCGCGCCCTCGCGGCGCAGCGCGACCTGAGCCTGACCGAATGGGGTCTGTTCGAGGCGGCCGCCTGGAAGTCGCGCGACGCCGCGCCGGGGACGCTGCCGTCGCTCGAGCCGGTCGCCGGGGAGACGGAAGCCTCGGTGTACGCGGCGCTCGGCCTCGCGTGGGTGCCGCCGGAGCTGCGCGAGGATGCGGGCGAGATCGAGCTCGCCATGGACGGCGCGCTGCCCGCGTTGATCGAGGCGTCGGACTACCGCGGCGACCTGCACTGTCACACCCTGGCAAGCGACGGTACCGGCACCATCGACGAGATGGCCGAGGCCGCGAAGGCGCTCGGGTACGAGTACCTCGCCATCACCGACCATTCGGCGTCGCAGCGCCAGGCGAACGGTCTCGATGCCGAGCGGCTGCTCGCGCACGCGCTCGCCGTGCGCGAGGCCAACGAGCGCATCGAGGGCATCGAGCTCCTGGCCGGCACCGAGTGCGACATCCTCGGCGACGGACGGCTCGACTACGACGACGCGGTGCTCGCCGAGCTCGACTGGGTGGTCGCGAGCCCGCACGTCGCGCTTCGGCAGGACCCGCGTGCGGCGACGAATCGCCTGCTGCGCGCGATCGACAACCCGTACGTCAACCTCGTCGGCCATCCGACGGGGCGACTGATCAACGCCCGTGCCGGGTTGCCGCTGGACTTCACCGCGGTGTTCGCCGCGGCGGCCGCGAACGGCACCGCGCTGGAGATCAACGCGAGCTACCAGCGCCTGGATCTCGCGGCCGATCGGGCGCGTGCGGCCGTGCGGGCGGGTTGCAAGCTGGCCATCGACACCGACGCGCACACCCCGCGGGGTCTGGGCAAGCTCGAGGGCGGGCTCGTTACCGCGCGACGCGGGTGGGTGGGGCCGGGCGACGTGGTGAATTGCCTGTCGCTGCGGGGGCTTCGCGAGTTCGTCGCGGCGAAGCGGCCCTAGGGCCCGAGCGGTGCTGCGACCGATGCGCAAGACGGGCCCCGGTCCGATCGGCCCGTTCGCCGCCGCGTCGCTCTTCTGCCAACATCGGTGTGCCGGGTGTCCCGGTGAGCCGAACGGGAGCGCACGCATGGGTGACACGCACGACATGGGCGGGTTGCCCGCCGGTCCGCTCGACCGGACCGAGCACGAGCAGACGCTCTTCGACAAGCGTGTCGACGCGCTCTACGCGCTGCTCACCGGACACCGCAAGCAGGTGTTCACGATGGACGAGGTGCGCCGCACCGTGGAAGGCTTCAGCGAAAGCGAGTACCTCGGGCTCGGCTACTACGAGCGCTGGCTGAGGGCCATCTCGCTGCTGATGATCGAGCGCGGCATCGCCACGCGGGACGAGCTCCACGGCTCCACGGACGCGCCGTGAGCGCGTCACGCTTCGCCGCGGGACAGCGGGTGCGCGTGCGCGGACCCCGCTCGATCGGGCATTGCCGCACGCCGCGGTACGTGCGCGGCGCCACCGGCACGGTGGAGGCGCCGCTCGGCTCGTTCAGGAACCCCGAGGATCTCGCCTACGGGGGTAGCGGTCTGCCCGCGCCCACCCTGTACTGGGTGCGGTTCGCGCTGCCCGAGCTCTTCGCCGAGTACGCGGGCGAGGCGAGCGATGCGCTGCTGGTCGAGCTCTACGAACACTGGCTGGTGCCCGTCCCGGGCGAGGAGAGCCGCACATGACCGACGAACACGCTGACGGTGCCGAGCCCGCGCACGAGCCCGTCCACGATTCCGGTCACGGGCACGACCACTCCCACGCGGCACCGACCGACCTGCGCGAGCCCGCCCCCGAACACGCCCGACTGCTCGAGCGCGTGGTCGCGGCGCTGGTCGACAAGGGAATACTCACCCGGGCCGAGATCGCCGCGCAGATCGAGGACATGGCCGGGCGCGTACCGGCCAACGGCGCGCGCCTGATCGCCAGGTGCTGGACGGACCCGGAGTTCCGCGCGCTGGCGCTCCGGGACCTTCCCGCCGCGGCCGGGCTCGAGGGCATCTCGATGCCGCCTTACCCGGAATTCGTGCTGCTGGAGAACACCGAGGCGGTGCACCATCTCGTGGTGTGCACGCTGTGTTCCTGCTACCCGAGACCGATCCTGGGCCCGCCCCCCGTCTGGTACAAGTCGCGCTCGTACCGCTCGCGGGCGGTGTCGGAGCCGCGCGCCGTGCTCGCCGAGTTCGGCACCGTGCCGGGTCCGGACACGAAGCTCGTGGTCGTCGACAGCACCGCCGATCGGCGCTACCTCGTGATGCCTCGCCGCCCGGCCGGGACGGACGACCTGACGCCCGAAGAGCTCGCCGCGCTCGTGAACCGCGACAGCATGATCGGGGCGCGCGACGCCTCGGTTCCGGCGGGCTGAAATGGATGCAGCGCGCGTCTCGGTCGTCATACCCACCCACCGGAGGGCCGATCTCGTGGGCGCGGCGGTGGCGTCCGTGTTGGCCCAGTCCCGGCCGGTGCACGAGGTCGTGGTGGTGGTGGACGGGGCGACGCCGGATCCCGACGCGCTGCGGACGTTGGCCGCCATCGCGGATCCGCGCGTGCGCACCGTGCAGGCGAGGCGGGATCTGGGCAACGCGGGCGCCCGCAACGCGGGCATCGAGGAGGCCGGGGGCGACTGGATCGCGCTGCTGGACGACGACGACGTGTGGCTGCCCGAGAAGCTCGCGCACCAGTGCAAGGCCGTCGAGGCGCGCGTCGCGCGGGGCGAGGACATCGCCGCCTGCATCGTGTCGTGTCGGCTGCGGGCCCGTGTCGGCGAGCGCAGCTTCCAATGGCCACGGCTGCTGCCGCGCGACGGCGAGACCGTGCCCGACTACCTCTTCTCCAGACGCTGGCCGATCGCGGGCGATCGGATCGTGCAGACATCGACGCTGCTGGCCCGCGCGACGCTCTTTCGCGCCGTGCCGTTCCGGGACGGTCACCGCTTCGTGGACCAGGACTGGTTGCTGCGCGCCGCGGCCGAGCACGGGGCGGAGCTCGTGTTTCCGGACACCGCCGAGCCGCTCGTCGAATGGGACATCACGCCGGGCCGGCCGCGCGTGAGCCACTACAGCAACTGGCGCTGGTGCATCGAGTGGGGCAGGGAGCGCCGTGCGCTGCTCGGGCCGCGCGCGCACGCGGGGTTCCTGCTCACGCTGGCGAGCGCGTCGGCGGCGGATGCGGGCGAGCTCGACGCGTTCGTGCCGCTGCTGCGCGAGGCGTTCCGTGCCGGGCGCCCGAACCCTGCGGAGCTGGCCTCGCACTGCCTGAACTTCGCGCTGTCGCGCCGTACCCGGGATCGCGCGGCGCGGGCGCTCAACCGCGCGCTGGGCTCGTGACGCCCGTCGCCCTGGGTCGGGTGTCGATGCGTCTCAGCACGCGCCGCAGCGACGCCGGCGCGAGCGCGTAGGGCAGCCACTGCAAGTCCGCGGACCGCAGCGGCCGTCCGGGCTCCCGATACGCGCGCAGGACGATTCGTCGGGCCTCGCCCGCGTCTGCGGCGGAATCCGCCAGCAGGCGCCGCGCGCTCTCGAACAGGAAGCCGCGCGTCGCTCCGTAGCGGCGCATCTCGGTGCGAAAGCGCGCCTCGAAGCGGGCACGGCCCGCATGGTTCGCGGCCGCCGCGCGCGAGCGGCGGTCCACGTCGCCATCGTCCGCGTAGGTCACGAGCGGTGCGGCCACGGCGCCGACGGCATGGAAGCGCGCGACGCGCACCCAGTAGTCCCAGTCTTCGATGGCCGGGTAGTCGGGGTCGAACTCGCCCGCCATCGCCACGGCCCGCCGCGTGAGCAGCGCGCTCGAAGGGGCGCCGTGCAGGAAGTTGCGCTCGAGCAAGGCGCCGAACAGCTCGCCGTCGCGCACCGCGGGATCGATGCGGCGGCGCCCGTCGGGCTCGATCGTCTCGCAGCCGGTGTACACGAGGCCCACGCGCGCATCCGCGCGGCGGAACGCATCGAGCTGCGCGTCGAGCTTGTGCGGATGCCACCGGTCGTCCGAATCCAGAAAGCCGACGAAGTCTCCGCGCGCGGCGGCGAGCCCGTCGTTCCGGGCTCGGGCCACGCCGCCGTTGGTGTCGCGGGCCAGCACGCGCAGGCGCGGCTCGTCCAGGCGCGCGAGGCGCTCGAGGGTATCGTCTCCGGAGGCGTCGTCGACGACGATGATCTCGAGCTTGCGCCACCGCTGTGCGCGCACGCTCTGCACCGCGCGCAGGCACGCCTCGGAGCGTCGCCAGGTCGGGATCACGACGCTGACGAGAGGCTCCCGCGCGACGGCGTTCCGCCGCACCGCGGGAATGCCGACGGGCTCGGGCGGGACCGGCGGCCCGGCGGACCGGAGTCTCGCTCGCGCGCCGCGAACCGCGCGCCCCGCCGTCGCCACGATCCGTTGCCTGCCCAGCGGCGTGCGTGCGTCGATCAGCGCGCGCGCCGCGGCGAGGTCGGCGCGGTAGCGGGGCAGCGTGCCGGCCTCGCCGAGTCGCGCTTCGAGCTTGTCCAGCACGCGATGACGCGAGGCCACGCCGGCCGGCGAGTCGCGCGCGCCGCTCAGCGACACGGTGTCCGGGGGCATGCGCCGGTAGTAGGCCATGCCGCGGGCGGTGTGCACGAGCGGCACGCCGGCGGCGAGCGCGCGCATGGCGAGATCGCCGTCGTCGTTCGAGCTGTAGGCGGGGTCCCAGCCGCCTGCGCGCTCCAGCGCCGCGCGGGAGTAGAGCAAGGATGCCGGCGGGTGATACCAGCCGCGCAGCCACGCCGACAGCGCATCGCGACCGACGTGGCGCGGCGCGCAGGACGCCGGTCGCACCACCCAGCCCGTGCCGTCGAGCTCGTAGCGCGACCAGGGGCACGCGGCGATGGCGCCCGGCGGAAGGGCCCCGCACAGCGCCGCCAGGGCGTCCGGCGCCAGCAGGTCGTCGGCATCGAGGAACATCAGCGCATCGCCCGTCGCGAGCGAGGCACCGAGCGCGCGCGCCGCGGAGGCGCTGCGGGCCTCGCCCGTGACGACGCGCATGTCGGTATGCGTGTCTTCGCCGACGCGTTCGTTGCGGGCCTCGAACATCGCGGCGTGGTGCCGTGCGATGTCGGCGCTGGCATCGGTCGAACCGTCGTCGACCAGGATCACTTCCTGCGGGGGACGCAGCTGCAGTGCCACCGAGTGCAGCGTCTCGTCCAGCCAGCGCGCAGCGTTCCGGCACGGCATGACGACCGACACGCGCCACGGTTTCGTGGAGGCGGGCAGGGCGGTCATGCGACCGACGCGGCGTCACCGCCGGCACCGAACAGCTCGTCCAGCAGCGCATCGATCGCGGCGGACGACACCGACAGGTCGCGCGTCAACCGATGCCCGTCGCCGACCGCCCGTGCTTCCACGCGGCGCCAGGAATGGCCGAGCGCCGCGGCCATGGCGTAGAAGTTCGGGTTCGGGTACAGCGGATCCGCGATCTCGACGATACGAGTGCCGGGCTTGCAGAACAGCATGTTGGTGAGCCCCGCGCCGTGCGGCGCGATCACCGTGCCGGCGGAGCGCATGAGGCGCCACTGCGCGTCGAAGTCGAGCTCCTCCAGGAACACGCGCTCGATGCCCGCCGCGCGCAGCCGCGGCACGAGGGCCGATTCCTCGAGCAGCCGCCGTCCGCTCGAACGCTCGCGCGAGATCCACAGGCGCGCGCCGTCGCCCGGCGCCGCGGCGCCGGGGTCGGTTCCCATGCCCGTGGCGATGGCGTCGCGCGCGCGCGCGAGCAGGCGGGGGTCGAAGCGGTCGCCCACGGGTGTGGTGAGTCGCGCGACGCTCACCGGGCGGTTCGACGCGATGACGGGCACGCGGTCCGCATCGATGCCGAGCAGCTCCAGCGTGCGCAGCATCGCGGGCGTGCGCCGATCGGGCAGCACGAGGCCGTCGAGGCGTCCGAGCTCCTTCAACAGCACGAGCTTGGGCACGTGCGCGGTGAGCCAGTGCGAGTGGTTGTCGCAGGCGCGCTCGGCGATCCAGACGACGTCGCCGAGCCTCCTGTCGTCCGGCATCCCGATCATCGGGCGGTGGAACGGACGGTAGCTCGTCTGCGGCAGCTCCAGCGCGCGTCCGTGCGCGTCCAGCAGCGCCGGATGGAAGAGCCCGGCCGCGTCGCGGTGCGGCAGCAGGCGCACGTCCGTCAGGGTGACGAGCGCCGTCGCGGCGCTGCGGCGCGTCGGCACGTCGCGCATCGAATACCCCCACCAGCCCGCATCGTTCGGGAGCGCGTCGGCGTGTGCCGTGCCGACGGGCAGGGGGTGATGTTCGGTGCGCGCCGGGGCGAGCTCCGTCCAGACCGTCGGGTCCGCGGCCAGCGACTCCAGCCCGCGCGTCGCCAGCCAGCGGTGCCCGAGCCACGCGCTCGGCAGCCCGCGCGCGACGGCGGCGTGCGGCACGCGTCGCAGGGCGCGGCGCAGCGGACCCGTCGCGGAGAAGGGCGCCGAGAGGGCGCCGGGCAGTGCGCTCATCCGGCGTGCCACCGGCCCGGCGCATCGAGCGGGGACCACGGACGCCGCAGCGAGCCCTTCACGGGCGCACGACCGCGCCCGCGGCGGGGCGCGGCGCCGGGCGCGCCACGAGCCGACCGAACAGCGCGCGATAGGTCTCCACGACGGTGCGCTCGTCGCGCTCGGCGACGGCCTCGAGCCCGAGCGCCACGCCGCGCGCCCTGGCCGACGGGTCGTCGAGCCGCCGCGCGAGGCCCAGGGCGAGTGCATCGATGCTGTCCGGTTCGACCAGGCAGTCGGGCAGCGCCGCGAGCGCTTCGCCGACGCCGCCGACGTCGCTCGCCAGCACCGGCGTGCCGACCGCCATGGCCTCGAGCAGCGCGAGCGGCGCGCCCTCGCTGCGCGAGGGCAGCACGAAGAGCGTCGCCGCGCGCAGCCGCGCGCGCAGGGCCTCGCGACCGAGATGGCCGGCCAACGCGACGCGCTCGCCGAGTCCGGCCTTCGCGATGCGCGCCGCGAGCTCGTCGCGCGCCGGACCCTCGCCCACGATCTCCAGCGTGGCGTCCAGATCCGGCCGCTCCGCACGCAGCACCGCGAACGCGTCGATGAGCAGGTCGAAGCCCTTCACCTCGACGAGCCGGCCGACCCCCAGCAGTCGCAGCGGCGCGGATCGCCCGGCGGGGGTTTCGTGGTCGTGCCCGGCGTCGCGGAGCGGCGCGCCGCCGGGAGGCGGGCACCAGAAGCGCGTGTCGATGGCGTTCGGAATCAGATGCACCCGCGCCGGATCGACGCGGTAGCGCTCGACGGCGATGCGCGCCATCGCGCGCGAGACGACGACGACCGCGTCCCCGCGCCGCAGCAGCGGCCCGAACACGCGACGCACGGGGCCCGCCGGGTTCGTCAGATCGCTGCCGTGCAGCGACAGCACCAGGCGGTAGCCGAGCAGCGGGCGCAGCAGCGCGAAGTAGGCGGCCTGACCCATCGGAAAGTGCACGTTGACGATGTCCGGGCGATCCTCGCGCAACCGGCGCGCGAGCATGGCCACCGAGCGCAGGACGGCCAGGCCGTCGACGACGGGGCGCTCCAGCCGCGTCGCCAGGGGCAGGTGCAGGTCCGCGGTACCCGCTTCGCCGCTCGACCGGACGGGCGGGTGCGCCCAGGCGGTCACGACCCGGTCTCCGGCGCGCGCGAGCCCACGCGCCACGCGGCCGAACACGGCCTGCACCCCGCCCCGATCCGATGCGGGCACGCACGCATAGCACCAGACGTGCAGCGGCGGGGTGGGGGTGGCCGAAGCCGCTCGGGGAACGCTCATGCGCCGCAAGCGTAGCGCCGGCAAGCCGTCGGCGGCGTAACGATGTGGCAAACGTGCGGAGCTCGTGCGCGCCATCGAAGGTCCGGCCCCGCTCAACCCTGGCCGATGAGCACGCCGGCGGCGAGCACGAGCGAGCCGCCGACGACGACCTGGACGATCGCCCGGCCCCAGGGCGTCTCCATGAAGCGGTGCTGGATCCACGTGATCGCCCACAGCTCCACGAACACGATCGCGATGGCGACGGTGGTGGCGGTACGGATGTCCGGTATCAGGTAGGGCAGCGCGTGCCCGAGCCCGCCGAGCGTCGTCATGACGCCCGAGGCGACGCCGCGCTTCCACGGCGCGCCGCGCCCGGTCAGCACGCCGTCGTCGCTCGCAGCCTCGGTGAAGCCCATCGAGATGCCGGCGCCGATCGAGGCCGACAGCCCGACCAGGAACGTGCTCCACGAGTCCCCCGTCGCGAAGGCCGCGGCGAAGATCGGCGCGAGCGTGCTGATCGAGCCGTCCATGAGCCCCGCGAGCCCGGGCTGTATCCAGGTGAGCAGGAAGCGGCGTCGCTCGACCTCGGACTCGGTCTCCAGCGCCTCGTCGGTCAGGTGGGTGTCGGCCAGATCCGCGGCGAGCTCGCGGTGCTTCGACTCCGCGTGCGCCAGGTCCCCGAGCAGCTCGCGGGTGTCGGCATCGGTCGCGCGCGAAGCCGCCGCGCGGTAGAACGCCTCCGCCTGGCGCTCCATCTGACGGGCCATGTCGCGCGTCTTGTCGAGCGGGAGCGGGCGCACCAGCCAGTCGGGCTTTCGCTCGAAGTAGCCGCGCACGTGCTCGCGCCGTATCAGCGGGATGGTGTCGCCGAAGCGGCGGCGGTGCATCTCTATGAGCCGCGTGCGGTGCTCGCGCTCCTCGTCGGCCATGTCGTCGAACATCGCCGCGCTCGCGGGGTAGGGCTCGCGCAGGCCGTCCGCATAGGCGCGATAGATGCGCATGTCGTCTTCCTCGGCCGAGATCGCGAGAGCGAGGGTCTCCTGCTCGGAGAGCGAGTCGAACGGGCGGCGGTTGGAGGGCAGGAAGCGGCTCAGCATGCGCGCGAGGATAGCGGAGTGCGCGGGCCTCGCAGGCTCGGCCGGACGGCGGACGCGTACCATCGCGCCGGCGCCCCCCTCGACCCATCGTCCCCGTGCTCGCCGTCCGTCCTTCGCCCGACTCCCACCCCCGCGCCGCGTGGCGCGTCCGGCTCGCCGCGTGGCTCGCGCGCCCGCTCGTCGAGCGCACGCTGATCGTGCTGATCATCGTCAACGCCATCGTGCTGGGGCTCGAGACCTGGCCCGCGCTCATGGCGCGCCACGGGCCGCTGCTCATCGCGATCGATCTCGTCATCCTCGCGGTCTTCGTCGTCGAGATCGGGCTGCGCATCGCGGCGCACGGCAGGCGCTTCTTCACCGATCCGTGGAGCGTGTTCGACTTCGCCGTGGTGGCCATCGCGCTCGTGCCCACGAGCGGCCCGCTCGCGGTGCTGCGCACCCTGCGGGTACTGCGCGTGCTGCGGCTGCTGACCCTGCTGCCGTCGATGCGCCGCGTGGTCGGCGGGCTCATCGGCGCCATCCCGGGGCTGTCGTCCGTGATCCTGCTGATGGTGCTGATCTTCTACGTCGCGGCGGTCGTGGCGACGGGCCTGTTCGGCTTCGGCTTCCCGGAGTGGTTCGGCACGCTCGGCAGGAGCGCCTACACCCTGTTCCAGGTCATGACGCTCGAGAGCTGGTCGATGGGCATCGCGCGTCCCGTCATCGAGGCCCACCCGTTCGCGTGGGCGTTCTTCGTGACGTTCATCCTCGTCACGAGCTTCACGATGCTGAATCTGTTCATCGCGGTCATCATCGACTCGACGCAATCGAGCACCGCCGAGGACGCCCAGCGCCAACGCGTCGACGAGCACGAGGCGACGCGCGCCGAGGTGCGCGCGCTGCGCGAGGAGCTGCGGGCGTTGACGGCGGCGCTCGCGGACCGGCGGGTGGACAAGCCCGGGTAGGCCGCGCCGCGTTCCTGCCGAGCGGTGGGTGCCGGTCGCCGCGCGGCGGCCTTCGCGTTCCGTGCTACGTTTTGGCTCCCGAAATCCAGCCGATTGGAGCCCGTTGCCGATGCGACCCATCCTGCTCGCCGTAGCCCTCGTCACGCTCGCCGCGCCCGCCTTCGCCCAGGACGACGACGACCTGCGCAAGGCGGTCGAGGTTCGCCAGGGCATGTACAAGCTCTACGGCAACTACTTCGGTCCGCTCGCCGGCATGGCCCGTGGCGAGATCGACTACGACGCCGAGACCGCTCGGACGGCGGCCGAGTCGCTCGCGGCGGTGGCGAGCATCGACAGAACCGGCTTCTTCCCCGAGGGCACGAGCTCCGAGGCGATGGAGGGAAGCGCGGCGCTGCCGGCCATCTGGGAGGACATGGATGACTTCACCGAGGGCTTCGACGGGGTCGAGAGCGCGACGCAGAGCCTCGCCGCCTCCGCCGGAGACGGCCTCGACGCGCTCAAGCAGGGCGTCGGCCAGGTCGGACAGTCCTGCAAGGGCTGCCACGACGACTACCGCATGGACGACTGAACGGACCGCACGCGGCAGGCGCCGGGACGCCCGGTCGCGAGGCATCCGGCATGGCCGCGAACGACGACGTGCGTCGGGTCCGTGTCTGGGACGCGTGGGTGCGGCTGTTCCACTGGTCGCTCGCCGCCGCGGTGCTGTACATGCTGTTCAACGGTCTGAGCGGTATCGGCTTCACGCTGTACCACCGTCAGGTCGGCGAGATCGTGCTGCTGCTGCTCGCCTTCCGATGGTGCCTGGCGCTGTTCGGGAGCGAAAACCTGCGCCTGGGGACGTTGCTGCGCTCGCCGCGCGCCGGGTTCGCCCATCTCGATCACCTGCGGCGGCGCGAGGTCGCGCCCGAGCGCGGTCACAACCCGGCCGGCGCCTGGGCCGTGCTCGCGCTGCTGGTGCTGCTGAGCTTCCAGGCGCTGAGCGGTCTGTTCATCTCGGACGACCCCGACTTTCCCGTCGTGGCGGGGCTCCTGTACGGCACCCTGGACGAGCAGGCGACGAGGACGTTGCGCTCGCTGCACGAGCTCAACGCGAACGTGCTGATCGCGCTGGTCGCGCTGCACGTCACGGCCGTGCTCGCCTACCTGCTCTGGGGCGGGTTGAACCTGATCCGACCGATGATCACCGGCCGCGCCCTCTGGCCCGCATCGCGTGCGGTGCCGGAGGTGGCGTTCCAGCCGTTCGCGTACGGACTCGTCATCGCGATCGGCGTGGGGCTGGGCGGTGCCTGGCTGCTCGGCTGGTTCTGAGCGCGGGGAAGGGCCCGATCCGGCCTGACGACGTACTTCGCGCTCTGCGCGCATTGGCTGCGCGTGCGCCGCGAGCCGCCTTCGCACTGACGGCGAGCCGTGCTCAGGCGGCGTGCGCGCCCAGGTAGGCGGCCTCGAGCGCCGGGTCCGCGAGCAACTCCCGCGCCCCGCCCGAGCGCACGACGCGTCCGGTCTCGAGCACGTAGGCGCGGTCGGCCACCTCGAGCGCCAGGTTCGCCATCTGGTCCACGAGCAGCAGCGTGACGCCTTCGTCGCGCAGTCCCGCGAGCGCGTCGTACAGCTCGCCGATCATGGCGGGCGCGAGCCCCAGCGAGGGCTCGTCCAGCAGCAGCAGCCGCGGACGCGCCATCAGCCCCCGCCCGATCGCCATCATCTGCTGCTCGCCGCCGGAGAGCAGTCCGGCCGGTGTGTCGAGCCTGTCCTTGAGCCGGGCGAAGCGCTCGAGCACCCGTTCGATGTCGTCGTCGATGGCGGCGCGGTCCGAGCGCACGTGCGCGCCCATGTACAAATTGTCGCGCACGCTGAGCTCGGCGAATACCTGGCGGCCCTCGGGCACGAGCGACAGCCCCGCGGCCGCGATCTCGCCGGGCGCCAGCGCGCGGATGTCCCGCCCGTCGAACCCGACGGTGCCCGAGCTGGCCGGATGCAGGCCGGCGATCGCGTTGAGCAGGCTCGACTTGCCCGCGCCGTTGGCGCCCAGCACGGCGACCGTCTCACCCGCCTGAACGACCAGGTCGAGCGCATCGACGACCGGGGCGGCGCCGTAGTCCACACTCAGGTCCGTCACGTCGAGCAGGACGGTTCGCGATGCCGGCAGGGAGTTCGTGCGCGGCGGGGCGCGGTAGGCGCTGTCCCCGAGATAGGCGCCGATCACCTTCGGGTCGCGACGCACCTCCTGCGGTTCGCCGTGCGCGATGGTCGCCCCCGAATCGAGCACCACCAGGCGATCGGACAGGTTCATCACCAGCGACATGTCGTGCTCCACCAGCACCACGGCGACGCCTGCGTCCGCGATCGCGCGCAGCAGGGCCGACAGCTCGTGGGTGTCGGCGCCGCTCAGTCCGGCCGCCGGCTCGTCGAGCAGCAGCACGCGCGGCTCGGTGGCCAGCGCCCGGGCCAGCTCCACCAGGCGGCGGTCGACGTGGGGCAGGCCGTCGGCCCGCGCATCGATCGGTCCCGCGTAGCCGACGAAGTCGAGCAGGGCGCGTGCGCGCTCGTCCCTGTCCGGACGCCGGCGGAACAGGGGCGTCTCGAGCCGGCCGCGCTGCATGGCCACGAGGAGGTTGTCGAGCACCGACAGCTCGTCGAACAGCCGCGTGGCCTGGTAGGTCCGCGCGAGCCCGCGGCGAGCGATCTTCCAGTCGGGCTCGCCCGTGATGTCCGCGTCGAGCGCGACGGAGCCGGTGTCGGGCCGGTAGAAGCCGCTGATCAGGTTCAGCACCGTGGTCTTGCCCGCGCCGTTCGGTCCGATCAGGCTCGTGACCCGTCCCGCGGGGGCCTCGAAGCCGACGCCGTCGGCCGCCGTGACGCCCCCGAAGCGAATGCCGATGTCGCTGACGCGCAGCCCATCGTGCGCGGGCACGACGAAGGGCAGGGCACGGGCGGGGCCGCGCGCCGCGCGCAAGGCGCCGGACGCGGGATCGCCGGCATCCGGTGACCTCCGTCCCGCCTCGCGAAGGCGCCGACCGACGGTGCCGGACAACCACCCCAGGATCCCCTGCGGGGCGACCCACAGCACCACGAGCAACATCGCCCCGAACAGCAGCAGGCGCAGGTCCGCGAGACCCGAGAGCAGCTCCGGCAGCAGCACGATCAGCAGCGCACCGACGAGCGGCCCGAACACCGTGGCGCTGCCGCCGACGATGACGGCCGCGACGAACAGGATGGACTGCGAGAACGGAAACGATTCCGGGCTGATGAACATGATGAGCGGTGCCAGCACACCGCCCGCCACGCCCGCGAGCGCGGCCGACAGCGTGAAGGCGAGCGCCTTCGCGGCGACCGGATCGATGCCGATGGAGCGCGCGGCGATCTCGGAGGATTTCACGGCGCGCATGGCGCGCCCCCAGCCGCTGTGCACGAGCGAGTGATAGCCCCCGAGCGCGACCGCGGCGAGCGTCGAGGCCAGCAGCGCCAGGCCGACGCCGGTATCCACCGCGCCGAAGTCCGGCGCGGGTATGCCCAGGAGCCCGTTCGCCCCGCCGGTGAGCGAGCGCCACTCCATCAGGCCGTGATGAACCATGAAGGCGAAGGCGATCGTCACCATGGCGAGGTAGGCGCCGCTCACGCGGATGGCGGGAATGCTCAGCAGCAGTCCGGCGGCGCCGGCGAGCGCGCCGGCCGCCACCAGCGCCACGGGCAGCGGCACGCCGGCCATGCCGAGCAGCGCCGACGCGTAGGCGCCGAGTGCGTAGAAGGCCACGTGGCCGAACGAGATCTGCCCGCTCAGACCGATCAGGACGTTCAGGCCGACACCCACGACGGTGGTCAGCGCGACCAGCGTGAGCACCAGCACCGAATACCCGTCGAGCCGGAAGGCCAGCACCCAGCACGTCGCGAGCAGGGCGCACAGGATGCCCGTCGTGGCGAGTGCCGCACGCGTCATACCTTCACCCGCGCGCTGCGCCCGAACAGGCCGTCGGGCCGCAACGCCAGCACCACGATCACGAGCCCGAAGCTGATGATCTGGGTGAACGCGGAGCCCACCTGCACGATGATGAGCGCCTCGGCGACCCCGAACAGCAGCCCCGCGGCGACGACGCCGCCGGCGCTCGTGATGCCGCCGAGGATGGCCACCGCGAAGGCCTTCAGGCCGAACAGCGTGCCCATGTCCGAGTGCACGCTGATCAGCGGCGCGATCAGCAGGCCCGCGATGCCCGCGAACACCGTCGAGACCGCGAACGCGACGGCCACCACCCGGGTCACGTCCACGCCCATCAGGCGCGCGGCGGCCGGATTCTGCACGGTGGCGTCGAGCACCTTGCCGAGCCGGGTGTAGCGCCTGGCCACCAGCAGGCCCGCGACGATCACCGCGGCGACGACGGGGATGATCAGCTGCAACGCCTCGACACCCGTGCCGAGCACGTCGTAGCGCACCTCGGCGAGCGCCACCGTGAACCGGCGCGGCTCCTTGCCGAAGGTGTGCAGCACGAGGTTGTCGACGAGGATCCCGCCCGCCACGGTGGCGATCAGCCAGGCCTCGGAGCCGCGCCGGTGGAACGGCCGCACCAGCACGCGCTCGATCAGCAGCCCGTAGAGCGCGCACAGCAGCAGCGTGACCGCCGCCGCCGGCAGCCAAGGCCAGCCCCAGGTGATGCACAGCGTGTAGCCGAGCACCGCACCCACCATCATGGCGCTGCCCTGCGCGAAGTTCACCGTGCGCGAGACCGCGTAGGTGATGTGGAAGCCGAGCGCCAGCAGCGCGTACATGCTGCCGAGCCCGAGCCCGGACACGAGGGCGGCGGCGATCACCGGAGCGCCGCGTCGCGATGCACGAAGGGCGTCTTCAGCGCTCGATGCGCACGATCTCGTCGCCCACGAACTGCGTGAACACGTAGTCGTCCGGACCGAGCGCGTCGTGCTGGTCGGGGCCGAACGGGGCTTCGTAGGTCTTGATCAGGCCCTCGTAGGTCTCGATGTCGTAGAGCCCCTGGCGGATGGCAGGACCTTCGAGCGATCCGGCGTTCTCGATGCCGAGCGCCACGAGGTGCATGGCGTCGTAGGCGTTCGCGACGCCCACCGCGGGCGTGACGTCCGCCGTGGACTCGATCTCGGGGAAGCGCGCCTGCAACGCCGTGAACACCTCGGCGCCCTTGCCCGACTCGATGTCGTCGAAGGTGTACGTCTGGATGAAGTGCACCTTGTCGGCGTTGGGTCCGGCAAGCTCGCCGAAGCGTCCGCCGGCGGGTCCCCAGTGCGAGACGATGGGCACGTCCCAGCCCATCCGGTCGAGCGACTTCACGACCTGCGCCGACGGTGCGACGTTCGCCACCAGCAGCAACGTGTCGGTGCCGGCCTCGCGCAACCGTGTGAGCTGCGGCACGACGTCCGCGTCGGCCGTCTCGAAGCGCTCGATGCCGGTGGGCTCGATGGAGCGCGCCTCCAGCGCCTTGGTGAAGCCCTTCTCGTTCGACTCGCCCCAGGGGTTGTTGATCAGGATCATGCCGGGCTTCGTCATGCCGTACTCGTCGATGGCGTACTGCACGAGCGCCTCGTCGACGAGCTCGTCCATGGCCGACACGCGGAAGACGTAGTTCTCCTCCGCGCCGTTCCGCGTGATGGGCGTGCCGGCCGCCCACACGCCCATGAACGGGAACTTCATCTGGTTCGCCGCCGGCACGATGGCGAGCGATACCGGCGTATCGAGGCCCCCGAACACCACGGCCACCTCCTCGCGCTGCACCAGCTCGCGCGCGGCGAGCAGCCCCTTCGACGGATTGCTCTCGTCGTCGCGGCTGACGAGCTCGATCGGCCGGCCGAGCACGCCGCCGGACGCGTTGATCTCGTCGATGGCGACGCTCAGGCCGCGCGTGATGGCCTCGCCGGACTTGGCGGACTGGCCGGAAAGCGCCGCCACCAGCCCGACCTTGATGGGTTCGTCCTGCGCGTGCGCGACGGGCATGAGCAGCAACGCAAGCGTGGCCACCGCGCGGCGCAACGTCTTCGGCAGCGGGCGCGGCCCGGCGGCAAGGCTGCCGCGCGGAGCGCGGCCGGGGTGCACGAGTGTCATGGGCGGGTCCGTTGGTGGTCGGCAATGGGATCGTCGCAACGCCTTCGCGTGCAGATGCAGTACCAGACGGAAAAACCGCCTCGAACCGCACCACGCCTGCGATGCGGGCGAACGTGCCGCGATCCGCGCGCACCCGCGTGGTGCACGCACGTCGAATCGCGCACCTTGCCGGGGCGCGACGAGGAGCGGACGTGCGTGCGCCATACTCGGCGCACGAGCAACACGACCGTGCGTGTCCGGAGCCCAGCCCATGAACGACGAACCCGACGCCGTCGCCCTGGTGCGTACCTTCCTCGCGCACTCCATGGCGCCCGACCCGGAGAAGGCCGCCACCTACATGGCGGACGACGTCGTCATCACCTTCACCGGGGGGCGTGCGATGCGGGACGCGGCGGCCATCACCGCCTTCAACGCCTCGCGCTACGCGCGCGTCAAGAAGGCGCTCGGCCAGTTCGACTGGTGCGACCGCGGAAGCCACGTGGTGGTGTACTCGAACGGCACGCTGTACGGCGAGTGGCCGGACGGACGATCCTTTGCAGGCAATCGCTTCCTCGATCGCTTCGAGGTCGCGGGCGGCAAGATCGTGCGCATGGACGTGTGGAACGACAGCGCCGAGTGGATACTCGAGCCAAGCATCGCGCGCACCGCGGACGTCTCGTCCGCGACTTGAAGGACAGGCGCCTTGTCGCTCGCCGCGGCGACCCCGCACCCGACCCCGCACCCGACCCGCACCCGACGCCGGGTCCGCCACCGACGCGCGCGTGCGATAGGCTCCGGCGTGGGCGACGGTGCTTGGGGGGAAGGACCGTGGAGAACGGCGCGACCCATCGGGACGAAGGCGGTGCGCACGAGCGCGCCGCGACGGCGCACTCGATCGAGGCCGAAGACTGGGTCTCGCGCCTGCGTGCGACGTGCGGCCACTACTACGCGGAGCCTCGGTCGGGACAGTGCCGGGTCCGCGGCGACGTGCGCGCGCGCGTGGTCCGAGGGCTCGAGATCGCGGAGCTGTCGGGGGACTTCGGCCGCATCGACCGCACTCCGATGGGCATCCGTGCCGATGCGTCGGGACGGGGCGCGGCGGGCGACGCGGGGCGACTCGACGCCGGCGAGCTGCCCGATGCCGGGGCGCGCGCCGAGCTCGCCGAGCTGCTGATCGAACGACACCTCGAGAGCGACGCGTTGAGCCTGTCCTGGCTGGCTCGCGGCGTCAGGCTCTCGCCGCGTCAGCTGCAACGCGATCTCGCCGCCCGCGGCACCTCGTTCACGCGGCTCGTGCGCGGCAAGCGCGTGGCGTTCGCCGCCGACGCGCTGCGCCGAGCGCGCCGCGGTGGGCTTCGGGTGCGCATCTCGGACGTGGCGCTCGATGCGGGCTTTCGGGACCTGTCGAACTTCAACCGGGCCTTCCGGGCAGGCACGGGCGTGTCGCCGCGCGAGTTCCTCGCCGGGGACTCGCCATGACGGGACGCCCGTCGATGGCGCGAAAGTCCTGGAATCGCGCGGCGGGTCTCGTGATGCTGTCGCACAGCACCGATTCCACTCCGGACTCCGCCGCATGACCCTCACGCACCGTCGTTCCGTTCGTCCGCCCGTCGCCCGTTCCTGGGGTCAACGCCGCTTCCGCGTTCCGGCGGCCGTCGGCGTGGGCATCCTCGTCGCCGTCGGGTTCGCGGCCACCGCCGCCGCGCAGACGCTCGAGGAGCTCGCGAACGACGCCGACACCCCCGGCGACATCCTGACCTACGGCATGGGTTGGGGGCAGCAGCGCTTCAGCCCGCTCGATCGGGTGAACGTCGACAACGTCGCCCGCCTGGTGCCGGCCTGGAACTACTCGCTGTCGGACGACCGCGGGCAGGAGAGCCACCCGCTCGTCAGGGACGGGGTCATGTACGTCACGACGCACTCGGCCACGATGGCCATCGACGCGCGGACCGGCAAGGAGTTGTGGAAGTCGAGCTTCGAGTACCCCGCCGAGGTGCCGCGCGTGGCGTGCTGCGGCGTCGTGAACCGCGGGCTCGCGATGCACGACGGCAAGCTCTTCCGCACCACGCTGGATGCGCACGTGCAGGCGCTCGACGCCGCCACCGGCGAGGAGCTGTGGAAGTCGCAGGCGATCGAGTTCAACGACGGCTACTCGATGACGGTGGCCCCGCTCGTGACCGACGGTGTGCTGATCACCGGGATCTCCGGCGGCGAGTACGGCATCCGCGGCTTCATCGACGGCTGGGACATGGACACCGGTGACCGGCTGTGGCGCACCTACACGGTGCCGGAGCCCGGCGCGGACGGCTCCGAGACGTGGAACGACGACGACGGCGACGCCTGGCGGACCGGCGGCGGCCCGGCCTGGCTCACCGGTACCCACGATCCCGAGCTCGGGCTCGTGTACTGGGGCGTCGGCAATCCCGCGTCGTGGAACGCGGGCTCCCGACCCGGCGACAACCTCTACACCGCATCGATCCTCGCGCTCGACCCGAAGACCGGCGAGGTGCAGTGGCACTACCAGACCTCTCCGAACGATCCGTTCGATCACGACGGCACGAACGAGCCGGTGCTCGCGACGCTCGACATCGACGGCGAGTCCCGCGACGTGCTGATGCAGGCGAGCAGGAACGGCTTCTTCTACGTGCTCGACAGGCGAAGCGGCGAGCTGCTGGCCGCCAACGACTACGTCGAGGTCAACTGGGCCGAAGGCATCGACATGGATACCGGACGACCGATCCCGACCGAGGTCGTGCTCGGTGCGCGCGCCGGCGAGCAGGTGCGCTACGAGCCGTCCGCGTTCGGCGGCAAGAACTGGTCGCCCATGAGCTACCACCCGCCGACGAACACCGCCTTCGCGAACACGCTCAACATCGCGATGGACTACAAGGCGGTCGAGCCGCAGTATCGCGCCGGGGTCTTCTACTTCGGCTCCGAGTTCGCCTTCGTCTACGACGACGAGATGCGCGGCTCCCTCAAGGCGATCGATCCGCTGACCGGGGAGGCACGCTGGGAGGACCCGGTCGAGATCCCGCGTCTCGCGGGCGTCATGTCGACCGGCGGCGGGCTCGTGTTCACGGGTCGCCAGACCGGCGAGTTCGAGGCCTTCGACGCCGAATCCGGCGACAAGCTGTGGGCGTTCCAGACGGGCTCCGGCATCGTCGGCCAGCCCGTCACCTGGGAGATGGACGACGTGCAGTACGTGTCGGTGCTGTCGGGCGGCGGCGCGGTGTACACGATGTTCTCCGGCGACGAGCGGCTCGCGAGCGTGCCGACAGGCGGCTCGGTGTGGTCGTTCAAGCTGTTCGAGGAGTGACCCGGCCCGTGCACCCGATCCCTCTGGCGGGGCTCGGCGGCGTCGCGCTCGGCGCGGCGCTCGTCGCGTCGTCCGCGCGCGCGCAGGACGCCGGTGCGCACCCGTTCTTCGACAAGGGCGTGGCCACCTACAAGCAGTTCTGTGCGCATTGCCACGGCCCGGACATGGTCAATCCCGGCACCTCGTCGTACGACCTCAGGAAGTGGTCGACGGACCGGCAGGCCGACTTCTACGACGTGCTCGAGAACGGCAAGGGCAGCATGCCGGCCTGGGGCGACATCCTGCTGCCCGAGGAGATGGACGCGCTGTGGGTCTACGTCGGCAGCCGCGGCGGCAAGGCCGAGCTGCCGCCGCTCGACGGGCTGCTGACCGCGCCGCCGGCCGATCTCGAGCCCGCGCCGGAGAACCCGCCGGGACCCGACGCGCCGGTGGTGCCGGGCGACGGTGGCGCGGGGGACGTGAGCGGCGACCTGACCCGCGACGTGGTCGGCGACCGGGTCGCGCTCGAGGCCGAGCTCCTCGAGCCGGGCGTGCTGCGCGCCTGCCTGCCGAGGAACGGGCGGATCATGGCGGGCTGGCGTCAGGACGGCGGCGCGGGCTTCGACCACGCGGTCGCCGAGTGGCTCGCGGACGAGCTCGAGCTGACCCTCGCCGTGACCTGGGCGGAGACCGAGCTCGAGGAGGAATCGGATCCGGTGCGCGAGAACTACGCGATGCTCGCCGCCGGCTGGTGCGACATCGTGCCGGGCCATCCGTCCTACGCGGGCGCGATCGGCGAGCCGGTCGGGCCGCGCGCGGCGTTGCCGCGGTTGATGGGCGAGCGCTCCGAGCTCCACTCCGCCGCGGCAGGTGGACCTGTCGCCCGTGCGCGTCTCGCACCCGTACCTGCGCGTCGAGACCGGCATCGTGTTCCGGGAAGGCGTCGCGCGCGACGGCGAGACCGAGCCGCTCGGGCCGGCGAGCTTTCCGCGCGGGCTCGCCGACCTGGGCGGACTCCACGTCGGCATCGAGCAGGGCACGCTCGCCGGGCTCCTGACCCGGCACCAGGCGCCCGCGGACGTCGTGCGCCACGCCGTCACCGAGGTACCCGGATCGACGTTCCTGTGGACGCTCGAGGGCGGCGGCTTCGAGGCGGCGCTCGTCGACGTGCCCGTGTACGACCACCACCTGCGCCAGAACCCGATCTCGACGCTCGTGCTGGCCGACTGGCGACACCCGCTGGGGTTCAACATCGGCGCGGCCACGCGCGAGGCCGACGCCGCGCTCGGCGACGCGATCGACGCGGTGCTCCGGGCCGAGGGCGCGGCCGCGACGCTCGCGTCGCTGGCGACGCGCGAGGGGCTGCACTGGGCAGCCCCGCGCGAGCCGCTCGTGCAGGAGCGGTTCACGCTCGAGACGCTCGTCGGCACGGGCGCGCCCGCCGACGCCGCGGGCGGAAGCTGACGACGCATGAACGCACCGACTCGCCGGATTCCCCGGGAGCGCTCGGAGGTGAGCGGCGACACCGACGCGCCGCTGCTCGACCGGACCGTCGCCGGCATGCTGGCCGAGACGACCGCGCGGCTGCCCGACCACGAGGCGGCGGTGTTCCTGACGCCGGACGGCGAGGGCGGCACGCTCGTCGAGCGCTGGAGCTGGCAGGATCTCGATGCGAAGGTCGATGCGCTCGCGCACGGGCTGCGACGGCTCGGACCTCGCACCGGGGACAGGGTGGGCATATGGTCGCCGAACCGCCCGGAGTGGCTGCTCGCGCAGTTCGCCACCGCGCGACTCGGCTGCATCCTCGTCAACGTGAACCCCGCCTACCGCAGCGGCGAGCTCGAGTACGCGCTGAACCGTGTCGGGTGCGCGGCGCTGATCACCGCGTCGAGCTTCAAGTCGTCGGACTACCTCGCGATGCTGCGGGAGCTCGCGCCCGACATGGCACGTGGCGTCGCCGGCGACCTGCACCTCGAGCGGCTGCCGGCGCTGCGCGCGGTGATCCAGGTGGGCAGCGTCGCGAGTCCCGGCACGCTCGCCTTCGACGGCGTGATCGCGAGCGGTGCGCCGGCGCTGCCCGGCAACGAGGCGTCGGTGCTCGACGACATCGCGCGGACGCTGTCCACGGACGACGCGATCAACATCCAGTTCACGTCCGGCACGACGGGGCTGCCGAAGGGCGCGACGCTGACCCATCGGAACATCGTCAACAACGCGTTCTTCGTGACGGGCGCGATGCGTCTGACCGAGACCGACCGGTTGTGCATCCCGGTGCCGTTCTACCATTGCTTCGGGATGGTGATGGGCACCCTGGGGTGCGTCACGCGCGGCGCGACGATGGTGATCCCGGGCGAGGGCTTCGACCCGGCGGCCACGCTGCACGCGGTGGAGGCCGAGCGCTGCACCGCGCTCTACGGCGTGCCGACGATGTTCGTCGCGATGCTCGATCACGATTCGTTCGCGACGCGGGATCTCGGCTCGCTTCGCACCGGCATCATGGCGGGTTCCCCATGCCCCGTCGAGGTCATGAAGCGCGTGCAGCGCGACATGCACATGGACGAGGTCACGATCGCCTACGGCATGACCGAGACGAGCCCCGTCAGCTTCCAGAGCTCGACCGACGACCCGTTCGACAAGCGCACCGGATCGGTCGGGCGGGTGCACCCGCACGTCGAGGTGCGCATCGTCGACGAGGACGGGAAGCCCGTGCCCGTCGGCACCCAGGGGGAGCTGCTGACGCGCGGCTACTCGGTCATGGCGGGCTACTGGGACGACGACGAGCGGACCGCGCAGGCGATCGACGCCGATGGATGGATGCACACCGGCGACCTCGCGACGCTCGACGCCGAGGGCTACTGCAACATCACCGGACGGGTCAAGGACATGATCTGCCGCGGCGGCGAGAACGTGTACCCGCGCGAGGTCGAGGAGTGGCTCTACGGCATGCCGGGCGTGGCCCAAGCGCAGGTGTTCGGCATCCCGGACGAACGGCTCGGCGAGATCGCGTGCGCGTGGGTGGTGCCGCGCGCGGGAAGCGAGCTGACCGAGGAAGGCGTGCGCGATTGGTGCCGCGAGCGGATCGCGCACTACAAGGTGCCCGGGCTCGTGCGCATCGTCGACGAGCTGCCGATGACGGTGACCGGCAAGGCGCAGAAGTTCCTGATGCGCGAGGCGATGGTGGCCGAGCTCGGCCTGAAGGAGGCGCGCACCGCCTGAGACGTCGGTGCGCACCGAATCCCATACACTGCACCGAACGGGACTGCACCGAACGGGACTGCACCGAACCGGACGGGCGGAGCGTCGGACGATGTCGATCGAGACGGTGGACACCCTGATTGTCGGGGCCGGCCAGGCGGGGCTCGCCATGAGCGCGCACCTGAACCGCCGCGGCGTGCCTCACCTCGTGCTGGAGCGCCACCGCATCGCCGAACGGTGGCGCTCGGAGCGCTGGGACTCGCTCGTGGCGAACGGGCCCGCCTGGCACGACAGGTTCCCGGACGCGGAGTTCGCCGACACCGACGACGACGCGTTCGCCACCAAGGACGACGTCGCGGACTACTTCGTCGCCTACGCGAAGCGTACGGGTGCGCCGGTGCGCGACGGCGTGGAGGTGCGCTCGGTCACCCGGCACGTGGGCCGCGCGGGCTTTCGTATCGAGACCTCGGACGGCCCCCTCGAGGCGGCACGCGTCGTGGCGGCCACCGGCGCCTTCCAGCATCCCGTCGTGCCGAACCTCGTGCCCGAGCATGCGGGTCTGCTCCAGATCCATTCGAGCGCCTACCGGAACCCCGGGCAGTTGCCGGACGGGGGCGTGCTGGTGGTCGGGTGCGGTTCCTCGGGCGCGCAGATCGCCGACGAGCTGCAGCGCTCGGGCCGACGCGTGCACCTGTCCGTCGGTCCGCACGAGCGACCGCCGCGCAGCTACCGCGGGCTGGACTTCTGCTGGTGGCTGGGGGTGCTCGGGCACTGGGACGCGGTCGCCCGCTCCCCGGGCACCGAGCACGTGACCATCGCGGTGAGCGGCGCGCGCGGCGGCACCACCATCGACTTCCGGCGCATGGCGGAAGCCGGGACGGTGCTGGTCGGTCGCACCGAGGCCTGGCGCGACGGCGCGCTGAGCTTCGCGCCGGACCTTGCGACAAACCTCGCGCGCGGCGACGCGAGCCTGCTCGCGATGCTCGATCAGGCCGACGCCTACGCCACCGCGAACGGGCTGGACCTGCCCGAGGATCCGGAGGCGCGTCGAACACGGCCGGACCCCGCCTGCGTGCGCGAACCGGTGCTCGAGCTGGACCTGCAGGCCGCCGGCATCCGCAGCATCGTCTGGGCGACGGGCTTCGTGGCCGACTACGCCTGGCTGCGCGTCGAGGCGTTCGACGAGCGCGGCCGGCCCGCTCACCAGCGCGGCGTCTCGACCGAGCCCGGCATCTACTTCCTCGGGCTGCCGTGGCAGTCCCGGCGCGGCTCCTCGTTCATCTGGGGCGTGTGGCACGACGCGGCCTTCGTCGCCGAGCACATCGCCACCCAGCGCGGCTACCTCGAGTACCGGACGGTCGCGCGGCGCCGTGCCGAGCTCGGTCGCGGCCATCGAGACCCGCCCCCTCGACCCGAAAGAACCCCCGCGCCGCGGCCCGGCACGGCGACATGAAACTGCCCGCCGATACGACCGCCGCTCTCGAGGAGCGGCTGCTGGACCCCACCGCCGTGCCTCGCAGCATGCCGCCGTCCTGCTACGTCGACCCCGCCGTGCGGGCGGCGGAGGTGGAGCGGGTGTTCCTGGGCGGCTGGGTCTGCGTGGGTCGTGCCGACGAGATTCCGCGCAAGGGCGACTACTACGCGCTGGAGCTCCTGGACGAGCCCCTGGTCGTCGTCCGGCAGGTTGACGGCAGCGTTGCGGTGCTGTCGAACGTGTGCCGTCATCGGGGCAGCCGCATCCTCTCGGGCGCGGGCCACGCCTCGCGGCTGTCCTGCCCCTACCACCGCTGGTCGTACGCGCTGGACGGGCGGTTGCTGGCCGCACCGATGGTGGAGCGGACCGCGGCCTTCGAGGCGAGCGACTGCCGGCTGCCGAGCTTCCGCACCCACGCATGGATGGGCTGGATCTTCGTGAACCTCGATGGCGCGGCCGACGACTTCGACGCGGGCATGGAGGGCCTGTACGGTTTCGTCCGCAACTACCACGCGGAGGAGATGCGCACGATCGGCACCGAGACCGAATGGTGGGACGTGAACTGGAAGTGCCTGGCCGAGAACTTCATGGAGGGCTACCACCTGACGCCCGTGCACCGGACGACGCTGCACCCCATGACGCCCACCAGATTGTGCGAGAAGGTGCCCGGCGGCGCGGGCTGGACCGGCTACAAGTCGCACTACAGCCCATCCTTCGGCGGGCGTACCGAGGTGCATCCCGACATGACGCCCGAGGAGTGCAGCCAGTCGATGATGGTCTGGATCTACCCGTCATTCGTGGCCGCCATCTCGCCGAACTCGTCCGTGTACATGAGCATCGCGCCCACCGGCGCGACGTCCCTGCAGACCCGGTGGGGCGTCGTCGCCCGCAGCGAAACCTTCGAGTCAGACGAGGCGAACGAGCGCCTGGCATTCGCCCGCGCGTTCAACGCCGAGGACCGCGAACGGCTGCTCGACGTGCAGCGCGGGCTGGGCTCGCGCTTCGCCACGCGAGGCTTCCTCGCGCCCCCCGACTACGAGGGCACCGTCTGGGACTTCTACGGGTACCTGGCCGGCAAGCTGCTGCCGGGCTCAGCCGGCGACGCGCGAGGCGAGGTAGCGCGCGAAGTCGTAGTTCGGCCGCTCGAGGTGTGACAGCGGACCGGGGGTCGCCAGGGATGAGCGCAGGCCCCGATAGACCTTCTCGGTGCAACCGCGGTCCTCGACGTTGACTTCGTCCAGCAGCGTCTTGAGCGCAGCGAAGTGCTGCTGCGCGTCCGGGTCGTTCACGTACTCGGGAGACATGCCGCCGCCGAACAGGATGCGTACTCGGCCGACCCCGTCCGGGTGCAGCGAGAGGTACCAGAAGTAGCCCGGGGTGAGCGTGATCATCAGGCTCGGGTAGATCGCCAGCAGGTAGGTCGTGCGCCGCCGATCCCCCTCCATGCGCGTGTTGTCCGGGTGCGCCAGCGCGATCGGCAGCCGGTCGTCCTTCAGGATGGTGTGGTAGTTGAACGCCGGCAGGCCCGGCGGGCACACCATCTCGTCGAGCCGCGACAACCCGCCGATGGTGCCGCGGTGGCACACCGGCAGGTGGTAGCTCTCCATGAAGTTCTCGGCCAGCACCTTCCAGTTGGTGTCCCACGTGTGGGTCTCGAGGAACGTCTCCTCGTAGCGCTCCATGCCGTAGTCGCCCACCAGGGACTCGACCTCGCCCAGCAGCTCCGCCACGGGCGGGGCCTCGGGGTCGAGACTGACCATGATCCAGCCCAGCCATTCCTCGCAGCGCAGCTGCGGCAGCCGCAAGCCTTCCTTGCAGAAGCTGTCGTTGGCCCGCATGGCGGGTGCGCCGCGCAGCCGCCCGTCGGTGGCGTAGGTCCACGCGTGGTAGGGGCAGACGATCGACGAGCGGTTGCCGCGCCCTTCAAGCAAAGTGGACATGCGGTGCAGGCAGACGTTGGACTGGGCGCGCAGCACGCCGTCGGCGCCGCGCATCACCATGATGGGCCGGCTCGCGAGCTCCAGCGTCAGGTAGTCCCCCGCATCCGGCAGGGTGCCGGCACGGCCCGCGCAGAACCAGTCGCGCGCGAAGACGTCCTCGAGCTCGCGCTCGAGGAAGGTCTGCGAGGTGTACACGCCCGTCGGCATGGCGGCGGCGCGCTCGAAGGGCAGGGCCGCGTTGTCGGCGAGCTCGCGGGCGGCGGTGCAGGGGCTCATCGTGGTCGCTCCGGAGGTCGTGCCGGTATCGTACGCAGGGAGTAGCGCGGGGACGCTTTGGCCTTCAGGCATCGCCCGGCACGCCGTACGACGGTGCGCGGGTGGGGTCGAGCGCGCGCGTGACGTAGGCGTCCATCTGCGGCCGGTAGACGCGCCACGCCGTCGCCACCGCCTCGATCGGGCAGTCTTCGGTCCAGTCGCAGCGCAGGTCCGCCACCGGCCAGTCCAGCCGGTCGCACAGCTGGAGCCCGGCCGAGTGCACGGGGCCCGCCTCCCCGCCGGCCGCGAGCCCCGCGCGCAGCGCCCCGATCAGCCGATCCCCGAGGTGCCCCGCGCTCGCGGCGAAGGCATCGACGATGGCGCGGGGCACGCCGTCGTGCGCCAGCAGGTTGCCGCCCGAAGCGACGCCGTCGCCGCGCGCCTGGGCCCAGATGCCGAGCGCGTTCGGACCGGAGTGGATCGCTGTGCGGCCCGTCGTGTCCACGACGAGCAGCTGGCGATAGCTCGTGTGCGCCCGCCCGTCCAGCAGCGCCGCGAGCGCCGCGGGAGCGTCGCATCCGGCCGTCATGAGATCCAGCAGCGCCGGGCCGAGCGCCGGGTCGGTCACGTTCTGGCTCGCGACGGCGCCTACGCCGGCGCGAGTGTGCGAGCAGCGCGCCGCGACGGCCGGGGACGACGAGGCGATGGCGACGCCGCACAGCCCCGATTCCGGGCAGCGCGCGACGAGCGAGAACGTCACGGGTCGGGAATCACGGCGGTGGCGTCGATCTCCACCAGCCAACCGGGCCGCGCCAGCGCCTGCACGACGAGGCCGGTGGACACCGGGTGCACGCCGCGCGTGTGCTCGCCGATGGCGCGGTAGACCGCCTCGCGGTGGCGGACGTCGGTGATGTAGACGACGATCTTGACGAGGTGCTGCATGGTGCCGCCGGCCTCCTCGATCAGCTGGCGGATGTTGCGCATGACCTTGTCGGTCTGCTCGGCCGGATCGTGGCTGTCGAGATCCGCCGCGCCGTCGAGCTCCTGCGGGCACTGCCCGCGCAGCCACACCGTGCGTCCGCCGCGCGTGACCACGGCCTGGCACAGGTCGTTGTCGAGGCTCTGCTCGGGGTAGGTGTCCTTCGCGTTGAAGGGTCGGATTCGCTCGTGGACCATGGGGTCTGGCCTGACCGTGTGCTGACCATGCTGAACCCTGGGGCGTGAGCGAGCAAGCGGCGGAGCAGGATGCTGGGTCGGGCCGGAGCCCGTGACAGGGCTCGCGCCTCCCGCGTGGACTCGATTCGTCACCGGCTACGGCACGGGCGGCACGGTCACCGGCGTCGCGCGAGTGCTGCGCCGCGAGCGACCCGAGACGCGCATCGTGCTCAGCGAGCCGAGCAACGCGCAGCTCGTCGGCAGTGGTCACGCCCAGGAGCGCACCGCAGACGGCTCGCCGGCCGCGAGCCACATACCGGCGAGCGCTACCTGTCGACGCCGCTGTTCGAGTCGATCGCCGAGGACATGAACGACAAGGAGCATGCGCTGTCGCTGTCGACGCCGGGGTCTCACATGCCTTGACGGCAACGGCATGGAGCGGCCGCTCACGTCCCGCGTCAACCGGTCCGCTTCACGATCGGCGCCACGGGCGAGTCGGGCAGCCTGGCGGTCGCGACTGCCGCCAGCGCGGCGACCAACGCCACGACCGACAGCGCTGCGGGCAAACCGAGCGCGTCCCCCACGAACCCGATGGTCGGCGACAGGCCCAACGTGACTGCCCGCATGGCCCAGCCGACGATCGCCAGGCCCCGACCGGCTGGCAGGCCGGGCAGGGCGTCGGCCTCGGCGAACGCGACCGGGACGGTGATGGCGCTGCCGGCGCCGGCAAGGGCGAGCCCGACGAGCGCGGGCACCAGCACGGGCGACCACGCCGCGAGCAGCAGGCCGATGACGACCGCGCCCAGTCCGATGCGCAGCGCGTCCGATCGGCCTAGGCGATCGATGAGCCGGTCGCCGAACGCCCGCCCGACAAACTGCGCGCCGAGTACCGTGCTGACCCCTATCCCGGCGCGTGCGACGGGCACGTCGTGCACCTGGCGAAGAAACCACGCCGCCCAGTCCGTGCCGACCACCTCGACGGCCAGCCCGCCAAGTGCGACGAGCACGATGGCGCTCAGCACCGCGCGGTTCGGCGGCGCCGACAGCGGACTGCCCCGGTACCGATCGGAGCCCCGAACGGCAACGTCACGATCGGTCCGGAGCGTCGCGGCGCCGAACGCCGGTAGCGCCGGATCCCGGTCATCGAGAAAGCCACGGCCGGCGGCGACGGCCAGCGCGCCGAGCACGATCCCGGTAACCGCCAGATGGATCCCGAGCGGAACGCCGAACGAGGCCGCAGCGGTGCCGACGACGCCCGCAGCGGCCGCGCCGGCGCTCCAACCCGCGTGCATCCGGCTCAGGACCGATCGGCCGAGCGCCCGCTGAACCCGCAGCCCCTGCGCGTTCTGGGCCACGTCGACGATCGCGTCGCCGAAGCCGGCCGTCGCCAGGAAGGCCGCGAACCACCACGTGGCTGGCGGTCCGGCGCTCACGGACAGCGCGGCGAACCAGAGCGCGAGCGCGATGCTCCACGTGCCGAACACGGTCACGCGTCGCGTGCCGAACCGGCGCAGCGGCACCTCCGGCAGGTTGCCCGCCATCGTCGCGCCGACGGCGAAGCAGACGATCACCATGCCCAGCCGAGCGGTCGACAGGCCGAGAGACTCGGCGATCTCGGGATAGCGCGGCAGCAGCGAGCCGACGAGCGCGCCATTGGTCACGAACGCGAGCATGGCGGCTCGGCGGGCGCGGGAACCGCCTTCGGACGGCAGGCTTTGGATCGGGGAGGCATCGGGCGACATTCGGCGATGCTGCGTGGTAGAACGAACGCGTGCAACGTTCGAACAGGCTCAAAACGATCATTCATGCCGTGCGCGCTCCCGGCGGAGCGCGTGTCGCCGAGCTCGTCGAAGCCACCGGTGTCGCGCCGATGACCATTCGCCGTGACCTCGCCGAACTGGAGCGGCAGGGCATTCTCAGACGCGTTCACGGTGGGGCGACGAGCGTGCCGTCGCGCGGGGAGCATCTGCCCTACGCGGTGCGTCTCGCGAGTCGTGCCGAGGCGAAGGTGGCCATCGCGCGCTCCTGCGCGGAGCTCATCCCCGAGGGCGCGAGCGTCATCGTGGACGACGGCTCGACCTGCGCCGCCGTGGCGCGCGAGCTCGCCGGCCGCGACCTGACGGTGCTGGCGATGTCCGTGCACGTCGCGGCGGCACTCGGTGCGCGCGCCGGCACCCGAATCGTCACTCCCGGCGGCCGCCTGGACCCCGACGAGCTTTCCTGGGTGGGAGCCACGGCAGTGGACGCCGTGCGCGCCTTTCGCGCCGACGTGGCCGTGCTCGGCGTGTGCGGCTGGGACGTGTCGGCGGGGCTGACCTCGTCGACGCTGGATGACGCTGAGGTCAAGCGTGCCGTGCTTGGATCGGCGGCGCGCACGATCGCGGTGACGACGGGCGACAAGCTCGGACGCTCGGCGAGCTTTGCGGTCTGTGCGTCCGAGGCCATCGACGTCGTGGTGGTGGACCGCGTGGACGACACTGCGCGTGAAGGATTGCACACCGCGGGCGTCGAGGTGGTGTGCGCGGAGCGGGACGACCCTTCGCGATGAAGCCTACCTCCGGCCCGGCCGGGGCGATGGGCCGGTGACGTTGCGTCCGGCAGCAAGGTCATGTAGCTCTCGAGCTCGGAATGCGGACCGCGGTGCCGCTGTTGTAGTGTTCAAGATCGTCCAGGGACCCAGGGCCGGATCGCGACGACGCATGCGCGTGATCTCGTTCAACGGTGGACTCGATGCTGAGCGGCCCGTCTGCGGTCAGGCCGTCGAGCGACGTTCGAGGCAGCGTCGGCGTGCCCACGCGCGGGAAGACGTCGCCGGGCCCCGGGCCAGACGCAAGGACGCCGCCGGTCCTGGCGCCGATCCCGGCTTCCGGGCTCGAGACGCTTCGCCTCGCGCGATCGGTGAGACGCTGGCGTCCCGCCGTCCAGCCACCCATGCGTACGATCCGTCAGCGAATCCGATGGGCGCGCATCGCCCGGGGTAGTGATCTTGTTACACCAGAGCTCCGCACGCCGCTTCAGGTTCGAGGCGGCAGGCGCGCAGAAGGTGTGGACGGGCGCTTTGGGCCACCAGCACCTGACGGGCGCACCATCGCGTCCCGAGCGTACGATCCTTCCCCGGTCCCGGGCTTCCCTTGCGGGGCGTGCGGGTAGGCGAGCGGCAACGAACGACGACCCCCGGGGGCGACAGAAGATGAACGACAGGGCAGGGCTCGACAGGGCCATCGAGACACTCAGAACCGAGATCGACACGCTCGATCCCAGCGACGAGGAAACGAGGGCTCACCTTCAGCAGCTGGCGAACCTCGTGGAGTCGAGGCTCCATGAGGGCGAGCGCGTGGAGAACCCCTCCACCGCGGACATCATGATGGGTATCGTCGAGACCTACGAAGCGAGGCATCCACGCATCATCGCCATGGCCAATGACCTGATGACGCGACTTGCCGCCATGGGCATCTGATGCTCCCCGCCATCAGATCCGCGGAGTGTCGGCGGGCGGCAAGCCTGTCGGCGCCGGTATCGCGGGCCTAGTCGGCCATCTCGTAGCCGTCCAGGCTGGGGAAGCGCCCGGTGCGAGCCACGACACTTTGCGGACGGGTGTCCTGGCTCGGGAGCTCTCCGATCCCGCGTCGGCTCGACCGAGCCGATGACCGCCCAAGACGAGCGGACGAAACGATGAACGGTGCTGCGTGCGACCATGACGGACGGTTCCGCGAACTCTTCCTCGGTCTCTTCTTCGTCGCCGCCGTAGGACTCTCGCCAGATCTCGCGGCCGTCGCGTCGAAGTCGACGAGGACGCGTCCGGCAGGTTGGGCGTGCCGCCGGGGCGCGAAGGTGACGTCCGTGGATGGCGAAGGTGCCGCCGGCCGCCTCGACCGCGCGGCGCGTGCGCTCGTGGAAGTCGACCACGCTCATCCAGTCGTTCGAGGGCAGCGCGGGCCACGCGTTCGTCGCGGTCGACGTCGTGTTCACGACGGAAGGCCTCCGGTGGCGATCGGCAGGAAAGCCGGCACGCATCGATCGCCGCCCGTCACGGACGGTTCAGCAGCCCGCGCACGCGGCGAAGCTCCTCCTCGACGACGCCGTGCCCGGCACCGGGGTAGATCTCGACCGTCACGCTCGCGCCGAGCGCTGCGAGCACGCGTTCGCTCTCGCGCACTCGGGCGAGCGGGATGTGCGGGTCGCGCTCGTGGCAACCGATGAACACCGGCACGCCGTCGAGGGACGTCTCGTAGTCGAAGCGCTTGCCGGCATGGCCGTAGAGCTCCTCGCGCGCCGGTCCGTCAAGATCGCCCGTGCCGAGCAGTCCGCCCGACAGCGCGATCGCTCCTCCCCCGACACCCTCGTGGCGCGCGGCGTACTCCAGCGCTAGGCACGCGCCTTGGCTGAACCCCATCACGAGCGTGCGCTCGGCCGCCACGCCCGCATCGTGCACCTCGGCGTGCAGTTCGCCGAGCACCTCGAGCCCCGCGTTCAGATACGGCCCGGTCTCGGCGAGCGGCGCGAGAAAGCTCGTCGGCCACCACGAACGCCCGGGCGCCTCCGGTGAGAGCCAGGCGACGTCCGGGAGCGCGAGGTGCTCGGCCAGGCGCAGCATGTCCTCGGGACCGCCGCCGCGTCCGTGCACCAGGAGCACCGCGTGCGAGGCGCGGGCGAGGGGAGGGCCGGCGCGGACGACCCGCTGACCCGCCTCGGGCGGCGTCCGGTTGCCGCTCACGGAGTCGGGTCCCCACCGCGTACCCGGATCGGCGGCAGGATTTGCTCGATGCGGGCCCGCCTCGGTTCGTGTTGTTCGGGCAGGAGCAGGTGCGTGCCGAGCTCCTCGAGCGGCTCGTCGATCGTGAAGCCGGGCGGATCGGTCGCGATCTCGAAGAGGATCCCGCCGGGCTCGCGGAAGTAGATCGCGTTGAAGTACTGACGGTCGATCACGGGCGTGACGTGGAGACCGGCCGCGGCGACGCGCTCGCGCCATTCGAGCTGCACCTCGTCGCTCTCGGCGCGGAAGGCGACGTGGTGGATGCTGCCCGCGCCCTGTCGCTCGCGTACGCGCTCGTCTCGGCGCACGATGTCGACGATCGAGCCAGGGCCGCCTCCGGGGGAGCGAAAGCGCTGGCGCTCGACGTGCACGCCATCGATGTCCGCGGTGTCGGACTTCGCGCTCTCGTAGCCGAACAGGTCCACGAGCACGCGTGCGGTGGGCTCGGGCCGATCGACCCACAGCGTGACGGAGTGGAAGGCGTGCATCGGGTCGGGGGCCGAGGCGTTCTCGATCAGCTCCACGCGCAGCCCGTGCGGGTCCCGGACGGCGATCATCCGTTCGCCGAAGCGCTCCTCGGGGCCGTCGAAGTCGACGGCCGCGTCCGCCAGGCGATCGATCCAGTCGTCGAGCGCGCCCGGCGCGACGCCGTAGGCGACGGCGGAGGCCGCGCCCGGGCCCGCGCGGCCGGGCCCGGCATCGACGAAAGGAAAGAACGTCAGCACGGTGCCCGGGTTGCCCCCGTGGTCGCCGTAGTAGAGGTGGTAGGTGCCGGGATCATCGAAGTTGACCGTCTTCTTGATCAGCCGCTGACCGAGGAGCGCGGTGTAGAAGTCGACGTTCTCCTGGGGCGACCCCGAGATCGCGGTGACGTGGTGCAGGCCGGGCATGACGCGGGACATGGGTCGAGGGGTCGCTCGTGAGGTGTGACACCATCATGCAGCCGAGGGCCGACGACCGATATGTCCGACCACCTCGATCGGCAGTTCCGGATAGCGCTCGCACAGCCAGCCGAGCGCGGCCCCCTGGTCGCGCACGCCCCAGTCGGCCATGGACGCGTCCGAGCGGCGAAGGGGTCCGGTGGGGTCGTAGAGATCGTCGAGGCGGCGACCGCGCCGCGCGGATCGTTCCATTACCACTTCCCGGGCGGCAAGGAGGAGCTGGGCGTCGAGGCCATCGGGACGGCCGGACGCTTCGTGGCGCGCAGCATCGACGAGGCGTTCGACGACGCCGAGGATCCCGCGGCCGGACGGCGCGCGCTCGCGCGACGACCGGCCTCGCTGCTGGAAGCCCCGGGCTGGATCGACGGCTGTCCCGTCACCGGCATCGCCTGCGACACGGCCGGTGAATCCGAAGCGCTGCGCGCGGCGGTGGCGGACACGTTCGTGCGGTGGCGACGGAGGGCGGCACGCCACGCGATGCGGCTCGGCCTGGACGCAGCGAGCGCGGGCGCGTTCGCCGAGCGACTGCTGATCGAGCTGGAGAGCGCGTGGATCGTCGCGCGCGTGCAGCGCTCGCGCGCGCCGTTCGAGCTCCTCGAGACGTCGTAGACGCCGTTGGCATCTAGCACGCCGCCGGATCGCGGTGCAGACGGCGAGGCCGAGTGCTTCGCGCTGACGGCATGGCGACCGATCGCGCCGCGCCGCCCCGAGCGTCCGTATTCCACCGGGAGTCAACACGTGTAGAGAGAGAATCGTGCCAGGTCACCGTCGGGCCCCCGACCGATGCAGCGCTTCGGGTCCCGGCCGCATCGCGGGAATGCCAGACTCGGCGCGTCGGGCGCACACTTCGTCGCGGGACCACAGCCGTGCGGACCGCGCGGCTTCGACTAGTCATCCACGACAGGGCGAGACGATGAGGGGTGCGGCGCTGCAACGCCACGGGCGAATGGATTTCGACGAGTTCCTGGCATGGTCGGCGCGTCAGGACGGGCGGTACGAGCTCATCGACGGCTTCGCCCTCGAAATGGCCGCGGAAACCGCCGGCCACGTTCGCGCCAAGGTCCGAGTGACCGACGCGCTACGCGCCGCGGTCGCTCGCGCCGGCGCACCGTGCGAGGCATTCGGCGACGGACTGACCGTCAGGATCGACGAGCGGCACGGCTACGAACCCGACGCACTCGTCAACTGCGGTGAACGCATCGAGGACGAGTCCCTCGTGGCACCGGCGCCGATCGTCGTCGTGGGGGTGGTATCGCCGAACTCCGGCAGACGCGACACTGCTCGGCTACTTCCGCGTTCCGGAGCTCTGCCACTACCTGATCGTGGTGCCGAGCGAACGCAAGGTCGTGCACTACCGGCGTGAGGCAGGAAGCGACGAGCCGACGATGACGCTCGCTCCGGGTGGTGTACTGCGGTTGGAACCTCCGGGGTTGGACATCGCGATCGACGCGCTGTTCGAACCCGGCACCGAGTCGGCGTGATCCGCTGCCCGTGTCCGTGTCATGTTCATGTGTGTGTGTGTCAACCGAGAGTACAGATGTCCTGCTGTTCCCTCGATAGAGATGTCCTTGCGGCTGTAGCAGTCAGAGAGGTAGTCGAGTAAGAGCGGGCGCCGCGATGTTTCTGTTGTCAGCCGAAGAGCAGCCCGCTGCTCGGTCTATTCGGGTCCGACGAACTTGACGTGCCCCTCGTCGTCGATGGGCCACGCTGGGTTCCAGGCAATTTCCCAAGTGTGGTCATCGGGGTCCGCCACGTACCCACGATAACCTCCGTGCTCCGGAGCACTGGCCGCTCGAAGTTCGGTGCCACCGTGTGCGAGCAGCTGGTCCATCGCCGGCTGTACGTCTTCTTGCGCCGGAACGTTATGCGCCAACGCGTACGGTCCGGGTCGAACGAACGGCTGCCGAGCCGCATCCTCGGACAGCGAAGTGTCAGCCCAGAGTCCGAGCACGAAGCCGTTCATTTGGAAGAACACGACCTCGGGAGTGTCCATCGCAGGCTTCCAACCGAACCCATCCACATAGAACCGCCGCGATCGTTGCAGGTCCTTCACCCCGAGTGTGATGACCGCCATCTGCTGTTGCATTTGAATCTTCCGAACTCGCGACGCCGCGGTCGCTGGCGGGAACGATTGTACGGCTGGGTTTCAGCGAACTGCCGGGTTGTTCTGTCGCGTGCCTTCTTGCCCGATCCGGGACTGCCCACGGCGACCTAGAGCCTTTGCGCTCCGCTGTGCTCCGAGCTCCTCTTGGCGCTCCTTCGCAAACGCAAGCACCGTCCCCAGTCGCTTGTTGTCGACGATGTCGGCCTGCTCGACGTTGCCCACCTTGTCGAACGCGGAGTAGGGCAGCGGTATCCCGTCGCGCTTGATCGAAATCGTCCCGTCCGGGTAGTCGAAGACCGCCACGCGCTTCCTGCGCAGGTTCCTTGTAAGTTCGCCGGGCTCGAGTAGGTAGAGGACGCGGTCGTACTGCACGCTCAAGCTGTTCGATACCGTCCGCTCCTCTTGCCAGCTCAGCGCTTCTTCGACATCGTCCTGGTCGGCCAGCGCGCGATGCATGTCGGTCGCGTTGGCGGGCTCCTTCGCAAACTTCGCGTTCAGCACCTAGATGTATGCGGGCAGGAACTCGTTCGCGTCCGCAATCGTGCTGATGTCCGCGAGCCTAAGCTCCTTGACCAGCCGGTCCTGGAGCGTCAAGTTCATGCGCTCGACGCGTCCCTTGGCTGGCGAGCTATGTGCGTAGATGATTTCGACGTTCAGGTCGTGTAGCGCACGTCTGAACTGCGTGAGGCCGGTGCCACCGACCGCTTCCTTCTTGTTGACTCGGAACACCGAATGCTTGTCGCTGTAGAAGGCGACAGGCTTGCCGTATCGGCCGAGATATCGCTTCGCGGAGTGCATGTAGTCGAACGTTGACTCCGCATCGCAGAAGCGCAGCTCGACGAGCCGGCTCGTGGCGTCGTCGATGAAGACCAGCAGGCAGCACTTCGGGCCGCGGCCCTCGAACCAGGCGTGTTCGGAGCCGTCGATCTGGATCAGCTCACCGAAACACTCGCGACGGTACCGAGGCTGGTAGGCGCGCTGGCGCGAGGCGCGGCGGTCGGACCACAGGCCGTCGGCGAGCATCCAGCGACGAACGGTCTCGCGGGATACGGCGTGGCCGTGGCGCTCGGCGAGCTTCTCGGCAATCAGCGTCGGTCCGAAGTCGCGTAGCGGTCGCGGATCAACGAGACGACCTCGGTGCGTATCGTGGCGTCCGTCGCGCGGTTGCCGACGCCGCCGCGCTTGCGTGACGCGAGCCCGGCGGCGCCATCGTCGCGGTACCGAACGACGAGCCGACGAACCTGGCGAACGGTGATGCCGAGTTGCACGGCGGCCTGCGCTTGCGTCAGGCGCTTCTCGACGACCTGCGTGACGACCGCCGCGCGATCGATCTCCTGGTTGCTCAACGTGACCAGCCGGTACGCTTGCGCACCATGTCCGGCATCCGCCGCGCACGACATCGTGCGGCACTGGTGGCGACGCGAAAGCGGACATCTGTAGCGTGCGGAATGCGGACATTAACTCTGTGCGCCTACATGCATGTCAACTGCGCATAATGCTTATTATGTTAAATAGCGACTGGAAGGCGACGCGACTGTCTCCGTCCCACCTCCTGTCGTTCCCCGTGAACTTCAACACGTTCCGGGCGTGAAGATCGAGACATCAGCGGAGAACTTCGAGACGTTGCGCTCGATGCAGCGTGAAGATCCAGACGAATGCCGGCATGATCTCCTCGTAAACCACACGACACCGCAGCAACCCAACGCACTGAAGATCGAGACAAGGCCGACTCATCTCCTGCGGCCAGGAGTTCTGGTGCACTTCGTATGGAACGTATGCTGCAATCTGGTCTGGTCGCTCCTGCAGTCATCGAGATCGTACCCTTCGCGGATCAGCGCATCACAAACGCAGTACGCTGCTGGTACGAGCGGGCGGCGACGCCGGAGGCGCGAGGTGGTGCCAACGCTCCCCCTGCCGGCGCGACGTTGTAAACCCCGTTCGCAATGTCGATACTGGACAAGGATCGTTCAGTCGCCACGACGGTCGCGACAAGCGCTCCATCGGTTCTCCACGAGGACGCGAATCCGCAGACATCCCATCTGAGTACGCCAATGTTACGCAGCGCTAGCTAGCCGAGACGACTGCAACATCCAGCAGTACGGAGCGCCTGCCGTCGGGCCCAAGCGCCATCCCGAACCATTCGCCGTCTCGAGTACGCACCAAGTGCCTCGGAGGACTACATCGGCTGACTCGTCGACCAGTTCGGTTCCGGCAAGAACGTCCGGTCGCGGCTCGCTGTGATCGACTGCGAGAACGCGCACAACCTGCGTACGGTTGGCGAGCAACACCAGCGCTTCGCACGCACGCCGCCGGAGTATCCGGACGAGACGCCAGTGTCCGCAGACGCCACCGCTAGTTCCAAAGCAGAAAACCCGTAGAAATTGCTTTAGTACGGATTTCGTGTAAGTCGCGGGAGCCGCCCCGCCGTGGCTCGCAGGCAGTCCACGACGCCTGGCCGCGCCCGTCCAGAGGACATCTGGTCCGTGGAGCTGCGCCAGCCCGATTTCAACACTCTGCTGATGTTCTCGGCCGTGGTGCGCGGAGGCAGCGTCGCGGACGCCTCCGAGCGGCTGCGCGTCGGGCGCACCGCGATCGGCATGGCGCCTGGACGGCTGCGCGTCCCGCACGCGTGTCGTGCGGCAAGAAGCGTTTCGCGCCCGATCCCTCGACACGACGATGGTCGACGCTGCGGCAGACGCCTGCCGGGCCACGCCACCTTCGTTCACGAGAGGACGCCCCGATGACCCCCACACGACCCGCCCTGCTGATCGCCGCGACGCTTGCGGCGCCCCTCGCCCACGCCGAGCCGCGCGAGTACACCCTCGACAAGGGTCACGCCCACATCGGCTGGGACGTCTACCACATGGGCTACTCGCGCACCGCCGGCCGCTTCAACGAGTTCGACGGCACGTTCCTGATCGACTTCGAGTCCCCCGAGGACTCGCGCATCACGTTCGCGATCGATGCGGCCAGCATCGACTCCAACCACATCGGCCGCGACAACCACCTGCGCGCGGCCGACTACCTGGACGTCGACAAGCACGGCGAGATCACCTTCGAGAGCACCGAGGTGACAATGCTGACGCCCACGACAGGCAAGCTCGTCGGCGACCTGACGCTGCTGGGCATCACCGCGCCCATCGTGCTCGACTTCACGATGACGCGCGACGCCGCCTACCCCTCCTTCCTGCCGAACTACGACGAGCGACGCGCGATCGGCTTCGAGGCGACCGGGGAGCTCCTGCGCCTGGACCACCGTATGGACTTCATCGCCTTCCTGGGCAGTCCGACGGGCCTGTCGGTGGAGCTGGACCTGCGCTTCGATCTCGTGGACTGCGAGGGCGCCGCACCGACCAACGTGCCGTGCAACTGGGGCCACGTGGCGGGGTTCAAGGGACCCAGCGAATAACGCATCGATCCGGGCGTTCCGGTTCGGTCCGATGGCGACGACGAGGTGTTCAACGCCGCGCCGTCGTCCGGGCGCACGATGCCGGCACGGCCGAACATCGGCTCCGACCGTTCTCACCGCTCCTTGAGACAATCGATGAACGCGCGCAGCTTCGCCGGCACATAGGCCCGGTCCGGGTACACGATCCAGGCACCGGTATCGAAGTCCGCGGCGCTCACCTCGTGGTCGGGAAACAGGTCGATCAGCCGCCCGGCCTCCAGATCGTCCGCGATCGTCCAGTCGGCGAGCAGCGCGATCCCGAGCCCGTCGAGCGCACCGCGCCTGAGCCCCAGCGCGTTCGAGACGGTGAGCGCCGCCCGGGGCTCGATCTCGTGCACATTCTCGTCCGGCCCGCGAAACCGCCACCGCGAGCGGTAGCCCGGCAGGGCGAACACCAGGCAATCTCGGTCGGCGAGCGCTTCGGGGGACGCCGGGTGCCCGGCTCGGCGCGCGTGCTCGGGCGAGGCCACGACGCGGTAGCTCGTGTCCATTAGCTTCGTGGCCACGAGAGCACCCGTGACGCCGGCGCCGAGCCGGATTCCGACGTCGATGCCTTCGGCGGACAGGTCGACCACGGCGTCGCTGAGCCGCAGCTCGAGCGCGATACGCGGCCAACGCTTGCGGAAGCGGACGATCCGAGGCATCAGCCAGCGCTCGCCGAACGCAACCGAGGCGGTCACGCGCAGGAGTCCCGCGGGCTCGGACACCGCGTCGCGCGCCTCGTCCCCTGCCCGCTCGAGCTCCTCGAGCGGCGAGTCGATCCGCTCGACGTACAGCCTGCCGGCCTCGGTGGCCACCAGACGCCGGGTCGTGCGGTCGAAGAGCCGCAGGCCGAGCTCGGTCTCCAGGGCCGCGATCTGGCGCGACACCGAGGACGGATCGACGCCACGGTCCCGCGCGACCGCGGCGAAGGAGCCCGCGCGCACGACGGCGACGAGCGTTCGAAGGGCATCGAGATCCATGCGCCGGAGTATGGCGCGGTCGTTCGCCGCACGACACGTCCGGGCTCGTGCGTTCCGTGCACGTCTGAAGGACGAACGGCCCCGTGTCGGCGCCCCTGCGGCCGTCGCTACCTTGAGCGTCCCCATCCACCCTCGGACGACGCCACCGATGACCAGCTCGACCACCGGCTACCTGCTTCGCATCGACTCCTCCTCCCGCCCGTCGGCGAGCGCGCTCGGCAACGGCCCCGAGGGCTCCTACAGCCGCGAGCTCGCCGATCGCCTGATCGAGCGGCTGCGCGAGCGCCATCCCGACGCCCAGACCGTCGTGCGCGATCTGGCCATCAACCCGGTGCCCCACATCGCGAACGAGACGATCGCCGGGTACTACACCCCGCCCGAGGCGATGGAAGATGCGCTGCGCGGCGCCACCGCACTGTCCGACGAGCTGATCGCCGAGCTCAAGGGCGCGAGCGCGATCGTGATCTCGGCGCCGATCTACAACTTCTCGGTGCCGAGCGCCCTGAAGGCGTGGATCGATCAGGTCGTGCGCATCGGGCACACGTTCTCCTACGAGGACGGTCAGTTCGGCGGTCTCGTCGAGAGCGTGCCGGTCTATGTCGCGCACTCCTACGGCGCGGCGGGCTACGGCGACGGGGCGGCGCTGTCGAGCTACGACTACCTGAAGCCCTATCTCGGCATGATCCTGAACTTCGTCGGGCTGAGCGACGTCACGACGTTCGCGGTCGAGGCGACCACGGCCGACGAGGCCACGATCGCCCGGGAGCGCTCGAAGGCGCTGGACGCGGTCGATGCGCACTTCGGCCACTCGCGCGCGGCCTGAGCGGCGGCCCTTCGGACGATGTCCTCCATCTCGCTCCCGTACGGCCCGGCCGTTACAGAGTGCGGTCCCCACCGGGCCCGGACGCACGGCAACGCCTGTGTCCGGGTGCCGATCCCGATCGGTGCGCTCGAGGACCGGTTCCGCCGGTTCCACCGCGCGCTCGAACGGGTCGGCCGGACGGAAGGCCAGCTGCTCGTGTTCGCCATCGGCTCGCTGCTGTGGCGCCGCCCGGCGGGACTGGTGCCCGTCGGCACGGCACGGGCGACCGGGATGGTCAAATCCTTCTGCGTGTCCGATCCCCATCACCGGGGCACGCCGGCACGGCCGGGGCTCACGTTGGGCCTCGTTCCGGACCCGGGCGCCCCGGCGACGCGGCGCGCACACGGGCAACTGCTGTCGCTTCACCGGGACGCCGCCGCCGATCTCGTCGAGCTCTTCGCTCGCGAGTCGGTGGTCGGGTACGAGCCCGCGGCGATAGACGTCAAGGAGCTTGGCACCCGAACGCCGCACGTGGCGCTCGGCTTCGTCGCGACGTCCGTCCGTGCCGGGCCGCTGCAAACGGTGGCGGAGCGCGCCCGGGTGATCGGCTCGGCCCGGGGCACCGCCGGCACGAACCTCGACTACCTGCACGCGCTTCGCCGGGCCGAGGCGGCGCTCGGGATCGGCCCCACCCCGGAGGCGCATGTCCTTCACGCCTGCCTGTCGTGACCGCACGACGCCCTGCGCGTGCGCGCGGCGGCATATCGATCGACCCGTACTCCCCCTCTACAACACTCTCTGATACGGAGCTGACGAACTCATGTCGAAGATCACCCTGCTGGGCCTGGGCGCGATGGGATCGCGCATGGCGAACCGGATGCTGCACGGCGGTCACGAGCTGACCGTGTGGAACCGCTCGCCGGATCGAGCGAACGAGCTGGTCGAACGAGGCGCGCGGCGCGCCTCGACGCCGCGCGAGGCGGTCGACGACGCCGAGATCGTGCTATCGATGCTGCGCGACGACGACGCGGCCACCGAGGTGTGGCTCGGCGAGGGCGGTGCGCTCGCCGCGATGGGCCCGACGGCGATCGGCGTCGAGTGCTCCACCCTGAGCGTCCAGCTCGCTCGTCGCCTGCACGCGGTGGCGAGCTCGAGGAAGCTGGCGTTCGTCGACGCACCGGTCATCGGCTCGCGACCGCAGGCCGAGGCTGGCCAGCTCGTCTTTCTCGTCGGCGGTGACGAGACTGTGCTGGCCGATGTTCGCCCGGTGCTCGATCTCATGGGCGCGAAGGTCTGCCACTGCGGCGAGGGCGGTGCCGGCGCGGCCGTCAAGCTTGTCGTCAACGCGCTGTTCGCGGCTCAGCTGGCGGCGATGGGCGAGCTGATCGGTTTCCTGGCCGCCCACGGCGTGGACCCGCGTCGGACCATCGACATCGTCGGCGCCACCCCCGTCTGCTCGCCCGCGGCCAAGGGATCGGCGGAGGCGATGTTGGACGGGCGCTGGGCGCCGGCCTTCCCGATCGAACTCGTCGCCAAGGACATGGACCTGGCGATGCGATCGGCAGACGAAACGGGCGCTGCCGTCCCGCTGGTCGAATCCGTCGCCGGGATCTACGCGGCCGCCGTGGCCGAAGGCTACGGCGACGACAACATCACCGGCATCGTACAGCGCTACGCGGCCACCCCGACGGCGTAGCCGGTTCCAGCCGTCGCACGACACCCACCGATCCGAGCAAGTCACCATGACCCGATCCTTCGCACGATACGCCCTGACCGCCCTCATCCTCGCCGGCGCGGGAACCACCCAGGCCCTGGAAACGAGGCCGTACCTCGCCCTCGAGACCGCGGCGAAGGCGGCCGAGGCCTGCCACGAGCTGGCGCGCTCCGAAGGGTGGCGGATGGCGGTCGCCGTGCTGGACGCGTCCGGCCGGACGATGCACTTCTCGAGGATGGACGACACCTTCTCGAAGGCGTCGGACTTCGCGATGCTCAAAGCCGAGACCTCGTCCCGAACCCCCTTCTCGACGCTGGAGCTGCGCAGGATCACGCTCGTCGACAGCGATCCCGATCACGGCATCGAGCGCGTACCCGGTATCGTCGTGTTCGAGGGCGGGCTGCCGATCCGGACCTCCGACGGAGTGCAGATTGGCGGCATCGGCGTCTCGGGCAGCAACGGCGCCAACGACGGGCGGTGCGCGCAGGCTGCTCTGGACACGATCGCCATGGACCTCGCCAAAGAGTGAGGACGCAAGCGCGGACGTCCCGAGACGAACCGGTGACGTCCGTCGGTCCCTCGGTCGGACCAGCGCCCGCCGATACGGAAGCGGGCGTGCGGTCCAGAGTCCGCTACGACGACGTCGCGGTCGGCTTCCACTGGCTGATCGCGATCCTGATCGTCGGCCAGCTGGTCGTGGGCAAGTACATGACCGGCCTGCCCGAGGCGGACGCCTCGCGCTTCGTGCTCACCCAGTGGCACAAGACCTTCGGCATCCTGGTGCTGCTGTTCGCGACGCTCAGGCTGCTGTGGCGCTTCGGGCACCGCCCGCCGCCGGAGCCGGACACGGTCCCTGCGTGGCAGCGACGCGCCGCGAGCCTCGCCCACGTCGCGTTCTACGCGCTGATGCTGGCGCTGCCGTTGACCGGCTGGCTGCTGGTGTCCTGGTCCTCGTTCAACGTCGACACCTATCTCTTCGACGTCATCCCCTGGCCGCACCTGCCGAACCCCGGGCTCCTGCCCGAGGGCCCCGCGACCGAGGATGCGCTGCACGCGTGGCACGAGATCGCCGGCAACGTGCTGATCCTGATCCTGCTCGTCCACGCGGGCGCGGCGCTCAAGCACCACTTCGTCGACAAGGACGCCGTGCTGGTGCGCATGCTGCCGGACTGGTCGCGCTCGTGGAACGCCAAGCTCGCCGCGTTCGGCGTCGCGGTGGCCGCCTCCGGCACGGCGCTGTACCTGTACGCCGGGCAGGCCGACGAGGCGGCCCTGCTCGCCGCCGGGATGAGCGAGGTCGGCTTCGTCGCGCTCGTGACCGGCGACGAGACCCCGGGCACCTTCCCGGTCAGCGAGGTCACCGCCACGCTCGACGAGACGACGCCCGCCAACAGCTCGATCGTCGCGCGCGTGGAGACCGCCGGCGTCACGAGCCCGAACGCGCAGATGGCCGGATCCCTGCCCGGCGCGGAGTGGTTCGACTCCGAGACCCATCCCGAGGCCACGTTCGCGTCGAGCGCCGTGCGCCGGGCGGACGATGCGACGCTCGAGGTCGACGGCACGCTCACCATCAAGGGTGTCGCCGTGGATGTGAGCTTTCCAATGGTGCTGGCCGAGGAGGACGGGGTACGCGTCGCGCGCGGCGAGTTCACGGTCGATCGGCAGGACTTCGATCTCGGCATGAAGAGCCAGAAGACCGACCAGTACGTCGGCTACCCGGTCACCATCCGCTTCCGCTTCGACATCGAGGACGCGCGGGAGTCTTGAGCGTTCGGCTTCGACCCGAGTTTATTCTTTCGAATGTGGTATGTCGAAGCACGGATGAACAACACATACCGTTGCGCCACGCGCAGTCGACACCATACGATCACGATCCGTAGCAACTGTATTCGTACGGATTTCTCATGCAAGGCACTGTGCCGCCTCACACCGGCCGGCTGACGCCGAACATCGGACCGGCGACTACACTCCGGGGCTGCTCCGGCCCACCCGCCCCGCACCGTCATGCCCAAGAACGGCAAGGCCAAGGTCCTGACCAACGACGAGCTTGGGGCCGTTCTCACCGCGATCGAGACCCACCGGTACCCGGCGAAGAACGCGGCCATCGTCCAGGTCTCGTTCAAGCTCGGCCTACGTGCCCAGGAGCTCGCCCTGCTCAGGCTACGCGAGGTCTGTCAGGTCGGTCCCGAGCACCTGCGGGGCTACGCGATGAAGGACACGCTCGTGCTCCCGAAGAGCTTCACCAAGGGTGCCCGTGCGACGGCTGCTCGCGGCGACAAGTTCCCTTCCCAGCCGCTCGACGCGTCACCCTACTCCGCCCGACGCGCTGCCTCTACGTTAGAAGCGCGCGTTTCCACCGACATGCCGCCGAGCGCGCCGACGAGCGCCAGCGCCGTCGCGACGATGAGGATCAGCCCGGCCGACGCCGCCCACTCGAAGAAGTCCCGGCTCGCGAGCTTGACGCGCAGACCCAGCGGACGCTGCACCGCCTCGATGAACGACTCTTCGTCCCAGGCGCCATCGTAGAGCCTGCCGTCGATGTAGACGCTCGGCGTCACGACGACGCCCGCCGCGTCGGCGGCCGAGCGGTGCTCGGCGAGGGTCGCCGTCACGGCGTCCGAGGACAGGTCCTGCCGAAACCGGGTCACGTCCAGCCCGAGCCCGCGCGCGAGCGCGACGACCCCTTCCTCGTCGTAGTGCGGTGGCGCGTCGAACAGCGCGACTTGCATCTCCTGGAACCGGTCCTGGCGTGCGGCGGCGAGCGCCGCGCGCGCCGCGACCGAGGCGTCCGGTTCGCGCCGCGCGGAAGGCAACTGACGGTAGACGAATACCACCCCTCGCCGAGCCGATCGCGGGTGCGGCGGATGATGTCGCGAGCGCGCCGACACCCCGGGCACGTGTAGTCGCCGTACTGCAGCAGACGCACCGAGGCGTCGGACGTACCGATCGAGGGCTCTCGCTCGACATCGGGCTCGGTCGGCGGCAGCGCGTCGTTCACGCCGGGGCGGGGAGCACGGGACGATCGGAGCCCGCACCGGACGATCCGGGCTCGCGCGGATCGTCGTTGGTTCCCTTGCCTTGCGCCGGTTCCGGCCCTTCCGCCTCGGCGGCGAGCTCGCGGGCCGAGACCAGCGAGTAGAACGCGGGCACCACGAACAGCGTGAAGAGCGTACCGACCAGCATTCCGGCGAATATCACGAGACCCATCGAGAAGCGCGCCGCCGCGCCCGACCCCGTCGCGATCAGCAGCGGCACCATCGCCACCACCATCGATGCCGTCGTCATCAGGATCGGGCGCAGCCGCACGGCGGCCGCGTGCGCGACGCCCTCGTCGCGGCCGACGCCCGTCTCGGTCCGGTGCTGGTTCGCGAACTCCACGATCAGGATGCCGTGCTTGGTGATGAGTCCGACCAGCGCCACGAGCCCCACCTGGGTGTAGATGTTCAGCGTGTCGAGCCCGAGGTTCAGCGGCACGATCGCCCCGAAGATCGACAGCGGTACCGCCATCAGGATGATCAGCGGATCCCGCAGGCTCTCGAACTGCGCGGCCAGCACCAGGTAGATCACGACGATCGCGAGGCCGAACGCGATCAGCAGCGAGCTGCCCTCCTGCTGCTCCAGGCGCGACTGGTCCTTGTAGTCGATCAGGAAGCCTGCCGGCATCGTCTCGCGCGCGATCGCCTCGAGGGCGTCGAGCCCCGCCCCGGACGTCACGCCCGGCACCGGCAGGGCCGTGAGGGTCGCCGCGTTGAGCTGGTTGAACTGTTCGATCGCGGTGGTGGTGACGCCGCTCGACAGCTCGATCACTGCCGACAGCGGCACCATGTCCCCGGTCACGCTGCGCACGAAGTAGTCCGCGAGATCCTCGGGGTTCGCGCGGTACTCCGCGGGCACCTGCATGATGATGTCGTAGCTGTTCTCGTCGCGATCGAATTCACCGATGGTGCCCTCACCCACCAGCAGGCTCAACGTGTCGCTGACGTCCGCCACCGACAGGTTCAGCGCCGCCGCCCGGTCCCGATCGATCGTGACCGTCACCTGCCGGGCGTCGTAGCTCAGCGAGTTCTGCACGGTGATGAACTGCCCCGAGGCCTGCGCCTTCGCCACCACCTCCTCGGCCACGCGCGCGACCTCGTCGGACGGCCCGGCCGACTGCAGCACCAGCGACACGGGCAGCCCGCCGCCGGCACCGGGCAGCGTGGGCGGGGCGAACACGAAGGCTTCCACCCCGTCGATGGGGGCGATCCGCTGCTGGATCTGGCCCTGCACCGCGGACTGGGCGACCTCGCGCTCGTCCCAGCTCTTCAGCACCCAGATCATCAGGCCCGAGTCGGTCTCGCCGCCCGTGCCGGTGATCGAGAAGTTCAGATCGCCCCCGTCGATGTCGACGGTCGCCTCGCGCATCCGGTCCACGTAGCGCTTGGTGTAGTCGGTCGTCGCGTAGGACGGCGCCTGGATCTGGGAGAACAGCGCCCCCACGTCCTCCTCGGGTGCCAGCTCTCCGGCGGTGTTCACGAAGAGGTAGCCGGTCAGGCCGGCCAGCACCGCCACCGCGCCCGCGGTGAGCGCCCGATGCGGCAGCGTCGCCTCGAGGGTGGTGCGGTAGCGTCGCTCGAGCGCTCCGAGGCGTTCGTCGACGAAGCGCTGCAGACGTCCGTCGCCCTTCTTCTTCAGCACGCGCGCGCACATCGCGGGCGTGACGGTCAGCGCGATGACGCCCGATATCAGCACCGCGCCCGCAAGCGTGAGAGCGAACTCGCGGAACAGCGAACCGGTCAGCCCACCCGTGAACGCGAGCGGTGCGAACACCGCGACGAGAGTGAGCGTCATCCCGACCACGGCGCCGGAAATCTCGCGCATGCCCTTGAACGACGCCTGCGTGGGCGTCATGCCGTCGTCGACGTGCCGCTGCACGTTCTCCACCACGACGATCGCGTCGTCCACGACGAGCCCGATCGCCAGCACCATCGCCAGCAGCGTCAGCAGGTTGATCGAGAAGCCGAACGCCCAGAGCATCGCGCACACGCCGACGAGCGACAGCGGAATCGTCACGAGCGGCATCAGCACCGAGCGGAACGAGCCGAGGAACAACCAGATGACGATCGTCACGATCGCGACCGCCTCGGCGATCGTCTTGTACACCTCGTCGATCGAGGCGCTGATCGCCTCCGTGGCGTCGTACATCAGCGTGACCTCCATGCCGTCCGGCAGGCTGCTCCGCAGCTCGGGCAGGAACTCGAGCACGGCCGCCGCGGTGTCGAGCGGGTTGGCGCTGGGCGTGCGCGTGATGCCGATGAAGGTGCCGCGTTCGCCGTTGAAGTCGACGATCGTGTCGTCGCTCGCCGCGGCGAGCTCGGTGCGCGCCACATCCGTCAGGCGCACCACCTCGTCCCCGTCGGCCGCGATCGCGATCGCGCCGAAGCCTTCGGCGGTCTGCAGCGTCGAGGAGACATCGATCGCGTAGGAGACCAGCTCGTTCTCGGTGTCGCCCGGAGCCGCCAGCAGGTTGGCCCGCCCGATGGCGTCGCGCACGTCGGTCGCGGTCAGCCCGCGCGCGGCCAGCAGCGTCGGATCGATCCACACCCGCATCGCGTACTCGGAAGCCCCGAGGATCTGCACCTCCGCCACGCCGTCGAGCGTGGACATGCGCGGCTGGATGACCCGGTCGATGTATTCGGTCAGCTGCTCCGGGCTCATGTCGTCGTGCTGCACCGCGAGGTACATCATCGCGTTGGTCTGGCCCGTGCCCTTGACGATGATCGGATCGTTCGATCGCTCCGGCAGGTCCCCGGTGACCTCCTGCGCCTTGGCCAGCACTTCCGTCAGCGCGACGTCGGGATCCGCGCCGAGCTGCATCTTGACCGTCACGACGCTCGTCGACGGCCGACTCTCGGAGCTGACGTAGTCGATGTCCTCGGTCGTGGCGACGGCCTCCGCGATCGGCGCGGAGATGAACCCCTGGATGAGGCTCGCGCTGGCGCCGGGGTAGGTCGTGGTGATGGTGATCGCGGTCTCGTCGACCTCGGGGTACTGGCGCACCGAGAGGTTGAAGAGACCCTGAGCGCCCACCAGCAGGATCAGCGCCGCGAGGACCAGCGTCGCGACGGGACGCCGGATGAAGAGCGTGGAGACGTTCATCGCGCGGCCTGCCGGTTCGAGTCGCCCTCGCCACCCGGAATCCCCCGACGCCCGGCGTCGGGCTCGGCGATCGTCACTCGGGCCCCACCGCTCAGCCGGTTCTGCCCTGCGGCCACGACGCGCTCTCCGCCGTCGAGCCCGTCGACGATCTCGACGAGGTCACCGTCGCGGCGTCCCGCGGTGACGAACACCTGCCGCGCCACGAGCGTTTCCATCGCTTCGCCGGACGCATCCCCCGCCGCGTCGGCCTCTTCGGTCGGCTGCGACTCGACGGCGAACACGTGATCGCCGTACAGGCTCGTGACGAGCGCGCTCTGCGGGACCGCGACGACGCCGTCCTCGTCGGGCAGGCGAACCCGGATGCGCGCGAACTGGCCCGGCAGGACGTCCGTCCGGGCGTTGTCCATCTCTGCGCGAACCGACGCCAGGCGCGTCGCGGCGTTCACCCGCGGATCGATGCCGACGATCGTGCCCGTCAGCGCGACATCCTGATCGGTGAGCGTGGCCTCGACCTCCTGCCCGATACGCAGCCGCGCAAGCTCCTGCTCCGGCACCGTGAAATCGGCTCGCAGCACGCTCAGATCCTGCAGCGTGGCGACGATCGTTCCGGGTGCGAGGTACTCCCCCGTGTCCACCCGCTGCAGGCCGATCGTCCCCGAGAACGGGGCGCGCAGCTGGCGCTGCTCTAGCAACGCCTGGCGCCGGTCGACATCGGCCCGGGAGCCCGCCGCGCTCGCCTCCGCCGAGTCCAGGTCGGACTGCGTGTTGACGCCCCGGCGGCCCAGCTCGCGCGCGCGCGACAGCACGGTCTCGTCGAGATCGGCGGCGGTGCGCGAGGCTTCAAGCTCGGCGAGCTCCACGGCTTCGTCGAGTCGCAGCAGCATGTCGCCCTTCTCTACCCGGCGGTTGGGCTCGAACAGGATCTCGGCGACGATGCCCGCGGTCTCCACGGTCAGATCGACTCCGTTGACCGCGTCGAGGGTTCCGATCGCGTCGACGGTCGGCCGCCAGGTGACGGTGCGGGCATCGCCGACGGATACGGTGAGCGCCGGCGGCGTGCGCGCGGCGAACGCCTCCGCCTGGGCATCGCTGCGGTACAGGTTGAAACCGACGAGCCCGGCGACGACGAGGGCCACGGGAACACCGACGAGAAGGAGACGCTTGATCATGGGCAGGCTGTTCCAGGGACGGGCATTCATCGAACCGACAACCATCGGTCGACCAGGGCGATGTCGGCGTCGTCGAGCGCACCGGCCACCCGCTGCAGTTCGAGCGAATCGACGATGTAGTCGTAGCGGGCCGACGCGTAGTCGGCGCGGGCGCGGAAGGTGTCGCGCGTGGACTCGAGCACCTCGACCGCGGTGCGCGTGCCGGCCTCGAACCCGGCCTGCGTGGCCCGCGCCGCCTCGCGCGTGGAGGCGAGCGCCTGTTCGAGCGCCCGCACTCGGCGAATGTCGGCGAGCACGGCTCGGTAGGCGTTGCTGGTTTCGCGCACGACGAGGCGACGCGTGTCGAGCAGCCTTTCGGTCTCGAGTGCCGCACGTGCGCGGTTCTGCGAGATCTGCGCGCTCACGAGCCCGCCCGAGAGCAGCGGCAGCGTGCCGGTCAGCGACACGCTGCCGACCTCGGAGTCGGGGGAGGTGTCGCTGTCCGTATCGATGACCGCGGCGTCCGCACCCAGAGCGAGCGTCGGCAGGCGGCGCGCGCGGGCGATGCCGACGTCGAGCCCGGCGGACGCGACGTTCCCGCGCGCGACCAGCAGGCCCGCGTTCGCGCCTTCGGCGAGAGCGACCCACGCCTCGAGCCCGTCCGGATCGGGCGGGTCGAGTGCGAAGGCATCGCCCAGCAATGCAAGATCGGCCCCGTCGATGGCGATGCCCGTGTACTCGGTCAGCAGCGCGGCCGCGTCCGCGAGATCGTTCTGCGCGACGACGAGCTCGGACTCGGCGAGATCGCGTTGCGCCCGCGCCTCGACGACGTCGGTCAACGGCAGCGAGCCGACCTCGTAACGCTGCTCGGACTCGGCGAGTTGACGCGAGATGGCGTCGAGGTCGGAGCGGCGGAACTCGAGCTGCTGCGCGGCGTCCAGCACGCCGAAGTAGGTGACGGCGATGCGCAGCACCAGGTTCTCGTGCGCGGCCAGGAGCGCGGTGGAGGCGATGTCGGCATCGAGTCGGGCACCGCGCAGCGCGAGGCTCGCCTCGCGGTCGAAGAGGGCTTGTGAGAGCGTCGCCGTGTACTGCGATTGCGTGTAGTCGCCGTCCACGCCGGGCAGGAGCTCCGCATCGGTCTGACCGCCACCCCCGGTGACGACCGGGACGCCCTCGCCGTCGTCGTCGCCATCGCCGAGATCGCCGAAGCGGGCGATCGTGGCCTGCAGGTCGAGCTGAGGCAGCAGGGCGCTGCGCGCGATCGGCACGTCGATGCGCGCGACCTCGAACTCGCGTCGGGCGATGCGGTACGTCGCGTCGTTCTCGCGCGCGAGTCCGAGTATTTCCAGCAGGCCCGTGCGGGAACGGGCGTCGTCGGCGTTTCCATCAACGATGCCCGCGGCGCCCTCCGAAGCGTCGCCGGTGGCGTCACGGATCGAAAGGGTCTGCCCGACGGCCAGCTCACCGGGCGCGGCTATGCCGTTGCGCCTCGCGATCTCGCGCCACCGTGCCTCGTCGTCGTAGTAGCGGCGCGCGATGGAGCCTAGCGTGTCGCCTCGTTCCACCCGATGCGCGATGTCGGTCCGAGCTCGCTCGGTATCGACGGGCACGGCGCCCGGGACGCGCTCCGCATCGGCCGGCGGAACGGTACGTGCGCTCTCGCCGTCCCGCACGCCGAGAAGGCGTGCCTCGCCGGGCAGCACTCCGGGCGTACCATCGAGCGGCGTTCTCGTCGGCTCGCGCCCCGAAGGCGAGGACCACGACCGATCCGGCACGGTGCACCCGCCTGCCAGGGACAGCGACAACGCCAGCCCGAAGAGTCCCGAAGTGTTCATGGGTACCAGCCTTGCCGACCGCTCCGGCCGGGTCTGTCACGGATCTGTCGATCCGCACGCCGTCGAGTGCGTTGTCGGTGACCGAGACGACCGCAGACCGGCATCGTCTACTGGGTGCCGGTGCGTGGCGTGCGGCGTCTTCCCCTCATCCGGCCGCTTTCACCGGTCTGTCGCGCTTCGCTCGGTCCGGCGCGTTCCTGAGCTCGTTCACGAGCGCCGTTCGCACCGCCGTCACAGCCTTGCTGCCGTTCCCAGGAGTACCGGTCGCGGCGCGTTGCGCAGGATGCGCCGTGAGCGGTTCGTGCAGGACGGCGACAGTCCTGTGCAAGACGCCCTGCTCCGCATGGATCAGTCTACGCGGCGGGGGCGACGAGCCTCGACCGATTCCTCGATCGTTCCTGCACCCACCCATTCGAACGAGCACAGAACCATGAACCGACCCATCCGCACGGCCCTGCTGATCGCGTGCCTCGGCACCGCCGCGCCCGTACTCTCCCAGGACGGTCCAGCCACCGAGGAGATACGGGAAAAGATCGAGCAGACGGTCGCGCTCGTGCCAGGCACCGCGAACCGCCAAGTGTCGGTGAACATCATCGACGGCCGGTACGTGGTCACCGGCTTCGCCGACAGTACCGACCACCGTCAGGACACGCGCGATGCGGTCGCCGCAATCGAGGGACTAAACCAGGACCTCGTGGACGTGCGGATCACGGTCCAGTAGGTAAGCCCGGACGCTACTCGGATCGTACGTCGATCGCTCCTCCCATCGCGGGAAGGGCGATCGGCGCCGCCGCGCGGACGCGCCGCGCGAGTGACTGGGTGACTGGACACCCGCTCGGTACATGTTCGTCGTCGCGAAGCCGATGCCAAGGTGCCGCAGGTACCGATCGTGGTCGATCAACGACGCGCCCAGGCAACCCAAGATCATGCCGGTGAGCGGCGAGAGGATACGGTTTGAACGCTTCGCGTCGCTCTACCCGCCCCCGGTCCTTGAGCGCGCTACCGGGCGTCGCGTCGGAGCGACGGTCGTCCCCGGGGATTCGGCAGGTCCATCACGGGGTCGTCCGACGAACCGTTCGCAGGCCGAAGACCGAACGGATCGAGAAGCTCGTCGGACTCGACGTCAAGTCCGGTGCAGCGTGCGCGCACAGCGCTGCGACGGACGAGCGGGGCGACGAGAGTGCGGGCGCGACAGTGCGACGTGCGATCGAGTCTGCCTCGGCCGTCGGGGACGCGCTTGCACAATCGTGTCCTAGCAGGTACACGGTAGCCTCGGTCGGCGGTTTCGGCGCACGGTCTTCCCGTCGCATGGTACCGGGCGAGAGACCCGCGCGTGCGTCGGAGGACGACGGCGGCGCCGGCGCGCACGCGTCCGCCCCGAGCGAGACGTCTGCTGCGCCACGATCCCGCAGGGCGCGCAGGCCCGCCCCGAGCTGGAACGCTTTTGCTGACCCATCAGCAGACGTTCGCGCAATGGCAGCGACGGCTCTCCGAGCGCGATGCGGAGCACGCGCCCGACCCGCGCGTGAGGAGTCTTCACGTACCACGACGGTCAGGATTCCCGTGTTCGGGCGCGGCACCGGCGGAGCGAGCGCGTGGGTGTGGAGCGCATTCGTCGCCATCATGCAATGCGTACCTCCCAAGCTCAGGCTGCTCGGCGCGCGGACCGCTCGATATCAGCACTCGATCGCGCGTTTGCAGGATGCAATCACGCTCGTCGCGCGAGCATCGACACCGATCGTCGTGTTGGCGAGGTCACCGTGACCGCCTTGACGACGACTGGCCTTCCCGCCCGCTAACTTTGAAGCGTGAACATCAGCATCGCCGGCATCGAGACGAACACGGTGCGCAGGTAGACGAGCGCGCGCGGCACGACGGGGCCCGTGGTGCCGAGCGCGTCGAGCAGCCAGGGCGCCACCAACCAGCCGCCGACGGCGACCGATACGAACGCGCCGATCGCGGTGCCCGCTACGCGCCACGCCTCGTCTACGCCCTCGCGAGCGTGCGCCTGACCGAGTTGGATCGTCGAGGCCATGTCGAAGCCGAACACGAACGCGACGAGCAGGAACATCACGATGTTGCCGTTCCTGGTCGCCGCGGACGGCACCGACGCGCCCGGGGCGTCGGTCAGACGATGGTCTCGTCCACTTTGCACCAGCGCCAGGACTCGCCGGGCTGCATCGACGTGACGATCGGGTGCGACTCGGCGACCGCATGCTTGCTAATGTGCTGCTTCGGCGACGAGTCGCAGCACAGCATCCGCCCGCACACGAAACACTTCCTCAGACGTCGATTCAGCACGAGCGACATCGAACCGCCGGTCCCGAGCGCTCTCTCGATGTCGAAACACAGCGGATACGTGCAAGACCCGCGGTCGCCGCGTGCGATCAGCTGTTCGGACCTGCCGCCCGGAACGCGAACGCACCATGCCGCCGTCCACCTCGACCCGATCCCGACGTCGCGCGAGTGCGTTCGGCCGACGGGACTGGCTCCGCTTCGTCGGCTGGATGACGGCGTTTTCGGTGCCGCCCTTCCTGCTCGTCGGCACGCGCTACTTGCCGCACGTCGATGCATCCGGCGGGAGCGCTGCGCTCTACCTGTCCGGGGCCTTCGTCGCGCATTTCGCCTCGCTGCCACTGCTGATCGGCGCGGCCTTGCTCCCCTTGGCCCTGCTGCTGCCCTCGCGCGCGGTCGTCCCGCCGCTCGGTGCGCTGGCCATCGCGTCGGCGCTGGCGCTGCTCGGTCTCGACACGATCGTCTACGACCGGTACCGCTTCCACCTGAGCGGCTTCGTGTGGGAGCTGCTGACCGGACCCGGCGCCGGCGACATGTTCGCGTTCTCCGCCCCGTCGATGGCAGTCGCGGCCGGCGTGGTGGGGATCGCAGTGACTGCGGTACTGATCGCCACGGGCCTGGCGCTACGGACGGTGGCCGAACGGCGGCTTCTCGGCGTCGGCAAGTACCTCTTCTCGGCCTGGGCGACCATCGCGCTCGGTTCCCACCTCATGCACGCCTGGTACGAGGCGCACTACGATGCCGGCATCACGAGCATCACCCGCCACTTTCCGCTCTACCACCCGCTGACCGCCAAGCGGGCGTTCGTGGATCTCGGCTGGATCGATCCCTCGGCGGTGCGCGAGGCACGCCTCGTCGAGCCGGACCAGCGGATCGATGCTGGCCTGCGCTACCCCGCGGCGACGCTCGAATGCCGGGCGCCGGAGGCGCCGCTGAACGTGCTGGTCGTCGTGATCGACGCCCTGCGCGCGGACGCGTTCACCGACGAGATCATGCCGAGGCTGCACGCCCGCGCCGAGCGCGACGACGCGCTGCTGTTCACCGATCACCACAGTGGCGGCAACGTGACCAAGAGCGGCATATTCTCGCTGTTCTACGGGTTGTCCGCGGCCTACTGGGACGCCTTCGCCGCCGCAGGCCGGGGCGCCGAGTGGATCCGCCAGCACCAGGCCGCGGGCTACCGCATGGGGATCTTCAGCTCCGCCACGCTGCAAAGCCCGGCGTTCGACCGCACGGTGTTCGCCTCGGTCCCGGCGCTGCGGCTGCGCGGCGAGGGACAGCGTCCCGCCGAGCGCGATCGCGACTCGATCGCCGCGCTGGAGCGCTTCGCTCTCACCGGGGCGCCGGATACGCCCTGGTTCGGTTTCCTGTTCCTGGATTCCGCGCACGGCTACGACGTGCCGACGGGCTACGACAAGTTCCGGCCGCAGTGGCAGAGCGTCGACCACGTGAAGCTGAACCCCGACTTCGACCCCGAACCCTACGTCAACCGGTACCGCAACGCCCTGCACTTTCTCGACGAGAGCGTCGCCGACATGCTCGACCGCCTGGCCGAGCACGGCAAGCTAGACGATACCCTTGTGGTGCTGACCTCCGACCACGGCGAGGAGTTCAACGACCTGGGACAGAACTATTGGGGTCACGGCAGCAACTTCGCGGCGTACCAGACGAAGGTGCCGCTGCTGATGTCCTGGCCCGGCAAGCGGGCACGCACCGTCCGCCATCGGACCTCCCACTTCGACGTCGCCCCCACGCTGATGAAAGAGGTGCTCGGATGCATCAATCCGGCGTCGGACTACGCCATGGGCGACGATCTGTTCGATGCCGAGTCGCGAACGAACTGGCTGCTGGTGCACAGCTACTTCAACTACGGCGTCGTCACCGACAAGACGATCGTCACCACGTACCCCGTCGGAAGCTACGAGGTCCGGGATCTCGCGCACCGGCCCGTCGACGGTGCCGAGCTCGATCTCGGGATCGGACCCGAGCTGCTGCACGAGGTGACCCGTTTCTACCGCTGAAACGCGTGCGGGGGCCGTCCGAGTGATCCGTCGGCGCATCGGCGGGCTCGCGCGGACACTCGCCCTCGCGCTGTCGGCGGGCGCCGCGACGCTCGTGCTGCTCGTGGTCGCGCTCGTCGTCACCGCCGCGATACTCGGCGGCGGCTTCGCTCCGAAGACCCTCGGCCTGGACGGTCCGCTCCACACCGACGCGCCGCTGCTGATGGCTCACCGCGGTGTTCGCGACGAGCATCCGGAAAACTCGCGCGGGGCGCTCGAGGCCGCTCGCGATGCAGGCTTCGAGGCAGTCGAGATCGACGTCAAGCGCAGCGCCGACGGACGCTACTACCTCTTTCACGATCGCCGCTCGACGAGGCTGCTGGGCGTGGACGTCGAGCTCGGTCGCCAGACCCTGGCCGAGCTGCAGCGCCACCCGCTGCGTCTCGATGGGCGCGCGACGAGCGAGCGCATCCTTTCGCTCGACGCCTTCGCCGAGACGTTCGCCGACGACTTCATCGTCTACCTCGACATCAAGCGACACGGCGACGACGACTACGCCAGACTCGCCACCGATATCGCCGCGTTCATCGACACGCACGATCTCGCCGAACGCTCGATCGTGGGGGGCGACTTCCTGTTCATCGCCTACTTCGAGTACCGATTTCCAATGCTGCACACCGCGATCGGCGGCCCCGGGAACGCCTGGGCCCGGGCCTATCGCTGGATTCCCGTCCGCTTTCGACCGGACTTCACGGTGGTGCGACTCGACGAGATAGAGCCGGCACTGACGGACTGGCTCCGGGAGAGCGGACTGGCCGAGCGCTGGATCGTCCAGGACGTGACGTCGGACGAGATCGTTCGGACACGGGAGCTGGGTTTCTCCAAGCTGCTTCTGGACTGAGCACTGCCCCGTGGCCCGTCACCCGTGGCCATTCGGCCCGCACGCTCGGGATCCGCCTCGGTCGATGGCAGCGGTCCGCCCGTCACGATCGTCGATAACCCCCGAAGCGGGCCACCGGCGACCAGTCCGGGCCGATCGGCTCGAGCCGGGGGGCGAGATCGGCGTACTCGCCGGCACCGTGGGTCGGCTCGCCCGCCAACACCGTCAGCTCGCTCTCGATATGCCGCAGGTCCTCGTCGGACACCTCCAGGTACGGCGCGTTCAGCAGCGCGACGTCGGCGAACTGTCCGGGCTTCAACCGCCCCTTCAGTACCTCCTCGCGGCTGAACCACGCGGAGCCCACCGTGTGGTGGTACAGCGCCTGAGCGCGCGTGAGCCGCTGCAGCGGCCCGTGCAGCTCGGTGCCGCCGACGCTCCTGCCCGTGGTCGCCCAGTACAGCGTCAGCCACGGGTTGTAGCTCGCCACCCGCGTGCCGTCCGAGCCCAACCCCAGCGGCGATCCGGACGCACGCACCGCCACCAACGGTGGGGAGCGGCGCAGCATCGCCTCGCCGTACCGCTCGGCGAAGTACTCGCCGGCGTACGCCATCCGCGCCTGCATCGCCACCCCGCCGCCGAGCGTCCCGATCCGCGCGAGCGTGCCGAGCGCGGCCGTCTCGGCGTGATCGACCGCCCAGCGCACCGCACCGAAGCCGCGCCGTCCCGCGGCCACCTCCAGCGCGTGCGCCTCCTCGAACACGTCCAGGATCCGGTTGATCGAAGCGTCGTAGGTCGCGTGCACGCGCAGCGGCCACTGATTCTGCAGCAGGTGACGCGTCACGCCCAGCAGATCGTCTCGCCAGCCCGGGCGCGTGGTGATGTCCGGGGCCTCGGACAGGAAGTTCTCGAAGTCGCCAGCCGACCAGGCGAGGAACTCCCCACCACCCTCGATCACGTACCCTTCGGCAAGCCCCGTCGCGAGGTTCGCCCCGGGCTCGTTGTTCCGCGTCCAGGCCTCGAACTCGGCCAGCTCCTCGCCCGCGTCCTGCGGGAACAGGTAGTTCGAGACCCGCACCGACAGGTCCCCGGAGCGCGCCAGCGCATCGGTACCGGCATAGTCCTCGGGGAAGCGGTGCCCGCCGCCGCCGGCGTCGATGACGCTGGTGAGACCGAAACGGGCGAGCTCGCGGTAGAAGTGACGCGTGGACAGAGTCTGCGCATCCGCATCGAGCCCGGGTAGCGCGCCGATGGTGGCGTACAGCAGGTCCGGGTTCGGCTCGGCGTGGATGATCGCGCCACCGTCGTCGGTGAGCTCGTAGCGCGTACCGGGCGGCACCTCGGTGTCGGCGGTGATCCCGAGCGTCTCGACCGCCTGCGCGTTCAGGAAGCCCCGGCTGTAGAGGTAGAGCACGTAGACCGGCACCTCGGGCGCGGCGCGAGTCAGCTCCTCGGGCGTCGGCATACGGCGCTCGGCGAACTGGAAGGGCGACCAGCCGCCGATGACGCGTACCCACTGGCCGTCGGGGGTACGGCTCGCCTGCTCGGCGATCATGTTCAGTCCGGTCTCGAGCGAGGCGACACCGTCCCAGCGCAGCTCGAGCGCGTAGAAGCGCCCCCCGCGGGTGGGGTGCAGGTGGCTGTCGTTCAGGCCCGGGATGACGGTGCGCCCCCCGGCGTCGACGGTGCGGGTGTCGGGCCCGGCCAGCGCCTCGACATCGCGATTCGAGCCCACTGCGGTGATCAGCCCACCGCGCACCGCGAGCGCTTCGGCCCGCGGCCGGGCCGGGTCTTGAGTGATCAGGTTCCCGCCGCGCACGATCAGATCGGGAGGGCCTGCGAAGACGTCCTGCGCGCGCGCCGCGCCGAGGCGTCCGAGTGCGGCGCCGCCGAGGGCGCCGGCGCCGAGCCCGAGCAGTCCGCGGCGCGACAGGGACGGGAATGTGTGCGGGTCGGCTTCGCGTTCGCGCGAGCGCATCGTGGGACGACGGTTCATACGGCTCGGGAGTCCGATTAAAAAGGGAGGGCGGTTATGCCACGCCCGAGCACGCCGGTTCTTGCACGCGTCTGTTGTGCCGCCTTACGGCGCCATCCGGCAGATCGGCCCTTCCAAACCGGCCTTGAGACCTCCTTCCGGACCGGTCCCATCGTCGCGATCAGCGCCTCGTCCGGGACGACGATGCCGATCGGCTCACGCTGGACCGCCGGGACCGCCGGGACCGTCGGGCCGTGGGCGCTCGGCGAGGAGTCGCAGAAGCTCGTGCACGACATCATCGGCGCCGACGAACCGCCAGGCTGGGACCACCAGCTCGACGCTGACGTGGCGCTACTGAACGCACCGGACTCGCGACGCGCGATCCGGACGGTGCGACAGCATCGTGCAAGACCCGCGACCGTTCACGGCCGCATCGTCGAAGGCGAAGCAATTCCATTGCGGCGCAACCTGACGAGCCACGACATGAAGGTACTGATCATCGGCGCGACCGGCCACGTGCGCCGCCTGACCGTCGACGCGGCGCTGAACGACGGTCACGAGGTCACGGCGTTCGGCCGTTCGACCGACGGAATCGTGCGCGACGGCCGTGCGGTGGTCATCACGAACTGATCGGTGCGGGCCGATGCTCACCCGCCCCCTCGTGCTGGCCGACGGCCGCATCGTCACCCAGGACCGCGACCGGCCCGTCGTGGAGGCGTTGCTCATCGAACGCGGTCTCGTGCGCGCCGCCGGCAGGACCCGGGACGTGCGCCGGATCGCGGGGCCGGACCCCCTGGTGCTCGGACTCGACGGTCGCAGCGTGATACCGGGTCTGCTCGACAGCCATCTCGAGCCGGACCGTGCCGCCCGTGCGCTGGCGCTCGGGCTCGGCTGGGACGACATCGAGTCGCTGGAGGAAGGGCTCGCGCGCGTGCGACACCGCGCCGCGCACGCCGCTCCGGGGGACTGGATACGCGTACTGGGTGGCTGGTCGGCGCACGCGCTGCGCGAACGGCGACCGCCCACCACCGCCGAGCTCACCGAGTCCGCCGCCGACGTGCCCGCGGTCGTGCTCCACCTGCACCGCACCGCGCTGTTCAACGCCGCGGCGGTCCGCGCTCTCGACCCGCAGAGGATCGAGCTCGAGGCGGGGGCGCGCGAAGGGACGCGTCTCGAGCGCTTCCCGGACGGCGGCGTGGCGCTGCACGCGGAGCCCGACGCCGGCCCGATCGATCGGCTGTTGGCTCTGCTTCCCGAACTGCCCGAGGCGGAGCACGAGCGCGCGCTGCGGAATCTGCGACGGGAGCTCGCACGGCATGCGGTGGTGTTCGCCGGATATTCCGGTGCCATCGGGCGCGCGTTCCCGGACGACGGCTTCGACGAGCGCGGACCGGACGATGCCGACCGACGCGGCGCCGAGCTCTACGATCGGACGCGCTTCCTGCTGCGCTCGGGCTGGCCCGTGCGCGTGCGCGCCACGCACGATGCCTCGGTCCGAATTGCGCTCGACGCGCTCGAGCGGGCCGACGCCGACGAGCGCGCGGCGGGGCGCCGCGGCCTCGCGGGCGTGCGCTGGGGCATCGATCATGCCGAGACGATCGCCTCCGGGAGCATCGCCCGCGTCGCGGCCCTGGGCGGCGGCATCGCGCTGCAAGGACGTCTGGCCTGGGGCGGTGAGGCGTTCGCCGATCACTACGGGCGCGACGTCGCGAGCGACGCTCCGCCGCTCGACGACATCCTGAACGCGGGCGTGCCGGTCGGCCTCGGTCTGGACGGCGAGGGAATCGGCTCGCTCGACCCGTGGCCCGTGATCGCGTGGTTGACGAGCGGCCACACGGTGGCGGGCACTCGCCTGCTGGCCGAGCGCCACCGATGCACCCGAGAGCAGGCTTTGTGGATGCACACGGTGGGCTCCGCCTGGTTCGCCGGTCAGGAGCTCGAGCGAGGGCGTTTCGTCGTCGGACAGCCCGGAGACTTCGCGGTGCTGGATCGTGACTTTCACGACTGCAGCGACGACGAGCTGGGCGGGACGCGGAGCGTGCTGACTTGCGTCGCCGGCGAGCCCCTCCACGCGTCCGGGCCCTACGCGGGGCTGGCTTCGACGTAGGCTCGGCGCTCGACGACGCCGGACGAATGGCACGGTCCATCTGGACACCGACATCGGTGCGGGCGAGTTCTCGACCGACCTGCGCCCGCGCGAGTTCGTGCTGGTCCCGCCGGACACCGCGGCAGGCTTCGAGATCGACGACACCATCGGCCTGGCCGTGCTCGGCGTGCCGACCCGCCTTGTGGACGTCGCCAGCGCAGGCCTCGGCACGCTGCGGCCGGACCTCGAGCTGCTGCTGCGCGTGGTGCACCACGATCCGCTGATCGAGCAGATGATCCAGACGTGCTGGCGCGAGATGCAGGCCGAACATCGGCGCGACGAGCCTGATAGATCGACTCGATCCTGCTCGGGCTGGTCTCGCGCCTCTTCGCGCTGATGCGCAGTGCGGCCGTAGCGGCGCCATCGTCGACGCGCGGCTCGCGCGAAACCCTCGGCCCCCGCAGCTCGAGCGGCTCGCCGTCTGGAGATGTTTCCCGGGGTGGACGTCAGCGACCGCCCGGTCACCAACCTGTGGAACGACGACGCCTCGCGAGAGGCGGTAAAGGCCACCGGCCGCGAGAAGCTCGTGATCTCCGGCCTGGCGACGGAAGTCTGCGCCTCGTTCCCCGCCCTGTCGGCGCTTCGCGATGGCCACGAGGTCTACGTGGTCGTCGATGCCTGCGCCGATTTCAACTCGCGGATCACCGACGTGACCGTGCAGCACCTTGCGGCCGCGGGCGCGATCGTGACGACATGGGTGGCCGTGCTCGCCGAGTTGGCAGCCAACACCCGCGAGAACGGCCCGGTGATCGGCAGCCTGCTGAGCAAGCACGTGGGCCAGTACTACGGCGCGATGAACATGTTCCTCGGCATGGCGGATCGGGAAACCGCGTCGACGGTGAAGGAGATGGTTGGACTGACCGGCAACCCGCCCATCCCGTACAGCTGATGACCAACCGCGGTCCGTCGTGCGCCGCCTCGGCGCGACAGTCGCGTCCGGGCTGCCCGAAGGCGACGATCCATCGGGCTCGAACCGATCCACCGATCGCGCCCACGCGCGTTCGCGCGGCCGCGGTGCCGGACGACAGGACCGTGACAGCGCGACGCGGATGCGATCGGAGATGATCGGGTCGATCAACCCTCACCGGAGAACCGAACCGTGTCTCGTTCCCACCTTCTTCTCGCCGTCGCCACCGCCTGCTCGTTCTGCACGACCGCGCGAGCACAGTCCCAGGTCGACGTCGCCGACCCCGCCAGCGGTGACTGGCCGGCCTACAACCGCACCCTCGACGGCGTACGCCACTCCCCGCTCGATCAGATCACCGGCCAGAACGTCGGGAACCTGCAGGAGATCTGCTCCTACGACACCGGGCTCGAGACCTCCTTCCAGACCGGCCCGCTCGCGATCGACGGGGTCCTGTACTTCACGACCGAGTTCGACACCTTCGCCGTCGACGGCGCGACGTGCCAGGAGCTCTGGCGCACCACGCTCGACTACGAGCGCGCGGGACCTCTGCGCGTCAACCGCGGCGCGGCGTTTCTCGACGGGCGTCTCTTCCGAGGACTTCAGGACGGACGCCTGATCGCTCTCGACGCCGACTCCGGGGAGCTCCTCTGGGAGCACCAGATCGGTATCGTGGAAAAGGGTGAGACGATTCCCGCCGCCCCGACCGCGTGGGACGGCAAGGTCTTCGTCGGCAATGCAGGCGGCGACAACTACGGCGTCAAGGGCCGGATGTACGCGTTCGACGCGGCCACCGGGGAGCCGGTGTGGGAGACCTTCCTCGTACCGAAGGAGCAGAACGTCGGCGCGCTCTCCGTGGTCGATTCTCCGATCAGCAACGATGCCACCGACGGCTACGCGTCTGCCGGCGACCCGACCACCTGGAACGTCGAGGCGGGCGAGCCGATCACCGGCGGGGCGTCGTGGACGAGCTACACGCTCGACCCTCGCGCCAACGACGGCCGCGGGCTCGTCTACGTACCGACCGCCAACCCCGCCCCGGACTTCATGGCCGCGCTGCGCGAAGGGGCGAACCTGATGACCAACTCGATCACCGTGCTCGACGCACAGGACGGCTCCTACGCCCGCCACCACCTGATGGTGCCGGAGGACTTCCATGACTGGGACGCCTCGGCCGCGCCCGCGGTCGTGACCACCGCCGACGGCACCCGAACGGTGCTCGCGGGCGCCAAGGACGGGAACCTGCACGCCTTCGAGGACGTGGCCGCCACCGCGAAGGGCGGAGAGGGCTTTCCCGAGGGCCTGGGCGAGGCCGGGCGCGGCGGCGGCGAGCCCATCTCCGGCATCCCGTCGAACAAGCGCTACACCCGTTCCCTCACGACGATGCTGAACGTCGATGCGCCGCTGACGCCGGACGGCACCTACTTCTGCCCGGGCACGACGGCCGGCGTCATGTGGAATGGCCCGGCCTACTCGCCGGACACGAATCTCGCCTACGTCGGCTCGGTCGACCGGTGCACGTTCGTCAGGATCGACGATCCGGAGAACCCGCCGTCACTCAGCCTCGGCCAGCCCTGGTCGGGCGTCGACGCGGAGATGAAGGAGGAGCACACGTTCGGCGAAAGCGACCCGGCCGAGGACAGCCGTGGGTGGCTGAACGCGATCGACGCGGACACCGGCGAGGTGGCCTGGGTGTGGCAATCGCCGACGCCCTTGATCGCCGGGGTCACGCCGACGGCCGGCGGGATCGTGCTCACCGGGGACTTGAACGGAGACCTGCACGCGTTCGACGCGGTCAACGGGGCGAAGCTCGCGACGGTGTCCGTCGGCGGACCGATCGGCGGCGGAATCGTGAGCTACGCCGCCGGTGAAGGAAACGCCGGGCCAAGCCAGCGGATCGCGGTGGCCTCCGGCATGAACTCGCCGATCTGGCCGTGGAAGGGTGGTACGGCGAAGATCACCGTGCTCGGGCTGCGACAGTAGCGAGACGACGTTCGTGGCCGAGCCCTCTCGTGTTGCTTCCTCCCGACCGTGCTTCGTGCCTGCTCACGACCGATCCCCTGAGCACTCCTCCGACGTCGGCTCCGGCGTGGATCGAAAGTCGACATTCGAAACCCGAAAGATCCCTGTGAACAGCCCCCCCTCGGTCCGTCTCCGCCCGCACCTCCCCGCAGATGGCTCGCTCGGACGCTTCCTCGGCTCCACGTCCGGCCGTCCTCGCGCCGCACGCATTTCGGGAGACCCGTCGTGATCGAGCGGCCCGTCGTCGCACTCGCAGGCGCGGGAGGCGATCTTGGGAGCCGGATAGCCAAGGCGCTCGTCGCGCGGGGTGCCGACGTTCGCGCCCTCGTGCGCCCCGACGGCGCTGCGGACGCGTCGACCCGGATCGAGAGCCTCGGTGCGACGGTGGTGGCGGCGGACCCGGCCGACGTCGATGCGATGGCGCAGGCTCTGCAGGGCGTCACGTGCACGGTCTCCGCACTCAACGGTCTGCGCGACGTCATGATCGATCGCCAGGGGGTGCTGCTGGACGCGTCCGTCCGCGCCGGCGTACCGCGCTTCGTGCCATCGGACTACGCCATCGACTTCACCACGACGCGACCCGGCGATAACCGCAACCTCGACCTGCGGCGCGAGTTCATGCACCGCGTGGACGCGGCCCCCGTGCGCGCGAGCTCGGTCCTGAACGGCGCGCTCATGGAGCTGCTCGGCGCCGAGATTCCGCTGATCCGGCCGCGCTTCCGCCGCGTGCTCTACTGGCACGATGCCGACCAGCCGCTGGACTTCACCGCGAAGGACGACGTGGCCGCCTGCACCGCCGCGGTCGCGCTGGACCGGAGCGCGCCGCGTCTGGTACGCGTGGCGGGCGACAGCGCCAGCGCCCGCGACATCGCCCTCGCGATGCAGGAGCTTGTCGGGCAGCGGTACCGCACTCAATGGGTCGGCAGCCTCGGGATGATCGGTGCGATGATCGGCGCGGCGAAGCTCTTCGCCCCGGGCAAGGGAGAGCTGTTCCCGGCGTGGCAGGGATTGCAGTACGTGCGCGACCAGTTCGGCGGTCGCGCCAAGCTCGAACCGCTTGACAACGACCGGTACCCGGACCTGACCTGGACATCGATACCCACCTACCTGTCGAGCCGGTTCGTCGCAGGGACTGCTTCGACGACCTGAACGCGTGAGACGTCGAGGCGCTCGACGGCAGCGGCTCATTCTCGTGCATCCTGATTCCGGGATGAGACGAGAGGGAGTGTGACGGCCCCGAGCCGCGTCGACCGGCGTGGAAGAGTGCATCGGCACGTTGCTCGATCGGGTCGAGCCCATCGAGTGCGCGAATCAGCCGAAGAATGCCGGCGACTGTTGCGACTGCAAATAAAGCCGCTCTCAAGGCGATCCGGCCTGCGACAACGAAGGTGGGCGCGCTCGCGTCGAATCTAGCGAACGGCGATCGGAACAACCGGGAACGAGATGCAGACCGAGCACCGGCGCGATGACCTGATGATCGACTCCATCCTGCTCGGGCTGGCCTTGCGCCTCGTCGCGCTGGCGCGCAGCGCGAGCGGAGCGGCGCGTTCGTCGTCCAAGGGTTTCGACGCGACCCTCGGCCCCGTGCAGCTCGAGCGGCTCGCCATCGCCGACATCGCCTACGCCGCCGGCTTCGCGAGCCGCCGTCAGACAACCCGAACCGACAGGCCTAGGACAGGATCGAGGACGGCCGGTACGTCATCAGCGTATTCGCCTCGGGCATCGAGGGTTCGCAGGAAGCGCGCGATGCGATCGGCTCGATCCAGGGCATGAATCAGGACCTGCTCGACGTGCGCATCATTCGGCAGTGGCCGCCGCGCTCCGCTCGCTCGCCGCGACCACGCGGCGGGTGGGCGATCGTGCGTCCCGCACAGTTCTCGCGCGCCTTCAAGGCCGCTACCGACGAGCCGGCTTGGACTTGGGTGCAGCGCCTGCGCTTCGAGTGCGGCGACGCGCGATACGATTGGCTGAACCGCGTCCAGCCGGTCGCCGCGGCCAGGTTCGAAGGGGGCGCCACGCTCTATCGAGCCATGGATGCCGGCTGACCGGAGCCGCCGCTATGGAGAGCCCTGCCGCACCGTCGCCCGGCACGCCATTGACCGGGGAGTAACGTCGAAGCGCTTGCCGAAACGCTTCGTGAAGTGCTGCTGCGAGGCGAAGCCGTACGGCCGCTTCGAGGGCTCGCGCGAGCCTGGTGCAGACGCCGTCCCGCGACGGACGATCTTCCCGCAATGCACTCCCCATGTCGGCCGACAGGTCCGGTGTTCGATTCCGGAGCACGCTCGGCGATCGCGCGCGGACGGTGTTCCACGATGAACGCATGCAGCCTTGCAGGATCCGCTTCTCGGGAGGCTCGAGGCCATAGCAAGCGGGGCGACAGCCAGGTGGCAGACCCGGTACGCGCCCGCAGAGAGGGATGTGCGCCTCGTCGCTCTTAAACAGTCGATGTGCAAGGTTCCAACTGCCTCCTACCCACACGATGGCCCGCGTCTCCACCGCTTGCCGTCGCGACCCGACACTGCTGGACTGCGGCCTGACTCGCGCGCGCTCTCGCGCTCCGAGCCACCGACGTGCAGGCCGCCGGAAGCCGGCTTTCGCTGCGCCCAGACCCGAGGTGTCGAGATTCGACGAGGGGAGTCGCAACTCGAAACCGACGTCCAAATCGCCACCGGACTGGGGCTCCGTTTCCCCGATCGACTATCACTCGAGCGCGTTCGCCGAGTTCAGCATCCACAACGTGTGCGAGGCGCCCATCCGTCCGAGCAGCAATACGACGGGGGTGGCCCTCGAGTCTCGCGGCGCGTCCGACAGCAAGCACGTGACAGACACGAGACCCGCGACCCGATCACGATGTGATTCGTACCCATCGGAGCACAACCGATCCATGAAGCATTCCTTCGTACCCCCTTCCACCGGCGCAGCTCTCTCGATCGCGCTGCTGGTTTCATCACCCGCGTTCGGCCAGGACCTGTCCCCGGTTCCGGAGGCAGAGCGCAACGCCGCGCTGTCACGCATCGATCCCGACGACGCGGTGCTCGTCATGGTCGACTTCACCGACGGGCTCTACCCCGTCGTCGACACCATCGATGTCGACGCGATGCTCAACAACGCCGTGGCCATGACCAAGATCGCCGAGTCCCACGACATCCCGATACTCGTGCTCGGCGACGAGGGCGGCTTCTACGGCGACATGCATCCGGCCATCAAGGCCAAGGCCGGCGACGACGGCCCGTTCGAGCGCACCACGCCGAGCGCCTGGGCCAGCGGCGGCTTTCGCGCCGCGCTCGAGGCCACCGGCCGCACCCAGGTGATGATCGGCGGCATCTCGACCGACAACTGCACCTTCCTGACCTCGCTGGACCTGCTGCGCGCCGGCTACGACGTCTACGTCGTCACCGACATCGGCGGCTCGGACAGCGCTCAGGCCGAGCAGGCCGCGCTGATGCGACTGCGCGACGCGGGGGCGGCGACGGCCAACTGGATCATGCTCGGCAGCGAGCTGCTCGACACCTGGGACACGCCCGAGGGCAAGGCGCTCGGCCAGATCTACGCCACCCACATCAACGGTCCGAACACCAGCGTCTACGGCAACACGATCAACGACGCCAGCATCGGAGGCGAGTCGTGAGTGCGCCGGATACGCTCGATGCGCCACCGACCGCCTTCGACGGGTTCGAGCACGGCCGGGTCGCGACGGTCGGGCCCGGCATCCACTATCGTGCGGCCGGCGCGGGCGATCCCGTCATGCTGGTGCACGGCTGGCCGCAGCACTCGCTGATGTGGCATTCGATCGCGCCGGCGCTGGCCGAGCGCCACCGGGTGATCTGCCCGGACCTGCGCGGCGCGGGCGGCTCCGGGATCGCCGCCGACGGCTACGACAAGACGACGATGGCGGGCGATCTCGTCGGGCTGGCCGACGCGCTCGGGCTCGAGCGCTTCGCGCTCGTCGGCTACGACCTCGGGGCCGGCGTCGCGGCCGCGCTCGCGCGCGATCACCCCGATCGGGTCGAGCGGCTCGCCGTGGCCGAGTTCGGTCTGGCGGGCTTCGGCTACGAGACCATGATGACGCCGGACGAGTCGTGGACGATCGACTCGAACTGGCACCTGTCGCTGTTCACGGTACCGGACGCGGCGATGATGCTGTGCGCCGGGCGCGAGCGCGAGCTGCTCGCGTGGTTCTTCCAGCACATCTCGTTCGCCGGCCAGGACGCGGTCTCGCACGAACACTTCGAGCGCTACGTGCGCGAGCTGTCGAAGCCCGGCGCGCTGCGTGCCGGCATCGCGTACTACGCGTCGGTCTGGCAGGACGCGCGCGACAACGCGCGCCTCGCCGACGCGCCGCTCTCCATGCCCGTGCTCGCGCTCGGCGGGGAGGCATCGAGCGGACCGGCGCTCGAGATGATCTGGTCGTCGGTCGCGACGGACCTGCAGACCTTCGTCATTCCCCGGGCCGGTCACTGGATCGGGGACGAGAACCCCGCGGCGGTCGCCGATCGGCTGCTCGACTTCCTCGGCGATTCGCGCACCGGTGCGGCGGGAGCGGCGGCATGAGCGCGGGGACACCGGCGGACGCGAACCGGCGCCGCTGGATGCAGGCGGCCGGCGCGGTCGCGGGCCTGGCGGCCCTGGACACCGCACGCGCTCGGTCGATGGACCGGGCAGACACCGACGACCGGATGGAGAGAACCATGGCACAGGACGAAGGCGGCACGGGCGACTCGCCGCGACGGGTGATGTGGGGCGCGGCGCTGATGGCGCACCCGCTGGCCACCCGACTCGAGGCGGTCGCCGAGAGCGGCTTCACGCACATGACGGTGTTCCCCGCCGACATGAACCGCTGGCGCCGGGACGGGATGACGGACGTCGAGATCTCGCGGATGATCCGCGACTCCGGCGTCGGGATCGCCACGATCGATCCGTACACCGGGTGGGTGCCGGGCTGGAGCATGGAGGGCCTGGACGACATCACGCGCGACTTCATCGACGTGTCCGAGGACGACCTGTGGCGCATGGCCGACGCGCTCGGCACCGGCCAGGTCAACGCCGTCGAGTCCGCCGGGGCCGACTACGACGAAGCCGCCTACGCCGACGCCCTGGCAGGCTTCGCCGAGCGGGCGAAGGCGCACGGGCTGCAGCCGACGCTGGAGTTCATGCCGACGTCGAAGATCCCCGATCTCGCCACCGGCTGGGGACTGATCCAGGCGAGCGGCGCCGACGTCGGGCTCACCTTCGACACGTGGCACTTCTGGCGCTCGACGCCGGACCACGAGCTGCTGCGCACGATTCCCATGGCGCGGATCCTCGAGGTGCAGATCGCCGACGGCGGCGAGAAGATCGTCGAGAACCTCTACACCGACCTGCTCTTCCACCGGCGCGTTCCGGGCGAGGGTGACTTCGATCTCGCCACGACGATCGCGGTGCTGCGCGAGATGGGGCCGATCCGTTCGGTAGGTCCCGAGACGTTCTCGCAGGAGATGAACGAAGCGTCGGCCGACGAGGCGGTCCGGCGCAACGCCGCCGGTCTGCTCGATCTCATGCCCGAGCTGATCGCCCTCGAGCGCTGACGTCCGAAGTCGCTCGCCGTACGGGCGGAACGCCCGGCTAGGGAGCGCGTTCGCGCTCGATTGAACCGGAGCGAACGATCGATGACACACACGCACTCGTGGGGCGGCCCGACGTTCAATCCGCTCGGTCGGACCGGAGGCCCTGTCCCACCAGCCGCATGCGCGAGATAGAAACGTCGCACCGATCCTTCCATGACGACGGACCCGGAAGCGCCGCCGTCGATCGGCGACGCCTCCTCGTCCCGCACCGAGTATCGCCACTCATGCCCGGATCTCCCTCTTCCGACAACGTTCCGACGCCTCCGGGCGCCGGATCGGGCACGACGCGGCGGCCCGGGACGTCCACCGGGTCGACCGAGACCTCTCCGGACCCGGCGAGCCCCTACGCGCGCGCCCACCAGATGTTCCCGCGACCTGCCCGCCGAGCAGCTCGAGCGGCTGCGCGACTACGCTCTCGAGGAGCGCCTCGGCCCCGACACCTGGCTGTTCGAGCGCGGCCAGCGCAGCGTCGACTTCTTCGTCGTCGTCAGTGGTGCGATCGAGATCGTCGAGGCACGCCACGGCGGCGACGAGGCCGTAGTCACGACCCACGGGCCGGGACAGTTCACCGGAGAGCTCGACCTGTTCAACGATCGGAAGATCCTCGTCGGCGGCCGCACGTCGGGCGACGCGACGATCCTGCGCGTGCCGCGCGCCCGGTTCAGAAGGATGATGAGCACCGAGACGGATCTGGCCGAGACCGTCATGCGCGCGTTCATCCTGCGCCGCACCGGCTTCCTCGTGCACGAGGAGGCGGGCGTCGTGCTGTACGGCGAGCCCGGCGCCGGCGAGACGCTGCGCATCCGCCGCTTCCTGTCCCGGAACGGCTATCCGCTGAAGGTGATCGACAGCACCGCGACGGCCGCCGCGAGCGAGCTGCCCGCCGGCTGCGAGATCGACCTCGAGCGCCTGCCCGCGGTCGTGCTGCCGCACGAGGGCGTGCTCCACCGGCCCTCGAACCACGTGCTGGCCGACCGGCTCGGGCTGACCGAGGCGCTCGAGCCCGATCACGTCCACGATCTCGCCGTCATCGGCGCGGGGCCGGCCGGTCTCTCGGCATCGGTGTACGCCGCCTCCGAGAGCCTCGATACCGTCGTCGTCGAGGTCGAGGCCCCAGGGGGGCAGGCCGGCACGAGCTCGAAGATCGAGAACTTCCTGGGCTTTCCGACCGGGATCTCGGGCCAGGCGCTCGCCGGACGCGCGTGGATCCAGAGCCAGAAGTTCGGGGCGAGGTTCGTCGTGTCGCGCGCGGTCGCCTCGATCGACTGCGACGTGCACCCGTTCCGGCTCGCGCTCGAGACCGGCACCGGCGAGGTTGACGGGAGCGGGGACGAGGCCCGCACCGTGCTGCGCGCGCGCGCCGTGGTCGTCGCCACCGGTGCCACCTACCGACGGCTCGGTCTCGACGGGCAGGAGCGCTACGAGGGCCAGGGCATCCACTACGCCGCCACGGCGATCGAGGCGCAGCTGTGCACCGACGAGGAGATCATCGTCGTCGGCGGAGGCAATTCGGCGGGACAGGCGGCGGTGTACCTCTCCGGCCACGCGAGCCACGTGCACGTGCTGGTGCGCGGGGAGTCGCTTGGGGCGAGCATGTCCGACTACCTGGTCCAGCGCATCGATTCGTCATCTCGCATCACGCTGCACACGTTCACGAGCCTGGTCGAGCTGCACGGGGAGCGCCTGCTCGAGCGGGTGACCTGGGAGAGCTCGGCGACGCACCAGCGCGAGACGCGCGAGGTGGGCAACGTGTTCGTCATGATCGGCGCGGTGCCGAACTCGGATTGGCTCGGGGGCTGCGTGGAGACCGACGGGCGCGGCTTCGTCCGCACCGGGGCGGACGTGGAGGGGCACGCACCGAGCTCCCCGTTCGAGACGTCGGTGCCGGGAGTCTTCGCGGTCGGGGACGTGCGCTCGGGTTCGGTCAAGCGCGTCGCGTCCGGCGTGGGCGAGGGCTCGGTCGCGATCCAGTCAGTACACCGCTGGCTCGCCGAGGACGTCCCGGTCGACATGGCCTGAGGGGGAGCCGGCCGACGCGAGGTCCGTCCGCCGCAGCGACGCTCCGCAGCCGGCCGTACCGTCACGCCACCGCGGCGATCGCGCTCGCGGCCAGACCCGCCATCGCGATCGCGAAGCCGATGCCCAGCGCGACGTACAGCCCGTCCTCCAGCAGCAGACCGACGACCATCAGCGTGACGCACGCTCCACCGAGCGTCGCCGACAGCGGCACCAGCTCCATCAACGGCATGGCGCAGCCGATGGCGAAGCAGACGGAACCCGGCAGGTGCCCGTACGGATGACTCATCAACCAACGCATGCGCGGTCGGGCATGCCGTTCGATCCAGGCCAGCGGTCGCTCCAGCCGCGGGTACAGGCCGTCGATGCGCCGTCGCTGGATCGACAGTCGCAGCACGAAGCGCGGCAACCAGATGCAGGAACGCCGCGCCATCAGCTGGGCGGACAGGGCCGCGATCATCAGCCCGCAGACCGTGGCCGTGCCGAAGATCGCCGACAGCGGCGAGGCGGCGATCAGCGACGGCACGAGCAGCAACGGTCCGAACGCGCTCGGCCCGAGGGTGGTGGCGAGGTCGCCGATCGACACCCGCTCGCCCCGCCCCGAGTGCGCCATGGCCTTCACCAGCGTCCGCAGGGGCGTGGTGGAACGGGAGTCGTCGGTCATGCCGGGCAGACTACGCGGCACGGCCGCCCTTCGGGACCGGCGGGCACGCTGGCGTTCAGCGGCCAGCGTCGCGACGGTAGCGCGCAGGCGTCGTGCCGTAGCGCGTGCGGAACATCTGCGTCAGGTGCGACTGCGACGAGAACCCGCAATTCAGCGCGATCGCCGTGATCGACGCCGTCCCGTCCGGGTCGTGCGTCCCGCCCGTCCGCAACAGCTCGGCCGCTCGTCGCACGCGTCGCTCCAGTACCCAGGCCCATGGCGTCCGACCCGTCGTCTCGCGGAACGCGCGCGTGAACTGGCTGGCCGACAGCGGCACCAGGGACGCCAGCGCATCGAGGGTGAGCGCCTCGCCCAGATGAGCGTCCACGTAGGCCTCGACCCGCGCCAGCGACACCGCGTCGAGCCGGCCCGTACGCACCGGTCCAGCCGGTCCGCCCCGTCCTGCGAGCCGCAGCAGGCGCGCCACGAGCGAGCGCGTCAGCCCGTCCACCATCAAGCTCGCCGCCGCGTCGTGGCGCACGCTCTCGTGCCACATCCGCAGCATCGTCTCGCGCAGCTCGGCGTCGCGGAACAGCGTCCGGCCCGTCAGCGGCTCGAGCGCCGACAACCGCTGGCCGGTCTCCCGATCCAGCATCGCCTCGAGGGCACGCACGGGCAGGGTCATGGCGAGGATCTCATGGTCGCCCGAACACTCGAAGGCGATCTCGGTATCTACCGGCGCCAAGTTCATGTCCCCCGTGACGAGTCGCCGTCCACGCCAACCGTCGCCCAGGTTCCAGCGATAGTCCATTTCGCTGGCGAGCGACGTGCACAGCACCACTTCCGGCACCGCCGGATCTACCAGATCGTGCGCCTGCTGCTCGGCGCGCAGGAACGACACCGGCAACGAACCCGCCGTGTGGTGCTCCTGCGGGAACGCCGCGTAGCCGGACGTGCGGTAGAACTCCGACAGCGACCCGGGCCTCTCGCGCGCCGCGCTACCCACGCCGGATCGTCCCGGACGTCGCTCCGAGCCGCTGCCGACGGCACCGCGTCGGGTGCGTCCGATTCGAGCACCCGCACGCCGAGGCGGCCTCGGCGCAGTTCCGGATCGCCGGTCGCACGTCCGCGGCGTCCGGACTCACCGCACGCGCCCGCCCGTCATGGCCGAAGGCGCACCCGGCACCGAGTTCCTCGAGGGCGGGCGCATGGACATTGACTCCAATGTGCGGTTCGGCGAACGAATCGAAGCGCCGTTCTCCGATGACCTGGCTCATCGGACGCCTCTAGAACGACCCCAGGCGCACGCGCCCGCGCGGAGACGTCGATGGAAGACTTGCATCACCGGACGAGCGGCGACTGAAGGTCTGGTGAGCAATACTCGCATGTCGTCCTGTCGTTCCGATCCGGAACCCACGCACCGGTCATCCACCCTCGCGTTCTGCACACCTGCAACACCGTTCCTCGCGCGCCGACTCGTTCTCGAGTCAGGCCCATCGTCTGCAGAAGCGATTGGATCTGGCCCGCGCACCAGTTCGGGCCCCTGCGGCATCGGTCTGGCGATGGTAGCCCTCACCCCGGCAGACCGGTGCCGCAGGTTCACTGCCCCGCGTCGTCCGTCCCGGCGAACCGGCACACAAGTTCTCACGATTCCGAGGAAGCGGCCGACCCGGAGCGTGTTCAGGAGCCGCTGGTGGCCTGCAGTGCCGATGAGGCAAGCGTCAGCAGCGCGAACAGCAGCGGGGTGCGGCCGATAGGTCCGGACAGCAGGTCTCGGGCGGGTCCGTCGGCCATGTCGCGAGGGTACCTGCGGGAAGCGCGGACGGGGCGCGACGCGCCGTACGTGCGGAACTTCGGTCAGACTCCGGGACCGGTCACCCGCGACGACGTCATGCGATCGGTCCTCTGCGCACGCCCGTTCGTCCGATTCGCGCTGCTCGCGATCGCCGCGGTCACGCTCGCCGGGCTCGCCCTGCGCGTCTGGGGCGAGCACCGGTTCGAGGTCGTAGCGACGGGCACGGAGACGTCCGGTGCGCCCGCCGCGGCCTCGCCTCTCGCCCTCGAGGCGAGCGCGCTGCTCGCGGGCGGCGAGGACACCGACGTCTTCCGCACGCTCGGTCCGGCCACCGAGGCGCTCGAGGCGCGCTTCGCGCTCGCCGACGCCGCCACGCGGACCCTGGACGTGCAGTACTACGGCTTTCACCACGACGCGAGCGGCCGCGCCCTGCTCGGCCGGCTCGCCGGCGCCGCCGGGCGCGGCGTCGCGGTGCGACTGCTGCTCGACGACATCGGCATCGGGCGACGGGCGGACTGCCTGGCGCGTCTGTCGGATCGCTCGCCGGGGCTCGAGGTGCGCATCTTCAACCCGACGGCGCTGCGCGGAAGTGCCCGGCTGTTCGAGTTCGCGGCGCGCTTCCCGCGCGTGACGCGACGCATGCACAACAAGTCGATGACGGCCGATCGCGCGGTCTCGATCGTCGGCGGTCGCAACATCTCGGACCTGTACTTCGACGGCGACGACGTCGATGTCGGGTTCGCGGACTTCGACGTGCTGGTTGCCGGCGACGTCGCGGGCGCTGTGACCGACTCGTTCGGCGCGTACTGGGACAGCGGCCTCTCCATCGATGTGGACCGACTCGCGTCCGCCGCGCGGGACGAGGACTGCGGTCCGGAGGTTGTCGTCACGCACGCTCCCGCGATGGCGCTCGCCGCCCTGCTGGGAGCGGGCACCGACGCGGGGCCGTTCGCGGCGCGCGCGGCGCTCGTCGTCGATCCGCCGGAGAAGGTGGTGACGCCGCTGCGAACGTCGGTGGATTACAGCGGCGCCAGCGTGATGCGCCTGCTCGCCTCGGCGAAGAAGGAGCTGCTGCTGTCGTCCCCCTACTTCGTGCCGAGCGGACGCGGCATGTCGGTGTTCGCCGAGCTGCGCGAGCGCGGCGTCCGGGTCAGCATCCTGACCAACTCGCTGGCATCGAACGACGTGCCGGCGGTGCACGCGAGCTACGCCGGCTACCGCGAAGCGCTCCTGCGGCTGGGGGTGGAGTTGCACGAGTTCCGGCCCCTCGCGGGCGACGGCCACGACTGGTCGCTGCTCGAGAGCGAACGGGCGAGCCTGCACGCCAAGACCTTCGTGATCGACGGCACGCGCGTCTTCGTCGGCTCGTTCAATCTCGATCCGCGCTCGTTCTTCCACAACACCGAGATGGGTGTGGTGCTCGACGACGCGGACTTCGGACGCATCATCGGCACTCGGTGGCACGAGACCCTGCCTCGGGTCGCGTACCGTCTGGAGCTCGACGAGACCGGTGCGGTGCGCTGGCACGAGGCGCTCGACGGTGGCCACGAGCGCGTGCACGATCGCGAGCCGATGACGAGCGCGACCGACCGGCTGCTGGTGCGCGCGATGGCGTGGCTGCCGGTCGAGTGGCTGATGTAGGCAGTCGCGACTCGCCGGCGCCCCACGCCTGCGACCCGGACACCCGACGGTGGCCCGGCGGCGGCGAGATCGCGCGCGGCCGACCCCCGGGTGAGGCTCGCCCTGACGCTGACACCCGCCCGTCCGGACCGGGCGCTGGCGGCGCCCGGCGCAGCCACGTGCGCCGAGTGCCGGTCGGTCGTGCGGCACGTCCGTGACATACGCCGAACGCTCGCCGTCCCACACTGCCGGACGTGATCCGCCGTCCGCGGACGCACGACCCCTACCTCGGAGACTCGTCATCGTGAAAACATCCCTTCCCGGAACGCTCGCGCTCGCCGTCGCGCTCGCCGCGGTCGCCGGTCCCGCCCTCGCCGCCGACGACGTCGACGTGGACGTCGGCTACATCACCGCCCCGAGCACGCTGTCGGCGGAGGACGAGATGGATATCCGGCGCACGATCGCGTCGCTGAACCATGCCCTGGACGCGGCCGACTACGCGCTCTACGGCAGCTTCTTCGCCGACGACGGCGAGTTCGTGTCCGACTTCGGTGATGCGACCGGGCCGGACGGCGTCGCCGCGGCGATGGAGCAGTCGCGTCCGTTCATCACGAACAAGCGCCACGTGGCCGGCAACCTGCTGATCACCGGCACCCCGGAGCGGGCCGTCGTGACGAGCTACCTGATCGTGTTCGAGCGCGCCGCGTCGCTCGACTACGTGGGCTCGGCGATCAACGTCGACACGCTCGAGCCCCGGGACGGCGAGTGGAAGGTCGTTCGCCACGACTCGACGCTGGATCCGGCGACGGCCGCGGCGGTGGAGGCCACGATGTCGGGGCAGTAGGCACCGAGGACGCTCTCGCGAACGCCGTGTCCGCTCTCGCGTCCACGCCGTCCCCAGCCGTCGCGCAGTCCCCACGTCGATTCCGGTCAAGGAAAGCACTCCTCGCTGTCGGGCATCGATCCCGACGACGCGGTAGTCGTCATCGTCAACTTCACCGATGGGCTCTGCCCCGTCGTCGACACCATCGGCGCCGATGCGATGGAACCTCGACGACGGCTGGCACGCGCCCGACCGGCTGCGTACCGGGGGGATGAACCTGTGCCCCGCGAACACCGCGATCGACTATCGCTGCGACGGCGACCACGAGCTTCTGATCTCGGCGCTGCCGACCGCACACGTCGAGTCGCTCGTGCGCGAGACGACGGGACGCACGCCGCACGCCCACGTGATCGAGCGACGCCTGACGCGCGTCGAGGACGCGCTCGCGACGACCGAGCTACCGATCGCTACCATCGCCGCCCGCTGCGGCTTCTCGAGCCACGCGCACATGGGTTCACTGTTTCGCGCGCGCCGCGGCGGCACGCCGAGCGCATGGCGGCGCGGGCATCGCGGCTGAGCGCTGTCCGGCGGGTCGCCCGCCTTCAACCACGACGCGCGGTCCGGCGAGACGGCGCGATGCCGGACGCCCCACCCGGCGGTGTGCAGGCGCTTCAGCGCGCGCCCACCACCAGCCCGTTCACCCGCACGTCGTGGCAACTCGCACTTACCTGGACGCCGCTTCCTGTGCTTCCGAGGCGCTCGTGACGGCGGCTTCCTGTGCTCGCGCGTAGCTCTCGGCCACGGCGTGGTAGCCCGGCGAGACGTCCCCGTACAGCACGCCCCACTCGGCGGCGTCCGGACGATTCCAGGTGCGGTGCGACTCGCTCAGCAGCGTGTTGGTGGTGACGGGAACGATGCCGGCGGCCGTCATGCGGGCCAGCGCCACGTCGGAGGCCATCTTGCTGACATCCCCCGAGGCGTCCATGACCACGAACACGTCGTAGCCTTCGGCCTTGGTCTGCAGGGCCGGGAAGGCGACGCAGACGCTGGTCCAGACACCCGCGATGATCAGCGTCCTCTTGCCGGTGGCCTCGACGGCGGCGACGAAGTCGGCGTTGTCCCAGGAGCTGACCTCGCCCTGGCGTGCGACGTACTGCGCGCCGGGCATCGCCTCGGGCAGCTCGGCCATGATCGGACCGTTCGGGCCGTTGGGCTCGGATGCGGTGTAGATGATCGGAATGCCCGCCTGCTCGGCGATCCTGGCGAGTGCGACGGTGTTGGCGCGCAGCTCGCTGACCTCGATGTCGTTGACGGTCTGGAACAGGCCCGTCTGGTGGTCGAGCAGCAGCAGGACCGCGTCGGTCGGGTCGAGCAGGGCGTCGTTGGCCGCCTCGGACGGATCGGCGGACAGGCCCGCGAGGTGCAGGGGCCGGTCGGCGTCCTGCGCCATCGCGACGGACGGCAGGACGACGGGCTGCAGCAGGAGCGATGCGCCCGTCGCGAAGGCGAGGAAGGTCCTTCCAAGCCGTTTCACGTCGGTCATGGTGATCTCGTCTGAAGTCGGTGAATGAAGGTGGGCGACACGTTCGTGCATGACGTCGCGACATGCTGCCGCCGGTGCCCCCTGCCGTCTTGCACCGCTCTGCTGTCCGTACTCGCGACGCACCGAACTTCGAAGAACGTGGATCAGGTCGCGTCGTTCAAACGATGATCTCGTCCACGTAGCACCAGCGCCAGGACTCGCCGGGTTGCATCGACGTGACGATCGGATGCGACTCGACGATCGCGTGCCGGCTCATGTGCTGCATCGGCGAGGAATCGCAGCACAGCACCTCGCCGCACACGAGGCACTTCCGCAGGTGTACCCAGTCGGTTCCCTCGGCCACGCAGGCCGAACACTCGGCACCGTCCTTGTCGGATTCCTTCGGCATGGGCCGCTCGATCGAACCGAGGTGGGGGCAGTCGTCGCTCATCGATCATTTCTCCGGGTGGGGTCGTGGAACCGAGCGTGAGCCAACGGGCTCGGGTGGACGTCCGCGAAGCGGTTGCGGGACGTCGGCGCGCCGCGGACGTCGTCCGGCGTCGCGCTCATCGATGCACCCGCCCGCGCCGAAGTTGTCCGGGCGTGCGCCCGCAGTACCGCCCCAGCGCCTGCGTCAGGTGCGACTGGTGCGCGAACCCGCACCGGCGTGCCACCTCCACGATCGGCAACCCCGTCGTCGTCAGCAGCTCCCGCGCCCGCTCGCATCGGCGCACCTGCACGTGACGCCACACCGTGTCCCCCACCGTCGCCTTGAACGAGCGCGAGAACTGCGCAGGGCTCAGCGTTGCCACCGACGGCCAGCTCCGCCACCGTCAACGGCTCTCCGAGGTGGGCCTCGACGTACTCCAGCACCCGACGCACGCGCACGTCCTCGCGCGACGCGTCCCCGACGGGCGACAGTGCCGGCGCCTCGGCCATCACCGCCAGGAACTGCATCGTCAGGCCATCGAGCCACAGGTTCGCGGTCGGGTCCGACCCGCTCGCTCGCACACCACATCTCGTCGATCAGACGAGCTGCATCCGGTCTCGGACGCAGGACGCCGTGGAACGCACCGAACGCCTGTGCCGTCAACCCGACGTCATCCAGAAGCCGCTCGGTCTCCACGGCGGGAATGCCCAACGTCGTGAGCGTGCCCCCCTTCGTGACCTGATAATGCGCCTCGGTCATGGCCGGAACGACGTACACCGATCCCTCGGCTCGGTGTCTGTTCCCGCGAAGCCCGTCCCCGAGATCGATGTTCAGGTCTCCGTTCACGTTCTTGACGTGTGCAAAGACGAACTCCGGTACCGGCACGTCGGTGACTTCGAGCGACTGCTGCACGGAGTCGACTATCGACAAGCCGAACGAGCCTCCGCTTCGTTCCGCCTGCTCGCAGCCGGCGTACACGGGGTTCCTGTAGAGATTGCTGTGCGAGGCGTGGATCGGCGGTCCGATCGTCCGGATTCCTTCCATGCGTTTCTCCCGTAGCGATCAGGTCTGCTGCGTCATGTCTCGAAGGGCTAGTCGGACGGCGTGCCGCGGCACGGACTTGCCGAGCTGACCACACCACCGGCGTTTGCCCCGATCATGCGCGCCCTGCTCCACCTCGATCACCGACAGCCCGGGCGAGCCGTCCGAAGAGTGCTCGAGGTCGAGCTCGCCGTACGCGGAGCTACGGTGGTAGTTCTCGAAGCTGTCCGCGGCCTGCGGTCCGAAGTCGACGTCGTCCTCCATTCGCGTCACCCTGAAGACGTCGCACGCCGCAGCTCCCCCGGCGCCCTCCCGCAGTACCGCCGCAGCGACCGCGCCAGGTGCGAGCGGTGCGCGAACCCGCTGCGTCGGGCGATCTCGGCGACCGGCAGGCCCGTCATGCGCAGCAGTGCCTGCGCCCGCTCGCACCGGCGCAGCTGCACGTGGTGCCACACCGTGACCCCGAGCGTCGCCTTGAACGTGCGCGAGAACCGCGACGGGCCGAGTGCCGCGACGCCGGCGAGCTCGGCCACCGTCAGCGGCTCCTCCAGGTGCGCGTCGATGTACTCCAGCACTCGGCGCACGCGCACCGCTTCGCGCGGCGCGTCCCCGACAGGCGACAGCGCCGGCACGTCGGCCACGAGCGACATGAACCGCATCGTCAGCCCGTCCAGCCACAGGTTCGCCGCCGGGCCGCAGCGCTCGCTCGCGCGCCATATCTCGCCCAGCAGGCGCGTCGCGTCGGGTCGGTGGTGCAGCGCGCCGTAGAACCGCGAGAACGCGCCGGCGTCGAGCCCGACGTCGTCGAGCAGCCGGCGAAGCACGGGCTCGGGGATCGCGAGCGTCGTGATGCGGTGCGCGTCCGAGACGCGGAAACGTGCCTCCGTGCTCGGCGGGATCGCCGTCAGGGCGTTCGCCGACACCGCACGATTGTGCCGCCAGCCCTCGCCCAGGTCGACCGACACGTCGATGTCGTTCGTCCAGGCGCCGATGAAGACGATCTCCGGGACCGGTGCGTCCACGACGTCGATGGCCGTCTGCTCGACATCGATCATGGACACGTCGAACGAGCCGCCGCAGCGCAGCTGGGGTTCGAACCGAGCGTGGGCCGACGAACTCAGGTAGAAGTCCGCGAAGCGGTCGTAGGTCGTCGGCGCGTCCCGGACGTCGTCCGGCGTCGCCCTCATCGATGCACCCGCCCGCGCCGAAGTTGTCCGGGCGTGCGCCCGCAGTACCGCCCCAGCGCCTGCGTCAGGTGCGACTGGTGCGCGAAACCGCATCGGCGCGCCACCTCCACGATCGGCAACCCCGTCGTCGTCAACAGCTCCTGCGCCCGCTCGCAACGACGCAGCTGCACGTGACGCCACACCGTGTCCCCCACCGTCGCCTTGAACGCGCGCGAGAACTGCGCCGGGCTCAGCGTCGCCACCGACGCCAGCTCCGCCACCGTCAGCGCCTCCCCGAGGTGGGCCTCGACGTACTCCAGCACCCGGCGCACGCGCACGTCCTCGCGCGGTGCGCCTCCCGACCGGCGACAGCGCCGGCGCCTCGGCCATGACCGCCAGGAACTGCATCGTCAGTCCGTCCAGCCACAGGTTCGCGGTCGGGCCCACCCGCTCGCTCGCTTGCCATATCTCGCCCAGCAGGCGAGAGGCTTCAGGTTGATCGCGCATGGCGCCGTAGAATCGGGCGAACGCGTCGACATCGAGTCGAACGTCGTCGAGCACGCGACGCACGGCGTCTTCGGGGACGGTCAGCATCGTGATGTGATGCGCGCCGGGCACCCGGTATCCGGTTTCCGTGTGCAGCGGCACGACCGTGAACGCACTCGCCGTGGGTGCCTTGCTGCGCTGCCAGCCGTGGCCGAGGTCGATGGACACATCGAGGCCTGGCGTCGGGGTGTGGGTGAAGACGAGCTCCGGCACTGCCGGATCGACCAAGTCGATGTCGTTCTGCTCCACCGCGAACAGGGTCAGGCCGAACGAACCTCCCGAGCGATGCTCCTGATCGAACTGCGAATATGCCGAGTTCCGGTAGAACTCCGCGAGGCCATCGAAACCCGGTGGATCGAGAGCGCTCATCCTCGCACCCCGCGCGGCAGTAAGCACCGAAGCTGCCCCGGCGTCGCCCCGCAATACCGCCCCAGCGCCTGCGTCAGGTGCGACTGGTGCGCGAACCCGCACCGGCGCGCCACCTCCACGATCGGCAACCCCGTCGTCGTCAACAGCTCCCGCGCCCGCTCGCACCGGCGCACCTGCACGTGACGCCACACCGTGTCCCCCACCGTCGCCTTGAACGCGCGCGAGAACTGCGCCGGGCTCAGCGTCGCCACCGCCGCCAGCTCCGCCACCGTCAGCGCCTCCCCGAGGTGGGCCTCGACGTACTCCAGCACCCGGCGCACGCGCACGTCCTCGCGCGGCGCGCCCCCGACCGGCGACAGCGCCGGCGCCTCGGCCATGACCGCCAGGAACTGCATCGTCAATCCGTCGAGCCACAGGTTGGCGGTCGGGCCCACCCGCTCGCTCGCGCGCCATATCTCGCGCTGCAGCCGCGCGGCGTTCTCGTGTTGCCGAGGCGTCGCGTAGAACGACGCGAACGCATCGCTGTCCAGCCCCGTTTCGTCCGTCATGCGCGACATCGTCTCCACGGGAATCGTCAGTGCCTGCAGACGATGCGGTCCGGATATCTGGAAGCGGGTCTCGGTCATGGGCGGCACGACGCTGATCGTGTTCGGCGCCACGATCCGGTTGTGTCGGGCACGATCCCCCATGTCGATCAGCGCGTCGACGTTAGCCGTGAGGCACCGGGTGAACACGAACTCCGGCACGGCCGCGTCGAGAAGATCGATCGCCGGCTGCTCGACGTCGAGCATCGACAGCCCGAAGGAGCCGCCTGCACGGTGCTCGCAGTCGAACGCCGCGTACGCCGAGTTCCGGTAGAACTCCGCAAAGCTGTCGAAGGCCTTCGGCGTCGAGTCGGCACCGTTCGTCGTCGCTGTCATCACAGGGTCCTTGATCGTCGGAGCTGCCCGGGCGTACGCCCGCAGTACCGCCCCAGCGCCTGCGTCAGGTGCGACTGGTGCGCGAACCCGCACCGGCGTGCCACCTCCACGATCGGCAACCCCGTCGTCGTCAGCAGCTCCCGCGCCCGCTCGCACCGGCGCACCTGCACGTGACGCCACACCGTGTCCCCCACCGTCGCCTTGAACGCGCGCGAGAACTGCGCCGGGCTCAGCGTCGCCACCGCCGCCAGCTCCGCCACCGTCAGCGCCTCCCCGAGGTGGGCCTCGACGTACTCCAGCACCCGACGCACGCGCACGTCCTCGCGCGGCGCGTTGCCGACCGGCGACAGCGCCGGCGTCTCGGCCATGACCGCCAGGAACTGCATCGTCAGCCCATCCAGCCACAGGTTGGCCGTCGGGCCCACCCGCTCGCTCGCACGCCACATCTCGTCCAGCAACCGCGCCGCGCGCTCGTGAGGTCGCGTCGTTGCGTAGAACGCCGAGAAAGCGTCGGCGTCCAGGCCCGATTCCTCGAACAGGCGCGACATCGTCCCGGCTGGAATCGCCAGCGTCCGCAGGCAGTGCGGACCGGCCACCCGAAACCGGGTTTCGGTCATGGGCGGCACGACGCCGAATGTGTCGAGCGATGCGATCCGGTTCTCCCGGACGCCGTCCCCCATGTCTATCAGTACGTCGAAGTTCGCCGTCAGGCCCTGAGTGAACACGTACTCCGGCAGGGGCGGATCGACCAGATCGATCGCGCTCTGCTCGACGTCGAACATCGACACGCCGAACGAGCCGCCCGCACGGTGTTCCTGGTCGAACTCCGCGTACGCCGAGTTACGGTAAAGGTCCACGTAACCGTCGAATGCCCTGCGGCGCCGTGTCGATCTCGGTCGTCATCCGCCCCGTCCTCCGCTCCGCAAGCCCCGAAGCTGCCCCGGCGTCGCCCCGCAATACCGCCCGAGCGCCTGCGTCAGGTGCGACTGGTGCGCGAACCCGCACCGGCGCGCCACCTCCACGATCGGCAACCCCGTCGTCGTCAACAGCTCCCGCGCCCGCTCGCACCGGCGCACCTGCACGTGACGCCACACCGTGTCCCCCACCGTCGCCTTGAACGCGCGCGAGAACTGCGCCGGGCTCAGCGTCGCCACCGACGCCAGCTCCGCCACCGTCAGAGCCTCCCCGAGGTGCGCCTCGACGTACTCCAGCACCCGGCGCACGCGCACGTCCTCGCGCGGCGCGCCCCCGACCGGCGACAGCGCCGGCGCCTCGGCCATCACCGCCAGGAACTGCATCGTCAGGCCGTCGAGCCACAGGTTCGCGGTGGCTCCGACCCGTTCACTCGCGCGCCACATCTCGCAGCTGAAGCCGCGCAGCCCTCTCGTGCTGCCGCGGCGTCGCGTAGAACGACGCGAACGCATCGCTGTCGAGCCCCGTTTCGTCCGTCATGCGCGACATCGTCCCCACGGGGATCGTCAGCACCTGCAGACGATGCGCCCCGGATACCTGGAAGCGGGTCTCGGTGAAGGGCGGCACGACGTTGATCGTGTTCGGCGCCACGACCCGGTTGTGTCGGGCACGATCCCCCATGTCGATCAGCGCATCGAGGTCCGCCGTGAGGCAACGGAGGAACACGAATTCGGGCACGGCCGCGTCGACGAGGTCGATCGCCGGCTGCTCGACGTCGATCATCGACAGCCCGAACGAGCCGCCCGAACGGTGCTCCTGCTCGAACTCCGCGTAGGCGGAGTTCCGGTAGAAGTCCGCGTACCCGTCGAAGGTCGGCGGCGGCCCGCCGTCGTCGTGTTCCATGCGCGTCACTCCATGCACGTCCGAACCGCGGGCTGCAGGCCCACGGTCCGCGGCATCGCCGTGCACGAACACCGGCCGTCCCCGCGGTCCGGCTCGCCGGTAACGGTATCGGTCGAGGCGATGATCGCGATCTCGTCGACCACCGGATCGACGACGTCGACAGGGCCCGGGTCGACGCCCGACATCGCCGGGCCGAAGGCGCCGCCACCGCGCCACTCCCGGTCGAACGAGGCGCACGGGTCCACGCGGCGGAACTCGACACGGGCACCGGCATCGTCCGCGTCCGTCGCGGCGCGAGGATCGTCGGCGCTGCGGTCGGGGCGGGACTCCGTGCGCCCCGCCAGGCTCATCGCACCGCCCCCTCGAGCACGGCCGACAGGTGCGCGACGCCGCCGACCGCGGGCCCGTCCGTGCCGCGCTCGTCGAGCGCCAGCGGCAGCACGATCTCGCCGCGAGCGAGCGCGTCGACGAGCCGCTCGAGCACCTGCCCCGGGGGCGGAATCGCGTCGAAGGCGCGCGGATCGCCCGTCGCGACGTGCCGGTGCCGCGGGTCGCCGGGCGCGACCGACTCGAACGCGCGGCACGCGGCCACGTGCCCCGACTCGTCGATCGACAGGCTCACGCACAGCCCGTCGGGCGCGAGCTCGGCACCGCCACCGTCAGGGCAGCGCCCGGCGCTCGCGTCGACGACGAGGTCGATGTCCGGGCTCGCATCGCCCGGTGCGCCCGGCCCCCGCCCCCAGACCGCGACCTCCTCGACGCCGTGCGAGCGGACCGCGCGGACGTGGGCCGCGCGCTCGACGAGCCCGGTCACGCGCATCCCGGACACGAGCCCCAGCTGGACGACGTACTGGCCCGTCGCGGTCTCGGCGCCGAGCACGAGCAGCCGCTTGCCGAACGCGAAGCCGACCGGTCGCAGGGCGCTGTACGCGGCGAAGCCCGGCACCGGCAGCCGCACCGCCTCGTCGAGCTCGAGCGTGTCGGGCACGCGCGCGATCGCCGAGACGCGCGCGACGAGCCGCTCGCGCCAGCTGCCGCCGGGCGCGATGCCGATGACCCGGTCGCCGGTCGCCGGTCCGCTGCCGTCGGCCGCACCCGCCAGCACGCGCCCGGCGAAGCCGCGCCCGACGACGCGATCCGCGACCCGCGCCGGATTCAGCATCCGGGGGCCGGACTCCATCGACGCGAGCTCAACATCAATCAGCACCTCGTCGTCGCGGCTGCGGACCGCCTCGCCGATCTCCTCCCGCACCAGCTCGATCCCCTGCGGCGTCAGTCGCACGACGATAGCCCTCATCGCACGGGGGGGCCGGTCCCGTGGACGCTCCGCCCGCCGCCCGCCGTACCGGTCGGCCCACGCTCCGACACACCCTCGCGGTCCCTCATCCGATCCCCTCGCCGCGCCGCACGGCACGACCCTGCCGCCGTCGGCCATGCTGACTGCCGGGGCGCGTCGGATGTATCGGAATACGATCGTGAGCGTATCCGGATCCGCGCATCCGTCGCCGTCGGACCCTCCGCCCCCCCCGTCTCCGGCGCTCCGCCCGTGCGGGCGTGAAGCGGATCACGGTGCGCTTCCCGTGCACCGACGCCCCCATGGTGCCCGTGTTCCGCGGCATTGCCGCCCCGTCACGCCACCGTTGCAGCGCCGACAGCGCGACGCCGGATCCGATGCGTTCCCGATGTCGGCCGCGGTCGATCAGAGGTCGCCGTGGCCGACGAAGCGCCCGGTGTCGGACAGGCCGTCCGGCACGTCGCCGATCGATCGGCAGATCCGTGCAAGACCGGCGGACGCTCCGTGCGGGACGGTGTGCGACACGCGGTCGGCACCGCGCGGCGCGATGCGAGGCAAAGGATGAAGGTACAGCTCGTCGGATCGTCACGGCCCTCGCGAGCGTGCCCGTGAGCGCCTCGGACACCGTGGCCGCCAACGCTGGACGGCGCGTGCGCCCGATCATGCGCCTGGCCGTCGAGTTCGCCACCGACGACACCGTCGACATCGGTCACGTGGCCACCGGTCGGCGCACGATCACCCCGATCGGTCGACGTCCGGGCTTGCTGCGCACCCACGACGGCGCAGTCATCCACGTCATCTACGACAGTCGCTTCTTCGCCACCGATGCGGTGCACTTCGAGGGGACCACGTCGTGGGCGGACGTCACGGCGACGATGCGTCCGCCCGTCCCCTGCTCGATCATGATCTGCGCGGCGCGCTGCATCAGCAGGATGGGTGTGGTCAGGTTCAACGCGATGGCGCGCTCGAGCGCCGCGACGTCGATGTCCATGCCGGCCCAGGCCAGGCGGACGGCGCGTGAACGAGCGTCGGTCGTCTCGCCGAGTGGGACACGCGGTCCACCCGACCGTCGCTCGCGGGGCAGGTAGCACGACCGGCAGGTGCAAGACGCGCGATTGGTTCGGCGCTACGCTCGATTCCCCTGAACCACCGCGTCGGAGACGACCCGTCATGACGCCCGAACAACCCTGCGCCGCGTGCGGCGCACCGACGGCTTCGTCAGCATGAGCGCCCACGACGTGGAGGGCCGCGTGCGTCCGCTCATGCGGCTGGCGATCGAGTTCGGCACCGCCGATGCCCTCGACATCGGCTACGTCGCCACCGGACGGCGCTCCATCATCCCCGTCACCGGCGGCACCTTCGACGGCCCCCGCCTGGCAGGCTCCGTGCTCCCCCACGGCTTCGACTGGGCCCTGGAGCTCACCGACGGCTCGCGGCTGTGCCACGTCCGGGCGCTGCTGCGCACCGTCGACGGCGCCCTCGTCCAGCTCGTCTGCGACGGCCGCCTCCAGGCCACCGATGCGGCCCGGTTCCTCATCGAGGAGGGCCGCGGCCACACGATCGATCCTTCGGAGTACTCGCTCGCGGTTCGGCTGCGCTTCGAGTGCGGGGATCCGCGCCACGACTGGCTCAATCGGGTCCAGGCCATCGCCACCGCCGAGCTCGACGCGAAGGGCGCCGTCTACACCGTCATCGGCGCCGGCTGACCGCCCCGGCCGGTCGCGGCCGGAGCCCGGGCCTCAGTGCAGCCGCGACCGCCCGCCCCCGTCCTCGACCCGGGCGCGCCACTGCCCGGCGCGCCACCGCCCCGGGGTCAGTCCGAAGGCCTCCCCGAAGCGCTTGGTGTAGTGCTGCTGGGAGGAAAAGCCGTACATCGCCGCCACCTCGACCAGCGACGCCCCGCCCGGCTCCAGCGCCTCCACCGAGCGCTCCAGGCGACGCCGCATGACGTAGCGGTGCGGCGGCACGCCCACGGCGGCGGCGAACACGTGGGCGAAGCGGTACGGCGACAGCCCCGTCACCGCGCCGAGTGAGGCGATGTCGAGCGCCTCGTCCAGGTTCGCCTCGATGTGCCACAGCGCGCGCATCAGGCGCGGGTCGGCCACGCTCGCCGGGCGCCCGGTGAACCGGGCCCGGGCGTGGCCCGTCGCGACGCGCTCCACGAGCCGGCCGAGCGCGCCGCGCAGGGCGTCGGTCCGCACGTCGGCCCGGGTATCTGCCCGAACCGGGCGCACCGGCCCGCAGGCGCGCCACAGCGCGTCGATCAGGGGGGCGGCGGCCCACTCCACCCCGACGTGGCCGCAGCACCGGTCGAGCCTGTCGGGCTCGTCGAAGGGCCATGCGGCCGGGGGTACCGGACGGCGCAGCGAGACCAGGTGCATGTCCATCGCCGGCAACCGGTAGGCCGCCCGGCGCACCCCGGCGTCCAGCAGCATCGTGCCGGGCACGAACGCGAGCGTCTCGGGCCCGGCGCCGCGCTCGACGCTGCCGTGGCCGCCGCCGGCGACGCAGTACAGCAGCGTGGCGGCGCCGCCGGGCTCGGCGGCCACCTCGCAGCCGGAGCGCCGCAGCCGCGTCAGCTCCAGCCCGAGCGCCGGATCGCTGCGGGCGTCGTCGGCGACGGCGCGTCGCGCCAAGCTCGCCGATGCCGGGAGGCCGAGCCCCGCGGCACTCCCGCAGGGCCCGCGACAGGGACGGCCCCGGGGCGGTGCGCGGGTCGGCGCCGAGCGGTGCCCGGACCGCCAACCCTCCATCGTTCGATATCGTGCCCATGCGCCTGCCCTCCACGACGATCGAGTCAGGACTGCAGTGTGGTTACCGATACCACCGGCGTCTCTCGCGAAACGCGCGGATCCTTGCAGGATCCGCGCACGAGGTACCGTGGACCGAGCCGATTCGTCGATGTCGTCCATCGCCCGCGCACTGCCGCCGGTCACTCCGGACAGCGCGGCCGAATCGTGTCGGTGCGGCCCGCGATGGGTCACGACAGATCCGTGCAAGACGATGTCGACCCTTGCGCTCGATCCTCGTCCACGACGGCCTCTTCCTCGAACACCGGCGCCTGCGGCGACGTGCTCCCTCCTGGACGCCGCCACCCGGACGCTCGCCATCCGCACCCCGTACGGAATCGATTCGAATGAACGTACTGATCATCGGCGCGACCGGCAACGTCGGTCGGTTGACCGTCGACGCAGCCCTCGTCGCAGGACATCGGGTGACCGCCTTCGGCCGATCCGTGGAGAAGCTCGAGCGCACCGACCCGCGACTGAGCATCGTCAAGGGCGACGTCACGCGACGAGGAGGACGTCCAGGCGGCCATGCCCGAGCACGACGCCGTGGTCCTGACCTTCGGTGCCCCGCTGAACAAGGACACGATCCTGCACCGTCCGACGCTGTGCGAGGACGGCACGCGCATCGTCGTGGGGGCCATGCACGCCCACGGGGTGCCCCGACTGGTGTGCATGACGTCGCTCGGCGCGGGCGACTCGGACGGTCACGGCCGATTCGCGTTCCGGAACCTCGTCGAGCCGGTGCTGCTCGGGCGGATAATGCTCGATCGCACCGCGCAGGAAGCCGTCGTGCGCGGCTCGGGCCTGGGGCAGTGGGTCATCGTGCGCCCGGCCGAGCTGTCCGACGGCGAGTCGGCGCCGGTGCGCCTCGTCGAGGATCTCGAGCGCGAGGCCGAGCCGGCCACGATCTCCCGGGCGGACGTCGCCGCCACGCTCGTGGCGCTGCTGGACGACACCTCGCACGACGGACGCGCCATCGTCGCGACGAGCTGACCCGTCCCCATCCCGAGCCGTCGTCCCGTGTCGAACTCCAGAACTTCCCCGTCCGCTCGTCGCGCGACCGCCGCCTGGTCGACGTTGGCACTGCTGGCGATGCCGATCGCAGGCCTGGCCCAGACGCTCGAGCCGCCCGGCGGAGCCTTCCGGAACGCGCGCAGCCTGGGCCTCGTCGTCGAGAACGACATCATCACCGGTGACGACAGCGGCTACACCAACGGCATCGGCTTCGTCTCCTCGCTCGGTCCGTTCGAGCGGTTCGAGGCGGCCAACGTGCCGGACCCCCTGCTGGCGCTCGTGCGTCGCACCTGGGTCGCCGGGCTGCCCGGTCGCGTGCGGGGACGCACCTACGGGTTCGCCCAGCTCCTGCAGACGCCCGACGACATCGAGACACCGGAGCTGCAGGTCGACGACGTGCCGTACGCCGCGCTGCTGAGCGCCGACATGAGCCTCTACGCCTTCGACGAGGTGAACGCCGATCGTCTGACCGTCACCGTCGGCATCGTCGGGCCCTGGGCCCTGGGCGAGCAGTCGCAGAAGTCCGTGCACAAGGTGATCGGCTCGGACGAGCCGCTCGGCTGGGACAACCAGCTCGACAACGAACCGGTGTTCCAGATCGAGGCGGCGCGTTCCCGGCGCCTGCCGTTGAGCGGTGCCCCGGGCGCCTCGCTCGGTACCGACCTGGTCGCGGTCGGCGACGCCTCCATCGGCAACCTGTCCTCGGGTGCCGCCGTCGGGCTGCTCGCGCGCACGGGGCGCTCGCTCGACACGTCGCACGCCGTCGCCTCCCTGGTGCCGAACCGGCAGGTCAACCCGACCGTCTTCGGTCCCGAAGGGACGTGGTACGCGTTCGTCGGTGCGGAGCTTCGCTACATCGCCAACGACATCCTCATCGACGGCAACACCTTCGAGGACAGTCACTCGGTGCCGCTGGACCACACCCGCACGCGCATCTCGGTCGGGGCCAGCGCGAACGTGCGCGGCGTGGGTCTCTCAATCCTCTACGCCCGGTTCCCGGGCAACACCGACGATGACGCCTTCGGCGCCGTGAGCGCCACGTGGCGCTATTGATCCATTGAGCACGCCCGCCACCCGGCGCCCGCGCTTCGAAGTGGCGGCGGCCACCTGCCTGTCCCTGACGCTCCTGCAGGGCTCGATCCTGCGGGCCGACGAGCGCGCTCCGGCAACGCGCCGCACGTCGGACACCCCTGTCGATTCGCGTGGCGGTACCCGCGTGCAGGCCCTGTTCGGCGTGGCGAGCGAGAGCGACTTCGGTCCCGCGATCGGCCTTCGCTACGAACCGGCCTCCCGAAGGACGAACGTGACCTCCATCAGTGTCGGCAGGCAGGTGGCGGACCGGGTGTTCCGCTGGCCCGCGGAGCTCGTCCTCTACGGAGGCCTGCAGCGCTTCGGCGAGCGAGGCGCGCAGGGCGACATCGCGGGCGCCACGTTGTACGTCAAGGCCTACAAGCGGTTCCAGCTGGGCCGACGCGGCATTCCGCTGCGCGTCGGTCTGGGCGAAGGCCTGAGCTACGCCGATCGCATCCCGAGCGTGGAAGCCGAGGACTTCCTTCCGGAACGTTCGGCCAGACTGGTCAACTACCTGGAGTGGAGCGTCCAGAGCTCGCTCGGGTACTGGCTGGGTCGCCCCGCGGGCGCGTTCTCCCGGACCGTTGGCGATGTGCACGTCGGCTACACCATCTTCCATCGATCGACCATGTTCGGCCTGTTCGCCAGCACGGGCGGTGGGGTGAACTACATGGGGTTCGGCGTGGAGGTCGAGCTGCGCTGATGTCCGTGCATCTTCGACGCGTGAGCGGATCATCACCACCTGCCCGATCGAACCGGTCCAGCAGGTGCTCTGCCACGATGATGCGACAAGCACCAGGTTCGAGTCTGGCTATCGGGCCGTCGGACTCCACAGCACCCCCAGCCCTCCGAGCCACTGGTTCGCCCGCCCTTCATCTGATGAAAGTATTCGGCGAAAGGCGTCATGCAGCTATGCTCGATCGAATACCTCGACGCCGAGGCTCCCATGGCCGACCCCTCCCCCGACTTCGACTGGGACCTCGTTCGCTCGTTTCTCGCCGTCATGGATGCGGGCAGCCTGCTCGGCGCGTCACGCGTACACGGCGCCACCCAGCCCACGCTCGGACGCCACGTCGAGGCGCTGGAGCGTCAGCTCGGCAAGGTACTGTTCGAGCGCACCGGACGCGGGCTCGTCACCACCGACGACGCCCGCCTGATCGCGGCTCACGCGCGCCGCATGCGAAGCGACGCCGACGCGCTCGCGCTGGCCGTGGCGGGCAGCGCGGGCGAGCGCGGCGGTCTCGTGCGCGTGGCGGCCAGCCGCGTCGTCGCCGCGCACGTGCTGCCCGGCGTCCTCGCCGAGCTCCAACGGCGACTGCCCCGCATCGACGTCGCCATCGTCGCCTCGGACGACACCAGCAACCTCCTGCGCCGCCAGGCCGACATCGCGCTGCGCCACGTGCGGCCCGAGCAGTCGAGCCTCGTGGCACGAAAGCTCGGCAGCTCGATGATCCGGGCCTGCGCGTCGTCCGCCTACCTGGCCGGGCACGGCACGCCCGCCACGGTCGAGGCGCTGCTGCGCCACCGTCTGGTGGGGGCCGATCGCGACGCCGCCTTTCACGCAGCGCTGGGCGCGGCGGCGGGCGCGCTCGGCATCGATGTCGAGACCGTGCGCCTGTCGGTGCGCAGCGACGACCACGCCACCCGCTTCGCCGCGGTGCGCGCGGGGCTCGGGATCGGGTTCTGTCCGAGCCATGCGATCGACAGCGTTCCGGACGTCGTGAGCGTGCCCGTCGAGCTCGACCTGCCGGTGCTGCCGATGTGGCTCGTGGTGCACCGCGAGATCCGCACCGCGGCGCGCATCCGCGAGGTCTACGACGCGCTCGGATCCTTGCTGCCGGCCCGCCTGTAGTGCTACCTCGGCGCGGCGGTGTCCGGCGAAGGTCGACAGCTCTACCGGACGAAACCGCCGGATCGGTCGATCGGCGCTCGGAAGCGCCGCACCCACGCGACCATCCACGCTCACTCCAATCCGATCGGGAGCCGCGAGGCGAACGAGCCCGACCGCACGCGGTTCGCAGAGTTCGCGGAGGGCGAGCTGCTCGGGCTGCACGAGGGCAACTTCACACGCTTCCGCCTTCGGCCTTACGAGTTCGACGCCTGGCGGGGGCTGCAGGACGAGGATCAAGCACGCGGCCCCGGCGTCCACGGCATCTCAGCCGAGCAGGCGCGCGCTCGGGACGTCGGGGACTCGATCCGCGGCGGTGCCTCATACTCCTTGGCCCCCGCCTGCGGATTGTGAGACTGGTCGTGGATCTGGTCGACGGCATGCGCGCGTTCGTCGCCGTGGTGGACGCCGGCTCCTTCGTCGGTGCCGCCGAACGGCTCGGCATCACCAACAAGGTCGTCAGCAAGTACGTCGCCGAGCTCGAGCGGCGGCTGGAACTGCGCCTGCTGCACCGCACCACGCGTACCTCGAGCCTGACCGAGGCCGGCGCCCGCTACCACGAGGGCTGCATCGACGTGCTCGCCCGGCTCGATGCGCTCGAGTCTGGACTTCGCGACGACGCCTCGGAGCTGCGCGGCACGCTGCGCGTCGCCGCGCCCGTGACCTACGGCGAGATGCGCGTCGCGCCGCTGCTGACGCGGTTTCGCGAATCCCACCCGGGGCTCGTCGTCGACCTGCAGCTGAGCGATCGGTACGTGGATCTCGCGAACGAGGGCTTCGATGCCGGGATCCGCATCGGGCGCCTGACCGATTCCGCGATCGTCGCCCGGCGTCTCGCGTCCACCGAGGTGTGGACCGTCGCCTCGCCGGAGTACCTCGCCCGGCACGGCACGCCGAAGCGCCCCGAGGACCTGAAGGGCCATGCGTGCGTGCGGGACACCAACTTCCGCTCGGCGAACGCGTGGAGCTACGCGCGTGACGGCCAGCGACGATCGGTCAGCGTCGACGGCGGCGTGCTCGTCAACAGCGCGCGTTCGGTGCGCGACATCGTGGTCGACGGCGGCGGAGTCGGCCTGTGCCCGAGCTACGTCGTCGCCGACGACGTGCGCGCCAGGCGTCTGAAGCGCGTGCTCGGGCGCTTCGATGCGCCGACCCTCGACGTGTACGCGATCTACTCGAGTGCGCGGAACCTGCCGCCGAAGGTGCGCGCGTGGACCGCGTTCCTCGTCGACGAGCTCGGGGACTGACTACTCCGACCGCACCTCGCGAACCGGCTCGAACCGCACCTCGCGAACCGGCTCGAACCGCCACGCGCTCATGCCGACGCTGCCGTACGAGTAGCTCCGGTGCAGTCGATCGGCCCGCGCGCGCCCGCCGCTCCGAGCGCCACAAACAGCGGCATCAGGTGCTCGGGCGTCGGGTGGGCGCGCCGGTAGTGCGCGCTCGTCTCCGGACGGAGCGCCCGCTCGGGATCGCCCGACCCGAGCGCCTCGGCGAGCCAGGCATCGAACCCGAGCGCCCAGCCGGGCGGCGGCGTTCGCTCGGGGGCGAGCGAGCCGAGATCGTGCACCGTCGCGCCCGAGCCCACCACCAGGTAGCCGTCGGCGGCGAGCGGCGCGAGCGCTCGGCCGAGCGCCCGATGCCGATCCGGCCCCCACCCGCGCACGAGGGACAGCTGCACGACCGGAACGCGCGCCTCCAGCCACCCGAGCCGCAGCGGCGCCCACGCGCCGTGGTCGAACCCGCGGTGCGGGTCCTCGCGCAGCTCGAACCCGGCGGCCTCGAAGGCGTTGCGCGGCGCCGCGAGTAGCGCGGCATCGGTGCGCGCCGGGTACCCGATCCGGTCGAGCTCCGGTCCCCAGCCCGCGAAGTCGTGCATCGTCGGCGGGCTCGGATGGGTCGTGACGGTGGATGCGCTCGTCTCCCAGTGCGCCGAGACGACCACGATGGCGCGCACCGGGCCCGGCAGCACCCCGGGCAGCGTGTGCACGCGGCGCACGTAGCGCATCAGCGCCGGGTAGTCCCGAAGCCGCTTCAGGTTGCACTTGAACAGCCCGTGGTAGGCGACGTCGAAGCGCACCAGCGTCACGAACAGCCGCAGGTCGGTCTCCACGATCTCGTTGCCGAACAGGAACGCCCGGCCGTCGGTCATCCGCGCCTCGAGCTCGTCGAGCATCGCGAAGACGTCCGCGACTGCCTCGTCGTAGGCGAGCTGGCTGGAGGCGAAGCCGGCGCGATACACCCCGTTGTTGAGCGTCCGGTAGAGCCGCTCGTTCAGCGCGTCGATCTCGGGTCGGAGCGCTTCGGGATAGAGCGTGACGTCGCTCGAGGCGAGCTCGCCGAACCCGCTGTCGAGGATCCGTACGATGTCGGCGGACTCGTTGTTCACGATCGCATCGGTGGTCCGATCCCACAGCACCGGTACCGTCGCCCGGCCCGTGTACGTCGGATCGGCGTGCGTGTAGAGCTCGTGCACGTGGCGGTAGTCGTGCAGCGGATCGGGCATCGCGCCCGGCACGTCCGTGCCGAAGGCCCAGCCCTGGCTGCCGAGCCGGGGGTCCACGACCGACACCGACACGACGTCCTCGAGCCCCTTGAGCGTGCGCGCCATCAGCGTGCGACTCGCCCACGGGCAGATCAGCGCCACGTAGAGGTGGTAGCGCCCGGGCTCGGCGGCGAACCCGCCCTCCCCGGCCGCGCCCGTCTCGCCGTCCGGCATCACCCGGTGCCGAAAGCTCGACGTCTGGCGCACGAAGCGCCCCGCGTCGTCCTTCGCCTGGACGGGCTGCCAATCGCCGTCCCACTTGCCGTTGATCAACATCGCGTTCTGCTCGTGCTCGGCGGAGGGTGTCGGGAACCGGGCGCGTCCGATCCCGGAGCGATCCGGGACCGGACGTGCCTCGGAAGCGGGGTCGGACGGAAGGAAGGATCGGATCGGGGTCGTGTCGGAACGGGGGCCGCGCGAGCTCGACGCGCAGGCGATCAGCGCGCCGCCACGGTCCTGGCCCCATCTACCCGCGGCACCGGCACACTCGCCGACACAGCGAGCACACGCGTCATCGGTGCAGCCAGGCAGGCGTGATGTCGGTTCCGTGGCCGAGCGCGTAGCCGAACTGGATGTTCATCGCCGCGAGCGGCTCCAGCAGCCGGGCGTTGGTCAGCGGTCCCGCGTCGACCGGATCGAACCCCGCTTCGGTGGCCAGGCGCGACACGCTCGCCTTCGCGTCCGCATCGTCGGCGGCGACATACACCGGGATTCGGCGCCCGCCGAAATCGAGCCCGGTCGTGTACACCTGCGCAAAGACCGTGTTGAACGCCTTGACGACGGCGGCTCCTGGCACGAGCCGGGCGATCTCCTCGGCCGCCGAGGTCGTGTGACCGATCGACAGGCCGGAGTAGTCTTCGGTCAGGGGGTTGGTCACGTCGACGACGATCTTGCCGGCAAAGTCGGCCGCGTCCGCGAGGCTGCCCGCCGCCTCGAACGGCACGGCCAGGAAGACGACGTCGGCGAGCCCGACCGCGGTGGGCACGTCCGCGCCCTGGACCCGGATCCGATGCTCGCGCTCGAGCCGTGCGGCGGCCTCCTTCCCGCCTTGAGCGGTGCGGGCACCGAGCACGACGCCGTGATGGGTGGCGGACAGGGCGACGGCGAGCCCGGTGCCGACGTTGCCCGTGCCGATGATGGCGATGTTCATGTCCGTACTCCTTCGTGGTGTTCGCGGACGGCTCAGTTGGCGACCATCCCGAACGGGTCGGGCACGAGCTTGTCGTTCGCGTTGTTCCAGAAGTTCTGCAGAACGAAGCCGTATTCCGGCAGGTTGTTCGTGAACGGATCGAGCATCGCCATGCCACTCTCTCGCTTCCAGTCGGCCTGCAGCTCGGCGCCGAGCGCGAAGACGGTCTGGAGCTCGGCCCCCGCGGCACTCATGCGCGACATGGCGGCCTGGGCCTCGTACTCGCTCCAGGCGCCCGAGGCGTCGATGACCGGGATGATCGTGCCGATGCCGTCGTTGAGCATCGATAGCGTCGGGAAGGCCACGCACGTGCCGAGCGTCACGCCCGAGACGATCACGTGTGTGCGATCGCTTTTCTCCATCAGCGTCTTCAGTTCGCTGCGGAACGTCGGGTCCTCGTAGGCGTTGATGATCCCGGTACGCCGGATGATCGGCTGATCCGGGAAGATTTCCTTGAGCTCGGGCAGGATGTCACCGTTCTGCCACTGCGCGTTCGACGTGGTCAGGATCACGGGGATGTTCATGGCCTTCGCCATCTTGGCCAGGCCCACGACGTTGCTCTTGTATTCGGCGAGCGAGGAGAAGTCCCGGACGCCGGCCATCAGGCCGATCTGGTGGTCGATGAAGACCATGACCGAGTTGCCCGGGGTGGGCTTGTCGTAGCCGAACCGGCCGGCGGCCTCGGCCTCGTCGTGATCGACGAGCAGCGGCGCGACGCCGTCGGAGATCGGACTGACAATGTCCGCGGGCCGGTTGTCCTGCGCGGCGGCGACGCCTGCGAGCGCAAGGGTCAAGGCCGAGACGGCGAAGGCGGTGCGAAGCGGTGCGTTCATGGTGATGCGTGTCCGTGGGTTCGAGGTCGATGAAGACGGTCCCCAGGGGGATCCGAGTCGGACGGTGCGGACCGGTAGAAGAAGCACCGATGTCGCGTGCCGTGGACGGACTATCGACGCCGTGCGCGTCCCGGTAAACGCCGTGATCTACGAATCACTGTCGTCGGTATGGCGACAAACAGTGCCGAGTTCGGGTGACTCCGCGCAATCCGAAAGATCGACCCGATATCGAGGGGTCGACCGCCCGACGCCCGTCCGTCGGCGCGGTTCACGCCTCCTTCGAGGGCGCGCTCGTTGGACCGGGAACGTCGATCCGCCCCTACGTCGAATCCACTCGATGGACGTCTGCGCCGGCCGCGCGGACGACACGCGTCGTCGGGATTCACGCCAACACCGGCTCGTTCGGAACCGGTGTTGGCGAGCGATCGCTTAATGCAACACCGACTATCATTACAGTGGCGACAGTGAGTCGTCGACCCTGGCTTTTATAGATCCCGGCGGGACACGGATAGTCAGCTCCGGCACGAGGTGTCGCCGCGACGAGAGATGCGCTTCTTCACCAAATGCGATCGCATCGGTGCCTCGTCCGCCGCAACCCCTTCACTCGCCCTACCGGAAACGGACCGATCATCAAGGGGCTGCTCGAGGACGGCCACCATCTGATGTCCCGGGCACGCTCCAACGCGGTGGCCTATCACAGCGCGCCGGAGATTCGCGGCAATCGCCACCGCGGCCGCCCCGGGATCTACGGCAAGAAGGTCAAGCTCGCCCGGCTGTTCTCGAGCGCCACGAAGGTCCAGACGATCCCAAGCCCGGTCTACGCCGAGCGCAACGTGACGCTAGCGCGTGCGCACGGTGGATCTGCTGTGGAAGCCTGCCGCACGGGTCGTGCGCTTGGTGCTCGTCGAGCACTCCGTGCGTGGAGGACTGGAAGCCGACGAACTACCGCAATTCCACATCGTCGGCGGCGAGAGCGACGACCTGGCGACATTCATCGCCGAGCGGCAGCGCCCGGAGGCGCCTGGCGACTGGGCGTTCGCAGCGTGACCGAACTCGCCACTCATGAGTAAGTAGTGGCTGGAAGGCTACGCGACCGGCTACCGAATCATCGCGTCCGCACGCATCAGGTCCGCGAGCCGCGAATCCTCCAGCGCGTACACCCCGCGCACCGCTCGCCAGATCAACCCCTTCTTCTTCAGCCCGCGCAGCGCCGCCTGCACGTTGGTATCGCTCGGCACGATCGTGCCATGCGGCGCGATGCGCTCGATGATCTGCGCGTAGCGCTGCATGGTGGCCCCTTCGAACGGCGCGTAAGCGCTGCCCTTCGACGCCATCTCGCGCAGCACGGCGGACTGCAACGGCGGCAGGCCACGCACCAGCGCGAGCTGTGCCTCGTCTGCCGCCCGGACCTCATCATCCAATGCCGCCTCGATGCGAGCCGCGAGGGTCGATCGGTCCTGACCGATCTCGTACACGGCGGCATCCGTGGCGGCCGACAGGAACTCGGGCCGGTGCCCGGCCCGTTCGAACATGCGGGTGGCCTCGCGGACATCGAGTACGTCGGTCAGCCCCCGCAGCTCCACGAACCAGCGGACGTAGTCCTCGCCCAGCGGCGGAAAGCTGCTCAGCGGCGCGCCGAAGAACGCTTGGTCCTTCGAGTTGCGTAGCACCGCGAGCTTGTCGCGGTTCGACCCCGTGGCCACGATGCGCAACCCGTGCACGCGCTCCGGTCCGATGTTCAGCGCGTCGCGTGCGGCCTTCAACGCGAACAAGGCCTTCGAACCGGCCGCGCTCGTGAGCGCGTGCTGCGCCTCGTCGACGATCAGCACGATCGTGGCGTCGAGTGCATCCGAGAGCGCCAGGAGCGCGTCCGTGATGGACACGCTCGTCGTGCCCCCGTCATCCGCCTTCACGGTCACCGACAACACACCTGCCGCGCTGATGCTCTCTATCGCGGCAAGTCCTCGCGCGACGCGCGACATCGCACCGCGCTCCTCGGCGAGCGCCGCGGACAACGCCCCGACGATCACCTCGGCCGGATCGCGCTCGACGTCTCGCCACAGATCGATGTACACCACGAACGCCCCCGCCTCGCTCAGTGCCGGAGTCAGGTCATGGACGAGAAACGTGGTCTTGCCCGTGCGCCTGGGTGCCGCCAGGAAAAGCCCCGAGGCGATCGCCGAGGGTCCCGAATCGACGAGCAGGCGTTGCGCCAGATCGTCGGCCAACGCCGTACGTCGAAAGATCGGTGCCACTCGGACGCTCTCTATACCAAACTATACAAGAATTATACATCTTCGGACGGCTTCGCATGTGAAGCATCGGTTCGACATCGGGGATGAACGTCCGCAACCTCTCTCATGGGAAACATTATACTCGACTATACTTTATCTATACTCGCTGGTGACTGGAACGGGGACAGTAGCCTTCGCCTTCATGGACAGCCCCGGCTGTCGCGCGACAATCTGCGTGAGGACGCGCGTCAATCTGCGTGAGAGACCGGTGATGTAGGCGGCGGAGGACTCCTCCCGCTCGGCAGCGGTACGTGGCGGATGCCTGGGGTTCGACATGAGGGCGGTGAACGTCTTGAAGGGATGACCACGATCGCCAGCCCGTCAACCCGAATCCACCTGTGCAGGACGGATCGCTTACGACCCGGCCGCAGCCAACGATGGCATTGATGAGCTCTCCGCCGCCGCGCGGGTTGCCGTCCCGACACGGGTGCGTCGCGATGAAGCGAGGTGTCGAGATCCCCGATCCGTCCCGCTGCGTTTGAAACGACGGCGTCGATGGACGTGGTCCGTTCACTTGACATGAACGACGAGTAGCCGGCCCCGGGGTTCGTCCGCACCGTCGTGTCGACAGCGAGAATCGCGCGCGTCGCGGCCGCCACGAACGAGGCGACCGCCCACGCGGTCAGGACCCGTGCCGGGCGCGGGACGACGAACCCGACCACCGCGGTGCTTCGCCAGGATGAGGACTGGGCCTGGCTCGCGGACGTGCCCGAGGACGAGCGACGCGCGCTCGACGGGCTCAAGCGGTTGCCGCTGAACGCGGACGGCTCGACTTATCTGACGTTCGCCTTCGACGGTCTCCTCGGCGTCGAGCGCTTCGACGACGAGTCGTTCGGCGACTTCCCCGGCGAGGACTCGTCGGTGCACGTGCGCGCGAACCCTCACGTCGCGCTCTCGTTCGGCGACCGGGCGCGCCTGTACGGTGCGCTCAAGTACGACGACGTAGGCGATCGCCGGTTCCTGCCCTCCCCGGCCGACGACGACGGCCCGGACGTGCACCAGCTATTCGCGGAGCTCGCGTTCGGGGACCTGGTCGGCGGATCCCCGCACGACGCCTTCGCGCGTCTGGGCCGTCAGGAGCTGCACTACGGTGCCGTGCGCCTCGTGTCGATCCGGAACGGGCCGAACGTGCGCTTCGACTTCGACGGTGCCGTCGTGCGTGCGCGGCTCGGGCCGACGATCTCGGAGGCGCTATACGTGCGTCCGACCGAGAACGACCTCGGCGCGGGCTTTCTCGCAGGCATCGTCTCCTACGGGTTCGCCGACGCACCGTGGACGCCGGTGATCGCGTCGCGCTTCGGTGCCTCGTCGGGCGACGACGACCCGGGTCGTTCCCGGTGGTGCCGATGGGTGGGGACCGCGCTGCGAATCCGCATCTATCCTTCGGGATAGACGTGCCGCTCCGGATCGCATAGGCTTCACCGGGCAGCGGGAGCCGGGCCCAGGAGATCCGTTGATGAACGAAGCCGAATCGCCCTACCGAACCCGCCTCTACCGGAACGGCGCATCGCAGGCAGTCAGGATTCCGAAAGACCTCGCCTTTCCGGAAGACATCGAAGTGGAGCTCTTGCGCCGTGGCGACGAGGTGGTCGTGCGGCCTGCACGACGCAGACTGACGGGACTGGCAGCGGCGATTCGGCAGATGGGCGAGGCGATGCAGGGTTTCGAGCGCGAGGCGGGCGAGGATCAGGAGCGCGGTTGGCCGCCCGGCCGATCGAGCAACGAACCGGACGATTGATCGAAGCGCCCGTGCCCGGACCGCGCTACATGCTCGACACCAACATACTGCTCCATGCCATGCGCGGGCGAGACGCGGCGTTGCTGGAGCGCCTCGAGACCTTCTCGACCGGCGAACTCGTGATTTCCGCCATCACGCTGGGCGAGCTCGAACACGGCTGGCAGTCCGGGTACGGGGATAGGTTGTCGGCCGAGCCTTTCCTGGAGCTCATTCCGGTGCTGCCCTTCGACGCGGGCGCGGCCACCGGGTTCGGGCGGGTGATGGCATCTCTGCCTCGCCCGAAACGACGAACCTACGATCGGCAGATCGCCGGCCACGCGCTCTCCCTGGCACTACCGGTGGTGACGTCCGATGGGCGTGGCTTCTCGGATGTCGAAGGCCTGATCGTCGAGGACTGGACGGCCACCGACGCCTGAGCCGCTCGCCGCTGCGACGGCTTTCGTGAGGACCGCTCCCCGCGGAACCCGCGACGCCCGATGGCGCGGGCGTCAACGCTGCGAACGCGCCAGCCCGCCTCAGCGAACACCTTCCCTTCGACCGACACCCCGAAGCAGATCCGCTTCGAGGCCTACCCGAGCCCCCGGCCCCGCCTTCAAGACGGCGTGGACGACCTGCGGCGCGGACCGATGCGCCCGCTCCCGGTCAGTCCCCGCGACCGCGCCCGGGCGCGCGTGCCGACGCTCGCACCTCCACCGGCGCTGCGCCCAGCACCCGCCGACACGCCCGCGCCAGCGTCTCGACGCCGATCGGCTCATGCAGGTGCGTGTGCACGTACTCTTCGATCCGATTTCCATCACATCTCCTTCCAGGGGACGTCCGCCGTCTCGGACGAGCACTTCGGCCTGTACCTTCGCGAGGTGCGAAAGCCCGGAGCGTTGCGAGCGGGCATCGCCTACTACGCCGCCGTCTGGCAGGACGCCGAGGACAACGCGCCCCTGGCCGATACGCCGCTGCCGATGCCCGTCCTCGCCGTGGGCGGCGAAGCCTCTTCCGGGCCGGCGATGGAGCAGATCTGGTCGCCCGTGACGACTGACCTGGAGACCTTCGTCATTCCACGAGCCGGTCATTGGATCGGCGACGAGAACCCGAAGGCCGTCGCCGAGCGCGTCGCCGCCTTCCTCGGCGAGGGCGAATGACGCCCCGGGCCTCACCGCCCGCCGCAGCAGCGCGTTCAGTGCGATCACCGCTATTCCTCGTCGACCCTTGTGGCCTTCACCCGGACCCATCGGAGCACTCCTTCCCATGACGCATTCACCGGCCCCCTTCCCGACCGGCGCGGCCTTCGCGGTAGCCCTGCCGGTCTCGTCGTCCGCATTCGGCCAGGAACTCTCCCCGGTTCCGGAGGCCGAGCGCAATGCCGCTCTGTCGCGCATCGATCCCGACAACGCGGTGCTCGTCATGGTCGACTTCACCGACGGGCTCTACCCGGTGGTGGACACCATCGACACCGACGCCATGCTCAACAACGCCGTCGCGATGACCAGGATCGCCGAGTCCCACGACATCCCGATCCTCGTGCTCGGCGACGAGGGCGGCTTCTACGGCGACATGCATCCGGTCATCAAGGACAAGGCGGGCGAGGACGGGCCGTTCGAGCGCACCACGCCGAGCGCCTGGGCCAGCGGCGGCTTTCGCGAGGCGCTCGAGGCCACCGGTCGCACCCAGGTGATGATCGGCGGGATCTCGACCGCCAACTGCACCCTGCTGACGTCGCTGGACCTGCTGCGCGCCGGCTACGACGTCTACGTCGTCACCGATATCAGCGGCTCGGACAGCGTGCAGGCCGAGCAGGCCGCGCTGATGCGGCTGCGCGACGCGGGCGCGGCCACCGCCAACTGGATCATGCTCGGCAGCGAGCTGCTCGACACCTGGGACACGCCCGAGGGCCGGGCGCTCGGACAGATCTACGCCACCCACATCAATGGCCCGAACACGGGCGTCTACGGCAACACGATCAACGACGCCGTCGTCGGGGACGAGTCGTGAGCGCGAGGGCGCCGCGCGAGGCAGGTCGGCGCCGCTGGCTGCAGGCGGCCGGGCTCGCGGGCGTCACGGCCACCGCCGGCGGGCTCGTCATGACGGGCGACCTCGATGGCCACTTCCACGTCTTCGACAAGACGGACGGCACAGCGCTGTACTCGCGCGCGATCGGCGGCCCGGCATCGTTCCGGGGCCGGGGTGGTCCGGCCGCCGGACAGACCAAGGCAGCAGCCCCTGCGGCCCCTGCGAGGTGTAGCGGAAGGTCTGAGCGGCGATGGCGACGTGGTCGATCCAGGCCTTGAGCGTCGAGGGCACGGTGAAGTCGTACATTCGCGGGACGCGCGAACGTCACCTCGCGTAGCCGCCGTGGACGGCCACGGGCGACCAGGACGGACTGACCTCGGGCAGCCCGGGCGCGAGATGGGCGAACGGTCCCGCCCCGTGCACGATCCGCCCCGCGTTGATCGTGAGCACGCTCTCGATGTCGGCGATCTCCCCCTCCGGAACGCTCAGGTAGTCGGCGGACAGGACCGCGAGATCGGCGAACTGACCCGGTGCGACCCGGCCCTTGAGCACGCCGAGGCCGTAGGCGCCGCCTTGGTCCATGACGATCCGGTTGGTCTCGGCGTAGGTCTCCTCGCGCGCCCAGAAGCAGACCTCGTAGCCCTCCGGAGAAGGTTTCCTCGGCCACCGTCGTCAGGACGGTGGGCACGTCGAACGGCTTCGCGGACTTCGCGACGAATGTCGTCATCGATCGGCATCGCCGATCCGGTCCCGAACGTAGCGCTGCGAGGGCACGTGCGGCCGGCGGCGACCGTGCTACGCTAGCATCGCCTGCTAGCAGATTTCCGACATGCCGACACTGACGATCAGACGCCTCGACGAGGTGGATCACGATTGGCTGCGCCAGGCGGCCAAGCGGGAGGGAATCTCGGTCGAGGAGTACGTGCGGCGCATGGTGCGCGCGGCCAGGACGACCGCGTCGCGTTCGCTCGGCAGCCTGCTCGAGACGATGAACGCGTCGCTCGACGACGACGAGCTGGCGTTGCTCGCCGAGCCGCCCGTGATCGAGCGCCCGTCCCCACGTGCCCGTGACCTTGCTGCGCCGGACGACGACGAGGCGTCGATGCGCGAGGCGTCGTGACGCGCTACCTGGTCGACACGAACGTGCTGTCGGAGCTTGTCGGCACGGCGCCGGACGCCTCGTTGCTCGACTTCGTCGGGGCGCTGGCGCCGGCGGACCTGTTCCTCTCGGCGATCTCGCGCTTCGAGATCGACCGCGGTCTCGGACTGATGCCCGAGGGACGGCGGCGCGAGCTCTTCGCCATGCGCTATCGAACCCTCATCGACGGTCTCGGCGGCGTGTTGCCGATCGACGGCGCGGCGGCGAGTGCCGGCGCACGCATCGCTCTCGATGCGCGCACGCGCGGCACCTCGCTCGATGAGCACCTGTTCGACGTGCTGATAGCGGGCACGGCCGTGGCCGGCGGGCTCACCGTTCTCACGCGCAACGAGCGGCAGTTCCGCGCCGCGCGGGTGGCGTTCGAGAACCCGTGGCGGGCGTAGCCCTCGGTCCCGCACCGCCCAGTCCCCCTGCCACTCGCGAACCTCGATCAGCGTCGGCCGAGCCGCACGGACGCCTTCCTCGATCCGTTCGCGCAGCTCCGCAAGGCGGCCTTCCCTGCCGAAGACCGATCTCGCCGGGCTATCGCGCGCGCAGGTCGACGGGACGGGCTACGTGACGTCCGGCACCGTCGATCCCTCGCTGCTCGAGGACGGGATGGGTCGCATCCGCCAGCGGCGCTACGCCGTCTCGGAAGGCGGGCTCACGCGGGGGGCGAGCTCGATCGCTGCCCCGGTGTGGTGGCGATCGACACGAGTGCGGGCATGCCGCGCGCGATGGTCAGGTGCGCGAACCCGTGCGGCGTTCACCGTGACGGCGCCCGGTGCGGGCGTGGCCACGACGGGCTCGGCCGCGCCGTCGAGGCACCGGCATCGACTAGCGCGTCGAGCACGCGAGCTCGCGAACGGGCGGCCCCCTGCCCGCTCGCCGGTCGGCCACACTGCGGCGCGATGCGCGCAACCGACACCTCCGCCCCGCTCGACCGGGACCGTCTCGAGCTCGGCCCGCTGGTGCCACTGCTTCTGGCCGCCGGCATCCTGCTCGCCGGCAACGGCATCCAGGGCACGCTGGTCGCGCTGCGCGGCGCCGAGGAAGGCTTCTCGCCCGGCGCCATCGGCATCGCGGGGCTCACCTACTTCGCGGGCTTCGCGCTCGGTTGCTGGCGAGTGCCGGCGCTGCTGTCCTCGATCGGCCACCTGCGCGCGTTCTCCGCGCTCTCCGCGGTCGCCGCGACCTCGGCGCTGCTGCTCGTCGTGTTCATCGACGAGGTGGCCTGGGCGCTGCTGCGTGGCGTGTCGGGGTTCTGCTTCGCGGGGCTGTTCGCGACCATCGAAAGCTGGCTGCAGGGCGCGGTGCACAACCGCCAGCGCGGTCGGTTGCTGTCGATCTACCGCATCATCGACCTCGGCTTCGTCATCGGCGGTCAGTTGCTGATCCCGCTGATCGGCATCGCCGGCTTCACCCTGTTCGCGGTGCTGACGGCGGCGCTGGCGCTGTCGGCGGTGCCCGTCTCGCTCGCCGACCGCTCGAACCCGACGCCGCCGCCACGGGTCGCGTTCGATCCGCTGGCGGTGTGGCGACTGTCGCCGATCGCGAGCATCACCTGCGTGGCCACGGGCATGACGGTCGCCGCGTTTCGCCTGATCGGGCCGGTGTACGCGCGCGAGGCCGGCTTCGCGCTCGACGACATCGCCTTCTTCATGAGCGCGGGCATCGCGGGCGGTGCGGTGCTGCAGTACCCGCTCGGCGCGCTGTCGGACCGGATCGACCGGCGCACGGTGCTCGCGCTGGCGACCGCGGGCGCGGCGTTCGCGGGCATCGCGGTCGTCGCCGCCGACGGCGGGCGGGCGGCCACGCTCGTCGGCGTGTTCCTGTTCGGCGGCTTCTCGCTGCCGCTGTACTCGCTCGCGGCCGCGCACGCGAACGACCACGCGGCCGCCGACGGTCACGTGGGCGCGACGGCAGGGCTGCTGATGTACTTCGCGCTCGGCGCGATGGTCGGTCCGCCCGTGTCCAGCCTGATGATCGACGCGCTCGGGCCGCGCGGGCTGTTCGTGTTCACGACGGCGGTGCACGGCTCGCTGGTGCTGGCGACGCTGGTGCGCATGCGCGCGCGCGGCCCGGTGCCCAGGGACGAGCAGCGTCCGTTCGTCGCGCTGCTGCGCACCTCGGCGGCGTTCGGACGGCGCGGTCGGCGCAAGGAGTAGGCGCGCGCGGCCCCTTCCCCGCCGCGAGCTCAGCCCCTCATCGATCCGCCGTTGGCATCGAACAGCGGCGCCCGCTGCAGCCGCGCGCCGAGCTTCGCTCCCAGCAGCTCGATCTCCCAGCCGTCCTCCACGTCGGCGATCTCCGATGGGACGTAGCCCATCGCCACCGACACGCTCGATGCGTGCGCGTAGCCGCCCGAGGTCACCCAGCCGCGCACCTCGCCGTTCAGGCTGATCGGCTCGTCGCCGATCACGTCGGCCTCCGTCGCGTCCACCGTGAACGCGCGCAGCCGCATCGGCCCTCCTCCGTCCGCCTTCGCCTTCGCCGCGGCCGCCTTGCCGATGAAGTCGGTGTCCTTGTCCAACGCGACGAAGCGGTCCAGACCGCATTCGGTCGGGCGGTACACCGGGCGGTACTCGCGCGCCCAGCTACCGAAGCCCTTCTCGAGCCTGAGCGCGTTCAGCGCGCGCAGCCCGAAGGGCTTGATGCCGTGCGCGGCGCCCGCCGCCATCAGCCGATCGAAGACGTGGCGCTGCACGTCGGGGCTCATCCACAGCTCGTAGCCGAGATCCCCGGTGTAGCTGACCCGCCCGACCAGCGCGCTCGCGAGCCCCACGTCCATGCGCCGCACGTCCATGAACCGGAGCGCCTCGTTCGAGACGTCCGCGCCCGTGACCTCGCCGAGCAGCGCGCGCGACTTCGGGCCGGCGATCGACAGCCCCACCAGGCCCGCGCCGCAGGAGCGCACGCGGACCGAGCCGTCGCCCGGCAGGTGCTGCTCGAAGTGGCGCATGTGGTAGTCCTCCGCGCTGCCGGCGCCGGCGATGAACCAGCCGCCTTCGGCGTCCACGCCCTCCAGGTTCGCGAGCGTGAAGTCGCCGATCACGCGCCCGTCCTCCTTCAACATCGGGGCGAGCGCCATGCGGCCGGGCGCCGGCAGCCGGCACGCGAGCATCGAGTCGAGCCAGCGCGCCGCGCCCTCGCCCGTCACGCGGTACTTCGCGAAGCCGGAGATCTCCATGAGCCCGACGCCCTCGCGCACGTTCAGCGCCTCGGCGCCGACGTGCTCGAAGTCGGTGGATCGGCGCCACGCGAAGTCGTCCTTCACGCCCTCGGGCGCGAACCACAGCGGCACCTCGAGCCCGTACACGGCGCCGAACTGCGCGCCGAGCGCCTTCATCGGCTCGTACACCGGCGTCGTGCGCAAGGGGCGCCCGGCGGGCAGCTCCTCGTTCGGGAAGCGGATCGAGAAGCGGCGCGAGTAGTTCTCGCGCACCTTCTCGTTCGTGTACGCCATCGTCGCGTAGTCGCCGAAGCGCGCGACGTCCATCGCGAAGACGTCGAAGCCGGGATCGCCCTCGATCATCCAGTTGGCGAGCGCAAGCCCGACCCCGCCGCCCTGGCTGAAGCCCGCCATCACCGCGCACGCCGACCACAGCCCGCGCACGCCGCGGATGGGCCCGACGAGCGGGTTGCCGTCCGGCGAGAACGTGAAGGGTCCGTTCACGACCTTCTTGATGCCCGCGTCGTTGAAGGCCGGGAAGTGGCTGAAGCCCACCTCGAGCTCCCGCGTGATGCGATCGAGATCGGGCTCGAGCAGGTCCTGCCCGAAGTCCCACGGCGTCACCTTCGGCGACCACGGCCGGCAGTCGCGCTCGTAGGTGCCCATCAGCATGCCGCCGCGCTCCTGGCGCAGGTACAGCTCGCCGTCGAAGTCGACCGCGTGCAGCATCTCCTTGCCCGTGCGCGCGTTGAACTCGGCCACCTCGGGCATGTCGTCGGTGATCAGGTACATGTGCTCCATCGCGAGCACGGGCAGCTCGAGCCCCGTCATGCGCCCGACCTCGCGCGCCCACAGCCCCGCGGCGTTGACGACGTGCTCGGCGTTGATCGTGCCCTGGTTCGTGATCACGTCCCAGGTGCCGTCGGGGCGCTGCTGCAGGTCCTCCACCATCGTGTGCAGCTCGATGGTGGCGCCGTTCCTCTTCGCGGACTTCGCGTAGGCGTGCGTGGTGCCGTAGGGGTCCAGGTGCCCCTCGACCTCGTCGTACAGCGCGCCGACGAACTGGTCGGGGTCCAGCAGCGGCATCAGCTCGTGCGCCTCGCTCGGGCTGATGAGCTGGGCGTCCAGACCCATGTAGCGGCCCTTCGCCACGATGGACTTCAGCCAGTCGAAGCGCTCGGGGGTCGCGGCCAGCATCACGCCCGACGTCATGTGCAGCCCGATGTCCTGGCCGGAGTACTCCTCGATCTCCTTGTAGAGATCCACCGTGTACTTCTGCAGCTTCGCGACGTTCGGGTCGCCGTTGATGGTGTGCATGCCGCCCGCGGCGTGCCAGGTGCTGCCGGCGGTCAGCTCCGCGCGCTCCAGCAGCACCACGTCGGTCCAGCCGAACTTGGTCAGGTGGTAGAGCACCGAGCAACCGACGACGCCGCCGCCGATGACCACGACCTTCGCGTGAGAGTTCATGAGTGGCGCTATTCGCTGAGAAGGAAGGAGTGTGCGTCGAAGCCCGCGGGCGCCGAGAGCGGTGGCGGGCACGGGCGCGTCGGGTGCTGGTCCGGAGGCGACACCGCGGCGGCGGCAAGCGTGCGACGGGCGCGCGAAGCGGCGCGTTCGTGCTTCCATCCCGGCACGCCGGACGCCGCCACCGCGGCGTGCCGTGCCGGAGAGCGCCCGTGAACGAGACCGCCCGCACCGTCATCGACTTCGCGCTCGATCTGCGCCCGGCGGACGTGCCGGACGCGGCGCTGATCGCGGCGCGCCGCCACCTGCTCGATCTCGTCGGCGTGGCCGCGGCGGGCGCGACGACGGCGCTCGGAGGGATCGCCGCCGAGCACGCCCTCGAGGCGTTCGGCGTTGGCCACGCGGACGGCGGACACGCTCGGGTCGGTGCGCGGGTGATGTTCGACGGTCGCAGCGCGGGCCCGGTCGGCGCCGCGTTCGCGAACGCCACGCGCATCGATTCCATCGATGCGCACGACGGGCACCGCCTGACCAAGGGGCACGTCGGCTGCGGCGTCCTGCCCGCGGTGCTGGCCGCCGCCGAGCTGCGCGCCGCCGGCCCCGCGTCGCTCGCATCGAATCCCGGACCCGTCGACGAGGCCGAGCTGCTGAGCGCGCTCGTCGTCGGCTTCGAGATCGGCACGCGGGCCGGCATCGCGCTGCACGCGACCGCCGCGGACTATCACACCTCCGGCGCGTGGGTCGCGCTCGCCGCGGCGGCCGTCGTAGCGCGCCTGCTCGGCCTGGACGCGGTCGCGACGCGCGAGGCGATCGGCATCGCCGAGTACCACGGCCCGAGGAGCCCGATGATGCGCGTGATCGATCATCCCTCGATGCTCAAGGACGGCTCCGGCTGGGGCGCCATGGCGGGCGTGTCGGCGGCGCTGCTGGCGCGGCGCGGGTTCACCGGCGCTCCGGCCGCGACGCTCGAGGGCGACGACGTTGCCGGGCTTTGGAACGACGTCGGCGCGCGCTGGCGCATCGAGGAGCAGTACTTCAAGCCCCAGCCGGTGTGCCGCTGGGCGCAGCCCGCCGTGGCCGCGGCGCTCGCGCTGCGCGCCGAGCACCGGATCGGGCCGGACGACGTGCGCCGGGTACGCATCGGTACCTTCGCCGAGGCTGCGCGGCTGGACGCGCGCGCACCGCTCGACACCGAGGCGGCGCAGTACAGCCTGCCGTTCCCGGTCGCGGCGGCCCTGGTGCACGGCGAGGTCGGCGTGGCGCAGATTTCCGGGGCCGGCCTGCGGGACGCGCGCACGCTGGAGCTCGCGCGCGGCATGGACGTGCACGAGGTCGACGAGTACGTCGCCGCCTTCCCCGCGATGCGCTGGAGCGAGGTGACCCTGGAGCTCGTCGACGGGCGCGAGCTGGCCTCCGGGCGCACCGCCGCGCGGGGCGACCCGGAGGCCCCGCTCGACGACGTGGCCCTCGGCGCCAAGTTCGACGCGCTCGCCGTGCCGGTGCTCGGCGAGCCGCGCGCCGCCGCGCTGCGCGAGACCCTCGAGCGCTTCGGCTCGGGCGGCTCGCTGGCGGCGCTGAATGAGTCGATCTACCCGGCGGTGGAGCACCGCTAGGCGCGCCCCGCCGGGCGCCGGGCTCAGGTCTGCCAGTGCCACGTCGCCCCCAGCGCCAGGGAGAACTCGCGCGCGGCTTCCGCGGTGCGGTCGCCGATGCGCTCGAGCTCGGCATCGTCGATGCGATAGCTCGGCCCCGTCACGCTGAACGCCGCCACGATCGAGCCGTCGAGCCCGAGGATCGGCGCGGACGCCGCGCTGACGTCCGGCTCCTGCGTGGTGCGCGTGAGGTAGCGCCCGCGCGCGTCCACGTCCCCCGTCAGCGCTCGACCCAGCGCCGTGCCCTCGGGCGCGAACGGTCGGCCCAGCCAGCCCTCGTGGCGGATGGGCCGGGGGCTCGGGATGCGCCGCACGTACAGCGCCCGGCCGAGCTCGTCGAGCACGCCGAGGTTGACCGTCTCGGACGTCTCGGCCGACAGCCACGCCAGGTGCGGCCCGGCGCGCTCGCGCAGCGGCATGTCGCGCACGGCCAGCAGCCCGAGGCGCAGCAGCGCCGCCCCCGGAGCGTAGAGACCGTCCTCGTCGCGCACCACGAAGCGCTCGCGCTCGAGCGTCTGCAGCAGGCGCTGCACGGTGCTGGTGGCGAGATCCGCGCGGCGCGCCAGCTCGCTGAGCGTGGCGCGAGGCAGCTCCGCGTCGAAGAGCCCCAGCAGCGCTAGCGCGCGACGCACCGAGCGCACATCACCGGTGGCCTCGGCCGTGCCCGCCGGACCGCGCTTGGCCTTGGGAGCGGGCCGCCCCGATCGCTTCGCCGGCACGGTGGCGGGACGAGGCGCGCTGGTACGGCGGACGGGCGGGGACATGACGGGGGGCGGGGTCTTGACGGCTTCCCATCATATGGGAATACTGCCCGACGAGTCGGGAAACGGGTGTCCGCCCCGCCGATGCCGTCGCGCTCCTGCCCGGCGCGCCCGGCCGGACGTGACGGGAGGGCCGCGCGCTGGGAACCCTGATCGAGACGCTGCAGTTCATCGTCGGCAACCTCGGCTTCATCGGCGCCGCGACCGTCGAGCACATCTCGCTCGTCGCGGTCGCCGTGGGACTCGCCGTGATCACGGGGGTGCCGATCGGCATCGCCATCACGCAGAACCGACGCGTCGCCGACGTCGTGCTCTACGTCGCCTCGATCATCATCACGGTCCCGTCGATCGCGCTGTTCGGCATCATGATCCCGCTGCTGTCGACCTTCGGCCAAGGCATCGGCTACGTGCCGGCCGTCATCGCGGTGCTGCTGTACTCCCAGCTGCCGATCATCAGGAATACCTACACCGCGATCAACAACGTGGACCCCGCGCTGCGCGAGGCGGCGCGCGGCATGGGCATGAAGCCCGTGCAGCGGCTCGCGCGCGTGGAGATCCCGCTCGCGGTGCCGGTCATCATGGCGGGAGTGCGCACCGCCGTCGTCATGAACATCGGCGTCATGGCCATCGCGGCCTACATCGGCGCCGGCGGCCTGGGCACGCTCATCAGCCGCGGCATCGCCCAGACCGATTCGCGCCAGCTGATCGCCGGCGCGCTCGCGGTGAGCCTGCTCGCGATCGTCGCCGACTACGCGCTGCTGTGGCTGCAGCGGCGCCTGACTCCCGCGGGGCTGCGCACGTGATCCGACTCGAGCAACTGACCAAGGTCTTCGAGACCGCCGAGGGCAGCACGATCGCCGCCGACAACATCGACATGGAGATCGACGAGGGTCAGATCTGCATTCTGTTGGGACCGTCCGGCTGCGGCAAGACGACGACGCTGAAGATGCTCAACCGCATCATCCCGCCGACCTCCGGCAAGGTCTTCATCGACGGCCGCGACACCACCACGCTCGACACCATCGAGCTGCGCCGCAACATCGGCTACGTCATCCAGCAGATCGGGCTGTTCCCGAACATGACGGTCGAGGAGAACATCTGCGTCGTGCCGCAGCTTCTGGGCTGGGACATGGGGAAGGCCAGGAAGCGCGCCGCCGAGCTCGTCGAGATGATGGCGCTGGAGCCCGCGGTGTTCCTCACGCGCTACCCCAAGGAGCTGTCCGGCGGCCAGGCGCAGCGCATCGGCGTGGCGCGCGCGCTCGCCGCCGACCCGCCCGTCATGCTGATGGACGAGCCCTTCGGCGCGATCGACCCGATCAACCGCGAGATCATCCAGGACGAGTTCCTGAAGATGCAGGAAGTCGCTTGGGCAAGACGATCATGTTCGTCAGCCACGACATCGACGAGGCGGTCAAGATGGGGGACCGCATCGCCATCTTCCGCGCCGGCAAGCTCGAGCAGTTCGCCGCCCCCGACGACATCCTGGCCCACCCGGCGAACGACTTCATCGCCGACTTCGTCGGCGGCGACCGGGCGCTGAAGCGGCTGCGGCTGGTGCGCGTGCGCGACGCGATGAACCCGGACGCGCCGAAGGTGCGCGCCGAGGACACGCTCGCCACCGCCGCCGCGCTCATGCGCGAGCACGACCACCGCTACATCGTCATGATCGGTCCTCGCGGCCGGGCGCGCGGCACGCTGTCGCTGGCCGAGGCCGAGGCGGGCCCGAACTCGGCGAAGGTCGGCGAGCACCAGCGCGGCGTCGTCGCGACGGTGCGCGTCGACGAGGACCTGCGCACGGCCGTGTCGACGATGTTCACGCACGACCTCGCCTGGCTGCCGTGCGTCGACGCCGACGGCTTCTACCGGGGCCAGATCACGCAGCGCGGCATCACCCACCTGCTCGGCGAGACCTACCGCAACCGCGGCGAGGACGCGAACGGGGCAGCGCTGCCCGGCGGTCCGCCACCGAGTGCGATCGTGCGTACGGCGTGCGCGGTGCGCCGCGCGCCGACGGCGTCGCCTGAGGTGGCCGTCGCCGCCCCGCCCCTGCCGGGCAACGACGAGCGCGCGCGCAAGCTGCGCGGCTTCACCCTCGTCGTGCTCGCGTTCGCGATCGGCCTGTGGGCCGGCACCGCGGGCCTGATCGACATCGTCGTCGAGTACTGGGAGGACATCGCCTACCTCACCCCGCAGCACGTCATGCTGACGCTGATCTCGGGCGGGCTCGCGATCCTCGTCGGCATTCCGCTGGGCGTATGGCTCAGCCGCCCGCACATGCGCCGCGTGGCCGAGTCGATGATGCAGGTGCTCAACATCGGCACCACGGTCCCGACGCTGGCGGTGCTCGCGCTCAGCATGGCGTTTCTCGGCATCGGCACGGTGCCGGCGGTGTTCGGGCTGTGGGTGGCGTCCTTGCTGCCGATCGTCAGGAACACCTACACCGGCCTGCTCGAGGTGCCGTCGTACCTCAAGGAGGCGGCCAGCGGCATGGGCATGACGCCGGTTCAGCAGCTGCTGCGCATCGAGCTGCCGAACGCGCTGTTCGTCATCTTCGCCGGCGTGCGCACGGCGCTCGCGATCAACGTCGGCACGGTGCCGCTGGCCTTCCTGATCGGCGGCGGCGGCCTCGGGGAGCTCATCTTCACCGGCATCGACCTGAACGAGCCGGGAATGATGCTCGCCGGCGCCATCACGACGGCGGGTCTCGCGGTCATCGTCGACTTCCTGCTCGCGCAGGCCGCGTTCTGGTTCATCCCGCGCGGGGTCAACCCACTTCGCTAGTCACCGGCCGGCCGCGCGCCGGCCGTCGTCACGCACTCTTCACCTGGAGATCGATCCCATGCACGCACTTCCCCTGCTCGCCCGGCGCGGCGTCGCGCCGCTCGCCTTCGCCCTGCTCGGTGCCGCGACCTTCGGCGCCGCGCCGGTCGTGGCCGAGACGCTCGTCGTCGGCGGCAAGAACTTCACCGAGCAGCAGCTCATGGCGGCCATGACGTCGCAGCTGCTCGAGGCCAACGGCTACGACGTCGACACGCGCGCCGGCATGGGCAGCGCGGTCCTGCGCGAGGCGCAGGAGAACGGCCAGATCGACTTGTACTGGGAGTACACCGGCACGTCCCTCATCACCTACAACAAGATCGAGGAGCGCATGTCGCCCGAGGAGACCTACGCCAAGGTCAAGGAGCTCGACGCCGAGAAGGGGTTGACCTGGCTCGAGCCGTCGGCGGCCAACAACACCTACGCCATCGCGATGAGGAAGGACGCCGCCGAGGAGATGGGCATCTCGACCCTCAGCGACTACGCCGCGGCCGTCAACGAGGACAAGGGCCTGACCTTCGCCTCGAACGCCGAGTTCTACGCGCGCGCCGACGGCTGGGGGCCGCTGCAGGAGGCCTACGGCTTCGACATGGGCCGCTCGGACGTCAAGCGCATGGACTCGGGCCTGACCTACCAGGCGCTCAACGAGAGCCAGGTGGACTCGGCGCTCGTGTTCGCCACCGACGGGCGCAACCAGGCGTTCGATTTCCTCGTGCTCGAGGACGACCTCGGCTACTTCCCGGCCTACGCGCTGACGCCGGTGGTGCGCACCGAGACGCTCGAGGCGAACCCCGAGCTCGAAGGCCTGCTGAATTCCTTGTCCGAGAAGCTCGACGACGACACCATGGCGACGCTGAACGCGCGCGTGGACGTCGAGCGCGAGACGATCGAGGACGTCGCGGCCAGCTTCCTGCAGGAGCAGGGTCTCGTCTGAGCGGGCGCCCGCGAACACCGACGTTCCGCCCGCGACGATCGGTCCGAACGACGTGCCCGACGGCATCCTGAACGTCGCGGTCGCGCAGGTCTCCTGCGACCTGGGCGACCTGCACGCCAACGCGGCGCGCCACGCGGAGCGCATCCGCGAGGCGCGCGATGCCGGGGTGCAGCTGCTGCTGTTCCCCGAGCTGTCCCTGACGGGCTACCGCCTGGGCAGCGAGATCCTGGACGTCGCGCTGTCGCGCGACGACCCCGTCATCGGCGAGCTCGCCGCCGTCGCGCCCGAGCATGACCGTCTGCATCGGCATGGTCGAGGAAGGCCCGGCCGCGCAGTTCTACAACACCGCGCTGGTGCTGCACGGCGGCAAGGTGCTGCACCTGCACCGAAAGCTCAACCTGCCGAACTACGGCAACCTCGAGGAGGGCAAGCTCTTCGCGACGGGCAACTACGTCGAGACGTACGCCACGGGCGCGCCCTGGCGTCAGAGCGTGCTGATCTGCGCGGACCTGTGGAACCCCTCGCTCGTGCACCTGGCCATGCTGCACGGGGCGACGCTGCTGCTCGCGCCGGTGAACTCCGCGATCGAGGCGGTGGGCGCGGGCTTCTCGAACCCCGATAGCTGGCGGCTCGCCGTGCGCTTCTACGCGATGATGTACGGCATGCCCATCCTGATGGCGAACCGGATGGACGAAGAGGCGGGCGCCCGCTTCTGGGGCGGCTCGTGCATCGTCGATGCGTACGGCGAGGTGCTGGCCGACGCAGGCGAAGCCGAGGGCATCACCTGCGCCCGGCTCGACTTCGCCGACGTGCGCCGCGCACGCTTCCGCCTGCCCACGGTGCGCGACTCGAACGCGGCCCTCGTGCACCGCGAGCTCGGCCGCCTGGTCGAGCACGTCGGCGTGCCCACCTTCGTGCGCGAGCCACACCCGGACCGTCCGCGATGACCCCGATGACGTCATGAACGACACCACGAACGCCGAAGCCCCGAGCCCCGCCCCGACGGGTCGCAAGCGCAAGCGTCGCGGCGGCGGCGGCGCGGGCCCCGCCCCGGGCGCCAGCACGAAGCTGCGCCAGCTCGCGCGCGGCTCGGCGACGAACCGCTTCGCGCCGATGCAGGCGCTGGACGAGGAGCAGCTGGAGCTGATCCACGACGCGACGATGGAGCTGCTCGAGAACCTCGGCATCGAGGTGCTCGGCGACCGGGCGCTGGACCTGTTCAGGAATGCGGGCGCAGACGTCGGCGACGACGGCATCGTGCGCATGGATCGCGCCCTGGTCATGCAGACGATCGCCACCGCCCCCGAGACGTTCACGCTCACGCCCAGGAACCCGGCCAACGCGCTCGTGGCGGGTGGCAACGAGGTGCACTTCGGGCTCGTGTCCGGCCCGCCCAACGTGCACGACGCCGTGAACGGGCGGCGCGCCGGCAACATGAAGGATTACCGAGACCTGATCCGGCTCGGCCAGGCCTTCGACGTCATCGACTTCTTCGGCAACCAGGCGATCGCGCCGACGGATCTGCCCGCCGGCACCCGGCATCTCGACACCACCGTCGCGAACCTGACCCTCGCCGACAAGGCGTTCTTCGCCACCGGGATCGGCGCGGGCCGCTGCCGCGACGCGGTGGAGCTGTGCGCGATCGCGCGGGGCCTGTCGCTCGACGAGATGGTCGACAACCCCACGGTGGGAACGAACATCAACGTCAACTCGCCCAGGAAGCTCGACGACGCGATGGCCTACGGCGCGATGCAGATGGCGATGCTCGGCCAGGCCGTCGTCGTCACGCCGTTCACGCTCATGGGCGCGATGACGCCCGCGACGATGGCGGGCGCGCTCGTGCAGCAGAACGCCGAGGCGCTGCTCGGCGTCTGCCTCGTCCAGCTCACCCGTCCCGGCGCGCCTGTGATCTACGGCGGCTTCACGTCCAACGTCGACATGCGCTCCGGCGCGCCCGCCTTCGGCACCCCGGAGAACTCGTTCGCGAACATCGCCGGCGGCCAGCTCGCCAGACGCTACAAGCTGCCCTACCGCACCAGCGCCTGCAACGCCTCGAACGCGGTAGACGCGCAGGCGACCTGGGAGACGCAGATGGCGTTGTGGGGCGCGGTCATGGGCCACGGCAACTTCATCTACCACGCGGCCGGCTGGCTCGAGGGCGGACTCGTCGCCTCGTTCGAGAAGGTGGTGGTGGACTGCGAGATGCTGCAGCACATGCGAAGGCTGCTCGCGCCCGTGAAGATCACGCGCGAGGAGATCGGTCTGGAGGCGATGCAGGAGGTCGGCCCGGGCGGGCACTTCTTCGGCTGCGACCACACGATGGCGCGCTTCCGGGACGCGTTCTACGAGCCGTTCCTGTCGGACTGGCAGAACCAGGAGAACTGGCGCCTGGCCGGGGCCAAGGACGCGACGATGCGCGCGACCGAGGTGTGGCAGCGGATGCTTGCCGAGTACGAGGCGCCGACGCTGGACGCCGCGATTGCCGAGGCGCTCGAGGCGCACGCGGCCCACCGCCGCGAGGCGATCGGATCGGGCGAGCCGCCGCTGGAGCCGGTGGGGCCGTAGGGCGAAGTCAAGGGGAATCGCCAGCGCCCGGAGCTCGTCCGTGCGGGCGTGCATGGAGTCCGGCCGCCGCCTGCAAACCCCCGCAAGTACAGTATGATCAGACTCATACTGCTGTGGAGATCGAACGTGCGCAAGCTCAGGGTCACGGTCACGCTCGACGAGGCGCTGGTCGAAGCCGCCAGAACTTCGGTGGCTGAAGGCATGTCGTTGCACACAAGTTCTTGACGCTCGGGCTCGGGGACACCATCGTCGCCGTCCACACGACGCGCACGACGTACGACCATGGGTTGGGCAAGCGACGAGCTCGACACGATCGACCTGGGCGATGTGCGGCTGAACAAGCGCGCGGCGAGCCTCGCCGAGTCGTTCGCCGATAGCCCCACCGCCTCGATCCCCGGTGCCTGCCACGACTGGGCCGAGGTGCGGGCCGCCTATCGCTTCTTCGATCACGAGAGCGTCGACTTCTGGGGCGTGCTCGATCCCCACATCCGCAGCACCGAGCGGCGGATGAGCCAGCACCCCGTCGCGCTGTGCCTGCAGGACACCACGAGTCTCGACTTCAACGGCCAGGATATCGAAGGGCTCGGGCCGCTGAACTACGAGCCCCAGCGCGGGCTGAACGTGCACCCGACCTACGTGGTCACTCCCGGGCGCGAGCCGCTCGGGAACCTCGACTGCTGGAACTGGGCGAGAAAGTTCAAGGACGACGGCGGCAAGCGCCCACCGGACGTCATCGAGAGCCAGCGCTGGGTCGACGGCTACGAGCGCATCGCGGAGGTCGCCGCCACGATGCCCGGGACGCGTCTGGTGCACGTCGGGGATCGGGAGTCGGACATGTCGGCGCTGATGAAGCGTGCCGCCGCCCTCGGGCACCCGGCGGACTGGCTGGTACGGGCCAAGACCGACCGGGTGCTCGGCGGCGAGGACGCGGGCGATGCGAAGCTCTTCGCCGCCGTGCTCGCGACGGCGCCCGTGGGCGAGGTGCGCTTCGTTCACCGGCCCGGGCGCGGCAAGAGGACCCGCGACGTCGCGGCGCAGGTGCACATCAAGCGCGTGAGGCTGGGCAAGCGCGACAAGCTCGCAGTCACCTGCGTGATCGCGCGCGAGGTTGATCCGCCCGAGGGTGAGGAGCCGATCGAGTGGCGGCTGCTGACCAATCGCGAGATCAGCACCTTGGGCGAGGCGGCCGAGCTGATCGATTGGTATCGCGCCCGATGGGAAGTGGAAATGTTCTTTGACATCCTCAAGAACGGCTGCGAGGTGGAGTCGTTGCAGCTGCGCACCGTGGCGCGGCTGGAGGTGGCGCTGGCTCTCTTCATGATCGTGGCCTGGCGGATCAACCGCCTGATGCGGCTCGGGCGGCAGTGCCCGGAGATGGACGCGGCGGTGATCTTCGAGCCCGAGGAGATCATCGCGGCCTACGCGCTCAACAAACGAGCGGTGCCCGAGGGACCGGCACCGCTGGGCGAGGTGATGCGTCTGGTGGCGATGGCGGGAGGCTTTCTGGGCAGAAAGAGCGATGGGGATCCGGGCTCGCGCACGATCTGGCGCGGGATCGAGAAGGTGATGTCGTTCGCCGACGGGGTGCGCTGGTCGCGGGCTCAGGAGGCGCCCGGCTGAGTTATGGGTAACGACATGGGCTGAAGGACGAAGCGATTCGGTCAGCGCGTTCGTCGGAGCGGCGCTCGAAGCTCGTGTCGAGCACGACGCTCGGGTGCGGGCGTTGGCCGAGGCGGTCGCCTGGTACGAGGACGAGCACGGCACGATCACCGAAGCGGAACTGGCCGATCTCGCGAAGCGCGACCGAGCGGCTGCCGAGGGTGTTCGAACCACCATGCGCAAGGCCGGATGACCCTGGTGCTTGACGCGGGTGCGTTGGTCGCTCTCGAGCGTCGCGATCGCGACACGTGGGGCAGGCTGAAGACGGCGCTGTCGAGCGGCGACGTGCCGGTCACTCACGGCGGTGTCGTCGGACAGGTCTGGCGTTCAGGTGCGGGTCGGTAGGCGGCGCTGGCGATGGCGTTGAAGGGAATACGCGTTGCGCCCCTCGACGATTCGCTGGGCAGGCGGGCCGGGACGTTGCTCGGCCGCGCTCGCATGCGTGATGCGATCGATGCGGCCGTGGTCGCGCTGGCGCGGGACGGCGACACCATCGCCACCTCGGATCGCGACGACATCGGTGCGCTCCTGGCCGCGGGTGGCTCGCGTGTCGATGTGCTGCCTGTCTGACGGAACGCGTGCTTGTCGATACACGGAGATTTCACGCGCCGCTGGGACGATGACCGTGCCCCGTCCCGCGGGCGCCGACTCTCCAACCGCGCATCATGTCCGATCGCTTCCCACGCATCAGCCGTCGAGTTCCGCGACGTTGCGCGTCCCGGATCGGGCGCTGAGCGTCGCGGGTAGCGTCCCGGCGCGGATCAACCCGCGGACCCGGTCCTGCCGAACCGCCGCGCCAGCAGCCACGCGACGAGCGCCGGCACGCCGAAGATCACGACCAGGATCGGCAGCTCCTGCATCACGGTGTAGCCCGCGCTCACGACGCCGACGGTCATGTTCACGATCGCCGCGACGAGCCAGACCGGAATGAACGCACGGGCCGCCCGGACGAGTCCCGCTTCGCGTCCACGGGACCAGCCGACCGCGCAGAAGATCGCGAGCAGCGCGAAGCCGCCCGTCAGGACCATTACCGTGTGCATCGCGTTCTCCCCTTCTAGCGTGGCGTCCCGCGGGAACCCGCGGACGTGTGCATCCCGACCAGGCGCGAGAGCAGGATGACGGTGTAGAGCACGCCCACGATCGCCTCGAAGGCCGCGAAGGCCTGAGCGTGGAAGCCGGTCGGCAGGATGTCGCCGTAGCCCAGGCTCGTCAGCGTGACGTAGCTGAAGTAGAGCAGCTGCTGCCAGCCGAGCGGCGCGTCCGACGCGGACGCGAACGAACCCGGCGCGAGCGCCTCGACGAGTGCGTAGATCGCCGCGAACAGCGACCCGATGATGAGGTACAGCGAGGTCGCCGCGAGAATGACGTCGGTGAAGACCTGACGCGCGGCGAACGTGTAGCGCGCGAGCACGACGATGATGACGCCGTGGTAGGCGATCGAGGTGAGGTACACGGCCAGCGCGGCCGCCGCGCTCGGGGCCTGGGAGTTCGCGAGACCCGCGACGAACACGGCCGCCCCGCTGGCCGCGGCCGCGAGGCGCAGGCCCCTCGAGCGGCTCAGCAGCCACGTCGCGACGACGAACATGGACGCGTACACGAGGTAGAAGACGACCGGACCGATCCCGCCACCGGTGGACAGCGGATAGATCAGGTTGTGCAGCACGACCGCGAGCAGCAGCCCGCCGGTCTTCAGGACGTCGGCGTCCATGCTCGCGGCGCGTCCGCCCGCTCGGTTCATGCGGCGACGGGGCGGTGCGCAGCGGAGCCGTGCCGGCCGAGTTGCCAGGCGAGCGCGAGCAGCGGCATCAGCGCGCCGATGCCGAGCACCAACGCCGGTGCGTGCGTCAGGTGCGCCGCGACGCCGACCGCGATCAGCGCGACGGCCGCGATGCCGAGCGCGCCCGGTACGGGCCGGCCGAGGCTGCGTCGGAACAGCGCGTTGCCGACGAGGAAGATCAGCGGACCGAGCACCGCGAAGAGCACCGTCGGCACGTGCGCCGCCTCTCCGGGGTGGGCGATGATCTCCTCGATCGCCACGGCCACGACGATCGCGCCGCAGACCATGATCCCGTGCGAGTAGGCGAGCCCCGAGCGGGCGAGTCGCGTGTGCTCGGCTTCGGTCTCGAACGTGTGCTCGGCCTCCTCGAAGGTGCCCACGAAGTAGATCCACCACAGCGCGACGATGGTCAGGAAGCCCAGGACCGCGGCCACCACGACGATCGCGCCCAGGTTCCCGCCGACGAGCGTGCCGCCGAGCAGCAGGATCGACTCGCCGAGCGCGATGATGAACACGAGCTGGTTCCGTTCGAGCAGGTGCAGACCCTCGAGCGTCCAGCTCTCCATCGGCGTCGAACCGCGTCCGGGCAGCCAGAAACCGACGTAGGGGGCCGCGTAGTCGATGACGACGGCCGTCAGCCACAGTTGCGGGCGCAGCGAGTCGACGAACACCCCGGCGATCCAGAACGCCGCCGACAGCCCGCTCCAGGCGCACAGCTGGGCGTAGTTCGTGCTCATGCGCTGGCCGCGCATCACGAGCGCCATCCAGCCGGCGCGCACGATCGACATCGTCACGTAGGCACCGACGAACAGCCCCGCGCGCTCGCCGAAGGCGTACGGCATCGCGATCGCCATCGCCAGCGCGCACGCCATCAGGAAGATCATCAACACGCGCCCGCTCCGATGATCGGGATCGAGCCAGTTCGCGGCCCACGCGGTGTAGTTCCACGCCCACCAGACGGCGGCGAACAGGATCGCCGCCTCGAGCGCACCGAGCACGCTCTGGTGCTCGAGCAGGAAGTGCGACAGCTGGATGATCGAGAAGACGTAGACGAGATCGAAGAAGAGCTCGGTGCTCGTCACTCGTACCGCTGTGCCGGGCGTGCGCGAGCGCAGGGCGGACGCGGGGGCGAGGCGCTCGATCAGGGTGCGGGTGCTCAAGGGCTCTCCGGAAGGGCAAACGGGATGGGCACGGTCGGGCGGCGGACCTCCGGCTTCCCGGCCCGGATGTCACCTCGATGCCGCAGCGCAGGACGATGGCGTGCGCCCGTGCGAGGCGAGGCCGAGCCACGAGGAGCGATCTTCGTCGAGGGATTTGATTCAGGCCGATCGTCAGCCTGCGGACCCGCTGGCCCGGCACATCGTGGAACGTCTTCGCGGTGGTGGGTGATGCTGTCCGGCGGCACGGTGATCTTGAACTGCTGCGGGAAGCACGGCGTTTCGAAGTCCCGGAGCAGCTCCTCGGCGTCTCACGACGCCCCGGAAGGGCTCACTTCGTCGTGTAGCCGCCGTTGACGAGAATCGTCTGGCCTGTCATCCACCAGCCCTCGGAGACCATGAAGCGGATCCAGGGCGCGATGTCCTCGATGTCCGTCAGGCCCGTCTTCGAGAACGGCGACAACGCCGCGGCGCTCTTGTGGTATCCGACCGCTTCTTCACCCTCCGCCGGGTAGAAGAACGGCGTGTCCATCGGACCGGGCCCGATGGCGGTGACCGAGATGCCGCGCTCGCCGAACTCCTTGGACGCGGAACGCGTGAAGTGCTCTACCGGCGCCTTGAGTCCCTCGTAGGCGGCGTAGAACGGCGTGTAGGCCCCCAGCAGGGAAGTCACGATGCTGCAGACCTTGCCGTTGTCGTTGACATGCTGGCCGCACTCTTTCAGGAAGAAGAAGGCCGACTTGACGTTGACCGCGCTCGACTGGTCGAACTCTTCCTCGGTGACCTCGGCCATGGGCTTCTTCACCACCATGCCGACCGTGTTGATCGCGATATCCGGTCGACCCACGGCGGCAACCGCATCTCCGAACAGCTTCGTCATCGCCGCGGCGGTGGTCAGGTCCGCCTGGAACGCCGCTGCCTTGGCGCCAGCCGCCTCTATGGCCTCGACGGTCTCGTCGGCCGCCGCCTTCGACGAATTGCTGTTGTAGTGGATCGCCACGGCCTTGGCGCCGTGCTGGGCGAACTCGCGAGCGAGCAGTCCGCCGAGGTTCTTCGCGCCGCCCGCAATGAGGACGACCTTGCCTTCTATGCTGTTTCTCGACATGCCTTGCGTGCTCCGTTCGGAGGGGCTCGCTGCGATCTGCAGCTTGGACGAGACGATGATCCGTCGCACATTCCGGCGCAAGGACTCATACTCGACGGCAGCTGTCGAAGAACTCGAACAATCTCGTCTTGGACCGAATTCGCCAGATGCAGGTCTTCATCCAGGTGATGGAGAGTGGCAACTTCACGCGGGCGGCCGATGCGCTCGCTCTGCCGCGCTCGACCGTGTCGACGCAGATTCAGGCATTGGAGGATCGCCTGAAGACGCAGCTGCTGCTGCGCACGACCCGGAAGGTAGTGCCGACATCGGACGGCAGGCGTTTCATGGAGATCGCGCGCGACATCGTCGGCGCGGTGGCCGCCTCGGAGAGCATGTTCGACCAGGCGGAACCGCATCTCGTCGGCCGGCTGCGCGTCGACGTGCCTGGCCGCATCGGCACGAAGCTCGTCATTCCTGCCTTGCCGGGCTTCCTGGCCCGGCACCCGGACCTGACGATCGAGCTGAGCGCGAGCGACCGAATGGTGGACCTCGCCGGCGACGGTGTGGACTGCGCCCTGCGCCTGGGCGTCCTGGATGACTCCGGACTCGTCCGTCGCAGCCTCGGGCAGGTGCGCTTCGTGACGTGCGCCAGCCCGCATTACCTGGCACGCCACGGCACGCCGGCGACACTCGATGACCTGACTTCGCATCGTTCCGTCAACTACGCCTCGCGGCTGCCGGTCAGCGCCTCCACGCTCGAGTTCCTGAACGGCAGGCATCCGCTCGAACTCGAGATGCGAAGCGTCGTCGCGGTAGACACCGCCGCGGCCTACATCGCGGCGGCCCTGGCCGGTCTCGGCCTGATACAGGTGCCGGCCTATGACGTGCGAGATCGCCTGGAGGCGGGAGATCTCGTCGAGGTCCTGCCCAAGCACGAGCCGCCGCCGGTACCGCTGTCGCTGCTGTTCGTCGAGCGGCGCAATCTCTCGTCCCGGGTGCGCGTGTTCTTCCGCTGGCTGGAGGCGATCCTGGAGAGCAACGGTGTCGTCTCGCGCGACTCGTGATGTCGTGTCCGACCGGGTGAGCGACCGAGCGTCCATCGATGTCGGGGCCTCCGCGACGCTCCACGCAGGACAATGCCGCGTCAGGGCGCAAGCTCGGCCTCCTCGATGACCGTCCACTCCTCCACGAGACAGCGGTCGGGCCCGACGCAGCAAGCCATCTCGAACGCGCCGAGCATCGCCTCCGGCCCCTCCACCTCGATCTCCACGCGCTCGCCGACCTCGACGATCGATGCGCGCAGGTCGAGCCGGTGGACACGGTCCTCGGCGAAGGCGACGAACTCCGATCCGAGTCGGCCGAAGAATGCGACGCGCACTCGCCGCATGCGAGTGCCGCCCGCCCCGAAGGGGCCGGAGTGCCGGACGTTCGAGCCCTCCGGCGCACCCTCCGGCGCGTCGGTCACGACGGCCGCGCGTGCGTGGACCTCAGTTGGGCAACGAGCCGTCGACGCCCTCGACGAGCCAGTTCATGCCGAAGATCTCCTCGTCGGGCAACACCTCGCCTTCGGCGACGCGCAGCGTGCCGTCCTGATCGGTGATGGGGCCTGCGAAGGCGTGCGCCTCGCCGGAGACGAGCTCCGCCTTGACGGCCAGGATCTCGGCGAGCTGCTCCTCGGTCAGTGCCGAGCCCCAGGCCGTCACGTCCACCGCCCCGGCGGCGAGCCCGCCGCGGAAGTCCGCGCCCTCGAAGGTGCCGTCGAGCTTGGCGCCCACCTGCTCCACGAAGTAGTCGGACCAGTCGTTCGTCACCGAGGCCAGCACGTTGTCGGGTCCGTAGCTCGACATGTCCGAGCTCGTGTTCACCACCTGCACGTCCTCGGCCACCGCCACGTTGACGACCGATGGCGTGTCCTGGTGCAGCGAGAACAGCACGTCCGCCCCCTGGCTGACCAGCGCGCGCGCCGCCTCCTGAGCCTTGGGCGGATCGAACCAGGTGTTGAGCCAGATCACCTTCACCTCGGCGTCGGGGTTCCGCTGCTGCGCGGCCAGCGTGATGGCGTTGACTTCGGCGATGACCTCCGGCACGGCGAAGGCGGCGACGAGGCCGATCACGTCGCTCTCGGTGACCATGCCCGCGGCGAGACCGGCGAGGTAGAAGCCCTCGTAGTTGCGCGCGGTGAACGTGCCGAAGTTGTCGGCCTGGCGAAAGCCGCTCGCGTGGATCATCGCGACGTTCGGATTCCTCTGCGCGAGCTTCAGCCCGTCGTTCATGTACCCGAAGGAGCCGAGCACGAGCATCTCCGCCCCATCGCTGACGAGCTGGTTCATCACGCGTGCGGCGTCCGGCCCCTCCGAGACGCTCTCGACGACGGTCGTCTCGACCCGGTCGCCGAACGCCTCCTCGACGGCCTCGCGCCCGAGATCGAGCTGCTTGGCCCAGCCCACGTCGGCCGCGGGCGACGGATACATCAGGCCGATCTTCAGGTCCTGCGCGGCGACGGGGGCCGCCGCGAGGGCGATCAGCGCGGCGGCTGCGAGATATCGCTTCATCGTAAGTGTCCTTGGCTGCGGTGGTCGGGGCCCGGGAGGGCTCACTTGGTCGGAAGGTAGATCTGGCCCAGCGACATCGGGGCGTTGAGCCGGACGCGCTGCGCGTTCATCGACAGGAGCGAGATCGCGACGATGGTCACGATGTAGGGCACGCTCGTCAGGAGCTGCGATGGGATGGCGATGCCCGTGCTCTGCACCAGCAACGCGCCGATGCTCGCGGCCCCGAAGAGATAGGCGCCCATCGCGATCCGCCCGGCGCGCCACGTGCCGAACACGACCAGCGCCACGACGATCCAGCCGCGCCCGGCGATGATGCCGTCGGACCACAGGGTGGCCGAGGCGATCGAGATGAAGGCCCCGGCGACGCCCGCGCACAGGCCGCCGTACAGGACCGCGGCGAAGCGCACCGCGACGACCGGATAGCCGATCGCGTGGGCGGCCTCGGGAGACTCGCCCACGGCACGGATCACGAGCCCGAGGCGCGTGGAGCGCAGCGTCCACCACGTCGCCGCCGCGAGCAGCGGCGCGAGGTAGACGACCGGCACGTGCGAGAACAGGCCCGGGCCGAGGACCGGGATCTCGGACAGGCCCGGCAGGGGCAGGCGCGCCATCGGGGCGATCGTGGCGCTCTCGTACGGGCCGCCGATCAGGCCGGCGAGGCCGATGCCGAGGATTCCCGCGGCGATGCCGGTCGCGACCTGGTTGGCGAGCGTGACCAGCGTGACGAGCGCGAACACGGCCGCGAGCGTCGCCGCCGCCAGGGCGCCCGCCGCGAGGGCGAGCCAGTAGCTGCCGGTCAGGGTCGCGACGATGAAACCGGTCACGGCGCCCAGCGCCATCATGCCCTCGATGCTCAGGTTGAGCACCCCGGTGCGCTCGACGACGAGCTCGCCCAGCGCCGCGACGAGCAGGGGCGTACCGGCCAGCAGCGTGCCCGACAGCAGAAAGGTCAGCGTGTCCATCAGGCCTGCCCCTCGGGCTGCGCGGCGTGTGGCGGGGCGACGCGCGAGGCGGGCCGCGCGGGTGGGGGCGGGACGGCGGGTGCGGCGCGCACCATGCGCACCCGGTAGTCGGTGACCACGCGTGCCGCGAGGTAGAAGAGCAGCAGCAGGCCCTGCAGCACGGTGTTCACCGCATAGGGCACGCCCGCGGAGGTCTGGGCGATGTCGCCGCCCACGTAGATCGCCGCCATGAAGAACGAGGCCGCAAGGATTCCCCAGGCGTTGAGTCCGCCGAGGAAGGCCACGATGATCGCCGCGAAGCCGTAGCCGGGCGAGACGACGCGCTGGAGTTGTCCGAGCGGGCCGGCCACCTCGAAGACACCCACGAGCCCCGCCGCCGCCCCGCCGACCAGCAAGCCGATCCAGACCGCGCGGCGCTCGCTGAAGCCGGCGTAGCGCGCGGCCCCGGGCGCCGTGCCGCCGACCTCGAGTTGGTATCCCGAGAAGGACCGGGCGACGTAGACCCAGGCCACCACCGTGGCCGCCAGGGCCACGAGGATCGACGCGTTGGCCCGCGTGCCGTCCACCAGGATCGGCAGGAGCGCCGCCTCGGGGAAGAGTGCCGACTGCGGGAAGTTGAACCCCATCGGATCGCGCATGGGTCCTGCCACCAGGTAGTACAGGAGCTGAAGCGCGATGGAGTTGAGCATCAGCGTCACGAGGATCTCGTTGGCGTTGAGCCGTACCCGCAGCGCGGCCGCGATGCCCGCCCAGGCCATGCCCGCGAGCGCGCCGATCAGCATCATCCCGGGCAGCATGAGCGGGCTGTCGCTGCCGTTGAACCACACGGGCAGCAGACTCCCGCCGATGGCGCCGAGGATCAGCTGCCCCTCGGCGCCGATGTTCCACACGCGCGCTCGAAAGCCGATCGCGAGCGCCTGTGCGACCAGCAGGAGCGGCCCCATCTTCAGCACGACCTCGGCGAGGTTGAAGCTCGTCGAGAAGGGGGCGACGTACAGGAACCAGAGTGCCCGTCCGGGCGCCACGTCGAGCGCGCCCAGCAGCAGCACGCTCGCGATGACGGTGGCCAGCGCCGCGACCAGCGACGGCACCAGGGCGCTCCAGCCGGCTCGCTCGGTCCGGGGCTCGACGGCGAACGGGAGCTTCACGCGGCGTCTCTCGCGCCGGGCGCTGCCGGGGCCCCGGCGAAATCGCCGGCCATGCAGGCCCCGAGCAGCGCGTCGGTCGCGTCGGCCCGCGCGATCGAGGGCGACAGGCGACCGCGGAACATGACGTGCAGCCGGTCGGCGGTGTCGAGCAGCTCTTCGAGCTCGTCGCTGATCAGGAGGATCGCGGCGCCCGCGTCGCGCAGGTCCACGAAGCGCTGGCGAATCGCGTGCGCCGCGCCGACATCGACGCCCCAGGTCGGTTGGGCCGCGACGAGCGCCTTCGGCCCGAGCGCCATCTCGCGTCCGACGATGAACTTCTGCAGGTTGCCGCCCGACAGGCTGCGTGCCTCGGAGCCGAGGCCCCGGCAGCGCACATCCATCCGCTCGATGCAGTCGCGGGCGAAGTCGGCCACCGCGCCGCGCCGCACCATGGCGCGCGAAACGAGGCCGCGCGAGTGGGCGGTCAGCAGCGCGTTCTGCGCGAGCGTCATCTCGGGCACCGAACCGCGCCCGTTGCGGTCCTCCGGCACGAAGGCGAGACCGAGCGCGCGCCGCCGCCCGGCGTCCAGATCGCCCACCGGCGTACCGCCCAGCAGGACCATGGCGGCGTCCGCGCGCGCCAGCGTGCGCTCACCGGCGAGCACGCTCGCGAGCTGACGTTGGCCGTTGCCGGAGATACCGGCGATCCCGACGATCTCGCCGGCCCTGACCGCGAGCGAGACATCCTGCAGCGTCGTCGCGAAGGGATCGTCCGGCACGCTCGACAGCCCGCGCGCTTCCAGCACCGGCGCGCCGGTGGGCGTCGCCGGGGCGCGGCGCGGGTGAGGGATGTCCCGGCCGATCATGAGTGTCGCTAGCGTGCGAGCCGTCTCCTTCACCGGGTCGACGCTCGCGACCACGCGGCCCGCGCGGATCACGGTCGCCCGGTGGCACAGGCTGCGGATCTCCTCGAGCTTGTGGCTGATGAACAGCACCGCGCAGCCGTCGGCGGCAAGCCGCCGTATCGTCTCGAACAGCGCGGGCACGGCGCGCGGCGGCAGCACCGAAGTCGGCTCGTCCATGATGATCAGCCGCGGCTCCTGCAGCAGGCAGCGGATGATCTCGACGCGCTGGCGCAGCCCCATCGACAACGCGTGGACCGGTGCGTCCGGATCGACGGGGAGGCCGAAGCGCTCGCCGGTCTCGCGCACCCGCTCGCGCAGCGCCGCGACGCTTTCGGGGATGGCGAGCGCGATGTTCTCGGCCACGGTCAGCGTCTCGAACACGGAGAAGTGCTGGAACACCATGCCGATGCCCATGGCCCTCGCCTCGGCGGGGTTCCTCGGCGCGGCAGGCTTCCCTCGCCACAGAAGGGTGCCGGCGTCGTGCTCGAGGACGCCGTAGATCATCTTCATGAGCGTGCTCTTGCCGGCACCGTTCTCGCCGAGGATCGCGTGGATCTCGCCCGGCCGCAGCACGAGGTCGACGGCGTCGTTGGCGACGAAGTCGCCGAAGCGCTTGGTCAGGCCGCGCAGCTCCAGCAGCGGCGGCCCCTGCGGCGCCGTCATGCGAACTCCGGCACGCCGGGCATGGCGCGAAAACCCTCGAGCCGCCGGAAGGCGCGCAGCCAGTCGCGCAGCGCGGGATAGGGCTCGTGCCCTATCCCCCCGTCGCCCGACAGCGCGGCATAGGGAAAGCAGGCGACATCGGCGATCGTGGGAGCATCGCCGACGATCCAGGTGCCGCCCGCGAGCGCGCGCTCGGTCAAGTGATCGTCCAGCACCGTGAGGGCGGCGCGTGCGTCCGCGCGCGCGGCCTCGATGTCGAGCTCGCGACCGAGCGTGTCGTGCAGCCGCGCGGCCGAGGCGGCCATCAGCTCCCCGCCCGCGAACATCAGCCATTGCATCACCTCGCCGAACGCCTCGGGCTCGCGCGGCAGCCACGTCCCCGGCTCGTCGTAGCGGTTGGCGAGGTAGGCGAGGATCGCCTGGGCGTCGCGCAGACGCAGCGCCCCGTCCTCGATCACCGGGATCTGACCGAGGGGATTGATCTCCAGGAAGTCGAGCGACTCGTGGGCTCGGGCGGGATAGAAGTCGACGACTTCGGTCTCGTGGTCCAGACCGAGGAAGCCGAGCAGCAGCCTGACCTTGTAGCAGCTGCCCGAGAGCGCGTGGGCGTGGAGCCGGATGGTCACGGATCAGACCGCCTCGCGCAACGTGCCGAACGTGATGCCCATGCGCTTGAGCCAACGGCGGAAGGCCATCGAGCTCAGGTCCGCCTTGGTCGGAAGCTCCTTGCCGGGCGCCAGCGACAGCAGGCGCGGGCGCTGGTTCTCGAGGATGATCCGGTCCTGCAGGAAGATCGTCTGCTGGAAGTCCACGAGCTCCGCCAGGCTGGAGCTGTCGTCCACGAGCGCCATCGTCATGTAGGCGAGGCAGTCGGTCTCGGTGCGGGGCTGGATGAAGACGGCGATGGCGTCGTCGCGATGCTCCTGCCCGTAGACCGTCTTGTAGAGCATGACGCTGAACGGAGACATGACGCGGTACTTGTAGTGAACCGTCATCCCGCCGCCCGTCTCGCCCGTGGCCGACTTCGAGGCGGCAGGTTGATAGAAGCGGCAATCGGTGGCCCAGACCTCGTCCACGTCGCGGCGCGTCTCGCACTTGTAGGCCAGCACCTCTGTCTGCTCGGGCGAGCCGAGGATGTCGGTGTGAACGAAGCAGAAGTGCGCCATGTCGAGAAAGTTCTCGATCAGCCGGAACGGGCTGGTGCGCACCGAGACGCTGCCGACGTTGGCGATCTTCCGATCCGGCTCGTCGTACTCGGCGATCTCCGGCAGCGCGCGCGGGTCGCCGCCGAGCGCCGCGAACACGATCTCGTAGCGCTCCTGGATCGGCAGCTCGCGCCCTTCGGCGCCGTCGACGAGCTCGCGGCAAGTGTGGCGGCCATCGGCATCGCGCGACACGCGCACGGGCTGGCCCAGCAGGACGGTGTCGCGGTGCGCGCCCGGTGCGACCTGCCCCATGAAGGTGCAGGGGATCCACTGGTTCAGGGCAACGGGATCGGTGGTGACGCTCGTCATCGGTGCTTTCCTTCGGTGATTGTCGTCAGTGTCGCTCCAGCTCGCGACGCAGCCGCACGACGCGGCGGGCGAGCGCCAGACGCGCTTCGGGATCCGCGCTCTCGCAGGCGACGTGCACCGCGGTCACGCTCTCGCCCACGGGTTGCAGCGCCAGACTCACGCGGCCGGCCTGGGCCGTGTGGGCGTCGAAGCGCAGGTGCGCGGCCTCCACGAGCGGACCGCCGAAGACCGTCTCCCCGCCGACGAGCCGACTACGAACGCTGTCCATCGCGACCCGCGGGTAGATGCTGCGCACCGCGTGCCAGCCCTCCTCCGTCGCCTCGGACCAGGTTGCCTCCGGCGCGTCCGCGAGGTTGGCGTAGACGATGCCGCGCGTGGTGCGGGTCTCGAAGCTGCGGGCACAGATCGTCCTGGGCGGGGTGAGCGCGGGGTGCGCCGGAATCATTCGACAGCGACCTTGCACGTCGTATCGCCAGCCGTGATACAGGCAGGTCAGCGTTTCATCGCGCACGAAGCCGAAGCTCAGGCGCATCCCCCGGTGGGGACACCGATCCTCCCAGACGCGGACGTCTTCCCCGCGCCCGCGCCAGACGGCGATCTCGTACCCGTCGACGATGACGGGGTTGCTGGATTCGGGGGCGACCGCGTCCTTCAGTCCGACCGCGACCCAACGGTCATCGCGCAGCGCTGTCATCCTCGGGGGCCTCGACCGGCGGTGCTCGAGTGTATCCACGAAGATCGCGCATCGGTCAACCGCGACTCGCGTCCGCGGCGCCCGCGATGCCCGGTCGGAGGGTACGAGCACGTCGGTATCGGGCGAGGGCGCTCGACGCTGCCGGGCGTCACGGCGCGCTGCCGCATCGGCATCGGGTGCGCGGATTTCTGCGCTGGCGACGTGCGTGCCCAAACGCCTATTCTCGACGGGGTCTCACTGCACCCGTGACCCCGCGTGTCAGGCAACCGGGCCCATGTCCGGTACACCGACGACACACGACCCGAGGAACGGAGCGCCATGCACTACCCGATCTTCTCGAAGCACGATCTCAACGGGTTCTGGGCGCTCTTCGCGGACACCCTGGCGAACCTCCTGATCATCTCGGGCGTGTGCCGCTTCGTCTTCGGCATGCCACCCGAAATCGTGTTCGGGCGCATCCTGCCGGGCGCCGCCGTGTCGATCATGATCGGCATCGGCGTCTACGTCTGGCTGGCCCAGCGGCTCGCCCGACGCGAGAACCGCAGCGACGTCACGGCGTTGCCCTACGGCATCAGCACGCCGGTCATGTTCGTGTACCTGTTCGGCGTCATCGGCCCGATCTACTGGGCGACCAACGACCCGCTGCTCGCCTGGCAGGTCGGCATCGCCGCCGGCGTGATCGGCGGTCTCGTCGAGGTGTTCGGCGCGGTGATCGGGCCCTGGCTCAAGCGGGTCACGCCGCGCGCCGGCATGCTCGGCACGCTCTCGGGCATCGCCCTCGTGTTCATCTCCACCACCGCGCTCGCGCGCATCTACGAGGATCCGCTCGTCGGCTTCACCGCGCTCGCGTTCATCCTGTGGGGCATGGTCGGGCGCTTCCGGCTGCCGTTCGGCATGCCGGCGGGCCTGACCGCGCTGATCGCCGCGACCCTCGTGGCGCTGGTGCTGGGCAAGTCGAGCTTCAGCTTCGAGGGGGTGGGCGTATACCCGCCGCTGCCCTGGTTCGGCGACCTCGTGGTCGGCATGGGGCACCTGTTCGACAACCCCGCGCTCTTCGCGGTGCTGATCCCGGTGCAGATCTACAACTTCATCGAGACGATGAACAACGTCGAGTCGGCCGAGGCGGCCGGGGACCGCTACCCGGTGGGCGCCTGCCAGGTGACCGACGGCGTCGGCACGATGATCGGCGGGTTGTTCGGATCGCCGTTCCCGACGACCGTGTACATCGGGCACCCGGCCTACAAGCGCATGCGCGCGCGCTCCGGCTACGCGCTCGGCGTCGGCATCGTGTTCATGGTCGGCTCCACGTTCGGTCTGGTGGCCTTCCTCGGCAACCTCGTGCCCGATGCGGCCGTAGCGCCGATCCTGGTGTTCGTCGGCATCTCCATCATCGCGACGTCGTTCCGCTCCTGCGAGCCGAAACACCACATCGCCATCGCCATCGCGTTCATTCCGCACGTGTCGGGCCTGCTCGTCACCAAGTGGGGTTCGATGATCAACGCGCTGCGCGACGCGGGCGTGGAGGGCGTCCCGGACCTCGTCGACGAGGCCTTCGTCGCCTCGATGCTCACGCAGGGCGCGCACGTGGTCGGGCAGTCGGCACTCGCGCAGGGCGCCATCGTGAGCGGCATGCTGTGGGGCGCCTTCACCGTGTTCCTGATCGACGGCAGGATCCGCCGGGCGCAGATCGTGGCGGGGCTCGCGGCGCTGCTCACCGCCTTCGGCGTCATCCACGGCGCCTCCTTGCAATGGCCGGACCCGACGGACGCGCTGATGTGGGGCTACCTGCTGCTGGCCGGCATCCTGGCCCTCGCCTCGCGCGCACCGCTCGTGCAGGACGAGGATGTCGAGTTCCCGCTCTCGCCGGCCCCGCCCCGCCCCATCGGCGGTACGGCCGGTGATCTCGTCGGCTGAACGCAGGCCTTGCCGATCCATGCACCGTTCCTGAAATACTTCGTCGAGGTGGCGCGGTGCGGATCGATGCGTCTCGCCAGCAACCGCTTGTTCGTCGCGTCGTCGGCCATCAACCGCCAGATCCTGAAGGTCGAGGACGAGCTCGGCACCAAGCTGTTCGACCGCGTGCCCGGCGGCACCGAACTCACGCCGGCGGGCCGCCTGCTGCTCGGGCACGTCGAGCGCACCCTCACCGACGCCGAGCGCTGTCTCGCGGCGATCGTCGCGCTCGATTCGTCGGTGGAGCGGCCGATCACCGTCGCGGGCCAGGAGTCGGTCATCGCCGAGTTCCTGCCCCCGACGCTCGTGGATTTCCACATCGCCTGCCCGAGCAGCGGCTCCGCGTTCCGGGCGGCCGGCGGCCACGAGCTCGACGAGCTGCTTCGAGGCGCCGAGGCCGATATCGCCATCGCCTTCGACAGTACCCGGGAGGACGGCATCGAGGAGATCGCCGCGCGCGAGCTCGCCGTCGGCGCGATCGTCAGCCCGGAGCATCCGCTGGCGCGGGCCGACGCGCTCGGCGTGCCCGAGTGCGTGCCGTTCGCGTTGATCCTGCCCGACGCGTCCTGGCCGCTGCGCCGGCGCCTGGACCGGATGATCGAGACGCTCGAGGCACCGCCGTCGATCGTGTCGACCTCGAACTCGGTGGAGTTCCTGCGCACGATGATCGATCGCCGGCTCGGCGTCGGCTTCCAGACGGCGATGGGGCTCGAGGCGCACCTGAGGGCCGGCTCGCTCGTGCACGTGCCGCTGCACCACGACGGCGCGCCGGTGCATCAGCGGCTGAGCCTGTGCGTGCGCTCCGGTGCCGTGCGCGGCGTGCCGTTCGAGACGCTGCTGGCGCTGCTCGGATCGCGCCTGGATGACTACGCCGACGAATGGGCCCGCTGCCGTTAGGGCAGCGGGGGGTGACAAATCGGTGCTGTGCGAGTCGCGTGCGGCGGCGCAACATCCCGACGATGCGTCCGGCGCGGTGTCGGCGCGATCGTGAGGGGGAAGCATGTCGATGCACGAGCACAGCCGCCGCAGCGTGAGGTTCCTGCTCAACGGAGCGCCGGTCGAGCTCGACGACGTCGAGCCGACGCGCTCGGTTCTGAGCTTCCTGCGCGAGGACCGTCGCTGCACCGGCACGAAGGAGGGCTGCGCCGAGGGCGATTGCGGCGCCTGCACCGTCGTGCTCGGCGAGCTCGTCGACGACGCGCTGCGGCTGCGCGCCGTCAACGCCTGCATCCAGTTCGTGCCGATGCTCGACGGCAAGGCGCTGTTCACCGTCGAGTACCTGCGCGGCGCCGACGGCACGCTTCACCCGGTGCAGCGGGCGATGGTCGAGCACCACGGCTCGCAGTGCGGTTTCTGCACGCCCGGCTTCGTCATGTCGTTGTGGTGCAACTACGCCGCGAACACGGAGGCCGGGACGCGTCCGGACCGGACCGAGCTCGCCGGCTGCCTGTCCGGCAACCTGTGCCGCTGCACCGGCTACCGCCCGATCCTGGAGGCCGGGCTCGCGATGTACGAGCTGCCGGGCGTGGAGTTCGACCGCGCGGGAATCGCCGACGCGCTGCGCCGGCTGCGCGCAGAGGCGGGGACCGACGCACTGCGGCTGACGCGCGGCGACGGCGACGTACCACGGTCCCCGTGGCCTCGACGAGTTGCTGCGGCTGCGCGCCGAGCTGCCCGACGCGACGGTGCTCGCCGGCTGCACCGACGTCGGGCTCTGGGTCAACAAGCAGCTTCGCCCCCTCGGCGACATCCTGCACGTCGGCGAGGTCGCCGCGCTCAAGCGCATCGAGCGCTCGAACGGGTCGATCCGGATCGGTGCGGCCGTCCCGCTCGCCGACGCCTACGGGGCGCTCGCCGCACCCTACCCCGAGCTCGACCAGATGCACGAGCGTTTCGCGTCCATGCCGATCCGCAACGCCGGGACGCTGGGCGGGAACGTCGCCAACGGCTCGCCCATCGGCGACTCGATGCCGTGGCTGATCGCGCTCGGCGCCCGCGTCGTGCTCGCGAGCGTCCGGGGCGAGCGCGAGCTCGCGCTGGAGTCGCTCTACGTCGATTACATGCAGCAGTCGATGGACGCCGACGAGCTCGTCGTGGCCATCGACGTGCCGCTGCCGACACCGGAGCTGCGCTTTCGCACCTACAAGCTCGCCAAGCGCTACGACTCGGACATCTCGGCGGTGTGCGCGGCGTTCGCGCTGCGCCTGGATGGCGAGCGGATCGTCACCGCGCGGGTCGCCTTCGGCGGCATGGCCGCCATTCCGAAGCGAGCGTCCGGCTGCGAGGCCGCGCTAGAGGGCGAGCGCTGGACCGAGTCGACGGCGCGCGCGGCCATGCGCGCGCTGGGCAAGGACTTCGAGCCGCTCGACGACGTGCGCGCGAGCGCCGACTACCGCGCGCGCACCGCGGCGAACCTGCTGTACCGCTGCTTTCTCGAGACCCGCCCGGACGGTGCGCTGGCGCCGGCGCGCACCACCGTGTTCACGTCCCCGGAAGCGCTGACATGAGCGAGCTCGACACCCCCGTCACGAGTCCCGTCGCCGATCGCACCGCGCGCGCGGACGACGACGTCCCCGCCGCCCGCGACGCGGCCGGACCCATCCCGGCGATCCGCGCCGAGCGCGTGGCACCCCCGCACGAGTCGGCTCACCTGCACGTCACGGGCGAGGCGACCTACATCGACGACATTCCCGAGACGGCCGGCACGCTGCACGCCGCGCTCGGGCTGAGCGACGTGGCGCACGCGCGCATCCGCTCGATGGACCTCGCACCGGTGCGCGCCTCGCTCGGGGTCGTCGCGGTGCTGACGGCCGCCGACATCCCGGGCAGGAACGACTGCGGCCCGATCGTGCACGACGACCCGGTGCTCGCGGACGGATCGGTCCAGTACGTCGGCCAGCCGATGTACGCCGTCTATGCCGAGAGCTACGACCAGGCCAGACGCGCGGCGCGGCGAGCGCGCGTCGAGTACGAGGAGCTGCCCGCCACGTTCTCGCCGCGCGAGGCGCACGGGCGTGGCTCCTGGGTGCTGCCGCCGATGCGCCTGGAGCGCGGCGACGCGGCGGCCGCGCTGGAGCGCTCCTCGCACCGACTCGTGGGCACCTTCCGCGCCGGGGGCCAGGAGCAGTTCTACCTCGAGGGTCAGATCTCCTACGTCGTCCCGAAGGAGGACGGAGGATTGTTCGTCCACTGCTCGACCCAGCACCCGAGCGAGATGCAGAAGCTCGTGTGCGAGCTGCTGGGGCTGAGCGCGAACCGGGTGGTCGTCGAGATGCGCCGCATGGGCGGCGGCTTCGGCGGCAAGGAGTCGCAGTCGGCGTTGTTCTGCTGCGTCGCGGCGCTCGGCGCGCGCAAGCTGGGACGTCCCGTCAAGCTCCGGCTCGATCGGGACGACGACATGCTGATCACCGGCAAGCGCCACTGCTTCGAGTACGACTACGAGGCGGGCTACGAGCCCGACGGCACCATCAACGCGGTACGCGTGGAGATGATCACGCGCGCCGGTTTCTCGACCGACCTGTCCGCCCCGGTCGCCACGCGCGCGATCTGTCACGTCGACAACGCCTACTTCCTCGAGCACGCGGACATCGCCGCGTATTGCGCGAAGACGAACACGCAATCGAACACCGCCTTCCGCGGCTTCGGCGGTCCGCAGGGCGCGCTGGTCATGGAGAACGTGATCGACGACATCGCGCGCACGCTCGGTGAGGACCCGCTCGACGTGAGGAAGGCCAACTTCTACGGCGTCGGCAGCGCGCGACGTCACGCCCTACGGCCAGAAGGTCGAGGACAACGTCATCCACGAGCTCGTCGCCGAGCTCGAGGCCACGAGCGACTACGCGGGTCGCCGCGCGGCGACCCGCGACTTCAACGCCACTAGCCCGGTGCTCAAGAAGGGGATCGCGCTGACACCGGTGAAGTTCGGCATCTCGTTCAACGTCGCCCACTACAACCAGGCCGGCGCCCTCGTGCACGTCTACACCGACGGCTCGGTGCTCGTGAACCACGGCGGCACCGAGATGGGCCAGGGGCTCAACACGAAGGTCGCGCAGGTCGTCGCCGGCGAGCTCGGCGTCTCGCTCGAGCGCGTGCGCGCATCGGCGGCCGACACGAGCAAGATCGCCAACACGTCCGCGACCGCCGCCTCCACCGGCGCGGATCTGAACGGCAAGGCCGGCGAGGACGCCGCGCGCCGCATCAGGACAAGACTCGCGACGTTCGCCGCCGAGCGCTTCGGCGGCGCGCCCGAGGACGTCCGGTTCGTCGACGATCGCGTGGTCGCGGACGGTGTGGAGCTCGGGTTCGCCGAGCTCGTCGAGGAGGCCTACCGGGCTCGCGTGCAACTGTGGTCCGACGGCTTCTACGCCACCCCGGACCTGCACTGGGACAAGGAGACGATGACGGGCCGGCCCTTCTACTACTTCGCCTACGGGGCGAGCGTCTCGGAGGTGATCGTGGACACGCTGACCGGCGAATGGAAGCTCGTGCGCGCGGACCTGCTGCACGACGCCGGCAATCCGCTGAACGCGGCGATCGACGTCGGCCAGGTGGAAGGGGCGTTCATCCAGGGCATGGGCTGGCTGACGATGGAGGAGCTCGTCTGGAACGGCGCCGGCAAGCTGACCACGCACGCGCCGGCGACCTACAAGATTCCGGCGGTCAACGACTGCCCGGCGGACCTGCGCACGACGCTGTTCGCGAACGCGAATCACAAGGACACGATCCTGCGCTCCAAGGCGGTCGGCGAGCCGCCGCTGCTGCACGGCTTCTCGGTGTTCTTCGCGCTGCGCGACGCGGTGGCGAGCGTCGCCGACTACCGGGCCAACCCACCGCTCATCGCCCCGGCGACGCCGGAATCGATCCTGAACGCGGTCGACGAGCTGCGCGGTGTCGATCCGATCGCGCCGCTCGCGTGAACGGCTCGCCCGCATGAGCGACTGGCTGGACGAGCTCGCGCGCGGCGAGGCGAACGGCCGGGGCATCGACGAGTGCGTGCTCGTCGGGGTCGCGCTCGCGCGCGGCTCGTGCCCGCGCGACGCCGGCACGCGCATGCTGGTCACGGCGAAGGGCTGCCTCGGCACCATCGGCGGGGGACACCTCGAGTACCGCGCGATCGAGCTGGCTCGCGCCGCGCTCGCGACTCCGGGCGCGCCGCCCCGGCTGGAGCGCTTTCCGCTCGGCGCTCGGCTGGGCCAATGCTGCGGCGGGGTGGTGCACCTGTCGTTCGAGCGCGTGCCCGCCGAGCGCCCGGGGTGGGTCCGTCGGCTGCAGGAGCTGCGGCGCAGCGGGCGCGCCGCCGTCATCGTCACGCGGTTCGCTTCGGCGCCGGACGACCGCGAGCCGGTCAAATGCATCGTCCCTGGTCCCGCGCCGGGCATGACCGAACACTTGGCGGACGGCGGACTGCCCGACGGGGACTGGCATGCCGCTCGGGCCCGGGCTCGCGAAATGCTGCGCGGCTCCGGCACTTCGACGACCCGATGGGAGCCGCCGTTCCTCTACGAGCCTGTCGTGCCGAACGACTTCGATATCCGCCTGTTCGGCGCCGGGCACGTCGGGCGCGCGCTGGTGGACGTGCTGCACCGCTTGCCGTGCTCCATCACGTGGGTGGATTCGCGCGCCTCGCAGTTCCCGCCCGAGCTCCCCGGCAATGTGCGCACGCTGTTCAGCGAGCGGCCCCGCGACGAGGTCGACGACGCGCCGCCGGGCAGCCACCTGATCGTCATGACCCACAGCCACGCGCTCGACCAGGCGATCTGCGAGCGCGCGCTCGAACGCACCGACCTGGCGTGGTGCGGCCTGATCGGCTCCATGACCAAGCGCCGCCGCTTCGAGCAGCGCCTGCTCGCGCGCGGGTTCGACACCGAAGCTCTTGCGCGGCTCGTCTGCCCGATCGGCGTGGACGGCATCACCGGCAAGCACCCGACCGAGATCGCGATCGCCGTGGCGGCGCAGCTGCTGCGCGTGCGCGAGTGCGGACGGCACGTCGCGGCGTCATCCTCCCCTCCCCGTCAGGTCGCGCTGAAACGACGATGAGCATCTCGCCACCGAGCGCCTGGCGCGCCACCCTGGTGCACTGCGTGGGCGATCCCGACGTCGGTGGCGTCGACGCCGTGCAGCACTTCGAGGACGGGCTGCTGGTCGTGCGCGAGGGCCGTGTCGAGCAGCTGGGCGATGCGGTCGCGCTGCTGCCCGCGCTGCCCGAGGGCACCGAGGTGCACGACTGCCGCGGCCGGTTGATCCTGCCGGGCCTGATCGACGCTCACGTGCACTGTCCCCAGACGGACATGATCGCCTCGTACGGCAAGCAGCTGCTCGAGTGGCTGGAAACGTACGTGTTCCCGGCCGAGATGCGCTTCGCCGACCCCGGCCATGCGACCGAAGCCGCGACGTTCTTCCTCGACGAGTTGCTCAGGAACGGCACCACCAGCGCCCTCGTGCTCGGCACCGTGCACGCGCATTCGGTCGACGCCATCTTCGGCGCCGCACGTCGCCGCGGCATGCGCTTGATGGCCGGCAAGGTGCTGATGGACCGGCATTGCCCGCCGGCCCTTCGGGACACCCCCGAGAGCGGCTACCGCGACGGCAAGGCGCTGATCGAGCGCTGGCACGGCGTGGACCGGCTGGAGTACGCGATCACGCCGCGCTTCGCACCGACGTCGAGCGCCGAGCAGCTTTGGCGCGCCGGGCAGCTCGCGGCCGAGTACCCCGACACCTTCGTCCACACCCACATTGCCGAGAACACCGCGGAGGTCGCCTGGGTGGCGAAGCTCTTCCCCGAGGCGCGCAGCTACCTCGACGTGTACGAACGCTTCGGGTTGCTGCGCGAGCGCACCGTGCTGGCCCACTGCATCCACCTCGACGCCGACGATCGACATCTCATCGCCGAGCGCGGGGCGGCGATGGCGTTCTGCCCGACCGCGAACACCTTCCTAGGCAGCGGGCTGTTCGACCTGGCGGCCGCGCGCGGGGCGGGCGCGCGCGTCGCCCTGGGGACCGATGTCGGCGCGGGCACGAGCTTCAGCATGCTGCAGACCCTCGCGGAAGCGTACAAGGTGGCGCAGCTGGCCGGCCGCACGCTCTCGCCCTACGGCGCGTTGTACCTCGCGACCCTCGGCAGCGCGAAGGCGCTGTACGTCGACGATCGCATCGGCAACCTCGCGCCCGGCAAGGAAGCGGATTTCATCGTCGTCGATCTCGAGTGCACGCCGCTGATGGACCGGCGCACTCGGGCTGCGCAGACCCTCGAGGAGAAGATCTTCGCGCTGTTCATCCTGGGTGACGACAGGGCCATCGCCGAGACGATCGTGAACGGCGCGAGCGCGTGGCGGCGCGACGTGCCGGCGGGCGCTCATCGAGTGGCGGGATCACCGGGCGGTCGGCGTGCCCATCCTGTTGGCGGCGTACCGTGATGCGCAAGCTGTCCGTGTGCTGCCCGTCGCGAGCGCGAGGTTTCACCACGTCCCGGTATCGGCGGTACGACGATCCAGCGGCTCACGAGCGCATCCGGTTCGAGCGGATGCGATCGACGAACGGAACCGGTGGAGCCGGATCGGCATGAGCACCCATGGTTCAGATTGCCTCCCGCCGCGCGAGACCAGCCGGATTCGAACGCCCCCTCGGCGCGCGTCCGGCAAGTTCGCCTTTCGCGGCGTGACGTCCGTGGCGTTCGAATCAGCGCTCGAGCGGGACTACCTGGTCCGCCTGGAGTTCTTTCCGAACGTCACGGGAGTGCTCTCGCGGCCCGTCACGGTGCCGTTCACGGGTACGGACGGGCGTTCGCATGCCTACACCCCCGACTTCCTCGTCTTTCGCTCCGACGCTCGTCCCGAGCTCGTCGAGGTAGGGCCGTCCGCGCGGTGGCGAGCCCACCGGGGCCGGTGGTCGCCCGGGTGGAAAGCGGCACGGCGCCTCGCGCGACGGCGCGGCTGGACGTTTCGTCTTCACGACGAGTCGCGCATCCGCGATCGGACGCTCGCGACCGTCCTCGTTCTTCAGCGCTACCGACGGATGTCCTTCCCTGCCGACGAAGGCGAGCGGATCGTCGACGCCGTCGCCTCGGGACGCTGCGCGACCCTTGGCGCCCTGCTGGCCGCCGGCGTCGCCGGCGACGATTCGCGCGTCGGAATCGCGCACGTCTTCCACCTCGTTGCGCATCGCCGGCTCGACTACGACGTCCGCGGCCCACTCGACGACGCCACCGAGCTGAAGGTGATCCGGCGAACGAACCCACCACCTCGAGCGCTGCCCGGCAACGCGTGACCGATCCTGGTCGGCGCGGTGCCGCTCGCGGGTGACATCATCGCCACCTCGAATCGCGAGGACGTCGGTGCGCTCCTCGTTGCGAGTGGCTCGCGAGCCGACGTGCTGCCCGTCTGATCCGTTCGCCGTACACGGAGATTTCACGGACCGCTGGGATCATGGCCGAGCCCCGTCCCGCGGGCGCCGACCCTTCCATCGCGCATCATGTCCGATCGCTTCCCACGCATCAGCCGTCGGCTGGCCCTGAAGGCCGGGTTGGCAGGCTCCGCGGTGACCGCCGCAGCCGGCGCCGGAACCCTGGCAGGCGGCCTCGGCTGGCCTTCCATCTCCCGTGCGGCCGCCCGTCCGACGATCACGCACGGCCTGCAGTCCGGCGACGTCTCCACCGATGGCGCCATGATCTGGGCGCGCGCCGATCGGCCGTCGCGCATGTTCGTCGAGGTCGCCACGCGCGAGGACTTCGTCGGCGCCCGGCGCCTGCCGCCGATCGCCGCGCTGCCCGGCAGCGACTTCGCCGTCAAGCGTCTGGTGTCCGGACTGACGCCGGATACCGAGACGTTCTACCGAGTGCGCTTCGCGGACCTCCACGACGACCGCGCGATGTCCGAGCCGCTGACGGGCACCTTCCGCACCGCGCCCGAGGGCGAGCGCTCGATACGCTTCGCGTGGTCGGGCGACACCGCGGGACAGGGCTGGGGCATCGACGTCGATCGCGGCGGCACGAAGACCTACGCGACGATGGCGAAGCACCGGCCGGACTTCTTCATCCACTCGGGCGACACGATCTACGCCGACGGGCCCATCGCCGCGACGCAGGAGATGCCGGACGGCGGCACGTGGAACAGCCTCGTGGCCGAAGGCGTGGAGAAGGTCGCCGAGAGCCTCGACGAGTACCGCGGGCGCTGGAAGTACAACCTGCTCGACGAGCACGTGCGCGACTTCAACGCGGGGGTACCGGTGTTCTACCAGTGGGACGACCACGAGGTCGTGAACAACTGGTCGAGCTCGAAGGATCTGTCCGCCGACGAGCGCTACGCAGTCAAGTCCGTCGCCACGCTCGCCGCGCGCGCGGGCCAGGCGTTCCACGAGATGACGCCGATCCGATACACGCCCGAAGAACCTGGCCGCGTGTACCGGAAGCTGTCGTACGGGCCGCTGCTCGACGTCTTCTTCCTCGACCTGCGCTCCTACCGCGGCCCGAACGGGGACGGGCTGGAGACGGTGCTCGACGAATCATCCGGCGTGCTGGGGCGCGCGCAGTCCGACTGGCTCAAGCGCGGTCTGTCCGCGTCGAAGGCCACGTGGAAGGTCATCGCGTCCGACATGCCGGTCGGGCTCGTCGTCTGGGACGACTTCAAGAACGCGCGCGGCGTCGAGGCGGTGGCGAACGGACGACCGGGCGCACCGACCGGGCGCGAGCTGGACTTCGCCGACGTGCTGCGCCACGTGCGCGACGAGGGGATCGAGAACCTCGTGTTCCTCACCGCCGACGTGCACTACACCGCGGCCCACCACTACAGCCCGGAGCGCGCGGGCTTCCAGGACTTCACGCCGTTCTGGGAGTTCGTGTCCGGCCCGCTGCACGCGGGCAGCTTCGGTCCGAACGCGCTCGACCTGACGTTCGGCCCCGAGGTCCGGTTCGTGAAGGCGCCCGCCGACGGTCAGGTGAACCTGCCGCCTTCCGCCGGGTTGCAGTTCTTCGGGCTCGTGGACATCGACGGCGATACCGAACAACTGACGGTGCGGCTGATGGATCGCGAGGACGCGGAGCTGTACTCGGTGACGCTGGACCCGGTGTACGCGTGACGGCGAGTCGAGGTCGAACGCCGCCATGAACCGACTCCAGGGCGTCGTCTTCGACTGGGCGGGCACGTTGATCGACCACGGCTCGTTCGCCCCGACGGGCGCGTTCGTCGAGGCGTTCGGCGCGCTCGGCATCGACACGACGGTCGAGGCCGCGCGCGGGCCGATGGGTCTGCCGAAGCGCGATCACGTCGCGGCCATGTTCGCGCTGCCGGACATCGCCTCGCAGTGGCGCGAGGCGTACGGCGCGGCGCCGGACGATGCCGCGATCGATCGGGTGTACGCGGGCTTCGTGCCGGCGAGCGAGCGCGCCGCGGCGGCGCGTGCGACGCTCGTGCCCGGTGCGCTCGAGGCGCTGGCGTGGCTGCGCGAACGCGCCATCCGCATCGGCACGACGACGGGCTACACGCGCTCGATCATGGCGGGCGTGCTGCCGGACGTCGCGCGTCAGGGCTTCGTGCCCGATCTCGTCGTGTGCAGCGACGACCTGCCGCGCGGCCGGCCCGGGCCGTTCGGCATGTACCGCTGCTTCGCCGAGCTGTCGCTGCACCCGCCGTCCGCCGTGCTCAAGCTCGACGACACCGCACCCGGCATCGCCGAAGGCGTATCGGCGGGCTCGGTCGGCGTCGGCGTCACGCTGTCGGGCAACCATGCGGCGCTGTCCGTGGAGGCGCTCGAGGCGCTCGGGGAGCCCGCGCGCGAAGCGGTGCGCACGCGCGTCGGCGCGATGCTCGCGGGCGCAGGTGCCGCGCACCTGATCGATTCGGTGGCGGATCTGCCGGGCTTGATCGAGCGGCTGGAATCGGACGGCTAGGTCCGCCTCCGCAGCCGCAGCGAATCGAGGCGTCGCACGAAGCGCGCCGCGGCGTCGGCGAGCGTGCCGTCGTTGTCGAGCTTCCAGACCGGATCGCCGAACACCGCGGGGTCGATCTTTCTCGCCAGGCGCCGCTCGATGGCCGCCTCGCTCTCGCGCCCGCGCGCCCGCAGCCGCCGCTCCAGGACGTGGCGGCTGACCGTCACGTGGCAGACCTCGCGACGCGGGAACACGGCCGCGATCCGCGGCAGCGCCTCGCGACTGCCGTTGAGCACGGCGAGCTTGCCGGCGCGCACGGCCTCGAGCGCGCTCGCTGGCACACCGTACCGGAGCCCGTGCGCGCCCCACTCCACGACGAGCTCGCCGCGCGCGGACAGCACCTCGAAGTCCTGTGCCGTGACGCTCCTGTGCGGCTCGTGCTCGTCGTCCGGCGGGCGCGTGATGATGCGCTCGACGAAGTGGACGTCCGGGGCGCCGGCGAACGCCTCGCGCGCGGCGCTCAGCAGGCTGTCCTTGCCGGTGCCGCTGGCACCGACGACGATGACCAGCAGGCCCGCCTCCGTGTCGAGCGCCTTCTCCATCGTTGCGGCCGGAGCGCGCGCGCGGCTCACGCGACCCGCCGCCCGGCGCGCCACACCCGGCGCACCACGGGCACCTGGCCGGGCGCCGCACGGACCTGCACGAGATCGGCCGCGCACCCGACGCGGATGCGGCCGCGGTCCTCGAGTCCGGCCGCGCGCGCCGGGTTCGCCGTGACGAGCGCGACGGCCTCGGGCAGCGTGCACAGCTTCAGCTCCAGCGAGAGCAGGAAGGTCGCCTGCACGAGGCTGAACGGCACGTAGTCCGAGGACAGCACGTCGAGGTGCCCGGCGGCCGCGAGCTCGCGCGCCGACACGTTGCCCGAATGGGACATTCCGCGCACGACGTTCGGCGCGCCCATCAGGATCGCCATGCCGAGCTCGCGGGAACGGCACGCCGCCTCCATCGACGTCGGGAACTCCGCGATCGACACGCCGAGCGCGTCGGACTCGTCGACGTGCTCGAGCGTCGCGTCGTCGTGGCTCGCGAGCGGGATGCCGCGCTCGCGGCACAGCGCCGCGATCGCCTGGCGCTGCGGCGTCGCGTGCGCCTCGGAGTGCGCGACGCGCTCGTGGACGAAGCGCTCGAAGGCCTCGGCGCTGTAGCCGAGCGTGCCCTGGTAGTAGATCGACGCCGCCTCGATGGAGGCGAACTGGCGTTGGCCCGGAGCGTGATCCATCAGGGAGACCAGGTGCACGTCGTGGCGATCGACCAGCGCCTCGAAGTCCGCGAGCGCGCCGGGCGCGGACACCTCGCAGCGCAGGTGCAGGCGATGATCGGAGCGCAGCCTGCCCTCGTCGGCGGCGCGTCGCGAGCGACGCGGCCAGCTCGGCGACCTCGGCCGCACCGAGCGCGTCCCCCTCCTCCAGCCCGACGCGCAGGCAGTCGTACACCGTCGTGATGCCGGCCGTGGCGACCTGCGCGTCGTGCGCCTGGATCGCGGCGAGCTCCGGCCAGCGCACTCCGGGCCGGGGCGCCCAGTGCGTCTCGAGATGATCGGTGTGCAGCTCGACGAGGCCCGGGATCAACCAATCGCCCTCGAGATCCTCGCCCGCGCCGGAGACTGCGCCGGACACGGCGCCCGACGTCGCATCGATGGACGCGATGCGCCCGTTCTCGATCGCCACGTCCCCAGTCAGCAGCTCGTGCTCGCACACGATGCGCGCGCCGCGCAGCACCGTCGTGCCTCCGGCCCCACCGCGTGTCGTACCGCTCGCCGCGCCGTCCGTCATGGTGCACCGCTCGCCGTCATGTCCGTCCCGTAGCGCTCTCATCGCTCGTCCGGGCGTTCGCCCGCGAGCCGTGCGCGCAGCGCCCCCGAGATCAGGTCGATGCAGTAGACCACGACCAGGATCAGCACCACCATGTAGGCCACGTTCTCCCAGTCCTGGTTGGTGCGCATCGCCTCCCACAGCTTCAGCCCGATGCCGCCGGCGCCGACCGCGCCGATGATCGTCGCCGAGCGCACGTTGGATTCGAGGAAGTAGAGCGCTTGGCCGAGGAACACGGGCAGTACCTGCGGCACGACGGCGAAGCGCTGCACGGCGACCGCCGAGGCGCCCAGCGACGTCGCGCCCTCGCGCTGCTTCTCGTCGATGTTCTCGAGCGCCTCGGCGTAGAGCTTGCCGAGGGTGCCGGTGTCGGTCAGGAAGATCGCCGCGATGCCGGCGAGCGGACCGGGTCCGAACGCGCGCGTGAAGAACAGCGCCCAGATCAGCATGTCGACGGAGCGCAGGAAGTCGAAGGTGCGCGACACGAGGTGGTTCAGCGGCGTCGAGCGCGCGATGTTGCGCGCGGCGAGAAACGACACCGGGAACGCGACGATCGTCGCGAACAGCGTGCCGACGAACGCCATGACGATCGTCTGCAGGAGCTTCGTCCAGACGTCCAGGTGCTGCCACTCGGCGTTGTGAAGGATCTCGTGCCAGGCGAGCGACAGGTTCGAGCGCTGCGGGTCCAGCCGCTCGTCCGAGACCATCAGCGTAGCGAGCTCGCCGACGCCGAGCCCGTTCAGCACCGAGACCTCGTCGAACAGGAAGTTCTCCCAGCCGACGAAGCGGCGCCGCACCTTGACCTCGTCGCCCTCGACCTCCACGCGCCCGGGCACCCCGAAGCGGGCGATGACCTTGGCGCCGGGCGCGCGCTGGGTCGCCCAGTCGGGCAGCGGACCGTCGGGCACGACCGAGCCGTCGGGACGGATGTCCAGCCCGAGGGTGCGATCTCCACGCACGAGCGTCACGCGCGACGCGGTGATCGAGACGTTGCCCGCCTGCCCCATCGCGACGAACGCGCGGTCCGCGGCATCGGGCGCCGCCCGCGCCGACGTCACCGTCAGCCAGTCGGGCAGCTCGTCCGCGTTCCCGCCGGCATCGAAGCGCGGGAAGCGCACGTCGAGGGCGCCGTCCGCCTCGAACTCGACGTCGGGCCGGCTCTCCCACGACACCCAGTCGGCCAGATAGCTGCCCGCGATCGACCAGTCGGCGCGCTCGAGCGTGCCGTCGATGTCGAAGAACCGGACGCAGAAGAGCGCGTAGAGCGCGAGCGCCGCGACGACCAGCGGGACGCGGAAGCGGCGCCACGGCCCCGGCTCGAGCAGGTGCGCGTGACGCGCGGCCAGGGCCTCGAGATCCGCCGGCGGCAGCACGGCGCTCACGCCGACAGCTCCGCGCGCTCGCGCATCCGCGCATCGATCGGCGCGTCGTCGGGGACGACCGCGACGCCGCGTCGCTCGTCGACGAGCCGCGCGCGCAGCATCGCCGAGAACCGATCGACCGCGACGACGGTGCAGAACAGCAGCGTCACGATCGCGATCGTCTTGGCCTCGTGGCCGCGCGAGATCGACAACCTCAGGGCCTCGCCGATGCCGCCGCCGCCGACCGCGCCGATGATGGTGGACGCGCGCACGTTGATCTCCAGGCGCAGCAGCGCGTAGCTCGTGAAGTTCGGCAGCACCTGCGGCACGACCGCGTGGCGCACGCGATCCTCCCAGCGCGCGCCGACCGCGGCGAGTCCGTCCACCGGGCGCATGTCGGCGTTCTCCACGACCTCGAAGAAGAGCTTGCCGAGCGCGCCCCACGTGTGCAGCGCGATCGCGGCGATGGCGGGGACGGGCCCGAGCGACAGCACCGCGACGAAGAAGCCCGCGATGACGATCTCGGGGAACGCGCGCAGCACCTCGAGCGTGCGGCGCATCGTGCCGCGCAGCCAGCGGTTCGCCACCAGGTTCCGCGCCGCGACGAAGCACGACAGGAACGCCGCCGCGCCGCCGAGCAGCGTCGCGAGGATCGCGACGTTCAGCGTCTGCAGCATCAGCCAGACGTACTCGGGCAGGTAGAACCCGCCCGCGATCGGCACGCGCCCCTTCGGGTAGTCGTGCTTCAGGCTGCCGTCGTCGTGCGGCGAGGGCCAGTCGAGCAGCGCGCGCGGCACGTCCGCCCAGTCGTGCGGCACGAGATCCCCGGCGAAGTCGAACAGGTACGGCAGCCGCTCGACGAACTTGCCGGCGCTGGTCTCGTTGGCGAACACGAGGCTCGCCGCGAGCGCGACGCCGATCAGCGCGAGACCGCCGCCGGTGTAGAGCCGGCGGCGGCGGCGCAGCGCCTCCCAGTGCGCGAGCGCGACCCCGGAGGCGGGCTCCATCGGGGCGGCGGCGAACCGGTCGGCCTCAGCCCCCGACGATCGAGCGGCGCGCGTCGATGACGGTCTCGTAGAACTCGGGCGTCACCTCGGTGAACCCGCTGAACTCGCCGCCCTGGATGGCCGAGAAGCACGCGGGGTCGCTCTCGGGCAGCGCCTTCATGAACGCGATGAAATTCTCCTTCATGCCGGCATCGAGCGAGGAGCGCACGACGATCGGCCCGTTCGGGATCAGCGGCGACTTCCACAGCTCGACGAGCTCGTCCATGTCGACGATGCCCTTGTCGGCCATCTTCCTGAGATTCCCCGACGTGTAGCCGTCGTCGAAGTCGCCCACGCCCGAGGCCCACGTCGTGCCGGCATCGAAGGTGCCCTTGACGACCTCCAGCACGAGGTTCTCGTGACCTCCGCCGAAGCCGGTCTCGGCGAAGAACTCGTCGACGGGCGCACCGATGGCCGCCGGCAGCGAGACGTTCGGCACGAGGAACCCGGAGGTGGAGTCGGGGTCGGCGAAGCCGAGCTTCTTGCCTCGCATGTCGGCAAGCTCCGTCATGCCCGAGTCCTTCCTGGCGACCATGACCGAGTGGTAGCCCGTCGCGCCGTCGGTCTGCACCGTCGTCAGCACGGGCTCCACCGCGTCCTCGTCCTCGAGGTAGATCTTCGCGTAGCCGGACGCGCCGAGCTCGGCGTAGTCGAGCGTGCCGCCGAGCAGGCCCTGGATGACGCCGTCGTAGTCGGCGGCCGGAAACAGCGCGACGTCCTCGACGCCGATCGCCTCGGGCAGTGAGTCGACGAGGCATTGGAAGTTCCGGAGCCTGTCGGACTCGTTCTCGCCGCCCATGATGCCGATGCGGAAGGTCTCCGGGGAGGCCTCCTGGGCATGGGCACCGGCAGGAACGAGCGCGATGAGGGTCGCGGCGGCGAGGATGGACGGCGAGGCGATGGCGTGGCGGATCATGTCGAGCTCTCCTGGGTCGTGGATGGGTCAGGCGGCCGTACGAGTGCGGCCCGGCGGCGCCGCGCGCGCCGCGGCCGCCGCTTCGAGCACCGCGGCGTGCGCGGCCAGGCGGGTCGCGTCCGGGTCCGAACCGAGCGCGGACGACGTCGTGCCCTCGGCGAAGGACACCTCGGGGCCGACGCCGTAGACGCGGCGCACCGCGTCGGCATCGAGCTCGCCGGGCGGGCCGTCGAACACGACGCGCCCGTCGGCCATGCCGACGATGCGCTCGCAGTAGCGGCGCGCGGTGTCCAGGGTGTGCAGGTTCGTCACGACGGTCAGCCCGTCGTCGCGATTGATCGCCGCGAGCGCGTCCATGACGCGCTCGGCGTTGAGCGGATCCAGCGAGGCGATCGGCTCGTCGGCCAGCACGATCGAGGGCTCCTGCACGAGCGCCCGCGCGATCGCGACGCGCTGCTGCTGGCCGCCGGACAGCGTGCCGGCGAGCTGCGGCGCGGTCTCGGCGATGCCGAGCCGCTCCAGCGCGGCGAGCGCGGCGAGCCGTTCGTCGCGCGTGAAGCGGCCGAGCAGGTTGTCGAGCCGCGAGCGTCGCTGCAGCCTGCCGAGCATGACGTTGGTGAGCACGTCGAGCCGCGGCACGAGGTTGAACTGCTGGAAGATCATCGCGCAGTCGCGGCGCCAGCGCCTGAGCGCCGCGCCCGCGAGCGTTCCGACGTCGGTGCCGTCGGCGAGGATGCGCCCGGCACTCGGCTCGGCGAGCCGGTTCACGAGCCGCAGCAGCGTCGACTTGCCCGCGCCGGAGCGACCGATGACGCCGACCATCTGACCGGTCGGAATGGACAGGCTCACCGCGTCGACCGCCGTGCGGGCGCCGAAGGTGCGCGTCAGTCGGTCGAGCTCGAGCATGCGTTCGGGACCCGGGGTCGGCGGCGGTTCGGGTGCGCACTGTCGGCGCGCTGCGTGTCCGGCGCGTGTCGGTGGCGTTGCGAATCGATGACACGTCCTTGTCATCCGCCCGACGTGCCGCAGCGGTATCGTGGCGCCGTCCTCGCCCTGCCCGCTCCGACCACGGACCGATCCCATGCCCCGCATCGCGATCAACGGCCTCGGCCGCATCGGCAAGCTGCTGCTGCGCGACCTCGCCGCGCGCGGCACGCTCGAGCACGTCGCGCTGCTGTGCGACGCCGTCGGCGACGCCGCGCTGCACGCCCACCTGCTCGAGTTCGACTCGGTGCACGGGCGCTGGGCGGCGGACATCGTCCACGACGACGACGGTGGCGACGGCGGGGTCCGCGTCGACGGGCACCGGATGCCGCTCGCCGTCGCGAGCTCCCCGGCCGACCTGCCGCTGGCCGGGCTCGGCATCGACCTGGTCGTGGACTGCACCGGCGCGTACCGCACGAGCGAGGCCCTGCAGCCCTACTTCGACGCGGGCGCGTCGCGCGTCGTGGTGGCCGCGCCGGTGAAGTCGCCGGGCGCGGCGAACCTCGTCTACGGCGTCAACCACCGGACGTTCGATCCCGATGCGCACCGGATCGTGACGGCCGCGAGCTGCACGACCAACTGCCTGGCCCCCGTCGTCAAGGTGATCCACGAGGGCATCGGCATCCGCCACGGCTCGATCACGACGATCCACGACGTGACCAACACCCAGACGATCGTGGATCGACCCGCGAAGGACCCGCGCCGCGCGCGCTCGGCGCTCAACAGCCTGATCCCGACGACGACGGGCTCGGCGACGGCCATCGCGCTGATCTACCCCGAGCTCGCGGGCCGCCTGAACGGGCACGCGGTGCGCGTGCCGCTGCTGAACGCGTCGCTGACCGACTGCGTCTTCGAAGTGCAGCGCGACACCAGCGTCGACGAGGTGAACGAGCTGTTCGAGGCGGCCGCGAACGGTCCGCTCGCGGGCATCCTCGGCTACGAGACCCGGCCGCTCGTGTCGGCCGACTACGTGAACGATCCGCGCTCGGCGATCGTGGACGCGCCGTCGACGATGGTCGTGGCCGGTACCCAGGTCAAGGTGTACGCCTGGTACGACAACGAGTGGGGCTACGCGTGCCGGCTCGGCGACGTCGTGCGCCACGTCGCGGGACTCCGGGACGAGGCCCGCATGAGCTCGCTCCGCGCGGGGTTCGCCTCGGTCACGGCCGCCTACTGGGCGTTCATGCTGACCGACGGCGCGCTGCGCATGCTCGTGCTGCTGCACTTCCACGCGCTCGGCTTCTCGGCGCTGCAGCTCGCCTGGCTGTTCCTGCTCTACGAGCTCGCGGGCGTCGTCACGAACCTTGCGGCCGGGTGGATCGGCACCCGCTTCGGGCTCGTCTCGACGCTGGTGTCCGGACTTGCATTGCAGGTCCTCGCGCTGCTCGCCCTGGCCGAGCTCGACACCGGCTGGAGCGTGGCCGTCTCGGTCGCGTTCGTCGCCCTGGTGCAGGGTGTCGCGGGCGTGGCGAAGGATCTGACCAAGACCGGTGCGAAGAGCGCGGTCAAGCGGCTCGCGCCGCAGGACGCGCCCGACGGGACGCTGTTCCGGATCGTCGCGCTGCTGACCGGCTCCAAGAACGCGATCAAGGGCGCGGGCTTCCTGCTCGGTGGCGTGCTGCTGGCGGCCGCGGGTTTTCGCGACGCGGTGCTGATGCTGGCCGCCGGTCTGACCGCCGTGTTCGTCGCCGTCACCGTGTTCCTGCCGGGCGGGCTCGGCCGCGGCGATCCGAAGAGCCGCGCACGGGATCTCTTCTCGACGTCCCGGGCCGTCAACCGGCTCGCCGCGGCGCGCGTGTTCCTGTTCGGCGCGCGCGATGCGTGGTTCGTCGTCGGCATCCCGGTCTACTTCCATTCCGTGATCTCGGACGGCACGGCGGCCGGGAACGCTCGCGCGTTCGCGCTCGTCGGCACGTTCATGGCCGTGTGGATCATCGGCTACGGCGCCGTGCAGGGCGCGGCACCCGCCCTGCTCGGTGCCTCCGGGCGCACGGTGCGGGACGCGCTCGACCAGGCGCGGCGATGGGCGGGCGCGCTGGCCGTGCTCATCGGCGCGCTGGCGCTCGCCGCGTGGGTGGCGGGTGCGACCGGGCCGGACGCCGTCGGTGCGCACGGTGCGGGAGCCGCGTGGCTGGCACCGTCGCTGGTCGCCGGGCTGCTGGCCTTCGGCGTCGTGTTCGCGCTGAACTCGTCCCTGCACTCGTACCTGATCATCGCGCTGGCGGAACGCGATCGCACGGCGATGGACGTCGGCGTCTACTACTCGGCGAACGCGCTCGGGCGACTGATCGGCACGTTGCTGTCGGGCGTCGCGTACCAGCTCGGCGGCGTCGCGGGCTGCCTCGGCGCGGCGACCGCGATGGCGCTGGCGAGCCGCGCGTGCGCCGGACGGCTCGTCGAGCGCGCACCGGCCGCCAGGACGGCCGACGACGAACCGGCTACCGGGCCGGCGCGCCTCTCGGGCGCGGGCCGCGTGAGCGCGGCCGAAGGTTCGTGAACATCGAACGCGTTGCGTTGCGCAAGCTCGTCATGCTCGAAGCGGCGAGCGTGCTTGACGACCTGCGACTGCCCGCCAAGCAATCGGCTGGAGAAGCTGAAGGGCGATCGGATAGGTCAGCATTCAATCCGTATCAACGACCAGTTCCGCATCTGTTTTTCCTGGAAGGAGGATGGCCCGCATGACGTCGAGATCCGCGACTACCACCGAGCGTCTCTCGCCCGTGCATCCGGGCGAAGTGCTCGAGGAGGAGTTCCTGCGCCCGATGTCGCTGTCGGCCGCCGCACTGGCCGAGCGGATCGAGGTGCCGGGCAACCGGGTCAGCGAGATCGTCGCCGGCCGTCGTGGCGTGACGGGTGACACGGCGCTGCGCTTGGCCGCAGCGTTCGGCACCACTGCCGAGTTCTGGATGAACCTGCAGGCGAACTGGGAGCTCGAGCGCGCGCGGGACGAGTCCGCCGGCAGCGACTGGTCGAGAATGCGCGTGGCGTAGGAGCTCGCGCTGTCGCGTCGGCTGCCTCGCTCACACCGGCAACGCTGATGCTGGCGCGGTCGCGCGTCTGCACGGCAACGCGCGGAGCGCGCCCGCGCGCCGCGAGATCGAGCTCGATGCGCTGTTCGTCTGGTCCACCGTGCACGGTCTCGCGAGCATCCTGGAATCCGACGCGGGCGCCACGCTCGAGATACCGGACGCGATCCTCGACGGTGTCGGCGCGCACGCGATGGAGCGCGTGGAACGCGCGCTGCGCAACCGCGGCCGGGATTGAACGAAGCCGGTATCGCACCGCGCCGCGCCGGTACCCCGAGCTCGATTCGCACGATATCCTGACCCCCCACCCGGCAGCCTGGGCGGCCGGCCCCGACGGGAACGACAACGGGAGAACACCATTCGATGAGCGGCGACGACCTGGAGGAGTGGCTCGAGGCCGAGCTGCAAAGCGAGCTCGACGAGAACGACGAGACCGAGCTCGAGGACTGGATGCGCTCGGAGAAGGTGCAGGCCCTCTATCAGCGTCTGCACCCGACGACGCTCGACCGGCGGACGTACCTGAAATCCTTGCTCAAGCTCCAGGCCGAGCTCATCAAGCTGCAGGACTGGGTCGTGCACGCGGGCGAGAAGATCGTCGTGGTGTTCGAGGGACGGGACTCGGCCGGCAAGGGCGGCTCGATCAAGCGCATCGTGCAGCGGCTGAATCCGCGCGTGGTGCGCACGGTCGCGCTGCCGGCACCCACCGAGCGCGAGCGCTCGCAGTGGTACTTCCAGCGCTACGTCCCGCACCTGCCCGGCAAGGGCGAGATCGTGCTGTTCGACCGCTCCTGGTACAACCGCGCCGGCGTCGAGCGGGTGATGGGCTTCGCCGACGACGCCCAGGTCGAGCAGTTCTTCCAGGACGTGCCGGAGTTCGAACGGATGCTGGTGCGCTCGGGCATCCGGCTGACCAAGTACTGGTTCTCGATCACCGACGAGGAGCAGCAGCTCAGGTTCCTGACGCGCATTCACGATCCGCTGAAGCAGTGGAAGCTCTCCCCGATGGATCTCGAGTCGCGCGTGCGCTGGGAGCGCTACACCGCGGCCAAGGAGGAGATGTTCGCGCGCACCAACATCGACGAGGCGCCCTGGTTCGTCGTGCCCGGCAACGACAAGCGTCGCGCGCGGCTGAACTGCATCCACCACCTGCTCGAGCGCGTGCCGTACGAGGAGGTGCCGCACGAGGAGGTCGTGCTGCCGGAGCGACGGTTCAACGCCGACTACGAGCGCGAGGTGCTGCCCCCGGAGCTCTTCGTGCCGAGCCGCTACTGACGGCGTCGCGGACGGCGTGCTCCTGAACGCGACGTCATCGAGTCGAGAGGAGCCGTGACCGATCGCTCCGGCGCGAAGCCGGCGCACCTTCACACGGGCTTCACGGCGAGCCGCTAGCGTGCACCGACGACACCGCTTTCCCGTCGAGGTCTTCCTTGAATCACGATCCCGCACGCCGCGGCGTGCTGCGCATGGCCGGTCTCGGCCTCTCGGTCATGGCCACCGGCCCGAGCCTGCTCTCGATGAGCGCGCCCGTGCGCGCCGCCCCGCTCACGACGCTCGGCCCGCTGCTGCCTCCGGACGGCAACGGCGTTCGCTTGCCGGCGGGCTTTCGCTCGCGCGTCGTCGCGTGGAGCGGCTTTCCGGTGCGCACCGGACCGAACCGCTGGCTGAGGCATCGCTGGCACATCTTCCCCGACGGCGGCGCCACCTTTCCGACGAGCGATGGCGGCTGGATCTACGTGTCGAACAGCGAGTCCCCGGGCTTCCTGGACGGTGGCGCCGGAGCGCTGCGCTTCGCCGCCGACGGCAGCATCGTCGACGCCTACACCGTGCTGTCCGGGACGATGACCAGAACTGCGCCGGTGGAGCGACTCCGTGGGGCACCTGGCTGTCGTGCGAGGAGATCGCCTTCGGCAAGGTCTACGAATGCGACGTCTCGCGGCGCCGACCGGTGCGCCGCGACGCGCTCGGACACTTCAAGCACGAGGCCGCCGCCGTGGACGCCCGCGAGCGGTCAGGTCTACCTCACCGAGGACGAGCCCGACGGCTGCCTCTACCGCTTCGTGCCGGATCGCTTCCGCGCCGACGGGTGGCCCGATCTCGACGTCGGGACGCTGCAGGTCGCGGTGCTCGATGCGCAGTCGAGCACGCTGTCCTGGGCGCAGGTGCCGGACCCACGACCTCGGTTCCACGAACGCCCGACCCGCCGGCAGGTGGACGCCGCCGCACGCTTCGACGGCGGCGAGGGCTGCTTTCATGCCGACGGGGGCGTCTACTTCACGACGAAGGGGACGGATCAGGTCTGGCGCCTGGACATCGCGACGCAGACGCTGCAGGTGATCTACGACCGAGGCACGAGTGCCGAGCCCATCCTCTCGGGGGTCGACAACGTGACCGTCTCGAGCGGCGGCGACGTGCTGGTGGCCGAGGACGGCGGCGACATGCAGATCGTCGTGGTCGGCGCTGACGGGACCATCGCGCCGTTGCTGCAGATTCCGGGACAGCCGGATTCCGAGATCGCGGGCCCCGCGTTCAGTCCCGACGGCAGCCGACTGTACTTCAGCTCCCAGCGCGGCAACCCGTTCGGCAGCGACGAAGGGCCGGGCATCACCTACGAGGTCAGCGGGCCCTTCGGTCCTACGACCTCGTAGCGTTCGCGGTCGGTTGAACCGCGGCGACGGAGATACGCGACGCCCGCTGCGAGCTCGGGTCAGGGCCGATCGTCGCGGATCGGTCCCTGCCGCTTCGCGCACCCGGAGCCGCTCGGGCCATCGAGCCGCGCGCTCGGCGGCGGTTCGCATCCATCCCCGACGCGCCTCGTCGCGGGCTCGCGGCGTCGACGGCGGCTACCCGGCCTGCACGACCAGCAGCCCGCCGTCCGGCGCGTCGCGGATGACGGCGGCGCCCGCGCCCGCGGGGTCGGCGGGCAGCTCCACGGTCAGCAGCTGCTCGACCTGTCCCGCCATCGGCGTCCAGCACGAACACCTGCAGCGGCGGCGAACGCGCCGTCGAGCGACACGCGCACCGAGCGCGGCGTGCGGCCCGCGCGCCACAGCCCGTCCAGGGCGCGCGGCCGACACCACGACGACGGGACGCCCGGACTCGTTGACGACGGTCATGCCGAGCTCGGGCGGAACAGGTCGGTCACCGCGTTCGGCACGGCGGCCATGGCGTGCCCCGACGCCGTGCAGGGCTCCATGCCGGCCGAGCTTCGCGGCGTAGCGCAACAGCGCGCCGAGCGCCCGCGACACGGCGGCGAGGACGGGCCGCGCGAACCCCTGCGTGCGCGCCTCGGTGCTGTCGCTCCACTGCCTCGACCTCGGCCGCGTCGCTGAGAGCGGCGGCCGGGGTGGCGGTGGCGGTAGCCGGCAAAGCTTGCACGGTGCCGCCGGACGCGGCGTCGGGGGTGCGAGCTCGCACGCGTTCGGGAGCCCCGCGGCACCGGCGACAGGGCTGGCCAGCGCCGCCACCAGCACCGCACCGCGCAGCCGTGCGCGCGTGACCGGTGGCGAGCGTTCCGGTTCGTGACTCATGCGTGACCTGGGGGGAGAAGACATCCGACGTGGACGGAACCCTCGAGGGTAGACGTGGCCCTCGCGCTCGCCACGCAACCGAACGTGAACAATCGCGCTTGGCGACCGCACCTGTCCGCAGGCGCGCTCCGATGCCGCGATGTCGAAGCGCACGCCCGTGCCGGGGTCGTCCGGCGCCCTGGCGAGTCCGTCCATCGGCGCGAGCGGACGGTGCGTGCAGCGATGGATCGGGAACGGATGTACCTCGGAACGAACGCGAGCGTCGGTGAATCGTCGGCTGCAACCTTTACCAGTTTCGCCGCCGCCTGCATCCGCGCAGACCGTCGACGCGTTTCGACGCGCGGACACCGAGTCCGCCCGTTTCACCATCCGCACACCGATCGGAGACATCGAATGCAAGCACGACCCACGACCTCATACCGAGCCGCGCGCTTCGCGCGACGACCCGCCGCCCGCGCCGTCGCGGTCGCGCTGACGGTCCTAGCCCTCGGCGCCTGCTCGAGCGACGACGATGACGACGACATGGTCGACGGCGGCGAGGACGCCGGCATCGAAGACGGCGGCCTGACGGACGGCGGCCTGACGGATGGCGGAGACGGCGCGGCTGACGGCGGAGCGGACGGCGGGGCGGACGGGGGCGCCGGAGACGGCGGCGGTGACGGTGGCGGCGAGGACGGCGGCACGGAGCCCGGCGCGAACGGCTCCCCGGCCGGCAGCTTCGCCGTGGCCAGGAACACCGGCGACGATGACGGCGGCGAGATCGAGATCCGCGGCCCCGAGCTGGGCACCCTCGCGGCGCTCCTGCAGGACACGGCCAACGAGGGCATCGCCTACGGTCCCGACGGCACTCTCTATCAGAACGGCGACGCGGCGAACCGCACCGGACTGTTCATCGTCGGCGCCGATGGCGGCGTGACGCAGATCGGCGCAGGACCCGGCAAGGGCCTGGAGTACGTCACCGGCGAGGACCTGCTGGCCTCGTGCGACGTGACCGCCGCCGGTGACGACAACACCGGCGCCGACGACCTGAAGCTGTACTCGCCCGCCTCGACCGATCCGAACGCCGCTCCGGTGGCCGCGGTCGACCTGCCCGCCTCGTGCTGGGACACGTTCTGGGACGCGGACAACACCCGCCTGTACGCGGCGCTGGTCGACGGCAGCCTCGCGATCCTCGACGACTTCTCCACGACCGCGGGCGGCGGCACGGAGGTCGATCGGCTCGTCACGCCGACGAGCGGATCGGCCAACTTCCACGGCGTCTTCGTCGAGGACGGCAGCGTGCTCGTCTCGGACGTCGGCGCGACGACCGCGGGCCCGAACGCCGACGGTCTGCTGTTCGTGTTCGACGACTCCGAGGGCACGCTCGACGGTCCGGTGGACGTGGATCCCATCGGCGGTCCGGCCACGATGCTCGGCAACCCGGTAGACGTCGTGCTGCTCGACGGCGCGGCGATCGTCGCGGAGAAGACCAACGATCTGCTGCTCGTGTTCGAGGACGCGGCGAGCCTGTCCGGCGACGTCGCGCCCGACGTCATGCTGCCGTTCGTCAAGCCCGAGTCCATCCAGCTCGCGCCGGCCGTGGCGACGGACGGGGGCGACGGCGGCGACGACAGCTAGAAGACTCGCTCCACGCGGGCGACGGATCGAGGGACCGGTCTCCCGATCCGTCGCCCGCGCGTTGTCGTTTCGCGTCCCGATCCTGGTCGGGTGTGTGCGTGCCGCCACAGCTGCCTCGTGCATCTGAAGACTTCACGCTCGACCCGCTAGCCCGGCCTGAACGCCCCGACGTCCACGACGTCGTCGGCCAGCGCCTCGCGCACCGCCGCGTCGTGGAAGATCCCGAGCAGCGCGGTGCCCGCCGCCCGCCGCTCGCGCACCAGCTCGATCACGACGTCGCGGTTCGCCTCGTCCAGCGACGCGGTCGGTTCGTCGAGCAGCAGGATCGGATGCGTCGTCGCGAGCCCGCGCGCGACGTTGACGCGCTGGCGCTCGCCGCCAGAGAAGGTCGCCGGCGGCAGGCCCCACAGACGCTCGGGCAGGTTCAACCGCTCCAGCAAGGCCCGCGCGCGATCGCGTGCGAGATCCGCCTCGACGCCGCGCTCGATCAACGGGGCCGCGACCACGTCGAGCGCACCGACGCGCGGCACCGCGCGCAGGAACTGGCCGACGTGCCCCACGGTGTCGCGGCGCACGCGGATCAGCGTGCGGTCGTCGGCGGTGGCGACGTCGACGGTGCGGCCCTCGTGGTGCACGAGCACGCTGCCCGCGTCGATGCGGTAGCCGCCGTGGATCATGCGCAGCAACGAGCTCTTGCCGATCCCGGACGGACCATCCAGCACCGTGCAGCGACCCGCGCGCACGTCGAACGAGGCGTTGTCGACGACGAACAGCTCGGCCGCGTCGCGCAGGTGCAGCACGAAGCGCTTGGCGACGCCGCGCACCGACAGCGGCACCACGGCGTCGACGCCGGTCGTGGCGGCATCGGGGCCAGCATCGGTCGCGGTGGCGATGCCGGCGGCGGGCGATGTGACGGGCACGCTCAACCTCCGAGGATCGATGACACCAGCAACTGCGTGTACGGGGCCCGCGGGTCGTCCAGCACGCGCTCGGTCAGCCCCGACTCGATCACCCGCCCCCGACGCATGACGAGCATGCGCTCGGAGAGCAGTCGCGCGACCGCCAGATCGTGCGTGACGATGACGGCGGCGAGCCCCAGCTCGGCGACGAGCGTGCGCACCAGATCCAGCAGCCGCGCCTGCACCGAGACGTCGAGCCCGCCGGTGGGCTCGTCCATCAGCACGAGCCGCGGGGAGGTGACGAGGTTTCTCGCGATCTGCAGCCGCTGGCGCATGCCGCCGGAGAAGGTGCGCGGCCGGTCGTCGATGCGCGCCGGATCGATCTCGACGCGCTCGAGCCAGTCGACGGCGCAGCCGCGGATACGGCCGTAGTGCCGGTCGCCGATCGCCATGAGCCGCTCGCCCACGTTCGCCCCCGCCGAGACGGCCATGCGCAGCCCGTCGGCGGGGTGCTGGTGCACGAAGCCCCACTCGGTGCGCATCAGTCGGCGCCGGCTCGATTCGGCGAGCGTGGTGAGCTCCAGCCACTCGCCTGCCGCGTCGCGATAGCGCACGCTGCCCTCGCTCGGCAGGCGACGCGTCGCGACGCACTCGAGAAGTGTCGACTTGCCAGACCCCGACTCGCCGACGATCGCCAGCACCTCGCCGGGCCACAGGTCGAAGCCGACCTCGGTGCAGGCTTCGAGGCTGCCGTAGCGGTGGGTCAGGTCGCGCACGCTCAGCAGCGGCTCGTCGTCGGCGGCCGGACAAGGCGCCGAGCCCGTCGACGGGCTCACGAGGCGCTCGCCTCGAGCGTGGACGCGCAGTGATCGGTGTCCGAGCACACGAGCATCCTCGTGCCCGCGTCGTCGAGCACGATCTCGTCGAGGTAGACGTCCGTGCTGCCGCAACGAGCGCACGGCGTCGGGAAGCGCTGCACCTCGAAGGGATGGTCCTCGAAGTCCAGGCTACGGACGCGCGTGTGCGGCGGCAACGCGTAGATGCGCCCCTCTCGCCCGGCACCGAAGAGCTGCAGCGCGGGACAATCGTCGAGCTTCGGGTTGTCGAACTTCGGTATCGGGGATGGATCCATGACGTAGCGCCCGGCGACCTCGACGGGATACGCGTAGGTCGTGGCGATGTGGCCGTGGCGCGCGATGTCCTCGTAGAGCTTGACGTGCACGAGCCCGTAGTCGACGAGCGCGTGCATGCGCCGCGTCTCGGTCTCGCGCGGCTCCAGAAAGCGCAAGGGCTCGGGGATCGGCACCTGGTAGACGAGCGTCTGGCCGGCCACGAGCGGCGTTTCCGGCACGCGGTGCCGGGTCTGGATCACGGTGGCCTCGACGGTGCGCGTCGTGGTCGCCACCCCGGCCACGCGCTCGAAGAAGCGCCGGATGGAGACCGCGTTGGTCGTGTCGTCGGCCCCCTGATCGATGACCTTGAGCACGTCGTCGGGGCCGATGATCGAGGCGGTCAGCTGCACGCCGCCCGTGCCCCAGCCGTAGGGCATGGGCATCTCGCGGCCCACGAACGGTACCTGGTAGCCGGGGATCGCGATGGCCTTCAGGATCGCCCGCCGAATCGTGCGCTTGGTGCGCTCGTCGAGGTAGGCGTGGTTGTAGCCGGACACCGTGCCGCTCATCGCTCCGGCCCTTCGGGAGTCGCGTCATCGACGGAACGCACGCGCTCCTCGAACTCCGCGCGCAGCCGGCGCAGCAGCTCGAGCTCGGCCTGGAAGTCGACGTGGTGCGGCAGCTTCAGGTGCTCGACGAAGCCGCTCGCCTGCACGTTGTCCGAATGCACGACGACGAACTCCTCGTCCTGGGCCGGCGCGACGAGGTCCTCGCCGAGCTCGCGCGCGCGCAGGGAGCGATCGACGAGCGCGACCGACATGGCCTTTCGCTCCGCCTGGCCGAACACCAGTCCGTAGCCGCGCGTGAAGGCCGGCGGGCGCGTCGCGGAGCCCCCGAACTGGTTGATCATCTGGCACTCGGTGATGCGGATCTCGCCGATCGCGACGGTGAGCTCCAGCTCCGGGATCTCGATCTCGAGCTCGACCAGGCCGATGCGGATTTCGCCCACGAACGGATGGGTCCGTCCGTAGCCGCGCTGGGTCGAGTAGGCGAGCGAGAGCAGGAAGCCCTCGTCGCCGCGCGCGAGCGCCTGAAGGCGCACGTCGCGCTCGCACGGGAAGGCCAGCGGCTCGCGCGTGAGATCCCCGGGAGGAGCGGCCGCCGGATCGCCCTCGGCGGAGCGCTCCGGCGCGTCGAACCCGTCCGGTCCCTCGACGAGCCCCTCGCCGCGCAGCAGCTCGGTGACGCGCGAGGAGGCCGCGTCCTGCGCCTGGGCACGACCCGGGGTCTCGGGCGCACCGTCGCCGCCGCCGGCGAGCGCCTCGTCCAGCAACCGGTGCGTGTAGTCGAAGGTGGGCCCGAGCACCTGCCCGCCCGGCAGGTCCTTGTAGGTGGCCGACACGCGCCGCTCGATGCGCATGCGGGCCGTGTCGAGGGGCGCCGAGTAGCCGAGCCTCGGCATCGTCGTGCGCCGGGCGCGCAGCAGGAACACGGCCTCGATGGTGTCGCCGCGCGCCTGCTTCAGCGCGTGCGCGGCCAGCTCCGGCGCGTACAGCGAGGCCTCGGCCATGACGCGCGCGACGCCGAGCGAGAGCTGCTGCTCGATCTGCGCGGTGTCGATCGCGGGCAGCTCCGTACTGCCACGGCGCCTGTCGGCGAGCAGCCGGTGCGCGGCCTCGATCGCGCGCTCGCCCCCCTTGACCGCGACGTACAACGCCTCAGTCGTCCACGACGCGGGTGCTGCGCGGCAGGCACGCGAACGCGTGGTCGGCGACGAGCACCAGCTCCACGCCGCGCGGAAAGCCCGCGCGATTCGTCCGCCAGCGTGCGCGGAAGTCGCCCGGCAGTCCCGCCACGACGAGCTCCCTCGACCCGTCGATGCCCGGTCCCGCGAGCACGAGCCGCTCGCCGCTGCCGAACGCCTCGACGGGCAGGATCACCGTCGCGCCGCGGTCGGGGTACTCGTCGCTGCCGAGTGTAAGGTCCTCGAACGCCGGGCAATCGTCGGCGCCGCTCGCGACGACGAACGCGGCCCGTTCCGCCGACTCGACCAGGGGCGCGCCGGTGTGGAAGCGCAGCCACGTCGCGCTCCAGCGCGACTCGCACAGCGCCGGGGCGAGCCATACCGGCGTGTCGTCGTCGCACAGCGTGAGCAGCAGCCCGGCCGCGACCGGTGCGAGCGGTTCCGGCGGCTGCTCGGGTGGCGCCACCTCGACCACCGTGCCCGGGGAAGCCATCGCGTTCATCAGGCGGCGGAACCACGCCTGGGCCTCGAACACGGGCTCGGCGAAGCCGCGACCGAACAGGCGATCGTCACCGGCGGGAAGCGTCTGGTTCATTCGTCATCGCCTCGGGTCATCGTGAAGAAGTCGACCTGGGTGGCCGCGGCCTCCTCGGCCGCGACGCGGTGCTCGCGCTCGAGCCGCGCCTCGATCCGCCCGAGCAGCGCCATCGTCGGTCCGTCGAGTGGGCGTCCGGCACACGAGGCCTCGACGTCGAGCGCGTCGAACGCGGCGGCGAGCCAGGCGCGCCGCTCGTCGGTACCGAGCGCGTGACCGAAGCCGACCGCGCCGCTGGCCAGGCGCACCGTCGCACGCGTCACGGCCACCTCGCCGAGGTTGAACGCCGAGCCGTCGCCGCCGATGCGGCCGCGCGCCATGACGAGCCCGACCTCGGGGCCGCGTAGCGTGGTCACCTCCGGCGCAGGACGCACCGCGGCCCAGGCGCTCTCGAGCTCGTCGCGCTGGGCGAGGGAGAGCAGGCGCAGCGTGCAGCGCCGGTCGTGCGCGGGCTTCGGGTCGATGTGCGAGGCGTCCATCGAGCTCATGGAGGGGTCCGTGACGGGCCGCGTGCGAGGCGAGCGCGGCGCATGCTGCCGGGCGCGCGTGACGTGGGCGTGACCGGCCGACCGGAATCGCGGTCACGGTCGTGTCATGCGAGCGCCGCACGCTGCGCCCGGCCTAACCGGTGCACCGCACCGCCCTTGGCATTCACCCGCAACGCCCGAGAGAAGGTCTGTCGATGATCACGCGCCGCAAGCTCCTGCAGGGCACCGCCGCCACCGGCGTCGTGCTCGCCGCCCCCGCCCTGCTGAGAACCCGCGACGCGCTCGCGACGTCCGGCGAGGTGAACGTGTTCGCCTGGGGCGACTACATCCAGCAGAACCAGATCGACGCGTTCGAGAAGGACGGCGGGATCAAGGTCAACCTGTCGACCTACGGCTCCAACGACGAGGCCGAGCAGAAGCTCAGGGCCGCCGGCGGCAAGGGCTTCGACGTGATCTTCCCGTCGGTGACGAACGGCAACAACTACTACCCCGACGGTTTGCTGCAACCGCTCGACGAGTCGAGGCTCGCGAACGTCGGCAACGTGATTCCCTCGATGATGGACGACTCGGTCGCGCTCGGCGCGACCTACCGCGGCGAGCGCATGCTGCTGCCGTTCAACTGGGGCACCGAGGCGATCACCTTCGATTCGTCCACGTTCGACCTGGCCGACGACGAGGTGTCGTTCGGCTCGCTGTGGATGCCAGAGGCGGACGGGCGCGCCGCGTTCCGCCAGAAGTCGGCCATCATGGGCGTCGGGCTCTACCTCGACGCGACCGGGAAGCTCGAGTCGAACCGGATGCTCGACGTGTACAAGTCCGAGGCCGACGCCAGGCGCGTCTGGGACGCCTGCGCCGCGTTCGTCGTCGACCACAAGGACAAGATCGCCGCGTTCTGGAACGACGCGACCGAGGCGACCAACGCGTTCTCGCAGGCCGGCGCCCGGATCGGCCAGACCTGGGACACGACGGGCCTGCTGCTGGCGCGCGAGGACGCGAAGTGGAAGTACCGCATGCCCGTGGAGGGCGGCATCACGTGGATGGACTCGGTCGGCATCCCGTCGGGGGCGGCGAACGTCGAGCAGGCCTACGCGTTCATCGACACGCTGCTGACGCCCGAGCTCGGCGGCATGATGTCGAAGAACACCGGCTACAACTCGGCCGTCGCGGGCGCCGCGGACTTCGCGGGCGATGACTACAAGCGCCAGTTCGCGGAGGTCTACACCCCCGAGAACCTCGCGAACCTGTGGTGGTGGCAGGCGGACACGCCCTGGTTCGCCGCGATGCGCCAGGAGTACGTGGACCGGATCACGAACGCCTGACGCGCGCGCGCGACGGACGCGCCGCCGCGCCGTGCACGGTCAGGCCGTCGAGCTCGATGGGTTGTCGATGACCTACCCGAACGGCCACGTGGCCGTTCGGCCGACCGAGCTGTCCATCCGGGCGGGCGAGTTCTTCTCGATACTCGGACCGTCCGGGTGCGGCAAGACGACGATCCTGCGCATGATCTCCGGCTTTCTCGAGCCCACGGCCGGCTCGCTCCGGATCGGCGGCGCGTCGATGGCGGGCATCGCCCCGCCCGGCGCCCGACGGCGCTGATCTTCCAGAACCTCGCGCTGTTCCCGCTCATGAGCGTGCGCGACAACGTCGCCTTCGGACTCGAGGCCCGCGGCATCGGGCGCGTGCGGCGGCGCGCGCGAGCCGACGAGCTGCTCGAGCTCGTCTCGCTCGGCGACGAGGGCGGGAAGCGTCCCGACGAGCTGTCCGGCGGCCAACGCCAGCGGGTCGCGGTCGCGCGGGCGCTCGCCGTGGAGCCGGCCGTGCTGCTGCTCGACGAGCCGCTGTCGGCGCTCGACCTGAAGCTGCGCCAGCACATGCGCGGCGAGCTCAGGGCAATCCAGCGCAGGACGGGCGTGACGTTCGTCTACATCACCCACGACCAGGGCGAGGCGCTCGCGATGTCCGATCGGATCGCGGTCATGCGCGCCGGCCGCGTCGAGCAGGTCGGCACCGGCGACGCGATCTACTCCGAACCCGAGACGGCGTTCGTCGCGACGTTCGTCGGCGAGCAGAACCGGCTTCGCGGGCGCGTCGTCGACGCCGCCGACGGCCTCGCGACGGTCGACACCGCCGCGGGCCGGATCGTCGGCACGAACCGGGCGGCCCTCGCGACCGGCCACGCCGCCACCGTGCTCGTGCGCCCCGAGCGCATCGGCGTGCTGGCAGCCGTCGGCACGGCGGCCCGGCCGGGCGCGGTCGCGCCGGACAACGCGATCCCGATCGACAACGCGATCGACAACGCAACCGACAACGCGCCATACAACGCGATCGAGGCGACGATCGAGCGGCGCGAGCTGGAGGGTTCGATCGTGAACCTCGGCTTCCGCATCGCGGCCGACGGCGGCGCTTCGCTCGACGTGCAGGTGCACAACACCGGCGACGCACAAGCGTTCGCCCCCGGGCAGCGTCACCGGCTGGGTTTCCGCGCGCGCGACGCGCTCGTCATGGCCGCGGACGCCTGAAGCGGCGTGGGCGGGCTCGCGAAGAGCTTCGGCGGACCGCTCGCGGGCGCGCTCGTCGCGATGGTGGCGCTGTGGTTGCTCGGCATGATCGTGCTGCCGCAGGCGACGCTGACGGTGCGCGCGTTCCAGGTCGAGGACCGGGGCGGCGCAGCGGCTCGGCTCGCCGTCGACATCGAGCGGCTGTACGTGCGGCGCTACGAGATCGATCGGCAGCTCGACGCGCTGGAGCGCGCGCCGACCGCGCCGACGACGGGAAGCGCGGTGGCGCCCGGTACGGCCCCGTCGCCGCCGCGTCGCCGGCCGCGTCGCCGGCCGCGCCGTCGCCGTTCGCGCCGCGCATGTCCGTCCCGCGCGCGACCGGCGCGGGGTCCGACGCTGCGCGCCGACCCCGCGGGGACGCGCTCCGCGCTCGACGCCCAGCGGGCGGAGGTGGACGATCGCATCGCCGCGCTCGAGGCGACCGAGGGCGAGACCGCCGGCGTCGACGTGCATTGGGGGCTCGGCAACTTCCGCTCGATGTCGGCGCTGCACGCGCGCATCTTCGTCGCGACGCTCGGCTACGCGCTCGCCGTGACGTTGCTCGCGTTCGTCGTGTGCTACCCGGTGGCGTGGGCCGTCGCGACGGCGCGGACCGCGCGGGCGACGACGCTGCTGCTGCTCCTGCTGATCGTGCCGTACGCGATCAACGAGCTCCTGCGGATCTTCGCCTGGATCATGGTGCTGGAGCGCGAGGGCTTGCTGAACACGCTGCTCGACCGGCTCGGGCTGATCGACCTGGCCGCGGGCGAAGGGGTGCGCTGGGTCGCCTCCAACGGCGCGGTGTTCGCGGTCATGGTGTACGCCTACGTGCTGTTCATGGTGTTCCCGATCTACAACGCGATCGACACGCTCGACCGTCACCAGATCGATGCGGCGACGGACCTCGGCGCCTCGTCCTGGCGCATCCACCGACGCATCGTGATCCCGCACGCCAAGCCCGGCATCGCGGTCGGCTCGATCATGACGTTCGTGCTGTCGGCGGGCTCCATCGCGGTGCCCGAGATCGTCGGGCGGGGCATGCACCCGGACTGGTTCAGCCAGATCATCTACCGCCGCTTCTTCGAGGCCGACGACTGGAATCAGGGCGCCGCGTACTCGCTCGCGCTGCTGCTCGCGTGCACGGCCTTCATCCTCGTCGTGATGGCCGCGTTCCGCGTCGGCATCCGCGACATCGCCCGTTGAGCGGGAGCGCCGCCGACGTGCACACGATCCCATGAGCGCGACCGCCGGAGCGATGCCGGCGTCCGCGCCGACGGCATCGGTCGCGGGCCGCCGTCGCGCGGGCGCTGCCGACGTCGTGCTCGGCGGCTACCTCGTGCTGTTCTTCGCGTGGATGTTCCTGCCGCTCGCGCTGATGGTGCTCGCCGCGTTCAACGCGAACCCGACCCCGTCGGCGATGCACTGGCAGGGCGTCACGCTCGACTGGTTCGTCGCGCTGTCGCGCGACGCGCGCTTCGTGCAGGGGCTCGGCCACTCGCTGGCGATCTCGCTCGGCGTCATCGGGCTCGCCGTGCCGCTGGGGCTCGCGGGTGCCCTTGTGCTGACGCGGCTGCGCTCGCGCGCAGACACGCTGCTGTACGCGGTGCTCGTGTCGCCGGTGCTGACCCCGGGCATCGTGCTCGGCGCCACGACGATGATCTTCTGGCGCGACCTGTTCGGCGTGCAGGCGGGGCTGTTCACGACCGTCGTCGCGCAGTCCTCGTTCGTCGCGACCTACTGCATGCTGCTGTTCATGGCGCGCCTGCAGCGCCAGGACCGCGCGCTCGAGGAGGCGGCGACCGACCTCGGTGCCTCGCCGTGGATCGTGTTCCGCCGCATCACGCTGCCGTTCCTGCGCCCGACCGTGCTCGCGGGGTGCCTCATCGCGTTCCTGCAGTCGATCGAGAACTACAACACGACGGTGTTCGCGATCGGCGGGTCGTGGACGCTCGTGACCGAGATCGGCGCGCGCATGCGCTTCGGGCTGTCGCCGACGATCAACGCGATCGGCGTCGTGTTCGTCGCCGTCACGGTGCTCGTCGCGGTCGTGCACACGCTGCTCGTGCGGCGGCGGCCGTGAAGGTGTCGCTCGCGTGCCTGCCGTCGCACGAGCCGTTCCTGGCGCGACCGACGCTCGGCACCGGCGCCCTGCCCGACTGGCTGCGCCGCATGCCCGCGAGCGCGCCGAGCGAGGTCCTGGCGGGCGCCGACGTGCGCACCGTCAAGCGCTGCCCGCCGTTCATCGACGCGATGCGCTCGGGCGTGCTGTTCCCGCTCGCCGCCGACGTGCACGTGTCGGGCGGCGAGCTCGCGTGGGACTGGGACCTGCCCGCGGACCCGGACTGGAGCGGCACGCGCTCGCCGATCGGCGTGCACGTGCCCGAGCAGGCGACCGGGCTGCCGGGAGCGCGGCCGGACGAGCTCGTCGTCAAGTTCACGAACTTCTGGACCGTGTCGCTGCCCCTCGGCTGGTCGATGCTGTTCGGCCACCCCGCGAACCGGCCGGAGCTGCCGTTTCGCACGCTGACCGGGCTCGTCGACTGCGACCGGTGGGGCGCCGGCCACGTGCACTTCCCGGCGCTGTGGACCGATCCGGGCTTCGAGGGCACGCTCCCCGCAGGCACCCCGGTCGCGCAGGGCTGGCCGGTGCCGCGCGACACGCTCGAGCTCGAGATCGGACCGATGGACCGGGCCGCGGTCGCCGAGCGGGCGGCGCTCGCTGATGCGTTGCAGGACGCGCCCGGGCTCTACCGCAAACGCTACCGCGCGCGACGCGGCTGAGCGGAACCGTCCGGCCGGGCCGGGCGGAGCCGGATGCGCCCCTTCGCCCCCTGCACCGTCACCTTCAGGCGCAGCGCCGCGACCTCGGGCGACGCCGGCAGCGTCGCCAGCGCCGCCTCGCACCCGTCGAGGTCCCCGACGTCGCGACGCGCGGCGGCCAGCGCGCCGGCGACCGGCTCGGGGCCGAGCGCGTCGAACGCGCGCTCGAGCGGCGCCAGCGCCTGCGCCGGGCGGCCCAGGCGCACGAGCAGCTCGCCGAGGTTGAGGAGCGCGTGCGCGTCGTCGCGCACGCGCTCGAGATAGCCGGCGAAGCCATCGGCGGCGCGCCCGAGCTCGCCGGCGTCCATCAGCGCCGAGGCCCGCTCGAAGCGCGCGTTCGCGTGCGTCGGATCGATCGCGAGGGCCGCGTCGAACGCGTCGAGCGCGTCGGTCGTGCGCCCGAGCCGGCGCAGCACCAGCGCCCGGTTGTAGGCGAGCGACGCGTTCGGCGGCGAGGTGCGCCCGAGCGCCTCGAGCCCGGCGAGCGCCGCGGGCCAGTCGCCACGCGCCAAGGCGACGGCGACGGGCGTCGGCGCGGGCCGCGGCCGGGTCGTCGCTCGTGGACATGGGACTCGAGGCGATGCGCAGAGGAAGGACGAGCGTACGCCGCCCCGATACACCTGCGTGACCGTCGTGCCAAGGGCTCCGGAAGATCCGCCGGCCGCGCCCCTGTCATCGGTGCGTCACCGGCCGGGTCTAGCGTAGCCGCACTCCCCATCCGGACTCCGACGACCATGACCCGCGCACGCACCTCCCTGCCCGCCGCCCTCGGCCTCGCCCTGGCCGCCGCCGCGATGGCGCCCGCCGTCCACGCCGAGGTCAGACTCAACGGCTCCGGCGCGAGCTTCCCCTTCCCGATCTACTCGAAGTGGTTCAAGGACTTCAGCGCCCAGGCCGAGGACGCCCGCATCGACTACCAGGCCAAGGGCAGCGGCGCCGGCATCCAGGACCTGATCAACGGCACGGTCGACTTCGCGGCCTCGGACGCCGCGATGAACGAGGAGGAGATGGCCAAGGTCAGCCAAGGTGTCGTGCTGCTGCCGCTGACCGCCGGCGAGGTCGTGCTCGCCTACAACATCGACGGCGTGGAGGAGCTCCGCCTGCCGCGCGACGTCTACCCGCGGATCTTCACCGGCGACATCACGAAGTGGAACGACCCGGCGATCGCGGAGGCCAATCCCGACGTGGAGCTGCCCGACGAGGACATCACCGTCGTCGTCCGCTCGGACTCCTCGGGCACGACGTACGTGTTCAGCGGTCACCTGGCCACGATCAGCGAGGACTTCGAGAAGCAGATCGGCCAGAGCAAGTCCCCGCAGTGGCCCCAGACGCAGAGCTTCGTCAAGGCGCCCAAGAACGACGGCATCACCGCCACCATCAAGCAGACCCCGGGCTCGATCGGCTACATCGAGTACGGCTACGCGAAGCTGACGGGCGCCACCAGCGCGCTGCTCGAGAACGCCGCCGGCGAGTTCGTGTCGCCGGGCCCCGAGACGGGCGCCGCGGCGCTCGCGAACGCCGAGTTCAGCGACGCCACGCTGCCCGGCTCCGACGTGCCGGACCTCGTCGCCTGGGTCTGGGACCCGCAGGACCCGGCCGCCTACCCGATCGCGAGCTTCACCTGGCTGCTCGCCTACAAGGAGCAGGACGACGACAAGGCCGCCGCGATCCGCGACTTCGTGAACTACGCGGTCACCGAGGGACAGGCCAGCGCCGACTCGCTCGGCTACATCCCGCTGCCCGAGAGCGTCGTCGAGAGGGTGCAGGCGGCCGCCGAGTTCATCCAGTAGGACCGATCGCGCGCGCCCGGCGTCCCGGCGTCGGGGCGCCGGGCGCGCGTCTCGTCTGCCTCCCACGACGATCGACCCGAGAGCCCGCTCATGGCCGCACGCACGTTCGATGTCCCCGAGACCGCGAGCTCGATCTCGGGGCCACCCAGCGCCGGCGAGGTCGCACGTGACCGTCTCTTCCGCGCGATCGCGTGGGCGGGCGCCGGGTTCATCATCGCGCTGACCGTCTACCTGCTGTTCATGATCGGGCGCCAGGCGCTGCCCTCGATCCAGGCGCACGGGCTGGGCTTCGTCATCGGCACGACGTGGGACGCCTCGCGCGAGACCTTCGGCGTGCTGCCGGAGATCTGGGGCACGCTCTACAGCTCCCTGCTGGCGCTGCTGATCGGTGGCACCTTCGGCATCGCCATCGCGATCTTCCTGACCCAGGACTTCATCCCGCCCCGCTTCGCCGCGGTGTTCCGCACCGTCGTGGAGCTCCTCGCCGCCATACCGTCGGTCGTCTACGGGCTGTGGGGCATCTACGTCGTGATCCCGCTGATCCGGCCGGTATCGGTGGTGCTGAACGACTGGCTGGGCTGGTTCCCGCTGTTCGGCACCGACCTCGCGGGACCCGGGCTCGCACCGGCGGCGCTCGTGCTCGCGATCATGATCCTGCCGACGGTGGCGGCGATCTCGGTCGACGCGTTCCGGCGCATTCCCTACAAGGTCAAGGAGGCGGCGTACGGGATGGGCACGACCAAGTGGGAGGCGATCCTGAAGGTCATGCTGCCCACCGCGTCGTCCGGGCATCCTCGCGGCGCTGGTGCTCGGCTTCGGCCGCGCGCTGGGCGAGACGATGGCGCTCGCGATGCTCATCGGCAACTCGAACCAGATCAACCTCTCCTTGTTCGCGCCGGCGAACACGCTCGCCTCGCTGCTGGCATCGAGCTTCCCGGAAGCGGGCGCCATCGAGGTCGAGGCGCTGATGTACGCAGCCCTCGTGCTGCTCGCGATCACGTTCGTCGTCAACGTCGGCGGGCTCGTCATCCAGCAGGCCACCGTGCGCAAGTTCGAGGGGAAGCAGTGACATGAGCGTGGACATCGACAACCCCGGGGTCACCCTGGCTCCGCCGGACGAACGCATCGTCCCGCGGCTGGAGCGTCAGCGCTTCGAGTCGCGCGCGATGAAGAACGGCCTGCTCACGGGTCTGACCTGGCTGGCCGCGATCCTCGCGAGCGTGCCGCTGCTCTCGGTCATCTGGATGCTGATCGTCGAGGGCGGTGCCCGGCTCGACGTCGAGGCGCTCACCGCCCTGCCCCCGGCGGGCTTCGAACAGGGCGGCGGCTTCGGCAACGCCATCGTCGGCACGCTCGTCATGGTCGGCATCGCCGCCGCCATCTCGATCCCGCTCGGGCTGCTCGCCGCGATCTACCTGTCGGTCATCGGCCCGCACACGCGCATTGCCCAGGTGTCGCGCTTCCTGGCCAAGGTGCTGACGGGTCTGCCCTCGATCCTCGCGGGCGTGTTCGCCTACGCCGCCGTGGTGCTGCTGATGGGCAGCTACTCGGCGATCGCCGGAGGCATCGCGCTGTCGGTGCTGATGCTGCCCACCGTCGTGCTGACCGCGGAGGAGGCGATGCGCCAGGTGCCGCAGAAGATGAAGGACGCCGCCTTCGGGCTCGGCTGCACGAGGAGCCAGGTGATCTGGAAGGTCGTGCTGCCGACCGGACTGCCCGGCATCCTGACGGGTGTCATGCTTGCAGTCGCGGGAGCGGCCGGCGAGTCGGCGCCGCTGCTGTTCACGGCGCTGTTCAGCAACTACTACCTCGAAGGCCTCGGCGAGCCGACCGCCTCGCTGTCGATCCTGATCTACAACTTCTCGGCGATGCCGTTCGACAACCAGATCTCGCTCGCGTGGGCCGCCTCGCTCGTGCTCGTGATGATCGTGCTCGTGCTCAACATCCTCGCCCGCCTCGTCGGCCAGCCCAAGGTCTGACTCCGGAGAACGCCATGAACGCCACCGTCGAACTGACCGCCCCACCCGGCGCCGTACGCGCGCCGTTGACGTCCGCCAAGGAGGTCGCGGCTGCCCCGGATGTCGTGCTCGACTGCCACATCGACGAGATCCGCTACGGCGACTTCCTCGCCGTGCGCGACAGCCACGTGCCGATCGAGAAGCAGAAGATCACCGGCTTCATCGGCCCCTCGGGCTGCGGCAAGAGCACGGTGCTTCGAAGCCTGAACCGGATGAACGACCTGATCGACAGCTTCAGCTTCAAGGGCACGGTCACCTACCACGGCAAGGACATCTACGCCAGCGACGTGGACCCCGTCGTCGTGCGCCGCTACATCGGCATGGTGTTCCAGCAACCGAACCCGTTCTCGATGAGCATCTACGACAACGTCGCGTTCGGGCTGAAGCTCAACCGCTTCCGCGGCGACATGGACGAGAAGGTGGAGAAGGCGCTGCGCCGGGCGGCGCTGTGGGACGAGGTCAAGGCGAAGCTCAAGAACAGCGGCCTGTCGCTGTCCGGCGGCCAGCAGCAGCGGCTGTGCATCGCGCGCGCCATCGCCACCGAGCCGGAAGTGCTGCTGATGGACGAGCCGTGCTCGGCGCTCGACCCCATCGCGACGCGCCAGATCGAGGAGCTGATGCTGCAGCTTCGCGAGAAGTTCGCCGTCGCGCTGGTCACCCACAACATGCAGCAGGCCACGCGCGTGGCCGACAAGACCGCGTTCTTCGGGGTCGACATGTCGGGCGGCGCGCGCACCGGGTATCTCGTCGAGATGGGCGAGACCGAGCAGGTGTTCCAGAGTCCGCGCGAGCGGCTCACGCAGGAGTACGTCGCCGGCAAGTTCAGCTGAGCGACGCCGCCACGGCCACCACGGCACTCGCGCCGCGCCGCGCCCCGGCCGCGTCGGGCGCGCGGCGCGGCCGGCTCGATCTCGATGCCGTCGCCGCGACGCTCGACGCGCTGCGGCGCGAGCGGGCCGCGCGCGACAGGGTGCCCGTGCTGGGCGCACCCGCCGACCCGCTCGGGGACCGCATGCAGCGCCGGTTGCTGGCCGCCTACGCACTGCTCGACGATGCGGTCGCGGCGGGGCTCGACCTGCTGGCGCCGGGTCAGTCGCGCGCGCTGCTGCGCATCAATCACACGATCCTGTACGGCCCGCGCGGACGGCGCGAGCCGGACAACGTGCGCGCGCTCGAGGCGAGCGAGAGGCGGTTCTACGACGGCGACTCGCTGGCGCGCCCGAGGGGCGTGAACGGCGGCGTGGCCGATCTCGTCGCGTGGTGCGAGACGCACCGCCGGCTACCCACCACGGAACGCGCGGCCGGGGTCTACGTGCGCACCCTGTGCGCGCCGCAGCTGTTCGTCGAGGGCAATCACCGCAGCGCCATGCTGTTCGCCAGCCACGAGCTGCTGCACGGCGGCCGCCCGCCGTTCGTGCTGTGCGTGGACAACGTCGCGCCGCTGCGCGACTGCTCGGTCGAGATCGGACGCGTCGCGCGCGGCGGTCTGATCTCCTGGGCGCGGGCGCGGCGGCTGCGCCGGCGGGTCGCCTCGGTCATCCGTGCGAGCGCGGACCCCGCTCACCTCAGGCAGGACGATCGATGAACCCGGACCGAGTCCGAGCCCACCCCGCTCGAGCGCGTCGAGCGCCTGCACGCCGAGCTCGTCGCGCACTACGGCAACGGCGAGGAGCCCGAGCTCAGGGCGGCGGCGAAGCTGCTGCTCGTCGCGCTCGATCGGTTCCGACGCCACGGCGGCGAGTCGTGGGAGGCGCGCGTGCAGGAGTACGTCGCGATCGCGCGAGACGATCCGGAGCGCTTCGCCCGGATCTTCGCGGGGCACGCGAGCGTCAAGGCGATGTGAGTGTGCGACCGGAGCTCGTGGTGTGCCCGCGGCCGCGACCGGTCGCCTGCAGCGCGCTCCCGCACGACGCGGGGTAGGATCCGAGTCGTCGTGGCCGCCGCGGGAGGCGAATCGGGTGACCTATCGGTTCGTGAAAGAAGACGGCAGCGTGCGACGCGGCGTCCGCCGGATCGCGGACGAGCAGATCCGCCGCGCGTTGGCCGAGCTCGACGACGACGAGCGCGACCTCGCCGAGACGGTCCATCGGGTGCGCAAGCGCTGCAAGAAGCTGCGCGGACTGCTTCGGCTCGTCCGTCCCGCCTTCGACGACTACGGCCCCGAGCACCGGGCGTTCAGTGACGCGGCGCGATCGTTGTCCGACCTGCGGGACGCCCGGTCGCTGATCGGTGCCTACGACGGCGTGGCAGGGCATTTCGACGATCGGATCGACCGGCGCGCCTTCGCGCCGATTCGCGCCCGCCTGACCCGCGACGCGCGCCAGGTGCGCGAGGACCCCGAGGTCGGCGACCGGATGGGCGCGCTTCGTCGCGATCTGGAGGCGGCGCGCGAAAGGGCCGCGACGTGGACTCTGGACAAGAAGGGCTTCGACGCGATCGCCGGCGGCCTCGGCCGAACCTACGCGCGTGCCCGCAAGCAGATGAAGGGGGCACGGTCGGATCCGGACGGCGAGACGATGCACGAGTGGCGCAAGAGCGTGAAGTACCACTGGCAGCACGCGCGGCTGCTGAGCGACATCGCTCCGGCCATGATGGCGCCTCAGATCGCCGCCGCGGGCGAGCTGTCCGAGCTGCTGGGCGACCACCATGACCTGGCTCTGCTCGATGCACGGCTCGGCCGCGCGCCGGGAGATTTCGGCGCGAAGACCGACATCGAGGCCTTTCGCGCGCTCGCCCGCGAGCGCCGCGAGGCACTCGGTTCGAGGGCCTTCGTGCTGGCCCGGCTGTCGTTCGCTGAGCGCCCGGCGGCACTGGCCGAGCGTTGGCGCGCCTACTGGCGCGTCTGGCGCGTCGACGACCCCGCTTCGAGCCCGCTCGTCGAGTCCTGACGGGTCGGCCGGCGCGGCGTGCGCGTCACGCGTCCGTCACATGTCGGCGGCAGGCTCCGCGGTCCCTGGAACCCACGCTATCACTGACCCATGAGCGCTCCACGCCCCGCCCCGTCCCGCACCCCGCTCGCGCTGACCTTGGTCCTGTGCGTCGCGCTCACGGGCTGCTCGGACGATGACGACGACGACGGCATCATCGACGCGGGGCAGGATCCCGATGGCGACGGCGCGCGCCGAAGCGGCCTTCACGCTGCAACTGCTGCACGCGGCCGACTTCGACGGCGCGACCGGTGCGCTCGACAACGTCGAGCCCTTCTCCGCGCTGCTCGATGCGTTCCGCGCCGAGCGCCCGGACGAGACCCTGGTGCTGAGCTCCGGCGACAACTACATCCCCGGCCCCCGCTTCTTCGCGGCCGAGGACGACTCGCTCGCGCCGCTGCTGGGCGTGCCCGGACCCGGACGCGCCGACATCGCCTTGCTGAACGCGATGGGCTTCCAGGCCAGCGCCGTCGGCAACCACGACCTCGACACCGGCACGGAGGGCTTCGCCGCCCTCCTCTCGCCCGACGACGGCGCCGACGAGGACGGCAACCTCGCCGCGACGCCCTGGCCGGGCGCGTCGTTCCCGTACCTGTCGGCGAACCTCGGCTACGCCGCCGACGAGGCGCTCGCGCCGCTCGTCGTCGCTGCGGGGCAGCCCGCCTCCACGATCCCGGGTGGCCTGACCGCCTCGACGACGATCGAGGTCGGCGGCGACACGGTCGGCGTCGTCGGCGCGACGACGCCCGAGCTCGCCTCGATCACGAGCACCGGCACGCTCACCGTGCTGCCCGAGGACGGCGACGACCTCGACGCGCTGGCCGCCGAGATCCAGCCGGCCGTGAACGCGCTCATCGACGAAGGCATCGACAAGATCGTGCTGCTGGCCCACATGCAGCAGATCGCCATCGAGCAGGCCCTCGCGACACGCCTCGACGGCGTGGACATCATCGTCGCGGGCGGCTCCAACACGATCCTGGCCGATGCCGACGATGCGCTGCGCGCCGGCGACGTGGCCATCGATACCTACCCGCTCGAGTACGCGTCCGCGTCCGGCGAGCCGGTGCTCGTCGTCAACACCGACGCCGACTACCGCTACCTCGGCCGGCTCGTCGTGGGCTTCGACGACGACGGCGTGCTGCTACCCGCGACGCTCGACGAGTCGGTCAACGGCGCGTACGCGGCCACGAGCGACGCCGCCGCCGCGCTCGGCGCGATGCCCGTCCCCGAGGTCGCCTCGATCGCGACCGCGCTGCGCGACGTGCTCGCCACGCGCGACGGCAACATCGTCGGTCGCACGGACGTCTACCTCGACGGCCGGCGCTCGCAGGTGCGCACCGAGGAGACGAACCTCGGCAACCTCACCGCCGACGCGAACCTGTGGCTCGCCCGCCAGGCGGACCCGAGCGTCGCGGTCTCGCTCAAGAACGGCGGCGGCATCCGCTCGGACATCGGGCTCGTCGTCCAGCCGCCGGGCTCGAACGATCCGGCGGACGTCGAGTTCCTGCCCCCGCCGGCGAACGTGGCCGCCGGCAAGGCCGAAGGCGACATCTCCGAGTTCGACCTGCAGGGGGCGCTGCGCTTCAACAACGGGCTGACGCTGCTGACGCTCACCGCCGCCGAGCTCGTCGACGTGCTCGAGCACGCCGTCGCGGCGAGCGGCGACGGCGCGACGCCGGGCCAGTTCCCGCAGGTCGGTGGCCTGAGCCTTCGCATTCGACCCGGCGCTGCCCGCGCGCGAGGGCGACGACACGAACGGCGGCGCGACGCTGCCCGGCGAGCGCATCCGCGAGGCGACGCTCGTCGGCGACGACGGCGCGGTCATCGACGCGCTCGTCGAGAACGGCGAGCTCGTCGGCGACCCGGCCCGGCCGATCCGCATCGTGATCCTCGACTTCATCGCCAAGTGCGTCGGCGCCGAGGACGAGGAGTGCGGCGACGGCTATCCGCTGAAGGGGTTGTCCGCGCCCGACCGGGTGGACCTCGCCGACGCCGGCGTCGACCCCGGGCTCGTGGGCTTCGCGGACCCCGGCTCCGAGCAGGACGCACTCGCCGAGTACCTGCAGGCGTTCTTCGCCGACACCGCGTACGCCGAGGCCGAGACGCCGGCCGCCGAGGACGAGCGCATCCGGAACCTCGGCGTGGGGGCGGGCGTGCCGTCCGCGCCCTGAGCCTGCGGACGTTCGGCCACCGCGGTCGGGGTCGCTGCGCATCGTCCCGGGTCGGTCCCGACGGCGTCGTACGACGCGACGACGCCGTCAACCGAAATCCGGTTGTAGTCGTACGTACTACCGTGCACCCGTTTCGCGAATGGAGCGTTCTCGCCATGGCCGTGATGAGCGTCCGACTGAAGGACGAGGTAAATGAGGAGCTCGAACGCGTGGCCGAACGGCTGCGTCGCTCGAAGGGCTGGGTGATCAACGAGGCGCTCGCCGAGTTTCTCGAGCACGAGGCCCTGCGGGAGCGCCGACGCCTGGAGACGCTCGAAGGACTCGCCGACGTCGAGGCTGGGCGGCTGGTCGAGGGTGATCGCGTGCACGAGTGAATCCGTTCCTGGGGCACCGAAACGGAGCATCCCGTCCCACGCCCCGGTACGTGAGGATCCGTTACACAGCGGAAGCGGTGTCGGATCTCGAACGGTTGCGCGCGTTCGTCGCCGAACACGATCCGGCCGCTGCCAAGAGAATCAACCAGCGGCTACTCGAAACCCTGGACGCGCTCGCGGAGCAGCCCTGTACGGGGCGCGTGGTCGGAGGCATGGCGGAGCCGGGCGTGCGGCAGTGGGTGGTGCGCGAGTACGTCGTGCGCTACCTCGTCTGGGCGGACGAGGTCGTCAAGCTGCGCCTCCGGCACGGTCGGAAGAACCGGTAGAAGCCGGTCCGTCGTGGCTGGCGCCACGGCGATGCACCCCGCCAACCGAAGGCGGGGCGATCGATCCGCTTCAATGCCCGTGCGCGCCGTCCGCGTGCTCGACGAACCCGAGCCGGATCATCCTTTGCAGGAACGGGTCGGACTCGCTGTCGCCGATGTCCGCGAAGTCGGTCTCAGCGTAGCTCGCGCGCGCCGCGAACGCGGCCGCGACGGCGTCCGGGTCGTCGTCGCGGGCGATCAGCGTCCAGCTCACGGTAAGCCCGTCCCGCACGGCGCGCTGGCGTACCGGCAGCTCCAGCGCCGGCATCCACTCGAGCTCGACCCGCAGCCCGCCCTCGGCGAGCGTTCGGCGCTCGACCCGCGAGCAGCCCTCGCCCTCGACACCGATCAGCGTCGATCGCGCGAGTGCGTCCGCGTCGAGCCAGCCTTCGGGGCGCCAGCGCCGATGCGGTTCGGCGTCACCGCGCGCCGCCACGAGATCCGCCGGCTCGTAGGCGATCGCCCGTTCGTCGCGGTCGAAGTAGCGTACCGAGCGCAGCCGATCGTTCGGCGTCAAGGCGTAGTGGTCGGCAACGCCCCGATCGGGCCGCACGTGCAAGACCCTCCGCGCCTCGCGATACAGCTCACGCTCGACGGTGCGCACCGGCGTGTCGGTGCCGGGCGCCAACACGCCGACCCGGTAGCGGGCCGCGATCGGCGCGGCCGGGTCACAGGCCACGACGCTCACCGGCTGGGGGTGGCCCGAGGCGTCGAGAGCCGATGGGGCGATCTCGAACCTTCCGGCCGCCCCGGCTGCCTGCGCCGCCCCGGCCACCAGGAACGGCGACACGCCGGCGAACGCGACCGCGGCTCCCGTCAGGAGCATCCTGCGGGACGCCCGACTCCTGCGCCCCAGGCGCGCCTGCGCACTCACGGGGCCTCCAGCGCCGCATCGGCACCGCCGACCAGATCCGCCGCGTGCTCCATCAGGTGGAAGATGACGCTCTGCTCGAACGTGCCGCGCACGAGTGCCGCGCCGGGACCGATCGCGTGCACGCCGACGTCCTCGCCCGAATGCGTCTCGGACGACAGCGGCACGAGCGCCTCCTGGTGGAAGCCCGGCGAGGTGGTGTCGATGCCCGTCAGGTCGCGTCGTCCGGGCTCCGCGTCGAACGCGTAGGAGAGGTCCGCGTCGAATGCGTCGTCGCCGAGATTCCGGAAACCCAGCCCGTTGGCGTAGCCGAGGGTCGTGTACGGCAGGCCGTCCCCGGCGAGCTCCACCTCGTCGCCGCCCACCGGCACGACCTTGCCCAGGATCGGATTGCCGCGCTTCGGATAGCCCGCGATCGTGAACACGTGGCCGTGGTCGGCGGTGACGAGGATCAGCGTGTCCTCGCTCGCCGCATCGCGCGCCACGGCCACCGCCTCGTGCAGCGCGATCGTGTCGGTCAACGCACCGTAGGCGCTGCCGGCGTGGTGCGCGTGGTCGATCCGGCCGGACTCCACCATGAGGAAGAAGCCGTCCTCGTCGGTGCCGAGCCGCGCGATCGCCGCCTCCGTCATCTCGGCGAGCGAAGGTTCGCCGGCGACGTCGTTGCCCCGATCCGCCTCGTACTGCATGTGCGATTCGTTGAAGAGCGCCAGCACCGGACCCGTTGCGTCCGCGGGCAGCGCGTCGAACCCGGCCCGGTCCTCGATGTAGGTGCCGTTCGGGTAGGCGGCGAGCCACTCGGCGGTCAGGTTCCGACCGTCCGCGCGATCGCCCTCGACCTCGCTGGCGGCGTCACCGCTGTTGAACGAGGCATCGGCGGGCAGGAAGTGCCGCCGGCCGCCGCCCATCACGACCTCGATGCCGTCGACGTCGACTCCCGGGAAGCGCGCCTCGAGCCCGGCCTCGAAGCCGACGAGCTGACTGGCGATGTCGATGCAGCCGGCTGCGATCGCCTCCTCGGGCATGTCCGAGTCGTCCTCCCAGTCCCGGTCGGCGGACTTGGCGTACGTCGCCGCGGGAGTCGCGTGCGTGATTCGCGCGGTCGAGACGATGCCGGTCGCCTTGCCGCCGAGCTCGGCGAGCTCGAGCGCGGTGACGAGCTCGTTGCCCGCGACCGTGGCGCACTCGCCGCGCTCGACGTCCTCGTCCACGCCGACGACGCCGACGTCGGTCTTCACCCCGGACATCATGGCCGTCATGGTGCCGGCCGAGTCCGGCGTCTGCGCGTCGACGTTGTAGGTCTTGGCGAGCCCCGCGTACGGGAAGGCCTCGAACGAGAGCACGTTCTCCTCGCCATCCATGCCCTTGATCTGACCGTCCAGGATGCGCGCGGCGGTGACCGTCGAGATCCCCATGCCGTCGCCGACGAACAGGATGACGTTCTTCGCCGCGCCGCGCGTCACCTCGCCCGGCGGAGTCTCGGCGGCGCGCGCCGCACCGGCCTCGAACCAGGTGTTGGTGCGCGTGGCGGCGACGATCGGCGCGGCGGAGCGGGCGGCGAGGTTCGCGCCGCTCGCACGCGCGGCATCGAGCGGGCCGGCGACGACCGCGTCGGCGACCGCGTCGTCCGACGGGGTCGTACCGCCCTCCTCGGCGCCGCAGGCCGCGAGCCCGAGCGCCGCGAGGACGGACAGGGCGATCAGGGAACGGTTCGTGTTCATGGTGCGGATCTTCGACGGGAAGGCGGTCGGCGCTGGGCGGCTCATTCGTCGCCCCCGGTCAGTCCGAGGGCAGCATCGATGACGTGGAAGACCACGTTCTGCTCCATCACGCCGCGCACGCGCGAGGCGCCGGGGCCGGTCGCGTGCAGCGAGATGTCCTCGCCGGCATGGGTCTCGGCGCCCAGCGGCACGAGCGCCTCCTGGTGGAAGCCCGGCAGCGTCGTGTCGACGGCGGTGAGATCCTGTCGACCGGTCATCGGGTCGAGCTCGTAGCGCACGTCCGCGTCGGTCTCGGCACCGAGGTCGGCGAAGCCGAGCCCGTTCATGTAGCCAAGTGTCGTGTAAGGCAGGCCGTCCCCGGCCAGCTCCACCTCGTCGCCACCCACCGGCACGACCTTGCCCAGGATCGGATTGCCGCGCTTCGGATAGCCCGCGATCGTGAACACGTGGCCGTGGTCGGCGGTGACGAGGATCAGCGTCTCGTCGCCAGGCACCGCGTTCGCCGCCGCCCGCACGGCGTCCGAGAACGCGATCGTGTCGGTCAGCGCGCCGCGGGCGCTGCCGGCATGATGTGCGTGATCGATGCGGCCGGACTCCACGACCAGCAGGAAGCCGTCGTCGTCGCGCGACAGCAGCTCGATCGCCGCGACCGTCATGTCCGCGAGCGAGGGCTCGCCGGCGATGTCGTTGTCGCGGTCCGCCTCGTACTGCATGTGCGACTCGTTGAAGAGCGCCAGCACCGGCCCGGCCGTCGCGGTGTCGAGCTCGGCGAAGCCCGCCGCGTCGCTCAGGTAGGTGCCCGCGGGGTAGGTCTCGAGCCACTCGGCCGTCAGGTCACGCCCGTCGGTCCGATCGCCCTCGACCTCGCTGGACGCGTCCGCGCTGTTGAACGCCGCGTCGGCGGGCAGGAAGTGGCGTCGGCCGCCGCCCATCGCGACCTCGATGCCGTCGACGTCGCTGCCGGGCACGCGATCCTCGAGCAGGGACTCGAAGCCGACGAGCTGACTGGCGATATCGATGCAGCCGGCTGCGATCGCCTCCTCGGGCATGTCCGAGTCGTCCTCCCAGTTCCGGTCGGCGGACTTGGCGTACGTCGCCGCCGGCGTCGCGTGCGTGATGCGCGCGGTCGAGACGATGCCGGTGCACAGCCCCGCGAGCTCGGCGAGCTCCAGGGCGCTGACCACCTCGTTGCCCAGGACCGTGGCGCACTCGCCGCGCTCGACGTCCTCGTCGACACCGATCACGCCGACATCGGTCTTCAGCCCCGACATCATCGCCGTCATCGTGCCGGCCGAGTCCGGGGTCTGGGCATCGACGTTGTAGGTCTTGACGAGCGCGGTGTGCGGATACCCCTCGAACGACAGCGCGTTCTCCTCGCCGGGCTCGCCGCGCAACTGGCCTTCCAGGATACGCGCGGCGGTGAGCGTCGAGACCCCCATGCCGTCGCCCACGAACAGGATGACGTTGCGTGCGCGGCCTTCGGGCAGTTCGTTGCCCGTGGGCGGGTCCGCAGCGTCCGTCCCGGCGTCGGCACCGGTACCGCCGGCGGCGTCGGGCGCGACCGGCACGCCCAGCCGCTTCTCGATCTCGGCGACGCCGTCGGCGAACCAGGGGTTGTCGCTCTGGTGCGCCGGCAGCGCCTGGGCGTGGGCGGGGCTCGCCGCGGCCAGCGCGCTGGCCACGGCGGTCGCGGCGAGCGCGGGCAGGGGTCGGATCGTCATCAAGGGGAGATAGCCTTGTCGGGGACGGTAGCGGTGAAGGATGGGCGACCCTTGTGAACGCCGCGTGACCCAGTGGGCGTACGTTCGCGCGTTCTATAGGGGTCAGTCTTGGTATTCCACGCTGCAAGCCCGACGGCGACGGGTCTCCATGCGTTCAAGCGGCGACGAGCGCGTCAGTGCCATGTGCCTCGGAGCGTTGCCCGTCGGGTCGAATGTCCATCCCGGTCGACTCCCCGCCCGGTGCGTCGACAAGCGCCGCTGCCGCTCGCCACAACCGATCCGACAGCGCCTCGGCATCGAGCGCGTCTCCCGCCTCCAGCGCCTCGACGACGCCGGCCGCGACGTCCGGCCACGGCCGCGCCCGCACGCCGCGCGGCTCGGCCGCGAAGCGCTCCATCAGTTCCGGGTTCAGCGGCCCGCGCTGCACGCGCGCGAGTCCCAGCTCAAGCAGCGCGAGCGCGTTCGCCTGCTGCTCGTGTTGGCCCGACAGCGGCCGGGTGAGCACCGGCAGCCCCAGGTGCAGCGCCTCGCTGACGAGCTCGAAGCCGGTCGAGCACATGACCCGCGATGCGCGCACCAGCCGTTCGCGGAACGTGCCGTGCGAGCAGGGACGCAGCAACACGTTGTGGACCCTGTGTTCGAACCGTACTTCCGGTGAGAACAGCTCGAAGCGCATCCCGACCACGCGGTTCAAATCCGCGACGAGCTCCCCGCTCGACTCGAAAGGGCGGTAGACGAGCGTGAAACCTTCGTCCTCGGCCAGGGTCAGCGACGTGTCGACGACGGGCGGCAGGATCGTCGGACGGAACCGCGCCCAGTGCATGCCGAGCACGATGTCGGCCGGCGCGAAGCGGCGCAGCACCGCACGGCCCAGTCGATCCCCGTCGGGCTCCGGCACGATCCCGTCGGCGTCGGTGCCGGCGAACGCCTGCTGGTGGCCGATGCCGACGACGGGGACGCCCTTGAGCTTGCCGGCCCACGCCGACAGCGGCTCGTAATCGCTGACGACGAGGTCGTAGCGCTCGGGGCGGACCTCGGACAGCTCGCGCAGCAGGCGCAGCGGCCGGATGCGGCGCGCCGTCGCGAGCCGGTCGATCCGACCGCGCTCGACGACGAGCCCGAGGCCGCGAAGGTGGCGCGCCTCACCGAAGGGCTCGAGGTCGAAGTAGCCGGACGGGTCGCGGCCGCTGAACAGCCAGTCGACCTCGTGGCCGGCGCGCGCGAGGGCGGGCTCGAACAGCCGCGCGCGCGCCACGTGCCCGTTGCCGGTGCCCTGCACGCCGTACAGGATCTTCATGCGACGCCTCGTTTCAGAGCAGGGGCTGCAGCTCGGCGATCGACAGTCCGAGCGCCGCGCCCGCGAGGATGTCGGTCGGGAAGTGGACCCCGAGCGCGACGCGCGACGCCCCGACCGCGCACGCCCAGCCGAAGGCCACGATCCCGAGCCCGGGTGCCTGAGCGTGCACCAGGGCGGCGAACAGGAACGCCGCCGAGGTGTGCCCCGACGGGAAGCTGAACTTGTCGCTCGCGACGATCACCGACGTGAAGGACGGCACGCACTCCGGCGGGCGGCGCCGGCGCAGGGCGTTCTTGGACACCCAGTACACACAGCGCTCGAGCGCGAACAGCCACGCGATGGTGAGCGCGAGCTGACGCGCGTCCCCGCCGCCGAACCACAGCGCCGACGGCACCGCGACCTGCACGTAGCCGTCGCCGGTGCGCGACGCCCAGCGCGCCGCGGTGGGCAGCACGCGGCGCTCACGGTGGCGGACCGACCACAGCAGCACGCGGGTATCGAGCTGTTGGCACAGGATCAGTAGTCTCATGAGCGTGAGCGTGGTGGACCCGGATGACGCACGAGTCAAGGTTCGGTGAAGCGTCGGTGACGTCGGCAACGGCGACCGTGGCGGGGGCGCCGCTCAAGTGCCGCGTCGAGGTCGATCGCGCGGTGGCCGGAGCCGATCAGGCCTTCCAGATCCCCCGCCAGCCGCAGCTCGAAGTCGTTCGGGTGGATGGCGAGGCGCGCGACGCCGGTGCGACGCGCGAGCGCGAGCGCCAGCGCGTTCGATGCGCGCACCGCGCGCGCGCGGAACGCCGTGTCCGCCTCGAAGCCGAGCAACGGAAACCGGGTGAACGTGCACGATGCCCGGTCGTGGACCCCGGTCAGCGTCTCGAAGCGACGAAAGCCGTGCTCCGGCAGCGCGTCGAGCCAGCGCGTGCCGCCGAGCGCCCACGCCGGCGGCACGTACAGCGTCGGCGCGGGCAGGCCGTGCGCGGTGAACCAGCCGTGGCACCGGTGCACGAGGGCGACGAGCTCGGGCACCGGGCGCGACAGGTGCTCGGCGACGTCGCGGGAGATCAGCGCCGCGTGCAGCCGGTGGTACGCCGAGCGTCGATCCACCGCGCGATGCGCCCACCCGTGACCCGCCAGCCGATGGCCGCGCCCGACCCAGGCGCGCAGCGCGCCGAGGGCCGCACGATCCCAGTCCCGACCGGGCACGACGAGCAGGTCCACCGGGGAGAGCCCGGCCGACTCGAGCCGCGTCAGGCATCGCGCGACGGCGTCCAGCGTCGCGGGCATCACGTCGTGCACGGACACGTGCAGATCGAAGCCGCCGGCGGGCTCCAGCGCCGCACGTCCGGACTTCGACGGCCCGGCAGGGCTCAAGCCCGGCGCAGCCGCACGCCCGCGCGCCAGACGCCGCGACGCGCCGTGCGCGGCTCGACGGCGGACCCGACATCGGACCCGACGGCGCCGGGCGACCTCGACGCGACGAGCCGCTCCAGACGCGCGTGCCACTGTGCCGCGTTCGTCGCGTCCAGCGCGAGCGCCGCGGTCCGGGCGCGCCGCCCCAACGCTCGACGGGCACCGGGTCCCAGCGCGCACAGCCGGCCCACCGCATCGGCGAAGGGTTCGCCGGGGTGGGCCGCGACGAGCGCGCCGCGCAGGCTCGGCCAGTCCGCGATGCCGCAGCCCGCCGACACGACGACGGGGCGGGCGCGCGCCATCGCCTCGAGCGCGACCGTGCCGAACGACTCGACGAGCGAAGGCAGCGCGAATGCGTCCGAGGCGTCGACGAGCTCGACGAGGCGCGCGCGCGACACCCAGCCGAGCGTCTCGAGGTTGGGTAGCCGCGCCGCCTCGCGCTCCAGGGCCTGGCGCAGCGGCCCGTCGCCGGCGATCGAGACCCGCAGCTCGGGTTGCGCGCGAGCGAGCCCCACCAGCTCGGTCAGGTTCTTCTCCGCGGCCAGGCGTCCGGCGAACAGCACGCGCCGCACCGGCCCGTCGGCGAGCGCCGTGGGCTCGCCCGTGAAGGCCGCGCCGAGCGGGGTGCCCATGAGCTCGACGCTACGTGCCCCGAGCGCCTCGGCCTGTCGCGCGGTCGCTTCGCAGTTGGCGAGCGTGCTGTCCGCATGGCGGAACAGCATCCGGTTGGCCGTGCGCAGGTAAGCCGCGCACCCGCGCCCGAACGGATCGCCGCGCCAGTAGAGCGCCGCGAGCGCCTCGAAGTCGGTGTGGAAGCCGACGACCAGCGGCACGCCGCGCGCTCGTGCGAGCATCGCCCCCGCGAGCCCGAACGGACCGGGGGTCGGCACGATGACGACGTGCGGACGCAGGCGTGCCGCCACGCGGTACAGGCGTAGCGGGCGCGGCACGTGCAGCGCCTGGGTCGGGTCCCCAGGCAAGGGCACGCGCAACCATCGGTAGCCGCCGGCCTGCGCATGGCCGGCGTGCACGAGCTCGGCGCGCGCGCCCCGCTCTTCGAGCCCGCGCACCAGGTCGGTGTAGTACGCGCCGACTCCGTTGCGCTCGGGCGCCGCGTCGGACACGACCAGCACCCGCAGCGGCTCGGCACGCGACGCGCCGCCGGCGGACCGCGCGTTCGTCACGCGCCCGCTCGGGCGAATCGCGCCCGCACGTCCGGGTCCGCGCTCGGCGCGTCCGCAGCGCGGTGCGGCGTGGCGAACCCGTGACCGTGAGGGCCATGCTTGCGTTCGTGCGCGGCGAGCGCGGCGTCCAGGGCGTTCGACATCGGCAGGTTCAGGTGCTGCAGTGCCGCGCACGCTATCTCGCGCGTATGACGGGACAGTTGCGCCACGGGCACGACGAGCCCCGCCTCGGCGTCGCCGAGCCGTCCGAGGTTCGCGTTCCAGTACGCGAACGCGTCCACGAGCCTTGCGTCCAGGCCGCACGCGGCGCCGTCGGTGCCGAGCCTCCGACGCGCGCCCGCGAGCACGCGCGCCTGCGAGTCGAGCGCATCGAGCGGCTCGCGCCGGCACACGAGCACGCGCGCATCGGGGAATGCGTCGAGGAGGGTGTGCGCGGCGCCCGCGAACACCGCGTTCTTCGACAGCAACCGCCGCCCGTCCCCGTCCACTTCGCCGTGCGCGTACAGATGACGCTGCAGCACGCGCCGGTAGCGCGCGGCGAACGCGGCACGCTCCGCCGCCGGGCGCTCGTCGAGCCTCGCGCCGCGCCACAGCCACTCGCCTTCGGGGAACGCGATCGCGAGCAGGAAGCACTCGAAGCTCGGCGCGAGCGCCAGGTAGTCCTCCTCGGGTGCCGACAGCGCCGTGGGGTGCAGGTCGTCCATGGCTCGCGCCACGCGCCGCTCGATGCGCGCGACGGCGCGCCCGAACGGTGCGCCGACACGTCGATCCAGACGCGCGAGGGCACCGAGCGCGCGTCGCTCGAGCACGCTCGGCGCGAGCACGCACTCCCACAGCGCGAACGTCGTGAACACCGGATCGTGCGCCAGCAGCCGGTGCAGGAACGTCGTGCCGCTTCGGGGCGTGCCCAGCACGAACACCGGCGCGCGCACGCGCACCCTTCGATAGGCCGGGAACAGCACCTCGTCGAGCGCGAGGCACAGCCAGTGGATCGCCTGCAGCGGCACGAGAGTCGCGAGCAGTGCCGTGCCGACGAGCAGGCGCCGTGCGTAGCGCCGCCGCCCCGGCCAGGGGCGCTGCACGAGCGGTGCCCCCAACAGCCGGAAGATCCTTCCGAGCGTGGCGAGGAAGGTGCTCAGAGGCGGACCGACGCGGCGGCCCCGCTCACGCAGGCTCCAGGCTCGAACGCGCGTCCGCCACGGATCCGCGCTCGTCGTCCGAGGACACCCAGCCGTCGCTGCCCAGCTCGAGCCGCCGGACATCCGGCTCGCGCAGGAAGTCGATCGAGTGGACGACGGTGTGCGAGGGCTCGAGCAGCGCCACGGCGTAGCTCGGCTCGAGCGGGCCGACCCCCAGCCGCGGGTCATCGCTGCCCGGGTCGGGCCAGCACGGGTGGCAGGTCGAGCGCGGTGCGGAGAACGGGATGCCCGCGACCGAGCCCGCCAGCGTGAAGTGACAGTGGCCGAAGAAGAGGTGGCGTACCGTGCCGGGAAATCCGGACAGCAGCTCGCCGAGCTCGCGCCACTGCACCAGTCCGATCGTGTCGCTGCTGGCGACGCCCACGGGGACCGGGTTGTGGTGCATGAACAGGTAGGTCGGCACGGCGTCGTCGCGCGCTCGCCCGAGGGCCTCGGCGAGCCACGCGAGCCGCTCGGGGGAGAGGTGCCCGGCGTGCGTGCCCGCCAGCGCGGTGTCTAGGCACACCAGACGGCCCGCCGGTGTGTCGTCGACGTACTGCACGAACCCGTGGGCGTCGCGCGGCGTCTGCGGGAACGCTTCGAGGAACTCCGCCCGGTCGTCGTGGTTGCCGATCAACAGTCGGAGTCGTTCGGACGTTCCGGCCTCGTCGATCAGCCCGGCGTTCTGCAGCATGACGCGCAGCCGCCGGTAGCTGGCCCCGTCCCCGCGGTGGGTCAGGTCCCCGGTGACGACGATGCGCTCGGCGTCGCCGTGGTGCTCCGCGACGTGGGCGAGCACGGCCTCGAAGCGCTCGACCGGGTCGTGCCCGAGGATGGGCGCGTCGTCGATGTGGACATCCGACAGGTGAACGAGCTTCACGGCGAGCGCTTCCCCGACGAGCGAGTGGGTCGACGCACAGCCTGCGCGCGGCCGGTGACCGTCGCGTGACCCGGGTGTTGCGTCCCGATGACGCGAGTAGGGACGCGCGCCACCTTGGCCCGGGCCGGCACGTCGCGCGGGTTGACGGCGACATTCGACGACGCGCACGCGCGCGGTGATAGGGCGCTCCCGGACTATCGTTGAACGGCCCGACGTGGCGCGAAAGGTCACGGCACGGGTCGATCCCCGGGCGTCGCCGAGTGGTGCTGTTCGGCATCCGGGTTCAACCGGCTCGCGCCGGTCGTGCTCGACGCGCTGTAGGCGAGCGCGATACCGGGCTCCTCGGCACGATCTTGCCCCTTCATGAGACGGAACAGGCCGGTGAGGGTCGTCAATACCTGAGCGATCAGGATGCAATGGAACAACCCGGCACTACCCAACCGGTCGACGAACGCGGCGACGAGGGTCGGTCCGATGATCAGGCCGATGTAGAACACCATGATCAAGGTGCTGCCCGCCGGAACGATCTCCTCGGACGTCAGGTAGTCGTTGGCGTGAGCCAGGCACAACGAGTAGATCGGCAGGCACAGCCCCCCGAGGACGGCGATCAGCACGAAGGTCCAGCCCAGGTCGGTGGACGCGGTCGGCTGCAGGATCAGCGATGCGCAGATGGGTACCGTGGCGGCCGCGCAGCCGATGATGACCCAGCGCCGATCGACCGCATCGGACAAGCGGCCGATCGGGAACTGCAGCAGCATGCCGCCCACCGTCACGGCCGCCACCAGCGTGCCGGTCTGGCTGGCGCTCAGTCCCCGGCTGGTACCGTAGAGCCCGAGCCCGACGTACAGCGCGCTCTGCGAGACGCCGTTGAGGAAACTCCCGGCCACCCCCATCGGCGAGAGCCTGAAGAGTGCTCGCAGGCCCAGCAGGGCCGGCCGCTGGATCTCCGGCGACGTGGTCACCGAGATCAGGATGGGTATCAACGACAACGAGATCAGGATCGATATGACGATGAACAGCACGATCCCTTCCGGATTCGATCCGAAGAGAAAGAGCTGCCCCAACGCCATGCCACCGGTCTGGATGACGAAATACGACGACAGGATGGTGCCGCGGCTGCGGTTGTCCGCCATGCCGTTGAGCCAGCTCTCGGCCACGACGTACAGCCCGGCATAGCAGAAGCCCACCAACAGGCGCATGGCGCTCCAGACCAGGATCGAGTCGGTGATCAGGTGCACCAGGGCGCCGGTGCTGGCGAGCGAGGCGAGTGCCGCGAACACCCGGATGTGACCGACACGAAGGATCAACTTCGGCGTCAGCCAGCAACTGATGATCGAACCGATCGGAAACGCCGACTGCATGATGCCGATGTCGGTATTGTCGAAGCCGAGCGCGTGGCCGCGCAACGTCAGCAAGGTGAGCAGCAGGCCATTGCTGACCATCAGGAAGACCATGCCGAGCAGCAAGGGCCAGACTCGTTGCAACGTGCTGAACAAGGGTCGCTTCTCCGCGCGCCATGGAGTTGCAGGATCGATCTTGCGCACGCCCGGACGAATTTCCGCCCGCTCGTCCGTTCGAGGGGCTCGCGCGGGAGATCGTCCCGTGCCGGCACGGCGTCCGGTGACAGAGGTTCGGTCGGCGCTCCGCCGCCGTGCGAATATCCGCTTTCGGCAGTCGTCACATAGCAGAGTACGCTTCCGCTGGGAAGCGGGCGTTCGCGGCGCCGCGCCCGTCGCCCGGTAGTGCTCGACGTTTCGCGTCACGACGCTTGACCCGCCGTGCTCGTCTCCCCGGAGGACGCTCCGCCTCGTGTCCCAGCTCTACCCCTTCACCGATCCCGTCGCCGCCGACAAGGACGCCCCGCTGCGCATGGTCTCGGGCCGCGGCTGCCACGTCACCGACGATGCAGGCGTCGAGTACCTGGACGCCGTCGCGGGCCTGTGGTGCGCCTCGCTCGGCTTCGCGAACGAGCGCCTGGCGGCGGCCGCGGGCCGGCAGATGTCGACCCTCGGCTTCTACCACTCGTTCATGGGCCGCACCGCGGACGTGACCGAGCGCCTGGCCGAGCGGCTGACCGCGAAGCTGCCCGGCAAGCTCTCGCGCGTGTTCTTCGGCTGCACCGGGTCCGATGCGGTCGACACGGCCGTCAAGCTCGCCCGCTTCTACCAGAACGCGCGCGGCAAGCCGGACAAGAAGCGCATCGTCGCGCGCGAGGCCGGCTACCACGGTTCGGGGATCGCGAGCGGATCGCTCACCGCGATGAGCTACTGCCACGACGGGTTCGATCTGGGCGACGTCGGCGTGCTGCGCACCGGGCGCGCGCACCACTTTCGCGACGCGCACTCCGGGGAGACCGAAGTGGAGTTCTCGAAGCGCCGCGCTCGCGAGCTCGATGCCCAGATCCGCGAGGCCGGCGCCGACACCGTCGCCGCCTTCATCGGCGAGCCGATCATCGGCTCCGGCGGCGTAATGCTGCCGCCCGAGGGCTACTGGAGCGAGATCCAGGAGGTCCTCGCGCGCCACGACGTGCTGCTGATCGCCGACGAGATCATCACGGGCTTCGGCCGCACCGGACAATGGTTCGGCTGCGACACCTACGGCATCGAGCCGGACATGATGACGATGGCCAAGCAGCTCACCGGCGCGCATTTCCCGCTCTCGGCGCTGGCCGTCTCGGCCGACGTGCACGAGACCATCGCCGGCCGCGCGCACGAGCTCGGCACGCTCGGCCACGGCTTCACCTACGGCGGCCACCCGGTGGGGGCCGCCGTCGCGCTCGAGGCGCTCGACATCTACGACGAGATGGACCTGCCGGCGCACGTCGGCAGGCTCGGTGCGTGCCTCGCGGCGCGGCTGGCGCCGGTGCGGGAGCTCGACGGCGTCGCCCACCTGCGCCAGGTGGGGCTGATCGCGGGCGTCGAGCTCGACGAGCGCTTCGGCGAGCCCGGTCTTCGGCTTCATGGACTGGAAGCCCGAACATTTCGCGTACGCCGAAGGCCTCGACGGACAGACCGTGACGACGATGGCGAAGCTCGCCAAGGGAGCTCGGCGTCGTCATCCCGGTCAACTTCTTCGAGCGCGCGAACAACGCGTACTACAACACCGTGGCAATGGTCGACGCCGACGGCGCGACGCTCGGCATCTACCGCAAGACCCACATCCCGGTCGGCCCGCCGGGCTGCTACGAGAAGGTCTACACGAGCCCCGGCGACACCGGCTTCCAGGCTTGGCGCACCGCGTTCGGCACCGTCGGCGTCGGCATCTGCTGGGACCAGTGGTTCCCCGAGTCCGCACGCATCATGTGCCTGAAGGTCGGGTACGAGCGCGGGGATCTTGGCGAATCCATCTTCTGGGGCCGCGCGTTCGTCGCGGGACCGAACGGCGAGATCGTCGCCGAGACGGCCGAGGGCAACCTAGACGACGCGTTCGTCACCGGCACCTTCGATCTGGAGGCGATCCGCGAAATGCGCGCGAACTGGGGCGTGTTCCGGGACCGCCGGCCGGACGCCTACGCCCCGCTGCTGACCCTCGACGGCTCGACGCCGGGCTTGTCCACCCGGGGCTGAGCGGTCCCGGGTCCGGTGAAGCTGATCACCGACTCCATCGCGTCGAGCGTCGCCCGGTCGAGGTGGCACTAGTCCTTCAGCGATTGTTCGCGCAGCGCGTCGGCGAGCAGGTTCAGCCCGAGCACGAACGTCATCAGCGCCGCCGCAGGCACCACGGCCGGGTGCACGTACAGCCGCAAGAGCCGCGAGCCGTCCTTGATCGCGGTGCCCCAGTCCGGGCTCTCGGGGGCGAGCCCGAGGCCGAAGTAGCCCAGGGTGCCGAGCAGGATCGTCGTGTAGCCGATCCGCAGGCACGCGTCCACGATGAGCGGGCCGCGCGCGTTCGGCAGGATCTCCCACAGCATGATGTACCAAGGCGACTCGCCGCGCGTCTGCGCGGCGGCCGTGTAGTCGCGCGTCTTCACGTCCATGACGAGCCCGCGCACGATGCGGAACACGGCAGGGCTCGACGCGAACACGACCGCGACGAAGATGTTCAGCTCGTTCGGGTCGATCGACACGACGCCCAGGGGGTCGGCGTCGAACACCAGTCCCGCGTAGATCCACCCGCCGATCACGACCGTCAGCGCGACCTGCACGGCGAGCAGCTGCGGGCGCTTGCGGTAGCGCGTGACGAACAGCGTGAGCAGGAACGCGATCGGGAACGCGAAGAAGATCCCGGCCATCGTGTAAGGGATCGGCGTGTCCATGATCCCGGGCGTCACGAGCAGGTAGAACAGCAGGATGACCGGGAACGCGAGCACGAGGTTCGCCAGGAACGAGAGCACCGAGTCGATGGGCCCGCCGAAGTAGCCCGCCGGCAGCCCCAGCGAGATGCCGACCATCAGCGCGAACGCGGTGGCCGCCGGCGCGATGACGAGCACGATGCGGCTGCCGTGGATGACGCGGCCGAAGACGTCGCGTGCGAGGTTGTCGCCGCCCAGCAGATACGGCTCGCCGCTGGCCGCGTCGATGGCGCCGGGCAGCGCGTTCTTGAGCGTGACGATCTGCCCGATCGGGTCGAACAGCGCGATCTGCTCGGCGAAGATCGCCGCGAACACCCAGAAGCCGATCAGGAAGACCCCGACGATGCCGGCACCCGAGTCGAACAGCTGCCCGTAGAGGCCGAGCCTGCGACGCAAGGCGAAGCTCGCCGCGAACAGCACCGCGAGCGCGATCCAGACCGGCGCGAGCTGGACGAGGATCCGGGCGACGAGCGCGAGCCCGGTGAGCGACTCCACGTCAGCGCACCCGGATGCGGGGGTTCAGGTACACGTAGCCGATGTCCGAGATCAGCTGGGTGACGAGCACCACGGCCACCGAGACGAGCGAGCAGGCGAGCAGCAGGTCGATGTCGTTGTTGCCGGCGGCCTCCACCAGCAGGTAGCCGAAGCCCTGGTAGCGGAACATGATCTCGACGATGACGACGCCGGTCAGCAGCCACGGGAACTGCAGCATGATGACGGTGAACGGCGCGATCAGCGCGTTCCGGAGCGCGTGGCGCACGACGACCTTGCCGAACGAGAGCCCCTTCAGTCGCGCCGTGCGAATGTACTGGCTGGTCATGACCTCGGCCATCGACGCGCGCGTCATGCGCGCGACGTAGCCCATGCCGTAGATCGCCATCGTCATGACGGGCAGCGCGAAGTTCGTGAACGTGATGCCCTTGCTGGTGGCCGTGGCCGCCGAGCCGTTGAGCCAGCCGAGCCAGGAGGCGAAGATGACGGTGAAGAAGACCCCGGAGACGTACTCGGGCGTCGCCGTCGAGCCGATCGCGAGGGTCGACAGCCCCCGGTCGGTGCGCGAGCCCTCGCGCATGCCCGACAGCACGCCGATCAGCAGCGCCGAGGGGACCATGACGAGCATGACCCAGAACATCAGGATGCCCGTCGCGCGCAGCGCCGGGAACAGCCGCTCCCCCACCGTCGTCTTGAACTTCGTCGAGCAGCCGAAATTCCCCTGCAGCACGCCCGCGTACTCCGCGGTGGCGGGCTCGTCGCAGAAGCGGAACCGCGCCACCGCCTCGCCGGTGGCGGGATCCACGTTGGGCTGCTTGGGCAGCACGCCGAGCCACTCGCCGTAGCGCTCCAGGAACGGGTCGCGGTAGCCGTTCCGGTCCAGCCAGCTCTCGATCTGCGCGTCGGAGGCGCGCATGTTCGTCTGCGAGATCGAGAGCTTCCTGAGGTTCGGGTCGAGGTTGACCAGGAAGAACACGACCATGGACAAGCAGACCATGGTCAGCATCATGATCCCGAGCCGCTTGGCGAGGAAGACGATCACGGCCGCCCCCCCGCGCGCCCCGCGCCTATGTCGATCAGGCCTCTTCCAGCCAGGTGCCCTCGAAGTGCATCTCCTGCGCCGGATGCACCCGGTAGTTCCTCACGGCGGGCGTCATGTGGCAGTACAGCGAGCGCCAGTACGGCTGCACGATGACGCCCGAGCTCTGCAGGATCGTCTGGACATCCTTCATGATCAGGCTGCGCGCCTCGGGGTCCGGCGTCGCGAGCGCCTCGGCGAGCTTCTCGTCGAACTCGGGGTCGCTGAAGCCGGTCTCGTTCCACGCCTCGCCGCTGCGGTAGGCGAGCGCGAGCACCTGCACGCCGAGCGGGCGCGAGTTCCAGTTCGTGGCCGAGTACGGGTACTTGGTCCAGTCGTTCCAGAACGTGGACCCCGGCAGCACCGTGCGCTTGACGTTGAAGCCCGCCTCGCGCAACTGCGCTGCGGCCGCGTCGCAGGTGTTCTTCAGCCAGGCGTCGTCGACCGAGATCAGCTCGAGCTCGGTGTCCATGGCGTCGGCCTCCTCCATCAGCTTCTTCGCCGCCTCGATGTCGCGGCCCTGCTTCGGCAGCTCCGCGTACCCGGGGTGGAACGGCGCGACGTGGTGGTTCTCGGCGGGGCGGCCGAGCCCGGCACAGCCGAGCTGCAGGACCGTGTCGTTGTCGATCGCGAGCTGCAGCGCCTTCCTGACGCGGGGGTCGTCGTACGGCGCGTTCGCGACGTTCGTGCGCAGGCACACCGTCGCGGTCGTGACGGACTCGGACTGCACCAATGCCGTCGGCGAGCGTGCCGGTCTCCTCGTCGATCAGCGTCGCGAAGCGCGCCGCCATCGAGTTGCCCTCGACGTCGCGCTCGCACCAGCGCTCGATGTTGAAGACGACGTCGTCGGCGGTGAACGCGTCGCCGTTGGCCCAGGTGACGCCCTGCCGGACGTTCAGCACGTACTCGGTCGCGTCGTCGCTGACCTCCCAGCTCTCGAGCAGCATGGGTTCGAACGTGAAGTCGGCCGTGTACTTGACCAGCGGCTCGAGGAACTGGCGCGCGACGTTGCCCATCTCGGACCAGTCGAAGGTGCGCGGATCCTTCGGGTCGCGGACGGTCATCGACACGAGCAGCGTGCCGCCCTTGACGCCCTCCTGCGCGGCGGCCGGTGCGGGGGCGGCGAGTCCGAGCAGCCCGTAGGCGCCGGCCGTGGAGGCGCCGAAGACGCTCGCCATGGCGAGGAACTCGCGCCGGGTGGTGCCGTCGCCGCGACGTGCCGACTCGGCGGCCTTCAGCACGTGCGGCGGGAGCGGGCGGCCGTTCTTCTCGAAGATGCGCATGGGTGCGGGTCCGTTCGGGAAGGCGTGCGTCGGCGCCGATGACCGGCGATGACATCGGATCGACGGCAAAACCCTACAACCGTCGTGGGGCACGTGTCGCGCGCGGACTCGTTGTCCCGACTGCGCCACGCCGGAGACGGCCCCGTCGATGGCGTGCGATTCTCGGTCCGGAACGGCGCCGTCCGCGCCGTACGGGAGACCTGCTCATGAGCCCAGCGGAGCTCGCCGACAGCGTCCCGCCGAGGCGTCGGCGCCGCGGCGCGCGCGCCGCCCACGTCCCGTCCGCGAGGCCCTTCGCGCAGCCGCGCAGGCGCCGCCCGCCCGTCGAGGCGGTCTCCGCGGACGAGCTCGAGGCGATCCACCGCGCCTCGCTGCGCGTGCTCGAGACCACCGGCATCGCGGTGCTGCACGACGAGGCGCGACGGCTGCTGTTCGAGGCCGGCGCGACGCCCGGTGCCGAGGCCGCGCGCGTGCGCTTCGACCCGGCCTTGATCGAGTCGCTGATCGGCGGCGTGCCCGAGACGTTCAAGCTGCACGCCAGGAACCCCGCGCACGACCTGGTGATCGGCGGGGACCTGATGAGCTTCTGCATGATGGCCAGCGCCCCGAACGCGTCGTGCGCGGACCGCGGCCGGCGTACCGGCAACCGGGCCGACTACCGCAACTTCCTCAAGCTCGCCCAGATGCACGACGTGCTGCACATGCTCGGCGGCTACCCCTGCGAGCCGGTCGACGTGCACGCCTCGGTGCGCCACCTCGAATGCGTGCGCGACATGATCGGGCTGACCGACAAGGCGTATTGCATCTACTCGCTCGGCGCGGAGCGCAACACGGATGGCATCGAGATGACGCGCATCGCGCATGGCCTGAGCATCGACGAGCTGCGAGAACGGCCCTCGGTGTGGACGGTGATCAACACCAACTCGCCGCTGCAGCTCGACATCCCGATGATGCAGGGCATCCTCGAGATGAGCGCGATGGGCCAGCCGGTGGTCGTCACCCCGTTCACCCTCGCCGGGGCCATGGCGCCGGTCACGATCGCCGGAGCCCTGGTGCTGCAGAACGCCGAGGCGCTCGCTGCCATCGCGTTCTCGCAGGTGGTGCGCCCGGGGGCGCCGGTCGTGTACGGCGGCTTCACGTCGAACGTCGACATGAAGTCCGGCTCCCCCGCGTTCGGCACGCCCGAGTACATGAAGGCGCAGCTCGTCGGCGGCCAGCTCGCGCGGCGCTACCGCATGCCGTACCGCACCAGCAACGTGTGCGCCGCCAACACCGTCGATGCGCAGGCCGCCTACGAGAGCGTGTTCTCGCTGTGGGGGGCCGTGGACGGCGGGGTGAACATCCTGAAGCACGGCGCCGGCTGGCTGGAAGGCGGGCTGTGCTGCGGCTACGAGAAGACGATGCTCGACATCGAGCTGCTGCAGATGGTCGTCGAGTTCCTCGAACCGCTGGACGTCTCCGAGGACGCGCTGGCGCTCGATGCCATCGCCGACGTCGGCCCCGGCGGGCACTTCTTCGGCACCGCGCACACCCGGGCGCGCTACCGCGACGCCTTCCACGCCCCGACGCTCTCGGACTGGCGGAACTACGAGAGCTGGCACGAGGCCGGTGCGCCGACGACGGTGGAGCACGCCAACCGGCTGTGGAAGCGCAGGCTCGCCGAGTACGAGGCGCCGCCGCTGGACGCGGCCGTGCGCGACGAGCTCGACGACTTCGTGGCGCGGCGCACGGCGCAAGGAGGTGCGCCGACCGACTTCTGACGCGTCGGCTCTCGCCGTCTCGCTCGCCCGGCGCATGAACGCGCGGACCTCGGCCTCCGGCACGTGCGAGGCGTCGGCGAAGCTCGGGTGACGGCGAAGCTCGGGTGACGGCGGTACCTGCCTCCCCTCGCCGGCATGCCGGCCGGGTCGTCGAGCAGGTCCCCGCGCGAGAACGACAGCTGGACGTGCTGCGCGTACGGGAACACGCCGCGGAACTGCCCCTGCTTCCCATCGTGGCTCGCCGGACCCCGTCACTCGGGTCGTGCGTCCGATCGGCCCGGCGTGGCATCATCCATCGGCAAGGCCACCCCTTCGCGGAGCGGGTCCGATGGAAGAACGGTACCGGCAGGCCAACCGCCGCAACTGGAACGAGCGTGCGTCGATACACGCCGGATCGCCGATGTACGCGCTCGACGCCTACCGGGCGGAGCCGACCCGGATCAGCGGCGTGGTGCGCTTCGATCGCCCGCGTCTCGGCGACATCGCGGGCCTCGACGCCGTCCACCTGCAATGCCACATCGGTACCGACACGCTCTCGCTCGCCCGACTGGGGGCCAACGTCACCGGCCTGGACCAGTCCGAGGAGTCGATCGAGATCGCGCGGCGGCTGTTCGCCGACACCGGGACCGACGGACGCTTCGAGATCGGTGACGTGCACGCCGCACCGACCCTGCTCGAACGTACCTACGATCTGGTCTACACAGGCGTCGGCGCGCTGAACTGGTTGCCGAGCATCGATGCCTGGTCGGGCGTGGTCGACGACCTGCTCGCTCCCGGCGGCCGGTTGTTCCTCCGGGAGGGCCACCCGGCGATGATGTCGCTCGCCGACTCCACGGACGGTACGTTGAGCCTCGGCTACCCCTACTTCGAGACGCCCGAGCCGATGGTCCTCGACGAGACGAACACGTACACCGATCCGGACGCCGCGGACGGGAGCTCGATCGCGAACAGCCGCACCTACGAATGGAATCACGGCCTCGGCGAGGTGGTCACGGCGCTGCTGGCACGCGGGCTCGTGCTTCGCACGCTCGTCGAGCACGACGGCCTCGAATGGAGGATGTTCCCGCACATGGTGCTCGAGGACGGGCAGTACAAGCTGCCGGCCGAGCAGCGGGCCATGGTGCCGATGATGTACACGCTGGTCGCCTCGAAGCCGATTGGCTGACCCGCGGCGAGGAACCGCTTGGGCGTCCCGAGCGTGCGCGGGTGGAGCCGAGCAGCCGCGACGCGCGCCGAGTCGACGAGCGTCCCCGCTGAAAACGACCCCTCGCACGGCCGATACCCAGGCGCAGGTGCCACCCGACCGGGAAGGCGCCCCCTTCGGAAGTCCGCCGATGTCGTACCCGTCGCGACAGGTCGCGATCAACAGGTCGCGATGCAACTGTGGCGCAACGGCGACCTGTCGCGCCACCCGAAGGGCTCCTGCGCCGGCTGCCACGGCGTCGACTTCTTCGACCTCGCCCGCATCGGCTCCACCGACGAGGACATCGTGCGGCGCGCGATCGGCGACGGCGTCACGTCCGAGCAGGCCGAAGCGCTGCGCCGCGCCGTGCGCGCGATGCGCGAGGACATGCGCCTGCCCGCGACGGACGCCCGCACGTTCCGCCCGTTCCAGCCCGGCGGCGCACCGCTGCTGCCCGAGGCGACGGGCAGCGCACGCGTCGTGGCCGTCGAGCGCGATGTCGCGTTCGGCCGCTCCATCGAGGCACGCCTGCCGACGCGCTTCGGGGCGCGCATCGATTCGCTCGAGGATGCCCATCGGGTTGTCGTCGTACGTACTGCACTGCATCCTCGTTCGAAGAAGGCGTTCTTGCCATGGCGGTGACAAGTGTTCGACTGAAAGACGAAGTGAACGAGGAGCTCGAACGCGTGGCCGAACGGCTGCGGCGCTCCAAGAACTGGGTGATCAACGAGGCACTATCCGAGTTTCTCGAGCGCGAGGCCGTCCGGGAGCGCCGACGCCTGGAGACGCTGGAAGGGCTCGTGGACGTCGATGCGGGGCGGCTGGTCGAGGGTGACCGCGTGCACGAGTGGATACGTTCCTGGGGCACAAAGTCGGAGCTTCCCGTGCCGCGCTCCGGGAAGTGAGGCTCCGCTACACCGCGCAAGCGGTGTCGGACGACTGACCGATGGTCCGTCGCTCAGCGTCCGCGCCACACCGGATCGCGCTTCTCGGCGAACGCCCTCGCCCCTTCGGCCGCGTCCTCGGAGCCGTACAGGACATCGACGGTGCGCAATTGGCGGCGCGTCACGCGGTTCATGGTGTCCTGGAAGCGCGTGCCTTCCGCCTCGCGCACGATCTCCTTGATGGCGGCGTAAACGAGCGGAGGGCCATCGGCGAGTTCGCGCGCGAGCGTGCGAGCAGCCTCGAGAAGCTCGTCCGCGGCGTGCAAGCGGTTCACGAAGCCCCAGCGGTGCCCTTCGGCCGCGTCCAACCAGCGCCCGGTCAGGAGCATCTCCATCGCGACGTGGTACGGGATGCGTTTGGGCAGCTTGATCGAGGCGGCGTCGGCGACGGTGCCGGAGCGGATCTCGGGCAGCGCGAAGGTCGCGGTCTCGGAGGCGAGCACGATGTCGCAGGACAGCGCAAGCTCGAACCCGCCGCCGCAGCAGATGCCGTTGACCGCGACGATGACCGGCTTGTTCAGGTCGCGCAGCTCCTGCAGCCCGCCGAAGCCGCCGACGCCGTAGTCGGCATCGACCGCGTCGCCGTCGGCGGCCGCCTTCAGGTCCCAGCCGGCCGAGAAGAACTTCTCGCCCTCGGCCCGCAGCAGCGCGACGCGTAGCTCCGGATCGTCCCGGAACGCCGCGAAGGTCTCGCCCATGATCCGGCTCGTCGCGAGATCGATCGCGTTGGCCTTGGGCCGGTCGAGCACGACCTCGAGGACAGCGCCGTCGCGGCGGGTACGGATCGGCTCGGACATGGACGGCCCTGGGCTGGTAAGGAGGGAGCCCGAGCCTAACCGCCAAGCGCGTCCGAAGCGACCAGCAGCGCGTCGAGCGCCGTGCAGCCGTCGCTCGCCGCGAGCAGCGGGTTGATCTCGAGCTCGACGACGTCCGGCGCGTGCGCGACGACGAAATCCTGCACGGCAAGCACCGCGTCCAGAAGTGCGGCACGATCCACCGCCGCGTTGCCGCGCACCCCATCGAGCGCGCGCCCGATCCTGAGCGTCGACAGTGCCGTGTCGATCGATGCGCGCGTCGCGGGCAGCAGCAGGCAGGCGCGGTCGGCGAGCAGCTCGGTGAGCGTGCCGCCGGCGCCCAGGGTCAGCACGAAGCCGTGCGCGGGGTCGCGCACGACGCCCACGAGCAGCTCCACGCCGCGCGCCTCGACCATCGACTCGACCAGCAGCGCCGGCGCGTCGGAGCGTGCGTCAGCCGGCAGCGCGCGCAGCACGCGCGCCGCGGCGTCGCGAACGGCCGACGCGTCGCGCAGCCCGAGCACGACGACGCCCGCGTCGGACTTGTGCGCGATCCCGAGCCCCTTGACGACCACCGGGAACCCTAGACGTGCGGCCGCCTCCGCCGCGCGATCCGGATCGGTCGCGATCAGGCCGCGCGGTACCGGCACGCCCGCCGCGGCGAGCAGCCGCTTGGTTCGCGCCTCGTCGACGGTGCGAGCCGCGTTCAGCGCCGCGGCGAGCAGGACCGGCGCCGGCGGCGCGGAGTCGTCCATCCCGCGAGTCGTGCCTTCGCCGCCCGCTCTCGCGCAACCCGTGCCCGAGCCGCTCGCGACGAGCGCGGCCGCGAGCGCTGCATCGATGCCGGCGAGCGGCGCGATGCCTGCCTCGACGAGCTCGTTCGCCAACGCCTCGGGCAGGCTCTCCGGCAGCGTCGCGAGCAGCGCATGACGTCCGCTCGAGCGCGACGCGGCCCGGCGCAGCGCCGCGAGCGGCACGTCCCACTCGGCAGCGTCGCAGCGATCGCCCCGTGGCACGTCGAGCACCAGCAGCGCCAGATCCACGTCCGGGCCCGCCATCGCCGCGTACACGCACTCCAGCGCGTCGCCGTCGCGCCACACGTGCGTGTCGTAGTCGAGCGGGTTCGCCAGAGTGATCCGGGCCCCGAGCGCATCGCGCAATGCCGCGCGTCGCGCATCGTCGAGCGGCGCGAACGTCAACCCCGACCCCGCGCGCGCGGCGGCGTCGGCGACCAGCGCCGCCTCGCCGCCCGAGCAGCTCGCCGAGCTGATGCGCAGCGGGCGGCGCGCGCGCGCGAGCCCCGGGTGAACGTGCAGCAGCTGCAGCGCCCCGAGAAAGGCCTCGAGCGAGTCCGCCCGGCCGATGCCCAGGCGCGCCATCAGCGCATCGGCGCCGGCCTCGGACCCCGCGAGCGAGGCGGTGTGGGACAGCGTCGCCGTGCGCGCCGCGTCCGAGCGTCCGGCCTTGAGGGCGACCACCGGCTTGCCGAGCTCGCCGGCCCGCGCGGCGAGCCGCTCGAGCGCGCGCACGTCGCCGAAACCCTCGACGTGCAGCCCGAGCGCGGTGACGCGCGGGTCCTCGAGCAGCGCCTCGCCGAGGGCCGCGAAGCCCAGGCACGCCTGGTTGCCGCTCGCCACGAGGTACGCGATGCGCAGGCCCCGGCGCTGCATCGTCAGGTTCAGCGCCACGTTCGAGGACTGCGTGACGATCGCGACCCCCGACCCGACGCGGGCCGCGCCGTGCTGGTCCGGCCACAGCGACGCGCCGTCGAGCCGGTTCAGGAAGCCGTAGCAGTTCGGCCCGAGCAGCGCCATCGGGCCGGCCGCCTCGACGAGCGCCGCCTGACGCCCGAGCCCTCCCGCCTCGCCGGTCTCGGCGAAGCCGTTCGCGAAGCACACCGCGCCGCCGGCGCCGCGCGCGGCGAGCGCGCGCACGACGTCGAGGGCTGCGTCGCGGTTGACGCCGACGAAGACCGCGTCGGGCGCGACGGCCAGCGCCGCGACGCTGGCCACCGCCGGCACGCCGGCGACCTCCGGGCGCTCGGGATGCACCGCGTGGATCTCACCCGCGAAGCCGTCCGCGCGGCAGCGCTCGACGACCGCGCGGCACCAGGGTCCGCCGCCGACGACCGCGATGCTGCGCGGACGCAGCAGCCGCTCGAGTGCACCGGGTTCCACCCTCGACTCCTCCGGCGTCGCGCGTCAGCCGGCGGGCAGGCGCGTCGGCCCGCGGCCGCGGCTCATCGCGTCGCCTCCTGCGGAGCGAGCTCCGCCAGCCGGGCCGCGACGTCGTCCGGCGGGGGGCAGGACTTGCGCTTCGCGAGGTCGACGTGCAGCAGCAGTTGTTCGCAGCTGGCGAGCGACGTGCCGTCGGCGCCGGTCATCGCGTGCGACAGCCGAAGCTTCTTGCCTTCCGCCGCCAGCACGGTCGTCGTCACGCCGATGCGCTCGCCGGCCAGGGTCTCGTGCTCGTAGGTGATGGCGCTCGAGACGGTGAACCAGCTCAGCCCGCGCGCCTCGGCGTAGTCGGGCCCGGTACCGATGGCGATCAGCACCGCGTCGGCGGCATCGCTGAAGACCTGTCCGTAGCGGCTCTCGTTCATGTGCCCGTTGTAGTCGGTCCAGTCCACCGGGACGGTGCGGTCCTGGGTGCGCATCGGGCTGACCGCCCGGTACGCGGGCCGCAGGCTGCGATCGTGGGCGTTGAGCACGGCACCCGCGGCGGCGTCGCGACCGCGCAGCGCGCGCAGGATGCCGACGAGGTTGTCGTCGCGCAGCCGCTCCAGCTCGCGGATCCCCAGATGCCCGGACTGCGCGTCGGACTGCTCGGCGATGGTGGTCGACAGCGCGTCGTCGAGCTCGGGTACGTCCGTGAGCCGGGTCCAGGGCCATTTCAGGGCCGGGCCGAACTGCGCCAGGAAGTGCTTCATCCCGGCCTCGCCGCCGGCGATGCGGTAGGTCTCGAACAGTCCCATCTGCGCCCACCGCAGGCCGAAGCCCATGCGGATCGCCTCGTCGATCTCGTGCGTGGTGGCGATGCCGTCCTTCACCAGCCAGAGCGCCTCGCGCCAGACGGCCTCGAGGAAGCGGTCGGCGATGTGCGCGTCGATCTCGGCACGCACGCGCAACGGGCGCATGCCCAGGGACGTCAGCATCGTTTCGGCACGATCCAGCACCTCGGGCTCGGTGCGCGGGCCACCCACCAGCTCGACGAGGGGCAGCAGGTAGACCGGGTTGAACGGGTGCGCCACGACGATGCGCTCCGGGGCAACGGCACCTTCGGCGAGCCGCGACGGCGTGAAGCCGGAGGTCGACGAACCGATCGGTGCGTCGCAGGCGTCCTGCGCCTCGGCCAGCAGGCGGTGCTTGAGCTCCAGTCGCTCCGGCGCGCATTCCTGCACCCAGTCGGCGCCCTCGCAGGTAGCGGCGACGCTGTCGCGGAAGCGCGTCGCGCCCTCCGGCGGCAGCGCGTGGTCGTAGAGCATCGGCAACGCGCGGCGGGCACCCGCCATGACCGCCTCGAGCTTGCGCGGCGCCTCGGGGTCGGGGTCGTACAGCGCGACGTCGTGGCCGTTGAGCGCGAAGCGGGCGGCCCAGCCGCCGCCGATCACCCCGCCGCCGAGGATCGCGACCTTCACGCGATCCCCCGGTCGATCGGGTGCGGGCACGCGCGCATCGTCACGCCCCCAGCGGCCGCAGCAGCGCGCGCCCGATGATGTGGCGCTGGATCTCGGAGGTACCGTCCCAGATCCGCTCCACCCGGGCGTCGCGCCAGAACCGCTCGATCGGCAGATCGTCCATCAGGCCCATGCCGCCGAAGATCTGCAGCGTGGCGTCGGTGACGCGCGCGAGCATCTCCGAGGCGTACAGCTTGGCGGACGCGATCTCGCGGTTGGCGGGCAACCCCTGATCCAGCCGCCAGGCGCACGCCAGGGTGAGCCAGTCGGCGGCGTCGATCTCGGTCACCATGTCCGCGATCTGGAAGCTCACGCCCTGGAACCTGCCGATGGGCTGCCCGAACTGGCGCCGCTCGGCGGCGTGGGTCAGCGCCATGTCGAAGCAGCGCCGCGCGCGTCCCACCGCCATCGCGGCCACCGTGATGCGCGTGGCGTAGAGCCACTCGTTCATCACCGCGAACCCGCCGTCGACCTCGCCCAGCACCTGCGCGTCCGGCAGCCGGCAGCCGTCGAACTCGAGGACCATGTTGGCGTAGCCGTGGTGGCTCACCGAGCGATACCCCGGGCGGATCGTGAAGCCCGGCGTGCCGCGGTCCACCAGGAAGCAGGTGATGCGCTTCTTGGGGCCGTGAGCGGTGTCGTCCTCGCCGGTGGCGACGAAGACGATGACGAAGTCGGCGTGGTCGGCGCCCGAGATGAAGTGCTTGGTGCCGTCGATCACCCAGTCGCCGCCGACGCGCCTCGCGGTGCAGCGCATCGAGCGCACGTCCGAGCCCGCGTCCGGTTCGGTCATCGCCAGCGCATCCATCCGCTCGCCGCGCACGGCCGGCAACAGGTAGCGCTCGCGCTGCTCGCCCACGCACGCCATCAGGATGTTCTGCGGGCGGCCGAAGAAGTGGGTCAGCGCCATCGAGCCGCGGCCGAGCTCGCGCTCCACGAGCGCGAAGTCGACGTGGGACAGGCCCGCACCGCCCACTTCCTCGGGGAAGTTGCACGCGTAGAAGCCGAGCTCGAGCGTCTTGTCGCGGATCGCTCGCGCGAGCTCCGGCGGCACGGCGCCGGCGCGCTCGACGGCGGCCTCGTGCGGGTAGATCTCCTGCTCGACGAAGCGTCGCACGGTCGCGACGATCATCGCCTGCTCCTCGCTCGGCCCGAAGTCCATCACGGCGTCCCCCGGCGGTCGGTCCCGTGGCGCATCGCGCTCGCGCGCGACGGCGAGCCCTTCATGCCGGCGCGCGCTTCGTCAGCCCGAGCCGCTCGCGCACCGCATCGGGTCCGATCACGCGCGCGCCCATCGACTCGATGATCGTGACCGCGCGCTCGACGAGCGCCTCGTTCGTCGCGAGCTCGCCCTTCGCGAGCCACAGGTTGTCCTCCAGCCCGACGCGCACGTGGCCGCCGGCAAGCGTGGCGGCGGCGACGTACGGCAGCTCGTTCCTGCCGATCGAGAACGCCGACCAGGTCCAGCCCGCCGGCACCGCGTTGACCATCGCGAGGAAGGTGTGCAGGTCGTCGGGCGCGCCCCAAGGCACGCCCATGCACAGCTGCACGAGCGCCGGCGACTCGAGCACGCCCTCCTCGACGAGCGCCTTCGCGAGCCACAGGTGCCCGGTGTCGAAGGCCTCGATCTCGGGCCGCACGCCGAGCTCGGTGATCGTGCGGCCCATCGCCCGCAGCATGCCCGGGGTGTTGGTCATGACGTAGTCGGCCTCGGCGAAGTTCATCGTGCCGCAGTCGAGCGTGCAGATCTCGGGCAGGCATTCGGCGACGTGGCGCAGGCGCTCCTCGGCCGAGATCATGTCGGTGCCGGACGCGAGCGGCAGGGGCCGCTCCGGCGGCCCGGTCACGAGATCCCCGCCCATGCCGGCGGTCAGGTTCAGCACGACGTCGACGTCGGCGTCGCGGATGCGGTCCGTGAGCTCGCGGTACAGCGCCGGGTCGCGTGACGGCACGCCGGTGTCCGGATCGCGCACGTGGCAGTGCACGATCGCGGCGCCCGCCCGCGCGGCGGCGATGGCGGACTCGGCGATCGCCTGCGGGGAGCGCGGCACGTGGGCGCTGCGGTCCTGCGTCGAGCCGGAGCCCGTGACGGCGCAGGTCACGAAGACCTCGCGATTCATCTGAAGGGGCACGGCGGCTCGGCGGGCGCGACGGTAGATTCGCGTCGATGATGCCACGCCGTTCCACCCGGCGTCGAAGCGCCGACGGCGCGCGATCCGGTCCCCGGTTCGTCCTTCGGTCCGAATGCGCAACCGCACGCGCAACCTTTGCGCGGCTCGCACGCCGGGCGTTGAGCTTCGAAGCGCCGTCGCCACCTATCGGGGCCACGCTACGACGGAGTACTCCCATGGCCGACCGCGCACTCATCCTGCTCACCTCGCACGCCGCCCTCGGCGACACGGACAAGCCGACGGGCTTCTACTGGGAGGAGCTGGCCGCGCCCTACTACGCCCTGATCGATGCCGGCCTGTCGGTCGATATCGCGAGCGTCGCCGGCGGCGAGCCTCCGGCCGACCCGGGGTCTGCCGAAGGCGATGCGGTCACCGACCCGGTACGCCGCTTCCTGGCGGACGATGCCGCCATGAAGGCGCTGAAGAACAGTGCCACCGTGGAGACGATCAAGCCGGATGCCTACTCGGTGGTGTTCCTGCCGGGCGGCCACGGCACCATGTGGGACCTGCCGACGACCCCGGCGGTGGGCAAGCTCGTCGCGGACGCCTTCGACGGCGGCGCCATCGTCGGCGCGGTGTGCCACGGGCCGGCCGGTCTGACGGCGGCCACGCTCGGCAACGGCGAGCCGCTCGTGAAGGGACGCCGCATGACGGGCTTCACCGACAGCGAGGAACGCGCGGTCGGGCTCGAGGACGTCGTGCCGTTCCTGCTCGAGACGCGCTTGCGCGAGCTCGGCGCGGAGTTCGTCGCGGCGGACGATTTCTCGGTGCACGCGCTGCGCGACGGCAGGCTCGTGACCGGACAGAACCCCGCGTCGTCGTCGAAGGTCGGCGAGCTGCTCGTCGAAGCGCTGAGCGAGCGTCGGGCCGCGGCCTGAGCTCACCCGCGACGCGCGCTCCGCTGCATAGGCGACGCCGGATGCGCCGGTGAAGCCGCGTGCCGCCCTGGTCGCCGGAGCGCTGCTCGGAGCCTCGACCGTGGCCTTCGGAGCGTTCGGCGCTCACGCGTTGCAGGGCACGCTGCCGGCGCGAGCGCAAGGGTGGTACGCGACGGCGGTGGACTACCAGGGGCTGCACGCGCTCGCCCTCGTGCTGTGCGGGGTGTTGGGACTCGTGCGCGAACCCGCCCGCGCGCTCTCGTTCGCCGCTCCGGCGTTGCTGGCCGGCACGCTGGTGTTCAGCGGCACCCTCTATCTCATGGCGTTCACGGGTCTCACCTGGCTGGGCGCCGTCACCCCGATCGGCGGCGTGCTGTTGATCCTGGGCTGGAGCGCGCTGGCGCTGGCGGGTTGGCGGACCCGGTGAGCCGGGTCCGCGCGTCGCCGCGCGCATGCCCCGGCATGCCTCGGCATGCCTTGGCCTGGACCGCGCGGGCTCAGGCAGCCTTGTGCACGTACTTCGCCCGGGCGTCGGTCGTGATGCGCTCGACCAGCTCCGCGAGCACGTCCTCGGCCCGATCGTTGTCGACCTGGCAGGTGCCCGCGGCCGCGTGACCGCCGCCGCCGTACTCGAGCATGAGCTCGCCGACGTGCGTGGCGCAGCCGCGATCGAAGATCGACTTGCCGGTGGCGAACACCGTGTTCTGCCGCCTGAACCCCCACATGCGATGAATCGAGATGTCGCATTGCGGGAACAGGGCGTAGATCATGAAGCGGCTGCCGGGGTGAATGACTTCCTCGTCGGTGAGATCCAGCACGACGACGTTCTCGTGCACCGACGCGCAGCGCTCCAACTGGGCCTTGAAGTCGTCGGCGTGCGCGGCGTGCAGCTCGATGCGCTCGGCCACGTCCGGCAACGCGAGGATCTCGTCGATGCTGTGCTCGCGGCAGGCATCGATGAGCTCCATCATGAGCGCGTAGTTCGAGATGCGGAACTCGCGGAACCGTCCGAGTCCGGTACGCGAGTCCATCAGCAGATTCAGAAGCTCCCAGCCTTCGGGGTGCAGCACTTCGTCGCGCGAGAACTGCGCGGCGTCCGCCTTGTCGACGGCGGCCATCATGTCGTCCCACGCTCGGGGGAACGCCGCCTCGCCGCCGTAGTGACGCCAGACCACGCGAGCGGCGGACGGGGCCGAGGGGTCGAGCACGTAGTTCGCCGCGCCTCCGGCGTTCCGGACGACCTCGGAGGCGTGATGGTCGAACACCATGCCGGCGCCCGCCACGTAGGGCAGGTTCGTGGTGATGTCGCGCGGCCCGATCTCGATCTTCCCGTCCTGCATGTCCTTCGGGTGCACGAAGGCGATCTCGTCGACGAGATCGAGATGCTTGAGCAGCACCGCGCAGACGAGTCCGTCGAAGTCGCTGCGCGTCACCAGCCGCTGTTTGTCGCTCATTGCCCTGCCCCCGTGATGTGTGCCGTTGAGACCGGATAGCGGCCGGTCGCGTCCGACGGTTGATCGCCGTTTGGCGGGACGCGTCGAACTTGCACGCACGGCACGCGGGTCCGTCAACGCCGACGATCGAGCTCGTCGGGGGCCACGATCTCGACGGGGCGACGGTCCTGGAACAGCGCGAAGAGCGCGAGCCGGCCGCCTATCGCCTCCACGTACGAGCGCAGGGTCGAGAGCTTCATGTCGGCACGGCGCTCGGTGCGGGACACGCTGTCCTGACGGGTGTTCAACCGTTCCGCCATCTGCTCCTGGGTCACGCCGAGCTCGCGCCGGAGCTCCGGAAGCCGGAGCCGGTCGTAGCTCCGTCGACCGGCTCCGCGCTCCGGAAGGTCGTTCAGGGGTGGATCCTGGTCGCTCACGATGATCGCCTCGATGACTCTGCGCGGTATCGGCGGTCCATCTCGGAAACGCCCTTCACCGCCTCGGTTCCGGTTGCTAGCGTCCGGACCACGGCTGATTGCAGTCACGAAGCGCAACCTGCGTACTGTCGTGTGAATCCCGTCGGGTAACTCAAGACGAAAGGAGCGCCGGCCGGGTCACGCTCGGGATCCCGTTGACGGTTCGGGGCGTCAACGATCGTGCTTGGGGAGATCTCGGCCGGTTCCGAACACTCCCTCGGTTCTTGGTGACTGGGTTCGACAACGGATTGGAAGGCTTGTGATGGTATAACGAACGAAGTGGGGAGGCGGCCGTCCGGGATTCGCCCGGTCAGTTCGAACGGTGATGGTATAACCGATCGACCGACGAAGATCCCCGCGCGAGTGCCGATCGTCGGGCGCGCCGTGGCCCGCCATCCTCCGCGGCGCCCGCGGCCGGTCACGCGACCGTGCAGGACGCGGCTCGGCGGCGTCACGGACTTGGCTTCGCACGGGCCGCGAATCAATGCAAGAGCGGCACCGAACGGGCGGCCGCCGCGTCCGCCTTTGCAACCGGTCCGCGCCTTTGCCATCATGCGCGGCCCTCGCCCCTTCAGAACCGGACGCACCCGCATGAAATCACGCGCCGCCGTGGCCTTCGAGGCCGGCAAGCCCCTCGAGATCGTCGAGGTCGATCTCGACGGACCGAAGGCCGGCGAGGTGCTCGTCGAGATCAAGGCCACCGGCGTCTGCCACACCGACGAGTTCACCCGCTCCGGCGACGACCCCGAGGGCGCCTTCCCCGCCATCCTCGGCCACGAGGGCGCCGGCATCGTGCAGGAGGTCGGCCCGGGCGTCACCTCCCTGGAGGTCGGCGACCACGTCATCCCGCTCTACACCGCCGAGTGCCGGACCTGCGAGTACTGCCTGAACCCGAAGACCAACCTGTGCCAGCGCGTGCGCGCCACGCAGGGCAAGGGCGTCATGCCCGACGGCACCTCGCGCTTCTCCTACCAGGGCAAGCCGATCCTGCACTACATGGGCTGCTCGACGTTCAGCAACTACACCGTGCTGCCCGAGATCTCGCTCGCCAAGGTCAGGAAGGACGCCCCGTTCGACAAGATCTGCTACATCGGCTGCGGCGTCACCACGGGTGTGGGCGCGGTCATGTTCACCGCGAAGGTCGAGCCCGACAGCACCGCCGTCGTGTTCGGGCTCGGCGGCATCGGGCTGAACGTCATACAGGGGCTGAAGATGATCGGCGCTCGCCAGATCGTGGGCGTGGACATGAACCCCGACAAGCGTGCCATCGGCGAGAAGTTCGGCATGACGCACTTCGTGAACCCGAAGGACCACGACGGTCACGACGGGCTCGTCGGACATCTGGTCGAGCTCACCGGCGGCGGCGCCGACTACTCGTTCGAGTGCATCGGCAACGTCAACGTCATGCGCGCCGCGCTCGAGTGCGCGCACAAGGGCTGGGGCGAGAGCGTGATCATCGGCGTCGCCGGCGCCGGCCAGGAGATCAGTACCCGCCCCTTCCAGCTCGTCACCGGGCGGGTGTGGCGCGGCTCGGCCTTCGGCGGCGCGCGCGGGCGCACCGACGTGCCGCGCATCGTGGACATGTACATGGACGGACGCATCGACATCGACAGCCTGATCACCCACAAGATGCCGCTCGAGGACATCAACAAGGCGTTCGACCTGATGCACTCGGGCGAGAGCATCCGCTCCGTCGTGGAGTTCTGAGCGCCGTGTCCTCCTCCGCGTACGAGACCGTCGACGACTGGGCGAGCTTCGGCGGGCGCATGCTCGTGCTCGATCACGAGAGCGACACCGTCGGCGGCACCATGCGCGTCGGGGTGTACCTGCCGCCGCAGGCGAAGGACGGGCCGTGCCCGTGCCTGTGGTACCTGTCGGGACTGACCTGCACTTGGGCCAACGTGATGGAGAAGTCCGGCGTGCAGCGCTGGGCCGCCGAGCACGGCATGATCGTCGTCGCCCCGGACACGAGCCCGCGCGGCGAGGACGTGGCGGACGATGAAGCCTACGACCTCGGTCAGGGCGCGGGCTTCTACCTCACCGCCACCGAGGCTCCCTGGGCCGCGCACTACAGGATGGACCGCTACGTCACCGAGGAGCTGCAGGCGCTCGTCGCGTCCGCGTTCCCGGTCGATGCCGCCCGCCAGGGCATCACGGGGCACTCGATGGGCGGGCACGGCGCGCTGACGCTGCACCTGAAGCATCCGGAGCTGTACCGCTCGGTGTCGGCCTTCTCGCCCATCGCGACGCCGTCGATGGTGCCGTGGGGGCACAAGGCGTTCGGGACCTACCTCGGCGAGGACCGGGACGCGTGGGCCGCGCACGACGCGAGCGCGCTGGTGTCGAAGGCGCAGAGCGACGCGCACGTGCTGATCGACACCGGCGACGCGGACCCGTTCCTGGACGAGCAGCTGCGCCCGCAGCTCTTCATCGATGCGTGCCAGCGCGCCGGGCAGAGCCTGGAGTACCGCCTGCAGCCCGGCTACGACCACTCGTACTGGTTCGTCGCGAGCTTCATCGGCGATCACGTGCGCCACCACGCCCGCGCGCTCGGAACCGACTGACGCGCGAACGCGGCGGGTACGGGTTCGGGCGCCCCTTCAGGCGCCCGGATCCGCGGCGGGCGCGGGTACCGGCACGTGCCGTCCGGACAGGAACTCGCCCCACGCGTGCAGGCCCTCCACGTGGTCGCAGAGGACCTTGAACATGACCAGCAGCGGCACGGCCATGAGCGCGCCGGCGATGCCCCAGAACCAGCCCCAGACGGCGACGGCCAGGAACACCGCGACGACGTTGAGCTCCAGCCTGCGCCCGACGATCAGCGGGGTGAGCACGTTGCCCTCCAGCGTGGTCCAGCCGAGGTAGATCAGCGGCGGCAGGAGCGCGGGCCACAGCGCGTCGTAGTGCCCGAGCGAGATCGCGGCGAGCAACCCCGCACCGACGAGCGCGCCGACGAACGGCAGGAAGTTCATCACCGCGGCGATGACGCCCCACAGCGCGGCGCCGGGCATGCCGTAGAGATAGAGCGACGCGCCGATCACGACGCCGAGCGCCGCGTTGATCAGCGTGATGGTGAACAGGTAGCGCGACACGTTGCCCTCGACGTCGTGCACGATCCTGAGCGCCTTCTTCTTCTCGCTGAGCGCGGGCATGATCGACACCAGCTTCTCGTAGAAGAGATCCCCGGACGAGAGCATGAACAGGGCGAACACCAGCGCCACCGCGAGCGACGTCAGCCCGCTCGCGAGCGACGAGGTGGCCGACGACACGAGTCCGGGCTGCTTGAGCACCACGACCTGCGCCTCGCCCCCCTCGTCGGGTCCGGCGGCGATCTCGTCCACCTGGTCGGACACCTCGCTGATGGTGCCCACCGATGACTGCACCTCGGTCATGCGCGCCTTGATGCGCTCGCCGATCTGCGGCGCGGTCTGGATCAGCTCGTCCACCGGCGCGCTCAGGAAGTAGACGCCCGCGCCGATGGTGCCGCCCACGCTCAGCACGACCAGGATGGCGGCGAGACCGGCGGGCAGCCCGCGTCGGCGCAGCCACCGCACGGGGGGAGTCAGCGTGAGCGTGATCAGGAGTCCGAGGGCCACCGGCATGACGATGTCCTTGCCGAAGTACACGCCGACGGCCGCCGCCAGCACCGCGAGCACGACGAGGCAGGTGCGGATCGTGCGCAGCAACCGCACCCGCTCCGCCAGGCGTTCGGTATCGGAGGCGACGGGCGGCGCGACGGGCAGGACGCTGGCGGCCGAGGCTTCGGTGGCCGCTCGTTCGGGATCGCGGGCGTCGGGTTCCGAACGCTCGTCGACCCCCTGCCCCACGGCGGCGACGTTCGCGGAGGCGTTCACCCCCGCGCTCCGCGTGGCGTCCGAAGGGGCGCTCCGGAGCGGGCTGAGAAAATGCGCATCGAGCGAGCTCCGCAGGCGTCGCCCCGGCGGGTGTCGTGGCGTTGGCGCGCAGGATGGGGCGTGCCCGCGCGCTGCGCAAGACGCGCGGCGTTTCGTACACGCGCGCTCGTCGGCGGCCGCGGGTGCGGCCTCGGGTCGCGGCGGTAGACTGCCGCCCGTACCCGCCGCAGCAACGACCGCGTGACCGATTTCGACGCCCGCTGGAAGGACTTCCCGGACTACATCCTCGACATCACGAGGCGGATCTGGGAAGGCCGCGACGTCGCGTCGCTGCGCGCGAGCTACGCGCCCGAGCTGCCCGTGCGCACGCCCGCGGGCCTGCTGACGGGCAACGAGGCGACGATCGCGGCCACGCTCGCGACCCTGCACCAGTTCCCGGACCGGGAGCTCCTCGCCGAGGACGTCGTCTGGTCGGTCGACGAGACGGGTCACTTCCACTCCTCCCACCGGCTGATCAGCAACGCCACCCACCTCGGCGACGGACCGTTCGGTCCACCGACCGGCAAGCGGGTCCGCTTCCGGGCGATCGCGGACTGCGCGGCGCGCGCCGGGGTCATCGACGACGAATGGCTGCTGCGCGACACCGGCGCCATCGTGCGCCAGCTCGGCCGAGAGCCCGTCGAGTTCGCGCGCGAGCAGATCGAGCGCGAGGGCGGGCCGGCGGCGGCGCAGCGCCCCTTCACGCCCGCCGACGATGTGGCGGGACCCTATCGCGGGCGCGGCAACGACGACGAATGGGGCCTCGCGTACGAAACCACGCTGAACGGTCTCATGTCGGCGGACTTCGCCGCGGTGCGCCGCGACTACGACCGCGGCGTGCACGTCGAAGGCCCCGGCGGCACGCACGAGCTCGGTCACGCGGGCGTGGACCTCGTCTGGCTGGGCCTCAGGAGCTCGCTGCCGTCGGCGAGCTTCGAGGTGCATCACCGCGTCGGGCGCGAGGATCCGCTGACGTGTCCACGCGCGGCGATCCGCTGGTCGCTCACGGGCAGGCACGACGGCTGGGGCAGCCTCGGTGCACCGACGCACGCGCAGGTGCACGTCTTCGGCATCTCGCACGCCGAGTACGGGCCCTGGGGCCTGCGGCGCGAGTACGTCCTGTGGGACGAGGTCGCCGTGGCCAGGCAGATCTGCCTGGCCCGCGGATGATGTAACAAGGGCACGGGCAGGCGCGAGAAGCTACACCGCGCATCGGTGGGCGCCGGCCCCCACGCGAGACTCTCGCGCCCTCCCGCAACCCCGTCTCGCCCCATGTCCGCAAGCGCCCCCGTCCCCTCCCGCCCTCGCCCCGTCGCCGTCGTCGCGGGCGGTTCCGCGGGCATCGGCCGCGCCACCGCCGAGCTCTTCGCCGACAAGGGCATGGACGTCGCGGTGTTCGCGCGCGGCGAGGCCCGGCTGCGATCCACCGAGGCGGCGCTGCGCGCGAAGGGCGTGCGCGGCCTGGGGATCGTGTGCGACGTCTCCGACGCCGACGCGGTGATGCGCGCCCGGCAACGCGTCGTCGACGAGCTCGGCGAGCCGGACGTGTGGGTCAACTGCGCCATGCTGACCGTGGTCGGGACGTTCGAGAAGATGGACGACGCCGAATTCCGCGCCGTCATCGACACCACGTTCATGGGCCAGGTGAACGGGACCCGCGCGGCGCTCGAGGGCATGCGCCCGCGGCGGCGCGGCCGCATCGTGAACATCGGCTCGGGGCTGTCGTACCGACCGGTGCCGCTGCAGAGCGCCTACTGCGCGGCCAAGGCCGCGATCAACGGCTTCACGGGCGCGGTGCGCGCGGAGCTGATCGAGGCGGGACTCGAGGACATCACGATGTCGCTCGTGCAGTTGCCGGCGGTCAACACGCCGCAGTTCGACTGGGCGCGCTACAAGACGGCCGCACCCCCGCGCCCCGCCGCGCCGGTGTACCAGCCGGAGGTGGCCGCGCGCGCGGTGTGGCAGGCCGTGCAGGACGGCACGCGCGAGCTCGTCGTCGGCGGCGCGACGCTCGGGCTCGTGTTCGGCGACATGCTCGCGCCCGGCGCGCTCGATCACAAGCTCGGCCGGGACGGCCGCGACATGCAGACCGATCCCGGGCACGACTCGCCGCGCGCGGACAATCTGATGGGCCCTGCGGACATGGACGTCGGCGCGCGCGGCAGCTGGAGCGGCGAGGCGCGCGACAAGGGTTTGATCGTCGATGCCGATCGGGCCCGCGCGGGCATCTTCGGCGGCGGCGGGGCGCTGGCCTTCGCGGCGGGCCTGCTGCTGGGTGCCTTCGCTCGAACCGGGAACGGTGCGCCCGACGGAACCGACGCGCGCCGCGTGCAGCGTCGTCCGTATCGCGACGCCTCGCGCCCGCCGCTGGTGGAGGGGCATTACGTCGAGCGTTGAACCGCCGAGGGCGCTCTCACCCGCCCTCGTGCAAGGCCTCGGCCACCGCCCGTGCGCCCGCCAGCAGGAACGCGTGCTCGGACGCCACGAAGAACGTGGTGACCCCGAGCGCGCGCAGCTCCGGCGCTGCCGCGGCGGAGGCCGCGAACGTCATGAAGGCCTTGCCGTGGCGCGCGCAGGCCTCGCCGACGGTGCGCATGGCCTCGCGCACGGGCGGCGAACCCTGATCGGTCGTGCCGAGGCACACCGCGAGGTCCGCGGGGCCGACGAACAGCCCGTCGATGCCGCTCGTGGCCGCGATGGCCTCGCACGCCTCGACGCCCTCGGGCTCCTCTATCTGCGCGATGACCACGGTCTCGGACACGCTCTGCTCGAGGATCTCGCCCATCGGCCGCGTGGCGAAGCCCGCCCAGCGCGTGCTGCCCGCGTAGCCGCGCCCGCCGTGACCGAAGCGCGCCGCCTTCGCCGCGCGCGCGGCCTTGTCGGCCGAGAACACGTGCGGCACGACGACGCCGGTCGCGCCCGCGTCGAGTGCCTGGAGGATCGCCGACGGCTCCGCGGACGGCGCGCGCACGAGCGCGGGGAAGCCCTTCGCCCGCGCGACGGCGAGGCAGGCGTCGAGCTGCACCCGACCGAACGGCGCGTGCTCGGCGTCCAGGCACACGAAGTCGAGGCCCGACATGGACAGCACCTCGACGACGTCGTGCGACGGCGTCTTCTGGAAGGTGCCGGCGAGCGCGTCGCCGGCGAGCATGCGGGCGCGGAAGGTGTCCTGCGACATGAATCGGGTCTCGGTGGGTTCGGGTGCGGTGCGCCCCATGCGCCGGTTCGCGCCGGAAGGGTGCGGCGGGACGTTGCGGATCGATCCACGCCGCCGTACTCTTACGATACGCTTATCGATAAGGTGGCAGTAAGAATGGCCGATACCGCGAAGCTCTCGGCGAAGTTCCAGATCTCCGTGCCGAAGGCGGTTCGGGAGGAGCAGGGCTGGGTGGCCGGACAGGAGTTCGTGTTCGTTCCGAAGGGCAAGGGAATGCTCCTGATGCCCGTACCCGAGCTCGACGAGCTGCGCGGCATCGCCAGGGGCGCCCGCACCGACGACGTTCGCGATCGCTTCGGCCGCGACGCGTGAGCGGCGACCCGGTGGTCGTCGACACCTCGGCATGGATCGAGTACCTCGTCGATCGCGCGACCGGCCGGGCATTGAACGCCAGGTGGCCACTGCGTGACGACACCATCGTGCCGACGATCGTGCAGCTCGAGCTCGCGAAGTGGGGCGCGCGCGAGCTCGACGAGCCGCGTACCGACCAGATCATCGCGTACACGCAGAAGTGCCGCGTCGAGGGCCTCGATACCCGGCTGGCGCTGCTCGCCGCCGAGATGCATCGCGAGCACGGCCTCGCGACCGCGGATGCGATCGTCTACGCGACCGCGCGCGGGAACGGCGCGTCGCTGTTGACCTGCGACGCGCACTTCGACGGCCTGCCGGCCGTTATCTTCGAGCCGAAGCGCTGAAACGCGCAGCTGTAGGAAAGGGGGAAAATCACACGCTAAGGCCCGCGTCCGGTCCGTAAGGGCCTGAATCCGTCGACTTTCGCCCTCGAACTCCGCGGCCACACGTAGTCGACCTTGCCGAGGCGGTCCCGGGTGCGCCGGACGATGTCCCGCACGCGCCGGCAGCTCGGGCACGTGTAGTCGCCGTACTGAAGCAGGCGCACCGACGCGTCCTGTCCCTCGCGCCGATCCGCCGCTCGCGCGCCGGCTCCGGCAGCAGCGGCGCGAGCGCGCCGACGCCCCGCGGGTCGGACGGCGCCTCGGCGGGCTCCAGATCGTTCACGGCGCGCGTCCGTGTTCCGACTGCGAGACGGCCCGCGTCGCGCTCAGACGACGGCGTCGTCGACGTAGCAGTAGCGCCACCGCTCGCTAGGCTCCATCGATGTGACGACGGCGTGGTTCTCGGTGCGCGCGTGACGGCTCATGTGCTGCATCGGCGAGGAGTCGCAGTAGGTGATCTCGCCGCACACGCGGCACTCATTACAACGGCAGCCGTGCCGCTGGCAGGCACGCCATGTCGGCAGGCGCACGTCGAGGCGCGGCCGGGCTGACGTGGTCGGCTCCAAGGTCTTTCCCCCGTCCTGTGTCGTCATCCGGCCGCACCGTACCACCGCACGTCCGCGTTCCGGTCGAACGCCGTACGCCATGTCGCTCGCGGCGGCACCGTATCGCTCGATCGCCTACCGCCGTCAACGTGCGGGGCCCGTACCCGGTTTCGTCAGCCAACGCTTCGTCGGTCCCTCGAGCGCGTGCAGCGCCGCATGCACGTCGGTGCCCATATCGCTCAATCCGTAGCGCACCTCCGGCACCGCGCCCCCGCTCCTCTCGCGCCACAGCAGGCCGTCGCGCTCCAGCCCGCGCAAACGCGCGGTGAGCACCTTCGGCGAGATGCCCGCGAGCTCGCGCTGCAGCTCGCCGAAACGCGCCGGACCACGGACGCCGAGGTAGTACAGCAGCGACGCCGTCCAGCGACCGCGCAGCAGCGCGAGCAGCGGCGCGGCCGGACACCAGTCGTCGGCGCCGGGCAGCGGTGGGTCGGAGTCGGCGCTATCCATCCGGTAAGCACTATCGGTCGTCGGGCTTCGGCTGCATGATGGTGTCACACCCCGCGAGCGACCCCTCGGCCCATGTCCCGCACCATGCCCGGCCTGCACCACGTCACCGCGATCTCGGGGGCGCCCCAGGAGAACGTCGACTTCTACACCGCGCTCCTCGGTCAGCGGCTGATCAAGAAGACGGTCAACTTCGACGATCCCGGGCACCTATCACCTCTACTACGGTGATCATGGGGGCAACCCCGGCACCGTGCTGACGTTCTTCCCTTTCGTCGATGCCGGGCCCGGCCGCGCGGGCCCGGGCGCGGCCTCCGCCGTCGCCTACGGCGTCGCGCCGGGCGCGCTCGACGACTGGATCGATCGCCTGGCGGACGCGGGCGTCGACTTCGACGGCCCCGAGGAGCGCTTCGACGAGCGGATGATCGCCGTCCGGGACCCGCACGGGCTGCGCGTGGAGCTGATCGAGACCGCCTCGGCCCCCGACCCGACGCACGCCTTCCACTCCGTCACGCTGTGGGTCGATCGCCCCGAGCCCACCGCGCGCGTGCTCGAGGATTTGTTCGGCTACGAGAGCGCGAAGTCCGACACCGCGGACATCGATGGCGTGCACGTCGAGCGCCAGCGCTTTCGCTCCCCCCGAGGCGGCCCGGGCTCGATCGTCGACATCGTGCGCCGAGACGAGCGCGTACGCGAGCGACAGGGCGCGGGCAGCATCCACCACGTCGCCTTCCGCGCCGAGAGCGACGAGGTGCAGCTCGAATGGCGCGAGCGCGTCGCCGCGGCCGGTCTCCACGTCACGCCCGTGATCGACCGGCAGTACTTCAACGCGATCTACTTCCGCGAGCCCGGCGGGATCCTCTTCGAGATCGCGACCGATCCGCCCGGCTTCACGATCGACGAGCCGCTCGAGGAGCTCGGCACGCACCTGCTCCTGCCCGAACAACACGAACCGAGGCGGGCCCGCATCGAGCAAATCCTGCCGCCGATCCGGGTACGCGGTGGGGACCCGACTCCGTGAGCGGCAACCGGACGCCGCCCGAGGCGGGTCAGCGGGTCGTCCGCGCCGGCCCTCCCCTCGCCCGCGCCTCGCACGCGGTGCTCCTGGTGCACGGGCGCGGCGGCGGTCCCGAGGACATGCTGCGCCTGGCCGAGCACCTCGCGCTCCCGGACGTCGCCTGGCTCGCACCGGAGGCGCCCGGGCGTTCGTGGTGGCCGACGAGCTTTCTCGCGCCGCTCGCCGAGACCGGGCCGTATCTGAACGCGGGGCTCGAGGTGCTCGGCGAACTGCACGCCGAGGTGCACGATGCGGGCGTGGCGCCCGACGTGCGAGGCGCTGCACCTGTGGTGTCAGATCCTGGGCAAGTACCGGCTCGCGCACACGCCCTGGGCCATCCACTCCTGGCACGCCACGCTCTACGTGGTGCCGCGCGGGCTGACGACGGGACCCGTGCCCGATGCCGGTGCGCACGTCACGCTCACGCTCGACGTGTGCGATTCGCAGCTCATCGTCGAGGCCGAGGGCGGCGCGCGCGAGCGCGTCGCGCTTGAGCCGATGAGCGTGGCCGAGTTCCACGAGCGCACGCGCCGCGCCGTCGAGGCGGTCGGCGGCACCTTCGCCATCCACGGCCGTCCGAACGAGCTGCCGGATCCTGTCGTGGCGTTCGCCGACGACGTCGCGGCCCGCCCGTACGACGCCGAGGCGGTGCAGCGCTACCACCGCGCGCTCGTGCGCATCGAGCGGGTGTTCTCGGCCTTCCGCACGGGCTGGCTCGGCAAGTCATCGCCGGTGCACCTCTTCTGGGGCTCGTTCGATCTGGCGCTCACGCGGTTCTCGGGGCGCACCGCGCCCCCGCACCCCGGCGGCATGCCGAACCTGCCGGACGTGATCACGCGCGAGGCCTACTCGCACGAGGTGTCCTCGGCGGGCTTCTGGCCCGGCAACGGCGGGGCGGGCGAGCCGATGTTCTACTCGTATTGCTACCCGACCCCGGACGACTTCGCTCGGCAACCCGTGTTCCCCGAGGCGGCGCGCTGGGACGAGGCGCTCGGCGAGTTCCTGCTGCCCTACGAGAGCGTGCGCACGGCGCGCGATCCGGAAGGGGCGCTGCTCGCCTTCCTGCAATCGAGCTACGAGGCGGCTGCGGTCGCGGGCGCCTGGGATCGCACGGCGCTCGAGTGCGCGCCCGGCGTGCCGGGGCGCCCGCGTCCCCTGTGACGTTCGGACCCGACCCTTCCTTGTCCTCCCGTCCCGTCCTGCCTTCCACCGATCGAGCGACACTAGAGGACCTATCCCATGAGCTGGACAGCCTGCCCCGACCCCGTCCTCGGCGATGCCGCCTCGGTAGACGCGATCGAGACGCTGATCGTGCCGCGCGCGGTGGATCTGGGCGAGATGACGGTGCGGCGCGCGCTGCCGAGCACCGAGCGCCAGATGGTCGGTCCGTTCATCTTCTTCGACCAGATGGGCCCGGCCGAATTTCTGACCGATCAGGGCATCGACGTGCGTCCCCACCCGCACGTGAACCTCGCCACGCTGACCTACCTGTTCGAGGGCGAGATCCTGCACCGCGACAGCCTCGGCACCGAGCTCGCGATAGAGCCCGGCGCGGTCAACTGGATGAAGGCCGGACGCGGCATCGTGCACTCGGAGCGCACGTCGGAGGCGAGAAAGCGCGACGGTCAGCGCCTGTTCGGCATCCAGACCTGGATGGCGCTGCCCGAGCGGGAGGAGGAGTCCGATCCGGCGTTCGCCCACCACGGGGCCGGCGCGCTGCCGATCGCCGAAGCCGAGGGCCTTCGCGCCCGGCTGATCGCGGGACAGGCCTTCGGTGCGCGCTCGCCGCTCGAGGTCGCCTCGGAGACGCTCTACGCCGACGTCTCGCTCGACGCCGGCGCGCGGGCGCCGATCGAGCCCGGCGTGGACGAGCGCGCGATCTACACCGTCTCGGGCACGGTCCGCATCGGCGGCGACGCGTTCGCACCCGGGCAGCTGATCGTGTTCCGTCCCGGCGAGCAGATCGTCCTGACCGCCGACAGCGACGCCCGCTTCATGCTTTTCGGCGGCGCGCCCATGGAGGGGCCGCGCTACCTGTGGTGGAACTTCGTCTCGTCCCGCCCCGAGCGCATCGAGCAGGCCAAGGCCGAGTGGGCCGCCGGGCGCTTCGACACCGTGCCCGGGGACGAGTCCGAGTTCATCCCGCTGCCCGAGGACGGCCGGGCGGTACAGCGAGCCCAGGGCGGAACGTACTACCCCTGAGACCGGCGGTTCGCCGAACCTACGGGGGATCGTCGCCGACGCTCAGCGCGGCGCGATCGGCTCCGGCGCGATCGCGTCCACGATCGCGTCGCGCGTCGCCGCGTCGCGCGCCGCCGTCACCTGTTCGGCCAGCCGGGCCTCGTCGCGCACCCGCACCGTCTCGACCGTCCCGGCCGCCTCGTCGGCGGAGCGACCGAGCGCGACCAGCGTGCGCCGGCCGAGCTCCAGCGCTCCGGCGTGGGTCTCGCGCACGACCTCGTCGACGCCCTCGTGGGTCAGCCGCACGGCGTGGATCCGGTCGTGGGCTCGCGCCAGCAGCCGCACCTGCCCGAACCGCTGACGCGCGAGCCGCACGATCGCGAGCGTCGTCTCGGGATCATCGGTGGCCACGACGATCGCGCGGGCGTCCTCGGCGCCGGCCGCCTGCAGCACCTCGCGGCGCGTGCCGTCGCCGAAGTGCACGCGCTGGCCGAAGCGCTGCGCCTCGGTGATCCGGTCCGCGTCGTGGTCCAGCAGCGTCACCGCCATCCCGTCAGCAATCAGGGGCTGGGAGACGAGCTGGCCCACCCGGCCGAAGCCGACGACGAGCACCGCGCCGCCGGCGTCCGAGTAGTCCTCGTCGATCGTCCGGCGCTCGGTCCGCGCGGCGACGAGCCGGTAGGCGCGGTCCGACTGCGAGGACAGCGCCATCGACAGCGTCACGATCGTGACGACGACCGAGGCCGTCTCGGGGGCCAGGATCAGCGCGGAGCCTGCGGCGGCGAACAGCACGAAGCCGAACTCGCCGTGCTGGGCCATCGCGAACGCGACCCGCAGCGCCACAGCGTGAGGCGAGCCGAAGAGCCGCGAGACGAGGTAGATCGCGATCCCCTTCAGAACGATCAGCAGCGGCACCGCGAGCGCGATCAGCACCCAGTTCGACGCGACGGCCGCGAGATCGAGCGACAGCCCCACCGCGACGAAGAAAAGACCCAGGAAGAGCCCTCGGAACGGCTCGATGTCGGCCTCGACCTCGTGGCGGTACGAGGACTCGGCGAGCATGACGCCCGCGATGAACGCACCCATCGCGTAGGACAGGTTCGCGAGCGCCATGACCAGCGAGGCGAAGATGACGACGCCGAGCGCCGCCGCGGTCATCAGCTCCGGGGTGCGCGTGCGCGCGACGATGCGGAACATCGGGTCGAGCGCGTAGCGCCCGAGCGCGATCAGCAGCGCCACCGCCCCGACCCCGAGCGCCACCGCGCCGAGGTTGCCGGCGAGCGTGCCGCTCTCGCCGGTCGGTGCGAGGACCGCGACGAGCAGCAGCAGCGGCACGATCGCGAGATCCTCGAACAGCAGCACTGCGATCGCGGTCTGGCCGAACGCGCTGCCGCGCTCACCGCCCTCGTCGATCTCGCGCATCACGAGCGCCGTCGAGGACAGCGCGAGCCCGAGCCCGATCACGATCGAGGCCCGCCAGTCGAGCCCGTACAGGTACGCCGGCATCGCCAGCACCACCCCGCACGCGAGCACCTGCACGAGACCCCGGCCGAAGATCGTCGCGCGCATCTCCCACAGCCGCCGCGGACGGAACTCCAGCCCGATCACGAACAGGAACAGCACGACGCCGAACTCGGCGAAGTGCAGCAGCTCTTCCGGGTGCTCGGCGTAGGACAGCGACAGCGCGGTGCCGGCCGCGACGCCGGCGACGAGATAGCCGATCACGCTCCCGAGGCCCAGCCGCCTGGACAGGGGCACGAACAGGCACGCCAGCGCGATGAGCGCCAGCGCCTCGGTGAACGCGAGCTCCAGGCTCGTCAGCCCGAACGGACCGTCCGCCTCCGCGGCGAGCGCGGGCGAGCCGGCGACGAGGCACGCGGCGAGGGCCGCGGCGACGGTGGCACGGCGAATCGGGCGTCGCGTGCCGTCGGCGATGCGCCTCGCGGGCTCCATCGCGAGGCTCGTCGGACGCGAAGGGATGGGCGGGCAGTGCTCGGAAGGCGGCTCCAAGCGGCCGAACGATGGCAGGATTCGTCGGCGAACCTCGCCGCTTCCACGCATCGCCGGACACGTGTCGCGACGCCTCACGCCGTCGCCTTCATCGTACGGGCGAAGTCGGCGAACGCCTCGACGAAACGGCGTACCCGTTCGCGCGTGCGCTCGTCGACCAGCGCTCCGTCGGCGTCGAACGCGTCGCGCGCGTCGCCGACCATCAGCTCGGGTTGGTTCATGAGCCGAGAGTCCAGGTACACGAAGCACTGGCGCAGCTGATACTGCGCCCGAGCGGTCCCGAGCCGGGACGGACTCGCCCCGCAGATCGCGACGCTCTTGCCGGCGAACGGCTGCTCGGGAGGACGCGACGCCCAGTCGATCGCGTTCTTCAGTACGCCCGAGAACGAGTAGTTGTACTCCGGCGTGGCGATCAGGACCGCGTCGGCCGACGCGAGCGACTCTCGTAGCGCCGCGACGCGCTCGGGCAGCCCCGCCTCGCGCAGGCCCTCGTCGTAGAGCGGAATGCCGGCGAGCTCGAACGGTTCCACCGAGACGCCCGCGGGGGCCAGCTCGGCGGTAGCGCGCACGAGGGCCGCGTTGATGGAGCCCGTGCGAAGGCTACCGGCGATACCGAGCACGGTGAGAGATGCGGCCATGGGCGCGGCCCCTTGTCAGGATTCGATGCACAGGGTACGAGGCGCACCGCCGGCGCGCCACCCGAGGCCCGGCTTGACTCGTCGCTCGCGCTGCTCGGGTCGTGAAACGGGCTACGCCAAGAGCGGCCGGCGATACCCGGTTGCAGCAATACCGTCGACAGCCCGATCACGATGCCGGGGGACTCGGCCATGGGGTTCGCCGAAGTCTGTCTGATCGGGGGCAGGTTGTCGTTCCTTCAGCACAGCACTGCTGCGTGCGATGATCGTAGGCTTGCGACGGAACCAGGGGCCGCCCATGGCGACCGACAGAACCGACGAACACCGGATACGTGATCTGGTCGCGCGCTTCGACGACGCCGTCAACCGGCGCGACGTTCCCGAGTTCGAGGCGCTGTGGGCCGAGGACGCGCGCTGGGAGATCGGCGCGCCAATGGCCATGAAGGTCGAGGGGCGCGAGGCGATCGTCGCCATGTGGGCCCGCATGATCGAGGACGTCGAGTGGCTCTTCCGAGGCAGCTTCGTCGGCGTTCTCGAGATCGACGGCGACACCGCGAAGGGTCGCTGGCCGTGCATCGAGACCGGTACCTTCCGCAAGACTCCCAACGCCCCCGCGCGCGGCTACGACAACCGCGCCTTCTACCAGGATCACTACATCCGCATCGACGGCCGCTGGCTCTTCAAGAGCCGCAGCTACGTCTACCTGTGGCTGTCGAACGACAGCCTGCCGGGCGCTCCGCTCGCCATCGGGGACGGCGTGACCGGAGACTGGAACGGCTGATCGGGAGCCGTACCATCACGCCTCGCGCAGCGACGCATCGACGGACCCGGTCACGATCCGTCCGGCGAGCCCTGCCCGTCGACGTGCCGCAGCAGCTTCCCGAGCAACGCCGACAGCGTCGCGAGCTCGTCCGGGTCCAAGCACGCCGCGAGCCGCGCCTGGTTGGCCAGGTGCAGCGGCACGACGCGATCGATCAGTCGGCGCCCCGCGCGCGTCAGGCGCACGAGCGTGCCGCGTCGATCGTCCGGGTTGGGCCGTCGTTCGACGTGGCCGAGCCGCTCGAGCCGGTCGAGCCGCGCCGTCATGCCTCCCGAGGACAGCATCGTGACGCCGAGCAGTGCCGTCGGCGTCAGCTCGAAGGGCTTGCCCGAGCGGCGCAGCGCCGCGAGCACGTCGAATTCGCCGGACTGCAAGCCGTGCTTCTCCAGCAGCGGCGCCACGTGGTCGCGCCCGACGACAAGCGCCGTCTCGGTCAACCGACCCAGCGCCTCCATCGGCGCGAGCTTCCAATCGGGATGCTCGACGGCCCATTGGCGCACGGCCGTTCCGGCCCGGTCGGGCCACAATGAAACGGTGGAGGAGTTCGTCATGCTGAAAAGTATCTTGATGTCGAGATAAATGGGCACCATAGTCGATCGTGTCCCATCGACGAAGGAGCCCAGCATGATCGACACCGCGCTCGAACGGTCCGCGCAGCAAGTGCGCGACGCCGCGTGGCTGGCGCCGTCGCTGCTCGTCGCGACGGGCTCCCTGCTGGCCGTCACGATCTTGATCTCTCGCCTGGCGTCCGACGCCGGGGCTCCGATGCTGTGGTTCCTGTGCGCCGTGATGGGTCTTGCCGGAGCCGTGCTGGCCGCCGTCGTGCTCGCCACGGGCGCCGTCGGCGGCGAGCCCCGCACGGTGGCGCTCTACAGCCTCGGGGCGGGCGCCTTCCAAGCCCTGCCGACGGCGATGGCCTACCTCGCGGTCGGGGCCGTTGGCGCGGGCTACCTCTCCGTCGTGTTCGCGTTCCCGCTGCTGCTGACGTACGTGCTGGCGCTCGCGCTCGGCATGGACCGGTTCTCGCCGTTGCGTGCGACGGGCGTCACGGTGGCGCTGGCGGGCGGGCTGCTGATCGCGCGCGGCAAGTTCGCCGGGGCGCCGGACGGCGGCGACGCGGCCCTGTGGATCGCCGTCGCCTCGTCGATCCCGTTCGTGATCGCGGCCGGCAACCTTTACCGCACGCGCTTCTGGCCCGACGGCGCGCCGTCGATGATGCTCGCCGCGTGCATGCTGCTGGTCGCCTCGGCATGCGTCGCACCGGTGGCCGCGGTCACAGAGGGCGCGGCCGCCCTGCCGCGGCTGTGGGACGAGGGCGCGTTGCTCGTGCTGACCCTCGGCAACGCGGCGGCCTTCGCGCTGCAGTTCGTCGCTTACATGCGCCTGCAGGCCACGGCGGGACCGGTGTACCTGAGCCAGATCGGCTCGGTCGCGGCGCTGGTCGGTGCGCCGGCTGCGGTGCTGCTGCTCGGCGAGACGCTGCCGGAGGGGTTCGCGCTCGCGGCGACGCTCGTCGTCGCGGGGGCCGTCGCGTTCCAGCTCGGTACATGGCGCCGAGCGGCGTAGCACCGAGTGGGCGTTGCAACGCGGCCTGTCGCAGCTCAGGGGCTCGGAGGCGGTCCGCCTCGCAGCACATCGTCCCTCGCGCCGTCGGATCTTCGAACCGACGCGCTGAAAGCCCCTATCCCTTCACCGCCCCGGCCGTCATCCCCGTGATGATCTGGCGCGACGCCACGAACGTGAAGACGATCGGCGGCACCGCGAGCAGCATGCCCGTGGCCATGATCACGCCCCAGTCGATGTTGTGCTCGGTCAGCGAGTTCACGATGGTGACGGGCACGGTGCGCGTGCTGCGGTCCAGCAGCGCGTTCGCGAGGATGAACTCGTTCCACGCGATGCGGTAGGTGAAGATCGCGGCCGCCGCGAGCCCGGGCTTGATGACCGGCAGCACCACGAGGAAGAAGGTCTGCAGCGCGTTCGCGCCGTCCATGCGCGCCGCCTCCTCGAGCTGGATGGGCACCTGCTTGATGAAGCTCTGCAGGATCCAGATGACGAACGGCAGGTTCAGCGCCGTGTACAGCAGGATCACCCCGGTGTAGGTACCGGCCATCGGCTCGCCGTTCCACGGGAACTTGAACTGGAAGTTCCAGATGCCGAACACCGGTACCAGCAGCACCGCCGGCGGCACCATGCGCATCAGGAGCGTCGTGAGCGAGATCGTGCCGCGGCCCATGAAGCGAAAACGCACGATCGCGTAGGCGGCCATCGTGCCGAGCAGCAGCGTCAGCAGGGTGGAGATCGTCGCCACCCACAGCGAATTGCCGAGCGCGCGGCCGAACGTCGGGTCGCAGCGCCGCAGGTGCTCGGGCGCGTACCACAGCACGTCGCACAGCACCGTCTCGTAGTTCTGCAGCGTGGGCAGGAAGAACAGCGAGTTGCCGCCGGAGACGATGTCGACCTTCAGCTTCAACGAGGTCGTCAGCATCAGCACGATGGGCGCGAGCGATGCGGCCATCAGCAAGCCCAGCAGCAGGTAGATGCCCCACCCCGCGCTCTTGCCGACCTGCGTGCCCTTCGCCTGGCGCGCGGTGCCGCGCACCGCCGCCGAGGCCACCGCGACGTCGGGCGCGCTGGCCGCGCCCGGCCCGGGTTCCCGGCCCGGCAGCTCCCGTGCGGTGGTGTTCATTCCTCGTCCTCCACGACGTTCCTGAGCCGCGCCTCGCGCGCCTCGGCCAGCCGGCCGAACGCGAACATCGCGAGCGTGATGACGAGCAGCAGCAGCAGCAGGTAGTTCGACATGGCGGCCGCGGTGCCGAGGTCACGGAATTCCTGCGCGGTGCGCGAGATGCGCAGCGAGAGGATCTCGGTCGACAGGCCGGGGCCGCCGTTGGTCAGCACGAGGATGACCTCGAGCACCTTGAACGCATCGATCAGGCGCAGCAGCGCCGCGATCACGAGCACCGGCATCATGAGCGGAATCTTCACGTGCCAGACCTGCTGCCAGGCGCTGGCGCCGTCGATGCGCGAGGCCTCGATGACCGATTTGGGCAGGCTCTGCAGCGCCGCCAGCGCCAGGATGAAGATGAAGGGCGTCCACTGCCAGACGTCGGCGATGACGACCGAGGCGAAGGCCCACTGGGGGTCCGACAGCCACGGGATGGAGTCGAGCCCGAGGCGGTTCAGCGTGATGTTGAAGATGCCGACGCTCGGGTGATACATGTAGCGCCACATCAGGCCGACGACGATCGGCGCGATCATCATCGGCAGGATGAACACCGTGCGCAGCACCGTCATGCCGCGCAGCTTCCGATCCAGCAGCAATGCGAGCCCGACCCCGAGCACCATCTCCAGGCTCACCACGAGCGCCGCGAACACGAGGGTCACGCGGAAGGACTCGCGGAAGTTCGGATCGTTCCAGAGCTTGACGTAGTTCGCGAGCCCGACGAAGTCGGCCTCGCCGATGCGCTGGCTCGGGTTCCAGTCGAGAAAGCTCGCCCAGATCATGTACCCGATGGGGTACAGCAGCGCCACGACCATGACCGCGACCGCCGGCGCGAGAAAGGCGTACGGCGTCAGTCGGTTCGCGTTCAGTGCCACGGATGCATGTTCGGTCGCGATGTCGGGCGAAGGCGTCGATCGGAAGGTCGGTCCACGACCGCGAGGACGTCGGGCGGGCCTCCCTGCCCGCTCGATCATCGGCCCCGTCGGGGCCCTATTCCCGGTTCTGCCAGATGTAGTAGCCGGCGTCCTCCATGATCGCCTCGGTGCGCTCGGCGATCGTGTCGAGCGCCTCCTGGATCTCGATCTCGCCGATCATGGCGCGGTTCAGCGTCGTGCCGAGCTCGGAGTTGATCTCGCCCCAGGGCGGGATGATCGGACGCCAGTCCGGATCGGCGTCCTGCAGCGCCTCGCCGAAGGTGGTCATGTACGGGTACTTCTCGTTGACCTCGGGGTCGGCGTGGGTCGAGAAGCGCGACGGGTTGCCGCCCTCCATCGCGATGAGCTTGTCGCCCTGCTTGGAGGTGAGCCACTGCATCAGCAGGAACGCGGCCTCCTTGTTCTCGGCGTTGCTCGGGATCGCGAGGCCGAACCCTCCGGTCTGGGAGCCGCGGCGCTCGGCCATCGGGTGCGGCACGAAGCCGACGTTGCCGACGACCTGGCTCTTTTCCGGATCGTTCGACTTCACCCGCGACGATCTGCGAGTCCAGGAACATCGCCGCCTGACCGGTCAGGAACGCGTTCTTGGCCTCGGCGAAGCCGAAGCTCGTGCCGCCCTCGGGGCCGCAGTCCAGGATCGTCTTGAGCGCCTCGGCCGCCTTGACGCCGGCCTCGTTGTTGACGATGGGTCGGTACTGGTCGTCGAGCACGCGCCCGCCGTAGGGGGCGAGGTGGAGCAGGAACGCGTGGCTCGTCTGGTGCCCGGACTGGCCGCGCGAGGCCAGACCGCCCATGCCGGGCTCGAGCTCGGGGATGCGGCACGCGAGATCGAGCATCTCCTCGTAGGTCTCCGGCGGCTCCAGGCCGTGCTTCTCGAAGATGTCGGTGCGGTAGGCGAGCACCGAGGTCTCGGAGCCGAACGGCACGCCGAACAGCGAACCGGTGGGCCCGGGCAGGTAGCCCTTCTTGCCGCCGGCGACGCCGATGTTCTGCAGGTAGCCGTCGATCAGGTCCTCGGGCTCGTAGTTCGGGTCGGCGAGCGCCGGGTTCATGAAGTAGCGCGCGAGGTTGTCGATCTGGTCGGCGTAGACGTAGTCGGCCTTCGAGAACACGACGTAGCCGATCAGGTCGTAGTCGCCGCTGTTCTTGGTCAGCTCGAGGGTCTGCTTCTCGCGCATGGCGAGGTACTGCTGCTGGTCCACCTCGACCTCGATGCCGGTCTCCTCGGTGAACTGCGGCAGCACGCGGATGGCGGCGTCGAAGTGCGGGTGGGCGGGCCACATGGCGACGACGGTCGTGCCCTCGTAGGGCTCGTACGGGCCTTCCTGCGCGGTGGCCGCGCCGGCCGTGGCCGCGAGCGCGACGCCCGCGGCGACGCTCGCGAGACTCGCCCGGCGCCGTTCGACAGGCCGTTCGACAGGCCGCTCGACAGGCCGCTCGACGGGTCGCCCGGCCCGCCGTCTGCTGGGATGGAACATCGGTGGGAATCTCCTCCTGGTGGGATGTGTCGGCAACGCGCGCGCGGCCGGCCGGCCACGCGCGCGCCCTTGTACGGGCCTGTTAACGTTAACAACATCTCGGCAACGGCGCCGTGCCTGCCGGGCAACAATGCCGAAGGAGGCCGCTTCAGGCGGCCCTGTCGGTCGGCGCGGGCACCTCGGTGCCGTCCGTGCGGATGCGCAGCCCGTCGGCGGCATCGAAGAGGTAGACGTCGTCGGGGCGCACGCCGACGCCGAGCGTGGTGCCGCCGCGCACCGGCGAGTCGCTGGCACGCTCGACCAGCACCTCGGCCTCGCCGAGCCGGGTCAGGAGCACCGATTGCGCGCCGAGGTACTCGGCGACCACGACTCGCAGCGCCAGCGCGTGCGCGCCGGGCGCTTCCGGGTCGGTGAAGGCCGAGGGGCGGATGCCGATCACCACCGAGTCCGAGTCCGCTCCCGCTCCGCGCGCGGACAGCGCGTGCGCCGCCGCCTCGGACAGCGGCAGCCCGAAGCCGTCGCCGATCGCGTAGAGCGTGGCGCCGTCGCGCTGCAGCCGCGCGTCGAGCAGGTTCATGCGCGGGCTGCCGATGAAGCCCGCGACGAAGCGATTGGCGGGGTCCTTGAAGAGCGCCTCCGGCGTGCCCTGCTGCTGCACGACGCCGTCGCGCATGACCACGATGCGATCGCCGAGCGTCATGGCCTCGATCTGGTCGTGCGTCACGTACACCATGTTCTTGTCGAGCCGGTCGCGCATCTCGGCGAGCTCGGTGCGCATGCGCGCGCGCAGCTTCGCGTCGAGGTTCGACAGCGGCTCGTCGAACAGGAAGGTGCCGGCGTCGCGCACCATGGCGCGGCCCATGGCCACGCGCTGGCGCTGGCCGCCCGAGAGCTCGGCGGGCTTCCTGTTCAGCAGCTCGCGGATGTTCAGGATGTCGGCGACCTCGCGCACGCGCACGTCGATCTCCTTTCTCGGCACGCGCGCGAGCCTGAGCGCGAACGACATGTTCTTCGCGATGTTCATGTGCGGGTAGAGCGCGTAGTCCTGGAACACCATGGCCACGTCGCGCGCCTTCGGCTCCAGGTGCGAGATCGGCTTGTCGTCGAACAGGATCTCGCCGCCGGACACTTCCTCCAGGCCCGCCAGCATGCGCAGCGTGGTGGACTTGCCGCAGCCCGAGGGCCCGACGAGCACGGTGAACTCGCCGTCGTCGAGCTCCAGGTCGAGCCCCGGGATGACGCGGGTGTCGCCGTAGGACTTCGAGACGGACTCCAGGCGGATGCGCGGCAAGGGCGGTCGTGCTCCAGCGGGGACCGGACCGTGCCGGCGGTGCTCGATGTTGACACGCACGGCACGACCCGTCGACGGCGGGCGGACCATCGAGCTATCGCGCGCGGCGGGGCTCGGGCAGGATGGCGGCCTCCCGCCCGCCCGCTCGCCCCGACCCGCATGACCGCAGCCGCGCACCGCGTCGCCGCCCGCACCGCCGCCCGCGCCGCCACTCGCGCGACCCGTCCTCGGGTCACGCTCGGAGTCGTCCGCACCGCCCTCGCCGCGGCCGCCCTGCTGGGCGCCGGCGGGCCGGCCGTCGCCGAATGGAGCGGCGGCATCGAGGGCGGCACCACGCTCGACGGCGACGGTGGCGACGCGACGCTCGTGCGCGCCTCGCTCGTCGAGGATTCGCGGCCGTTCTCGCAGCGGCTGTTCGCCGACTGGGTACGCCGCGGCGACGGGGAGGACGACGCCTGGGCGCTCGGCTACGTGCCGCGCTACCACTTCTCGGCCACCTCCTACGGCTTCGCCGAGACGGGCCTGCGCAGCGACGGCGAGCTCGGCATCGACTCGCAGGTGCGCGCCCTCGCCGGAGTCGGCACGCGCATCGCGCCCGGCGCCCTGACCCTGTACGCCGAAGTCGGCGTGGGCGCCGTGCGCACCGATCTCGAGCGCGCGTTGGCCGCCGGCGACGTCGACGAGGACGCGGCCGAGGTGTCCGCGCTCGGCGCGCTGCGCGGCGGCGCGGGCGTCGTCCTGGTCGAGACGGTGAGACTCGCGGTGGACGCCGATGCGGAGCTTCGGGACGCGGCGACGGAGTTGCGGGCCGAGGCCTCCGCGGCGGTGCGGCTCGGCGCGGGCAGCGTCGCGCTGACGGTGCGCACGCGCCGCATCGATGCGGACGGGCTCGACGCGCGCAGCGTGACCGATACCTTCGTCGGCTACTCGCTCGGGTTCTGACGCGCCGCCGGCGCGGCGGGCGTCGCGCCGACGCGGCCGGAGGTCCAGTTCCCGCCGCGACGGTCGATACCGTGCGTCATGAAGCTGCGCTCGAAGCTCGTGCTCGCGATCGTGCCCGTCGTGGCGGGCGCGCTGCTGGTGCTCGGCTGGGCCGTGTACGCGCGGCTGGCCGGGCAGGCCGAGGCGGGGCTGGAGCAGCGCATGGCGCTCGTGCTCGAGCGCACCGAGGCCCAGCTTCGCGGCGCGCTCGACACGCTGCACGCGAACGTCGGGCTGCTCGCGAGCTCGGAGCTGGTCGAGCGTCACGCGCGCTCGGTCGAGAAATTCGGGCGCGCGACCGATTCGGAGCCCCCGCTGTCGCGTCTCTTCGCGCAGTACCGCGACGCCTATCCCGGCTACCGCGAGATCCGCTTCGTGCTTCCCGACGGCCGCGAGGCGCTGCGCGTGGCGCAGGCCGACCGGCCGAACCGCGGGTCCGGGCAGGTCGGCTCGGGCTGGTTCCGCCGCCTGCCGCACGACGCGCCGGCCGCGCACACCGAGTTCGGCCGGGACGAGGACGACGGACGCGCGCAGGTGCTCGTCGCGCACCCCGTTCGCGCCGCCGCGCGCGGGCGGCGCCCGGGCGACGGTGCGCAGCGCACCGCGGGCGGCTGGATCGTCGTCGTCGATTCGCTGGACGCGCTGCGCACCGCCGTGACGCGCACCCGCATCGGCACCGCCGGTCACCTGCGCGTCACCGATGCCGCGGGGCGCACGCTCCTCGGCCACGCCTCCGAACGCGCCGAGGCGACGAGCGGGATCGACCCCGCCGGCTGGCTCGTGCGCTCGCGCGCGCTGCCCGGCGGGCTGCGGCTCGAGGCCCGCGTGCCCGTGAGCGAGCTCGTCGTGACGCGCATTCGCATCGCGGGCGGCATCGCGGTGCTCGTGGCCGCGGCCGTCATGCTCACGAGCGGACTGCTGTTCCTGTCGATGCGCCGACTGGTGCTCGACCCCATCGCGGCGCTCGGTGCCGCGGCGCGCAGCATCGGCGAGCGCGAGGTGCACGGTGAGGTGCGCGGCGCGCTGCCGCGGCCGAGCGTGCGCACGCGCACCGCCGCCGCGCTGCTGGCCAACCGCGAGGACGAGATCGGCGAGCTCGCCGGGGCGCTGCGCGGCATGCAGTCGCGGCTCGAGCGCTCGATCAGCGAGCTGCGCGGCTCGCACGACCGCATCGAGCAGCTCGCCTTCCGCGACCCGCTCACCGATCTGCCGAACCGGCGCTCGTTCCTGCTGCTGGTCGAGCGCGCGCTCGACGGCGCGCTCGACGGCGCGCTCGGCGGCGCCGCGACCGACGCGGTCGCAACGGCCGTGCTCTTCCTCGACCTCGACGACTTCAAGCGCGTGAACGACACGGTCGGTCACGAGGCCGGGGACGAGCTGCTGCGCCGCGTCGGCGAGCGGCTGCAGGGCTGCGTGCGGGACATCGAGCCGTCGGGCTCCCCGGTCGCACGCCTGGGCGGGGACGAGTTCACGGTGCTTCTGCCGCGCCTGGCGCGCGCGGACGCGGTGCGCCTGAGCGTCGAGGTGGCCGAGCGCATCGTCGCAGCGCTCACGGCACCGATCCGGCTCGCCGGCCGGGACTTCGTCGTCGGCACCAGCATCGGCATCGCGCTCGCGCCGGAGCACGCGGGCGACGCGGCCACGCTGATCAAGTGCGCCGACATCGCCATGTACGAGGCCAAGCGGCACGGACCGAACGCCTGGAGAAGCTACGGCCACGAGATGCAGCGCGGCATCGATCGGCGCATCGCGCTCGAGGAGGAGTTGCGCCTGGCGCTCGCGCGCGACGAGCTCACGCTCGACTTCCAGCCCCAGTTCGGGCTCGTCGACGGGGCCATGATCGGCGCCGAGGCGCTGCTGCGGTGGCACCATCCCGCGCACGGTCAGGTGTCGCCTGCCGAGTTCGTGCCCATCGCCGAGGAGACGGGGCTGATCGGCCCGATCGGCGAGCGCGTGCTGGACGAGGCCTGCCGGCAGTGGCGCGCGTGGCACGACGCCGGCATCGCGCCCGCGCGCATCGCGGTCAACGTGTCGCAGCGCCAGCTCTCGCTCGGCGACCTGGACGCGCTCGTGTTCGCGACGCTCGAGCGCCACGGCGTGCCCACCGCCGCGCTCGAGGTCGAGCTGACCGAGTCCTGCATGATGGAGGCGCCCGCCGATGTCGTGGCCACCCTGCGCACGCTGCGCGCGGGCGGGGTGCGCGTGGCCATGGACGACTTCGGCACCGGCTACTCCTCGCTCGCCGCGCTGACCTCGCTGCCGCTCGACACGCTCAAGATCGACAGCAGCTTCATCACCGGGATCCGCCAGGACTCGCCGAACGAGAAGGTCGTGTCGGCCATCCTCACGCTCGCGCGCGAGCTCGGGCTGGAGATCGTGGCCGAAGGCGTCGAGACCGGCTCCGAGCTCGACTTCCTGCGCGAGCGCGCCTGCGACGTCGTGCAGGGCTATCTGCTGAGCCGCCCGCTGTCGGTCGAGGCCATGACGGCGGTGCTCGGCGAGGCGCGCGCCGCGCGTTATCGTCTCGCAAGCTGAGCGACGGGCCCCGCTACGGCGATATGCGGGCATCATCGCGGCTCCCGCCCGTGTCCCTGCCCTCGCCGTGCCCGCGTACGAGCTCTGCAAGTTCCTGCACGTCCTCGGCGTCGTGCTGCTCCTGGGCAACGTCACGGTGACGTCGGTGTGGAAGGTGTTCGCCGACCGCGACGGCGAGCTCGCCACCATCGCCTTCGCGCAGCGGCTGGTGACCGGGACCGACTGGGCGTTCACCGGCACGGGCTTCACGCTCGTCATCGTCGGCGGCTACGGCATGGCCTGGATCGCGGGCTTTCCGCTGTTCGCGAGCGGCTGGATGCTGTGGAGCCAGGCGATGTTCGTGCTCTCGGGCGCGCTGTGGGCGTGCGTGCTGCTGCCGATCCAGATCCGCCAGTCGCGGTTGCTGACGGCGCTGGCGCCGCACGCCGCGCCGCGCGGCGCACCGCCGCCGGAATACGCCGCGCTGTGCCGGCGCTGGATCGTGTGGGGCGTCGTCGCGACGCTGCCGCTCGTGGCGGCGCTCTACATGATGCTCGCCAAGGTGCCGCGCTGAGCGCTTTCGTGAATCGGCCGAAGGCGGCGGCGGGTCACGCGTCCGGCTCCGGCCGCGCCCGCATACTGCGCGCCCGCGGACGACGGGTCGTCGCGCGTCCGGGCAGCCAGGGAATCGAGACCGATGGTGCGAGACGAGCTAGGGGACTTCAGCAGCGTGGTGTGCCTGAAGGCCATCATCACGGGCATGGAGGACATCCTCGGCGAACAGGCCACGGCCATCGCGCTCACGAACGCGGGCAGGATCCGCGGCCGTGCGGTGGCGAGCGGCCTGAAGACGGGCGACGAGGAAGCCCTGGACGCGCTCGCCCGGCTGCTGCGCGAGGCGCTCGGCGAGAGCGGCACGCGGCTGTGCATCGTCGATTCCATCGAGCGCGACGGCGAGGAGATCGTCGCGCGCACGCGCGAGACCGTCTGCTCGTCCGGCGAGCGGCCGGGCTCGCCGAGGAAATGCACCTACACCCTGGGCGTGGTCTGGGGCGCGCTCGAGGCGCTGCGCGGGCGCCGGCTGCGCGGCGTGCACACGGGTTCGGTGCTGCGCGGCGACACCCACGACGTGTTCCGGTTCACCGAGCTTTGAGCGACGCACCGGCCGCCCACCCGACGTTCCTGCTGGACGCCGCCGGCACCGTCGGACTGCCCGCCCCGATGTCCGACTCGCCGGCGGGCCGCCGCGCGGACGAGGCGCTGTGGCACGCGCTCAGCCACCGCGTCATGCGCCGTCCCGACGCGCTGTCCGAGCACGTGCGCAGGCTGGGCCTGTGCCGTCGGCCCGGGCTCGCGGTGCGAACCGCGGGCGCGCTGGCCGATCTGCTGCACGTCCTCGATGGTCGCGGCGATGCGCTGGCGCTGCGCATGCTCGCCGGGGCGGCCCCACGCCTGCAGCCGCGCGAGCACGAGCTCCTGGCGAGCTGGATCGCCGGCGAGGTGCCGCCGGCCGCGAGCTGGCAGCGTCTGCCCGGCAGCGTGCTGCCCACCCTGCGCAGCGTGATCGAACGCTGAACGCATGGCCGGCGCCCCCGACGAGATCCGTCCGCATCCGGCCGGCACCGGCGCGCCGAGCCGCGCGCCGTCGCCGCCGGTGCGCGTCGCCCTGGGCGCCTTGAGCGAGCGCACCGGGGCGCTGCTGCGCTGGCACTTCGAGCACGCCTCGCCCCGGCTCTTCGTCGAGACCGGCGCGGACACCGCCCAGGCGCTGCTCGTCGATGCCGATCATCCCGACGCGGGCGCGACCATCGATGCGCACGGCGCCGCGTCGCCCGACGGACCGGCGCTCGTGCTGCTCGCGCTCGATCCCGGCGCGGCGCGCCACGCCGCGCTCGCCGTGCACTGCATCGCGAAGCCCGTCTCGGCGGCCGCCCTGGCAGACGCCCACGCGGCCCTGCGGACGGCGCCGCGCCGGGAGCGCGACGCTCCCCGTGCGGATGCTCCGGAGGCAGCCCCCGAAGCCGCGTTCGAGGTTGCATCCGAAGCCCCGCCCGCCGCCACGACGCCCGTCCCGGCACCCGTCCCGGCACCCGTCGCGGCACCCGTCGCGGCACCCGTCGCGACCGGGGCCGAGACGGCGCGGCTGCAGTTGCGCAACCGCACCCTGTGCGGCGACGCCGCGACGATCGAAGGCGCGCTGCGCGCGTTCGGCGACGCCGACGCGGAGGCCGCGGCCGCGCTCTGGTACCGGCCGGACGAACACGTCGGCGCGGTGCTCGAGGCGGCCCTGCAGGCGGCCTCGGCGAACGACCCGGCGCGCGGCGCGCACGGCTCGGGCACCGTGACGCTCGCGGTCGCCATCGCGCTGCCGGGCGTCGAGCTGTACGTCCTGCCCGAGCTCGATCGCGTCTACTCCAGCGCGACGCTGCGCAGCCTCGCCGTGGTCTCGCGGCTGTTCGCGCCGCTCGCGCCCGGATCGGCCACGGCCACCCACCACGCCGGCGCGGCCGTGCCGCCGTTGCTCGGACGCATGCGCGAGCGCGCACGGGCCGGCTACACCCTGGACGCGTTCACGTGGCTCGCCGCGCTCATGGCCTCGCGCGGCCGGCTGCCGGCGGGCACCGACCGGCACCGGCCGCTGCGGCTCGCCCGCTGGCCCAACCTCACGCGCCTGGAGCTGCTGCCGCACGCGGTCGAGCTCGCCTGGCGCTGGAGCGATGCGCCGGTCTCGATCGACGCGGTGGCACGCGGATCCGGCGTGCACCCGCGCTTCGTGCACGCCTTCCACAACGGCGCCTCGGCGCTCGGACTGTTCCAACACGGAGATCGCACGTGAGCGACACCGGCCACGAGGACGACGCGCACGCCGACACGCGGCAGCGCATCAGCAAGGTGCTGATCAGCGGACCCGTCGGGGTCGGCAAGACCACGGCCACGCGTACCGTCAGCGACGTGCCGGTGCTCGATACCGAGGCGACGCCCACCGACGCCGCGCGCCTCGTCAAGAGCGGCACGACGGTCGCGATGGATTTCGGCACGCTGCGACTCGACCGCAACCACGTCGTGCACCTGTACGGCACGCCCGGCCAGCGACGCTTCGACTTCATGTGGGAGATCCTGTCGCGCGGCGGCGCGGGCGTGGTGCTGCTGGTCGATGCCTCGGTGCCGGAGCCGCCCGCGCAGGTGCTGCGCGAGTACCTGGACGCGTTCGAGGCGCTGGTCGCCCGGCGCAGGCTCGCCCTCGGGGTGACCAGGCTGTCGCGCGGCGGTCGCCGGGGCCTCGCGCCCTGGCACGCCGAGCTCGAGCGACGGGGCCTGTGCGCGCCGGTGTTCGAGGCCGATCCGCGCGTGCGCCGCGACGTGGAGCTGCTCGTGCGCGCCGCGCTCGTGCCCGTGATCGGCAGTGCCGCCGCATGAGCGCGGGCTACGCCCGGGTCACGGCGGCCGGCTGCTACTCCGCCGTGGCGCGTCCGGTCGACGGGCCGCGGGCGCGCGCGTTGCTCGACTGCCTGTCCGCCGAGCAGACCCCGCCCTGGGACGACGAGCGGCACGCACCGCTCGCGGGCGACGGTCTGCTCGAGCGCACGGCGCACCGGGACGCCGTGGCCGCCGACGGCCTCCAGCGACTGCTGCCGGAGCTCCTGCCCGGGCTCTCCGACCGCGAGCGGGTCGTGCTCTCAGAGTCCCGTCAGGGCCTGTTCCTCGACTGCTGCGGGCTTTCGCGCGACGATGCCGAACGGCTCGCCGTCATCGGCTCCGGGCTCGTCGCGCTGCTCGAGCGCGATCCGCTGCTCGGCGACGAGCGCCTCGGCGTCGACGGTTCGGCCATCGCGATCGTCGACCCGGCCGGCCACGCCGAGGTGGGTTTCTGGCCGCTGCACGTCGGGCGCTACGTCTTCCTGCTGGGAATCTTCGGCATTCCGCGACTGAACACCGACGAGTTTCGTCGCCTCGTCTGGGTCCTGCAGCAGCGCTACGGAGCCGAGGCCCCCACGGTGGCCGAGCTGCAGGCGGCGCCGAGGGCGTCGTAGCGGCATCCGATCCCGTCTCGCGCGCCCCGACGATGCCGATGCCCGCACCACGTCGAACCGGTCACGGGCCCGTCCCGATGCCTTCTGTCACCATCGTCCCCCCTTACTCGAGCAGCCCCCCAATGCGTTCGGAAGTCCTGCATTCGATACTGAGCGACCTGAACGGGTCGACCACCGACATCGAGGCCTCGGCCGTGCTGTCCACCGACGGGCTGATAATCGCCTCGATGCTGCCGGGCGGCATGGACGAGGACCGCGTCGGCGCCATGAGCGCCGCGATGCTGTCGCTCGGCGAGCGCATCTCCAAGGAGCTCGGGCGCGGCGCGCTGGAGCAGGTCATGATCAAGGGGGACCACGGCCACGTGCTGATGATGCACGCCGGCCCCGAAGCGGTCGTCACGGTCATAGCGAAGCAGGACACGCGGCTCGGGCTGATCTTCCTCGACATCCGCCGCGCCGCCGAGAGCATCGCGAAGATCCTCTGACGCTCGCGTCCGCGGTCCCTTCGGCGGGCCGAAGCGGACAAGTTCGCGTCCGTATCCGACATGCCGGCGCATGGGCATCCGTCGCAGACTGAGAGCGGACCCGTTCGTGCCTCTGCACCCCATGCGCTACTCGGCCCTGGAGATCCTCAAGCAGGGCCTCACCGGCAACGCCGGCTGGACGCCCGCGTGGCGCGAGCCCGCGCCGGCGGCCGAGTACGACGTGGTGATCGTCGGCGGCGGCGGCCACGGACTCGCCACGGCCCACTATCTCGCGAAGGAGCACGGCATCCGGAACGTCGCCGTGTGCGAGCGCGGACTCGTCGGCAACGGCAACATCGGGCGCAACACGACCATCGTGCGCTCGAACTACCTGCAACCCGAGAACGAGCCGTTCTACGAGCTCTCGGTCAGGCTCTGGGAGGGGCTCGAGCAGGACCTGAACTACAACGCCATGATGTCGCAGCGAGGCATCCTGAACCTCTCGCATTCGGACGCGCAGCGCGACGCCCAGGTGCGCCGCGGCAACGCCATGCTGCATGGCGGGCGCGGACGCGGTGCTGCTGGATCGGGAGGGCGTGCGCAAGCTCTGCCCGTTCCTCGACTTCGACAACGCGCGCTTTCCCATCCGGGGCGGGCTGTGGCAGCCGCGCGCCGGCACCGCGCGCCACGACGCGGTGGCCTGGGGCTACGCGCGTGCGGCCGATTCGCGCGGTGTGGACATCCTGCAGAACTGCGAGGTCACGGGCTTCCCGATGGAGGGCGGACGCTGCACGGGCGTGGACACGGTCCGCGGGCGCATCCGCGCGAAGAAGGTGGCGGTGTGCGTCGCCGGATCCTCGAGCCGCGTGATGGAGCTCGCAGGCTTCCGCCTGCCGATCGAGAGCCACGTGCTGCAGGCCTTCGTCTCGGAGGGCCTGAAGCCCGCGGTGCCCGGCGTCGTGACCTTCGGCGCGGGGCACTTCTACATCTCGCAGTCCGACAAGGGCGGGCTGGTGTTCGGCGGCAACCTCGACGGCTACAACAGCTACGCGCAGCGCGGCAACCTGCCGCTGGCCGAGGAGGTCTGCGGCGAGGCCATGGCCGTCATGCCGATGGTGGGGCGCGCGCGCGTGCTCCGAAGCTGGGGCGGCGTCATGGACATGTCGATGGACGGCTCGCCGTTCATCGACACCACCGACGTACCGGGGTTGTACTTCAACGGCGGCTGGTGCTACGGCGGCTTCAAGGCGACGCCCGCGAGCGGCTACTGCTACGCGCACCTGATCGCCACCGACCGGCCGCACGAGGTCGCGGAAGGCTTCCGGCTCGACCGCTTCCTGCGCGGAGCGCCCATCGACGAGGCGGGCACCGGCGCGCAGCCGAACCTGCACTGACGCACCCATGCTCATCGACCACCCGCTGCTGGGTCCCCGCGACGCGAGCGAGTTCACCTACCTGGGCGACGCGTGCCTGCTCGAGCGACCGTGCATCGAGGCGACCGGGGACGCGCCGACGCCGAACGATGTGCGCGCCATGCACGATCACGTGCACCTGCGCGACAACCCGGCCGGCAGCCACCGCGAGCTGTGGTTCCACGAACAGGGCGACCGCTCGTGGCTCGTCGTCACGCGCGACACCCTGACGCACCGCATCTCGTGCGTGGAGCTCGCGAGCGACGTCGCACGCACGAGCGCATCGCGATGAGCGCACCCGCCTCCGCCCTGCCCGGCCTGCATCGCGAGTCCGCCGCCGCGCGCGAACGTGTCGGCTCGCAACCGGCCCGCCTCGACAACGGCGGCCTGATCGATCGTTCCCGGCGGCTGCGCTTCACCTTCGATGGCCGCGGCCTCGAAGGCCACCCCGGCGACACGCTCGCTTCGGCCCTGCTCGCGAACGACGTCCGGCTCGTCGGCCGCTCGTTCAAGTACCACCGCCCGCGCGGCATCTACAGCGCGGGCGTGGAGGAGCCGAACGCGCTCGTCACCATCGACGAGCAAGGCGGCGACGGCGGCCGGACCACGCCGAACGTGCGCGCGACGGTGGCCGAGCTGTACGCCGGGCTCGACGCGCGCAGCCAGAACCACCGCGGCTCGCTGCGCTTCGACGCGATGGCCGTGAACGACCTGCTGGCGCCGTTCCTGGGCGCGGGCTTCTACTACAAGACCTTCATGTGGCCCAAGGCGTTCTGGGAGCGGGTGTACGAGCCCGCCATACGCGCCGCCGCCGGTCTGGGTGCGCTGTCGGGCGAGCCCGACGCGGACGTCTACGACCACGGCTTCCTGCACGCCGAGCTCCTGATCGTCGGAGCGGGGCCCGCGGGCCTCGTCGCCGCGCTCGCGGCCGGGCGCGCCGGCGTGCGCACGTTGCTGGTCGACGACGCACCGACACCCGGCGGTCGGCTCCTGTCGGAGACGTACCGCGTCGACGGGCTCGCGGGCCCGGACTGGGCGGCGCGCGCGACGGCGGAGCTCGACGCGCTCGACAACGTGCGCAGGCTCTCGCGCACCTGCGTGCACGGCGTGTACGACGGCCACCTGTACGGGGCCGTCGAATCGGTGACCGATCACCTGCCGCCGCCGGCGCGCGGCCCGCGTCAGATCCACTGGAAGATCCGCGCGTCGCGCGCCCTCCTGTGCGCCGGCGCGATCGAGCGCGGCATGGCCTTCGCCGACAACGACCGTCCCGGCGTCATGCTCGCGGGCGCGGTACGTTCCTACGTCAACCGTCACGCCGTCGCACCGGGGCGCCAGACGGCGGTGTTCACGAACAACGACGACGGATGGCGCACCGCGCGGGATCTCGTCGCGGCCGGGCTGGAGGTGACGGCGGTCATCGACGCGCGCGACGCGGACGCGCCCGAGGGCGGGCTGCCGGGCGTCGAGCACGTGCGGGCCGGGCGCATCGTGGGCACCTCGGGCCGACACCGCCTGCACGCCGTGACGCTCGCCGACGGACGCCGCGTTCACGCCGACTGTCTCGCCGTCGCCGGCGGCTGGAACCCGGCGCTGCACCTGTCGTGTCACCTCGGCGCACGGCCGGCCTGGTCCGGACCGATCGCCGCCTTCGTGCCGGGCGACGCCCTGCCCGACGGCATGCGCGTCGTCGGTGCCGCGAACGGCACGCTCTCGCTCGGCGCGTCGCTGCGCGAGGCGCACGGCGCGGCGGCGGAGGTGGCCCGTGCGCTCGGCCGTGCGGCATCTTCCGGCGACGCGCCCGTCGCCGACGACGAGTCCGTCGCGCTCGAGCCGATCTGGCACGTGCCCGCCCCGAAGGGTCGACGCGCCTGGGTCGACCTGCAGAACGACGTCACCGTCAAGGACATCGCGCTGGCGCACGCCGAGGGCTTCCACGCGGCCGAGCACCTGAAGCGCTACACCACGCTCGGCATGGCGACCGACCAGGGCAAGACCTCCGGCGTGCTCGGGCTCGCCATCATGGCCGAGCGCACCGGCCGCACGATCGCCGAGACCGGCACCACGATGTTCCGTCCGCCCTACGTGCCGGTCGCCATCGGCGCGATCGGCGGGCGCGACCGCGGCAAGCACCATCGTCCCGTCCGGCGCACGCCCGCGCACCGTGCTGCCGAGGCGTTCGGCGCAAGCTTCGTCGAGTCCGGGCCGTGGCTCCGTGCCGAATGGTTCGCGCGTGCGGGCGAGCGCGGCTGGCGCGATGCGGTGGATCGCGAGGTGCGCACCGTGCGCGAGGCGGTCGGCGTCGGCGATGTTTCCACGCTCGGCAAGATCGACGTGCAGGGCGTGGATGCCGGCGCATTCCTCGACCGGGTGTACGCGAACACGATGAGCACCCTCGCCGTCGGCAAGGTGCGCTACGGGCTCATGCTGCGCGAGGACGGCTTCGTGATGGACGACGGCACCGCCGCGCGCCTGACCGAGCATCGCTACCTCGTCACGACGACGACCGCGAACGCCGTCGGCGTGTTCCGGCACATGGAGTTCTGCCACCAGTGCCTGTGGCCGGAGCTCGACGTGCACCTGGTGCCCGCGACCGATCAGTGGGCGCAGTTCGCCGTCGCGGGGCCGCGCTCGCGCGAGCTCGTGTCGCGGGTCGTCGACCGCGACGTCTCGAACGAGGCGTTCGGTTTCATGGCGTGCGCGGAGGTGACCGTGCTCGGAGTGCCGGGCCGGTTGTTCCGCATCTCGTTCTCGGGCGAGCTCGCCTACGAGATCGCGGTGCCCGCCCGCTGCGGCGACGCGCTGTTCGAGGCGTTGCTGGACGCCGGTGCGGATCTCGGCGTCGCGCCCTACGGGCTCGAGGCGCTGAACGTGCTGCGGGTCGAGAAGGGGCACTGCACGGTGGCGGAGCTCGACGGCCGCGTGACGGCCGCTCACGTGGGGCTCGGGCGCATGGTGTCCCACAAGAAGGACTCGATCGGCCGCGTGCTGGCGCAGCGCGAGGCGCTCGTGGCCGACGACGCCTGGCGCCTGGTGGGACTGACGCCCGAGGACGGCGCGACGCCGCTGCGCGCGGGCTCGCACCTCGTCGACGTCGGTGCGCCCGTCGATCTGGCGCACGATCTGGGGTACGTCACGTCGGTCGCGTTCTCGCCGACGCTCGGGCACCCGATCGCGCTCGGCTTCCTGCGCCGCGGGGATGCGCGGCACGGGGAGGTGGTGCGCATGGTGAGCCCGTTGCACGGCGAGGACGTGCGGGTACGAGTCGGCGGGCCGGTGGCGTTCGATCCCGATGGAGTGCGCACGCGTGGTTGAGCTCGCGGCACGTACGCCTCTGGACGGGTACAGGGCTTCGTTCGACGGCTTGGCGCTCGTCGAAGCACCGACGCGCTCCATCGTCTCGATCGCCGGGCGTGCGGAGCGCGCGCGGGACGCGTTCGGCGTCGAGCTGCCCGACATCGGGCACTGGACGGACACCGCGTTCGGCGGCGGCGGTCGGCTGCTCGGACTGCAGCGGGACCAATGGTTCCTCGCGTTCGAACCGAGCGACGTGCCGGAGTCCGACGTGCGGGACGCGCTCGGTGACGGGCCGGCCGTCACCGATCAGTCCGATGCCTGGGCGGCGCTGCAGCTCGAGGGGCCGAACGCGGTCGCGATGCTCGAGCGCACGTGCCGGCTGGACCTGCACGGCGAGGCGCTCGCGCCCGGTCGCGTGGTGCGCACGGCGATGGACCATCTGTCCGTCGTGATCGTGCGCGAGACCGACGAGCGGTTCGTGCTGATGTCGCCGCGCTCGAGCGCGGGGTCGTTCCTGCACGCGATGACGATGTCGGCGCTGAACGTGGCGACGTGAGTCCGGGTCGTCTTCAGGAGGCGCGACGACCGGTCGTCGTCCCGAGGCGGCCGATCGAACGATTGCCTCGGGTGGGTACGTCCGCGGTGATGTCACGGTATGTCCGAAGGAATCCTTCCTCCTCGCCGATCGCACGCGCGTGCGGCAACTTCAGCAGCGCCTCGACGTTGTTCAGGGCCTCTTCCGGAGCGAGGGGTCGGTCGAATGGCCGCGGGTGCGTGGCCATGCGCAGATAGCCGGTGAGGGTGAGCCAAGCGAGACACATGAGCTCGGGCCCCGCGATGCATCGGGCCATGAAGGCGCGCGCCTTCTCGCGCTCCGCCCCATCGGCGTTCGATGCATGCAGCAGGACGTTGACATCCAATGAAGTCGACGCGGCCCGAAGAGGTGCAGGTACGCGCGGCGGGACACGGGCGCGGAACGTGATCGGGTGAACGAAGTGGCCGCCGACGGTGGTGCTCGTTTCGTCCGGCTCAAAGCGCAAGATCGTCGAGCACGATGCTGCGCAGATCGAGCCCGTCCACTCGCTGGTACGCACTGGGGCCATCATCCGTGCCGTCTCGTCCGCGCAGGGGCCATGAATCTAGCGCCCGCACGCTGCCCGATCGCGCGTCGGGGGCCAACCTTGCATGACCGCATGAAGCGCCGGTGGCAACTCGATGCGCTGTCGTCCGGCCGCACGGTGACGGACTCGCTCTCACGAGTCTTCGGCATCCAGCCGACGATCCCGAACCTGCGCCAGCGCGAGCAGGAACACCGCGATGCCGAACGTCGCGATCACGAACGCACACGCCTCGACCGCGCCTCCGAACGCGCTCATGTGATTCGCCTCGAATAGCCGGTGACTCTGCCCGAACGAGCCGAGCGCGCGCACCAGCAACAGCGTCCCCAGGACGCTACCGAGTGCCAGCAGCACGGCGGCCGCACGGTTGAAGCTCACGCTGAAGCGTCGCCCGAACGCGCCCGCGACGGCGGCCGCCCGTAGCGCTGCTTGAAGCGGCGCGAGAAGTGAGCGGCGTCGCCGAAGCCGGTGGCCTCGGCGATCGCTCCGACCGACAGCGCCGAGCGGCGCAGCAGGTCGCGCGCGGTGGCGAGCCTGAGCTCGCGGTAGAAGGCGAGCGTGCTGGTACCGAGCTTGTCGTGGAAGAGCCGGTTCAACTGACGCACCCCGATCCCGCACACGCGCGCGATCTGTTCCAGGTCCAGCGGGTCGCCCTGATGGTTCTCCATCACGGCGATGGCCTGCAGCACGACGGGATGGTGCGTGCCGTGGCGCTCCGCCGGGCCCGCGCGCTGCGGCCCCGCGGCCGGGCGCACCTCGGTCTGCAGGAACCAGTCGCTGACGCGGCGCGCGAACGCCTCGCCGTGATGGCCGCGGATGAGCGCATGCATGAGATCGAGCGCCGCCGTGCCGCCTGCGCACGTGTAGCGGTCGCGGTCGATCACGTAGAGCTGACGCTCCACCACGAGCGACGGCCACGCACGCTGCAGCGCGTCGGCATGCTCCCAGTGCACGGTCATGCGCCGGTTCGCCATCACGCCCGCGCGCGCGAGGATCGCCGGTCCCCCGGACACCCCGCCGAGCGCGACGTCGCGCCGGGCGAGATGGCGCAGCCAGCGCAGCGTGCCCACCTGCGCGAAGCCGAGCGGGTCGCCGCCCGCCACGACCATCAGGAGGTCGTAGTCCACGCGCTCGCCGACGTGGTCCGTGGCGCCGACCATCGCGCCGACCGAGCTCGTCGCGCGTCCCCCCACCGCCGGGATCTGGCGCAGCTCGTAGAGAGTGCGCCCGGCGAGCAGGTTCGCCGCGCGCAGCGGCTCGACGGCCGCGGCGTACGACATCAGCGCGAAACCGTCCACGAGCAGGAAGCCGACGGTCCGGGTGGGTGAAACGTTCATCGAGCGCCACGATAGTCCATCCGGGACAACGATCGGCCCATTCCGGTCACATGGCCCACGTCCGGCCTGCTTCACACTCCACACTGTCAATTTTCCGCGCGGCGCGCGCCGCCGTCCGGATCGGGGAACGGGAGAGCAGCACGTGGGCAGCGACGACTTCGTACCGGGCTCGAACGGGACCGGCAAGCCGCCGCCCCCGGGTATCTGGAAGAGCGGCGCGGGCAAGGGCCGCGTCACGCCGAAGGGTCGCCAGACCGACGACCAGGCGCTCGGCGAGGTGCGCGAGTTGCTCGGCGACGCCGAGCGCCGGCCCGACCTGCTGATCGAGTTCCTGCACCGCCTCCAGGACGCGCGCGGCCACCTGTCCGCGCGTCATCTGCGGGCGCTGGCCCACGAGCTGCGGCTGTCCCAGGCCGAGGTCTGGGAGACGGCGACGTTCTACGCGCACTTCGACTGCGTGCGCGAGGACGAGGCGCCGCCACCGGCACTCACCCTGCGCGTGTGCGATTCGCTGGCGTGCGAGCTGGCGGGCGCGGAGGCCCTGCGCGCGGCGCTCGAGGCCGGTACCGACCCGCGCGAAGTCCGCGTGCTGCGCGCACCCTGCATGGGCCGCTGCGACGTCGCGCCCACCGTCGAGGTGGGCCACCGCCACGTTGACCGCGCGACGCCCGGGAACGTGCTCGCCGCGGCGGCCTCCGGCGACACGCACGCAGTGATTCCGGACTACGAACGCCTCGATGCCTACCGCGCCGCGGGCGGCTACGCCGTGCTCGGCGCCCTGCGTTCGGGCGAGCTGACCAGCGACGAGGTCCAGACGCGCGTGTCCGAATCCGGGCTGCGCGGGCTCGGCGGCGCGGGCTTTCCTGCCGGGCGCAAGTGGGACTTCGTGCGCGCGGAGCCCGGCCCCCGCTACCTGTGCGTCAACGGCGACGAGGGCGAGCCCGGCACCTTCAAGGATCGCTTCCACCTCGAGAGCGTGCCGCACCTGTTTCTCGAGGGCGCGCTCGTCGCGGCGCACGCCGTGGATGCCGCGCGCGCGTACATCTACATGCGCGACGAGTACCCGGCCGTACTGAAGATCCTTGCCGACGAGATCGCCGCGCTCGAGGCCGCGGGCCTCGCGGAGCCGGGCTACCTGGAGGTGCGTCGCGGCGCGGGCGCGTACATCTGCGGCGAGGAGTCCGCGATGATCGAGTCCATCGAGGGCAAGCGCGGGCTGCCGCGCCACCGGCCGCCCTACGTCGCGCAGGTCGGTCTCTTCGGTCGGCCCACCCTGGTCCACAACATCGAGACCCTGCATTGGGTCACGCGCGTGTGTCGCGAAGGGCCCGCGATCCTTTCGGGCGTGGAGAAGAACGGCCGCAAGGGCCTCAGGAGCTTCTCGGTCTCCGGACGCGTGAAGGCGCCCGGCGTGAAGTTGCTGCCGGCGGGCTCCACCATCCTGGACCTGATCGAGGCCGCCGGCGGCATGCTCGACGGCCACGCGTTCAAGGCCTACCAGCCGGGCGGCCCGTCGGCGGGGCTCCTGCCCGCCTCGGTCGACGACGTGCCGATGGATTTCGACACGCTGCAGATCCACGGCTCGTTCATCGGCTCGGCCGCCGTCGTGATCCTGTCGGACCACGACAGCGCCAAGGCCGCCGCGCTCAACATGCTGCGCTTCTTCGAGTCCGAGAGCTGCGGGCAGTGCACGCCGTGCCGCGTCGGGTGCGCGAAGGCGGTGCAGCTCATGGAGGCCGACACCTGGGACGTGGACCTGCTCGAGGAGCTGTCCGGCGTCATGGTCGATGCGAGCATCTGCGGCCTGGGTCAGGCCGCGCCCAACCCCATCAGACACGTGATGAAGTTCTTCCCGCAGGAGATCGGCATCCAGGCCCCGGGAGCCGCCCCGGGAGCCGCCCCGGGAGCCGCCTCGTGAGCACCGTCGATCCGGTCCGCCCGCGCACGAAGCCCGTCGCGCCGATCGGCCGCAACAACCAGCCCGGAAAGCGTGCGGCCCCCGTCGACGCCGTGAGCTTCACGCTCGACGGCGTCGAGGTCACGGCCGCCCCCGGCGAGAGCGTCTGGCAGGTCGCGAAGCGCCTCGGCACCACCATCCCGCACCTGTGCCACGCCGACGAGTCGGGCTACCGCAGCGACGGCAACTGCCGCGCCTGCATGGTCGAGATCGAGGGCGAGCGCGTGCTGGCGGCCAGTTGCGTGCGTACCCCGACGCCCGGCATGGTCGTGCGCACCGATTCCACGCGTGCGAAAGGCGCGCGGCGCATGGTGATCGAGCTGCTGGCGGCCGATCAACCCGCCCTCGAGCGCTCCCCGGACCGCTCGTCGCGCTTCCACGAGATGGCCGCGCTGACGGGCGTGACCCGAAGCCGCTTCCCGAGCGTCGCACTCGAGGCGCGCCCGGCGCCGGACGCCTCGCATCCGGCCATGCGCGTCAACCTCGACGCGTGCATCCACTGCAACCTGTGCGTGCGCGCGTGCCGCGAGGTGCAGGTCAACGACGTCATCGGCATGGCCGGTCGCGGCATGGACGCGAAGATCGTGTTCGACTTCGACGACCCGATGGGCAGCAGCACGTGCGTGGCCTGCGGCGAGTGCGTGCAGGCCTGCCCCACCGGGGCGCTCATGCCGGAGACGCTGGTCGACGCGGCCGGCATCGGCGATCGCGGGCAGCTCGATCGCAGCGTGCGCTCGGTGTGCTCGTACTGCGGCGTCGGCTGCCAGCTCGACTTCCAGGTGCGCGACGAGAAGATCGTCTGGGTCGAGGGCGCCGATGGCCCCTCGAACCAGCAGCGCCTGTGCGTCAAGGGCCGCTTCGGGGCGGACTACGTGCGCCACCCCCATCGCCTGACCGTGCCGCTGGTCCGACGCGAGGATGCGCCGCCGAAGGGGCTGAACGTCGATCCCGCGAACCTCTCCACGCACTTTCGCGAAGCAACGTGGGACGAGGCCTTGGACGCCGCCGCGAACGGCATGCGCAGGCTCGTCGCCGAGCGTGGCGGCAAGGCCGTGGCGGGCTTCGGCTCGGCGAAGTGCAGCAACGAGGAGGCGTATCTGTTCCAGAAGCTGATCCGTCAGGGCTTCGGTCACAACAACGTCGATCACTGCACGCGGCTGTGCCACGCGAGCTCGGTCGCGGCGATGCTCGAGAACATCGGCTCGGCGGCCGTGACCGCGACCTTCAACGAGATCGAGCGTTGCGACGTCGCCATCGTCATCGGCGCGAACCCGACCGAGAACCACCCCGTCGCGGCCACCTTCTTCAAGCAGTTCGCCAAACGCGGCGGCAAGCTGATCCTGATGGACCCGCGCGAGATGGGTCTGGCGCGCCACGCGACGCACTCGCTGCAGTTCCGCCCCGGCACCGACGTCGCGCTGCTGAACGCGATGATGCACACCATCGTCACCGAGGAGCTGTACGACCGCCAGTACGTGGCGGGCTTCACCGAAGGCTGGCAGGCGCAGGTCGACCACCTGGCGGGCTTCGACGCCGACAGCATGGCGCCGCTGTGCGGCGTCGACGCCGACACCATCCGGGCGGTGGCACGCGACTTCGCGCGCGCGCGCGCCGGCATGATCTTCTGGGGCATGGGCGTGTCGCAGCACATCCACGGCACGGACAATGCGCGCTGCCTCATCTCCCTTGCGCTCATGTGCGGCCACGTGGGCCGCCCGGGTACCGGGCTGCACCCCCTGCGCGGGCAGAACAACGTGCAGGGCGCGTCGGACGCGGGACTCATCCCGATGTTCCTGCCGGACTACAAGTCCGTCACCTCCCAGGCCGTGCGCGACGAGTTCGAGGGCATCTGGGGCTCGGGCACGGTGGCTCCGGACAAGGGTCTCACCGTCACCGAGATCGTCGACGCCATCCACGCCGGCGACATCCGGTCGCTGTACGTGCTCGGCGAGAACCCCGCCATGTCCGACCCCGACGTGGAGCACGCGCGCGAGGCCTTCGAGCGGCTCGAGCACCTCGTCGTGCAGGACATCTTCCTGACCGAGACCGCGAACTTCGCCGACGTCGTGCTGCCTGCGGCCGCGTGGCCCGAGAAGCGCGGCACCGTGACGAACACGAACCGCCAGGTGCAGATGGGCCGCCCGGCCGTGAAGCCGCCCGGGGAGGCGCGCGAGGACTGGTGGATCACCGTGCAGCTCGCCAGACGCCTGGGCCTGCCCTGGACCTACGAGCACCCGAAGGAGGTGTTTGCCGAGATGAAGCGCGGCATGCCCTCGATGGACAACATCACGTGGGAGCGGCTCGAGCGCGAGGCGGTCACCTATCCGTCGACGTCGCCCGAGGACCCGGGCCAGCCGATCGTGTTCGGCGACGGCTTCCCGCGGCCCGATGGCCGTGCGAAGTTCACGCCCGCCGCCGTCACCGCGCCCGACGAGGTGCCGGACGACGAGTACCCGATGATCCTGATCACCGGACGCCAGCTCGAGCACTGGCACACCGGCTCCATGACCCGGCGCGCGAGCGTGCTGGACGCGCTCGAGCCGGAGGCGAACTGTTCGCTGCACCCGCGCACGCTGCGCGCGATGGGCCTGGAAGCGGGCGACCACGTGCGTATCAGCACGCGCCGCGGTGCGATCGAGGTCATGGCGCGAAGCGATCGGGCCGTGTCGGAGAACCAGGTGTTCATGCCCTTCGCCTACGTCGAGGCCGCGGCCAACCTGCTCACCAATCCGGCGGTCGACCCGTACGGCAAGATCCCGGAGTTCAAGTTCTCGGCCGCGCGCGTGGAGCGCGTCCAGACCGTAGAGCTCGCCACCACCCACGGAGCCGTTGAATGAAGTCGGACATCGAGATCGCCCGCGCCGCCACCAAGCGCCCCATCCTGGAGATCGGGGAGAAGCTCGGCATCCCGACCGAGCACCTGCTGCCCTACGGGCACGACAAGGCGAAGGTCTCGGCGAAGTTCATCGCCTCGAAGCGATCCGGCAAGGACGGCAAGCTGATCCTCGTCACGGCGATCAACCCGACGCCCGCGGGCGAAGGCAAGACGACGACGACGGTGGGGCTCGGCGACGGGCTGAACCGCATCGGCAAGAAGGCGATGGTGTGCATCCGCGAGGCCTCGCTGGGTCCGTGCTTCGGCATGAAGGGCGGCGCCGCGGGCGGCGGCCACGCGCAGGTGATCCCGATGGAGGACATGAACCTGCACTTCACCGGCGACTTCCACGCGATCACCAGCGCCCACAACCTGCTGTCGGCCATGCTCGACAACCACATCCACTGGGGCAACGAGCTCGGCATCGACGTGCGCCGCATCCCGTGGCGCCGCGTGCTCGACATGAACGATCGGGCGCTCAGGCAGAACGTCACGAGCCTCGGTGGTCCCGGCAACGGCTACCCGCGCGAGTCCGGCTTCGACATCACCGTGGCCTCCGAGGTCATGGCCATCCTGTGCCTCGCGAACGATCTGGACGATCTCGAGAAGCGCCTCGGCGACATCATCGTCGCCTACACGCGCGATCTCGAGCCCGTGCGCTGCCGGGACCTCAAGTGCGACGGGGCCATGGCCGTGCTGCTCAAGGACGCCATGCAGCCGAACCTCGTGCAGACGCTCGAGAACAACCCCGCCTTCGTGCACGGCGGCCCGTTCGCGAACATCGCGCACGGCTGCAACTCGGTCGTGGCCACCACCACGGCGTTGAAGCTCTGCGACTACGTCGTCACCGAAGCGGGCTTCGGCGCGGACCTCGGGGCCGAGAAGTTCATGGACATCAAGTGCAGGAAGGCCGGCATCGCACCGTCGGCGGTCGTGATCGTCGCCACGGTGCGCGCCATGAAGATGAACGGCGGCGTGGCCAAGGAGGATCTCGGGACCGAGAACGTCGCGGCCGTCGAGAAGGGCTGCGCGAACCTCGGCCGGCACATCGAGAACGTCGGGGGCTTCGGCGTGCCGGCGGTCGTGGCCATCAACCACTTCGTCACCGACACCGAGGCCGAGATCGAGGCCGTGAAGGCCTACGTCGAGAGCCTCGGCAGCCAGGCGATCCTGTGCAAGCATTGGGCAAACGGCTCCGCCGGCATAGAAGAGCTCGCCCACAAGGTCGTCGAGATGGCGGATTCCGGCGAGGCGGACTTCCGCACGCTGTACCCCGACGAGATGCCGCTGTTCGAGAAGATCGAGACCGTCGCGAAGCGCATCTACCGCGCCGACGAGGTGCTGGCCGACAAGAAGGTGCGCGACCAGCTCAAGAGCTGGGAGGCCGCGGGCTACGGGCACCTGCCCGTGTGCATGGCCAAGACGCAGTACAGCTTCACCACCGACCCGAACCTGCGCGGCGCACCGACCGGCCACTCGGTGCCCGTCCGCGAGGTGCGGCTCTCGGCCGGCGCGGGCTTCGTCGTGGTGGTGTGCGGGGAGATCATGACCATGCCGGGGCTGCCGCGCCAGCCCGCGGCCGAGGTCATCCGGCTCAACGACGAGGGCGAGATCGAGGGGCTCTTCTGATGCCCGCCACGCTGCTCGACGGCAAGGCCTTCGCGCAGGACGTGCGCGCGCGCGTGGCGCGCGGCGTGCAGGCGCTCGGGGCCTCGCACGACGTCGTGCCCGGCCTCGCCGTCGTGCTCGTCGGCGAGGACCCCGCGAGCGAGGTCTACGTGCGCAACAAGCGCAAGCAGACCGTGGAGGCCGGCATGCGCTCGTTCGAGCACACCCTGCCCGCCGACACGACCGAGCCGGAGCTGCTCGCCACGATCGCCGCGCTGAACGCCGATCCGGAGGTGCACGGCATCCTGTGCCAGCTACCGCTGCCGCCGCACATCGACGAGGCGACGGTCATCGACGCCGTCTCGCCCGCCAAGGACGTCGACGGCTTCCACGTCTCGAACGTCGGCGCGCTCGCCACGGGCGGCGCCGGCATGGTGCCGTGCACGCCGCTCGGGTGCCTGATGCTGCTGCGCGCGCACCACGGCTCCCTGTCGGGTCTGAACGCCGTCGTGGTGGGTCGCAGCAACATCGTCGGCAAGCCCATGGCGGCGCTGCTGCTGCGCGACAGCTGCACGGTCACGATCGCGCACAGCCGCACCAAGGATCTCGCGGGCGTCTGCCGCGGCGCGGACATCCTCGTCGCGGCGGTCGGCCGACCCGAGATGATCACGGGCGACTACGTCGGCCCCGGCGCCACGGTCATCGACGTCGGCATCAATCGCGTCGATGCGCCGGCCGGCGCGCCGACACCGACGCGGCTCGTCGGGGACGTGGACTTCGCCTCGGTGGCGGAGATCGCCGGCGCGATCACGCCCGTGCCGGGCGGGGTCGGACCGATGACCATCGCCTGCCTGCTCGCCAACACCCTGGTGGCGTGCTGCCGAAGCGTGGGCGCCGAGCCGCCGGCGGAGCTGACGGCGTAGGGCGTGCCGCCGGCGGAGCTGACGGCGTAGGGCCCGAAGGAGCCGACGCCGGTGCGCATCGTCCGGTGGCGCGCACGTCGGCTCAAGCGCGCTCGCCCGCGGCCGATGCACGACGTGCGGACCCCGAGCCCCACCGTGCTCCCGCGAGCGCGGCCTTCCGGGCATCCGGCCGCGAAGCGAGGCACGCGTCCCCATGCAGAACGCCACCGAAGCCCTGTCGCGACTCGACCGCGAACGCGCTTCGTCGCGCGGCGTGTCGCGGCTGCACCGGGTGCATTGGGCGGCGCTCGCGCTGTCCACGCTGCTCGCCCTCGTCGCGTGGCAGGTCGCGCGCGAGATCGCCGAGGACCGCGCCCGGCTGCGCTTCGAACACGAGGCGGGACTCGTCGCCGACGCGTTCGAGTGGCGCCTGGTGCGGACCGACGCGGCGGACGCCGCGGACGTGCGCGAGCTCATGCGCGGCGCGCTCGATCCGGCCCGGCGCCTGGTCGGACTCGTGGTCCTGCGGGCGGGCGTGCCGGTGTACGACGACGAGGCCGCCACGGTGGCCCTCCCGGGTGCCGACGTGCCGGCCGATGCGACCCGGCACCGGGCGCGGCGCCACCTCGAGCTGCCGCTGGCCGTCGGCGATGGCTCCTGGACGCTGCGGCTGTGGAGCACGCCCGAGCTCGAGCGCCGCTCGAGGCGCTACCTCCCCGACGCCGTGCTCGCGAGCGGGCTCGTCATCGAGCTGCTGCTGGTCGCCCTGTTCGTCGCCCAGGCGCGCGAGACCCGCCGCGCCCGGGTCGCCGCGGACGTGGCCGCCGCGCTCTCGGCGGAGCTGCGCGCGCGCACGCTCGAGCTCGAGCGGGCGAACGCCGATCTCGAGCGCTTCGCCTGCACCGCGTCGCACGATCTGAAGGCGCCGCTGCAGGCGATCCTGATGCAGCTGCAGTCGGCGAGCCTGGACCTCGACGACGATGCGCCGGACCTGCCGTGCCTGCGCCGGCGGCTCGCCCGGATGGAGACGCGCGCGCAGCGGCTGCAGGGATTCATCGACGACGTGCTGGCCTACAGCGCATCGGGCGCCGCGCACGGACCCCAGGGCGAGCTCGATGTCGCCGCCCTCGTGCGCGAGATCGGCGACTCGCTCGGCGTCGCGGACGGGCGGCTGAGCGTCACGAGCGACGTCGGCACCGTGCGCACCGACGCCGCGCGGCTGGGACAGGTGCTGGCGAACCTCGTCGCGAACGCGTTCAAGTACCACCACGAGCCGGCGCGCGCACGGGTGCACGTCGCCTGCGAGCGGGCCACGGACGAACGCACCGTCGTGTTCCGCGTCGAGGACGACGGGCCCGGCATCGCGCCGGAGCACCACGCGCGCGTGTTCGAGCCGTTCGCGCGGCTGCCCGCCCGCGCCGGGGGCACGGGCATCGGCCTCGCCATCGTGCGCCGCGCCGTCGAGGCCGTCGGCGGCACGCTCGCGCTCGATTCGAGCCCGGGCGCGGGCGCGAGGTTCTCGTTCACGTGGCCGGTGAGTCCGGCGAGCCCGATGGCGCCCGCGCGGCCGACGCCACCCGCGTCGCCGGCCGAGCGCGCCGCCGCGTAGAATCGCCGCCCATGAGCGAGCTGATCCTGCACCACTACCCGCCCTCCCCGGTCTCCGAGAAGATCCGCACGGCCATGGGCCTGAAGGGTCTCGCGTGGCGCTCGGTGGAGCAGAACCGGCTGCCGGAGCGGCCGGAGCTCTTCGCCATGACGGGCGGCTACCGGCGCATCCCGGTGCTGCAGGTCGGCGCGGACATCTACTGCGACACGCAGCTGATCTTCGACGAGCTGGAGCGGCGCGCACCGAGCCCGAGCCTGCACCCGCCGGGCGCGGCCACGGCGGGCGGCGGCATCGCGTTCGGACTCTCGCGCTGGATCGACTCGGAGCTCTTCGAGCTCGGCGTGCGCACCGCCTTCGCGCCCGTCGCGGACTCCCTGCCGCCGGCGCTCGTCGCCGACCGCACACGCCTCTACTTCGGCCCCGACGGCGACATGGCGAAGGAGGCCGCCGACATGCCGCACACGCTCGCGCAGCTGCGCGCGCAGCTCGGTTGGTTCGACGCGCAGCTCGCCGCGGGCGGGCCGTTCCTGCTCGGCGACGCACCCGGCATGGCGGACCTGCTCGCCTGGTACGTGGTGTGGTTCGTGCGCGGCCGCTACGGGGACAGCGAGGCGTTCCTCGCGGAGTTCCCGGCACTGCTCGCGTGGGCCGAGCGCATGCAGGCGATGGGGCACGGCACGCCGTCCGACATGACGCCCGTGCAGGCGCTCGAGGTGGCCGCGGCGGCGGAGCCCGCCACGCCGATCGTCGAGGATCCGCGCGACCCGCAGGGTCTGGTTCCCGGCATGACGGTCGACGTGCGGCCGCTCACCGCGAACGGCGTGGAGGTGCCGGTGTCGGGCACGGTGCGCGCAGTGTCGCGCGCCAGGATCGCGATCGCGCGCGTCGGCGACGGCTGCGGCGAGGTCGTGGTGCACTTCCCGCGCGTGGGCTATCGGGTCACGCGCACGGGCTGAGCCGCCTCGCCCCGGGACGCCCGTCGCTTCAGCGAATCGGCGGCGCGTACATCAGCCCGCCGTCGGTCCACAGCGCGTTGACGCCGCGCGCCAGGCCCAGGGCGGTGCCAGGCCCGACGTTGCGCGCGTAGCTCTCGCCGTAGTTGCCGACGCTCGTCACGACGTCGCGGCACCAGCGCTGCCCGAGCCCGAGTCGCGGGCCCGCGTCGCCCTCGCTGCCGACGAGACGCCGCGCGGCGGGGGTCGAGGCCACGCCCGGGTCGGTCGCGTTCGCGCTCGTGATGCCCATCTCCTCGGCGTTGACCATGCAGGCGAGCGTCCAGCGCACGATGTTCTCCCAGCCCGGATCGTCGCTCCGAACCATGGGCCCGAGCGGCTCCTTCGACACGATCTCGGGCAGCACCCGATGCGCGTCGGGACGCTCCAGGTCGGCACGCAGCGCCGCGAGACCCGAGCGATCGGTCGTGAGCGCCTCGCACTCGCCGGCCGCGTAGCCCGCGACGGTGGCCCCGGTGTCGGGGTAGTAGACCGGACGGTAGCGCATGCCGGCCACCGCGAAGAAGTCGGCCGCGTTCAGCTCGGTCGTCGTGTCCCTCGTGACGCACACCGGTCGCCCATCGAGCTCGAGCGCGCTTCTGAGGCCGCGCCGCTTCTCCACCATGAAGCCCTGGCCGTCGTAGTAGTTCACGCCGACGAACGCGCCGTGGCGGACGTTCCGGTCGAGCGTCCAGGTGGTGTTCCTCGCCAGCACGTCGTAGTCCCCGGCGCCGAGCCGATCGAAGCGCTCGCCGGCGTTCACGGGCACGAACACGACGCGGCCCGGATCGCCCGTCACCGCGGTCGCCACGGCGCGGCAGAAGTCGACGTCGAGCCCGCTCCAGCGGCCCAGGCTGTCCGCCTGCGAGAAGCCCCTGAGGTCCGGGTTCACGCCGCAGCGCAGCGTGCCCCGCTCGCGCACCTCGTCGAGCGTGGCCGCAGCGGCGTCCTTCATCAGGAGCGCGCCCGCCAGCGTCGCGACGAGCCCGGCGGCGGCGAGCGCCGAGGCGCGCAGCGCGGGCCGCACGCTCGGCTCGGATCGACGCGGTGCGGATCGGTTCGTCGGCTTCATCGCTGTCGGCTCCGGTGCTGGACGATCTCGACGGGGACCGGCGAGCGGTCCGAGGGGTGGCGGTAGCTGGCCCGCAGGCAGGGACCCGTGCGCACGGCGGCGCTCGGCACGCCGAAGCTCAGGAACTCCTCGCGCACGCGAAGCGCCCGCGCGGCGGCGGCGTCGTTGCGTCCGTCGGCATCGGTGCACGCGGTCACGACGAAGACGTCGCCGTCCCGGAAGTCGCGCACCAGCAGCCGCACGGCCTGCTTGTTGCGCGCGCCCATCAGGGTCGTGGATGCGTCGTCGAAGATCAGCACCGTGCGACGCAGCCGCTCGTGCGTCCTCGCGTTCGGCAGCGCCGCCTCGTCCGCACCGGAGCGCACGCCCAGCACGGTCCCGAGCAGCGCCGCCTCGACGTGCGCGGCCGGCGCGGTGCGCAAGGCCTCGGGCACCTCGTCGAACTCGTCGACGGCAAGCTCCACGAGCCCGTCGCCGGTGGCGCGACCGTCGGCCCCGCGCACCCCCGAGACGAAGGCGGTGTTGCCGCCCTGCTCGCCGAACAGCGTGTCGTCGAGCCGCACGAGCGCCGCGTCGTCGGTGCCCCGCAAGGAGAGCAGCGACGACGGGTACACCCGGCCTTCGCGCACCGTGTATTCGCGCGACAGCTCCAGGCCCGCGATGGAGAGCCCGTAGTCCACGACCTCGCCCGCCTCGGTGTCGGCGACGCGGCGGCGGTACGACAGATAGTGCAGGCCCTGGTCCGCGCTGACGCGCTGCAGTCCGTAGCCCGCATCCTCGAGCGCGCGCACGAGCACGTGACCCCAGGCGTTGGTGGGCACCGACACCTGCAGCGTGACCGCGCTCGGGCGCATGTCGGGCAACTGCACCAGCGCCGACACGAGGTTCGCGGCGATGAGCCGTCGGCGCTCGAGCTCCGGTGCATCGATGGCGAGCGTGGACACGTCGATGTCGTCGGTCGCCACGATGCGCGGCATCCACTCGTCGCGCGGCGGCAGCGTGCCCGCGCAGCCCGCGAGCAGCACGACCGCGAGCGAGCCGACCACCGCCTGCGCGCACGCGTTCATGCCTTCGCCCTCAGCAGCTCGATCACCACGCCGCGGCTCGGGAAGCGCTTGCCGGCCGAACGGCCCGCCCAGCAGCCCTCGTCGAGGATGCGCGAACGCTCCACGCCGAGCGTGACGAGCTCCTCGACCACGCGCGCCGAGCGCCCCAGGGCCAGGCCCTCGTTGCCGATGGCGAGCTTCGTCGGCCCGTTGCTGCAGCCGACGAGCGAGATCATGTCGGTGTCGGCGGAGAAGTCCTCGACGAAGGCGCGGACCTCGCGCTTGCCGACCGCGCCGAGGCGCATCGAGTCGTCGCCGAACACGATGATGCCGCTCGCCACGGACGCCATGTCGCCGCGCAGCGCATCGAACGCGCCGTTCCCGAAATACAGGTTCGACACCTCGACGCGGTTGCTGTTGATGGCCTGTCGCGACGGAAGCCCGCGTCGCGCCGAGCGCCCCGTGGCGGCAGCGGTGAGCCCGCGCACGACATCGTCCGTCACGAGGCTGATGATGGGCACCGCCAGATCGGTCCCGTTCGCCAGTGCCCGCGCATCGCCCGCGTACACGATGCGCGAGTGCGCCGGATCGGTGCCCGGCAGCCTCGCATCGTCGTCGAGCCCGACCGGGCCGCGCGTGCCCGAGACGGTGAGCGGCGAGGCCGCGACGAAGCCGTCGTCGGTCGCCAGGTAGTCGCGCTCGAGCGTCACGGCGCCGATGCTCAGGCGCGTGGCGAGCGAGGCGCCTCCGGCGTCGGGCCCGGCGTCGCCGGCGGCGTAGCTCCAGTCGAGGAAGTTCGCGCCCTGGTCGGCAGGCACGCGCTGGATGCCGTAGCCGGCCGCGGCCAGCGCATCGACGAGGGTCGCGCGAATCGCGTCGTTCGGCTGGGTACCCGCGGGCGGGCCGACCTGCACCGTGGTGCGCACCGGGTCGCGCAGCTGCACGAGGGCGGACACCATGTCGCTCACCACCGGCTCGGTGCGCTTCGCGACGGCGCCCGGAGCGTTCGGGTCCGCCGCTTCGAGGCTTTCCTGCAGGCTGTGCTGCAGCGCGGGCGGCAGGGCCGTGCAACCCGCGAGCGCCACAAGCGCGCCGAGCGAGGCGATGGCCCGCGTGCGGGCACGTCGTGGCGCGGTGCGAGGTCCTAGTGTGGATGGCGGACGCGCCGCCGGCTTCGAATGTTCGGAACGCGCGCGCTCGCGCGCCCGGCAAGGGCTGTCCATGTCGTCTCTTCCCCGTGGTGCCGGGCACCGCCGTCGCGGCCGCGCCCGGGTGGATCAAGCGCCGTGCGTCCCCTTGTGCCCGGGGCCGTCGCGGCGTGGGAAGGAGGCTACAATTCGCGATCCCCGCCGGTGCCGACCCGGTTCACGAACCCTGTCCATCACGATGTCGACGCCGTCTCGAAGCACTGCCGTTCCCCGCGAGCGCACCGGCGACGAGCCGGGCCGCGATCCGCGCGATGCCGCGCGCGATGCGCCGCTCGCGGCGGGGCGGTTCCCGCCGGGCTTCACGTTCGGCGCGGCCACCGCGTCCTACCAGATCGAGGGTGCGGTGCGCGCCGACGGCCGCGGCATGTCGATCTGGGACCGCTTCTCGCACGTCCCGGGCAAGGTCGTCGGCGGGGACACCGGGGACGTGGCCTGCGATCATTACTCGCGCTGGGCGTCGGATCTGGACCTGCTCGTGGAACTCGGCCTGGACGCCTACCGCTTCTCGATCGCCTGGCCGCGGCTCTACCCGTCGGGACGCGGCGCGCTCGAGCCGCGCGGACTCGGCTTCTACGAGCGCCTCGTCGACGGCTGTCTGGAGCGAGGCCTGGAGCCCGTCGCCACGCTCTACCACTGGGACCTGCCGGATGCGCTCGAGAGTCGCGGCGGCTGGCGCTCGCGCGACACCGCGCACGCCTTCGCGGACTACGCGGCCACGGTCGGCGAGCGGCTCGGGGACCGGGTGAAGCGCATCGCGACGTTCAACGAGCCCTGGTGCTCGTCGGTGCTCGGGCACCTGGAAGGCGCGCACGCGCCCGGTCGCCGGAGCCTGGACGAGACCCTGGCCGTCATCCACCACCAGCACCTGGCGCACGGGCTCGGCGTGCAGGCGCTGCGCGCCGCGCGTGACGACGCCGAGCTCGGCATCGTGCTGAACGTGCACGCCGTACACCCCGTCGACGACACCGACGAGAGCCGGGAGGCCGCCGCGCGCTTCGACGCGTTCCACAACGGCGCCTTCACCGGACCGGTGTTCGACGGCGCCTACCCCGGCGAGCTCGTCGCGGCACTGGGCGAGCGGTTGCCGCCGGACTTCGAGGCGGACCTGTCGACGATCCATCAGCCGCTCGACTGGTGGGGGCTCAACTATTACAAGCCGTGCCCCGTCGCGGCCTCGCCCGGGGAGGCGTGGCCCGCCGCGCGGGAGAGCGACCCGGCCGAGGACGTGCCGCGCACCGACATCGGCTGGGGGATCGAGGCCGCCTCGTTCAGCGCGCTGCTGGTGGATCTGAACGCGCGGCACGCGCTGCCGCCTTGCTACGTCACCGAGAACGGCGCCTGCTACAACGACGGCCCCGACGCGGACGGCGAGGTGCGCGACGATCGGCGCATCGATTACCTCGACTCGCACCTCGCCGCCCTCGCCGACGCGATGGATGCGGGCGTCGAGGTGCGCGGCTACTTCGCCTGGAGCCTGCTGGACAACTTCGAATGGGCCGAGGGCTACGCCATGCGCTTCGGCCTCGTGCACGTGGACTACGCCACGCAGGCGCGCACGATCAAGGCGAGCGGGCGCTGGTACGGCGACTTCACGACGATGGCGCGCGGGAACGCGACGGGTTCGTAGGGGACCGACGCGCGGGCGGCCACTGCTCGGCGGTGTAGCGTCGCACGCCCCAGCCGATCGGCGGCCGGGCGTTGCCCGGCAGCGTGATGTCGGGTCCGTAGATGGCCTGGTAGGTATCGACGCACCGGCCCTGGCGCTGCAGCACGACACCGAGCGCCCCGAGCAGCGCCCAGTAGCCGAGGATGACGAGCCACATCCAGACGAGGGCGTCGCTGATGGCCAGACCCAGCAGGATGTTGACGGCGGCGAGTCCGAGCGCGACGTAGCCCGCGAGCTTGTGCACGTACTCGAACACGCAGCGGCGCACGCTCATGAGGTAGTGATCGCCGAAGCGCTCGACAGCCGCGTGCCCGCCCTTGGAGCCGCGCACGGCGCCGCCCGCGATCTGCGCGATGCCGAGCAGCACGATGGACCAGCCGAGCGTCTCGTGCAGCCCCACCGCCGCGAACGGCGCGATGCCCGAGCCCGCCGCCGGCGGCGCCGCCCAGGCGAGATACAGCGCGACGAAGGACAGCAGGCAGCCCGAGATCTGCAGCCCGAGGTGGGTGTGCCACCACACGCGACTGTCGAGCTGTCTCGGCCAGTCCTGGCGCTTGAGCACCTTGAAGTAGCGCGCCACCACGATGCCGGTCGGAACGAACACGCCCCAGCCGAGGACCATGAGCCGCGCGTGCCACTTGTGCGCGTCGCCGATCAGGTGCTGCTCCGCGCCGCTGATCGGCTGCATCAGGAAGTGAAGTGCGGCGTCCAATCGAGGCCCCGGTGCGCGGCGGATGTTAACGTTAACATCGAACATAGCGGATCGGGACCGTCCGTGCAAGCCGGGGAAATGGCGGGACGTGCGGGACGCCACGATTCCCGCCTCCCGCCACGGGTGCGGGGACGCGTCGCGTCAGGGCGACTCCGAGGACGGGCAGGCGTCCACCCCGAAGGGCAACCGCGCACAAACCGTGACCCGCCGAGCGTCGTCCGGATGATCGAACGCGATGCGCTCGGCGTGCAGGCACAATCGCGTGCCGGGCGAGCCGTAGAGCCGGTCCCCGACGATGGCCAGCCCGAGCCCGCGCGGATCGGCGGCGTGCACGCGCAGCTGGTGCGAGCGTCCGGTGCGCGGCAGCAGGATCACCTCGGTGGCGCCCGGCCAATCGGTCGTGCCCGGCTCGATGCCCTCGGGCGGCAATTGCACGCGGCGCATCCAGGCCGTCAGGGACGCCCTGCCCCGTGCGGCGTCGACGATCTGGCGCGGACGATGCTCGAGATCGGTGCGCAGCGCCAGAGCGATGGTGCCGCCCGCCGCGGCCGGCCGACCGTCCAGCAACGCACGGTAGCGCTTGGCGACCGTGCGACGCTCGAACTGCATGCTCAGCACCCGATGCGCCGCGGCGTCCTTGGCCAGCACCAGCACGCCGGAGGTATCCATGTCGAGCCGGTGCACGAGGGCGACGCGCTCGGCGCCCGGACGCGCCTCGGTCACGCGCACCGACACCGAGTCGCGCACGCTGATCCCGGGCTGCGACAGGAGCCCGGCCGGCTTGTCCACGACGACGATGCGCTCGTCCTCGTGCAGGACCGCGAGCTCTTCGGGGCGTGCGGCCAGCGACGAGTCGGTTAGGCTCCAACCCCCCACGCTCCTCACGCTCCCGCGCCCCCATGCAGAAGGACCACCCCTACCTGCGCCGTGCGCGCACGGTGCTGGACAACGGGCTCGTGGCGGTCGAGATCGTCGGTCTGAGCGTCATCGGCATCGCCACCACCGTGGCGATCGTGCAGGAGATCTGGGTGATGGTCTCCGCGCGCGCGGTCACGCTCGCCGACCTGCTGCTCATGTTCCTGTACCTGGAGGTCCTGGCGATGGTGGGCCAGTACCTGCGCACCGGTCAGATCCAGGTGCGCTTTCCGCTCTACATCGCCATGGTGGCGCTCGCGCGCTACCTGATCATCGACGTCAAGACGCTCGGCGACGCGCGCATGGTGGGCGTGGCCGCCGCCATCCTGCTGCTGACCCTCGCCGTGCTGGTGATCCGCTACGGCCACGTGCGCTTCCCCTACCGCGACGATGCGCCCGTGCACGGGGAGGAGTCGCCGGACTGAGTCGGCGGCGCGAAGGGCGAGCGACGCGTGCCTCATCGCGTCGCCGCCGCACGCTCCTCGATCAGCAACGCATCCAGGCCCGCGCGATAGTCCGGATAGCGATACCGCAAGCCCAACACCCGCTTGGAGCGCGCGTTGTCGACGCGCTTGTTCTCGGCGTAGAACGAGCGCGCCATCGGCGAGATGTCCGCCGTCTCGTAGTCCACCGCGGGGGGCGGCTCCCGTCCCACCAGCGCGTGCGCGTGGTGCACGACGGCTTGCGGGGGCGCCGGCTCGTCGTCGCTGATGTTCAGCACGCCGTCGTGCCGTCGCCGCGCGGCCAGCACCGTCGCCGTCGCCACGTCGTCGACGTGGATGCGATTGAACACCTGCCCCGGCTTGAGAAGAATCCGCGCGCGGCCCGTCAGCGCATCGCGCACGGCGTTGCGTCCCGGCCCGTAGATCCCGGACAGGCGCAGCACCGACACCGGCACGCCCGCGTCCGAACCGAACGCCCGCCAGGCGACTTCCGCCTCGCGCCGCGCGATGGAGCGCGGCTGGCGCGAGGTGCACGCCGAGTCCTCGTCCACCCGCGCGCCGTCGCGGTCGCCGTACACGCCGATGCTCGAGAGGTAGCCGATCCACTCGAGCAGCGGCAGCGCGCCCCGCCCGTGCAGTCGGCGGATGGCGTCCAGCGTCGGGTCGTCCAGCGGCGGCTGCCGCGCGGGCGCGACGCTCGACACGAGGTGCGTGGTGCGCGCGAGCACGTCGTGCAATTCGGCCGGCACGGCATCCTCGCCGCCGCCCCAGGCGAAGCCGCGGATGCCGTGCGCCCGCATCTCGGCCACGCCGTCCGCGCCGCGGCGCGTGCCGTACACCTCGATCGGCCCGGCCGGGGCCGTGAATCCGATGCCGCCGCCAGCCGCCCCTTCGTGCGTGAACGCCCTCGCGATGTGCAGCCCGCTGAACCCGCAGCCGAGGATCAGCACCGTCGTCGCCCGCGCGCTCACATCGTCGCGCCGATCTGCCACGGCACGAACTCGTTGTCCCCGAGCCCATGCCCTTCGGACAACGTGGGCGCGCCGGAGGCCACCTTCAGCAGCCGCTCGTAGATCGCGTCACCGACCTCGGCGATGCTGCTTCCAGCGCCCACGATCGTGCCCGCGTCGATGTCCATGTCGTCGGACAGGCGCTCGTACATCTGCGTGTTCGTCGCGATCTTCAGGCACGGCGCGGGCTTCGAGCCGAACGTGCTGCCGCGGCCCGTCGTGAACGCGACGAGGTTGCAGCCGCCCGCGATCTGGCCGGTGACCGAGGCCGGGTCGTAGCCCGGCGAGTCCATGAAGGTGAACCCGCGCGCCGTCACGCGCTCGGCGTATTCGTACACGCCCGCGAGCGGCGTGGTGCCGCCCTTCGCGACGGCGCCGAAGGACTTCTCCAGGATGGTGGTGAGGCCGCCGAGCTTGTTGCCGGGGCTCGGGTTGTTGTCGAGCGAGCCGCGGTTTCGTGCCACGTAGTCCTGCCACCAGGCGATGCGCGCCATGAGGGCGTCGGCCACGGCGGGACTCGTCGCACGCGCGACGAGCAGGTGCTCGGCGCCGTAGATCTCGGGCGTCTCGGCCAGCACCGCCGTGCCGCCCTGGCGCACCAGTCGGTCGGCCGCGTGCCCGAGCGCGGGATTGGCGGTGATGCCGGACCAGCCGTCCGAGCCGCCGCACTGCAGCGCGAGCATCAGCTCGGACGCCGGGCAGCTCGTGCGCCGCCGCGCGTTCGCCTCGACCAGCATCTCGCGCACCATCGCGCGCCCGCGCTCGATGGTGAGCCGGTGTCCGCCGACGCTCTGGATGTTCATCGAGCGCAGCAGCGTGCCGGCGGCAAGTCCCTCGCTCGTCATCGTCTCGCCGATCTGGCTCATCTCGCAGCCCGAGCCCCACGAGCAGCACGCCCGCCACGTTCGGATGCCGCGCGTAGCCCGCGATGACGCGCCGGAGGTTCGCCGCCCCCTCGTTCGCCCCGTCCATGCCGCAGCCCGTGCCGTGCGTGAACGCGGCCACGCCGTCGACGTGCTCGAAGCCCGGCACGCCGCGCGCCGCCTCCAGGCCGTCGTCGTCCACGGATCGGAAGCCGTCGGCGATGCGGTGCGCGACGGTGGCCGAGCAGTTGACGCTGGACACGACGGCGATGAAGTTCCTGGTGCCGCACCCGCCCGTCGGCGCGCAGGTAGCCTTCGAACGAGTCGGTGGCCCGCGTCGGCACGGGGGCGAGCCCGCCCGCCACCGCCGTCGCGTCGTTGGCGACGTAGCCCAGGTTGTGCGAATGCACGTGGTCGCCCGGCGGCGATGGGCTCGCGCGCGAGGCCGATGAGCTGCGCGTACTTGACGACGCGCTCGCCGCGCGCGATGTCGCGCAGCGCGACCTTGTGCCCCGAGGGGACGCGGGCCCGGGCCACGAGCTCGTGCCCGTCGTGCGCGACGCGCTCGCCGGGCCGCAGGGCGCGCAGCGCGACGCCCACCGAATCCTCGGGGTCCAGCACGATGAGCGGCCGCGCGGCATCGTCGTCGCGCGCGCGGATCAGGGGAACGACGACGTCTTCGGCCATGGGTCCGGGGGCGCGGGTTGCGGGGAGGGGGCGGCGGATCATCGCCCATCGAGCGCGGCGGGGCCACCGTCGGCCGGTCGGCCGTTCCCGGGGAACCAAGGGCTCGTGAAGCAATAAAGTGTGCGCCCTGCCGGCCCTGTGCGCTTGTCCCGCAAGGCGCTGCGAGCAAGGGTAGCGGCGCTACCCGCGCTCGCGCGGTGCAGTGGGGCGAGCGCACAGGGCCGGCCCCGTAGGGGTCGCCCCGCAGAGCGCGCGCACCTCGTCGCTCTCGCCCGTGCTGCTGACGAAGTCCGAGGCGGCGACGATCTCGCCGCCCTCGACCGCGTAGCTTGCGCCGACCTTCACCGCGTCGTTCGGCGCGACCATGCTCCAGCACACGTTCGCGTACTTCGCCGGTGAGGTTCGCGCGTCCAGCAGGTCGCCGCGCACGTGCATCGCCGCGACCTTCGCCTGGTTGTTGGCCGAGAAACCGGACTTGGGCATCGCGCCCGCGATGCACGCATCGGCGATGTCGTTCACGGCGCCGATGATCTTGCCGATGAACGCCGATGCATCCCTGATCGCCTGCATGGGGTCGACCACCGCGCGCATCGTGCGGCCTCCGTCGGCCGCGAGCTCCGCGTTGCGCCGCGCCATGCGCGAGGCCTCCGCGATGCTGTCCGCGGACGTCTTCGCCGTCGTGGCGATCTCCTCCATCGATGCCGCGGACTGCTCCAGGCTGCCGGCGGCCTGCTCGGTACGCGTGGACAGATCCCTGGCGCCGCTGGCGATCTCGCCGCTCGTGTGCACGATCGCGTCGCTGGCGGTGCGCACCTGCATGACCGTCCCGGCGAGCGAGCCCTGTATACGCCGCAGCTCGTGCATCAGCGCCGCGGCCTCGTCCCGGCCCGGGCTCCGGATGTCGCCGATCGGGTTGCCGCAAGCGATCTCCCCGAAGTGGCGCGAGAGATCGCGCGATCCCTGCTGCATCGAGCGGTGGAAGCAGACGAGGAAGTAGGCGGCCAGCAGCGCGCCCGCCGCGCCGATCGCGACCAGCTCGATCAGATGGCATCGCTGCGCGGCCTGGGCCACCGTTAGCTGACGAAGCCCGCGCCGCGTTCGCGCGCGGTGTCGGCGAACCCGATCGGTCACGGTCCCCGCTTGCTGCCGTGCGTGCGCCCAGGCGATCACGCCGTGCGCCACCCCCACGTGCTGGCGCGTGGCATCCATGCGCGCCTGCATGGCCTGTGCGGACGGGTCACAGAGACCGTGGAGGATGACGCAGAGCAACGGACCCGCGACGACTAGCGCGAACAACGCGACCTTGCCCGCGAGCCGCAGTCGGCGGAACAGGCGCACGCCCGGCGCGAACGGATCGAACCAGACTCCGGTCCCGGGAGGCCCGAGGTCCGCCCGGGCGGCCGTGCCCGGCGCCGCGAACACGGGCATCTGCATGGGCGCTGTCGACGTGATCGAACCCCGAGGCGCAGCGTCGGCAAGGCCTCCCGTTGTGGCTTCGCCACGTGAACGACCGGCGGGGCGCCGTCCTGAACCGTCGGGCGCGCTCCTTGGAAAACTCCCCCTCAGACCGTCGCGAGCGGCGTGCCGCCACCGTCCGGCACGCCGAGCTCGCGCACGGCATCGTGGTGGGACAGGAACACGCGCCCGGACAGGTGCTCCGGGAAATCCGAGCGGCGCAGGCGGTCCATGACCGGACCCTTGACCTCGGACAGGTGCAGCTCGATCCCCAGATCCGTCAGCCGCGCCTGGATCGCCTCGAGCGATTCGAGCGCGCTCGTGTCGATCTCGTTGACGGCCGAGCACAGCAGCACGACGTGGCGCACGCGCTCGTCGCCGACGATGCGATCGTACACCCGGTCCTCGAGATAGCGCGCGTTGGCGAAGTACAGGCTCTCGTCCACGCGCAGCGCGACGATGCGCGGGTCGGTGATCACCTCGTGACGCAGCACGTTCCGGAAGTGCTCGGTGCCCGCGACCCGGCCGACCTCGGCGACGTGCGGGCGGGCGCTGCGGTACAGGAAGATCAGCACCGACACCGCGATGCCGGCACCGACGCCGACCTCCACCCCCACGCCCAGGGTCAGCAGCATGGTCGCCGCGACGGCCGCGAAGTCGGCGCGCGAGTAGTTCCAGGTCTTCTTCAGGATCGAGAAGTCGACGAGCGACAGGACCGCGACGACGATCGTCGCGGCGAGCGTCGCCTGCGGCAGGTAGCGGATCAGCGGCGTGAGCGCCACGGCGGCGATCGCGAGACCGACGGCCGTGTACGCGCCGGCCGCGGGCGTCTCGGCACCGGCATCGAAGTTCACGACCGAGCGCGAGAAGCCGCCCGTGACCGGGAAGCCGCCCGTGAACGCGGCGCCGAGATTGGCCGCGCCCAGCCCGACGAGCTCCTGATCCGGATCCACGCGCTGACGCTTCTTCGCCGCGAGCGTGTGCGCCACCGAGATCGACTCGACGAAGCCGATGATCGAGATCAGCAGCGCGGGCACGAACAGAGCCTGCACCAGCTCCGGCGCGAACGGCGGCACCGTCAGCGGCGGCAGGCTGCGCGGCACGTCGCCCACGATCCGCACGCCGCGCTCGTCGAGATGCAGCGCCCAAGTCAGTGCGGTGGTCGCGACGACGGCGAACACCGGACCCGCCTTCGCCAGCGCGTCGGCGAGTCGCGGCTTCAGCCCGCGCCGCAGCAGCAGCGGCTTGAGTCCCTTTCTGTACCCAGAAGAGGAACGCGGTGGCGGCGATGCCGATGCCGAGCGTGATCGGCTCGATGGCATTCAGCTGCCCGGCGAGCGAGGTCAGGATGCCGACGAGGTCGTGGCCGCCCGCCTCGACGCCCAGCAAGTGCTTCAGCTGACTCGCCGCGATCAGGATGCCGGACGCGGTGATGAACCCCGCGATGACCGGATGCGACAGGAAGCTCGCGACGAAGCCGAGCCGGGCGATGCCCATCGCCAGCAAGATTGCGCCGGAGAGCCCGGCGAGCGTCAGGGCAGCGGCCGCGTAGTCGGCGGTGCCCTGCTCCACCACCCCACCGAGGGCGGCGGCCGTCATCAACGACACGACCGCGACCGGTCCGACGGCGAGCGCCCGGCTGGTGCCGAAAAGCGCGTACAGCACGATCGGCGCGATCGACGCGTAGAGCCCCGCCTCTGGCGGCAGACCGGCCAGCAGCGCGTACGCGAGCGACTGCGGAATCAGCATGATCGTGACGATCAGCGCCGCCAGCAGGTCGCTCGACAGCGCGGCCCGGTCGTAGCGCCTGCCCCAGTCGAGCACGGGCAGGTACCGGGCGAGGCCGGCGGCCGCGCTCACGTCGCGGGCGCCGTGAGCCATTCCCTGCCGCGCAACATCGCGTGCCAGTACAGCGGCGGCAGCACCTGCTCCTTCAGCATCCACGCCGCGCGCGTGGGTCGGGTGCCGTCGTTCATCCAGCGCGGGAAGCTCGGCGCCACCTTGCCGCCGTAGGTGAACTCCGCCAGCACGATGCGGCCGCGCTCGACGGTGAGCGGACACGAGCCGTAGCCGTCGTAGAACGCGAGCGGCGCGTCGCCGACGAGATCCGCGACGAGGTTGTCGGCCACCACCGGCACCTGCTTGCGCACCGCGGCCGCGGTCTTCGCGTTCGTCGTGTTCGTCGCGTCGCCGAGCCCCCACACGTTCTCGAACCGGGCGTGGCGCAGCGTGCCAGGATCGACGTCGACCCACCCGGCGCCGTCCGCCAGCGGGGACTCGGCGACGAAGTCCGGTGCGACCTGCGGCGGGCAGACGTGGAGCAGGTCGAAGTCGACCTCCTCGCGGCACTCCGGCGCATCGGGCAGCTTGACGTCGAACCAGGCCTTGCGGGCGCCGCCGTCGACCGCGACGAGGTTGCTGTGGAAGTCCTTCGCGATGCCGTAGCGCTCGATGTAGCGCTCCAGCGCCGGGACGTACTCCTGCACGCCGAACAGCACGCCGCCGGCGTTCCGGAAGTGGATGTCGATGTCGGCCAGGGCGCCGGTACGGCGCCAGTGGTCCGCCGAAAGGTACATCGCCTTCTGCGGCGCGCCGGCGCACTTGATGGGCATGGGCGGCTGCGTGAACACCGCGCGGCCGGTCTTCAATGCGCGTACGCAGTCCCAGGTATACGGCGCCAGGTCGAACCGGTAGTTGGACGTGACCCCGTTCGCACCGAGCGCATCGGACAGCCCCTCCACCCGATCCCAGTCGAGTTCGAGCCCCGGGCAGACCACGAGCCGGTCGTAGCGCACGGAGCGGCCGCTCGCGAGCGTCACCGCGTTGCGCTCCGGCTCCAAGCCCGCCGCCGCGTCCTGGATCCAGCGCACGCCCGAGGGGATGAGGGACGCCATCGGCCGCGCGGTGGAGGCGGACTCGAACACGCCGGCGCCGACCATCGTCCAGCCGGGCTGGTAGTAGTGGATGTCGGCCGGCTCGACGATCGCGATGTCCATGTCGTGCCGTCGCCGGCGCAGGCTGGCCGCGAGCGAGATGCCCGCCGCGCCACCGCCGACGATGACGACGGCGTGATGCACGTCGCCGCCGCGCACGGCCGGCGGCCGCGTCGGCGATGTCGCGCGCGCCGTCAGCCGATCGGACTGTCCGCTCAGGTCGAACCCGGCGTCACCGGCAATCCGCAGCACGTCGGCGACGGGCCGGCGCGTCGCCTCGTCCAGCGCCCACAGCGTCGCCGAGCGCCTTCGTGGCGACGTCGGTGTGCACCTCGGAGCGCACCGAGCGGCACCTTCGACGCGGTGTTGCCGTGCGCATCCCTGGGCACCTCGCCCGCGCGCATACACGAAAGTCGCGTCGCCGATGGGGATGGGGGCGTTGGACATGTCGGGTCTCCTGTCGGTCGGGCGCGAGTTCTCGGCTGGCGCGGGACTCGTCCGCGAGGCCGCCGCGCCATGCGAAGCAGCGTGCCCCGCCACGTCGGGGACGTCCGTGACGATGTCACCCGCGGCGAGTCAGGAGCGTGCGGACACGTCGGTCATGCGCAGGTAGGGTCGCAGCTCGTCCCACCCCTGCGGAAAGAGATCCTTCGCCTCGCGCATCGTCGATTGACGGCGGAATGATCACCTTGTCGCCCGGGCGCCAGTCCGCAGGCGTGGCGATGCGCTTCGCGTCGCCGAGCTGCAGCGCATCGATGGTGCGCAGGATCTCGTCGAAGTTCCTGCCCACGTTCATCGGGTAGGTCATCGTCAGGCGCACCTTCTTGTGCGGGTCGATGATGAACACCGAGCGCACCGCCTCGGTCTCGCTCTGCTCGGGGTGGATCATCTCGTAGAGCCTGGCGACGCGCAGGTCCGGGTCCGCCACGATCGGGAAGCGCAGCGTCGTGTTCTGCGTGTCGTCCACGTCGGAGATCCAGCTCCGGTGCTCCTCGACCGTGTCGGTCGACAGACCGATCGGCTTGGTGCCACGCCGCTCGAACTGCTCGGCGAGCTGCGCGGTGCGGCCCATCTCGGTGGTGCACACCGGCGTGTAGTCGGCCGGGTGGCTGAAGAAGAACGCCCACGCATCGCCGATCCAGTCGTGGAAGCGGATGGGGCCGTTGGTGGTATCGGCCTCGAAGTCGGGGGCCGTGCTGCCGATCAGGATGCTCATGTCGTCGCCCAATGCGTTCGAGGGGATCGACCCGACGGGTCGCCGGACAGTCGACGCTACGCCCGGCACCTGGGCGTTGACCGTGATCAAGTCACCGCCGGCGACAAGGTCGAAGCTCTCGTGCCGGGAGCGACGCGGCTCGGTGACGTTGTCACGGACGCACGCGCCGCGCGGCCCGACACTCGACTCTCACCCTTTCAAGACCACGGACCCGAACCGATCATGAAGAGAACCGCTGCACCGCTGCTCGCCGCCGCCCTCGCCACGACACTGGCCGTAGCGGCCCCGGCGTCGCACGCCGAGGACGCATCGAAGCTCGTGACCGTCCTGAGCGCACCCGAGCCACAGACCCAGTTGATGGCCATGGTGCTGACCATGCAGGTCGCGATGCGCGGCACGGACACGCACGTGCTGCTGTGCGGCCCGGCGGCCGACATCGCGCTCAAGGACGCCCCCGCGTCGGCCACCGCGCCGCAGGAGCCCAGGGGCATGAGCCCGCAGGGTCTCATGCAGACGCTCATGGAGAAGACCAGCACCACCGTCGAGGTGTGCGCGATCTACCTGCCGAACGCCGGACTGGACGCTTCCGCGTTGCTGGACGGCGTGACGCCGGCCGACCCCGAGGCGATGGGCGCACGGCTCGTCGCCGAAGACACGCGCATTCTCGGGCTCTGACCCTCGCAAGCCCTTCCTTCGCCCAACCGTGCCGGTGACGATGTCACCGACAGCGACGCGCGCGGGACGCAGGCTACAAGTCCGGCCTTTCCCGACCCACCCGAGGAACCCTGCCATGTCCACATCCGCCAACGTCGGTACCACCGATCGCGTCCTGCGCGCCGCCGCCGGGCTCGTGCTCGTCGCCCTGCCCTTCGTGCTCGATATCGCCTTGTGGACCAACCCCGTCGTCAAGTGGGCGTCCGTCATCGTGGGCCTCGTGCTGATCGCGACCGCCGCGTTCCGCTTCTGCCCCCTGTACCGCCTGATCGGCGCGAGTACCTGCCGCACCGCGATGAGCTGATGCCGGAGCGGGCGTCGACATCCGGCGCCCGCCCCGTCCGGCCCGACTCGGGACGCCGCTGCTCAGCCTCTCGCGGTCGCCCGCCGGCCGTGACCCGGCGCCCGTTCCCGATTCGTCCACCACGTCGTGAACGCCATGCCGACGAGCATCGCCGGCAGGAACACGAGCGTGCCCGGCGCCGCGAGCGTGAGCGCGGTCCAGGCGGGGCCCGGACAGAAGCCCCCGATGCCCCAGCCGATGCCGAAGAGCGCGGCGCCGCCCAGGAGCGGCGCGTCGATGTCGTTGCGCGTCGGCATCTGGAACGCGTCCAGCACGACGGGCCGCTCGCGCCGCCGGACGAGCCGGTAGCCGAGCCAGGCGGTCGTCGATGCGCCGCCGAGCACGAACGCCAGACTCGGATCCCACGTGCCCAGCACGTCGAGGAAGTTCAGTACCTTGGCGGGGTCGGACATGCCGGACACGACGAGACCGACGCCGAACAGGAGCCCGGCCAGCAGGCCGAGCGAAGCGGTGCGAAGCATGAAGACGATCCTCTACAGGTGACGGAGCACGGCGACGGTCGCGATCGCCGTCGTCATGAACGCGAGCACGGCGACGAGCGAGCGGCCGGACAGGCGCGCCAGGCCGCACACGCCGTGGCCCGAGGTGCAGCCCGATCCCAGCACGGTGCCCGCGCCGACCAGCAGCCCCGCGAGCGCCATGCCCGGCAGGTTCGACGAGACCGTCTGCACGACGCGCTCGCCGGTGACGAGCGAGACGAGCGCCGGGGCGGCGACGAGCCCGACCACGAAGGCGAGGCGCCAGGACCAGTCCGGACGGCGCCCCGGCACGGCGCCGACCGTGATGCCGGAGATGCCGGCGATGCGGCCGAACAGCAACAGCACGAGGGTGGCCGACAGGCCTATCAGGATGCCGCCGCCGAGCGAGGCCCAGGGCGTGAACGGGGTGATGGCGTCGAGTGGCATGCAGGGATCCGCGTGAAGGGCCCGCGTCGCACGGGCCGAGAAGGTGGAACGCTACGGCATCGGCATGCCGACCGCGGTGATGTAGTCACCGACACCGCCGGCGACGCGCTGCAGCATCGAGTCATCCGAACGAATGCCACCGGGAAAATGTGTCGACACGACCTGCATCGATGGCGCGAGTCGCGACCATCGCATGTTCGTCGGTGGCCCCACCTTCAACGAGCCGCTACATGACCACCTCATCCTCCGATCCGCTCATCCGCCACTCCGCCTCCGGCGGCGACGGCTCGCCTCGCGTCTGGGGCGTCTACGAGCCCGACACGGGGTCCATCCAGTACGTCTGCGCGGACCCCGCGACGCGCAAGGCCGCGCTCATCGACGTGGTCTGGAACCTCGACGCCGCCTCGCTTGCGACCTCCACCCGCTCGATCGATCAGGTGCTGCGCCTCGTGGAGCGCGAGGGGCTGAGCGTCGAGTGGGTACTGGACACCCATCCGCACGCCGATCACCTCATGGCCTCCACGCTGCTGAAGGAGCGCACGCGCGCGCCCAACGCGATAGGCGACAAGGTGGTCGAGATCGCGCGGTTGTGGCGCGAGATCTACCACGAACCCGACGCGTTCGACCCCGAGCAGGATTTCGATCGGCTCTTCGCCGACGGCGACACCTTCCGGCTCGGCGAGCTGGACGTGCGCGTCATGCTGTCGCCGGGCCACACGCTCGGCTCCATCACCTACGTGTGCGGCGATGCCGCGTTCGTGCACGACACGCTCATGCAACCCGACAGCGGTACCGCCCGGGCGGACTTCCCGGGCGGATCCGCGGCCGAGCTCTGGAAATCGATACGCCGGATCCTCGAGCTGCCCCCGGCCACGCGGCTGTTCGTCGGCCACGATTACGGCGCGGACGGGCGCGAGGAGCCCGCCTGGGAGGCGAGCGTCGCCGAGCATCGTGCGCACAACGTGCACGTGCACGACGGCGTCGCGCGCGAGGACTGGATACGCCGTCGCGAGGAGCGCGACGTCACGCTCGCGCTGCCGGACCGGATGCTCGCGGCGCTGCAGATCAACCTGCGCGGCGGCCGAGCGCCCGACGCGGAGAGCGACGGGCGACGCTACCTCAAGATGCCGCTCGACCGCTTCTGAGCCGCGCGACGACGGGCCGCACACGACCCGTGCCCGCTAGCCGGTGCGCGCCAGGGCTTCGAGCGCGCCGGCGTCCTCGATCTCCACGCTGCCGCGCGACAGGTTCACCCAGCCGCGGCGCTCGAATTCCTTCAACTGACGGCTGATCACCTCGCGCGCGCTGCCGAGCTCGGCGGCGAGCTGCTGGTGGGTCATCGTGCACGTGTCCGGTATCGTCGGTCCGTCGCACGAGACGTTGCGCGAGGCGGATGTCGATGCGCTGGAAGGCGACTTCCTCGACGACGCGGAACAGATCCGTGATGCGCGCGCTGAACGCCGTGAACACGAACCGGCGAAACTCGGGCGATCTCGCGATCAGCGAGTCGAAGGAGGCGCGCGGGATCGCCACCGCCCGGCCCGGCTCCTCCACCACGGCTTCGGCCGGGTAGCCGTCGAAGCCCATCAGGCACGCCGTGGTCAGCGCACAGCTTTCGCCCGCGCTGATGCGGTACAGCACGATCTCGCGCCCCTGTTCCGACATCTGGCTGACGCGCACGGTGCCCTCCAGCAGCATCAGGTAGTGGCTGGGCGCCTTGCCCGGCCCGAACACGCGGGCGCCGCGCGCGAGCGGCACGACTGACGCGCCGGCGCGCAGCTCGTCGAGCACCTCGGCGGACAGACGTGACAGGCCGGGAAAGGCAGCGGTCAGATCGGTGTCGATCATGCGGGCGGGGTCGTCGGAGGGTGCGGCGCATCCGTCCGGATCGACGCACGCGCCGCGCCCGCCATCCTACGCACACGACATCGGCCGCGGTCGGGCGCTCGTCAGATCCGGTCCCCGAGGAGCGGCCGTGGCCGCGACCGAGCGCGCGACGATGCCGAGGACAAGAGCGTCCTCCCGATCAGCCGCCCGCCCTCGGGCTCGAACCAGCACAGCGCGGCGGCGTCGACGCCGAGCGAGAGCGGCTCTCCGACCGTCCCGACCCGTCCGGGCAGTCGTGCCGTGACCGGTGCGCCGGACAGCTCGAAGCGCAGGTAGCTGTCGGCGCCGGTGTTCTCGACGAGATCGGGCACGACGTCGAGCCCGGCGTCGAGCCGGCGTCGCCCGTGCGCACGCCGAAGCTCTCCGGCCGGATGCCGACGAGCACCGGCGCGCCGTCGGCGATCCCCGGCGGTACGTGCCCGGTGCGCAGGCTGCGGCCGCCGTCGAACTCGATCGTGCCCGCGCGCAGCGTCGCCGGCACGACGTTCATGGGAGGCGAGCCCATGAACTGCGCGACGAACGTGTTCGCGGGCCGGTGGTAGACCTCGTCGGGCGTGCCGATCTGCTGCACGATGCCGTCCTTGAGCAGCACGATGCGCGTGGCGAGCGTCATGGCCTCGATCTGGTCGTGCGTGACGTAGACGATGGAGGCGTGCGTGGTCTCGTGCACGCGCTTGATCTCGGCGCGCATCTCCACGCGCAGCTTCGCGTCCAGGTTCGACAGCGGCTCGTCGAACAGGAAGAGCGCAGGGTCCCGCACCAGCGCCCGGCCCATCGCCACGCGCTGGCGCTGGCCGCCGGACAGCGCGCCCGGGCGACGCTCCAGCAACGGGGTGATCTGCAGCAGGCGCGCGACATCGGCGACCCTGGCCGCGATGTCCGCCTTCGGTACCTTCCTCACCTTCATGCCGAAGCCGATGTTGTCCGCCACCGTCATGGTCGGGTACAGCGCGTACGACTGGAACACCATCGCGATGTCGCGCTCGCGCGGCGGCAGGTGCGTGACGTCGCGCCCGGCGATGTCGATGCGCCCGCCCGTCGTCTCCTCGAGCCCGGCGATGCAGTTCAGCAGCGTCGACTTGCCGCAGCCCGACGGCCCGACCAGCACCAGGAACTCCGCCGGCGCCATGGACAACGTGATGTCCTTCAGGACCTCGACGTCGCCGTACGACTTGACGAGCCGGTCGACCTTCAACGCCTCGGCGGCGTCGTTGTGCAGGGGCATGGTGGGCGTGCGTTCCGGAGGACGGCGACGACCTGGGCGCGTGGCACGAACGGCGGACGCCGACGTGGTGGCAGGCTAGCAGCGCGGCGAACCGGCCACAACGATTCGGCACGGACGTTTTGACAGCGTGGACGCGGTGGGTAGACTCGATGCGAACGGCGCACCCGCGCGCCCTGCTCCGGAGAACATTCCGCACATGCCCCATCGGACGCTCGCGAAGCTCCTGGTCGCCTCCCTGCTGGCGGGCGCCACGACCCCGCTCCTGGCCCTGGAACCCGACAAGCTGACCGTCTGGGTCGGCACCAACCGCGACATCGAGCGGCTGCGTGCCATCGGCGAGCGTTTCACCGAAGAGCTCGGCATCCCGGTCGAGGTCGTCGAGGTCGATCCGTTGCCGGACAAGTTCCAGCAGGCGGCGGCCACGGGGGACGGTCCGGACCTCGCCATGCACGCGCACGACCGGCTCGGCGAGTGGTCCAGCGGTGGGCTGATCGCGCCGGTCACGCCGAGCGCGGCGTTCGCCGACGGCGTCATCGATACCGCCATGGAGGCGGTCACGTTCGACGGCAGGGTCTGGGGCTGGCCCGTCGCGGTCGAGGCGGTGGGGCTCGTCTACAACAAGGCCCTCGTGGACGCGCCGCCCGCGACCTTCGAGGAGCTCGTCGGCGAGGAGCTGGAGGGCGGCGTGCCCCCCATCCTGTGGGACTACAACAACACCTACTTCACCTTCCCGCTCATGGCCGCCAACGGCGGCTTCGCCTTCGAGAAGGTGGACGGCAGCTACGACGGCGGTGTCACGGGCGTGAACAACGAGGGAGCCGTCGAGGGCGCGACGCTGCTCGAGGAGCTCATCGAGTCCGGCACGATGCCCAAGGGCGTCGACTACGGGATCATGGACGGGCGCATGACCAAGGGCGAGGTCGGCATGGTCATCAACGGCCCCTGGTCCTGGGGCAACTACGAGGCCGCGGGCATCGACATCGGCGTCGCGCCGCTGCCGAGCGTCGGTGGCGAACCGGCCATACCGTTCGTCGGCGTGCAGGCCTTCGCGCTGAACGCCGCCTCCCCGAACAAGGATCTCGCGGCCGAGTTCATCGAGAACTACGTGCTCGGCGACGAGGGGCTCGCGACGTGGAACGCCGGCAACGCGCTCGGCACGCTCGCGGACGTGTCCGCGGCCGCCGGGCAGGACGATCCGAAGGTCGCGACGACCCTGGAGATCGCCCGGGGCGGCGTGCCGATGCCGTCGAACCCCGAGATGGGCGCGTTCTGGTCGGCGATGGAGCCTGCGCTCGCGAACATCACCTCGGGCGCGCAGGATCCGCAGGCCGCGCTCGACGACGCGGCCGCCCGCATCACGGCCGACAAGTGACGTCCGGGACCGCCTGACGCGGCGAACGCGCGCGGCGCCCGTGGCGACCTCCACGCTCGCCGTGCCCGTCGAGGCGACGGCCGCGACGAACGGCAGGCCCTGGCTGCGCTGGGGTCTCGTCGCCGCCGTGACGCTGCTCATGCTGTACGCGGCGACGGCGCTGTACGCGCTGAAGCAGCCCCTGTTCGGCACGATCGTGCTCGTGCTGGCCATGGCAACGGCACTGATCTTCGGCTCGAACCGCTTCTACGCCCAGCGCTTCATCTTCCCGGGCATCGCCGCGGTGGCGCTCTTCATCGCGCTGCCCGTGCTGTACACGATCTGGCTCGGGTTCACGAACTACTCCTCGTTCAACCTGCTCGACTTCGAGCGGGCCACCGAGGTGCAGCTGGCCTCCACCATCGTCGCGCCGGGCACGGAACGGCCGTTCTCGGTCGTGCCGGACGACGAAGGCTACCGGCTGTTCCTTCCCGAGGGCGATGGCGGCCTGCTGTCGGCGCCCGTGGCGCTGGACGGCACGGTGGCGAAGGTCGAGGCCGAGCCCGTCGAGACCCCGCCGGCCGAGACGCTCGCGATGCGCGACGCGATCGGGCTGCGCGCCGGGCTGGGTGCGGTGACCGTGCTGCAGCCCGACGGCACGGCGCTCGTCAACACGGGGCTCAGGAGCTTCGCCGCGGCGACGCCCGAGTTCGTGCGCGAGGACGATGGACGGCTCGTGTCGAGCGTCGACGGCACGGTGCTGACGCCCGACCACGAGCGCGGCTTCTACGTCGACGGTGACGGTCGCACGCGTGCGCCCGGGTGGCGCACCTTCGTGGGCTGGCGGAACTTCGAGCGCATCTTCACGAGCGAAGGCATCCGCGCGCCGCTCGTCGGCATCTTCGTCTGGACGGTGACCTTCGCCCTGCTCTCGACGGTCCTGGTGTTCGCCGTCGGGGTCACGCTCGCCACCTTGCTGCAGTGGGAGCACCTCGGCTTTCGCGGACTCTACCGGCTGCTGCTGATCCTGCCGTACGCGGTGCCCGCGTTCATCTCGATCCTGGTGTTCCGCGGGCTCTTCAACCAGAACTTCGGCGAGATCAACCTCATCCTGAACGCGCTGTTCGGCGTGCGGCCCGACTGGTTCACAGACGCCGCGCTGGCGCGCACGATGATCCTCGTCGTGAACGTGTGGCTGGGCTATCCGTACATGATGCTGCTGGCGATGGGCTTCCTGCAGTCGGTGCCCGCGGACCACGCGAAGGCGGCGGCGCTCGAGGGGGCGAGCGCGTTGCGCATCTTCTTCACGATCACGCTGCCCCAGATCGTGCCGCCCTTCCTGCCGCTGCTGATCGCGACCTTCGCGTTCAACTTCAACAACTTCGTGCTCATCCTGTTGCTCACGAGCGGCGGGCCGGACATCCCGGGCACCGTCATCCCCGCAGGCGAAACGGACATCCTCGGCAGCTTCACCTATCGGCTCGCGTTCCTCGACTCCGGCCAGCAGTTCGGGCTGTCGGGGGCGATCACGTTCATCATCTTCATCATCGTCGCCGTCCTCGCGTACGCGAACTTCGTGGCGCTGCGCCGCGCCGCCGCCAGGCGCTTCCAGGGGGCCGCATGATCGTCGAACATCCGAGGACGCTGCGCAGGAAGAAGATCGCGGCGCACGCGTTCATGATCTGTGTTCCTCGCGCTGATCCTGTTCCCGTTCCTGATGGTCGTGTCGATCTCGCTGCGCGAGGGCAACGTCGCGACGGGTCGGTTGCTGCCCGAAAGCCCCACCCTCGAGCATTGGTACCTCGCGTTCGGGCTCGACTACACGCGCGCCGACGGCACGGTCGTGTCGTCGCCCTTCCCCGTGATGACGTGGATGTGGAACTCGATCAAGCTCGGGCTCATCTCCTCGATCGGCATCGTCTCGCTCGCGACCATGTCGGGCTACGCGTTCAGCCGCATCGGCTTTCGCGGACGCGCGCCGCTGCTCGACACGCTGTTCATCGTGCAGCTCTTTCCGACGTCGCTCGCGCTCATCGCGGTGTTCGCGATCTTCGACGGCCTCGGCGACGTGACCCCGGTGCTCGGCATCGACAGCCACTGGTCGCTGATCCTCGTGTACCTCTCGGCGCTGGTGCTGCACATCTGGACGATCAAGGGCTACTTCGACAACCTCGACGCCTCCCTGGACAAGGCCGCGCAGATCGACGGGGCGACGCCTTGGCAGACCTTCCGGCACGTGTTCCTGCCCCTCGCGGTGCCGATCGTCGCAGTGGTGTTCGTGCTGAGCTTCATCGGGGTGGTCAACGACTACCCCATCGCCTCGGTGCTGCTGCGCACGCAGGACCAGCTCACCATGGCCGTGGGCTCCAGCCTGTACCTGAACGAGCGGCGCTACCTGTGGGGCGACTTCGCCGCCGCCGCGCTGCTGTCGGGCGCGCCCATCACGGTCGTGTTCCTGTTCGCGCAGCGCTACCTGGTGTCGGGCTTGTCGGAAGGGGCGGTGAAGGGCTGACCGGTCAGACCGCCAAAGCGGGACTGCGCCCGGAGCGCTCGCACTCCCAGCTCGCGTGCCAGGCACCCGCGGTGCGCTCGAGCACCAGGTAGTTCCGCTCGGCCAAATAGGTCCCGCGTTGACCGGGCACGGGCCGCATGCGCACGGGTTGTCCGGGCAGCGGATCCTCGCCGAGCCGGGCGAGCAGCCCCAGCCCGTGCGCGAACGCCGCCGGCGGCTCGGGGTGCGCGATGCCCGAGGCCACGAGCTGGTGCAGGGTACGCCCGCCCGAGAGCGGCATTTCGGCGCGCGTGGCGAGGTGGATCTCGCCGGACAGCACCGTGGTCTCCGTACCGTCGACCGCCGAGGCGTCGATCGCCCGCAGTACGCGTATCCACTCGTCCCGGTGCGCGCGGCTCTGCCACTGATCGCGCAGGTCGTCCTCGTAGCGGGCGAGCCGGGGCACGAACGGTATCGCCCGTTCCAAGAGGCTCAGCCGAGGGCCCAGCAGCGGCACGCTCGAGACCATCAGCCGCCGCCCGCCTGGCGCCGGCATCGCGAGCCGCGCCTCGAGCCAGCGCCAGCCGTCGGGGCCGAGCACCCGATCGGGACGTCGCTCGGAGCGCAGGTCCGGCGCGACGACCTCGAAGTCCGGGAAGCTCGCCGCCCAGGACAGCGTCGATGCGTCCCGCCAGCATGGTTCGTCGGGGGACAGGCCGCGCTGGAAGGCGAGAAAGCAGCGCCGCGCGACATCGAACAGCCCGCGCCCGACGGGGCTGTCGATGATGGCGGGCGGCTGACTGCCCCAGCCGTCGTAGATGTCGTGGTCGTCCCACATCATCAGCGACGGAACCCGCGCGAGCAGCGGAGCGACGGCGGGCGCCCTGTACAGCGTCGTGTAGCGATCGACCAGCCACGCTTCGGCGGCACGCCGCATGTCCTCGTCGAACGCGAAGTCGTGGCGTTGGTCGAGCTCGCTGTCCGCCCACGCCACGAGCCGCGGATGCGCCTGCACCACCTCGTCGGCATAGAGCTGATCGCCGCCGTGCAGCAGCAGCGCGAACGGCGCGCGCGCGTGCTCGTCGGCGAGCCGCTGCCACATGAGATCGCGCTCGATCGGCTCGCGCGCGGCGTCGCCCCGCTCGACCCCGTTGCACGAGGTGAACGCCACGCGCAGGTCGCCGTCCAGGCGCGTCACGATGTCACGGGATTCACCGTCGAAGCCGTAGTGCGCACCTGCTTCGCTCGGCAGCGCGAAGTCGTGGCGGTACAGCGCGCGACCGCCGAGCGTGGCGATCCTGACGGCCGGCACCGCGTCGCCGCCCATGGGACGCAGCTCGGGCACGCGCGCGCCGATGTCGACCGCGCACACCGCGCTCAGGCTGCAGACGCCGTCGCGTACGCCGCGGGCGTGCAGGACGGGGCCCGCCACGATCATCTGTCCGCGCCGCGCTACAGATCGAAGCTGGACGGCATGACGATCATGTCGCGAACGGTCACGTGACGCGGCCGCGTCAGCATGTAGAGGATCGCGTCGGCGACCTCGCTGGCCTCGATGAGGCTGCCCGCGGCCTTCGCCTCGTTCCGCTGCTGCTCCGACCAGTCGTCCAGCAGCGCGGTGATCACCGGGCCCGGCGACACGGAGCCGACCCGGACGCCGTGCTTGCAGACCTGCCGCCGCACGGTCTGCACGAAGCAGTTGATGGCCCACTTCGACGAGGCGTAGACGGGCTCCCACGGCGTGGGGTAGTGAGCCGCCAGGGAGCTCGTCACCACGATGTCCCCCGCGCCGCGCTCGATCATCCCGGGCAGCACGTCGTGCACGTTCTTCATCACGACGTTCACGTTGAGGTTCAGCATCCGGTCGATGGCCGCGTTGTCCGCGTCGACGAGATCCCCACCGACGTAGAGCCCGGCGTTCGCATGCAGGATATCGATGCGGCCCACCCGATCCAGGATGCGCGGGACCAGCGCCGCGCAGCCGTCCGCGTCGAGCAGATCTGTCGGCATCGGCACGAACGCCGCGCCGTGCTCGTCGACCAGCGCCGCCAGCGTCGCCTCGTCCCGGTCCACGACGACGACGCGCGCGCCGGCCGCGAGCATCGCACGCACGCTCGCCAGCCCGATGCCCGAGGCGCCGCCCGTCACGACGGCCACCTTGTCCGCAAGATCCACAGCCATCAGCCCTCTGTCCCCCGATCCCGGTTGCACGACACGGCGACGACCGTTCGCGTGTGGCGATGCTGACACACCCGTTGACGGATTCGGGCCACGGAGCCTTGGGCGCCCCGCGCCGGACCCGTAGCGATCGTGCCCGGCGATTCAGTGCACGGAGGCGCCGGCCGATACCACCGAAGCGACGGACTCCGCGGACAGGCAGAGGGCGAACATGACGGTCATCGCGTACGTGAGCGAGATGTGGACCCTCGCGGCCGAGGGAAACCGCCAGGGCGCGCTCTTCTTCGTGGCGCTCTACGGTTTTCTCGTGTGTTCCTGGTCGGCGGTGTATCAACTGAGGATCCGCGGCTGGCCAAGCGTTCGCGGCCGGCTGCTCGATGTCGGAATCCGAAGGTTCGGGGCGGATTCGTCGCTCACGGCGGACCGCACCTACACGGTCCGCTCGCTGTACGAGTACGAGGTCGATGGACGCACGTACGAGGGAAAGCGCGTGTCCTCCTGGATCGTCCTGGCGTCGCACAACGCGCGCTCGGTCCTGCGGATTCAGATGAAGGGGATCGAGTCCTTCGAGGACGGCGGCGTCACCGTGCATTTCGACCCGAAGAACCCCGCGAAGAGTTTCCTCATCAAGCCCGGGACACTCGGGCTGCTGCTCACCTCGGTCATCGCGGCGGGGGTGCCGTTGCTGTATGCGGCGGACTACCTCTTCTGAACGGCACCGACTCGGAAGTCCGCGACGACCGGATAGTGATCGGACGGCCACTCGCCTTCGAACCTGCGGCGCAGCACCGCCGGATCGCCGAGCGCCTCTACGCCGGGCCCGAAGGCCAGGTGATCGATGGCGCCGAAGAGGTTGATGCCGCGGTCGAAATGGTAGGTCGAGCCGGACACCGGCACGAAGGACAGTCCCGCCGCTTCCAGCGTCCGGACGTTCGCGGAACCGAGCCGCGCGTTCAGATCGCCGACGAGGAACACGGGCTCGCCGGAGTCGATCACCGGGCGCATGCGCTGCGCCACGAGCTCGATCGAGCGCCTGCGATTGTCGCGGCTGCGAAAATCGGTGTGCACGTTGTACACGCCGAACTCGGCACCGCCCTCGCGATCGCGGAACCGTGCACGGGAGGCGAAGGCGGGGTACGAGCCGTCGTACGTGCGCGAGTAGATCGCCTCCGGTGTTTCGGAGAAGAAGAACCAGCCCTGGTCCAGGAGCTCGAGGCGCATCCGTCGGTAGAGGATCGGCTGCGTGGAAGGGAAATCCCGCGGATCCCCCACGGCGGCGGCCGCGTAGTCGGGGTTTCTGTCCAGCAACCAGTCGAGCGCGAGGTTGACACCTCCCTCGTCACCGCGCGCGAAGCTCTCCATCTCCTGGAACGCCACGAGGTCCGCATCGAGCGCCTTGAACGCGGCATCGAGCGCCGGCTTGCGCCGCTCCCAGTCCGCCACCGACCACGCGCCGGCGGCCTTTTCCAGCAAGATGTAGTGGACGTTGTGCGTGGCCACCCGCAGCGCCCCCACGGGCGCCGAACCGATGACCTCGTTGGCGGAGTTCCGCCACACCTGACAGGCAGCGACCCAAGCGGTGGCGAGCACGAGCACCGCGACGGCGCGCAGGGTCGCACGACCGCGACTTCGACGCACTCGCTTCACGTGTCGATTCGTCCCATGGCCGCATTCTCGCCCGATCCGGTCGCGCGGGTATCATCGAAGACCATCCACCGCTTCGGAACGCGCCATGGACCTCGAGCTCACCGACAGGATCGTCGTCGTGACCGGCGCCAGCAGCGGGATCGGGCTCGCCGTGGCGGAGGGCTTCGCCTCCGAAGGGGCGCACGTGGTGCTCGTCGCGCGCGGCGAGGAGCGGCTGCGCACCGAGAGCGAACGCATCGCGCGCGAGCACGGTGTGCGTACGGTGCCCGTCGCGGCGGACGTCGCCGTCGCGGCCGGCATCGACTCGGTCGTCGCCGCGACCGAAGAGGCGTTCGGCGGCGCCGACATACTCGTGAACAATGCCGGCACCGGCAGCAACGAGACGGTCATGGACGCACCGGACGAGAAGTGGCAGGCCTACTGGGACCTGCACGTCATGGCGGCCGTGCGTCTGGCGCGCGGCCTGGTGCCCGGCATGCGCCGGCGCGGCGGCGGTGCCATCCTGCACAACGCATCGATCTGCGCGGCGCAGCCGCTGTGGTACGAGCCCATCTACAACGTCACCAAGGCGGCGCTGATGATGTTCTCGAAGTCCCTGGCCGAGGAGCTCGTGAAGGACGGCATCCGCGTCAACACGATCAACCCCGGGCTGGTCCTGACGCCGGACTGGATCAAGACCGCGAAGGAGCTCACCGCGAACAGCGGGGGCGACTGGCGAGGCCATCTCGACTCCGTCGCCCGAGAGCACGCCTCCATCGAACGCTTCGCCACGCCGCGGGAGATCGCGGACTTCTGCACGTTCCTGTGCTCGCCCCGTGCGAGCTACTCCGTCGGGTCGACCTACTTCGTCGACGGCGGGATGCTCAAGGGCACCTGAGGCGCTTCGTGCACATGGGCGGCTGAACGGCTCAGTCCCCGATGATCGTCGGGATGTCCTCGCGCGCCTCGAAGCGGTAGTCGTCGGTGAACGAGACGGCGACGCCGTCCGCGACGATGTCGACCTGCGCCTCGCCGTCGCTCCCGGGCACCGCCGTGACGGCGAGCGTCGAGCCGTCGCCGAAGTCCGCCGCGAGGCGCGCGTCGCCGGAGAAGGCCGGATCGTCGCGCGGGTCGCGGACGAGGTCGGCGGCCTTCTCGAACGTCGCGCCGGCCGGCCCGAAGCGCGCGGACTCCACCGTCGACGCGCCGTCGCCGAACAGCGTGCTCACCGGCACGCAGGGCTCCTGCCCGAACTCGTCGACCGGACCGGGAAAGCTCGTGTCGGACTGCTCCCAGCGCGCACCCGCGATCGTCGAGACGACGCCGCCGCGCTCCAGCCGCGCCGCGTCGATGCGGTTGTCGACGCGGCGGATGACCCGCGGCGCGGCGCTGCACAGCGGACCGTTCTCCACCGCCGTGCTGTCGTTCCGGGTGGAGGTGCCGCTCAGGCGCAGGCTGCCCTCCTCGCCCGCCTCGATGAGGAGATCGTCGAACGTGAGCACGACCTCCTGGCGGTCACCCTGACCGAAGACGATGAACTCGGCCTCGCGCCGCAGCGCGCCCGAGAGCGTGCGACCCTCGATCGTGCAAGCGTCCAGGTCGACATCGATGAGGAACGGCTGCGCGAGCCCGCTCGCGGTGCCGCCGCCCGGGCAGGCCCGCGTGGCGGGCTCCGCGTAGTTCGCGCCGGGGCTCAGCAGGCGCGAGAGCGCCCGGTCGATGTCGTAGTACAGCGTCAGGTAGCTCATCGAGACGAGATCGTCGGCGAGCTCGAGCGCGGCCGGGTAGCCGAGCCGGGCGACGAGCGTCGCGGCGTCCGGGTCCGGTTCGGCGAACGGATCGTCGCCGGGCGGCTCGGTCGGGGCGCCGCCGGCCGTCGTCAGCTCCACCGTCGAGGGACTCGAGCGACGACCGTCGCGATCGATCGCGACGACCTCGTAGGTGTAGGTGGTGCCACCCGCCAGAGCGTCGTCGAAGTAGCTCGTGCCGTCGGTCGTGGCGAGGACCGCGCCGTCGCGCACGACCTCGTAGCGCAGGGCGACGCCCGTCGGGCGCGACCAGAAGAGCTCGGCGGCGGTGGACGAGTAGACGTCGGCGCGCAGACCGGTGAGGGCGTCCGGCCCGTCGGCCGAGGGGCGACCGGCCGTCGTCAGCTCGACCGTCGAGGGGCTCGAACGCCGACCGTCGCGATCGATGGCGACGACCTCGTAGGTGTAGGCGGTGCCGCCCGTCAACCCGGTGTCGAAGTGGCTCGTGCCGTCGGTCGTGGCGACGACCTCGCCGTCGCGGACGATCTCGTAGCGCAAACCGAAGGTCGGCGAGCGCGACCAGAAGAGCTCGACGGCGGTGGACGAGTAGACGTCGCCGCGCAGACCGCTCGGAGCGGCGAGCCCGGGTGCCGGCGGCGCGCCGCCGGGCGTGGTCAGCGACACGGTCGCCGTGCCCGAGCGCTGTCCCGCACCGTCGATGGCGGTGATGCCGTATCGATACGTGGTACCCGGAGCGAGATCGCGCTCGACGAGGCTCAACGCGTCGCGCTCCTCGAGCACCACACCGTTGCGCGCGATCTCGTAGCCGCGCACCGCACCGCGATCGTCGCTCGAGCGCTCCCAGCGGATCCCGCCGGCGGTCGGGCCGTAGACGTTCGCGACGAGACCGGTCGGTGTCGTCGGCGGCTCGTCGACGACCTGTGCGGCGAGGGGGGCGGCGAACGCCGCGACGAGGAGTAGCGACGCGAGCGAGGCGAGCTTCGGAGTCGTCATCGTGGTTGCAGCCGTGTGGAGGGGGTGGTCGATGGAGGGTCAGGGCTCGATGCGGGTGCCCGCGCGGCCTTCGAGCATCGCGAGCGCCGAGCCCACCGCACCGATGACGGCGTGCCGGCCCGGCGCGCAGAACGCGAGCGCCGCCTGCAGCTTCGGGCGCATCGTCCCGGCATCGAAGCCCCCGGGGTCCAGCGAACCGGCCTCGATGCGATCGAGCGGCGGCGCGCCGTGGTCGCTCTTCGGCCAGAGCGGGTGCACGCCGTCCACGTCGGTGAGCATGAGCAGTCGATCGGCACCGATGGCGTCGGCCACCAGCGCCGCGGCGGCGTCGCGATCCACCACGGCGTCGACCTGCGCGTAGCGCCCGCGCAGGTCGCGGGTCACCACGGTCATCGTGCCGCACAGCACGGTGTGCCCGCCGTCGAGCAGCGAGCGGATCGGCTCGATCTGCAGGACCTCGGTCGGCGCGGGCTCCGGCAGCACGCGCCGGTACCCCGCCCCGTCCGGCGCCATCGTGCACCACGGCGACAGCTCGAGCCGTCGTGCGGAGTCCGGGTCCACCCGCGGCCCGACGAAGCGGGACGGCCGCAGGAACGCGGGATCCTCGCGGCGCACCACGGCGTGCGCGGTCAGCGTCGCGAAGGATCGCTCGTTCCCGCGCTCGGCGCGAAGCGCGAGCTCGAGCCGCGGATCCGCGGCGGTACCGAGCCGCGCGAACGCCTGCGCCTCGACGGTCGTCGACAGGCTGATCGCCCCGTCCGCCCCGCTCGCGGCGTCGGCGGGTTCCGGACCGACGGCGTGCAGCACCACGACGCGGTGGCCGGCGTCCACGAGTGCGTGCACGTCGCGGGCGGCGGGCTCGATGCCGTGCATCGCATCGAGCGGTCCGTGGGGGCGGGCCCGGAACGTGGCGTCGCCGAGCGTCATCACGATGTTCATGTAGGCGTCCCCGGTGCGGCTTCGATCTCGTCGGCGGCCCGCACGTGCAGGCGGTTCACCACGCCGTGAACGCCGCCGACGCTCCGGACCGCATCCGTGGCGATACCGCGCGCGAGCGCCGTCGGCGCTTCGCCCTCGAGCACGACCCAGCCGTTCTGCAGCGTCACGCGCGGCGACACGGGCGGCGAGGCGAGCGCCGTGTCGAGTGCCGCCAGCACCGCACTCATGACCTCGTCGTCGTTGCTGCCGTCGGGATCCTCGATGCGCACGTCGATCGCCTGCACCAGCCCGCGCACGCCCGGCACGTCCCACACCGCCTCGGCGGCGTGATTCTTCTGGAAGTGGCTGGCGACGTGACCGTCGAGACGCACCACGCCGTCGCTCACCGTCACCGAGAGCACGTGCGCCGGCACCCCCGGCGCGCCGGCGAGCGCGGCTTCGACCGCCTCGCGCACGAACGTGTCTTCGGTCATCGGTGCGCCTCCGGGAGCGTGTTCCTCGTCGATATCGTCAGTGGAGCACCCGGACCGGGTCGCACGATTGATCGGGATCAAGCCGGCGGGCCGACTCGCGGCCGTCCGGCACGCGAGCCGGTGTTCGGCGCGTCGACTCGCGTCCTCGAGCGCGTCGTGCACGCGCGCGCTCCAGAGCTCGAGCGTACCGGCATCGAGCGCGGTCCCGATCGCGCGGGGCGGCCGCAAGGCCGCTCCCACGACGCCCTCCACCGCGGCGAAGGGCACGAACAGCTCGAGCCGATCCCAGCGCCCGTGCAACACGCAGCGCCGGCTCGCGCTCACCGAGATCGGCACGATGGGCAGCCCGAGCGATGCGGCCAACTGCAGCGCGCCGCGATGCACCGCGTGCGCGGGTCCGAGTGGCCCGTCGACGGCGATGGCGCAGGCGCCGCCCGCCACGAGCGCCGCACGCATGAGCTCGAACGAGGCGCGCCCGCCGTGGTCGGGCAGCTGCACCGGCCGGTAGCCGAAGCGCTCGAGTATCGCGGCGATGGCGTCGCCGCGCGGTGACAGGCTCGTGAAGACGACCGCTCGACGCCCGCTCAGCAGCGGCAGCAGGGCCACGTACTTGGCGTGCCAGAACACCACCACCGCCCCCCGCCCCGCGGCGATCCGTCGGTCGAGCTCGTCGAGGCCGCTCCAGCGCACGCGCCACGTGGCGGCGACGGCCTTCAGCAGCCGGGCACGGACGGCGAATCGGCTCAACGCGCTCTGCCTCGATCGTTTCGGAGGGAGAAGCCAGCTTGCGTCCGCCGTGGAGTGGCGAGGTTGATGCCGATCAAGCGCGGACATTGATCGAGCGCAAGGATGGCGCCCGCGCCGCGCGCAAGTCTCCAGGACGCCAACGCGCGGGTGACGCGCGAACGAGGTCCGGATGCCGCCGAGTTCCGAATCCGTCCTGTGCGTCTGCCTGAACCCCGCACTCGACGTCGCCTGCGAAGCGCAAGGCGTGCACCCGACCCGCAAGGTACGCACGCACGACCAGAGCGTCCATCCCGGCGGCGGCGGGGTGAACGTCGCGCGCGTGCTGGCCGAACTGCGATGCCGCCCCCGGCTGCTCTACCTGCGCGGCGGCGCCACCGGTGCGGTGCTGGACGCCGCCCTCGCCCCCCTCGACATCGAGACCCGACCGCTCGACACCGCTGCACCGGTGCGCATCGCCTTCGCGGTGCACGAGCGCGCGAGCGCGCTGGAGTATCGCTTCGTGCCGGACGGCGATGCGGTGTCCGAGACGGAGCTCGAGCGTGCGCTGACGGCCCTGACCGACGACGCTCGGGGGTCGGCCGGTCGCTGCGCCTGGACGGTGTTGGGCGGATCGCTGCCACGCGGCGCACCGGCATCGACGTGGCGACGCTTCGCGCAGGCCGCGATGGGCGCCGGCTCCCGGGTGATCCTCGACACGTCCGGCTCCGCGCTGCGCGAAGCGCTCGACGGGCAATACCCGCCGTTCCTCGTCAAGCCGAGCTTCGGCGAGCTCGAGTCGCTGGCCGGACGACGGCTGGACGAGGCGGGAATGCTCGAGGTGGCGACGGGGCTCGTGACCGACGGCCGCGCGCACAACGTCGTGGTGTCGCTCGGCGCACAGGGCGCACTGCTGGCGCACGGTGGCGACGGGGACTGTCGCCACGTGCGCATCTCGGCGCCGCGCGTGGCGGTGCGTTCGGCCACCGGCGCGGGCGACAGCTTCATCGCGGGCATGGTGTCGGCCCTCGTCGCGGGCCGGGACATCGTCGACGCGTTCCGCATGGGCGTGGCGGCCGGCGCGGCCGCGGTCATGACCCCGGGCACCGCCCTGGCACGGCGCGCCGACGTGCGCGCCGTGTACGCCGCGCTGTCGGGCGCCGATGCGCGGGATCAGTGAGCCATGAACAGCGGAACTCGCGCGTTCTCGATCAGGTGCCGGGTGGTGTCACCGAGTATCAGCCCGCGCACGCGCCCGTGACCCCAGGCCCCGCAGACGAGGGTGTCGGCGTTCCAGTCGCGGGCCGTGCCCAGCAGCTCCGCACCCACCTCCGAGGTGCCGGCGCGCGAGGCCGCGACCTCGACCTGCACGCCGTGGCGCGCGAGTGACGCGGCGAGCTCGACCGCGTCCCAAGGCGTGCGCTCGGCGTCGAGACCGCCCGGTGGAACCACGCGCTGCACGCGCACCGCATCCGCCGTCGCCAGCAGAGGCAACGCGTTCCACAGCGCGCGGGTGGCCGGGCCGCCGCCGTCCCACGCCACGAACACGCGCCGCCCCGCCGGGCCGTCCGCACGCTCGTGCGGCACGACGACGACGGGGCGACCCGACGCCTGCAGCACGCCGCTCGTCAGCGTGGCGCGCGAGGTACCGCGCCCCGCCGCCACACCGCTTCCCATGATGACCAGATCGACGGTGTTCGCCATCTCCGCGATGCAGCGATCGGTGGTGTCGACGGCGTTCCGAAGCACCCGCCACTCCGGCACGCCGCCCTGCGCGTCCACCCGCCCCACGAAGCGCTCGCCCAGGCGATCGGCCAGCTGCATGCGGTGGCGCACCCACTGGTCCCCGTAGGTCGCCGCCATGCCGATCGCGTAGTAGCCGTAGATGCTCGGCGACGGGATGACGTTCAGGCCGACGACGTGCGCATCGGCGATACCCGCCAGCGCGAGCGCGACATCGACGATGCCGTCGAGCGAGTCTTCGTCGAACAACGGTACGAGCAGGGTACGGTAGGCCATTCGGGATGCTCCGTCGGGGTCGGGCCTTCGGTCAGGGGGGCGCGGGCGCTCAGCGCACCGCTTCGTCGACGATCCCCAGCAGCGCCGCGTCGACCGCTGCCAGCGGCGCCGCGGAACGGGCGACGTCGCCCGCGTCGTCATCGTCGATCTCGTACGTGCCGTCGCCGTCGGCGTGCGTGCGAAAGCCCACGACGACCTCGCCGGGCGTCGCACGCGTTTCGTAGGCGAACACCACATAGGGACAATGGCCGATGTTGGCGGGATCGGCCTGCATCGCCGCGCGCGACAGCAGCGCCGAGCAGAACTGCCACGTCTCCGCCTGCAGGTACGGCGAGTCGCCCGCACCGACGTCGGCGGTGGTGCGCTCGAGCATGTCGTTGATGCGCGCGTGGTAGTCGATGACGTAACCGCCGTTCCGAATGGCGTTCTCGACACCGAAGCGCACGTCGTCGAAGTCGGCGCGGACCGTGCGCGTGACGATGTCGTCCGCCCGGGCTTCGCCGCGTTCTTCGCCGTTCGCGAGCGCCCCGTCGCTACAGATCAGGGCGGCCGCGATGGCCAGGGCCGTTACGAGACGGACGGCCCCGGAAGGCGCGGCGACGACTCGGGCGTGGGTGTCGGTAGGAGAAATGCGCATGGCGGTCGAGTTCCGGCCGATGGAGGGAGAGCCAGTGAACCCGCTGGAGCCCCTGCGGCGCTTGATCCAGCTCAACTGGAGGTTCGAGGAGGTAACATGACGTTCCAGCCTCCGCGCCGCACCGTCATCCACGTGCCCGAGTCCCCGGCTACCCTGCTCGTGGTTGATGACGAACCCGCCGTCCGGCGGTTGCTGCGCGCCTGCTTCGAGACGGAACGCTATCGGGTGCTGGAGGCCGCCGACGGCGCGTCGATGTTCGACGTGCTCGCGAGGGAACCGGTCGACATCGTCACCCTCGACGTCGGTCTGGGGAGCGAGAACGGACTGGATCTCGCCCGTCGCCTGCGGGCCGACTCGGACGTGGGCCTGATCATGGTCAGCGGCAAGGGCGAGACCATCGACACCGTGCTCGGGCTGGAGATCGGCGCGGACGACTACATCGCCAAGCCGTTCGAACTGCGCATCGTGCTGGCACGCGTGCGTTCGCTGTTGCGCCGGGTGCGCGAGCGCGCCGAGGCCAGCGCGCCCATCGCCCGCGCCACGATCCATCCCGCGCACCCGGCGCGTGAGCATCGCGCGCACGCGACGAACGGCTCGCCCGCGCACGCGGCCGAATGCGAGCCGCGCTACCGCTTCGGCGGCTGCACGCTCTTTCCGCTGCGCCGCGAGCTGGTGTGCGGCGATCCGCCCGCCGCCGGCGAGCGACTCACGGGGGCCGAGCACGACCTGCTCGAGGCCTTCGTCACGAACGCGCAGCAGGTGCTGTCGCGCGACCAGCTGATGGACCGGCTGAAGGGCCGGGACTGGATCCCGAGCGACCGCACGATCGACAACCAGGTGGTGCGGCTGCGCAGGAAGCTCGCCGCACACGGGCTCCGCGACGTCATCCGCACGGTGCGTGGCGCGGGCTACCTGTTCAGCACGCCGGTGGAGCGGCTGGGCGAACCGCGGCGCTGACGGTCCGGGAGCCGTCGCGCGGCACCGCGCCCTGCGCCGACCCCAGCACCACCTCGACGCGCCGCACGCGCGGGTACGAGGCGTTCGCGTCCAGCGCGTCCGACAGGCCCGCCGCGTGCTTCCGCCAGCGCGCCGCACGTGCCGCGTCGCCGCGCGCCTCGGCGGGCGGTGCGAACGCCGCGACGGTCGCGATGCGGAACCACGCGAGCCAGGCGCTCTCGCCGTGGCCGCCATCGCCCACCCGGTCCATGCCGTCGTTCCAGTCGCCCGTGCGGATCAGCGGCAGGCCGTGCGCACCGACCTCGATGCCGCACTCGATGGCACGCGCGGCGTGCTCGTACAGGTCGGCCGCGCCCTTCGTCGCACCGAGCCGGTACGCTGTCACTACACGACCGAGGATGCGCGGATCAAGCTCATTCGTCTGTTCCCGACAGCATCAGAGTGACCGACCGCTCGCGCGCACGCGAGCCCCTTGCCATCGCCTCGACCCGCTTCGAACCGATTCAGGGAGCACACGTGTCGTCAGGCATCTGCCGATTCCGCTCGAGCAGGAGATCGTCGAACACGTCGATCTCACCACGGTTGCGGTCGGTCTGGTGAACGTGCACCGGCCTCTGCCTCTTGTCCAGGCCTACACCCGTGTTCCGGAAGAGATTGTCGCGAACGATCGCGTTCCCCGTCGCGACCCCCTCGTGCCAGCCGACCGGCGAGAACCGAAATTCGATACCGGGGGCCGCCGTATTCGTGAATTCGTTGTCCTCGATGATGATGTGGGGTGCCTTCGCAAGGACCGCGTGCGCTCTGGTGTTCGAGAATCGGTTGCCGCGAACCAGCATGCGACCACCGGCCAGATCCGGGTTGGCCACCAGCGAGCCGACTCTCAGAGCCCTCGGGACCGTGTCCAGGTGAACGACGTGCGTGTTGCCGGAAAGCGCATCGGACCGTGCCCTCTGCACGGACTCCCCCACCACGTGCATGTCGTCGTCGACGGCGACGAAGCGATGACCACGCTCACCCCACAGGTGAGCGTTGTAGTGCCGCTTGCCCGCGTTGCCGACGGTGACGGATCCGGTGGATCGATCTATCGCCTCGACGATCCACCAGTTGCCTTTCGCCGTCACGAGGTCATCCGCGCTCGCCCCGAAGTCCGATTCCTCGACAACCACATCGCCCCCGTGATTGTTGATGTGAAACGCATCCGACGACGAACCCCACATGGACAGAGGATCGCTCGCGTCGGGCACGATACTCACTCGGTTCAGATGAATCCCGCGATTCACTTCGCCGTATATCGCCATTCCGGGTATGTTGACGAGATCGAGGTCTTCGAAGCTGATGTCTTCGAGGTCCGCGTTGTGGTTCTTCAGGACGATCCCGTGCGCGTCGTTGTTGCGGTGCAGCAAGTAGACGTACTGGCCGGGCGGGAACGGAGCGTGACCCCGCGCACTCCCCGAGCGCGGTTCGTACCACGCCGCACGCTCGTCGCCTCGACTCGAAACGACCCAGGCGAACTGGTCCAGCGCCCCGCCGCGGTTGGTGAAAAGGTCTCGGTTGCCGCAGGCGTCGATGACCCACCGTCCAGCGTCTCGCTTCACCTGCCCCACGGTGTGAAGAGCCGGCTCGGCGTCGGTATTCGGCCGTTGCGCATCCAGCCTGTTCAAGTAGGCGGGAAGCACGCGAAGCCGGATGCCGGTGGGCGAACTCGCATGCGCTTCGACCTGCGCGACACTGGCCAGCAACTCGCCAGACTTCAGGCTACCGTTGCGAACCACCACACGCCGGGAATCGGAGATGGCGATGCCGGGCGCCATCTGATCGAAATGCAACGTCGATCCGTTCAGATCGAACACGGTGTCGGTGAAACCATCGATCACCAGATGTGGGCCGCCTTTCGAGGCGTTCGCGAGATGAATATCGGCGCCGGCGGGAAAACGCACGACCGAAGCCCCGATACGGCTCGCTTCGTACAACTGATGACGAAGCTGTCTCCATGCTTCCTCGGGATCGTTCGACAGCCCGGACACGTTCACGACGGGACCGCTCGACGTCGGCTTGCGTACCACTATGCGAAACGCCTCGTCCGCAACGATACGCCGTCGATCGTATACGTAGTCGTCTGCATCTGCCCGGGCTGGCGACACCGTGCTGACGGCAGTCGCTTCGAGCAGGTCGTTCCAAACCTGGCTCTTCCTGTCGATTCGAAGATCTTCCATCGGAACACTCTCGTTCGGGCACGAAGCGTCACCGGCACCTTCGCAGGCCTCATCGGCAGGGGTCGCCAACGTATCGCCTTCCCACGCACCACCAGGCTCGGAGAAATCGGGCCCCACGGCAGCGGCGGGCGAAGCGCCGCAGGCGGCGAGCAACATCGTGATGCCGAGGCTCGCCATCGTCGGGGCGAGTCCACCGATCAGTACCGCCACGCTTCCCTGAAGGCGAGCGGTCGATGAGACTTCTGCAGACAACGGTGGCATTCGTGTTTCGACCGAACCTGAGGACATGGTGAACTCGAACATGCCCTTGTGTGCGTGCCCAAGACGGCCCCGGCGATGGTCAGCGCGGCGCTGCGAACCGCCCGCAAGCTATGCGAGCTCGACGCGGTCCAGCGGCGCTGGGACGAGCTGATCGCGGTCTCGGAGGCCTCGTGCCCGGAGCTCTCCGAGCTGATGGGCTCGGCCGAAGCGGAGCCGTGGCCGCACCGTACACGCACGGCGCAACGGGAACCGCTACCCGACGCCTATTGCGCAGACGCCGGGCACGGCAGCACCGTCACGACGAGCATTCCCGATTCATCCCGAACGGGAGCGGGATCGGCACAGGACGTGGACCCCACCTCCGCAACGCTCTCGGTGCTGCCGATGTCGCCCACCGATGCCCGCGCCCCTGCCCGCCCCGCATTGCCGGACGAATCGACTGCACGAGCATTGAAGTAATAGTCGGCATCGGGCAGCGGGAACGGGCCGACGCTCCAGCCCGTCTCGGCGCCGCCGGGAGCATCGATGGTGGCGAGCACGACGGTACGCTCACTCTGGAAAGAGGCGCCGTTCCAGTGAAGCCCGGAGGCGGTATCACGGATGAGAATCTCCACGAACTCGATACCGACGTCGTCTGCCGCAAACCCTTCGATCGACACGTCGCCGGAAGGGTACGTTTCGCCCTGAGGGATCGAGAAAGTCACGATCGGCGCATTCTCGTCCTGCGGTGAATCGTCCACGACGAAGCTCAGTTGCTCTCGGGTGCGATTGGAAGCGCCGTCGGTCGCGAAGACCCCGAGATAGTGTCGTCCGGATAGGTCGACGGGCATCTCGTAGCTCCACTCGACACTCTCGAGCGGCCCTTCGATTCTCGCCGGGACTCGCACGTACTCCGATTGAAAACCGCTTCCGTTCCAGTAGGCCTGTGTCTCCAGATCGCGAATGACCACATCGACGGACTCGATTCCCGGAGCCGAATCGGTTGCCGTACCGGAAAACACGACAGGGTTGGCGAGTCGTTGGTCGGGCTGCGGACTGGACACGGACACCGCCGGTGGAACGGCGTTGCCGACGATGATCGTGTTGTCGATGCGGGTGCGATTGCCGGACGTGTCTGTAGCTCGAACGCCTATGTAGTGCCTGCCCTGGGCGAGCGGATACGGCCCCACGTACCAGGAGACCGATGTCGTATCGTCACCGACGATCACGGTGTCGATGGTGACGTACCCGGATTGATAGGCGGAGCCGTTCCAGTACAGGCCGGTGGTCAGGTCGCGCACCACCAGATCGACCGACGCGACGGCCGTACCGTCCGATGCGATTCCGGAGAACTCGACCGGCGAATTGGACGTGCTCCCGGGTTGCGGTGCGAGAAGAGCCGCTTGGGGAGGCACGCTTTCCCCCGTCACCACCACGGACTCACGCTGAAGACCGCCGTTACCGGCTTGATCGTACGCACGGATGCCCACGTAGTGCCGTCCCGCCACGAGCGGAAGCGCTTCGGATTGCCAGGAGACACTGACCGTTCGGTCTTCGACGATCGTCGTCGGGTTCGAGGTGAACTCGGCCTGGTATCCGGTGGGCGACCAGTAGAGACCCGTCGTGAGATCCCTGACGACAAGCTCGACTCGCGACACACCCAGGTCATCGGTGGTCTCGCCGGAGAACGTCACGGGGGAGGCCGCGTCCGAGCCGGGTGCGGGATCGGTGAGGCGCGACGTGGGGTCGACCGTATCGGAGATACCTCTGTCGACCCGGAAGAACGCCGTGGCAGCTTCCGGCGCCTCCTCTCCGGATTCGTCCGTGGTGCGCGCGGACATCCAGTAGTCTTCTTTTTCTACCGGGGCATCGAACACGTAGCTCCAGCCCGCCGAGGTGGCGCCACCCGCCGAGACGGGCACGTTGACCGTCTGGTAGCTTCCGACGAATTCTGCGCCGTTCCAGTAGGCTCTGTCCCGGATTCGACGGATGACGAGTTCCACGGACGAGACCGACCCGCTCGCGAAGGCATTGCCCTCGAACACCACCTGCGAGTCCGAGAACACCGTGTCGGTCGGGAAAAGGAGCGTGGTGTCGAAGTCCAGGGCTTCACCCTGATCGTTGCACTGAGGCCCACGGCAGTTGCGCAGCCGATTCATTCTCGCCTCGAGCTCGCCTACGCGTGTCGCATCGAGAGAGAAATAGATGTTCTCGAGCTGAAACGGGTCGATTGACAGGTCGTAGTACTCCCGATCGCCGTTGTTCCATTCCACGTAGATGCTGTCGTACATGCGCAAGGCGACGTAGTTCTCGTCCAGAACGATCGAGCCGCGCTCCTTGGGCTCGGTGTTCTCCACGAGAAGATCGGTGCGCCAGTCGGTTTCGGGAATCGCGGCCGGGTTGGGCAGGAGGTCCAGGAACGATCTTCCGTCCATGAAGCCCGGAATGGGCGCGCCGGCGATGGAGAGGAAGGTCGCGGGCAGATCGATGTGGGCGAGCAGATGGTTGGCCGTGTAGTCGGCCGGCACTCCCGGCCCGCGCACCAGGAGCTGTACTCGGGTGGTCCGATCGAACGGGTCCTTCTTTGCGGCATCGCGGTGATGTCCCTGCTGAAACCCGTTATCGGAGGTGAGGAAGATGTACGTGTTGTCCAACTGTCCCTTCTCGGACAGCGCCGAGACCAGGTCGCCGACGAGTTCGTCGACCGCCTTCACGGACCGCAGTCGGTTCCGGAACTGTTCGTCCAGGGTATCGATCTGCGTTGGACTGAACAGAGGAAGTGCCGCATATTGCGGCGTCTTGTCGCTGACGTCCGGCTCGTTGAAGCTGGGCACCCGCGGAATGATGGCCTCCGAATAGAGTTCGGCGTGCCGCGGAGCCACCATCGGGTCCGAGCTGTTCCTGGCCTGGAAGTGCGGCGCGAATACCGGGACATAGAGAAACAGCGGCGTCGCGAAGTCGTGATCTTCGATGATGGACGCAGCGGTGTCCCGTTCCACGTCCGTGCGATACTCGTCCGGGTAAGGCAGGGAGTTCGTTCGCAGGCCGTTCGAATTGATCGGGAATTCGAAATACTTTCCGCCCAGGGTTGCATGAAACTCGTCCCACCCCGGGGGCTGATACCCTGGATCGCGGCTGGCCAACGGGTACTGTTCGTGGCAGTACTTGCCGACGAGAGCGGTACTGTATCCGGCCTCCTTCATCCACATTCCGATCTCGGAGTCCGTATATCCTCGATCGTAGAAGATCTGAAACCCCGATGCGGTTACCTTGACACCTGAGTTGTGAGGGTACTGCCCACGGAACAGCGACCCGCGCGATGGTGCGCACAACGGTGCCACCACGTGAAAGTTGGTATAGCGCGTACCCGACTCCTGGAGATGTGCACGCATGTTCGGAAAATACTGATCCAGCGCCGCTTCTCCCACCTCGTCGTACGTGGCGTCGTCGAGAAAGACGAACAGTATGTTCGGCCTTCCATCCTGGGCGGCCGTCCACGACGGGGTACCGAAAGCCATCGCCGCAGCCAGCAACAGAAGCGTTCGGAGATGGATCGCACGACTGCGAAACGAAGCGCGCTCATGGAACTTCAGGTGCATTATCGGACCCATTCCCGAATTGTCTTGAAGAAACCCACTGGCACGTTGCGGGTCACGGACCGGCGAACGTCTCGGCGCATCCGCCGGACCGGCTGGCGCGGCGGCATCGGGATGCGCCGATCGCTTCTGGCTCCACAACCGTGGATCTCGACGGGAAGCCACACCCCGCCCCACACGGCCCGCCGAAGAGCAACGCCCGAGACGATCCCGCGACCGAGCCAGGTGATCTTGGTCGAATCGGTCATCTCATGGTCGCTCACGCATGCTACCACCGTCGATGATCAGTCGCCGTCCGGTAGCGCGCTACCGGCAGCGCAGGCCCGTACTCGCCGTGAACGGTGGCCACGGTGCGTGCGGTGTACCGCCTGACCCGTCCGTCGCGCGGGATGCATGCCGCCGACCACAGGCTCGGCGGCACCGAGATGATCGTCGGCACCGACGACCACGCCGGCTACGACCACGTGCCCGAGCACCGGCGCCAGCTGTGCCGGGCGCACCGGCTGCGCCACTTCGCCGCGACGGGTGAGCGGGCCGGCGCCAGGACCGAACAGACGAGCGGCAGCAGCCCGACCCGCGAACCTCGCCTGCGTCGGTTCGCGCTCGTCGATGCAGTCGCTGTCACCGGCGTGAGCACGTCGGCGGAGCTGGCGACGAAACCGCAGCAGCGCGATGCCGAACATGGCGCTGCCGAGCGCCAGGAGCAGGTCCGCGGGTCGCCACGGCAGCTCCAGCCCCGCGCCACGGACCAGTACGCCGTGGGAGATCTCCACGCGCCAGCGCAGCGGCGAGAACATCACCACGGCGCCGAGCCATCCCGACAGGCGCTTCAGTTGCGTCCAGATGCCCAACGGCGTGATCGACGGGATGACGATCAGCAGCGGGATCATCCCGACCTGGACCGGATGTGTGCGCGAAGCTTGCCGCAAGCAGCCCGAGCCCCGCCGCGGCGAACGCGTACAGCGCGCTCATGGCGAAGAACAAGAAGAGGCTCCCGCGCACCGGCACGAACAAGAGAGTTTGGATGATCAGCAACAAGCTCACCGCGACGCCGAGGGAGGCGACGACCGGCATGGTGAGCACCCTGGAGGACAGGACCTGGAACGGGGACAGCGGCGAGACGAGCAGCTGCTCGAAGGAGGGTCCGAAGGACGCGCGTGCTCTGGCGCTACGCGCGGCGCTGTACGCTCAGCGGCACTGGTCGGGCGTTGGGCTCGACGGCCCGCTTCGAGACGATCCCGACTACCGATCGGGGCTCGCTCTGCGGGCGCTGACCTCGGCACGCGGCGCCGAAGCGCTGTTTTCGCCGCCGGACGCGGCGATCCACGAAGCGATCGCGCGCGCCTACTACGCGAACTGCCGGACCGAGCACACGATCGCCGCCGCGCGGCGGGCGCTCGAGATCAGTCCCGAGGATCCGAACAGCCACGGCGTGGTGGGCAACTGGGTCGCGTACGTCGGTCGCTGGTCGGAGGGCGCGGCGTTCGCGCGGCGCGCGATCGAGCTCGCACCGGGCGGCTACGGCCGGTGGTGGTGCTGGCCGATCGGCAAGGCCGCCTGGATCGCCGGCGACTACGAGGAGACGCTCGCGAGGCCTACCGGCGATGGTGTTTCGACGACGGGTTCATCGGGCGCATGAACGAGGCCCTGCGGCGTGCCGGACTTCCGGAAACCGCACGTGACGCCGGCTCGGTCCCGTCCGTGCAGCTGCGATAGGGCGAGCTGGACGTCGCCGGCTCGTGTCCACATCGCGAGTCCGCCACGCCGGGCGTCGACATCCGGTCGACGGACCGGAGAAGCTCGAAGTCTTGATCGCCCGCGGCTCGACCATTCGCCGACCACGCCGCGATGGAGCGCCGAGGTTGGCGACGTCGAGATGGTGGGTGTCCACGTCGAAGGATCGCTACCGGCCACCGCCGACGGCATTGACCGGCGTCAACGGCGTCCGCGTCGAACCCGCGCATCCTGCCCGTCACGTGTGGTCGTCCGCAACGGACGATCCCATCCGGCTTCGATTCGCTCCCCCGGGAACAGACTTCTCATGCCCACGATCATTCGCACGGCGTCGCTCGTCGCGCTCTGCCTCGCGCTCTTCGCGCCCCAGGCGCGGGCCCAGGACGGAAGCGTTCCGAACCCGCTGTGCAGCGCCGCGCAGAGTGTCCCGGGCAACGCTCCGCCCTGGCTCGAGACCGGCAGCCTCGAGCCCGACGACCCGACCACCCGCGTCCATTTCCTGACCTTCTCCGCGCCTCCCGGCACCGAGTTGGTCGCCGATCTGCGGGGCGCGACGACGGGCGTCGGCACGCTTCAGGATCCGTTCATGGGGTTGTTCGACTCGGCCTGCCGGCTGCTCGATGCGAACGACGACTGGTACTCGCTCGACTCGCACCTGCAGTTCACGGTGCCGGACGACGGCTCGTTCACGATCGGTATCTCGTCGTGCTGCGACTACGCGTTCGACGGCTCCGGCGGCCTCTCCGAGGGCACGTGGGAGTTGCGCATCGATCTTGCCCCGCCCGCGATCGCCGCGATCGAGGCCACCGTCGTCGATGCCCGGACCGGCGAGCCGATACGTGGCGACGAGCCGCCCTTTGCCGGCGTCTCGCTCTACGGTTGCACGGGTCCGGGCTACGACTGCAACCGCTTCCATACCCGCCTGAACGCCAACAGCCTGGGGCGCGTGCGTTTCGAGGCGGCGAGCGTCGGTCTTGACCTGCCAGCCGGCTTCTACCGCCTCGAGGCGCTGGCCGACGACTACGGGTTCGCCGAATCCGGCCCGTTCGAGGTTGCTGCCGGGCAGAGCTACGACGCCGGCGAGCTGGCACTCGACCCGCCGGCGCTGCGGGTGACGCTGGCCTCGGACTGCGGAGCGCTGCCGCCTCAGGGCGGACTGTGCAGCTACTCGGTCAACGTGTTCAACAACACCTCCGATCCGCTGCGGGCGACGCTCTGGAGCCCGGTGTCGGCTGCCGGCCTCGGCTCGGCTTACGGCGGCAGTCGGTTTCTCGCCAGCGCCGGCGAGGCCTCGGGCGGCGTACCCGCCGTCACCACCCATTCGATCCGGCTCGAGGGCGGCGACGAGACCGCGGTCGAGTTCTCGTACTACGTGCCCTCGTTCGTGGCGATAGGCGCGAACTTCTGTCAGAGCGTGGTCGTCGGGTTACCGCCCTTCCCCCTCGTGAACACGCTGGCCGACCGGTACCTGTTCTGCGTGTCGAAGCTCGAGCGGGGCTTCAGAAGCGCGGACCGCACCGCCGCGCGCAAGCTCGATGCGCGGTCGCGGAAGGGGGCGACGACCGCGGCGGCCGGCCGGCCGGCGGACTGGTGAGGGCGGGATTCGCCCAAGGCTTCGGCGGACGTAGGCGATACGCGCCCGACGCCGACCCCGCCGATACGAACGCTCGCTTGATCTTCGTCAATTCCGGGCGCTGCATGAAGCCGCACGCTATGGACCGAGCGTGCCTCGACGCACGCGAGTCTGTCCCGAGCGGCGCGCACGCGCCGAGCCCATCCGGACGAGCGAGTCCGAGGAGAACGCCAGCGTGGATGTGACCCACAAGGTCGACCGATTCATCGCCGACAAGCGACCGGCGCGCACCGGCGAGCGGCTGCCGCCGGGCACCCTGCCCTTCGTCACCGTATCGAGCCAGTCCGGTGCGGGTGGCCAAGCGTTCGCCGACGCGCTGACCGACCTGATCGCCGACGAGGACGCCACGAGCGAATCGCTGCGCGACTGGCGCACCTTCGACAAGGCGATGTGCCGGCACATCCTCGAACACGAGCACCTCGCGCAGTCCGTCGAGGAGTTGCTCGACGAGGAGTACCACTCGCAGGTCCACGAGTTCGTGACGGGCTTCCTCGGCCGCGGCGGCATGCACAACGTGGCCTACGTGCAACTGTCCAAGCTGATTCGGACGGTCGCCGCGATCGGCAAGGTGGTGATCCTGGGGCACGGCGGATGTCTGGCTACCGCCAAGCTAGGCGGGGGCCTGCACGTGCGGCTCGTCGCTCCGCTGGAGGTCAGGGCGGCTCGCATGGCGCCACTGCTCGAATGCGACGCCGCGGAGGCGGCGCGTGTCATCGGCCGCCGGGACGACGAACAGCGCAAGCTCCTGAAGACGCACTACCGGGTCGACGGTGCCGACCCGGAGCTCTACGATCTCGTCTGCAACACCGAGCGCGTGCCCCCGGCAACCGCCGCCGGGCTCGTGCTGTCGCTGCTGCGCAGGCGCGCGGGCTGACGCCCGTACCCGGGCGCGGGCGGACCTCCCTTCGTCGCCCGCGTTCGGGCTCAGGCGACCGGCAGGTAGAGCTCGGTCCGCAGTTTTGCCGGTGCCGCCGTGTCGGGTTCGTTCAAATGCAGCTCCCAGGCGGGGCCGACGACCTTGCGCCCTTCTCGCGCCACGCGTGCCATGAGCTCGGCCCGGCCGGGCTGATGCCGGCGCGGCGCATGAAGTCGTCCACCTCGCGCAGCGCGCGGGGCACGGCTTCTCCGATGGCCACGGTTCGCGTCGAGCACACGCGCTCGATGTACAGGTACGGCATTCCGAAGACGTCCAGCGGTCTTTGCTCCTTCATGCCAGTTCGTTCGTCGGTTCCCGGGGCGGACATCGTCCCCCGTTCGTCGACCTCGACGATTGACACGGGTCAATCGCCGCCCGTGACCGGCGTGACGACGAAATCGTGCCCGCCGCGTGCCGTTCGGCGAGCTCCACGGCCCGCGCCAGCACGGCGTCGGACTCGCCGCCCGGATCGGCCACGCACAGGATGCGGCGAAAGCCCGGCCCGGGCGGCGCCCCGCTTGCCTCGCGCAGCGTTGTGGTCCGGTTCGGCGACTCAGACATCGTCGCCGCGGTCCCCGGGCCAGGTCCAGCCGGCGATGTCCGCCCGATCGATGCCGTGCTCGTGCGCGTGGGCGAGACAATCCGCGCGTTCGTCGCCGAAGCGCTGCTTGGCGTGCGCCCCGCGCACGAGCAAACCCGGCACGCGGTCGATGACATCGATGGCGAGGCCGAAGCGGTCCACGTCGTTGATGATGGCGAGCTCGAAGGGCGTGCAGATGCTCCCGCGCTCCTTGTAGCCCCGCACGTGCAGGTTCGCGTGGTTCGTGCGCCGATAGGCCAACCGGTGCACCAGCCAGGGGTAGCCGTGGAAGTTGAAGATGACGGGCTTGTCGGTCGTGAACAGGCCATCGAAGTCCCGATCGGCGAGCCCGTGCGGGTGCTCCGAGGCGGGGGCCAGCGTGTACAGGTCCAGCACGTTGACGAAGCGGATCTTCAGAGCCGGGAACGCCTCCCTCAGCAGCGCCGTCGCGGCGAGCGATTCCTGCGTCGCGACGTCCCCGCACGCGGCCATCACCACGTCCGGCTCGGCGCCCGCGTCGCTGCTCGCCCACTCCCAGATGCCGATGCCCTCGCGGCAGTGCCGCACCGCCGCGTCCAGATCCAGGTACTGCAGGTGCTCCTGCTTGTCGCAGACGATGACGTTGACATCGTCGGTGGTCGCCAGGCATCGGTCCGCCGTGACCAGCAGCGTGTTCGCATCCGGCGGCAGGTAGATGCGCGCCACCGTCGGGCTCTTGTTCACCACGATGTCGAGAAAGCCCGGGTCCTGGTGCGTGAAGCCGTTGTGGTCCTGACGCCAGACCGTCGACGTGATCAGGAGGTTCAGCGAGGCGATCGGTGCGCGCCAGGCGATGTCCTCGGCGGTATCGAGCCATTTGGCGTGCTGGTTGAACATCGAGTCGATCACGTGCACGAAGGCCTCGTAGGTCGACAGCAGCCCGTGCCGGCCGGTCAGCAGGTAGCCCTCCAGCCAGCCCTCGAGCGTGTGCTCGGACAGAAGCTCCATGACGCGCCCGTCCGGCGCCAGGTGACCGCCGTCGGCATCCCCTTCGACGGTCTCGGCCATCCACGCCTTCGCGCTCTCGCGGTAGACCGCGTCGAGCCGGTTGGACTTCGTCTCGTCGGGGCCGAAGAGCCGGAAGCTCGACGGGTTGTCGACGAGGACCCGGGCGAGGTACTCGCCGAGCGGCCGGGTGTTGCCGTGTCGCGAGCGACCCGGTGCGGGACACTCGAGCGCGTGATCCGCGATCGGCGGCGTGACGAGCGCCCGGCGCAGCGTGCCGCCGTTGGCGTGCGGGTTCGCTCCCATGCGCCTGGCGCCGCGCGGCAGCCGTGCGCGCAGCGCTTCGACGAGCCGCCCGTCGGCGTCGAAGAGCTCCTCGGGCCGGTAGCCGCGCAGCCACGCCTCGAGCTGGGCGAGGTGCGCCGGGTCGTCGTGAATGCCGGCGAGCGGCACCTGGTGCGCGCGGAACGTGCCCTCGACGGCGTGCCCGTCGACCGCCTTCGGACCGGTCCAGCCCTTCGGGCTGCGCAGCACGATCATCGGCCAGCGCGGGCGCACCGGCGCAGAGCCGGTGCCGCCCCGCGCTTCGCGCTGGATGCGCCGGATCTCCAGCAAGCAGCGCTCCACGGCGTCGGCCATGGCCCGGTGCATGGCCTCGGGCTCGTGCCCTTCCACGAACCGCGGTGCCCAGCCATAGCCGACGAGCAGGCTCTCGAGCTCCTCGTGCGGGATGCGCGAGAGCACCGTGGGGTTGTCGATCTTGTAGCCGTTCAGGTGCAGGATCGGCAGCACCGCCCCGTCGGTGCGAGGGTTCAGGAACTTCGTCGAATGCCAGGCGGTGGCGAGCGGACCGGTCTCGGCCTCGCCGTCGCCGACGGCCACCGCCACGATCAGCTCGGGGTTGTCGAAGGCCGCGCCGAACCCGTGCGACAGGCTGTAGCCGAGCTCCCCGCCCTCGTGGATGGACCCCGGCAGCTCCGGCGTGCAGTGGCTGCCGATGCCGCCCGGGAACGAGAACTCGCGGAAGAGCCGCGTCAGTCCGGTCGCGTCCTCGGTGCACTCGGGCCAGGCCCGCGTGTAGCTGCCCTCGAGGAACACCGGCGCGATGACGCCGGGCGCGCCGTGACCCGGACCCGCCACGAAGATCATGTCGGCGTCGTGGCGCACGATCGCCCGGTTCAGGTGCGTGTACATGAACGCGAGCCCGGGGCTCGAGCCCCAGTGCCCGAGCAACCGGCGCTTGACGTGCGCCGCCTGCAACGGCTTGCGCAGCAGCGCGTTGTCGCGCAGGTAGATCATGCCGGCGGCGACGTAGTTGCAGGCACGCCAGAACGCGTCGAGGGCATCGAGCTCGTCGGCATCGAGCTCGTCGGCATCGAGCCCGGCGTCGGGGTCCGCGGCGGGATCCGCAGCCGGGATGGCCGAACCGACGTCATCGGGAGCGGTGTCGTGGTGGCGGTGCTTCACTGGGTGCTGTTCCGGTCGCGGCGGCGCGGCCCGGATGGCCGCGCGTGGCAGCGTGCGCGGGATTGGCGGGCCGCGCTTGATCCGTATCAAGCGCGGCGATCGATTTCGGTCAGGTCATGCAGCGTGCGCGCGTTGCAAGCTTGAGGCGAACGCCCGGCCGGCTGCCGTGGCTCAGCGTTCCTGGATCTGCTGCAGGTAGTCGACGATCGCGAGGATGCGCGACCGTACTTCCGCTTCGGCGCGGACGGCTCCGTGGCTCTCGCCCGCCTCGGCCGAATACCGCCGGCCCCAGACGGGCATCTCGCGGCTGCCGTGGCCGTCGACCACCCGCCTGCCATCGATGATGCGCAGGATCTCCGTCGTAGGGAACTCGCCGTCGTTGCGTCGGGCGATCTCGCGCAGGTTGCTCGGCGGGAGACTCAGGTGCTCGGCGACCGGTCCGTCCCCTCGCCCTTCCGCGCCGTGGCAGGAAGCGCAGTGGCCCCGGTACTCCTCGGCGCCGATCGTCTCGTCGGCGCGCGACACCGACGCAGCCGTCGTCGCCACGAACGTCGCGAGCAGGGCCAGTGCCGCCCGCGCCGACCCGCGACCGCGACCGTGCGCCGAACGCGTGTTGCAGCTCGCCGGTAGCGTGGGCATCGGGCGTCTCTCGCTGTGCAAGGTGTGGGAGCGCGGTGACGGATCGATCGACCGTCGGGACGTGGGTCGGTGCGATCGACGGCGATGGCGAGCCCGACCCTGCCCGTCATCGCCGATCCTGCCGGTTGGAAGCGGATCAGCGCTGATCCACATCAAGCGCATCGGCCCCACGCCGGAGGACACTGGCTCGTCGTCCCCCCCAGGCTCACGGTGCATGCAAGCATGTCCCTCATCGCCCGTGATGGCGGCGCTCGCGCTGCTCCTCGCGCTCGCGGGCTGCGCGGACATTCGCCAGCTGACTTACCCCTCGGATTTCGTCTACCTGGATGATGCGGATGTCCAGGACGCGATGTACCGTATGGCGGGCAGCCTCCGGACGCTCGATGAGCTCGTCGCGGCGGAGACCGCCGAGCCGGGTGACGTGAAGCGCCGCGCGGCCATCGAGGACGAGCTGCGCCGTCTGGAGCTGCGCGCGACCGCGCTCGGGGCGGGCTCGTCCCCGCAGGTCGGGAGGAACGCGGCACCGGTCACCAACCACCTGCTGATCGACGAGCACATCGACGCGTTCCTCACCGACGTGGCGCGCGCACGCCGCTTCGCCGCACGGCGGCCGCCAAGCTACTACCCCGTCGGCAAGCTCGTCGGTGGCTGCAACGCGTGCCACGCCGAACGCTGACGCACGCAAGACCGTGCGCCGCACTTGATCTGGCTCAAGCGAGTCGCGCGGCCATCGCGCGACACTGTAGCTCGGCCAATCCATACCCGAACGGAGCGCACCCATGTCCGGACTCGTCGACAATCACCCGCTGTCGCGCGACCTTCCCGAGCTGAAGGATTCCATTCACGCCCTGAAGCTCGACGACGCCCATTTCGCGAAGGAGCTCGAACGCTACGAAGCGCTCGACAAGGAGATCGTGCGCATCGAGCAGGGTCTCGAGCTGCGCACCGACGACGAGCTGGAAGCGCTCAAGGTGCAACGCGTGCACCTGAAGGACGCGCTGTACCGTCGAGCCTCGGAGCACGCGGCGGAAGGCTCGCCCACGGGCTGAACGGCGCGAAGGCGTCCTCGAAGCGCGCGCGGCGACGCAGGCGTTGCCGTAGCGGCCTGGCGCGCCCGGGAGGCCGGGCGCCGCGAGCGCTACAATCGGCGCCATGACGACGCTCCCGCAGCACTCGACGTACCCGGGCGAGGCGGCGCGACCGTGCCGCCGGTCCGCTCGCGTCTTCTGCTGGCCGTTCGCGGCACTGGTCGCGCTCGCGGCGAGCGCGGCTCCGGCTGCCGAGCTCGTCGTCGTCGAGCAGGCGGGCTGCGCGTACTGCGCCCGCTTCGACGCCGAGATCGCGCCGGCGTGGCCGAACACCGAGCAGGGGCGCCGCGCGCCGCTGCGCCGCGTGGACCTGCACGGCGAATGGCCGGCCGATCTCGTCGGGGTCCGCAGGCCCGAGCTGACCCCGACGTTCGTGCTCCTGGACGATGGCGGCCACGAGGCGGCGCGCCTGTCGGGCTACCCCGGCGACGAGCACTTCTGGTTCCTGGTCGACGGAATGCTCGAGCGTCTCGCGCCGGCCGGCGACGCACCGACCGGTGTCGCGCCGGCAGACGCCGCCTCGGCGGGCGAGTGAGATCGCTCCGGACACCGTGAGCGCGTCCCCTTCGCCTCGCCCCGATCTGCCGTCGCCGCAGGCGCTGGCCGCGCTGCAGGCCCAGGCGCGGCGCACCAGCGACCTGCTGAAGGCGCTGTCGCACGAGACGCGACTCATGATCCTGTGCCTGCTGGCCGAGCGCGAGATGTCGGTCTCGGAGATCGAACGCGTCGTCGCCTTGCCGCAGGCCACCGTGTCCCAGCAGCTCGCCCGGCTGCGGCTCGATCGCCTCGTCGCCACGCGCCGGGAGGGCCGCACGATCCACTACCGTCTCGCCGACCGGGAGATCGGGCGCGTGATCGAGACGTTGCACGAGCTGTTCTGCCGGCCCGCGCGCGATGCGCTCGCGGCCGCCGACGCCGCGGCGCGGGACGATATCCGATGACGGCCTGGCTCGAGTCCCTCTGGTCCATGCCGCTCGCGGGCCTCGGCGTCGGCGTGCTGCTCGGCGTGGTCGCGCGCGGCACCCACTTCTGCACCCTCGGCGCGCTGGAGCGCCACTGGTACGCCGACGACTCGCGCGGGTTGTGCACCTGGGTACTGGCGATCGCGGCGGCCGTGGCGCTGACCCAGCTCCTCGTGGCGGCCGGCGTCGTCGATGCGCGCGCGCCGTTCTACCTCGAGGCGCCGTTCAACCCGTTGGCCACCGTGCTCGGCGGCTTCGCGTTCGGGCTCGGGATGGCCATGGTCGGCACGTGCGCGTTCGGAGCGCTGCTGCAGCTCGGCGGCGGGAACCTGCGCGCGCTCGTCGTGGTCACGGTCGTCGGGCTCTCGGCGCTCGCCACGCAGCGCGGCGTGCTGGCGCTGGTGCGCGAGCGCATCGTCGAGCCGCTCGGGACGACGTTGCCGGGCGGATCGCAGTCGATGGGGGCACTGGCGGAACGGCTGACCGGGCTGCCGGTGCACGGCGTCGTGGCGGCGCTCGTCGTGGTCGCGCTCGTTGGCTGGGTGTTCGCGCACCGCGCGTACCGCACCGACGCGATCGGGATCGGGACCGCCGCGGCGATCGGCGCGGCGGTCGCGGCCGGCTGGTGGTTGACGAGCGCCGGGGCCGAGGCGCAGCTGCACGGCGTCACCGTCGAGTCGGCCTCGTTCGTGCGCCCGCCCGCGGACCTGCTGTTCCACCTGACCATCCAGACCGGTGGCGTGCCGCGCTACGGGGTCGGACTCACCGTGGGCACGGTCCTCGGCGCGGTCCTCGTCGCGGCGTTCCGTCGCGACATGCGCTGGGAGGCGTGCGACAGCGCGCGCGAGCTCGGACGCCACCTCGCCGGTGCCACGCTCATGGGCGTCGGCGGCATGCTGGCGCTCGGCTGCACGATCGGCCAGGGAGTCTCGGCATTCTCGGTGCTGGCGCTGTCGGCCCCGCTCGCGTTTGCCAGCATGCTGCTCGGCGCGCGCGTCGGGCTCGCGTGGCTCGTGGGCGACGACGGCTGGTTCCGGCGCACCGTCGCTACCTGAGACATCGAGCTCGAGCGGCTTGGGCGTCGGGCGACGACTTCAGGGCTTGATGTAGGTGTAGCCCATCTGCTGCAGACGCGACAGCTCGGCCACTCCGCTCGGCACGATGTCCTCCTCGAACACGTCGAACAGATCGCTCTCGTAGTCGATGTCCCTGCCCACCAGCGTGTTGTTGCACACGTCGATGGCCACGTTCTCGCTCTTCAGGCCGAGCACCTGGCTCTGCAGCAGCTCGTTCTCCTTCGCCCGCGCGAGCAGGCCGAGACCGTTGCCGTGGAGCACGATCCGGACCTCGAGGTTCTCCGCGCCGACCGCATCGATGTGGTTCTTGATGTTGCGCATCGCCGCGAGGTACGCACGGTCGTCCTCGCCGCCGTCGTAGTTCAGGTGGTAGACGACCTTCTGCTGGCCGTACCTCTCGTTCGCGCGCGATTCGGAGACCGGCATCAGGGACGTCGTCAGGGACGCCGCGACGATCGCCGCGACGGCGAACCGACGTTTACCGGTCGCTGTGTTCATGGACACTACCTCCTGGGCAGGACGGGAAGCACCGTGAAAGGCGACGTCGCCTCGGGGTGCGGAACCGGACGGGTGCGCGAGCGCGGCCCGTCCACGACGAATTCGCTCAGGCGGTCACCAGGCGGAACGCGCCGCCGTCGACCGCCTCGACGCGTCCGCGCGCCGGGAACGGGAGGTGGAAGCCGACGATCGGCGACTTGTCCGCGACGAGCCGCTCCAGCAGACGGATGCGCGTGGCGATGCCGCGCTCGGGGTCCTGATCGCTGCCCGACGGCCAGCGCGCGTGCCCGAACGACAGCGCGAGGTGGGTGACGGCGTCGCCGGTCACGACGAGCCCGTCGCCGCCGTCGTGCAGCATGAACGAGCAGTGCCCGGGCGTGTGCCCGTCGGTGCCGATCGCCTCGACGCCCGGCGCGACCTCGTCGCCCGGGGCGAACAGCGCGGCCCGCTCCTCGATGGCGGCGAAGCGGTTCCTCGCACCGACCACGAACGCCTGGCGCGCCTCGCCGATCGTGTCGAGCGTGTCGGCCGCGCGCCAGTAGTCCCATTCGCGCGCCGGCACGTGCAGCCGGGCCTCGGGGAAGGCGATGTCGTCGAAGTCGTCGAGAATCCCCCACAGGTGGTCCGGGTGCGCGTGGGTGAACACCACGTCGGTCACGTCGCCCGCGTCGATGCCCGCCTCGGCGAGCGCCTCGCCGAGCCGGCCGGCGCTGTCCATGAAGCCCGATCCGGCGCCCGCGTCGAACAGCACGGTGCCGTCGGGCCGCTGCCAGCACGCGAGGTGGCACGGCGAGCGCAGCGTCCCGTCGACGGCCTCGCCCGCGACGAAGGCCGCGCGCGCGGCACCGTCCTCGACCTCGGCGAGGATCATGTCCACCGGCAGGCTCAGGTGACCGTCCGAGAGCACGTGCAGGGTGCCGTCGCCGAACGGGGTGGCATCGACGAGCGACGTGTCGGTCGACGCCGCGGCGTCCAGCGTCCCCGACCGGCCGAGCAGCGCGGGGCCGGCGGCCAGCGCCGCGGCGCCGACACCGAGCCGGCGGCCGAAGGCCCTGCGCGTGAGCGGCCTCGTCACCGTCAGAGCTCGCCGTCGACGACGGTCAGGCCCAGCAGCCGCCACAGCTGCATGCCGCCGCGGTAGTAGCGGATGCGCTCGATCGGGAAGCCCTCGCGCAGCATCGCCCGGATGGCCGTCGGCGACTGCCCGCACCAGGGGCCGTTGCAGAACAGCGCGGCCGTGCGTGCCCCGCCGCAGTCCCACTCGCCGGGCCCGCCCTCGCAGCCGAGCTCGTCGAGCCGCGCGGCCATCTCGGTGTACGGGATGTGGGTCGCGCCCGGGATCGTGCCCTCGAGGTGCCAGTCCAGCTCGCGCGAATCGACGACCGTCGCGTCCGGGTCCTGCAGCAGATCGAGCAGCTCCAGCTCGCCGATCGTGGTGACGCCCTCGACCGGCGCGATCGGCTGGATGCAGAACGGCGGGCACGGGCGCGAGGTGCGCGCGAAGTCGCCCTCGATGGTGTTGGCCGTGTCCTGGATGCGCTCGATGACGACGTCGCCGTTCGCGGTCCGCACCGTCACGCTCGGCAGGTCGGGCCGGATGCCCACCTCGACCTCCGGCGCGGCGGCCGGGCCGGCCGCCGTGCCGACGCCCGCTCCCGCCAGGCAGGCGATCGCGAGCGCGCACGCGAGCGGCACCGCGCCGGCCCGGCGCGTGGCTGCGGGCATTGTCCGAACCCTTCGAATCGTCATGTTCCGTTCCTCAGTCGATGCCGCTCGCGCCGCTCTCGCCCTCGTCGCTGTCGGGCGTCACGTCGAGCACGCGTGCGGTCTGGATGATCTTCGCGGGGCCGTCCGCGCAATCGCTCATGCACGGCTCGGTCTCGGTGGCGAGCCCGTAGAAGCGCTCCTCGGGACGGGTGTCGGCGATGAAGTTGCCCGCGTTCGGCATCTCGATCTCGGCGAAGCTTTCGGAGTCGAGCTCGAAGTCGTCGTCCACCAGGTCGTTCAGGTACAGCAGGTACGCCGTCAGCGCGTACACGTCGTCGTCCGACAGCGAGCCGGCGTTGCCGTAGGGCATCGCTCGGCGCACGTAGTCGTAGACCGTCGACAGGTAGGGCCAGTACGAGCCGATCGTCTTCTCCGGCCGCTCGTCGGTCAGCGAGTCCTGACCGCCCGCGAGCACCGGCCAGCGCCCCTCGCCCTCGCCGAACACGCCGTGGCACGACGCGCACTGCGCGTCGTAGATCGCCGTGCCGGTCTCGACGCTGCCGCTGCCCGGCGGCAGCCCCTCGCCGTCGGGGCGGATGTCGATGTCCCACGCGGCGACCTCCTCCTCGAGCGCCGGGCGTCCGAGGTGCAGCACGCCGTGCGCGGGGACCGACGCCTCGGCGGCCGGGATGCTTGGCCGGTCGGGCTGCACGGTGCCGGACACCGCCGCCTGCCGAGCGTCGCCGGCCCGGGGAGCGTCGAAGGTCGGCAACTCGCCGTCGGGACCGATCATCGAGAGGTATTCGATCACGTCCGCGCGAGCGTCGGCCGACTTCAGCCCCGGATAGGCCATCCTGGTGCCCGGCACCACCGTCATGGGCGCCTCGAGATAGGCGTCCAGCGACTCGGACCAGTCGAGCCCGCCGTCCACGGCCGCCCCGAAGGCCGGCGAGTACGCGTAGTCGGCGGCACTGCCGGCACCGCGCTCCATCAGGCCGTTCAACTGCGGGCCGAAGCGATGCACCGCGTCGGGCCCGACCATGTGGCAGCCGCTGCACTGCTTGAAGACCGCTTCGCCGGCCTGCGCGTCGGCCAGCGCCGGGGCCGCCCCGAAGGTGCCGAACGCACCGAGTGCGAGCAGCATCGCCGCACCGACCTCGCCACCCACCGGACGCGGCCGCGCCGAGCCCTCGCTGCGCTTCGGCACCGTCGTCATCACGAGATCTCCACGTTGTCGGCCGTGCCGTCGGGCTTCACGTGCCAGGTCTGGATGCCGTTGTTGTGGTAGATCGAGTTCTCGCCGCGCGCCGCGCGCAGCGCGTCCTTGGTCGGTTGCACGTTGCCGCGCTCGTCGATCGCGCGACTCTGCAGAAGCAGCTCCCGGCCGTCCCAGTCGAAGTCGTGGTAGAAGCGGTGCACCGCCTTCGACAACGACGGACCGTCCAGCCGCGCGGTGCTCCAGTTGCGCCCGCCGTCGACCGACACGTCCACGCGCGCGACGGTGCCGAAGCCGGACCAGGCCATGCCGCTGAGCACCGTGCGGCCGCGTCCGTGCAGGATCGGCGCCTGCGGGCTCGGGTTCGTGATGACGGACTTGACGTCCATCTCCCAGGTGAAGCGTCGCGCGGTGCCGTCGGCCAGCAGGTCGGTGTACTTCGACGTCTCCTCGCGGTGTTGCCACGGCGAGTCGCCGATCTCGATCCGGCGCAGCCACTTGACCCACATGTTGCCCTCCCACCCGGGCACCACGAGCCGCACCGGGTAGCCCTGCTCGGGCCGCAGCGCCTCGCCGTTCATCGCGTAGGCGACGAGACAATCGTCCATCGCCTTCTCCATCGGGATCGAGCGCGTCATGTGCGACGGATCCGCACCTTCGGGCAGCACCCACTTGCCGCGCGGCGACACGCCGGCCTCCGCCAGCAGGTGCTTGAGGCGCACGCCGGTGTACATGACGTTGTGGATCATGCCGTGCGTGAATTGGCAGCCGTTCAGCTGCGCGCCGCGCCACTCCATGCCGGAGTTCGCCGCGCATTCGAGGAAGGCCACGCGGTTCTCGCGTGGAAATCGCTTCAGGTCCTGCATCGTGAACACCAGCGGCGTGTCCACGAGCCCGTTGATCATGATGCGGTGATCCTCGGGCGGGATCTGCGCGACGCCGCCGTGGTGGCGCTCGAAGCACAGCCCGTTGGGCGTGATCACTCCCTCGAGCGCGTGCAGCGGAGTGAAGTTGACCGACGACTTCGCATCCGCCGTCAACCACGACACGTCACGACGAATCACGTCGGCCTCGAACACCGAGGGCGACCCGTAGGGGTTCGCATCGACGCCGTCGCCCATGAACCGGTTCCAGTCCTGGACCTCGACGATCCTCGGATCGGGCGCAGCGGCGCGCGCGAGCCCGGCCGCGCCGAGGGCGGAGGCCGTGACCGCGCCGCCGCCGAGCTTCAGACCGCCCTTGAGCAGGGCCCGCCGCCGTGGGGCGGAAGGTTCGTTCGTCTCGTCAGTCATGGTCGGAGGTGTTCCGTGCGATGTTGCCGATGCGCGCTCGCGTCGGTGCGTGCCGAGCCGACGCGAGCGCAGCTCGCTTCAGCTCATGTCGATCCTGACCGCGTCCGGCTTGTCGGTGCGGATCGTGTCGAGCGAGCCGATGTACTTCTCCATCAGCTCGTAGACGGGTGGGCCTTCGACGTCCTCGTTGACCGAGGCCCAGCCGGCGACGACGTAGTTCCTGTCCGGATCGATCGGCTTGCCGGTCGCGAGGACCGTCATGTCCGAGATCCGCTCGCCGATCGACGCGTTCGGTCGGCACGTGTAGCCCATGCCGCCGACGCGCACCATGTCCCCGCCCTGCTGGAAGAACGGATCCTTGTTGAACAGGTTGTCGCAGACGTCCTCGAGGATCTGCCTGATCTGCTTGCCGCTGAATTCCAGCCGGTAGACCGACGGGTAGGTCATCGCGGTCTGCGCGTAGAGATCGTCCACCGTGATGTCCGAGTCCGGCAACGCCGTGGTGCCCCAGCGGAACCCCGGACTGAACGAAAGCTCCGCATCGCGTTCCGCCATCAGCCCGTCGCAGATCAGGTCGTCCCAGGTGCCGTTGAAGTTGCCGCGCCGGTACAGCAGGGACTCGGTGTGCCCGAGCACGCGCGTGCACTCGTCCTCGTAGGGCGCGCGCACCTCGTCGATCTTCGCGGCCATCTCGGCATCGGGCTCGATGACGTCCGAGAAGATCGGGATGAGCGTCGTTGCGTAGTCCGTGACCTTGCCGTTCTTCACCTCGAGATCCACGCGGCCGAGGAACTTGCCGTGCGAGCCGCTGGCGAGGAGCAGCGTGTCGCCGACCTTCACCGCCTCGGGAATCGCGTCGTGGGTGTGTCCGGTCAGGATCACGTCGATGCCCGGCACGACGCCCGCAAGCTTCCTGTCCACGTCGAAGCCGTCGTGGGACAGCAGCACGACGACCTCGGCGCCGTCCGCGCGCGCCGCGGCGACGTTCGCCGCGAGCGCCTCGGTACGTATGCCGAACGCCCAGCCCGGGAACATCCAGCGCGGGTTCGCGATCGGGGTGTAGGGCATCGCCTGGCCGATGACCGCGACGCGCGCGCCGCCGACGTCGTGCATGGACGTCGACTCGAACACCGCTTCCTCCCAGTCCGTGTCGACGATGTTGCCGGCGAGGAACGGGTAGCCCATCTGCTCGACGAGCTCCATGAGCCGGTCGGTGCCGAGCGTGAACTCCCAATGCCCGACCATGGCGTCGGGTCCGAGCAGGCGGAAGCAGTCGACCATGTCCTGGGCGGCGGTCTGCAGGCACGTGTACGAGCCCTGCCAGGTGTCGCCGCCGTCGAGCAGCAGCACGCGTTCGTCACCGCGCTCGGCCCGGATCGCCTTGACGACCGTGGCGATGCGATCGAGCCCGCCGAGCCTGCCGTAGGTGCGTGCCAGATCGACGTAGTCGAGCATGGTGTACGCGTGTGCCAGCGCGCTGCCGCGCTCGAGCCCGAAGTGCTTCAGGAAGTCGTCGCCGACCAGGTGCGGCGGGATGCCCGCGTAGTCGCCGACGCCGATGTGGGTGTCGGGGGGGCGAAAGTAGACGGGCTTGAGCTGCGCGTGCACGTCGGTCAGGTGCAGCAGCGTGACCTGCCCGGTCGAGTCGAACGAGAGCAGATCGTCCTGCGTGAGCCGCTGCTGCGCGGCGACCCGCGTCAGGCCGCCGCCGAAGCCCGTGACGGACGAGGCGACGGCGGCGTACTGCAGGAACTCGCGACGGTTCATGGACATGACGACGCTTCGCTGGGGTATCCGGGCCGGGCCTACTGGCGCACCGCCGGCGTCTCGACCGACAGGCCGGTCGAACGCCAGGTCGTGTACAGCTCGAGCGCCATCAGCTCGTCCGAGAACGCGGCCGGGAACTCGGCGCGCGTGTCGCGGATGCAGCCGCGGAAGCGGTTGTGCAGGCTCACGAGATCGCTCTGCTTCAGGCGGTACGTCGGGAAGCCGTTGACGTTGCCCTGGGACAGGTGATCGGCGCGGATGTACTTGCCGTTGTTGTTCTCGTGGCACGTCGCGCACGACAGGTCGAGCTGACCGGTGCGCGTGTAGTACGCCTCCTTGCCGCGCTCCCACCACGCCTGCATGTCGCCCTCCTCGAGGTCCACCGACACGGGCTCGCCGAGCGACTGGTGCTTGATGTACGCGGTCAGCGGCCTCTGGCCGCCCTTGTCGAACGCGTACGGCTCGGCGCCCATGTTCTCGACGCGGCACATGTTGATGCGCTGCTCGATGTTGATCGGCTTGCCGCTCACCGGATCCCACTTCGGGTAGTGCGCGCCGACGCTCGCCATGGACTCGGCCGCGTCGCCGTGGCAGGACTCGCACGACTTGCCCATGCTGCCGTCGACGGTGTTCCAGTACTCCTCGCCCTCCTCCACGCCCAGCATGCCGGGGTTGTCGAAGGTGTCGGTCTCGAGCGAGCGCGTGTCGGGCGTACGGTAGTGCCAGCCCGAGATGACCTCGGGCATCGGATGACCCTCGACCGACTCGGTACGCGACACCATCTCGACGCCGTCGATGACGAGCGCCTCGTCGACGGGTCCGCCGGCGAGCGCGGCCATGGAGCTGAGGACGGCGATGCCGGCGGCGGTCGCGCTCGCGCGGAAGGGGATTCGATTCACTGGCATCTTGTCTCCGATCGAAGGATGGGGGGTCTCCGGGACTGCGTCGAGGGCGTCAGCCCTCGAGGGCAACGTCCTGCTCGTACTCGACGACCTCGCCCGCGTCGTCGGTCCAGGTGAACTTGAACGTGCCGGCCTCGTCCACCTTCGCGGCGAACTCCAGGTACGGGTTCGCCGAGACCGCCGGGTCGATGTCCACCGAGAAGAACTCCTCTCCGTTGAACGCCGCGGTGAAGCGGTTGATGATGTCGCGCGGAATCGTGTTGCCGTCGCTGTCCTTTCTCTGCCCGGATTCCATCTTGTGGCTGATCAGGGACTTGATCGTGATGACCTCGCCGGCCGTCACCGTCTTCGGGAGCTTGACTCTCGCCTTGGCTGCCATGTTCGTGTCTCCGTTGTAGTGTCCGACGTGGGGCCGGGCTCAGCCGCCGCAGCCGCCGATGGTGACCTTGACGTTGCTCGACGCGCGCAGCAGCGAGCCGTCACTGAGCTTCGCGACCGCGACGATGTCCTGGGTCTTCGCCAGCCGCATGCGGGTGGAGGCCATCGCCGTGCCGCTCTTCGGCGTGAAGTGGAACGTCGCGACCTCGGCCGAGGGATTGTCGGAGGCGAGGATCATCACCGACTCCACGTACTCGTCCTCGGTCATGGGGCTGTCGACCGTGAACGAGATCGGCACGCTGTTGCCGTTCTCGGCGATCTCCGGAGCGGTGAGCTTCAGCGCACCTTCGCTCGCCTCGCTGCCGCCGCCGAACTCGGCGATCGCCGCGTCGACGTCCTCCATCGTGGCGAAGGCGCGGCCGGTGGTGCCGAGGAACAGGGCGGCGGCGGCACCGGCGCCCGCGCCGAGCAGGCGTCTTCTGTCGTTGTTCATGGTGGGTGGCTCCTTTACTTGAGCGTGGTCAGGTAGGCGACGACGTCCTCGACCTCCTGGGCCGTCAGGATCGTCTTGCCGACGAGGTCGTCACGGACGTTCTCGCCGACGTCCAGCGAGTAGAACGCCGGCATGATCGAGTTCTCGGTGAACACCGCCTTGGAGTTCACGACGATCGTGCGCAGCTGCTGCTCGGTCCAACGGTCCGCCACGCCGTCGAGCGCCGGGCCCACCTCGCCGTGGAAGCCCTCCTCGGACAGGTCAGTGTTCGCGTGGCAGGCCAGGCAGTTGCCGAGCGAACGGTCGGCGAACACCTGGCGCCCGTTCACCGGATCGCCCGGCGCGTCGGCCACCGGCTCGGCGATGGCGAGGTTCTCGATCTCGACCGCGTCCGGGGGGACGGCGGCGAGCGCGCCGCCGGCCACCGTGGCGGCGCCCAGCAGACCGACGACGAGGGAGAAGGTGAGGGTCGGGAGTCGGTGCATCGCGGCAAGGTCCTCGTGGTCGTGACGCGGCGCTCGTGCGGGCCGTGTCCAGCGCTCGGAAACAATAGCCCTGGTCCATCACGGAATCAATGGAAATATTCGAATTAGCGAATGTTTTTGCGGGAGCGGGTCGGTCGGGATCGATCCACGACTCGCTGCGCAACAGCGCCGGGCCGATGTCGAGCCCATCGTCGCGCAGGCCGCGCGTCGGCGCCTGACCTGGGTCAATGACGCGTCGAAACGTCGGCCATCTCGACGCGCGCGCGCCGATCCGGGCCGGTTGATCGAGATCGTGAACGGCTACGACGAGGCGCCCTCACGTCCCCGTGCGAGGACTGCCGGTTCGTCCGCCGTCGCGGCGTCGTCCAGCGCCGCACGAAGGGCGTGTTTCAGCTCGGCCAGGTCGTAGGGCTTCTGCAACAACCTCAGACCCTCGACCTCGACCTGGCACGCTTCGGCCATCTTCCGGTCGAACCCCGAGCTCAGCAGGATCGCGCAGCGCGGCAAATGCTCCCGAACCCAGCGCGCCACGTCGTAGCCGGAGAGCCCGCCCGACATCACGATGTCAGTCAGCACCAGGTCCGGCCTCGCGCCGCGCTCGAGCAGCCGGACCGCCTCCGCGCCGTCGCGCGCGGCGAGCACCTCGAACCCGAGCGCCTCGAGCCGCTTGACGGTCACGCGCAGCACCATGGCGTTGTCCTCGACCACCAGCACCCGTGCCTCGCCCCCCGCCAGATCGGGCGCGGCGGGTCGCTCGATGGGCGTCGCCGCGGCCGGCTCCACGTGACGCGGCAGGTAGAGGTGGACAACCGTCCCGCGACCCGCTTCGGAGTAGACCGAGACGTGACCGCCGGACTGTTTCGCGAACCCGTAGACCGACGCCAGTCCCAGCCCGGTCCCCTTGCCTGGCTCCTTCGTGGTGAAGAACGGTTCGAACACGTGCGCCTGCACCTCCGGGGTCATGCCGCTGCCGGTGTCCGCGATCGAGACCTGCACGTAGTCCCCGGGCGCCATGCCGAGCTCGTCGATGTTCTCGGCCGAGAAGCTCGTGTTCCTCGAGACCACGCTGATGCGTCCGCCGCGGGGCATGGCGTCGCGCGCATTGATGACCAGGTTCACCACCGCGCTCTCGATCCCGCTGGCGTCCGCCCGCACGCGCCACACATCCGGCGATAGCGCGATCTCGAAGTCGATGTGCTCCTCGATGGTCGAGCGCAGCAGCGCCACGGCCACGTCGACCTGCTCGTTGACGTCCAGCACCACCGGATCGAGCGCGCTGTTCTGTGCGAAATCCAGCAGCCGACGCGTCAGCCGCGCTCCCATTCGCACCGCGGTGGCGGCCTCGTCCAGGCAGGTACGCTGGTTCTCGTCGAGCAGTTCGGCGTCGAGGAACTCGAGGTTCCCCGCGATCACGCTCAGGAGGTTGTTGAAGTCGTGGGCCACGCCGCCCGATAGCTGACCGACCGCTTCGATCTTCTGGGACCGGCGCAGCCTCGCCTCGCTCTCGAGCCGATCCGAGACGTCGCGGTTGATGCCGATGTAGTGCGTGAGCTTGCCGGCATCGTTGTGGACCGGCGAGAGGGAGAGCTCGTTCATGAAGCGGGATCCGTCCTTGCGCGTGCTCTCGAGCTCCACCTGTACGCTTTCGCCGCGCTGCAGCGACGCCTCGATGCGTCGCAGCCGCGCATGGTCCCGATCGGTCCCGCGCAGCGTGCCCACCTCGCGTCCGAGCAGCTCGTCGCGCGCGTAGCCGAACATCTCGCACAGCCCCCGGTTCACGTAGACCAGCGGATGACCCGCACGCGTCGCGTCGGTGATCGTGACGCCCAGCTCGATCGCTTCGATGGCGCGCTCACGCACGCGTGCTCGTTCCTCGAATTTCAATCGGTTCGTGATGTCCTGGCAGATGGCGAGGATCACCGGTGGCGTCTCCGCGTCGATCAGCTGCAGCCGGCACTCGACCGGGTACGTCGATCCATCCTTGCGTCGAAGCGCCCCCGTTCGCACGAGCGAATGGTTCGGTTCGCGGCGAAGCGAGGCGATCATGCTCTCGACGCTCTGCCCGTCGATCACATCGACCCAGTCGCGCGCCGACAATTGCCGGAGCTCCTCCAGGGAACGGCCGAGGTTCGTACGCGCCGTCCTGTTGGCCTCCAGGATGCGGAACGTGCCGGCATCCAGCACGTGAATGCCGTTGACCGACAGCTCCATGATGCGCGCCAGACGATCCCGCGAGACGCGCGTCCGATCGATCTCCAGCGAGGCCGCGGCCAGCCGCTCGGCGCGCTCCTCGGCGAGCTGACGTGAGGTGACGTCCTGCTGCAAGCCCACGAAGTTCACGATGGCACCCGCCCCATCGTGCACCGGCGAGACCGTCACCTCGTTCATGAACGCGGTACCGTCCTTGCGGTAGTTCTTCAGCACGACGGTCACGCTCCTTCGCGCGGAGATCGCCCGGCGCAGCCGGGCAACCGCCTCGGGGTCGGTGTCGGGCCCCTGCAGGAGCCTGCAGTTGCGACCGAGCAGCTCCGTCTTCGAGTAGCCGGTCATCCTCTGCGTCGCCCGGTTCACGTGCACGATCGGGTTGTCCGGCAGGGTCGGGTCGGTGATGAGAAGGCCGTGGGCCGTGGCCTGCTCCACGGCCCGGTCGATGGCCCCGACGCGCGAGCCGTACCACCCCGCCAGCAGCTCCGAAACGATCCGGGCGAACCGGGCCAGGCCCTCTCGCTGCACGGCGCAGAGCCGGCGCGGAACCCGATCGAACACGCACAGGGCCCCCACCACCGACCCGTCCGGCAGGGCGACCCGCTGGCCGGCGCAGAACCGGATCGTCGGCTCGCCGGCGAGCGGCGGATCCGCGCGGTACCGCTCGTCTCGAGCGGCGTCCGCCACCTCGACGAGCCCCTCGCGTTCGCGCATCACCCGCGCGCAGAAACCGGTCTCGCCAGCCTCTCGCGCCTCGGGCGTGCCGACGGTGAACTCGAACCACCGGTCGGCCGGATCCCGATATCCGATCAGCGCCAGCGGCACCGCGCACAGCGCTGCCGCCGCAGTCGCGAGGCCGTCGAGCACGGCCGCGGGTGGCGAGTCGGTCATGCCGTAGCGCTGCCCGGGTGCCGGACCCGACGCTTCGGCCCCGAGGGGTGCACGTTCCGTCATGGCCATCGCGCCTGCGGGTACGGGTCGGCATTCTCGCCACGCTCGGGTAGTCGTTCAACCCGAACCGCCAGACTTGCATGCGTGATCGATCGCGCCCCGGGGCGTGGCCCCGGCGGCATGGCGCACGCGATGAAGCGTGGCGGCCATGGAGGAGACCGGCGGCGGAAACCTCCGGACTTCGCGACCAGGTGGCGAGCGGTCGGCGATAGCCAGTCGTCGTCCGGCTCCGAGGCACCGCATCTCCCTATGATGCCCCATGCTCATCGAAACCCTGGGAGCCGCCCGCGACATGGGCCGGCTCAACACCATCCTCGGCGTGCTGATTCGCCACGGATTCGGCGACAGCGTACGCCGCCTCGGCATGGCCGATCGCCTGGAGCGCGCGGGCCACGTGCTGCACTGGGACACGGCGGCTCACCTCGCCCGCATGGAACCGGCGGTGCAGGTGCGACTGGCGATGGAGGAGCTCGGGCCCACGTTCGTGAAGCTGGGTCAGATCCTGGCCGGGCGAGCCGATCTGTTCGGACCCGATTTCATCACCGAGTTCGAAAAGCTCCACAGCCACGTGCCCGCGCTGCCGATGGACGCCGTGCGTCCGCAACTGCGCGAAGACCTGGGCGACGAGCCCGAGACCGTCTTCGCGCGCTTCGACACCGAACCGTTGGCGGCCGCCTCCATCGCCCAGGTGCATCGGGCGCGGCTGTTCGACGGCACCGAGGTGGTCGTCAAGATCCGACGCCCGGGCATCGGCGACACCATCGACACCGACCTGCGCCTGCTCGCCCGCCTGGCGGCGGTGGCGGAAGCCGAGCTACCCACGCTCAGGCCCTACCGCCCGCAGCAGCTGGTGCGCGAGCTGGCTCGTTCGCTGCGCCGGGAGCTGGACCTGGCGGGCGAATGCCGCAACGCCGAGCGCATCGCCGCCAATCTGTCCGAGCTGCCCTGGATGGTGGTGCCGAAGGTGTACTGGGCCTACACCGGCGAGCGGGTCAACGTGCAGGCCTTCGTGGATGGCGTGCCCGGCCCGTCGCTGGCCCGGCTGGACGCGCTCGGGCTCGATCGCCAATTGCTGGCCCGCCGTGGGACCCGGGCAATGCTCAAGATGATCCTGGAGGACGGTGTGTTCCATGCCGACCCGCATCCGGGCAACGTCTTCTACCTCGAAGGCAACCGCATCGCGCTCATCGACTTCGGCATGATCGGGCGCGTCACGCCGGGCCGGCGCGAGGAATTGCTGCAGCTCCTGCTCGGGCTGGTCGAGCGCCACCCCCAGTCCGTGGCCGACGTGCTCGTGGACTGGGCGGGCGATGCTCACCGTCTCGACACGGGCGCGCTCGAGAACGAGATCGAAGCGTTCGTCGACCAGTACCACGGAGCGCCGCTCGCCGAGCTCGACCTCGGACGGATGCTGTCCGACGTGACCACCATCCTGCGGGAGCACCGCCTCGGCCTGCCCTCCGACATGGCCCTGCTGATGAAGGCCCTGATCACGCTCGAGGGCATGGGTCGCGGCCTGGATCCCGCGTTCCACATGACGAGCGAGGCGCTACCGATACTCAGGAAGGTGGCCCGCGACCGCTACCGCCCCGGGGTGATGGCGAAACGGGTCCGGCAAACCCTGCGGCGCACCCTGGCCGTGGCCGAGCAGTTGCCCCACGACGTGTCGCGCCTGCTGCGCAACGCGCGCCGGGGACGGGTGCAGGTGGGCATCGAGGTGGCCCACCTCGGGCGCGTGGGTGATCAGATCGACCGCGCCGCCAACCGTCTGGCCATGGCGCTGGTGATCGCCGCGCTCATCATCGGATCGTCCATCGTGATGACGGTGCAGGGCGGGCCCACCTTGCTGGGGCTTCCGGCCTTCGGCTTCCTCGGCTTTCTCGCCGCGTTCATGGGCGGGGCGTGGCTGCTTCGCGCCATCTGGCGCAGCAGCCACGGACGCGATCACGATCCCGACGGATGACGGGCGTCGCCCGGCTACCACGACGACCGTGTCGCCGATCCGGATGTCGGCCTTCTCGGCACCGACGAACCCCGTCGACATGATGTCCGGGCACATCAGCACCTGCTCGTCGGTCAGTCCCGTCCTGCGAGCCCTGCCCGCAGAGACAGGCGTTCGAGTAGCCCGAGGGGCTGATGGCGCCGGCGATGACGCGCTGACCTCCTGGAGACCGGTGACCTCGCTGCCGAGCTTCTCGATGATGCCGACCGGTTCGTGACCGATCGTCAGGCCGCGCTCCACGGGGTACTCGCCCTTGAGTATGTGAACGTCGGTGCCGCATATCGTGGTCGTGGGTACCGGGCCCGGACCGCGGCGAAAGCCGCGCACTCAAGCTACGGCGACGCCTCGCAGGTCCGTTGATCGAGGTCAATCCGCGCCTTCCGCGGCGGCGGGCGTTCCCGGATCGGGCGCGCCGGAGCCGTGCCGCGGCTCGGAGAGCGGGACCTTCGGCGTCGGTCGCAGCGCTTCGGGCGCTTCGGGGGCGAGCCTCAGCGTCTCGTCCACGTGCCCGATCTCGATCGCTTCGCCGATCTCCAGCGTGTAGACGGTCCGCTCGGCGTCGATGCAGACCCGAATGCGCCGACCGCGCACCCGCAGGGCGAACCGCAGCGCGGACCAGGCACGCGGCAGGCGGGGGTGGAAGACGATCCTGCCGCCGTCGTCCCGCAGTCCCGCGAAGCCGTGGATCAGCGCGAGCCAGGTCCCGCCGATCGAGGCGACATGCGCGCCGTGCGTCATGTTGCCGCCGACGTCGGACAGATCCATCGAGGCGGCGAACCGGAAGTACTCGAGGGCCTTCGCGCGGTAGCCGATCTCGTTGGCGATGATCGACTGGATGCACACCGACAGCGAGCTGTCGTGCGTCGTGATCGGATCGTAGTAGTCGAAGTCGCTCTTCTTCTCGGCGATCGAGAACCGGCCGCTCATCAGGAACATCGCGAGCAAGGTGTCCGCCTGCTTGATGACCTGCGCTCGGTAGAGGTTGAGCGGGTGGTAGTGCAGCAACAGCGGATAGTCTTCCTCCGGCGTATGCTCGAAATCCCAGCGCTCCTTGTCGAGGAAGCTGTCGTCCTGCGGGTGCACGCCGAGGCGTTCGTCGAACGGCAGGTACATGCGCTCGGCGGCCTCGGACCAGGCGAGCGGCTCGCCGTTCGTCAGGCCCGTACGCGCGACCAGCGCGTCGCGCGAGGCCGAATCGATCGCCGACAGGGCCTCCACCGCGTAGCGCAGGTTCTCCTGCGCCATCAGGTTGGTGAAGTAGTTGTTGTCGATGACCGCGTTGTACTCGTCGGGACCGGTCACCGCGTTGATGCAGAAGCGCCCTTCGCGGCGGGCCGAGAAGAAGCCGAGATCGAGCCAGAACCGGGCGGTCTCGACGAGGATCTCCGCGCCGTAGCGCGCGAGGAATTCCGCGTCGCCCGAGATCTCGACGTACTTGCGCACGGCGTGGGCGATGTCGGCGTTGATGTGGTACTGCGCGGTACCGGCGGCGTAGTAGGCCGACGCCTCCTCGCCGTTGATCGTTCGCCAGGGGAAGGTCGCTCCGCGCTGGCCGAGCTCGGCGGCGCGCGTTCGCGCCTGCGGCAGCATGTCGTGGCGAAACTTCAGCACCGCACGGGCGATCTCGGGCGCGGTGTAGATCAGGAACGGCAGGACATAGATTTCCGTGTCCCAGAAATAGTGTCCCTCGTAGCTGCGCCCGGTCAGGCCGCGGGCGCCGATGCCGTGGCCATGCACCCGGACGCTCGCCTGCATCAGCTGGAAGAGGTTCCAGCGCACGATCTGCTGCGTCGCAGGCTCGCCCTCCACCTCGATGTCGGCGCTTGCCCAGAACCGCCGCAGGTCCTCCTCCTGTCTCTCGAGGAGCGCGCAAAATCCGCTGGCGAGTGCCCGATCGAGACTGAGACCCGTCGCGGCGAGCGGATTCCCGGCGCCTTCGGGTGCGTGGTGATAGGCGAGGAACTTGGTCAGCCGGATCGGGACGCCCGCCGCCGCCGCGACGCGGATCGTGATCGCGGCCCCGGCGTCGTCGCAGCGCGACTGCACCTCGTGCGGGCGGTCCGTGTGCAGAGCGTGGTCGATGCCGCAGCCGAGCGCGAGCCCCGATCCGCCGGTGACGTAGCCGAGCATCGCGCGAAGCCCATCGGCGGTCGCACCGGTCGGGTTCAGCACCCGCACGACCGGCGCATCGGCGAGGCGCGGGTCGAGTCCGTCGAGCGGCAAGGGCGCCCGCTCGTTCAGCTCCGAGGAGATCAGGACGTCGACATCCTCCTCGGCCACGAGCTCCCAGTCGATCGCCGCGACGTGCTTCATCACGACCGACACGAGCCGCCGGGTGCGCAGCCGCAGGCGCCGTCCCCGCGCCGTTCTCCAGCTCACGTCCCGGGTCAGCAGACCGCGTTCGAAATCCAGTCGGCGCACGAAGTCCAGCACCTCCGCGTGCGCGAGGTCGAAGGGCTCGTCGTCGACGCTCAGCCGGATGACGGTGCCGTCGGGGCAGCTCAGCATGCTCTGGCCGGCGCGGGGAAACCCGTAGGCGCGCTCGCCGTAGGTGATCGGGCGCGTCTCGTAGAAGCCGTTCAGGAAGGTGCCCGGCTCTTCGACGGGGGTGCCTTCGTCGATCGTGCCGCGAATGCCCAGATAGCCGTTCGAGAGCGCGAACATCGTCTCGGCCTGGCCCACGTGATCCAGCGGTCCGTCGCCGTCGAAGCGCACGGCGGCGAGCGACCACGGATCGATCGGGTAGACGTCCCGCGATGGGTGACGACGAGCGCGCAGCATGGGGATTCTCCGTGTCGCCCGAGGGGCTCACGATCCCGACTGCGAGACGCTCGGCCCTTGATCCCGATCAACCCGCACGAGCGGTGTTGGCCGCCGTCGGTTCGGGGTCCGCACCTCGTGCGTGTCGGCAAGCCGATCCCGCTCCGGCCGACGGAGGCCGCGCCCGCTACGGCGCCGCGACGGGGGTTGATCTCGATCAGGCACGCGCAGCCTCTCGCGCCGCACGCTTCGTAGCCAGTCGCCGCCCGCCGGGTGTCTCGTCGGCGTACGCCCCGAGCACCTGCATCTCGCCGAGGAACGCGAACCGGTGCTGCTGACGGGTCGCGTCGTGCACGTCGAGTGCCTGGCAGAGGCGACCCTCCTGTACGACGATGCGGACACCGGCGACGAGCTGCTGGTCGTCAAGCTGCACGGTACGCAGCCGCAGAGCTCGGGAACTTCGGTGCGCCTGGCCGCCGACGTCAGGCACGTGCACCTGTTCGACGCGAGCGGCGAAGCGCTCGGGCATGCGGACCCGCGGTGGCCGGTCCGGAGCAATCGAGTGCGCGCCGGGGTGCGGGCAGATTCTCCTGAAGGCAAACGCGTCACGGCACGACGCCGCACGCGGGAGCAAGATGTCCGGCCGTTCATTGGCTGCGCGACATGGTTCCCAATCCGGAGCTTGCAGGACTCGGCCTCGTAGACGAACCGCGCGAGCGGGCGTACGACGACCTCGTCCGGCTCGCGGCCCGCACGCTCGGCACGCCCGTCTCGCTGATGTCGATCGTGCAGCCGGAGCGGAACCGTCAGTTCTTCGCGGGCGAAGTCGGGCTGTCCGCGCCCTGGGCCGACCTTCGCCAGACGCCGATGTCCCATTCGTTCTGCAGCCACGTCGTGACGCGAGGTCGAAGCTTCGTGGTGGACGACGCGAACGCCCATCCCGCGGTGCGCGGCAATCCGGCCATCGCCGACCTTGGCCTCGTCGCCTACCTCGGTGCGCCGATCCGCTCGCCCGGGGGGGCGATCATAGGCGCGTTGTGCGTGATCGACGGTGTGCCCAGACGCTGGGGCAGCGAAGACGTCGAGACGCTCGAACGGCTCGCGGCGTGCGCCTCCGACGCCATCGACCTGCGCGCCACGCGGGACGCGGCCGAGAGGCTGCGCATCGAGCAGCACTGCCTGGCGGCGACCTTCGCGCACGAGCTCGACGAACCGATCGCGGCTCAGCGCGCGCTCTTCGACACGCTGCTCCAGGAGCTCGGCGCTTCGTTGCCGCCTCACCTGCGCGCCGGACTCGAGGCGGGCGCGGGTGCCGCCGAACGGACGCTCGCCACCGTCGAGCGCCTGCGGCGTTACGCCCGCACGCTGGAGCGCCGCATCACGAGCGTGCCCGTCGACCTCGATGCGCTCGCGACGGCGGTGCGCGAGGGACTCGGCGCGGACATCGAGCGCTCGGGCGGGGCGCTCGAGGTCGGTGCACTGCCGGCCGTCGACGGCGATCCGGAGGGGTTGGGTTTGATGCTGCACGAGCTGGTACTCAACGCGCTGCACTTCGCACGCCCGGAGCGTCCGCCTCGCGTACGCCTGTACGGACACCGCCACCGGCACTGGGTCGAGCTCTGCGTCGCGGACGACGGGATCGGCCTGGCCGCCCGCGACCTCGAAGGGTCGTTCGACGAATTCTGCCGGTTGCAGGCCGGTGCGCCCGCCACCGGCGCGGCCTTGGCCCTGACCCTGTGCAGGCGCGTCGCGGTGGATCACGGCGGCACCCTTCAGCTGCGCTCGAGGGGCGGGACCGGTGCGATCGCGAGCGTGCGGCTGCCCGCCAGCCTCCGCCGGGCCGTCGGCGCCTGATCCTGCCGGCTCGAACAGGAAGACGAGCCGGGTCGCGTCAGCTCTGCGCCGCCGCGACGTAGGCCACGATCGCATCGAACGAATCGAGCCGGGGGTAGTCGGCCGGCGGCACCTTGATGTCGAAGCGACGCGAGAGCCGCGTCACCAGGTTCAGGAAATCCATCGAATCGATGTCGCAGGCGTCGCGCAGGTCGGCCTGCCTATCGAAGCTCGCCGGATCGATGTCCGGCGCGACGTCGAGCAGCGCATCGAGCACGGCTGCATCCACGCTGTCGGCGGGCGCGACCGCCGTCGGGAAGTCGGTCGGGGAGTCGGCCATCACAGGGTCTCCGGGGATTGCAGGCGCCGAGCGATGTCGGCGAGAAAGCGTGCTCCGGCGTGGCCATCGCTCGCGCGATGATCCGCGGCGAGCGTCGCCGAGACGATTGGCGCGGCGACTATCGCGTCACCATCGACCGTCGCGCGCCGAGCGGGCGTACCGAAGCCGACGATCGCCACCTGCGGTGGATGGATGACGCCGTACAGCCGGTCGACGCCGCGCTCGCCCAGGCTCGATACCGTGAGGGTGGGCAACGCGAGCTCGGACGCGCGCATCCGCCCCTCCCGCACGCGTGCGACCAGATCGCGCAGCGCCACCATCGTGGCGTCGATCGAGAGCGTGTCGGCGTCGAGGATGGCGGGAGCGACGAGCCCGCCGCCGCGCAGCCGCACCGCCATGCCGACGTGCACGGCCTCGCTCGGGCGGAACTGCCCGTCGACGGTGTGCCCGTTGAGCGTCGGGTGAGCGCGTGCCGCGGACGCGACCGCCTTCAGGAAGAGCGCACCGAGCAGCACCTGCGCCGCGGGCTCGCGCGCGGCGTTCGTCTCGTCGACGAACCGCACGGCCGCACCGAGCGGCACGTCGTGGGCGAGGTAGTAGTGCGGGATCTCGCGCTTGGAGCGCGTCATCGCCGCGGCGATGGCCGCGCGCATGCCCTCGGCGACCGACGCGCGGGGCGGGCCCTTCGGACCGGCTTCCGGGGCCGCTTCCGGGCCGTCGGCCGCGGACGCGGCCGCGAGCACGTCGCGCAACTCTATCGCGCCGCCGGGCCCGCGCCCGGTCACACCCGCGAGATCGATGCCGAGCTCGCGCGCACGGCGGCGCGCGACCGGCGAGGCGCGCGTGCGCCCGGGCGATGCCGCGGCGCGCGGGGACGCTGGCACGTCCGGCACGGCCGGCACAACCGGCACGGCGGGCGCTGCGATCGTACGCGCCTTCGGGGTAGCGGGCGGCGCTCGCGCCACGGCGGCGCTTTCCCGCTCCCCCGCGATCCGCGCCAGCACCGTGCCGACGGGCACCGGCTCGCCGAGCGCGACGAGCGGCTCGCCCAGCGTGCCGTCCTCGTACCCCTCGATCTCGATCGCACCCTTCTGGGTCTCGACCACCGCGATCACGTCACCGCGATGCACCGCGTCCCCGGGGCGCTTCTCCCAAGCGACGAGTCGGCCGGTCTCCATGTCCGAGCCGAGCGACGGCATCGTGAAGTCACCCATCGGCGGAGACCCCCACGGGCTCGTCGGGACCCTCCACGCTCGCCCCGCACGCGGCGCGGGCGGCGTCGACGATCGAGTCGACCTGCGGGATCGCCGCGGCCTCGAGATGCGCGGCGTACGGAATCGGCACCTCCGCACCGCACAGCCGCGCGGGAGGCGCGTCGAGCTCGTGGAACGCCGCCTCGGCGATGCGCATGCCGATCTCGGCGGCCAGGCTGCCGCTCCTCCAGCCCTCGTCGACGATCAGGGCGCGGTGCGTCTTCGCCACCGAGGCGAGAATCGTGTCGGTGTCGAGTGGGCGCAGCGTACGCAGGTCGACGACCTCGACGTCGATGCCCTCGACCGCGAGCCGTTCGGCCGCCTCGAGCGACTTGGCGAGCGAGCCGCCGTAGGTGATCAGCGTCAGGTCGGTGCCCGGGCGGCGCACGGCCGCGTGATCGATGTCGACGGCGCCCGCAGTCCGGTCCATCGTGCCCTCGACGTTGTAGAGCATGACGTGCTCGAAGATCAGCACGGGGTCCGGGTCCTCGAGCGCGGTGGGCAGCATCCCGCGCGCGTCCTCGAGCGTCGCGGGAGCGAGCACGCGCAGACCGGGAATGTGCGCGTACCAGCCCTCGAGGCTGTGGGAGTGCTGCGCGGCGAGCTGCCGCCCCGCCCCCGTCGCCATGCGGATCACGAGCGGCACGCCGAACGCATCGTTCGACATGTGCCGCAGGGTCGCCGCGGTGTTCAGGATCTGGTCCAGCGCCAGCAGCGAGAAGTTCACGGTCATGAGCTCCACGATGGGGCGCAGGCCCGCGACGGCCGCGCCGACGCCCGCGCCGGTGAAGCCCGACTCGCAGAGCGGCGTGTCGCGCACGCGGTCCTCGCCGAAGCGCTCCAGCAGGCCCTTGGTGACGGCGTAGCAGCCGCCGTAGCGGCCGACGTCCTCTCCCATGAGGAACGTGCGCGGATCTCGCTCTAGGGCTTCGGCGATGCCGGCGCGCAACGCCTCTCTGTAGGTCGTCCGGAAGGAATCGCCCGACGGCCGGGCGGGCCCGGGCGGCTCGGGTCGCGACTCGGCCGTGACGAAGCGTTCGAGGGTTTCGAGCGGCTCGAGCGTGCCGGCCTCGGCGAACGCGACGGCCTCGTCGATCTCGGCGTCGGCGCGGGCCTCGAGCGACGCGACGTCCGCGTCGTCCGCCATGCCCGACTCTTCGAGCCAGGCGCGGAAGCGCTCGATCGGGCCTCGGTGGCGCGCCTCCTCGACCTCGCCGCGCTCGCGGTACAGCTGGGCATCGAACATCGAGTGGCCGCGGAAGCGGTAGGTGCGACATTCGAGCAGGTACGGCATACCGTCCGCACGGATCGCGTCGAGGGCGGCGCGCGCGGCGGCCCCGACCTCGACGACGTCCATGCCGTCGATCGCGCGGGCCGGCACGCCGTAGCCCGCCGCCTTCGCCGCGATGTCGGTCGTCGCCTCGGAGCGTCCGAGCGCGGTGCCCATCGCGTAGCCGTTGTTCTCGCACACGAACAGCACGGGCAGCTTCCACAGCGACGCGAGGTTCATGCTCTCGTGGAACTCCCCTTCGGCGACGGCGCCCTCGCCGAAGAAGCACACCGTCACGCCCGGCGCGTCCTGCAACCGGTCGGCCAGCGCGAGCCCCACCGCGAGGGGCAGCCCGCCGCCGACGATCGCGTTGCCGCCGACGAAGCGGCGGTCGCGGTCGAAGAGGTGCATGGAGCCGCCGCGTCCGCCGGAGCAGCCTTCGGCGACGCCGTACATCTCGGCCAGCACCGCAGCCATGGGCACGCCCCGCGCGAGCGCGTGGCCGTGCTCGCGGTAGGTCGCTACGACCCGGTCGGGGTCGCCCAGCGCGTCCATGACGCCGACCGCGATCGCCTCCTCGCCGTCGTACAGGTGCAGGAAGCCGCGGATCTTCCGCGCCGAGTACAGCTCGGCGCAGCGCGCCTCGAAGCGGCGGATGCGAATCATCCGGCCGAGCAGCTCCAGCGCACGCGCGCGCCCGAGGTGCGGCTTGTCCGCCACGGCGCTCATCGGGCGTCCGCCTCGAGCGTCGACAGATCCCCTTCGGGCAGCCCCAGCTCGCGGGCCTTCAGCAGACGGCGCAGGATCTTGCCGCTGCGCGTCCTCGGCAGTGACTCGCGAAACTCGATAGAACGCGGCGCGACCGCAGGACCGAGGCGCCTTCGCGCGTGCCCGAGCAGCTCGCGCCGCAGCGGCTCGGCAGGGGCGAAGCCGGGGTTCAGCGTCACGAACGCCTTGACGAGCTCGCCCGCGGTCTCGTCCGGCACACCGATGACGCCCGCCTCGGCGACGGCGTCGTGCTCCATCAGCGCGCTCTCCACCTCGAACGGACCGATCAGATGACCGGCGCTCTTGATGAGGTCGTCGTTGCGGCCGACGAACCAGTAGTAACCTTCGGCGTCGCGCCGCGCGAGGTCGCCGGTGAGGTACCAGCCGTCGGCGAAGCACTTCTCGTAGCGCTCGCGCTCGCCGATGTAGTCGCGCATCATCGACGGCCACGGCGTGCGCAGGGCGAGCTCCCCGACGCGGTCGGGGCAATGCAGCTCGCGCACGTGTCCGTCCGGCGTGCGCTCGACGATGCCCGCATGGATGCCGGGCAGCGGCTCGCCCATCGAGCCCGGCAGCACGTCCATCGCGGCGGTGTTCGCGATCATGATGCCGCCGGTCTCGGTCTGCCACCAGTTGTCGTGGAAGGGCCGGCCGAACACCCGCTCGCTCCAGAGCACCGCCTCCGGGTTCAGAGGCTCGCCGACGCTTGCGAGGAAGCGCAGGGACGACAGGTCGTGGGCGCGCGGCAGCTCGTCGCCCGACTTCATCAGCATGCGGATCGCGGTCGGGGCGGTGTACCAGACGCTCACGCGCTCGTCCTGCAGCTGCGCGTACCAGCGCCCGGCGTCGAACTCGCCCGCGTCGACGATCATCGTCACGCGGTTCGCGAGCGGCGCGACGATGCCGTACGAGGTGCCCGTGACCCAGCCGGGGTCCGCCGTGCACCAGTACACGTCGCCGGGGCGCAGGTCGAGCGCTACGCGCCCCGTCTCGCGGTGCGCCACCACCGCCTCGTGCACGTGCAGCGCCCCCTTCGGCTTGCCCGTCGTGCCGCTCGTGAAGTGCAGCAGCGCCGGGTCCTCGGGACGCGTGGGCCACATCGGGAACTCGGGATCGGCCGCGTGCATCGACGTCTCGAACGACAGCGCCCGGTGTTCCTCGGCTTCGGCGGGATCCGCATCGACGAGCAGCACCTTGATGGGCGACGTGAGCGAGTCCCGGATCGGCGCGACCTTCCTGCGGTAGAGGTCGGTGGACGTGACGAGCACGCTCGCGGCGCCGATCTCGAGCCGAGAACGCACCGGCTCCGGCCCGAACGCCGCGAACAACGGGCAGAACGTGCAGCCCGCGCGCAGCGTGCCGAACACCGCCTTGTACAAGGCCGGCACGCGTCCCAACAGGCCGTACACGCGCTCGCCGGGCTTGACCCCCAGGCTGTCGAGCACCGACGCGAAGCGCGCGCTCGCGACGACCAGGTCGGCGTAGGTGTACTCGCGCCGCGCGCCGCCTCCCCCGATGAAGCGCAGCGCGACGTCCCAGCCGTGGCCCTCGTCCACGTGGCGATCGAGCGCCTCGTGCGCGATGTTGAGCCCGCCGTCCGGCAGCCCCGCGAGCCGCCGACGCGCCTGGTCCCACGTGAATGTGCCGCGCGCGTAGTTCGGTGCCGGCTCGTTCGCACCCGCACGCGTCGCGGCGCTCTTGACGATGCGGTGCTCGTAGCAGAGGGCAGCGTTCATCAGGCAGGCTTTCCGGCAGCGACGGGAGCTTCCGAGCCGACGCGCGCGGCGCGTTCGCGTTCGGCATCCGCCACGTGGCGCTTGACCTCGAGGAAGCTGTCGGGCGTCACCGAGATGGAGTCGATGCCGGCCTCGACGAGAAAACGCGCGAACTCCGGCCGGTCGCTCGGCGCCTGCCCGCACAGTCCGACCTTCGCCCCCGCCGCGTGCGCCTCGCGGATCAGGTGCGAGATCATCCAGCGCACGGCCGCGTCGTCCTCGTCGAAGACGGCGCTCAGCAACTCCGAGTCCCGGTCGACCCCGAGGGTGAGCTGCGTCAGGTCGTTCGAACCGATGGAGAAGCCGTCGAAGCGCTTCGCGAATTGTGCCGCCAGCACGACGTTCGACGGCACCTCGCCCATGACGTACACCTGCAGCCCGTTCCGGCCGCGCTCGAGTCCGTGCTGCGCCATGGTCGCGAGCACGCGGTCGGCCTCGTCGAGCGTGCGGCAGAACGGCACCATCACGATGACGTCGTCGAAGCCGAGGGTCTCGCGCAGCCTGCGGATCGCGCGGCACTCGAGCGCGAACCCGTCGCGGTACGCGTCCGAGTGGTACCGCGACGCGCCGCGGAACCCGATCATCGGATTCTCCTCGTGCGGCTCGAACCGCGCGCCGCCGAGCAGGTTCGCGTACTCGTTCGTCTTGAAGTCGCTCAGCCGCACGATCACGGGCTTCGGGTACGCGACCGACGCGATCTGCGCGAGCCCGCGCGCGAGCGTCTCGACGAAGTAGTCGGTGCGGTCGGCGTAGCCCACGCTCAGCGCCGCGATCCGGTCCCGCTCCTCGCCGGCGGGCAGCTCGTCGAAGCGCACGAGCGCCATCGGGTGCACCTTGACGTGGTTCGAGATCACGAACTCCATGCGGGCCAACCCGACCCCGTCGGCGGGCAAGGCCCACCAGCGCGTCGCCGCGCCCGGATTCGCGAGGTTCAGCATCACCTTCGTGTCCGTCGCCGGGATGTCGTCGAGGGACACCTCCTCCATCGCGATGTCCGCGAGCCCTTCGTAGATCGTCCCCTCGTCGCCTTCGACGCAGCTGACCGTGACGTCCTGACCGTCGTGCAGGCGGTAGGTGGCGTCGCCGGTGCCCACGATCGCGGGCAGGCCCAGCTCGCGGCTGACGATGGCCGCGTGCGAGGTGCGCCCGCCGTGATCGGTCACGATGGCGGCGGCGCGCTTCATGATCGGCACCCAATCCGGGTCGGTGTTCGTCGTCACGAGGACGGCCCCGTCGACGAAGCGCTCGATGTCGGCCGGATCGTCGATCAGGCACACCCGGCCCGCGACGGCCGCGTTGCCGATCCCGACGCCGCTGCACAGCGCCGCCCCGCGCTCGCCGAGCCGGTAGCGACGGATGCTGCCGACGTCGCGCCGGGACTGCACCGTCTCGGGCCGCGCCTGCACGATGTAGAGCCGTTCGTCGCGTCCGTCCTTCGCCCACTCGATGTCCATCGGGCAACCGTAGTGACGCTCGATCGCCGCGGCCGCACGCGCAAGCTCCAGGATCTCGTCGTCGCTCAGCACCCAGCGGTCGCGCTCGAACAGCGACGTCGTCACCGTGCGCACGGTCGGTGCGAGATCGGCATAGACCATCTTGATTTCCTTCGCTCCGAGCCGCTTGCCGATGATCGGCACGAGCGCCGCGTCCCCGGTGGCCGGAGGCTGCAGGAACGGCTTGTAGACGCGATACTCGTCGGGATCGACGCTGCCCTGCACCACGGTCTCGCCCAGGCCCCAGGCGGCATCGATGACGATGACGTCCTCGAAACCGGTCTCGGTGTCGAGCGTGAACATCACGCCCGAGCCGCCGATGTCCGAGCGCACCATCGCCTGCACGCCGACCGACAGCGCGACGTCCGCGTGCGCGTATCCCTTGGCCGTGCGGTAGCTGATCGCCCGATCCGTGTAGAGCGAGGCGTAGCAGCGCCGACACGCGTCGAGCACGGCATCCTCGCCGCGCACGTTCAGGAAGGTCTCCTGCTGACCGGCGAAGCTTGCGTCCGGGAGGTCCTCGGCGGTCGCCGAGGAGCGCACCGCGACATCGACGTCGTCACGTCCGAGCCTTTGGCAGAGAGCGCGGTAGCCGACGCGGATGGCGGCCTCGACATCCGCGGGCCATTCGCCCGCGAGAAAGGCCGTGCGCACGCGCGCACCGATCTCCTGCAACGTCTCTCGACGGTTCTCGAGCGAGGCGACGGCCTCGTCGATGGTGCGCCCGAGATCGTTCTCGCGCACGTAGCGCCGGAACGCGTCGGCCGACGTAGCGAAGCCCGCGGGCACTTCGATGTGCAGCTCGTCCAGGACCGCGATCAGCTCGCCGAGCGATGCGTTCTTGCCGCCGAAGCGGGCGACGTCGACGCGCCGCATGTGCCGGAAGTCCGCGACGGGCGGGGAGCCCGCGCCGTCGGCCGGTGTCGCGGCGGAAGTGGCGGCCGCCGGACGGGCCTGCTCGGTCGTTGCGTGCATGGATCTGCGGCTCTCGTGGGTGACGTACGACGCAGCATGGGCACGCTGCGCGGACGCGCGTTGATCCCGGTCAACCGATCCGCTACGCCTTGACGTCGATCAAGTGGCTTCGCCGCGCGGCGCGGACACTGTCGTCACCGTCCCAGCCGCCGCAGAGATTCCCATGGTCGACAGCGCCCGCGAACGCACCGTCGAGATCCTCGACACCGTCGCCGACATGACCATCGCCACCCTGCGCGAGGACGGCTATCCGCAGGCCACCACGGTGAGCTACGTCAACGATGGCCCCGTCATCTACTTCGGCACGCCGAGGAGCAGCCGCAAGGCCGTCGACATCGAGCGCGACGGCCGGGTCTCGCTCACCGTGAACCGCCCGTACCGCTTCTGGAAGGACATCAAAGGCCTGTCGGCTCGAGGTCGCGCGCGCCGGGTCGACGAGCCGGCCGAGTACCGCAAGGTCGGCAAGCTGCTGTTCGAGCGCTTCCCGCAGGTTCCGGAGCTCGCACGGCCGGAGCACGAGGACACCGCCCTGTACCGCGTGGATCTCGAGAGCGTCACCCTGCTCGACTACTCCGTGGGCATCGGGTACAGCGAGACGCACGAGATGCGGCCCTGAAAAGGGCCCTGGCCTTCGCCGAGGAACGCCTCGTCGAAGTCGACACGATCGCGCCACAGCGACCACGGCTGCACCAGCGTCTCGGTGAGACCGTCGACGGTGCTCTCGATGCGCACCGTTTCGCGCTCGCCCGTGGCGGCGTCGAGCACGAGCGCGTCACCGCGCTCGCCGATCACCCGCAACACGCCGGTCTCGACCCCGTACAGGCGATCCCCACCGGCGGACACCCACGGCCATGCGCTACCACGCCCTCGCGACCGACTACGACGGCACGCTGACGTCCGACGACCGGCTCTCGGCGCCGGTGATCGAGGCGCTGAAGCGTCTGCGCACCTCGGGGCGACGCGTCATCATGGTGACCGGCCGCCGGCTGGGAGACCTCCTGGCGGACTGCTCGCACCCGCAGTTGTTCGACCTGATCGTCGCCGAGAACGGGGCGATCGTCTATTCGCCGCACGCCCGCGAGGAAACGCGCCTGGGGGCCCCACCCTCCGTGCGGCTGGTGCGCGAGCTGCGCGACCGGGGAGTCGAGCCGCTGGAGATCGGCCAGGTGATCGTCGCGACGCACGCGCCGCACCGCGCCACGGTCCAGGACGTCATCTGGGAGCTCGGGCTCGAGGCGCAGGTCATCGGCAACCGGGGCGCGGTCATGGTGCTGCCCGCGGGCATCAACAAGGCCACCGGGCTCGCCCACGCGCTGCGCGAGCTGGGGTTGTCGCGTCACGAGGTGGTGGGCGTTGGCGACGCCGAGAACGACCATTCCTTCCTGCGCGAGTGCGAGTGCGCGGTCGCGGTGGCCAACGCCTCTCCCGCGCTCAAGGAGGCGGCGGACCACGTCACGCAAGGGGAAACCGGCCCGGGCGTCGTCGAGCTGATCGACGAGCTGGTCGCGGACGATCTCGCCGGCATCGACGCGCCGCTGTCGCGCCACGCCATCCCGCTCGGGCAACGTACGGACGGCACGGAGGTGCGGCTCGCTCCCTACGGGCACAACGCGCTCGTCGCGGGGCCGCCGGGGTGCGGCAAGTCCACCGTGGCCGCCGGCATCGTGGAGCGGCTCGTCGCGCGCGACTACCAGGTCTGCATCATCGACCCGGAGGGCGACTACGGGACGCTGCGCGACGTCGTGCCGATCGGCGACCGGCACCGTGCCCCGAGCGTGGACGAGGTGCTGTCGGTCCTGCGGGCGCCGGACATGAACCTCGCGATCAACCTGCTCGGCATCGCGCTCGACGAGCGCCCCGAATACTTCGCGCAGCTGCTGCCGAGGCTGCAGGCCATGCGTGCCCGCACCGGCCGTCCCCACTGGCTGCTCGTGGACGAGGCCCACCACGTGCTCCCCGCGACGTGGGGCCCCGCCGCATCGGTGCTGCCGCTGGAGCTGCGGGAAACCGTCCTGGTCACCGTGCATCCGGAGCACGTCGTGCCGGCGGCGCTGAAGCCCGTGGACGTCGTGCTCGCCATCGGGCAGTCTCCCGACCGCACCCTCGACGGTTTCGCGAAGGCGACCGGCAGGGCGCTGCCCTGGTCGATCGATCCGGTGCCGCCGCCGGGCTGCGCCACCGCGTGGTTCATCGACGGCAGCGGCCCGCCGTTCGCGATGATTCCGGTGCCGGGACGCACCGAGCGCATCCGTCATCTGCGCAAGTACGCGGAAGGAGACCTGCGCTGGCACAGCTTCTGGTTCCGCGGCCCCCACGGCGACCAGAACCTCAAGGCGCAGAACCTCGTGGCGTTCTGCGAGCTGGCGCAGGGCGTGGACGATGTCACGTGGGGCTATCACCTGCGGCGCGGCGACTACTCGCGCTGGTTCCGCACGGCGATCCGCGACGAACACCTCGCCGACGACACCGCGCTCATCGAAGCCAACGAGGACCTGTCGAGCGCGCAGACCCGCGCCATGATCCGCGCCCTGGTGGACGCGCGCTACACGTTGCCGGCGTAGCCACGTGCCGGGGCGCTCAGTGCGAGAACAGCACCGGCACCGTCATGCGCTCCAGCAGGTGGGTCGTGGTCGCGCCGATCGTCAGGTCGTACAGCCGCGAATGGCCGCAGGCCCCCGTCACGATCAGGTCGGCGCCCATCTCCGCGCTCTGGCTCAGGATCACGTCGCCGATGACGAGTTCGGTGCGCGGCCAGCTCGCCGCCTCGGTCCGGACCCCGTGGCGCTCGAGCAGCGCGCACAGGGCTGCGGCGGAACGCTCGAGCTCCGGCCGCTCGCCCTGCGACACGCGCAGCAGCGTCACGCGTGAATTCGGGCGTATGGCGAGCGCGAGCGCATCGTGCACCGCACGCGCCGCTTCGCGCGTCGGGCACCAGCCGATCAGCACTCGCCTGCCGACCTCCCCGAAGTCGCCCGCGCGCGGCAGCATCAGCACGGGTCGACCCGCGCCGACGACGAGCGCGCGGAACGTGCCGGCGGGAACGGCGCCCTCGGCGTCGTTGCCGGGTTGCGGCATCACGACGATGTCGCACGTCCGGGCCTCGTCGCACAGCGCCGCGTCGCGCTTGGCGGTGCGTGGCAGCGCGCTCCAGGTCGGCTCGCAACCGGCGTCGCGGGCGACGGCCTCGAAACGGGTGCGGATTCGCTCGGTGGCCTCGCTTTCCACCCCCACGGCGCCGAACGCATCCACCGCGGGACCGGGCGGGACCGGACGCGTGCCGACGAGCGCCGCGCCCGCGGCGTTGCCGGCCGCGAAGCGCACGAGGCGCTCGACGTTGGCCTCGTTGTCCAGGCACACGAGGACGGTCTTGGGGTTCATGCGTCGAGTGTGCGAGCGCGCCGCGGCTTCGCGCTTGATCCCGATCAACTTCGGGGCTCATCGGTGCGCACCGCGTGGGGCTCGCTCATCCCGCGCTCGATCGGGGCGCCGCGCCGTTGCTGCAGCGGGAGACCTCGACGTGCGGCGACTACCCCGGGCTGCGGCCCGTGGCGAGGAGCTCGTCGACCGGGCCGTGCGCCTCGGAGCGCGGCGGGCAGTCGGCCAGCTCGGTCAACCGCGGCCAGTCCACCATCAGCACGATGTCGCGCTCGGCGAGCCAGCGGCTCTGGAGCACGTAGGCCTCGAGCTGCGCTTCCCCGACGCACGCCCACGGGCGCGCGCGGTACTGCACCGCACGCACCAGCTCGTGCAGCAGCAGGCCGTGATCGTAGGTCTCGTCGAGCGACCACGGCCGCACGAGGAACACGGCGTCGGCGGCGGGGTGGTAGTACCCCGCCATGCCCGGCACCACCCGCACCGGGCCGTCCTCGAAGCCGAGCACGTCGCCCGGCGAGACGAAGGCGATGTCCGGCGGGGAGGCGCGCACGGCGTCGACCTCGTAGTCGGTCTCGCGCTCGATCCAGGCGACGAGCTCGCGCATGACGCGCCCGAGCTCGACCCCGTCCAGCGCCCGGTCCGATGCCCCGTCGGGCGTCTCGTCGGGCGTCTCGTCGGGCGTCTCGACGGGCGCCCTGCCGAGCGCCTGGTCCGGTGCCTCGGCCCCTGCGAGGGTTGCCCCGAGCACCAGCATGCCGAGACCGACGAGCCGGGACAACGTGCGCGCAAGACGACATGCGGGTGCGCGCGGGATGAACGAGCGAGGCGTGACCATGGGAGCGACGGTTGCGGGAAAGGCTTGCGGACGAGCACCGTGCGACAACGGGGTACGGAAGGCGTTGACCAGCATCAAGTCGCGCGCCGGGTGCGCAGGCCACCGGGTCCGCAAGACGCCTCTGCCGCTCTCATGGGGCACGTCGGCACCGCCCACTCGGTTGACCTCGATCAAGAGGCGCGCGCGGCCCGTGCGTCACGCTCCGGCCATCGCCACCTCGCCCGGACGCACGCATGTCCCAGACCGTCATCCGCCGAGTCGAGTTCGCCGGCAATCGGGCCGACGCCCTCGAACACCTGCCGAGCGCCTGCGCGCGCGAACGCATCGAGCTCGGCCGGAACCGCATCAGCATGGTGTGCGGCGCGTCGCGCATCGACGTGCACATCCTCGAGGAGCACGGGCCGTGGGCGGCGACCGAGCTGGACGCGCCGGCGCCGACCTGCACCACCCTCGCGGACGAGCGGTTGCTCCTGGAGCTGCGCTTCAGCGGTCACTGCGTGGGCAAGGCCGCGACCTACGTCGAGCGCCTCGACACGGCGTGCGGACGCTGCCTCGTGCGAGACGGTCCGCGGCGCGGCCGCGGTTCGCACGGCGCGGGCACGCACGCTCGATCTCAGGGCAGCAGCGGTCCGGTCTGATCCAGGTACGCGGCATCGAACTCCGCGAGCGCGACCAGCCGATCGTGGTCGTCGAACGTCACGTGGCCGTTGCGGAACGTGACCAGGCCGTCCTCGCGCAGCTGGCGCAGCACGCGGTTGACGTGCACCGCGCTCAGCCCGAGCGCGTCGGCCAGGTGGTACTGGGTCAGCGGGCAATCGTATCCGGCCTCGCTTCCCAGGCCGACCAGGGACAGCTTGGCCCGGAGCTCGAGCAGCAGGTGAGCCAGCCGGACGACGGGATCCCGGCGTCCGATGCCGACCAGATGCTCCACCACCATCGCCTCGTCCCGCGAGGCCGCCCAGAGGATGGCCGTCGCCAGGCGCGGCGTGCGCGCGAACACGTCCAGCAGGTCCTGCCTCGGGACCTCGGCGGCCTGACTGTCGACGATCGGCTCGAAGCTGTGATCCGAGGTCCGCAGCAGCACGCTGCGCAGACCCAGGAAGTCCCCGGGGACCTGGAAGTCCACGATCTGGCGCGTGCCGTCGACCTGGGTCTTGTAGGAGCAGACCCAGCCCGAGGCCAGCAGGTAGGCCGACTGGCCGGGCTGCCCCTGGCGCACGAGATCGTGTCCGGCGCCGAAGGGCTTGCGGCGACGGTGCAGACGCTCCAGCGCCGAGAGTTCCTGCGCGGACAGGGCGACGAAGGCGGAGAGCTTGCGGGCGAGCGGACTCGCTTGCATGGCGATCAAAAGACCCTCTCCCGTTTCGCCGCGCGCCATCGAGCCGATCGGTCCGCGCCGGGCACTGCTCTCGATCAGTCCAGCATGCGCCGTTTCCTGCCAGTCTGGGTAACCGATCAGGCTCGCACCTGGTTCCGAGCCGTCGTCCCCGGGAGGGACCGTTCGCCATGACACAAGACACAGACCACTCGGGCATGGCCGCCCTCTCGATCTGCGAGGCCCTCCTGCTGGCCATGAACGATCACGAGCTGCTTCCGGAGCACGAGATCGTCGGCGTGCTGCAGGACGCCGCGGACACCCACCGGAGCGCGGGCGATGCGCATGCCGGGACGGACGATGCGAAAGCTCACGAGGCGGTCGCGGCCTTGATCGATCGGATCATCGCCAGCGGGAACTCGGTCCGGCGGACGTGACCCCGCCTCGAGACGCACGGACGCTGCGCCAGGCTCAGAAGCTGGAGACGGTCGGGCGGCTGGCCGCCGGCATCGCGCACGACTTCAACAACCTGCTCGGCGTCATCGGCGGCAACCTCGAGCTGCTGGACGCGCAGCTCGTCGTCGACGCGCGGGCGTCGCGCGAGCTGCTGAACGAAGCGCGCGCCGCCACCCGGCGCGGCGCGGCGCTCACCGCACGCCTGCTCGCCTTCGGTCGAAGCGAGCCGCCGGAGCCGGAGGTCCTCGAGCCGATCCGCCTGCTCTCCGAGCTGATGGAGCTGCTCGGGCACACGCTCGGCGCATCGATCGCGGTGCGCACCTCGAGCGTCCCCGGCCGCCTCGCCGTGCGCGTCGATCGGAGCCAGTTCGAGAACGCGATCGTGAACCTCTCGCTCAACGCGCGCGACGCCATGCCCGAGGGCGGCACGCTCATCCTCGATGTCGGCTACGCGCGCGTCGACCCCGCGCACCCGGCGCCGCACCCCGGACTCGGGCCCGGGGACTACGTCCGCGTGTCCGTCGTGGACGAAGGCCACGGCATGGCCCCCGAGGTCCTGAGCAGAGCCTTCGAGCCGTTCTACACGACCAGGGACCCCGGACGCGGTACGGGGCTCGGACTGCCGATGGTGTTCGACTTCGTGCGCCGCTGTGACGGCCAGGTCGTCGTGACCAGCGAGCCCGGCGCGGGCACGCGCTTCGATCTGTACCTGCCGCGCCACCTCGAGAAAGCCGCGCAGACCCATCGTCCCGGCGCGCCGAGACGACGTGAAGGCAAGCTCGAGCGCGACCGCGGTTCGCGTCGAGCCGTCGCGGGCGAGTAGCCGATGATCGAACGTACTCCGGACGAAGGAGACCGGCGTTGCGATGGATCAACGCCGACACCGTATGCCGGCGCATCTCGGGACGGACGGCGACGCCGGGCTGACCGTTCGCCTACGTCGCCACGAGAAAGGCGACGAGCGCCACCAACAGCAGAGCGCCGCCAAGGAGCGCCTTCCTGCGGTGCTGGCCGAGCAGGCGCAGCGCGTCGTCGCCGAACCGATGGACCAGCAAACCCAGCCCCCCGAACCGCAGGCCCCTCGACAGCAGCATCGCCGAGGTGAAGGTGACGAGCGACGACGTCCGTGAACCCGGCACCGAGGGTGGCGACCTGGACCGGCACGGGCGTGAAACCGACCAGGAAGATCGCCCAGAAGGCCCCCTCCCCGAGTCGTTCGGTGAACGACTCCATCGCCTCTGCCGCGCCCAGGAACTCCAGTACGCTCTGGCCGAACGTCTGAAAGGCGAACAGACCCACCGCGTAGCCCGCGAACGCCCCGACCATGCAGCCGGCGAGTGCCGCCAGCACGATCCACCACACCATCGCGCGGTGGCGCAACATCAGCGGCACCAGCAACAGCTCGAAGGGAACGGGCAGCACGGTCGTCTCGAGCAAGGCCCCGACGAACACGGCCCCGAGGACGCTGGCGGGCCGATCGACACTTCGAAAGAAGTCGCTGACGGCGGACGTCAGGCTGGAGTCGCTTTCGCTCAACGGTGCTGCCCGCGCGGCAGCCGGACGAGCCACGAGGATCGTGCCACCGACGGAACCGTGCAATGTGGAGGAACGGCCGGACCCACCCGGGCGCGAAGCCGACGGGACGAGTCTACGGGTCGAGCGGCATGCCGTTCGTCCGTCGGCCATGTACGCGCAGAATCTAGCCCGGGGGGCCACGCACCGACGCCGCTGCAGACCCCCCGGGATGCCCGGCCCCCAGCAGTCCTGCACGAAGTGGAAGCTGGCGGACACGACGCGCGCACCGGCCACGCGCAGAGCGATGCCCCCCGCCACGCGCGCCCAAGGCCTTCAAACAACGGGGTTCGCAGACCTCGCCGAATGCGTCGGCCCTCGAGTTTGCATGGTCGTCGCGGACGCCTCGTTCAGGTCGCCCGCGAAGCGAAAGACGCCTGTTGCGCGATGACGCGGTTGTCCACGGCGGTGACGCCGTCGAGCCGCTTGACCTCCGACTCGATCTGCACGGCGCCAGGCCGCCGCAACGCTTCACTCGATGCCGTACCCTATCCCGTAGCGCGAACGAATCGCGCCCTCCTCGCCCGAACCGCCCGGCAGCTTTCTGCGCAGGTTTCGCACGTGGCTGTCGATGGTGCGATCGCTGACCACGCGGTGATCGTCGTAGATCAAGCGCATCAACTGATACCTCGAGTAGTAGCGTCCAGGGGTCGACAGCATCCCGCGCAGCAATCGGAACTCCACCGGCGTCAGCTCCACCGACTCGTCCCCCATCGTGCAGCGCTGAGCGGCCAGATCCAGTCGCACGCCGGCGTGCACGATGTCGGTCGGCTCCGACGGGCTTCGCCGATCGGTCGCCCGAACGACGGATCACCGAGCGCACACGCGCGACGAGCTCGGCGGGGCTGAACGGCTTGCACACGTAGTCGTCGGCGCCGGCCGTCGAAGCCGTCGAGCCGTCCCGCTCGTCGATGCGCGCTGTCAGCATGATCACCGGCACGCTCGTGCTCGAGCGCAGCTCCCGGCAGATCGACAACCCGTCCCGTCCGGGCAGCATCCAGTCGAGCACGACCAGCACGGGCGCCACTGCGACGATGCGCTCCGCGGCACCGTCGCCGTCGAGCAGCACCTCGACCCGGTAACCGTCGCGCACGAGGTAATCGCGCACCAGCGACGCGATCTTGGGCTCGTCCTCGACGACGACCACGAGCGGTTCGTCGCATGCTCCGCTTCCCATCAGGAATGCCTTTCTCGCGCTGCGCGGCAGCGCGACATCGCGGCTCGCCGGGAAGCTCCGGCGTCGGCGGAGTCTGACGGAGCTACGCGCTCGGCCGGTGCAGAAAGCGTGCAGACGCCTCGCGCGAGGCCGTGACACGTCGGCGGCGGCGGACATGACCCGGATGGACGCGGCGTCCATCCGGGCAGGATCGCACGCGGTGCACGTGTATCGTCCGCAAGCGCGGCAGCCGGCCGCGGCGAACGGTCCGACAGCGTGCAACTCATCGATCTCAGCCACACCGTGCGCGACGGCCTGGTCACCTACAAGGGCCTGCCGCCGCCGCTGATCTGCGACTTCCTGAGCCGCGAAGCCTCCAGGGCTCACTACGCGGACGGCACCACCTTCCAGATCGGCAGCATCGAGCTGTGCTCGAACACCGGCACCTACCTCGACTCGCCCTGGCATCGCTACGAGCATGGCAAGGATCTCGCCGCGCTGGAGCTCTCGAGCGTGGCGCACCTCGACGCGGTCAAGGTCGTCACCGGTCCGGATCGTGCGGTCATCGATGCGGACGCGTTCGACGGCATCGAGGTCGCGGGGCGTGCGGTACTGGTGCAGACCGACTGGTCCCGCCACTGGAACACCGAGGCCTACTACGAGGGCCATCCGTTCCTGACCGAGGCGGCGGCGCTGAGGCTGCGCGACGAGGGTGCCGTGCTCGTCGGCATCGACACCTACAACATCGACGATACGTCGGGCGGCGAACGGCCGGTGCACTCGACGCTGCTCGGGGCCGAGGTGTTGATCGTGGAGCACATGACGAATCTGGACGCCGTGCCGGCCGCGGGCTTCCGCTTCTACGCGGTACCGGTCAAGGTAGAAGGCATGGGCACCTTTCCGGTGCGCGCCTTCGTCGAGGTCGATGACTGACGGCGCGAACCCGCGATCCGGCCGCGCGACGCCCCGCCGTTCATCGAGGCTTCCGTCGTCCTGCCGACGGGAACACATCGCTCGCGGGGGGCTCGGCCGTCAGGGTCGGCAGTTGGCGCTCGTCGTCGGACTCGCGCGCCAGGCTCACGCGCAGCGCGCGCTCCTCCCCGGCAATGCCGAACAGTCCGGTCTCGAAACGGTAGGCGCCGGTGGCGGCCGCCGCTGCGAAGCGGCCGAGGACCGGTGGCGTCCAGCAGCCGCACACCGTGGCGACATCCTCGATGCCCGCGAACGCGGCAACGGGGAGCGACAGCACCATGAACGCACCGTCGTCGACCTGGAAGGTGCCCGGCGGCAGCGCCTCGGTCGACGGACGCGACTCGTCCACCGTCTCCACCAGCCGATAGCTGCCTTCCATCACCGCCAGCCGCCGAGCCCGCGTCCATCGGATCGCTGTACCCGTAGCGCGCGTAGATCGGGAAGCCGTCCGCCGCCCACCCGATCAGCGTCATCGCGTCCTCGCTTCCGCCGCGCTTGTCCACGAATCCTTCGGGCACGCCGTGGTAGTGGTACGTGCCGTCCGGCTGCACGTGGGCGTTGTTCTCGTCGGTACCGAAATCGAAGGCGTCCTGGCCGAGCGCCTCGATGCTTTACTGCCCCACGGTGTTGTCGCCCTAGCTGCACACCGTGCCGGCGTCGTCGCACTAGCCGCCCGTGCCGGGGTCCATCTCGATGCCGTTCAGCACGAAGCCGGTCGCCCCGCGCGGCCCGCCGAGCGCGGTCGCGACGTCCGTCGCGACCGGGTCGAGCGTGTACGAGATCGACACGTCCTGCTCGGTGATCGTGTTCGGGTTCGCCTCGTTCGGGAAGGTGCCGACGGCGTGGTGACGGAACGCGCGTTGTCGGGTTCGAATCATCGGATGCCTGTTCTTCATTCACCGACCGACAACCGGCACAGGATCGTGTTGTCCTGCTTCAGGTCCGGGCCCCAGACGAGTTGGGCCGACTCGTCCCAGTCGATCTCGTCGTAGCCGTCCTTGGGACTGACATCGCGCACCGAATGCACGGTGGCCGCGGGCCAGTCGGCGTCGTCGAAGTCCGGCGATGCCCAGCCCTCGGGAATCGCCGTCTCCTCGAACCCGCAGGCGCCCTCGCCCGCGACGGGGTCCGCCTCGTCGGCACAGCTCGGGTCGAGCGGTGCACGGTGCACGACCAGGCATTTCGTGCTGCCGTCGCTCGCGCCGAGCACCTCTCCGGTACCCGCGTCGCGGACCTGCAGGATCAGCCCTCCGTCGCCCATCTGCTGACGGCGGCTGCCGATGTACTCCAGGCCCGAGTCGTTCTCCTTGAAGTCCTTGGCGGTCACGGCCAGGACCGCCGGTAGATCGATCGCGACGGTCGTCGTCTCGGCGTTGAACGAGCGTTCGGTCGTGATCGGCACGCTGTCCTCGAGCACGGGCTCGCCGTCGACCGACAGCTCGAACCAGTTGTCGGCCCAGACGTCGATGCGCACGTCGCGCGACTCGGCGTGCGCGGTGCCGGCGGCGAGCGCGATCGCGAGCGCCGCGATGGTCGGAAGGAGTCGCTTCATGTCGGTTCGGAGTCCTTGTCTGTGTGTTCGGTCGGTGTCGGAACGACGCTCGTCGAACCGCGCAAGCCGAGGAGCGGGAGCGCCGGCAGAACGCAAGGACCGCACGCCACACAGCGTCGACGGCGGCGTCGCGTTACCTGCACAGTGTGCTGGCCCGTACGTCGCCGCCGTTCGTCACCGTCCGGGTCTCGAAGTCGTAGCAACCGGGCGTGTCGGATTCGCTGTAGCGGAGGTAGTAGGCCTCGCCCTCGTGGCGGTAGTCCATGCTGCGCACACCGTCGGAGCCTTCCGTGAAGGTCAGATCGTCGACACCGCCGGCCGGAGGCCGGCCGGGCTCGGGCTCCGCCCCGCCGTCGGCTGCCCGTAGCGGGCTGACCCTCGGCAGATCCGTCGGATCACCCACCGCGCCCATCAGGCACTGCACGATGTAGGGCGCCTCCTCGGAGGTGTGGTACCGGTAGCCGTACACGTCGTCCGGCTGGCCGTTGCACACGTCCAGCGCGCCGGCGGCCACGGCCGAGCCGTCCGGGTTGTCGTCGCCGTAGATCGGGAACCCGTCGAGGGCCCAGCCGATGATCGGATCGTCGTCGCGGTTGACCATCTGCTCGATCATGCAGACTGGCTTGACGTGGTAGTGGTAGTCGTCTCCACGCCCCGCGTGTCCCCCGCACACGTCCAGCTGCTGCGTGAGCAGCGTGTCGTGCTGGGTCTGGTGATGATGAAGGTCGGCCTCGCTCATCTCGCCGCCGGCGGTGTAGTCGAAGATCGGCACGCCGTTCACGGTGACGCCGAGGGACGAGTCGCGTGTCACCGGGGTGTCCCCGAGCATCGGTGCGAGCGGGATCGGCGTGACGAGGCTCTCGGCGGGAACCGGCACCTGCTCGTTCGTGCCGACGATGCCGGTCATCAACTCGTGGTCGGGGTAGGCGTCCGAAACGATGTTCGCGTGGCCGTCGTCGCACGACACGCTCACCTCGTCGGAGAAGCCGGCCTCGTCGACCGAAGTGACGATTGCCGAGCAATGATCGTCGTGAGCCGACGCGGGGTGCGGGACGCACGCGATGCAAGCCAACATCAGGACGCTGCGCGGGATCCGGGCGGAGAGGGGCATGTCGTGTCTGGTCAGGTCGGGTTCGAGCGAGAGGGTCCCCCGTCGACGTGGGAACATGCTGACTGGATCGTGCATGCGAAGGGTGCAGAAATCGTGAAGTCGCGGCCACGGACGGGAGTGCCGCGGCCTTCGTGCAGTTCTCTCGGCTCCTGGCCTACCGTGCTTCATCGTGCAGGCTTCTCGGCATCGGCGGCGAATCTGCAGTGCACCGCGTTCGGGGACGGCATGTCCGTCGTCGTCGAGGTGCTCTCGCCATCCACCGGAGGCGTCGAGACCGGCGATAAGCTCGGCCGCTTCCGTCTCTCGAGCATCGAGCGCTACGCCCGTCGCGCCGGGTTCGGCCAACCGCTCGCCTCACTCCACATTGGCGCTGTCGCAGACCCGCGCCGTCGCGGGCGCGTCGGTGCGGTTGCAGACCCAGTGCACGTCGACGGCTAAGCGTGACCGGGGCGGCGGCGCTGGATTGCCTACGATCACCACATTCTCGGCTCGAACGTGGCGCGATACTTCAAGAACGCGGGCTCGGCGGACGCCGTGATGCATCTCGAGCGTGCCGCCAAAGCTGCACCGGGCGGGAGCGGTACGGCAGTTCGGCCACAGCTTCGCCCTCGCCGGCCTGCCGATCTGAACGTGGTGACCGCGCCGCGTCGAGGTCGGCGATCGTCAGACGTGACGCCACATGCGCCAGTACCACCACTTGCCGGTGCGATTCTCGAAAGCGACGAGCCAGGCCGGCATCGCCGTCCCGGTACCGGCCGAGTTCACCACGTCGCGTTGCATGAAGGACGGCACGCCGTTCAGGTGCTCGCGGTGCCCGACGCCGGCGTCGTCGCGCGTCAGCACGTGCGCCTGCGCCGTCGGGATGCCCGCGCTTTCTAGCTCTACCTCGACCTTGTCGAGCTCATCGAGATCGTCGGCGATGAAGAAGTGGCGTGACAGATCCATGGCGAACGACCTCTCGTCGTGACGCGAAAGCGCGGTACCGACCCTTTCGGGTATACGCCTCGATCGAACGAGAGTCCAGGATCCGTCCCGAATCGCGGCGGGCATCACCACGGACCGCGGGTGGCCCGGTCCCGCCATCGGCCGCCTCGATCCCGCCTCCACCGGCCTGCCCGAACCCGGGTTCAGGCAGACTCGGTCACCCCGCCCGACAGGACGCCATCGTGAGCGAATCCGACAACCGTACCGACCGGCCGCAGTGGCTGGATGCGCTGTTCTCCGACCAGATCGCCGCGTGGCCCGACGCCGCGCCGATGCTGAAGGCCTGGCAGCAAGGGATGGAGCAATGGGGGGCGTTGTGGACGGGAACGCCCTGGTCGAGCGCGTTCACGGGGGCGGCGGCGCCCGGCACCGACCGCCGCTTCGCCGGCGAGGCCTGGCAGAAGGACCCCCGCTACGCACACCTTTCCGAGGCCTACCTGCAGTTCGCCGCGATGACGCGCAGCGCGCTCGAAGCGGCGCCGCTGGACAAGCGCTCCAAGGCGCAGTGGGATTTCGTGCTGCGTCAGGTGAGCGACGCGATCAGCCCCGCGAACGGCCTGGTCACCAATCCCGAAGTGCTCCAGGAAGCCTTCGACAGCGGCGGCGTCAGCCTGGTCGAAGGGGCGCGCCTGTTTCTCGCCGATGTCGCCAAGGGCAGGATCTCGATGACCGACGAGACCGCCTTCGAGGTCGGTCGCAACGTCGCGACCAGTCCGGGCGAGGTGGTGTACGAGAACGAGCTGATGCAGCTCATCCAGTACACGTCGAGCACGGCCAAGGTGCACAAGCGCCCCCTGGTGATCCTGCCCCCCTGCATCAACAAGTTCTACATCCTCGACCTGCAGCCGCAGAACTCGCTGGTGGCCTACGCGGTGGCCGAAGGGCACACCGTGTTCCTGGTGTCGTGGCGCAATGTCGGCACCGCGCAGGGCCAACTCGGCTGGGACGACTACGTCGAGGAGGGCGTGCTGCGAGCCCTCGACGTGGCACGCCGCATCCGTCGCGCCGATCGGGCCGATACGCTCGGTTTCTGCCTCGGCGGGACCCTGCTGGCCAGCGCGCTGGCCGTCGCCGCCGCGCGCGGGGACAAGCCCGCCTCGAGCGTGACGCTGCTGACGACGATGCTCGACTTCTCGGAGACCGGCGAGCTCGGCCTGATGGTCGACGAGGCCAAGGTGGCCCGACGCGAGGCCGAGATCGGTGGTGGCGGCGTGCTGCACGGTCGCGAACTGGCGCAGGTGTTCGCGGCGTTGCGGGCCAACGACCTGATCTGGCCCTACGTGGTCAGCAGCTACCTCAAGGGCAAGGCCCCTCCGGCCTTCGACCTGCTGTTCTGGAACGGTGACGACACGAACCTGCCGGGACCGATGTACTGCTGGTACCTGCGCAACACCTATCTCGAGAATCGACTTCGCGAGCCGGGCGGCACGACGCAGTGCGGCGTGGCGGTCGACCTGTCGCGCATCGAGGCCCCGGCCTTCGTCTACGCCTCGCGCGAAGACCACATCGTGCCCTGGCAGACCGCCTACACGAGCACGCAGCTGCTGGGAGGCGACAACCGCTTCGTGCTCGGCGCCAGCGGTCACATCGCCGGGGTCGTCAATCCGCCCGCGAAACGCAAGCGCAACCACTGGGTCGGTGAGCTGCAGCCCGAGGCATCGGCCTGGATCGATGGTGCGCAGAGCGTCGAGGGCAGTTGGTGGCCGGCGTGGAGCGAATGGTTGAAGGCGCACGGCGGTGCGCAGGTGACCGCGCCGAAGAAGGCGGGCAACGCCGAGTTTCCGCCCATCGAGCCCGCCCCCGGGCGCTACGTCAAGGCCAAGGCCGCGTAGGCCGACCGCGCCGCCGCGGCGAACGCCGAGGCTTCGCCGCCACCTTCGAGCTGATCCTGCTCGTCTCGCTGCCGCTCGTCTCCGTTGCGGGAGCGCGCGCGCCAATGCGCTGGGTGCGGGATCGGCGGCGGCGCGAGTCCTCTCGCTCGCGATCGCGACGCCGACGCCCGGCGCCGCTTACCGGCACGAGGCGAGCGCCCGGAGAGGCGTCGGCCGGGTAGTCGGCGGGCTCGTCGAGCGAGACGCGCGCCTCCTCGTGCGGATCGGTCGGGAAGGTCTCGCGCAGCGTCTCGCACGCCTGCGGCACGTCGAGCGTGAAGATCAGCGCCATCACGTCCTCGCGGTTGAACCCGCCCTGCGGCGTGAAGGTCGGCAGGCGGGCGGCGATCAGGAAGCAGTGCTGGATCGCGGCGAGTCGCACGGCGTGCAGCAGATCGAGGCTGACCGGCGCGTGCCCGCGCGGCGGCAGGTCCATCTGTCCGAGGATGCGCGTCAGCGAGATCGCGTCCGAGCGCAGGCGGGCGGCCAGCTGCAGGGCCGTGAAGTAGCGATGATCCTCGGACAGCGCCTCGGCCAGCACGGCGCACGGCGCCTCCAGCGCACGCTCCTCGCCCGAGATCGGCCGCGTGGCCCAGAAGCTGCCGTCGTAGAGCTTCATGTAGGCAATCAGCGTCTTCATCTCGGAGTGGCTGTTCGCGGTGGCCACCAGCCGCATGATCCGGGCGAAGCGGTCCGATCGCCGCGCGAGGCGCGCGTAGGCCTCGGGCTCGACCGCGAGCGCGCCGCCGACCCCGCCGAGGATGTTCGCGAGCAGGCCCATCTGCTGCAGGACGGCGTTGTGCGGGATGGCCCGGATGCGCCGCAGCGACGTCTCCTCGTCCGCGCCCCGTTCGAACTGGCGGCGCGACTTGCGGCTGCCGGTCTTCGGCAGGATCGCGAGTCCCATGGCGCCGAGCGCGATGTTGTAGGCCGGATCGACGAACAGCTCCTCCTGTCGCTTCTTGACCGCGTTGAAGAAGTCGAGGCTGGTGGCCGTGTCGCGGTAGAAGGGGTCGTCGTCGCTCGCCGCGCGCGCCTCGCCGTGCGCCTTCAGTATGCCGACGAGCGTCCGTCGCGCCATCCGCTCGCCGGTGAACCAGACGTAGCCGTCGCCGCCCTGGAAGCTCTGCTCGTGGACCAGGTGGATGCCGCGGCCGGAGAACTGGCGCCGCGCCCACGGGCTGCAGGCGTAGAGGCAGCGATCGACGATGCCGCCGGGATGACCGCCCCGGCCCATGCTCTCGCCGTGCGTGTCGAAGACGATCGCCTCCGAGGTGAGCGAGCCCGTGGCGCTCCATCTGCGCGGCGAGCTGGCCCTGCAGCCGCTCGATCGCGAGACCGGCGGGCACCTGGCCCATGAAGCGCCCGGCATCGGAGAATCCCGCCTCGATCGAGACGCGCCCGCGCCGCTCGGCCTGGCGTCGGTAGGGCTCCTGCTGGAACAGCACGTCGAGGATGCGCTGCCCTCGATCCAGCGCGGCGCCCGTCTCGAAGAGCGGGCAGACATCGATGTGGCTCTCGACGCCGAACAGCTTGGCGAGGTAGATGGCCGTCAGCACCGTCACGGGGTTCTCGCACTCGGCGATCAGCAGGCGGATCGGTGCGTCCGCGTCGACGTGCTTGGCGATCTGCGCCGCGGCGATGAGGATGCGGGCGGCGGAGGAGCTCTCGGCGGCGAGGCTCGCGAAGTTCACGCGCACGGGCCGCGCCGTGGCGATCAGCTCGGCGACGTCGTCGAGGGCGCCGCGCCCGAAGAGGTCCGTCTGGCGATCGTTCGCGAGCGCCGCGCGGGCCGCGTTGCCGATCTGTGCGGCGTTGAGACGAAAGTGCACCTCAGCCGAGACCCAGCCCGCAGGCCGCCATCTCCGCGCGAAGCGCGAGCAGATCGAGCGCGACGTCACCCCCCGCCTCGTCGGCCATGGCGGAGAGCTCGTCCATCGCGGGGCCGAGCGTCACGAGCTTGCTGTCCTCGTCCCGGGTCAGATCGTTCGCCGCGCTCGCCAGCGCCTCGGGGGTCGACAGGTCGCCCGCGAACGCCTCGGCATCCCGCTCCGCACGCTCGGCCGCCGTCCCGAGGCGTTCGATCAGATCGGCGGCGCCGACCAGGCCGAGCGCCTGGAGGCGGTCGGCGTAGAGGGTCAGCCGCTCTGCCTTCTCGGCGATGCGGTGCGCGATCACCTGGCTCCAGGTGATGTCGTTCCGGCCGTCCATGTCGTAGCCCACCCACGTGGCCAGCCCGATCGGCGCGGGTCGGAAGGCGCGCCATTCGCCGGCGAACCGGACGCGCGCGTGAGCGAGCAAGGACCGGTTCAGCGCGTGCACCGCGTTCGTCGCCGCGTGCAGCGCCGAGCGGGCCTGGGCGTGCTCGTGCGCCAGGGTGATGTCCGAGTCGGGCATGTCGGGGCCGACGTCCGGCGCCCGGCCGTCGAGCGCCGCCTCGGCCAGGTGTCCGCGCGCGGCGGGCGTCAGCAGAAAGGTCGGGTGACCGGTCAAGACGATCGTCTCCAGGCGCCGGGACCAGAACGCGCTGAACGCCTCGAACGTCGCGAGCGGCTCGGACAGCTCGGCGACGACGGCGTCGAGGTCATCGGTCCCGGACTACTCGAGGTATTGGGCGACGTGCGTGGCGCGGAGTGCGAACGCTTCCCGGTCCAGGATCGTGGCGAGCTCGCCGAGCCGAGCGATGCTAAGGACGCCGCTCTCGACGCTGCGGCTGAGTTCGTGCGCCAGCTGGCGCATGGGGTTCGCCAGCGGGTCGGTGCGGATATCGGACCGCAGGGCGGACAGACGCTCGTCGAGCGCGCTCCTCAGCTCGCGGGGCGTGAGGTCGCCCTAACGGATGCCTTGGTCGGACATGGGCACTCCTGCAGGTGGTCGAGCTTTGCCGGCCTACGACCGTCGGACAGGACCGGAAGGCCTGAACGCGTCGGTCGCCCGATCCTCGCACACGCCGCGACGCGTCTCGCGCTTCGGATCGGGCCGTGCGATCGCCCACTGCTGTGCCGCTGCGTCGAAGATGCCGTCGACCGAGATCGGCCCCGTGGCCGTGCTGCCGATGCGTTAGCGGGTTCTCGAACGCAAAGCACCTCGACGTCCCGCTCGAATCCGTTCAGCCCCGGCCGGCGTCGGGCCCGTCGACCGGCGGTGGTCCCGAAGGCGGCGGACCCTCCGGCGGCGGACCACCGGGCCCGCCGCCCCCGGCGGCTCCGACCACGCTGCCCGTCTGGCCGTGGAAGCACCCGATGAACGCGTTCTCGCCGGCGGCCGCGGTGTGGTAGTGATACCCGCGCACGTCGTCGGTCGCGCCGCGGCACTCGTCCAGGTCCGTGGCCTCGTTGCCTTCGGCGTCCAGCAGGCCGTAGATGCCGTAGCCGTCGAGGGCGTATCCGAGCAGCGGCGCGTGCCCGTCGTCCTGGATGCCGGTCTCCGAGCAACCGGTGGACCCGTGATAGTGGTAGCCCTCGTGCGGGTTGACGTGTCCGCCGCAGTCGTCGAAGACGCCGAGCGTGTAGCTCGAGAGAATCAGCTCGACCGGAGCGGGCGGGCCGAGCAGCACGCCGTTCAGCGCCACCCCGACGTCGCCGCGTCCGATCTCGCCCGGCACGTCGGCGGGCACCGGCACGATCGGGATCAGCACGGTCTTCTCGATCCCGCCGCCAAGCGTCTCCAGCGTGCACTCCACGCACTGGTTGACGAAGCTCGGGTCCACGTTCGGATCGCCCGTCACGTCGCAGCCCGCCTGGCCGTCCGTCACGTTGACGAGGCCCGTGTCCTCGTCGTACATCACCCAGCCGGGATCGTCGTAGATGGTCGGCAGCTCGACGATGAAGTCGCCGTCGACGTCGTACACGATGCCCGAGCCGTCGAACCACAGGCCCCCGTCCTCGGGCGGCGACGTGATGGACTCGGGACAGAAGGGGCCGACGCCCGTGCCGCGCCGTGCCGCGCGGATCACCCGTGACGGTCAGGCGGTAGCAGGTCGTCGAGGTGCCGCCGCCGAGCGTGCAGTCCTCCGTGACCGCGTCGGCCGCGAAGGCTGTGCGGGTGAAGTTCGCGAGCACGACTCCTGGCACGGCAGTGTTCGACGCCGCCATCTCCCCGTCGGCGACCGGGAGGCCGTCGCCGCTGCAACCGAAGAGGGCGAGCGATCCGATGACGGGGATCGAGCGAAGCACGAGCGAACGGGTTCGGCTCATCCTTCGTTCTCCGGGCCGAAGAAGTCGGACCGGAGCACACGTGAAGTCGTCGTCCGCACCGAGCACGTGGCGCTCGCGGCGCTCGCCATCGACGAGCCACAGCACGTTGAGCTGTCCCCCCGCGTCCGCCATGTACGGCAGGCGCAGCGTCAGCTCGTCGATCTCGGTCGGCATTCCCTCGATCGCGAAGCGCAGCACCGAGACGTGGTGCCCGAGCTTGATCCGTCCCGCTCCCAACGTCGGCGCCGGAGTCGCTTCGCCGTCGGGGGTCACGGCTTCGAGTTCGAAGGTCGCCTTCACGTACTCGACGACGAGCTCCTTGTAGCGCGTGCTGTCCGCGTCCAGCTCGCCGAGCTCGCGCGCGCGCGCCTCGTCGAACCGGCGCATGGACCGGTCCAGTCCGTCGAGCGGCGTCTGCAGCTCGAAGGTCCAGCCGTTCGACGGCCGGTGCGCGATCGTGATGGCCGCGACGCCGGCGTCGTGCGCCGAGGCGGACGCGGTCAGGCCCGTCAGCGCTCCGACGAGCAGGAGCGCCGCGAACGAGCGAGATCTAGCGCGCACGTCCGTCGACGAGGAAGTCCCGTTCGACGAAACTGCCCGTCAGGCAGGGCGGGATGTTGGGCGCGGCGTCCTGCAGGGCGTGGTAGTGGTACACGCCGTCCGGGAACTCGGCGTTGACGTGCGTGTGGCCGTTGCATTCGTCCAGCGTCGCCAGGTCGCTCGGGCAGCACGTCGACGCCGTCCACGGCATCGAAGGGACCGTACAGCGGGAAGCCGTCCTTCGCGAGCCCGGCGAAGCTCGACGGCTCGTCGAAGGCGACGTTCGGGTTGCTGCAGGTGATGCCGTACTGGTCCGTGAAGTCGTAGGCGTCCGACGCGAGCACCACGTTCGTGCCCTCGCGGCACCAGGTGCCAGTGGTAGTAGCCCGCCGGATCGGGGTGGCCGCCGCAATGGTCGAGCGACGGGATGTTGCCGCTGCCGGTGCCGCCGACGCCCGGCTCGGCCACGGTCACGCTCGGGGTGTAGCCCTTGAAGGGCACGCCGTCGACGCCGACGCCGACGCTCGACACCGTGCCCACCTCCCACGGCTCGGTGCGGAGCTCCGGCTCGACCGGAATCAGGAAGGTCAGCTCCAGCGTCGAGTCGAACGGCGCCTCGAGGCAGTAGCTCAACCCCTGCTCCGCGCCGCCGGACAGGTCGTCGACGTTGATGGTGCCGTCGTCGTTCACGATGTCGTAGCCGTCCGCGTCCATCGCGATCGCGGCGTCCACCATCGACTGGAAGCCGGGCGTCGTCGCTCCGTCGTAGACGCCGAAGCCCGCCTCGTCGCGCGGGGTGGCGATGGACTCGGGGCAGTACGGGCCCACCGTGCCCTCGCCGTCGACGTCGCCGACCGGGTTGGACGCGAAGGTGAGCTGCCAAGCAGGTCGTCGCCGTGCCGCTGTCGAGCGTGCAGTCCACCTGCTCGGCGCTTCGCAGCGCATCGCCGAACATCGAGGCGTCGAAGTTGCCCACGACGTCCGTGTCGGCGGTGGACGACCCGTCGGTGTCGACGTCGGTATCGGTGACCGCACCCTCCGATCTCGCCATCGTCGTCGCCCGTCGAGCTGCAGCCGGCGACGGCCAGTGCGAGGCAGCACAGCATCGCGCCCGTGGCGCTCGCCGTCGTCTTGTGGATCATCATCGTGGAGCTCTCGGGACGAACGCGGTGTTCGATCAATCGGCGGCGAAGCAGTAGAAGAGCCCGTCGCCGCCCGTGCCGCGCAGGTCCTCGATGCTGCAGCCGCGCGAGGCGTGCGCCGAGTTCCACGACGTCGGATCGTCCCCGCCGCCGGTGCGGTCGTGGTGGCCGACCATGGCCGAGCCCTCGCCGTCGCTGGTCCAATCGTCGCAGGCGGTGCCCGACAGCGTTCCGTCCGCGGCGGAGCCCGTCAGGATGTCGTGCCGGTTCGGCTCGTCGCCGCGACCGTTGATCACCTCGCCCGACTCGCTCAGCGCCGTCAGCTTGTTCACGCTGTTGGCCTCGGCGTCGTGCAGTTGCTCGACGTCCTCGGCCACCAGCACGCCCTCGACGTCGTACCAGGGACCCGTACCGATCCGGTCCCTGGCGTTCTCCTCGCTCGAGGACAGGTACGCGGCCCAGGTACGACCCTCGAGCCCGGCCGCCTCGGCGAGCGTCGTGCAGTACGCGTCCGCGCCGGCCAGGCCGCCGAGATTCGCGCCGTCACCGGGATTGACGCTCGTGATGAAGAAGCCCGGCTCGCCGCCGTCCTGGGCATCGACCGACGGGCTGGCGCAGGCCACCAGGGCGGCGCTGCAGGCGGCCGCCGCGGTCAGTCGGAGGTATCGGGACATGGGCTGTACATGGGTTCGGGTCGCTCGTGTTCGCAGTGGATGAGGGTGCCGAGGGTCACGGGTCCGACGTGTCGGAAGTCGTGCCGGATCGCTCGATCGGCCGGTTGCGCACGCACAGTAGCGCATCGGACACCAGACGGCAGGAACCGCGGTACAGGTCGTCGTCGTGGTCGGTGTATTCGCAGGCGTCGGCGAGGGCCGCCGCCTCGCACGCCGTCCACGCCGCGTTGTCGACGTGGTCGGCGTGCCCGAACGCGGCACCGCCCGGAGCGACGGCGGCGAGGAGCGCCGCCGCGGCGATCGGGAGCCTCATCCGCCGACGGGAAGCGCGCCGCCGGGGGGCGCTCCACCGGGAGGCGGTCCGCCGGGACCGCCGTCGGTGCTCGCGCTGCTGGTCTCGCCGTGGAAGCAGCCGATGAACATGTTCTCGCCGGGGCTGGCGGCGTGGTAGTGATAGCCGCGCACCTCGTCCGTGTGCCCCCGGCATTCGTCGAGATCGATCGCTTCGTTGCCGTCCTCGTCCAGCATGCCGTAGATGCCGTAGCCATCGAGTGCCCAGGCCATCAGGGCAGCGTGCCCGTCGTCCTGCGTGCCGACCTCGGTGCAGCCCGTGGCGGCGTGGTAGTGATAGCCGTCGTTCGGGTTGACGTGGCCGCCGCAGTCGTCGAACGCCGCGATCGTGTAGTTCGACAGGATGTCCTGGACCGGCGCGGGCGCGGCCAGCACCGTGCCGTTGAGGCTGACGCCGACGTTGCCGGTCAGCGCGCCGGCCGCGTCGACGGGCATCGGCTCGACGGGAATCAGCAGGGTCTGCGACACGCCGCCGTCGACGTAGTCCAGCGAGCACTCGACGCAGTAGTTCTGGTACGCCGCATCGACGTCGGGCCGTGCCGCCGCTTCGCACGCCTCCTGCGTGTCGGTGATGTTCACCTCGCCCGTCGCGGCGTCGTAGAGCTGCCAGTTCGCGTCGTTGTAGAGGTTCGGCAGGTTCAGGATGAAGTCGCCGTCGGCGTCGTAGGTGATGCCGCTGCCGTCGAACCAGATGCCGCTGTCGTCCGCCGTGGTCGTGATGGTCTCGGGGCAGAACGGGCCGACCGCGGAATCCGCCGGCACGCCGGCGATCTCGATGCTGTAGCACGTGGTCTCGGTGCCGCCGCTCAGCGTGCAGTCGACGGTGGCGACGTCCGACAGCAGCGCGCCGTCGACGAAGGTCGCGGGATCGAGCGCGCCGACGGAGATTTCTCCCGTCGTGTCGCTCGTGTCGCTCGTGTCGCTCGTGTCGGTCGTGTCGCTCGTGTCGCTCGTGTCGCTCGTGTCGCTCGTGTCGCTGCCGTCGACGGTAGCGACATCATCATCGTCGTCGTCGTCGCTGTTGCAGGCGGCCAGACCGCCGAGCATCGACAGCGCAAGGGTCGAGACCAGGATGCGTGCTGCGGGTCGCAAGGGCAGTTCCTCGGTTGGGGCGATGGGGGAGAAGCGTAGCGATGGGGCGGGCGGAGAATGGGGACGAACCGTGGAGATCGCATCGCGTCGAAGTTGCCGCGGACCTGCGCGGGCCGCCCGCGAAGGCGTTCCGGGCGAGACGCCGCTCAGCCCCGATCGTCGGGCCGCGGGCCACCGCCCGGCGGTGGACCGTCCCCCGGCGGCGGACCACCGCCGGGGCCCTCGTTCGCCGACGCTTCGGTCAACCCGCTGAAGCAGCCGACGATGAGGTTCCGGGATGCATCCGCCGCGTGATAGTGGTATCCGCGGACCTCGTCCGTCGCGCCCCGGCAATCGTCCAGCGCGGCGTGCTCGCCGACGTCCTCGATCTGCCCGTAGATGGGGTAGCCGTCGAGCGCGTAGCCGACCAAGCCGGCGTGCCCGTCGTCACCGGCGGCGCCGGTGTTGCACTCGGTGGCGGCGTGGTAGTGATAGCCCTCGAACGGGTTGATGTGCCCGCCGCAGTCGTCGAAGGCCGCGATCGTGTAGTTGCCGAGGATGTCCTCCACCGGTGCCGAGGCGGCGATGACGACGCCGTTGAGCGATACGCCGACATCCGCGCCCGCGCGCGTCGGTGCGTCGGCCATCACCGGCTCCACCGGTATCAGGAAGGTGGCCGACACGCCGCCGTCGACGTAGTCCAGCGAGCATTCGACGCAGTAGTTCCGGTACGCGGGATCCACGTCGGGCCTGGCCGCCGCCTCGCAGCCTTCCAGCGTGTCGGTGACGTTCACCTCGCCCGTCGCGGGGTCGTAGAGCTGCCACTCCGGATCGTCGTAGAGCTCCGGCAGCCCGACGATGAAGTCGCCGTCGACGTCGTAGACCTCGGTGCCGCCGTCCAGCCAGATGCCGACGCTCTCGGCGGTGTCCTCGATCGTCCTCGGGCAGAACGGTCCGACCGTGGCGCCGGCGGGCGTGCCCGCCGTGACGATCCGGTAGCAACTGGCCTCGCGGCCGTCGCTCAGCGTGCAGTCGACCGTGGTGACCGGCTCGGCGAGGGCCCCGTCCGCGAACGCTTCCGGTACGGGCGCCGGCGCATCGTGGGCGCCGCTCGCGCCGGCGAGAAGCAGAACGCTCGCCGCCAGAGCGGCGCGGCGGCCCGGAAGCGGAATCCTGGGTCGGCTCATCGGAAGGGAGACTCCAGTCGGTGGGCGTGGCACGACACGGCAAGTCGTCGGCGGACGCCTGCATCATCGCCGAGCTGAGCTCCGCGAGTGTGCAGAATCGGTGCAGGCCGCCCGAGTGCGGGCACCCGCACTCGACTGCACGCATTCTCGGCAACCGCCCGGCGCACCGGAATTGCCCGTCGCCTTCGGCTCGTCATCATCGAATGACGTGATCGATCCGCAGTGCCGGGTCGCTCGCGCGGCGCCAGCGCAGCACGTGCTGGCGCACGAGCGGCAGGCAGGCGATCGACACCGACACCGTCGCGCCGCACAGCGCGACGTAGCTCCCCAACAGGACGTCCGGAGGCAGCTTGCCGAGCGGCTTCGCCACGCCCACGAACGCGGCCAGCAACCAGTGCATCGTGCTGAGCGATCCGGTCACCGCCAGCAGGTTCGCCCTGCCCGCACCGAGCGGCGCGTCGGACATCAGCACCGGGAAGCTCGCCCGGTGCAGCGCGATTCCGTTGAGCGTCAGCACGACGACGGCGGCGAGCTTGAGCAGCAGCTTGGAGCGCTCGGCGAGCGCCGCCGGCTCGAACCCGGTATCGATCCACACGATCGCGAGCCCCGTGACCCACAGCGCGACCAGCAACCGCGCGATGTCGCGCACGGTGTCGTGCAGCGCTGATCGGGAAAGCCGTCCGGTGAAGAGCCCGAGGTCCGCGGACAGCACGCGGGCAATGGCCAGCATGCTGACGATCAGGTGGGCGTAGAGCAGCAGCATTCGCGCCCACTCGGTCGCGGAGATCGGCAGGGTCATCGGCAAGCGGTTCTCGAGGAAGCGGCGATCGCGGATCGACCGGGTCGCGGGAATGCGGGACAACGCGCCCGGGGCCTATCGGTTGACGCGTTCCCCGCCCGACACCGCCTCGCACCGTGCCGACTTCCTCGTTTGCTGCACATCGGCTTCCGACACTGCTCGGTACCTGTGGGGCGAAGAACGCGTCGTTCCCGAAAGCCCCGCGAACCCGGAAGACCGATGACGATCCGCCAGTGCCCGTGTCAACCGGATCGGCCCGAACGCGTTGACGGGACGTGAGGGCCACCACGACGTCCGCCCGGGCGCCCGACGACGACCGGCGGCAGCGCTCGGACGGCGACGCGACGAGTCCGGGCCGCGATGACAGGAGTTCGAAGGAGCGGCTGGGGGAGTTCCTCGCTTCGGTCGAGCGGCGTGCCTTCGTCATGGCGAGGCTGTCCACGCGCGACGACGACGCGGCGATGGACGCGGTACAGGACACGATGTTGAGGATGGTGCGAAAGTACGCGGACCGACCCGACGACCAGTGGCCGCCGCTGTTCTTCCGCATCCTGTCGAACCGGCTCGGGGACCACCACCGCCGGCGCGGGTTCGCCCGGCTGCTGCGCTGGCGCGGGGACGAGCCCGACGGTGCGGAGGACGGCGTCGAGGCCGTCGATCGGTTGCCGCACGGCGCCCCGGCGCCGGACGAGGCGCTCGACGCGTTCGAGGTCGGCGCGGCGCTGCGTGTCGCGCTGGATCGGCTGCCCGAACGCCAGCGGCAGGTCTTCCTGCTGCGGCAATGGCAGGGCATGAACGTCGAGGAGACCGCGTCCGCGCTCGGCATCTCCGGGGGCAGCGTCAAGACGCACCTGTCGCGCGCCACGAGCGCATTGCGCGCACACCTCCAGGACTACGCCGCCGATGAGAATGGCTGATCCCCTCGGCGACGACGGACACGGTGGCGACGACGCCGAGCGCACGGTGCGCGAGCTGGTGCGGGCACTGGATGCAGAGATCGATGCGCTCGAGCCCTCGACCGTCGCGCGCCTGGCGCACGTTCGGCTCGAGGCGCTCGAGCATGGGTCGCGCGAGCGCGACCGATCCCGCCGCCCGTTCGCCGGACCCGATCGCCCGCGTCTCGCGCTCGCCGGCACGGCGGCGGTGGCCGCGCTCGCGGCGATACTCGTCGCCGCACCGGTTCCGAACGAGCCGCCCGTCCCGCCGACCGTCGCCGGCCCGGCCGCGCTCGAGGTGCTGCCGGCGCTGTCCGGCGTCGAAGAGCTCGAATTCTACGAGTCGGTCGACTTCCTGCTGTGGCTGGAAGCGCGGCGTGCGTGACGCGCGGAAGGCTCCGGTACCGACGTCGGCCGGCACGTCGGCGCGCGACTGGCAAACGCCGATCGCGACGAGCGCAAGGACGAGAACGTGAACGACCGACTCGAGGATGGCGACGAATGAAGATGGCGACGGCGAAGGCATCGGTGCTGGCCGTCGCGCTGTCGACCGCGACCGGCGCGGTGGCGGCGCCCGCGTGGAGCGAGCTCGACCCCGACCAGCGCGCCGCGCTCGAGCCACTGGCGGAGAGCTGGGACGCGCTCGACGATGCGCGGCGCGACGACGTGCTCGAGGGCCTGGAGCGCTGGCGAGCACTGTCCGAGGACGACCGCGCCGCACTGCGCCGCCAGATCGATACCTACCGCGGTCTGGACGGTGCTCGGCAACGGGAGCTGCGCGAGCTCTACGAGCGGTATCGCGAGATGTCGCCAGAGCGCCGGCGCGAGTTGCGCGACGAGTTCGAGCGCGAAGGCGGCCGGTCCAGCGACGGTGGCGGGCCGGACGGCGACGGCACGAACGAACGGGATCGCGGCGATGACGGAGGTCGTGGCGACGGCCGTGATGGCGGCCGCGAGAGCGGAGTTCGAGGTACGGATGGCCGCGGCGGGGCCGGCGGCAGCGGCGGCGGTGGCGGTGGCGGTGGCGGCGGCGGTCGACGCTGACCTGCACGACGTCGAATCGTGTTCATCCCGCCGCATCGACGGTCGAGCTTCCGTCCGCGCGCGATGCGGCGCGGTCCGATCGCTCAAGGATCGCGACGGGGACAGGACTGCCGTTCGTTCGTGGATTGCGTAGGGGACAGGATTGCGGTCGTGCGTGTGAACGTGTCAACCGCCCCCTGACGGACGCGTTGAAGGAGCCATCGAGGGGTGCATCGCGCCCGTCGCCACGCTCCCGCACATTCTTCGCCGGAACACGATCCGATGCCACCGAACCTCGATGCGGCGCATGCGTCGCCCCGCCCGCCCGCCCGGCGGGCTCCGATCCCGAACGCCGCCCGTCGGGCCGTCACGGACCGCGCGGGTCCGGTGCGCCGCTGCGCGCCGGCGACCTGCGGCGAGCTGGTGCAGGGCGCGATCGACGGGATCGACTTTCTCGTCAACTGCCCGATCGATCGGTGGTCCGTCGCCGAGGTCGCGCGAACGTCCGAGCCCGGCCTGCACGTCGATGGAGGCGATCGCTTCGCCAAGGTCCGGTGCGCGCTCGAGCTGCTCGGCGTGCCCGATGACGGAGGGGGCTACCGCGTCGGGATCACGAGCGACGTGCCGCGCGGCAAGGGAATGGCATCGAGCTCGGCCGATCTCGCCGCGGCGCTCGCGGCCGTCGCACATTCTGCAGGCCTGTCCCCTTCGCCCACCATGCTGGCCCGACTGGTCGCGAGCATCGAGCCGTCGGATTGCGTGCACCTGCCCGGCATCGCGCACGTCGATCACCTGCGCGGTACCGTCGTCGGGTGCCTGCCCGCCCCCGTCGGGCTGGGCGTCGTCGTCGTGGACTGCGGCGGCGAGATCGATACCGTCGCGTTCGATCGCGAACACGCCCGAGCGGTCTACCGGGAGGAGCAGGCCACCGTCGCGGCCGTGCTCGCACGGCTCAAGCGCGGCCTGCGTTCCGGGAACCTCAAGGACATCGCCGCGGCGGCCACGGCAAGCGCGCGACTCAGCCAGCGCATCCTGCCCAAGCCGCGCTTCGAGGCGCTGCGGGAACTCGCCCGCACGCACAGCGCGCTCGGCATCAATTGCGCGCACAGCGGCACGGTGCTCGGTGTGCTGCACCGGACCGGCGAGGGCGTGGCGAAGGCGCTCGCCTTTCATATCGAGCGACGTTTCGGCACATCCTTGCCCGTGATCGGCGCGCACACCGTCATCGGAGGCGGCTGCCGTGGGTGCTGACGCGAAGGTGGACGTGGTCGCGCGCCTGTTCGCGACCGACGCGCACAACCCCTCGTTCGCGTCCGTGCGCGACAGCCTGCCGACGAAGCTCGTCCCGGTCGACTTCTGCGTGCCCGTGAACCGGCACTTCCCACCGCCGGAGCTGCTCGACGAGCTGCGGGAAGCGCTGCCCGGGCTCGTCAAGTACTACCCTGACTACGCCGAGAATCACCAGCGCGCGCTGTCCCGTTTCACCGACGTGACGGCCGAGCACATCGTCGCGGCCAACGGCTCGACCGAGCTCATCACGCTGCTGTGCCGACACGCGCGCGGCCCGTTCGCGACGGACGTGCCGACCTTCGGTCGCTGGACCGATCTGCCGCTGCAGCACGGACTGCCCACGAGCTTCATCCGACGCCGTCGCGCGGACGACTTCGCGCTCGGCACGGACCGCATCGTGCGGCACGTGCGCCGTCACGGCATCCGCACGCTGGTGCTGTGCAACCCGAACAACCCGACCGGTGCGGCGCTGGCCGCCGACGAGATCGAACGGTTGGTGCACGAGCTGTCCGACCTGGATCTGATCGTGATCGACGAGTCGTTCATCGACTTCGCCGGCATCGACAGCGCCGCACCGCTCGCGACGCACACCCCGAACCTCGTCGTGGTCAGGAGTCTCGGCAAGTCGCTCGGCTGGCACGGCGTGCGCCTGGGCTACGCGGTCTGCGACGCCCACCGTGCCGAGCGGCTGCGCTCCCACGTGCCGTACTGGAACGTGAACGGGCTGGCGGCGTTCGTGCTGCGTCGCGTCGCGACCCTGCGACCGCAGTTCGACGCAAGCCTCGTGCGCGTGCGTTCGGACCGCGACTACATGCTCGCGAGCTTGCGAAGCATCGACGGCCTGCGGACCTTCGCCTCGATGGCCAACTTCGTGTTCGCGGAGCTTCCGCACGGCGCATCCGGCAAGGCCCTGCGCGATGTCCTTCTCGCCGAGCACGGTCTGCTCGTGCGCGAGTGCGGCAACAAGCTCGGCACGTCCGAGCGCTACCTGCGGCTCGCGGTGAACCGCCCGCACGAGACCGACCTGCTCTCGCGGGCCTTGCAAACGTGGCTTCACGGCTGCCCCCAGCCTTCCCACCGATCCCGGAGAATCTTCGATGCCCCGTCGTGAACGCGCCTCGTCGAACCGTGCCCGCCGCGCGGCCCCCTCGCTCTCGATCCTGAGCACCGCCCTGGCGATGGCGTGGCTCGCGACGCCGATGTCGATCGCGCGCGCTCAGGAGCCCGGCCCCGAGGGCGACGTTGCAGAAGTGCCGTCGCTGGATGGCTCGGGCAACAACCGCGAGCATCCGGACCGGGGCGCGGCCGGCACTCATTACCGACGCCTGGGTCCGCCGAACTACGCGGACGGACTGGGCGAACCCGCGCAAGGACCGAACGCGCGCTACCTCAGCAACCGCATCTTCGCGGACCGTGCGCAGAACCTCTTCTCGGAGAACGGCGTGACGCAGTGGGCCTGGACGTGGGGGCAGTTCGTCGACCACACGATCGGGTTGCGCGCGATCGGCGAGGAGCCACTGTTCACCGCGTTCGACGCGAACGATCCGCTCGAGCTGTTCGCCCACGGCGACGGCGTGCTGCGCGCGGCGCGCAGTGCAGTCGCTCCCGGCACCGGCGCACCCGGCACGGACTCGCCGCGCGAGCAGACCAACGTCAACAGCAGCTATCTCGACGCGTTCGCCGTGTACGGCGGCGACGCGGCTCGCCTGGAATGGCTGCGTGAAGGTCCCGTCGACGGGGATCTGTCGAACAACGGCGCGAAGCTGCTGCTGACCGACGCGGGCTACCTGCCGCGCGCGACCGAGCGCGACGACGCATCGAGCGCACCGGTCATGGAGCTTCAGGGCCAGCTGCTGGGCGCGCGGGACGCCGACGAGCGGCTGGTCGTCGCCGGGGATACGCGTGCCAACGAGAACATCGCGTTGACCGCGGTGCAGACGTTGTTCGCGCGCGAGCACAACCGGATTGTCGATCTGCTGCCCGCGGACTGGTCCGAGCAGCGCCGCTTCGACGCCGCACGCCTGCTCGTCATCGCCCTGCAGCAGCGCATCACCTACGAGGAGTTCCTGCCGGCGGTGGGCGTGACGCTCGCACCGGCGCGCGGCTACCGACCCGAGGCCGACGCGAGCGTCTCGAACGAGTTCGCGACGGTCGGCTATCGCGCGCACAGCATGATCCACGGCGAGATCGAGATCGAGACGTCCGCCGCCCGCTACGGCGACGCCGAGATCGCGTCGTTCCGCGCCGAGGGTATCGAGGTGGAGAACGTCGGCGACGACGCCGCGATGGCGGTGCCGCTGAACATCGCGTTCGGCAACCCGCAACTGCTGACCGCGCTCGGGCTCGGACCCGTGCTGCAGGGAATCGCCGGAGAGGCGCAGTACCGCAACGACGAGCAGATCGACGGCCAGCTCAGGAACGTGCTTTTCCAGCTGCCCGACGAGCGCGTCGAGGATCCCGGCGCGTGCCTCGACGGCCCGACGCTGAACGAGTGCTACCTGCTGGTCGGCGACATCGGCGTGCTGGACATCGTGCGCGGGCGCGACCACGGCATGCCCTCGTACGCGGACATGCGCGCGGTGTACGGGCTGGCGCCCGTCGACTCGTTCGCCGCGCTGACGGGCGAGTCGAGCGAGGAGTTCCCGACGGACGATGCGCTCGTGGACATCGCCGATCCGCTGAACGATCCGGACATCCTGGACTTCGTCGCGCTGGTCGATGCGGACGGCGCGCTGCTGCCGATGGGCACCGAAGCCGCGGACGGCGACGCGGTCAGCGGGCTTCGACGCACGCCGCTCGCGGCGCGGCTCAAGGCGATCCACGGCGACGTCGCCCGGCTCGACGCGTTCGTCGGCATGGTCTCGGAGCCGCACCTGCCCGGCAGCGAGCTCGGGGAGCTGCAGCACGCGATGTGGCGGGCGCAGTTCGAGGCGCTGCGCGACGGCGACCGGTTCCACTACCTGTGGAGCGAGCCGCTGCGCGAGCTCGAGAACGAATTGCTGGGCCTTCGGGGACATGCGGACGATCCAGACGAGCGGCGCCACGCCACGCGCGGCCAGAGGCTTGGCGAGAGACTCACGGCTCGACGCGGCGTTGGTAACGAGACCGACGGCACCGCGGACGGCGGCCTGGGCAGCCTCGACTGGCGTCGCACGCTCGCGGTGGTCATCGTCGACAACACCGAGCTCGGCGACGGCGACCTGCCCGACGACGTGTTCCTGGTCGGCGCGCCGTGAGAGGCGCCGTGGCGGCGCCGCGACACGCTCCGCAGGGCGAGTGACGGAGCGGCTGGCTACCGGGCATGATGCTCGATCGTTGAAGGCCGCCCGCGACGGCGGCGCCGACGAGGGTGAGGGTGGCATGCGACGCCGGTATCGCGTGCGACGGGTTCGGGCACAATGTCCACGACGGTGACGCGACCGGCTCGACGGGTCGGCTGGCTCGCCGAAGCGATGGGGATGGGGGACGAGAGCCATGGTCGTGCCGGTGTTGCATCGCGCGGGGGCGGAAGGCTCGCTGTGGAACGCGACGGCGCCTCCCGCACCGCCTCGCGAGCCGCTCGCCGGCGACGTGCGTGCCGACGTCGCCGTCGTCGGCGGCGGTCTCACCGGCGTGCGCACGGCGCTCGGGCTGGCCGAGGCCGGCACCGATGTCGTGTTGCTCGACGCCCACGCGATCGGCTGGGGGGCCTCGGGGAGAAGCGGCGGTCAGGCCAATCCGATCTGGCGCGCGACGCCCGACGAGCTGCGCTCGCGGCTCGGCACGGCGGTGGCCGATCGGCTCGTCGCGGCGACCCTGACCTCCGCGGACGAGCTGTTCGCCGACCTTCGGCGTCACGCCGTCGACTGCGACGCGCATCAGAGCGGCTGGGCACAGGTGGCTCACGGCCGGCGGGCCGCCGCCGCTCTCGAGCGGTTGGCGACGGGCTGGCGGCGGGAGGGCGCTTCGATCGAGTCGATGGACGGCGCCGCGGTCCGCGAGCGCACCGGCTCGCCCGCCTACCTCTCCGGGTTGCTGCACCCGCGCGGCGGACACGTGCAGCCGCTGTCGATGACGCGCGGCTTCGCCCGCGCGGCCGAGGCGGCGGGCGCCCGCCTGCACGATCGGAGCGCGGTCGAGGCAATCGAGCGCACGGGCGGCCGCTGGCGCGTGCGCACGCACGGTGGCAGCGTCGACGCCGAACGCGTCGTGCTCGCAACGAACGCCTACACCCACGCGCTCCCCGGCACGCTCGGCGTCGCGCGGAGCTTCCTGCCGATGGTCAGCATCATCGCCGCGACCGCGCCGTTGCCGGAGAGCGTGCGTGCCGAGGTGCTGCCCGGCGGCATCACCTTCGCCGACACGCGCCGCGCGATCCTCTACGGGCGACTCGATCGCGATCACCGTCTCGTCTTCGGCTGCGCCGGCAGCGCCGAGCGCGCGGAGTCGCTCGGCGGGCTGGGCCGCCTGCTGCACGGCATGCGCCGCACGTTTCCGGCGCTCGGCGACGTTCCGATCGAGTATCGCTGGGGCGGGCGCATCGCGGTGACGCCCGATCTGATGCCCCACCTGCACGAGCCCGAGCCGGGGCTGACCGCCGCGCTTGGCTACTCGGGGCGCGGCATCGTCAACACCTCGCTCATGGCGCGCACGCTGGTACGGCGTCTGCTCGGCGCCGACGAGCGCGAGCTCCCCTTTCCGATGTCGACGATCCGGACGGTGCCGGGACACGCTCTGCTGTCGCGCGCGCTGCCGCTGCTGGCCTCGGCGCTCGCGCTGCGCGACCGATTCGATCGGCGCTGACACGCGCGCAGGTGTCGGTCGCCGGAGCGATGTGTGTACCCGCTCCACGCCCGCGGACGGGCCGGCTCGGAGACGGTAGATCGTCACCCGGTGGAGTAGCGCGAACCCCGCGAGTGCGATCGGCGCGAGCGGTTGGCAGTCGAAGAACGCATGAGGTATCGTCGGGTCCGAGCCGCGCGGTGCCCAGCTTGGTGTATCGATTCGCGCGCCCGGCGGTCGAGCGCCCGGCGGCGACATCGACGACCGGGTGGCGAACGAGTGGCGGGCGGCCGTCGTTCCGGCCGGGCCGTCCCGCTCGACGTCCGACCCGATGGGGCGGCACCGCGGGCCGGCTTTCGCGCGGGACGATTCGCGCAAGGCACGAAGTACCAGGAATGCGAAGGGATACGGGGATGCGAACGCGTATCCGCCGTCGGACACGACTTTTCTTTCGAGGACAGGAATGGTGAATCGTTACACCGCACGTGCACTGTTTGCAGGCACCGTCGCCGCGCTCGGCACCCAGACCGTCCAGGCTCAGGATCTCGACGAGCTGACGGTGGCCTACTTTCTCGAGTGGCCCATGCCGATGATGGCGGCCAAGGAGGCGGGCGCCTACGAGGAAGCCCTCGGCCTGCCGATCAACTGGGTCTCGTTCGAGACCGGCACCGCGATGAGCGCGGCCATGGCTTCCGGCGACGTGCAGATCGCCGTCTCCCAGGGCGTGCCGCCGTTCGTGGTCGCCGTCTCCGGCGGCCAGGACCTGCAGGTCGTGGACGTCGCGGTCAGCTACTCGGACAACGACAACTGCGTCGTGGCCTCCGGGCTCGAGATCGACGCGGACAGCGCCGACGAGTTGGCCGGCAAGAAGGTCGCCGTACCGCTCGGCACGGCGGCGCACTACGGCTTCCTCAGGCAGATGGACCATTTCGACATCGACCTGGCCAGCCTGCAGGTGGTCGACATGGCGCCCCCCGAAGGCGCGGCGGCGCTCGGCCAGGGCGCGGTCGATTTCGCCTGCGGCTACGGCGGCGGCCTGACGCGCATGAAGGAGTACGGCAACGTGCTGCTCACCGGCGACCAGAAGGAGGAGCTCGGCATCCTGGTGTTCGACGTCACCTCCGCGCCCGCCTCGTTCATCGCCGAGAACGGCGACCTCGTGGCGGACTTCATCGCCGTCACGGCCGAGTGGAACGAGCGCTGGAACGACGAGCAAAGCGAGGAGATGCTCGCCTCGATCGCCGAGAGCTCGGGCATGGATCTCGAGGCCGCCCGCGACTCCATCGGCACGATGAAGTTCCCCTCGGTCGAGGAGCAGTTGTCGGAGAGCTGGTTCGGAGGCAACGCGGCGCCCTTCATGAAGGGCGTGGCGGACGTCTTCGTCGAGGCAGGCTCGATCGACTCCGCACTCGACGGCTACGAGAACGTGATCAACACCGGCCCGCTCGAGGCGGTGCAGAGCCGCTGAGGCGGGCCGGCCGTTCGCCGGCCCCGCGCGAGCGGCGGCGGCGAACGGCCGGAGCACCGGCGAGCACAGCGCCTTCGGGCGATCCGGATCGAGGCGAAGGGGAAGCCGAGCGTGGGCACACTGGTGCTGGACGAGCTGTCGATGCGTTTCGAGCTGCCCGACGGGAGCGCCGTGCAGGCGCTGGAGAAGGTGTCGCTCACGCTGAACAAGGGTGAGCTTCTCAGCGTTCTCGGCCCCTCCGGCTGCGGCAAGACCACGCTGCTCAACATCGTCGCCGGCTTTCTCGCGCCCACCGCGGGACGTCTGACGCTCAACGAGCACGAGGTGATCGGTCCGGACGCCGAACGCGGCATGGTCTTCCAGCAGGGCGCGCTGTTCGAATGGATGTCGGTGCGCGAGAACGTCGGCTTCGGCCCTTCCATGAAGGGCATGCCGGCGAGGGAGAAGGCCGACACGGTCAATCACCTGCTGGACGTCGTCGGTCTGGCGGACTTCAAGGAAAAGGCCGTGTACGAGCTGTCCGGCGGCATGCAGCAGCGCGTCGCCCTGGCCCGCTGCCTGGCCAACGACCCCGATGTCATCCTGATGGACGAGCCGCTCGGGGCGCTCGACGCGCTGACGCGCGAGAAGATGCAGAGCCTGGTGCTCAAGCTGTGGAAGGAGACCGGCAAGACGATCATCCTGATCACCCACTCGGTCGAGGAGGCGCTGCTGCTCGGCGAGCGCCTGATCGTCATGGCGCCGCGTCCGGGCCGGATCCACACCGAGTACCGCCTGCCGTTCGCCGAGCTCGGCGTCGACTCCGATCTGCGCGAGGTCAAGAAGCACCCCGACTTCGCCCCGCGCCGCGAGGAGATCCTGAACATGATCTGGGACATGGAAGAGGAGATCATGGGCACCGCGGAGGCGCCGACGTGATCCCGCTGCTGATCTACGTCGCCATCTTCACGGGGACCTACCTGCTCTTCACGAAGGTGCTGAACGCGGCGGGACCGAGCGGGATCACGGCGAGGAAGACGGTGACCTTCGGCGACGAGAGCGCCGTTCGCCCCAACCGTGCGGCCGGCGTGATCTCGCTGCTGACGATCTTCCTGCTGTGGGGCATCTTCACGGGCTCGACGCTGCTGCCCGGTTTCCTCCACGCCCCGGGACCGTTCGAGGGCACCGCCTCCTTCGGCTACACGGCGGTCGACGACGCCGGCAACACCGACGACGCCGAGGTCACGGTCGTCGTGCACCCGCGCGAGGAGAACGTCGCGGCGCCGGAGGTCGAGCCCGGGGACGGTTTCGCGAAGAACGATGCCGCGAGCGTCGCGCAGTGGCGCACGCGGCTGGTCGACGTGGCCCGCAACGACGAGTCCGTCGGTGACGGCGACGTGCGGGTCGTCGCCATCGACGGCGAGCCGGTCGAGCCCGGGTCCAGCGTGTCGGTGAGCGGCGGCACGGTGACGCTCTCCGACAAGGGCACGCCGAACTTCGAGCCGACCCGCGGCTGGCAGATGGAACCGCTGTACCTGCCGGCCCCGGAACAGGTCTGGAGCCGCTCGCTGACGATACTCGGCGAGGGCTTTCGCAACTTCACGCTCGCCGAGCACCTGGGCTACTCGCTGTTCCGCGTCGTCGTGGGCTTTCTCCTCGGGGCGCTGGTGGGCATACCGCTCGGTTACGCGATGGGGCTGAGCAACTGGTTCCGCGGCTGGTTCGACCCGATCGTCGAGTTCATGCGTCCGGTACCGCCGCTCGCGCTCATCCCTCTGGTGATCATCTGGGCGGGCATCGGCGAGGCGGGCAAGATCATCCTGCTGTTCCTGGCGGCGCTGTGGATCATGGCCATCGCCGCGCGCTCGGGCGTTTCGGGGGTGAGCATCTCCAAGGTGCACGCCGCCTACTCGCTCGGCGCCAGCAAGTGGCAGATCATGCGGCACGTGATCGTGCCCAACTCGCTGCCCGAGATCTTCACGGGCGCCCGCGTGGCCATGGGGGTCTGCTGGGGCACGGTGGTCGCCGCCGAGCTCGTGGCCGCCGAACAGGGCGCCGGCATGATGATCATGACCGCCTCGAAGTTCCAGAACACCGACATCGTCATCATGGGCATCGTGCTGATCGGCGTCATCGGCTTCGGCATCGACATGCTGATGCGCTGGGCCGAGCGGCGGCTGGTGCCGTGGAAGGGCAAGGGTTGAGTCGGGTACCGAAGCGCGACATCTCCTCGACGGTCTCGTCCTCGAGTCGCGGGAGCCGAGACAATACTGGCACTCCCCGCTGCGGCTCGTCTACCCGAAGTCGGAACCGGGCGCCAGCCCGCGCTCGCTTGCACGCTCGCTCCCCCGTCGGTGCACGGTGTCTGAACCGGTAGCTCGGCGACCTTGCTTCGAGCTGTCCGAAGGCGATTCTCTCGGCTACAGGAAGGGCGGCTCGGCGCACTCGATCGCGAACACCGGAACCGGGACGCTTCGCTGTATCGTGGTCGGCGAGCAAAGGGACGCCGATGTCATGGACTACCCGGACAGAGACCATCAGATCGGAAACGCCCGTTCGGCAGACGTTCGACGCGCCCTGACGCGATGGGTGGCGCTGCAGCTGACGGTAGCGCCGCCCTGGTCCACGCCGATCGCGGACAAGCGGGAGTCTGCGAGAACCCGCTTTCCAGGCTGATGCCTGGCGTGATCTTCAGACAGTCATACGGCTACCGCGCGGTCGCGCTGCTGCGGGACGGAGATCGCGTCCTGCTGCAACGCGGAATCGGCGATGGATTCTGGGCGCTTCCCGGCGGCGGTGTGGAGGTTGGCGAGTCGGCGCGGACGACGGTGCGCCGTGAGCTTCTCGAAGAGCTCGGTCAGGAGGTCCGCGTAGGCAGGCCGATCGCGCTGATCGAGAACACATTCTCGCTCGGAGGGACGCGGCAGCAGCAGATCGAGCTGTACTTCGAGGCGAGCGCCGTGGCCGGGTCGCTCGTTCGCGAGGATCCGCTGGGGGCCGTTCGCTCTCGCGAGGCACACCTGGAGTTCAGGCTCTTCTCGGCGAGCGAGTGCCGCGACCTCGACATCCGTCCGGTCGCCGCGAGAAAGCTGCTGTTCGCGAAGAACGAGGCTTTCAGGTACGTCGGCCGGGCACCGGCACCGAACCGGTAGCGCCGGCCGCGGGACCCACCCTACCGCCGGTTCGCCTCGGTCTCGATCAGAAGCTCCACCACGTCCCCCACAAGACCATTCGCGACGCCGTAGTCCATGCCCCACTCGCTTCGGGACAGCTCGCCGCGCAGCGACACTCCGAGCGTGAAGTCGCCGTGCCCGAAGGGGTAGTCGGCCGCCTTGTTGAGGGTGTACTCGAGGGAGATCGGCCGGGTCTCGCCGAGCAGCATCAGCGTGCCCTCGAGCGTGCCGGAGGCGAGCGGCGCGCCTTCGCCTTGCGTTGCCTCCGACACGGTCGCCTCGGCCTCGAACACCATCTCGGGATGACGACCGACGTCCAGGAAATCGGCGTTCCTGACGTGCTCGTCACGCGCCTCGTGGCCGGTGTCGACGCTGCTCGTCGCGATGGTGACCCGGAGCTCGCTCAGCGAGCCGGTGTCGGGGTCGTACATGAACGATCCCGCCGCCTCGTCGAACCGGCCGAGCACCTTCGCGAAGCCGACGTGCTCGATCAGGAAGCCGACGCTCGTGTGCTCGGGGTCGAGGCGGTACAGATCGGCGTCCGCGTGCGCCCCGACGGCGCCGCAGAGCAGTGTCGCGCCGAGCGCGGCCGGTGCGAGGGTGTTCGAAGACATGGACGCGACGCCTCGAGGCGGGTTGCGGGCCCGGATGGGCTCCGCACCCATGGTAGCGTCGTGACCGTGCAAGCGTCCGGCGGCCATGCGCCGAGGGTACCGGCCGGAAGAACCCGAAGGGAGCGAAGCGTCGTCTGCGCCCTCAGGTCATGACGTCGGGTGCGTCGCGGCCGGTACGTTCGCGGACTCGCGCGATTCCCTCGACGGCCGCGACGATCGGTGCCAGCGCCTGCTGGGGGTCCTGGTCCAGATCCCCGTCGGGACCGGTCTCGTCCTCCATGTAGACGCGCAGCGTCGCCCCGCTCGTGCCGGTGCCGGAGAGCCTGAGCACCGCGCGGCCACCGCCCTCGAAGAAGATCCGCAAGCCCTGACCCTCGGCGCGACTGCCGTCGACCGGGTCGTCGTAGGCGAATTCGTCGGCCGACTCCACCGTGCGACCCGCGAAGCTCTGCCCGGCAAGCGAGTCGAGCCGCCGCCGAACGTCCTCCATGAGCTTCTCCGCGGCCGCCGTTTCGACGCCCTCGTAGTCGTGACGCGTGTAGTAGACGCGCCCGTACTCGCTCCAGTGCGCGTGCATCAGCTCGGCCACCGACACGTCCTTGACCGCGAGCACGTTCATCCAGAACAGCACCGCCCAGAGCCCGTCCTTCTCGCGCACGTGGTCCGAACCCGTGCCGTTGCTCTCCTCGCCGCACAGCGTCACGCGACCCGCATCGAGCAGGTTGCCGAAGAACTTCCAGCCCGTCGGGGTCTCGTACACGGGATACCCCGCGGCCTGCGCCACCCGGTCGAGCGCGCGCGAGGTCGGCATCGAGCGGGCGACGCCCGCCAGCCCCTTCGCGTAGCCGGGCGCCACGCGCGCGTTGGCGGCCAGTACCGCAACGCTGTCCGACGGGGTGACGTACACGCCGCGCCCGAGGATCAGGTTCCGGTCCCCGTCGCCGTCGGAGGCCGCGCCGAAGTCCGGTGCGTCGTCCGACATCATGAGATCGACCAGGGACTTCGCCCAGGTCGGGTTCGGGTCGGGGTGCAGACCGCCGAAGTCCGGCAGCGGTTCGGCGTTGACGACGCTGCCTGCGGGCGCGCCGAGCCGGCCCTCGATGATCGCCTTCGCGTAGGGACCGGTCACCGCGTTCATCGCGTCGAAGCGCAGAGTGAAGCCGTTGGCGACGTGGCGCGCGATGGCGTCGAAGTCGAACAGGCTCGCCATGAGCTCCGCGTAGTCCTCGACCGGGTCCACGACTTCGACGGCGGTGTCCCCGAGGCTTCGCTCGCCGAGCGAGTCGAGATCCACGTCCGGCGCATCGAGCGTGCGATAGGAAGCGATCCCGGTGGTGGCCGCGTGGATGCGATCGGTGATCTCCTGCGGAGCGGGGCCACCGTTGTCGGTGTTGTACTTGATCCCGAAATCCTCGTCCGGGCCGCCCGGGTTGTGGCTCGCCGAGAGGATCAGCCCGCCATCGGCGCCGCGCGAGCGGATGAGGTGCGACGCGGCGGGCGTGGACAGCAACGCCCCGCGCCCGACGATCAGCCGGGCGGCGCCGCTTGCCGCGGCCATCTTCAGGATGGTCTGCGCCGCGCGGTCGTTGTGATAGCGCCCGTCGCCGCCGAGCACGAGCGTCTTGCCGGCGACGCCGCCGATCGCTTGCCAGGTCGCCTCGATGAAGTTCTCGAGGTAGTGCTCCTGCTCGAAGACCGCCGTCTTCTTCCGAAGGCCGCTCGTGCCGGGCTTCTGCCCCTCGAACGGGCGGGTCTGCACGGTGATCACCTTCACGTTCGCTGTCCTCGGCTGTTGGCTCGATGCCGCGGCCGCGCCCCGGGCCACCGTCGTCCGCGATGGTGCGGCGCGCGCGCGCCGCGCGTGACGAGACGCGCCCTGGCAGGAACTCAATGTACAACCCTACCCCGCAGGGAGCCAGTACTTCTGGGCACCGAAAGCGTATCCGGCGGTCGGCCCGAAGACCGACGACGCCGTCGGGGTGTCCGACGTCGACGCAGTCGGCCACGCGCGCTTCGAAGGGGGGACGACCGGCTCGGGTCCGAGCGACCGATCCACTGCCCGACTATCGACACGAACCCGGCGAACCGGGTAACCTCGATGGCCACGGCGGACCGACTCCTGTGAACCAAACGCCAAGGTGCGCGGAGAAACGCGATCGGCCGCCTTTTCTGCCACTGGAGGGACGTAGTCGATGAACCCACGCAGATCGTCGTTGCTGACGAGCGCCGCCGCGCTCGTCGTCGCCGCCACGCCGGCCGCCGCCACCGAGCTCGAGGTCACCCACTGGTGGACCTCCGGCGGAGAGGCCGCGGCCGTCGCCGAGTTCGCCGAGGCCTTCGACGCGACCGGCAACACGTGGGTCGACGGCGCCATCGCCGGCGGAGGATCGACCGCGCGGCCGATCATGATCAGCCGCATCACCGGCGGCGACCCCATGGGCGCGACCCAGTTCAATCACGGCCGCCAGGCCGAGGAGCTCGTCGAGGCGGGGCTGATGCAGGACCTGACCGAGGTCGCCGAGGCCGAAGGCTGGGCCGACCTCGTCAACCCGCCCGAGCTGCTCGACTCGTGCACGCTCGACGGTCGCGTCTACTGCGTGCCGATCAACATCCATTCCTGGCAATGGATGTGGCTCAGCAACGCGGCCTACGCGGACGCCGGGCTCGAGGTGCCGACCAGTTGGGAGGAGTTCGTCGAAAGCGCGCCGAAGCTGCGCGAGGCCGGCAAGGTGCCGCTCGCGATGGGCGGGCAGGCCTGGCAGTCGAACGGCGCGTTCGACGTGATGATCGCCGCCCTGGGCGGCGACGAGCTCTACCGTCAGGTCAAGGTCGAGAAGAGCGCCGACGCGGTGCGCGGCCCGGAGATGACGCGCCTGTTCGAAGAGGCCGTCGTGGCGCGCGAGCTGACGCGGGGCAGCAACGTGCAGGACTGGAACCAGGCGACCAACCTCGTGATCACCGGCCAGGCCGGCGGCCAGATCATGGGCGACTGGGCGCAGGGCGAGTTCCAGGTCGCGGACCAGGTCGCGGGCGAGGACTACGAGTGCCTGCCCGGCCTGGGCGACAACCAGGTCATCTCGACCTCCGGCGACGCGTTCTACTTCCCCAAGCTCGACGACCCGGAGAAGACCGCGGCGCAGCTCGAGCTCGCCTCGGTGATGATGTCCAAGGAGGCGCAGGTGGCGTTCAACCTCAAGAAGGGCTCGCTGCCGGTACGCGGTGACATCGACCTGGCCGCCGCGAACGACTGCATGAAGAAGGGCCTCGAGATCCTCGCCGCCGGCAACACGCTGCCCAGCGGCGACATGACGCTGTCGGCCGACACCACCACGCAGCTCGAGGACCTGATGGTCGAGTTCTGGTCCGGCGACGCCATGAGCGCGGCCGAGGCGCAGGAGCGCTACGCCGAGATCATGGAAGACGCCGACTGAGCGCGAGGCTCGGCGAGCCGGGCGATGAGCGACAGACCGTTCCGGCCGCTGCGGAACCTGTCGTCCAAGATCGCCGCGATCCCGATGGTGCTGACCGCCTCGGTGGTGTTCGTCGGCGGCACGCTGTGGACGGTCTTCTACTCGTTCACGAAGTCGCGGATGCTGCCGAACGAGACGTTCGTCGGCCTGGACCAGTACGAGCGACTATGGCGCACGAGCCGCTGGCTGGTCTCGATCGAGAACCTGGCGATCTACGGCGCCTGCATGCTGGTGCTGTCGCTCGTCATCGGGTTCGTGCTGGCGGCGCTGCTCGATCAGAAGATCCGCTTCGAGGACGTCTTCCGCACCATCATCCTGTACCCGTTCGCGCTGTCCTTCGTCGTCACGGGTCTCGTGTGGCAGTGGTTGCTCAACCCCGACCTGGGCATCCAGAGCGTGCTGCGCGACCTCGGCTGGACGAGCTTCGCGTTCGATCCGCTGTACGACGCCGACATCGTCATCTACGGGGTGCTGATCGCGGGGCTGTGGCAGACCACGGGCTTCGTCATGTGCCTGATGCTGGCGGGCCTGCGCGGCATCGACGAGGACATCTGGAAGGCGGCGCGCGTCGACGGCATCCCGACGTGGAAGACCTACCTGCTCGTGGTCATTCCGATGATGCGGCCGGTGTTCGTGACCACGCTCGTGATCATCGCCGCCGCCATCGTCAAGGTCTACGACCTCGTGGTCGCGCAGACCAGCGGCGGCCCCGGCATCGCCTCGGAGGTGCCCGCGAAGTACGTCTACGACCTGATGTTCCAGGCGCAGAATCTCGGCCAGGGCCTGGCCGCCTCGACGATGATGCTCGTGACGGTGCTGATCGTGCTGATTCCCTGGGCCTACCTCGAGTACGGAGGCAAGCGACATGGCTGACGTGCGCACCGGCGCCCTCGGACAGGTCGATCCCGACATCGGCACTCGAGCCGCGGACGGGCCGCGCGGGCCGAAACCCCGCCGCGCGATCTCGCCGCGCAACGTGTTCCTGTACGGCACCCTGATCGTCGTGGCGCTGTACTACGCGCTGCCGCTGTACGTCATGGTGGTGACGTCCCTCAAGGGCATGCCCGAGATCCGGCTGGGCAACATCTTCGCCCCGCCGCTCGAGATCACCTTCGAGCCCTGGGCGAAGGCCTGGTCGTCGGCCTGCACGGGGCTGAACTGCGACGGGCTCAGCCGCGGCTTCTGGAACTCGGTGATCATCACCGTGCCGTCGGTGGTGCTGTCGATCGTCATCGCCTCGGTGAACGGCTACGCGCTCGCCAACTGGCGCTTCAAGGGCGCGAACGTGTTCTTCACGATCCTGATCTTCGGCGCCTTCATTCCCTACCAGGTGATGCTCTACCCGATCGTGATCCTGCTGCGCGAGATGGGCCTGTACGGGTCGCTGTGGGGCCTGGTGCTGGTGCACACCGTGTTCGGCATGCCGATCCTGACGCTGCTGTTCAGGAACTACTTCAGCTCGCTGCCCGAGGAGCTGTTCAAGGCGGCACGGGTGGACGGTGCCGGGTTCTGGGCCATCTTCCTGCAGATCATGGTGCCGATGAGCCTGCCGATCTTCGTCGTCGCGATGATCCTGCAGATCACCGGCATCTGGAACGACTTCCTGTTCGGCATCGTGTACACCAAGCCCGCCACCTACCCGATGACGGTGCAGCTGAACAACATCGTCAACTCGGTGCAGGGCGTGAAGGAGTACAACGTCAACATGGCGGCCACCATCATCACGGGGCTCGTGCCGCTGACCGTCTACTTCCTGTCCGGGCGACTGTTCGTGCGCGGCATCGCCGCGGGCGCGGTGAAGGGGTGAGTACATGACCGGTACCCGGGGCGGCCAGCCCAGCGTCTCGATCCGCGATCTCGTGCTGCGCTTCGGCGGCACCGAGGTGCTGCGCGGGCTCGATCTCGACATCGGCGAGGGCGAGTTCCTGGTGCTGCTCGGCTCGTCGGGCTGCGGCAAGTCCACGCTGCTGAACTGCATCGCGGGGCTGCTCGACGTGACCGACGGGCAGATCTTCATCAATGGCCGCAACGTGACCTGGGAGGAGCCCAAGGACCGCGGCATCGGCATGGTGTTCCAGTCCTACGCGCTGTACCCGCAGATGAGCGTCAAGGGCAACCTGTCGTTCGGGCTGAAGAACGCGGGCGTCGACCGGGCCGACATCGAACGGCGCATCGCGCGCGCCGCCGAGGTGCTGCAGATCAGTCCGCTGCTGGCCAGGAAGCCCGGGCAGCTGTCCGGCGGGCAACGCCAGCGCGTGGCGATCGGCCGCGCGCTGGTGCGCGACGTGGACGTGTTCCTGTTCGACGAGCCGCTGTCGAACCTCGACGCGAAGCTGCGTGCGGAGCTGCGCGTGGAGATCAAGCGCCTGCACCACAAGCTCGGGAACACCATGATCTACGTGACCCACGACCAGGTCGAGGCACTGACGCTTGCCGACCGCATCGCGATCATGAAGTCCGGCAGCGTGCAGCAGCTCGGCACCCCGAACGACATCTACAACCGGCCCGTCAACCGCTACGTGGCCGACTTCATCGGCTCGCCGAGCATGAACTTCCTGCCCGGCTCGCTCGTGCGCGACGACGGCGTGCCGCGCTTTCGCGGCGGCGGCGGCTTCGAGGCCCCGCTCGACGCCTACGCGTTCGACGGCGCGGGCCTGCCGACGGGCTCCGGCCCCGATGTGCCGGTGGAGCTCGGCGTCCGTCCCGAGCACGTGCTGACCGGCCCCGCCCTCGACGGCGTCGCGCTCACCGCCGAGGTCGAGGTCGACGTGGTCGAGCCGATGGGCTCGGACACCCAGGTGTGGTCGCGGCTCGGGGATCACGAGTTCCGCTTCCGGGTCGACGGCCAGACCGAGCTGAAGCCCGGAACGCGCACCCGCATCGGCATCGACCCGGCCCGCGCCTGCGTGTTCGACGCGACCACCGAAGAACGTCTCTAGAGGTACACCGCCGATGACCCTGTCCTTCCAGCTCTACAGCGCGCGCGAGCACGGCCCGTGGGAGAACGTCTTCGAACGCCTGGCCGCGCTCGGCTACGGTGCCGTCGAGGGCTACGCCGCGCTGTACGAGGATCCAGAGAAGCTCGCCCGTCTGCTCGACGAACACGGCCTGGCCATGCCGTCCGCGCACTTCGCGCTCGACGCGCTCGAGCAGGATCCCGGGGCCGCGCTCGCGACCGCGCGCACGCTCGGGTGCAAGACGCTGTACGCCCCCTTCCTCGAGCCGGCGCACCGTCCGACGGACGTCGCCGGCTGGCGTGCGCTCGCCGGCCGGCTCGACGCGATCGGCACGCGGCTCGCGACCGATGGCATCGCGTTCGGGTGGCACAACCACGACTTCGAGCTCGTGGCGCTCGCCGACGGGACCGTGCCGCTCGAGTTGCTGCTCGACGAAGCGCCCGGCATCGGCTGGGAGGCGGATCTTGCCTGGATCGTGCGCGCGGGGGCCGATCCCGCCGACTGGATCGCGCGCCACGGCACGCGCATCACGGCCGTGCACGTCAAGGACGTCGCGCCGGCGGGCCAGTGCGGCGATGAGGGCGGCTGGGCCGATCCGGGCCACGGCACGATGGACTGGGACGCGCTGATGAAGACGCTGCTCGGCGACGGCACCGAGCGGCTCTACATCGCCGAGCACGACGAGCCGTCCGACCTGGAGCGCTTCGCACGTCGCGCGATGGACTCGCTCGCGCGCTGGACGGCGGCGTCGCGATGAGCCACGCCCCGCTCGGCGTCGGCATCGTCGGCTGCGGCAACATCTCGGCGGCCTACCTCGTGCGCGCCCCGTTGTTCGCCGACATCGAGGTGCGCGCGGTCGCCGATCTCGACCCGGCCGCGGCGCGTGCGCGCGCCGACGAGTTCGGCGTGCGCGCGTGCGACGTCGACGAGTTGCTCGGCGCCGACGACATCGACATCGCGCTGAACCTGACCGTGCCGGCCGCGCACGCCGAGGTGTCGCGGCGCGCGCTAGAGGCCGGCAAGCACGTCTACTCGGAAAAGCCCTTCGTGCTGTCGGTGAGCGAAGGGCTGGAGCTCGCGTCCTTCGCCGAATCCCGAGGCCTGCGCATCGGCTCGGCGCCCGACACCTTTCTCGGCGGCGCGCACCAGCTCGCGCGGTCCTTGCTCGACGCCGGACGCGTCGGCAGGATCACGAGCGGCACGGCCCACGTCATGAGCCGCGGCATGGAGCACTGGCACCCCGACCCCGGCTTCTTCTACCGGCAGGGAGCGGGCCCGATGCTCGACGTCGGCCCGTACTACGTCACGAACCTCGTGCAGCTGCTCGGACCGGTGCGGCGCGTCGCGGCGATGTCGGCGACGCCGCGCACCGAGCGCCTCATCTCGTCGCCGCCGCGCGCCGGGCAGAGCCTCGCCGTCGACACGCCGACCACGCTGCACGCGCTGCTCGAGTTCGCCTCCGGCCCCCTCGTCACGCTCGGCACGAGCTGGGACGTGCTCGACCACGGCCACGGTCCCATGGAGCTCTACGGCGAGCGCGGCACGCTCCGGCTGCCGGACCCGAACTTCTTCGGCGGGGAGCTCGCCGTGAGCGACGGCGAGGCCCCGACCGAGACGATGCTCGCGGACGATCACCCGTTCGCCGTGCCGAACGAGGACCACCCGGAGGGCAGGATGGCGAACTACCGCGCGGCGGGGCTGGCCGACATGGCCCGCGCCATCGGCGAGGGACGGCCGCATCGCTGCTCGCTCGAGCTCGCGCTGCACGCCGTCGAAACGATGACCGCGGTGCTCGCTTCGGCCGAGCGCGGTGCCTTCGTCGAGCTCCGGACCACGTGCGAGCGACCCGAGCCGCTCGGACCCGAGGCCGCGCGCGCGCTGCTCGCCTGACCGATTCAGCGAACGGCGCGATCCCACGTCCCGACGCTCCCGTCCCCGAGCGTGACGGTGCGCATCGGCACGTCCCACGGCATCGGGAAGACCGTGCGCGTCCGGGCGACGTCGTAGCCGACGCCCACCGGATGCACGCTCGCACCGACGGCGGCCAGCGTGCGATCGAAGTACCCGCCGCCGTTGCCCAGCCGGTAGCCGGCCTGGTCCACGCCGACGAGCGGCGCGAGCACGACGTCCGGCACGCGCTCCTCGGTGTCGGCCGGCACGGGAATGTTCCACGTGCCGCGCACCATGCGGCAGTCCGGGCGCCAGACGCGGAACGCCAGCGGCGCGTCGGGCGCGACCACGACGGGCAGCACGATGCAGGCACCGGCGGCGTGCGCATCGCTCATCCACGCACGCAGGTCCGGCTCGAAGCGGATCGGCCAGTACGCCGAGACCGTGCGCCCGGGCAGCTCGATCAGCCGGTCGAGCGCGCCGGCGATGATTCCCGCCTGGCGCCGACGCTCGTCCGGACCGAGCCGGCGGCGCAGGCCGTGCAACCGCTGCCGCTCGGCGCGCCGGAACGTCGCGACGTCGCGCGCCGCGACGGGATCCACCGGCCGACCGTCCACCAGCTCGTGCGCGAAGCACGGTGCGCTGCCGCCCCCCTCGAGCTCCTGCGTCACGACTCGCCTTCCGCCCACGATGCCCCGGTGGCTTCGAGCCTACGCCGCGTCGACGCGGGCGGGCAACGCGAGCTCGCCACCCGTGCACGTGGCGGCAGTGGTCCTGTACGGTCGGGCGTTCGGACACGCGACGGGAACGACTCATGGCGACCCATCACGCCTCGCCCGGCGAAGTCGTGGATCTCGCGACCTGGGGCGACGAGCTGCCGGCGCCGCACTCGAAGGCCATCGCGAAGACCGCGGGGCTCGAGATCGCCCGGCTCGTGCTCGGCGCCGGCGAGGACATGCCCGCGCACGACAACTGCAGCGTCCCCGGACCGATCGTGATTCACTGCATGGAGGGCGAGATCGAGATCGCCACGCCGGCGGGACGCGAACGGCTTCGACCGGGTCAGCTGCTCTGGCTCGAGGGCGGCATGGAGCACGCGCTGAAAGGCGTGCTCGCGTCGGTGGTGCTGCTCACCATCGTGCTGGTCTGATCGCCCGGACCGAACGCGCATCGCACCGCCTCACCGCATGGATTCCGACCTCGCGCCATCACGCCCCCGTATCGTCATCCTCGGGGCCGGCTTCGGCGGGTTGTTCGCCGCGAAGGCGATGCGTCGGCTGCCCGCCGACATCGTGCTGATCGATCGCACCAACCACCATCTGTTCCAGCCCCTGCTCTACCAGGTGGCCACGGCGGGCCTGGCCCCATCGGACATCGCGTGGCCGATCCGCTCGGTGCTCGCGCGCCAGCAGAACCTGGCGGTGCGCTTCGGCGAGGTCGTGGACGTCGACACCGGACGGCGCGAGGTGGTGCTGGGCGATGAGGGTCGCGTCGGCTACGACGCGCTGATCTGCGCGACCGGCTCGCAGGACAGCTACTTCGGCAACGACTCGTGGGCCCGCCACGCGTGGGGACTGAAGGGCATCGACGACGCGACGGCGATCCGGCGGCGCATGCTGCTCGCCTTCGAGCGCGCCGAGACGAGCGACGACCCGGCCGAGCGGGACCGGCTGATGCGTTTCGTGATCGTCGGTGCCGGGCCGACCGGCGTGGAGCTCGCCGGGGCGATCACGGAGCTCGCGCACTTCACGCTGGCGGCCGACTTTCGTCGCATCGACCCGCGCGACGCGAAGATCGTGCTCGTGGAGGCGGGCCCGCGCGTGCTGGCGGCCTTCGAGGCAGCATCGTCCGACTACGCGCGTGCCGCGCTCGAGCGCAAAGGCGTCGAGGTCCGGCTGGACGCGCGCGTGACGGGATGCGACGCGTACGGCATCGACGTGGGCGACGCCCGCATCGAGAGCGCGACGGTGCTGTGGGCCGCCGGCGTCGCGGCGACTCCGGTCGGGCGCTGGCTGGGCGTGGCGACCGATCGCGGCGGGCGCGTGCCGGTCGGTCCCGAGCTTTCGGTCACGGGGCTGCCCGACGTGTTCGTGATCGGCGACGCGGCGGCCGCGATCGACGTGGGTGGACGACCCGTGCCCGGCATCGCGCCGGCCGCGAAGCAGCAGGGCCGCTACCTCGGCAGGCTGCTCGCCGCGCGTTTCGGCACGGCTCCCGCACCAGGCCCGTTCCGCTATCGGCACGCCGGCAACCTCGCGACCATCGGACGGCGTGCCGGGGTCGCCGAACTCGGCCGCCTGCGCCTGACGGGTTTTCCGGCCTGGGCACTGTGGGGCATCGCCCACGTCTACTTCCTGATCGGACTGCCGAGCCCCTTGCTCGTGACGATCAAGTGGCTGTGGGAGTACCTGACCTACAAGCGCGGCGCGCGGCTGATCACCGGCGTCGGTGCGTCGCGCCCGGTGGAAGCGAACGCCGAGCGCCTCGATGCCGGCCGCGTGCAGCGCGCGCAGGGTGCCGTCCACGCGCACGCTCGTCACCCTCGCGGTGGCAGCCTCGACGGGTAGTCGCTCACGAGCAGATGCAGCGGCGGCTCGTCCTCCTCGATCGTGGCGAACCTGCCGATGGGCTCGCGGAAGACGTTGTCGGTCTCGTCGTCGTTGACCGTGGAGACCTCGCCGATCAGCACGTCGCCGCCCTCCCCCCAGAACGCGTGCCAGTCGCCCGGCATGAGCGTCACGCTCTCGCCGGGCGCGAGCCGGAGCCGCTCGCCCGGTGCGAAGTCGCGACGAATGCCGTCGCAGGCCACGCTGCCGCCCCGGTTGGGGTCGAAACGGCCTTCGTCGTCGGAGCCGAACAGCTCGACCACGAGCGTCGCGCCGCCCCGGTTGATGATGTCCTCGGCCTTGATGACGTGGGTGTGCATCGGCGAGAGCTGCGCGTCGCGGGAGATCAGGAGCTTCTCGGCGTAGCACATGCCGCGACCGGCCGTGAGATCGGCGAGCCGGCCGTTCCTCAGGGTGAACAGGAACAGCCCCATCTGGTCGAACCGGCCGGCGCCGTAATCGGTGATGTCCCAGCCGCAGCGGGCGTCGATGACGTGCCGGGCCTCGTCCGCGCGGGCTTCGAACGTGTCCGGCGTCCAGCGAGCGAAGGGCGGGAGCACGAAGCCGTGACGGCGGATGAGCTCGTCGGCGTCGGACATGATCCGGTTGATCTCGGAGCGCTTCATGCCGCCCCGCCTGCGCGAGTGATCCCCATGATCAAGGTGCGTAAAGGCCTCCGCGATGCGTTGCACCATCCTGACGACGCGTCGTCCTCGTTGTCAAGGAAGCCCCCGAGCACTCGGGTGGACATGGGCCGGTTGCCGACGGTTCAGTCCACCGGCTGCAGCTTCGCCTGGCCGAAGACGCTGGGCTGTCGCCAGGCGTCGTCGAAGCCCGGCAATGCCCACCAGCCCCACTTGTAGTCGCGCTCGCCTCCATCATCGTCGTCGTTGACGGCGATCTCGAACCCGAAGGTCTCGCCCGGGACGAGGCCGATCGAGTCGAGCGTGACGCGGATCTCGTAGAGCTGCTGGTACACGTCGGTACTCGCGTTCTCGTGCCGGTAGCTGGTGACGTACTCCGTTTCCAGGCCGGCGGCGGAGTAGAAGCCGTCCTCCACGGCATCGGTACCGGAGTCGCGGAAGCGGAAGATCCGTTCGTAGTCGTCGTCGCCGTAGCTGTCCAGCCGGTCGTAGCCGATGTCGAAGTACAGATCGACCGAGTCGTCCTCCCACGGGTCCGCCGAGTCGTTGAACCAGTTCTCGAGCTGCTCGCCTTCGACCGCGATCTTGATGTAGAGGTACTGGCCATCGTGCATCAGCTGGAAGTGCATGTAGTTGCGGTTGCAGTAGTAGTTGGCGTCGGTGCACCGCCCTGTGTTGTCGATCAGCAGGTTCTCCAGGGACAGGTAGTTCCCGTAGGAGTCGGTATCCGCGGCCTTGCCCCACTCGTCGTGGTAGATCGAGGTGTCGTAGTCGTAGTAGCTGTCCCAGATGCCGTCGATGTCGATGCTGGCGTCGTCCACGTAGGGCACGATGATCTGCGAGCCCTCGCGGTAGTCCTTCACGCCGTCGTTGTCGTCGTCCCGATCGATATCGTCCAGCTGGCCGTCGTCGTCGAAATCCAGGCTCGGGTTGGTGGGCGAGCTGCCGCGCTCGATCTCGGCGATGTTCCGAGTCAGCCCGATCCCGTATTGACGCATGTCAAGGCACACGCACCGTCGAGAGGTGGGCGTCGAGCGACGAGGCGACGATCGTCGGTGCCGGGACGTTGCCGGGCCTCCTCGGTGATCGGTTGCCGCTCCCGGGATGAGTCAAGCTTGCGCGGACGAATCGTTCCGCACGCCCTTGCGAGGAAGCCCATGGCCGACACTCCGTCCATCGAGATCCGCCCGCTCGTCGAGACCGACCGCATCCGCTGGGCAATGCTCTGGAAGGGCTACCTGGACTACTACGAGACGGAGCTGCCCGAGGAAGTCTACGAGTCGAGCTTCGCGCGCATGCTCGAGGGCAACGCCGGGGCGGAAGGCGAGTTCCGCGGCTTGCTGGCGCTCGTGGACGGCGTCCCGTCCGGGCTCGTGCACTTCCTCTACCACCGCCACGGCTGGAAGCTCGAGGACGTGTGCTACCTGCAGGACCTGTACGTCGAGCCGGGCGTGCGCGGCACCGGCCTTGGTCGCCGGCTGATCGAGGCGGTGTACGCCGATGCGGACGCCGCCGGCGCGCCGTCGGTGTACTGGCTGACGCAGGACTTCAACGTCGCCGGGCGCAGGCTCTACGATCGGGTCGGCACGTTGACGCCGTTCATCAAGTACGCGCGCGGCTGAGGGACACGATCGAAGGACGAGTCGCCGAATCAAGCCGCTCGTCGGGCGCGTCGTGGCGCGCGGGGCCGCCGAGAGTCATCGACATCGTCCGCCGGCCCCAGCTCCAGCTTGACCCGGACGAGATGACGGTCCTCCGAACAGCGCCTCATCTCGAAACCGAGCGCCTTCATCAGCCGCAACATCGCGGGATTGTCGGCGAGCACCTCGCCCTCGAGACGCAGCAGCCGATGTCCGCGCGCCGCCCGCATCAACGTGCGCATGAGGCGCGAGCCGATGCCGTGCCCGCGAACCGCGTCGCCGACCGCGATCGCGAACTCGGCGCTCGCACCGTCCGCGTTGCCGAAGTAGCACGCCTCGCCGACCGGCCTCGGCTCACGGCCGTCGTCCAGCAACGCCACGAGTCCCATGTCGCGGGAGTAGTCGATCCGCGTGAGATCCGCGAGCATCTGCGGCGTGAGCGACTCCAGCGAATGCATGAAGCGAAAGCGTCTGGACTCGGGCGAGAGCTCGCGAACGAAGCGATCCACGCGCTCGGCGTCGTCGGGGCGGATCGGTCGCAGGATCAGCGTCGCGCCGTCGGCGAGACGGGTGCGTTCGACCAGGTGCATGGGGTAGGTTGCCGGTACGCTCATCAGGTGCACCTCGGGCGGATCTGGTCGTGGTCCAGTCGTACCGTCCGACGGGCCGGCCGCGCGCCTCGTCGGGTACGCGTCGAACCTAGCGATCGCCTCGTAACGGGCACAACCGAGATATTCTCGGGTGACGGCTTAGTTCGACTTGACCGGCGCACGGCGACCGGGCCGGTAAGGTGCATGCCCCCACCTCCGCCCTTGCACGTCGTTCATGCCAACGCAGTCGGGCTTCGCGCCCATCGACCTCGTCGCCGTCGCGCTCTTCCTCGTCGCGTGGATCGTGCACGCGCTCGTCGTGAGCCGGCTGCCGCTGCGCCGGCACACCCTGTCGCACGCGATGCACGCCTACCGATTCCGCTGGATGGAGAACACGGTGCGGCGCGAGTCGAAGATGGTCGACGCCCTGATCCAGAACAGCCTGCAGCAGGGCGTGCTGTTCTTCGCCTCGACCTCGATACTCGTCATCGGGGCGTTGCTCGCCGGGCTCGGCGCCGCCGAGCAGGCGGTACTCGTGCTCGGCGACCTGCCGCTCACCAGCACGGACACCGCGCTGGAGTGGGAGCTCAAGGTACTGCTCGTCGTCGGCATCGTCACCTACGCGTTCTTCAAGTTCGCTTGGAGCTACCGGCTGTTCAACTACCTGATCATCCTGATCGGGGCCGGGCCCGATCGCGGCGCGCGTGCGGAGCGGCCGGACGTGGCCGAGCTCGAGGCGTGGTCCACGAAGCTCGGCAAGCTGCACGCGGTGGCCGCGTACCATTTCACCGCGGGCATCCACGCCTACTTCCACGCGCTGTCCGCGATGGCGTGGCTGCTGAGCCCGTGGCTGTTCATCGCCGCGACCCTATGGGTCTCGCTCGTGCTCTACCGGCGCGCGTTCGGCTCGCGCTTCCTGAAGATCCTGACCGACCGCGACGACGGCGGCGGCGTGCCGGAGCCACGCACCGGGGCGTGAGTCCGCCGCGGCGGACTCAGCCCGCCGCGCCCTCGCGCGAGCACCACGCCCGCCAGCCGCCGAAGCTCGAGATGTCATCGGCACCTTCGAAGCCGCGCTCCTCGCACACGAAGCCCGCCACCTCGCGTCCCGAGGCGAGCGTCACGCGTCCGATGCCGAGCGGTGCCGGGATGTCGGCCATGAAGTCGCCGAGCTCGGCGATCGGCAGCGACCATACCTCGGCCTCGATGGAGGTTCCGCCGTCACCCACGTGCCGCAGTCCCGGTCGCGCGGGGCCGGCGCCCGCGAGGGCGTAGAGCCGGTACGCCGGCGCCGTCCGGACCGCCTCGACCAGACGCCCTCCACGGTCGAGCAACTGGTGTTCGAGCGCCATGCCGGACAGATGCGCGCCGCACACCAGCAGCTCGATGCGCCGGGAATCGCCTGTGACCGTCGCTACCGAGGCATTCGGACTCTCCCGGCGCCGGCGGGGTGCGAGGGCCGACCGGAACACATCCTCGAGCCGGCGGGCGATCGACAGCAGCGCGCGGTCGGCGAAGTGGTCGGCCACGAGCGTGACGCCGAACGGCAGCCCGGACCCCGCGAAGCCGGCCGGCACGGCAACGGCCGCGAGGTCCAGCAGGTTCACGAAGTTCGTGTAGCGCCCGAGCTCGGTGTTCCGCCGCACGGGCTCGGCGAGCATCTCTTCGATCGTGAAGAGCCGGCCGGCGGTCGGCGTCAGCAGGGCATCGACACCGTCCAGGACGCCGAGGCAGCCCGGCGCGAGGTCCTTCAGTCGATACTCGGCGCGGAAGTAGTCGCGCGCCAGCGGCGTCGCGCCGGTCAGGATGATGTCGCGCACCACCGGGAAGATCGCCCCGGGGTCGTCCTCGATGAGCGGCTCGGTGGCGACGTGCCGCTCGGCCACCCAGGGGCCCTCGTAGAGCAGCCGCGCGATCTCGTCGAAGGGGGCGAAGTCGATCGGCACGAGCTCGGCGCCGTCGGCCTCCAGGCGGTCCAGCGCGTCGCGCCAGGCCGAGCGGTAGCCGTCGTCGCCGAAGAACTCCAGTCCCGCCTCGTCCGGCACCGCGAACCGCAGCGGCCCCGCCCGGCGCCCGTAGCGCGACGCGGCGTTATAGCCGGGGTTCCGGCGCGTGTAGCCGTCGGCCGCGTCGCGCCCCTCCATGACGGTCAGCACCGCGTTCGCGCCGTCGCAGTCGCCGGCGAACACGCTCACGCAGTCGAGGCTCCGGCACGCGGGCACCACGCCCGTGGTGGGCACCAGGCCGCGCGAGGGCTTGAGTCCCACGAGGTCGTTGAAGCCGGCCGGCACGCGCCCCGAGCCCGCCGTGTCGGTCCCCAGACTGAAGCTCGCGAGCCCCAGCGCCACCGCCACCGCGGAGCCCGCGCTCGAGCCGCCGCTGACGTAGCGCGCGTCGTGGCTGTTGGCGCAGGCCCCGAACGGCGAGCGCGTGCCGTTGAGCCCGGTGGCGAACTGGTCCAGGTTCGTCTTGCCGACCGGCACGGCCCCGGCGTCGACGAGCCGCGCGACGGCCGTGGCGTGGCGCTCGGGGGTGTACGCGAACGCCGCGCACCCGGCCGTGGTGGGTATGCCCGCGAGATCGATGTTGTCCTTCAGCGCGAACGGGATGCCCCACAGCGGGTGGGTGGCCGGATCCTTCGCGCCGAGCGCCTCCAGCCAGGGCCTCTGCTCGTCCTCGTCGAGCAGCCGGATCCAGACGTTGTGCTCCGCGAACCCAGCCGCCCGCGCGCGGATGTCCTGGCAGACCGCCTCGGGCGTGAGCGCGCCGTCCCGATAGGCCGCGCGCAGGTACGCGATGCCCAGGTCCGGTGCGCGGTCCGCGCCGGCGCTCACGAGCGTCCTCCGGCGCCGCCGTCCGCCGGCTCGATCACCACGATGGGCGTGCCGGCGACGACGTGCACGCCTTCGGCGACGAGCAGGTGCGCGACGCGTCCGGCGACGGGTGCGTGCAGGGCGATCTCCATCTTCATGGACTCCAGGATCACGAGGGGATGTCCGGCATCGACGAGCTCGCCGGGTTCGACGTCGACGCGCCACAGGTTGCCGGTGACGGGACTCTCCACCACCGTGGCCCCGTCCGGCGAGTCGGTCGCGGCGGTCGATGTGTCCGCGGGGGCGTCCGCGGCGGCGTCCGTCCCGGACACGAAGTCGAACTGTCCGGCGGCGTGCCAGTCGGCGAGCTCGGCGGCGAAGGCGGCCTCGCGGCGCCGCCGGAAGGCGTCGATCGACTCGGTCTCGTCGGCCAGCAGGCGTTCGTGCTCGGCCAGGTCGAAGGTGGTGTGCTCGACGTCGAGCGCGTGCCGGCCGAGCGGGAAGTCGGCGCGCAAGCGCTCGAGCTCCTCGTGCGTCACCTCGTGGAAGCGGATCTGATCGAAGGGGCGCAGCAGCCAGGGCCGTTCGAAGTCGCTCGTCGCCCGCGTGCGGTTCCACACCTGCAGGGTGCGGCCGACGAACTGGTAGCCGCCCGGCCCCTCCATGCCGTACACGCACAGGTACGAGCCGCCGATGCCGACCGAGTTCTCGGCGGTCCAGGTGCGCGCAGGGTTGTATTTCGTCGTGACCAGGCGGTGGCGCGGATCGACCGGCGTGGCCACCGGTGCGCCCAGATACACGTCTCCGAGGCCCATGACGAGGTACGAGGCGTCGAACACGATCCGCTTGACCTCGTCGATCGAATCCAGGCCGTTGATGCGGCGGATGAAGTCGAGGTTGCTCGGGCACCACGGTGCGCCGGGACGGACGTTGCGCACGTACTTGTCGATCGCCTCGCGGCACGCGACGTCGTCCCAGGACAGCGGCAGGTGCACGATGCGCGACGGCACGCGCAAGGTCTCGAGGGCGTGCGCGAGCTCGTCCTCGATGCGCGTCAGCCGCTCGAGCAGCTCCGCGCGATCCAGTCTCTGGCCGTCGTAGTGGACCTGCAGCGAACGGATGCCTGGGGTCAGCTCGCGCACGCCGGGAATGCTCGCCTCTTCGAGCCGCCGCGCCAGTGCGTGCACGCGGAAACGGCGCCGCAGGCTGATCTCCTGCGGCCCGTACTCGACGAGCAGGAAATGATCGCCGGCGGCGCGGTAGACGACGTCCTCGCCACAGCGCGCGGCGTCCAGGCTGGCGACGATCGGCGAGTCGGGCGCGATCGGCGTCCAGTGCGTCGTCACCGGGTGCAGCGCGTCGATCGCGCGCTCCCGGTCGCGTTCGAGCGCGACCGCGTCCGCGTGGCTCACCGCCGCGAAGCGCAGCCGGTGGCCGTCGCGCAGCTGGCCGAGCATCCACAGGTCCGCCGTGATCACGGTGGCCGGGCACACGAAGCCGCCGAGCGAGGGGCCGTCGGGTCCGAGGATGACCGGCATGTCGCCGGTGAAGTCCACCGTGCCGAACGCGTAGGCGTTGTCGTGGATGTTCGATGGGTGCAGCCCGGCCTCGCCACCGTCGGGCCGCGCCCAGTCGGGCTTCGGTCCGATCAGCCGCACGCCGGTCCGGCTCGACTGGTAGTGCACCCGCCATTCTGATGCGAAGAAGCGCTCGATATCCGCTTCGGTGAAGAAGTCGGGCGCGCCGTGCGGGCCGTAGATCACGCGCAGCGTCCAGGGCTCGCCGTCGGCGGGCGGCAGCGCCGGGCGCAGCGCCTCGGGCACGGCGGCGGCTCCGCCGGTGGCGTCGACATCGGCGCCGGCGACGATCGGCACGTCCACCGCGCGCAGCACGTCGCCGGTGCGCAGCGCCCTGCCCCCGTGGCCGCCGAAGCCGCCGAGCGTGAACGTTGCCGCCGAGCCGAGGTACGACGGGCAGTCGAAGCCGCCGGCCACCGCGAGGTAGGCTCGCGCGCCGCTCGCGTCCATCCGACCCATCTCCAGCGTCTGGCCCGCGCGGACGTCGACGACGGTCCAGGGCACCACCGGCGCCCCGTCGAGCGTGGCCGCGCAACCGGCGCCGCCGATCGCGATGCGAGTCGCGACCGAGAACGTCAGCGTCGGCCCCTCCAGCGTGGCCTCCAGCGCCACGGCCTCGGCCGCGTTGCCGAGCAGCCGGTTCAGCAACCGGTGGGACAGGGAGTCGAACGGCCCCGAGGGGGGCACGCCCACGTGCCAGTGTCCGGTACGTCCGGGCCAGGACTGCAGCGTCGTCTGCGTGCCCGCCCGCGACACGTCGATGCGGCGCGTCGGCGCGGTGAAACCCGCGAGGTGGCCGGTGGTGACGGTACCCGCCGCGACCACGGGGTCGTCGACGAGCCCCGCGAGCCACTCCAGGTTGGTCTCGGTGCCGTACAGGCGCGTGCCGCCCAGCGCGCGCCGCAGCCGCGCGAGCGCGACGTCGCGCGTGTCGCCGTGGCAGACGAGCTTGGCCAGCAGCGGATCGAAGCTCGCGGGCACCTCGGTGCCGGACTCCACCCAGGTGTCCACGCGCAGGCCCTCCTCGGTCTGCGGGAAGCCGACCTCGACGAGCCGGCCGGGACTGGGGCGAAAGTCCCGGCCGGGGTCCTCGGCGTAGAGGCGTACCTGGATCGCGTGGCCGCGTGGGGTCAGCGAGGTTCGCTCGGCTTCCAGATCGGGCGGCACGCCGGCCGCCACGCGCAGCATCCACTCGACGAGATCGAGGCCGTACACCGCCTCGGTGACGCCGTGCTCGACCTGCAGCCGGGTGTTGACCTCGAGGAAGTAGAACGACTCGTCCGCGGCGTCGACGATGAACTCCACCGTGCCGACGTTCCGGTAGTCGACCTGTGCGAGCAGCTCCTCCGCGGTGCGCTCGAGCGAGCGCCGCGTGGCGATCGACAGGTTCGGCGCCGGGCATTCCTCGAGCACCTTCTGATGGCGCCGCTGCGCCGAGCAGTCGCGCGTACCGATCGCGAGCACCCGGCCGCGGCCGTCGCCCACGACCTGCACCTCGACGTGGCGCGCGGCATCGACGTAGCGCTCCAGGAACGCGCGGCCGTCGCCGAAGTGGGCGGTGCCGAGCCGCCGCACGCGCTCGAGCGCGTCCGCGAGCTCGCCCTCGTCGCGGCACACCTGCATGCCGATGCCGCCGCCCCCGGCCGTGCTCTTGAGCATGATCGGGTAGCCGATGCGCGCGGCCTCGGCGCGGGCCGTGTCGGCGTCGCTCACCAGCTCGCTGCCGGGCAGCAGCGGCACGCCGGCGCGCGTCGCCAGGCGCCGCGCCTCGTGCTTGAGCCCGAACGCGCCGATCTGCTCGGCCGTCGGGCCGATGAAGGCGATGCCGGCGGCCTCGCAGGCGCGCACGAACTCGACGTTCTCGCTCAGGAAGCCGTAGCCCGGGTGCACTGCATCGCAACCGGTGTCGGCGGCGATGTCCAGCAGCCGGTCCGCGTCGAGGTAGGTGTCGGCCGCGGCGCCCTGCCCCAGGTCGACCGCCTCCGTGGCCGCGCGCACGTGCAGGCTGTCCCGGTCGGCGCTCGCGTGCACCGCGACCGACTCGATCCCGAGCCGGTCGAGCGTGCGGACGATGCGCACGGCGATCGCGCCGCGGTTGGCGATCAGCACGCGTCGGAAAAGGGGCGGCGAGCTCATGCCCACACCAGGACCTCGATCGGCGTCGGGTCGTAGCCGTTGCAGGGATTGTTCAACTGCGGGCAGTTGGAGATCAGCACGATGACGTCCTGCAGCGCCTCGAGCTCGACGTACTTGCCGGGCGCCGAGATGCCGTCCTCGAAGGTGAGCCCGCCGGCCTCGGTGACGGGCACGTTCATGAAGAAGTTGATGTTGTGGGTGATGTCGCGCTTGGAGAGTCCGAGCTCGGGGTGCTCGGCGATCGCGAGCATCCAGCTGTCCCGGCAGGCGTGCATGCAACGCTTGTCGAGCGCGTAGCGCACCGTGTTGCTCTCGGTGGAGCAGGCGCCGCCGAGCGTGTCGTGGCGCCCGCAGGTATCGGCGACGATGCGCAGCATCGGGTTGCCGGCGGTGCTCATGAGCGTCGAGCCCGTCGTCAGGTAGACGTTCCGCTGCGCACGGATCGTGTCGACCGCGCTGTAGCGCTCCTCCGGATCGTCCGCGCGGTAGAACAGCGTGTCGGCCGCCTGGTTGCCGTGCAGGTCGACGATGCGCAGCACCTCGCCCGCATCGACGCGCGCGACGAAGCCGTCGCCGGCGCGCACGACGTCGCGGCGCCGAGCCTCCTCGGGCACGCGGTTGCTGCCGGTGATCATGCCGACGCTCCGCTCGGTGCGGCCGCGGGCGCAGCGGTCGGTGCGGCGGCGGAGGCGCCGGCGCCCCCTACGGGCAGCGCGTCGAGGGCGAAGCGCGGCGGCGCATCGCCGCCCAGCAGGTACAGCGCGTTGTTGGCGAAGCCGCGACGGTTCTCGTCGCACAGGTTCAGGCACGCATCGTCGCTCGCGACGGGCACCGCCCGTCCGATCGCGACCTCGACGGATCCGTCCGGGTAGTCGCCCGGCGGGTGCAGCGGGTGCGGGCAGGTGTGCAGGGTCACGAGGGTGTCCATCTCGAAGCGCAGCACGACCTCGGCGCCTCCCCCGGGCGCGGGCGCCGCGAGCGACAACGCCCCGTCCGCGCCGCTCGTCACGCGGCTGAACCAGTTCAGGTTCGCCGCGAGGTCCGCCACGCCGAGCCCGTACTTGGCCAGTTCCACCAGGAAGGCGTCGTGGCCGTTCTGACGCCAGGCGTTCCGGTCCGTCTGGTAATCCCGCGGGCCGAAGGCGGCGTTCGTCTCCGCGCTTCTCGCGTTGCCGCAGACGGTGTCGTGCCAGCCTGCCGTGTCGCCGACGACCGAGGCGAAGATGCGTCCCATGTCCGAGTACAGGCAGTGCCCGCGCGTGATCCTGAAGGTGTGTTGCGCCTTCAGGGTGTCGGGCGCGTTGTAGCGCTCCAGCAGGCACTCGGGGTTGTGCAACAGCATCCCGACGTTGGCACCGCCCTCGAGGTCGCGCAGCCGCAGGATGGTGCCGCGGCGCATCGTCAGCGACCAGTGGGCACCGCCCGGCAAGGTCGTCGTGTAATCGATCGCGGCGATCGGATCGGGGGTGTCGTTCGTCATCGGGTGGCTCCGATCGGCAGGTCGTAGGTGATGGTGGCCCCGTACGCCTCGGGGGCCTGCGGGTCGTGGCGCACACGGTCGAACACCCACAGCCGGGTGCCCAGGCGGAACGCCTCGCTCAGGTCGTGCGTCACCATGAACACCGTCAGCCCGCGGTCCCGCCACAGGTCGAGCAGCAGCTCGTGCATGTCGGCGCGGATGCCGGGGTCGAGCGCGCCGAACGGCTCGTCGAGCAGCAGGATGCGGGGCTCGTTCAGCACCGCCTGCGCGATCGCCAGGCGCTGGCGCATGCCGCCGGAGAGCTCGTGCGGATAGCGATCGAGCGAGCCGCCCAGGCCGACGCGCTCGAGCAGCTCGCGCGCCGCGCCGCGCGCCGCGCGCGCGGCCGCCCCGAACAGGTGCCCGGTCGGCCCGCCGGTGCGGAACTCGCGCGCGGCGCTGACGTTCTGCAGCACGGTCAGGTGCGGGAACACCGAGTACGCCTGGAACACCACCCCGCGATCCGGCCCGGGTTCGCCCGGTACCGGTCGGCCGTCGACGAGGATCCGCCCGCGCGTGGGCCGCACGGTGCCCAGCAGCAACCCGAGGAAGGTGCTCTTGCCGCAGCCCGACGCGCCCACGAGCGTGACGAGCTCGCCCTCGGCCACGCGGGCGTTCAGCCGCTCGAGCACCTGCCGCTCGCCGAACCCCATCCACACGTTCTCGACGTCGATCATCCGTGCGCGGCCCACGGGAACCAGCGCCGGTTCAGCCACCGCAGCCCCGCGTCGAACGCGAACGCGAGCAGCGTGATCCAGGCGACGTAGGGCAGGATGACGTCCATCGCCAGGTAGCGCCGCACCAGGAACACCCGGTAGCCGAGCCCGTCGGTCGAGGCGATCGCCTCGGCGGCGATCAGGAACAGCCAGGCCGCTCCGAGCGAGAGCCGCACCGCGTCGATCAGCTTCGGCAGGATCTGCGGCAACAGCACGCGCGCGAGGATCGGCAGCGTCCCTGCGCCGAGCGTCTGCGCCTTGACGATCTGTTCGCTCGGGATCTCGCGAGTGCGCTGCTGCACCTCGCGCGCGATGAACGGCGCGGTGCCGATCACGATCAGCGCCACCTTCGACACCTCGCCGAGCCCGAACACGATGAACAGCACCGGCAGCAATGCAAGCGTGGGCACGAGCGACAACGCGGTCAGCAGCGGCGAAAGCCCCGCCGACACCGTCGGCAGGCCGCCCGTCAGCAGGCCCACCCCGAGCCCCAGGAGCGTCGCGATGCCGACCCCGAGCGCGAGCCTGCGCAGGCTGCCCGCCGTGTCTACCCACAACAGGTACTCGCCGCCGCGCCGGCTCGGCTCGAAGGCCATCCGGTGCATGGACTCCGCCATCGTCGCGGGCGACGGCAGCAGCTTGTCGTCGGGGTTGACCGCGAGCCGGGCGGACGAGGCCTGCAGGTAGAGCGCCACCAGCAGCACGAACGGCAGCGCGGCCAGCGCCACGCCCCACGCGCGCCCCGGACGCCGGTTGATGAAGCGCACGGCGGGGCGATCCGCGGCGCGTCTACAGTGCGCCGTCGGCCGCCATGCGCATGTAGCTCGGGTCGAAGCGCAGCCGCACGTTGCCGGCGTCCCCGTAGATCCCGGCGGGCGTCTCGACGCCGATGAACCCGGCGTCCGGCGCGCCCTCGCCGAGCAGCCCGTGCTCGTACGAGAACTCGGCCACGTAGCGCATCGTGTCCACGAGCGACTCGCTCTCGACGAGCTCGAGGGCCTCGGCGGGATCGTAGAACATGCGCGTGCTGTCGAGCTGCGCCTCGTAGCCCGCGAGATCGGTCCCCGAGGCTTCGCCCAGGAAGGTCTTGACCTCGTCGGCCTCGTCGCCTTGCATCGCGTCCATGATCTCGTACCAGGCGCCCGTCAACGCGCGCCCCAGATCCGGGTTCGCGGCCAGCGTCTCGGTGTTGACCACGAGCAGGTCGATGATCTCGCCGGGGATGCTCGACGAATCGTAGACCGTGCTGCTGTCGGGCATCGCGGCGACCTCGCTCAGCAACGGGTTCCAGGTCACCACCGCGTCCACGTCGTCGGTGCCGTAGACGGCGACCATGTCCGCGTCCGAGGTGTTCACGACCGAGACATCGGCCTCGGACAGCCCGATCGAGTCGAGGCCGCGCGCCAGCAGGTAGTGCGACACGCTGAGCTCGACGAGGTTGACGGTGCGGCCCTCGATCGCCTCGAGCGCGTCGGCGCCCTTCAGCACGATGCCGTCGTTGCCGTCGGAGAAGTCTCCGGCGATCAGCGCGGTGCTGTCCACGCCGCCCGCGGCGGGAATGGTCAGCGCGTCCATGTTGGTCATGGTGCAGGCGTCGAACTCGCCGGCGGTGTACTGGTTGATCGACTCGATGTAGTCGTTGATCTGCACGACCTCGATCTCGATGCCGTACTTCTCGGCCCACTTGTCGACGATGCCCTGCTCGGCACCGTAGGCCCAGGGCATCCAGCCGACGTAGATCGACCAGCAGACCCGGAACGGATCGGCGGCGTGCGAGGCCGGGGCGGCGACGGCGAGGAGCAGTGCGAGCGCGATGCGTTTCATGAGCACGAGAGGCTTCCTTGGCGGAGTCCGGAGCACGGCACGAGGCAGCGCCGGCGCTGCGTGCGCCGACTGATCTCCCGGGCTTTTGTCCCGCCGTGTAACCCTCCCGCCGGGAAGGTCGAGTGCTCTCGGACCAGTCGTCGTCCGGAGCGTCGACCGATTCGACGCTCCGGGCGACCGGAACCCTAGCGCTCCATTGGAAGTGGTCGAGCTGCCGTCCGCGTCCGAGGTGGTGGGTGGAGGTGCCGATGGCGCAAGTCGGGTGCCACGAGACAAATGCCAACGAAGTCAGTCACTTGCCGATTCGACGCACGCCGAGGGCCCGCAGTGACGCCCCGCTCCGGTGCGCCGGGCGATGCACTTGCACCCGCATGGTGCATGCGCGTTTCCGCCCTTGCCGACACTTGGCGGCACCTTCTGCCGCGCCGGTGACCCTGGATGCGAACGACTCAAGGGCCGCTCCGCGCGTCGTCTTCCCAGGCCCGCAGGTGGCGTTCGATGATCTCGTGCATCCGGGCCGGACCGAAGCTCGGATCGTGGCCGCCGTGCACCCGCCGCACGTCCAGGTGCACGAGCTTGTCGAAGGTCCGCACGTAGTCGGGCACGCTCGTGCCGGGCCCCTCGAAGATCAGCGGGCCGTCGTAGATCGCGTCGCCGGCGAACAGCGTGCCCGTGGCCGGATCGAACAGGCCGATGCCGCCCGGGGAGTGACCGGGCAGGTGCAGCACCTCGAGGACCGTCAGCCCGGGCGCGAGCCGGGTGGCCTCGAACCAGCGCCGCGCCACGGGCAGGCTTGCGGGAGACGCTCTGGACGTGTCCATGCTCGTCATTTCGCGCTCACCCGCGTTCGAAGACCACCGACGACGTGGCGCCGAACACGTCCGCGATGGCCAGCGTCAGATCGGCGGCGCCCGCCGCCAGCCGCGCGACGTCGACCGCGACGGCGCCGCCGCGCCCGGGCAGCGTCGAGCGCTCGACGATGCCCGCCCCGTCGCGCACCCGCCCCGTGCAGAACTCCTGGTCGAAGGCCGCGCCGAGCGCCGCGACGTCGCGGTCCGCGACGGCGCGTTTCACCCGCTCGCCGAGCGGACTCTCGAGCGCCATGTCGGCGGGCCTGCCGCGACCGAGCGCGAACCGTTCGTCCGTCCACAGCACCACGAGCCACTGGCCGCCGGGGCCGCGCAGGCACGCGCCGGACGCCGCCTCGGCGCTCTCGTGCGTCCAGAGCTCCTCGTAGTCGTCGTGGATGCCGGTCTCGAGCAGACCGTGCGGCCCCAGGCGCAGCGTTCCGGCATCGACGCCGTGCGCGGGTCCGCGATAGTTGATCCGCCGCGTCCAGGTGCAGACCCCCGCGTGCACCGCGGTCGTGCCCGCGAACCCCTCGCAGGCGGCGAGCAGGCGCAGCCGGTCCGCGTCCGGATTCGCGGGGTCGTACGGCGGCTCGTCGACGGCAAGCTCCGCCGGAACGCGCACGTCCACATGCAGATCGCCCGCCTGCATCCACCTGACGTCCGTGGTCTCGTCCCGCCCCGCCGGCGTGCGCAGCCACCGGCGTCGCCACACGCCCTGCACGGCGTCGAGCCCATCGACGGGCCGGCCCGTCGAGCCGCTCACGCGCCCGACCGCCGTCAGGCCGCCAGCACCCGGTGCGCCGTCAGCGCGCCGACCAGCTCGTCGGTCCCGCGTACCGCGCCGGTCTGCAGGTACTCCATCGCGTCGAGCGCGGCGGCGTGCGCCGCGTCCGAGCTGCCGCCGACGGCGTCTTCGGCCACCCGGCAGCGGTAGTCGTGCTGGTGCGCGTCCACGAAGGTGTAGTGCACGCAGACGTCCGTCAGCCCGCCGACCAGGATCAGCGTCTCGGCCTTCAGCCCCTTCAGCAGGATCTCCAGATCGGTGCCGAAGAAGCCGGAGTAGCGGCGCTTGCGGATGAAGTAGTCGGCGTCGGTGAATCCGGTCTCCTCGACGGCGATCTCGGTGCCGGGATCGCCCTCCACGCAGTGCACCGACTCGCTGCCGTCGAGCTCCCGCCCGAAATCCACGAGATCCGGCCGATGCGCCTCCTGGAAGAACACGACGGGCACGTCCTGCGCCCGCGCCGCGTCGATCAGCGCGCGGGCGCGGTACATGCGGCCGCGGTAGTCCGGCATGTGCGGTATGCCGCCGTCCCGGCCGTCCATGAACGCACCCTTCTGGATGTCGATGACCAGCAGCACCGGGCGGCCGACGAGCAGGGGTTGTTCGGGCATGGCATGCAGGTCTTTCGGTAGGCGGGCATCAGCCCCGGATCGCGCGCGGGGTCCGCGCCGAGCAGCCGCGGCAGGTCGCCGAATCGGCCGACGAGGCCGTAGATCGCGACCGAGGCGAGCATGAAGGTGATCGCGCCGACCGCCATGGTCGGCGTGAAGCCGTTCCTGAGGGAGTTGAAGATCTGCAGCGTCACGGTCGAGAAGCTCGACGACGAGACGAAGAACATCACGATGAACTCGTTGAAGCTCAGCACCATCGCGAACAGGAAGCCCGACAGCGACCAGGCGAGAGTCTGGGGCAGCACCACGGTGCGGAACGTCACGCTCTCCGTCGCGCCCATCGTCGCGGCGGCGTCGAGATGGTTCCGGTCGATCGAGCCGAGCCCGATCGAGATGGTCACGAGCGGCAGCGCGAGGTGCAGCAGCGCGTGGCTGACGATGCCGGCCCAGAGCTGGCCCAGCACGCCCGCGAAGCCCCACAGGAAGCCGAGCCCGACGCCGAACACGATCGGCGGCAGCACGAACGGCAGCGCCGCGGCGCCGGCGACGAGGCGTGCGCCGCGGCCGCCGTTGCGCCACAGCCGGTAGGCGATCGGCCAGGCCAGGAGCGTCGCGAGCGCGGCGCTCGAGATCGCGACGACGACCGAGGTGCGCAGGCTCGCGAGCCAGACCTCCTCGGTGACGAAGAAGTCGACGAACCGGGCGAGCGTCGGCTCCTTCGGCGGGAAGAACATCGTCCGGCCGCCGTTCAGGGCCGAGCCCGCGACGACGACGACCGGCAACAGCAGGACGACGAGGCACACCGTCATGTAGAGGCGCGCGGCGAGGCTCGCTCCGCCCCTCATGCGAGCGACCCTCCATCTCGCCGCGAGCGCGACGCGAGTCGGCGGCTCGCGCCCAGACAGGCCGCCGCCGCGATGAGCAGCACTACCGCCTGCGCCGCGCCGAAGGGCGCGTCCAGCGTGGCGCCGCGAACGGACTGGTAGATCGAGATCGTGAGCGTCTGCGTGGCGGGGGCCGCGAACACCGACACGGTGACGTAGACGCCCAGCAGGAAGACGAACAGCAGCAGCGTGGCGCCGACGAGCGGCAGCCGGACGGCGGGGATCACGACGGTGACCAGCACGGTGCGCGGACGCGCACCCATCGTGCGCGCGGCGTCCAGCAGGGAATCATCGATGCGGCTCAGCGCGGGGAACAGAAGGATGACCGCGTACGGCCAGACGAGGTAGGTCATCGTCAGGATCACCGCGAAGCTCGATGTCTTGAACTTCAGGTCCCTCGGGTTCGCGAGCCCCAGGTCGCGCAACGCCGGGAACCAGCCCGCATCCTTCAGCCAGCCCGTCAACCCGATCTCGCGCGCCACCATCGGCAGCCCCGAACGGTTGGACAGCAGCACGTCCCAGCCCATGACCACGAACACCTCGGACAGCGACACCACCGACAGCAGCACCACCAGCCAGACGGTCTGCGCGCGCCGGCACTGGCGAGTCATGCTCCAGGCGAACGGGAACGCGAGCGCGACCGCCAGGACGGCCGCCACCGCGGCGTAGCCGAACGAGTACACGAGCTTCTTCGGGTACAGCAGCGACACCGACGCCGGCCAGTCGATCCCGACGAAGAAGCGGACGTAGTGCGACGGGTCGAACGACCATCGCCAGCTCGCCCCCTCGATCTTCTCGCCGACGCTGATCGCGAGCACGAGCGCGAAGGGCAGCAGGCACAGCACGGCCACGAGCACACCGAACAGCGGGCCGAGCGCGGAGTACCGTGCGGTCGGCGCCGTGGCGTTTCGCGGCGCGTTCGGCACCGGCGCGGCGCGTGCGGGGGACTCGGGAAACGTCGCGGCCATGGCGGTTGCCCCGTCCCGGTCTCAGGCCGCCGACTCGAACGGATAGACGCGCAGCGCGTCGCCCGGCATCTCGAGCCGGACCTCGTCGCCCGGTCGCACCTCGCCGGACATCGGTCCGTCGGCGGCGCTCGGTGCCTCGCACACCAGCTGCGCGCCATCGGCATCCAGGTAGATCTCGCGTGTCGGGCCGAGATCGCGCACCAGCAACACCCTCGCGCCCAGCAGGTGAGCGCCCGACGCGTCGGCGGGATGCAGCACCGTGCGCTCCGGACGACACCCCACGCTCACGCGCGAGCCGTCCAGGAAGGCGACCCCGCCGGTCGGCTCCAGACGCGCGCCACCGGTCATGATGCCCCCGCTCTCGACCACCCCGTCGAGCAGGTTCGTGCGGCCGATGAACGAGGCGACGAAGCGCGAGCGCGGTCGGCGGTAGACGTCCTGCGGGGTGCCCGACTGCTCCACCGCCCCCGCCGACATGACCACGATGCGGTCGGCCATGCTCATGGCCTCGCGCTGATCGTGGGTGACGACGATCGTCGTGATGCCCAGACGCTGCTGCAGCAGGCGCAGCTCCACCTGCATCTGCTCGCGCAGCTGCGCGTCGAGCGCCGACATGGGCTCGTCGAGCAGGAACAGCCGGGGCTCCTGCGCCAGCGCCCGGGCGATGGCGACGCGCTGCTTCTGCCCACCGGACAACTCGCCGATGCGCCGCTCGCGCAGCGGCGCCAGCCTCACGAGCTCGAGCAGCTCCAGCGCCCGGGCGTGCCGCGTCCGCCGATCGACGCCGGCGATCGCGAGCGCGTAGGCCACGTTGTCCTGCACGTTCAGGTGCGGGAACAGCGCGAACGACTGGAACACCATGCCGAAGCCGCGCGCGTGCGCCGGGCGCGCGGTGATGTCCTCGCCGTCCAGGCGCAAGGTGCCACGGGTGGGCGCGTCCAGTCCCGCGACGAGACGCAGCAGCGTGGTCTTGCCGCAGCCGGACGGCCCGAGCAGTGCCGTGAGCTCGCCGTCGGCGAACGACAGGTCGATCTCGTCGAGCGCGACCGTGCCGTCGGCGAACGTCTTCGCGACGCGCTGCAGAGCGAGTTCCGCCACGGGTCGCTACGCGGTCGATCGCGGGCGCGGAGCGATCAGCTCGCGAGCATCTGTTCCCAGACCTCGGAGATGAACGTCTCGTTGTCGAGATAGCTCTCGTAGGCCGGCACGATCGCGGGCGTGCCCGACACCGCGGCGAATTCCTCCTCGCTCAACCCCGCCTGCTCGCGCGACATCAGCGGCGCCGTGCCGATCTTGCGGCTCATCAGGGCCTGGGTGGACGGCTCGCACGCGAACGCGATGAACTCGAGCGCCTCGGCCGACTTCTCGCTCAGCGGCGACAGGCACCACGAACCGTAATCCTGCGGGTTGCCCTCCTCCGGGAACACCGAGGCGAGCGGGAAGCCCTCGGCGGCCATGAGCGAGGCGACGTCGTGGAAGTACATGCCGCCGATGACGTCCTCGTTCTTCATCGCCTGCTCCATCTGGCTCTCGGCGGACCACCACAGCGCCACGTTCGGCTTGAGCTCCTTGAGCTTCTCGATGACGGCGACGATGCCGTCCTTGTCGGCCATCGTCGCGGCGCCGTCGAAGAACGTGGCCGCCGTGATGTCGAGCAGGTAGCTGTTGTAGAGCCTGGACATGCCGAGCGAGGACTCGAAGCGCTCGGTGTCCCAGAACTCCGCCCAGCTCGCAGGAGCCTCCACCTGGTCGGGGTTCACCACCATCGAGACGAACCAGGACATCGCGCCGACACCGAGCGTGTCACCTTCGGAGGCGAACACGAACTCCTCGTCGAGGCTGCCCACCGAGGACGCCTTCGAGATATCCAGCGGTGCGAGCAGGCCGCCGATGCGGCTCGCCTTGATCATCGTGTCGCGCGCGAACAGCGACAGGTCGGTCGGCGTGGTGCCCGACGCCATGGCCTGCTGCATCGTGACCAGCCAGTCCGTGGAGTTCGGCTGCGTGACGCTCTCGACCGCGATGCCGGTGGCCTCGGTGAAGGCGGGGTAGACGTGCTGCTTGAAGCTGTCCTCGAAGTAGCCTCCGTAGGTGCCGATCCGCAGCGTGCGGTCGGCGGAGATCGCCGGTACCGCGTGGAGGCCGCCCGCGGCCGCGATCGACGCGCCGACGCCGAGCTTCAGGACCCGTCGCCTGGGCAGCGAGATGCGCTCGGCGCACGTGCCGTCGGCCTCGCCGATCGAGGAAGGGGTCGAGAAGAACGTGCCGGTGTTGTATTTTTTCATGACGTCGTCCGGTCGCTTCGGATCGAACCTACCACCCACCCGGACGGGCACTGGTGACATTGTCGGAAACACGGCTGTTCCATCGGTCAATGCAATCCCGGCCACGAGGATCGTACCGTCGGGGCTCGACGACGATGCGCTTCGCGGCATGCATTGCGGTGGTGCGAGCGTGCGTTTCGACGCACCCTTACGGAGCATTCCCATGAGATCTGTTCAAGAGACGGTCGACGGTACCGACTCGCAGCGCGCGCTGCCGTCGAACGATTCGATGCTGCCGGTCATCGACGTCTCGTCGCTGACGGGCGACGACGACGAAGCGAAGGCGCGAACGGCGCGCGAGCTGGGCGACGCGGCGCGCACCTCGGGCTTCTTCTACGTGCGCGACCACGGCGTCCCGCAGGAGGTCGTCGACGCGCTGTTCGCCGCCTCCAAGGCGTTCCACGAACGTCCCCGCCAGTACAAGATGCGCTACTGGTCCGGATTCACGACCCACCACCGCGGCTACGTGCCGTTCGAGGAGAACGGGGTCGAGTTCCCCGCGAAGATCAACTACCACGAGGCCTTCGACCTGTCGTGGGACGCGCCCGCCGACCACCCGGACCACCTCGCGCGCTGGCGCATGACGGGCCCGAACGTCTGGCCGGACATCGAGGGCTGGCGCGAGGCGGTGGCCGCGTACTACGACGCGACGTTCGCGCTCGGTCTGCGCCTGCTCGACGCGCTGGCACACGAGCTCGAAGTGGACCCCGCCGAGCTGCGCCGTCACATCAACCACCCGACATCGCAGCTGCGCATGATGCGCTACCTGCCGAACGGGTTACCGCCCAGCAAGGACGTCGTCGGCATCGACGCGCACTCGGATTTCGAATGCTTCACGATCCTGCTCCAGGGCGGTCCGGGGCTGCAGGTGATGAACGCCGAGGACTACTGGGTCGAGGCGCCGCCGATCCCGGGCTGCTTCATCGTCAACATCGGCGACATCTTCGAGACGTGGAGCGGCGGCACGTTCCGCTCGACGCAGCACCGGGTCGTGAATACCGGGCGCGAGCGCTACTCCTTCCCGCTCTTCTTCGGGCTGGACTACCACGCGCTGGTCGAGCCGCTCGCGCGGTTCGCGACGCCGGAGCTCGCGGCGAAGTATCCGCCGATCAAGGCGGGCGATCACCTGATGCGCATGAGCGTGAAGGCGTTCCGCTACATGCACGAGGCCTTCGAGCACGGACAGATCGAGCTCGGCGTGGAGGTCCCGGAGAAGAACCCGTTCAAGCGCGCGGCCAAGGTGATCGAGGCGTCCGACGCCTGAGACTCGCCGCCGCGGTGAGGCGGCCGATTTCCGCGCAACGAGGCGGTGCACGGTTCGACGACGATCCCGGCGACGCCTGCACCATTCCGGCGCCGGCACGCGGTCGCGTGCACCGAACCGATGCGGCCCGGATCGCGGCGACCGAGCGACTCCGCGCTCGCGCCGACCACCCAAGCGCAGGCCGCGACGCTCGCCGAGATCGAGGAGCGCGGCTACCTGCTCGTCGTCACCGAAGACGACTTCAAGCCGTTCGAGTTCGTCGAGGACGGCAAGCCCACCGGGTTCAACAACGACATGATCGGGCACCTTCGCGACTACGCGGACTTCGAGATCCGGCAGGAGATCATCCCGTGGACGGGGATCCTTCCCGGGGTCACCACCGGCAAGTACGACATCGCGATCACGGCGGCGCTGATCACCGCCGAGCGCTCGGAGGTCCTCGGCTTCACGAGCCCGATCGCCGATGCCACGCACTACTACGTCAAGCGGGCCGACGACGATTCGATCCAGGAGATCGCCGATCTCGACGGCAAGCGGATCGGCGTGCAGGCGGGCAGCGCGCTCCTGGCACGGCTGCCGGAGCTGCAGGCGATGCTCGACGAGAGCGGCGGGACGCTCGGCGAGATCACCGAGTACACCTCCTACCCGGAGGCCTACCAGGACCTCGCGCAGGGCCGCACCGACATCGTCGTCAACACGGTGGTCAACCTGCGCGAGCTCGCATCGTCCCGACCCGACGTGTTCGCGCTGGGGCAGGCGGTGTCGGGTCCGTCCTATCCGGGCTGGGCGGTCAGGAAGGGGAACGACGAGCTGCTCGAGTACATGGACGCGTTCATCGCCGAGATGAAGGCGGACGGCACGATGTCGACGCTGCAGGAGAAGTGGTTCGGTCAGGCCTTCGACCTGCCGGCCGACTACACCCCGGACTTCTGAGTCTTCGGTGACGTCGGCCGACCTGCTGGCGCTGTTGCAGGGCGCATCGCTGACCCTGGCGCTGTCCGCCGTCGGCATCGCCATCGGCCTGCCCGCGGGACTTGCACTCGCCCTCGTCAGGTGGGCGAAGGTGCCGCTGGCGAGCCCTGTCGTGGCCGTCGCGGTCAGCGGGTTGCGGGCGACGCCGCTCGTGACGCTGATCCTGCTGCTCTTCTTCGCGCTGCCGGTGGCCGGCATCGATCTCGGACCGGTGGCGGCCGGCGTGCTGGCGCTGAGTCTCAACACCGCGGCGTTCAACTGCGAGATCTGGCGGGCGGCGCTCGACGCGTTCCCCCCGGACCAGACCGACGCGGCGCGCGCGTTCGGCATGCGACGCCATCAGCTCCTTCGCCACATCGTCCTGCCCCAGATCGTGCGCGCCGCCTTGCCGGGACTCGTCAACGAGATGTCCCTGCTGATCAAGCTGACGCCGGCGCTGGCGATCGTCGGCGTGGTCGAGACGACGCGAGCGGCGGTCCGCATCGGCGCGCGTACGTACGAGCCGCTGCCGCCGATCCTCGTGGCCGTCGTCCTGTACGTGCCGATCGTCTACGGTCTGCTGGTACTCCAGGGACGGCTGGAGCGGCGGCTGGCGACGGCGGACGCGGAGGCCCGGTGAACGGCTTCCTCGTGGTCTGGTCCGAGCGCTCCCTGCTGCTGTCGGGGCTGGCGAACACCGTGATGCTGACGCTGATCGCGAGCCTCGGCGCGTTCGCGCTCGGCATCGTCCTGTGCGCGGCGCTGATCAGCCGGCGTGCATCGCTCCGGCTACCCGTGCGCGGGCTGGTCGACCTGATGCGTTGCACGCCGTTCCTGCTGCTCGCCTACCTCGTCTACTACGGCCTGCCGGTGCTCGGCGTCCGGCCCAGCGCGTGGCAGGCCGGGCTGTGGGCGCTGATCGTCTACCACGCGGCCTACGTCGCGGAGATCCTGCGTGGCGCCTGGGCCGTGCTGCCGCGCGAGCCGATCGAGGCCGGTCGGGCGTTCGGCTTCAACGGACGAGGCTTGTTCAGCCGCATCGTGCTGCCGCCGATGCTGCTCGCGTCGGGCCCCGTGCTCGGCAACCAGAGCGTGCAGATCATCAAGGACACCGCCTTCCTGGCCATCATCACGTTGCCCGAGCTCACCCAGGCGGCGAGCTCCATACAGTCGCGCCACTACGTCCCCTTCGCCGCCTTCGTCGTCGCCGTGGGGCTCTACTGGCTGCTCTGCCTGGTCGTGGAGGTAGGGGTCGCCAGGCTCCGCACACTGGCCGAGGCCAGGCGTTGAGCGCAGCGCGCGAGCGACCGGCGAGCGACGTGCTGCTGCGCGTCAACGGGCTCGGCAAGCGCTTCGGCGAGCTGAGCGTGCTCGACGACATCGACCTCGCCGTCGAAGCCGGGGAGACCCTTTGCCTGCTCGGTCCGTCCGGATCGGGCAAGTCGACGCTCCTGCGGTGCATCAACTGGCTCGAGCGGCCGGACAGCGGCGAGGTCCTGCTTCAGGGGAGCCGCGTCGGCGTGGGGCGCGGCGGGCGGCTCATGAGCGGCCGCGAGCTCGCGGCGGTGCGGACGCGCATCGGCATGGTGTTCCAGCACTTCGCCCTGTGGCCGCACATGAGCGTGATCAGGAACGTCATGGCGGCGCCGCTGCACGTGCAGCGGCGGGCCCCGGACGAGGTGCGGCGCGAGGCCGAGGCGCTGCTTCGCCGTGTGGGCCTGTGGGACAAGGCCGACGCGTTCCCGGCGCGACTGTCGGGCGGTCAGAAGCAGCGCGTGGGTATCGCCGGAACAGTTCTTCGCGAACCCCCGCACCGAGCGTGCCCGACAGTTCCTGCAGCGCTATCGGGCGGCCGGACGCTCCACCGTCTCGCCTGCGCGCTAGTACCCGTCACGGTCCAGGTCGAGCGCCCCGTCGCGCACCCCGTCGCGCAGGACCGACGCCCAAAGAACACTCATTCGAGCGGCGCGCCCGGCACCGGCGGCGCGAGCCGGATCAGCTCCAGCGCCTCGAAGCCTGCGAGCACCGAATCGACCGCGACCGTCGCCAGCACGATGCCCATCACGCGGCTCACCACGCTCGCCCCCGAGGTGCCGATCACGCGCTGGATGCGCGCGGCGAGCAGCAGCACCAGGAGCGTCAGCAGCAGGACCACGAGCAGCAGCGCCGCGGTGATCGCCTGGTCCGCGATCGGGTTGCTGTGGTTGTCGGTCAGCACCACGATAGCGAGCATCGCGCCCGGAGAGGCGATCGAGGGCATCGCCAACGGGAACACCGCGCCCGAGAGATGATCGCGCTCGGCCTCCTCGATCTCGCGTGCGGGCTTGGCCTCGCCGAAGATCATCGTCAGCGCGAACAGGAACAGCACGATGCCGCCCGCGATCTTGAACGACCCCAGGCGCAGCCCGAGCGTCTCGAGCACGAGTTGTCCGGCCACCAGGAAGCCGAGCAGCACGAGCGTGGCGATGCCGACCGCGTGCAGCGCGAAGCGGCGGTGCAGGTGCGCCGGCACGTTCGCCGTGGCGAACAGGTAGACCGGCAGCGTGCCTATCGGATCGATGACCACGAACAGGGTCACGAACTCGCGGGAGAGCTGCTGCCAATCGAGCGAGGACCACATCACCTTCCAGTCGAACCTTCGGTCTGACGCGGGTTACCGCCGACGGGTCGAGGCGGGACGGATGGCGATGAACCGTGACACTTTCGCGCCACGCTTGCACGCTCGCTCCCCACTCGGTGCACGGTGCTTGCACCGTTCGATCCGATCATCTCCCTGCGGCGCGAGAAGCGCCCCTGACCTACCCACACACGAGATGATCATCATGAACAAGCGAACCACCCTGTCCACCCTCGCAGTCGCCACGCTTGCCTCCGCGCTCACCGCCGGCGCCTTCGCACGCGGCCCCGTCGATCTGAGCGACACCGACGGCGACGGCGTCATCTCCGGCGAGGAGATTCGCACCCAGATGGAAGCGCAGCGCGCCGCGCATCTGACCCGGTACGACACCGACGGCGACGGCACCTTGTCCGAGACCGAACGCGACGCCGCGCGCGAGACGATGCGCGCCGAGCGCCTGGCAACGGCCGACGCCGACGGTGACGGGGAGCTCTCCCGCGCGGAACGACGCGCGGCGCGCGACGCGCAGCGCGACATGATGGAAGCGCAGCTCGACGTCGATGGCGACGGGGTCGTGTCGGACGCCGAGGCGGCGGGCTTCGACGAGATCCGCGCGCAGATGCACGACAAGGGCGGCCGGGGTCACGGCGAAGGTCGTCGCGGCGGCGAGCGCGAGGACCGCATGATCTGATCGCGCGGCGCGAGCCGTCGCGCGCCGGCACGCGCGGTTCGGCCCCGGCGCGGGCCGGACCGCGCGGCCGTGCTCGCGCCACGTAGACTGCGTTCCGCATGAGACTGAAGTACCAGCTGTTCCTGGCGCTGCTCGCCGGCGGTGCGCTGCTGATCGCGCTGCTCGCGGGCATCGCGGACACGAGCTTCAACCGCGGCTTCCTCGACTACGTGAATCGCGTCGAGCAGCGGCGGCTCCAGCCGCTGCGCACGGCCCTGATCGAGGGCTATGAGCGCCACGGGGACTGGAGCTGGATCGATGGACGGCCGGTGGCCTGGCAGGCGCTGGTGCGCTCGAACGCGCGATCGGACGATCGTCGGACCCGGCCACCGCCCTCCGATCGGGACTCGCCGCGCGACCGCCCGCCGTTCTCCGAGCGGCTGCCCGTGCTGACCGACGCCGACCGGCGCACGCTCGCGGGTCGAACCGACGCGACGGGGCTCGCCTGGACTCCGCTCACGCTCGACGGACGCACCGTCGGCTACCTCGGCGCGCGGCCGCTCCGGCGCGTGCCCTCCGGACTCGAGGAGCTGTTCGCCGCGCGTCAGCGCCGCAGCTTCCTGATCGCCTCGCTCGCGCTGCTGCCGGTCTCGGCGCTCATGGCCTGGCTGCTGACCACGCGCATCGTGCGCCCGCTCGACCGGCTGAACGCCGCCGTCGCGCGCATCGGCGACGGCGACTTCGCCATGCGCCTGCCCGAGAACCGCAAGGACGAGCTGGGTGAGCTCTCGGGTCGCGTCAATCGGCTCGCGGCCGCGCTCGAGACGAACCTCGGCGCGCGCCGGCGCTGGCTCGCCGAGATCTCGCACGAGCTGCGCACCCCCGTGGCGGTCCTGCAAGCCGAGCTCGAGGCGATGCAGGACGGGGTCAGTCCCGTCGACGAGGCCGCGCTCGCCTCGCTGCACGGCGAGACGGCGCGGCTGTCGCGGCTGATCGACGACCTGCGCGACCTCACCCTTGCTGACGCGGGCGCGCTCGACTATCGCTTCGAACGCCTCGATCTCCCGGGCCTGGTCGCCGAGCGCCTGGAGGCTGCGCGCACGCGGTTGGCGGAAGGCGACATCGAGCTCGTCGTCCGGAGCGACGGCCCGGTGCCCGTCCACGCCGATGGCCAGCGCCTGGCGCAGCTGATCGACAACCTCCTGCAGAATTCGCTGCGCTACACCGACCCCGGCGGACGCCTCGAGGTGCGCACCGAACGAGGAGACGATGTCGCCCGGCTGCGCTGGGAGGACTCGGCGCCGGGGGTGCCGGCCTCCGACCTGCCGCACCTGTTCGACCCGCTGTACCGCGTCGACGACTCGCGCCGACGCGAAACCGGTGGCTCGGGCCTGGGCCTGGCCATCGTCGGCAGGATCGCCGAAGGCCACGGCGGGCGCGTGCGCGCCTCGTCCTCCGGGCTCGGCGGCCTCGCGATCGAGCTGGAGCTGCCACTCGGCTACGCACCCACCGACGGAGACGCACCCGCATGACCATCGCCATCGTCGAGGACGAACCGAAGCTCGCCACCGTGCTCGAGCGCTATCTCCGGCAGGCGGGCTTCGAGACGGTGCGATTCGAGGACGGCGCGGTGGCGCTCGACGCGCTGGTCGCGTCGCCGCCGGAGCTGGTGCTGCTCGACCTGATGCTGCCGGGGCTCGACGGCATGAGCGTGTGCCGGGAGCTCAGGCGGGTCAGCGACGTGCCCATCATCATGCTCACCGCGCGCACCGAGGAGATCGACCGGCTGCTCGGCCTCGAGCTCGGCGCGGACGACTACGTGTGCAAGCCGTTCAGCCCGCGCGAGGTGGTCGCGCGGGTGAAGACGGTGCTGCGCCGCGCCGCGCCGCGTGCCGAAGTCTCGAACGCCTCGCCCGGGCTTCGCCTGGTGCTCAGCCACGAAACCGCGAGCGTGGCGGTGGACGGTCACGGCGTGCCGCTGACGAAGATCGAGCTAGGCCTGCTGGAAGCGCTGATGGAGCGACCGGGCCACATCCTCGGCCGCGCCCAGCTCATGCGGCGCATCTACTCGGACCATCGCGTCGTCAGCGACCGAACGATCGACAGCCACGTCAAGAAGCTGCGCGCGAAGCTCCGGGAAGCCGGCGGTGGGGAAGAGCACGTGCAGTCGGTGTACGGCATCGGGTATCGCTTCGAGCCGTCGCCGGCCCCCCCGTCGCTCGCCGACGGTTCGGCCCCGGACTGACCCGCCCGTGAGGTGGGCGTGGAACGTCCTGCTCGTGGTGATGACGACCGTCGTCCTCGCCGTCGCGGCCGCGCGGTTCGCCTTTCCCCTGCCCGATGCCTCCGTCCGCTCGCCGAGCAGCGCCCTGCCCGCCGATCCGGCGACGGACCTGGGCCGGCGCGCGAGCCGGGCGGCCGTCGCACGCCCGGGCCTGAGCGGCGTGAGAGCGCTGTCCGACGGTCACGACGCGCTCTCGAGCCGGTTGACGCTGATCGAGCGGGCAGAGAGCTCGATTGACGCGCAGTACTACATCTGGCACGACGACACCTCGGGCATGCTGCTGCTGGGCGCGCTGCAACGCGCGGCGCGGCGCGGCGTGCGGGTCCGGCTGCTGCTCGACGACAACGGCGTGACGGGCCTGGATTCGCACCTGGCGGCGCTGCACGCGCTCGATGACTTCGAAGTGCGATTGTTCAACCCCTCGACCGTGCGGCAGCCGAAGCTCGCGGGCTACGCCTTCGACTTCTTCCGCATGAACCGGCGGATGCACAACAAGTCGCTGCTGGTCGACGGTGCGGCCGCGATCGTCGGCGGGCGCAACATCGCCGACGAGTACTTCGGGGTCGGCGACGATGCGTACTACGTCGACCTGGACGTGCTCGTCGTCGGCGCCGCGGTACGCGACACGGCAACGCTGTTCGACGCGTACTGGAACAGCCGGTCGGTATTTCCCGTCGACAGCCTGATCGCGGACGCGGGCGATCCGGTCAAGGGGCTGGGCCTCGCCACGCGCGAGCAACTCATGGCGACTCGCGTCGCGGAGCTCTTGCGCGGCGTCGAGCGTCGGCTCGACCTGGTCTCCGCCTACTTCATCCCGGGCGCGCGAGGCTCGGAACTCCTGACCGGCCTCGCGAGCTCGGGCCGGCAGGTGCGGGTACTGACCAACGCGATGCGCACGACCGACGTGCTCATGGTGCACGCCGGCTACTCGAAGTACCGGCGCGTCCTGCTGGAGGCCGGCGCCGAGCTGTACGAACTCAAACCGACGCAAGGCGTGGAGACCGCGACGGACACGCGGCTCCTGCCCTTCGGCATCTCGGGCGGCAGCCTGCACGCCAAGAGCTTCGCCATCGACGAAGCCACGCTGTTCGTCGGCTCGTTCAACTTCGATCCGCGTTCGGTACGGCTGAATACCGAGATGGGCTTTCTCATCGACAGCCCGACGCTCGCGAGCCGCATCGGCGCGGCCTTCGACGGTCCCGTGCAGGGCGCGGCCTACCGCCCCACGCTGACCCCGGAGGACGACATGGTCTGGGACGAGACGCTCCTCGATGGCAGCACCGTCACGCACTCGGCGGAACCCGGCGCCACGTGGCGGCAGCGCTTCGCCATCTCGATCATCGGCATGCTGCCCGTCGAGTGGTTGCTTTGAAGGCGCCTGGGCCGGCAGACGGGGGATAGCGGGCTTTCGGCGAGCTCGTTCGAGCACTTCCCGATCTCGTTCTTCGGGATGAGCACGGGCGTGCTGGGCTTGGCACTCGCCCTGCGCGCCGGTGGCTTCGTGGGTGCCTCGTCCGTGCTGCTGACGGTGCAGAGCGGACGGGCGATGGCGCCGGGCGAAATCTGCCGGCCCGGATGACCTGTCTGGACGAGCGCCTCGATGCCGAGGGAAGCTTGCCCGCTACCCGAGCGGAATGCTCCCCGTGCTGTCGTTCCACGCATCGATTCGTTTCACGTAGGTGTCACGCCATGACCGATCCCGTCCCTGTCGTCTGTCCCCACTGCCGCGCCGTGAACCGCGTTCCCGCCGGCAGGCTCGTCGATGGTCCGAAGTGCGGACGCTGCCACGAGGCCTTGTTCACGGGTGCGCCGGTAGTGCTCGACGAGGCCGGGCTCGACCGCCACCTGGCGCGCGAGGCCCTGCCGCTCGTGATCGACTTCTGGGCACCGTGGTGCGGCCCGTGCCTGCAGATGGCGCCGGCCTTCGCCGAGGCGGCCGCCGCGCTCGAGCCGAGAGTGCGCCTCGCGAAGCTCGATACCGAAGCGGTGCCGAGCGCGGGCGGCCGGTTCGCGATCCGGGGCATCCCGCTGCTGGTGCTGTTCGAGGGGGGCCGGGAGGTCGCGCGTCACACCGGCGCGATCTCGACCCGAGGGGTGATCGACTGGGTGGAGGGAGCGCTCGGCGGGCGCGCCGGCGCCTAGGCGCCTACCCGCCGGCCTCGACTGCCCGCCCGGACTGCGCGGTCTAGAGGAGCCGTCGACGCCCCCGCCACACCGGACCACGCTTCTCGGCGAGGTACCCGGTCACGCCGGGCATCGGCGACTGATCGTCGAGCCCGCGACGAACGACGATTCGTAGCGACGTGCCGCCCGGTGGCACGCAGCGCGACGGCGACCACGTCCGCGGCTGACGCCGGGGCCGTCACGTCGGCGATGCCCTCCGGATCGGGGAGGCTCGAGCAGCTCGCGGATCACCGCCACCACGTTTCGAATCCGGCTCGCCGGTGATCGGACTAGCGGGCTTGCACGCGTCCGCGCGACGCGTTGCGCCGGTCTTCTGCCGATACACTGGCCGCGGACAGCCCCAGCAGCGAATGAAGCCGAAGATCCTCACCACGCTGGCGACGTACTCGTGGCCGCTGCTGCGCGCCGACGCGCTCGCAGGTGTGACCGTCGCGCTCGTCGCGCTGCCGCTCAGCCTCGCGATCGCCATCGCGTCCGGCGCCGAGCCCGCCACCGGACTGATCACCGCGATCGTGGCGGGGTGCCTCATCTCCCTGCTCGGCGGTAGTCGGGTGCAGATCGGGGGCCCGACCGGGGCGTTCATCGTGGTGGTCTTCGGGATCGTCGCCGCGCACGGCTACGACGGGCTGGTGCTGGCGACCTTCATGGCCGGCGCGCTCATGGTCTGCGCCGGGTACCTCCGTGCGGGCAGCCTCGTCAGGTACGTGCCCGAGGCGGTCGTCGAGGGCTTCACGGTCGGCATCGCGATCGTCATCGCGACGAGCCAGCTGAAGGACCTGCTCGGCCTCGAGATCGATGCCCTGCCGGCGGACTTCCTCGACAAGCTGCCGGTCCTCTGGGACGCCCGCCACACCATGACGGCCCACGCGCCCGCGATCGCCGTGGCGACGATGGTACTGATCGTGGTCCTGCGGCGCGCCGCCCCGAGTTTTCCCGGACTGATCGTCTCGGTCGCGCTGGGCTCGGCCGCGGTCGCCTGGTTCGCGCTGCCGGTCGACACGATCGCCTCGCGCTTCGGGGAGCTGCCCGCGCGGCTGCCCGCGCCCGCAGTGCCGACGCTCTCGGCGGCACGGGTGGTCGAGCTCCTGCCGTCGGCCCTCGTGATCGCGTTCCTGGCCAGCGTCGAATCCCTGTTGTCCGCGATGGTCGCCGACCGGATGATCGATGGTCACCATCGTCCGAACGCCGAGGTGGTGGCGCAGGGCTTCGCCAACATCGGTTCGGCGCTGTTCGGCGGCCTGCCCGCGACCGGCGCGATCGCTCGTACCGCCACCAACGTCAAGGCCGGAGGCAGGACGCCCGTCGCGGGGCTCGTGCACGCGCTGAGCCTGCTGCTCATCATGGGGCTGGCCGCCCCTGCCGTCGGGTATCTCGCGATGCCGGCGCTGGCCGGACTGCTCGTGCTCACCGCCTGGAACATGAGCGAGCCGCACCGGTGGAAGGAACGTCTGCACGCCCGTGCGTCGGACAGGCTGCTGCTGGTGCTGACGCTCGTGCTGACGGTCGTCGCGGACCTGACGGTGGCCATCGGCACGGGCGTCGCGCTCGGGCTCGCCCTGCGTCTGCGACAGCGCGGTATCGAGCCGCCCGACTGGACGCCGCCCGATCGCTGAGGTCCCAGGCGGCCGTCCCGCGACATCGGGTCGGAAGCGCCCGCGCCGTCCGCGAGACCGCCCTACCCCGTCACGAACGGATTCGCGAACAGCACCACCAGCGCGATGACGAGGCAGTAGATCGCCGTCGTCTCGATCATCGCGAGGCCCACGAACAGGGTCCGCGAGATCGTGCCCGCGGCCTCGGGCTGGCGCGCCAGCGCCTCCATCGCCGAGGCCACGGCCCGCCCCTCGGCAAGCGCGGGACCCAACGCCCCGAAGCTCACCGCGAACGCGGCGCACACGAGGCTCACGAGCTCTATCCAGGTCTGCGCTTCCACCAGGGTCTCCTCTTTGCCGGCCTGGCCGGCTTCGGTTCGGCTCGCTCGATGGCCGCGCCGATGAACACGGTCGCGAGCACGGCGAAGATGTACGCCTGCACGACGCCCGTCAGCAGGTCGAGCGCCATCAGGGGAATCGGGACCAGCAGCCCCGCCAGCGACAGCACGACCGCGATCAGGAACGCCCCGCTCATGACGTTGCCGAACAGCCGCACCGTCAGCGACACGGTACGCGTGAGCTGTCCGAACACGTTGACCGGGATCATGACCCAGGTCGGGCTCGCGAAGCTCTTCAGGTAGCCCGCCACGCCCTGTGCGCGCACGCCGTAGACGAGGGTCGCGCCGAGCACGATGAGCGCGAGCGCCGCGTCGGTCTCCAGTCGCGCCGTGGGCGGCTCGATGCCCGGCAGCAGCGAGATCGTGTTGGCGACCAGGATGAACAGGAAGAGGGTGCCCACGAGCGTGCGATAGGGAGCGGGATCGGTCCCGAGCGTGGCGCGCAGCTGCGAGTCGATCCCCTCGACGATCAGCTCCAGCACGAGCTGCACGCGGCCCGGGCGCGAGTCGAGGTGCCGAGTGGCGAGCCAGCTGCCGCCCGCCAGAGCGATCACGATCAGCCACGTGACCACGATGGTGGGCGTGATCGCGAGCGGGCCGAGCGTGACGAGCACGTCCTGCTCGAACGGCGATCTCATGGGCCGGACCTGTCGCTTGGCCCGTCGACCTGCCGCAGCACCGAGCGCCGCGCGACGTGCAGGCCCGCGAGCGCGGCGAGCAGAGGTGCCAGGCCCAGGATCGCGAGGCCCGCCAGCACGGCGGCCAGCGCAGCGATCCTCGCGGCCTGCCACAGCAGCGGACGCAGCAGCTCGCCGGCGACGACCCGCTGCGCGACCCGGCGCAACGAGAGAAAGTGCAGCGTGCCGAGGGCGAGCCCGACGGCGAAGCCCGCGAGCGGCCAGAGCACGTGTGCCAGTTCGATGGGGGCGGTCATTGCTCGTGCATCCAGCGCCACGCGAGCCACAGGCCGAAGGCCGCGCCGAGCATCATGCTTGCCGCGGCGAACAGCACGCCGGTCCCGAGCCGCGCGTCCAGCCAGCGGCCCGCGAAGAGCGCACCGAGCATGGGCACCACGATCATCCAGCCGAGGATCCCGATGCGGGCCAGCCGCGCACCGAGCGAGGGTTCCGGGTCGCTGCCAAGTTGCCGCGCTCGCGCCGCCTCCTCGTCCGCGGCGCGCGCGAGCTCGTCGTCGCGCGCGTCGCGTGCCTCGGGCGCGACTTCGGGGTCGGAGTTGTGTTCCGGTACGCTCATGACAACGACGAGCCCCCGCGCTGGCGGCCCCCGGTGATGTGGCGCAGCACCGCCGCGTGCAGGCGAGTGTCCTCGGCACGCGCCTGACGATCGAGCTCGCGCTCGGCGTCCCGCCAGATTCGAACCGCCTCGGCCAGCGCCTCCGCGCCATCGCCCACGAGCCCCTCCCGGCACGCGATGCGCACCTCGGTGCCGCCGGCGACGCGCACGACGCCGCCCGCCATCGCCGCGGCGTGGCGAACCGTGTCGCGCGCGCCGATCACGCTCCAGTGCACCACCGAGGCCGGCAGCACGCTGACGAGGTCCGCGTGTCCGGGCAGCACGCCGAGGCTGCCGCTCGCGTCGCGCACGCGCACCGAGGCGACGTCGGTGGCGTCGACCAGCACGCCGTTCGGCGTGGCGATCACGAGGTGCAGCGAACTCATGCGGACGGCTCCGCCGTCTCGCGCGCGCGGGCTTCGGCGAGGTCCCCGACGAGGTACAGCGAGGACTCCTGCCAGGCGTCGCACTCGCCGTCGAGGATGGCGCGACAGCCGGCCAGCGTGTCGGCGAGCGACACCGAGCGCCCGGCCACGCCGGTGAAGGCCTCGGTGACGGAGAACGGCTGCGTCAGGAAGCGCTGGAGCCTGCGCGCGCGGCCCACGGTGCGACGCTGCGCCGCGCCCAGCTCCTCGACGCCGAGCAGCGCGATGACGTCGCGCAGGCTCGCGTACTCCTCGAGGGTCGCGCGCACGCGATCGGCGACCGCCACGTGCTCCGCGCCGACGGTATCGGCGTCGAGCAATACCGACGACGAGGCCAGCGGATCGATGGCGGGATACATCGCTTCGGCCGCCATCGCGCGCGACAGCACGATCAGGCTGTCGGCATGCCCCGCGATGGTCGTGACGGCGGGGTCGGTGAAGTCGTCGGCCGGCACGTACACGGCCTCCACCGCCGTGACGGCGGCCTCGCCGCGCGACGCGATGCGCTCCTGCAGCGCGCCGACCTCGCTCGCGAGCGTGGGTTGGTAGCCGACGCGAGAGGGCATGCGGCCGAGCTGGCTCGAGACTTCGGCCCCCGCCTGCACGAATCGGAAGAGGTTGTCCATCAGCAGCAGCACGTCGCGCCCGGCCTCGTCGCGGAAGTGTTCGGCGACGGCGAGCGCGGCGTGCGGCGCGCGCCAGCGCGCCCCCGGCGGCTCGCCCATCGGGCCGTACACGAGCACGGTCGAACCGAGCACGCCCGAGGCCGTCATGTCGGCGAGCATCTCCTGGCCTTCGCGCGAGCGCTCCCCGACGCCCGCGAACACCGATACGCCTTCGTAGCCCGCGACCATCGCGTGGATGAGCTCCATCACCAGCACCGTCTTGCCGACGCCCGCGCCGCCGAACAGGGCCGTCTTGCCGCCGAGCGCCAGCGGCGTCAGCAGGTCGATGATCTTTATCCCGGTCTCGAACAGCCGTGTCGGGCCGCCCGCGTCCGCCAGCGGCGGTGCGGCGCGATGGATCGACCGCCGCGGCACGTCGTCGGGCAGCGGCGATCCGCCGTCGCCGATGCGGCCGGTCACGTCGAGCAGCCGCCCGAGCACCGCCTCGCCCACCGGCATCGTGATGGGCGCGCCCGTGGCCCGCGCCTCCCGACCGCGCGCGAGCCCCGAGGTCGAACCGAGCGCGATGGCGCGCACCGTATCGGCGGCGACGTGGGCCTGCACCTCGGCGATCACCTCGCCGATGACGATGCCCTCCTCCGTCGCGGGCAGCGCACCCGCCGGAAAGCGCACGTCGACGACGCCCCCGCGCACGGCGATGACCGTCCCGAGGGTGTCCGGCCCATGCTGCGCGTCCGCGTTCACCGGCGACGCGCCAGCCGGCCCGAGGCGAGCTCCGCCGTCTCGGCCGTGATCGCTTCCTGGCGCAGACGACGCTGCTCGGCCTCGCCTTGCTCGAGCTGCTTCTCGATGTTGTGGTGCGCGCGCGTCATCGACTGCATGCGCGCGACGTTCTCCGCCGCGTGGGATTGCAGCAGCGCGTCGCAGAGCACCGCGTAGAGGTACTCGTCGACAAGCCTGGTCACCAGCTCCGCGGGCGGTTCGGTGACGAGCGGTGGCATCGCCGAGCCGGCCCGTTCGACGGCGGAGGTATCGAACGGCACGAGGGTGCGGCACGCGATGGTCACGTGCGCGGCGTCGTCGGCGCGCGGGTGCAGCAGGATCGCGGAGTCGCGCCCCTCGACGGCGACGGCGTCGCTCAGGCAGGACAGCACGTCCCGCGCGACGCGCGGCACCTCGTCCGCTCGCGACGCCATCGACAGCGCGTCGTCGACGCGCAGACCGCGCACGAGCGCGGCGTCCGCACCGCGCCGGCCGACGACCGCGAGGCGTGCGTGCGGCGTCCGCTGCAGCTCGGCGGCCGCGCGTTCGACGACGGCTTCGTTGAAGCCGCCGACGAGGCCGAGCTCCGCGCAGACCGCGATGACGAACGCGCCCGGTCCGGCACCCTCGGCCCGTCCGCCGGCCGCGATCGTCGGCCCGGACCCGTCCAAGGGCCGATCGGTGGCACCCGTGGGGAGCAGAGCCAACACCTCGCCGAGCGCGCCGACGACGGTGTCCGTGTAGCCCGCCATGCCCGCCACCCGGACGCGCGCGTCCGCGGCTCGCGTCGCGGCGATGCCGCGCATGGCGCCCATCACGCCTTCGAGCTGGCGCAGCGTGCCGAGCCGCGCGCCGAGCTCCTCGAGCCGGCCGCTCACGGCGTCCGCAGCCCGTCGGCGAGCGCACGCACCGCGTGCGCAAGGGCGTCGAGCGCCTCCTGCGCCGGCGCCCCCCCCTCACCCGCGGCGCGCACGGCCTCCGGCGCGTCGCGATCGAGCGCGGCGGGCAGGCGCTCGCGCAGAGTCGCGACCGCATCGGCGGCGAGCCCGTCGAGCGCACCGTCGGCAAGGCCCGCGAGCAGCGCGATCTCGTCCACGGCGCGCAAGGGGCGCGAGCGCGGCTGCACCAGCAGCGCCCGAATCGCCTCGCCGCGGGCGGCCCGCGCACGCGCGCGCTCGTCGACGAGGGCGCCGAAGCGAGTGAACGCCTCGAGCTCCAGGAACTGCGCGTAGTCGAGCCGTACCCGCCCCGACAACCGTTTCAGGGTGGGCGACTGCGCCTTGCCGCCGATGCGGCTGACGCTCGTGCCGACGTCGATGGCCGGCCGATGCCCGGCGGCGAACAATCGCGCGTCGAACACGAGCTGGCCGTCGGTGATGGAGATGAGGTTCGTCGGGATGTACGCCGAGAGGTTGCCGGCATCGGTCTCGGCGATGGGCAGCGCGGTCAGCGAGCCGCCGCCCGCCTCCGGCGAAAGCTTCGCGGCGCGCTCCAGCAGCCGGGCGTGCAGGTAGAAGATGTCCCCCGGATAGGCCTCGCGCCCCGGCGCCTCGCCGGCGAGCAGCGCAAGCTCCCGGTGCGTGGCGGCGTGCCGCGTGAGGTCGTCGTGGACGATCAGCACGTGCCGGCCCGCGTCGCGGAAATGCTCGGCCATCGTGGTCGCGGCGAAGGGGGCCAGCCATTGCAGTCCGGGAGGATCGGCCGGGCCCGCGACCACGACGATGCAGCGCTCGACCACGCCGCCCGCGCGGATCGTCGCGAGCGCGCGCTCGACATCACCGGTGCGCTGACCGATGCAGACGAGCACGGCGAGCACGTCGGTGTCGCGCTGCGCCACGATCGCATCGAGCGCCAGCGAGCTCTTGCCCGTCGCGCGGTCCCCGACGAGCAGCTCACGCTGACCGCGTCCGAGCGCGAACAGCGCGTCCACCACGAGCGCACCCGTCACGATGGGCTCCGTGACGGGCGCGCGCTCGATGATGCCGGGCGGCAGGCGCTCGGCGGGCATCGTCATGGTGTTACCCACCGGACCCTTCCCGTCCAGCGGTCGACCGAGCGGGTCGACCGTGCGCCCGAGCAACGCGTCGCCGACGGGCACCCGCACCGCTCGCCCGCTGCCGCGCACCGTCGCGCCCGCCTCGACGCCCTCGGGCGGGTCCAGCAGCACCGCGGCGAGGCCGTCCTCGTCCAGCGCGCGCACGAACGCGCGCTGCCCGCCCTCGAAGGTGAGCAGCTCGTCGAGCAGGGCGTCGGGCAATCCGTCGATGCGTGCGACGCCGTCGGCGACGCTCGTCACGCGGCCCAGGCTCTCGACGCGCGTGCCGAGCGCTGCGCCGGCGACGCGGCGGCGCGAGCGCTCCAGCCAGCCGGCGCTCCAGCCGTTCCCTTCGTCAGCCGGCTCGTTCGTCACGGTATCCGTCTGGCTCGGCGTGCAGGGCTTGGTCCAGCGTCGCGAGATCCGCGCGCAGGTTGTCGCCGACCGTCAGGTGCGGCGCGCGCAGCTCCAGCCCCGCGACGAGCTCGGGCTCGATCTCGAGCTCGAAGCGCGGCTCGCGCCCCAGTGCTGCGCGCAACGCGCCTTCGATCGCCTCGCGCTCGCCCGAGTCGAGCGCTCGCGGCACGCACACGCGCAGGGCATGGCCGTCAACGCCCAGCCGCTCGCGCACCGTGGCCGGCACGGCCGCGAGGGCCTGACCGAGTCGCTCGGGGTAGCCGGCGATCCTCGCGTCGGCGGGCAGGCGTGCGACGAGCCGCCGCGCGAGATCGAGCGCGAGCAACCGGGCGTCGTGCTCGGCGTCACTCACGGCGCGCTCTTGCAGCCGTCTCGCCTCCTCGCGCGCCTCGGCCAGCAGCGCGTCCCGCTCGGTACGAGCGGCCTCGGCCGCATCGCGACGCGACGCCTCCACCTCGAGGGCAACGTCGCCGAGTGCCGCGTCGCGACTCCTGGCAGCCTGCGCGAGCGCCGCGCGCGCCGCGTCCTCGTCGCTGCGCACGGCCGCACGCGCCGCCTCGACCTCGGCGAACGAGGCCTCGATCGACGCCCCGCGTGCCGAAATCGCGGCGACCACCGGGCGGAACAGGAAGCGGCCGAGCAGCCACACCAGGATCAGGGCGTTCAGCGCCTGCAGCGCGAGCGTCCACGGATCGATGTTCATGAGGCATTTGCGCCGCCGGCGTACGGAAGCACAGTCGCTCGTGCGCGTCGAGGCGACGCTCGCCGGTGCAGCCGAGCTGCCGCGAACGCGACGACCCCTACCCGGACTCGCCCGAGCCGTCGAAACACGCGGCGATGCCGGGTCGGGCGGTTTCGGGTCGAGCGGTGGGAGATCGGGCGCAGGCGCGGAAACATCGGCGGCGGATCTCCTGATCGGTGCCGAGGCTTCGGCGTCGGGATCCATTGGGCGCGCCGCGTGTCGCACGCCCATCACGCTCGTGTCGCCGTGTGTAACGAAATGTATTCCCCCGCGGCCGGCTCGACACCCACCCGGTGTTCGAGCCGCTGGCCTACATAGCCCGCCTCGCCGCCGCCCCGGCCCCGCGGCGAAGGGGGTTACCACGCGATCGATCAGGCGCTCCAGCGGCCGGACACACTCGCCCCCATTCGCCATCGGGCGTCGGCATCGCGAAACAAAAGCTCCGTCCACTGGCTGGAGCCGGGGCTCAAGGACCCGGGGCGCGGTACCGGGATCACCGGGTTCGGCACGGCGAGACACGATCGGCGCCGAGCGCCGCGTCGCGTGCCTGGCCGCTCGCACGAGCACCGCGCGCGCCCGCGTCGGCTCAATGCAAACGCTTGCCGTCGTCGCCGGCAGCGATCGATTCGAGCCGCGCGCGGTCGATGATCTCGACCTCGGTTCCGGCCGACAGGCGAATGACGCGCGCCACTCGCAGCCGCGTGAAGTTGCGGCTCACGGTCTCGATGGTGAGACCGAGGAAGTCGGCGATCTCGCCGCGCTTCATCGGCACGTGCACGTTCGTGCCGTCGCCGCCGGCGGCTTCGCTGCGGCGCGCGATGCGCAGCAGAAAGCTCGCCAAGCGCTCGCAAGCCGACTGCCGACCGAGGCAGAGCATGCGCTCGCGCGTCTCGGCCAGCTCGCTCGCCGCCACCTGCAGCAGCTGGCGGCCGAAGCCCGGCTCGTCACGCATGAGCCGATCGATGGCATCGGCCGGGATGCAGCGCACCCGCGCCGGCCCGAGCGCCTCGGCCGTCTCCACCTGCACGCCCGCGCAGTCCAGACCGATCACGTCCCCGGGATAGGCGAAGCTCACGATCTGGCGCCGCCCGTCGGCCAGCAGCTTGTACAGCGCGATGACGCCGGAGAGCACCACGTGCACGTGGGCCTGGCGATCGCCCTCGAAGAACAGGTGCTCGTGCGCGTCGAGGCGGCGCTCGCTGGTGCAGCCGTGCAGGCGCGAACGCGACTGACCCTCCCCGGACTCGCCGGAGGCGTCGAACCACGCGGCGATGCCGGGTCGGGCGGTTTGGGGTCGAACGGTGTCGGAGAGTGGGCGAGGGCTCGGGTACATCGGCGGCGGATCTCCAGGTCGGTGCCGAGGCTTCGGCGTCGGGATCCATTGGGCGCGCGGCGTGTCGCACGCCCATCACGGTCGTGTCGCCGTTTGTATCGAAATGTAAACGCCCCCTTGCGCACGCCCGGCGGGTCAGGCCGGCTCCGCCTCGTTCTCCTTCTGCTCCTCGCGCTCGGCGGATTCGTTCCCGTCGGGGGTCTGCAGCTTCGCGGCGGGCTTGACCTCGACGCGCTTCGTCGGCCGCTTCGCCGGGACCGGCTTCTCGACCGTCACGCTCAGCACGCCGTTGTCGAAACTCGCCTCGACCTTGTCGGCCTCGACATCGAAACCGAGCGGAACGCGACGCAGGAACTCGCCCCGCGAGCGCTCGACGAGGTGGTAGTTGCGCTCGTCGCGCGTCGTCTCGCTCTGCTTGGTGCCCTGGATGACCAGGGCCTTGTCGACGACGTCCACCTGGACATCCTTCAGCTCGACGCCGGGCAGCTCCACCTCGACCAGGATCTGGCGGTCGGTCTCGCTGATGTCGGCGCGCGGCACGATCCGCATACCGCCTTCGAGGCGGGCGGCGGGCATGAACGGCGGGATCTCGCGGAAGCGGTTGAACACCCGGTCCATCTCGCCCTGGAGATCGCCGAAGAGATCGCCGCGCAGGTCGCGATCGAGGAGGGTGGACAGCATGGAATTGCGGGACATGAGAGCAGGCTCCGTCGGTGGGGCAGGATCGATGTTCGGTCGCGCCACGCGTGCGCGGCGCCGGAACGCCTCCCCGCGTGGGGGAACTCCCAGTGCAACGCAGCGTGGTGGGGGAGCCGTTGATCCAGCGCAAACCAGACGCCCCGGCGACGTCGCGGCGACGCCCGCGCGGGATCGAGGGGTGCCGTCAGCCCGCGGGAAGCTCCACGTCGACCACGAGCGGCAGGTGATCCGAGGCCAGACGCGACAGCGCATCGCACGGCACCTGAACGGTGCGCACGTCCGCGACGCCGCGCACCAGCACGTGATCGATGCACACGCTCGGCCGTCGACCCGGAAAGGTGCGCAGGCGGGGTCCGGGCACCAGCATCTGCGCCTCGACCAGGTCGGCGCCGGGGACGGTCAGCCCCGCGAGCGTGCGCGAGCGCGGCGTCGCGTTGAAGTCGCCGCACAGCAGCGTGGGCCCGGTGCACTCGGGGTGCGCGAGCCAGCGCTCGGACACGAGCTCGCACACCTGGGCCAGCCGCTCGCCGGATCCGAGTCCCAGGTGGGTGTTCAGCACCTGAATCGCCCGCCCCTCGAGCTCGAGCGTGAGCCACAACGCCCCGCGCGGCTCGCGGCCGGGAGGCGTCGGCAGCGCACCCGTGCGGCTCGCGAGCACGGGCAGGCGGGTCAGTATGGCGTCGCCGTACTCCTCCTCCTCGACGCGGAAGGCGGGGTGGAAGCGGTACTCCATCTCCAGCAGACGCGCGATCCGGTGGGCCTGGTCGACGCCGAGGCTGCGGTCGCGCCGGCAATCGAGCTCCTGCAACGCGACGATGTCCGGTCGGTCGCGCGCAATGACGCGCGCGATGCGTTCGGGCGACAGCCGGCCGTCCATGCCGATGCAGCTGTGCACGTTGTAGCTCGTCACGCGCAGCACCACGCCGCGGCGCGACGCGCCCGCCGGCGGGCGGCCGCCCTGCACCGCGAAGCGATGGCGCGCCGGCGCGCGATCGCGGCCGAGCAGTCGCAGCGCTCGATGGCGCAGGTCCAGCGGCCGGAACGGACCGCCGCCCGGAAGCCGTCCCCGCACGTCGCCCGGCAGCAGTGCGAAGGCGCGCGTCTCGCGCGGTCCCGCACCGGCGTGCGCGCCGTGCTCGAGCGGGAACGACACGGGGTGCGAACCCGCGACGCAACCGAGCAGCACGAGCGAGCCCGCGTCGGCGTGGCGGACCAGCGCGACGAGATCGCGCGCGGCGGTGTGGAGGTAGGGATGGGACGCGCCGAGCACGGCCGCCGCGTCTTCGGGAAGCCGCGGCGCGGTGTCGCCGGTGTCTCCAACCCGTGCGCGCACGATCCCGTCGTCGTCGATCCACAGCACGCCTGGCACCCGACCCCGCTCGACGAGCCGGCGCGCTAGTCGCTGCAGCGCGTCGGCCGTGGGCGCCTCCGCGTCGAGGTAGACGTGGCCCACCGGTCCCATGGCGGCGACGAGCGAGCGACCCGCGACGCGAGGTCCGGGCGGGCCCGCCCCGGCCGACGCCATGATGCGCTGCAGGCGATGCCCGCCGAGCAGCCGGGCGCGTTGTCCCGCGATGCGCTCGTCGAGCGAATCGAGCCGGAGCGCGGCGGCGGGCAGCTCGGCGGCGAGCGCCTCGCGCACGGTGTCCTCGATGGTGTGCCCGGTGAGCTCGCGCCAGGTCGTCGTCGCCTCCTGGCCGTGGTCGGCGTAGATCCACAGGTCGTAGTGTCGATGCCGTGCACCGTGCGTCGCTCGCCACAGCCGCTGCAGACACCGATCCATGCCGCGCAGCGAACGGTGCGCGAACCACGAGTCCGGACCGCGCCGGTGCGCCTGCTCGTCGTAGCCGAGATAGTTCAGGTGCACCACGGGCAACCCGCGCGCGACGTCGGCGCACGCACCGATGGTGATCAGGTCGCGCAGCAGGATGCTGATGCCCATGCGCGATACCACGAACTTCAGCTCGACCAGCGCGTCGTAGCCGCGCCACCAGCCGCGCACCACGTCGCCGAGCGCCAGCACGAGCTCCAGGCCCGTCAGCAGCACCGCGCGCAGCAGCAGCGGCAGGTACAACAGCGCCACCCCCGTCCACGCGAGCGGGCGCACGCCGTCGAGCAGCTCGCTCCAGCCGAGCGAGGCGGCGCAGAAGTGCGCTTCGGCTGCACCGCCGGTGTAGATGTCGCAGTACGCGCTGCCGCCGGCGAGCAGCGGCTCGCCGCGCGCCGCGAGCCTCGTCTCGATCGCCCGCGCGCTGTCGGGGTCGTACATGCGCCGCAGCAGCCCGGCGCGCCGATCGAGGAAGGCGAAGGCGGGAACCGCGGTGCGCGCGCCGTAGAAGAGCTCCGCCTGCACCGCGGGCGTGCTGCTGGGAAGGCCGCTGTACAGGTCGTGCAGCGCGTAGCGCTCGCGTGCGAGCAGGCGCGCGAGGAACGGCATCTCGCCGCGCTCGAGCGCGCGCTGCAGCGCCTCGCGCCCGAGCCCGTCGAGCTGCACCAGCACGAGCCCGGCACGCGGGTTCTCGGCGACCGAGCCCTCGTCCGGCGGCGCGGTCCCGATGCCGAACAGCCGCACGGTCCAGCGCGCGCGATCGAACAGGCGGCGAACGCGCCGCCAGCGCGCCTCCAGTCGTCCGATCATGCGGAGCCGTCATGGTCCAGGCGCGCGAGCCACGCGCGACCCGTCGCGTCGGCGCCGTCGATATCCACCGCACGGTGCCCGGGCACGCGCAGGCGCAGCGCGGGCGCAGCGTCGTGCCAGCTCGCGCGCCAGCTCAGCTCGATGCCCGCGCCCCGCCCTCCCTCACCCTCGACGACGAGCTCCACGGTGACGGGCCCGTACGCGCTCGGTGCGGGTCCGAACGAGAGCCGTTCGCCATCGACGAGCCATTCCGGCAGCAGCCCGGCGCCGAGCACGAGTGCGTGCTCCTCCTCGCGCAGGAAGCCGTTTCGCATCGCCGCGATCCACTCGGCGGCCGCCCACGCGTGGTGCCCGTCGCCCATGCAGCCGCCGCCGGTGCGCGGATGCACGGCCTCGGGCCAGTGTCCGGTCGGGGACGCGAGCTCGGCGATGCGGCGCACGAGCGCGGCGTGGCGCGAGTCCCCGGCGCGCAGCAGGCACTGCGCGACGTGCAGCGTCAGGTAGGCGTTGACGCCGGAGTGGATCATGTCCTGGAAGAAGCCGCCCTCGTGGAAGCAGCGCTCGAGCAGGAACTCGAGCGTGCCCGCGAGCCGGGCATCGTCCGGCGCGCAGAGCCCGAGCGGGTACGACGCCACCAGCGAGCCGATCGCGCCCGCGTCCAGCCGTCGCGTCGGCGCGGCCGGCAGAGCCTCGCGCCCGAGCCGCCGGCAAGCGTGACCCAGACTGCGCTCGATCGCCGCCGCGAACGCGTCGGCCGCGGTGTCCCAGGCGTCGGCGCGTTCGTCGCGGTCGCGGCGGCGGGCCAGTCGTGCGGCCGCGCGCAGCCCTGCCACGCCCCAGTAATCGTCCCAGTAGTAGTGATCGTTCGGACCGAGGTGCTCCGCGCTGAATCCTGCCGGCAACAACCCTTCGTGCGGCTGCCCGCCGCGATCGGGCAGCCGCTTGCGCACGATCCAGTCGGCCCCGGCGACGAGCGAGCTCCAGAGCGACTCGTCGAGCGGCTTCGCACCGAAGCGCTCCAGGCGCTCGGCGAGCCACAGGACCTCGCCGTTGGCATCCCATTCGCCCTCCTGGGAGTGGTAGTAGCCCGTCGGGCCCTGGCGCTGCGGAAAGCGGTGCACCAGGTGACGTGCACGATCGACGAGGCCGGCGCACAGCAGCCCGTGCCCGACGAACACCGCGTCGCGGTACCAGTAACGCTTGTAGGTGTACGGCCCCGCCCACGCGTCGTCCGGCGTGCACAGCACGAGCGTGGCGACGGCCGCGTCGTACAGCTCGACGAAGCGCGCGTCCGGCACACGCAGCCGGGCCCGCCCGTGCAGCGCCTCTGGCCAGGTCGCGTGATGATGCGTGCCGCCCGCCGGTTCGAGCGGCACGTCGACGGTCACGCTCGCCTCCGCCCCCGACTCGACCGCGAACGCCGCGGCGGCCGTGGCCATGCCGACGTTGCAGCGCGCGGCGTCGAGCTCGACGCGATCGAGCAGGTGCACGTGCACGTCGCCGGAGGCGTAGCGCGATCCGTGGTGGTGCGTGCAGGGCCGGTCGAACCGCACCGCCGGCACGCCGTCCACGAGCCAGCCCGCGCGGTCCGGCGCGAGCGCGACCGCGTCGATGCGGCTCACGCCCTCGGGGTTGCACGGCCGCAGCGCGACCACGAGCTGGCCGCCCGCGTCGATGCGCCCGGTGGCGACGAGCCGGCAGACGTCGCCCTCGTCGGTCGCGACCACGCGGGCCTCCAGCTCGAGCTCGATGCCTTCGGCAAGGCTGTGCGTGGTCACGCCGAGGCCCTGCGCATCCAGGCGCTGCCGCTGGACGACCGCCGGGGCGCGCGACGGCAGCAACTCGGCACCGCTCCGATCGAGGCACCACACGTCGATCGACCAGCCGTCCCAGTGCGGTGTCAATAGCCCGCGCGGATCGACGATGGGCAGCGCCTCGCGCCCCGGCAGCCCGATCGCCGTCCAGTTGCGATGGGTCAGGTTCACGTGGGTGAGCGAAAACGCGCGCGGCAGGAAGGACACATCGGCGGGATCGAACTGGCGCTCTATCCAGTAGGGCCAGACCCAGTCGAGGTTGTGCTGTATCACGCGCGCGTTTAGCAGCCCGCGCGCGTGGAAGACTGCACCCGCGCGCAGCAGCTCGATGGGCTCGGCGACCTCGGAAGGCTGCGCGAAGTTCTGCAGCCTGGCGTGGAGGGTCAGCGGGTCGAGGAAGCCGTGACGGCGCGCGAGACGGGACACTAGCCAGCGCCAGGGGAGGCGCGCTCTCATGGCCGCATCGCGCGGGCGGGCGCGTTGGCGGGGCGTGGCGAAGCGTCGTCCATGGTCCACACGATGCGCCCGAGCCCGGTGAGCCCGCTTGACACCGATCAAGTCCTGCGCTCTAGCGAATCGGCGGGCCGCCCGGGCGCCGGCGCGGAGCCTGCGTCCGCGACGCCCCGTTCACGCAGCTCGACGAGCAGGAACGAGGCGGTCCAGCCGATCAGCACCAGACCGTTCAGCGCCTCGATGCCGGCGAGCAGCCGCATCTGCCCGTGCGGCACCAGATCGCCGACGCCGAGCGAGGTGTAGCAGGAGAACGAAAAATAGGCGTAGGCGCTCGGGCTGGCGATCTCGCCGGCAATGTAGCCGAGCTCCAGCACGTGGATCGACAGCCAGAAGCCCGCCGCCCACAGCTCCACCTCGACGACGTGCCCGGCCATCGCGCAGAGCACGATGATGCAACCCTGCCACCGCGACGCCCGGCCCGCACGCGGCAGCAGGGCGAGCGCGAGCCGCAGCGCCTCGTGGTGGATCAGCACGGTCAGCGCGACGAGCGCGGCACCGAGCGCGCACGTCGTCAGCAGCGCCACGCGCCGAGCTTCAGAGCGAGGTGTGGCACGCGAGACAACTGTTCACGAGCCGTGCGGACGGCACGAGATTGGCGGGCGCGCGCGTGGCGAACATGCGCGCGATGCTCACGTCGTACAGGAACGCGCCGAGGTAGCGATCCATGACCGACCAGGGCACGGGAACCTGCTGTTCCGAAGTGATGCCCGACGCCGTGCGTTCGATCTCGTCGAGAGCGCCGAGCACGCGCGCACGCCGCTCCCCGGGCGCCATGCCGGTATCGAGATCCGTGTCGATGATCGTGCGCAGCGAGCCTGCCATCGCCTGCATGTCCACGCGCACCGGGTGATCCTGCTGCGCGGGAGCGGTGCCGGCGCAGCCCGCCAGGGCGACCGCCAACCCGGCGAGCAGCGTCGCGATGCGCATCGATCGTCGCGGCCCGCTCACATCGACAGCACGACGCGACCGTCGACCTTGCCCGCCCGCAGCCGGTCCAGCACGTCGTTCACGCGCTCCAGCGGCTCCACGGTGTAGTGCGTGCGAACCTTGCCCTCGGCGGCGAACGCCAGGCTCTCGGCGAGATCGAGTCGGGTGCCGACGATCGAGCCGCGGATCGTCTTGCGGTTCAGCACCGTGTCGAAGATGCTCAGGTCGAAGGTGCCGGGCGGCAGTCCGACCAGCGACAGCGTGCCGTGCCGGGCCAGCATCGCCACGCCCTGGGCGAATGCCTCGGTGGACACGGCCGTGACCAGCACCCCGTCTGCGCCCCCGTAGGTGCGCACGATCTCGGCGGCCGCGTCCCCCGCGCTCGCGTCGATGGCGGCGTCGGCACCCATCGCCGTCGCGAGCGCGAGCTTGTCGGCCGACACGTCCACGGCGATCACGCGCCGCCCCATCGCCTTGGCGTACTGCACCGCCAGGTGGCCGAGTCCGCCGATGCCGGAGATCACGACGGTGTCGCCGGGCTTCGTGTCGGTCTCCTTGAGGCCCTTGTACACGGTGACGCCCGCGCAGAGGATCGGCGCGACGGCGGCCGGATCCAGCCCGTCGGGAATGCGGGCCACGTAGTCCGGATCCGCCACCACGTACTCGGCGAAGCTGCCGTTGACCGAGTAGCCGGCGTTCTGCTGGCGCTCGCACAGGGTCTCCCAGCCGCCGAGGCAGTACCGGCAGTGCCCGCACGCGCTGTAGAGCCACGGCACGCCGACCCGGTCGCCTTCGGCGACGCCCGACACGCCGCGCCCGACTTCGGTCACGATACCGACCCCTTCGTGCCCGGGCACGAACGGCAAGCCGGGCTTGACCGGCCAATCCCCGTCGACCGCGTGCAGGTCGGTGTGGCAGACGCCGCAGGCCTCGAGCCGGACCTGCACCTGGCCATCACCGGCGGCGGGCCTGGGTACCTCTTCGATGCGCAACGGTGCTCCGAACTCGTGCGCCACCGCGGCCTTCATCGTTTCGCTCATCGTGTGTCTCGCTCTTGGGGTGTGGATGGGTTCAGGCCGCGTCGGCGCGCGGCTCGTGCGTGAGCAGCAACCGCCGCTCGCCGCTCGCGTCGGGTCGCGTGACGAGGCGCACCGCGATGGCCGTGCTCATGGCGCCGAGGCCGAGCAGCATCAGCGCGAGGTTGATCAGCCAACCGACGAACGGCACGAAGTTCAGCGCGGCGAACGCGACGATGCCGAGCGCAAGTACCCCGAGACGACTCGCCACGCTGCGTGTAGAGGGCTCGTCGGCCCCCCAGATCCGGCAGGCCACGACATAGACCCCGAGCACGTAGCCGATCGTCCAGAACAGGAAGATCCCGAGCAGCGCGATCGGCACCAGCGGTATGCCCACCAGGGTGAGCAGGCCGACGGGCACCAGACCGACGACGGTCGCGAGCCCGAGAAAGCCCATCATCACCGCGTGCCACGGATGGCGTGCCGCGTAGCCGCGCAGCCGTTCGGTACGCAGCGGCGCGAACGCGAACAGCAGCGCGGCGACGGCGAGCAGGAACAGCAGCGTCACCAGGGTTCCGAAGAGGGCCGACGACACGAACGTGCGAGCCCCGGGCATCGAGTCTCGAGCGGTGCGTCCCCATTCGCGCACGTCCTCGCGTTCGAGCGCGGTGCGCACGATGCGATCGGCCGCCGCGACGCTTGCCGGGACGTCCACGCGCGAGGGCGCGGCGTAGCGCAGCGTGCCGACGACGCGCGCGTTCTCGCCGAACACGATCTCGCTGGCGGCGAGCCGCACGTCGCCACCGATCGTCGCGTTCAGCACGATGCGACCCGCACCGGCGGTCAGGTCGCCCGCCACGGGCGCATCGAGCGTCAGGTCGCCCGCCACGACGCGCGCGTTGCCACCGACACTCGCCGCGGCGCCGAGCGCCACGGTGGCGCCGGCGAGGGTGACGTCGTCGGCGACGGCCGCGCGCACCTCGACGCTGCCGCCCGTCGCGTACAGGTCGCCGCCGATGTCCGCGTCCGGCCCCACCGTCACGTCGAAGCCTGCGAGGTGGGCATCCATCGCGACGGGGCGCTCGAGCGCCACCGAGAAGCCGGCCGCGAACGCATCGCGCGGCGCGGCCGGCACGCGCCCGGCATCGCGCCCCTGCGCGAACGTGTCGGCGGCGACGGATCCGGCCGCGTGCGCCGCCGCGGCCTGAACCAGACCCGCCATCGCCAGGCACGCGAGCATCAGTGCCTTCCGTGCGCCGTACGAGCGAACGCTCATGTCCGTCCCGTCCCGTGGTCGTGCGGCAGCGCCGCGATGGGACTCAGTGTCCGACGCCGTCGGAGGACCCGCCTTGACGCGGATCAAGCCCGAGCGCGGCGCGCGCCGTGCTCGAGAGCAGCTCCCACTCGGCGCCGAGGACGCGCCACGCATCGATCCACAGGGGATAGTCCGCGTGGCGGTGCGCGAGATGGTGTTGGCGCAGCTCGGAGTAGTACCCGAGCGCCCGGTCGGCGCACCCGAGCATCGCGAAGCGCTCCGCCGTCGCGAACGCCTCGCGCGTGCGCATCGCGCGCACGTCGGCATCGGCGAGCGAGGCGAGCGCGGCGGCGAACGTCGCGGGGTCGTCCACGTGCAGCAGGCGTCCGTTGAGGCCGTCGACGACCACCTCGCGCACGCCGGGCGCATCGATCGCCACGACGGGCAGACCGGCAGCCATGGCCTCGGTGAGCACCATGCCTTGCGTTTCGGTGTGCGAGGCGAAGGCGAAGACGTCCATGGCGTGGTAGGCGTCAACCGTTTCGGCTTCGGTGAGCGTGCCGGCGAGGTGCAGCCGATCGGCAAGGCCCGCGGCGGCGAAGCGCTCGCGAATGTGCCCCTCCAGCGGCCCCGAACCGACCACCAGGCAACGCGCGTCCAGTCCCGGATCGGCCGTGCGCAGGAACTCGAGCATCGCGCTCGCCAGGAATGGCAGGTTCTTCTCACGCGCCAGCCGTCCGAGGTGACCGACGGTGAACGACGATGGCGGGATCCCGAGCCGGGCGCGAAAACCCTCCCGGTCGCCCCGCGCGAAGTCCTCCGGCTCCACCCCGGTCGGCACCACGGCCACCGGACTCGTGACGCCGCGTTCGCGTATCAGCGCCTCGATGCTCTCGCTCGGCACGAACACCCGGTCGCACAGGTTCGCGTAGTTCGTCGCCAGGCGCTCGACGAAGCGCTTGAGCTCGGGCGAGTCGCCCGGCACGTTGTGCGTGTAGTCCTCGTAGCGCGTGTGGTGCGTGAACACCAGCGGCAGCGAGTGCGTGTGCGCGACGCGCAGGGCGGTGCCGCCGAGCAGGAACGGGTGGTGCGAGTGCACGACGTCCGGCTCGAAGCGCTCGACGACATCGAGCAGTCGTCGCGGCAGCGGCAGCGCGACCGAGAAGTCGGTGCGGTTGAAGTGGCGCAGCGACGGCACGCGCACCACGTCGGGCTCGTGCGCCGGCATGCCGTCGAAGCTCGGCGCGACGATCTTCACGTGGTGACCGCGCCAGCGGTAGCGGCGCACGAAGCGCTCGATCGAGCGCGCGACGCCGCCCACGTGCGGCGAGAACGTGTTGGTCAGTACCAGGATGTTCACCCGTGCCCTGCTCTTCCGCCCGCGCCGTCCGCGCTCAGTGCGCGAGCAGCAGCGCCGCGGGACACGCGGCGAGCAGTTCGCGCGTGGTGCCACCGAAGTAGCGCTCGCGCAGCTCCGAGCGGCCGTACGCGCCGCTCACCACCAGGTCGGCGCGCCGCGCCGCCGCGACGCGGGACAGCGTCTCGGCGACGCGTCCCCCCTCGCTCGTGCGGCAGTCGACGGTCGGCGCGACGCCGTGGCGACGCAGCCACGCCACCACGCCGCGCGGCGACTCGCCGCTGGCGGCGCCATCGCCACCGTGGGCACCCTCGCCCTCCTCGTCCACGCTGACGAGCGTGACCTCGTCCGCCTCGCGAACGATCGGCAGCGCCGCTTCCAGCGCGCGGGCGCTGGAGATCTCGCCGTTCCAGGCCACCAGCACGCGTCGGAACGCAAGGGTCGCCTCCTCGCGCTCGGGCACGAGCAGCAGCGGGCGGGCGGAGTGGAACAGTGCACCGGACAGGAGGTGGCGTTGCAGCGGATCGTGCGAGGGCATGTAGCGCGGCAGGACGGTGAGATCGGCACGGCGTGCGCGGCGTCCCAGGTCGCGCTCGGTCGCCCAGCCCTCGTGGAAGGCGACGTCGACGTCGTGGGACACTCCGGCGGCCTCCAGATGCTCACCGAGCAGCCGTGCGCGCGCGTGCAGCGCTTCGGCCGCGGAGCTGATCGATTCGGCCCACACGGCGGCCTCCACCGCGCCCTGCGCCGTCATCAGCGGCGGTGGCGCCGTCTCCGCGTACACGACGAAGGACAGGTGGCGCGCGACATCGCCGCACAGCGCGAGCGCCCGATCGGCATCGATGGCCGCGTCGTGCTCGCGCACGGGGACGAGCAAGGTGGTGGGAATCATGGTCCGGGCCCGACGGTGGTGAGGCGTGTGGCGCGAGCGTGCGATGCGCACGCGGGGGTGCGGTTGATCCACGTCAAGCGCCTCGGCCGGCGCGCTCCCGCTCGATGCTCGTGACCCAGTGCGAGAGCTGTACCGCGGTCAGCCGCGGGTGCGACGCCACGATCATGTGCGGCGCGCCCGCGACGATCCGCGCCTCGAAGCCGCAGTCGGGCGGCAATCGATCCGTGAGCGTTTGGACTTCCCGGGCGACCGGCACCACGGTGTCCGCGCCGCCCCCTAGATACCGCACCGGGAAGCGGACGCCGCCGAGTCGCTCGCGGAAGTCGCTTTGCTGGATCAGGCGCATGCGGCGCGCCGTCGCGCGCCGCCCGGCCCTGCTGCGCACGGCGGGGTACGGGGCCACGTGGCGGTCGACATCGCGCGCGGCGATGCCGCGACGTGCGACGTAGAGGTCCACGAGCCCCATGAACACCAGCGTCGGCACGACGTTCAGCCCCACGTGCGCCGCACCCGCGCGCCCGAGTCCGGGCGCCCGGCACATGCCGCCCACGAGCAGGTGAGAGCGCACGCGCCGGGGACGCGACAGGCCGAATTCCCACCCCACCAGGGATCCGAACGATTCGCCGACCAGGTGCGCCGCCTCGATGCCGAGCCGGTCCAGCAAGTCCCCCACCGCGTCGGCGTGCTCGGCCAACGACCAGCGGACCCGCGTCGGGTAGGCGACCTCGACCAGGCGCAGGGTGCGTTCGAGCATCGCGTGCGCACCCGCCAGCGGGGTCCAGCAACCGTGCACGCCGGGCAGGTACACGAGCGGGGGATGCTCGGCGTCGCCGGAGGTGCGCCACACGAGGTGGCGGGCGTCGTGCAACGTGTGCAGCGGCATGCGGGACGGGGTCGGTCGGCGGGCAAGTGCGCGAGCATCGGTCGCGGCAGGCCCGCTCCGCTTGACATCGGTCAAGCCCCGCGGTGTGGCGCCGCACGCAGGCGCGCTGAGCCGACCGGGCATCGCGCTCAGCAGATCCGCGGCAGCTGCTCGCCGCTCTGCAGGTCCAGGATCCGCTCGCCGCCGATCGGCGTCGTCGCCACCACCGTCCCGGCATCGCGTCCGGTGACGTCGCCGATGACGGTCGCCTCCGCGCAGCCTCCGTCCGCGCGCAGCGTGGCGAGGGCGCGCTCGGCGTCCGCGGCCGCGACGAAGGCGACGAAGCACCCCTCGTTCGCGACGTAGAGCGGATCGAGACCCAGGATCTCGCACGCCCCGCGCACTCCCTTGTCCACCGGCACGCGCGCCTCGTCGATGCACATGCCCACGCCGGCGGACTCCGCGATCTCGACGAGCGCGGTGGCGAGCCCACCGCGCGTCGCGTCGCGCAGGCAGTGCACGTCGATGCCCGCCTTCACGAGCCGCGCGACGGCCGCGGCGAGCGACCGCGTGTCGCTCGTCACCGCGCGCTCGAACTCGAGCCCTTCACGCGCCGCCATGACGGCCGTGCCGTGGCGCCCGACGTCACCGCTGAGGAGCACCGCATCGCCCGCCGCGACGCGACCGGGGCGCACGTCCACGCCGTCGGGGATGCGCCCGATGCCGCTCGTGGTGACGAAGAGACCACCGCCGGAGCCGCGATCGACGACCTTCGTGTCGCCGGTGACGATCCCGACGCCGGCGCGGCGCGCCGCGTCGCCCATCGAGCGGCAGACGTCGCGCAGCGCATCGATGCCGAAGCCCTCCTCGATGATGAAGGCCACCGACAGGTGCAGCGGCGTCGCGCCCGCCATCGCGAGATCGTTGACGGTGCCGTTGACCGCGAGATCGCCGATGTCGCCGCCCGGGAAGCGGTGCGGGGTGACGACGTACGCATCGGTCGTGAACGCGAGCCTGCCCGACACGGGCGCGAGCGCCGCGCTGTCGTGCAGCGGTGCCGCCGAGCCCGCGGCGGCGGCGCGGCCGAACGCAGGCAGGATCACGCGCTCGATCAGGTCGCGCGTCATCGAGCCACCGCCGCCGTGGGCGAGCTGCACGGCGTCGGGCACGACGTTCGGCAGCGGGCACGACGGCGCGAAGGCTCCGGGCGCGCCGGTGGAGTCGTCGGTATCGCTCACAGCGGCCGCTTCCGGGGCGCCGCTCACGGCGTCGCCACGGGCCGCGCCGCCCTTTCGGCCGGACGCCCGCCCGCGTCGCGGCGTCGGTGCGCGTGCCACGCCGCGCACGCGCCTTCGGACGACACCATCGGTGCGCCGAGCGGGCGCAGCGGCGTGCAGCGCGTGCCGAAGGCCGGGCAGTCCGGCGGCTTCGCGAGCCCCTGCATGATCCTGCCGCCGATGCAGATCTGCGACGGATCGTCCGCGGTCCGCCCGGCACCCGGTGCGGTGCGGAAGCGCAGCGCCGCGTCGAGGTGCGCGTACTCCGGCGTGAAGCCGAGCCCGCTCGCGGCGATCTCGCCGATGCCCCGCCAGCGCCTGGGCACGGCCCTGAACACGCGCGCGAGCAGCGCGCGCGCGGTGGGGTTGCCGGCGTCTCGCACCGCGCGCGCGTACGGATTCTCCACCTCGCCGCGACCTTCCTCGAGCTGGCGCAGGCAGAGCTCCAGGCCGTGCACGATGTCGAGCGGCTCGAAGCCCGTCACGACGATCGGCACGCGGTGACGCGCGGCGATCGGGCGATAGTCGTCAAGCCCCGTGATGGCGCACACGTGGCCCGCGGCGAGAAAGCCCTGCACCGCGCAGTCGGGGGCCGAGAGGATCGCGCGCATCGCGGGCGGCACGAGCACGTGCGCGACGAGCATCGAGAAGTTGCCGAGCCCTTCCACGTCCGCGAGGTGCGCGGCCATCGCCGTCGTCGGCGCGGTCGTCTCGAAGCCGACGGCGAAGAACACCACCTCCCGGTCGGGGTTCGCGCGCGCGAGCGCCAGCGCGTCGAGCGGGGAATACACGAGTCGCAGGTCGGCCCCGCGCGCCTTCGCCTCGAGCAGGCTCGCCGAGCTGCCCGGCACGCGCGCCATGTCGCCGAAGCTCGCGAGGATCACCTCCGGTCGGTGCGCGATGTCCACGGCCGCGTCGATCAGCGCCACGGGCGTGACGCACACGGGGCAGCCGGGACCGTGCACGAGCGTGACCGCATCGGGCAGCAGCCGGTCGATCCCGTGACGCACGATCGCGTGGGTCTGGCCGCCGCAGAGCTCCATCACCGTCCAAGGCCGGGTGACGAGCGTGGCGATCCTGTCGAGGCGACGGCGCACGCGGCCCGCATCGCGGTACTCGTCGACGTGCTTCACGGTGTGCCTTCAGCACCGAACGCGTCGAGTGCGTCCAGCTGGGACTCGATGCGTCGTGCCTCGGCGTCGTCCACCACGCTGATCGCGAAACCCGCGTGCACGAGCACGTGATCGCCGACGCGGGCCTCGGGCAGCAGCCCGAGACTGATGCGCTTGAGCGCACCGCCGAACGCGACGCGCGCGCTGCGCACGAGCGGATCGTCGCCCTCGATCTCCATCACCCTGCCCGGTATCGCGAGACACATCAGCACTGTTGCTCCACGGCGAAGCGAGTGGCGAAGGCGGCCTGTCCGAGCGCGAGCCCGCCGTCGTTGGGCGGCACCCGACGATGCCACACCGGTTCGAAGCCGGCGGCGGCCAGCGCGGCCACCGCGCCCTCCAGCAGCCGCGCGTTCTGGAAGCAGCCGCCGCTCAGCACCACGCGCGGCTCGCCGACGCGGCGCGCCACGTCGACGATGCCGCGCACCAGCGCCGCGTGGAACCCGCGCGCGAGCGCGGCGCGCGGGGCGCCCTCCGCGCGCCCGGACAGCAACGCCCGCAGCGCCGGGCGCCAGTCGAGGACGAGAGAGGCGGGGTCGCGCGATCCGGCACGCGACGCGTCGTCCACGGGGGCCACGATCGTGCACAGCATGCGTCGCGCCGCACGGTGGCCGGCAGCCACCTCGGACGCACGACAGGACCCGTTGCCGACGGGGTCGTCGGCCAGCCGCTCCAGCAGCGTGGCGGCCTGGCCTTCGAACGTCGTGCGCTGCACGAGACCGAGCAGCGCGGCGACCGCGTCGAACAGGCGCCCGGCGCTCGAGCTCCACGGGGAGTTGACTCCGCCGAGCAGCATGCGTTCGAGCGTGACGAGCTCGCCGCGGTCGAAGCGCCGCAGCGGCGCGAGCCCCGCGATCTCCGGGCGGCGCGTGAAGCCGGCCCCGTGCAGGGCGTGCAGCGCGCCCACCGCGGCGCGACGCGGCTCCCTCGCCGCCGCCTCGCCGCCCGGCAACCGCATCGGCTGCAGGTGCGCCACGCGCCGCACCGTCCCGGCGCGCACGTGCAGGAACTCGCCGCCCCACACGCTCGCGTCCCCGCCGTGGCCGGCGCCGTCCCAGGCCACCCCGAGGGCGGGACCGTCCAGGGCGTTGTCGGCGAGGCAGGAGAAGACGTGGGCGACGTGATGGGGCACGGCGAGCGTGCGGAGCGGCTTGCCGTCACCCGCCGATTCGGCGGCGATGCGCTCCGCCGCGCGACTCGAGTGGTAGTCGGGGTGCGCGTCCCGCACGAGGGTGCGCGCGCGCACGCCGTACAACGCCGGGAACGCGTGCAGCGCCGCGTCGAAGCCGCGGCGGGAGGCGCTCGAGTCGAGATCGCCGAGGTGCTCGCCGACGACGACGTCGCGCCCGCGGGACACCGCCAGCGCGGACTTCAGGTGGCCTCCCAGCGCCAGCGTGCAACCGGCGCCCGACCCGGCACCGTGCGCCCCGTCGCGTGCCGCGCACCGGTCCGCGGATTCTTGCGCGCGCGGCAAGGTGACGCTGACGGGCGCGAGCCCGCGCGCGCAGCGCAGCACGAGCGCGCGGCCCGCCACCACGCGCACCACCGAATCGTCGAGAGCGCGCACGATGCGTCGGTCGTGGGTGAGAAAGCGATCCGCGACGTCCGCGAGCCGCTCGAGCGCATCGGCGGTGCGCGTCGGCATCGGCTCGCCGGAGCGGTTGCCGCTGGTGGCCACCAATGGCCGGCCCACCTCGCGAGCGAGCAGGTGGTGCAGCGGCGTGCACGGCAGCATGACGCCGAGCAAACCGCTCGCGGGCGCCACCGCACGCGCGATGGTCGGCCGCCCGCACGCGCGGCGCCCGATGCGGCGGCGCAGCAGCACGATCGGAGCGGCGCTCGACGAAAGCTGCTCCGCCTCGCAGGCGGAGAGCTCGCAATGGAGGCGGACCTCGTCGAGCGCGCCGAGCAGCAGCGCGAAGGGCTTGTGCGGCCGACGCTTGCGCCGGCGCAGCTCGGCCACCGCGCGCCGGTCGGTCGCGTCGCACAGCAACTGGAAGCCGCCGAGCCCCTTGACCGCGACGATGCCCCCGGCCTGCAGCGCCTCGATGGCCGCGACCAGCGCTGCATCGGCGCGCGCGAGCCGCACACCGCGCGCATCGAGCCACTCGAGCATCGGGCCGCAGCGCGGACACGCGTTCGCTTGCGCGTGGTAGCGCGGGTCGCCCCCCGACTCGACCTCCGCGCGGCACTCGGCGCAAAGCTCGAACGCGCGCATGCTCGTGTTCGACCGGTCGTAGGGCAAGGCGTCCAGCACCGAATAGCGCGGCCCGCAATCGGTGCAGCTCGTGAACGCGTAGCGGTGGCGCCTATCGGTCGCGTCCAGCACCTCGGCGAGGCAGGCGGCGCAGGTCGCGCCGTCCGCGGCGATCGCCGTGAGTGCGCCGCCGGCCGGTCCGTCGCCGCCGAGGCTCTCGCCGATGCGGAACGCGCATTCGCCCACCGGGCTGCAGACGCTGGTGCGGATGCCTTCGACGCGCGCGCGCGAGGGCGGATCCGCCTGCAGCGCCGCGACGAAGTCGACGAGGCTTTCGCTCTCTCCCTCGATCTCGATGCGCACGCCGCCGACCGCGTTCGCGACCCAGCCCGCCAGGCCCCGCTCGCGCGCGAGGCGCGCGACGTACGCACGAAAGCCGACGCCCTGCACCGTGCCCGTGACCTCGCAGGCGGTGCGCGCGCGCATCAGGAATCCTCGACCTCGATGCTCGCGAGCCTGATCTCCTGCGCGTCCGGATGATCGATGTCGTTGGAGCATTCGATGTCGAGCCGCGCGCCTTCGGCGACGGAGCCCGCAGACGATGCCGCGAAGTGCTCGTGGAAGTGCTCGGGCGACATGTGGGACAGCGCCCCGAGCCACACGCGGATGCGCGTCACGCGCGTGGCGTTCTCGCGCGCGGCGAGCTCGTCCATGCGCCGCATCAGCGCGTTCATCATCGAAGCCTCGTGCACGGTGCGTCTCCTTCGTTCAGGGGGCGGACGAGAGGGCGGCCAGGACGGAGTCCACGACGTCCTCGAGCGCGGCGGCCACCCGGGGCGACAGCGGCTCGCCGGCCTCGCAGGACGCCGCCTCGATCGCGTACAGCCTCAGCGCGGGCGGGCTGCGCCCGAGCGCCCGCGCGAGCGCGAGCGCCTCGGCCAGCCCGCCCCCGTGGCTCGAACAGCGGGCGATCTCCTTCGGCAGCGGATCGCCGTGCGCGCCCGGACGATGAATCGTCCCCGGGGGCGCGCCTGAGCTCGCCGCGTCCACGACGATCACGCTCGGGCGTCCCTCCCACGCGTTGACGAGCGCCATGGGATCGAGCGCGCCCTCCAGCACCTCGACGCCCGGCGCACGCGCGACGAGTCGGTCGGCCACGAGCGGCCCGACCGCGTCGTCGCCGCGTTGGCGATTGCCGAGCGCGATGACGAGGGTGCCGTTCACGGCCTGCCGGCATCGGACTTCGGGCGCCGGCTCACGTCGAGCTTCAGGAAGTGCGTCGAGCACGAGATGCAGGGGTCATGGTTGCGTATCGCCTGCTCGCACAAGCCGCGCAGCTCGTCGTCGGCCCTCCCGGGGTCCTGCTCCACGAGTCGGCGCAGGTCCGCCTCGATCGAGGCCTGGTTCTGCGACGTCGGCGGCACGATGCGCGCGTCGGTGACGAGGCCTTCACCGTCGAGCTCGTAGCGGTGGTAGAGCAGCCCGCGCGGCGCCTCGGTGGCGGCCATGCCGGTGCCGGCGCGCGGCTCGATCGGCACCGCGGCACGCTCCGGCGGCGCCCACGCGTCGATCAGGCGCAGCGCCTCCTCGAACGCGTGCACCACCTCGACGCTGCGCACGACGATGCTGCGGAACGGGTTGCGGCAGCTCGCGGGCAGGTCCACCTCGTCGGCGAGCTCGAGCGCGCGGGGGGCGAGGTGCTGGCGATTCAGCGCGAACCGCGCGAGCGGGCCCGTGAGGTAGGCGCCGCGACCCCTGACGATCGCCTGCAGCGCCGTCGAGTGCGGCACGTGGCGCTCCTCGAAGTGCGCCTCCCAGACGTCCGCGTCGATGTCGAGCCCGTGCGTCGACAGGACGCGGCCGTCGTTCATCGGGTACTCGTCGGCAGGCGCCAGCGCCACCAGCTCCCAGTCGCGCTCGAGCTCGGGACACTCGAGCGTCGCCGTCCAGCGCACGGTCTCGATCGCGGCATCGCGCGCGCGCTCCAGCCGCCCGCGCAGCGCCCGCAGCTCGCCCACCGAAGGCAGCCGGTGGAAGCCGCCGACGCGAACGTTGATCGGATGGATGGCGCGCCCGCCGATGACCTGCAGCAGATCGTTCCCGGCCTTCTTCATCGACAGGCCGCGCTCGACGATCTCGCGGTGGTCCTTCGCCATCTCGACCGCGCCGTGATAGCCGAGGAAGTCCGGCGCGTGCAGCATGTGCACGTGCAGCACGTGGCTCTCGATCCACTCGGCGCAGTACAGCAGCCGCCGCAGGTTCACGAGCTCGCCGGGAATCTCGACGCCCAATGCCGCCTCGACGGCCTGCACCGCGCTCATCTGGTAGGCGACGGGACAGATGCCGCAGATCCGAGCGACGATGTCCGGCACCTCCTCGAACCGGCGCCCGCGCAGGAAGGCCTCGAAGAAGCGCGGCGGTTCGAAGATCTCGAGCCGGACCTCGCCCACCTCGTCGCCGTCGATGCCGACGTGCAGCGCGCCCTCGCCCTCCACGCGCGCCAGGTAGTCGACCTTGATGGTCCGGCGCGTCACGCCGCGCCCTCCGCGTCGCTCGCCGACGCCTGCCGTTCGCCCTCGGCGCGAAACGCGGGAGACCCCGCGTTGAACGAGTGATACGCCAGCCGCACCGTGCGCGGGTCCGCGCCGAGCAGCGCCCAACGATCGGCGAGGGAGTGCGTGTTCGGCGCCTCCTTCGGCCCGAAGCAGCCGTAGCAGCCCCGGTCGTAGGCGGGGCAGATCGCGCCGCAGCCCGCCTGCGTGACCGGCCCCAGGCAGGGCGTGCCGTGCGCGACCATGACGCAGGGCGTGCCGCGTGCCTTGCACTGCACGCAGACGCTGTGCGTCGGGGTGTTCGGCGTGCGGCCGTACAGGAACGCACCGATCGTCTCGATCAGCTGGCCCTTGTCGATGGGACAGCCGCGCAGCTCGAAGTCGACCGCGACGTGGTCCGAGATGGGCGTCGACGTGGCGAGCGTCGCGATGTAGTCCGGCCGCGCGTACACGATGGCGACGTAGTCGCGCACGTCGGCGAAGTTGCGCAGCGCCTGGATGCCGCCCGAGGTCGCGCACGCCCCGATCGTGATGAGCGTGCGGGACTGGCGCCGCACCTCGAGGATGCGTTCCGCGTCGTGCGCCGTGGTGACCGAGCCCTCCACGAGCGAGATGTCGTACGGCCCCGCCACCGTCGCGCTGCTGGCCTCCGGAAAGTGGGCGATGTCCACCGCATCGGCGATGGCGAGCAGCTCGTCCTCGCAGTCGAGCAGGGTGAGCTGGCAGCCGTCGCACGAGGCGAACTTCCACACGGCGACGGTCGGTCGGGTTCGCGCGCTCATGTATCCGTCACTCGGCAGGCGTTCATCGTCAGAGCTCCCGCACGCGCATGAGCGGCTCGACCCGGTCGAGCGTGAACACCGGGCCGTCGCGGCACAGGAAGAGCGGGCCGAGCTGGCAGTGCCCGCAGGTGCCGAGCGCGCACTTCATGTTCCGCTCCATCGAGGCGTGCACGCGCGCGGCCGGCACGCCGAGATCGACGAGCGCGCGCCCGGTGGCGCGAATCATGATCTCGGGGCCGCACAGCATCGCGACGATGTCGGGCGCCGAGATCCCGATCCTCGGCAGCAGCTGAGTGACGAAGCCCACGTCGCCGGTCCAGTCCCGGTCGCCCTCGTTCAGCGCCACGCGCACCTCGAGTCCCGGCTGCCTGCGCCACGCCGACAACTCGTCGCGAAAGAGCAGATCGCTGCGACGCTTCGCCCCGTAGAGCAGCATCACGCGGCCGTGGCGGCCGCGCTCGCGCAGCAGCTCGTACAGCACCGGGCGCAGCGGCATCAGGCCGATGCCGCCCGCGATGACCAGCACGTCGGCGCCGCGCGCCTCGTCCAGCGGCCAGCAGTTGCCGAACGGCCCGCGCACCCCGACCGCATCGCCGACCCCGAAGCGCGTCAGCGCGGTGCTCACCGGTCCCACCGCGCGCACGGTGTGGGTGATCCGGTCGGCGCGAGAGGCGTCGCCGCTGATGCTGATGGGCACCTCGCCGACCCCGAAGACGTAGAGCATGTCGAACTGGCCCGGGCGGTGCCGGAAGCTCGCCTGCAGCGCGGGCGGCACCGCCAGGCCGAGCGTCACGACGTCGTCCGTCTCCTGCACGCGCTCCGCGACGCGCAGGAACGTCGGCACCATGCCCGCACGCGCGGCATCGGGCGCATCGGACGGCTCGGCGCGACCGACCGGGACCGCCGGGGGCGTCGCGCCGATCGCACGCGCCGTCGCCTCAGGCACCGGCGGCATAGCGCTGCTCGTCGAACAGGTGGGCGCACTGCATGCGCGCGATCTGCAGCCGCTCGACCATCGGGACGAGGAAGCGTTGCATGAGCTCGTAACCCAGGTCGTGGTCGGCCTCGCACTTGGCGCGCAGGCACGCCGCATCGAACTCGAGCGTGCGCACGAGCGTGACCGCGCGCGCGTCGTAGGCCCAGCGGTGGGGCGGCACCAGCCAGTTCACTCCCACGAGATCGCCCTCGCCGAGCGTGAGGAACGTCAGCGTGCCGCGCGGGGGCACGTGCATCTCGAGGGCGACGCTGCCGTGGCGCACGAGGTGGAAGCGGTCGGCATCCGCGCCCTCGCGCAGCACGTAGCCGCCGGCCGGGAAGACGGCGTTGCGCGCGCACCTCGCCACGAGCTCGACCGCGGCATCGTCGAGCCCGGCCACGAACGCCTGCGTGCGCAGCAGCTCGGCGATGCCGCGAAGGTTCTCCGTCGTCATGGCGTCGTGGCTCCGGGTCCGGAGGGTTCGATGGCGGAAGCCACGAGGTGCGCAGGCTCGCGCAACGCCTGGACCTCCGCGGTGATGTCGATGCCGACCGGACACCAGGTCACGCATCGCCCGCAGCCGACGCAGCCGCTCGAGCCGAACTGGTCGATCCAGTGCGCGAGCTTGTGCGTGAGCCACTGCCGGTAGCGCGACCTCGTCGAGGTGCGCACGGCTCCGCCGTGAATGTACGAGAAATCGATGTTGAAACACGAGTCGTCGCGCCGCCAGCGCTCCACGCGCTCGCCGCCGAGGTCGCTCACCTCCTCCACGCTCGAACAGAAGCAGGTCGGGCAGACGAGCGTGCAGTTCGCGCAGCCCAGGCAACGCTCGGCCACGTCGTCCCAGTGCGGGTGCTCGGCGTTGTCCTGCAGCAGCGCCTTGATGCCCGTCGTGTCCATATGCCTTCCCATGGCACCGCGAGCGCGCTCGTGCAGCGCCTTGGCGAGCGTGACGTCGGTATTCGGCGCCGCGCGATGGGCGAGCCGGTCGAGCAGCGCCGCACCGGCCTCGCTCCCCGCCCGCACGGCGAAGCGATGTCCCGCCGAATCGATCAGCTCGGTCAGAGCGAGGTCATGGCCGGCGCCCGCCGACGGGTCGCCGCCCATGGACGTGCAGAAGCAGCTCGCCGCCGGCTCGTTGCAGTCGACGGCGACGATCAGCGCGTCGCGACGTCGGGCGGCGTAGTCCGGATCGGCGTGATCCGGGGACAGGTACACCCGGTCCTGCACGGCGATCGCACGGATCTCGCAGTCGCGCAGCCCGAGGAAGGCGTAGCGCGGCGGCTGCGCACACTCCTCGGTGACGCTCACGTTGCCCGCCCCGTCGCGTCGTGCCTCGAAGAGCTTCAGCCGCGACGGGTGCAGCAGCGCCTTCGGGGAATGCGGACCGACGACGTGCCCGAAGAGCGCGGCATCGTCGCGCCGCTCGATCCGGTAGGTGGCCGCGTCCTGCCGCGCGGTCCAGCCCGCCGGCAGGTCCCGTGCGCCCGCGAGCTCGTCCTGCACGATGACGCCGTCGCGCAGGGTCGGCCCGATGACGGTGTAGCCCTCGTCGCGCAGCAGGCGGATCAGCGCATCGATCTCGACGGCGTCGACGATCGCCTGGGCGTCCGGGGTCTGTTGCGGCTGCATCGGTGTCGTCTGCTGGCGGGGGCGATGGACTCGGGACCGTAGGCGGTCGCGTCCGGTCGGTGCCGTCGGTATCGGTATCGTGCGAGGTCCGTCGCGGACGCGGATTGATCCTGGTCAATCGGGTGCGGGCACGCGACCCCGGGAACGCCGGACGGTCGCACGCGATGCCGACGGTTTCGGGCGCCCGGACGTTGCATGCGCACCGATCAGCCGCATCATGAACGGGGCGAGGCCGTCGGCGCGCAGGACCGAGCCTGACAGAGCTCGGGCACGATCGACTCGACATCGAAGCCCGCCCGGCGCAACGCGGGAGCGATCGACGCGGGCACGCGTCGCTCGACGGAGATGCGTGTCCCGCATCCGCAGCACGCGCCGGGCTTCCGCGAGCGCGGCCTCGATGTCGTCGAGGTACTCGAACACCTGCAGGGCGATCGCCTTGTCGACGCTCGTGTCGTCGAGCGGCAGGACATCGACCGAGCCGTCCAGCACGCGATCGAAGCATGGAACAACCTCTCCCGGCGGCGTGCCGAACGGAAGGACAATTCACGCGAGAACGTACTCGATGCCCCACGCCGCTGCCCCACCGCCGCGTCGGACGAGGGCGTTCAGTGCCGGTCCGCGGGGTGGTTCGAGTGCGACTCGACCGCCAGCGTTTCGGCGAAGCCGAGCTTCGCCGCGAGCGCGTTGTACTCCGCGATTCTCTCCGTGACGTCGGCGATGATGCTCTTCAGGTACCCCACGGGACTGAGCAGCTCCCAGTGCTCGGGCCCCATCATCAACCTGCCCTGCGACTGCTCGCGCCGCAGGAACTCCGGCGAACACCAGATCTCCTTCCCCATGCCGGCCTGATGGTGGAACCAGAGTCCGTCCGCATCGGCCTGCCCGAACAGCGGTTCGAGACTCGCGAGAATGGCGTGGTGGTGGACATCGACACTCATGGGTCGTCTCCCGGTTGACGATCGATCGAGCGCGCCGTGTCGGCCGCCCTTCGCGTTCCCGACGACGTAGCACGTAACGTTCGCGCGCAGGTTGATGGAGATCAACAGCGATCAGCAGATCCAGGTCGTCGTCGCGGGTGCGGTGGTTGCAGATCGCAGCGCTCTACCTCGCGCTCGCAGGCCGCGACGCGGAGGCGCGCACCGTCGCCGAGTCGATACGCGCCTCGCCGCGGGGCCATCGCGTCGCGGTGCTCCCGGACACGTTCCATTTCCGCGCCGATGCCGAGGCCCAGTTTCGTGCGGGCGCCCCCAGGATCGGGCTGGGCTGAGCCGGTACGTTGCGCTGCATCAAGGCCGTTGCGCCCTCTGTGGGCAGCCTCGGCTTTCGGTTCCCGGCAAGTTCAACGAGCCGTTCACGATGGCCGCCCTCGGGTTGCTGTTCTTCAAGATCCTGTACGCGCCGTTCGTCGACCCCACCGCGGCGGACGAGTACATCGCGGGGATGATCCTGCTCGGCGTGGCACCCTGCACCGCCATGGTCTTCGTCTGGAGCCAGCTCGCCGACGGCGACCCGGCCTACACGCTCGTACAGGTGTCGGTCAGCGGCGTGGTGATGATCTTCGCGTTCGCGCCGTTGGCGGCCCTGCTCCTCGGCGTCGCCGACGTGACCGTGCCGTGGCGCACACTGCTGCTGTCGACCGCGCTGTACGTGGTGCTGCCGCTCGTCACCGGCATCCTCACGCGCCGGCTGCTCGCCCGCGACGCGGCGATCGATCGGTTCGCCGCGCGCCTGAAGCCCGCGTCCGTGGCGGGGCTGCTCGCGACCGTCGTGCTGCCGTTCGGCTTCCAGGCGACGACCATCGTCGCGAACCCGCTGATCGCCACGGTCGTCGGCGTGCTGGTCGAGGTGCCGGTGATGCTGTCGCTGGTCGCGTTCTCGACGCGGCACCGGCACTGGTTCGCGAACGGTTCGAACGGTGCGAGCGCCGCCGAGACGCTCCCGGCGCGTCCGCGCCGTGTCGGCTGAACGCGAGCCCGCTACGGGCCGGCCGCCGACGCGGAAACCATCGCCTCGAACCCGTCCCGGCGGCCGGTCGCGGGCGAGCGCAGCTCGACGTCGACACCCGAATCGCGCGTGACCGCATCGATGATCGACAAGCCCAGGCCGGCCCCCTCCGCTCGGGTCTCGCCGCGCGCGAAGCGCTCCCTGGACGCCTGGAGGCTGCCGGGCACCACGACGGGACCATCGTTGGTCACGCGAATCTCGTTGCGCGTCCCGTCGAGCACGACGTCCACGAACGAGCCCGGAGGGCTGTGCTTCAACGCGTTCTCGATGAGGTTGCGCAGCAGGATGGCGAGCCCGTCCGCGTCCAACCGCGTGAGGAAACGCTCCGGCGGGATCGCCCGGTAGCGCAGCCTGCCGGCGTCGTGCGCGAGGCTGCGCGCCTCGGCGACGATGTGCGGCAGCACGGCGTGCAGATCCACGGCGTCGTCGCCGACGAGAAAACCCGATTCCGCGCGCGCCAGCTGCACGAGCTTCGCGGCCAACGCCGCGAGCGAGCGCAGCGCGATCTCGACCTGCAACGCGCGCTCGCGCGAATCCTCGTCCCGCAGCCCGGCGATCAGCCGCTGCGTCCCCGCCAACGCCGCCGCGATCGGTGTGCGCAGCTCGTGCGCGCTGTTCGACGCGAAATCGCGCTCGGCCTCGATCGCGCGCTCGAGTCGACTCATGAGCCCGTTGACCGAAGTCACGATGGGACGCAGCTCGGTCGGCAGATCCTCCACGGGCAATGGCGCCAGGTCCCGCTCGCCGCGCGACTCGATGCGCTCGCGCAAGGTGGCCACGCTGCCGAGGCTCGTGCGCACGATGAACCAGACCAGAGCGAGGCTCAGCGGCACGAGCAACGGCAGCGGCGCGACCAGCGCCGTCACCGACTCGCGAAAGGCCTGCTGGCGGTAGTCCAGCGGGTCGGCGATCTCGATCGACAGGTGCCGGTCGGGATCGCTCAGCTGGAACATGCGCACGGCACGATCGGCGCGGTAAGCGTCGGGCACCCTCCCGTCCTCGTGCGTGTCCTCCGCTTCCGGACTCGTCAGCACCACCTCGCCGTCATCGTTCCTGACAACGAAGCGCCGGAACGAGTCGTGCTCGAACGGTGCCGTACCGCCACCGGGGCGCGATCCGCCGCCGGCGAAGGCCAGCAGCCGTCGGGCCGACTGCTCGAGCGCCCGGTCCTGGACCTCGTCGATCTCGTGCCGGACGACGAGCGAGGACACGAGGGTCGCCGCGGACCAGAGCACGATGACGCCGATCGCGAGCCCGATGCCGAGCCGGCGCCGCAGGCTGTGCATCAGGCGTCCACCCGGTCGATGCGGTAACCCAGCCCGCGCACGGTGACGATCGCGTCGCGACCGATCTTCTTGCGCAGCCGGCTCACGTGCACCTCGATCGCGTTGCTCTCGATCTCGTCACCCATCGCGTAGCAGGAATCCTCGAGCTGCGCCTTCGACAGGATCGTGCCGGGGCGTTGCAGCAGGGCGTCGAGCAGCGCCCACTCGCGCAGCGTGAGGTCGACGTCGCGGCCGTCGCGGCGCACCGTGCGGGCGGAACGATCGATGCTCAGCTCGCCGAACCTCACCAGCGGCGACGGGTTGCCGGCCGCGCGACGCGCGACGGCATTGACGCGCGCCGACAGCTCGGCGAGATCGAAGGGCTTGACCAGGTAGTCGTCGGCCCCGGCATCGAGCCCCGCGATCCGATCCGCGATGCGGTCCAGCGCGGTGAGGATGATGATCGGCGTGCGGATGCCGCGCGCGCGCAGGCGCCGCAGCAGGTCCATGCCGCGCCCGTCGGGCAGCAGCAGATCGAGCAGCACCAGATCGTATTCCACCGTAGCGGCGCAGCCGTTCGCCGCTTCGATGCCGCGCATCCAGTCCACGGCATGACCGTCGCCGACCAGTTGCTCGCGAACCGCGGCCCCGAGCGGTTCGTGATCTTCAACGAGCAGGACACGCATGGCGGGGCGGGCGGTCGGGGAGACGATTCCGATTACACCATCGAACGGGGCGCCCATCCTGACGCGAACCTGAAGCGATTCGGGCGTGGCGGTCAGGAGCCGGTCAGTTGCGCGCGCCATTCTGGCCACGTCCAATCCGGACCATCGACGGAAAACAACATTCCCATGGCATTCCAGAACACTCCCTTCCGCGCCGCACGCGCCTGCTCCCTGTCCGCGCTGCTCGCCACCGGCCTGCTGCTCGGCACCCACGCCTCGGCCGATGACCTGTGCAACGTGCCGGAGGCCGACAGGCAACCCGTCGCGGCGCTGCAGCAACAGCTCGAGTCCAAGGGCTGGGAGGTGAAGAACATCAAGATCGACGACGGCTGCTACGAGGCCTACGCGATCGACGAGACGGGGGCCCGCGTGGAGAGCTACTTCGATCCGCAGACCTTCGAAGTCGTGAAGGAGATGTGACCCGCGCGCCGCTTCCGCAGGAGGACACGACACGATGAACGCACGGACGATACGGGTCTGGGACCCGTACGTCCGCCTGTTCCACTGGAGCCTCGTCGCGAGCTTCGCGATCGCCTGGTGGTCGGCGGACGACTGGCACACGCTGCATCACTGGGCGGGCTACGCCGCGATGGCGCTCATCGCGTTCCGGCTGATATGGGGCTTCGCCGGCACGCCCTACGCGCGGTTCTCGCAATTCGTGCGCGCACCGACGACGGTGCTCGGGTTCGTGCGCGCCATGCTTCGGCGCGAGGAACCGCGCTACCTCGGCCACAACCCGGCCGGGGCGGTGATGATCCTCGCGCTGCTCGGTGCGATGCTCGCGACGGGAGTCAGCGGCTGGATGATGACGCTCGACAGGTTCTGGGGCGCCGAGTGGGTGGAGGAGGTGCACGAGGTGCTCGCCGACGGCATGCTCGCGCTCGTGGTGCTGCACGTCGCGGGCGTGATCTGGACGAGCCTGGCGCACCACGAGAACCTGGTGCGCTCGATGCTCACGGGGATGAAGCGCGCGGATTGAACGCGCTTCGCCCGAGAGGAACGGGACGCGCGCTCAACGCGTCGCGTCCCCTTCGCCGCCGAGAACCCGACCGTCGACCTCGCGCCCGTAGAAGCCCGCATGGTCGTGGAACCGCTCCCGGGTCGCGGCCGTGTCGCCCTCGAAGCGCGGGTCCTGCGGACGCTCGTGGGCGTTCAGGAACGCGGCCACCGCCGCGCTCTCCGCGTCGCTCAGTCGCTCGGCGACCGTCCGCATCAGTCCGTCGGGATCGTTGTCGCGAGTGCCTAGCTTCCATGCCTGGAGCTGTGCGGCGAGGTAGCTCGCGTGCTGCCCGGCGAGGCGCGGGAAGGCGGCGCCGACTCCGCTGCCTCCCGGCCCGTGGCAGGACACGCACTCGGGCACGTCGCGCTCCCAGGCGCCGCGCGTCGCCAGCCGTTCGCCGAGCGAGCGCGGCGAGCGGTCCGCCCGCCCGCTCGGCGCGGGCGCCGGGCTGCCTGCCAGGGTGCCGAAGTAGGCGCTGACGGCCACCCCTTCCTCGTCGTCGAGCGCTTCGGCGATCGGCTGCATGATCGGGTTGACGCGGGTGCCGCTGCGGTAGTCGTCGAGCTGCTTGGCGAGATACCCCGCATCCAGGCCGCTCAGGCGCGGAAACCCCGCCGCCGCGTTGCCGGCTCCGTCCGGACCGTGACAGGCGATGCAGGCGGTCGCTCCGCGGCCGTTGCCGGCCGTCGCGATTCGCTGCCCCATATCGGTATCGGTATCGGTATCGGTATCGGAGGCCGCCGCGAGCGATAGCGCTCCGAGCGACGAGGCGAGCACGGCCCGGCTTACCGCCCGACTCACGGTGCGGGTCACGGCCCGCTCGCGGCCCGACTCACGGTCCGGCTCACGGCTTGGGCCGCGGCGTATCCGCCACGCTCGGCGGCAACTCCGGATAGGTGACCTGCGGCTGCTCGCCGGTGAGGGCGTGCAGGAACGCGGTGATCTCGTCGACCTCGTCGGGCGCCAGCTCGGAGCCGAGCTGGCTGACCCCCATGACCGCCACCGCCTGGTTCAGATCCCAGGACTTGCCGCTGTGGAAGTACGGCGCGGTGAGCGCGATGTTTCGAAGCGTGGGCACCTTGAAGACGTACTCGTCGCTCGGCGTCTGGGTGACATCGAGCCGCCCCTTGTCGTCCGGCGGCAGGAACTCCGCCCCCGGCTTCTCCACCACGCCGAACGGCGCGTACTGCCCGCCGCCCACGTTGATGCCGTTGTGACAACCCGCGCAGCCTCTGGCCATGAACAGCTCCAGCCCCTTCTCCTGTTGCGCGTCGAGCGCGTTCTCCTCACCGCGCAGGTAGCGATCGAACGGCGCGTTCGGCGTGATCAGCGTGTCCTCGAAGGCGGCGATGGCATTGGCGACGTTGGCGAAGCTGATCGGCTCGCGGTCGTCGGGGAACGCCGCGGCGAACGGCTCGGCGTAGCCGGGAATGCCCGAGAGTTGCTCGACCACGTGCGTCTCGGTCGTGCCCATCTCGATCGAGTTGACGAGTGGGCCACCGGCCTGCTCCTCGAGATCCTTCGCCCGGCCGTCCCAGAACTGGGCGGTGTTGAAGCGCGCGTTCAGCACGGTCGGGGCGTTGCGCGGACCGAGCTGCCAGCGGTGACCGATCGAGGTCTCGGAGACGTCGACGCCCGCGAGCCCCATGTTGTGGCAGGAGTTGCAACTGATGGCGTGGCTTTCGGACAGCCGCGGATCGAAGTAGAGCATCTTGCCGAGCTCGACCTTCGCCGGTGCCAGCGGACCGGCCTCGGTCCCGGGCGGCTGCTCGGGTATGGGTTCGAACAGCGCCTGCGCACGGCTGGCCAGATCGTCCTGCGCCAGCGCGGGGGCGCACACGGCGAAGGCGAGGCAGGTCGCCAGAGGAGCGGCTCGATGGCGCATGGTCATGATTCCGGAATGATGGACGCGAGCCGATCGACGAAGCGCCGGCGGCATGCCTTCCGCCGATTCGCTGCGCAAAGCGGTCGAGGAGCGCGTAGTAGGCGTCTCGAACGCGAGTTCGTCATTGACTCTCGGTCAGTTCGGATGTCTCCGGCGGCGCGCGGACGACGCTTCGATTGATCGAGATCAGCAGCTCGTGCGCCGCGCACGAGGCAGCGTCGAGCCGGCCTCCGAGACGACTCCGATGCATCATGAACAGCGAGACGATCCGCGACGCGACAGCGATCCCGATCCGCGTCCGCTCCGCGCTCGCCCGGCAAGCCTCGCGTTCGCGTCGTACGCACTCGCGCTCGCGTCGGGCGCGGCGCTCGCGCAGGACTCGACGGACGCGCCGACCGATCCGGCCTACGAGCTCTGCCCGGGCGCCGAGAACGTCGGCAGGATCTCGTTGCCGCACGACATCTCCGGCAGCCTCGAGCCCGACGACGAGTCCACGCGCGTGGACTTCTTCCGCTTCGAGGCCGAGCCCGGAATGGAGCTGCGCGCGACGCTCGCCGTCGAGAACGCGTTCGAGGACCTCACGGTGCGCGACCCGCTGCTCGGGCTGTTCGACGCCGAGTGCGAGCGCCTCGACTACAACGACGACTACACCATCGAGGGCGACGTCTACCCCGACGCCCGGCTCGACTTCGTCGTGCCGGACGACGGCACGTTCATCCTCGCCGCCGGCGCCGCGCCCGATACCGAGTTCGACGGCTCCAGCGACGACACCGGCATCTACGCGCTGCGCATCGATCTGTCGCCGTGGGCCTTTCCGCTGGACCCGCCGCGCACGAACGTCGCGCGCGCGGCCGACGGGCGCATCGACGTCGAGGTCGGCAGCGCCTCGGTCAGCGGCTACAACGTCTACCGAGACGGGCGCTACCTCACCACCGTGCGCCCGGCGCGCGGCGTCGGCTTCTTCCGACTCGACGGCATTGCCGGCGACTACTGCATCGTGGCCTTCGTCGAGGACGATCGCGGGGATCGCTACAGCGCCTGCGGAGATCTGTTCTCGATCGGTCCGGACGGCCTGCTCGTCGGTCCGCCGTCCGCGCCGCGGGCGCTTCGCGCGACGATCCACTCGCCCGGCGTGGCGGAGCTCCACTGGCGAGCGGCCATCGACGACGGCCGCGTCGTCGCCTACCGCGTCCGACGCGACGGTGCGGAGCTCGCAGCGGACGACGGGCCTGAGCCGCTACGAGACCGGCCTGGAGCCGACGCGCACGTATCGCTACGCCGTCACGGCCATCGACGACGCCGGGCTCGAAGGCCCTCCGGCCTACCTCGACATCCGCCCCGTGGCCGCCGCGGACGTGCCGCCGATGTCCGCCGACGGTCCCGCGCCGCAACCGCCGGGTCCGGTCAGCGGCACGCTGTACTCGTCGGGCACCGTGGAGATCTTCTGGGAGCGCTCGTCGGATCATGTGGGCCTCGCGGGGTACGAGGTGACCCGGGACGGCGAGCGCGTCGCGTTCCACAAGGGCCTGAGCCACTACGAAGAGCGCATTCCGACCGACGCCGAGCACCTGTACTCCGTGGTCGCGGTCGGTCGCGAGGGCGCGCGCAGCACGCCGCGTCGTCTGCGTTTCGCCGAGAGCAGGTTCACCCCGCTGGACGCCGCACCGTCGACCGCCACCGTCCGGCGCGACACCTACGCCGGGCTGATCGACCACGCGTTCGATGTCTACGTCGGGGACCTGTACAGCCCGACGCTGCACGCGCTGTCCCGGCTGGAGACGCGCCTGCAGGACGTCCAGGTCGGGCGCGACACGTCCGGCAACCCCATCGGCTTCGAGTACGACTGCGGCGACGGCCGCGCCGAGCTGGCGCTGCTGTTCTCCGGCACGAACTTCGGCGAGATCTACGACTGGAGCTTCGAGCGTTGCACCTACGACGGTCTGACCTACGACGGCACGCTGAACGTGCACGAGAACGCCCGCGGGCCCACCTTCCGCTCGCCGGGGCTCGAGCTGCGACGCTCGCCCGACGTCGCGACGAGCTTCTCCGGCATGGCGCAGTGGTGGCACAGCCAGAGCGGGTTCTCGGACACCATCGGCTCCTGGGACACCGAGGATCTCGCGCTGAGCGCACGCACGATCGACGGCGATCTGCAGATCAGCGACTCGACGAGCCGCTTCGCCTACGGCTACTGGAACTACGGCAAGTTCGAAGCGTCGCTGGACGGCGGGTTCGCCGTGCGCTCCGACCCGACGGGCGGATCTCTGCTGCGCGCGAGCACCCCGGTCGCGCTGCGCTACGAGCGCGGGGCGGACGAGACGCTCGAGCCCGCTGGCACATGGAACTTCACGAGCGGCCAGCTGGAGCTCGTCGCCGAGGACGACAGCCGCGTGCTGCTCGACGCCGACACCGGGGACGACGCCACGGTGCGCATCACCATCGTCAACGAGCGCGGCCCGGACACGTTCACGGCGCTCTGGACGCGGTGGCAGCCACGGCTGCGCTTCGATCCCTAGCCGCTACACGCGACCTGCCCGACGGAACTGACCTAGGTCAACGGCGCAATCACGTCCGACTCGTAACCTTGCGCCTCGGCACCGGCACCACCCGATGACGTGCCGGCCGAGCCGAACCACCGAACAACGAGGAGACGACGACATGAAGACCAGACTTCCCTTGACGGCGCTCTGCCTGTCGGGCCTCATCCTGGCGGGCGCGGCCGCTGCCGCCGCGCCCGACGTGACGGGCCTGCGCTCGGACATCTACTCCGCCACGGCCGCCGAGCTCTTCTGGGACCGCGTGCCGGGTCAGGCGCTCGCCTACGAGATCATGCGCGGCGACGGCGAGGTCGCCACCACCGACGGCACGAGCTACTTCGATTCGAACCGGCCCGCCGGGGTGGTCGAATACACGGTTACCGCCATCGATTCGGAAGGCTCTCGCTCGGACCCGGCGGCGATTTCGGTAGGCCCCTTCGACCAGGCGAGCCTGCAGCCGCTGCAGTTGCGCGCGGACGTGTATTCCCAGACCGCGGCCGAGCTCTTCTGGCTGCGCGCGCCGGGCGTCGGCATCTCCTACGAGGTCGTGCGCGATGACGGGCTGACGGCCACCACGCAGGGCAACAGCTTCTACGACGACACGCGCACGCCCGGCGCGACGAACGCCTACACGGTGACGGCCATCGACGCGCAGGGCGTGCGCCAGATGCCGGCCACGCTGACCGTGCGCGCGTTCGGCTTCGAGTCGATCATGAGCCCGCCGGCCACCGGCGTGCGCGCGGCGGTCTACTCCCCGGTCGCGGCGGAGCTCTTCTGGGAGCGCGTCCCGAACCGGGCGTTGCGCTACGAGGTGCTGCGCGACGACGGGCTGTCGAACGTCACGAACGGCACGAGCTTCTACGACAACAAGCGACTGCCCGGCAGGTCCAATAGCTACCTGATCACGACGATCGACGAGGAGGGCAACCGCTCCACGCCGGTATCGATCGACGTGCCGGCGGGCTGAGCCGGAACTGCCGTCGAGCGGCTCGTGCCGTTCGACGGTGGATGCCGAGTGACTTCGCGCACCGGGTGTGCGCAGGCGGTGCTCCATGGGATCGAAGCGAACGCTTGCACTGCTGTTCGTCGCGGCGCTGCCGGGCCTCGCCCAGCAGCTGACCCGGGAGCGCGGATCGGCTCCCGTGCCGCCGGCTCGCGCGGCACCTTCCGTCGGCGCGGACGACGCCACGGCGGGGGACGAGGCGTCCCCCCCGAGCGGGTATCGAAGCCCCTTCACGGTGGTCGACGAGGCGGACGTGGCCCGCAACGGCTCACGGCCGCCTCGCGGCGACGCCGCTGCCGAAGCCTTGCTGCCGCTCGCGACGTCCGAGCCCGTGAGCCTCGTCGCGGAGACGTTCCCCGTCGGCACCGTCTCCGGCAGCGTCGTCGATGCCTGGGGCCTGGCCGTGGCCCGTGCGGACCTCGTGGTGTACAGCGCCCGGCCGGGGGCGAGGCCCTTCACGGTGCGGACCGATACCGCCGGGGGTTTCGTCGCCGATGGCGTCGCGGCGGGCCGCGTCACGCTCGCGGTGGACGGCCCCGCGTACGTGCCGGTCCACGCCATGTCGATCGGCGCCGACGAATCCGTCCACGTGCAGATAGTGCTCGAGCGGCGGTGGCACTCGATGTACGGACGGGTGAGCGACGCCGAGGGCACGGCGCTCGGTGACGCCGTGTTGCATTTCGAACCCGTCGAGGGTGCGTCGCCGGCGTCGATCGACTGGTGGTCGAGGACCGAAGCGGACGGTACGTTCGCAAGCCACGTTCCATCGCTCGAGCCGTACCGGCTCGTGGTCCGGGTCCAGGGCTTCAAGCGCTACTCGCGGATCGTGGAGCCGCCGAGCGAGTATCTCGACGTCCGCCTCGAGATCGGGACGTGAGCCGGGGGCCTACCGTGCGCCGATGTCGGCGCTGCCGCATCGAGAGCTCGGGCGCTAGCCATCCGTTGCCCAGATGTCGGACGTGATTTGCCACCGATCGTCCTCGCCACGTTGCCGGACGAGCGTGTCCTTGCCGGGGACCTCCTCGTCGTCGAAGGTGATCGTGTAGCGGCTGGTCTCGACCGCGAGATCGCCGCTGACGACGATTTCGATCGGCGTCTTGTCGATGTGCGACAGCCCCGAATCGAACGAGCTCTGCCAGAAGGCGCGGATCGCGTCGGTCCCCACGATACGCAGGCGAAGCTGCAGGAGTGCGTGACCGTCGATGGCGTGCGCGGGCATCAGGCCATGCTGCAGGCCATCGCCGACGCGAACGGCGGCATCCGCACTTCCGGTACCGAGGGCTACGATGCATCGGTCGAATACGTCTCGCAGGTGCTCGAGGACGCGGGCTACGACGTGACCGTGCAGCCGTTCGAGTTCAACGCCTTCATCACTCTCGGTTCGCCCACGCTCGAGCAGATCGCCCCGATCCCGACGCCCTACGAACCGGGTAGCGACTTCGACACCTTGTCCCAGACCGACGCCGGGGACGTGACCGCGGCGGTCACCGCGGTCGATCTCGAGCTCGGTCTTGGCAACGCTTCGACGAGCGGTTACGAGCCGGACGATTTCGCGGCCTTCCCGGCCGGGAACATCGCCCTGATTCAACGCGGCAGCTGTGCGTTTCAGGTGAAGGCGGAGAACGCCGCCGCTGATGGTGCCGTCGGCGCGGTCATCTTCAACCAGGGCGACACGGAGGATCGGCGTGGCCTGCTGAACGCGACGCTATCCGCCGAGTATGCCGGCGGGATTCCGGTGCTGTTCGCGACCTACGACCTCGGCGAGGAGCTCTCGGGCACGCCCGATCTCGTGCTGCGCGTCGTCGCCGACGTCATTCGAGGGCTCCGGACGACGTACAACGTCCTCGCCGAGACTACCTCCGGCGACCCGGACAACGTGATCATGGTCGGCGCTCACCTCGATTCGGTCGAGGAGGGACCGGGCATCCAGGACAACGGGTCGGGCAGCGCCGCGATCCTCGAGGTCGCCGTGCAGATGGCCAAGGTCAAACCGCGCAACAGGGTGCGCTTCGCCTGGTGGGGGGCGGAGGAGTCGGGACTCGTCGGGTCGGACTTCTACGTGTTCGAGTCGCTGAGCGATGCCGAGCGCGAGCGAATCGCGCTGTACCTGAACTTCGACATGATCGGCTCGCCGAACTACGTCCGCTTCATCTACGACGGTGACGGCTCCAGCTTCGGCCTCGTCGGACCGGAGGGCTCGGAGGTCATCGAACGCTTCTTCGAGACCTTCTACGCCGAGCGTGGCCTGGAGTACGAGTCCACCGAGATCAGCTTCCGCTCCGACTACGCGGCGTTCTTCGACTCGGGCATCCCGTTCGGCGGTCTCTTCACGGGCGCCGAGGGAATCAAGACCGACGCGCAGGCGGCCGTCTACGGCGGCACTGCGGGCGATCAGTACGACCCCTGCTATCACCTCGCCTGCGACACCTTCGACAACATCAGTCTCGAGGTGCTCGATCTGAACGCGGACGCGGCCGCCGCATCGACGCTGCAGTTCGCGATGAGCACCGAGGCGATCAACGGCGAGCGCGGCAAGGGCAACTTCCGGTTCGCGTCCGGGCAGGAGAACCTCGGCTCGGCGAAGATGAGGTAGGCGCGCGCCGCAGCGGCCGCGAAGACCATCGGGCGTGAACGAAACCTGCGGAGCCCATCGACGCCATGGCGTTCCGCGCGCTAGTCTGATGCCTTCGATCTGCCCGAAAGAGCCCGCGCGCATGAAGTCTTCGAGCCTGATCCGAGCGACCGCGCTCGCCTGTCTCGCCACCGCACCGCTCGCCCATGCCGACGGACCGATACCGGTGACGCTCGGCAAGGACGGCGAGCGACACGTCCTGCTGCGCGGGGGCGAGCCCTACGAGGTGCGCGGTGCCGGCATCGAGTTCGGCGACAAGGCACGATTCGCGGCCAGGGGCGGCAACAGCTTCCGCACGTGGCGCACGGACAACGGCGAGCAGACCGGTCTGGAGGTGCTCGACGAGGCCCAGGCCCTCGGCCTGACGGTACTGATGTGCATCGAGATCGTGCCCGAGCGCAAGGGCTTCGATTACGACGACGAGGAGGCCGTGCGTCGGCAGCTCGAATACGCCAAGGCCGAGGTGCTGAAGTACAAGGACCATCCGGCGCTGCTGGCGTGGATGATCGGGAACGAGCCCAATCTCTTCTTCGAGAATCCGGCGGTCTTCGACGCGATCGGCGACATCGCCGCGATGATCGACGAGATCGACCCGAATCACCCGACGACGACCGCCCTGGCAGGCTTCGACGCGGACCTCGCCTCGCTGATCGAGACCCGTGCGCCCGAGCTCGACTTCGTGAGCATCCAGATGTACGGCGACATCGTGAACCTCCCGCAGCGCATCGCCGATGCGGGCTTCGACCAGCCGTACATGGTGACCGAGTGGGGCGCCATCGGGCACTGGGAGGTCGGCACGACCGCCTGGGACGCGCCGATCGAGCAGAACAGTACGGACAAGGCCGACAACTACTTACGGAGTCACGAGATCGCCTTGACCTCGGATCCACGAATACTCGGCGACTACGTCTTCCTGTGGGGGCAAAAGCAGGAGCGAACGCCCACCTGGTACGGCATGTTCCTCGAGGATGGGTCCTCGACGGCAGCGGTCGACACCATGGAATACCTGTGGAGCGGCGACTGGCCGGAGAACCGCGCCCCGAGCATCACCGACATTGCGCTCGACGGCCGCACGGCCGCCGATTCCGTGACCCTCGCCCCGGGTCGGACCGTCACCGCCACGGTGACATCGGTGGATCCGGAAGGCGAGCCGCTCGACTGGCAATGGGTGCTGATGGAGGAAAGCCGGGCGGATGAAGCGGGCGGTGACGAGGAGCGCCTGCCCCAGGTCGTGCCGGGGCTCGTGAGCGCCGACGCGGGCACCGCCGAACTGACGGCGCCGACGACGCCGGGCGCGTACCGACTGTTCGTCTACACGCGTGACGACGGTGGCAGCGCCGCCCACGCCAACGTTCCGTTCCTCGTCGAGTGACATTCGCACCAGCCCCTCGGCGGCGTGCGCGAAGACATCGTTGGAGGGCGTCCGGTCGGCCTCAGACACCGCGGCGTTCCAGGACCTCGGCTAGCGTGCCGAGGAAGCGATCAACCGCGGCGGTGTCGGCGAGTGCATAGGACGCCGCGCTCGGCGCTTCCGGCCCGCCCACGAGGATCCCGACGCCGCGCTCGGCCAGCGCCCTGAAAGCGTCCTCGTCGGTGGTGTCGTCGCCGAGGTAGAACGGCAGCACCTCGGGCCGTTCGAGCCCGAGCGCCTCGAGCAGCCACAGCACCGCCCGCCCCTTGTCCCAGGCAAACTGCGGGCGGAGCTCGAACACCTTCTTGCCGCGCGTCTTGCGAAGTGTCGGCACGGACGTCAGCACGCGATCGACGGCGGCCTCCAGCGCCGGGAGCTCGGTCACCGCGACCTGGCGGTAGTGGACGGCGACGGCGAAGCGCTTCGGCTCGACCAGCGCCCCCTCGAACGGCGCCAACTCGTGACGGAGGGCGTTCGCCGCGCGTTCGGCGGCGGCGGAGATCGCCGCGCCGCCGCCGTGCTCGACGTGCAGCCCGTTCGGACCGGCGATGTCGACACCGTGACTGCCGGCGTAGACGAGTCCGTCGAGCCCGACCAGCCGCTCGACATCGACCCGATCGCGACCGGAGACGATGGCGACCGGACACAGGCCTGCCAGGCGCCGGACCGAGGCACGCATCGCGTCGGACAGGATGGCCAGGTCCGGGCGCGCGACGATCGGCGTCAGCGTGCCGTCGTAGTCCAGGAAGAGCGCCGGGCGCCGGTCGCCGATCAGGCGCGCGAGCGCCTCGGCGTCCTGCGGCAGCGGCGGCGGGCCGTGCGGCGCGGGCGCCGGCGGGTCGGCGACGCAGAGCTCCGCGAGGTCGGCCACGACGGTGTCCGCGCCCGCCCGGTAGAGGGCTTCTCGCTGCCCGACGCGATCGACGCCGATGACCCGACCGAACCCGCCGGCGCGGCCGGCGGCGACGCCGCTCAGTGCGTCCTCGAACACGACGGCGCGAGCGGCCGACACGCCCAGCCGTGCGGCCGCCGCCAGGAAGAGATCCGGCGCGGGCTTGCCCGCGAGGGCGCAGCGGGCGGCGTCGTTGCCGTCGACGATCACGTCGAAGCGATCGGTGAGGCCCGCTCCGTCGAGCACCGCGCGCGCGTTGCGGCTGGACGAGACCAGCGCCGTGGCCGTCCCGTCCCGGCGCAGGCGGTCGATCAACGCCACGGTGGTGTCGAACACCTCGACCCCGTCGCTCGCGAGCACTTCGCGGAAGAGTGCGTTCTTGCGGTTGCCCAGCGCAAGGACGGTCCCGTCCCCCGGCGGATCGTCGTTCCGGCCGCGTGGCAGCTCGATCCCGCGCGAGGCGAGAAAGCCCGCGACCCCGTCCAGGCGCGGCAAGCCGTCGACGTGCCGCCGGTAGTCCTCGTCGGTGAACGGGCGGAAGGGCTCGCCGGTGCGCGCGGCGCGGCGACGCAGGAAGTCGTCGAACAACCGCTTCCAGCTCGCCGCGTGCACCCGCGCGGTGCGGGTCACGACGCCGTCCAGATCGAAGATCGCGGCATCGAACGCGCCGGAAGCGATGTCGTGAACGGGCGCCGGTATCGGCTCCTGAACGGGGTCTGACATGAGCTGCTTCCCGGGGTGACTCCCGAAGAGCGCTTCTACCGTGAACGCTTCGGTCTGCGCTTGATACGCGTCAAGCGTCCGGGGCGCCAGGTGCGAGCGCGCCGCTGCGTGCAGGCGAGCGAAGGCACTTGACCCCGGTCAAAGCGTGAGCCGAGACCCGCCTCGAGACTGCGCGCGAGTCTTTCCACGAGGCATCGCGCCCATGAGCGCTCCGTGTCCGGCGATCGCGCCGCCGATCGGCTTCCCCCTGGCCATCGCGCTGTCGAGCCTCCTGCCGCTCGGCGGCTGCGCCGAGAGCGAAGTGCCGGGGCAGACGCGCGGCGACGATGGGGCGATCGCCGACGAGGGCACGCGCGGGCCGGCGGCGCTGGTGCGGGTCTCGACGCCCGACGCCGCGCCGACGCTCTCGCGATCGAACTGGTTTGCTGAGCGCCGCGGGCGGCACGTCGGAGCGGTTCGCCGAGCCGTGGGACGACTGGCTCGAGCGGCTGAGCGTCGGCCCGGCGACCGATCGATCGTCGCGCCGACGCTCGCCATATCGCTCGAGGATGATCGCTTCCTGACCGCCGACGCCGCACGCCACATCGCGGCAAGCGTCCCTGGCGCACGCCTCCTCCTCTACCCGAGCGGCGGTCACGTCTGGGTCGGCCACGACGCGGAGCTCTTCGCCGCCATCAACGCGTTCCTGGACGAGATCGACTCGATGGACCTTCCGCGCCCATGACCGAAGACCAGACGCACCGCGCCCCCGTTCTCGCGACGCTCCCCGCCGCCGCGCTCGCGACCCCGGCCCGGACTATCGCTACGACGACGCGCGCTGCACCGCCTTCGAGCGCCTTCGGGCCACGCGTGCCGAGGGCATGGCGACTTGCCGGACGAGGTGGTCCAGCCGTACAACGTGATGTCCCCCCACCCCAAGGTAACCGGACCGATGCGCTCACGCCTTGCTCGCCATCGCCCGCTTGCCGCCTTCGCCGCCGGGCCCGTCGCCGCGACCCATGCCGCTGTTGGCCCGACATCTCGTCCTACCGCTTCCGCGATCACCGCGGGTTCACGGTGACCCGCCGCATCGTCGGATGAGTGGCGTCGGCCGCCGAGGGAAACACCCGCTCGACGCCAGCCGCGTCGTGTTCTTCGTCACGCTCACCGCCATCGCCGCGCTCGCGCTGTTCGGCGCAGGCGTTCACTTCGCGAACGAGAAGCCGTGGCTGTACCGCGAGGTCGCGCGCACCGTCTCGTTGCTGCAGGACGCACGGAAGACCGGAAGCTTGGCTCCGAAGCACGCGCTGAACCCTGTCCCCGAACACGCCTCACGCGCGATCTGGAACCCTCGCGTCCCCGCTGCGTTGCGCCCGGGCTACAGGGTGCTGACGGGGTACATGAGCGACGCCGACGCCTTCGGCGTCTGGATCCTCGACGCGCGCGGGCGCCGCGTGCACGAACGCGTGCTCGACTACGCGTCGCTCGATCCGGACGGACCGTCGGGAGGCTCGGAGTCGCCGCACGCCTTCGTGGTCCTGCCCGACGGCTCGGTGATCGTCAACGTCGACAAGGGCGACGCGATCGCACGCTACGACGTCTGCGGCCGGCCGCTGTGGTCGCGCGAGGGCGTCTTCCATCACTCGCTCGCGCCGGATCCGGACGGCGGGATCTGGACCTGGCAGGGCGAGGCGTCGACCTTCGACCAGTGCCAGACGCTCGTGCGCTTCGACCCGGACAGCGGAGAGACGCTAGAGACGATCGATCTGGTCGAGGACATCATCGACGCCTCGCAGGAGAGTCGACTGATCTTCTCGATCGCGCCCGGCGGCACGCCGGCGTGCGCGCGCGGATCGCGCGCGCAGCCGGATCTGTTCCACCCGAACGACATCGAGGTGCTCGGGCCGGACATCGCGGGCGCCTTTCCCGACTTCGAGGCCGGGGATCTCATGCTGAGCTTCCGCAACCTCGACCTCGTCGTCGTCATCGATCGCGTGAGTCACTCGGTCCTCTGGTGGAGCCACGGTCCCTGGCACCGTCAGCACGACCCCGACTTCCTCCCCGACGGCACGATATCGGTGTTCGACAACGACACCGGACGCGGCACGTCGAACATCCTCGTGATCGATCCGGCAACGCGCGCGCTCGGCATCGTCGACGTAGAGCCCGAGCACCGTTTCTACACGCCCTTCATGGGCAAGCACGAATGGCTCGACGAGAACACGGTGCAGGTCGTCGTGCCGTACGAGGGGCGCGTGCTCGAGATGGAGCGCGGCGGACGCGTGCTGCTGGAGATCAACAACGTGCACGACGAGCGCCACAACGGGCTCGTCTCCGACGCGGCCTACCTGGCGCGGGACTTCTTCGGGACGCCACCGGAGGCGTTCGTCTGCGAGGGCGGGGGGCGTCCTGCCTCGGGGAATCGGTGATGCGTGCCGGTGCCACCCTCCCTACCCCCGACGACGGTACCCCCGGCGACGGACTCGAGGGATAGCGAGCGGGGCGACGTTCGAGGTGTGGGTGGAGTGGGCGCCGGCGCGTGTCGAGCCGCTCGCCTGCCTCTACAGCAGCGGAATGTCTGCCGGCAGCATGGGCGTCGGTGTTCGGGAATGGGCTCCGTACAGGGCAACGTCGTCGAGGCGTCGTACGCGCCCTGATCAGCGTCGGGCGCGTAGCCCGTGATCAGGCGCGCTCCTCGCCGGTCGGTCACGCACTCCGAGCGCCGGCCGATCGTCGAGGCCAGCGGGCTGGGCGTCGTCAACGATGCAGTCCAGACCGAAAAGCCAGTGGACCGTTCGCACCGAGTGGACGCACCATCGACTCGGCCGCGACGGGAGTACCCGATGGACCGTTCGACGTTTGCCTGGGGGATGCTCGCTGTCGCGTCCTGGATCTCCCCTTGCGCCGCCGCGACGACGCTCATCACGAACGCCACGTTGATCTCGCCCGAGCGATCCGAACCGTTGCTCGATGCCTGGGTGCTGATCGAGGACGGTGTCATTGCCGCGATCGGCGAGGGCGAGGCGCACGTGCCGGGGGCCGAACTCGTGGACGCCATGGACCGCTACGTGATCCCCGGTCTGATCGACAGCCACGTTCACCTGTATCACGCGACCGGCCTGAGGCGATCCTACACGGATGACTTCGACGCTCTTCGCGACGCGTTCATGGAACAGCAGCCGCGCAGCTTTCTCTACCACGGGTTCACCACGGTCGTCGAACTCAATGCGAACGAGGACGCGAACGCACGCTTCGAGGGCGCCGTCGACCATCCGCGATTGCTTCATTGCGGACAGGGCGTCGTGCTTTCCGATGGCTACATGGCGTTGGAACTGGAAGGGGGACCGGTTGGCGAGAGCTATCCCGGATTCCTGATAGATCATCATTCGGGTGGCCTCGTGCCGGCCGCCGCCGATCCGAGCCGACACACGCCGGCCGCCGCGGTGGACTACGTACGAGGACGAGGCGGCCGGTGCGTGAAGCTGTACTACGAGGAAGCGCTCTGGTGGCCCGGCGGAGCGCCCGATTTCCGCCTTCCGTCGGTCGCCATCGTCCGGGACATCGTTGCGGCCGCTCACGCTCTGGATCTTCCGGTAGTGCTGCACGCGACGACCCCGAACGGCCATCGCTTCGCGCTCGAGGCCGGGGTGGACGTGCTGGCGCACGGGATGTGGGACTGGGCGGAAGTGGGATTCGCAACGCCGGAACCCACTCCGGAGCTGGCAAGCATCGCGAAAGCGGTCGCGCGGAGCGAGGTCGGGCTGCAGCCGACTTTCGGCACGCTGTCGAACACCGCGTCCCTGTTCGATCCGGAAGTGCTTGCCGATCCTGCATGGAAGAAGGTGGTGCCGCCACGCTACCTCGCCCATCTTCGAGCGAACGCGGGACGACAACGTCAGGACTTCCTGGACATGTTCGGCTCTCAATTCGCCGAGGATTCCTCGGTCGATGACGTGCCGGCGGCGATCTCGGTTCACCTCTCCCGCTATGAGCGGCTGATCGGCGACATGGCTTCCGATGGTGCGAACCTGCTGTTCGGCACCGATACCGCCGTCGGCGGCTTCGGCTGGGCCTTGCCGCCCGGTCTGGCGGGATACTGGGAAATGCTCGCCTGGCGCAGGGCGGGAGTGACGCTCGAGCAGTTGCTTCGAGCCTTGACACTCGACAACGCGCGCGCGTTTCACGTGGATGACGAGATCGGCTCGATCGAGGTCGGGAAGCGCGCCGACTTGTTGATACTCGAGGCCGACCCTCTCGAAGACGTGACTGCTTACGACTCGATCGAACGCGTGATTCTCGAAGGTCGATTGATCGAGCGAGAAGCGCTTCGAGTCGGCAGGCTCGCGCGCTAGCCCGAACAGCTCACGAGCAGGCTCAAGAGCGCCCCGAAGCGGCTCGCTCGCGTAGCGCACGTGACGGAACTTCATGTGCGGGCGCTGGCGCAGGGAGGCGAGCGGCCGGAGGGCGCGGCGTGAAGCGCTTCGTGGCCTGGGCGCAGGAGGCGCATCGCCGGGACGGCACGAACAGATCCCTCAGGCGCAGGCCGCCGCGCCGCGCCAGCACGACGTAGCCGACGGTGAACGCGGCGTCCACGAGCCCGGCGAACCAGAACGTCGACGGAAGACCGGGCACCAGCAGCATCCAGCCGTACAGCTGCACGACGTAGAAGCCGCGCCCGATGATCAGGGGTCCGACCACGAGCGCGTGGCGCCGGATGTCGAGCGCCGCGGCCAGCTGCAGGTACGCAGCCGTACCGAACCGATCAAGCTCGCGGCACGTCTCGCGACCGGACGCCGTCCGCCCCGGGGATCACGTCCGTCACCGCCCGCTCGCGGGTGAACATCGTTTCGCGTTTCAGCCAGACCACGACCACCGCCACCACGACCAGGATCCATGTGTCCCAGGGTTGCGCGTCGGGCCAGAACGGGTTGATGAGCTGCCAGTGGAACGACACGGGCAGCAGCAGGCTGCCCCGTGCGTCGTTGAAGATCGGCGTCACCAGGATCGCGAGCGTGACGTTGCCGACGAAGAACGGCAGGAAGTTCCAGTCCGCGAAGACCACCCCGGCGAGGAAGAACGCCGGCAGGTGCCAGATTCCCCAGACCGTGCCGATGATGGCCCCGGCCCAGAACGGCGCCACGTGGCGTTGCAGCAGCGGCTGGGCGACACCGCGCCAGCCGAGCTCCTCGACCGGGCCCAGGAACAGCATCATGAACATCAGCGTCACGACCGGCCCGGCCCCCTCGGGCGGCAGGGGCGCGAGCGGCGGTCCGCCCTTGATCAGGGATCCGGCCACGAAGACGAGCGGCAGGCCCACCAGGATGAATGCCCACCAGCCCGCCGCGCCCCTCCAGAGCAGCAGGCGGGAGAGAAAGGCGCGCAGGCCTTGCAGCCCTCCCAGAGCGAGGACCAGCACGATGCCCGCGATCCCGGGTGCCCAAGTGGCGACGAAGAACAGCGGATGAGTGCCACTGAGCTCCCCCAGGGCGTCGGCGGTCCGATCGGGAAACAGCAGGTAGCCGCCGATGATGCTCCACGTGATCGCGAACGTGATCAGTGCGAACAGCGCGAGGGTCCAGGAAGGCAACCCGCGCGGCGGGTGCGTCGCGACGGTCGACATGGCTTCACCTCCGAGGATCTGGAATCGGGAACGACGCGGACTGTCCGCCCGGTCCTGCCGTCGAGCCCTGATCGGGATCAATCCGGCGAGTGGAACCGCCGGACAACGCGGCTTCGCACTCCGACCGAAGGGCCTGTGCTCGTCACTCGTCGTCGGCGAGCGCGACGGTCCCGACGAGCGCGAGGACCATCAGGATGCGCACCGTCATGGAAGCCGCAGCCGATGCACGGCCACGCCCGACGCGCCGTCGCCTTCGTCGCAAGGCCAGCGAAGGCTATGCACGGAGATGGCCGAGCACCTTCGAATCGACGCTGGCCGCGGCGAGCAGGCCGCCGAACAGCGCGCCGGGAATCCCGGGGCTCACCACGTCCTGGCCCGCAAGGTACAGGCCCTTGACGGGTGTCGCGGCGCGCAACGCATCGCTCATGACCCGCTGCGGCGTGACGTCGAGCCCGTAGGATGCGCCCCGGTGGTGGCCGGTGATGGCGGCGGTCGTCAGCGGCGTCGACAGTTCGCGAAGCACGACCAGTTCGGACAGCGCGGGAAAGTACGTCTTGAACTGCGCGAACAGGGTGTCCTCGATGCGCGCCTTGAACGCGTGATAGTCCTCGCCGCGCGCTCCCGACATCGTCCGGGCCCACCGTTCCACCGTGGTCCAGTCGGTCCAGGCCACGATCTCGCCCGCATGCTTGCGTCCGGGTTCCGGGTCGTGCAACGGGTCCTTGAGCGATGCGAAGGAGACGAACATGCCTGGCGGATTGCCCTCAGGCGCGGTCGTCCAGACGGCATCGACCTCGCCCGTCGGGTAGATCCAGTGGTTCGAACGCGTGGCACCGGCAGCCTCGATATCCCCTTCGAAGCCCATGAACAGGCTGAAGTGCGCGAGCGATTGCGGAAGCGACCGGATCTCGGCGATCCAGTCCTCGTGTCCGCGATCGGCGGGCAACAGCCGGTTCACCGTCTCGCGCGCACCGATGTCGGAGATGACGACATCGGCGCGGATGTCCTCGGCATCCGATGTCCTGACGCCGACGACCCGATCACCCTCGAACAGAAGTGTCTCAACCCTGACATCGGCGCGTGCCCGCCCGCCGCCGGCGGTGATCGTCGGCAGGATGTGCCGGGCGAACGCTGCGCCTCCGCCCACCGGGTACCACGCCCCGCTCTGCAGGAACGACCCCGATATCAAGGCATGCATCGCGAAGCTCGCCCTGCCGGGCCGTCCGCCGTGATCGAACCATTGCGCCGCGAAGGCCGCGGCCAGGTCGGGGTTGCGCGTGATGTCGTCGATGACCTGTCGCGTCGTCCGAGCACACCAACGCTCGATGGCACGGCCGTTCCACCATCGCACCGCATGGCCCAGAAGCTCCGGCATCGCGCGCGTCGGGAAGATCCTGTGCATCACCTCCTGGCCTTCGCGAAGCGCTGCCGTCCAGGCTTCGATGGCCTTCGCCTCCCTGGGGAACCTGTCCTTCAGATCGCGCTCCTGCGCCTCGTAGGGCCGCGACAGCGCCAGCGGCGGCGCACCCCCGAGATGCAGATTGTCGTAGACCGCGCCCATCGAGGTGAACTCGATCGGCGTGTCCGACAGCCAGTCCAGGATCTCGCGCATCCGATCGTCGGGCGCGATGTCGCTCAGGTAGTGAATGCCCGCATCCCACGTGAACCCCTCGCGCGAAAAGCTGTGGGTCTGTCCGCCGAGCGTCTTGTATTGTTCCAGCAGGAGAACCTTGTGCCCGACCTTCGACAACGCGGCGGCCGCGGCCATGCCCCCCATGCCGGAGCCGATGACGATCGCGTCCCAACGGGTCTGGTCGGTGCCGTGCATCATTGCTCTCCGCCGGTCGACGGGGGACCATGTCCAGGAATCGGAACACGTCGTGGCGCCGTGCCCGTTGATCGATGTCAGTTCGAGCGGTGGAGCAGTCGATGGGAGTCGCTTCGCCGGATCGCCGTGTCCCAGGTACCTCGGGGCAGCACGTAAAGTCGGGATGACTAGCTCTGCTGCCTGCCTCAGCCGCCCGTCCCTGTCAGGCGATCCCCGCGCACGAGAAAGCGCCCGTCGATGCGCAAGGCCAGCGGCTTGCCGGAGATCGGTGGCGCACCGTCCACGGCGGGACGCTGGGCATGGATGTGCAGATGCGGCTCGGTGCTGGCTCCGGAATTGCCGACCTCGCCGAGCCGGTCGCCGGCCGCCACCGTTTCGCCCTGGCCCACCGTCACGCTGCCGTGTCGCATGTGGGCAAGGACGATTTCCGCCGCGCCGCAGCGCAACATGACGTAGTTGCCGAGCCGGTTGACCGTATCCTCCTGCGGCACCTCGACATCGGGCCTGTTGCCCTCGGCCGCCACGACCGTGCCATCGCAAGGAGCGCGAAGCTGCGCCCCGAAGATCGCGTAGGCCGAGGGATCGGGCGGGCGCCAGCCGCGGGCGCGCAGGCCCAGAGGACCGAGACCGAAGAAATCGACCGCATAGGACTGCCCGCGCCAAGGGCGGAAGCGCTCGACGGTGGTGTCGAGCGTCCGCATGTGGCCGTTCACGAGCGCGTTCGATCCGCCGTGCCCCACGAGGTAACGGCCTGGCCCGAAGGGATTGGCGATATCGACGACCTCGACGGGCGGAAGGCTTCGCCCCGTCACCGCTCGCGTGCCAAACCAGCCGCCGACGACCAAGAGCACGAGCGACAGGGCGAGACCCGCCCACGCCCGAGGTCCTGCAGGAAGCGGCGGCCAGTCGGCAAAGCCCTGGCGAATCGCGAGGACCAGCACGGCGCTCAGCCAAAGGCCGCCGTACACCCAGGGCAGCCACCAGACCGGCACCGCCCATTGCGCCACCTTCGTCAACGCGAAGAGAAATGCCCCGGTGCCCGCCACTTGCAGGACGATACCGGCCACCGTTCCTGCCGGGAAGAAGGCGAGCCAAACGAGAAGCGTCACCGGCAGAGCGATCTGCACGGCGAGAATCATTGCGGTCACCGAGCCGACTCCGGGAAATGGGCTTGCGTCGCCTGGGCGCGGAAGAACGGGACATCGTCGCCGGTGCCGAACATGTCGCTCCCCCCTACCGAGGCCACCGACGCGAGCACGAGCCCGAAAGCCCGACGATCGGGGCCCGGCGCACCGCCCTCGTTGATCGGCATCAACGCATCGTGCGCGGCGGCGCCTAGCGTGGCCGTACCGCTCGCGCCCGGCACGCCGAACCATGATCTCTTCCCGCTCCGCCAACCTCCTGGAGTCACCCGGGCCCATCGCGGTCCCCGGTCGCTCGCGCCGATGCTTCCTGTCCACGGGCTCCGCGCTTGCGGCCGGTACGCTGCTGGGAGGCTGCGCGCAGTCTTCCGAGCGCTACGAGGACGTAGAACGCGCGCTGCGAGCGCCGTTGTCCGAACGTGCGGATTCGGTCGAGCTCGTCCGCTACGCGACGCTTGCGGCGAACGGTCACAACACGCAGCCCTGGCGCTTCGAGCTGCGCGACCCGGGCATCCACGTCGTGCCCGACTTCTCGCGCCGCACTCCAGTCGTCGACCCGGACGATCACCACCTCTACGCGAGCCTCGGCTGCGCGGCAGAGAACCTGTCGCTGGCCGCGCGAGCACGTGGGTTGTCGGGCGAGGTCGCGTTCGAGCCGGCCGGCGATGGCCGGATTCTCGTGAACCTCGAGACCGGTGGTGCAGTCGAAGGCGACGCCGCCCTCGTGGAAGCGATACCGAAGCGCCAGGTCAGCCGCGCCGTGTACGACGGCCGCTCGCTCGACGGCGATGTCATCGGGCGACTGCGCGGCGCGGCCAACGTCCACGGGGTCGAGGCCATCCTCGTCACCGAGCCGCGCACGCGCGAGGCGCTCCTCGAACTGATCGTGTCGGGCAACACCCGGCAGCTGGACGACCCGGCGTTCGTGGCCGAGCTCGAGCGCTGGATCCGCTTCAATCCGCGCGAGGCCGCCGAGGCGCGCGACGGGTTGTTCGCCGGGTGCGCCGGCAACCCGAGCCTGCCGAGCTGGATCGCGCCCGCGGTGTTCGGTCTGGTACTGACCACGAAGGGCGAGAACCGCAAGTGCATCGAACAGGCGCGCTCGTCGTCCGGGCTGATGGTGTTCGTGGCCGCGACCGACGACCCCGCAGGCTGGGTCGCCGCGGGGCGCGCGTGCCAGAGGTTCGCCTTGCAGGCGACCGCCGACGGGGTCGCGCACGCCTACCTGAACCAGTGCGTGGAGGTTCCGGAGATGCGCGCGGAACTGCGCTCGCTCCTGGGCATCGGCGAGCGCCGCCCGAACCTGGTGGTGCGCTTCGGTCGCGGCCCCGAAATGCCGCGCTCGTTGCGTCGACCGGCGAGCGACGTGCTCGCCGTCGCCTGAACCCGCGCGCAGAGCCCGAACCCAGGAGACGAGCGATGAAGGGCGCCATCTTCCATTGCGGGCAGTACGGCAGCACCGCGCAGTACGCCGACTGGATCGGTCGGGAGACCGGCTTGCCGACGTTCGACGTGAACGGCGCCGACGCCGACCCGGGCGAGTACGACTTCCTGGTCCTCGGCAGCTCGGTGATCATCGGCAAGCTCACGATCCGCAAGTGGGTGCGGACGCACCTAGCCAATCTCGAGGACAAGCCGACACTGCTGTACACCGTGTCCGCCGCGGGCGCGGGCGAGGAACTCGACGGCTGGGTCGCCGCCAGCCTGCCCGTGTCGCTCGCGTCCCGGGCGGTGCACGTCGCACTGCGCGGCAGGCTGCACCTCGACACGGCGGGCTGGTTCGTCAGGCTGATCCTCAAGATCGGGGCGTGGAGAAACGCCGACCCGGAGAGCCGGCGCCATCAGCTCGAAGGCTTCGACGCCATGAACCGAGCCGGCATCGAACCGATCGCGGAGTGGGTTCGGGAACGCCAGCGGTCGTCTGCCGCCGAACCGCGGAGCGCGGCGGAACGCCCGCCCGCGATGTCGGCGTGAAGCGCTCCTTGCAGGCCGGCGCCGTCTACTTCGTGCCGGTCTTCGTCGCCGGATTCGCGCTCGGCACGATCCGCACGCTGCTCGTCGAGCCCGCTCTGGGCGAGACCGCCGCGGTGCTGGTGGAGCTGCCGTTCATGCTGCTCGTCTCCTGGTTCGCCTGTCGCTGGACGACGCGCCGTCTCGCCGTCCCGGGGCGCACGAGCGACAGGTTCGTCATGGGCGCCTCGGCGCTGGCGCTGTTGCTCACGGCGGAAGTCGCGTTCTCGGTCGGCCTGTTCGGGCGGAGCGCCGCCGAGCATCTCGCGCTCTATCGCGAGCCCGCGATCCGGCTCGGGTTCCTCGGACAGCTTGCCTTCGCGGTGTTTCCGCTGATCCAGTGCGGCCGATCGATCGGGCGACGAACGGCCGGTCGGGCGTGATGACCGGGCGAGGTCGGCGGCCCGGGCACCCGCCATGGCGTTGCTCGCACGCCGACGCATCCCCCGAACGCGCCGACGCAGCCCCACGATCACGACGCAGCCGACGAGGAACGGCGTCGGCTCGCCGTCCAGGTCGAGGTTCGCGGCGAAGCGCGCGGCATCGAGCTCGTCGCGGCGGAAGCTGCTGCCGCGCATGCCGAACGGCTCGAACACGCGTTCGGCCATGGCCGCCGCGAAGCTCTGCCCGGTGACCTCCTCCACCATCAACTGCAGCACGAAGTAGCCGCCGCCTGAGTAGCGCCACGTAGATCCCGGCGCGGCGACGATCTCCACCCCTCCCGAGGCACCGGGCATGGCGTCCGCCGCGCGTCGCAGCGAGTCCTCGACCGACTGCATCCGCGCCGCGTTCGCGAAGCCGTCGTAGCCCAGCCCGTCACCGAGACCGGCGGTGTGGGCCAAGAGGCGCCGCACCGTGACGCCCGCGGCATTGTGGGTACCTTCGGGGAAGCGCCAGCGGGTCAGATAGCGCTCGACCGGCGCATCGAGCTCGATCGTCGTGTCGTCGACCCCGGTGATCTTCCCGTCCTCGACCACCACGCCGACGAGCCTCATCGGCGCACGCCTGCCGGGGATCGCGACGTGGGCTCCCGGGCGTGGCGCATTCGCACGGCCGTCAGCGCGCTAGGCGCGCACGGCAGACCCAAGCCGATGTGCAGCGCGGCGGGATCGCCCCCACGCGCGTCCGGCAGCACGCCGAACAGCCCGATCGCGCTGTTCGACGCGGCATGGAACACGTGCGCGACGAGCAGCGAGCCGCCCGTGGCCAGATGCAGTCGGGTGTAGAGCGTGCTGAAGGCGAGCACCTGCAGCGCGAACGGCGCGAAGCAGCCGGTAGCGGCCAGACCGACGGCGTACGCCCAGGTCCAGGGCGGGCAACGCCAGATCAGCATTCGCCGCAGCGTCGGCCGGAGGGTGCCGCGCGCGCCCAGCACGATCGCCGCCGCGAGTGCGGGACCGAAGCTGCCGACGACCAGCAACGGTGCGCGCGCCGACGCCAGCGCGATCGACGCGATCCACGCCGTCCAGGACCACGCGAAGCACAGGGCGAAGTACAGGGCCAGGGAGTGGGTCGGGAAGCGCACCGCGCGAGCCGCGCCGCTACGGTACGCCCGCCGCGATCAAGTCCTCGGCGAGGGCGTCCAGCGCCGCGCGGTCCAGCACGCGCCCGTGCGCGATCACGGCTCGCGGTTCGCGCAGCGTCGCGAGACCGTCGAGCGGGTTCGCGTCCAGCAAGACCAGGTCCGCACGCCGGCCCACCGCGATCGTGCCGTCCTGGTCGTCGAGCTCGAAGAAGCGCGGCGGCGCGACCGTCGCGGTGTACAACGCCTCGCGAGGCGTCAGGCCGATGCGCACGTAGAGCTCGAGCTCGTCGAGCAGCGAATGGCCGTGGAAGAGCCAGGGGTTGGCGAAGGAGGCGTCGCTCGACGCGAGTATCGGCACGCCCGCGCGATGCGCCATCAGGAAGGTGCGGCGATCGAGCGCGATCGAGGCGTCGGCGTGCTCCCGCACCTCGTCGGTCATCGCCTCCAGCCGAAAGTCCGGCTGCTGCCACGCTTCCCGGACTGCGGCCGGCAGCGTGCGCATCCGCGGCGCATCGTCGGGCGGACGGTTGCCGACGTAGAAGTCGGCCACCACCAGCGTCGGGCTGACGTGCAGCCCCGCCGCCGCCATGCGCGACAGCGTCATCTCGCAGCGCGCCTCGTCCCACGTCTCGAGCACGATGCGGTTGCGCGCCGCCATGATCTCGAACACGCGCTCCCGCGACGCGCCGGCGCGCATCGCGGCGCGCAGCTCGTCGAGCATGTCCGCCTCGGCCGTGGAACAGCCCATCGTCACGCGGCCGAAGTGCTCCATGCCGTCCTGCCCCGCCCCGATCGCGGTGCCGAGCGCGACCCGCTCCGGAACGTGACCGACGAGCGGCAGCTCCCGCGCGTCGGCCGCCGCCGCGAGCGCGAGATAGGCGGGCTCGTCGAGCATCGAATAGCTCTTGACCGCCGCCCAGCGCTGCGCGGCGATCTCGTCCACGACGGCGCGGGCCTGGTCCGGCGTGTCGGCCAGGAACATGCCGGGCCACGAGCCCGGGGACGCATCGACCCAGGCGCCCGACAGCACGAGCCGCGGTCCGACCGTCTCGCCCGCCTCGATGCGCGCCTGCAGCGCGCGCTGCCGCTCGATCGGCCACAGCGCACCCATGTCGCGCACCCCGGTGATGCCGTTCGACAGGTACAGCGGCAGCGCGGTGTCGGGCTCGTCGGGGCTCGAGAACAGGTGGACGTGGCTGTCCCAGAGCCCTGGGATCAAGTAGCCGCCGTCGGCGTCCACGCGCTCGATCGCAACACCCTCGGCGTCGAGCTCGGCATCGAGGTCGGGCCCGATCGCCGCGATCGCGCCGTCCCGGATCAGCACGGACTGCGCGCGGGCGACGCTGCCCGCCTCGACGTCGACGATGGACACGTTCGTGACAAGCGTCGCGGGCTCCGCCTGCGCGGCAAGGATCAGGTCGGCGAGCGCGGCCTCCAGCGTCGGCACGAGCGCGGAGCCCTCGGTGGTGTCGGCCGCGTTCGGCAGGCGCGCGAACCAGTCGCGGGTCCCCAGGTGCTCGGCCAGCCGATCGTCGCGCGAAAGCCGCTCCTCGCTTTCGAGGGCGAGCACCGTCGCGCCGACGAAGCTCTTGCCGATGCTGGCCGCGAGCATGCGCGAGTGCGGCGTCATCACCCGCTCGTTCTCCGCGTCGGAGAGCCCGACGGCCGCGGTCCCGACCGTGCCGTCGGCGAGGACCCACGCCGCCGTCGCACCCGACAGGTCGTGCGCGCGGCGCGCGTCTTCGAGCAGCGCGACGACGCCGTCCTCGAGACTCGCGTCGCGTCCGGCGGCGATCGACGCGTGCGGCAGGAGCAGCGCGGCGACCAGCGCGAGGCCCGTGAACGCCGAGATCCGCCTGCCGTTCATGGCGCGACTCGGGAAACGCCGCGTGATGGCCGAGGGCCGTGCTGCGCGGGTCGTGGGGTCATGACCAGGATTCGCGCCGGTCTCGGCAACCCGGCCAAACTGGCTCCGGCTCGCGCCGCTCGTGCTTGTGCTCGTTCATGCAGCTGCTCGCGATCGGCCGGCGGGGCCTGTCATTCGACCGCGTCGCGGATCGTACGGCGTTGACCGGCATCAACGGCGTCGAGCGCGATCGCCGACTGGACCTACGGCGGACGATCGATGCGACGAGCGGCTTCGAGCGACGGCGGTACGCGATGGTGGCGACCCGGATCGTCGCGCGCGGCGGCCAGGCGGGCCCGGCCGGCGGCGGCGCGTGCGAACGAGAGCGCGGTGCCGTCCATTCGGCCCCCAAGAGGGCCGTGCGTTTTGACCGACGTCAAACGGACGCCGGCCCTCCCGGTTCAGCCTCGATGTCCCGCGCCCGTCGGCCGGGTCCGCCGGGGCGCCGGCACCCTCGACCAGGACATCGACCCATGAACATCATCGGCATCGACGTGGCCGCCGCGCTCCCGGACGCGAAGTCGTCGGCGCGACCGACCGACGTCCGCACCGCCCCCTCGACCGCGCCCGAGAACACGACCCTGCTCGTGCACGACTGGAGCAACCGGGGCGATCGCGAGCGCATGATCGCCGAGGCTGCCTACTTCCGCGCCGAGCGGCGCGGGTTCGGACTCGGCGAGGCCGAGATCGACTGGTTCGAGGCCGAGCGCGAGCTGACCGCTCGTATGGAGACCGATCGTCTGCCCCAGGACGACTGAACCGGCTCGGCGGCCGACCGCTGCGGTACGACGATTGCCGACGGCCCGAAAGCGCTCAGCAGGTGTAGGCCCCCGGCACGATCAGGCGACTGTCCACCGAGCGCACGCCCGGCATGGCCTGCAGCGCTCGACAGAGCGCCTCGCCCGTCTCCCGGTCGTGCACCGCACCGGTCACGCTCACGACCCCGTCGGCGACGGTGAGGTCGAGGTTCCGGACGGACACGCGCAGCCGGGAATCGCCGGCGACGGCGGCCTGCACGCGCGTCTCGACCCGCAGGTCGGACAGCGTCCGTCGCGAGCCCTCGCTCCGCTCGAACGCCGCGCTCCGCGCAAGCGACTCCACCTGCCGGACGCACTCCTCGATCGGCACGCGCTCGGTGTTGAGCACCAGGTCGTACCAGAGCGGGTTCTCCCAGTCGAAGGAGGCCACGCCGCGCATGGCGCGCGCGTGGGCCGCATCGCTGCGTTCGATCTCGCGGCGCGCGTCGTCCGGATCGGCGAGACCGAGACGCTCCTGCATCGTGCGGACCCGGCGCGCCATCGGCGCGCAGACGCGGACGCGCAGCACGTGCGGAACCCGTCGCAGCACCGAGGTCGCGCCCCACCCGCGAATCAGCACGTCGCCCCGCTCGGCGAGCGCGACGATCTCCTCGGCCGTGCAGCGCGCGAAGCGGTTGCCGCCCACCTTCCAGCGCGCGGCCAGCGACGGTCTGCCTTCGAGAAAGCGGTGCACGTCGCTCTCGGACATCGCCATCCGCTCGGCCACGTCGTGCTCGACGAGCTCGCGATGCACGACTTCCAGCCCCAGGCGCGCGCCCAGACCCGCCGCCACGTCCTTGCCGAGCGAACCCATCTCCCGCGTCATCGTGATGACTGCCATGGTCTCTACTCCCCCGTGGGCAAGCGATACGCATCGCCACCGCCTTGTCGCCGGATCGAAGTGAAGGAGATGCACGGCCCGCACGCATCGGCAGCGGTTGCGCAGCGTCGAGCGGTCCCATCGTCGGCGTATCCGATCCGGCGTCGCGACGGCCGTCGGCATGGGGGACGAACCGCTCGATGCTAGCGCCGCAGGCCGATGGCGGCACGCGGTGGCCCACTGCCAATTCGACGAGCGAGCCGGTCCGGGTGGGGATGCCTCGTTCAGCCCCCGACCAGCAACGGCCGCGCGGAATGCTCGAGCAGGTGACGCGTGGTGCCGCCGAACAGGAACTCGCGCACGCGCGAGTGCGTGCGCGAGCCGACGGCCACGATGTCGGCGTCGATGTCATCCGCCAACGCCAGGATCTCCTCACCGATCTCGAGCCGGCTCGCGTCTCCGTGCGATAGCTCGACCGGCACGCCCTGGCGGGACAGGGCCTCCGCGAACCCCTCGGCGGTGCCGCTCACATGTCGCCGCTCCGCCGGCGGCGGATTGAACCGGTGCACCCGAACGCTCTCGGCCGCGCGCAGCAGCGGCAGCGCGTCGAAGGCGGTGCGGGTGATCTCGGCGCCACCGTCCCAGGCGAGCAGCACGCGGCGTGTGCCGAACGTCCGGCCGCCGCCGTCCGGCACCAGAAACACCGGGCGCGCGGTGACGCCGATGACGTGCTCGCCGAGATGCCACCCGGAGCGCCCTGCCTCCTTGCCGTGACGCTGCCCGAGCACGAGCGCATCGCACGCGTTGCCGAGCTCGACCAGCGCGCCGATGGGGCTCAGCGAAAGATCGTCGATCTCGCGCCACTCGCTCGAGAAGGCGTCGTCGTCGCGGCGTGCCTCGTAGATTCCGCGCAAGCTCTCGACGCGGTCGGCCATCGACGAGCCGCCCTCGTAGGCAAGGCCGGCGGGCGTCGCGTGCACGACGACCAGGTGCGCCGAGTGCTCGGCGGCGAGCGTGGCGGCGGCGTCCATCACGCGGGGCGCGACCTCGGGGTCGGCGAGCCCGACCAGCAGTTTTCGATAGCTCATGGGTACGGGTCTCCGGTAGTGGACCAGTGTGCGGATTGGGGTCGGAGTTGCACGGCCGGACGGATCGTTCAGCAGCTCGTGATCAGCGGCACCTTCAGGTGCTCGAGCAGGTGGCGCGTGGTGCTGCCGAGCAGGTACTCGCGCGTGGGGCCCTGCTCTTGGCCGCCGGCCACCAACGTGTCCGCGCCCCAGTCCTCCGCATAGCCGAGCAGCTCGCGGCCGATCTCCTCGGGCCGCGCGTCGGAGTGGAACAGCTCCACCTTCGCCCCGTGCCGGACGAGGGTGTCGGCCAACTCCTCGCTCGCCCCGTGAGCCGCGCGGCGGTCACGCCCGGGAGCGTTGAAGCGCTGCAGGCGCACGGCGCTCGCGCGCTTCAGCATCGGCAGCGCACCGAACACCGCGCGCGTGGCGGCGCGCTGGCCGTCCCAGGAGACGAGCACGCGCTCGCCCAAGGTGTCGGACGTGCGCTCGGGGGGCACCAGCAGCATGGGCCGGCCACCGCCCGCCAGCACGCGCGCGGTCAGCTCACCGCGCGAGCCGCGCCGGCCCGGGTCCGGCGTCTGGCCGGCGATGACGAGATCGGCCGCGTTGCCCAGCTCGACGAGCACTCGCTCGACAGGATGCTCCACCCCCTCCAGCACGCGCCACTCGGCGACGAATGCCTCGCCCTTCGTGGCAGCCTCGAAACGCTCCTCCGCCCTCGCGGCATCGGCGCGAAACCGCGCCTCGGACTCGCGCAGCACCGCGAGCGGAATCTCGTAGCTGAACTGCACGTCCAGCCGCGGAATCACGTGCAGCCCGACCAGGTGAGCGCCGTGATCCCGGGCGAGCTGCACGGCGACGCTCGTCACACCGTCGGCTTCGTGGGAAGGCAGGTGCACCAGCAGGGTTCGATAGGCCATCGGTAGGTCCTCGGGATCCGGGTGTGCCAAGCGTGGTCCGAGGGTCCACCGAAAGCGGTCGCGGGCCTTGACTTCGGTCAATCGGCATGACGTGCGACGTGGTGATGCCGGCCCACCGCGCGTCGCGGCCGGCAGGTTCCTCGCCCTGCCCGGCTCACGACAGGACTTGATCCGGATCAAGTCCCCGGACTCGCGCGAAGCCCACACTGCCGGCACGTTCGTCGCCTCCGGAGCACACATTGATCCACAAGATCCTCGTACCCGTCGACGGGTCCGCGCACTCGAAGAAGGCGCTGGAGTTCGCCTGCGAGCTCGCGAATCGGTTCGATGCGAAGCTCGCGCTGCTGCACGTCGTCGAGCACGGGCCCGAAGAGCGGACGATGGTGCTCGGCTCGGCGCACGTCACGATCCCGGCCAAACCCGAGGAGATCGAGCGGGCCGGGCGCAGCGTGACGGATGCGGCGGCGCACGTGGCCGAGGGGCTGGGCTGCGCGGTGAGCGACGCACAAGTCGTCTCGGGCCCTGCGGCGCGTGCCATCCTGGCGGCGGCCGAGCACGGCGGCGTCGATACGATCGTGATGGGCAGTCGCGGGCTGAGCGACCTGGCAGGCTTGCTCATGGGCAGCGTCTCGCACAAGGTCGCGCACCTTGCCGGGTGCAGCTGCATCATCGTGCGTTGACGGTGCGTGCGGCCGACGCGAAACGCGAGGCACGATGAGCGATTGGCGACTGGGGTTCGCCGGCCACGACCGTCTCGCCTCCATGGTCGCGGGACAACGGACCGAGAACGAGGACCTGTTCGACAATCTGACTTGCCGCCGCTCGCGATACGACTCGAGGGCGGCGACCGGCTCCGGCCCGACGACTTCAGCCGGCCGATGACGGCGCTTTTCGTCACCGTCGCCTCTCGCGGACGCAGCCGCGAGCTCGGCCCGGGGCAGTCCGTCACCTTCCACCCGATCGCGGAAATCAACTCCGACCGCACGGCGCGCGAGAGAGCGCAGGGGCGGGTTCGCGCCGAGCGCGCATCCACATGGCCATGAGCGCCGTGACTCGGGGCCGTGGCGACCGGCCCGCGTCAACGGCGCGGCACGGCGCCGGGCACCGAAGCATCGATGGCGTCGACGACGCGTGCGAACAGCAGCATCGCGGCACCCGTCGCGACGAGCTTCAGCCCGACCAGCAGGCCGATCGCCCATCTCGCCGAGGCCGGCCAGTCGGCGAGCACCGCCGCGGTGGCGAGCAGCGATACGGTGCCGGTCGCGAGCGCCCAGCCGAAGCCCCACGCAGCGCGGCCGCGACGCACGCGCCCGATGCCCACCGAGCAGTACAACAAGCCCTCGAGCAGGCAGAACGCGACGAGCAACGCCGCAAGCGCATGCACGCCGTAGTCCGGCTCGACAAGCAGGAACGCGCCCGCAAGCATCGCGAGCGCGGCGAGCGGCCCCGTGCCCCGGCGCGTGAACGCACCGCGCGTTGCCACCGCCCGCAGTGCGCCGAGCGTGCCCGCCAGCAGCAGCGCGACCCCGGCCACCAGCTCGGTCGCGACCGTCGTCGCCTCCGGCAGCAGGATCGCGGCGCCACCGAATCCCCCGAGCGCGAGTCCGAGTCGTCGCAGCGTCCGACCGTCCGATCCGTTCATCGCGTCGCGGCCTCCCGATCGAACCCCGTTTCGGGCACGTTCCGGCCACCGGCGCCCCGCCGCGTTGATCGAGATCAGCGCGTGCCGGCACGCACGCTCCTGCGCTCCAACCCTGGCCCGCGCGTTCATCGCACGATAAACACCGACACGTCCGTGTGCCGCGCGAGGTAGCTCGAGTGCGAACGGAACACGTAGTCGGCGAGCGTGGGCACGTGCGAGGCCATCACCACGAGGTCCACGCCGCTCTCGTGAATGCCCCGATCGAGTGCCTTCTCCATGTCGACGGCCAGGTCGTTGCTGTGGAGAACGCGGCTGTCGAAGCTCGTGCCGGTCGATTCGCTCGCACGCGCGGCAAAGGCTGACAGCTTCTCGGCGAACTCCTGCGGATTGCGTGCGACTTCGCTCGGCGCGCTCGACGTCACCGCCATGAGCGTCGCCTTCGCGCCGTAGAGCGTCGCCAGGTCCGCGGCCGTGCGCAACGCCTTGTGAAGCGTGTCCGCGTGGGCAAGGTCCACGGGGACGCAGATGTGTTCGAACATGGGGCGGGCTCTCCGGAGCCGGTAAGTGCCGTCCAGATTGGCCGAACGGTCCGCCGGGCCACTTGACCGACATCAAGCACGCGTCGTTTACCGCGCGGAAAAGACGTCATCGCCTGTCCGGTTGATGCGCATCAAGGCGATGACGGGGACGCCGGGCGAAGCTCGACGCATGAACCTGTCCGTCAGCGCGGTCGATGCCCCGGCTCACCCGACCGAATCGCCGAGCGTCGAGCGCACGGTCTTCCGGGCCGACGCCATCACCAAGCTCTACGGCGCCGCCGGAGCGCGGCAGGTGCGCGCGCTCGACGGCGTCTCGCTCGAGCTCTTCCGCGGCGAGCTCGTCGTGCTGCTGGGGCCGTCCGGCAGCGGCAAGTCGACGCTGCTGAACATCCTCGGCGGCATCGATCGGCCGACGTCCGGTAGCGTGCGCTTCGGCGAGCTCGCGCTCGAGAGCTGCAGCGAGCGCGAGCTGACGCGCTACCGCCGCGAGCACGTCGGCTTCGTGTTCCAGTTCTACAACCTGATCCCGAGCCTGTCGGCGATCGAGAACGTCGCGCTCGTCACCGAGATCGCGACCCACCCGATGGGCCCGGCCGAGGCGCTCGAGCGCGTCGGCCTCGGCGACCGGCTGCACCACTTCCCCGCCGAGCTCTCGGGCGGCGAGCAGCAGCGCGTGGCCATCGCGCGCGCCATCGCCAAGCGCCCGGACGTGCTGCTGTGCGACGAGCCCACGGGCGCGCTCGACTCGGCGACGGGCATCGTCGTGCTCGAGGCGCTCGCACGCGTGAACGAGACGCTCGGCACGACGACGGCCGTCATCACGCACAACGCCGACGTCGCGCGCATCGCTCACCGGGTGTTCCGCTTCCGCGACGGCCGCGTCGAGTCGGTCGTGGAGAACGCCGAGCGCGTCGCCCCCTCCGAGCTCGACTGGTAGCCGCCGTGCGCGCGCTCGACGCCAAGCTCGTGCGCGACCTGCGCAGGCTGGGGCTGCAGGCGATCGCGCTCGTCGTCGTCATGGCCTCCGGCGCCGCGGTGCTCGTCATCGGCAGCGGCACGGCGCGTTCGCTGGAGCGCACCAGCGCCGCCTTCTACGAGCGCTACCGCTTCGGCGACGTGTTCGCCTCGCTGACGCGCGCGCCGCTGGCGCTCGCGCCGCGCATCGCCGCCATCGACGGCGTCAGCGCCGTGGAGGCGCGCGTGACGGACCTGGCCTCGCTCGACATCCCCGGCATGCTCGAGCCCGCGTCGGCGCTGCTGGTGTCCCTGCCGGCGCACGGGGAGCCGAGCGTCAACCGGCTCTACCTGCGCCGGGGTCGCCTGCCCGATGCGGCACGACCGGACGAGGTCGCGCTCAACGAGCGCTTCGCGAACGCGCACGGCTTCGAGCCCGGCGACGGCGTCGTGGCCATCATCGACGGCAAGCGTCGCGAGCTGCGGGTCACGGGCGTGGTGCTGTCGCCGGAGTACGTCTACGCCCTCGGGCCCGGCGACATGATGCCGAACGCCAAGCGCTTCGGCGTGCTGTTCCTGCCGCGGCCCACGCTGGAAGCTGCGCTGGACATGCGCGGCGCGTTCAACGACGTCGCGCTCACGCTGCGCCGGGACGCCGACGAGCGGGCCGTCACCGAGGCCCTCGACGACCTGCTGGCGCCGTACGGCGGCACGGGTGCCCACCCGCGCGCCGAGCAGCTCTCGGCGGCGTTCGTCGACGGCGAGCTGGAGCAGTTGAACGCGCTGGCGGCGGTCATCCCCCCGGTGTTCCTGTTCGTGTCGGCGTTTCTCGTGAACATGATCCTGTCGCGCCTGATCGCGCTCGAGCGCGAGCAGATCGGGCTGTTGAAGGCGATCGGCTACTCCGACGCGGCGGTGGCCCTGCACTACGTCAAGCTCGTCGCGATCATCGCCGTCGCCGGGGCGGCGCTCGGCATCGTGCTCGGCACGCTGATCGGCGAGGCGCTCACCCGGCTGTACGTGAAGTTCTACGCCTTCCCGTTCCTGCTGTTCGACCGAAGCTTCGATCTCTACGCGCTCGCCATCGCCGTGACGCTCGCCGCCGCGCTCGTCGGCGCGGCGAGCGCGATCCGCCAGAGCGTGGCGCTCGCACCGGCTGTGGCGATGGCCCCGCCGGTGCCACCGCGCTACCGGCGCGCGTCGATGCCCGTCGCCGGCGATGCGCGGCGCGAGCGGCCCGACCCGCGCGTCTCGCGACTCGACCTGATGGCGGTGCGCCACCTCGTGCGCTGGCCGCTGCGCAGCGCGCTGACCGTGCTCGGCACCTCGTTCGGCGTCGCGCTGCTGGTGCTGGCGCTGTTCACCTACGATTCGATCGACGTCATGCTCGAGACGATCTTCGCGCAGGGCAACCGTCAGGACGCGACGCTCGCGTTCGCGTCCGACCGGCCGACATCCGCCGCCACCGACATCGCGGCGTGGCCGGGCGTGCTGCGCGCCGAGCCCTTCCGGTCAACCCCGGTGGTGCTGCGCCACGGGCACCGCGAGAAGCGGCTGGTCATCGTCGGGCTGCCGCCGGATACCGAGCTGGCGCGCCCGCTGGACGACGATTTCCTGCCGCTCGGCCTGCCGCCGGCGGGCGTCGCGATCAGCGCGGAGGTGGCCGACATCCTGGATGCCCGCATCGGCGACATCCTGGAGGCGGTGCTGCAGGCCGAGGGCGACCGGACGGTCTCCGTGCCCGTCACGGCCGTCGTGCGCGACTGGACGGGGCTGCCCGTGTACGCGCGGCTGGACGTGCTCGACGCACTGCTCGACGCGAAACCGCGCGTCTCCGGGGTGCACGTGCAGCTCGACGAGGCGGCGCTGCCGTCGCTGTACGCGCGGGTCAAGGACACGCCCGCGATTCCGGCGGTCGCACTGCTGGGGCTGACCCTGGAGAGCTTCCGCGAGACGGTCGAGACCAACATCTCGTACACGATGAGCGTGTACGTGACGCTCGCGATCGTCATCGCCTTCGGGGTGATCTACAACGCCGCGCGCATCCAGCTCTCCGAGCGCGCGCGCGAGCTCGCGAGCCTGCGCATCTTCGGCTTCACGCGCGCCGAGGTGTCGCGCGTGCTGATCCTCGAGCTCGGCATCGTCGTGGTGATCGCCCAGCCGCTCGGCTGGTTGTTCGGTCACGGTTTCGCGCGCGCGGTCACCGAAGGCTTTCGCTCCGACCTGTACCGCCTGCCCTTCGTGATCGATGCGTCCACCTATGCCGTGGCGACGCTGGTCGTGGCCGCCGCCGCCGCCCTCTCGCTCGCGATCGTGCGCCGGCGCATCGATCGGCTCGATCTCGTCGCCACGCTGAAGACCCGGGAGTAGCCCCTCATGGAATTGCCCGTCATTCCCTGGCGACGCGTCGCCGCCGCCGCCGTCGTGCTCGCCCTGGGCGTCGCGTTGTGGATCGCGCTGCGGCCGGCACCGGTGGACGTCGACGTCGCGACCGTCGCGAGCGCTCCGATGAGCGTGACGATCTCCGAGGAAGGCGTCGCCCGCGTGCGCGATGTGTACGCGCTCTCGGCGCCGATCGCCGGGCATCTCGCGCGCACCACCCTCGAGCCGGGCGACGCGGTCGTCGCCGGCGAGACCGTCGTCGCGGCCATCCATCCGCTCGATCCGCCGTTTCTCGATACCCGTACCGAGGCGGAGCTGCGCTCGGCGGCCGAGGCCGCACGCACGGCGGTGACGCTCGCCGAGGCCGAGCGTGAACGCGCCGCCGCCGCGCGCGATCTCGCGCGCGCCGAGCGCGACCGGGCCGTGCGGCTGTCCGCCTCGAACACGATCTCCGACAGCACGCTCGAGCGCGCCGTCAGCGAGCTGCGCGTCGCCGAGGCGCAGGTGCACAGCGCGGACGCCGGCATACGCGTGCGCCGCGCCGAGCTCGCCGCGGCCAAGGCGCGCCTCGGACAGCCGGAAGAAGCGGCGGTGGCCGCCCCGGGCGACGCGTGCTGCATCGCGATCCGCTCGCCGGTCGATGGCGTGGTGCTCTCGCTCGTCACGCGCAGCGAGCAGCCGGTCACCATCGGCGCACCCATCGCCGAGATCGGCGATCCGCATGCGCTGCAGATCGAGCTCGACGTGCTCTCCGAGGACGCCGTGCGCCTGGCCCCGGACGCCGCCGTCACCATCGACGACTGGGGCGGAGAGGGCGTTCTGTCCGGTCGCATCGAGCGCATCGAGCCGAGCGCGTTCGAGAAGGTGTCGGCCCTGGGTATCGAGGAGCGGCGCGTGAACGTCGTCGTCGCGCTGGACGAGGTGCCCGACGCGCTCGGTCACGGCTACCGCGTCTACGCGAAGCTGAACGTGTGGTCGTCGCCCGACGCGCTGCAGGTGCCGCTCGGCGCCCTCTTTCGAGACGGCGGCGACTGGGCGGTGTTCGTGGACGTCGATGGGGTCGCACGGCTGCGCCGCATCGAGCTCGGGCGCATGAGCGACGACGCGGCGCAGGTGCTCGACGGGCTCACCGCCGGCGAGTCCGTGATCTTGTATCCGAGCGACCGCGTGGCGCACGGCGCACCGGTGGCTCGGCGCACGGCGACGCAGGCGACCTGAGCTCCCCGCGTAACTCGTGCACGTCGGCGACCCGGTGTTCAAGCGCACGGGCAGCGCGCCGCTGGAGCTGAACCACCGGATCGCCGAACGGGTCGACGAGGAATTCGAGATGATCGGGCATCACTCGAGCGGACGCCGCTTCGCGATGTCGGTGCGGCTGAGAACTTCCAGACCCAGCTCGACGTGGCCCTGACGCGCTGCGACGCGCATCACCCATTGAACCTGCTGTACCTGGATCTCGACAACTTCAAGCTCGTGAACGACCTGCTCGGGCACGCGGCGGGCGACCGCCTGCTCGTCGAGGTCGCGGACCTGCTGCAGGGTCACTTCCCCGAGAACTGCGTCCTGGCACGCTTCGGCGGCGACGAGTTCACCGCGCTGGTCCCCGACATGGATCACGATGCGGCCGTGGCGCTGGCCGAGGCGCTGCGCGAGAAGTTCAACGCCTACCAGTTCCGGCGCGATGGCAAGCGCGTCGACGTAGGTTGCTCCATCGGCATCGCCCGACTGGCGCGAACCGAAGGCAGCAGGGAGCGCCTCATGGCCCAGGCGGACACGGCGTGCCACCTCGCGAAGCGCGCGGGCCGGAAACCGCGCGCGCGTGGTCGAGCCCGACGACGGGGCGAGCCCCGAGGCGATGTCGCTGGACATCGGCTTGTCCAGGCGCATCAAGGACGCCATCGAGGCGGATCGCTTCCTGCTCGTCGGCCAGCCGATCGTGAACGTGGCGCACGGCGGCATCGAGCGCCACGAGGTCCTGCTGCGCATGCTCGACGACGACGGCGGAACCATCATGCCCAACGCGTTCCTGCCGGCGGCGGTCCGTCAGTCGTCCAGCACCTCCCGCGCACGTCCGGGTGGGTCTCGCGCACCGCGTCGACCAGGTCGATCCCGCTCATCCCGCCCGGCATGATCACGTCGCAGAAGACGACGTCGATGTCGGACCATGCTGTCGTGCTCGGGATCCAGGTGCTGGATGAGCACGAAGGCCATGCCGCTGTCGGCCCGCATGGCGTCGAGGAAGGCGCCGAACGCGTGCAGCCCGCCGGCCTAGGCGCCCAGCCCGACGATCGGCATGTCGAGCGCCAGCCCGGACGGTGCCGGAGGTTCGGGACGTGAGCGCAAGCTCGCTCGCCGCTTCGAGGAAGGGTCGGGTGATACCCGCACGTGCCGTCCGGCGCTTGACGTGCGTCAAGAGCGTCGCGAGTTGACTCCCGTCAATCGGGCCGCGGCGCATGCGGGGAGCATCTTTCGAGTGACGACGCCGCTCACGCGACCGGACGACGAGGATGCAACGCAAGACACTGCTGACCGCCCTGCCCTGCCTGGCGTTCGCCCTGTGCGCCTCCGCGCCCGGCGCTGCCCAGGTCGTGGACCCCGCCGACACCGGCCCGTGGCGGCTCGAGGGCCGGGCCGGTCTCGCCGAGCCCGTCGGGGACTTCGGCAACCTGGATCTCGGCACCGGCGCGACGCTGTCCGCCACGCTCTCGTACCGGTTGAGCGACGAGCTGCACGCCTACGGCGGTTGGGGCTGGCACCTGCTCGACGCGGACAGCACCGTGCTGCCCGACGGCGCCATCGAGGAGACCGGCTACGTGCTGGGCCTGGCCTTCGAGAGTCCGTTCGGACGAAGCGACTGGGACTATCGCGCGCACGCGGGGGTGACCTACGAGCACATCGAGATCGAGGACGACGACGGCGACGTCATCGACGACAGCGGCCACGGCGCAGGCTTCGAGGTGGGGGCGGCGATGATCGTGCCGCTCGCGGGCCGGCTGTCGCTCGTCCCTGGGCTGCGCTACCGCTACCTGTCGCGCGACGTGGGAGTGCGGGGCCGCGGGTCGTCGAAGTCGCTCGATTTCCTGGCGATCGACGTGGGCCTGCTCTGGAACTTTTGAACGCACGGCCGTGAACGCCCTAGGCCGACGCCGCCACCAGCCGGGTCGCGCGCCGCGCCGCGAACACCGTCACGCAGGCCGTGAAACCGAGCGCCGCCACGTCGAGCCACACCGATCGCGGCGCCCCCTTCACCCCTTCCTGACCGAGCACCAGCAGCTCTGTCGCGACCGCGCCGAGGTGCACGTTGAAGAGCGCCACGGGCAGCAGACCCAGCCACGTGCCGAGCGCGTAGTGCCCGTAGCCGAGCGGCGTCAGCCCGAGCAGGTAGTTGGCCACCTTGAACGGGAAGAACGGGATCATGCGCAGCAGCGCCACGAGGCGCCAGTCGGTCCGGCCGACGCCATCGATGATGCGGCGCACGCGGGCGTAGCGCTCCAGCCACGCATCGGCCCGCGCGCCGAGCACGTGCCGCGCAAGCGCGAACGAGATCAGCGCGCCGAGCGTTTCGGCGGTCACGATGAGCAGCGTGCCGTGCACCAGGCCGTACAGCGCCCCCGCCCCGAGGGTGAGCAGCACCGTCGGCACCAGCAGCGGCACGGCCAGCACGACGACGAGCGCAAAGGCGGCTTCGCCCGCGAGCCCCGTGGCTTCGATACTGCGCAGGAACGCGAGCAGCGCGGGCTCCAAGCCGAGCGCGTGCAGGGCCGCGAGGAACAGCGCCAGCGCCGCCACGGCCGCGAGCAGCAGCAGCGGCAGCTCGTAGCGCGTCCTCACCGCGCCGGCGTCGCGCGCGGTGCTCAACCTTCCTTGCGCATGCGCTTCGGCGCACCGCTCGCCACGTCGGTGCCCGTGTACTCGAGCCCCGCCTCCTTCCAAGCGCCGAAACCGCCCGCCATGTGCGCGATGCGCTGCGCGCCTGCCGCCAGGCAGCGATCGGCCACACGGCGCGAGCGCGCGCCGGAGCCGCAGTGCAGCACGATGCGCTTGACGCCCTGGTCGGGCAGGTGCTCGGGCATCAGGGCCTGCATGGGCGCGAGCAACGCACCGTCGATGCGCTCGAGCGCGAATTCCTGCGGGGTACGCACGTCGATCAGCACGATCTCGTCGCGCGCGAACGCGTCGGCGACCTCCTGCGGGGTCCAGTGCTCGAGGGTGCCGTCGGCGGTGTCTTCGCGGTTCATGGTGTGGGGATCGGGCTCGAAGGCCCCACAGTCGACACGGTCGTGGACGCCGCAGCGTTGACCCGCATCAACGGCATCTCGCGCCGCCGATCGGACGATGGACCGCCGGGGCAACCGCGGACGCCGAAACGATGGGCGGTCTGGAAGCGAAACGCGTCCGGATGGTGGCGACGCAGCTCGTCGCGCGCGGCGTCCGCGACGCCCGGGTGCTCGACGCCATGCGGCGCGTGCCGCGCAAGGACTTCCTGCCCACGCACCTGCACGCGTCCGCCTACGAGGACGCCGCGCTGCGCGTCGATGAGCCACGAACACGCGTTCCATCTGAGCAACCAGCCCGGACTGATCCGTCCGCTCGGCCGGGGACGGGACGAGCAGCTCGCGAGGGCGCTGGCCGCGCCCCGGCCGGAGCGGGCGATCGGCGTGATCTACCGTCCCGAGTCCGAGCTCGCGAGCCACTACTTCGATTCCGAGCTCTCGCGCCAGTTCGACGAGTACGTGTGGATCGACGAGACGCGCGCCGTCACCCCGTTACCGACCGCGACCGAGGCCGGGATGCCGGACACCTGGCCGTTCGGGATCTGAGTCGGCCCGGGGAATCAGGCCGACGCCGCGCTCGCGATCAGGTCCACGACTTCGCGGTCGCCGACCTGGTCGAAGTCCTCGTAGTACAGCCCCACGGCGTGCATGGGATCGGGCCGCAGCAGGCAGACGACGTCGTCCACGTCGGCCGCCAGGCGCTCGATGGCGTCGATCGCGGCGACGCCCGTGGCGATGATCGTGCGCGCCGGGCGGCGCTCCCGCAGCGCGTCCAGCGCGACGCTCATCGTTGCCCCGGTCGCGATGCCGTCGTCGACGACGATGGCCGTGGCGCCCTCGAGCGGCACGGGCGCCCGCCCGCGCAGGTAGAGCTCGCGCCGCCGCTCGATCTCCGCGAGCTCGCGCTCGACGATGCCCGCCAGTTGCGCGTCGTCGATGCCGCAGGCACGCCGTACGCCCTCGTTGATGACCGAGCGCGGGTCGGCGCCGTCGACCACCGCGCCGAGCGCGAGCTCTTCCTGTTCCGGCACCCCGATCTTGCGGACCAGCAGCAGATCGAGCGGCGCCCGCAGCTCGCGCGCGATCTCGGCGGCCACCGGCACGCCCCCGCGCGGCAGTGCGAGCACCACCGGCCGCACGGGTGCCACGGCCTTCAGCCGGGCCGCCAACCTGCGGCCCGCGTCGGCCCGGTCCGCGAACGGGGCCCTTTCGATCATGGACATCGACATCGCCGCACGCCTCTCGCCGAAGCCCCGACGCTACCGCGCGCGCGCGCGGTCATCCTTGATCCCGATCAGTTCCGCCCTCCGCCGGAGCCGTCACGCTGGTACGACCCGCGAGGAGTCGGTGCGCCATGTACACACCCGTATCCGGTCGCGCGCGACGCGTGGCCATCGGTCCGCTCGAGCTCGAGGGTCTGCTCGAGATTCCCGATGCCGCGTTCGGGCTCATCGTGCTCGCGCACGCCAGCGGCGCCAGCCGGTTGGGCGAGCGCCACGCGCACATCGCGGCCGCGCTGCACGCGCGTGCGCTCGGTACGTTGCAGCTCGATCTCCTGAGCGACGCAGAGGCGGCCGACCGTCAGAACCTCTTCGACGTCGAGCTGCTCGGCGAGCGCACCGTCGAGACGTTGCGCTGGATCGAGGACGAGTCCGAGGCCCGGGGGCTGCCGATCGGGCTGTTCGGTGCCGGTACCGGCGCCCCCGCCGCACTCATCGCCGCCGCCGCCGTGCCGCGCACGGTGCGGGTCGTGGTGGCGCGCGGAGGCCGTCCGGATCTCGCGGACGCCGCGCTTCGGCGGGTGCGTGCACCGACGCTGCTGATCGCCTGCGGCGCCGACGACGTGGCGGTGGCGCTCAACCGCCGTGCACTCGTCGGGCTGACGTGCGAGAAGGCGCTCGAGATCGTGCCGGGCGCCACGCATCGGTTCGCCGAGCCCGGCGCGCTGGAGCGGGTGAGCGCGGTGGCGGGCGACTGGTTCGTGCGACACCTCGACGCCGCGTAGCGGTTCAGAACGGCAGCACGTCCCCGTGCTCCGGCACGACCGCCCGCAGCCCGACGTCCGCGAGCCGAGCCTTCAGCGCCGCCTTGGCCTGCGCCTCGCCGTGGATCAGATACAAGCCCGGCACCGGCGCCTCGAAGGCCTGCGCCCACGCCACGAGCTGCGACTGCCCCGCGTGCGCCGAGAAGCCGCCCAGCGTGTGGATGGTCGCCTTCACGGCGACGTCCTCGCCCGCCACGTGCAACCGCTTCGCGCCGTCCACCAGCGCGCGACCCGGCGTGCCGCGCGCCTGGTAGCCGACGATGACGACGTGCGCCGCGCTCTTCCACAGGTTGTGCTTGAGGTGGTGGCGGATGCGCCCGCCGTTGCACATGCCGCTGCCGGCGATGATGATCGCGCCGGACTCGATCCGGTTCAGCGCCATGGACTCGGCCGTGCTGCGCGCGTAGCGCAACGTCGGCAGGAACGTGTGCAGGCTGGCCGACGCGCCGCGTCCGAGCGCCTCCCGGTCGCTCGTCCGGAACGTGTGCTGGTGGCGGTGATAGATCTCGGTCGCCGCGATGGCCATCGGGCTGTCGAGCCACACGCGCTGCTGGCGCAGCCGGCCCTGCTGGTACATCGCGCCGAGCCGGAACAGCATCTCCTGCGTGCGGCCGACGGCGAAGGCCGGGATCAGGATGTTGCCGCCGCTCTCGGAGGCCGCCTCGATGATGCCCTCGAACTCCGCGAGCGTCTCCGCCATCGGTCGGTGGTTCCGGTCTCCGTACGTCGACTCCAGCAGCACGAGGTCGGCGGCGGCGACGGTGGCGGCCGGACGCATGAGCGCCATGCCGTCGTTGCCGAGGTCGCCGGAGAACACGAGCTTGCGCAGGTGATCGGGCGGGCCGACGAAGAGCTCCACGACGGCCGAGCCGAGGATGTGGCCGGCGTCCAGGAAGCGGACCCGCACGTCCTCGCTCAGCCGGACGTACTCGTCGTAGGGCGCGCCTTCGCACAGAGCGAGCGTCGCCTCCACGTCCTTCAGCGTGTAGAGCGGCTCGATCTCGTCGCGGCCGGCACGCCGCCGGCGCTTGTTCTCCCATTCCGCGTCGCGCCGCTCGAGCGAGGCGGCATCCTTGAGCAGCACGTCGAGCAGGTCCACGGTGCCGCGCGTCGCGTGCACCGGACCCGAGTAGCCCGCGGCCACGAGCCTCGGCAACCGTCCCGAATGGTCGAGGTGTGCGTGCGACAGCACGACCGCATCGAGCGCGGCCACATCGAACTCGAACGGCGCTGCGTTGGCGAGCTCCTCTTCGGGGTTGCCTCGCACCAGGCCGCACTCGAGCAGCACCCTGGTGCTGCCCGTATCGAGCAGGTAGGCGGAGCCCGTCACCCCCTCCGCCGCGCCCAGTACCGTCAGCGTCGCCATCGTCACCGTCGCTCTCGTGTCCGCGGATGACAGCGTGCGGCGTTCAGGCACGGCGGGCTTGATCGATATCAAGGGCGGAGCATGAACGCGGGCGGACGCTCGGCGTCACCCTGCCCGAGCGCCGCGTCCCACCGATGAAACCCGCTTCTGCCGCTGCCCCCGCGCCCACCGAGCCGGACGGCACGTGGCGCATCGCCCTCGAGCGCTGGGGCGACACCGTCCTGCTCTTGCTCTGCGGCGCGGCGCTCGCCGCCGCGGGCGCCCTGTATCTCTCGGGGCAAGCGCCGATGGCCCGGGTCGCCCTCTACGCGGCGATCCTGCCTTCCTTCGCCGCGCTCGTCGTCGAGACCGTGCGCGGGCTGCTCGCCGGCAAGGCCGGGGTGGATCTGCTCGCCGTCATCGCGATGGGCGGAGCCGTGGCGCTCGACGAGCCGCTCGCGGGCGCGGTCGTCGCGCTGATGTACGCGGGCGGTCGCAGTCTGGAGGAGCATGCGAAGGGCCGGGCGCGACGGGCGCTGACCCGGTTGCTCGAGGGACAGCCGCGTACCGCCCATCGCTACGCCGAGGGTCGGCTGACGGACGTGCCCGCGTCCGCCGTGGGGCCCGGGGACCGGCTCATGGTGCCGTCGGGCGAAGCGGTGCCGGTCGACGGACTGGTGGACGCCGAGGCCGCGTTGCTCGACGAGTCGACGCTCACGGGCGAGTCGGTCCCGGTGCGCATCGAGCGCGGCGGCTCGGTGCGCGGCGGCACGCTGAACGCGGGCGCGGCCTTCGACATCGTGGCCAGCGCCGCGCTCGCCGACAGCGCCTACGAGCGCATCGTGCGGCTGGTGCGCGAGGCGCAGGGGACGCGCGCGCCGTTCGTGCGCCTCGCCGATCGCTACGCGCTGATCTTCGTGCCGCTGGCGCTGGGCGTGGCGGTCGCGGCCTGGTTCCTGACCGGCGATCCCGTGCGCGCGCTCGCCGTGGTGGTCGTGGCGACGCCCTGCCCGCTGCTGCTCGCCGCCCCCGTGGCCATCCTGTCCGGCGTGGGCCGCGCGGCGCGACGCGGCGTGCTGGTCAAGGACGCGGGCGCGCTCGAGACGCTGGCGCGCGCCGAGGTGCTGCTGTTCGACAAGACGGGCACGCTGACCACGGGTTCCGCACGCGTGCTGCGCGCGGAGACGACCGGCGACGTGGATCCCGCCGAGCTGCTGCGACTCGCGGCCTCGCTCGAGCAGGCGTCGCGCCACGTCACGGCCACCGCGATAGTGGCACACGCGCGCGCGGTGGGCGCAGCGCTCGAGCTGCCCACCGCGGTGCGCGAGGACGCCGGGGCCGGGCTTGCAGGACAGGTGCTGGGGCGCGACGTGGGCGTCGGCTCGCACCGTTTCGCGCTCGGTCTCGCGCCCCCGTCGACGTGGGCCGAGCGCACGCTGCGGCGCGCCGCGTGGGAAGGCATCGAGGCGGTGTTCGTGACGCTGGACGGGAAGATCGCGGGCGCGCTGCTCGTGGCCGACGAGATCCGCGTGGAGACGCCCGCGGCGCTGCGCCGCCTGCGCCGGGCCGGCATCCGGCGCACGGTGATGCTGACGGGCGATCGTGCCGACGTCGCCGACAGCGTCGGCGCGGCCCTCGGCGTGGACGCGGTGCTGTCCGAGCAGTCGCCGGAGGACAAGGTCGCCGCCGTGCGCGCCGAACGCGCCCGCGCCGTCACGGTCATGATCGGCGACGGCGTGAACGATGCGCCGGCGCTCGCCGCGGCCGACGTCGGCGTGGCGATGGGCGCGCGCGGCTCGGGCGCGTCGGCGGAGGCCGGCGACGTGGTGCTGCTCGTCGACCGGCTCGATCGCCTGGTGGAAGCCGTGTCCATCGCGCGGCGCTCGCGCGCCATCGCGCTGCAGAGCGTCGTGGCCGGCATGGCGCTGTCCGGCATCGGCATGGCCGCGGCGGCGTTCGGCTACCTGCCGCCGGTGGCCGGTGCGCTCGCGCAGGAGCTCATCGACGTGGCCGTGATCCTGAACGCGCTGCGCGCCCTCGGACCCGGGCGCGCGGAGCGCGAGCGCGCCACGCTGCCGGCCGACACCGTCGAGCGGCTGCAGGCCGAGCACCGCGACCTCGCGCCGATGGTGGAGCGGCTGCGCATCGTGGCCGACGGGCTCGGGCGGGATGCCGCACCCGGGCGATACGCGGAGCTGCACGAGCTGGCGCGCTGGCTCGGCGAGGAGCTGGTGCCGCACGAGAGCGCGGACGATCGCGAGCTCTACCCGATGCTGGCGCGGCGTCTCGGCGGCGAGGATCCGATGGCCGCGATGAGCCGCTCGCACCGCGAGATCATCCGCCTGGCCGGGCGCTTCCGTCACATGGTGCAGTCGCTGGCGCCCGAAGCGTCGGACGGGGAGCCGTCGGACGAGGAGCGGCGCGAGCTCAGGCGCACGCTGTACGGGCTCGGCGCGGTGCTGGCGCTGCACATGGCGCAGGAGGACGAGACCTTCGAGCTGATGCGCGACGTGCGCCCGGCACGGGCCGCCTGATGCGCGCGTGCGCAGCGGCCGCGCCGGCGGCGCGGCAACGGGACGCACGATACCCGGCGCGTTCCGCTTGATGCACATCAATCGGAACGGCGCCGTTCGGCCCGATCCTACCGCCATCGACCCACGAAACGGTGACGATGCGCCCGCTCGCGCTGGCACTGCTCGGCACGCTCTGGGCCACCGCCGCGGATGCCGCCTGGCGTCCGCCCCCGACCCGCGACGAGGGCTGGGCGGGCACGCTCGCGCTCGGCGCGCAGCGCTTCACCGGCAACACGCGCGCCGAGAGCGTCTGGGGCGGCGTGCGGCTCGGCTACGCGCGCGGGCGCTTCGAGGGCGAGCTGTCGGCGGATTGGCTCACGGCCTCGGCGCAGGCCGTCGTGGAGCGCCTGGACGACGACGGCGAGCCCGTGCCCGGTGCGGATGGGCTGCCCGAGCTCGCCGTCGTGCGCACCCGCACGCACGAGCGCGCGGAGCTCGTCGTGCAGCCGCGCTGGTTCTGGACCGAACGGGTCTACCAGTTCGCCCTGCTGTCGGCCCGGCGCGACGCGCCCGCGGGCATCGAGCGTGCGCGACGCACCGTCGGCGGTGCCGGCTACAAGCTGTGGCGCGGCGACACCGATTATCTTGCCGGCGAGATCGGCGCGGGCGTGCGCGATCTGCGTACCGACGTCGCGCGCTCGTCCGGGGAGCCGATCGGCTACGCGGCGCTGCGCCTGGTACGGCGCTTCGAGAGCGGGCTGCGCCTCGACGGAGCGATCGATGCCGAACTGACGGGGAACAGGCCGCTCGCCGAGGCGAGCCTCGCGGCCTCCCTTCCGCTCGCCGCGCGCCTGGCGCTGAAACTCGAGCACGTCGAGCGTTGGAAGCGCGATCGTGGCGACCCGCGCAACCCGCTGCGCTCGGCGACCGACGGCACGACGACACTCGGGCTCGAGCTCACGTTCTTCTGACGATTCGTCAGCGCTTCGCCGCAGCGCGGCGCGCGTCCTCGAGCCGGGCCTCCACGCGCTCGAGGTCCTCCTCGGCCACGCGCGCGATCTCGTTCAGCACGTCGAAGTTCTCGAGCTCGACGGCGCGCTCCTCGCCGTCGCGATCGAACCCGCGGGCGAGGTCCGCGCGGATCGCGCTCAGGCGTGCGACGAGCGCATCGCGGCGCTCCTCCAGCGCCTGGACGTCGGAAGGGGCATCGGCGGCGGTCGAGCTCATGGCGTCGGCTCCGGTGAGGGCGCTCACAGCGCGTTGAGTGGGATCTTCAGGAAGCGCTTGCCGCTGTCGTCCGCCGGGGGCAACCGTCCGGCGCGCATGTTCACCTGGATGGACGGCAGGATGAGCGCGGGCATGCCGAGCGTCGCGTCGCGCGCTTCGCGCATATGCACGAAGTCCGCCTCCTTCACGCCATCGCGCACGTGCACGTTGGCCCGTCGCTCCTCGCCGATGGTCGTCTCCCACACGAACTCGTCGCGCCCCTGCGGCTTGTAGTCGTGGCACAGGAAGACGCGCGTGTCGGTCGGCAGGCCGTACAGCCGGTGTATGGAGTGGAAGAGCGTGGTCGCGTCGCCGCCGGGGAAGTCCGCACGCGCCGTGCCGTAGTCGGGCATGAAGAGCGTGTCGCCGACGAACACGGCGTCGCCGATCGCGTAGCTCATGCACGCCGGTGTGTGCCCGGGCGTGTGCATGGCGGCGAGCTCGAGGTTGCCGATGCGCAGGCGCTCGTTGTCGCCGAGCAAGCGGTCGAACTGGCTGCCGTCGCGCGCGAAGGCGGCCTCGGCCTCGAACAGCTCGCCGAAGATCCGCTGCACCTCGGTGATGCGCCAGCCGATGGCGAGCTTCGCGCCGGTGCGCTCGCGAATCAGGTCGCCTGCGGACAGGTGGTCGGCGTGCACGTGCGTCTCGAGCACCCACTCCACCTCGTGACCACCGCTCGCCACGAAGGCGAGCAGGTCGTCCGCCGAGTGCGTCGCGGTACGGCCGGCCGCGGGGTCGTAGTCGAGCACCGGATCGACGATCGCGCAGGCGGTGCTGGAGGGGTCGACGACGACGTAGCTCGCGGTGTTCGTGGCCTCGTCGAAGAAGGCGGTGACGTCTGGCTTGAGCATGGGCTGATCGCGGGTCGGCGCGTGGGTCGGGCCTGCAGGGTCCGCGCAGCCGGAGCACGAGCGCTTGATCGACGTCAAAGGGGGGCGATGCCGGTGCGGCGACGATGGGCGCTCGCACACCTAGCATTGCGCGCCCTCGTGAAACTTCGCAGGCCGTTCGACGTGCTGCAGGAGCCGGGAGCCCTCGCGCCCTTCGCCGCACTGCCGGAGCGCGCGCGCGCGCACCTGTTCGCCGAGGCTCGCGTCGAGAGCGTGGAGCAACGCATCGCGCTGGTGCAGCAGGGCGAGCCCGTCAAGCACCTGCAGGTGCTGCTGGAGGGCTGCGTGGAGCTCTGCGCGAGCGCAGGCGGTAGGGAGTCCACGCTCGACGTGCTGCGACCGGGCGATCACTTCGTGCTCGCGGCCGTGATCGAAGGCGCACCCTCGCCGGTCTGCGCCCGCACGTGCGCGCCGTCGCGCGTGCTGCGGCTGCCCGCCGGTGCGGTGCGCGAAGCCTTCGACGCCGACGCGGCGTTCGCGCGGGCCGTGGCGCACGAGCTCGCGCACCGCTGCACGGATCTCTTCGCCGCGCACGCCGACATCAAGCTGCACAGCGCCGTCGTGCGGCTCGCCGAGCGGTTGCTGCGCTACGACGCCGAGCAGGGCGCGGCGGGCTCCATCGTGCTGCCCTGCGACAAGCGCACCCTCGCATCGCTGCTGACGATGACGCCCGAGAACCTGTCCCGAGCGCTGAAGTCCCTGCGGCCCTACGGCGTCCGGGTCAGGGGCGCGACGATCGAGCTGACCGACGTCGGCGCGCTCGCCGAGCTGACGGATCCGCCGCTCGACGGCGACGCCTGCGCGTCGACGAAGCGCGCGCGCGAGCCCGTTGTCGAGCGGGTGGCGAGCGTCGGCACGTCCGCGGCGGTCGGACGAGCTCGCGGGGAGGCGTGTTGACGCGCATCGAGCCGCGTCGGGCCGCGACGGCCCATGAGCGAGCACTCGCCCCACGATCCTCCGAGCTTCTGACGCGCGACCGATTCGCTCCGCACCTCGCCCTCGCGATTCTCCCGACAAGCACCGCCGGCTCCGCCACGCGCGAGGCCCTGCAGAACGGCACCGCGGTAACGTGCTTGCATCTCAACCGAGCGCGCCACCGAGCGCGCCACCGAGCGATCCGCCGGGCAGTCGCGACGAGGAGCGCCGTGCGACGCGGGCGGCCGCGAGGGTCGAGGTAGTCGGCCGTCAGGCCGAGCGGCGGCAGTCAGCCCGCCACCGGCACGACCTGCGCCTCGCCGTTCGCGCTCCGCCGCGGCCGCTCACCAGGCGAACCCGTAGAAGCGCGTCGCGAGGTGGCGGGTCACCGCGTCGATCTCCTCGCGGCCCCACCCGAGGTTCGCGTGCGCGCTCCAGCCAGCGACGTAGCCGCGCAACGCGTCCATCGAGTCCACCCGGGAGTCGGCACGGCGGTGCACGTCGGCCGTGTGACATTCCCCGCAATGGTTCTCGTACAGCGCGGCCCCGAGATCGACGTCGCCCTCCGATGCGGGCTCGGCCGCGCCCGCCACGCCGCCGGCGAGCATCAGCGCGAGCAGTGGGACGAGGCCGACGAGCGGTACCCGCGACGGCTCCTTCGTGCGTTTCGCACGGGACGCGAACGACAGGACGGGCATGCAAGCGCTCCGATATCGGGCCGATGCGCGCCAGTCTGGAGGGGCGGGCCGACGGCGCAGCTGATCCAGATCAAGCGGATGAGGAGGCTCGCGGTTTTATCTTGCCGTAGAGTGTCCCCGCGCACCGCGGCCGGTGCGCGCAACCCAGCGACGCCGTCGGACGTGCCTTCGCCTTGCACCCGCACATCGGTTCCGCGGCACCGCACCGCCCCGTCGCGGTGCCCGTCATGAGCTCCCCCGATCACGCGAGTGCGGCGCTGGACGTGGTGCTCGAATCGGTCAACGCCGCCGTCGTCACCATCGACACCGCCGGCGTCATCATCGATGCGAACCGGGCGACGGCGCGCATGTTCGGGCACGAGCTCGCGGCGCTGCGCGGCAGCAACGTCGGCGTGCTGATGCCCGCCGAGCACGCGGCGCGGCACGACGGCTACATCGCCCGCCACCTCGCCACGGGCGAGTCGCGCGTCATCGGCATCGGGCGCCGCGTGCACGGGCGCCGGAGCGACGGCAGCGAATTCCCGCTGCACCTCGCCATCGGCAAGTACGAGGTCGAGGGGCGCACGCTGTTCACCGGCATCCTGCACGACCGCTCCGACGAGGAGGCGATGGCCCTGGCGACAAATCGGCTCGGTCGCATGCTGGATCAATCCTCGACGGAGACCTACGTCTTCGATGCCGACACGCTGCGCTTCACGCTCGTGAGCCGCGGGGCACTGGCGAATCTCGGCTACACCATGGAGCAGATGCGCTCCATGAGTGTCCTGGACCTGCAGGACGAAGGGGACCGGACGGCGTTCGAAGCCCGCATCGCCCCGCTGCGTGACGGCACGCGGGAGCGCATCGACTTCCCCGCCACGCACTGCCGGGCGGACGGGACCCGCTACGACGTCGACGTCTCGCTGAACCTCTCCCGCGCGGTCACGCCCCCCGAATTCGTCGCGCTCGTCGACGACGTCACCGAACGCAATCGCGTGCTGGCCGCCTACCGGGACGTCCAGCGGCTGGAATCGATCGGTCAGCTCTCCGGCGGCATCGCGCACGACTTCAACAACCTCCTCACCGTGATCTCGGGCAACCTCGAGCTGCTCGACTGCGCTGCTGGGCGCGGAGGACGACGCGCGGCGCGAGCTGCTCGCCGAGGCGCGCCAGGCCGCGGACATGGGAGCCCGGCTCACCGCTCGGCTGCTGGCGTTCGCGAAGCGCAGCTCGTTGCTGCCCGAACGGCTCGATCTCAACGCGCTCGTGCTCTCGCTCGGTGAGCTGCTGCGCCGCACCCTGGGAGCGGGCATCGGTCTCGACACGATCCTGCTGCCGGGACTGTGGCCGACGGTGGTCGATCGCTCCGAGCTGGAAAACGCGCTCGTGAACCTCGCGCTGAACTCGAGCGACGCGATGCCCGACGGCGGCAAGCTGAGCATCGAGACCGCGAACGCACACATCGCGACCGCCCGCGCCCGGCTGCTCGGCCTGCCTGCCGGGAACTACGTCACGGTGACCGTCGCGGACTCCGGCAGGGGCATGTCCGCGGAACAGCTCGGCAAGGTGTTCCAGCCGTTCTTCACCACGAAGCGCGAGCGCAACCACGCGGGACTCGGTCTGGCGATGGTGTACGGCTTCGCGCGTCAGTCGGGAGGCACCGTCGAGGTGGACAGCGAGCTCGGTCGCGGCACCACGTTCACGATCTGGCTGCCGCGCGCCTCGCCCCCCGATGCTCCACCGCGCGCCCGCCCCGACCCGATCGCCGCGGCCCGTGGCGGGTTGCGCGTGCTCGTCGCGGAGGACGAACCGGCGGTACGCCGTCTCACGCTACGCAGGCTGCAGGCCATGGGCCACGCGACGGTGGAAGCGAGCGACGCGCCCTCGGCACTCGAGCGCTACCGCGGCGACGGGCCCTTCGACGCCATCGTGACGGACATGATCATGCCGGGCGGCATGACCGGGCTGGATTTCGCGCGCGCCGTGCGCGCGTCGGGGGACCGTGCGACGCGAGTCGTGATCGTCACGGGCTACGCCGACGAGCGCCTCGACGGCGACGTGCTCGGGGAGCTCGACGCGCGACTCGTCAAGAAGCCCTTCGACGAGCGCGAGCTGCGCGTCGCACTCGACGAACGCAAGGACCGGTAGCCGTCGGCGCTTGATTCCGATCAACGTGCACCGGCGTGGGCGCGGTCGAATGAGCCGGTGAACGGAACCCTTCTGCCACTGCTGTGCGGCGTGCTCGCCGATGACGCCGCCGCCATCGAGCTGCTGCGGGCGCTCGGTGCCGCGGGGTGCGACTTCGGGCGCCTGCTGCTCCTTTCCCGGCTCGAGTGCGACGCAGGCGCAGCGGGGGTCGACGGCGCGCGGTTCGTCGCGCTGGGCGACCACGGAGGTGCGGCGGTGCGCGGCATCTTCGGAGCGGACGAACCCGCTCCCGACGCCGCGGAGACGCGCCGCAGACTGCGTCCGCTGCGCCGGCTGCAGCGCCACAACCCCGAGGCGTACTGGAGCCTGGTGGACCGGCACGTGCACGCCGGACGGGCGGTCGTGCTGTTCGACCCTCCCGCTTCGCACGCCATCGACAATGCCGTGACCGGCCTGTTCCTGGCGCACGCCGTGCACCGCGTGGAGCTCGTCGATCTCGCCGCCGACTGACTCGTCCGCTAGGGCCTGTATCCAATCAGAACGTGGGCGCTGTCGCGCCGCAGAGCGTGGCAGGCTAGGCGCGAGGAGTGGAGCTTGGCAGGGCCAAGCGACCGACGAGCAACGACGGCTGGCGCGCTCTGCGGCGCGACCCTTCGGGCCGGCCCTCTGCGTCCGCCCCGCTGCACCGCGCGAGCGCGGGTAGCCCTGCTACCCTCGCTCGCAGCGCCTTGCGGGACGAACGCAGAGGGCCGGCAGCGCCCACGTTCTGATTGGATACAGGCCCTAGGACCCGCGGTGCGTGCCCCCCCCGAACGTCGCCGTCGCGGTCGTCGCCGCCGGTGACAGGTCGCCGAGCATGCGCTCGAGCCGTTCGAGCTCCAGACGGGTGCGGTCCCGAAGCTGTGCGCGGCCCGCGGCCCGCGCTCGCTCGATGCCGTCGAGCTCGGGATCGGGCACGGGCGGCGCCCCCGCATCCGCGTCCAGCGCCTCCAGACGCCGGCACAGCAGCGCGCGGCGCACGAGCAGGCGCCGCCGGTAAGCCAGGGTCATCATCGCTGCACGCCCCCCAAACAAGGCCCCCGGCGACCGGGTGAAGATGGCGCAAGCTTCGCTGCGACTCGACCGCTGCGCCTTGATAAAGATCACGCGCGGCACTCACGCCGCAATTGATCCTCATCAATCGGGCTGATTCTCGGACGGGCAGGATGGCAGTTCGACTCCCGCAGCGGACCCGACCTGTGGCCTACAGAAACATCCTGATCAGCCCGGAAACCGTGGACCAGATCGCTCCGCTGGTGCACGCCGCACGCGGCCTGGCCGCCACCGACGGCCGATGCCGCCTCGTCGGGGCCCACCGCTCGTCGCGGGCGCGGGTGTACTCGCACGGCGATCGCCGTGACGACTCGCCGTCCGAGCCCTACGACCACGAGCTGCACGAGCGCGTGCGCGAGCTGTCGCTCGCCTTCCACGCGCACACCGAAGCGTTGTCCCTGCCCTGCCACTGGCGAAACCTCCACGGCGAGCACCCCGACGATGCCGCCGCCCTCACCGAGCTCGCGCGCTGCTTCGACATCGCCATCGTCGCGGGTCTGGAGGGCTCCGCCGAGCCCGCCCGCCTCGCCGGCAGGCTCGCCCCCGAGGCGGGCATCCCCACGCTCTTCCTGCCACCGGGCCACCCCGCCGATGCGTCCGCGCCGGCCCGCGTCCTGGTCGCCTGGGACGCGTCGCGCGAGGCGAGTCGAGCGGTGTTCCGCGCGCTGCCGGTGCTGCAGCGGGCCGCGCGCGTCGAGCTCGCGCGGTTCGACGAGCCCGAGGCGGACGCGGTCGCGCGTCCGGCCGATACCGCCCGGGTGCTGCGCGAACAATTCCTGAGCTCGCTCGACGTGCACGGCGTGGCGCCGGTCGAGCTCGACCTGCACGCGGGCGGCCCCACGAACGCGGCGGGCGAGCGCGGAGCCCTGTCCGAGCTGTTGCTCGCACGCATGCACAGCTCGGGCTGCGAGCTCGTCGTGCTCGGTGCCCAGGGCCGGGCCGCCACGTCGCGCGGAGAGCTCGCCCGGCTGCCCGCGGCGCTGCTCGGTCGCAGCCGGGTGCCGGTGCTGCTGTCTTGAGCCGCGCGGCCGGGGAGCCGCCCCCCGCGACGTCGCCCGATCAGGAGCGCATCGTCGAGCTGCTCTCGCGCCCGACGACGTATCCCGCGCTCGCACCCGATGCCGCATCCGGCGCATCGATACCCACTGCGCACGCGTCTTTCTCGCCGGTGACGAGGCGTGGAAGCTGAAGCGGGCCGTGCGCTTCGCCTACCTGGACCAGTCGACCCCGGAGCTGCGCGAGCGGCTGTGCCGGCGCGAGCTCGCGCTGAACCGCCCGGTGCTGCCGGACATCTACCTCGACGTCGTGCCGGTGACGCGTGCGGCGGACGGGACGCTCGGCCTCGGCGGCGCGGGCGAGCCCGTCGAGTGGCTGCTGCACATGCGCCGCTTCGACGAATCGCTGGTGCTCGACGGCATCGTCGCGCGCGGCGAGCTGAGCGATCCGATGGCGCGCGAGCTCGGGCTATCGGTGGCGAGGTATCACGCGGCGCTCGCGCCCGTCCCCGTCGACGACGGCGCCGCGCGACTCGGCGAGGTGGTCGAGGAGCTGGCGCAGGTGCTCGGCGAGCTCTACCCGGACGGGGAGACGGCGACGACGGTGGCCGAGCTCGCGCGCGACATGCGAGAGACGCTCGGACGCATTGCCGGGACGCTCGACGCGCGCGGTCGCGGCGGCTGGATCCGGCGCTGCCACGGCGACCTGCACCTGCGCAACGTCGTCCTGCACGACGGGGTGCCGACGCCCTTCGACGCGCTGGAGTTCGACGAGCGCATGGCCACCACCGACATCCTGTACGACCTCGCGTTCCTGCTGATGGACCTGGCGCACCGCGGCGAGACGCACCGCGCGAACCTTGTCCTGAACGGCTGGCTGCCCGCCTTCGACGCGGACCAGCTCGCCGGCCTCGCGGCCTTGCCGCTGTTCCTGGCCTGCCGCGCCGGCATCCGCGCGATGACGAGCGTGCAGGCCGCCACTCTCGATCCGGACTCGGCGTCGACGTTGCACGCCGCCGCGCGGGACTACCTGTCGCTCGCGCTCCGGGCGCTGAACGAAGGCGGCCCGCAACTCGTTGCCGTGGGCGGTCCGTCGGGCAGCGGCAAGTCCACCGTGGCCGAAGCCTTGGCGCCGGAGCTAGCGCCCGGCATCGGCGCGGTGCTGCTGCGCAGCGACGTGGAGCGCAAGGCGAGCCGGGGGCTCGCGCCGACCGTGCGCCTGCCCGAGTCCGCCTACACGGCGGAAGCCGGCCGGCACAACCACGAGCGCCTGCTGCGACGCGCGCGCGTCGCGTTGCTCGCGGGCGCGAGCGTCGTCATCGACGCGGTGCTGCTGGACGAGACGCGCAGGGGATCGATCGAGCGGCTCGCGCGGGAGCTCGGCGTGCCCTTCCGCGGTCTCTGGCTGGACGCGCCCGAACCGGTCCTGGCGGTCCGACTGGCCGGGCGCATCGGGGATGCGTCGGACGCGGACGCCTCGGTCATGCGTCGTCAGCTCGCGACGCTGGGCGACGTGACCGGCTGGCGCCGCATCGATGCCGCTGGAACCCGGCGCCACACCCTGAGCGAGGCGCGCGTCGCCTTGCTTTCACCGTAGTGGTCAGACGCTCGCCAGAATCGGCAGGGTGGCGTGCTGCAGCAGGTGCCGCGTGGTGCTGCCGAACACCGTCTCGCGGAAGGCGCTGCGCTCGTAGGCCCCCGCCACCATGACGTCCGCGCCCCAATCGCGCGCGTAACCGAGCAGCTCCGTGCCGATGTCCGCGTCGCGAGCATCGGCCGTGAACAGCTCGACCGTGACGCCGTGACGCGCGAGCGTGCTCGCGAGGTCCTCGACCGTGCCCAGCACCTGGTGCCGGTCGCCCTTCGGCGCGTTCATGCGTTGCAGCCGCACCGCGTCGGCACGTCGCATCAGCGGCAGCGCACCGAACAGGGCGCGGGTCGCCGCACGCCCACCGTCCCAGGCCACGAACACGCGCTCGCCGACGCCTTGCACGACGCGCTCCGGCGGCACCAGCAGCGCGGGACGCGCGCAGGCCGTCAGCACGCTTCCGGCGATCTCGTCGCGGGCACCGCGCAGCGCGGGGTCCGGGTGGAGTCCGAGGACGACGAGATCGGACGTGTTTCCGATCGCGCTCAGCACGCCGCGCTCGGGCGCACCCGGTTCGTCCATGACGCGCCACTCCGAGACGAAGCCCGCCGCCTGCGTGGCCGCGTCGAAGCGCTCGCGCAGCCGCTCGGCGATGGCATCGCGCTCCCTGGCCCAGGCTTCGTTCGGCACGAGCGCGAATGCCGGCGCGTAGTAGCCGAGCGGCTCGAGCGGCGGCAGCACGTGCAACCCGGTGAGGTGCGCGGCGTGCCGCTCGGCCAGCGCCACGCCGACCTCGAGCACGGCATCGGCGACGGCCTCGGACGTCAGGCAGGCGAGCAGGGTTCGATAGGCCATGGTCGCGTTCTCGCGTGGACTCGGAAGGGGCTCAGGATCCATTGCGGCGCCACGGCATCGGTTGATCCCGATCAATCGAGAGAAACGCCGGATCGACGGTGCGGTGCCACGTCGATAGCAGTCGTTGACAGACTCGTTCCAACTGCTACACAATCGAGCGCAGCCCGCTGGTCCGACCAGCGGACAGGTGAATGTCGCGCGTCCGCGTGATATCGATCGGAGGAGCCCGTCTGCATTCGTCCGACTTCATCCTCGAGCACGCGCCGCAGCTGCGCGCCACGGTCCGGCGGGACAGCGTCAGCGACATCGTCGCGGACAAGCTCGCCGGCATGGTGGCCGCGGGCACGCTGCAGGTCGGGGACGTGCTGCCGAGCGAACGGGAGCTCGCCGGCGCCCTGCGCGTGAGCCGACAGTCGGTGCGCGGCGGCATCGCCAGGCTCGTCGCGCTGGGCGTGCTGGCGGTGTCCCAGGGCGCACGTACCCGCGTCATCTCCACCGACCTCCTGCCCGAGCCCGGCCAGGCCGGTCGTGCGCGAGAGGTCAACCGCTACGAGCTCGACGAGATCCACGCCGCGCGCCTGTCGGTCGAGCGCGCGCTCGTCGGGGACGCCGCCGAGCGCGTGGACGAGGCGACGCTCGCGGCCCTGCACGCCTCGCTCGACGCTCAGCGCGAGGCGCTCGAGGATCCGGTGCGCTTCATCATCCTGGATCGGGAGTTCCACCGCATGCTGTATCTCGCCGGTGGCAACCCCGTGCTCGCCGACTTCGTCACCGACCTGTACGCCTACATGATGGGCCACCGTCGGCGCGCCATCGCCGCGCCCGGCGCCATCGCCCGGAGCCTGCGCGATCACGAGGCCATCGTCGCCGCCCTCGGCGACGGCGATCGGCGCGCGGCGATGCGCGCGATCCGCCGCCATATCGAGCGCATCCACGCGACGACCCGCACGCTGCTCGAGGCGAGCGCGCGCGAGACCTCCGCACGCACGTTCCCGCGGTCGTCGTCGCCCGCGTGACCCGGCTCCTTCCAATAGGCGATGCACCGGAGCCGTCCCTCATCCCGACCCGGCGGCGGGCCATTCCGTCCCGCCCCAATCCCAAGGAGAACGACATGCGCAAGCGGCAATTCATCAAGCACCTGGGCGTCCTCGCCCTCGCGGTCTCGGCCGCGCTCGGCGCCGGCCCCGTGGCGGCGCAGGACCAGGGCGAGATCGTGTACCTGACGCCCGGACTCGACCTGCCCTTCTGGCGCTACCTGTCCAAGGGCGTCGAATCGGCCGCCACCGAGGCGGGCTACGGCTACCAGGCGCTCGACTCGAGGAACAACGCCCAGACCCAGCTGCAGAACGCGCAGGACGCGATCGCGCGCGGCGTGAAGGGCATCGTGCTGTCGCCGACCGACTCGTCCACCGCGCCGAGCGTCATCCAGCAGGCCGAGCGCGCGGGCATCCCGGTCGTCATCGCCGACATCGGCACCGACTCCGGCGAGTACGTCTCCTACATCGGCTCGGACAACTACGAGGGCGCGAAGGGCGTCGGCGAGGCGCTGGCGGCCGCGCTCGAGGACAAGGGCTGGGCGGGCGATCCGGTCGGCCTCGTCACGATCTCCCAGGCGCGGCAGAACGGGCAGGCGCGCACCAAGGGCTTCATGGACGGACTCGCCGAGAACGGCTGGACCGGCGAGCAGGCGGACCTGCAGCAGATGCAGGCCTACACCGCCGACGAGACGTTCAAGTTCACCCAGGACATGCTGACCGGCAACCCCGGCATGCGCGGGCTCTTCGTGCAGACCGACTCCCCCGCCATCGGCGCGACGCGCGCGATCAAGGCCGCGCGGCGCGACGGCGAGGTGCTGCTCGCCGCCTTCGACGGCATCCCCGAGTTCATCCCGCTGCTCGAATCCGGCGAGCTCGTCGCGTCCGGCATGCAGCAGCCGTATCTCATGGGCCAGGAGTCCGGCAACGCGATGGTCGCGCACCTGAACGGCGAGACGCCCGAGAAGGAGATCGTCGTGCCGATCCTGATCGTCACGTCCGAGAACCTCGAGGAAGTCATGCCGACCGTCAAGGAGACGGTGTTCGCCAACGAGGTCGAGTAGTGCCGGGCGCGTCGCCGTCGATGGACCGATCCGTCCCGCGCGGGTCCGCCGACGACGGCGATGCGCTGCTCGTCGCCCGCGACGTCACGAAGTCCTTCGGTGGCACGCTTGCATTGTCCGACGCACGCCTGACGCTTCGTAGCGGCGAGATCCACGCGCTGCTGGGTGCGAACGGCGCCGGCAAGTCGACGCTGTCGAAGATCGTGTCCGGGCACCACCGCGCGAGCGGCGGCGAGCTGTTGCTGCGCGGGAAGCCGGTGAGTTTCCGCTCCACGCGCGAGGCGATGGACGCCGGCGTCGCCATCGTGATGCAGGAGACGTCGCTTGCGCCGGATCTCTCGGTGCTCGAGAACGTGTTCCTGCCCGAGCTCGGCCGGCCGGGCAGGTTGTCCTTCTCCGCGCTGCGCGGTCGCGGCGAGCACATCCTGGACGAGCTCGGCGTGAGTTCCAAGCTGTCGCTCGATGTCGAGGTGGCGCGGCTGTCCGCGGCGCAGCGCCAGCTCGTGGAGATCGCGAAGGCGCTGGCGAGCGACGCGGGGCTGATCGTCTTCGACGAGCCGACCACCTCGCTCAGCCCCGGCGAGGTCGAGCACCTGTTCGACATCATGGGCTCGCTGCGCGACTCGGGCCGCGCGCTCGTGTTCGTCTCGCACCGGCTCGAGGAGGTGTTCGCGATCTCGGACCGGGTGACCGTGCTGCGCGAGGGCGCGACCGTCGCCGACGACATTCCGACCGGATCGCTCGACCAGAACGCGCTGATCCGGCACATGGTCGGGCGCGAGCTCGGCGAGATCTACGGCGCGGACGAACGGCGCTCCGTCGACACCTCCGCGCCGCCCACGTTCTCGGTGCGCAACCTGCGCTCCCTGCCCGAGGTGCGCGACGTGTCGTTCGAGGTCAACCCCGGCGAGATCCTGGGTCTGGGCGGGCTCGTCGGCGCGGGCCGCTCCGAGGCGGTCGAGGCGATCTTCGGGCTGCGCGAGCGCCAGGGCGGCGAGATGGTGCTCGAAGGCAAGCGCGTCGCGTTCCGGCGTCCCGTTCAGGCGATGCGCGCGGGCGTGGGGCTCGTGCCCGAGGACCGGCGCACGCAGAACATCGTGCCGGATCTCTCGGTGCGCGAGAACCTGCTGCTCGCGCACACCGGCGCGCGCCGGTTGCCCGGGCTCGGCTACCGCACGCGACGCGCGCGCATCGCCGAGCTGTTCGACGCGCTCGACCTGCCGATCCACCGCGTGGACGACCCGAGCATGCTCGACTTCTCGGGCGGCCAGCAGCAGAAGATCATCATCGCGCGCTGGCTGCTGCTCGAGCCGCGCCTCCTGATCCTGGACGAGCCCACCAAGGGCGTCGACATCGGCACGCGCCAGGCGATCTACCGGATCCTGCGGGACATCGGCGCGACCGGCGTCGCCGTCATCATCGTGTCCTCGGACTTCGAGGAGCTGCTCGGGGTGTCGGACCGCATCGTCGTGGTCAGCGACGGCACCTCGATCGCGGACCTGCCGAGCGCCGCGCTCGACGAGGAGAAGCTGACGCTGCTCGCCGCGCCGCGCACGTCCATGGCGCGCACCACCGCGCTGCTCGAGCGCCTTGCGTCCGAGCACGACGGCGCGGCGTTCTGGATCCTGCCCGACGAGAAGCGGCTGGTGTGCCTCAACGCCGTCGTGGCGAACGCGGCCACCGCGCCCGGCTTCGCGGCCGGCCAGGCCATGCGCATCGATGCCACGCGCGTGCCGACGGCGCTGTCGCGCGGCGCCGATGCGCACCGCTTCGTCGCCGAACCGGACGGCTCGCTGGCCACGCTCGTGGTGCCCCTGACCAACCGCCGCGGTCACGACATGGGCCGCATCGGCGTCACCGTGCCGGGCGCGGGCGACGCCGAGCGCGCGGCGCGCATCGTCGATGCCGTCCACCATCTGCACGCACCCACGGCGGAGGCCGCATGAACGCCACGACCGCCGCAGACCGGATCGGCAGCGACGCAGCGCGACCCGCGCGGCGCGGGCGCCTCCTCCGGAGCGGGCGTCGCCCGCGAGCACGCGCGCGCGCCGATCGCTCGGCGCCCGGCTCGCCGGCAGCCTCGAGGTGCGCATGCTGCTGCTCGCGCTCGCGATCGGCATCGCGCTCTCCCTGATGTCGCCCTACTTCCTGACCAAGGCGAACGTGTTCAACCTGCTCGACCAGTCGGTCGTGGTCGGGCTCGTGGCCATCGGCATGACCTTCGTGATCCTGACCGGCGGAATCGATCTGTCGGTCGGCTCGGTGGCGGGGCTGTCGGGCATCGTGCTCGGGCTCGCGCTGCGCGAGTTCCCGATTCCCGTGGCGATCGTGATGGCGGTCGGCGCGGGCGCTCTGATCGGGCTGTTCTCGGGAGTGCTGATCGCGCGCTTCGGGCTGGCCGCGTTCGTCGTCACGCTCGGCGTCATGGCGATCGCGCGCAGCCTCGCCTACATCCTGTCCGGCCAGACGGCCGTCTCGGGCCTGCCTTCCGAGCTGTCGTCGATCGTGTTCACGACGTTCCTCGGCATCCCCGCGAACGTGCTGTTCCTCGGCGCGATGTACCTGTTCGCGTGGCTCTATCTCACCTACACCAAGGGCGGTCGCACGATCTACGCGATCGGCTCGAACGTCGAGGCCGCGCGCGCGGCGGGCCTGTCGACGCTGTTCTACTCGGTGCTGCCCTACATCGTGTCGGGCGCTTTCGCGGCCATCGCGATCACGTTCTCGACCGCGCAGCTGCTGTCGGCCGATCCGCTCGCGGGCAACCTGCTGGAGCTCGACGCGATCGCGGCGGTCGTCATCGGCGGGGCGAGCCTGTACGGCGGTCGCGGCTCGATCCTCGGCACGCTGATCGGCGTCGCGATCATGGTCATGATCAGGAACGGGCTGAACCTGCTCGGCGTGTCGCCGTTCTGGCAGGGCTCGGCCATCGGCGGGATCATCATCCTGGCGCTGCTCGTCGAGCGCCTCGTCAGCGCGCGTCAGAGCCGGCGCGCCTGAGCAACCCTCCACGCCCTGCATCACGGGAGCCACACCATGAGCGAAGGCCCGTCCCGCAACGTGCGCCTGTACGGCACCGAGCAGCCCCCCGCCACCGCGCGCGTGCTGCGCGCCGGCGCCCTGTCCGCCGAGCTCGACGCCGGCAACCTGCGTCACGTGCGCATCATGGGCGTCGAGGCGATCCGGGCCGTGTCGTTCATCGTGCGCGACCGCGACTGGGGCACCTACGACCCCGAGATCACGGACCTCGAGATCCGCGAGACGGACGACCGGTTCGAGGTCGCCTACACCGCGAGCGTGACCGCCGGGGAGCGCACGTTCCGCTACGAGGCGACGATCGTCGGCACGCCGTCGACGCTGACGTTCTCGGCGCGCGGCGAGACCGACACCGGCTTCGAGACCAACCGCACCGGCTTCGTCGTGCTGCACCCGATCGCGGGCGTCGCCGGTGCACCTGTGAAGATCGAGCGCGTGGACGGCAGCGTCGAGGACGGTGCGTTCCCCGAAGCGATCGATCCGCTGCAGCCGATGATGGAGCTGCGCGCGCTGACCCACGAGCCGATCCCCGGCGTCTCGGTCGAGTGCCGCATGGAGGGCGACACCTACGAGATGGAGGACCAGAGGAACTGGACCGACGCGTCGTACAAGACCTACGTGCGCCCGCTCGCCCGGCCCTGGCCCTACGAGCTGGCCGCAGGCGACCCGCTCGAGCAGCGCATCGTCCTCACCGTCACCGGCGAGGCCGGTGCGGGCACCGACGCATCGGACGCCGTCTCGCTCGAGCTCGGCTCGCGCGGCGCCGCGCTGCCCGCGTTCGGCGTCGGGCTCGACGCCGGCGACCCGACGCCCGACGACGCCGGCGTCGACGCGCTCGCCGCGCTCGGGTTCGATCACGCGCTCCTGCGCCACGACCCGCGTCGCGGCGACGGCGCGGAGTCGCTCGCCACGCTCGGCGAGCTCGCCGAACGCCTCGGCGCGACCGCCCGGCTCGAGGCGGTCGTCGTCGAGGTGGACGGCTTCGCCGCCGAGCTCGACGCGCTCGCCGAGACCGTGCGCGCCGCGGACCGCACGTTCGAGACGGTGTTCGTCTCCCCCGCTGCCGACACGAAGGGCACGCTGCCCGGCAGCGAGTGGCCGCCGGCACCGGAGCTCGACGCGCTGTACGCGCACGCGAGATCCGCCTTCCCCGACGCGCGCATCGGCGGCGGCACGTTCGCCTTCTTCACCGAGCTGAACCGCAAGCGCCCGCCGACCGAGCCGCTCGACGTCGTCTGCTTCACGACGTCGGCGCTCGTGCACGCGGGCGACGACGCCACGGCAATGGAGAACCTCGAGGCGGTGCCCGCCGTGGTGGCGACGGCGCGCGACATCGCGGACGGCGTGCCGCTGTCGATCGGCCCCAGCGCGATCGGCATGCGCATCAATCCCTACGGCGATGCGCCGGCCGAGAACCCCGACAACGTGCGCCAGGCGATGAACCGCGCGGACCCGCGCCAGCGGGGTCTCTTCGGCGCGGCCTGGCTCGTCGGCTACGCGTCGGCCGCCGCGGTCGGCGGCGTCGAGTCGATCGTCGTCGGCGCGGCGACCGGCGCGCGCGGCGCGGTGCACGCGCGCGGCGACGATCCGGCCCCGTGGTACGACGACGCGGGCGGCGTGTACCCGCACTACCACGTGCTGCGCACCCTCGCCGCGTGGCGCGGGCGGCCGCGCCGCGGCCTCGAGTCATCGCGTCCGGACATCGCGGCCTGCATCGCGTGCGACACCGGCGACGGCGTCGAGCTGTTGGTCGCGAACCTGAGCGCTTCGCGCATCGACGTGGCGTTGCCCGCCCGCGCGACGCGCGTGCGGACCCTCGACGCCGAGGCGTTCCCGCTCGCCGCGGTCACCCCGACGCTGCTCGATCTCGACGGCGGCGACACCGCGGACGACGACAACCCACGGAACACGCTTGCGCTGGACGCGTTCGCGGTCGCGCGGGTGCGCCTCGCGACAGATCGGTAGTTCCGGCGCGCGCCCTTGGCAGCCGTCGGAGTGCACGCCCCTCTTCCCCCACCGGAGCTCGACCATGTCCAGACGTCCCACTACCGGCCTCGCCGCCGCCCGCCTGTCGCCGATCCTGCTCGCGGCGGCCCTCGTGCCCGCGCACGCGCAAGACCTGCCCGAGCCCGTCGAGGGCGACTTCACGATCGAGAACTTCGAGTTCGGCTCCGGCGAGACGCTCGAGGAGCTCACCATCCACTACCGTACGCTCGGCGATCCCGAAGACCCGGCCGTGCTCGTGCTGCACGGCACGACGGGCAGCGGCGGCGGCATGCTCGGCGAAGGCTTCGCGGACGCACTGTTCGAGTCCGGCCAGCCGCTCGCGGCCGACGAGCACTACCTGATCCTGCCCGACGCGATCGGCCACGGCGACTCGTCGAAACCGTCGGACGGCATGCGCGCCTCGTTCCCCCGCTACGATCTCGAGGACATGGTCCACGCCCACCACCGCCTTCTGACCGAAGGGCTCGGTGTCGAGCACCTGCGGCTCGTGATCGGCAACTCGATGGGCGGCATGCTCGCGTGGATCTGGGGCATCGAGTACCCGGACTACATGGACGCGCTCGTGCCGATGGCCTCCCTGCCGGCACCGATGTCGGGCAGGAACTGGATGATGCGCCGCATGGTCATCGACTCGGTGCGCAACGACCCGGCCTGGAACGGTGGCGACTACGAGGAGCAGCCGCCGAACCTCGCCACCGCGACCGCCTGGTTCGCGACCGCGACGTCCGGCGGCAACCTCTGGTTGCAGGAGCAGGGCGCGACGCGCGAGGCCGCCGACGCGTTCATCGACGAGCGTCTGGCGACGGTCAAGGTCGGCGACGCGAACGACACGATGTATCAGTGGGACTCGTCGCGGAACTTCGACCCGAGCGAGGAACTCGACAAGATCCAGGCGCACGTGCTGGTCATCAACTCCGCCGACGACGAGCGCAACCCGCCGGAGCTCATGATCCTCGAAGAGCGCCTGCCGACGATGGCGAACGCCGAGGCCTTCGTGATCCCCGCGAGCGAGGAAACCCGCGGCCACGGCACGACGGGCAGCCGCGCGAGCCTGTACGCGGACGAGCTCGGGCAGTGGCTCGACTCGGTGCCGACGCGAGCCGACTGAGGGCGATCGCATGGAACTCGGCGTCATCGGCGACGACTTCACCGGCTCCTCGGACGTCGGGCTCGTGCTCGCGGCCGGGGGGCTGCGCACGGTGCAGTACGTCGGCGTACCGGAAGCACCTGCCGACGCCGACATCGTCGCCGGCGTCGTGTCGCTCAAGACCCGCTCGGTGCCGGTCGGCGATGCGGTCGAGCGCTCGCTGGCCGCGCTCGCGTGGCTGCGCGGGCAAGGCTGCACGCGCGTGCTGTTCAAGTACTGCTCGACCTTCGACTCGACGCCCGAGGGCAACATCGGCCCGGTGCTCGACGCGCTGTGCGACGCGCTCGGCGTCGACGGGCCGGTCATCGTGTGCCCCGCGTTCCCGAAGACCGGACGCACGGTGTACCAGGGGCACCTGTTCGTCGGCGACCGGTTGCTCAGCGAGTCCGGGCTGGAGCACCATCCGCTGAACCCGATGACCGATCCGGACCTGCGCCGCTGGCTCGCGCGCCAGACGTCGCGCGGCGTCGGCCACGTGCCGCTCGACGCGCTGCGCGCGGGCTCCGCTCGGGAGCGGCTCGCGTCGGAAGCCGCCGACGGACGACCCTACGTCGTCTGCGACGCGGTCGACGACGAGGACCTCGTGCGCCTCGCGGACGCATCGCGCGACCACGTCCTGCTCAGCGGCGGCTCGGGCATCGCGCTCGGGCTGCCGGCGCTGCACGGCGCGTCGCTCGGCGACGCCGAGCCGTGGAGGCTCGTCACCGGCGATGCGCTGGTGTTGTGCGGGTCGTGCTCGGTGGCCACGCGCGGCCAGCTCGCGCGCCACCGCGACGATGGCGGCGCGCAGCGGCGCGTCGACGTCGCGTCGCTGATCGACGGCACCGAGGACGCACGGCATGCCTTCGCTTGGGCGCGCACCGAAGGCGGCCTCCTGCCCCTCGTGTACACCTCCGACGATCCGGACAACGTGCGCGCCGCGCAGGAGCGCTTCGGCGCGAAGCGCGCGGCCGAGGCGATAGAGTCGTTCTTCGGCGAGCTCGCGACGCTCGCGGTCGCGTCCGGCACGCGGCGGCTGATCGTGGCCGGTGGCGAGACCTCGGGGGCGGTCGTGACCGCGCTCGGCATCGACGCGTTCGAGATCGGCCCGGCGATCGATCCGGGCGTGCCGGCGCTGCGCGTGTCGGGCGGTGCGCACGACGGCCTGGCCGTGGCGCTGAAGTCCGGCAACTTCGGACGCGAGACCTTCTTCGCCCGCGCCGCCGCGATCCTCGCGCATGGGCGCGACGACCAAGACGACGCACGACAGGGGACACCATGAAGGTACTGATCATCGGCGCGGCCGGCATGCTCGGCGCGAAGCTCGCCGCCCGCCTCGCCACCGACGGCGCGCTCGCCGGGCGCGACCTCACGCACCTGAGCCTTGTCGATGTCGTCGAGCCGCGCGCACCGGACGGCTGGAAGGATCGCACCGCGACGCGCGCGGCGGACCTGTCCGAGCCCGGCGTCGCCGCGGAGCTGATCGCGGACCGCCCGGACGTCGTCTACCACCTCGCGGCCATCGTTTCCGGCGAGGCCGAAGCCGACCTCGACAAGGGCTACCGCATCAACCTCGACGGCACGCGCTACCTGTTCGACGCGATACGCGCCGAGCACGACGCGAACGGCGGCAAGTACGTGCCGCGCGTCGTCTACAGCTCGTCGATCGCGGTGTTCGGCGCACCGTTCCCCGAGCGCATCGACGACGACTTCCAGCAGACCCCGCGCACCAGCTACGGCGTGCAGAAGCTCATGGGCGAGCTGATGCTCTCGGACTACACCCGGCGCGGGATCATGGACGGCGTCGGGCTGCGGCTGCCGACGATCTGCGTGCGCCCGGGCAAACCCAACGCCGCGGCGTCGGGGTTCTTCTCAGGCATCCTGCGCGAGCCGATCGCGGGCCAGGAGGCGGTGCTGCCGGTCCCGGACACGGTGCGCCACTGGTTCGCGAGCCCGCGCGCCGCCGTGGGCTTCCTGGTGCACGCCGCGGGGCTCGACGGCGAGGCGATCGGCCCGCGCCGGAACCTGAACCTGCCGGGGCTGTCGGCGACGGTGGCCGAGCAGCTCGAGTCGCTCGGACGCGTGGTGGGCCCCGAAGCCGTGGCGCGAGTGCGGCGCGAGCCCGACGCGACGATCATGGGCATCGTCGGCAACTGGGCCGAGGACTTCGACCCGGCGCGCGCGAGGGCGCTGGGGTTCGAGGCGGAAGGCTCGTTCGACGAGATCCTGCGTGTCTACCTGGAGGACGACGCGCCGGAGTCGGTGCGCCGGTCGGGTGCGGGGCGGGACGGGTAGGTGACGGCCATCCATTGCCGTGTGTACGAACACGGCGTACAAGAAGGCACGCGAAACGCACGTCGCGATCGATGCGAGATGATCCCGAGCCAGCGGGAAGCTCCAAGGCGACAGACGGTTCGACGACTACCCACGACCAGCTCCCGTACACGATGATCGACTTCGACAACAAAGGCTTCTTCAAGCTCAAGCAGGACGGCAAGTACGCCGAAACCGCGGCCGAGCTCCTGCTGAAAGGCGAGGAGGTGATCGGCGCCTACCGATCCATGCGCGACGGCGTGGTGTTCACCGACAGGCGGATCATCGCGATCAACGTGCAGGGGATAACCGGTAGCAAGAAGGATTTCACCTCGCTGCCCTACAAGAACATCGTCGCGTACTCGGTCGAAACGTCCGGAACATTCGACCTGGACTCCGAGCTGGAGATCTACTTCTCGAGCTTGGGCAAGGTGAAGTTCGAGTTCACCGGCAGCACATCGATCGTGGAGGTATCCCGACATATCTCGCGGGCCATTCTGTAGGGTTCGGAATGACCTTCGTGGCGTTCGGCCCGGGGCGACCGGCTCGGGCTCGATTCGTGTCCGTCGAGAGGGGTTCGGGGACGTCGTGTGGGCGGTGACCGTGTCTCCTGAGCGAGGCCCTACCCGCTCGGTACCGTTCGATCAGCGTGGTCGCCCGATACCGGCCGCGAGGCAAGCACCGGCGACGATCAGCACCGCACCCGCCGCGGTCATCCACTCCACCCTCGCGGCCCCCGTCAGTGCGAGCAGCAGCAGCGCGACGAGCGGGGTCAAGTAGGCGATGCCCGAGACCGCTGCGAGCTCGCCCGTCCGGCTCGCCCGGTCCCTTTGGGCTCGGCCCCCCGAGGGCGAATGCGGTGAGCCCATCGAGGTTCAGCGTCGCCGTGGGCGACCAAGGGTCGCGGTCGCCGGCCTCGGGCGCGGACACGTCCTCGGGCATGGCGTCGCTCTCGGCACGGACGGGCAAGGGGAACGCACGCTGCGGGCGGTCGGCGGCACGTCCCGTCGTACGGGCGGTGCTCGTGCTGGGTGAAGTGCGCGCACGTCCCGCACTGCACGCGGGCGGGCGCGTCCGCGCGCGCCGCCCAAGCGTCGAGGAGCGCCCGTGCGGGCCGTTCGGCAAGGATGGCGCGGGCCATGTGCTCGGCGAGCGTGGCGAGGCTGTCGTCGGCACCGAGCGCGATGTCCTCGCGGTCCTCGACTTGAAGCGCGATCCGCACGCGCCGGTTATGCCGACCCTTGTTCTTGATCTTCGCGATCCGTGTCCGGATCGCCCAGCACCGTTCCGTCGACGCGACGTGCGTGCCGCCGCACGCCTGCCGGTCCAGGCCACCGATCCGCAAGATCCGAACCGCGCCGTCGGCGTCCTTCGGCGACCGATCAGCCCGGCTGTCGCTCGTCCGGGTCATCTGCTGCGTAGGTCGATCTGATCACGGCGAGAAAACGCTCGGCACCGGCGACCGTCTCCGCCGCCACGAGATCGTCGACGGGTTCGAGGCGGTAGTCCGCGGTGACGCGAACTTCTTCTGCCTTGCGAAGCCCCCTGCCCAGGTCGATCGGCAGTACGCCGCTCTTCACCAGCCGTTCGCTGAAACGGCCGATCACTCCGCGGTGCGTCTTTCCCAGATCGACGCTGGAAGAAGCTTCTCCGCAGAAGAGAAGGGCGGCGCGGGCCGCGTCGAACATGGCGTAGTACGCTCGGCTGCAAGCGCTATCCGTGTCGTCGGCTTCGAGAAGCAGTCGTGCGGAGCGGCAGAACCTGTCGGCCTTCGCCAGCAGAAGCTCCGCCTCTTCGATCCCGTTCAAAGCCGGATGCCCTCACGGCCGATGTTGTGCAACAAGGCAGGATTCGGGTACCGGTGCGGGTTCGCCCACTCTTCCAGCCAGACCGGCAGCGGCGAGATGTCGACGCCGGTCTCCAGGTAGATGTCGTAGGCAGGGTTGATCATGTCGAGTTTGGTCGCCAGAAAACGGCGCGGTTCTCCTCGGAGGATCACCGCAACGTCGACATCACTGCCCGGTCCGGCGGTGCCGCGGGCCTGACTGCCGAAGACGATGATGCCTTCTACGTCGTACTCGCGCTCTAGCAGGCGGCGAAAGCGCTCGACCGCTGAACGAAGGGTGTTGTCCAGCTTGCCTTCGTTCGTGGAGATGTGCATCGATTGGTTCCGCCTGCAAGAAGGCGTCGTCCCGGACGCCTCGGTGGTCGTGTCCGGTCCAGTCTACCTGCCGTCTCGGCGCTGATCCGACGCGTGCGCGGCGCCTTCGTCGGCGATCACGAGGTGGTCGCCGTCGTCCAGGCCACCGAGCAGACCGTCGAGCGGCGCACGAGTCGCACCGAGAAGGGTCGATGTCCGACCCGGCGGCTCATCCGCTGTCGAGCGCGACCCGCACGCGCCGGTTATGCCGACCCTTGTTCTCGATCTTCGCGATCCGGATCGGCCGGCACCGCCCAATGGACGCGACGTGCGTGCCGCCGCACGCCTGCAGGTCCAGGTCCCCGATCCGCACGATGCGCACCGTGCCGTCGGTATCCTTCGGCGGCGTCGCCGAGCGCGAGCGGAAGAGCCCGGGCTCGGCGGCCGCCTCGTCCCAGTCCATGCGCGAGGCGGTGACCTCGTGGTCGGCGGTCGCGGCCGCGTTGATCTCGCCCTCGAGCGCGCGCAGCCGGTCGTTGTCGACGTCCGGCAGCTCGAAGTCGACGCGCAGCGTCGCGTCGGCGCTCAACTGCGCTCCGGTCAGCAGCGCCCCGTCGAACGCGCGGAACACGACCGCGTTGACCAGATGCGCGAGCGTGTGGAGCTCGCTCTGCAGCGCGCGGAAGACCGGATCGATCCGCAGCTCTGCGGCGGCCGCGTCGGCCGGCACGCCGGGCACCGCGTGCCAGACGCCCTCGTCGACGACCTCGATGGCCTCGACGGGCAACGCGGCACCGTCGACGATGACGGTACCGCGGTCGGCGAGCTGACCGCCCCCGTCGGGGAAGAACGGCGAGCGGGCAGTCAGCACGCGCCCGGGCTCTATCGAGAAGAGCACGTCCGCGGCGAACGTCAGGCAGTCGGACGCTTCCTGGTAAAGCGGACAGGCCATCGGGATGAGGCGCTTCGATCGCGTTCGAGACGCGATCGTACGAGATGAGCCCCGGTGAGAGAAGCTCCGCTCGCGCGTCGGTGGGCGCCGATGATCGGCCACGACGCGGAGCTCATCGAGGCGCTCGGCCGGGCTCGCCGGAAGGTGGGACGCTATCTCGATCGCTGCGCCGCGGAACTGCTCGCGCTCGAGCCGCGCGTCGTCGGCTTCTCGACGGTCCTATCGCCTCGCGTCTGAAAACCTACGAGGACGTGGTCGAGCTCGACAATCACTCCGGCTTTCACAAGATCTCGGCGAACCGCCACGAGCTCGACTTTCTCGACGCGAACGGCGACGTCGTCGCGCTCGACAACGTGGCGGGGCACGACGCCGCCCTCGACGCCGCCTCCGACGCCGAGCTTGCGCGACTGGTCGCCGAGCTGACGGCGACGGGCTCGCGCGCGACCTACTTCCCCTTTCGTTCGGTCACGGCACACCGTTGAGGTATACGGTGCAGACGCGCCTATCGGAGCATGTCATACCGCCTGCGAGCGACGCTGCGACCTCGCCCCAGGCCCAACGTCCGTTTCGTGACTGTCCCGCTACGGCTTCGGAACCTCGGGGCTCGCGCGGGGGCCGTCGAGCACCAAGGCATCGGGCAAGGCGAACCGACGCGCGCGCGCCGCGTCACGCAGCAGCTGCAGGCCGAGATCCCGATCGAGCGCGTGCACGCCGGTCTCGATCAGGTCGACGGCGGCCTTCACCCGATCGCCGAACAGCACCGTGCAGTTCATGCCGGCCGCGCCCAGCTGACGGCCCTGCCACACCAAGCCGTCGATCCGGTCGTGTCGGGCGTGCAGCGCGCGCGCGACCGTGCGCAGCGCGGGATACGCCTTGCGTCCGCTTTCGAGGAGCCCGCGGAGTGTGGGGCTCGCCACGACGTCGACGACCAGGTCTGCCAGCACCATCTCGCGGGCGAAGGCGACGGTGGCGATTCCGTGATGTCGAACCGCATCGAGCGAGACGCTACGGTGGCCGAGATCGTCCCGCATGAGGGTCTCGGCGAACGCACCGATCGGGTGATCGCCGAGGTACTTGGTCGGCACCGGCACCCCTGCCGGGTCGACGAACGGGTGGAAGCGTCCGCCTACGCCCGCGTCGGCCGTGCCGAACCCGGCATGGGGGTTGAAGCTCGACGCCGGGTAATCGGTGTCGAAGACGGTGTAGCTGGTCCAGCCCGGGGGGTAGGTGCGGGTCGGCAGCGTATCGCTCACCCGGAGCTCGTGGTCAGGGCCCGTTCGCCGAGCCAGCGCGCGGCGAGACGTCGGAACGCCTCGGTCTCGCCGGCGGCCAGCAGCGATGCCGGGCGCACGAGCTCCGGTGCCGCGGGATCGTCTTCGTGGAGGACGACCGCCCGACGAGCGATCTCTTCGAGCGTCTCGAGCTCGCCCGCAGGCTCGAGGGGCCGACCCGCCACGATCGGCACCCACGCCGGCGCTCCGGGGGCGGCGAGCCAGAAGAGCATCTCCCAGGGGGTGTAGCCCTGACGTCGGGCCTCGGCGAGCGCCGGCTTCAACGCGGCATGAATCTCGCCGCGCGCGTCGAGCTGGCAGGCCGGGTAGCGCCAGTCACGCATGAGCCGCACCCCGAGGAGCTCGTCGCGATCGCGCAGTCCCTGAAGGGTGCGCGAGGCGTTGCCGCCGGCGGGGACGCGGTCGGGCATGAGCCGGACGAGCTCCTCGGTGCTCAGCAGCCGCTCATGATCGATCAACCAGCGCTTGCGCGCCGCGTGCTCCTGCGCCTGGTAAAGCTGGTTCTCATCGAGCGCCGGCGCCTCGCCGAGGGCGTCGACGACCCGGTCGTAGCCTTCACGGTCGCGCGTGGCCGAGAAGTCCACGAGCGTGCGAAGGGCTTGCTCGGCGTCCTCGCGCCCGGGTGGGACCGGTACCGTGCGGTACCGGTCGAACAGCTCCGACACGCCCCGCGCGCGAAGCCCTCGGAGGACGTCGTCCGCGGCGTGCTCGACGACGTCGACGATCCATGCGCCCGGAAGGGACCTCCCGGCGTCCGTGCCGCGCGGCGTGTCGTGCTGTCGAACGACGGACGACGGGACCGTCTCGAGCGCCGCGGTCACCGTCGATGACATCCGGCCAGCCGCCGGTGCGACCGTACTGCCGCTGGGGTCTTCGCCTTTGGAAGGATCGCTCATCTCGGGAGTATATGCGATGTGCAACCCGTATCGACCTCCTCGGATACCATCTTGATCGAACGGACGTACACCGTCGCGATTCCGTGTGCTGTCAACGTCGCGCCTGTCCGGGCTTGACTTGTTGCCGCGAGGATCGGCTTTCGGATTGTTGTTGACATAGCTAGTTTAGTAGTTATTATGGTCAGCATGGACCTCGCCGCCCCCGCGACCGCTTTCGCCGCTCTAGGACACGAGGCCCGTCTCGAGGTGTTTCGACTGCTCGTTCGAGTCGGACACGATGGCCTGAGCGTGGGGGATATCGCGGTCCATACGGGACAGCCTCCGTCGACGCTCGCATACCACCTGCGCACGCTCGTCCAGGCAGGGCTCGTCGTCCAGGAGCGCCGAGGCAGGACCGTCTTCAACCGAGCCGACTTCGCCGCGGTCGAGCGCGCCGCGGCGTTCCTGACGGCGGAGTGCTGCACCGGTGTCACTCTCGTCCGGGACGACGCCGCTTGACGAACGGACCGTTTCGCCACGCCCAAAATAACTACATAATTAAGGAAGAAGTCATGAAGGAATCCATCCTCCCGGCTACCGTCCCTGCGCCTCGTGCCGGACGGATCCGCCGCGTCGCGGCCGACGTCTGGCGACGTCAGCGAGTCTGGCTGGTCAGCGCGATGATTCTCGGACTTCTCGCGTTGCTGGATCCCGGCCAGGCGCGCGCGAGCGTCGCCTTCGCGGTGCACGCTCTCGCAGGGACCGCACCGTTCCTGATCCTGTCCATCGTGCTCGCCGCCTGGGCCGGCGCGAGCGGTGCCGATCGCCTCGTGGCGCGCGCCTTCGCAGGCTCCCCGGTGACGATGATCGCGCTCGCCGCCGCGCTGGGCGGCCTGTCGCCGTTCTGCTCGTGCGGGGTGATTCCGCTGATCGCGGCCCTGCTGTCGATGGGCGTGCCGCTCGCCGCCGTGATGGCGTTCTGGCTCGCCTCTCCGGTGATCGATCCATCGATGTTCGTGCTGACCGTCGGACTGCTCGGGCTCGATTTCGCAGTGGCGAAGACGGCAGCCGCGATCGCCCTCGGGCTCTTCGGTGGCTACGTCACCCTAGCGCTCACGAAGGCCGGTCACTTCGCCGATCCGCTCCGCCCGGGTGTCGGTGACGGCGGCTGCGGCACCTCCGCCGTTCGGGCTCCCGGCACGCTTCGGTGGCGCTTCTGGCACGAGGCGCGACGCCGCGCGAGATTCGTCCACGAGGCGCGCTCGACCACGGTCTTTCTCGTGAAGTGGCTGAGCCTGGCCTTCCTGCTGGAGAGCTTGATGCTGGCCTACGTCCCGGCGGACCGGATCGGCGCGACGCTCGGGGGCGAGGGCGTCGGTCCGATCCTCGCCGCCACCCTCGTCGGCGTGCCGGCGTACCTGAATGGCTACGCCGCGCTGCCGCTGGTGTCCGGGCTCGTGAGTCAGGGGATGGCGCCCGGTGCGGGGCTCGCGTTCCTGGTTGCCGGCGGCGTCACCTCGCTGCCGGCGGCGCTCGCGGTCTTCGCGCTCGTCAGGCGCCCGGTGTTCGCGCTGTACATCGCGTTCGCGCTGAGCGGGTCGTTGGCGAGCGGTCTTGCGTACCAGGCGTGGAGGGGGTGGGCGTGAGCGCGCGAAGCGACTCACCCGTCCTGCTGTGCGGGGTCGACGGCTCGGCGCCCGCCTGCCGGGCCGTCGAGACCGCGGGCCATCCGGGTCCCGAGGCCGTGGTCCGGGCAGGACCGGTGGCGCGCACCCTGATCTCCGTCGCCCACGAAACCGGGGCGGACACCATCGTGCTCGGACGGCACGGACACTCGGCGCTTCGTCGCACCGTGCTCGGGTCCGTGTCGCAGGAGCTCGCCGACCGGAGCGGTCGCACCCTCGTTCTGGTGAGTTGAACCGACGAGGTCGACATGATGCGAGAGCTCATGCCGGACCGCATGATCATCGTGCGGGCTGTCGGCGTCGTCGAGGCGACGCATCGACCGCGGACACGACGACGTCGACCGGGTCCACGTCTCGACCGGCGTCGTCGACGAGCCGCACGCGCACCTCCCTGCCGTCGCGCGTGCCCATGCTGAGCCTCGAACGTGTGCCGGCGAGCCACGCCTCGGACCAGCCGCGCAGCGCGACGAGGGCCGGTACCAGCGCACGACCCTTGTCGGTCAGCTCGTAGGCGTGGTGCACGCGTCGTCCGGGCTCCTTGACGGGGCGACGGGTCAGCAGCTCGCGTTCGACGGCGAGCCGCAGGCGTTCGGCGAGCACCCCGCGCGAGATGCCGAGCTCCTTCTGCATCGTGTCGAAGCGGGTCGCTCCGCACAGCACCTCGCGCAGGATCAGGAGGATCCAGCCGTCGCCGATCTCGCCGACCGCCAGGGCCAGGGCGCAGTCCTCGATCGGTACCCGTACGTGAGGCGGCCCGGCAGGGTCCTGCCCGGTTCGGTCCGGCTTGCTCATGTGCCGAGACTAGCAAAGTTTGAATTTGGTACCCAGCCCGGGTTAGTCTTGAGTTCTATTTTAGAACTCAGATGCGCGGCATGGACCACCGATCCTTCCGCCTCGACGAGCCTCGCTCCGACGCAGCCGCGCAGGTGCTCACCCTCGCGATCGCGCCCGCCGTGGGTCTCGGTATCGCCCGCTTTGCCTACGCGCTGGTGCTGCCGGACATGCGCGCCGATCTCGGCTGGTCCTTCACGCAGGCCGGCTGGATGAACACCACCAACGCGCTCGGCTACCTCACCGGCGCGTTGTTCGCGGCGCGGGCGATCGTGCGCATGGGGGCGTCCCGAGCGACGGTGGTCGGCACTGCCGCCTGCGTCGTGTCGCTTGGCCTGTGCGCGGTCCTTCGCGACACCCTGCTGCTGAACCTCGTCCGCGTCCTCGCGGGCTTCGGCGGGGCCATCGCGTTCGTTGCCGGCGGCGTGCTCGCGGTGAACGCCGCGGCGGGCGATGCCAGGCGGTCCGCGTTCCTGCTCGGGCTCTACTACGCGGGGCCCGGTGTCGGCATCGCCGTGTCCGGACTGGTGGTGCCGCTCGTGCTTCATCGAGCGGGCCCGGGCTCCTGGGCGCTCGCCTGGGCCGCGCTCGCGATCGTGTCGGCTCCCTTCGTTTTTGTGCTGGCCCGGGGTGCGGTGGGAAACGCGGCGCGCTGGCCATTCCCCACCCCGTCGCGCGTCCTTTCGCCCCCTACGACGGCGATGCGCACGGGGCCACTGCTGCTCGGCTACGGCCTGTTCGGTGCCGGCTACATCGCCTACATGACCTTCATGGTCGCATGGGTGCGCGACGCAGGCGGCACCGTGCTCGAGCAGGCGCTCTTCTGGGTCGCGATCGGTGCCGCCGCGGCGGGCTCGCCCGGGCTGTGGGCAGGCGTGCTCGAACGCGCCCGCCACGGGCACGCGTTCGCGCTGCTTTGTACCGTGACCGCATTCGGCGCGGCCCTGCCGCTCGTGCTCGACGGATCGGCCAGCCGGTTCGCCTCGGCCGTCGTGTTCGGCGGCGCCTTCTTCGCGGTCGTCGCCTCCACCACGGCGTTCGTGCGGCGGAACGTCCCGCGTGCCGAATGGGGGCGATCGATCGGAACGCTCACCGTCGCGTTCGGCGCGGGGCAGATGCTGGGGCCGATCGCGACCGGCGCCATCAACGATCGGACGCAGGGGCTTTCGAGCGGGCTGATGGCGTCAGTAATGCTCCTGCTCGTCGGTGCGGCGATCGGCGCCTTCCAACGTGACCGGCCCGTCTTGCAAAGCCTCGGAATGAAGTGGCCGTGACGTGTTCGGCGTGCGCTTCGTTAGCGTGTAACCGACGATCGCGCCCGTCTCCGCGAGCCGCTGCAGGCGACGGCGCACCGCGGTGACGCACAGGTGCACCGCTGCCGCCAGGCTCGACACCGGAGCACGCGCGTCGTCGCGCAGAAGCGCCAGCAGGCGCTCGTCGAGCGCATCGTTCGGATCCTTCGCCACCGTCCTCGTCGACTCCGGTCGTTCGAACTCGCAACAGGAGACTCGGCGTCGACCGGCTCGTGGTCGCGGGGCTGACCACGCCGCACTGCGTGTCGACGAGCGTGCGCATGGCGGCGAACGCAGGCTTCGGCGTCACGCTCGCCGGGAACGCGTGCGCAGCCTTCGCGGCGACCGGGCCGGACGGCAGGCGATGGGACGCCGCCACCGTGCAGGCGGTAAACCTGACGAGCCTGCACGGCGAATTCTGCACGGTGCGGGTCGTCGGCGAGATCGTTCGTGACCTCGCCAAGACTCGAGCGCGGTCTTCGGACAGCCGAGCGCCGATGCTCGGCGCGCACGCGCTCGTCGCATGAGACGCGGCGGTGCGCGGCGGGTACCAGGAGGTGCCCACGACTACGCGCTGTCGCGTTCCACCAGCTCCACCGATAGCGCCGGCGACGCCGCGTCCGGTGCATCGAACAGCACCTCGGTCGCCCGGCGAGCCTTCGCGCGCACGTCCTGGCGGATCGTCGTCAGGCCCGCCCCGGCAGCGTCGGGCTCTATGTCGTCGAAGCCGATCACGGCGACATCCGCGGGCACCGCCAGCCCCAGCGCGCGGCAGGCGTCGAGCGCGCCGAGCGCGAGCACGTCGGTCATCGCGAGCAGCGCGTCGGGACGTCGTCCGGGTCCGCCCAGCAACTCCCTCGCCGCGAGCTCCCCGTCGGAGCGCATGTTGGCTCGCACGAAGGCGACGGGCACGTCGGCCGGGCGAACGCCCCTTGCCTCGAGCTCCTCGACGTAGCCTCGCCAGCGCTCGCGCGTGACCGGAAACGGTGCGCGATCGAGCGCTGCCCGGTTCGCGCGCCGCGCGTCGCGGTGGGCGTCCACGGGCAACGACAGGATCGCCGGTCGACGGCAACCGCGCCCGAGCACGCGGGCGACCGCCAGACGGGCACCGCCGCGATCATCGATGTTCACGCCCGCGAACCGCTCGTCGGCGCTCATGTCGATCGCGACGATCGGCCTGCCGCGGTCGACGATGCGCGCGATCGCGGGATCGTCGTCCGGCAGGCAGTACATCAGGAACCCGTCGACGGCCGCCACCTCCAGCGCCGTCGGCAACCGCCCGTCCACGCCCTTGTCGTAGGGCACCGAGGGCAGCATCACGAGCCCTGCCTGCCGCTCCTGGCAGAGCTCGGCGACGGCATCGACCAGCAGCGCCGCGCACGGGTCGCGCAGGAGATACCCGAGCGGCTCGCGCGCGTAGAGCGCGACGGCGCCCGCGTGCCCGGTGCGCAGCAGCCGCCCTTCGGTGGCGGGACCGCGGTAGCCGAGCGCGTCGGCGGTCTTCAGCACGATGTTGCGCAGCTCGTCGGAGAGCTGGTCGGGGCGACTGAAGGCGTTCGACGCGGTCGTGATCGACACGCCCGTGGCCGCGGCCAGGTCCTTCAGCGTGACGCGCGGGCGTTTCACCCGGCCCAGGTCCCGATCGTCGGGGGCCTTGCTCTTGAACGTTCAAGTTCCACAATGGCGAGGCTCCGCCCACACCCGGAGCACGAACGATGTCCGACCCTCGCTGGTGGCGATCCGCCGTCTTCTACCAGATCTACCCTCGCTCGTTCCAGGACGGCGACGGGGACGGCGTCGGGGACCTCGCAGGCGCCCTCGAGCGCCTGCCCTGGCTCGCCGAGCTCGGCGTCGATGCCGTGTGGCTCTCCCCGTTCTTCCCCTCGCCGATGCGCGACTTCGGCTACGACGTCACCGACCACGCCGGTGTGGATCCGCTGTTCGGCACGCTCGCGGACTTCGACCGCTTCGTCGAGGGCGCGCACGCGCTCGGCATCCGCACGATCATCGACTTCGTGCCGAACCACACCTCCGACGAGCACCCGTGGTTCGCGTCCTCTCGCAAGGGACGCGAGGGGGAGCACGCCGACTGGTACGTGTGGAGCGATGCGCGCCCGGGAGGGGCGCCGCCGAACAACTGGCGCAGCGTCACCGGAGGGTCCGCCTGGTCGTGGAGCACCGAGCGCGAACAGTACTTCCTGCACTCGTTCCTGCCGTTCCAGCCGGACCTGAACCTCGCCCACCCGCCGGTGCTCGCCGCGCTGCACGGCGCGATGCGTCACTGGCTCGACCGGGGCGTCGACGGGCTGCGCGTGGACATGATCGACTTCCTCGCCAAGGATCCCGAGCTGCGCGACGAGCCCAACCCCGACTACGGCTTCGCGGACTCGGTACATCACCTGAACCGCCACGGGGAGATCGCGCCGATCCTGTGCTCGCTGATGGGCGTGCTCGCCGAGTACGACGATCGCGTGCTCGTCGGCGAGATCAACCCCGAGTCGAGCATCGCGAAGCAGGTGGCCTGGCACGGCACTCGAAATGCGCCGCTGATGGACCTGCCGTTCAACTTCGGCCTGATGCGCGAGCCGTTCGAGGCACGTTCGATCGGCGACTACCTCGCGCGGTACGACGCCGCGGTGCCCGCCCACGGCTGGCCGAACCTCACCCTTGGCAACCACGACGTGCCGCGGCTCGCCACGAGGCTCGGCGAGGAGCGGGCGGCGCTCGCCGCGTTGCTGCTGCTGACCGCGCGCGGCACGCCGTTTCTCTACCAGGGCGACGAGCTCGGACTGATCGACGTGACGATCCCGCCGGACGCCGTGCAGGACCCGTGGGGCCTGCGCGAGCCCGAGCGCGGGCGCGATCCGAACCGTACGCCGATGCCGTGGGACTCCGAGGCCGTGCACGCCGGCTTCTCCGACGCGGCGCCGTGGCTGCCCATCGGGCACGCCAACCGCACCAAGGCCCCGTTCGCGGACGGGCGCCCGACCCCGAAGGCGCTGACCCGCTGGTACCGGGAGCTGCTCGCCGTGCGGCGCCAACACGAGGCGCTGCGCACGGGCGACTTCGCGCTCTTGAGCTTCGGTCAGGACCTCCTCGCCTGGCGCCGGGGCGCCGAGGACGACGCTTCGCTGCTGATCGTCGCGAACCTGTCGGCGGAGGGCGCCTTCGTGCCCCTACGGAACCTCGGTAGGCACGTCGAGATCGTGGCGGAAATGTCGCAGAGCGGGGCCGTCACCGCCGACGGGTTGCGTCTGGACCCGTGGTCGGGCGTCATTCTTGGAACGACGCGGCGATGAGCGCGACGGTGCCGATGGCGGGCACGCTGCGCCTCGACGGTCCGAGCGTCGCCGCCTGCCTGTCGGCCTTCGTGCTGATCGGCGCCTCGCAGGCGCTGCACGGCCCGGCGTTGTCGGGGCTGGCGACGCGCTTCGGCATCGAGCCCGCCGCGGCGGCGCTCGTCGTCGGCGCGCACTGGAGCGGCGCGCTCGTCGCGGTTCTGGCGCTGCTGTCGAGCCGCATCGACGCGGCCGTGCCGGCCCGTCCCGCGATCGCCTGCCTCGCGATCGGCACCGGTGCGCTCGGCGTCGCGCACGCCCCCGCGTTCGGCGCGGTGCTGTGCGCCAGCGCGTTCGTCGGGGCGGGCTACGGCTGGCTCACCGTCGGTCTGAACGCGCTGTTCGCGCGCGGGGCCGCGAGCCGCGGTCCGGTCATGGTGAACCTGCTGAACGCGGCGTTCGGCATCGGCGCGATCGCCGCCCCGCTCGCGATGGTCCGGCTCGGGCTCGATCATCGCTCCGCGTTCGAAGCGTTGGGCGTCGTCGCCCTCCTCGTCGCGCCGTGTCTGCTCCGGGTCGAGGATCGCGACCGCCGCGCCGTGCCGCGGCGCTGCCCCGAGCCGAGCCCGAAGCCATGCCTCGAGTCAGGCCCCCGGCCGCCCGTGGGTGCATCGCCGGGTGGCGCTCGCACGGCGTTCGGCGCCGCCGAGGCCCTGACGCTGCTCGGCGTCGCGACGGTGATCGCGTTCGAGGCGTCGCTCGCGGCGTGGGGCGTGAGTGCGCTGAGCGCGACCGGCCTGGGCGAGGCGGACGCGACGCTCGCGCTCGCCACCTACTTCGCGGTGTTTCTCGGTATGCGGCTGGCGGCCGTCGGCCTGAGCGTGCTGGTGGAGCCGCGCACGCTGCTGCTCGCGACGCTCGGCGTCGCATTGATCGCGTGCCTGGCGGCAACGGTCGCGCCGGTGCCCGCGACGTTCTTCGCCGCCACCGGCGTGGTGGGGGCCGCGTTCCCCGCGGCGTTCCTGTGGGCGAGCGCGCGGCTCGGCGAGCATCCGCGCGGTGCTCCGATCATCGTCGCAGCGGCCCTGTGCGGCGGCATCGCGGGGCCGGTGACGATCGGCCAGCTGGCTCGGGCGACGGGCGACGGGGCGCTGTTCGCCCTGCTGGGCCTGCCCGGCGCGTGCGCGTTCGCGCTCGTGCTGGCACTGCCGCAAGTGCGAGGTCACCCTTCGCGTTCAGTCAGGTGAGTGCGCGCACCGTCGACGGTCTCCCCCCGCGACGGCGGGAGACGTCGCCCCCGTGGTTTCGAGCACTACCACCAGTCAATCCTCGCCCCGGCCAAGTATCGACTGCACCGCTTCCTCGATCTCGCCCAGTCGATTCTCCGCGACACCGAGCACCGTATTCGTGGAGGATGTCGTCGGCTGCGGAGTGCGCCCCGTTCGCGTATTCGTCGAATCTTGTCGCAGGCATCCAGCACATGATGCGCGTACACCGTCCAGTCCTTCACAGTGCGATGGACTCGGCGAGCACGCGCTCTCGAAGATGCCGACTCAGTTCGTGCTCCGGTACCGGGTCGATCGGTCGGGACAGCGTGCGCTCGAGCGCATCGCTCAGCGCCAGCCGCTGCCCGAACATGTCGTAGCCGCGCGGCAGCTCGACCAGAAAGTCGATGTCGCTCTGCGCCGTTTCCTCGCCGCGCGAAACGGAGCCGAACACACGCAGTCGACTCGCGCGCTGCCGGACGCCCTCGCGTCCGGCGTCATCACGTCTCGTGCGCCCCCGGCAGATCGCCACCGGGGACGCGAGGCAAGGGTGTCGGGCCGGCCCGTCCGGGCTTCAGGCCGTTGCGGATCGTTTCGCCGAGCGCTTCTTCGACGCCGCCTTCTTCGATGCCGTTTTCGTCGGTTCGGACGCACTTGCCCCATCGCCGCTTCCCCGCCCGTCGGCCGGCATCGCCGACGCCGCACGCTTCTTCGAGCTCGCCTTCTTCTTGCCGCCGCCGCTCCGGGCGAGAGCGCCGTCGACGAGGCCGCGCGCGTCGGCGAGCTCCGCGGGCGATCGCGACAGGATCGAGTCGGCCTCGTCGAGGAGCCGCTTCACCGGTCGCAGGTTCTCGCCGTCGGACAGCAGCTTCTGCAGCGCCTTCGAGATCATCGACGCCGCGTCGCGACTCTGCCGGCTCAGCTTCGGGCGCGTCACCACCTCATGCGCGGCGCCGGACACGAGCCTGAGTAGTACCTTGTACCTGCCTGCTTCGGAAGCCAATCGATTTCATCGTCCGTCGTGGTGGACCACCCTCGTTGCGAGGAGGTCGGGAAAGGTGACTGGAGCGCGGCACGCCGTGCCGGCCACCCGGAGCGGACATTAGTTCACGACGCCCGTTGCCGTACGCCCGGCTCGCCCTGCGCGAGCAGCTCGTGCCGGTGCCGTGCTCGTCGAGCTGGCCGAGCACGCGCGCTGGAGCGCTGCCGACAAGCACTTGGAGGGCGAGCGCTGTGCCGTTCCCCCACGACGCGACACGAAACCCCTCGACACCCCTCGGAGCTCGGCGCCTCACGACCGCAACCGCAACGACAAGCACGACATCCCCCCGTCGAGCTTCGCACACTCGCTGTTGCCGATCTCGCACACCTCGAAACCGGCAACGCGCACCCGCTCCGCGGTCTCGGGAAAACCCGCGGGCATCAGCACCAGCTCGTTGAACCGGATGCAGTTCGCCGCGGCCTCCTCGCCCGGCGCGGTACGGATGACGCGATACCCGTCGAAGCATCCGGAGCGCTCCAGGCGCGGCGTCGCGAGCAGCGTCCCGTCGCCGAGCAGCGAGCAGTCGGTCTTGAAGTGCAGCACGCCGGGCGGTACCTCCACCGCACGGACCGCGAGCGACTGTCCGGCCGGCAACGCGTAGTCCGCCAACGCGCGCGACAGCGCGTCCACACCGGCCGCGTCGGTGCGCTCGGACAGACCGATCAGCAGCTCGCGCCCGGTGTGGAGGATGTCCCCGCCCTCGATGTGGCCGGGACCGTCGATGGCGCGCACGTCGTCGAACAGCCGCTCGAGTGTCGTCGCCATGTGGGCCACCTCGCCGGCGCGGCTCGGCGCGCCCGGGCGCATCAGGATCGCGAGACCGGGCAGGCAGAGCGCCGTGTCCTCCACGAACGGCGCGTCCGGAAAGCCCGCGAGCGCGGGCAGCTCGTGCACGCGCGCGCCGGTGCTTCGCAGCGTCTCGACGTAGTGGGCGTGGTGCGCGAGCATGAGCTCGAGATCCGGCGTGCCGGTGTCCACCGCCCGCAGCCCGTCGACCGCCTCGCGGCCGGGTTTGCGCACGATCGCGGCGTCGAAGCGCCACGCGCTATCGTTCATCGTCGGCCTCCTCGGTGGTGGTGCCGGCTTCGTCGGCGTTCAGCTCGATGACGAACGGGCCGACGGGTCGCCCGTCAGCCATGCCGACCGATGCCAGACCGAGCTTCAAGGTCTCCGACAACGCCTGCGGCGTCGCGGCGCAGCCGAACCACGGCAGATCGCAGGCTCGCGCGATGTCCTCGAAGCGTGGAGGCGACGGCGAACGGCCGACCACACCGACACCCGCCCGGCGCATCGAGAGCTCGATCTCGAGATACCCGCGGTTGTTCCACACGATGAAGATCACGCCGACCCGCTCGTCCCGCGCGCTCATGAGCTCCGCCAGGCTGAACTGCGCGCCGCCGTCGCCCACGAGACACGCGACGGTGGCGCGCGGCGCCGCGATGCTCGCCCCGATCGCGGCCGGAACGGCATAGCCGAGCGTGCCGAAGCCGGTGGCCGAGTTGAACCAGCCGCCGGGCCGATCGTGGTCGTGGTACAGGTTGCCGGCGTAGACCGGCTGCGTGGAATCGCCGACCACGATCGCGTCCGGTACACCGTCGCGGATTAGCTCGAGCATGCGGACGGCATGGCGCATCGGCCCTTCGAGCTCCGCCCACGCCGCGGCGCGCGTGAGGGCAGCCGTTTGCGCACCGACTCCTTCGGCGGGCACGGCGGCGGCGCAAGGGTGCGACAGCCAGGCGTGCATTGCCCGGGTGGCATCGACGTGCAACGCCAGCTCCGCCGGGTATCGCTCGAGCTGTCGGGCGCAGACATCCACCCGCACGAGTCGGGCGAAGGTCAGCGGCGGTGCGGTACCGTCCATGAGCCGCGCACCGCCGCCGCACACCGGCACGCGACGCCGCGCGCTGCCCGCGATCGACCAGAAGTCGGCGGCCCGACACGTGTCCGCGTCGCCGCGAATGTCCGTGCCGACCGCGTGCGATCGATTTGCCGCCCGCGGCAGCCTTGCCGGGACCTGGACCGACCGCCGTGCCACGTCGACGGGAATCTGCACGAGCCACGGGCCCGGACGTAGGTTCCGCGAGGTTGCCAGAGCCTCGTCCAGCGCGTCGGCGAGCTCGGTCGCGGAGCCGATCTCGCGGGCGTCCAGTGCCACCGTCGCGCCGAGGGCGAGCTGATCGGGGAGCTCGTGCAACAATCCGAGCCCTGCCCCGCACGTCCCGCGCGCGTTGACCGCGCAGATCACCAGCATCGGCACGCTGTCGGCGCGCGCCTGTCCCATCGCGGTCAGCGCGTTCGTCAAGCCCGGCCCCGTGATCACCAACACCACGCCGGTCCGGCCGGCGACGCGCGCGTAGCCGTCGGCCATGAAGCCGGCCCCCTGTTCGTGGCGCGCCGTCACGTGGCGCAGCGAGCTCGCCGCCACGCCGCGATGGAGCTCGACGGTGTGGACGCCAAGGATACCGAACACCACCGATACTCCGCGCGCCTCGAGCGCGCCGGCAAGCGTCTCGCCGACGGTGGTCATCCGGGGACTTCCGCGGACGCCGCCAACGCCCGCTCGTGCAGGCCGGCGGCGTGCGCGAGGATGCGCGTGCACGCCTCGTCGATCCGCTCGTCGTCGATGGTGAGCGCCATCCTCACCCAGCCCGGTATGGATCGTCCGAACGAGCTGCCGGGCATCACCGCCACGCCGGCTTCGTGCAGCAGGTCGAGCGCGTAGGCTTCGCCGGGACTCGTCGTCTGCGCGGTCGCGGAAGGCTCGACGTCCATCGGCCCGTCCGGCGAGGCGTCCATCAGCGCGCGAACGTCCATCAGCACGAACATGCCGCCGCGGGGCCGATGGATGCGCAGACCGAAGCGCGCGTCCAGCCGCGTCGCCACGCGGTCGGCCCGCCGGGCCAGCCGCGCGCGCATGTCGGCCGCGACGCGCGACGGTGCCGACACCGCCAGCGCGGTCATGTCGGCGATGAACGGCTGGTTCCCGAACAGCATGGCTTCGCAGAGCGGCAGCAGCGCGGCCGTGAAGTCCGGCGGGCCCACGCACCAGCCGCTGCGAAAGCCGGGCGCGGCGTGCGACTTCGAGATCGAGGACACCACGACGGTGCGGTCGGCGAGCTCCGGGAACGCGAGCGGCGAGACGAACTCGACATCGTCGAACACCAGCTCCTCGTACACCTCGTCGACGATCAGCGCCAGGTCGTGGCGGATGGCCAGGGCGCCGATCGCCGCGATGTCGTCGCGGCGCAGGACCGCCCCGGTCGGGTTGTGCGGCGTGTTCAGCAGGATCGCGCGGCTCGCAGGGCCGAGCCTGGACTCCACGATGTCCGCCTGCAGCCGGAAACCGTGCTCGCTCGACAGCGCGACCGGCACGAGCGTCGCGCCGCTCGCGGCGATGACGCTCTCGTAGGTGGCGTAGTACGGATCGCCGACCAGTACCTCGTCGCCGCGCTCCGCAAGACCGGTCAGCACCGCGTACAACGCGGTCTGCGTGCCGGGGAAACAGAGGACGTGGGCAGCGTCCACGGGCCGCCCGAGCCTGTCCGAGTAGCGCGCCGCGATCGCTTCGCGCAGCCGGGGCTCGCCGCGCCCATCGGAGTAGCCGGTGCGCCCGTCGAGCATGGCCCGGTGCGCGCAGGCGATCAGCTCCGGCGGCGTCGGCACGTCCGGTTCGCCGATGGTCATCTCGATGATGTCCCGGCCGCGCGCGACGAGCGCGCGGGCGGCGGCGTGGACGGCCCACTTGTCGCCACCGAGCCCGGCCAGACGCGAGTTGATCGACGCGAGCTTCATGATCTCGAGCGAATGAGGGCGGTTCGGTGACCGCGCGTCGGCAGCGTCGAACCGAACCCGTCCGAAGCGGAGCCGGAACCGACACGGGGTCCGCGAGGCGCCGCAGGATACACTGAGGAATCCCGGTGCACGTCCGCGACCCATCCCCTCGGCGCCAAGGAGTCCAGCATGTCGAATCCCGTATCGCAACGCCCCCGTGCCGTCCCGGTGCGATGCTCGGCACGTCTCGGCCGCGCCTCGCACGGGATTGCGGTCCTGAGCGTGGCCCTCGGCGCGAGCCTCGCCTTCGGTGGCACGGCGTCCGCCGACACGGTGAAGATCGGCATCGCCGCCGAGCCCTACCCGCCGTTCGCCTCGCCGGACGCCGCGGGCGAATGGACGGGCTGGGAGGTGGAGATCATCGACGCGGTGTGCGCCGCCGCGAAGCTCGATTGCGAGCTCGCGCCGGCCGCCTGGGACGGCATCATCCCCTCGCTCACCGGCCAGCAGGTGGACGCCATCATGGCCTCGATGTCGATCACCGAGGAGCGCCTGCAGACCATCGATTTCTCCGACCCCTACTACAAGACGCCGGCGGTGATCGTGGCCGACAAGTCGATGGAGATCGCGCCGTCGCCCGAGGGCCTCGCCGGGAAGATCCTCGGCGTGCAGGCCTCGACCACCCACCAGTCCTACGCGCAGAAGCACTTCGAGGGTGACACCACGCTGCGCGTGTACCAGACCCAGGACGAGGCCAATCAGGATCTCGTCGCCGGCCGGATCGATGCGGTGCAGGCGGACAGCATCGCGATGGCCGCCTTCGTCGATGGCGAGGCCGGGTCCTGCTGCGAGATCAAGGGCGCGGTGGCGGACGACGACGAGATCCTCGGCCGTGGCGTGGGCGCCGGCGTGCGCAAGGGCGACGAAGCGTTGCTCGAGGCCCTGAACGAGGGCATCGCGGCCATCCTCGCCGACGGCACGCACGAGGCGATCACCGCGAAGTACTTCACCACCAGCATCTACGGCGAGTAGTCCACGCCCGCGCCGGTCCACGGCGGCGCGGCACGCGGCGACGCGCGAGCGACGGTGGACTCGCTCCTGCAGACGCTCGGCCTGGCCCGCACCGCGGAGCTGCTGGCACTGTCGCCGCCCGGCTGGGGCGGGAACCTGCTGCGCGGCCTCGTCCGTTCGCTGCAGATCGCCCTCGGCGCGTATGCCTTCGGGCTGCTGCTCGGCCTCGCGGGCGCCTGCGGCAAGCTGTACGGCGGGCCGATCCTGCGCGACCTGCTCGGGCTCTACACCACCGTGGTGCGGGCGGTGCCGGAACTCGTGCTCATCCTCATCCTGTATTACGTCGGCACGGACCTCGTCAACCAGCTCATGGCGGGGCTCGGGCGCGAGCGCGTCGAGCTCAGCGGCGTGGCCGCCGGAATAGGCGTGCTCGGGATCGTGCAGGGAGCCTACGCCACCGAAGTGATCCGTGGGGCCATGCTTGCCATACCGAGCGGCCAGCTCGACGCCGGCCGCGCGATCGGCATGTCGCCGTCGCTGCTTCTGCGGCGCATCACGATGCCCGCGATGCTGGCCTTCGCCATCCCCGGGCTCGCCAACCTGTGGCTGATCGCCACCAAGGATACGGCGTTGCTGGCGCTCGTCGGCTTCAGCGAGCTCACGCTGGAGACGCGTCAGGCGGCCGGCAGCACGCGCGCCTACTTCACGTTCTTCCTCGCCGCGGGGGCGCTGTACCTGCTGGTGACTCTCGTGTCCGGCGCCCTCTTCCGGCGGCTGGAGCGTCGCGCGCGACGCGGCCGGCTCTCGGGCGAGGCGTCCCGATGATCCCCGACCGCTCGACGAAGGATTCCGCGGTGCCGTCCGGCGGCCATCGGACGCGTTGCCGGCCTGGCTGCCGCCGCACCGGATGGCGATACTGCTCGTGGCGCTGGCAGCGCTGACGTGGTGTGCGTTGCGGCTGCGCTGGGACTGGATCCCGGAGTACTCCGATCTCGCGCTGCAGGGCCTGTGGCGCACGCTGTGGCTGCTGGTCGGCAGCTGCGTGCTGGGCTTTCTCCTCGCGGTACCCCTCGGTCTCGCTCAGGCCGCCGGTCCGTGGTACCTCGCCGCGCCGGCGCGCGCGTTCTGCACCGTCATCCGGGGCACTCCGCTGCTGTTGCAGATCTGGCTGCTGTACTACGGGCTCGGCTCGCTGTTCCCGCAGTTCCCGGCGATTCGCAACAGCGAATGGTGGCCGATACTGCGCGAGGCCTGGCCGTACGCGCTGCTCGCCCTGAGCCTGTCGTACGCGGGCTACGAGGGCGAGGTGATGCGCGGTGCGTTCCGCAACGTCGCGCACGGCCAGCTCGAGGCCGGGCGCGCCTTCGGCATGCGCCGCTGGACGCTGTTTCGCCGGATATGGCTGCCGCAGGCGATTCGGGACGCGGTGCCGACCCTCGCCGGCGAGACCATCCTGCAGTTGAAGGCGACACCGCTGGTGGCGACGATCACGCTGGTCGATCTCTATGCGGTGGCCGGCCGGGTGCGCCAGGACACCTTCATCGTGTACGAGCCGCTGCTGCTGCTCGCGATCGCCTACATGATCATCGCGGGATGCATCACCTGGCTCTTCGCACTGATCGAGCGTCGCGTCCCGTCGCGCTGACAGGGCGTTCTCCTGTCGCGCTCGGCGCGCCTACGGTTCCTCGAACAGCGTGAGCTCGACGCGTCGATTGCGCCGTCGCCCCTCGGCGGTGGCGTTGCGCGCGATGGGGTGCGATTCACCGTACGCTCGCGCCTCCACGCGCGCCACGTGAACCCCGCGACGCACGAGCTCGAGTGCGACCGCGCGGGCACGCAACCGCGACAGCTCCACGTTGCCGAGCGCCCAGCCCATCGAATCGGTGTGCGCCTCGAGTCGCAATCGAAGCGAGGCATCGTCGCGCAGCCGCGAGGCGACCGCATCGAGCGTGGTCGACGAAGCGGACGGCGGGTCGACACGGGAGAATCCGAAGTGGAGCGTGTAGTCGGCCGCGCCGAGGTCGACCGAGGCGGCCACGGCGGCGCGATCATCCTTCAGCAGCTCGACGCGACCTTGTTGCGCCGCCGCCGGCGCGACGAGCGCCGCCGACACGAGCGCCGCGAGCAGCCACGCTCGGTGGCGGTGTGCGCGCCGGGATCTGCGTCGGACGGATGAGCGATCGTCTGAAGGGGCGGTCACGGCAGTTTGTGTCCAAGGAAGGCCGGAGACCACTCTCCCTGCGGCACCGCCGACGATTCCGTGCTCGGTTCACCGACCGGGTCCGCGATTCGGTGCACCCGGGTACGGGAAGAATAGCGGGCCGTCTTCGCGGACTCAACGCTCGGTCGCAACGAGCCGTCGTGCTCGCACTGCTGTCGTGCAGGCCCCCGCAGCTTCACTTGGTCGTGACGTGCCAGCGGGCGGGCGGCGTTGAGTCGGCCGGCTGCGGAAGCCGCGTGCCGTTGCGCTCGATGCGCGAACCCTCGAAGGGATCGACCTGCGCTTCGCCCGAGGCGACCCTCGGCGCCGATGCGGCGGGCGAGCTTCGCGCCTAGCATGCCGCCGGATCGATCAGCCGGGCAGGTCGAGCGCGCCGCGCGCATCCGGACAGGGAGCGCTCGCGTCCGACGGCGCGAGCTCGACCATTGCTTCGTCCAGCGCGCGTTGCCCGTCGGGCAGCGCCGGGCCGGCATCGCCGCGCGTGCGGCGGATCCAGATCGCGGCAACGCGCTCGGGGTGGCGCTCGCGCATCAGCGCGTAGACGGCCGGATCGTGCTCGCCGTCATCGCCGACGAGCACGAAAGGCACGTCCGGCACGCGCGCGAAGAGCGTCTCGATCTCCGCGCTCTTGTAGGCCACCGCATCGCGCAGCGGATCGCCCTCGCCGTCGAAATCGATGCGCCGCGTGATCAGCGCGCCGCGCGGCAAGTCGTTGGCCTCGAGGAAGGCGCGCAGGTATCCGTCGAGCTGGTCCGGCGACGAGGACAGGTAGAACATCGGTGCTGCGGCGGGCGTCGAGTTCCTTGCCAGCACGCAGGCGTACAGCGCCGCGACCCCCGGCACCGCCTCGCGCTGCAGCGGGTTCAGGAACAGCGTGTTGCCCAGCATGCGCCACAGGTCGCCCACCTCGGTGATCATGACCGTGTCGTCGATGTCCGACACGATGCCGATCACGCTGTCCGACGCGACGACGAGCGCCTCGCCGGTCGCCGACAGGTCCGCGCCGCGCGCGGCGATCTCGGTCCAGCCCGGCGTTGCCGGCGCGTCGAGCGCGGCGGCGACGTAGCCGTCGTCGTCGCTGACCGCACGCGCCTCGCCGCCGCCGGCGACCGACAGGCTCACCTCGCGCCCCTCGACTTCGTCGATCAGGAAACCGGAGGTCGTGCGCGTGAAGTTGTCGCGCGCCGCGTCGGCGTCGGTGAAGGCCGCGGCTGGCTCGGTACGCTCGACCACACGGCCTTCGACGTAGAGCGTGTCGGTCGTGCCGTAGCCGGGGTACAGGTCGATGGTGGCGCCGTTGCCGGCGCAGCCCGCGAGCAGCATCGCGACGAGTGCGCACGCCGCGGCGAGGATAGGCGAACGGTGTGGCATGTCGGCGGACGAGGTGGATGACGACACACCCTGCCTCGGATGGGCGACCCCGGGCGGACGCCGTGCAATTCCGGACCCGCATAGGCTATCGGGCAGATCCCCACGAGCACGATGACCCCGACACTCGTGCGCCGAGCGCACGGGAACGGACGGTGCCATCGACTTCGGCACAGGATCGGGTGCGCGAGGATGCGACTACGTCGTACCGCCGACTTCGTCGCGATGGGATGTACCGCGAACGCAGCGCATCGACCGATCCGGAACTCGAGCGGCTCGCGCGGCGCAGCGTGCAGCTCGTCGAACGCGGCATGTGCGTGCTGCTCGACGGCGGCACGACCACTGTCGCGTGCGCTCGAAGCTTGCCCGCCGAGCTGACGTTGACCATCGTGTCGCCGTCGCCGGCAGTGGCCATGGCGGCCCAAGCCAACGGCCATGAAGTCATTCTCGTGGGCGGTCGGCCGAGCGAGCTCGGTGGTATTGCGGTAGGTAGCGATGCCGAGCGACAGATCGACCGATGCGCTGCCGATCTGTGCCTGCTCGGCGCGTGCGGTGTCCACGAACGCTACGGTCTCGGGGCAGACGATCACGACGAGGCCGCCATCAAGCGGGCCATGCTCGGTAGCGCCGCGCGCACGGCAGTCATCACCTCGGCCGGCAAGATCGGGCAGCGTAGCCGGCACCGTGTGGCGTCTCCTTCCCGATGGCCGGATGGGCGTCGGGGCGCCTGGGACCGGCGCGGCTCACCCGGTTTATCGGAGCCGTCTACGCACCGGCGCTCGTACTGATCTCGCTCGCCCCGAACGTGGCCGCACTGGTGGTCGCGGTGATGCTGTTCGGAGCCGCTCACGGTGCGATGGACGTGGCGATGAACGGCTGGGCGGCCGAGGTGGAGACTGCGCTCGGCACGCCCGCCATGTCCGGGTTCCACGCGATGTTCAGTCTGGGCGCCGGTCTGGAGGCGGCGAGCGGCTACCTGGCGGTCAGGCTCGACACGGGCATGTTCACGCACTTCGCGCTCTGCGCGCTCCTGCTTGCACCGACCGCGCTGGTCGTGGCCCGTGTGCCTTGGACGTCCGCTGGTAGGCATTCGTCCAAGGAGCCTGCGCGACCGCTCGTCGCGGTACCGCGCGGGGCGCTCGTGCTCGTCGGTCTCGTGGCGCTGGGCATCTCGCTCGGCGAGGGAGCGTCGGCGGGTCCTTCGAGGGCGACCACGACTTGTCGCACGTCCTGGTCGCATGCTCGAAAGATACCGATACGAAGGAGATCCGCACCCGGTCCGTTTGACGTCCCGGCTCGTCCCGAGCCCCGTCTTTGCGAGGTCCGTCGCCAACGTCCGTACCCGCCGTCGAGTACGTGGTCTGGCGATCCGAGCCGACCAAGGCTCGACCTCGGCCCGCCTGGGAGCCGCCGCCACGTGCCGAGCGCAGGGACCGCGTGCGTGCGGGTTTCGACGCCTCCTTCGTGGACGCGCTTGCCGCCTGCCTCGGAAGTTCGCCCGATCAGCGGCTGCAACGAATCGGAGTCCGGCGCGCGATCAGTGTCGCGGGCTCGCGTCGGCGTCGCAAGGCGGATCGACCTCGGTACCGAATGCGGGCGCGCTTGTCGCGCCGGCGCGGAACAACGACAGCATCGCCGCCTCGAATCGCGAGGACATCGGCGCGCTCCTGATCGACGGGATTCGCGACGCGGCGCGCCCTATTCCGGGATCAGCAACCGTCCGTCCTCGTACTCGATCGGACTCGTCGATGCGGCGTCGATGGGGGGAAGGTTCTCCGGCGTGACATTACCGCCGTCGGGAGCGGTGGCCTTCACCACCTGGCTCGGAGGCAAGGCCGTGCCGTCGCGCAGGTGCTCCAGCATCAGGTCCAGCGCCCGCTTGAAGTAATAGTCGATCGGCACGTAGTACATGCCCGCGGCGGCGTAGGCAGGATTGAGCGCGTCGAGGTGCTGGGCGTTGGTGATCTCGTAATAATGCAAGTCGCTGTCGTCCCCCTCGACCTGTCGATTCAGTGCGTAGTAGGCGCGTGACGAATGATTGACCGGGATCAGTGCATCGCTGCGACCGTGCACGATGATCGCGGGAACGCCCCGCAGGTCGCCGCTGGCACGGATCTCCTCGATTCCCTGCAACAGGCGCCCCCGCAACGGGTCGTCCGCGTCGCGCGACAGCCCGCGCCAGCATTGTGCGACGTCGAAGTTGTAGTCGAGCGCGCCGTCGGCGGAAGGTGCGCCGGCGAGCGGTGTCGGGCCGCCCGGCGCATCTTCCGCGATCAGCTGCACGCCGCCGGTCGGCGGAATGCCGTTGCTGACCGCCGCGAGCACGGCGAGCGCAGGCAAGTCGCTGGGCTCGGTGGCGCCTCCGGTCACGTCGACGTGCGCCATGCCCACGCCGCACAGGGAGTCCGCCACCGAGCTGCGCGTGTACGCGTTGGAATAGGTCGTGAGCAGCGACTGGAACAGATCGATGCCCGCGTAGCCGACCAGCAGCGGCAGCGACTCCCGAAGGTAGCCACCCTCGAGGAGCTTCCGGGAAGCTTCGGCGCCCTGCGCTTCCGGCGTGCCGTCCGCGAGCAGCCCGGCAGCGGCAAGGGCCGCGCAGCGAGGGGCCGGATCGCCGCGCAGACCGGCGAACTGCGCGCCGGCGTTGGCAGGATCCAGGGTGGCGCAGCCGGCGTAGAGCTCCGCCGTCACGAAGTACTCGTAGGCCGGGAGACCCGCATCGGCAACGGGCGGACGACCGGGCATCTCGATGCGCACGGGCGAGGGAGACGCTGCCGGGTTGACGTTCGGCTCGCCGACCACGACGCCATCGAAGAGATCGGGCTCCGCCGCCTCGACGGCACGCAGCAGGGCGGCGCCCCCGTTGGAGACGCTCGCGCCGATCACCAGCACGTCGTCCCGGGTCAACGAGCCTTCGCCGTAGCGCGCGTTCAGCACGTCGAAGGCGAGCTCGACGGATTCGACCGTGTGTCGTCCCCAGTCCTTCTCGATGTTCTTCTGCGAGTGGGCGTGCTTGAACGCGAAGCGGTCCGGGTGTCCCGCAATCCAGTTCGCGAGTTCCTCCTCGGTGGGAATCGGTGCGTCCGCATGGTCGTCGTCGGACTCGGGCACGTTGTCGGTGGTAGGCACCCGGAACGTCACCTCGACATCGGAAGTCAGCTCGATGGTCTCGAGCTGCAGGCCGAAGCCCGTGTTCCTATCGAGCGCCACCGCGCCGGTCCCCTTGTTCGCGTCCGTGTAGGCGACCGCGCAGCCCTGACGCAAGCCCCATTCGCCACCGGTACCGACCGCCCCGTAGACGCCGCGCGAGCCCGAGGAAGGCGCGACCACGATGCAGGCCCGTTCCGGATCGAAGTCGTCGGGCACCTGGATCATCGCGGTCGCGCGATTGATGCCTTCGCCGGTGAAGGCGAGGTGCTCTTCGCCGGGAAACACGGTGTCGTCCGTCGGTCCGTAGAGCGTGCCGAATCCGCTCGCTTCGCTCTCGTCCACCAGCGCGACGTAGTTGGCGTGGATGGCCTGGCGGCGCAGCTCGGACTCCGTCGGTGTCTCCGGGTTGGCGAAGAACTCCGGCGGCTCGCGCAGGCCATCGAGCCCCAGGCCCGCCAGCAAGCCGTCATCGCCTTCGTGGCGGGTCGTCTCCACGGGGCCGTGTGGCGGTGGCGAAACCGGAGCCTCGTCGTCGTCGGAGGACGAGCATCCGGCGATCGCCAGGAGTAGCGGCACGCAGGCGTAAAGGCCCTTGCCACGAACGCGGAAACGGCGAGGAGTCATGAGCATTCGCTGCGGGGTCGATTCGATTCGGGAATGATGCCCGAGGCAACGCTGCCGCGTCGATGACGTCGCGCGCCGGGCGACGCCGCGATCGCTGTCCGAGAACGGCGAGCGTGTCATCCGCTACCGCGGGGGAACGCCCGTCGGGCCCCACCGACCCGCACACCGAGCAACGCCCCCGATACCCGCGACCGCCTCACGACCTCGTACACCCCTACCGACGCGGCCGACGTACCCGCGCAGATCAGGATCAGCTCCACCACGGGCAACCATCCCACGCGAAGCAACAGCGCTCCGAACCCGAGCACGAACACGAAGTGCACGAGGTAGATGCAGAGCGACGCATCCACGAGATACCGCACCGGCGAGGCGCGCACGCCCATCCACCGCCGTGCGCCGACGAAGAACGCCTTCGACGCGTAGTAGCCGGCCAGCAGATCGACCGCGCCACGCGTCAACGTTATCCGCGCGTCCGGGTGCGCGACGTCGAACCCCTCGTAGGTGAACGCGAACAGCGCGATGGCGACGGTGGCCAGAGCGACGTCGACGAGACCGAACCGCAGGAAGCGTTCCCAGGTGCCGTCCATGCGGTGCACGGCGTATCCCACCGCGAAGAACACGGCGTAGCGGAAGTAGAAGTTGTCGTACGCCGGCGTGCCGTCGAGCCCGAGCCCACCGGCACCGGTCGCCAGACCGATGCCCCCGATCGCGAACGGCAACGCGACCAGGAGCACAGGCAGCAAGGGCCCGAGGACGACGCGGCGAAACCACGGACCCGCCCCACCCCACCAGCGCCGCGCCGCCACCGCACTGAAGCAGTACAGCAGCAGCACCACGAGAAACCAGCGATGGTGACTCCACGACGCGGGCCCCGCGGCGAACGCCCGCTCGATCGCAGGGACGATACCGAGCGCCCGCATGTCCGGAATCGCCGCCTCCAGCCAGCCGAAGGCCAGCAGCGTGAACACGAGCGGCACGCCGAGCCGCACGCAGCGCTCGCGCAGCCACGCGGCATCGCCCCGCCGCTCCAGCATCATGGCCGCGAAGAACCCTGCGAGCATGAAGAACGCCGGCATGCGGAACACGTGCACCGCGCAGCCGAGCAGCGTGACCGCGAACGAGTCCTCCGGCGAATCCACGTGCCAGCCGCCGGAGAGACGGTAGATCTCGCTGGCGTGGAACGGGATGCCGAGCAGCAGCATCGCCGCGCGGGCGGAGTCCAGGAAGTCGATGCGCGCGCTCGACGCGCGCAACGGGTGCGCCGTCGCTACAGGAACACCGTCGTGATCAGCGGGAAGCACAGGATGAGCGCGAGCACGAACAGCTGCAGCCCGATGAACGGCAGGAAGCCGCGGAAGATGTCGGGCAACGTGATGTGCGCGGGCGCGACGGACTTCAGATAGAACGCCGCGGGGCCGAACGGCGGGGACAGGAAGCTGACCTGCATGTTGACGCAGAACAGGATGCCGAACCACACCCCGACGTGGCGCGGGTCGAGCGTGCCGAGCAGCCCGATCTCCTCGATGGGCAGCTTCAGGATGATGGGCAGGAACACCGGCATGACCAGCAGCACGATGCCCACCCAGTCCATGAACGCACCCAGGAACAGGAAGATCACCATCATCACCAGCAGCACGCCCATGGTCGGCAGCTCGTACCCCACGATGAGGTTCGCCACGTAGGTGGGTCCGCCCGAAATCGAATAGGCACCCGCGAGCGCGGTGGCCCCGAAGGTCACCCAGATGATCGTGCCGGTGGACTTGAAGGTGCGCATCAGCGCCTCGCGGAAGAGCTCGAACGTGAACTCGCCGCGCACGACGATCAGCAGCAGCACCGCGACCGTGCCCATGGCGGCGGCCTCGGTGATCGCGGCGATGCCGCCGTAGATGGAGCCGAGCACGACGCCCACCACCAGCAGCGGTGCGACCAGCCCCTTGCCCATGGCCCAGGCCGTGCGCGCCCTGCCGATGCCGGTGGCGGCGATCACGACGAGCGGCACGACGAGGTACGGCCAGCCGGTGCGCCAGCTCACCGAGGCGCGCACCGCATCGAGCTCTTCGGGCGGGAAGACGGCATCGAGGCCGTACTGCAGCAGCTCCACCCCGAGGTACACGAGGGTCAGTCCCAGCACCGTGATGGCGAGCAGCGAGACGAACAGGATGCACTTCTCGGCGAACGGGATGTCGTCCTTCGACGGCGGCGGCAGCGGCGCCTGCTCCGGGTGCAGGCGCGTGCGCACGACGATGTACAGCAGGTAGCAGCCCGCCAGGATGAAGCCCGGCAGGAACGCGGCCTGGAACAGCGCCTGGATGCTGGTCTCGGTGATGAGCCCGTAGAAGATCAGCACGATCGACGGCGGAATCATGGTGCCGAGCGAGCCCGACGCGCAGATCGTGCCGATCGCGAGGTTCTGGTCGTAGCCGAGCCGCAGCATCTGCGGCAGCGCGATCAGCCCGAGCAGCACCACCTCCCCGCCGATGATGCCGGACATGGCCGCCATGACGATGGCCATCACGGCGGTGACGAGCGCGATGCCGCCCCGGGTGCGCGACATCCACGCGTTCAGGCTCGAGTACATGTCGCGCGCTATCCCCGAGCGCTCGAGCAGGCACGCCATGAAGATGAACAGCGGCACCGAGATCAGCACGTAGTCGGTGGTGAGCCCGTACATGCGCTGCGCCAGGATGTTCAGCGGTCCCGTGCCGAACTCGCGCAGCAGCAGGTCCGGCCCGAACTTCAGGAACATCACCACCGCGGCGAGGAAGCCCGACGCGAAACCGAGCGGCATGCCGATGGCGAGCAGGGCCAGCATCCCGACGAGCAGGATGAGGGAGATCGTGCCTATGTCCACGGCTCAGGCTCCGGCGTCGGGTGCGGATGGGCGCGCGGGTGGCGCGCCGGAGCCGGTGGGCGGCCGCTTCGCCGCATGTGTCGCCGGGTCGGTGATCGGATCCGCGACCGCTTGCGAGCCCGTGGGATCGGCGACGTCCGTCCTGCCCGGCAACTGGTCCTTGAAGTCGTCCAGGAACTCGTCGGCGGGGTCGTGCGACTCGGGCGCCTTGTGCCAGTCGTGAACCAGGTTCGATATGGCCTGCGCCGCGAGGATGATCACGGTGATCAGCACCAGCGGCTTCATGGTGGCGGGAATCGGCGGATCGAACGCGGTGCCGAAGGTCTCCCAGCGCAGGAACTTCGCCTTCGCCTCGCCGTAGCCGCCGTACACGACGGCCACGCAGAAGGCGACGATGCAGAACGTGCTGATGACGTCGAAGGTCTTCCGGAGCCAGCGCGGCGCCATGTCGTAGAGCAGGAAGATGCGGATGTGGCTGCGCTGCTGCATGGCGTACAGCCCTGCGAACAGGTAGATCATGCCGGCGAGCCACAACGACATCTCGTTCGCCCAGATGGTCGGGCGCTCGAACGCGTAGCGCATCACGACCTCGTAGGCCATGATGCCGATGACCACCGCCACGATCCACATCGAGACGCGGCTCAGCAGCCAGTTGAACCGGTCTACCCAGCCGGTGATCTCGTGCTCGACCATGAAGGCGTCCGGTGCAACGAAGAAAGGCGGCCGCGGGCGGGTTGCCCGCGGCCGGCGTGCATCAGCGCATCGTCAGTCCGAGATGCCGAGCAACTGCAGGAACTCCTTGTGGCTCTCGACGAGCGACTGCGCCATCTCGGAGCCCTCGGCGAAGTCCGTCCAGGCGTCCTGGGCGGCGGCGCGGAAGACCTTCCGGTCCTCGTCCGACCAGTCGTAGAGCGTCACGCCCTGCTCCGGCAGCTCGGCCGCGGCGCGTGCGTTCTCGACCTCGAAGGTGATGGCCGTCTTGAACGCGAGCTTGTCCATGGCGACCTCGATGATGCGCTTCAGGTGCTCGGGCAACTCGTCCCACTTGGACTTGTTGATGGCCAGGTGGTCCATCGGCATGGAGTGGAAGCCGGGGTAGGTGGCGTGCTTGACCAGGTCGAACAGCCCGATGCTCACGTTGTTCGACAGCCCGGAGTAGTCGGCGCCGTCGATGATCTTGGTCTCGAGCGCGGTGAAGACCTCGGTGAAGTCCATGACGACGGGCTTGGCCCCGACGTTCTCGAAGATCTTGGTCTCCATGCCCGGCGGCGAGCGGAACTTCCAGTCCTTCAGGTCGGCCGGTCCCGTCAGCGGCTTGCTGGACGTCATCGACTCCTGCCCGTAGATCCACCAGCCGACGAGGTGCATGTCGTACTGCTCGTAGAGCTCCTGAGCCACCTCCATGCCACCGTTGTCTCCCCAGGCGTGCACCTGGTAGGGGGTGTCGTAGCCGCCCATGACGTCGCCGACGAACTGGAACGCGGGATCCTTGCCGGTCTGGTAGGCACCGCCCGTCATGTCGCCGTCGAGGATGCCGGTGGCGGCGGCGTCGAAGGTCTCCACGGACTTCACGACCGATGACGAATAGAACATCTCGATCTCGAGCTCGCCGTTGGACATCGTCTGCACGTCGTCGACGAACTCGGCCGCGAGCTTGCCGCTCGTCTGCTCGGGCCCGTAGTGCGTCTGGATGCGCAGCGTGTAGGTCTCGCCGTCCTGCGCGAGCGCGACCGTGGGGACTGCGATGCTCAGCGCGGCACCGATGGTCACGGCAAGGCCGACGGCCACCTGGCTCGGTGCGGGTCGCGTCTTCATCAAGGCTTCTCTCCTGGTGTGATGGCGAGGCGGAAGGAGCGCGCACTTGTGCCCGTGCGTAATCCCGCCTTTGCCCGAGCGTAACCGAGCCGGCGGAATCCGGCAACGAACCAGCGCCACCCGAGCGGAGGCGGAATCGGACTTCACATGCGCCAACCCGTCCTGTCCCCACGCAACCTGCTGGAAGACCTGCGCGCGAGCTTCTGGGCCCTGCCGCTCGTCGGGCTCGTCGTCGCGGCGGGGCTGGCCACGGCGACGCACGCGCTCGACGTGGCGCTCTTCCGCGGCGCCTCGGGGCGCGGCGCGGGATTCATCGACGCGGTCGACATCGAGACCCTGCGGCGCACGCTCGTGACGCTCGCGTCGGCCTGCGCGGGCATCGTGGGCATCGCCTTCTCGGTGACGATCACGACGCTCACCCTCGCCTCGCAGCAGTTCGGCCCGTACGTGCTGCGCACCTACATGCGCAGGCGGTTCGTGCAGGCGACGCTCGCGACGCTCGTCGGCAGCGTGCTCTACGCCCTGCTCGCGCTGCACCTGCTGGGCACGTCCGAGCACCTGGAGTACCTGCCCGTCACGGGCGCGATGGTGACGCTCGTGCTCGCCGCCGTCGATCTGGTGCTGCTCGTGCTCTTCGTGCACGTGACCGCCGAGTCCATGCAGGTGGACTCGCTGGTCGCCGCCGTGCACGCGGAGCACCGGCAGCGCTCGGCCGCGTTGTTCCCGGGCGATCGCGATGCGCGCGCGGGCGACGCGCCGGACGCGGTCGACGACGGGGTCGACCACGGGGTCGACCACGGGGTCGACGACGAGACCGATGGCCCGACGCGGCAGGGTGGGCACGTCGTCGAGGCGATCTCCGACGGTCACCTGCAGAGCGTCGACCGGGAGCGGCTGGTCAGCCTCGCGCGCGAGCACGACGCGGTGATCGGCGTGTGCCGCGAGCCGGGCGACTGGGTCGTGGCGGGCAGCGCGCTCGCGCGCGTGCACGGCCTGCCCGCGGGCCCGGCACGCGATGCGCTCGTGAAGCGCGTGCGCGGGCTCGTCGTGCTCGGCGACGCGCGCACGTCCGAACAGGATCCGCGCTTCGCGCTGCGCCAGTTGCAGCAGATCGCGCAGCGCGCGCTCTCGCCCGCGCTGAACGATCCGCAGACCGCGATCGACTGCGCGCTGCGCGTGTGCTCGATCCTGTCGCCCCTGCTCGGGCGGCACGCCGTGCGTCACCGCTTCGCGGATGCGACCGGCACCGTGCGGCTGGTGCAGACGCGCTCGGATCCGGGCGCGCTCGTACGCTACGGTCTGGACGCGCTGGTGCGCGACGGGGGCGGACGGGCCGACGTGGCGGCCGTGCTGGCGAGCGCGCTGGGCGACATCGCCGAGCTGCACCCGCGCTCGCCCTGGCTGGGCGAGCTCGAGGGTGCGATCGCGCGGCTGCGCGCGCATCCCGGGCGCGCGTCGCTGTCGGAGCACGACGCGAGCCTGCTGGACGAAGCGCTCGACGAGGCGATGCGGCGCATCCGGCGCCCGCGCGGCGACTACCCGCGCGGCGTCCCGAGCAGTCGCGACAGCGCGGGCACCGGCTCGTCGCCGTGACCGTCGTCGACCGCGTCGCGCAGCCGCGCGAGCGCCGCCGCCGGCAGTCGCGCCTCCACGCCGGCGGCCTCCGCCATGGCGGCGAAGTAGCCGACATCCTTGGCACCGTTCTTCAGCGCGAACTCCAGTCGGTGCTCGTCACCGTCGACGACGCCCGCCATCATCCAGTCGAAGAAGTCGCTGCGGTTCGGCCCCGCCGCCATCACGTCGCGCAGCAGACCGACGTCCACGCCGGCGGCCTTCGCCACGGCGGCGATCTCGGCCACCAGCGCCGCCACGCTCATCGAGTAGGCGTTGTTCAGCAGCTTGATGCGGTGGCCGGTGCCGAGCGGGCCGAGGTGGAAGAGGTTCTCGCTCATGGTCTCGAGCAGCGGCCGCGCCGCCTCGAAGTCCGCCGCGTCGCCGCCCGCCATCATGTTCAGCGTGCCGGCCTCGGCGGCGGCGGCCGACTTGCCGAGCGGCACGTCCAGCATGGCGCAGCCCGCACCCGCGAGCCGCTGGCCGAGCGCCGCGGTGGATTCCGGGTTCGAGGTCCCGCAATCGATGACGAGCAGCGGCCCGTGATCGCCCGACAGCAGCGCATCCACCGTGGCCTCGACGACCTCGCTCGTGGTGGTGCACAGCACCACGACGTCGACGATCTCGCCGAGCTCGCGCGCCGAGCCCGCTTCGGTGGCGCCCAGCCCGAGCAGCCGTTCGACGGGCTCGCGCCGGGAGTGTCCGAGCACCGCGAGCGGGTAGCCGGCGGCGCGGATGTTCGCCGCCATGCCCACGCCCATCGCGCCGAGCCCGACGAAGCCGACGCGCGTGCCCGCGACGTCCGAGGTGTCGATGCCGCTCATATGCTCATGCCGCCGTCGACGTCCATGAAGACGCCCGTGGTGAATACGGATTCGTCGCTCGCGAGATACACGGCGATGGCCGCGATCTCCTCGGGTCGCCCGAGCCGCCCCATGGGCTGGCGCGCGATGAACGCGGCGCGCGCGGCGACCGGATCGTCGAACGCGGCGATGCGCTGCTCGAGCGACGGGCTCAGCACCGTGCCCGGGCGAATGGCGTTGCAACGGATGCCGCGCGCGACGTAGTCGGCCGCGATGGATTTGGTCAGCCCGTCCACGGCGGCCTTCGTGGCCCCGTAGGCGAAGCGCTTCACCAGTCCCTTGTGCGCGGCGATGGAGGAGATGTTGACGATGGAGCCGCCGCCCGAGTCGAGCATGCCGGGCAGCACGGCGCGCACGGTGCGGTACATCGACTTCACGTTCAGCTCGAACGCGAAGTCCCACTCCTGCTCGGTGCATTCCAGCGCGTCGCCGGCGTGCACGAAACCCGCGCAGTTGACCAGCACGTCGAAGGGCGCCTCGTCCGCGACGAGCGCGGCGATGGCTTCGGGACTCGTCGCGTCGAGGGTGCGCGTGCGCAGCCCCGGCTTGCCCTCCTGCGCACGCAGCGCATCGCGCGAGATATCGGTGGCGAGCACGTCGCAGCCCTCCCGGCCGAAGGCCTCCGCTATCGCGCCGCCGATGCCTTGCGCCGCCGCCGTGACGAGGGCGCGCTTGCCTGCGAGTCTGTCAGCCATGCGAAGAGCATAGCGCGGGCGACGCCAGGATCAGGCCTTGTCGAAACGCTGCAGCATGGCGACGGCGCTGTCGAGCGATTCCATGATCGTCTCGATGGCGCCGGTGACGGCCGGGTTGCCCTCCTGCTCCATGGCGAGAAGCTCGAGGTTCAGCGAGGCGGCCTGGAGCGGTGTCTTGATGTCGTGCCGGATGAGCTTCGCGAGCGAGGGATCGAGGCCCGGCACGGACGACCCGCCCGATACCTTGCCGCCTTCCGGGTCCGTCGCCGCGCGCGATGCGTCCGCGTCGGCACGGGTATCGGTGGCCGGGTTCGTACCGTGACAGCCGGCGTGCCACGCCCCGGTCACGATGCCGTGCAGCACGGGCATGGCGGGCGTGGCGCCGGAGCGCTCCTGTCCGGCGACGCGCACCGTCTCGCCGGCGCCGGGCAGCAAGGACTCCAACGCCGCCATGAGCCGCCGCACGGCATCGAGATCGAGCCCGGCATCGCAGGCCATGCCGCCCAGCCGCGCGAACGCGGCGCCGGGAGAGAGCTCCGGTCCGCGCGCGCCGTCGCCCGCACCGCGCTCGAGCTCGAGCAGGCAGTCGCCGTCGATGCCGAGCCAACGCTCGAGCACCGCGGCCACGTTCGCGCCCGCGTCGGCCCTGACCGACTCGGTCCAACGGGTCGCTAGCTCGCCTTCGGCAAACGTCACTATCGAATTCCGCCTTGGGGGACACCGCGCCGTGGCCGCGGCAAAGCGCTCATGTTCGGGGCAACGTCCCGATCCGTGCCGGGGGGTTGCAAGACTTGCACCCCGCGGCCTTGGCTCCGACCGAACCCGATCCGTGCGGCGGCTCGTCGCCGGAGCGCTCGCGGTCATACTGTGCCCCCTCGACACGCGCGCGAGTCCTGCATGCGCGCCCGCGCCGTCCGGAATCCGAAGCCGCTGAACAACGCCAAACGTCTCGCGACCCGAATCGCCCTGGGATTCGCGCTGCTGTTCGTCGCGCCCGTGGGCTGCATGGTGGCCGCGCACTACTCCGGCGACGGCGCCGCGGCGTCCGCCGGCCGCTTCGGCAGCACCGGACAGGCGCCGCCGGCCGACGTCGGCGAGGCGGTCATCCAGGTCTACGCCGCGCGCGCGGCCCGCTGGCGCGGTGCGTTCGGCGTGCACACCTGGTTCGCGGCGAAGCGCACCGACGAGACGAGCTACACGCGCATGGAGGTGATCGGCTACCGCGTCTACTACGGCGGCCGCGCGGTGCAGGTGCGCACCGGCACGCCGGACGGCATGTGGTTCGGCAGCTACCCGGTGCTGCTGCGCGAGATTCGCGGCGGCGCGCGCGTGGACGCCATGATCGATCGGTTGACCGACGCCGCGGCGCGCTACCCGTACGACGACGTGTACCGCGTCTGGCCCGGCCCCAACAGCAACACCTTCGTCGCCTGGCTCGCGCGCGAGGTGCCGGAGCTCAAGCTCGAGCTGCCCGCGCACGCCATCGGCAAGGACTGGCTGCCGGGCGGACGCCTGGCCGCGCGCACGCCGAGCGGCACGGGCGCGCAGGTCTCGCTCGGCGGCTACGTCGGCGTGCTGGCGGGCGTGGAGGAAGGGCTGGAGCTCAACGTGCTGGGGCTCACGGCCGGCATCGACCTCGTGCCTCCGGCGCTGAAGCTACCCGGCATCGGGCGCATCGGCTTTCCGGACGTGCGGCGCTACACCTACGAGTAGCGACGCGCGCCGGCGGCGAGCTACGGCCGAGCTACGGCCGAGCTACGGCCGAGCTACGGCCGAGCTAAGGGCCGGGATCGGCGTCCGCTTTCGCGTCCTCGAGCGCCACCTCGAGCTCCGCGACGCGCTTCTGCAGCGACAACATCTCGCGTTGCATGGTCAGGAGCTCCGCGCGAACGTCGGCGAAGTAGCTGGACATCCAGTCCTCTGCGGCGTTCACGACGGCGTCGCGCACCTCGCGCGGCAGGGCCCGCAGCACGCCGAGCTCCAAGGCGGGTCGCGTGGGCAGCGGTGGCCCGGCGTGGCGCGCGATGCTCTCGCGCGCGAGCGCCGACCAGCGCTCGGCGACGCGACGATCGGGGTGATTGGCGATCGTGTCCACGACCAGCCGCTCCAGCAGGCGCGCCGCGGCGTCGCGGGCGGTGGGCAACCTGTGCACCTCTCCCATGGGCGGATCCTTGCGTGTCGCGGGACTGGCCCGACGGTTCGAGGCGCGCAGCGTGCCACGCACCTCGACTCCGACCGGCGACCTCGCTCACGCTTCGTCCAGCGGCTGCGCCGCGATCGCGGCAAAGCGTGATGCGGGCGACGCCGCGCGCCGGTGTGCGCGGCGCAGTCTACGTTCCGTGTGCACGACGCCTCGTCATCCCGGCGACGTCGCAACCGCGCGATCCTTCCGGTTCGCGCCGGACGCCTCGACGACCCCTCCCCATGTCGATCCTCTACCGCTCGCAGTCCCGTTCCCGCGCCGCGTTCCGCGGGCGCACGCGCAGGCTCGCCGTCCTGGTCCTCGCCGCCGCGCTGGGCGCGTGCGGCGGCGGTGAAGGCGACCGGAACGACGCGCCCCGCGCGGACGTTCCGCCCGTCGAGCCACCCGTCGAGCCCCCGTCGAGCCGCCCGTCGAGCCGCCCGTCGAGCTGCCCGTCGACCGGCCCGTCGACATGGCCGACGCGGGTCGGCCGGGCGCGCCGCCCGCCGACGATCCCCGGCTGGATACCGATCCGGACCCGGCACCGGAGGGTCCGGCGAGCGACTTCCTCGGCCCCCTGCCCTCGCCGCCCCTGACGGCACCGCCCGGGCCGTCGAGCGAACCGGTCGCCGAGACCGACCCGGTGTCCGCGCTCGCGAGCGTGCCCATCGTTCGCGACCCGCAGGGGCGCATCGTCGACACCGGCGCGCCGCGCACCACCGATGCGCAGTTCGAGGCCGGCCCGCTGCCGGCCGTCGTCTACACGCTCGGCGACGTCGACGTCACGGGCAACGCGGCGCCCGTCTTCGTGGACCTCGACGACGTCGAGGCCTTCGCCGGCGAGCTCGTCGAGATCCGGCTGCAGCCCGTCGATCCGGACGGCGGCATCGCGGGCATGTACCCCGAGCGCCTGCCCGCCGGCGCCGAGTACCGCGACAACCTCGACGGCACGCGCACGCTGCGGTGGCGCCCCCTGCAGCCGGACGTCGGCATCGAGTCGTTCACGATCGTGGCCGTGGACCCGGTGCAGCCTGCGCTGCGCACCTCGCGCACGGTGCGCATCCGCGTGTCCATGCCGGCCGACCCGTCGGGCATCCCGAACCTGCCTCCCGGGATCAACGAGGTGCGCGACCACGTCGCGCGCGTCGGCGACCCGGTGGTGGTGCCGCTCAAGGGCACCGACCCCAACGGCACGATCCCGGAGCTCGACGTCGAGAACGCGCCCGCGGGCGCCACGTTCGTCCCGCACCGCACCGAACCCGGCATGCGCCTGCTGCGCTTCGTGCCGTCCGCGCCGGGCACGCTCGTGCTGCGCGTGACGGCTCGCGACGCCGAGGATCCGGCCCTGGTGGCGAGCAAGACGGTGACCATAGACGTGCGCGAGCCGGCGTCCTTCGCGCTGCCGGGGTCGCGGCTGCGCGAGCTCGCGCCCGCCTCCGGCCTCGCCATCGGGTACGCCGCGCTGCAGGGCTTCCATGCGCGTCCCGACGGCGCGCTGTACGCCGACATCGCGGGCGCCGAGTACGACTTCGTGACGAGCGAGAACCAGTTGAAGCCGGATCTGGTCAACCCGCTGCCGGGCGTCTACCGATTCGCGGGTGCCGACAACCTCGTGAGCTACGCGAGCAGCGTCGGCCAGGCGGTACACGGCCACACGCTCGTGTGGCACCGCCAGCTGCCGGGCTGGCTGACCCGCACCGAGCCCGCAACGCGCGAAGGTCACATGCGCGAGTACATCGATCGCCTGATGACACGCTATCGCGGACGGATCGCGGTGTGGGACGTCGTGAACGAGGCCCTCGAGGACGACGGCACGTACCGGAACTCGATCTGGCACGAGGCCATGGGCGAGCGCTACATCGACGTCGCCTTCCACCAGGCGCGCGCGAGCGATCCCGACGCCGAGCTCATCTACAACGACTACGACGTCGCCTACGGCGACGCCAAGCCCGACGCGATGTTCGAGATGCTGGAGGGGGCGCTCGCGCGCGGCGTGCCGATCGACGGCGTCGGCTTCCAGCTGCACGTCTTCGCCCGCTTCGACGCCTTCGAGCAGGTGCGCGAGAACTTCGCGCGCGCCGCGGCGCTCGGTCTGGACGTCTACGTGACGGAGCTGGACGTATCGATGGCCGACGGCGACACCGAGGCCATGCAGGCCGCGGTCTACGACGAGCTGCTGACGATCTGCCTCGCCGAGCGGGCCTGCCGCGGCTTCCAGACCTGGGGCTTCACCGACATGTACTCGTGGCGGCGCCAGTACGCGCCGCTGCCGCTCGACGCGCGCTACGCCCCGAAGCCCGCCTACCTAGCGTTGCAGCGCAGGCTCGCCGCCGGCCGCTGAGGCGGCGCGCTCGCCGCGGGCGGCACGCACCACGGCGAGCGCGCAGCCCGCGACGAGGAAGCCGACGAACCAGGCGAGCGACCACTCGCCGATGCTGAAGCCGAGGAAGGTCCACTGCACCTCGGCGCAGTTCCCGTCGCCCTGGAACAGCAGGCGCAGCACCGACAGCGGGCTTTCGTTGTCGAGCCAGTACTGCAACCCCGGCCCGCACTCGGGCACCGCCTCGGGCGGCAGGTGCTGCAGCCACACCTGGCGCCCGGCGGTGACGATGCCGCCGAGCGCGCACAGCGCGTAGAGCGTCGCCGCGGCGCGCTGCCAGGCGCTGCGCCGCACCGCGAACAGCCCCGCCACCGAGGCCACGCCGATGCCCATGTAGAACAGCCGCTGGGTGATGCACAGCGGACAGGGGTCGAGGTACTCGACGTACTGCAGGTAGTAGCCGTAGCCGAGCAGGCAGGCGACCGCGAGCGCGGAGGCGCCGAAGACGGTGCGACGGCCGCGGGCGGTGGAGAGGGCTTCGAGGGGCGACATGTCGGCTAGCCTAGCAGCGGACGTGCCCGGTCGGCGGGCGGCGCGCCGCCACGGCGCGTCAGTGCAGCAGGAAGTGGTCGATGAAGTAGCGTCCGCCCTTCAGCGCGATGGTGGCGAGGGCCAGCACCTGGCCGTCGGCGCGGTCGAAGCCCTGCTCCCACACGAGCGTGAAGGACTTGGGCTTCCTGAAGATGCACACGAGCTCGCGCGGCCCCGGCGTGCCCCAGCTCGCCTCGCGCCGGTCGCACCCCGCCAGGAAGGCGTCGGGCGACAGCCCGCCCTTGAGCGCGACGGAGAAGTGGCGGCAGTGCAGCTGGTAGTCGCGCCGGGCGACGCCCGCCATGGCGTCGTCCATCATGGGGTCGGCGATGCGCCGGCATTCGGCGTCGTCGAGTTCTAGGCAGCTCATGGGCGGCGATTCTACAACGCCGCCGGCCGCGCGGAGGCGGCCACGGGAAAGGCTCGAACGGGTGCCCGAACGCCGGTCCGGGCGTGCTCTCAGGCGGGGTTCTGGCGGCCCAGGCGGTAGCCGTGGTACCACTCCTTCTCGAGCTCCTCGTCGGCGAAGTAGGAGTGGTGGCAGTTGGCGGGGGTGGTGCCCTTCATGCCCGCCTCCATGCCGGCCTTGCGGGCGGTCGCGCCGCTCACGTTGTCGAGCGGGCGGAACGCTTCCGATATGACGGTGTTCAGCCCCACGAAATCGAAGGTGCGTTTCATGGAAATCAAGGCTCCGGGGGGTAGTTGACGCGCACCCTTTCTTCGAGTGCGGCGGCACCGTAGCACCCCGTTGCGGCCGTACCGGCGACACGGTTCCCGTTTCTGGCAGGCCTCAGGGGGACGGCGGCGCGAAGCTGCGCAGGGCCCCGCCTTCGCGGACCTCGCCGAGCGCGTTGCCCGCGAAGCTCGGCGCCTCGATCGACACGCCGGACAGCCCGGCATCCATCCACAGCCCGACGCCCGCCCCGTCGTGGAGCGTGAGGTGGCGCGCTTGCAGCCGCGTCTGGCGGCCGCCGAGCACGAGGTTCCCGTCGAAGCCCGCCTGGCGACCCGCATCGCCGATGCGCACGTGCTCCAGGCGGTTCCCGGCGGACGCGCTGCCGACGAGCCGCAGCCCGCGCCAGTGACCCGGCACCCGGGCGGCGCCGCGCAGCACGATGGGCGCGTCCGCGGTGCCGCGCGCGTCGATCGAGCCGGTGTCGCTGACCCACACCAGCCCGTCCTCCTCGAAGCGCGCCTCGACGCCGGGCTCGAGGGTCAATGCATCGGCGACGATCAACTTCTCGGCGACCGTGTAGTGCGTCCCGATGGCCGGCAGCGTGACGGGCTCGCCGGTGCGCACCGCCGCGCCCGTGAGACGCACGCCGCCCGGCGACGCGGCGAACGAGTTCGACGCGTCGAGCGCCGCGGCGGCGTCGAGCGGCAGCGACAGCGCGGCGTCCGTCGTGCGGGCGAACGAGGAGCGGGTCACGCGCACGGGCCCTTCGCCGGCGAAGTCCAGTCCCGTCGCCGCGTCGCCGAGCGCGGCATGGTCGACCACGTGCAGCGCGCTGCTCGACTCCAGCCGCACGCCTTGCCAGTGACCGGGCGCACGCACGGCGCCCGCGAGCGCCACCGGACGCGCGGCCGTGCCCGCGAGCGCGAGCGTCGCGGAGTCCTGCACCAGCAGCCGCGCACCGGCGCTCGCCACGAGCGTCGCCCCGGGAGCGAGGCGCAGGGTCGCGGAGCCCGTCACGCGCACCTCGCCGTCGAGCCGCGTGCAAGCGGCGTCGACGAGCGTGTCCGTCGTGATCGGCGTGGCGAGCGCCGCGCCGCAGGGCGAGTCCTCGATCGTCACGGCGAGCGCACGCGTCTCGGGACGCGTGCCCGCGAGCGGCTCCAGCACGATCTCGAAGCTCTCGGGTCCCTCGACGTCCGCATCGGAGTGCACGACGAGCTCGATGCGGCGCGCGCCGGTCTCGCCGTCCCGCCAGGCGAGCTCCCCGAGCGCTGCCCTGTAGTCCTCGTCGGGCGTCGCGTCGACGGAACGCGTGCGCCAGGCCACGCGCGCCGCGCCCGCACCGTCGCCGGTGCGCACCACGTCCACGGCGAGCCGTCGCGCCGCTTCGGGCAGCCCGACCGCCCGGGCCGCGAAGCCGATGCCCTCGCCCGCCGGCAGCGCGGCGGCCGCCGCGGGCGTGGCGCCGTTCGCGGAAGGATCGTCGGACGGAGCGGAGCCGCCGCTGCCGCAGGCCGCGACCACCAGCGCCGCCAGCACCGCACCCGTGCGGTACGGGCCGGAGCCGGTCCCGAGTCTCGCCGTTCGCCCTGCCCGTCGCTCGTCCATGAAGGATCGCACCCGCCACCGCCTCGATGCCCGGGGGTGTCGGCGGTGGTCGGGCCGGTCTGAAGCGTCCGCGGACGCGTGCCGGGCCCGACCAGGCCGTGCGCGTCGATGCTCCGACGCGGATCGCTTCAGTCGGGCTCGGCGCCCGGCTCCGCGCCCGACTCCGCGCCCGACTCCGCGCCCGACTCCGCGCCCGGCCGTGCGCCCGACTGGGCGTCGGCGTCCGGCGCGCGCGCCAGGCCCGCGCGCACCGCGAAGCGCGGCGCGCGGGTGCCGGGCGCGTCCACCATGTCACCGGAGCGACGCCCCGCCTCGGCGACGAGCTGCCGGATCAGCGGCGCCTCGGGCAGGTTCTTCCAGTACTTGACCGGCATCTCGGCGCGCATGGCGTCGAGCTTCAACCGCGAGGGGTTGAAGATGTTGGCGTAGTACTCGAGCCACAGCGCCTCCATGGCCTCGTCGTCCGGCACCGAGGCCGCGGTCGCGCCGGGGCCGAAGCTCGTGCGGACGGTGTCCCAGTGCAGGCTCTCGTGCGGCGTGAAGATCGAGAAGGCCATGTTGGCGAACCGGCGTGCGAAGAACGGCGCCACGTACCGGCAGATGCGGTGCTCGGGCTCGAACCACGCGGCGTAGCGTTCCGGAGCTTCCGTCCCCTCGCCGACCGGATCGCCGGCCGTGTCGCCTGCCCTCCCGTCCGCGGCGTCAGTGTCCGCGCGTTCGGCCGGCTCGCCGAGGCGGCGGAAGCGCACGAAGGCCGTCATCTTGTGCGCGTCGCGTCGCACGGCCTTCGCGAAGCGCTCCAGGGTGTCGACGTCCGCGTCCGCCCGGTTGCCGAGCAGCGCCGGCTCGCCGTGCGTCAGGCGCCACAGGGTTCGGTACAGCAGCGCGTAGCGGCGCTCGTCGCGGTGGCAGGCGACCTGATCGGCCAGGGCCGTGAAGGCGCGCGGCACGCGCGGCGCGGTGACGGCGGCCGACGACGGCCGGACGCCCGGGGCATCCCGATCCCGAGCCAGCGCGGCGAAGAGATCGTGCGCGGCAGCGCCCGCGACGCCGCCGACCTCCCACACCACGTCCTCGGGAGGCACTCCCGCGGCCAGCAGCCGGCGGGCCTCGGCGCGCCAGGCCGCCGCGTCGGCCGGGTGCTCGATCGATGCCCGGGAGCCCGCCACGCCCGCGTCAGGCGGGGGCGAACAGGTCCCGCTGCGCCCCTTTCTGCAGCAACTGGTCGCGCAGCCCGGCGTTGTCGAGCAGCCGTCCCGGGGAATGGTCCACCGTGGTGACGAACGGGCGCATGCGCGACACCGAACCGACGAGCCGCGCCACGTCGGCGAGCCGCACGGGCCCGTGCCGGCGCGCCTCGATGAGCCGATCCACGCCGCGCGTGCCGAGCCCGGGAACACGCAGCAGCTCCTCGCGCTCGGCGCTCTGCAGGTTCACGGGGAAGCGATCGCGGTGCTTCAGCGCCCAGGCGAGCTTGGGATCCAGGCGCGGGTCCAGCATGCCGTCCTCGCCGCCCGCCACGATCTCGTCGACATCGAAGCCGTAGAAGCGCATCAGCCAGTCGGCCTGGTAGAGCCTGTGCTCGCGCACGGCGTCGACCGGCACGACGGGCAGCTCGGCGCTGGCGTCCGGGATGGGGCTGAACGCGGAGTAGTAGACGCGCTTGAGCCGGTAGTCGTCGTAGAGCGAGGCGCTCGTGCGCAGCAGCTCCGCGTCGGGCGCCGGGTCCGCGCCGACGATCATCTGCGTGCTCTGCCCCGCGTAGCTGAAGCGCGGCTTGGCAGGCTTGCCTTTCGACGTCGAGCTGGCGGCGGACTTCGCCCGCTCGTCCGCCTCCGCGCGGCTCTGGTCGTGGCGCGCGCGGATCGCGCCCATGGAGCGGCGGATGCCGGCGGCGTCCTTCTGCGGGGCGAGGTGCTGCAGGCTGGTGGCGCGCGCGAGCTCGATGTTGATCGACAAGCGGTCCGCGTACCGGCCCGCCCGCTCCAGGAGCTCCGCGTCGGCCTCGGGAATGGTCTTGAGATGGATGTAGCCGCGAAAGTCGTGCACCTCGCGCAGGCGCCGCGCGACCTCGACGATCTGCTCCATCGTGTAGTCGGGGCTGCGCACGATGCCCGACGACAGGAACAGCCCCTCGATGTAGTTGCGCTTGTAGAACTCGAGCGTGAGGTTCACCACCTCGTCGACCGAGAAGCGCGCGCGCGGCACGTTGCTGGAAGCGCGATTGACGCAGTACAGGCAGTCGTAGGTGCAGAAGTTCGTCAGCAGCACCTTCAGGAGCGAGATGCAGCGACCGTCCGGCGCGTAGCTGTGGCAGATGCCCGTGCCACCGGACGAGCCGACGCCGCGCCCGTTCGAGGAGTCCCGGCGCTGCGCCGCACTGGATGCGCAGGACGCGTCGTACTTCGCGGCGTCGGCGAGGATGGCGAGCTTGCCGCGCAGCTGCACGGGCAGCGCGCGCACCTCGGGAGCGCCCGGCGCGGGCGCGGCGGCGGCCGGGGCCTTGCGGGCGGAAGGGGCGGACGCCGGGCGACTGGTCATGCCCACAGTATAGGGGCTGAACCCGGCAACTCCACTCAGCTGTAGGCGTGCAGCCGGTTGTACAAGGTCTTCAGGCTGATGCCGAGCATCTTGGCCGTCTTTTCCTTGTCGCCGTTGTGGTGATCGAGCGTGGCGTACAGCAGCTCCTTCTCGATCTGCCAGAAGGTCTTGCCGATGAACTCGCCGATCTGCTGGTTCTGGCTGTCGGCCGCGGCGTTCTCCTCGAGCCCCTTCAGGTCGATGCGCTGCGAGGCGTCGGACTCGATGCAGGCGCGGTGCAGCGCGTTCTTGAGCTCGCGCACGTTGCCGGGCCACGCGTAGTCGGCGATGGCCTGACGCGCCTGGTCCGACAGCACCTTGTGCGTGCCGTTGCGCTCGTTGATCTCGCGCAGCAGGTGCTCGGCGATGGCGAGCTTGTCGTCGCTGCGCTGGTTCAGCCGCGGCACGCGCACCGAGAACTGCGCCAGGCGGTAGTAGAAGTCCTCGCGCAGGAGGTTGGCCTCGAGCGCCTCCTTGATGGGGGAGCGCGCGATGCCGACGACGCCGACCTTGGCGCGCATGGGCTGCACGCCGCCCATGCGGATGAACTGGCCGTTGTCCATGAACGCGAGCAGTCGCGCCTGCAGGTCGCGCGAGAGCTCCGTCACGTCGTCGAGCACGAGCGTGCCGGCGCCCGCCTGCTCCAGGTAGCCCTGGTGCTTGGCCTCGCCGGTCGAGGGGTCCTCCACGCCGAAGAAGCGGCTGTGGGCGCTCGGATCCTTCTCGCCGGCGCAGTTGACGGTGATGAGCCGCCCGAGCCGCTTGCTGCGGACGTGGATGGCCTCGGCCACGGCGTTCTTCTCGGTGCCCGTCTCGCCCTCGATGACGACGAGGCACTTCTGCATGTTCGCGGCCTGCCGGATCATGGTGCGCAGGTCCTCGCTGGCGGACGAGGTGCCGATGCCGATGGTGGAGGTGTCGACGCGCGGGATGGAGTCCGCGTTCGCGCTGTCGCGATCGACCTCGGCCTGCTCGCGCGCGTCGATGGCGCGGCCGACGGCGCGCTTGAGATCCTCGAGCCGGATGGGCTTGGGCAGCATGTCGAAGGCCTTCGCGCGGATGCACTTGACCGCCACCTGCTGCGAGGAGTCGCCGGTCACGACCACGAAGTTCGGGCGCACCGTCTCCTGCAGCTCGGCCATGAACTCGAGACCGTCGCCGTCGGGCAGGTTCACGTCGACCAGCATGATCGAGGGCTCGCGCTCGTCGATCTGGCGGCGCGCGCGCGCGATGGTGCCGGCGATCGCCACGTCGTAGCCGAGCGACTTGACCACGCGCGCCAGCGCGTTGGCGAGGGTCACGTCGTCCTCCAGCACCAGCGCGAAGTTGGCGGCCTTGGAAGCGGCTTGGCCGGACGCCGGATCCGGTCGCTCAGCGGGGGGTATGGCCATCGTTGATCTCGTCTCGCTCGAACCGCACGGCGCCTCGACGCTCGCTCCGGGGTTGTACAATCTACCTGACGCGGAAGGCCAACGGGCGTCCCGCCTGCCCGCGGCGCCCCTGCTCTATGGTGCGGGGCCTCCTCCGCCCCTCCCCCGGTCCGCCCTTGCCCGACGACGCTCCCGCCACCCCGACCGACGCCGCCGACGAGCTGCTGGCCGTCGACCCGACCGCGGTGACCCTGTCCACGGTCGCCGACATCTGGACGGATTTCCTCGGCCAGGTGCCGCTCATACTGGCGGCGGCGCTGGTGCTGCTGCTGACCTGGGGCATCGCCACGCTCGTCGATCGCTCGGGCACGCGCCTGCTCGGGCGCTGGCAGAAGCGCGAGTCGCTGAAGGAGCTCCTGCAGCGGCTCGTGTACCTGCTCGTGTGGGTGCTCGGGCTGCTGCTCGCGGCCATCGTGCTGTTTCCGGGCCTGACGCCGTCGCGGGCGCTCGGCGGCCTGGGGCTCGTCTCCATCGCCGTCGGGCTCGCGTTCAAGGACATCTTCGAGAACTTCTTCGCGGGCATCCTGATCCTCTGGCGCTTTCCGTTCGAGCGCGGGGACTTCATCGAGTGCGAGGGACTCGTGGGCAAGGTCGAGCGCGTGCTGGTGCGCATGAGCTACATCCGCAGGATGTCCGGGGAGCTCGTCGTGGTGCCGAACTCGTTCCTGTTCAAGAATCCTGTCACGGTGCTCACGTCGCGGCCCGAGCGCCGCGTGACCGTGACGCTCGGCATCGCCTACGACGAGGACCTCGCCGAGGCGGTGCGCACCGTCGAGCGCACCGTGCGCGCCTGCGACTCGGTCAGGGACGATCACCCCGTCGAGATCTTTCCGAACGCCTGGGCCGAGAGCGGCATCGACATCGAGGTGAGCTGGTGGACGGGCTCGACGCCGGTCGCGGTGCGCGCCTCGCGCGCCGAGGTGGTCATCGCCGTGAAGGCCGCGCTCGACGCCGCCGGCATCGAGATACCGTTCCCGCACCGCACCCTCGTGTTCAAGGGAACCGATGCGCCCGCCCCGGAGTCGGCGGCGAACGCCCTGCAACGGAGTCCGTCGAAATGAGCAGCTCCCCGGTCCGTCCCGCCGTCGGCGCGCCGCCGCTGTCGGCCACCTCGTCGGAGACGCTGGCCACCGCCGACGAGGCGGCGCTGGCGCAAGGTCGCGGGCGCGGCGCGCGCGACCCGCGCGAGATCCCCTGGCGCGGCTGGTGGGACATCGCGCGCCGGGTGTTCGTGCGCACCGGCCAGGAAAGCTTCGGCGTGCTGGCGGCGGGCGCCGCGTTCTACGCCATGCTCGCCATCTTCCCGGCGCTCGCCGCGCTCGTGACCACCTACGCCTTCGTGTCGGACCCGGCCGACATCCAGGCCCAGTTCGCGAACGTCTCGGACATCCTGCCGCCGGACGTGGCGCGCATCATCAACGACCAGCTCGTCTCGCTCGCCTCGCGCGAGCAGCAGAGCCTCGGCATCGGCCTGCTCACCGGCATCCTGTTCGCCGTGTTCAGCGCGCGCCGCGGCGTCGATGCGCTCGTGCGCGCCGTCACGGTGGCCTACCGCGAGCGCGAGACGCGCTCGTTCCTGCACCTGAACGGGCTCACGTTCGCGCTCACGCTCGGCGCGATCGTGCTGATCATCACGACCATCGCGCTGCTCGTCGTGCTGCCCACCGTCATCGCGTTCCTGCCCGAGCTGTCGGGGCTCACGGCCGGGCTCACGAAGGCGGCGAGCTGGCTCGTCTTCGTGCTGATCGTGACCTTCTCGATCGGCGTGCTGTACCGCGTCGGCCCGCCGCGCACGCGCGCGCGCGTGCGCTGGCTCACCGTCGGCTCGGTCGTGGCGACCCTGCTGTGGGTCGCGGGCTCGCTCGCGTTCTCGTACTACGTGCAGAACTTCGGCAGCTACAACGAGACCTACGGCACGCTCGGCGCCATCATCGTGCTGCTGCTGTGGTTCTTCCTGACCGCCTACTCGATCGTGCTGGGCGCGCTGCTGAACGCCGAGATGGAGCACCAGACGGCGCGCGACACCACCGTCGCGGGCCCGCGCCCGCTCGGCGAGCGCGGGGCCGTGGTGGCCGACACGCTGGGGGAGCTCGGCGGGAGCTGAGCGAACCCCGAAGCGCGTGCCCGAGTGGCCCCCGGCCGCTCCGGCCGGCGCCGGCGTTCGCCGGACCGTTCGCGCCTCAGGCCGCCGCTCAGGCCGTCGCTCAGGCCGTCGCTCAGGCCGTCGTTCAGGCCGCCGCTCAGGCCGGCGACGCGGCCAGCCAGGCGGTCGCCGCCGCCCGTGCCTCGGCGGCGCCGAAGCGCGAGGTGCGCATCGTCGGCGGCAGCGGCTCGTCGCGGAAGAACGCGGGCAGCTCGTCGTCGGCCTCGCCGAAGCCCGCGGCCGCGTTGAACGCGTTCTCGGCGACGAGCGTCTCGCGGCCGATGGCGTGGAAGAGCGAGGCGTCCAGGTGCGTGCCGTGCGCGTCGTTGAACGCCTGCGCGACGAAGTCGAGCTGCACGTTCGTGACCGAGCGGCCGAACACGCACAGCCCCAGCGAGTCGGCCGCGGCGCACAGCACCTGGATCTCCATGCTGGCCGCCACGAGCTCGTCCACGCCCTTGTCCTTGGAGTCGTAGCTCGGCAGGTTGCCGGCGGTGTGGTCCGCGCCCTGCGCGGTGAGCATCATGGTCAGGCCCGTGACCTCGATGACGCGCGGGTCGTAGGCGCTGATGGCCTGGCGCTTGATCACGGGCACGCGCGCGACGCCGAGGGCCTGCCCGGCACGCGCGGTGCCGCTCGCGATCAGCAGCCCCGTCTCGCTGCCCGCGCGCAGCTCGTCGATCATCTCGTGCATCCACCTCGCGTCGCCGAATTCGCCGCGGCCGGCCTCCATCAGCACGCCGAGCGTGGCACCGAGCTCGATGGTGTCGACGCCCAGGTCGTTCGCCTCGCGGTTCAGCCACGCGAGCTCGTCCGGGTCGTTCACGCCGCAGTTGGTGCCCAGCAGTCCGATGGTCTCGTACTCGACCGGCGAGACCACCTCCTTGCCGTCCGCGTCGGCGTAGACGTTGCTGCACTGGATGATGCAGCCGGGCATGCAGGCGTGCGTCTGGATGCCGCCGCGCGCGATGTTCTGTTCGCGCAGGAAATCGCCGCCGAGCTTGAACGGCGCCTCGTTCGTGTCCACCGCGCGGCCGCCGGAGAAGTTGCGTACCGGGATGCCGCCGACCTGGTTGGTGTAGTCGGCCACCATGGCGGTGCCGGTCGACTGGAACGCCTGGATGGCGGGCTCGGCGTCGAGCATCCTGCGGTACTGCTTGACCGCGCCCATCACGCCCTTCCGGTCCGCGAGCGGCGGCATGCGGTCCAGGTCCGCGACGATGGCCTTGATGCGCTTGGCGCCCATCACCGCGCCCACGCCGCCGCGCGCGGCGAGCCGCGTGGGGCGCAGGTCCGTGTCGCTGAACGAGATGCCGGACAGCAGCCCGGTTCGTTCGCCGACGGGCCCGCAGAGCGCGAGCGACACCTTGTTGCCGAAGCGCTCGTGCAGGCGCGCGGCGCACTCGAAGTTGCCGAGCCCGAGGTACTCCCCGGCCGGGTGGAACTCGATGTCCCCGCCCTTCTTCAGGTGGATCAGGGTCCAGTCGTCGGCGGCGCCGCGCAGCGTGATGCCGGCGACCTGCAACTGCCCGAGCGCGAACGCGAACGTGCCGCCGCCGTTCGATTCCTTGATGCCGCCGGTGAGCGGGCTCTTGCAGCCGACGCTCACGCGGTTCGCGTTCGAGAAGTTGGTGCCCGCGAGCGGGCCGGCCGAGAACATCAGCGGCGCCTCGGGCGCGAGCGGATCCAGCGTCGCCACGCCTTCGGCCAGCAGCGTGGTGGCGATCAGGTGGCGCCCCGCCCGCACGAGCGCCTCGCCCGAGAGCGATTCGGTGCGCACGGTGCGGGTGCCGACGTCGATGTGATGGAAGCTGCGTCGCGGGGCGTCCACGGGGGCATCGCTGGAGGGAGTGGCGTTCATTCAGGCGTTCGCGGAGGAGGTCAGGGCACGATCGAGCAGCTCGATCCAGTGCACGACGGGCAGGCTCGTGCCCTGCCCGATGTGCAGCTGGCAGCCGATGTTGGCCGTGGCCACGAGCGCGGGCGAGCCCGACTCGAGCGCGGCCGCCTTGTTCGCGCGCAACCGGTGCGAGAGCTCGGGCTGGAAGATCGAGTAGGTGCCCGCGGAGCCGCAGCACAGGTGGGAGTCGGGCACCTTCGTCAGCGTGAAGCCGAGCCTGCGCAGCAGCCCTTCGGTGACGCCCGCCAGGCGCTGCCCGTGCTGCAGCGTGCACGGCGGGTGGAAGGCGACGGGGCCGACGGCCGCGGCGTGGGTGCGCACGCGCCCGAGCGTGGCCTCGTCGAGCGCGTCGAGCGCCACGCGCACGGCCTCGACGGTATCGAGGCAGAGCTCGGACACGCGCTTCGCGCGCGCGGCATAGGCCGCATCGTTCGCGAGCGCGTGGCCGTAGTCCTTGACCATGACGCCGCATCCGCTCGCGGTGACGAGGATGCCGGTGACGCCCGACTCGATCTCGGGCCACCAGGCGTCGATGTTGGTGCGCATCATGTCGAGGGCGCGCGCGTGATCGTTCAGGTGGTAGGGCACCGCGCCGCAGCAGCCCACCCGGCCGCGCGCGCGCGGCGCGCCCTCGACATCGGTCCCGGACGGGGCGCCGTCGGCACTGGTGGTGGCGTGCACGAGGGACACCCCGCAGGCATCCAGCACGCGGGCGGCGGCGGCGTTGGTGGCGGGCGTCATCGAGGGCTGCGCGCAGCCCTCGAGCACGAGCAGGCGGGACTCGTGGCGCACCGGCGGGCGCTCCGGCACGCTCGTGCGTGCCGGCACGCTCGCCTTCAGCGACGCCGGCAGCACCCCGCGCACCGACTGCCCCAGACGCATGAGCGGGCCGAAACGCCGCGGGTACGGCAGCACGCGCAGCAACGCGGCGCGCGTGAGCCGCTCGGTCAGCGGCCGGCGCAGCCCGGCCTCGTCCAGCATGGCCTCGACGAGGTCGCGCCCGTGATCGACCAGGTGGCCGTAGTCCACGCCGGACGGGCACGTCGTCTCGCAGTTGCGGCACGTCAGGCAGCGGTCGAGGTGGCGCCGCGTGTCCTGCGTCGGCGCGTGGCCCTCGACGACCTGCTTGACCTGGTAGATGCGCCCGCGCGGGCTGTCGAGCTCGTCCCCGAGCAGCTTGTACGTCGGGCACGTGGCGAGGCACATGCCGCAGTGCACGCACTTTCTGAGAATGCTCTCGATCTCGACGACCCGGGGGTCGGCGGCGAGCTCTGGCACGATGGCCGTCTGCACGAAGCGCTCCGCTGCAAGGTGGATGGGTCGCGCCCGTGGCACCGGACGCCGTCGCCCGTCTTTACGGACGACGGCCGAGGATAGCGCAGCGCCGGTGTAGACTCGCGCGGCCCGAGCCGTCACCGCGCCAGGACCCCTCCAGCATGCGTCGTCGCCGTAACGCGAAGATCCTCGCCACGCTCGGCCCCTCGAGCAACGACCTGGAGACGATCCGTCGGCTGTTCGACGCCGGCATCGACGTCTTCCGGCTGAACTTCAGCCACGGCAGCCACGAGGACCATGCCCGCACGCACGGCTTCATCCGCGAGGTGGAGCGGCAGGTCGGACGCCCCATCGGCATCCTGGCGGACCTGCAGGGGCCGAAGCTGCGCGTCGGCTCGGTACCGCGGACCGCCTCGGGCGAGCCCGTGCTGCTCGTGCCCGGCGAGCGCTTCACGCTCGACATGGACGACACCCCGGGCGACGCCACGCGCGCCCCGCTCATGCACCCCGAGATCTTCGCCGCGCTGGCCGACGGCGCGCAGTTGCTGATCAACGACGGCAAGCTGCGCTTGCGGGTGCTCGAGCACGACGGCTCGCGCGCCGTCACCGAGATCATGGTCGGCGGCGAGCTCACCAGCAACAAGGGCGTGAACGTGCCCGATCTGGTGCTGCCCATCTCGCCGCTCACCCCGAAGGACCGACGCGACCTCGACTACGCGCTCGACCTCGGCGTCGACTGGGTGGCCATCAGCTTCGTCCAGCGCCCCGAGGACATGGTGGAGCTGCGCGAGATCGTCGGCACGCGCGCGGCCATCATGGCGAAGCTGGAGAAGCCCTCCGCCATCGACCATCTGGACGCCATCGTGAACCTCTCCGACGGCGTCATGGTCGCGCGCGGGGATCTCGGCGTGGAGATGCCGCAGGAGAAGGTGCCCGTCGTGCAGAAGCGCATCGTGCGCTCGGCGCGCCAGGCGGGCGTGCCCGTCGTGGTCGCCACGCAGATGCTCGAGTCCATGATCCATTCCCCCGTGCCCACGCGCGCGGAGTCCTCGGACGTGGCCACGGCCGCCTACGACGGCGCGGACGCGGTCATGCTGTCGGCCGAGACCGCGGCCGGCAGCTTTCCCGTCGAGGCGGCCACCGCCATGGACCGCATCCTGGTGGAGGTCGAGCGCGACCCCTACTACCGCGAGACGCTGAAGGCGACCGCACCGACGCCGGGCGACACCGCGTCCGACGCGATCGTGTCGTCGCTCGGCCACGTCGCGGCCATCATGCCGCTCGCCGCGACGTTCACCTACACCGAGTCCGGCTTCTCGAGCTTTCGCACCGCGCGCGAACGACCCGAAGCGCCGACCATCGGCTGCACGCCTCACGTGGGCACCGCGCGCCGCCTCGCGCTCGTGTGGGGGGTGCACGCCATCCTCTCGGAGACGCTGCACAGCATCGACGAGATGGTGGACAACGCCATCTACTGCACCCTTGCGGAAGGCTTCGGCGAGATGGGTCAGATCGTCGCCATCACGGCCGGCATGCCCTTCGGCCGGGCCGGCACCACGAACCTGCTGCGGCTCACGCGCCTGAAGGCGCTGCCGCCGGGCGGCTCGGCGGCGCTCTACGCCGCCGCGAGCGCGTCGTCGCGGCCGGCCTGAGAGGCGGGCATGAGGCCGATCGTCGCCCGACCCGCGCCCCGGCGCGCGCCCGGCATGCCGCGCGCAGGTCCGCGCCCGGCTCCGCGCCGTCGGCATCGGTCGTCGCGCTCGCGTGCGTCGCGCCCGTCGCCGCGCAGGACCCTGCGGCATCGAGCTGCCGGCGCGCTCGAACAGGCGCCCGAAGGCACGATCGTGTCGCGCGACGTCACGGTCGTCGAGGGCGACACCTTCCGCGCGATCGCGCGCCGCGAGCTCGGGCGCGCCGGCTTCGCGCCGCAGCTCGCCGAGTACAACCAGAGCACCGACGGCGCGCCGCTGCTGGCGGGCCGTCTGGTGCGCATTCCGCTGCACGTGCCCGCGCGCGGCGAGGTGGCCACGGTGGTGTTCGTCAAGGGCGACGTGACGCTCGACGGCGCGGCGCTCGACCCCGACACCCCCGTCGCCGCGGGCGCCGTGCTCGAGACCGGCGCCGACGGGTTCCTCAGCCTGGAGTTCTCGTCGGGCTCGGTCATGAACCTGCAGCCGCTGAGCCTCGTGGTGCTCGAGCGGTTGAACTGCCTCGAGGACGACGACAGTTGCATCGTCGAGATCGGTGCCGAACGCGGCGAGGTGCGCAGCGAGGTCGAGGTGCGTGACGGCCAGCCCGCCGAGTTCCGCGTGACGACGCCGTTCGCCTCGGCCGCCGTGCGGGGTACCGAGTTCGATCTCGTCACCGACGACGCCGAGCTGCTGGTCGGCGTGACCGAGGGCACCGTCGCCGTGGCAGCCCTGGGCGTCGAGCTGCCCGTGCAGCAGGGTTTCGGCTCGATCACGCGCGAAGGCGAGCCGCCGGGGCAGCCGCGCGCGTTGCTGCCGGGCCCGGTCTTCAGCAACGTCCCCACCCGCGTCGTCGATGGCGACACGGTCCGCTGGTTCGGGCCGGAGGAGGCCGACGCCTGGGCGGCGACGCTCTCGCTCGACGCCGCGGGGCTCGAGACGGTGCAGGATCTGATCATTGCCGCCGAGGCCGCGGACGCGTCCCCCGCCAACGTCCTCGACGTCGCGGCCGCCGTCGCGCTGGACCCGGGCGACTACTACCTGAACCTGCGCGGCGTGGACGATGCCGGGCTGAAGGGCTACGTCTCGAGCACGCGCGTGACCCTGGCGCGCGTGGACACGGCGCTGGCGTTGCCCGAGGTGACCATCACGCCGGAGGCGAGCGAGTTCCTCGTGCAGGTCGACGAGCCCGATCCCGAGGCGGCCGGCTACGAGATCCAGATCAGCACCGACAGCGAGTTCTCGGACCCGCTGGGCGTGGACGTCGGCGCCGCCGGCGGCGCGGTCTTCAGGATCGAGGCCGACACCGTCTACGCGAGGGCGCGCTCGCTGGTGGACCCCGTCACCGTGTCGGGCTACGGGCCGACGGCATCGAGCGACCCGTAGCCGACCGGTCCTGCTCCGCGAGACGCGATGCGGAGGATCGCGGGCGTCAGCCCACGAAGCGGAAGTCGATCGCGCGGCGAGCGCGGGACAGCCGCTCGAGCATGCCCGCGCCGCCGCGCACGGCCACGCCGACGGCGAGGATGTCCAGCACCACCGTCTGGCCGATGCGCGACTTCACGGGCGAGAACACGTCGCTGTCCTCGGCGATGTCGACGCTCAGCGTGACGTCGGCGCGCTCGGCGAGCGGCGAGCGCGTGGCGGTGACCGCGATCACGCGCGCACCGGTCTCGCGCGCGATGTCGACGGTGCGCAGGATGTCGACCGAGCGCCCCGAGTGCGAGATCGCGATCACCAGCGCCCGTTCGTCCAGCAGCGCCGCGGCCGCGTGCTGGATGTGCGGGTCCGAGTACGCGATGGCGGGCTTGCCGAGGCGGAAGAACTTCAGCTGCGCGTCCTCGGCCACCACGGCCGAGCCGCCCGAGCCGTAGAGCTCCACCCGGTCCGCGGCGCCGTACAGCGCGATGGCCGCGTCGAGCGCCTCGGCCGCCAGCTCGTTGCGCACGTGCATGAGCGAGGCGATCGCGCCGTCGATCAGCTTGGTCGCGAGCTGCGCGCTGGTGTCCTCGGCCGTGACGTCCTGGTAGAAGTAGGTCTCGCGCGTGGCGAGCGCCTGCGCGAGGCGCAGCTTGAACTGCTGGAAGCCGGTGCAGTCCAGCGCGCGGCAGAAGCGGATCACCGTCGGCTCGGACACGTCGCTGCGCTCGGCGAGGGTCTGCAGCGTGGCGTGCACGGCCGCGTCCGGATCGGCCAGCACCGTGTCGGCGACCTTGATCTCGGAGCGGCGCAGGCCGGAGCGCGCCGACGCGATCTTGCCTAGCATCGGCCCATCGCCCGGTCGCCGTCGCCGCGACGCCGCGACGCGTGCCGCATCAGGCCGCCCAGAACACGCCGACGTCGACGTCGTCGCGCGCCGACGCGGCGCCCAGCACGCGCGCCGACCGGCGGCACCTCCGGTCCGTCGCCGCGCACGCGCCACTGCTCCATCGCGGCCACCAGCACGTCGCGCTTGGCCGCGCCCGTGACGTGCAGCCAGCAGTGACGGCAGTCCAGCAGCGCCGCGCGCACGAGGCTGATGCGATCCAGCGGCTGGGAGGGGGGGTGCATCGCGGCGAGGGGGCCTTCCGTCGTCATGCCGAGCTCGAGCTCGGGCGCATCGGAAAACAACGAGGCGGTGTGCGCATCGGTCCCCATGCCCAGCAGCACCACGTCGAACGGCCGCGCAAGGCCCTGCAGCGCAACGCCGACGCGCTGCAGGTCCCCGTCGGGTCGGTACAGCGACGTGAAGCGCGCGGCCGCGGCCGGACCGACGAGCAGCCGCTCGCGCACCATGCGCTCGTTGCTGTCGGCGTGCTGGACGGGCACGGCGCGCTCGTCCGCGAGCGTCACGCCGACTCGCGACCAGTCGAGCGGTTCGCGCGCCAGCGCGTCGAACATCGGCGCGGGCGTCGAGCCACCCGAGACCACGAGCGAGGCCGCGCCGCGCTCGGCGAGCGCGTGGCGCAGGGCGTCGGCCACGCGCGCCGCGAGCGCGTCGGCGAGGGCGTCGGCGGACGCTTCGGAATGCAGCGGCAGTCCGGCCAGGGTATCGCTCATGGTCAGTCCTCGAACCAGCGGTTGCCGTCGCGGCTCGGCAGCACGGTGGAGTCCGACGGCCCCCAGGTGCCGGCGGTGTAGCGACGCGGCGGCGTCTGGCTGCGCTCCCAGGCCTGGCGGATGGGGTCGATCCAGGCCCAGGCGGCGGCCACCTCGTCGCGGCGCATGAAGAGCGTCTGGTTGCCGCGGATCATGTCGAGCAGCAGTCGCTCGTAGGCGATCATGCGGCGCTTCCGGAACACGTCGTTGAAGTCCAGGTTCAGCGTCACGGGTTGCAGCTCGATGTCGTCCCCGGCCGCCTTGATGTAGATGCGCATGGTGACGCTCTCCTCGGGCTGCAGCCGGATGACGAGCTGGTTCGGCGTGGAGAAGCCGTCGGCCGACGGGAAGATCTCGTGCGGCACGTGGCGGAAGTTCACGATGATCTCGGTGAGCTTTCGCTCCAGCCGCTTGCCCGTGCGCAGGTAGAACGGCACCCCGGCCCAGCGCCAGGAGTTGATCGCCGCGCGTATGGCCACGAAGGTCTCGGTGTGCGAGTCGGTCGGCACGTCCTCGGCCTCCAGGTAGCCCGGCATGTGCCCCTTGGCCGAGGTGCCGGCCTTGTACTGTCCGCGCACCGTGTTCTCGATGGCGTCGCTGCCCTGCAGCGGGGCGAGCGCGCGCAGCACCTTGATCTTCTCGTCGCGGACCGCGTCGGACTCGATGCTGACGGGCGGCTCCATGGCGATGATGACGAGCAGCTGCAGCAGGTGGTTCTGCACCATGTCCCGCAGCGCCCCGGTCTGGTCGTAGAACGCCCCGCGCGAGCCCACGCCGATCTCCTCGGCGATGGTGATCTGCACATCCGAGATGCACTCGCTTCTCCACAGCGGCTCGAAGAAGGTGTTGCCGAAGCGCAGTGCCAGGAGGTTCTGCACCGTCTCCTTGCCCAGGTAGTGATCGATGCGGAAGATCTGGCGCTCGTCGAACACCTCGGCCAGGCGGTCGTTGATGGCCTCGGCACTCTCGCGGTCGCGCCCGAGCGGCTTCTCCAGCGCCACGCGGCTCTTCGGCGTGATGAGCCCGGCGGCGTGCACGCCCTGGGTGATGGCCACGAACAGCGACGGCGCGACCGACAGGTAGAACAGCCGCACCCGGTCCTCGCGCCCGCGCAGCGCCTCGCCGAGCCCGTCGTAGCCCGCCGGCGTGGTGACGTCGACCGCCAGGTAGTGCACGCGCTCCAGGAAGGTGTCCCACGTGGCGGGGTCGAACTGGTCGTCCGGGATGTGCTCGCGCACCGATTCGGACAGCATCGCCCGGAAGTCGGCGTCCGAGTAGTCGCTGCGCGCCGCCCCGATGATGCGGCCGTCGTCCGGCAGCTGGCCCTCGCTGTGGCGGTAGTACAGCGCGGGGTAGAGCGAGCGCAGCGCGAGGTCCCCCGTCGCGCCGAACAGCACGATGTCGAAGGGCTCCAGCGGGGCGTTGGATATCAGCGTCATGAGGCGAATGCTACACGCGGGCCCGATCGGGGCGGAGCCCGATGACTGGCGTTTGCAGCCGCTGTGAGAGAATCCGGCCCATGAGCGAGCAGACCCCTCCGCGCGGCGACCCGAGCGTCGTCGAAATCGACTACGACGCCGTCGTCGGCCCGGTCGCCGACGTGACGCGCCGCATCGTGCGGCGCAGCCGCGAGGGCCGGAAGCGGTACCTCCGGCGCGTGGCCGCGGCCGCCGCCCAGCGTCCCCACCGGGCGGGGGTGTCGTGCACCAACCTGGCCCACGCCGCCGCCGCCGCCCCGGCCAACGACAAGCTCGTGCTGTACGCCGAGCGCGCGCCGAACCTCGCCATCGTGTCGTCCTACAACGACATGCTGTCGGCGCACCAGCCCTACGAGCCCTATCCGGCGCGCCTGCGCGAGGTGGCCCGCACGGTCGGCGCCACGGCCCAGATGGCGGGCGGCACGCCGGCCATGTGCGACGGCGTCACGCAGGGGCTCGCGGGCATGGAGCTGTCGCTGTTCAGTCGCGACGTCATCGCCATGTCCACCGCCATCGCTTTGTCGCACGACGTCTTCGACGCCTCGGTCTATCTGGGCATCTGCGACAAGATCGTGCCGGGACTGCTGATGGGCGCGCTCGCCTTCGGGCACCTGCCGGCGGTCTTCATCCCCGCGGGCCCCATGACCTCGGGCATCCCCAACAAGGACAAGGCGCGCACGCGTCAGCGCTACGCGGAGGGCAAGGCGGACCGGGCGGAGCTGCTGGCCTCCGAGGCCGCCTCCTACCACGGGCCCGGCACCTGCACGTTCTACGGCACGGCCAACAGCAACCAGATGCTGATGGAGATCATGGGCCTGCACCTGCCGGGCGCCGCCTTCGTGAACCCCGGCACCGAGCTGCGCGAACGGCTCACCGACGCCGCCGCCGTGCGCGCGCTGGAGCTCACCGCGCGCGGCGACGAGTACACGCCGGTCGGGCACGTCATCGACGAGCGCGCCATCGTCAACGGGATCTGCGGCCTGCTCGCCACCGGCGGCTCGACCAACCACACGCTGCACCTCGTCGCCATGGCCCGTGCCGCCGGCATCACCATCGACTGGAACGACTTCGACGCGCTCGGGCGCGCCGTGCCGCTGCTGACCCACGTCTACCCGGCCGGCAGCGCCGACGTCAACCAGTTCCACGCCGCGGGCGGCATGGCGCTCGTCATCCGCGAGCTCCTGGACGCGAACCTCGTGCACGAGGGCGTGCGCACGGTGGCGGGCGCGGGCCTGCGCCGCTACACCGAGGAGCCCTGGATCGACGAGTCCGGCGGAGCCGCCGGCGCCGCGTCCGGCGCCAACGGCGCGGACGGGCGCAAGCTCGGCTGGCGCCCGGGTCCCGAGCGATCGCTCGACACCACGATCGTCGCCTCCGTCGCCGAGCCCTTCATGAAGGACGGCGGCCTGCGCCTGCTGGAGGGCAACCTCGGTCGCGCGGTGGCGAAGATCGCCGCCGTGAAGCCGGACAACCGCGTCATCGAGGCGCCCGCGGTCGTGTTCCACTCGCAGAAGGAGCTGGTGCAGGCCTTCGAGGCCGGCGAGCTCGAGAAGGACTTCGTGGCCGTCGTGAAGTGGCAGGGCCCGCGCGCGAACGGCATGCCCGAGCTGCACAAGCTCACGCCGCCGCTCGGCGTGCTGCTGGACCGCGGCTTCAGGGTCGCGCTCGTGACCGACGGTCGCATGTCCGGCGCGTCCGGCAAGGTGCCGGCCGCCATCCACGTCTCGCCCGAGTGCCTGCTCGGCGGTCCGCTCGCGCGCGTGCGCGACGGCGACGTGATCCGCGTGAACACGGAAACCGGCGAATTCGAGGCGCTCGTCGACGCCGCCGAATGGGACGCGCGCGAGGTGGAAGTGCCCGACCTGTCCGGCAACGAGCACGGCACCGGCCGCGAGCTCTTCGGCGCCTTCCGCGCGCACGTCAGCACGGCCGAGACCGGCGCCATCAGCGCCTACGCGGACAACGGCATCGCGGCCGAGCCGTCGGACTCCGAGGCCGTCGAGTTCGACGGCGCCGAGGGCCCGCCGCCGGGCGGGGCGGATGTCCACGGCCGGGGCGACGGCTCGGGATCGGGCTTCGGCGGCGACGCCGCACCGCCGGCGGTCGCGCGCACCGAGGCGAAGGCCGCCGTGGAAGCGGCCGAGACCGCCGACGCCGGTCGCGGCCACCAAGGCGGAAACGCGGCGTGAGCGCCTTCGCCGACGTGCCCGCGCTGATGCGCACCGGGCCCGTCATTCCCGTCATCGTCGTCGACGACGTCGGCCACGCGCGGCCGCTCGCCGAGGCGCTGGTGGCGGGCGGCATCCGCGTGCTGGAGGTCACGCTGCGCACCCCTCAGGCGCTCGACGCCATCCGTGCCATGACGGACGTCGACGGCGCCATCGTCGGCGTCGGCACCGCGCTCGACGGTGACGACCTCGCGCGCGCGCAGGACGCCGGCGCCACCTTCGCGGTCAGCCCGGGTTACACCGACGCCCTGGGCAAGCGCGCGCGCGAGCTGAACCTGCCGCTGCTGCCCGGCATAGCGACCTCCGCGGACATCATGCGCGCGCGCGACGGCGGCTACGCAGCGCTCAAGTTCTTCCCCGCGGGCCCGGCCGGCGGCCCGACCATGCTGAAGGCCCTCGGCGGACCCTTCGTGGACGCGGTGTTCTGCCCCACGGGCGGCGTGTCCGCTTCGAACGCGCGCGAGTACCTGGCACTGCCGAACGTGCTGTGCGTGGGTGGTAGCTGGCTCGCGCCGAAGGCGATGGTGCAGGCGGGGGACTGGGCCGGCATCACGCGGCTGGCGGAGGAGGCGGTCGGGCTCGGCTCATAGCTGCCCGCCGCGCTTCATGTCCGCCACGAGGCTTCGCGTCGAGGTGGACCGTCGTCCGTTTCTGTCCGAAGCTCATGACTGCAGGATACCGCGACGAATTCCCGGGATCGGACCACGGCCGGATAGCAGTCCACGCCGTGGACGACTGGACCGAGCTCGCTTGATGACGTAGCGGCCGGCAGATTCGCGGCACCGGTCGGGTTCAGGAGTCGGGAGCGCATCGGAGAGCACGCGGCCACTGCCGGCCGCAATGTCCGGCGCGGCACGATCCGGCGGTACGAACCCGAACCGCGGCCGGCGCGCGTCCAGCGCAGCGACGATCCGGCGAGTGCGCTCGTCCGCGCCTTCCAGCAATGTGCTCGCCACGGCCGGACGCTCGGTCCCGGGCAAGGCCGGCGTCACCGTCCATTCCTCATCGTGCACGCGCGCGTGGTGCACCTCGCACAGCATCGCGGCCGACGCCACGTCCGTCGACCCGCCCTTCCCCCACCGCCACACGTGATGCGGTTGCAGGCCGTGCGTCTCGTTGCAGCCCGGGAAGCTGCACCGGTGCCCGTCGCGCACGGCCGCCGCCCGACGCTGCGCCTTCGTGTGCAGCCGCACCTTGCGCCCCATGGCCACGGGCTCGCCGCCCTTCAGCAGCACCGTCATCAGCGAACCTTCGCAGGCAAGCTGCCGCGCCTTGGCCGGCGTGATGCTCGACCCCAGGATACCGACCACCGCGCAGCGCACCGGCAGCGGCAACGGCGCATCGCTGTCCGGCCCGGCCGCGGCCACGTCGGCGATGGCGGGTTCCAGCACCGCATGGTCCACGACCGCTACCACGAGCGGTTCGGCCGCGGCGGGCAGCGTGCCGTCCGCCTCGCCGGTCAATGCCGCCTTCGCCATCAGCTCGAGCGCGTCGGCGCGGCACTGCGCGAGCGTCGGGCGGTTGCCCGGTGGATGCGTGCCCTTCGCCTTGTCGTAGAGCCTGCGCGCGATGCGTTCGATGACCTCGGCCACCAGCGTCATGCGCTCGGCGGGCAGATTTGCCGCCAGCGTTCCCGACCCGTCCGCACCGCGCGCCACACGTAGGTATCGGCGCTCGGCGCGTTCGCGACCCCGCTCCCTCTCACGTGCCGCGGCCGCGTCCGGTCCGCCGGCGGCGGCAGCCTTCGCGTCCGCTTCCGCCTCGCGTCCCCAGCGATACTCTTCCAGCAGGCGAGCGAGCGTATCGGCGTCGTGTTCGGTCGCGACCACGGCGAGTGCTCGCTCGTCCTCCGGCGTGGCAACGCGCACGAGCGCCACGATCTTCGACCAGGACAGCTCGCCGGCTCGAAACAGCTCGGCAAGCACGGGCAGACGCGCAAGCTCGCGACCGACCTTGAGGTGCTGGTAGGCGGATGCACGCGAGTACCCGAGCTCGGCGACCATCCAGTCGGTACAGCTGCGGGCACCGGTGACGCGCCACGCCTCGGCGACGTCGAAGCGCACGAGAGCGTCGATGAGCTCGGCACGGGTGAGATCGACGCGCGCCGACAGCGCACGCACCTGCCGGGCGAGCTCGCGATGCGCGGGCGCCGACGCCGCATCGTCGACGGCCGTGGACACGTCGTTAGCCGTCCTGCCGCGAGTAGGTTGTCCCTCGCCCGCCGCCGGTCGGTCGGTGGCGGGAGGGGCGTTTGCGCCGGCGCTTGCTCCGGCGCTTGCCACGGCCACCGTCGCCGTACCCGACCCTCCTGAAGCTGCCGTGTTGCCGACGCGCAGGCGTGACGAGCGCTTGCGCGAACCGCGCGTCCCGAGCGCCTCCGCGAGCTGATCGCGACGCGCGGCCGGCGTCATCGGTGTTGCATTGTTCCGTCCTTCCATGGCCCTGCACTCCCGCGTACCCTCGACGAAGTCGAGGGTACGCGGGAGTGCAGGGTGACACCGGGATGCGAATCCCAGACTGAACATAAAACCAGCTCTGCAATGCCTCCCGAATTCGTCCTTCATCGCGCCCCTCGGTTCGATATTCAGCGCCCGCGACGACGCGTCTCGACTTGCAGGACGACGACAATGGGTCCACGGCGTGGACACCGCGACGCAGCCCGGACGTGCGGCGACGCTGTCCCGCCGAACGTCATCGCTTCGCTTCGGGCGGGTGTCCGAGCATGACAAGGCAAGCCCTGGCCCTGTACCCCTGGCTCACGTGCCGCTGCCATATCGACCGCACAACGGTCCTGAAGGGTCGAGCTCGGTGGATGAGCCTGCGGAACCGCAATGTCGTGTCCAGCACGAAGCCGAATCACGGATCAAGCCACGGGTAGACCGGTAGTTAACGTCCGCTTCGCCGCGCCGGCACCGCGTCGCGTTCCTCCAGCAAGGCCACGTTCAAACGAGTGCCGTCGATAGCGACGGCCCGGCGCCAGCGACAGCAGCGAAACTGACTCCGCACGCCCTCGTCACCTGGCGGACACGTCTTTCGACACTTCGTTACTAGATGGTATAACCTCCATCACGACCCGCCTGCCGACCGTTGTGCCAACGTCGCTCCCTCCCGCCATCCGCACCCCCGCCATGCGCACCTTCTTCAGCGAAGACCATCGCCTGCATTTCCCGCAGGGCGAGCTGCACGGCGGCGAGCTCGTCACGCCCTTCGAGCGCCCCTCGCGCATCGAGCACGTGCTGCGCCGCCTCGCCGAACGCGGCTTCCCCGCCGTCGAGGATCCGGGCCCCTGCGACACCGATGCCCTGTCACGCGTGCACGACGCGGGCTACCTGGACTTCCTCGAGACCGCCTGGGACGCCTGGAAGGCGGACGGCTACGCAGGCGAGCTCATCGCGTCCGCCTGGCCCGCACGTCGCATGCCCGGCCAGCGCCCGCCGAACAACATCGACGGCCGCGCCGGCTGGTACGCGCTGGCCGCCGAGACCGCGATCACCGGCGGCACGTGGCGTGCGGCGCTATCGTCGGCGGCGTCGGCGCAGGCCGCGGCGCGCGCGGTCGTCGACGGTGCACCCTGCGCGTTCGCGCTGTGCCGACCGCCGGGTCACCACTCGGCCATCGACCTGTACGGCGGCTACTGCTTCCTGAACAACGCGGCGCTTGCGGCCGACGCCCTGCGCCGCGCCGGGCACGAGCGCGTGGCGATTCTCGACGTCGACTTCCATCACGGCAACGGCACGCAGGACATCTTCCACGCCCGCGACGACGTGCTGTTCGTCTCCCTGCACGGCCACCCGGAGGACGCGTACCCCTACTTCTCCGGCTACGCCGACGAGACCGGCATCGACGCCGGCGAAGGCGCGACGCTGAACCTGCCCATGCGTCCCGGCACGGGCTACGCCGAATGGTCCGACGCGCTGGACGAAGGGCTGACGCGCGTGCGCGAGCGCGCGTCGGCGCTCGTCGTGTCGCTCGGCGTCGACGCGTTCCAGGACGACCCCATCAGCTTCTTCAAGCTCGCCTCCGACGACTTCGCCGACTGCGGCGCGCGCATCGCCGCCCTCGGACTGCCCACGGTGTTCGTGATGGAGGGCGGTTACGCGATCGAGGCCGTCGGCGTGAACACGGTGAACGTGCTCGAGGGCTTCGAAGGTGGTTGAGGCGCGCGAGGTCACCGTCGCGGTCACGCAGATGCCGTGCGCCGAGAGCATCACGGACAACGTCGAACGCGCCGAAGCGCTCGTGCGCGAGGCTTGCGCGGACGGGGCGAACGTCGTGCTGCTGCAGGAGCTCTTCGCCACGCCCTACTTCTGCCGCACGCAGGACCCCGCGCACTTCGCGCTCGCCCGAGCCTTCGAGGGCAACGCGCTCGTCGCGCGCTTCTCGCGCCTCGCCGCCGAGCTCGGCGTCGTGCTGCCCGTCAGCTTCTTCGAACGCGCGGGCCAGGCGTTCTTCAACACCGTCGCCATGATCGATGCCGACGGCACCGTGCTCGGACGCTACCGCAAGTCGCACGTCCCGGACGGACCCGGCTACGAGGAGAAGTTCTGGTTCTCGCCGGGGGACACGGGCTTTCGCGTCTGGGACACGCGTGCCGGGCGCATCGGTGTCGGCATCTGCTGGGACCAGTGGTTCCCCGAATGCGCGCGCGCGATGGTGCTGCGCGGTGCGGAGCTGCTGCTGTACCCGAGCGCCATCGGCTCCGAGCCGACGGCGCCGGGACACGACAGCCGGCCGCACTGGGAGCGCTGCATGTGCGGCCACGCCGCCGCGAACCTCGTGCCGGTGGCCGCGGCGAACCGCATCGGAATCGAAGCCGGGGGCGGCGCGACTCCGCTGACCTTCTACGGCGGCTCGTTCCTGGCGGACGCGACCGGCGGCGTCGTCGCGCGCGCATCGACCGACACCGAGGAGGTGGTCACCGCGACGTTCGATCTCGACGAGATCCGTCGCTTCCGCGCGGCGTGGGGGCTGTTCCGCGACCGCCGACCCGACCTGTACGGCGCGCTCGGCTCGCTCGACGGCGGCGAGCCGGCACGCTGAGGTCTACTTGCTGATGTCGGTCCAGATGCGCGTGTAGAGCTGGTTCACCTCGGGCGGGCAGACCTCCGGGAACGCGCCCGCGTCGGCCAGCTCCTCGGGCACCACGAGCTCCGGTGCGGTGGTGAGCGCCTCGTCCATGAACTCCTCCGAGCCATCGATGCCGTTCGCGTACTTGGCGAAGTTCGAGAGCATGGCGGCGTTCTCGGGCGCCATGACGAAGTTCATGAAGAGCTTCGCGTTCTCGACGTTCCGTGCATCCGACAGGATCGCGAGGCTGTCCATGAAGTACGGAAAGCCCTCCCTCGGGTAGCCGAAGCGCACGTCCGGGTTCTGCTCGCGCGAGCGCATGGCCGCCCCGTTCCAGTAGAACGCCGCGCCGTAGTCGCGGCTCGCGAACTTCTCGATGGTGCCGTAGTCCATCGCGATCCAGTCCTCCTTGGCTTCCAGCAGCTTGTCGCGCACGCCGCGCAGCATCTCCCGGTCGTCGCTGCACCACTCGCCGCCCATGTAGGCGATGGTGGCGTACAGCACGTCGCTCATCTCGGGCGCCACGTTGACCTTGCCGACGAGCTCGTCGGGCGTGTCGAGAAAGATGGCCGAGGTGTCGATGTCGCCGTCGTACACCGACGTGTCGACGACCGTGCCGATCAGGCCCCACTGCCACGGCACGCTGTAGTGCCGGCCCGGGTCCCAGGTCACGTCGACCCAGCGCTCGGCGACGTGCTCGAAGTTCTCCATCTCGTCGGGGCGCGCCTCGAGCAGCAGGCCCTCCTGCACGAAGATGGGTATGTAGGGCGCCGACGGCACGACCATGTCGAAGCCGTGCCCGCCCGCGCGGATCTTGGCGAGCGCCGTGTCGTTGCTGTCGTAGTCGGTGACGGTGATCTTCACGTCGTGCTCCGCCTCGAACTTCTCCAGGAGCTCCGGGCTCGTGTAGTCGCCCCAGTTGTAGAGGTTCAGCTCGCCGGCGGCGTGCGCGACGGGGGCACCGAGCGCGAGGCTCAGCGCGAGGGGAACGGTGCAGCGATGCATGGCGGACACTCCGGTCGGGTGGACGATTCAGGCCCGGCGACGGCCGAGCAGGAAGAACGCGGTGACGACGACGATCGAGAGCGCGAGGAACACCGTGGCGATGGCGTTGATCTCGGGCGTGATGGAGCGGCGCAACTTGCCGAGCATCCAGGTCGGCAGCGTCTCCTGGCCGCCGGACTTCACGAACTCGGTGATCACGACGTCGTCGAGCGAGATGACGAACGCGAGCATGAAGCCCGCGAGGATGCCCGGCGCGAGCAGCGGCAGCGTGACGCGTCGGAACGCGCGCAGCGGGGTCGCGTACAGGTCCGCGGCCGCGCGCTCCAGCGCGATGTCCATGCCCTCGAGCCGCGCGCGGATGGGCAGGTAGGCGAACGGCACGCAGAACGCGGCGTGCGCCGCCACCAGATAGCCCGCCCCCGTGTAGCCCGTCCAGACCTTGATGCGGGAGAACACGATCAGGAGCGCCACCGCCGTGACGATCTCCGGAACCATGAGCGGCTGGTTGATGAGCGCGTACTTGAAGGTCGAGCCCGGATAGGGGGCGGTGCGCGTGGTCGCGAGCGCGGCGAGCGTCGCGGCGCAGGTCGCGATGGTGGCGGCCACGAGCGCGAGCCACAGGGAACGCAGCGAGGCATCCTTCACGCGCTCGTCCTCCCACGCGACGATGAACCAGCGCAGCGAGAAGCCCTCCCAATGCGCGATCGATTCGCCGGCGTTGAACGCGTACACGACGAGAACGGCGATCGGCAGGTACAGCAGCGCGAAGCACAGCGCCGCGAGCCACGTCGCGCCAGGCAGCCGACGCACGTCGAAGCCGGTGCCGCGCCCGAGCGCCGGCCTAGCCATGCGCCCGCGTCCCGGCGCGCGAGGCGCTGCGCACGTACACCAGCAGCGCCAGCATCACGAGCGCGAGCAGCGTGATCGAGAGCGCCGCGCCTAGCGGCCAGTTCCTGCCCGGACCGAACTGCAGCTCGATGAAGTTGCCGAGCATCAGGTTCTTGCCGCCGCCGAGCACGCGCGGCGTGACGTAGGCACCGAGCGAGGGGATGAACACCAGGATGCAGCCCGCGACGGTGCCGGGCCGCACGAGGGGCAGCACCACGCGCCGCAGCGCCTGCCAGCGCGTCGCGTAGAGATCGTGCGCGGCCTCCAGCAGCCGCCAGTCGAGGCGCTCGAGACTCGCGTACAGCGGCAGCACCATCAGCGGCAGGTAGACGTAGGCCATGCCGAAGAGGATGGCGCCGTCGGTGAACATCATCTGGATCGGCCGCTCGATCAGCCCGAGCTTCAGCAGCACGGTGTTGACGACCCCTTCGTTGCGGATCAGCTCCTGCACGGCGAAGGTGCGGATCAGCAGGTTCGTCCAGAACGGGATGGTCACGAGCAGCAGCCACACGTCACGCGTGCGCGCGGGTCGCGTGGCGATGAACCAGGCGGTCGGAAAGCCGAGCGCGAGGGTGAGAGCGGTGGTGGCGAGCGAGAGCTTCACCGAGCGCCAGAAGATCGTGAGGTGCGCGTCGGCGAGCCCGAGCGTGTCGTCGAAGATGTCGCGCTCGAGGATGACCTGGAACCAGCCCTGCAGCGAGAGCTGGCCGAACTTCACGTCGCCGTAGTCGCCGCGCTCCATGAACGAGTAGGCGAGCATCACGAGCAGCGGGCCCGCCGCCGCGAGCGTGACGATGACGAGCGCCGGCGCCGAGAGCCACCAGCGCGTCGCCCGGTCGCGCCGGCGCGCGCGCGTCTCGGCGGTGCTCTCGCGCGGCACGGCCGGCGCGTCGGCAGCGTGCTCCGGCGCCGCGACGGACGGCATCAGTCGGCCACCGGCCGGGCCGCCCCGGGCGCGATCGAGACGCGTACCGCCGCGCCGCGTTCGTGCACCCCGTCCGCGAGGTTCGGCTCGTGCGCGCTCGCCGCCGACCGCGCCGACGCGGCCGCGGCGAGGTTCGGCGTGCGCACGATGAAGGCCGAACCGTCGGCCAGACGCACGTGCCGGTGCGTGTCGGTCCCCGAATACACGGTGTGCTCGAGCGTGCCCTCGAGCGCGGTGTCGGAGCCGTCCTCGCGCGAACCGTGATGAACGGGCACGACGCTCGCGTGCTCCGGACGCACGACGACGGTGCAGCGCGCACCGATGCGATGCAGCTCCGGAGGCAGCTCGGCGCCGTCCAGCTCGATGCTCGCGCCCGCATCGAGCCGCAGGCGCAACGCCTCCGGCCGCACGCTCTCGACGCTGCCTTCCAGCAGGTTCGACTCGCCGATGAAGTCGGCCACGAAGCGCGTGGCGGGCCGCTCGTAGACGGTGCGCGGTTCATCGACCTGCAGGATGCGGCCCGCCGACATGATCGCGATGCGATCCGACATCGACAACGCCTCGTCCTGGTCGTGGGTCACGAACACGAAGGTGATGCCGGTCTCGTGCTGCATGCGCTTGAGCTCGATCTGCATGCCCTTCCGGAGCTTGTAGTCGAGCGCGGACAGCGGCTCGTCGAGCAGCAGCACGCGCGGGCTCGGGGCCAGTGCGCGGGCAAGCGCCACGCGCTGCTGCTGGCCGCCCGACAGCGCGGACGTCGCGCGCCCGGCGAACTCCTCCAGCCGCACCAGCGCGAGCACCTCGGCGGTGCGCGAACGGATCTCGTCCCTGGGCCGGCCCTGCATCTCGAGCCCGAAGCCGACGTTGCGCGCGACGCTCATGTGCGGAAAGAGCGCGTAGCTCTGGAACACCGTGTTGACGGGCCGGCGGTACGGCGGCAGCGCGCCGATGGCCTGCCCCGCCAGCAGGATCTCGCCCGCGCTCGGGTATTCGAAACCCGCGATCAGGCGCAGCAGCGTGGTCTTGCCGCAACCGGACGGCCCGAGCAGCGTGTAGAACTCGTTCGCGCGGATGCCGAGCGAGACCCCGTCCAGCGCGGGCGTCGCGGCGCCGTCGAAGCGCTTGGTCACGCCGCGCACCTCGACCGCGAAGGGCGTGGCGGCGGGGGTGGCGTGGCGCGGCGGCATGGTCTCGACGATATACCACGGCCCGACGCCGCCTCGGTTCAGCCCGTGCGGTCGGGCGGCACCCGATCGAACCACGGACGCGCGGCTTCCAGCTCCGCGGCCAGCGCGAGCAGCAACGCGTCCTCGCCGAAGGGCGCGGCCAGGTGCATGCCGATCGGCAGACCCGCGGCCTCGCCGGTGCGCCCGATGTGCAGCGGCAGCGACACCGCGGGCTGGCCCGACGCGTTGAACGACGCCGTGAAGGGCGAATGCGCGAAGACGCCGTCCGGTCCCATGCGGTAGTCCATGTAGTCGGCGCGCGAATGATCGAAGCGTCCGATGCGCGCCGGCGGCTCGGCGAGCGTCGCCGAGAGCAGCACGTCGTAGCCCGCACCGTCGCGCGCGGGGGGACCCGCGAAGGGCGGGCCCGCGACGCCGCTCCCCGAAGCACTCCCCGAAGCGCTCCGGAAGCCGGCCCCGGAGCCGGTCCCGAGCGCGGCGCCCGGAACGCGAGGCGCGCCGCCGTCGCGCGACACCCGCTCGCCGAACGGATCGAAGAAGCGGGCCATCTCGCGACCGTAGGCGTGCACCGCTTCCACGGCGCGCAGGTAGTCGACACCGGAGAACGCGCGCGCGTGCTCGTACGCGCTCGCCGCGACGGGTTCCACGTCGCCGGCGCGCAGCGCCCTGCCCGCCCGGCGCAGCGCCGCATCGATCCACTCGGCCGTGCCGCAGGCGACGATCGTCGTCCAGGCACGCATCATGGCGTCGACGTCCGCCTCGGGGCGGGCGCGCTCGACGCGGTGGCCGAGCGAGGCCAGCAGGTCCGCCGTGGCGAGCACGCCCGCGCGCACCTCGGCATCGATGGTGTCGCCCCCGAAGCTCGTCTCGCAGACCGCGATGCGCAGCCGCGGCGGCGGCGTGCGCACGGCCTCGGCGTACGACATCGGCATGGGCGGCGCCCGGTACGGGGCGCCGAGATCGCTTCCCGCCACCGCGTCGAGCAGCGCCGCGGTGTCGCGCACGCTGCGGGTCAGGAAGCCGTCCGTCGCCATGCCCGCCCAACCCTCGCCGACCTGCGGGCCGTCCGGCACGCGGCCGCGCGTCGGCTTGAAGCCGACGAGGCCGCAGCACGAGGCCGGTATGCGCACCGAGCCGCCGCCGTCCGAACCGTGGGCCGCCGGCACGATGCCCGCGGCCACGGCCGCCGCGGCACCGCCGGACGAGCCGCCCGGCGTGCGCTGCGGGTTCCAGGGATTGCGCGTCGGTGCGCCGTACGCGCGCGCCTCGGTGACGGGCCCCACGCCGCCCTCGGGTGCGGTCGTGCGGCCGAACGTCACGAGCCCCGTCGCATCGAGCCGTTCCACGAGCGTGCAGTCCACCGCATGGCGCGTGCCGCGCAGCAGCATCGAACCGCCGCTCGAGGGGAAGGCCGTGGCCTCGGCCCCGAGATCCTTCAGCAGGAACGGCACACCGGTGAACGCGCCGTGCGGCAACCCGCGAGCGACGTGCGCGCGCGCCGCGGCCTCGTCGATCGAGGCGATGGCGCGCAGCGCCGGGTCGACCTCCCGGACGCGCGCCAGCGCGAGCTCGAGCAAGGCGGGCGCGGACACGTCGCCGGAGCGCACGCTCGCGGCGAGTCCCAGCGCATCCAGCGTGCGGTACTCGTCGAAGTCCATCGTCCGGGCGCGTGGCAGGAATGCCCGGACACTATGCCTCAGGTCAGCGGTCGCGCGCCGAGCAGGTGCCACGCCTCGGCGGCCTGCGCCATCGGATAGGTGTGCGCCTCGACGGGCATGAGCTTCGCCATCGTCTCGATCATCGAGTTCGCCGCTTCGGGCGCGCCGACCACCACGTAGCGGTCGACGTGCGCGAGCGAGCGGAAGCGCGACGCGATGACGTCGCCATCGAGCATGGCGCCGCGCTCGCTGCCGTCGAACTCGCGAAACAGCAGCAACATGTCGACCTTGCCCTCGTGCTCGTCGAACGCGCCGTTCATCAGCTCGGCCATCCACTCCATGTCGTCGGCGGACACCTCGCCGTCGATCTCGAAGGCGTACAGGTCGCTGCGGTCGGTGGGAATGCGGGTCAGCGTGCTCATGGGCAATAACCGTCGTGGGGTGCGTGCGCACGCTAACTCGCACCGCTGCGCGAACCGGGCACGCGCGCGCCTCGCGCAGCATTTGCCCGGCGGGCTCGCTCCTCGCGAGGCTCGCTCACGATGCACGGCCCCGTCGCGCGGCCCGTCGCCGCACCGACACGAACCCGTCCCCCTCGAAGCGCGAGCCGCCCCTCTTGAGCAACGAACCCACGCCCTTCCCGCCGGGCTTCTTCGAACGGCAGGACGACTCGAACGACGCGCGCTTCTACGCCCACGATCGCTTCGTCACGCACATCGACGACGGCGCCATCGCGGCCATCGGCGCGCTCTACTCGGAGCTCGGGCTCGATACGCCCGAGGCGAGCGTGCTCGACCTCTGCTCCTCGTGGATCTCGCACTTCAGGGTCAAGCCCGGCCGGCTCGTCGTCACGGGCATGAACGCCGGCGAGCTGGCCGCCAACGAGATGGCCGACGAGTGGTGGGTGCAGGACCTGAACGTCGATCCCGTGCTGCCGCACCCGGACGCCTCGTTCGACGCGGTCACGTGCGCCGTGTCCATCGACTACCTGACGACCCCGCTCGAAGTGTTCGCGCAGGTGCGGCGCGTGCTGCGTCCGGGCGGCGCGTTCGTCTGCACGTTCTCGAACCGCTGCTTCCCGACGAAGGCCATCCGCGGCTGGCTCGGATGCGACGACCGCGGCCGGTGCGCGATCGTCGCACGCTACTTCGAGGCGACGGAGGGCTTCGACGCACCGCGCATCGAGCATCGCAACCCGGGCGCGCGGGGCGATCCGCTCTACGCGGTGCACGCCCGGCGCCGATAATTCCCGCCGCGTTGCAGTTTCGCGCAGGCGCCACGAAGCGCAGCCGCCGCGCGACAGGCTGCACCGGCCAGCCGCACACGCCTTCCTTCGACATGCGCAGGTTCACTCGCACCCCTTCGGTCTCGCGCCGCCGCTTCCTGCGCGCCGGCGCGGGCGCGCTCGCGTCCGCTCCCGCCGTCGGCGGCTCGCTCGCGGGCTTCGCGGACGCCGCGAGCGCCGACGTCGTGGCCGCCGACGGGGTACAGCCGGGCGGCACCGTGCTGCCGGATCGGGCCGTCGGCCGCCCGTTCCCGCACGGCGTGTCGCTCGACGACGCGGCGCCGGGCTTCGAGGAGAGCGCGGCGGACGGGCCGACGCTCGGCATCGCCGTCGTCGGCCTGGGCGACTTCGCCATCGCCCGCATGCTGCCCGCGATCTCCTCGAGCCGCCACGCGCGCATCGCGGGGCTCGTTTCCGGCAATCCGGAGAAGGCCGCGCGCGTGGCGGCGGCCTACGGCGTGCCGGAGGATGCGGTGCGAAGCTACGACGACTTCGACGCCATCGCCGACGACGAGCGCATCGACGCCGTCTACATCGTGCTGCCGAACGCGCTGCACGCGGAATTCACCGAGCGCGCGTTCGCCGCCGGCAAGCACGTCTTGTGCGAAAAGCCCATGGCGACGTCCGTGGCCGAATGCGAGCGCATGATCCGCGCGCGCGACGAGGCCGGGCGCACGCTCATGATCGCCTACCGCGCGCACTTCGAGCCCTACAACCTGAACGCCATCGCGCGCATCGGCAACGGCGCCATCGGCGAGCTCACGGCGCTGGTCTCCGATCACCACCGATTGCTGGACCTGTCGATCCCGCGCGACGTGTGGCGCGCGAACCGAAGCCTCGCGGGCGGCGGCGCCCTGCCCGACATCGGCATCTACGGGCTGAACGCCTTCTGCTACCTCACCGGCGAAAGCCCGGTCGAGGTCAGTGCCAGCGCGCACACCCCCGCGGACGACCCGCGCTTTCGCGAGATCGAGAACCAGCTCGTCGCGCGGCTGCGCTTTCCCTCGGGCACGCTCGCGAACCTGTCGTGCTCCTACACCGCGAACGTCAAGTCCATTCACGCCCACGGCACGACGGGCAGCATCGAGATGTGGCCCGCGACGGCCTACGAGGGCAACACGTTGAAGATCCACGCCGACGGCGACGTCGACGACATCGACTGCGGCAGCAGCGCCGCGCAGTTCATCGGCGAGATCGACGGCTTCGCGCACGCCGTGCTGAACGGTGCGCCGGTGCGCACGCCCGCCGAGATGGGCTTGCGGGACATGCGCATCATCGAGGCCATCTACGCGTCCGTGCGCGAGGGCGTCCCGGTGAGGCTCGCCGCCGACGGCTCGCGCGACACCGGCTGACCGCTGCGCGTCGGCACGCGGCCCGAGCGTCGATCAGAACAGGTTCGCCACCAGCACCGTGGCCATGACGATCATGACGATGAGCATCATGCTCGCCACGCTCCAGCCGCGCGCCAGCACCTCGCCGGGACGCGACACCTTCGCGACCGCGCCGATCGCGCCGGCGAGCAATCCGAGCAGCCACCCGCGCGCCGCACGGTCCACGCGCGTGATGCCCGCCACGATGCCCGGCAGCACGGACGGCACGAACTTCCGGTACACCACGTCGCTGTCGAGGTTGACCGCGCGCACCTCGGGCGGGTGCAGCCCCGAGCGCATCAGGAACACGAACGCGAGCAGCGCGAAGCACAGCAACTGCATCTGCGTCAGCACGTGCGCCCAGGTGTAGGCGTGGTAGTCGACCTCGTAGGGCAGCAGCGAGTACAACGCGCCCGGGAACACGCCGATCGCTACGCACAGGATCGCCGTGACGATCATCGCCGCGCGCATGTGCACGGGCGCCTCGGCGGGCCGCTTGCCGGAGTCCTCCGCGAAGAAGGCGAAGTACGGCACCTTGATGCCCGAGTGGCTCAGGACCCCGGCCGAGGCGACGAGCAGCGCGAACCACACCAGGTAGTAGCCCGAGTCGGACGCCGCCGACAGGATCAGGGACTTCGACACGAAGCCGGAGAACAGCGGGAACGCGCTGATCGAGGCCGCCCCCACCAGGCAGCACGCCGCCGTCACGGGCATGGTGCGGTACAGCCCGCCGAGCTCCGAGGCCTTCGAGGTGCCGGTGCGGTACAGCACCGCACCGACCGACATGAACAGCAGCGCCTTGTAGAGGATGTGGCAGAAGGCGTGCGCGGCCGTGCCGTTCAGCGCCATCTCGGTGCCCACGCCGACGCCCACGACCATGAAGCCGAGCTGGTTGTTCAGGCTGTAGGCCAGCACGCGGCGCAGGTCGTTCTCGATCTCGGCGAAGAAGATCGGGAAGAGCGTCATGATCGCGCCGATCCACACGAGGATCTCGGTGCCCGCGTAGCCGCGCGCGAGCGCGTACACCGCCATCTTCGTCGTGAACGCCGAGAGCACGACGGTGCCGGTCACGGTCGCGGCCGGATAGGCGTCCTGCAGCCAGTTGTGCAGCAGCGGGAACGCGCACTTGATGCCGAAGGACAGGAAGATCAGCAGCGTGCCCGGGGAGCCGAGCCCGAGGTGATCGAACGCGATGGAGCCCGTGTCGTGATAATGCAGCAGCAGCCCCGCCAGCAGCAGCACGCCGGAGAGCACCTGCACGATCAGGTAGCGCATGCCCGTGGCGGTGGCCGCCGGGGTGCGCCTCGCCCAGATCAGGAACACCGAGGCGATCGCCGTGCCCTCCCACCACAGGAACAGAGTGATCAGGTCGCCCGCCAGCACGCCGCCGATGGCGCTGCCCGCGTAGCCGAGCGTGGCCACCTGCTGCACGGTGTCGCGCACGTGCCAGGCGTAGAGTCCCGACAGGAAGGCCGCGATGGAGAAGATGATCGCGAAGATGCGCGACAGGTCGTCCAGGCGCACGAAGGTGAGCTCGAACCCGACGACGCGCACCGTCTCGTGCAGGCCGGGCTCGTACGACAGCAACGACACCAGCGCCGCCACGGGCACGCCGAGCAGCAGCAGCGCGCGCCAGCGCGGCGGCAGGAACGCGCACGCGAGCGCCGCGAGGAGGTACAGCGCCGGCGGCGCCAGCAGGCTCACGAGGCACCTCCGTTCGAGGGTCCGGGCTCGTCGGCGCCCGCGCGCGCGTCGGACCCGTCGGGCGCGGTCGATGTCTCGATCGGACCGTCCGGGCCCGCGGCCTCCGGCCCTTCGGCCGCGCGTCCCGCCTCGCGCACGCCCAGGCCGCGCCAGGGATAGGCCTCCGCGTCGACGGCCGCGTCGCCGTAGTAGTCCTCGGGCCGGCGTATGAGGTTGCGCAGGGCCTTGGCGCCGAGCACGATCAGCACGAACGCCACGAAGCCGACGATGGCGTAGAACCAGGGCAGCCCCTCGCCCGGCACGTGCGGGTGCCGGTCGATCGCGAACTCCGCCACCAGCAGCACGACGCAGGTGCCCGCGAGCCAGCGCACCGGACGGTCGGGGATCTCGGCGGCCATCTCAGCGGATCCCCGACGGCGCAAACGTACGGATCATCGCCATTGCACGAGTCCCAGCAGCTCCAAGAGCGGCGTCGGGTGGAAGAACAGGGCCACCGTGGCGAAGGCCGTCAGCCCGAGCGCCAGCAGGCACGCGGTCGGCGCCTCCTCGCGCGGGCTCGGCGCACCGGCCGGCACGCCGGCGTCGGGGCGCAGGAACGCGCGCAGCGGTATGGGCAAGAGGTAGGCGATGTTGAGCAGGGTCGACAGCATCAGCACCAGCGCCCAGAACGCGGTGCCCGTGTCGAACGAGCCGCCGGCGATCAGCAGCTTGCTCCAGTTGCCCCCGGTGGGCGGCAGGCCGATGATGCCCACGGCGCCGACGGCGAAGGCCGCCATGGTGAGCGGCATGCGCCGACCGAGCCCGTCGAGCTCGGAGATGTTGGTGCGGTGCGCAGCCACGAGGATCGCGCCCGCGCAGAAGAACAGGGTGATCTTGCCGAAGGCGTGCATGACGATGTGCGCGGCGCCGCCGGTGACGGACATGCTGGTGGCGAGCAGCGCCGCCATGACGATGTAGGACAGCTGGCTGATGGTGGAATACGCCAACCTGGCCTTCAGGTTGTCCTTCGTGAACGCCACGCACGAGGCGGCGATGACCGTGAAGGCGGCAAGGGGGAGCAACCAGTCCGCCGCGCCGGCGCCCGCCACGGTGTCGATGCCGAAGGTGTAGGTCACCACCTTCAGCAGCGCGAACACGCCGGTCTTGACGACCGCCACGGCGTGCAGCAGCGCGCTGACGGGCGTGGGCGCCACCATGGCCGCGGGCAGCCAGCGGTGCAGCGGCATGACGGCGGCCTTCGCGATGCCGAACGTGTAGAGCGCGAGCAGCACGCCGAGCGCCGCGGCCGACAGCCCCGCCTCGCCGAGCGTGCCGCCGGGCACGAAGTCCAGCGTGCCGGCCGCGGTCGCGGTCCAGATCAGCGCCGGCAGGAACAGCCCGATGGAGGCGCCCACCAGGATGCCGATGTACACCCTGCCCGCGCGGCGCGCGGCATCCGTGCCGGGGTGCGTGACGAGCGGGTACGTCGACAGGCTCAGCACCTCGTAGGCCACGAACAGGGTCAGCAGGTCCCCCGCGTAGGCGGCCGCCATGACGGCCGCGATGGCGATGGCGAAGCAGGTGTAGAAGCGCGTCTGGTTCTCTTCGTGGTGGCCGCGCATGTAGCCGATGCTGTACACGGTCGTGACCACCCACAGGAAGCTCGCGAGCAGCCCGAAGGTCACGCCCATGGGCTCGGCCACGAGCTGCAGCGAGAAGCGCGGCAGCAGCTCCAGCACCCCGCTCTCGACCGGCAGGCCCGCGAGCGTGGCGCGGTAGACCGCCACGTTGGCCGCGAAGCACAGCAGCCCCGCGACGATGATGCAGGCCTCGCGGGCGTTCCTGTGGCGCTCGCGCAGCAGCAGGATCAGCGGCACCACGACGAGCGGCGGCACGAGCGTGACGAGCGGGTTCATCGGTGCGCCTCCGCGTCGTCCGCCGGACCGTCGGCGGCGTGACCGTCGTCGGTCGCGTCGCGCGCCTCGAAGGCCTGCTCGGGCGTGACGAAGCGACCGTCCGCCCCGGCCGCGCCGACGGGCATGCTCGCCATGCCCGTGAGAACCTCCTGCGCCGCGCGCTCGGCGAGCGCGAGCGTGCGGTCGCCGTTCGTGCCCACCCAGAACATCGCGGCCACCATGAACCAGGTGGCCGCGAGCATCGACACCGGGGCCTCGGCGAGCCCCCGGGTGTGCGGCTCCGGTGCGCGGCCGCGCCTGAAGATCATGATCTCCACGACGCGGCCGATGTAGATGACCGCGAACAGGGAACTCAGCACGATGAGTGCGGCGACGGGCCACAGGCCACGCTCGAGCATGGCGCCGACGAGCGCGAACTTGCTGACGAAGCCCGCGGTGAGCGGCACGCCGACGAGCCCCGCGCCCGCCAGCGCGAAGGCCGTGCAGGTGAACGGCATGCGCCGGTAGACGTCGTCGAAGCTCGGCGCGTGCGCGTGCCCGAGGCGATAGATCAGGCAACCCGTGGCCATGAACAGCGCCGCCTTCACCACGCCGTGGTTGACCATGTGCACGAGCCCGGCCGCGATGCCGGGCTGCGTGGCGAGCGCGAAGCCCGCGACGATGTAGCCGACCTGGGCCACCGACGAGAACGCCAGCATGCGCCGCAGGTCCGTCTGGAAGATCGCCACCAGGCTCATCACGACGAAGCCCGCCACGGCCGCCGGCAGCAGCACCCCGTTCAGGAACAGCTGACCGAAGCTGTACTCGACGCCGAAGATCGCGTGGAAGAAGCGCACGAGCACGTACAGCGACACCTTCGTCGCGGTACCGGCGAGGAACACCGTCGCGGCGATGGGCGCGTACTGGTAGGCGTTCGGCAACCAGGCGTGCAGCGGGAACACCGCCGCCTTGATCATGAGCCCGATGGTGAGGAAGCTGAACGCCACGAGCACCGTGCGCGACTCGGTCACCGCCGGCAGCCGATGCGCCAGGTCCACCATGTTGAGGGTGCCCGTGGCGGCGTACAGGAAGCCGATGCCGATCAGGATGAACGAGGCGCCGACGCTGCCGAGGATGACGTAGCGGAACGCGGCCGTGTAGGCGCGCCGCTCCACCCCGAAGCTCACGAGCATGTACGTCGACAGCGACGAGACCTCCAGGAACACGAAGACGTTGAAGGCGTCGCCCGTGATCGTGATGCCCGACAGCCCCGTCAGGCACAGCAGCCACGCGGCCCAGAAGAGGTAGCGTCGCCCACGCTCGATCGTGCGCTCGACCGAGCGTCTCGCGTACACGAGCGCGACGCTCGAGATGCCGGCGACCAGCAGCAGCACCGTCGCGTTCAGGAAGTCGATGTACAGCTCGATGCCGGCGGGCGGGGCCCAGCCGCCGACCGCGTAGCGGACCGGCGCACCGAGCGTGACGGCGTCGAGCAGGCGCCAGGCCACGAACGCCGCGGCCGTGGACGCGACGAAGGCGATCCACCACGCCGCGCGCGCGTTGCGCACGGCGATGCACAGCGGCGCGGCGACGAGCGGCAGGAGGATCGCGAGGGCGGGCAGCTGACCGGCGGCGGAGCCGATCAGCAGGGAACCGGTATCGCTCAAGCCTCGGGCTCCGAGCTCTCGAGGCGCTTGATCTCGTCGTCCTCGATGGTGCCGAAGGTCTCGTGGATGCGTATCGCGAGCGCGAGCGCCACGGCCGTGGTGGCGATGCCGACCACGATGGCGGTGAGGATCAGCACGTGCGGCAGCGGGTTCGAGTACACGACGGCGTCGCCGCGTCCCGCGATGCCGGCCGCCTCCGGCGTCGTCAGTATCGGCGCGGTACCGCCCGCCACCTTCCCGATCGTGATGTAGAGATAGAAGATCGAGGTCTGGAACAGCCCCAGCCCGACGAGCTTCTTGATCAGGTTGTGCCGCGCCATGAGGATGTACAGCCCCGTCATCATCAGCACGACGACGGCCCAGTAGTTGTAGAGCCCGATGACCTGGTCGATCACGCGCCGCCCTCCGCGTCGCGCGCGACGCCGGGATCCGCACCCGGCGCGGCGTTGGGGGCCACGGCGGAGTCCGCGCGCGACGCCGCGTCGCGCAGGCTCGCGAAACCGTAGAACAGGCTCACCATCACCCCGGTGACGGTGATGCCGACGCCGAGCTCGATGGTGAGGATGCCGTAGTGCTGGCCATGCAGCGGATCGTGGGCCAGCACCCCGTAGTCGAGCAGGTTCCGCCCGAGCAGCATCGGCACCACGCCGCCGGCCGCGTACAGCAGCAGCCCCCCCGACATCATCAGCCGCAGGCTTGCCGGCGGCAGCAGCAGGCGCGTGCGCCGCACGCCGAACAGCAGCCCGTACAGGATGATGGCGGCGGCGAAGATCACGCCGGCCTGGAAGCCGCCGCCCGGACCGTAGTCGCCGTGGAACTGCACGTACAGCGCGAAGATCAGCACGAACGGGAACAGCAGCCGGGTGATGATGGCCAGCACGCGGTGGCGCTGGCGCGGGTAGAGCTTCATGCGTCCTGCCCACCTTCCGCGGGCTTCGCGTCCACGGGTCTTCGCCTGCGCAGCCCGAGGATCGCCACCACCGCGATGCCGGCGGCGAACACGACGGCCGTCTCGCCGAGCGTGTCGAAGCCGCGATAGCTCGCGAGCACCGAGGTCACGACGTTCGGCAGCCCGACCTCGGCCTCGCTGCGCTCGAGGAAGTGCTCGGCCACGCCCGGATGGGTCTGCGCGGGCGAGTCGGCGGCGCCGTAGTGCGGCATGTCGAGGGTGCCGTAGATCAGCAGCGCTCCGGTGACGACGGCGAAGGTCAGTGCGGGCAGGTTCGCGGCCTGCTTGACGCGCATCTTCCAGTCGGTGTGCGCCATGGCGCCGAGGTACAGGATGGTCGAGATGCCGGCACCGACCGCGGCCTCGGTGAAGGCGACGTCCACGGCGTCCATGACGACGAAGGCGCCGGCGGCCACGAGACTGTAGACGCCGAGCAGCACCACGCCCGCGAGCAGGTCCTGGATGAGCACGATGCCGACGGCGATCACGACCAGGAACCCGAGCAGGACGACGACGAGGAAGGTATCCACCTCAGGCCTGCCGCGGTGTCGATGCGTCCGGGACGTCCGGCAGGTCCGGCACGTCCGGCACTTCGGATGCGGCCGGCGCGTCGGGACGCGAGCGCGCGATGCGCTTCGCGGCCTCGGGCGAATCGAGCAGCGGCTCGCCGCCCCTGCCGACGGGCACGAGCCCCGAGAGCAGCGCGGTCTTGGCGAGCGCGTGCGACGCGGTCGGCGCGGTGTAGAGCGTGAACGCGAGCACCAGCAGCAGCTTGATGGTGATCATGGGGCTCGCGTACACGAGGATCGAGTGCACCAGCATGGCCGCGATCAGCAGGATGGTGCCGCCGGTATCGGTCAGGCTCGAGGCGTGCAGCCGCGTGTACAGATCCGGCATGCGCACGAGCCCGATGGCGCCGACGACGACGAAGAACGAGCCCGCGAGCGCCAACGGCCACGCCAGCAGCGCGACGACCCAATCCATCGCTCCCTCCATCAGTAGTCGTCCTCGGCGTAGTCGCCGCTGCCCGGGTCGGGCACCTCGAAGAACTTCAGCACCGCCACGGTGCCGAGGAAGTTGATCAGGGCGTACACGAGCGCGATGTCGAGAAACTCCGGCCGGCCCGCGACGAAGCCCGCCACGGCGATCAGCAGCACCGTCTTGGTGCCGAAGGTGTTGGCCGCGAGCAGGCGGTCGAAGGAGGTCGGCCCGGCCAGCGCCCGCCACAGCGTGAGCGCCATCGTCACGACGATGGCCACCGCGATGGTCGCGAACATCATCGGCGCAGGCCGCGGTACCGCGCCGCGCCGCGCCCCCCGCCGAGACCGCCCGCGGCCGGCGGATCGATCGCGCGCAGGTCCGGCTCCACGGCGCGCACGCGCCGCGCCATCTCGCCCGCCTCGAGCTCGTCGATCGACGCCTCGTGCAGCGCGTGCACGAGCACCTCGCCCTCGGGCGTGAAGCCGATGGCGGTGGTTCCGGGCGTGAGGGTGATGGAGTTGGCGTAGATCACCGCGCCGAGCTCGGTGTCCGGCACGGCGCCGACCTTGCACAGCGCCGGCCGCACGGGCAGCGAGGGGGCGAGCACGCGGCGCGCGACCTCCCAGTTCGACGCGAAGATCTGCCCGAACAGCCAGAGCCAGTACCGCAGCAGCCCGAGCGGGCGGAAGTACAACGGCTGACCGCGGTGGGACAGCGCCCCGAACCGAACGGAGAGCCACACGACCAGCGCGACCGAGGCCGCCCCGAGCAGGAGCAGCAGCACATCGAAGTGGCCCGACAGCAGCAACCAGGTCAGCACCATGACCAGGGCGAGTCGGGCGGCGAGGTTCGTCGGCAAGTCGCAGGGTGTCCGGAACAACGTTGCGAGGCGCGCGGACCTTAGCATGTCGACGGCGTCACACCTCCCCTGCAACACTGTCCAGCGCGCGCGGAACGAATGGCTCGAGGGAGCGGGAGGAGCGTTGCAGTGCGGCAAAATGACTCTGCCTACCAGGTAGTTTCGAGATCGGGTGCTAAACTGATCCGGCATCGCATCGAGGCCGCAGGCGGCCTCTGCACCGCAACTCGTCACCGGGTCCGGCCAGCCGGCCGTCGACCCCCTCGGACACGCCCTTGATCACCCTGCTCACCTCCTTCATCCCGGGGCGTCCCGTCCCGGCCGGCCCGTGCATCCGGGCCGCGCGTCTCGCGGCGCTCGCGGTCGTGTTCGCGCTCGCCGGCTGCGAGTCCGACCTGCAGCCGCGCGGCGAGCAGGACGATGTCGCCGCCGCGTCGCCGGACGCGGTCGGCAACGCGACGGACCCGGCCGAGGCCGGCGAACCGTCCGAGCTCTCGGGCAACGGCGTCTACACGCTGCGCACGCTCAGCCGCAGCGTGGGCATCGTCGAAGGCGGTGCGCCCGTCGCCGTGTCCATCGAGCTCGGCCGCGAGAACGGCTACGAGCTGCCCGTCACGCTCGCCCTCGAGGGCGCCGGCGCCGACATCGCCGATCTCGACTGGACGTTCGCCGACGAGCGCCTCGAGCCCGGCGAGACGGCCACCACGGTGGAGCTCGAGCTCGAGATCGGCAGCGCGCCGCTGCTGCCCGGCACGCGCACCCTCACCGTCATCGGCACCGACGGCACCAACCCGCCGGTATCGTCCGAGATCGTGCTGGAGGTGGAGCCCACGACCGCGCCCGACGTGTACCTGCTCGTCGGCCAGAGCAACATGGACGGCTTCAGCGAGCTGGACGCGCGCGAAGCGGGGCCCGGCGAACCGGACGCGCCCGACCCGCGCATCTTCCAGTTGAACGTGACCGGCAACGACGCGGCGAACTTCACGTCCCCGGCGGACTTCACCGATACCGACGCCATCGTCGCCGACCCCGACTACACCCTCGCGCTCGATCCGCTGCACGACGGCTACGACGTCGGCGCGGACGGCAAGTCCGGGGAGCGCATCGGCCTCGGGCTGTCGTTCGCGAAGTCCATGCTCGACTCCACCACCGCGGACATCGTGCTGGTGCCCGCGGCCTGGCCGGACACCGGCTTCTGCAGCCGCGGGACGAACCTCTTCGACGACCTCGGCTGGCTCGCCGAGCCGCGCCCGGAGTCGGCGTTCGCCGGCACGCTGCTGCACGATCGCGCCATCGCGCGGGCCAATTACGTCATCGCGGACCGCGGCGGCGTGCTGCGCGGCATCCTGTGGCACCAGGGCGAGGCGGACGTCGGCGATCCGGTGTGCGCCGCCGCCTACGCGGAGAACATCGAGGCCATGGTCGCCTCGCTGCGCGACGAGATCCTGCCCGGTCCGCGCGAGGGCGACGCGGTCGTCCCGTTCGTCGTCGGCACCATGTCCATGGGCACCGACGCGCGCGGCAGCCAAGTGCCCTTCATCGACTCCAAGCTCGTCGTCGACGACGTGCACCGCAACATCGCCGACATCGTGCCGTTCAGCGCCGTCGTCAACGCCGACGACCTGATCCCGCCCGCGTACCCGTGCGGCGAGGGTAGCTGCGTGCACTTCGGTGCCACGGCCCTGCGCGAGATGGGTGCACGCTACGCGGAACGCCTGCGCTCGCTGCTGGGCGACTGACGCCCGCGAGCGGGCATGAGACTGCACGCCCTCCAGTACCTGCGCGCGGCCGCCGCGCTCGCCGTGGTGTACAGCCACGCGGCCGCGCAGGTGCCCGCGTACGCGGAGCTCCTGCCGCAGGGCGGCGCGTTCGGGGTGGACGTGTTCTTCGTGATCTCGGGCTTCATCATGGTCTGGATCGCACGACCCGAGGACACGCCCGGTCGGTTCATGCTGAACCGCGTGCGCCGCGTGGTGCCGCTGTACTGGTTCTTCACGCTCGCGATGGCCGCCATCCTGCTGGTGCTGCCGGGGCTGTTCAGGAACAGCGTGTTCGACCTCGGCTCGCTCGCGGCGAGCCTCGCCTTCTGGCCCCACGAGAGCGCCGCGCATCCGGGCGCGCTGTGGCCCATCGTCGCGCCGGGTTGGTCGCTGAACTACGAGATGTACTTCTACGTGCTGTTCGCGCTGTCGCTGTTCGCGCCCGCGCGCTGGCGCGTCGCGGCGACGGTCGCCGCCATCGTCCTGGTGTGGGGCGTCGCGCACGCGCTGCCGGGCGATGCGGCGCTGCTCGTGTTCCACCGCGAGACCGTGGTGTTCGAGTTCGCGCTCGGCATGGGGCTCGCCGTCGCGTGGCGGCGCGGCTGGACGCTGCCGCCCGTCGCCGGCGCCTCGTTGCTGGTCGTCGGCTCGCTGTGGCTCATGTACGGCACCGGATGGCCGCATTTCGTTTCGTTGTCGCTGCCCGCACTGCTCGTGGTGGCCGGCACGCTCGCGGTGCGCGCACCGAACCTGCGCTGGGCCACGCTGCTGGGGGACTCGTCCTACGCGCTGTACCTGTCGCACATCTTCGTGCTGGGCGCCGCGAACAAGCTGCTGCTGCCGCCGGTGAGCGCCGCCCTGGGCAACGGTGCATCGGCCGCCTGGGCCTTCGTGCTGCTGGCGTGCATCGCGTGCACGCTCGTCGGGCTCGTGGTGCACTTCACCATCGACAACTGGCTGCTGCGGGCCGAGCGCGTGCGACGCCTGCTGCCCGGACGCGGCCGCGCCGCCGCGCCCGACCGGTTGCAGGGCGGCATCGAGGGCCCGGCCCCCGTGGACGGCTCGCGGTGACTCAGCGGTACTCGCGGATGACGCCCAGGAAGTCCTCGCCGTAGCGCTCGAGCTTCGCCTTGCCCACGCCCGAGACCTGCGCCATCTCGTCGCTGTCCGACGGCTTGGCGGCGGTCATGTCGATGAGCGTGGAGTCGGCGAAGACCACGTAGGCCGGCACGCCCGCGGTGTCCGAAAGCCGCTTTCTCAGCGCCCTCAATGCCTCGAACAGCGGCCGGTCCCCGGCCTCGACCGTGGCCGCGGCGCGCGAGCCGCCCACGCCGGCACGACTGCGCGTGCGCGCGGCCCTGGTGCCCTTCCTCGGGCGCCTCAGGTGCAGCACGGTCTCGCCCTTGAGCACCGGGCGCGACGCCTCGGTCAGCATCACCGAGCCGACGTCGTTGGCCGCCAGGAGACCGCGCGCGATGAGCTGGCGGTAGATGCCGCGCCACTCGACGGCGTCGTGCTCGGTGCCGATGCCGTACACCGCGAGCCGATCGTGGCCGAAGCGCTGCACGCGCTCGTTCGGCTTGCCCAGCAGCACGTCGATCAGGTAGTTCACGCCGAAGCGCTGGTCGGTGCGGTAGACGGCGGACAGCGCCTTCTGCGCGGACACCGTGCCGTCCCAGACGTCCGGCGGGGACAGGCAGTTGTCGCAGTTGCCGCACTTGCCGTCGGGGGCGTCGAGGGTGTCCCCGAAGTAGCCCAGCAGCGCCTGGCGCCGGCAGGTGATGAGTTCGGCGAGGCCCAGCATCGACTCGAGTTTTTGCTGCTCGGCGCGCTTGTGCACTTCGTCGGCATCGCTCTTGGCCATCATCGAGCGCAGGTTCACGACGTCCTGCAGCCCGTAGGCCATCCACGCGTTGCTCGGCTGACCGTCGCGCCCCGCCCGACCCGTCTCCTGGTAGTAGGCCTCCACGCTCTTCGGCAGGTTCAGGTGGCACACGAAGCGCACGTCCGGCTTGTCGATGCCCATGCCGAACGCGATGGTGGCCACCACCACGAGCCCGTCCTCGCGCAGGAAGCGGCGCTGGTGCGCCTCGCGCGTCGCGGCGTCCAGGCCCGCGTGGTACGGCACCGCGGCGCGGCCGCGCTTGACGAGCCACGCGGCGGTCTCGTCGACCTTCTTCCTGGACAGGCAGTAGACGATGCCCGCATCCCCGGGATGGTGCTTGTCCAGGAAGTCGAGCATGGTCTCGCGCGCGTTGTCGGGCTCGCCGATCGCGTAGCGGATGTTCGGCCGATCGAACCCCGAGACGAACCGCCTGGCGTCCTGCAGCGAGAGGTTGCTCGCGATCTCCTCGCGGGTGCGCGCGTCGGCGGTCGCGGTGAGCGCGATGCGCGGCACGTCGGGGAAGCGCTCGGCGAGGATCGAGAGCCCCATGTACTCCTTCCTGAAGTCGTGGCCCCACTGCGACACGCAGTGCGCCTCGTCGATGGCGAAGAGCGCGAGCGCGCCGTCGCCCGAGAGCCGCTCCAGCAGCGCGAGCATCTGCGGCATGAGCAGCCGCTCGGGGGCGACGTACAGCAGATCGATGTCGCCCGCCACGAGGCGGCGCTCGATGTCGGCGATCTCCGAGTGGTGCAGCGAGGAGTTGATGAACTCCGCGCGGATGTCGAGCGCGCGCAGCGCGTCCACCTGGTCCTGCATCAGGGCGATCAGCGGCGAGACCACCACGCCGGTGCCCGGACGCACCAGCGCCGGGATCTGGTAGCACAGCGACTTGCCGCCGCCCGTCGGCATGAGCACGAGCGCGTCGTGCCCGGCGACCACGGCATCGACGATGTCCGCCTGCTCGCCGCGAAAGTCGCTGTAGCCGTAGGTGTCGCGCAGTACGTCGAGCGCGCTTGGGGTCATGCCTGGGTACCGGCCTGGAAGTGGTGGTGTCATCGTGTATTCGCCTCCGTGCGAACGTGGTGATTGCTGCTCGAGGGTTCGAGCCCCTACTTCATGCCCATCCGGATGGCGCCGTCGAGCCGGATGGTCTCGCCGTTCAGCATGCGGTTGGTGGCCAGGTGCACCACCAGCGCCGCGTAGTCGGCCGGCGTGCCGAGCCGCTTCGGGAACGGCACCTGCGCCGCGAGGCTCGCCTGCACGTCCTCGGGCATGCCCGTGACCATGGGCGTGCCGAAGATGCCGGGCGCGATCGTCATGACGCGCACGCCGAGCGAGGACAGGTCGCGCGCCATCGGCAGCGTGAGCCCCGCGACGCCGGCCTTCGACGAGGCGTAGGCGGCCTGCCCGATCTGGCCGTCGAACGCGGCGACGGAAGCCGTGTTCACGATGAGCCCGCGCTCGCCGTCCTCGCCGGGCTCGCGCGCCACCATGTGCTCGGCGAAGCCCGAAGCCACGAGGAAGGTGCCCACGAGGTTCACGGCCACCACCTTCGCGAACAGCGCCGCGTCGTGCGCGCCCGAGCGCGTGACGGTGCGTTGCGCCGGGGCGATGCCCGCGCAGCTCACGACGAGCCCGGGTGCGCCGTGCGCGTCCACCGTGCGCCGCACCATGGCGGCCACCGCGTCCGCGTCGGTGACGTCGCAGCCCTGGAAGTCGGCGCCGAGGGCCGCGGCGGCCGACTCGCCGCCCGGCAGGTCCACGCTCGTGACCGTGGCGCCCGCCTCGCGCAGCAGCGCGACCGTGCCCGCCCCCAGACCCGATGCGCCGCCCGTGACCACGGCGACGAGAGTGTCGTCGACCCTCATGCCCCCGCCTCCTCCCGCCACGCCGCGCGGCGGGCGTCGTACTCCGCGACCAGCGCCGTCACCGTGTCGTCGTCGTGCTCGCGCAGGCCACCCAGCACGAAGTTCTTCTCGCCCTCGCCGAGCCTGGCGTCCCCGTTCGCCGCGTCCACGATCGCGAAGCGGATGCTCGCCACGCCCTTCCGGTTCGTCACGGCGAGCCGGTGCTCGCCGTCCTTCAGCACGGGCACGGCATCGGCGCCGGGCGCGGCGTCCATGCGGATGGCCATGTCCTTGTAGATGATCAGCGGACGCTCGGGATTGACCATGACGCCCTGCTCGCGCATCAGCGGCACGAGGATCTCGGGAAAGGTCCGCCCCGAGAAGCGAACGTACTCGAGCGTGAGCGCGGCGACGAGGGCGTGCGTGCCCGTGCGTCCCCCGGCGGCGAAGAACGACAGCACCTGCCGCCCGCGGGCGTCGGCCACGTGCACGACCCCGCCCGCCTCACCGGGCCCGCCCGTCTTGCCGACCCCGGCCGCGTCACCGGTCCCGCCGGCGTCGCTCGGCCCGCCACGCCCGTCGGCACCGGCCAGCACGGGCAGCGTCAGCTCGGCGTCGGCGCCCACCATGCTGGCGAAGCCCACGGAGGTCTCGCGGTACAGCCCGTAGTGTTCCAGCAGCAGCGCGAACAGCAGGTCCCCGGGCACGCAGAAGCGTCTGTCGCCGGGGTCGTGCAGCGGATTGAAGTCGCCGGCCACGCCCTTGGCGAACGCGCTCGCCCGACCCTCGTCGAAGCCGAGGCGCGCGGCACCGGCGGCCTGCGGGACGAGATCGGCGTAACGGCTGGGGGTCATGCGGGAGCTCTCTGCACGGGCGCCGATGGTAGCAGCGCGTCGAAGCGTTCGAGCAGCGCGGCCGGCAGGCGCACGGCGCGCGGGTAGGCGGGGTCGGCGCGGTCGTCCAGGCGCGGCGCCTCCCAGCCATCGGTGCTCGCGATCCAGTCGCGCAGGCCGGCCTCGCCGTGGCGCTCGAGATAGCCGGCCATGATGCAGTCGACGTAGCTCGCGAGGATCGGGTGCGCGGCACCGGCGGGCTCCCGGCGCGCCGCCACCGAGCGGTACGCGTACACGCGTTCGCCGCCCGAGCGCGCGGCGAGCCCGGGCGGGAGCCCGAACGCGGCCATCGGCAGCGCCAGCCGATCGTAGTTGGCCTCGCGCGCGTCGAGCCCGGGAAGCGCGGCGAGCGGCATGCGCACCACGACGCCCGCGATGACGTCGCCCTCGATCGCCGGGTCGATGGACAGCGAGGTGCAGGCGATGCGCGCATCGCTCGCCGGCACCCGATGGTTCCAGGTGCGGCGCCACCCTCGCAGGGTCGCGGGCCACGCCCGCTCGCCGTCGGGGCGCGTGGCGCGGTTCACGAGCGAGCCGTAGCCGAAGTAGAGGACGTGACCCGCGTCGGGTTCGGCGAAGGGGTCGTCGCTGCGCATGCGCGGAGTGTGTCACGCGGGCGCGCGGGGGCGCACGCCGCCACGGCCTTGCGCCGCCGAAGGGGTGCGTGGTCATGCGTACACTGCCGCCCGTGCTCGCCCGTTTCCAACCTACATCGTCGCGTGGCACTTCCGCGCCCACGGCACGTTGAAGCCGGTCGTCGGCGCGAGCGGCGCGCCGCATCGCGCGAGCGACGGCATCTGACGCCCGTCGCGCTGTCCAACGCCGCCGCGCGCGCGCTCCTGATCGAGCGCGCGGGGCTGGCGGACGCGCCGGCGTCGCGCACGACCTCCGTCACGCTGCTGCGCACCATCGAGCGGCTCGGCATGGTGCAGCTCGACCCGCTGGCGCCCGTGGCGCGCGCGCACGATCACATCCTCTGGAGCCGCCACGTCGATTACCGGCCCGCCCGGCTCGACACGTTGCTGAGCCGCCGACGCGAGGTCTACGAGCATTTCACGCACGACGCGGCGATCCTGCCGGTGTCGCTGTGGCCGTGGTGGTCGCGCGCGCGGCGACTGCGCGCCGAGCGCTACGCGCGCGGATCGTGGGGCAGCGCGCTGCCCGACGAGGCCGGCCGCGCGGCGGTGCTGGCGCGCATCCGCGACGAGGGTCCGTTGTGCTCGGCCGACTTCGACGGCCCGCCCGCCGATCGCAGCGTGCACGCCTGGATGCGCCCGCCGCACAAGATCGCGCTCGAATGGGCCTGGCTCGCCGGCACGCTCGCGGTGAGCGGCCGCAAGCGCTTCGCGAAGTACTACGACCTCGTCGAGCGCGTGCTGCCCGCGCAGGTGCTCGCCGAGCAGCGCGACGAGGACGCGCAGGTCGAGCGCCTGTGCGAGATGGCGCTCGAGCGGCTCGGGGTCGCGACCCCCGGCGAGATCAAGCGCTTCTGGGAGGCCTGCAGCCTGGACGAAGTGCAAGCCTGGCTACGCGCGCGCGGCGACGAGCTGGAGCCGGTGCGCATCGCCTGCGCCGACGGCAGCGCCTACCGGGCCATCGCGCCGGCGGGTCTCGCGGCACGGGCCGAGCGCGACGCGGCCGCGCGCGCGCCGGGCACGCGCACGCGCGTGCTGAACCCATTCGACCCGCTGGTGCGCGACCGCGCGCGGCTGAAGCGGGTGTTCGGCTTCGACTACCGCATCGAGATCTACGTGCCCGAGGCGAAGCGCCGCTACGGCTGGTACGTGTACCCGGTGCTCGAGGGCACGCGCTTCATCGGCAGGCTCGAGGCGCGCGTGGACCGGGACGCGGATCGGTTGCGCGTGACGCGCTGGTGGCCGGAGCCCCACGTCGCCACGGGCAAGGCGCGCACCGCGCGCATCGAGCGCGAGCTGCAGCGGCTCGCGCGCTTCGCGGGCGCCTCGGCGTGCGACGCGCTGCCGCCTCAATCGGCGCCTTCCCAGGCGATGTCGAGGACGGAATAGTGAAGTCGCCTGCCCTCGACGACGATCTCCACCTCGTCGTCCACCCGCTTGCCGACGAGGGCGCGCGCCAGCGGCGAGTCGATGCTGATCGAGCGCGTCGCGGGATCGATCTCGTCGGCGCCGACGATGCGCACGTACAGCCGTTCGTCGTCGGTCAGGCCCTCGCCCTCCACTTCCAGGCTCACGCCCGCACCGAAGCGCACCGTATCCCCGCCCGCGCGCAGGTCGATCACGTCGAGCTTCGGCAGCCTGCGCTGCAGGTAGCGGATGCGCCGATCGATGCCGGCGAGCTCCCTCTTGCGGTACTGGTACTCGGCGTTCTCGGAACGATCGCCCTCCGCGGCCGCGGCCGACAGCGCGGCGACGACGTCCTTGCGCCGCGCCCACAGCGCCGACTGTTCGGCGACGAGCCGCTCGTAGCCCGCGCGCGTGACGTAGGGCGAGGATGCCGGGGCGGGCGGACGGTAGCGGGACACGAGCTAATGCAGCCGCTTGATGCCGTCCGCGAAGCGGCGCAGCGAGTCGGACAGCACGCCTCGCTCCAGCACGATCTCGACGAGCTGGAAGCGACCGCGCTCCGCCCACGCCGCGTCCAGGGCAACCTTCAGCTCCGCACGCGTGGTCACGCGCCGGCCGCGTCCACCGAGCGCGTCCGCCAGGGCGGCGAAGCGCCAGTCGTCCAGATCGTTGAAGGCGGACTCGGGCTGGAACGATCGATCAGCTCGTTCACCGCCGCGGCGATATCGCCGGGCGCGATGCGCGCATCGTCCGCGACGAGCCCGCGCGGGCGCGGCGTCGGCGCCGTGGGCCCGTCGCGTCCTGGCCGCCAGCACCGCCACCTTCGCGTCGAGCCCGAAGCGGCGGATCTCGACGCCGGCCACGAGCACGGGCGAGGACGCCTCGCGCAGCGCCGCGAGGATCTCGTCGGCGCAGGTCGCCAGCGCATCGGCATCGGGCGGGCTCGGGTCCGTGCGCACCACCGCGGCGCACGGCTCGGACACGAGGTCTCGCGGCAGCTCGAAGTAGACCGGCCGGGACTCGGCGAGACAGCGCCCGAGCACGCGCGCGATGTCCGCGGGCGCGCGTGCCGGGTCGTCCAGCACCGCGCGGTCGCAGGTGATCTCGCGGTACACCTCGAGCTGGCTCTCGAGCGTCTTCGCCTGGTGGTGCAGCAGCAGTCCGGCCCCGCGCTCGTTCAGTCCGGGCGCACCGGACACGACGACGAGCGGCGACTTCTCGGCGTAGGCCGCGGCGACCGGGTTGACCATGTTCAGCGCGCCCGCGCCGTAGGTCACGGCGGCCACCCCGAGCGTGCCGTGCAGGCGCGCCGCGGCGTCCGCCGCGAAGCCGACCGCGGGCTCGTGCGAGAGCGTGTGCAGAGGCAGGATCCCGGACTGCTCGATGACGCGGAAGAACGGCAGCGCGAAGTCGCCGGGAATGCCGAAGATCTCCTTCGCGCCGTGATCGGCGAGCGCGTGCAGCAGGGATTCGGCGAGGGTCGTGTCGGCCATGACGGCGGGTCCGGCAGCGGCGAGTACACGCCCTAGAGCAAGGAGTTCGGGTCGATCGGCTTGCCGTCCGCGTCGACGGGGTAGCCGTTCGCGTCGTAGACGACCCCGCTGCCGTCCTCGACGTACTCGACCACATCGTTCACGAGGTACTCGCCCGTCGGCGCCTGCGCGGGCAACGGTTGCTCGGCGACGTAGTCCTCGGCGACGTATTCCTCGGCGACGTATTCCTCGGCGATGTATCCCTCGGCGATGTATTCCTCGGCGACGTATTCCTCGGCGATGGGTTCCTCGCCCGTGCCGCCGTTCGGATCGAGGCCCGTGTCGTACTCGACGACGTACTCCGCCGGGTCCTCGTACGTGTCGGAGTCGTAGTCCAACGACTCGACACCGACCGGTTCGGCACCCGCGCCATCCGAGGCCAGCGACTCCTGCGAGGGGTTGCTGACGATGAGCAGCGTGTCGACGCTGCTGCGCCGCGTGTCGCGGTCGGGGTCCATCGCCGTGACGTTCAGGCGGTATTCCCCCCGGTCGCTCGCATCGGTCAGCCATTGAAAGACGTACGTGCCGTCGGTGTGCCGGTCGAGCGTGGCGCCGGGCGGCATCGGAGCGATGCGCACGAGCGGCACGCGCCCGTCCCCGAGGCTCGCCTTCACACCGAACCTCACGGGGACGCCGGCACTGACGATCTGGCCGGGGACCGGCGCGATGCGCGGCAGGCTCGGATCGGCGACCACCTCGAGCCGCACGACCCGCTCGGTGCGCCAGGTCGGCACGCGCGCGTCGATCGCCTCGATGGTGAGATCGACCGGCCCGACGAGATCGGCGGGGGGCGTCCAGTCGAGCACGTACCAGTCCCCTCCGAGCGGCGCCGGGACGAGCATTGCGCCCGGGGGCAGATCGCGCGCGACCAGGCTCGGCAACTCGCCGTCGGGATCGCGTCCGCGCATGTACAGCTGCCATCGTTGCCCGGCAACCACACGCCGGGTCCCGATCGGTTCGAGCTCGGGCAGAGCCGATCCGAGCGGCATCGACTCGAGCGACGCCGACCCGAGCGACACCGACTCGCGCAACACCGACCCGTCCTGCGCGACCGCCATCCCGTGCGGGGGGAGGCCGAGCGCCAGCACGAGTGCGACCGCAGCCGTCATGCTTCTTCCGGTCCGGTCGTTGGAGCGCCTCATCTGCGGTTCATTCTGGCCGGACCCGGATAGATTACTCGTATCTGTACGCTCCCTCCACGACACCGGACGGCGCGGCGCGCCGCCTCGCGCTCGCGAGCGACGGCCGGAAGCCCGGCCGTCCCCGCGCGCACCCGGTCAGGACGATCGCGTCGTCACTGGGTGGTCTTCAGCACGTCGCCGACGCAGAGCTCCTGCATCGACACCGCCAGGCACGGGCTCGTCCGGCCGCGCGGCACCGATGAAGGCGGGGCGACGATGGGGAGCTGTGCGCGGCCGTGCACGCACTCGCCGTGGCGGCGACTCGCGGAGCGCATCCGCGCGCCAGGGATCGGGAGGGATCGGGAGAGCCCGCGCGAATCGGCAGGCGCGGCGCACCGGGGGGGTGGCTCGAGGCGCGGATTCAGCGCGAAGAGTTGGCGCGCCCGGAAGGACTCGAACCTCCGACCACCTGGTTCGAAGCCAGGTACTCTATCCAGCTGAGCTACGGGCGCGCCGCGGGCGAGCGACCCGGATCGGCCTCTCGCGCGTGGGGCGATGATACATGCGCGGACGCCGTGCGGGCAAACTCCGGGTACGCCGCGAGCGGCGGAGGGGGAACGCCATCCGTTCGCCCCGGTCGAACGTCGCGCGGCCCGAGCCGATGCCCGGCTTCGCACCGGGCCGCGCCATACTTCCACCCCGCCAGCGCTCCGGATCGCGGCATCGCTCGCCGACCGGATCGCGCCGCGTTCCCGCCCTCACCACGGAGACCTTCCACACCATGCTTCGGACCCGTCAGCTCGCCCTCGTGGCCGCCCTCGGCGCCACGTCCATCGCGACCGCCCTGCCCGTCGCCGCGCAGGACCTGTCCGGGGTGCCTTCCGGCACCTACGAGGTCGATCCCACGCACGCCTACATCGACTTCTCCTACAACCACCTGGGGCTGTCGAACCCGACGCTGTCGTTCGACGACTTCGACGCGACGCTCGAGCTCGACGCGGACGACGTCACGCAGTCGAGTGTCACGGTCACCATCGACCCGGCCAGCGTCGTCGCGGGCTCGGACATCTGGAAGGAGCACCTCACGGGTCCGGACTTCTTCGACGTCGCCAACCACCCCGAGATCACCTTCCAGTCCACCTCGATCAGCGACGGCGGCGACGGTGCACTCAAGGTCGACGGCGAGCTCACCATCAAGGGCGAGACGCAGCCGCTCACGCTGAACGTCGCGATCAACGCGGCCATGAACCATCCCATGTCGGGCGACCCCGTCATCGGCCTGGACGCCTCCGGCCAGGTGCTGCGCTCGGACTACGGTCTGGACAAGTTCGCGCCCAACGTCTCGGACGAGGTGAGCCTCGACATCACCGCCGAGATGGTCAACGCGCAGTAGGTTCCACCGGCACGCGTCCGGGTACACGCGACCCGGGCGCGCGCCCTTCGCCACTCAGTCTCGACGCGCCGTCACATGTCCCAGACCTCGGCCGGCACGCGGGTTCCCGCGCACCGCGACGCCCGCCTGCCGGCCTCAGCGCGCTACGACGACATCGCGGTCGGCTTCCACTGGCTCATCGCGCTGCTGATCTTCGGCCAGCTCGCCGTCGGCAAGTACATGACCTCGCTGCCCGAGGCGGACGCGCTGCGTTTCGGGCTCACCCAGTGGCACAAGACCTTCGGCATCCTGGTGCTGCTGCTGGCGACGCTGCGGCTCGTCTGGCGCTTCACGCACGCGCCGCCGCCCGAGCCCGACAGCGTGCCCGCGTGGCAGCGCCGCGCCGCGCACGTCGCGCACCTCGGGCTCTACGCCCTGCTGTTCGCCGTTCCCCTGACGGGCTGGATCCTCGTCTCGTGGTCCTCGTTCAACGTCGACACCTACCTCTTCGACGTCATCCCCTGGCCGCACCTGCCGACGCCCGCCTTCGTGGTCGACGGTCAGGTGAGCGAACACGCGCTGCACGAGTGGCACGAGATCGCGGGCAACATCCTGATCCTGATCCTGCTGGCGCACGTGGGCGCCGCGCTCAAGCACCACTTCATCGACAAGGACACCGTGCTCAGACGCATGCTGCCGACCTGGTCGCGCTCCTGGAACGCGAAGCTCGCGACCTTCGGCGTGGCGGTGGCCGCGGCCGGTACCGGACTCTTCCTGTACGCGGCGCAAAGCGACCGGGCGGCGCTCGTCGCCGCCGGGATGAGCGAGGTCGGCTTCGTCGCCCTCGTGACGGGCGACGAGACGCCCGGCACCTTCCCCGGCAGCGAGGTCGAGGCCACGCTCGACGAGGCCACGCCCGCCAACAGCTCCATCGTCGCGCGCGTGCAGACCGCGGGCGTCACGAGCGCCAACGTGCAGATGGCGAGCTCGTTGCCGGACGCGGAGTGGTTCGATTCCGAAGGCCACCCCGAGGCGAGCTTCGCGTCCACCGCCGTCGCGCGCACCGACGAGAGCACGCTGAGCGTCGACGGCACGCTGACCATCAAGGGCAACCCGGTGGACGTGAGCTTCCCGATGGTGCTGGCCGACGAGGAGGGCAAGCGCGTCGCGCGCGGCGAGTTCACGGTCGACCGGCGGGACTTCGAGCTCGGCATGCAGAGCCAGCAGAGCGACCAGTACGTCGGCTATCCCGTCGTCATCCGGTTCCGCTTCGACATCGGACCGGCGGACCCGGCCTCCTGAGCGCGCATCCTCGGCAGGCTCCGGCGCGCACTTGATCCCGGACGCGCTCGCGCGCGCGCCGCTCGCGTGTCCGCTCGACGGGCTCGAGCTGGAGCCCGGACCCGACGGGCTGCGCTGCCGCGCCGGACACAACCACGGCGTGGCGCGCCGCGGCTACGCGGACCTCTTGCCCGTGCACCACAAGCGCTCGCGCGCGCCCGGCGACGACGCGGCCATGGTGGGGCATCGACGTCGGGTGCTGGACTCCGGACTCTACGACCCGATCGCGGACGCGCTGGTGCGCGCCGCGCGCAGCGCTCTCGCTCCGGGCATCGTGCCGGGCGGCGCGCTCGTCGACGCCGGCTGCGGCGAAGGCGCGTACACGGTGCGCCTGCGCGCCGCGCTCGACATCGACGCGTGTGCGCACGTGATCGGCTGCGACGTGTCGAAGCCCGCCATCGCCGCGGCGGCGCGTCGGGGCGGGAGCGTCGCCTGGGCGCTCGCCAACAACGTGCGCCTGCCGCTCGCGGCGGGCGCGGCGTCGCTGATCACGAGCGTCTTCGGCTTCGAGGCCTGGGCACCGTGGGCGACGCTGCAGCGGCCCGGGCAGCGCGTGATCACCGTGAGCCCGGGCGCGCACCACCTCGTCGAGCTGCGCGAGCTCGTCTACGACGAGGTCCGCTACCGGGAATCCCCGCCGCCCGTGCGGGCGCGCGAGGTGGGCTACGCGCTCGATGACGAGTTGCACGTGAGGGTGCGACGAACGCTCGATGCGCCCGGTCTCGCGGCCGCCGCGCTCGGCATGACGCCGCACGCGCACCGCGGCGGTGCGCGCGTCGCACCGGATTCGCTCGATGCGCTGACGGAGCTGACCCTGGACGTCGTCGTGCGCACCTGGACGCGGAACGGCGCCCCTGACGGCCCGCTAGACTAGGCGCCTTCCCAGCCACCGAGTGCGCCCCGCCTTGGCCATCAAGAAGATCCTCGTCGCGAACCGCTCCGAGATCGCCATCCGGGTGTTTCGCGCGGCCAACGAGCTCGGCATCGCGACCGTCGCGCTCTACGCGCGCGAGGACAAGCTCGCGCTGCACCGCTTCAAGGCCGACGAGGCCTATCCCATCGGCTCCGGCCCGCACCTGGCCGAACCCATGGGTCCGATCGAGAGCTATCTCTCGATCGAGGAGGTGCTGCGCGTGGCGAAGCTCTCGGGCGCGGACGCCATCCATCCGGGCTACGGCCTGCTGTCCGAATCCCCGGAGTTCGTGGACGCCTGCGAGGCCGCCGGCATCACCTTCATCGGCCCCTCCGCCGACACGATGCGCCGGCTCGGCAACAAGGTCGCGGCCAGAAACCTCGCCGTGGAGGCGGGCGTGCCCGTGGTGCCCGCGACCGAGCCGCTGCCCGACGACCCCGCCGAGATCCGCCGCATGGCGAACGAGATCGGCTATCCGGTCATGCTGAAGGCCTCCTGGGGCGGCGGCGGGCGCGGCATGCGCACCATCCGCTCCGAGGACGACCTGGAGCGCGAGGCGGACGAGGCCCGGCGCGAGGCGCGCGCCGCCTTCGGCAAGGACGAGATCTACCTGGAGAAGCTCGTCGAGCGCGCGCGCCACGTCGAGGCGCAGATCCTCGGCGACCGGCACGGCAACGTCGTGCACCTGTTCGAGCGCGACTGCACGGTGCAGCGCAGGAACCAGAAGGTCGTCGAGCGCGCGCCCGCGCCGTACCTCGACGCCGCCCAGCGCGAGGAGCTCTCGAACCACGCGCTGAAGATCGGCCGCTCCACGAACTACCTCGGCGCGGGCACCGTCGAGTTCCTGATGGACATGGACACCGGCGCCTTCTACTTCATCGAGGTGAACCCGCGCGTGCAGGTCGAGCACACGGTGACCGAAGAGGTCACCGGCATCGACATCATCAAGGCGCAGATCCATCTCGTCGAAGGCGCGGTCATCGGCACGCCCGAGTCCGGCGTGCCGAAGCAGCAGGACATCACTCTGTCCGGGCACGCCATCCAGTGCCGCATCACGACCGAGGACCCGGAGCAGAACTTCATCCCGGACTACGGGCGCATCACCGCCTACCGCGGCGCGGCCGGTTTCGGCATTCGGCTGGACGGGGGCACCGCGTACTCGGGCGCGGTGATCAGCCGCTTCTACGACCCGCTGCTGGAGAAGGTCACCGCCTGGGCGCCGACGCCCGGCGAGGCCATCCGGCGCATGGACCGGGCGCTGCGCGAGTTCCGCATCCGCGGCGTGGCCACGAACCTCACCTTCCTCGAGAACATCATCGGTCACCCGCAGTTTCTCGACAACACCTACACCACGCGCTTCATCGACACCACCCCAGCCCTCTTCGAGCAGGTGTCGCGCCAGGACCGCGCGACGAAGCTCCTGCAATACATCGCCGACGTCACGGTCAACGGACACCCCGAGACGCGCGGCCGCGCGCAACCGAGGACCGAGGCGCGCGTGCCAGAGGCGCCCTATTACGACAAGCCCGTCCCCGACGGCACGCGCCAGCGGCTCGAGCGCGACGGCCCGGCCGCCTTCGCGAAGTGGCTGCGCGACGAGCCGCGCGTGCTCGTCACCGACACCACCATGCGCGACGGCCACCAGAGCCTGCTCGCCACGCGCATGCGCACCTACGACATCGTGCACGTGGCGGGCGCCTACGCGAAGGCCCTGCCCGGGCTGCTGTCGCTCGAGTGCTGGGGCGGCGCGACCTTCGATGTCGCCATGCGCTTTCTCACCGAGGACCCGTGGGAGCGGCTGGCGCAGGTGCGCGAGCGCGCGCCGAACCTCTTGCTGCAGGCGCTGGTGCGCGGTGCCAACGGCGTCGGCTACACCAACTATCCCGACAACGTCGTGCGCCACTTCATCCACGAGGCGGCGAAGGGCGGCATCGACCTGTTCCGCGTGTTCGACTGCTTCAACTGGATCGAGAACATGCGCGTGTCCATGGACGCGGTGAACGAGGCCGGCAAGCTGTGCGAGGCGGCCATCTGCTACACCGCGGACCTGCACGACCCGAAGCGCGCCAAGTACGACCTCGACTACTACCTGAAGCTCGCGCGCGAGCTCGAGGCCGCCGGCGCCCACATCATCTGCATCAAGGACATGGCGGGGCTCATGAAGCCCAGCGCCGCGCGCACGCTCTTCCCGGCGCTGCGCGAGACCGTGTCGCTGCCCGTGCACTTCCACACCCACGACACCTCGGGCATCTCGGCGGCGACGGTGCTCGCGGCCGTCGAGTCGGGCGTCGACGCCATCGACGCCGCCATGGACGCCTTCTCGGGCAACACCAGCCAGCCGTGCCTGGGCTCCATCGCGCTCGCGCTCGCGGGCTCGGAGCGCGATCCGGGGCTCGACATCGACGCCATCGGACGCATCAGCGGCTACTGGGAATCGGTGCGCGCGCAGTACGCGGCCTTCGAGTCGGACCTGAAGGGACCGGCCTCGGAGGTCTACCTGCACGAGATGCCGGGCGGCCAGTTCACGAACCTGAAGGAGCAGGCGCGCTCGCTCGGGCTGGAATCCCGCTGGCACGAGGTCGCGCACACCTACGCCGACGTGAACCGGCTCTTCGGCGACATCGTCAAGGTGACGCCGAGCAGCAAGGTCGTCGGCGATCTCGCGCTCATGATGGTCTCGCAGGAGCTGAGCGTGGACGACGTGCTGGACCCGGCGCGCGACGTGTCCTTCCCGGACTCGGTGGTCTCGATGATGCGCGGCGAGCTCAGCCGCCCCGCCGGCGGATTCCCCGAGGCCATCCGGGCGCGCGTGCTCAAGGGCGAGGCGCCGCTGACCGAACGCGCGGGCGCCCTGCTGCCCCCGGCGGATCTCGACGCGAAGCGCTCCGAGCTCACGGCGCTGCTCGGTCGCGAGGCCACCGGGCAGGATCTGGCCAGCAGCACCATGTACCCCAAGGTGCACGCCGACTTCGTCGCCGCGCAGGCCAGCTACGGCCCGACCAGCGTGCTGCCCACGCCGGTCTACTTCTACGGGCTGCCGCCCGGCGAGGAGATCCTGATCGACATCGAGCGCGGCAAGACGCTCGTGGTGCGCTGCCTCGCCATCGGCGACGTCGACGAGCGCGGCACGGTGCGCGTGTTCTTCGAGCTCAACGGCCAGCCGCGCTCGGTCGCGGTGCCCGACCGGCTGCACGGGGCCGGCAAGGCGCTGGCGCGTGCCAAGGCCGACCCCGCGGTGCCCGGTCAGGTGGGCTCGCCGATGCCGGGCGTCGTGTCGCGCGTCGTGGTGCGCGAGGGGCAGACGGTGGAGGCCGGGGACGTGCTCGTGTCCATCGAGGCCATGAAGATGGAGACCGCCATCCACAGCGAGCTGGCGGGCACCGTCACGGCCGTCGCGGTGGAGCCCGCCGATCAGATCGACGCGAAGGATCTGCTGGTGACGATCGAGCCCGCCGAGGCCTGATCGCCCGACGAGTGACGGACGACGCCGTTCGGCGCGTCCGCGCCCGCTAGACTGCGGGGCGGTACGTTCGCCGCGTCGCCCCGACGGAGAGGGATCTTGATCGAGTTCACACCGCTCGACACCACCTGGCTGCTGTTCAGCGCCTTCCTCGTGATGACCATGCAGATCGGCTTCTGCATGCTCGAAGCGGGCATGGTGCGCCAGAAGAACAACCTGAACGTCGCGTTCAAGAACCTCGTCGACTTCATCGTCGCGGCGCTCGTGTACTGGGGCGCGGGTTACGCGCTGATGTACGGCGCGAGCGTCAACGGCTGGTTCGGCGATACCGGCTGGCTCGTCGCCTCGCGCGACACGAACCCCGCCTTCCTGCTGTTCCAGCTCACCTTCGCGGGCGCCGCGGCCACCATCGTCGGCGGCGCGGTGGCCGAGCGCACGCGCTTCGTCGGCTACGTCGTCATGTCCGCGCTGATCGCGGGCGTGCTCTACCCCGTGGCGGGCCACTGGGTCTGGGGCGGCGCGCTCGAGGGCGCACCGACGGGCTGGCTCGGCCAGCTCGGCTTCATCGACTTCGCGGGCTCGACGGTGGTGCACGGCGTCGGCGGCTGGATGGCGTTCGCCGCCGTGCTCGTGATCGGCCCGCGCATCGGCCGCTTCGCGCCGCGGGGCGCCGGCGAGGCGGCCGGTGCGGACGCCCCGCGGCCGCTGCGCGGCAGCAGCTACGCGACCGCCACGGTGGGAGTGCTCGTGTTGTGGTTCGGCTGGTTCGGCTTCAACGGCGGCAGCGCCATCGGGACCGACGCGAACATCGGCTCGGTCGTGATGAACACGACGCTCGCGGCGGCGGGCGGCGGCCTCACCCTGGTGCTGCTGGCCTTCGTGCGCGACGCCAAGCCCGACATCACCGCGTGCCTCAACGGGGTGCTGGCGGGCCTGGTCGCCGTCACCGCCGGGGCGCACCTCTACGAGACGACCGACGCGGTGCTCGTGGGCGTGGCCGGTGCCGCCGTCGCGGCGCTGGCCGCGCGCCTGCTCGTGCGGCTGCGCGTCGACGACGTGATCGGCGCGTTCCCCGTGCACGCCTGCGCCGGCATCGCGGGCACGCTGCTGGTCGCGGTGTTCGGCAACCCGTCGGGCTTCGGCGGACGCAGCGCGCTCGAACAGCTCGGCGTGCAGGCGCTCGGCGTCGGCGCCGTGGCGCTGTGGGCCTTCGGCGCGGGCTACATCACGCTCTACCTGCTGAACGCGGTGCTGCCGCTGCGGGTGTCCGCCGAGGACGAGCGCATGGGCCTGAACGTGGCCGAGCACGGAGCCTCCAGCGATCTGGTGGAGCTGCTGGAGGACATGGGCGCGCAGCGCGCCTCGGGCGATTTCTCGCGCCCGCTCACCGTCGAGCCGCACACCGAGATCGGGCTCATCGCGGGGGAATACAACCGCGTCGCCGAGCGCGTGCGCAGCGAGATCGGCGAGCGCGAGCACGCCCTCGCACGGTTGCGCTCCGCCTCGCAGTTCCAGTTCATCTTCGAGCACACGCACGAGGGCATCGTGCAGTTCGCGCTCGACGGCCGGCTGCTGCAGGCGAACCCCGCGGCCGCACGCATCCTCGGCTACGCGAGCGCGCAGGATCTGGTGGAGCGCGCCGGGGACCTGCTGCAGGGCGTCGCCTGGCACGACGGCGCGGCCTACCGCGCCATGACCGACCGGCTCGCGGCGCGCGGCCTCGTGCAGGACGTGGAGCTCGACTTCCACCGCCTGGTGGACGATCGCGAGGGCCACGTGGAGATGTCGGTGCGCCGCATCGATCCGCCCGAGCCGGAGCCGGGCGCGGACCAGGACGGCCACCCGCCGCCGGCCGCCACCTACCTCGCGAGCCTCGTCGACGTCTCCGAGCGGCGCGCGAACGCCTCGCTCGCCATCCAGGTGGACGAGGCGCAGGCCGCCAGCCGCGCGAAGAGCGAGTTCCTGGCCAACATGAGCCACGAGATCCGCACGCCGCTGAACGGCGTCACCGGCATGCTGGAGCTCCTGTCCCGCACCTCGCTCGACGCGCGTCAGGAGCGCTACGTGCGCATCGCGGGGGCGTCCGCGAACTCGCTGCTGTCGGTCATCTCGGACATCCTGGACGTCTCGAAGATCGAGGCCGGCAGGCTGGATCTGGAATCGGTGGAGTTCGATCTGCCGGAGCTGCTCGGCGACGTCATCGACATGTTCGCGCCGCAGGCGTCCGGCAAGCGCCTGGAGCTCGTCGCGCGGATCGAGGCCGACGTGCCGCACCGGGTCGTCGGGGATCCGGAGCGGCTGCGCCAGGTGATCGTGAACCTGCTGGGCAACGCCGTGAAGTTCACCGAGGCGGGCTCCATCGCGCTGTCCTGCCGGCTCGGCCCGGACGGCGTCGACGCGGATGCGGCCGACCTGCGCCTCTCGGTGCGGGACACCGGCATCGGCATCGAGCCCGATGCCATCGACGCGCTGTTCGAGCCCTTCGTGCAGGCCGACGGCTCCACCACGCGCCGCTTCGGCGGCACGGGGCTGGGACTGTCGATCAGCCGCCAGCTCGTCGGCCTCATGGGCGGCACGATCGGGGCCGAGAGCGAGCCCGGCCGCGGCACCGCGTTCCACGTCGCGCTGATGCTGCCGCTCGGCACCTCGATCGCGGTGAACGGCGAGCCGGGCCTGCCGCTGGAGCTCGGCGGCGTGCGCACGCTCGCGGTCGACGACCACGTGGTCAACCTCGAGCTGCTGAAGGACCTGCTGGAGCCGCAGGGGCTGGTGGTGGGCCGCGTCACGAACGCCGAGGCCGCGCTGCAGGAGCTCGCGCGCGCATTGGACGACGACGAGCCCTACGAGCTCGCGCTGCTCGATTACCACATGCCCGGCATGAACGGCTACGAGCTCGCCCGGCGCATCCGCGCGCGCCCCGAGCTCGACGACCTCGCGCTCGTCATGCTCACCTCCATCGATCAGTCGCTGCCCGCGAGCGAGCGCGAGTCGCTGCGCATCGCGGGGCACATCCTCAAACCCCTGCGCGCGTCGCGGCTCTACGACACCATCGCCGAAGTGATGGGCTCGGGCGAACGCTCCGCCGCGCCCGGGCCGGACGAGCCGGGCGCGTCGACGAGGGCGGGCGCCGCCGAGGTGCCGCTCGAGGACCTGCTCGCCGACGCCCTGGGCGGTCGCGCCGTCGCCGCCACGCGCGCCGAGCCGGGCTCGCTCGAAGGCCGGGTGGCGCTGCTGGTCGAGGACAACGCGGTCAATCAGGTGGTGAGCGAGGAGATGCTCTCGCTGCTGGGACTGCGCGTCGTCACGGTGGACGACGGCCGCGCGGCGCTCGAGCGGCTCGCGGAGTCGGACTTCGACGTCGTGCTCATGGACTGCCAGATGCCCGTGATGGACGGCTTCGATGCCACGCGCGCCTGGCGCGAGCGCGAGAATGCCGAAGCTCGGCCGCGCCTGCCCATCGTCGCGTTGACCGCGAACGCGGTGACGGGCGATCGGGAGCGCTGCCTCGCGGCCGGCATGGACGAGTACATGACCAAGCCGGTCACGCCGGAAGTGCTGCGCGAGGTGCTCGGGCGGGTGCTCGCGACGGATTCGTGAACGACCCGCCGACGATCGCCGGACAGTCGCATCGAAGACGCTGTCGGTCGATCGGCGTCCGAGACCGCGCTCACCGAGCTCGGTGGCCGCGCGGTCGAGGAAGTCATCGAGCGCGGTCTGCATGGGCTCCCCGCCTGAGACCGGGCGCGGCTCCGACACCACTTGCGGTGCTGGAGAGCCTCGTGCATTGGCAGTCGACCGAACTGCCGCCGACACTGGTCTGCGTCGAGGCGTTCGTGCCGGACACGATCCCGCAGTCGAACGAGAGCTCCGTCGATGTTCGCGATGCGGACGCCTGTCGCGCTGCGGGGAACGCTTGCAGCCGAACGGGAGTCCGCCCTATCGCCCGGTCCGCCCGAACCGCCGCCCGACCGCCTCGAACGCCCGCCCTAACCAGGAAGGCTCGCGCGTCGGCTCCGGCCTGCCCACGCGCCCGTCGCCGGCGTGCACGCTCACCTCGAACGCACCGAAGTACTCGCGCACGAGTCGCTGCAGCGACTCCGTCGCGGCCTCCGCGTCCCCCATCAGCGACGCGCGCTCGACGCTTCGGTCGAACACCACCACCGGCCCGTTCGCGCCGGGCCCTTCCGTGCCGGACGGGTTCGTGCCGGGCGCGATGCAGCGCACGCCCGCCGCCATCGCGGCCGCACGCGCGAAGACATCGTCGGTCACCAGCGCGGCGATCGGCGAGCGTCCCGGCTCCAGCGCGGGCCACGGACCCGCAGGCCCGTGAAACCACAACCCCGTCACCGCGGGCCGGCCTCGCGCGCGCCGCGCGGCGCTGACCGGGTGAGCGTGCAGCAGCATCTCGAGCTCGCTCGCGAGCGCGCGCAAGGCGCGCGGGTCCTCGTCCGGCGCGCCCGGTCCCGCGGGAGCGGTGTCCGCCAGGTCGGCGACGCGCCGGCCCGAGACCGCCTGCGACGGAGGGGCACCCGTGTCGGGCAGCCCCGGACCGGTCAGGTACCAGCGCTCCGCGGACGCCGAATGCAGGCGCATCCCGTCGGTTGCGAGGAACGCGTCCAGCGCGGCGACGAGCGCAAGGGTCTCGTCCGGCTCCAGCACGAGCGCCTCGGGCGCCAGCAGCAAGGCGGTGTCCCGGTCCGGCGACAGGTGCACGGGGTCGGCGCGCAGCACGCGCTCGCCGCTCGCCACGGCCCTCTCGACAGCGAGGCGTGCGTCGCCCTCGAGATCGTCCCACCAGGCGTTCGCGGACGGCACCGGCGTCCCCGGTGCAAGGGCGAAGCCGAGCTCGCGCAGCAACGCGGCCTCGATCGGCTCCACGGGACCGCGCCTCCACGCGATACGGGGCAGCTCGACCACGGCCCGCAGACCGTCGTCATCCGCCGGCTCGCCCGCGCCCGGCTCGGCATCGGGGTCCGCATCGCCCGGCATGACCGGCCACCCCGGCGCCAGCAGCGTCAGGGACACGGGCGAAGGGGCGCGGCTCACGCCCCGGGCGGCAGCTCGACGGTCAGTCCCGACGGACCGGCGGCGCGCTGCAGCCACGTCCACGCGTAGTCGGCATAGCTCCTGCGCACGACGAGCTCCACACGCGCCGGATCGATGCGCCGCAGCAGTGCCGTGGTCTTCGCGAAGGTGGTGCCGACCACCTTGCCGGGCGGCAGCCCGTGCGGACTCACGTCGTAGGCGGTGGAGCGGCGCAGCAGCGCATCGACGCCCTCGCCCGCGAGCTCCAGGCGCGCGTAGCCGCCGCTGACGTCGACTATGCAGGCGCCCGTGCCCTCGCCGAGCCCGTCCTCGAGTGCGACGGTGAGCTCGTGCGCCTCGGCGATCGGGCACGACAGCAGCCACTCGTCCGGCGCGCGCCAGCGCAGCACTCGGCCCGCGCCCGGCGGCGTGTCGGCCCCCTCGCTCGTCGTCGTGCCGAGCGCCTCGGGCAGCTCCAGCCCGAGCGCCTCGCGGGCCCGGTCGGCGAGCGCCGAGGCCGCACGGTCGCCACGCAGCACGAGCAGGCCCGTCACGGGCAGCGCCGCGAAGCGCACCGCGTGATCGCCCCCGCGGCGCGCGAGCGCCTCGAGCCCCACGTGCTCGAGCGGCCCTTCGACGACGACCTCGTCGCTCGCCGGCCACTGCCGCCAGGCGGACCCGGCCGCGTCGGGGGCGGCGCCGTTGGTGGTGGTGGCCATGCTCAGCTCCTCTGCCGCGCGCCGTCGGGATCGACGAACACCGGGGTCACGCTGCGCGCGGCGAGCGTGCGCCCGTCCGCGAGCGGGAACCACAGCTTCTCGCCGAGCCGCTCCGGACCGTCCTCGATCACGGCCAGCGCGATGGAGCGGCCGAGCGCCTCGCTGCGGTAGCTCGACGTCACGTGCCCGACCATCGTCATGGGAACGGGCTGATCGGGATCGCGCACGGCCTGCGCCCCTTCGGGCAGCACCGCCTGGGCTTCCTCGGTCAGCAGGCCCACGAGGCGCTTCCTGCCCGCGCGCTGCGGATCGGCACGGCGCATGCCGCGCCGACCGATGAAGCTGAACGGCTTGTTCCAGCCCACCGCCCAGTCCATGCCCAGATCGGTCGGCGTGACCGAGCCGTCGCTGTCCTGGCCGACGATGACGAAGCCCTTCTCGGCGCGCAGCACGTGCATGGTCTCGGTGCCGTAGGGGGTCAGGCCGTGCTTGTCGCCACGCTCGAACAGCGTGCGCCACACGTGCGCGGCGAAGTGCGCCGGCACGTTCACCTCGAACGAGAGCTCGCCGGTGAACGAGATGCGGAACACGCGCGCGGGCACGCCCGCGACGTGCCCCGCGCGGTGCTGCATGAACGCGAACGCCTCGGGCGACAGATCGATGTCGGTGCCCACGTCCTGCAGCAGCGCGCGCGCGTTCGGACCCGCGATCGACAGCGTCGCCCAGTGATCCGTCACCGACGTCAGCCGCACGTCGAGGTCCGTCCACTCGGTCTGCAGCCACGACTCCAGCCACGCCAGCACGTGCGCGGCGCCGCCCGTCGTGGTGGTCATGTGGAAGCGATCCTCGGCCAGACACGCCGTCACGCCGTCGTCCATGAGCATGCCGTCCTCGCCGCACATCAGCCCGTAGCGGCAGCCGCCCGGCGCGAGCTTCGCCCACGCGTTCGTGTAGACGCGTCCGAGGAACTCGCGGGCATCCGGGCCCTGCACGTCGATCTTGCCGAGCGTGGAGGCGTCGAGCACGCCGCAGGCGGTGCGCACGGCGCGCTGCTCGCGCGCGATGGCGGTCTCCATGTCCTCGTCCCCTTCCGGGTAGTACCAGGGCCGCTTCCACTGGCCGACGTTCTCGAACGCCGCGCCGCGCTCGACGTGCCAGGCGTGCAGCGGCGTGAAGCGCTGCGGATCGAACAGCTCGTTCACGTGGGCCCCTGCCACCGCGCCCATGGTGACGGGCGTGTAGTTCGGGCGGAAGACGGTCGTGCCGGTCTCGCCCATGTCCCGATCCAGCGCGCGCGCGACGATGGCGATGCCGTTGACGTTGGACGTCTTGCCCTGGTCGGTGCCGAAACCGAGCGCCGTGTAGCGCTTGACGTGCTCGATGGACTCGAAGCCCTCGCGCACCGTCTGCTCGATGCCGGCCGCGGTCACGTCGTTCTGGAAGTCCACGAACTGCTTCGGCGCGCGGCTCGCGGGCTTCACGTGCGGCGCGACGAACAGCGGCATCGGGTCCGCGGTCGTGGCGTTCGCGCCACCGGCGGCCGGCACGCGCTCGTCGGCCACGGCGCGCTCGCGAGCGTCCGCGTCCGCGCCCCGGACACGCCGCTCGCGGCGATGCCGGCGGCGGCATCGCGCCCCGCGGCCAGGCCGTCCGCCAGGCAGTCGGCGAGCCGGTGATGACCGAGCACGCTACCGCCGTCGAAGCGCGGCTCCGGTCCGGGAGGCGGCGGCAGGAAACCGAGCGCCACGTCGCTCCAGCGCGGCCGGCCTCCGGTGTGGCAGGCCAGGTGCACGGCCGGGCTCCAGCCGCCGGACGAGGCGATGGTGTCGCACTCCAGCAGTTGCACGTCACCGGTCACGAAGCGCGCGCGCGGATCCACCGGCGCGACGTGGGCGCCGCGCACGCGCTTGCCGCCCGAGGCCTCCATGACGACCGAGCCCGTGATCACGCGGATGCCGGCCTCGAGCGCCTCCTCCATGGCCGAACCCGAGGGGTCGCGACGCGAATCCACGATGGCCACCACCTCGCGCCCCGCACGCGCCCACGCGAGCGCGGCGGCGTAGGCGCCGTCGTTGGCGGTCGCGACGACCAGGCGCTTGCCGGGCACCACCGCGAAGCGCTCGATGTACTCGGTGACGGCGTTCGCCGTCATGCAGCCCGGCAGGTCGTTGTTGCCGTACACGAGCGGTCGCTCGTGCGCGCCGCTGGCGAGCACCACCGAGCCCGCGCGCACGCGATGCAGGCGGTGGCGCACCCGGCCGCTCGCGGGCCGCTCGCCGTGCCGGTCGGCCGCGCGCTCCCAGGCGGTCGCGAAGTGATGATCGTGCAGGCCGGTCAGCGTGGTGTCCGCGAGGCGCACGACGTTCGGCGCGGCGTCCAGCTCGGCGACCGCCCGGGCCACCCACGCCATGGGCGCACGGCCGTCGATGGACTCACCGCCCGCGAGCAGGCCGCCGCCGGGCTCGCCGCGCTCGTCGACGAGCATGACGCGCACGCCCCGGCGCATCGCCGCGAGCGCCGCCGACAGGCCGGTGGGGCCCGCGCCGACGACGAGCACGTCGACGTGGTGGTTCACGTGCTCGTAGCGGTCCGGGTCCGGCAGCGTGGGCGCGCGACCGAGCCCCGCCGCGCGGCGGATGAACTTCTCGTAGGTCTCCCAGCGGCTTTTCGGCCACATGAAGGTCTTGTAGTAGAACCCGGGCGTCATCAGGTCGCCGCCCAGCTTGCCCACGAGGCCCATCAGGTCGTTGTTCGCGCTGGGCCAGCCGTTGACGGGCGCGGCGACGAGGCCGTCGAACAGCGGCTGCTCGGTGGCGCGCACGTTCGGCACCTGCGTGGCCTCGTGCGCGCCGAGCTGCAGCACCGCGTTCGGCTCCTCCACCCCGGCCGTCATGATGCCGCGCGGGCGCGCGTACTTGAAGCTGCGCCCCACGACGTCCACGCCGTTGGCGAGCAGCGCCGACGCGAGCGTGTCCCCGGCGTAGCCCATCAGGCGACGACCGTCGAACTCGAAGAAGCGCGGCTCGCCGCGCTCGATGCGACCGCCCTCGCCCAGCCGGTTCGACTGGTTCGCGCGCAGGTACTCGAAGCGTCTCATGCCGCCGTGCCGGTCCGGTTCGCCGACGCGCGACGCGAGCCGTTCGCCGGATCGCCCGGTTCGTCACCGGGCATGCGGAACGTCTCGCCCACGCGGTAGGTGCCGTGGATCTCGTAGCTGCGCGTGTCGCGCGCGACGTGGAAGTACTTGCCGCAGCCCGCCGCGTGGATCCACAGCTCGCGGTGCGCGCCGCGCGGGTTGTCGCGGAAGTACAGGTAGTCGCCCCACTGCTCGTCGGTCGTCGAGTCCGGGTCGGCCGGGCGCGCGATGTGGGCCTCGCCGGCGGCGTGGAACTCGTCCTCCTCGCGGTGCTCGCCGCAGTGCGGACAACGGATCAGGAACATGCGCGTGTGCCGTTCGGGGGTCGGGTCATCAGTGGGCCACGCCGGCGGCGCCGTGCTCGTCGACGAGCGCGCCGGTGTGGAAGCGATCGAGCGCGAACGGCGCGGTCAGCTCGTTCGGCTCGCCGTGCGCGAGCAGGTTCGCGAACACGTGGCCGGAGCCGGGCGTGGCCTTGAAGCCGCCGGTGCCCCAGCCGCAGTTGAAGAAGAGGTTGTCGACCGGCGTCTTGGAGATGATCGGACACGCGTCCGGCGTCGTGTCCACGATGCCGCCCCACTGGCGGTTCATGTGCACGCGGCTCACCACCGGGAAGAGCTCGATGATGGCCTGCATGGTGTGCTCGATCGTGGGGTAGCTGCCGCGCTGGCCGTAGCCGACGTAGCCGTCGATGCCGGCGCCGATGACGAGATCCCCCTTGTCGCTCTGGGACATGTAGCCGTGCACGGCGTTGCTCATGACCACGGTGTCGAGGATCGGCTTGATCGGCTCCGACACGAAGGCCTGCAGGGGGTGGCTCTCGATGGGCAGGCGCAACCCCGCCATGCCGGCGACGACGCCGGAGTTGCCGGCGGTCACGACGCCGATGCGGTCGGCCTCGATGCGCCCGTGCGTGGACGTCTCGACCGCGCCCGCGACGCCGCCGTCGACGGTGATGCCCGTGACCTCGCACTGCTGGATGAGGTCGACGCCCAGCGCATCGGCGGCGCGCGCGTAGCCCCAGGCCACGGCGTCGTGCCGCGCCACCCCGGCGCGCGGCTGCCACGACGCGCCCAGCACCGGGTAGCGACGGCTGCCGGAGGTGTCCATGATCGGCACGAGCTGCTTCGCGCGCACCGCGTCGATGACCTCGCCGTCGATGCCGTTCAACCGGTTGGCGTTCACGCGGCGCTCGATGTCGCGCATGTCCTGCAGCGTGTGGCCGAGGTTCATGACGCCGCGCTGGCTGAACATCACGTTGTAGTTCAGGTCCTGCGACAGCCCCTCCCACAGCCCCATGGCGTGCTCGTACAACCGCGCCGCCTCGTCCCACAGGTAGTTCGAGCGCACGATGGTGGTGTTGCGGCCGGTGTTGCCTCCGCCGAGCCAGCCCTTCTCGATGACCGCGACCCTGGACACGCCGTGCAGCTTCGCGAGGTAATAGGCGGTCGCCAGGCCGTGGCCGCCGCCGCCGACCACGACGATGTCGTAGCGCTTCTGCGGCGCGGGGCTGCGCCACATGCGCTGCCAGTGCTCCTGATGACGCACGGCCTCGCGCACGAGGCCGATGCCGGAGAAGCGGCGTTGACGCGGAATGAACATGGCCAGCGGGTCTCGGGGACGGCGGGGGGACGGCGTGGGACGGCGGGGGGACGGCGGGGGGACGGATTGACGATCGGTCGGGACGGCCGGGCGCGGCACGCGTGCAGTCTAGCCGCCGCGCCGTCCCGCCGGCGTGCCCGGCGACCCGCCCCGCCCGCGCACGACGCGGGCGGGCGCGTTCGCGACGCGGCTGGACATGCGGCCGCCCCCGCGCGCGCTTGCCGGACGCGTCGCCGACCCGAGACGCGCGTCTCAGGCGACGCTCGCGGTCGCGGTCGCGCCCGCCCGACGCGTGGACGCCAACCCCGAGCCCCGCCTACACTGCCCCGAACCACCGGCCGGGGGAGCCGCTCATGCACGAATGCACCGCCCTGACGTCGGCTCGGACGTCGGCTCGGACGTCCGCTTCGACGGCCGGCGTCGGGCCGGCCCTGACGTTCGCCCTCGCCGCGCTCGTGCTGGCGGGCACGGCCCGCGCCCAGACGGTGGATGTGCAGCCCGGCGAGGGCGACCGGGTCAGCGTGCGCTCCAACGGCGCGTCGGCCGCCGACGTGGCGCAGGCGCTGGGAGAACGCACCGGCATCTCCGTCGTGGTCACCGGCGATGCCTCCACCGCGGTGGACGTCGACATCGTCGACGAGCCGCTCGTCAAGGCCGTCGCGCAGCTCGCGCCCAACCACATGCTGGTACGCGGCGGCCGGGGCGGGGACGCGCCCATCACGGAGATCGTCCTCATGATGCCCGACGGCCAGGACGGCGGCATCGAAAGCACGGAATTCCTGCCGACCGGCGAGCCCACGGACGGCGTCGGCGCCGAGGATCCCACCCTGGCGGCGCAGGACGCGGGCTTCGACGAGAACGGTCAGCCCATCGAGCAGCAGCTCGAGGTGCTTCGCGACCCCGACCGCGCGGCCGCGGTGCGCGCGGCCGCGGCCTCGGCCGTCGCCGCGCAGGCCGCCGCGCGTGCCGCGGAGCTCGGCGCCGGCGGCGAGGAGGCGCTCATCAACGGCGTGCCCTTCGACGACGGCTCCGGCATCGATCCGGCGACGGGCGAGCCCTTCGGCGGCACCGGCTTCACGCAGTAGGCGCGGCTCCTTTCCGGCGGCGGCGCGCGGCCAGCGCGAGTCCGACCAGGGGCAGCAGCCCCACGCCCGCCCCGCCGAACAGGCGCTCGAAGCGGTTGCCGTCGGCGGACGCGCCCGCCCCGGCGACGGCGTCCGGATCGGGTGCGGCGACGATCGTGACGAGCCCGGCGCGCGGCTTCTCCGAGTCCGGCACCGCGCCCGGATCGAGGTCCGCGACCGCGACCGATCCGCGACCCGAGGTCCCCTCCGCGAGTGCCTGGACGGTGTCGAACGGCGATGCCGCCGCGTCGAGCGGAACGCCCGCATCGAGCCGGACGTCCGCACCGGGCGTCGATCCGTCCTCGAAGCGTTCGGCCGAGCCGAGCACGAGCCGGTCGTCGTTCGGATCGGTGTCGTCGCTGCCCGAGCTCAGCACGAGCTCGAGCGCGCCGGTCGACGCCGCGGCGCCGTCCGGGGACATGGCGCTCAGCGCGAGCGTCGAACGAGCGCCCGCGTCCAGCCGCGCCAGCGTGCAGCGAGCCTGCTCGGCCGTCCGGATCCCGGGCTCCGCCCGGGCGACGTCGTCCGCGAGGGGCGTCTCGCAGTTCCACGCGTCGCTCGACGTGGCGGCGGTGACGGCCAGGCCGCTGGGCAACGACAGCGCGAGCGCGTGCGCGCCGCGCGCCCCCTCGTTGGTGATGTCGAGCACGAGCTCGATCTCGCCCGAGACGCCGGGCGCGAGCGAACCGGCGAGCGAGAGGTCGGTGCCGTACAGCCTCGCGATCGCGTCGATGTCCCCCACGCTCGGGCGCACGCGTTGGCCGATGCGCGGGCTGCCCACGAGCGGTCGCAGGGTCGGCGATCCGTCCACGCTGAAGAAGTCCGGACCGTAGTGCATGATCGATTCGTAGTCGTACTCGCCGAGCGGGACGAGGCCCGGCCGCGCGACGTCGAAGTTGTGACGCTTCGCCTCGATCACGTTCTCCCAGAGGACCTCGATCCACTGGTCGCGGTCGGGCCGCACGTGCTCGTGCTCGAGCCCCAGGGCGTGACCGAGCTCGTGCACGATGCTGCCCGTGGCGCAGTCGGGCGCCACCCACAGCTCCTGCGCGCCCCCGCGCCGACCGACCCAGGACGCGCAGCCCTCGCCGGGCTGGAAGCGCACGTGATCGAGGCCGGACGCCTCGGTGGGCTCCATTCGTCGGATGTCGATGCCCGCGGCCGCGTTCCAGATGTCGATGGCCCGGTCGATGGCGCGCTCGGTGTCGTCCGACAGCGCCGGATCGAGCACCACCGGCACGATGCCGTGCGGCCAGAGCCGGTCGCGCTCGTAGCCGAGTCCGCGCCGCGCCGTCGCGGGCGCGACGAGGATGTCGCCCTGCTCGACGGCGGGCTCGAAGCCCCCTTCGACGACGCGTTCGAGCGCCGCCGCGCCGCGCGTCTCCGGATCGTCCGCGGCGACCGCGAAGCTCGGACCCGACAGCCACGCCACGCCGCACGCGAGCGTGCACGCGGCCACGCGGCCGGCGCGGGGAACGCGCGGTGCGGGCGCGCGGGGACGAAGGTGGCGGAAATCTGTCACACCCGAGCCGGTTGCACGTTCCGGACCCGGGCGCCGACGTCCGCCGCGAAAGGCGCGCGCGGTGCCTGCACATCGTTCGCGACGGGATGGGCGACGTCCCTCGCGGGGGCGGAGCGCGCGGTAGACTGCGCGTCCCAGTTTCCAGCTTTCCCGCGGACACAGCGCAGACGATGGGCCTACGCATCAACGACCTGGCGCCGGACTTCACGGCGGACACCACGCAGGGCCGGATCTCGTTCCACGAGTGGATGGGCGATTCCTGGGCCGTGCTGTTCTCGCACCCCAAGGACTTCACGCCGGTGTGCACGACCGAGCTCGGCCAGGTCGCGCACCTGATGCCGGAGTTCGAGAAGCGCAACGTCAAGGTGATCGGATTGTCCATCGACCCCGTCGACAACCACGCGCAGTGGGCCGACGACATCCGCGAGACGCAGGGCGCGGCCGTGAACTTCCCGATGATCGGCGACACCGACCTCGCGGTCGGCAAGGCCTACGACATGTTCCCGGCCGACGAATCGGGCACGGCCGAGGGGCGTACCGCGGCCACGAACGCGACGGTGCGTTCGGTCTACATCATCGGCCCCGACAAGCGGATCAAGCTGATCCTCACCTATCCCATGACCACGGGCCGCAACTTCGACGAGATCCTGCGCGTGATCGACTCCATGCAGTTGACCGCCGCCCACAAGGTGGCCACGCCCGCGAACTGGCAGGACGGGGACGAGGTGATCGTGGTGCCCGCGGTCTCGGACGCCGATGCCGAGGCGCAGCATCCCGGCGGCGTGCGCAAGGTCAAGCCCTACCTGCGCTACGTGGCCCAGCCCGGGCGCGACTGAGCGCGGACCCGACGACCGGATCTCAAGCCGCGCGACGACACGCCGCTAGCGACGCGTGAACCCCGCAGACGACGAGCGCGATTCCTCCGGGTCCGAGCCCGCGCTGGACACTCCCTCCACGCGGCAAGGGCCGGCGGCACCCTCCGCGGACGAGCGCCGCGAGACGCTGCGCTCCATGCTGGCGCTCGCCGACGGCCGTCGCGCGCGGGCGACCGCGCGCCGGCGCGAACGACCCGTCATGGCGCCCGGCGTGAGCGTGCAGATCCTGTCGGGCCCGCGCCGCGACGCGCTCGCCACCATCGTCGATGCGGACTACATCTCCAGCCGCGTCCTGCTGCGGCCCGAAGGCGAGGACGAGCGCCTCTGGGTCGGCTTCGCCGACGTGGCCAAGCCGCCCGGGCCCGCTTCCGACGACGTCGCGGCGGCCCCCGTGGAAGGGGCACGTCGCTCGGTCCGATGAACGCCGGCCCGATCGCCGCGTCGAGCCCGACGGAGGACGCGGCGACGGGGTTCCCGGCGGCGGCGCTCGCGCATCGAGCGCGCCTGGTCTTCGGCATCGATCCGCGCACCCTGGCGCTGTTCCGCGTCGCCCTGGGCGCGCTGCTGCTCGCGGATCTGGCACTGCGGCTTCGGGACCTCTCGGTCTTCTACACCGACGCGGGCGTGCTGACGCGCGAGCACTGGGGCGCGCTCGTGCACCGCTGGCACTGGTCGCTGCACGCGGCCAGCGGGGAGCTCTGGTATCAGCTCGCGCTCTTCGCGATCGCCGCGGTGGCAGCGTGCATGCTGATGCTCGGCTGGCGCACGCGCATGGCCAGCGTCCTGTCCTTCGTGCTGCTGGCGTCGCTCGTGAACAGGAACCCGCTGGTGCTGCAGGGCGGCGACATCCTGCTCGTGGTCATGGCGTTCTGGGCCATGTTCCTGCCGCTGGGCCTGCGCTTCTCGATCGACGCGGGGCTCGATCCCGCGCTGCGCGACGATCCGAACGCGCCGCGCGCGGCGTCCTTGCCGTATCGGCCGTACCTTTCGATCGCGAGCGTCGCGGTGATCCTGCAGACGCTCTACCTGTACACGTTCACGGCGCTGCTGAAGACCGGCGAGGCGTGGCGCGAGAGCTTCGACGCCGCGCGCGCGGCCCTCGGGCTGCGCCACTTCGCCACCCCGCTCGGGCACTGGCTCACCGACTTTCCGACCTTGCTGAAGGCCGCGACGCTCTATGTCCTGAGCGTCGAGCTCGTCGCACCGCTGCTCGTGCTGTGCGCCATCGCGTGGCCGCTCGCGCGCGGGTTCGAGCGCGCGTTCGCGTGCACGCGACTGGGGGGCCTCGTGCTGCTCGGCTCGCTGCACGCGGGCTTCCTGCTGCTGCTGCACATCGGCCTGTTCCCGCTGATCGACTTCATGTCGCTGAGCCTGCTGCTGCCCGGGCTCGCGTGGGCGTGGCTGGCCGGGCGCCGCGGGTCGCCCTGGTGGGCGGATGCCCCCGGCACGGGCTTCGACGTCTCGACCAGCCCGCCCGGACGCGCGCTGACGCTGCACTACGACGTCGATTGCGGCTTCTGCCTGAAGATGTGCACGCTGCTGCGCGAGTTCCTGCTCTACGGCGACACCCGCATCGTGCCCGCGCAGGCCGATCCGGACGTGCATTCCATCATGCAGCGCGAGAACTCCTGGGTCGTCACCGACGCCTCGGGCACGCCGCACGTGCACTGGCACGCGATGGCGCTGCTGTTCAGGCAGCGCCCGGCGTGGCGTCCGCTCGGCGTCGTGATGTCCCGGCAGCCGTTCATCGGGCTGGGCAACGCGCTGTACCGCACCGTCGCGACGAACCGCGACGCGATGAGCCGCTTCACGGCCCGCGTCATGCCGTGGCGAGCGGTGCGCGCGCGCCCGACGCTCGCGGGCGGCGTCGTGGCCGCGGGCTTTCTCGCGGTGATCACGGCCTACAACGTCTACGAGCTGCCGGGCGTGGATGCGCGCATGCCGGCCTGGGTGGAGCGCCCCGCACGGCTCGCGCGGATCGACCAGCGCTGGGACATGTTCGCCCCCTTCCCGCTCACCTACTCGCTGTACCCCCTGATACCGGGCACGCTGCGCTCGGGCGCGACGGTGGACGTGTACGCCTCCACCTCGTCCGCCGAGGGCTGGGCGCCCGCGGGCGGCTACTACGAGCTCTACCCGAACTACCGCTGGCGCAAGTACCTGGGCCGCGTGCACGATCATTCGGACAACACGGTGCGCCGCGCCTACGGCGAGTACCTGTGCCGAAGCTGGAACGCCGGCGGGCGACCGCGCGACGAGCAGCTCGCCACCGTCGAGGTCTGGTTCGTGCGCACCGACACCGTCTTCGACGCGGACGCGCCGGCCGAGCCCACGCGGCGCCGCGTGTGGCGCCACTGGTGCTTCCCGGAGTACGCGCCGTCCTGAACGGCACCCTTCAGGACACGATGTAGGTCGCGTTGCCCGTGGCGATCAGCGTGCCGGCCTCGTTCTCGAGCCGCATCGCCGTGGCCGCGATGCGCCGACCGAGCCGCGCCGTCTCGGCCGTCGCCACGAAGCGCGTCCCGATGCCCTGGCGCAGGTAGTCCACGCGCAGGTCCACCGTGCCGAGGTGGCGGAAGCGCTCGAGGATGCCCGCCGCGCCCTCCTCCGGATGCTTCGCCGCGATCGACCACATCACCGCAAGCCCCCCCGTGGCGTCGAGCACCGAGGAGATGACGCCGCCGTGCAGTCGGCCGTGCAGGAAGTGGCCGACGAGCTCGGGCTTCATGGGGAAGCCGATGCGCACGCGCTCGTCCCCGGCGGTCTCGATGCGAAAACCCAGGAAGCCGTTGAACACGATGCGCTCCTCGAAGAGCTCCCTGATGGCCTCCTCGAGCCGCGCCTCCTCGACCGCGTCGCGCGCGCTCAAGCGGCGCTCGCCGTCCCGGCTCCGCGCCGACGCAGCCGGGCGGGCAGCGCGCGCAGGTCCTCCAGCACGAGGTAGTTCACGGGAATCAGCACCAGGGTCACGAGCGTGGCGAACAGTATGCCGTAGCCGAGCGAGACGGCCATCGGGATCAGGAACTGCGCCTGCGTGCTCGACTCGAAGATCAGCGGCACCAGCCCGAAGAAGGTGGTCAGGGAGGTCAGGATGACCGCGCGGAAGCGCGCGACGCCGGAGCTGCGCACCGCGTCCACCAGGGGGACACCCTTGCGCCGTTGCCGGTTCACCCAGTCCACCAGCACGAGCGAGTCGTTCACTACCACGCCGCACAGCGCGAGCATGCCCATGTAGCTCATGATCGACAGCGGCATGCCCATGATCAGGTGCCCGAGGATGCCGCCGACGACGCCGAAGGGGATCACCGCCATGACGAGCAGCGGCTGCAGGTAGCTGCCGAACGGAATCGCCAGCAGCGTGTAGATCACCAGCAGCACGAACACGAGTCCCACCCGCAGGCTGCGGAAGCTCTCGCGCTGCTCGCGCGCCTCGCCCTCGAGCGAGATGGAGACGTCCGGGTAGTCGATCGCGAGCGCCTGCGCCCGGCGCTCGAGATCGGCCTTGATGCCCTCGATGTTGGCGGATTCCTTGTCGACCTCCGCCTCGACGCTCACCGTGCGGCGCCGGTCGATGCGGTTGATGGCCGACAGCCCGCGCCCGGTCTCGAGCGTCGCCACCGCTCCGAGCGGCACGTCGATGCCGGTCGCGGTGCGCACGCGCAGCGCCGCGAGGCTTTCGAGCGACGCGCGGTCGGCGGCCGGGTAGCGCAGCGTCACGCGCACCTCGTCGCGGTTTCGCTGCAGGCTCTGCACCTCGGAGCCGAGATACGCGATGCGCACCTGGCGCGCGAGGTCCGCGAGCGTCACGCCGAGCTGGCGTCCCTCGGGGGTGAGCACCAGCCGGATCTCCTCCTTGCCGCCCTCGAACGAGTCGGTGATCTCGGTGACGCCGGGGTAGTTCTCGAGCTCCGCGCGCAGGAGTCCCACCATCTCGCGCAGCGTCTCGAAGTCGTCGCCCGAGAGCTCGACGTCGAGCGGGCTGCCGCCGCGCCCGATCTCGGCTCGGTACGAGACCGATTCCGCGCCCGGCACGTCGCCGATCAGCTCCCGCCATTCGCTCACGAGCGTGGCCGACGACACGTCGAGCCGGCGCTCCTCGGGCGGCACGATCTCGAAGGTGACGCGCCCGACGTGGCTGCCGTCGCGCGCACCGCTCGTGCCGACGCTCGTCATGACGTTCTCGATGACCGACTCGTTCGTCTCGGGATCCACGTGTCGGGCCTGCAGCGTGGCCACGGCGTCGGTCATGCGCGTCAGATGCCCCGCCGTGACGTCGAAGGGCGTGCCCTCGGGCATCTCCAGCGAGGCGCGCGCGATCTCGCTCTGCACGGTGGGGAAGAACACGAAGCGGATGCGCCCGGAGCTCGCGAGCGCGAAGGTCAGGATGGCGCCGCCGATGAAGATCGAGAGCACCAGGTAGCGGTTGGCGAGCGACCAGGCGAGCGCGGGCTGGTACACGTTCTCGACGAAGCGCTCGAAGGCGTCGGCGAAGCGGTGCTGCGCGCGCGCCAGCGCGTTCGGCGGCTTCTCCTTGAAGAAGTCCAGGTGCGAGAGGTGCGAGGGCAGCACGAACTTCGACTCCACGATCGAGAACAGCAGCACCGGAATCACGACCAGCGGAATCTGCGCGAAGATCGCCCCGCGGGCACCCTCGATCATGAGCAGCGGCGTGAAGGCCGCGACGGTGGTCAGCACGCCGAAGGTGACGGGCACGGCCACCTCCTGCGCGCCGTCTATGGCGGCCTGGACCCGGTCGGGGTTCCTGCGCATGTGGGTGTAGATGTTCTCGCCGGTGACGATCGCGTCGTCCACGACGATGCCGAGCACCAGGATGAACGCGAACAGGGACAGGAGGTTCAGCGACACGCCGAACACCGGCATCAGCGCCACGCCCCCGAGCACGGCCACGGGCACGCCGACGAACACCCACACCGCCACGGGCAGGCGCAGGAACAAGGTGAGCAGCACCACGATCAGCGCGCCGCCGAGCAGCGCGCTGCTGGTCAGCGTGTCGAGCCGCGCCTTCACGACGCGCGACCAGTCGCGCCAGTGCCCGAGCTCCACGCCGTAGGGCATGCGCGGCGCGGCCTCGGCCAGGTAATCCTTGACCGCGTCGGCCACGCCGATGGCGCTCTGCAGGCCGGTGCGGTACACGTCGATCTCGATGGCGCGCAGCCCGTTCCAGCGCTGCTCCAGCCGGTCCTCCTCGAAGCCGTCGCTGATGGTGGCGATGTCGCCGAGCGTCACGCGCGTGCCGTCGCCGCGCGCCAGCACCACGATGTCGGTGTAGTCGTCCGCTCCGGTGGCCTGACCACGCGTGCGCAGCAGCACCTCGCCGCCGGCGGTGCCGATGCGCCCGGCCGCGAGATCCAGCGAGCTTGCGTCGATGGCGGCCGACACGTCGGCGAGGCTGAGTCCGTAGCGCTCCAGCGCATCGGGCGCCACCTCGATCGAGAGCTCGAAGTCGCGCGTGCCCGAGAGCGCCACGCTGGACACCTCGGGCAGCGCCTCGAGCTCGTCGCGCACGCGCCCGGCGACGGCGCGCAGCTCGCTCTCGGGCAGCGCGCCGGACACCACCACGCTGATGACCTCGCGGTTCGCGCGCGGCACGGACACGCTGGAGCGTTCGGCCTCGGCCGGCAGGTTGCCGATGCCCGCGATGCGCTGCTCGATCTCGTCGGCGAGCTCGGCCGGCTCGGCCGCGGCCTCGACCGTGACGTTCACGCTCGACAGCCCCTCGACCGAGCGCGAGGTCAGCCGCGTGATGCCCTGCAGGTCCTGGATGGCCTCCTCGATGCGGATGGTGACGCCCTGCTCCACCTCCGAGGGACCCGCTCCCGGGAACGGCGTCGTGATCGTCACGACGTCGAGCTCGAAGCTCGGGAACACCTCGAGCGGAATGCGCGTCGCGAGTGCCGAGAGCCCGGCCGCGACGATGAAGGCCAACAGCAGGTTAGCGGCGACGCCGTTCCTGGTGAACCAGGCGATCAGGCCGTGCATCAGCCGGCTCCACCGGCCGCCGCGGGGGCGGCGGCATCGCGCGCCTCGGAGGGCTCGTCGGCGGGCTCGGGCGGCGGGGCGACGCCGTCGATCGTCGCGCGCACGGGCGTGCCGTCCGCGACCGTGGCCAGCGGGGTGATCACCACGACCTCGCCCGGAGACAGCCCGCCGCCGAGCACCGCGACGTCCGCGTCGATGCGCACGACGTCCACCTCGCGGCGGCCCACGGTGCCGTCGGCCTCGTCGAACACGAGCACCTCGCGCCCTTCGCGCAGCGCCGCGCGCGGCAGCGGGTACACGTCCGTCAACGGCGCTCCGGCAATCGACGCCTCGACGAACGAACCGACGCGCAGCGGCGCTCCGGTGTTCGCGTCGACGGGCTCGATGCGCGCGACGACGCTCGTCTGCTGCGTGGCGGCGTCCACGCCCTCGACGCGCACGAGCTCTCCGCCCCAGTTCGCGTCCCCGTCGCCGAGCCGGACCTCGACCGCGGGCGCGCTCGTGCCACCTATCGCCTCGACGTCGATGAAGCCGAGGGCCTCGCGCGCAAGCGGCAGCGCGACCTCGAGCGACTCGATGCCGTGCAGGACCCCGATCGGCGAGCCGCGCGAGACGAACTCTCCCGCGTCGATGTCGCGCTGCAGCGTGCGGCCGGCGTAGGGCGCGACCAGCCGGGTGCGCGCGAGATCCAGCCGCGCGCGATCGAGCTCGGCGCGCGCGGCCTCGAGGTTCGCCTCGGCCGCGGCGAGCTGAGGCTCGCGCAAGGTCAGCGCCGAAGGCGAGCCGCTGCGCCCGAGGCTGCGCCAGTCGGCCGCCGCCTGCTCGGCCAGCGCGCGCTGCTCGGCGAGCGCCGCGGCGGCCTGCGCGACGCTGGCCGCGGCGCCCGTCACGGCGATCTCGTAGTCGCGCGCATCGATGCGCACCAGCACGGCGTCGGCCTCGAACGCGCCGCCGACGACGAACCCGGGGTGCAGCTCCACCACGCGGCCCGTGACCTCGGGCACGAGGGTGGTGCGCACGGCGGGTCTGACGGTGCCCCGGGCGCGTATGACGACCGGGTGCGTGGCGGGCTCCACCCTGACCGCCTCGACGGCCCGCAGGTTCGCGGGCCGCTCCCGGCGCTCGGGTTCGGGCGGGCTCGCGAGCATGGCGCGGGCGCCGATGCCGGCCGCCACGAGCACGAGCACGGGCGTTGCGAATTTCCAGATCGGCTTCATCGTTCCCGTGGGAGTCCGGTCGGGCCCGGCGGGTTCACCGGAACTGGTTCGGGTGCCGTTCCGGCAACCCGTTAACATACGACGCCCGGCACCGGCCGGTGTCATGCCGAGGCCATAACTTCGTGACCGAACCGAGCCCGCGGCCCGTCGCGGACGCCATCACCGTGCCACGCCCGTCGCGCGCGCGGCAACGCGGCCCGCACGGCCTCGACGGCCGCCCCGCCCGCCCGCTCGACGAGTACCCGCCCTACTGGGCCGAGTGCTACGGGCGCGCACCGATGCTGCCCATGTCGCGCGGCGAAATGGACGCGCTCGGCTGGGACAGCTGCGACGTCATCGTGGTGACGGGCGACGCCTACGTCGATCACCCGAGCTTCGGCATGGCCATCGTCGGACGCCTGCTCGAGGCGCACGGCTTCCGCGTCGGCATCATCGCGCAGCCCGCCTGGCAGGACACGAGCGCGTTCGAGGCGCTCGGGCCTCCGAACCTGTTCTTCGGCATCACCGCCGGGAACATGGACTCGATGATCAACCGCTACACGGCCGACCGGAAGATCCGCCGCGACGACGCCTATTCGCCCGACGACATCGGCGGCCAGCGTCCCGATCGCGCGAGCATCGTGTACTCGCAGCGCTGCCGCGAGGCGTACCGCGACGTGCCGATCGTGCTCGGCGGCATCGAGGCCTCCCTGCGCCGCATCGCGCACTACGACTACTGGCAGGACAAGGTGCGCCGCTCCATCCTCGCCGACGCGAAGGCCGACATGCTCGTCTACGGCAACGGCGAGCGCGCCATCGTCGACATCGCGCACCGGCTCGGTGCCGGGGATGCCATCGGCGATATCACCGACCTGCGCGGCACCGCGTACTTCGTCGACGACATCCCGGCCGACTGGACCGTCATCGACTCGACGCGCGTGGACAAGCCCGGGCGCGTGGAGACGCCGACGAATCCCTACGTCGTGCCGGGCTACGAGGACGCCGGCGACTTCGGCGGCGAGGCGGAGGTGGCGGCGGCGCCCGCCTGTTCGCCCGAAACGCCCGCATCGGGCACCGCCGTGGTGCGCTTCATGTCGCCCGAGGAGAAGCGTTCGCTGACCCGGGAAAAGCGCGCGAGGACCGTGCTGCGGCTGCCGCCCTACGAAGTCGTGGCGAACGACCGGGTCCTGTACGCGCACGCCAACCGCGTGCTGCACCTGGAGACGAACCCCGGCAACGCGCGCGCGCTCGTGCAGAACCAGGGCGGCCGCAAGCTGTGGCTGAACGCGCCGCCGATACCGCTGACCACCGAGGAGATGGACTACGTCTTCGACCAGCCGTTCGCGCGCGTGCCGCACCCGAGCTATGCGGGCAGGCGCATTCCGGCGTACGAGATGATCCGCTTCAGCGTGAACATCATGCGCGGCTGCTTCGGCGGCTGCACCTTCTGCTCCATCACCGAGCACGAGGGTCGCCAGATCCAGAGCCGCTCGGAGGACTCGATCATCAAGGAGATCGAGATCATGCGCGACACCGTGCCTGGCTTCACGGGCGTGGTGTCGGACCTCGGCGGGCCGACGGCGAACATGTATCGCCTGGCGTGCAAGTCGAAGGAGATCGAGCGCAATTGCCGGCTGCCCTCGTGCGTGTACCCCGGCATCTGCTCGAATCTCGACACCGACCACTCGTCGCTCATCAAGCTCTACAAGCGCGCGCGCACGCTGCCCGGCGTCAAGAAGGTGCTGATCGCCTCGGGGCTGCGCTACGACCTCGCGGTCGAGTCCCCGGAGTACGTCGAGGAGCTCGTCACGCACCACGTCGGGGGCTACCTGAAGATCGCGCCCGAGCACACCGAGCGCGGCCCGCTCGATCACATGATGAAGCCCGGCATCGGCAGCTACGACCGCTTCGCGGAGATGTTCGAACGCTTCACGAAGAAGGCCGGCAAGAAGCAGTTCCTGATCCCCTACTTCATCGCCGCGCACCCGGGCACGACCGACGAGGACATGATGAACCTCGCGCTGTGGTTGAAGCGCAAGGGCTTCCGCGCCGACCAGGTGCAGAGCTTCTACCCCTCCCCCATGGCCACGGCCACGGCGATGTACCACACCGGCAAGAACCCCCTGCAACGCGTGCGCGACGACGGCGTCGAGGTGCCGGTGATCAGGAAGGGCCGGCAGCGCACGCTGCACAAGGCCTTCCTGCGCTGGCACGACCCCGAGAACTGGCCGCTGCTCAGGGACGCGCTGCGCGACATGGGCCGCGCGGACCTGATCGGCAACGGCGAGCGCCATCTCGTGCCGACGCACCAGCCGCGCGCGGGCGCCTACAAGAGCCCGCGCAAGAAGAACGGGACGCCGCGCAAGGGGGAGGTGTTGACGCAGCACACGGGGTTGCCACCGCGCGAGACGGGGGCTGCGGGGGCTGCGGGGTCGGACCTCGGCAAGCGACTGAAACACAAGGGAAAACCCGCCAGACGACCGGCGTAGGTAGCCTTAAACTGGCCCTTGTTGGCGGAAAAGTGATCGATTAGCGCCTCCTCCGGGCGGTGCGGCACACCGCGAGAAAGGCTTGCCGACGGCTCGCCCGGGCGACGCAAATACCGCGCACGGGCGCCGGCTCACCTCGAGGTCGGGGCAAGGTCGGGCATCGGACGCGAATGCCGTCCCATCGACCGTCCCGCGCCATGTCCAGTCCCCGCCCCTTCGGCTTCTTCGTCCACCATCAGGGCCGAGGGCACATCGAGCGCATCAAGGCCATCGTGGAGCGCCTGGACGATCGCCCGCTGACCGTCTTCTCGGTCGCCACCGAACCGTTCATCGCGCTCGCGGATGACCGCCTCACCGTCGTGCGCCTCGACAACGGCATCGGTCACCCCTCCCCGACGCGCGCGCTGCACGAGCAGATCACGCCCGACGCCCTGCATTGCGTGCCCATGGGTTCGGCGCCCATGACGCAGAACGCCGCGGCGTTCGCGCGCTTCTTCGCCGAATCGCGTCCCGGGCTCTTCTTCGTCGACGTCTCGGCCGAATGGGCGGTGTTCGCGCGGTTGTGCTCGGTGCCCGCGGTGACGGTCCGAATGCACGGAGACCGTGCCGACGCGAGCCATCTCGCGGGCTACGAGGCGAGCGCGGGGATGGTCGCGCCGTTCGATGCTCGCCTGGAGCAACCCGACTACCCCGAGCGGCTGCGGACGCGCACGTTCTACTCCGGCGGGCTGTGCACCACGACCGATGCGGTCCCCGAACGCGAGCGCGCGCGTCGCGCGCTGGGACTGCCGCCCGAGCGCGAGATCATCGTGGTGGTATCGGGCGGCGGCGGCACGGGCGCGCACTACGCCTCGCTCACGATGGGTGCGCGCGCGCGACAGGACGCGCTGTGGCTCACGCTGGGGCCGCTGCACGTCGAGGGGCACGAGACCGATTTCCCGAACCTCGTGCGGCTCGGCTGGGTGGACCGGCCCATGGAGTACCTCGCGGCCGCGGACCTCGTCATCGCCTCGGCCGGCGACAACACCGTGCACGAGATCGCGCGCGCGAAACGCCCGTTCCTGTGCATTCCGGAGTGGCGCTACTACGACGAACAGCGGGTCAAGGCCGCGCAACTGGGTCGGCTCGGAGCGGCGCACGTGCTCGATGCGTGGCCCGCGAGCTGGGCGCAGTGGAACGATGCGCTCGAGCGCACGAAGGCACTCGGTTCCGACGCACTCGCGTCGCTGTTCGAACCGCAGGCGGCTCGAGCCATTGCCGATCACCTCGTCGCTCTGGACGCGCGGCTGTGGGACGGCGAACGGATGTCAGCTGAAGCGGACGCTCGGGGGTTGCCGCGCGAGCTCGCGTTCCTCGGCTGAGGGTTCGCGCAGGATCTCCAGTCCGTCCGGCCCGCGACCGATCCACCCTCCCGCCTCGAACTGACCGAGCCAGTAGTCCATGCACCACACGCCGTGCTTGGCGCGGAATCGGCGCGCGTTCACGACGATCGAGTGCAGCGCATCCAGCGGCGGCACCTGCACCGCGTGCCAGCGATGCAGCGCGCGCGCCTCCGCACACCACTCGAGCTCGATGCCGGCCGCGGCCAGCGCACGACCGAAGTCGGTGTCCTCCCCGCCGTAACCGACGTAGCCTTCGTCGAAGCCGCCCGCGCCCTCCCAGTCCGTGCGCGACAGGGCGAACGCGGTGCTCCAGAACTCGCCCGGGTCCTCTAGCACGTGCGTTCCGCGCTCGCCGAAGCGACGCGCCGGATGGCTCGCGGCGACGCGCCATGCGCGTTCGAAGTCGTCGCCCGGGTCCGGGTCGTCCCCGGCGAGGTAGCGCACCTGCGCCATGCGACACCTTCCGGCCGCGGTGGCGGCGAGTTCGGCCACGAGCGCCGGTCCGGGAGTGCAGTCGACGTCGACGAACGCCAGCACCGACCCCGTGGCCACCGCGGCGCACGCGTTGCGGGCGGCTCCGTAGGGCAAGGCGTTTCCGTCCACCATGATCCGACGCACCGGAAACGGCACCTCCGGCAGATCGGCGAACGGTGCCGGTTGCGCGTAGCCGATGACGAGCTCCGCGGGCGGACGCGTCTGGCGGCTCAGACCGCGAAGCTGCGACTCGAGGTGCGCGCGCCGACCGCGCACCAACGTGCATACGCTGACGCCGTCGCTCACGCCGCGCTCGTCGGACGCCGCCTCGTCAGCCCCTCCAGCACGCCGCCCGCGTGGTGATTGCGTGCGAAGTACGCGTCCGGATGAGTGACGCGCTCGGCGAGCCCGTCGGAGCAGTTGCCCACCACGATGGGGCGGCCGACCATGTTGAGCATGTGCAGATCGTTCCCGGAGTCGCCGGCCGCGTACACGCGCGACATCGGCACGCCCAGACGCTCGGCGAGGTGGGCGATCGCATGACCCTTCGACACCGCCGCCGGCAGCACGTCCAGGTAGCGGCCGTGCGAGGCGATGATCTCGGCGGCGAGTCCCGCGTGGTCGAGGGCCGCGCGCACCTGCGGCACGCGCGAGGGTACGTCGAGAAAGTAGGCGAGCTTGTGCGGGCGCTGCTCGCGCGCGCCCTGCGGCTCCAGCCAGTCGAGCGCTGCGAGGGTGCGCACGACTGCGGTGCGGGGCCACGTTCGCGCGACCAGCCCGGGCCAGTCGGGGTCGGCCTCGAGCCGTGCGAGCGAGCCGTCGCGCGCGTGATAGATCTCGGCGCCCACCGAGGTGATGAGTACGCTCGGCGCGGGGATTCGCCACTCCTCGATGACGTCGAGTGCGCTGTGCAGGCTGCGGCCGGTGGCGATGGCGAAGCCCGTGCGCGGATGCCGCACGAGCCATTCGCGCAGCGCCGCCAGACCGTTCGCGCAGCCCGTGAGCGTCTCGTCGATGTCGCACACGAGAAGATCCCTCCACCGTGGCATCGCTCGCGAGGCCGGCGGCGAGATCAGTGCGCGCACGTCGCGCGCGTACGACGTCGCGTGCCGCGCCCAGGAGTACCGCGCCGCCGCGGCACGTCCGCGCGCGGAGGCCTGCGCCCACTCGTCCGGACGGCAGACCAGCGATTCGATCGCCGCCGCGATGGAGCGCGTGCAGGTCGGGTCGACGAGGTGGCCGTTGCGTGCCTTGCCGACGATGTCCGACGGACCGCCGTGCCGCGTGGCGACTACCGGCAGCCCCGACGCCGCCGCTTCGAGCAGCGTCAGCCCGAACGGCTCGCTCAGCGCACAGTTGACGAACACGCCTCCGCGCTCGACCGCGAACCGGTAGATGCCGGGCACCTCGTCGGTCGAGTGACGGCCGGGCAGCACCGCGCGGCCCTCGAGCCGGTGCTGGCGCACGAGGCCGTGCAGCTCGGCGAGGATCGCTCTCGCCTCCGGATCGACGAGCTCGTCCAGTCCCTGGTTGCCGGCATACACGACGAGGTTCGACGTCTCGCGCAGCTTCTCGCTGCCGGCGTAGGCGTGCACGAGCGTCGCGAGATTCTTGCGCGCGACGGGTCGGGCGAGTGCGAGCACGACGGGCTTCGCGGGGTCGGCGAGCCCGGCGAGCGTGGCTCGAAGGGCGGGCCCTCGCATGCACGCGTGCGCGCCGAAGGCGGCGAGGTCGCAACCCGGCGACACCACGCGGATCTTCGATGGAGCGGCGGCCGCGTAGGCGCGATACTGGAGCTCGGCTTCGTCGATGGAGCTCGCGATGACGCGCTCCGCCCCACCGATGGCACGCTCTTCCAGCCGCACTCGGCGGCGCAATCGCGGATCGCGCGCATCTCCGGGCTTGGAGCGTCCGAGCGAATGCGCGGTGAACAGGTAGGGAATGCCCAGCCGCAGGCGCATCTCGTCGGCCAGCGCGCCGGCGTCCGCGTAATGAGCGTGGATGATGTCCGGCAGCCGTTCGAGACCGAGCAGGTGGGATTCGAGCGCATCGGCCAGGACGGATAGCTCGTCCGCCATGTCCTCCTTCGACACGTACGCGTCGGTTCGTCCGCGCAGCCGCACGATGCGACAACGCTCGGAGACGGGCGAGCGGGCGTGCGCGTAGTCCGCGCCGAGCGAGGCATCGTCGAAACGGCGCACGACGATCTCCTGGCGGTCCGCCGTGCCCTCGGCCTCGAGCGCGGCCACGAGCTCCAGCAGGTACTTGATGTGCCCGCCCGTGTCGGGGGTGATGCCGTAGTCGACTTGGCCGGCCCGCAGGCAGCCCTGCAGGGCGATGTGCATTATGAACATGCCCGGATCGTGGGCGTAGCGCGAGCGCGCGAGCGCGCATCGGAAAATGGTTCGCCCCGAGCGCGTAAATCGTGGCCGGCGTGAACCGCTCCCGACGGGCGCGGCGCTCGCTTCTGTCAGCGTTGCCCGGATGCGCATCGCCCAGCTCGCCCCCCTCGTCGCCCCCGTGCCTCCGCCCGTCGTCGGTGGCACCGAGCGGGTCGTGCACGATCTGGTCGACGCGCTTGCGGCGCGCGGGCACGAGGTCACGCTCTTCGCCTCGTCGGGCTCGGCGAGCGCGGCTCGACTCGTCGACATGGGTCCCGCGCAACTCGACGATCCGGACTCGCCGCGCTCGCTGCTCGCCGTGCGCGAGGCGATCATGCTGGACCGGGCGGCGACGATGGCGGCCGACTTCGACATCGTGCACTGCCACACCGAGTTCCATCACGCGGCCACGCTCCGCCACCTCGGCGACAAGCTGGTCGCGACCGTGCACTGGCGTACCGACCAGGCGGATCGCCAGCGTCTGTTCGAGCACTTCACCGGGCTGAACGTGATCGCGCTGTCGCGCTCGCAGGCCGCCTCGGTTCCGCAGGCCAACCTGCTGGGCATCGCGCCGCACGGCATCGCCGCGTCGCGCTACGCGCTCGATGCGCATCCGTCGGATCACTGCTGCTTTCTCGGCCGCATGACCGACCAGAAGCGCCCGGACCGCGCTATCGCGATCGCACGCGATGCAGGCCTGGCCGTGCAGCTCGGCGGAGACCGCGATGCCGGCAATCCGACCTACTTCGACGAGCGCGTCGCCCCGGCGCTCGGCACGTACGCGCGCTACGTCGGCCCGGTGGCCGAGACCGACAAGCAGCGCTTTCTCGGCTCGGCGCGCGCCCTGCTGTTCCCGATCGACTGGCCGGAGCCGTTCGGCCTCGTGATGATCGAGGCCATGGCGTGCGGCACGCCGGTGGTGGCGTGGAGGAACGGCAGCGCCGCCGAGGTCGTGGACGAGGGCGTCACCGGTTTCGTCGTGGACGACCACGACGCGGCCGTGCGCGCCCTGCGTGCGGCCTGCGAGCTCGACCGTCATCGCGTGCGCGAGCGCTTCGAGGAACGGTTCACCAGCGAGCGCATGGCCACCGATCACGAGCGGCTCTACGCCCGACTTCTCGCTCGGCGATGACGGACCACCGCACCGCGTTCATCGGCAACGCGCCGATGGTCGGGAATCCTGCCGCGAGCATCGATGCGTGCGAGCGCGTCGTGCGCTTCAACGACGCGCACGGATTCGGTGGCGCGACCGGATCCAGGGTGACGGAGTTGTATCTCGTGAACCGCGGCGGTGCGCCCGCCGAGTGGCTGGACGATCCGGCGCTGGGCGCGAGGCCCGCCGTCGCGGCAACGCCGCGCGTGGTCCTGCCGTTGCACCCGGATTCCGATTATCTCGGCGTGCGCCGGTCCGCGAACGGCCGGGTGCATCGTGACGATCGCGACCACACGCGTGCACTGGTCGAGCGGCTGTGCACGCCGGAGCGAGCGGTGGACATCCTGGGCGCCGCCGTGCATGAACGGGCCTGCCGCGCGCTCGGTTTGACGCCCGATGGTGCGGACGAACGCAGGCCGAGCACCGGATTCGTCGCGCTGCACCACCATCTCGTCGCGCGCGGCCCACGTGGACGCACGCTGCTCTACGGATTCACCTTCGAAGGGTGGGAGGGACATCCATGGCAACGCGAGCGGGAGTGGATCGCGGCGCGGGAAGCCGAGGGCGCGGTCACCCTCGTGCCGGTGGGGCTTGCGCGGGGCCCGAACGTCGCTTGCGCGAGCCTGAAACGGTCGATCAGCGGCGAATAAGGGGCGGATCTAGCCGTTTCCAATCGGTTTTCCTAATGATTTCAGCACCCTACTGAGGTCCGACCCCACAGCCCCCCCCGCAGCCCTCAGAACGCGCCCGCGAACGCCCCGCCATCGATCAGCAGGCTCTGCCCCGTGATGTACCCCGCTCCCGTGCCGCACAGGAAGGCGCACGCGGCGCCGAACTCGTCCGGCTGCCCGAAGCGGCCCGCGGGGATGGACGTCGCGCGCGCGGCGGCCACGTCGGCGACGGGCTTGCCCGCGCGCTTCGCGCCCGCCGCGAGGTTGCTCCGCAGCCGGTCGGTGTCGAAGGCGCCGGGCATGATCTGGTTGATGGTCACGCCCTTGCCGGCGACGGTGCGCGCCACGCCCGCCAGGAACGCGGTCAGTCCCGCGCGCGCGCCGCTGGACAGGTCGAGACCAGGGATCGGCGCCAGGACCGAGGACGAGGTGATGCTCACGATACGCCCGAAACCGCGCTCGGCCATGCCGTCGACGGTGCGCTGCACCAGCTCGATGGGCGTGATCATGTTCATGGTGACGCCCGCCAGCATCGCCGCGCGATCGAGCTGGCGGAAGTCCACGAGCGGCGGACCGCCGTTGTTGTTGACGAGGATGTCCGGCGCCGGGCAGGCGGCGAGCAGCGCGTCCTGGCCGGCCCTCGTCGACACGTCGGCGACCACGGCCACGACCGATCCGCCGCCGAGCGCCGCAAGCTCCGTGCGCGTGGCCTCGGTCGCGTCCGGGTCGCGCCCGTTGACGACGACGTCGACGCCGGCCTCCACGAGCGCGCGCGCGCAGGCCTTGCCGAGCCCGCGGCTGGAGGCGCAGACGATGGCCTTGCGGCCGGCGATACCGAGATCCATGCGGATGATCCTTCGAGAGTTGGCTCCTCAGGATAAGCCCGGCGGCACGAACGCGTGCGCCTGCACCCGGGTGCCATCGGCTCCGATCGCGACGTAGTGGTACGGAACGGTCGGCAGGTCGTCGAACGCATGACCCAGGCCGGGCCACAGGGCGAAGCCGCGCGACAGCGCCGGCACGGACGTGTAGAGCAGCCCGTCGACGAGGTGCGAGACACCGCGGTGCACGTGTCCCGCGAAGACGCCGGCCACGCGCGCGGCGCGCGACGCGAGCGCCGCGTGCAGGGCATCGCCACCGGCGGGGCTGCCCGTCCAGCTTCCCTGCTGCTCGCGAGGCGGGTAGTGCAGGAAGAGCGCGACGCGGCGCCCGGACGCCAGCGCGTCGAGGTGCGCGCCGATGACACCGACCTGCACGTCCGCGATCGCACCGTGCAGGTCGCGCACGCCGTCCTCGGGGTTCGCGTCCACGAACAGGCAATCGAGGGCACCGTGCGTGCGGCACTCGACGCCTGGATACGCCACCGAGACGCACGCATCCGGTGGAGCGACGGCCTGCAGGTACGCCCGGCGATCGTGGTTCCCGCCGAGCACGTACCACGGCACGCCGAGCGCGGACAGCGCCTCGATGCCCCGCCGCGTCGGCTCGATCGCGGCGTCGGGTTCATCGGCCGCATCGGCGAGATCCCCGGTGTGCACGACGAAATCGACGGGCACTCCGATCGTGCGCAACCGCCCGATCTCGGCGACCGCGGCGTGCAGCCGGGCGAGGTGCGCATCGTCCCCGCCGACGCGCACGTGGCTGTCGCCGATGTGCACGAAGTGGACGGTGCCGGGAAAGCTCATGCGTGCAGGCGCAACGGAAACGAGGGCCGCAGATCGAGCGCACCCTGCATGCCGTCGAGCCGAACGTGCAGGCATTCAGGTCCGGAGGTGCAGCGCACACCGGCCTCCGCCAGCACGCGCAGCGCGTCCCGGGCCGGATCGCACTCGCTTTCAAGATGCAGCTCCGACACTCGCCGCGCGCCGTTCGGATGAGCGCGCGGTTCGGCATCGTCGGGCGCACCATGGGCGCGCGCGGCGAATGGCAGGTGGAACAGCAGCGGCATCCTCGTGTCCGGCTCGTCGTGCACGTCGATGTGCCAGGCCGGCGGCAGGTATCGCGGGCGGTAGGCGACGGCGGAGAAATCCGCGGCGGCGGAATCGGTGCCGTCGGGTCGGAAGGCGAACCCGAGCGCACTCGCGGCATCGTTTCGAAACCGCGTCCCGAGACGTAGCACCGCGCCCCGGGGATCATCGAGCGCATCCTCGTCATCGACGACGAGGCACTCGATCATGAGGTCATCGAGAAAGCAGCGCCGGTTACTCGTGCCCTGCCCGGGATGCGAACGCGAGCTGCCGATCAGGAAGCCCGCGTCGTGCAGGCGCGAGACGAACCCGTCGGCGGCCTCCGCGGTGCGGATGTCGAGCGCTCGATCATCGTGCGCCGACCCGCGCGGCAGCACGAACACGTGATCTAGCACCATCGCGGCGCCGGACGATCCGTCGAGGCACCGGACCGCACGGGGAGTGCCCGCGCGATCCGGCGCCGCGTGCGTCAGTTCGGTACGACGACGCCGTCGACGCTCTCCCTGTCGTCCTGGCGCTTCAACATCGCCACGAGCTTCGGATCCTGTTCATCCTTCGTCACCGATTCCTCGATGGCGTGCTCGGACGCCGCCATGGTGACCTGGCTGCCGTACGAGCAACCGCCGGCGGCGAAGGCGGCCGGTGCCGCGACGAACGCGAGCGTGCCCGCGGCCAGTGCAATGACTCTCTTCATGTAAGGACCTTCCGTAAAGGGGGGGGTTGGCATGAATCGATCCGGCGCGGCCTCCCGCACCGACAGCACTACTTGCGGGACTCCGGCACGCGACCCCGGAACCAGCGGACCGCGGGACGCGACCCGCAACTCACCATACGCCAGGATGTGCCGGACGGACCGCCGACTGCAACCTCGCGCCGCCGCCGCCCGGCCCGGCGCCGGAAACCCGGCGCGCGCTCAGTTCGTCGAGATGCGCCCTTCGAGCCGCGGCTCGTAGGCCGCACCGCCGGCCAGGTCATCGGCGAGGTAGGACGCCACCACCTCGTCGAGCGCGGGTCCGAAGTCGTAGACGTCCGCGGCATCCGCGGCGAACACGTCGTAGCCGTCGCCGCCCTTCCTGACGAAGTCGTTCGACACGACGCCGTAGGTTCCCGAAGGATCGATCGGCGCGAAGCCGTCGGGACCCTCGACCAGCACCTCGGTCACGCGGCCCGTCCCGGCGGGCTTCGACGGGTCCCAGACGAACTTCAGTCCGGCGACCTGCGGGAAGCGTCCCGCGACCTCCTCGACCTGGCTCACGCCGTTCTCGAGCGCGGCGATCACCTGCTCCCCCGTCAGGCGGAACGTCGACAGCGCGTTCTGGAACGGCAGCACCGTGAGCACCTCGCCCATCGTGATCTCCCCGGCGTCCATCGAGGCGCGGATGCCGCCGGAGTTCATGATCGCGATGTCGATGCCCTGGTCGGCCACGCGCGCGAGCATGGCGTCGGCGACGAGGTTGCCCATCTCGCACTCCTCGACGCGGCAGACCTCGCGGTCGCCGATGATCGGGGCGGCGGTCTCGGCGACGACCCGGTTCCTGATCTCGTCGAGCGGTTCCGCGAGCTCCGCGACGCGCGCGCGCACCGTCTCGTTCTCCACCACCTCGCCGTCGATGATGATCGGATCGCCGTTCGCCGATCGCAGCGCCCCACCGTCGTCGAACTCGACGACGAGCTCGCCGAGGTACTTGCCGTACGCGTAGGCCTGCACGATGGCCGTCTCGCCGACCATCGTCGGGTACGGTCCGTCCGCGTCCTCGTCCGTGTTGCTCAGCAGCGTGTTCGAATGCCCGCCGACGATCACGTCGACACCCGTGGTCTCGGAGGCGATGCGCCGATCCACGTCGTAGCCCGAGTGCGACAGCACGACGATGCGATCCACCCCATCCTCGGTGAGCGCGTCGACCTCGCGCTGCACCGCGGCCACGGGGTCCGAGAAGCTCACGTTCGGCCCCGGGCTCGCCAGCTCCTGCGTGTCCTCGGGCGTGAGCCCGATGAGGCCGTAGCGCTCGCCGCCCTTCTCGATCACGGTCGACGGAGCGATCCGCTCGGCGAGCTGCGGCTCGGCGGAGATGTCGGCGTTCGACATCAGGATCGGGAAGTCGACGCGATCGACGAAGCCCGCCAGCACTTCGGGCCCGTCGTCGAACTCGTGGTTGCCGACGGTCATGGCGTCGTAGCCGAGGTCGTTCATCATCTCGGCGGCCACCTCGCCCTTGTAGCGGGTGTAGAACAACGAGCCCTGGAACTGGTCACCGCCGTCGACCAGCAGGACCCCGGCGTTCCCGTCCACGCGCGAACGGGCCTCCTCCACGGCCGTTTTCAGACGGGCGTAGCCGCCGAAGCACTCGCCGGCGGCGTTGTCGTCGGGGTCGCACGGTCCGTCGTACTCATTGATCGGCTCCACCCGGGAGTGGAAGTCGTTGGTGTGCAGGAGGGTGAGCGTCTCGGCCCGTGCGGCGGGGGCCGCGAAGGCGGCGGCGAGCCCCGCGCAGAGGACGGCGCGGCGATGGAGCGGGAGGCGGACGGGAGTATCGGACGGCATGGGCGGCTTCCGGTGGACGGTTGCCGTTCAGCCTAGCAAAGCGCGCCCCTCGCGAACGCCGCCCGATTCAGTCGCAGGGTCGGGCCACCAGCAGCTCGCCCGCGGCGGGCTCGGCCTCGCCGCCGATGCACTGCCCGGCGGGCACGCTCGACTCGCTGCGCTCCACGCCGCCGTCGCTGCGCACCACCTCGAGCGTGGCCGTGACCGGCCCGCCCGCACGCACCTCGAGATCGCCGCTCGCGCGCTCGACGAGCTCGGTGCCGGCCGGCGCGGCAAAGCCCAGGGTGAGCCCCTCGCCGGTCCGCGGATCGCCGATGAGCTCGAGGCCGAGCTCGGCGCGCGAGGTCAGGGTCAGCGCGTCGCCGCCACCGCCGATGCGCGCGCTCGTGACGGGCAGCGAGACGCGCGAGAACTCCGTGCCGTCGATCGACCAGGTCAGCGGCGCGCCGGGCAGGCCGTAGCGGGACACGTTCACCGATTCGCTCGCCCCGTCGAGCGTGGCGTCCATCACCACGCCGCCGTGCGAGAGCCCGAAGCTCGTCGTCCATCCGTCGCCGTGGTCGACTCCGAAGGAGGCGTCGAACGCACCGATCGACATGCGCACGTCGGCGTCCCCGGTGGCGGCGTCGGCAGCGAGCGAGAACAGCGTCGAGGGCGCGAGCTCCACCCGTGTCCCCCGCCCCGCGTCCACGACGCGCAACGGCTCGCCCACCCCGAAGCTGAAGCGACCGGCTTCGCTGCCGGGTGCCGTGTCCAGGATCTCGGTGCTCAGCCGCAACGTGCCTTCCAGCGTAGCGGGCACGCTGTCCGCCTCGCCGTCGAGCGCGGCGGCGGCGCGCAGGTAGCCCGCCAGTCCGGCCAGACGCAGTTCGTAGTCGACGCTGCCGGGCGCGTAGGCCGAGCGCAACACCGCAAGCTCATCGAAACTCCACGTGACGATGCCCGCGGACTCGGCGACGGCGTCGACGGTGACCGACAGGCCCGCGCCGAGGGTGCGGCAGTTCGCCCGCTCGGTCTCGCCGTGGTACCACTCGGAGTACCACGCCTCGCACAGCGCGCCCTCGTCGGGATCGATCACGATCCGGTTGCCCTCGCGCAGCGCGCTCGACCGACCGACCTCGCCGAGCGTGTGCGCGACGAACGCATCGAAGCCGCGGGACAGGCCGGTCGACATCGCCGCTGCGTCGTCGTCGTCGCCGTCGATGTCGTCGGCGAAGGTACCCGGCACGTCCTCCGGCGCGTCGAGGAGCCCGGCCACGAACGCGCCCGCCTCGCCCGCATCGCGCTCCAGCGAAGCCAGTACCGCAGGCCCGACCCCAAGCGCCTGCAGCGCCGGTCCGGCCGCCCGCGCATCGAGATCCGCCAGCAGGGCCGCGGTGGCCGCGAGGTTCACCTCGAGCCCATCCCTCGCGTGACGCTCGGCATTGCGCAGCAGCACGTCGGTGGCGACCCCTTCCGCGGGCGGGCCGGCGTCCACGTCCGGCACGGCCAACGCCGCCGCGGGCGCCACCGCCCGCTCATCGTCGCCCCCGCCGCCCCCGCAGGACGCCAGGCCGCAGGCGAGCGGCAGGGCGGCGACGAGCGTCCGGGCAAGGGTCGTGTTCATGCGGTCGCTCCACTACACTGGATCCATGACGGTCATCGTCCGCGGCCTGCGCCTGCTTGAAGCCCTGAACGACCGGATGCTCGCGTTCGGGCGCCAGCTCGCATGGATCCTGGTCCTTCTGATGGTGCTGACCATCCTGCTGCAGGTGTTCAGGCGCTACGTGATGAACGACGCCCTGCCCTGGCCCGAGGAGGTGGCGCGCGCCTTCATGATCTGGATGATGGCGCTCGTGGCGGGAACGGGTCTGCGCGGCGGCGCGTTCGTGGCCATCGACCTGCTCGGCCCCGTCCTGCCGCGCGTCGCGGCGCGCGTGCTGACGCTGGTGCTGACGATCGCGGTCACCGTGCTGCTGGTGCAGTTGCTGGTGCTGTCCATCGAGTTCTTCCAGCGCGGCTTTCGCACGCGCGCCGCCTCTTTTCCGCTGCCGCGCGCGTGGATCTACCTGGCCATGCCGGTGTGCTTCGGCTCGATGCTGCTCGTCAGCATCGAGCTCGCGCTGCGGGAGCTGTGCCGGCTTTGCGGCCACGACGAGGATTTCCCCGATCCGCCGAATCCGCTGCTGATCGCCGAGCGCACCGACACGAAGCCGCCCGTCACCGTCGGCACTCCCGCCGAATGACCCGCGGCGCGCGAGCGAACGATGGAGCCCGGCGGTGCTGATCCTCTTCCTGCCGCTCTTCCTGGTCCTGCTGCTGATCGGCATGCCGGTGTTCTTCGCCATGCTGCTGGCGCCGGGGTCGATGCTGCTGATCGAGGGCATGGAGCGCGACCTGCCCCTGCTCTTCCGGAACATCTACAACGGGATCGACTCGTTCCCGCTCATGGCCATCCCGTTCTTCATGCTCGCCGGCGAGCTGATGAACAAGGGCGGCATCACGCTGCGGCTGGTCGACTTCTCGCAGTCGCTGATCGGACACGTGCGCGGGGGGCTCGCGCACGTGAACATCCTGTCCAGCATGCTGTTCGCGGGGCTGTCCGGGTCGGCCGTGGCCGACACCTCGGCGCTCGGCTCGATGCTGATCCCGGCCATGGAGAAGAACGGCTACAGCCGCCGCTTCGCCGCGGCGGTGACGGCGGCCTCGTCGGTCATCGGGCCCATCATCCCGCCGTCCGGAATCATGATCATCTACGCCTACACCATGGAGGTGTCGGTGGCGGCGATGTTCGCGGCCGGCATCGTGCCCGGGGTGCTCGTCGGGCTCGGGCTCATGGCGGTCGTGGCGGCGCTCGCGAAGAAGCACGACTTCCCCGTCGCCGCGCGGCGCACCACCTGGCGCGAGAAGGGCGCGGCGAGCCGGCGCGCCGTGCTGCCGCTGCTCACCCCCGTGATCATCCTGGGCGGCATCCTGGGCGGCATCTTCACGCCGACCGAAGCGTCGGCGGTGGCCGTCGCCTACGCGGCGCTGCTGAGCCTGTTCGTGATGCGCACCGTGACCTTCGCCGAGCTGCCACGGATCCTCACCGCGAGCGCGGTCTCCTCGGCCGTCGTGCTGCTGCTCGTCGGCGCGGCCATCGCGTTCAAGACGGTGGTCAGCCTGTCGCACGCCGCCGAGTCGCTCGCGCAGATCTTCCTGTCGGTCAGCGAGAACCCGCTGATCCTGCTGTTCATGATCAACCTGCTGCTGTTCGTCGTGGGCATGTTCCTGGACGCCGGGCCCGCGATCATCATCCTCGGGCCCATCCTCGCGCCCGTGTTCATCGGGCTCGGCGTGGACCCGGTGCACTTCGCCATCATCATGAGCGTGAACCTGACCGTCGGGCTCGCGACGCCGCCGATGGGGCTCGTGCTGTTCGTGGCCTCCAGCGTCTCGGGCGAGCCCGTGGCGTCGATCTCGAAGGCCATCCTGCCGTTCCTGGCCGTGGAGTTCGTGGTGATCTTCCTGATCACCTTCTTCCCGGCGCTGTCGATGACGATTCCGGGCTGGCTCGGCCTCGCCTGATCCTGTTTTGCCCGGCACGACACTCGTGCCGCGAACGCCGGTGCGGTACGCTTGCCGGTCCCCCGGACGCGCCGCCCGGAACGGCGCGCCGGCACGTACCGCAACGATCAGGAGACTCTCCCACGTGACCATCCGTCACCGCCGCCGGCTCGCATCGCCGCTGCTCGCCACGCTCGCGGCGTCGGCCCTCGCCGGCATCGGCACGGCCGCGGCCGCCGACTTCAGCCTGCGTGCCGTCGCCAACTCGAACGAGAACGACGAGGACTACGACGGGCTCGTCGTGTTCAAGGACTTCGTGGAGTCGCGCAGCAACGGCGCGATCGAGGTCGAGCTCTTCATGGGCACCCAGCTCTGCGCGAACGGCACCGAGTGCCTGCAGGCGCTCGAGGACGGCTCGGTCGACATCTACATCTCGACCTCCGGCGGCGCGGCCAACATGTACCCCTACGTGCAGGTGCTGGACCTGCCCTACATCCTGACCGACGACAAGGTCGCCGAAGAGGTGCTGTCGGGCAACTTCACGCGCGAGCTCAGGCGGCAGATCCTCGCGGACTCCGGGGACCTGGTGCGCCTGATGACCATCGGCAACACCGGCGGCTGGAGGAACTTCGCGAACACCGTGCAGACCGTCCAGATGCCCGAGGACATGGAGGGCATGAAGATCCGCACCGTCGTCGCGGACCTGCCGCAGGAGCTCGTGAGGTCCCTGGGCGCGAGCCCCACCCCCATCCCGTGGCCCGAGCTCTTCACCTCGTTCCAGACGGGCGTCGTCGAGGGCTCGAAGAACGGCATCACCGACATCATGAGCATGAAGTTCCCGGAAGCGGGGCTCAAGTACGTGACCCTCGACGGCCACGCCTACATGGGCGCGCTCTGGTACATGAACAACGAGGTGTTCACGTCCATGCCCGAGGAGCTGCGCCGCGTCGTGGTCGACGGCTTCGAGGCGTTGCAGCAGGCCACCTTCGCATCCCCCAAGCGCAAGTCCATCCAGGCGTACGCGGACTTCGCGAGCGCCGGCGGCGAGCTCTACGTGCCGAGCCCCGAGGAGAAGGAGGCCTTCAAGGCGGCGGCCGAGCCGGTGTACGCCTGGTTCGCCGAGAACATCGAGGACGGGCAGCGATGGGTGGACCTGCTCCAGTCCGAGGCCGACGCGGCGTCGGCCGCGAACGAGGCGGCGTACGAGATGGATCTGAACTGACGGCACCGACGCCACGGACGGCGACTCGCCCCCCGGCGCTCTCATATACCTTGAGACATGAAACTCGCTTCATACCCGAAGGGGTATGAAACCTGCTCGATACCCCTTAGGATATGAAATCGGCCTCCGCTCCGGAGCGTCGAGCCCGGGGAACGCGAGCATGCCGAACGACGACGACGAACGGACGACGCCGACGCCCGGCAGGGTCGTCACGCTGCCGAGCCAGCTCGCCGCCGCCCTGAAATCGGCCCGCATCGACGCGGGGCTCAGCCAGGACGCGCTGGCCGCACGCATCGGCACGACCCAGCGCGTCGTCTCCAACCTCGAGAACGCGCCGGAAGGGCGTACCCTCGCGACGCTCTTCCGCGCCCTGTCCGGGCTCGGCCTGGAGCTGCACGTCGCGCCGCGCCCGACGGACGCGGATCCCGAGGACCCGGACGCGTGGTGAACCGGGCGCGCGGCGCCGGACGCGCCCTCGACGTCTCGATCAACGGCCGCGGCGTGGCGCGCTGGTCGGTCGAGGCCGGGCGCCACCGCCTTGCCTACGCCACCGACTGGCTCGCCTCGCCAGAGACCCGTCCGCTGTCGCTCTCGTTGCCGCTGCGCGAGGCGGCGCACGTGGGCGAGGCGGTCGAGCGCTGGTTCGAGAACCTCTTGCCCGACGACCCGGCGATGCGCGAGCGCATGCGCCGACGCTTCGGCGCGCGAAGCTCCGCCACGATCGACCTGCTGGCGGAAGCGGGACGCGACTGCGTCGGTGCCGTGCAACTGCTCGACCCCGAGGTCGAACCCACGCCGCCCGCGCCCGCGACCGGCACGCCGCTGGACGAAGCCGACGTCGCGGCGCTGCTGCGCGACGCGAGCCGCGGCGCGATGCCGGGCCGCGGCGACGAAGACGAGTTCCGCATCTCGCTCGCGGGCGCGCAGGAGAAGACCGCGCTCACGCGCATCGACGGCGCGTGGTACCGCCCGCACGGCGCGACGCCGACGACGCACATCCTGAAGCTGCCCCTCGGACGCGTCGCGATGAACGGCGTGGACCTGTCGACCTCGGTCGCGAACGAGCACCTGTGCATGCGCCTGCTGGCGGCGCTCGGGCTGCCCGTCGCGGACACCGCGGTCGCGCGCTTCGAGGACGTCGAGGCGCTCGTCGTCACGCGCTTCGACCGACGGCTCGGCAGCGACGGCGCGACCTTGCTGCGGCTGCCGCAGGAAGACTTCTGCCAGGCGTTCGGGCTGTCGCGCGAGGCGAAGTACGAGGCCGACGGCGGCCCCGGCATCGAGGGCTGCATGACGCTGCTGTCGGGCTCGCGCCGAGCGCACGAGGACCGCCGCGCGTTCCTGACGACCCAGGTGCTCTTCTACCTGCTGGCCGCCGTCGACGGTCACGCGAAGAACTTCAGCCTCTTCCTGGAGCGCGGCGGGCGCTACTCGATGACGCCGCTGTACGACGTGCTGTCGGTGTGGCCCTACCTCGGCACGCCGTCGCTGCAACGCCGGAAGGCGGCGTTCGCGATGGGCTGGCACGGCCGCAACCGCCACTACCGGCTCGCGGAGATACAGCCGCGGCACCTCGGCGCGACGGCGACGCGCTGTGCGATGAAGACCGAGCTGCCGGGCATCGTCGAGCGCCTCGCCGCGAGCGCGCCCGACGCCATCGAGCGCGTCTGCGCGGAGACGCGGCGCGATGTGCCCGCGGTGGTGTCGGAACCGGTGTTCGAGGGCGTGGCGAAGGCGTTGGCACGGCTGGTGGACGCGTTGTCCTGATGGAACGCGCGATCGGTCGCATGCGAACGACGCCCTCGACACGTGGCGCGCGTTCACGCCCGCTCCCGCTCGGCTACGATGCCCGCCCATGGCATCCGAACCTTCCGGCACGGAATCCGACGAGCTCGCCGCCAGCCTCGACTTCCTGCGCGGGGCGGGTCGGCTGAAGGACGTGCTGCGCAGCGGCCACACGATGGGCGGTCGCCCCGAAAGCGTGGCCGAGCACAGCTGGCGGCTGTGTCTCATGATCGTGACGCTCGCCGACGCGCTGCCGGACATCGACGTGCGACGGCTGCTGGAGCTCGCCGTCGTGCACGACCTCGGCGAGGCGCTGCACGGCGACGTTCCCGCCACCGAGCAGCGCGAGGGCGACGGGCGCGCCGCGCGCGAGCGCGCCGATCTGCACGCGCTCACCGAGGGGTTGCCGACCGGCGCGCGCGAGCGGCTGCGTGCGCTGTGGCAGGAGTACGAGGACGCCGTCACGCCCGAGGCGCGACTGGTGAAGGGATTCGACAAGCTGGAGACCTTGCTCACGCACGTGCAGGGTGCCAACCCGACGGACTTCGACCACGGGTTCAACCTAGACTACGGGCGCACCCGTACCGACGCCCATCCGCTCACGCGAGCGCTGCGTGAACCGCTCGATGCCGAGACGGCCCGGCTGCGCGACGCGGCGCTAGAGCGTCGCGGGATCTCGTAGCCGAAGCGCCGGATCTCGAACAGATCTCGCTCGGCCAATACCGAGCGAGTGAGCTCGGGCACGGCGCTGCCCGTTCGAGACTTCCGCACGGGCTCGACGCTTGGTTTCGGAAGACGTCCAGCACGAGAACGGGTCCGCCCCCTCAAGCAGCCACCAGCGAAGCCAGCACCCGCCGGCTCCCCTCGAACGGGCGCCGCCCGTGCATCGTGAGGTAGTTGTCGACGAGCGCCACGTCCCCGGCCTGCCACGGGATGTCGTACGACATCTCGTCCGCCATGTCGCACACGCGCATGACGGCGTCCACGTCGAGCGGCGCGCCGTCGCCGAAGGTGATGGACTTCGACGGATCGTTCCTCGCGTCCTTCCAGCCGCGGAACGCGGCGATGAGCTGGTTGAAGAACACCTGCCGGCCGTCGTCGGTGGTGCGCACCGCCGACAGCACCGGCGTCGTCGCCGCCAGCACGTCGCCCTCGCGCCACTCCCACGTGTAGCCGAGTTCGCTCATGCGCCGCTCGGCTTCGGCCGCATCCTGCGCGTGGAAGGTGCTGCGCCAGCTTCGCCCCTGCCCGCTCTCCGGATCGTCCTCGTTCGGCATCACGTTGGTGTAGAGCAGGCCGCGCGATTCGGCGGCGGCCGCGAAATCCGGCAACTCCTCCATGATGCGCGTCCACAGCACGTCCGAGCGGCAGATCGGCGTGGCGCCCGCGCGCTCGGCCGCCTTCTCGCAGAAGAAGAAGAGCTTGCCCGGGTAGACGGGCGTCTGCGCCATCTCGTGGTGCATGAAGATCTCCACGTCCGGCGGCGCCTCGTTGGCCGTGAACACGCGCTCGGTGCGGTTCACGCGCACCGCGTTCGACAACGAATCGCGGTAGCGGAAGTTCGGCCAGTCGAAGGCGCGCACGAAGGCGTCGAAGTCGTCCACGCTCGACAACCCGAACCCGCGAAACAACAGCGCGCCGTGCACCGACAGCAGCGTCGCGAGGTCGTCGGCACGCTCGCGCACGAAGCCCGTGGCGGCGTCGAGCCCCGTGCCCGCCGACGCGCCGTCGATGCCGAGCGGAAAGACGCCGCCCTGCAACGGCTGCTGGCCGGGAAGCTCGACGAGCTCGATGGGTCTCTTCATGGTCGGATCTACTCGTAGATCGGGCAGAAGGTGTTGAAGGCGGCCTCGGCGAAGGTGCCGGGGTCGTTGAAGCGGCGGCCCCGGTCCAGCGCGGAGACGGCGCGCATGTCCTCGGCGGCGAGCTCGAAGTCGAACAGCGCGAGGTTCTCGGCGAGCCGTTCGGGCTTCGTGGACTTGGCGACCACGGACGTTCCGCGCTGCAACGCCCAGCGCAGCACCACCTGCGCCGGGCTGCGGCCGATGCGCTTCGCGATGTCCACCACCACCGACTCCGCCAGCACGCTGTCGCTCCGGCCCGCCATGCCGATCTCCACGTAGCTCGCCGAGCCGAGCGGCGAGAAGCCGGTGACGGCGATGTCCTGCTCGCGGCAGTAGCGCAGCAGCCGCTGCTGGGCCAGGTACGGGTGGAGCTCCACCTGCAGCACGGCCGGTGCGATGTCGGCATAGCTCAGGCAGTCGCGCAGCAGGGACGTGGTGTAGTTGCACACGCCGATGTTGCCGACGAGGCCGCCGCGTGCAAGGTCCTCCATGGCGTGCCAGGTGCGCTCGAGCGGCACGCCCGACTCGATCATGACCGGCGGATCCGCGTCGGGGTCGTGCACCCATTCGGGCGGGTAGCGCACGTCGAAGGGCACGTGGGCCAGAGCGATGGGGAAGTGCACGAGGTACAGGTCCAGGAAATCGAGTCCGAGATCCTCCAGGCTCTTCTCGAGCGCCGGCCGTACGTGCTCGGGCGCGTGGAAGGTGTTCCACAGCTTCGACGTCACCCACAGCTCGTCGCGCGTGCACAGCCCCTCCTCCACCACGGCGCGGCGGATGCCCTCGCCCACCTCCGCCTCGTTGCCGTAGTCGCACGCGCCGTCCAGGTGACGGTAGCCGAGCCGGATGGCCTCCACCACGGTGTCCGCGCAGACCGCCTTCGGCACCTTCCACAGGCCCAGGCCCACCGTCGGCATGCGCGCGCCGTTGCCGAGCTCCAGCGTTCGCGGGTCGTCATCGGGCGCGCGGTGGACCGCGGCCTGCGCCGAGCTGCTCATCGTGTCGATCTCCCGTCGATGCCCCGAGGCATGTTGAAGTCCACGACCTGTCCCGTGCGAATCGAGTCCTGCGCCGCCGCGCCCATGGCCACGGCGATGGCGCCGTCGGTCGCGCTCACCTCGACGGGATCGCCGCCGAGCACCGAGGCGGCGAAACGCACGTGCTGATGGTAGGTGGCGCCGAGGTGGTCCCCGGCGGCGTCCAGGCGCGGATCGAGCGCGACGCGCTCCACGCTGCGCACGCCGCTTCTCGGGCTCAGCACGAGGGCGCCGCCGTCGGGCGCGCCATCGTTCGCTTGCGGGGGGCGGAAGCGTGCCGGTGCGGGCAGTCCCGCCTGCAGCTTCGCCGCGTCGCCGACGGCCACGAGCTCCTCCTGCGGATCGCTGCCGTCGGCGAACATGCACAGCTCCAGCGACGCGCGCACGCCATTGTCGAAATCCACGATCACGAAGGCATTGTCGAGGATGTCGGGGCGCCGTCCGTCGTGGCGCTCGTCGAGGTGGTTCACGTCCATGGCGCCGCTGGCGTACAGCCGCACGGGCTCGGCGCCCGTCACGAGCCGCATCAGGTCGAAGTGGTGGCAGCACTTCTCCACGAGCGTGCCGCCGGTGTTCGCCTCGAAGCGGTTCCACTGCCCCACCTTGTTCAGGAAGGGGTAGCGGTGCTCGCGAATGGACAGCATGCGCAGCCGGCCCGTCTCTCCCGCCGCCACGCGCTCGATGAAGCGAGCGGTCGGCGGCATCCAGCGGTACTCCATCGCCACCTGGAAGGGCGCGCCGTGGCCCTCGAGCCGGGCGAGCAGCGTCTCGCAGTCGGCCACCGTGGTGGCCAGGGGCTTCTCGGCCAGCACCGGCAGGCCGGCGACCAGCAGCGGCTCGAGCAGCGGCGCGTGCGTGTGGTTCGGCGAAGCGAGCACCACCGCGTCGATGCCCTCGAGCGCGCCGGGTTCGAGCGCCGCGTGCGCGCGTCCCGCGCCGCCCAGACGCCGGGCGAGGGCCGCGCCCGCGGCGCGCATGCCGGCGTCGGGGTCGATGACCGCGTCCACGACCGCGTCGGCCACGCCCGCCTCGCGCAGCAGGGCGACGTTGCGCACGTGCTCCTGGCCCATCATGCCGGTGCCGACGACGGCGTAGCGCAGTGATCGCATGCGCGCCAGTGTAGCGGTCGGGCGTACACTCGGCCGCATGCGCAGAGAGGCGAAGTTCCGTATCGGACAGGTCGTGCGGCACCGGGTGTTCCCGTTCCGCGGCGTCATCTACGACGTCGACCCGGTCTACGACAACACCGACGAATGGTACGAGGCCATCCCCGTGTCCATGCGCCCCGCGAAGGACCAGCCGTTCTACCACCTGTACGCCGAGAACGAGCAGTCCACCTACGAGGCCTACGTGTCCGAGCAGAACCTGCTCGTGGACGACACCGGCGAGCCCGTGCGTCACCCCAAGGTCGGCACCGACTTCGTGCTCGATCCGGACGGTGGGCTCAGACCGCGGCGGCTCGCCACGCACTGACCGCCCACGGGCCGTTCAGCCCTGCGCGCGTCGCTTGTGCGTCACCACCACGCCGCGCGCGGGCATCTTGTCGAAGTGCGTGCCGGCCCAGCAGCCCTCGTCCAGCACCAGCTCGGGCGCGAGCCCGGCGAGCAGCAGCTCCTCCTTGACGCGCGCGGCCCGGCCCAGCGCCAGGGTCTCGTTGCCGTTGTCGAGCGCGGTGCGCCCGTGCGAGCAACCGATGAGCGAGACGATGTCGGTGGCGGGATCGAAGCGTCGCGCCAGCTGCCTCGCGTCGCGCTTGTTGTCCGCGCCCATCACCAGCGAGTCGTTGCCGAACACCATCACGCTGCGCGAGACGGTCTCGTAGCGCGCCAGGATCGGCTCGAAGGCCGAGCGCCGCGTCTCGTACATGTTGGCGCGCGGCGCCGGCGCCGCGCTCTTGCGCGGCGGCGTGACCGGTACCGCGCGAGCCACCACCGCGGTCGCCGGCACCGCGGTCGATGCGCTCGCGCGCGCGCCGGACGGATCGGACGGGTCCGACGCGCCGAGCGAGCCGGCGGCGGGCGCGGCCTTCGACGCGGCGAGCTCGGTACCGGTCGCCGTGTCCGCCGCGAGCCGCGTGTCGAAGCGGGCATGATCCATCGTGACGTTGCTGGCATCGGCGCCGTGCAGCAGCATGCGCGAGGCCGGGCGGATCCCCTCGGCGTCGACCGCGTAGTCGCGCTTGAGCTTCACGGGGCCGGCCGAGACGAGGAAGGTGTACGTGCCCGCGCCGCCGGGGCCGCCGGGGCCGCCCGAACCGGCCGCGTCGGCGGCGGCGGTGATGTCGTAGCCGAGCGCGTCGCCGCGGCCCGCACCGATCTTCATGACGTAGCCCTCGTCCTGCAGCGCGCCGAACAGCAGCTCGCCGAAGCGCGAGTCGGGCGCCGGCGTCCACAGCTCGGTGCGCGCGGGGGCGAGCTCCGGTAGCTGGCTCATGACGTCGACGAAGTCGGCCGCGACGAGCCTGGAGCGCAGGAAGTCGTCGGCGACGGCGGGACCCGTATCGGCCTCGCGCGTGCCGAACGCACCGCAGCCGCCGAGCAGGAGCCCGGCGGCGATGACCGTCGCCACCGCGCCGACGGGTCCGGCGCCGACATCGTGTCGAGCGAGGCGGTACGCGCGCGGGTCCGGGGGTGATCTGTCGCCGGGCAGGACCTGCGGCCTCGAGGGAACGCGAAACGCGAGAAACGCGGTGCGCAGCGTGGGGAACGTGGCGGCGAACGACATGCGTGGAACCCGGAATACGGCGGTGCGCGCAGTCTGCCGAGCACGGTGCGTGCGGACCGGAACGCGTCGGCGAAACGCCGCGCGACAGCGTGCGCCGAGTCGCGTCGCTTGAACGCCGGCGGATCGACCACCTAGAATCGAAGGCAGCCGGTGCCCCGACTCCGGGCCCGGAACGTGTCCCGCGGAAGATTGATGATCGACGAAGAGCTCTACCAACGCGCCACCGACGAGCTCAACTCGGACCGGCGGCGCGCGCACCTGTGGGCCCGGGCCTGCGCGCTGTCGAACGATGACCACGACGAGGCGCGCTATCTCTACACCAACCTGCGCGTCGAGGAGCTCATCGCCGAGCGCGATCGCGGTGGCCCCGGGCCCGACGCCATCGCGCTCGACGAAGCCTCGGGACCGCTGGAGCTCGAACCGCTCGCCACGAGCGGGCCGGCACCGGCGGCTGCCGACCCCTTCGCCAGCTACGAGCCCGAAGAACGGCCCGACGAACGGCTCGACGACACGGAGCCCGACACGGAGCTTGCGCAGGCGGTCGCCGCGTCTCACGAGGACGGGTTCGCCCTGGTGCCCGAGCCGTCGGGCACCGACGCGATGCGGGCCGATGCGACGGACGTCGACCCGACCGAGGCGCACCCGGCGGGTACCGGCACGGACGACGCCGCCGCGGACGCTTCCGCCGGAGCCGGGCTCGAGCTGCCGGCGCCGGTGGCCGCGGACGCGCCTGCCGGCGCCGAAGGCGTGCGTCCGCAGAGCGTGCGCGGTGCGGTGCGGCTCGAGCTCGCCGACGAGAACTTCGATCTCGACGCCGACGAGATCGGGCGACTCAACGACGCCGAGCCGCCACGCGACTCCTCGTCCGCGAGGGTGGCGCTCGCGGCCAACGCCGACCTCGCGTCGACCGGAGCCGACGACCTCGACGCGACGCAGCGCGTGCACGTCGGCGGCCGCCCGCACGCGCAGCAGGCGCACGTGCCGCCCACGCTCCGTAAGGCCACCGCCGTGCGGCCCGTCCCCGCGCCGGGGGCACGGCGCACCGAGCTGCACGACGCCGACGAGCAGCTCGACGAGATCATCGACGGCGGCGAGCGCGGGCGCGACGGTGTCGAGGGTTCCGCACGGCGGGCCTCCGACGCGCGCGTGCGCAGCGACTATGCCGACGTGCACGACCTGGACTCGCTGCTCGAGGGCGGCCCGGGGTCGACGATCGCGGGCGCGGGCGCGGGCGACTCCGACGGAACGCTGGACATCGTCGAGGACGACACCGGGCGCGGTCGGCGCTGGTCGGTGTACGAGGACGGGGACGGATCGTTGCAGGCGGTCAAGCGCGGCGTGTGCTGGCCCGCGCTCGTGATCACGCTGCCGTGGTTGCTGGTGCGCGGGCTCGTCGGCACCGCCGTCGTCTACGCGCTGCTGGCGGTCGCCTCGCTCGGTGGCGCGGCCCTGACCGGGGCCGCGTGGCTCGACGCGGGGCCGGCGGTCGACGGTGCGACGGTGCTCGCGTTCTCGGGTTTCGCGGCCATCGCAGCGGTCGGGCTGCTGCTGGTGCCCTGGCTGCGCGCCAACCGATGGCGTGCCGGGCGCCTCGTGCGCCAGGGTTGGGAGTTGGCAGGGGAGTTGCGCGCGCGGTCCGCGGACTCGGCCATCGAGCGCTTCCGCGAGCTCGATTCCGGCACGCCCTGAGCGGCGCGCCGCACTTCGGTCCGGTCCGACCCGACGAAAGCCTCGTTTTCCGGACCCTCCGGTACAGGCTCGCGCATCGGACCCGTTACCGGGTTCAAGTCATCGAGCAAGAATGACGCGGCCGTGCGGGCAGGACGCATCGCGCGGCACGTCGCCGGTCGGGGCCAGGGGGTCCCTCACGATCGCGCGGCTTGCCGGGGTTGCCGAAGCAGGGACGCTTCGGCACGCTTTTCCCCGTCCCGCGCCCGACTCGCCGACTGGCCGGCGCGCCGACTCGCCGACTCGCCGACTCGCCGACCGACGAGTCAGCCGAACAGCGTCGCCACGCGTTCGCGCAGCAGGTTCTTCTGCACCTTGCCCATCGTGTTGCGCGGCAGCGCGTCCACGACGAACACCCGCTTCGGGCGCTTGTAGCGCGCGACCTTGCCCTCGAGATCCGCGAGCATCTCGGCCTCGGTGGGCACGGCCGTCGCGTCGGCGGCCACCGCGAACGCCACCACCGCCTCGCCGAAGTCCGGGTGCGGCGCACCCACCACGGCCGATTCGCTCACGCCCGGGTGCTCGTCGAGCGCAAGCTCGATTTCCTTCGGATAGACGTTGTAGCCGCCGCTGATCACCAGGTCCTTGTCGCGACCCACGATCGTGACGTAGCCGTCCGCATCGATGGTGGCGAGATCCCCGGTGAGGAACCAGCCGTCGGCCGACAGCTCCTCGGCGGTCTTGTCCGGCATGCGCCAGTAGCCCGCGAACACGTTCGGTCCGCGCACCTCGAGCGTGCCGACGTGCTCGCCGGTGCCCGGGTCGTCCCGGTGTCGCCCGTGTCGCCCGTGTCGCCCGTGTCGCCCGTGTCGCCTTGACCACACGCATCGTCCCCGGGTTCGCGGCGCAGCCGCACTTCCACGCCCGGCAACGGCGGCCCGACGGTCCCGGCGCGGCGCTCGCCGTCGTAGGGGTTCGAGCAGTTCATGTTCGTCTCGGTCATGCCGTAGCGCTCGAGGATGCGCTGGCCGGTGCGCGCCTCGAACGCGCGATGGGTCTCGGCCAGCAGCGGCGCGCTGCCGGAGACGAACAGGCGCACCCCCTCGACGAGCGCAGCGTCGAACGCCGGCTCGGCGAGCAGCCGCACGTAGAACGTCGGCACCCCCATCAGCACCGTGGCGCGCGGCAGGGCCTGGAGCATCTCGGCGGCGTCGAAGCCCGCGTGGAACAGCATGCCCGCCCCGGACAGCAGGCAGGTGTGGCAGGCGACGAACAGGCCGTGCGTGTGGAAGATGGGCAGCGCGTGCAGCAGCACGTCGTCCGACGTGAAGCGCCAGGCCGACACGAGCGTGCGGGCGTTCGACAACAGGTTCGCCTGCGTCAGCATGGCCCCCTTGGAGCGACCCGTCGTGCCGGAGGTGTACAGGATGGCGGCCAGGTCGTCCGGTGCGCGGGCCACCACGGCGCGCGCGCCCGCGTCCGGATGGCGCGTGGCCACCTCGCTCAGCGAGCCCGTGCCGTCGTCGGCCAGGGTCAGCACCTCCGGGACGTGCGCGCCGGGCCGGTAGGCGTCGCGCACGCCGGGGTCCATGACGAGCACGGACGGCTCCGCGTCGGCCACGAAGTAGTCGAGCTCGCGCGCCGTGTAGGCCGGGTTCAGCGGCAGGAACACGAAGCCGCCGCGCAGGCAGCCGACGTACAGCGCGAGCGCCTGCCAGCTCTTGCGCACCTGCACGGCGATGCGATCCCCGGGCACCGCGCCCGCCTCGGACAGTGCGGCGGCGTGCGCCGCGGCGAGCTCCAGGAAGCGTGCGGCCTCGACGGCCTCGCCCGCTGGCGTCGTCAGCAGCGCGCCTTCGCGATCGGCGCAGCCGGCGACGATGGCATCGTGCAGGGGATTGCTCACGGCGGGCTCCGGCTCGAGGGTTCGGGTGTGGCGGCTCAGGCGCGCCGACGCAGCCGCCGCGGCGGTGCGAGCAACGCCGCGACCTCGTTGGACCTGACCACCTCGCGCCGCGAGGCGTAGGCCTCGTGGTGCCGGCTCACGCGCGCGAGGTCGTAGAGGTAGCTGACCATGACCCCGGCCGACTGGCGCCGCCCCTTGTCGAACACGTCGGCCTCGGGCAGCACGCGGTCCAGACTCGCGCCGTTGCCCAGATGAAACCGCGCGACGGGGTCCAGCGGCTGCCCGTCGCCGCGCTTGGCCTCGACGAGGTAGCGCGCGGCCAGGCGGGCCAGCGCCTCGCGCCCGTCCGCGTCCGGGGCATCGCCCTCGCCCGCCGCCAGGCGCGTGGCGAGCGCGAGGGGATCGAGCGCGCCCGCGGGCTCGGCGACCGCCGCGCCGTCGGCATCCACCGCCTCCGCCGCCTGCGCGGACACCCAGCGCATGAACCCCGGTACCGGCGACAACGTGCGGAAGGTCACGAGGTTCGGCAGGGCGACCTTGAGCTCGGCGGCCACCTGCTTGATCAGCGAATTGCCGAACGAGATGCCCGCGAGCCCCTTCTGGCAGTTCGAGATGGAATAGAAGACGGCCGTGTCGCAGCTCTCGGCGGGCAGGATCTCGCGCTCGGCGGAGAGCACCTCGCGCACCGTGTCGGGGTTCGAGCGCGTGAGCGCGACCTCCACGAAGATCAGCGGCTCGTCCGGCATGGCCGGATGGAAGAAGGCGAAGCAGCGCCGGTCGCTCGGTTGCAGCCGCGCGCGCAGCGCCGTCCAGCTCGAGATGCGGTGCACCGCCTCGTAGGCGATGATCTTCTCGAGCACGTTCGCGGGCGTGCTCCAGTCGATCTCGCGCAGCACCAGGAAGCCGCGGTTGAACCACGAGCGGAAGAGGTGGCGGAAGTCCACGTCGACGCGCTCCAGCATCGGGTCCACGCGGCAGTGCGCGTGCAGCCGGGCGCGCAGCCGCACGAGCTCCTGCGTGGCGCCCGGCACTCGGTTCAACCGACGCAGGAGCTCCTGGCGGCGCGGCTCCACGCATTCCACCAGCGCCTTCAACCGCTGCGCGGTCGGCTCGGCGGCGTAGCGCTCGGCGGCGCGTACCGCCTCCGCCGCGTCCAGATCCAGCCGTTCGGCCAGGAGCTCGAAGAACTCGCGCTCGAGCGCCTCGTCCGCGTCGCGCAGCCGCGCGAGCACTGCGCGCGCGATGCGGTTGCCGGACACCTCGCCGCGCTCGGACAGCAGCGCCTCGCACAGCACCGGCAGGTCCGGCACCTGCACGCCCTGCGGCCCCGACGCGTCCCGGCCGCCGAGCCGGGCGAACAGCGAGGCCGCGGCCGGGTCGCCGCCCTCGGGTTCGTCGAAGGGGTCGGCGTCGCGGCTCTCGCGCAGGAACACCGAGCCGAGCACGTCCTGCAGGAAGCGCGTGCCGCTCACGTGGCGGGCCCCATGACCGCATCGGGCAGCCAGGTGGCGATGCCGGGGAAGATCGACAGCAGCACGATGGCGAGCACCATGCAGGCGACGTAGGGCAACGAGCCCTTCAGGATGGTGCCGAGCCGGATGTCCGGCGCGATGCCGTTGATGACGTACAGGTTCAGTCCGACGGGCGGCGAGATCAGCCCGATCTCCATGTTGATGGTCAGTATCACGGCGAACCAGTAGGGGTCGAAGCCCGCGCTCAGGATGATGGGCAGCAGTATGGGCGCCGCCATCAGGATGACCGCCACCGGGGGCAGGAAGAAGCCCGCGACCAGCAGGAACAGGTTGACGAAGCCCATCAGCACCCAGCGGTTCACGTCGAGCGCGCCGATGGTGGTCGCGATCTCCTGGGTGATCTGCAGGCTCGACAGCATGTAGCTGAACACCCCGGCGGCCGCGATGATGAACAGGATCATCACGCTCTCGCGCGTGGAGTCGCGCAGCACCACCCACAGCGCCTTCGGGCTCCACAGCCGGTAGATGATCATCGCGATCAGCAGGCACAGCAGCGCGCCCACCGCGGCGGTTTCCGACGGCGTGGCCACGCCGCCGTACAGCGCGTACAGCACGCCGACGATGATGGCGAGGAAAGGCAGCACGCGCGGCAGGATCGAGAACTTCTGGCGCCACGTGTAGTGCGTCGCCTCGAGCGCGCCGGAGAGCCCCTGTTCGCGCCAGGTCGCGTAGATCGACCAGGCCATGAACAGCGCCACCAGCAACAGCCCCGGGAACACGCCCGCCAGGAACAGCCGCCCGATCGAGGTCTCGGTGGCGATGCCGTACACGATCATCGTGACCGACGGCGGAATCAGGATGCCGAGCGTGCCGCCGGCGGCGATGCTGCCCGCGGCCACCCCGTCCGGGTAGCCGCGCTTGCGCATCTCCGGAATGCCCATCTTGCCGATCGCGGCGCACGTCGCAGGCGACGAGCCGGACATCGCCGCGAACAGCGCGCAGGCGCCGAGGTTCGAGATCACGAGCCCGCCCGGCACGCGTGTCAGCCACCGGTCCAGCGCCTCGTAGAGATCCGCGCCCGCCCGCGTGGAGCTGATGGCCGCGCCCATGATGATGAACATAGGGATCGACAGCAGCGCGAAGCTGTCGAGCTTGCCGAAGAAGATCTCGGGCATCAGCTCGAGCGAGCGCGGGCCGTCGTACACGAGCAGGAAGCCCGCCGAGACGATCAAGAGCCCCGTGGCGACCGACACGCCGGAGAAGAGCACGAGGATCGTGGCGACCGCCACGACGGCGCCGAGCGCGAGAGGATCCATGTGCCGGCCCTCAGGTTCTCGCGCGCGCCGGCGCGCCGTGCGCACCGCCGGCGGACCGCTCGACCCCGGATCGGTCCACCTCCGGATCGGTCCACTCCGGGCGGGGCGGCCCCGGGGCGGGCGGCCCCCGGCGGCGCGGCCTCGAGCTCGAGTGCGGCGTCCGCCCGCTCGCCCGGCGCGTGCGCCGGTGCGAACGGGGCGTCGACGCCGGTGGCGACCGCGACCAGGTCCGACACGAGCTGCACGAGATACAGCGCGAACCCGATCGGCAGGGCGACGTACGGGATCCACAGCGGCGGGCCCCACACGGTGTCCGAGCGCCAGCCGCGCTCCCACGCGACGTGCCACATCTCGTAGCCGTAGCGGAGCATGACGCCGATCACGAGGATGGCCACGCCGAGGGTGAGCACCGCGAGCCCGCGCGCCGCGGCCGGCGGCAGCAGCCGCGGCAGCAGGTCCACGTTGACGTGCCCGCGCCAGCGCTGCACGTACGGCAGCCCCAGCAGCGTCGCCCCGATCATCAGGTAGATGACCGTCTCGGTCTGCCACACGGTGGACGCGTTGTTCACCGTGCGCACCCAGATCATCTGGCAGGTGAGCAGCACCGCGACGAGGATCATGGTCGCGGCGACCGCGCCGCAGACGCCCGACAGGGCGTCCACGGCGCGCATCCAGCCCGGCCGGGCGCGCGTCTGGCCCGTTGCGCCCGCCGGCTGCGACATCGGCGGCGTCCTCAGTCGACCGACAGCGCCATGTCCAGCAGTGCCTGGCCGTCGGGCACCTCCTCCACGAACGTCCTGTAGGAGGACTCCTGCGCGATGGCGCGCCACGCGTCGAAGTCCGCCTGCGTCATCTCGGCGATCTCGACGCCGGCCTCGCGGAACGTCTCGGCCGACTTCGCGTCCGCCTTCTTGGCCTCCTCGAGATAGAACGCCTCGGCCTTCTCGGACGCGGCCGTCAGGGCCGCCTGCTGCTCCTCGGACAGCCCGTCGAACGTGCTCTTGTTGATCAGCAGCGGCTGGTACATGAACCACAGCGCGACGTCGCCGGGCGGCGTGTAGCAACCCACCTGCTCGTAGAGCCGGTAGGACTCGAACGACGACGAGGACGTGTTGGCCGCGTCCAGGACCCCGGTCTGCATGGCGTTGTAGATCTCCGAGGAGGCCATGGAGGCGATCGAGGCGCCGGCCTCGGCCAGCATTTCCTCGAACGCCTTGCCGGCCGCACGGGTCTGCAGGCCCGCGACGTCCTCGGGCTTGGTGATGCAGCCGTCCTTGCCGGCGAAGCCGCCCGCGAGGTAGCCGTGCACGAGCGGCATGATGTCGTCCTCGGCCATCTTCTCCTCGATCGCGGCCATGAAGTCCGACTCGTTCAGGCGCGCGGCGTGGTCGTGGTTCTTCACCAGGCCCGGCATCAGCGTCAGGTTGAAGGCCGGCTGCTGGCCGCCGGCGTAGGACAGCGGCAGCACGGTCATGTCGAGCTGGCCGCGCGACAGCGGGCGGTACTGCTCGCGCGCCTTGAACAGCGCGGACGAGGGGAAGATCGTGATGTCCAGGTCGACGTCGGCCGCCGCCACCTCGTCGGCCACCATCTGCGCGACCTGGTGGCGCACGTCGCTGGTGCTCCACTGGTGCGACAGCCTGAGCTCCTCGGCGGCGGCCGGCACGGCGAGGGTCGCGGCGAGCGCCGCGACGAGCGCCACGCCCGAACGCGCGGGCCACGCCTCGGCACGGGTCGCGGGGCGGGACATCTGGGGACGGAACGGGTACATGCGCAGGCTCTCCTTGAAGGTTGGGGCAACGCCTGCGGCACGAGCCCGACGGTCATCACCGGGCATTCTCGATGCCGCGGAACGGATGTCGTGCCGCCACGACATCTCATGTATACAATCCATCGCATGGTGAATGCAAGCCGACCGTCGCCGTCCCCGGTCGGCTCGCACGGCAGCGCCGAAGGCATCCGCGAGTCCCTGGAGCAGGACATCCTGCTCGGGCAGATCGACGGTGGAACCCGCCTGGACGAGCAGCGCCTGGCCCTGCGCTTCGGCACGTCGCGCACGCCCGTGCGCGAGGCCCTGAGACTGCTGACCGCGACGCGGCTCGTCGAGCGCGTCCCGAACCGAGGCACCTTCGTGCGCGTGCCCACCGTGGCGGAGCTGTTCGGCATGTTCGAGGTCATGGCCGAGCTCGAGGCGCTGTGCGCGCGGCTCGCGGCCCGGCGGCTGGACACCGACGGTCTCGCGCGGCTCGAGCGCGCGGTCACCGACTGCGAACGGGCGGCGACGGGCGGCGACAGCGACCACTACTACCGCGAGAACGAGCGCCTGCACGCGACCCTCTACGCGCTGTCGGGCAACGCCTTTCTCGAGACCGAGGCGCTCGCGCTGCACCGCAGGCTGCAGGCGTTCCGTCGCCTGCAACTGCGCGCGCCGCGGCGCGTGGCGGAATCGATGGCCGAGCATCGGGGCATCCTCGACGCCCTGCGCGCGGGCGACGACGAGCTGGCCGCGCACCGCGCGCGCGCGCACGTCGCCGTCCAGGAGGAGCGCTTCGGCGAGCTCGTGTCCCTGCGCGGCGGAACCGCGCGGGCAGGTCCTACATCGTCGCGCGCCGGCTCGGTCCGCAGGCCCGGAGCTTGCGATGTGGGCGAGGTCGAACAAGCGAAGGGCGTGGCCAACGATGACGAAGCTCGCGGGGTGGCAGCAGGCGACTGACCCGGACGGCGGCGCCGGCACGGCGTCCGACTGCGAGCGCGCGTTCGAGCTGTCGCCGGTGTCCATGCTTCGGCTCGGCCCGGCGCGCGAGATCCTCGGCGCGAACCTCGCCTTCGAGCGCTTCACCGGCCACGCGCGCGAGCGCCTGCTCGGTCGCACGCTCGATACGCTGGTGCACGCGCGCGACCGGCTGCCCGCCGACGCCTGGCCGGACGACGACGACGACGCGGCACGGGCGCCCGTGGAGGCATCGTTCGGCGAGGCATCGATCGCCGGCCCCGCGGGCCCGCCGGTTTCCGGTCCGCACGAGCTGCGCTTCGTGCGGGCCGACGGCTCGACGGTCTGGGGCGAGCTGCACGTGGCCGCGCTCGGCGCGGGCGCGCACGCGGCGACCATCGTCGACATCGACGCGCACAAGGATCTCGAGCGCAAGCTCGGCTCGCTGGCCGCGGTGGTCGAATTCGCCACCGACCTGGTGCTGGTGTTCGACACCTCGCTCGAGGTGCAGTACATCAACGCCGCCGGTCTGCGCATCCTCGGGCTGGACCCCGAGAACGGCCGCGCGGGCCTCGTCGGCAGTTGCGTGCTGGATGCCGTGTGGCCCGAGGACCTGCCGCGCATCGAGGCCGAGGCCGTGCCGGCGCTGCGCGCGACGGGCAGCTGGTCGGGGCGGCTGCGCTACCGGAACTTCCGCACGGGCGAGCCGATCGAGACGCTGTGGAACGTCTCGGCGATCCGCGACGCGAACAACGAGACGGCCGCCTGGACGACGATCAGCCCGGACCTCGGCGAGATGCTGGCCACCGAGCACGCGCTGCAGGAGAAGAGCGACGCGCTGGCCGCGGCCGACCGGCACAAGGATCGCGTGCTCTCGCGGCTCGGCCACGAGATGCGCAACCCCATGAACGCGCTCGTGAACGGGCTCGACGTCGTCGCGTTCAGCACCGACGCGCTGGAGCGCGACGAGGTGGTGGCCATGATGCAGCGCCAGACGCGTCAGCTCGCGGCCCTCATCGACGATCTGGTGGACGTCGCGCGCGTGCAGGCCGGACAACTGCGCATCGAGCGCCGCGTGCGCGAGCTCGCGCCCTTCGTGCGGCAGGTGATCGACGAGCGCCGCTTCGAGACGCAGCGGCTCGGGGTGCGCCTGGAATTCCGGGCGGACGAGGACGAGGCCTCGCCGCGCGTGGCCTTCGACGAGGCGCGCTTGCGCCAGGTGCTGCACAACCTGCTCGGCAACGCGCTGCGCGCGGTGTCGGGCACCACCCGGCCCGGGCGCATCGGGGTGTCGGTGACGGTGGACGCGGCGAACGACGACGCGCTCGTGCGCGTCACGGACAACGGCTGGGGCATCGAGCCCGCTCAGCTCGAGGAGATCTTCCAGCCGTTCGAGCGCGGCAACGCCTCCCCCGGCGATGCCGGGCTGGGGCTCGGGCTGGCCATCGCGCGCGAGCTCGTCGCCGGGCACGGCGGGCGCCTGGAGGCCGCGAGCGACGGCCACGACCGCGGCGCGACCTTCACGATGGTGCTGCCGCTGGCGCCGCCCGCGGCGCTCGGCGGGGTACCCGCCGTCGGCGATGCGCAGGCCACGTCGCCGATCGGCACCGATCTCGCGACGATCGCGGCCGCGGCGAACGATGCGTGCGCGCAGGGTTCGTCGAACGCTTCGGAGAGGCCGAAGAAGGTCCTGCTCATCGACGACGACGTCGACTCCCTGGACGTCCTGCACCGGATCCTGAAGCGCTTCGGCCACGACGCCTACCAGGCCTCCGACGGCCGCGCCGGCGTGGCGCTGGCGCTGGAGCTGCAGCCGGACGTCGTGATCTGCGACATCGGCATGCCCGGCATGAACGGCTACAGCGTCGCGCGCGCGCTCAGGAAGCGCCTGGACCTGTCGGCCACGCGGCTCATCGGCCTGACCGGCTACGCCGACGTGCGCACGGCCGCCAAGGTGCTGGAGGCGGGCTTCGACCGACACGTCGCCAAGCCCATCGACGCGGCCGGGCTGCGCGCGCTGGTCGAGACCCGGGGCGCCGCGCCGGCCGCGGCGTCCGGGCGGGCCGGGAGCGAGGACGCCTGAACGCCGGCGGTCCGCGCGCTTTGGATACACTCGCGGCCCCGCCCCTCGCCGCCCCCTTGCCCTTATGTTCGAGCAGCTCTCCGAACCGAAGCCCGACGCGATCCTCGCGCTCATGGCGGCGTTCCGTGCGGACGCGCGCACCGACAAGCTCGATCTGGGCGTGGGCATCTACAAGGACGCGCACGGGGCCACGCCCGTCATGGCGGCCGTGCAGCGCGCCGAGGCGGCGCTGCTGGAGAGCCAGACCACCAAGGCCTACGTGAGTCCGATCGGCAGCCGGCCGTTCGCCGCGGCCCTGCTCGAGCAGGTGTTCGGCCCCGACGCCGACGTGTCCCGCCTGCGCGCGGCCCAGGCGGTGGGCGGCAGCGGGGCGCTGCGCGTGCTCGCGGACCTGCTGCACGAGGCGCGCCCGCGGGCGCGCATCCACGTCTCGGACCCCAGCTGGCCGAACCACGTGCCGCTGCTGGGCGCCGCGGGCTTCGAGATCGTGCGCTACCCCTACTACGACCGGGCGAGCGGCGGCGTGGACATCGACGCCGTGATCGGTGCGCTCGAGGCCGCGCCCACCGGGGACATCGTCGTGCTGCACGGCTGCTGCCACAACCCGACGGGCGCCGATCCGACGCCCGCGCAGTGGGAGCGCATCATAGATACCGTCGCCGCGCGCGAGCTCTTCCCGCTGGTCGATCTCGCGTACCAGGGCTTCGGCGACGGGCTCGACGAGGACGCCGCCGCCACGCGCGCCCTCGCCGCGCGGGTGCCCGAGATGGTGGTGGCCGCGAGCTGCTCGAAGAACTTCGGGCTGTATCGCGAGCGCGTGGGTGCCGCGATGCTCATGGCGGCGGATCCGGCGGCGGCGGATCTCGCGCTCGCGAAGCTCGGCTCGGTCATTCGCGCCAACTACTCCATGCCGCCCGACCACGGGGCGAACGCCACGCACCTGGTGCTCGAGAACGAGACGCTCAACGCGCAGTGGCGCGCGGAGCTCGAGGCCATGCGCCTGCGCATGTCGGGGCTGCGCGAGCGCCTGGCCGCGGCGCTGCGCGTGCGCTCGAACTCGGACCGCTACGACTTCGTGGCTCGTCAGAAGGGCATGTTCAGCCGCCTGCCGCTCACCCCGGACCAGATCGAGGCCCTGCGCGCCGAGCACGGCGTGTACGTCGTCGGCGACGGGCGCATCAACGTCGCGGGCCTGCCCGACGACGAGGCCGGCATGGCGGCGCTCGCGGACGCGCTCGTCGCCGTCGCCTCCGCTCACTGACGGCGTCGACGTGAAAATGTGAGCGAGGCCGCGCGCGCGCGGTCCACGATGCGCCGGACGGGCCGCTACTTCCGTGGATGCGCGTCCTCGTCTTCATGTTCGTGGTGGCGGCCGCCCTGGCGGCGGTCGCACCGACCCGGGCGGAGATCCACGCCTGCCCGACCGCGTCCGGCGCCATCCAGTTCCAGGACCGTCCGTGCGCCATCGTGCCGCGCGCGGCGGCGCCGGCACGCCCCGCGCGCCGCGCCGCCGACATCCCCGGCACCGCACAGGAGAGGCCCCCTCCGCTGGGCATCGACGACAGCTGGTTCGAGCGTCCGCAGGGCAGTGCGCGCGAGCCGCTGTGCGATTCGCGCGGCTGCGAGTGCGGTGCGCTGGATCGGCCCTTCGATGCCGGGCTGGAGCTCGCGGTGGCCGATGCGCTGTACCTCGACGGCGCGTGGCACCGCTTCGAGGCGAGCCTCGTCGCGCTGGCCGCGCCCGATGTCGAGGCGGCGGCCGCGCAGCGCGCGCGCATCGACATCGACGACTCCGCGTGCGACGTGCTGATGTCCCAGGAGACGCTGCGCAGGCACGCCGAGGCGGTGATGCGCAGGCTGCGCAAGCGCGCGACCGTCGCGACGGATCTCGGCCGGGACACGCCGCTCGCCTGCGACGGCTTCGACCCCGCGGCCTGCGAGCACTACGAGTCGCTGCAGCTCTACGAGCGCATGAGCGACGACGCGCGCGCGCTCGGCAAGCCGCGTCGCTCGATACTCGCGTCCGAGCCGCCTACCACTCGATCCGCGACCACTGCCCTTGGCGCAGACGGCTCGTGATGTCGCGGTCGCGGTAGGCGTCCGACGGCATGGCGCGATCGCCGTTCTCGCGACGCATGTCGCGGATGCGCAGGTTCGCGGTCACCGACTTGTCGGCGTTCCTGACGCGGATGCCCGTGATCTCCATGTTCAGCTCCTCGAAACCGCCCAGGAGCTGAGCGAACAGCGAGTTCTGGCCGCTCTGCACCGTCAACGCCTCGATGGTGGCGATGTCCTTCGCCTCGATGGCGCGCTTCAACGAGTCGAAGCGCCGCACCACGCGCTCGAACTCCTCGTCGGTGACGGGACGGCGCCGGTCGGTCTCGGCCGTGAGCAATGCCGTCGCCAGCGCGGTCAGCCGCGCGTCCTGGCGCCCGGTCGAGCGCGCTTGCGCGAGCGCCGCCGAGGCGGCCTCGAGCTCCCCTCGACCGAGCGCCCGGGCCGCCGTCTCCACGGAGGATTCGTAGCGCTCGCGCAGCGTCGCGTCGCGTCGCGTCCGCGCCTCGGCGGCCAGTCGGTCCCGCAGCGCGCGCTGCGCCTGCGCTTCGGCGGCGGCCGTGGCGGTGGCCGCCGCCGTGGCCGCAGCGGATGCCTGGGCCGCGCTGGCCCGTCGCGCGCGCTCGGTCACGTCCCGAGCCCGCGCCTGCGTGGCGGCCGCGTCGTCGGCGCGCGCACGATCTGGCGCGTCCGCGCGTGCGGCCGGCTCCCCGGAGCCCGATGCGGTGGTCGGCGGTCCGATGGTCGGCGCGGCGCCGGGGCCGGCGCTCCGCGCGTCGGACGCGGCGACGGACGGGTCGGCCGCGTCGGAGCCCGAGATCGGCCCGAGCGCGTCCGGGTCGAGCGCGTCCGACTCGGGCTCGCGCGCCTCCGTCGGCGACCCGACCGCCGGCCCGACTGCCGGCCCGACCGCCGGCCCGGCCGACGATGCGAGCTGGCGCGCCTCCAGTGCCGCGCGCTCGCGCGCCGCGTTGGCCGACTCCGACGACTGCTCGGTGGCGAACCAGAGCGTGCCCAGCCCGCCGGCGAGTACCGAGCAGACGACGACCGCGCGCGTGCGGGTCAGCGTGGGCAGCACCGTTCGCCCGGGTCGCCCCGTGGCCGCGGCGTCCGCGGCTCCCGCGCGTTGCGGCCGTCGCAAGCGGGACGTGACCCGCCTGCCCGTCCGGGCGGGGTCGGAGCGCTCGCCCCACGTCGATCCGGGCGAGTGCGTCCGGGCACGACCGCGGCCGGTGGGCCCACCGGGCGCGCGCGCGGGACCCGTGGCCCTGCGGCCCGTGCCCGACGGGGCGCGGAAGTCGTCGTGGTCCTCGAACCGGCGCGACCTGGGTCGCCCCTCGTTCGTCGGGAAGGGGTGCAGCGCGCGCCGTCGCTCGTCCGCATCGACGGCCACGGCGTCCCCGAGCAGCGCCGGGCGCCAGTCGGCCAGACTCTGGGGACGGTCCGCGATGCGGTGCTCCAGCGCCCAGTCGATCGCCGCGAGGAAGCCGTGCGTGTAGCGGCCCGCCCCGAGCGTGACGGCGGGGATCATCGGGTCGCGCGCGCCGTTCAGCAGCGCCGCCCCGCGGCGCGCGCTGTCGATCGGATCGGCGCCGCCGATGGCGTAGTAGAGCACGCCGCCCAGGGCGTAGATGTCGGTCCACGGCCCCTGCTGCTCGTTCTCGGTGTCGTCGTACTGCTCCAGCGGCGCGTAGCCCGCCGACACCAGCGCGGTCATGGCGCCCTCGCCCGTGGCACGCGCTGCGCTGCGCGCCGAACCGAAATCCAGCAGCACCGGGGAGCCGTCGGGCCGCACCAGGATGTTCGCGGGCTTGATGTCGCGGTGGATGAAGCCGTGGCGATGCACCTCGTCCAGGCCATCGACCAGGGGCGCGGCCAGCGCGCGCAGCCGCGCCTCGGCCGCGGTACCGTCGCGTTCGAGGTGGCGGCACAGGTTCTCGCCCGCCTCGAAGTCCATGACCATGTAGGCGGTGTTGTTCTGCTGGAACACCGACATCACGCGCACGATGTTCGGGTGCTTGAACCGGACGAGGTTGCGCGCCTCCTTGATGAAGCGCTCGAGCCCCTGGCGGTAGAGCTCGCCGTGACGGTCCGTCAGGGGCTCCACGGCGGTGTCGCCGCTGCGCCGCGCGACGCCGGGCGGCAGGTACTCCTTGATCGCCACCGGGCAATCGAGGTTGGTGTCGGTGGCGAGGTAGATGACGCCGAACCCGCCACGCCCCAGCACCCGCTCGATGCGGTACCAGTTCAGCATCTCGCCGACGCCGAGCGTGCGATGGACGGCGCGGGACTCCATTGCGGCGGGTAATCTGACCGTTGGGAGCGGAAACCCATTCTATAGAACGGGCCGAGGATGCGTCCACGCGCTTGAACGAACGACGGGAACCGGTACCGATCCGGCGCGTCACGAAACCGACGGGCGGGACGCGAACCGCGCGCCCGCCCCGTTCACGTCACGGTCTCAGTGCGTCATGCCGTAGATGACGTAGTTCACGCCGAGCCGGTAGGCCGTGGCGGTGTACTGGGCGCTGTACTCCTCCATGTCGGCGTGCTCCCAGGCGTCGCCCAGATCCATGTTCCAGTTCACGATCGCCATGACCCGACCGTCGTCGTCCAGCACGCCGCGCCAGCGCGGCTTCTGGCGAGAGGCGTTGCTCTCGAGTACCGCGGGACTCTTGGCGATCGGCAGCTCCCAGGTCTCGCCCGGATTCAGGCACAACGCCCTGAGCCCCGGAATCTGGATGAACTCGTCGATGGCGTAGTGCACGTTGAAGATCTCGTGATCCTCCGGGATGTCCACGATCTCGCGGTCCGGGAAGGCCTGGCCCATCCACTCGGCGAACCGGTCCCACTGGTAGCTGCCGTGGAAGTCGTCGACCAGCAGGAAGCCGCCGCGCAGCAGGTATTCGCGCAGCGTGTCGGCCTCGGTCTGCGTGAACGAGGCGAAGCCCGCCTCCACCACGTACAGCATGGGAAAGTCGAACACGCGCTCGTCGAGCAGGGACAGCGACTGGCTGTCGCCGTTGGTGTCGACGACGGTGAGCCGCTTCATCGCGGCGATGAAGTGCGGCTCGGATTCCGAGCAGTCGGCCTGCCAGTGCGGGTAGCCGATGCGGTCCCCGAGGTCGTCGATGGCGAGCTGGTTGTCGGCGAAGATCAGGCGCGAGAACGTGAACTCGCCCTCGGCGACGCCCGGCAGCGCCGAGGGGCACTCGGGGCGCTGCGGCGTGGTGCAGATGGCGAGCTCGGCGTGGGCGAGCTGCGGCAGCACACCGATCAGCAAGGCGGCGCAGGCCGACGATCGGAACGGACTTGGCAAGGCTTCGGACCCCTCAGACGTAGCGGTTGACCAGGTTCTCGAGTCGTTCCTGACGGCCCGAACGCGGTACCGGGTTGATGTTATCCGACGCCACGAGTTCCGCCACCGCCGCGAGATCCATCTGCCCGCCCAGCAGCGCGCGCCCGCGATCGCCGTTCCAGCCCGCGTAGCGTTCGGCGAGCGCCGCCTCCAGCAGGCCGTCGTCGAGCATGCGCTGTGCCGCCTTGAGCCCCCGCGCGCACACGTCCATCGCGCCCGCGTGCGCGGCCAGCAGGTCCACCGGATCGATCGATTGACGCCTGAGCTTGGCGTCGAAGTTCGTGCCGCCCGATCCGAAGCCGCCGCCCCTGAGGATGTGGTAATACGCGAGCGCCACCTCGGTCACGTCGTTCGGGAACTGGTCGGTGTCCCAGCCGGACTGCTGATCGTTCCGGTTCATGTCGATCGAGCCGAAGATGCCGAGCGCCTGCGCCAGCGCGATCTCGTGCTCGAAGCTGTGGCCCGCGAGGATGGCGTGGCCCTGCTCGATGTTCACGCGCACCTCGTTCTCCAGGCCGTGACGGCGCAGGAAGCCGTACACCGTCGCGACGTCGAAGTCGTACTGGTGCTTCGTCGGCTCCTGCGGCTTCGGCTCGATGAGCAGCTGGCCCTCGAAGCCGAGCTTGTGCTTGTACTCGACCACCATGTTCAGGAAGCGCCCCATCTGCGCGTCCTCGCGCGCGAGATCCGTGTTGAGCAGCGTCTCGTAGCCCTCGCGCCCGCCCCACAGCACGTAGTTCTCGCCGCCGAGCCGGTGCGTGGCGTCCATGCAGCCCTTGACCGTGGCCGCGGCGAACGCGAACACGTCGGGATCGGGGTTCGTCGCGGCGCCGCCCATGTAGCGACGGTGCGAGAAGAGGTTCGCGGTGCCCCACAGCAGCTTCGTGCCGGTGGCCGCCATCTTCTCGCCGAACACGTCCACGATCTCGTCGAGGTTCCGGGTGTTCTCGGCATGCGAGTCGCCCTCGGGCCGCACGTCGGCGTCGTGGAAGCAGAAATACGGCGCACCGAGGGCGGCGAACATCTCGAACGCCACGTCGGCCTTGAGCTTCGCGCCCCGCATCGTGGGCTCGAACCACGGCCGCTCGAAGGTGCGCCCGCCGAAGGGGTCGCCGCCCTCCCAGGCGAAGCTGTGCCAGTAGGCCACCGCGAAGCGCAGGTGGTCCTCGAGCCGCTTGCCCGCGACGAGCTCGTCGGGGTCGTAATGCCGGAAGCCGAGCTCCTCGTCCGAGTCGGTACCGATGAACGCGACGCGCTCGACGTCGCCGAAGAAGCCTGTGCTCATGGGCGCTACGTGTGGGTGGCCGTGTTCGCGATGGACGCGCCGGGTCCGGGCGTGGCCCCCGGCGGGCACTTGCCGAGGATGATCATGCCGAGCACCTCGTCCTGGGTGACCGCGTGCGTGGGCGCGGTGCCGACCATCTGGCCGTTCTTCATGACGGCCACGCGATCGGCCAGCTCGAACACGTCGTGGATGTCGTGGCTGATCAGGAAGATGCTGATGCCGTCGGCCTTCAGTTGCTTGATCAGCTCCGCCACGCCGGCCGTCTCCTGCGGCCCGAGCGCCGCGGTGGGCTCGTCCATGATCAGGATGCGCGCGTCGAAGAGGATCGCGCGCGCGATGGCGACCGACTGACGCTGGCCGCCCGACAGCGCCTTCACCGGCTCCTTGAAGCGCTGGAAGCGCGGGTTCAGCCGGCCCATCACCTCGCGCGCCTTCGACTCCATGGCCCCGTCGTCGAGCGTGCCGAGCCGGGTGCGAAGCTCGCGACCGAGATACAGGTTCGCGGCGGTGTCGACGTTGTCGGCGAGCGCGAGCGTCTGGTAGATCGTCTCGATGCCGTAGGCCTTGGCGTCGCGCGGGTTGTCGATGCGCGCCTCCTCGCCGCGCACCCGGATGCGGCCCGAGTCCCGCCGGTAGGCGCCGGAGAGCATCTTGATGAACGTGCTCTTGCCCGCGCCGTTGTGGCCGAGCAGCGCCACGACCTCGCCCTCGTGCAGGTCCAGCGACGCGCCGTCGACGGCGTGGATGCCGCCGAAGCTGATGGACAGCTCCTGCAGCTCGACGACCTTGGGCGCGGCCGTCGTGTCGACGGGCGCCGCCCCGTCCCCAACGGCGTCGCGCACCGCCGCGCTCATGCCGATCGCCTCCGGTAGAGCCCGTCGAGCCAGACGGCGAGCACCAGCACCACGCCCACCACGACGTTCTGGAACGGCGCGTCCACGCCGAGCAGCACCATGCCGGACTGCAGCGACTGCATCACGACCGCGCCGATCATGGCGCCGGCGATGGTGCCGACCCCGCCCGACAGGGACGTGCCGCCGATGACCGCGGCGGCGATGACGAGCAGCTCGTCGAGCGTGCCCGCCGCGTTCGTCGCCGCGTTGAGTCGCGCGGTCGAGATGGCGCCCGCCACGCCGCACAGCACGCCCATGAGGATGAAGATCTTCATCGTCACCCATTTCGTGTTGATGCCCGCGAGCTCGGCGGCCTCGGGGTTGCCGCCCATGGCGAACACGTAGCGCCCGAAGCGCGTGCGCGTGGCGACGAAGGTCATCACGATGCCCGTGGCGAGCGCCATGAGCACGGGGATGGCGATGCCGTGCGCGATGAAGGTGTCCGCGCCTTGCGGGAAGGCCTCCGGATTCGCCGCCGCCTCGCGTCGCACGATGCCCGTCGGCCACGGATACGCGTTCGCGACCGCCACGGCCACGAGCACCAGCGCGCAGCCGACGCCCGCGAGCGTGAGCTCCGCCCACATCGGGCGCAGCGGAAAGTGGAAGCGCTTGCGGTTGCGGCGCCCGAACGCGATGCCCGCGACGATGGCCGCGCAGGCGCCGAGGCCCACCATCCAGCTCCAGAACGCGCCGATGGAGCCGTAGGGCCCGCCGCCCATGAGCCTGAAGGTCGGATCCATCGGCGCGACGGTCTGTCCCGAGGTCACCCACCACGCGGCGCCGCGCCAGACCAGCAGGCCGCCCAGCGTGACGATGAAGGCCGGCACGCCGAGCCAGGCGATGACGAAGCCCTGCAGCCCGCCGATCAGCGCGCCGATGCCCACCCCGACGCCGAGCGCCGCGAGCCACAGCCACTCGCTGTCCGCACCGATGTAGCTCGCGAGGTACTGCGTCTGCGCGACGCCCATGCACATCGCCACGAAGCCGAGGATGGAGCCGACCGAAAGATCGATGTTGCGCGTGACGATGATGAGCACCATGCCGGTGGACATGATGGCCACGGACGAGGTCTGCACGGACAGGTTCCACAGGTTCCGCGGCGTCAGGAACCGGCCGTCCGAGAGCAGGTGGAAGGCGATCCAGATCAGCAGCAGCGCGCCGATCATGCCGAGCATGCGCGTGTCGATCTCGGTCGCGCGGAAGAAGCGCGCGAGCGCCCCGTCGTCGCTGGCGCGCGCGCCCGCGCCGTTGCCTTCGCCACTGCCTTCGCCACTGCCTTCGACGGGTCCGGCCGCGGGCTCGCTCGCCATGCCGGCCGGGGCACTCGCTCCGGGCGGCGCGCCGCCGGCGGGTTCGGCGCTCGGGTTCACTGCCATGCGTGCTGCCTCCGGATTGCCCCGCCGCGCTCCATCGTCATCGAACCGGGCACGTCCCTGCGCCCGTCGACTGCCGAGCGTCTACTGGCAGGCCGCGACCGAGTCCATCGCGCCGTCGCAGGCCGCATCCTTCTCGATCCAGCCGGCATCGATGACGACGTCCAGGTTGTCCGCGGTGATCGGCACGGGCGAGAGGAACACCGAGGTCATCTCGACGCCCTTCGGGCCGCCCGAGAACATCTCGGCGCCTTCGATGTCGGCCATGGCCGTGCCGTCGGCGAGTTGGGACGCGATGTCCGCGGCGCGCCTGCCGAGCTCGCGCGAGTCCTTCCACACCGACACGGTCTGCGTGCCGCGCGCGATGCGGTTCAGCGCGGCGTGGTCGCCGTCCTGGCCCGAGACCGGCACGGTGCCGTCGAGACCCTGCGCCGACAGCGCCGCGACGGCACCGCCCGCGGTGCCGTCGTTCGAGGCCACCACCGCGTCGACCTCGTTGTCGTTGGCGGTCAGGATCTGCTCCATGTTGCGCTGCGCGTTCTCGGGCAGCCAGCCGTCGGTGTAGGCCTCGCCGACGTTCGTGATCGCGCCCGAGGACATGGCCTCCTCGAGCACCTCCATCTGGCCGGAGAACAGGAAGTCCGCGTTCGGGTCCGCGGAGGAGCCCTTGATGAACGCGTAGTTGCCCTCGGGCATGGCGTCCAGCACGGCCTGGGCCTGCAGACGGCCCACCTCCTTGTTGTCGAAGGTGATGTAGAACGCCTCGGGGTTCTCGATCAGGCGGTCGTAGCCGACCACGGGGATGCCCTCGTTGCTGGCCTTGTCGATGGCGGGCCCGATCGCGTCGGAGTCCTGCGCCAGCACGATGAGCGCGTTGGCACCCTGCGAGATCAGGGCCTCCACGTCGGTGAGCTGCTTCGATGCGGACGACTGCGCGTCGGCCGAGATGTAGCTGTCGCCGTTGGCCTCGATGGCCTCCTTCATGGCCGCCTCGTCGGTCTTCCAGCGCTCTTCCTGGAAGTTCGACCAGGAGACGCCGATGGTGTTGCCTTCGGCCAGCGCGTGCGGCGCGAAGCCGCTGCCGACGAGCGCCGCGACCGATGCGGCGACGAGCGTGCCCTTCGTGATGCCGGGCTTCTTGTCCGGGTGGTTGATCGTGTTCATGCCTGCTCCATGGGGTTGGCGTGTGCCGGTCGTCGCGTTCGATCCGGTGACGGGACCGGTGGGCGCAGCCGCAGTTCTTTCACGGCGGAAAAAAATAGTGACGGAGCGTCTCGAATGTGTCAACTTGTTTTTGACGCGTGCACTGCGCACCCTTGACGGCACGGCATCGATGACGCCGCCCCCCTTCCCATCGGCCTCCGCACCGGACGCGATTCCGGCAACGATTCCCGCCCGGCCCACGCCCCGTGAGCTGTCCCCGAACCGCAGCGACGGGCTGCGCGTGGAGAGCCGGCGCCGGTTGCTGGCGCACCTGCGTGCCGGCGGTCCGTGCGCGCAGGCCGGGCTGGGTCCGGCCGTGAGCCTGTCCGGCGCCGCCGTGTCGCGGCTCGCCGCGGAGCTCGTCTCGCAGGGGCTGATCGTGTCCACGCGTGCCTCCGCGACCCGGCCGGGCCGGCCGTCCCCGATGCTGTCGCTGAACGGGGCGGCGGGCTGCGTGGTCACGGTGTCGATCGCCATCGATCGGCTGGACGCGCGCTGCGTGGATTTCGCCGGCGCCCCGGTGGCCAGCGCGTCGAGCCGGCCGCGCACGCGCGAGCTGGACGGTCCACGCCTGGTGGCCGAGGTGGCGGCGCTGGTCGGGCGCGTGCGCGGCGCCCGGCTGCGCGGGATCGGCATCGGCGTGCAGGGCATCACGGCCAACGCGGGCTCCACGCTCGTGTGGTCGCCCGTGCTGCCCGCGACCGAGGTGGAGCTCGGCGCCGAGATCGCCGCCACCTTCGGCGTGCCGGCCACGGTGGAGAACGATTGCCGGGCCATCGCCCGGGCGCTGCACGCGGCACATCGCGAGGCGCTCGGCGACAGCTTCGCGACGGTGCTGTTCTCGCGCGGCGTCGGGCTCGCGCTGCACCTGGACGGCGCGCAGCTCGCGGGCGTGCACTCGTCCGCGCTCGAGTTCGGACACCTCAGGCATCGCCCGGACGGCGCACGCTGCCGCTGCGGACGGCTCGGCTGCATCGAGGCCTACGCCGCCGACTACGCCATCGCGCGCACCGCCCGCGGCGCCTCCGCCGCGGCGGTCCCGGCCGGGCGCATCGGGCGCGCGCGCATGCGGGCCATCGCCGCCGCCGCGGCGAAGGGCGCGCCCGACGCGCTGCGCGCGTTCGCGGAGGCGGGCACCGCGCTCGGCGAAGGGCTGCGCCAGCTGTACACGCTGCTCGACCCCATGCCGGTGGCGCTCGTGGGCCGCGACGAAGCGACGCTCGCCCACATGCGCCCGGCGCTGAGGGCCGCGCTGAGCGATGCGCGCGGCCCGCGCACGCTCGGCGCCGCGGTGCGCGACGAGGCGGCCGAGCTGCACCGCTTCGACGACCCCGAACCGCTGTTGCAGGACGGTCTCGGCATCGCCGCCCTCGATGCGCTCGATCGCGAGCTCGCCACCCGAATCGGATACCTCGACGCTTGATGCATCCACGCCCCGTTCGCGCACCGCTCGTCGCGCTCTGGCTCATCGCGGCCGGCCCGGCATGGGCCGACGCCGCGCCGCCGTGGAGCGATCGGGCGAGCGTCTTCGATGCGTCACCGACCACGCCCGGGACCACGCCCGGGACCACGCCCGGGACCACGCCCGGGACCGCACCCGGGACCGCGCCCGGGACCGAGCCGTCCGGCGGCCCGGCACCGCGGGCCGCACCCACCGGCAGGCTCGATGCCGGCGAGCTCGGCGCGACGGTGGCGCGCGGCGGCGTGCTGTTCTCGCGCCGGTTCACGCCCGCCGACGGCGCGGGCCGTCCCCTCGCCACCCAGGCCATCGTGCCGACCAAGCGCAAGCGTGCCCCCCGCACCGAGTACGCGCGCACCGCCGGGCTAGACGCGAACGCGTGCGCGAGCTGCCACGCCGAGCCGGTCGTCGGCGGTGCCGGCGGCTTCGCGGCGAACGTGTTCGTCTCCGAGGGCTTCCAGCACACCGATTTCGACACGACCGACCCGCAGTTCTCGAACGAGCGCAACACGAACCATCTGTACGGTGCGGGCCTCGTGGAGCTGCTGGCGCGCGAGATGAGCGCCGAGCTGCAGGCAACGCGCGACGCGGCCCTGCGCGACGCGCGCGCGACGGGCATCGCCGGCACGATCGAGCTGTCCACCAAGGGAGTCGATTTCGGTCGCGTCGTGGCGCATCCCGACGGCACGCTGGACGTCGCCGGGCTCGAGGGCGTGGACGCGGACCTCGTGATCCGACCGTTCTCGCACAAGGGCGTCATGACGTCCTTGCGCCAGTTCACCGTGAACGCGCTGAACCACCACCACGGCGTGCAGACCGTGGAGCGCTTCGGCGCGCGCTGGACGGGCGAGAACGATCACGACGGCGACGGCCGGGCCGACGAGATGCACGAGGCGGACGTGTCGGCGCTCGTGGCCTGGCAGGCGACGCTGCCGCCGCCGATCGTGACCGACGACCCGGCGCCGGGCATCGACGCCGCCGCGCGCACCGGCTGGCTCGAGGCCGCCGCGCGCGGACGCATGCGCTTCGACGCGCTCGGCTGCGCCGAGTGCCACCGCCCCGCCCTGCCCCTGGACTCGCTGGGCTTCGACGACCCCGGCCCGCTCGACGCGGCCGGCACGCTGCGCCGCGGCGAGGGGACGGACCTGCACTACGACCTGGCGCTCGCGGACTGGGCCGCGACGCTGCCCAGGGATGCGCACGGGCGCGTGCTGGTGCCGTTGTACGGGGACCTGAAGCGTCATGCGATGACGGACAACCAGGTGAGCGGCTTCGGCAACGAGCTGTTGTCCCAGCGCTTCGTGGAGCGCGACGTGTTCCAGACGACGGAGCTCTGGGGCGTCGGCTCCACCGCACCGTACGGGCATCGCGGCGACATGGCGACGCTGGCCGAGGCCATCGACGCGCACGGCGGCGACGCCCGCGCGGCGCGCGACGCCTGGGTGGCCCTGGACGACGGTGCGCGCGACGACCTGGCCGCCTGGCTGCGCACGCTCGTCATCCCGGACGACGGCCCGGCGGTGAGCTTCGCCGAGCCGCCGTCGGGTGCGCCGGCCGCGCGCGACGCGATGGACGCGCCGCGGCCCGGCAGCGAGGATGGCGATGCCGCGGCGGCGGATCCGCCCGAGCGCGACGCGTTCCCCGGCGACGTGCCCCTGCTCGTCGACGAGGCGCACGCCGCCGGCATCGATCACGTCTACGACGGCCCGTGGGAGCACTTCGTGGGCGGCGGCGTCGCGAGCCTGGACTGCGACGGCGACCGGATGCCGGACCTCTTCCTTGCGGGCGGCGCGAACGCCTCCGCGCTGTACCGGAACCGCAGCGCCCCGGGCGGCGCGCTCGACTTCGAGCCCGCCACCGATCCGGATCTGGCGATGACGGGCGTCATCGGCGCCTATCCGCTGGACATCGACGCCGACGGTCACGACGACCTGGTGGTGCTGCGCGTCGGCGAGAACCGGTTGCTGCGCGGCGGTCCGGACTGCGCGTTCACGCCCGCCAACGCGGGCTTCGGGTTCGATGGCGGACGCGGCTGGACCACCGCGTTCGCGGCCACCTTCGAGTCGGGCCTGCCCGGCCCCACGCTGGCCTTCGGCAACTACGTGGACCGCACCGCGCCGGGTGCGCCCTGGGGCACGTGCGACGACAACGTGCTGGTGCGCCCGCGCGCCGACGATACCGAGGCGGACGCACCCCGCTACGACGAACCCGTGCCGCTCGTGCCCGGGCACTGCGCGCTGTCGATGCTGTTCACCGACTGGAACCGCTCCGGCACCGATGCCTTGCGCGTCACCAACGATCGCCACTACTACCGCGACGGCGAGGAGCAGCTCTGGCGCCTCGACGCGGGCCGCTACCCGCGCACCTATCGACGCGCCGACGGCTGGGCGCCGCTCGTGATCTGGGGCATGGGCATCGCGGAAGCCGACCTCGACGCCGACGGCTTTCCCGAGTATGCGCTCACCTCCATGGGCGACACCAAGCTGCAGAGCCTGGACACCGTGCAGGCCACCGACGAGGGTCGGCCCGCCTACGAGGACGTCGCGTACGAGCGCGGCGCGACGGCGCACCGGCCCTACGCCGGCGGCGACCACCGACCCTCGACCGGCTGGCACGCCGCGTTCGCGGACTTCAACAACGACGCTCGGCTGGACCTGTACATCGCCAAGGGCAACGTCGAGCGCATGAACGACTTCGCGGCGCACGATCCGGACAACCTGCTGCTGGCGGACGCCGACGGCCGCTTCGTCGAGCGCGGGGACGTCGCGGGCATCGGGACGCCGTCCCGCGGCCGCGGGGCGGCGACCGTCGACCTGAACGCCGACGGGCTGCTGGATCTCGTCACGGTGAACCGCGGCTCGGCGACGAGCGTGTACCGCAACGCGGGCATGCGCGAGCGCGATTCGACGCGCGTCCGCCAGGGCGGCAACTGGCTCGCGGTGGAGCTGCGGCAGGATGGCGTCAACGCGGACGCCGTGGGCGCGCGGCTGTCGATCCAGACCGGCAACCACGTGCAGGCGAGGCGCGTGTCGGTGGGCGGCGGCCACGCCTCGGGCGCGCTCGGCTTCGTGCACGTCGGGCTCGGCGTGGCCGAGCGCGCGACGCTGCGGGTACAGTGGCCCGACGGCGAATGGAGCGCCCCCTACCGGCTCTTCGCGAACCGTCACGTCGTCATCCGACGCGGCCACGAGGCCGTGCGCCAGTGGTTCCCGCCGGACCCGCCGGACCCGCCGGACTCGTCGGACCCGCCGGCGTCGCCCGCCACCCGCGACCGGAGCTCCTGACCGCCCATGTACCTAGGCATCGATCTCGGCACCTCGAGCGTCAAGTGCGTCCTGCTGGATGCCGAAGGCAGCGTCGTCGCGAGCGCGGGCGCCGAGCTCGAGGTCGCGCGCGCGAGCGACGGGCACGCCGAACAGGCACCGGCGGACTGGATCGCCGCGCTGGAGACCGCGCTGAACGAGCTGCGCAAGCACGAGCGGCGCGGCTTCGCGGCCGTGCGCGGCATCGGGCTGTCGGGACACATGCACGGCGCCACGCTCGTCGACGCGGCCGACGAGGTCATCCGCCCGTGCATGCTGTGGAACGACACGCGTGCGCACGCCGAGGCCGCGCGCATGGACACGTCGCGCTCGCGCGAGCTCATCGGCAACATCCTGTTCCCGGGCTTCACCGCGCCCAAGGTGGAGTGGGTGCGCGCGCACGAACCCGAGAACTTCGCGCGCATCGCGAAGGTGCTGCTGCCCAAGGACCACGTGCGGCTCTGGCTCACCGGGGAGCACGTCTCCGAGATGTCGGACGCCTCCGGTACCGGCTGGCTGGACGTCGGTCGGCGCGACTGGGCGAGCGAGCTCGTCGAGGCCTCGGGCCTGCGGCTCTCGCAGATGCCGCGCCTCGTCGAGGGCAGCGAGGTGAGCGGCACGCTGCGCCCGGCCATCGCCGAGCGCTTCGGGCTCGCGCCTTCGGTGGTGGTCGCCGGCGGCGGCGGCGACAACGCGGCCTCGGCGTGCGGCATGGGCACGGTCGCGCCCGGTGCGGCCTTCCTCTCGCTCGGCACCTCGGGCGTGCTGTTCGCGGCGAACGAGCGCTTTCGTCCGAACCCCGAGAGCGCCGTGCACGCCTTCTGCCACGCGCTGCCGGGCACCTGGCACCAGATGGGCGTGATCCTGGCGGCCACCGATGCGCTGAACTGGCTCGGCGGCGTCACCGGCAGAACGCCCGCGGAGCTCGCGCGCCTCGCCGGGGGCGCGGACGACGACGCGCCCGTCGAGCCGACCGACATCGTCTTCCTGCCGTATCTGGGCGGCGAGCGCACGCCCCACAACGACGCTGCCGCACGCGGCGCCTTCGTGGGGCTGTCGCACACGAGCGGCCCCGCCGAGCTCGCGCGCGCCGTCATGCAGGGCGTCGCGTTCGCGTTCCGCGACTCGCGCGACGCGCTCGCGGCGGCCGGCACGACGCTCGAGCGCGCGTACGCCATCGGGGGCGGCGCGCGCTCGGACTGGTGGCTGCGCATGCTCGCCACCGCCCTGGACCTGCCGCTGGAGGTGCCGGCCGAAGGGGACTTCGGTGCAAGCCTCGGCGCCGCGCGCCTGGGCCTCGTCGCCGCGGAGGGCGCGGACCCGTTCACCGTGTGCGTGCCGCCGCCCGTGCAGCGGACGGTGGCGCCGGTGCCGGGGCGCAAGGACGCGTTCGATCTGGCCGCGGCGCGATACCGCGAGGCGTACCTGCAGCTCGGGCCGATGATGCGGGGGGTGCAGCGGGACTGAGGGTGGCGGCTGACGGTCGTTGTCGACGGATCCCCGCCCGAACTTGCGGCGCGTTCGCGACGGTCGTCCGACGCCGCGGTTCGTCCGCTACGGGCTGTCGTGTTCCGGCTGCTGCGTCAGTCGCTCTCGGCAAGGTTCACGGACCAGATGGTCGTCACCAAAACGCAAGCCGGAGACCGAACTGCAACTGGCGTAGACCGACGGACAACTATCTCGACAATCGTCGCTGTCCAGCGGCCCGTCGGGCAGGGGCCGCCGAGTAGTTACGATGGAGCGAGACATCTTGAAAAAAGCGTCGTGGCGAGCCGGACCAAAAGCGCCTCAAGGTAGCCTTGATCGGCCGGGAGCGGACGAGCGCCGCCGAGGCGATCGGCAAGAAATGCCTTGGTCCGGCTGACGTATCGGTACCGCCGATCGGGCGCATCGCCGGGGCCGCGCGGACAAGTCGGAAAAACCAAATGCGCCGCCAGGTGCAGAACCTCGGGAACACACTGCATGGCAGGCATTGGCTGGATCGGCAGCATCATCCTTGGCGGCCTCGCCGGATGGATCGCCGAAAAGATCATGAAGTCCGACATGGGACTCCTCATGAACATCGTCCTGGGGATCGTCGGCGCGTTGGTCGCGAACTTCCTCCTTGCTGCAATCGTCGGCTCCACGCTGAGCGGCTGGATCGGCCAGCTCTTCGTGGCCGTGATCGGCGCTTGCCTCCTGATATGGGCGGTTCGAATGGTCAGGGGGCGGAGGTAGAGGCTCTCGGTCGGGGTGCCCGGCACCTTTTTCTGTCCTCCCCGCTCGCGGCTGCAGGTCTCAGGGATCGAGGTAGCCCACGGCCAGCAGACGCAGATCCCCGCCGTTCGGGTCGCCCTCGAACAGGAAGGCACCCTCGACCGAGCCCCGAGGCGGCAGGAACGCGAGCGTGAGCGTCGCCTCCTCCACCTCGCCGTCCCCCGTCTGCAGCTCCGCGCGCAGCTCCACCGCCTCGGCCGGGCGGTCGCCGAGGTTGTGCACGACGACCGACGCGCGCCAGCCGGCGGTCTGCTCGACGAACGGACCCTGCTCGAGCACGATGTCGACCGGCTTCTCCCCGCCGCGCCCGACGGCGTCGTACAGCAGGTAGCCCACCATCGACAGGACGATCAGGGCACCGCTCCCGCCGATCGCGAGCTCGAGCCAGGGGGTCTTCCCGCGCTCGCGCCCGCCGCTCAAAGAATCAGCCTCGCCGTGGCGGCCCCGAGCGCGCCGGGCAGACCCAGCACGGTCGTCATGTGCAGGGCCTGGGAGGGCTCGAGGCCGTCGAGGCGTCCGAACAGCCAGAGCACCAGCAGGCTCGTGAGCAGCACGAGCGCATAGCCCGGCAGAGTCAGGCTCACGAAGGTGGGCAGCCTCGCGCGTTCGTGCGCGGCCTCGTGCTGGCCTCTGAAGCCGAGCGCGTAGACGAACGCGTGCAGGAGCCCGAGCGAGGCCAGCATCAGGCCGATCGCGTAGACGACGTGGCCCTGCTCCTGAGCGATCAGGATGATCTCCTCGGTGGGCGTCAGGTTGAAGGCGAAGAACAGGGCGCCAGCCACCATGAGGAACAGCTCGCCACCGTAGCTCTCGCCCCGCTCGGGCGCCTCCCCACCGGAGCCGCCGTCGTCGGCGCCATCGTCGTTCTCGTCGAGCCCGAGCTGGCTGCTCGCGAGCGCTGCCCCCATGCCGGCCGATACGCTCTGGAGCGCGACGACGCCCACGACTTGCTGAACCGAGCTCTGCGAATCGAGCACGCCGAACGCGCAGAGCACCACGATGGAGGCGACGACGCCGACCGCGAAGGAGACGAGGCCGTCGACGAGCGAGTCGCCGAGACCGATGTTGTGGCGAAACCCCCCGTAGTAGGCGAGTCCCGTGAGCAGCGGGACGGTGAGCACCAGCATCAATGCCAGTCGTTCGGGCTGCATCGTGAAGCCCAGCGTCCACATTTCCGCGGTCATGAGCAGCGGCAGGCCGAACAGGACGGCGCCGGCGAAGGCCCGCATCAGGAGCTTGAAGAACGCGCGGTCGGCGACGGGCCGCGCTGCGTCGGACGATACCGTCACCGACATCGTTGCCGCTCCGGTCCGTGGGCATGCGTGACTCGACCCCGTGTGCGGACGATGCATCGACGGCACTCGCCGCACGGTTCGAGGCAGTCGGCACATGCATGTGGGCGGGCCGCAGGTGCCGCGAGCGGTACGGGCCAAGGATCGGGTCGATGGACGGGACAGATCTTCATGGGCGAGCGCGGGCGGAGCGCAAGGCTCTCACGATCCGTGGCGACGGTGACGTGTCGATGTCGATCCGCCCCGGAAGATCCCGTCGTTCCGACGCATGGCGTCGAGATAAACGTCGCCTCGAACCCACGTGCGGGCGCACGCTCCACCGGCCCGAGGGTCGATCGTGGTGCCGCGGGACGCTCACCTCGCGACCGGAAGTCGTCCCTTCCGGGTGCGCTGCCGCAACGGCGCTCACCCTCGATCCACCACCGGCTGTGCACCGCCCATGATTCCCTCACTCCTGTTCATCGCCTGTGGCGTCGTGCTGCTGGTCGTCGGCGCCGACGCTCTCGTGTCCGGCGCGTCGCGCATCGCCCAACGCTTCGGCATACCGCCGCTGATCGTGGGGCTCACGATCGTGGCGATCGGCACCAGCATGCCCGAGATCACGGTCTCGACCACCGCGGCGCTCACCGGCAGCACCGAGCTTGCGCTCGGCAACGTGGTCGGCAGCAACATCTTCAACGTGCTGCTGATCCTGGGCATCGCCGCCGTGATCCTGCCCCTCTCCGTGCACGTGTCGCTGATCCGTCAGGAGGTACCGGTCATGGTCGGTTTCTCGCTGCTGCTCTTCGGGCTGCTACTCGACGGCTCGTTGTCCGCGATCGAGTCCGGCCTCCTCCTCGCGCTCGGCATCGGGTACCTGTTGCTGCTGGTGGTGCAGGCACGGCGCGCGGCCCGTGCCGGCGAGGACGTCGCCGTGGATCTGCCCGACCCGACCGGCTGGCTGGCGAGGGTGCCGTCTCCACTGCTGATCGTCCTGGGGCTCGTCGGTCTGGTCGGCGGTGCGCAGCTGCTGGTCCGGGGCGCGTCGGCGATCGCGCTCTCGCTCGGCGTCAGCGAGCTCGTCGTGGGTCTCACGGTGGTCGCGATCGGCACCTCGCTGCCGGAGGTTGCCGCGAGCGTCGCGGCCGTGCTGCGTGGCGAGCGCGACATCGCGATCGGCAACGTGGTGGGCAGCAACATCTTCAACATCGCGCTCTGCCTGGGACTGGCGGGGCTCGTCGCGCCCGCCGGCCTGCTCGCGCCGGAGCAGCTGCTCGCGTTCGACCTGCCCTTCATGCTGCTGGTCGCCGTCGCGCTCCTGCCGCTGATCTTCACCGACTACGAGGTGAGCCGTCTCGAAGGGGGGGTGCTCCTGGCCTGGTGCGCCGTCTACCTGGCGTGGACGGTGCTCGCCGCGACGGCCAGCCCGATGCTGGCCACGTTCTCCGGCGTCGCGCTGTACGGGTTGTTGCCGGCAACCGTCGTGTTCCTCGCCGCGACGGTCGTCATGACGCTGCGTGGCCCGAAGCGACCTCTTCGTCGTTGACTCGTCCCCATGAACGCCGATCCGACGCTACCCCCATCCCGGGTCGAGCCATCCGGCTCGCGAGGCACTCCACCTTGACCCCGTCCGATAGCCTCGATCCCCACGAGCGACGCACGCTGGAGCGTCCGGGAACGCTCGCGCTCACCGTCGGGGCGGTGGGGGTCGTGTACGGCGACATCGGCACGAGCCCGCTGTACGCGTTCCGCGAAGCGCTTCGACCCGCCGCGGCGAACGGGATCACCGAGGCCGAGGTTCTCGGCGTGGCGTCGCTGCTGATCTGGGCGTTGATCCTGATCGTCACGCTGAAGTACGTGATCTTCCTGATGCGCGCCGACAACGGTGGGGAGGGCGGGGTCCTGTCGCTCTACGCGCTGGTGCGGGACACGCCCCGCGGGGCGGGCGGCCTGTTCGTGTTGGGCATCGTCGGGGCAGCGCTCTTCTTCGGTGACGCGATCATCACGCCCGCCATCTCGGTCCTGTCGGCGGTCGAGGGCGTGAAGCTGGTGACGCCGGTGCTCGAGCCCTGGATCCTGCCCATCACGGTCGCCATCATCACCGCGCTCTTTCTCGTGCAGAACCGAGGCACCGGTCCCCTCGCCCGCTGGTTCGGCCCGATCACCGTGCTGTGGTTCGTCGCGATGGCACTCGCCGGGCTCGCCGAGGTGATCGCGATGCCCGCGGTGGCGTTCGCCCTGAACCCCCTGATGGCGCTCACCTTTCTCGCCGAGCACGGTCTGGTCGGAGTCGTCGTGCTGGGCGCGGTCTTCCTCGCCGTCACGGGGGCGGAAGCGCTCTACGCCGATCTCGGACACTTCGGACGACGCCCGATCCGCCTCGCCTGGTTCGGTCTGGTCTTCCCGGCTCTCGCGCTCAACTACCTCGGACAAGCGGCGCTGGTGCTGCGCACGCCCGACGCGCTCGACAACCCGTTCTTCCTGCTCGTGCCGGAGTGGATCCGACCGGGCATGGTGGCGCTGGCGACCGTGGCCACGGTCATCGCGAGCCAGGCCGTGATCACGGGGGCCTTCTCGATGACGCGGCAGGCGGTGCAGCTCGGACTCCTTCCCCGCATCGCCATCCGGCACACGTCGGAGACCGAGACGGGTCAGATCGTCGTGCCGGTCGTCAACGTGCTGCTCCTGTGCGGGGTACTCGTCCTCGTGGTGTCCTTCGGCAGCTCCGGGGCGCTCGCGGCGGCCTACGGCATCGCCGTCTGCGGCACGATGCTCGTGACCACCGCCCTCGTCTGGTTCCTGCTCCGCCGCGTCTGGCGCTGGTCGCTCGTCGCGGCGTGCGCCGTCGTGGCGCCGATGCTGTTCCTGGAAGCGGTGTTCTTCGCCGCGAACCTGCTGAAGGTGCATCAGGGAGGCTACGCACCCCTGCTGCTGGGCGCGGTACTGGTCCTGATCATGTGGACGTGGAATCGCGGCACGCGTCAGCTCGTCGACCAGACGCGTCCCGGGGCCGTCCCGCTGCGCGACTTCGTGCATCGGGTGTCGACGAGCCCTCCCGTTCGGGTGCCGGGCGCGGCGGTCTTCTTCACGAGCGACGGCGAGGCGGTACCGCAGGCACTGCTCCAGAACCTCAGATACAACCAGGTCCTGCACGAGCGGATCATCATCCTGACGATAGAGACGCCCACCGTGCCCTACGTGCCCGCGGCCGAGCGCGCACGCATCGAACACCTGAGCGAGCAGGTCGTCAGCGTCCGCCTGCGATTCGGTTTCATGGAGACGCCCAACGTGAACCGGACACTCGGTGAGCTGCGCGGCCAAGGCCTTCGAATCGCGGGCATGAAGACACTCTTCTTCCTGGGCCGCCGCAAGCTCGTCCCGCGTGCCGACATCGGCATGCCCGGCTGGCAGGACAGGCTCTACATCCTGCTCTCGAGCCTGGCGGCGGACCCGAGCGACTTCTACCGTCTTCCGCGTGACCGGGTGGTGGAGATCGGCGCCCAGATCGCGGTGTGACGCGAGGAGCGGACCTGATGCCGGAGCGACCGGCGTGGAGACGACTTCAGCTCCTGACCGGCTAGTTGCGCTCGGCCGTGTAGACACCGCGAGGTCCTGGTTCGAGCATGAGATGCTGAGGCCCTCTCGGTGTGCGGACCGGAAGGACGGGACATGCCGGCCTACGCCTCTTCCCGCGCGGACCGGCGCCTCGATACCGACGGATCTTCCGGGCGGTGCGCGCCATCCGTCCCGGTCGCTTCGAACTCCTGCTTCGCGCCTTCCCCGGAGAACGCCGGCTCGATGCGCACGCGCTTCACGCGGTTCTCCTCCACTTCGAGCACCGTCACCGGATGTCCCTCGAACGCGAAGCTCGCACCCTCGTCCGGGAAGGCCTCCAGGTATTCGAGCATGAGCCCGTTGAGTGTCTTCGGCCCGTCGTTGGGCAGGCTCCAGCCGAACGTGCGGTTCAGGGCACGGACGCCCGTCACGCCGTCGACGATCCAGCCGCCGTCGGGCTGCGGAACGATCTCGGGGTCGGCGCCGAGCTGCGGATCGTTGTCGAACGAGCCGACGATCTCCTCGAGGATGTCCTCGAGCGTGATGAGGCCCTGGATGTCGCCGTACTCGTCGACCACGAGCCCCACGCGGCGCTTCTCGCTCTGGAAGTTCAGCAGCTGCACCGTGAGCGTCGTGCCTTCGGGCACGAAGTACGGCTCGCGCGTCACCGACTCGAGGTACTCGCGCGTGATCTGGCCTCGCTGCAGGGCGTCGAGCATGCGGCGCAGCCGCACGACCCCGACCACCTGGTCGATGTTCTCGCGCCACACCACGAGCAACCCGTGCGGACTCTCGCCGAGCGTGCGCAGCACCTGCTCCCACGGGTCCTCGAGATCGATGCCGACGATCTCGTTCCGGGGCACCATGATCTCCTCGACCGACACCGTCGCGAGGTCGAGGATGTTGACGAGCATGTCCCGGTGGCGCTGCGGCACCATGCCCGCGGTCTCGTTCAGCACCGTACGCAGCTCGTCGGAGGACAGGTGCTCGTTCTGCACCTCGTCGGGGCGCACGCCGAGCAGGCGCAGCAGCAGGGAGCTGATCCAGTTGGTGCCCAGCACGAGCGGGTACAGCACGACGATGAGCGGCGAGTACACGCGCGCGGCCACGCTCGCGACCTGCTCCGCGCGGCGCGTGGCGAAGGTCTTCGGCGTGATCTCGCCGAACAGCAGCAGCACCAGGGTGAGCAGCCCGGTCGCCACGGCGATGCCCGTCTCGCCCATGAGCCGCAGGGCCAGGACCGTGGCGATGGCGGAGGCGGAGATGTTGACGAAGTTGTTGCCGAGCAGGATCAGGCTGATCAGGAGATCCGGCCGCTCGAGGAGCTTGGCCACGCGCTGCGCGGACCGATCCCCGGCGTTGGCGCGGTGGCGCAACCGGTAGCGGTTCAGGGACATCAGCGCCGTCTCGGAGCCCGAGAAGCAAGCGGACGCCAGTATGAGGGCGCCCAGCACGCCGAACAGGGCGCCTACCGGGAGCTCGTTCATGTGCCGCGCCCCGGTATCGGTTCGAGCGACCGCCGGTTGCGTGAGCGGGCACGGACAATGCCGGGCGACGCGGTGACCAGCGCCGTCAGGCGCGGCGGATGGAGGGCGGCAGGCAATTCGGCCCGCACCTGGGCGAGCCGGCAGGGGCCACCGGAGAGGGGCACGAACGAAGTGGGGCGGGAACGACTCGTTCGAAGGGAATCGGCCGCCGAGGGCCTGGACAGGCAGTACATCGTGTGTTCGATGGCAGACGGACGGCGGACTGTGTCCCCGGACGCCTGCGATGGGTCAACCTTTCCGGACTGGGTGTACTGCTTACCAGTGGCGCGATCAGCAGGACCGTCGAAGTCCGGGGAGCGAATGCGCCCACGGAGTCGCGCCGAACGGCGCGATCGGCACTTCCCGGCGAGTGGCACCGGATCGACCGTGGAGCCCGTCCGGGTGCGCGCCTCGTCCTTGATCCGCTTCCCTTCGTGCCGCCTCGTGGTGGTCGCCCTCGCGCTGTCCTGCACGCCCGCCCGCTCCGAGCCACCCCGACCGGTCGGTGCGTTCGATCCGGATCCGCGCCCGGAGGTGAACGGCTGGAATCTCGAGATCGTCGGGCTCGAGGCGATCGAGCCGCACGCGACCGAGGTCGACGGTAGCGGCGGGCGCGCCACCACGGTCCACGTCGCCCTGCCGGCCAGCGACCACGAACGGCTCTGCCTGTCGCTGCACGGCACCCACGCGTCGTACGTGCTCACCGCGGCGTTCGACATCTCGGGTACGCCGGCCGGGTCCTGGCCGCTGTCGATCGTCTCGGACGAGCTGGCAGGCGGCGAGAGACTCGTGCTGGACGCGAGGCTGTCCGAGCGCTGCGACGACCTGCTCGACGCCCCGCGCGTCCTCGCCGCGTGGTCGGCGGCGGCACTCGCTTCCGAACGCGTCGGGGTCTACCTCGGCGCGCGTGGACGGGAAGCGCAGCTGCGCTTCATGGAATCGGCCGCGGGCGACGACGGTTCGGTCCGGGCCTTCGGATGCACGACGCTCGAGCCTCCGGGCGGCGGTTCCGTGTTCGATACCGAATGCGTCGTGGACCGCACGGCACCGCTGCGCTTCGACGGCGGTTGGGTGCTGCTCTCGCTGGACGGGGCGGCGGTCTCGCGCAGCACGTTGAACGTGCGGCTGATCCCGGCAGGAGCAGGCTGACGGCAGCACCGAGGTGGCTCGCGCGACGGCACCGACACGAGCCGACAGGGTTCGGCACGCTCGGCCGTAGCGCCTACACGCGCTTCCAAGTCATGACGCTCGAGAGCCGGTCTATGGGCATCGCCCGTCCGGTGATCGAAGCGCACCCCTTCGCACGAGCATTCTTCGTGACGTTCATCCTCCTCGCGAGCTTCACGGTCCCGAACCTGTTCATCGCCGTGATGCGGAGCTGCTCGAGCGCCTTGTCATCGAGGCCGAACGCTCGACGAGAGCCTTCGCGTTGCTCGAATCGATCGGGGAGAGAATCGACGGAGTACTCCACTCTCGAGCACTGGAAGGCCGTGACATCCAGCAGGCGGTCGCGCACGCGGACGCCGCCCGGGTGAATTCTCGGAAAGATCCATCACGGGCCCTTCGGATCGGATCTCGCCGCCACCAAGACCTTTCCGGTACCCGCCATGAGGCGTGGCTACCTGCCCCTTTCGGGCAACCTCATCGACAACGCGACCGGAGCTTCACCGACCATGGCCATCAGCCTGCAGAAAGGGGGCTCGCTGAGCCTGTCGAAGGAGGCTCCGGGTCTGACGAGCATCATGGTCGGCCTCGGCTGGGATGTGCGTGCGACCGACGGCAGGGGGTTCGATCTCGACGCATCGGCGTTCCTGCTGACCGGCGACGAGAAGGTCAGAAGCGACGCCGACTTCTGCTTCTACAACCAGAAGAGCGCCGGCGACGGCTCGGTCGTGCATCAGGGCGACAACACTACCGGCGAGGGCGGCGGGGACGACGAGCAGGTCCGGATAGAGCTGGCCAATGTGCCCGAGGCGATCGTCAAAATCGCCTTCGCGGTGACCATTCACGATGCGGGCGCGTCGGGCCAGAACTTCGGCCAGGTCAGCAACGCCTTCGTGCGCGTCGTCAACGCGACCGATGGCGTGGAGCTAGCACGCTACGACCTGTCCGAGGACGCATCGATCGAGACGGCCATGATCTTCGGCGAGGTGTATCGCCACAACGGGGAATGGAAGTTCAAGGCGGTCGGTCAGGGTTTCGCGGGCGGGCTGGCCGCACTGTCGTCGAACTTCGGCGTCAGTCTCGGCTGATCCGTTCGATCGAGGAGGGGAGCGGCGGACGGCACGCTTCATACAGCGAAGCTACCGCTCCGCGCTTGACGTGAACCGCGTCATCCGCAGTCGGCGGCGCGACACGACGGTACGCGACGCACGGCCCTTTCCTTCGCCGGCGCCCGTCGGGCGTTGAGCCGGTCGAGGGACCGGAGCACGACCGCGGGCGCGCTGTCGATCTCGACCTGGGTCGGCCACAGGATCTCGACCCCGCCGCGCACCGCCGCGGCGATGACCCGATCGGCGGCCCCGGCGGTGTCGCGACGGTCCGTGTCGCGCGTCGGATCGCGCGTCGGATCGCGCACGAGATCGAGCAGCGACGAGGTGTCGACGAACAGCCGCCGCACGGGGACGTCCGCGCCGGCGGGAACGGTCGCCCCCGGGTCGGCGCCGACGCCGTTACCCACCGACCGCGCGGTACCGGGTCAGCAGCGAGTTCGCGCGCCGCGCGCGGTCACCGAGCTCGTACGCGGCGTCCTCCGGCCAGCCGTTGCCCACGAGCACCGCGGCGAGCGCGTCGGCGAAGCCTGCCCCGTCGCGCACGGGTAGCGCGGCGACCAGAAACCCATCCCAGCGCGCCTCTTCCTCGGGGCGGTCGAGGCCGGTGACCGGGCTCGTCATGGACGCGAAGCGGGCGAGCGCCTCGATCGCGTTGTCGTCGATCCAGTCGGCGAGCGTCCCGGCGGAACCCGCTTCGTGCAGACGCACGTGCCCCGCCTCCTGCAGCGGCAGCGCGACCTCGTCGCGAAACCGCGCCACGAGCCGGTTCCGGTCCGCGACGGAAGGGGAGTGCATCAACGCCACCTCGCTGACATCGGTCACCCGCAGACGCCCGGCGATCTCGTGCAGCACCACGCCTCCGGCGCGCCCCTCTCCGAACGCGTCGTCGCGCACGGCCCAGAACCACCGATCGGAGTCCTGCATCGGCTCGTCGGACCGACGCTTCCGCCACGGCGGGACGAGCGAGCCGAGCAGCCGCTCGCATTGACCCTTGGACGATTCCGCGAAACGCTACTCCGATGGGATGCCGGGGGGCGACCGGGACCCGGACGCTACGCCAGGTTCCAATGTTGGGAAACGCCCACTTCCCGGGCACCGCCGATTCCATGACTCGTAGCGAACGCGCTACGTAGCGAGCTACATAGCGCTAGCCGCCGAGCCTGCGGAAGCGGCCGACAGCGATGCGGAGGCCGCCGATCGGGGTCAGGCCGCCTACGCCTGGACGGCGCGTGCCGAACAATACACCGTCGACGGCTGGCGCACGCCGGACGCCGAGCGCCGCCAATTCGTGTTCGATCATGGTGCGCGGCGTCCGGGCTTTCATGGCCGCTGACGAGTCCGGCAAACGTCGAGGTCCAACCGTTTCGGGACGGCGCCGGAAGACGCCGCCCGCGCCTCGTCATGTTCCCACCGAAGCCGCCGGTACCGCGGGCGCGCAGCATCCCGCTCGGCCGCCCAAGCGCCGCATGGCGGAGAGGGAGGGATTCGAACCCCCGGACCCGTGAAGGTCTGCGGTTTTCAAGACCGCCGCGATCGACCACTCTGCCACCTCTCCGCGGCGTCGGCGCCGAGTCTACTGCAGCCCGCGGCGATGCGCTCCCGCTTGGAACCGGGCTCCGCGTCACCATCTTCCCCGCATCCACTCGGAGGCAGCAAGCGCCTGACGGTCCGGCACGAAGGTTCGGCGAAACCGCACGGTGTAACCGAAACGTCCGGATTGATCCCTACCCCCCCGCGGCCGCTAGAATCGCCGAGGGGCGGAGTCAGACGCAGTGCTGTCCCCGCCGACGCACCTACCAGGAGACATATCCATGGTCGACCTTCAGAAGACCGCACCGATCGTCGGACGTCCCGAGGGCGTCCTGTCCCAGAACAAGGTCCTGCGCCAGACCTACACCCTGCTGTCGATGACGCTGCTGTTCTCGGCGGCGATGGCGGGCCTGGCGATGGCCATAGGCGTGCCCGCCGGCTTCTCGCTGATCGGCACCATCGGCGGCATCGTGCTGCTCGCCTTCGTGCTGCCGCGCTACGCGGAAAGCACCGCCGGGCTCGGCATCGTGTTCGCCGGCACCGGCCTGCTCGGCTTCGGCCTCGGTCCCATCCTGAGCCTGTACCTCGCGCTGCCCAACGGGCCGTCCATCGTGGCCACCGCCATGGGCGGCACGGGCGTGATCTTCCTCGGGCTGTCGGCCTACGTGCTGACGACGAAGAAGGACTTCAGCTTCATGGGCGGGTTCCTGATGGTCGGCCTCATGGTCGTGTTCGGTGCCGTCATCCTCGGGCTGTTCGTGAACATGCCCGCGCTGCAGCTCACCATCTCGGCGGCCATCGTGCTGCTGATGAGCGGCTTCATCCTGTTCGACACCAGCCGCATCATCAACGGCGGCGAGACCAACTACATCCTCGCCACGGTGTCGCTGTTCATCAACATCTTCAACCTGTTCACGGCGCTGCTGCAGCTGCTCGGCATCATGGGCGGCGACGACTGATCGTCCGCGGGACGGTCGTCGCGGCCCGATGCCGCGGCGCCTTTCCGCGCCACGTCCAATGCACGTCCCGCCGGGCCGCCCTTCACCACGAGGGGCGGCCCGGACTCGTTTCGGCGGAGTCGAAGTCCGCCCCGCCCGCCTCCCGGAGCCCTTCCATGCCCCCGTTCCTGAACATCGTCTGGGCCATCCTGCTCGGCTTCCTGCTGTGGCGCATGTGGCCCGTCGCCAAGCACTGGATGGAGAACGGCCCGCGCGGCTCGCAGAAGGAATGGCTGAACGTGTCCATGCTGCTGGCCGGCGTCGTGCTGTTCGTCGTGCTGCTGATGGCGCTCGTGGGCGGCTGAGCCCGATGCGCAACGCGGCCATCGCGCGCGAGCCTGACCGGCGTCAGGCCAGCGCCGCGCCGCGCACCACCTTCGGCAGCACGCACAGCATCTCGTACAAGAGGTTCGCCGCCACCAGCGCCGTCGTGCCGGCCTGGTCGTAGGGCGGCGACACCTCGACGAGATCCGCGCCCACGAGGTTCGCCCCGGCCAGCCCGCGAATGATCTCGAGCGCCTGCATCGTCGTCAGCCCGCCGATCTCGAGCGTGCCCGTGCCCGGCGCGTAGGCCGGGTCCAGCGAGTCGATGTCGTAGCTCAGGTAGGTCGGCTTCGCGCCCGGTCCGGTGCCGACGAGATTTCGCACCTCCTCCATCAGTGGCGACAACGAGCGGTGCCAGCACTCCTCGGCCCGCACCACGCGAAAGCCCTGCGCGCGCGGCCAGTCGAAGTCGTCGTCGGCGTAGCCCGTGCCGCGCAACCCGATCTGCACGGCCCGCGCAGCGTCGATCAACCCCTCCTCCACCGCGCGCCTGAACGTGGTGCCGTGCGCGATCGGCTCGCCGAACATGTGCTCGTTCACGTCGGCGTGCGCGTCCACGTGCACGAGCCCGACGGGGCCGTGCACCTTCGCCACCGCGCGCAGCACCGGCAGCGTGAGCGTGTGGTCGCCGCCGAGGGTCAGCGGGACGGCGCCCGCGCCGACGATGCCGGCGATGCCCGCCTCGATCAGCTCCACGCTCTTCCTCAGGTTGAACGCGTTCACCGCGATGTCCCCGACGTCGGCCACCTGCACGTGATCGAAGGGCGACACGCGGGTGGCCATGTTGTACGGCCGCAGCATCGTGGACTCGGCGCGGATCTGGCGCGGGCCGAAACGGGTGCCGGAGCGATGCGAGGTGCCGATGTCGAGCGGCACGCCCACGAAGGCGACGTCGAGCCCCGACGCATCCGACGCGGCGGGCAGCCGCATCATCGTGCCCGGGCCCGCGAAGCGCGGCATCTCGTTGCCGCCGAGGGGCTGGTGGTAGTCGGAGCTCATGAGGCGTTCAGGATCGGTGCACGAAGGTGGCCATGATCGGCGCGTGGTCGCTCGAGGTGTAGCCGCCGAGCGAGGCGATGGAGACGAGATCCAGGCCGCGATAGAACACGTGGTCGAGGTGGCTGTTGAGGTGCGACAGGCGCGTGCCGCGCTCCATCGTGGCCTCGACGAGCCGCGCCTCGTCGGCCACCTCGAAGAAGGTGCGCCGCCGGCGCAGGCTCCAGGTGTTGAAGTCGCCGGCGAGCAGGATCGGTCCGTCGTGCGCGGCCAGGGCGTCGACGAGCTGGCCGAGCTGGTGCACGTACTTGGCGACCGAGACGAAGTTGATCGCGTGCATGTTCAGCACCAGCAGCGTGGCGGGCGTGCCGTCGGCGAACGCGTAGCGCGTGGCGAGCAGCATCTTCGGCGTGCGCGTCAGCGGCTCCGCGTGCGGCGAGACGTGGTAGCTGGCATCCAGCGGCGGCGCGGTCGCCCCGGTCTTCACGCCGTGCTCGACGAGCGTGCGCGGGTCGCGGAAGCTGCGCGCCATGGTCCACTCGTGGCGCGCATCGCCGGTGAACAGCGCGTCCGACGGGGCGTTCAGCACCGATTCCTGCAGCAGCACCAGGTCGCGATCGGACACCAGGCGCCGGAAGTCGTCCGCGAACGATGCCCGCTTCGCCTTCAGGATGTTCCAGCACAGCACGCGCACCCGCGGGCCCAGCGCGTTCCGGGTGGCGCGGCCCACGGTGCGCAGCCCGTCGGCGCCGTCGAACGGCTGGGGCAGCAACCCCTTCAGCAGCGGGGGTCTCGCCCGCGGTGCGCGTGACATGCGGCGACCCTACAGGTACGGCGAGAAGAGGCGGAAGAAGTTGTTGCGCAGGCGTACCGCCAGTGCGCGCTTCCCGGGGCGTCCGAGGTGCGTCGCGGCCGCGCACTTGTCGTCGAACACGCGCGTCATCTGCGCGCAGAAGGCCTCGTCGTAGCACTCGAGGTTGATCTCGAAGTTCAGCTCCAGGCTGCGCGCGTCCCAGTTGCTCGAGCCCACGAGCGTCCAGCCGTCGTCGACGAGGAAGAGCTTCGAATGATCGAAGGGCGGCGGGGAATGGTGCAACCGGATGCCGTATTCGGTCATGCGCCATTCGTTGGCCTGCATGGCCCAGCCGACGAAGGGCAGGTTGTTGCGCGCGGGTACCAGGATGTCCACCTTGACCCCGCGCAGCGCGGCCATCTGCAGCGCGGCCACCACCGTGCGGTCCGGCAGGAAGTAGGGCGTGGCGACGCGTACGGAAGTCCGCGCCGCGTTGATCGCGGCCAGGATGGTCATCTGCAGCTTCGCGTAGTTCTCGTCCGGCCCGTCGAGCAGCACGCGCGCGCGCACGTGGCCCGCGTGCCGGCCGGGCGCGGGCGGCACGTCGAAGTCGTGCTCCTGCGAGGCGAAGCGCCAGTCCTCGACGAACACGTCCTGGATCTGCTCGACCACCGGCCCGCTCACCTCGAAGTGCACGTCGCGCGTGCGACCCTTGCCCCCGGCCCGCACGAGGTTGTTCTCGCGGATGTTCAGCCCGCCCACGAACGCGGTGGTGGCGTCCACCACGAGGATCTTCCGGTGGTTGCGCAGGTTCAGGAAGCGCGTGCCGGTGGTCGAGAGCGCCGACAGGAAGCGCACCGAGCGCACGCCGTGGCGGCGCAGCTCCCGGTCGGCGCGGCGGCGCGCGAAGCCGTAGCTCACGCCGACGCCGTCGATCAGCACGCGCACCGCCGCGCCGCGCTCGTGGGCCCGCGCCAGCGCGTCGACGAAGCGCTCGCCGACATCGTCGTAGGCGAAGATGTAGCTCGACAGCAGCACCGAGTCCCGCGCCGCGTCGATGGCGGCCAGCATGCGCGGATAGGCCTCGTCGCCGTCGGTCAGCGGCACGAGCCGGTTGCCTCCGGTGTACGGGGTCGGGTGGATGGCCGCGCCCAGGTGCATGAGCTGGCGGAAGCGCGGCGCCAGCGCCGCCGGCACGGCGGGCTCGATGACGAGCTCCCCGTGCGCGTCGAGGTGGGGCGGTCGCGTGGTGGCCTGCGAGGGACGAACGGCCTGGGCGCGCCGGCGGATGCGGTTGATGCCGAACAGCCAGTACATGAGCGCGCCGAGCAGCGGCGACAGCACGATGATGCCCAGCCAACTGAAGGCCGCGCTCTCGTTCTGCTTGTTGAGCAGCACGTGGCAGCCCGCCGCGATGGCAAGCGCCAGGTAGATCAGTCCCGCGACCGAGAACACGGTGGTGGGTTCGAGCGCCGCGACGACGTCCTGTTCCATCGCCGCGATGGTACCGCCTGGCCCGGGGCGCGCCGCGCCACCGAACGTGCCCTCAACGTGCCGTCGGCGTCAAGTCCGCGCGCATCCGGCCGACACGGTGATGGTCGAGTCGCCGATCACATTGCCGCCATGGCCCGTTCCTCCGATGCCCCGTTCCCGCTCTCCTTGCTGCGCGAGCGCACCTTCCAGGCGCGCCAGATCCGCCGCGTGGCGAAGCTCGCGGCCGTGTACCTGCTGGTCACGACCGTGCTGGTGGGCCTCTTCTATCACCAGATGCTGGGGCGCCTGATCGAGGGCATGTCCCCGCTGCTGTTCGTGTCCGAGGACGCGGCGCTGGCGAGCGAAGCGGTGCCGAGCCTGGGCGCGGTGCTGGGGCGCTGGCTCGTGGCCATGCTGGCCGTGAACGTCGTGATCACGACGCTTCTGGGCGTCTGGATCACGCGCCGCCTGGGGCAGCCGCTGATGGCCATTCGGCGCACGCTGCGCGACATCGCGCGGGGCGACCTCGACGTGCGCCTGCGCGCCGGCGACGACCGCGACTTCGGCGAGCTCGCCGAGGAGCTCGCCGAGGCCATGGCGCGCGTGCGCGAGCACGTCGCCGAGGCCAAGGACATCATCGACGGCGCCGCGGCCGCCGGCACCGACGACGGATCCGCGCTGCGCGACGCGCGCGCCGCGCTCGGCTGGTTCCGCACGGACGCGAACGGCGAGGGCGCGAACGATGCCGGGCGCGACGCCGACCGCGATCGCCACGTCGCCTGATCGGCGCCGAGTCCCGGTCGAGCCTTCCTTTCGAGCCCCAAGCCATGACGCGCACCATGTACGCGACGACTCCGATCCGTACCCGGACCGCCCCGGGGCGACGCCGCGCCGCGACCCTTGGGGCGGTGCGCATCGCGAGCGCGCTCGCCCTCGCCGCCGGCCTGGGTGCGTGCAGCGACGACCCGCCGGCTGACGACGGCCCCCTCGCCCGCGGCGAGAACGGCACCTACCTCTTCCTGTCGCGGCCACGCTTCTACTTCGGCACGCGCGACGTCGGCACCACGGACGTGCAGACGATCGAGATCGAGAACCGCGGCGCGGACGTCTACCCGCTCGAGGCCGTCCGCCTGTCGGGCAACGACGTGGACGACTTCCGCATCCCCTTCTACGGCGAGGTGGTGCTGCAGCCCGCGCAGGCGCTGCGCGTACCCGTCACGTTCGCCCCGCTGGCGGACGGGCGCAAGTTCGCCTCGCTCGACATCGACTACGACACCATCGTGAAGGTCGAGCCCGAGGTCAACGAGGCCGAGCAGGCCTACTACGTGGCCCGGACGCGCGCCCGGAGCGGCGAGTACGCGGCCGCCCAGGCCGGCTGGAACGCGTACCTCGCGAGCGATCCCGTGACCGTGAACGAGCGGCGTGCGGCGCTGCGCGTGCCGATCGCCATGGAGGCGCAGACCTACGCCAGCGGCGAGGACGCGACGCTCTACCTCGAGGCGCTGGACGCGCGTGACCGGGACGCCCCCGCCGAGGCCCTCGCCGCGCTCGATCTCGTCGTCGAGCGCCACGGCGACGGTTACCTGGCCGACGACGCGACCTACCTGCGCGGCTACGTGGCGCTGATGGACATGGACGACCCCGAGGCGGCGCTGCGCGAGTTCCGGGACCTCGCCGAGCGTTGGCCCGACAGCACGTACCGCGACACCGCGACCTACGCCGAGGCCATCGCGCAGGAGCGCCTCGGCAACGATGTGCTGGCGGCCGGGCTGTACGAAGCCCTGCGCGAGCGCCACACGGGCGTCGACGCGCTCGGCGTGCGCCTGCCGAAGGACGAGCTCGCCTCGAGACTGTGGTTCGCCCGCGCGGACGCCGCGCTGAAGGCGCTGCGGGCCGACTGAGGGCCCGGCCGGCGCGGCGGCGCCGCGGGCAGGAACTCCCGACACGGTGAGGCGCGCGGCGCGAGCCCGTAGGCTTGCGCCGCATGACAACCCGCATTCGAATCGTGCGCGCGGCCCGGAACGCCGCGCTGGCCCTCCTGTTGGTAGCCGGGATCGCGAACGCCGCCGCCATCGTCTGGTCGGTCCGCACGGCGCGGGCCGACGAGCTTCGGTACCCGCCCGTCGGCCGCTTCGTCGAGATCGACGGCGCGCGCGTGCACTACCTGCGCCTCGGCACCCCGGACGCGTCCGCGCCCACCCTCGTGTTCCTGCACGGCGCCAGCACCAGCCTGATGGACGCCGTGCCGGACTTCCTGCCGGCGCTGGCGGAACACTTCGAGGTCGTCGCGATCGACCGCCCCGGCCACGGCTACAGCGAACGCGGCGAGCCCGATCCGGACAGCGGCTGGGTGGACCCCGCGGCGCAGGCCCGACGCGTGGCCGGCACGCTGCGCGCCCTCGACATCGAGCGGGCCGTCTGGATCGGCCATTCCTGGGCGGGCGCGGTCGTGACGAGCGCGCTGCTGGAGCTAGGACCCGAGGAGGCCGCTGCGGGCGTCGTGCTCGCGGGCGCGATCTATCCGTGGGACACCGGCACGGCGTGGCACGCGCAAGCCTCGGCGCGGCCGGTGATCGGTGCGTGGTTCGCGTACACCTTCATCGAACCGGTGGGGCGCCTCGCCCTGGATCCGGCCCTGGAGCACACCTTCGCCCCGGAACCCGTGCCCGCGAACTACGTCGAGGAGACGGCGACGCTGCTGAGCCTGCGCCCGACGACGTACCGCGCCAACGCGCGGGACCTGACCCGCCTGTCGGGCTGGCTCGAGGACGTGGCTTCGCGGTATCCGGACATCGATCGTCCCCTGCTCTCGATCGCTGCCGGCGCGGACCGGATCGTGCCACCGGTGCGGCACGCGGACCGGCTCGAAGCGGCGCGTCCGGAGACCGAAACCGTGACGCTCGAGGGCGCGGGGCACGGGCTGCTGCACACGCGCACCGCGCGCATCGTCGAAGAGATCGCGGACTTCGTACGGCGGCTGGAGACCTAGGGCCTGTATCCAATCAGAACGTGGGCGCTGCCGAGGTCGGGATTGCCGGGACCCGGACTCGAACCGGGACGGCACAAGGCCGGCGGGTTTTAAGCCCGCTGCGTCTACCGGTTTCGCCACCCCGGCGGGGGGTGTGTCGACGGCGCGCGGCAGGTGCGGGCCGTTCGGGGGTGTGCTGGAGGCTGAGCCCGGAGTCGAACCGAGATAAACGGATTTGCAATCCGACGCATAGCCATTCTGCCACTCAGCCAGCGGGGCGGTACAGACGACTGAAGCGAACCTGGAGGCGGTGGAGCGGGAAACCGGGTTCGAACCGGCGACCTCAACCTTGGCAAGGTTGCGCTCTACCAACTGAGCTATTCCCGCACCGCGCCGCGAATTGTGGTGCCCGATGCCGCCACTGTCAAGCGTGAACGGCCGCTTTTCGGCGCGGCGTTCAGGCGTCCGCCGGACGCTTCGCGGGCGGCCGCGTATCGACGAACGCGGCCTTCATGTAGATGACCATCGACCACACGGTGAGCACCGCCGCGAAGTACAGCCCGACGATGCCGATGCGGTAGATCGGCAGGCCCAGGAAGTCGAGGTTGAACAGCAGGCAGCCGAGCGCGATCATCTGCACCGTGGTCTTGAGCTTGCCGATCCAGCCGACCGCCACCTTGTTGCGCTCGCCCATCTCGGCCATCCACTCGCGCAGCGCGCTGATGGTGATCTCGCGGCCGATGATGATGATGGCCGGGATGGTCAGCCACGGCGTCGCGTCGAACTCCACGATCAGGATCAGCACCGTGGCCACCAGCAGCTTGTCGGCCACCGGGTCCAGGAACGCGCCGAAGCGGCTCTCGGTCCGCCAGCGCCGCGCGAGGTAGCCGTCCAGCCAGTCGGTGATGCCGGCGATGGAGAACAGCAGGCACGACAACGGCCGCGCCCACACCGCGTCGATGTAGAACACGACGATGATGATCGGCAGCATGACGATGCGCATCAGCGTCAGCCACGTCGGGATGCTCTGCCTCAAGACGTCATGTCTCGATCACGCGATTGGGATGCAGCTCATCGTACACGGTGGCCGCCAGCGCCTCGCTGATGCCGGGCACGGCCGCGATGTCCGTCACACCCGCCTTCTTCAGCCGCTGCAGCCCGCCGAAGTGCGTGAGCAGCTGCTTCCTCTTCTTCGGCCCCAGCCCCTTGATCTCCTCGAGCGAGGAGCTCGTGCGCGCCTTGGCGCGGCGCGCCTTGTGGCCGGTGATGGCGAAGCGGTGCGCCTCGTCGCGGATCTGCTGGATCAGCAGCAGCGCCGGCGAGTCGCTCGTGAGCTGGCGCGTGCCGACGATGTCGGTGCCGGCCCCGGTGATATCGGTGAGCACCAGCGTCTCGTCGCCGGGCCGGCGATCCGGCCCCTTCGACACGCCGACCACCTCGACCGCATCGATGCCGAGCTCGTCCATGACCTCGAGCGCCACGTTGATCTGCCCTCGCCCACCGTCGATGAACAGGATCGCCGGCAGCTCGCGCTCCTCCTTCAGCAACCGCGTGTAGCGCCGAGTCAACGCCTGGCGCATGGCGCCGTAGTCGTCGCCGCCCGTCACGCCCTCGATGTTGAAGCGCCGGTAGTCCGCGCGGCGCGGCCCTTCGACGTCGAACACCACGCACGAGGCGACGGTCGCCTCCCCCATCGTGTGGCTGATGTCGAAGCACTCCATGCGCGAGGGCGCCTCGTCGAGCCCCAGGAGCTCGCGCACCGCCTCCAGGCGCGCGGCCATGCCGGCGCGGCTCGCGAGCCGCGTCGCGAGCGCGATCTCGGCGTTGGTCATGGCGAGCCGCGCGAGCTTCGCGCGCTCGCCGCGCACGCGGTGCACGATCGACAGCGGCGCCCTCGCACGCGCGCGCAGCACCTCCTCGTACAGCGCGAGGTTGTCGATCGGCTCGGACAGCACGATCTCGCGCGGCACCTCGTGCTCGAGGTAGAACTGCGCCACGAAGGCTTCCAGGATTTCGCGCGACGTGCTGCCCGCCGGCGTCGCGGGGTGGAAGCCCTTGTTGCCGAGGTTCACGCCGTTCCTGACGAAGAACACCTGCACCGCGCTCTGACCACCGCCCGTCGTGACGGCCACGTAATCGGTACTGGACCCTTCCCCGAGCGAGCCCGAGAGATCCCCGACCGCCTTCAGGCTGCCGATCTGGTCGCGCAGCCGCGCCGCGCGCTCGAATTCCAGCGCCGCGCTGGCGGCGTCCATGCGCTCGGCCAGGTCCTTGATCACGCGCTGGCTGCGCCCCTCGAGCACGGCGACGGTGAGCGCGACGTCCTCGGCGTAGTCCTCCGGCGAGATCAGCCCGACGCAGGGCGCGGTGCAGCGCTTGATCTGGTGCTGCAGGCACGGGCGCGAGCGGTTGGCGAAGTAGCTGTCCTCGCACTGGCGCACGCGGAAGAGCTTCTGCACGAGGCGCATGCTCTTCTTGACCGCACCCGCACTCGGGTACGGGCCGACGTACTTGCCCTTCGCGCGCCGCGCGCCGCGCTGGTAGGAGAGCCGCGGGTAGGCGTCGTTCGTGGAGACGAAGATGTACGGGTAGCTCTTGTCGTCGCGCAGCACGACGTTGTAGCGCGGCCGGTGCTCCTTGATGAGGTTGTGCTCGAGCATCAGCGCGGCGGCCGCGCTCTCGGTCACCGTGGTCTGCACGTCCGCGATGTGGCTCACCATCGCGCGCGTCTTCGGGTGATCGATGCGGTTCTGGAAGTAGCTCGACAGCCGGCTCTTCAGGTTCGCGGCCTTGCCGACGTACAGGATCTCGCCGCGCGCGTCGTACATGCGGTACACGCCCGGCCGCTCGGTGACCGTGCGCATGAACGGTTCGATCTCGAAGCCGCCGGGCGTTCGCTCCTTCATGTCGCGTTCAGGGCTCGACGAGCCGATGCTTGAGCGCGAGGCGCACGAGCTCGGGCACACCGCCGATGCCGAGCTTGTCGAACGCGCGCGCGCGGTGCGTGCTCACCGTCTTTTCGCTGATGTGCAGCCGCTCGGCGATCGCGCGGTTGCGATACCCGTCGGCGATGAGCCGGCAGATCTCGCGCTCGCGCGCGCTCAGCGCGTCGAAGGGATCGAGCGCTTCGCCGTGCATGGATTCCAGCGCGATGCGCCGCGACACGTCCGCCGAGAGGTAGCGATCCCCCGCCGCCACCGCCGCGACGGCGGCGAGGATCTCGTCGCCGTCGGCGCCCTTCGTGAGATAGCCGCGCACCCCGAGCGCCATGAGCGGCGCGACCGGGGTCGTCTCGTCGTCGCCCGTGACCACCACCAGGTGCACCGCCGGCCACTGCGTGCGTACCCGGCGCGCGACCTCCGCGCCGTCGATGCCGGGCAGCCGCATGTCCAGCAGCACGAGATCCAGGTTCTCGCGGCCGAGCGCCTCGAGCGCGGCCTCGCCGCTGCCCACGTCGATCACCGAACCGATGCCCGGTGCACCGTCGAGCGTGCGACGCAGCGCGGTACGCACGAGCGGATGGTCGTCGACGACGAGCACGCGCAGGCCCGCGGCGGCGGCATCCGCGTCCGTGCGGCCGCCCGCCGTGCCGCCCGCCGTGCCGCCCGCCATGCCGCTCGTCGGACCACCTGCCGGGCCGTCCACTGTCAGGCCGTCCAGTCGAGCAGCGCGCCGCCCCACGTGAAACCGCCGCCGAAGCCTTCGAGCAGCAGGGTGTCGCCGCGCTTGATGTCGCCGCGACGCACGGCGTGATCGAGCGCCAGCGGAATGGAGGCCGCGGAGGTGTTGCCGTGCTCGGCCACGGTCTGCACCACGCGCTCCATCGGCAGACCCAGGCGCTTGGCCGTGGCGGCGATGATGCGGATGTTCGCCTGGTGCGGCACCAGCCAGTCGATGTCCTCGCTGGTGATGCCGTTCGCCTCGAGCGCCTGATCGACCGTCTCCCCGAGCTTCTGCACGGCCGTGCGGAACACCTCGCGGCCCGCCATCTGCACGAAGGCCTGACCGGCGAGCACGTCCTTCAGGTTGTTCGACACGCCCTTGGGCACGTGCAGCAGGTTTGCGTAGTCGCCGTCGGCGTGCAGGTGCGTGGAGCGGATCCCGGGCGCGCGGTCCGCACGCACCACCACGGCGCCGGCGCCGTCGCCGAACAGCACGCAGGTGTTCCGGTCGGTCCAGTCGATGATGCGCGAGAAGGTCTCGGCGCCGACGACCAGCGCGGTGCGCGCCGCGCCCGTGGCGACGAACTTGTCGGCCACGGCCAGCGCGTAGACGAAGCCCGTGCACACGGCCTGGATGTCGAAGGCGGGGCAGCCGTGCACGTCCAGCCGGCTCTGCAGCAAACAGGCGGTGCTCGGGAACACGCGGTCCGGCGTGGTCGTGGCCACGATGATCAGATCGAGCTCGGCCGGGGACACCGACGCCGCCTCCAACGCGCGCCGCGAGGCGGCCTCGGCCAGATCCAGCGTGAACTCGTCGTCGGCCGCGATGTGGCGCGCGGCGATGCCGGTGCGCTCGCGGATCCACTCGTCGCTGGTGTCCACGCGCGTCGCGAGCATCGCGTTCGTGACGGGCTCGCCGGGCAGGTAGCCGCCGGTCCCGACGATTCGCGAGTAGAGCCCGCTCACGCCGCGTCCATGGCGGTGTCCAGCTGCGCGCGGATGGCGGCCGGCACGTCGTCCTCGATCTCCAGCGCGGCAATGCGCAGCGCGTTCGCGAGCGCGTACTCGTCCGCGCCGCCGTGGCTCTTGATGACGACGCCGTTGAGCCCGAGCAAGGTGGCACCGTTGTAGTGCCGGGGATCGATGCGCGCGCCGAAGGCCTTCAGGATGGGCATGGCCAGCAGCCCCACGAGCTTGTTCGGCAACGTGCGCCTGAACTCGTGCTTCAGGTAGTGCGAGACCATGCGCGCGACGCCCTCGCTGGTCTTCAGCGACACGTTGCCGACGAAGCCGTCGCACACGACCACGTCCACGTTGTCCGTGTAGATGTCGTTGGCCTCGACGAAGCCGATGTAGTTGATGGGCGCGTTGGCCAGCAGCGGTGCCACGCGCTTGACCTGCTCGTTGCCCTTGATGTCCTCGGAACCGATGTTCAGAAGCCCCACGCGCGGCGTCCAGCCCGCGGGGCGCTGCGGCCCGTCCACGGCCTGCGCCAGGATGCTGCCCATCAGCGCGAACTGGTACAGGTGGTCGGCGTCGCAGTCGACGTTGGCGCCGAGGTCCAGCATGTGCGTGTGGCCGTCGATGGCCGGGATGGTCGCGGCGATGGCCGGCCGGTCGATGCCGGGCAGCGTCTTCAGCACGAACTTCGAGACCGCCATCAGCGCGCCGGTGTTGCCGGAGCTGACGCAGGCGTCGGCCCGGCCCTCCTTCACGGCGTTGATGGCGAGGCGCATGGACGAGCGCTTCTTCGTGCGCAACGCGACGGCGGCGGTGTCCTCCATCGTGACGACCTCCTCGGCCGGCACGATCTCGACCCGGTCGGCGGGCAGCGGGTCGCTGCCGATGTGGTGCGCGATGACGTCCGGATCGCCCACGAGCAGCAGCCGCACGGGGGCGGCCTGTCCGCGCCGCCCGGCGAGCTTGCCGGACTCGGCGAGAAAGCGCCGCGCGCCGGCCACGACCACGGCGGGTCCGCCATCGCCGCCCATGGCGTCGAGCGCGATCGTGCCCGTGCGCGAGCCCGATCGCGAACCCGCGCGCGATCCCGACCGCGCTCCCGGGCGTGCCACGACCCGCGGTCCCGCGCCGGCGACCGACTTACTCGTCGTCGTCGTCCTCGTCGATCTCGACCACGTCGGCCACGACCTGCTTGCCGCGGTAGAAGCCGTCGGCGGAGACGTGGTGGCGGCGGTGCAGCTCGCCCGTGGTGGGGTCGGTCGAGAGCGTGGGGCCCTTGAGCGAGTCGTGCGAGCGACGCATCCCGCGCTTGGACGGGGTCTTGCGGTTCTGCTGGACGGCCATGGAGGTCGTGCCTCGTGAAGTGTGTCGTGTGAGGGGGGAAAGGAGCCGCCCGGAAGAGGCCGGGCCGCACCGCAGGACGGGGTCAGTGCAGGTTCAGGTCGCGAAGCGCGTCGAACGGGCGACGCTTGCCGCCCTCCGCCTCGTCCGGATCGATGGCCTCGCCGCCGAACGACGCCTGCACCGGCCCGCACTGCCCCGGATCGGCATGACGCGCCACGAGCGGCACGTGCAGGATCAGCTCGTCCTCGTACAAGGCCACCGTCGTGATCTGGCCGGCGTCGTCGGTGACTACCGGGTCCAGCTCGTCGGGCAGCGCCTGCGCGGCGGCGTCCGAGACGACGAACGTGAGCTCGTAGGGTTCGTCCACGTCGAGGAGCATCGGTTCCAGGCAGCGCTGGCACTGCAGCGTGAGGGCGGTGCGCAGCCGACCGGCGACGACGATGTGATCCTCGCGGCGCGAGAACGTGGCATCGACGTGCACCTCGCCGACATCGGACGCGAGCAGCGTCACCAGCCGGGGAAAGCGCGCGATGGGCAGGACCGCCTCGTGACGGGTGCCGTCCCGGGTCATGAGGTCCGGGTTGAACCGTTCGGGAAGTGGCTTCGCCATAGCCGATCAAGGATAGCGAATGGAGAAGGCCCTGTCACGCGAACAGGTGCAGCAACCCCTGCAGGCAGACGGCCGCGAAGATGCCCGCCAGCACGTCGTCGGCCATGATGCCGAAACCGCCCGCCACGCGCCGGTCGATGGGTCCGATGGGCCAGGGTTTCAGGATGTCGAACAGCCGGAAGAGCGCGAAGCCGACGACGATCCAGCCGAGCGTGCGCGGCGCCGCGGCCATCGTCACGAGATAGCCCACCACCTCGTCGAACACGATGGCCGGGTGGTCGTGCACGCCGAGGTTGCGCGCGCAGACGTCGCAGCACCACACGCCGAGCGCGAACAGCGCGATGAGCACCACCGCGTACCCGGCCGGCGCCTGCGGCATGAGCAGCAGGACCGGAATGCCGACCACGGTGCCGAAGGTGCCGGGCGCACGCGGCGCGAGGCCGCTGCCCGCCCCCAGCGCCAGGAAGTCGGCGGGGCCCCGGACGAGCGCGGCGAGCGGCACGCGGGTGCTCAAGCGCGCGACATCTCCGGAGCGCGCAGCAGCGTGGCCAGCCGATCGAGCACGCCGTTGACGTAGCGGTAGCCGGGCTCCGCGCAGAAGCGCTTGGCGATCTCGACGCCCTCGTTGATGACGACGAGCGCGGGCGTGTCGGGCCGGCTGCGCAGCTCCCAGGTGGCCAGTCGCAGGATGGCGCGCTCGATGGGGTCGACCTCGGCGAGCTCGCGGTCCAGCACGCCCGCGAGCTCGTCGTCGATGGCGGTGGGCGCCAGCGTCACGCCGCGGAAGGCCTCCTCGAAGTACTCCACGTCGACGCGTCCCATGTCCTGGGTGGCGAGGAACTCGCGCCGCACGTCGCTCGACGAGGCCCCCGTCATGTGCCACTGGTACAGCGCCTGCACGGCGCGCTCGCGCGCGTAGCGGCGCTGCTGGCGCCGGCTCGGCGCCGCGGGCCGCTTGGTCGCCGCGCCGCGGTCCGAGGTCGCGCCGGAGCCCGCACGGGAGGCCGCGCCGCCGGTACCCGCCGGGCCGGCCGCCCCGCCGGTACCCGTCGAGCCTGCCGCGCCGCCGAGCCCCGCCGCCGCCACGGCCGCCGCGATGTCGACGGGTGCGGCACCCGGACCCGGCACGGCATCCGCGGGCACGGCCAGGTCGGCGTCGTGCGGCGGCAGCCGATCGGCCTCGTAGGGGGCGACGTCCACGCCGTCGCGGTCCGCGCCGGACGGAGCGTCGGACGACCGGGGCGCCTTCTCGGCGGATCTGGGGATGCGTTTCACCGGCGCGATGATACGTGCGATGCCGGTGCCGGACGCGTGCTCCGTCGAGTCACGCTCGCCGCCAGCGCGTGGCGCCGCCGGCGTCCTCCAGCACGATGCCGAGCCGGACCAGCTCGTCGCGCACGGCGTCGGCGCGCGCGAAGTCCTTCGCGGCGCGCGCGGCGGCGCGCTCGGCGATCAGCGCCTCGACGGTCCGCGCGTCGGACCCGTCCCGCGACGCGCCCCGCCCACCGCCCTGCAGCACGCCTTCCGGATCGTCCTGCAACAAACCCAGCCGCGCGCCCAGCTCGCGCAGCGTGCGCGCGATGCGCGCCGCGTCCCCCGTCCCGCCCGCGTCCCCCGACCCGCCCGCGTCGTCGCCGCCGGCCTTGTCCGCGGCCGCCTTCGCCACGTTGAGCCGTCCGGCCAGCGCGTGCAGCACGGCCATCGCCTCGGGCGTGTTCAGGTCGTCGTCCATGGCGGTCTCGAACGCGGCGACCGCGGCTTCGTCCCGCTCGCCGTCCCGGCTCCCCCGCACGGCGGCGCCGTCGACGGGCACGTCGCCGCCGTCGACGGGGACGCCGCGCAAGGCGGTGTAGAGCCTGCGCAGCCCGGCGCGCGCGGCGTCCAGCGAGTCGGCGGCGTGGTTCAGCGGGCTGCGGTAGTGGCTCGCGACGATGAAGGCCCGGAGCTCCTCGCCGGAGTGACGCTCGAGCGCCCGGCGCAGCGTCGTGAAGTTGCCCACCGACTTCGACATCTTCTCGCCGTCCACGGTGACGAGCCCGTTGTGCAGCCACACGCGCGCGGGGCCGCAGCCGTGCGCCGCCTCGCTCTGCGCGATCTCGTTCTCGTGGTGCGGGAACACCAGGTCCAGCCCGCCGCCGTGGATGTCGAAGCGCTCGCCCAGCAGCGCCTTCGCCATGGCCGAGCACTCGATGTGCCAGCCGGGCCGCCCGTCGCCCCAGGGCGACGGCCACGCCGGCTCGCCGGGCCTGGCGGCCTTCCACAGCGCGAAGTCCAGCGCGTCCCGCTTGACCTCGTCGACCGCCACGCGCGCACCCGCGCGCAGCTCGTCCGGCCGTTGGCCGGAGAGCTTGCCGTAGCCGTCGAAGGCGACCACCGAGTAGTAGACGTCGCCGTTGCCGGGCGCGTAGGCGTGGCCGTTGTCGATCAGCGTGCCGATCAGCCGCACCATGGCCTCGATGGAATCGGTGGCGCGCGGCTCGTGCGTCGGAGGCAGCGTTCCGAGCATCCGTGCGTCCTCGTGCATGCGACGGACGTAGGTGGCCGTCACCTCGTCGGGCGGGACGCCTTCGCGCGCGGCCCGCGCGATGATCTTGTCGTCGACGTCGGTGATGTTCCGCACGAACGTCACGTCGAGGCCGCGGGCCAGCAGGTGGCGGTACAGCACGTCGTACACGACGAGCGCGCGCGCGTGCCCGACGTGCAGGTCGTCGTACACCGTGATGCCGCACACGTAGAGACCGACCCTGCCGGGCTCCATGGGCTCGAAGTCTTCCAGGCGACGGCCGAGCGTGTTGTACAGGCGCATCCCGTCGAGGTTACCCGATCGTCACCGCCTCGGCGCGCGCCGCGGGACGGGGTTTTCGTCGCAGCCGCTAGACTTCGCGCGCCGCCCCCGTACCGCCATTGCCCCGCCAAGCGCCCTGCCCAGTGTCCCACCAGATGACCTCGCCCCGCCCCGCGTTCGCACGTCGCCGGCCGCTCGCCCGGCTTCCCGTCGGGGGACTGCGCAAGCGCGACGTGCGCGCCTTCCTGGCGTCGGCGTGCGTGGCGCTCGGCACGCTCGTCGCCGCCCCGTCGGCGATGGCGCAGGAGGCCGGCTCGGCGCCCGGATCGGAGGGTGATGCGCGGGCCGACGACGCCCGCCCGCGCGTCGCGCTCGACACGAACCTCGGCACCATCGAGCTCGCACTCTTCCCCGAACGCGCGCCGCGCACGGTCGACAACTTCCTCCAGTACGTGGACTCGGGCTTCTACGACGGCACGGTGTTCCACCGCGTCATCGAGGGCTTCATGATCCAGGGCGGCGGCTTCGATGCGTCCCTGGAGCGTCTGGAGACGCGCGCGCCCGTGCGGAACGAGGCCGACAACGGGCTCGGCAACCGGCGGTACACCATCGCCATGGCGCGCACCAACGCGCCGCACTCGGCCACCGCCCAGTTCTTCGTCAACGTCGCCGACAACCGGAACCTCGACCACACCGCGGCCACGCCGCGCGGCTGGGGCTACACGGTGTTCGGCGAGGTCGTGGACGGCCGCGACGTGGTGGATGCCATCGCCGAGGTGCCCACCGGCGCCGGCGGCCCCTTCGCCAGCGACGTCCCGCGCACCCCCGTCGTGATCGAGGGCGCCGCGCGTGTCGGCGCCGCCGGCGTCGCTCCCGGCGACGACCCCGGAGCGGTTCCGGCATCGTCCCCCGGGCCGGCGTCGCTGGACACCGGCGGGGCGGCCGATGCGGGCGGCGCGGCCGAACGCACGCTGCACGGGCTGACCGCCCCGAGCGCCACCGCGGGCACCGACTGAAGAAGCGTCGTCGGGGCGTCCCGCCTCGCACGCTTCCGGGCTCGCGTATCCTTGCGCGCTTCCGGGGCATCGCGCCCCCGCCGCCCGAGCCCCGTTCCCTTCCAGTGAAAGCGACCCTGCAGACCTCGCACGGCCAGATCGTGCTCGAGCTCGATGCCGCCGCCGCCCCCAAGACGTGCGCGAACTTCAAGCGCTACGCCGAAGAGGGCCACTACGCCGGCACCGTCTTCCACCGCGTCATTCCCGACTTCATGATCCAGGGCGGCGGCTTCACCGCGGACATGACGCAGAAGTCCACGCACGCGAACGTGCGCAGCGAGGCGGACAACGGTCTCGTGAACGACAAGGGCACCGTCGCGATGGCGCGCACCCCGGACCCGCACTCGGCGAGCTCGCAGTTCTTCATCAACCTGAAGGACAACGATTTCCTGAACCATCAGGACACCTCGCAGGCGGGTTACGGCTACACGGTGTTCGGCAAGGTGATCGAGGGCATGGACTCGGTGGACGCCATCGCCGCGGTGTCCACCGGCACCTCCGGACCGCACCGTGACGTGCCCGTCGAGCCCGTCACGATCGAGTCGGTGACGATCGAGGACTGATCGACCGGCGCCGATTGCCGCGCGCTCCGCGGTGGACGGACGTACGCTGCTGGCGGCCGACCTGCACCTCGATCCCGCCCGGCCCGAACTCTCCGAGCTCGCGGCGCGCTGGTTCGCGCACGAGGTGACCGGCGCGGACGCGTTGTGGCTGCTCGGCGACCTGTTCGAGGCGTGGATCGGCGACGATGCGTTCGATGCGCTCGCCGACCCCGCGCTCCTGCGCGCGGTGGACGGGCTTCGCGAGCTCGCCGCCGCCGGCACCGCCGTGCACCTCATGCACGGCAACCGGGACTTCCTGATCGGCAAGGATTTCGCGCGCCGCATCGGCGCCGCGCTGCACGTCGAGGACGAGGTGCGGATCCGGCTCGCCGGAAGGCCCGCGCTCCTGCTGCACGGCGACACCCTGTGCACCGACGACATCGAATACCAGCGCGCGCGGCCCACGGTCCGCTCGCCCGCATGGCAGGCCGAACAGCTCGCCAGGCCCGTACCCGAGCGCCTCGCCATCGCTGCCGAGCTGCGTGGCCGGAGCGCACGGGCTCCAGATCGTGACGACGGGAGCGGTCGCCCGGGTATCGTGGACGTCGCACCGGCCGAGGTCGATGCCCGGTTCGAAGCGACCGGCGTGGCGTTGATGGTGCACGGTCACGTGCATCGGCCCGCCGAGCACACCGGCCCGCCCGGTTCCGACGGCGAACCCACCCGTCGGCTGGTGCTCGGCGACTGGCGTGCGGACGGGGCCACCGTGGCGCTGGTGGACGGGGACGGCGCGCGTCTGGTGCGGTTCGACGCCTGATCGGCGCGGCGCGCGCACGCGAAGGCCCGAAAAAATCCCTGTCCGACCGGGTCACCGGTTCTTCGGGATGACCCGGTCGGACCGAAGAGGACCCGGTCACCGGTTGTTCGGTGCGACCGGGTCCGACAGGGGAAAAAAGGGGCCCCCGCTTCGCTGGCGGACCTCAGTCGTCTGCGCTCCGCGAGTCGCCCGAGTCCGACCCGCTCCCCATGGACAGCGCGCCGAACAGCGCGCGGCTGTTCAGCGGCCGGTCGCCGAGCTGCTGGTGCAGCAACCGCTTCATGAGCGGCCGCGCCTCGTCGCGCACGCTGCGCGAGGAGAAGTCCAGCCGAGCCATCGCCAGCAGGGTGTCGCCCGACACCTCCACGCCCTCGTCCGCCGTCACGCCGTCGGCGTGCCAGGCCGCGTCGCCGTCGGCGATGCCCGTGCCGCCTGCGTCCAGACCGCGCCGCTCGGGCTTCAACCGGCCGTACACCGGCTCGTCCACGATCGGTACCGCGACCGCGTTCGCGGGATGGTAGCGATAGCGATGGCCGGGCTCCACCCGCGCGCCGCCCCGCAGCGGATGCTCGAGATCCGGCAGCACGCCGTGCGCCTCGAGCAACTGCAGCTCGAAGGTGCGCAGGCAGATCTCGATGTCGGTATCGGCCGCGAGCTCCGCGAGCGCCACCGCGTAGTGGCCGAAGAGCTCGGGCTGCGGCTGATGCTTGCCGAGCACGCGCAGGATCAGCTCGTTGCAGTAGTACGCGCACGCGAGCGCCCGGTCGTCGAGCGCGTGCGGACGTCCGGCCTCCTCGATGCCGATCAGGGTCTTCATGTCCCCTGCGCCCGTCCAGGACAGCAGCAGGGGTCGAAAAGGCTGGTACAGCGCGCGCACCGCGGGCCGCGCCGAGCGCGCGCCGCGCGCCATGAGCGCCTGGCGCCCGTGCGACAGCGTCCACAGGTCCACGACCAGGCTCGTGTCGCGGTAGGCCGTCGTGTGCAGGATCCAGGACGGCTCCAGTCGCACCTCCTCGCCCGACATGCGCTATCCCCGCCCCCGCGTCGTCGCGGTCACCGACGCCGCGCCGGCAGCTCGTAGCCGAGGCTCTGCAGCGCACGCTCGTCGTCGGCCCAGCCCGCCTTCACGCGCACGTGGGTCTCCAGGAACACCTTCGTGCCGAAGAGCGTCTCCATGGACTCGCGCGCGCGACGACCGATCTCCTTCAACCGCTCGCCGCCCTTGCCGATCACGATGCCCTTCTGGCTCTCCTTGTCGACCCAGACGATCGCGCCGACGCGGTACAACGCCGCGCTCTCCTCGAAGGTCTCGATCTCCACGGTCAGCGCGTAGGGCAGCTCCGCGTCGAGCTGGCGGGTGAGCTGCTCGCGCACCGCCTCGGAGGCGAGAAAGCGCGCCGAGCGATCGGTGAGCTCGTCCTCGGCGTGCCGCCAGGGGCCTTCGGGCATGCGCGCCTCGATCAGCGCCTCCAGCCGATCCACGCCCTTGCCGTTCTTCGCCGACACGATCAGCACCTCGACGAGGCGCTCGTGCGTCGGCAGCTTGCCGAGCCATGGCAGCAGCTCCGCCTTCCTCTTCACGAGATCCGCCTTGTTGACGACGAGCGCGAACGGCACCTCGGCGCTCGTGACCACCTCGAACGCGCGCGCGTCGTCGTCGTTCCACACCCCGCCCTGCACGAGCAAGAGGGCGAGATCCACGTCCTGCAGCGCGGTGGACGCGGTGCGGTTCAGCACCTGGTTCAGCCGGCGCTTGCCGTCGACGTGGATGCCCGGCGTGTCGACGAAGGCGACCTGCACGTCCCCGACGGTGCGGATGCCCATCAGGCTGTGGCGCGTGGTCTGCGGCCGGTGGGCCGTGATCGCGAGCTTCTGTCCGATCAGGCGATTGACGAGCGTCGACTTGCCGACGTTGGGTCGGCCGGCGACGGCCACGATTCCGGTGCGTTGCATCGGCGCATTGTGGCACTAGTCGCCCTCGCACCGCCGCCGCGACGCGCCCCCCCCCGATCCGCGACCGACGCTTCGCGCCACCTACTCCGGCAGCGCCGCCGCGCCCTCCAGCAGCTTCGCCGCCGCCGCCTGCTCGGCCTTCCTGCGGCTCGTCGACGTGGCGCGCACCGTGGTGTCGATGGCCGCGAGGTGGCAGCGCACGGTGAAGCGGCGCTCGTGCGCGCGGCCGCTCTCCTCGATCACCTCGTAGACCGGCCGATCCAGGCCGCGCGCCTGCAGGATCTCCTGCAGCCGGGTCTTCGGATCCTTGAGCGACTCGGGCTCCGGCAGCTCCGCCAGACGGGCCTCGAACAGCCGCAGCACGAAGGCGCGCGCGGCCTCGAAGCCCGCGTCGACCTGGACCGCGCCGATCAGCGACTCGACCACATCGGCCAGGATGGAGTCGCGCGCGAAGCCGCCGCTGCGGCGCTCGCCGGTGCCGAGCACGAGATACCGGCCGAGCTCGTGCTCGCGCGCGATCTCGGCGAGGGTGCTCTCGCGCACGAGACTCGCGCGCAGCCGCGACAGGTCCCCCTCGTCGGCCTCGGACCTGAGCCGGTAGAGCTCCCCGGAGACCACGAAGCTCAGCAGGCTGTCGCCGAGGAACTCGAGACGCTCGTAATGACGCGTACCGGACGAGCGGTGCGACAGCGCCTCGTCGAGAAGCTCCGGGTCGCGGAAGCTCAGCCCGAGCCGCGCGAGCAGCCCGGCGCGGTCGAGCTCGTGCAAGGGCCCGTCGCGCCCGCCCCGCGCGGCGGAGGGACGCGGCCCGCGCGCGGGCGGGCCACCGGGCGGGCCACCGGGCGGACCCCCGGATGGACCCCCGGGTGGACTACTGCTCGTCGTCACCCGCCGTGTCGTCGAAGCGCATGACCAGATCGATGTTGGCGAAGAGGTTCTCGCGCTTCTCGTAGGCGACGTTCATGACGTAGCCGCTCTTGGCCTTGGTCAGCACGACGGTGTCCTCGGCCTTCAGATCCCAGAGGTTGTTCATGCGGTACTGGGCGTTCAGCTGCTGGTACACCTTGCTGCGGGAGCTGCGCATCAGGTCGGTGTTCTCGGCCGTGTCGCCGACGATGCTCTGCACCGTCATGTTCTCCATGTACGAGGGGCCCGCCTTGATGGCGAACAGCCCGAGAAAGATGGAGACGCTCATGATGGCCATGATGCCCGTCATGGACATGCCGCGCTGGCGGGCCGGCCCCGTCGCGGTGGCCAGCGGGGTGGCCAGCGCGGTGGCCGTCGCGGGCCGGGTCGCGGTGGCCGTCGCGAGCCGCGCCGCGAGCGCTGTGGTTCCTGGCTTCATCTGATCTTCTCCCCGAGCCTGCTCCAGAGGATGCCGTCGTTCCAGTGCATCCAGATGCGTGTGGCCCTGCCGACCAGGTTCTCCTCGGGCACGAAGCCCCAGAAGCGGCTGTCGTTGCTGTGGTCGCGGTTGTCGCCGACCATGAAGTAGTGCCCTTCCGGGACCGTCCAGCTCGTGCGCGGAGGCCGCGACGCTCTGTCGGACAGCAGGATGTCGTGAAGCGCGCCGTCCATGTCCTCCGAAAAGCGCGTCTCACCCGGCACTAGAGCGTCCGAGACGGGGCTTACATAAGGCTCGGGGTCCGAAATCTCGACGCGTTCCCCGTTCACCCACAGCGTCCGGTCGCGGTATTCGATCTCGTCGCCGGGCAACCCCGCCACGCGCTTGATGTAGTCCTGGCGCGGATCGTTCGGAAATCGGAACACGGCCACGTCGCCGCGCTCCGGCTCCCCGGTCTCCAGGATCTTGGTGTGCACGACGGGCAGCCTGAGCCCGTAGCTGAACTTGCTGACGAGGATGAAGTCGCCGATCAGCAGCGTCGGGATCATGCTGCCCGACGGGATGCGGAAGGGCTCGAACACGAACGAGCGCAGCAGCAGGACGATCAGCAGCACCGGGAAGAACGAGCGCGCGTACTCGACCAGGATGGGCTCGCGCGTGCCGACATCGCTCCTGACGCGCGCGCGCCGGCGCGGCGCGAACGCCAGCGCGTCGACGAGCCACACGATCCCCGTCACCGCCGTCGCCACGACGAGGATCAGCGGGAAGTTCAGGTTGTCCAAGCGTGTTCTCCGTACGCGCCCGGACCCGGGAGCGAATGTGGCCCGGGCCAGTCCCGGAAACGGCGCCCCGCGGGCGGGTGCAAGGCCGCGCGGCGGGGTGCGTCAGCGCGCCACCTGCAGGACCGCGAGGAAGGCCTCCTGGGGGATCTCGACCTTGCCGACCTGCTTCATGCGCTTCTTGCCCGCCTTCTGCTTTTCCAGCAGCTTTCGCTTCCTGGACACGTCGCCGCCGTAGCACTTCGCCGTGACGTTCTTCCGGAGCGCCTTGATGGAGCTGCGGGCGATGACGTGCGCGCCGATGGCGGCCTGCACGGCGACCTCGAACATCTGGCGCGGGATGATGTCCTTCATGCGATCGGCGAGGTCGCGCCCGCGGGTCTGCGCCCGCGCGCGGTGCACGATGCTGGCGAGCGCGTCGACCTTGTCGCCGTTGATCAGCAGGTCCACCTTCACCAGATCCGCCGCCTGGAAGCGCACGAACTCGTAATCGAACGAGGCGTAGCCCTTCGACACGGACTTCAGCCGATCGAAGAAGTCGAGCACCACCTCGGACAGCGGCAACTCGTAGGACAGCTGCACCTGGCGCCCGAGGTACTGCATGTTCAGCTGCACGCCGCGCTTCTCGACGCAGAGCTTGATCACGTCGCCGACGTAGTCCTGCGGCAAGAGGATGTTGGCGCGGATGATGGGCTCGCGGATCTCGCCGATGTAGTTCACCGCCGGCAGGTCCGAGGGGTTGTCGATGTAGGTGATCTCGCCCTTGGTGTCGAGGATCTCGTACACCACCGTGGGCGCGGTGCTGATCAGGTCCAGGTCGTACTCGCGCTCGAGCCGCTCCTGGCAGATCTCCATGTGCAGCATGCCGAGGAAGCCGCAGCGGAAGCCGAAGCCGAGCGCGGACGAGGTTTCCGGCTCGAAATGCAGCGCGGCATCGTTCAGGCGAAGCTTCTGCAGCGCCTCGCGGAACGCCTCGTAGTCGTCCGCGTCGGTCGGGTACAACCCCGCGAACACGCGCGGCTGGACCTCCTTGAAGCCCGGCAGCGGCTCCACGGCCGAGCGGTGCGCGAGCGTGATGGTGTCGCCGACGCGCGCCGCCTCGATCTCCTTGATGCCCGCGATGACGAAGCCGACCTCCCCGGCGGACAAGGCCTCGGTAGTCTTCCTCTTCGGCGTGAAGATGCCGACGTCGTCGGCCTGGAACTCGCGCCCGGTGGACATGATGCGGATCTTGCTGCGCTTCGGGATGCGCCCCTCGACCACCTTCACGAGCGTGACGACGCCCACGTAGCTGTCGAACCAGGAGTCGATGATCAGCGCGCGCGTGGGCGCGTCGGGATCGCCGGTGGGCGCCGGGATGCGCTCCACGATCTGCTCGAGCACGTCCTCCACGCCCTGGCCCGTCTTCGCGCTGATGTGGATCGCGTCGTGCGCGTCCACGCCGATGATCTCCTCGATCTCGTCGACGACGCGCTCGGGCTCGGCGTTCGGCAGGTCGATCTTGTTGAGCACGGTCACGACCTCGAGGTCCTGCTCGATGGCGGTGTAGCAGTTGGCCACCGACTGGGCCTCGACGCCCTGGCTGGCGTCCACTACCAGCAGCGCCCCCTCGCAGGCCGACAGCGAGCGGCTGACCTCGTAGCTGAAGTCCACGTGGCCCGGCGTGTCGATGAAGTTCAGGTGGTAGGTCTCGCCGTTCCGCGCCTTGTAGTCGAGCGAGACGGCCTGCGCCTTGATGGTGATGCCGCGTTCCTGCTCGAGGTCCATCGAATCGAGGACCTGCGCGTGCATCTCGCGCTCGGACAGGCCCCCGCAGACCTGGATGAAGCGATCGGCCAGCGTCGACTTGCCGTGGTCGATGTGGGCGATGATCGAGAAGTTGCGGATGTTCTGCTGCATGAGATCACGGGTGTCCAGCCGGCGAAGTGTAGCCCGCGAGGGCCGCGCGAACGGCCTCCAGGTCCAGAAAGTGGTGGCACAGCTCCGTGGCGGGCCGCTCCGACACGGCGCCGGTCGCCGGCACGTCGCCGAGGAACAGCACCGGCACGCGCACGTGGTGCTCGGCCAGCAGCGCCGGGTGCTCGTCGATGTCGGTGCGCCTGAGCTCGAAGCTGCCGGGCTCCAGCAGCTCGTGCAGCAGCCCCTCCATCTCCTCGCACAGGTGGCAGCCCTCGCGGTGCAGCAGGGTCAGCACCGGGCGCGCCGGACTCACTTCGAGACGAGCTTCAACGCCAGGAAGGTGGGGCCGTCCTCGCGCTGCACCAGCACGGGCACCGACGTGCGCTCGCCGAGCGCCGAGAGCACGCGATCGAGCTCGCGCGGCGTGTCCACCGCCACGTTGTCCACCATCAGCACCACGTCGCCCGGGACGATGCCCGCTTCATCGGCGGGGCCGCCCGGCACCACCTCGCCGACGATCACGCCGCCCTTGTCGATCTCCAGCCGCTCGCGCGTGGCGTCGTCGACGGGGCGCACCCGGAGCCCGAGGGCGTTGCCGCCGGAGCCGCGGCGGGGCGAGCGTCCCTCGGCCACCTCGTCGTCCCCGGGCAGTCGACCGATCACCACGTCGAGCTCGATCGTGTCGCCGTCGCGCACCACCTCGAGCGGCGCCGCGGTGTCCACGGGCACGCGGCCCACGAGCGGCGGCAGCCCCGACGAGCGCTCGATGCGGCGCCCGTCGAAGCTCACGATGACGTCCCCGACCTCCAGGTCGGAGGCCTGGGCGGGGCTGTCGTCGAGGATGTTGGTCACGAGCGCGCCGTGCGCGGTGTCCATGCCGAAGGAGTCGGCCAGGTCCGCCGTGACCTCCTGGATGATGACCCCGAGCCAGCCGCGACGCACCTCGCCGTGCTCGCGGATCTGGTCGGCGACGTCCATGGCCATCTCGATCGGGATGGCGAACGACAGGCCCATGAAGCTGCCCGTGCGGCTGTAGATCTGGCTGTTGATGCCCACCACGTTGCCGTCCAGGTCGAACAGCGGCCCGCCGGAGTTGCCCGGATTGATGGCCACGTCGGTCTGGATGAAGGGCACGTAGCTCTCGTTCGGCAGGGCCCGCCCGATGGCGCTGACGATGCCGGCGGTGACCGAGAAGTCGAAGCCGAACGGCGAGCCGATGGCGAGCACCCATTCGCCCACGTTCAGCGCCTCGCTGTCGCCGATGCTCACGACGGGCAGCCCGGCGCCGTCGATCTTCAGCACCGCCATGTCCGAGCGCGGGTCGGTGCCGATCACGTCCGCCGTGAACTGGCGACGATCGTGCAGCCGCACGATCACCTCGTCGGCGTCGGCCACGACGTGGTTGTTGGTCAGGATGTAGCCGTCGTCGGAGACGATGAAGCCCGAGCCGAGCGCGCTCGAATCCGGCGCGCCGCGCGGCCGCTCGCCCTCACGGTAGCGCCGGATGAGCTCGTCGATCGGGCTGTCCTCCAGCCCCGGCACGCCCGCCAGCGGGCCGTCCTCGTCCGCATCGCGGCGCGAGCTCTTCCTCGTGCTGATGTTCACGACGGCCTCGTGATTGCGCTCCACCAGCGAGGCGAAGTCGGGCAGGCCGTACTGCGCCGCGCGCGAGGGGTCGGCGGCGAAGGCCGTGGCGAAGGGCATCGCCAGCAACACGCCGCCGAGGACCAGACGGGCGACGGAGGAGGGTGAACGGGTCGGCATCATGGCGGCTCGGCGGATCGCGTCGAATTTCGACGACAGGCTATCGGTACGGAACGCTATCGGTACGGAACGGGCTCGCCTTCACGTCACTGCCCGTCGCCCCGAAGCGTGCGTTCTAGGGCCTGTATCCAATCAGAACGTGGGCGCTGCCGGCCCTCTGCGTTCGTCCCGCAAGGCGCTGCGAGCGAGGGTAGCAGGGCTACCCGAGCGAGCAGCAACGCAGCGGGGCGGACGCAGAGGGCCGGCCCGAAGGGTCGCGCCGCAGAGCGCGCCAGCCGTCGTTGCTCGTCGGTCGCTTGGCCCTGCCAAGCTCCACTCCTCGCGCCTAGCCTGCCACGCTCTGCGGCGCGACAGCGCCCACGTTCTGATTGGATACAGGCCCTAGCGCAGCGAGACCGCGTCCGCCACGAGCCGCACGGTGGCGGCGGGCACCTCGCCGACCACGGTCACGAAGCCCTCGGGCAGGCTGCGCCCGTAGGCGCTGACCGCGCCGATGCTGGACATGCCGGTCAGGCTCAGATCCTGCTCGGCGGGCGGCACGTGCTCCACGTAGACCGAGACCGAGGCCACGCCGTCCGAGACCATGACGTGGCTGGCCGGCCCGCCCTCGACGGGCATGGCACGGAAGTGCTCGTCGATCTCGGCGTAGCCGGCCGGCAGCGCGTCGAAGCGGACCCGATCCGACGCGTCGGCGTCGGGCTCCACCGCGCCCGCCGTCGAGGACGTCGCCGCGTCGGACCTTCCGCGGGGCACCGGCTGCGACGCGGAGCGGGCGCCTTCCGGCACCTCGAAGCGGGAGGCGGGAATGGACTCCGGATACTCGATGTCCGTGAACAGCACCTCCTCGAGCACACGGTCCGCCTCGTCGAGCAGCATGGAGCGCAGCAGCATGCGCGTCGACGCGTCTACCCAGAACCGGTGGCCGTAGCGCAGCGCATCGACGGGCCGGATGTGCACGATCTCGGCGGGCCGTCCCGCCACGCGTCCGGTGCCACCGTGCTCGAGCGTGTAGGCGGGATTGTCGGCGAGCGCCGCGTCGACCTCGGGCAGCGCGCTGCGCAGCTTCGCCTCGGTCACGCTGACGACCGACGTGGCGGGCCAGATGCAGGTCACGTGCGCGTGATCGCGGATGACCTCGCGCTCCTCGCCGTCGAGGGCGGTGAGCCGCGCGAGCTCGCCGCGCCCGTCGCTCGAATGCAGGATGCGCATCGAGGACAGGTGCCCGCGCGCCGAGTGCACGAACGTGGCCTCGTAGTCGAGCGTGCGCATGGCCTCGGACATCCGCGCGACGAGCTCGGCCGGGTCGACGGCCGCGGGCGCGTCGGCCCGGGCCGCGAGCCCCCACAGCACGAGCGGCACCGCGAACAGCACGGGCGCGAGCACCGGCATGACGGACCGACCCCGCACCTCAGCGCCCCTCGGACACCCCGGCATCGGTCCCCGCGTCCGGCCGGTCGTAGCCCACCAGGCGCGAGTACGGCAGCAGGCTCTGCTGGGTGGCCGTGGGAGCGCTCTCGATGTGCCGCGACAGCAGGGCGTTGAGCCGCGCCTCGGCCTCGCCGCGCCTCGCCCCGTCGCCCTCGCTCACCCAATAGCTGCCGTCGGGGTAGTTCGTGTTGGCCACCAGATCCACCGCCGGCAACGGCAGCAGCGGCGACTGGCTGGTGAGCCCGGTGGCGACGCGCAAGCCGGCCGTGCCGGGCACCTCGGCGTCCGGGGCGGCCCCGCCCTGCCAGGCATCGAGCCCGATGACGGCGACGAACGCCGCGCTGGCCGCGAGCGCGACCCCGGTCATGCCGAGGCCCGCGACGCCGAACCCGCCGAAGCCCGTGGTACGCGCGCCGCGGGCGCCGCCGCGGTTGGACGTCATGGCCGCCGCCAGGCCCGCGGGCGGAAGCGCCGCCGCGATCGCCGTGGCACCGGGCGCCGAGTCCGAAACCGAGTCCGAAACCGAGTCCGGTACCGGGCCTGCCGCGACGGGCTGCCCCATCGGCGCGCGCACCGGAGCGCCGGGCCAGGGCGTGACGTTCGTGTAGCCGGGCTCGGCCTCGATGGCCGCGCTGATGCGCAGGGCGAGCGATGCATCGACGGCGATCGGGCCGGCCTCGCCGCGCAACGCGTCGCGCACCAGGTGCCAGCGCGCCCAGGCCGCCTTCAGCGACTCGTCCGCGCAGGCGTGCGCCACGCAGCGCGCGGGATCGATGTCGTGCCACTCCCCGTCCATGAGCTGGGACAGGGTCTGCTTGTCGGGGGTGTCGTTGTGCATGTTCATCGGCGCCGCTCGTCGATCAGGGGCTCCAGGTCGTCGTCGATGGCCTCGCGCGCGCGGAAGATGCGCGAGCGCACGGTGCCGATGGGGCAGTCCATCGCCTGCGCGATCTCCTCGTAGCTCATGCCCTCGAACTCGCGCAGCACGATGGCGGTGCGCAGGTCCTCCGGCAGACCGTCGATGGCGGCGCGCACGGTGGCGGCGATCTCGTCGGTGAGCGCCTCGCGCTCGGGAGAGGCGGTGTCGCGCAGCGCACCCCCGCCCTCGTACTGCTCGGCATCGGCCGCGTCGATGCCGGTGTCCGAGATCTTCCGGCCCATCGTCACCAGGTGGTTCTTCGAGGTGTTGATGGCAATGCGGTAGAGCCACGTGTAGAACGCGCTCTCGCCCCGGAAGTTCTTCAGGCCGCGGTAGGCCTTGATGAAGGCCTCCTGGGTGACGTCCTGGGACTCGTGGCTGTCGTGCACGTAGCGCGACACGAGATGGCCGATGCGGTGCTGGTACTTCAGCACCAGCAGGTCGAACGCGCCCTTGTCGCCGCGCTGCACCCGTTCCACGAGCGCCTGGTCGATCTCTCTGTCGCTCAAGGGCGGCTTTCCGGCTTCCCGCAATCCAACCGTGGGTGCGACCCCGGGTACCACCCCGGGAGCGGCGCCGTCGCTGGCGGCGCGAAGGCCCGAGGCCACCGCCTGTTTCCGACCGTTGATCATATCAGCTCCACATCCACCGTCCGTCCGGTGGCGACGGTCTGTCTGAACCACCGCCGTCGGTATAGTTCACGGCCACCGAACGAGATCGCCCGCATGCCGAGCTCCGCCGCGCCGCCCCCCGACGCGCCCGCGCCGATGCCGTTCCTGATCGGGGCCGCGGCCCTGTCGGAAGCCTTGTCCGCGTCGGCCGGCGACTCGGCGGACGGCCCGGCCGGCGTCCGCGTGGTCGACGTGCGCCCGGCCGCGGAGTTCGCGGCCGGTCACGTGCCGGGCTCGGTGCACCTCGATCCCGCGCTGCTGAACCGCGCGGCACCGCCCGCCAACGGCCTGCTGCCGGACCGGGCCACGGCCGAGCGCATCGTGGCCGAGGCCGGCATCGGGCGGGCGGGCCGCACCGTCGTGCTGGACGCCGGCGGCGCGACGACGGCCGCGCGCGCGGTGTGGGTGCTGCACGCCTGGGGCCTTGCGGACATCGGCTGGCTAGACGGCGGCCTGCGGGCCTGGGGGGCGGCCGGCGGCGAGCTCGAACGCGGCGACGCCGTGCCCGCGGGCGCCGTCGACGGGCTCGCCCTGCCCGCGGACGAACCCGATGCCCGGACCCTCGCGAGCGCCGACGAGCTGCACGGCGAACTCGGCGACGCGCGGCTGCGCGTGCTGGACGTGCGCGGCGCCGCGGAGTACGCGGGCACCGACGTGCGCAGCGCCGAGGGCGGTCGCGTGCCCGGCGCCATCCACCTCGAGTGGACGCGCCAGCTCGACCCCGAGGGCCGTGCGCTGTCCCCCGAACGGCTGCGCGAACAGCTCGCCGAGCTCGACGTCCGGCCCGAGCACCGCGTGGTCGTGTACTGCCAGACGCACCAGCGCTCGGCCGTCACCTGGTTGCTGATGCGCAGCGCCGGCTTCCCCGACGTGCGCGGGCTCGACGGTGCGTGGTCGGTCTGGGGCAACCGTCCGGAGCTTCCGAAGGAGCGCGGCTGAGGCCTCGTGACGGTCCGGGCGGTCCGGGACGGCCGGCCGCGCCGCTACACCCCCGCGAGCCGGCGGTAGTTCGCGTAGCGGAACGCGGCCAGCGTCCCGGCGTCCAGCGCGCCGCGCACCGCGCAGCCCGGCTCCACGACGTGGCTGCAGTCGTTGAACCGGCAACCCTCGGCGAGGAGGCGGATCTCGGCGTAGCCCGCGCGCACGTCCGCGTTCGTCAGCGTCTCGACCGCGTACTGGCGCACCCCGGGCGAGTCGACGAGGGCGCCGCCGTCCGGCAGGTCGTACCAGCAGGTCACGCTCGTCGTGTGCGCGCCGAGCCCGGTGGTCGCGGACACCGCACCCACGCGCACGTCCAGGTCCGGCAGCAGCGCGGACACGATCGAGGACTTGCCGACGCCGCTCGCCCCGACGAGCGCCACGGCCCGGTCGGCCAGCTCGGTGCGCAGCTCCGCGAGGCCGCCGTCGGCCTTCGCGTCGCAGGTCACGGTCGGGTGGCCCGCGGCGGCATACGCGGCGAGCATCGTCGCCACGCGCCCGCGCCGCGCCTCGTCCAGCAGCTCGATCTTGTTCACGACCACGATGGCTTCGAGCCCGCCGCGGCGCGCACCGATGCAGAACTGGTCGATCAGCATCGTGTCGATGCCGGGCGGGGCGGCCGAGACGATGGCGAGATGCGTGAGGTTCGCCGCGAGCGCCTTGTCGCGCCCGTGCTCGCCCGGGCGCTCCAGCAGCGTGGCGCGCGGCAGCAGCTCCACGACGCGCTCCACGCCCGCGGCATCGGTGGCGAGGCGCACCAGATCGCCCGCGACCACGAGCGGGAGCTGGCGCAGCGGCATCACCTGGCGCGGCGCGCCGGCATCGTCGACGACGAGCGCGCGGCCGAGGTTCGCGATCACGCGCCTGCCCTCGCTCCCGCCGGGGCCGCCCTTTCGTGCTTGAATGCCGCCCTTCACAGACCCACCGACCCGAGCCCCACCGCCCGATGCCCGTCAGCGACGACAACCTCGTGTGGGTCGATCTCGAGATGACCGGGCTGGATCCCGACGTGGACACCGTCATCGAGATCGCCACCATCGTCACCGACTCCGAGCTGAACACGCTCGCGGAGGGGCCGGTGCTGGCCATTCACGTCGGCGAGGACGTGCTGGCCGGCATGGACGAGTGGAACACCACGCACCACGGGGACTCCGGGCTGACCGAGCGGGTGCGCACCACCGACGTGACGCTCGCCGATGCCGAGGCCGCCACGCTCGACTTCCTGAAGGGCTGGAGCGCGCGCCACAAGAGCCCCATGTGCGGCAACAGCATCTGCCAGGACCGTCGCTTCATGGTGCGCACCATGCCCACGCTCGAGGACTTCTTCCACTACAGGAACCTCGACGTCAGCACCGTGAAGGAGCTGGTGCGCCGCTGGGCGCCCGACGACGGCCTCGACTTCAGGAAGAAGAACACGCACAAGGCGCTCGACGACATCCGCGAGTCCATCGCGGAGCTCAGGCACTACCGAAAGCACGTGTTCAGCATCTGAACCGCCACCCGGTCCGACCCGGCGGCGCCCGGGCGCTTCAGGGTCCGCCCACGCGCGTGCGCTCGGCGAAGGCCACCGACAGCGTGCCGCCGTCCGCGAACTCGAGCTCGCCGCCCACCGGCACGCCGCGCCGGATCTGCATGACCGGCACCTCGCGACGCGCGCACAGTCCCGCGATGTAGCGCGCGGTGGCGAGCCCCTCGACGGTCTGGTTGGTGGCGAGCGTCACCTCGCCGACCTCGCCGGAGTCCAGCCGCCGCTCGAACAGATCCAGCCCGATGTCCGCCGGCCCGATGCCGTCGAGCGGCGACAAGTGCCCGAGCAGCACGAAGAAGCGCCCGTCCCAGTCGGTCGCGCGGTCGATCGCCAGCACGTCGGCGGGCGCCTCGACGACGCACAGCTTCGAGGCGTCGCGCGCCGGATCGCCGCACCACCGGCACGGCTGGGTCTCGGTGAAGATGCGGCACAGCTCGCAGTGCTGCACGCGCTCCATGCTCTCGAGCAGGGTCCGACCGAGCCGCCGCGCGCCCTCGCGGTCGCGCTGCAGCAGGTGCAGCGCCATGCGCTGCGCCGACTTCGGCCCCACGCCCGGCAGCACGCGCAGGCGCTCCACCAGATCCTCGAGCAACCCGCTCGCCATCAGTCCCTTCCCGGTGCGGGTGCGCGGTTCAGAACGGCAGCTTCATGCCGGGCGGCAGCTCCAGACCGCTCGCGAGCCCGGACAGCTTCTCCTTCGACACCGTGGCGAGGCGCTGCGAGGCGTCGTTGACGGCGGCGGCCACCAGATCCTCGAGCATTTCCCGGTCGTCCTCGCCGAACACCGAGGGGTCGATGGTGACCTTCGACAGCTCGTGCTGGCCGTTCATGACGACCTTCACCAGACCGCCGCCGCTCTGTCCCTCGATCTCCATCGAGGCGATTTCCGACTGCGCGCGCTGCATGTCCTCCTGCATCTTCTGCGCTTGCTTCATCAGGTTGCCGATGCCGCCTTTCATGAAAGTCTCTCCGGGTCGAATGCCCGCTGGGCGCGGGACGGGGGGCCGGACAACGCTACCCGCATCAGTCGGCGAGCGGTTGCACGGAGGTCGGATCCACCTCGCCGTTCAACTGCTCGGCGAGCCAGGCGAGCTTCGGGTCGGCCTCGATCGCCGCGCGCGCGTCGTCGAGCCGCGCGGCCTCGTGCTTGCGTTCCAGCAGCGCCGGGGTCTCGAGCGGCGCGTCCGCGGCCGCGTCGGCGGTGCCGAGATCGAGCTGCACCTCGGTGCCCGCCCAGGCCGACAGCGCCTCGCGCAGCCGGCCGACGAAGCGAGGCGTGTTCAGGTACTCGTGCTCGGTCCCGAGCCGCAGCGCGACGCGCGCGCCCTCGACGCCGACGAGCGCCGCGTGCGCGGCGAGCTGGCGCGGCATGCCGGACAGGCCGAGCCCGCCGACGATCTCGCTCCAGGGAGTCGCGGACAAGGCCTGCAGCGAACCGCCCTTGGCCACGTGCAGGCGGTCGACATCGGTCGCGCCGCGCACGGGCAGCACGTGCGGGTGCGGGGCGCCGTGGGCCGCGGCCGCGTTCGCCGGGCGGGCGTTCGCCGGGTGGGCGTTCGCCGCGCGGGCGTTCGCGGGGTGGGCGCTCGCGGAGCGGGCGGTTTCGGATGCGGGCGTGGCGCCGGGCCCGGCGCGCGCGCCGCCGATCACGGGCAAGGATCCGGCCGGTGGCCTGGAGGCTTCCGCGGGAGCGGACGCCGGCACCGACTCCGGGGAGAGCGCCGCGGCGAGCATGGCGGCGGGCGGGTCCGACGGCTGCGCGTCCGCCCGCGCGACCGGCGCGGCGGGCGTCCGCCCGGACCCCGGCCCCGCCTCCTGCGGCCGGAACGCGTGCATGCGCAGCAGCGCCATGTCGAAGCTCTCGCGCGCGTCCGGCGCGAACGGCATGTCGCGGCGCGCGTGCAGACCGATCTGATACCAGAGCTGTACCTCCTCCGGCGCCACGGCCGCGGCCAGCCGTTCGAGCATCGCGTGGCCCGCCATGGAGGGGTCCACGCTGCCCGGCACGCTCTGCAGCATGGCGAGCCGGTGCATGAGCCCGAGGAGCTCCCCGAGGAGCTCCGCGAAGTCGGGCGCGTACTCGGCGAGCGCGTCGGTGCGCGCGAAGAGCGCGGGCACGTCGCCGGCGGCCAGCGCGTCGACGAGCCCCAGCAGCCGCTCGATGGAGACGCGGCCGAGCATGGATTCGACGTCCGTGGCGCGCACCGCCCCCTGCCCGTACGCGGCGGCCTGCTCCACGAGGCTCAGCGAGTCCCGCACGCTGCCTTCGGAGGCGCGCGCGATCAGGTCCAGGCCCGGGCGCTCGGCCTCGATGCCCTCGGCCTCGAGGATGCCGGCGAGATAATCGGCGAGCCGGTCCGGCGCCATGCGCCTGAGATTGAACTGCAGGCAGCGCGACAGCACGGTGACCGGCACCTTCTGCGGGTCGGTGGTCGCGAGCAGGAACTTGACGTGCTCGGGCGGCTCCTCGAGCGTCTTCAGGAGCGCGTTGAAGCTCGACGAGGAGAACATGTGCACCTCGTCGATGAGGTACACCTTGTAGCGGCCACTGGCCGGCGCGTAGGGCACGTTCTCCAGCAGCTCGCGCGTCTCCTCGACCTTGGTGCGCGAGGCGGCGTCGACCTCGATGAGGTCCATGAAGCGCCCGGCCTCGATGTCCCTGCAGGTGGCGCACTCGCCGCACGGCGTGGACGAGACGCCCCGGACCTCGCAGTTCAGGCACTTGGCGAAGATGCGCGCGATCGTCGTCTTGCCGACGCCGCGCATGCCCGTGAACAGGTACGCGTGGTGGAGCCTGCCGGAGTCCAGCGCGTTGACGAGCGCGCGCAGCACCGGCTCCTGGCCGAGCATGTCGCTGAAGCGCTGCGGCCGCCACTTGCGGGCGAGGACCTTGTAGCTCATTGCCCGCCGGGCCCGCCGGCACGGGGGCCGGGCAGGTTGTCTGATGTGGGGTCGAGTTGCGTGATCGGGTGGCATTCCGCACCAGCCGCATCCCGGCACCCGAATCCACCGCTGCCGCTGCTCCCTTCCGGGCCTGACGGGGTTCACGGCTTGTCGTCGCGGGAGTGCCGATACGGAACGCCGCGTGCATTGTGGCGCGGGCGGGGCGCGGCCGCAACCGGGACCGGCTACCGTCACGCCCCTGTCACACCTCCCGGCCGACACTGGCCCCCACGCCGGACGACGACCCCTGCCATGAGCGCACGCATCCTCGCCCTCGAGGACGAGCCCGACATCCGCGATCTCGTGCGCTTCGCGCTGGAGCGTGACGGGCACGAGGTGATCGGCGCCGAGGACGTGCGCGCGGCGCGCGCGGTGGTCGCGAACGGCACGCCCGATCTCGCGCTCGTCGACTGGATGCTGCCGGGCGGCAGCGGCCTCGAATACGTCCGCGCCCTGCGGCGTGACGAGGCGACGCGCGCGCTGCCCGTCATCATGCTGACCGCGCGCACCGACGAGCGCGACATCGCGGCGGGGCTGGACGCCGGCGCCGACGACTACCTGACCAAGCCCTTCTCGCCGCGCGAGCTGCAGGCGCGCGTGCGGGCGCTGCTGCGTCGCAGCAAGGACTACGCGGGCGACGGGATCGTCACCATCGGGCCGCTGAGCCTCGACGTGCCCGCGCACCGGGTCAGCGCGCGGGGCACCGCCGTGCCGCTCGGACACACCGAGTTCAAGCTGCTGGCGTTCCTCATGAAGCACCCCGACCGGGTCTACAGCCGGGCGCAGCTGCTGGACCACGTCTGGGGGCCCGGCACCTTCATCGAGGAGCGCACGGTGGACGTGCACGTGCTGCGGCTCAGGAAGAGCCTGAAGCCGCACGGGGCCGACGGGCTTCTCGAAACGGTGCGCGGGGCCGGGTATCGCATGGCGCCCGGCTGAGCCGGGTCGGGCGCAGGCGGCCCGCGCACCGTATCCTTCGCCCCCCGCCCGGCCAGCGATGCCAGCGTGCCCGCCGCTTCCCAGCCCACGACCTCCAGCGCGCCCTCCGCGGGCGAGCCCGCGCCCGCGCCGATGTCCGTTCCGACGTCCGGCAAGCGCCGTGCGCCCATCTCGCGCGGCCCTTCGGCGCTTGCCCGCCGCGAGCTCGCGGCGATCGCCTGGGGACTGGCCGGATCGGCGGGCCTCGGCGCCCTGATCGGCGTGCCGGCCCTGCTGCCGCTCGCCTTCTCGCTCGGCTACCTCGTGTGGCTGCTGCTGCGCGTGGACGCGGTGCTCGAATGGCTGCGCTGCGGCGGCAAGGCGAGGAACGCGCCGCCGTCCAGCGGCGTCACCGACGCCATCATCGAGCTGGTGCACCGCGAGAAGAAGTATTCCAGGAAGCAGAAGAACCGCTACCGCAGCGCGCTCGCGCAGTTCGATCGGCTGGCCGCCGAGCTGCCCGACGCCACCATCGTGCTCGACCAGCAGCGCCAGATCCACTGGGCCAACCCCGCGGCGCGCGACATCCTCGGCGTGCTGCCCGAGCGCGACCGCGGCCAGAGATTCGACAACCTCGTGCGCAGTCCCGAGATGCGCGCGTTCCTCGACGATCCCGACAACGACACGCTCGGCGACGTGGAGATCGACAGCCCGCACCGCCCGGGCCGCACCCTGGGGCTGCGCCTGGTGCGCTCGAGCAAGAAGCTGTCGGTGCTGATCGCGCGCGACGTGACGCAGCGCGTGCGCGTGCGCGAGATGCGCAGCGCCTTCGTCGCCGACGTCTCGCACGAGCTGCGCACGCCGCTGACCGTGATCAACGGCTACCTGGAGATGCTGGACGACGACGCGCGGCTGCCGGACGACGCGCGCGATGCGCTCGTCCGCGTGCAGACCCAGTCGCGGCGCATGCAGGACATCGTCGAGAACCTGCTGGAGCTCTCGAAGCTCGAGTCCAACCCGCTCGACGACGGCGAGGGCGACGAGGTGGCCGTGCCGGACATGGTGCGCGAGCTCGTCGCCACCATGACCGAGGGCGACCGGGACGCGGCGCGCCAGCGACACGTGCTGCGGCTCGACGAGTCCCTGCACCTGCGCGGCTCGCGCCACGAGATCTACAGCGCGTGCCAGAACCTCCTGGTCAACGCGGCGCGCTACGCGGGCGCGGGCGCCACGGTCAGCGTCGGCTGGGGCCGGACGGGGGACGGCTCGGCGCGCTTCACGGTCGCCGACGACGGTCCGGGCATCGAGGCGCGCCACCTCGCCCGGCTGAGCGAGCGCTTCTACCGCGTGGACCGGGGCCGCTCGCGCGAGCGCGGCGGCACGGGGCTCGGGCTCGCCATCGTCAAGCACGTGGTGCAGCGCCACGGCGGGGCGCTCACGATCCAGAGCGTGCCCGGTCGGGGAGCCACCTTTCACCTCGACTTCCCGGCCTCGCGCGGCATGCCGGCATCGGACGAAACCTGATCCCCGGCGTCACGAGCGTCTTCCGCGGGAGAGTTCACGCGGGTTTCATGAAGTGTCACGGGGCTGTCATACGGGGTTCCGATAATTCCCGCACCACCCCGCCCCCACAGGCACACCCACGATGCGAACCTCCTTGCAGACCCGCGCTCTCGTCGCCGCCCCCCTCGCGGGCCTCGTCGCCGCCGCCCTCGCCGCTCCGGCCTTCGCGCAATCGCGCGACACCATCAGCGTCGTAGGCTCGTCGACGGTCTATCCCTTCTCCACCGTCGTCGCCGAGCGCTTCGGCCGGACCACCGACTTCGCCACGCCGAAGATCGAGTCCACCGGCTCCGGCGGCGGCCTGAAGCTCTTCTGCGGCGGCGTCGGCATCGACACGCCGGACATCACGAACTCGTCGCGCCGCATCAAGGAGTCCGAGCTGCAGATGTGCAACGACAACGGCGTCGAGCAGGTCGTCGAGGTGCTGATCGGCTACGACGGCATCGCCATCGCGAACTCGGTCGAGGCCGACCAGCTCGAGCTGTCCGCGCAGGACCTCTTCCTCGCGCTGGCCAAGCAGGTCCCGAACCCGGACGGCGACGGGCTCGTGGCCAATCCGTACAAGATGTGGTCGCAGATCGACTCCGAGCTGCCGAACACCGCCATCGAGGTGCTGGGGCCGCCGCCGACCTCGGGCACGCGCGACGCGTTCGTGGAGCTCGTGATGGAGACCGGCTGCGAGGAGTTCGAGGCCATCGAGGCGCTGGACGACGACGCGAAGTCGGCGGCCTGCGCCACCATGCGCGAGGACGGCGTGTACGTCGAGGCCGGCGAGAACGACAACCTGATCGTGCAGAAGCTCCAGGCCAACGCGGACGCGGTCGGCATCTTCGGCTTCAGCTTCCTGGACCAGAACAGCGACCTGGTGCAGAGCTCGCTGATGGACGGCGTGCCGGCCACGTTCGAGACCATCGCCGACGGCAGCTACCCCGTCTCGCGCCCGCTGTACTTCTACGTCAAGGGCGAGCACGTCGGCACGGTGCCCGGCATCGAGGAGTACATCGCCGAGTTCATGTCCGACGCGGCTTCCGGCGAGGACGGCTACCTCGCCGACAAGGGCATGATCCCGCTCGACGAGGACAAGCGCGCCGAGGTGGCCGACGCCGCCCTAGGCCTCGAGCCCATGAGCTTCAACTGATCCGTTCCGTGGTGAGTGCCCCCACGCTGCTGCTGATCGTCCTCGGCCTTGCCGCCGTCGCCTACGCGCTGGGTCGCTCCCGCGCGTGGGCGGTGGCGGGCAGCGCCGGCGGCATCAGGAAGATGAACTCGCTGCCGACGCACCACGGCGCGCTCGTCGCGGCGTGGTGCGCGCTGCCCGCCATCGCGCTGATCTGCCTGTGGCAGATCGCGCAGCCGGTGTGGCTGGACCGCGTGGTGCAGGACACCGTGCCCGAGGCCATCGCCGCGCGCGGCGAGCGCGCCGTGGCGCTGTACCGCAACGAGGTCGAGAACCTTTCGGCCGATCGCGGCGCGTCCGCCATCGACGATCCGGACAAGCGCCGCCTGGCCGAGCGCATCGAGGGCGTGCGCAGCGTCGGCAACGCCTCGCTCGTGGTGCTCGCACTGGTGCTCGCCGTCGGCGCCGGCACCTTCGCGTGGCGCCGCGTTCAAGCGCACGGCCGGGCGCGGCGCGACGTAGAGACCGTCCTGCGCTTCTTCCTGGTGTCGTGCGCGTCGATAGCGATACTGACCACGCTCGGCATCGTGCTGTCGGTGCTGTTCGAGGCCTCGCGCTTCTTCTCGCAGGTCAGCATCGTGGAGTTCGTGACCGGCACGAGCTGGAGCCCGCAGACCGCCATCCGCGCCGACCAGGTCGGCAGCTCCGGCTCGTTCGGCGCCGTGCCGCTGTTCACGGGCACGCTGCTGATCTCCCTGATCGCCATGTCCGTGGCCGTGCCGTTCGGGCTCATGAGCGCGATCTATCTGGCCGAGTACGCGTCGCGGCGCGTGCGCAACGTCGCCAAGCCCCTGCTCGAGATCCTCGCCGGCATCCCGACCGTCGTGTACGGCTTCTTCGCGGCCCTGACCGTGGCGCCGGCGCTGCGCGAGCTCGGCCAGCACATCGGGCTCTCGGTATCGTCCGAGAGCGCGCTCGCGGCCGGCACCGTCATGGGCATCATGATCATTCCCTTCGTGTCGTCGCTGTCCGACGACGTCATCACGGCCGTGCCGCAGTCCATGCGCGACGGCAGCTACGCGCTCGGCTCCACGCAGTCCGAGACCATCGTCAAGGTCGTGATCCCGGCGGCACTGCCCGGCATCGTCGGCGGCGTGCTGCTGGCCGCCTCGCGCGCCATCGGCGAGACCATGATCGTCGTCATGGCCGCGGGCCTGGCCGCGAACCTCACGGCCAACCCGCTCGAGGCGGTCACGACCGTGACGGTGCAGATCGTGACCCTGCTGACGGGCGACCAGGAGTTCGACAGCGCGAAGACGCTGTCCGCCTTCGCGCTCGGACTCATGCTGTTCGTGGTCACGCTGTGCCTGAACGTCATCGCGCTGTACGTCGTGCGCCGCTACCGGGAGCAATACGAGTAGATGGCCACCGTGCCCCCCACCGACGCCCGTCTCGCCGCCGACGCCGTCCGGCTCGACAAGGGATCCGCCCCGGCGGCCTCCGCGGTGACCGCACATGTCAAGGCGGGCCTCAGGCGCCGCTACGCCGCCGAGAAGCGCTTTCGCGCGTACGGCATGATCGCGATCGGTGCCAGCCTCGCCTTCCTCGCGCTGCTGCTCGTCAGCATCGTGTCGAAGGGCCTGCCCGCGTTCAGCCAGACCTTCGTGCAGCTCGACGTGCCGCTCGACGCCGACACGCTCGGCATCACCGAGGCCGAGGCCGCCGACCCGCAGTTGCTGCGCCGCGCCGATTGGGACGGCGCCGTGAAGGCCGCGTTGCGCGAGCGCTTCCCCGACGTCGAGGGGCGCTCCGAGAAGCAGGCGCTCTACGACCTCGTGAGCACCGGTGCGGGCTACGAGCTCGCGCGCCGCGCGGCTGCCGACCCGGAGATCTTCGGCACGCGCCTGCAGCTCTGGGTGCCCGCCGACGACGAGCTGGGCGCGCTCGTGAAACGCGGCGAGGACCTCTCGAACCCCGACGCGCTGACCACCCGCATGAGCGACCAGGCCATCGGCTGGGCAGCGGAGCTCGAGGCCGCCGGGGAGCTCGACGTGCGCTTCAACACGACGTTCTTCCAGAACGGCGACTCGCGCGAGCCGGAGCTCGCGGGCATCCGCGCAGCCCTCGTCGGTTCGGCCTACGTGCTGCTGATCACCTTCGCGCTGTCGTTCCCCATCGCCGTGGCCGCGGCCATCTATCTCGAGGAGTTCGCGCCGCAGAACCGGTGGACCGACATCGTGGAGGTGAACATAAACAACCTCGCGGCCGTGCCGTCCATCGTGTTCGGGCTGCTGGGGCTCGCGGTGTTCATCAACTTCTTCGCGCTGCCGCGCTCGGCGCCGCTCGTCGGCGGCATCGTGCTGTCCCTGATGACGCTGCCGACCATCATCATCGCGAGCCGCGCGGCGCTGAAATCCGTGCCGCCGTCGATCCGCGAGGCGGCGCGGGGGCTCGGGGCGTCCGACACCCAGGTGGTGTTCCACCACGTGCTGCCGCTGGCGATGCCCGGCATCCTGACGGGCACCATCATCGGCCTCGCCCAGGCGCTCGGCGAGACCGCGCCGCTGCTGATGATCGGCATGGTGGCGTTCATCGTCGACATCCCCCAGGGCATCACCGATTCGGCGACGGTGCTGCCCGTGCAGGTGTATCTCTGGGCCGACAGCCCCGAGCGCGCGTTCGTCGAGAAGACCTCCGCCGCCATCATGGTGCTGCTCGCGTTCCTGATCGTGATGAACGCGGTCGCGGTGCTGCTCAGGAAGCGCTTCGAGCGCCGCTGGTGAGCGCGCCCTTCCCCCCTTCGCCAAGGACCTTCTGACGATGGCCGATATACTCGCCCGCGCCGGCATTCCCGCCGGCACCCCGATCGGCACCTTCGGCGGGGCCACCCCCGCCGAAGACCGACCCGCCGCGCTGGTACCGCCCGCGCGCGACAAGGAGCGAGACGCCAGCACCGTGTTCGACGAGATCAAGGGCACGGTGGGCAGCTTCACCGTGGAGTCGCCGAAGATGCGCACGCGCGGCGTGGACGTCTGGTACGGCGACAAGCAGGCCATCCACGACGTGAGCCTGGACATCGGCAGCAACGAGGTCGTGGCCATGATCGGCCCGTCCGGCTGCGGCAAGTCCACGTTCCTGCGCTGCCTGAACCGCATGAACGACACCATCCCGTCGTGCCGGGTCACGGGGGAGATGTCGCTGGACGGCGAGGATCTCTACGGCGCGGACCTGGACCCGGTGCTGCTGCGCGCGCGCGTGGGCATGGTGTTCCAGAAACCGAACCCCTTCGCCAAGAGCATCTACGACAACGTCGCCTACGGCCCGCGCATCCACGGGCTCGCCGGCAATCGCGCCGAGCTGGACGACATCGTGGTCGACAGCCTGAAGAAGGCGGGGCTCTTCGACGAGGTCAAGGACCGGCTGGACTCCCCCGGCACGGGGCTCTCCGGCGGCCAGCAGCAGCGGCTGTGCATCGCGCGCACCATCGCGGTCAGCCCCGAGGTCATCCTGATGGACGAGCCTTGCTCGGCGCTGGACCCCATCGCCACGGCGCGCATCGAGGAGCTGATCGACGAGCTCAGGCAGAACTACGCCATCGCCATCGTCACGCACTCCATGCAGCAGGCCGCGCGCGTGTCGCAGCGCACCGCCTACTTCCACCTGGGCAAGCTCGTCGAGGTCAACGCCACCGACGCGGTGTTCACCACGCCTCAGCACGAGCTGACCGAGAACTACATCACCGGGCGGTTCGGCTGCGCTAGTGGACAAGCTCCACCTCGACCAGCACATCTCGCAGCAATTCAACCTCGAGCTCGAGGCCATCCGCAACAAGGTCCTTTCGATGGGCGGCCTGGTCGAGCGTCAGGTGGCGGACGGGCTCACCTCGCTGCTCGAGGGCGACGCGGACCTCGCAGCCAAGGTCGCGCAGTCCGACTTCCACGTGAACGCGCTGGAGGTCGAGATCGACGAGGAGTGCACGCGCGTGCTCGCGCGTCGCCAGCCCACCGCCAGCGACCTGCGGCTCGTCGTCACCGTCATCAAGGTCATCACCGACCTGGAGCGCATCGGCGACGAGGCCGAGAAGCTCGGGCGCTTCGCCATCGAGCTGGCGCATCAGGAGGAGACGGCGCGCTACCGGAAGGACCTCCGGCACCTCGGCGAGCTCGTGCGCTCGATGCTGCGCGACTCGCTCGACGCGTTCGCGCGCCTGGACGTCGATGCGGCGCTGCGCACCGCGCAGCGCGACGACGACGTCAACCGCGAGTACGGCACCCTGGAGCGGCTGCTCGGCACGCACCTGGTGGAGGACCCGCGGCAGGTGTCGAAGCTCTTCGCCATGACCTGGTGCGCGCGCGCGCTGGAGCGCATCGGCGATCACTCGGTCAACATCTGCGAGTACGTCGTCTACCTCGTGAAGGGACGCGACATCCGCCACACGAGCTTCGACGAGATCAGGAACGAGTTCCTGAAGGACTGATCACGGGCCGGCGGTGACCGGCGCCGGTTCAGGGCCCGGCTCAGCAGCAGCATCAGCAAGCTCAGCGCCGTCGGCGCACCCACCGCTCCGCCGCCGCCGCCGGAGCTCTCCAGCGGACCATCCTCCTTGCCGTCCCCGGCGGCGCCGCCCGAGGGCGAGCGCGGCGTGGTGACGACGCCGTCGTCCGTCCCGCCGGCCACCGCAGCCACGGGCGGCACCGGCTCGATGGGAAGCTGCACGAACTGCCGGATCCAGTCGAGGTAGCGGGCGGTGCTCGTGTAGATGCCGTAGTAGTCGGGCAACGCGCAGCCGCGTCCGAAACTCGTGACACCGGCCTGCTGCACGCGGCCGTCGACCTGGATGTAGAGCGGCCCGCCGCTGTCGCCGATGCAGGTGTCCACACCGCCCTCGGGGTAGCCTGCGCAGAACTGCCCGTCGACGACGTCGCCGGCGTACGCCTCCGGAGCGTTGCACGTCGCGCGCGGCACCAGCGGGACCACGCCGCGCTGCAGGCTGTCCGGGAACGGCGTCCTGCCGATGGTCACGTACTCGGTCGCGCCCCAGCCGATGACGGCGGCGGGCAGACCGGGGTAGTCCTCCGGGTCCCCCGCGAACAGCTCGGTGGGCGGCGCCGAGGTGGGGCTCGCCAGTTGCAGCAACGCGATGTCGTCGTGCGTGCGGCCTTCCAGATCGTCCACGTAACCGGGATGGCGGTGCACCGCGACGACGCCGATCTCGCGACCGTTCGACGGCTCGCTCAGGTCGGTCTGGCCGTCCAGCACGCTGACCTCCCCGGCCTCGATCGGATTGCCGAAGAGGTCGTACATGCAGTGCGCGGCCGTCAGCACCCAGCCCGACTCGATGACCGTACCGCCGCAGAACTGGCGGTTGTACGGCACGCTGAGCTCGCCGGGGTGCAGCAACGCCACGACCGAGGGCCAGTGGCCCACGTCCGTGCGCGCGCCGCCGACCACGCGCGTGGTGTAGTCGACGATGGCGAATTCGGGAACGGCGGCGGCGTCGGCGGCAAGGTCGGCGGCGGACGGCGCGGCGGTGCGCGCGTCGCCGAGCTCCTGGGCCGCGGCGGGCAGCGCGCCGAGGGCAACGGCGAGCGGGACGCAGGCGAGACGGCGCGCCCGCGAAGACGATCCCTCGCGGGACGAGGGTCCCGGGCGGGACGAACGGGCGTGTGACGGGAACATGGCGATGTGACGCGGCGCGCCGGAGGACGTTCCGGAGCCTATCGGCCGCGGTGCTGGTACGCGGCAGATTGACACGTCGGAGCGTGACCCGCAGCACCTCCGCGAGGCGATTTCCAGCAAGTAACGGGCCCGCGTCACAGGTCGGTGTCGTCGGCCGAACGGATCGTGACCGTCGAGCCGAGCCCGACGGGGCGACGATGGCGGAGAGAGAGGGATTCGAACCCTCGATACGGGTTACCCCGTATACCAACTTTCCAGGCTGGCGCCTTCAACCACTCGGCCACCTCTCCGGCGGTGCGCAGTGTAGCGAATGTGCGGGCTCAGCGCGGCTTCGGCGGCGGCGGAAAGCGCGCGACGTTGCCGCCGGCATCGCCGCCGCCACCGGCCGCGCCGCCCTCCAGCGCGGTGATGCGTCCGGGCCCGCGCTTCTCGACCTCGTCGATGCGCACGACCGCGTGCATGGGCACCATGGTGCGCGTGACGCCCGCGAACTCGCGCTTGAGCCGCTCCTCGTGCGGGTCGACGACCACGCCGGCATGGGTGTCGAACACGAGCTGCTCGAGGGTGACGAAGCCGTAGAGCTCGCCCTGGAGCACGCGCCGCGCGTAGATCTCCCACAGCTCGTCGCGGTTGACGAAACGCACGCGGTACAGCGTGGCCGCCTTGTCCTTCTTCACGAGCGAATTGGCCATGCGTTGTTCAGGACTTGCGCTTGACGCGCCGCTGCTGGGCGGCGCGGCGCTGACGGGGGTGCACCGTGACGATGCGCAGCTTCGCGGCCGGGCGCGGCGCGAGCTTCGCCTCGGCCGACAGCGAACCGACGTCGTCGGGGCCGAGCTCGTGGATCTTGCCGCGCGCCAGCCAGCGCGGCAGCGCGATGGGTCCGAAGCGCGTGCGGATGAGCCGGCTGACCTGCAACCCCTGCGACTCGAACAGCCGCCGCACGATGCGGTTCCTGCCCTGCTTCACCACCACGCGGTACCAGCGGTTGGCCGAGCCGTCCTCGCCGGCCTCCTCGACCATGCGCTCGAAGCTCGCCACGCCGTCCTCGAGCTCCACGCCGGTGGTCAGCCGTTCCAGCGTCTGTGCATCGACGCGCCCGTTCACGCGCACCGCGTAGTGGCGCTCGAACTCGCCGGAGGGATGCATGAGCGCGTTGGCGAGCTCCCCGTCGTTCGTCAGCAGCAGCAGCCCGAGGGTGTTGATGTCGAGCCGGCCCACCGCGATCCAGCGCCCGTGGTGCAACCGCGGCAGCGCGTCGAAGACGGTCCTGCGACCCTCGGGGTCGTCGCGCGTGGTCACCTCGCCGAGCGGCTTGTGATACGCCAGCACGCGGCGCACCTCGCGATCGTCGGTGACCACGCGGTAGAAGCGCCCCTTCACCACGAGATCGTCGCCGAGCTGGGCCTTCGCGCCGAGGGCCGCACGCTCGCCGTTCACCCGGACCTCGCCGGCACGGATCCAGCCCTCGAGCTCGCGACGCGACCCCAGACCGGTGTTCGCGAGGATCTTCTGCAGCCGCTCCGCCATGGGCGCGAGTCTACAGGCGCGCGGTTGCCCTAGGATCGCGGCACGCCCCCGAACCGCCGTGCCGCCATGACCGACCTCGTCTTCAAGCCCCTGAACATCGCCGTGCTGACCGTCTCGGACACGCGCGGCGAGGCCGAGGACCGCTCGGGCAAGCGTCTGGTCGACTCCCTGGGCGCCGCCGGCCACGTGCTGGCCGAGAAGGCGATCGTGCGCGACGACGTGTACGCCATCCGCGCCGCCGTCTCGCGCTGGATAGCCGACCCGGAGGTCGACGCGGTGCTGAGCACCGGCGGCACCGGCATCACCGGCCGCGACGGCACGCCCGAGGCCGTCGAGCCGCTGCTCGACAAGGTCATCGACGGCTTCGGCGAGATGTTCCGCGTGCTGTCCTACGACGAGATCGGCACGTCCACGCTGCAGTCGCGTGCGCTCGCCGGCGTCGCCAACGCGACCTTCGTGTTCGTGCTGCCGGGCTCCTCCGGGGCGTGCCGGCTCGCGTGGGAGAAGCTCATCGTGCACCAGCTGGACGCGCGCACGCGGCCCTGCAACCTCGTCGAGCTGATGCCGCGGCTGAACGAGGCGTGAGTGCCGCTACCGCCAGCCCTTCGATTCGCGGATGCGCTCCCAGGCCTTCTGGATGGTCTGCGCGCGATCGTTGGCGAGCTCCATCATCTCCTCGGGCAGCCCCTTCGAGGCGAGCTTGTCGGGATGGTGCTCGCTCATCTGCCGCCGCCACGCGTCCTTGACGGTCGCGCGGTCCGAGTCCGGCGCCACGCCGAGGATGCGGTAGGCCTCGTCGAGCGTGATCGCGTTCGAGCGCGGCGGCGGGCGGGCCGATCCGTCCTCCGCGCCGGGGCCCTGCCCGGAGCGTCGGCCGCCGCGCGGCGGTTCGCCCGCGTACCCGCCCGCGTATCCGCCCGCGTATCCGGTCCCGTTCGCCGCCTCCGGGCCCGCTCCCGCGTACCCTCCCCCGAAGCCGCCCGCCGCCGCGCGTGCCGACATGCGCGCGATCATCTCGATCTGCCGGAACGCGAGCGCCGGAATGCCCAGCAACGCCGCCACGCCGCGCAGCACGCGCTCCTCGTCGGGCGCGTAGTCGCCGTCGGCCATGGCCATCTGCATCTGGATCTGCAGGAACGAGACGTACAGGTTCGCCTGTCCGGGGGCCGACGCCACCAGCCGCCCCACCACCGCGTCCACCGGAAAGTCCGGCGCCTTGCCTTCGGTGAACCGCGCGATGGCCTCGCGCCGCCGCTCCGGCCCGAGCCGCATGCGCGTCATGAGTGCCTCGGCCAGCGCGATCTCGCGCGGATCGACCCGCCCGTCCGCCTTCGCGACGTGCCCCATCACCGCGAACGTCGCGTCGAAGAACGCCTGACGCACGGCCAGCACGTCCGGCGTCGCCGCGCCGCGCGCGCCGCCGCCCGGCATGCCCGCACCGCCGAAGACCGACCCCCACCCGCCCGAGCCCTGCGCGCGCGCGCGCCGCGCGAGCGGCCGCACCCGGTCCCAGAGGTGACCGAGCACCCCGCCGATGAGCACGCCCGGAATGCCGCCGATGATCAGGTAGCCGAGCGTGGCGCCGAGCAGCTTGCCGAGGATCATCGCGCGGCCGCACCCGCGATGCGGGCGACGTCGACGGCGTCGTCCGCGCGCGGGCCGGCGTTCGCATCGTCCGCCACCATGCGCGCGTACAGGTCGCGCAACCGGCGCGTCGTCGGTCCGCACGCATCGTCCCCGGTGCCCGCCGACGGCAGGCGCACGTGATCGATGCTCGACACCGGGGTCAGGCCTGCAAAGGTGCCGGTCAGGAACGCCTCGCTGGCCGCGTACGCGTCGCTCAACGAATAGTTCCGTTCGAACACCGGGATGCCGTCGCCGCGACAGGCCTCGATGATCTTGCCGCGCGTGACGCCGTTCATGCAGTAGTCGCCGGTGCTGGTCCAGACCTCGCCGCGCCGCACGATGAAGAAGTTGCACGCGTTGGTGGTGTTGACGAAGCCGTGCGGATCGAGCATCAACCCCTCGTCGGCCCCCACCGCGTCGGCCTGCAGGCAACCGAGCACGCAGTTGAGCTTGGAGTGGGAGTTGTATTTCGCGTCCTGCGCCATGGGCAACCCGCGCACCTGCGGCACGGTCGCGACGCGCGCGCCGCGGCGCAGGGCGCTCGGGTCGGGCGTGGAGTGCTCCATGATGATGACGACCGTCGCGCCGGCGCGCGACAGCCCGGGGTGCTGGAAGGGCCGCACCTTCGGGCCGCGCGTGACCATCAGCCGCGCGTGCGCGTTCGACGTCATGGCGTTGGCCGCGCGCGTCGCCTCCAGGGCATCCGTCAGGCCCCGGCGGTCGAGGCCGATGTCGATGCCGACGGCCAGGCAGGACTCGAACAGCCGGTCCAGGTGCGCGTCCAGGAAGCTCCAGTGCCCGTCGTGCAGGCGCAGGCCCTCCCACATGCCGTCGCCGAGCAGGAAGCCCGAGTCGTAGACCGACACCGTCGCCTCGGCGCGTGGCCTCAGCTCGCCGTTCACCCAGATCAGGATGTCCTCGTTGCGCGCGTCGTCGGCGCTCTCGTGCGTGCTCATGCGCCGAATTGTCGCACCTCGCCCAGCGCGTCCAGCAGTGCGGTGGCGTAGATGCCCGGTGCCAGCGTGAACGACAGGGTCAGCACGTCCTCGGCGCTCCCGTCCGGCCCGCCGGCTTCGATCCCGCCGCCGCCCGCGACGCGAGCGACCAGATCCGGCGCGCGCGCCACGAGCGCGCGCCGCGCCGCGTCCATGCGCTCGGCCTCCAATCCGGCCGCGAGGTCGGCGAGCACGTCCGACCCCGCCACGACGGCCGCCTCGAGCGCCGCGCACTCGCCGCTCGCGCCGGACGCGCCGTCGCCGTGCAGCGGACCGCTCGGCGAGACGTCGCCGCTCGCCAGCCGCTCGGCGAGCGCGAATCGCTCCTGCCCGACCGGCACGAAGAAGGCGTTGCCGCCCGCGAGCATCGCGGGCTCGCCGTCGAGCAGGCGGTTCCAGTCGCCGCGCCGCACGCGCTCCTCCAGCACCGCGTTGAATATCGCCGAGCGCGCGGCCGACAGCAGCAGCCCCCGCGCGGTGCGCGTCGGGCCCGCGCCTCGTCGGCCGCGCGCGGCGCCGCGGCCGGACGCATCGGCGGCCGCGCGCGCGAACAGGGCGCGCGCCTTGTCGACGTTCCTGCCGTCCCGACCGAAGCGCTGGTCGCCGAACCGGTTCGGGAAGCCGTGCGCGCGCAGCTCGGCCACGCGCTCGGCCAGGGCGGCCAGGGTGGCAAGGGCGGCCGCGTCGCCCCCGGCCCGCCACTCGAGCTCGCGCAGCACCAGGGTGAAGCGGTTGCCGGCGTGCGCGCCGCGGCGCAGCTTGCGCGAGTGCCGCGCCGCGCGCAGCACCTCCCAACGGCCTTCGCCGAGCGCGCCGCCGCCGTTCGTGGCCGCGACGAGCGCCTCCGCCCCGGCCCCGGCCTCGACCCGCTTCGCGCCCGTGGTCAGCACGCTGAACCACTGCGTGGTGACGGCCCGCCGATCCTTCAGCCCCGCCCAGCCCACCGCGCGCGCGGGTACGCCGAAGGCGCTCGCCAGCGCGTCCGCCACGTCGGCGGTGTTCGCGAGCCGCTTGCGCACCTGCAGCCACAGGTGCTCGCCTTCGCCATCGAGCACCGGAGCGTCGAACGCGGAGTCGCCGGACACGGGCGAGGCGGCGGGAGGGCCGACGGCGCCCGCGTGGAGCTCGTCCACGCGGAAGTCCTCGGGTTCGGTGCGCGCCACCGCGGTGAATCGCGCCGGCGCGGCACCCGACGCCGGCGCGACGCTAGACTGCGCGCCGCCGGACACCGCGGCGCCCGCCTCCGAAGCTCGATCGATGAACGAATTCAAGAGAGTGTCCGCCGACGAGGCGCGGCTGCTGATGGACGATCGGGACGCGGTCGTCGTGGACATCCGCGACGAGACGAGCTTCGCCGCCGCGCGCATCGAGGGCGCATCGCACCTGGACGACGCCTCCATCGCGCGCTTCGTGCAGGACGCGGACCGCACGCTGCCCGTGGTGGTGTGCTGCTATCACGGCCATTCCAGCCAGCAGGCCGCCGCCTTCCTCGCCGCGCGCGGCTTCGACGAAGTCTACAGCCTGGACGGCGGCTTCACGGGCTGGGCGGCGCGCTGGCCGGACGACGTGGAGGAGGGTCCGGCCTGATCCGGCGTCACGGGCGCGCAGCGCGCGGGCTTCGTCCGACAGGTCGGGTTCAGTGACACGAGTCACAATCGACGGTCCTGCAACCTTCGTGCAAGGCCGGGTCTACCTTCCCAGTACGTCCCTTGCAGTGCTCCGCCCGTCGACCCCTCCTCCACCGCGTTCATGTTCCCACCCGGCCCGACCCGACCCGGCACGCGCATCGTCGCCGTGCTGGCGCCCGCCCTGCTGGTCGGCGCGCTGACCCCGGCGGCCGCGGCCGTGCGCCTGGAAGTGGACGGCCTGCCCGAGGATCTCGAGCAGAACGTGCGCGCCAACGTCGGCACGCTGCCCGTGGACAACCCGCGCGCGGTGCGTCGCTTCCTGCGCGACGTGCCCGACAAGGTCAACGTCGCGCTCTCGGCGCTCGGCTACTACGGCGCGGAGATCGAGGTCGACACGCGCGAGGAACCGACGCCGACGCAGGGCGCGGTGGCGGGCACGGTGGACCGCGTCAGGAGCGCCGTGGGCGGTGCGAGCCGCGACAGCACCACCGCCCAGGCCGCGCGGGCGCGTCAGCGCGAGGAGGCCGACGGGCTCGACACCATCATCGAGATATCGGTGCAGCCGAACGACCCGGTGCTGGTGGACCGTGTGAACCTGCAGGTGAAGGGCGATGCCCGGCTGGACGGGGCGTTCATGGACTCGATCTCGAACATCCCCCTGCGCCGCGGCAGCGTCTTCCTGTCGAGCGAGTACGAAGCCACCAAGAACCTGCTGTCCGCCGAGGCGCAGGATCTCGGCTACTTCGACTTCCGCTACGAGCAGGCCGGCGTGCGCGTGAGCCGCCGCCAGCTCTCGGCCGAGATCGATCTCGTCGCCGATTCCGGCGAGCGCTACACCTTCGGCGACATCATCTACGAGGACGACCGGCTGAGCGAGGAGTTCCTGTCGCGCTGGATCCCCTTCGAGCCCGGGGACCCCTTCTCGACCGAGGCCGTCGCCGAGGCCACGGAGAACCTGCGCGACAGCGGCTACTTCTCGAGCGTGCGGGTGCTGCCGCAGCAGGATGCGCGCTACGGCAAGACCGTGCCGGTGCGCGTGACCCTGGAGCGCCGCGCCGACAACCTCGTCGGCGTCGGCATCGGCTACGCGACCGACATCAACGGCCCGCGCGTGAGCCTGTCCTGGGAGAAGCCGCTGATCAACCGCCGCGGCCACTCCGCCGAGCTCTCGACCGAGCTGTCGCAGCCGCGCCAGTCGGTCGCCTTCAGCTACCGCATCCCGCGCGGCCTGCAACCGCGCACCGACTACTACGGGCTCGAGTTCGGCCTGCAGAACACCGACTTCGAGGACACCAAGAGCTTTCTCTCGACCCTGGGCGCGCAGCGCGTCGCCGAGACCACGCACGGCTTCACGCAGTCGCTGTTCCTGCGCTGGGAGCACGAGGAATCGACGGTGTCGGACCGCGACATCACGACCGATCTGGTGCTGCCCGGCGTGAGCTATGCGCGCACGCGCTCGACGGGAACGCCGTTCACCACGTGGGGCCAGTCCGAGGCGTTCCAGCTCTACGGCGGCAACGAGGCGCTGCTGTCCTCGATCGACTTCTACAAGGCGACGGTGGACTTCCGCTACCTGCGCGGCTTCCTCGAGCGCAATACCGTGATCGCCGGGCTGCAGCTCGGCTGGATCGAGTCCAACGACTTCACGCGCGTGCCGGTCAGTCAACGCTTCTTCGCGGGCGGCGACCGCTCCATCCGCGGCTTCGGCTTCCGCGACGTCGCGCCGCGCGACCCGGACGGCGACGTGGTGGGCGGGCGCTACCTCGAGACCTTCAGCGCCGAGTACCAGTACCGCTTCCTGGATCGCTGGAGCGGTGCGGCCTTCGTCGACGCGGGCCGCGCTTTCAATAGCTACGACGCCCCCTACAGTGTGGGTGCGGGCGTGGGCGTGCGCTGGCAGTCCCCGGTCGGCCCGTTCCGCCTCGACTTCGCCGTCCCGGTCGACGACCCCACGGGGGATGCCGACAGCTTCCGCGTGCACCTGTCGCTCGGCCCCGAGCTCTAGCCTATGAAGCGCTTCTTCAAGTGGTGCCTGATCCTCGTCTCGATCCCGCTGGTGCTGGCGGTCGTGGCGCTCGTGGCCGTCTACGTGCTGGCCGGAACCGATCGCGGGTTCGAGCTCGTCGCACGCGAGGCCGCCAAGCGCGTGCCGGGACTCGAGCTCGACAACGTCGGCGGCAACGCGCTGAACGGCCTCACGGGTGACGGCGCGGCCTTCGAGACCGACGCCTTCCGCGTCGACGTCGCGGGGCTCGACAGCGAGTGGCGCACGGGCTGCCTGCTGCAGAAGGCCTTCTGCATCGACCGGCTCGTGGTGGACGAGGTCGTGTTCGCGCCCAAGCCCTCGAACGAGGCTCCCCCGGCCGCGTCCACCGACGACATCGTGCTGCCTGACATCGCGTTGCCGATCGACGTCACGATCGACGAGCTGCTGGTCAAGCGCTTCGTCTTCCGCCCGCCCGGGGATGCGCCCGAGCAGGTGATCGAGAACATCGCGCTCGAGGCACGCACCGAGCCCGGCGGCGTCGTCGTCGTCGAGGGGCTCTCGCTCGGCACGAACGCCGTCGCGCCCGGCAGCCTCGCGGCCGACGCCGCCGGCACCATCACGATGCAGGGCGACTGGCCGATCGATCTCGATCTCTCGCTCGTCGCGCGCGACGTCGTGGCGGGCGGCGCGGACGGCGACGACCCCACCAAGGTGGACTTCCGCGTGGATCTCGCGCTCGACGACACGGTCGCGAACCTCGCGCTGCGCGCCGACGTGTCCGGGGACGCGACCGCGACGCTCGAGGGTCGTGTGCAGCCGCTGAGGAAGGTGCTGCCCGTCGACGTGAAGCTCACCGCCGAGTCGCTCGGCTGGCCGCTCGACACGAAGGCGCTCGTCGAGGCGCGGGACGTCGCCGTCGGTGTCGACGGCACGCTCGAGGACTACAAGGTCTCGCTCGCCACGAGCGTGTCGGGCGCGCAGGTGCCGCGCACCGACATCGACATCGCAGGCGTGGTGAACACCGAGCGCCTGGTCCTGCCCGACGTGGGCGTGCGCACGCTCGGCGGCAGCATCGACGGCACCGCCGCGCTGAGCTGGAAGGACACGCTGACCTGGCTCACGGCGCTGGACCTGCAGAACCTCTCGCCGCAGGAGGCCACCGACGCGCTGCAGGGCACGCTCGGCGGCGCGGTGAAGGCGTCCGGCACGGTCGAGGACGGTAGCTGGACGCTCGTCGTGGATCGCGCGCGCATCGCGGGCATGCTGCAGGGCTATCCGTTCACGCTGGACGCGAAGGCGAGGAAGGGCCTCGACGAGGTGTGGCGGCTGGAGCGGCTCGTGCTGGACAACGGCGAGAACCAGGTCAACGCGCGCGGCACGGTCGGCGACGCGGTCGACGTGACGCTCGACGCCGCGCTGCCTCAGCTCGAGAACCTGTGGCCCGGTCTCGCGGGATCGCTGCGCGCGAGCCTGGTCGCCACCGGTCCGCTCGCGACGCCGGACGTCACGCTGGACCTGAGCTCGCCGCAGTTGAGCTATCAGGAGAACGTCGTCAGGCGCCTGGCAGTCACGGGCAAGGTCGACGATGCCGCGCTGCGACCGAGCGCGCTGTCGGTCGAGGTCGACGAGGTCGAGGCCGGCGGACAGCTCGTGCGGAACATCGCGCTCGGGCTCGAAGGCACCCGGGCCGAGCACTCGCTGTCGGTGTTCGCCGACGGGCCGCAGGCGACCGCCATCGACCTGCGCGCGACGGGCGGGCTCACCGAGGCCTTCGACTGGAACGGTCTGCTGCGGGCCGTCACGCTCGAGGTACCGGCGCACACCGTGACGCTCGAGGAGCCCACGCCCGTGTCGTGGGACAACGCGCAACGGCTCGCGAGCGTGGATGCCCACTGCTGGGTCACCGAGGAGACGAACCTCTGTCTCGAGAACGACGTCGTCGTCGATCGGTCCGGCGAGGCCGTGATCTCGCTCGACACCTACCCGCTCGCGCGGCTGAACCCGTTCCTGCCGGCCGAATCCACGCTCGAGGGCGAGCTCGGCCTGGACGCGACCGTCGACTGGGGTCCGTCGCTGCCCGGCGGCTTCCAGGCGGATCTCGCGACGCGCATCGTCGACGGCGGCTTCGTCGTGCGCGACGCCTACGACGATCCGGTGCAGTTCAACTACTCGCGCCTGGCCCTGGACGCCGTCGTCGATCCGACCAACGTGGACGCGACGCTCGAGCTCGACTCCGAGAACCTCGGCAGCGCGCGCATCGCGGCGAACGTCGACGTCGACGGCGAAGGCATGCCCATCGACGGCACCATCGCGCTGAACGGTCTGGACATCGGCGTGGCGAAGGCCTTCGCACCGGATCTCGACGACATCGGCGGCACCCTCGCCGCCGACGGCACGCTCTCGGGCACCGCCACCGATCCGCGGTTCGACGGCGACGTGGTGCTGGACTCGCCCGTGGTGACGGGCGAGGCGCTGCCGCTGGATGTCACGGGCGGCAACATCGTCGCGCGCGTGCGCGGCAAGCGCGCCGACATCGGCGGCCAGCTCTCGGCCGGCGGCGGCGAGATCGACATCGACGGTAGCGCCGACTGGGCGCGCGAGCAGTGGCGCGCCGACGTGACGCTCACGGGGAACGATCTGAACGTCGCGAGCGATCCGCTCGTCGAATCCAGCGTGAACCACGACATCACCATCCGCGCGCGTCCGAACGACATCCGCGTCACCGGTAGCGTGGACATTCCCATGGCCGACATCGACGTCGCCGACCTGCCGCAGGGCGCGACCACGTTGTCGAGCGACATCGTCGTGATCGAGGACATCGAGGAGGAGGAGGTGGAGCTCGCCGGCGGCGACGATCTCGGGAACGTCGGCGCGGTGAATCCGCCCGGCGACACGAACCTGCGCGTGGACGTGAACGTGACGCTCGGCGACGACGTGAACCTCGCCGCCTACGGGCTGACCGCGAGCCTGACCGGCGACATCGGCATCGCGCTCAGGAGCCCGAACCCGGTGAACCTGTCGGGCGAGATCCAGGTCGTCGACGGCGTCTTCAAGCAGTACGGCCAGAACCTCGAGGCGACGGGCCGCATCCTGTTCGTCGGTCCGGTACCGGCCACGCGCCTGGACATCGAGGCCATCCGGCGCATCGAGAACGAGCAGACCGATCGCATCGCGGGCATCCGCATCGAGGGCGACGTCGAGGCGCCGGAGATCAGCCTGTTCACCGAGCCGAGCGACAAGTCCGACGAGTCGATCCTGTCCTACATCGTGCTCGGTCGCGACATCGGCGAGACCTCGGATCAGGAGGCGAACCTGCTCGCCACGGCCGCGCTCGCGCTGACGGTCAAGGGCGGCAAGGCGTTCGGCGAGGGCATCGCCGACTCGCTCGGCATCGAGGAGTTCGGCCTGGAGACGCGCGGCAAGGGCGACGACACCGAGCTCGTGGTCTCGGGCCGGCTGAACGATCGGCTGCTGCTGAAGTACGGGCAGAGCGTGTTCGAGGCGCAGCAGACGCTCTACCTTCGCTACGACCTGGCGAAGAACCTGTACCTGGAGGCGGCGCAAGGGGTCGAGAGCGCGGTCGATCTGTTCTACGAGTTCGCCTTCTGAGGAGCGCATTGCTGGACATTCCGCAGCACGACTACGCAGACACGCCCGAGAAGCTCGCCGCGCTGTGCAGGCGACTCGACGGTGTTTCACACCTCGTGCTCGATACCGAGTTCCTGCGCGAGCGCACGTATCGTCCGCAGCTCTGCCTGGTGCAGGTCAAGGCCGGCGACGTGCTCGGCATCGTCGACGTCATCGCGCTCGCCGGGGACGAAGGCCGCGTGGGCCGGCCCATGCGCGATGCGCTGGCGCCCTTCGTGGAGCTGCTGATGCGGCCCGGTATCCTGAAGGTGTTCCATGCCGGCTCGCAGGACCTGGAGATCTTCTGGCTGCTCGCGGGCGCCGTGCCGGTGCCGATCTTCGACACGCAGCTCGCCGCCCCGCTGCTCGGCCACGCCGAGCAGATCGGCTACGCGAACCTCGTGCGCGCCGAGCTCGGGCTGGAGCTCGACAAGTCGCAGACGCGTGCCGACTGGACCCGCCGCCCACTGCCCGAGCGCCAGATCGCCTACGCGCTGGACGACGTGATCCATCTCGAGACGCTGTACACCGACATGCGCGCCAGGCTCGAAGCGGCCGGTCGTCTCGCGTGGCTGGACCCCGAGTTCAGGGACCTGGAGCGCAGCGACCGCTACGATCAGCCCGCGGGCGAACGCTGGAAGCGCATCCGCCAGGTGACGCGCTACAAGGGCGCGGCGTTGTCCGTCATCCAGGCGCTCGCCGAATGGCGCGAGCTGCGCGCGCGCGAATCCGACGTGCCGCGCAACTGGCTCATGAAGGACGAGATCATCACGGCCATCGCGCAGCAGCAGCCCGTGAGCCTCGAGGAGCTCGCCCACATCCGCGGTCTGGACAAGCGCACCCGCGACAGGCACGGCGAGGCGCTGGTGCGGCTCGTGAGCGACGCCCGCACGCGCGAGCCGATCCCCCACCCGCCGCACCGGAAGAAGCCGAAGGCCACGCGCGCCACCCTCGCGCGCACGCGCCTGCTGGACGCGTGGGTGCACCACCGGGCCGCCGAGCTCGACATCGCGCCGGGCCTGCTCGCCCCGCCCGAGCTGCTCGAGCGCATCGCGCTCGGCGAAGGCCGGGAAGCGCTGCCCGGCTGGCGCGACGGCCTCGTGGGCGAGGCGCTGCAGGGCATCGCGCGCGGCGAGCTCGCGGTGGTGGCCGGGACGCACGGGCTGAGCACGGAGCCGCGCGGGGCCTGAGCACGGGGCCGCGCGGGGCCTGAGCACGGGGCCGCGCGGGGCCTGAGCACGGAGCCGCCCGGGGCGTGAGCGCCATGCGGCGCGGCATCGGACGCGGCGGGCGGCGTCAACCGCGACGGGCGGGTTCGTCGACTGCGAGCGGTCGTATCGGGCGCTGCCCGACGAAGTCCCGGACGTCCACCGCACTCAAGCTCGCGAACCAGTACGGCTCGCCCCTGACGACGTCGTCGGAATGCAGGCGGCGTCCGAAGAAGGGCGTGGCCTGTCCCACGACCAGCTTCGCGGTGTTGCGATACACCATCGCCTCGCCGATGTGGCGCACCACGTCCGAACCGCGGGCGATGCCGGGCTCGTCCAGGACGTCGACCCACGCGCTCAGGCCCTTCAGCAGCACGGCCGCGTGGCACACGGCCTCCCGTTCGTAGCCGAACAGCCTGACCAGACGCGCCAGAGTGACCCGCAACAGCGGCCCCGTGAGGATGAGAGCCATGTCGCGGGTCACCACACGCTCCAACGCGCGGGCGCACGTGCCACCGCGCACCGCGAGCGCGGTGGACAGCACGTCGGGGGCGAGCACGACCGCACCGCCCGAACCTGCGAACACGTCAGTCGTCCCACTCGAACGGCGTCGCCGCGGCGGGTGCGTCGGCATGGGCCGCGTACTGCTCCAGATCGTGTTCGGTGAACACGCCGCGTTGAATGGCGCGCGTCGACCAGATCTGCTGCAGCCGCCCGAGGTCGCGCCGGGTACGCTCGATGCGATAGAGCTGGAGTGCGCTGCGCACGATGCCGCTCGCCGAGGTCTGCTCCGCCTCGGCCACCTCGTCGAGCCACGTCGACGTCTGCGCCGGCAGCGACACGGTCCTCCTGATCCGCTTTCTCATGCTCGCGGCCCCTCCCTGGGCATCTGACGAGAAGGCTCCCAGCATCGCACCGCGGCTGCCGGACCGCAAGAGGGGGCGCGGGTTCGATCGAAGCCATCGCACGAGGGGACCCCTTTTTTTTCCTGTCGGACCGGGTCACCCGGAACCGGCAGTGACCGGGTCCGCCCGGGTCGGACCGGGTCACCTCCGAAAACCGATGACCGGGTCCGACAGCCAGGAATATCTCCCCTCACCTCCTCCCGCACCCCGCGCCTCACCCCGCGCCTCACCCCGCGCCTCACCCCGTCCCTCCGTCCGCGCCTGCGTCCGCACCTGCGTCCGCACCTGCGTCCGCACCTCCGTCCGCGCCCCGGCGGAACGCGCCGATCGGGTCCAGGCGCCCGGTGACGGTCATGCGACCCCGACAGCGCATGGCGTCGGGTGCAGAATCGCGGATCGCTTCCCGAGGTCCGAACCCACTGCCATGAGCGACGTCACGGCCGACGCTTCCGACAACGCGTCAAACAACGCGTCCGCGTCGGCTCCCGCATCCACACGCGGTGAAGCGTCCGCCACCGCGGCCGGGCGACGGTGCCGCTTCTGCGCCACCGCGCTCGAGCACGAGATGGTGGACCTGGGCATGTCGCCGCTGTGCCAGACGCAGATCCGCGAGGCGGCGCTCGACGCCATGGAGCGCTTCTACCCGCTGCAGGTGCTCGTGTGCCCGGACTGCCGGCTCGCGCAGGTGGGCGACTACGTCGCTCCGGACGAGATCTTCGCCGCGGACTACCCGTACTTCTCCTCGTTCTCCACGAGCTGGCTGGCGCACGCGGCGGGCTACGCGACGCGCATGATCGACGAGCTCGGGCTCGGGGCGGACAGCCTCGTCATGGAGGCCGCCAGCAACGACGGCTACCTGCTCCGGAACTTCGTGGCAGCCGGCGTGCCCGTGGTGGGCATCGAGCCCACGGCCGGCACGGCGGCCGCGGCGCGCGAGGCGGGGGTGCGCACCGAGGAGCGCTTCCTCGGCGCCCACAGCGCCCGCGAGCTCGTCGACCGGTACGGGCGGGCAGACCTCGTGCTCGGCAACAACGTGCTGGCCCACGTGCCGGACCTGAACGACTTCGTGGCCGGGCTCAAGATCCTGATGGCTCCCGGCGGCCGCCTCACCATGGAGTTCCCGCACCTGCAGCGGCTCATGGAAGGCAACCAGTTCGACACCATCTATCACGAGCATTTTTCCTACTTCTCGTGGTTCACGGTCAAGCGCGTGTTCGTGGCGCACGACATCGAGCTGTTCGACGTCGACGAGCTGCCGACGCACGGCGGGTCGCTGCGCATCCACGGGCGTCACGCGGGCGAGACCGGCGTGGGCGGTGATGCGGTGCCCGTCGGCGAGCTGTCGGCGCGCGCGCGGGCCGTGGAAGCGGCGGAGGCCGAGTGGGGCGTCGAGGAGCTCGCGACCTACTCGGACTTCGGCGAGCGCGTGCGCGGCATCAAGCAGGACCTGCTCGGCTTCCTGATCGAGCAGAAGCGCGCGGGCAGGAGCGTGGTCGGCTACGGCGCGCCCGGCAAGGGCAACACGCTGCTGAACTACTGCGGCATACGCACCGACTTCCTCGACTACACGGTGGACCGGAACCCGCACAAGCGCGGCACCTGGACGCCCGGCACGCGCATCCCGATCCTGGACCCGGCGCGCATCGCCGAGACGCGACCGGACTTCGTGCTGATCCTGCCCTGGAACCTGCGCGACGAGCTCGTCGCGCAGCTCGCCTACGTCCGCGAGTGGGGCGGCAAGCTCGTGTTCCCCATCCCCGCGCTCGAGATCGTCTAGGATTCGCGGCCCCTGTTGCCGCGAGCGAGTCGGTTTCCTCGATGAATGCCCCTGCCGCGGTCCGGTTCAACCGGCCGCTGTCCAACACGAACATCCTCGCCGAGCGCACGCTCGTCACGCCGCGCGAGCTGCACCGGCGCCACCCGCGCCCGGACGTCGCGACGGACACCATCGAGGCGGGACGCGCGGCCGTCGAGGCCATCCTGGAGCGCACGGACGATCGGCTGCTCGCCGTCGTCGGGCCGTGCAGCATCCACGACGTCGACGCCGCGAAGGACTACGCGCGCAGGCTCTCGCGGCTGCGCGCCGAGGTCGCCGACGAGATCGAGCTCGTCATGCGCGTCTACTTCGAGAAGCCTCGCACCACGGTCGGCTGGAAGGGCCTGATCAACGACCCCCACCTGAACGACAGCTTCGACATCGAGACCGGGCTGTCGCGCGCTCGGGAGCTGCTCGTGCACATCGCCGAGCTCGGCCTGCCGACGGGTACCGAGGCGCTCGACCCCATCAGCCCGCAATACCTGTCGGACCTGTTCAGCTGGTCGGCCATAGGCGCGCGCACGACCGAATCGCAGACCCACCGCGAGATGTCCTCCGGCCTGTCGACCGCCATCGGCTTCAAGAACGGCACCTCCGGGGACCTCGAGGTGGCCATCAACGCCATGCGCTCGGCCGCCGCCGGACATTCCTTCCTCGGCATCGACGCCGACGGGCGCGTCACGGTGCTCGAGACCCGCGGCAACGCGCTGGGGCACGTCATCCTGCGCGGCGGGGGCGGCGAGCCGAACTACTCCGCCCGGCACGTCGCGCGGGCCGAAGCGGCGCTCGAGGCCGCGGGCCTGCCGCCGCGCATCATGATCGACTGCAGCCACGCCAACGCCGCGAAGGATCACGAACGCCAGCCGCAGGTGGCCCGGGACGTGGCCGCCCAGCTCGCGGCCGGCAACCGCTCGATCATCGGCGTGATGATCGAGTCGAACATCGAGGCCGGCGCACAGAAGCTCGGCGACCCGGCGGAGCTCGCCTACGGCGTGTCCATCACCGACGCCTGCATCGACTGGGCGACGACCGAGAACGTGGTGCGCGAGCTGCGCGACACCCTCGCCGAACGCCGCGGCTGACGCCCAGGCAACGCAGCCACGAAGGACGTGGCCGCCGCCGGGATGGTGCCGGTAGCGAGCGACCCCGCCGATCCTCGGGACTGGTGCCCGGACGAGCGCGACCTGCGCCGCAGGCTCGGCGAGACCGCCCTCGCGCCCGCCCTCGAGCCGCTGCTCGGCGCCCTCGCGCAGCGTCCCGCAGGCGCGCTTCGCCACGGCGACCTGCCGCGCTGGCGCGACGCGCTGGAGACGCTGCACCCGTCCGCGCCGCCTACGCCGGAGGCGTGCGCGTCGAAGACGGTGCCGTCGTCGCCGATCCGGCGGTCGCTTCGTCGGCGCTTGCTTCGCCGGTGGTCGCTTCGCCGGCGCTTGCTTCGTCGGCGCTTGCTTCGTCGGCGCTTGCTTCGCCGGCGCTTGCTTCGTCGGCCCGAGCGGCGCTCGCGGCCCTGCACCCCTGGCGCAAGGGGCCGTTCCGCATCGCCGGCGTCGACATCGACACCGAATGGCGCTCGGACTGGAAATGGGACCGGATCGCGCCGCACCTGAGCCCGCTGCGCGGACGCAGCGTGCTCGACGTGGGCTGCGGCAGCGGGTATCACCTGTGGCGCATGCGCGAGGCGGGCGCCGCCGCGGCGCTCGGCATCGAACCCGCGCTGCTCTACGTCTGCCAGTTCGAGGCGGTGGCGCGCTGCGCACCGGACGCGGCCGTGGCGTGCCTGCCGCTTCCGCTGGACGCCCTGCCCGCCCTCCCCGCCTCGGCCGCGTTCGACACCGCGTTCTCCATGGGCGTGCTGTATCACCGTGCCGATGTCGGCGCGCACCTGAGTGAGTTGCGCGCCGCCCTGCGGCCTGGCGGAGAGCTCGTGCTCGAGACGCTCGTGCTGGATCGAAGCCTCGACGGGCCGCTCCCGGACGACGGACTCGACATCGCCGCGACGCCGTCCGGGCGCTACGCGCGCATGCGCAACGTGCACGAGCTGCCGAGCGTGGCGCGGCTGCGACGGCAGCTCGAGGCGGCGGGCTTCGAGGACGTGCGCGCGGTGTCGGTCGCCCTCACGTCGATCGCGGAGCAGCGGACCACCTGCTGGATGCGGTTCGAGTCGCTCGATGCCGCGCTCGTGCCGTCGGGACCGGACGGCCACGACGATCCGGGGCGGCGGACCGTCGAGGGGTGGCCGCGACCGGTTCGGGCGACGCTGGTGGCGCGGCGCGCGTGAGGGCGGTCCGGCCACGGTCAGGGAGCGGCTCCGGCACCGCTCGCGCCGGACTTGTCCGAAAGCGACGCCCGCTGACGCGTACGCGCCGCGGGCGAGGACCGGACCCGTCGTCGAACATGTCTCGGAGCTCATTGCCGGGAAACCGGCTCGAGACCGGCCCCCGAGGGCCGTTTCGCGCTGCGTCAGACACATGGGACCACTTCCTGCGACCGTGCCCGACCCGAAGGCGCGCGGCGGGTGTACCCGTGCCGCGTGACGCGCGTGTGTCGCGAACGTGAATTCGGGCCGATGACCCCTGGACCCACCTTTCGGTCTGGATATACTCCGCCGCCTGTCAGGCACGCACGCTTCGAATGGGCATCGCAAGAGCCACGATCAGAACGCGTACCCGCGCCGCGAAGGCGATCCGCGCCACCCCTCCAGGGGCGACGCCGGAGCCTCCCGCGAGCGTGCTCGACGGCATCATCGAAGGGCCGCCGCCACCGCCCGGCGGCTCGGTGATCCCGCTGCCGTCCGCGACGCACGCTGCCGTCCCGCCGCCGGCTCCCGTGATTCCCGTCACGCCCGTGGTGCCCGACAACGGCACGCGGCGTCGCATCGACGGGGTCGAGTACATCTTCTTCCACGGCTACTGGGTGCGCCACTACACCCCCGTGGACGACTCGCTGGCGTCGCGCAAGCGGCTCATCGACAACCTGACCCGGCGTGCCTTCCACCACACCGAGCCCGGCATCAACACCCCCGGGGAGCGGCTCGACATGGCGCGCGCCGCCTGGGAGGCGCAGACCGATCCCGCGCTCAGGCGCGTCAACGCCGCCATGCTCGCGGGCGCGCTCTTCAACCGCGCCACCGACATCTTCACGGCCATCGTGGAGCTCGAGCAGAAGGGCGTGCGCGTCAGCCGCGACAACGAGTTGATGCGCGCGTGCGGCGACTGCTTCAAGGAAGCGCTGGAGCTCGGTCGCGACGTGCGCCACCACAGCGGCGAGGAAGGCATCGACGAGCTGTGGGGCGAGCCGTTCCGCGCCTTCACCATCCCCATCGAGGCGTACTACGAATCGCGCTTCATCAAGGTGGCCCAGACGATGTCGAACATCGATCGCATCGCGAACACCCTGCGCGAGACCTTCCGCGAGCGTCCCGAGTTCGCCGGTATCGAGCCGCTCGTCGACGCCTACGCGGCCGCCGCCCGGCGCGAGTGCGAGACGATGCGCACCGACGCCTGCATCTTCGAGATCTGGCCCCGCTTCGTGGCCGCCGGCGAGGCGCTCGCGACCTTCGTGCCGCGCGCCGAGCCCGGCTGCTCCAGCGAATGCCGCTACGTGCTCGAGGAGGCTCGCCACACCCTCGTCGCGGGACGCGACCTGCTCAACTGGGTCGCCCGCGCACGCGTGCCCATGCCGCGCAGCTCCGCGAACTTCGTGGCCCGCTGCGCCTCGCTGCGCGAACGCCTGGCGGACTGCTGAGAGCCCCGTGCGGCCCCCGTCCGGCCCCCGTCCGCGCCCCGTCCGGCCGCCGTCCGCGGCCCCCGTCCGGCTCGGTATTACGACCGTCGGCCGGACGCGGTCCCGTGAGGTGCGGCTGCACGCAGGACAGGGTTGACGAACGCACACCAATGCCGCGTGTCCGGCCTCCTATAATTCCGCGCGCGCCGGGATCGCCCGGCGTACCGGCGTTGGCACGCTAGTCGCTTGCTCCGGTGCGGGTCGAACCCGGCCCGGCAGTACCGATCGTGCGTCCCGGACCGCGACCGGGCCGGCATCGGCGCGCCGCTCCTCACACGGACACCACTCGATGAAAGTCACCATCTACGGCTCGGGCTACGTCGGCCTGGTCACCGGCGCCCTGATCGCCGATGTCGGCAACGACGTGCTGTGCGTCGACGTCGACGAGACCAAGGTCGCGAACCTGAAGAAGGGAATCATCCCGATCTTCGAGCCGGGCCTGGACGACGTCATCAAGAGGAACGTCGAGGCCGAGCGCCTGGACTTCACCACCGACATGGACCGCGCCGTCGCGCATTCCGAGGTCCAGTTCATCGCCGTGGGCACCCCGCCCGGCGAGGACGGCTCGGCCGACATGCAGTACGTGGCTGCCGTGGCGAAGACGATCGGCGATCGCATGACCGATCCGAAGATCGTCGTGAACAAGTCCACCGTGCCCGTCGGCACCGGCGACATGGTCGAGCGGGTCATCGCCGACGCGCTCAGGGCACGAAGCCTGAAGACGGGCTACGCCGTCATCTCGAACCCCGAGTTCCTGAAGGAAGGCGCCGCGATCGAGGACTTCATGAAGCCCGACCGCATCGTCATCGGCACCGACGACGAGCACGCCACCGAGGTCATGCGCGACCTGTACGCGCCCTTCTGCAGGAACCGCCGCGATCGCCTGATCTTCATGAGCCGGAAGTCGTCCGAGCTCACGAAGTACGCCGCGAACTCCCTGCTCGCGACCAAGATCAGCTTCATGAACGAGCTGTCGAACATCGCGGACCGTCTCGGCGCCGACATCGAGGACGTGCGCGTCGGCATCGGCTCGGACCCGCGCATCGGCTACCACTTCATCTACCCGGGCTGCGGCTACGGCGGCAGCTGCTTCCCGAAGGACGTCAAGGCGCTGATCGCCACCTCGCGCGAGAACGGCTACGCCGCCGAGCTGCTGCAATCGGTGGAGTCCGTGAACGATCGCCAGAAGCACGTCCTGTTCGAGAAGCTCGTGAAGCACCTCGGCGACGACCTGTCCGGCAAGACCTTCGCCGTCTGGGGCCTGTCGTTCAAGCCGAACACCGACGACCTGCGCGAGGCGCCCAGCCGCGTGCTGATCGAGGCGATCTTCGCCGCCGGCGGCAAGGTGCGCGCCTACGACCCCGTCGCCATGAAGGAGATGCGCCACTTCTACCCCGACGAGAAGCGGCTCGAGCTCGTGGGCACGTCCATGGACACGCTCGACGGCTGTGACGCGCTGCTGATCAACACCGAGTGGCGCGAGTTCCGCGCGCCGAACTTCGCGAAGCTGAAGGCCGCGCTGAAGCAGCCGCTCGTGATCGACGGCCGCAACCTCTACGACCCGAAGGACATGCTCGAGGCGGGCCTGACCTACGACTGCATCGGCCGCCCCGCACAGCCGAAGCCCGCCGTGGAGCTCAAGGCCGTCTCGAACGGCTGAGCCCGATCCCGAAGGCCGGGAGCGCCCCCCGGCCCGCCCGGCGACCCGATCGGTCCCGGCGGCCCGACCGGCCCCGTGCGCCCGACCTCGAGGACGCCGCCGGCTGGAACCGGCACGTCTTCGGGCTCGCGCTGCCCGTCATCCTGTCGAACGCCAGCGTGCCGCTGGTCGGCATGGCGGACACCGCGGTCATGGGTCGCATGGGCGACCCCGCCCACCTCTCGGCGGTGGCCGTGGGCGCGGTGCTGTTCGGCAGCATCTACTGGATCTTCGGCTTCCTGCGCATGGCCACGGGCGGCCTCGTCGCGCAGGCCCTCGGCGCCGACGACGCGCCGAGCGTCGCGCGCACCACGCTGCGCGCGCTGCTCGCGGCGTCCCTGATCGGCCTCGTCCTGATCGTCCTGCAGCGCCCGCTGCTCGCCGCGGGACTCGTGCTGATGGACGACGCGGGCGGCTGGCAGTCCCTCGCCGCGACCTACTTCGGCATCCGCATCCTGTCCGCGCCCGCCACGCTCGCGGGCTACGCGCTGCTCGGCACGCTCGTGGGGCTGCAGCGCATGCGCGGCGTGCTGGCGCTGCAGCTGGTGCTGAACCTCGTCAACGTGGCGCTGAACCTCGCGCTGTACGCCTACACCGACCTCGGCATCGCGGGCGTCGCCATCGCGACGGTGATCGCCGAGTACGTCGCGCTCATCCTCGGCCTGTGGCTCGTGCGCGACGTGCTGGTCGAGGCTGCGCGCGACCCGGCCGCGCGCGTGCGCGACTGGCTGTTCGAGCGCGAAGCGCTGCTGCGCTTCGGGCGCGTCAGCGGGGACCTCTTCGTGCGCACCCTGTGCCTGCAGGCCGCCTTCTACTGGCTCGCGGCGAGCGGCAGCCGCCAGGGCGTGGAGGTGCTCGCCGCCAACGCGGTGCTGGTGCAGCTGCTGTATCTGATGTCCTACTGCCTGGACGGCTACGCGCACGCGGCCGAGACGCTGACGGGCTTCGCGGTCGGACGGCGCGACGCCGCGCTGCTGGAGCGCTCGCTGCGCTCGTCCACGCTGCTCGCGGCCGCGACGGCGATCCTCTTCACGCTAGCCTACGCCCTCGGCGGCGGCGCCCTGGTGGATCTGCTGACCACCGACCCCGACACGCGCGCCCTTGCGCGCACGTGGCTGCCCTGGATCGTCGCGACGCCGATCGTCGGCGTCTGGAGCTTCCTGCTCGACGGCATCTTCATCGGCGCCACGCGCACCGCGAACATGCGCAACTCCATGATCGTGTCGCTCGCGGTCTTCATCGGGGCGACGCTCGTGCTGGTGCCCGCGATGGGCAACCACGGGCTGTGGCTGTCCTACCATCTGCTCATGCTCGCCCGCACCGTCACGCTCGGCCGACACGTTCCCTCGCTGCTGCGCCCGGCCGCGTGAACGTGTCGCCGGACCACCCGCTCGACGCGCTGAACACCTTCGGGTTCAGTTGCCGCGCGGAGCGCTACGCCGAAGCGCCGGACGAGGCGACGCTCGTCGCGCTGCTGGACCGCGCCGAGGCCGAGGGCTGGCCGGTGTTCGTGCTGGGCGGCGGCAGCAACCTCGTGCTCACGCGGGACGTGCCGGGGCTGACGATCCGCATGACGGACGAGCGCGTGGAGATCTGTCCGGCCGAGGCGGGCGCGCTGCGCGTTCGCGCCGGCGCGGGCGTCGGCTGGCACGCATTGGTCGAGACGACGCTCGACGCCGGCGCGGACGGGCTCGAGAACCTCGCACTGATTCCCGGCACCGTGGGTGCGGCGCCGGTGCAGAACATCGGCGCCTACGGCGTCGAGCTCGCCGACCGCGTCGAGCGCGTGCGGGCCTGGCACCGCCCGAGCCGGCGCTTCAGGGAGCTGAGCGCGGACGAATGCGGGTTCGCCTACCGCGACAGCCGATTCAAGCGCGAGCGCGATCACTGGGTGATCGTGCGCGTGGATTTCGTGCTGGGGCCGCAGCGGCCGCGCGTCACGGGGTACGCGAGCCTGGTCGAGGCGCTCGCGAGCGAGGCGACGTCCGCGACGACGCGCGACGCGCCCCCGAGCGCACGTCGGGTCGCCGACGCGGTCATTCGCGTGCGTCGCTCGAAGCTGCCCGATCCCGCGATCATCGGGAACGCCGGCAGCTTCTTCCACAACCCCGTGGTGGACGCCGACGAGGCCGCGCGGCTGCGCGCCGCGCATCCGGAGCTCGTCGCCTGGGACCTGCCCGACGGCCGCACGAAGCTCGCCGCCGGCTGGCTCATCGATCGGCTGGGCTTTCGCGGCGTGCGGCGCGGACCGGTGGGCGTGCACGCGGACCAGGCGCTGGTACTGGTGCACGAGGGCGGCGGCAGCGGCGCGCAGTTGCTGGCGCTGGTGGACGAGATACGCGCGGCGGTCGTGACGCGCTACGGGGTTGCGCTGACGACGGAGCCGGTGGTGGTCTGAAAGCGGGGATGCGCCGGGGTCCCGTCGCCACCGGTCTCGGCGCGCCAGGTCTGCGCCAGCCCGTCCGCCAGACCGATACGGGCTCGCCAGCCGATGCTGCGCCGCGCCCGCTCCGCATCCACGGGCCTGACGCACTCGTGCGCGCGGTCGGGCCGCGCCCCGAAGTGCGGCACGATGCCCTGCGCGTGAAGCTCCGCGAGCCGCTCGACGACCTCGCGTACCGAGCTCGACCTGCCCGTGCCGATCTCGACCCCTTGCGTCGCGATCTCCGCGGGAGGGCGCTCCAGTGCCGCGAGGGTCACCAGCGCGTCCACCGCGTCGTCCAGGTGCGTCCAGTCCGCCAGGCGGGTGCCCGAGGCGATGCGCGGAGCCCGGCCCGCGACCAGCGCGTCGATGGTGTGGGGCACGAGCTTGCTGCGGTCCACCTGGCCCGGACCGTAGATCATGGCGAGCCGGGCGTGGCGCACGTCGAGCTTGCCGGAGCGTGCGAACACGCCGGCGTACATGCGTGCGGCGGCCTTCGACGCCGCGTAGGGCGAGCGAGGAGGCGCGCCCGCGTCGGGCTCCTCGATGCTGCCGGCGACCACGAACCGCCGGGTACCGGCCTCGACCGCCGCCTCCATGAGGTAGACCGTGCTGGCGAGGTTCGCATCGAAGGTGCCCGGCACCGCTTCGAGCTCGCGCGAGCCGGTGACCAGGCTGGCGAGGTGGAACACGCAATCGGGCTTGAACTCCGCGACGAGAGCCGCGCAATCCTCGCGACGCGTCAGATCCACCGCCACGCGCGGCGACGCATCGTCGGCCGCCGGCACCGCGACGGTGGCCGCCGCCGACCGGCCGGCGCGCACCGTCCCGGCCACATCGGCACTGGACCGATCGAGCCGACGACACAGCGCCGAGCCGATGAACCCCCCGGCCCCCGTCACCAGGATTCGAGGGGCGCGCGTCACCCCGATGGAGGTCCCGCGCGTGCCGGCTAGAGAATGTCCAGATCGTCGTCCCGGTAACGGCTCACCACCTTGGTGGGCGCACCGCGCCGGTCACGGTCGCCGCGCCCCCGCCGCGATGCGGCGACGGGCTCCAGCCCGAAGTCCAGATCGTCGTCCGGATAGGCGACCTCGGTGCGACGCGACCCGCCACCGCGACGTGCCGCGACGGCGCCGTGACGCGACGGCACGTCGTCGAAGTCCAGCTCGACGTCGCGATCGTCGGTCTTGATCGCCAGCAGCTCCTCCTGCGTGAGCCGGATCTTGCCGCCCTTGCGCTCGCGTTCGCCGTTCTCGTTGTAGCCGTAGTAGTCGTAGTAGCCCTGGTAGTAGTAGTCGCCGCCGTACGAGGTGATCTTGTCGATGTCCACCTGCGTGATGAGCGCGCCGGCGATGTTGGCCTGCGCCTGGCGCAGCCGCTGGATACCTCGACGCACCAGCTCGATGGAGGTGTCGTGGGACTTGACGACGTACACCACGGCGTCCGCATAGCGGCTGAGCACCAGGGCATCGGACACCGCCTGCGTGGGCGCGCTGTCGATGACGATACGATCGTAGTGCTGGCGCAGGCTCTCCAGGATCTTCTCGAAGCGCTTCGACGACAGCAGCTCGAGCGGCTGTTCGGGGATGGGTCCCGAGGGCAGGACGTCGACCGACCCGCTCCACAGGCCCGCGGCGGATGCAATCCCGCGCGGAGGCGGTGCCGGAGATGAGGTTCGAGAGTCCGACGGTATCCCGATCCAGCTCGGCCGCCTTCGCGATGGTGGGTCGACGCATGTCGCAGTCGATCAGCAGCACTCGCTCGAGCTGCCCCAGCGAATAGGCGAGGTTGATCGATGCAGTGGACTTGCCCTCGCCCGGAATCGAGGACGTCACGACCACGATCTGCCGACCCTCGGCGCCGTCATCGAGACACAGCGCGGTGCGCGCGGTGCTCACGGCTTCCGCGAACGTCCCCTTCTTGTCCGGGATGTCCTCGGGATTCAGGGGCAGCTCCTTCGCCTTGCGGAGCATGCCCGGCTTGATCAGCGGCAGGATGCCGAGCAGCTTCAGACCGAGCTTGCCCTCGATGTCGTTCGTGCTCTTGATGGTGTCGTCCATCGTCTCGTAGAGGAACGCCATGAGCATCGAGAGCACCAGCGACGCGAGGGCCGCGAGCGCGATGATCAGTTGCTTCTTCGGCTTGACCGGGCTCACGGGCGGACGCGCGTAGTCGCTGACGCGCGCGTTCGCGGTCTCCAGGCCTTCCGCGGAACGGGCCTCGGTAAGCCGGTTGAAGAACTGGGTGTAGATGTCCCGCTTGGTCTCCACCTCGCGCTGCAGCGCCTCGAGCCCGAAGCTCTTGCCGCCGATGTCGGTGATGTTCGAGCGCGACTCGCCGCGCTGCGCCTCGATCTGCGAGACCCGAGCCCGTGCGAGCTCGACGTCCTGCTGCAACGACGCGGACACGCGGCGCAGGTGACCCTGCAGCGTGGCGTTGATGGAGTTGAGCTCGGATTGCTTGTCGACCACGCTGGGGTGGCGCTCGCCGTAGCGGTTCAGGAGCTCGTCCAGCTCGCGCTGCACGCTGCCCTGGTCGATCTTGGCCTTCTGCACCAGGGGATCCAGCGCGACGGCCGGGATCGATTCGAGCAGCTCCGGCTGCCCCTGCAGGCGCTGCACCTCGCGCGAGACGGACTCCGCGCGGTTGAGCTCGGCGCGGGCCTGGGTGAGGTCGCTGGTGAGCTGCAGGATCTGCTGGGTATCGAGCGCGGCGACGTTGTCGTTGAGCTGGATGAGGTTGTTGTCGGTCTGGTACTGCACCAGGCGACCTTCGGCCTCGTCGAGATCCGCCTTGAGCTTCGTGAGCTGGCCCTGGAGCCAGTCCGAGGCCATGGTGGTCATCTCGAGCTTGGCGTCCAGATAGCTCTTGATGTACTGATCGCCGATCGTGTTCGAGATGCGCGCCGCCTTGACGGGGTCCGCGGATTCGTAGCCGATGTTCACCAGCTTGGTCTTCCGGACGGGCGAGATCGTCAGCCGGTTCATGAAGTTGCCGACGACGACTTCCTGCGCCGGATCCAGCAGCGGCTCGTTGCTGGCGAAGTCGACGCTCTGGAGCGCCGCGAAGGCGGCTTCCTCCGGCGAGACGCCCGGCGGCAGGTTGTCCTCGGAGAAGGCCTCGTCGGGCGACGCCGTGGGATCCACCAGGACGGGTTCCGGCCCGCCGAGATCCAGGGTCACCTCGTTGTCCACGGGCGTCTCCGAGCCCGGCGGCAGCCCCACCGGATCGGCGGCGGCGATGCGCGAGCCGTCATCGAGGATGCCGATGTCGGCCAGGAAGGCCTCGATGCGCCCGACGATGCCCGTGGGCTCGTCGTCGACGACGGTGCGCTGCGCGGCGTCGGCCTGAGCTTCGGCCGTGCGCGCCGCGGGGGACAGCTCGGGGTCGTCCCAGAGATCCAGCCGCTCGACGACCTTCTGGGCCAGGTTCCTGGACTTCAGGAGCTCGAACTGGGTCTGGTAGTAGTCGGTGTTCTCGGCCTCGAGCCCGTAGATCTCCTCGATGGTCGGCACGTTGAGCTGCTGCTGCTCGATCAGCAGCGTCGCCGATGCCCGGTAGATGGGCGTGGCGGTGTAGGCGTAGTACGCGGCCAAGGCGGTGACCGCCGCCGTGAACAGCGTGATGGGCCACTTGTGCTTGCGCAGGATGCGCAGGTAATGCTGCAGGTCGAGCTGCTCGCCCGAGGATGACCCCCGAGCGTCGTACTCCCGATCGTCGTCGTAGGTCGCGCTGGAGGAGGCCGAACCACTCATCAGAAGAACCCTTCCTTGATCGAGACGATGTCGCCGGGGGCGATCTTGGTGGACATGCCGGCCTTGACCTCTTCCTGGTCACCGCCGGCCTGCATGACGTACATCTTGCGCGTGGAGGCGCGGTCCGTCAGACCGCCCGCCAGGGCGATGGCGCGGTCGAGCGTCAGTCCGGGCTGGTACGGATAGCCGCCGGGGGAGCGGACCTCGCCGTTGATGAAGAACGGGCGGAACTGCACGATGCTGACGTTGACCGAGGGGTTCCGCAGGTAGCCGTCGGACAGGAGCGTCGTGATCTCCTGCTCGATCTGGTCGGTGGTCTTGTCGGCGACGCGTATGTCGCCGAGGTACGAATAGCTGATGGTGCCGGTGGTGTTCACGCCGGCCTCCATCGTGAGGTCCGGCTCGTCGAACACCTGGATGGCGATGCGGTCGCCCTGACCGAGACGGTAGCCGTCGATGTCCTCGTCCCCGGCCGACGCTCCGCGGTCCGACAAGACGGCGGGCAGCACGGCCTCCGTGGGGGACGCGGGCGCGGAGGGAGCGGGCGCGGACGACGGCCCGGTGGCCGCGCAGGCGACCACGGCGAGAGCGGCGAGCGTCGTGAAGACGCCCTGCAAGGTGGCTCTGAGCATGGGAATGAGTCTGCCCTCGCGGGAAAGGTGAAGGTGCGGGGAGGCTACGGCAGCGTGGAGATGCACGTCCCGACGCGGTTCTCGGATCGTGAGCGACGAAAATCCGGCACAGCGCCCAGGCCTTCGATATTACACAGCGGACACCGCCCGAGAGGGTGAAATTCTGCTAACGGACCCGGTCCATTACCAGGGGAATGTGACCGCTTGCAAGGCGTCCGGGCTTGCGCCATGTCACAGCGTGGCGCGCACGTGCACGCCGTAGACGCCCTGGTCGTAGTCGAGGTCCTCGTCGGTCGCGACATCGCACTCGTCGGCGGTGCGCGAGGACAAGCCGGCGCTGGCGCCCACCTGGAGCCAGCGCCGGATCGCAAGGTCGCCCTCGATGCCGGCCGCGACGGTCGTGGTGGGCCGATCCGGACACGTGCGCGCCACGTCGACCAGCGCACCGAACGCCTGGGTCGAGAATCGCTCGGACCAGCGGTGGGTCCAGGCGAGCCGGCCGAGGGTGCGGATGGACTGGTCCTCGCCCGGCGTGCCGGACGTCGGGGACAGGTTGTCGAAGTCCCGCGCCAGCGTGAACCGGAAGCGCGAGTATTCGCGCAGCAGGTAGTCGATGTCCGCGCGCGTGGTGAACGCCGATTCGTCCTCGATGCCCGTCTCGGCGTAGCTCGCGTTCGACACGCCCACGAGGAAGTTGCCGCGCACCCTGCCCGTGGCCGCGAACAGCGCGCCCACCCGCACGTTGAGCTCGTCGCGATCGTCGTCGTCGCCGGCGTCGCCGTCGAAGTCGAACGTGGCGTAGCCGAGCTCCAGCACGGCACGCGTGTCTCCGGAGAGGCGGTAGGTGAACTGCCCGAACGGCTCGATCGCCGTGTAGCTGCGCCCGTCGGTGAGGGAGGGACGGCTGGTGTAGCTCAGGTCCCTGAGGCGCAGCCCGACGACCAGGTTGCCGCGCGCATCGCGCGCGCCGTAGGTGAAGTCGAGCTCGGCCCCGCTGTCGTTGTAGCCGACGGGCTCGTCAGTCACCCCCGTCACGCCGCGCGTGAACTCGGTACCGACGTCGAGGTGCTGACGCGCGAGGTATACCGCGAGCGAGGCGCGCTGGCGCGCACCGAACGCGGCATCCACGTCCAGGCCGAGCCGGTGATCGTTGTAGTCGAGCGGGGGTTCGCTGCCCTGGCTGTATTCCCCGTCGTACGCGAGCCGCAGCCCGAGTTGCGCCCGATCGGCCACGAAGGCGAGCTGCGGGCTCGCCACCACGGCGGTAGCGTCGACCTCGTTCTCGGAGCGCAGCCCGGCGTTGTCGTTGAACAGGTAGTCCACGCGCAACGAGGGAAACAGCTCGGCGTCGCCGATGCGCACGGGTTGCTGGTCCTCGAGCCCGTCACGGTAGTCCTGGGCGTGCGCCACGCCGCCGACGGTTGCCGCTCCGAGACCGGACAACCCGGACAGGACGAGCGCGCGGGCACGCGCTCCGCGGCGGCGCGGCGAAGTGATCGTCACGGAGATAGGTGCCTCGAAGCGGGGACGTGAATGCCGCTGCAGTGTATCAGCGGCGCGAAACGGGCCCGTCGACCTGCGCGGCCGCCGGGCGTGGCGCTCAGTAGCGGGCCGGCTGCGGGTGACCCGGCAGGTATCGCTCCTGCAACGCCGCGGGCAGGTGGACCGACGGATCGCTCGCCTGCAGGTAGTCCCCCGCGGCCGTGCCGGTGCAGCGCGAGTCCACGTTCTCGGCGCCCCGGTCGGCCTCCATGTCGCCCTTGTGCACGACGCGGAAATCGATCGAGAAGCGGGTGCGCCCCGTGGCGTTCGGGATGGAGCTGTGCATGTGGGCGGCGGAGAACAGGATCATGCCGCCGGGCGGCGGCACGATGACGTGGCTGGGCTCGAGCGCGAGCTCCTCCTGCGCCTTGGGCTGCGGGCGCTCGTCCTTCTTCACCTGACTGCCGGCGGCCTGCCGGTACTTCGAGTTCCACTCCTGGTAGTCGTAGATCTCGGAGTTGTTCTTCGCCGGTGCGCTGAAGTAGTTCGGGTGGAACGCCATGGCGTTGCCGGCGAGGATGGGATAGATCGGCAGCCACCAGTTGATCTGGCTCATGGGCGCCGAGTACCAGGTGTCCCGGTGCGGGTGGAACGCGTAGGCGATGCCGCTCGTGAGGTAGTCGTCCGAGGTGCTGCTCCTCATGCGCGGCACGTCGAAGTGGGTCTGGTCGAGATCCATGCCGAGCGCCTCGAACATCCTCGGGATGATGCGCTTGCACTCGGGGTGGTGGATGAAGGCGGGCTTGAGCTTCGTCAGGATGGCCGCGAAGTCCTCCACCGAGTGGTGGTACTGCGCCACCGTCGGGTCTTCCCCGGGGAAGGCCTCCTCGATCATGCCGCGCGCGAGCTCCACGAGCGCCATCGAGTGCTCGTTCGGCGAGTAGACGAAGAGGTCCCCGGCGTAGAGGCGCTCGCGGCGCGCATCGTCGGACAGGGGCTGGTCGAAGAGGATGGCGGTCACGGTGGGCGGGCTCGAAGCTGTCGGACGGATGGCAGGGTGCACGAACAAGCGCGGTCGCGCCAAGTCCCTGACGAAATGCGCAGGGTTCGGACGCGTGATGCGGATGATGCCCCCCCGCACGGCTCCCCGCGACGGCATCATTCACGTTCCGATGACCGCCCCGATGGATCCCGCACCCCGCATGGCCCCCGCCCCGCCCGCCAGTTCGCGCGCCGTCGACGGCGAGCGACTGCACGATCTCGTGCGCGAGCTCTACCCGCTGCCGCGCAGCATCGCGGGCCCCGGAGTACGCGCCTCGCTCGACGTGCTGGAGCGCATCGTTCCGCTCACCCGGCACTCGGTACCGACGGGCACCCCGGTGCTGGACTGGACGGTGCCCGACGAGTGGCACTTCCGGGGCGGTCGGATCGAGGACCCCGACGGTCGCGTGCTGGTGGACGCCGACGCGCACAACCTGCACGTCGTGAACTTCAGCGAAGGCGTGGACGCGACGCTCACGCGGGCCGAGCTGGAGCCGCACCTGCACTCCCTGCCCGACCGGCCGGGCTCGATCCCCTACCGGACGAACTACTACGGGCCGGGCTGGGGGTTCTGCCTGACGCACGAGGCGCTGCAGGACCTCGGCGAGGGCCCGTTCCGCGTCGTGGTGGACGCCGAGCGCGTGCCCGGGCAACTGGACTGGGCCGAAGTCGTCATCCCGGGCGCCGGCCCGCGCGAGATCCTCGTCTCCACGCATGTGTGCCACCCCAGCCTCGCGAACGACAACCTGTCGGGCATGGTGCTGGCCGCGACGCTCGCGGCCGAACGCCTGGCGGCGCACCGGCGCGGCGACCCGCCCTCGCCCTTCACCTGGCGCTTCGTCTTCGTGCCCGGCACGATCGGCGCGATCGCGTTCCTGGCCTCGCTCGGCGACGCACCGCCCGACGTGGCGGGGGGCCTGGTCGTGACCGGTCTGGGCGACACCGCGGACTACACCTACAAGACGACGCCGGACGGCGACGCCTGGATCGACCGCGTGTTGCGCACGGTCCTGACCGAGCGGCACGGGCCGGGCGCGAAAGGCAGCGGCCACCGCACGATCCCGTTCGGCCCGTACGGCTACGACGAGCGCCAGTACTGCAGCCCCGGCTACGACTGGCCCGTCGGGCGACTCACGCGCGGCGTGCACGGCACGTTCGCCCAGTACCACACGAGCGACGACGACCTCGATTTCGTCACTGCCGCGGGGCTTGTCGAGTCGCTCGAGCTGCTGCGCGCGATCGGTCGGGCGATCGACGTGGACCTCGTCTGGCAGAGCCGCGCCCCGTACGGCGAGCCGCAGCTCGGTCGGCGCGGGCTCTATGGCGCGCTCGGCGCGAAGGCGAGCCCGGGGGACGCGCAGATGGCGATGCTGTGGCTGCTGAACCGCGGCAACGGACGCGAGTCGCTCATCGACGTCGCCGCGCGTTCGGGGATCGCGATCGGCGTGTTGCACGACACGGCGCTGGAGCTGGCGCGGCACGGGCT
>CAWHXF010000026.1:0-17047 GCA_963833195.1 uncultured Gammaproteobacteria bacterium | reverse complement strand
TCCCATTCCACATTGACGCCTTCGCCCCGGCCACGTCTCCGCGGAAACGTTTCCGCGCGCCGTCCCATCGTGCCATCGCCGCGAATCGCTGACGACACCGAGCGAGTCGATCGAGCGGCATCCTGGCTGAGCCGGTAGATCCCCACTATCGCGATCGCTGCTGCATCGCCTGCTTGAATTGCGCGAAGTCGAATTCCTCCGCGTCACCGCTCTGCATTCCTTCTTCTATGGCCCGCTGCAGCGCCGCGATCTTGTCGCGACGTTCCTGGTCCTGCCGGATCAGATCGCGAACGTAGTCGCTGCTACTCGCGTACTTTCCCGCTTCGATCTGCGCCTGTACCCATTCCCGCATCTGCTCGGGCAGGGAGATGTTCATGCTGGCCATTTCTCGCCCCTCGATCGGCTGGCGAGGAAGCCTAGCAGCCAATGGCAATAACTGCCATCGCCTGTTCGGAGGAAGCGCTACCGCGACTCCTTGCGCTACACCGAGTACAGGATCCGCGCACCGAGCTGCCCGGCTGGACGCGAGCCCGGTTGCGCTCACCGGCGTCTCCGCGGAGACGTCCCGGTAGCCAAGCCGACCGAGCCGCGCCTCGTTCGGAGCCGCCAGCATCGGCCCCAAGGCGACGTCCGCATCGATGACGAAAGCGCCACCGTCCGCGCCTGCCGAGCGAAGCTCGGCTCGAAGGGCGGCGACAATGGCGCGCTGGACCGACCGGCAGCCTCCCCATGACCAAGCCCGCACGCACCGACTTCGCCTGCCGCCGCACCCTGCCCGCCGGCTCGCTCCACCTCGCCGTCGACGGCGTGGGCCGGATTCCCCTGCCCGTGTCCGTCAGGCGCGCGAAAGCGCTCGTGGCCGCGGGTGCGCCCGCACCGTTCGGCCTCGGCGAGCGCACGCTCGTGGACCCCACGGTGCGCGACGTCACCGAGATCGACGCCGCACGCGTGGACATCGACGGCGAGTCCTGGCGCGCCGCGCTCGACCCCGCACTCGACTCGATCCGCGACGAGCTCGGCCTGCCCTCCGGCCGCCTCGTCGCGCGGTTGCACAAGCTGCTCGTCTACGGCCCCGGCGGCTTCTTCCTGCCGCACCGCGATACCGAGCGCGACGATGCCATGGTGGGCACCCTCGTCATCGTGCTGCCCTGCCCGCATAGAGGGGGCGTGCTGACCGTGAAGCACGGAGGTGAGACGCGGCGCTTCGTCTCCTCGAGCATGCGACCGGACACGTTGCTCGCGCTCACCTTCTACGGCGACTGCCTGCACGAGATCCGGCCCGTCACCGAAGGTCACCGCATCGTGCTCAGCCACGAGCTGCATTTCGAGCCGGAGGTGGAGACCGATGCGTCCGAAGAAGGCAGCTCACCGGGTGAGACCGTCACGCGCGCCGCGACGTCGGAGACCGCACGAGAGGACGCGCTGCTCGATCGCGTGCTGCCGCACTTCTTCGACCCGGCCCGGCGCGCGGACGCGGACGCGCCGCGGCGGCTCGTCTGGCTGCTCGACCATCAGTACAGCCGGAGCAGCCTCGGTTGGAACCGTCTCAAGGGCGACGACGGCGAGTGGGCGCATTGCCTGCGACGTGCCGCCGCGCGGCTGGACATGCGCGCCTGGCTCGCGCTGGCGAGCATCCAGGAAACCTGGTCGACCGCCGGTTCGGAATGGGACGACTACGGCTACGAGGACGAGGAGTACGACGAAGCGTCGGACGCGGACGAGGAAAAGGCGGGCACCGACGGGACCGTTCGCACCGAGGACGGCCAGACGCTCGAGCTCGTCGAGCTGGTCGATTACAGCCGGGTGCTCGAGCAGCTCGAGGATGCGCACGGACGACGCCGCGACTGGGCGCCCATGCGCTTCGGGCAAGACGAGCTCTGTCTCGAAGGCCCCATGCCCGAGCCCGACGAGATGGAGCACGAGGGCTGGATGGGCAATTACGGCGACACGCTGGAGCGCCGCTACCACCGCGCCGCCGTCGTGCTGTGGCCGGCGCGCGAGCACTGGCGCAACCTGCTCGACGCAGGAAGGCGCACGCTGCTGCACGAGCTTCTGCACGAGTGCGGGGACGCGCCGGGCGATTCGCTCGCGGCCTTCGCCACGCTCGACGGGCTCTGGTCGCGGCGCGCGGCCTCGCGGGATCCGGAAGCGCTGGACCTGGCGCTCGCACTGGCCGCGCGGTGGAACGATTCCGAGGCGACGGTGCGCCTTCTCGGCGGGTTCGATGTCACCGCCCTGCAGCGCGCGCACCTGCCCGCGCTGGTGCGACTCGGCGCGATGCACGGTGCGGACACCGCGTGCCGCCTCGTCGACCTGTGGTTCGATCCCGCGCTCGACGCCCCGAACGCACGACGGGCGCAGGGTCACTATTCATCCGGTGCACGAGACGCGCTCGAATGGCTGCCATCGATGCCCGCGCTCTGCGACGACGTGCGCAAGGCGAACGCCGGACCGGCCTGGGGGACGGCCCTCGCGACCCTGCTCGGCCGCTTGTCGTCCGCGACGCTCGGAGCGAACGCCGTCGGGCACCGCAGCGATCTCCCGTCCCGACGCCGGGCGTCGAGCGCACCGGAGACGGCGCGCTGGCGTGCGCTGCTCGACGCGACGACCGCGCTGGACGATCCGGACGCGACCGATGCGGTGGCCGCCGCGTTGCTCGACGACATCCAGCGGGCGCTCCCCGAGGTCGGGATCGCGTTGTCCGAACACCTCGCGGCGCGCGACGATGCACCGCTCGGCGAGGCGCGGGCACGCGAGCTGCGCGGGCGCGTGCGGGCAAAACTGGAGGCGACGCTGAAGGAGGTCGAACGCGCCGATGGTGACTGGTCACTGCAACCTCCACGCGGCTGCGACTGCACGAACTGCCGTGCGTTGAAGAAGTTCATGAAGTCGAAGGACGCGCGCACGCTCGAGATCCCAGCGGTGCAGGAACAGCGACGGCACGTGGAGCACCGCGTGCGCACGGCCGAGCTGCCGCTCCAGATGCGCACGGACGAGCGGGGCCGCCCGTACACGCTCGTGGTGAGCAAGCCCGCGACGCTGTTCGACGATGCGCGACGCGAGGCGGATACCGTGCGCGGGGCGCTGGCACGGCTGGACGAGCAGGATCGGGGCCGCGCTCGGTAGCGGACCCGCGTGCGGTCCGCTAGCCCGCCGACGCACCTTCCACGAACCGAGGCTCCCATATCCCCGCGCAAGCAGCTCCGAGAAGTCACCCACGCCAGACAGGCGCTGGCCGCATGGCTGGACCATCACCGAGACGGCCCGGAGAGCTATCACGCTGCGCTCGAGCCGCTCGTGATGCCGGCGGCGACGGCGCTAGGCTGGCGCGAGTCCGAGCTCATGTCCCTGTTCTCGCTCGCGCCCGTCGTGGGCATGCTGCGCGGGCTCGCGTACGAGCGCGCCGTGCGGCTGCCTTGGCCGGACGGTTCAGGCGCACCGTTGGAGGACTTCCTAGCCGCCCGCGGCCGCCGGCTGCGCCCGGCCGGACGGGCCTATCTGCGAGCGTTGGCCGACGCCGAGCCCGAGCTGCTGGAGATCGTGGCGGTGATCCCGGGTCGCTCGATCGACGTCCGCCGCGTTGGCAGCGCGGACGTCCGCACCGTGCACGAGTTCGCCGCCAGCGAAGCGCTCTCGCCCGGCGATCACCTGCTCGCCGAAGTGCTGCCCATGCCGAGCGGCTGCATGTTCGCCGCCGGCATGCTGCCCATCGAGAAGGACCGGGTGGCGGCGCTCGCCGGGCTTCGCGGCGAGGCACTCAGGCATCAGGGCGTGACCGCGTGGGCGATTCCGGTGTTCCGGGAGGTGGGCGCCTTGCTCGGCCAGCCGCTGAACGAATCGTCGGCGGACGCCACGACTCCGGGTGCCGTTCCGGGGGACGCCGCGCGAGAGGCCCCTTCGCCCTCGAGCGGCGCGAACGCGGGCGACGCCCGGTCCGATGCCGCCTCCCCGAAGGACGATGCCGACCCCGATTCCCGCGAGCGCCTGCTCGATCGCATCCGCAAGCTCTACGCGATGGCCCAGCAGACCGAAGCCTCGCCGCACGAGGCCGAGATCGCGCTGCGTCGGTGCCAGTCGCTGATGGCGCGCTTCGGCATCACCGAAGCCGACCTCGAGACGAGCGACTTCACCGTCCGCACGGCCTGGGGCGCCAAGCGCGTGCCGATGCACGTGCAGGATCTCGCGATGGCGGTGGGCCGGCTGCACGACGTGCTGTTCGTGCTCAACTACGACGCGACGCCCGAGTTCCGCGGCTACGAGATCGACGTTCACGTGGCGACGCTCACCGTCGACTACCTGGTGGATGCCGTCGAGCGTGCGTTGAAGGCCCGCCGCCGTGCCGGCGGCTTCCCACCCGGACGCAGCGCCGCGTACGACTACCGCCAGGGCTTCGCGCGGGAGGTGAACGATCGCATCGCGGCCATCGTCGCGGAGCGCGAGCGCGAGGAGCGCTCCGCGTCGCCCACCGGCACCGCGCTGACGGTGCGCAAGCGCGAAATCGTCGAGCGCGAGTGCGGGCAAGGTCTCGGCACTTCGTACGCGCGGGCGCGCGGCACCCGTCACGCCGACGCCGCGGCCGCCAGACGCGAGGACGGCGCGCGCGTCTCGCTCGACCGCCAGGTCGGCGCCGCGGCGGCGGTCCCGGCGTTGGCCGCCCTGTGCCCCAACACGACGGCCGCCGCGCCGCCGAGCTGTTCGCGACCGCGCCCTGGAGCGTGGTGCCCGACGCGACCTGCCGGCTGTTCGTGCTTCCCGAGTACGGCAAGCCTCGCTCGCCGCTCGTCGCCGTGATCGGCCAGGACGGCGGCCCGTGCGGGCTGCGGCTATTCAGCGACCTCGAGGCGCACCGCGTCTGGCTCGAGGCCACGGCGAACGCGGACGCCGAACGGGGCCCGACGCTGCCCCGCCACGTGGCGCTCGATTTCGTGGCCGGCGCCGAGCTCGCCGACGACGTGCGCACCCGAATCATCGCGAACGGCTGGACCGTCGCGGACGACCGGGCGTGGCCGATCCTGCGCGTGACGGGGACGGACGGCAGCGTGGGCAAGCCGCCCGGCGGCGACGTGCCGGCGTACGAGATCATCCTCAGGGCCGTGACCGCCGCGCTCGCGGAGCCCGAGCCGTGGCTGCGCGCCTGGCGCGACGACGACCGACACGAAGCGACGCTGCACGTCGATACCTCGGAGGACGCGTTCGAGGTACGCGTCGATACCGCCGCGCCCGAGTTCATGAGGCTGTTCGACGGCGACGACGCCGCACTGCTCGCCGCCTTCGAGCGGTTGGACTGGAGCGACGACATCGAGGGCGTGGACGGCGATCGGCTCGCGACGCTGGAGCGCACGCTGATCGCGAGGATGCGCGCGCGCTCGCCCGAGCTGCTGCCCGAGCGCCCGCACGCCGGCATCGAGCTGCTGCTGGCCGCCGGGGACTGGTTCGGCAAGCCGGTCACCGGACTGTCGGCCGCCAACGTCGAATACGTCGTGATGGAGCTGGTACCTCGACACGTGGCCGTGCGACCCCACGAGGCGCGGACCGCGCTCGACCAGCTCGGGGCTACCTTGCGCTGGATGATGGAACGGCACGCGCTCGCACACGGCGATGCCTGCCTGGAGCTGCTGGCCGTCGACGACACGGCCGAACGTCTTGCAGAAGCGCTCGCCGTGACGGACTCGTTCGATGTCGAGAAGCGCCAGTACATGGACGGCCAGGCGGCGGGCTACGACATGGACACCGACGAGGGACGCGAAGGTTATCTGCGGCAGTGGCGACGGGAAAAGATCGCATCCATGATGCAACCTCCGGCCGGCGATCGGTACCTGGACGAGCCGGAAGGCGAGCGCGCGCGACCGAGCCCGGCGCAACGCAAGAAGCGGAAGGCGAACCGCAAGGCGGCGCGGAAGTCGCGGAAGAAGAATCGCTGAGGGTCGGCAGGGGCCGTGACCGCAATCCCCTGCCCGGCGAACACGCGGCGTGACGACCCGGTCCGGACAAGCAGCACGGTGCCAGCCGGCGTCGCGCAGGGCCGGCGTGACGAACTTCGTGCAGACGTCGCGCTCGACAGGCCGCGCTTGTCGAGGTCGGTCATGCAGCGTGCGCCTCGTCCCAAGGGTTCACGACGACGATTCCGCACCCCTCGAAGTCCCCGACGTTGCGCGTCGCCACCGCCGCGCCCCGCGCGCGGGCCGTGGCCGCGATCTGGCAGTCGGGGAAGCCGATGGGACGTCCGGCTGCACTGCGCTCGGCGAAAACGGCGGCGAAGGCGACGGCGGCGGGCCCGTCGAAGGGCAGAACGCGGTGCGCGAAGTCCTCCGCGACCATCGCGTCGACGGCGTCCGCGAGCGCGTCGCGCCGACGTCCTCCGGGAAGGATCGCGACCCCGCGCCGAAGCTCGGCCTCGGTCACCGCGCTGATGTGGAGCTCCCCGGCATCCCGGCGACCGAACCAGTCGAGCACCGCCCGGTTCGGCACGACGCGCATCAGCTCGGAGACGACGTTCGTGTCGATCACGATCATCGGGAGCTAGTCGAAGCGCGGCGCGTCCGGCATGGGCTCGCGCGGCGGCAGATCGAGGTCGACGCCCCCGAGGGCGGCGAACCGCCGGTGGATGGACTCGCCGAGGTTGGCGGGCGCCGGTGCCTGGCCCACGGCCTGGCGCAGGATGTGGCGCACCTCCTCCTCCATGGACCGGCCATGGTCGGCGGCGCGCAGCTTCAGCTGACGCTTGATCCCGTCGTCGAGGTTCCGGATCGTGATGCTGGCCATGATTTGCTCCGTTCGCCGGGCCGCATCATATGGCCTGATTGCATTGCAATCAAACACGCTTGCATCGCACGGAAGGGAAATTGGCGGCTGCGCGAATCCGGCTGTTCGACGTCGTGGCCAGCCTTCGACAAGGACTTGCCGCCGCACGCTGGGCGGTCATCCGCCGCCGAATTTGTCGGGGACACATTTCCTTCCGAAACGCGGCTACTCCCGAGCCTCCCACGGCGCCCACAACGCCGATACCGGCAACGCGAACCTCCGCTCGCCCAGCACCAGCGGCTCCGCGCCGAGATACAGCAGGATCGAGGTCACCGTCCTCCTCGTGCCCGGTCCGGTGCGGGCGAACCACTCCAGGTGCCGGAGGTCCTCGCGCGAGAGCGTGCTCGACGCCTTGATCTCCACGCAGACGAGCCGTCGTCCGCTCTCCGCCACGATGTCGATCTCGCGCCCGCGCGCGCCGGTCCAGTGCCCCAGCGAGAACGCCTCGTCCTGGAGCGGTGCGGATCGAAGCAGCTCGTTGAACGCGAAGCTCTCGAGCAGCGGGCCGAACGCGGTGGGGTCCGCGTCGGTGTCGAACGACGCGACCGACAACCCGCGGAGCGCGCAGGCGAGTCCGGTGTCCACGACGTGCAGCTTCGGCCGGCCCGCCTCGCGCCTCGTCTCGCCCGACGCCCAGGCGCCGGCGCGCACCACCAGCGCCGTGCGGGTCAGCACGTCGAGGTAGTCGTCCAGCGTCGCGCGCCTCACGCCGACGATGCCCGCGAGCTCCGGGACGTTCAGCACGGACGAGGTGCGCACCGCGAGCTGATCGATCAACCGTCGGAACGCGTCCGTGCGGCGCACGCGCAAAGAGCCTGCAGGTGCGCAAGCGCCCGGCCAGCGAATCCGCGACGGCGAGCGTCGTGAACACGTTCGACGACCCGGTGAGCAGGAACTGCCCGCGCCGACGGTCCGCGCCCACGATCCGCTTGATGGCGAGCGCCATGGACGGGGACCGCTGTGCCTCGTCGATCACCACCGGCGCATCGCCGGCCGCCGCCCCCCGTCGCCCACGTCTCCGCGGAGACGCGCTTTCCGAGAACCCGTTCTCAGAACAACGCCAGTTGATCCGACGCGAAGCGCAGCCTCCGACCCGTCGGCCCCGCATGCCGCGCCTCGTGCGCAAGCAGCCAGCGCTTGGTCTCGACGCCGCCCGCGAAGCCCGTCAGCGAGCCGTCCGCGCCGATGACCCGGTGGCACGGCACGACGACGGGTAGCGGGTTGGCGCCGTTGGCCGCACCCACGGCACGGCTGGCCCGGGGGCTCTTGGCGAGCAGCGCGATGTCGGCGTAGCTCGACGTCTCGCCGTAGGGGATACCGCCGACCGAAGCCCATACGGCTCGCTGGAACGGTGTGCCGTCGACATCGAGCGCGAGCTCGAAGCGGCGCAGGGAGCCAGCGAACCAGGCGCGAAGCTGATCGATCGGCTCCCGCAGTGCCGCGGCGTCCTCGTGCCAACCGTCCTCCACACCGACGGTACGTCGGCCAGCCTCGAACGATATCCGCCGCAGGCCGGTCGTCGTGGCGGCCAGGAGCAGCGGCCCGACCGGCGTGGTCAGACGGGTCCAGCGGACCACGTCCTCGTTCACCTACACCAACCGATCGCGCGGCTCCCGCCCCGCGAAGTACGCATCGAGGTTGTCCAGCGCACGCGCACCCATGGCGTCGCGCGTCTCCACCGTCGCGCTGCCCAGGTGCGGCAGCATGAAGATGTTCTCGTGCTGCGCGAACGCGGGGTTGCCGCCCGGCTCGCGCTCGAAGCAGTCGAGCCCCGCGGCGGCGAGGTGCCCGGACTCGATGGCGTCCAGCAGCGCGTCCTCGTCCACGATCGCGCCGCGCGCGGTGTTCACGAGGATGGCTCCGCGCGGCAACATGGCGAGCGTCTCGCGGTTCACGATGCGCCGCGTCGCCGGGGTGGACGGGCAGTTGACCGAGAGGTACTCGGACACGCCGAACAGGCTCTCGAGGGTGTCGTGGTAGGTCGCGCCCTGCTCCTGCTCGGCGGGCAGCCGCGTGCGGTTGTGGTAGTGCACCTCCATGTCGAAGCCGCGCGCGCGCTTCGCGACGACCTTGCCGATGCCGCCCATGCCGAGGATGCCGAGGCGCTTGCCCGTCACTTGCCGGCCGAGCAAGAAGGCGGGGTTCCAGTCGGTCCATTCGCCACCGCGTACCGTGCGCTCGCCTTCGGGGGCGCGGCGTGCCGCGCCCAGCATGAGCAGCATCGCGATCTCGGCCGTGGCGTCGTTCAGCACGTCGGGCGTGTTGGTGACGACGATGCCCCGCGCCTTCAACGCGTCGAGATCGCAGTGGTCGACGCCGACGGAGTGGTTGGCGACGATCTTCAGCCGATCGTCCAGGCGGGCGACGGTGTCGGCGTCGAAGATCTCCGAATGGCACGGCACGATGGCGTCGCACCGCGCGCTCATCTCGACGATGCGGTCGGCGTCGTTGTGACCGTCCTCGTCGTCGATCAGCACGTCGTAGTCGCGGCGCGCGCGCTCTATGGTGGCGTCGGTGAGCCGGCGCGCGATCCAGAGCGTCGGTCGGCTCACTTCTCCAGACCTTCCACGCGCCGGCCGTCGTCGCGCACGGTACCGGGCTCCTCGAGCTCGGGGCGCAGCGCCAGAGCGTCCGGATCGGACTCGGCCGGGGCTCGCTTCGCGCGGCGCATGCGCACGCGGTCATGGAAGAAGAGGTCCCAGCCGGCGAGCGCCAGGGTGGCGCACAGCACCGCGACCAGGTCGAGCCGCGGCACGCTGGAGCCGAGCACGTAGAGGAAGCCGCACAGCAGCACGAACGCGAAGGCGGTCAGGAACGTGTTCATGAGTATCAGTCCTCGTTCTCGAGCAGGTTCGCCAGCCACCGGGCGGTGCGCAGCAGCCGTGCGTCGTCGCCGCGCCGGCCGACGAGCTGCACGCCCATGGGGTGGCCGTCCGCGGATTGCAGCAGAGGCAACGTCACGCAAGGTACGCCGCACAGCGTCCAGAGGCCGTTGAAGACCGGATCGCCGGTGGTGTCGAAGCCCTCCGGCGCGGCGCCCGTGGCGGCCGGCACGACCAGCGCGTCGCAGCGGTCGAACAGCGCATCCAGCCCGGCGTTCAGCACGCCGGCCCAGTCGCGCGCGGCGAGGTAGTCGACGGCCGTGATCGTGCGCCCCTCCTCGATCGCGGCGCGGACCTCGTCGGACAGCGAGGATGCATCGCGGCGCGCGTACGGGGCGTAGTGCTTCGCGAGCTCGGCGAGCTGCACGGTGCGCTGCGCGGCGGGGCCCTGCGCGAACGCGTCCGGCAACGGCGCCTCGAACGCGCCGTCGCCCAGAAAGGAGGCGAGCTCGGTCAGGGCGCCGCGCACGTCGGCGTCGGCGCGCTCGTGGAAGGGCAGCCGGGCGAAGGCGAACACCGGTGTCGCGGGCGGTTCGGACAACGCGACGTCCAGCAGGCGCGGTGCCGGGGACGGACGCGTGGCGGGATCGCCCGCGTCGAAGCCGAAGAGCGCCTCGGCGAGCAGCGCCGCGTCCTCCACGCACGAGCTGAACGTGCCGATCGTGTCGAGACTGGGCGACTGGGCCAACACGCCCGTGCGCGGGATGGCCCCGAAGCTCGGCTTGTAGCCGACCACGCCGCAGTACGACGCGGGGCGGATGACCGAGCCGCCGGTCTGCGTGCCGAGCGCGAGCGGCACCGCGCCCGCGGCCACCGCCGCAGCCGAGCCCGACGACGAGCCGCCCGGCGTGCGACCCGGGGCCGCGGGGTTCCTGGTACGCGCGGGGTGCAGGAAGGCGAGCTCGGTCGTCTCGGTCTTGCCGAGCATCACGGCGCCCGCCGCGAGCAGGCGCGACACGAGCGCGGCGTCCTGGTTCGGCACGCGCCCGGCATCGAGCGCGGCGCCGTTGGCGGTCGGTATGCCCTTGGTATCGATGACGTCCTTGACGCCTACGGGCAACCCGTGCAGCGCACCGACGCCGCGCCCGCGTCGGCGCAGCGCGTCGAGCTCGCGCGCGCGGACGAGCGCGTGCTCCGCGTCCAGCCAGGCCCAGGCACCGAGCGGTTCCTCGGCGCCGGTCTCGGTGGCGGCCACCGCCTCGAGGCAGCTCTGCACGAGCGTCTCGCACGCGAGCGCGCCGCTCGCGAGACGGTCGCGCAGTTGTACGGCCGACGTCGCGGGCGCCACGTCAGCGCGCCCCGTAGATGGCGTCGGGGAGGTGGAACACGATGGCGGGGAACGTGTACATGATGACCATGCTGATGATGACCATGGCGAGGAACGGCATGACGCCCTTGAAGATCTGCACCAGCTGCACCTGCGGTGGCGCGATGCCCTTCAGGTAGTAGGCCGACATGGCCATGGGCGGGGTCAGGAAGCTCGTCTGCAGGTTCAGCGCGACCAGGATGCCGAAGAACAGCGGATCGATGCCGAAGATCTCGAGCAGCGGCAGGAAGATCGGCACGAAGATGATGATGATCTCGGACCATTCGAGCGGCCAGCCGAGCAGGAAGATGATGAGCTGCGCCAGCAGCAGGAACTGCAGCGGCGTCAGGTCCAGCCCGCCGACGAACTCGCCGATCAGCTCCTCGCCGCCGAGGTAGCTGAACACGGAGCTGAAGATGTAGCTGCCGACGAACAGCCAGCACACCATCGCCGTGGTGCGCACCGTCAGGTACACCGACTCGCGCAGGCGCTGGAACGACAGCGCACGGTAGATCAGTGCGAGCAGCAGTCCCCCGAGCGCGCCGATGGAGGCGGCCTCGGTCGGCGTGGCGAGCCCGAACAGGATGGAGCCGAGCACCGCGAGAATCAGCACGGCCAGCGGGAAGAACGAGGTCAGCACCATCCAGGCGAGCTTGCCGATCGGCACGTCCGGGATCTCCTCCTTCGTCGGCTTCGGGGCCACCGAAGGCTGGATGATGGAGCGCCCGACGATGTAGATCAGGTACAGCCCCACGAGCGTGACGCCGGGCAGCAGCGCGCCCGCGTACAGCCTGACGATGGACACGCCGGAAGCCGCGGCGTACACGATCAGCATGATCGAGGGCGGGATCAGGATGCCGAGCGTGCCGCCGGCGCAGATGATTCCCGAGGCGAAGCTCGTGTCGTAGCGCGCCTTGAGCATCTGAGGCAGCGCCAGCAGGCCCATGAGCGTCACCACCGCGCCGACGATGCCGGTGGCGGTGGCGAACAGGCCGCAGGTGATCAGCGCGGCGACGCCCATCGAGCCCGGCACGTTGCGGGTCGCGATGGCGAGCGTGGAGAACAGCCGGTCGACGATGTTCGCGCGCTCTACCACGTAGCCCATGAACAGGAACAGCGGCACGGCGGTGAGCACCTCGTTCGACATCACCGTGTAGGTCTGGTTGATGAACAGGTCGAACACCCGACTGCTCAGCAGCCCGTCCACGTAGGCCGACATCTGGTCCCAGAGCCCCGCGTCCTCCTCAAGGCGATTGAACGCGCGGAACTGGCGACGGTCGTCGAAGTAGGCGTAGTAGCCGAAGCCGATGCCCATCGCCATCAGCGTGAAGGCGATCGGGAAGCCGAGGAACACCAGCAGGATGAACAGCCCCAGCATCATCAGGGCGACTTCGGGGTTGCTCACGAGTCGCGCTCCGCGCCGGAGGCCTTCGAGGCCGCGACCGCGTCGCGCGCGCTGCCGCCGAAGCCCGCCTGCACGCCGGCGGCGACGCCCGCGGGCAGCACCTTCTGCTTCGCGAGCAGCTCCTCGGTCTCCTGCACGTCGTCATCGGCCTCGCGCCAGTAGCCCTCGCGCATGCACAGCACGCAGCGGCACATCTGCGCGATGCCCTGCACCAGCAGCAGCACGCCCGCGACGGCGATGACCGTCTTGAACTGGTAGATGGGGATGTCGCGCCGGGCTGTACGCTGACCTCGGTGTAGCTCCAGCGCGGCGCGTACTTCCAGCCCGAGAAGATCAGCGCAGCACGCGCGCGGGAAGAAGAAGAAGCAGTACAGCACGAAGTCCACCGTCGCCTGCGTGCGCGGCTTCCACAGCCGGTACAGGAAGTCGCCGCGCACGTGGCCGCCGCGCGACAGCGTGTACGCCGCCGCCCATCATGAACAGCGTGCCGTACATGATGAACGAGACGTCGAGCGCCCACGGCGTCGGGGAGTTGAACACGTAGCGCACGAGCACCTCGTAGCTCATGCCGAAGGTCATCAGCACGATGAGCCAGGCGAAGGACTTGCCGAAGGCTGCGGACAGCCGATCCGCGAACTGGATGTACCCGAGCATCGGTGATGGAGTGTCCCCGTCGTTTTCCGGAAGGCAGCAACCGAGACCGGCGGCGCACGAGGCGCCGCCGGCGGCGGTCAGGGTGCAGGCCGCGATGCGGCCCGCGCCGATCAGAGCTTCAGTGACCCGGGAAGTAATGGTCGTACGCGAGCGTCATGTCGGGCGCGTTCATGATCTCGTAGTAGGTGACCTGCTCGACCCACGCGCGCTGGCTGTCGATGATCCGCTTCATGAACGGGTCCTCCTCCAGCACCGGGATCAGCTGGTCCCAGGCCTCGATCTGCGCCTCGAGGATGTCGGTGGAAGTGCGGTGCACCGTCACACCCTCGTTCCGGGAGCCCCTTGAGGTCGACCGAGTAGCGCCGCATGGCCTTGGCCGTGTTGGCGGTCGAGACCGCCTCGACGCCGTACTGCAGGATGGCCTGCAGGTCGCCGACGAGATCCTCGATCACGTCGCGGTTGAACAGGAACTCGAAGACTCTCGGACGCCTGGTGGTACGGAGACAGATAGTAGTTCTTCGCGACGTCCTGCGCGCCGAAATCGCGGTCGGACGACGGATTGTTGAACTCGAACGCGTCGATCACGCCGCGTTCCATCGCCGGCACGATCTCGCCGCCCGGAAGCTGTGCGACCGACATGCCCATCGACTGCAGCAGATCCGCCGCCAGACCGACCGTGCGGTACTTCAGGCCCTCGAGGTCGGCGACGCCGTTGACCGGTTCCTTGAACCAGCCGAAGGGCTGCGCGAACATGGAAGCCGAGATACCCCGCGACGTTCAGCCTGAGTTGTCCTGCATCAGCTCCCGGTACAAGTCGACGCCGCCGCCCTCGTAGAACCAGCCGAGCATCGTCGTGGCGGACCCGCCGAAGACCGGCCCGATGCCGAACAACGATGCCGCCTTGTCCTTGCCGTACCAGTACACCGGCACCGAATGCGCGACGTCGATGACACCGTCGCTGACCGCGTCGAGAACCTGGAATGCACCGACGACGGCACCCGCGGCAGCACGTCGACCTTCAACCGGCCGCCGGACATGGCGTTGACGCGCACGGCGTAGTCCTGGCGAATTCCTGCCAGATGTTCGAAGCGCCCAGGACGTCTGCATCTTGAGGGTCAGCGGCTCCTGGCCGATGACGGCGGGCGCGGCGAAGATGCCGGCTGCGCCGACGGCGGACGCGGCGCCGGCGGCCGCGCCGGTCTTTAGGAACGAGCGGCGTGCGGGTCGCGCCGGGCGCGACGGGATCTTTCGACATCGTTGTTCTCCTCGGGGTGATATCTGATCGGGGGCGGGACGGCCACCGTCTGGCGACGGTTCGACGTGCGGACGGAGCGCGATCGTCGCGACCCGTCACTACAGCTGTGCCCTGCCCTGCGCTCGCGGAATATACCTGTCAACGATTCGCTGGGGGCAAGGATCGGGAATTCCGCGGTGTGGTCGATGTCGGCGGAATGTGAGCTGGAGCATGATTTGCCTCGTGCGTCACGTCCTCGACGCGAACGTGCCCGCCCGCCATGCCCAGCTTCGACCCCCTCGATGCCCCCCACGAAGGCCCCGCCCTGCGCGTTCGGCTCCTCGTCGCCGCCGGAGCCATCGCGCTCGGTTGCACGCTCGCGCTGCCCGGCCTGCCCAGTGCCGGGCCGACCGCGGTGGCCGCCCCGATTGCCGACGCTTCGGCCACCGCGGCGAACCCGCACCCTGCCCTGCTGGTGCGGGCCGCGCGTCCGGCTTCGCGCACCGCGGCGGTCCCGTTCGGCTTCGACGCAATGGCGGTGGGCGACTTCGACGACCTCACGCTGGCGATCGCGGTCGGAGCGTCCGCGCCCGCGCTCGTCGTCCGGGAGGGCGTAGAAGGGCGCGACCGGGCGGGCGATCAAGCCGGCGGACAAGTGGTCGCCGAGCCGGTCGCCGAGTCCGTGAACGATCCGGCCGACGAGCCCTTCATCGTCATGATCGACCCGGGTCATGGCGGCTCGGATCCCGGCGCGATCGCGCCGAACGGCCTGCAGGAGAAGGAGCTCACCGCCGACATCGCCGAGCGCACGCGCCGCTTCCTGTCCGAGGTGGACGGCATCGAGGTGCGCCTGACGCGCGAAGGGACGCGGGCCTGTCGCGCCAGGGACGGGTCGATCGCATCCGCGACAGCGGCGCCGATCTCGTGGTGTCGCTGCACTTCAACCACCTGCCGCAGGCGCACGTCACGCTGGTCGAGTCGTTCTACGCGGCGGCCGAGAACATCGAGGAAAGCCGCGCCATTCGTCGCGCCGCGGGCGGGCATCGAGCTTGTGCAGATGTCCGCGCCGGACCTGGCCTTCACCGAAGGCTCCGCAAGGCTCGCGAAGCTCATGCAGCGGCGCGTCTATGGCGAGGTGGTGCACGAGAACCCCGAGGCGACCGACGCGGGCGTGAAGCGCGACACCCTCTTCGTGCTCACGCGCAGCCTCGTGCCCGGCGCCCTGATCGAGCTCACCTGCCTGAGCAATCCCGGCGAGGCCGAGCGCCTCGAAGGCAGCGCGTATCGCGATCGCCTGGCGGCCGCCCTCGCCGATGCCGTGCGCGACTACCGCAGCTCGCTCGAAGCCCGTCCGCTCGGTTCGCTCGATACCTGGAAGGTGTCCACCGATCGAGCTCGGCCTGCTGCGCCGCGGCGCGGGCGGCGGGCGCAGCACGACGTACGAGCTCGTGCTCCGACCGCTCTCGATCACCCCTTGCGGGCGCGCGAACCGCTCGGCGACAATGGATCGTCACAGCCTTCGCCGGCAGCCTGCCGCCGATGCCGTACCTGCCCTCGCCTTCCGACACTTCGGCCTCGCGCCGTGCCTTGCACGCCTTCGGCGCCCTGGTCGGGCTCGGCCTGGCCAACGTCGCGCTCGCCGCCGACCTGCCCGATCTCGAGGGCCGCGAGGTCGTCGTCGTCACCGAGAACGCCTACCCGCCGCTGCAGTTCGTCGACCCGCAGGGCGGCGAGGCCATCGGTTGGGAGTACGACGCGGTGGCGGAGCTCGCCGAGCGGCTGAACTTCGAGCCGGTGTACCAGAACGCGAGTTGGGACGCCATGATCCCGGCGGTGTCCGAGGGCCAGTTCGACATGGGCATGACGGGCATCACCATCCGCGACGACCGGCGTGAGATGGTGGACTTCTCGGCGCCCTACATGCGCTCGGAGATGTACATGCTCGTGCGCGCGGACGAAGGAGCGTTTCGACGACGCCGAAGGCTTCGCGGCGCTCGAGGACGGCCTGGTCGGCGCGCAGGCCGGCACCACGCCGTTCTACGTGGCTGCCTACGACCTGCTCGACGGCGACGAGGCCAACCCGCGTATCAGGCTGTTCGAGACCTTCGGCACCTCCGTGCAGGCGCTGCGCGCCGGCGACGTGGACGTGGTGCTGACCGACGGCACGGCCGGACAGGGCTACGTCAATGCAAGCCCGGACACCTTCAAGCTCGTGGGCGACTCCCTGGGCGCCGAGGACTTCGGCTTCATCTTCCCGAAGGGCTCGGAGCTCGTGGAGCCGATGAACGCGGGCATCGCCGCGATGCGCGAGGACGGCACGCTGGATGCGCTGAACCGGAAGTGGTTCTACGAGTACTCGCTCGGCGAGTGAGGCTCGTCGCGACGAGGTGCCGAGGCCGCTGAGCGCCCCTTCGGCATCCGAGCGGGATTTTCCGTGGTGGCTCGTCGCCACGCTCGGCATCGGCGCCTGGCTCGGCTGGCGCATCGCGGCCGACGAGCTCTACGCCGACATCGCCTCGCTCCTGATGCGCGGCGTCGTGGTGACCGCGTACGTCACCGCCACCGCGTTCGCCCTGGCCGTCACGATGGGGCTGCTGCTGGCCGTGGCGGTGCTGTCGCGCCGCACGTGGCTGCGCCAGATGGCGCGTTTCTGGATCGAGATCGTGCGCGGCGCGCCCATGCGCTGGTGCTGCTGCTCTACATCGCGTTCGTGGGCACGCCGCTGCTGGTCGAGGGGGCGAACCGGGTGCTGCAGCCGCTCGGCA
>CAWHXF010000025.1:0-21842 GCA_963833195.1 uncultured Gammaproteobacteria bacterium | reverse complement strand
TGGACAGACCGGCAGCCCCCCATGACCAAGCCCGCACGCACCGACTTCGCCTGCCGCCGCACCCTGCCCGCCGGCTCGCTCCACCTCGCCGTCGACGGCGTGGGCCGGATTCCCCTGCCCGTGTCCGTCAGGCGCGCGAAAGCGCTCGTGGCCGCGGGTGCGCCCGCACCGTTCGGCCTCGGCGAGCGCACGCTCGTGGACCCCACGGTGCGCGACGTCACCGAGATCGACGCCGCACGCGTGGACATAGACGGCGAGTCCTGGCGCGCCGCGCTCGACCCCGCACTCGACTCGATCCGCGACGAGCTCGGCCTGCCCTCCGGCCGCCTCGTCGCGCGCTTGCACAAGCTGCTCGTCTACGGCCCCGGCGGCTTCTTCCTGCCGCACCGCGATACCGAGCGCGACGATGCCATGGTGGGCACCCTCGTCATCGTGCTGCCCTGCCCGCATAGAGGGGGCGTGCTGACCGTGAAGCACGGAGGTAGGACGCGGCGCTTCGTCTCCTCGAGCATGCGACCGGACACGTTGCTCGCGCTCACCTTCTACGGCGACTGCCTGCACGAGATCCGGCCCGTCACCGAAGGCCATCGCATCGTGCTCAGCCACGAGCTGCATTTCGAGCCGGAGGTGGAGACCGACGGGGCCGGCGCGGACAACTCATCGGGTGAAACCGGCAGCCGTGCCGCGACGTCGGCGACCGCCCAAGAGGACGCGCTGCTGGATCGCGTGCTGCCGCGCTTCTTCGATCCAGCCGGGCGTGCGGAGACGGACGCCCCGCGCCGGCTAGTCTGGCTGCTCGACCACCAGTACAGCCGAAGCAGTCTCGCCTGGGGTCGTCTCAAGGGCGACGACGGCGAGTGGGCGCGTTGCCTGCGACGTGCCGCCGCGCGGCTGGACATGCGGGCCTGGCTCGCGCTGGCGAGCATCCAGGAAACCTGGTCGACCGCCGGTTCGGAATGGGACGACTACGGCTACGAGGACGAGGAGTACGACGAAGCGTCGGACGCGGACGAGGAAAAGGCGGGCACCGACGGGACCGTTCGCACCGAGGACGGCCAGACGCTCGAGCTCGTCGAGCTGGTCGATTACAGCCGGGTGCTCGAGCAGCTCGAGGATGCGCACGGACGACGCCGCGACTGAACGATCGCATCGCGGCCATCGTCGCGGAGCGCGAGCGCGAGGAGCGCTCCGCGTCGCCCACCGGCACCGCGCTGACGGTGCGCAAGCGCGAAATCGTCGAGCGCGAGTGCGGGCAAGGTCTCGGCACTTCGTACGCGCGGGCGCGCGGCACCCGTCACGCCGACGCCGCGGCCGCCAGACGCGAGGACGGCGCGCGCGTCTCGCTCGACCGCCAGGTCGGCGCCGCGGCGGCGGTCCCGGCGCTGCCGACGCCTTGATCGCCTATCCTGTGCGCCCATGAACACGGACTCCAGCTGCCTGCCTGCCTCGCCTTGGTGGTCCGAAGGCACCCCGGAACTCTGGTTGGCCGCCTTCCACGACGGCGCGGCCGAGCTGTTCGCGACCGCGCCCTGGAGCGTGGTGCCCGACGCGACCTGCCGGCTGTTCGTGCTTCCCGAGTACGGCAAGCCTCGCTCGCCGCTCGTCGCCGTGATCGGCCAGGACGGCGGCCCGTGCGGGCTGCGGCTATTCAGCGACCTCGAGGCGCACCGCGTCTGGCTCGAGGCCACGGCGAACGCGGACGCCGAACGGGGCCCGACGCTGCCCCGCCACGTGGCGCTCGATTTCGTGGCCGGCGCCGAGCTCGCCGACGACGTGCGCACCCGAATCATCGCGAACGGCTGGACCGTCGCGGACGACCGGGCGTGGCCGATCCTGCGCGTGACGGGGACGGACGGCAGCGTGGGCAAGCCGCCCGGCGGCGACGTGCCGGCGTACGAGATCATCCTCAGGGCCGTGACCGCCGCGCTCGCGGAGCCCGAGCCGTGGCTGCGCGCCTGGCGCGACGACGACCGACACGAAGCGACGCTGCACGTCGATACCTCGGAGGACGCGTTCGAGGTACGCGTCGATACCGCCGCGCCCGAGTTCATGAGGCTGTTCGACGGCGACGACGCCGCACTGCTCGCAGCCTTCGAGCGGTTGGACTGGAGCGACGGCATCGAGGGCGTGGACGGCGATCGGCTCGCGACGCTGGAGCGCACGCTGATCGCGAGGATGCGCGCGCGCTCGCCCGAGCTGCTGCCCGAGCGCCCGCACGCCGGCATCGAGCTGCTGCTGGCCGCCGGGGACTGGTTCGGCAAGCCGGTCACCGGACTGTCGGCCGCCAACGTCGAATACGTCGTGAGACGTCGCGCTCGACAGGCCGCGCTTGTCGAGGTCGGTCATCCAGCGTGCGCCTCGTCCCAAGGGTTCACGACGACGATTCCGCACCCCTCGAAGTCCCCGACGTTGCGCGTCGCCACCGCCGCGCCCCGCGCGCGGGCCGTGGCCGCGATCTGGCAGTCGGGGAAGCCGATGGGACGTCCGGCTGCACTGCGCTCGGCGAAAACGGCGGCGAAGGCGACGGCGGCGGGCCCGTCGAAGGGCAGAACGCGGTGCGCGAAGTCCTCCGCGACCATCGCGTCGACGGCGTCCGCGAGCGCGTCGCGCCGACGTCCTCCGGGAAGGATCGCGACCCCGCGCCGAAGCTCGGCCTCGGTCACCGCGCTGATGTGGAGCTCCCCGGCATCCCGGCGACCGAACCAGTCGAGCACCGCCCGGTTCGGCGCGACGCGCATCAGCTCGGAGACGACGTTCGTGTCGATCACGATCATCGGGAGCTAGTCGAAGCGCGGCGCGTCCGGCATGGGCTCGCGCGGCGGCAGATCGAGGTCGACGCCCCCGAGGGCGGCGAACCGCCGGTGGATGGACTCGCCGAGGTTGGCGGGCGCCGGTGCCTGGCCCACGGCCTGGCGCAGGATGTGGCGCACCTCCTCCTCCATGGACCGGCCATGGTCGGCGGCGCGCAGCTTCAGCTGACGCTTGATCCCGTCGTCGAGGTTCCGGATCGTGATGCTGGCCATGATTTGCTCCGTTCGCCGGGCCGCATCATATGGTCTGATTGCATTGCAATCAAACACGCTTGCATCGCACGGAAGGGAAATTGGCGGCTGCGCGAATCCGGCTGTTCGACGTCGTGGCCAGCCTTCGACAAGGACTTGCCGCCGCACGCTGGGCGGTCATCCGCCGCCGAATTTGTCGGGGACACATTTCCTTCCGAAACGCGGCTACTCCCGAGCCTCCCACGGCGCTCACAACGCCGATACCGGCAACGCGAACCTCCGCTCGCCCAGCACCAGCGGCTCCGCGCCGAGATACAGCAGGATCGAGGTCACCGTCCTCCTCGTGCCCGGTCCGGTGCGGGCGAACCACTCCAGGTGCCGGAGGTCCTCGCGCGAGAGCGTGCTCGACGCCTTGATCTCCACGCAGACGAGCCGTCGTCCGCTCTCCGCCACGATGTCGATCTCGCGCCCGCGCGCGCCGGTCCAGTGCCCCAGCGAGAACGCCTCGTCCTGGAGCGGTGCGGATCGAAGCAGCTCGTTGAACGCGAAGCTCTCGAGCAGCGGGCCGAACGCGGTGGGGTCCGCGTCGGTGTCGAACGACGCAACCGACAACCCGCGGAGCGCGCAGGCGAGTCCGGTGTCCACGACGTGCAGCTTCGGCCGGCCCGCCTCGCGCCTCGTCTCGCCCGACGCCCAGGCGCCGGCGCGCACCACCAGCGCCGTGCGGGTCAGCACGTCGAGGTAGTCGTCCAGCGTCGCGCGCCTCACGCCGACGATGCCCGCGAGCTCCGGGACGTTCAGCACGGACGAGGTGCGCACCGCGAGCTGATCGATCAACCGTCGGAACGCGTCCGTGCGGCGCACGCGCAAAGAGCCTGCAGGTGCGCAAGCGCCCGGCCAGCGAATCCGCGACGGCGAGCGTCGTGAACACGTTCGACGACCCGGTGAGCAGGAACTGCCCGCGCCGACGGTCCGCGCCCACGATCCGCTTGATGGCGAGCGCCATGGACGGGGACCGCTGTGCCTCGTCGATCACCACCGGCGCATCGCCGGCCGCCCGCCGCCCCCGTCGCCCACGTCTCCGCGGAGACGCGCTTTCCGAGAACCCGTTCTCAGAACAACGCCAGTTGATCCGACGCGAAGCGCAGCCTCCGACCCGTCGGCCCCGCATGCCGCGCCTCGTGCGCAAGCAGCCAGCGCTTGGTCTCGACGCCGCCCGCGAAGCCCGTCAGCGAGCCGTCCGCGCCGATGACCCGGTGGCACGGCACGACGACGGGTAGCGGGTTGGCGCCGTTGGCCGCACCCACGGCACGGCTGGCCCGGGGGCTCTTGGCGAGCAGCGCGATGTCGGCGTAGCTCGACGTCTCGCCGTAGGGGATACCGCCGACCGAAGCCCATACGGCTCGCTGGAACGGTGTGCCGTCGACATCGAGCGCGAGCTCGAAGCGGCGCAGGGAGCCAGCGAACCAGGCGCGAAGCTGATCGATCGGCTCCCGCAGTGCCGCGGCGTCCTCGTGCCAACCGTCCTCCACACCGACGGTACGTCGGCCAGCCTCGAACGATATCCGCCGCAGGCCGGTCGTCGTGGCGGCCAGGAGCAGCGGCCCGACCGGCGTGGTCAGACGGGTCCAGCGGACTACGTCCTCGTTCACCTACACCAACCGATCGCGCGGCTCCCGCCCCGCGAAGTACGCATCGAGGTTGTCCAGCGCACGCGCACCCATGGCGTCGCGCGTCTCCACCGTCGCGCTGCCCAGGTGCGGCAGCATGAAGATGTTCTCGTGCTGCGCGAACGCGGGGTTGCCGCCCGGCTCGCGCTCGAAGCAGTCGAGCCCCGCGGCGGCGAGGTGCCCGGACTCGATGGCGTCCAGCAGCGCGTCCTCGTCCACGATCGCGCCGCGCGCGGTGTTCACGAGGATGGCTCCGCGCGGCAACATGGCGAGCGTCTCGCGGTTCACGATGCGCCGCGTCGCCGGGGTGGACGGGCAGTTGACCGAGAGGTACTCGGACACGCCGAACAGGCTCTCGAGGGTGTCGTGGTAGGTCGCGCCCTGCTCCTGCTCGGCGGGCAGCCGCGTGCGGTTGTGGTAGTGCACCTCCATGTCGAAGCCGCGCGCGCGCTTCGCGACGACCTTGCCGATGCCGCCCATGCCGAGGATGCCGAGGCGCTTGCCCGTCACTTGCCGGCCGAGCAAGAAGGCGGGGTTCCAGTCGGTCCATTCGCCACCGCGTACCGTGCGCTCGCCTTCGGGGGCGCGGCGTGCCGCGCCCAGCATGAGCAGCATCGCGATCTCGGCCGTGGCGTCGTTCAGCACGTCGGGCGTGTTGGTGACGACGATGCCCCGCGCCTTCAACGCGTCGAGATCGCAGTGGTCGACGCCGACGGAGTGGTTGGCGACGATCTTCAGCCGATCGTCCAGGCGGGCGACGGTGTCGGCGTCGAAGATCTCCGAATGGCACGGCACGATGGCGTCGCACCGCGCGCTCATCTCGACGATGCGGTCGGCGTCGTTGTGACCGTCCTCGTCGTCGATCAGCACGTCGTAGTCGCGGCGCGCGCGCTCTATGGTGGCGTCGGTGAGCCGGCGCGCGATCCAGAGCGTCGGTCGGCTCACTTCTCCAGACCTTCCACGCGCCGGCCGTCGTCGCGCACGGTACCGGGCTCCTCGAGCTCGGGGCGCAGCGCCAGAGCGTCCGGATCGGACTCGGCCGGGGCTCGCTTCGCGCGGCGCATGCGCAGGCGGTCATGGAAGAAGAGGTCCCAGCCGGCGAGCGCCAGGGTGGCGCACAGCACCGCGACCAGGTCGAGCCGCGGCACGCTGGAGCCGAGCACGTAGAGGAAGCCGCACAGCAGCACGAACGCGAAGGCGGTCAGGAACGTGTTCATGAGTATCAGTCCTCGTTCTCGAGCAGGTTCGCCAGCCACCGGGCGGTGCGCAGCAGCCGTGCGTCGTCGCCGCGCCGGCCGACGAGCTGCACGCCCATGGGGTGGCCGTCCGCGGATTGCAGCAGAGGCAACGTCACGCAAGGTACGCCGCACAGCGTCCAGAGGCCGTTGAAGACCGGATCGCCGGTGGTGTCGAAGCCCTCCGGCGCGGCGCCCGTGGCGGCCGGCACGACCAGCGCGTCGCAACGGTCGAACAGCGCATCCAGCCCGGCGTTCAGCACGCCGGCCCAGTCGCGCGCGGCGAGGTAGTCGACGGCCGTGATCGTGCGCCCCTCCTCGATCGCGGCGCGGACCTCGTCGGACAGCGAGGATGCATCGCGGCGCGCGTACGGGGCGTAGTGCTTCGCGAGCTCGGCGAGCTGCACGGTGCGCTGCGCGGCGGGGCCCTGCGCGAACGCGTCCGGCAACGGCGCCTCGAACGCGCCGTCGCCCAGAAAGGAGGCGAGCTCGGTCAGGGCGCCGCGCACGTCGGCGTCGGCGCGCTCGTGGAAGGGCAGCCGGGCGAAGGCGAACACCGGTGTCGCGGGCGGTTCGGACAACGCGACGTCCAGCAGGCGCGGTGCCGGGGACGGACGCGTGGCGGGATCGCCCGCGTCGAAGCCGAAGAGCGCCTCGGCGAGCAGCGCCGCGTCCTCCACGCACGAGCTGAACGTGCCGATCGTGTCGAGACTGGGCGACTGGGCCAACACGCCCGTGCGCGGGATGGCCCCGAAGCTCGGCTTGTAGCCGACCACGCCGCAGTACGACGCGGGGCGGATGACCGAGCCGCCGGTCTGCGTGCCGAGCGCGAGCGGCACCGCGCCCGCGGCCACCGCCGCGGCCGAGCCCGACGACGAGCCGCCCGGCGTGCGACCCGGGCGCGGCGGGGTTCCTGGTACGCGCGGGGTGCATGAACGCGAGCTCCGTCGTCTCGGTCTTGCCGAGGATCACGGCGCCCGCCGCGAGCAGGCGCGACACGAGCGCGGCGTCCTGGTTCGGCACGCGCCCGGCATCGAGCGCGGCGCCGTTGGCGGTCGGTATGCCCTTGGTATCGATGACGTCCTTGACGCCTACGGGCAACCCGTGCAGCGCACCGACGCCGCGCCCGCGTCGGCGCAGCGCGTCGAGCTCGCGCGCGCGGACGAGCGCGTGCTCCGCGTCCAGCCAGGCCCAGGCACCGAGCGGTTCCTCGGCGCCGGTCTCGGTGGCGGCCACCGCCTCGAGGCAGCTCTGCACGAGCGTCTCGCACGCGAGCGCGCCGCTCGCGAGACGGTCGCGCAGTTGTACGGCCGACGTCGCGGGCGCCACGTCAGCGCGCCCCGTAGATGGCGTCGGGGAGGTGGAACACGATGGCGGGGAACGTGTACATGATGACCATGCTGATGATGACCATGGCGAGGAACGGCATGACGCCCTTGAAGATCTGCACCAGCTGCACCTGCGGTGGCGCGATGCCCTTCAGGTAGTAGGCCGACATGGCCATGGGCGGGGTCAGGAAGCTCGTCTGCAGGTTCAGCGCGACCAGGATGCCGAAGAACAGCGGATCGATGCCGAAGATCTCGAGCAGCGGCAGGAAGATCGGCACGAAGATGATGATGATCTCGGACCATTCGAGCGGCCAGCCGAGCAGGAAGATGATGAGCTGCGCCAGCAGCAGGAACTGCAGCGGCGTCAGGTCCAGCCCGCCGACGAACTCGCCGATCAGCTCCTCGCCGCCGAGGTAGCTGAACACCGAGCTGAAGATGTAGCTGCCGACGAACAGCCAGCACACCATCGCCGTGGTGCGCACCGTCAGGTACACCGACTCGCGCAGGCGCTGGAACGACAGCGCACGGTAGATCAGTGCGAGCAGCAGTCCCCCGAGCGCGCCGATGGAGGCGGCCTCGGTCGGCGTGGCGAGCCCGAACAGGATGGAGCCGAGCACCGCGAGGATCAGCACGGCCAGCGGGAAGAACGAGGTCAGCACCATCCAGGCGAGCTTGCCGATCGGCACGTCCGGGATCTCCTCCTTCGTCGGCTTCGGGGCCACCGAAGGCTGGATGATGGAGCGCCCGACGATGTAGATCAGGTACAGCCCCACGAGCGTGACGCCGGGCAGCAGCGCGCCCGCGTACAGCCTGACGATGGACACGCCGGAAGCCGCGGCGTACACGATCAGCATGATCGAGGGAGGGATCAGGATGCCGAGCGTGCCGCCGGCGCAGATGATTCCCGAGGCGAAGCTCGTGTCGTAGCGCGCCTTGAGCATCTGAGGCAGCGCCAGCAGGCCCATGAGCGTCACCACCGCGCCGACGATGCCGGTGGCGGTGGCGAACAGGCCGCAGGTGATCAGCGCGGCGACACCCATCGAGCCCGGCACGTTGCGGGTCGCGATGGCGAGCGTGGAGAACAGCCGGTCGACGATGTTCGCGCGCTCCACCACGTAGCCCATGAACAGGAACAGCGGCACGGCGGTGAGCACCTCGTTCGACATCACCGTGTAGGTCTGGTTGATGAACAGGTCGAACACCCGACTGCTCAGCAGCCCGTCCACGTAGGCCGACATCTGGTCCCAGAGCCCCGCGTCCTCCTCAAGGCGATTGAACGCGCGGAACTGGCGACGGTCGTCGAAGTAGGCGTAGTAGCCGAAGCCGATGCCCATCGCCATCAGCGTGAAGGCGATCGGGAAGCCGAGGAACACCAGCAGGATGAACAGCCCCAGCATCATCAGGGCGACTTCGGGGTTGCTCACGAGTCGCGCTCCGCGCCGGAGGCCTTCGAGGCCGCGACCGCGTCGCGCGCGCTGCCGCCGAAGCCCGCCTGCACGCCGGCGGCGACGCCCGCGGGCAGCACCTTCTGTTTCGCCAGCAGCTCCTCGGTCTCCTGCACGTCGTCATCGGCCTCGCGCCAGTAGCCCTCGCGCATGCACAGCACGCAGCGGAACATCTGCGCGATGCCCTGCACCAGCAGCAGCACGCCCGCGACGGCGATGACCGTCTTGAACTGGTAGATGGGGATGCCGGCCGGGCTGTTGACGCTGACCTCGGTGTAGCTCCAGCTGCGCGCGGCGTACTTCCAGCCCGAGAAGATCAGCGCGAGCACGCCGGGGAAGAAGAAGAAGCAGTACAGCACGAAGTCCACCGTCGCCTGCGTGCGCGGCTTCCACAGCCGGTACAGGAAGTCGCCGCGCACGTGTCCGCCGCGCGACAGCGTGTACGCGCCGCCCATCATGAACAGCGTGCCGTACATGATGAACGACACGTCGAGCGCCCACGGCGTGGGCGAGTTGAAGACGTAGCGCACGAGTACCTCGTAGCTCATGCCGAAGGTCATCAGCACGATGAGCCAGGCGAAGGACTTGCCGAAGGCTGCGGACAGCCGATCCGCGAACTGGATGTACCCGAGCATCGGTGGTGGAGTTTCCCCGTGGTTTTGCGGAAGGCAGAACCGAGACCGGCGGCGCACGAGGCGCCGCCGGCGGCGGTCGAGGTGCGGGCCGCGATCCGGCCCGCGCCGATCAGAGCTTCAAGCGACCCGGGAAGTAGTGCTCGTAGGCGAGCGTCAGGTCGGGCGCGTTCATGATCTCGTAGTAGGCGACCTGGTCGACCCACTCGCGCTGGCTGTCCATGACCCGCTTCATGAACTCGTCCTTCTCGAGCTCCGGGATGAGCTTGTCCCAGGCCTCGAGCTGGGCCGCCAGGATGTCCTTGGACGTGCGGTGCACGGTGACACCCTCGTTCTCGGCGAGCTCCTTGAGGTCCATCGAGTAGCGCCGCATGGCCTTGGCCGTGTTGGCGGTCGAGGCCGCCTCCACGCCGTACTGCAGGATGGCCTTCAGGTCGTCGTCGAGGTCCTCGAGCAGGTCGTTGTTGAAGATGAACTCGAAGGCTTCGGACGCCTGGTGGTAGGACGACAGGTAGTAGTTCTTGGCGACGTCCTGCGCGCCGAAGTCGCGGTCGGACGACGGGTTGTTGAACTCGAACGCGTCGATGACGCCGCGTTCCATGGCCGGCACGATCTCGCCGCCCGGAAGCTGGGCGACCGACATGCCCATGGACTGCAGCAGATCCGCCGCCAGGCCCACCGTGCGGTACTTCAGGCCCTCGATGTCGGCGACGCCGTTGACCTCGTTCTTGAACCAGCCGAAGGGCTGCGCGAACATGGGGAAGCCGAGATACCCCGTGACGTTCAGCCCGAGCTTGTCCTGCACCAGCTCCTGGTAGAAGTCGAAGCCGCCGCCCTCGTAGAACCAGCCGAGCATGGTCGTTGCGGAACCGCCGAAGACCGGGCCGGTGCCGAACAAGGAGGCCGCCTTGTCCTTGCCGTACCAGTACACCGGCACCGAGTGCGCGATGTCGATGACACCGTCGCTGACGGCGTCGATGACCTGGAAGGCACCGACCACGGCACCCGCCGGCAGCACGTCGACCTTCAACCGGCCTCCGGACATGGCCTCGACGCGCATGGCGTAGTCCTTGGCGAAGTCCTGCCAGATGTTCGACTCCGTCCAGGAGGTCTGCATCTTGAGGGTCAGCGGCTCCTGGCCGATGACGGCGGGCGCGGCGAAGATGCCGGCTGCGCCGACGGCGGACGCGGCGCCGGCGGCCGCGCCGGTCTTCAGGAACGAGCGGCGTGCGGGAACCGCGCCGGGCGCGACGGGATCTTTCGACATCGTTGTTCTCCTCTGGGTGATATCTGATCGGGGGCGGGACGGCCACCGTCTGGCGACGGTTCGACGTGCGGACGGAGCGCGATCGTCGCGACCCGTCACTACAGCTGTGCCCTGCCCTGCGCTCGCGGAATATACCTGTCAAGGATTCGCTGGGGGGCAAGGATCGGGAATTCCGCGGTGTGGTCGATGTCGGCGGAATGTGAGCTGGAACACGATTTGCCTCGTGCGTCACGTCCTCGACGCGAACGTGCCCGCCCGCCATGCCCAGCTTCGACCCCCTCGATGCCCCCCACGAAGGCCCCGCCCTGCGCGTTCGGCTCCTCGTCGCCGCCGGAGCCATCGCGCTCGGTTGCACGCTCGCGCTGCCCGGCCTGCCCAGTGCCGGGCCGACCGCGGGGGCCGCCCCGATCGCCGACGCTTCGGCCACCGCGGCGAACCCGCACCCTGCCCTGCTCGTGCGGGCCGCGCGTCCGGCTTCGCGCACCGCGGCGGTCCCGTTCGGCTTCGACGCAATGGCGGTGGGCGACTTCGACGACCTCACGCTGGCGATCGCGGTCGGAGCGTCCGCGCCCGCGCTCGTCGTCCGGGAGGGCGTAGAAGGGCGCGACCGGACGGGCGATCAAGCCGGCGGACAAGTGGTCGCCGAGCCGGTCGCCGAGTCCGTGAACGATCCGGCCGACGAGCCCTTCATCGTCATGATCGACCCGGGTCATGGCGGCTCGGATCCCGGCGCGATCGCGCCGAACGGCCTGCAGGAGAAGGAGCTCACCGCCGACATCGCCGAGCGCACGCGCCGCTTCCTGTCCGAGGTGGACGGCATCGATGTGCGCCTGACGCGCGAAGGGGACGCGGGCCTGTCGCGCCAGGGACGGGTCGATCGCATCCGCGACAGCGGCGCCGATCTCGTGGTGTCGCTGCACTTCAACCACCTGCCGCAGGCGCACGTCACGCTGGTCGAGTCGTTCTACGCGGCGGCCGAGAACATCGAGGAAAGCCGCGCCATTCGTCGCGCCGCGGGCGGGGGCATCGAGCTGGTGCAGATGTCCGCGCCGGACCTGGCCTTCACCGAAGGCTCCGCAAGGCTCGCGAAGCTCATGCAGCGGCGCGTCTATGGCGAGGTGGTGCACGAGAACCCCGAGGCGACCGACGCGGGCGTGAAGCGCGACACCCTGTTCGTGCTCACGCGCAGCCTCGTGCCCGGCGCCCTGATCGAGCTCACCTGCCTGAGCAATCCCGGCGAGGCCGAGCGCCTCGAAGGCAGCGCGTATCGCGATCGCCTGGCGGCCGCCCTCGCCGATGCCGTGCGCGACTACCGCAGCTCGCTCGAAGCCCGTCCGCTCGGTTCGCTCGATACCTGAAGGTGTCCACCGATCGAGCTCGGCCTGCTGCGCCGCGGCGCGGGCGGCGGGCGCAGCACGACGTACGAGCTCGTGCTCCGACCGCTCTCGATCACCCTTGCGGGCGCGCGAACCGCTCGGCGACAATGGATCGTCACAGCCTTCGCCGAGCCTGCCGCCGATGCCGTACCTGCCCTCGCCTTCCGACACTTCGGCCTCGCGCCGTGCCTTGCACGCCTTCGGCGCCCTGGTCGGGCTCGGCCTGGCCGCGAACGTCGCGCTCGCCGCCGACCTGCCCGATCTCGAGGGCCGCGAGGTCGTCGTCGTCACCGAGAACGCCTACCCGCCGCTGCAGTTCGTCGACCCGCAGGGCGGCGAGGCCATCGGTTGGGAGTACGACGCGGTGGCGGAGCTCGCCGAGCGGCTGAACTTCGAGCCGGTATACCAGAACGCGAGTTGGGACGCCATGATCCCGGCGGTGTCCGAGGGCCAGTTCGACATGGGCATGACGGGCATCACCATCCGCGACGACCGGCGCGAGATGGTGGACTTCTCGGCGCCCTACATGCGCTCGGAGATGTACATGCTCGTGCGCGCGGACGAGGAGCGCTTCGACGACGCCGAAGGCTTCGCGGCGCTCGAGGACGGCCTGGTCGGCGCGCAGGCCGGCACCACGCCGTTCTACGTGGCTGCCTACGACCTGCTCGACGGCGACGAGGCCAACCCGCGTATCAGGCTGTTCGAGACCTTCGGCACCTCCGTGCAGGCGCTGCGCGCCGGCGACGTGGACGTGGTGCTGACCGACGGCACGGCCGGACAGGGCTACGTCAATGCAAGCCCGGACACCTTCAAGCTCGTGGGCGACTCCCTGGGCGCCGAGGACTTCGGCTTCATCTTCCCGAAGGGCTCGGAGCTCGTGGAGCCGATGAACGCGGGCATCGCCGCGATGCGCGAGGACGGCACGCTCGATGCGCTGAACCGGAAGTGGTTCTACGAGTACTCGCTCGGCGAGTGAGGCTCGTCGCGACGAGGTGCCGAGGCCGCTGAGCGCCCCTTCGGCATCCGAGCGGGATTTTCCGTGGTGGCTCGTCGCCACGCTCGGCATCGGCGCCTGGCTCGGCTGGCGCATCGCGGCCGACGAGCTCTACGCCGACATCGCCTCGCTCCTGATGCGCGGCGTCGTGGTGACCGCGTACGTCACCGCCACCGCGTTCGCCCTGGCCGTCACGATGGGGCTGCTGCTGGCCGTGGCGGTGCTGTCGCGCCGCACGTGGTTGCGCCAGATGGCGCGTTTCTGGATCGAGATCGTGCGCGGCGTGCCCATGCTGGTGCTGCTGCTCTACATCGCGTTCGTGGGCACGCCGCTGCTGGTCGAGGGGGCGAACCGGGTGCTGCAGCCGCTCGGCATGGAGGCCTTGCGCACGCGCGACGTGCCGCTGATCTGGCGGGCCATCATGGCGCTGGCGATCGGCTACTCGGCCTTCGTGGCCGAGGTGTTCCGGGCCGGCATCCGCAGCGTCGACCCCGGGCAGGTAGAGGCCGCGAAGGCGCTGGGGCTCGGGCCGTGGCGGCGCTTTCGCCACGTCGTCATGCCGCAGGCGCTGCGCACCATCCTGCCGCCGCTCGGCAACGACTTCATCGCCATGATCAAGGATTCCTCCCTGGTGTCGGTGCTGGGCGTCGCCGACATCACGCAGCTCGGCAAGGTGTACGCCTCGGGCAGCTTCCGCTTCCTGGAGACCTACAACGTGGTCGCCTACGCCTACCTGTTCGTGACGCTCGTGCTGTCGCTCGCGCTGCGCGCGCTGGAGCGGCGGCTGGACCGCTCCCGCTCCGCCTGAACCGGGTCAGCTCTGCCGCTTGCGACGCCTGCGCCGGCGCAGGCGTTCGAGTTCGGCCTCGGGCGCCGAGCGCCCGACGCCCCACGTGACCGAGACCTCGGCGGGTGCGACGCGCTCGCCGTGCCGGTCCACCGAGGGCAACGCGATGGCGCGGGCGTGGTACTGCACGCGCAGCAGGCCCGCGACGAGCGCTTCGGCGCTGCGGTGCCGGGCGACGAAACGGCGCCGCGAGCGGTGCACGCGCAGCGGGCCGAATTCCTTGTCCAGCAGCGCACGCACGCGCCGGGCGAGGTGCGTCAGCACGGCGTCGTCGTAGCGCTCGGCGAGCCGGTCCAGCCCGTCGATCTCTACCGATGCCTCGTTGCCGAGCGAGCGGCGCAGCGAGATGAGCTCGGCGGTGACGGGACGAGGGCGGACGCGCTCGATGTTGCGGCGACGAAAGGCCGACAGCTCGACGATGGGCGCGGTCACGGGGGCACGGGTGGGCAAGGCGGACGGGTTCTCGTCGGGCGGAGCGGGTGGGGTGGAAACGCGGGACGAAACGCCGCGGCATGGAGACGGTGCCGTCCGCTGCACCCCTTTGCCGGCCAGGCCGACGGGATGATGTTACCGACGCCGTGCGCGGTACGCAGGCGTGCGTGGCCCGTTCCGTGATCGCCGTCGATCGATGAGTGTTCGCCTCGCATCCAACCGAAGCGACGTCAAGCGCGGCGCGCGCCGTCGAGGATCCGCGCGAGCGCGGGCCGGTGCCTGCGCACTTCCTCGTCCGTGAGCCCTTCGAGCGAGTGCGGGAACTTGATCCACTCGGACGTCTCGTGCAGCCAGTAGTCGGGCACGCGCGAGGTCAGGTTGCGCGCCGGCTTGTAGTAAGGCACCGCCACGCGCACCTCCTCGGGCATGTTGCGCCGCAACAGCACGCGCAGCCGCTCGACGATGGCCTCGATGCTGCGGCCCGTGTCGAACACGTCGTCGACGATGAGCAGCCGGTCATCGGCCGAGAGCTTCTTGACGAGGTAGGAGAGGTTGAAGACGCGCACCTCGTCGGCGCGGCCGTCGATGCCGTGGTAGGAAGCGGTGCGGATGGCGATGTGATCGGAGGCGACGCCCTTCCAGGCGAGCAGCTCCTGCACGGCGATGCCGATGGGCGCGCCGCCGCGCCACACCGCCACGATGAAGCTCGGCCGGAAGCCGGACGCGTGCACGTTCGCGGCCAGGCGGCAGGAATCCTCGAGCAGGGTCTGCTCGTCCAGCCATAGCTTCTCGGCCACGGTCTCGCGCCTCCGGAACACGGAGCCCGATGGTACGCTCGCGCACGTGACGTCGTCCCCAGATTCCCTCGCCGCACCCCGGCGCCACGTGAGCGAGACGGCGCTGCTGCACGACAGCTTCCGGCTCGGCGTGGCCATCGCCAACTCCGGTTTCCGGCCGAGCTTCATCGTCGGGCTGTGGCGCGGCGGCAGCACCGTCGGCATCTACGTGCAGGAATGCCTGCAGCGGCTCGGCATCGGTACCGACCACATCGCCATCCGCACCTCCTACCGCGGCCTGCCGGACTACGCGGCCATGGTGGAGCACCCCGAGCGCGAGATCCGCGTGCACGGCACGCAGTACCTGCTCGAGACCGTCGGCCACGACGATGGCCTGCTCATCGTCGACGACGTCTACGGCTCGGGCTCGACGATGGCGGCCGTCACCGCCCGGCTCGCGCACCGACTGAAGCGCAACATGCCCGCCACCGTGCGCACCGCATGCGTCTGGTACAAGCCGGGCCGCGACCGCGTCGGCGCCGGCGGCCCCGACTACCGCGTGCACGAGACCGACGACTGGCTCGTCATGCCGTACGAGCTCGCCGGCCTGTCGCGCGAGGAGGTGCTCGCCGCGAAGCCCTGGATGGCACCCATTCTCGAGTCGATCGACGACCGTACGTCATGAACCCGGACATCGGACTGTTCCTGAAGGGCGTCGCCATGGGCGCGGCGAACGTCATCCCGGGCGTGTCCGGCGGCACCGTGGCGCTCGTGGCCGGCATCTATCGCCGCCTGATCGACGCCCTGGGCGGGTTCGGGCCGAAGGCGGTGGGCGAGCTGCTGCGTCGTGACCTGCGAGGCTTCTGGCAACGCATCGACGGGCGCTGGCTCACCGTGCTGCTGGCGGGCGTGGCGCTCAGCATCCTGTCGCTCGCGAAGCTCGTGGAGCACCTGCTCGCCGACTACGAGCGCTGGACGATGGCCTTCTTCTTCGGGTTGATCGTGGTGTCGGTGGGCTACGTGGCGCAGCGCGTGCGGCGCTGGAGCCCGGTCGCCCTCGCCTGCCTGGCCGTGGGCACGCTCGTGGCCGTCGGCATCGCGTTCCTGGCACCGGGCTCGGAGAACGATGCGCCGCTGTACGTCTTCTTCTGCGGCGTGCTGGCCATCACCAGCATGATCCTGCCGGGGCTCTCGGGTTCGTTCGTGCTGATCCTGACGGGCAACTACGCGCTGGTGCTGGGTGCCATCTCGAGCCTGTCGTTCGGCGTGCTGATTCCGCTCGCGCTCGGCTGCGCGGTGGGGCTGCTCGCGTTCGCGCGGCTGCTGGGCTGGGTGTTCGAGCGCTACGCGGACGCCACGCTCGCCGCCATGACCGGCTTCGTCGTCGGCTCGCTGGTCGTCATCTGGCCCTGGAAGGAGACGCTGACGCGCAGCATCGAGCGCGCGGACGGCGAGGTGAAGGAGGTGGTGACCGGCTACACGTGGTTCCTGCCGGACGCGTCGGTCGAGACGGCGGTGGCCGTGGCGCTGATGCTCGTCGGCGCCGCGGTCATCGTGCTGCTGGAGCGCGTGGCGGCGGATTGACGGCGGGCCCTACCCGCGCCCCATCCGCACCGAGCGGTACAGCAACAGCAGCGCCCCCGCCAGCGCGATCGTCACCCACGCCACGGGCCTCGACGTGCCGTCGTTCAGCAGGCTCACCGCCACCGCTCCGGCGGCGGCCACGGTCTGCTCGATGCCCGACAGCAGCGCCGCCGCGCTGCCGGCCTGCCCCTCCACCGAGCGCAACGCGAGGCTCGGCGCGGCCGCGAACAGCGGCCCCATGCCGAGCGTCATGAGCATGTAGGCGAGCGTGAACGTCAGCGGCGTCTCCATCCGGCCGAGCACCACGACGCCGAGCACGACGGCGCCCATGACGATCAGCGCGGTGCCGAGCCGCAACAGCCGCGGCCCGCCCCACCGATCGGCCGCGCGCGAGGCGAACAGGCTGCCGAGGAAGAAGGGCACGACGATGGCGGCCTGGTACCAGCCGAAGCGATCGGGCGGCACGCCGTGGTTGTCGATGAGCACGAAGGGCGCGCCCGTGACGAACACCAGGATCAGCCCGAGCGCGCAGCCGAGCATGAGCGTGTGCCGCAGGAAGTCGGCGTTGCCGAGCAGCGCCCGGTAGCCCGCCCCGATGCGGCGCAGGTTCAGCGCCCGCGCGTCCGGCACGCTGGACTCCGGCAGCGCCGCCTTCGCCACCGCGAACGCGAGCAGCGAGCCTGCGGCGATGACGTAGAAGTTGCTCTGCCAGCCGAAGTGCACGTGCAGGTAGCCGCCCGCGACGGGCGCGAGCGCCGGCGCCACGCCGATCACCATGCCGAGCAGCGCGAGCGCGCGCACCTGCTCGCGCTCGTCGTACAGGTCCTTCAGGATGGCGAGCCCGATGACGGCCTCGGCCGCCGCCGCGATGCCGAGCAGCACGCGCGCGGCGATGAGCTGGCCGATGCTCTGCGCCGCGCTGCAGGCGAGGCACAGCACGGCCACGGCGACGAGCGACACGAGCAGCACCGGACGCCGCCCGTAGCGGTCCGACAGCGGGCCGTGCAGCAGTTGCGCGAGCCCGAAGGCCAGCAGGTTCAGGCTGATGGTGAGCTGCACGAGGTTCGGGCTCGCGTCGAAGTGCAGCGCGAGATCCGGCAGGCTCGGGGCGTACATGTCCGTGGACATGATGCTGACGCTCGTGCACAGCACGAGGATGCCGACGACGAGCCCGACGGCGGGACGGGCGGCGACGGCGGACGGGGCGGACACGGGCGATGCGGGCCTGAACTGACTCGGCGGGCCGGCGAGGATACGCCGCGCCCGCGGCTAAAGCCACCGGTACCGGTGAGGATGCGACGCGTTCCGGACGGACACCCCGCGGTCGTCGATGCGCGCACGGAACTTGCTCCGGGCGTGAAGGAACACCGAGCTGGCGGGCGGACTGGCCCTGCGGCGAGAGCTCGTCGAGCAGGTGCGCCGCCGCGCCGATGCCGGCCTCGCCTCCGCCGCCGACGTGGCGCTGGCCGAAGCCCGCACGGCGCAGACGAGGGCGACGCTGCAGCGGCTGGCGACCGACGTCGCGCTGGCGGACGCCGAGCTGCTGGCCTTGACGCAGGCCCCCGTCCCGGTGGGCGCGCCGGTGCCGGAGCGCTACCTCGTCAGCGCCCCGCTGCCGGAGCTCGAGGCGCTGGCCGTGGGGACCGCGCCCGTGCTGCTGCGCGGCGAGCGCCGCGTGGCGCTGGCGCGGGCGAGCGCGGCGCGCGAGCGCACCCGCACTCGGCCCACCGTGTACCTCGAAGGCCGGCGCGACTTCGGCGACGACCGGGACGACGACTTGGCGTTCGGGGTCGTCGTGGAGGGCGGGCTCGACGGGATCGAGGCGCGGCTCGCGAACCGGAAGAACGAGTTCCTGCACACGATCTACGGCGGCGTGAACGGCACGGTGGCCTACGTGAGCGCCGACACCATCAAGCAGGAGTCGCCGAACGGGCAGGAGACCTTCTATCGCGTGCGGGTCCGGCCCGACAGCGTGCCGGCGGTGACGACGACCGGGCGGACGCTGGAGGTGCAGCCCGGGATGACTGCGCAGGTGGACATCCGCACGGGGGACCGGACGCTGGTCGACTATCTGCTGAAGCCGCTCAGGAAGACGCTGGCGGATTCGTTCGGGGAGCGATGAGGCCGCGTCGAACGCGCCTCGCTCCGGCAGCTCGTTTACAGGCGACGCGGTTCGATGCGATCCTGTCGGCACGGTCGACACCTTGGCGCAAGACGCCGTCGTGGTGGCCGCACGCCTCGGGCTCTTCCCCGAACAACTAGCGACGCTCATCGGTCTCGACTCTCCCGAGGCGGCGCCGGTGATCAAGGGGCATTCGTCCGGTTCATTCTCCCTGCGACGCTACGCCATCTCCGATCCGCGGCACCTGCAGTACAAGAGCGCTCGGCAGCTGAACAGGTCCGCCCTTTCGAGTCGGTTGCTGACGCCCGGCTCGCGATCGATGACAAATGATGGCGTGTCGAAAGTGAAGACGTTCTATCGCTTCGTCGCCACCCTCGGCAGATTGCCCGGCGACCCTTCTACAGGACTCGTTCACGCGCGCCGTACCGGTCTTGTGCGAGGCGTCGCGGCCGATCGGCTCGAGGCCATCGAGCGCATCGCGGAGCACGCGCTGGCGGTCTTCGATGACGAGAGCGTCGCTCGTCGCTGGTTCGGCTCGCAGATCCGGTCCTTGGGAGATCGAAGGCCGGTGGAGTGCCTCGATACGGACGCCGGACGCGAACTGGTGCTGGACACGCTCGGGGCCATCGAGTACGGGCACGTGATGTAGGTGCGCTGCTTTCGAGTGTGCCGGCGTCGCTACTCCGACGAACCGTTTAACGGCATGGGTGCGCAGTTCAGCGCCGGACGGTGGCATGAGAAGGGAGCACGCATCTCCTACGCCTCGCTCGAGCAGACGAACGCCGTGCTCGAGATCTACATGAGCGCGGAACGGGGCACGTTCCGTGGTGTTGTACCCCCGCCCGTCGATGAAGGCCCGACCGCGCTACATGGCCGACACCGCGTCCGTCACGACGGGCGTCCACGCCCCTTCGGGCGCCTTCGAGATCACGGGGTCCGAGCCGCCGGACAGCAGCGTGTCGACGGTGCGCTGGTAGGCCGCCTCGTCGAGCGTGCCGTCGCTGCCTTCGGTCAGCTTGTTGATCTCGCTGACCATGCGGACCTGGTGCTCCTCGGTCTGCGCGCCCGAGGCGTCGTTGTCGAGCACGATCTCGGCGGCTTCCTCGGGATTCTCGCGCGCCCACTCCCAGCCCTGCATGGAGGCGGCGACGAAGCGCGCCATCTTGTCCACGAAAGCGGGATCCTCGAGATTCTCCTCGAGCACGTACAGCCCGTCCTCGAGCGTGGACACGCCCTCGTCCTCGTACTTGAACACGACGAGCTCGTCCTCGGAGATGCCCGCGTCGATGATCTGCCAGTACTCGTTGTAGGTCATCGTCGAGATGCAGTCGGCCTGCTTCTGCAGCAGCGGGTCGACGTTGAAGCCCTGCTTCAGCACCGTGACACCGCCGTCGGAGCCGTCGGTCGGGATGTCGAGCTGGCTCATCCACGACAGGAACGGGTACTCGTTGCCGAAGAACCAGACGCCCAGGGTTCGGTCCTTGAAGTCGTCGGGACTGGTGATGCCCGTCTCCTTCAGGCAGGTCAGCATCATTCCGGAGCTCTTGAAGGGCTGCGCGATGTTGACGAGCGGCACGCCCTTCTCGCGGCTGGCGAGCGCCGAGGGCATCCAGTCGACGATGACGTCGGCGCCGCCGCCCGCGATGACCTGCGGCGGCGCGATGTCGGGGCCGCCGGGCTTGATCGTCACGTCGAGGTCCATCTCGTCGTAGAAGCCCTGCTCCTGGGCCACGTAGTAGCCCGCGAACTGGCCCTGCGTGACCCATTTCAACTGCAGCGTGACCTCGTCGGCGGCGAGCGCGGCGGTGCCGCCGAGCGCCAGGGCGACGCCGAGGGCGGACCGGGTGAGTGCGTTTGCCATGGGACTTTCTCCTTGTGGTGGGATGGAACGAAAGGAAGGCTTCAATGCGCGGGGCGGCCGCGCATCGACGGGTGCCAGTGGGTACCGATGCGCTCGATACCGGCCAGCAGGCCGTAGAACGCGGTGCCTGCCAGGGCCGCGACCGCGATCTCGGCCCACACCATGTCGACGTTCATGCGCCCCACCTCGGTCGAGATGCGAAAGCCCATGCCGACGATGGGGGTGCCGAAGAACTCGGCCACGATGGCGCCGATGAGCGCGAGCGTCGAGTTGATCTTCAGCGCGTTGAAGATGAACGGCAGGGCTTCGGGCAGCCTGGCTTCACGAGGGTCTGCGCGTAGGCCGCGCCGTAGCCGCGCATGAGATCCCGCTGCATGGCGCTCGACGCGCCGAGCCCGGCGACGGTGTTCACGAGCATCGGGAAGAAGGTCATCACGACGACCACGGCGACCTTGCTGTGCCAGTCGAAGCCGAACCACATGACCATGATGGGCGCGAGCCCGACGATGGGCAGCGCGGACGCCAGGTTGCCGATCGGCAGCAGCCCGCGCTTCAGGAACGGCGAGCGATCGATGGCCACGCCGACCGCGAAACCGAGCGCGCAGCCCGCGGCCCAGCCGACGAGCACCGAGCGCACGAAGGTCTGAACGAAGTCCGCCCACAGGATCGAGGTGGACGCCGCGAAGCGCTCGGCGATGGCACTCGGTGCCGGCAGCAGCACGCGCGGCACGTCGAGGCCGCGCACCAGGCACTCCCACAGGATCAGTAGCCAGGCGCCGAAGATGAGCGGAACGGCAACGTTGACCAGCAGGCGTCCGGCCGAGGATGGCGGCTCGAGCGATGCCAACCGGTCGTTGCCGAACCAGGCGAGCAGCCAGGCCGCGGCCAGCGCGGCCCAGTAACCCGCGGACACCTCCGCCCCCGATTCGCCGAGCGCACCGATCAGCAGCGCACCGGGCCTGCGCCCAAGATCGTGAGACAGGCGATGGCGACGAGCGCGGTTCGAGCCTCAGTCACCCGTCACCCCCATGCGCCGCTCGACGAGACGCCCGGCGAGCCCGACGATCGCCACGAGCGATGCCGCGAGCAACGAGGCCATGACGAGCGCCGACCAGATCTGGATGGTCTGACCGTAGTAGGAACCCGCGAGAAGCCGCGCGCCGAGCCCTGCCACGGCCCCCGTCGGCAGCTCCGCGACGATGGCGCCGACCAGCGCGATGGCGATGGCGACCTTCATGCCCGCGAAGAGGTACGGCAGGGAGGTCGGCAAA
>CAWHXF010000024.1:0-240525 GCA_963833195.1 uncultured Gammaproteobacteria bacterium | reverse complement strand
GAAGCACCGCGTCCGGTTCAAGGCAAAACAGGTAGGCGGATTCGGCGGAAGTCGATCGGGGGTCTCGAGAAGGTCGATCGGCGAACGATCGAAGATGACCAGGTCAGCCGATTCGCCAGAGGGGTCGCGCTCGTGGATCAGACCGGGATAGCCGCGCGACAGCGACTCGAACCGCTCGTCCTTGTGCCCGACCCATCGGATGGTGGGCATGAGGTAGTGCGCTACGTCGCCAGCGAATGCCTCGATCGATTCGACCACGCGCGACGCTGTCACCACTGCGGCGCTCCTGGAACGCTCATCGGGTCAACCCGGTGGCGTGTCCACGAAGCGTGCAGTCATGCGTTTTCAACGAGCCTGATTCTCTCCGAAGCGAAATGTTCTGGCTCACCCTCCTGTGCCGCTTGTGGTAGCTTCACGTATGCCAAAAATGGCACATGTGGTTGGTGGGGGTTCGCGCTCGCTGGGAAGGCCTGTCAGCCATTGCGTAGAGACGTCGGCCATTGGGTCGGTTCCTGTGTTCCGAACGCTGCGGATATTAGCCAACGCATCGAGTTGCCCCGTCGCGTGAGCCTTCTACTCCTGAACCGATTCTGGACGCCGGCCGGCTCCGTGCCAGTAGCCACGGCGCTAACAACGAGCCCCTGTGGGGTTCTCGTAGCGGTGTCGCGCAAGATGACGTCCACCCGCTCGTGAGCTCGCGCGCCGCGCTGCTGCGATCCGGACGAGGTGCGATGTTCTTCGCGCTCGTCACGCTCGTGGGGCTCGCGGTCGGCGCGCACGTCGCGGTGCTCCAGATGATCCGCCTGCTCGGCGCCGCGGCACCGGCCGAGTCGCGCTGGTGGACGCCGTTCGACCTCGTCGCGTTCAGCGGACGGGTCGGGTGGACGGACTGGCTGGTGCTGCTCGGCAGCTGGGGTGCGGGGCTCACGGCAACTCTCGCCGTCGTCGGCGCCACCACCGGAGCGCTGCTCGCGATGCTCCGCCCGGCACCCGGGCTCGACAGCCACGGCACCGCCCGGTGGGCCACGCGCAGGGACATCGTGCGCGCGGGCCTGCTCGACGGGCACACCAACGGTGCGTCGTTGATCGTCGGCGGGTGGCAGGAGCCGAAGCGACGAGGGCCGGTCGAGTTCCTGGTCCACACCGGTCCCGAGTCGCTGATCCTCTTCGCCCCCTCGCGCTCGGGCAAGAGCGTCGGGATCGTCGTGCCGAACCTGCTGTGCTACGAGTCGAGCGTGTTCGTGCTCGACGTCAAGGGCGAGCTGTGGAAGCTCACCGCGGGCCACCGCCGCAGCGCGTTCGGTCAACAGGTGCTGTACCACGACCCGAGCCGCGAGGACATGACCGGAGCGCGCTTCAATCCGCTCGCCGAGATCGACATGGAGCGCGAGACGGCGGTGCGCGACGTGCAGATGTTGATGCAGTACCTGATCCCGTCCGAGGGCAAGACCGACGCGGAGGGCATCAACAGCCACTTCACCGCGTCCGCCCGGAGCCTGGCGGTCGGGATCTTCCTGTACGAGATGGCGAGGGCTGTGCTCGCCGCACCGGGCGGCACGACCACGATCACTGCCGTGCTCTCGGCCGTGACCAGGCCCGATCGCAGGATCCAGGACTATCTCGAGGAGCTCGCCCGGTTCGAGGCCGGACACCCCGACGTCGCCTCGGTCATCCGGGAGACCGCCGCCGAGATGCTCCAGCGCGAGGAGCGGGAGTTCTCGGGCGTCTTGTCCTCGCTCGTCACGCCGCTCACCACGTTCCGGGACCCGATCCTTGCGCGTGCGACCTCGGCGAGTGATTTCCGGATCTCGGATCTCGTGTCGGGCGAGGCCCCGCTGTCGCTCTACCTGACGATCCGACCTTCGGACCGGGATCGGCTGAAGAACTACTTCGCCCTGCTCGTGAACCTCGTGTGCCGGAAGCTCACCGACCGCTTGCCGGAGCCCGGCGAGACGCGTCACGAGCTGCTTCTGATGCTCGACGAATTCAGCAGCCTCCCGCCGCTGCCCGTCGTGCAGCAGTCGATGGACCAGATGCCGGGCTACGGCATCAAGGCGTTCATCGTGCTCCAGGACGTCGAGACGCTCCAGGCGCTCTACGGTGAGCACGAGACGATCTCGTCGAACGTCCGAATCCAGATCGCCTACACCCCGAGCAAGCCCAGGACCGCGAAGTTCCTGAGCGAGGCGACCGGCACCGCCACCGTGCTGCAGGAAAGCTCGAGCGAGAGCAGGAAGCCCGGCGGGCTCGTCGCGAGCTCGCTCTCGGAGAGCGAGGGGTTTCATCAGCGCGCACTGATGACACCGGACGAAGTGATGCGGCTCGGCACCGTCCAGGTCGACAAGCACTACCGCATGGTGACACCGGGCGAAGCGCTGATCTTCGCGCGCGGCTGCTACCCGATCCGGGCCATGCAGACCCCGTACTTCATGCACCCGGAGCTCGCCGGACGAGCGAAGTGTCCCCCGCCCCCGACGAGCGATCTGCCGCGCAAGGCGCCGGCCTCCATGGTCCGGCCGGCTCTTGTCCTCGATCTCGACGCCACCGGGCTCGAGGACGACGAGGACGTTGATGAACACGAGCACGGTGCCGAGGACGCGGAGCTCGCGCTCGAGGCGGAGGCGGCGGCCCGTGCCTAGTGTCGTTGTCCTGTCGATCGTGAACGTCGCGCTGCTCATCGCGGGGCTGTGGTGGTCGGGCGTGCGGATCAACGTCACCGACAGCGTGCCGCTCGGGCTCTATCGCAGCGTGGCGAATGCCCCCGAGCGCGGGGATCTCGTCGAGGCGTGCCTGCCTCCGGCGGCGGCCCGGCTCGCCACCGCGCGTGGGTACCTAATCGCGCACGGGGCGTGCGGCACGCACATGCCGGTCATCAAGCGCGTGCTGGGTGTTACCGGGGACGTGATCGGCGTGGACAAGCACGTCGTGTGCAACGGCCGGAGGCTCGACACCGCGCCCGTGCTCGCGGCGGACCCGGGCGGTCGTCCCTTGGTGCCTGCGCTGGGCGGCACGCTCGGCCCGCACGAGCTGTGGCTGATCTCCGACGACACGCCGGATGCCTACGATTCGCGCTACTTCGGACCCGTGATGCGCAGCGCGGTCCGCTCGGTGATGAGGCCGCTGTGGACGGTCTGATCCGAATCTCGGCAAGTGCTGCCGCCGGCGCCGCCTTCGGTTTTGGCCCCGAGCCCGTCCACGTCGCGGTGATCGTGCCGTTCGCGATCGGGGCAGGACGGGGTCGACCTTCCTTCGGCTGCGCCGCGGCCTACGCAGTCCCAGCAGCCTTGCCCGCGGGCCTCGCCGCCTTCGATTACACGGGCTCCGTCGGTACGGCCCTGATCGCCTGGACGGTGCCGGGCGCGGTGTTCGGGTTCGCGCTCGGTGCCGCGCTCGCTGCCCCCCGACGCTGGCGAACCGCCTCGGTGATTGCCGTGATCGTCGCCGTGTCGGTACCGCCGCTCTCGGCCATCACCCTGCTCTCTCCGATGCCGACCGCCGGCCTGGTCTTCCCGGGCGCGGGCCTCGTGGGCCTGGTCGGCTTCGTCGTGCTGCTCGGGGCGCTCGCCGCGACGCGCTCGACACCGATCCTTGTGCTCGCGAGCGCCTGTCTCGTCGCCTCGGCCACGTTCGCGACCGCCGCCGTACCGATCCCTGCCGACGAGCGCGGGATCGCAGGCGTGGACACCTGGCGCGGCCAGCCCGACGCGCGGACGCAAAGCCTGCTCGCCGGTGCCTGGCGCACCGAGGAGCGTCGCCTTAGCGACGCGCTCGGCGCACACAGCGTCGTGTGGCCCGAAGGCGTGTACGGCGAGTGGTCTGCGCTCACCGGGCGAATGCTCGAGCTCGCCACGCCGCGGCTCGTCGGTGGGACCCGGACCTACGTCGACGAGACGACGTACGTGAACACGCTGGTCGACGGGGTGACGGGCGAGGTGCTGTACGCGCAGCGCGCGCCGGTACCGCTCGCTCTGGGGCGCCGGCATCGCGCCGTGCCGGGCGACCGGCTCGCGGAGGCGCGCCCCGCGGCGGCGGCACTGCCGGCGCTGCTGTGCATCGAGATCGCGAACCCCTGGCTCGCGCTCCTGACGTTCGGCGGCGCCGCGAGCAGCGAACGTCCCGTGGTGTGGGCGGCGAATCTCGGTTGGTCCTCGCGCGAGGGACTCGCCACGCGGATGCGACAGACCGCTCGGCAGTGGGGGGCGCTGTTCGACGTGCCCGTGGTCACCGCGGTCAACCACCCGGACGCGTCCGTTCCGGGCGTGTCCGTTCCGGTCGCGGCGGCAGATCTCTGATGCCTGAGCTCGCGATGCTGATCGGTTGTCTCACCCTCGGGATGGAGCCTGCACTCATGCGCGCGATCATCGAGCAGGAGTCGTCGGGCGATCCGGTCGCGCTCAACGTGAACCGCTGGGAGGGGAAGCCCTTCCGCCCGATGTCCGCCGAGGAAGCGGTGGAGGCCGCGCACCACTTCGTCGACGCCGGCTACACGGTGGACGTGGGCCTCGCCGGCATCAACTCGGAGAACCTCGAGCGGCTCGGCATCGGATTCGAGACGGCGCTCGAGCCGTGCACGAACGTGTCGCTCGGGGAGACGATCTTCATGGAGGGCCTTGCGCGAGCCTACGCGGACGGGCACGCCGGGGATGCGGCGCTGCGCACGAGCCTGAGCCTCTACAACACCGGCTCGATGACGCGGGGCTTCGAGAACGGCTACGTCGAGGCGGTCTGGTCGCGCTACGAGGCGAGCGATGCGTACCTCGGCCGCACGCGCTCGACGCGGATCGAGTGGACGCCGGCCGCCGGCGCCGACTTCGCGGCGCGCGGCGACGCGCCGGATGCGCCCGACACGCTGCGCTCCTCGCGCGTTCGCTGGATCGGGCGAGCCCCGACGGACGCCGCGCCGGTCACGGACCAGGCCGACCGGGATGTCCAGGTGTCGGCGCGCGCAAGCACCGCGTCGGCCGGCGACATCGGCGTGTGGCGATCGGCCATGTCGGACCGGGAGGGCGACCGGTGAACGCACCGACGAACACGCGGACGAGTCCGCCGGTCGCCCGGGTCACCCGGCAGCTCGACCAGGCACCGGTCAGCGAGTACGACGGCCGGGTCCTCGACAAGCTCCGGCGCGAGCTCGGGTTCATGCTCGCCTTCCTCGACGAGGAGGACGTGCAGGAGATCCTCGTGAACCCCGACGGCGCGGTGTTCGTCGACCGGGCCGGGCAGGACCGCGTGCTCGAGGGCTACGTGGCCGCGTCCAAGATCGCAAGCCTCCTGGCGACTGTCGCGAGCAGCCTGAACACGACGATCGATCGGGAACGGCCCTACCTCGATGGGGTGCTGATCCTCGACGGCAGCCGCATCAGCGGCGAGATCCCGCCGACGGTGACCGCCCCGTCGATGCGCATCAGAAAGCACGCGAAGCTCGTGCAGCCGCTCGACTACTTAGTCGGCACGGGCACGATGACCGCCGCGCAGCTCGACCTGATTCGGGCAGCGCTCGTGGCGAAGCGGAACATCGTGATCGTCGGCAGCACCGCGAGCGGCAAGACGTTCCTGGCGAACTCGATTCTCCACGAGCTTGCCGCGGTGTGCCCCACCGATCGCGTGCTCACGATCGAGGACACCGCGGAGCTGCGGCTGAGCTCCGTCGACTCGCTCGCCTGGGTCACCTCCCCGGAGGTCGACATGCAGCTGATGCTCAAACGCGCGCTGCGCGCAACCCCGGACCGTATCGTGATCGGCGAGGTGCGCGGCGCCGAGGCGTACCAGCTCCTGAAGATGTGGAACACGGGCCACTCGGGCGGGCTGTGCACGATTCACAGCGACAAGGGGGCGCTCGACGGGCTGACCCGGCTCGAGCGCATGTGCGGCGAGTCCGCCGAGGTGCTTGGCATGGGCCGGGACTGGATTCGCCAGCTGGTCGGCGATGTCGTCCACTTGCTGATCAACATCGAGAAGCGGGACGGGCGGCGAACGATCCCGCGTCTCGTCGAGATTGACGGTCTCGACGAGCGGGAAGGGACGTATCGAACGCGCGTGTTCGAGCGTCAAGTGCCGGCACCGGCAAACACCATCGAGACCATCGAGACCAACGAGCCATGAAGATCGATCGATTCCTGTTGTTCACCCTCGCGCTGTCGTGCAGCGGCGCGGCCCTCGCGGGCGGTACCGGCGGCGGCAGCCTCGAGTGGGAGGCACCCCTGCAGACCATCACGGACTCCTTCACCGGGCCCGTCGCGTTCGCCGCCTCCACGATCGCCGTCGTGCTCTCGCTCGCGACCCTCGCCTTCGCTGACAACCTCTCGGGCGCCGGCCGCCAGCTCGTCTACCTGGTGCTGATCATCGCGGCGCTCATCGGCGTGGTGAATCTGCTGACGACGCTCTTCAGCGCAGGCGCCGTGCTCATGAGCTCGCCGACGCTGATGCTCTGGACGTCTGCCGTCGCGGTCCTCGTCGCGGCCACGGCGCTCGCGCACGTGCAGGTGCGCGTATGGCGTGTCCTGCGCCGCCCGCGTCCGGCGATGGCCTGAACGATGGCGCCCGGTGCCGGAGCGTGAGCTCCGGGGCCGGGTCTTCCCCTGACTCCTTCCGTGAACCGAGCCCGTGTGACTCCGATGGATGCTCCCGAACCGCGTATCGCGCCTCTCCGGAAATCGCTCTTCCGCGTGCCGACGATCCTCGGCGGCGAGCGTGCGCCGATGATGATGGTGATCGTGGCGAGCGTGCTGCTCACGCTCTCGGCGATGACCGTGTTCAGCTTCGTCTCCGGGGTCTTCATCCTCGTTGCCGGCGTGTCGGGCCTGAGGGCGGCGGCGAAGCTGCATCCGCGGGCCTCGAAGGTGTACGTGGAGTTCCTGAAGTACCGGCGCTTCTACCCGGCGCGCCCTCGCCACGCGCTGCCGATGCCGCACAGGAAGGTGTGCGAGCTCGGCCGTAGGCCCGCCCGATGAACGCGCTCTCCCGGCTACTGTTCACCTCCGACGAGCAGACGAGCTTCGTCGACCTGATGCAGTTCCGCTCGTACCGGAGCTTCGAGGAGGGGATCATCGAGTGCAAGGACGGGGAGCTGATGATGGCTTGGCGCTACACCGGCATCGATCACGAGTCGGCGAGCACCCGGGAGCTCGACTACCTGAGCTATCGCTTGAACGATCTGGTGAAGTCCTTCGGCAAGGGCTGGGCGATGTGGACCGAGGCGCTGCGCCTCGAGACCACCGACTACCCGGACGAGGCCGATTGCGCCTTCCCCGACGAGACGAGCCTGATGATCGATCGGGAGCGGCGCGTGGCCGTCCAGGAGCAGGGCGCGCACTTCGAGACGATCGCCTTCGTGGTGCTGATGTACAAGCCGCCGCCCAAACTCACGCAGCGCTTCTTCGACTCGATGCTCGATCAGCCCGGGGGCAACACCGCCTCGCTTGAGGAGAAGAACTTCCAGAAGTTCAGAAAGACCGGCATCAGCTTCGAGGGCGCGCTCGGCACGATCTTCCCGGTCAAGCGGCTCGTGCCCTACACCGACGCGCAGGGCCGTACGTTCTGCGACTTCTGCCGCCTGCTGCACTACTGCGCCACCGGGATCATGCGCCCGGTGCGGGTGCCCGATCCGCGGATCGGGATCGATGCCCTGATCTGCGGCCAGGACTTCTACCCGAGCTTCTCGCCGCGGGTCGGCCAGCAGTACGTCGGGATCGTGAGCGTGGAGGGGGTGCAGAGCTACACCACGCCTGCGATGCTCGCCGCCTTCGATTCTCGGCCGCTGCGCTACCGCTGGTCGACGCGGTTCGTGTACATGGACCGGATCGACGCGATCGATTCGCTCGCCGCGTTCCGCAGGAAGTGGAAGCAGAAGGAGGTCGGGATCAAGGATCAGCTGATGCAGAACCCGAACCCGCGCGTGAACTTGGACGCGGTGCGCATGGTGTCGGACGCCGACGAGGCGTTCGCGGAGGTGTCCTCGGGCGACGTCAACCAGGGGCTCTACACGAGCGTGTTCGTCATCTACTCGAAGAGCCTCGAGGAGCTCGAGGACGCGACGAACTACTTCCAGAGCTTCCTGACCGAGAACGGCTTCGGCGGGCGCGTCGAGACGATGAACGCCACGAGCGCCTTCCTCGGCTCGATCCCGGGCAACGCCTCGGTGAACGTCGACCGGATGCAGATCAGTACCGCGAACCTGGCGGACCTCATGCCCGTCGCCACGGCCTGGCCGGGGGAGGAGTTCGCCCCGTGCGACAAGTACCCGCCGCACTCGCCGCCGCTGATCCAGGCCGAGACGCCGAACTCGACCCCGTTCCGGCTGAACCTGCACGTCGAGGACGTGGGCCACACCTTCATCGCGGGACACACGGGCTCGGGCAAGTCGACCCTCTTGTGCCTGCTCGAGGCGCAGTTCCTGAAGTACCCACGCGCCCAGGTGTTCGCCTTCGACAAGGGCATGTCGATGTACGCGATCACGAAGGGCGTCGGCGGCAACCACTTCGAGCTCGGCGGCGAGCCCGACGGGGCGGGTCGCTCCGAGCAGATGATGCCGCTGTCGGACATCGACACCCAGGGAGGGCTCCTGTGGGCGATGGAGTGGGTCGAGCAGCTCGTCGTGCTGCAGGGGGTCGAGATGACTCCGCGCCGCAGGAAGGCCGTGCAGGAGGCCCTGGTGCTGCTTAGGGAGAGCCCGAGCCGCACGATCACCGAGTTCAAGACGAACCTGCAGGACACCGCCCTTCGCGAGGCGCTCGAGTTCTACGTCATCGGAGGGGCTGCCGGACACATCCTCGACGGCGAGGCCGAGACGGCCGAGTTCACCTACTTCAACACCTTCGAGCTCGGCGAGCTCATGGCGCTCGGCGACCGGGTGGTGCTGCCGACGCTGATGTATCTCTTCCGCCGGATCGAGAAGGCGCTCGACGGTCGCCCGACGCTCGTCGTGCTCGACGAGTGCTGGCTGATGTTCGATCACCCGGTGTTTCGGGAGCGTCTGCGCGAGTGGTTGAAGACGTTCCGGAAGGCGAACGCTGCCGTCGTGATGGCGACCCAATCGATCGCGGATGCGATGCGCTCGGGCATCGTCGAGACGATCATGGACAGCACGGCCACGAAGATCCTGCTGCCGCATCCAAGCGTCGGATCGGACCAGAACCGCGGCTTCTACGCGAACGTGCTGGGCCTGAACGAGCGCGAGATCGACATGCTCGCCCGAGGCGTGCCCAAGCGTCAGTACTACTACTCGTCCGAGGCCGGCAAGCGGCTCTTCGAGCTGAACCTTCGACCCAAGACCCTCGCCTTCGTCGGCCGCTCCTCGATCGACGACGTGCGCCACCTGAAGGGTCTCACCCACGATCACCCCGACGACTGGAGAGAGCGATGGCTCGACTACTGCGACGCGGCCTGATGGCGGCGGCACTGCTCGGCGTCGGTGGCGGGACCGCCGCTCCTGCGCACGCCGAGTGCAAGTTCCCGCCCGATTGGGAGTGCGACTTCAAGAACGAGGACACGCACCTGTGGTGGTACCAGCCGGGGCTGAAATTCCTCACCGACGACGACACCGACACGCTCGTCAACGATGCGTGGGCGGCCGTGCACGGCTACTACTCGGCGACCCGGGCTACGGGGGACGCCGAGATCCGGCCGCGGATCGCGCAGATGCGCGACGCGATTGATGCGGCACTCAGGTCCGCCGCGACCGAGCTCGTGGCGACGGCGGCGAACGATCCACTGTATCTCAAGCCGCAGTACACGGACGTGCTGTGCAACGCGTTCTGGGGCGTGGTGGCGGATCGGGAGTGCGCGACAACCGACGAGCTCGTGCTCGACACGCGGCGCATCATCGAGCTCACGGAGGTACGCGCGGCGATCGCGCAGATCGAGCTCGACCCGAACCTCTACCTTGGGGAGGAGTGGGGCGACATCGCGGCCGACATCGGTGCGATCCGCAGCGAGTTCAAGCGCGCCGAGACGCTCGGGCGGAACCTCACCCCCGATGCGCTCGCGAACGAGGTCGGTCAGCGCTTCGAGGGCATCGGCGAAGTGCTCGCAGGCCCGAAGACCACGCAGGCCGACTGGATAGCTTCGCGGCGCGAGGTCTCCAGGACGCTCGGGGACACGATGATCGACACGCTCGCGGCGTCCGGCGAGCTTGCCCGTCAGGTCGAGGACGATCGCGGCGAGCTCGACACCCTCGGCGGCTTCTCTCGAGACTCGGTCGGGCGGATGCAGCAGATGGAGCTCGGCAACATGACGGATGTTCAGGTCGCCCAGGAGTGGGCAAAGATCGAGGAGATCCTGATCCAGCGCGGGAACCTGATCGGGCTCGACATGGCGGCCGAGATGCAGAAGGACTCGATACGCCGCGCGGAAGGCGAGCGCACGCGGCGCCCCCTACCGAACACCGGCACGATCATCGGCAACGAAGTCGGAGCGATCCTTCCATGAGCCTGCAACGAAATGCGATCTCCCTGTCCGCCGTCCTGCTCCTCGCCGCCTGTGGCGGCGGGGGCGGTGGTGATTCAGGCCCCTTCCTGCCGGCCGGTGCCGAATCGGCGGACGCGGACGCCTGCGACAACGACTACTACCGGGAGCTGATCGGCATCTACCGGGGCCGGGCGGTCTTTGACCCCGGGGCGGTCCAACCGACGTCGGTGACGTACTGCGCGTGGACGATGACGGTGGAGATCGAACCCCGCACCACGCTGTTCCAGTGCGGGCTTCGGATGGTCACGAGCTCCGAGGTCGAGCAGGGCACGGTGCTGTCGGGAGATGACGACGACGCCTACCAGTGTGTGGAGGAGAACGGCGTACGCACGCTCACCGAGCCGAACCAGTCGACCGATCCGACGACTTTCGAGGACGTGAGCTTCCCAGTGATCGCTGATGCCGAACCCCAAGTGAACGTCCCGTCCACTGGCCCCTATTTCGGTGATGAGACTTTCAGCGTCCGCAACCTGTACTTGTTCGACGGCACCTCGGCGCTTGTCGACAGTCTTCAATTTAATGGGCAAGGCGAGTTGCGACTCAACGATGCGAGCCTGGATGGTCGTTTCCTAACCGCTGTCTTGAGAAAGGAATGACGTCATGAACAAGTCTGCACTGCTCGTTCTCGTGCTCGCCACGACAAGCGCCCGGGCGGGCGACATCGCGACCGAACGCACGCAGGCCGCCTCGGCGGCCCTGCTGACGTTCCTGACGGACGTCAACTCGAAGATCCAAGAGTTCACTGACCAGATCGCCGAGTTCGAGGAGAACGCCGGAACGGTCATGGAGGCGACCGAGTGGGAAGGGGTCGACGCTCTCGACAACGTGTTCGAGACCTTCCGCGGCATCGAGGCGCTGATCCAGCAAGGCGACGCCCTCGCCCACACCGCCCAGGACAGCGAACGCTTCTTCCGCGAGCGCTACGACGACTACACAGGCTTCTACGACGAGCTCACCACGCGCGGCTACATCGACAGGCAACCCGTGATGGAGCGACTCCAGACCTGGAACAACACGCATCGCAGCACGATCATGAACACGCTGCGCGCCCACGGCATCCACGCCGACGAGATCGTGACCGCCGAGCAGCGCCTGACGCTGCTGCAGGAGAAGTCGCGCACCGCCCAGGGCCGCATGCAGGCCCTGCAGGTCGGTCAGGAGCTCGCAGGGGAGCAGATCAAGCAGATGCACGGGCTCAAGGAGATTCTGATGGAGCAGAGCAACCTGCACTCGAGCTACTTCGCCTACGTCGCGGCCACGAGAGCCGACCAGGAGGCACACAGCGAGTACCTGCACCGCAAGATCATGCCGACGATCATCGGCAACGAGGTCGGAGCGATCCTGCCGTGACGCGCACCGCCTTCTACCGGCTCGTCACCGCGACCTTGTGCCTCGGGTGCCTGATCTACGGCGCCGAGGCGGCTGCGCAGATGGTCGAGGACAACCCGACCGGCGGACCCCTCGACACGTTCCGCGTACAGATGCTCGCCGCCCAGGGCGCGATCAGCGGCACGTTGACCGTGACCTTCTGGCTGCTCGCGACGATCGAGTTCACCTTCGCGATGATCATGGTCGCCCTGCACGAGGGCGGCATGGAAGGGTTCGCGCGCGAGCTCGTCATCCGCGTGCTCTTCATCGGGTTCTTCTACACGCTGCTCCTGAACGGCGCCGATTGGGTCAACTCGATCGTGTCGACGTTCTCGACGCTCGGCTCCCAGGCGGGCGGCATCGGTGTGCAGCAGCTCTCCCCGGACGGCATCCTGGACGTGGCGGTGACGATGATGAATTCGGCGACGGACAACTTCACCGTGTTCGATCTGCAGGACTCGTTCGCGCTGCTATTCGCCTCCGGCATCACCTTCCTGGCGCTGCTGCTGATCGCGGGGAACCTGGCGCTCGTGCTCGTCGAGTTCTACATCGTCGGCTACGGCGGCGTCCTGCTGCTCGCGCTCGGCGGCAGCCGCTGGACCTCGAACTACGCGATCGCGTACCTGAAGTACGCCTTCTCGATCGGGATGAAGCTCTTCATCTTCTACGTGATCGCAGGCGTTGGCGTCAGCGTCATCACCGATCGGATCGTCAACGATCTCGACGTCGATATGCTCAGCCAATGGTGGTCGCTCGCAGCGTTCGCCGTGGTGCTGTGCATCGTCGCGAGCAAGGCCCCCGATGCCGTCACGGGTCTGCTGAACGGGGTCTCCACGCAGGCGGCGATCAGCATGGCGGCGGCCGCGCGCACCGCGGGCACCGTCGCTGCCGGAGCAGCGGCGGGGGCCGCTGCCGGCGGCGCTGCAGCGGGGGCCGTGGCGCGGGGAGCGGCCTCCGCCGGGACCAGCGCGGCCGGCGGAGCGAAGGCCGCCGGGCAGGCGTACGCACTCGGCGCCCAGCAGCCCGGCAACACGGCGCGGAACGCGGCCGCGAACCTGGCGAAGGCGGGCTACGCCGAGGCGAAGGCCGGGCTCAAGGCCGCCGGCGCCGCCGGCAGCAGCGCGTTCCCCGTGGGCAACAGCGTCGGCGGACGCATGGCGGCGAGCATGGCGAGCCAGATGACGTCGGCAACGTCGGCGGCGGCGCCAGCCGCATCCGGGTCACCATCGTCCGGCGGCACCGGAGGTGCCGGCGGTGGCAGCGGTAGCGGCAGCAGCGGCGGGGGTCGCGGATGAACACCAACGTGCTGTACACGCCGGAGACATCGGGCCGGAAGGTGCTCGACGAGGACACCGGCGCCGACTTCCGATCCCTCGAGCACGACTGGACCGACAAGCTCCAGAAGGAGCGTCACAGGAACCGCGCCCTGACCGCCGCCATCGCGGTGCTCGCCCTGGTGCTCGCGCTCTTCGCGGCCGCCTTGCTGTATCTCGCGCTCTTTCGTGGCCCCGAGCCCTACGTGCTGGAGGTCGACGAGAGCGGCAAGGTCTCCTTCGGTGGGCGCTTGAGTAGCGACTTCTCGGTCACCGACGAGATGATCCCGAGCCAGCTCATGGACTTCGTCGAGAACTGGCGCACCGTCACGCCCGACAACACCCAGCAGAAGCGGCGCATCGCGCGGCTGTACTGCATGGTCACCGATCGCGCCCCGTCTCGGGAGCGGCTCAACGAGTACTTCCGCGAGCCCCAGAACGATCCGTTCAAGCGCAACGTGAATCTTTCGGTCACGACCGAAATCCGGCAGATCTCCAAGCTCTCGGGCGCGACCTGGCAGGTCGAGTGGTACGAGACCACGCGCGCCCACGACGGGCGCATCGAGGGCGAGCGCGCGACCTGGCGCGCGACCCTGATCGCCGAGCAGGGCCGGGTACAACCGGCTTGCCTCGAAGGCAACCCGCTCGGCATCTACGTGCAGGAACTCAACTGGACACAGGCCCGATGACTCGCTACTCACGTCCCTGCGCCGCCGCGAGCCCGGCGGCGCGCCTCGCGCGCTCCTGCGCCGCCGCGGCGCTGCTGTTCGCCGCACCGGTACTCGCCGCCGACGAATCCGATGCCGCGCTCGAACTCGCCCGTCAGTGGCAGGCCGCGGACGCGACGGTCATCCGCTCCCCGGAAGGACGCATCCTCTTCGCCTACGGTCAGTCCTCGCCGACGATCGTGTGCGCCATCTTCCAGCTGTGCGATCTGCAGCTGGAGCCTGGCGAGATCGTGCAGAGCGTGAACGTCGGTGACGCCCAGCGCTGGGACATCGTCCAGGCCCGCTCGGGGGACGGAGACTCGACGCAGGACCACGTCGTGATCAAGCCGCTCGCGCCGGACATCCGCACGAGCCTCTTCGTCGGCACCGACCGGCGCTCGTATCTCGTCGAGCTCGTCGGCTCCGACGGCGATTCGATGGGTCAGGTGGGCTTCCTCTACGGCGCGAGCCGCGCCGGGCGCGCCTTCGGCGCGGGCGGCGACATCGACGTGCTGCCGCCCCCGCCCCGGCCCGTCGAGCCACCGGTCATCCCGGTCGCCGCGGCCCCCGCCACACCTGCCGGTCGCGAGGTCCAGGCCGGGAACCTGAACTTCGACTACCGCATCAGCGGCGACCGGGTGGCGTGGCGCCCGGTGCGGGTCTTCGACGACGGGGCGCAGACCTTCATCGACTTCGACGAGGCGGGCATCGATGGCCGCGAGCTGCCGATCCTGCTCGTGAACGACACCGAGTCCCGCGGCGCGATGATCAACTACCGCTACGACACGCGCGGCCGGATGATCGTCGACGGGCTCTTCGATCGCGGCTCGCTTCTGCTCGGCAAGGGGCGCAAGGCGCAGAAGGTGATCCTCGTGCGCGGGGATGTCGCCCCGGCGGAGCGGCTCTGATGGCGGTTCCATCCTCCGGAGGCGCGCCGGGCTCGAGCGGCCCGCGGTTCAACAAGAAGCCTGCGCTGATCGCGGTCGGGATGGCCGGGCTCTTTCTCGTGGCGATGATGTACGCCGCCCAGCAGCGCGCCCAGAAGCGGGTCACGAGCTCGGAGCCCGAGACGGTGTACGAGGTCGGTACGAGCGACACGACGATCGACTTTCTCGAGAACCGGCCGGACGGCCTGGTGGGCGTCAACCGGAACGACATCGGTGAGCCCGCCGCGGCGGAGTCCACGGGCGACAGGGACCGCCGGGCGAAGCTCGCCCAATGGCTCGAGGAGCGCGAGCTCGCCCGGATGAAGCAGCAGAGCGCGGTGCGCGACCGGATGGCGTCCAAGCAGCTCGAGGACTACGAGGCGGCGATGCGCTCGAGCTCGAAGGTCGAGGGCATCACGCCGCGCGAGCGCGACGAGGACCCGATCCCGGACGTCATCGTGTCGGCCTCGGTCTCGTCGCCCTACGGGGCCGCCGTCCCGGGCGATCCGTTCGCCGCGGCCGCGCCGTACGGCGCACCGTCGTCCGGCGGACAGGTCGGTGCGTCGGCAGGCGTCGACCCCGCCCGGCTCGGCGCGCTGCTGGCGTCCCCCGAAGGCCAGGCGCTGGTCCGCGAGCTCAGCGGCGGCGGTGCCGGCGTGCCGGGCGGCGCCGGCGCCGTCGGCGCCTTCGGGGTGCCGCCCATCGACCGTCCGGGCACCGACCGGGCAGCCACGGCGCAGGATCGTCAGTTCGTCGCGCAGGCGGCGGGCGGCGAGGACGAGTTCGTGCTCGAGGCCCGCAGCCGGGCGCCGCGCAGCCCGTACGAGCTCAAGACCGGCGCGCTCATCCCGGGCGCGATGATCTCGGCCGCCAACAGCGATCTGCCCGGGGATATCCTCGCCCAGGTCACGCAGAACGTGTACGACACCGCCTCCGGGCGCTACGTCGTCATCCCTCAGGGCACCAAGCTCTTCGGGCGCTACGACGCCTACGTGGCCCTCGGCCAGGAGCGGCTGCTGATCGTGTGGAACCGTCTCGTGTTCCCCGACGGCGAGACGCTCGACATCGGCGGCATGCAGGGCTACGACTCGCGCGGACTCGCAGGCTTCAACGACCGGGTCAACACGCACTTCCTCCGCACCCTCGCCAATGCGCTCCTGATCAGCGTCGTCAGCGCCTCGGGCGAGGCGCTGGTGAACGCAGCCTCCGAACCGGACAACTCGACGTTCACGGTGAATCTGGCGCAGGACTTCTCCGACACCACGAGTCAGGCGTTCAACGAATACCTGCGGAACCGGCTGCGCATCCAGCCCACGCTCGAGATCCGCTCGGGCTATCGCTTCAACATCATCGTGTCCAAGGACATCGATTTCGACAGCCCCTACGAGCGCGGCTTCGCGGCCTATCGCGTCGGGCAGTAGCGACGACTCCTCATTACGGAAAGCCCTCCCCATGTCGAACCGACCCCGCACCCGTCGATCTTCGCTCGTTGCGCTGACGATCTCCGCGATCGTGTTCCTCGCCGGATGCGTGAGCACCGCGCAGCGCGAGGACATGCTGGCCGCCGACCAGGCCCGGCTCGTCGCCGAGGACTTCGTCTCGGCGCTCACCCAGCTGCGCGGGTTCTCGCCGCGCAACACCACGGTGCAGCTGCGCCCTGTGGCCACCGACTTCGGCGAGCAGCTCGCGAGCGAGCTGCGGCGCGCAGGCTTCGGCATGCAGACGGTGCCGGAGGACGACACGGGGCCTCTGCTCGTGACCTACGACGCGCAGGGGTACGAGAGCGACGCCGGACGAAGCGTCGGCTACCGGGTCCGGGTCGGCAGCGTCGAGCTCGGCCGGGAGTACGAGCTCAAGAGCGGCCGGGTGTTTCCGATGACGGCGCTGTCGGTGCGCGGCACGCGCATCAGCGAGTCCCCGCTCGACGATTCGATCTTCGATCGCAACGTGGCCTCCGAGGACGCTCGCCGGATCGAGGACGCCGAGATCGGCAACGCGCTCGAGGCGGACCCGAGCGATCCGCGCGGCCGAACCGCACCGGCCACGCAGGGCAAGCCGTCGATCCTGCTGCCCCCGCTCGACGACGATCTACTCGCTTCCACTGCGCGGGACCAGGATCCGCAGGACCCGGACCCGCAGGAAGCAGCGGCGCCGGGCACGCCCGACGGCGCCGCCGCCGGCGGCTGGAGCGCCGTGCCGACGCCGTCCGCCGAGGCGCCTTCCTCCGCATCGTCCATCGCGTCGTTTCCCGTGTTTGCGGCATCGACCGCGTCGACGCCGGGAACCGCATCGGCTGCGCAGCGCTTCCGGCCACAGGCGCCGATCGACGTGCTCGATGTCGCCGGCGACACCTTCGCCCCACTCGCCGACGGCTACGCGATCACCGACCAGGTCGTGCTCGGCTTCGGCGACGACTCGACCCGACTCAGGAAGACTAACCGCGCGCGGCTCGTGGCGATGGCCAAGGGCTTCGATCCCGAGCGGGAAACGATCTCGGTGCTCGGCTGCAGCCACGGACCGACCGGGGCACCGAGCCGGAACAAGGCGCTCGCGATCGGGCGCGCCGATCGGGTGCGCGTCGAGCTGATCGCTCAGGGCGTGCCGGCGGACCAGGTGCTCGACGAGGGGTGCTGGAGCGCGGAGCCCGTCGAGGGCATGCCGGGCCGCGCGGCCATCGTGTCGGTGCACCGACGCAGCCCGACGTGAAGGTGCGCGTCCGGCAGGCGTCGCAGGTTCAGGAGTCGGGGCGATGACGAGCTACATCGCGCAGCGCATCAACACCGCCTCCGGCGAGCGGATCGTGCATCTGGCGCAGCTGAGCCTGTGGAGCTTCCTGCCGCGCTACGCACTGGCGACGCTGCTCCTCGCAGCCGCGGTCGCGACGTTCGCTCTCGTGCCGGCAGGCGGCGCGTACGGACGCTACGTGCCGCTGCTGAGCCTCGTCCCGGCGGCGATGGGCGCCGCGGTGCTCGTCGGCGTGCTCGTGAGGTTCTACACCACGGAGATCGGCGTCACGAGCCACCGCGTGATGGTCAAGACCGGGCTCGTCGGGCGTCGCACGCCGGAGATGGCGCTCGAGAAGATCGAGATGCAGGAGCTTCGGCAGAGTGCCGCGGGGCGGATGTGCGGCTACGCCACCCTGCACGTCCGGGGCGCGGGGGACGAGAACATGATCATCGCGGACGTCGACGACCCGGTCGTGCTCACCGACCGGATCACCGGCGCGATGGAGACGAGACACCGCACGCTCGCCGAGCGCACCCGTGCGCCGGCACCGCTCGGGGACGGTGCCCGTGATGCGGCCTGAGCGCCGTGACGAGCGGCGCCGGCGGCGCGGACGCGCGCGTCGGCGCGCGGACCGGGGCGTCTGAATGGATCCTCTGCTCAAGACCGCCGTGGCTCTCGCCGCCGGGTCCATCATCGTGTACGGCGCGATCCGGCGACTGCAGACGATCGGCTCGGAGGAGTTCGTGTCGACGGTGCGCATCACCGTCTTCCTGTTCGCAGCCTTCGCCGTGGGGCTGTTCGTGGTGGATGCGCCGGTTGCCCAGGGTCTTGCTTCGCAGCTCGTGTTCGTGCCTTTCGCCCCCGAGGGCCGCGGCCGGGTCGCGGGGATCGTGCTGCTGTGCGTGTTCCTGATCCCGTCGATCGTGCGCATTCTCAGGGGCGAGCGATTCCCCGAGGTGTGGGAGTGGACCCTGGCGTGGGTGCTGTGGCCAGCGGGCCTGCTGCTGGCGACGCTCTACGCGTACTCGATCGACGAGTCGGGGCTCGCGCCCCACGTGGTGGAGCTCGCTTGGTTCCTGGCCCGCTGGTCGCGGCGGTGGCGTTCGCGTTCGCGCACGCGGTGTTCGGCCCATTGCTTACCGTGCGCTCGCCGCAAGCACAGTAGATCTGACCGCGGTCGCAGTGGCTGCACAGCACGACCTGGCAGTTCGCGCACTGGCATCTTCTGACGACCTCGCAGGTGCGTTCAGGGGCCGTATGACGCTTCGAGACGGCGAAGGTGAACGTAGGGAAGCCGTACGGCTGCCTGTGCGGCTCGTTCAAGTGGCTGCCGCGCGCGGCGCGAGCCAAGATCGTGGGCCTTGCGCCTTGGGATATGTCGCCGTAGTCGAAGGGCCGTTTGCTTGACCCTTACTCAGCACCGACTCGCGGCGCTCATTCCGGTAGACCACAACTGCGGCCTTCTCGGCCTCTGTCTACGGTTGGAATAGGGTATTGACGGTAGACAAGTAGCCTGACGCGTGTGAGAGGGCTTCCCCCATAGGACGAATGGACAGTGTACACAGCGCACGTTGGGTGGCTTCATGGCACCCACGCAGGAAGCTCGAGACGCTTTCTACACCTAGCGTTACAAAGGTTCCAGAATCGGGAGAAGAACAATGACGTTTTCACGTTACCGAACGTTTTTCTGTGCGTTGTTACTTGTTTCCGTTCTTCCTACGGGTGTGGCAACAGCCGCTGATGGAAAAAGTTATCCCGGAACCATCTGCCAGTACTGGACCGCACCTGCCAGTGCCCAGAACGCTCGCAGAGGGCGTATGGAAGTGTCGCAGTTCGGCTGGGTTGGAAACAAGGCCGGAGCATCCAATCGCTTGGGCCTCGTCTGTCCGCTCATACGCGACTCCATGCGCTCGGGCATCGAGCGTGTCCTGGTTCGTGCGTCGCATCCAAGCTGCGGAAATTCTACTTCGAACAATGCGTCCGGCAAAGGACTACCGTGCCCCGGTGAGAGTCGATGTACCTTGCGGGTCATGAATGGAAATGCCGATATGGTGCGAAATGATGGCGGCGGTGAAAGAGATCTCGTACGCATTAACGAACCCAATGCAAGCAATGCTTCAGACACCTCGGCGTTCATGGCGCTCAACTGGCAAAACGTTCCAGTACCAGACTTCACTAACGCCATGGATCACACGCAAGGTTCTACTCTCGTGCTGTTCTGCCGAATAGCGGCGGGGGTTCGCATAACGTCCATCTATGTTGGCGAGGGAACTGACTAGAGGACGACTACCAAGCCATCGAGAATGAGTTGCTCGCGTCGAGAATGTGGCAACGGACGGAAAGGCGAATACGGTGCTGGTGGCGTTCAACCTGTCGCCGATCCTGTCGAGTCTCTTCGGCGCCGGCGTGCTTTCGGTGTCTCTGATGGACGTGTTCGAGTGGCTGGGCCACCTCGGCATCTACTCGGAAGTGCTTAAGTGGGTGCTGCTGGCGCTGTCCACCGTGCTCGGGCTGCACGGTGCGGTCAGCCTGCAGTCGATTCGGGAGCTCTTGCCCGGGGCCTGAGCGCGCCTAGCGGCTCATCCCGCGACCCCGATCGCGTTCGAGTGCCACCGCCTGTGCGCTCCTCGTCTGCACGCGCTCGAGATCCTGCCGCGCGCCCCGGTCGAGCGTGCGCAGAAAATCCGCGTTCTGCGTCAGTGATCGCGCGAGCTCCTGGAGCTCGCGCTCGGTGGCGAGCACCTCCCGAGCCTCGCTCTGGCCTGCACGCCGGGTCTCGATCTGGACGAACCGGGCATGCTCCTGCTCGCCCGACCGGACTCGCTCGTGTAGCTCCAGCGTCGCGGCCGCCTCCGGGTGCTCGCGCAGCGCCACGTTGCGCGCGACCACCGCGTTGCGCTGCGGATCGTCCAGCTCCTCGCGCCGGTGATGGATCACCGCGTTGGTTGCCCGGCCGAGCGCCCGTACGAGCCCCTCGCGCGCGTCGCTCCACTCGCGGAGCTTGGTCGCCGAGCCGAACAGCCCCTGGCGCGGCTCGCCGACGTCGTGCCGGGCGAGCGCCTCGCGGGCCTCCCGGGCGACGCCTTCCAGGCGCTCGAAGATCGCCTGGGCATCGCGCTCGTGCCGGGTGAAATTCGCCACGGTCGCCTCCGTCGGGAAGTCCTTCGCGACGGTGGTCCGCACGTCGCTCTCGCGCTTCGCCCTGCCTTGGAGGAACTCGCTCCGGCGGTGTTCGGCGGTGTCCTCGGTCTCGAGCCGGGTCCGGTGCAGGGCCCGGACCTCGAGCCGCTCGCGATCGTTGGGCCTGCGCCGGCCGGGACGCGACGCCAGCTGCGCGACGAGTGCCTCATGCGCGGCGCGCGCCGCGTCGCGCCGGGTCTCGAGATCGCTCATCGCCTGGCCGTGCAGGCGCTCGAGCGCATTGATCCTGCGCTCGGCCTCGGCGGCGATCCGCGACTCGGCACGCTCGATCTCCTCGAGCGTCGGCTCCGGTTCGATGCCGCGCTCCTGCTGTCCCGCGAGATCGAGCCCTGCGTCGACGTGGGATCTGAGCTGCGTGAAGTCGTCCCGCGCGGCCGCAAGCACCAGCGCGTTCCGGAACGTCCGGGGATCGTCGGGGAAGTCGGCCGAGAGCTCGTAGCCGGCTTCCTGGGCGAGCTGGCGAAAGAACGCCGTCGTCGCGCGGGTGTTGCCCTCGCGAAACTCGTGACACTCCCAGACGTCGCTCATGTGCCGGGCGAACCGCTCGGCGAAGCGCTCCGGGTCGTCGGCCAGGCCCTGGAGATGGTTGTCGGCAGCGAGTCGATCGAAGGTGTACTGCAGCTGCTCGTCGAGACCGTACTGCTCGAGCGGCGAGGGGTACTCGACCGTGTCGCCGCCGAGCACCTGCTGCGGCTTCTCGACGGGGATGCTTCGGGCGGTACCCGCCCAGTCGTAGACGTCGCCGAACAGGTGCTCGTGGATCGCCTCGAGGTGCGGTCGATCGAAACTGCCGTCGATTGGCCGCTCGAGAAGCTCCCGTGCCCGGATCATCGAGATCCGGGTTTCTACCTCGGCAAGCTCGGCGGCATCCGTGATGCCGAGCTTGTTGCGAAGGATCCCGGTGACGGGATCGATGTACGGGTCCTTCACCCAACCCGCGAACGGCGGTGTAGGAACAGCAGCAGCGCAACGGCCTCGTCGTCGGTGATGACCCGTCGGTCGGCGAGCACCATGAGCCGAGTCGCGTCCGGTCCGGGCTCGATGCCATCGCCGTTGGAGCGGCCGATGGCAATGCCGCCGCGTACCGACGTCGGCAAGGGCTGATTCAGGTCGATCGCGTCGAACTCGTGCTTCACCGCATCGAACAGTGCAGCAGGATCGTTGCGATCGAGGGAGGCGGGAACCGCGGATCGGGTCGTGTTCACGGGAGCATTCTCCGGTGGGGATTCGAGACCCGACGCCGCTCGACGAGAACGCCGTCGAATTCTTATTTTACCGTTTTCCACCTATGAATACAGCAGGTTACGCACGATCACCGGGTTACGCGACGCGCCTTGGCGACCGTTGTCGGTGCGTGCGCGCGCCGTGCCGATGATGCGATCGGATGGCTACGAGATCCCTGGCGGTGTTCGGCTGCTGCTGTGCGCGTCGGCAACGGTGGCCATCCTCGTGGGGTTCTGGCTGACGAGCGGTTTCGTCGGGTGGTTCGCCGCCGCCGTCGCGCTCGGCGTACGCGCGTCACTGCCACCGGACGTGCTGGTCCGCATCGCCTTGTGGGCGCGTCGCAGGCACCGCATTCCGTGCCCGGACGAACCGCACGGATCGCTCGCCGCGAGCGAACTCGAAGCGTTGAGCGAGCGGGCCGGCTGCACGGTGCCGCAGCTGGTCGTCATGGAGGGCGTCGAGGTGGAGGCGTTCGCGGTGGCGGGGTTTCGGGGCAACGCGATCGTCGTCTCGCGCGGGCTGCTGACGGGCTGCAGCGATGAGCGCGCCGCGGTGCTCGCGCACGAGATCGCCCACCTGGAGCGTCGGGACGCGCTGCTCGTGTCGGTGCTGCTCATCGCCCCGATGCTGCTGCTCGTCGCCGCGGCGGGCATCGTTGCCCACGAGACGTCGATCACGGCACGCGTGGCCACGCTCGATGAGCTTGCGCCGCTCACGCCGTCGCTGCTGCTCGTCCTCGCGAGCGCCCTGCTCGGCGTCGGACTGTTCCTTCGGCCGCGACTCGAGTGGGCCGCCGATGCCGGCGCTGCTGGTCTGCTTGGCGATCATCAGGGCCTCGTCGCTGCGCTTGAGCGCCGCCTCGGCGAGCTCGACGGCGCGGCGCACTGCGCCGCGCTCGCCGAGCGCCTGCGACGCCTGCAGGAGGCGCCGCCCTGCCCCCGCTGACTGACAACAGCATCGCGGCAGCTTGATTTATACCATCTAGTTCAACGCCGTTTTCCCCGGTGGCACTGCCCTACCTCACCCCCACCACAACAGAGGAAAGGGAGGGGAAATCAAGGGGTAGGGAGGGATGAAGAGGGGAAGTCCTTGATAGGTGTTGGACAGTGTTTTTCGGTGTGTGGTTGCTGTGTGCGATGGTATAACTAAATGGTTCTGGCCACCGCTCGGTCGATCGACTCGATGACGTCAATCCGCGGAGCCGACGTGGATCTCGCCACTCGCCTCGTCGATGGACCAGTAGTACAGCTGCGTGGTGCCCGTCGACGCACGCAAGTCGTTGGCTCTCCATAGCCGACGACGGCTGCCCGAAACCTACTATTTTCGAGCAGGCTCGCGCCGTGCAGTCCTTGGGTATGTGTAGCTGCCCGTTGCGGGGAACATCGAATGGCGACTCCCGATACGATCGAGGAGAAGGAAGTCCATCGGAGCTGGCTACGGATCGTGCGTCGGCGGCTCAGACACGCCACCGGTGGCGTGCAGGAGTACGAGATCGTCAACCCCGACAGCCACTCGATCTGTACGGTCGTGCTCGACCGGAACGAGGACGTCGTCATGGTGAAGCTCTACCGCTTCGGTCAGGAACGGCGTCTGCAGGAGCTCCCTGCTGGAGCGGTCGATCCGGGCGAATCGTTCGAGGCGGCCGTGCGCCGGGAGATGCTCGAACAGACGGGCTACGCGGGAGATCTGGCGGAGGTGGGCTCGCACTTCATCGCCGCCGAGCACGGCGTCACGCGTCACGTGTTCGTCTCCCGGAACTGCGTGCAGGTCCAGCCTCCTGCGCCGGAGCCGAGCGAGATCGATGAAGGGGCCGTGGTACGCGTCCTTCCGATAGACCGGTTCCGGACTCATGTGCGCAGCGGCGCGCTGACGGAGACGGGCGACGCGTTCATGGCACTGGACTGGATGGGACTGTTGTGGCACTGACGAAGCCAAACAGGCGAGAAGATCGCCCGTGAGCGCCGTACGAGACGCCTTCGTCGCCCAGTCCCGAGCCTGCGAGCGACTCGGCTCGCCCTTCACCGCTCGTCTGATGCGCGCGCTCGGTGCCGTTCTCGACCGCGACACCGCCGTCGGGCGGGCCGTGCTCGACTGGAGCGGCCGACCTGATGCCGGCGGTGACGCCGTTCCGCTGCGACTCGCGGCGGGGCTGCACGCCCTGGCGCGCGACGGCGCCCATCCGGCGCTGACCGTAGCGTGGCCACCGGATCCAGTCACCGACGACTGCGCGCTGCAGGGCTTGGTCTCGGCGACACTGCGCGCGGAACAGGCAACGCTGCTCGAATGGTTGGAACGCGCTCCTCAGACGAACGAGGTTGGCCGGTCGGCGGCAGTGTATGCCGCGCTGATGCACGTGGCCGCGCTCACCTCGCTGCCCGTCGCACTGTTCGAGCTCGGCGCGAGCGCTGGGCTGAACCTCGCGTGCGATGCCTACGGCTACCGTCTCGGTAATCGCACGTGTGGCGCCACGGACGGCGCGCTCACGCTCGCGCCCGGCTGGCGGGGCCACGCGCCGGCGGGCACCGAACCCAGCATCGTCGCGAGACGGGGCTGCGATCTGGCGCCGGTCGACGTGTCCGATCCCATCGCGTGCGAGCGCCTGCTCTGCTACGTCTGGCCGGATCAGGGCGCGCGTTTGGAACGCCTCGCCACGGCCCTGCGCGTCGCGCGCTCCGAGCCGCCTTGGGTGGACCCGGCCGACGCGGCCGACTGGATGGAGACGCACCTGCCGATCCGCGGCGAGCCCGGCGCGGTGCGTGTGCTCTTCCACACGATCGCCCGGCAGTACTTTCCCGTCGAGGTCGAGGCACGGGTCGCGGCGCGCATCGAGCTCTGTGGTGCTTCGGCGACCACGCAGGCACCGTTCGCCCACGTGTCGTTCGAGCAGGATGGAGTGCGAGGACCGGCGCTGGACGTGACGTCGTGGAGCGGCTCTCCCACGGACGGCGCAACCACCCGGCTCGCGCATGGACAGGCTCATGGTGCGTCCTTCGACTGGTACGACGTTGGCCTGCCCGACGTCGACGGCGATGAGTGAAGGCGGACGCGGTGCGTCGGCCCAGGTCCGAGGCTGTCCGGAAGTCGGGGGTTTCGAGCCGCCCTGCCGGTGGCTGTCTCATTCAGCTGAACGGTGGTTTAGCTGAGTGGGACAGGCTTAGGGGCCTGTCATGTCGAGGGAGCGCCAGCTCTCGAACAGGTCTGGCTGCTCGATGAGCCTCTCATGTGGGAGAGCTGCGCTGCCCCATTGATGACTACGGCTGGCGCGCTCGCCAAGCCACAGAACATGCCGCAAGCGGACAAAGAGAGGGATCGCCTCGACGTCGGCCGTCGCCAGCTCTCGTCGACGACGGTAGCCATCGAGGTAGCGGCTCCACTCGCTCGACGTCTCTTCGGTCGGAGCGGCTTGGCCATTGAGTAGATTCCAGAGGAAGACGGCAAGGTCGTAGGCGAGAGGCCCCGGGGCCGCGTCGTCGAAATCGAAGAAGACGGCCTCGCGCTCGCCCGTCTGCATCGTTCGAACGAAGTTGTTCCCACCATGACAGTCGCCGTGACAGGCCACGTGGGTCAGCGGACCACAGGCGGCGAGATCGGACTCGATCGCGAGTGCCGACGCCTCGAACCGTTCGCGGAGCGCATCGTTCATCGTCGGTGCTTGCACAATCCAGCTCAGCGGCGCTCGCAGCAGGTGATCAACGTCGTATCGGTGACGGCTAACGGGTCCGGCGTAGCCCTCCGCCGCCTCGTGCAACGTTGCGAGACCCTCTCCCGTGAGCGCGATGTCGTCGGGCGTATCGGGCAGCTCACCCTCGACACGGTGGAAGAGCGTGAGCCAGCGCGGACCCTCCGGCATCGACACGACGACACCGGCCGATCCGGAAAGGGGCCGGACGGGTTCGGCGACAACAGCCCCGCGCGCCGCAACGTGCTCGAGCATCGAGATCTCGTAGTCGACGTTGGCCGCTCCCCGTGCCCGGAGGGTTCCGAGACGGGCGATCCGGCGCGAACCGTCGACGCCTTCGAGCGCATAGACCTCGTTGTACCCGGAGCTCAGGAGATGGCAGTCGCTTCCTGAGCCGAAGCCGTAGTGCTCATGGACCAAGCGCGCCACTCCATCGCCTGAGAGGATGCTGTGCGCGATCGGCACCACGTCTTCACCGTCCTCGTGCTTGGGCATCGTGCGCTGTCCGTGCTGTGGCGGGTAGATCGTATGCTGTGACAAGGCCTTTAATTGCTACCGTTCGACTGAACGCAACAGCCGACCTCATCACCGCTGCACCCCCAGGTTCTGCAACCAATCCGCAGCCCGAGCCCGCCGCGCCCGCCGCTGCGCTTGTCGCTCTAGCGTCACCTCCCGCCCGAGCGTCTCCAGCCGCCGTCCGGCCGAGTCGGCGAGCTCCACTCCGGCGTTCGCCTCTCACCCCGTCGGCGACCGGCGTGAACCCGGGTAGACCGAGCGCCGTCGACTTCATCAGTCCCGAGAACCTGACATGTCGACTCGATTCCTGGTGCTGTCCGGCTGCTCCGGCGGCGGCAAGTCCACGCTGCTGAATGAGCTCACCCAACGCGGTCACCGTACCGTGTCCGAGCCGGGAAGGCGCATTGTCTGTCGTCGAGGCGCTCGTCGGTGCCAGCGGGCCGCTTCCCTGGATCGATCCGGTGGCGTTCGCGCACCGGTCGATCGAGCTGGCGCTCGCGGACCGTGCGGACGCTGGGGAACGACCCGGCTGGGTCGTCTTCGACCGCGGTCTCGTGGACGCCGTCGCCGCGCTTGAGCACTCTGCCCCGCAGACCGCCGCCCCGTACGGGACGCTGCTCGAGGCGCACAGGTATCACCGCCGAGTCTTCCTCGTGCCCCCGTGGGCACGGCTGTTCGACAACGATGTGCAGCGGCGCCACTCGTTCGCCGAGGCCGTCGCCGAGTACGACCGACTGCTCGCGGCGTACCCGGCCGCGGGCTACGAGGTGAGCATCCTGCCCGAAACCGATGTCGTTCATCGCGCCGAACTCGTGGAGGCATACCTTGAGAACGCGGAGACGGCAACCGACCGGTGACGCGATCCCTTCGTCGCGCGCCGGGCGCGTGCCATGCACCCGCCCACGACTCACCAGGCCTAGGCGTCCCGTCCGCGACGCCCTCGTCACGATGACAGAGCCCCTCGACGCGCCCCGCGGATCGATCCCGGACGGCAGCGGCTCGACCTACGAAGTCGCGTTCGTCAGGCTCGGCCGCGACAACAACAACGTCAACGAGCTGATGGCAATGCGGGTGCGCGACGGCGAGCGGCACCTGATCGCACCGAACGCCGAGTGGATCGCGCAGGCGGCACACGTGAGCGAGGCGATCACCTACGGGGTGTTCTTCGAGGATCGCGCGGTAGGCCTGATCTCGCTCGTCGATCCGAGGCTGGTCGAGAATGACGAAGCGCGGGCGGAGTTCCGCCCCGAGTGCCTGTGGGTCTGGCGCCTGATGGTCGACCGCGAGCATCGCGGGCGCGGGTTCGGTGCGGCGGCGATCGGGCACGCGCGGCGCTACGCGACGCTGTCGGGGCTCGACGCCGTATCGCTGACGACCAAGGACACCGAGCCCGACAACGCGGTCGGCTTCTACGAGCGGCTGGGCTTTCAGCCGACGGGGAGGCGCATCGACGGGGAGTTGGAACTGTTGCTGGCAGACGTGCGTCTCTGAAGGTCGCCGGCCTCAGCCGGTCTCGGGCTCGCGGAAGCGGCTGCCGCAACGGCACCCGCCGTGGAAGTCAAGCAGCCCTGATCGACCACGGCACCGTGTCCCGGGAAGCGCGAGGGCTCGCCATCGTCGACGACGAGCGTGTCGCCGTGCGACGCGCACTGGTCGCGCCGCCCAGTCGGCGACGGCGTGTCCGGTGGACGTAGCCTAACCGCCGTCACACCCGACCGGGCGCCTCGATTCCGAACAGGCCGAGCGCGCATTCGGGCACGCGGGCGGTCAGGTCGGCGAGTGCAAGTCGACTCGATCGCTGGCGCGTCGCTTCGGCGGCTCGCGGGATCGTCCATCGCACGCCTGTTGCTGCTCAGAGGAAGAAGGGACGGGGTGGTCCGGACCACCCCATCCTCCAGGCCTACTTGTCCTTGTCGGTCGGATTCTCGTTCTCCTGCATCTGCTTCCCGCGGTTGCCTTGGTTCTTGTCGTAGGTCTCGTTCGTGCCAGGCGTAGCCTTGTTGTCGTTCTGCATGTCCGCCTCGTGGTTCGGCTGCATCGAGATCCGTTCACCCGCCGCGCCGCCGGCGTCACGGATTCCGGCGTGTGAAGCACGCCGAAGTCGCCTAGCGGCTCATCCCGCGACCCCGATCGCGCTCGAGCGCCACCGCCTGTGCGCTCCTCGTCTGCACGCGCTCCAAATCCTGCCGCGCACCCCGATCGAGCGTGCGCAGAAAGTCCGCGTTGCGCGTCAGCGCCCGGGTGACTTCCAGGAGTTCGCGCTCGGTGCCGAGCCGCTCCCGGACGTCGCTCTGGCCCGCACGTCGGGCCTCGAGCCGGACGAACCGGGCATGCGCCTGCTCGCCCGACCGGATCCGCTCGCGCAGTTCTAGCGTCCTGGCCGCGTTCGTGTGCTCGCGCAGTGCGGCGTTGCGCGCCACCACCTGATTGCGCTGCGGATCGTCCAGCTCCTTGCGCCGGTGCTGAATCGCCGCGTGGGTCGCCTGGCCCAGCGCGCGCTCGAGTGCCTCGCGCGCATCACTCCACTCGCGGTGCTTGGTCGTCGAGCCGAGCAGCCCCTGACGCGGCTCGTCGGCGTCGTGCCGGGCAAGCGCTTCGCGGGCCTCCCGGGCGACGCCTTCCAGACGCTCGAAGTTCGCCCGGGCATCGCGGTCGTGCCGGACGAGGTTCGCCGCGGCCGCGGCGTCCACGACGCGGCTCGCTGCCCCGAACGCATCCTCGAGCGCGGTGCGCTCGGCGGCCCGGTCGGGCGCGATCGGCTCGGGCTCGGCGCTGCGCTCGACGGCCGGCGGCGTCCCCCGTGTGGATCGCTCGGCGGCCTGCTCCCGAGCGACGTGCTCCCGGGTCTCGAGCTCCACGGCCTGCGCGTGCGCCTGCTCGAGCGCCTCGACCCGCTGCTCGTACCGGTCCACCGTCTCGGCCGCCTCTGGGTGCTCGCGCTCTGCCGCGCTGCGCGCCACCACGGCGTTGCGCTTCGGGTCGTCGAGCTCCTCGCGCCGGTGCTGGATCGCCGCGTGGGTCGCCCGGCCAAGCGCAGCCTCGAGTCCCTCGCGCGCCTCGCTCCACTCCCGGTGCTTGGTGGCGGAGCCGAGTAGCCCTTGGCGCGGCTCGCCGGCATCGTGCAGAGCGAGCGCCTCGCGGGCCTCCCGGGAGACGTTCTCCAGGTGCTCGAAGGTCGCCCGGCTGTCGCGCTCGTGCCGGGCGAGGTTCGCCGCGGTCGCCGCGTCCACGACGCGGCTCGCCGCCTCGAATGCCCGGTCGAGCGCAATGCGCTCGGCAGCTCGTTCGACGGCGCGCTCGGCGGCCCGCTCGAGCGCGGTCGGCTCGGGCTCGGCGCGCTCGATGTTCTCGCGTGCGGACTCGCGCCCGGTGCCGCTCTCGACGACAGGAGTGCTCTCCGACATTGACCGCTCCGGTACCGGCTCCGGGGCAGGCTCCAGAGTCCGCTCTTCGACGATCGACGTCCGCTCCCGGGCACCGTGCTCGGGCTCGCGCTCGACGCCGCTCTCGACGAGGGGGGCTCGGTCCGACGCCGACCGCTCCGGCTCCAGGCCGTGCTCGCGCACCAGATCCAGCGCCGACTCCTGACGCCGTGCCTTCGAGATCACCCGCTCGAAGGATTTTCGCTGGAACTGCTCGCTCGGCAGGTACACGTCCAGCCGCTCCCGGTGGCGCGACATCGCCACGTACCCGAGGTGCTTGTCCATCGAACCCGACCCCAGCACGAACGCACGATCCACGGTCATCCCCTGCGCCTTGTGGATCGTCGTCGCGTAGCCGTATTCCAGGTGCGGGTACTGCCGGTCGTCGACGTCGATCGTCTGTCCGTCATCGGTGCGCACCCGGGCCACCGTCCCGCTGAATCCGACAAGCTCCCCGAGCATCCCGTTCTTCACGCCCAGCGTCCGGTCGTTCTTCGTGAACAGCACCCGGTCGCCGACCGCGAAGCGCTGCAGGAACCGCTCCTCGTCCACGCTGTGGCGCACCCCGTCGTACTCGTCCCGCGTGAAGCTCGAGCGCCGCCCGGCATCGCTCTCGACGGTGTGCACGCCATCGCTCTCGCCGATGTACGTGCCCCGCTCGCCGGCCACGATCCGGCGGCCAGGATCGGCCGTCTCGAACCGGATGCGATTCCCCGCCTCGAGGTCGATCGGCATGCCGAGTACCTCGGACGCGGGCACGCCACGCCGCAGGTCCCGCCCGATCTCGATCTCCCCTGCCGCCTGGCGCGCCACGCGTACCTGGGCGTTCAACTTCACGACGTCCACGCATCGGTGGGCGAGGATCGTCTTCGATGCCTCCGGCGCCGCCAGGTAGTCGGCGACCAGGCGTTTCATGCTCGCCTCGCTCCCGGCCTCGTGCACGCGCCCGGCCGAGCGGTAGGCGGCCACCGCCGCGGCCGCGCCGTCGCGCGCGAGCTGCGCCGTCGCGTCGCGCATCCACGGCATCCGCTGACGCCGGATCGTGGCGATCTCGGTGAACCCTTCCTGCTTCGCCAGATCCCGGAACGGACACCCCGCGCGGATCGCCTGCAGCTGCTCCCCATCCCCGACGAGCACGACCTTCGCCCCGCCCTGCTCGACCGCGTCGAGCACGCGCTTCATCGTGCGGTTGTCCACCATCCCGGCCTCGTCCATGACGTACACGTCCCCGGCACTGATCTGCTCGCGGCCGTGATCGAGCGACATCAGCCACGAGGCGATCGTGCGCGACTCGATCCCCGCCGAGTGGCTGAGCTCATCGGCGGCCTTGCCGGCGAGCGCGAGCCCCTGCACCCGGTGTCCGGCATCGGTGTAGGCGGCACGCACCGCGTCGAGCATCGTCGACTTGCCTGCCCCTGCGAGGCCCACCACGATGCCGAGCCGGTTCGACTCGACGAGAGCCTGCGCCGCCGCGCGCTGCTCGTCCGACAGCATCGGCCGCTCGTCGAGCGCCGCTGCCACGCTTCCCGCTGAGATCGCGAACCGGAAGTCGTTCTCGCCGAGCCGCTGCCCGACGTCGCGGATCGCCGTCTCGAGATCGAGCACGCCTTGCGTCGTGAAGAGCTCCTGCACGCCCCTCTTGCCTCCCTTGTTCTTGTCGTCCCCATCGACTCCCTCGCCCTCGACCCGGATGGAGCGCAAGGACGGCTCGACATCGAGCTTCGCGCGCAGGATTCGGTAGGCGTCCGGGTCGTCGATGAGCATCCCTGCTTCCCGGTACAGATCGTGTCGCGTGAACAGACTCTTCCGCCCCGAGACCCGCTCGATCACGATCGACGGGTTCTCCACGATCACCCGCGTCCGGGCGTCCCGGATCTCGAGGTTGAGCGCCGACAGGTCCACCTCGACCCCGCGCTCGGCCATCGCGCTCGCGGGCCCCAGGTGCACCTCGGCCGAGTACCCCTCGTCGCAGTGGTTGTGGACGTGCGCATCGATCCCGTGCTCGAGGAACCAAGCGTTCTGGAACTCCGCCCAGCGGTGGCGGATCTGCTCCGCTTCCGGCAGTCGCTGACCGGCGTAGAACTGCCCGTTCAGCGCCCGGGCCTTGTCCGTGAACTGCCCGCCCTCGAGAATGCGCGTCGTCGTCAGCAGGTGCGCGTGCGGGTTGCCCTCGGAGTGGTCATGGATCGCGAGATCCACCACGAGCCCCTTCGACACGAACTCGGCGTGCGCGAACGCGCGCGCGAGCGCCACCTGGTCCGTCGCGGGACAGCTCCCGCGGCAGCGCCAGGATGTGATCCTTCGCGAGCTGCGCGGACGCACGCCGGTTGTGCTGATCCTCGCGCTCCTCGACGGTGCGCCACAACGTCTCCCGATCCAGCAGCTCGGGAGCCCCGCCCTCGGGTAGCAGGATCTCGGTATGGCGCACGTCGACCGCACGATGCGAGTAGTCGGCGGTGAGCCCGATACGGGCGTCGTATAACCGCTCGCCGGCACGATAGGCCGCCGCCTTCACCGCCGAGTGGCCGCTGGAGCGGCTCAGGATGTGCGTGCGGGCGAACTCGATCGACATGGGGCCGGAGTGTGGTCCCCTCGCGGAGCGAGCGCAAACATTGGGGGCACCCCAATGTATATTGCGCATTGGTACCGACCTCGCTCCGCTCGTTCCGGCCAATGACGGGCTGCTCCGCAGCGGCCCTCTCGCACGGCGCGTCTCGCGCCGTGCGTCTCGTACCGACCGACTCGTGCGATGCTCGACTCGCCACGCGCCACCGACGACAACGCCATGAAGTCGATCAAGCAACTGCAGGCCGAAGAAGACGAGCGACGCCGCGTCTTCGCCGAGAAGATCAAGCAGCTGAAGGCGAACGAGGCCAACCGGCTCGCCAAGATCGCCAAGCAGGTCAAGCTGATCGACTACGCGATCACCGACGCGGAGCTCACCGCGGGATTCCTCCACGCGATCGAGCTGTCCGTCGAGCGCGAGAAGCAGCAGCACATCGGCGACGACTCGTCGACGTCGTCGCCGACGACGTCCGAGCCGGCTGCCGAGCAGCACGCCGTCAGCGTCTGATGCGCACGGCCGACGAGACGCGCCGTCTCGTCCGGCTCCGTCAGCAGCTCGCCCGGAGCGAGCTCAAGCTCGCTCGCCTGCGCAAGCGCGAGCGAGCGAACGATGCGCATCAGAAATTCCGCCTCGGGGGACTCGCCGAGCTACTCGGCTGGGACGAGCTCGTCGCCGACGAGCTCGAGCGGCTCGTCGCGGCAACCCGCGAGGCGGCGAGCGATCCCGAAGCGCTCGAGGGGTTCCGGAATGCGGGCACGACCTGGTTCGAGCGACGCGAGCGCATCGACGCGCTCGAGCCGTCACCACCGTCGTCCGACGTGACGCCGGACCACGTGCGCGTCCGAGCTCACCGGCTCATCACGATCGGCGGGCTCTTTGTGCGCGACGGGCTCGACGCACTCGATCCCGCGACCCTGCTTGGCGCGATGCTTGCGTGCCGTCCAGCGACATCGACGATGTCGGCTGAACGCCGCAAGGCGGGGCGGCGCTAGGCGCCACGCGAAGAGGGGTCGGCGGGGACGCCTCCGGTCACCATCCCCTGCGGGGATCTTGTCGGCTCTGGGCGTCCCGGAGCGTCGGTCGCTGACGCTCCGGTCGCCAACGGGTCGGGGTCGCCGCCGATGGCTCGTCACGCCCTCCGCCCTGCCCCTTGATCGGAAGACGTCGATGAGCGAAGACCCGGTGTACTTCGGCACGGATCGACACGCGATCTTCTCGCGCCGACAGCTACGGGCAAGCCCCGCATTGCGTCGATTCGACGACCCGGCGTATCGTCCGCCGACGCCCGAGGAGGTGCGCTCGCTGCTGCACCTGGCGCGCTGGACGCCACGCGACATGGCGTGCCGTCTCGGCGTCGATGCCGACCTCGAGTCCGGCATCCGCCACGGTCCGAAGCTGGTGCGCCCGACGTGACGACAACGGGCACCGTCCGATCCCCTATGCGACGTGGCGACTCGGCCTGATCGAGGCCGGACTCGTGGACCCCGCCTCCCCTTCGGCGCAGCCGGTATGACGTGTCCGGCCGCGCGCCGCGCGGTCGACGATTCCCCGGGCGCGTCCGCCCGTCGTCGGCGCTCGGCGCCGGCTCGCGCGCGAGCGCGACGCGCCGTCCGTGGCGTGTCCGGAGGGTCGGGACCGCGCTACATCAGACCGCGCTCGGCGAGCGATGTCTGCGCGCCGCCGAGTCCGACGATCACTGATCCATCACGCGCACGTCGATCAGTGCCAACGCGTCGACGAGCTTGCGGGTCAGCCGCACGTCCGTGTCCGACGGTTCGGCGACGTTGGTCGGGTGGTTGTGCGCGAAGACCACGCTGCCGCGTTCACCGACAGACAGGCCTTGACGACCTCGCGCGGGTAGACGGCGCCGAGTCGATCGTGCCGCGGAAGAGCTCGCGGTACTCGATGACCTGATGCCGATTGTCAAGGAACAGCGCGACGAAAACCTCATGAGACAGCCCTACGAGATGGAGCGCGAAGTACGCGGCGCACGTCGTCCGGCGAGCTCAGGATGTCGCGCCTCTTCACGGTCGCGAGCAGGCGTCGCTGGACAAGCTCGTGCGCGGCCCGCAGCAGCGTCTCGGTGCGCAGCTCAAGCCCTTCGCGTCGTAGCCGATGGGCGTCGGCCACGGACAGCCCGAACAGTCCGCCGCAGGCGTCGAGGGCGGAGCGCGCCGCATGCAGCGCGTTCGCGTTCGGACCCGCGATGAACAGCGACAGCAGCTCCGCATCGGTGAGCGCCGTCGCGCCGCGCCGCTGCAGCCGCTCGGCGGGCGTCTCGTCCAGGTTCGTCGTGTCCGTCTCCTCGAACGCCAGCGGGAGCGAGACGGATCGTTGGTCGGAATCGTTCATGGTGATCGGGTGTCCTTGTAGGGATCGAATGACCCCGTGGCCGGGGCGCGAGCGACGGCACAGCCGCCGCCGGCGCCCGTGGCCACCACCCGTCGCGTGCCGTGTCGGCGGTCAGGCACCGAGACGGCTGGCCGCAGCGCGGCGCGCACGCGCCGTGACCGGGCTGACGCGAGCCCGAAGGGGCAGTGCTTGACCGCCGACACGGCGCGCGGCATGACAGAGCGGCTCGACAGCGCGGCTCGCACGCGAGACCCATCGATGCCGGCCGCAGGCCGTCCGCCTCGCGCCGCTCACGAGACACCGAACCCGAGATGGCCAGATCGAATCTGTTGAGGGACGTCGCGTCCCTGCCGTGGCCCTTCGGCGTGGCTGTCGCGGCGATTGCCTGGATCGGTCTGCGCCATGTCTTGCCGGCGAGTGCTCGCAGGCTCCGGCAACGCCATCGGCGTCGGACTCGCCCCGGTCGTCGCGCGACGTCGCGCCGATCTTCGCGAGCCTGTTCCTGATCGCGGCGGCGATGTCGTGGGGGCGCTCGCGGTGGCGCTCGCGCGACCGGCGCAAGCTGCTCGATTCGAGCACCGATCTCGCCTCGATCCGCGCGCTTCTCCTGGGACCGGTTCGAGCACCTGGTCGGCGAGGCCTTCCGGCGTCGCGGCTACGTCGTTCGGGAAAACGCCGTCGCGGGCGCCGATCGAGGGATCGATCTCGTGCTCGCGCGCGCCGGCGAGATCGTGCTCGTGCAGTGCAAGCGCTGGGACAAGCCGATCGGCGTGCCGGTCGTGCGCGAGCTCCTCGGCGCCGTCACGGCCGAAGGCGCGACGCGCGGCGTGCTCGTCGCCTCGAGCAAATTCACCGACCCTGCCCGGACCTTCGCGCGCGAGAACGACATCGAGCTCGTCGACGGCGCAGCGCTCCGGCAGATGATCGGCGAGGTCCAGCGCTCGACCTCGCCTCCCGCGCCTCCTGCGCCTGAGCCCGCGGCCGCCCCGTCGATCGACGGGGTGGCCGCGGGCCGCGCGAATCCTTCCGCCGCGGCGGCCGCCGTGACCGCGGCACCGGCCGCATCGACCGCGTGCCCGCTGTGCGGCTCGTCGATGACGCAGCGCACGGCGCGACGGGGCAGCCGCGCCGGGACCGTTTTCCTGGGCTGCACGACGTTCCCGAGCTGCCGGGGTACACGGCCGCTCGTCGGCGTCGCGACGCTTCCGAACTGCCGGGGTACCGGGCCGGTCGGCTGATCGGGCTCGTGCGGATTCACGCGCCCGGCGTCCGTGCCGGGACGGTCCGTCGGCGACTCGCGCGAAGGGACCTCAGTCCGCGAGCTCGAGGACCGTCGCCTTGTCCGGTACGCTCTGCGGTGCCGGCGTCCCCTGTTCGTGATCCACGAGCCAGCGAGCGGCGCGTGATGCCTCCCCTGCCGCCTTGCCGATCGCCCGGCCGTCGCTCTTCAGCAGCTCGAGCCAGTGTGCGATGTAGCCCGCGTGATCCGCCACGCCGCAGTAGGCGAACCCGAGGAGGGGGGCGAGGAACGCAGCGCCCAGCTCCGCCACGAGCTCCTCGCGCGCGTAGCCCTGCGTCCCCGGCACGACGTCGCGATCCGCCCTCGCCTTCGGCGCCGTCCAGTGCACGAGCTCGTGCGCGAGCGTCGACGCGTAGCCCGCCTCCGGGGTCTGCGTCGCGGTGCCGCGAAAGTCCGTGTACTCGGGCACGGTGATCTCGTCGGTGGACGGTCGGTAGAACGCCTGACCGCCACCGCGTCGAACTCGCGCGCCGAGGCGCCGGGCGAGCTCGTCGACTCGATCCGCCGCGGGCCAGTCATGCCCCGTTGCCGGCGGCGCAGGCTCGGCTTCCCGCGCGTCGAGTCCGTCGACCTGATCCCGGTTGAAGACCGTGAAGCTCTTCGCGAACGATCGCAGCGACGTCTCCCCGGTCGTCTTGTCCTCGCGCTCGACACGTCCCGCGTAGACGACGGCCGTGCCCTTCTCGCCGCGGCGCACGCAGCCGCCCTTGCTCCGCCAGGAGCCGAACCCGCCCCACTGCGCGGAGCGGTAGCCGCGAAGTGCCGCCACCGCCCACAGGTGCAGCACGTTGACGCCCTGGTACGGCGTGCCGTCGGAGAGCTTGATCGGCAAGCCCCCCGCCGACACCCATGGCATGCCCGTCGTCGTCTCTCCGGCCTCGATGGCTGCGATGATGTTGTCGGTGATCGTCTGGTGAACGTCGGTCGCTCGCGTGCTCTGCTTGCGCTTGGTCATGGTGTCCGGCTCTCGGTGGGAATCTGGCCTCGAAGGCAGGAGAGGCGACGCGGTCTGTCGCCCGTTCCTGCCGGCTAGGCCGGCGCCAATGAGCCGGGGGTCCAAGCGGAAGGCCCCGGAGCGAAATTGTTGTGTCGAGCGCAGCTCGTGCACCAGAATTTCGCGCAGCGGGCTTGCAGCGCGGTGGGGGCGCCGCCCCAAGCACGGACGTCGTTGACGCCGCGGCCAGGAGGGCCGCTCCGCCGCACGCGCCCGCGGTCGCCGCAACCGGCGGTCCGCGGGCTCGCTTCACCGCGAAGCGGTCGGGATCGGCACCCGAACGGGAGCTTGACATCGCACCCGAACAGGGACGCACCCATCGCATCCGGTGCGTGAGGGGGACTGGAGGCGGCGCAGCCGTCCCCGCAGGGGATGAGCGACTAGCGAAACCGGAAGGAGACCGACCCCGGGCGCAGCCCCGGGGCACGCCCCCTCGCCACACGCCGCCGGACGGCGTCGTGGGCGAGCCTCCGTGCGCATACGTGAACACCGGTACCGCGCACGACCAGGCGCGATCTGCCACCGCTCGACACGTCGTGCGACCGCATGTCGAGCAACAGCGCCTCGACACGCCGCGTCGTCCATCCGAACGGACTGTTCCGGCGGACTCCGCCTCGCCGTCTGGACTCCCCCCGGACGATCGGGCTTCGCCAGACGCCGTCACCGCGGCAGGGACTGGGCACTGCCGGCTGATGTCCCCGTCCGGAGCGCGTCCCGCACACCGGACCGTACCCCGGACGCGTGTCACCCCCACGACCGCACGCGAAGGGGTGGGTTACCTCCAGACCAGGTCCGCGTTCGTGACGAAGCGTCGCTGCCATCGCTCGACGCGGGAAGTTGCGGAACAGCCCGGAGGTGAGGAATCCCGACCGCGTCGCCAACCCCGGTCGGATCGGGACCGGCTTGCCGTATCAGGCGACGCAGGTCGCCGACCGGTCACGACCTCTCCCTCGCTCCGGTCGGCATGAACTCACCGGACCGCCAACACCAGAGCCGCACGTACAGTCCCTGCGTGGACACCAGCGCCTCGTGGCTGCCCGGCTCGACGATTCGTCCGCCGTCCATGATCACCGGCCGATCCACTGTCTGGATCGTGGACGGGCGGTGCACGCTCACGATGGTGACGCGGCAGGCCATCAGTCGGGCGCCGTTCTTCTGGATGTCCGTCTCCGTCCCGGAGTCGAGCGCTCGGGTTGCCTCGTCGGGCACGAGGTTCGGCTCGTCCCTCAGGATGACGCCGACGATGGTCAGGCGCCGGCACTAATTGCCGGACAGCCTCACGTCTCGCTCGCCGACAAAGGCCCCAAGCTCCGTGCGCCACTGGTCGCCGCAGAGTCTGCGGACGAAGGCGTCCGCATCGACGAGGCAGACGGTGCGCCCGACCGCATCGTCGCTCACGTCCGGCGCGCCGTTGCGGACGTTGTCCCGCCCCGGGCAATGGAGCAGCGCGATGTCTTGCGTCACGAGCCCGATGCGGCGGCGCAGCCACGTCCGGCGAACGTCGCGGATGTCCTGCCTGTCGATGCCAATCTCATCGCCCTCGACATCCCGATGGGCGACTCATTCCGCCGACACGAACCCTTCCACCAGACCCCGTGCAGGCCAATACCGAGTGCGCCGCGCGTCAGCGTCACGTTCACTCGCCAGTGCGTCGGAGGCGAGACAGCAGCAGGAGCGGTTCTCGCGGTGCTCGGTATCCGCGGACTCTGTCTGCGATCGATCGTCCGTACCGCCCCCGCCTCCGTGCCCTCGGCACCACGGAGTTTCACGCCAACGATGTTGGCGTGGACGTCGATCATCGCGCCGGTCGCGCGTGAGCCGGCGTTCGCGACGCGGGACGCGCCCTCGATGCGTGACGAAACTGGTCATGCAGCCCGTTCGGTCACGCTGGCGATGGTGCATGCCCTGGTCCACGGCCACGAGGAGTTCGCGAGGCCCGGGTGGAAGAAGCGGCGCGCAGCGCAGGCGCCCCGCAACGACCGTCCCGCGCAGAAGGACAGGTGGATCGGAGCGATCGCTCCGGCGTGCCAGGGTTCGACGCAGAAGGACTGCCCTACCCGAGCGGTCCGCCGCGTCGAGAGCGGCGGCGTCGCCCTGCCGGTCGTTCGGTCGCGGCATCGTCGGTGCGCGCGTCCACGTCCGGCACGCCGGCCCGATCGGTCGCGCGCGGCGGCGCGAGCGGCGGCAGCACGTCCCAGGTGTCGGTCTGACGTACGGCGCCCTCGACCACGCGCGCCACGAGAGTGAGCTCGACGCGCCGCTCCCCGATGCGCTTCTCGCCGAGCACGTAGCCGGACTCGACGTGGTCCTCGGCGATCAGTGCGAACAGGCGCGGTATCCGGGCCGCGATGCCGGCGAGCCATTCGGCGCGGCGCGAGTCGTCCATCGGGCGAAGGGCTGTACGAGAAACCAGTGTTCCGATCGAGCCTACACGCACGGCGAGCGCACCGGGCAACGTGCGGAAACCTGCGCGCCGGACCCGCGCATCCCGGGACGTACGCCGGCGCGCGCGAATCAGGCACGCTACACGCCGTCACGATGGGGTCGCGCCGGGAGACGGCAGGCACCCGGGGTGCCACGACCGTCGGGCTCGAGCACCCGGCGACGGAGAAGGTCGGGAACGGCGGAGCAGTCCCCGACACGGACCCCCTAAACAACCGTCAACGCAATGCGCCTGCCTGGCACCGGAATGTTCGCTCGCGTGCGAGACGACGGTGATGCCCGGCAGCAACCGGTAGATCGGAACGCGGAGCAGTCCCCGTACGGGGCCGCGAGAGGACCGCCGTGGGGGTGGCGTCGGGGCGAAGCTCCCGCGGACCCGCAAGCATGAGCCCGGCACGGCCGGGGAGCACGGCGTCCGGCGACGTCTGATGCGCCGGTGCCCCCCCGCTCCGCCCTGCCTCACCCGATGTGTCCGAAGCGCTCGAGCAGCCCCTCCAGCACGTCGAGATCCCGCCGGTAGTCGATCTCGAGCAGTCCCTCAGCTTCCCGCACACGGACCGGGCTGCCAAGGAGCGCCGAGAGCGAGCGCTCGAGACGCGGCAGGTCGGGCGGGCGGCGGGCTGACGGTTTCCGATCGGTGACGACGGTCCCGGCAAGCTCCCGCTCCAATCGCCGCACGCTCCATCGTTCGGTGATCGTGCGGGTGGCGAGCTCGAGCTGTCGCGGCTCGTCGGCGCAGCCGAGCAGTACCTTCGCGTGTCCGGCACGCAGCGCTCCGACGACGAGGGCCTCCTTCAGCAGGCTGGGCAGGGAGCGCAGCCGCAGGGCGTGCGCGACGCTCGTGCGATCGACGCCGAACTGGTCGGCGACCTGACCGATCGCGCCGCGGCGCCCCGCGCCGCCCATCGCTCCGAGCGCGCGCCAGTAGCGCTCGGCACGCACCATCGGGCCGTCCTGGTCGGCGACCAGGATCTCGTCGGCGGCACGGTCATCGAGCCCGTCCAGGATCGTGACGGGCAGACGGTCGATACCGACACGCTGGGCGGCCAGCCAGGTGACGAGATTGGCGAGGATCTCGTAGCCACCGTCGAGGGGCCGGACGACGACGGGCTGAAACACGCCGTGGCGCCGGATCAGATCGACGGTGCCGGATTCGACGTGCGGCAGCGGCGTGCGCCGCCGTCGGCACGGCGCCAGCAGCTCGATCCGCAAGATCTTGAGCTCAGTCCGTGCCACGTGGCACGTTACGTCCGGACTGGCGGGCCATGCCGTGGTCTCCGATTACTTCCCGGCGTCCAGCAGCAGCTCGCGCACCAGCGCGATCATGTCGGCCTCCACCCGTGCCACTGCCTCCGGCGTCCGCGCAGAAGGCAGCTGCAGGCGCATGGTGAGTTGCTTCCGCGTCATCGACGCGACGCTCGCCGTCCCGACGCTGGGTTTCTCCGCAGCAACCGCGGACGCCTTCGCGGCCTGCGTGAGGGTCGCGAGCACCTTCTTGCCGTCGACGCCCCCGCCCTCCCCCAGCTTTCGGGCCGCAGCGAGCACGCGGCGTTTCGCGGCACCATCCTCCATGAGCTTTCGGTACACCGTCCCGTGATGGACGACGAGCTCGCGGCGTTCGGCGTAGGCCTCGATGATCTCCGGGGGCAGCTTCGCGAGCCCGATCAGGCGGTTCAGCTGCGTGCGGTCGATCTGGAGCTGATCGGCCATCACCTTGATGCTGTCAGCGAAGTACAGGGGCAGCGCCCGCAGGTAGTCGCGCGCCTGCTCCAGGTGGGTGACGTCCTGACGATCCCGGTTCTCGAGATCCTGCAGGATGAAGGCCTCGCGATCGTCGACGTCCCTGATCTGGACCAGCAGCTCGCGATGCAGGTAGCTCGCGGCGAAGTGACGGCGCGCGCCGAAGATCAGCTCGACGTCGTGGCCGGGATCCCCGGACAGTCGGCGGCCGAGCGCAGGCACGACCTGCTCGTGTCGCCTGAAGCTGTCGATGACATCGCTGCAGTTCTCGGCGTTCAGCGCGGCGTAGTCGCGGTTGTGCCCCGCCCACATCCGGATGCGCCCGGGATCGAGGCGGTGCAGCGTGACATGCACCTTGCTGCCCTGCGAGATCGCCTCGATCCCCGTCACTCGATCCGAGATTACGGAGCGCGATCGACGGGCGGTGGACCCGCCTGCGGTGTCCATCTTCGCGCCGATCTCGGCAAGCCTGTTTTGCACCTTTGACATACAAATACCTTATAGATCAATCGCTTGCGCGAGTGCAAATTTGCACTCCCCTACCCCGTCACCACCTTCTGCTGCCGTTCCCGACGTCGGTGGGGCCAGAGTCCGTGGATCTCCCGCTCAATCTCGCCGAACACCGCGTCGAGTGATTCAACACACCGCTCTGTAGGTCATGCGGGAGCCGCTTGGGCGATCGAGCTCATAGACCGTCGACCACTGACTGCTGGCGCTGTTGATCTCGGCCGACATCAGGAAGGCGGCATCGATGACCGCGTCCGAGAAGACCTTCTGGATCATTCCGGCGACGAACTCCTGCGACGGGCGCGTCGCGTCGTACTTCGAGAGCAGCATCTTGAGGAAGTGGAAACGGATCGGTTCGTCGAAGTTCTGGTTGATCGCCTCGAGCACTTCGTCGAGCATGGAGAAGAACGTCATCGTGGAATGGAAGTCCAGCATCGCCGGAGGCGTCGGCACGATCAGTCCGCTGAGCGCGCGCAACACGTTCAGACTGATCATGCCGAGTGCTGGCGGCGGGTCGATCAGAACGACGTCGTAGCGCTGCTCCACCGTCGCGATCCCCCGATCGAGCATGCCGAGCCAGTTCGAGCCGTCGCCCGCGATCCCGGCGAGCTGGTACTCGGACCCGTACAACGACAGGTTCGCGGGAATCAGATCGACACCGTCCCAGTGGGTCGGCCGGATCGCGTAGTCGAGCGAGTCCTGCTCGCTGGCGAAGTACGGGCCGAGGGTCTGCTCGTAGTCGATCTCGGAATCCGAATGGAACCCGAACATCATGGTGAGGCTCGCCTGGCTGTCGGCATCGATCACGAGCACGCGGTACCCACGCATCGCGAGGTACTGAGCGAAGTGAGTCGATAGCGTGGTCTTCGCCACACCGCCCTTGAAGTTCGCGAAGGCCATGCGGACCGGGGGATCGCGCTCGTCGCGCATCGGCTCCCAGCCGAAGTAACGACGGATCCGGTTGATGTCGGCGAGCGTGTACCCGACGCGGAAGTTGTTCGCCGGGTTCTTGGGTGCTTCCGGCAGCAGGCCGTCCCGCTCGGCCTTGCGGATCCCGCTGGTGGAGCGCGAGACCATGGCTGCGGTTTCGGTCAGGCTCCACCGGCGGGGCGCCTTCGCGAATCCAGCCTCCTGATGGTCGGAGGATCGAAGCGCGACCACGAGCCGTTCGGAACGCTCGATCAGGCTGTCGATCAGGGATAACGTGGCGTCCCGGGACGAATCGTCGTCCGGAGCCGAACTCGGGTCTTCGGAGTCGGCCAAGTGCGGGGAACTGGCCATGTAGCAGATTCTGTGCAGTGATTTGGGCGCAGTGTAACCCAGTGCGCACTTTTCCTAGAAATGTGACATAGTCTGCGCACTAGCGCGCCGGATGCGCCCCGACTCTCCCGTGCGGTCATGTCAGAGACCCCCGAGATCGCACTCGACGTCCCCACCGATCCGCTCGTCGAGCGGTTGGCGAACGCGAAGGCGAGGTGGCGAGACCGCCAGGCTCGCGAAGCCGCTGCGGAAGCGGTTGAACTCGACGATACCGCCCGGCCGGCGACGCCGCCCCCGGTCGTGCTCAAGCCACAGAGCCGTGCCAGCTACCGGTTGTGCCAGGCACGGCGGGACGAGATCCGCGCGGCCGAGCGCGCCGGGCACATCAAGGCGTTGCCCGTTGCGGTTGGTTGCGAGTACCCGACGCTGCTGACGCGTCTGCCGATCTTTCGACCGAGTCGACGAGTGTCGCAGGTCAAGGCGCTCAACAACCGTGGCGCGCTCGCGTTCGAGTCACCGTGGGGGAGGGGGGTGAGAAAGGGCCCTCCCGTCACCGTCTTCGACGAGAGCGTGCTGATGGCGCTTCTGCGGCTGCGCACGTTTCAGCTGACGGGGCAGGGCGACCGCCTGCCGCTCGCGATCCATGCGGACCCCGGGCGGCATCATCACGTCCACTACACGATCTGCACGGCCTCGCAGATCGTCCGTGAGCTCGGGTTGACCCGCGGCGGCAAACAATACCGGGCGGTGATCGAAAGCGTCAAAGATCTGGCGGCAATGACGATCGAGCTTGAGGATCGTGTGCGTACGCGTTACGTCGGCTCGACCGAGAGCGGTCGCTCGCTGCGGTTGTTCGCGCTGCGCTGGGACACGCATGCCGAGGACAGCATGCTGGAAGTCCAGTTCGAGCCCGCCATGAGTCACTGGCTCGCCGCGGATCGCACGTTCATCGATCCGATCGTCCGAACCTCGCTGAGCAGCGATCTCGCACGAGCGCTGCATCGATTCCTGTCCGGCCAGCCGGCGTACTACTCGGCGACGCTGGAACGCTGCAGCAACGCGATCGGCTTCGACGGGGTGCTGCGGAACGCGCGACCGAAGTTCGCCGCAGCGCTGGATGAGCTCAAGTGCCGAGGCTGGTTGGCTCACGTCGAGTTCTCCGGGACGGGTCGGCTGGAGCCGGTGTCGTTCGAGGTGCTGCGTGCGGCCTGAGCCGGTAGAACGGCTTGCAAGCAAGAGAGCAGCCCGGAAAGTTACCCACAGAACTGCGGCCCCTAAGGTGCTGAGCGTGTGCCTTAAGGTGCTGAGCGTGTGCCTTAAGGTGCTGAGCGTGTGCCTCAAGGTGCTGGAGCGTGTGCCTCAAGGTGCTGAGCGTGTGCCCTTAGGTGCCAGACGTGTGCCCTGAGGTGCTGGAGTCTCTGGATTCCGTGCGTAACCTGCTGTTCTTCGGAGAGTTTCCGGCCGTTTCGGCGCCCTTAGTACTTCTAGTACCTTCAGTACTGTCTCCAGTACTTCTCAGTGCCGCCGCAGCTGCGGCGCGCGAAGAAAAGTTTTCTTACTGAAACAGCCCGGTACGCACCGTTGAAACGGCATGTGCGCTCGCTTGGTCTCGCCGCGACGATGCTGGCGGAAGGCCCGGACACCGATCGGACGGAGATCTCGTGTGCAACGCCTGCGGCGTCGGTCGTCAACACGACGAGACTCGATCGTCAGGTGACGGACACAGAGCACGCCGACGACGGGGCGATGCGTCGTGAGGCACGTCGATTCGGACGCGGAGACACCGACCGGCAGCACCATCGGGTAGGCGTGCCAGAACCGCCCCGGAGAAGCCCGCGACGAGTGAGGTCTGGAGCGTGCGAGGGTTGAGCGGGTCATCGCGCCAGGGGGCCCCGGAGCCAGCCCGGCGCGTTGGCGTTCAGCGTGTGCGAGCCGGACCCGGTCCACCCGGAAGACGTCAACTCTCGTCGCGCGTCGTGTTCGGTGCGGAACGTCGCATCAGGCGGAGCGCCCAGGGGTCGGGTCTGACCGACCCACGTCGCCAGCCTGCGACATGAGGTTCGGAAAGTCACCCGGTTCGCTGCCTGGCCCCCTTTGCCCGGCCAGTCCTTCCCGAAGGCGTGAGCGGTACCCACCGATGGTCGCGAGTGGCAGGAGTGGATCGCCGGCACCGGACGCCACGGACGCGACCGAGGCCGCAGCTCCAATCTTCGCGTGAATCGGCGCCGCTATCGGTCCCGACCAAGTCGACGATCTCGATCAGGAGCACCGCACCTTCTGGTCGGGAAGCAACGCCGAAAAGTCTCTTACCCTTATGATCGTTAGGGATTAAAATCGTCCGGCCAAGCGATACCGAGCGTCTCCTCCGCCCGCGCGACGAGCGCCGCCCGCAGTCGCGCCGAGCGCGTCCCGGCGATCAGCGGACGCAGCTCCGCGGCGAAGCGGGCGAGCTCGCCGATCGAGCGCAGGTCGAGATCCTCGACGAGCAGGGCGTGGAGCGCGCGCTCGATCGGCACGGCGCTCTCGAGCAGGGCGCGCAGCGCGGAGAGACCCCGCCTCCGCACGAACGAATCCGGGTCCTGCCCGGCGGGCAACCGCACGACCCCCAGGCGCTGGCCGTCCTCGAGCAGCGGCAACGCAAGCTCCAGCGCGCGTCGCGTGGCCCTGAGTCCTGCCGCATCGCCGTCGAGACACAGCACGAGCTCGTCGGTGTGCGCGAACGCGCACTCGAGCTGCCGGTTCGTCACGGCCGTGCCGAGACTCGCGACCGCGTTGCCGACACCGTGCTCGGCCAGCGACACGACGTCGAGGTAGCCCTCGACCAGCACGAATCGTGCGGGCGCCGGGTCGTGCACCAGGGCCTCGTGCAGCCCGTACAGCACCGCGGCCTTGTCGAAGAGCACCGAGGTGGGCGAGTTCAGGTACTTCGGCCCGTGCGCCTGCCCGGATTCGTCGAGACTCCGCGCGCCGAAGCCGACGACACCCCCGCCGACCTCGCGTACCGGGAAGATCAGGCGGCGCCGGAACCGCGGCTCATAGGCGTGGCCGTCGCAGCGGCGCAGCACACCGTCCTGCCACAGCTGGCGACGGACGTGCGAGTCGCCGCCGTCGAGCGTGCCGGGATCGTCCGGTGCCCAGCCGAGGCCGTAGCGCGCGGCGGTGGGCACCGAGATGCCTCGGCGCTCGAGGTAGTCGGTGGCGATCGTCGACGCGCGGAGCTCGACGGCCCAGCGTCGCGCGACATCGCCCAGACGATCCCGACGGGCGTCGATCGCGCCCGCGACGGTCTCGTGAGCCACCCAGCGATCCAGGTCGATGTCCGCCAGGCGAGCGAGCGTGAGCAGCGCCTCGGGGAACGTCGCGCCGTCGTGGTACATCAACCAGCCGATCGCCGAGGCGCCGAACCCGCAGTAGTCGCACGCGACGCGCCGAGCGTCGGTGTCAACGCGCATCGAGCGCGCCGTGTCGCCGCGATGGAAGGGGCAGGGGAGGCGGAGCTCGTCGCCCTCGCTCCGCGGCCGCGTGGAGCCCGTGACGAGGGCCAGCAGGTCGATGCGCGCGAGCAGGTCCTCGATCACGGACGCAGGCACCCGCGTCCCGCTCCCCGGCCGCTCGTCGGAATCGGTCGGCGTCGTCGTTCGTGTTCGCGCGGTCGAACGCGTCGTGGCCGTGCGCGATCGCGCCGAGGGTCGCGTGCTCATCGGTCGGGCGGGCTCTCGGCCACACGCGGCTCGGGAATCGGCTCGATGTCGGCGTCGGGAACGCCGGCTGCACGCAGCCGGGCCTCGAGCCTGCCGATGTGGCCGTGCAGGTCGAGCCCGGTGCGCCGGGCGGCCTCGAGTTCCTGGCTCACTGTCCGCGCCTCGTGCCGGACGGACTCGAGCACGCCGTCGAGTCGCTCGGCGCGCGTGCGCGCCGCATCTCGCTCGGACTCGAGGTGCCGGATGCGCTCGCTGGCCGCGTCCCGGCTCGCGAGCGCCGCGTCGCGCTCGGCTTCGACCCGCGCGAGCGTCAGTTCGCGCCGAGCGGCGCTAGCGGTCTGCACCTCGAGCTTCGCTCGCTCGCTCTCGAGAGCACCATCGACGACTTCCAGACGTGCTTCGAGGGTAGTAATCGCGGCGTCGGCACGCTCGAGCGCTTTGAACCGCTCGGCCGCTTCGGCCCTCAGCGCCCCTGCGGCGTCGCGCAGTTCCGATTCGCGCGTCAGCGCCGCGCCCAGGTCCTTCTCGATGGCGCGGCGCTCGGTGCGCAGCTGCTTGCCCTCCGCCTCCAGCGCCTGGGCACGCCCCAGCGCGTGCTCGCGCTCGAGCGCTACCGCGGCGGCGGCGGCCTCCGCCCGCGCGGTACGCCCATCGGCGGCAGCGACGCGGTCGTCCGCCACACGCTCGCCCTCGGCCACGCGCGCATCGGCAGCGCCTGCCGCCTCGGCCGCGACGACGCTCATCGCCGCGTTGACGGCCTTGTAGAGCACGGCCTCGGGGCTGCCGGACGCCGGGTTGTCGGTGCTCTTGAGCAGCCGCTCGCCGACGAGCTCGCTCCGGACCCGGGCGAGGGTGGTGTAGCTGCCCCGGTTGCCGAGCTCCGCGCGCAACTCGGTCTGGGAGGGCGGACGCCCGGCACGCGAGACGAACGCGTCGAAGGCATCGGCGATCTCGTCCCGCTTCAGACCGGGCCGACCGGCCTTCTTAGACGGTATGGGCGATGGAGCGTCGCCACCCGTCGGCACGTCCGGTGGTGGCATGGCAGAGCTCCGGGGACGGCGAAAGCACAACTCTACTCGCTTTCATTCGATTTACGTTACGTATCGAATTACGTAAGGCGTTTGATACGCAAGTGTTGAATTCCCTCCGTTGCTTTCGCGGGCACACCCGCGATACCTCCAAGGCGCGGAGGCGTGACCGGCAGCACCGCGCTCACGGCGCACGGCGGTGTCGCCGTGACCGGTGCGCGGCGACAGGAATTGGTGTCGGGGCGACACGTCCGTCGCGGAGGTATCGAGTGGCTGCGCCGAACGGGCAGGGCGCCTAGTCGCCTCGACGCCGTTGCCAACCGGCCGCCGCGTCCCGAGCGGCAATCGCCGTCCGCGACGCGTTGCCGTCTTCCGATGCTTCGGCCGGCGCCATCACAGATCCCTTGTTGTCGATGCTCGGGCGGAGCGCCTCGACGCAGTCAATGTGCGACAGGTCCGAGCACCTGTCGACGTGGATCGCGCTGTAGATGCCCGAGCGAAGCTGCTGCATTCGTCTATGCCGCTAAGAGCAACGACAACGAAGCAGCTGTCGCTGCTGTAGTTGCAATCTGAAACGCTGATCTCTGCGTTATCAGTCACTTACGCCGCGAGCGGTCGAACTCGGGGGACCTGCCGCCGTTTCTCCCTCGTCTGCTTCGTCCGTGACGTCCGCTATCGCGTCCGATCGACCAGAGGCTTCATGCAGCGAGGTGCGAAAGCGGTTCTCTGCTGCCCGCAGGCATCCGGCGAGCGGCCTCGTCCACCCGCCTTCGACCCGGAATCAGCTCCCCGTGCTCGAGCCCTCGTCTCGCCCTCGACTCCACTGCGATCGGCGTGGAATGGATTGCACGAGAGCGGTCCCTGCTTCAGGCTAGGCCCGGACGGGGGCGCAGCGCGAGGGGCGACGATGGAGACGGCGAAGACGACGGATCCGGACTCGGGGTCCGCACCGCGCGCGACGCTCGAGGAGCTGGCCGCCGAGCCCGAACGCGTGGCGAACGAGGCCGCGGCGCGTCCGGTCCGGATCGAGCGACCGAACGGCACGACCTTGGTGCTGCTCGATGCCGAGGCCTTCGACCGGTTGCACCACCCGGGCCGACCCGAGGCGCTGCCGATCGAGGCGATGACCGACCGGGAGCTCGAGGTGATGGATGCCCACCCGGGGCCGACCGACCTTCCGGAGTTCGCCGACGACGAGCCGCTCGTCTGGCACGGCTGACGGGGCCCGCGCGGTGAGCGCGGCGGATCTCGTTCCTGGCCGTGTCGTTCCCTACCGCTACCTCTGGGTGCACGAGCGGCGGGCCGGCGTCGTCGAGGGAAGGAAGCTGCGCCCATGCGTCGTGCTGTTCGTCGACATGGAAACGGCACCGGGCAGCCGGATCATCGGCGTCCTGCCGATCACGCATACCCCACCGGATCCCGAACGGCCGGGAGATGCGATCGAGCTGCCGGCGACGCTGAAGGCGCGGCTCGCGCTCGATGATGAGCGCTCGTGGATCGGGCTCACCGAGTTCAACCGCTTCACTTGGCCGGAGTTCGGCTTCGACCTCGAGACGTTGGCCGACGGGCGCGGCAGCTACGGCGCGCTCTCGCCGGGAGCGTTTGCTACCGTCAGGAAGGCCGTGCGCGAGAACCGACAACGCCGGCAGTTTGCTGGAGTCGATCGCGACGGCTGAATGCGGTGCACCACGGCTTCGAGAAGAACGCGCGGACGAGCCGTCTCGCTCCGCGCATCCACTCAATGTGATCGTGCACCGTTCTCCACATCTGCTTGGCGAACTGATTCGGACTAGGGGCATAGTGCCGCGATCCGCGGGCTCTCAATCGTCTGCGTCAAATCGCCGCGCGTCGACACCCCGTCGGCCATTGCAGCGGTTCTTCGGAGCACGGCCCGAGGCAGGATCTCCGTCGCGCGTTCGGGCTCCTCGAACAGCGGGCTGTGGGCTGAATCGTCGAACAGATAGAGGCCCTTTACCCGCGCAACAATGCGGTCGAAATAGCTGCGGGAGAGGTTCACGTTGGCCGTGTAGTCGTGGCGACCGAGGAAGAAATAGATCGGAAGGGTGAACGTGGTCAGCCGTGCGCCGACATCGTCCACGAGCAGGTCCTCCCGGAAGATCCGCCGCGACCAGAGCTTGCCGCGCCAGACGTTGATCTTGTCGACGACGGTGTAGGCCCGCACGCGCCAGACCGGCAGGAAGATGCCTGCGACGACGGAACGCATGGCACGGGTATGCCCGACGCCGAGCCGGTGCATCGCGGTATCGCGCAGGCGCATCCAGGCGAGCGAAAGGCCATCCGTCATGATGGCCGGCGCAGCCTTCGATTGCTGGACCATCGCGTCGTCGCCCCGCGTCCGAGCGGCTCCGCACGTCGCTCGGCCCCTAGACGTCGTCCGTGCTGCGACACTCGAGCGTCCCCGCGTGGCGGAGCTGCCGAAGCGAATCCGCGAGCTCGACGAAGCGGTCGCTGTTGTCGATGACGATCTCGACCCTTCCGAGTGGATCGGCGAGAACGATCGCTTCCACGGCGTCAGTGCCGCCCGGGCATTCGACATCTACGGTCGGCGAAGCGCCGAAAAGTGATGGGCGCGCGCTCCGCGAGACGTCGCCTCTATCGAGTTGTCGACGAGTGGTCGAGACTGCGACGACCGAAGCGGCACGCGGTGGAGGCGGACGCGATCTCTCGAGTGAGCCGGGGCGAGCCGCTCTGACGAGAGGGATACGCATCGTGTGTTGGCGTGGGAGGGCAGGGCACGAGAACGAACGCCCCGGCGGTGTCCGCGCGAGCTGCCCCGGCCCGTCCCGTTTCGGTGACAGTTGCGGGGTGACGAGATAGCGTTCCGAATCCGGGTCGTCAGGCGGGTGGCGCTCGCTTAATCCGCAGGGTGTTTGGCCGCCGTCGCTGTGTCGGGTGTGAGCGGGTCGGTCGCAGTGCCGCTCTCGCCGTAGTGGTAAAGCACGCCGGACGACGCGTCCCAGAACTGCTGGAACGCCACGAGCGAGCCGTGGGTACATAGCGTCCTCAGCGCTTCGGTGGCGAAGGGCCTTTCGTCGCGAAATCGCGCGCAGAGCCTCTTCGGATCTCCCCCGACGTTCGCCCACAGCCGGGAGAGCGTCATCGATCCGAGGGCGTCCGCGAGCACGGGCGGCGACAGAAACCCCGCCCCCACCTGATGTGGCGTGTAGCCCGGCATCGGACGGGCGCAGTCGAGCAGCAGCCGCCGGACCGTCTGCGGACCGGGGTCCAAGCGGTCGATATCCGCCGGTTCCGCGGTAAGCGCGAGCGCCTTCGCCAGCGTCTCGTCGACTAGGTGGATAGACGCGTCAAACCGGCCCGTGCCTCGAATCGACGCGGGCGCGCCGACATCGATCAGTCCGATGCCGACGCGCTGTGCGCTTGGCGTTCGACCCCGTCCCTGCAGCAGCGCACGGCGCAGCTCGAGAAGGGCACAGGTTGCGAGCGCGGCGCAGCGAGCGATTCGGGGCCCGGCGAAGCTTGTGCCCTTGACCCCCGAATCGAGTGCGCTCGTCCCGAACGCGACGAGATCGGGACCGGTCCCGCGAAGCTCCCGACACCCCCTGCTGCTGTAGGGCGCCAAACGTGTGCCTTCGGCGTCCTCGGTCGCGCCCACCGCGAGCACGCCCTCCGCGCGCGCCCAGCCGGAGACCAGCGATCGGCCGGGCAGCCCGCCCTCGTTGCCGACGGCGACCACCGGCAGCACCCGCCGAGCCGTCCGCGCCAGCGCGCGGCTAACCAGACACCCGAGCCCGGGCTCGTACAACGGGTGAGGGGCCATGCTGAGGTTGATCGCGGCCAGCCGAAAGCCCGGGCGCTCGGCCGCCGAGGACGGCTGGTCGACCGCCGTGCCGGCCTCCGTAGCATCGTAGGCGCCGGGTGGTCCGACGGGCGAAGAGGGGAGCTCCGGCGAGGCGCCCGCGAGCAGCGTCTCAAGTCCTCTCGCGATCTTGCACCACTCGCGGGCGCCGGGGCTGGGCTGATCGTCGGACAGCGGTCGCGCGAGCCCGCCGAGCGACGACAGGCCGTGTCGGGCCGTGTCGATCGCCGCGAGGCCGAGCGTCGGCAGAACGATCGACTCCGGCGCCATAGCGAGCATGGCACGCAGCCAGTCGTCGGGCACCGGCGCAAGGTCGTACAGGCGCCATCGACTGCCGGGCTCGTCTTCTGGCAGACCCCATACCCGGGCGGAGAGGGTATCGGCCGACACGCACCAGCGAACAGTCATTCCGCGCGGGCCCGGCGGATCAACCCGAGCAGCCGATCGCGGTCGTCCCCGATGCGCTCGGCACCGGACAGCGCCGTCCGGATCGAGCTCGCCAGCAGCCCACCGCCAAGACCCCAGGCGGCCGCAGCAAGGTAGCTCCACGCGCCCCCGAACGGCTTCTCGACGTAGAGCAGCTCCGCCGCCGCATAGAGAGCGATGCCAATGGCGACTGCGACGTTCACGGCACCGACGAAAAGGAGCCAGCCGTAGCGTCCTCGCGCCTTCCACAGGCGCTCGTCCCGTTCGTCGCGGATCGGGTCCTCGATGGCCAGACGCGCGGCGTCGTCGCCCTCGAGAGCGGTGAGCGTGATCGGCCCGCCTTGGGCAGCGTCGACCGCGGTGACGAATCCGACGACCTGATCGAGTTGCGTCAGCGCGAACCGGACGCCCTCGAGGTCGCGGGCACGTCGGGCCGCGAACTCGAAGGCGCCCCATGCGGGGACTGCGCTCCGGTATTTCTGTGTCGTGACCTTCAGTTCGAGCGCGCGGACGGTCTCCGCCGGCCAGAGACGAACGATCTCCACGACCTCGGCGAGGCGGTCGCGCTTTCGCGGAATCCGCTCGAATTCATCAAGCGTCGCGTCCGCACCGAGCTCTTCGGCAGCACGTGCCTTCACGATGTCGAGCTTGACGAGAAGGTCGAGTCCGTCGGAGGCTGCAACGAGAGCGTCGTAGCGGGAGAGCGCCTCGCGCAACGGCGGCCACGACGCCGCGGTGGTCAATGCAGCCGCGACGTCGCGTTCGAGCGTTGTCAGTTGGTTGTCGTCCTTCGTGGGTATCGCCCAACGCCGAGTTTGCGCGTCGCAGCGGCGCGCGAGTTTTCGCCGGTGTTGTTCGACGATGCAGGCGATGTTCCACCCGCGCCGTTCGGCGGCGTCGCCCTCGGGAGCGGACAAAGGGGCGAGGGCCTGTTCTTCGCCGCCCTTCGCTGCAGGGTCGGCGCGTTTCGGGGTCTTGGACTCCGAGCGTCGGGTGTCATGCGCGGCATCGGCCACATCCGCTTCGATCGACAAGTGCTCGACTTCGATCCGGATGCGTTCCACCCGTGCGCGCAATGCGGTCGCGCGCGCGACGACATAGGCGACGATGGCCCCGATCACCAGAGGTATCCAGAACGCCGAGGGCGGTGCGCGCCGCAGGACGGAGAGCGTGATTTCGCCGCCTTCGATCCCGGGCGACAGATCGACCGTTCCGGCGAAGACGTGGCCGTCGGCGCCCCCCGGTACGCGCAGCCGCGCTTGGGTGCCGTCGACGGTGTCCTCGCAGGCTCCGTCGATCGCAATCGCGTGTCGCTCGGCAGCGAGCGTGCCCAAATGGCCGCCGGGGAAGAACACCGAGCGGCACGGGCCGCTGTTGAGCAAGGGAAGGGTCAGCTCCGAGACCGAGCCGGGCCGCCCCTGGACGGTTCCCGTCCACGACGGGATCGCGGGGCGCGCCGGTTCGCCAGGCGGGAGCAAGACTCGCTCGGCGAAGCCGAGCGGGAAGGCGTCGTCGACCGGCTCGACGAGCAACCGAGCAACGAGCGCCGTCTCCGCTCCCGCTCCGATCGCGCGCTCGAGCCGAACGATCTCTCTGTCTCCGGGTGCGAGCTCAAGCGATTCCGTCACACGAGCTGGGGAAACGACGACCGCCGATCGGTCGGACCCAACGACATCGACCTTCATCCGAAGCGCCGTGGCTGCCCGACTCTCGATGACGATCGTCGTCGCCAGCGCCATCTCGTCGGTCGCGGCATGCGTGGCGAAGGAGACGATCGGCGCGTCCGAGCCGAGCGCTGTCGGCGTGAACGCGACCGTCAATATCATCACCATCAGCGCCGTAGCGATTCTGTTCGGCACACGTCGATCGCGCACGAAGACCTCCCGTTCGTTACTCGAAGCCGGGTGCACTGAGACCCGTCGCGCCTCGTTCAAGAGCACCGAGAGAAGCGGAGCACTTCTGGACCGCGGCGAGTGCCGATCGGGCGCCGCCGGCGGCGTGGTTCGATACCTCGGCGTTCGTCGCTCGCCGGCTTCCGGATCGAGCTCGTTCATCACCGTCGAGCGTTCCCGATGAAGTTTTCGGCGAGGTACTGGTCGGAGTAATCGGTACGCACCTCGACCCAGATCGGCAGGTGGTCTGACATCTCGTGGGTCGTCCAGCCCGGGTAGCTTCTCGTCCAGTCGGCGTAAGGCGTTCCGCGTGAGCTCTCGGCGCGAGTGCGATAGTGGTCTCGGTCACTCGCCCGATAGACGGCACCGCGCCAGTCGAAGGCGCCGTGACGGATCAGGTGAGTCTCGATGCCATCGCCCGTGAACGCGATCTGATCGAAGTGGCTCGTGCCGCCTAGGTTGGTGGGACCGAACAAAGGCACGGTCAGGCCCTGAGCGGTCATGGCCTGGAACGTCGGGTCGGTGAGCCTCTCGATGTTCATGTCACCGAGAAAGACGTACATCTCTTCCTCCTTTCGCCCCCGCTTGGCGAGCACGGTCGCGATTGCCTCGATCTCTCGCTGCCGCAGGGTCTGTTCGCCGAACGTGATGTGCGCGCTGCAGAGCGTGAACTTGAACCAGTCGGCCTGGAACGCGGCGAAGAAGGGCGTGCGGGCAATCGGTACCCCATCGATCACCAGCTCGCCGATCAGATTTCGAAAGCGCACCTTCCTCGTGTCGTAGAGAAAGGCCATGCGCTCGTGGTTGCCACTGTCCCCGTCGGTCACGTCCGACACGAAGTAGTCCCAACTCGGCCCCAACAGGCCCATCAACCGCCTGAGCGGACGCAGATCCGGTCGGACTTCCTGCAGCGCGCAGATATCGAAGTGATCGATGACCTCGGCGATGTAGTGGTAGCTCTCGTCGAGACGCGGGCGTCCGCCGTCGAAGGCGCGAATGTTCCACGATCCGATGACGATCGCCCGCGGATCGCGTTCCGCACCGATGCGTTCGTTCAAAGCGGCGCGGAGCGCGACCAGCCGAGTAGCGATCCATCGTCGCTTCTCGGCCGAGTCGTAGTCCTTGATCCCCTGATAGAACGCCATCCGTGTCCCTCACAAGGCCGGCGGTTCAGGAGACGACGCTATCAGACGCGTCGTGCGGAGACGCCGCTCACTGCCCGTTCGGATGGTGTCCGGTGCCGGAGAAGCGCCCTTGGAGGCGATCGGCGAGCCGTTCGGGAAGCGATCGATGACACGAGGGGGTCGCTGTCCTGTTCTGCCCCGCCTCCGGTCGGACCGCGTGCGCAAGTCGCTGCCGGGCGAGCCGTCCGAGTAGCGACGGGCTGCGACCGGACACTCGGCGTGTGTGATCCGGGCGGCGACGATAGTGACGGCGTCTGCCTCGCCACGAGCCCTGTCTGCCGGTGTTTCGACGCTTCGAACCGACGCTGTCACAATGGGCTGATGTACTGATTCGGCTTGCGTTGCGTTCCGGCGAACACGGAAGGCTCTCTGGGGCTTCCGGACGGATGATGTCCGCCCCCGACGCAACGTCCGCGTCGCCGCCTGCTTCTGGGTCAGCATCGCCTCGCGGGGCCGCAGTGGTCTTGGGCTCGACGCCCAGCGCGATGCCGTCGAGCGTCTCTTCGCGGCGCGCAGCTTGGCGATGCTTGACACCTTCACCGAACGCGGGAGCGGGTAGCTCGCCGCACGCCCGCCGCCGGCGAGGGCGCTGCGCGACGAGCGCGTTTCGGGCGATCCGTTAGAGCTCGCGTTCGCAGGCATCTTGCGAGCCGATCAGGAGGCCGAACTTGGGATCGTGCTCGCGCACGAGACCGGCGTGCTTGTCGCCCCGCCCGAGTTCGGCAAGGACGGTCGCGGTGACCGCCGTCATCGCCGCTTGCGGCACGAGCACTCCGGTGCTCGTCCACCGAGAAAGGACCTGCTGCGCCAGTGCCGCACGCGACCCGCCTCTTCTCTGTGGCACGCCTCGAAGTCGATCGGGGTCGACGGCGGCGGCAAGGCCGTCCTGACGGGTGCGGCCGACCTCGCGCTCGTTCAGGCGCTCGCGCGGCACGACGATCCGGCGACGCTTCCTGGCGGCTACGGCCAGTTGATCGTCGACGAATGCCATCACGCGGGTGCTCGGAGCATGGACGCGCTGCTCGCGACGCTACGCCCCCGCAGCGTGCCCGGGCTCACCGCGACGCCGGAGCGGCGTGACGGTCTGCACCCGCTCGTGTTCCAGCAGTGCGTACCGATCCGGCACCGGATCGCCGCCGACGCGACCCGCCCGCTCGATCTCTTGGTCCGGTTCGCGTGGTACGTCGCGGTGCCGGACGCTTGCGACGACGCACCGATCCAGACCGTGCGGAATGTCCTGGCTGAGGACGCGGCCCGCACCGCACTCGTCGTCGACGCGCCCGCCGAGGCGTGGAGGGCGGGACGCAAATTCCTGTGGATCGCTTGCCCGGTAGGTGCGCCGGCTGGAGCGCGGGCTGTTCATCTGGCCGCGTGCCGACGAGGGCGCGGTGATGCTCACCCCCGGATCGACCATCGCCAACAGCTCGTCGAGCTCGTGTGTCCCGCCGGCCACGCCGAGTCGATCCGGAGCCAGTCCCGCCTTTCGCACCGGACCCGCTGCCTGGAGTGCTTCCGCACGGGATCGACCGGGAGCGCGCTGCTGGGCACTCGAGGCCGCAATGGCGTGAACCGGTTCGCGTAGCCTCCTGCTTGCCTATCCGCGCGGTCGGTCTCGTCCCGGCCCGCACGGCGTCGCATCGCGCGGCACCTCCCGGACAATCCGGTCAGGGCATCGGTGGGCATTCAACGCCGTAGACCTGCCCGACGAGTTCGGGAACGTCGACGAACGCGTTCCGGTTGCCCTGCGCGCCAGCGGCGGCCTGGTGCCGGCGCAGCTCCTCGGCCGAGACCGGGTCCGCGCAATGCCAGTCGAGGAGGGTCGACAGAACGCCGAAACGACGCGCCTCGGGGTCCGGATCGTCCGACAGGTCGAGGTCGCCGGCGTCGGCGCCGGGCCGGCCCTCGTAGCGCACGTCCATGTAGAACGCGATCCGGGCGACGTCTCCCTGCACCTCGGGGGCCGGCTCCCACGCCTCGCCGGAGACCCGGCACACCGTGCACTCGTGATGCGGCGTTCCGGCCTCGTCGAAGACCTTGTTGCCGCGGCTGGAGTTGACGGTCCGGTCCACGGGCACGAGGTTGTGCACGTCGGTGCGGGCATCGGTGTCGGCGAGCCCGTAGGACTGCGGCCACACATGCTCGCGGTTCCAGTAGTCGCCTTCGGCCTGATCGTCGCCGGAGGCACGGGCGCCGGCCGACACGATGCGTCGGGTGTAGAACAGCCGGATCGCGCCGGGGGCCACCTCGGCGCCGTCCGCGAGCACGTCCCAGGTGTCGGCGTAGCGCAGCACGACATTGCCCGCCATCGACTCGGAGATCGACGCGCGCAGGGCCGTCGCGTCCTCAGCGTCCGGCGCCGTCGGGGCGAGCGGCACCAAGTTTCCGTTCGTGCAGCCCCCCAGCAGTGACAGCACGACGGCCAGCGGGGCGGCGCGTGCGCCGGCGACCCGGTGCAGGCGCAACGCGCCGTTCGAGCGCGTCGTCGCGCAGGGATAATCGGGGTGGGTGCCGGTCATGCGTACAGCATATCCCGGACACCGGATGATCGAGACCTGGTCGGTCGCATAGTGGCCCGACGAGACGCCGACGCGTGAAGCAACCCTGCCGAACGCCCGTCGCATGCAGGCAGGGCTGCTCGCCGTGCGCCCCCTCAACGGCTGAGCGTTGCTCGCTCCGACCGTCGCGGGTGCGTCCCCCTCGCGCGGGGGACGTGTCCCGGCGTCGATCAGGGCAGACTCTCGCAGGCGAGGCCGTTGCCGTCGCCGTCAAGACGATGAGGATCGCCCGGACGCTGACTTTCGAAGAACCTCTGTGCCTCGGCCTGAGTGTTGAAGTCACTGCAGTTTCGGTCGACGAATCCAGGGTCACCGGGCCGCGGTGTTGCCGGCGTCTGTACGGGAGCCGGCGTCTCGACGACCGGTTCGGTAACGACGGGTTGTGCGAACGGGGACGATGGTTCCTCACAGGCGATGAAGTCGTTGTCCTCGTCGAGCTCGTAGCGATCCCCCGGGCCCTGGGTGTCGAAGAACGCCTGGGCTTCGGCCTGACTACCGAAGTCGCCGCAGTCCACGTCCTCAGGCACGGGAGCCACGGGCTCTTCCACGACGGGCTCCGGCGTCGGCCCGGGATCCGGCGTTGCGCCCTGTCCCGGTGCTACGACTGCCCCGAGTGCGGACCCGTCGCTCGCGATCTGAATCTCCGCGATGCCGTCCGGCGAAGTCAGCAGCTGATCGGAGCACGCACCGATGTCATCACTCGATGGGCACGCCTCGAACGTCCCGGTGCCCCGCCCGTTGACCGGCGGTTCAATGAGGAAGAACGCACGGCTGTCACCGTTCGGGTCGGTGGAGCACAGCAGCTGCGGCACGCCATCGGCGTAAGTGCAGACGAGCGGGAACGTCCTGCCTTGCTGCTCGGGGTCGGTGCCGATCTGCACTGTCGTTGCAGCGTTCTGATCGATCAGCAGCGCGTCGCCCGACTCCCCGACGACGAGATCCTCCGCTCCGTAGCTCACGGTGGCCGAAAACACGTTCGGTCCCGTGCCCGTGAACGACCAGACGAGCCGCGCCGTGCCGTACAGGTCGATCAACGCGCCAGGGTTGATGATGGGGTCCGGGTCAGGCTGCGGATCGGGCCGCGGTTCGCTCGTCACTGTAGACGGCGCCTCGACCGGGGCCGGTTGCTGTACTGGCTCGCTCGCCGATAGATCCTCCACCGGCTGCGCGACCGGGTCATCGTCCGGCACGGTCGCCATGGGGTTCGTCAGCGTGTCCGTGGTCGGCATCGCCGGGTTCGGCGGATCGTCCCCACCACCTCCCCCGCAGGCGGTCAGCAGCAGCGTCGCGATTCCGGTCGCGAGGATCGTTCGGGTCATCGGCAAGTGTCGAGTGGCCGTGCCGAAGGGCACCGGCCGAGACTGCCAGATTATCGACGCTCGGGAATTAAAGTACGGGGTTGCGCACGTCCGCCGAGGATGCAGTCGCGCGCGCAGCCGACTGTCAGGCCTTCTGCCACGTGTTGCCGTAGTCGACAATTCGGGCAGTGGGAATCGGTGCACATCGCCGACGAGAGCGAGGCGCTCGGCTCGGACGCAGCCCCGCAGTCCTCGGCTCCGTCGCGTGAGTCGCTTCGTGGGCGCGCCCAGGTTCTCCGGTTGCGCTACCGAGGTGGCGGTGCCCGGGCTCCGGCGACGTGTCGCACGGCGCGGTCGGTCACGGCAAGCGAACATCGATCCACGTACGCGCATCGGGCCGACGCCTGTCGTTTGCCGTGACAAAACCCATCGGACGGTCGGGCGATGGACCGGCAGACCCTCACCGAACTATCCCGGTACCGCCGCCGGCCGACTCGTGGCCGAAGCGCCATCCGACGCGCCATCCGACGCGGCGCGCCCGTGCGGCGCGGCGGACCAGGTGGAATGGCGGTATCGGGCGCTAAACGGGGCAGGACGCGCCGTCGCTCATCGTCGCGCCCGCGAGGCGAGGGCGGTCGGGTCAGGACGGTCGCCCCGTTGCTCGGGGTAACGGATGGTGCGTCCGTCCAGGTCCCGGTACGTCGCCTCGCGCAGGATCGCGTCGACCGTCACCCGTCCGTCGGGCCCGATCCGGAGCAGGTCGAGATCGAACAGCGTGTGGATGTCCGCCCGCAACAGCAGGCCGTTGCTTGTGCAGTTCGTCGCTGGTCCGTCGTAGGGACGGATATGAGCGGCCTCCAGCACCGCCTCGGCGCTCGTTTCCGTCACCGCGCAACGCCCGCCGTACGCGCGCAGTAACGCCTGACGGAACGCGCGCTGACCGCGTCGCGCCGTGATTGAGGCGAGAACCCGCTCCCTGCCTCCGGGGAAATCGGGCTCGGTACCGCTATCGGGATCACCGGGTCCGCAGAGGATCTCGCGCCATGAACGCGCCTCCAGCGCCGCGTCGATCAGGATGCGCTTTCGTCCGTTGCCCGACCCCTTCGCAGCAGGCGTCGTCCGGACGCGCCTGACGGCCTGACCGATCGCTTCCCGCAGATCCCGGGGCGTCCTGCCCTCCAATCCGAGCCACGTTCCTGCCCCCTCCGGGTAGCCGAGCAGGTGCCCGGAACGGGCGCCCCCGGTGCGGGCGGGTCCGGAGACGAGGCGCACCTGCACGTGCCGGCACCCGGCGTGCCGAAGTCGCTCGAGCGCGAGCTCGACGGCCTCCTGGTAGTCGGCGTTCCGGCCGTCCCCGTGCGCCTCGATCACGAGACCGAACACGTCGCCGACGACACCCGTGCCGAGCGTGGCGTCCAGCACGCTGCCATCGTCCCGTCGGAGCGGGAAGCGGTGCGGACCGTCGCGCGACATGGATGCACCGCGCGCGGCCGGTCCCTCTGCGCCGGAGGAATCGTCGGGCTCGGTATCCGACCCGGGCTTGGACAGGATCTCGAACCCGCACGCCTCGAGCGCACGAAAGCACGCGGAGCCGAGCCCGCCCTTGAAGTCGCCCGGGCCGAGGTGGCCGAGTCCGGCCCTCTCCACGGCGATGCCTAAAGTGGCCTTCGGGGGATACCGACGTCCCTCGACTATCACGTCGTAGCGTTTGGACTCCCCGAAGCGATGCGTGACGCCCTCGTCGAGAGCACGGGCGGCCTCGAGAACATCGGCTCGTCGAAGGCCTTCGAAGATCTGAACGGTCACGACGTCGGTCTCGCTCTGGAAGCAGTAGCCCGCCTTCGGGACGCGCGAGTGATGATCGCGCAGGTCGCGCCTCGGAAGCCATGCCGACGGAGCGCCAGTCGGGGGATTGGTCGGCTCGGATCGGGACGCACGAGATTGACTCGCCGCGACGCGCGATTGCGCGGATGGGACAGGCAGCATCGGGAGAGCGCGGTCGACGATACGGAAGCACCCGGAGTCGACGACGCTTGACTCGATCGGGGCCGGATGACGGCGGAGCGCGGCGCCTCCACACCGGGCTGGCGTCCACGGCGCGGTCCGGGACGCACGAGGTTCGCAGGAGACTCAGGAAGCGGTCGGTGCCGACGAGCGAGGATCGAGCGCCGATGGCGTCTAGAGGCAGCTCGTCAGGTCAGGCATTCGGGGCTCGACGATCGGTGTTCCCGCCCGTGCTCGACGAGAGGGTGTTGGGCAGCGGCACACTGACGCACCGCCCATCGCGCTGGCGGCCATCTCGGCCGCAGCGCGGCGCCGCTTGCCGAGAAAGAGCGGACTGTGTCGGTAGCGATGCCGGAAGCCGCTGTGAGACAGCCCGTGCAGCTCGCAGAAGCCCTGCTGTGTCAGCCCGCTGGAGGCGTTGTAGGCGACGAAGGACTGCTCCCACTCGGCGGCGGTACGTGGGGGATGCCTGGGGGTTGACATGGAAGTCCGCACGGTCACCGTTCCGGTGACCTGAATCAACCCGTGCAGGGTGGATCGTTTACTGCACGGTGGCAGTGGAGAGGCTCTACGGCTCGGACCGAGGCGGACTACGAAGGGCCCTCGGACGGATCGAGTGGCAGGCGCGCCGCCTCGATCCGTTCACGGAAATCGTCGTGCCCCCGAGCCTCGATAGCCAGATTCGACCACGCGAAGTCAGCAGATCGCACGTCTGGCTGCCGATAGACCCATACCGACGTCTCGTCACTGGTGGGAAAATGCGAACACGACAGCCGACCCAGGCCGAACAGCGCTCGATTGCAATGGGAATATCGAACGACGGCTTCATGAAACAGAAGCTGATTAAGATCATCGCTATGTGGATCGCAGCCGGCACCCTTCATGAGCTCGGCCTCGGCGTTGTTGCGATCCTATGCGGTGTTGTGGCCGCGCTAGCCACCGTCTGCCACGTTCGGCAGCTCATGTACGGCTACAAGGTGAGCAGAGAGGTGGTCCGAGAAATGGTTGCCGATGGACAGTTCGCTATGCCCGATTCCCACTGACCGCTCTTGCTTGACCGTTACTCTCGTCCGTATCGGTGTACGAGTAGTACCGCGCAGGGCGGTGCCGAATAAGGTTCGACGGAAACGACCAAACAGCAGCGACAGGGTGAGCACGAGCAGACTTTCGGAGAGCTTCGGACGCGCTGACAATCACGTTACTTGATGGGCGTCGAAGAACTCCCTCGCACAATTTGATCGTAAGCCGACAAATCAGCGTCTTCCCTCGCGCGCGAGCATGGCTGAGGATGCCCTCGCACCCTATCGCCAGGCTCTTCCATGACTACCCCTTCCACCGGCGTGTCCGCCGAACGCCACCGACGCTGGCAAGGCCACGTCGATGCCCAGGCACGCGGCAACCTCTCCCAGCGCGCCTACTGCGAGGCGAACGAGCTCGCCTACTTGAGCTTCACCTACTTGCGCCGGCGCGTCGTAAGCGGTCGAGAATGACCGCTTACTGGCACTGGACCGTGTTCGACTACCACGACTTGCATCCCGCCTCGCACGAGGCGCTCGCCGTCGTTGCCGGTTCGGCCGAGTCCGTCTTGGCGGCGGGGCCGGTGTTCTGCAGCCGGTCCGCGCGGGCGACGCGATGATCCTGCCGGCGGGGTTCGGTCACCGTCGCGTTGCGGCGAGCGACAAAGTCGCCATCGTCGGGGCGTACCCCGAAGGGCAGGAGGACTACGAGGTGGTGCGTGCGGACGACGCGGCCGCCGAGGCGGCACGGACGGCGATCGCGCGCACGCCGCTGCCGCCGACCGATCCGCTGTAACGCGCGGACAGGCCGCTGCCGTGGCTCTGGAGCGACGAGGCGCGCTGACGGGGCCGCCGTAGTGGCGGGACGGGACTTGAAGTCGACCTGTTTCCCCGGACAGGTAGCGTCCTCGGCCACAAAGTCGGAGGGCAGCCACGCGCCGCCGCCCGCCATGCGAGGACATCGGCGAGCTCGCGTTCGGCACGGCGCTACGGTTCGGCGAGGCCGGTATCGCGACGACGACCGTGCGCGGGAGCGCGGCGAAGGCGGCGCTTCTAGCAGCTTGAGCTCCTCACTTGCTGTGGGGTGCGAGGCGATGGTCAGCTGCGCGCGACGGAAGACAACGATTCCTGTGCGCTTACGCTAGAGTGGATTCCTCGATCGAGCGCTCGTTGTCGGCGCGAGAGCCCTTCAGTTCTGGCGCGCGGCGGCTGGCACGCGTGTCCCTATCACGCGTGTCCCTATGATGAGACACGGAGGCTGTTTGCGCCACGGAAGTTCGAGACGACGTTGCGCGTGCGCTCGGCGGTTTCAGAGCGCCGAGACTGTTCACTGTCCGGAGGGTTAGCGCGATGACCACTACGGTCCCGTGGCGGGATCGCGCCTTCGGGCTGCTCTACAACGTGCTTGGAACTGGGCTGCTCGCTCTTTGTGCAATCGCCCCGTTCGAGCCTCGCATCCCGGGGAACTGGGTGCTTTCAGTGACTTGCGCTATCGCCGCCTTCATATTCTACCTGAGCGCGTGGACGATGAATCGTCCGCAGGCGAGCACGCTTGCATCGACGCTGAATTGGGCGGGTATCGGCATCATCGCCGCTACGTCGCTTATCCAGCTGATACCGATGCCCGCGGTCAGCGCTGCGATACGCTGGATAAGCGCTCAAGATGCTGCGGTTGAGAACGAGGCGCTGACCGCCAGCGTTCTTGAGCTCGCTGCCATGATCCTGGATGCCTTCGGTACACACACGCTACAGACTTATGGATTGAACGCTGCACTGGGGTTCGGTCTGATCCTATGCGGGCTTCGAGAGAGCCGGATCAGTCAACGCCGCGAGCAGAACGTGTCCGTTGCCCTCGACGAAGACTGGTTCAGACAAAATGTGGACTCGATCGTCACCGCCAAGAGCGAGGAGATCGTCAAGGAGGGTCCGGTCATCCAGGTACACACAGACTTCGGTGCTAGCGAGTCGCTTGGTGTACTGGGTCGGGTACTGAAATTTTTTCGCCTGAACTAGCTAGCTCCTCTTCGTCTCGGGACGTGATGGCGTCGATCGCCGTCTGCAGATCCTTGCCTGCCACGACCACAGGGCCGTCCTCGTCCTCTTCGATCTTGCGGTACACGCGCCCTCGCATTCGATGTATGGAGCCGAGACGTTCGACCGGGACAGTTGTCCAAGCCCAGCGCCGCCGCGGTAATGTAACCGAAAGGTCCCGCCGGCGACCCGACAGGCGGACAGCGCGGCTAGATCACTACGCCAACAACGCGCATGGCGCACTTGACGGCTCCCGATTGACGCGATTGTGACCGGCAAGGCACAAACACTGCCCCACTTTTGACGCAGCGCGTACCAAAGCTGACACCGTTTGGCGCCACAATGCCACTATGCTCCCCCCCCTCACCGGACCGAGTTCCCGTATGCGCCTCAACCTTCGACTCGACCCTTCAGCCGAGCGCATGCTGGAGTCGATCCTTGACAAGCTACCGCAGCGCAGGGCGAAGGATGTCGTCGTCGATGCGCTTGCCCTGTACGTCGTTCTCGTGCGCGAGATTGAGGCAGGTAAGCGTCCGGGGGTAGCGACAGCAGACACGTTCTCCGAGGTCGTGACTCCACTGCTTAGTGAATTTGCCGAGCAGAGCAGAAACGGCGAGCGTGAGCGTCGGATGGAAAGCGCGTAGGCATACGTTCTCCACCTCAACCTTGTCAATCGCAGGCGCCGCTACGTGCGCGTCGGCTCCAAGAGCGCGTCGATCTGCCACGGTGAGAGATCGTCCACCCGGCCGGATGCTCGACGATTCACGCTGCCACGGTGCGCAGGTACGCCTCTGGATCCAGCTCGTTCAGCTTCGGCATGTTCAGCAGCCCGTAGAACATCGCGGCGCGCTCGCCGCCGGCGTTCGAGCCTCCGAAGTGGTAGTTCTTTCCCGAGCGCGCAGGCGCTGATCTCGCGCGCGCCCGCGCCGTTACCGACCTTGAGCAGGCCGTCGTCGACGTAGCGGCCAAGCGCCTCTGGGCGGCGCCGAGCACTTGGACGCGTACACGTACGGTCTCCACCGCGTTGACCTCGGCTGTGGGCTACAGGCCGTCGGCCTGTCGGGGCATCAGTCCAGGCTCTTTCGGGGCCGACGGTGCGCCTCTCCCGGGCACGTTGCCGCCGGCCGTCGGGGTGCTCGAATCCCCCCCTTGTTCCAATCCGTCGTCGAAAAAGAGTGAGGGCTGGAACTCGGTCGAGGGCAGGGGTACGACGGGATCGGGCACCCGAAGCTCGGCTTCCGCGAGCGCCGCAGCGAGCTGATCGATCCGGGCCTGGCTGCGCGCCAGGTCCTCGCGCCGGGCGGCGGCGAGTTCGCCGAGCGCGCGCTCAGCGCGTCGGGCGTCGTCAAGACGTTCCGCTTCGGCGCGCTCCGCACGTCGGGCAGCCTCGTCGCCACGGGCAAGAGCCGCCTCACGCTCGCCTTCGGCGCGTGCGAGGCGGCGATCGAGCTCCGCTGTGCGCAAGGTTTCGGCCGCGAACGCTTCGCGTGTGGGCCCGTTTGGTCTCGGCGTGCTCGGTACGCTCCGCGCGCCAGAGTCGCCCTCGATGGCCTCGAGCCGCTTGGTGAGGTGCTCGGCCTGCACGCGCGCCTGCCCGCGCGCGTGCTCGAGCTCGGCACGGAGGTGCCCGAGCTCGGTCCGGAGCGCATTCGCGGTCCTCTCGGTGGCCGCCTCGCGCTCGCGCGCCGCGGCGAGCTCACCGTCGAGCGTGCGGCGCTCGTCGCGCAGGACCTCGACCTCGGTCTCGAGCGCCTCCGCGCGACCCGTCGCCCGCTCGCGGATCAGGGCCTGCGTCGACGGCGTCCTGTTCGGCGCGGTCCGCCCGGGCGTCGGCGGCGCGGGCCCGGTCGGTCGCGGCCGCCTCCGCGACGGCGATGGCGTCGTCGGCGGCCTCGGCCGCATCGGCGGCAAGGGCTGCGCGCGCAGCCACTAGGGCCTCAAGGATCGCGGCATCGGGGCTGCCGCGCGCCGGGCCCTGGTCGCCGGCAAGCAGGCGCTCGCCGAGCACCTCGCCGCGGAGCCGGGTGAGGGTGGTCATGGAGCCGCGGTCGCCCAAGGCGGTGCGAAGCTGGCGCAGCGACGGCGCGGAGCCGGCGCGCGACATCCAGGTGTCGATCGCGTCGGCGACGTCCCGTCGGGTGATGCCGGCGGGACCGGGACGGGCGGCCACGGGTGCGGTGTCCGACGCAGCGGCGTTGGGGGGGGCGGACGGCGCCGGGGGCTCGGGCGGGTCGGTCGCGGGCACGGCGGGGCACCTATGCGCAGAAGGGCGTCAGAATGCCACGTTCGTGCCTGCTACGATATGTAGCGCGCTACGTAGCGGTATCGCTACGAGTTGTGGGATGTGACGGTGCCCGGGAAGTGGGCGTTACCGGTCACCGCAGATTTTCGGCACACTGCCCGCCATGACCGCTCCCGCTGACGCCTTCGTAACGGCCTTCGAAATCGCCCACACCGGCGATGAAGCCGACGAGGCCGTGCGCGCCGAGGCGAAGGCCGCGCTCGAGCGCGCCCGCGCCACGCGCGACGCCCAGGTGCTCGCGAGCCTCGCCCCGGCCACCCTGGCCGCCTACGCCCGCGACTGGCGCGCCTTCGTGCTCTGGTGCGCCCGCCACGCCGTCGCCGATCCGTCTCTCGTGCCTCTGCCCGCCAGCGACGCGACGCTCTCGACCTGGGTCGGCTCGCAGGACGCGCTCCGGCCGTCGAGCTTGCGTCGACGACTCGCCGCGGTGCGGCTCGTGCACCGCTGGGCGGCCGAGCCGCTCGTCGACGCCCGCATTCCGCTGACCCTCGCGGCCGTGAAGGGCCACGTCCGGCGCCACGCCGGCGTGTCGCCCCGGCAGGTGCGCGCCGCGACCGGGGATCTCGTCTGGCGCCTGGCCGATGCGTGCGACGGCTCGACGCCGGCGGGGCTACGCAACCGCGCGCTGATCCTGGTCGGGTTCGACGCCGCGCTCCGTAGCGCGGAGCTCGTCGGGCTCGACCATGGACACCTGACCTGGAGCGCGGAGAGCGTCGCCCTCACCCTGCCGCGCTCGAAGGCCGACCAGCGGGGGCAGGGGGCCGTCGTCTCGGTCCACGCCCGGCTGGACTCCCCGTGGTGCCCGGTCGCCGCGCTCCGGCGCTGGGTCGAGGCCTCGGGCCGGGCGACCGGCGCGGTGTTCGTCGCGCTGCAGCGCGGGGGCGGGCACGGCGAGGGACCCATCGGCCGACTCTCCCCGCGGACGGTCGCCCGGATCGTGCGCGCGGCGGCCGAGCGCGCGGGGCTCGCGAGCTCCGAGCTCAACGAGTTCTCGAGCCACAGCCTGCGCCGGGGCCTGATCACGACCGCGCTCGACGCGGGCGCGGCCGTCGACGACGTCATGCGCCACGCCCGGCACGGGACCGTGCAGTCGACCCTGCGCTACCGCGAGACTCGCGACGCGGTCGGGCGGCAACCGCGCGTTGCAATCGGGCCACAGGACAAACGGAGCCACGGCGTCCAGAGTCTTGTCGAGGAGAACCGTCCGATGAAGTGCAGATGAGCGTCCGGGCAATCGCGCTCCTTAACGGCACTTTTCTGCAGCTCTCGCGCGGAAACTCCGGTGTCAGAATCTTCACGGGCCTTTCGCACCCCGCGGGTACGGTCCTTGAGCCTTGGTGACAGGAGAGGTAGCGACGTGCTGGACAACCTCAGGAACGCCCTGAGAGAGCTTCAAGGCGGGGGAACAGTACAGATTCCTATCGAAGCGGACGCTCAGGGTTACCTCGATAGGGAGTGTCCATCGGCCAAATGTCTCTTCTTTTTCAAGATCCGCGAGGAGCACTGGACCGGGCTGGACGAAGGGGCATACGTGTTCTGTCCTTTCTGCCGGCACACCGCGCCGAAGAAGTCCTGGTACTCCCGTGCGCAGGCCGAGGCCATTCAGCGCTCGGCCACTGCCGTCCTGCAGGGCCGACTGAACGATGCCGCGCGGCGAGACGCCAAACAGCTTGATCGAAGAAGCGGTGCGGGAGGCCTGATGCGGCTCTCGATGAGCGTGAACGGGCAGGAGACGTCCGTGACCGTTCCTGTGCAGACGACGGGACCCTTGCAGTTAAGCACTCAGTGTGAGGGCTGCGGTTGCGACTATGCCTACATCGGCGCGGCCTACTTCTGTCCGAGGTGCGGCGAGAACTCCGCCGATCACACGTTCCGGCAGACCCTGCGTTCGGTGCGGATGTCCGCCGCTCTGGGTGAGACCTTGAGGAACAGTCTTGAGCCCGACGCCGCCGAGGTGGCAAACAGCTTTCTGCTGGAGAAAGGCATACTTGACACCGTGACGTCCTTTCAGCGCCTCAACGAGCAGCTCTACGATCGGTGCTGTGGAAAGACCGCGCGCAGGAACGCCTTCCAGAACCTCCAGGCCGGATCGAGGTTGTGGGAGGAGGAGCTCGGCACCGGCTATGCGGACTTGGTGTCTGACGAGGCGATCTCGAGGCTGGGACTTTTCTTCCAGCAGCGTCACCTTCTGGCCCACCAACAAGGCATCGTTGATTCGGACTACGTCGACAAGAGCGGCGACTCTGAGTACGCGATTGGTCAACGTCTCGTCGTTCGTCAGACGTCTGTCGTCGAATTCGTCGATCTTGTGGAGAACTTGATCGAAGCACTCCTAGAGCGAATTGAGTGCCACGACGCGACGCCGCTCTAGGGTGGCAGTTCGGCACATTCGTCGTCATCGAATTCCTGGCCGCCACGGGATTCGACTCTCTTGAATTACCGTGGTGAGCCCGCGTATTATCGGGCACGACCTTGACGGCCGGACAACTCTCTGGTCGACGATAGCGACGATACCGAGGCGATCCCTTTCAATGTCGGCACGCAACAACCCGGGCGCGTTCGATACGAACGTGCGGCAGCTGCGGGACCTGTACCTGCGCAGCGACGAGCTCGACGCCGATGCACTGCGCGCCCAGGTGCTCGAGCATCTCCGACCGCCGTGGTCGGACCCGGGCATCGGGGACATGGACCCGGGCGGCCTCTGGACATGGTTCCGCCTCAAGCGCGCGGCGGACGGCGATGTGCCCCACGCCGAGATCGTGCTCCACGTCGTCGACGGCGCGCTCAAACTCACGAATGCCGTCCCGGGCGGCCCGGGCGGCGAGTTCGATCACGCGACCTACAACCGCGTCGTCATGGACTTCCACGACCGGGTGGCGACGCTCGCCGCCCGGGACGAGCGCGTCCACCTCACCGTCACCGCAGCTTCGCGCGCCCTCGCGGACTGGATCGGGGAAGACGCCGTCGAGGCGCTGGCCCAGTTCTCCGCCACGGCGAATCGCTTGAGCGCCGCGGGACACCCGAGCGACGAGCGCCGCTGGCTCGAGTTCCTACACTTAGCACTGCCGTACGCGACACCCGGCTTCGTAGACGCCGTTCGCCAAGCTCTGGTGACCGACGGCTGGAGCGAGGACGCCGCCAACGACTTGGCTGCCCAGGCAGAGCTCGTCGACGCCTACGAACGCCTCGGACGCGACAGCTTCCGCCGCTCGGCATGACGTCTGCCAAGGGGCTCGGGCGGCGGCGTGTCGCCGATGCCGATGTGGTGGACGATCTCGGGCGAGCGCAGGCGCTGCTCGTGTGCGACACCTCTTCCCTGCTCGACATTCTGCGCAGCCCGACCGAGGGGCCGAAGGCGGTATCGGAGCGCGACAACGCCCGTCGCCTGCTCGCCCGGATCGACGGAGGCGAACTCGTGGCTCTCGCCCCCGAACGGGTGTTCGTCGAGCTCGACCGACACCGGGATCGACTCGTACGCCGGGCGCGTGACGACCTTGCCGCCTACCAGAAGACCGTGCGCGCGACGTACGCGCTTACGGGCAAGGAAGGGTTCGGATCCGCTCCCGGGGACCTGAAGCCTGACGACTACGCCGAGGTGCTGCATGCTCAACTGCGGCCTTGGGCTCGTCACCTGGTCGAGCTGCCGCAATCCCCGGACGCAGTGAGTCGGGCACTGTCGCGGGTCGATCGGCACGCGGCGCCGTCGAGCAACGCGAAGCAGGAGCTGTGGGACTGCCTCATCGTCGAGACTGTTTTCGAAGGCATGGATGCGCTTCGGGCGCAGGGAATGGAGCAGCGCTGCCTGTTCGTCAGCTCCAACACCTCGGACTACAAGGACCCGGATACACGGCGCGCAAGGTCTCCGCTGCGCGAGGAGTTCGGCGCGAGGGGCATCGAGTACGTCCCTTCGTTCGCAGAGGCCATGCGGAGTTTGCTGTCGATGTGATCCACCGGGCGGTCGCCAGCGTCCAAGCGACCGACATCGACGGTATCGCTCGGGCCCCGTCATCCAGCGACTCCCGAACGCCTCGTTGCTGCCCGAGCATGCCTCATGGTGAGGTCAACGCTCATCTTCTGTTCTTAAAACCAACGTCCGACCAACCACCATGAGACTGATCGCCGCTCGAGTGCAGAACTACCGCAGCGTGCGCGACACCGGTTGGTTCGATGTCGAAGCGGACAAGACGATTCTCGTCGGGCCGAACGAGGCCGGGAAGACCGCGGTGCTCAAGGCGCTGCAGCACATCAGCGCGCCGGTCGGCAAGCCCGGCTTCGAGCCGCTGCGCGACTATCCTCGAAAGCTCTACAGCCAAGATATTCAGTCCGGCCGCCGGAGCCCCGAGGACATTCCCGTCGTCTCCGTCCAGTTCAAGCTCGAGGCGGAGGATCTGATCGATCTACCGACGGGCTTCGACAAGGCGGTCTACCGCTACACCCGGCATCTCGCGAACAATCCCACGCACACCCTCGAGGGTGGGCCGGCCGTCATCCTGTACTCCGATACCGTGCGCAAGGACCTTCAACGGCTTGTCGCTCACGTGGATGCCCGACGGGACGCGGCCGGGGCGTCCGACACCGCATCGGCCGCACTCGACGCGATCACGAGCGGTTGGGCTACGGGGACGCGAATTGCCGGCAAGCGTGCGATCGCGCTGCGCGAGTGGCTCGATGGCATCGCCGTCGACATAGACGAGGACGACGCGAAGGAGGAGGCCAGGCACACGAAGCTCCTAGGCTGCACGCGCGTCGAGGACGAGCGCGATGCTGTGCTGAAGCGGCTGCACGAGCGACGCCCGAAGTTTGTCTACTTCAGCAACTATCTGAAGGTGCGTCCGAACTTGCACCTCGAGCATCTCGCCAAGCGGGTCGAGGGCAACCTCCTCGATGACGATCGGTACGACTACGGAAACCTCTGCCTGCTCAAGCTGCTCGGCTTCGGAGCGCGCGAGCTGGCGGACCTCGGCAACCAGAGCGTGCCGAGCGACGATGCGGCCTCCTTCGAAGTCTATCGCTCGAAGCTCGACGAGCGAAGCGTCAAACTCAATGCTGCGAGCGTGCGCCTGACCGACGAGATCCGATCGGTGTGGAACCCGAATCCCGAGCGCGTCGAGGCCAGCACGCTGCGGGTCCAGGCCGATGGTCAGTACCTGAAGGTCACCGTCCAGGACGAACTCGGCGTGGAGATCGAGCTCGATCAGCGCTCGGAAGGCTTCCAGTGGCTGGTGTCCTTCTTCGTCGTGTTCTTCGCCGAGGCGTCGACCGAGCACAAGGGTGCGATCTTGCTGCTCGACGAGCCCGGGCTGAGTCTCCATGGGCTCAAGCAGCGTGACTTTCGCGAGACGATCTCGAGGCTGGCGGAGAACAACCAGACGCTCTACACCACGCACTCGCCCTTCCTGGTCGGTCCCGACGAGCTCGATCTCGTGCGCGTGGTCGAGATGACGGATCGCGACGAGGGCACTCGCGTGCACACGAGCGTCACGGCAGGGGATCCCGCCGCGCTCCTGCCACTGCAGGAAGCCCTCGGCTACGACCTGGCCCAGAGCCTGTTCACCCAGCAGAGAAACTTGGTGCTCGAAGGCCTGACCGACTACTGGTACTTGGAAGCGACTGCCGGTCTGCTGCGCGACGCCAATGTAAAAAGCCTCAACGAGAAGATCGCGCTCGTGCCCGCAAACACGGCCGGCAAGGTGGTGTACTTCGCCACCCTCCTGCACGCGAACCGACTCAAGGTCGCCGCGTTGTTGGACTCCGATGCGGCGGGTGATGCCGCCGCGACGCAGGACACCCTCGTGGGCACGTTGGGCAACAAGAACATCCTGCGCTGTGCGGAAGTGTGCCCCGACGATGTCGTTCATCCCGAGATAGAAGACCTGCTCCGATCCACTCTCGTCGAGGTCGCCCACGAAGCGCTCGGTTGGGATGTTCGGTCGGTGGCCGCCGCCCAGCCCACCCGGTCGATCGTGTCCATCTTCAAGTCCGAAATTGGCGTCCCTTTCTCCAAGTACCGGCTGGCCAAGGCCTACGTGCGCTGGACCCGCGACCATGCGGCGGCCGCGTTGAGCGATGACGAGCGCGTCGCCTGGACAACCCTGATCGAGAAGATCAACAAGGCGCTCCGGTAGGCCGGGTCGAATCGCTTCCGGCCGTGTGCCGGGCACCAGGATGCTCGATCACGGCGATAGTTGGATGGCGCGGTCCACGGTTCGCAGCCGGGGGTAGCGCCTGAGCAAAATCTTGAAACCTGTGGCGAAGGCTCCATATACATACAGTATCTACGAACCGAGGGTCGGACATGTCGAAGGACAGAGATCGCACAGTGTCACCGCGCAGCGATGGGCGCTGGGACAACAAGCGCAACGATTCGGATCGGGCCAGTTCCGTTCATGAAACCCAGCGAGAGGCGCAAGATGCGGCTAGAGAGAATCTGAAGAACCAAGGTGGTGGTGAGCTCACGACCCAGGGGCGCGACGGACAGTTCCGCGACAAAGACACGGTCTCGCCGGGGAAGGATCCGCGCTCGGTGAAGGGCTGATCCGGAGTCGCTTGGCGCGAGCAACCCCTTGGGTGAGTTTAAAATCGATTTCTGATACAAGGCCGGACTCACCATCTCGGTAGCGGTACTGAATGGGGCTACACCATTTGTGTCGTGTCGGGTCGTCGCGTGATGTGTGTGTGAGTGCGGACTACTACGCGCGATATGTTCAATAGGCTCTCGTACATGCTGGTCGTGGGCGACGACGGTATCCGTGCCACACGCGGTCAAGGGCGAGGGCGAGCTTGGTGCCGCAACGACGGTGCCCAGGGCACGATGAATGCGGCCGGTCGCGTGCAAGTGCGACACCCTGGAGAGTGATGACTATCGACTCCAGACGGTTCGTGCCGTCCAGGTCATCCCCGGAGGCAACGATGTCAGCGCGGCTCCGCCAGGTTGCGGTCCTCGTCGTCGGGGCTCGCGCCGGGCAGCCGCTCCAGAACGTCGTCCAGCGAAATGCCGGGCTCGGCTGCCAGCTCATCGAGGATCGGACAGTCGGGGCGATCGTCGCCGTCGCACGCGTCGTGAAGCTCGCGCAGCACGCCATGAACCGTCGTCAGCCACTCGAGCCTGACGACGATCTGTTCGAGCCTTGACGCGCCCAGCGCCTTGACCTCGCGGCTCGGCCGTCGCTCGTTGTCGTAGAGTGAGAGCAGCAGCTTGCAGTCGGCGATGGAGAAGCCCAGTCCTCGTGTGCGCTGCACGAAGCGCAGGCGGTGAATGTCGGTCTCGGAGTACTGCCGGTAGCCACTGGCCTTGCGTGCCGGACTCACCAGACCGATCTCGTCGTAGTAGCGCAGCGTCTTCGCCGGCAATCGAACGAGTCGGGCCGCCTGCGCGACGTTCATGCGTGACGGGCCGGCGACGGGGTTGTCCCGGCACGGTACCGGCGCGTCGTCGCGTTCGCGGCGAAGGGTCCTGCGATCATGGGCGCTCGTGCGTTTTGGGGACGGTGTCGGTACGGAGCATGGAGGTGCCAGCAACGGGAAGGTCAAGGCGAGTGTCGGAAGGCCTAGCGGCGGCGTGCGCAAACGCGCGGCCGCTGCGGTGCCCGTGTATGTCGACTGCGCCGCACGGCCCGCCAGCCTCGCTGCCGATCGCCAGAGAGTCCGAGCCTTTGCCTCGAGATCGGCGTTGCATGGCTGCGACACCGATCGGTTGCTTCTCTTCAGGCCGCGCCACGATCGCGCCGATGTGCCGTCCTGCTGCCGGCAACCGTGGCGGGACGTGGCGAGTTGACGGTGTCGGCTCCGTGAACGGCGAGCGGCGACGGGCGAGAGGGCCAATCGAGGGGCTTCTGGATCACGTCATCGCCCGGCTGCAGTCTCCCGAGCGCGGTGATCCCAACTGGTTCGCGCGGGCGGTCTCCAAGAACCGGTTCTCCGGCGAGATCGTGATCGAACCGTCGAAGGGGCGCCTCGTCACGCCGCGCGTGCAGATCGCCGCGAAGAGGGTGCATCTCTCGGACGGCTACCTGCAGCACCTGTGGGCGTTCATCTACGGCGCATGGGTCACGATCGAGCGTCTGCAGGAGCGGCTGGCGACCGGTTCGTCGAACTTCGATCTCACGCCGAGAGGCGCGCTCGAGCGCCGCGCGTGGGATCTGTTCGCCTGGTCGGTGTCACTCGTCGACCGTCCCAGCGAGTGGCACGATCTGCCGCGACCCGATCGCGGCGCTCTGCCGGAGGAGCGGGACTACGTCGAAGAGACCTCGACCCTGTTCGTCGACGCCGTCGCGTTCGTCATCCTTCACGAGACGGCGCACCTGAATCAGGGTCATGCCGACTATGCCGGTCCGATCGACCCGGACGATCGCGAGCTGCTCGCCTCGCGTGTGAACCTCGAGCGTGAGGCCGACCAGATCGGGCTCGATTGTCTGCACACCATCGGGCCGCTGGAGGGGGCGCCACCGACAGCCATGCTCCCCGCTCTGATGGTGATGGGCTCTGCCCTGTTTCTCGCAGGCGTACCCGCAGGTGTCCCGCGACAATCAAGATGGGACGCCAGCGACAATCAGGATGAGACTCGCCGGCCCCGCCGCGGCGTGAGGGCGTAGCCCGAACGCCGCGGCGGGGCCGAGCCCGTCGGCAGCAGCCCGGAACCCCGGACCGCTGCCCGCCGGTGATCGTGGCCGGTTAGGTATCTGTGGCTCTCCATCCCAGGGGAGTCCCAGGTGCCCGGCCGCCATCGCAACGATCACCAGACGAGGCTCTACATGACTATCCGACGATCCCACTCGGTCCCCGTCGCGGCCGCCAAGGCGTCCATCAGCCGCTCCACCGCCTACCGGATCGAGAACGATCCGGTGCTCCCCTCCCAGGCCGCCCCGCGGGGGCGCCGTCGTCCCGATCCGCTCGCCGGGATCTTCGACGAGGAGGTCGTACCGATCCTGGAGCGCAGCGACACGATCCGCCCGGTCGCCCTCTTCGACGAGCTCCTGCGCAACCACCCGTCACTGTCCCCGAACGTGCGCCGCACCCTCGAGCGGCGCGTGCAGGCGTGGCGGCTCTGCCACGGCAGCGATCAGCCCGTGATCTTCCGCCAGAACCATGAACCGGGCCGACTCGGGCAGTCGGACTTCACCGACATGGGAGGCGCGGGCATCACGATCCACGGCGCCCCGTTCGACCACCTGCTGTACCACTTCCGGCTCGTGTGCTCGGGCTTCGAGAGCGCCCATGTGATCCTCGGCGGCGAGTCCTTCATCGCGCTCGCGGTCGGCCTGCAGAACGCGCTGTGGATGCTCGGCGGCGTGCCCCGCGAGCACCGCAGCGACAGCCTCTCGGCCGCGTTCAAGAACCTCGACAAGGATGCGAAGAAGGACCTCACGGTTCGCTATACGGCGTTGTGCGAGCACTACGGGATGGTGCCGACCCGCAACAACCGCGGCGTCGCTCACGAGAACGGCTCGATCGAGTCCTCGCACGCTCACCTGAAGCGCGCCATCGAGGATGCGCTGCAGCTGCGCGGCTCGCACGACTTCGCCGACGTGCCTGCCTACCGCGCCTTCATCGACGAGATCGTCGGCCGGCACAACGCCCGGCGTGACAAGTCGATCGGTGCCGAGCGCGCAGCGCTGCAGCCGCTGCCCGCACGGCGCACCGACGACTTCGAGGAGCATCCCGTGCGGGTGACCAGCAGCGGCGGGTTCACCTTCCGCCGAAGCTTCTACACCGTACCGTCGCGGCTGATCGGGCAGCGCCTGCGGATGCGCGTGCACGAGGACCGGCTCGAGCTCTACGCCGGTGCCACGCTCGTCGAGACGCTCCCGCGCGGCCCGCGCTCCGGGCCACGCAGCTACGTGGTCGACTACCGCCACGTCATCCACTCGCTGCGCGTGAAGCCGATGGCGCTCGCGGGGCTCGTGTACCGCGACCAGCTCTTCCCCCGCGAGGCCTACCGTCTGGCCTTCGAGCAGCTGCGGGACGCGCGCGGCGAGCGCGTCGCCTGCCAAGTGCTCGTGGAGCTGCTGAGCATGGCGCACGAGCGCTGCGCGGAGGCCGAGATCGCCGCGGCGCTGACCTGTCACCTCGAGACGCATACGTTGCCGGACGTCAGCGAGCTGCGGGCACGCTTCGCGACCGCGCAGCAGACGCTGCCCAAGGTCAAGGTGGAGCTCCCGGCGCTGTCGTCGTTCAACGGACTCTGCGGCGCGACCGACGCCGAGGTGGCGGCGTGAAGGGCACCTCGAAGGCCGATGCCGAACGTCTGATGCTGATGCTCAACGAGCTGCGGCTGCCCGCTACGAAGGCGATGTGGGAAGGCTTCGCTGCGCGGGCCGACAAGGAGGGCTGGCCGGCGGTGCGCTTCCTCTCCGCGCTCGTCGAACACGAGATCGCCGAGCGCGAACAACGCCGGCTCGCCCGGCACCTGAACGATGCGCACCTGTTGCCGGGCAAGACGCTCGACAGCTTTGACTTCGCTGCGGTGCCGATGGTATCGAAGGCACAGGTCGCAGCCCTCGCCGAAGGCGACGCATGGATCGGCAACGGCGACAACGTGCTGCTGTTCGGCCCACCCGGCGTGGGCAAGAGCCACCTGGCAAGCGCGCTCGGGCTCGAGCTCGTGCAGCGCGGCTGGCGCGTGCTGATGGTGCGCACCACCGACCTGGTGCAGCGGCTGCAGATCGCCCGTCGCGAGCTCGGGCTCGAGGCCGCGATCGCGAAGCTCGACAAGTTCCACCTGCTGATCCTGGACGACCTGGCGTACGCGGCGAAGGACCAGGCGGAGACGAGCGTGCTGTTCGAGCTGATCGGCGCGCGCTACGAGCGCCGCTCGATGCTGATCACGGCGAACCAGCCGTTCGGGGAATGGGGCTCGGTGTTCCCGGATGCCGTGATGACGGTGGCGGCGGTGGACCGGCTGGTGCACCGGGCGACGATCCTGGAGATGAACGCGGAGAGCTACCGTCGGCGCGAAGCGACGGAGCGCAAGAGAACGGCGGGCCGGCCTGCGAGTCGGGCGACGCCGAAAAACACGCCACCGGCCGAGCCGGACGCGGGGGCGGATCCGGCGCCGGCTACCTGATTGACGCTGCGCGTCAATCAGGATGGGACGGCTACGGCAGTGCACCAACGCGGCCGATGCCGCACAGGCAAAAGGACTTGCCAGCCCGCGTACGGGTCGTGGATGATCGCCGACGCCACGACACCGGTGTTCCATCCAGATTGTCGCGCGCGGCCCATCCAGATTGTCGCGCCACACGCAGGACTCGTCCAGCGTACTCATCCCGACGTCGATGTGCGATTGCTGAACGTGTTGCAACGACTGTCGAGCGAGGACCGAAGCCGGGTCGATTACGCCCGCCTGCCATGCCGGTTGTTCTTCGATCAGTTCCTGCACCGTCACGGCATCGAGCCGCCCCCGGGGCCGTTCAGGGACAGCGCCGAGGCACTCGAAGCGGCGGTGGAGGCGATCGATACGTGCAAGCGGCGGGTAGACACCGGAGCACCGGCGGCACGTCGCGCGTCAGACGCGGGACGAGGTCGCGTCCGTCGTGGCTGATGGGCGCGTTCGGCGAGCTCTCTTCTCTCGAGCAAGCCTGCCGGCGTCGACGTCCGGAACGCACGATCGCGTATCGTCGGCACGCGAAAGGGGCGAGGGGGTCGGCGTCGGCGCAAGCGAGACCGATCGGTGCGTGCGACGGCAGCCGTCGGCGGGCCTCGCGCTGGCGCCCACGACGAGCTTCGGAGGCGCACGCGGGGCCACAGTAGATCTGACCGCGATCGCAGTGGCTGCACAGCACGACCTGGCAGCGACAACGGGCGCACAGGAACAGGCGAGCGGAAGGCAGCATCGGCGAGAAACGCCGACGAGTGCAGGTGTGTAGCGCGCCCCGAGGTCGATACTGGGTGCGTCGTGCGAGAGCACGGTGGTAGTTCGGGCACGGCGTCGGTGCCGACCGCGAAATCAGTAGCCGACGCCGTGCTTCTCTTCGGCCCGTCCGGTGTACCGGGTCGGCCAGCATCGGATCCTCGACCGATGCCCGGGTGAGCTCATCCCCGGTGAGCGAAGGCGCAGAGCTCGGACCGCATCACGGATCGATGGTCCATCGGGGCTGGCGCACGGTAGCGGCGAATAGCCGCGCTTCTCGTCCGGCGTCTACAGCGCCCTGCTGGTGCTCGCCGGAAGCGGCGCGCGTTCGGGCGCGATCCTCTTGCGCGCCGCACCGAGGAGTGAACACCGATGACCGGCGAGTCCCATGCGCTCGCTCGGCACCCGGTACCGATCGGCGGCCTCGTCGCGGTGGTCGTCCTGCCGGCGCACGCGTTGCTGCCGCTCCCGGCAGCCGATGCGCTCGCCGCCCTGGTGCTCGTGCTGATCGCGGGCGTCTACCTCGGCTTCGCCGCGCTCGATGGACGTCCGTCGCGAGTGGCGGCCGGGACCGCGGTCGCGGCAGGCTTCCTCGGCTTCGCGCTGTGGTCGCTACTGCGCGCGCCCGCGTGGCTGCCGCTCGGCTACCTCGCCCACGCCGTCTGGGATCTTGCGCATCGGCACCGAGGCGTCGGGGCGTGCGTGCCGCGCTGGTAAGTACCGTTCTGCGTTGTGGTCGACGTGGTGGCCGCGATCGGGATCGCCGTCTCCCGGAGCCTTGGCCAGATCCTCGCGTGATCGCAGAGCATGCGCTACGCGGTGTCCGTTCCGAAGGCTCGTGCGCGCTGCGCATCTCAGGGGACGAGCGCCGCGTCGGCCACCCCGTCGGTGCACGCGCACGCCACGCCAGGGCGGCCCGGCGCGTCGGGCAGCTCGTGCACGGGTGCGAAGCCGCCGCCCGGAGTGCGGAAGTTGGTCGTCTGGCCTCGGTAGAGCCTCGCGGCGACCCGCTGCACCTCGCCGTCATAGGCGTAGGCGCGAAGGTCGAACTTCATGGGCGTCGGAGTCTCGTCCCCGTCGACCGGCACCGATGCGCCCCCCGACCAACGCCCAGGCGCAACGATGGCCTGAGCGACGTAGTCGCCGGCCAGGATCTCTTCCCACACCCGCTTGGTGAGCTTGTCGCCGCGGTAGGCCGCACGGCTACCGAAGCCTGCCACGGGCTTGAAGAACAGTCCCCGTCGCGCCTGCCACAGGCGTGTCGCGTGGGCGACATCGACCGTCTCGGTGCGCGGCACGTGCTCGATCAACGTGTCCCGCACCGCGGCCGGCACCCCGAGATCCATCAGGCGCTCGGCGTCGCTGAACAGCGCCAGGCGCCGCTTGTCGGCGTACAGCGCGTGGGCCCTGGGGTGCGGCGTAAGCACCGCGGCCCGCCGTGCGTGCGCCTCGAGTAGCGCCGCGCTGGACGCGTTCTCGAGGTAGAAGTCGGTCGAGCGGTTGTAGACGAGATCGATGACGAGGTTATCGTGCCTCAGCGCGCCGTCGCGCCACTCGAGCGCGCCGGGGTCGGCGATGACCGCACGCAGACCGTGTCGCTCGAACAGCTCGCGAAACAGCACGAACTCGGGATAGAGGTACTGCGCCTCGGGGCAGTCGTCCACGATCGCGACGCTCGCGAGCGCCCGACCGTCGCCGTGGAGATCGGCCAGGCGCCACTCGCGCTCGAACATCGCGACGATGCGTCGTTCGAACTCGTGCGCGCCGTCGACAGCGGAGCCCGCGGCGGCCGCCGCCTCGCAGCAGGCGCGCTGCGCGCGTGCCAGCACGGCGTTGAGCATGGCGCCGCCTGCGTTGGTGTTGATCTCGATCAGCCGCGGACCGTCCTCGTCCGGGTGGAAGTCATAGCCGAAGAACGCCCCGAGGGGGCCGGGCGGACCGAGTCGGGCCGCGTCCGGTGCACGGGCGAGCGCCTCGTCCCGGTAGGCCGGCAGCGCCACGATCGACTCCACCGCGCGCACGACCCGCGCCATGCGCTCCAGCTGCCGTGTCGCGACGAACACCGGGGGCGCGGCGAAGACGAACGGGCAGCGCTCGCGCAGCAGCGCGGACAGTCCGGGCCGCCCGAGCTCCGAGTCGAGCGCCCGCGCCAGGGCATCGGGGTCGAGTCCGGCGCAGAGGCAGGCCCCGTCGAAGGCACCGACGACATCGTGAAGCGGCCCGGACGGTGTCGATGGCGTGGCGGACATCACGAAGGCGCGGGTACTCCTCGTAGGCACAAAAGGTCGCGTCCGGCCCGCCCATGCGGCACCCGGTCGTGTCGGTGGACACCGTACCGGCACGGCCGCGCGTCGGCGAGTCCGGGCGCTGCGCTGTACGAATGACACGGCCGCTTGAGCTTCCCCCCACGGGAAGGCCGAACCTGCATCGCATCAAGGTTCCGCCTGACCCTATGAGTCTGCCCATGATCGATGCCGACACGGCCGTCACGAGTGATCCGATACCAGTGGCGACCCGCCACAAGCACAACGATCGAGCCGAGGACGCCGGCGCCAACACGGTGACCGATCCGGTGTGCGGCATGAGCGTCACGCTCGGTGCGGGCAAGCCGGAGCACGAGTGGCGCGGCGACGACTACCACTTCTGCTCGCAGAGCTGTCACGACAAGTTCGAGGCGGACCCGTGGTTCTACGTCTCCGGCAACCGGCAGAGACAGCGCGAGCGCGAGGACGAGAAGGCGGCCGCGGCCGCCGGCGCCGACGGGGCGAACCTCTACACCTGCCCAATGGACCCCGAGATCGTGCAGGAGGGCCCCGGCACGTGCCCGATCTGCGGCATGGCGCTGGAGCCGATGTCCGGCGTCGCGGAAGGACCGAACGAGGAGCTCGTCGACTTCACGCGCCGCATGTGGATCAGCGTCGCCGCGGCCGTGCCGCTGCTGATCCTGACGATGGGACCGATGCTCGGCCTGCCGATCCGCGAGTGGATCGGCGAGCGCGCGTCGCTCTGGGTAGAGCTCGCGCTCGCGACCCCCGTGGTGCTGTGGGCCGCGGCGCCGTTCTTCTCGCGAGGCTGGATGTCGATCCGCACGCGCAACTTCAACATGTGGACGCTGATCCTGCTCGGGGTCGGCGCGGCCTACGGCTTCAGTCTCGTCTCGATGCTCTTCCCGGGGCTGCTTCCAGAGGCGCTGCGCATGAACGGTCACCCGCCGGTCTACTTCGAGGCCGCGGTCGTGATCGTCGCGCTGATCTTCGTCGGTCAGGTGCTCGAGCTGCGCGCTCGGGAGAGGACCGGGGACGCGATCCGGGCGCTGCTGGACTTGTCACCGAAGACCGCACGGCGCGTGCTGCCGGATGGCGAGGAATACGACGCGCCGCTGGAGAACGTCATCGAGGGGGATCGACTGCGCGTGCGCCCCGGGGACGCGGTGCCCGTGGACGGCTCGATCGTCGAGGGCGGCTCGTCGGTCGACGAGAGCCTGCTGACCGGCGAGCCCGTGCCGGTGGAGAAGGGGGTCGGAGACGCGGTCACCGGCGGCACGATCAACGGCCGGGGCAGCTTCGTGATGGAGGCGGGCCGGGTCGGCGACGAGACGATGCTGTCGCAGATCGTGGCGATGGTCGCCGGCGCCCAGCGCTCGCGCGCGCCGATCCAGGGGCTCGTGGATCGGGTCGCCTCGGTGTTCGTGCCGACCGTCGTCGCGATCGCGCTCGTCGCGTTCGTCGCCTGGCTGCTCTTCGGCCCCGAGCCGCGGCTCGCCTACGCGCTGGTGGCGCTGATCTCGGTGCTGATCATCGCGTGCCCGTGCGCGCTGGGGCTCGCGACGCCGATGTCGATCATGACGGCGACGGGGCGGGGGGCGCAGGCCGGTGTGCTCGTCAAGGAGGCGAGCGCGCTCGAGCGGCTGGCGAAAGTCGATACCGTCGTCGTCGACAAGACCGGCACGCTGACCGAGGGGCGACCCGCGCTGACCGACGTGCTGCCCGTCGAGCCGTTCGATCGGACGGAGTTCCTGGAACTCGCGGCCTCGCTGGAGGCGGGCTCGGAGCACCCGCTCGCCGAGGCCATCGTCTCGGGCGCGAAGGCAGAAGGGGTGCAGCCGCGACCCGTCGCCGACTTCGAGTCGTTCACCGGGCGCGGCGTCGGCGGGCTGGTGGACGGACGCGAGGTGCGTCTGGGCAACGAGGCGCTGATGAGGGACGTCGGCGTGCGCATGAACACCGCCGACGCCACCGTCGGCGCCGGAGCGCTGCGCGACGAGGGCAAGACGGTCATGTACCTGGCCGTCGACCGCACGTTCGCGGGTCTGATCGCGGTCCAGGACCGGGTCAAGGACAGCACGAAGGCGGCAATCGATGCGCTGCACGACTCGGGGGTGCGCGTGATCATGGCGACCGGGGACGAGGAGCGCACCGCGCGCGCCGTCGCCTCCAGGCTCGGCATCGACGAGGTCCGCGCGGGCGTCGAGCCCGCCGACAAGCAGGCGCTGGTGGACGAGCTGCACCGGGACGGACGCATCGTCGCGATGGCCGGCGACGGTGTCAACGACGCGCCGGCGCTCGCGGCCGCCGACGTCGGCATCGCGATGGGCACGGGAGCGGACGTCGCGGTCGAGAGCGCCGGCATCACGCTGCTCGGGGGTGATCTCGGGGGGCTCGCCCGGGCGCGCACGCTGGCCCGGAAGACCGTCGCGAACATTCGCCAGAACCTCTTCTTCGCGTTCGGCTACAACGCGCTCGGCGTTCCGATCGCGGCCGGCGCGCTGTACCCGCTGACCGGCTGGCTGCTGTCGCCGATGATCGCGGCGCTGGCGATGAGCCTGTCGTCGGTGTCGGTCGTGACGAACGCGCTCAGGCTGCGGCGCGCGAAGCTGGACTGAGCGGCGCCTTCGTGGGTCTGGCGGGGGACATCGGGTCGTGATCGCAGCGGTACTGATCGCCGCCCTGGCATCGGCACTGACCTTCGCGCTGCACTGCGTCGCGTGCCTGCGCATGCGCGATGGCGGATGGGGACGCGGCGGTGCGTTCGGCCTCGCGGGCACGTGCGCCGCGCTGTCGCTCCTGCACCTGTTCGAGATCGGGCTGTTCGCAGCCGGTTACGAGCTCGGGACGGCGCTGGGCGTCGGGGGCTTCGAGAACCCGGAAGCGACGGACTTCATGGACGTGTACTACTTCTCGCTCGCCACCTTCGCGACCCTCGGTCTCGGCAAGCTGATGCCGACCGGTCACCTCGCGTTCGTCGCCGGCGTCGAGGGGCTCGTGGGCTTCGTGTGCATCACGCTGACGGCGTCGGTGATCTTTCAGGCGATGCAGAAGAAGGGGGAGTGAATGGCAAGGAGTGCGGTGGACAGCAGGGCTCCTGCGGCAGCTGTCTGGTGACAATTACTATCAATACAAGCCTGCTCAGGTGCGTAGCGAAGCTGTGCTCGCCGTTGAGGTGCGAGGACACTGTTGAAGTTTCCATGGCCGGAACTACGTGCGCCCGAGCTTGGTCATATCTTGACCTTCGTTCCACCGACGATTGTGCGTGGCCAGCACGCGGTCGCACCATTGGTGCGGTGGATCAGTCGCGTTCGATTGGAACGCGATCACCCTTCGGTGCCCAGAGCGCGCGCCGATACTCGTAGAGGAGAAGCACGATGAAGACTGCACGCATGACGAAGGTTCTGTTCGCCTCGGCCCTCTCGCTCGCTAGCGCTGCCGCGTGGGCGGCTCAGCACGACGACGGCGAGGGCGGGATGATGGAAGGCGATGGCGGCATGATGGATCAGGGCGGCATGATGGATCACGGCGGAATGATGGGGCAGGGGGGCATGAGCGGTATGGGCGGCATGGACGGCATGAGCCCCGACGCGATGCTCGGCATGATGATGTCGATGATGGACACCGACGATGACGGCACCTTGTCGCTCGAGGAGGTGCAGACGGTCCACGCCAGGATGTTCGAACGGGTCGACACCGACGACGACGGTCAGGTCACCACCGAGGAGATGAAGGGGTTCATGCAGCGCGGCGGGCCGAGCGCTTCGGAAGAGCAGTAGTGACCTCGGCGGCCGGGAGGGAACCCGAGCCGCTCCGTGCCCGGTGGCGCAACGATCCGGTCGCACGGAGAGATCGGGATTCAGTGCGCGTGATCGGCGTCAGGTGCGAGCTAGCTCCACAGGTAGAGCCGCTCTAGTGCGAAGATCGACGCGATGCCGATGGCCACCGATGAACGCGTGTGATTGAGCACGGTCGTAGGGCCGGGACTCGGTTTGGCTGCCGCGTTCGAGTGGAACGCGGCTCACCCGGTGCCGAATCCGCGCACCCATGCTCGTAGCACGAGTCCCACGATGAAGAGCGCCGCCGCGTCACGAGTCTATCCGCGTCAGTCCTTGAGCTCGCTAGCGTCACCGCCCGGGCCGATCGGCACCGTCAGCACGACGGCGGCATGATGCAGGGCGATGGCGGCCACGCAGGCTTGATGGGCGAGGACGGAACGATGGGGTAGGGAGGCATGGATGGAATGATCCCCAACGCCATGCTCGGAATGGTGACCTCGATGATGGATACGGACGACGACCGCATCCTGTCTCCCGAGGAAGTGCAGACGGTCCACGTCCGGATGTTCGACAGGGTCGATGCCGACGGCGATAACCGGGTGACCGCCGAAGAGATGAAGGGTCTTCATGCAGGGTGCCGGACAGGCCGCCCCTGAAGACCGGTATGGACTTCGCCGGGAGCGGGAAGTACCTACTCCAGCCGCTCACACCCGTATCAGCTTGCATCGATCACGTTGCGATGTCTTCCGGATCGAAGTCGGGTGGTCGTCATCCGAGCCGCCGGCTGCTCGGGCTGCGGGACGGATTCGACGAGCTGTAACGAGCGACCGGCCGCTGCGTCTATCGGACTGAAGCCGACGGTAGTTCGTGTGCCGCGACGCAGCCTCTCGCGACCGGAGGCCGCACCTGGCCTGCTTCGACTCATGCGGGAGACGACTATGATGAAGCGATTTCGATCCGACAACGACGCCCTTGCGGTGGCTGACGGAAGTGATCGTCCTCCTGTGAGGTCGACGCCTTTGCCGATAGGCACGGTGGATGCGCGCCCGAGCCGGATAGCACTGCTACTCGATCGTTCCAAGGCGCTCCAGTCGCGCCTGTTCGCGCTCGTTGGCGACTGCATCGAGCCGAGGCGCACGGCGTTGATTCCGGTGCCCATCGCCAGAGCCGATCGCCATGCCTTGTCGAGTGCCGCTGTAGCATCGCGCGCTACGCCGTCTGCTCGACGCGCGCCGCACTTCCGTTGTGATCGGTGAGCGAACCGATGGATATCCTCTTCTTCGGGCGCGCGAACTGTCTCGCGATGCACGACGGCCGCAGGGCCGTTGGGATGAGACAGGGTCGCGCCAAGCTGGCACGACCGAGCGTCGACAGGACTGCGCGAGCTCGGGCTGCGGCGTTGCGGTGGTGTTCGCCGGTCAAGGATGCCTGTCCGGTGCACCTCAGAGTCATCGACACCGGGACAGTCCAGCCGGGCTGCCGAGAGGGCGGCGTGCACTACTTCCACTCGACGGAGCGAGGCAAGCGCTTCGCAGACGTACCTCGGGACCGTGTTGACTTCGGCCGAGCGAGATCGTCGCTACGACGGGAGGGCGGTGATGTCTGAGCGCTCCATAGGTGCACGAAGCACATCGCCTTCCGGCACTTCTACGGCTGCGCGGTCTACGCCGAGACTCTCCGTCGTCGCGCTCGGTTCCAGCTTGAGCCTGTTCCTCGCGTTGAGCTTCAGCCTCTGCGTCGGCTTCGGTCTTCTGTTTCCAGCTCAGGCGATGTTCCAGAGCTGGTTTCGTCTGCTGCCGGGCTTCACCTGGCTGAGCTGGCAGACCTTCCTCATCGGGCTGGTCGATAGCGCTGCCTACGGATGGTACATCGCGCTGGTCTTCGGTCCGATCTACAACTACTTCTCCGCGCGGAACAACCGTCCAGGCAGACCGTGACCGTGCAGGCACCGTGCGCTTCGTTGCCATGGTGCGCGCACTGACTTCGAGGCGCCCGCGCACGATCCGGGTGCCCACGTCCATCCAGCTCGGTCCGAGCGGCAGTCAGATCGACTGCAAGCAATCGATGAAGCACACCGGGTGCGTCCTCGGTCGCATCCATGACGCGATCGAGTGTCGCGGGGCCGAGCAGGTCAACGTCGAGGCGATCGTTGGTTCTTCCGGCGTCCCGGTCCGCAAGGGTCCCGCGACGGTATGCCGGTCCCACCGATATCGTCGCGGGTCCCCGATGACAGGACGAAGTGGGTCGAGCAAACCGAGCTGCTGCCGCCCCCCGAAGTCAACGCGCCGACCATGGCAATGACGGGCGTGCCCGACGCGCTGCTCATGCCGTGCGGCTCGTGTGCCGTCTGCCGGCCTTCCACGCCACTACGACCGTCATCGCCGAGCGAAGCCTCGAGCGCGGTTCGGCCGCGATGCCGTGGCAGCGGCCGACGAGTCCTCGTTGCCCCCGGGCTCGAACGGCGCTGTCCTCTCGCGCACGCAACTGCCTCGCTCTTGCATGCCTACATGTCGGTAGCCATACGCGGCCGGCTCTCATGGGCTTGCTGACGAGTCGGGGACTGAATCGCAGGAGCGCACTCGCCTCGACCAGCGCGAGTTTGCGCGCGTTCGACCCTTGCGAGCGTTTCGCGCAGGCCGAGCGCCTCGGAGGTATTCCCATGCCCGCGACGTTCAAGCTTTTCCAGCTTCTCCTTGAGAATCGGCGCGTACATCGTGATCGGGCGACGCTCGGGTCCCTCATTCTTTCCTGCTTGCATCTGACACCTTCCACGACGGGATCGAATGTGTCACGCGTTCGGCCGCTGCTGGAACGCGCCAGGGACCGGCGGCGCGCGGCTCGCGCGACCGACCGATGCGCCTTCTTGTAGAGACGGGTTCAGTCCGGTTCCGTTACATCCCGGTGGTGCCTCGCAATCCATGCCGTTACCGTATCGCCTCGGCGATCTGCCCCAACGATCACGGCCGGTACCGGAGCGAGTGGACGGCGAGCCCTACGCGGACGACGTGGCCCGTGCGGCTGGGACGGAGTCGTCCGTGGACGCGCTCAAGTAGTCTCGGGTCAGTGGCACGACGTCTCGCCGCTTGGCCAGCTGGATCTGGAACACGACGTGGCCGCCCTGCCGGAAGGCCAGCTCGCTGACGATGAAGTAGAACCGCCACATGCGACAGAAGCGCTCATCGTAGAGTCGACGAACCTGGCTCAGGTTGGCCTCGAAGCGATCGCGCCAGGCACTGAGCGTCTCGGCGTAGTGCAGCCGCCACACGTCGATATCGGTAACGTGGAGACCGGATCGTTCGATCAGGGGAAGCACTTCCGACAGCGCGGGACTATATCCGCCGGGAAAGATGTATTTCGCGACCCACGGGTTGGTCGTGCCGGGTCCGTCGGCACGGCCGATCGTGTGCAGCAGCGCGACGCCGCTGTCCGTAAGGCGCTCACTCACCGTGGCGAAGAATTCCCGATAGTGTGGTACCCCGACGTGTTCGAACATGCCGACCGACACAATACGGTCGAAGACGCCCTCGACGTGACGGTAGTCCTGAAGGTGGAATCGGGCTCGATGGGCAAGCCCTGCGGAGCTGGCCCGCTGCTCGGCCTTGCGATGTTGCGCCTCGGATAGCGTCACGCCCGTGACTCGCGCCTGGTGCACGAGGGCCAGATGCAGGCCGAGCCCGCCCCAGCCGGAGCCGATATCGAGTACTCGCAGGTCGGGTTCCAGGAGAAGCTTGGTCGCGATGAGCGCTTTCTTGTTCTCCTGAGCGATCGCCAGCGTGTCTTCGGGTCCACTGAAATAGGCACACGAATACTGCCGATCGGTATCCAGGAACAGCTCGTACAGCTCATCGGACAGATCGTAGTGATGCGCCACGTTCCGCCGTGCACGCTCGGCCGGATTGAATTGTGCCAATCTGCGGTAGAGCCGCCGCAGGTGAGCCAAGCCGCGGTAGTGCAACGGGCCCGGTCGGCGGGAGAGATTGACGACGAGCAGCTCGATCAATGCATAGAGATCATCCGAGTCGATGCTGAGCGCCCCGTCCATGTAGGCCTCTCCCAGCGAAAGGTCGGGGTTGATCAGCAGCTTGCGCGGCAGTGTGGGCGAATGCAATCGCACGGTAACCGGAGCCGAGCCGGCGTCGCCGCAGCGCATCGCGCGCCCATCGGCGAAGACCACGACCAAGGCCCCCTCGATGACGAGACGAGACAGAAACAACGTCAGAAGGCGTGAGCACATGGCGATTATCGTTTTGAGATCGGACGACGAGCGGGACTGGAGGGGGATGGTTGTCGACTTGGAAGGCGCTCCGGCCATCGCCGCGTTCGCGACTTGTGAGGCGCTCCACCGACAGACGCGAGACGACGCCATTCGTTACGAGCGCTTGTCTCCTTCCGGCGAGGCAGCACTGGATGGGGAGTCCGGGCGTGAGCTGGCCGTCTGTCGTCCGGCCGCCCCGGCCCGATCCAGCCTTGCAGCGGATTCGGGACGATCTTCGGCCACGAGCGCCGGAGCGCATTTCCACGCATGCGGGCCTCGCGCTGGATCTGCTCGATCTTGTCGATCACGTGGTCGGGCGTCGCCGAGAATGCCTGGTGCATGGGCCCTATATCGACGACGTGCCGGTGCGGGTCGTCGCGTGGGTGCACGACCTGCGCGGTGGATCACCGAGACCGCGCGCGCTCGAATCGCCTGCCGGTGATGGTGGACGTGAACTTTGGCGGAAAGCCCGCGGCCGATTGATGCAAATCAAGGCTCGTATCCGAGCCGGAGTGGAAACTCGGCGACTTCATCACTATCGGACGTCCGATCCCCATGCCCGAGCCAATGCAGGCCGCCGTGGCCCACGAGTACGGCGCACCACTGCGCATCGAGACCGTCGAGCGGCCCGAGCCGACCGAGGGCCGAGTGCTAGTACGGCTCGAGGCGTGCGGCGTCTGCCATACCGACGTGCACGCGGTGGACGGGGACTGGCCGGTTCGCCCGAGCCTGCCGTTCATCCCGGGACACGAGGGCGTCGGGACGGTCGTCGCCATCGGTCGGAACGTCGTCGGCATGGCCGAGGGCGACCGCGTGGGTGTGCCGTGGCTGTTCAGCGCCTGCGGCCGCTGCCGGTATTGCGTAGGCGGTTGGGAGACGCTGTGCGAGTTCCAGCAGAACGCCGGCTACTCGGTGAACGGTAGCTTCGCGGAGTACGTGCTGGCGGACCCCGACTACGCCGCGCGGATTCCCGATTCCCTGGACTCGGCCGCCGTGGCGCCGATCCTGTGCGCCGGGGTCACGGTCTACAAGGGCCTGAAGGAGACCGACACGAAGCCCGGTGACACGGTCGTGATCTCGGGTATCGGTGGGCTAGGACACCTCGCGGTGCAGTACGCCAAGGCGATGGGGCTGAGCGTCGTCGCGGTCGACGTCTCGGCCGCCAAGCTGGATCTGGCGCGCGCGATGGGCGCCGATCTCGTCGTCGACGCGAGCAACGGCGATCCCGTCGCCGAGGTACTGAGCGCGACCGGCGGTGTCGACGGCGCACTCGTCACCGCCGTGTCCACGGTGGCCTTCGAGCAGGCGCTGGCCATGCTCGCCCGGCACGGCACGATGTCGTTGGTGGGGCTGCCCGCGGGCACCTTCGACCTGAGCGTGTTCGATACCGTGCTCAACCGCAAGACCATCCGCGGCTCGATCGTCGGCACGCGGCTCGATCTCGCCGAGAGCCTGCAGTTCGCGGCCGCCGGCAAGGTGCGCACGCACTACACCGTCGAGCCGCTCGATCGCGTCAACGACGTGCTGGACCGGCTGCGCGCCGGGACCGTCGACGGACGGGTGGTGCTCTCGCTGTAGCGGCCGTCCGCGGCGCGTCCTGGCTCGGCCCGGATCGATTCGGGGCGCTCAGGATTGATGCATGTCAACCGACGCGCCGATGCGTGCGTCCATGCTTGGTTCACCCCGAGGGTGCGAGAGACGTAGCATGAGCGAGACTATCGATACCCCGGTGGCGGGCAGGGTCTCGAAGGCCGATCCCGCCGCTGCGACACCCCGGTCGCCAGACGCCGGGCGTGCCGGCGAGTCGCCCGCCCCCGTTGCCGATTTCCGCAACATGCGCCGCGGCGATGTCGCGCGCTTCGGCGGCAAGAACGCCTCCTTGGGCGAGCTGATCGCCGTGCTCGATGAGCTGCGCATCGCCGTGCCCGCGGGCTTCGCGACCTCGGCCGACGCGTTTCGCCGCTACGTCGCCGACAACGGGCTCGGCGCGACCATCGCGGACGCTCTGGGTGCGCTGGAGCGCGGCGAGGAATCCTTGCAGACCGTCGGGCGGGGCATCCGTGCCGCCTTCGTGGCGGGCGCCTGGCCGGCCGACATCGAGGCCGCCGTGCGCACCGCCTACCGCGGCCTGTGCGAGCGAGCCGGGCGCAGCGATGTCGACGTCGCGGTGCGCTCCAGCGCCACGGCCGAGGACCTGCCCGACGCAAGCTTCGCGGGCCAGCAGGAGACCTTCCTGAACGTGCGGGGCGAGAACGACGTGCTGGACGCCTGCCGGCGCTGCTACGCCTCGCTCTACACCGACCGCGCGATCAGCTACCGCATCGCCAAGGGCTTCGCGCACGCCGATGTCGCACTGTCGGTCGGCGTGCAGGCGATGGCGCGCTCGGACGTCGGCGGCTCCGGCGTCATGTTCACGCTCGACACCGAGACGGGCTTCGACAAGGTGGCCGTGATCGACGCGGCTTGGGGGCTCGGGGAGACCGTCGTGCAGGGCGCGGTCGATCCGGACGAGTACCGCGTCTACAAGCCGTTCCTCGAACACGCGGCGGGTCCGGTCGCGCCCCTCGTGCCGATCATCGGCAAGCAGCTGGGCGCGAAGGAGATCAAGATGATCTACGCGGATGCCGCCGACGGGGCGCCCCCGGTGCGCACCGTGCCGACCTCGCGCGTCGAGCGCGAGCGCTTCGTGCTCGACGACGACGAGATCCTGGAGCTCGGCCGCGCCGCCCTCGCGATCGAGCGCCACTACGAGTGCCCGATGGACATCGAGTGGGCCAAGGACGGGTTCGACGGCCGGCTCTACATCGTGCAGGCCCGGCCCGAGACCGTGCAGTCGCGCCGCGACGTAGGCACCTTCCGCCAGTACCGGCTCGGGACGCGCGGCGAGGCGCTCGTGGCGGGCATCGGCGTTGGAGACGCGGCGGTCGCGGGACGCGTGTGCCTGATCGACGATCCGGCCGACATCGAGCGCTTCGTCGACGGCTCGATCCTGGTCACCACCAACACCGATCCGGACTGGGTGCCGATCATGAAGCGCGCCGCCGCCATCGTGACCGATCACGGCGGGCGCACCTCGCACGCGGCCATCGTGAGCCGCGAGCTCGGACTGCCGGCGATCGTCGGCACGGGCGACGCTACGCGCCGGCTGCACGACGCCCAAGACGTGACCGTCTCGTGCGCCGAGGGCGACCGGGGTACGGTGTACGCGGGGCTCGCCGACATCGAGGTCGAGACCGTCGCGCTGGACGACGTGCCGGTGACGTCGACGAAGATCATGCTGAACCTTGCTAACCCGGGGGCGGCGGCCCGCTGGTGGGCGCTGCCCGCCGACGGCGTCGGGCTCGCGCGCATGGAGTTCGTGGTGTCGAACCACGTGCGCGTGCACCCGATGGCACTGGTGCGCTTCGACGCGGTCACCGACCCCGCGGTGCGCGCCGAGATCGAGGCGCTGACCGCGGGTTACGCGGACCGCTCCGACTACTTCGTCGACACGCTCGCGCGCGGCCTCGCCCAGATCGCGGCCTCGGTGTACCCGAAGCCCGTCATCGTGCGCATGAGCGACTTCAAGACGAACGAGTACGCGAACCTTCTGGGGGGCGCGGCGTTCGAACCCGTCGAGGAAAACCCGATGATCGGCTTCCGGGGCGCCTCGCGCTACTACTCGGAACGCTACCGCGAGGGCTTCGGCCTCGAGTGCCGCGCCATCCGCGCGCTGCGCGAGAGGCTCGGCTTCGACAACGTGATCGTCATGGTGCCGTTCTGCCGCACGGTCGGCGAGGCAGACCGGGTGCTCGAGACGATGGCGGCGCATGGGCTCGAGCGCGGCACGAACGGGCTCGAGGTCTACGTCATGGGCGAGGTGCCGTCGAACGTCGTGCTGGCGGAGAGCTTCGCGGAGCGCTTCGACGGCTTCTCGATCGGCTCGAACGATCTCACCCAGCTGACGCTCGGCATCGACCGGGACTCGGAGCTGCTCGGCGAGCTGTTCGATGAGAACGACGCCGCGGTGCGCTGGATGATTCGCCACCTGATCGATGGCGCGCACGGCGCCGGGGCCAAGGTCGGGCTGTGCGGCCAAGCGCCGAGCGACCGGCCCGAGTTCGCCCGCTTCCTCGTCGAGGCCGGCATCGATTCGATCTCGGTCACGCCCGATAGCTTCCTGCACGTCAAGCGCCAGGTGGCGGACGCCGAGCAGGAGCGCGACGCGGCAGACGGGGAGGCGGGTACGGCGGCGAACGACGCCGCGGCGCCACCGTGAGCGCAGTGCTCGGCGCCGACTCAGGGCGCGGTGCACTCAGCTCCGACGTCATCGTTGCCGAAGCCTCCGTGCTTGCCGTCGGCACAAAGCACCGAGTCGGTCGAGCCTGATCCACCCCCTTGCCCCCGGGTCCATTCGGTTGTACACAAGCACGCCCGCAAAGGTTCCGTAGCCGCGCGCGCCAAGCCCACGAGTTCATCATGCGCGTCGCCGTCTACAGCAGCAAACCCTACGACGAACGCTTCCTGGCCGAGGCCAACGCCACGCACGAGCTCACGTTCTTCGAGGCGCGGTTGACGCCGGACACCGCGCGACTGGCCGAGGGCGTCGAGGCGGTGTGCGCCTTCGTCAACGACGATCTCGGCGCCGCGACGCTGAAGCGGCTCGCGGCCGGTGGCACCCGCCTGATCGCGTTGCGCTCGGCCGGATTCAACCATGTCGATCTCGACGCGGCGGCCGGCGCCGGGCTGACCGTCGCTCGCGTGCCGGCCTACTCGCCGCATGCCGTCGCCGAGCACACCGTGGCGCTGATCCTGACGCTGAACCGCAAGACTCACCTTGCCTACAACCGCGTGCGCGACGGCAACTTCGCGCTCGACGGTCTGATGGGCTTCGATCTCGTCGGCAAGACTGCCGGCGTCGTCGGCACCGGCGAGATCGGCGCGGTGCTGACGTGCATCCTCGCAGGTTTCGGCTGCCGCCTACTGGCGCACGACCCGAAGCCGAATCCGTCTTGCGAGGCACGCGGCGCGGTCTACGTCGACATGCCGACGCTGCTCGCGCAGAGCGACGTCGTCACGCTGCAGTGCCCGCTGACGCCCGCCACCCATCACCTCATCGACGACGCGGCGATCGCCCGGATGAAACCCGGCGCGATGCTCGTGAACACCTCGCGCGGCGCGGTCGTCGACACCCGCGCACTGATCCGTGGCCTGAAGAGCGGAGCGCTCGGATCGGTGGCCCTCGACGTGTACGAGGAGGAAGGGGATCTGTTCTTCGAGGACCTGTCTAACCGCTTCATCCCCGATGACGTGTTCGCGCGACTGCTGACGTTCCCGAACGTCCTGATCACCGGCCACCAGGGCTTCTTCACGCGCGAGGCGCTGCAGGCGATCGCCGCCGTCACGATCGAGAACATCGACGCGTTCGCGCGCGACGGACGGGTTCCCCACGAGGTGCTCGCCGAGCGGCGATGACCGCGCTGCTCGCGCTCGCCCCGCTCGTGACGGTGGTCGCGGCGATGGTGGGGCTAGGCTGGTCGGCGGCGCGCGCCGGCGGCGTCGCGCTGCTGGTCGCAGCGGCGGTGGCGCTCACCGCGTTCGACCTCGCCGGCGCCGTGCCGGAGGCGCGAGCCGGCGTCGGCATCGCGCTCGAGGCGACGCACGCGACGGCGGTGATCCTGTGGATCGTGCTGCCGGCGCTGGCGCTCTACGAGTACCAGCGCGCCACCGGCGCGATCGAGCGCATCCGCACCGCGCTGGCGGGTCTCACCGACGATCGCCGGCTGCAGGCGGTGCTGATCGCCTGGTTCTTCGGACTGTTCATGGAGGGCGCGGCAGGCTTCGGGACGCCCCTGGCGCTGGCCGCGCCACTGCTCGTCGGCCTCGGCTTCGCACCGGTGCGCGCCGTGACGCTCGCGTTGCTCGGCCACGCCGCGGGCGTTTCGTTCGGCGCGGTCGGCACGCCGCTGCTGACGCAGGCCGAGATCACCGGTCTGTCCGGCAGCGAGATCGCGGCGGCGACCGCCGCGTTGCACGCCGCGCTGGGCTGGATCCTGCTCGTCGCGGTCGTGCGGCTTGCGGGCGACACGCCGCTCAGTCGGCGCGAGCTTGCCTGGAGCGCCTTCGCCGCGCTGGCCTTCCTGCTGCCCTACCTCGCGATCGCGACCTTCGCGGGCCCGGAGCTGCCGGCGCTCGGTGGTGCGCTGGTCGGGCTGTCGATCTTCGTGCCGGCGTTGCGCCGCCGCGGGCGGTCGCACGACGATATCGGCGGCGGCCATGGTCGCGCCGAAGCGCTCGCACACGACCTCGTGCCCTACCTCGCGATCCTGGTGCTGGTGTTGCTGACGAGGCTGGTGCCCGCGCTTCGCGACGCGCTCGGCGAGATCGAGCTCGGCTGGTCGTTCGCCGGTGCCTTCGAGGGCACGTTCCAACCGCTGTACCACCCCGGTACGCTGCTGTTCACGGGCTTCTTGATCGGCGCCGCGGTCACAGGGCGCACGGCGCGCGTGGTGCCGGCCGGCCTGGCCGCCGTGCGCCGGCTCCTGCCGGTGGCGTCGGCGCTGCTCGCGATGCTGGCGCTGTCACGCACCATGGTGCACGCCGGCATGGTGGACGCGCTGGCCGAGGCGGCCGCGCTGAGCGGCGCCTTCTGGCCGCTGGTCGCCCCGGTGGTGGGCGCGCTCGGCACCTTCGTGACGGGGTCCGCGACCGCGTCGAACATCCTGTTCAGCGAGTTCCAGACCTCTACCGCGGCGGTGCTGTCGTTGCCACCCGTGGCGATGCTCGCGGCGCAGGGCTTCGGCGCGGCGATCGGCAACGTGGTCGCGCCGCACAACATCATCGCCGGCTGCGCCACCGTGGGGCTCGCGGCGCGAGAGGGGGAGATCCTCTCGCGCACCGCGCCGATCTGCCTGCTCTACGCCCTGCTCGGCGGCGCGTTGCTCGCGGTGCTGCTCTGACGCGCCGCGCCCGACCGCCGCGCACGCTCGCCAAGGGTCACTTAAGGCCAATCATCACTCGCGACCATGGCGACCCGCAGAACTCTTAGCGACTCGGCATCCATCGTCGAGCGCCAACAGGCTCTCGATGGGCCCTGCGAGCGCGGTGCCGAGGTGCCGCGCAAGCGGGGAGGATGCCACACGGTTCCAGTTGGCGATGGCGGTGCGTGAGCCTCGAAGGGCGGCCGGAACATCCGGTTCCTCGCTCGAGTAGCGGATCGGCTTGACCTGGATCAATCAGGCCGATGGCGTGGAGCGACATCCTCAACAAACGCCGCCGACTTCCGATGGCGGACCAACCGGAGGACAACTCTAGTGAGAAAGCTCAAGACGACATTGATCGCATCGGCATTGACCCTGCTCGCAGCCACCGCGTTCGCTCAGACCGGAAGCGAGCCAGGGCGCTTGATCGGGCAACAGCAGGGACCCGGTGTCGTCGCGGAGCAGGATCGGAACGGCCGCGGCCCCTCCTCGATGATGGACCCGAACATGATGGGTCCGAACATGATGGGTCCGAACATGATGGGTCGCGGCATGATGATGATGATCATGATGGATGCCGACGGCGATGGTGCGTTGTCGATGGACGAGATGCGATTGGTCCACGATCGGATGTTTTCCTACGCCGACGCGGACAAGGACGGCAGGTTGACGCCCGAAGAGCTCGGGGGCCCCATGTCCGGCATGAATCAGCCGGGCACCCAGTGATGCACTTGTCATCTCGATGACAGCGTGTCGCAAGGCGCGACGTGTAGCTTCGAGCCGAGTCGGTCGGTGTTCATGCCGAGGCACGAGAGATGAGCTGCACGTCGTGTCGGTCCGCCCGGAACTCGGCTTCACGGGCCGGCGGGCCGTGCAGTGCGATCTCCGCTCCTGAGTCGATCGTGCGTGTTCATTGTACGAAGGCGATCAGGAGCCGTACCGGGGTTGCCGAGGTTGCCGCCGCACGCGCACGTCTTCTCTGAGGAGTAACAGGATGCAACCTCGTCATATCGAAACGCGTTCACTCGTCACCGATACCGGTGACGACACTTCTGTCTCCGATCGGCTGCTTGCCCGTCGACAGGCGCACTTCGGGTATTTCTGCCGCCGCCTAGGGCACCTGGAAGACGCCGAGGACGCCTTTCAGGATTTCTGTCTCAAGGCAATTCGTCACGCAGGACAGCTCGACGACAAGAGCCGGATCGACACATGGCTTTGCCGCCTCCGAGAGCGCACGTTGATCGATCACTACCGACGGCGTGCCGCCCGGCGGCGCGGCCATGACGCATTCGAGCGGGAGGCGCAATCATCACCGGTTGCCGTCGATCCCCCAGCGTTCGAGGGCGCTTGTTCCTGTGTCCGTCAGAAGCTGTCCGCCCTGCGGACCGAGTACGCCGACGTCATTCGCCGTGCCGATCTCGAGGAGCAGCCGCGCCGGCAGATAGCGACCGAGCTGAACATCAGCACGAACAACGTCGGGGTGCGCCTGCATAGAGCACGACAGGCTTTGAAGAAAACGCTCAGGGATCATTGTCCGACCTGTGGAGTCGGGAACTATCGACAGTGCGGATGTGGAGCCGAACGCCTCGAGGCGGCGTGAAGGCGGTCTTCCCCACACGATGGCCACCAACGCGAGAACGCTGGGCGTATCGGCGGTCTTGCCGGCGGCAAGCGGGGGAGGACCGACACGTTGTGGGACCTGCGATCCTCGTTCCGCGGCTCTCTCGAGTGTCACGCCGGCGAGCTCGAATGCGCCCGTCTTGAGCTCGAGGCACCCTGCGTGCTCGGTACCGCTGTAAGGCAATCGAGCTGCCGACGTCTTGTCCCCTTACTACCGCCGAAGAGATGTTTTAAGCGTGAAGATGAACTCGAGGGTCGCAACGGTGGCCGCACGTCAGCGCACGCCAGGCAGCGGCAGCGGCAGCGGCAGCGGTTGCGGTTGCGGTTGCGGTTGCGGTACCCGTGTGTCCCACGCATCACGTCGGCGCGAGTCGCGGACAGCCGCATGCTGCTCCGATGGATCGGTCGCCTCCGCAGGGACGAGACCGTCTTGTCGCTGCAGACCGGTCGGTGCGCCGGCGGCGTCGAGCCGCAACGCCTCATGAATCGGCACCGCGAATGTCGCTGTCCGTCCGCACGGTTCTCCGCCACGGGATTGCCGAAAGCTGACTCCACCCGGGAGAATGAAACATGAGCTCCGTGACACTGAACCTCGAAGGCCTCTTCGAGGAGCTCGACCATCTGGCCGTCGAGAAGCAGCTTCGCCGGGAGACGGGCGTCCGGCACGCGGATGCCAACCCGGCCTCCGGGAGCGTCACGGTCGACTACGACCCGGCCGTCACCAGCGTCGAGCGGTTGCGCGAGAGAATCTCCTCCTGCGGGTTCCGCTGTGGTGGAGAGATCAGGCCGCGGCACGTCTGCGCGCCGAGCGCGGCGGCGGAGTCGCATCACGAACACGGCGCCGGCAGCTCGGCCGCACCCGACGCCATGGCCCACGAGATGGGTCACGGTCCCGGCATGGACATGGCCGGCATGGTGCGGGACATGCGCAACCGGTTCTGGATCGCACTCGCCTTCACCGTTCCCATCTTCATCTATTCGCCGATGGGTGGGCTCTTCGCCCCCCCCCCGCCACCGTTCGGTCTGGAGCTCGACTTGTGGCTCTTCTTCCTCGGCAGCCTCGCCATCGTCTATCCCAGCTGGCCGTTCTTCACGGCCGCCTGGCGCGCGCTGAAGAACGGTGTGCTCAACATGGCGGTGCTCGTCGTGCTCTCGGTGGGCACCGGCTATTTCTTCAGCGTCGGTTCGACCTTCTTCTTCCCGGGCGTGCAGTTCTACGAGGCGGTGGCGGTGCTGCTCGTGTTCATCCTGCTCGGACACTGGCTCGAGATGCGAGCCCGGGCCGGTGCTTCTGCGGCGATCCGGGCGCTGCTCGATCTCGCACCTCCGATGGCAACCGTGTTCAGGGACGGGCGGGAGACCGAGGTGCCCACCTCGGAGGTGCAGACCGGCGAGACGATCGTCATCCGCCCGGGCAACAAGATCCCTGTCGATGGCGAGGTGCTCGATGGCGAGTCCCTGGTCGACGAGTCGATGCTTACCGGCGAATCCATGCCGGTGCAGAAGGGGACGGGCGACCAGGTCATCGGCGCCACCATCAACAAGAGCGGCAGCTTCCGCTATCGCGCGACCAAGGTCGGCGCGGACACGGCGCTCGCCCAGATCGTCAAGCTGGTCCAGGAGGCGCAGAACTCCAAGGCGCCCGCGCAGCTGCTCGCCGACCGGGCCTCGCAGTGGCTCGTGGTGATCGCGATCGTCATCGGGCTCGCCACCTTCGCGGTGTGGTTCTGGTGGCTTGGCGAACCCCTGCTGTTCGCCCTGACACTGACCATCACGGTCTTCGTCATCGCCTGCCCCGACGCGCTCGGGCTCGCCACCCCCATGGCGGTGATGGTGGGCACCGGGCTTGGGGCGACGCATGGCATCCTCTTCAAGAATGCGGGCGCTCTCGAGGACGCGACCAAGCTCGACGTGATCGTTTTCGACAAGACCGGCACCCTGACGATGGGCGAGCCGCGCGTCGTCGAGGTCGTCGCCGCACCGGACGGCAGCGAGGACCGAACGCTCGGCGCCGCCGCGGCCGTGGACCGCGGTTCGGACCACCCGCTGGCGTTGGCGATCGTGAAGCGTGCGGAGCATCTCGACGCACCCCGCGCGGAGGGTTTCCTCAACCTGGATGGTCGCGGCGCGAAGGCCGAAGTCGAGGGCGAGCCGGTGCTGGTCGGCAACCGCCGCCTGATGGACGAGGAGCGGATCGGTCTCGGGGCGCTCGCCGACGAGGCCGAGCGGCTCAAGGGCGAGGGCCGCACGGTGGTGCACGTGGCGCGTGCCGGACGGATCCTCGGCCTGATCGCCATCGCCGATGCGCCGCGCCCCAGCGCGAAGGTCGCCATCGCCAAGCTCCGCGAGAGAGGCGTCGAGGTAGCGATGCTGACCGGAGACAACGAAGGCACGGCCAGACAGATCGCAGGCGAGCTGGGCATCTCGACGGTGCTCGCCGATGTGCTCCCTGGGCAGAAGGCGGAGAAGGTCAAGGAACTGCAGTCTCAGGGCAAGCGCGTCGGCATGGTCGGCGACGGCGTCAACGACGCGCCCGCGCTCACCCAGGCCGATGTCGGCTTCGCCATCGGTGCGGGGACCGACGTGGCGATGGAGAGCGCCGATGTGGTGCTGATGAAGAGCGACCCCTACGATGTCGTGGGTGCGATCGAGCTGTCGCGAGCGACCTTGCGCAAGATGCATCAGAACCTGTTCTGGGCGGTCGCCTACAACGTCGTGGCCTTCCCGATGGCGGCGGGCGTCTTCTACCCCGTCATCGTCAGTCCCGAAATCGCTGCTCTCGCGATGTCGGGCAGCTCGGCGCTCGTCGCCGTGAACGCGCTCTTGCTCAAGCGCACGCGGCTCGACGGTATCGACGACAGGGCCGTGCCGGCCACCTTGGAACAGCCCGCCAGGGCATGACTATCCCGACGGAGAACACGACCATGCAAACCCATAGACGAGACGCCACGAAGCGCTCTTTCGCCACGCCCACCAACCTTGCACTGGTGTTGTTCCTTGCCGTCGGGGGCTTCTACCTGATCGCCGAGCATTGGGCGCATCTGATCGGCGCTGGGCCGTTGGTCACGCTGCTTCTGCTTTGTGTGGGAGTGCACCTGTTCATGCACGCCGGACACGGAGGGCACGCCGGACACGGAGGGCACGGAGGGCACAAGGGACACGCAGGACACGGCAGCCCGGCGCGCGCCGACGGGTCCGACGAGCGGCCGAGGCACGGCGCGGAAGGCGGTGGCGACGACTCCGACTTGGCGGGAGAACGAAAATGAACGACACCGTCCCCGCCTACGGGCTCTGGCTGCTGGTCGTGATCAACTCCGCGATCTTCATCCTGTTCGCGTTCAGCTTCTTCAAGCCGCGGACGGCGCGGGACTGGCGCTCGTTCGGCGCGTTCAGTGCGTTCCTCGTGGCGCTCTTCACCGAGATGTACGGCTTTCCGCTCACCATCTACCTGCTATCGGGCTGGCTGCAGGCCAACTACCCGGGCATCGACTGGCTGTCCCACGATGCCGGACATCTGCCCGAGATGCTGTTCGGTTGGAAGGCGAATCCGCACTTCGGGCCATTCCACTTGCTCAGCTTCGTCTTCATCGGCGGCGGTTTCATCCTGATTTCGGCCGCGTGGAACCTGCTTTACAAGGCGCAGCGAGAGGGAACCCTTGCAACCGCCGGACCCTATGCCGCGCTGCGCCATCCGCAGTACGTCGGCTTCGTGCTTGTGCTGTTCGGCTTCCTGCTCCAGTGGCCAACCATCCTGACGCTCGCGATGTTCCCCGTGCTCGTGCTGATGTACGTTCGCCTGGCACGGAGCGAGGAGCGCGAGGCGCTGGCGGAGTTTGGAGACGCCTACCGGCGCTACGTCGACGGCGTGCCGGCCTTCATGCCCCGGTTGAACCGCCTGAGGTTGCTCAGGTCATGACGGTGGTTCGGACGGTCATCCACTTCTGCAATCGTTCGAGGTTCCCATGACTCAGCAATCGATGACCCGTGTGGCGGTCAACGGCTACGGCGTGATCGGCAAGCGCGTGGCCGATGCGGTGGCCGCGCAGGACGACATGGAGCTCACCGGCGTCGCCGACGTCGCCGCCGACTGGCGCGTGCGGGTGCCATCGCTCAGGGGCTACCCGCTCTACGCCTCCGACGCGGCACGGGCCGGCCCGATGCGCGCTGCCGGAATCGATCTTGCCGGGACGCTCGACGACCTGCTCGGCGCGGTCGATGTCGTCGTCGACTGCACGCCCAAGAAGGTCGCTGCGAAGAACATCGAGGTCTATCGACGCAGCGGGACGAAGTTCATCCTCCAGGGCGGCGAGAAGCACGAGATCACCGGTCATTCCTTCGTTGCCGAGGCGAACTACGATGGCGCCGTCGGTCGCGACTGCACTCGTGTCGTGTCGTGCAATACCACCTCGACGGTGCGGACGCTCACCGCGCTCAAGCGAGCCGGTCTCTTGCGTCGCGCGCGCGGCACGCTCCTGCGGCGCGCCACCGATCCGTGGGAAAGCCATCTCGGTGGCATCATGAACACGTTGGTGCCGGAGCCCGAGATCCCCAGCCATCAAGGGCCGGATGCGCAAAGCGTCGACCCCGAGCTCGATGTCGTCACGATGGCGGTCAAGGTGCCGGAAACTATCGCACACCTGCACTATTGGTCGGTCCAGCTGGCCCGGGAGTCCAGCAAGCAGGAGGTGTTGGAGGCGTTCGGTTCGTCCTCGCGCATCGCGCTGATCGACATCGGTGACGGGCTCGACGCCCTCAACGCGGTCAAGGAGTTGATGGCCGATCTCGGACGCCCGCACGACAACCTCTACGAAGTGGCGCTCTGGGCGGACATGCTGAAGGTCGAGGGCGACGAGCTCTTCTACGCCTACATGGTCGACAACCAGGCGATCGTCATCCCCGAAACGGTCGACGCGATACGGGCGCTCGACGCACGGGGGGTCGATGCAGCGACGTCCATGCGCATGACCAATGAGGCTCTCGGCATCACCGGCACGCTCCTTCCCGCTTCGGCACTCGCGTAGTGCGCGGTATCGGTACGAGCCTCGCGCTCGCCGTTGCTGCTCGGCGTGCCGCTGCGCCGCGCTGTCGGGTGCGGGGAACTGTCTGGTGGCGTCCGGCGGGCGCGCCGCATGCGACCCGGTCCGCCGTCGTGAGGTTCACGTGATACGCCCATGCGTCCGACTCTCGCCGGACCGCCTCGATGTCGTCGTGTTCGATCTCGACGGCGTGCTGACCGACACGGCGTCGTTGCACGAGGCGGCCTGGAAGGAAACCTTCGATGCCTTCCTGCGCTCACGCGCGGAGCCGTTCTCGGAATTCACTCGCGCCGACTACCTCCAGCACGTCGATGGGCGGGCAAGGCGCGACGGGGTGCGCGCGTTCCTGGCCTCGCGGCGGATCGAGCTGCCGGACGGCAGGGAGATCGACCCGCCGGAGGCCATCACGATCGAGGGGCTGGCGCGACGCAAGAACGAGGCGGTCCAGGAGCGGCTCGAGCATGACGCGATGCCGCTGCCAGGGGCCGAGGCATTGCTCGAGTCGCTGTGTCGGGCGCGCATCCGGGTGGCTGTCGCCTCCTCCAGCGCCAACGCGGGACCGGTGCTCCGTGCGACCGGGCTCGCACGTTTCGTGGAGGCGCGTGTCGACGGTCTCGATCTGAGCCGGTTGAACCTCCCTGGCAAGCCGGACCCCGCGATGTTCCTCGAAGCGCTTCGGCAGCTCGGTGTCGGCCCCGAGCGCGCCGCGCTCTTCGAGGACGCCATCGCGGGTGTGGAGGCGGGTCGTCGCGTCGGCTTCGCCTTCGTCATCGGCGTCGGTGGTGGTGGTGGTGGCGACACGCATGCCATGGCCCTGCGCGGAGCGGGTGCCGACGAGGTCGTGCGGGATCTATCGGAGGTCGTCGTCGCCTGAGGATCGATGCCCGGGCTCCAACCCGCCCACGTCGGCGACACCGGCGCCGAACCCAGGCAGGGATGCCGCCACGCCGGGGGTTGCTCGCGCTGCCTCCGGCGCGTCGGGACTCAGTCGCAGCGACTCACTCACGTGGACGAGCTCGATCGGTTCCCCCGCCTCCAGTCGATAGACGGTCCGCGCGGCATCGATGGTGAGGTGGATGCGCCGCCCGCGTATGCTCAGGCGGAACCGCAGGGCGGACCAGGCGCGGGGCGGGCGCGGATGGAAGACGATCCTGCCCCCGTCGTCACGCAGTCCCGCGAAGCCGTGGATCAGCGCGAGCCAGGTCCCGCCGATCGATGCGACGTGTGCCCCGTGCGACATGTTGCCGCCGATGTCGGACAGGTCCATCGCGGCGGCGAACCGGAAGTACTCGAACGCCCGGTCGCGGTAACCGACCTCGTTGGCGATGATCGACTGGATGCAGACCGACAGCGAGCTGTCGTGCGTCGTGATGGGGTCGTAATAGTCGAAGCCGCGCTTCTTCTCGGCGGTCGAGAACCGGCCGCTCAACAGGAACATCGCGAGCAGCGTGTCGGCCTGCTTGATGACCTGCGCCCGGTAGAGGTTGAGCGGGTGGTAGTGCAGCAGCAGCGGGTAGTGATCCGCCGGCGTGCGCTCGAAGTCCCAGAGTTCCTTGTCGAGGAAGCTGTCGTCCTGCGGGTGCACGCCGAGCCGCTCGTCGAAAGGCAGGTACATGCGCTCGGCGGCCTCGCGCCAGGCGGCAGGCTCGTTCGTCGCAAGCCCGGTACGCGCGATCAGCGAGTCGCGCGCATGCGGCTCTAGCTCCGCCACCACACGCGCGGCGTGGCTCAGGTTCTCCTGAGCCATGAGATTGGTGAAGTAGTTGTTGTCGACGACGGCGTTGTACTCGTCGGGCCCGGTGACGGCGTTGATGCAGAACCGTCCATCGCGCCGTGCCGAGAAGAACCCGAGATCGAGCCAGAACCGCGCGGTCTCGACGAGGATCTCGGCGCCGTAGCGCGCGAGGAAGTCCGTGTCGCCCGAGACGTCGACGTACTTGCGCACCGCGTAGGCGATGTCGGCGTTGATGTGGTACTGGGCGGTGCCGGCGGCGTAGTAGGCCGAGGCCTCCTCGCCGTTGATCGTGCGCCACGGGAAGGTGGCCCCCCGGTGGCCCAGCTCGGCGGCACGCGCGCGTGCCCGGGGGAGCATGGCGTGGCGGAACTTCAGCACCGCGCGGGCGATGTCGGGTGCGGTGTAGGTGAGGAACGGCAGGACGTAGATTTCGGTGTCCCAGAAATAGTGTCCCTCGTAGCTGCGCCCGGTCAGCCCCCGGGCGCCGATGCCGTGGCCGTGCACCCGGGCGCTCGCCTGCATGAGCTGGAAGAGGTTCCAGCGCACGACCTGCTGCGTTGCCGGGTCGCCCTCGATCTCGATATCGGCGCTCGCCCAGAAGCGCTGGACGTCCTGCTCCTGCCGCGCGAGGAGCGCGGCGAAGCCGCTCGCGCGGGCCCGATCGAGACCGAGACCGACCTCTGCAAGCGGGTGCCCGACGCCCTCTGGCGCGTGATGATAGGCGAGGAACTTGGACAACCGTATCGGCACGCCCGCCGTCGCGGCGACGCGGATGGTGATCGCGGCCCCGGCGTCGTCGCACCGCGCCTGCACCTCGTGCGCGTTGTCCGTGTCGAGAGCGTGATCCATGCCGCATCCGAGTGCCAGATCCGACCCGCCGGTGGTGTAGCCGAGCATCGCGCGCAGCCCATCGGCGAGGGCAGCGGTCGGGTTCAGCACCCGGGCGACCGGCGCATCGGCGAGCCGCGGGTCGAACTCATCGACCGGCAACGGCGTCCGCTCGATCAGCTCCGACGAGATCAGGACGTCGCAGTCGTCATCGGCCAGAAGCTCCCAGTCGATCGCCGCGAGGTGCTTCATGTCCAGGGACACCAGTCGCCTGGTGCGCAGCCGCAATCGCCGGCCCCGCTCCGTCCTCCAGGTCACGTCGCGCGTCAGCAGGCCGCGGCGCAGATCGAGCCGTCGCTCGAACCCGAGCACCTCGGCGCGCGCGAGATCGAAAGGCTCGTCATCGACGCTCAGCCGAATGACGGTACCATCGGGACAGCTCAACATGCTCTGTCCGGCGCGAGGGAATCCGTAGGCGCTCTCGCCGTACGTGATCGGACGCGTCTCGTAGAAGCCGTTCAGGAAGGTGCCCGGCTCCTCGACCGGACTGCCCTCGTCCATCGTGCCGCGCAGTCCCAGATAGCCGTTCGAGAGCGCGAACATCGTCTCGGCCTGACCGACATGATCGAGGAGCCCCTCGCGCTCGACGCGAACGGCGGCAAGCGACCAGGGATCGACCGGGTACGCGTCTCGAGGGGGATGGCAGCGCGGTCGCAGCATGGTGTGTTCCGGGCTCGTCCGACAGCGGCCAGAGTAGAGTAGGGCGCTGGTAGGGACAAGACGCCGGAACGCGTTCCGGAGTTGCCCCCCCAGGTCAGCGCGGCGTTGACGATACCGGCCCTGTTTCGTAGCGTCTCCCGGCCGAATGGGCGAGATGGAGCGTGTACCGGCGGAAGTAGGCGTCCACAGCACCAGACCGCATGACCGAGCCTTGCCGAGCGAAGCGAACCCGTTCCATGAGCTGCGCCACCGCCGAGCCGTGCCGCCTCGAGGCCAGCGGCGCCCTCGACCTCGGCGTGGGCGAGGAGGAAGCGGACCTGTTCTTCGAGGGTGTCTCGAACCGTTTCGCTGCCGGCGACGTCTTCGCGCGCCCGTGACGCTACCCAACGTCGCCACTTGCCGTCGTTCGAGGCCCTCAGGGCGTCGCCGTATGCAGGACGAAACGGGGAATAGCGCTTGATCGGGAGACATGGCTCCGGGTCGATGCCGCGTCGCTGGAGTCGCTCTCGTTCAGCCGGTACCTCCGGCCCGGCACCTTCCCCGCCGGACGAGGAACCAGGCACCGCCGCCCCCGACGGCCTCCATACGGAGTTGTTCGTCGAGGGCGACGTCCTCTATGCGGCGATGCTCGCATCGATCCGGAGTGCCAGCCGATCGGTGCGCATGGAGAGCTACATCTTCGCCGACGACGAAGTCGGCCGCGAGTTCGCCGCGGCGCTGAGCGAACGTGCCTCGGCGGGCGTCGACGTGCGGCTGCATCTGGACGCGGCGGGTGGCGTGGGCATGGCCTCGTCAGCCCTGCTGGTCGGGGCCCGTGACGCCGGAGCGCGGGTGAAGTGGTTCCATCGCTGGAGCTGGCGCCGGCCGCTGCGTTTCAACCGGCGCAACCACCGGAAGCTGCTCGTGGTCGACTCGCGGATTGCCTACGTCGGTGGCTTCAACGTTCACCGACAGAGCTCGCGCCGCTGGTTCGGCGCCACTCGGTGGCGAGACAGCCACACTGCGCTCACCGGACGCCTGGCGCTTGTCGCCGGCCAGCTGTTCGATGCCTTCTGGCGCGGCGACCTGCGCTGGACGCCGGTGGAGGCCGACTTCGCCGACCTGATCTCGAACCACACCCGCCGGTGCGAACGACGTATTCGCTGCCTGTATGTCGATGCTTTCGCCGAGGCGCGTGAGCGCATCTGGTTGAGCACCCCGTACTTCGTGCCCGACCCGCTGATGCGAGGGCGCCTCGCGGCGGCCGCTCGCCGCGGGGTCGACGTGCGGGTGCTCGTACCGGCACGAAGCGACGTACCCGTGGCGCGTTGGGCCGCGCAGGCGCACTACGCCGGCCTCCTACGTGCCGGCGTGCGGATCCACGAGTACCTGCCGCGCATGCTGCATGTCAAGACGGTTGTGATCGACGGTGACCGGGGGGTGCTCGGCACGTCGAATTTTGACTACCGCAGCTTCTTCCTCAACTACGAGCTCGTGTTCACGACCCGGGAGTCGGACTTCTGCAGCCGGCTCGAGCGAAGCTTCACGGCGGATCTCGGCGAATCGCAGGAGATCACCATGGAGCGATGGAGCGCACGGCGCTGGCATCGCCGCCTCCTGGAAGGCATCGGCTGGACGTTGCGTCGTTGGCTGTGAGCACGAGCGACGCGATGGGGCGCTACAGCTGGCTCGTCGTACGCGCCATGACCCTTCGCTCGCGGGTGGCGGAGCCAGGCGCGGTGTCGAGGGATCAGTCGTCGACCACGCCTGCTGACATGAGCAGGTAGATGAACGAAGCCGAGGTCGTGATCAGCAGGAACCCGTTGAGCGACTCGACGCCGGCAAGCAGGCGCAGGTGCCCCGTGGGATAGATGTCGCCCAGTCCCAGCGACGTGAAGTTCACGAGCGAGAAGTAGAACGTGTCCATGAAGGACGTCGCGTTCTCCTTCGCGAACCCGCCGATGCCGACGCGCTGACCCAGCATGAAACCGGCGGCGTACAGCGCCGCCTCCACGAGGTGCGCGAACCCCGCCGTATAGAGACAGATCGACAGTCGGGCACCGCGCCCGCGTGATGACCGTACAAGACGCTCGTGCGTATTCGTCATCACCGCGTAGTGCAGGACTCCGCAGACGCCGAAGAGGACGAACGACAGTGCGGCGGCTATGCCCATCTCACCGCGGCGGGCACGCTTCCCTCGGTGGTCCCTGACGCGACCCGGCAGCACATGTCTGACACCTGCTCGGACCACCGAGCGGAAATGGTGTCGTCCGCGTTCCGGACCGTCGGTAGGCGATCGTGGAAATCCGCGACGTCGCGCACCGTCGAGCCCGCGCGCGGCCTTGGCTCCAACGACGCCATTCGCCGGCGGGCTCGGGCAATCCGGTCCAGCGCCGGATCGAACGCCGCGAAGCGCGCTCGGCGCGCACGCCTTGTTTGCTCTCGCATCGCGACGAACATCGCCTGCGGCGAGGCAACGTCAGCGGGCAGGACGCCATGCTCGACACCGGACATGCGGACAAGGATACCCCGAGCCCATCGGTGACGAGCCCGGAGAGATCCGCGGTAGACCGGTCGCGGCTCGGATGTCGACGCCGCCGTCGCGGGCAGTGATCGAGGACGGGTGCTAGGTGGCGGCGCTGGCGTCCTCTCCGATCACGAGCTGGTTCCTGTCCACGTAGCGGTGGGCCGGTATGACGAGGTTGGTCGGTGCGGGAACGCCCTTGTGGACGCGGCCGGCCAAGTCGAACTTGGAGCCGTGGCAAGGGCAGAACATGCCGCCTTGCCAGCTGTCGCCAAGGTCTGCAGGGGCAAGTTCCGGGCGGTAGTTGGGTACGCAGCCCAGGTGCGTGCACAGCCCGATGGCGATGAACACCTCCGGCTTGATCGAGCGGTGAGAATTCAGTGCGTAGGACGGTTGCTGGCTGCTCCGCGAGCCCGGATCACGCAACTCGGTGACAACCCGGCTCAACGACGAGAGCATGTCCGGCGTACGCCGGATGATCCACACGGGCTTGCCGCGCCATTCGACCGTCACGAGCTGACCCGGTCCGAGCTTCGAGACGTCCGCCTCCACCGAGGCGCCTGCCGCCCGAGCCCGAGCGCTGGGAGCCATGGAGGACAGGATGGGGTAGGTCGCACCCGCCACCCCGAGCCCAACCCCCGCGCCGACGGCGGCGACCAGCAAACGGCGCCGTCTTGCATCCGGTAAGACGGGGTTGCGGTGTCCGTTCGCTCCCGCCAGACTCGCGTCGATGTCGGCGATCATGGTTGTTACCTCCGAAATGCCAGCGAGGATTCGCGCGATGGTCGGGGCGCCGGGCCTCGGTGAGTCCCGCAAGGTCCTCGCGTCCGAGACAAGCGTCGGTACATGCGCGTGGATCGGTTGTGACTTGCGGCGAAGCCGTGAGGTTCCCGCGTTTCTGCAAGCAACTTCGACCTCGGATTCACGTTCGTGCAAGGCGGCCAGCGTCGGTGCACCTGTCGCTGATCCATGCGCAGGTGGTCGAGGGCTTGAGAGCGGCGCTGCGGCGGGGGAACGACCAGGCTCATGAGCGCCGGTGTCGCTTTCGGAGCCATGGGCGTGATGTTCCTATGGGCGCTGTGTTTTCCGCTGATCACCTACGGCTTGTCGGCCGCGCCGCCGCTCGGTTTCGCCACCATGCGCGCCTTGATCGCAGGGGTGTCCCTGTTGATCGTGGCTAACTACAAGAGGCGGCCCCCGCTGCGGGGCCGGAATCATTGGAGCGCCGTGGTGTTGGTAGGATTGAGCGCGACCACGCTGGGCTTTGCAGGCATGTTCTACGGTGGCGCGCGAGTAGCCCCAGGCTTGGCTACCGTGGTCGGCAATGCACAGCCGCTCTTCGCCGCCGTGCTTCTCGCCTGGCTCGGGCAGGAGCTGTTGAGCCGGGCTCAGTGCCTCGGCCTCCTGGTCGGCTTCGGCGGCATCGTGCTGATCGGCGTTCCGGGCCTGGGACGTGCAGCAACCACGTTGCCGGGTTTGGGGCTGATTCTGCTGGGCGCGCTCGGGGTGGCGGCGAGCAACGTCATCCTGTCGCGAATGGCGGGGCGCATCGACACTCTGCGGGCCATGGGCTGGCAGCTGGTCGTGGGCAGCATTCCTCTGGGAGTGATGTCCGCGATCGTGGAGCAGCCAGGCGAGATTCTCTGGTCCTGGGGCTTCGTGGGCGCGTTGCTGGCCTTGAGTCTGCTGGGAACGGCCGCGGCGTTCGTCGGGTGGTTCGAACTGCTGCGCCGCGGCTCGCTCAACCAGCTGAACGTGTTCACCTTCTTCACGCCCGTCTTTGGGCTCGCCATGGGGGTCGCGTTCTTCGGCGAAACGCTGTCGATCCTTACCGGGATCGGGATCCTGTTCTGCCTGATCAGCGTGCTGTGGCTGAGCATCGTTGCGCCGGGTTCCTCGCCGCAGCCGCTCCAGGACCCCGAGCAGGATCGTGCCTGACCGTGCAAGCGCCCACTACGCTGACGTTGACGCCTCTTATCCAGGTTGGTCAGGAACGAGCTGGCTGACCGGGACGGTGCCGCGTTCAGTGCGCGTGGTCGGGGCTCGGTGCGAGCCAGCGCGACAGGTAGACCCGCTCGAACGCGAAGACCGACGTGATGCCTACGACTGCATACAGCACGATTGCCGGGTCGCTGTCGAGCTTCATCGCGGTGAAGGCCGCAAGCACCGCAGCATCCAGGACGAGGGCCGTCACCAGCACCGCCCTCACCGCTCCGATCTCCTTGGCCCGGTATCGAAACACGCCCCACTGGATGATCATGTCCATGACGAGGTAGAAGAACGCACCGAGCGAGGCGATGCGGCCCAGGTCGAAGAGTACCGCGAGCGCCGAGGCGATGACCACGGTGTAGACCAGAGTGTGCCGTTGTATGGGCCCGGACATCCCGAAGTGGCTGTGCGGAATCATCTCCATGTCGGTGAGCATCGCCAGCATGCGTGACACCGCGAAGACGCTGGCCAGCACGGCCGAGGCGGTCGCCACGGCGGCCAGCAGAACGGTGAGGTAGAACCCCACTTGGCCTAGCGCAGGCTCCGCAGCTTCGGCCAAGGCGTAGTCGCGCGCATCGATGATGCGCTCGATGGGCAGGCTGGAGCCGACACCGAAGGCCACGAGCAGGTAGACCGCGGTGCAGATCGCGATCGACAGCGCGATCGCCCGACCGACGTTCCGGTGGGGGTCGGTGATCTCGCTGCCGCTGTTGGTGATGGTGGTGAAGCCCTTGAACGCGAGGATCGACAGCGCCATGGAGCCGACGAATCCGATCGCCCCGAAGGCCTGGTCGGTTTCGGACGCCGCTGCAAAGCTGAACCCGCTCGACCACAGCGCGGCGATGCCGAACAGCGCGATGCCGCCGATCTTGATGATCGCCATGATGAGGGAGAACAGCCCGACCGAACGGTTGCCGGCGACGTTCACGACGAAGGCAAACCCGATCACGGTCACCGCGAGCACGGGTACCAGTGGCCCTTCGGTGATGTCGAACGGGCGTAGCACGTAGGTGGCGAAGGTGCGCGCCACCAGGCTCTCGGCGATCACCATACTCAGCGCCATCAGCAGTGCGGCGCCGCCGGCAAGCGCGCCGGGCCCGTAGCACTTCTGAAGGATCATGGCGATGCCGCCCGCCGATGGCCAGCGGTTGGACATGCGCACGTAGGCGTAGGCGCTGAAGCCCGCGACGATCGCGCCCGCGACGAAAGCCAAGGGGAATAGGGGGCCCGCAAGTTGTGCGATCTGACCGGTCAGCGCGAAGATGCCGGCGCCGATCATGACGCCGGTGCCCATCGCGACCGCTCCGGCAAGCGTGATCGAATTGGCGCGGTACTCGCGGTCGGCATCCTCGTGCTGCATGGGGTCTTTAATCCGGTGTGCGGTCGTCGGTACGGATCGATCAAGGTATGGAACGCGGCTGCCGTTGTTCGTGCAGGGCGAGCTCGACCCTATTCGGCTAACCGGCAGGCGTCTCGTCCGTACGGCAAGCCTTCGTCATGTAGCGGCGCCAGTAAGGGTGGGGGTTGTTGGCGGCGGCAATGCCCGACGCCGCCGCGGCGGCGCCCGGCTAGATCGTCAGATCATTGCTGCACGATGTGATCGTCGATCTGGTCAGCGTGAAGGCCTTCCACGCTCTTCAGCACGTCGTTGATGGCCCGGCGTTCCTCGAACCCCTCGATAAACCCCATCAGCCTCAGCGTGTCGTTCCTCACCTCGACGGTGATGGTCTGGTGCGACGAGCCGTCGGAGGCGTTCGGGATGAGCGCGATTCGCTGACGGACCTCTTCGGCCACCTCCTCCAGGGGTCGTTCGGTGTCCGCGACGGCGGTGCCGGCGACGAGCGCGAGGGCCAGGGCGGCCGGGGAAAGGGCTTTGATCATGTTCATGTCTTGCGGTCTCTTTGAGTTTGCGGTGTGGTTGAGTGCGTGTAATAAAGCGGTGCGACGTCGCGGCGGCACCGACTGCCAGTCGGCACGAGGCTCCGTCACGGACGATCCAGCACGACGAGGTCGATGATTTCATCGACGTCCGATGCCTCCCGCAGCCGCTCCGTGAGCGCGCGGCGGTCGAGCGCCGTCGGGACTTCCCCGGTAACGACGGCGATACCACCGGATACCGACAGCTCGATGTCGGTCGTCGGGCCGGCGCGCATCGCTTCGAAGTCTTTGACGATTTCTTCCGCGGTGGCGGCGTGTGCCGTGCCGGCAAACGCCGCAGCCGACGCAATGGCCGCGGCGCCAAGGACAGTTCTGATATATCGCATGCTCGTTCTCCTCGGTCGGCGCCGCCGTTGGGGAAGCGCATCGTCGGTGGACGACAAGTGCATACTGAGGACCGAAGCTGTCAGGGGCCGCACGAGCGAATTACGTTTTGCGGTCGAAGCGGCCGGTAAGCGGATCGGCGCTCGAGCCGTGACGCCGAGTCGGTCGCAGTCAGCGCGTCGTGTCGGGCGGCGACTCGGGCAACACGATGCCTATCGACGTGAGCCCGTCGGCGGAGCGCGCGAAGGTGCGCCCGGCGTGCATGTGCGCGATCGCCGCGACGATCGACAGGCCCAGCCCGTGGCGGGCGCCGACCGGAGTGCCTGCGGACGCGTTCCCAGCCGGCGCCCGCCCGCTTTCAACCCGGTAGAAGCGATCGAAGAGCCTCGGCAGGTGCTCGACCGGTACCGTGTCGCCGCTATTGCTGACAACGATCGAGATTTCCACCTGCGTCCCCGTGCGGTTCGTACCGTCAATGTGGACGTCGATGGTGCTGCCGCGGTCCGCGTGGCGGGTAGCGTTGCCGATGACGTTCGACAGCGCGCGGCGCAGGAGCCGAGCGTCGACCCGCGCCGCCGCGTCTCCGGTGATCTCGACGGCAAGCCCCGCCTCCTCGAGCGCCGCCTCGTGGTAGTCGAGGACGCCGCGTGCCTCGGCGGCGAGGCTCGACACGGGCACCGCCCGCGCGCGCGCGCCGCGCTCGGCGGTCGACAGGAACAGCATGTCGCGCACGATGCCGCTCAGGCGCTGCAGCTCCTCGAGGTTGGAGCCGAGCAGCTCGCGCATGGCATCAAGGTCGCCATCGCCCCTGAGCGCCACTTCGTTGCTTGTCGTCATTGTCGCGAGCGGCGTGTTGAGCTCGTGCGCCACGTCGGCGTTGAAGGAGGCCATCTGGCGATAAGAGCCGCCCAGACGGTCGAGCAGGTCGTTGAACCGCGCGACGAGGGGCTGCAGCTCCAGCGGCTGTCCCTCGTCGTGCAGGCGGCGCTCGAGCGAGTCGGCGTCCAGCGCGTCGATCTGGTCGGCGAGCCGACTCACGGGTCGCAGGTCCCGGCGCACGCGCCAGGAGGCTGCGAGCGAGTTGATCAGCGTGCCCAGCGCCACCGCGACCGCCAGCGTCAGAGCGAGCCTGCGCAGCAACACGTCGTCCCGCTCGGTGTGCAGCAGCAGACGGGCACGCAGTTCCGGGCCACCCGGCGCGTTCAGGTCGAACCCCGTGGCGCGTACGTCGTGATGGGACAGGTCGGAGCTGCCGTCCGGCAACACCATCCCGGCCCGCAGCACCGGAGCGGTCGCGGCGTCCGCGGACGGGTCGTACAGCTCCAGGCCGAAGTCCGCGTGGCCCGCGAACACGTCGCCGAGCAGGTGCTTCAGGTCGCCGGGCGACGCCGGCGATCCGGACTCCTCGGCCAAGTGCTGGACGAGCTCGCGCATCTCAGCCAGGCGCGCCCGCTGGCCGAGGATCAGGTGGCCATCGATCGCGAGGAAGACCAGCGCCGAGACGAACGTGAGACCGAGGAAGGTCTGCAGCGCGAGCCGCGCGGACAGCCCGCCCGCGAGCGAGCGAGGACGTCCGGGCGTCAAGGGCCCCGGTCCTCCAGCACGTAGCCCATGCCCCGCACCGTGTGCAGGAGCTTGCGCTCGAAGGGTACATCCAGCTTGACCCGCAGCCGCCGCACGGCCACCTCCACGATGTTCGTATCCCCGTCGAAGTTCATGTCCCACACGCGATCCGCGATCTCACCGCGCGAGAGGACCTTCCCCCGGCGACGCAGCAGCAGCGCGAGCAGACGGAACTCTTTCGCGGTGAGCTCCAGGCGCTCGCCGCCGCGCGTGACCTTTCGTGCGCCGTGGTCCATCTCCAGGTCCGCGAGGGTCAGCACGCCGTCCTCCTCGGCATCTCGCGACGCAGGTGCGTCCTGCGCTCGGCGACCAATCGCCTGGATACGCGCGACGAGCTCGGAGAACGAGAACGGCTTGACGAGGTAGTCGTCGGCGCCGGCGCGCAAGCCCTCCACGCGATCGTCGACCGCGCCGAGCGCCGTGAGCATCAGCACGGGCACGCGCTTGCGCGTGCGCAGGGCCTTGAGCAGGGCCAAGCCGTCAAGACCGGGTAGCTGGCGGTCGAGCACGATCACATCGTGCACGCCGTCCAGCGCGCGCTGCAGGCCTTCAAGACCGTCGGGTGCCACGTCCACCGTCCAGCCCTCGCTCTCCAGCCCGGAGGCCAGGTAGGCGGCGAGCTTGGTCTCGTCCTCGACGATCAATACGTGCATGGCGTCACCGCGCAAGGAGGCGGGCAAGCATACCGGGGCTTGCAATAGTTTCCACCGCGAGGCGCGATCCGGGTCCGGCCTGTTGACCTTCCGGTGGGTGGCAGCTGCAGCATTTCGTGTTCTGTCGATCTCGACCCGACCCGGACGCACGACGATCCATGAAGCACCTCCCCGCACCCTTGGCAGCTACGTTACCCGAGCGGCCCGATCTCGCCCGACGCCGGGCGTCGAAGATGCTGCTCGCGGGCGGTGTCGCGACGGCCCTGCTGCCGCGTTGGGCCCGCTCCGACTCCGGAGAAGCATCAGGCACGCCGTCCGCGCAGGCCTTCGACGTCTCTCGGTCCGAGCCGAAGAGCGAGTGGGACATCGTCATCGGGCGCACGCCGGTGACCATCGGCGGGGTCGAGCGCGACGCGATCACGTTCAACGGCACCGTGCCGGGGCCGCTCATTCACCTGCGCGAGGGCGACGACGTCGTGCTGCGTGTGACGAACACGCTGGACGAATCCACGTCCATCCACTGGCACGGCTTCATCGTACCGTTCGAGTACGACGGGGTACCGGGCGTGAACTTCCCCGGCATCGCGCCCGGCGAGACGTTCGTGTACCGCTTCCGGGTGCGCCAGAACGGCACCTACTGGTACCACAGCCATACCGGGTACCAGGAGACACAAGGCCTCTTCGGTCCGATCGTGATCGAGCCGGCGAGTGGAGGGGATCCCTTCGAGTACGATCGCGACGTCATCATCGTCCTCTCGGACTGGCCGAAATCGGACCCGTCGGTGCAGTACGCCAAGCTCAAGAAGATGGGCTCGGAGTACTACAACTACCAGCGCCGCACGTTCGGCGACTTCGTCGACGACATTCGCGAGGACGGGCTCGGCGCGGCCGTGCGCGAGCGCACCGGCTGGGCCCAGATGGGCATGATTCCGACGGATCTGCTGAACGTCACCGATCACGGCTACGTCTTCGCCCTGAACGGTCATGCGTCCGAGGACAACTGGACGGCCCTGTTCCAACCCGGGGAGCGCGTGCGCGTGCGCACGATCAGCGCCTGCGCGATGACGCACTACGACGTGCGCGTGCCGGGTCTGCCCATCACGATGGTGCAGGTTCACGGGCAGAACATCGAGCCGGTGGAGACGGAAGAGTTCCGCATCGGCGTGGCCGAGACCTACGACTTCATCGTCACGCCGCCCGAGGACCGGGCTTACACGATCGTGGCCGAGGCGCTCGATCGCAGCGGCATGGCGCGTGCGACGCTCGCGCCGCGGCCCGGCATGGAAGGACCCGTTCCGGCGTTGCGCGAGCGCCCCTTGCGCTCGCTCGACGAGATCGGCATGGGAATGATGGACGACACCGTCCTGCCGGCCGACATGCCCGAGAAGATGATGGAACCGATGGAGAACATGCCGCCGCGTCCGGACGTGAACATCGCGATGCGCACGATGAAGGTGCAGAACCGTCTGGACGAGCCCGGTGTGGGGCTCGGCAACGACGGCTGGCCCGTGTTCACCTACAGCCAGATGCGCGCGCTCGAGCCGCGGCCCGAGCGCGCACCCGAGCGCGAGGTCGTCGTGAACCTGACGACGAACATGGCGCGCTACATCTTCTCGTTCGACGGGGTGAAGTACTCGGACGCCGAGAAGATCCAGTTCTACCTCGACCAGCGCACGCGGCTCGTGCTGATGAACCAGTCGGCCATGGCGCACCCCATCCACCTGCACGGCATGTGGATGGAGCTCGAGAACGGTCAGGGCGAGCACATTCCTCGCGTGCATACCATCATGGTCAAGCCGGGCGAGAGGCTCTCGCTGCTGATCACGCCGGTGGAGCTCGGCGACTGGGCGTTCCACTGCCACATGCTGTACCACTTCCACTCCGGCATGTTCCGCGTCGTGAACGTCGCGCTGACGCCCGAGGCCCTGGCGAAATGGGAGAGCGAGCAGCCGGAGGCAAGCCGATGAGACAGCTCGGGCCGAACGCTGCCCGGCGTCTGACGATACGCTCCGTATCGTCGTGCGCCGGTGCGGTCGCGCTCGCGAGCGTCGCGACAATGGCCGCTGCGCAGGAGTCCACGCCGGCGACCCCGCCGGACACCATCCACGACCCCGACGGCCCGGTCGGTCCCGGAGATCTCGCGCGCGGCGATATCGACGTCGAGGGCGTTCCGGTGCACGACAACGCGTTTCGTGCCTTCGCCATCACGGACCGGCTGGAGTATCAGAGCAACGACGGCGACGACAAGTACGTGTGGGACGTGTTCGGCTACGTCGGCGGGGACTACAACCGACTGTGGATCGAGAGCGAGGGCGAGGGACTCTTCGACGACGACGTCGAGTCGGCGGACCTCCAGGTGCTCTACAGCCGCGCTGTCACGCCGTACTGGAACCTGCAGGCCGGCTGGCGGCGCACGTTCGAGCCCGAAGAGCTCGACTATTTCGTGCTGTCGGCGGTGGGGCTGAACGTCTACTGGACGGGCATGGATCTCGATCTCTACGTCAGCGAGGACGGCGACGTGTCGGGCGCGTTCGAGATGGAGTACGACGAGCTGTTCACCCAGCGCCTGAAGCTGCAGCCGCGGTTGGAGTTCGGCTTCCAGTTCCAGGACATCGAGGAGCGCGACATCGGTGCCGGCATCACTGACTACGAGGTGGGACTGCGCCTGCGCTACGAGATCGTCCGCGAGTTCGCGCCCTACGTTGGGATCTCGTGGGCGCAGCCGGTGTTCGAGACGGCCGATCTCCTGCCCGACGGCGAGGACGACGGAGTGCTGTCCGGGGTGCTTGGCGTAAGGATGTGGTACTGATCGGAAGCGGGTTCGCGCGCCACGCGTTGTTGCGGGCTGTCAGGAAAATGTAATGCGACTGTCCGTGAATTGAGCGGAACCCTGTCGATACTCCTGTCGTCGGGGCGTTCGGGTGCGCCCGTCGTCCCGACGCCCACAGGTTATCCGGGACCGGGAGCGTACGGCGTGAGCGAGCAGGGCGTGACATCGAGAGCGACGCGGGGTGGGGTGCCGAGCCTCCCGCTGCGCGCGCTCGCGTGCCTCTTGCTGGTGGCAACCCTCGGAACGGTGTTCGCGATCGAAATCGATGTGCACCGACCGGGCATCTCGCTTCACGAGCCGGCTCACTCCGCGCTCCGCACGCAGGCCGCGGCTACCACGAAGTCGGTGGCTCCCACCTTGCACGCCTCCCACTCGTCGCACGCCTCGGACGCGTCGCACGGGCACGCTCCTGACGAGTGCGGCTTCGACTGCGTCGCATCGTGTGCGTCCGGCAGCGCGCTCGGCGAGGCGCGAGCGGCGGCGGTCACGGCGCGACGAGCGCGGACCGAGGTCGTGGCGCGAGCTCGCGAAGCGAGCGCCGGTGGTCCCTCCCCCGGGGTGCCGTTGCGCCCTCCCAAGGTCGGCTAGAAGCCCGATTGACGCGCGGCCAGCCGCCGGCAGGCGGCACCCCGTGTCCTCGGGTCGCTGCGCCGCCCGTGGAGCCGACCCCATCATCCCTTTCCCGCCGATCCGGTCGCCGGTCGATCGGCCTCGGTCACGCCATTCGAGAACCTTCTCATGAGTCGTTCGTTCACCATCCCTCCCGACCCGACCCGCCGGGCGTCGACGCGCGCGGCGATCGCCATCGCGTGCGCCTGGGCGCTCGTTCCGGCCATCGCGCAGTCCCAGGACCGCCTGGGCCGTGACGCGGACGCGATCTTCGAGTACGAGTCCGCGACCGCGGGCTTCCGCTCCTTCGACGACGATCCCACCGCGCCGGATGCCACTGCCGTGCCGGACGCCTCCGCCGCGCCGGACGCGCCCATGTTGGGGCGCGCGGTCGAGGAGACTCCCGCCGAGATGCCCGATCGGGCACCCGACGCGGCGATGGCCGAGCCGACGCAGGCTCCGGTCGATACCGACGTGACGCGCGTCCCGGCGCCGGTCCAGAAGCTGCAGGAGTCGACCTCACAGCGACGCGGCGTGGAGCCTGAGGGCGATCCCGAGGACGCACCGGCCTCGCTCCGCCCCGTCATCGAGTATGAGTCGGCCTTGGAAGCCTACGAGGTGTTCGAGGAGAGCGATGGCCCAGACTGGGTCGGCGCGAACGACACGGTCGGCCGCATCGGCGGCTGGAAGACGTACGCCCGCGAGATGTACGAGTCGGCGTCCGGCGACGAGCTCAACGACGGAGACCAGGAATGAGCAGGCGCGGAGGAAGGCGCGCCGGCCTTGCGCTGACGGGCATTGCCGCGCTCGTTTCCGGGTGCGCGTCCTTCAGCATCGAGGACAGCGTCTCGTGGACCAACGAGGAGCTCGCGGGCTACACCGGCGGCGAGCTCGAGCTCGCCCGCACCGATGAGCAGCGCCGGGCTCGCGCCGAGGTGACGGCAGAGATCCTCGGCGGCACGCTCGATCGCGATGCGGCCGTCCGGCTCGCGCTCGCCAACAGCCCGGCCATGCAGGCGATGATCGCGGACAGCTGGGCCGACGGGGCCGAGGCCGCGCAGTCCGGACGCATCCCGAACCCCGTGTTCGCGTTCTCGCGCCTCACTACCGACGACGGCGCCGAGGACGAGATCGAGCGGGTGTTCGCGTTCGGCCTGCTGGACGTGCTCACGCTACCGCTCAGGAAGCGCGCGGCGGATCGGCGCATCGAGCGGGCGAAGATCGCGCTCGCGTCCGAGGTCGTCGACAGCGTCACCGAGGTGCGTCAGGCCTGGGTCGAGGCGGTTGCCGCCGAGCAGAGCCTGCAGTACGCCGAGCAGGTGGCCGAGAACGCCTCGGCCAGCGCCGAGATGGCGCGTCGGCTGGAGTCGGTGGGCAACTACAGCCGCCTGCAGCGCGCGCGCGAACAGGTGTTCTACGCCGAGACGACCGCGCAGCTGGCGGCGGAGCGGCACGCGGCGCGGGCCGCCCGCGAGCAACTGATTCGACTGCTGGGCCTGAACGAGGACCAGGCGAGCGCGCTCGAGCTGCCCGAGATGCTGCCCGAGCTGCCCGAGCAGCCGATGCAGCCCGAGCGGCTGGCCGACACGCTCAACGAGCGCCGGCTGGACGTGCAGCTCGCCAAGGCGGATCTCGAGGCCGCGGCGCGCGGACAGGGGCTCGGTCGGATCACGACGTTCACCGACATCGAGGTCGGCTACCTGAGCACCACTGTCTTCAGCGAGGGCGAGCCAGGAGAGGCCTTCGATGACATCGACATCGAGGCCGAATCCGCCGACGGCTACGAGCTTGCGCTGACCGTGCCGCTGTTCGACTGGGGCGGCATGCAGCGCGACGCGCTGAACGCGCGCACCCTGGCCGCGGCCAACCGCTACGCCCAGACGCTGCGCACCGTCAGCTCGAACCTGCGCGAGAACTACAGCGCGTACCGGACGGCCTACGACGTCGCGATGTTCTACCAGGACGAGATCCTGCCTCTGCGCGAGCTGATCTCGGAAGAGAACGTGCTGCAGTACAACGGCATGCTCATCGGCGTGTTCGAGCTGCTGGCGGACTCGCGTTCGTCCATCGGCGCGGTCGAGGCCGCGATCGACGCCCAGCGACAGTTCTGGCTGGCCGAGTCGGCGCTCCAGGCATCGATCACCGGGAGTCCGACCACCGCGGCGGTCGCCGCCATGGGCGGCGGCGATGCGGGCGGCGGCGCGGCGCCGCACTGATGGCGCGCGCACTCGTCGCCGGGCTGTCAGGAAAACGTAATCTGACTGCTCGGGCCCTGACAAGGGCGCAGCCGATAATTCGGTGCACGACGGCGCCAAGTCGACTACGCCGCGCCGGCCCTCACATACCGCCTTATCTAGGGAGTAACGTCATGATCGAACGCATCACGCACGTTCTGCTCGTCGCCGCCCTGTCGGCATCGGTGCTCGGCCCCGCTCACGCGGGTGACGAATCGGCCGAGCTCAGGCATTACCTGAATCACGAAGGCTACCTGAACACCTGGCCGTCGGTGAACGTGTCGGCCCATGACGGGATCGCGACGGTCTACGGCCACGTCGAGAGCGAGATCCACCGCCGGCGCGTCGCGCGTGTGGTCGGCGGCGCGCCCGGTATCCGCGAGGTGCGCAACCTCGTTCAACCCGACTGACCACAGACAGGAAATCAGAAGCCGCATATGAGTAACAGAAGAGACTTCATGCGCCTGGCGGGCATTGCAGGCGGTGCCGTGGCGGCAGGCTCAGTGAGCCGAGTCGCCATGGCGGCGTTGCCGGAGCCCGTCTACATGGACGGCACCGAGACCGCCGCGCCCCTGTACGCCGACACCGGACCGCACTACCACCCGGTCATCACGCCGAACGGCTGGACGGCGCCTTGGCGCATGCGAAACGGCATCAAGGAATTCCACCTCGTGGCCGAGCCCGTGGTGCGCGAGATGACGCCCGGCTTCAAAGCGAACCTGTGGGGCTACAACGGCCAGAGCCCGGGGCCGACCATCGAGGTCGTCGAGGGCGACCGGATTCGCATCTACGTCACGAACAAGCTGCCCGAGCACACCAGCATCCACTGGCACGGCCAGCGCCTGCCGAGCGGCATGGACGGCGTGTCGGGGCTGACGCAGCCGCCCATTCCGGCCGGCAAGACGTTCGTGTACGAGTTCGTCGCCCGTCGTCCCGGCACGTTCATGTACCACCCGCACGGCGACGAGATGGTGCAGATGGCCATGGGCATGATGGGTTCGTGGGTCACGCACCCGAAGGAGGATCACCCGCTCATCTCGCACGTCGACCGGGACTACTGCGTGCTGCTGAACGCCTACGACGTCGAGCCGGGCGCGTACACGCCGAAGATCATGACGATGCTCGACTTCAACCTGTGGTCCTGGAACAGCCGGCTGTTCCCGGGCATCGACTCGTTCAATGTCCGCACCGGCGACAAGGTGCGCGTGCGCTTCGGCAACCTCACGATGACGAACCACCCGATCCACCTGCACGGGCACGAGTTCGAGGTCACGGGCACCGACGGCGGACCGACGCGCGCAGGCTTCAGGACGCCCGAGGTCACGACCGACATCGCGGTGGGTCAGATGCGTCAGATCGAGTTCCTCGCCGACGAGGCAGGCGACTGGGCGTTCCACTGCCACAAGAGCCACCACACGATGAACGCGATGGGCCACGACGTGCCGACGATGATCGGGGTCGATCACACCGGGATGTCCAAGCGCATCGGCAAGCTCATCCCCGACTACATGGTCATGGGCGAGCGCGGCATGGCCGACATGACCGAGATGGAGATGCCGCTGCCCGACAACACCGCGAAGATGATGACGGGCGACGGCCCCTACGGCTCGGTCGAGATGGGCGGCATGTTCTCGATGATGAAGGTCCGCGACGACCAACCGCCGGGCGACTACTCCGACCCCGGCTGGTTCGATCACCCAGAGGGCACGATCGCCTGGGAGTACACCGGCGAGTTGCCGGAGCCCGCACGCTTCCGCTCCGAAGTCGCGGACGCCTCGAGCTTCGTGCCGAGCGCCCCGACCGAGACGGTCGAGGTGAACGTGCGCCGGCCCGGCACGCGCCGGGGCTGAAAGTCCGACCCTGGAGCTCCGGTCCGCCGGAGCTCCGTCCGATCACACCACGAGGAACTTCCATGAAGCACGTCCCGAACATCCTGCGCGTCACTCTCGTCGCGGCCCTGCTGGGCAGCGCGTCCACTGCGGCACTTGCGCACACCAAGAAGTCCGGCGAGGACTCGCACGCCGATGCGGACGCCGAGCTCGTCAAGGAGCAGAAAGCCTGGGGCATCGCCGCCGAGGAGAGCGAGGCCACGCGCACCGTCGAGGTGGCCATGAAGGACTCGATGGAGTTCGTGCCCGCCTCGATCCGTGTCGAGGAGGGCGAGACCGTCAAGTTCGTCGTCACGAACGAAGGCCAGCTGAACCACGAGTTCGTGCTCGGCACGAAGGACTCGAACGACGAGCATGCCGAGATGATGATGAAGTTTCCCGGCATGGAGCACGACGAGCCGTACATGGCGCACGTCGACTCCGGCAACAGCAGCGAGCTCGTATGGACGTTCAATCGGTCCGGGGACTTCGCGTTCGCGTGCCTGATCGCCGGTCACTATCAAGCCGGGATGGTCGGCGACCTCGAGGTCGATGCCGGGTCCGAGGGCTGAACGCCCCGAGCCGGTGGCGATCCCCATGCCTGCACGTCCTCGTCCCACTCTCTTTCATTCCAAGGATACATCCGACATGAAGAAGCTGAACCTCGTGACCGCGACCCGTGCGCTGCTCGTGCTCGCCGCCTCCACCCTGCCCTTCGGCCTGGTGCAGGCTTCCGGTGACCGCCCGTTGACCGAAGGTACGGTGCGCAAGGTCGACACCGAGCAGGGCAAGATCACCATCAAGCACGGCCCCATCGCGAACCTCGACATGCCGCCGATGACCATGGTGTTCGGCATGAAGGACCCCGCGATGCTCGACGGTGTCGAGAAAGGGTCGGACGTGAAGTTCTACGTCGTCATGGACGGCACGAACATGGTCATCGAGGAGCTCGAGGTCGAGTAGACCGATTCAGACATGGATGATTGGTTTCGGATAACCGACACGGTACACGGCACATGTACAGACTTTCGCTGGGCTCGGTGCTCACGCTTCTCCTTGCGGGCTTTGTCTCGGGCTGCTCGACGGGTCATGACGAGGCCGGACACGGCCACGGCGCCGAGGGCATGGAGCACGAGGACGAGCATGCGGACGCGGCGATCGGCGAGCCTGGAGAGCTGTCCGCCGCCGATCGCACGATTCGCGTCGAGATGGACGACACGATGCGCTACACGCCTGCAAGCTTCAAGGTCGATGCCGGCGAGACCGTCGCGTTCGAGGTCGTGAACGAGGGCGCGCTGCGTCACGAGTTCACCCTTGGCAGTGCCGGAGAGATCGCGGAGCATCATGAGCTGATGACGAAGTTCCCGGGCATGGAGCACGACGAGCCCAATTCGGTGTCGCTCGCGGCCGGCGAAGAGGGCAGCGTCGTGTGGCGGTTCGCCGAGGCCGGCACGGTCGACATCGCCTGCCTGGAGCCGGGCCATCTCGAGGCCGGGATGCGGGCCTCGGTGAACGTGGTCGAGCGCTAGCGACCGCCGTTCGATCGCGTCGACAATGCTCGAATTATCGTCACTCAACGTTGATGAGGGCTTGTCGGCGGCGATCGACGCGGCGGGCTCGCTCGCGATTCTAGGGGTGATCCGAATCGATGACATGAACGGTGATGTCTCGCCGCCGTGGCAACCCGGGGCGGAGCAGCCTCGGGTCGTGCTGCTCACGAGCGGTCTCAACGCAATAGCACGTGCCTTCGCGGCCCTATCCGGGCTCGCGTGCGGAGTGATCCGGATACACGGCGACGAACGCGAGTCGGCGTTCGTCGGTGCGCTGCGCTCGCTTCGTCGGCGCCTTCGCGGCCAGCCCTTTGCGACTCTCGAGGACTACGCGACCCATCACGGCCTGCCGTTCCGGGAGGTCCACAAGCGCGATGCGCTCGCGCTGCGTGCCACTCTGGACGAGCTGCGGGCGGATCTCGCGATCGTGTTCGCCACGCCCGTGCTGAGCATGTCGACGCTACCCGGGCTGCCGCTCGGCGCCATCAATGTCCATGGTGCCTGGTTGCCGGAGTACCGGGGCGGCGACCCGCTCCTGTGGCTGATTCACGAGCAAAGCGAGACGATCGGCGTCTCGGTACACATCGTCGATGCGGGTGTCGATACCGGTCCGGTGCTCGAACGGGCCCGCGTCGACCGGCCCCGCGGCGCGCGCCGAACCGAACTGAACCGGCTCGTCGAGGTCGAGCTCGGTGTCCCGTTGCTGCGCCGCGCGATCGAGCGGTTGGCCGGCGGGGACGATGCGGCCATATCCCAACCGAGTGCCTCGCCTACGCGCTTCGCCCCGAATCTCCTGTCAGGCGCGCTGGCGCGACAACTGAAGCCCTCGACCTTGTGCCTGAACGCCTTGTGGGATCTTGCGCGCTACCTCGAAAGCTGGCCGGCGGAGCTCGGCGGCTACCGGGGGTACCGAGCTCGGTTTCGCCGGGTGCCGACCCAGCTCGTCGACGAGCCCGGTCGGCGACGTGACATCGATAACGCAAGTCTGGAGGCGCAAGGTGCGACGCTGTGGCCGCTGCACGAGAACGGTCGAATCCGGCTTCGACCCCGACTCGACGCCCACCGTATCCTGTCGGCGGTGACTTGCGCGACGGATCGGTACCGGCCCGCAACGGCCGTGGCCGCACTCCCGGCGGACGATCCGCCTTCCCTTCGAAACGACGACGAGCGAGCTTCATGAACGAGCGCCATTCGGATCCGAAACGGACTGCACCAGGGTGCTCGGGTCGAAGACTGCCGCTTGCGCGCGCGGCGAGGCTCGTTCTGGCGACCGCGCTGTTCGCGATCTCGATCGCGCCGTTCGCCGCGAAAGCCGACTCCGTGATGACGCCGTGGACGAAGCCGACGCCCCCGCCGTTCGAGCTGCCCGGGCTCGGCGACGACCCGGTCGCGCTCGCCGAGCGGCGCGGTCAGGTCGTCATGCTGAATTTCTGGGCCACCTGGTGCGGGCCCTGCATCGAGGAGCTGCCTTCGCTGGACCGCCTTGCAGCGGCGCTCGCCGACGAGCCGTTCGAGCTGATCGCGGTGAACATGGGCGACTCGCGCGAAGCGCTGGTCGCGTTCCTCGATCGGCTCGGGCTCGATCCGGGCTTCACCATCGCGCTGGACGTGGACGGTGACGTGACCCGCGACTGGGACCTGTTCGCCTACCCGACCACGGTGCTGCTGGACGCCGAGGGCGGGGCCGTGTCGGTGCGCCACGGGGCGACCGAATGGGACGCCCCCGAGGTGATCGAGCTGGTGCGCTCGCTGATGCCTGGTGCGCCACGGACCGAGGTACCGACGGCGTCCGAGCCCTCCGCGTCGACGACCGAGATCCGGCGCGTGGCGGCGGCACTGGACGGTCCGGTCGCGACGCCGGCCGTGCCCGCACGGCCGGGCAGTCGGGAGCCGAACCTCGTCGTCGACAGCGAGGGCGCCGTGCGCCTGAGCTGGCTGGAGCCCGCGGGTGGAGAGCGCTTCGCCCTGCGCCTGTCGCGGCTCGCGGACGGGGCCTGGTCCGAGCCCGTCACGATCGCCTCGGGCGACGACTGGTTCGTGAACTGGGCGGACTTCCCGTCAGTGGCGGCGCTCGACGATGGCGCGCTCGCCGCCTGGTGGCCGGTCACCAATGGCGACGATCCGTACGCCTACGACCTGCACCTGTCGTTGTCGGTCGACGGCGGGGAGCGCTGGAGCGAACCCGTGGTGCCTCACCGCGACGGCACGCCGACCCAGCACGGTATGACCTCCTTGCTCGCGTGGCCCGACGGCGGGCTGTTCGCGACCTGGCTCGACGGACGCGTCAACGCCGGCGACGCGGGGCAAACGGCCTCCGGCCCCCTGCCGGGGGATCGCATGACGCTGCGCTCGGCGAGGGTCGATGCCGACGGCACGGTATCCGACCGAACGTTGCTCGATCCGCACGTGTGCACGTGCTGCCCGACCGACGCGGTGCGCAGCGGCGATGCGGTGCTGGTCGCGTACCGCGACCGCACCGTCGACGAGGTGCGCGACATCTCGATACTGCGCCACGAGAACGGAACGTGGAGCGAGCCTGCGCCGGTACACCGTGACGGCTGGCGCATCGCGGGCTGTCCCGTGAACGGACCCGCGCTCGCCGCGGACGGGCAGGCCGTCGTGGCGACGTGGTTCACCGCCGCGGACGATACGCCGCGCGCGCTGCTGGCCCGTTCGAGCGACGGCGGCCACCGCTTCGGCGACCCGGTGCGCGTCGACGAGGGACGCGCGCTCGGACGTCTGGACACCGTGCTGCTCGACGACGGCACGGCGCTCGTCAGTGCGCTGGAGCGCACCGACCTCGGGGAGGCGCTGCGGGTGCGCGCGGTGCCGGTGCAGGGATCACCCGGCCCGGCCCTCACGCTCGCGAGCACGACGGGTGGCAGGACCGTGGGCTTTCCGAAGATGGTGCGCTCGGGTGACGAGGTGATCGTCGCCTGGACCCTGATGGGTCTCGGCGGTCCGGTCGGGGTCCAGACCGCGGTGCTGAGACCGTGAGCCGCGGATCCCTGGGGGCGCGAGCCGGATGCCCGCAAACTCGCGTGCGAGTGGGGTCGTGTCTGCTCGTGGTCGCGCTCGCCGGCATCGGTGCAGCCGGTGCGCTCCGTGCCGACGCCGGCATCGACGCGGTCGCGACCGACCTGCCGGCGGACGATCTGGCCGTGGTCGCGCGCGGCGAGACGGTCTACGCCGAGACGTGCGCCGCGTGTCATGGCGCCGAGCTGGAAGGGCAGCCCGACTGGCGCAAGCGCGACGTGGGCGGCCTGCTGCCCGCACCGCCGCACGACGCGAGCGGACACACGTGGCACCACGCCGACGATCTGCTGTTCGAGATCGTGAAGTACGGGCCGGGCGCCGTGATCGGGGATCCCGAGTACCGCAGCGCCATGCCGGCCTACGACGGGGTGCTGTCGGACGCGGACATCGTCGCGGCGCTGGCATACATCAAGCATTCGTGGCCGGAGAAGGAGCGGTCCTGGCAACGCGAGGTGGACGCGCCCGCGGACGGCCTCGGCGGGGTGACGGGCGATACCGACGGGCCCGGCGACGACTCGGGCACGTTGCTGGAGCGTCTGTTCCGTTGAGCTTCGATCACGCCCTGCCGATGAACGCCGTTGCCGCCACCGCGCGACCCACCGCCCGTACCGATCTCCATAGCGAGGAAACACGATCATGACCTCACCGAAGACGAAGCGGGTCGCCACGGCCGCCACGGCCGTCGCGCTCGCCGCAGGCGGCGTGCTGGTGGCCGGCGTCGCCTGGTACGCGAGCGCGGGGCAGGGGGGCGTTGCGGCGTCGGCCGCCGCGAGCGTTTCCGAAGCCGGCAACGGTGGCGATGTCGTGCTCGCCGAGACCGATGCCCGGCCCCGCGTCGAGGTCTGGAAGTCCCCGACGTGCGGCTGCTGCACCGGTTGGGTGACCTATCTCGAGGACGAGGGCTTCGAGGTCGTCGCGCACGACGTCGACGATGTCGATGCGGTCAAGGCGGAGCTCGGGCTCGTCGACCCGCGCCTGAAGTCGTGCCACACCGCGACCATCGACGGCTACGTCGTGGAGGGTCACGTGCCGGTGTCGGACATCGACCGGCTGCTGGCCGAGCGTCCGGAGCTCGTGGGCATCAGCGCGCCGGGCATGCCGGCGATGTCGCCAGGCATGGGCAGCACCGAGCCGAAGGACTACGACGTGATCGGTTTTGCGGCCGACGGCGCGACGTCGGTCTTCGCGAGCCACTGACCGGCCCTCTTGCCCGCGTGGCCAGATCGTCGAGCGTGCGATCGCCCGAGAGCGCTTGACGTTCCAGCAACTGGACGGCCTACCTTGTGGTCCACGCACGGGATCCCTCTCGTGCCTCTGCGACTCTGACCGGATCGACATGGCTCAACCTACAGCTCGCTCGTCTCGGCGACGGACGCCAGTCTCCCGTCGTGCGTTCCTCGCCGGTTCCGGTGCCGTTGCCGCGTTGACCGCACTGCCTGGGGCAAGGGCGTACTCGGCCGCCGATCGCGCGAAGCCGATCCGTCGCTTCACGCTGCGTCCCGGCAACGCGAGCGCGCAGCTCCTGCCTGCAAAGTATCCGGCGACACCCGTCCGGGCCTACGACGGCGTGATTCCAGGACCCGAGATTCGCGTCACGCAGGGCGATCGCGTCCGGATCGACGTGGACAACGCCCTCGACGAAGCGACGACCGTGCACTGGCACGGACTGCGCGTGCCCAACGACATGGACGGGGTGCCTCATCTCACTCAGGCCCCCATCGGCCCCGGCGAGCGCTTCGTCTACGAGTTCGATGTGCCGGACGCCGGCACCTACTGGTACCACCCCCATCACCGCAGCTCCGAGCAGGTGGGCCGTGGTCTCCACGGACCGCTGATCGTCGAGGAGCGAAATCCGATCGCGGTGGATCGCGACGTCACTTGGGTGATCGACGACTGGCGACTCGACCGGGATGCCGACATCAGCGATGACTTTGGCAATCGCCACGACATGAGCCACGCCGGGCGGATCGGCAACGTCGTCACCATCAACGGCAGGATTCCCGATGAGTTCGAGGTCAGGCAGGGCGAACGCATGCGGCTGCGCCTGATCAATGCGGCCAACGCGCGGATTCTCGCCCTCGACTTCCAGGATCTTCTACCGCACGTGATCGCGATGGACGGGCAGCCGGTCGCGCCGCACGTACCGGCGGGCCGGACGATCGTGCTGGCTCCCGGGATGCGGGTCGACGTCGTGCTCGATATGAACGGTGAGCCAGGTACCCGATCCGCCATCATCGACACCTTCCGTGCGGGGCGGGAGCACGGACTGATCGACGTCGTCTACGGGCCGCAGCCTTTGCGCTCCGGCGCACCGGCTTCCGCGATGACGCTCCCCGCCAACACTCTCCCGGAGCCACGGATGACGGGCATCGTGCGGCACCGCGTTCGCTTCGGCGGCGGGATGATGGGGCGAGGCGGCAACATGATGGGCATGATGCGGGGAGGAAGCGTCTGGTCCGTCGACGCCGCCGCCGGGTCCGGACTGCCCGCGGAGCCGCTCCTGACGCTCGAGCGGAACCGAAGCCACCTGATCGAGATGGTCAACGACACGGCCTGGCACCACCCGATCCATCTTCACGGCCACTCCTTCCGTGTGGTCAGCCGCGACGGCGAGCCGACCCGGCACCGGGAATGGCAGGACACCGTGCTGATGGCACCCGACGAGCGGGTGGAGATCGCTTTCGTGGCGGACAACCCCGGAGACTGGATGTTCCACTGCCACATTCTCGAGCATCAGGCCGCCGGCATGACGGGCATCGTCCGCGTGGACGCGTAGCGCCGCCCGCTGTTCAATCCTTTCTCGGACACCGACCGAACGGACCATGATGAACGCACGCACGAGGACCACCAGCGTCGCGCCCGCTTCGCCGTCGCCCGGTGGCGCGAGCCTGCCTGCGCCGGCCTTGATGATCGCCACCGGCGCGACCGCGGATGCCGGTCCGGCACAGCCGAGCAGCGATGCCGCGTTCCCGGCGCGGCACCGTGCGGGAAGACTCCGATCGCGAACCGCATGGCTGCTGGGCGGGGCCGCGGTGCTGGGCTCAGGTCTGGCGCTCAACTGGAGCTGGCTCACGGCCGTGGGGGCGGCGCCCGTCATCCTGTCCCTGGCACCGTGCGCGCTCATGTGCACGTTGGGGATCTGCTGCGGCAAGGGAGGCGACGGGTCGTGAGCGCCCGAGTGGGGCAGCTTGTGGGAGGGCCGGTGCACGGTGCCGCCGGGGTCGCACCCGGCGACACGCCCGCCTTCCTGGTTTCGCTCAGACGCTATCTCGCGGTCATCGCCGTGGGGAACCTCGTCTGGGAGTTCGCGCACATGCCGCTGTACACGATCTGGAACACCGGTACGACGGGCGAGATCGTGTTCGCCGCCGTTCACTGCACCGGCGGTGATCTGCTGATCGCCACGAGTGCGCTCCTGCTGTCCTTGCTGGTGTTCGGCGCCGGATGGCCGTGGGAGCGACGCTCCGTGCGTCGCGTGATCGCATCGACGATCGTCATGGGGGTGGGCTACACCCTCTTCAGCGAATGGCTGAACATCGTCGTGCGCGAGGCTTGGGCGTATTCGGACCTGATGCCTGTCGTGCCGATCATCGACGCGGGCCTGTCTCCTTTGTTGCAATGGTTGGTCGTACCGGGCCTGGCATTCGCGTGGGCGCTGCGCCCGTTCGAGTCGGCCCGTGGATAGGGGCGTGCCGGCCCGTCGCTCCGGTGGGCCTGCCATGCTCGCCGCGCTCGCGCTCCTTGCGTGGACGATCGTCCCGGGCGTATCCCCGGCGCAGGACGACGCGGCGGCACCGAACCCGCTGGTGGAGATCCGGGACGGCGTCGACGCGCTCGGCTCGTCCCCCCTCGGTTCGTCCCCGCTCGGCGGCGCATCCCGCTCCCCCTCCATTCTCGGCGCGGCGACGGCGGGTAGCGACGTCGAGCTGCGGCCCGCCGACGAGGTTTTCATCCCCGCGGTCAACATCGACGACAACGGCGACCTGCACGTCACGTGGGCCATCGACGACTGCTGCTACCTGTACGAGAAGCGCACCACGATCGAGGTTGCGGGAGAGGGCGTCGTCGCCGCCGGGCCGGCCTTCTCGGAAGGGATCGCCTACGAGGACGAGTTCTTCGGCGCGAGCGTGATCCACCGCCGCACGCTGGACGTGAGCGTGCCGCTCGAGATCGACGCGCAGCGGGCCAGCGGCTCGATGCAGGTCACGCTCGGCTGGCAGGGCTGTGCCGACATCGGGGTGTGCTATCCGCCGCAGAGCCGCACGCTCGAGGTGGCGCTGCCCGTCGCGGCGACGCCAGGGACAGACGGCGCGGCGTGGCGCTCCGAGCAGGACCTGCTGACCGAGCGGCTGGGCGAGGTGGGCTATGCGGCCTTGCCGCTGTTCTTCGGGCTCGGGCTGCTGCTCGCGTTCACCCCGTGCGTCTTCCCGATGGTGCCCATCCTGTCGGGCATCATCACGGCCGACCCGGACGTCACCTCGAGACGCGCCTTCGGCCTGTCCTCGGTCTACGTGCTGGCGATGGCCACGACGTACGCTCTCTTCGGGGTCCTCGCGGCGGCGACCGGCGCGAACCTGCAGGCGGCCTTCCAGCACCCCGCGGTGCTCGTGGCGTTCGCCGGGCTGTTCGTCGCGCTGGCGCTGTCGATGTTCGGGCTCTACGAGCTGCGGATGCCGAACGCGATACGCACGCGCCTCGCGGCGGCAAGCGCCGAGCGGCGCGGCGGCCGCGCGGCGTCGGTGGGCGCGATGGGCGTGCTGTCGGCCCTGATCGTCGGGCCCTGCGTCGCGGCGCCGCTGATCGGCGTGCTCGGCTACATCGGCGCGACCGGGGACCTCGTGCTCGGCGGCATCACGCTCTTCGTGCTGGCGCTCGGCATGGGCACGCCGCTGCTCGTCGTCGGCACCTCCGCGGGGCGCTGGTTGCCGAAAACGGGCCCCTGGATGGTGGCCATCCAGCGCTTCTTCGGCGTCCTGTTGCTGGGCGTCGCCATCTGGATGCTGGAGCGCATCCTGCCTGAGGCGGCAGCGATGGCGCTGTGGTCGGCGCTGGCGCTCGGCAGCGGGGCCTTTCTGCTCTTGCGCCGCAGGGTAGAGCGAGCCGGTGCCGCGACGACCGAGGGCTCGGGACGCTCGGGGCGCTCGCTCGCTCCGGGAGCGATCCTCGGCGCCGCGCTGGCCGTGTACGGCGTCGTGCTCGCGGTGGGGGCGGGGACCGGTGCGCAGACCCCGCTTCGGCCGTTGGCGGGGCTCACGGGCGCCGCCGAGCTCGCTCCCGAATTCGAGCCGGTGGCATCCAGCGAGGCGCTCGACGAGCGGTTGGCGATGGCCGCGGCGGCCGGTCGGCCGCTGATGCTGGAGTACTACGCCGACTGGTGCGTGAGCTGCAAGGAGATGGAGCGCTACACGTTCGCCGACCCGCGCGTGGCCGAGGCGCTGTCGCGCTTCGAGCTCCTGCAGGCCGACGTGACCGAGAACGACGCCGACGACCGCGCGCTGCTGGAGCGCTTCGATCTGGTTGGCCCTCCGGCGATGCTCTTCTTCGTGCCGGGTCGGACGGAGGAGCTTCGGAGCCACCGGCTGGTCGGCTTCATGAAGGCCGACGCGTTTCTCGACGTGCTGGAGCGCGTCGAGGCGCAGGGTGCGTCGGTGACGGCCGAGGTCGGCAGCGAGACGGTCAGACCTCTGGCGCCCGGCGAGCGATGAAGGGAACGGCAATCGCCGTGCGGTGGATCGGCTGCTCGGCGCGACCGCGCTCCGGATCGCTCGAAAGTGCTTGACCTTCCAGCGACTCGACGTCCTATGTTGTCGCCTGGCCGGTCGGGTCGTCGCGCGCGATCGACGGTCCGGCCGGAACAGCCTTCAGCCCGCAGCATGCCAGGTCCATCCTCGCTCGATTCCCGCGATCGCTCTCGGCGCACCGTCGTCCGTCGGTGCGCGTCCGTGTGTGCCCGGATCGGACTGCTGCTGAGCCTTGTACTCGCCGGCACGGGAACGTGGGCCGCAGCGGCGGCCCCTCGCCCGATGTTGGCTTTGGTCGCGTCCGATGCCGCATCCGGTACGCCCCAGGCGTCGGTTCGCGACGCGTGGGTGGAAGAAGGGATCGAAGCGGTCTCGGTAAGTAGCCCGTCGGGCGGCGTCCCGTCGACCGGTGTCGCTCCGACTGGGAGCGACGCGTCGGGGCGGGTGCCGGACGACGCGTGCTGCGCACCGCCGAGCTGCGCCGCTGACGCGGGTTGTGCCCCCGCCTGCCCGACCGGCTGCGCCGCGTCGACGCTCTCGGCGCTCGCCGGGTCCGTGATGCACGGACCTGGCCGTGACGGGGCCCGCGCGCTCCGTTTCGCCCCCGGACGCCTGCGCGTCCCGAGCCCTGTCCCCGCGACACCGTTCCGCCCACCGATCGGCTGAACGATCGGCCGTCGACGGGCCTGCCGGCGCCTCGCGCGGCCTGGCCCCGCGTCGACGCACCTGCGCCTCGATGCATCGACGTGGAGAACCCGTGCCGGCATCGGACCGCGCGGACGAGCGCCGCTCCATCCATCGACTGATCGTGCCTCTTCGACGAGGCGCGTTCGCGTGGTCGGGGGCGGTGATGGCTCGACGCCTTCGCGTCGGTCGCGCTCGCTCCGATCCGGAGCGCGATCGGCGATTCCCGCGGTGCGAGCGCCGAGCGCACGACGCCGAACGGACATGGGGCTCCCGGCGTGAAGCACGCGGCGCCCCTGCATTCGATACCTGAATCCTTGACGAGCGAAGAAGACGATGAACGACGCGACGATGAACGGCATGATGAGCGGCGGCATGATGTGGGCGATGGGACTGGTATGGGTCCTCGTGATCGTCCTGCTGGTTTTTGGGGTCATCGCGCTGGCCCGGTACGTGCTCGGCGCGGGGAAGCGGGATGACCGGCGCTGAGGCCCCGCCCGCGATCCGGGCGATTGATCCGCGGGCCCGGCGAAGCGCGCAGGTCCGCTTCCTGCCCGGCGTGCTGCTGGCCCTCGGCCTCGGTGTCGCGGCATCGGTATCGGCCGCCGATCCAGCCGAGGCACTGACGCTCGACGAGGCGCTTCGCCTGGCCGAGGCGCGATCGCAGGCGTTGCTGGCCGAGGAGTCGGCCGCGGAGTCGTCCGGCGCCCTGGCGGTCGCCGCGAAGCAGCTGCCCGACCCGATCCTCGGTCTGTCGCTCGACGACGTGCCCGCCACCGGGCCGAATCGGCTGAGCCTGTCGGACGACTTCATGACCATGCGCTCGGTGAGTCTCGGCCAGACCTACGTCCGGTCCGCGACGCGCCGCGCACGCAGCGCACGCTTCGAGCGCGAGGCGGAGTCCGCGCGCGCGATGCGCGCGGCGCGGCTCGGCGAGCTGCGCCGCCGCACGGCGCAAGCCTGGTTCGACGTCTACTACGCCGGGCGGATGCTCGAGCTCGTGACGCGGCAGCGCGACGAGTCGGCGTTGCAGGTCGATGCGGCCGAGGCCGCCTATCGTTCGGGATCCGGTGCGCAGGGCGACGCGATCGCGGCCCGTGCCGGCGTGGTCCGGCTCGAGGACCGGATCGACGGTGCTCGCGAGCGCGTGCGCACTGCGCGCAGCGCGCTCGAGCGCTGGGTGGGCGATGCCGCGAGCACGCCGCCGGCGGACAGGCCGGCGATCGACGCCACCCGCCTGGATCTCGCTGCGCTGCGACGGCGACCGGATGATGACCCCGAGGTGGCCTACCTCTCCAGCCGGCAGGACGTGGCCCGCGCGGCCGCCGAGGTCGCGCGCCAGGAGCGGCATCCCGACTGGAGCGTGTCGCTGATGTACAGCGATCGAGGCGATGCGTTTTCGGACATGGTATCGCTCGGCGTATCGGTCCCGCTGCCGTGGAACCGCAAGTCGCTGCAGGACCAAGAGCTCGCCGCGCGTCGGGCGCAGGCAGAGGAGCTCGGTTACCGCCGCGACGAGCTGGCTCGCGAGCGTAGGGCGGACGTCGATGGCCTGTTGCACGCGTGGCGCAGCGGACTCGAGCGCATGGAGCGATACGACGACGCGCTGATCGAGCTGGCCGAGGAGCGCACGCAGGCCGCGCTCGCCGCCTACCGCGGTGGCGAGCAGCCCCTCGCGGCCGTGCTCGACGCAAGGATGCTGGAAATCGATGTCCGCATCGAGCGGCTCGCCGTCGAGGCTGACACGGCGGCCGCATGGGCCGCGCTCGAATACCTGTACGTGTCACCCGCCGACGCGCCGGAAGCATCATGACGACGACGAACAACCGCATCGGCGTGGCGCTCGTCGCCGGCGCCCTGACGCTGGCCGGTGTCGGGCTCTACGCCCTGGGCGCGATGAATGCGCGCGAGGAACCCGTCGATCGACGTGCTGGGCCTGCGGAGGGCGCCGTGTCGCCCGCCGGGGTACGGGAGCCCGACGCGGCGACGGTCGACCCGTCGCTCTGGGGCATCCCGGAGGGCGAGGCGGCCACGCGCCGGCACGTCCGGGAGGGACTCGGCGCCGGCGGAATCGACCCGGTGACGGGGCGCGAGATCCTCTACTACCACGATCCCATGGTCCCCGGGAAGAAGTTCGACGCGCCCGGCGAGTCGCCGTTCATGGACATGATGCTGGTGCCGGCCTACGCGGGAGCCGGGGGGGCCGACGCCAGCACGGTGACGGTCAGCCCGCGCGTGCGGCAGAACCTCGGGGTGCGTACCGGCAAGGTCACCGAGGCAGTTCTGGCCAACGACATCGTCGCGGTCGGCTCGATCGCCTGGAACGAGCGCGACGTCGCGCTCGTGCAGGCACGCGCCACGGGCTACGTGGAAAAGGCATACGTGCGCGCGACGCTCGACGAGGTCGATGCCGGCGACCCGCTGTTCGAGGTTCACGTGCCCGAGTGGGTCGCCGTCCAGGAGGACTACCTCGCCGTGCGTCGCATGCGCGGCAGCGATCTCGGTCCGCTCGCGGACGCCGCGCTGCAACGCATGCGCCAGGCCGGCATGAGCGATGCGCAGGTGGCGCTGGTCGAGCGCAGCGATCGTGTGCAGCCGCGCAGCGTGCTCGTCGCCCCGATCGATGGCGTGCTCACCGAGCTCGACGCGCGCGAGGGCAGCACGGTCGTGCCCGGCCAGCCGCTGGCTCGCATCAACGGACTGGCGACGGTCTGGGCCGAAGCCCAGGTGCCTGAGAGCCAGGCGGCGCGGGTACGGGTCGGTTCGCCGGTGCTCGCGCGCAGTCAGGCGCTGCCGGCGCGGGAGTTCACCGGCACGGTGCAGGCGATCCTGCCGGAGGTGGACGTCGGCACGCGCACGGTGCGGGTGCGGACCGAGCTGGAGAATCCGGAAGCGCTGCTCGTGCCCGGCATGTTCGTGCAGATGACGCTGGCCGATGGGGCGGACGGTGCAGTGCTGTCGGTGCCGAGCGAAGCGGTGATCCGGACCGGGCGGCGCGATATCGTGATGACCATGGAGGCCGACGGCAGCTTCCGCCCCGTCGAGGTCGAGCTCGGGCGCGACGCCGGGGCGCGCACCCAGATCCTGGCTGGGCTCGAAGTCGGTGAGGACGTGGTGCTCTCCGGGCAGTTCCTGCTCGACTCCGAAGCGAGTCTGAAGGGCGTCGAGGCCCGGTCGGGGGCGGCGACGCCGGACGGCGCCCCGCAGGTGGCGGACGCGGACGCGGGAGGCGGTGAGGGCGCCACCGAGCTGCATCGCACCACAGCCACGATCGAGGCGGTGGACGGGGACGTGCTGACGCTCGTGCACACGCCGGTCGAGAGTCTCGGCTGGCCCGCGATGACGATGGGTTTCAGGCTCGGCGCCGATGCTGCCGCGACCGGCGCGGATCTGGCGCGCGCCGGTCGACGCGTCGACGTCGAGTTCCGCATGGACGACGAGGGCCCGGTGATCGAGTCGCTCGATGCCGCGGCGGATGACGCGAGCGGTGCGAACCCGGGAGAGTCCTCGTGATCGCGTCGCTGATCCGCTGGTCGATCACCAACCGCTTGCTGGTGCTGATGGCGACGCTTGTCGTCGCGGCCGTCGGCATCGTGTCGGTCGCGAGAACGCCACTGGACGCGTTGCCCGACCTGTCCGACGTGCAGGTCATCATCCGCACCGAATGGCCCGGGCAGGCGCCGCAGCTCGTGGAGAACCAGGTGACCTACCCGCTCACCACCACGATGCTCTCCGTGCCCGGGACAAGGGTCGTGAGGGGGTACTCGTTCTTCGGCGACAGCTACGTGTACGTGCTGTTCGAGGACGGCACCGATCTGTACTGGGCCCGCTCGCGGGTGCTGGAGTACCTGAACCAGGTGCAGTCGCGCCTTCCTCCGGGGGCGTCGTCGGCGCTCGGGCCGGACGCGACGGGCGTTGGCTGGATCTACCAGTACGCGCTCGTGGACCGCACCGGCGGACAGGACCTGTCGCAGCTGCGCACGTTGCAGGACTGGTTTCTGAAGTACGAGCTGAAAACGGTGCCGGGCGTCGCCGAGGTCGCCACCGTTGGCGGCATGGTGCGCCAGTACCAGGTCGTGCTCGATCCGGAGCAGCTGGCGGCCTACCGGATACCGCACGGCACGGTGATCGACGCGATCGAGCGTGCGAACCAGGAGGCCGGGGGTGCCGTGGTCGAGCTCGGCGAGGCCGAGTACATGGTCCGGGCGTCGGGGTACCTGGAGTCGCTGGACGACTTCCGCGCGATCCCGCTGCTGACCACCGAGGCGGGCGTGTCGGTACGCTTGGGGGATGTGGCGCGCGTGCAGGTCGGCCCGGAGATGAGGCGCGGCATCGGGGAGCTGGACGGGGAGGGCGAGGCGGTGGGCGGCGTGATCGTGATGCGCTCCGGAGAGAACGCGCTCGACACCATCCGGGCGGTGAAGGCGAAGCTCGCGGAGCTGCGCTCGAGCCTGCCGCCTGGGGTGGAGGTGGTCACGACCTACGACCGCTCCGGGCTCATCGAACGCGCGATCGAGAACCTCGGCCTCAAGCTCCTGGAGGAGTTTCTCGTCGTGGCCGTGGTCTGCCTGGTGTTCCTGTTCCACGTGCGCTCGGCCTTCGTGGCGATCGTGTCGCTGCCGCTCGGCATCCTGATCGCGTTCGCCGTGATGCGCTGGCAGGGCGTGAACGCGAACATCATGTCGCTCGGCGGCATCGCCATCGCGATCGGCGCGATGGTGGACGCGGCGGTGGTGATGATCGAGAACGCGCACAAGCACCTCGAACGCTGGGAGCACGAACACCCCGGCCGCGCGCTGACGGGGGAGACGCGATGGCAGGTGGTCGCCGAGGCCTCGGCGGAGGTGGGGCCGGCGCTGTTCTTCTCGCTACTCGTCATCACGCTGTCGTTCGTGCCGGTGTTCACGCTCGAAGCGCAGGAGGGCCGGCTGTTCGCGCCGCTCGCGTTCACCAAGACCTACGCCATGGCGGCTGCCGCGGGGTTGTCGGCGACCTTGATCCCGGTCCTGATCGGCTATCTGGTGCGCGGGCGAATACCGCGCGAGCGGGCGAATCCGCTCAACCGCGCTCTGATTGCCGTCTATCGGCCCGCGCTCGACGTCGTGCTGCGTCATCCCGCGATCACGCTCGCGGCGGCGGCGCTGGCGCTCGGGCTGAGTCTCTGGCCGCTGCGCCACATCGGCAGCGAGTTCATGCCCCCGCTGGACGAAGGGGATCTGCTCTACATGCCCACGGCCCTGCCGGGGCTGTCGGCGGGCAAGGCGGCGGAGCTGCTGCAACAGACCGACCGCCTGATCAAGACCGTGCCCGAGGTCGAGAGCGTCTACGGCAAGGCGGGTCGTGCCAGCACGGCGACCGATCCCGCCCCGCTCGTCATGTTCGAGACCACGATCCGGCTCAAGCCACGCGACGAGTGGCGCGCCGGCATGACGCCGGAGGCGCTGGTCGAGGAGCTCGACGGTATCGTGCGGGTGCCGGGTCTGACCAACATCTGGATCCCGCCCATCCGCAACCGGCTGGACATGCTGGCCACCGGCATCAAGAGCCCCGTCGGCATCAAGGTGCTGGGCGCGGACCTCGAGGTGATCGACCGGATCGCCGCCGACGTGGAGCGCGTCGTCAAGGATGTCCCCGGCGTCACGAGCGCGTTCGCCGAGCGGCTCGACGGCGGGCGCTACATCGACGTCGACATCGCGCGCGAGCGGGCCTCGGGCTACGGACTCAACATCGCCGACGTGCAGTCGGTGGTCGCCTCGGCCATCGGTGGCATGAACGTCGGCGAGACCGTCGAGGGCCTGCAGCGCTTCCCGATAAACGTGCGCTACCCGCGCGAGATCCGCGACTCGCTGGATCGGTTGCGGGAGCTGCCGATCGTCTCGCCCCGCGGGCAGCGACTGGTGCTCTCGGACGTCGCCACCATCACCATCGCGGACGGCCCCCCGATGCTGCGCAGCGAGAACGCGCGGCTCGCGGGTTTCGTCTACGTTGACCTGCGGGGGCGAGACCTGGGGTCGGCGGTGCGCGAGATGCAGGCCGAGGTCGCTCAAGGGGTAGCGCTGCCCCCGGGCTACTCGCTCGCCTGGTCGGGCCAGTTCGAGTTCCTCGAGCGCGCCACGGCAAGGCTCGCGATCGTGGTGCCCTTCACGCTGCTGATCATCTTCGTGCTGCTGTACCTGACCTTCGGCCGATTCGACGAGGCGCTGCTGGTGATGACGACGCTGCCCTTCGCGCTGATCGGCGGCATCTGGCTGCTCTACGTCTTGGGATACAACCTGTCCGTGGCGGGCATCGTAGGCTTCATCGCGCTCGCGGGCGTGACCGCCGAGTTCGGCGTGATCATGCTGCTCTACCTCAAGCAGTCCTGGGAGGAGCGGCTGCGCGCGGGCAGGACGGCGGAGCCCGACCTGCTCGAGGCGATCCGCGAAGGCGCGGTCCTGCGGGTGCGGCCCAAGGCGATGACCGTGGCGGTGATCCTGGCGGGGCTGCTGCCGATCATGTGGGGCAGCGGCACGGGCTCCGAGGTGATGCAGCGCATCGCCGCGCCGATGGTCGGCGGCATGATCACGGCGCCGCTGCTGTCCATGTTCGTGATACCGACGGTGTACTACCTGCTGCGTCGTCCGCGCAACAGGCGTCGCAGGGTTCCACTGCCTGCGGCATCGTCGCGCGAGCCGGCAGCGTCGGTCCATCCGGCAGCACCGTCCTGAAGCGTCGCGGGGAGGGGGCGTATCGGCGTCGGCGAGCGAAGCCGACGCGCCCTATCACGCATGCGCGCGGTCTCGTCTGCCGCATGCCAATCGTCCTGTCCAGGGGGAAATCGTGCATGAACGGTCAGGGCCACTTGAGCTTGCCCCGGAAGGAGGGCGCACGCTGATACTCCGTTGGCATTCATTCCACGGCATCTCTCTCGCCCCCATCGGGAGAACGAGATGAACGGCGTTCCGGGCACGGCACGGGTGAATGCCGATTCAGCGAGGTCTACAGGAGAACACTTCATGAAAGCCACGTCGCGACCGACCGTGCTCGTCGCCGCGCTCGCCACCCTCGGCGCCGCACCCATACACGCGCAGGACGACGCCGCCGAGTCGAAGACCGTCGCGTCGAAGGCTGGACCGATGACGCTCGAATCGCTCGTCGCGCTCGAGCACCCGTGGGGCATGGACTGGTTGCCCGGTGACACGACGCTGTTGCTGACGGAGAAGGTGGGCAACCTGCGCACGTGGACGGACGGCGAGCTGTCGGCGCCGATCCAGAACGTGCCGGAGGTCGTGTTCGAGGGCCAGGGAGGACTCATGGACGTCGTGGTCGCGCCGGACTTCGCCCAGACGCGCGAAATCTGGTTCGGCTTCGTCGAGATGGCGCCACCCGAGGAGCAGGTCGACATCGATTCGTTCACGCCGGATCCGCGGCTCGGGCCGTACCCCGACGGCGACGTCACGACGGTCAAGGGACTGTCCGTGGCTCGGGCGAGGCTGAGTGAGGATCTCTCGCGGCTCGAGGACGTCGAGGTAACGTGGCGCCAGATGCCCCGGACGATGGGGCTCGGTCAGTACGGCGGTCGACTGGCGTTCGCGTCGGACGGGACGCTCTACGTGACGAACGGCGACCGTCAGCGGTTCGAACCGGCGCAGGAGCTCGACACCACCATCGGGAAGGTCGTGCGACTCGACCGCGACGGGAAGCCTGCGGACGGCGCCCCGACACTCGGCGACGCAGCGGCGGACGGTATCTGGACCCTCGGGCATCGGAATCCGTTGGGCCTCGCCGTGGACCCCGCCACCGGCGAGGTCTGGACGCACGAGATGGGCCCTTTTGGTGGTGATGAGCTGAACCGGCTCGAGCCGGGCGCGAACTACGGCTGGCCTCTCGTCAGCTACGGCAGTCACTACAACCACGTGCCCATACCGAACCACGAGATCGACGGCGAGTACGCGCAGCCCGAGTGGTTCTGGTACCCGTCGGTGTCGCCCTCGGGCATGGCGTTCTACACGGAAGATCTCGTGTCCGACTGGCAGGGCTCGATCTTCATCGGCGCACTGTCCGGCGAGAGCCTGCTGCGGCTCGACCTGAAGGAGGGTCGCATCGAGAGCGAGGAGCGGCTCGACGTGAACCTGCGCGTGCGTGACGTGATCCAGGCGCCCGATGGCACGCTGCTGCTGATGAAGGACGGTCCGGACGGTGCGCTGATGCGCTTGGCGCCGGAGGCGCCGCGATGAGCTCCTACGCCCGCTTCGGCGCGATGATCGCGACGTCCACCGTCGTGATGTTCGGGCTGATGTACCTGAACACCTACGCCTGGTCGCACGTGAGATTCAGCGAGACGCGGGTGTGGATGGCCGTGTACATGGGCGCGATGATGGCGATCATCATGCTCGCCTTCATGCTGAACATGTACGAGAACCGGCGAAGGAACATCGCGATCTTCGCGAGCGCGGCCGTCTCCTTCGCGGTCGCGCTGTGGATCCTCAGAAGCCAGGTGATCATGGACGACGTGGACTGGATGGCGGCCATGATCCCGCACCACAGCATCGCGATCCTGACGAGCGAGCGGGCCGATATCACCGATCCGCGCGTGCGCGAGCTCGCCGACGCGATCATCGAGACGCAGCGCAAGGAGATCGCCGAGATGGAGGCGCTCATACGGGATCTCGAGGCCGACGGCGGGTAGGGCCGGTGGATCGGGTCCGGTTCAGCCCGTCGTCGGGTCCGGGCTCGCCCCAGGTCTGGACGCTGGTCGAGCCCGTCACGGGCGCGCTCCAGCACGTGTGCGCGGATCCGTCGACGCGCCGGGCGATGCTCGTCGACGTCGTGGGCCCGCTCGATGTCCACGCCCCGGCGTCGGTCGACGGCGCGGAGGCCGTGCTCGGGCTCATCCGGCGCGAGGCGCTGCACGTCGAGCTCGTCGTCGACACCCACCCACATTCGGAGCAAGTCACGGCCTCGGCGGCGCTGGGTCGGGCCGTCGGCGCATCGAACGCCACCGGCGTGAAGGCTGCGGTCGTCGCTCTGGACTGGCGTGAGCGGTATCCGTCCGAGCCCTTGCCGGACCCCTTGCGGCACTTCGATCGATTGCTGCAGGACGGCGAGCGTTTCGCCGTCGGCGCTCTCGAGGCCGGCGTTTGGCTGATGCCCGGCCACGCGGCGTCCGCGATCGCTTTGCAGGTCGGCGACGCGCTGTTCGTCGGCGACGCGCTTGCGCCGCCCCATGCCGGTACCGCGCGCGCGGACGAACCGACCGGGGACGCAGGAGAGATGTGGACCTCGGCGCGCGGCATCCTCGCGTTTCCGGCCGACACGCGCGTGTTTGTCGGTCACGACGCCCGGGGCAAGGGGGCGGATCGGGCGGGCGCGATTCGGCAGGCCACGGTGGACGAGCACAGGCGCGGCAACGTCCACTTTCGCGATGATCCGGCTCGGGCCCGGTTCGTCGCGCTGCGCGACCGCCTCGATCGAGCGCTATCGCCCATGGCGGGGCTCGACGAGCGCGTACGGCTCAACCTTCAAGCCGGTGAAGCCGGCGAAGAGTCGTCCGTACCGGCGATGTGAGCGCCATCGGCGCCCCCGTCGGGTCGATCGGCACGGACTCCGTCCTGCGGGCGGAGGATGGCAGGCACCGGTTTGCCCCGCAGCTCCGAAGCGCGAGTTGGAGCGGAGACGTGCTCGAACACCCCAAAGGGCGTTCCGAGACACGCTACGGCCGCGTCCCTGCGAGCCGCGCTACTGGATCACGATGTGGTCGTCGATCATGTCTGGGTGTACGCCCGCGGTGTTCCGGACGACACGATTGACTGCGTTGCGCTCCTCGAGACCGTCGATGAAGCCCCTGAGCAAGAGCTGGTTGTCCCGGGCCTCGACCGTGATGGTGTAGTGACCGGTGCCGGAGGAGAAGTTCGGGAGCAGGTGGATGCGCTGCTCCACCGTGGCGGCCAGCTCTTCGGTCGACATTTTCGAGTCGTTGGCGAGCGCAGGGAGCGCCGCGCTCAACGCGAAGGCGGCGGCAACGAGCGCGGAAGTGCGATACCTAGTATTCATTTGACGAGTGCTCTTGGACGGATGAGGGGGACGTTGTCATGTCACGACGATCGGTCGATGACGGCGAGGCTGTGCAGGCCGCTGTCGGGTCTTCACGAAACGTTCTCCCGTCAGAGTGTTGCGTCGGACCGGGTGATCCGGACTTGCCAGCCAGTGGAAGCAGTATCGGTTCGGGCTCTGTCATTGCCCGTTCGATCTGATTACGTTTGCCTGACTTCATTCGACGCGTCGGCCGGCCAGGGAGCGTCTCGACTGCATGAGGCCCGCGTGGCGCGGGCTTCCACTCTTGCCGTTCCGTTCGGTATGGCGCGAGCGCCCGAAGGTGCGCGCGGCGCCGAGAAAGCGGCGCCGAGGATCTCGGACGTCAGACCGGCGGGGTGGCGAGCGTGCGAACGCCATCGCTCGGTGCGATGGCGTGAAACAGCTCGGCCCGCTCGCACACCTACGGGCGGGCTCGGGCGCTCGCCGGCTCGAAGCGCGCGAATCGAATCGTTCGAGCGAGCCGGGGTGAGCGAGCCAGCGAAGGGCGCCGCTGGCGCAGGTACGGTCGTGGAAACCGCGGCAGCAGGCGGACGAGTCGCCGGTCGTGAACCCGCCTGCAGCCGACGGGTCTGAGCGGTGCCGGTATGCTCAGAACACCTTGCGGAAACCGAACCCGAATTCCGCGTAGTCGGGATCGTCCGACGTCGCCCCATCCACGCTCTTGATTAGGCACGAGCCTCAGCCTTCTCTCGTTGCTGTATAATTAGCCAGTGCAATCAGGCACTTGCGCCCTTCCACCAGCATGCCGCAGAACCGCATCCAGTTCCAGAAGGGTCTGTCCGAGATTCGCTTCGCCGAGCTCTACGGCACCGAGCCGCTGTGCATCGCCGCCGTCGAGCGCATGCGCTGGCCGCACGGCTTCGTCTGCCCGGGCTGCGGCCACGACGACGCCCATCGGCTCGAGCGCCGGGCGCTGCTGCAGTGCGCGCTGTGCCACCGACAAGTGTCCGTCACCGCGGGCACGATCTTCGATGCCACCAAGCTCCCCCTCACGCTGTGGTTCCGCGCGATGTACCACCTCACCAGCTCGAAGAACGGGGTCTCGGCCCTCGAGCTCAGCCGCCGGCTCGGGGTCAGCTGGCGCACCGCCTGGTCGATGAAGCAGAAGCTCTCGGAGGTCATGCGACAGCGCGAGGAGCAGCATCGCTTCACCGAACGGGTCGAGATCGATGATGTCTACCTCGGTGGCGAGCGCCCCGCGCGCGAAGGGCACGCGGGGCGCGGCGCGGACGGCAAGACGCCCTTCCTGGCCGCCGTAGAAACCGACCATGCGGGCCGCCCCAAGCGCATCGCGATGCAGATCGTGCCGGGCTTCACGAGCGAGGCGGTGGCCGCCTTCGCGAAGAAGAAGTTTGATCCGAGCTGCGAGGTGATCTCCGATGGGCTCGCCTGCTTCGGCGCGGTCATGCAGGCAGGATGCAGCCACACGGTGTCGATCAGCGGCGGAGGCAGGAAGGCGGTCGAGAAGCCGTGCTTCAAGTGGGTGAACACCGCTCTTGGCAACATCAAGTCCGCGATCGTGGGCACCTACCGGCACATCAGCCCCAAGCACGCACCGCGATACCTGGCCGAGTTCGAGTACCGCTTCAACCGCCGTCACGATCTGCCCGGCATGCTCGATCGGCTGGCATGGGTGGCGGTGCGCACGGCGCCGGTCCCGGTCCGCGTGCTCAAGGAAACCGGCTGAGGTTCGTGCCTAATCAAGTCCACGCTTGCCGTGGCACCGGTGGCGAGTACAAACACGTCGGCGCTGTCGGAAAATGCGTAGTTGACGTTCACGCTGAGTGCCTCCACCACACCGTTGTTGACTTCGATGCCGTCGGCACCGGTCGTTTCATCCCGAGCGTAGCCCGTCATCACGACGATGCGCGATCCGATCGGCACCTGCAGCCCGACGGAGAAGCCTTCGTCTTCGCCGAGGGGCCCGTCCGCGGCCTGATAGCCTCCGAAGAACTTCGCGAACCCGAAATCGAAGGTCCCCCCGACCAAGTAGGCGTCGATGGTCAGGTTGCCGGAATCCACCAGTTCCTGACGCTCGGCCGCGAACTGGACGCCGAGTGGGCCGTTGAGATAGTAAAGCCGAGCGCCTTGGTAATCACTGCTGCCCGAGGTATCTTCCGAGCGATCCTCACCCACTGCGTACATGAGGGTGGCGTTGAATCCGGCCAGGTTTGGAGAGTTGTACGTGAGCGCGTTGGAGCGGCTGAACGTATCCCCGTGACTGCCGATGTTTCCCAGCCCTTTCGTGTTGTTGATCGCCACGAACTGGGCCGACCAACTGGCGTACTCCTGGGCGTCGATGGCGTCGTAGGCGTCGTCATAGGGGGTCCATTGCAACCCGCCCCTGAGGGTGCCGTAGGTCTCGCTGCCCAAGCCTGCCCAAGCGTTTCTGTCAAAACCTTCGAAGACTCCTTCATCCAGTCCGATGGCGCCCTCGAATCTGAAGCTAGCCACTATCCCGTTGGGTAGGTCCTCGGTCCCCCTGATTCCGAAGCGGCTCGTTGCCGCGCCACCGGAATTGAGCTGGGGGCCGGGGTTCGTGGTGATCAGGACATCCGAATCTATGTCGTCGTCATCATCGTCGCTGACGTTACGGGTATTCTGACTCGTGACCACCACGGCGGCCAGGCCGTAGAGCGTGACTTCCGCTCGCGCCTGCGATCCGATCAACACGGCGCCGGTCGCACCGGCAATGACGATAGAGGCTTTCCGCATATCAATCCGACTCCCTTGTAGTGAGAAAGTGGGGTGAGCGGACGACGCGCCCGCCGGTACGGCATTGCGTGCCTGGCCAATCGGCCGCTTCATTTAACGGAGCGCCGACACGGCCCCGCACGCAAGGGCCGGCGTCGCCGACGGGCTTGCACACACGGTTATCCAACCGTCGTCGCTTGACCGTGTCTCACTTTTACCAAGCGAAGCTTTCAGAACGCTGACGCGCAGATGACAAGTGAGGCCCCGGTCGGCCGCGTTCCTTGATTCGTCGACGCTCCGAGCGAAACCGTCAGCGAAAAGTAATTGCATGGTGCGCGAGCCGACAGAACCGACGCCGATACTGTGCGGCGTGCGGGGACGCGGAGCCTCCGACCTACGCCGCGCGATCGTGCGACGAGCCGACGAGCCGACGGACCGGTGCCGCGAGGCGTGCGGAGCCAGTGCCTCCATCGTGAGCTCGAGCCGCACGCGGGGGTCGGACCCGTACTCTCGCCGCGATTGTCCGTCGCCGTCCGCCGCAGCCACCCTGCCCGTGGCCGAGCCGCGCGCGGCCGGAACAGTTTTCGGCCACGCATCCGAACCCCTTCCCCGAGAACTCCATGCAGACCAGACGCACCTTCCTCGGCTACGCCGCCGGCACTCTGGCCACTTCGGCATTCCTGCCCGCATGGGCGCGCGATTCTCGCGCCGGCAACACGGGGCTCAGCTCGGTCACGCGGACCACCTACGATTTCCGCATCGCGCGGACGCCGGTTCGCATCGACGGACGCGCGGCGATGGGTGTCACGATCGACTCGAGTCTGCCCGCACCCCTCGTGCGGTTGAAGGAAGGCCAGAACGTCACGCTGCGAGTGCAGAACACCCTCGACGAGTGGGCGTCGATCCACTGGCACGGACTGCTCGTCCCCTTCGACATGGACGGTGTGCCCGGCGTCAGCTTCCCGGGCATCGCGCCGCGCTCCACCTTCGAGTACCGCTTTCCGCTCGTGCAGGCGGGAACCTACTGGTACCACTCGCACAGCGCCTTCCAGGAGCAGCTCGGGCTCTACGGTCCCATGGTCATCGACCCCGCGGGCGAGGAAGCCGCGCCCTATGACCGCGAATACGTGATGGTGCTCTCCGACTGGACGTTCGAGGATCCGGAGCGGCTGTTCGCCGAGCTCAAGAAGATGGGCGACACGCTGAACTTCCAGAAGCGCACGGTCGGCGACCTGGTGGCCGATGCGCGCGAGGACGGGCTCGGCGCGGCCGTCGGGAACCGCGCCATGTGGGGCAGGATGCGCATGGCTCCGACGGACATCGCGGACGTGACCGGCGCGCAGTACACCTACCTGGTCAACGGCCACGGCCCGAAGGACGACTGGACGGGCCTGTTCACGCCGGGCGAGCGGGTGCGGCTGCGCATCATCAACGCCTCCGCCATGTCGATCTTCAACGTCCGGATACCTGAGCTCCCGATGACCGTCGTCAACGTGCACGGTCTGGATGTGCGTCCCGTGACGACGGACGAGTTCCAGATCGGCGCGGCGGAAACCTACGACGTGATCGTCGAGCCGCGGAATCGTGCCTATCGCTTCGTGGCCGCGGCGATCGACGGTTCCGACCAGGCACTTGCCACACTCACTCCTCGCGCGGGCGAAACGGCCGAGGCCCCGCCGCTTCGACCTCGCCCTCTGCTGACCATGAAGGACATGGGCATGTCAGGCATGGGCGACATGAACGGCATGGACATGTCAGGGATGACGCCGGGCAAGGCGGGCATGGAAGGACAGGGTCATGCCCTCACTTACCCCGAGACCGAGACAATGACGGGGATGGACCACGGAACCGCCTCGGGCGGGATGGCGATGGGCGGCATGAGCATGGGGCAGGGCGACACCGACGCCATGCCGATGGCCGAGCACCGTCACCCGAACGGCCCAGGCGTCGCGACGACAGCGATGAATCCGGTCAGCCGTCTGGACGAGCCGGGCGTCGGGCTGGAACGCGTACCGCACCGCACGCTGACCTACGCGCAGCTGCGCAGTCTGCGCCCGAACACGGACCTGCGTGCGCCGGAGCGCGAGGTGGAGATCCATCTCACCTCGAACATGGAGCGCTACATGTGGGCGTTCGACGGCGTGAAGTTCTCGAACGTGAAGGAGAGCATCAAGTTCTATCAGGGCGAGCGGGTGCGCCTGACCCTCGTCAACGACACCATGATGCCCCACCCGATTCACCTGCACGGCATGTTCTTCGACCTCGTCATTCCCGGCTACGAGGGCGACGAGGACGGTCAGCGCTACTTGCCGGGCCTGCACACCATCCTGACCAAGCCCGGCGAGAAGCTGTCGGTCGACATCACTCCGCCCGAGCTCGGCGACTGGGCATTTCACTGCCACCTGCTCTACCACATGCACGCCGGCATGATGCAGGTTGTCACCGTGCTGCCGCTCGAGCAACGTCCGCCGCTCGGCGACATCGGTACGGGTGCGCCGGTCGCGACGCAGCCCGCCGAGACGCCGGTCGATCCCATGCGGGGCATGGATCACGAGGGCATGGGACGGGGAGCGTCGGCGACCGAGCCGACGGGGATGTCCGGGATGCGGGGCATGCCCGGCATGCCCGGCATGGAAGACGGGCAATGAGCCGTGGCATCGCACTGGCCGTCGCGATCGTGCTGACGGGATTCGGGTTCACGTCGGCGGCGGCGCAGGAGGGACCGGAGGATCCGCCCTGGAGCGCGGCCGATGACGTCTACGGGGCGGACGCGATGGCCGACGCTCGCGGACGTTTCCAGGAGGAGAACGGCGAGACGTCGTTCGGTCTGCTCATGTTCGACCGGCTCGAATGGGTGGATGCGGGTGACGACGGTCTAGGGGCCTGGGACTTCCAGGCCTACTACGGCGGCGACGTCAACAAGGTGTGGGTCAAGTCCGAGGGCGAGTACGATTTCGCCGAGGACGCGTTCGAGGAACCGGAGGTTCAGCTCCTCTACTCCCGAGCGATCAGCCCCTATTTCGATCTGCAGGCGGGCGTTCGCCAGCGATTCGAGCCGTCGGACGAGACCTATGCCGTGCTCGGAATGCAGGGACTTGCGCCCTACTGGTTCGAGGTCGACGGCGCGTTCTTCCTGTCGCTGGAAGGTGACGTCACCGCGCGCGTCGAGGCCGAATACGAGCTGCGCCTGACCCAGCGATTGATCCTGCAACCCCGGTTCGAGATCGAGGCGGCGGCGCAGGACATCGACGAGCAGGGCCTTCGTGCGGGGTTCACCGAAGGCAGTGTCGGCGCCAGGCTGCGCTACGAGATCAAGCGGGAGCTCGCGCCCTACATCGGCATCGAGTGGGCCTCGGCCCTGGGGGACACGAGCGACATCGTCGAAGCCGCAGGCGGCGAGGCGGACGACACGCGCCTCGTCCTCGGCATCCGGTCCTGGTATTGAGGCGTCGCCGGGGGACGGACCCCGGCGTCGGAAGCTCCGACCCGTCCCCTCCTGTCGCACTGGAAGCGTTCGGGGGGGCAGCGTTCACTCGTGGCGTGTGGCGGTGCGAGGGCAACAAATCATTGGACCGGGCGGCCATGCGCGGTGCTGGGCGTCGATGTGGTACGCGTGCTCATGCCAGCCACGCCCGCGGCGATCGCCCTCGCGCCAGTGCGGGTGATCGGCTGGCAAGTCGTCGTGCCGGTGCTCAACGACAGTGGGATCGTCTGCGGGCCAGACCCGCACGGCGACGAGGATGGTCATACCGCCGAGGAGCGCGAGCGCAAAGGCACTCGCGGCCAGGCCATGGACCGCGCCCACACAGCCCGCGAGCGGATACGTCACGAGCCAGCCCGCGTGCGACAGAGTGAACTGCGCTGCGAACAGCGCGGGACGGTCCGACGTCCCCGACGAGCGGCGCAACAACCTGCCCGAAGGCGTTTGTGCGAGCGAGTAGCCCGCGCCGAGCGCGAACCACAGCGGCAGCAACCAGCCGAAGCCCGGCACGATGGCAGCCAGCGCGGCGCCTACCGCGAGGAGGATCGAGCCGGCCAGCATCACGCTCCGGTCCGCCACCGTATCCGTTCACGGCGCTGCGCCTCGCTGATGGCCCGGTTGTGAGCACCATCACACTCTGATCGGAGGTACGCTCCAGCTGCCCCCTGCGGCGCATCCTTGCACCGCGCGCCTTCGTTCTGCCCGATGCCGCTCACCGCGCCCAACCTCCCCGATCCGCGGAACCTCGACGATGCGCGCGAGATCATCGCCGCCGCGCGCGAGATGATCGGACAGCTCGTCGAGAACGCGGCCCGGCAGCAGCAACGCATCGAGGACCTCGAGTCGCAGGTCCAGGAGCTGCGCACGAAGGCCGGCACCAACTCGGGCAACTCCTCGAAGTCGCCCTCGTCGGACTCCGCCGCGCAGCGCGCGGCCAAGCGCGCGAAGGACGCGGCCCGGAAGAAGGGCAAGGGCTCGGGCAAGTCCCAGGGCGCCCAGCCCGGTCACGACAAGCACGAGCGCGCGGCCGTGCCGCCGGAGGCGCTTGACGCCTCTCACGACTACCTGCCGAACGCCACGTGCGGCTGTGGCGGGAATGTCGTCATCGATGCCGAGCCGCGCTGCCGCCACCAGGTGTTCGACCTGCCCGAGATCCGTGCAAGCGTCGTCGAGCATTGCCTGTACTCGGGCGTGTGCGAAGGTTGTGGCAAGCGCCACGCGGCGCAGACACCCGCGAGCGTGCCCTCGGGGCAGATGGGCCCGGGGCTGATCGCCTACATCGCACTGCTGTCGGGTCGCTACCACCTCTCGACGCGAAAGATCCAGGCGTTGCTGATCGATCAGTGGGGGCTGCGGTTCTCGATCGGCGCGATCTCGGAGGCGCAAGGTCGCGCCAATGCCGCGCTCGTGCGCCCCTATCTCGACGTCGGCCGCCACGTGCGCGCCGAGGGCGTCGTGCACGCCGACGAAACCAGACACTTCCGAGGCCCCCACATGTACTGGCTGTGGGCGCTCGCGACCGCGCGCGCGGTGTACTTCATGACCCACCCTTCGCGCGGCATGCTGGCCGCCGATGTGCTGCTGGCGGACGTCGCAGGCATCGTCGTCACCGACGACTACGCCGGCTACAACCACCTGCCTGCCCACCGGCGCCAGCTGTGCTGGGCGCACCTGCTGCGCCACTTCGTGGCGATCGGCGAGCGCACGGGCCGAGCCGGCGAGATCGGTCGGGAGCTCGAGCTGCTGACCCGGATCCTGTACCGGATCCGGCATCGGCTGATCGATGGATCGATCGACGACAGGGTCTGGAAGAAGCGCTCGGAGCGCGTGCGGCGCCGGGTGCACGCCGCGCTCGAGCGCGGGGCACGACTCAAGGGCGACGAGTGCCGGACCCGGGCCCAATGCGCGCGGCTGCTCGAGCGCGAGCCGATGCTGTGGACCCACCTTGCGGACCCTGCGATCCCGCTGGACAACAACCTCGCCGAGCGGGCGATCCGCCCGTACGTCATCTGGCGAAAGTTGTCGTACGCGGTGCAGTCGCACCGGGGCAACCAGTTCCGTCCGATGATCCTCACCGTGGTGGGCACGGCCGAGCGACTCGGGATCGGGGTGCACGGCTACCTGCGCCGGATCTGCACCGAGCAGATGGAGTCGGGGCGGGTGACGACGCTGCTGCCGCTCGGCGGACGCTGCCTGCCGGCGGCGTGATCGCCGGTCGCGGCTACGCCGCGACGCCGACCCGTGCCGACGAGTGAGAGCGCTGCGCGTCAGGTGCAGCGCCGTGAACGCGTACCCGCACGTGGCGTTCGGCAGGTAGTCGTGAGAGGCGTCAAGCGCCTCCGGCGGCACGGCCGCGCGCTCGTGCTTGTCGTGACCGGGCTGGGCGCCCTGGGACTTGCCCGAGCCCTTGCCCTTCTTCCGGGCCGCGTCCTTCGCGCGCTTGGCCGCGCGCTGCGCGGCGGAGTCCGACGAGGGCGACTTCGAGGAGTTGCCCGAGTTGGTGCCGGCCTTCGTGCGCAGCTCCTGGACCTGCGACTCGAGGTCCTCGATGCGTTGCTGCTGCCGGGCCGCGTTCTCGACGAGCTGTCCGATCATCTCGCGCGCGGCGGCGATGATCTCGCGCGCATCGTCGAGGTTCCGCGGATCGGGGAGGTTGGGCGCGGTGAGCGGCATCGGGCAGAACGAAGGCGCGCGGTGCAAGGATGCGCCGCAGGGGGCAGCTGGAGCGTACCTCCGATCAGAGTGTGATGGTGCTCACAACCGGGCCATCAGCGAGGCGCAGCGCCGTGAACGGATACTCCGCCACCCTGTCGAGCAGGCTCGGCAGCAGGAGCGCAATCGTCATCGAGCCCGCACCGAACGCCGCCAGTGCCAGCGCCGTGTCGCGCTGCCCGAGCCCGTAGCCCCCTTGGACGAGCACGACCGTCTTGACGATGGCGAGTACCGCCCCGCCCACTTGCCTCTACCGGCGCCATGACAGACACGACACCGGGACGCATCGGAGCCGCGGCGCTGACGCTGTCGCTGCTCGCCCCCCCGCTGCCTCGGCGCAGGCGCGTCCGGGCGTCGCGGCGGATGACGCGGTGGCGTCGACGTCCGTCGCGCGCGACTGGATGGACGCCGCGCTGTTCGCGATCCGCAACGACTTCGCGCGCCCGACCGTGCACGCGCGAAACCTGTACCACCTCTCGGCGGCCATGTACGACGCGTGGTCAGTCCACGACGGTGCGGCGTCCCCGATCTGGCTGCACCCGTACGCAGAGCTCCAGGCGTGCCGGCTGACGAACGCCGAGCGCGAGAGCGCGCGTTCGGGGCTGGATACCGAGGCCGCGCGATGCGTCCCGATCGGCCGCGCCGCCCGGGACTTTCTGCGCGAGCGCTACCGAACATCGACGAGGTGATGGACGAATTCGACCGCGCCGCGGCTGAACAGGGACTCGGCGCTCTGGAACGGGAGGAGGGCGAAAGCCCGGATATCGGCGCCCGCTCCGCCGCCTGCGCGCTCGCGATCGAACGAGCGGATGCGTCCAACGAGGTGGGCAACCACGTCCACCTCGACTACGCGCCGGTCAACCTGCCGCTCGTCCCGACCGGGCCGGGCAATCCGGACGTCGCCGACCCGAACCGCTGGCAGCCGCTCGCGTTCGACAACTTCGTCGACCAGTCCGGCAACGAGGCCGACGCGAGCGAGTTTCTCGGCGCCGAGTGGGGCCGGCTCGCGCCGTTCGCGCTGGGTCGGGACGCGTACTCCGACGTGGTGCGCGACGGCATCGAGCAGCCGGTCTGGCTCGACCCGGTTCCCCCACCGCGGCTAGGCGCAGGGGAGCGCGAGAGCGAAGCCTACACGCGCCACTTCGCGCTCGTGGCGCTGTGGTCGGCGCACCTCGACCCCGTCGACAGCGTCACGCTCGACATCTCGCCCGGCGCTCGGCCATCCGGTCCAACCCCGCCACCGGCGAGCCGTACGCACCGAACGTCGTGCCGAGGGGCGACTACACGCGCGTGCTCGCCGAGTCCTGGGCCGATGGGCCGGACAGCGAGACGCCGCCCGGACCCTGGTTCCGGATCTACAACGAGAAGGTGGGACCGCACCCGGCGCTCGAGCGGCGGGTGGGCGGTCGCGGCGAGGCGCTCGACCCGCTCGTCTTCGACGTGCTCGCCTACCTCGCACTCGGCGGTGCGATGCACGACGCAGCGATCGCGGCGTGGAGCGTTGTAGGCGCGTACGACTACCTGCGTCCGGTCGCGGCGATTCGCCACCTGGCGGGGCTCGACGCCGCCGACGGGGCCGGCGGCGGACTACCCCTTGTCAACGGGCGCATCGAGCGGGTCGGTCCGGACGATCCGTTGGCGGGTGACGACGCCGAGCATGTCGGCAAGATCACGCTCTTCGCCTGGCGCGGCCCGGACGCGATCATGTTCCCCGTGCTCGACACCGCGAGCGTCGACTGGGTCCTTGCCGAGCGCTGGTGGCCGTACCAGCGACCGAGCTTCGTCTCGCCGCCGGTCGCAGGCTACGTGTCTGGCCACTCGACGTTCTCGCGCGCCGCGGCCGAGGTGCTCGAGGCGCTCACCGGGGATGCGTTCTTCCCCGGTGGACTCGCCGAGTTCGTTGCTCCGGCCGAGGAGTTCCTGGTGTTCGAGCGCGGGCCGAGCGTCGACGTGCGGCTTCAGTGGGCGACCTACCGGGACGCGGCCGACCGGACGTCCCTGTCGCGGATCTGGGGCGGCATCCACCCGGCGGTGGACGACCTGCCGGGCCGGCGCATGGGCACCGAGGCCGGGCAGCGGGCGTGGGGGCGCGCCCGTGCGCTATTCGAAGGAGCTCCACATCCGAACCCGCCGTCGGCGGAGCGGGTTTCGCGGAAGCCGACCTTGGTTGCGGTCGAGGCCGCCGCGTCGGGCGACTGATGAAGCATCGGACCCGCCGGCCGTTCGTCGTGCGAGTCGCGACGAGGACACGCCGCGGACGTTGTTCCTCGTTTCGCTCGCTGTGAAACAACCGGGGTGGCATTGTCGGCCCCTTGACCTTCCCCCTGCTGGAATCTCCATCGTCGAGCGATCGCCCGCACGTGGCCGTCCGGTCGGATGGCGGTGCGCGGCGTTCCGATGATCAGGACCCAGAGGAAGCCATGATGAACATCACCACCGTCGAGCGTACCGACACGAGCGCCGGAAACGCGTCCGCCAGGACCGACGCCGCCGGCACGGATGCCACGGCATCCGGTGTGAAGACCGCTCGGCTGCACCGCATGGTCATGGAAAAGCACCTGTGTCCGTACGGGCTAAAATCGAAGGACCTGCTCGAGCGGCGCGGCTTCCGCATCGACGACCGTCACCTGACCTCTCGCGAGGAGGTCGACGCGTTCAGGGCCGAGCACGATGTCGAGACCACGCCGCAGACGTTCATCGACGGCGAGCGAATCGGGGGCTACGATGCGTTGCGCGAGCACTTCGGCGACGAGGTAAAGGGCGCCGACGAGACGAGCTATCGTCCGGTGCTCGCGATTTTCGGCGTCTGCGCGCTGTTGGCGCTCGCGGTCAGCCACTTCGCCTTCGGTGATCTCTTCACGACCCGGACCATCGAGTGGTTCGCCGCGTTCTCGATGTCCGTGCTCGCGATCCAGAAGCCGCAGGACATCGAGAGCTTCTCGACGATGTTCCTGAACTACGACCTGCTGGCGAAGCGGTGGGTTCGCTACGGCTACGTCTACCCGTACGGGGAGCTCCTCGCCGGGGTCCTGATGGTCTCCGGCAGCCTGATCTGGATCGCATCGCCTGTGGCGATCTTCATCGGCGCGATCGGGGCGTGGTCGGTGTTCAAGGCGGTCTACATCGACAAGCGCGAGCTCAAGTGCGCGTGTGTGGGCGGCAACAGCCGCGTGCCGCTCGGGTTCGTGTCACTGACCGAGAACCTCGTGATGCTCGCGATGGGATTCTGGATGCTCGCGAAGTAGGCCGCTTGACCGTCGCGTCGTCCTGCGCCGACGGACCCGTTCAAAGGGCCGCGGTCGCGAGCATCGCCGGCGCTACCAGTGGCGATCCTTGTGCTTCGCGGGATGACTCACCGTGACGGGAACGATGAGTACGCCGACGGGCTGCCGATCTATCGGGTCGCCACCGTGCTCGCGCGGCACGGCATCGAGATCCCGCGCCAGGCGCTCAACGCCACGGTCCTCCACACCGCGGCCGCGATCGAGCCGCTGATCCGTGCGTTGTCCGAGCACCTGGTTCGAAGCTCGGTACCCCATGTCGACGAGACCCGGGTGCAGGTCCTGAAGGAGCCCGGACGCACCGCGCAGAGCCAGTCGTTCATGTGGGTGCGTCGAGGCGGCCCGCCCGCCAAGCCGATCGTGCTCTTCCACGACGAGCCGAGCCGCTCGGCGGCCGCGGCCCGGGCGCTGCTCGAGGGCTTCACCGGCGCGCTGGTGAACGACGGCTACGAGGCGTATCGAAGCGTTGCCCGCGCGGGCGCGTTCACGCACCTGTGCTGCTGGGCGCACGCGCGCAGGAAATTCGTCGAGGCGAAGAAGGCGCAGCCGACCGGCAAGAGCGGCAGGGCGGACGTGGCGATCTCGCTGATCGGCAAGCTCTACGCGGTGGCGCGTGCGGCGGCCGGGCTCGACGACGCCGCGCGTCACGAACTGCGTCAGGAGCGCAGCGTGCCGGTGCTTGGGCAGCTGCGCAGCTGGCTCGAGGAGGCAATCGGAAAGACATCTCCGAAGGGCGTGCTCGGCCGAGCAGTGGCCTACGCGCTCGACTACTGGGCGGAGCTCGAACGCTACGTCAGTGACGGGGCATGGCCGATCGACGACAACGCGATCCGCCCGTTCGTGATCGGGCGAAAAGGCGTGGCTGTTCAGTGACAGCCAGCGCGGTGCGACGGCGAGTGCGACCCCGTACAGCCTGATCGAGACGGCGAAGGCGAACGGGCGCGAGCCGTACAGCTACCTGTGCTGACTGTTCAAGCGGCTGCCGCGCACGGCGCGGGCTGAGGTCGCGAGCCTTGCACGGTGGGAGATGCTGGCGTAGTCAAGACGTCGTTCGAGTGACGCCTACCGTGGACTGAGTGGCACGAGTCCATGCGATCGGCGCCTTTGCCTCGCAGGCTAGGCAACCAATCGCCCTTTCCCGCTTGGCTAGAGGGACCGGGATTTGCTTGGAGCGAACCGAACACGCGCGCGCAACCCGCGTGGCACTGACCCTCGACCGGATTCTCCAACGCCCATGCTCGACAAGTCCCTCGTCTGGTGCGGCAATGCACTGCTCGCGGCCTCCCTCGTGTCGCTCACCCTGCCGGGAGTGGTGCTCGCGCAGGACGAGGTGGACGGCGAGCCCGACCCGATCCCCGTACAGAGCGCCGGCACCATCTCGGTGCCCATCTCGGCGCAGGGCACACTGCGCCGGACCGGCAACCTCGCCACGACCCCGACGCGCGTGCAGACGGGCCTGGTCGAGATCGGCGATTCGACCACGGTTCCGGTCGCGCTCGAGCACGCGGGGCAGAACGGCGACGACCCGGTGGTGATCGAGGGCGTTTCGTTCGCGGGCAAGAGCGCCGACGAGTACGCGGTGGACTTCACGGGCCCGGCGACGCTGCGCGCGGGCGATAGCCTGAACGTCACGCTCACCTTCACCCCGCGCGTGCCGGGCGAGAAGTCCGCGACGCTGCGCTTCGACATCGCCGACGCCTCGGTGCCCTATGTCGTGCTGGTGGACGGCGAGTCCCGCTTTCCGCTGGTCGCGGAGCTCGAGGCCGGGAGCTCGACCCTCGGGTTCGGCCAAGCCGTCACCGGCACGCAGCAGACGCAGACGCTGGTGCTGACCAACACCGGCTCCTCCGATGCGCCCGCCGTGAACGTCACGCAGGCCCTGCTCGGGGGCGACAACCCGGACGCGTTCGCCGTCGACTTCACGCCCGCGTCCCTGCAGCCCGGCGAGTCGCTGGAAGTGCCGATCGTCTTCGGTGCCGCGGCGGAGGGCGCGAAGAGCGCCACGCTGCAGGTGGTGCACGACGGCAACAACTTCACGCTCGACATCGTGCTGCAGGGCGACGTTATTCCGCCGGGCAACATCGAGCCGGTGTTCGGGCAGAGCACGGTGCTGATGAACTACTCCGTCAACGTGGGGACCACCCTGCAGTTCGGACCGGACGACAAGCTGTATCTCGGCGAGGTGAGCGGCCTGATTCATGTGTTCGACGTCGTGCGCAACGGCAAGAACAACTATCAGGCGACGAAGCTCGAGACCATCACGTCGATAAAGAACGTGCAGAACCACGATGACGACGGCAGCCCCAACAATGGGCTCGGCCAGCGCCAGATGACCGGGCTGTATGTCGAGGGCACCGCCGCCGCGCCGGTCATCTACGCCGCCTCCAGCGACCCGCGCATCGGCGGTGCCGGCAACGGCGGCGACCTGAACCTCGACACCAACAGCGGCATCCTGCACAGGCTGACGAAGACGAACGGCGGTTGGCAGAAAGAGGATCTCGTGCGAGGGCTGCCACGCTCGGAGGAGAACCACGCGCCCAACGGGCTCGTGAAGCTTGGCAACACGGTCTACCTGCTCAACGGTGGCCACACCAACCAGGGACGGCCGTCCCAGAACTTCGGTGGCACGTCCGAGTACGCGCTGTCGGCGGCGCTGCTGAAGATCGACCTCGGTGGCCTCGGTGCGTTGCCCTACGACCTGCCCACCCTGGACGACGAGGACCGCCCGGGCGTGAACGATGCGAACGATCCGTTCGGCGGCAACGACGGCAAGAACCAGGCGAAGCTCGTGCAGGGCGGGCCGGTGCAGATCTTCGCCTCGGGGCTCAGGAACGCCTACGACGTCGTGTACACGCAGGCCGGCGAGTTCTACACCATCAACAACGGCTCCAACGCGCCGTGGGGCGACGTGCCGGCACCGGGCTGCGGCAACAGCTACAAGCAGTTCGGCGGCTCCACGTACCCCGACAGCGTGCACCGGCTCACCGACGGCTACTACGCGGGTCACCCGAACCCCGTGCGCGGCAACAAGGACAACACGTTCAACGACTCGAATCCGCAGAGCCCGATCGAGGGCGCGGCCAACCCCGTCGAGTGCGAGTTCCGCATTCCCGGTCAGGACGGCGCGCTCACGACCATGGGCGTGTCGGTGAACGGGATCACCGAGTACACGGCCTCGAACTTCGCGGGCGGCATGCAGGGGGACCTGCTCACCGTCGGCTTCAACAAGAAGCTGTGGCGCCTCGAACTCGGTCCGAACGGGCAGTCCGTCACGTCGAAGTCCGTGCTGTCGGACAACTTCACGCAGGCGCCGTTGGACGTCACGGCGCTCGGGGATGATGGGCCCTTCCCGGGCACGGTCTGGATCGCGCACTGGAGCGGGAACGACCTTACGGTCTTCGAACCCGACGACTATTGATGCGCGTCGCAGGTCGGAGGCCCATCCGGGCGCGGTCGCTACCCGGTTCACACGAACGCCATCGGGCCCCGTCCCGAGCACGCGCGCGGACGTACGCACGCGGGCGGCCCGGCCCGCGGCACGCGGCCCCCTGGCCGGACCATGCCCGACCCGATTCAAGCAACCGGCGATTCATACTGCGCAAGGCATCGGAGACCGTTTCCCGTCTTCCCTCGCCCAGCAACGGCGAACAGCGCGTTTGCGTACGGCTGCCTGCTCGAACTGGCCTGGGCTGACGTAGCCGGGCGTGCTGTGCAAGCGGATCTGATTGTAATCGAGCTCGATGTAGTCGAACGTCATAATCTGAAGGGGCGTCCTTGTATTGATCGTCTCGCCGTGGACCTCATCGATCTTCATCGAGTGGAAGAAGCTCGTAAGCACGTCACGCGAACGACGTCTTGACTACGCCGACATCTCTCACGGCGCGAGGCTCACGACGTCGGCCCGCGCCGTGCGCGGCAGCCGCTCGAACACGCAGCACAGTAAGCGATTCACCCTGCACAGGTTGATTTTGGTCACCGGGACGGTGATCGTGGAGACTCCTCCACGACGTCCGCCCGCCGTCACGTCGACCCCTAGAGATCCCTCACGTACCACTGCCGAGTGGGAGCTGACCTTCGCCGCCTACAACGCTTCGAGCGCGTGCGGCGCGACGGCCTCCATCAGGTGTCGCGAAACGGCCCGGTCGATGCGAACCCCGCCGATCCCGATGCACTGCTGTCCGTCACCCTGGTCGCTCGTGGTGCGGCACAGATAGCGGTGCGCGGTCCCGGAGCGCGAGCCGTAGACCACGCGCATCATCCGGCCGCAGCGTCCGCACCGGACGATCCCCGTGAGCAGGGCTCGGCCACCTCGTCCGGACTTGCGCGAGGTGCGCTTCCGCATATCGGCGTTCTCGGCGCGCATGCGCTGGTGTTCCTCGAACTCGTCCCAGGGGATGTACCCCGGATGGTTGTCGTGCAGCAGCACGCTCCACTGGTCCTGGGTGCGCTGGGTGGTTCTGCCGAACACGTACGCCGTGGCGTAGACGGGGTTCCCGCGTGAGGGCTGCAGAAAGTGCTGTTAAGGAACGTGCCGCGGATCAACGGCTTGCGAGCGCAACTCCGGCTCTTTTCCTTGCTCGTCAACAAGTTGCTGTTCGATACTCTGACGGACCTGTCCTTCACCCGTGGGACGTGCCCAGTTCGGCGAACGGCCGCGTGCCGGCCTCGGCGAGTTCGAAGCGCAGCTCCCCGTTGAAGTTGATGTGCCGGTGGTGGATCGGGGCCATCTGCACCACGTGCTCGACCGACGCCGGTCCTCGTCCGGCCAGCGCCTCCTCGTGACAGCGCTGCAGCCACAGCGTGTTCCATGTCATCACCAGGTTCGTCAGCAGCGTCAGCGACCCGGAGATCGCCGCCATCTCCTCGCCGCGCCGGCCCCGCCGGGGGCCGAGCGTGCCGCGGTGGATCGCCCGCTGCAGCGAGTGCACCGCCTCCCCGTCGTGGGAGAGATCCGGGTGCAGGGTGCGTCGGAAGTCGGGGTTCGTCACCAAGTCGCAGAGCAGCAGGCTGCGCTCGAGCCGTCCGAGCATCGTGCCGGCGCGGTAGAGCGGGTCGCCGCGCGAGACCGAGCACAGACGCTTGAGCACGGCGGTCGCGCTCGTCGTGCCGGCCCGGATCGAGGCGGCCAGCCGCACGAGGGTGTCCCACTCGGACTCGATCGCCGACGGCACCACGTCCGCGCGCGTGATCGAGGCGATCGCCTCCGGTACCGCGAAGCCGACCAGCACGTGCAGCCGCCGGTCGCGCAGCCCCTTCAACCGGGGGCAGAGGTCGAACCCGAGCAGCCGCGCGAGCCCCATCGCGAAGTCGGTGTAGCCGTGCGTGTCGACCGCGACCCGGTCGATCGCGGGTGCGACGCGCTGGCGGACCGCACCCTCGATCGCCGCTTCCGCCTGACGCGTGCCGAGCACCAGCGGCTGGTGGTAGACGATCCCCCAGCGATCGAGCACGTGCTGGTACTGCCCCATCCCGTAGCGGCGTCGCTTCGGGTCGGTGCGGGCGTTCCAGAGCCGGCGGGACACATCGAGGCTCATTCCGTCGGAGGAAGCCGCCGTGCCGGTACCCCAGTGCCGCGTGATTGGCTGTCGGTACATCAGCGCGACCACGGTGTCGTTCGCCGCGCGCAGCACGCCGTGGTGCTCGAGGAGCGAGAGCGCCCCGTAGAGGGCGAGCAGCTCGCGCGGGTTCCGGGGCGCCCGCTGCAGCAGCTGCCAGCTGAACCGGACGGTCCGATCGATCTCGACGATGATCGCGGACAGCTGCACGGCGTCGGCGGTGCTGACCAATCGGTTCCGCGCGCGCTCGAACAGCCGATCGGTCCGCTCGGCGGCGAACGGCTCGAGCACGATGCCGCGCTCGTCGATCCGTACCGCCCTGCGCTCGGCGGCGAGCGCGACGCCCCCGAGCGCGCTCTCGAGCAGATCGAGGCGCTGACGCAGATACCCGTCGCACCCGAGCGGGAGGCCGAGCTCGCGATAGCGCGCGGCGCGCTGTGAGCGCCACGCACCCCGCTCGATCATCATCGCGTCGCGCTCGACGTGCCGAAGGCTTTCCGGCGCCCACACCGAACCGTTGCGCAGCGCCCGTTGCAGCGTGACGAGCAGCGCCGCGTCGAACACGGCGTGTGAGCCGGACGTGTCGCGCCCGGCGAGATGCGCGCGCCACCGCCTCGACATCGCTGCGATCACGTCTGGCGGCAACGGCTGGTCGTACCGAACTCGACCGTACCCGGTGCGCTGCCGAGCCCGATGCTCGAGCAGCACCCCGACCGCGGACCGGGGCGTGGCGACCAGACGTGGGGTCGTCATCGCCGCGAGCCGCTGGCGCACGCGACCGATATCGCCGATCAACGCTTCGCGCTGGCGGTAGGCGCGCGTCCCGTCGATCATGATCTGTGCGGGGATCTCGGCCAGGATGAACGCGCGCACGTTTTGGTCCGTCCGATCCTCGTCCTCAGCAGCCGCTCGCACGCGGCCGATCATCGATCGAAGGCTCGCCACGTCGTCGGCCGCGGACCGGAGTGCGGCCTCGTGAGCCTCACGCCGAAGATCGGTGGTCAGCGCGTCGGCGAGGGCGAGCACCGTGTCGTTGATCTTGAGCCACGCGTGGCGAAGGAAGCAGGCGAGCTCGATCGTGCGGCCCGGCTCGGGCAGACGGGCGACGGCGGAGGGCCGGCGCGCGCGACATCGACCGGCGAGATCGACGAGGGTGGCCAGCGGCACGTCGGAAAGCGGGTGGGTCGGTACCCCGAGCTCCAGAAGGAATCGTCGCTTCTCGATCGCGGCAGTGAGCGCGATCGGTGAACGCTGCGCCGGCGGCGTCGCGAGCCACTGCAGGTAGGTGGCCGTCGTCTCGGGGCGCGTGGCGAACAGGCGCGCCGCCCAGTCCTGCCGGGCAGGCTCACCGATCTCCAAGACGACCGTCGTCGCGAGTGCTTCCTTGGCCCGACGCCGCACGTGCGTGGCGAGCGAGCGCACGCGGCGCGCGCCGGGGATGAGGATGCCGCGGGTATGGAGCCAGCGCATCAGTTCAATGGCGACGGCCGGCGCGCCCGCCGTCAGCACGACGGGCGGCGAGAACGCACGGACGAGCGCCCGGGCACGATGGTCGGTGAAGGGCTCGATACCGAGCGTGGCCATCGCCCAGCGCTGGTGCTCGAAGAGCGTGCGTCGCCGACGACGGTAGAGCGAGCGGACGGTGGCGATGTCGACCGACGGCAGGTCGAGCTCGGTGGCGACGCGCGCGAGCACGAAGGCCGGGATCCGATCGAGCGCGTCGAGGGTCGTGCCGGTCATGCGGAGGAAGCCGAGGTGCACACCCGTGGCGAGGCGCAGCGCGTCGACCCGGCGCGAGTGGATCGCGGCGAGCTCGGCGTCGGCGAAGGTGAAGAAGGTGTCGATCTCGAAGCGCGTCAGGGCGCGTGGGAAGCGCTTCAGGCCGAGGAAGGGAACCTGCCAGGACGGGAGGGAGCGCATTGGGTGGGGCCTCTTCGGGACACGAACCCGAGAAGGAGACCCCACGCGGGACGTCGGCCGACAGCCCCTTCGCGGGGCCGGTGGCGCTGCAGGCACGTGGGAAACAGCAACCCACTGAGAGACAAGGAAAAACCCACGCGCCTCGCTCGCAAGCTACTGATTCACCGAGTCTTCCTTAACGGCACTTTCTGCACCTCTCACGCGGGAACCCCGTCGTCCTGCTGCACGCTATCTGCTGGATGTCTGCTGGATGGATGCCGTAGTCACGATCGGCATCGCCGCCTCCGGTTCGCGTTCTCCGGGATCAATTCGGCCATGCTCGCCCGTTCGATCCGTACCTGCCGAGTCGGTACGGACTCGGCGTCGTCCTCAACGCTCGCAACGACGGTCTTCGGTTCCGTTCGTTCGAGGGGGACAAGTTCGGCCGCTCCATGTACCTCGAGGCCGACGATGAAGCGCCTGCTTACCGAGTCGACGTGGTCTGCTCGGTCTGTTCGAACAGGGTCACGGCAATCAGGATCACGGTCCCGCAGGTAATCGCGATGTCGGCAACGTTGAACGTGGGGAAGTGCCACTCGCGCCAGTAGATCTGTATGGAATCGACCACGTGTCCGTGCAATACCCGATCGATCAGATTGCCTAGCGCGCCTCCGAGCACGAGCGCGATGGCGAGGCTCAACCAGCGTTGGCGCGCCGGCGTTCGCCACAACCAGACGACCAGCACAACGCTGACGACGGTGCTGACGGCAGTCAGGAACCATCGCTGCCAGCCGCCGGCCTGAGCCAGGAAGCTGAACGCGGCCCCGGAGTTGTAGGCCTTGGTGATATTGAAGAACGAGGTAATTGGGATGCGCTCGTACAGTGCGAGTGTGGCGTCGACCCATACCTTCGTCAGCTGATCGAGCAGGACAACGAGGGGCGCGATGCCGTAGCGAACAAGGTGGGAGCCGAAGGCCGGAAAGCTCATCGACTCGGCTCGAGGGCGATGCGGCGGAGGTTGCCGGCATCGGCGATGCCTCGATCGGAAACCGGTCGCCACCCCAGACCCGGACAAGCGGCGAGCCGGTCGACTCCAGCGAGGTCTGGCATCTGAGTGTGGTTGTGGCCGATCAAGGGGGAAGCCGCGTCGGAATCCGGACGTGGTGCGTAAAGGTGCGTACGCAGAGCTTCGAGAGGCATTCTCACTTCGTGAGGGAAGGTTCGGACCTCTCCACCGTGATACGCGGGACGCAGCTCGCCAGGGGATCGTGCCTCTCGGCTCTACCTGTGCATAAGCTCGCGAGGAGCTCGGCGAGCTCCGTTCGACGAACGCCGGCTACCGGCGCGGATGAACTACGGGATGCTTTAGCTTGACTTCGGCTGCGCGACGTAGCGCAGGTACGGCTTGACCATCCTGACGCCGCCGGGGTGCTGCGCCTCAGCGTCCGCATCCGACACCGCCGGCACGACGATGACCTCGTCGCCGTCCTGCCAGTTGGCGGGGGTGGCCACCTTGTGCTCGGCGGTCATCTGCATCGAGTCGATGACGCGCAGGATCTCGTCGAAGTTCCGGCCCGTCGTCATGGGGTAGGTCATGATCAGCTTGATCCTCTTGTCCGGCCCGATGATGTAGACCGAGCGCACCGTCGCGTTGGTCATCGCGGTGCGCCCCTCGGACGTGCCCGACTCGTCGGCGGGGAACATGTCGTAGGCCTTACCGACGGCGAGATCGGTGTCGCCGATCATCGGAAAGCCCACGGCCGCGCCTTGCGTCTCCTCGATGTCGGTGGCCCACTGCGCGTGGTTATCGACGGGGTCAACCGACAGGCCGATCACCTTGACGTTGCGCTTCTCGAACTCGGGCATCAGGTGAGCAACCGCGCCGAGTTCGGTCGTGCAGACTGGTGTGAAGTCCTTGGGATGACTGAACAGCACCGCCCAGCTGTCGCCGATCCAGTCATGGAAGCTGATCTCCCCCGTTGTCGTCTGCGCGGTGAAGTCGGGGGCGGTGTCGTTGATTCTCAAACTCATGAAATGCTCCGTACGATTGCCGTGAAGGAATGAAGAGGAAGATGCCAGGCCAGCGCGTCACTGAACGCCGATGCTCGGGGTCGGTATGTTCCATGCGATGGCCGAAAAACCGGTTCGGATCACGTCGCACGCTCACGTCGGGGGGGCGTTATCCTCCGAGTCGGTTCAGCGGAACCTTCAGGTAGTGATGCCCGTCCGACTCCGCCGATGGCAGACGGCCCCCGAGGAGGTTGATCTGCAGCGCGGCGAGCATCCGATCGGGCAACGCGAGAGTCGCGTCGCGGTCGTTGCGGCGCGCGATGAACGTCTCGCGAGAGGTCCCCGCCTTCACATGGATGTTGCGCTCGAGGTGCTCGGCGACTGTCGCCTCCCACGCCGGCTCCTCGCGCTCCTCGCCGCCATAGTCGTGCCCGATGAACAGCCGGGTGTCCGCCGGCAGCGCCAGGATGGCCTGGATGCTGTCCCAGAGCTCCGCCGAGGAGCCGCCCGGAAAGTCCGCTCGGGCGCTGCCGCTGTCGGGGTACATCAGCGTGTCGTGCACGAAGGCAACGTCGCCGGCGACGTAGCTGATCGAGCCAAGCGTGTGACCGGGCGAGAGCATCGCACGGACCTCGATCTCGCCGACGGTGAAGCGCTCGCCGTCGGCGAACAGGTGATCGAAGTCGCGCTTCGGATCGAACGCGTCGGGGTCGTGGTAGAGATCCCGCCAGAGACCGGCGATCTCCTGCACCTTCTCCCCGATCGCCATCGGTGCACCGGTCCGCTCCTTGAGGAAGGCGGCGGCCATGAGATGATCGGCGTGGGGGTGGGTATCGAGAATCCACTCGATCTCGAGCCCCTCGTTCGCGACGAGCTCGAGCACGTGCTCGGCGCTCTCCGTCGAGGTGCGGGCCGAGGCGGGATCGAAATCCTGCACGATGTCGATGAGCGCAGCCTTGCGCGTTGCCGGGCAGGCGAGCACGTATTGCACGGAGCCGCTGGTCGGTTCGTACACGCCCCACACGTCGGGGGAGGCAGGGCCGCGGGAGGGGCTGTGTCGAGTAGTTCGTGTCATTGTCGACGAGTGATGTGGTCAAGAAACGGCGCGGCCGTTCAGGGGACCGCGTTCAGATCGGCCCGCGCATCGCGGATGATCGACCAGGACGCGTGCAGGAACAGGCCGGCAATCCCGAAGGCGACGATCAGGTCGGGCCACGCACTGCCCAGCCATGCCACGAGACCGGCGGCGATGACGACCGCTGCGTTGCCGATGGCATCGTTGCGCGAGAACAACCAGACGGCGCGCATGTTCGCATCCCCCTTGCGGAACCGAAGCAGGAGCAGGACCGCAAGCAGGTTCACCACGAGAGCGATGAACCCGAACAATCCCATGAGACCCGCATCCGGGGTCACCTGCGCGAAGACGCGCCAGATCGTCGTTCCGAGAACACCGAGGCCGAGGATGCCGAGAAAGATGCCCTGGATCAGCGCGGATCGTGCTCGCCAGGCGAGGCTCCAGCCGATGGCCAGAAGACCGAGAAAGGTGATCGCGCCATCGCCGATGAAGTCGAGCGCGTCCGCCTTGACGGCCTGGGACCCGGCCAGGAAGCCGCCGACCATCTCGACGAGCCCGTAGCCGACGTTCAGGACGACCACGATCCAGAGCGCGCGTCGGTAGGCCGGGTCCTGATGAGCCGCTCCCTGCCGTGCAGCCTCGTCGCTCGCGATGCGGTCGAACCCGTAGCCCGTCGTCTCCACGGGTCGTTCGATCTCCGGCAGGCGCGCTTCGGACGCGGTCAGGGTCATGATGTGGGTGGCCGCCGACACCCTCACGGCCTCCGGCGCGACGCCGACGGACTGCGCGGCCCGCTCGATCTGGGCCGCATCCTTCGCGCAGTCCATGCCGGAGACGCGGTAGCGAAAGGACGCGACGTCCGCCGTCGCTGTCGTGCTCTGAGCGCTGGTCATGCTCGTGGTGCTTTTGCGGGAATTGTCGGTGGATCGGTTCCCGGAGAGAACGCCCTCCGGTTCAAGTGTCGTCGGCATCATCTCGCGACGCCTGATCGGCCGTTCGCTCGTGCCCGTCTTTCCTCTCGGTGCCTTCCGTGCCCCACGGGCCCGGCGCTTTCCTCACGGAACGCCGCGCCCACGATGACGGTGTTCGGCCGGAATCGGTCGAGGGGGCATCGAGGCGCAGCACCGGCACTCCGTGCTGGTCGCACGATCGAGGGCACGAGTCCTCCTTAATCGGCGAACCCTGCTGCTCATACCGCCCCGTCCTCGTCGCGGTCCGCGAGCGACGGATGCACCGATAGTCCCTCGATGATTCGGCAATCGGCCACTCGCCCTCCGCGGCAGCCGTCAACCATGCGCTGCAGCTCCAGCTGGAGACTCGACAGGCGCGCGAGCCGTCGATCGACCTCGTCGAGATGCGCCTGCGCGATCCGGATCACTGCGGTGCAGGACGCCTCGGGTTGATCGGCGAGCCCGAGAAGCTCTCGGATTGCCGTCTGCGAGAAACCAAGCTCGGTGCAGTTCCGGATGAACTCCAGACGCGACTTGTCCGCCGGTCCGTAGAGACGTGTCTCCCCGGCCGAACGCATCGGTGCCGGCATCAGTCCCTGCTGCTCGTAGTAGCGGATGGTGGACGCGCTGCACCCGGTCTCGCGCGAGAGGTGGCCGATCGTTGTTGGACGCGCGTGCATCTCGCGAGAACTTGATCTATAGTGACTGTAGATAGTAGCGCACCTGGTGCGCTTCCGCAAGGGCGATGGGGTAACCGAGCGAAGGCCCGTGCGGCGACAGGTCGCATGAGCGTGACGATTGAGGGCTCGTCCCGACTGAAGAGGTCTGTAGACATGAGAAGGCTAATAGTGGGCGTCGTGGCGGCGCTGGTCCTCGCGGCGTCGACCCTTGCCGTGGCACAACAGTCAGGCGATCAGGGTCTCTCCATGGATCGGAGAATGGGTTCCGGCGCCATGTGTCCCCGCGATGGCCGTCATCGCGAGCAGGGGATGAGTTGGCACCGGGGCTCTGCCTCGATAGGTTCGGGGATGATGGGCTCGGGGATGATGGGTTGGAGTCGCGACCGCGGGATGATGGGCCCCGGTGGCAAATCTTCAGGTGACGACCAGCATCAATGGTTGCGTTCCACGGCGCTTTTGAGCGAAGAAGTGAAGCAGATCGTCGAAGGTCGGCGTTCTCGGCAAGGCAATCCGAACGTCAAGGCTGGCACGGTCGAGGAACAGGACGAGAGCACGATCGTCGCCGGCATCGTCAAGCGGGAGGATTCGCTCGTTCAGCGGATGGAGGTAGATCGCATGACGGGGCAGATGCGACCGATGTCCGGTCAGTAGCGATTCGCGCGTGGTGGGTGCTCGAATCAAATTTAGCGATCGTTCGGCATCGCGCGCGACGCCATCGGCCGCGCACCCATCGGCGCAAGGTCCGATCCGCTGCCCGGCGCCCGGATCGTCGATCCATCGTGGCTCATCGGCTCGTGTGGCTTCTGTGTGCGTTCCGGATGGCGATCTCGAGACGCTGCCGGGAGAGGGCCACGGCGCTCGAGCGATCCAGCTGCCATCCGATCGCTGTGGCCACGACCCGCGCACCCGGAACGCCCGCCGCCCGCGCCGCCGAGACGGTGGCTCCATGACCGTCGCCCCGGCGGTCGGTTTGCGAACCGTTCTCGGGTTCGTCCGACAGCCTTGCGCACGTTCCCGACGTCTTCGCGGACGGACTCGGTGCGGGCGCATGGCACGAGGGTCCGATCCTCGATTGAGGAAGGGTCGCCTGCGATCGTGAGCATCGACATCCGTCTTGGATAGAGAAAGGCGCTCTGGATCGTGCTTGTGTTGAACGCCGCCCTCGCCGTCGGCTTCTTCGCCACCGGCCTTGCCGCCGACTCCAGCTCGCTGATCGCGAACGGTCTGGACAACGTCTCCGACGCGTTCGTGTACGCGCTGAGCTTGGTCGCGATGGGTCGCTCCGCGGCGTGGAAGCGGGGTGCGGCGCGCACGTCGGGCTTCATGCTGATCGGCTTCGCGATCGGGGTCGTCGTCGACGCGGGCCGTCGCTTCGTCGAGGGCTCGGATCCGCTCGGCACGACGATGATCGTCATGGCCGTCGTCGCCGCCGTCGTGAACGTCGTGTGCCTGTGGCTGATCCGGCGCATCGAGAACCCCGACGTGAACATCCGCGCCGCGGGCACGTTCAGCGCGAACGACTTCGTCGCCAACGCCGGCATCGTCGTCGGGGGCGGGCTCGTGCTCTGGCTCGGCGCGAACTGGCCCGATCTCGTCGTCGGCATTGCCGTGGCGGCCATTGCCGTCAAGGGCGGTGTCGAGATCCTGCGCGACGCGCACGAGGAGGGCGAAGACACCCATCCCGAAGATTCCGCCCGATGATTCGCCCCGTCAGGATCGGTCCGCCCCCGCCGCTGCCGGACGCTTCCAGCGAGCGCGACTTTCGCACGCGGCGCATCGCCAGGACCCGAATGGCGCCCTTGGGCAACGAGCCTGGGCGCGTTGCAGAGGCTCACGGCGCCGGCGTCGGTCTCCGCGGAACAGCGCCCGCTGTGATTCCGGGCAACGTCGCAGCGCGGGCTGATCGCTTGGATGACGGCCGTGGACGCCGCCATCGCCAAGGCGGTGCCGCCACGTTGCGCACGCTCGGTTTTCTGGCGCCGCTCGCGATTACCGCACTGTTGTTCGGCCTGTTCTACTGGTCGTTGAAGTACCAGAGCGACGATCTGCCCTCCCCTCTGATCGGCAAGCCCGTGCCCGAGTTCGCCCTGCCGCCGGTTCAAGGTCGCACGGTCGGGCTCTCGAGCGAGGATCTCGTCGGCGAGGTCTCGATCGTGAACGTGTTCGCCTCCTGGTGCGTGCCGTGCCGGGACGAGCACCCGCTGTTCACCGAGCTCGCGCGCCGGGACGTCGTCCCGATCCACGGGATCAACTACAAGGACGAGCCCGGGCAGGCCGAGGCGTGGCTCGCCGAGCTCGGTGATCCCTACGCGCGCACCGGCGCGGACGTCGACGGTAGCGTCGGCATCGACTGGGGCGTCTACGGCGTGCCGGAGACCTTCGTCGTCGATGCCGTCGGGCGGATCGCGTACAAGCACGTCGGCCCGCTCTCGCCGGCGGTGCTCGCCGAGACGATCCTGCCGCTGGTGGCGGAGCTGCAGGAAGCGGGCGCCGGGCGCGCGACGACGCCGGGGCTCGCCGGGAGCGGGACCGTCGACGGCCCGGCTGTCGCGGACGAGGCCGCCCGATGAAGGCGCTCGTTGCCCTGGTGGCGGTCCTGGCGCTTGCCGCGGGCTATCTGGCCGCTCGCCCGTCGGACGACGGCACGAGCCGCCCGGCGACGATGACGCTGCACGAGTCCCCTCGCGAGCTGCCCGACCTGAGCTTCGTCGGGGGCGAGCTGAACGCCGTCGCGCTGTCCGATTTCCTAGGCCGCACCGTGCTGCTGAACCTGTGGGCGACCTGGTGCCCGCCGTGCGTGGAGGAGATGCCGATGCTCGACACGCTGCAGGCGACGCTCGGCGGGCCGGGCTTCGAGGTCGTGGCGCTGTCCGTCGACCGGAACGGAGTGGATCCCGTGCGCGCCTTCTACGAGCGCACCGGCGTGCGGCGGCTGGGCGTGTATGTCGACCCGAGCGCGATGGCGCTCGACGCGCTCGACGCGGTGGGGCTGCCGACGACGCTGCTGATCGATGCCGAGGGCCGGGAGATCGGCCGGCTGACCGGTCCGGCGGTGTGGGACTCGCCCGAGATGGTCGCGTTACTCGAGGGGCTCTGACGTGTCCTTCGACATCGCCGGGATCGGGATCCTGGCCGCCTTCCTCGCCGGCGCGATCTCCTTTCTCTCGCCCTGCGTGCTGCCGCTGGTGCCGGGCTACGTCTCGTTCATCGCCGGACAGACGGCCCGGCCGGCGGGGCACCGGGCCGCGCTGTCCGAGCGGTTGTCCGCCGTCGGGCTCTCGCTGTGCTTCGTGCTCGGGTTCTCGACGGTGTTCGTGCTGCTCGGCGCCGGCGTCGGCACCCTCGGGCAGCTGCTGCTCGCCCGGCGCGCGGAGCTCGGGCTCGTCGGCGGCGCGATCCTGACCGTCGGGGCGAGCTCGGCGGGTACCGCCGACGCCGTGGGGCTGCTCGCGGTGTACTCGGCGGGGCTTGGCGTGCCGTTCCTGCTCACCGCGCTGTTCACCGACGCGATCGCGCGGCGGATCAGAGGCATCGGACGCACTGGACGGCTGCTCTACCGCGCGGCGGGGGTGCTGATGGTGGTCATGGGCATCGCGGTCATGACCGGTCAGCTCTCGCGGCTGGCGTGGTGGCTGCTGAACAGCTTCCCCGTGCTCGGTCGGATCGGATAGCCGCGTGGGCCGGACCCCAACGAGGCGATGGCTTGCGAGTGCGGGCTCGACCCCGCGCGCCGCGTGAGGCGGTCGGCAGCGCCCTTGTCCGGGCACGGCACGCCCGGAATGGCACAGGCGCGACAGACGCCCCGGTCGATCGGGCTGGCGCTGTCGCTTGGTGCGGGGGGCGTGCTGCCGCTGGCGTTCGCGCCGTGGGAGCTGTGGCCGCTCGCACCCGCCGCGTTGCTGACCCTCTACGTGCTGCTGCAGAACGCATCGCCGCGTCGGGCGGCGCTCACGGGCTTCGCGTTCGGCCTCGGCTACTTCGGGTTCGGTGTCAACTGGGTCTACCACAGCCTGAACCTGTTCGGCGGTGCGACCGAAGCGTTCGCGAGCCTGTTGACCGCGCTGCTGATCGCCGTCGTGGCGTGCTTCCCAGCGGGCGCCGCGTGGGCATGGGCGCGTCTGCGCGGCCCGAACACAGGTCCGTCCCCGACGACCGGCACGACACGTCGGCACCGCGCCTCGGACGCGTGGGTGTTCGCTGCCACGTGGTCGCTCAGCGAGCTCGCGCGCGGCAAGTTCCTTGGCGGCTTCCCGTGGATCGTCGTCGGCTACTCGCAGACGGACGGACCGATGGGCGCGCTCGCGCCGGTGGTCGGCGTCTACGGTATCGGCTTCCTGTTAGCGGGCGTGGCGGCCTCGCTGCTGCCGCTCGCGTCGCCGACGGCGCGCCGCTCGCAGGCGGCGGCCGGTGCCTCGATCGCGCTCGTCGCGGCCGTGACGCTCGCCGCGCCGGCGCTATCCTTCTCCGAGCCCGCCGGGCGTGCACCGCTGGGGGTGCGGCTCGTGCAGGCGAACATCCGCCAGGAGATCAAGTTCCGGCCCGAGCTTCTGGACGGCTCGCTGAGCGAGTACGTCCGGCTCAGCCGCGAGCGCCTGCCCGACGACACCGATCTCGTGGTGTGGCCCGAGACCGCGATCCCGACCTCGTTCGCGCGCGTCGAGCGGACGCTGGCTCCGGCGGTCGCGGGGTTCGAGGCGCAGGGGGTCGAGCTGCTGGCGGGCGGCTTCGAGCGCGCGGACGGCTCGGCCTGGAACGCAGTGCGACAACTGACCGGTGAGCGCCAGACCTACCGCAAGCGCCACCTCGTGCCGTTCGGCGAGTACCTGCCGATGCGCGGCGTCGTCGAGGCGCTCGTCGGCGACTTCATCACCCTGCCGGGCTCGGATCTCGCGCGTGGGACGGGCCCGCACGTACCGCTCGAGATTGGGGGCGAGTCGATCGGCGTGTCGATCTGCTACGAGGACGTGTTCGGCGAGGAGATGCGCGCGCTGGTACCCGAGGCGGGCGTACTCGTGAACGTGTCGAACGACGCGTGGTTCGGCGACAGCTCGGCCCCGCACCAGCACGAGCAGAAGGCGCGGATGCGCGCGCGTGAGCTCGCACGGCCTTTGATCCGGGTGACGAACACCGGGGTGTCGTCGTCGATCGCGTTCGATGGCACGGTTGAGGGGCGCATCCCGCAGGACGAGAGCGGCGTTCTCGACGTGCGCGTGGTGCCCCGCACCGGCACGACGTGGTACGCATGGGCCGGGAATTGGCCGGTGTTCGTCGCGGCCCTCGCGACCCTCGTCGCGACGGCGCGTCGACGGTGATCGGTTGGCCGGTCGGTGCTCCAGGGTCAGCGCCCGAGATACGGTCCGGGCCGTCAGGTACCGTCGGCTCGGCGGGCGTGTGGCCATGCGCGATGCAGGGCGTCGATGTGGTAGGCGTGCGCATGCCGGCCGCGCCCGTGGCGCTCGCCCTCGCGCCAGTGCGGATGATCGGCGGGCAGGTGGTCGTGCCGATGCTCGACGACGGTGGGGTCGCCCGATGGCCAGACCCGTACAGCGACGATCACGGCCACGCCGCCGAGACTTGCCAGCGCGACGGCGCTGGCGGGTACGCCGTACGTCGCGCCCGCCCAGCCCGCGAGCGGGTACGTCACGAGCCAGCCCGCGTGCGACAGCGCGAACTGCGCCGCGAACAGGGCGAGACGGTCCGATGTCCCCGACGAGCGGCGCAGCAACCTGCCCGAGGGCGTCTGGGCGAGCGAGTAGCCCGTGCCGAGTGCGAACCACAGCGGCAGCAGCCAGCCGAAGCTCGGCACGATCGCGGCCAGCCCGGCGCCCACCGCGAGGACGACCGACCCTGCCAGCATCGCACTCCGGTCCGCCTCCCTGTCGAGCAGGCTCGGCAGCAGCAGCGCGACCGTCATCGAGCCCGCGCCGAACGCCGCCAGCGCCAGCGCCGTGTCGCGCTGCCCGAGCCCGTGGACGCCCTGCACGAGCACCACCGTGTTCACGATGACGAGCGCCCCGGCGCTCGCGACGACGACATTGACCGCCATGAGCCCGCGCAGGCGCGGCGTGGCGAGGTAGATGCGGATACCGCGCGAGACGCGCTCGCCGAACCGCGCACCGGCCGTCGCCGCGCGCTGGGGCAGCCGGGTCGACATCACCAGCGCCGCCGAGACCAGGAATCCGAGTGCGGTGCCGGCGAAGAGATCGTTGTAGCCGATCACGCTCAGCAGCGCGGCCGCGAGTAGCGGACTGACCAGGCTCTCGAGATCGTAGGCGAGCCGCGAGAGCGACAGCGCCTGCGTGTACTCGCGCTCGTCGGTCAGGACGTCGGGGATCGTCGCCTGGAACGCCGGGGTGAACGCCGCGCACGCCGCCTGCAGCACGAAGATCAGGACGTAGATCTGCCAGATGTCGGTGACGAACGGCAGGCAGGCCGCCACCGCGCCGCGCACGAGATCGAGCGCGACGAGCATCGTCCTGCGCGGCAGTCGCTCGGCCACGGCCGCCGCCACGGGCGCGACTCCGACGTAGGCGAGCATCTTGATCGCGAGGGCCGTGCCGAGCACGCTGCCGGCTCGCTCGCCCGCCAGATCGAACGCGAGCAGCCCCAGCGCGACAGTGGCCAGACCCGTGCCGACGAGGGCGACGACCTGCGCGAGGAAGAGGCAGCGGTAGGTGCCGTCGGCGGGCAATTTCACCACGCGGCAGGCCTGCTTCAGAGCAGCTTCGCCAACGATCGCAGCTCGGCGAGATTGGCCGCGCCGTCACCTTCCAGGCAGTGATCGATGTGGTCGTGGATGAGCGTGCGCTTGGCGGCGGTGACGGCGCGCTCGACCGCCTGCAGCTGCGTCGCGATCTCGGTGCACGGCCGCCCGGACTCGATCATCTCGACGACGTGGCGCAAGTGCCCTCCGGCACGCTTGAGCCGCTTGACGAGCGCGGGGTGGGTCGCGTGCACATGAGGGTCTGTCATGCTTCAAGAGTATCCCCCCTGGGGGGATCGGGCAATCCGTCGGCTTCGGGTACGTCCGTGCCTGTTCCGCGGCTTGCGCGATCGTGCTGGACATCGAGAAATCCGATGATGATCGGCACGAGTTGTCCGGTGCGGATCTTCCACCTAGACTCGGGCCGCACCTGCGAAGGCTTCCAGAAACCGCACCGTGCGGGGCATGCCGAAAGACAGCGAGCGAACCAGCAGGAACCGGTGAAGCCCCTTCGGACCATCGCCTGCCGCGCGCTCGCCGGAATCCTTGTCCTGGCGATCGGCTTGTGGTCCGTCGTGCCCGGGACGGAGCACGCTCCGAAGGCCGTGGAGACGGCGCAGGAGCGCGTGGAGGCGGTGGCCGAGCACGGCCACGCGCACGATCCCGACGTCGATGTCTACTGGGCCATGCACGGCCACGCTCACGACGCCGCCGATCACGACCACAGCCCGGCGGGTCTCGCGCTCGCGCGGGCGCCGCAGCCGTTCGAGGGCTATCGGGACGCCTGGCGTCTGCCGACGCTCCGGGACGGGCCCCCGCAGCAGGTCTTCCGGATCGAGCGCCCTCCGCGCGCGTGATCGATCTTGCCCGCGCGCTCGCCGCGCGGCATGCCCGATCACCCCCACACCCAAGCGGAGTTCGATCCATGACTACAGTCCTTCGGGGCTGGAGAGACGGCGGCGTGCGCCGAGCGTTTCTCCTGTCCCTACTCGTGCCCGTGCTGTTACTTGCCGGTACCGGCCCCGTCCTCGCGCACGCCGTCACCGAAGGCGACGCGGGCTACATCCAGGAGATCTGGGGGGTGAAGCTCATCCCCTTCATGTATCTCGGCGCCAAGCACATGGTGACCGGATACGACCACATCCTGTTCCTGCTGGGCATCGTGTTCTTCCTCTATCGGATGAACCATCTCGCCCTCTACGTCAGCCTCTTCGCCATCGGGCATTCGACCACGATGCTCGCCGGCGTCTACTTCGGCTGGGACGTCGACGCGTACCTCATCGACGCCATCATCGGGCTGTCGGTCGTCTACAAGGCGCTCGACAACCTCGGTGCCTACCGGCGCTGGTTCGGTGTGCAGCCGAACACGAAGGCCGCGACGCTGATCTTCGGCTTCTTCCACGGCCTCGGCCTGGCCACGAAGATCCTCGACTACGACATCGCCCCGGACGGGCTGTTGCCGAACCTCTTGGCATTCAACGTCGGCGTCGAGCTCGGACAGATGGCGGCACTCGCCGTCATCCTCATCGCCATGGGCTGGTGGCGCAAGCGGGCGAGCTTCTGGCGCCACGCCTACACCGCCAACGTGGTGATGATGTCGCTCGGCTTCCTGCTCGTGGGCCACCAGCTCACGGGCTTCGCCCTCTACGCATGAACCCCACTTCGGAGTCGCACATGTACAACGCCTACAAGCCCCAGGCCGACGAGCTGCCGTCCTCGAAGCAGCTCGTGAAGTCCACCGTCATCGCCGCCGGCGCCGCGGCGGCCATCCTCGTGACCGTCGTGATGCCGGCCGAGCACGGTCTCGATCCGACCGGCGCAGGACGCCTGATCGGTCTCACCGAGATGGGCATGATCAAGAGCCAGCTCGCCGAGGAGGCGGAGAAGGACCGGCGAATGACGGTCCCGGGCGCGGACGGGCAGTCGAGCCTGCTGAACGACGTGCTCGGGCTGTTCGTCGGCACCGCGCACGCCCAGGAGCCGGACACCTGGGCAGACGAGATCAGCTTCACGCTCGAGCCCGGCGAGGGCATCGAGTGGAAGCTCGTCATGGAGGAGGGCGCGACCGCCGACTACGCCTGGGAGGCCGACGGCGGTGTGGTGAACTACGACCTACACGGCGACGGAAGCGGCCAGTCGATCAGCTACGAGCAGGGACGCGGCCAGTCGTCGGACGAGGGCAGCATCACGGCCGCGTTCGCCGGCAACCACGGCTGGTTCTGGCGCAACCGCGATGGCCAGCCCGTCACCGTGACCGCCCGGCTGCGCGGCGACTACGCGGAACTCAAGCGGACCGACTGAACGAGCCGCGGCCGTTCGGCAATCGGGGGCTGCCCGTCGGCACGGCGATCGCCGACCGCGCACGGATGCGCGGCCGGGGTCCTGCCGCCCGGTGTCCGTGCCCCCCGTGCACGGTCATCGGGCGCGGGTTCAGTCCTGCAGAGAATCCGAATGCTCGGGCCGTCCCGGTAGTGAGCCTGTTGAACGAGGCCTCTGCACGTTGCGCCAGGAAAGCAAGGCCCGCCAGTCGCGAGACACCACGATCCCTGGCAAGGCGACGTGGCGATGGAGTCCATCAGGCCGGTCGGCCGCAAGGTGCGAAGCCGCTACGGACGCACGCAGGACGGGCCCCTCGCGTACGACCATCTGCGGCCCTTCTACGACCGCGTGCAACAGGAGATCGATCTCTCGGGCGACGCCGAAGCCGAAGACTGGCCTCTACCCGGCGAGCCCTACCCGATGAAGCCGCTCGAGGTCTTCGCGCAGGGTGAGATCAGACGCCGCGCCTCCTCCTCGCCTCGACAAGCGGCTCACATCCGGAAGGGCTGCCGAACTCGAGCGGTCCGGTCGGCGCGTACATCATGTCGCACCCCGCCGGCAGCATCTACGGGCTCTTCGAAGCGGAGACCCAGTCCTACATGGGCGTGAGCGCGGGTCAGCTCATCACTCACGAGGGCTACACCAAGGACGCTCTTGAACCCGTGTTCGGCTCGTACCAGTGGGCAATCCCGCAGGCGATCAACCCGGACGCCCTTCTGCGCGTGGGTTTTCAGTCGCACCGACCTTCTCGGCGACGAGTTGCACGCCTTCATGCGCCGCGCGGCTCAGCACTTCGGGACGATGGTCTCGCTGTGCGAGGAGTTGCCGCGCCGCGAGAACCGGGTCAGGCTGGATGACCGGCGGGACGAGAACGGCCTGCCGCGAGCGGAGGTCGAACACACCTACGCCGACGAGACGCTCGCGCTGTGGCGGCACACGCTGGAGGAAGGCAAGCGCGTCTTCGACGCGGCAGGAGCACAGGAGGTGTGGACGGGTGGCTTGGGCTACCAACACCTGATGGGCGGTACCCTCATCGGCGCCGGCCCGGCAACATCGGTGACCGACGGCTACGGCAAGACGCACGACATGCCCGATCTCGTTCTCGTCCGAGGCGTTTTTCTAGTTCTCCCGATCGAGCGAGCCGAGAAAGGCCAGCAGATCATCGGTCAGGCGCCGCTTGTGCGTGTCGAAGAGTGCGTGCGGCGCGTTCTCGTACTCGATCAGCGTGGCGTTCTCGATGCCCCGCGCCGCGGCGCGCCCGGTCGCGTCGATCGGCACGGTCCGGTCCTCCAGGCCGTGGATGACGAGCGTCGGCACCTTGAAGTGCGGCAGGTCCGGACGAAAGTCCGTCGTCGCGAAAGCCTCGGCGCACGCGAGCGTCGCCTTCAAGCTCGCCTGCATGGCGACCGTGCGCGACCACTCGAGGACGTGGGGGCTGACGTGCTTCTTCACCGCGTCCACGCCGTAGACGCCGTCGAAGAACCAGCCGAAGAAGCGCGCGCGGTCGTCTCGCATGCCGCCCGCCATCTCGCCGAACTCCGCCTCGGGCACGCCGTGCGGGTTGTCGTCGGTGCGCAGCAGGTACGGCACAACGGACGAGACGAGCGCGGCCTGGGCGACCCCCTTGCCGCCGTGCCGGCTCATGTAGCGCGCGACCTCGCCGCCGCCCATCGAGAAGCCGACGAGCGTCGCGCGCTCGTCGGCGCCGGTGGCGGCCATGACATCGGCGAGATCATCGGTGAGCGTGTCGTAGTCGTAGCCGGTCCACGGCTGGTCGGAGCGACCGAAGCCGCGCCGGTCGTAGGTCACGGCCTTGTAGCCGGCGTCGGCGATGGCCATCGCCTGGTCGTCCCAACTGTCGGCCGACAGCGGCCAGCCGTGGAGCAGCACGACGGGACGGCCATCGCCCCAGACCTTGACGCGCAAGCGCGTACCGTCGCGGGCCGTGACATCGGTCATGGACGAACTCTCCGTTTTCGTTCGGCAGTGTTCGGATCGGGAACCGCAGCCGGTGGGTGACCGCTGCGACGGCGAACAGCGTACCGACGCCTCGTCGACGCATCGGAACGACCGCACCCAGGTCGGCGCCTTTTTCAATCCGCAGGGGGCGGCTCGAGGCAGGCGCTCGTGATCTCGCCGCGCGACGACAGTGGTCGATGTGACACATCTTCGAATCAGACGACACGACACGACCCGACATCGATGCGGGCAGGCCCCTTGACCTTCCAGCGACAGTAACCCCCATGTTCACGGTCCAGCCCGACGCGTACCGCCCGACCCGGATCGATGCATCAGCCAGACTTCCCCGCCGCCGTGTCCGGTCCCGACCCGAACGCCGCGGCGCCGCGCGCCCGGAGGGTGGTGTGAACGTCGGCGAGGCCGCCCGGCACGCGAAGCTTGCGCCGAAGACGCTGCGCTACTACGACGAGGTGGGACTCGTCTCGCCCGCGCGCGCGCCGAGCGGCTACCGCAAATACACCGATGCCGACGTGCACCGACTGCGTTTCGTGCAGCGCGCCCGCGGCCTGGGGTTCTCGGTCGAGGACTGCCGGGCGCTGCTGTCGTTGTACGCGGACGAGCATCGGGCAAGCCGCGAGGCCAAGCGCGTCGTCGAACATCAGCTCGAGGCGATCGATCGGAAGCTCGCCGAGCTCGAGTCCATCCGCGGCGTCCTGCGACGCCTCGCGGCCGACTGCGATGGCGACGATCGACCCGAGTGCCCGATCCTCGACGAGCTCGGGAGCGGCGGCAAGGGCTCGATCGACGCGTTCCTCGACGAGCCTCGCGCATCGGAGCACTGAACGCGCACGGCCGCCGGCCGACATCCACCGATATCCACCACACCTTCCACCACATGATGAAGATCACGACCAACACGACGGGCACCCTCTTCGCGCTGGCGACGGTCGCGGCGCTCGCCACCGGCACGGCCTGGGTCGCGTCCGCGGGGCAGGGTGATTCCGCGAACGCCAACGAGCAGCCGGTCGCCGCCGCCGAGCGTCCCTCGGTGGAGGTCTGGAAGACTCCGACGTGCGGCTGCTGCCAGGGCTGGGTGGACTACCTCGAGGCCGAGGGCTTCGAGGTCGTCGCGCATGACGTCGACGACGTCGACCCCATCCGGGCCGAGCTCGGGCTCACGGATGCGCGGCTGAAGTCCTGCCACACCGCCTCCGTCGGCGGCTACGTCGTGGAGGGTCACGTGCCGGTGTCGGACATCGAGCGTCTGCTCGCCGAGCGTCCCGACGTGATCGGCGTCGCTGCTCCGGGCATGCCGATGATGTCGCCGGGGATGGGCAGCACCGAGCCCAAGGACTACGACGTCGTCAGTTTCACGGAGAACGGCGACGTGGCCGTGTTCTCGAGCCACTGACGCTCGTTGCGCACGCGGTCCCGGAAGCTCGCCGGGACGGGCCCGTTCGATGCGGAAGCGGGCGGGCCCTTCAGGCATCTTGCAAGGACTGCGGTGCGCATCGCTCCGGCTTCCCGTTCACGCACGCCCATGACTGACACGACACCGAGACGTATGGCGGCCGCGGCGCTGGTGTGGTCGCTGGTGGCCGTCCCGGCCGCCTCCACGCCGGTGCATGCCGGTGCCGTGGCGAACGAGGCGGCGGCATCGACCTCCGTCGCCCACGACTGGGTCGACGCCGCACTGTTCGCGATCCGCAACGATTTCGCACGCCCGACGGTGCACGCTCGAAACCTGCACCACCTGTCGGCCGCGATGTACGACGCCTGGGCCGCGTACGACGGTGCGGCGTCACCGCTGTGGCTGCGTGCCGATGCCCCGCTCGAGGCGTGTCGATTGACGCGCGCCGAGCGCGGGCGCGCGCGAGTCGCGTTCGATCCCGAGGCGGCGCGGCGCACCGCGATCGGTTTCGCCGCGCGGGATCTGCTGCGAGAGCGCTACCGGAGGTCGCCGAACGTGGACGACGTCATGGACGAGCTCGACCGCGTCGCGGCCGCCCAGGGTCTCGACGCGGCGGCCGGGGCCGGGAATCCACACGGCGGGCCGGGCGCCGAGATCGGCGCGCGCGCCGCCGCCTGCGCGCTCGCGCTCGGCCGGATGGATGCGTCGAACGAGGCGGGCAACCACGTCAACCTCGACTACGCGCCGGTCAACCCGCCACTGGACCCGACGGGGGCGGGCAACCCGACCGTCCTCGACCCGAACCGCTGGCAGCCGCTCGCGTTCGAGAACTTCGTCGACCAGTCCGGCAACGAGGCGGACGCAAGCGAGTTCCTCGGCGCCGAGTGGGGCCGGCTCGAGCCGTTCGCGCTGGGCCGGGACGCTTACTCCGACGTGGCGCGCGACGGCATCGAGCTGCCGGTCTGGCTCGACCCGGGCCCCCCGCCGCGGCTCGGCACGGGGGAGCGCGAGAGCGAGGCCTACGCGCGCCACTTCGCGCTCGTCGCGCTGTGGTCGGCCCACCTCGACCCCGGCGACGGCGTCGCGCTCGACATCTCGCCGGGCACGATCGGCGCGGTCTACCCGCACGTCGATCGGATCGAGGACCCGCTCGCCCAGCTCGATGCCTACGATGCGCTCGAAGGCGGCATGCCGGCGTTCGGCCATCCGGTCAATCCGGCCACCGGCGAGCCGTACGCGCCGAACGTCGTGCCGCGGGGCGACTACACGCGAGTGCTCGCCGAGTTCTGGGCCGATGGTCCGGACAGCGAGACGCCGCCCGGGCACTGGTTCCGGATCTACAACGAGAAGGTCGGACCGCACCCGGCGCTCGAGCGGCGAGTGGGCGGTCGCGGCGCGGCGCTCGATCCGCTCGCCTTCGATGTCCTCGCCTACCTCGCGCTCGGCGGCGCGATGCACGACGCCGCCATCGCGGCGTGGAGCGTCAAGGGGGCGTACGACTATCCGCGCCCGGTCTCCGCGATCCGTCATCTGGCCGGGCTCGACGGGGGTGAGCTGCCGCTTGTCGAAGGACGCATCGAGCGGGTCGCTCAGGACGATTCGCTGGCCGGGGCGGACGGCGAGCATGTCGGCAAGATCAAGCTGCTCGCGTGGCGCGGCCCGGACGCGACCACGTTCTCGGTGCTGGACACCGCGGGCGTCGACTGGATCCTCGCCGAGAACTGGTGGCCCTACCAGAGACCGAGCTTCGTCTCGCCGCCGTTCGCGGGCTACGTCTCCGGGCACTCCACGTTCTCGCGCGCCGCGGCCGAGGTGCTCGAGGCGCTGACCGGGGACGCGTTCTTTCCGGGCGGGCTCGCCGAGTTCGTCGCGCCCGCCGACGACTTCCTCGTCTTCGAGCGCGGGCCGAGCGTGGACGTCACGCTCCAGTGGGCGACCTACCGGGATGCTGCCGACCAGACCTCGCTGTCGCGGATCTGGGGAGGCATCCACCCCCCGGTGGACGACCTGCCCGGGCGGCGCATGGGCGCCGAGGTCGGGCAACGGGCGTGGCTGCGTGCCCGCGCGCTGTTCGAGGGCGCATCGGATCCGAACCCGCCACCGGAGGAACGCGCCCCGGGCGCGCCGACCGCCGGTGCGGCACGCGCCGCTGCGTCTGGCGACTGAAGCACCAGCGCACGGGCCGGGCGTTCACCCTGCGAGCCGTGACGCGGACCCGCCGCGGACGCGGTCTTCCTTGCATTCGTGGTGAAAGAACGGGATCTTCGGCGCCTGCTCCTTGACCTTCCCCCTACGGGAATCCTCATCGTCGAGCCATTGCCCGCTCGCGTTCGTCCGGTTGGACGTTGGCGACGCGCGGCGCCCGATGATCAAGAACGAAAGGGGGTTTCGTGAATACGACCACTGTCGAGCGCACCGATACGAGCGCCGGTGATGCATCCTCCAGGAGCGACGACGCCGGCACGGGTACGACGGCGTCCGGCGCGAAGACCGCACGGTTGCATCGCATGGTCATGGAGAACCACCTGTGTCCGTACGGTCTGAAGTCGAAGGATCTGCTGGAGAGGCGCGGCCTTCGCGTAGACGATCGGCACCTGAGCTCGCGCGAGGAAGTCGACGCGTTCAAGGCCGAGCACGACGTGCAGACCACGCCCCAGACGTTCATCGACGGAGAGCGGATCGGCGGCTACGACGCGCTGCGCGAGCACTTCGGCGAGGAGCTCAAGGACGCCGACGAGACGAGCTACCGTCCGGTGCTCACGATCTTCGGCGTCTGCGCGCTGCTGGCACTCGCGGTCAGCCACTTCGCGTTCGGCGAGCTCTTCACGGTGCGCACCGTCGAGTGGTTCGCCGCGTTCTCGATGAGCGTGCTCGCGATCCAGAAGCTGCAGGACATCGAGAGCTTCTCGACGATGTTCCTGAACTACGATCTCCTGGCCCGGCGCTGGGTGCGCTACGGCTACGTGTACCCGTACGGGGAGCTCCTCGCCGGGGTCCTGATGGTCTCCGGGAGCCTGATCTGGATCGCCTCCCCGGTGGCGATCTTCATCGGCGCGGTCGGGGCCTGGTCGGTGTTCAAGGCGGTCTACATCGACAAGCGCGAGCTCAAGTGCGCGTGCGTCGGCGGCAACAGCAACGTCCCGCTCGGGTTCGTGTCGCTGACCGAGAACCTGGTGATGCTCGTGATGGGCTTCTGGATGCTCGCGAAGTAGGCGGCGCGATCGTCGCACTGCACCGCGCCGGCGGGCTCGCTCGAGGGATCGCGACCGGAAGCCCCGTCGGCGCTACCGATCGCGTTGACCGGGCTTCGGAGGACCACCTCCCATGCCTGCCGCGAAGAGCACGACGAAGCGACCGCGTGCGACCTTCTCAAGAGCCCTGGCGCCGGGCGAGTGCGCGTGAGGTCGCCTGCGGCGTCTGTGCGAGCGCGGCAGCCATCGCCTGAGCAAACTCCGGATCGGACCCGAAGCGTTCGAGCACCGCGGCGCGATTGAAGCCGACCACCTGCGTACCGTCCGTCACGACTCCGTCGCAGTGGTAGCGTGACGCGAACAGCGAGCCCTCGGCGAGGCCCTCGCCCGTGCGGGCCCGGTGCACCGGCACGCGCTCGCCGCCGCCGCCTTCGCCGCGGCGCAGGAGCACGGTGCCGATACCCCGGATCAAGCGGGGCGCGCCGGACACGGTGCCCGGGGCACGTCGACCGACCGGCTCCGGCACGCCGCTGACCGAGCCCGGCCAAGGCGCGTTCGCCGCGCTGTTCGGCGCGGTCGTCGCGCTTGCGGCCTATCCGGACACCGACTGGTCGCAGGCCGATGTCGCGGGGCTGCGCGAGCACCTGCTGCAGATGGACGCGCTGATCACCGACACCGTCGCCGAGGCGCACACCGTCGACGGCGGTCACGCGTTCGCCGTGTGCGGGCAAGGGCGCGCGCTCGAGGCGATACGCACGATGGTGCCGGCGCACGCGCGTGTGCTCGAGGCGAGCCTCGGTTGGGAGGTCAAGATCGAGCCGATCGACGACGGCTCGCAGAGGGACCACGGTGGCCCGCGAGGCAAACAATGCCACCGTGCCGAGTGCGATCGCGGCAGTGCGCGGAGGGATATTCACGGGCAAGGACGGCTCCATCGTGGTCATGGTCGTCGGGGTCCGCTCGTGTCGCGTAGCGGGTACGCGCGCATCGCCCCGCGGTCGGCCGGACTCAGGCCTCGTGATCGTGCTTCCGCACCGGAGACGTGACCGATTCGTCTGCATTGCTCGAATCGTTCTTCCAAGGGGGGGGCTGGAAGGCACGAGGTGCGCACTCGGCAAGCGGCTGCAGGGTTGGCGGCATGGATGCCGAGATCGAGCGATGGCCCCGTCTCTAGAACGGTCGAGCGGTGTGCCGCGATAGCTACAACTGCGAGGTGGTCTCGACTGCGGAACGTCCACCGCTGCTGTGGGCTTCATCGACAGAAACAACGACCGTACTCCCGAAGCGCGGCGCACCTCGGCGGGGTCTCGCAGCGTGCGGTCGGCACGCGCCGGTCTCGCCAGTCGGCAACCGCTTCCACGGCCAGTGCCTTCGCCGATGCCGTCGTGCCGCCGGGCTCGATCCTGGTCTCGTGCCGTCCGCGCTCGTGACCCCGGCCGGGATCGTGCCGGGCCGGTCGCTGTACGTGTACATCGACTCGCCAGCGAGCGCCGGCGGCGAGGGCGGCGCTGCGACGAAGTGGATCCTGCCCGTCGCCGGGCTGATCGTGGACGGCGGCTGTCGTGCGACCTGTGGCGAGGCGAGCGAAGACCGAGCTCGCCCCGCTCCGACCTGGACGAGTCGGGTACCCCAGCGAGACGTCCGGGTTTGCAACGGGCCGGTCAGTCGGTGCCGAACGTCAGGGACGCCCACAGACTCTCCCACATCGCGCCGCTCTCGAGCATCGTGCGCGCGTCGGGCCGGCGTATGAGCACCGCCGAGACGAGACTGACGCCCGCGCCGGGACGATCGAACGACACGCGCCCGTCCGCACCGGTGCGCGCGAGGGTGCGCGTGACGCCGTTTGGCATTACGATCTCGCCCGTCGCGTCCTTCGGCGGCATGCCGGCGTTCGGCCCGGTGCGGTGGAACAGCGCGACCTGGACGTCGGCGAGCGGCTCGCCGTCGAGCAGGAGCTCGAAGCCTAGCGGTGCGTCCGCATCCGACGCGTACGGATCGTCCAGCGCGACGAGCTCAAGCTCGAGTCCGAGCGCGCGGCCCGGCGGGGCGCCTCGGTCCGCCGAAGGGCCGCCGTCGGCCCGCACGAGCGCCTTGGCGTAGCGCGTGTACAGCTCGGTGATGTTCACCGTCGGCAGACCCGAGGCGACGTGGCGCTCGGCGATCTCCGGTGCGCCCTCGAAGGCCGTGAAATCCTCGAACTTCTCGAAGCTGTCGTAGCGCACCGACTGCGGTCGCGTCTCGCCCACGAGCGTCTGCGGGCCGGGCGACCGCACCGGTATGCGCACGGCCGGCAGGTCCATCCGCTCGCCGGTGATCTCGCGCGATCCGTCCGCGTCGACGAGCTCGAGTCGCACGAAGCGCCTCGGGTCCCACGAGGACGGGTCGGCGGACAGGTACTGGCCGGTATGCAGGTTTGCCTCGAGCGGCTCGCCGACGGTCGGGCTAGGGTCCGTCGGCTCGATCCAGAACTCGTGCGCATGCGCGGGGGCCGCGAGCGCAGCGGCGCACGCGAGTGCCGGGAAGACGCGGGCGCGGTAGGCAGGTGTCGGACGTGTCGTGGGGGAAATTATTGGACAGCTTCGTCGGTTGTCGAGGTACTTGAGGCATGCGGTGGTCGGCGTTCCGGCCCGCGCAGTCGCGTGCCGCGACGCTTCCGCGGCGTACTGTCGATCATCGGGCGCGCTCGCGACAGGGAACCTCGCCATGATCAGCCCATCGGCGCTCTCCGGCGATACCTCTCGGGTCTCGCGTGGATGCTGACGGCCACCGCCACACTCGCCGCCCGTGAGGGCGGGGGAAAGAGGGGGGGCGAACAGGGAAGGGGCCTGGAACGTGCCCGCCCGGGCGACCGTCTTCGACCCGCTCGGCGACGTCCGGGATCGCAGCTTCGAGCAGCAGCGCCACCGGGCAAGCAGGCCGATCCTTGCTACCGCGGCGATCTTGCCGGGGAACACGATGTACCTGGAGCGAGTGATGAGGTAGCGGACAAGGCGCTCGCGGCGTTCCTGTCACCGCCGGGCCGGGAGCAGATCGACCTGACAGGCGCCTCCGTGTGATCGTCCGCAGCGCGAGCCCCAAGGCGGGTCAGCTCAGGGCGTTGCCTGATCCTCGTAGCCCTCGAGGTATGGAAGTCACCGTTCTCGGCGGTTGCGCGCCATTGCTCACCGCAGGCCGCGACGAATCAGCTGGTTCGCCCCTTCGATGAGCAGCACGAAGACGAGAATGACCAACGTCAGGGTCGCGACCTTCTGGTACTGGAACGCGCGGATGTAGGTCTGGATGTAGAACCCCACTCCGCCCGCGCCCACGAGACCGAGCACGAGGGACTCGCGCAGGTTCAGCTCGAAGCGGAAGAGCGTGTCGCGCACGAGATCGGGCGCGACCTGCGGCCAGGCACCGAAGCGCAGCGCCTGCAGCCTGCTCGCCCCGACACTGTCCATCGCGCTCATGGAGCTCGCGGCGACGTTCTCGAAGGCCTCGGCGTAGAACTTCCCGAGCATCCCGGTGGAGTGGATCGCGATGGCGAGAATGCCCCCCGTCGGGCCGAGCCCGACGGCGCCGACCATCAGCATCGCCACCAGGATCAGCGGCACGCCGCGGATCGCCGCCAGGAGCGACTTGATCGGCGTGTGCAGCCAAGCCGGTGTGATCGTCTCCGCGGCGAGCACGCCCAGCACGATCGAGAGCACGATGCTGAATGCGGTCCCGAGGACGGCGATGTGCAGGGTCTCCACGCTCGCCTTCACGACGATCGGCAGCACGGTCGGGTCGGGCGGCCACAGCCGTCCGAGAAACTCGGCGATGCGGGGCCCGCTGTCGACGAGCCGGCCGAAATCGGGCGCGGAGGAGCCCCAGGCCCAGACCACCATCAGCCCGACGATCAACGTCGCCAAGGGCCCGCTTCGACCCGGCCTAGCTCGGGCGGGTACGCTCCGGACGGGGGCTGCAGGGAGCGGACCGTGCTCCTCCGGGGAAGAAGACGAGGCGCCCGCCGCGACCTTCGCGATCGTTTCACTCATCGAACGAGCTCCGCGCCGGCCGATGCGCCGTAGATCGCCGCCTCGGCGTCGTCGAGCTCCGCGGGGACGCCGTCGAACGCGATCCGGCCCCCGCGCAACGCGACCACGCGGTCCACGTAAGGCGCCACAACGGAGGGTTGGTGCGAGCTCAACACGAGTCCGGCGCCCCGCCGCTCGCAGGCCTCGACCAACAGGCGCACCACGCTCTCGGCCCGAACGGGATCGAGGCTGCTGATCGGCTCGTCCGCCAGTATCAGGTCCGGAGCCTGTGCCAGGCACCGTGCGATGCCGACGCGCTGACGTTGCCCTCCCGACAATCTGTCGACCCGGCGATGCGCGAACTCCCCCATGCCCAGCTCGTCGAGCACGGCGTGGATCGCCGCCTCGTCTTCGGCGGGAAAGCGCCCTCTGAGCGAGTCGAAGGTCGGCACGTGGCCGAGCCGTCCGTTTCGGACGTTCTCGTAGACCGTCATCCGCTCGATCAGGGCGAAGTCCTGGAAGATGAAACCGACCCGTCGCCGCAACTCGCGCGAAGGGCGCCGCCCGGGGCGAAGCTCGGTACCGAGTATCCGGAGCGTGCCGGACCAGCGCCTCTGACGCCCGTCGACGAGACTGAGCAGCGTGGTCTTGCCGGCTCCCGTGGACCCGATCAGCGAGATCTTCTCTCGCGCCCGCACGGTGAAGGCATCAAGATCGAGTACGGGCGCGGGCTGTCCCCGGTACCCGAGCACGACACCCCGCAGCTCGACAAGATCGGCGCCCCGATGAGTCATTTCAGATCACATGACGCCGCGCCTTTCGGCCAGTTGCCGTACGGGAATGAACGTGGCGGGATCCGCTCGCTCGTAGCCGTCGGGGCTGTAGACGTACTTCAGCAGGTATCGATGATTGGGCTGATTCAGCTTCAGCATCGCCCGCACGAAGCCTTCCCGAACCTTCTTCTCGAGCCCGGGTCGCGCGATGACGGCGTGTGACGGGATCGGGTCGCTCTCGGCGACGAAGGTGACCTCCGCTCGCTGCCCTGGGCTCAACAGCAGGTCCGCGTACTCGCTGGAGCCCGCGGCATCGACCAGGCCGTTCGCCAGCGCCTGCATCGACTGCTGGTAGCCACCCGCGAAGAAGACGTCCGAGAAGAAGGTATCGAGCTCCGCTCCCTCCTCGACAAGGCCCGCCGCGTAGAACATGTCGGCGGGATAGAGGTAGCCGGACTCGGAGATCGGATCCGCGAAGGCGATGGACCTGTCCTTCAGGTCCGCGAGCGTTTCGATGCCGCTGTCGCGGCGCACGAAAACGCGCGAGGTGTAGTTCGAGCGTCCGCGATAGACCTCGGCGAGGATCGGCACCGCGTCGATCTCGCGTTCGGCGATCACGACCGGCAACGCTCCCATGAACGAGATGTCGGCATCGCCGTTGCGCAGCGCCTCAATGGCCGCGGCGTGGTCCGTGGTGACAAACCCGCTGACGGGTATCCCGATCTCGTCCGTGAGGTAGGTCGTGATCGCGTCGATGTCGCCGAGAAGCTTTTCGGGACTTTCCTGCGGAATGAAGGCGAGCGCGAGCCCACCTTCATCTGCGGACCCGGCCGCCAGCGCCGGCGCGGCCGCTGCCGTCAGGACGGCGGCGCCGGCCGCGATCGAGGCGAGGGCGGCCCGCCGGGTGAATGTCCGCCTGGGGCTCGCGGCCGTCCTCTTCCTCTGGGTTCGCACGATGGAGTCCATGATCTCAGTACATCTCGCTGTCGATGTCGGCCTGCATGTCCTTGAACTGCGTCCAGAGGCCTTGCGCCTCGGCCCACTTCTCCTCGTCGATGGCCGTCCCGACGCCGCCGAGGATGGCGGCGAGCTTGTACACGTCGGGCCGGGCGTCCGCGTTAGACATGCCGCCGGCATCGGCGGCGAGGTCGGCGGATACGGTGTCGATCATTACGCGGGCGTGGTAGGCGTCCCGTGCCGGCAGGAGGGTGTCGAGCGTGCTGGCGAAGGTCGTCAGCTCCCCCCAGGCCAACCGGAACGGCGTGTTCTCGGCATCGAAGGTCTCGTACGGCTCGTCGGCGTCCGCGACCGTCTCGACGTAGGCCGTGAGATCGGACTTCTGCGTATCGTCGAGCCCGAGGCCGTAGCGCTCGTCGAACCAGTCTTTCACGCTCGCGAGCGTCGGCAACGAGCCGTCATGGAAGTAGGGGGCGGTGAACTTCGCGCCCAACAGGGTCGGCGTGTCGTAGAGCGCGGCGCGATCGCCGTCGTAGGCGGGGTCCTCGGACCCGATGGCGTGCAGCCGCTTGTCCACGAAGGCCGAGTTCGGGACGTGGCAAGAGGCGCAGGAGTTGCCGTCCATCTGCTCGAAGGGACGGTTGAAGAGCGCCTCGCCGCGCCGCGCCGCCTCCGAGGCGGCCTGCGTGAGCTGGCCTTCGGCATCGATCTTCGAGTTCGGCAGGAAATCGAACTCGAGCATGTAGGCAAGCAGCGCGTCCAGCATGAAGGGCGTCGGCTCCGGGCCGTTGAACTCGTTCACGTGCACGTTGCGCACGAATTCGCGCAGGCTCTCGAAGCGCCCGTCCCGGCCGTACGGGGCGGTGAAGCGAATGCCGCGCAGGGAGGGGATGTCCAGGCTGTCGGCGCGACGATCGTTGAACATCGGATCGAAGAAGGCGCTGTCCACGTCGACCGCTCCGGGCTGGTGGCTGAGGCCCTCGATGAAGAACTCGTTGCTGACGTCGCTGCGGGGGTGGCACGAGGCACAGCTGATGCCGAGCGCGCGTGCCGGGTTGCCGAACACCTCGGGACTGTCGAAGAGCATGTCGCCGTAGGCGACGGGGGGAAGGTCGGCCTCGTCGATGCCCCGCTCCTCGAAGTTCAACACGAGCAGCGGCAACGGCGTCGGGTCAGCCACGTAGCTGCCGGGCGGCAGCCAGGGAGCAACCTCCAGGGGATTCTTCGACGCGAGTACGGAGGTCTCCGGCAGCGGCGTCGCGCTCGCGCGCTCGGCGAAGGTCTCGGGCTCGTAGTTCGCCTGCAGGTAGCCGGCGATCGTGTCGTTCGCCTCGGCGAATCGTGCCGAATCGGCGGGCACTTCCGAGTAGCCCGCGACGCCTTGGGAGCCGACGCTATCGGTGATCTGCAGCCAGGCGCGACCGACCTTGCGGTACCCGTCCGGATCGGCCTGGAGAACGAATTCGTCGAACGCGCGGTAGAGGGCTTCGGCCTCGCGGACGTGACGTGCCGCCTCCCCCGGACGGTCGAGCGCCGCCTCGGCGGCACCCAGATGATGGCGGATGCCGTTCGAGACCGCGCGACTGGCGGCCGCGTAGAGTCCGGGAACGTCCCGCCTGTCGATGGCTTCGGCGATCGCCTTCGCGAACCCCGTGCCCGCCTCGGCATCGATCTCCTCGAGGACTTCCCTGGCGGCGCGGGTGCCGACCGTGGCCGACATGTCCTCTTCGAACGCGTCGCGAACGAGCGCCCAGTCAACGGGCGCCAGGTTCGCCAGGAAGGTCATGCTGCGGTAAGCGCCGGCGACGGGTCCCCAAGGTTTCTCGACGACGATGTCGGCCGACGCGTTCATGGAAATCGTTGCAGCGGGCACAGCGAGGCAGGACGCGATCGCGGCGCCAGCGATGGTGGAGCGCAAACGCTCGTGCCATAGGACAACGTCACCGCGAAGAGCCTGAAATCCTGTGGACACAGACGTACTCCAGAAATTTAGCCTTGGCTAAAATAAGCTCGTGGGGCTGAAAAGTCGAGCGCCGATTTCGATCGTCAGCGTTGTTCGACCGAGCTTCCGGATCGGCAAGGAGCACGGGCGGGCCGCCGGCAGGGCCTCGGTCGTCGCGCCACGTTCGGTCTGTCGAATGGGCCAGCGCTATCGTGATCGCGGCGCACGCGAAGAGCATCTGCGAGCTGACGGGCTCGAGCGCCGGATGTCCCGGATGATGGTCGCGTTTCCCGTCGGCGCGATCGACACCGTCGGACCGCCCCCCGGGCGAGACCCCGGGTTAAGCTTCCTAATACCTGCGGCTCGTCCGACACTGGCGCGACGGTGGGTGCACCCGTGCTGACGCTCTCGACGCTGCCGAACATCGCCTTCCTGCTGCCGATCCCGCTTCGGGACGTAGTCCGCAGGGATTCCGGCGTCGCCCCCGGCGGGGCGAGCCCAGGCTGGCAGGCACTGATCTCGGGCCGCTCGCGCTCGGACTGGCCGCGACCGTCATGGCCGCTCCTCTTCGCCGTACCCCGCGCTGATCGTGAAGCTTCTCGACCTGATCCGATGGCGCCGATCCACCCCCGGGACTGACGAGACGACATGACCGCAGAAATCCCCGACCGTGCGGTGCGCTGGCTAGCAGGCCTGTGCGTCGTCCTGCTCGTTGCCGAGTTCCTCATCGACCGCCACCCGTACGTGCCGGGCGAGGGACTGCCTTGGTTCTATTGCTTGGTCGGCTTCGTCGCGTTCACGCTGATCGTGCTCGGGGCGAAGTTCCTCAGGCGCGGAATTCGCCGTCCGGAAGGCTTCTACGGCGGTGCCGCGATCGACGCGGAAGCCTATCCGCCGAGCGGGCTGGACATGCGTGAGGCGGGCGAGGGCGGAAGCGGTGCGGACGGCGATTGTGAGGAGCGCGACTGCGAGAATGACAATGTCGACCGGGACGGCGCCGCGGCACGGGTCTCGAAGCGCGCATGAGTCTTCTCTCACCCCCGCTGCTGTACCTCGTCGCTGCGCTCCTTTGTCCGTTCCTGCCGTCGTTCTGGCGCGCGGCCCTGCTGCTCGGGATACCCGTAGCGGGTCTCCTGTCGCTGCTGGCCTACGACCCGGGTCTTCACGAGACCGTGCGCGTGATCGGCTTCGAGCTCGTGTTTGTCAGGATCGATGGCCTCTCGCGCATCTTCGCGATCATCTTCTCGATTGCCGCGTTCCTGTCCGGGCTCTACGCCTGGCACGTCAGGGACACCGTCCAGCAGGTCGCGACCCTCGGCTACGCGGGCTCGGCCATCGGCGGCGTGCTGGCTGGGGATCTCGTGACGCTCTTCCTATGGTGGGAGATCACCGCGATCACCTCGGTGTTCCTGATCTGGGCGAGGAGGACCCCGGCGGCGACCGCGACCGGCATGCGCTACCTGATCGTGCAGGTCGGCTCCGGGGTGCTGCTGCTCGCGGGGCTGCTGCTGCACTATCACGACACCGGCTCGATCGCGTTCGAGCACTTGGGGCTCGTGTCGACCGGAACCTTGCTGATCTTCCTGGCGTTCGGGATCAAGTGCGCGTTCCCGCTGCTGCACAACTGGCTGCAGGACGCCTATCCGGCGGCGACCGTGACCGGCACGGTCGTGCTGTCGGCGTTCACGACGAAGATGGCCGTCTATGCGCTCGCGCGCGGCTACGCCGGCACCGAGATCCTTATCTGGATCGGCGCGGTCATGACGCTGTTTCCGATCTTCTTCGCCGAGATCGAGAACGACCTTCGCCGAGTGCTCGCCTACAGCCTGAACAATCAGCTCGGCTTCATGGTCGTCGGCGTCGGGATCGGCACCGAGCTGGCGCTCAACGGTACCGCGGCGCACGCGTTCTCCCACATCCTGTACAAGGCGCTGCTGTTCATGTCGGTCGGCGCGGTGCTCTTCCGCACCGGCACGTCGAAGGCCTCCGAGCTCGGCGGGCTCTACCGCACGATGCCCGTGACCGCGGCGTGCTGCCTCGTCGGCGCGGCGTCGATCAGCGCGTTCCCGCTGTTCTCCGGGTTCGTGTCGAAGTCGCTGATCCTGTCCGCGGCGTCCGACTCGGGTTACTACCTGGTGTGGTTCGCGCTGCTCGTTGCGTCCGCCGGGGTGCTGAGCCACTCAGGCATCAAGGTCCCGTACTTCGCGTTCTTCGCCGAGGACTCGGGCCGGCGCCCGGCGGAGGCCCCGGTCCACATGCGCGCGGCGATGCTGCTGACCGCGTTCGCGTGCGTGTTCATCGGCATATTCCCGGGCACGCTGTACGCGCTGCTCCCCTACGAGGTCGACTACGACGCCTACACCTGGGCACACGTGCTGACCCAGATGCAGCTCCTGTGCTTCGCGCTGCTGGCGTTCGTGTTCTTGATGCGCTCGGGGCTGCACCCCCCCGAGGTCCGCGCGATCAACGTCGACTCGGACGTCGTGTACAGGAAGTGGATCCCGTCGGTGCTGCCCGGCATGGCCGATAGGGTGGCGCGTGCGAACGCCGCCGTCAGAGCCCGGCTGTTCGACGCGCTGTTGGGTGGGGTCGAAGCCGTGGCGCGGCTTTCGCGCCCGGGTCAGGTGCTCGCCCGGGGCTGGAGCGTGAATAGCATGATGCTGATCGTCATGATCGTCATGGCGGTGGTGCTCGCGACCAACCTCTTCTAACGGATTCGGTCCTTTTTCCGCCTCGTGGTCTCGAGCACAAACCCGGGCGGCAAGACCGAGCGTCCGGGTGTGTCGATCGCCGGTCTTGATTAGGCACGAACCTCAGCCGGTTTCCTTGAGCACGCGGACCGGGACCGGCGCCGTGCGCACCGCCACCCATGCCAGCCGATCGAGCATGCCGGGCAGATCGTGACGGCGGTTGAAGCGGTACTCGAACTCGGCCAGGTATCGCGGTGCGTGCTTGGGGCTGATGTGCCGGTAGGTGCCCACGATCGCGGACTTGATGTTGCCAAGAGCGGTGTTCACCCACTTGAAGCACGGCTTCTCGACCGCCTTCCTGCCTCCGCCGCTGATCGACACCGTGTGGCTGCATCCTGCCTGCATGACCGCGCCGAAGCAGGCGAGCCCATCGGAGATCACCTCGCAGCTCGGATCAAACTTCTTCTTCGCGAAGGCGGCCACCGCCTCGCTCGTGAAGCCCGGCACGATCTGCATCGCGATGCGCTTGGGGCGGCCCGCATGGTCGGTTTCTACGGCGGCCAGGAAGGGCGTCTTGCCGTCCGCGCCGCGCCCCGCGTGCCCTTCGCGCGCGGGGCGCTCGCCACCGAGGTAGACATCATCGATCTCGACCCGTTCGGTGAAGCGATGCTGCTCCTCGCGCTGTCGCATGACCTCCGAGAGCTTCTGCTTCATCGACCAGGCGGTGCGCCAGCTGACCCCGAGCCGGCGGCTGAGCTCGAGGGCCGAGACCCCGTTCTTCGAGCTGGTGAGGTGGTACATCGCGCGGAACCACAGCGTGAGGGGGAGCTTGGTGGCATCGAAGATCGTGCCCGCGGTGACGGACACTTGTCGGTGGCACAGCGCGCACTGCAGCAGCGCCCGGCGCTCGAGCCGATGGGCGTCGTCGTGGCCGCAGCCCGGGCAGACGAAGCCGTGCGGCCAGCGCATGCGCTCGACGGCGGCGATGCACAGCGGCTCGGTGCCGTAGAGCTCGGCGAAGCGAATCTCGGACAGACCCTTCTGGAACTGGATGCGGTTCTGCGGCATGCTGGTGGAAGGGCGCAAGTGCCTGATTGCACTGGCTAATTATACAGCAACGAGAGAAGGCTGAGGCTCGTGCCTAATCAAGTCGCCGGTTGCGAAACCGCGCCGCCCAGTGAGCGCAGCATCGCCAGGCGGTAGCTCCGTTGGCCGGTCAATCTCGATCGGTCGCCTATTCACCGGACGCGCCGCTGCGGTCGAGCGGCAGCCGGACGCGCGCACGCACTCCGCCCTCCGGGCGGTTCGCGAGCTCGACGTCGCCGCCGTGTGCCTGCACGATCGATCGGGCGATCGACAGTCCAAGCCCCGCGCCACCGGTCTCATTGCTCCGACTCGCCTCCCCTCTCACGAACGGCTCGAACACGGTGTCGAGCCGCTCCGGGGCGATGCCGGGCCCGCGGTCGTTGATCGTGATCACCGCGTTCGGCGCGTCGCGCGACAGCAGAACGCGCGCGGCGCCTGCGTAGCGCACGGCGTTGTCGATGAGATTGCCGATCGCGCGGGTGAGCGCGACGGGGCGACCGACGACCGCGGCGTCGTCGGTCGCCTCGAAAGCCGCGCCGCGCTCGATGCAGAGCCGCTCGAGCAGCGCCTTGAGATGAACGCTCGCAGTCCTCTCTCCGTCCCCCTTGCCGCGCGCGTAGGCGACGAGCCCGGCCGCCATGACGCCCATCTCGTCGAGGGTGCGCACCATCGGCTCGCGTGCCTCGTCGTCGAGCATCTCGGCGCGGATCCGCAGACTCGCGATCGGCGTGCGGAGGTCGTGTCCGACGGCCGCGAGCGTGCGAACGCGCTCATCATCGAAGCGAGCGATGCGGGCCTGCATGTCGTTGAACGCCGTGGCGGCGTGCCTCAGCTCGCGCGCCCCGGTCTCGGCGACGCGCGCCGAGCGATCGCCGCGCCCGGCCGCCCGCGCCGCCTCGGCCATAGCGCCGAGGGGGCGCACGAGGCGGCGCACGAACAGGAGGCTCACCCCGACCGTCGCAACGAGCGACAAACCCAGGATCACGAAGAAGACCCGTTCCTCGAGCTCGTCGCCACGCCGGGCGGCGCCGAGCGTGACCACACTGAGCCAGTCGGACTCGGCGTCGCCCAGACCGGAGCCAGCGAGCGTGATCGAGATCGCGAGCACTCCTCCGTCCTGCTCCGGGCCGCCGTGCCGGCTGTCGTGCCGGTCCGCGTGCCGATCGTCGTTCGACGCGTCGATCCGGCCCCTATCCGGTGGTTGCAGTACGAGACCGGCCTCTGAGATCGCGACACGGATCTCGCGTTCGCCGAGCGTGGCCATGAGTCGTGCAGCGATCGCAGTGGCGCGCGCGTCCGTTGCCGTGCTCTCGAGCAGGGGCGTCGCGTCGACGCTCACGTCCGCGAACCGCGTCGAGGCCGCGTGCGCCACCCCTCGACGTCGTTCGGGATCGAGTGTGTCGAGCCCGGGCACGAGCGATGCGATGCGCTCGATCTCCTGGTCCTCGCGAGCGGACCGGTCGTGGCGGTGCCGCTCGGCCCACAGCAGCGCGAAGGCAACCGTGTTCGCCGCGACCAGCGCCGTGACAAGCAGCAACGTGAAGCGACCGGCGAGTGAGTCGGGCACGTAGCGGGCAAGACGCGAGCTCACGGTGGATCTGGCGTTTCGATGATGTCGACGTCGGCCGCGAGCACGTAGCCGCTGGCCCATTCGGTCACGAGCAGTGCGGGCCGACGCGGGTCGATCTCGATCTTCCTTCGCAGCCGGCTGATCTGGTTGTCGATCGCGCGGTCGTAGGCCTTGGCCTCGCGCCCGGCCGTCAGATCGAGCAACCGAGAGCGATCCAGCACCGTGCGCGGGTGATCGAGGAACGTGCCGAGCAGTCGGCTCTCCCCGGACGTCAGCTCCACCGACCGACCGTCCTCATGGCGCAGAAGCCGCTCCGCGGGGTGGTGCGTCCAGCACGCAAAGCGACGCAGCGTGGAGACCATCGACGTGGGCGCCGGCGGCACGCGGCGCAACACCGCGCGGATGCGCGCAAGCAGCTCGCGCGGGTTGAACGGCTTGACGACGTAGTCGTCGGCGCCGAGCTCGAGGCCGACGACCCGGTCGACGTCGTCGGCCATCGCGGTCAGCAGGATCACCGGTGGGCCGCCGCGCGCGACCAGCCAGCGGCACAAACTCAGCCCGTCCTCGCCCGGCATCATGACGTCGAGAACGATCAGATCGATGACGGCTTCGTCGATCGCGACTCGGGCGGCCGCCGCGTCGTCCGCCAGGCGGGTGCGATAGCCCTGTCCGCGCAGGTACTGTCCGAGTGGCTCGCGAATGTCGCGCGCGTCGTCGACGATCAGCAGTTGCGGTTCCTGGGAGTCGGTCACGGTCGTCGAAAAGTGGGGCTTCGGTCAGGGCGCGGCGCGCGCTCACGGCGCTCTACCGGCGAACGGTACAGGCTCGTCTCGTGCGGCTGCCGAGCGATGGGACGGCAGCTTTGTCGCAGGTCGTAACCGACAACGTCCTAGATGCAGGTAGCGACAAACGAGTCTTGGGACCGACACACATTGCGGGCCTGGCGAGCCCAGAGTGTCGGTCGCCGGGACGAGTTCGTCCCGATGTCCACCCGACTGCCAGAGGATTCTTCTTGTGAAACGCTTCGCCAGACCACACCTGCTCTTCCTGCCCGCCGCCGTGCTCGTCATCGGGACCACCGCCGCCCTTGCCCAGGACACAGCGTCGAACACGGCCAGTGAGCCAGGTGCCGCCGAGGTCGCTCATCAAAGCGTCCACGACCAAGGCGATCACCACGACCGTAGCGGCCACCCCCATAACGACGCGCAGAACGTCGACGAGAACGGGCACGGTCACGGCAACTGATGAGAACCGCGGGTGGGTTGTTTCGAACCCACCCGCACGACTCGTCCGAAATCCAGACCATGAGCACAGCTACCGAGGGGAACTGCGGGAAAGGGCCGAACCTGTACCCGAGGAGTGTCCGTATCCCTTGGCGACCTGGGTGCACCTGACTCCTCTTCATCGTCCGATCGGTGGCCCGGCGACATCATCGGCCACCGCCAACAAGACGTCGCGATGCCACTGTCGTAACGACGCACAACGCAATGAGGAACACCGGCCAGTTCCCCGTCCGTGCGAACCAGGTCGTGCCCGTGCGAGGCATCACGCGCACGTCGAGCACACCCTTCTCGTCTTGCGGGATGCGCCCCTCGACCGTCCCGTCGTACGTGATTGACGACGACACGCCGGTGTTCGTCACCCGGATCAAGGGCCGGGCGAGCTCACGCGCGCGCATCCGCGCCTTCTGCTCGTGCTGGTGCGGGGCCGAGCTGTCGCCGAACCACGCGTCGTTCGACACGTTCACGAGTACGCCCGCCTCGGGTACCAGCGCGCGCATCTCCTCGCCGAACACGTCCTCGTAGCAGATCGACACGCCGATCGACTCGCCCCCGATCTCGAGCGGTACGTGCGGGCCCGTCCCACGCGCGAGATCCGAGCCCGGCAGGGTGATGAAGTCGCCGACGAGCGCCTCGACGACGCCGCGCATCGGCAGGTACTCGCCGAACGGCACGAGGTGGCGCTTGCGGTAGGTCTGGCGCTCGCCGGTCAGTTGTCGCACTGCGTTCCAGGCCGAGCCGTCCGCGCGCTCGAAGCCGCCCGCCAGCAGCTCGACCCCCTGCGCCTCGAACCCCGCGACCGCCGGAGCCAGCGTCCGCTCGACGCGCGCGAACGAGGTCGGGATCGCGGTCTCGGGCCACACCACGAGATCGGTGTCGTCGGGCAGGCGCTCGCGGCTGAGCCGGACGTACTCGCTCAGCGAGCCGTCCAGAAGCTCGGGCCGGAACTTGATCTCCTGGCGGATGTTCGCCTGCACGAGCCGCACCCCCAGCGGTGCACGCCCGGCGGGCTCGGAGAAGGACATCGCCGGCGCGGCGAGCGTCACGGCCGCGACGAGCGCGATCGAGGCACCGGCCGCCGCCTGCGAGCGGCTCGCCGTCGGCGACGCGAGCGGCAGCAGCGAGGCCGCCACGCCCGCTAGCAGGAAGCCGATACCGTAGACGCCGACCACCGGCGCGAGCGCGCCCATCGGTCCGTCCGTCTGCGAGTAGCCGACGACGATCCATGGGAAGCCGCCAAGGAACTTGCCGCGCGCGAGCTCGCTGAGCGACCACGTGGCGGCGAACACCCACGCGTCCGAGGCGCGGTGCCGATGCCCCGAGCCGGTCATCGGGGACGGGACCGGACTCGGGGCGCGCAGACGTGCCCACGCCCACGCGGCGCCCGCCGGGAAGCACGCCACGACGACGATCAGCAGCGCGGTCAACAGACTCGCGAACGCCTCGGTCGCGCCGCCGAACAGGTTCAGGCTGTGGTAGACCCAGTTGACACCGAACCCGAAGTAGCCGAGGCCGAACGCGAAGCCCGTGAGCGCCGCCCGACGCGGCGATGCGTTCTGCAGCAGCACGTAGAGGGTCAGCAACGCGGCGGGTGCGAGCGGCCACAGCTCCCACGGTGCGAACGCGGGCACTATCGCCGCTCCGGCCACGGCCGCCAGCACCGGCCTCGCGAGCCCGACCATCATCGCGCTCACGAGCGCTCGGCGACGAGCTCCGTTCCGGCTCTCTCCAGCGCGTTCCCGAAGCGGGATCTCGTCGCGTCGAGCGCGGCCGCGCTCGACAAGGCGCTGGTGTCCGAGCCCAACTCGACCGCGCCCAGCGGATCGACCGGGCGGTTGGCCACGCGCACCTCGTAGTGCAAGTTCGGACTGGTGGTGGTGCCCGTCTCCCCGACTTCGCCGATCAACGTGCCCGCGGACACGCGGTCACCGACCGCGAGCCCCTTTGCAACGGCACTCAGGTGGGCGTAGCGGGTCATCGTGTCGGCGCCGTGCGCAAGCTCGACGACCTGACCGTATCCCCGCCGCCAGCCGATGAAGGAGACGTCCCCTGCGGCCGTCGCCGCGATCGGGGCGCCCCGGGCCGCGGCGAAGTCCACGCCAGCGTGCAGGCGCATGTCGGCGTAGACCGGATGCTTGCGGGGGCCGAAAGCCGAAGAAAGCCGTCCGCCCTCGACCGGCACGATGAAGGAGCGCGACGCTGTTCCGTTGACGTAGAGCGTCGTGCGCGCGGCGGCAGTGGTGCCGGTACGCACGATCTCGAAGCGATCGCCCGCGGCGTCCAGCGCCGCGTAGGACAGGCTGGGTCGCCCGACGGGGGCACCGTTCTCGAGCTCGTCACGGGACCACAATATCCGCAGACGCTCGCCGCCCCTGAGCTTGCGCACATCGATCGTCGCACGCAGCAGACGAGCGAGCTCGACGGCGAAGCTCGTGGGCACGTCCGCCCGTGCGAGCGTCGCGTAGAGCGATCCTGCGACGCTCAGCTCGCGCGCCTCGTCGAAGGCGAGGACCTCGGGCATGACGGTGCGACCGATCAGCTGTCCCGCGAGCTCGACATCGATACGCACGCCGTCGTCGATGACGAGCGACACGGCCTCCGGCTCGCCCTCGGCGTCGTACACGACGCTCAGCCGATGCCCGGGCCGAAGCTTGCGCACGTCGTACTCGCTCGCGAACGCACTTGCGATGTCGGCCCGCGTGCCGGCGTCCAGGCCGGCTTCGCGAAGCAGTCCGTCGAGGGTCTGTCCTGGCTTCACGATTGCCGTCCAGGAGCGGGTCTCGGAGGCCCGCGACGACGGCGTCGAAGCGTCGGGCGCCCCGGTGGCCGTCGTCGGCTCGGGCTCGGGCTCGGGTGGCGAGTCCGGCACAGGAAGGGCCGTGAAGCGAGCGGGAGGCGTGTCCGCCAAGGTGGGCGGGTTGTCCGCCCGTCCACTTGCGACCGAGGGCGGGCTCGCGATCGCATCGGACATTGGAACCGTCGGGAGGGGCCCGTCAACCTGCGCCCGCTCCGAGGAAACGCCTCCCGTCAGGCCGCCGATCGCGATCAGCCCGAGGGCGATGGCACCGCCAAGCCTGCGCATCGGGCTCAAGGCGTCGCCTCCGCGGTACCCACCTGCAATACGCGTTCGATCTTCGGCACGCCGATATCGCGCGAGTCGTGGTAGTCGACCGTGCCCTTGAAGGTGCCGTCGGCGCGATACAGGAACAGGCTCGAGGTGTGATCCATCGCGTAGGCGTCCCCCTCGCCCGGGCGCTTCTCGTACTTCACGCGAAAGCCGTCGGCGGCCGCGGCGATCTGTGCCGGCGCGCCGGTCCAGCCCCGGATGCGCGGATCGAAGTAGGACAGGTACTCGGCAATGGCCTCCACGGTGTCGCGCTCCGGGTCCACGGTAATGAACACGACGTCGAGCTGGTCGGCCCGATCCCCGAGCTCGTCGAGCCATCCGCCGATGTTCGCCAGCGTCGTGGGACACACGTCCGGACAGTGCGTGAAGCCGAAGAAGATCGCGCTCGGTCGACCGAGGAGATCCTGCGGCCCGACGGTGCGCCCGTTCTGGTCGGTCAGCTCGAAATCCATCGAACTCATCGATCGAGGCAGGGTCGATTCGGGCAGTGCGCCACTCGCGGCTTCAGCGGCTTCCGGGGCTTCGCCGGTGAGCCACGACAGGGACGCACCGGCGATCAGCGCAGCCATGCCCAGTGCCGTCACGCCGAGCGAGGCTCGCGTCATCGGCTCGCCTCCCGGGGACCCCGGGCGGTCACGGCGAGCACCGGAACATCGACGTCGAGCTCCGTGCCGTCGGACAAGCGCAGGGTCAGGGTGACGCTGCGCCCCTCGACGAGCGGTTCGCGCAGCCCGTCGAGCATCACATGACCGCCGCCAGGCTCGAACGTGACGCGCTCGCGGGCCGGGATCGTGAGCTCGTCGACCGGCTCCATGCGGCTGGTCCCGGCCCCGTCCGTCACGGTGCGGTGGAGCGTAGCGCTGTCTGCAACATCGGCTTCGAGGCTTGCCAGCACCACCGGCTCGTCTCCGTCGTTGCGTATCGTCAGGTAGGCGGCCCCGGGTCTCGATGCGCCGATGGTTGCTCGGGCCCACGGCGCGTGCACGGTCAGGAAAGCATCGCCTCCAGCGGCCTCGTTGCCCTCGATACCGAGCCCGTCCACCTTGGTGAAGCCGGTGTCGAGCTTCGAGCCTTCCGGAGCGACCGCGCCCCCGCGGGACTGCCGCGGCAGGGCACCGCCGACGAACAGCGACGCGCCGAGTGCCGTCGCCAGAAGTCGCGAGCCGCGACCGACGCGCCACGCCTCGCACGACTTCGTTCGTCCTCCCTGACCTGTGGGGCGGGTCGGGCTCGGGGTCTGCGCGCTCATGGCAAGAGACGGTAGAAGCTCAAGGAGCTAGAGGGGCAAGTGCCGTGTTGGCACATCTATCGTGAACCGACTATCGGCGGGTCGGTCCTGGAGCTGATGGACGGTCTGGCAGGCCAGCGCCCGTAGTGTCCGTGGGCGGCTTGAAGACGGAGGCCTTGCCGCGGCGCGCAAAGCGGGTCTTCCGCTTTTTCCCGTCCCGGACTTGAACTTCCACAACCATCTTCCATCCTACGGCGCGCCGGATGGTTCCGGCCCCTTCTGGGGCAGAGCGTCCATCGCGCGTTCCCGACGACAGCGCCGCGCCGACGGGGCTGACGAACGGCCCGACATTCTTGATCAACGAATCGAAGACGACGCGATGCTGGAAGCGAGATCAATCGTGCGCCGCTACGGCGCGACGGTGGCGGTGGGCGGGGTGTCCTTCGCCGTAAGCCCCGGCGAGGTGGTCGGCCTGCTCGGCCACAACGGCGCCGGCAAGACCACCATCATGAAGATGCTGTCCGGTGCGCTGGAGCCGGACGAAGGGACGGTGCTGCTCGACGGCGCATCCGTCACGGCCGACCCGGCCGCGCTGCAGGCACGGCTCGGCTACCTGCCCGAGCACCTGCCGGTCTACCCCGAACTCAGTGTCGCGAGTTGCCTGGACTACGCGGCCGGGACCAAGGGCCTCGCCGGCGAAGATCGGCGTCGAGCCATCCGCCGCGCCGTCGAGGCAACCGAGCTGGGCCCGCGACTGCTATCACCGGTGGGTACGCTGTCGCGTGGGCTGCGCCAGCGCGTGGGCGTGGCGCAGGCGCTGCTAGGCGAGCCATCGATCCTGATCCTGGACGAGCCGACCAATGGCCTCGATCCCGAGCAGACCGAGCGCATGCGCGCGCTGATCCGCGAGGTGGGAGCGCGTGCGACGGTCATGTTGTCGACGCACGTGATGCAGGAGGTCGAGGCGGTGTGCGATCGCGCGCTGATCGTGCGCGCCGGCAGGCTAGCGGTCGACACGCGGCTCGACGCGCTCGGCGACGGTGGGCGGCTGCGCGTGATCACGGCCTCGCCCGAGGCCGCGGTACGGCGCGCGCTCGACGGCGTGTCGGTCGCGTCGATCGACGCCGCGCCGGTGTCGTCCCGGGGCGGCGCGCACGAGTGGCGGCTGCGCCTCGTCGACGGACGCGAGCCCGCCGAGGCGGTGGCCGATGTGGTAGCGGCGCTGGTGGCGGGCGGCGTGCGCGTGAGCGCGGCCGACATCGATCGGCGCACCTTGCAGGGCCTGTTCATGGACGCTTCGGAGGGCGCGGCCCATGTGGCGTGAGACCTTCGACGTCGTGAACAAGGAACTGCGGCTGAGTCTCGCCTCGCCGATCGCCTGGCTGTTCCTCGCCACCTTCGCGGCCATCTCCCTGTTCGTTGTGTTCTGGGGCGAAGCCTTCTTCGCGCGCGACATCGCCGACGTGCGGCCGCTGTTCGAGTGGATGCCGCTGCTGCTAGTGCCGCTCGCGGGCGCGCTGACCATGCGCACGTGGAGCGAGGAGCGGCGTACCGGCACGCTCGAGCACGTGCTCACGAGCCCCACGCCGCTCGCGGCCTTCGCGCTCGGCAAGTGGCTGGCGTGTCTGGCGCTGCTCGCGCTCGCACTGCTGGTCACCGTGCCGCTGCCAGTCACGGTCGCGCTCATGGCGGATCTCGACGCGGGACCGGTGTTCGCGGGCTACCTCGCGACCTTTCTGCTCGGCGGCGCCTACCTGGCCATCGGGCTGTACGTCTCCTCGCGCACGGCGAACCAGATCGTTGCGCTGATCGGCACCGTCGCGATATGCGGACTGCTGTGGCTCGTCGGCTCGCCGCTGCTGACGGACGCCGTGAGCCAGGGCGCCGCCGAGCTCATGCGCGCCTTCGGCACGGGCTCGCGCTTCGACGCCATCTCGCGCGGCGTGATCGAGCTGCCGGATCTCGTCTACTTCCTGTCGCTCGCGGCGGCCGCGCTGGCAGTCACCGTGTACGTCCTCGAGCGTGAACGCTGGAGCGCGTCCGGCGAGGCGCGCCCGCGCCACCGACGGTGGCGCGCGGTCGCCGCGCTGGTCGTCGCGAACGCGCTGGCCACGAACCTGTGGGCCGCGCGGCTTGACGGCGCGCGCATCGACACGACGGACGGCGGCCGGTTCACGCTGTCCGACGCGACCGTGACGCTGCTGGGGCAGCTGCAGGAGCCGCTGCTGCTGCGCGGCTACTTCGGCGACAAGACGCACCCCCTGCTGTCGCCGCTCGTGCCCGAAGTGCGCGACCTGCTGCGCGAGTACGAGGCCGCCGCCGACGGGCGGTTGCGCGTGGAATTCGTCGATCCGACGACCGATGCCGAAGCCGCGGAGGAGGCGAGCGCCCGCTACGGGATCGAACCGGTGCCGTTCCAGGTGAGCGACCGCTACGAGTCGTCGATCGTCAGCGGCTGGTTCGACGTGCTGGTGAGCTACGGTGACCGCACCGAGGTGCTGGGCTTTCGCGACCTGATCGACGTGCGCCAGCGCGGCGAGACCGGCCTCGACGTGCGCCTACGGAACCCCGAGTACGACCTGTCGCGCGCCATCCGGCGCGTAGTGTCCGACTTCCGCACGGGCGGGGGCGCTCTTGCGAATCTTGCCCGCCCCGTACGGTTGTCGATCTGGTCGAGCGACCCGGCGCGGCTGCCCGCGGAGCTCGCGAGCTACCGCGCCGAGGTGGAGGGCATCGCGCGCGAGCGTGCCGGCAGCTCTGGCGGCACGCTGTCGGTGGACGTCGCCGACCCCGATGCCGATAGCGGCGCCCTCGGCGAGCGGCTCGCGCGCGACTTCGGCCTGCGCCCGCTGTCGGCGGGGCCGTTTTCCGACGAGCGCTTCTGGTTCACGCTGGCGCTCGACGATGGCGAGCGGCTCGTGCCGCTCGGTCTCGATGAGCTCACCGCCGATAGCTTCCGGGCAGAGCTCGACGCGGCGCTGGAGCGCTTTGCGGGCGGCTTCACGCGCACCGTTGCGCTCGCCGCGCCACTGCCGCCGAATCCGGCCGCGATGGCGCCCGACGCGGCGCCCGGACCGAGCTTCCGGCTGCTCGAGGACTACCTCGCCGCCGAGTACTCCGTCGTGCCCGAAGACCTGTCGGACGGGCGCGTGTCAAGCGAGGCCGACCTGCTGATCGTCGCCGCACCCGAGTCGCTCGACGAGAGGGGGCGCTTCGCGGTCGATCAGTTCCTGATGTCCGGCGGCACGGTGATCGTCGCGACGTCGCCGTACACGGCTGCCATGACGCGCGACGCCATCGCGTTGCAGCCTCGCGACTCGGGCCTGTCCGACTGGCTCGCCCACAACGGCGTGGCCATTGACGACACGCTCGTGCTCGACCCGACGAACGCGAGGTTCCCGGTGCCGGTGGCGAGAAACGTCGGTGGCTTCCAGATGCAGGAACTGCAGCTGCTCGACTATCCGTACTTCCCCGATGTGCGCGGCGGCGGCATCGCCGACGACAGCCCCATCACGCGCGACCTGCCGCAGGTGACGATGGCGTGGGCGTCGCCGATCGCGGACGCCGAGCCGGGAGAGGGCCGCACGCGCCGCACGCTGCTACAGAGCTCGCCGGGCTCGTGGACGTCCGGGTCGAGCGACGTGATGCCGCGGCTCGACGCCGATGGCGGGCCGGCCTGGACGCCGGAGGGCGAAACCGGTTCGCGCGCACTCGCCGTCGAGACGGCGGGCACGTTCGAGTCTTTCTTCAAGGGCAAGCCGTCGCCGCTTGTCGCGACCGAGGCGCCCACTGGCCCGTCCGACGAAGGGGGCAACGGGGCGAGCGAGGCGGCGAACGGCGGGCTGGCGGACGATGTGCCCGACAACGAGGGCGCCGCGGAGGACGCCGGCCCCGTGCTGGTCGATTCGCTGGACGCGGTGATAGAACGATCGCCGGAGTCCGCTCGTCTCGTGGTGTTCGCGTCGAATGACTTCCTCTCCGATGTCGTGACGCAGACGGTCGGCTCGATCGGTGGCAGCGACTACCTGGCACCGTACCAGATGGTGGCAAACGCGGTGGACGCCGCGCTCGACGACTCGGGGCTGTCGGGCATCCGGGCCCGAGGCGAGTTCAACCGCACGCTGCCGCCGATGGATGACGGTGCGCGCCGCGCTTGGGAACTCGCGAACTACGCGCTCGCGGCGCTCGCGATCGGGCTCGTGTGGCTCGTCGCGCGCGTACTGCGGCGGCGGCGCGAACGGCGACAGCTCGCCTGGATGATCGATGACGGCCCCACCGCAGGAGCAACCGCATGAAGCTCGCATCCACACTCGGACGCGTCGCCGAGGTGCGCGGCCTCGCACGCTGGCTCGCGCTCGCGCTCGTCGCGCAACTCGCGCTAGCGGGCACCCTGTCGATCGTGGGCGCGCGCGCGGCGCGCTTCACCGCGCCCGGACCGCTGGTGGCGCTCGACACCGCGAGCGTCGATGCGCTCGAGATCGCCGCCGCCGACGGCGCGATCACGCTCGAGCGCGACGGCGACGGCTGGCGCCTGGCCGAGTCGGCGCTACCGGCGGACGCCGCACGCATCGAGGCGAGGCTCGCCACGCTCGCGAGCCTCGATGGCGGTCTGCCGGTCGCGACGAGCGCCTCGGCGCGCGCGCAGCTCGACGTGGCCGACGACGACTTCCAACGCCGTATCGTGCTGAGCGCGGCCGGGGACGCGCTCGCGACGCTCTACGTCGGCACTTCGCCAGGCTTCAGGAGGGCGCACATGCGCCGCGACGGCGCCGACGCGGTCCACGCGGTCGAGCTGAACGTGTACGACCTGCCGGCGGACGCCGACGGCTGGCTGGACAAGGGCTTGCTGGCGATCGATGCACCGACGCACATCGCGGGCGACGGCTGGACGCTCGAAAAGAACGGCGAGGACTGGACACTGGCCGATCTTGCGGAGGACGAGACGATGGTTGTCGACGCCGCGAGTGCGATCGCCGAGGCGGTGGCCGGGCTGCGCGTGACGGGACTGGCCTCGGAGGCGGCGATCGATGACGCGGGCGCTGAGTCCGAGCGCATGACCGTTTCTATCACGAACACCGATGAGGAGCGCGAGCTGGTGTTCGAGCGCCGCGGTGCGGCGGTCACGGTGCGTCGCGACGATGTCGATGCCGCCTTCGATGTCGCGCCGGCGTCGTTCGATCTACTGAACATCGGGCGCGAGTCGCTTGCGCAGGTGCCGGACGCGTGACGGGTCGTCGCGCAGCGGTCGGAGTCGACGAGCCCGGGCACTCGTGCGCAAGGGTCTTCCCATCCCGTCACCGAACGGTCGGGGCTTCCCATCCGACGTCGTACATGGCTAGTGAGGAACCCCGAACCGACTACGACGACGCACTCTGCACCGCGTGAACTCAGCGATAGCCTTCCTGCTCAGCATGACCTTCCTGATCTCGATCGGGGGGCTGTTCCTGCTCGTCTGGGGGCTCGCGAACGACCAGTGGGGCGACGGCGTGGCCGCCTCCAAGACCATTTTCGCCGAGGGCGAGGTGGGCCGCACCGAGGACCCGGCCGCCACCGCACAGCAGAAGCGGGAGCTCCGGAAGGACGCCGATGCCGGGGAGCTGCACATCGACCAGAAGGAGCTCGCCGACCGGCGCGTCTACGACCGCTCCAGCCGCACCCCCGTGCTGTGGTGGCTGAGCTCGGCCATCGGCTGGCTGCTGCTCGGCTCGGTCTACGGCGTCGTCGCCTCGATCAAGCTGCACCTGCCGGACTGGCTGGGCGATCACGCGGTGCTGACCTTCGGCCGCGTGCGCCCCGCGCACCTGAACGTCGTGGCCTACGGCTGGGCGTCCATGTCGGGCGTCGGCGTGGGGCTCTGGCTGATTCCGCGGCTGTTCAAGACCGAGTTGCGCGGCCAGCGCTTCGCTACGGCGGGCGCCGTGTTGTGGAACGTCGGCCTGCTGTACGGCATCGTCGCGCTGTTCGCCGGCGGCAGCAGCGGCCTCGAATGGCTGGAGCTGCCGCACGAGGCGGACGTGCTGCTGGTCATCGGCGGGGCGCTGGCCGCGGTGCCGCTCATCGTGACGGTGCTCAAGCGCCGGGTGCACCACCTCTACGTCAGCGCCTGGTACCTGATCGCGGCCCTCGTGTGGTTCCCCATGCTGTTCATCACCGGCAACCTGCACGAGCTCTTCGTCGGGACCGAGCAGGCGGTGCTGAACTGGTGGTTCGCGCACAACGTCCTGGGGCTGTGGATGACGCCGCTGGGGCTGGCCGCCGCCTACTACCTGATCCCGAAGATCACGGGCACGCCCATCTACTCGTACACGCTCTCGCTCATCGGTTTCTGGGCCCTGGCGCTCTTCTACAGCCAGGTGGGCGTGCACCACCTCATCGGCGGACCCGTGCCGACGTGGCTCGCCACGTCGTCCATCGTCACCAGCGTGATGATGATCATCCCCGTGGTCGCGGTGGCCGTGAACCACCACTTCACGGTGCTGCCGCGCTACCGCATGGTGCTGATCTCCCCGACGCTGCGCTTCATCGTCGCGGGCGCCATCATGTACACGCTCGCTTCGGTGCAGGGCTCCATCGAGGCGCTGCGCACGGTGAACACCATCACGCACTTCACGCACTACACCGTCGCGCACGCGCACATGGGCGTCTACGGCTTCCTGTCGTTCATCATGTTCGGCTCCATCTACTTCATCATGCCTAGGCTCATGAACTGGGAGTGGCCGTACGCCTGGGCCATCAGCCTGCACTGGTGGCTCGTGGTCGCGGGCTTCGCCGTCTACTTCGTGTCGCTCACCATCGGCGGCTGGCTGCAGGGGCTTGCCATGCTCGACGCTTCCACCCCGTTCATGAGCATCGTGGCGCTGACGATTCCGTACCTGACCGCACGCTCGGTCGGCGGCGTGCTCATGACGCTCGGGCATCTCGTGTTCGCGGTGCACTTCTTCATGGTGCTGGGCCGCGTCGGGCCGAAGGTCGACGAGGTCCCGAAGCTGGCCATCGGACGACGGCTGGAAGCACGGCGCGCGCGGCGTGCCGCGAAGGCGGGCGGCACGGCCGAGCCCGCGGGCTCGGCCGCGTCCGCCGCCGCGGGGAGGGCGCAGTCATGACGCGCGCGCTCGGCATCATCGGCGGCTCCGCCATCATCCTGCTGTACGCCACGCTGCTGCTGGTGGTCATGCCGGCGGTGCAGATGCGCACCGGCGAGAACCCGCCCGAGGCGCTCGCGCCCTACACCGAGAGCGAGCTGGCCGGACGCCAGCACTACATCTCGCTCGGCTGCATCTACTGCCACAGCCAGCAGCCGCGCGACCCGTCCCAAGGGCCGGATCTAGCCCGGGGCTGGGGTCGCCCCTCGGTGCCGTCGGACTACAGCTACGACGAGCCGCACCTGCTCGGCACCATGCGCACGGGGCCGGATCTGTTGAACATCGGCGCGCGTCAGCCGAGCGTGGACTGGCACATGACCCACCTCTACCAGCCGCGCGCGGTGTCTCCGGGCAGCATCATGGCGCCGTACCCCTTCCTGTTCGAGGAGACCGATTACCTGGGCGAGCGCACGGAGGTGAAGCTGCCGGCCGAGTACGCGCCGCGCACCGGCACGTTCATCGTGCCCAATCAGCAGGCCGTGGAGCTCGTCGACTACCTGCTGTCGCTGGACCGCACGTACGCCGCGGAGGAGCTGCCCGTTGAGGAGCAGCTCGACATCATCGACGAGACGACGGACGATGCGTCGGAGAGCGATGTCGCCCCTGAACCGCAGGCCGCCATCGAGCCCGACGACAACCCTCTCAGCCCATGAAGGCGCGTCCGTGAAGAACGCGCACGAACGGCAGGCCGAGCTGCACCGGGCGCAAGGCATCGACGACGGCCCGGCGGCGCCCGACGCTCCGCGCGGCGTACCCGATCCGCGCGAGGCCGGCCTCCCTCTCGACCGCGCCTACGAGCGCGAGCACTACGAGCCCGACGAGCTGTCGAACCCGCTGCCGAAGTGGTTCGCGGCGATGTCGGTGGGGTTTGTGATCTGGGGCGCCGCCTACTTCTACCTGCAGGAGTCGGTGTCGGCGAATGTCGGAGGCCAGCGCAGCGTGCTGGCGTTCGCCGCCGACGGTCCCGTCGACGGAGCCACTGTCTACGCGGGCAACTGCGTGGCCTGCCATCCGGGTACCGGTCTCGGCATCGCGGGCGCCTTCCAGCCGCTGGCCGGGTCCGGCTGGGTGCTGGCCGATCCGCGCGTCGCCGCGCAGATCCTGCTGCGCGGTACCCAAGGCGAGATCGAGGTTCTGGGGAACACCTACAACGGCGCACCCGCCACTCCGGAGCTCTATGCAGAGCAGCGCAAGGCCTTCCCGGCCGACAGCGGGGGCTGGCAGGGCGGGGCGGAGCGCGTCGAGAAGGTGGGCTCACCGATCGCCGTCGGCGGAAGTTGAACGCGGCGCCCGGCGCGCTACGCGCGGACTCGAGCGTCGAACGCGACGACGCGTCGCCGCAGTCTTGCGAGAGCGCCTTCGCCGTGGAGGGCATGTTCTGCGGCGGTTGCGCAGCCACCGTCGAGCGCGCGCTGTCGAAGTTGCCGGGCGTGCACGAGGTGTCTGTCTCCTTCCTGGCTGATTCGGCGTTCGTGCGCCACGACCCCAATGCCGTGCGTCCCGCGGACATCGCCGCGCGTCTTGTCGACATCGGCTACGCCACGCGCGCGCTCGGCACGGGCGACGAGCGCGGCGCGCAGGACGCGTTCCTGCGCGGCCACCGCATCCGGCTCGCGATCGCCGTGGGCTTCGGCATGTGGGTGATGCTCGCGACCATCGCGCGCTACTTCACCGAGCTGCCGGCCCCGGCCTACGCGTGGTGGCTCGCGTTCGCGTCGGGCGCGTTCTCGCTACCGGTGCTGGCGTACTCCGGCTGGCCGTTCTTCCGGCTCGGCTGGCGCGGGCTGCGCTCGGGCGTACCGGGCATGGAGTCGCTGATCCTCGTGGCCACGCTGGCGACGCTCGTCGTGTCCGCGTACTCGTTGTCCGTCGGCGACAGCGACGTCTGGTTCGAGGTGCCCGTGATGCTGATCGCCTTCCAGCTCGTCGCGCGGCTCGGGGATGTCGGTGCCCGTCGTCGCGCGGCCGATGCCGTGCGCAGCCTGCTGGACCTGTCGCCCGAGCGCGCGTGGCGCGTGGGGGACGACGGGACCGATCGGGTGCCGGTAAGCGCCCTCGTGACCGGTGACACGATCGAATCGCGCGCCGGCGAGCGGTTGCCGGTCGACGGAGAGGTCGTGAGCGGCATCGCGTCTATCGATACCGCGCTGATGAGTGGCGAATCGACGCCCGTGAGCGTCGACCCCGGCGACATCGTGCTGGCCGGCACCACCAACGTCGACGGCACGCTGCGCGTGCGCGTCACAGCCGCGAAGGGGGAGCGCACGCTCGACCGGCTCGCCGCAAGCGTCGGCCGCGCGCTGAACACCAAGAGCGATCTCATGCGGCTGATCGACCGCATCGCTGGCGCGCTGGTGCCCGGCATCGGAATTGCCGCGCTTGCCGCGTTCGCACTGGCGCTGGCGACGGGCGCCACGTTCACCGACGCGCTTGTGCGTGCGCTCGCTACCCTCGTGGTGAGCTGCCCGTGCGCGCTGTCGCTAGCGGTGCCGCTCGTGGTATCGGGCTCGGCGGCGACGGCAGCGCGCGAGGGCGTCGTGCTGCGCGACGCCGCGGCGCTCGAGCATGCGCACCGCATCGACGTCGTGCTGCTCGACAAGACTGGCACACTCACGGAAGGTCGGCCGAGCGTCGCGCGTACGGTGCCCGCTCCAGGGTTCGATGCGCAGCATGTGCTGCGTGCCGCCGCGCTTGCGGAAGCCGGCTCGAACCATCCGCTCGCGCGCGCGATCCGCGACGCGGCACCCGTCGCCGAGGGGCCCCACGCTGTCGAGCGTCACGAGCGTGCCGGGGCCGGCGTGCGCGCGACGCTGGAGAGCGGCGCAGTGCTGCTCGCGGGCTCGGCCCAGTGGCTCGTCGAGCACGGCGTGAAGGATCTGCCGGGTCCGGTGGACCCGACGTGCAGCCGCGTGCTGGTCGCGCGCGACGGCATCGCGCTCGGCGCGATCGAGCTCGCGGACGCGCCGCGCACCGACGCCGGCGAGCTGATCGATGCCTTGCGGGCGCGCGGGCTGCAGCCGGTGCTCGCGAGCGGCGACGTACCCGGCGCGGTCGAGGCGCTGGCGAAGCGTCACGGCCTCGAGTGGCACGCCGCGATGAGTCCCGACGACAAGCGCGTCCTCGTCGAGCAGCTGCGCGCCGCGGGTCGTCGCGTCGCGTTCGTCGGCGACGGGCTGAACGATGCGCCCGCGCTGGCTGTCGCGGACCTCGGCATCGCCACCGGGGATGCGAGCGATCTCGCACGCAGCGCCGCCGCACTGTCGGTGCTGCGGGGCGGTCTCGGCGGAGTCGAACTGGCGCTGCGCCTCGCGCGCCGTGCCGCGCGGGCGCTACGCCGGAACATCGCGCTGGCGCTGGTCTACAACGCGTTGCTGCTGCCGGCCGCGCTTCTCGGGTTCGTGCATCCGGTGCTCGCGGTGCTGGCGATGATCGCGAGTGTGGTCTCGGTGTCGCTCAGCACCTTGCCGGTGCTGCGAGCGTGAGAGGTGTGGGCGCGCCGCTCGATTGCCGCCATCCATTCCCTTCAAGTGCTGATCCGTGGCGACGCGTGCCCCCCACGCCCATCCTTGCGCACCACGTCCGGACTCCGACGTGACGTCTCCCCTAGACCGGCCGCAACCCCATGCAGACTCCCCGCAACTCAAGTGCCGACCGGCTCGTGGCCAGGCTCGACTCGCCCGCCGTCCTGGTCCCGCACCGCGACCGGCTCGGGATCGAAAACGTCGCCGCAGCCGGCCGGACGCGCCACGTCGCCTCCGAGATGAGCCGATGAGTTTTCCGACAATCGGCTCCCGGCCCGTTGGCTACGGCATTGCGGCGCTCGTCGTCACGTTCGATCAGCTGACGAAGGTATGGATCGACGCCAACCTCGTTCTATACGAGCGCATTCCCATCACCTCGTTCTTCAACATCACCAAGGCGTACAACCCGGGGGCCGCGTTCAGTTTCCTGGCCGAGGCGGGCGGCTGGCAGCGATGGTTCCTGACCGCCATCAGCACCGTCGTCAGCGTGGTGCTGGTTGTCTGGCTGTGGCGGATGTCGGCACGCGAGCGCTGGCTCGGCCTCGCCATCGCGCTCGTGCTCGGAGGCGCGCTTGGCAATCTGATCGATCGAGTGCTTTACGGACACGTCGTCGACTCCATCCAGCTCTACTGGCGCGACTGGTACTTCCCCTCCTTCAACGTTGCCGACATCGCGCTCAGCTGCGGCGCGGTGCTGCTGATTGGCCTGACCCTGTTCGAGAAGCCCGAGGAGAACGCGTCCATCCGGTAAGCGCGGGACGTTCTACGTGAAGTGCGCGCCTGTCATCAGCGTCCGGCGGCTTCGGCTACCCGATCCGACCGAGCACGGGGAAGCTGTTCAGCAGCCACCACGCCAGCCGCGAGAGCTGACCGGTCATGACCGCGATGCCCATGACCACCATCAGCACCCCCGCCGCGCGGTAGAGCAGCCGTCCAGTGCGTCCGATGCCTCTGATCCGCCGCGCGATCGCGTCGGTGAACAGCGCAGTGAGCAAGAACGGCACGCCGAGCCCCGCCGAGTACACGGCGAGCAGCCACACGGCGTCGGCGGTGCCCGCCGAGCTCGCCCCGACGGTCAGGATCGCGCCGAGCACCGGCCCGATGCAGGGCGTCCAGCCGAACGCGAAGGCTAGACCCAGGAGATACGCTCCCCATGGCGTGCCGCCCGGGCGCTCGAGGCGAATCCGGGTATCGCGAAGCAGCGCGTCGAAGCGCAGCACGCCCAGCATCGTGAGGCCGAAGAAGACGATAATCGCGCCGCCGACGAGCCCGAGCTCGGCACGTCTGGCGAGCAGCAGCTGCCCGAGGGTGCCGACGCTGGCGCCGAGCAGCACGAACACCGTCGAGAACCCGAGCACGAAGCACAGCGAGAGCCCGACAGCGGACAGGCGTTCGGACAGCACGGCCCGGTGCCCCGCCGGCCGGGCCGTCTGTCCGGCGATGAACGAGACGTAGCCCGGCACCAGCGGCAGCACGCAAGGGGAGAGAAAGGAGATCGCTCCAGCGAGAAAGGCGGCAAGAATCCCGACGCCCGCAATGTCGAAGGACACGTCAGAGGCCCTCGAGGAAGGCGACCATCTCGGGCGAGTCCCACACCGCCGGCCCGGTCAGCCGGCTGATCTCCCGGCCCTCGGCATCGATCAGCAGCGTCGTCGGCAGCCCTACGGCGTCGAGCGCGTCGAGCGCCATCGCGCTTGGGTCGACGTACACGCCTAGCCGCCGCACGTCGGCGCGCTCGTAGAACGCGCGGACCGGATCCGTGCCGCCCTGATCGACGGAGAGCGCCACCACCTCGAAGTCCGGCCCGCCGAGCGTCGCCTGCAGCGTGTCGAGCATCGGCATCTCCTCCACGCACGGCGGGCACCAGGTTGCCCACAGGTTCAGCAGCACGGTGCGGCCTAGGAAATCGGACAGCGCGACGGCGTTCAGCTCGCCCCCGACGAAGCTCAGGTCGGGCAGCTCGCGAGGGGACTCGTGCAGCGTCATCGTCGCCGGGCGGCTCGTGCCGTCGTCCGACGGGCGAGCGGCCAGATAGCCCGCGGCAAGCGCCAGGACCGCCACCAGGGCAACGAGCGCCTTCATCGGGCGGCCTCGTCCGCGACGGCCGGGCCGTCGACGGTCCCGCTCCCGGCGAGCCCCGGCGTCGTCGCGCGCCCGGCGCCCGCTTCCTGCAGCTCCGCCACCAGCGGCAGGATCGTCTCGGCGAGCACCGCCGGCGAGAGCGGGCCGACGTGCTTGTACGCGATGCGCCCGACGGCATCGACGACGAAGGTCTCCGGCACGCCGTAGACGCCCCAGTCGATGCCGACGCTACCGTCGACGTCCGCGCCGGTGCGCGCGTAGGGATCACCGAGCTCGGCGAGCCACGCCTCGGCCTGCCCGGGTTCGTCCTTGTAGTTGATCCCGTGGATCGGGACGACGTCCCGGCGCGCGAGCTCGGTGAACAGCGGGTGCTCGTCCCGGCACGGCACGCACCAGGAGGCGAACACGTTCACGATCGAGACCTCGCCGACGAGATCCTCGCTCGAGAGCCCGACCGTGCGACCTTGGACCGGCGGCAGGGCGAACTCGGGCACGGGCTTGCCGATCAGAGGGGAGGGCAGATCGTCGCTCTGGTACTTCAGGGCCCAGTAGAACAGTCCAAACAGCAGCGCGGTAATCGCGAGCGGCGCGAGAGCGCCGAGCGTGCGCAGGACGGCGAAGCCTCGCTGACGTCTTCGATTTCCTCGTTCCTGTCCCGCACGACCCCGGCGGATCGCGAGGTCACCCATGGCCATAGCGATGTGCTGCATCGGTACCGTCGTCGGGGCCATCCTCGGCATCGCGGTCGGATCCGACGTTTCGGTCACCATGGGCCTGGTCCGGCGCCGTGGCTTCGGGTCGATCCTCGACGCGCTCGAATTCGAGGGTCGAACGCTCGATGCCGAACTCTCGCTTCAGTACGGCGCGCGCATCGCGCTTGATCTCGGGGACGTCGTCCCAGCGCTCCGACCCGACGAAGGCCCGCGTGTCAAAGGCCGCACCACCTTCGTCCACCTGCCAGCAGCGCGTGTGGCGTAGCTCCTCGATGCCGTCGACCTGCTCGAGCGCGGCGATCACGTTCCCGGTATCAACGTCGCTCGGGCTGCCGAGCATCAGGGTACGGACCGGCCCGCCGATCTCGGAGAACGCGAGCCACAGGATGTAGGCGGCGATGCCGATCGTGATCGCGGGATCGACCCAGCGGATGTCGTAGAGCAGGATCACCACCCCGCCGACGATGACCGCGAGCGAGGCCAGCGCGTCGCTCAGGTTGTGCAGGAACAGCGCCCGGATGTTCACGCTGCCCTTCTGCATCGACCAGGTCAGCAACGCAGTGAGCGTGTCGACGACGAGCGCGACGCTGCCGAGGACGATCACGGTCCAGGCCCCGACCTCCGGCGGGTCGGCGAAGCGCATCGCGCCTTCGTACACGAGGTAGAAGCCGATGATGATCAGGGAGGTGTAGTTGATCAGCGCCGCGACGATCTCGATCCGCGCGTAGCCGAATGTCATGCCGGCGTTCGCCGGGCGGCGCGAGATCTTCCTCGCGCCGTAGGCGATCACAAGCGAGGCCATGTCGGAGAAGTTGTGGATCGCGTCCGCGATCAGCGCAAGGCTTCCGGAGAGCACGCCGCCGACGATCTGGGCGACGGTCAGCAATCCATTGGCGACGATCGCAATCGCGACGCGCCGATCGCCCTCGACGGGCTCCATGTGGGCGTGGGAATGAGAGTGGGACATGTTCAGGTGTGAGGTGTCGAAGGGAGCCCCTCGGCCTCCGCGGCGAGCGGTCGAGTGCCGTGCAGCAGCAACCCCGCGCCGTCTAGATGACGCTCCTCGACGAGGTCGGGAAGCCGCTCGCCGAGCACCGCGATTCCTTCGCGCCACCGCGCGCGCAGTGTCCCGTCGTCGATGTCCTCCGGTGCGTCGACGCCGGTGGCCACCAACACCCCGCGGTAGATCGGGTACAGCGCCCGCAACGGGCCCCTGTCGGGGCGGGATTGGGCGAAGTCGAGGATCGCGATGCGCCCGCCCGGTCTCGTCACCTCAACCAGTCGTTCGAGCGCTGCCGGCAGGTCGTGCACGATCCCGAGACACCACACCGAGATCGTCGCGTCGGCTTGGCTCGACACCGTCGACAGCACGGCGGCGTCGTCTCGCGCCAGCGTCACGTTCGACCAGCCCGCACGTTCGATGCGGCGTCGCGCCCGGGCGAGCATTCCTTCGGACCAGTCGACGCCGGCGACGCGGCCCGAGGGGCCGACGCGCGGCACGAGCCGCGGCCAGTTGTTGCCGGTGCCGCAGCCGACGTCGAGCACCGTGGCGCCGGCGACGTCCCCCAGACGGTCGATCGTCCGGTCGCGAAGGCGCCCGAGCCCGAGCACCCGGTGGAAGACGAGGTTCGTCGCGACGTCGTAGACGGGTGCCAGCCGGTCGTAGTTGACCTCCACCGCATCGAGCCTCACCGCTTGCCCTCCCGGCCCGACGGGTCCTTGAACGCGAGCAGCCGCAGCGCGTTGAACACCACGACGAGCGTCGAGCCCTCGTGCATCGCGACCGCCGGGCCGATCCCGAGCCCGAAGATCGTCGCCGGCACCAGCAGCACCACGACGCCGAGGCTGAAGTAGAGGTTCTGGCGGATGATCCCGGAGGTCTTCCGGCTCAGCCCCACCGCGAAGGGCAGCGTCTCCAGATCGTCCGCCATCAGCGCGACGTCGGCGGTCTCGAGCGCCACGTCCGAACCGGCGGCACCCATCGCGATCCCGACGGTCGCGTTCGCCATCGCGGGCGCGTCGTTGACGCCGTCGCCGACCATCGCGACGCGCCCTTCGGCGGCGAGCTGGCGGATCGTCTCGACCTTGTCGTCGGGCATCAGGTCGCCGCGCGCGGAATCGAGCCCGACCTCGCGGGCGACCGCGTCCGCGACCCGTGCCGTTGTCCCCGGAGATCATCGTCATGCGTCGGATGCCGAGCTCGCGCAGCCGCGCGATCACGCCGCGGGCGGCCGCGCGCGGCGAGTCCATCGTCCCGATGACCCCGAGGTAGCGCTCCCCCCGGCGCACGATCATCGTCGTGCGACCTTCGCCCTCGAGGCGCTCGACGGCTTCCCGGACCTCGGATGGAATACCGGGTCCGCTCGATCTCGGCGAACAGGTCGTCCTTGCCGATGTGCACGGTCTCGCCGGCAAGCGTCGCCCGCACGCCGCGGCCGGTGATGCTCGACAGTCCCGATGCGCGCTCCGTGACCGGCGCCCCCAGTCGCTCCTCGCCCCCCGTCACCACGGCCGCCGCGAGAGGATGGTCGGACAGCCGCTCGACCGCGACCGCGACGGTGAGGAGCTCCTCCTCGTCGACGCCCTCGGCCGGCACCGCGTCCACCAGCCGCGGCCGTCCCTCGGTCAGCGTGCCTGTCTTGTCGAACGCGATCGCCTCGACCCGGCCGAGCTCCTCCAGCGGTGCGCCGCCCTTGACGAGCACGCCGCCGCGCGCGGCGCGAGCCACCCCGGACAGCACCGCGCTCGGCGTGGCGATGGCGAGCGCGCACGGACTCGCCGCGACCAGCACCGCCATCGCGCGGTAGAACGTCTCCGAGAACGGCTCCTCGACGACGAATCCGGCGAACAGCAGCAGCACGACGAGCCCGAGCACGGCCGGCACGAACACCTTCTCGAAGCGGTCGGTGAGTCGCTGGGTCGGGGACTGGTTCGTCTCGGCCTCGTTCACCATCGTCACGACGCGCGCGAGCGTCGAGTCGGCGGCGACCTTCGTGACCCGGACATCGAGGGCGCCTGCGCCGTTGATCGTGCCCGCGAACACCCGCGACTCGGCGCCGACGTCGTCAGGTCGAGCGGTGGCCGCATCGAGATCCGCGACCGGCGCCTTGTCCACCGGCACGCTCTCGCCGGTGATCGGCGCCTGGTCGACGCTACTGGTGCCCGAGACGACGAAGCCGTCGGCGGGCAGCCGCTCGTTCGGGCGCACGACCACGGTGTCGCCCACCGCCAACGACTCGACCGGCACCTCCTCGGTGGTCTCCCCGCGGCGCACCGTCGCGCTCTTGGGCGCGAGCTCGCCGAGCGCCTCGATGGCGCGCTTCGCCCGTCCCATCGCGTAGCCCTCGAGCGCGTGACCGACGCTGAACAGCAGCAGCAGCAACGCGCCTTCGGCCCACTCCCCGAGCGCCGCGGCACCGGCGGCGGCCACGAGCATCAGGAAGTCGATCTCGAAGCGGCCGCCGCGCAGCGCCTCGATCGCCTCCTTGACCGCGAACCAGCCGCCGAAGCCGTAGGCTGCGACGAGCAGCGCGAGCGGCACCGCGTCGGGCAGCTCGACGAGCTTCGGCAGCCCCCAGCCCGCGAGCAGCAGCACGCCGCACAGCGCGGAGAAGATCAGCTCGGTGCGCTCGCCGAAGATGCCGCCGTGCGCGTGATCGTGTCCGGTTCCGCCGCCGTGCGCATGATCCCCGTCGTCACTGTGCGCGTGTTCGTCGAGATCGGCATGCGCGCGGGTCGGCGCGCGCTCACCATCGATCGCGGCGCGCAGCGTCGCCTCGTCCGTCAGCTCGCGGTCGAACTCGATGCGCAGCGGCCCGCCCGCGTTCGCGGACGCGTCCAGCACGCCGCGCTCGGTCCGCAGCCGCTCGACGAGCGCCCGCGCGGAGCGCTGGTTCGATCGGCCGATGAGCGGCCACAGCAGGTGTCCGTAGCGCTCGCCGATCGTCGCGCCCGCCTGCCTGGCCAGCCGCTCGATGCGCGCGAGGGCAAGCGTGCCCGAGTCGTAGTGGATGCACAGCTGAGCGGGTGCCGATCCGTCGCCCTCGACGACGTGCACGCGATCGATACCGGGCCGCGCGATCAGGCGCTCCACCACGCGCTGCACGCAGGCGTCGCGCGCGTCGGGCACGTCCGGTAGCAGCACGGGCAAGTCGATCTTGACGATCCGGGTCATCGGGCGCTTCCTTCGGGGTCGGTGGAGGGGTCGTTGTCGGTGCCTGTTCCGGCTCGGTCGTCCTCGTGCGTCTCTTCGTGCGCGTCGCGCAGGATCCCGACGCCGCCCTTGACGGCGATGCCCGCCACGACGATACCCACGACGAGGTCGGGCCAGTTCGCGCCGAGCCAGAGCACCAGAGCGCCGCCGATGACGATGCCGGCGTTGGCGACGAAATCGTTCGCGCTGAACGTGCCGGCGGCGCGGATGTTCACGTCGGGGTCCTCGATACTTCGGATCAGCCACAGGCAGACGACGTTCACGACCGCGGCGACGATGGCCATGACGATCATCGTCGTGCCGATCGGGTCGGAGCCCTCGACGAAGCGACGGCCCGCGTCGATCGCGACACCGATCGCGAAACCGATCAGCAGGCACCCGGACGTGCGCGCGGCGCCGCGCTTCCACACCGCGGAGCGGCCCATCGCGAACAGGCTCAGCGCGTAGACCAGCGCGTCGGAGACGTTGTCGAGGCCGTTCGCGATCAGCGAGCTGGAATCGGCCATCAGCCCCGTGGCAATGAAGCCGGCCGCGAGCGCGGCGTTCAGCACGAGCACGATCCAGAGCGCCTCTGTCTGGCTGAATCGAACGTCGATGTTCATGAAGGGGGGCGTACCTTCGTCGGGGCCAGTGCGCTCATCCGAGCCACACGTCGAGGAAGAGCATCAGGCACAGCCCGATGGCAAGCCCGCCGGTGGCCTGGTTCTGGAACCCGTTGCGGTGCGTCTCGGGGATGATCTCGTGGCTGATGACGTAGAGCATCGCGCCGGCCGCGAACGCGAGCCCCCAGGGCAGCAGCGGTGCGGCGAGCACGACCGCCCAGGCCCCGAGCAGACCGCCCGCCGGCTCGACGAGTCCGGTCAGCGCCGCGATGCCGAACGCGCGGACCCGCGAGTAGCTCTGGCCGAGCAGCGCGACGGCGACGGCGAGCCCCTCCGGGGCGTTCTGCAGACCGATGCCGATCGCCAGCGCCCGCCCGTTGTCGATGTCTCCCGAGCCGAAGCCGACGCCCACGGCGACGCCCTCGGGCAGGTTATGGATCGTGATCGCGATGATGAACAGCCACACCTTGCGCAGCGCAGGCGACGCCGGCCCCTCACGGCCGACCACGAAGTGCTCGTGCGGCAGCACCGCGTTGAGCCCGGCCACCACCAGGAAGCCGAGCAGGATGCCGGCGACCGCGATGGCTGCCGGCAGCGCGCCGTCCCCGTAGCGCTCGGTCGACAGATCGATCGAGGGCACGATCAGTGAGAAGAACGAGGCGGCGAGCATCACGCCCGCGGCGAAGCCGAGCAGCGTGTCGCGGGTGCGCTCGGACGGCGCGCGCCCGAGCAGCACGGGCACCGCGCCGACCGTGGTCATGAGCCCGGCCGCGAGACTGCCGAGAAAGCCCAGCAGGACGAGATCGTTCATACGGGCTCCGAGCCCGACGGAACACGACTCAAGTCCCGCGCGCCTCGACCTGCGTGCGCACCATCTCGAGCAGCTGCTCGGCGCCGAAGTCCATCAGCGGTCGACCGTCGACGAAGAACGTCGGTGTCTGCGCGACCCCGATCGTCTCGACGTCCGCGCGCTCCTGCTCGAGCCGGGCGAGCACCTCGGGAGCGTTCGCGTCCTCGCGCGCCCGCTCCAGATCGAGCCCCACGGCCGCGGCGGCCTCCCAGGCCGCGTCGATGCGCGGCTGCCCGTGGTTCGCCCACGCGGGCTGCGCCTCCAGCAGCGCCTCGAGCACGGGCTCGAAGAGGTCCTGGCGACGCGCCGCCTCGAGGATGCCCAGGGCCTCGGCGGAGCCGTCGTGGAACGCGGCGTAGCGCAGCACCACGCGCACGTCCTCGGGGTAGCGCTCGCGGATCTGCTTGATCACGGGGTGGAAGGCCCGACAGGCCTCGCACGCCGGATCGAAGAACTCGACGACGGTGACGGGCGCGGACTCCGGACCGAGGATCGGCGCGCCAAAGCGCACGAGCGGCGAGCCTGCGGGCAGCTCGGCACCGGAGGGTGCCGGGGGCTCGGGGCGCAGCAGCAATGCGCCGCCCGTGAAGACGAGCGCGGCGACGATAAGGATGGAGACGATGAGGGTTTTACGGTTCATGGGTTCTCGGGTGATCGATGGGAGGGGCGAGAAATCGCTCAGGCGGTGCCGGAGCCGAGCTGCGTCCGGACCACGGCGGCAAGCGAGTTCGGCTCGGGCAGGCGCACGCGACGGCCGTTGATGAAGAACGTGGGCGCCCGCACCACGCCGACGGCCTCGGCGTCCGCTCGCTCGCGCGCCAGGTGCGCCTCGACCTCGGCCGCCTGCGCGACGCGACGGCCCCACTCGAGGTCGAGCCCGGCCGACGCCGCGACGTCCCAGGCAACCAGAGGCAATGGCGAGTCAGGACCGGCCCACGCGACCTGCGTCTCGTAGAGCGCCTCGAGCACGGGGTTGAAGAGGTGCTGCCGGCGCGCCGCCTCCAGGATGCGAAATCCTTCTCCCGAGCCGGCGTGTAACGAGGCATAGCGTCGCACGAGGCGGACGTCGTCCGGGTACCTCATCCGGACTTCGCGCACGACCGTATTGAACGCGCGTGACGCCTCGCCGGCGGGATCGAAGAACTCGATCAGCGTGAGGCGCGCGTCGGGCGGTCCCTCGGAGGGCACGTCCGGCCGCACCAGCGGCGATCCGGCCGGTGTGTGCGTCGCGCTGAGGGACGAGACGCCGTCGCGGCGCACGCGGTTGCCGCCCGCGAGAGCGGTTGCCGCGAGGGCCGCGACGCCGACCACAAGGGTCCTGCGGTTCATCGACCGGGCCGTCGTCGAAGCGGCAGCAGCAGCGCGACCACGAGCCCGAAGCTTCCGAGCGACAGCAGCGGCAACGGCACGCCGCCGAGGATCGTCATGGCCGATCCGCTGCAGGACGGCCCGTCCGCGGCGCACGGCACGATCGCCGTCGGCGCGACGCCGTAGTAGACAAGTGTGTGCCAGGCCGCAACGGCGGCACCGGCCGCTGCCAGCGGCAACGCGTAGCGGCGCACCGACGCGTCCTCGTGCAGACAGGCGAGCCCGAGCAGCAGCGCGAGCGGGAACATCGCGATGCGTTGGTACCAGCACAGCGTGCAGGGGGTCTGGCCGAGCACCTCGCCAATGAACAGCGCCCCGAGCGTCGCGCCGAGCGCGACGAGCCACGCGGCGAGCAGCAGCGCGAACGCGCGGCGCTCGTCGACGTCGACGGCGCTCGGCCGCGCGTCGACCGTCGGCACGGCGTTCACGGACTCACCGCCTCGGCCACACGACCTTCAGGCGCACCGGAGAGCGGGACCGATTCCGCGGCAGTGTCGGCGCGCCCGCGCAGCAGTCGCAGCGCGTTCGCCACGACCAGCAGCGTCGCGCCGACGTCCGCGGCGATCGCTCCCCACAGCGAGGCGACCCCGAACGCGGTCAGCAGCACGAACAGCGCCTTCAACCCGAGCGAGAAGGCGATGTTCCAGCGAATGACGCTCAATGTCCGGCGCGCGTGACGCACGAGCCACGGCAGGCGTTCGATCTCGTCGCTCATCAGCGCGACATCCGCGGTCTCGATGGCCGCATCCGAGCCGATCGCCCCCATCGCGATGCCGAAACTCGCCCGGGCCATGGCCGGCGCGTCGTTCACGCCGTCGCCGATCATCGCGACGGTGGCGTGGCGCGCGGCGAGCCCCTCGACTGCGGCGACCTTGTCCGCTGGCAGCAGCCCCGCGCGCACCGTGTCGATGCCGACTTCGTGCGCCACAGCGTATGCGGACGCCGCGTTGTCGCCGGTGAGCATGACGATCTCGCGCACCCCGAGCGCGTGCAGCTCGGCGATCGCGTGCCGCGCCCCAGGCCGCACGGTGTCGGTGAGTCCGAGCAGCCCGCGAACCCGATCCCCTTCGGCGATCGCGACCACGGTGCGCCCGTCCGCCTCGAGCGCGGCGACGCGCTCCGCGATCTCCCGCGACCCCGCGAGGTCCTGCTCATCCTCGCTCACGAAGCGCCACGAGCCGATGCGCAAGGCGCGCGTGCCGATCCGGCCGGACAGGCCCTTGCCGGCCGTCGTCACGACATCGTCCGCGGGCGCTTGCCCGACCCCGCGCCCGGCCGCGGCGGCGACGATCGCCGCGGCGATCGGGTGGGAGCTGCGCCGCTCGAGCGCCGCGGCCTCGGCTAGCAGCGTCGTTTCGTCCGGCGCGTCGAGCGGCACGACGTCGGCGAGCGTCGGCTTGCCGAAGGTCAGCGTGCCGGTCTTGTCGAGCGCCAGCGCGTCGAGCCTCGCGGGCAGCTCCACGTACTGGCCGCCCTTGATCAGCACTCCGGCGCGCGCCGCCGCGGCGAGCGAGGCGACGACCGACACCGGCGTAGAGATCACGAGCGCGCACGGGCAGGCGATCACGAGTAGCACCAGCGCGTTGTAGATCCACGGCTCCCACGGCGCGCCGAACACCAGCGGCGGCACCAGCAGCACCGCGAGCGCGAGGATCATGACGGCCGGCGTGTAGCGGCGCGCGAAGCGATCGACCCAGCGCTCGACCGGCGCACGTCGCTCGTGCGCGTCCCCGATCGTGCGGATGATGCGCGCGAGCACCGTATCGTCGGCGGCACGGTCGGCGACGACGGTGAGGGTGCCTTCACCGTTGACGGTGCCCGCGAACACCGGGTCGCCGGGCCCGACGGCCACCGGCACGCTCTCGCCGGTGATCGAGGCCTGGTCGACCGATCCCGCGCCGTCGACGACGCTGCCGTCGAGCGCGACGCGGTCCCCGGCGCGCACGACGAAGCGCGTGCCGGGCACCACGTCGGCAGGGGCCGCGTCGGTCTCGGTGCCGTCGGCCCTCACGACGCGCACCGTCGGCGGCGAGAGGTCCAGTAGGGCCTCGACGGCGCGCCGCGCCCGACCGACGCTCCAGCGCTCGAGCAGCAGCGACAGCGCGAACAGGAACGCGACCGTGGCGGCCTCGAACCACTCGCCGATCGCGATCGCGCCGAGCACGGCGACGACCATCAGCAGGTTCATGTCCGGGCGCAGCGTCCGCAGCGCGTACCACGCCTTCGGCAGGACGTAGCGCACGCCGGCGAGAACCGCCCCGAGCCAGACGAGCCGCTCCGCGATCGGCGTACCGGCACCGGCATGCTCGGCGTCGAGGGCGCTCAGGCTCACGGGACCGTCGAGTCCGGCCATGTGCAGCACGATGCCGGCGAGCAGCAGCACGCCACTCGCGACCGTCGCGTATAGCGGTCCCCGATCGGGCGCTGCCGACGCGGAGTCGCTACCGACGGACGCGGCGCTCATGCCTGTCGCGGCGACGGCCCCGATGATCGCCTCGTCGGACGCCTGAGCGGCGGATGCGTGCACGCTCATGCGACCGTTGATCGCATCGAAGGCGAGCGCCTCGTCGCCGCCGACCAGCGGACCGACCGCGCGCCGCAGGATCCGCACCTCCTCGATGCAGTCCAGCCCACGCACGTCGAAGCGACGCTCGGCGCCGCCGGTCCGGGTCGACCCCTTCGCTGCCGGTAACGCCGTCGTCGCCGGCTCATCGTCGCTGCCGGCACAGCACGAACCGCAGCCACCGTGCGCGGCGACCCGGCTCCCTCCCTCCGCGTTCTCCATCTCGCACGCCCCATTGATCATCGACAGGGTTAACTCTAGGGTCTCTAGCTGCTAGAGGTTCAAGCGTGAAGCGCAACTATTCCATGACCTACACGATCGGTCAGCTTGGCCGGCTGACCGGCACCAAGGCACCGACGATCCGGTACTACGAGAGCATCGGGCTCGTATCGCCCGTCGGCCGCAGCGAAGGGGGCCAGCGTCGCTACGATGAGGGTTCGCGACGCCGGCTCGGGTTCGTGCGCCACGCGCGCGACATGGGCTTCACGCTCGACGCGATACGACAGCTCCTGGCGCTCGCCGACCGGCCGGCCGCATCGTGCGAGCCGGTGGACGGCGTCGTGCGCGAGCAGCTCATCGAGGTAAACCGAAGACTGGCGAACCTGTCGGCGGTGCGTGCGGAGTTGGAGCGGATGCTCGCCGAGTGCGAAGGCGGCACGGTCGGGAAGTGCCGGATCCTGGAGGTACTTGGCGATCACTCACTGTGCCTGACGCCCGATCACGGCGACCCGGACATCCGGTGAGCGACCGCAGGCATGCGCAACGTCGTCGCCCCGGCGAACCCCGAACCGAACTTCGGGACCTAAAACCTGTCTGCGTGGACATCGGCCCGATCCGACTCCCGCGTCGCCGAGGCTTCGATCGGGTGGGGACGATGGCAAGCGCGCAACGGCGAGCGCCCGCGCAGCCGGAGCGTCGGGGCCGAACCGAAGCGCGCGCACGGCCCGGGCCCTCAACGAGCCGTGGTTGCAGCTGGGACCGAGGTCCGTGCCTTCGGGACGTGCATCACTTCCCCTAGACTCCGCGGGGTCCCGCCACATCGGAGTCCCGAAGGCTCCGGCACGTACCGCCTACCGTCCGAACATCAGCGCTCAGACCGTGTTCAAGTGGATCCACCGGTTCGGCTCGGCCCCCTTCGTGTTTCGGCTCGCCGGGACGTTGCGCCCGTGGCTCGGCACGGCCACGCTCGCCTGCCTCGGGATCGGGCTCTGGCTCGGGCTCGTGGTCGCGCCCGCAGACTACGATCAGGGCGAGAGCTACCGGATCATCTACGTGCACGTGCCGGCGGCCTGGATGTCGCTGTTCGTCTACACGACGATGGCGCTCTCGAGTGCCGTGTTCCTGATCTGGCGCCTGAAGCTTGCCGATGCGGTGGCCGAGGCCTCCGCGCCCATAGGCGCGGCGTTCACCGCGATCGCGCTCGCCACGGGCTCCCTGTGGGGCAGGCCCATGTGGGGTACCTGGTGGGTCTGGGACGCGCGCCTGACCTCCGAGCTCCTCCTGCTGTTTCTCTATCTCGGCTACATGGCTCTGCGCGGCGCGCTCGACAGCCCGTCGGGAGCGGCACGCGCCGCGGCGATCCTGGCGATTGTCGGCGTCGTGAACATCCCGGTCATCAAATTCTCGGTGGACTGGTGGAACACGCTGCATCAGCCGGCCTCGATCATGCGCCGCGACGGCCCGACGATGCACCCGAGCATGCTGCGTCCGCTCTTGATCATGGCGATTGGGTTCCAGCTGCTGTACTTCCACAATTTGTGCGTACGGCTGCGCACCGTGATCCTGCGGCGCGAGGGCCGCGCGCGTTGGGTGAGGGAGCTCGCCATGGCGCGTGTCGGAGACGGCGGCGCGGCGGCCGGTCTTGCGCCGGGCAGGGGGACGTGATCTCCGTGATTGGTGTGCTCGGCATGGTTGGGCACATGTTCTGCGCCCGGAACTCGTTCGCGGTCGCCGCCGCGTTGCTCGCCGGCGTGGTCGGGTGGTCCGCGATCAAGAGACGTCGGGTTGCGCCCGAGGCCTTCGCGCGCGCAAAAAACGCGTGCCGCGACGAGCGCGACCGCGTGCACGCATCGGGCGCGACCGGCGAATCCGCGTGGGTCCCGTGCCCGGTGCGGCGGCGGGTTTCGCCGAAAAGCACGCACCGTGACGCCGCGCCGCAGCGAGCGGCAGAACTTCGTCGGGGCGGTGCTTGCGGCCCACCGCGCCTCGTGCGCGTTCGAGCACAACGAGTTCCGCTCGAACCTTTTGCTAGACCACTCCCCGACCGGCGTCGTGAAGCTGGAGCGCCCGTTCCGCAACGGCGGCACGGTCATCGAGGGCAGCGACGAGCGCAGTGGCGAGGATCTCGCCGTGCGCTTTGCGCTCCCCGACACCGCCGAGTCTGTGCCGGTGAGCTTCGGGGGGATCCTCCCGAATATCTTCCGCGAGGACCGGGGTATCGTCGCCACGGGCAGGCATGGCCCCGACGGCACGTTCGTTGCCGAAGAGGTGCTCGCCGAGCACGACAAGGATTTCGTGTTGCCAGAGATGGCCGAGGCGCTCGAGCCGGCTGGGCAGATGTTCAGTATTTTGGTGATCTTCGTCACCACGACGGTTGTCGACCCTTGATCCGCCCTGTCGTGCGCGCCGCCTTCCGGTCGGGCGTGCGGTGCACTCGTCGGCGACGCGACGCGGCGCCGGTCCCTCCTTCCCGTACGGCACTGAATTCATGATCCCCGAACTCGGCAACCTCGCGCTGATCCTGGCGCTGTGCACCGCAGTACTGCTCGCGGTCGTGCCACTCGTGGGCGCCGCCCTGAACGAGGGCGCATGGATGCGCATGGCACGCCCCGCGGCGTGTCTGCAACTCGGTCTGATCGGACTCGCCTACGCCTGCCTGACCTGGTCGTTCGTAACGCACGACTACAGCGTCGCCTACGTCGCCAACACCTCGAACTCGAAGCTGCCGTTCATGTACCTGATCAGCGGCGTGTGGGGCGGGCACGAGGGTTCGATCCTCTTCTGGTGTTTGATTCTCGCGCTCTGGACCGGGGCCGTCGCGCTTCTCGGCGGGCACCTGCCGGAGGTGCTGCGCGCGCGCGTGCTCTCGGTGCTCGGCATGATCTCGGTCGGGTTCGTGGCCTTCACGCTGCTGACCAGCAACCCCTTCGAGCGGCTGTACCCTGTGCCCTTCGATGGCGCGGACCTGAACCCGCTGCTGCAGGACCCCGGTATGGCGTTCCATCCGCCGATGCTCTACATGGGCTACGTGGGCTTCGCCGTCGCGTTCGCGTTCGCGATCGCGGCACTGATCGGTGGCAGGCTCGATGCGGCGGCCCTTCGCTGGATGCGCCCGTGGACGAACATCGCTTGGGCGTTCTTGACCGTCGGCATCTCGCTCGGCAGCTTCTGGGCCTACTACGAGCTCGGCTGGGGCGGCTGGTGGTTCTGGGATCCGGTCGAGAACGCCTCGTTCATGCCGTGGCTCGTCGGCACCGCGCTCGTGCACTCGCTCGCCGCGAGCGAGAAGCGCGGCGTGTTCAAGGCCTGGACGGTGCTGCTCGCGGTGCTCGCGTTCTCGCTCTCCCTGCTCGGCACCTTCCTCGTGCGTTCGGGGGTGCTGACCTCGGTGCACTCGTTTGCCTCGGACCCGACGCGCGGTCTTTACATCCTCGGCTTCCTCGTCGTCGTCATCGGTGGCGCGCTCGCGCTGTACGCGGCGCGGGCGCACACACTCAAGAGCGAGGCGGGCTGGGCGCTCGTCTCGCGCGAGTCCGGCATCCTCCTGAACAACGTGCTGATGGTGGTGGCCTGCGCCGCCGTGCTGCTCGGCACACTCTACCCGCTGATACTGGACGCGCTAGACCTGAGCAAGATCTCGGTCGGGCCGCAGTACTTCGACGCGGTGTTCGTGCCGCTCATGCTGCCCGTCGTCGTGTTCGCAGGGCTAGGGGCGAGCGTGAACTGGAAGCGCGACTCGCTTGCCGGACGCGGACCGAAGCTCCTGGTTCTCGGTACGGCGTCGATAGGCACGGCGCTCCTCTGGACGGTGCTCGCGCGCGGCTTCTCGCTCGCGATGGTCGCCGCGCTCGCGCTCTCGTTCTGGACCTTCGCGACGGTCGTCCACGGGGTGCTCCATCGCGTCCGGAACCGCCGCAGCGGGCGCGAGCGGTTCTCCGCCGCGCTCCAGGCTCCGGGGGCGTTCTGGGGCATGACGCTCGCGCACTTTGGCATTGGCGTGTTCACGCTCGGCGTGGCGATGGTCACGATCGGCGCCGAGGAGGTCACGGTACGCATGGCGCCCGGGGACACCCACGAGGTCGCCGGCTACCGGTTCGAGCTCGCCGGCATCGACGAGGTGCGAGGGCCGAACTACACGGCCGCGCGAGGCAGTTTCCTTGTCACCGAAGCCGACGGACCGGCGGCAATGGCGAGAAGCGAGGGTGTCATCGAGATCGCTGCCGAGAAGCGTATCTACGACGTGCGGCGCGAGGCGATGACCGAGGCCGGCATCGACGGCACGGCCTCGCGCGACCTCTTCGTCGCGCTCGGCGAACCACTCGATGACGGCGCCTGGAGCGTCCGGCTCCAGGTCAAGCCCTTCGTGCGCTGGATCTGGCTAGGTACCGTGTTCATGGCACTCGGCGCGGTGGTGGCCGCCGCCGATCGGCGCTACCGCTTTGCGGCGAAGCGTGCAACATCGGCCGCGCGCGGAGCCGGTGCGGACGGTGCGCCCGGGCCGCACGGACCGAGGCCCGCCGGGGGCAGGCACCCGTCGCCGGCCGGCGCCGCGCGGGTCGTCGACCCGTCGCCGGGATCCGCGACGTGATCCTCGGGCTTCCGCCGCTCTCACTGCTTCCGGGCATCGGCTTCTTCCTCCGGCGTGGACTCTCTCTCGATCCGGGGGGACCGTCCTCGCCGCTATCGACCGAGGGGGCGCCCTCGTTCACCGTCGGCCCGACCGCTCGGGAGCCTTCGGGGACGAGAGCTTCGATAGTGCCGGCATCGCCGACGGGCTCACGCTCATGGACGCCTGGGTGAACTAGACCGGACCGCGCATTGAGGAGCACCTGCCGACGCGAGAGCCCGGTGTCGATCCGGCAAGCGGGCGATCGGCGTTGCCCGGGTGCCGCCACATCGAGGCACTCCGGGACCTTTTGCTGTGTTTGAGAGAGCATCATCGGGGCATCGCGGAGACTGATGAGTGGTCGGTCCCAGCACGCAACTTGCATGGGCTCCGTCGACGGAGAGGACGCCGCGCGATCCGCCCCGATGGCGAGAGAACGATGACCGACACGATTGCCGGGCGCTGCGTCGCCGTCGATACCACCGATCGGGCCTCCGTCCGGCAACGGTCCACCCGGGGTGGGCGGGTCCGTGGCCTGGCGGCCGCGCTCGCGGTCGGTCTTGCCGCTCCGGTGTCGGCCCAGCAGTCGCCAGACACCGTGCCCACGTTCGACGACACCGGCGGATCGGTCGCGCACGCCTGGGTCGAGGCGGTGCTGTTCGCGGTGCGCAACGACTTCGCGCGTCCGACCGTGCACGCGCGGAACCTGTACCACTTGGCGGTGGCGATGTATGACGCCTGGGCGGTGTACGACGACGATGCCTCACCGCTGTGGTTGCGCCCGGACGCGACGATCGATGCGTGCCGGTTCACGCCGCCGCCGCAGGACCGCCCGAGCACCACCGGCGAATTCGAGGCCGCGCGCCGCACAGCCGTCGGCCAGGCTGCCTGGGGGCTGCTGCGCGAGCGCTACCGCGACTCCCCGAACGCCGCCGCCGTGACGTACGGGTTCGCGCGCCTCGCCGCCCGCCAGATGCTCGACTGGACCCCCGGGCAGGGCCCCGGGAGCATCGGCGCCCGCTCGGCCGCCTGCGCGCTGGCCACCGGCCGCGCGGACGCCTCGAACGAGGCCGGCAACTACGTCAACCTCGACTACGCACCGGTCAACGAGCCGCTGGATCCGACGAGGCCCGGCAACCCGACGTTCGCGGACCCGAACCGCTGGCAGCCCCTGTCGTTCGACAACTTCATCGACCAGTCCGGCAACGAGGCCGACGCGAGCGAGTTCCTCGGCGCCGAATGGGGAAGGCTCGAGCCGTTCGCGCTGCCTGCGAGTGCCCGCACGACGGTGACGCGCGACGGCACGGCGCATCCGGTCTGGCTCGATCCGGGCCCGCCCCCGCGGCTCGGCGGCGGCGACCGGCAGAGCGAGGCCTACGCCCGACACTTCGCGCTCGTGGCGCAGTGGTCCGGCCACCTCGATCCGGCCGACGGCGTGATGCTCGACATCTCGCCGGGCGCCATCGGCGACGCCGACCGGCTCGCGGACCGCATCGCGGATTCGCTGCGCCAGCTCGACGCCTACGACGCGACGGAGGGCGGCATGCCGGCGATGGGTCACTCGATCAATCCGGTCACAGGTTCGCCCTACGCGCCGAACGTCGTGCCGCGCGGCGACTATACCCGCGTGCTGGCCGAGTTCTGGGCCGACGGCCCGGACAGCGAGACCCCGCCCGGGCATTGGTTCCGGATCTACAACGAGACCGTCGCCACCCACCCCGCGCTGACACGGCGCGTGGGCGGCCGTGGCGTGCGGCTCGACCCGCTCGCGTTCGACGTACTGGCCTACCTCGCGCTCGGCGGCGCGATGCACGACTCGGCGATCGCCGCTTGGAGCGCGAAGGGCGCCTACGACTACCCGCGGCCGGTGTCGGCGATCCGGTACCTGGCGGGCCTGGACGCCGACGAGAGCGGCCTGCCGCTCGTCGACGGCGCCATCGAGCGGGTCGGGCCCGGAGACCCGCTGGCGGGCGAGAGCGGTGAGCACGTCGGCAAGGTCAAGCTGCGTGCCTGGCGCGGTCCGGACGCGATCACCTTCCCGGTGCTCGACACCGCGGGCGTGGACTGGATCCTGGCCGAGAACTGGTGGCCCTACCAGCGGCCAAGCTTCGTGTCGCCGCCGTTCGCGGGCTACGTGTCCGGGCACTCGACGTTCTCGCGCGCGGCGGCCGAGGTGCTGGAGGCGCTGACCGGGGACGCGTTCTTCCCCGGGGGACTCGCCGAGTTCGTCGCGCCGAAGGACGACTTCCTGGTGTTCGAGCGCGGCCCGAGCGTGGACGTGACGCTGCAGTGGGCGACCTACCGGGACGCGGCCGACCAGACCTCCCTGTCGCGGATCTGGGGCGGCATCCACCCGCCCGCGGACGACCTGCCGGGACGGCGCATGGGCGCGGAGGTCGGGCAGCTCGCCTGGGCGCGCGCCCGGGCCCTGTTCGAAGGCGTCGAGAAACCCGAGCCGCCTTCGAGCCGTACCGACACCGCCGACGTATCGGTGGACCGGTAACGGTCCGTACCCCGTTGCCGGCGCCCTCGCCGACGCTGGCCCTGCGCGAACGACGCGTTCGCTAAGGGCGAGATCGTAGGGCGAGGACACGGCACGGACACCGATGGCGGTCCGGATCGGACCGGGGCACCCCGGTTACCGCGACGCCGCCGATCAAACCGGAGTCGAGATGCTCTGGGCTGCGACCGGCCCGATTCCGGCCCGGTCCGGTTTCAGCCCGGTATCGCCGCGCTCCGCCACGCGATGGAGGCCGCGATCCCGAGCGTCCTTACACCGCACGCCGGCTCGGCCGCGAGCCTGCCCAGCAGCGTGCCTGCCGCCTCGAGCGCGATGCGCAGCGAGGCGTCGTGGCGGTTCACGTCCTGGCGTCGCTGCAGGGCCCCGTCGTCGTCGACCCACGCGGTCAGGTAGGCCATGTGCACCGGGATCGGGTCGTGCAGCCGGGCGCGCGCGGTCTTCCCCTTCGCCAGCAGCCGCTTGGTCTCGCCCTCGGGATGGCCATCGACGCGCAGCAGCACCTCGGCAAGGTGGTCGGGGTCGGCGAGCCGGATGCAGCCACTGCTGTAGGCGCAGTCGTCGGGCGCGAAGTGCTGCTTCGTCGGGGTGTCGTGAAAGTAGATCGCGTACGGATTCGGAAACATGAACTTCATCCGCCCGAGCGCGTTTTCCGGACCCGGGCGCTGGCGCAGGGTGTACGGGAACGAACGGCGCGGGAGCATCCGGCGCGTCACGCGCGAACGCGGCACCTTCACGAACTTGCCGTCCTTCCAGCCGAGGAAGTCGAAGCCGCGACGCTCGAGGTAGCCCGGGTTCCGGACCTCTTCGGGCAACACGGCGCGGTGCGCGATCGAAGCCGGCACCGCCCAGGTCGGGTTGAACTCGATGTACGCCATGTCCTTGGAGAACACCGGCGTAGGGTGCTCCTGCGAGCCGATGACGGCGCGCATGTCGACGATGCGCTGGTCGCCGTTCATGACCTCGACCCGGTAGTTCGGCAGTTTCACGAACACGTGGCGATCGCCGAACTCGCGCGGCATCCAGCGCCAGCGCTCCAGGTTCAGGGCGAGCTCGGCGATCTGCTCGTCGAGCGCGAGGTTCATCGCCGCGCGGGTGCGCGGATCGACCACGCCGGACCCGGCGAGCCCGTGGCGCAACCGGAACGCCTCGACCGCGACCGCGAGCGGAGCGTCGAACATCGGGGTCAGCACGGTGTCGACGGGCAGGTCCGCGGTCTCGACCAGGCGGCGCTTGAGGAGCATGACGTCGTCGTGACGGTGACCGACCCAGTTGGTGCCGATCTCGGGCACGTGCGTGCGCTCGACGCCGCGGGCGCGCTCGTCGAGCAGCAGCGCCATGCGCTCGACCAGTCGGCGGTAGGCGATGTGGGTGGGCGCGACGGTCAGCAGCGCCGAGTTCACGTCGGTGGCGCCGCTCGCGAGCGCCTCCAGCAACGCGTCGGTGTCCACCTCGGGCGGGTCCCGATAGAGCATGCGCTGCACGGTGCGCGCCTCCACGACGCCGCGCCCGAGGTGGGTGGCGAGCTTCGCGAGCGAGTGTGTCCATCCGCGGCGCGCGGCGCGCGTGCTGAAGGGCGCGGACGCAAAGCAGCGACGTTCGCGACCTTCCGGCGGTGCTCCAGGGATCGAACCGGATTCGAGATGCGCTAGATGAATCCTCGCTCCTGCATGTCCTGCGCCGCCTGCTCCAGCAGTTCCTTCGCCGGCAGGAGAGCGGCCGGGTCGGTCTCGATGGCGGCGAGGTACGCGTCCACCGTCGCCTGCGGATCCTCCGGGGTGCCGACGACGATGATGCCGCCCATGCGCGCACCCCAGTGCGGGGTGCACTTGTAGACGTAGATGCCGGCGACATCGAACTGCCGGGTGACGTCGACCCCGAGCTCGGTGTTCATCTCGACGCCCCCCTCGGGGATCATCGCACCGAGCGTCTCGACGTTGTGACCGGCCATGCCCACCCACGAGACCGTCTCGCCGAGCTCGATGTAGACGGTCAGGGGGTCGAACTCGAAGACGCTGGTCCGCACCGTGGCGCCGGCGGCGAACAGTCTGGGTGCGGCGGCGAGCGCGGGCAGGGCGAGCGCGGCGCGCAGGATGGCGCGGCGGGTCACTCGGATCATGATCGGTCGGTTTCCTGGTCGGTGGTGGGCTCGTCACGCGGCGCCGACGCGGCGCAGCCGAACCGAGCCGGCTCGGTGTCGAAGAAATCCGGTGCGAGCAGTGCGTAGTCGGACAAGAACGCGTTGTGATTCTCTCCGAACACGTTGTTGATCTCGAGCAGGAGACGCCCGTCGGCGTCGAACTCGAGCGCCCGTCCCTCGAACGGGACCACGACCTGCAGCGTGCCGTCGTCGAGGACTTCGTGCTTGCCCATGTACTGGGTGAAGAAGCGGTGGTCGGGATCGACCGGCAGGGTGCGCACCGCGCGCGTCGACGGGTCCATCGCGACGATGCTCGAGATCTTGCGTGGCCACCGGTTGTTGTTGTTGAACACGCCGATCTCGCCGGAGGGCAGGAAGTCCGGATCGTGTTGCTGGATCCAGGGACCGTGACTCCACCACTTCAATCGTCGCGTGTCCGGATCGAGCACCGTCACGAGATCGATGTTGCGGAAGCTCATCAGCAGGTCCCCGGCCTCGAAGTCCGGAAACGCGTCGGCCATCTCGGGCGTCAGCGCCTCGAGATCGTTCGGATGGAAGGTGTCGGGAACCGTGCGGTAGTCGCGCGCGTGCTCGATGTCCTGACCCGGCACCATCGTGAAGATCGCACGCTGCTCGGGCGAGGCCTCGACGATGTCCTCGACCAGGCCGATCTTCTCGAGCGTCTCCCCGGTCTCGGCGTCGAAGCGCACGAGGTACTGATACTGATCGAACGCCGAGCTCTCGCCGAGCCACGTCCACATCCCGCCGGACGGGTCCGGTGCGAACGAATGGTGAAAGGCACCGTCGCGCGACCAGATCGGTTCGCCACAGACGTCGTAGCGGGTGAGTACGTCGCCCTTGTCCGTGTTGACGAGCACCGAGCCGTCGGGGAGGAAGCGAAAGGCATGAGGCGCCTCGGAACCGCCGCTCGGCCCGTCGGGGTCCTGCACCGCATAGTTCAGCGTGCGCCGGTGCACCTCGCGGCCGGAGCCGTCGTAGAGACGCACGCCGAAGTCGGCGGTGTCGCGAAAGTAACCCATGATGGCGCGATGGCCCGGAGCGAGTTCGGACTCGGGCACGTGTGCCGTCCAGAGCTCGCGCGACGCGTCCGGTGGTGCGTCGCCGACCGCGTACTTCGGCGCGAACGCGCCGTACTCGAGTGCGTCGCCGAGCGCGTCGAACGCGCGCTCGATCGGCTTGTAGGGCCAATACTTCGTCTGCCCAAAATGCACGCCGATCGCGAACACCGCGCCGACGCCCGCGAGAGTCGTCGACGCGACGAAGGCAAGGCGAGCGAACCGATCGGCGAACGATCGCACCGTTGCGCCGTGCTCGGTCGAGGATCGTGCGGAGGGCCCCGCCTGTTCACGGGCCGTCGAGACCACGGTGCCGTTCACGATCTGCCGCGATGCGCATCGTTCGTCGGGGTGCGCGTCTGCTCCGCGCGATCGGGGTCGAACGATTCGAACTCGCGCGCCGAAGGGCTCGCGGTCGCCGATGTCCTCGCGGACACGGCGCGACCGCCGACGGGTCTCCCGGCGGAGGGCGCCGCCGGGTCGTCTTGCACACTTGTCCCGCCATCTGCGGGGAGATCGTCCATGCCGTTGATGATCATCGCCGGCAATCCTAGTATCTCTAGCTGCTAGAGGGTCAAGGGGGGAGGCGCGGAGCTTTCGTGAATTACGCGATCAGCCAGCTCGGGAAGCTGACGAACTTGGGGTACACAGCTTTCCCTTTTCGGCAGTCGCTCGGTCTTCGGCACGTCCCGCTCGAGCGCCACTCAGAGCCGTTGCGAAACTCGTCGCCAGCCGAGCCAGACCAGCACGACGCCGACGACGAGCAGCGCAACCGATGCCGCTCCCCACCCCCGCACCACCGCCGCTTCGATCGTCTCGCCGAACGCATAGCCGGCCCCCACCAGGAGCGTCGCCCAGAGGAGGGCCGACGCGGCGTTCAGCGCGGTGAACCGCCGCCAGCGGATGTCCGTCAGGCCGATCGGCAGCGCGCCGATCGTGCGCGTGCCCTTCGGGTAGCGGTACAGGAAGAGGTACGCCGTGCCGTAGCGATCGAGCAGCCTCTGGGCGCGATCCATCCATCGGGCCAGCCAGGTTCTGCCCGTCGCCCAGACCGTCCCGTAGCGTCGAGCGACCGCGAAGCGCAGCTCGTCGCCGAGGTAGCCGCCGGCGAGCGACGCGGCGCCGACCGCCACCGGATCGAGCACGCCCTGCTGGGCCGCGTAGCCGCCGAACAGCGGCAGGGCGCCGCTCTTGAGCGCGCAGTACAGGAACAGGATCGCGTACACGGCCGTCCCGTAGTCGCCGATCAGCGCCAGTATCGTCTGCATGGATCGCTCGGGACTCGATGGACGCGTGGTGCCGCCGCGCTCGCATCACGGGAGGGCGTGTCGTGCGGCGCGACTATCGCACCGATCCGGCGCGGGATCTCCTCGGTGAGTAGCGCGGTGAGTGGGAACGGCACGCACCGGGCTCGGCGTGCCGACCGTTTCCGTCGTGGAACAAGCCTCCGCCAACCTTGAACCGCCAGCCATTGGAGGCTCTATGGTTCATCGTCCCCCGTCCGATGGCGGCCGACCCGGCCGACCCGGCCGAGGAGAGCCCGTCAGCGTCTAATCCTTCCGTCGCGGGCGCAGGTCCCCCGCATGGCTCGCTTGCGCTCTACCTTGCCTGGCTCGCCCGGTGGCTCTCGACCGTGCGGGCTGACGCCACCAGGGCGGTGTCGATCTTGCGCGACGAGAAACCGCGCGTCACGAGATCCAGCACCTCGCGCTCGCGCGCGGTGAGCGCGTCCAGCAGCGCCGCGGACTCCGCGCGCAGCGCGGCCGCAGCCCGGGCCGTGGCGAGCGCCGCGAAGCCCTTGTCCACCGCATCGAGCAGGTCCTGCTCGTTTACGGGCTTGGCGAGATAGTCCACCGCGCCGCCGCGGAAGGCTCGCCGGCAGGCCTCGACGTTCCCGTGGCCGCTGATGATCACGATCGGCCAGTCGCAGCCGCCCCCCGACTAGGCGCTCCTGCAGCTTCAGCCCGAGAGTGCCGGCATGCGGATGTCGATAACCAGGCAGCCAGGCGGGTGCCCGGGCACGGTGTCAAGGAAGACGAGCGGGTCGGCGAACGCCTCGACCTCGATGTTCAGGTTGCGCAGCAGCAGCGACAGCGCTGCGCGGACCGCGTCGTCGTCGTCGACGAGGTAGACGGTGCGGGGCGCGAGCTGCGGGCCTGACTCGATCGGGGACACGGGGTTGACGATCGATGCTTGCCGACAGGCGATGCCCGGAAGTGTACCGACTGCCCTTACGCGAACGCCCTCGCGGAGCGGGTGCGAGTCGATCTCATCCAGCGCGGCTATGCACGACACCCGTAGAGGCGGCGGTGTCCAGCAGCGTCGGGAACCAGTCCTCGCGCAGCGCGTCGCCGGGCCGCATGCCGTGACCGGGGAAGGGCGGAGAGGTGGGACCGGGGCGCACCACGTAGCGGGCGTCGTCACCGACCAAGCGCAGCGAGAAGGCGCGTCGACGGGTCGTGCTCTCGTTGCCGCGCGCGCCGTGCAGCGTGCGGAAGTCGAAAGCGACCGCGTCTCCGGGCTCCAGCGCCCACTCACGCACGTCCATCCCTGCCGCGTCCGGATCAGGGATCGGCAGGTAGTCGTCGGACGCCGGGTAGAAGTCCTCGTCGGCAAGCCAGCGCGTCGGCAGTACCGGCTTCGCCCAGCGGTGGGAGTCCTCCACGCAGCGCAGCGTCGCGTCAGTCACCGGGTCCACCGGTGCCCAGAATTACACGTGCCGTTCGCCACCGACCAAGTAGTGGGGTGCGTCCTGGTGCCAGGGTATCGGCTTCGAGGTGCCCGCCTCCTTGACCAGCACGTGCTCGTGGAAGAGCTGCACGCGGGTCGAGCCTGTGAGGGCCGCGGACACGAAGGCCGCGGGGGAGTCGCGTGCCACGCGCTCGAACTCCGGGATGACGGACCAGTTGCATAGGTTCTTGGCCGAGCGTAGTGCCGGCGTGAAAGTCCTGTCAACGCCGTGCCGGCGAGACGCTCGCGACCCGCGTGTCACGTGCGCGTGTTCGGCGTCGCCGCCACCCCCATCCCCACCGATGCGAGAGTCGGGCTCAACGCGGCGTCCGCGCCTGAATCACCTCGCCGTCCTCCTTCACGAAACGGCCGAGCGCGTTGGCGTCGATCAGCTCGAGCAGGACTTCCGAGGGGCGGCAGAGCCGCGCGCCGCGCTCGGTCACGACGATTGGGCGGTTGATCAGGATCGGGTGCGCGAGCATCGCGTCGATGAGCGCGCCGTCGTCGAGCGTCGGATCGTCGAGGCCGAGCGCGTCGTACGGGGTGCCCTTGCGGCGCAGCAGCTCGCGCGGCGACAACCCCGTCAGGGTCAGGAGCTCGCGCAGGCGGTTCGCGTCGGGGGGCGTGTCGAGGTAGTGCACCAACATCGTGTCGACGCCGGCCTGCCGGAGCATCGCGAGCGTGTTGCGCGAGGTGCCGCAGTCGGGGTTGTGGTAGATCGTGGCGTGCATCGCGGACAGTCCCGGAAGAGGCGCGCTCAGAGCGCTCGCTGGTTCACGCGGGCCGACAGCGCCTCGGTGCTCTCGACGCGCTCGGAGTAGCGGTCGACGAGGTAGTCGCTGCGTCCGCGCACGAGGTAGGTGAACTTCACCAGCTCCTCCATCATGTCGACGACGCGCTCGTAGCGCGACGAGGGCAGCATCCGTCCCGCCTCGTCAAACTCGGCGAAGGCCTTCGGCACGGACGACTGGTTCGGGATCACCACCATGCGCATCCAGCGCCCGAGCACGCGCATCTGGTTGACCGCGTTGAAGCTCTGCGAGCCGCCGGAGACCTCGAGCACCGCCAGGGTCTTGCCCTGCGTCGGGCGCACCGCCCCGTCCGACAGCGGCAGCCAGTCGACCCGCGACTTCAGCAGCCCCGTCATGGCGCCGTGGCGCTCGGGCGAGACCCAGACCATGCCCTCGCTCCACACGGCGAGTTCGCGCAGCTCGGCGACCTTCGGATGGTTCGGCTCGGCCGCGTCGACGAGCGGCAGCTCGCGCGGGTCGAAGAGCCTCGCCTCGCAGCCGAAATGCTCGAGCAGGCGCGCGCACTCCTCGGCGACCAAGCGCGAGTAGGAGCGCGCGCGCAAGGATCCGTAGAACGGCAGGATGCGCGGCGGGTGGCCCGGATCGCCCGGGTCCGCGAGCCGCGCTGCGTCGATCGGCTCGAGCGCGTCGCGCACGAGGTGCTCGGGCAGGTCGTCGCTCACGGTCGCCGCCCTTCCGTCATCGAGCCGTGCGCGGCGTTCGCGACGCACCCGTCGGCGGCGCCCGTCGGTCGGCGCGCGTTCGACCAGGCGACGAGCGGGATCCTTCCCGACCCGATCACCGTCGAGCTGCGCGCACGCATCGCCGGTCTGCAGAAGGCGGGCCGGCCCCGATCGATGGCTCGATAGGAGATGGGGCGTCCGCGGTGCTACTCCGACGATGCTCGTCGAAACGTACCGATCGAACGTCCCTGTCCATGGGGATTGCCGCGACCTATCCGTTCGCAACCGCGTTGAAAATGTCGGCCGGGCCGGTCGCGAGGTGATCTCGCGGTTTCGCGGCGACCACTAGTTGTCGTACGCCTCGCCGGCGTCGCGCAGCACTCGGCGCATCTCGGTTTCCGGGATGTCCTGGTAGATCGTCGTTGTGGCCGCATCCTTGTGACCGAGAAGCTGCTGGACGGTCTTGAGGTGCTCTCCCTGATCGTGGAGCAGGTTCGTCGCGAGGGTCCGACGCCCGGAATGGCTCGTCGCCCGTTCGATGCCAGCCCACATCCGGTACATCGTGGCCATGTGGTCCTGCAGGGTGTTCGGGCTGTAGGGGCCGCCTTTCTGACTCAGGAAGAGCGGGGCGTTCGGTCGGAACGTGGCCGGGACGAGGGCGCGCTCGTCGAGGTAGCGCTCGAGGGCACCGACCAGGCCCGAGTCGCTCAGCGGCAGCTCACGCGTACGACCGCCCGACGCCTTGATTGGCGGGTGGTAGTCCGCCGAGTCGATCTCGTGTCCGGCGCGCGCGACGCGGGCAATACGCTGCACCAGTTTGTCGAACTCGACAACGGAAAACCGGACACTGGTGCGTACGGTGTCGCGGTCGTCGCGACCGGCGGCTGTGGCGCGCCCGCCCTTGGTGAAGCTCTTGGGCAAGACCAGCGTGTCCTTGATCGCGTAACCGCGCGGGTGCTCGGCACCGACTTGGCAGACCTCGCGAAGGCGCAAGAGCGAAAGCTCCTGCACGCGCAGACCAAGCTTGAACGAGGTCTGCACGATGGCGGCGTTCTTCGCCGGATGACGATGAGTCTCGATGGCGGCGAGGACGGCCTCGAGCTGCTCGTTCGACAGGACCTTTGCTTGGCCGTTCTTGGGCATGGTGGGACGGGACGCGTGCCGGATCCAGCAATCCTTGGAGTGTAGTGTGCGGGTGCCTGGGGTACCGAACGAGCCCGGAAGGGGTGGCCGTGGACCGCCACAAGAAATCCGTACTAATACGATTTCTACGGGTTTTCGGTGTCCGACGAGTCTGGCTTGTCCAGCGCGCTCGGCAGCGTGTCCCCGAAGCGCTCGTGCTGCTCGCCGACGGTGCGCAGCTCGGCGACGTTCTCGCAGTCGAGCATCGCGAGTCTCAGCGCGATGTTGTTGCCAACGCCGAGCTGGTTCACGAGCCAGCCGACGCAGTGCGC
>CAWHXF010000023.1:0-7340 GCA_963833195.1 uncultured Gammaproteobacteria bacterium | reverse complement strand
CGGTGTCGCTGCTTCCGGGGGGGCATCCCGGTGAACGCCGTCCGCGTGGCGTTGCGCCACGACTGCTCCCCGACTATCGGTTTCGGACACGCGCGCCGCGCCATGTCGCTCGGCGCCGCGCTGGTCTCGCTCGGCGCGCACGTGTCGCATCTGGTGCCTCGTGACGCGCGCGATGCACTCGTTCGGCGCGGGCTGCCGGCCGCGTGCACGATCGCCCTGGACGCGCACGATCTTGCCGATCCGTCGCGCGCGCTCGGAACGCGTGGCTTCGAGCGCGTCGTCTTCGACACGTCCTGGTCCGGCAACGCCGAGGTCACGGCGCGCGCCGCGGCGGCCGCAGCCGCCGGCGGCGTGACGAGCGTCGTGATCGACAGCATGCCGCCGGACCACCACGTGCCGATGCGCGACCGGCGTGACCCGGATGCGCTCGTCGCGCCGTATCTGGGCGCGCGTGCGCCGGACGGCTTCGCGGGCCGTTGGCTCGGCGGAGCGCGCTACGCGATCTTGGACGTCGAGTACGCCGCGACGCGGCCGTCTGCTCCAGCGCGTTTGCCGCGACGCGCGCTGCTCAGTTGCGGCGGCTCGGACGCGGACGGGCTGAGCCTGCCGGCCGCACGAGCGCTCGCCCGGGCGGGCCTGCACGTGGACGTCGTGGTAGGGCCGCTATTCGATGTTCGCGCGCGCACCGAGCTCGTGGAATGGTGCGCCGCCGATACACGGCGCACGACGCACCATGCGCCGGAGTCGCTGGCGACGCTGATCGCGCGCGCCGACGTCATCGTCGGAGTCCCGGCCTACTGCGCTACGAGGCGGCGGCGCTCGGCAGGTACGGCGTGTACCTCGCGCGCGGTCCGGCCTATCGCGACTACTACGCGGGCTTCGCCGCGGCGGGGCTCGCGGAGATCTCCTGCGAGACCTGCACGGCCGAGCGCGTGCGGTTCATCGGGCGTCTGGCGGCGCTCGGGCGCACGAACCTCCCTGCGCTACGCGGCACCGGCGAGGCGCTTGTCGACGGCCGCGGCGCCGAACGCGTCGCGCGCCATATCCTGTCACCGAACGAGCTCGATACCCGATGACCCTGAACCTCGAAGGACACGTGCTCGGTCCGCACGAGCGCGCCCTGCTCGTCGCCGAGCTCAGCGCGAACCACGACCGCGATCTCGAGCGCGCCCTGAGGCTCGTCGACGTGGCCGCCGACGCCGGTTGGGACTGCCTGAAGCTGCAGACCTACGACGCCGATTCGCTGACCCTTCGAAGCGAGCACCCGGCGATGCGCGTCGACCCGATCTGGGGCAAGCGCGACCTGCACGAGCTCTACGCCGATGCCGGCATGCCCATGGAGTTCCACGCACCGCTGTTCGAGCGCGCACGGATGCGCGGCCTGCTGCCCTTCACGTCGGTCTACGACCCGCGCGATCTCGACTTCGTCGAGGCGCTCGGCTGCGCCCTGTACAAGATCGCCTCCTTCGAGCTGACGTTCGACGACCTGCTGGCCGAGGTCGGTGCCACCGGCAAGCCCGTGATCCTGTCGACGGGCATGGCCACCTTCGCCGAGGTGGCGCACGCGCTCGAGACGCTCGATCGGCACGGCGCCGGGCCCGTGGTGCTGCTGCACTGCTGCTCGTCCTATCCCGCCCCCATCGACGAGATCAACCTGCGCTCGATGGTCGCGATGGGGGAGCGCTTCGGTCGCCCGACCGGCTTCTCGGATCACACCCTGGGGGCCCGGGCGGCGCTCGCCGCCGCGGCGATGGGCGCGGTGGCCATCGAGAAGCATTTCACCGACGACGTCTCCCGGCCGGGTCCGGATCATCGCTTCTCCGCCACGTCGGACGTCCTGCACGAGATCGCGACCGGGGTCGACGAGATCCATCGCCTGCGCGGCTCGGCCGAGAAGTGCACCACCGACGCCGAGCGGGTGTCGCGCGCGACCGGTCGCCGCTCGGCCTTCGCGCTGCGCGATCTGCCCGCGGGTCACGCCGTCGGCGAGCAAGATTTCCGTTTCGTGCGCCCGTGCGCGGGGGTGCCCGCCGACGACAAGGCTTCCCTGGTGGGCAGGCGGCTGGCCGGCCCGGTCGCGCAGGGCCACCCCATTCGCTACGACGATCTCGCGGCATGACGCGCGCGGCCATCATGCAGCCGACCTTCCTGCCCTGGCTCGGCTACTTCGCGCTGCTGGACGCCGTCGACACGTTCGTGTTCCTGGACGATGTGCAGCTGACGCGGCGTAGCTGGCAGGTGCGCAACCGCGTAGCGGGTCCGGACGGCGAGTGCCTGCTTTCGCTCGACGTCGCCGGGAAGCCGTCCAGACCACGCATCGACGAGGCGCGCCTGGCGATGGACGCCGGGCGACGTCGCAAGCTCCTTGCCCGTGCTGCCAGCGTGCTATCGAGGGCACCGCACGGCGGTCTCGTGAACGCGATGCTGCGCGAGGGATTCGATGTCGCCGGGGACGATCTGTCGGCGTTGAACGTGCACCTGATCCAGGCGATCGCGATACGGACCGGCATTGATACCGTGTGCCTGAGGGCGTCGACGCTCGGCCTGTCGGGTGCCAAACGCTCCGAGCGTCTGCTCGCCCTTTGCCGCACGGTCGGTGCGCGAACCTACCTGTCGCCGCCGGGCTCGCTCGACTACCTCGCCGCCGACGACGCGTTCACGGGCAGCGGAATAGAGTTGCGCTTCGCGGCCTACGAGCATCCGGTATATCCGCGCGGAACCCTGCCTTTCGTGCCGCATCTGGCCGCCATCGATGCGCTGGCATGGGTCGGACCGGACGAGTTCCTGTCGTTGGTGCGCTCGGGCGTGCGCGAGCCGGTAACACTCAACGACGCCGTCGCGTCGCGTGCGGAGGCCGTATGAAGTCCTGCGACATCATCGTGGCGGGCGGCGGCTTCGCGGGCATCTACGCGGCCTGGCGGCTCGCGCGCGATGGCGCGTCGGTCGCGCTGTTGGAGGCGAGCGACGGCCTCGGCGGCAACCTGCGCTCGCGCGGCTGGGGACGCTACCGGCTCGATGCGGGCACGCACACGCTCGATCTCGGGCAGGCGGCGGCGCGTACCTTCTACACCGACGTGCTCGGCGACGAGCTGCGCATCCTGGATGCCCCGTGCTGGGCCAGCACGCTGGGTGCGACCTGGACGGCCGGGTTCGAGCGCCCGGACTTCGCGCCGGACGCGCCCGATCTCGCGGCGCTTGCGCTCACCGAGCTCGGGAGGCTGGAGGCCGCGACCGCCGCGGACGTCCCGGTGACACCCGATACGGGCTATCTCGACTGGTACCGGTCAATGCACGGGCACGCGCTCGCAGACGCCATCGAGCCGATGGTGCGCAAGGTGAGCGGCAGCGATCCGGCATTGTTGTCGGTCGACGCCCGCGACGCGCTCGACATGTTCTCGCGCCCGAAACTCGGCGACGACGACCGCATGGTCGAGCTCAAGGCATCGGGGGACTTCTGGAACGCACGCGTGGGAGTCACCCTGGACTGCGGCGACCCTCGCTTCACGGGCGTGGACGTGCGCGGGCGCATCGGCTATCCCCGCGGTGGAGCGATGCTGCGCCTGTGCGAGCTCGCCGAGCGACGCCTGCGCGAGCTCGGTGTCGAAGTCGTCACGGGGGCGGCCATCGAGCGCGTGCGCGACGATTCCGGCACCGTCACCGTGGATGCCGGTGGCGGTGCGTACGCCGCCACCGCACTGCTGTGGACGCTGCCAGACAACGTCCTGGCCGCACAGCTCGGACTGTCGGATCGTACGCGCGATCTGGCCGTGCCCGTCGGCACCGCCCTGTTCGCGTTCGAGGTCGACCGGGACAGCATCGTGGGACCGGACTACCTGACCGACTACTCTCCCGCACGCTCGCCGTTCCGCTACAACCGCCTCGGCAGCTACGGCGGGCAGGTGACGGTCGCCGGACTGACTCCCGTGATGGCCGAGGTCCCGTGCCACCCCGCCAGGCTCGCGAGCGGTCTAGGGTCCGATGCGGCCGATGCCGCATGGGCGGCGATGCTGGACTGCGGCTTCCTGCGCGCGGACGCCCGGCGTACGCGACAGACGGCGTGGGGCGTGCCCGTCGCGTACGCGCTACCGCGTCCGGGGTGGCGCTCGGCTCACGAGGCGCTGCGCTCCGTGTTGCGACGGCGCCTGCCCGGCGCGCTGACGCTGCCGGCCGGCTCGCGCGGACGCGGCACGTTCGTCGCGTACTACGAGCGCGACCTGCACGAAGTTCTGCGGCAGCGCTGCACGACATCTCCCGCACACATCGATTCCACCTCAGGCGAGCCCCGATGCGCAATCCGCTGATAGACCACTACCGCAGCTTGCTCGACCGGCACGGTCCGGTGTCCGAGGCGTTGCAGTACAGCGACGCGGCGTCGCAGCGCGCGCGCTTCGCGGTGCTCGCCGAAGGGCTGGAGCCACAGGCTTCCGTGCTCGATGTCGGCTGCGGGCTGGCGCACCTCCACGGGTACCTGCGCGAGACCGGCCATGCCGGGCGCTATCACGGCGTCGACATGGTGCCGGAGTTCGTCGAGCTCGCCGAGCGCGCGCTCGAGCCCGACCCGCTCGCGAGCGTATCCTGCGCGAACGCGGACGCGGAGCTGCCGGGCGGCTTCGATCACGTGCTGGTGTCGGGCGTGTTCAACAACCGCATGGCCGACAACCGCGGGTTCATGGAAGGGACGCTGCGGCGCATGTACGCCGCGGCGGGCCGCGGCATCGCGTTCAACGCCATGTCCACCCACGTCGACTATCAGGAATCGGGGTTGTATTATGTCGACCCCATGGAGGTCTTCGAGTTCTGTAAGCGTGAGCTGGGCGGTCACCCGACCCTGCGTCACGACTACGTGCTGAGCGAAGGCGGCTTTCCCTTCGAGTTCGCCATGTACGTGCGCAAGTCGCCCGCATCGTTCGGATGAGGCCCGCGCGCCGCGCCGTCGATGTTCAGGCGGCGAGGGCGGCGAACAGCGCTTCCGCCTGGGTCCAGTCCTCGGGCGTGTCGATATCCTGCACGCGCCAGCGCGGCAGCTCCAGCGCCGCCACGCGCCGATCGAAGAACGCGGCCTCGTCGCGCCACGCCGCGGTGCGGCCCCAGTAGAACTGCCCCGCGTCGTGCAGCGCCTCGTCGAGATCCTGGCTGCGACTCGCGTAGCGCTCCGGGTGCAGCATCCGCAGATTGCCCCTCGCGTCGCGGGCCAGTGCGCGCTGCACGGGATAGGCGTAGCGCGCGACGGGCATGACGAAGTCCGCTGCGTCGAGTGCTGCCGCACCGGCCCTCAGATCGTCGGCGCGTACGAACGGTGCGGTCGCGTACAAGCAGCAGAGCGCGTGCGGCAGGCTGCCGGTGGCCTCCATGCGGTCCAGCGCGTCGCGCACCACCTCGATCGTCGTCGCGTGATCGTCGGCGAGCCGTGCGGGACGCACGAACGGAACCTCGGCCCCGGCCGCGCGCGCGATCTCGGCGATGCTCGGGTCGTCGGTGGACACCACGATGCGCGCGAAGCAGCCGGCGGCCGCCGCGGCGTCGATCGACCAGTGGATCATGGGTCGGCCGTGGAACTCGCGCACGTTCTTGCGCGGTATGCGCCTGGAACCCCCCCGCGCGGGGATCAGGCAGACCGCCGCGCTGTCCATTCAGGCCGCCTCGCGCGCGGGCGGCACGTCGCGTCCGGGCCGCGCGCCGCGCAGACGCCCAGCCAACGCTTCGGCCACGCGTGCCGCCTCGTGCGCGCCGCGGCCGGCGTAGATCCCCGCGAGCTGCTCGGCCACGCGCCAGTCGCCTCGACCGCTTTCCAGGAGCCCCTCCAGCACGGCGACGGCTTCGTCGGCGCGGCCCAGCAGCGCGAGCAGCGCGGCTCGGCGCGGCGCGTAGGCGGGTGACAGGTGCGCGAGCACCGTGAGTGCATCCAGGGCGGACTCGCCGTCCCCGCCCTGCAACTGCAGGTGCACCACGCGGATCAGTGCGTCCTCGAGCAACCGCTCGGCGCCCGCGGGCGGGGCCGCGCCCTTCTCCGCGAAGACGGAGTGGCGATCCAGCACGCGGCGGTAGTGCTCGAGGGCGGTGTGCGGGTCGTCGGCCAGCTCGGCGGCACGCCCCGTCGCCCATTCCGCGAACAGCGCCCAGTCCTCGCCCATGCCGCGCAGACCGTCGCGCAGGCGTCCGAGGTCGTCGGCATCGTTCTCGTCGACGAGCAGGGCGATCGTGCGCAGCAGGTTCGCGGCGTTGGTCTTGCTCGCGGTGTGGACGCGGGCGTAGTCCGTGTCGGTCGCGTCGAGCTTGCGCGCGTGAGCGCGGCGTGCGCGCTCGATGGCGTCCCGCGTCGCACCGGGCAAGGTTCGCGTGTCGACGTCGGCGTGCACGATCGCCACCCGGCCCGGGGTGCCATCCTGCAGCCAGTAGTCCACCAGCGCCGTGGCATCGGTATCGGGTGCCAGCTCGTCCAGACGCCGTCCGACGCGCTCCTCGGCATCGCGGACGAGCGCCGTCAGGCGACGGGCGTTGTCGTCGACCAGACGGTAATACTCGCGGCCCCAGCGTTCGAGCTCGGCATCGGTCATGGCATCGAAACCCGACGGCGCGACGTTACGCGCGAACTCGAACGCACCGTAGTGCCGGATCAGCCGCATCCAGCGGCCCGATCGCTTCTCGAGGGAGCGCTCGAGCGCGTCAAGCTTGTGCTTGTGCCGGTAATCGGCGGCGCGTCCACGCCGGCCGTGCAACCCATCGAGGTGCCTCTGCGCCGCGACGCAGCGTCGGCGCACCTCGTGGAGCCCGCGCCGGGCCGCGACGAGGTTCGCGCGCACCGCGCGCAGGCGCACCGCTTCCGAGCCTGGGTCGCGCCCCGTCGCCAGGGCGAGTCCAGCGACGGTCGCGCGCCCTCGAGGCGAACGTCGGCGGGGTCGCGATGCGCGATGGAGTCGACGCGCGCCGCATCGGCGGCGAGGTTGAACACCGCCGCGCCGCCCGCGCTCATCGCCTCGCCCATGCGCTCGAGCTCGTCCCGTCCGAGCTTGAGCGGCATCGCGGTGCCGGCGCGTCGACCCGAGTAGGTGGGTACCTGCACGTCGTAGTGGGACGGCAAGGTGGCGCACAGCGATTCCAGCGAGCCGCTCGCGTGGGTCGCACCGCCGGGGGCGTAGCACAGGTCGACGCCGCTCAGCAGGATCTGCGAGAACCCCCACTCGTACGCGAGCCAGATGGCCGCGTGGCTCACGGTGGATCCCTGCGACACGATGTTGTCGGCATCGTGCGCCGCCGGATCGTCCCAGGGCAGGGCGCGGCCGGTGTACAGGGTGGGGCCCCGCCACTGTTGCAGCAGCGCCGGGCAGACGTGATGGGCGCCG
>CAWHXF010000022.1:0-39437 GCA_963833195.1 uncultured Gammaproteobacteria bacterium | reverse complement strand
GTGACGGCGGCTAGCGTGTCCCCCGTCGGCTTGACCGCGTCGAACCGGGTACGGAACGTCTCGAGCATCACCTCGCAGGGCAGGGCGCGACCTGAGTCGTCGGTCGTGGGGACGCCGGCGACGGTGCCGGGAGCGGCCGGTGAGCCGTCGCCACCGGGCACGAGCGACGGATCGGCGAGCCCGGCCTGCAGATCGGCGAGCGTCGTCCCGACGGTGGCCGGGTCCGGCGTCGGCGCCCGCAACGCGGCCAGCGCCGCGTCGGTGACGTCGTCGACGTTGCCCCAGAACGCGGTGTTGACCGGGCGCAGGGTCGACTGCGCGTCGTCCCACGCGGTCTCGAGGTCGGCGATGCGGGCTTTCGCGCCCACCAGGTCGCCGGCGCTCGCGAGCTGCTGCACGTCGGTGGCGATGGCGGCGAAGGGCGTCATGTCGCCGAGCGACGGACCGGCGACGGTCGCGGCCACGGGCGTCGGCCCGGCGCCCGGAAGCAGTTGATGGCCGACGGCGAACACGCCGACCGGAACGGCGACGAGCACGGCGCTCAGGAGCAGGTGTCTCATGGATCGATCCTCGAAGGGTGCGGATGCCGGCGGGACCGTCGGCGGTGCGACGAATCGGATCCGGAACCTCGCTTCCGGCTTCGTCGGACGAGGAGCATCCGCGCGCATTCGTGCGTTCGGCCGTCGCGCGGCTTACGGGCGGCTTACATCGAGCGGCGCGTTCACCGCGCGCAGACCAAGCGCGAAGCCGTCGAGCTCGGACTCGCCGCGCTCGTGCGCCTGAAGAAGCAAGAGCGCATTCGCAAGTACCGGGGCAAGCTGTCCTGGACGGGGGATCTGGAGCGCATGCGTTCATCGTGATCATCGTCGACTCCAGCGTTTGGATCGACTACTTCAACGGAGCGTCCACGCGCGAGTCGGATTATCTGTCTTGCGCTCCGCGTTGCCCGGCGCCGGAGAGTAGGGCCGCCCCGGTGCGGAATCGCGCGCGGCTCGGAGTCGGTCGCCGCCAGCGCGCTCGGACCTCGAACGCGCCCGGACGCTGCGCACGGTCGCGCCCGCCGTCACCGGCGGGCGCCCGTTCTCCCTTCAATGGACCGGCTCAGTTCGACTGGGTGATCAGGTTCACGACCGAGTCGACGCCCGGCTCGTGCAGCGCGACCTGCTCGACGGCGTGGAGCGAGACCCCGCCGGTGTAGCCCGTGAGGGTGGCCACGCCGTTCGAGACGCTGACCCGGACGTTGCTCGAGCCGTCGGTGATCGCGGACTGGACGTCCCGTTGAATGTTGCCGGTGACGCCCGGGGTCGAGGTCATGGCTGCGGCCGGGCCGGCGAGGGCGGCGGTCAGCAGCAGAGCGGAGAGGGTCTTGAGGATGGGTGCGTTCATGTCGATGGTGTCCGGCGACGCGGGGTCGCGTGCAGGGGACGACGGGGTCGCCCCACGGCTTGCACTATCGCGTCGGGAGCTTGCGCCCTCCTCTCCGGCCACATACAGGTTCCGTACGCTTCACGGCGCGCGCACCGCGGCGGACGCCGCCAGCAACGCGTCCCGCCCGCGGCCGGTATCGGCCGGGGCCACGGATCCGTCACCGGGCACCGGACCGACGATCGTCCCGGCGAGCGCGTCGGTCACGCCGCCGAGCGGTACGCCGCCGGTACCGGGCGTCCAGCCGAGCGTGAACAGCGCCCGCGGACGCCGGAGCCTTTGCTCGACGACCGACCCGAGCATCAGCGGACGGGTCGCGCTCGCGCCGATCACGTCGATGTCCGCAGGCCACAGCGTCAGGATCCTGCGCGAGGTCGCCCCCGGCGCGCTCCGCCCACCCGCGCCCGCAGCGGTATCGGAAGGCCGCGTCATCACGAGCGCCGGCAGTCGCCCCCGCTCGAGCGCCGGCAGGACCGGCAACTGCTCGGGAGCGGAGCGCGCCGACAGCCAGCGTGCCGCGCTCGAGGGAGTCCAGCCCGGCGCAAGGACCCAGCCCACCGGCTCTAGCAGGGCGCGCAGCTCGTCGACGGTGCCGGCCCACTGCAGCGACAAGGGCTCTTCGGTCTCCCCGGTGACGTCGGTGCGCCGGGCGGGCAGCGTCTTCCAGCCTCCCGTCCGCCACGTGTCGAACGCGAGCGTCGGCACCGTGGCCTTCACCGCGTAGCGCGCCACGTCGTCGGCGTGGCTGCGCGCGACGTGCGCGCCGCCGACGAGCGCTAGCGTGAGCGCGGCGACCGCCAGCATGCCGCGCGGTGCGAGATCCTCGATGTGCCCGCGAACCCAGTACACCCCGAGCAACGACGCCCAGGCCAGGCCGAACGCGGCGCCGCCGACCACGTCCGAGAGCCAGTGCACGCCGAGATAGAGCCGCGAGAACGCGATCGGCAACGCGATTCCGACGGCGCCGATCAGCACCGCCGAGCGCATCCATGCCGCGAGCCCGCGCCAGGCCATCAGCGCGAGCACGCCGTACAGCACGACATTGACCGTGCTGTGTCCGCTCGGGAACGAGTACCCCGCGACGCCCGCGTAAAGGGCTTCGCCGCCGTCGGCGCCCGGCCGCGCCCGGTGCAGAGTCGCCTTCACCACGGTGCCGAGCAGGCTCGCGCCGAGCACCGCGACCGTCCAGTACGCGGCGGTGCGCCACGCGCGGCGCCACGCGAGCCAGCCGAGCACGGCGAGCGCGACCCCCGCGACGACGCTCGCGTCGCCGAGCTCGGTGATCGCGATCATGACCGCGTCGCCGGGCGCGGTGCGCAGGCCCTGCAGGGCGTGGTACACGGACGTGTCGAGCGCGACGAGCGGGTCGCCCGTCACGACGTCCTCGAGCGTCGCGAGAAATGTCCACGCCGACCCCAGCAGCAGCCCGCCGAGCAGCAGCACCGAGCGACTCTCGGCGCGCGAGGCATCGAGCACCGATGCGACGAGCCGCCCCGCGCGGGACTCCGAACCGCGCAGCCGGACCGTCATTCGCTTCGACAGCGAGCGGGCGAAAGGCGCGCCCCGACCCACCGCGAGACGCACCGTGCGCACGGTGCCCCAGACCAGGACGACCAGCACCAGCAGCAGCGCCGCCGCGGGAAGGGCGGCCGGGCCGAGGTGGCCGAACGAGGCGCCGAGCAGCACGCCGGGCAGGATGTGCGTGGGCGCCCAGATCAGCGCCGAGGCGACGTTCGCGGCGTAGAAGCGGCGTGCCGGCATGCGCAGGATGCCGGCGAACAGCGGTACGAAGGCGCGCACTCCGGGCGTGAAGCGGGCGAGAAAGACGCTCTTGTCGCCGTGGCGCTCGACGAAGGCCGAGCTCCTCGTCACCAGCGAGGGATAACGCACGAGCGGCCAGCGCTCCAGCAGCACCGCCCGCTGACGGTGGCCGAGCCAGAAGGGCAGACCATCGCCGACGATCGCACCGGCGAGCGCGGCGGCCAGCAGCGGCCAGAGCTGGAGCGCGCCGCCCGGCACGAGCGCGGCGATCGCGATGATCGCAGCGGTGCCGGGCACGAACACCCCGATGATCGGGATCGACTCGGACAGCGCGAGCGCGAAGACCGCGGCGTAGGCGAGGGAAGGGTGCGCGGCGACCCACGCCGCGAAGGCCGCGACGAGCTTGTCCGGCCCGCCGCGGTCTCAGTCGCGCGAAACGCCCTCGGACGCCCCCAGGTCCCACATCGCCGCGAGGCTGCGCTGGCGCAGCACGTGATGCAGCACCGCCACGCCGGCATGACCGATCAGGTACGCCCACACGAGCTTGGTCAGCAGCACGTGCACGTTCAGGTCCAGCCCGGCCCACGCGCTGTCCGCGGCACCGGCGAGGAGGGCGACGTAGAACGTCGCCCCGGTCGCGGCCACCGCCGTGATCGTCGCCAGCCCCAGACCGTGCACGGCGGAGGCGAGCGGCAATTCGCCTTGCGGCTCCGGCACGCGCCGCTCGCGCAGCGCCGCCCAGTGGCCCTTCGCGTCGTCGACGACGGCCGCGCGGCGCTCGCGCGAGAACCAGGGCCACAGCAGCGCCACGGGCGTCCCGCGGCGGCGGTTCGCGACGACCAGCCAGAACCCGAAGGCGAGCGTGAGCGCGGCGAGGCCGGAGTACTCGTGGATCTCGAAGGCGAGGTTCTCGGCGCCGTCCATCGGGGGCACCATCAGGAAGCTCGACGCGAGCTGCACGACGACGCAGGAGGCGAGCGCGGCGTGGAACAGCCGGGTCGTGCGTCCATAGGTCGGTGCGAGCGGTGCGTTGTCGGCGGACGCCGCGACGGTGGCCGGGGCGGGGGGAAAGAGATTCAAGCGTGCGCTCATGTGGGGCTCCGGGCGGCGGGAGGACGGACCACGCCTCCGATCGATTCGAGTGAAGGAGGACGGTGTGTTTCGTCCCCCGGAAGCTTCAGTGTCCGATCGGAACCTGAACGGACGTCGTCGCCACGCATACAGGTTCCTTACGATCTCGCGCTCACGGCTCCGGTGGAGGCGCTCCGTCCGGCGCCTCGCCGACTGGCGGGCGGTACGACGCGGCCCGATGGTTGACCGGCAGGAGCGAGCCTGGCGAAGTGGCCGGCCGCGACGAACCGCGCTCTCGCACGGTTGTGTCCGCGCGGACCGGGTGGCGCGCGACCTGTGCTTCGAAGCGGATTGTGCCGCCGCCGGACAGGGGGTAGACCGGGACGAGCCGGCCGTCGGTCGGTCCCGTCGGGGCACGCACGGTCGTGCTTCGATGAGCGAATGACTCGTTGCCCGAGCCCGTCGTCATGGACGCTGCCGACCACCAGGTCGAACCCGGAACCCTTCGCCGGCCGGACGCTTCGTACACGACGGTGCTCATCCACGAGGACTGCGCTGACGAGCCCGCGATCGTCGCCGCGTGCCCCGCCGGCGCGAAGTGACGGCCCGGCGCGTCGCAGGTACCGCGGCGCAACGGCCGAAGCCGTTGCGCGGCAGCGGAGCCGACGGCCCTGACGGCGCTCGAGCGGTCGCGCCCGGGCGCACCGGCTCGCACCGCCGATCGCTCGGCAAGTTGCACCCGCCGCGTCACGGCCGGACGTTCTCGCGCGTGCGGCTGTTCGAGGCGCTCGACGCGATGGCGGCTCGACCCGCGCTGTGGATCGGCGGGCCGCCCGGAAGCGGCAAGACGACGCTGGCGAGGACCTGGCTCGACGCTCGCGGGGAGACGTACCGGTGGTTGCAGCTCGACGCCGCGGACGACGACCCGGCGACCTTCCTGCAATTGCTGGACGACGCGCTGGCCGACTCCGATCCCGGACTCGCGGGCACGGTGCCGCCGCCCGCCGAAGACGATCTGCGCGATCTGCCGCGACTGCTGCGGCGCGGCATTCGACGGCTCGATGCGGCGTTGCCGACGCCTTGGGTGCTGGTGCTCGACAACGTGCAGAAGCTCGGCGCCGCCTCGCGGCTGCTGGACGCCTTCCCGGCCGCGCTCGAGGTTGCGGGCGAGCACGGCCGCTTCGTGTTCATCGGGCGCGATCCTCCACCCCCGTCGTTCTCGAGCGCCATCACGTCGCAGGCGCTCGGGCTGCTCGACGCCGAGGCGCTGAGCTTTGATCTGGAGGAGACGCGTGCACTGATCGCGCTGCACCGCCCGGGCCGTTCGGCCTCGGACCTGCATCGCGTCACCGAAGGCTGGGTCGCGGCGATGATCCTGATGCTCGCCGGCGGGGGGCGGGAGGAGTCCCGTTCGCCGCTCGACGAGGGCCTCACCAAACGACGCCTGTTCGCCTACTTCGCCGAAGAGATCGTCGAACGAATGCCCGCCCGGGACGCCGAGACGCTCGGTCGCGTCGCGTTCCTCCCCGGCACGGACGCCGCGACGGCCGCGACGATCGGCGGAGACCCGGACGCCGGGACGCTCCTCGCCGACCTGGCCGAGCGCGGTCTGTTCACCTACCGAAGGGACGCATCGGCGCAGCCCGTCTATTCGTTCCACTCGCTGTTCGGCGCCTTCCTGCGCGCGAGACTCGAGGAGCGGCTGTCACCGCACGCTCTGCTCGCAGTGAGGCTCGAGGCCGTACGCCTGCTGCTCGAGCAGGAGCGAATCGACGCCGCGATCACCGAACTGATCGAGCTCGGCGCCTGGCCGAGGCTGGTAGGCGTGCTGGACGGACACGCGGCCGGATGCGTGGAGCAGGGCCGGAGTCGGTCGCTGCGCGAATGGATCCTCGCGCTGCCGCCACCGCACCGGGAACGGGCGTCGATGCGCTACTGGCTCGGCATCTGCGAGCTGTCCATCGACCCCGCTGCCGCCCTGCACGAGCTCGAGGCCGCCTACCACGGCTACGATGCCGCGGGCGATGCGGTCGGTGCCTTTCGAGCCGCCGCCGCCGCGGCCGACGCGATCGTCACGCTCGGCGAGAGCTTCGCGTCGCTGCTGCCGTGGATGGAGACGCTCGAGACGCACGTGCAGGGCTGGCTCGCGCGTCGCGACGCGGCGAGCGATCCGCTCGTGCTGCCCGGACTGCTGGCCGCCTTCGTTCACCTGCGCACGGGTCACCCCGCGACGCTCCGGCTGGTGCGTCTGGCCGAGGCGCTGCTCGACGAGCCGCGCGCCGCCGGCCAGCGGATCCTGCTCGGAACGACCGCGCTGTACCTGCTCTGGAACGGTCGGTTGTCGCGGCTCGATCGGCTCATGTCGCGCATCGATCGGCTGTGCGAGGACCCCGACACGTCGCCGATCACGTTGCTGCGCTGGTACGGCACGGCGATCCTGGTGCGGGCGCTGCTCGGACGCATCGACGATGCCCGGCGCGATGCCCGCAGCGCGCTGGCGCTGGCCGAACGGCATCCCGCGGCGCTCGCGCGGGCACACCTCATGGCGGCGCTCGCGGCCGTGGCGTCACGGGATGCGCGGGGCGCGCGCGAACACCTCGAGCGGGCGGCCACGACGGTCGGTCCGCGCGGTGCGATCGACCGGACCACGCTCGATTTCCACTGGGCTCTGGTGCGGCTGCTCGAGGGCGATCCCGTCGCGGCCAGCCGGCTCATGCGCGAGTCGATCACAGCCGGGCGGGCGTCCGGATGGCCGCTGCGGGAGCACATCGCGCTGCTCGGTCACGCGATGGCCGCGACCGAGGGCGGGGAGCTCGATACCGCCGCCGGCGTGCTCGCCGACGCGCTCGCGCATCCCTTCCACGGCGTGTGTCCCTGGCACCGTTGGCTCGGTGCCATGGTGGAGGCGAACCTGGCGGATCGACGCCGCGACCTGCCCGGCACCCTGGCGGCCCTGCGCCGGGCGTTCGCGCTGCACCGGACGCACGGATTCGATTCCGGACCGCTGCTGCACGGGACCGGCGACGTCATGCCGCGGTTGTGCGCCGTCGCGCTCGCGCACGGCGTCGGCGTCGCGTGCGTCCCGGGGATCATCCGCAGGTACGCGCTGCCGGCTCCGGTCACGGCGGACGAACGCTGGCCGTGGCCGGTGAGGATCCGCACGCTCGGCGGGTTCACGATCGAACGCGACGACGGCGCCCTGCCGGCCTCGCGCAAGCAAAGTCGCATGGCGCTCGACCTGCTCAAGCTGATCGTCGCGCTCGGCGGCACGGGCGTACCGATAGAGCGCGTGCGCGCGATGCTGTGGCCGGACGCGGACGACGCGAGCGTTCGCGGCTCGTTCGACAACACGCTGCATCGCTTGCGCAAGCTCCTCGGTGAAGGTCACGTGACGGTGGTGTCCGGCGCGCTGAGCCTGAACGCCGCGACCTGCTGGAGCGATGCCGGCGCCCTGGAGGCTTGCCTGCGCAACGCCGTGCTCGCCGATGCCGATTCCGCCGCGGCGCTGGTCGAGCGCGCGCTCGCGCTCTACCGCGGTCCGTTTCTCGATGGTGAGGACGGCTACCCGCAGACCGCCCTGACCCGCGAGCGGCTGCGTTCGCTGTTCGTGCGCCGGATGGAGAGCGCCGGAGCGCTGCTCGACGCTGCCGGCCGGCTGGACGAATCGGTGACGCTCTACCGCCGCGTGCTCGAACAGGAGCCGCTGGCCGAGGGCGTCTACCGTCGGCTGATCCTGTGTCTGCTGCAGCTCGGACGCCGGGCGGAAGCCTTCGACGCGTACCGTCGCTGCCGGCAACAGCTCTCGCTGGTGCTCGGCATCCGTCCGTCCGCCGCGACCGAGACGCTCGTGGCGGCGCTGCGCGAGCCCTGATCGGGGCCCGCCGGGCGCTCGGCCCGTCCGAGGGTCGGTCGAGCCGTGCGTCGGCCCGCCCTGGCGTCTAGACGCCGCTCCGGTCGTTCGAATTCGTGAGCCATTTCTAAGCGCTCCGGGCGGACGCTGTCGCGCACGGGTCGGAGCCGGCCGCCACGCGGCCGGACGACCCGTCGACGATCACGATTCACCGGAGCACGACGACATGAACAGACTGACTAACGCAAGCCTGGCCATCGGCCTGTCGCTGGCGAGCTGGACGGCGCTCGCCGACGGCGGCGGTGCGCCTCCTCCGGAGGTGTTGACGAGCACGGACGTCGTCGGCATGCCGACCGGCGAGACGCAGGAGATGCGGGTGCTCACCGCCCGGCTCGACCCCGGCCAGCACAGCGTCTTCCACACCCACCGCTTCCCCGTCGCGACGTACGTGCTGGAAGGCGCGTTGACGCTGGCCCTCGAGGGGCGGGACACGGCCGTCTACCAGGCCGGCGAGGTCTTCGTCGAGCCGACGAACACGCCGGTGACCGCGCGCAACGACAGCGCCACCGAGCCCACGCGCGTGGTGATCTTCTACGTCAGCGATCCGGACACGCCGTTCCTCGACCCGATCAGCCAGTGAGCGAAAGGTCGGCCGTGCCGCCCGGAACGTGCGGCACGGACGACCGCCGGTCGTCTCCGACACCTGCAAGGACCTCATCATGACCACCCAACGTCCCGATCGTTTCGCGGCCTTCGCCGCCTTGCCCGACGTCGGGTTTCCGCTGCGGCGGCTGCCGGTCTACGCGGAGGTCGTGTGGGAGGGGCCGCCGCCATCGCCGCCACCGCCCGACGATCGATTCGCCGAGCCGACGCTGGCCGCGCTCGCCGACGTGGACGATGCGTGCCACGGCGAAGACGCCTGCATCGCATCGATCGAACGATCCGTCGCCGCACACATCGCGGCGTCCGTGGCGCAGGCCGCGCGCGATGCGCTGCTCGCCGCCGGCGACGCGCCGCGCGAGCTGATCGCCGACACGATCCGGCGTGCGCTGGACGCGCTCGGCCGGGACAGCCTGCGGGGCGTCGACGCCGAGACCGCCTCGGCGGCGCTCGCGGCCGCGCTCGCCGCAGAGGCCGCGCGCCGCGAGCTGGCTCGGCCGGAGACGGTCGAGCGGCTCCGACCGCTCCGGCGGGCCCATCCCCTGGGTCTGCTGGCAACCGATCACGTCGGCTACGTCTCCTTCGACCTCACGCGCCTGCCGGCGGAGATCCGCGACGCGCTCGCCGAGCGCATGGCGTGGCTGCTGGATCCGCTGCCGCCCGTTGCCGATGCCGCTCCCGGCGCGACGATCCTGGCCTACCCGCTGGGCCTGCGACATCTCGCGCTCGACGCGCTCGTCCAGCGCCGCTTTGCCGACGACGCGATCGTCATGCGGATCGAGGTCGAGATCTCGGACCTGCCACCGGAGGTGGCCAACCTCGGCCTGGCGGCGATGCAGGATCCGGGACTGGTCGACTGGCGACTCTCGCCGGGCTCGTTCGCGAGCAACCCCGGCGCCCTGATCGGTGCGGACGGCTGCGAGACGTTATTGCCGGCGGACACGGCGCTGCACGAATTCAACTTCCACCAGGTCGTCGGTCTCGGTCCCGACGAGGTCGACCTCGGCCTGAACGACGACCTGCGCGCCAGGGTCCGGCCCGCGTTCGTCAACACGTTCCGTCTCTCGCTGATCCCGGTCGGACACTCGCTGGGTCAGATCCTCTACAGCTTTCCGCTCGCGCCGGGCGAGTCGGTCGATTTCGCGGTGATCGACTGGACCCGGCGCGACAGCACCTTGCGGAACGAGGACACCAGGCTCGACGAGAGCCTCGTCCACGAGCTGCGTCGCGATCGGGTGATCAGCGAGACGGTGCGTGCGGGGGTGACCGAGGTGCAGAAGGGGTCGAGCTTCATGGCCGGCCTGGCCTACTCGGTCGGCGGCGCCGTCGGCACCGGAGGTTTCGGCGCCGCGGCCGGACTCTCGGCCGCTCTCGGCGGCACGACGGCGACGAGCCGTGGCAGCCGCGATATCGCGGCCGACACGGTCCAGCGGCTCAGCGACAACGTCGCGCAGGCGGCGAGCGCATCGCGCGAGATCAACAGCACAATCGTGGTGCAGTCGGCGCAGGCCGAGCACGAGGCGATCGAGACCCGCACGGTGGTGAACTACAACCACAGCCACGCGCTGACGGTGCTCTACTACGAGGTGCTGCGCCACTACCGCCTGACGGTCGAGTTCGCGGGTCGCCGCCCCGCGATCCTGGCGAAGGCGCACTCCGGCCTCACGCACCTCGTCAAGGCGGGCGGCGCGCAGAGGCTCGCGCCGGACTGGACGCGCGTGCGCGTCAACCGCGCCCCGATCGAGGCCGCACTGCTCGATCCGACGCAGAAGGACAATCTCGACGCGGTGCAGCGCAAGTGGCGACGCGAGCTGGAGGCGACGGCTCGCAAGGCCCTGCCCGCACCGGGCGCGCCGCCGGGACCGACGGCATTCCGCTACTTCTGGTTCGAGATGCGGACCGGCGGCATTCCGGTGAGCGAGGACTACGATCTGCAGATCTCGGCGACGATCATCCGCAACGACGGCGCCGCGCGGGGGATCCTGACGGTCAACGGCAACCGGCGCATCAGCACGCCGGGCGCCTTCTTCGCCACCGACAACACCTACTGGTTCGCAGCGGCGGTCGACGCGCCGGAGCCCATGCCGTGGGACAGGATCGAGGCCTTCGACGTCCTCGCCGATCTGACCGAGGGCGACAAGCGCGATTCGCAGGTCTCGATCTCCTTCATCCGCATCGCCGGCGTCGACCTGAACGGTGTCGAGGTCATCCTCTTCGAGCGCGCTTTCGACGCCGGCCACATCGTCATCGGCAACGACTGGAGCCTGCTGCTTCCGACCCGGCGACCGGCGCCCGCGCCGCCCTGGGCCGGACCGGCGGCGGACATCGTCGACGACGAGGTACGGATCCTCGCGCTCGAGGAGCATCTGATGTCGCGACTCGCCCACTACGAGGGCGCCGCGCGGCTGGGCCTGCCCGACGCGCAACGCGCGAGCGATCTCGCCGCGCTCGCGCTGCCGGATGGCCGGACGCTGCTCGACAAGGTCGACAATCGGCCGCTCGAGGTCGTCGGCGACTTCGTGGCCTATCCCTGCACGGACGCCGGCTGGTCCGACCAGATCCTCGCCGCCTACGAGCGGCTCGAGCTCGACGCCATCCCCGCGCGCGAACGATTGCTGGCGCTGCCCACCCGCGGCGTGTTCGCCGAGGCGAAGCTCGGGCACTGCAACGCGAGCGAGGAGATCGACAACTCGCGTTTCTGGGACTGGCAGAGCTCGCCGATCCCGCACATGGCGCCCGAGATCGCGCCGGTGCAGCCGGTGACGCCGCAGCCCGGAGCGCAGGACGCGACGCCGTCGGCCTTCCCGACGTCGCTGCTGAACATCGTCAACCCGCCCTCGGCGCCCGACCCGCAGGGGATGACCGTGGCGCTGACGGCGCTCGCCACGGCCAACATCTTCCGCGACATGTCCGGCCAGGCGCAGCTCACGGACCTGCTGAAGAAGCTCAGCGACAACTCGGTCGCCATCGCCGGCGCCGCGCAGCGCGCGCCGAGCGCAGGGCAGGGCGCCCCGGCCGGGCAGACGCCTTCGCCCGCACCCACCCCGACGCCCGCGCCGACATCGGCGCCGTCCGTCCCGCCGCCGCCGCAGACGCCGGAACAGCAGCAGTCGACCCGGGCCGAGGTGCAGCAGAAGCAGATCGACATCGGCAAGCAGTTGCCGATCCCGCAACGGCGCCAGATCGAGAAGAAGGTGGCCGCCGACATCGTCGACGCGCGCGACTGGAACATCTCGGTCGTCTCGAAGTGGAAGGGCGACACCATCGAGGCGCCGGTGGACGCAAGCTTCAGCGCTACCGCCTACTTCGATCGCAACACCCCGGCGGGCGGACTGTACCTGCAGACGCAGAGCGTCAACACGGTCGCCGTCTGGACGCTGCGCCACGACGGCTCGCCCACCCACGTCTCGGTGCACGCGACCGAGATCAAGCCGGTGGCGTTCGATCTCAGCCTCAGCGTGCCCGGGCTGGTGCTCGACGGGCTCACGCTGAAGGCGGATACGTACCGGGTGCCGCTCACGACGGTCGGACGCACGCTGCCGGACAGCTACTCGGCCACCGCGATTCTCGACAAGGCCAAGCTCGACGCCGCGAACCCGACCGTCAAGCTCGAGGGAACCCTCGTGATCGGCAAGCGCGACATCGAGGTGACGTTCAAGGTCGGCGCCGGGGGCGAGCTCGCGGGCGATCTGACGCGGGCCTTCGAGGCCAGCGGCACGATCGAGATCGTCAAGCTGGCGGCCACCGCGGCGCTGAAGGCGGCGACCAAGGTGACGGTCAACGGCGAGGCGGCGGTGAAGGCGACGGTGGAGGTGCAGTTCGTGAAGGGGTACGAGCTCAAGCACGTGTGATCGAGGGCGTCCGACCGGCGCAGGCTGCTCGTCCGCACACAGCCTGCGCCACGGCATGCTGACCGAGGTCGCGCGCGCGGGGGCCGCACATCTTCCGGCTCGGCGCTCACCGTGCCCATCACCTCGAAAGTCCGCTGTGCACCCCGCCCGGGTTGAAGGCGAATACGCCATTCCGGGGAATAGGGCTGGTCTCGCCGAGGCTACGATTGACGACGATGCCTGCGTCGCCGGCCCGGATGGTGAAGGTCTCGTGGAAGCGCGCCGGGTGCACGGGATGGAGCTCCCGGGACGCGAACAGCTCCATTCCGTCGAGCTCGGGAGTGCTCCACGGGCGGGTCTCGCCGGAACGACGTCCGGGCGCTTCCGGTGTCATGGATCGGGGACCACCGCGCGCCGTGGCGGCGCGCTCCGCCCGGGGGAGGCGTCGGCCTCGCGTACCGCGGCGGCGAAGCTCTCGAGCGTCAGCGTCCCGAGCTGCCCGAGCGCACGCTGCTCCAGTTCCTCGAGCACAGGCGACAGGCCCGCCGCGACCGCGCTCTCGACGGGGCACCCCGGATGGTCGCGCGTGATGCCGATCGCCACCAACGAGCCGTCGGGGAGCGCCTCGTGGACATCGGCCACCGTGAGCGCGTCGAGTGGTAGAGCCATGCGCCAGCCCCCGCCCGGGCCCCGGATCGATTCGACGATGCCGCGCTCGCGAAAGGGCGCGAGCATCCGGCGCACGACGACCGGATGGGTGTCCAGCATCCGCGCGATCGTCCTGGAGGTCGCGCAACCGTCGTGCAGCTCGATGTGGAGGAGCACGTGCAGCATGCGCGAAAGGCGGTAGTCCATGAGGCGAGGTATCCGAACCGTCCAGGGCGGGTGCACGGCCGCGCACGGCATGCCAAAGGGGCGATGGTATGTAACCCGTCGTGTTACGATAAGGCCGTGAAGACAGGACTCTCCCGAATGCGCCGACGGCTCATCCAGAGAATGGCCGCTACCGCGCTCGTGCCGACGGTCGCGGCGGCCTCCCTGTCTAGAACGCGGAACACTGGCATGAACGAACACGTGCGGAAGGTGGACGCCGGCGGGCTGGGCATGCGCGTCGTGGACCGCGGCGACGGTCCCGCGGTGCTGCTTTGTCACGGTTTCCCGGAGACCGCCCACGCGTGGCGGCACCAGGTCGCGGCGCTGGCCGAGGCAGGGTACCGCGCCATCGCCCCGGACATGCGGGGCTACGGGGGTACGGATGCGCCGGAGCCGATCGGCAGCTACACGGTGTTCGATTCGGTCGGGGACTTGGTCAAGCTGCTCGACGCCCTCGAGGTGCCCGAGGCGACGATCGTGGGCAACGACTGGGGGGCCACCGTCGCCTGGCAGGCGGCGCTGATGCGACCGGATCGCTTCACCGCCGTCGTCGGGGTCGGCGTGCCCCTCATGGGGCGCGCACCCGCGAGGCCGACGACGCTGTTTCCGAAGACCGCGGACGCGATGTTCTACACGCTGTACTTCCAGCGACCGGACATCGCCGAGGCCGAGCTCGAGCGGGACGTCGGGACGTCGCTGCGCAAGATCGTGTTCGCCGCGTCCGGAGACGCCGGTCCCCGACGCGCAGGGGACGACACACCCAACCCGTTCGCCATGGTGTCGACGAGCGACGGCATGCTCGCAGGCCTGTCCATGCCGTCGACCATGCCGGACTGGCTGCCTCCCGGGGACCTCGACGAGTTCGTGGCGGCGTTCACCGCCAGCGGCTTCCGGGGCGGCCTGAACTACTACCGGAACCTCGACCGCAACTGGGAGCTGCAGCGCGCGTACGACGGCCTGCCGGTCAGCGTTCCCGCGCAGTACATCGTGGGCGAGCGGGACCCGGGACGCCAGATACCCGGGATGGACCGGATCGTCGCGGGCATGGCCGGACTCGCTCCCCGACTGCGCCCCGCCATCGTCGTCGAGAGCAGCGGTCACTGGGTTCCGCAGGAGCGTCCGCGAGAATTCAACGCCGCCCTGGTCGGGTTCCTCGGCAGTCTCTGAGTTCGCCCCGCCGACGCTACCATCGCGGAGATGGAACGCTCGGACCTCATGGTGCTGGCGGCCGAGTACGGCCATCCGGTGGCGAGCGCCGACTCCGCGGCTCGGGTCGCCGAGCGCCTGCGCGCGCGCTCTTTCGTGCCGATCAGCGTGTCGCGAGACGGCACGTGGGGCCTTGGGTGGCGACGCCACCGCACGGGGTCATGATCCGGCTCGGTTTCCGTCCGTCGCCTGCACGAGGAAGTCCACGCAAGCGCGCACCTTCGGGGCAAGATTGCGTCCGCTCGCGTAGACCGCGTACGCCTCCAGCATCGGTCCCTCGTACCGGCTGAGCAGTCGCATCAGGCGCTTCTCGCGAACAGCCTCCGCCACCACGTAGTCCGGGCACAACCCGATTCCCCTGTCCGCGAGCACGAGATCCCGCACCGAGCGCGTGCTGTTGACGAGAATCTGGCCATCGACCCGGATCGGGCGTCGAGCGCCATCCACGATGTACGGCCAGGCTCCGCCGGAGCGCAGGTTCGTGTCGCGCACGCACCGATGCCCCTTCAGCTCGTCCGGCGTGCGAGGCGTGCCACAGCGGGCGAGATAGTCCGGGGACGCGACGGCCCACACATCGACCGCTGCCAGGCGCCGAGCTACCAGTCCCGAGTCGGTGAGCTTGCCGATCCGCACGGCGACGTCGAAGCCCTCGTTGGTGATGTCCACGTACCGGTCGTCAAGCTGCATATCGATGACGAGCTCGGGGTGCGCGTCGCCGAACGTCGCGAGCAACGGCACGAGCCGCATCTCGCCGAACGCGACCGGGGCCGTCACGCGAAGCGTGCCGCGAAGCCCGACCTCGTCGTCGCGCAGGCCCCCCTCGAGCGTGTCGAGTCCGCTCAGGAGCTCCACGCACCCCGTGTAGTACCGACTGCCCGCCTCGGTGAGGCTGGAAGTGCGGGTAGTCCGGTTCAACAGCCGCAGGCCCAGTCGTCCCTCGAGCTCGGCGACGTACTTGCTCACGACCTTGTTCGAGATCCCGGTCCGCGCGCCGGCCTCGGTGAACGAGCCGGCTTCGACGACGGCGACGAACGCCCGCATGCCTTCGATCAAGTCCATCGATTGTCTCCTGCCAGGCGACTCTGATTCCGGATTGCTGGCGTTTACCGCGGCGGTGGACGGGACGATAGTGCGCTCACGCCAGGCGGTGGAAGCGGAACGGAACGTTACCGGAGCGCCCTCGTTCAGGACGACTCCAGCTCCTGTCCCTCCCTGCCTGTCCGATGCGAGCCGATTCCCGTCCTCGCACCATCCACCCATCCAATCTGTGCGTCCACCGGACGCGCACCCGGAGATCCTGAATCCATGAACATCGCCATCATCGGCGCCGGCAACGTCGGCACCGGCCTCGCCATCGTTCTGTCGAAGACCCGTCACGGCATCGCGATGGGAGCTCGCACCACGGAGGCGGGAGAGTCCGCCGCCCGCACCCTCAAGGTCGAACATGACATCCGCGTGCAGGGTAGCGACATACGGACTGCCGTCGCCTCGGCCGACATCGTCTTCCTGGCCGTACCGTTCGCCGAAGTCGGCAGCGTGGCTGCGAGCGCGGACTTCACCGGCAAGACCGTCGTCGACGTCACGAACCCGTTGACCGCCGACTACAGCGCACTGGTCATAGGTCACGACACCTCGGCCGCCGAGGAGATCCGCACGCTGCTTCCGGACTCGAGCATCGTCAAGGGGTTCAACACCCTCTTCGCCCAGGTGTATCTGCAGGGCCCGGACTTCGGCGGGCGCGCGGCGCCAGTCTTTCTCGCCACCGACGACGACGCGGCGCGCGAGCGCGTCCGGACGCTGGCCCTGGACGCGGGCTTCGATCCGGTGAACGCCGGGCCGCTCACCAACGCCCGGTACCTCGAGCCCCTCGCGGCCCTGAACATCCAACTCGGCTACATGCAGGGGCTCGGCACTCAGATCGTGCCGGCGTGGCTGACACGCTGAGCACCGCTTCCGGTCCTCACTCGCCGACGGCGCCTCTTCCACGCTTCGGCACGTCGGTACTCCTCTGGGGATCTCTCCCGCGAAGGAACGCCAGCGCCCAGTTGGGCCACAGGCTTCGACGAGTGGTTGTGCGTGGCGCTGACGGATACGGGTTCTCCCGCCGCACTCCCCGGTCGGCACGCGGAGCGCCGGTTCCTCGACGTACGGTAGTCATGCTCGCCTCAAGCGATCACCCCTGTACCGCGCGATGGAGATCCGCCGGTTGCGTAACCCCAGGCGGCGCGCCGTCAGCTCGTGGCATGCCTCGTGAACGAGGCGAGCTGCTCGCGCCCATGGATCCCTGAGCACCGGACACGGCTGACCCGAACGCCCACCTCCAAGGATCCCCAGCCGGCGCCGGTTGTCGCCTCCTCAGCGACTGTGATTCGCGTACTCCTGCATTGATCGAACCCGATGGACCCTCGATAGTGCATCCAGCAGCGCATGCAGGAGCTGACACCAGGCGAGCCTGACAGAGCATCGCGGACTCTCCGGTAAAACTGCATCCTTGTCCCCATCCGATGCTCGAATCACTACGGTTGCAGTCGTCATGAAAGCGAAACTCGAGAAAGTACTGGTCGTCCCCGCCCTGTCCCTGATCCTCGCAGCCTGCAGCTCGTCGGGCGCGACCGAGAGCACGGCCATCACCCCGATTCGGCCCGAGATCGGGCTGACCGATGAGCAGTTCTACGACGGCGGTGTGCTCGTCGGCGAGAATGCCGAAGCCAACATGCAGACCTTCGACGAGCTCGACTTCGAGATATTCTCCAACCAGGATTGGGGGCGTCTGCACGAAAGCCACGCAGACGACATCATCGTCACTTGGCCGGACGGGTCCGACAGGCTAGGCGCCGAGCTGCACATCGAGGATCTTCGCGGCCTGTTCGTGCACGCCCCCGATACCCGGATCCAGCTGCACCCCATCCGCATCGCGGCAGGCGACTGGACGGCCGTTCACGGCTTCATGGAAGGCACCTTCACCCAGCCGATGCCGCTTCCCGACGGTACGTCCATCGAGCCGACCGGCATGAGCTTCAAGCTTCCGATGTCCACCATGGCGCTTTGGCAGGACGGACAGATGATTCACGAATGGCTGTTCTGGGACAACGAAACATACAAACGACAGATGGGTCTGATCGACTGAATCGCTATGTCGGGCGCGTCGGTGGTTCGCGAACCGGCCGTGGTCGCGAACCACCGATGCCGGGATACGCCGCGGCCCGTCGTGTTGGTGCCGTCCGGCGCAGGCACAACCGATCGAGCCGTCCCGCGTGAGTTCCTCGGTCCCCCCTCGGTCATGACACTCCGGCAGCGTTGGTGGTCAACGCTGCCGGCCCGAACCCGGAGCCGCAGGCCATTGTGTTGAGGCACACGCACGGGATCTGCAGCTGTGCGGTCCCGTCGACTGCCTGGACGATAGTCGGGTCGGCAGCCCGCGTCCGCCGAGCCCTTGCTCGATCGCGAGATCGGGGCGTTGGTGTCGTCGATTCGGCGCGAGGGCCGCATCGCGCTGCGCGGCCACGCGCTGCTGCTCGTCGGCAGTCGGGTCGACGACGAGGCCCTGAAGTCGGACCGCGTCGGCGAGCTCGTGCTCGAACGGCTCGAGGCCGCCGGCTTCGCCGGGCGTCGCATGTCCGCACACAGGTTGCGCCACGGCATGCTGACCGAGGTCGCGCGCGCGGGGGCCGCATCTTCCGGCTCGGCGCTCACTCCCGGTACTGGCACCTCGACACGCTGCGCCGCTACGTGAATCGCGAGGAGACGCTCGCGCGGCACCTCGGGGAGGACCAGCTTCGCGGCAAGCAGGCATGATCCGATCGCGGGCTTGAGATTGCGTGCATGACGTGACCGCGCGGATGAGAATTGGTGGCACGCGGGCTACCGAGGGCGAGCCCATGGCAGCGTTGCCAGGTGTTGCCCTTGCCTTATTTACGACGATTCTCGTGACTACTCGCTCGTGCGCGTCCGCAGCCTCGGCAGCGGTTCGGCGTCACGCAGGTCAGCGTGCGGTACAGCGCCGTTCTCAGGAGATCACCTTCGCGACCGCCTCTATCTCGACCAGCAGGTCCGGCGAAACCAGCGAGGCGACCCCGATTCCCGTGAGCGCAGGCCGGATCTCGCCGAAGTGGCGGACCAGGACCGGCATGATCCCCTCCAGGTGGTCGGCGACCTCGCCGCGCACGTAGACCCGCAGCTGCAGGACCTGCTGGAACGAGGAGCCCGCCTCTTCCAGCACGGTGCGCAGGTGCTCCAGCGCGTGCTCCGTCTGTGCCGCGGCGTCCGTGCCCGTCACCTCGAAATCGGTGTTCCAGTCCACCTGGCCGGACACGTACACGAGCCCCGCGTCGGTGTCCACCCGAGCCTGGGACATGCCGTTCGGGGCAGCATCGTAGACGGAAGGTGGGTTGATGTTCAGCAGGCTCACGGGCATGTCCTCGGTCGGTGTGTGGATGGGGTGCGAGCCATCGTGATGCGGCGCACGCGGGCGATCCACCAAGCGAGCCTTGTGCCGCGTACAAGCGCCGCGGACTACGCCACGTCGGCGAACCGGACCCTGATCCGCTCGAGCAGCCAGCCCAGCAACGGATCGCTGCGGGCGCTCGGGTGATAGGCCGCCACGACTTCGTAGCCGGGCGGTTCGTCCTCGAGATCGAGCTCGAAGAGCCCGTCGCAGGGCAGTAGCCTGGACGGCAGGAAGCCCACCATCTCCGAGCCGCGCAGGTACTCCTGCGCCAGGAAGAACGAGGGCACCGAGACGGCGACGTCGCGGCGCAGCCCCTTGCGCTCGAACCAGGCGCTCGCCGAGCCCCTGAAGCTCGACACGCCCGGCGAAACCACCACGAACGGGCGCTCGACCAGACGTGCCAAGGGCAGCTGGCCTGCGGCGGCAAGTGCCCGATCGGCCGACACGCAGCGGTAGCGTTCGCGAAACAGCGCCTCGGATATCAGACCCGCGGGCACGTACTCGCCGGAGGTCAGGGCGAGATCGATCTCGCCCTGGTGCATCCGACGAGGCAGTCCGGCGCCCTCGATGTCGACGACCGCGAGCTTCATCCGGGGCGCGCCTTCTTGAAGCTCCCGCAACAGCGGCCCGAGAACGACCCGTTGGGCGTAGTCGGTCGCCGAGACCGTCAGTGTGCCCTCGAGCCGATCCAGCGCGAGGGCGTCGGAGGCCGGGATTTCGTGCAGCAGGACGAGGATTTGCCGCACCCGGGGCTCGATGCGCCGGGCGTAGGGCGTGGGCGCGACACCCGGACCCGAGGGCACGAACAGGCGGTCACCGAGGAGCTCGCGCAAGCGCTTGAGCTGCTGGCTGACCGCCTGCTGGGACAGGTCCAGGTGCTCGGCAGCCGTCGTGATGCTGCCGAAGCGATACAGCGCATCGAGTGTACGAAGGTGATTGACCTCGAGACCGTCGATCATGCCGACGGCGCCGGGTCGGAGCGGCCCGAGCTTCCCGACGTGTCCGCGGTCGCCCTTCGACACCGAGACCTCGTGTTCATGTTCGCCTCCGGATGGACCGTCGGACGAACCATAACCGCCACGGCCGGCGATGCCCGAATCGAGCGGACGATCGCCTCACGCTACCGCACCACCGTGTCAGGTGCAGGACGAGAGTCGTACCCGACAGCTCCGACTCGCCGAGCGATCATGTCCTGCTCGAGGTGGTCGTCGTAACGGATGCCGGCATCGCAACGTGCTGTCAGCACGTCGACGAAACCGGCACGTTCAGTCGCAGCGTGCCCGCTGGGCGGTCGCCCGAGCCGTCGACCAAGTCCAGCTACGCCTCGACCTCGCCGAGCGCCGGGCCGAGCCGTTCGAGCAGCCGGGCCCCGGCTTCGGTCGGCGCGACGGTGCGCGCGGTGCGGTTCGGTAGGCGCGCGCCCAGCTGCGTCTCCAGCCCAAGCATCGTGCCGTGCTCGCCGACGCACGCGGCACTCGCCACGCGGCATTCGTCGCCCGCCCCGCCGGATGCACGGCACCCGGTCGCCCATGAAATCTATCGCGCCCCGACCGGTTTGTTCGTGGCGTTCCGATCCGCGAATTCCCAGACGGGCGCCACCAGAGCGTCGGGCGTTTCGATCTGCGGCAGGTGACCGGTCCGCGGCAGGAGGATGAAGTCGGCTCCGGGGATCGCCTCGGCAAGCGCTTGTCCGTATTCCGGCTCCGCGATCCGGTCGGCGGCGCCCCAGATGACTCGCGTGGGCACCGTCACCCCGGACAACCTGTCGAGCAGGGTGGGATCTTCCATGCCGGACGCCGCGTAGACGCCGAGGGCGGTGCGGTTGGAGGCGAGCCCGGAACGCTGCGGCTCGGTCATGTTCGCGGAGTCGACGAGAAAGCGTTCCGGCTCGAAGTAGCTCCGCGCCGCCAACTCGGGGAACGTGAGGCTGAAGAAATCGACCACCGGATGGTCGGGGACTCGTACCCCGACGGCGTCGATGAGGACGAGACTCGACACGCGCGGCGACTCGAGCAACGCCATCTCGGCGGCGATCCAGCCGCCGATGGAGTTGCCGACCACGGTCACGTCGCCGAGCTCCAGGATGTCGAGCAAGCCGACGTAGAGCCGTGCCAGGTCTGCCACGGTCGCGAGTCCGTCCGGGCGAGAGGTGCCTCCGAAGCCCGGATGGGTCGGGACGTACACGTGCGCGCGTTCCCGTTCTGCCAGCAGGCGGGCGAAGCCGACCACGGTCGGCGAGCCACCTCCTCCGTGCAGCAACAGGATCGGATGTCCACCGCCGAATTCGGCGAGGTCGACGGGAATCTCGCCGACGGTGGGTTCGGTGACGATCAAGGGATTGTCGATGGACATGCCGATCTCCTGTTCGTGAGCTGGCGCGGCCGGCTCGCGAGCATCCGGCGCTCGAAGTCGAGCTGGTGCTGTCGAATCGCGTGCAGGACCTGCTGCACCGCGAGGCGGACGTGGCGGTACGGATGGTCCGCCCGACGCAGAATGCGCTCGTCGCGCGTCGCGTCGGCACGATCGAGGTCGGGCTACACGCTCGCTCCGACTACCTCGAGCGTCGCGGCACGCCGGACACCGTGGACGAGCTCGCCGGACACACGCTGATCGGAGTCGACCGTTTCGCACCCCACGTCCGCAGGATAGCGGCGAGCCTGCCCTGGATCGAGACGATCGGCTTCGGCCTGCGCACCGACAGCGACCTTGCCCAGCTCGCGCTGATCCGGGCGGGGGCCGGCATCGGGTTCTGCCAGGCCGGGCTCGCCGCACGCGAGCCCCCGCTCGTGCGAGTGCTGGAGACGGCGGTGTCGGTGCCGCTGGAGACGTGGATCACGATGCACGAGGACCTGCGTGCGAGCGTCCGCTGCCGGATCGTGTTCGATGCGCTGGTGGCCGGACTGTCTCGCGAAGGGGCGGGAATCCAGGATGCCACCTGAGCGCAGAGCAGCGCGACGCTCGAGACGAAGCGACGCCGAGCTCACGCTGGCCCTGCACGCGGTGCCGTCGATGCTCATGGGTGATCCTTCTCCCGAAACGCGCTCGAACGGTCGAGATCCGCAAGGAACCCGGACCTGTCCATCGGTCGCCATCCCAGTCGCTCACGCGTCAGCGCGCCGGAGGCCGCGACGTCCATGCCGACCGGAAAGGCGAGACCGCCGAAGTGGGCCGCGGCATCGTCGGGCGCCAGACTCGTCACCGGCAGCTTCAGGCCCCGGCCTATCGACTCGGCGATCTGCCGAAGCGGCACGCCCTCTTCGGCCACCGCGTGGTACCGCGTTCCGGCCGATCCCTGCTCGAGCGCCAGCCGGTAGAGCGTCGCCGCGTCGAGCCGGTGCACCGCGGGCCAGCGGTTGAGCCCGTCGCCGACGTAGGCCGACACGCCCTTCTCCCGCGCAATGCCGATCAGGTAGGTCGCGAGGCCTTGCCGGTCCCGATCGTGGGCCTGCGACATGCGTACCACGGAGGCACGCACGCCGTGTTCGACCATGGCCATCGCCGCCTGCTCCGAGACGCGCGGCGTATCGCCCGGACCGGCGGGCAGCGCATCGTCTTCGGTGGCGGGACGCTCAGGCACCAGAGGCAGCCCGGAGGTGACGATGAACGGCCGCTCCGAGCCCGCGAGCGCCTCCCCCATGGTCTCGATGGCACGCCGGTCGGCCTCGCAGGTCTCGGCGAACCTCGAGAAGTCGTGATCGAAGGCGGCGTGGACGACACCGTCGGACGCGGCCGCGCCGGCGCGCAGGCTCTCGAGATCGGCGAGGTCGCCCCTATGCACCTCGGCGCCGGCGGCGAGGAGGGCGCGGGCGCTCTCGTCCGAGCGCGCGAGAGCGATCACCCGGTGACCGGCACCGAGCAGTTCGGGAACGATGGCGGAGCCGACGAAGCCGGTCGCGCCGGTGAGGAAGATGCGCATGCGGGTCGCTCCTCCGGACGCGATGTCCGGGGGGTTCGTCGAACGTTCGTCGGGCGTCACGGCGCTGCCGCGACGGTGCGTCGAAGGCTTGCTCACCACGCGACCGGACCGGCCTCGTCAGAGAACGTGCCGGTGGGCCCGTCCGGACCGAGCGTGGCGAGACGCACCGCCTCGCGTGCGCCGTCCTCGACCGTGCGCGCGCCGGAGAAATTGTTGAGCGCGGTGGCGGTGTGGCCCGGGCACGCGATGTTCACCTTGATGTCCGTCGATTCGAGCGCGAACGCGAAGGCGAGCGTCACCGCGTGCGCGGCCGACTTCGACGTGGAGTAGCTGCCGAACATCGCGCGGTGCGCGTTGCCGGGAGCCGAGTTCCAGGCGAGCGAGCCGCCGGTGCTCCCCAGGTTGACGATGCGTGCCGCGGGCGCGTCGCGGAGCAACGGCAGCATCGCCTGGGTGACGGCGATGACGCCGAACACGTTCGTCTCCCACACCGCGCGCACGTCGTCTAGCGACGCGGTGGTCAAATTGTCGAAGTCGAGGCTCTTCGGGAACGGCTCGTCCGGTCCGCCCGGACGTGACACCCCTGCATTGTTGACGAGCACGTCGAGGCGACCGAACTCGTCGCGGACGCGTTGCGCGGCGGCGGAGATCGACTCCTGATCCGTGACGTCGAGTTGCAGCGCGTGTGCGCGGGCGCCGATCTCGCTCGCCGCCCGCATCCCCGCGTCGAGGCTGCGCGACCCGACTAGCACCTCGAACCCCTGGTCGGCGAGATCCTTCGCGATCTGGAAGCCGATCCCCTTGTTGGCCCCGGTGACCAGGGCAACACGTGTGTCGTTCATGGAACCTCCTGACGTATCATGCGTAAGCGGAACAACGTGCCGATAATATCCGGCACGGTGTTCCACTTGTCAAATGGCGACGTGGAGAGGTTCGGGGTGACGACGAGCGGCGACGGTGAAGGCTTGGCGAAATCGAGACCGAAGCGCGCGGATGCCCGACGCAACGAAACGAAGCTGCTCGAAGTCGCGGCGGCGCTCTTCGTCACGTCCGGAGTCGAGGTGCCGGTGCGCGACATCGCGGCGAAGGCGGGCGTCGGCACGGGCACGATCTACCGTCACTTCCCGACGCGGGCGGAGCTGATCATCGCCGTCTACCGCTACCAGGTGGAGGCCTGCGCCGAGGCAGGCCCTGCGCTGCTCGCGAGCAGCGCCTCGCCCCATGCCGCACTCGGGCAATGGATCGATGGGTTCGTCGACTTCCTAACCACCAAGCACGGCTTGGCGGCCGTGCTGCAGTCGGACGACCCGGGCTTCCAGGCGCTGCACGTCTACCTCGTGGAGCGGCTCGAGCCGGTGTGCGTGCAGCTGCTCGATGCCGCCGTCGCGGCGGGCGAGATTCGCCCGGGCCAGGACGCCTACGAGCTGATGCGCGGGATCGGCAACCTCTGCATCGGTGCGGGCAGCGACGCGCGCTACGACGCGCGCCGTCTCGTCGAGCTGGTCGTGGCGGGACTTCGTCGGACGTAGGGTGCCGGATCGGTCGGACGAGCGCGGTCCATCGGCGCTGCTGCCCGGCGTGGCGCCCGGCCGATCAGCGCCAGGGCGTCACCGCCTGTCCGCCGAAGATGCGCTCGCGGGGAAGCTCGAAGATGAAGTAGGGGTTGAGCGGCGGCATGGCACCCGCGTCGTCCAGCCGCTGCCGGTGCTCGTCCGGCAGCTCCATGTCGAGCGAGCCGATGTTCTGCACCAGCTGCTCCGGCCGGCTCGCCCCGATCAGCACCGACGAGACGCCCACGCGCGCAGCTTCATGCGCGCCGCGGCCGAGATCGGGCTGTCACCCTCGACGCTCAGCCACGCGATGCGCAGGTTGGAGAAGCGGCTCGGCGTGCGCCTGCTCGCGCGCACGACCCGCAGCGTCGCGCCCACCGCGGCCGGCGAGCGGTTGCTCGCCTCCGTGCAGCCCGCCCTGGACGAGGTGACGCGCGGGCTGTCGGCCCCGCCGACCGGCGCGACGCGCCCTCCGGCCCCCCTGGCCACGTTCCGCTACGCGGCGCGCGAGATCCTGGTCCCGAAGCTCCCCGGGTTTCTCGTCGAGCATCCCGACATCGCCATCGAGGTCGTCACCGACGATCGGCTGATCGATCTCGTCGCCATCGGCTTCGACGCCGGCATCCGTCTCGGGGAATCCGTCGAGCATGATGGAACACGAGGTCGTCGATGAGATCGCCGACGGCAGGCTCGTGCAGGTGCTGGACGACTGGTGCGTGCCGTTCCCGGGCTGCCATCCCTATCACCCGAGCCGACAGGTATCGCCGGCGATGCGAGCGTTGATCGATGTGCTCCGGGTATAGGCCATGTCGATTGCCATGCCGGCCTCGCGCTCAACGGACCGCGCGAGCGGTGGGCCCGTCCGCGGCGGACGGTCGCCGTTGCGTGGCGGTGCGCTCGGCGCCCCGACCCACGCGCCCACGCATGTCATGGGCATGACCTGCGTCGGGCCTGGCTCGCTCGATCCTGCCGAACGAAGTCGATGAACGCCCGCAGCGGCGAAGGCAGGTGCCGACGGCCGGAGTAGTACAACCGCGGCCCGGTGAAGACCTGGCACCAGGGTTCGAGCACGGGCACTAGCGTGCCGCCGTCGAGGTGCGGGCGCAGCCAGGCCTCGAAGAGTTGGACGATGCCCAACCCGTCGGCGGCCGCCTGCACCGCCAGGTCGAAGGCGGCGCCCGAACGCACCAGCAGAGGACCCGGCGGATCGACCCGCACGATCTCGCCGTCGCGCTCGAACTCCCAGACGGGCGTCGCGCCGCCCGAGAACTGCAGGCGCAGGCAGGCATGTTTCAACAGATCGCGCGGGTGCTCGGGCTCGCCGCGGTTCTCGAGATAGCCCGGCGAGGCCGCGGCGACGAGTCGCTGCGTGCGCGGACCGATCGGCAGCGCGATCATGTCCTGCTCCAGACGCTCGTCGTAGCGGATGCCCGCGTCGCAGCCGGCGGCGCCGAGGTCGGCAAAGCCGTCGTCGACGATCACCTCCAGGCGGATCGCGGGGTGGCGTTGCAGGAACGGTGTGATGATGGACGGTAGCACCGTACGTGCGACGCCCGCCGGAACGTTGATCCGCAGCGTGCCCGCCGGGCGGTCGCGACGATTCCCTACCGCGTCCAGCGATGCCTCCACCTCCGCCAGCGCCGGCGCGAGGCGCTCGGCCAGGCGGGCGCCCGCCTCGGTGGTCGAGACGCTGCGCGTGGTGCGGTGGAGCAGCCGTTCGCCCAGCCGGTCCTCCAGACGTCGCACCGCGGCGCTGAGCCGAGTGGCCGAGTCGTCGCCCACGCGCGCGGCCTCGCGAAAACCTCCGGCCTTCACGACCGCGAGGAAGGCGTTCACGTCCTGGAGGTTGGCAGTCACCGTCCCGGATTCTGCACGGCCCGTGTCGATGGCGGCGGATTATCAAGCGGCGGCGTTGCCCGCAGGATTCGCGTTCCCCCACGAAGCCTTCGCAGAATCCCATGAACCACACCGCACATGCAGGCACCTTCCCGCTCGGCGACCGCACCGTTCACCGCATGGGCTACGGGGCCATGCAGTTGGCCGGCCCGGGCGTGTTCGGTCCGCCGAAGGATCCGGCCGCCGCGTCGGCAGTCCTGCGCGCGGCCGTGGAGTCGGGCGTCGATCACATCGACACGAGCGACTTCTACGGTCCGCACGTCACCAACCGGCTCGTGCGCGAGGCGCTGCGGCCCTACCCCGACGCCCTGACGATCGTCACCAAGATCGGCGCGCGGCGCGGGGAGGACGCATCGTGGCTCCCGGCGCAGAGCCCGGCGGAGCTGGAGCAGCAGGTGCACGACAACTTGACGAACCTCGGCCTCGAGACGCTGGACGTGGTCAACTTGCGCGTCATGATCGACACGCACGGACCGGCCGAAGGTTCGATCGAGGTGCAGTTCGCCGCGCTGGCCGAGCTGCGACGACAGGGGCTGATCCGGCATCTCGGCCTGAGCAACGTCACCGCTGACCAGGTGGCCGAGGCGCGGCGCATCGCCCCGGTGGTGTGCGTGCAGAACCACTACAACCTGGTCCACCGAACGGACGACGCCCTCGTCGACGCGCTCGCTGCGGACGGCATCGCCTACGTGCCGTTCTTCCCGATGGGTGGATTCACGCCGATGCAGTCGCGTGCCCTGTCAGGCATCGCCGTGCGTCTGGGCGCAACGCCGCAGCAGGTGGCGCTCGCCTGGCTGCTCGCGCGCGGACCGAACTTGCTGCTGATTCCGGGCACGTCGTCGGTCGAGCACCTGCGCGAGAACCTGGCTGCAGCCGAGCTGGAGCTTGACGGCGCAGTCATGACCGAGCTCGATGGGATCCGCGCCGATGGCTGAACGTTTGCGTAGGCGGTCCGGACGACCGCCTTCGCCGCGGCTCGCGCCTTCCCGACCCGTCGTCGGGTTGGTCCCGTCTTCGCCTGCAGCCGGCTGCCCATTGGCATCTCACGCGCAGGACGCCGCGAGCCTCGGCACGGCGTCCAACGGCAGCCGCGTCGTGACGCGGCCTGTCGCCTGATGCTTGGCGGCGATCTCGGTCGGGAAGTCGTACGCCGACAGCCCGAGCGCCTGCGCCGTCTGCACGATCGGACGGAAGAACCCCGCGGTGCGATTGCGTCGCGTACGGGAGCTTTCGCCAGATCACGTACGGCCGGATCGCACGCTCGGCCAGGTCGTTCGTCAGCGGCACGTTCGGGTCCGGCACGTCGTCTCGCGTCCGAGCAGGTGCCGGCACTTGCGCCTCGTCCGCCCGTCCAGCTGCAGCCGGCCGCCGCGCTGCGAGGTCGCGATGAAGCTTCGCGGCAGCCGGGTTGTCAACCCGCCCTTGGCGCCCGACCCGCAGGGGATGACCGTGGCGCTGACGGCGCTCGCCACGGCCAACATCTTCCGCGACATGTCCGGCCAGGCGCAGCTCACGGACCTGCTGAAGAAGCTCAGCGACAACTCGGTCGCCATCGCCGGCGCCGCGCAGCGCGCGGCGAGCGCAGGGCAGGGCGCCCCGGCCGGGCAGACGCCTTCGCCCGCACCGACCCCGACGTCCGCGCCGACATCGCCGCCGTCCGTCCCGCCGCCGCCGCAGACGCCGGAACAGCAGCAGTCGACCCGGGCCGACGTGCAGCAGAAGCGGTCACATCGGCAGCGTTGCCGATCCGCCGGCGCCAGATCGAGAAGAGGTGGTCGCCGACATCGTCGATCTGGACGCTGCGCCACGACGGCTCGCCCACCCACGTCTCGGTCCACGCGACCGAGATCAAGCCGGTGGCGTTCGATCTCAGCCTCAGCCAAGGTCGGCGCCGGGGGCGAGCTCGCGGGCGACCTGACGCGGGCCTTCGAGGCCAGCGGCACGATCGAGATCGTCAAGCTGGCGGCCACCGCGGCGCTGAAGGCGGCGACCAAGGCGACGGTCGACGGCGAGGCGGCGGTGAAGGCGACGGTGGAGGTGCAGTTCGTGAAGGGGTACGAGCTCAAGCACGTGTGATCGGGGGCGTCCGACCGGCGCAGGCCGCCAGCCGCACCGCCGGCGGCCTGCGCGGCAGGCGTCGGGTGCAAGGACGACCGCGACTCGTGCGAGGTCCGCCGCAGCAGGGCGGTGCTATAGGGGCTGGGACCGGCCCGCCAAGCGTCACGGTGAGCCCCACCGGTATCGCTCCCGTCCGGGCGGATCGGCCCGGACAGCCCTGAATCGACGAGCCCACCCGTCCGGACGACCGGCGATGCGCCCGCCGCGATCCTGCGCCCCGAAGCGGAGCCGGACACGTCGCCGTGGTGGCGCCGTGCGTCCGCTTCACGACTCGGGGTACCCGAACCATGACTGCGAAGTTCTCGTCCGTATCGTCCTCGGCACGCGGTGCCGTCGCGCTGGCGCTGTTGCTGACGGCCTCCGCGCAGGCCCTCGGTGTCGCGCCCGGCGATGCCGCCGTGCTCGCTGCGGAAGCGGCGACAACGCCTTCCTTGGCCGGCGCGGCGCCCGGGCGTGCGGCGCCCGCGAAACGGCGACCCGCCACGACCGCGACACCCCGATCGGCCAAGGCCATGCTGCATCGCGCCCCCGTGTCGTTGTCGCACCAGCCTTGCGACCTCGAGCTCGACGTGCCGCCGAGCGCGCGCTGCGGCACCGCCCGCGTGCCCGCCGACTGGTCCGATCCGACGGGCGAGACCCTCCACATCGCCTACGTGCTGCTCCCGGCCGAGCGAGTCCGCTCGCGCGGCACGGTGATCCCGTTCATGGGCGGGCCCGGCGAATCGATCAGCGCGGTCATCGGGCGTTTCGTCCCGCTCGCCGAGGCGCTGCCCGAGCGTGACCTGCTGCTCGTGGACGTGCGCGGTACCGGCCGATCGGGCGCGCTGCGCTGCCGAGTGCTCGACGACGCGACGGAGAACTCGAACGGTGCGTACCAGGTACCCGATACCGGCGAATGCGGCGAGCAGATCGGGCCCCGGCGCGATGACTACACGACTGTCGCGAGCGTGCTGGACGTCGAGGCGATCCGGCGTGCGCTTCACCTGAAGCGGCCGTCGCTGATCGGGTTCTCCTACGGCACCTGGGTCGCTCAGGTGTACACGCGGCTGTTTCCGCACGAGGTGCGCGGCGCGGTGCTCGACGGCGCCTTTCCGCTCGAGCAGGACCCCTGGGCCGCCGACGTGCCGGCGAGCTTCCCGGCGGTGGTGGCGCGCCGCTGCGAGCGCACCGGCGCCTGTCTCGACGGCCCGGCCGCCGTGGCCGCGTCGATCCGGCAGGTCGCCGCCTCGCTCGCGTCGGCGCCGATCGACATCCCGGGCTCCGCGCAGCGACTGACCGAAGGCGCGTTCGCCGCGATCGTGCAGTTCTCGCTGCAGGGCCCGGACTTCGCCGCGTTCGTCGCGACGGTCGAGGGCGCGGCGCGAGGCGACGGCGAGGCTCTGGTCGCGTTGACGGCCGCGGCGCTCGTGCGCGCGCCGAGTGACCCGACTAAGACCTCCTCCGCGCTCGCCGCGGCGGTCTCGTGCAACGACTACGTCGCGCCGTTCTCGCTCGCGGACGACGGCGCGACGCGTGCCGAGGACTATCGTCGGCGCCTGGACGCGCTCCCGGACGACGCGTTCGGCTGGTTCTCGAAGGCGGGCTGGATGAGCTCGCCCTGGGAGCAGGGCGACATGTGCCTGCAGTGGCCGGTGACGGAGATCGACGCGGCGCTTCGCGTGCCGCGCGGTGGCCACGGTCCGCGCGTTCCGGTGCTGGTCGTGAACGGCGACATCGATCTTCAGACCCCGCTCGTCGGCGCGCGCAAGGTGCAGTCCGCGTTTCCGAAGAGCGTGCTGGTGACGGTTCCGAACGCCGCCCACGTCGCCTTTCCGGTGAGCGACTGCGCTGCCGGCCTGGAGATCGCGTTCCTGGCGAATCCCACGCTCCCCGACGCCGGCGCCTGCATGGATCGGCCGGTGGAGGAGTGATCGCTGCACCGTGTCCGGGGCGTAGACTCTGCGCCGCCGGTTTCCGGCATCGCGTGGGCTCACGTCCATGACCCAGTCGAACGCTCCGGCCTTCGAGCTCGTGCTGGCTTCTATGGCGTTGGCCATAGCGCTGTTCGGCGCGCTCGGCGTCGCGACCAGCGCGGTCACCCGGGGTCGGGCGACGGGTCTCGTGATCTTCCTCGCGATCGCGGCGAGCGATTCGGGCGACGAGCTCCTGGCGGCGCTCGGCGCGTACCGGGCGGTCCCCGACCTGATCGGCTGGGCCTGGCCCTGGCCGATCCTCTACGGTCCGGCCCTGCACCTCTACGTGCGCGAGATGACGAGTGCCGGCCCCGTAGGCGCGAACCATCGGCGCTGGCCGTCGTTCGCGCTGCCGGCGGCGATCGCCCTGGCACTGGCGACGCCGTTCTACCTTCAGGACGCGGCGCTGAAGCTCGCCCTCGCGAGCGGGCAGTCCGACGCGCTGTCGAGCGCCCCCGCCACGATCCGCTGGGGCCTGAACGGCCTGTACGTGCTCTTCTTCGCGCTATCGTTCGGCTACCTGATCGCCATGTTCGGCGAGCTCTCCCGACACGTCGACAGCGTTCGGAACCTGTTCTCGAACATCGAGGACCGCTCGCTCGCCTGGTTGCGCTGGATGCTGATCGCGACCTGTGGCGCCTGGGTCTGGGCGGGCGTGGTGTGGTGGCTGTCGGAGCCCGACGGCGCACCGTCCTGGCTGGAGTACCCGCGGCTGATCTTCCATCTGGTCTGGGTGTCCTGCTTCGCGGCGTTCGGCGCGGTGCAGGGACCCGCCTTCGCGCACGAGCCGTGCCCCGAGGGGAACGCCGCCGCGTCGATCGGCGTCGGACGACCCTCCGGCACAGAGGGCGGTGGCGACCGCTATCGGCGCTCCGGTCTCGACGGTGCGCGGATGCGCAGGATCGCCGTCCGCCTCCGCCAGGCGATGCACGAGCGGCCGCTGTACCGCGATCCGCAATTGAGCCTGCGTTCGTTGTCGGCCGAGATCGGCGTGTCGGAGAACTACGTGTCGCAGACGTTGAACGTCGAGATCGGGCAGAAGTTCTTCGACTTCGTCAACGCGTACCGCATCGAGGCCGCGAAGCGCGAGCTCGCTCGCGGCAACGGGTCGACGCTCGTCGTGGCGCTCGATGTCGGCTTCAACTCCCGCTCCACGTTCAACGCGGCGTTCAGGAAGCATGCGGGCACCACGCCGAGCGCCTACCGTGCGCTCGTCCGAAACGCCCCGCCAGAGCTCGACGTCGACGCCCCGAGCGGGGACCTTCAGGCGCGCAGGTGACCCGGTCTCGCGCACTCAGGGCGCCAGCGGCGGTGCCCCGTCCGGCGCCTCGCCGACCAGGAGGCGATAGAGCGCGGCCTGCCGGTTGATCAGCGACTTCTCGCGCGCCTCGAACGCCGTGTCGCGGATCACCGCAAGACCGTAGTACCCCCAGGTCGAGCCGTCGAGGCGCTCGACGAACTGAACGGATTCGACGGCTTCGGGCCCGAACAGCGTCACCGGTCCGAGCCTGATGGCCGACAGGTTCGCGGTGTCCACGACCAGCCGGTCCGTGGCGGTCTCGAGCGCGCGCAGCCGGTAGACGTTGTCGCCCCAGGAGCGCGTGTCGTTCTGCGCGAAATGCAGGGTGTCGCCGGAGCGCACCTCGGCCGCGTCGAAGTCGGGTCGCGCATCGGACGCGTCCGCGCTGCCGAGCGCGGTGGCCTCGGACACCAGCGGCTTCCAATCCTCGTCGGTCACCGACCAGTAGGGCAGGTCGACCGTCGTCGAGACGGCGCCGAGCCGCGCGGCCAGCTCGTCGAGCGTGCCTTCGTGCGTGAACCTTCCGGCGAGCGCGACGGCGAGCGGGGCGGGCGCGTCGAGCGTCAGCAGGCAGTCGACCGGCAACTCGGCGAGCTCGGGCCATGACGCCACCGCGGGCGGTGCATCGACGGCGGCATAGGGCGGGTACGGCTCGGTGTCCGGCCCGGGGCAGCCTGGACCCGGTGCGGCCTGAACGCTCGAAAGGCCGAGCGCGAGCAGCGTGCAGCCGGCGCGCGGAGCGCCGCCGAAAGGCCGACCCTTGAGTCGGTCGAGAGAGAGGGCATCGGGTGCGTCGTCGTTCAGGAGGATCGATGGTTGGCGTTCGGCGCCGGAAGCGGTTCGGCGCCGTCTACGATGAGGTCAACGGTGACGCCCGCGGGGATGGCGTCAGTGACGTCGCCGGGGATGGCCTCCGTCGCGTCGGCGGCGGGTTCGGAGCATCGTGGCTCGGCGTAGCGAAACTCGAGCCCGACCCCGGGCCGGTTCGCCAGCGTGACCGAGCCGCCGAGCCGCGCCGCGATCTCGCGGCAGATGGCCAGCCCGAGCCCGGCGCCCGCGCCTCGCACGTCGTCACCGCGACGAAAGGGCTCGAACACGCGCTCGAGCTCGGCCTCGGGCAGGCCCAGCCCGGTGTCGCTCTCGCTCAGCACCGTCGCCTCGTCCTCGTCGAGCACCGCGACGTCCACGCGCCCGCCCGGCGGGGTGTGGCGCAGCGCGTTGTCGAGCGCGTTGGTGAGCAGTCTTGCAAGCCCGTCCCCCGCTTCGCGCAGCGGTCCGTCCTCGAGCGCGCTCACGCCAGGATCGACGCTTCGCGCCTTGGTGAGCTTGTTCATGGGTTCGGTGTGCTTCCGTCGTTGGAGTCGCGAACGCCCGATCGGGCGTGCGCAGCGCGACCGGGTCGCTTGACTGGAACGGTGTGGGTCGCCACTTGGCCGCAACTTGGCCGGGCGCTGCGCGGGCGGAGTCATACAAGGATGTATGCCGGACGAGGGCGAACTGTGAGGCAGGGGGGCGATGCTCCGCAGGGCCGAAAGCTCCCCGTCGCGCAGCGCCCGAGCCCGGAGCCCTCGACGCCATGGCCCGATTCCTCCCGAGCACGCCCTCGCCTCCGATGAACGCCCTCACCGCCGGCGGTCCTCCGCACGTCAGTCGTGCGGGATCCGCAACCGACCTCGCCGTCCGCGTCCCCCCCGTCGACGCGGTGTTCTGGATCGTGAAGCTCCCGGCCGTGACGATCGGCACGACGATCGCCGATCGCATGGCCGGCCCCCTCGGGCTCGGAACGCTGACGACGTCGTGGATTCTCGGCGCGGTCCTCGCCGGCGCCCTGATGCTGCAGCTCGCGCAGCGCCGCTACGTGCCCTGGACCTACTGGTCGACCGCCACGCTCGTCGGCGTCGCGGGCACGCTGCTGGTCACCGACCTCCTCGAGCACGGGGCGGGGCTCGCGGCCTGCGCGCTCGCGCTCGCTGGCGCGTTCGGGGTCGCGCTCGGCGCGACGTTCGCGGCGTGGCACGCGCTCGAGGGCAGCGTGTCGATGCGCTCGATCGTCACCGCGCGGCGCGAGGGCTTCCACTGGCTCGCGATCGGGCTCGCGTACGCGCTCGGCGAGGCCGGTGGCGAGCTCGTCGCGGGGGCTCTCGGCATCGGGCACCTCGGCGTCGCGGTGGCGTTCGGCGCGGTGATCGCGGCGGTCGCGTGCACGCGCGCCCTGCGGCTGGCTGCCGTCCACCGCCGCCTTCTGGACGGTGTACGTGCTGTCGTGCCCGGTCGGCGTCTCGATCGGCGAGCTGCTCTCGCGACGCCCGGCCGACGGCGGCCTGGGCCTCGGGACCGGCCGTCACGAGCGTGCTGTGCTTCGACGTGATCGTGCTGGCGCTCCTGCTGACGAGGCTCGGCGCGCGACTGATCGCGTGCCGGTCCGACCCGCCCTCGACCGCCCGTGTACGCTTCGCTCGCCAACGGGTCGTTCGTGATCGCCCGTATCGAGAGGAACCCGCCGTGCGCCTGTTGCTGCTCGAGGACGACCGACGCACGTCGGACTACGTCGTGCAGGGCTTCACGGAGGCCGGGCACGTCTGCGACGCGTTCGCCGACGGCGCGACGGCGCTGGTGCAGGCCACGCACGAGCCCTACGACGTGCTGATCGTCGACCGCATGGTGCCGGGGCTCGACGGGCTGACCGTCATCCGCGCGCTGCGTTCGGCGAAGGTCAGGACGCCGGCGCTGTTCCTGACCGCACTGGACGACGTCGACGACCGCGTCGCGGGGCTGGAGGCGGGCGCGGACGACTACCTCGTCAAGCCGTTCGCGTTCTCGGAGCTGAAGGCGAGAGTCGAGGCGCTCGCGCGCCGCCCGCCCATCGCCGAGACCGAGCCGACGTTGCGCGTGCACGACCTGGAGATGGACCTGCTCGCGCGGCGCGTGACGCGCGCCGGTCAGGAGCTCCCGTTGAACGGCAAGGAGTTCCGCCTGCTCGAGGTGCTGATGAGGAACGCCGGCCGCGTCGTGACGCGCACGATGCTGCTGGAGCGAGTGTGGGACCTGAGCTTCGACCCGCAGACGAGCGTGGTCGAGACGCACGTCAGCCGCCTCCGTGCCAAGGTGGACCGACCCTTCGACACGGCGCTGGTGCACACGGTGCGCGGGATCGGCTACTCGGTACACGCGAACTGACACGGTGGTTGCCCGTGGTGCGCAGCACGCCGCTCCGCCTGGCGCTCGCGTTCCTGGCGCTGTTCTTCGTCGGCTCGCTCGTGTCGAACCTGATCGCGCTGCGCGTGATCGACACCGAGCTCGTGGTCAGCGAGGAGCGCCGCATCCGCGACAGCCACGCCCGGCTCGCGGCGCTGCTGCGCGACGAAGGCGAGACGGAGCTGCGAGAGGCCATCGCGGCAATGGGCCGCCACCCGGCCGACGACGTCGACTTCGCCGTGCTGGTCTCCGGCGACGGACGCGTCCTCGCCGCCTCTCCCGACGGTGCCGCGCAGCTCGCGGACACGGTGCCCGATGGCTGGTCGACGGTGCCGGCAATGTCGGTGTGGGCTGACCCCGAGCACGAACTCAAGGTGTGGGCGGGCACGGTCGACGACCACCGGCTGCTCGTCGGCACCTCTTCGCACGACCGCGACGAGGTCGCCGAGGTCGTGCTCGGGGCGTTCGGCTGGAGCAGCGTGGCGTTGCTGGCCCTCACCATCGGCGGCGCGGCGCTGATCGCGTCGCGGTTCCGGGAGCGCTTCGAGGCGGTGGCGACGACGATGCGCGCGGTCGCCGACGGCCAGCTCGGCGCCCGCGTCGCGCGCTCGCGCCGGGGCGACGACATCGATGCGCTGGGCGGGGACATCAACGAGGCGCTGGAGCGGCTCGAGCGCTCGGTCGCGCAGGTGCGACAGGCGAGCTCCGACATCGCGCACGATCTGCGGACGCCGCTCGGCCGGCTACGCATCACGCTGGAGCGCGCTGCCGAGGCCGACGCGGCCAATCGCCCGGTGGGGACTCACCTCGACGAGGCGCTCCAGGAGTGCGACGGCATGGCCGCCACGTTCGCGGCGCTGCTGCGGATCTCGCGCCTCGAGTCCGGGGCGCGACGCGGAAGCTTCGAGCCGGTCGATGTCGTCGGGCTGATGGAGCGCGTGGTGGGGCTGTACGAGGACGTCGCCGAGGACGCCGGGCGCGGGCTGGTTCCGCTTGCGGCCGACATCACGGCCGGGCCGCCGATCGTCGAGGGCGATCGGGCACTGCTGCTCCAGGCGGTGGCGAACCTCGTCGAGAACGCGATCCAGCACGCGCCCGAAGGCACGCGCGTCGCGTGCGGCGTGCGCGGCGAGGCGGATGGTGTGGTGCTGAGCGTGGCTGACGACGGTCCGGGCGTGCCGGAGGCCGAACGCGACAGGGTGCTGCGCCGGCTCTATCGGCTCGACTCGAGCCGCACGAACCCCGGTTCGGGGTTGGGCCTGAGTCTGGTCAAGGCGATCGCGGACCTGCACGGCGCGGAGCTCGTGCTCGAGGACAACGAACCCGGGCTCAGGGTGCTGATGCGCCTTCATCCTCCGGAGCGCTCTCGGCATTGAAACTGCGGTCGTCGTTTTCCGCGATCCTCTTCCGGTGCCGCCCGCCGGATAGGGCAGGAAGCACGATACCGTGTGCAGGAACTTGTAAGGTGCCTGTCCAGTTCCCGTGAGGCTCCGCGCCGAGCATCCGTCGCCGGACGCGATGCCGGCGATGCTGCCGGTGGCGTGCCGCTCCCGTCACCCGCAACGGACCTCGCGCCTCATGTTCGATCTGATCGTCCAGCTCGTCACGAGCACCGGCTACCTCGGCGTCGCCGCGCTGATGTTCGCCGAGAACGTGTTCCCGCCTATCCCCTCGGAGCTGATCATGCCGTTCGCGGGCTTCGCCGCGGCGCGCGGCGACCTGTCGCTCGCGGGGGTGCTGCTCGCCGGCACGGTGGGTTCGGTGGCGGGCCTGCACCTGTGGTACGAGCTCGGGCGGGCGGTCGGCGCCGAGCGCCTGAAGCGCTGGAGCGCGCGGCACGGTCGCTGGCTGGCGCTGGCCCCGCACGAGGTCGATGCCGCGCGCGCCTGGTTCGAGCGCCGCGGCAGGATCGCGGTGCTGCTCGGTCGGCTTGTGCCCACGGTCCGCACGCTGATCTCGGTACCGGCCGGCATGGTGCGCATGGAGCGCGCGCGGTTTCTGCTCTACTCGACGGTGGGCACGGCCGCCTGGGCGAGCGTGCTCGCGGGGCTCGGCTTCGGGCTCGAATCGCGCTTCGAGCTGGTGTCGGGCTGGGTCAATCCGGTGGCCAATATCGTGGTGGTCGTACTCGGTTCCACCTACCTGTGGCGCGTGGCGACCTTCGATCGGCGCGTGCGCGCCGCCGGCTCGGTGGCACCCTGAACGGCGGTCGTCGGGTCGGGCGGGCGCGGCGGCAACGTGCCCCTGCTGGAATCCCGGCGAGCACGCTCCGCCGAACGGGGTCGCTTCCTCGCGCTCCGCCATGAGTAGCCACTCCGCCGGGCTGCCGACCGGCATCTGGGTCCTCGGCTTCACGAGCCTGCTGATGGACGTCTCTTCGGAGATGATCCACGCGCTGCTTCCGCTCTTTCTCGTGTCGACGCTCGGTGCGAGCGCACTGGCGGTCGGGGTCATCGACGGACTCGCCGAGGCGACGGCGCTCGTCGTCAAGGTCTTCTCCGGCGTGCTGAGCGATCGGCTCGGTCGCCGCAAGGGCCTCGCCGTCGCGGGCTACGCGCTCGGCGCCTTCTCGAAACCCCTGTTCGCGCTCGCGCCCGGGGCCGGCACGGTCCTCGCCGCGCGGCTGGTCGACCGCGTCGGCAAGGGCCTGCGCGGTGCTCCGCGCGACGCGCTGGTGGCGGACCTGGCACCGCCGCACCTTCGCGGTGCGGCCTTCGGGCTTCGCCAGTCGCTCGATACCGTCGGCGCGTTCCTCGGGCCGTTGCTCGGCGTCGCGCTGATGCTCGCTTGGGACGACGACTTTCGGGCCGTGTTCCGCGTGGCGATCGTGCCCGGCCTGCTCGCCGTGGCGTTGCTGATGTTCGGGCTGCACGAGCCGGCCGCGACCCCGCGCGCGGCGCGTCCGAACCCCGTCCGGCGCGACGCGCTGGCACGGCTCGGCGCTCGCTACCGGTCGGTGCTGGCGCTCGGCGCGGCGTTCACGCTGGCGCGGTTCAGCGAAGCGTTCCTGGTGCTGAAGGCGCAGCAGAGCGGGGTGCCGCTCGCATGGGTGCCGCTGGTGCTGGTGGTGATGAACCTCGTCTACGCGATGTCGGCGTACCCCGTCGGCCGGCTGTCCGATCGCATCGGCCACACCCGCCTGCTCGCGATCGGCATGGCGGTGCTGTGCGCGGCCGACCTCGTGCTTGCCCTCGGGGAGGGGCTGTTCCCGCTGCTCGCGGGCGTGGCGTTGTGGGGCTTGCACATGGGCATGACGCAGGGGCTGCTCGCGGCCCTGGTCGCCGACACCGCGCCCGCGGAGCTGCGCGGCACCGCGTTCGGCGCGTTCGGCCTGACCTGCGGCATCGCGACGCTCCCCTCGAGCGCGCTCGCGGGGCTCGCCTGGGATCGCTGGGGAGCCGGGGCGACCTTCGGTCTTGGCGCCGCGTTCAGCCTGCTGACGCTCGGCGTGTTGCTCGCTCGCGCTGTGCTTCGACGCTGACGGCGACGGCGAGCACGCGGCCGGAGAGGGTCTCCCGCGGCTCAGAGGTTCCGTGCTCCTGTGCAGAGCGCCGGCACCGTTGGCGGCACGCATGTATGGCACCTGTAAACCTCGGGTGCGGGGCCTGTGAGGGGCGGCGTGGACAGTCTCGACGCGCCGCCGGCACGGCCCGACGCGGGCCTCGGCGGCGCACCCTCTCCATCATCGTCTTCACGACGTACGACCCCATGTCCGCAACCACCATCCTGGACCAGCCAACCTCCGGGCACCGACCTGCACCCCCCCGTCCACGACGACGCGCGCCGCATGGTGAGCCGCGTCGCCGCCGTCACGTTCGCGTTCTGGATCATGGAGATCCTCGCCACCACGCTCGGCGAGACCGTCGGCGACTTCATCTCGATGACCCTGAACCTCGGCTACTGGGTGGGCTTCGGCGTCACCGTGGCCCTGCTCGCGGCGATCCTGTTCGCCAAGATCCGGGAGGAGCACTACCACCCGGTGCTGTTCTGGACCGCGATCGTCGCGACCACGACGGCCGGGACCGAGATCTCGGACCTGATGGAGCGCTCGCTGGGCTTGGGCTACCTGTGGGGCTCGGTGCTGCTGACGATCGGTCTGTGCACCACCTTGTGGTTGTGGCACGGCAAGCACCGCAGCCTCTCGGTCTACCCGATCACCGACCGCGCGGTGGAGCTCTACTTCTGGATCGCGGTCATCCAGGGCGCAAGTGTCACATCCGCGCGAGCCGCGCCGCGTCGAGCACGGCGAGATAGGCGACCAGGCGTCGGGCCCGGGCGAGGCCACCGGCATGCGTTCGGTTGTCGGCAGGGTGGCCATTCGCGCGCCACTGGTCCGGCGCCTTGATCCGTGACACGCAGGCTCTGGACCTTCGACGTCTGGCAAACC
>CAWHXF010000021.1:0-26095 GCA_963833195.1 uncultured Gammaproteobacteria bacterium | reverse complement strand
CGAAGCCGCCGACCTCGTCCCACGCCGCGCGCGAGACCATCAGCGCCGCGCCGGTCAGGTAGTCGACGTCGCGCAGGTAGTTGTACTCGGGCGCCCACGGGTTGTCGCCGTGGCCGACGTTCCACGGCGTGCCGCTCCGCCACACGAGGCCGCCCGCGTCCTGCAGCCGCCCGTCCGGGTAGACGAGCTTGGCGCCGACCGCGCCGACGCCCGGCTCGCGCTCGAACACGTCGAGCAGCTCCTCGAGCCAGCCCGTCGTGACCTCGGTGTCGTTGTTCAGGAACACCAGGTACTCGCCGCGCGCACGCTCGGCGCCGCGCCGGCAGCTGTGCAGGAAGCCGACGTTGGTCTCGTTCGTCACGGTGACCAGGCCCTCGACGCCGGCGGCGAGCTCGGCCGTCCAGTCCGGCGAAGCGTCGTCGACGAGCACGACCTCGAACGCAGCGTCGCCGGCGGCCAGCGCGAGCGAGGCGAGACAGTGCCGGGTCAGCGCCGCGCCGCCGTGCACCGGCACGACGATCGACACGCGCGGCGCGTCGGTGTCCGGGAGCGCGAGCCGCACCGGCCCCGCCGGCGCCGCGTGCCCCTGCACCAGCAGGTCGTGCGCGCGCGTCGCGTTCGCGGCAAGCGCCCCGCGTCCGACGGTCCGCGGCCTCGCGCAGCCGCTCGCGCAGCGCGTCGTAGCGCAGCGCCGCGAGCGCCGAGAGCCCGGCGTACCCGCGCTCGCGCGAGCTGTCGAGCAGCTCCTCGGGCGGCGTCTGGATCGCCGGCAGGATGTCGGCCACCGGCCGGCACGCGCTCGCAGGGCCCGCGACGCTCGCCTCGAACACGCGCGCCCGGCCGTCGTAGAGCGAGCTCGGCAGATAGATGGAGAAGCCCAGGCCCTCCGGGCCGCGCGCGAGCGGACCGCTAGCGGCGAACTCGCCGTCGACATCGATCACGACCGTCTCGTCGCCCGCGAGCGCGGCCTCGCCCCCCGTCACGCGTCCCGGCGATGCCGGCGAGCCCGAGCCGCTCGATCGCGAGCGTGACCGGCGCGTCGAGCGCGAACTCGCGCGCGGCACCCCGGATCGGCTCGCCCGTCGCGGCCGCGACGAGCGCGAGCCGGACCGGCGCGCGTCCGACGATCGCCGGCTCGAGCGCGAGCGACAGGCCGCCCCGCCCCCGGCCGAGCCCGGCCGAGGCGAGATCGGGCCGCGGCCCGTCAGCCACCCCTTCGGCCACGCGCACGCCGTCGACGAGCAGCGCCACCGCGAGCGGATTCCCGGGGTCGGCCGGATCGACGGCCCAGCCGTCGAGCCGCCGGCCGTCGAAGCGATCGATCGCACCGCGGGCCCCGGCGGGCCCGCCCGAGACTCGTCGTCGCCAGTTCCGCAGGGCGGCCACGATGTTCAGCCCGCCCATCGCAGCCAGGTGCCCACGCGCTCGTCGAGCGCGTCGAGCATGGCGGCCACGCGCGTGTCCCACGCGATCGAGTCCATGGTCTCGCGCCACGCCGGCGAGCTCGTGTCGGGCCGCGACCGCAGCGCCGTGCGGATCGCGTCGACGAACTGCGGCGCCTCGGTGGCCGTGCGTGATCGATTCGCCCACCGCGCCGAGGTTGGCCACCTCGGTACTCACGATCGGCAGCCCGGCGGCGAAGTAGTTGTAGACCTTGAGCGGGTTCATGCTTGCCGTGAGCCGGTTGTTCAGGTGCGGCACGAGCCCGACATCGAAGTGGGCAAGCCAGGCCGGCAGCCGCTCGTACGGGACGACGCCCGGCAGGTGCACGTTCGCGAACCGCGCCAGGCTCTCGGCGTTCGGGTTGTCGCCGGCGGGACCCGCCAGCACGAACGAGACGTCGGGCATCGCGGCCACGACCTCCTGCAGCAGCAGCCAGTCGATGCGGTCGCGCAGGTTGCCCACGTACCCCGCGATCGGGCCGGAGATGCCGTCGAGTCCGGCGGGGCGCTCCGGCGCGGGACGATCGACGAAGCGCTCGGCGCCGTTGGGCACCACGCGGATGTCCGGGGCGTACTCGCGCATCGTCTCGGCCAGCGGCTCGCAGTTGGCGAACACGACGTCGCTCGCGGCGAGCGTGCGGCGGTAGTTGTCGTCGAGGCGCTCGACGTGCCGCGTGGTCGCCTCCCAGGCCCGCTGGTCGTCGATCAGGTCCGACACGACGCCCGCGAAGCCGACGCTCTCGATCAAGTCCGGCGCGTCCCAGATCACCGGGCAGAACCAGGCCCAGGTCCGCTCCGGGCGCATCCCGGCCGCCTCGAGCTGGCCTCGCACCCAACTTGCGTAGCCCTCGTGCGCCGGGATCGGCTCGCCGAGCAGGCGCGCCCGCCGCTCGTGCTTCGAGCTCATGAACGTGCGCTGGCGCATCGGCTCGGTATCGCGCACCTGGAGCCTGCGGTCGTAGAGCCCGCGCAGCACGAGATCCTGTTGATCCCCGACCGAGAGGGCGCCGGGGCGGTAGTTCTGCTCGAGCGAGTGGACCGAGACCGGGGCGTCGAAGTGCACCATGCGCCGCACGCGACCCGAGGCCACCAGGTGCTCGGCGATCATGTCCGAGCGTCGGCCATAGAGTCCGCTGTCGTTCTGCTTCCAGAAGAAGGCGATGTCGTAGTGCGGGGCGCGGCCGCCGAGCAGCCGCGGCAGGCGCCGCGCCATCGAGCGGCCCAGGCGACTGCCTAGCGACACGACGCCGTCGCGGCCGCCGGCGCGCGCGACGTGTGCGGCGAGCTCGAGCTCGTCGGGCACTGCCGCACCGACGCGGCGCTCGCGGCCGACGCCCGCCGACGTGCCGAGCGCGTCACGGCGCAGCCGCTCGTACTCGCCGCGCAGCAGCTCGAGCAGTCCCGACCACGCGTCGGCGAGCGGGCGCGACGCGTCACTCGCCTCGTCGATCGCCTGACGCAGACGCGTCACGTTCACGGCGGTGGACAGCTCGCCCAGGAACGCGCGCCGCGCGACCGCCGAGACGTCCGCCCGCTCGCCGCGACGCTCCCGCATCGCGCGGATCGAGTCCGCGAGCCCGGCCGCGTCGGTCGCGACGATCGCGCCCTCGGCGATCAGGTCGGCCAGCGGCGGCGTGCGCGTGGCCAGCACCGGCACGCCGAGCGCGAGCGCGTCGGAGACCTTGGCCGGGATCTGGTGCTGGCTGATGGGATGGTCGATGTCCTGGATCAGCGGCACGAGATCGGCGGCGGCGAGCAGTACCGGCAGCTCGTCGAAGGCGCAGTTGGGGTGGAACGTGACGCGCGCGTTCGGGTAGCTCGCGAGCGTCTTCTTCAGGCCCGCATCGGTCAGATCACCGACGACGTGGAACACGATCGACGGATCGTCGAGCTCGTGCAACGCGCGCGCGACCTCGCCGACGCCCTTGTGCGGACGCGGCGTGCCGACGAACACCAGCGCGAACTCGTCGGGCTCGATGCCCAGGCGCTCGCGCGCCGCCTCGCGCGCCGCCTCGTCGGGTCTGAACACGTCTTCGTCGCGGGCGTGACGCACCATGTGGCCGCCGAAGCGCTCGCGCAGCGCGACGTTCGACACCGTCACCGCGTCGGCCTCCGCCACGAGCGACTGGGCGTAGCGCGTCGCGAGCCCCTCGTAAGGCTCGGCCAGCGCGCGCGTCGCGTCGGCGCGCACGTCCTCGATCGAGGCCGGCCCGCGCTCGGGGAAGAACGACAGCTCGAAATCGTCGACGTCGACGATGATCGGGCAGTCGCTCGACTCCTTGATCAGAGCGCCGAGATACAGCGACGGCAGGCGCGGCTTGCACACGTACACCAGGTCGTAGACACGGGTCGCGGCGAGCAGATCGGCCTTGGGCACGAAGTCGGCGAGCGTCGCGCAGGGGAAGCTCCTGACGGTCAGGTTCTGGCCCTGCAGCGGTGCCCACAGCGCGTCGCCGTAGCGCGTCCACAGCGGACCGAGCAGCTCGACCTCGTAGCCCTCGCGCTCGAGCAGGCGGTAGAGCACGTAGGCCCGGCCCGCGGGGTTGTGGCCGAGGTCCCAGGACACGACCGCGGCGCGCTTGCGCGCGCCCTTCTTCGGCGGCGCGATGTCCGCGCGCGCGCGCTCCTCGGCCTTCGCGACCGCCCGGCGGATGCGCTCTTCCTGGGAGCGGCTCTGCGCCGAGGAGGCCGCGGCGAGGCTTCGCAGGTTCCGCGTCAGGCGCCGGGTCTCGATGTCGTGTCGGTCCATGGGATCGGTGGCGGTTGCGGGTTCGTTCGGCATCACGCGGCCTCGACGTGCTCGTCGATCAGCAGGAAGCCGAGCTGGCGGGCGTCGGTGGAGCCGCTGATGCGCTCCGGCTCGCAGCTCAGCCTGAGCCGGCGGCGGCCGGAGAAGGCCGCGTCGACGAGCGTGACGCGCGTCGTGCCGTCGCGCCGCAGCGAGACCTCGCGCGTCTTGCCGTCGTTCTCGTTCTCGATGCGCAGCGTCTTCGATCCCGTCCCTTCCGGGCCGGGCAGGTAGACCTCGAATGCGAGCGTCTTCATGCCGTCGACCACGAGTCGGGTGTCGGCCGCCACCCAGCCGTCGCGAAAGCGCCGGGTCAGCCATTCGACGTGCACCAGGCGCCCGGCGTCGAGGGCGAGCTCGTGGCGCTCGATCGGCACGCCGTCGGGCGTGGCCAGCGCGATCGCGATGGCGTCGGGCGCGCCGTCGGCGCCAGCGACCCGCTCGAGCGTGGCCGCACCCCGCTGGTGGGGCTGCTCGACGAGCTCGTACTCGTCGACGCCCTCGAGCGGCAGCGTCGCGAGCGCGAGATCGACCTGCGCCGGATCGTGGATACGGAACCAGCCGGCGAGGTGCTCGACGAACCAGCGGTCGCGCTGCATCAGGAACACGAGTTTCATCTGGATCAGGATCCGGAATGTGAGGGGACGACGACGTTCGGCCCGTCGGCCGACGACGCACGGTTGATGCCAGCGCATCGCGTCCGGTGCGGACGCCGTTCGCGCCCCTTCAGTCGATGCCGGCCGCCCCGAGCATCGCGACGAGCGCGCCGGCGTCCACCTCGAGCGGCTCGTCGCGGCGATCGTCGTGGCTCGCGTGGTAGGCGACCGCGTCGTCGGGGGCCGGCGGCGCGCAGCTCAGCACGGCGTGGCGCAGCCCGGTCGTCTCGGCGATCGTCCAGAAGCACGGCTCGATGTGAGTCCCGTAGAGCTCGACGACGAGCGTGCCGGCCCGGCAGAACGCGATGTTCGACAACCCGGCCCCGTGCGGCCCGAGCACCGTGGCGGCGTCGGCGAACACCGCCGCCTGCTCGGCGAGCGAAAGCGTCTCGCAGCGCACCGTCTCGAAGCCGAGCGGCGCGAGCGCGGCGAGCACCTCGGGCTCGTTGCGCACCGCCCGCGCGCCCTCGGTGCCGCGACTGATCCACAGCCTGCGGGTCGGCGCGGGCGCGTCCGCGGCCGGCGCGCCCGTGCCGAGACGGTCGCGCAGGAAGCGCGGGTTCCACGCCCCCTGGCGCAGCCCGAGCGAGTTGCTGCCGTAGACCGGCACGTACAGCTCGTCCGCGCTCAGGTACTCGACGCGATCGATGGTCAGCAGCCGGCCCTCGTCGATGCCGAAGCGCGCGAGGGACTCGCGCTGGAACCGGTGCACGAGCGGGTCGACGAGAAAGTGGTCGATCGAGTCGAGCTCGATGCCGGCGCGCTCGAGTACCGCGAGCCGCGGCAGCACGTCGTTCATCCAGTGGTAGTAGTTCTTCGCGTTGCGATTGCCCAGCAGCGCCGCACGGCCGCGCGCGTGCAGCGGCTCGCGCGCGCCGAGCGAGCCGTGGACGACCTCGGCGTAGCCGCGGCACAACGGCGCGACGACCGCGCCGTCGCGGTCCCACACGACGGTGTTGAAGCTGTCGTACCACAGCCGTCCGCCCGGCAGCCGCACGAGCTCGGAGGGTGCCGACTCGAGCGCGTCGGCGGACAGCTCGCGCGGCCGCGACCCGCCGCGCTGCCACGGGGCGCGCAGCAGGTGGCGCTCGGCAGGGTGGGCGGTCAGCACCTCGGCCGCGGCCGCGTCGAGATCGACCCGGCGCAGCGCCGCGTCGCCGAACCAGCGCATCCGCACGCGTTCGGGCAGCTGGTAGCGGTGGCACCGGGCGGCCTCGTCGGCGTCGCCGCGCGCCTCGGCCACGCGTCCCAGCAACCGGAACGCGGCGCCGTAGCGCGGCAGCGCCCTGAGCGAGCGGATCGCGAAGGCCTCGGCCGCATCGCTCTGGCCGCGCTCGAGCAGCGCCTCGCCCGTCTCGCGGTAGAGCATGAATCGGTTGCGCGCGTCGGTGTCGGCGGCGAGGCAATCGGCCGCGGCCCGCTCGACGGCCGACGCATCGCTCGCCGGCACGGCTCGCAGGCGCTCCAGGGCCTCTTCCAGGGTCGGGCCCGCGGGCTCGGGGACGACGACGTGCGCGACCTGCGGAACGGACATGGCGGTGATCGGCTGCTCTGCGGCGAAGGCGTTCGTGCGGTATCGGCGAGCAAGTGGCCTGCCAGCGGCCGGCGCGCTCCGCCCGTGACCGGCGTCACCGAACCGCGAGCCGGTGCGCGGCGCGGTTGCAGCGGGCGTTCCGGACCGACGCTATACCGGCCGCCCCCCATGCCGCCGGAGCCCCGCCCCGCATGCAACGTCCGACCCACCCTCGCCTCGTCCTGCTGCTGTCCGCCGCGGCCTGCACCGGCACCGTCCACGCCCAGGACGCCACGTACTGGTACGTCGAGGACGGCGGCGTCGTCGCCTTCGACATGGAGAACGGTCCCGAGACCGGCGCGTGGACGACGGTCGAGGATCCGGGGGCGTTGGGCGGCGGCTACCTGCGCTGGGACGGCGCGTTCGGCGGCCCGCAAGACTCCGAGGGGCGCCGGCTGCGCTACCGCTTCGTCGTCTCCGAGCCCGGCAACTACGAGCTGCGCTGGCGCAGCCGCATCGACGTGGGCAACGAGAACACCGAGCACAACGACTCGTGGGTACGGTTCCCGACGGGGGTCGACGTGCCCGAGGAAGAGCCGCTGCCCGGCTGGACGAAGGTGTTCATGAACGACCCGAACGGCTGGTCGTGGCGCGCCGCGACCGTCGACCACGTCGGACGGCCCGTGCGTCGGTACTTCGGCGCCGGCGAGCACGAGTTCGAGATCGCGGCCCGTTCGGACGGCCACGGCATCGACCGCGTGGTGCTGTACCGCTACGACGCCCTGGACATGAACGATGCCAGGCTGGACGCGCTGCCGCTGTCGCTCACGACGACGGACCCGGCCGGCGAGTACGACGCCGGCGACGCGGGAGCGACCGATGGCGGGGGGGCGGACGGCGAGGAGCCGGGCGGCGACGGCTCCGACGCCGGGGACGGAGGCCGGAGCGATGCCGCCCCGCTGCAGGCCGTCGGCACGTGCGAGGCGGGCACCCTGGTGCTCGCCCCGTCGCTCGAGCCCGCCGTCTCGAACCCGGAATCGGGCGACGCCCCGGCGCTCGTCGCGGGCGAGGACGGATTCGTCTGGCTCGGCTTCGACCTGACGGACGTGCCGCCGGCGAGCTCGGCCGCCCTGCGCCTGACTTCGCGCTCGGCGTCGAACGGCGCCCGCGCGTTGACGAGCTGGCTCGGCTCCACCGCCGACGTGAGCGCGCCCCCCGACCCGACCGCGGCGCTCGGTTCCTCGAACGAGGCCTTCGACGCCGGCGCGCCTTTCGCGCTGACGCTCGACGCGACGCTGCTGACCCGGTCCGATCCGATCGGTGTCGGCATCGGGCTCGCCGGACCGGGCGATCCGCTGAAGATCGCCGCGTCCGCCGCCGAGCGGCCCGACGAGCGTCCCGCGCTGGTGCTCTCGGGCGATGACGGCTTCTGCGCCGACCACGATCGGCTCTCGCGCGCGACGGGCGACGACGGGGAGACGACTCCGAACGGGAGCGATGCCGACGGCAACGGTGCCGACACGAACGGGGCCGAGGAGAACGGGGCGAACGAGAACGGGGGGGAGGACGATCGCGGGCCGGAGACCGCCGACGGCGACGAGACGGTGACGGAGCCCGTGCCGGCCCCCGTCGACGAAGCCGGAGCGCCTGTCGACGGAGCCGAAACGCCCGGGGCGGAGGTGGCGAGTCGGGTCGGGGGTGGCGCCTCCGGTGCGATGCCCCTGATCGCGCTGGCGCTCGCGGCCGTCGGACGCCGCTTCCGGATCCCGCGCCGCCGACGCGGGTAGCGACGGACGGGCGACGCCGTGCCGCGCTCAGCGGCGCGGTGTCGGCGGCGTGTCGGCCAGGGCCCGCTGGATCGCGTACCACGCCGGCTTCGGCTGGAAGTTCTCGTCGAGCGGCAGGCCGTCCACGACGCCGCGCCAGGAGTAGCGGTCCGACAGTCCCCAGAACTGGACGGCGCGACAGGCCGGCTGCTCCACGCAGATCCGCACGACGTTCTCGTAGACGATGGCCTGGGCTTCGGCCTCGGCGATGGGATCCTTCTGCCAGTCGGTCATGACGTCCATCTCGGTGATCCAGATCGACAGCCCGAGATCGGCGAAGCGCTGGAACGTGCGCCGCATCGCGTCGAAGTCCTCGGCATCGGCGGACACGTTCACATGGAACTGCATGCCCACGCCGTCGATCGGCACGCCGTCGGCGAGCGCGGCGCGGACGAACTCGTGGATCGCGTCGGGCTTGGGGCCCGGCGTCGAGACGTGGAAATCGTTGAGGATCAGCTCCGCCGACGGGTCCACCGCACGCGCGGTCCGGAAGGCATCGGCGATGTAGTCGCCCCGCCCGTCCGGCGCCCAGACGTGGTGGCGGAATGCGCCGTCGTCGACAAAGGGCTCGTTGACGACGTCCCAGACCGCCACGCGACCCGCGTGGCGGGACATCGTGCGCTCGATGTGATCGCGCATCAGGGCGAGGCGGTCCTCGGGAGCGATCTCGTACACCCAATCGGGCACCTGGTCATGCCACACCAGCGTGTGGCCGTGCACCCGCTGGTCGTTGCCTTCGGCGAACTCGAGCAGCCGCTCGGTCTGCTCCCAGCGCCACTCGTCGGGCGACGGCCGCAGGCGTTCCATCTTCTGCGAGTTCTCGGCCGTGACGATGTCGAACTCCTCGGCGAGGATCGCTCGGTAGATGTCGGTCTCGGGAATCGACAGGAAATCGAAGTCCTTCTGCTGATGCGGCGCGATCCCGATGTGTAGACCGTGCCGCGCGGCGAGGTCGCGCAGCCGGCCGCCGCCGAAGCGGCTGTCGCGGACCGATGTCGGGTCCGCGTCCGTCGTCTCGGCAGGCCGCGGCGCGGGCGCGACGGGTGTCGGTGCGGGCTCGGCGGGCTCAACCGACTCAACCGGCTCACACCGGCTCCACGGGCTCGGCCATCTCCGCCGGCTCTACCGTCTCGACGGATTCGGCGAGTTTCACCGGCCCGACCGGCACGGCGGCTTCGAGAGATGGGACGGGCTCCGCAGGTGTCGCGGCGGCCGGCGCGACGTCGTCGGTGCGCGCGGCGTCCTCCGGTTCCACCGGAGACGATGAGGAACCCGAATCGCCCGGTGCGCACCCGACGAGGCACAGGACGAAAAGCGCGAGCGACGCGGCGGCCGGCGCGGGCTCGCGCGAGGTCGCGGGACGACGGATCATGGGCAGCAAGGGACACGGTTGCGTGGCGGCAGTCCCTTCGTGCGCTGCGACTCGCGTGCCGCAGGAGTCGTTCGCCGCGTGCGGCCGCAGCCTGGCCATCCGGTTTCGTGCGCGCGTTCACGGAGCCCCTCGTCGACGCACCCCGCCTCGGTGTCGGTCGGCGTTCCCTGCGTGACGCGCGTGACGTGCGTCGTGCTCCGGCGCAGCGTGCGGCCGGCGATCGTGCAGCCGGGGTGACGCCGCGCCGATGACAGGCGCATGCCTCGTGCCCGGCTCCCGGACACGCACAACGAGCCCCACCCTGATGAAGCCGACCCGCCCGGATCGTCTCACCGGCCCCGTCGCGCGTCGCGCGCCGACCCGAATCGCCGCGGCGGTGGCGACGACGCTCGCCGCGGCCCACGCCGCGCCGGCCGCCGCCGACACGTGGCACCTCGAGGACGACGGCGTCGTCGTCGTGGAGGTCGAATCGATCGACGCGCCGCCGAACTGGGCGGAGTCCAGGGCGCTCGGCGACGTGCTGGGCGAGAGCTACTTCATCAACGTCGGACCCAACGGCTCGCCGGGCTCGCAGAGCGTCATGCGCTACCGGGTCACGATCTCCGAGCCTGGCTTCTACGAGTTCCGCTGGCGCACCCGCATCGGCGAGGGCGATGACTACAAGGAGGCCAACGACTCGTGGTTGCGGCTGCCGACGGGGCGCGACATTCCCGGCGAGCAGTCCCTGGAGAACTGGTCCAAGGTGTACATGAACCGGCTCGGCCGGTGGACCTGGGACACCGTGACCGTCGACTTCGCGCCGCGCCCGATCCGTCAGTACCTCGACGCCGGGGACCACGAGATCGAGATCGCCGGGCGCTCGACGGGTCATGCGATCGATCGCTTCGTGCTGTACCGCTACGACGACCACGAGTTCTCCGAGGCGCGCCTGGATACCCTCGAGCCGTCGCGGACCTCCGATGCCCCGACCACTCCCGGTGGCGCGACCGAGTCGCCGCTGCGACCGGACACTCCGGACGACTTCATGCCGGTGGGCGAGTGCCGGTTCGGACGCCTGGTGCTCGAACCCGTGGCCGATGTCGACGTGGAGGGCACGGACGTCGACGACGGCACGACGCTGACGGTAGATGCCGGAGGTCGTCGCGCGTTGCTGCGCTTCGACCTCGCGAACGTGCCGGACATCAACATCGCGCGGCTGCGCACCACGGCCGCCGCGCCGGTGACCGGGGACCGGCGCGACTTCTGGCTCGGCGGCGACGAGATCTGGGACGAGGACTCGGCGGCCGACGCCCTGCCGGACGGGCTCGTCGCGCTCGGCTCCGATGCCGACGCGCACGAGGCCGACGAGCGCATCGACGTCGCGCTCGACCCCTCGTTCGTCGCGGCCCCGGCGTTGACGGTGATCGTCGAGGCGGCCGGAGGCTCCGGCATCGAGCTGCGCTCGCGCGAGGCGGACGCCGGGCGGCCGCGGCTCGTGCTCAAGGGCGACGACCGCTTCTGCGCCGACTACGTCGCCGGGGGCGGCACGGGCCAGTCGGAGGACGAGGACGGCGGCGCCAGTACCGACGGCACGGCCGACGGCGAGACGGACGGCGAGACGGACGGCACGACCGACGGCACTGACGACGCCGGCGCGGACGACTCGGGAAGCGACGATGCCGGCGGGGACGAGGCCGGTACGGACGGCGCCGGTACCGACGACGGCAATGGCGACGGCGACGGCGACAGCGACGGGGCCGATTCGAGCGGCGAAGGCGACGGCGGCGACGAGGACGCCGGGGACGGTGACGCGACGTCCGGCGATGATGGATCGGGCGCGGGCGGCGACGGCGGCGGCGGCGGTGACGACGACGGCGATGTGGGCGTCACGACGGACCCGGCGGACGGTCAAGGCACGACGCCCGCGAAGCGCAGCTCCGGCGGCGGCGCGCTCGGGCTCGGCCCGCTCGCCCTGCTCGGGCTCGCGGGCGCGCTGCGTCGCGTCGGCGCGGGACGGCGGAGTCGCCGCGGGTAGATCGGGGGGACGAAGGACGCGCGCGGCGACGGATCCGCCGCGCGCGCCGGCACGGCGCGGCGGCTAGCGCGCGCCGTCGTTCGCCGCCGCGTCGCGATCGTCCCGGAACGGGCTGATGCCGGCGTGCTTGGCGACGAACCAGTGCGCTTCGGTGCTCTTGTACGGCAGGCTGTCGGCGAGCTCGAAGTAGGTCCGGAACTCGTCCTCGCGCATCAGCCGGTAGCCGTCGAACAGCGCGCGCGTGTCGTCACCGGCGTACAGCCGTTGCAACACCGCGGGGCCGGTCATGTCCCAGACGCTCTGCGAGCGGCGCGTGCGCACGTTGTGCAACGCCACCTCGAGCATGCGGACCATCAGCGGGTCTTCCGGGTCGCGCGCGTAGATCGCGCTGTTGCAGATTCCCTTGGGACGCTCGTAGAGGATGCCGGCGTTGTCCTCGGCGATCAGCGGCTCGAGCGGCTGCAGCGAGCCGTAGTCGGCATCGACGTAGAAGCCGCCGTGGCGCGCCAGCCAGCAGTAGCGGAACAGGTCCGCACGCATCGCCGGTAGCGCGGCGTTGTCGTACATCGCGGTCGCTTCGGCTCCGAACTCGACGCGCACGAACTCGCGCGCCGTCTCGTCGTCGAAGAAGCGGTAGGGCATCGACGGGTTCGCGTCGCGCACGCTGTCGAGCAGCCCCTGCACCTCCTCGGAGGCGTTGCTGTCCCAGAACTGCACTATGGCGGCGACGTCGGCGGGCAGCGGCACCGGTTGACTCAGGCTCATGCGATTGCTCCCTAGAAGCGCTCGGGCTACAGGTTGATGGCGACCGCGGCGGCCACCGCGATCTTGTAGACGATGTCGACGATCGTCGCGGCGAGCTGAAGGTTCTTGCTCGGCACCTTCGGCAGCACGATGATCTCGTCGCCGGGGCGCACCTCCGGGTTCTCGCCGGTGGAGACCTCGCCGTTCAGGTGCACCACGACGATACGGTCGGTGTCGGCCTGCTCGCCGAACCCGCCGGACGAATCGATGTAGTCGCGTGCGCCCAAGCCCCGCTCGTGCAGCATCGCCTGGGACACGAGCACCTCGCCGCTCAGCAGCACCGATTCGGTGCGCGACGGGACGGTGATGATGTCTCCGCTGTTGAGCAGCACGTCGGCGACCTCGCCGCCGCGCGCGACCACCAGGCGTCCGTTGGGCTCGACCTCGCGGGCGTTGGCCACGAAGCGCGAGATCAGCTCGGCCTCCTGGGCGCGAATGGCGGACTCGGTGTCGGTCTGCGACGAGGCGGTCAGGTAGCGCGCCTCGAGCCGCTGCAGGCTGTCCTGCAGCGCGGCCTTCTGTCGCATCGCGATGGCCTCGCGCTTGAGCGAGATCGAATCGGTGTCGGCGAGCTCGGGGTCGACCGCGATGTGGTCGAGCAGCTCGCGCAGCCGCGTGTCGCGCGGCACCGCGAAGCGCGAGGGCCCGAGATGCGAGCCCTCGACCTCGACGACGATGATGCTGTCGCGGAGATCGACCCGGAAGGACACCCGATCGCCGTCGGCGAGCTCGAGCGCGCCGAGCTCCTCGATCGGCACGTAGATCGAGAAGGGCCTGCCGTCGCGCACGCCCGAGACCCCCGCATGGCTGACGCCCGGATCGAGCATCGCGCCGGCGGCGAGCGCCGCGCCGTCGGTGCTCGCGCCGTCGAGCTCGAACACCGCCTCGTTGGCGACGTCGCCCGAGACGGCGACCGTCGCGCCGCGCCGGCCCACGACGATCGTGTCGCCGTCGCGGAACTGGACCGACTCGAGTCGTCCGTCGACGAGAAAGCCGTACAGGTCGATCCGGGCGAGGGTCTGCCCGTCGCGCACCACGCGCACGTCGCGGTAGCTGCCGCGCGACGGGTCGATCCCGCCGGCGCGATCGAGAAAGTGCAACGCCGAGTTCGAGGGGATGCCGGCGAAGCGGCCCGGGCTCGCGACGTAGCCGGTGACGAAGACGGCGACCGGTTGCGAGCCGTCGAGACTCGTGTAGACGCGCACGTTGTCGGTGTAGACGCGCCCCACGGCCTGCGCGACGCGCGCGTTCAGGTCGCTGTTGCGCGTGCCGCCCAGCGCGATCGGCCCGACCCGCGGCACGAACACGTTGCCCTGCGGATCGACCGTGAGACTTCTATTGAAGTCGGTCGCGCCCCAGATCCGCACGCTGACCCGGTCGCCGGGCTGGACCACATAGTTCGGGTTCAACCCGTCCTCGCGGTCGTTGCTGAAGCCGCCACCGAAGAGGTTCGCGCCGAACGGCTCGAGCCCGTCGACGCGCTGTAGCGAGGCGCGCTCGCGAGACTCGTCGGCGTAGAGCGGGCGGGCCGCCGGCGGCGGACCGTCGAGCGCGTCGCCGACGGCGTTCGCCCCGCCCTGCCCGCGCAGCAGCGCCGCGGCGGCCTCGGGCGCTGCGACGCCGTCCTGCACGGCGGCGCCGCCGAGCGCCTGGGCGTGCGTGACGAGCGGCAGGGCCGACAAGAGAAGGATCAGGCAGCTTCGGATCACGGGACGGGTATCGACTCTGGTGAGCTGGGAGGCGACGGCGCTCATTTGCCGAGGTGGTCGCGCAGCGCCGACCACATCAGGCCGCCGACGAGCTGGATCAGGAACGCGAACACGAACACCGTGAGCACCTCGTAGAGCCGGCGTGGCTCGATCGCGGCGTCCGGCAGGTTCGGTTCGATGAAGGTGACGAGGTACTGCTTCTTCCTCTGGGCCTCCAGACGCGCCGCCTCGAGGGAGCCGAGCGCGGAGGTGTAGCGGCGCAGCGCGAGCTCCTGCCCGAGCTCGAGCGGCTGATAGGACTCGATCAGGGCGCTGAGCTCGCCGGCCTCGCCGCCGCCGCCGAGCCGGCCGCGCTCGAGTCCGAGCTGGCGCTCGAGCGCGCGGATGCGGTTCTTCAGCGCCACGACCTCGGGGGCGTCGCCACGCATGTAGGCCTCCTTCTCGCCCAGCATCGAGCGGGTCTCGATCAGTCGCGACTCGATCTGCGCGACGAGGTTCAGCCGCGCCGCCGATTCGGCCGCCGGGTCGAGCAGCGTGTTCGAGTTGCGAAAGCGCGTGAGTGCCGCGCTCGCCTCGGCGACGTTGCCACCGGCACGCTCGACTTCCATGAGAGCCGTCGACAAGGCGTCCTCCTCGATGCGCGAGGACAGATCGTTGACGAGACCCTCGCCGAGCTCGATGACGAGCGTGGCGAGCTCCTTGGCGAACACGGGATCGAACGCGCTGACGGTCAGCGTCACGACATCGCTCTGGGTGTCGTGCAGCAGGCGAACGCGCTCGGTGAAGTAGGCGAGCAGCTCCTCGGTGTCGGCCTCCGGGTCGAGCCGCGCGAGCGGGTCGATGTCGGGGTCCGAGTAGTGGCCGACGAGATCGATACGCTCCACCACCTGGCGCAGCATGTCGCGCGAATGCACGTAGTCGGCGACGACGAGCGTGTCCTGGGAGCCGCCCGCAGCGATCGGCGAGGCCAGGATCGCGGCGAGTCCGCCGCCGCCACCCGGATTGGAAGAGCGCACCGCGAAGCGGGCCTCGCTGACGTAGATGTCGCTCGCGACCCCACCGAAGTAGATCGCGGCGATCAGCGTGGGCAGGCCGACGACGATCGCGAGGCTTCTTAAGATGGCTTTCATCGTAGTGGGCTCAGGCTGCGCGCGTCTGCAGGACCTTGTAGGCCTGCAGCGCGTCCTTGAGGTTGTCGTGCATGACGAGCCGGCCTTCATGCAGGATGGCGGCCATGTCGCAGTTCCTGCGGATCATCTCCTCGTTGTGGGAGACGAGAATCACCGAGGCCTCGGCCCGACGCTCCTCGAACGCGCGTCTGAACTTCTCCTTGTAGCGGGCATCGCCCGTCTCCAGCGCTTCATCGACGAGGTAGACGTCGAAGTGACAAGCGAAGCTGACGGAGAACGCGAAGCGGCCGCGCATGCCGGCGGAGTAGTTTCGGAGCGGCACGTCGAAGTAGTCGCCGAGCTCGGAGAACTCGAGCGTGAAGGCCTCGATGTAGTCGGGGTCCTCGCCGTAGATGCGCGCGACGAAGCGGGCGTTCTCGCGCGCGGTCAGAGACTGCTGGAAGCCGCCGGTGAAGCCGAGCGGCCAGGACACCTTGCCCTGCTGGACGACGGTGCCGGAGTCGGCGGGCTCCGCGCCACCGAGGATCCGCACGAGGGTCGACTTGCCCGCACCGTTGAGCCCGAGGATGCCGACGCTCCTGCCGCGCGGGAACGTCACGCTCACGCGGTCGAGCACGGTGCGCACGCCGGCGCGCGTGTGGTAGCGCTTGGTGACGCGATCGAGGGTGATCACAGTCCGACGATCGCCCGCTTGCGCATCGCCTGGTGGACGGTCAATCCGACGGCGAACAGTCCGACCGACCAGCTGACCGCGTAGATCCAGCTGCCGTGGGGCGTCTCGAACTCGTGGAAGAAGCGGTCGCGTTGGAGCTCGAGCAGGTGCAGCAACGGGTTCCACAGCAGGTACTCGCGAAACGGCATCGGCAGGCTGTCGGCGGTGTAGAACAGCCCCGAGGTCAGGAACAACGGGCGGCCGAAGGCGACCGTACCGACCTGGCGCATCGACGGCAGGATCGGCGACACGCTCGCGAGCAGGAAGCCCATGCCCATGCCGATCATCGTGAGCAGCGCGCACACCACGAGCACGCCCAACGGGTCCTCGCAGCGGATCTCGAAGCCGAGCACGTGGGCGATGCCGAGCATCAGCGCGAACACGCACAGCAGCGTCGCGCCCTCGAGCAGCCCGCGCGCGAGGATGACGTCGAAGGTCGTGACCTGCGGAAAGCCGAGCAGGTTCCGGTTCGACGCGAGCGCACCCTGCATCTGGCCCATCGAGTCGCGGAACATCGTGAACGGCACGATGCCGGTGATCATGAACGGCACGATCGGCATGTTCGACACGGTCGGGGCGTTCATCGCGGCGAAAAAGGCGACGAACACCGTCACCATCAGCGCAGGCTCGATGAGCGCCCACAGAAAGCCGATCTTGTGCTCGCCGTAGCGCGCCTTGGTCTCGCGCAGGATCAGCGCTCGGATGACCCGTAGCTGCGTCTCCAACGCACCGACTGCGCTCTGCACGCTCAGCGTCTCGCGCCCTGCACCCGACTCCGTGAGCGCGCGCGCGTAGGCCGCCTCGGCCCCTGGAGCGGCCACCGCCTACAGGTCCCGCGGCAGCAGTTCGTGCGGCACCGCAAGCTCCGCCCCGGCGGGGATCGTGCGCGTGTCGACGATGCCGTTGGCCTCGGCGATCGCCGGCCAGTCGCGGCCGCTGCCGGTGATGCGCCGAGCGAAGTCCCACAGGGTCTCGCCGGCGATGATCGGGCTCGTGAACGGGCGTGCGAACGGATCGCGCGACCCGGCGCGGCGCAGTGCGCCGGACACCGACGTCGCCGCCTGTCCGGCCGAGCCGCTCAGGGGCACGACGAGCGTGTCCTCGAGCGGGCCGCCGGACCGCCCGGACGCCGGGCCCGCGGCCGCGCCGAGCGCGCGCGGCAGGTACCAGCGCCCCGCATCGTCGCGGCACACGATGCGGGTCGGCTCCATCCGTCCGTCGAGCCGCACGCGTCGACAGCGGTGGCCGCTCGCCGCGGCGTAGGCGCCACCCACCGAGGCGCGATCGGCGCCGAGCGAGTTGCCCGGCTCGAGCGCGATCGGGGCGCCGTCGGATGCCCTGCCCAGGCGCTCGGCGAGCGATGCGTCCGGACGTGCGCCGGACGGGCCGGCCGCCCGGTCGCCCGCATCGACCGGGCCCCGCGCGGCGCAGCCGCCGAGCGCGGCGACGAGCGCTAGCAGCGCCGCGACGCGCGCGGCGCTCACGAGCCCTTGCCCTCCACGAAGATCTCGAGCAGGCCGCAAACCTCCTCGACACCGTTCCTCGTCTGCTCGGTCACGACGAGCGCTCGGATCTTGTACTTCCTCATCAACATTTCGGCCTCGGAGACCATCGCCTCGGGCGAGATCGTCACGGGCACCGGCGTCATGAAGTCGCACACCCGCTTGTCCATCATCGTCGGGTCCATGATCAGCGCTCGGCGCAGGTCGCCGTCGGTCAGGATGCCGAGCAGGCGGTGCCCGTCGACGATGATCGCGAGTCCCAGACGCCCGGCGGTCATGCAGAAGATCGCCTCGCGCACCGTTTCCTCGGGCCCGATCAGCGGCAGCTTGTCGGTGATCATCGAGTCACTGACGCGTGCGAGCAGGCGGCGACCGAGGATGCCGCCGGGATGAAATTGGGCGAAGTCCGACGGCTTGAAGTCGCGCGCCTTGATCAGGCACACCGCGATCGCGTCACCAACCGCCATGGCCGCGAGCGCAGACGTCGTCGGCGCGAGATTGTTCGGGCAGACCTCGCGCTCGATGTCCACGCGCAGCGTCACGTCGGCCTGGCGTCCGATCGTCGTGCCCGCGGCCCCGATGATTCCGATGATCGGGTTGCCGAAGTATTTGAGCGACGGCAGCAGCTTGCAGACCTCCTCGGTCTCGCCCGAGTGCGAGATCAGCACGACGAGGTCGTGCGAGGTGATCATGCCGAGATCCCCGTGGATCGCCTCTCCGGGGTGCAGGTACATCGCCGGCGTCCCGGTGGAGGCGAGCGTCGCGGCGATCTTCTTGCCGACGATGCCGCTCTTGCCCATGCCGGCCACGATGACGCGGCCCTTGCACTGCAGGATCAGCCTCACGGCGTCGTCGAACTCCTCGCCGAGCTTGCCGGCGATGCTGCTGAGCGCGCTGCTCTGCATCAGAAGCGACTCGACCGCTGTGGGCACGAAGCTCGACGAGTGGCCGCTCGTCTGCGAATTGCGCTGGGCAAGACTCATTGGGGATGTCGGGTCAGGGAAGGCGATGGCGTCGACCCGACCCGAAGCGATTTTCGTACCACGACTCCGACGCGCCGGTCGACGGCTCCTGCGCGGCGGCTGCGAGCGCCCCCCCTGCCCCCTCTCAGGGCCCCTCAGGCGTCCCCGCGAGCAGCGCGTGGACCCGATTCGCGAGGGCGAGCGAGGCGTCGGTCGAGTCCGCGAGGCAGTTCACGTGTCCCATCTTCCGCCCGGGCCGCGCCGCCGCCTTGCCGTACAGGTGCAGCGCCACCCCAGGCAACGCCAGCGCCTCGGCGAACGGAGGCGTCCCCGACGCCCAGGCGTCACCCATCAGGTTGACCATCGTCACCGGCGAGAGCGCGCGCGGCGCTCCGAGCGGCAGGCCGGCGAGCGCGCGCACCTGCTGCTCGAACTGCGACACCGTGCAGGCGTCGAGCGTCCAGTGCCCGCTGTTGTGCGGGCGCGGCGCCATCTCGTTGAACAGCAACCTCGGCCCGTCGTCGCCGGCGACGACGAAGAACTCGACTGCCAGCACGCCGACGTAGCCGAGCCCGTCGGCCAGCCGTGCCGCGGCGTCGGCCGCCTCGGCCTCGAGTGCCGGGTCGAGCCCGGCCGGCACCGTCGACAAATGCAGCACGCCGCGCTCGTGCACGTTCGCCGCAGCGGGAAAGGCGACGCTCTCGCCGCGCCCGTCACGCGCGAGCACGACCGACAGCTCGGCGAGCAGCGGCACACGGGTCTCGAGTACGCACGGGACGCGCCCGAGGTCGTCGAACGCGGCCGCGACGGCGTCGACGTCGTCACAGCGCCGCTGTCCGCGGCCGTCGTAGCCGAGCCGGGCGCTCTTCAGGATCGACGGCGCGAGCGCTCCCTCGCGGCGCAGCGTCTCGATCTCGTCGACCGACTCGATCGGACGCCACGGCACCGGCTCGAGCCCGTGCGCGGCGGCCGCGCGCTTCTCGGCGGCGCGGTCCTGGGCGACGGCGACCGCGTCGGGACCGGGGGCGACCCGCGCGTGCCGAGCGAGGCGCTGGAGCGACGCGGCCGGCACGTTCTCGAACTCGATGGTGATCGCGTCGCACAGCTGCCCGAGCCGGTCGAGCGCGGTCGGGTCGTCGTAGGCGCCGACGACCGCGACGTCGACGACGCGCATCGCCGGGGCGTGCGGGTCGGGATCGAGCGCGGCGGTGACGTGGCCGAGACGTCGCGCCGCGAGGGCGAAGTAGAGCCCGAGCTGGCCGCCGCCGACGACGCCGAGGAATCGTATCGGTCTGGAAGGTGCGTCCACGCTTGCCCCTGCGGATGCAGATTCCGTCGTTCGACCAGTATAGCGGCGCGCGCCGGGACCGGCCCGTGGCACGTCGGGTGCATCGCGCTCCGGACGCGGTTACCGCGACCGCGCCGTCGCGCCCACCCGGAGCAAGCACTCGACATGAAGATCGCCGTGATCACGATGGTGTACAACGAGTCGTACAACCTGCCCACGTGGGTGGACCACTACTCGAAGCAGTGCCCGGGCTGCGAGCTCTACATCATCGATCACGGCTCGGACGAGAGCGTGCGCGAGGCGTTCCCCGGCGTGAACGTGCTGCGGGTGCCGAGATCCGATTTCGACGAGCGGCGCCGCTCCGACATGGTCACGCGCCTGCACGGAATGCTGCTGCTGGAGTTCGACTGGGTGCTGCACACCGATTGCGACGAGCTGGTCGTGTCGAAGGGGCACGCCACGCTCGCCGAGGCGCTGGCGCACGAGGACCCTGACGCCCCGTCGGTCACCGCCGTGGGCATGAACCTCTGGCACTACGTCGACGACGAACCGGTCTACGACCGCGGACGGCCCATGGGCGAGCAGCGCGAGTACGCGACGTTCGAGAAGTCCATGTGCAAGCCGTTCGCGTCGCGCGTCCCGATCGCCTGGATTCCCGGGTTCCACACCTCGAACCTGGCCCCGCGGTTCGGCAACGGGTACTACCTCGTGCACACCAAGTACGTCGACCGCGACGAGTCGCTGTCCAGGCTGCGGCTGACTTCCGGCCTGAACTGGTCGGCCGAGGCGCTCGAGAAGGGTTGGTCGAGCCACCAGCGCGTCGACGCCGAAAAGCTCGTGGCCAAGTTCGAGGGCATTGCCCGCTACGTCGCGGGGGGCCGAGTGGACGCGTTCGAGTTCGGCGACGAGATCCGCGGCTTTCTCGAGCAGAGCGTGCAGGACTCCAAGGGCAACTGGCGCTGCGACGCGCGGCTGCCGAGCCGGATCGTGCGCATTCCGCAGGACTTGCTCGACCGGCTTCCCTGATCCTCTACAGCCGGACCGAACCGGCGCATTCGGCGTCCGTCGCGTCCGTCCCGGAGAGGTTCGGTCAGCGCACCGAACGCGTCGGCCGAGACGTCTCAGGCAACCGGACCGAGCGCAGAACCTTCCTCATCGATTCGCGCCAGCAGGCGCGCACCCTCCGGGCACGCCGAGATCCGCTTCCGATGCGCGCCCGCACTCTCCTCCGCGACCCTGGCGGAGGCAGAGCCGACCGGCGACCGGTCCCACGCGTGCTGCAGGGCCTCGACTGCCAGACGATCGTCGCCCGAGGCGAAGGCGTTCAGGGCACGGAGCCGCCACGACTCCGGGTCCAGCGGCCACAGCCGCGCGATGCGTGCCGCCACCAGGTCGGCTTCCCCCTGACGGCCTGCGGCCGCCGCCCCGTCGCGCTCCGCTTCCAGTTGTCGGCGCGTCAGGGTCGCCCAGTCGGCCGAGAGCCTGCGATCGACGAGATAGGCAGAAGCGATCCGGTGAAGGCCGCGCTCGGCTCCGAGCATTCGTGCCTCGAGCGCGGCGAACAGCAGCCGGAACTCGAAGGGAAAATCGGGAAACACGGCCCTGAAGCCCTCGTCGCGCAGGACGCCGAGGTCCAGGTCGGAGACGTCCGGCAACGGGTACATCAGGTCGTAGGGGCAGAAGTGGAGTCCGCTGAGGCGCGGTCTGCCGGCGGCGATCGATCCGGGCCTGATGATGTTGCTGAAAGGGAGCTCGTGGCGCGCCATGAGATCGACGTGCCGGGCGAGCACGTCCTCATCAGGACCGCCTCGTTCCTGCTCAGGAAGCCTTCGAGATCCTCGAGCACGATCTCGACCAGGGCGCCCGGGTTGTGCGTCAGGGCGAAGTACGCGTAGGGCGCCGCGAAGATGTCGTAGCGCCGGTCCGCGTAGGTGAAGAAAAGCAGCTCCGGCCCCTGATCGGTACCCGCCGGTCCGAGGTCGCGCCTGTGCATCTATCCTCCCCTACGCGACGGCGGCAAGAGGCGCGGCCAAGTGACGCTCGAACACCTCGAGCTCCGACCACGCCGCCCGGGCGATCGAGTACTCCTGCGAGGTGCGCACCGCCCGCTCGGAGAGCTCGCGCCGGGCGGCGGCGCCGAGCGCCATGTACTCGTCGAAGCGCGCGACGATCGCTCTCCTTGCTGCGGGTGTCGACCAGGAAGGCGTTGACGCCGTCGACCGCGTACTCGTGTGTGCCGCCGAAGACGGGCAGCAGCGTCGCGCAGCCGCAGGCCATCGCTTCGAGGCCGGTGCGGCCGAATGCCTGGTAGTCCGACAGGTCCATCACGAGGTCGGTGGTGCGAAACAGCGCGGCCACCTGGGAGCGCATCAGCCGGCCGTGATTGACGAACTCGAAGTCGGTCGGCAACTGGTGCTCGACGAGCTCCTCCTCGGTGCACCCGAACACGCTGATGTCGACTGCGTCGCCGTGGCGCGCGGCGATCTCCTTGAGCACGCTCATCGTGCGCCGCGGCGCGCGGCGCGGCGTCGGCGGGCGCACCATCGCGGCCACGCGCACCGGGCCGTTCACGCGCCTGAGCGCCGGGTGGTAGAGCGAGGTGTCGAGACTCGGGCTGACCTTCTCGACCTTCACCGCGTGGTTGGCCGACACGACGTGGCGGATCCAGTCGGTCTTGGCGAACAGCAGTGCCCCGGGCAGCCTCTCGTAGCTGGCCAGCGCCTGCTCGCGCAGCGGGTCCCCGGGGGCGCAGAACAGCGGCTCGTAGTCCTGGACGTAGTAGGCGACCCGCGGTCGCGTTCCGCGCACGAGCTCGAGCGCCCGGGCAACGGTCTCGACCGAGGTGAACATCGTGCAGACCACGAGCTCGCGGCCCTCCATCAGCTCGGCGAGCCCCGCGACGCCGGCGAACGAATCGATCGCGTCGCGCACGTTCGGCAGGTCGGCGTAGGTCGTCGTGAACGAGGAGACGTTCTTCTCGTTGACGGCGATCCGGGCGTCGACGCCGAAGCGGATCATCTCGTTGACCTCCTGGGCCACCGAGTGGGCTCCGCCGCCGCCGCCCTTGACCGGCAGCACGAACGTCACCTTCATCGGCCCCACGACCGCAGGCTTCGGCCCCGTTGCGTTCGTCACAGTCCGTTCTCCAGCAGTCGATCCCGCAGGCGCGCGATCGCGGGTTGGTTCTCGAGCTCCGCGGTGACCTCGTCCCAGTTGACGCCCGGGTGCTTGGCCCGCAGGGCCGCCGAGCCCTGGCGGGACAGCGCCTTGCGCTGCTCGTGTCCGAAGCTCTGGGACTTGGCGTGGAAGACGTAGGCGTCGTCGGCGACGTGGATGCCGAGCCCGGCGCCGACCACGCGGGCGCAGAAGTCGTTCTCCTCGCCGAAGCCGCGCGGGAACGAGTCCTCGTCGAGCAGCCCGACCTCGTCGATCGCTCGGCGCGAGATCAGCTGGCAGAACCCGTTGATGACGCGCACGCCCGGGTGGGCGCGCTCGGAATGCGCCGCCACCAACTCCGCCACGTCGTCGGCCGACACCGACTCCGGCAGCGGGTTGAAGCACCACTGCCCGTCCGCGCGGATGCGCGGCACGGACTGGTACGAGGCGGCGTTGCCGAGCGGCCCGACCATCGCCGCGCCGGTCTCCACCGCGCAATCGATCAGACGCGACAACCAGCCGGCGGTCGCGACGCAGTCGCTGTTCAGCACGCACACGTAGTCGGCGTCGCTGCGGCGAAGCCCGACGTTCACCGTCCTGGTGTAGCCGAGGTTCTCGGGATTGACCAGCAGCTCGACGTTCGGGAACCGGTCGGCGACGGCCGCGAGCCAGGCGGCCGTCTCGGCATCGGAGCCGTCGTCGACGAGCCGCAGCGTGTACGGCACGTCGGTGCGCTCGATCACCGAGCGCACGCACTCGCGCACCGACTCGAGCGCGTTGTGGATCGGCACGAGGATGTCGACCGTCGGATAGTCCGGACGCGGCCGACGCACGGTCGCGCTGCGCAGCCCCTCGAGCCCCTCGAGCGCTCCGTCGCGGTCGGTGCGCCGGGAGCGACGCGCAGTGGCCACGCGCTCGACGAGCGAGGCGTCGGCGCAGGGCTCATCCGAGAGCCAGCTTTCCACGCCCCGGATGCTCGTCAGCTGGGCGACGATGGCGGGGTCTTCGAATCCGACCGGGGCGGGCGCCTGCGGCGGGCCCTGCGGGACCGGCACGCCGGCCGTTCCGGGTGCCGAGACGGCCGGCGAGCCCTCGACGCACACCGCCTCGACGAACACGTCGGCGTTGCACTCGAACTCGACGGCGAACAGCAGCGATTCCAGGTTCCCGTAGCCGCGCCGGACCCTGACCATCGTCGCCTCGTCGAGACGCGCGCTCACGGTGCTGACCCCGCGCACGTTCACGCCGCGCGCGAGCACCGTCAGCACCGTCTCGCGCTCGGCGTCACGGCCGATCAGCAGCAGCCGGCGCACGAGCGCGAAGCCGTTGGTGCCCGTGGCGTGCAGCGTCGCGCGCACAAGCGCGGACGGCTCGTCGAGCAGGCTCGCGTCCAGCGACCCGACCAGTCGCACGATGCCGTCGAAGGCACCGGTGCGCACGCGCAACCCGAAGCCCGGACGTTGTCCCTGCGCGGCGTGCGGCACGGCTTGGGCGGTCACGCTGACGAGCGCGAGCTCGCTCTTGCGTCCCTCGAAGCGCCAGTTGTCGGCCAGCTCGTCGCCGCTGGTCAGGCCGGCGAAGTCGACGCCGCGCGACCAGCGCTCGAAGCGGCCGTTGTCGAGGAAGGAGCGTGCCGGAGCGGCGGACGGCGCGGCGCGCTCGACGTGCAGCGGTGCGGCGTAGACGCGGCGCAGGTAGCGAAACGAAACGAACTCGCTCGCGCAGCACAGCGCGATGTCCAGGAACCCCCTGCCCTTGTGCGCGGCGACCATCTCGAGCTCCAGCCGGGCACCGTCCGGCAGCGCCCCGCAGGCGGTGCCGGGCAGCACGTGACGCTCGAGGCGCCACAGCGAATTGATGCTCGAGCACGAGCTCGGAAGCCGCGACGCCGTCGACCAGGACGCGGCACGCGATCCGTGTCGGACGGTCGGCGCGCACCATCAACCCGAGCGTCAGGTCGCCGGCGTCCGGACGCGGCGCCGACAGCGCGGTGCGCAGCCGCACCCCGTCGCCCTCCCCGTCGGCGCGGCCGACGAGCCCGAGTCGCACGTAACGGTCGGCGTGCTCCAGCAGCGAGCCCGCCAGCGGGAAGTCGTCGAGCACCAGGTCGATCCCGGAGTCGATCTCCCAGCCCTCGATCGCGTCGGGGCCGACCCGTCGCGGGTACGGCACGGGGTTCAGCGCACGGTGGTCCGGCAACGCGACGCGCTGGCGCACGAAGAAGCGCGGTGCGGACTCGTCACCGAACGACAGCGCGACCTCGATCTCGCGCGCGTCGGGCTCGATCGCTTCGCCGGCATCGACCTCGAAGGCCGCAAGGCCACCGGCGATGCCGGCAGCCTCGAGATCGGCACGGTGAGTGACGCGCTCGAAGCTCCCGACGGCGCGGCCATCGACCCAGACGGTGACCGGCGCGTCGAGCGGCTCGCCCCCGGGCCCGGACGCCCAACCGCTGACGAACCCGTCGTCCACGCGATCGATGTGTCCGCGCCCGCACGGCGGCTCGTGCAGCGGTGCTCGGCCCGGGTCGTCCGGAGGCATCGGAGGCAGAATCGGTGCGACCGCCGCCCAAAGGAACCGGACACGGTCGCGGCGCAGGGTCAGCGGCGCGGAGAAGTTCTCTCGCAGAGCGGTGAGCATGGGTCGATGCGGATCTCGGTACGGACGGTCAGGCCGCCCACTTTCGGCGGGAGCGACCGGCACCCTCCGGGCGAGCAACTTCCGTTCCGCGCGACCCGCGTCACACCTTGGGCGACCCTCCCGGCGGCAGCATCATCGCCTTGGCGGCCTCGGTCTGGGCGTCGCGCCACGCATCGAGCCGCGCGGCGAGCCCGGCATCGTGTGCAGCGAGCGTGGCCGCCGCGAACAGCGCCGCGTTGACCGCTCCCGCCTCGCCGATAGCGAACGTCGCGACCGGAATGCCGCGCGGCATCTGCACGATCGAGTACAGCGAGTCGAGGCCGGCGAGGTGACGCGAGCGGCACGGGCACGCCGAGCACCGGCACTGGCGTCTTGGCCGCGAGCATGCCGGGCAGGTGCGCCGCCCCGCCGGCGCCGGCGACGATGCAGCGCAGCCCGCGCTCGCGGGCCGTGGCGGCGTAGTCGAACAGCGCGTCCGGCATCCGGTGCGCGGACACGACGCGCGCCTCGTGCGCCACCCCGAGCGCCTCGAGCGTCTCGACGGTGCGGCGCATGATCGGCCAGTCCGAGTCGCTGCCCAT
>CAWHXF010000020.1:0-4802 GCA_963833195.1 uncultured Gammaproteobacteria bacterium | reverse complement strand
GAGCTGATGCCGGGGCTGTTCGACGCCGCCCGTGACTGGCCGCTGCGCGCGGAGATCTACAGCGATCGCGCGTTCGCGTCGGTGCGGCTCGGGGGGCGGCACGAACGCGTGACGCGGGCGCGATGGGAGGCCGAGAATCCGTTCGTCGACGAAGGCATGACGTGAACGGCGCCGGACGCCATCCGCATCGTCCGGACGCGCACGCCTGATCATCCCCCTCGCCTCCCCCTTCAACCGCTGCGCTTCGTCGTCGCGAGCAACGCCGCCGCGCCGAGCATCATCACCCCGGTCGTCCGATTGATCAGCCGCGCACGGAAGGGCGTGATCTCGATCCTCCTCACCGACGCACCGAGCGCCGCGTAGCCGCACGCGGCGACGAGTTCGACCGCGATGTACAGCGCGCCGAGCGCGGCGAGCTGCGGCGCGAAGGGCTCGCCGGGCACCGCGAACTGCGGCAGGAACGCGGTGAACAGCAACATCGCCTTCGGGTTCGTGATCGCGACGAGGAACTCGCGCCGCGCCAGCACGAGCGCGGACGCGCCCGCTCCCCCATCCACCGCGATCGGCGCGATCTCGCACGAGCGCCAGAGCCGCACACCGACCCACGCGAGGTAGGCAACCCCCGCCCACTTGACCGCGCGGAAGGTGAGCTCGGAGGTTTCCAGCAGCGCGCCGAGCCCGAGCGCGACGAGTGCGATCAGCAGCGCGAAGGCGGCGAAGCGCCCGACGAGACTCGCCACGGTTAGCGGCAGGCCCACTTCGATGCCGTGCGTCAGCGACAGCAGGTTGTTGGCTCCGGGCGAGGCGGCGACGAGCGCAGCGGCGGGCAGGAACAGGGCGAGCGTGTCGGCGTTCACGCGGCGTCGGCTGTGGGTGCATCGGATGAGCCTTGGACCTTATCCGAGAATCTCCGCCGCGGCGCCGCTTTCGCCTCCCGAGCTCCTCCCGAACGACCACGGGTGACGGCCAGCAGCCCGCCGGCCAGGATCATCGCCATGCCCATCGCGCCGAGCCCGTCCGGCACTTCCGCGAAGAACGCGTAGCCCCAGATTCCCACGAACACGAGGTAGGCGTAGTCGAAACTCGCGACGAGCGGCGCCGGCCCCGACTGGTAGGCGACCGCCGCCGCGACGCTGCCGATCAGCATCGAGAGCGCGAGCACGCCGAGCACCGCCCACTCGCCTGCGCCCAGCGCGACCCACTCACCGAACAGGAAGCCGTCCACCGATGCCCACTCCCCGGCCGGGTCGAGCGCGCGCAGCGCGAACGTCGCGACGCCGCCGACCGTGACGAAGGTGAGGTTCAGCACCAGGGCCAGCACCAGCGGGTTCTCGTCAGCACAACGCGTGCGAGTGACGAGCATCGCGAGGGCGTAGAGGATCGCGGCCAGCAGCGGCAGCACCGCCCAGACGTCGACCGAACCGGCCCCCGGGCGCAACATCACGAGCACGCCCGCGAAGCCGAGGACCACCGCCACCCATAGCGCAGGCCCGACCCCGTCACCCGACAGCCGGCTCGACAGCAACGTGATGATCAGCGGCGCGGTGTAGTACGCCGCCGCAGCCACGGACAGCTCGATCACCGGGAGCGCCGCGTAGTACGCGATCCACATCAGCGCGAGTAGCAGGCTGCGAAGCAGGGTCCAAGCGGGCGAGCGCGGACGGAACGACGCCTGACCGACGCCGGGCGCGGCTCGGGCAAGTAGTCAGCGCGGCGCTGGCGGACGTCGCCTCGGAGATCGCCCTCGTGCGCGGTCACGGCGCGCCGCGCGAGCTCGTCCTGCACTGCCAGCTGTGCGAAGCGTTCTACTGGCTCACGCCGCGGCTCGCGGGCTTCCGAGAGCGGCACCCGGACGCCGAGCTGCGGCTCGTGAGCTCGCCCGCGCCGCTGACCGAAGCGACGGCGCGCTTCGACGTCGCGATCCAGACGTCCGGTCGACCGGCCGGAACCGCGCGTCTCGCGTTCACGGCCGCGGACGAGATCTATCCCGTCTGCGCGGCGACGTCGTCGATCCGGAGTCGCTGCCGTTAACCGCCTCCGACCTCAGAACCTATCCGCTGCTGTCGCACCGAGTCGTGCCACAGGACTGGATGGACTGGCCGGACTGGTTCGAGGCCGTGGGCGCGAGCCTGCGCGCGCACCCCCGGCTCGTGCGCCTCGACAGCTTCCCGCTGGTGATCCAGGCGGCCGTGTCCGGTCACGGCATCGCGCTCGGCTGGCGGCGCACCGTCGAGACCATGCTCGACGAAGGCAGGCTGATCCGCCCGTGCGAGGCCACCGTGCAGCGCCCGACGGAGATCTCGGTGTACCGCGCGGCGGGACACGTGCTGCACCCGCTCGTCGACGCGCTCTTGGACTGGTTGCGGGCAGAGCTCGGCACATGAGTCCCCTCGTTGGCGAGCACCGGGTGCGAGCCTCTTGGCGCTTCGCCATGGGCAACGGACTGGCGACGCGCGCCGCGTCGTCACGCATGACTCGTCCGCGTCGAGCACTGCGTGCTCGCGGTCCAGCGCCTTCGCGAGCCGCCTCAGCCGCTTGCGCACCGCGCCGCGCCCGGCACGACCTCCGGCAACGCGTCCGCCAGCACCTCGTCCACGTGCCGCCGCACCGCCTTGGGCGATTCCTGATCCAGCCTGGTGGCGATGCGCAGGGCCCCGAGCGGCAGGCTGATCCGACTCTCGCCCACCCCGCTCGGGCGAGCGCGCGCAGCGCGCATTCCATGGCTTCCCGTCCGAGGTTGCCGTCGGCGTCGAGCGATGCGCCGAGCCGGCACAGCGACTTCTCGTTGAAGCGCTGCACCGGTGCGCGGCACAACCGGTCGTAGACGACGAGCCGGACCGAGTTCGAGCCCGGATCGACGACGGCGACGTGCTCGCCGTCGGCGTCCGCGGACGCCCGCGCGCGGCGCGCGCTGATGATTTCCGCCGCCGTCGCCCGACAAGCGCCGCAGCGCGATGCGGCTCGCGATCGAATCCACCGCGAGCATGACCGAGCGCAGCAGCTCGCCGCCTTCGGCGTAGCTGCTCGGCGCGATGTTCTCCACCCGACGGTCACCGAAGCTCTCGCCCGTGTGCTGCCACCCGTCGCCGCCCTCCTCCCGGCGCAGCGCGAGCGCCATGCCGCCACGCTCGTACATGAACTGGAAGGCCGGCAGGTCGCTGGACCCGTCACCCAGGAAGATCATCTGCTCGACCGGCACGCGCCACCGATCCTTCGGCACGGGTCGGAACGCATCGACCGGGTTCGCCCCGCCCAACTCCAGCCCCTTGGCGATCTGCAGCAGGTAGCGCGGCTTCTGCGCATCGGTCAGCACGCGCTTCGGCGTGACGACGCGCCCCTCGTCGTCGAAATGCAGCGCGCCGCCGTAGATGCCGTCGAACTCGTGCGCGATCGTGGTGTGCTCGGGGATCTCGGCGTAGCCCGCGGTGATCAGATAGAACTCGACATCGACGTCCTCGACGATCGCACGCGCGCGTTCCCGCACCCGCTCGAAGAGCTCCGGCACGCCGTCGTAGAGCGGAAACGAGGCGCCCACCTCGCGCAGGTCGTCGTGCGTGAGCGAGCGTCCCTGCTCGGCCAGCGCCGAGACGAGCGCGTGGGTGCGCGCGAGCGGCGTCTCCCACTGATGATCGCGCACGAGCGGCACTACGCGCTCGGGCACGAAGACCTCCGGATCGAAACCGCAGTGGCGCAACACCGCCGGGTAGGTCGAAGGGGCGAGCGTCTCGTCGAAGTCGAACGCGAGGGCGATGCGGTCGACGGAACGGACGGTGGCGTCGGTCATGTTCGAGGGATCGCTCGGCACGTGCTGGACGGAGGGTGCGGCGGGAACCGGGCGCACCGATGCGACGCACCGTACCCGTACGCGGTGCGCGCGTCGCAAGCACTTCCCGGAAAGATCGTCACGCGCGAGCGCCTGCGGGAGAACGACCGGGCGCGCCGCACCGGACGATCTCCGGCCCGAGCGGCGGCCCGCATACGCCGGTACGTCGAATCAGGGGCGCAGCCAGTTCACGATCTCCAGCCCGTCCACGCGCTGGAATCTCGCCACGTTGTCGGTCACCAGTGTCCGACCGCGCGACACGGCTTGTCCCGCGATGAGCACATCGAGCGGCCCGATCGGGCTGCCGGCAGCTCGAAGCTCCGCCCGGATCCGGCCGGCCACCCGCGCGTCCTCGTCGTCGAACGCGAGGATCTCGAACCGGAGCCGCTCGATGCGCGCCACGTTCTCCCCGACGCGCTTGCTGGCGTAAGCCCCGAAGTAGAGCTCGTGGACAACCACACTCGGCAGCGACACGCCGGCGGGACGATGCCTTTTGAGCTCACGGGTGAATCGCGACCGGCCCTCGAACAGTGCGACAACCGCGTTCGCGTCGAGCAGGAAGCTCACCGCAACCGATCGAGCGCGGGGCCGGAACTGGGGCGTCTTGCTCTTCGAGGACACCGGCCTTGAAATCCTCATCGACCTCTCCGACGACCTCGTCCAGCCAGTCCCAGTCCTCCTCGATAGGCTCCAGGACCAGTGAGTTGCCGCGCCGGCTGATCCGCACCTCCGCTGCGTCCAAGCGGAACGCCTTGGGCAACCTGATTGCCTGGGACCGTCCAGACCAGAAGACCTTTGCCCGCGCCGCGTCGCCCATGATCGTTCCTGACCGATTTCGCACCTCTACGGATGATATATGCTTTCGATATCAAGCACAGGCGATCCCGACCGATTCATCCGAGCGGCCGGGGGCGTGAGAGCTAATCGGCCCGTCGTACCGCCTAGAAGACGCTCCAGCCCGTCGCCGCGACGAATCTGC
>CAWHXF010000019.1:0-6463 GCA_963833195.1 uncultured Gammaproteobacteria bacterium | reverse complement strand
TGGTCTGGCACGGTCTCCGGGGTGGGAATCGGATGCAGGTTGCGCGCCGACGCCGTGCCGGCCGACGCGGGACGGACGTCGATCAGTCCGTCTTCCTGCGCCTCTCGTCGCCGATCGGGGTCGGGACACGCGGGCTCGTCTGAGCCTTGCGGTCGAGTGTGCGGAGCACCTTGTCGATGTCCACCTCCAGCTCGCTGCCGTGTCGCTCGTCGTTCGGATCGACCTGCGCGACCCTCGCGAGCACCTGCGAGTAGCTCATGCCGCGCACCTGCGCCAGCCGGAAGAAGTGTCCGTGCCGGTAGTTCTCGGCCATGATCTTCAGCAGCCTCGCTCCCGGCGGGGCGAACATGAGATTCACGAGACCCGCCCCGTGCGGCGCCACGATGCACTCGGCACGCGCGAACGCGCCGACCTGGTCCTCCAGCGAAAGCTCGGACATGACGAGCTCGGGACAGCCGCGCGCGGCGAGCGCTTCGGCCAGCTCGGCCTCGTTGCGCAGCGCCCGACGCTTCGGTGCGTCGCGCCTGGACAGGTAGAAGCGGGTCGGAAGGTTCGGGTCGGCCGCGTCCATGCATCGGCGACGGTACCCGTCGAGCAGACCGATCAGCCGCTCGGAGGGCTGGAAGGTGTAGTCGCTGCACGTCGCCGACGAGTACATCAGCGACACGCCGCTCAGGAAGCGGTCCGCCGGCAGGGTGACGCACTCGTCATCGCCGATGCCGAGCAGGGCGAGCGAGTGCCGGCGGAGCCCGTCGAGCGGCGGCAGCACGATCCGGTAGTCGAGGCCCTGCTCCCGCGCCACGCTGCGCAGCAACGCGATGCCCTGCAGGCACTGGAAGCACCAGTGGTAGAAGTTGTTGTGCGGCGCGCATGCACCGACGAGGTAGGTCGGGCCGGCCGGCACGTCGAGCCGGCGCAACGTCTCGAGCCGGTTCGTGATGCGCGACAGGTTGGCGAGGAACAGCCGCTGAGCGGACAGCGTGGGCTCCAGACGGTCGCACACGACGAACTCCTGCCCGAACAGAACGCCGTCCTCGATCCGGGTGACGTAGATCGGCAGGTCCGCGTAGCTGTCGGTGAACCGATCCTGGCGCCCGCCGCCCGGCGTGTACGGCTCGAACTGCGGGTCCAGCTCGAAGTCGGCGTTGAACACCGGTCGTTGCCGGCGCCGCTCGGTCTGCCACTCGATCGTGGTGTGCCGCGAGCGCATCGCGGACTCGGACTCGGTCGTCAACGTCCCCGGATCGAACGGGGCGGCTTGGGGGTCGACCGTATCGTCTTGCATCGGATGAGCGCCAGCGGTGAGGGAAGCCCGAGGGTGCCCGGAGGCACGCGGCGGGCGGAGATCACCGCCGGACGGCATCAAGATCCGTGCCCGGCCGCGCCTGCGACGGGGCGCTGCGAACCCTCGAGCTCCATGGCGGTGGCACGATGCTTGATCCCGACCGACCGACGGTTCGCGAATGCACGCGCGCGAGCTCGTGTACCCAACCGACAGGCCTCGTCCCGGGGTCATTTCCGACAGGAACGTTCCGCATGACGTCCACCGCACCGTTCGATCCGGCCGAGCTTCCGATGGAATCCGAGGCCGCGACCCGAGCGCGCGCCGGTGGCGTGGAGTGGGGCGCCGTGCAGGCCCGGTCGGTGACCCACGCCGACTACCGCCTGGCGCCCGACTTCGAGCCGTACACGCCATCGCACGGTCGGCTGGACCGGTTCGATGCCGAGTACGCCGAGCTGCCCGTGCACGTCACGGGCTTCGATTCGGGCGTGCTCTACGGCCAGGAGTTCCTGGTCTGCGACGCGGCGCACCCGACGGTGTCCAGCGAGCGGCTGTACCTGACGCGCCACCAGCGCAAGCTGCGCCGACTCGATCTGGAACGGCTGTCGGTGCCGCACGGTCCCACCTTTCTCGTGGGGGCGAACGCCGGGCACGAGAACTTCTACCACTGGAACTTCCAGTGCCTGCCCGGCATCGCGCTGCTGAAGCGCACCGCCGTCGAGCGGGGGCTCGACTACCGCATCGTCGTGCCGCCGATGGATGCGTCGCGTCGCCGTTGCCTGGAACTCGCCGGGGTGGATGCATCGGAGTGCGTGACGCTGCGGCCCGACCAGTTCATCGCGGGCGTGCCCATGCTGTACACGAGCGCCACGTGCGGCTACCACGCGCTGCAGCCGTCGGCGCGCGTCATCGCCCTGCTCGACGGGTACCGCGACACATGCGTGCGCACCAGCCGAGCGCGGCTACCGACCCGCTTCTACGTGTCGAGGCGGGACGCGCCCGGCAAGCGGGAGGTGCGCAACGAGTCCGAGCTCGTCGAAGTGCTGCGCCGCCGCGGGCACGCGGAGCTGGTGATGTCCTCGTTGCGCGTCGAGGACCAGGTCGCCGCCTTCGCCGGGGCCGAGAGCGTCGTCGCGCCTCACGGTGCCGGCCTCGTCAACCTGATGTTCGCACCGTCCACGGCGACGCTGCTGGAGATCCTGCCCGAGAACTACCGCATGGCGTACTTCTTCCGCCTCGCCCAGGTGCGCGGCATGCGCTATTCGCAGGTGCTGTCGCGGGTCGTCGAAGGTTGGGAAGGAAGCGACGTCCACGAATGCCCCGTGACGGTCGACGTGGACGCGGTGCTGAACGCGCTGGACGAGCCGGCGCGCGACGTCCGTCCGAAGGCGGCCTGAATCCGAGGGATCGCCGCCGCCGGCGTCAGCGCGCGGCCAGCCAGACCGGCGACGACCACGCCCGCTCGCCGTACTCGTCGTCGCCCACCGCGCCCTGCGTCACGCGCAGGTAGAAGTGAGACTCGGTGGCGGAGGGTGCCACGTCGAGGACGAGCGACGCGACGCCGTCGTCGCTGGCGCGCGTCGCGATGACGGCGTTGTCGCGCAGCAGCTCCACCGTCACCTCGTCGCGCTTGCCGATGACGTAGGCCTCGAGCCGCACGGGGCCGTTCGCGGCGACCGTCGATCCCATCGGTTCGCCATCCAGGCTCAGCTCCATGTAGATGCGATCCAGGCTCGTGCCGTAGGTGCGACGCTCGTGCAGCGCCTCCCAGATCGCCTCGCGCGTGAGCTCGGGTGCCCAGATGCCCGCGAGCCCGCCGGCGTATCGGCCCCAGCCCGATCGACCGGGGTGCGAGTCGTGGTTGTCGCTCGCGGCGATGACGCCGAACTTCAGTCCATGATCGAGCGCGTGCTGCAGGTACTTGGTGTGATCGTCGCTCGGCACGGCGAGCGGGCGAGGGTTGCCGGGATACTCCGACGTGCCGTGCGCCGAATAGACTTCCACGAAGCGCACGAGCGACTCGTCGAAGGTGCCGAACGGGTAGGCGTCGTCGCCGCCGAAGCCGCGGTCGTAGGCGAAGTGGTGCGGCGCCATCATCGCCTCCACGCCGTCGGCATTGAACTGCGCGTCGACCCAGGCCTGCAGCTCGCCGTAGTCCTGGTGCCACTGCGACAGGTGCTCCGTGTCGTCGCGCCGGTAGTAGATGTTCATGTGGTCCGGACCCGCACCGGCCTCCTGCGCCAGCAACGTCACGAACTCGCCCGGCGCGTGATGACGCTTGACGGCGGCGATGTTCGCCGGCCAGTCGAAGTGGCCGTGGTCGGTGAGCGCGACGACGTCCAGGTGCGTGACCTCCCGGCCGAAGCGGAAGTACTCGTCGGCGCCGGGGCCGAGGCCGTCGGAGACGCTCGTGTGCCCGTGCAGGTCGGCCCACCACAGCCGCGTCGCGGGCAACTCGGCGACCGCTCGCAGCGGATTGCTGCGACCGCTCACCGCGCCGTCGTCGCTGCTCAGGCGGAGCCGGTGCGGACCCTCGCGCCGCAGCGTGACGTCCACGCTCGCGACGCCCGTCTCGAGCGCCACGCCGCGCGCGAGCACGCTGCCGCCCTCGTCCGAGACGGTCACCTGTCGGTCAGCGGTCTCGACGAGGTTGTGGTGCGCGTCCTCGAGCCGCAGGTGCAGCGTCACGGGCGTGCCGAGCTCCACGTGGGAGGGCAGAAAGCCCGCGAGCTCCGCGGGCTCGCCGGGCACGATGGCGATGCGCGGCGACCGGGCCAACGCCTCGTAGCGCCCGTCGCCGTCGACGTCGGTGCTGATGCGGAACTCGTGGTCGGGATCGACGTAGGGCAGCACCTCGACCCCTTCCTCGTTCGCGCCGAGCGCGAAGCGCACGACGTCGCCCGGCAGCAGCGGCTCCCCGTACACGGTCGCGCGCAGCACACGGTGATGAATGCTGTCGGAATCGAACGACGGCCTGGATGGCCAGAACATGTCGGTCGGCGCGTACTCGAAGCGCTCCAGCCGCAACTCGGTGCCGCGCGTGGCCGCCGCCGCCACGAAGCCCGGCAATTCGGGGCGCTCGACCTGGACGCGCCACTCGGCGGCGTGGTGTAAGCCGATGGCCACGCCCCCACCGAGCGCTATGCCGGACGGCCCCACCGTCACGTCGATGGACAGCCGCTCGCGGGAACCGGCCGCGAGTGTCGCGGGCGCGTCGAGCCGGGCGCAGCCTTCGCCGACGTTCGTGGCCGCGCCTTCGGGCACGGCGCAGCGAGCGAAGTCGGGGTCGGGTGGAGGAGACTCGAGCATTCCCGTCGCCGTCGCTTCGACTCCGCTCGTCCCGTCCCTGTCGGCGGAATCGCCCTGACTGCAGCCCGCGAGCAGGCTCGTCAGGAGCATCCACGCGAGCGCGGGTCGCGATCGTTCAGCGCGCATCGGAGTCGCTCGCGAGCCAGGCGCGAAGCGCGCCGTCCTCGATGTCGGTTCCGGTTGCGGCGCTCGCGATGCACAGCTCGGAGTCGTCGTCGCGCGGCAGGAACGCCAGCGGCTCGCTGCTGCCGAGCGGGAAGTTCAGCGTGCCCGTCGGTGCCTCGGCGTCGAGGCCTAGCTCGAGCGTTCCCTCGCCGTCGAAGCGCAGCACGACGAGCGTGTCGGTGTCCGCCAGCGGGGGATTCGCGTGATCTATCGGGCGACGCTCGTGGTTGTCCCAGACGCGCGTGCCGTCGACGTACATCGATGCCGGCCAGGACGCGCGGATACCGAGCTTGGTGAACGGGTCGAAGTCGACGAGCCGCTCCACCGGCAGGGCCACGAGCACCGAGCTGCCCGCGGGCGCGCCCTGCGCGAGCTTGAAGCTGCCGTCGACGGAGCTGGCGGAGTACCAGCCCAGGGGGCCCGCAGGGTTGTCGGGGTCGGGCAGCGGTCCGCCCGAGACCTGTCGCGCGGCGGCGTCGGCCCGATCGGCCTCGATCGGACCCGTCACGAGCAGCCCCGTCACGTCCTCGCGCGCGCGGCGCGACCAGCGGTTGTCCGCGATGAGCGCGTCGAGTCGCGCGTCGAGCTCGGCGAGCGTCCCGGCGTACGCCGGATCGTCGTGCACGGTGCGCGTCTCCTTCGGGTCGATCTCCAGGTCGTAGAGCTCGACGTGCCCGGGCGCGTCCAGCGCCTCGATGTACTTGTAGCGATCGGTGCGCACGGCGATCTGACGCCCTTCGTAGTGCAGGAAGAGCTCGCCCCGCCAGTCCTGCGGCCGCGGCGCGTCCGTACCCGCGTCGCCGAGGGGCTTCAGGCTGCGCCCGGTCATGGTCGGGGGCGATGCGACGCCCGCGTAATCGAGCGCAGTGGGCGCGATGTCCAGCGTGCTCACGAGCCCGTCGAACCTGAGGCCGCGGTCCTGGCTACCGGGGAAGTCGACGAGGAAGGGTACCCGCACGGGCTCCTCGTACACCATGTGCTTCTCGGTGAGCCCGTGGTCGCCGAGCGAGTAGCCGTTGTCGCTCGTGTAGATGAACAGCGTGTTGTCGTCCTTGCCGCGCTGCGACACGGCGCGCCGCAGGGTGCCGACCGAATCGTCCAGGCTCAGGACGGCGCGGTAGTGCGATTTGATATAGCGGTCCCAGCTGTTGCCGAAGCAGTTCAGGCCGCAGTGGAACTCGTCCATGCCGAGCCAGTCCTTGACGGCCTGCAGCTTGCCGCTGACCGAGAATTCCTCGTCGTAGGTGTCGGGCCGCGGAATGCCGACGCCGTCGAACGCGGTCTCGTGGCGAGCCGGATACTCGAACTGCAGGTGTGGCGCCTTCAGACCCACCATCAGGAAGACGGGTTCGGTGCCATCGCGGTGGGCTTCCATGAAGAGGCGGGCGCGCTCGGCGAGCACGTCGTCGGCGTAACCGGTGTACTGCCGCGGCTCGCCGTTCACGTACACCTCGGGGTCGAAGAAGTCGCCCAGCCAGTCGAAGCTCTCCCAGTGGTCGAAGCCACGCTTGGGCTTCGAGCCGTCGCCCAGGTGCCACTTGCCGATGTAGGCGGTCTTGTAGCCGGCGTCCTGCAGGTCCTCCGCGAACGTGCGTTGGGTTTCCAGGAACGAGTTGTTGCGCCACGCGATGCCGGGAGCGCTCGCCAGATGCGGCTCTCGCCCCGTGAGGATCGCGGCGCGCGATGGCGAGCACAAGGCCACCGGTA
>CAWHXF010000018.1:0-9756 GCA_963833195.1 uncultured Gammaproteobacteria bacterium | reverse complement strand
GAGTGGAGTTCATCGGCGCGGTGGTGCGCTCCTCGCGCGCCGACGGCGGCTGGATCTCGCTCGAGGCATGACGGGACGAGGCGCTAGCCGCCCCTTCGCGACGCATCGACACCGAAACCGGCACGGCCGCGAGGCACATCGCCGATCCCGATGAAGATCGCGATCCTCGACGACTACCAGCGCGCGGCGCTCCGGTTCGGTCCCTTCGAGCGATTGTCGGGGCGCTGCGAGATCACCGTCTTCGACACCCCGTTCGAGGCCGCTTCGGGGCATGCCGACCCGATATTCGACCCCGTGGCCGATGCCCTCGGTTCGTTCGACGTGGTGTGCTGCATGCGCGAGCGCACCGCCTTCGACGCCGCACGTCTCGCACGACTGTCCTGCCTGAAGCTGCTCGTCACCACGGGCGCGCGCAACGCGGCGATCGACGTGCGCGCCGCGAACGCGCGCGGCGTGACGGTCTGCGGCACGCGATCGCCGGGCCACGCGGCGTCCGAGCTCGCCTGGGCACTGGTGCTCGGGCTCTCGCGACAACTCGTCGCCGAGGACGCGTCGATGCGAGCCGGGCGCTGGCAGACGACGATCGGCCGCGACCTGCGCGGCCGCACGCTCGGGCTGCTCGGGCTGGGCCGTCACGGCGCGAACGTCGCGCGCTACGGTCAGGCCTTCGGCATGCGCACGATCGCCTGGAGCACCAACCTGACGCCGGAGCGCTGCGAGGAGGTGGGTGTCGAGCGAGTCTCGCGCGACACCCTGTTCGCCGAGGCCGACGTGCTCGGCGTGCACCTCGTCATGGGCGCGCGGAACCGGGGGCTGGTCGGTGCCGCGGAGCTTGCCCTGATGAAGCCCGACGCGATCCTCGTGAACACCTCGCGCGGGCCGATCGTCGACGAGGCGGCGCTGCTCGAGGCGTTGCACGCCGGCACGCTCGGCGGGGCGGGACTGGACGTGTACGACGTGGAGCCGCTGCCCGTCGATCACCCGCTGCGCTCGGCGCCGCGCACGTTGCTGATGTCGCACGTCGGCTACGTCACCGAGGAGACGTACCGCGTCTTCCACGGCGACACCGTGGAGGCGATCGAGGCGTGGCTGGCGGGTGCGCCGGTGCGCGAGATCGTGCCGGCGTGAGCCGTGGCCGAGCGATCGAAGGGCGGTGAGCAGGCGCGCGATGAGCCCCCGATGAGCTACCGATGAGCGGCGCGCCGACCACCGAGCGCCCCGGCGCGCGGCCGACGGTGAACGACATCGCGCGCGTCGCGGGCGTGAGCCTGGCCACCGTGGACCGTGTGCTGAACGAGCGTCCGGGCGTGCGGGAGGTCACCGTGCGCCGCGTGCTCGACGCCGTAGCCTCGCTCGGCTACGTGCGTGACGTGTCGGCCGCGAACCTCGCGCGCCAGCGCCGCTACGAGTTCCTGTTCGTGCTGCCCGGGCGCGAGGACCAGTTCGTCGACGCGCTCGCGGGCGCCATCGCCGGTGCGGCCGAGGTCGCCGTCAACGACCGCACGCGCGTGTCGTCGACGACCGCACCCATGCGCGACCCCACCGCACTCGCGGCACTGCTGGATTCGCTGCCGCGACGCGGCGTGGACGGCGTCGCCGTGCTCGCCCCGGAGACGCCGCAGCTGCGCGATGCGGTGCGTCGTCTGAAGGCGGCGGGGCTCGCCGTCGTCGCGCTCGTGTCGGACCTGCCGAGCACGGAGCGCGACCGCTTCGTCGGCATCGACAACGTGGCGGCGGGACGTACCGCCGGCGTGCTGATGGGGCGCTTCCTCGGCCCCGGCCCCGCGCGCGTGCTGGTACTGGTGGACTCCATGCAGTCGCGCGACAGCCTGGAGCGACGCCTCGGTTTCGACCGGATCGTGGCCGAGCGCTTCTCCGAGCTCGACGTGCTGCCCTCGCTCGAGGGGCACGACGACGCGGCGACGGTCGAGACCATCCTGGGCACCGCGCTGGAGACGTACCCCGGCGTACGCGGCGTCTACTCGCCGGCGGGGCAGGCGCACGTGCTGCGCCGCGCGCTGGCACGTGCGGGTGGCGATCACGTGGTCGTGGTGCACGAGCTGACCGAGCACTCCCGTGCCGGCTTGCTCGACGGCAGCGTCGATGCCGTCATCGCGCAGGACCCGGCGCACGTGGTGCGCAGCGCCTTGCGCGTGCTGCGGGCGCATGCCGACGGCATCGACGTGGTCGAGTCGCAGGAGCGCATCCGCATCGAGGTGCTGTTGAAGGAGAACCTGCCGGACTGAACCGGCTCGGGCGCGTTGACGCCCCGGCACTACAGCTGTATCTTGAGGTACGTACCTCATCTGTAGTTCCACCGGCGACGATCCGTCGCCGCGACACACCCTGGAGGGAGCGCGACGCATGATCAAGACACGCAGAGGAGCACTCGCGGCGGCCTTGCTGGCCGCGGGACCGTTCGCGGGAGCCCATGCCGAGGACCTGACGCTGTGCTGGGCGGCCTGGGATCCGGCGAACGCGCTGGTCGAGCTGAGCAAGGAGTTCGAGGAGCAGAGCGGTCACGACGTCAGCTTCGAGTTCGTGCCCTGGCCGAACTTCGCCGACCGCATGCTCAACGAGCTGAACTCCGGCGGCCAGCTGTGCGACCTGCTGATCGGGGACAGCCAGTGGATCGGCGGCGGCGCCGAGAACGGGCACTACGTGCAGCTGAACGACTTCTTCGAGGAGGAGGGCATCAGCATGGACGACTTCGCTCCGGCCACGGTCTACGCCTACTCCACGTGGCCGAAGGGCGAGCCGAACTACTACGCGCTGCCCGCCATGGGCGACGCCAACGGCTGGTTCTACCGCACCGACTGGTTCGCGCGCGAGGACCTGCAGGCGGCCTTCCAGGAGGAGTACGGCCGCGAGCTCGCGGAGCCTGCGACCCAGAAGGAGCTGCTGGAGATCGCGAAGTTCTTCCAGGGCCGCGAGATCGACGGCCAGACCGTCTACGGCGCGTCGATCTTCACCGAGCGCGGCTCCGAGGGCATCACCATGGGCGTCACCGGTGCGCTGTACCCGTGGGGCTTCAAGTACGAGAACACCCCGGGCAGCTACGACATGGAAGGAGCGGTCAACTCCCCGGAGGCCGTGGAGGCGCTCGAGTTCTACAAGGAGCTCTACGAGTGCTGCACGCCGCCCGGCTACACCAACGCGTACATGGGCGAGACGCTGGACGCGTTCAAGTCCGGCCAGGTGGCCATGGGCATGAACTGGTTCGCCTTCTTCCCGGGCCTCGCGGCCGATCCCGCGCTCGACGGCAAGATCGACTTCTTCGTGAACCCGCCGCAGAACGTCGAAGGGTCCACGCTCGGCGGGCAGGGCATCTCGGTCGTGGCCTACTCGGACAAGCAGGACGCCGCGCTCGAGTACATCAAGTGGTTCGCGGACCCCGCCGTACAGGCCAAGTGGTGGGACCTCGGCGGCTATTCCGCACACAACTCGGTGCTCAACGACCCGGGCTTCGTCGACAGCCAGCCGTTCGCCGGAGACTTCCTCGAGGCGATGGGCGCGGTGCAGGACTTCTGGCAGGAGCCCGCCTACGCGGAGCTGCTGCTCGCCATGCAGAAGCGCATGCACGACTACATCGTCGCCGACCAGGGCACGGCGCAGGAGGCTCTCGACAAGCTGATCGAGGACTGGACCGAGGTGTTCGAGGACGAAGGCAAGCTCTGAACGCGCCCGCGTAGAGCATCGATCCGAGCGACGGCGGAGAGCCCCATGGCCACGAGCACCACGGACTCCACCGTCGCGAGGGTCGCGGCCGCCACGCCGCCGGGCGTCGCCCGGCGCGTGGTCGGGCTCTCCGACCGCGCCATCGCCTGGATCTTCGTCGCGCCGACGATCTTCCTGCTGCTCGCGATCAACATCTTTCCACTGATCTGGACGATCCGGCTCTCCTTCACGAACTTCCGCGCGAACCGCCCGAACCGCGAGGTCGAGTGGGTGGGTCTCAGGAACTACGAGCGCATCCTGACCGACTCGGACATCTGGCTGTCCATGCAGGCGACCGCGCACTTTCTCGTGTGGACGCTGGCGCTGCAGGTGCTGATCGGCTTCGCGCTCGCGTGGCTGATCAATCGCAAGTTCCGCGGCAACGATCTGTGGACCACCATCATCGTGCTGCCGATGATGCTGTCGCCGGCGGTGGTCGGCAACTTCTGGACGTTCCTGTACCAGCCGCAGATCGGGCTCTTCAACTACGTCGTCGCCTGGTTCACCGGCGCCGATCCCTCGTCGTTCGAGATGCTCGGCTCGGTGCAGCTCGCGCCGTGGTCGATCATCATCGTCGACACCTGGATGTGGACGCCGTTCGTGATGCTGATCTGTCTCGCGGGCCTGCGCTCCATTCCCGACTACCTGTACGAGGCCGCCGAGATCGATCGCGCCTCGAAGCTTCGGCAGTTCTTCACCATCACCGTGCCGATGGTGCTGCCCTTCCTCATGCTCGCCGTGCTCTTCCGGGGCATCGAGAACTTCAAGATGTTCGACCTCGTCGTGCAGCTCACCGGCGGCGGGCCGGGCTCGATCACCGAGCTCGCGAGCATCAACTTGAAGCGCGAGGCGTTCGAGAAGTGGCGCACCGGCTACAGCTCGGCGTTCGCCATCATCCTGTTCGTCACGGTGTTCGGCCTCGCCAGCATCTACGTGAAGGCGCTCAACAAGGTGAAGGAGCGATGAGCCCAACCACGGCCTCGACGGCCTGGTCCATCACCGAGCCGTCCGATCGGCAGAAGTGGATCGCCGGCATCCTCGTGGTGGCGTACGCGCTCATCACCATGGTGCCGCTGCTGTGGGTGTTCATGACCGGCTTCAAGAGCGGCCCGGACAGCATCAGCTATCCGCCCAAGGTCGTCTTCGAGCCATCGCTCGAGGGCTACGTCAATCTCTTCACCACGCGCACGCGCGTGACCCCGGAGCAGCTCGCCGAGCTGCCGCCGCCCGAAGGCTTCGCCGAGGAGATCGCTCGGACGCGGGACATGGTCATCGTGGGGCCGTCCAAGTTCGGCGAGCGCTTCATGAACTCGGTGATCATCGGCTTCGGTTCCACGTTCCTGTCCATCGTGCTGGGCACGCTCGCGGCCTACGCGTTCAGCCGCTTCCGCATTCCGTTCACCGACGACCTGATGTTCTTCATCCTGTCGACACGCATGATGCCGCCCATTGCCGTGGCCATACCCATCTTCCTGATGTACCGCCAGCTCGGGCTGTCGGACACGCACCTCGGCATGATCCTGCTGTACACCGCGGTCAACATCTCGCTCGCGGTGTGGTTGCTGAAGGGTTTCATCGACGAGATTCCGCGCGAGTACGAGGAGGCCGCGCTCATCGACGGCTACACCCGTTTCCAGGCGTTCTACAAGGTGGTGCTGCCGCAGGCCGCCACGGGCATCGCCTCCACGGCCATCTTCTGCCTGATCTTCGCGTGGAACGAGTACGCGTTCGCGGTGCTGCTCACCTCGGGCACCGCGCAGACCGCGCCTCCGTTCATCCCGACCATCATCGGCATCGGCGGTCTCGACTGGCCCGCCGTGGCCGCCGGCGCCACGATCTTCCTTCTGCCCGTCATGATCTTCACGATCCTGCTGCGCAAGCACCTGCTGCGCGGCATCACGTTCGGGGCGGTGAGGAAATGACGGGCTTCCTCAAGGGTCTGGTGGGCTTCAGGCGCGGACCGTGGGAGGCGCTGGCCACCGTCATCATCGCCGTCGGCGTGTTCATGTTGATGCAGCCCTTCGTGATGTGGGCGTACACGTACTCGTTCGTGACGACGCTCGTCGGCACGGTGATGTTTCTCGTCGTCAGCCACTTCCGGAGCTGACATGGCCGAGATCGTCGTCAGGAACGTGCGCAAGGAGTTCGACGACTTCGTCGCCGTGCAATCGTCTAGCTTCACGATCGAGGACGGCGACTTCTTCATGCTGCTGGGTCCCTCGGGCTGCGGCAAGACCACCACCTTGCGCATGATCGCGGGGCTGGAGCTGCCGACATCCGGGGAGATCCTGATCGACGGCGAGGAGGTGGGCCAGAAGCCCGCCAGCCAGCGCGACATCGCGTTCGTGTTCCAGATGTTCGCGCTGTACCCGCACATGAACGTCAGGAAGAACATCAGCTACCCCCTGGTGAGTCAGGGCATGAAGCGTCGGGACGTGCGTGCGAAAGTCGCCGAGGTCGCCCGCATCCTCGGCATCGAGGACATCCTGGACTCGCCCGTCGGCGGGCTCTCGGGCGGCGATCGTCAGCGCGTCGCACTGGGTCGGGCCATCGTGCGCGACCCGAAGGCCTTCATGATGGACGAGCCGCTCGGCGCGCTCGACGCCGAGTTCCGCGAGCGCATGGCCGAAGAGCTCCGCGCCCTGCACGACCGCATGAACGCGACCACCGTGTACGTCACGCACGATCAGCTCGAGGCCATGCAGATGGGCGACCGCATCGTGGTCATGAACCACGGCGTGGTGGAGCAGTTCGGCACGCCGCGCGAGATCTACGACCGTCCCGCGACTACCTTCGTGGCCGAGTTCATCGGCTCCCCTGCCATGAACCTGCTCGGCTTCCACGGCTCGCTCGCCGAAGGCGCCACGTCCGTGCGGCTCGGCGCGCACGAGGTGGCCGTGCCGCGCGCGCTCGAAGCGGGCAGCGGCCGGCTCGTGCTCGGCGTGCGCCCCGAACACGTGAGCCTGAGCGACGCGGGCGCGATGCGCGGATCGGTGCTCGCGACCGAGTACCTCGGCACCACGCAGATCGTCACGCTCGAGACCGAGGCCGGCGAGCTCAAGGCGCGCGTGCCGTCGACGATCCGTGCCGCGCGTGGCGACAGCGTCGGGCTCGCGTTCGACGCGCGCACGTTGAGCGTGTTCGACGCCTCCACCGGTCGGGCGCTGCGGTCCACGCTGCACGAGGGCGAGATACACGGCCGGGCCGAGCACGCGCCGGTGGAGCGGGCGGCAACCGCCGGAGGTGTTCGTGGCTGAGGTCGCCCTGGACGGCATCACGAAGCGCTTCGGCGACACGGTCGCGCTCGACGGCGTCAGCCTGCGCATCGACGACGGCAGCTTCGTCGTGCTGCTCGGACCCACGGGCGCGGGCAAGACGACCACGCTCAGGCTCATCGCCGGGCTGGATGCACCGGATGCGGGAAGCATCTCCATCCACGGCCACCCGGTCGATGGGCTCACTCCGGCCCAGCGCGACATCGCGATGGTGTTCCAGCAGTACTCGCTCTACCCGCACCTCACGGTGCGCGACAACCTCGCGTTCCCGCTGAAGTCCCCGCTCATGAAGTGGAGCAAGGCGGACATCGAGAAGAAGGTCGGCGAGGTGGCCGAGGTGCTGCACATCGCGCACAAGCTCGACAACAAGGCGACCGCGCTGTCGGGCGGCGAGATGCAGCGCGTGTCCATCGGCCGGGCGCTCGTTCGGGATCCTGCCATCTACCTGATGGACGAGCCGCTGTCGTCCCTCGACGCGAAGCTGCGCTCGGACCTGCGCATCGAACTGAAGCGCGTGCAGGCCGATCTCGGCGCCACGCTCCTGTACGTCACGCACGACCAGATCGAGGCGATGACGATGGCCACCGAGGTGGGGGTGCTGGACGAGGGCCGACTCGTGCAGTTCGGCACGCCGCGCGAGATCTACGAGAATCCGGTGAGCCTGGCGGTCGCGCAGCGGCTCGGGCTGCCGCGCATCAACGTGCTGCCCGTCGACGCGTTCGACGGCCACGGCCCGGCGGGCGCGGTCACGATGGGGCTGCGGCCCGAGCACATCGTGCAGGGCGAGGGAGGCTCGCCGAGCACCGTCACCCGCGTCGAGCACCTGGGCGATCAGACGCGGCTGCACCTTTCGCTAGGCGGTCACGAGCTCGTCACGCTCGCCGACGTGCACACCGGGCTGTCGAACGGCGACACGGTGCGCGTGCGCCCCAGCGCACCGTTGTACTTCGGCGCCGACGGCGCGCGGATCGCCTGAACCCGCCGGGCGCCGCGCCGCCATGGACCTCTTCGTCAACGATCGGCGCACCCTGGTGGCCGAGGCCACCGACGGCTGGCTGCGCACCCGCTCCGATCTCGCGCGGCTCGACGGCTACCCGCACGTGCGCGCGGTGGTGCGCACCGACTGGACGGGCGATCGGGTCGCGCTCGTCTCGGGCGGCGGGGCGGGGCACGAGCCCGCGCACGCCGGATTCGTGGGCGAGGGACTGCTGAGCGCCGCGGTGTCCGGCGACGTGTTCGCCTCGCCGAGCGTCGAGGCGGTGCTCGCGGGCATCCTCGCCGTCACGGGCCGTGCGGGCTGCCTGCTGATCGTGAAGAACTACACCGGCGACCGGCTGAACTTCGGGCTCGCCGCCGAGCGTGCGCGCGCGTTCGGCCACAAGGTGGCCATGGTCGTCGTCGACGACGACGTCGCGCTGCCCGGCCTGCCGCAGGCGCGCGGCATCGCCGGTACCGTGTTCGTGCACAAGGTGGCGGGGTTCCACGCCGCGCGCGGGGACGACCTGGAGGCCGTCACGGCCGCCGCGGCGCGCACCGTCGCGCGCGTGCGGACCCTCGGCATGTCGCTCGACACCTGCACGCTGCCGGGCGCGGCCCGGCGCGCGCGCATCGGCGCCGGACGCGCCGAGCTCGGGCTCGGCATCCACGGCGAGCGCGGTGCCGAGCGCGTGGCCTATACCGACGCCGCGGCCGCCATGACGACGGTGGTGGAGCGCCTGGCCGAGGGCATGCCGAACGCGCCGCACGCGGCGCTGCTGAACGATCTGGGAGGCGTCACGGCGCTCGAGATGTCGGTGCTGGCGGGCGAGCTGCTCGCCTCCGACATCGCGCCGCGCATCCGCTGGCTCGCCGGACCCGCGCGCGTCATGACCTCGCTCGACATGCGCGGCTTCTCGGTGTCGCTGCTGCCGCTGGACGATCCGGAGGTCGAGGCCGCGCTGCTCGCGCCCGTAGCGCCGCGGGACTGGCCCGGGCTGGACGCCGTGCGCACGCCGAAGCGGCTGCCGCTGCCGGACGGCCTCGTGCCGATCGAGCCCATGGCCTCGCCGCACGCCGCCAGGCGCGCGCTGCTGGAGCGCTGCTGCGAGCTGCTGATCGGCGCCGAAGCGACGCTCGACGAGCTCGATGCGAAGAGCGGCGACGGGGACACGGGCACGACGCTCACGACAGCGGCGCGCGCCGTGCTGGCCGCGCTCGACCGGCTGCCGCTGGCCGACCTCACGCAGCTGTTCCGCGCGCTGGGCGCCGAGGTCGGGCACGCCATGGGCGGCTCGTCCGGCGTGCTGCTCGCCATCCATTTCGCCGCGGCGGGCGACGCCGCGGCGAGCGGCCGCGACGTGCGCGGTGCGTTGCAGGCCGGCCTGGAGCGGGTGCGCGAGGTGGGCGGTGCCGACATCGGCGACCGCACGCTCGTGGACGCGCTGACGCCGGCGCTGGACGCGCTGCGCCACGGCCTGCACGCCGCCGCGGCGGCCGCGCGCGCGGGCGCCGACGGCACCGCCGCCATGGGCACCGCGCGCGCGGGCCGCGCCGCCTACGCCGGCGCGAACCGGCTGCGCGGCCACAACGATCCCGGCGCCGAGGCCGTGGCGCTGGTGTTCGAGGGGCTCGCCGAGTGCGCGCAGCCCGCCGCGCCCCCGCTGCGTCCCCGCCGCGTCCCCCGCCGCGCCCCCCGCCGCGCCCCCCGCCGCGCCCATGGCCGCTGCGTCCGACGGCGCCGGCCACGCCTCCGATACCCTGTCCAAGACCGCGACCGAGAGTCCCG
>CAWHXF010000017.1:0-4814 GCA_963833195.1 uncultured Gammaproteobacteria bacterium | reverse complement strand
ATTCCGGTGCGATGCGCGTCGAATTGTCGATGGAATGTGACGGGCAGAGCATGGAAGCGCCGTGCGACCGCGCCGTATCGACATGAACGCAGCCCTGCGCCGGCGGCTTCGAAGCGTCCACTGGATCGGTGGCGGCAGCGGTGCGGGCAAGTCGACGATTGCCCGGCACCTTGCCGCCGCCCGCGACGTGCGGCTCTACTCCACCGACGCCGTCATGGCGGATCACGTGCGCCGCACGACGCCTAGCGACTGTCCGTTGCTGCACGCGTTCGTCGCGATGAGCCGCGACGAGCGGTGGATCGAGCGCTCACCCCGGACCATGCTCGCCACGTTCCCTTGGTTCGAGAGGGAGGGGTTCGATCTGATCGTCGAGGACCTGCTCGATCTGCCCGCCCGCGAAACCGTGATCGTCGAAGGGTTCAGGTTGCTGCCCTCCGCGGTCAAGCCGCTGCTGGTCGACACTTCCCGAGCCTTGTGGCTCCTGCCCACGCCCGAGTTCCGCCGTCGCGCATTCGTGAGCCGCGGTACGCTGTGGGACATCGCGGACAGGACCACGCGGCCGCACGCCGCGTTGGCCAACCTGCCTGAGCGTGACCGACTGTTCACCGACCGGCTTCGCGAGCGCACCGACGAGCTCGGGTTGCGGGCCCTGACCGTGGACGGCAGCATCGACGAGCCGGATCTCGTTGCCGTCGTCGCGGACCGTATCCGGCTCGGGCCGACGCCATCGCGAGGGTCCAACGAATGACCCGACTCTTTCCGCTCGGCGAAGCGCGCTTCACGGACAAGAGCGTCGGATGAGACCGCGGGATACGAGATGCGTTGAAGGCGCGATCTATTGCTGATAATAAACACAGCTTGACGAGCCTTGTCACTGTTCCGTCGCTACCGATCGAATAACCTGCCACGTGTCGAACATCGCCAGGAGGCGGCTGCCGTGACAAAGCGTGGAATCGAAGGTAGCGACGGGGAGTCCGCGTTCAGGCGCGAAGAGCGCGAACGAACCGAGGCCCTGCGCGCGGAGTTCGAGACGGCCTTGGCCGAACGGCGGGCAACTCCTCGCTCCGCCACGTCGCGAAAGGGCGGGGCGGGAAGCGAATCATCCGAGCTCGACACGGCAATGCTCGCCCTGCTGCGCGCCGCCGGCGGCGCTCGTGACGGTCGGGCGGATTCGGTGCGAGCGGACCGTGCGGCGCCGGGGCCGTTGTCCGGATGCTGGTCCCCCGAAGAGGAGCTCGAGCAAGTCTCCGGCCAGCAGAGCGAGCGTGCTGCCGAACGAGCGGCTGGACGGGCGCACGCGCACGTAGAGGAAACGCATCACGCCGCGTCCAGCACGGCTCAGGCCGAGCTCTCCTCGTCCGAGCTGAAGTCTCTCGATCGACGCCTGCGCGATGCGTCCCGTCGCACCGAGGGCGCGCACGCCGAGATGCTCGAGTTGCTGCTGCGGTTCGACGAGGCGAAGGGCTGGAGATCGACCGGCGCGAAGCATTGCGCCGCCTGGATGAACTCCGAGCTCGGCATCTGTACCGGCCTTGCTTGGGAGAAGCTGCGCGTCGCGCGCGCTGCGCGATCGGCCGACGCTCGCGAAGCTGTACCGGCTCGGACGCCTCGGCTGGTCCAAGATCCGGGCGCTGGCGCGGGTCGTGAACGAGGACAACGAGATCGCGCTCTGCGCGATGGCTCTCGAAGCGACGGCGGCGGAGGTGGCACGCAGTTGCGAGGGGCTGCGTACCGGACGCGCGCCCGCCGACGTGGACGACGAGATCGCTGCGGACCGGCAACGCTTCCTCGGCCGCACGGGCGGTTGGCACGAGCTTGCCGACGGTAGCGTGGCGCTCCGCTTCGTGTTGCCGCCGGACATGGCCGCGAACGCGATTGGCGCGTTGCAGGCGATGGAAGATCGGCTGTTTCGCGCCGATGCCGCCGATGCCGCCGATTGGTACCTGCTCGAAGGCGCATCGGCGCGCACGAAGGCGATCGCCCACCGGGTGGGCATGCATCGGGTCCGCGTGCGCATCAGGCGTTCGCGGCCGGACGAGGCGACGGCCGCGGGAGTCTCGGGAGAATGCGCTTGCGCTACCCGACGCAGCGGATCGTCTCTAAACGCGACCAGTTGCGGAGACGGGAGCGCGCCCTGAAGCGTCGTTTCACTCAACACGTGTTGGGTGGGGCATCGCGCGCTGCCCGGCCGGCGAGGTCCGACCGAATCAGTCGAATAGCGCCGACAGATCGACGACCACCTCGGGCAGTCCCGGGACCGCGACGGCCTCGATGCGCGCGGGCTCGGCGGCGGATGCGTAGCCGCCGGGACCCGGTTCGCCGTGGACGATCAGCCGGGCGGCGTTCACATCGACCAGCCACGCTACGGGGATGCCGTACGCCGCGTAGAGGGGCAGCTTGACTTCCCGGTCGTAGCGCAGCGACGTGTCGGCGACCTCGACGGCCAGCAGCGTATCGTCCGCCGTCGGTTGCAGGCGCTTGTAGAAGTCCGTGCGTGGGCGTAGCAGAGCGAGATCCGCTTGCGGCATCGAGTGCTCGGGCAACTCGATCGGGTTTTGTACGTGGAGGATCGCATCGTCTCCGACAGCTCGGCCGAGTAGCCTGTTCAGCTGATTCACCAGCCCGGCGTGCGTGATTCCGATCGGGTTCATCTCGATGATCTCTCCGTCGATCAGCTCGGTGCGCGCGTCCGGCGCGAGAATGCCGTGCTCGCCCATGGCGCGATACTCGGCGACGGTCAGCTTGTGCCGCCGGAAGGTCTCCGCTGAGGCGTTCATTGCGAGGAGTTGCGTGTGAGGGGCTCGGGCCGGATGTGAAGGATACGCCCGATGCGAGACGCGAACCCAAGCGAGCGTCAGATCTCCGGCGTCTCGCCCCGAAGCACCCTGGCGAACACGTCCGTATCCACGTTCCCCCCGCACAGGATCACCCCGACGCGCTTGCCCACCATCGCTTCGCGCTCCTGCAGCAGCGCCGCCAGCGGCGCCGCGCCCGCACCCTTGGCGACGTTGTGCGTGCACGAGAAGTACTGCCGCATGGCCTCGGCCACCTCGTCGTCGGTGACCGACACGATGCGCTCGGCGCCGCGCGAGTAGACCTCGAACGCCTCCGACACCACCACGCGCACCGCCATGCCGTCGGCGAACGTGCGCGCGGTGTCGGTGCTGCAGGGCGTGCCGGACTCGAACGCGCGGCGCGCCGCGTCCGCTTCGGTCGAGACCACGCCGACGATGCGCGTGTCGAGGCCGAGCGCGTCGCGCGCGGCGATCAACGCGCAGATGCCCGAGCCGCACCCGATCGGCACGTACACGGCATGCAGGTCCGGTACCGCATGGAAGAACTCCAATGCATAGCTCGCGACGCCCGCGACGAGGTCGTGGTGGAACGAGGGCACGCGTACCAGCGAGCGCGATTCGGCCAGCCGTTGGGCCTCCGCGGCGGCCTCGTCGAAGTCGGCACCGTGCTCGATGAGCTCGGCACCGAACGCGCGCATGGCGGCGTTCTTTTCGACCGAGTTGCCGTGCGGCACGACGATCACGGCCTCGAGCCCGGCGACGCGCGCGGCGCGGGCCTGGCTCTGACCGTGGTTGCCGCGCGTGGCGGTGACGATGCCGCGGGCCTCCGGCTCGCGCCGGCGCAGTGCGTCGATGAACGTGAGGCCACCGCGGATCTTGAACGCGCCGGTGGGCGTGTGGTTCTCGTGCTTGACCCAGGTCTCGGTGCCGGTGACGCTCTCGAGCAGGGGCCAGCGGGTTGCGGCGTCGGGGGCATGCTCGAGTGCACGAGAGCGGCGGCGGCTTCCAGCTCCTGCAGGGTGAACGGTGTCATGGGCGTTGTCGGCAAGGGGAGGCGAAGAGCATGCAGGTGGCGAGCGACGCGGGCTTGTCCGAAACCGGCGCGATGTCGCGCACCGTGGACGGGCTCGCCGTCACGCTGCTGCCCGCACTGCCCTACGAGGTCCGGCGCGTCACCGAGCGACCGAGCCTGGGCGTGGCGATCGGCATGCAATACGGTGTGGACGCCATCGCGAGCGACCGCGTGAGACCCTTCTTCACGCGACCGTACTCGCTCGCGTGGTTGCCGCCGGGTTGCGACGTTTACTCGAGCTCCGAGGTGGGCGGGGAGTATCTTCAGATTCGAGGCGTGCCGGGCCTTCCGTACGCCGAGCCGTTCAGCGACGCGACCGTGCAGGGGGTTCGTCCCGTCGTGCGCGAGCTGCGGCGCTGGTTGCTCGGCCTCGGTCCGCGGGAAGAGCGTCCGCGCGCACTGGATCGGCTGCTGGTCCTTGGCGGGTGCGCCTCGCCGACCGCGTGCGCGGAACCTGGCGCGCTGGACGCCCGGCGGCTGCGGCGCACGCTGGAGCTTGTCGAGGCGGAGCTGTCGCGCGCGCTGCCCGTCGGAGAGCTCGCGGCGGCGGTCGAGCTGTCGCCGGATCACTTCGCGCGCGCGTTCCGACGGGCCGTCGATCGCACGCCGCACCGCTACGTCATGGAGCGCCGGCTGGAGCGCGCGCGGGCCATGCTGCGCACGTCCGACGCTCCTCTCGTGGAGATCGCTCTGGCGTGCGGTTTCGCGTCGCACGCGCACCTCGCACCGTGCTCGTTCGGGGCCGAGCACGGCTGTTCGCCGAGCGCGTTGCGAGATGCGGAGCGCGGCGCGCGCGCGATCCGCGGCAGGCCCCGACCGGGGCCCGTCGCGACCTTTCAGTAAGCACGACGTTGGCACGGCCGTAGCAGGGCGTTGGCGATTTTGCGGATCGTCGCCGCCGCATCGCCGGCAAACGTACGACTGCCAATACCCTGTAGCTGCCGATG
>CAWHXF010000016.1:0-59014 GCA_963833195.1 uncultured Gammaproteobacteria bacterium | reverse complement strand
GTGAGGTCCACCAGCCGCGCCCGATGGCCGCGTCCAGCCGCAGCGCGTCGACGTCGTTGCCGAGCCGCTGCAGCAGCACGCCCGCCTCGACGCGCACGCCGAGCCCGGTATCGATGTCCTCGACGCGCCCGAGCCCGCGGAAGTTGACCTGCTCGGTCCAGTCGCTCTTCGCCCACTGGGCCCAGATGTACGGATAGGTCTCGTCGAAGTCGCCCGACTCGATGCCCTCGGGCACGATCTCGGGCAGCTCGGTGATCTGGCGCTCGTGACGCAGCCCGAGGCCGAGCCGCGCCACGTCGGCATCGCCACCGTGCACGCGGCGTCCGACCGAGGCGTCCAGGAGCCGGCCGTCGACCGTCGCGCGGTCGGCGGCGTCCTCGTCGACGGACGTCGGCGAGGTGCCGGCCGCCGCCTCCAGCGTGTCGAAGCCGTCGCTCGCCACGCGCGCCTCGAGCCACCATGAGCGCTCGGAGGTCGAGGTGATGAACGGCAGGCCGCCGGAGAGCGCGTACAGCTCGCCGTCCTCGGTGTCGCCGAGCTCGAGCCGCAACCGGTGTCGGCCGCCGAGCACGTTGTCGTCCGCGTACAGGAAGCTCGTCTCGCGGTCGACGCCCGACTCCGCCTGACGGAACGCGAGCTCCTTGCCGAGCCCGAGCACGTTCAGGTCCTGCACCTCGATCGCGTAACGCTCGACGCCGCCCGCCGAGCTGAACGAGACCGACGGGGTCAGCGTCCAGTTGTCGACCGTGCGGACCTCGAGGTCGACCTCGGCGCCGCAGCGCCGGGTCGGCACGACTTCGGCGGAGCGCAGGTAGCGCTTGGAGCGCAGGATGCGCTCGGCCTCGGCCAGATCCCCGCCGCCCAGCACGTCCCCCGGCACGAACGGCAGCGCGTGGCGGATCGTCGATTCGCGCGTGGCGATGTGCAGCGCGTTCGCCGCGGTGTTCACGAAGAAGCGCTCGCCGGGCCGGGCCCGATCGAACAGGTCACCGGCGCGCACGCGGATCCGTCGGATCGTCAGTCCGGCGGCAGGATCGTCCGGGTCGTCCTCGCTCGCCGGCGCGAACGAGGCGCAATCCTCGTCGTCGCCGTCGCCGTCGGCGGCGGCCGCGCCGCCCGTGGTGGCCACCGGCACGCTGGCCCCGTCGACGCCGGGCACTCCCGCGGGTGCTTCGCCCGCCGAAGCCCCGGCCGCCAGCGCCGCCGCGCAGAGCAAGGCGGCCGGACCCGCCACCGGTCGCCGGCCGCGTCGCGGTACGAAGGCCCGCCGCCTGTTTGCGGAAAGGTCGAACGTGAGGGGAGTCTGCGGCATGCGACCATTAACGTCCTCGCCGCTGTGCTTTCCCTGAAAGCCCGCTGAGCGTTCGCTGGAGAACGACGAGCCTTCCCGACATGCGCACGATCGCCGAGAGCCTCACCCGCGCCGTCGTGCCCGGCATCCTGTTCACGCTGCTGACCGGCGGCGTCGTGCTCGATCTCGTCATCGGCGAACGGCTGGACCGCGACTTCGACGCGCTGCTGATGGCGCGCGCAGAGGCACTCATGGCGCTGACGGAGGAGGAACTGACCGAGGGGGAAGGGAGAACGATCGAAGTCGAGGACTTCCACATCGCCATGCCGGGGTATGTACGCGCGGACGATCCCGACTACTTCGCGCTGCTGGCCGCCGACGGCACGCCGATCGAGCGCTCGCCCTCGATGGGTGAGGCCATCGCCCTGCGGGGCCCGAACATCGAGCAGGAGCACCGCTTCGGCGACGTGACGCTGCCCGACGGCCGCGCGGGCCGGAGGGTACGGATCGAGTTCCTGCCCGCCTTGGACATGGGCGACGACGACATGGAGGGCGCGGTGTTGTTGCCGGACGCGCCGGCGGAGACGTCCCCCGCGGCGTACTACCTCGACGGCACGCCGCGCTCGCCGGTCACGCTGGAAGTCGCCGTGGGCAGCGGTCCGCACGACTCTCTGGTGCGCAGCATCCGGCTCGGCCTGCTGGGCATCGGACTCGCGGTCACGCTGGGGATCGTGCTGCTCGCGCGCAGCGGCATCCGACGCACGCTCGCGCCGCTCGAGGACGTCAGCCGGCAGCTCGCGGAGGTCGACGAGGACCAGCTCGACTCGCGCATCGAGGTCGTCGCGCCCAGCGCCGAGATCGGTGCGCTGGTCACCCGCTTCAACGCGCTGCTGGTGCGCTTGCACGAGGCCTTCGAGCGCGAGCGACGCTTCTCGGGCGACGTCGCCCACGAGCTGCGCACGCCGATCGCCGAGATGCGTACCCTGCTGGAGGTGAGTCGCGCGTTCCCGCACGACGCCGCGCTGCGCGACACGCTCGTGCCCGACCTCGAGGCGTCCACCGCCCGCATGCAGCGCACCGTCGAGCAGCTGCTGGCGCTCGCGCGCAGCGAAGCGGGCGCCGCGATGGACGCCGCGCCCGTCGAGCTCGCCGCGCTCGTCGACGCGGAGGTGCGCGAGCATGCCGAGGAGGGCCGCGCGCGGGGCCTCGACGTGTGCGTGTCGCTGCCGACCGAACCCGTGATCGTCACGGGCGGCTCGCTGTGGACCACGGTCGTCGCCAACCTGGTCGGCAACGCGTTCGCGCACGCCGATGCGGACTCGACCGTGGAGGTCCGGCTAGGGCTCGACGCCGCGGGCGCGCCCACCTTGCGCGTATCGAACGTCGCGTCCGCGCTGGAGCCCGCCGATACCGCGAGCATGTTCGAGCGCTTGTGGCGCAAGGACAAGTCGCGCACCGCAGCGGATCACAGCGGTCTCGGGCTTGCATTGGCGCGCGCGTGCGCCGCGCAGCTCGGGCACGTCGTGCGGGCCGAGCTCGACGTGCCGTCGCATCGGCTAACGATGTCCGTGCGGAAGGCGCCGGACCGAGCGGCTGAACCGGTGGTCGACACCTCACGCCCTCCCCTCGACGGGATGCCCGCCCGAATCACTCAGCCCAGCCCCGCAAGCGTCGGCCAGCCTACAGCCGCCTTCAGGACCGGCAACGCGTAGACGGCCGCGAACGCGACGAAGAACCACACCACGTCGGCGAAGGCCGCGTGCAGGCCGCGCGCATCCACGGCCCAGGTGTCCGGCCGGCGCCAGAGCGCAATGTCGGGAACGAGCCTTGGCACCCGCGCCTTGTAGGCGGGGTACGCCTCGCCGAGCTCGCGTTCGAGGTTGCGCTCCTCGTCGGCGATCACGTGCGGGTAGACGAGCGCGAAGAAGGCGATCAGCAGCGCGAGCACGACTAGCGAGCCACTCGCGAGCCCTGCGCCTACGGCCCCCGCCAGGCTCAAGAGGTACGGCGGGTCACGCACGATCGAGAACGGCCCGACATCGACCACCTTGCGCGTCTTGCGACCGCACAGGTAGACCGAGCACCAGAGCTTGCCCAGCGCCGCGACGGTCACGAGAACGAAGCCCGCGCCGACCAGCACCTCTAGCGGCACCCACGACGCCAGCGACGGCCGGCACAGCAGCAGCACGACGATGAGTGCGGCGCCGGGGGATCCGAAGGGGACCTGAGCCGCTGCTGAGGATCGGCTGAAGGAAGGGTTTGGGGGGTCGGAGCTGCAAGTCCGGCGCGTCTCGCTTCCCCGTCCGACGCGGCGTCAGAACCGCCCGCGCCGCTTCGCCCCCTCGTAGAAGATGGCGGCCAGCCGCTCGTTCGCGGCGTCCCGGAACGCGATGTCGTCGTTATCCATAGCGCATCGGACCCGCGCCCGGTGCTCGTGGTGCCCGTACGGATCGCCGCCACGCGCCTGCTGCACATCGATCCTGCCGATGACCTGCTCGACGTTCGCGCCGATGTAGCTCTGGATGGCGAAGCCGACGCGACGCCGTGCGGACACGTTGGGGCCGGAGCCGTGGACGATCCTAGGGTGGTGCAGCGAGAGCTCGCCGGGTCGCAGCACGACGGGCACGGCGGCGGCCTCGTCGACGCCCAGGACCGTCTGCCCGCGCGTCAGCAGGTTGTCCTCGCCGTAGGTGTCGACGTGCTGGAGCAGCGGCCCACGGTGGCTGCCGGGCAGCATGCGCATGCAGCCGTTCTGCTCGTCGACCTCGGACAGCGCGATCCAGGCGGTGACCCAGTCGTGCGGCTCCAGCCCGATGTAGCGGGCGTCCTGGTGCCAGCTGATGAACCCCGCGTGCTCCGGCTCCTTGATGAACAGGGTGGTGCCGGCCACCAGGATGTCCTCGCCGATGATCGACTCCACGGCGTCGAGCACCGGCGGATGGTGCGCGAGCGCGTCGAGTAGCGGCAGCACGTAGTGCGCGTTGTTCCTGCCTGGTCCCGCCAACGCGTCCGGCCATCGGGCTTCGGCCTCCTGCAGCGCCTGCAGGCAGTCGGCCGCCTCCGCCTCGCTCAGCACGCGGACGGGCGCGACGTAGCCCTCGGTCTCGTAGGCGGCTCGCTGGGCGTTCGTGAGGCCTGTGTGCATGAGTGCGGATGCCTCGTTGGCGGCCGTCTACGCCGGGGAGCTCAGAAGCCCGAGTTGTGCTCCAGCCACTCGAGCTCCTCCGGCGTGGAGGTGCGGCCCAGCACGGCGTTGCGGTGCGGGTAGCGCCCGAAGCGATCGATCTGCGCCTTGTGCCTGATCTCGAAGTCGAGGTTCGGCAGGTCCGCGAACAGCTCCATGGCCTGTTCGTGGATCAGCGCCGACTCGCTGTGCATGAAGGGCATGTAGAGAAAGGCGCGTCGGACATCGTCGAGGGCCGCGTCGTGACCGCCGCGGATCGCCTCCTGTGCGAGCGCCAGCGCCAGCGGGTCGGCCGCGAAGGCCAGCGGCGAGCCGCGAAACATGTTGCGCGAGAACTGGTCCAGCACGATGACCTCGGCCAGGCGCCCGTCCGGCACGTCGCGCCACGACGCCTTCTCGCCGGCGACGATCGCGTGCCAGGTCGACTCGAAGCGCTCCTTGATCCGGGCGTCGAGCTCGTCGGACTTCCGGTACCACTGCGCGGGCTCCAGGGTCTCGAACCAGAACTCGAGGACGTCGTTCATGGCGAGGTTGTCGTGGTCCGGGGTGCGGCCAAGGTAGCACTGCGGCGGTGCCCGCCGCGAGCGGCGCGCGGGCAATCGAGCCTCACCACGGCCGACCGCGCCGTGCTGCACCTACCGCGTGTCGGGATCCGCGTGGTCCGACGTCAGGCACAACGAATGATCGCCCAGCACCTCCAGGATCCGGCACTCCCCCACGGTGCCGCCGTCGCATTCGGCCAGCATCCGCTCCAGCTCCGCGCGCACCGCCGACAGGTTCGCCAGCCGCCGGTTCACCTCGCCGAGCTGCGCGCGCACGACCCCGTCCACCGGCTCGCACGACGCGGCGGGCCGGTCGGCCAGCGCCAGCAGCTGGCGGATCGCGTCGAGCGTGAAGCCCATGTCGCGCGCGTGGCGCACGAACCCGAGCCGGCGTCGCGAGCCTTCGTCGTAGCGACGCTGGCCCCCCTCGCTGCGGCCGACGGGCGACACGAGCCCGATGCCCTCGTAGTACCGGATCGTCGGTGCCTTGGTGCCGGTGAGTCGTCCGAGCTGGCCGATCGTGTAGGTCATGGAACAGGTCCCAGCCGCCCTTGAAGCTCTAGTTGCTGGAGACCTTAGGGTTCGCCTTGTCGATGGTCAACGGGGCGCGCGCGATGGAGAACGAGAACGAGAGGAACCGGATCCCCGTGGCGGATGGCTGCGGTTCGTGCTGCGCCGGCGGCGGCGAGGAGCCACCGAACGCGACGGGCGGGCCGGCCCCGTCCGGTGCCGGGCGCCGCTTCGACGTGCGCGGGCTCGACTGCATCGAGGAGGTCCGCATCCTGCGGCGCGCGGTCGGGCCGCTCGTCGGCGGCGACGAGGGGCTCGCCTTCGACGCGTTGAACGGTCGCATGAGCGTGCGCGTCTCCGCCGCGCGGGCGTCCGACGAGGCGATCGTCGAGGCCGTCGCCGCGACCGGCATGAGCGCCGCGCCCGCCGCGGGCGGTACCGCATCGGCGCCGCCCGATCGGGGTCCGCTGTACGCGACGCTCGCCAGCGGCGTCCTGCTGCTCGCCGGCATCGCGCTGCAGGTGGCGGGGCCGGACGGTGCGTCGGGCTGGAGCGCCGTCATCGCCGAGCGCACCGGCCTGACGGCACCGTTCGCGGCTCGGCTCGCCTGGCTCGGCGCGGTCCTTGCCGGCGTGCGCTACGTCCTGCCGAAGGCCGCGTACGCGCTGCGCACGCTGCGCCCGGACATGAACCTGCTGATGGTCGTCGCGGTGCTCGGCGCGATCGCGATCGGCGAGTGGTTCGAGGCCGCCACGGTCGCCTTCCTGTTCGCGCTGTCGCTGCTGCTCGAGCGCTGGAGCGTCGGCCGCGCGCGCCGCGCCGTCGAGGCCCTGCTGGACCTGTCGCCGCCGACGGTGCGCGTCGTGCGCGCCGACGGCACCGAGGCCGACGCGGCCCCTGTCGACGTCGCACCCGGCACGCGCTTCGTCGTGCGCGCCGGCGACCGCGTCGCGCTCGACGGCAGCGTCGTCGACGGCGCGGGCTCGGTCGACCAGGCCTCGATCACCGGCGAGAGCGTGCCGGTGGCCGTCGGGCCGGGCGACGCGGTGTTCGCCGGCACCGTCAACGGCGAGGGCACGCTGACCGTGGTCGCCGAGCGCGCGGCCGACGACACCGTGCTCGCGCGCATCATCCGCACGATCGGCGACGCGCACGAGCGACGTGCACCGGTCGAGCGCTGGGTCGATCGCTTCGCGCGCCGTTACACGCCGGCCGTCATGGTGCTCGCGCTCGCGGTGCTGTTGGTACCGCCGCTGGTGTTCGGCGCGGCGTGGGAGCCGTGGGTCTACAACGCGCTGGTGCTGCTCGTGATCGCCTGCCCGTGCGCGCTCGTGATCTCGACGCCGGTGTCGGTGGTCGCGTCGCTCGCCGCGGCCGCGCGCGCCGGGGTGCTGATCAAGGGCGGCCAGTACGTGGAGCTGCCCGCGAGGCTCGACGCGCTGGCGCTCGACAAGACCGGCACGCTGACCTTCGGCAAGCCGACGCTCGCCGACGTCGTGCCGCTCGACGCGCCCGACGAGACCACGCTGCTAGGACGAGGCCGCGGCGCTCGAGCGTCGAAGCTCCCACCCGATCGCCGCGGCGATCGTTGCCGCCGCGGCCGAGCGCGGGGTCGGGCAAGCGCCGGCGGACGACGTCGTGACGGTGGCCGGCAAGGGCCTGTCCGGCCGGATCGGCGCGCGCGTCCTGCGCGTCGGCTCGTGGCGCCACGTGAGCGAGGGCGAGCAGGGTCTCGCCCGAGCGCGGCGAGATCGCGGAGCGGGTCGCCGCGCTCGAGGCGGACGGGCGCACCGTGGTCGCGGTCGCCGAAGGGGATCGGGTCCGCGGGCTGCTGGGGCTCACCGACACCGTGCGGCCCGGGGCGCGGCGCGCGATCGCCGAGCTGCACGCGCTCGGGGTGCGCGAGATCGTCATGCTCACCGGCGACAACGCGGCGTCCGCGCACGCCGTCGCGCGCGAGGTCGGCATCGACACGGTGCGCGCGGGGCTGCTGCCGGCGGACAAGGTCGCCGAAGTCGAGGCGCTCGGCGCGCGGCACGCCACGGTCGCCATGATCGGCGACGGCGTGAACGACGCGCCGGCCATGGCCCGGGCGAGCTTCGGCATCGCGATGGGGGCGATCGGTTCGGACGCGGCCATCGAGACCGCCGACGTCGCGCTGATGAGCGACGAGATCGAGCGCCTGCCGTGGCTCGTGCGCCACGCCCGCCGGACCCTGAGCGTCATCCGCTGGAACATCGGCTTCTCGCTGGGGTTGAAGGCGCTGTTCGTGTTGCTGACCGCGTTCGGCGTGGCCTCGTTGTGGGGCGCGATCGCGGCGGACGTCGGCGCGACGCTGCTGGTCGTGGCCAACGCGCTGCGGCTGCTGCGCGGGCGCACGGACGACGCGACCGATGCGCTCGCCCCGCCCCGTCACGCCCGCCGCGCGCGTGGCCGAGGCCACGAGCTCATGAGCACCGTATCGACCGGCGGCGCGCGGGCGAGAAGCGCCGACATCGGCGAGCGCCGCGCGTTCGCGCTGCTGTTCGCCGCGTGGCTCGTCGCGCTCGGCGCGACGCTCGGGGCGCTGTTCATCGGCGAGGTGCTCGGTCAGACCCCCTGCACGTTGTGCTGGTACCAGCGCATCGCGATGTTCCCGCTCGCGCTGGTGCTCGGGCTCGCCTGCCTGCGCGGGGACGCGTCGGTGCGCCGCTACGCGCTGCCGTTGGCGGTGGTGGGCGCGGCCGTCGCGGCCTGGCACACGCTCGTCTACTACGGCGTCGCGCCGACGGCGATCGTGCCGTGCGCGGCCGACGGGCCGTCGTGCGGCGGATCGGCCATGACGATCCTCGGCGGCGTGCCGTTGCCGCTGCTGTCGCTCGCGAGCTTCGCGCTCGTGATCGCTCTCCTGTTGCCTCTTCCCGGACGTCGTTCCCCATGAACCGAAGAACCCTCGTCCTCTCGACCCTCGCCGTCGCGGCGCTCGCCTTCACCGCCGGCGCGCTGCTGCTGCGTCCCGAGCCCCCGGCACCGGCCGGTGCCGGCCTGCCCGCGGGCTCGCCGCTCGTGCGCTTCGGCGCGCCGATCCTCGGGCCGGCAGGAGGCTCCCGTCACCGTCGTCGAGTTCTTCGACCCGGCGTGCGAGGCCTGCCGGGCCTTCCACCCCGTGGTCGAGGAGATTCTCGAGCGCTACCCCGAGGACGTGCGCGTGGTCCTGCGCTACGCCGCGTTCCACGATGGCTCCGCCGAAGCCCTGGGCATCCTCGAGGCGGCGCGTCGCCAGGACCTCTTCGAGCCCGTGCTCGAGGCGCTGCTCGAGGCGCAGCCGGTGTGGGCGAACCACGGTCAGCCGCGCATCGAGGCGGCCTGGGAGGCCGCCGCGGCCACGGGACTCGATCTCGAGCGGGCACGCGAGGACGCGAACGCTCCGGAGGTGCTCGCCCGGCTCGCGCAGGAGCGCGCGGACGTCGAGACGATCGGGGTCGCGCAGACGCCGACGTTCTTCGTCGACGGTCGTCCGCTGATGGACTTCGGCGCCGAGCCGCTGCTCGAGATGGTGCGCACGCAGGTCGAGGCGCGCGGGACTTGAGCAGCGCCTCGCGCACCGTCAGGATCGACCTGCCCCTGCTGCTGCCGGACGTGCCCGACGCGCGCGACGCCTGCGTGCAGCGCGTCGCCGAGCGCCTCATCGCGCGCCCCGGCATCGAGCGCGTGCACGTCGTCGAGGGCGACGGGACCTCGCCCGCGCAGCTGTGCATCCACTACGACTCGGGCACGCTCGCGCTCGCGCGCATCGAGCGCTTGGCCAGGTCGGCGGGCGCGACGATCGGCGAGCGCTACGGGCACCTGCTGTGGCCGCTCGTCGGCCGGTCGAACCAGCGCTCCGCGCGTGCGCTCGTCGAGCGGCTGCGCACCGAGCCCGGCGTGCTGGATGCGTCCGCGAACGCGGGCGGACCGCTGCGCATCGAGTTCGATCGCGAGCTGACGGACGAGGCGACGCTGCGCGCCGCGATCGACGGCGAGCGCGCGCCGACCCGCGACGCATGCCGATCTCGACGAACACGCGCACGGTGACGACCGGGAGCACGCGCACGGCGCCGGGGCCGGACACGATCACGCGCACGGCGGCATCTTCGGCGAGCGCACCGAGCTGATCTTCTCCGCGCTGTGCGGCGTGCTGCTGCTCGCGGGCTGGGGGCTGCCGAAGCTCGTCGAGCTGCCCGACGCGGTACCGCTCGCGCTGCTCGTCGGCGCGTACGGCTTCGGCGGCTGGTTCGCGGTCAAGGAGGCGATCGAGGCGTTGCGCGGCGGGCGCTTCGAGATCGACTTCCTGATGCTCGTGGCCGCCGCCGGTGCCGCGGCGCTCGGCGAGTGGGCCGAAGGCGCGTTGCTGCTGCTGCTGTTCAGCGTCGGTCACGCGCTCGAGGGCTACGCGATGGGCCGCGCGAAGCGCGCCATCGAGGCACTCGGCGAGCTCGCGCCGAAGAGCGCGACGGTGCGCCGCGGGGAGACCACCGAGGAGGTGCCGGTCGAGTCGTTGGCGGTGGGCGACACCGTGGTCGTGCGCCCGAACGAGCGGCTGCCCGCCGACGGCTTCGTCGTCGCGGGCACGAGCAGCGTCGACCAGGCGCCGATCACCGGCGAGAGCGTGCCGGTGGACAAGGCGCCGGTCGCGGATGTCGATGCGGCCACCGCTCGACCTGACGACGTCGGCGCCGAGTCGCGGGTGTTCGCGGGCACGATCAACGGCGCAGGCGCCCTGGATGTCCGGGTCACGAAGGTCGCCGCCGACTCGACGCTCGCGCGCGTCGTGACGATGGTGAACGAGGCGGAGACGAACCAGTCCCCGACCCAGCGACTCACCGACCGCTTCGAGAAGGTGTTCGTGCCGGCCGTGCTCGGGCTCGTCGTGCTGCTGCTGTTCGCGGGGCTCGTCGTCGACGAGCCGTTCTCCGAGACCTTCTACCGCGCGATGGCGGTGCTGGTCGCGGCGAGTCCGTGCGCGCTCGCCATCGCCACGCCGAGCGCGGTGCTGTCCGGGGTGGCTCGCGCCGCGCGCGGCGGCGTGCTCGTCAAGGGCGGCGCGCCGCTCGAGAACCTCGGCCGGGTGGACGCGATCGCGTTCGACAAGACCGGCACGCTGACGGAAGGACGGCCACGGCTCGTCGACGCGGTGCCGGCCGAGGGCGTCGACGAGGAGGAGCTGCTCCGCGTCGCGGTCGCGGTCGAGCGCCTCTCCGATCACCCGCTGGCAGCGGCCGTGGTGACGGGGGGCGAGGAGCGACTCGGCGCGCCGGTCACGGAAGCGGCGTCGGGGCTGTCGAGCCTCACCGGGCGCGGCGTGCGCGCGACGCTCGCCGGCGAGACGGTGCACATCGGCAAGGACGACCTGTTCGCCGAAATCCAGGGCCCGGACATCCCGCCGGCGGTCCGGACCGCGGTCGAGCGCCTCGAGAGCGAGGGTCGCACGACGATGATCGTGCGCCGGGGAGAGCGCTACCTCGGGGTCATCGGCACGATGGACGCGCCACGCGCCGCCGCTCGGGGGGTGATCGCGCAGCTGCGCGAGCTCGGAATCCGGCGCATGACGATGATCTCCGGGGACAACGGGCGCGTCGCGGACGCGGTCGCCCGCGAGGTCGGGCTGGATTCCGCGCGCGGCGACCTGATGCCCGACGACAAGGTCGAGACGATCCGGCGACTCGCCGCCGAAGGGCGCGTCGCGATGGTCGGCGACGGCGTCAACGACGCCCCCGCGATGGCGCACGCGACGGTCGGCATCGCGATGGGTGCCGCGGGCTCGGACGTGGCGCTCGAGACCGCCGACGTCGCGCTGATGGCGGACGATCTCGAGACGCTGCCCTTCGCGGTGGGGCTGAGCCGGAAGACCTCCGGGATCATCCGCCAGAACCTCTGGTTCAGTCTCGGGGTCGTGGTGCTGCTGGTGCCGGCGACGATCTTCGGACTCGGGATCGGCCCGGCGGTCGCGCTGCACGAGGGCTCGACGCTCGTGGTCGTGTTCAACGCGCTGCGGCTGCTCGCGTTCAAGGACCCGTCGGGGCGGGGGGCCTCGCGGTGAGGCTCGACGCGGTCGAGGCCAACTACGACCGGCTGGCGCCGGTCTACGACGTCGTGACCGACCTCGCCTTCCCCACAACAATCAAAGGAATGTTGTATTAAACTGATTTCATGGAACCCGCCGACGCCGCGTCCGCGCTCGCCGCCCTCGCCCACGAAGGTCGCCTGGCCCTGTTCCGCCTGCTGGTGCGCCGCCTGCCCGGACGCGTGACGCCGTCCGAGCTCGCCGCCTCCCTCGCGCTTTCGCCGAGCCTCGCGTCCGCGCAGCTCGCGGTCCTGTCCCGGGCGGGGCTCGTCTCGCACGTGCGCCGCGGCAAGTCGCTGCGCTACCGCGCCGAGATCGAGCGGCTCGATGCGCTGGCGCGCTACCTCGTCGAGGACTGCTGCCGGGGCCGTCCCGCGCTCTGCTCGATTCCGACGGTTACCGCCGCCGTTGCCGCCTCGCTACCGGAGAGCCCGCCGTGGCCAGGCCCTTCAACGTCCTGTTCGTCTGCACGCGCAACGCCGCGCGCTCGCAGATGGCCGAGTCCATCGTCCGTCACCGGTACGCCGAGCGGTTTCGTGCCTTCTCGGCCGGCACCCTGCCGGCGGACGGGCCCCATCCGGCGGTCCTCGCGCTCCTGGAGGCGAGCGGTCACGACGTCGCGCCCCTGCGTTCCAAGTCCGTGGACGAGTTCCTCGGTGACGGTGCTCCCCGCATGGACTTCGTGTTCACCGTCTGCGACCGCGCCGCTGCGGAGGAATGCGCGCGCTGGCCCGGTGGACCGGTGACGGCGCATTGGGGCGTACCCGATCCGCTGGTCGCCCGCGACGCGGAAGCCGGCTTCGGGCTCGCGCTGCGCACGGCGTTCGGCGCCCTCGAGCGTCGCTTCGCCACCTTCGCCGCGTTGCCGCTCGAGTCGCTGGACCGGATGTCGCTGCAGCGCGAGGTCGACGCGATCGGTGGCGTCGAGACCGCCGGGGCCACCGAGGCCGTCAGCGCGTGAGCGGCGGCCGAGCATGAGCACGGGTCACGCGAACGCGTTGCCGACCGATCCCGCGGCGAGCGGGCTCGGCACCTTCGAGCGTTGGCTCTCGGTCTGGGTCGCCGCGGCGATCGGCGCCGGTATCCTCGCGGGACGCTTCGCGCCGGCGCTGTTCGAGTCGCTCGCCGCGCTCGAGATCGCCGGCATCAACCTGGTCATCGGCGTGCTGATCTGGGCGATGGTCTACCCGATGATGATCGGCATCGACCTCGCCGCCCTCGGCCGCGTGCGCGAGCAGCCGCGCGGCATCGCGATCACGCTCACGGTGAACTGGCTGATCAAGCCGTTCACGATGGCCCTCGTCGGGGCGCTGTTCCTGAAAGTGCTGTTCGCGCCGCTGATCCCGGCGGCCGATGCGGATGCCTATCTCGCGGGCCTGATCCTGCTCGGCGCCGCGCCGTGCACGGCGATGGTGTTCGTGTGGTCGAACCTCGTGCGCGGGGATGCCGGCTACACGCTCGTGCAGGTGGGCGTGAACGACGTGATCATGGTGTTCGCCTACGCGCCGATCGTTGCGCTGCTGCTCGGCATCAGCGACATCCCGATTCCCTGGGACACGCTGCTGCTGTCGGTGCTGCTCTACGTCGTCGTGCCGCTCGCGGCGGGCGTCGTCACGCGCCGGCTGCTCCTGTCGCACGGCGGGTCGGCGGCGCTCGAGCGCTTCCGGGAGCGGGTCAAGCCCGTCTCGGTGCTCGCGCTGCTCGCGACGGTGGTGCTGCTGTTCGGGTTCCAGGGCGAGGTCGTGCTCGGCCAGCCGCTCGTGATCGCGCTGATCGCGGTGCCGCTGCTGGTGCAGTCCTACGGCGTGTTCTTCCTGGCGTGGGCACTCGCGCGGCGCGCGAGAGTGCCGTTCGAGATCGCCGCCCCGTGCGTGGCTCGCGATCAGCGTCGAGTGCCGCCCGTGCCGGTCCTCGATCACCTCCATCAGATCCTGCCGTTGGGCAGCCCCGAGCGGCTGCATCCCCCAGTCGTCGAGGATCAGCAGGTCGGTCTTCTGCAGCCGCGCCATCAGCCGCGCATAGCTGCCGTCGCCGTGGCTCACCCGCAGCTCCTCCAACAGCCGCGGCAGCCGCACGTAGCGTGTCGACAGGCCCGCCCGACAGGCCTGGTTGCCGAGCGCGCAGGCGAGTCAGGTCTTGCCGCAGCCGGTGCGTCCCGTGATGCACAGGTTCAGCCCCGAGCGCACCCAGCCGAGCTGGGCGAGCGAGGCCATCTTCGGCTTCTGCAGCCCGCGCGGGTGCGCGTAGTCGATGTCCTCCACGCACGCCACCACGCGCAGCTTCGCCTCGCGGATCAGCCGTGACAGGCGACGGTTGTCGCGGTGCAGCAACTCGCGCTCGACGAGCAGGCCGAGACGCTGCTCGAAGCCGAGGTCGTGGGTCTCGGGCTGCTCGAGCTGCTGGTCGAGCGCGTCGAGCAAGCCGGTCAACTTCAGCGTGCGCAGTTGTTCGCGTGTCTGTTGAAGGAGCATGTCGTCGGTACCTGTCGTGGCGGAGGTTGTGGTTGTGGTTGGGGCTGGAGTTGCGTTGTCGGTCGAGCTCGACATGCCTGCCGCCCCGTTGTCGAGCGATGTCTTTGGTCGAACTGCCATCAGCCGTAGTACTCCGCGCCGCGCACGTTCTCGTGCAGCGGCAGCTCGTGCTGCACTTCGCCGCCGGTGTCCTCGTCGAGCTTGTCGAGTCCCTGCTTCAGGATCGACCGCACGCTCGCCGTGCTCATCGAACCCGCGGCCAACGCGCGCTGGCAGCCGCGCTCGAGCCGCGGCTTGCCGTACTGCTTCGACAACGCGAGCAGCCCCAGACACGATCGGTACCCGTGCTCCGGATGCGGCCGGTCCTCGAGCTGGTGGCGCACGATCTGCGCGGTCGCCACGCCGATGTCCGCGCCCCAGCCGAGCAGCCGGCTCGGCGACCACTGTGCGTGCGCACGGTGTGCCGCCGGCATGTGTTCCGGCGTCGTGTGGAAGCGCCCGCCCGCGACGCGCACGTGGGCAGCGACGCGCCGCCCACCGTGCATGGCCTCGACGACGCCGGCGCCGATGCGCAGATCCACGTACTCGCCGACGAGCCGGTGCGGGACGCTGAAGAAGCAGCCGTCGTACTGCACGTGGTAGTCGATGCCGACCTTCGCGCGGCGCCATACCGCGTACTGGTACGGCGTGTCGGGCAGCGCCCGCAGTGCCGGCCGATCGAGCGCCTCGAACAGATCCCGCCGCGACTCGGTGCGGCCCTGGAACGAGCGGTTGTTGAGTGCTGGCAGAAGCTTCGCGATCGCCGCGTTCAGCTCGGCGAGCGTGAAGAACTCCTCGTGTCGCAACGCCGCCAGGATCCAGCGCTCGACGAGCAGCACGCCGGCCTCGGCCTTGGCCTTGTCGCGCGGCTTGCGCGGACGCGCCGGCAACACCGCGGTGCCGTAGTGCGCCGCAAGCTCGAGGTAGGTTGCGTTGACGATCGGTTCGTAGCGGTCGGCCTTCGTCGACGCCGAGCGAAGGTTGTCGGGGATCAAGAGCTGCGGCACGCCGCCATAGAACTCGAGCATCCGTCGGTTCGATCCGATCCAGTCCTCCAGCCCTTGCGTCCACGTCGCCTCGGCGTACGTGTAGCTCGACGCACCGAGCACGGCGACGAACACCTGCGCGGTGCGCACCTCGCCGGTGTTCCGATCGATCACCGGCACCGTGGGCCCGCAGTGGTCGATGAACAGCTTCTCGCCGGCGCGGTGATGCTGTCGCATGCTGCGCTTCTGACGCGCCCGCCAGGCGCGGTAGTGCTGCGAGAACTGGGTGTAGCGGTGCGCACGGTCGCCGACCCGCTCGACGTGCTCGGACCACAGCCGCTGCAGCGTCACGCCCTTTCGCTTGAGTTCCTGGTGGACCTCGAACCAGTCCGCTGATCGGCACGTCGAACTTCTTCGAGCTCGCCGTGGCCGTCGCGATCGGGCTCTACGGGCTCGGGAGCGGCGCGGCGCTCGCGACCGTCGTCGGCGTGCTCGTGGAGGTGCCGGTGATGCTGTCGCTAGTCGCCTGGTCGAACGCGCGCCGACCGGCCAGCGAGGCCGGTGAACAAGCCGCGCGCGGCGCCGCGATGAAGGGTCGACACACGTGATCGATGGCCTGCCCGTTAGCGACGATCCACCTCCGAGCGACGATCTGCCCGAGCACCTCGTGCGCGACGCACTGGAGCCGATAGACGCGGCGCGACTCGTCGACCGCGACGATGCCGGTCACCCGCCGCGCATCCTGCTGCTCTACGGATCCTTGCGCGCGCGCTCCTACTCGCGCCTGGTGGCCGAGGAGTGCGCGCGGCTGCTCGAGCACCTCGGCTGCGAGGCGACGCTCTACGACCCGCGCGGGCTGCCGCTCGTCGACAGTGTCGAGCCAGATCATCCCAAGGTCGCCGAGCTGCGCGAGCTCGCCGTGCTGGAGGTTTCCGGCGGCTCGCAGAGCTTCAACGCGGTCAATCAGATGCGCGTGCTCGGGCGCTGGATGCGCATGGTGGTGATCCCGAACCAGTCCTCCGTCCCGAAGGCCTTCGCCGAGTTCGACGAGGCGGGACGCATGCTGCCTTCCGCGCGCTACGAGCGCATCGTCGACGTGATGGAGGAGCTGGTGAAGTTCACCTACCTGGTGCGCGGGCGCAGCGACTACCTCGTCGACCGCTACTCCGAGCGCGTCGAGAGCGCCGCGGCGCTGTCGGCCCGCGTGAATCAGCGAGCGCTCTGAACTCACCCGTCCGGGACCGTCCGCAATGCACGCCACGATCTACCACAACCCCGACTGCGGCACCTCGCGCAACGCGCTCGCGATGCTTCGTCAGGCCAACGTTGACACGACCGTGGTGCGCTACCTCGACACGCCGCCGGATGCGGAGCGCCTGCGCGAGCTACTGGCCCTGACGGGGCTGTCGCCGCGCGAGCTGCTGCGCCACAAGGGCACCCCGCACGACGCGCTCGGTCTCGACGATCCGACGCTCGACGACGAGGCGCTGATCGACGCGATGCTCGCGCACCCGATCCTGATCAACCGGCCGATCGTCGTGACCGAGCGCGGCGCACGGCTCTGCCGTCCCTCGGAAACCGTGCTCGAGCTGATCGACGCGGACGCGCTCGGCCGTTTCGTCAAGGAGGACGGCGAGGTGATTCCGGAACGGGTGCGGTGCTGAGCACGGCTGTCGCCGGTGCCGGGAGCGAACCGCTGGTCATCGAGCAGACTGACGAGTACGCGTTCCGAATCATCGCCGGCACCGCCGACGGCTCACCGCAGCCACGGTGCAGTCGAGTACAAGACTGCCACCCGCGCTGGATTCGCTTGCGGGCCATGCCGCACCGAATCGTGAAGGGCGGCGCGCCCCGCGACACCGTCGCGGTGATCGCGGGTCGCGCCCTCCCTTTCCCTCAGTCGCCCGGCAGGAAGGCCGTGTCGATGGAGTGGATCGTGACGTTGCCGACCTGCAGGTCGACCCCGGTCACGGTGGCCATGTTGTCCTCGGACGGACCGACCATGACGTTGTCGCCGTCGACCATGACCATCAACGTGCCTCCGCCGAGTGTCGTGACCTCGGCCGGGCCATCGGCGACCATAGCGACCACGTCGGTGGACATGACTTCTCCCTCGATCGCGTAGCCCCGAATGACGGAGGCGAGTTGCTCGCTGTCGGCGAGTAGCGAGTCGAGCGCATCCTGCGGCGCGGCGGCGATGGCGTCGTTGGTCGGAACGAACACCGTGACCGCGCTGCCCGCAGCGAGCATCTCGACGACGCCCGAGCTGTTGGCGGCTTCCACGGCGGTGCCGATCTGTTCCGGCAGGTCCTGCGCCAGGGCGACGCCGGCGAAGAGGATCGTGCCGGCGATGAGGGTGCGCTTGAACATGATGATCGATTGGTGTCGGTTGAAGAGCGAGAAACGACCCTACGTGTCGTCCCGACGCGTCTTGGCGGCGGTGCAACGTTTGCCCGCGACAGGTGTACTGTTTTCGATCGGCGGTCGACGCGACCGTTCGCCAAGATCCAACTTCGGGTGAAGAACGTCGGGCACTCTTCCTTCTCACGCGCTCGGCGCCGGAACCCTTGCGCCTCGCCGTTACCGACGTCGAGGCGCTCGTGGCGGATCGACGGTCTGCGCCCGGGAACCGACATATTGCAAGCCCGCGCCCGCGTCGGCGACAGCGACGGTAGTACTCGAGCCGTCGGTCCTCCATGCCCGGCCGTCCGATCTCCTTCACTGCAACACTCGCCACCGGCGATGAAGCGGCGTCTTCGCTGCGCGTGCACGCAGCGGCCTGGCGCCGCATGGCTTCTGCGCCGCCGGCAGTGGGCAACGGCGAGATTCACCGTCATCGGCCCGTACGTGAAAAGCCGCGTCCCCGTTCTCATGCGATGCCCGGCAGGACACGTCACAAGCATCACTCCGAACGGGTTCACGAGTCGCCGACTCGGTTGCAAGAAACGCTCGGGGCGCTGCCCGGTCGCCGCCAGGGAGAAGTTCGACAAGGCCATGGCCGGGCGAGGATATCTGCTCGTCACCGCCTACGTCGATAGCACCACCAAGGTAGAGGTCAGGTGCCCCAAGGGTCATGAACTGCCCCTGCTGCCGAGCCAGATCGTTCGCAACGAGGGCTGCGTGAAGTGCCTGAACCGAACGAAGGAAACCGCGGCGCACGAGTTCCACAGAACGGCCCGGGAGCGAGGCTACGTCGTGACTGAGCGATACGTGAACGACAACACCAAGGCGAGAGCGGTGTGCAGCCAAGGGCACGAGATCGACCTGCTGCCCGTAACCTTCGTCAACAAGGGCACCGGGTGCACGGTCTGCGCGGGACAGTGCTCCGCGACAGCGCGGAGAAAGTTCGCCTCGAGCGCGGACCGACGCGGGTACGAGATCCTGTCGGAGTACGTGGGTGCCCGGCGGAAGGTGCGGATGCGATGCCCTGCGAGGCACGAGTTCCGGACGACGCCCTCGAGCTTCACGTCCGGAACGCGTTGCGGCGAATGCCACCCCACGGACGACGACCTCCGACGGGTACTGGGATGACAGGGTTGCCGCGCCTCGCGGCCACTCGGACGTGTACCGCGGCTCCGATGCGCAGGGCTCAGGTTCCTTCCACCCGATCGGGCAACCGCGGAAAGCGACGCCGGATCGCGGGTGCATCTACGGGTCATGTGGACATTCCGGATCCTCTACCTCGTCGGACGACAAGGCGTCGCCGTACGCCGCGGAACCGGTCCCGTCCGGTCGCGCCCTCCTCGGGTTGGCTCGCCGTCGTCCGCGAAGCGCAGCGACCGTCGACCGCGGGACGGGGGCGAACGGCCCGATGCCCGGCGGTGCCGCACGACCGCCTTCGAGGCGACCGCGTCCGGCCCATCGTACGCCGGCCCCATCCACCTCATCGATGTGATCCGACGGTTCGACCTCACCGGGTCCGTCCGCCCCCTCCCCGTCCCGGACCCCGACCGTGCTTGGGCTCTGCGGTCAGCACGGATCTGGGTGTGATTCTTCGGTGATCGGTAGCTCGCCCCTTCCCGAACCTCATCGTTCCCCCAGAGCGTTCCGAACCTAAGGCACCTCCTCTAGCTACCTTGCCGACCACGGTTCGACGCGACGGGCTGAGGCGTCTACGACGCGTGCCTGGACGGTGGCGCGATCGTCGCCACCGGGCACGAGCACTCCTACTCGCGAACTCACCTGATGAGCGATTTGCGGGGTCGCGCCGTGATAAACGCCGACGATCATCTGGAGGTCGGCCCGGGACGCTCGTTCGCGTTCGTGTCCGGACTGGGTAGACGCAACATCCGGGAGCAGCTCGGGGGCGGCGACTGGTGGGCCTCGGTCTGGTCGTCCACCCGGGGTACCGCCCACGGCGCGCCGTTCTGCACGTTCGACGGCGCGACCGGGGACTGCCGGTTCAAGGACGTGACGGGCGCGATTCCCGATCGCTTCACGCTCGAGAGTCGGAACGCCCCCGGCGCACGCGCCGAACCTGCGGCCGCGAGCGACGCGTCCGCGTACGAAGAACCCGCGTCGGCACCGACCCTGTCCAGGGTATCCGGCGGAGCGACCGATCCGCTGAGCTGGACGGTCGGACTCCTCGCGGCGATAGACGCCTGGGTCACCGCGCACCCGACTTTCGCCTGCATCACGGTGTTAGCGCTCGCGCTGTCCGAGTCGATCCCGGTCATCGGCGTGTTCATGTCCCGCACCGCGGCGATCCTCGCGATCGCCGCGCTCGATGAGCGAGCTCCCTTCACGATGAGCGATCTTCGCGTCGAGAATTGATCGAGAACAAACAGGCAGCGCGCCGGAGGCGACACTGTCGAGATCGTCATCGTGGTTCCGTTCTCGAAACGATGGTCGTTCCGCTCGCGATGACGACTCCCTTTCCTCCGAGCTGCTTCCTAGAGGTGACGACGATGGGTACTCGACGAGCGTTCTTGAAGACCACTGCCGCGGTCGCGGCGCTGACGGGAGCGGACAACTTCCTGCCCGGACGCTTCGGCGCGCGTCTTGCCGGCGCCGCGGCTCAGGGTCCGGCGCTGAGCGACCCGGCGCTGCAGCCGAAGTTCGAATCGATCGTGCCGAACGCGCTCGATCCGGGCTTCATCTACGACACGAGCCGCTCGAAGATCAACGTCACCGTGGGCCAGGCGGCGCAGATGACCGGCCTCGTGGGCCGCAGCGGTCTGCCCGTGCCGACGACCATCTGGGGCTACGGCGACAAGCGCCCGTCCTGGCCGGGTCGCACCTTCCAGATACGCCACGACGAGCCGCTGGAGGTGCACTGGAAGAACAAGCTTCCCAAGAAGGCCGGGTACCTCATCACCGGCAAGGACAACACCGCGCTCGGCTACGGCAACTACGCCGGCCGCTCCGTCGTCGACACCAGCCTGCACTGGGCCTACGGCCTGCCGGGCTTCGAAGGGGTGAGCATCGAGAAGGACGGCACTCCGATCGTCGTGCACGTCCACGGCAGCCACAGCGATTCCCCGTACGACGGCAACCCCGAGTTCTTCTTCGGGCCCACGGGGGCCGCGTCGCGCGGGCCGCAGTGGGTGGCGAAGAAGTACGTCTACGACGGCAGCCAGCAACACGCCGGCATGCTCTGGTACCACGATCATGCGCTCGGTCTCACCCGGCTCAACGTCTACGCGGGCCTGGCGGGCTTCTTCGTCATCCGCGACGACGACGACACCGGTCTGCCGGGCAATTCCCTGGGCCTTCCGGCGCACCCGTACGAGGCGGCGTTCGCCATCCAGGACCGCATGTTCAAGGACGACGGCGAGCTGTTCTACCCGGCCTTCCCCGGTGACCCGGCCTATGCCGACTTCATCACCGGCGGAGGCGCGATCCTGCCGTCGAACGTCTTCCCCGGCGGCGGGCCGACGGCGCTCGCCGAATTCTTCGGCGACCACATGGTGGTCAACGGCGCGATCTGGCCGAAGATGCACGTGGAGCCGCGCAACTACCGGTTGCGGCTCCTGAACGGCTGCGACAGCCGATTCCTCGCGATGCAGCTCGTCGAGGTCCCGCCCGGTGCCACAGACTTCGGCGGCGCCGTGCGGCAGCTGAACTTCACCGTCGTCGGCAGCGATCAGGGTCTCGCGTCGAGCCCGACCGCGCTCGACACGCTCCTGATCGAACCGGGCTCCCGCTACGACATCGTCGTCGACTTCAAGGGCGTCACCCCCGGCAACCGGGTCGTCATGAAGAACATCGGGGGCGACGCGCCGTTCGGAGGCGACATCCCGGGACCTCAGGTGTTCGGCGAGACCGATCGCGTCATGGCCTTCGATGTCGTGCTGCCGCTCGACACCGCCGTTCCCGACCCGAGTCCTGCGGGCATCGCCTTTCCCTTCGTCCTGCCGCCGCCGACCCGCGTGCGCAAGGTGGCGCTGTTCGAGGGCAGGGACGAGTTCGGGCGGCTCCAGCCGCTGCTCGGTACGGCCGAACCAGCGACCGACTTCGCCGGCGCCCCGGTGAACTGGCCCGAGACGCCGCAGTACGTCGGTGCCGGTCTCGTCGGTCAGATGCAGGGGAGCATCGCCTGGCACAGCCCGACGACCGAGAATCCGGCGCTCGGCTCCACCGAGGAATGGGAGATCTACAACGCGACCGGGGACGCGCATCCGGTACACCTGCATCTCGTCAAGCTCAAGGTGATCGATCGGCAGGAGTTCTCGGCGGACGTTATCGAACAGCCGGTGGTGCAGCACAACGGCGCGCTCGGCACCGGGTTCCGCCTCGCGAACATCGCGCTCGGCGCCATGGTGCCGCCGCCGGCGGAATACGTCGAGAACGCGCCCAAGGACATGGTGACGGCGCTGCCGGGGCAGGTCACCCGCATTCGGGCGACCTTCGACAAGCCGGGGCGTTACGTCTGGCACTGCCACATCCTCTCGCACGAGGACCACGAGATGATGCGCGTGCTGCACGTGGGACCCGAGGCCGGATAGGGTCGCGCGAGTCGTCCGCCGACCCGGTGCCGCGGGGGCCCCGGGTCCGCTGTCCGGGCACCGCGAGCGGCCAAAGGCTCCGGAAGCCCTCGAGCCGATCGTTGTGCCCGAGCATCACGTGCAGGCGCGGCGTCGTCGGGGATCGGCCAGCTACACCTCGAACGGCTCGCCGATCCACTCGAGCACGATGTGCGGAGCCAGGGCGCAGGAACCGGGAGCGTAGAAGAGCTTCATTAGCCAGGAATACGGGTTCGGAGACGGGAGTCGTGGGAGAACGTCGCGTTCACGTCAGCAGCGGGAAGGCCACGGCCCCGGCCGGCCCCGGCCGGCCTCCACCAGTCCCCGACCAGCTCCGCCACCATCGCGTTGGTGCTGGTCAACCGCACCCGGGCGCGCTCCATGCGGCGCCACGACATCTCCGGTGCGGGCAGCGTAGGAGACGAGCTTGCGGTCGCGTGCTCGAGGAGTTGCACGCGTTTGCAACCCGTTGCCGCCGTCGGCTCGGCACGAGCGTTGCTTGGGACGATCGAGCGCGTCCCGCGCGAGCGGTCCCGACGACGGCTCCCTGTCCGGACACGTCGAACCTCATCGGAGCGAGTCGATGCACGAACTGGACACCCTGTTCGAGGAACTGCCGATCGAACGGGATCGGGAGCAGTTCCTGTGCGAACTCGTCCGCGAGCTCGCCGGCACCATCGAGGACACCGCGGGCCTGAAGGAAGCCGAAGGGTTCATCAGCGTCGTCGGGGGCCGCATGGGCACCCTGATGGACGCCGAGTACCGCCGGAACGGCGACGGAGCGGCCCTCGACCTTCGACAGGTGGCAGCGGCGCTGGTCGATCTCAAGCGACGCATCGACGGCGGTTTTTCGGTGGAGAGCGTCGACGGGAACCGGATCGTTCTGGTGAACGATCGATGCCCGTTCGGCAAGTACGTGGTCGGCCGCGAATCGCTGTGCATGATGACCTCCAACGTGTTCGGCCGCATAGCGGCCGACAACCTGGGCTACGCCCGCGTGGACATCGTCGAGGCCATCTCCAGGGGCGACGCGGGCTGTCGCGTGATCATCGACCTCTCGGAGAGTGGGTCGGGACGCGAGTACCACGGCTAATCGGCCGGTGGTGGCGGACAGTCCGATGCACGGCGACGTCTATCGTGTCGCGTTCGAGCGGCTCGAGACCGCTGCGCTGATCATCGACCGGGAAGGGACCGTACTCGCGACCAGCCGTAGGCTCGAACGCCTGCTGGGGCCTGACCTGCGCGGCAGCCCACTCGAGCGGATCGCCGCCGGCCATTCCTCAGCGCTGCTGGTCGATCTCAAGTCGGCCGCCGGCGGCATCGAGATCACCGTGCGTCTGCGCGATGTGTCGGGCGAGCCGAGACGGTTCGGATGCCGGGTCACGCCGTTGCCGGGCAGAGCGCCTGCCTCGGTGGCCTACCTCATCGTGCTCGACGACGTACGGCCGATGTCCAACATGTTCGAGACCTTCAATCGCGACCTTCGCGAGACTCGGGAACGATTCGTTCTCGAACGTGAAAGCCGGCGTGACGCCGAGAGACGGCTGCAGCAGCTGGAAGACTTCTCCCTTCACACGGCGCACGATCTCAAGGCGCCGCTGCTGCAGGTCGAGATGCTGCTGGACATGCTCGACGAGGATCACGGCCGGCACCTGCCGGCAGATGGCCTCGACATGCTCGCCAAGGCCCGTCTCTCGGCCGATCGGCTGCAACGCCTGATCGACGTTCTGCTGGACCACGCCAGGCTCGACAGCGCCGAGATCGTGACGACATCGCAGTCGCTCGAGAACACGATCGACAACCTGCTGCAGGACTTCGAAGGTTCGCTCGAAGAGGCCCGCGCCGTCGTCCGTATCGACAGACCCCTGGGGCACGTCGAAGGGGACGGCGTGCTGTTGCGCCAGCTGATCGAGAATTTGCTGTCAAACGCCCTCAAGTACCGCGCCATGGAGCGCCCGCTGCACATCGGCATCACCTCGGAGAAACTGAACGGCAGCGTCGTCGAGCTGCGCGTGCGGGACAACGGTCAGGGCTTCGACGGCGCCGCCGGGGAGAAGATATTCGAACCGTTCTCGCGCGCGACCTCGAGTGGCGTGGAAGGCAGCGGCATCGGTCTCAGCGCGTGCAGGAAGATCTGCGACAGGCACGGTTGGAGCATCGCGGCGACTGGCCGGCCGGGTGAGGGAGCCGAGTTCCGGATACGCTTTCAGGAGAACCCGTCGCTGGACAGCGTCGAACGAGCGGCGTGAGGCGGTGGCGAAGTGCGCCACCGCGCGCCTCGAGTCGAGATGACTGCGGGTACGTCCACGGCACGAGTTGCTCCGGGCATGATGCGTATTTTGGCGTCGCGTGAACCCCCGTTTCGGCCGAACGTGAACGCCCGTTTCGGGTGAACGTGAACGTTCCTTTCGATCGATGGTGAAAGGATCCGGCCTCCGCGCCGAAATCCGCGTTCATGTTCCCGAAATCCGCGTTCACGTTCTCCCGAAACGAGCGCCAAGTCCCCGGAATTCTTCCACTTTTCGCGGCGCAAGCTGCTCCTCGTCCCCCACCGAGACGAGAGCCCGTGCCGCAACGGAGACTTCCGATGTCCAAGATCACCGAGGTTCTGCGCCTCAAGCACGTCGCCGGGCTGCCCTACGCCCACATCGCCCGAGCCGTCGGGCTCTCCCAGGGGGCGGTGTCGAAGTACGTCACGCTCGCCACCGCCGCCGGCGTGAACTGCTGGCCGTTGCCCGACGGCGTCGACGAGGCGGCGCTCGAGCGCCGCCTCTTCCCGAGCCCCGGACAGAGCCCGTCGAAGTTCGTCGAGCCCGACTGGTTCGAGGTCCACCAGGAACTCAAGCGAAAGGGCGTCACCCTCCAGCGGCTGTGGTCCGAGCACGTCGAGCGGGTCGGCGACCGTGCGCACCGCTACACCCAGTTCTCGCAGCACTACCGCGCCTGGCGGGCGCGTCAGAAGCGCAGCATGCGACAGCATCACCGCGCGGGCGAGAAGCTGTTCATTGACCACTGTGGGCCCACGGTGCCGGTGATCGATCGGAACACCGGCGAGGTGCGCACCGCGCAGGTGTTCGTCGCCGTGCTCGGTGCGTCGAGCTACACGTATGCCGAGGCGACGTGGACGCAAGGGCTGGAGGACTGGATCGGATCGAACCGACGGATGCTCGAGTTCTATGGCGGCGTGCCGCAGCTCTTGATCATCGATTATGTGGCGCGCCACATAATCGATGTAATGCTGCGCTCGCCGTTATGTGGCCCCAAGCGACGCTGCCCGTCATCCAAGCGGCGGTGCCCTCGGCCACGGCCGCATAACGATCACAGCGACTTGAGCCAGCCCAGCAGGGCCGGGTCATCGCGCCATCGAGAGTTGCCCCGGCGGGTGTGCGCTTCGGCACCGTCCAGCGCGCACGCCTCGAGCGCCTCGGCCTTCATCCTGAGCGTGATCTCCGCGTAGCGGTTGGTGGTCTCGAGGCTGACGTGGCCGAGCCACGCTCGGATCACGTTCACATCCACCCCGGACTCGAGCAAGTGGACTGCGGCCGTGTGCCGGAACGAGTGCGGCGAGATGGCCTCGCCAGGTCGCTGCATCGCGACGGTATGACGGCGCACGATCTTGTACAGACCGTGGCGTGTAAGCGCCTTGCCACCACGGGCAACGAAGACGGCACCGTCGCGTTGCGCCCGATCCTCGACGAGCTCGCGCAGCAGCGCGGCGGTAGTGTTCCACAGCGGGCAGACCCGCCACTTGTCCCCCTTGCCGTGCAGATGTACGCGCGCCTTCTCGCCGAGCTCCAGGTTCGACGTCTTCAGATCGGCCACCTCCTGCACGCGCGCGCCCGTGTTGTAGAGGAACAGCAACACGGCACGATCCCGGCACGCAGCCCGGTCCGAGCCGCCCTTCGGCAGCTCCGCGAACAGCCGTTCGATCTCGTCGCGTTCCAGATAGCGCGTCCGCGGCGGATGACACCGCTTGACGGGCACCCCGGCAACGCGTTGTGCCTCGTGAAGAAGTTCCGGACGGCGCGTGCCGACATACCCGAAGAAGCACCGGAGCACCGCCAGACGCTGGTTCCGGCTGGCAACCGCATTGCCTCGTTCGCGCTCGATGTGATCGAGGAACGCAAGCGCCCGGTCACTCGTCAGATCCGCAAGCGCGAGGCCCGTCACCCGGCATCCCTTGTCCGCGGCCACGAAGACGATGAAGAGCCTCAGCGCGTCGCTGTAGCTTGTGATCGTCAGGGGCCGCAGCCCCTTCTGGCACCGAAGATGATCTTCGAAGAACGCGTGGAGCGTTCGGCCCAGATCCGCCGGGCCGCTCAAGTGGCTCGCTCCAGAGCAATGGCGGCGGCGTAGCTCTCGAAGCGCTCGTTCGCCGCGTCCAGCAACTCCGGGGTGATCGTCAGGTACCACGCCGTGGAGACTGGGTCGACGTGGCCCATGAAGGTGGACAGCCGGGCCAGTCGCTCGTTCGGGTTCACCCCGGAGCGGTACCACCGCAGCAACGTGCCGACCGCAAAGGAATGGCGCAGGCAGTGAAGACGTGGGGCACCGACTCCGGGAGGGATCTCGTAGCGCCCTACCACGAGACGATGGAAGGTCTGCGACACGCTGCAGGGATGGACCGCGTGGCCGCCCGTGAACGAGAAGACGGGCGCATCGACCTCGGAGAGGCCTTCCTTGCGTCGACGAAGGCGTGCGCTCACTAGGAACTCGTCCAGGGCACGTCCCACGCTCGGCCCGAAGGGCACGAGCCTGTCCTTCGAGAACTTCGTGCGGTTGATCCGAAGCAGCTGCCGTTCCCGATCGACGTCACCGATACGCAGTCTGGTGACCTCGCCAACCCGTAGTCCGAGGGCGTACATCAGCGCGAACATCAGGTGGTAACTTCGTCCCCGATCCGGCGCCTTTGCTCGGTCGGGCAAGGCGGCCGCACGCGCGAGCAGGTCCGCCACCTCCTCGGGACCGAACAGGAATGGTCGCGGAGGAACGCCCTGCCGTCGAGGCTGAAGGGTCACCGGAGAGCAGCACAGGTGTTCCTGAAGGACCACCCACTCGAAGAAGCCACGGACCACACAGAGCAAGTGGTTGTAGCTGCGGGCCGGGCGACGTTCGCGGGATGCGAGGAAGCGCTCGATGACCATCGCATCGATCGCCCCCATCTCGGCGACCCGCTCCGCGACAAGGAACCTGTCGAGCAGGCGCAGTCCCATCTCCTCGTTGCGGAACTTGCGTGCGAGGGCGCGCTTGTGCTCGAGATATCCCTGAGCCTGGTCCGCGATCACACTCGAGAACCCCGTCCAGAGAGGCCTCACAGCAACGACTCCCCATCTCCGAGCGCGACATCGCGCAGCTTCTCGACGTCGACCTTGGTGTAGACCTCGGTGGATCGCGGGGAGCCGTGGCCGACGAAGTCACCAGCACTCTTGAGCGAGAAGTCCGCATCGATCAGACGCTGCACGCAGGTATGCCGCAAGGTGTGCGAACCGGGACGATGCACCTCGATCCCGGCCTTGCGCAGGTAGTAGGCGGCGCGACAGCTCACCGCGTGGTAGGTCATCGGAGCACGAGGGGCATGCATCCGCTGGAAGACGATGCGGTCATCGGTCTTCGGTCGCGCCTCCTGAAGGTACGTGCACAGCGCCTCGCCGACGACGCTGGAGAGCGGGTATGCGGTGCAGTGACCCGCCTTGCGCTCCGGTACCAGCAGTCGATCCCGTTCCCAATCGACATCGTCAAGAGTGAGCGCGGCGATCTCACGCGCCCGGAGACCGTAGGTGACCAGCAGAAGCAGGATCGCGTAGTCGCGCTTGCCCGTCGCCGAGCGACGCTCTACCGCATCGAGCATGCGGCGTACCTCATCCCAGGAGATCGAGCGCGGTACCGTGGACAGACGATAGCTCTGTGGCCTGCCCAGAGCCGGCGCCAGGTCGCGAGGCAGGAGACCCTCGCGATGGGCGTAGCGAAGGAACACACCGCTCGCGCTGCAGATCGAGATCCTTGCGCTCGGTCCGTGCCGAGGCGAGAGCGTCGTGACGAAGCCGCTGACCACCGGTGCGCTGAGCTCGTCCAGCGAGCCGACCCCTACCGAGGCGAGGTAGGCTTCGAAGAGCGTGAGCACCCCGCGGTAACCGGCAATGGTGGCTGCGCGCAGACCTCGCTCATCGCGCAGGTAGGCGAAGAAGCCCGGCGCACGATCCTCGAACGGCTCGCGTGTTCGGCGAGACGAGCGTCCGCGTGGGACGAAGTCCGGCAACAGTTGGGCGAGAAAGTGCTCCAGCGGGCCACGAAGCTCGTTCTCCCACAACCGGAGTCGCTCGGCGGAGCAGGACGGTGCCGGAGACCGGCGCGTCATCCGTTCGGCGATGAACCCCGGTACCTGATCGGGCAGGTCGACGAGTTCCTGGACGCCCTCTCGCGCCGAGAACTCCGCGAACTGGCGTAGCAGCGGGACTCTCAGGCGCACCACGCCGGGCGCGTGTCCGAGCGTATCGAGGTAGCCCACGTACGCCTCGATCTGCTCGCCCAGCCAGCAGGCGCGGACGCGATCCACGGTGGCAGGCTTGGTGAAGTAGCGTTCGAGCATGACAATCTCCGTTCCGGATGAGGGAGGGAGAAGTCTGCCCAGACGGGCTTCACCGTTATGCTGCTGCCACTGCGGCTGTGCTCGGTCCCGCTCGCGATGGCATCGCGTCGGCCACATAACGGCGAGCGCAGCATTACCCCGACAACTTCGCTCGGCGTCGACGAAGGCCGACCGCTACGAACCGATCGTCAACGCAACCTACCTCGAGCTTGCGGCGCACTACGGCACCGCGGTGTTGCCGGCGCGTCCGCGCAAGCCGCGCGACAAGGCCAAGGCCGAGGCCGGCGTGCTGCTCGTCGAGCGCTGGATCCTGGCGGCGTTGCGACACGAGGAGTTCTTCACGCTCGCCGAGCTGAACGCGGCCATCGCGAAGCTTCTGCCAGCACTCAACAACCGCTCGTTCCAGGGCCGCACCGAGTCGCGGCGGGATCTGTTCGAGGCTTTCGATCGGCCGGCACTGCGGGCGCTGCCCGACACGCCGTACCAGTACGCGGTATGGCGCCGCGCGAAGGTCGGCATCGACTACCACGTGCAGTACGACGGCTGCTTCTTCAGCGTCCTGCACCGGCTCGTCGGCGAGTACGTGGATCTGCGCATCGGCGCCGGCGTCGTCGAGGCCATGCACGGTGGGCGGCGTGTCGCTGCCCACGTGCGCGTCGCGGGCGGGCGCTTCCACACGACGCCGGAACACATGCCGGCGGCACACCGTGCGCACGCACAGTGGTCGCCGAGCCGGCTGCTGGGCTGGGGCGCGGACATCGGCGTGGCGACCGCGCAGATCGTGCGCCACCAGCTCGAGGACCGGCCGCATCCGGAGCACGGGTACCGATCGTGTCTGGGGCTGCTCGCGTTGTCGAAGCAGTACGGCAAGCCGCGGCTCGAGCGCGGCTGCCAGCGCGCGTTGGCCGCGGGTTCGATGAGCACGGCGAGCGTGCGATCGATCCTGAAGCAGGGACTCGACAAGCTCGACGAGGACACCGGTGGCGAAGTGCAGCACGAGCTGCCGCTGCACGAGAACGTGCGCGGCGCGGAGTACTACGGCTGATGGCAGTTCGACCAAAGACATCGCTCGACAACGGGGCGGCAGGCATGTCGAGCTCGACCGACAACGCAACTCCAGCCCCAACCACAACCTCCGCCACGACAGGTACCGACGACATGCTCCTTCAACAGACACGCGAACAACTGCGCACGCTGAAGTTGACCGGCTTCCTCGACGCGCTCGACCAACAGCTCGAGCAGCCCGAGACCCACGACCTCGGCTTCGAGCAGCGTCTGGGCCTGCTCGTCGAGCGCGAGTTGCTGCACCGCGACAACCGTCGCCTGTCACGGCTGATCCGCGAGGCGAAGCTGCGCGTGGTGGCGTGCGTGGAGGACATCGACTACGCGCACCCGCGCGGGCTGCAGAAGCCGAAGATGGCCTCGCTCGCCCAGCTCGGCTGGGTGCGCTCGGGGCTGAACCTGTGCATCACGGGGCGCACCGGCTGCGGCAAGACCTGGCTCGCCTGCGCGCTCGGCAACCAGGCCTGTCGGGCGGGCCTGTCGACACGCTACGTGCGGCTGCCGCGGCTGTTGGAGGAGCTGCGGGTGAGCCACGGCGACGGCAGCTATGCGCGGCTGATGGCGCGGCTGCAGAAGACCGATCTGCTGATCCTCGACGACTGGGGGATGCAGCCGCTCGGGGCTGCCCAACGGCAGGATCTGATGGAGGTGATCGAGGACCGGCACGGGCGGCACTCGACGCTGATCGCGAGCCAGCTGCCGGTGAAGCACTGGCATGAGTTCATCGGCGAGGCGACGCTCTCGGACGCGATCATGGATCGGCTGGTGCACGGCTCGCACCGGCTGGAGCTCAAGGGCGACTCGCTGCGCAAGGCGGCCGCGGAGAGCGCGGCGGCGAAGGGCGCCGGGTTGACCGATGGTGAACGGGCCGCGTAGAACGGGCGCTCCGGTGGCTCGGCGTGCTGCAGGGCGTTCACGTTCGCCGAAATGAGTGTTCACCGTCGCCGAAATACGCACCTCCCTGGTCGGTCAACCAGAAGGGGCGTCGTGGCCGGATCTTCATCGGCCCTGCGGGGTGTACCGGACGCGAGAGACCGCCGCGCTCGAAGGGGTCACGACCCGAGTGGCCGACCGAAAAGCGGCGCCCCGGTCCGACGCGGCTACCTCAGGTCAGCGGCAAATGAGCGCGGGTTCTCACCGGCGCTGACACGCCGCGACCGGTCCATACCTGCAGGGTCACTGCGGCACACACGAGCGCTGCGACAAGCGCCGTGCCCACCGCTTCCATTAGAGCCCAGTACCACACGGCATCGTCGCGCACCGCCGCGCGCACGGGCCTATGCGATCCGGGCTTACTCGTAGACGAGCCCGGCCGCCCCGAGCAAGGTGTTCATGGCATTTCTGTGGAACTCCACCGCATCGAAGGCGGACAACGAAACCCGAGCGCGGTAGACCGGATCTTTCTGGAACACGCCATCCTCGTGCCGGTACGGGCCTGCAGGAACCTTGAACCCTTGGACGTTGACGAGTCCGATCTTCACCTCCGCCACGTCTCCGTAGTCAAGCACGGTTCGGGCTGCACCGACATAGTCTTCCGTGGACTTGCTCAGGGAATCGGCGAACGCCTGCCACGGCAGGTAATCGTCGTCGAGTATCCAGCTGCATAACCCCCACAGCTCCCGATTGTCGAAGATCTGCGTAAGTGCCCTGAGAGCGCCTCCGTTCTGGGCCAGAGCGGTCGACACGATCAGTCGTCCGAAGACGTTGCGCCGACTCGTGCTCGGACCGCCGAGCAGCGGGTGCGGCCGGATCAGGGTCGGGTGGTTCACCTCCCGGGTCGAAAGCGCCGGTACGTCCCGTACAGGCATGATGCGGTAGTAGACGAGCGGCCGATCCGCATCGTAGATGCCGGCGAGGACCGGGTTCCCGTGCCCGGCAAGCTCAACCGGATCGCTCCAGAACAGCGCCGGGTTGGCGGTTGCGGGCATCGGCCTATGCTCTGCGCGTGCAGGTCGACCTGCCTCGTCATGGTCTGCCAAGACCCTCGTGAAGAACCGGACCAGCTCGTCGTGTGCGCGCTTTCTCTCGGTGCTGCCCGCATCGGGATTGAGGCGATACCCGTAGGGGTGTCGCCGGTACTGCAGATCGAACGGTAGCTCGGAGGCTTCCCCGAATGCGGTGTTCATCACGTTCATGAATCGATCTGGGGAAATCGCCCGATGCGCGTAGCCCAGCTCGTACATCACGTTGCTGTTGACGAGCCTCTTTGCCTTGTCGGTGGTGTGGCCGGTCAAGGTGAGGTCGGCGACGATCAGGTCGGCCTGACCGATCTTCGCCAGGATGGTCTCGACGATCGCCGGCGCACCACGCTCGCCGGTGGTATCGCTGTCGAGCACCGCGGAAGGTCGCTCATCGATCGCGATGGCCACGGCGTGCTCGGCGTTGTAGCGCTTGACGACTTCTCGCAGCGCGTCGCGGATCAGAAACTGGTTGACCTTGCGTTCGACATCGGACTGCCAGGAGTAGAAGATTCTCACGGGTCTCCGGCATCGGGTCGGGGGTGCTGCACAACGGCTTGTCGAAGTGGCCTTCCGGGCCGTTCCGAGCGCATCAGGAATCGATTCCCGGCGGGTGTTCGGCACCCACCGGCAGGTCCGGATCGCGACAGGCGGTGGATCAGCTCGCCGCCCGACGCATCGACGGTAGGCGGCCGGCGTGACCGCGAACATTCGGCGAAACTCCCGCGTGAAGTGGGATTGGTCCGCGAACCCGTGCTCTCCTGCGATGTCGGCCAACGAGCTGCGAGTCTGCAAGGCTCGCTTGGCCTTGAGCAACCGCTGCACGCGACGCCATCTGAAAGGCGGGAGTCCGAGCTCCTGCTTGAACATGCGTACCAGCTGGACCGGCGTGACGCCGACATCGGCAGCGATCTCGCCGAGGGCGACCTCCTCGTGATCGTCGAGCAGCCACTGCTTCGCGCGGTCGACGACGCGATGGCGGTCGGTCGATCCGCGAGGCTCCCGTATGTTGCTGGCGTGCCGGAACAGACCGTCCAGCAGCAGAGTCACGAACTCGGCCACCTCGTTCTCCGGGACTCGGTCGCTGAGCGCCTCGAGCGCGCCGTTGCGTAGAGCGGCCGCGTAGGGCGCACACCGGAATACGCTTTGGGTGAACGACACGTCCCCGTCCGGCGCGAACGAGTCCTGCACGAGCGACGGAGAGGCGTGCAGGCTCACGAACGACCATTGCGTGCTCGCCGCATAGGAGGACTGGACCTCGCCCGGGTTGTACAGGGTGAGCTCGTCGAGGCCGGCCTCCGTCGTCTTGCCATCGATGAAGATCTTCTCGTGGCCGGAAGTGTTGATTCCGATGACGTAGTCGTCGTGATAGTGCTTGGGGAACGTATGGCCAGAGCAGTCGAGATACGCCAGCTCGACCGTGTCGCTGCGCCAGATTCTCGTCGTTTGCATGGGGTGCGGGGAAGCGATTCGGGACCGGAAGTAGCGAGCCTGATTGTAGCTTCCCCCGGGAGCGTGTTCGCCGACCGGTCGCGACACCGATCGGTAACCCACGGTCGCGCCCGGGTGTGGTGGACCGCTACCGCCGTACCTCGGTGGAACCCGCATCGACCTTGCGTGCACCGCACGCCTACCGGTCGAGATCGAACAGGGCTCCGGACGCCTCCCATTCACGGATGGTCGCGTAGTCCCGATCGAGCACGGCGGTACTTACCGAACACAGGTAGATCGTGCCCGGATTGGTGAACAGGTCCACCGTTCGCGGCAGATACTCACCGACTTCGGGCACGTGAATCACGCCGGCGAACGACTCGAGCTCGTTGAGACGAGCCTCCACGTTGACCGAACGGATTAGTCCTTCTTCGCGCGCGATTAGGGTCACGACTCTCAGGTGCTTGTCGAGCGTGTAGCGTCCGGAGTGACGCGCCAGGAACGTCGACGGATCCACGGTGGCCTCGACGACCGCCGAAGGGTGGCTGTAGCCCAGGGCAGCCTCGACGGCCTCGGGCAGGATCGTGCCCTGCATGCGCGCCGCGGTCTCTATCAGAACGATGCGGTCACCGTCCACCATCAGCTCCGAATGAGACGGGCCGTCGACGATCTCAAGTGCGTCGAGCACGCCAAGCAGGTAGTTGCCGATGCGCTCCTGTACGTCTCCGGTCCCGGGGAGAAGCTCTTCACGGTCGCATACGACCCTTCCGTCCCCGGTGCGCAGCTTCCCGTCCTTCCAGATCTCTAGGATCCGGGTCTGGCCACCGACGGTCATCGCGTTGACGAAGTACTGCGTGCCCTGGAGCATCTCCTGCACGAGCGCGCGCCGGTTCGTTGCGCCGATCTTGTTGGTGGTGCCCACGATCCGTTCCACCGCCGCAGCGGTCGCCTGCCAGTCCGCGCAGAAGTAGACATCGTCCGCCCCGGCGCTCGCCTCGGGCTTGACGACGCACGGGGGCGTGACGATGGATCTGGCACGGTCCAGCTCGTCGACGCCGATGGCACATCCACGGGTGTAGTCGAGGCCCGCCGAGCGCAACCGTTCGTGCATCGATGTCTTGACACGTCGCAGGCACGAGGATTCGGGATCGTTGCCGGCAAGGCCGAGCCCTGCGCTGAGCCGGTCGGTCAGTTCGATGCCGGTCTCGGTACCCGCGACGACGTGCCCGACGCCCGCGCTGCGCAGAGAGTCGATCGTGATGTCGAGATCGCGCTCGGACGACAGGGTGATCTCCTGATCGACGTGACGGCCATCATAGGTCCGGGTCAGCTCGGGGGCATCGGTGGGAGAGGCTACGTGGACCACCTGCCAGCCCGCGGACCGGAAGCGCCACGGCAGGTCGGCGCCCGTGGAGTACGCGTCGACGATGCAAACGGTGCCGCTCGCTACTTGCATGCGACCATGACCAGGTTGTCGTCCGGATCCTTCGTCGCGCCGGCAAAATCTCCCCCGACCTCGACCGTGCGGAAGCCGGCCGCGTGCAGTTCGCGAACCAGGGTCTGCTGGTCGTAGATGCGCGTGAAGCAGGTCCATCGAGCGTCGGTGTCGGCAACGTACTCGACCTTCAACAGCTGGGTGTCCCAATCGAACGACAGGTACTCCTCGACATCACCGGTCCGCCGACGCAGCGATCCCTCACTAGGAATCCGGTTGCGGGCGCGTTCGAGATCGGCGAGTTCCATCACGAGGATGCCCCCGGGCCTGAGTCGCGAGTACCAGTGGCGCAGTAGTGCGAAGTCCTGCTCGGGCGAGTCGAGGTACCCGAAGCTCGTGTAGACGTTGGTGAGCACGTCGAAGGGACCCGCCGGCAGAGCACCCATGTCGCCGACGAGGAATCTAGGGGTGGAATACCGTCGGGTTGCGCTCTCCACCTGCTCACTCGACAACTCGACCCCGGTCACCTCGTAGCCCTCCAGGCTCAGATGCTGGGCGAAGTGCCCCGGTCCGGCACAGATGTCCAGCACCGACGGGAACTTGTCCGGAGGATACCTGCGCGCAATCGCGCCTGCCGCCAGCGCGTACTCCGCGTACCGGCCGAGCTGCGCCGACACCTCGACGAAGAATGGGGGGAACCCGCTTGCCGGGTTCATGCCTCCGCCGGCAGCCGTGGCGTCCATCAGGCCGCCTCCGTCCGGGTGGCCTGGCGGACCTCGGGAGCGTAGATCTCCTCCATGCTGCCGTGGGTGATGTTGGTGTCGGTCAGGTCGGCGGTCGAGGCGAACGTCATAACCACCACGGTCCGCTGCGTCTCGGCCGTCAGCGGCGCGATGCGGTGCAGGCTGGTGTTCGCCTTCATCAGGTAGCATTCCCCGACCGGACATGAATCGATCGCACCTCTTTGGAGCTCAGGATGTCGTCGAGGTAGCTCGAGGTATCGTCCTTGTCCCAGTCGATGTGGGGGATGTACTCGACCCGGCTGCCGGCCCGAGGGTCGGGCTCGTCGATGCACCAGATCAACGCGTACGCGTAGTCGTCCCAGTGCCAACCGTGAGTATCCTTCGGCCGCGATTGGCGATTGATGATGAACTCCTCGGGCGCGTACGGCACCGGGTGTAGGCGCTCGCCGGCGACCGACGACAGGAAGTCCACGAACGCTGCACTGTCGAAGACCGCCGGTATCCTGCTGCCTCGTGCGCGGATGGTGTCGCGTCCCACGCTGTCGTAGGCACGGGGGGTGTTGCCCGACTCGGCGATGGTCGTCTCGCGGCGCTGACCGGCTTCGTCGATCAGCCTACGGGCCTCAGCGACGAACTCGTCCTCGACCGTTCGTGGCAGTACGCCGGACATGATCGCGAGATCGTTGTTCGCGAAGGAAGTGGCCCACTGGTCGAGGTGGGTGGGACGAATGCTCCGGACGTGGCTCTTGATCTGCCGTTCGATGCTCGTCATGTTGGATCTCCAAGGAAATGAAATGGAAGGTGTCGTTCAGGCGGTTTGAACGAGGCGCCGCAGTACATCGACGGCGAACACAACCAGGGCGGCGCCGCAGACCACGTGCAGGACTCGCCACAGCCGCTCGGACAGTCGGACCCGGGTGTACGCAATGACGCTTGCCGCGAAGAAGCACCACAGGACCGACGACAGCATGAAACCGACGATGAAGATCGCGAAGTGCACCCATTCGGGCTGCTCACCCGACAGAGTGCTGATCACGCCACCGAGTGCGGCCCAGTACGCGATGTTCAGCGGGTTGCTGATCGACAGCGCCACGCCCGCCCACAGCGCGCCCTTCGTGTCCGCGGTATCAGATGTTGTGGACAGATCCGGCATCTCGGAGCGGCTGTCGCTGAAGCTTTCGTAGGCAAGCCATGCGAGCAGAAGCGCGCCTGCGACGCTCAGCGGGATCTGCACATGCGGGATCAGGATGAGCGTCGCGGCGCCCATCAGTCCGAGTACCACCCATAGCGCATCGCCGGCTAGCGATCCGATCTGGACTGCCAGCGCGGGTGCGAAACCACCGCGCAGTCCTCGGCGCATGCTCTCTGTGAGGATCGCGCCGGGAGCTGCGTTGAAGATAACTCCGAGCGCGAAGGCAGACAGGAAGAGTTCAGTCATCGGTTTCTCGTTTTCGTACAGCCTACGGCGCTGTTGAACGCGCCGATAGAACGTGATTTCACGACTGCGCTGCCGAACACGCTGTGTGCTTGCGCGAGTTGTACCGACTACTCGAGTTCCCGGGTGACAACCCGCTGAAGCAGGCCCACGCCCGACTTGACGCAGCGGTCGTGGATGCGTACGGCTTCGATTCGTCGGTGTCGGTCCTTGAGCACCTGTTCAGGTTGAACGCGGCCGTGGCGAAGAAGGAGGCGGCGAACGAAGCGGTGCAGGCACCCGGAATCCCCGATGGTATCGAGCGCGACGCCGCACTCCTGTCGGAGGGATGCTTCGGTGGATTCTGACCGTCAGAGTAGCCGAGGGCAGATCGGAGTCCGGCACATCCGCACCGATGACGTTGGAGTAGGGAGGCAAGCCTGATGCGAGCTCCAGTGCGGTAGACCGATCTGGCGCTCTCGACGAGCTCAGCGAAGGGAGGTAATCCAGTAGCGCGATACTGGCGGGATATACTGCCCTCCACGATCCTCTTCGTCGGCGACGATGGCGTATAGCGCGGTACGTGACATCCCGATCCCCGACACCGGGTCGGAGTTCGAGAGACTCATCGCGCAGCTCGCCTCGCGCGCGTTCGAGCTCCGAGACGTTGAGCTGGTCGGCCGTCCGGGGCAGCGCCAGAAGGGTGTGGACGTGATCGGCCAGCGTCCCCGGGACGGGGCCTGGATCGGGTTCCAGTGCAAGAACGAGCGTGATGGCACGAGTGTCGAAACGCTGCGCAGCGAGCTCGGACGCGCGCGCACCTTCCAGCCCGCGCTCTCGGAGTTCATCCTCGCGACCACCGCGCCGCGCGACGCGGTGCTGCAGGAAGCCGCCCGAGAGCTTGCCGGGGAGCATGCGGGTACCGGCTGGCCGGTGCTGGTCAAGGTGCTCTCTCGGGACGATCTGCAGGAGATGGCCGACGGCGAGGCGGCGCTACTCGATCTGTTCGCCGTGCGACGCGGCTCCGACGTGGAGGCGGTTCTTGCGGAGATTCGCGAGCTTGCAGCCGTCGTCAAGGCGGAGTCGGTGGCCGGGCGCGTCGCCGCTGCACCCGAGCCCGTTCCGGGTCTGCTCTTGGCAACGCTGCCCGCGCTGCGCTGCCACGAAACGACGGATGACGAGCGGTACGTGCTTCGCACGGCGAAGCACGCCAAGCTTCGATACCTGGGCGGGAGACCGGCGCGCGCGCAGCGTGTCCGTCACCGGCCTGGGTGGGGCGGGCAAGACGAGCCTCGTCGGACACTGGATGGTGCACGGGCAGGCGAGCCGGGAACGCCCCTTTGGCGCGGTGTTCTACTGGAGCTTCTACGCCGAACCCGACGTGATGCGGCTTCTGCGGCGACTGTCTCGGTTCCTGATCGAGCGCTTCGATCTGACTCGACCCGGCTGGCACCTGCCGGCCGACGAGGTGTTCGAGAAACTCGCTTTGGGCTGTCCCGCAGTGCTGCTCGTGCTCGACGGGCTCGAGGTGCTCCAGCATGGCGTGCGTGACGGCCCCGCCTACGGCCACTTCACCGAGCCGGTGCTTCGGGATCTGATCGATACGGTGGCCCGCTTCGACGCTCCGTGGCTCGTCGTGATGACAAGCCGATACCCGCTCGCGGAGCTTCAGCGGCGAGGGACGCACCGGAACCTCGAGCTTGTGGCGCTCGAGACCGACGAGGCGGTGCGGCTGCTGGAGCGGGCCGGCGTGCTCGGGAAGCCGGCGACGCTGGTCGAGGTGTCGGGCGCCTTCGACGGTCATCCGTTGGCGCTGCGACTGTTCGCCGCCTCGATCCCACGAGCGACGCGGCACCTGCCGGCGGAGCACCTGACGACGCTGCTTGGCGGGTTGCCAGCGACCCTCGAACTCGGCGCGAAACTCAAGCGACTGGTCCGGTTCTACAGCGAATCGCTCGACGAGACCCAGCGTGCGCTGCTGCGTGCGCTGTCGGTGTTCCAGGAGCCCGTGCCGGTGGAGCCGCTACGCGTGCTCGTCGACACCTTCGCCGAGAGTGATTCGTCGATCCGTTCGGGCACCTCGCTCCAGAGCGAGCTCGGCGTGCTGAGAGCCAGCGGCATTCTCGTTCGGGACGACTACGCGGACGAGCCGCGCTACTCCTGTCACCCGGTTGTGCGCGACAGCTTCCTCGTCGAGCTGTTCGGAGGCCCGGACGGGTTCGCGGCCGTGGACTTGCTGGCCGATCGACCCGGCGTCCTGGGCTTCGAGGGCGTCTCGCTCGAACCGCTGATCGTCGCGATCGAGGGCCTCATGGCGGGGGGACGCGAGTTCGATGCCCTCCGGCTCTATCATCGGCGGCTACGTGGCGGCAAGCTCTTCGTTGGGCGGGGCCTGCCGTTCGAGGCGGTGCGGGTCTACAACGCGCTTCTCGAGCCTCGCCGTCCGGGCTACGTGCCGGTCGACGAACCGAGACGCGTCACCGCGAGTTCCTACCTCGTAGCCAAGGTTCTCGTGCCCGCGATCGAGTTCGATCTGCAGTGCGGTGAGCTCGACCGGACGGCACGTCGCCTGGACCAAGCGCAGAGCCTGCTGAGCGGACCCGAGCTCTCGGCGGTGCACCGGCTACGAGCTCGCGAGTGCCATCATCGAGGAGACTTGACGGGAGCGGTCGACCACGCGAAGCGAGCCGTCGACCTACTGCATCGCCGCTCGTACGCAGGCGTCGCGCTCGTCGAGGCGGCCTTCGCGCTCGGCATCCGGGTCCGGGCGCTGGCCATGCTCGGGGACGAATCCCGGGCACGCGCCGACATCGATGCGCTCGCCAAACGGCGCGAATCTTTCGATCTGCCCGAGACGCGACTGCTCGAGCCGATGGGCGAGCTGGCGCTACTGACGGCTGATCCGAGCGCGCCGGACGCGACGACGCTGCTTGGACGGCTTCGGCGCGAAATTCGGGGTGCAAGCGCCGTCGCGATGCGGCTCGAGGCCAGTCGGGTGCTGCTGCACGCTGAGCTACATCTCGGAGGACGCAAGACCGAGCAAGGGCTCGATGAGCTCTGCCGCGAAGCGCACGAGGGTCGGTTCCGGATTCGGTTCTGCCAGGCGACAGTGTTGCGCGAGTACGCAAGGCTCCTGAGCGGCAGGTCCGTGCGCATGCATCAGCTCGACGACGTCCTCGTCACCGCGGATGCGGGCGGCTTCGAGCTCGTGGCGGCCGAAGTGCACCGCGTGATCGCTCTGGGCGCGACGGACGCGGACACTGCCGAGCGGCATGCCGAGCTCGCCCGATCCCTCGCAGAGCGACACGGATATGCGGTGCTTGAACAGATGTTCCGTCCCCTGACCTGACACCGAACGTACCGACCGTGGCGATGCGTGCGTTCGAGTGAGTTCGAGTGCCGCGGTGGGCCTGCGCAAGGATCGGCTCGCGGCGGTGCTACGTGCCATCGTGGGCGTCCTCGCCGCATTTCGCCCACCCGACGTAGCGCGGATCAAGCTTTCTGGTCCAGGCGCCGCCGAGTCCGTCGAGCAGCTCGTGCACTCGGGCCGGCGCGTGCTCGTTCTTGTCGATCTCCCACTGCAGGCCCACCCACAGCGGCAGTGTGATCCGTCCAGCGTCGTCGGCCATCTCGGTGCAGCTCGGCACGAGCCAGTGCACCGTCGATGGATCGATCACTGCGAGCGTCCCGCGCGGAAAGGGCGTTTCGGGCTCGTCGGTGAGCGCATCGCCGATGCCGTGGGCGGAGCGTACCGACAGGGTCACGAGCCATCGATCGGCGAGATGGTCGTCGCGGTGCGGGGTCGCGGTGCCGCACCATAGCCACAGCGTCGCGCCGAGCGGTGGGGACAGGCGCAAGGTCTCGACGGCGCTTGTCGCCGGGCGTCGCAGGCACCGGCTCCGGGACCACGAGCGTGTCGGGTAGCGCCACGGAGCCGAGGACTCATCGCGCGCTGCGCTCGCGCAAGGCAGCTCGGGCAGATCGCGGAGAACCCATCCGGTTCCGTCGGCCAGGCTCGGCTCACGGCGGTCCGCGGGCGATGCCCGCACAGCGACACCTCTCGGCGCTGATCTCAGGCTCCAGCCCGGAAGGCGTGCGCGGGCGCGAACCGCGTCCAGGCGTTCCACCGGAGGTTGTCGGCGCGGCTCGGCGAGCAGGGCCGATCGCGCGAGTGCGTCCGGGTCGAGCCGATCCCACGCGAGGCCGATCAGCCGCGCGCGCAGCGCCGGGCGGGGCGTTCTTCCCTCGTCGCGTGCGGGCGATCGTGTCGGGGCTGCAGTCGGCGATGCGAGCGAGCCCGGCGATGCTCGCGCCGTCGGCGGCGAGCAGCGCGGCGACGAGTGCGTCGATCCGGACGTCGTCCCAGGCGTGAGCCACGTGCCGGGCCGCGCGTCCGGGTCCGGGGCGCGTGGACGGACACCGACCGGCACGTTCGGCAGGTCGATGCTGACGCGGATCGGTCTGGCGCGGCATCAGTCCGGGGTCTCCGTAGCAGGGGGTGCGTCGCGCCCGCGCCTCGCCGCCGTCGGCCTGCAGGACGCTCGAATCCTCCCATCCGGCGCGTCGTCGAGAAAGAGTCGAGGGCTGGAACTCGGTCGAGGGCAGGGGGGCGACGGGGTCGGGCACGCGAAGCTCGCGCTTCGGCGAGCGCCGCGGCGAGCTGATCGATCCGGGCGTGGCTGCGCCCAGGTCCTCGCGCCGGGCGGCGGCGAGCTCGGCGAGCGCGCGCTCGGCGCGGCGGGCGTCGTCGAGACGCGCGCTTCGGTGCGATCCGCCCGTCGGGCAGCCTCGTCGCCGCGGGCGAGAGCCGCGTCGCGCTCGGCTTCGGCGCGGGCGAGGCGGCGGTCGAGCTCTGCCGCGCGCCCGGTCTCGGCGGCGAACGCCTCGGCGTGGGCCCGTTCGGTCTCGGCGCGCTCGGTGCGCTCCGCGCGCAGTTCCGCTCGACGGCCTCGAGCGCGCTCGGCGAGGTGCTCGGTCTGCAGGCGGCCTGCTCGCGCGCGTGCTCGAGCTCGGCGCGTAGCTGCCCGAGCTCGGTTCGCAGCTCGCCGCGGCTCGCTCGGCGACCGCCTCGCGCTCGCGCGTCGCGGCGAGCTCGCCCTCGAGTGTGCGGCGTTCCTCGCGCAGCGACCTCGACCTCGGTCTCGAGCGCGTCGGCCCGGCCCATCGCCCGCTCTCGGGTCAGGGCCTCGTCGACGGCGTCCGTGCTCGGCGCGCCCCGTCCGGGCGTCGGCGGCACGGACCCGCTCGGCGGCGATCGCGTCGCTACGGCGATCGCGTCGTCGGCGGCCTCGGCCGCATCGGCGGCAAGGGCGGCGCGCGCGGCCACCAGGGCCTTCGAGAATGGCGGCGTCGGGGCTGCCGCGTGCCGGGGTCTCGTCGCCGGCGAGCAGGCGCTCGCCGAGCACTTCGCCGCGGAGCCGGGTGAGGGTGGTCATCGAGCCCCGGTCGCCGAGGGCGGTGCGCAGCTGGCGCAGCGACGGGGCGGAGCCCGCCTTCGACATCCAGGTGTCGATCGCGTCGGCGACATCGCGCCGGGTGATGCCGGCAGGGCCGGGGCGGGCGGCCGCGTGCGGGTGCGGGTGCCGCGACGTCGGACCGGGTCGTCGGGGCGAGTCGCCGGCGGGGGCGACGGGGGCTCGGGCGGGTCGGTCGCGGGCACGGCGGGGCACCGGAGGCGGAGAGGGCGTCAGAATGCCACGTTCGTGCCCGCTACGATATGTAGCGCGCTACGTAGCGGGTGTCGCTACGAGTTGCGGGGGTGACGGTGTCCGGGAAGTGGGCGTTACCGGGCACTGAGATCCGGACCGTGCGCCACGGTCGCAGGTCGACCCGACGGCAGGTCCGTAGCGCCTTCGGGCATCGCCCGATGCGTCTGTAGGCCGCCGTCGTGCGACCGGCGATGGGGTGACAATCGTCACAATCCCGCGCCGACCCAATAGGCATACTTTGTGTTGACTTTTAAGTCCATGCACCCCACCGTCCGCTATGTCTGAGGAAGAGGGCGGGTCGAAGGGGCATGCCCGCGCCGGTGGCGTCGATGACGGCGCGCCGGTCGATCTCGGACCTTCGGAACTCGTTCCGGGGGCGTACCAGGGAGAACGGCTGAGGATCGTCCAGTGCGAGGGCGCCTTGGAGAGCCTTCGTGAGGCGCTGGAACACGTCCCTGCCGGTCGCCGGCTCAGCATGGTCACCGGGCTTCGAGACCAGATGAGCAGGCACGCGAACGGCGGACGCATGTCGAGGGAGAACTTCCCGGACGAGGGGCCGCTGCCGACGCTGCCGGGGCAGAAGAAGGGTTCGACGTTCCAGGCGTACAAGCGGATCCCGATCCGCGCGTACAGCTGGGCATCGAGGCGGTACCCCGGCACCCGCTTCGTCAGCCACTACATCTACAAGGACCAGGACAGGCTCGACGCGCGGGACACCACCCGGGTCGGACGCAACTGGCGACGTATCGAGGAGAACGGCGATGAGCGATGACAAGGCCACGGCGAACGACCTGTTCTTCGCCCCCGGGACCGAGTTCGATGAGACCGAGCTCCGGCGCCAGGCCGCCGAGACGTTCATCTACGAGACCACCGAGGACCTGCTCGTGTGCATGGAGGACACGGGCGTCTCCAAGGCGGAGCTCGCACGGCGCACCGGCATGGACCCCTCCCGGCTCTCGCGCGTGCTCGGCGGCGAGCAGAACATGACGCTCAGGACCCTGAGCGACCTGTACTGCGCGCTCGGGCTCGCGCCGCGGGTCGCGTTCGAGGGACCCGCCGCCGCGGCGCTGGTCGTGGACGACGACGGCGCGGGGGCGCCCGAGGGGGAGGAGCCGGACGGGGACGAGGCGAGCTGGGACGACATCGAGGCCGACGTGGCGCTGGCCGGTGCGAACGAGGCGCACGGGATGGCCGCGAACGGGCCTCGGTGGATCACCACCCTGCCGGATTCGCCGGTCGATGCTCGGGTCCGGGCGCGTACCGACAACGTCATCAAGGTCGACTTCCTGGTCGATGACACGACGACTCCCGTCGCCCTTCGCGCATGAGCGAGGCGGGCAGTCCGTTCAGGCGTGCGATCGATGCGCTCGAGATCCGCACCGTCGATCTCGCAGGCCTCTCCCTGACGCTCTCGGAGGCCTTCCGCAACGGCGAGGAGCCCGGCGACTGGGAGGCGCTCCAGCGCCAGGGTCACCACGGGGTCCTGGGCGCCCGGCAGATGACCGGCACGCTCGGGTCTCCGCCGGGACGCGAGGTGCAGCTGGTGCGCTACCAGTTCTTCGCCGATCTCGCCGTCCGGGACGCCGCGAACGGGGACGAGCCCGGCGACGCCCCCGAGCCGTGGTTGGCCGTGCGCGCCGAGTTCGACGTGGAGTACTTCGCCCGCGAGCTGCTCGACGAGGCGGCGATCGTCGCGTTCGGCCAGCGCAACGTTGCCTACCACGTCTGGCCCTACTGGCGCGAGCTCGTGCAGTCGCACGCCGCCCGCATCCGCTTCCCCGTCCCGATCGGCGTGCCGCACTACCTCGTCCGGAGAGGGCAGGGCGCGGATGCCCCGCCGCCGGTACCCGCGCTTCCGGCAGATCCCGAACCTGCGTCGGTTCCGGACGGAGGCGCGGCCTCGACGACGTCCGGGTAGTGGGAGCCACCGGGCGCAACGACCCGCGAGGAGGTCGGGTCGGGGCCTGCTGCCGTGGCTGACCTCGGGCGCAACGCGCGCCCTCCGGCGGCCGATGCTCCCGGCATCGACGGGCGGGCGGTCGTCACCTCGATCGGCGACGAGCCGGCGTCCGAAGCCGATCGCCGGGCGCTCGCGCGCGCAGAGCTCCTGCGCGACGACCGGATCGCCTCGAGCCACAGCGCGGAGACGCGGCGCGCCTACGCGGGCGACTGGTCGGGCTTCGTCACTTGGTGCGAGCGCATGCGTCGGATCGATGCGAGCCTCGTGCCGCTGCCCGCGACCGATCGGACGATCGCGACCTGGATCGGCTCGCTCGAGCCGCTCGCCTACGCGACGGTGCGCAGGAAGCTCGTCGCGATCCGCTTCGCCCACGCGCGCCGGGGTGTGCCGCTCGAGGCGTCGCCCCTGGGCACGGAAGCCGCGCTTCGGGGTCTCGGGCGCGCGCGGGCGGAGGTGTGATTCCTCACGAAACCGTGCTGATTCGCGGCAGAAATCTCGGCGCACGACGCACAAGACTCAGCGCGGTAGGCGCCGCGCAGACGCAAATGTGTGCGCGGTAGGCGGCGGCGCCTGCATCCCGCGCTGGGCAGTCTCGCCGCGTTCCTCGCGGACGCGACGCTCGCAGTGCTCCCGCTGGCGGATAGTCGCCCCTCCCCCCTCGCAGGGTCTGCAGGTGGGGTGCGTGCGGCACGGCGGATTACCCGATGTCCGGCCGAGCCTCGTGTTGGCACCTCACGCGGTGGCTCCACCGAGTCATTCGGGAAGTCTCGTCGTGCCGGGCTCCGCGCCGTCGAGCTCGAACAGGTGCACCGTCGGCCCGAGGTTGACGATCGTGGTGCGACCGAGCCGGCTCGTCGCGCCCCACGAGGCGTGGATGTGCCCGCACAGGCACAGCATCGGCGCGTCCTGCTCGATCGCCTGCGCCACCGCCACGCTGCCTTCCCGGGTGCCGTCTCGCTGAGCGTCGCAGTGACCGTGGGGCGGGGTGTGCGAGACCAGCACGTCGCAGGCGCCCGCGGCGTCGAGCAGCGCCGTCGCCTCGGCCTCGGTCAGCGTCTCGTTCCAGGACGCGTCGCCGCGGCGCGGGATCTCGCCGCCGACGCCGGCGAAGCGCAAGCCCCGGATCGTCACGCCGTGGCCGTGCAGCAGATGCCGGTCGGACCGGTCTCGGCAGAAGGCCTCGAGCTCGGCGCGGCGGTCGTGGTTGCCGGCCACGAGCACGACAGGCCGATCGATCGCGTCGAGCATCGCGAGGGCGCGGGTGCTGCCTTTGCCCTGGACGCCGAAGTCGCCGGCACCGATGACGACGCCCGCTCGGGGTGCCGCCTCGACGATCGCTGCCGCGGCAGCCGCGTCGAGGTGGAGATCGCTGAACGCGAGAATCGTCGTCATGGGGAGGGCGTCGGCGGCGTCAGCGAGAGAAGCGCAGCATCGCCGCCCCCACCAGCGTCGTCGCCGTCGCGAACACCTTCACGAGATCCAGACGCTCCTTCAGGTGCAGCACGCCGATCAGCAGGGCGAACACGATGCTCGTCTCGCGCAGCGCCGTCACGAGTGCGATCGGGGCCTGCGTGAACGACCAGATCACGAGTGCGTAGGCGCCGAACGACGCGCACCCGCCGAACACCAGCACCGCCCGACACCGCCGCCGGACGTCGTCGAGCACGCCCGGACGCAGCCGCGGCGCGAGCACGAGCATGGCCGCGGCGTTGCCGAGCGCGAGCCAGGCGTAGAAGCCGAGCGCGGTGCCCGCGAGCTGGCTATTCCGGAGGAAGTTGACCACCAATTCGCACGCAAGCTGATCACCCGTTCTGGTCGAAGGTGATCACCGATTCCGGCGCCAAACTGATCACTTCGGTACCGGCGCCGGAATCGCCGATCAACTTCCCGGAATCCCTGATCAGGTTCCGCGATCCAGCGATCAGCTTCGACCAGAATCGCACCTAACGCATTGTTTTTCCTGGCCGTCGCTACGCTGCCCGCTCCATCGAACGAGCGAGGCACTGCGTGGCGCACCCGAGGCAACCAATGCGAAAGATCAAGACCATTCTCCGCCTGCACCACCAGGGCGGGCTCAGCCGGCGCCAGATCGCCTCCTCCCAGGGCGTCGGCTACGGCACCGTCGTCAACTACCTCGATCGCGCCGCTGCGGCCGGCATCGGCTGGCCCCTGCCGCCCGAGCTCGGCGAGCGTGAGCTCGCCGCGCTGCTCTTCCCCGCGGTCGGTACGGCGCGCGACGCCACCATCAGCGAGCCCGATTGGGGCGCCCAGCAGCACGAGCTCAGGCGCCCCGGCATGACCAAGCTTCTGCTGTGGCAGGAGTACCGCGAACAGCACCCTGACGACGGGTACAGCTACTCGCAATTCTGTCGCCGCTACGCCGACTGGCTCGGGATGCAGCGGCGCTCGATGCGCCAGGTTCACGTTGCCGGCGAGAAGTGCTTCGTCGACTACGCGGGCACGACAGTGCCCGTCGTCGACGTCGCCACCGGCGAGGTGCGCGCAGCGCAGATCTTCGTCGCCGTGCTTGGCGCCTCGGGACTGACCTTCGCGCACGCGACGGCGAGCCAGGGCGAGGCGGACTGGGTCGCGAGTCACAGCGCCGCGTTCGCCTTCTTCGGCGGCGTGAGCGCGATCGTCGTGCCGGACTGCCTGAAGGCGGCCGTAATCACGCCGCGCCCGTGGGTGCCGAAGCTCAACGCCTCCTACCAAAGCTGGGCCGATCACTACGGCGTCGCGATCATCCCGGCGCGCGTGCGGCGGCCGAAGGACAAGTCGAAGGCGGAGCTCGGCGTGCTGCTCGTGACGCGCTGGATCCTGATGCGGCTTCGCCACCGCACCTTCTTCAGCCTCGGCGAGCTCAACGAGGCGATCGCCGCTCTGCTGGACTCGCTCAACGATCGCCCGTTCCAGCGCCTGCCCGGATCGCGGCGCAGCGTGTTCGAGACGCTCGAGCGCGAGGCCCTCGGTGCACTGCCCGCGACCGCCTACGAGTACGTGCACGTCATCGAGGCACGGGTGCACATCGACTACCACATCGAGTATCAGCGTCACTACTACTCCGTCCCTCACGCGTTGACCAGGAAGGCCGTCGAGGTGCGTGCGAGCGCCAGGCTCGTGAGCATCTACGCCGGTGGCAAGCGTGTCGCCTGCCACGCCCGCTCCCACCAGCGCGGCACGCACACGACGCTTGCCGAGCACATGCCCGCAGGCCACCGCTTCATGGCCGAGTGGTCGGTCGAGCGCTTCGAAGGCTGGGCCGGCGACATCGGCCCATCCACACTCGTCGTCGTGCGCAATCAGCTGGCCCGCAAGCGTCATCCGGAGCAATCGTTCCGCGCGGTGCTGGCGCTGCTGTCGCTCGCCAAGCAGTACGACCGCGTCCGTCTCGAGGCCGCCTGCTGTCGCGCGCTCGAGATCAACTCGCCGACGCGCACCTCCGTCGAGTCGATCCTGAAGAAGGGACTCGAGGCGCTGCCGCTGACGTCGGCCACCGACACCGAGCTGCAGGACGATCTGTTCCTGCAGGAGCACGACAACGTGCGCGGCCCCGAGCAGTACCACTGAAGCCGCAGGACGTTCCTCGGCTCGGTTCACCGGCGGCTGCCGGTCGCCTTCGCAGTTCCTACTTCCTCTGGAAACACCATCGCATGCAACACGAACAACTCCTCACGCAGATGCGCGCTCTGAAGCTCGCCGGCATGGCCGACGCGTTCGAGCAGCAGCTCGAGCAACCCGGCACGCACGACGACCTATCCTTCGACGAACGGTTGTCGCTGATGATCGACCGCGAGACGACCTCGCGTGGGAACACCCGCGTGGCGCGTCTCCTGAAGGCCGCGCAGCTGAAGCTGCAGGCGTCCCCCGAGGACATCGACTACCGCCACCCGCGCGGGCTGCAGAAGAGTGCGTTCGCGGCGCTGCTGTCGAGCCAGTGGATCGCCGGGCACCAGAACGTGCTGATCACGGGGCCCACCGGCTGCGGGAAGACCTACCTCGGCTGCGTGCTCGCCACCCAGGCGTGCCGACACGGCTACTCGGTGCGCTACTTCCGCACCTCACGGCTGCTCGAGCAGCTCTCGATCGCCCACGGGGATGGGCGCTTCGCGAAGCTGATCGGGCAGCTGGCCCGCACGGACCTGCTGGTGCTCGACGACTGGGGTCTGGAGAGGATGACGCTCGGCCAGCGCAACGATGTGCTGGAGCTGTTGGAGGACCGGCACGGCTCGCGCTCGACGCTGGTCACGAGCCAGTTGCCGGTCAAGAGCTGGCACGACGCGATCGGCGACGCGACGCTTGCGGACGCGATCCTGGACCGGCTGGTGCACCACTCGCACCGCGTCGCGCTGAAGGGCCAGTCGATGCGGGCGCTCGACCCGAAGAAGGGCAGCGGCGCGCGCGACGAAGCTGATCAGTAGCAGTGCTACGCTCGACCTCCGCGCGTTAGATGCGGGCGGTGATCAGGTTGCGCCAGAACGGGCGATCAACTTCGCCGGAATACGCAACGTTCGGCTCCAGGTCGGAGCGATGGCGCAAGGCGCTTGATGTCAGCGACGATCCCGGTGTGCTTTCGAGCGCACACGCACTACACCACGATCGCGTTCCTCTAGCCTACGTTGCGCCGGCGCGCACCGTTCCGAATAGTCGAGGAGGGCTCGGCGATGCCGTGGCGGTTGTCGCGACCCGCGACCGTCTTTGCCGCTATCTCCGGGCGCAAGAGCGGCGGGCCAGCATCTCCGAGGAGCGAAAGCTCCGCCCGTGCGTCGATGACGTTGGTGTCGAGCAGAAGCCCCATCAGGACAGATCGACGGCACGACCGGCCGAGTCCTCGCGTCGAAAGTCCAGGTCCTCGCCGACCAGCGGAGACGACGCAGCTCCGCGCCCGTACGGGTCGGACGTTGCTCGGGGCCGACGATCCTCTGAAGCGCGAGCACCTCGTCGTTGCCGGCGTCCGACGCGCGCAGCATCTTCGCCACGGCGCGAATCAGTTTCACGTGCTCGGTCGGCACGGTCAGCTCGACCCGCTGTGCACCGCCGGCGGACTGTCGGGACCGATGCTCCGTCACGCGTTCGACGCCCGATTTGGGCCCCCGCCGAGCAACACGCACCATCGCCGACCGCTCGCGGCCCTCGGTGCCTCCGGGGTCGGTATCCCGTACGGGCCCGACCATCGGTCGGCGCCGCCGGAACCGTGGCGCCGCGCATACACTTCGGCGTCCTGATTCGAAATCGCAGTGGAAGCAGCGCCGCCATGTTCAGGAACAAGACGAAAGTGGCCCTCGGCGAGCACCTCGACGCCTTCGTCGCGCGCCAGGTCGCCGAAGGCCGCCACGCGTCCCCCGACGACCTCGTGCGCACGGCGGTCCGCCAGCTCGAGGCCACCGAGCGCCGCGAGCGCGCCCTGCGCGAGGCGCTCGAGCTCGGCGCCCGTTCCGGAGACGGCGGCACCCTCGACGTCGAGCTGATCGCGGCGGAAGGGCGGCGCCTGGCGGCGGCGCGAGGCCGTGCGTAGGATCCGCACCACCACGCAGGCGCGACAGGATCTCGTCGAGCTGCACGCCGACATCGCCGGCAAGCGCGGCGAGGCGCTCGCCGACGACTACCTCCAGCTCATCGCAAGCTCCGTCGCGAGCCTCGCCCGATGGCCCGGCAACGGCCGCGCGCGCGACGCGCTCGTCGCGGGCTACGGCTCGCTGCCCGTGAACCATCACGTGGTGTTCTACACCGCCGCCGCCGACGAGATCGTCGTCGTGCGCGTGCTGCATGCGAGCATGGATCTCACCGACTACCGCTGAGGTGTCCATGACCGAGGAGCCCATCGCCGCCCCGCACGCGGGGCTACGCGTGCTCGACCTGTCCCGCATCCTGGCCGGGCCGTGGATCGGGCAGACGCTGGCGGACCTCGGTGCGGATGTGATCAAGATCGAGAGCCCCGCCGGCGACGACACGCGCCAATGGGGCCCGCCCTGAATCGAAGCGCGCGCCAGCGAGCGTACCGAGGTGTGGGCAGGCATCAGTGCAGCCAGCGCGGAAACCGTTTTCGAGTCGACGTCGGCCAGAGGACGTCCGCGATTTCAGAGCGCCGGTAGGTCCCGGTAGTCGCTCGTCTCGGCGCGCGTCATTACCGAACGTTTCTTCTAGAGCGCAGAGTGCACGGAGTCCCGATGGGATGCGGGCCTTCGCCGAGGCTTGGCCCGATCTCGAAATCGTGCAACAACGTGTTGCCCAATTGCCGTGGGGGCACAACATCCGGCTTCTCCAGTCGATCAAGGATCCAGATCGGCGGCTCTGGTACGCCGATCAGGCGATCGAGAACGGGTGGAGCCGCCACGTCCTGGCTCACCAGATCGAGAGCGATCTCTTCGCCCGTCAAGGCGCGGCGCTGACCAACTTCTCGCGCACGCTCCCGGCCGAGCAGTCAGAGCTCGCGCAGGAGCTCGTCAAGGATCCCTACAGCTTCGACTTCCTGCCCCTCGGTCCGAAGCCAGCAGTTCCCGGTGAACTGGTTCACACCTCTCTCGCGTAGCGCAGCAGCCTGACGCGCGCCACCGCGCCCCGGCGAACCGTGGACCGGTCCGAACGAGCTTGAGGGGATCGAGCGTGGGTTTTCCGTGTGGAGTGGGCCGAGGGTGAGCGGGTTTTCTCGGTGCTCAACCCGTGAGTGGTTCGGGTTTCAGATCCACCGCGTCCGGATCGATCATCAGCGCCATCATCGTTTCCCAGTCCGGAATGCGAAAGAGCTCCATGGCCGCTCTCATCTTTTCCCACAACGACTTCTTCGTGCGCCGCCGTGCTCTCGCCTCCTTGAACACACGGCACGCCTGTTCTGCGGATCTGATCGACCAGGAAGGCGAGCATCGTCAACGCCGCCAGCGTGCTCGACAGATACTTCTTGCCGTGCCCGTAGTTGCGACCGAACTCGTAGCCCTGGTTCTTCAACACGTTGAAGACCTCGTTCTCGACACGCCAGGGCGCTCGTGCCGCGCGCGCCAGCTCGAACGCGTTCTCGGTCGTGACAGTCAGGTTCGTGACCCAGGTGAACACCTTCTGCCGGCCCTGCTTGTCGACTTCCCACCACTCCAGGTAGTTGACCAGTAGCTCCTTGTAGGTGGCGTTGATCGGCAACCCGAGCGTGTAGCGGTAGCCGCACACGCTGCCGTCGTCCGCCATCGTGTCCTGCCACTCGACGAGCTCGCCTGCAGCATGACGGCGCATGATCTCGGTCTCGAAGACCGAGCTGTTGCCGGGCTTCACCCCGATGATGAAGTCCATATCGTGCGCCGCCAGAGCCTCGAGGTGCGGTCCGTTCGCTGCCAGCGCATCCTCGGTGATCAGGAAGTTGCGGTTCGGGAAAGCGGTGCCAAGGTAGTCGAGCAGGCGCTTGACGGCCTCGCGCTCGCAGTCGTTCTTCTTCGCCCCATCGCTGTTGGTGATCGGCTCGACGGCGAGCATCAGCGCCTGACCCTTCTTGTCCGGGTGCACGATCGCGGCGGCCACCGCCTGGTGGGAGTACTCGGTGACGACGCCCTTCGAGCGCTTCTTGACCAGGCAGTGCGGGCAGCTCACCTTCGTCGAGCAGAAGCAGCCCGTGCCGTCGATCGCGAGCAGGTAGCGCCCGTCAATGCACGCGAAGTCCTCGAGCGCCTTGCCGCGTTGCAGATCCTTGTGCAGCGCCTCGAAGGCGGGGCGCAGCGCCTCGGGCGGTACCTCGTCGAGGATCTCGCGCATGCGGGTATCCGAGGGCACCGTGCCCTGGCGGTACAGGGTCTTCAGGTTGTGGATCAAACGCGGGTCGGCGTGCGCCTGGGTGTCGAACTCGAGCATCGAGCCGAACTTCAGGTGGAACATCGCGAAGGCTGCGCCGAGCGCGTCGGTCATCGAATGGCGTACCGAGCCTGTGCGGCGCGCATCGGTCACCGTGGAGAAGGCCCGGCGCAGCGTGGCGATCAGGCCGGGCGCGGAAAGACTGGTGCGCAGGCGTGCGGCAGGGGCGGCCATGGTCGAACAGTGACGGCGGTGCGGACTGGCGAAGGTACCGTACGAAGAGCCCAGTGGCGTCACCTACGCAATCCGTTGATCCGTCAGGCGTTCAGCGTTCGCCGGGAAGTGCTGGTCCGAAGCTCCTCGAGCGGGACCTGGAACGCGGACTGATCGAGCAAATGCGGGAGCTCATCCTCGAACTCGGCAAGGGGTTCGCGTTCGTCGGCTCGCAGCACCACCTCGAAATTGGAGGTCAGGACTTCTACCTCGACCTGCTTTTACCACTTGCGCCTGCGCGCGTTCGTCGTGGTCGAGCTCGAGGTCGAGGACTTCCGCCCGGAGTTCGCCGGCAAGATGAACTTCTCCCTACTTGCCACCGTAAATCTGCACTTGCGGCAGACGCGCGTTTCTGGGGGGGGTTGTCGGCGGGCGCAAGTGTCGGCTTCAACGGTTTATTCGGCGTGGAATCAAATGTCGACACTTGCACTTCGCTACAAAAGCCCACTTCGATAAAGATAGACGTTCGATCCAAGCGCAACGGAGAACGGAAGCACTCCATCCAGAAATATACGCAAACGCGCAACCGCAAACAGCACCCATTTTGGAGAGGAGAGTCCTGTATATCCCGTTTCTTCTTTCAGTTCGTTCCGGTGGTGCTCGTGCTCATCGAGCTCTTCCGGCCGCGTGTACATCGCTTCTTGAAGGTTTCTAGCCCGCTGCAGATAGAGCTTATCGCGTACGAATCGGTAGCGCATGTAGTCGGCAAAAGCCTGAACCATGAAGGAGAACAGGCTAACGCTGGCGATGACGAACAGCGCCCGCACGACAAGGGACTCCGTCATACCTGGGAACTCGAAACCGAGGAAGCGGCAATCCCGTGGCACGACTCCAGTGTGAGCGACTAGCGCACAGACAATTGAGATTGCATATAGGAGTCGTTTGCTAGTCTGGGTGCCCGCACTAAATATCTCTTCCAGAACATCATACTCTTGCTGATTCATTCTCTCGCCCTCGCCCGAAAATCGCATGCCGACAAGATAGTCAACGAGAGCGATTTCCACACGTCCGGTTTCGAAGTTCACAGGGAATAGCAGACATGCCGAACGGCTGTCGATGATCAGCTTCGCCACCCCGATGACCTGCCATCGATCGGCATCATCTTGTGTCAGGGACGCAACGAAACCATCGTAGAGTACGCGTTGCGTGACGCGCACAGGCCGATGGGCCTCGCCCGGTACATCGTCTCTGACTCGTTGCCGAAGGAGCTCGAGCAGTCTCTACCCACCGCAAGGGATCTCGCTGCGGAACTCCTGCGCTTCGCCCTCGCGAGGGCGCGAGGGGCGATCGAGCACCCGGATCGTGGGCGATTTGAGACGTCGCCACGCGCCCTCGAGCCGCCCTGTGGGCTTGGTGAGTTGCTCGCCGAGTTCGAGCGTCGCGCTTTCGCTCCAGCGGGCGTTGCGGAGTTCCGCGAGAGCGCTTTGCCGGTCATGAACCGCGGCGTTCACGCTGCCGAGGTCGATCGGGACGCGATCGAGCACGCTCTCGCAGGCGCTCGCTGGTTTCTCGACCGGCTCGAACGAATCGTGACGTGACTGGATGTCGGCGGCACCCCCGGCGCTGCCCAGCGTCGACGCGGGGCAGGACGACCACGTCCGTCTGCTTCCCCCCCAGGTTTCACCAGGCCGCCGCCGACGAGATCGTCGTCGTGCGCGTGCTGCATGCGAGCATGGATCTTACCGACTACCGCTGTAGCCCGCCCATGACCGAGCAGCATCGCCGCCCCGCACGCGGGGGCTACGCGTGCTCGACCTGTCCCGCATCTTGGCCGGGCCGTGGATCGGGCAGACGCTGGCGGACCTCGGTGCCGACGTCGTCAAGATCGAGAGCCCCGCCGGCGACGACACGCGCCAATGGGGACCGCCCTGGATCGAAGGCGCCCGCCGGCGAACGCACCGCTGCCTACTTCCACGCCTGCAACCGCGGCAAGCGCTCGGTGGTGGCGGACCTCGCGGACGCCGATGACCTTGCGCTCGTGAAGGCGCTGGCCGCGGACGCCGACGTGCTGGTGGAGAACTTCCGCGTCGGCAGCCTGGCGAAGTTCGGCCTCGACCACGAGAGCCTCGCGAAGGCGAACCCGCGCCTCGTCTACTGCTCCGTCACGGGCTTCGGGCAGACCGGCCCGTACGCGCACCGCGCGGGCTACGACTTCATGATCCAGGGCATGGCCGGCATCATCAGCCCTGACGGGCGAACCCGATGGCGAGCCGCAGAAGATGGGCGTGGCGTTCGCCGACCTCTTCACCGGGCTGTACGGCGTCATCGGCATCCAGGCGGCGCTGGCGCGGCGCGAGGACGGGGCGCGGCGAGCTCGTGGACATGGCGCTGTTCGACACGATGTCCGGCGTGCTGGCGAACCAGGCGATGAACTTCCTGGCGAGCGGCGTCTCGCCGACGCGAATGGGCAACGCGCACCCGAACATCGCGCCGTACCAGACGTTCCGGACGTGCGACGGGCACCTGATCGTGGCGGTGGGGAACGATGCGCAGTTCGAGCGGCTGTGCGACGTGCTGGGTCTGCCCGACATGCCGGCGGACGAGCGCTACCGGACCAACGCGGACCGGGTGGCGAATCGGCAGGCGATGACCGAAGCGCTCGCCGCACGCGTGCGGTCGTGGCAACGGGACGAGCTGCTGGCCGCGCTCGAGGAGGCGGTGGTGCCTGCGGGGCCGATCAATACGGTGGCGGACGTGTTCGCGGACCCGCAGTTCGCGCATCGGGGGATGCGGGTGGATGTGGACGGCGTGCCGGGGCGCGGATGCCGGTGCTGCTGGGGGAGGGGGTGCGGGTGGCCGGGCGGCGCTCGCCGGGGTTGGGGGAGCACACGACGGAGGTGAGAGCGGAAGCGAAAGCGCGCCGACGCGGTGGAATCAGTGCACATAACGGGAGAGGTTCGCCGCTGACTCGAAAGCCCCCAGCGCGCAAGAGCTCGACGATATTGCCCCGCTCGGCGGCCTTGAGCACATAGCGTTGTGTCGGCCGCCACCAGAAGGGCGCCCGTCTCCAGTGCCACAGCGTGGTACAGGGTGTCGAACAGGTGATGCCCGAGCTCGTGAGACAGCCGCATGGCGTGCGCCGTGATCAAGGCGTCATCCGTCACGGGAAATCGACATCGCTGTGAGCCGGGACAGTTGGCGAGTCATGATCTGCGGCGATTCGCGGGCAAGCACCGCGCAGACCTCGGCCTGAAAGTGGACCAGGGGCCAGCAAATTAATCGCCCCCGCATCGAATCCTGTCCGAGGATCTCCGACGGCGCGGCCACCATCAGGCTCGTCGATGCGACTGCGAAAGAACCACTTCAGCGCGACGCTTGCATCGACGACCAGCTTCACGGCCGTCCGGACCTGCGCGCATCATCGACTCCGGCTGGAGGACTCACGGGCTCGCTCGCTTCCCTTTCGGAAAGCAGCTCGCGTATGGCTTGTGATCTCCGCTGTCGGCGCTTCGCGTCGTCCACGGCGTCACGCATCAGGCTGGTGAGGATCGCGCTCTTGTTGCGTCCGGCAAAGGTCTCGTCGAAGGCTCGCTTGACGTCCTCCGGGACGCTGAAATTCACCGTTGCCACATCTGAATTCTGGTTGTTGAAGACGTCAACAGTCTCCGCTCGGTGCGAACGGACGTCAAGTCACGAGCGGTGCATGTGCTGCCGATGCGGGAGTGCCTCCGCCGCGTCGGAGTGGGCAGGCAGGCCGGCGAACTTCGAGCCCATCACCGCGCCGGACTAGACCATCCCAACCCGCAGTACCCACCCCATGATCGACTCGCCCCACAGCATGGCGATGAAGCCCGCGGCGGCCAGGTACGGCCCGAAGGGGATCGGGATGCTGCGGTCGCGGCGCGTCACGGCGATCAATGGTCACGCCCCACGACGGCCCCGACCAGCGAGGACAGCAGGATGACCATCGGCAAGGCCTGCCAGCCGAGCAGCGCGCCGATGGCGGCCAGCAGCTTGAAGTCCCCGTAGCCCATGCCCTCCTTGCCCGTGATGAGCCGAAAGAGCTGGTAGACCGACCACAGGATGCCGTAGCCGACGGCTGCGCCGATGACGGCCGAGCGCAGGTCGGCGAACACCGGCACCAAGGCCGCCCAGCAGTCCGATCCACAACAGGGGCAGGGTGAGCGAGTCGAACAGGTACTGCGTATCGAAGTCGATCATCGACATCGTGATCAGGAACCACGTGACGACGATGCCGAGCACGGCCTGCGGCGTCGGGCCGAAGTGCCAGGCCACAAGCAAGCGAGAGCAGCATCGTGGTGGCTTCCACGGAGCGGGTAGCGCGCCGAGATCGGGGTCGAGCAAGCGGCGCACTTGCCGCGAGAGCAGCAGCCAGCTCAGTACCGGGATGTTCTGCAGGGCCGTGATCCGGTGGCCGCAGTGCGGGCAGCGCGAGCGCGGTACGGCGAGGTCGAACGGCTGTTACCGGCGGCGACGACCTCGCTGCTCCGACGCTGGCCGTGCCGTCGCCGTTGATCTCGAGCTCGCCCGAGCGTTCGGCCGAGACGGGAACCGGCGCCTTGTCCTGGTCGGCCTGCTCGATGTCCGCGAGCCCGGCGCGCCATTCGCGCTCCACCATGATGGGCAGGCGGTGGATGACGACGTTGGAGGAAGCTGCCGACGAACAGCCCGAGGAAGCCGACGGTGCTGTAGAACAGGGCCGGGTTCGTCTGGAAGGCGTAGATGAAATCGGACATGCGGTCTCGGCGAGCGGTGCGGGTCGGGGAGGGCGGAAACGCGACGGGGCGGCCTTCGACAGGCCGCCCCGATGGGCGTTCCGGGCCTCGGAGGTAGGGAGCGTCAGAATGCATCGCCATCTTGAAGATCGGCAGGTACATGCCGACGACGAGGTCACCGATGACGATGCCGAGAAAGGCGATGATCATGAGCTCGATGAGGGAGGTCATGGCGATCACCGTGCTGTCGACCTCCTTCGAAGTAGTCGGCGACCTTGTCGAGCATGCGTCGATGGAGCCTGACTCCTCGCCGATGGCGACCATCCGGACGACGATGTTGGAGAGGAGGCCGGGGATTCGACGAGGCGGTTAGGCGCTGCCGGTGGCGGCCTGGTCCTTCATGCTTGTGCGATGGCCTCTCGACACCGAGTCGCCCGGCCCGCTGCGACCGACTCCGATCGGCCTCGCACAAGCGGCACTGCCCGCCCTGGACATGGTGGCCAGCGTGCGCGCGAAGCGAGCGGCGGACGCCTTGACGACGATGTCGCCGAAGACCGGCGCCTCGAGGTAGCTGGGTCGAGGAGCTCGGAGAAAGGCTGTCGAGCGCTGCTTGGCTTGGACGAAGGTCGACCCCGTCGCGCCGCCATGCGCCGCGAAAGGCGATGTAGGACGAGCTTCTCGTAAGGTCTTCGAGGCGTCGACGATCGGGGCGCGGTGACGGCTGGGAGGTCATAGCCGATGCCGCGAACAGCGCCGAACGGCCAGATGGCCATCAGCAGGACGGCGGTGACGATGTCGGCGACGACGAGCACCTGATGGATAACAGATCGCCTTCTCGATCTTCTTCTTCAGCGACTCGGACTTCTCCTCGTAGGTCGCTATCGTCGACAGGCTCCAGCGTTCCTGCCGATCAGCCCGCCGGCCCTCCACCAGCTTGAGTACAGGTTGTCGAACCGTCCGGGGACCTTGCGCAGGCGTCGACCAGTTGCTGCCGACTCCCACCTCGGCCTTCAGGCTGTTGACCAGGTCGCGCATGCGCTCGTCGTCGCCGCCGTTCGCGACGGATCGAACGATCTGCACCATCGGCACGCTGGTACTGATCATCGTGGTCGAGCTGGCGCGCGAACAGGGCGAGGCCACCGGCCGATCCGCCAGGCCGCGCGACTCGCCGCCTTAACCGGACCCTTCTGACCTTCGGAAACCGACGATGCCGACGCCGGAGCTCGGCGCCCGCACCGAGGTCGATGCTCTGGCCGCCATCATGCCGACGGCTGCTCGCAGCCCTTGGCTCCTTGCCTTCCCGATCTGCCACAGGATGGCTCGCCCTGTGTCGACGATGGTCGTCGCCATGGTCGGTCCTTGGCGATGCGGTCGGGCTCTTCCAGGCTCATGACGCCCTGGGCGACCTTCTTCAGGGCGATCTCGCAGGTCGGGGAAGCGCTTCCTCGCCTTCGCCCGCCGGGCGATCTCGATGGCGTTGCGACTGGCCATGATGATGCTTGCCGATCTTCTTGCTGATCTTCATGCACCTGGTAGACGCCGACCCTGGCCCTTGCAGCCGTTGTTGCATCGTCCAGCTCGACTGCTTGTAGATCTCCAGCGTGTCGAGCGGCGCATCCGTGGTAGCCCTCGTCGATCAGGTAGTCGCGCGCAGTTCGTCGCGCAACTGGAAAGCCTTGTAGGGTCGCCGGTCCAGCGCCGCGCGATGATCGAGCGAACGGCGGTGGCGACGTCGAACGGGCGGCATGCCGATGTCCTCATCAGGCGGACAGCGTCCTGCGGTGCATCGTCTCGGTGTGCAGCGTCGACATAGCACCAGGTGGCGGTTGCCCGGCCTTGAGAGCGATGGGAGCTGTTGCCAGGTCGCGGAAAACCGCCGACCATGATCACGTCCGGATCCTGCGCAGGAGGAGATCAGCGCCTCGGCGAAGGTC
>CAWHXF010000015.1:0-27260 GCA_963833195.1 uncultured Gammaproteobacteria bacterium | reverse complement strand
GTGTAACTCCTGGTAGCGGTGGCGGTCGGGAATGGCCGGACTTGCAGTCTCCGTCCCGCGTGCGTCGTCGTCGGTGACAACGTCACGCGGCACGGTTGGGCGAAGGAAGGGCTTGCGAGGGTCAGAGCCCGAGAATGCGCGTGTCTTCGGCGACGAGCCGTGCGCCCATCGCCTCGGGGTCGGCCGGCGTCACGCCGTCCAGCAACGCGGAAGCGTCCAGTCCGGCGTTCGGCAGGTAGATCGCGCACACCTCGACGGTGGTGCTGGTCTTCTCCATGAGCGTCTGCATGAGACCCTGCGGGCTCATGCCCCTGGGCTCCTGCGGCGCGGTGGCCGACGCGGGGGCGTCCTTGAGCGCGATGTCGGCCGCCGGGCCGCACAGCAGCACGTGCGTGTCCGTGCCGCGCATCGCGACCTGCATGGTCAGCACCATGGCCATCAACTGGGTCTGTGGCTCGGGTGCGCTCAGGACGGTCACGAGCTTCGATGCGTCCTCGGCGTGCGACGCCGGGGCCGCTACGGCCAGTGTCGTGGCGAGGGCGGCGGCGAGCAGCGGTGCAGCGGTTCTCTTCATGATCGGTTCGGGTCCGTGGTCTTGAAAGGGTGAGAGTCGAGTGTCGGGCCGCGCGGCGCGTGCGTCCGTGACAACGTCACCGGGCACGCATCGTTCGCGACACGTCAGCGTCGACCTTCCGCCTCGCGGTGACTTGATCACGGTCAAGGCCCGGGTGCGTCGCGTAGCGTCGACTGCTCCATCGACCCCACGGGTCGATCCCCCGACCGCATTCGACGAGACGACGACATGAGCATCCTGATCGGCAGCACGGCGCCCGACTTCGAAGCCGACACCACCGACGGCCCCATCCGCTTCCACGACTGGATCGGTGATTCGTGGGCGTTCTTCTTCAGCCATCCCGCCGACTACACGCCCGTGTGCACCACCGAGATGGGGCGCACCGCGCAGCTCGCCGAGCAGTTCGAGCGGCGCGGCACGAAGCCGATCGGACTGTCGACGGACACCGTCGAGGAGCACCGAAGCTGGATTTCCGACGTCGACGACACGCAGAACACGACGCTGCGCTTTCCGATCGTGGCGGACCCGGACCTGCGCATCGCGAAGCTCTACGAGATGATCCACCCCGCCCAGAGCGAGACCCAGGCGGTGCGCTCCGTGTACATCATCGACCCGCAGAAGAAGGTGCGGCTGACGATGACCTACCCGATGAGCGTGGGCAGGAACTTCGACGAGATCCTGCGCGTCATCGACGCGCTGCAGCTCGGCGACGCGAAGCGCATCGCCACCCCGGCCGACTGGCGGCCCGGCGACAAGGTCATCATCCCGCCCTCGATCACCGACGCCGAGGCGCGCGACATCTTCCCGCAGGGCTGGGACGAGCTGCGGCCGTACCTGCGCATGACGGACGTGTCGGCGGGGTCCTGAACCGGCACGCTCGACGTCCGATCAGGATCCGATCACGAGCCGGATGAGCATCGCCACCACGAAGAGCGTGGCGACGCCCGCCAACCACAGTGCGGCGAACCACGCCAGGCGGCGCAGCCGGTTCGCGCCCGCCATCAGTGATACCCCGCGGCCGGGTCCAGCTTGCCCCGGAACACCCAGTACGAGTACGCGGTGTAGGCGAGGATCATCGGGACCAGCACGACGGTGCCGACGAGCGCGAACAGCAGGCTCTCGTCCGGTGCGGCGACGTCGTGGATGGTGAGCGACGGCGGTACCAGGTACGGGTAGAAGCTGACCCCGATGCCGATGAAGCACAGCGCGAACAGTGCGAGCGCGGCGAGGAAGGGCTTCAGGTCGCGGTGATCGTTGAGCCCCGTGAACAGCAGCCAGGCCACGCCCGCCATCGACACGGGCATGACGAACGTGATGATCGCGCCCGGCATGGTCAGCCAGCGCGTCGCGTAGACCGGGTCCATCGTCGGCGTCAGCGCGCTGACCAGCAGCACGAAGCCGAACGTCGCGACCCCGGTCCACCAGGCCCAGCGGCGCGCGCGCCGCTGCAGCCACGACTCGGTCTTGACCAGCAGCCAGGTCGCGCCCAGCAGCGCGTAGCCGGTGCACACCGCGACCCCGACCAGCAGGCTGAACGGGGTGAACCAGTCCCAATGCCCACCCGCGTAGGCCCGGCCGCTCACCTCGATCCCCTGCACGATCGTGCCGAGCGAGACGCCCTGCATGAGCGCGGCCAGCGTGGAACCGCCGGTGAAGGCGACGTCCCACACCCCGCGCCAGCGCTTCGTGCGCCAGCGGTACTCGAACGCGACGCCACGGAACACCAGCGCCAGCAGCATCAGGATCACCGGGATGTACAGCGCCGGCATGATGACCGCGTAGGCCAGCGGGAACACCGCGAACAGCCCGCCGCCGCCGAGGATCAGCCACGTCTCGTTGCCGTCCCAGACCGGCGCCACGGAGTTCATCATCAGGTCGCGCTCGGCATCGTCCCCCGCGAACGGGAAGAGGATGCCGAGGCCCAGGTCGAAGCCGTCGAGCAGCACGTAGGTCAGCACGGCGAAGCCGATGATGCCCGCCCAGACGATCGGAAGGTCGATGGCCATGGTCGTCTCCCCCTCAGCCCGCCGCCGGAATGGCCGACGGGTCGACCTGGGCGGCGGGCGTGACGCCCGACGTGCGGATCGGTCCGTCGCGCAGGCCGAGCTTCGGCGTCGTTGGCGACTTGTTCATCATGTGCAGCAGATAGAACGTGCCCGCACCGAACACGAAGAAGTACACGACCACGAAGGCCGCGAGCGTCGCGGACACGGCCGATGCCGCGACCGGTGCCAGCGACTCGCCGGTGCGCATCAGGCCGTAGACCGTGTAGGGCTGGCGCCCGACCTCCGTCGTGATCCAGCCGGCGAGGACCGCGACGAAGCCCGCGGGCGTCATGACCACGCACGCGCGCTGCAGCCACATAGCGTCGTACAGCCTCGCGCCGCGGCGCCGCCACAGTCCCCACACGCCGATGCCGAGCATGGCGAAGCCGATGCCGACCATGACGCGGAAGCTCCAGAACACGATGCCGACGGGCGGACGCTCGTCCTCGGGGATCGTGTCGAGGCCGGCGAGCGGCGCGTCGAGCTCGTGCTTCAGGATCAGGCTGGAGAGCTTCGGGATCTCGACGGCGTAGTCGATCCGCTGCTCCTCGGAGTTCGGGATGCCGAACAGGATCAGGGGCGCGCCGTCGGGGTGGCTCTCGTAGTGCCCCTCCATGGCCATGACCTTGGCGGGCTGGTGCTCGAGCGTGTTCAGCCCGTGCATGTCGCCTGCGAAGATCTGCAGCGGCGCGACCAGCACCGCCATCCACAACGCCATCGAGAACATGCGGCGCGTCGGCTCATCCGTCCGGCCGCGCAGCAGGTGCAGGGCGGCGACGCCGGCGACGACGAAGGACACCGTGAGGTAGGCGGCGAGCACCATGTGCACCAGCCGGTACGGGAACGACGGGTTGAAGACGATGGCCCACCAGTCCTCGGGCACGAACTGACCGACCTCGTTGACGCCGTAGCCCGCCGGCGTGTGCATCCACGAATTGACCGACAGGATCCAGGTCGCCGACAGCAACGTGCCGAACGCGACCATGGCGGTGGCGAACATGTGCAGCCCGGGCCCGACCCGCTCGCGGCCGAACAGCATGATCCCCAGGAAGCCCGCCTCGAGGAAGAACGCCGACAGCACCTCGTAGGCCATGAGCGGCCCGAGTATCGGCCCGGTGCGGTCCGCGAACACGCTCCAGTTCGTGCCGAACTGGTAGGACATCACGATGCCGGAGACCACGCCCATGGCGAACGCGACGGCGAAGATCTTCTTCCAGTACTCGAAGAGGGTCAGCCAGGCGGTGTTGCCGGTCTTCAGCCACAACCCGTTGAGCACCGCGAGGTAGCTCGCGAGCCCGATCGAGAAGGCCGGGAAGATGATGTGGAACGACACGGTGAACGCGAACTGCGCGCGCGCCAGCGTCTCGGCGGACGGAAGATCGGGCATGGCGGGTGGGCTCGGACGAGGAGAGCGAGGGTCGCGATGTAATATATATCTGCAGTATATGTTCGGTGGTCCCGACTGTCGTGACAGACGTGCACGCTCCGACGGTCGGCCTGGCTGTTCCCCGTCGCTCGCGACGCGGACTTCAGCTCTCGAGGGGGGGAGTCGCTCGCACCGGCGCTATGATCGAGGGGCGCCGGTCGTCCGCCGGCCGCCCGGCATTGCGATGAAACTCACGAGCTACACCAACTACGCGCTGCGCACGATGCAGCTGGCCGCGTTGCGCGCGCCCGATCTCGTGCAGGTCGCCGAGGTGGCCGCCGTGCACGGCATCGCGCGTCCGCACGTGAGCAAGGCCGTCCACGAGCTCGGCCGGCACGGTTTCCTCACCACGCGGCGCGGCCGCGGCGGCGGTTTCGAGCTGGCACGGCCGGCAGACGAGATCGTCGTCGGCGACGTGGTGCGTCTGACCGAAGGGCCGCTGACGATCGTCGAGTGCTTCGACCCGGAGACGAACACGTGTCCGCTCGCGGGCGCGTGCAAGCTGTCGCGCGCGTTCCAGCGGGCGACGGTCGCGTTCATGGATGTGCTCGACGACCTCACCATCGCGGACATCGCGTCGAACCGGGCCCAGCTGCTGGGCAGGATCGCACCGTTGCTGCCGCTGACGGAAGCGGACGCCCGGCTGGCGCAGCGGCGCGCGCGGAACTGACCCGGCGGCGATCCGGGCGGCCGCTCCGGACGGATCCGATCCGGACTTCAAGCGGCCCGTGGAGGGGCCAACCCGTGCCCATATAAGATATATTCCCGTCCGATGTTCTTGTGACTTCATCACCGACGCGCGACGTTGCGCCGGGCACGCTGCGCAGATCGCGCGGCCGCAGCCCGGGTAGACGACATCGTCCCGTTCCCGCGGGCCGCGCGCGCAACCGCACAGGAGAGCCCACATGTCCGACACCCCCATCCCCGTCTCCATGGAGACGAGGCCCGTCGTCGAACCCTTCTTCGACGAGGCGACGAACACCATCGGCTACGTGGTCCGCGACCCCGCGAGCAAGGCCTGCGCGGTCATCGACTCGGTCATGGACATCGACTACGCGGCCGGCAGGATCACCTTCGACCACGCGGACCGGATGATCGAGTACATCGAGCGCGAAGGGCTCGAGCTGCAATGGCTGATCGAGACGCACGTGCACGCCGACCACCTCTCGGCCGCGCCGTACATCCAGGAACGGCTCGGCGGCAAGCTGGGCATCGGCAGCAAGATCACGGTGGTGCAGGAAACCTTCGGCAAGGTGTTCAACGAGGGCACCGACTTCGCCCGGGACGGCAGCCAGTTCGATCGTTTGTTCGCCGACGGCGACACCTACGAGATAGGCACGATGACGGCGCGCGCCATCGCCACCCCGGGCCACACCCCGGCCTGCATGGCGCACGTGATCGGCGACGCGACGTTCGTCGGCGACACGCTGTTCATGCCGGACGGCGGCTCGGCCCGCGCCGACTTCCCGGGCGGCGATGCCGGCACGCTCTACGACTCCATCCAGCGTCTGCTGTCCCTGCCCGACGACATGCGGCTGTTCATGTGCCACGACTACGGCCCCGGCGGCCGCGATATCCGCTGGGAGACCACCGTGGGCGAGGAGCGCGAGCACAACATCCACGTCGGCGGCGGCAGGACGCGCGAGGAGTTCGTCGCGTTTCGCGAGGCGCGCGACGCGACCCTCGACGTGCCCAGCCTGATCCTGCCCTCGCTGCAGGTGAACATGCGCGCCGGCGAAGTGCCGAAGGATGCGCACGGCAACCCCGCGCTGAAGGTACCCCTCGGTGCACTCTGAGGTGCGGCCCGACGTCATGGTCAAGGCGCTCGGCGATGGGCTGGCGGTCGCGCCGCAGGTCACCCCCGGCGATGTGCCCGGGCTGGCCGCGGCCGGCTTCCGCTCGATCGTCGGCAACCGGCCCGACGACGAGGGCGAGGCTCAGCCCGCGTGGGACGCGGTGGCGGCGGCGGCACGCGCGGCCGGCCTCGAGGCCCGCCATCTGCCCGTCGTGCCCGGAGCGATCGACGATGCGGATGTGGAGCGCTTCGCGGCGTTGCTGCGCGAGCTCCCCGCGCCCGTGCTGGCCTATTGCCGCTCCGGTGCGCGCTCGGCGACGCTGTGGGCGCTCGACGAGGCGACGCGCCGACCGGCCGCCGAGGTGCTGCGGATCGCGAGCGAAGCCGGCGTCGATCTGAGCGCCCAGGCCGAGCGCCTGGCCGCACGCGCGGCGCCGTCGCCCGTCGCCGCGAACGGCCGGCCCGTGCACGGCGATCACGTGCCCGGCGACCGCGCGCACGGCGACCGCGTGCGCGGCGACGACGTGCACCACGCGGTCGTCATCGTGGGCGGCGGCGCGGCCGGAATCTCGCTGGCGGCCAGCCTGCGCCGGCGCCGGCACGACCTGGACGTAGCGATCATCGATCCGGCCGACATCCACTACTACCAGCCCGGCTGGACGATGGTGGGAGCGGGCGTGTTCGAGTCGGCGTCCACGGCGCGGCCGATGGCCTCGCTCATCCCGTCCGGCGTGCGCTGGATACAGGACGCGGCGGCGGGCTTCGAGCCCGAGCGCAACGCCGTCACGCTCGCGAGCGGTCGCACCGTGCGCTACGACCGGTTCGTGGTGTGCCCCGGGCTGAAGCTCGACTGGGACCGGGTCGAGGGGCTCGCCGACGCTCTCGGTGCGAACGGGGTGACGTCCAACTACCGCGTCGACCTGGCGCCGTACACCTGGGAGTGCGTGCTCGCGCTCAAGCGCGGCCGCGCCGTGTTCTCGCAGCCGCCGATGCCCATCAAGTGCGCCGGCGCGCCGCAGAAGGCGATGTACCTGTCGGCCGACCACTGGCGGCGTGCCGGCGTGCTCCACGACATCGACATCCACTTCAGGAATGCCGGCGGCGTGCTGTTCGGCGTGCCGGAATACGTCCCTGCGCTCGAGCGGTACATCGACCGCTACGGCATCTCGAAGGACTTCCACAGCAACCTCGTCGCGGTCGACGGCGGTGCGCGCAAGGCCTGGTTCGACGTGAAGGTGCCGGACGCGCCGGAGCGCCGCGAGGAGGTGGACTTCGACATGCTCCACGTCTGCCCGCCGCAATGCGCGCCGGACGTCGTGGCCGAGTCGTCGCTGGCGGACGCCGACGGCTGGGTCGACGTCGATCGGGAGAGCCTGCGGCACGCCCGGTTCGCGAACGTCTGGGGCCTCGGCGACGCCACCAACTCGCCCAACGCGAAGACCGCGGCGGCGGTGCGCAAGCAGGTTCCGGTCGTGGCCGACAACCTCGTCTCCGATCTCGCCGGGGAGCCGCCGCTCGCGCACTACGACGGCTACGGTTCGTGCCCGCTGACCGTCGAGCGGGGCCGCATCGTGCTGGCCGAGTTCACCTACGGCGGCAAGGTGGCGCCGAGCTTCCCGCGCTGGGCGAACGACGGCACCCGACCGACGCGCGCGGCGTGGATGCTCAAGGAGCAGGTGCTGCCCCCGCTGTACTGGCACGCGATGCTGCGCGGCAGGGAGTGGCTCACGGCCCCCGCGACGTGAGCGCGTCCGGCGGCACATCCGACGCGGGCGGCCTCGCACGGCTCGCCCGCTACCTGCCCGTGCTCGACTGGGGCCGATCGTACGATCGCGGCGCGCTGTCGAGCGACCTGCTGGCGGCCGTGATCGTCACGATCATGCTGATCCCGCAGTCGCTCGCGTACGCGTTGCTGGCGGGTCTGCCGCCCGAGGCGGGCCTCTACGCGTCGATCGCGCCGATCGTGCTGTACGCGATCTTCGGCACCAGCCGCGCGCTCGCCGTCGGTCCCGTCGCGGTCGTGTCGTTGATGACGGCCGCGGCCCTCGGCGGCGTGGTGGAGCAGGGCACCGCCGACTACGCGGCCGCCGCCCTCACCCTCGCCGGGCTCTCCGGCGCGATCCTGCTCGCGATGGGCATCGCCCGGCTCGGCTTCGTCGCGAGCTTCCTGTCCCACCCCGTCATCGCGGGGTTCATCACCGCGTCCGGCATCCTGATCGCGGCGAGCCAGCTGAAGCACCTGCTCGGCGTCGAGGCGGGCGGCCACGACCTCGTCGGCATCGTCACTTCGCTCGTCGGGCAGCTCGGCGCCGTCGAGCCGATCACGCTCGGCATCGGCGTCGCCGCCACCGCGTTCCTGTTCTGGGTCAGGAAGGGTCTGAAGCCGCTGCTGCTGCGGCGCGGCCTGAAGCCGCGACTCGCCGACGTGCTGGCCAAGGCGGGGCCGGTGTTCGCCGTCGTCGCGACCACCGCGCTGACGTGGGCGTTGCACCTCGACGAGCGCGGCGTGCGGATCGTCGGCGACGTGCCGCGAAGCCTGCCGCCGCTGACGGTGCCGCCGTTCGCACCGGAGCTGGTGCAGGCGCTGTTCGTGCCCGCGCTGCTGATCTCGATCATCGGCTTCGTCGAGTCGATCTCGGTGGCGCACACGCTCGCGGCGAAGAAGCGCCAGCGCGTGGACCCCGATCAGGAGCTCGTCGGGCTGGGCGCCGCCAATCTCGGCGCCGCGTTCACGGGCGGCTTCCCGGTCACGGGCGGCTTCTCGCGCTCGGTCGTGAACTTCGATGCCGGGGCCGAGACGCCCGCGGCCGGGGCGTACACCGCCATCGGCCTTGCGCTCGCCGCGGTCGCGCTCACTCCGCTGATCCGCTACCTGCCGCAGGCGACGCTCGCGGCGACGATCGTGGTCGCGGTGCTGTCGCTCGTCGACTTCTCGATCCTGAAGAAGACGTGGAGCTACTCGCGCACCGACTTCGCGGCCGTCGCCGCGACGATGCTGCTGACCCTGGGCGTCGGTGTCGAGGTCGGCGTCGGCGCCGGCATCGCGGTGTCGATCCTCGTGTTCCTGTACCGCAGCGCCCGCCCGCACGTCGCCGAGGTCGGTCGGGTCGCCGGCACCGAGCACTTCCGCAACGTGCTGCGCCACGAGGTGATCACCGACCCGACGATCGTCGCGCTGCGCGTCGACGAGAGCCTGTACTTCGCGAACGCCCGCTATCTCGAGGATCGCGTCTACGACCGCATCGTCGGCGACGAGCGCGTGCGCCACGTCGTGCTGCTGTGCTCGGCCGTCAACGAGATCGACACGAGCGCGCTGGAGTCCCTGGAGGCGATCCAGGCGCGGCTGCACCGACCTCGGCATCGAGCTGCACCTGTCCGAGGTCAAGGGTCCGGTCATGGATCGGCTGCGGCGCTCGGACTTCCTGGACCATCTGTCCGGGCGCGTCTTCCTGTCCCACTTCGATGCGGTGCGCGCGCTAGGCTCGAGCGGCGCGTCCGACGCGCCGACCGCATCCGTTTCCGACCCCGACCCCGACCCCCCCCACCCCGACTTCCGCGCTGCATGAACACCGCGATCGCCTTCCTGCTCAGCATGACCTTCCTGATCTCGATCGGGGGGTTGTTCCTGATGGTGTGGGGCCTGGCCAACGACCAGTGGGGCGACGGCCAGGCCGCCTCGCAGACGATCTTCGCGGAAGGCGAGGTCGGGCGCGTCGAGGACCCGGCGGCCACCGAGCACCAGCGCGACGAGTTGCGCGCCGAGAAGAACGCCGGGGAGCTGCAGGTCGACCAGTCCGAGCTCGACGCGCGGCGCGTGTACGACCGCTCCAGCCGCCGTCCGGTGCTGTGGTGGCTGGGCTCGTCGGTGATGTGGCTGCTGCTCGGTTCGGTCTACGGCCTCGTCGCCTCGATCAAGCTGCACCTGCCCGACTGGCTCGGCGGCCACGAGGTGCTCACCTTCGGGCGCATCCGCCCGGCGCACCTGAACGTCGTCGCCTACGGCTGGTCGTCGATGGCGGGCGTCGGCGTCGGGCTGTGGCTGATCCCGCGGTTGTTCAAGACCGAGCTGCGCGGACGCGGCTTCGCGACCGCCGGGGCGATCCTGTGGAACCTCGGGCTCCTCGGCGGCACCGTCGCGATCCTGGCGGGCTGGAGCAGCGGGCTGGAATGGCTCGAGTTCCCGCTGGCCGGTGGACGTGCTGCTGGTCGTCGGCGGGGCGCTCGCCGCGGTGCCGCTCATCATGACGGTGCTCAAGCGCCGCGTGCACCATCTCTACGTCAGCGCCTGGTACCTGATCGCCGCGCTCGTGTGGTTCCCGATGCTGTTCATCACGGCCAACCTGCACGGGCTCTTCGTCGGCACCGAGCAGGCGATCCTCAACTGGTGGTTCGCGCACAACGTGCTGGGGCTGTGGATGACGCCCCTGGGCCTGGCCGCCGCCTACTACCTGATTCCGAAGATCACCGGCACGCCGATCTACTCGTACACCCTCTCGCTCATCGGCTTCTGGGCGCTCGCGCTCTTCTACAGCCAGGTCGGCGTGCATCACCTCATCGGCGGTCCGGTGCCGACGTGGCTGGCCACGCTGTCGATCGTCACCAGCGTGATGATGGTCATTCCCGTGATCGCCGTGGCGGTGAACCACCACATGACGGTGCTGCCGCGCTGGCGCATGGTGCTGATCTCGCCGACGCTGCGCTTCGTCGTCGCGGGCGCCATCATGTACACGCTGGCCTCGGTGCAGGGCTCGATGGAGGCACTGCGCTCGGTCAACACGATCACCCACTTCACGCACTACACGGTGGCCCACGCGCACCTCGGGCTCTACGGCTTCCTGTCGTTCATCATGTTCGGCTCGATCTACTTCATCCTGCCGCGACTGGTGGGCTGGGAGTGGCCGTACGCCTGGGCCATCGGGCTGCACTTCTGGCTCGTGTTCATCGGCTTCGGCATCTACTTCGTGTTCCTGACCATCGGTGGCTGGCTGCAGGGCCTCGCGATGCTCGATGCCGCGGTACCGTTCATGGAATCGATGGCGCTGACGGTGCCGTACCTGACGGCGCGATCGGTGGGTGGCGCCCTGATGACGCTCGGTCATCTGGTGTTCGCCGTGCACTTCTTCATGGTGCTCGGGCGAGTGGGGCCGAAGCGCGCGCTGCCGCCCGAGTTCGCCCTCGGACGCTTCGTCGGGGGCAGGGCCAGCCTCGTGCCGCCGTCGGAGGCCGGCCCCGTCGGCAAGCCGGTGGGCGGCGTGGCGGAGGCGGCCACGTGACGCGCGCGCTCGGCATCATCGGCGGCTCCGCCATCATCCTGCTGTACGCCACGCTGCTGCTGGTGGTCATGCCGGCGGTGCAGCTGCGCACCGGCGAGAACCCGCCCGAGGCGCTCGCGCCCTACACCGAGAGCGAGCTGGCGGGTCGGGAGCACTACATCTCGCTCGGCTGCATCTACTGCCACAGCCAGCAGCCGCGCGACCCCTCGCAGGCGCCGGACATGGCGCGCGGCTGGGGACGCCCGTCGGTGCCGACCGACTACAGCTACGACGAACCCCACCTGCTCGGCACCATGCGCACGGGGCCGGATCTATTGAACATCGGCGCGCGCCAGCCGAGCGTGGACTGGCACCTGACCCACCTGTACCAGCCGCGCGCGGTGTCCCCGGGCAGCATCATGGCCCCGTACCCCTTCCTGTTCGAGCAGACCGACTACCTCGGCGGGCGCCTCGAGGTGAAGCTGCCGGCCGAGTACGCGCCGCGCACCGGCACCTACATCGTGCCGACGCAGGAAGCCGTGGAGCTCGTGGACTACCTGATCTCGCTGGATCGTACCTACACGGCCGAGGAGCTGCCCGTGGAGGAGGCGCTCGACGTCATCGACGACGCGCCCGACGCCGATGCCGAGCCGAACGAGGCGCAGCCGAGCGAACCGCAGGCCGCCATCGAATGAAACGACGCCGCCCGGCGTCCATGAAGCCGTACCCATGAAGCCTCGTCCATGAAAAACACCCATGAGGAGCAGGCCGAGAAGCGCAAGGCCGAAGGCATCGACGACGGTGTCCGCACCCCCGACAGCGCCACTCCGCAGCCCGATGCGGTGGCCGTGGACCGGGCCTACGAGCGCGAGCACTACGAGCCCGACGAGCTGTCGAACCCGCTGCCGAAGTGGTTCGCGGCGATGGCGGTCGGGTTCGTGATCTGGGGCGCCGCCTACTTCTATCTGCAGGAGTCGGTGCCGGCGAACGCGGGGGATCACCGCAGCGTGCTGGCGCTCGCCGCCGACAGTCCGGTGGACGGGGCGACGGTCTACGCGGGCAACTGCGTGGCCTGTCACCAGGGCACGGGGCTCGGTATCGCGGGCGCGTTTCCGCCGCTCGCGGGCTCGGGCTGGGTGCTGGCCGATCCGCCGCTCGTCGCGCAGATCCTGCTGCACGGCATCCAGGGCGAGATCGAGGTGCTGGGGACCACCTACAACGGCGTGATGCCTGCGTTCCCGCAGCTGTCGGACGCGGAGCTTGCGGCCGTGGAGACCTACATCCGCACCGAATGGGGCAACGATGGGTCCGCGGTGACACCCGAGCTCTACGCCGAGCAGCGCGAGGTCTTCCCGGCCGACCGCGGGCCCTGGCAGGGCGGGGCGGAGCTCATCGAGAAGGTGGGTGCGCCGGTGGCCGTCGGCGGGAGCTGAGCTTCACCGACCCGATCGCCGCCGCGTGAGCGTACGCCGGCTTCGCGATCCGTGCGTCGCGGCTCGCGAACGGGTCGGCGAACGCAGCTTGCACGCGATCGCGGCCGCCAGCGGCAGGTTGGGGACGTCGACGATGACCGGATACGGGCGGAACGTGCGGAGGAGGCCCGTCTGCACGGCCGGCGAGGACTGGACCGCCACGACGAGCTCCGGGTAGCGAGCCCGCAGCGTCCGCACCAGCCGCGCCACCTGGACGAGATGGCCGTGAGCGTGTGACCGGACACGGCGAGCCAGAGGCGTTCGAGCCGTCTCAGGGCGCCACCGTCCCTTCGCCCGAGCGCAACCACGACATGATGCCCCCCTCGACGTCGTAGACCGTCGCGTGCCCCGCACGCTCGCTCAGCCAGTCGCTCACGAGGCCGCTTCGGCTTCCGGTCCGACAGATCAGCACGACGGGCTCGTCCGCGTCGACGATTTCGTCCAGCGCCGCCTTCCAGGCCGCCGCGTCGTACTCGCCGTCGGCATCGAAGAACGTCAGCAGGTGACTGCCCTCGATGACGCCCGTCTCGCGCCACTCCTCGGGGAGGCGGATGTCGACGACCGGCACGCCTTCCTCGACGAGCCGAGCGAGCTCCTCGCGGTCGACATCGATCACCTCGGCGTGCAGCGCCGGCGCGAGGCCGCCCAGGAGCAGCACGACGGACGCCAGGGGCGCGACACGGCGAAAGGGGTTCATACGCAGAAATCTCGGGGCAGGGGAAGGGGGGGTCGTTCCGAAGCGGGGGAACCGGTCGGGCGATCGACCTGTCAACATATTCGAAGATCAATATTCTTCTATTGATTCCGATTCGGACAAAGGCTAATCTTGCACGACAGCAGGCGGAGGCGGACGAGCGCCTCCCGCCACCAACCGGACCCGAACGCGATGCCTCGACTCCCGATTGCCACCGCCCTCCTCGTCGGCACCGCGCTCGCGGCCGGCGGTGCGCTCGCCGCCGTCCCCCCGGACGAGGTCGAGATCGAGAATCTCGCCATCGCCACCCCCGTGAGCGATGCGCCCGGAGACCCTGAAAACGGGCGAGCGGTGTTCGCGAGCCGATCGCTCGGCAACTGCCTCGCCTGCCACGCGAACTCGGACCTGTCCGACGAGGGCTTCCACGGCGAGGTCGGCCCGGCGCTGGACGGCGTCGCCTCGCGCTGGAGCGAGGAGCAGCTGCGCACCATCGTCGTGAATTCCAAGGCGGTGTTCACCGAGCTCTCGATCATGCCCTCGTTCTACTCCCTCGACGTCGGCCAGGACGTGCGCGAGGACCTCGTCGGCAAGACGATCCTGACGGCCCAGGAGGTCGAGGACGTCGTGGCCTACCTGACCACACTGAAGTAGGAGACCCCACCATGAACCACACCACGAATCCCGACCGGCGGCGCGCGCTCGGCGCCGGTGCCGCCGCCGCCGCGGCGCTCTTCCTCGGCTCGACGGGCCGCGCGTTCGCGACGATGGACGAGGTCGATGCCGCCATCGCGGAATTCGGCGGCGGCGCCGAAGCGTCCGAAGGGGCGCTGAAGCTGACCACGCCCGAGATCGCCGAGAACGGCAACAGCGTGCCGGTCTCGTTCACGGTCGACAGCCCGATGACCGAGGACGCCTACGTCGAGTCGGTGATGATCCTCGCCGCCGACAACCCGTCCGCCGACGTCGCCACCTTCCACTTCACGCCCAGGAGCGGTCAGGCGATGGCCTCCACGCGCATGCGCCTGGCGAAGACGCAGGACGTCGTCGCGGTCGCGAAGCTCAGCGACGGCTCCCTGCTGCGCGCCTCGAACAACGTCAAGGTCACGATCGGCGGCTGCGGCGGCTGATCCGACCCCTAACCGGAGAGACACGAACATGGCAGCCAAGGCGAGAGTCAAGCTTCCGAAGAGCGTGACGGCCGGCGACGTCGTCACCGTCAAGACGCTGGTCAGCCACAAGATGGAATCGGGCCAGCGCAAGGACAGCGACGGCAACGTCATCCCGCGCGACATCATCAACCGCTTCACCGCGGCCTTCAACGGCGAGGAGTTCTTCTCGGTCGACATCGACCCGGCGGTCTCGGCGAACCCGTACATCGAGTTCCCGGTACGCGTCGACGAGGCCGGCACGTTCACGTTCACGTGGACGGACGACGCCGGCGAGGTCACCGAGTACGAGCAGGACGTCTCGCTCAAGGGCTGAGGCCGCACGACCGGACCCGCGCCGTTCGTCGGCGCGGGGCCGCGCACCGATCCATTGCCCCCTTCTTCGGAGAACCGATGCCAGTGAACCGATTCCAGCTCAGCGCCACCGCCGCGGGCCTCGTCGCGCTGACGTCCCTCGCGGCGCTCGCCGGCGGGCCCGTCGACGAGCCGCTCGTGATCGACGGCGAGGAGATGGTCTCGCGCACCGAGTCGGTCGAAGGGCACCCGCTGCCCGAGGTCATCTCCGGCTGGCACTACCGCACCGCCCGAGACGCGCACTCTCGAGACCGACACGTTCGACAACCCCGGCATGCTGGGCGTCGAGGAGGGCGAGGAGTACTGGAACACGGTCGACGGCAGCGAAGGCAAGTCGTGCGCGTCGTGCCACGGCGACGCCGCCGAATCCATGGCGAGCGTCGGCGCGCACTACCCGAAGTGGGATCCGGTGTCGGGCAAGCCCGTCAACATCGAGCAGCGCATCAACATGTGCCGCGTCGAGAACATGGGGGCCGAGCCGTACGCGTTCGACAAGGACGGCCAGAAGCCGCTGACCGCCTACATCAAGCACCAGTCGCTCGGCGAGCCGGTGTCGATCGATCTCGCCGAGGGCGAGATGCAGGACTGGTGGGAGCGCGGCAAGGGCATGTACTACACCCGCACGGGTCAACTGGACCTGTCGTGCGCGACGTGCCACGAGAACAACAACGGCAAGTACATCCGCGCCGATCACCTCTCGCAGGGCAACGTCAACGGCTTCCCGACCTACCGGCTGAAGCAGAGCGACCTCGTGTCGCTGCACAACCGCTTCCGCGGCTGCCTGCGCGATACCCGCGCGGAGTTCCCCGAGGCGTTCTCCGACGAGCTCATGGCGCTCGAGGTGTACACGACGTGGCGCTCGACGGGGCTGTCGGTCGAGACGCCGGCGGTACGCCAGTAGTCCGCGCCGGCAGACCGTACACGGACCCTCGAAGCGACGCCCCGTCATGTCCATGAACCGCCGCGAGTTCCTGCAGTACGCCGCCGTCGCGGCGTCGGTCACCGGCTTCGGCGGCGGCCTGACGCGCGTCGCGGCGCAGCAGCGGCTCACCCAGGACGACCTGCTGTCGTTCGACTCGACCGGGCAGGTGACGCTGCTGCACCTGACCGACGTGCACGCGCAGCTGAAACCCGTCTACTTCCGCCCACCCGACACCAACATCGGCGTCGGCGACTACGCGGGCATCCCGCCGCACCTCGTCGGCGAGGAATTCCTGAAGCACTTCGGTCTGGAGCGCGGCAGTGCGCTGGCCCACGCGCACACGATGCTCGACTACGTGGACCTCGCCCGCACCTACGGCCGGCTCGGCGGGCTCGACCGCACGGCCACCGCCGTCAAGGCGATCCGGGCCGAGCGCGGCGACGGCAACGTGCTGCTGCTAGACGGCGGGGACACGTGGCAAGGCTCGTACACCTGCCTGCAGACCGACGCGCAGGACATGGTCGACTGCTTCGCCCTGCTCAAGCCCGATGCGATGGTCGGGCACTGGGAGTTCACGCTCGGCACCGACCGGGTCATGGAGCTGATCGAGCAGATGGGGTACCCGTTCCTGGCCAGCAACATCGTCGACACGGATTGGGAGGAGCCGGTGTTCGAGTCGACGTCGATGTTCGACGTGGGCGGCGCGCGCGTCGCGGTCATCGGCCAGGCCATGCCCTACACCCCGATAGCGAACCCGCGCTGGATGTTCCCGGGCTGGGCGTTCGGCCTGCGCACCGAGGCGCTGGCCGCGAACGTCGCCGCGGCGCGCGCCGACGGCGCGGAGGTGGTCGTGCTGCTGTCCCACAACGGCTTCGACGTGGACAGGAAGCTCGCCGGAGTGGTGCCCGGCATCGACGTGATCCTGACCGGTCACACCCACGACGCGGTCCCCGAGGCGGTCAAGGTCGGCGACACGCTGATCCTCGCCAGCGGCTCGCACGGCAAGTTCCTGGGCCGCGTGGATCTCGAGGTGAAGAACGGCAAGGTCAGCGACTACGCCACGACGCTGATCCCGATCTTCGCGGACGTCATCGAGCCCGACGCCGAGATGGCCGCGAAGATCGACGAGGTGCGCGCCCCGTACGAGGACGAGTGCAACCGCACGATCGGTCGCACCGAGTCCCTGCTGTACCGGCGCGGCAACTTCAACGGCACGTGGGACGACCTGATCTGCGACGGGCTGATGGCCGAGCGCGATGCGGAGCTGTCGTTCAGCCCCGGTTTCCGCTGGGGCACCACCTCGCTGCCGGACTCGGACATCACGATCGACGACCTCTACACGCAGACCGCGATGACGTACCCGGAGGTCTACCGCCTGGAGTTCAGCGGCGCGCAGATCAAGACGATCCTCGAGGACGTCTGCGACAACCTGTTCAACAAGGATCCGTTCTTCCAGCAGGGCGGCGACATGGTGCGCGTCGGCGGCATGGGCTACACGTGCCGGCCGAGGGCATCGATCGGCGAGCGGATCTCGGACATGACGGTGCTCGCCACCGGCAAGCCGATCGAGCCCGACAGGAACTACGTCGTCGCCGGCTGGGCCTCGGTCAACGAGGACGTCGAGGGCCCGCCGGTCTACGAGCTGATGGAGCAGTACATCGGCTCGCTCGACACCATCCGCGCCGACAAGGCGGACGCGGTGAAGATCGACATGGGCTGAGCGACGACTCGATCAAGGCGTCGCACGCATCGATACATGCGCTTTTTCGAATATCGTACGGGACACTACCGATCATGACTGACAAGACGAACGGTCCCTCCGGCTCGCGACGCGCGCTGCTCAAGGGCGGTCTGAAGCTCGGCGGAGGCGCGGTCGCCGCCTCGGCCCTCTCCGGCGTGGGCGGCGCCGGCCTCGCGCGCGCCGCCGAGGCCGATCCGAAGATCGTCGAGGTGCAGGACTGGAACCGGGTCATGGGCGACGGGGTCGACGCGAACCCGTACGGGCTGCCCTCGAAGTTCGAAGCGGACGTCGTGCGCCGCGACGTGGCGTGGCTGACGGCGGACGCGAAGTCCTCGGTCAACTTCACGCCGCTGCACGCGCTCGAGGGCGTCATCACCCCGAACGGGCTGTGCTTCGAGCGCCACCACGGCGGCGTGGCGCAGATTCCGCCCGGCGATCACCGCATCATGATCAACGGGCTGGTCGACACGCCGCTCGTGTTCACGATGCAGGACCTGAAGCGCTTCCCGCGCGAGAACCGCGTGGCGTTTCTGGAGTGCGCGGCGAACTCGGGCATGGAGTGGCGCGGCGCGCAGCTGAACGGCTGCCAGTTCACGCACGGCATGATCCACAACGTCATGTACACCGGCGTGCGCCTGAAGCACCTGCTCGACGAGGCCGGCGTACGCGCGAGCGGCAAGTGGGTGCTGCCCGAGGGGGCCGATCCCTCGCACATGACGCGCTCCATCCCGCTGGAGAAGGCGATGGACGACTGCCTCGTCGCCTACGCGATGAACGGGGAGGCACTACGGCCCGAGCAGGGCTATCCGGTGCGGCTCGTGGTGCCCGGGTGGGAAGGGAACATGTGGGTGAAATGGCTGCGCCGCATCGAGGTGGGCGACTCGCCGTGGCACCACCGCGAGGAGACCTCGAAATACACCGATCTGCTGGCCGACGGCACGGCGCGGCGCTTCACGTGGGAGATGGACGTCAAGTCCGTCGTCACCAACCCGAGCCCGCAGGCGCCGATCCTGCACGGGCGGGGCCGCACGGTGCTGAGCGGCATGGCCTGGTCGGGCTTCGGCACCGTCCGGCGCGTGGACGTGTCGATCGACGGCGGGCGCAACTGGAGCACCGCACGGCTCGACGGCCCATCGCTGTCGAAGGCGGTGCACCGGTTCTACCACGACTTCGAGTGGGACGGCCGCGAGATGCTCGTGCAGAGCCGCGCGATCGACGAGCGCGGCAACGTGCAGCCGACCAAGGACGCGCTGCGCGCCGCGCGCGGCGAGAACTCGATCTACCACAACAACGGCATACAGACCTGGCACATCAAGCCCGACGGCACGGCCGACAACGTGGAGATCTCGTGACGATGGCGGCCGCATACGCGCGGGCAGCGCGCGCGCTTCGCCTGCGCGCAAACGTCGGCACCGGGACGGGGGGCGCGCTGCTGCTCGCGCTCGGCACCTTCGGCGCCGCCCCGGCGCTTGCCGATGCCGTGGCCGGCGAGGCCGTGTTCAGGCAGTGCTCGGGATGTCACATGGTCGGCCCCGACGCGGCGCACCGCGTCGGCCCGCAGCTCAACGGCCTGATGGAGCGCGGCGCGGGTGCGGCCGACGGCTACGCGTACTCGGCCGCCTTCGACGCCGCGGTGGACGAGGGGCTCGACTGGTCCGATTCGCTCGACGCGTACCTCGAGGCGCCCATGGAGATCGTACCGGGCACCAAGATGGCGTACCCGGGCCTGAAGTCCGCCGACGAGCGCGCGCACGTCATCGAGTACCTGTCGATGATCGGGCCGGACGGGGCGCTGCCCGAGCTCGAGCCGTCCGGGGCGCCCGAGGCGAGCGACGCGCAGCAGGCCGCGGTGTCGGGCACCGTGCAGCCCGACCAGGCCCGCATCCCGGCCGCCGAGGCGCCGATCCCGGAGCACGGCGTGCTGCACCTCGGCCGGCCCGCAGTCGACGAGGAGATCGTGGCGTGGGACATGGACATCCGTCCCGACGGCGAGGGCCTGCCGCCCGGCAGCGGCAGCGTCGAGGCGGGCACCGAGATCTACGACGCCCAGTGCGCGGCCTGCCACGGCGTGTTCGGCGAGGGCGAGGGGCGGTGGCCCGTGCTGGCCGGCGGTCAGGATTCTCTGACCGACGAGCGGCCGGAGAAGACGATCGGCTCGTACTGGCCCTACCTGTCGACGGTGTACGACTACGTGCGCCGCGCCATGCCCTACGGCAACGCCCGCTCGCTGTCGGACGATGACGTCTACGCGGTCACGGCCTACCTGCTGTACCTGAACGACATGGTCGACGAGGACTTCACGCTCGACTCCGAGAGCTTCGCCGCGATCGAGATGCCGAACGCGGGGAGCTTCATCCCCGACACCCGCCCCGAGGAGCGCTTCTACGGGCTGGCCGAGGAGAGCGAGCCGTGCATGAGCGACTGCGCGGACGGTCCCGCCGAGATCGTGCAGACCGCGCGCGTGCTCGACGTGACGCCGGACAGCGAAGACGACGGCGCGGGCGGCATCGATTGAACCGGACGGCCGAGGAGACGGGAACATGATCGGGAATGTCACGCACGGGCACCTCGGCGCCGCCATCGGCCGTGCCGGCGCGGTGATCGGCCTCGCGATCGCGGCCGTCGCCACGCCGGCCGTCACGGCGGCCGACACCGTCGAGGCGACGCGCGTGCTGGCGCTGTCGGACGACGTCGCCTACGGCGAGTACCTGGCGGGCGAGTGCGCGGGCTGCCACTCGGGATCCGCCGTGGGCGCGGTGCCGGTCATCGCGGGCCTGCCGGCCGACTACGCCGTGCTCGCGATGCTGCAGTACCGCGACGGCACGCGTGACAACACGACGATGGGCGGCATCGCGGCGGCGCTCGGCGACGAGGAGATCGCGGTGCTCGGGCACTATCTCGCGAGCCTCGTCCCGGCAGCGGGCGACGGAGCGACGGCGGAGGAGGCGACTCCCGCGGCCGCGGTGCCCGACGCATCGGGCATCGACGCCGTGCCGGAAGTCGAGGTCGGCATCCGTCCCGATCTGCCGAACGTGACGGTGTCCACGTCCGACGGTGACGTCGTCATCGAGCGCGTCCAGGACCCGGACAACGTCATCGAGGGCGACTTCGCGCGCACCTCGCGTCCGTGTCCGCCGTTCTGCATCCAGCCGATCACGCCCGTCGAAGGGGTCGCCACGATCGGCGAGCTGGAGCTCCTCGAGCTGCTGCAGGACCCCGACGCGACCGTGCTCGACTCGCGCGAGCTGGACTGGCACCTCGAGGGCACGATCCCGGGCGCCACGAGCCTGCCGTACACCGAGATCGCCTCCCGGCTCGACGAGCTCGGCTGCACGGGCGAGCCCGGCCGCTGGGACTGCAGCGGCGCCCGCACCGTCGCGCTGTTCTGCAACGGCGCCTGGTGCGGCCAGTCGCCGACGGCGATCCGCGCGATGGTGCGCGAGGGCTTCCCGCCCGAGCGCATCCGCTACTACCGCGCCGGCATGCAGGGCTGGCGGATCCTCGGTCTCACCGTCGTCGAGGGCGATTTCTGAGCGCGCCGGACGCGCTCGCGTCCGGCTTCCGGGCAGCAAGGCCTGGCAACCAGGAGAGACGCACGATGAAGAAGCTCACGCGCCGCGAGTTCGCGACCTGGATCGGCGTCGGCACCGCCGGGCTGATGGCGCCGCCCGCGCTGCTCGGCCAGGCCCGGCCGAAGGTCGTCATCGTCGGTGGGGGCGCCGGAGGCGCGACCGCGGCGCGCTATCTCGCCAAGGACGCGCAGGGCGCGCTCGACGTGACGCTCGTCGACGACTCGGACACCTACACGACCTGCTTCTACTCGAACCTCTATCTCGGGGACGTGCGCGACCGGGAGTACATCACCCACTCGTACGACACGCTCGTCTCGGAGTACGGCATCACGAAGGTGACGGGCCGGGCCGTCGGCGTCGATCGCGAGGCCAGGACCGTGACGATGGAGGACGGCACGACGCTGGACTACGACCGGCTCGTCATCGCGCCGGGCATCGAGATCGTCCACGACAGCGTGCCGGGCTACTCGGAGGCCGCGGCCGAGATCGCGCCGCACGCCTGGCAGGGCGGTCCGCAGACCGAGCTGCTGAAGACGAAGCTCGACGCGCTCGGGAACGGCGACTCGGTCGTCATCGTCGCGCCGCCGAACCCCTACCGCTGCCCGCCCGGGCCGTACGAGCGCGCCTCCCTGATCGCGCACCTGTTCAAGGTGAAGGGCTTCACCGACAGCCGCGTCACGATCCTCGACCCGAAGCCGAAGTTCTCGAAGCAGGGGCTGTTCGCGGCCGCGTGGGAAAAATACTACCCCGGCGTCGTCGAGTGGATCCCCGCCGAGATCCACGGCGGCATCATGAACGTCGACGCGGAAGCCGGCACGGTCGAGACCGATCTCGACACGTTCGAAGGGAAGCTCCTGAACATCATCCCCGCGCAGCGCGCCGGCGCCATCGCGTCGGCCGCGGGACTGACGGACGAGTCCGGTTGGTGCCCGATCGACGGGAACGCCATGCGCTCCACGATGGACGACGCCGTGTTCGTCATCGGCGACGCGAGCATCGCCGGGGCCATGCCGAAGTCCGCGTTCTCGGCCAACAACCAGGCCAAGATCGCGGCCATGCACGTGCGCGGCGACCTGCTCGACGCGCGCACCTTCCCGGCGAAGTACGCGAACACGTGCTGGAGCATGGTCGCGCCGGACGACGCGGTGAAGGTCGGCGGCAACTACGCGGTCGAGGGTGGCGAGATCGTCGGCACGTCGGACTTCGTGAGCCAGACCGGCGAGACCGAGGACGTGCGGGCGCAGACCTACGAGGAGTCGATCGGCTGGTACCGCTCGATCACCGAGGACATGTTCGGCTGATGCGCCGCGCGACGTCGACGGAAGGTACTGCCCCGGGGCGCCGCCGGGTGCTGCGCGCGGGCGCGGGGCTCGGCGTCGCGGCGTCGCGCCTGGGCGCGGCCGGTCTCGCGCGGCGGGCGTCCGCGCCGGCCGCGGCCGCGCTCGGCGCACTTGGCGCGACGTCCGCCGGGGCGCAGGACGACGCGCCGCCCGCCGACGCGTTCGACTTCGGCGGCGGCACGCTGCACGTGCTCTCGGACGGCCACCTGAGCCTGCCGATCGACATGATCGTCGCGGGCCTCGAGCCGTCCGCCGAGCGCGACGCCTTCGTGGCCGGCAACGCGCCGGACGGACTGCTGCGCTCGCCGTGCCACCTGACCTGCTGGCGGCGCGCGGACTCGGTGGTGCTGTTCGACGCGGGCGCGGGGGCGAACTTCATGGCCAGCGCCGGACGGCTCGACGAGGCGCTGGACGCGGCCGGTCTCACCGCCGAGGAGATCACCGACGTCGTGTTCACGCACGCCCACCCGGACCACCTGTGGGGCATCCTCGACGACTTCGACGACGTGCGCTTCCCCGAGGCGCGGCTGCACATGCCGGCCGCCGAATGGGACTACTGGCGCGCGCCGGGCACGCTCGACTCCATCGGCGAGGCGCGTCAGGCGTTCGTGGTCGGCGCGCGCAACCGCTTCGACGCGATCGAGGAGCGCGTGGCGCTGTTCGCCCCGGGCGACGAGGTCGCCCCCGACGTCGAGGCCATCGGCACCGAGGGGCACACGCCGGGGCACTGCTCGTTCATGCTGCACGACGGCGGCGACGGACTCGTCGTGACCGGCGACGCCATCACGCACCCCGCGTTGTCGTTCGCGCACCCGCGCTGGCCGTCGGGCAGCGACCAGGACCCCGAGCGCGGCATCGCCACGCGCGTGGCGCTGCTCGAGCGGCTGGCTGCCGAGAAGTCGCCCATCGTCGGCTTCCACCTGCCGTTCCCGGCGCACGGGCGCGTCGAGGCCGCCGGAAGCGGCTTCCGCCTGGTGCCGACCTGACCGCGTTCGTCCCGGAGGGTCGCGCGCGCGCAACCCTCCTTCCGCAGCGCGGGGGCGGCAGCGTCGCGCCCCGCGGTGTCCCCCCGCCCGACCCGATGAGGATTTGCCCATGAAGATGCCGACCCCCGACCGATGGATCGCCGTCGTGGCGATCGTCGCGATGGCTCTGACGACGCTCTCCGCGTCGCACGCGAACGAGCGTTACGGCAAGCAGAAGGTCGTCTACCACGTCAACTACGACGGCGGCGAGGACGACCGCATGTACCGCGCGGCGATGGGCAACATCAAGAATCACATGGCGGCCGTGGGCGCGGAGAACATGGACATCCGCATCGTGCTTCACGGCAACGGCGTCGGGCTGCTCGCGCGGGCCAAGGAGAACGAGCTGCTGCAGAGCCAGGTGCTCGGCCTGAAGAGCCAGAACGTGGCCATCGACGTGTGCAACAACACCTTGGTCGGCGGGGACATCAGCTACGAGGACGACCTGTTCGACGTGTTCGAGCAGGACATCGTGCCGAGCGGGGTGGCCGAGCTGTCCCGGCTGCAGCAGATGGGCTACACGTACATCAAGCCCTGACGCGTTCAGGTCCCGGCCGAGCCCCCGGGGCCGGGATCGGGCATCACGGCCGCCGGGCGTCGTGCCCGGGCGCAGGCGCAGTCGATTCGACATGACGCGACGTGACGCGCGCGACGAGATCGCGGAGCGCGGCGAGGACGTGCTCGCGCGCATGCGCGCGAGGAACCGCGACAAGGCGATGGGCACCGAGCTCGCGCTGCCCGACCAGACCCTCGAGGGCCGACGCACGATCGAGCTCGGTGGCGAGCGCATCGAGTTGCTGCACCTGGGGCCGGCCCACAGCCCCGGCGACATCGTCGTGCACCTGCCCGCGCATGGGCTTGTGATCGCCGGCGACATCGCGTTCCACCAGCGCTTGCTGCCGGTGCTCGAGGGCACCGACACCGCCGCCTGGATCGACACCCGGGACGCCTTCGCGGCGCTGGAGGCGGGCGGATTCCCGATCGATGCCTACGGCATCAACCAGTCGGCGTACCGCCACCTCGACACCTTCGACGAGCTCGCCGGGCTGAACGCCGATCGCATCTGTCGCGCGATGGAGTTCGAGGAGTTCGAGTAGACGTCCGCAGGGTCCGGATCAGGTCGAGACGGGCCGCCGGAACCAGCCGTCGTCGCCGAGCAGCCACGCGAGTCCCACGCGCGCGCCGAGCAGCATGCTGCCGAGCGCGAGCGGCGCGGACAGCGCGAGCACCGAGAACGCCGAGACGCCCTGACCGATCGTGCACCCGAGGGCCAGCACGCCGCCGATGCCCATCAGCGTGGCGCCCGCGAGGTGGCGGCCGAGCTCGCGCGCGCTGTCGCAGGCCTCCCAGCGCATGTCCCGACGCAGGGCCGCGACGAGCACGGCGCCGAGGATGACGCCCACCGTGAGCCCGACGCCGTAGCGAGGCACGCCGCCGGTCTGGATCGTCAGGTGGAACAAGAGGTCCGCGGGCGGGCGCACGAACGTGGCCGACTCGAGCGCGACGCCGCCGAGCTGCGCCGCGTCCCCGGCGCCCGTCAGCCACCAGCCGGCGGCGACCGCCGCGCCGATGGCGACGGCCGTGCCGATCGCGACCGCGTCGGTGCGGTACGCGCGGTGAGCGAACACCCACGCGCAGAGCGCGGCGACGACGAGCGCCGCGACGAGGCCGTGCACCGGCAGCCCCGTCAGGCGCGCCGCCAGCGCGCCCATCGATTGCGAGCCGCCCGGCAGCGGCGTGCCGAGCGGCTCCACGATGCGCTCGCGCACGAGCGCCAGCACGCCGCGCTGCGTCGCGAGCGCGGACAGCCCGACCACCGTGACGACGACGAGCGCGCGCAGGTTCCCGCCGCCGAGCTGCAGCAGCGCCCCGAACGCGCACGTGCCGACCATCGCCATGCCGAGTCCGAACGCGAAGCCGCCGACGATCGTCGCGATCGGATTGAACGGCGCTTCGAGGTAGAACGACGCCGCGGTGTCGACGAGACCGGCCGCCGCCAGCCCCTGGGTGAGTGCCACGGCCGCCGCGATCGCGAGCGTCCAGGTGCGCAGCGCACGCGAGTCTTCCGCGTACCAATGGCGCTCGAGCGCGCCGAGCGTGCAGAAATGCGTGCCGCGCGCGACGGCGCCCAGCAGCACACCGACGGCGAGGCCCGCGAACGGCATGGACCAGGGATGCTCGAGCCAGTCGGTCATCGGATGTCGTCCTCGTTCCGGGCCCCGGGGGCGGCGGCCCCGGTGGGCCCTGCGGCCGCGAGCGCGTCGCGCGCGGGTCGACAGAAGAGCTCGTGCAGCGTGCCGATCACGTGCCCGATCTCGCGATCGGCGAGGCGGTAGTGGATCGTGCGTCCCTCCCGCCGCGTCGCGACGAGCCGATCGAGTCGCAACCGCGCGAGCTGCTGGGAGACCGTCGCCTGCGGCAGCGCGACGACGCGCTCGATCTCCGAGACCGACATCTCGCGCTCGGCGAGCAGGCACAGGATCATCAGCCGCGTCTCGTGCGACAGGGCCTTCAGCAGGTCGCTCGTGCGTCGCGCCTGCGCCTGCAGCGCCGCCAGCGCCTCGGGCGAATCGAGATCGATCCGCGGCAACGGTGAGGCGCTCACGCTGTCGTCCCGAGCGGTCTCAGTCGGCCGTGGCGGCGGCATCGGCCGGCGCCGCTTCGGCCGGCGCGGCGTGGCCGGCCCGGCGTCGGCCGGCGCGGCGTGGGCGCGGCGTCGGTCGGTGCGGCTGGTCGGTGCGGCGTCGGTCGGTGCGGCGTCGGTCGGGGCGAGACGCTCGAGCATCCCGTCGACCAGGAACCAGAAGTGCTCGTCGCCGGGGTAGCCCGCCAGGCGCGCCGTCTCGGCGCCGTCGTCGTCCAGCAACACGAACGTGGGGGTCAGGGCGGGCTTGTCGACGCTGGCGAGATCGTCCGGCCAGGGTGCGTGCAGGTCCACGCGGCGCAGCGGTGCGCGGCGTCCCTGCTCGGTGTTCGGCCACGCCGGCGCGATCTCGGCATCGAAGCGGGCGCAGTAGGCGCAGCCGGCCTGCTCGACCATGACGAGCTCGGCGGCCGCGGCCGTCGCGAGCCGCCGCACCGACCGGCGACGAGGACCGACGCGGCGAACGGCGGCCGGGAGGTGACCGCGGACCGTCGGCGCGGTACCGTTGCCGTGCACATCGAGTCCAGTCGGAGCGTCGTCATGGAAAGCATTGTAGCCCCCGCGGTCCGGTACCCCCGTCCGCGCCCGCCACGTCGCCGGTTCGCACCGTCCGGTGCGCTCGCGGCCGGGCTCGCCGGGGCGGCGCTCGTCGGGTACGCGCACGCGGCCGAGCTCGGCGACGACGGCCTCCACGAGCAGGCGTGGTTCGTCGACAGCTTCCGGGACGTCGCCGAGGACATCGAGCTGGCGGCGGACGAAGGGCGGCGCCTGCTGATCCTCTACGAGCAGCGCGGCTGCCCGTACTGCGCGAAGCTGCACGCCACGCTGCTCGACGACCCCGAAGTGCGCGATGCCGTGCTGGAGCGCTTCGACGTCGTGCAGTACGACCTCGCCGGTGCCACGGAGGTCACCGACCTCGACGGGACGGCGATGACCGAGTCCAGCGCCGCGGAGCGCTGGGACATCCGGTTCACGCCCACGATGGTGTTCCTGCCCGAGCCCGACGGGCTCGCGCCGGACGCGGCCACGGTGCGCGACGCGGCGCTCGCCGTGCTGCCCGGCGTGCCGGAGCGGGACGAGCTGCTGGACGCGCTCGAGCGTTTCGGACCGGGCTCGGCGGCGCAGGCGCGATGATCGAGGTTCCCCTGGTCCGCGCGCGCGACGACGCTGCCGCGAAGCCGCTGATCGTGCTGGACCCGAACGATTCGGTCGGCGTCGCCCTGCGCGCCTTGCGACCG
>CAWHXF010000014.1:0-174938 GCA_963833195.1 uncultured Gammaproteobacteria bacterium | reverse complement strand
ACAGCGGGCCGGTCCGGCAGGACCGACCACCTGGTTGAACGTGATCATGGTGCGCGCGCCGAGCCGCGGGAGCGGACCGTGGACCGACCGGACCTTGTCGAACGCGCGCCGGTAGCGGCTGGGAACGGATAGCGCGCACGCTGCGTACCCAGGCGCTGGAGCTGGGCGGATCCGGCAACGTGCGGGAGCTGGAGAACGTGCTCGAGCCGCGCACCGGCCGACGACCGCCGGCCGCATCGACACGGACGACCTGGCGTTGTCGTCGCGCGCCATCGCGACGGGCTCGCTCCACGCGCGGGCGGTAGCCGACGCCCAGCGCCAGACCATCGCTTCGGCCGAACCGGCATCGCCCTCGGAGGATCGCATCGAGCGAACGACGCATCCTGTTCCGCCCTTCAAGAGACGCGCTGGAACCGTGAAGAAGGCCGCGGCGACGCTCGGCATCACGTGCCGATCCAGTTGCGCGACCGCATCCAGCAGATGGGCCTGGAACACGACCACGACGCCGCAGCGCAGTGCTCGGCGGCGCTTCCCTGTCGCAAAGTGACATTCCGATCGCCACTTCGCCCCGGATCGTCATCGTGCGTCGATCCGCACGCCGGCACAAACCACGCCGGAGCGTGACGAATCCCTCCGAGTCCGTCCCCGCGAACGTGCGCCGGAGCAACGAATCGGGCTGGCACGTCTCGAGCGCACTCAAACCAATCAAGCTCTGCCGGCCGCCACCGGCTGTGCAGGCTCGGACTTGACACCCGATCTACCGACCTACATCTCTGGAGAGACTACGACCGGTCGAGGTGCCAAAGGGCTGTCCACCCTCATCCAGCTGATGATCGTGATCGCGATCATCGGCATCCTGGCGGCTGTCGGCCTGTTCCGCAACTTCCCGGCGAACGCTGAACGCCTGACGGATCAAGGGGTTGCGCAGGGGATGCCGCCGAGCTCCTCGTACGGTACCTTCGGCGCTCCCGCACCGCTGCCGTCGTTCAATCATGGCCGCCCCTGCCGCCCGTCTTCGCCAACGCCTCTCCGCACCGGGTCTGATCGAGACGCTGCGCGAGGTGTTCTCGAGGGTGCCCGATCCGCGTCGGGCCGGCGCCGTGCAGCACACCCTGGCCGACACCCTCGGAGCGGCGTTGGCGATGTTCCACTTGAAGTTCCCCTCGATGCTCGGTTTCGACACCGAGGCGCACGCGGACGAGCGCCTGATCCACAACCTCCGAAGCCTCTACCGTCTCGACAGCGTGCCGTCTGACACGCAGATGCGCGAGGTGCTCGATCGGGTGCCGCCCGAGGCGCTGCGCGGTGCCTTCGAGGCGCTGCACCGCGAACTTCAACGAGGCAAGGGACTCGAGGACTTCGTCGGCATCGATGGGCGCTACGTGCTGGCGATCGACGGGACGGGCAGCTTCTGCTCGACGGCGGTGAGCTGCCCGCACTGTCTGGTGAAAAAGCGCTCGAAGGGCACCGTCACCGAGTACTCCCATCAGGCGGTGGCCGCCGCGATGGTCCATCCCGACAAGCCGGGGCAGGCGCTGATGGTGGCGCTCGAGCCGATCACGCGCGCCGACGGGGGACAGAAGAACGACTGCGAGCGCAACGCCGTCAAGCGTCTGCTCGACTACCTCGCCGAGGCGTACCCGAACCGCCGCTGGCTGATCACCGAGGATGCGCTGGCGGCGAACGGGCCGCACATCGAGACGTTGGCGGCGCACGCACTGGACTTCATCGTCGGGGTGAAGCCTGGCAACAGCTCGGTGTTCGATGCCGAGATCTTCCGCCGTCATGGCGCGGGGGAGCTCAGCGAGTGGCAGAGTGCGACGCAGGAGAGCGGGAGCGTGTGCGGCTACCGCTTCACCAACGGCGTCTCGCTCAACGCGAGCCACCGGGAACTCCTGGTCAACTACCTCGAGTGGTGGGAGATCGACAAGAAGGGCAAGCAGAAGGTGTTCACCTGGGTGACGAACCTGCCTCTCACGCCCGAGAACGCCGCCGAGATCGCCCGCACCGCACGCAGTCGCTGGCGGGTGGAAAACGAGGTGTTCAACGTGTTGAAGAATCAGGGCTACGAGTTCGGTCGCAACTACGGGCACGGCAAGCGGTATCTGTCGAGCACGCTCGCGGCCATCACGATGCTCGCCTTCCTCCTCGATCAGATCCAGGAGCAATCGTGCCGGGTCTATCAGGCGGCCAGAACGAGACGACGGACCAAGCGCTCGTTGTGGGAGAAGATGCGCTCGGTGATGGAGCTGTTCTACCTCCCCGACTGGGAGACGATGCTGGGGCTGATGATCGATCCGGCGACGGTGGAGCTGAAACCCGAACCACTCACGGGTTGAGCACCGAGAAAACCCGCTCACCCTCGGCCCACTCCACACGGAAAACCCACGCTCGATCCCCTATTCCGGCGAAGTTGATCGCCCGTTCTGGCGCAACCTGATCACCGCCCGCATCTAACGCGCGGAGGTCGAGCGTAGCACTGCTACTGATCAGCTTCGTCGCGCGCGCCGCTGCCCTTCTTCGGGTCGAGCGCCCGCATCGACTGGCCCTTCAGCGCGACGCGGTGCGAGTGGTGCACCAGCCGGTCCAGGATCGCGTCCGCAAGCGTCGCGTCGCCGATCGCGTCGTGCCAGCTCTTGACCGGCAACTGGCTCGTGACCAGCGTCGAGCGCGAGCCGTGCCGGTCCTCCAACAGCTCCAGCACATCGTTGCGCTGGCCGAGCGTCATCCTCTCCAGACCCCAGTCGTCGAGCACCAGCAGGTCCGTGCGGGCCAGCTGCCCGATCAGCTTCGCGAAGCGCCCATCCCCGTGGGCGATCGAGAGCTGCTCGAGCAGCCGTGAGGTGCGGAAGTAGCGCACCGAGTAGCCGTGTCGGCACGCCTGGGTGGCGAGCACGCAGCCGAGGTAGGTCTTCCCGCAGCCGGTGGGCCCCGTGATCAGCACGTTCTGGTGCCCGGCGATCCACTGGCTCGACAGCAGCGCCGCGAACGCACTCTTCTGCAGCCCGCGCGGGTGGCGGTAGTCGATGTCCTCGGGGGACGCCTGCAGCTTCAGCTGCGCGGCCTTCAGGAGACGCGCCACGCGGGTGTTCCCACGCGAGGTCGTCTCGCGGTCGATCATCAGCGACAACCGTTCGTCGAAGGATAGGTCGTCGTGCGTGCCGGGTTGCTCGAGCTGCTGCTCGAACGCGTCGGCCATGCCGGCGAGCTTCAGAGCGCGCATCTGCGTGAGGAGTTGTTCGTGTTGCATGCGATGGTGTTTCCAGAGGAAGTAGGAACTGCGAAGGCGACCGGCAGCCGCCGGTGAACCGAGCCGAGGAACGTCCTGCGGCTTCAGTGGTACTGCTCGGGGCCGCGCACGTTGTCGTGCTCCTGCAGGAACAGATCGTCCTGCAGCTCGGTGTCGGTGGCCGACGTCAGCGGCAGCGCCTCGAGTCCCTTCTTCAGGATCGACTCGACGGAGGTGCGCGTCGGCGAGTTGATCTCGAGCGCGCGACAGCAGGCGGCCTCGAGACGGACGCGGTCGTACTGCTTGGCGAGCGACAGCAGCGCCAGCACCGCGCGGAACGATTGCTCCGGATGACGCTTGCGGGCCAGCTGATTGCGCACGACGACGAGTGTGGATGGGCCGATGTCGCCGGCCCAGCCTTCGAAGCGCTCGACCGACCACTCGGCCATGAAGCGGTGGCCTGCGGGCATGTGCTCGGCAAGCGTCGTGTGCGTGCCGCGCTGGTGGGAGCGGGCGTGGCAGGCGACACGCTTGCCACCGGCGTAGATGCTCACGAGCCTGGCGCTCGCACGCACCTCGACGGCCTTCCTGGTCAACGCGTGAGGGACGGAGTAGTAGTGACGCTGATACTCGATGTGGTAGTCGATGTGCACCCGTGCCTCGATGACGTGCACGTACTCGTAGGCGGTCGCGGGCAGTGCACCGAGGGCCTCGCGCTCGAGCGTCTCGAACACGCTGCGCCGCGATCCGGGCAGGCGCTGGAACGGGCGATCGTTGAGCGAGTCCAGCAGAGCGGCGATCGCCTCGTTGAGCTCGCCGAGGCTGAAGAAGGTGCGGTGGCGAAGCCGCATCAGGATCCAGCGCGTCACGAGCAGCACGCCGAGCTCCGCCTTCGACTTGTCCTTCGGCCGCCGCACGCGCGCCGGGATGATCGCGACGCCGTAGTGATCGGCCCAGCTTTGGTAGGAGGCGTTGAGCTTCGGCACCCACGGGCGCGGCGTGATTACGGCCGCCTTCAGGCAGTCCGGCACGACGATCGCGCTCACGCCGCCGAAGAAGGCGAACGCGGCGCTGTGACTCGCGACCCAGTCCGCCTCGCCCTGGCTCGCCGTCGCGTGCGCGAAGGTCAGTCCCGAGGCGCCAAGCACGGCGACGAAGATCTGCGCTGCGCGCACCTCGCCGGTGGCGACGTCGACGACGGGCACTGTCGTGCCCGCGTAGTCGACGAAGCACTTCTCGCCGGCAACGTGAACCTGGCGCATCGAGCGCCGCTGCATCCCGAGCCAGTCGGCGTAGCGGCGACAGAATTGCGAGTAGCTGTACCCGTCGTCAGGGTGCTGTTCGCGGTACTCCTGCCACAGCAGAAGCTTGGTCATGCCGGGGCGCCTGAGCTCGTGCTGCTGGGCGCCCCAATCGGGCTCGCTGATGGTGGCGTCGCGCGCCGTACCGACCGCGGGGAAGAGCAGCGCGGCGAGCTCACGCTCGCCGAGCTCGGGCGGCAGGGGCCAGCCGATGCCGGCCGCAGCGGCGCGATCGAGGTAGTTGACGACGGTGCCGTAGCCGACGCCCTGGGAGGAGGCGATCTGGCGCCGGCTGAGCCCGCCCTGGTGGTGCAGGCGGAGAATGGTCTTGATCTTTCGCATTGGTTGCCTCGGGTGCGCCACGCAGTGCCTCGCTCGTTCGATGGAGCGGGCAGCGTAGCGACGGCCAGGAAAAACAATGCGTTAGGTGCGATTCTGGTCGAAGCTGATCGCTGGATCGCGGAACCTGATCAGGGATTCCGGGAAGTTGATCGGCGATTCCGGCGCCGGTACCGAAGTGATCAGTTTGGCGCCGGAATCGGTGATCACCTTCGACCAGAACGGGTGATCAGCTTGCGTGCGAATTGGTGGTCAACTTCCTCCGGAATAGCCAGCTCGAGAGCGTGTGGTGCGCCTCCGATCCGCACGCGGCGATGACCGAGGCCAAGGCGGGACGATCGATTCCCCCGGCCAGTTGCCCGAACCCGATCGGCGAGCACGTGGACGTCGCCAAGGCGGTCGGGCTGCGGGGCACGCCGCTGATCTACCTCGACGACGGCACGATGGTTCCGGGCTACCGTCCCGCCACCGAGCTCGTTCAGATGGTGGTGGCCGGCCATGGGCGGTGACACGACACTCGGGACCGTGGCAAGTCGAGGCTCGCAGGCGCGGAACGTGCCGCGCCGGCGGACCGGCCCCGGTCACCAGCGAGCGGTTCGAGGGACGATCACCGCCTTGGTGGCGGGGCTGCTCGGGTACGCCTACTACACCCAGTACGTGGAGTACCTCGACCCGTGTCCCCTCTGCATCACCCAGCGCGCCTTCTACCTGATCGCGGGCGTCGCCGCGCTCGTCGGTATCGCGGGGATTCGGCGGATCCAGTGGCAGAAGGCTACCGCCGCGGTCATCGTCCTGGGGTCGCTCGGCGGACTCGGTACCGCGGCCCGTCAGGTCTGGCTCCAGCACCTGCCGCCGGAGAAGGTGCCCGAATGCGGTCCCGGTCTGCAGTACTGGCTGGAGAACATGCCGCTGCTGCAGACAGTGAAGTTGCTGTTCAAGGGCGACGGCAACTGCGCGGAGGTGGACTGGACGTTTCTCGGGCTGAGCATGGCAGGCTGGTCGATCGTCATGTTCTCGCTGCTGCTCGGTGCGGGCGTGTGGCTCTACCTATGCCGGAGCCGGTTGGAATCCTCTGTGCCGATCCGGAAGGACGAGTATGCCGGCCGTGCGGCGGTCGCCGTCGTACGATCCTGAAAAACGCGCGTCGACCTGACGAGACCGCCGCGCACTCCGCGTCTCGTCGAGGCGCATGGGAGGCTGTCCGCGTCGTGGAATACCACCGGCATTGATCGCTCTCACCGACGCGTCCGCACAGATCGAACGGAACGCCGACCGGCGTTGCCGCAGCGCTCGGGAGCTGCTGTGCATCAGCTCGACGGGCCCGGACAGCTACATCACATCCGCAGGACATGAGGCGCACCTGTCACGTTCAGCAGAACCTTCAGCAGAGTACGCCACCGTCGCGTCGAAGAATCTCTCGAAGACGCTGACGTGTTCGAGATCGATCGACGCATTGAACTTGCCTTGCGAGGCATGGGGACGGGTGCGTCCCCACCACGGGTCGGGTTGCCCCCGACTCGTGGTCGTTCAGGCCGCCTGGTTCCGCGCTGCCTGGACGGCACCGTACCCGCGGTATCTTACCGTCACCTGCCTGGTGTCTCCGCCATCCGGCACGACCATCTCGAACGGCGGCAGCTCGTCCTCGCAGTGGCGGTAGACGTAGTGCTTGATGACCTTCGAGGCCTGCTTGACGATGGGGTCGTCGGGTACGTGGAGGGCCAAGTCGCTGCTGACGAACAGCACGACCTTGCACTTCGCACGAGTGATCGCGACGTTGATGCGTTCCTTCTGGAACAGGAAGACCTCTTCCTGGCGAACGATGTCCGGGTCTCCTACTCCGAACGAGATTAGGATCAAGTCTCGCTCCCCGCCCTGAAACCGCTCCACGGTGTCCACCGCGCCGTCAATGAACGGGGCCTCGAGGGGTGCGTAACCGGCGAGCGCTCGGGTCAGCATGTCCACGACGACTGCGCGCTGAGCGCGGTGCGGAGTCACGATCCCGACGCGCTCGGTCCAGAACGTCGGCGCGTCGTAGTCCGCTCTGCGCACGGACGATTCCCTGAACTGCAGGACCGCCGCCGCAACCATCGAGGCCTCGAACACGTTAGCCTGTCCGTTCCGGCCGTCGTCATAGGTCACCGCGACGCACGGCCGGGCCGGGTCAAGGCAGGCACGCGTGGCGTCGTGGTCCGGCACAATCGCGGTGTCCCAGGACGGGGCGGCCCAACCCGAGTCGTAGTCGAGCGTGCGTCCGGGGTTGTCGGCGACGAAGTGCCGGCGGTAGCCGACGTGGCGGCAGAACTCGACGATCGGTTCGCAGCTTCGGTAGTTCCGGTCCAGGAACACCTGCTCGTAGAGGGACGTCGCCTTGTGCGCCTTCTCGTTCTGATCGATACGCATTGCAAGGTACTGCTGGAGCCCGCCCACCAGGGATTCAGCCCCCACCGGCGGCGGGATTTGCTGCACGGGGGGCATCTGCAGTACGTCGCCGAAGATCCCGGCACACCCCCCTTCGTCCAAGAGCGCGAGCGGAGGCAGGGCGTTCACCACCGCTAGCTGGGACGACTCGTCGACCCACAGTCGATCGAAAAGCCCATGCACCTGATCGGTGCCGCACTGCTTCAGCGTCGTGAGCACCTGACGGCTTGGTGCGAACACGATGTCGATCCCGTCGCTCGAGGATCGCAGGGCCTCGCAACCCTCCAGGCGAGCCCCGTCCCGATAGTCCATCTGACCGTTGGTGAGCACGGAGCGTTCACCGTCCTCGCCGTAGACCACGGTCCGGAGCCCACCGACGACACCGCCCCGGATACCGAGTGCGTCTATGTTCCCAGGGGACGCCCAGAAGCTCAGTGTGACCCGCTGCTTGAGCTCGTCGCAGAGCGGCGATGGAAGCGTTGAGATCCAGGTGCCGAGTCGATCGACGATCTCGCCGAGCGCCCGGTAGGCAACGGTGGTCACGAGCGTGCGAGAGCGGCCCGTTGCGCGTGCCCGTAGGAGCGCATCGGCGACGATGGCCAGCAGAAGCGTTGTCGTCTTGCCCGTCCCCGGTCCGCCCCACACGAGGGTCAGGCGGTTGTCCAGGCACTTTTGGACGGCGTCGCGTTGGCTAGCGTTGGGTGGCTGCGCCAAGGAACCGTGCAGGTCCGCCTCCAACGCAACCCAGGTCGGCGCGCTGCGGATATCGGACGGCACGTCAACAAGCAGGTCGGGCGTCCAGAGAACCTCCGACGCAGGCGTCTCCGACGAGGGGGTCTTCGGCGCCTTGATCTTCGACTTCATCAGCGCGGAACGAGTTGCCTGCGCCGGCGTGGCCGAGATCGGCTGTCCGATGGCGACCGCTGTCTTTCTCAGCAGATCGAAGGTCCCTGGCCCCTGTCGCTGGATGAGAGACAGGGGCGCATCAAGGTCTAGATGACCGCTGTCGATCAGATCCCTGCGACAAGGTACGTACTCGGGGAAGTAGGTGGAGAGCTCGATAACAGCAACATCGCGTTCGCGGTCGAAGTGGATCAGCGTCGCATCCATCAGGGTCGCCATCTTCGCCTTGCGCAGGAAGCCTTCCCAGTGGGTCCCGCTGAACGGGAAGGGCGTCCCGTAGGCCAGTCCCAGGAAGTGCCGCGTCGAGAGCAGCGCGCTACCGACCGGGTTCTCGGGCACCAAGGCAAGAAAGCCGTCGCCGTTGCGGAACTTCGCCTGGCGCGAGTCGGGTCGGGTGCGTAGCACAAGAACGCTGGGCGACGAGTCCACGGAGAGGCGAGCAAGGTGCTCGGTCGCGTCGGGGCCGGAGAGTCGTCCGATCGTTCGCAAGGCCCCGTAGCGCGCCTCGACCTCGTGGGGATCGCTCGCGAAGTTGCTGTTCTTCTCCAGCCGCTCGATGCCTTCGTTGACGGCGAGCTGAGCCAGCCAGACCCGTGCGTCCGGGGAGACGCCCCGAAAGTCGGTAGGCGGAACCTCGGACACGCTCGGGGGACTGCCGGCCAGTGCCTTGGGATCGCTTTCGCGAAGGGCGCGTGCGATCGCTTCCATCGCGTGCACCTCGCTCTTGGTGGTGTCGCGGTAGCGTTGCTCGCACTCGGCAAGCGACCTCGGTGGCTTGGTCGCGTTGACACCCTTCCAGATCTCCAGCGCGCGCTCTTTCGGGATGGATCCGCCAATAGGATCCCAGTCGTAAGGGCTGATGCGTCGCTTCTTGCCGCTCACCGCCGCCTCGACCGAGAAGATGTCGTCGTTGTAGACCGTCGGCAGCGCGAAGGCACCGGCCACGACGTCCTGCAGGTACGCGATCGTCGACGAAGACGCTGTCCGGTCCGAGCGGATGGTCTCCTCAGGTGGGAACAACCAGATCGCCCCGTGCAGCACTTCGCGGTTAGCGAGATACAGCAGGTGACGCCCAATGGCCTGTCGCAGCGCCACCTCTTGGTTCCGGTCCCAGAAGACTACTTGGACGGTGGCCTTGCGTGCCTTCGCGACCCGATCCGAGGCGCTCAGACCGCCATCCGCCGAGTACGTCGAGGGATGGCGAACCCAGTCGAGGAACTCACTGATCGTCTTGAGGAAGTCTACGAGCTGATCGCGCTCGTACTCGTGGGTTTCTCTCGCGACTAGGAATGGAACCACGCGGCCCTGCTCGACTCGCGAGGGCAGCGTCTGACCGAAGTCCGTCGGTTCGCGGTAGCGGATCGCAAGCCCCAAGGAAGTGAAGAAGCTGGTTGCTCGCATCGAAGTTGACCGACACGATGATCGACAGATCGACGTAGCCGGCCAACTGGACGGTCTTGTAGCCGGACCGCGCGGACGACATCTGAGCGAGGATCGCCTCTGCGCGTCCCGGCAAGCGCTTCGCCTCCTGTCGAAGCGTGTGGTGCGCCTGGTACACGTCGTGTTCCGGATCGCTGATCGCGAGCTCCTCGAGCCGCACGACACCGGTATCGTCGGCTGCCCGACGCATGCCGACCGTCATTCCGGGGATCCGACTGATGAGGCGCTCGTTGGACGACTGAGTCTCGCAGTAGTGCTCAAGCGAAGGCATCGTGGTCCACCCGAGCTTCTCGGCCTTCTCACGGGCACGTGTCAGGGCACCTCGGGTCCAGTCCTCGATGCCGAGGTAGTCACACTGGCTGCACGTCGGCCGCACGCCCCAGTCCAGGTCTTGCCAGTCGGCAGCTGCGATCACGCGAGGCACGGCTTCGGTGAAGAACCGCACCACTGCCGGCGCGTAGAGCTCGCCCTCCGCGTCGAGTAGCTGCTCGTCGAGCCATTTGCGCTTGACCGCCTCGTCGGCGTCGACGTCAGGCGCATCGTCGCCGAACATCACGGACCGGCTCCAGATCGCCGGCGTCGCGACCACCAAGAAGCGATCGGACAAGGACCGGGCGTCCAGCCAGGCGGCCAGCACCATGCTGTAGGCGACCACTTCGGCTGCGTAGCTCTCGTTGAGCGTCTCAGTCGCTTTAAGATCGATGATCCGGAGTCGGGTCCGGATATCCTTCGGGTCGATGTCGACCACCGCACCCGAGGCTTCGATCGCGAACGCCGGGGTAGGATCGTGCTCCTCGGGCAGCAGGCGCTGAACCAAGTCCGGGCGCCAGTCCGAGATCGTCGGGTAGCCAACGGGTACCGCGAAGGGCAGCGCCCCGAGAAGTCGATCGGAGAACACAACGCTGCTCAGCGACGGCTCGATGAAGAACCGGGCAGGCGAGGCTTGCTTCAGCGCCTTCTCGAACTTCTTATCGCCAGCATCCGTGGCGGCGTTGGCCCGGGGCTTTCCGGATCGAAGGCGAACGACATCGTCGCCGTACACGGACTCGAGCTCCTCGAACTTCCGAGTCTCGAACTCGTCGCCACGGTCGGTGAACTGCTGCACCCCGGGTCGTCCGGAGAGCGGCAGCGGCACGCCCTCGATCGGATCGGATCGGTGGAGCGAATGGTGGAGGTAGCGGTCGCAGCGGACACGCAGAAATTGCGAGAGGACTCGCTTCTCGAGCTTCAACACGGATTGACTTCCTCGTTCCGAGGTAGGCCCTGCCGTTCCGGCATGACCACGGTACTGAGACCGCGCGGCGAGGCTATCACGAACGAGTAGGTGGGCGGATCGCACCCTCCGCAGCCCTCTAGTCCTGACCCTACGGACTCATCGTGACGAGCGTGGCGGGCACCTCGAGCCGGGCAAGCTCGGACCGGACGTGTCCGAACACCTCGGTACGGGTGGGCAGTGTCCCGCGACAATCAGGCTGAGGACGCGCGGGTGAGTAGGCCGGAGGAACTGCCCCTCCGGCCTCTCTCAGAACCCGGCGTGAAGTAGAGTAGGGCATCGACGAGGTGGCGGCGGCCAGTGCCGCTGCCCCTTTTCCGGTGCCCCCTCCCCGAACCGGGCATGACTCTTTCGATGTCACCCGGCTCTCCGGTGTTCGTTCCTCTCGCGCCAGCCGTTTCGATCCCTGTGGATGTCGCGGTGACACCGTACGCAGACGACGAGGGTCTTGCGCTGGCGTGATGCCATTCGCCTGACCCACAGGGGTTTTTCACCCCTGCCCGGCCGGTTCAGATCGGCGAGACGACGCACGTGGTGGACCTCTACGGGTCCCTCCTCGCAGCCGCAAAGCTCGCATCTCTGGGCCAGCAGTCGTTGGACCACCTCGCTCCTCAACCCGTTGTAGACGGGCTTCGGTTCGTCCACGAGGTGAGCCTCCTTCTTCCACTTCAAGGAGATGCCGCCGAACGTCGCCACCAGTGGCGTGGCGCCCTCGCGCTCGACGAACAGGCGCAGCGCCTTGAGGGTGCTGCCCCTGTCGCTGACCTCCACACGCATCCGCCTCTTCACCTTCCGGGTCGTGGTGCGGTGCTTGTTGGCTAGGGTCCTGAGCAGTGACCTCTGCATCACGTGATGCAGCCGCCACAGACGATGGGCGTTGAACGCCATTAGGTAGTACTGGACAAAGCCTCGGTACTCCGCCTGATACTGCGTCACGATGCTAAACGGGCTATCGCTCAGCAGCTCGGGTCGGTGCGCGGGCTTGCCTCGACGCATGTATCGTCGACACCTCTGCTTGACGGCGGCTTCCGGAACCTTCAGCTGCACGACGCCGTTGATGCAGCGTTGACCGCGATGGTCTCGCTTGTCGTCGGCGTCGAGAACCACGACTTCGTAGCCGAGGAACTTCGCCGCATCCGTGCGGGCGTGCGTCACGAGCGTCTTCTCGTCCGACATCTCCAGACGCAACGCGCCGCGGAGGAAGTCGGCGATCCGTCGCTTGATCTCCTCGGCCTCGTGTCGTGGTCCGCTGAAGCCGAGCAGGAAGTCGTCCGCGTACCTGACGTACCACAGCCGCCGGAAGTCCGGGTCGTTGGGGTCACGCGAGGGCATGGCCTGCGCCTGCTTTCGCAGCCGCCTGGCCTCCTCGAACTCACCCTTGTCCCCGGCTCGCCGAGCGGCACGTAGCAACGCCTTGTACTCGGGGTCGTTCCTGCGTCGATCGCCCCGGTTGTACGCCGGGAGTAGCGTGTTCTCCACGAACCTGTCGAGCCTGTCGAGGTAGATGTTGGACAACAGCGGGCTGACGACCCCGCCCTGCGGCGTGCCGCTGAGCGTAGTGTTGTACCGCCACTGTTCCAGGTACCCGGCCCCGAGCAGGTTCTTCAAGAGCCTGATGAAGCGGTTGTCGTGGATGTCCTCGGACACGATCTTCAACAGGACCTCGTGGTCGATGTTGTCGAAGCAACCGCGGACATCCCCTTCGATGAACCACTTCACGCCCCGCCACCGTCGGGTGATCTGTCGCAGCGCCGTGTGGCAGCCTCGTCCCGGCCGGAAGCCGTGGGAGAGGTCGCTGAAGCGAGGCTCGTAGTAGGCCTCCAGCAGGATACGCATGGACTCCTGCACCAGCTTGTCTGACCACGTGGGTAGACCCAGCGGTCGCTTCTTCCCGTCCTTCTTCGGGATGTACGTCCGCCTCGTAGGGGTCCATCGGTACGTCTCCCGACACAGCGCGTCGGTGATCCGCCCGATCTTCTCCAGCGACATGGCATCCACGGTTTCTTCCGTGGAGCCGGGGGTCATGGCCCCGTCGTTACGATAGATGCGCCCGTAGGCGCGGAGGTGGATGTCCCGGTCGAACAGCTGCCGGTACACGCCCTCCAGCGGCAGGCCACGCCTGCCACGATCTGAGTAGATGGCCGTGATCTTTTCGGCGTTCGCCATTTCGGCTACCTCATGATCGTCGGTCATCGGAACACCTGCCTCCCTTCGCCATGTAGTGGGCTTTCCCCACCTCGTCGACTACTACGGAGGCTCCGTCACCATAGGCTTCGCAGCCCTTAGGCGATCCTGTGTCCTGTTCATCTCGAACGTCATAGCGCAACTTAGGCCCCTCGTTCGTCCCCTTGAACGACCTCGCTGGTCGTCGCTCATCAGGAGGAGGTTTCCGGCGACGAGAGACTGATCGCCGTATCCCGATGACATCGCCCTGACGTGTCGTGGCGATGGGCGTGAGCGCCGCCTCTGGGGTCTGAGGTTCAGGCAGTATAGCTTTGGCCATATCGCGCGGGCCTTGCAGGACAGCGGGCTTGACACGTTCGCCCGGTCCCCGCTTCTCCATCATGCTCTTGTCCCCTCCGGCTTTCGCCCTCAGGTGAGATGGATGGCCCAAGAGCATTCCTCCTGGCTCCTCCCGCCTTGGGCGGGGATTCGAGTGACAGTTTTCACAGCGCACCCTCTCGATTCACCGGGCTCCCATCGTTCCGACCGCGAACGCCCCTCTTCCGCTCCAATGAACGAACGTCGCGGGGTGCTCTCGCCTTTGGCGGTCGAGCCAGGCGATCGCCCGACGCTTGTGACCGCGCAAGCGTTTGAACTTCCTCATGGCCCAACGCACGATGATGCGGTCCAGATGACCCGCAACACGTTGGAACTCCGAGCCTCGGAACCGGCAGTAGTACGCCATCCAGCCCCTCACCTGCGGTTCCATCTCGCGGGCAAGTTCGGCGAGCGTCCATTCGCTGTGATGGTGCAACCGCCGACGCCGCATCGTCTGTCGCATCGCCGTCATCGACGAGCGGCTGAGCGCCGGCGTGAAGCCGGTGCCCTTGCGCCCGTTCGGGTAGACGATCTCCCGCGGCCGGAACGTGTAGCCGAGAAAGTCGAAGGCGACGTGCTCGTGGGTTCCCGTGCGTCGTGCGTCCTTGCAGTAGACCACCCGGGTCTTGTCCGGGTGCAGCTCCAGCTTGCACTCGCGAAGCCGGGCGTCCAGCAGCTCGAGCATGCTGGTCGCTTCCGCCTCGCTCCTGCAATGCAGGATGCCGTCGTCCGCATAGCGGCAGAACGGGATGTCCGGATGATGGGTCGCCAGCCACCGGTCCAGCGCGTAGTGCAGGAAGAGATTCGCGAGCACGGGAGACAGCGGGCCACCTTGAGGCGTGCCGACCGTTCTCGGATGCTCGGACCCGTCCTGCCCACGCATCGGGGCCGTCAGCCAGCGCTCCACCAACAGGAGCACCCAGCGCTCATCGCAATGCTTCCGAAGTGCTTTCAGCAGCAGCTCGTGATCGATGTTGTCGAAGAGCCCGCGGATGTCGTACTCCAGCACCCAGTCGCGCTCCCAGCAACGCTTGCGCGTCACCGCGAGCGCGTCGTGCGCTGACTTGCCGGGCCGGTAGCCGTAAGAGTCGTCGTGGAAGACGCTCTCCAGGTTCGGCTCCAGCAAGAGCGTGACGGCGGTCTGCGCGATCCTGTCGCTGACCGTCGGCACGCCGAGCATCCGCACCCCGCCGGACTTCTTCGGAATCGGCACTGCCCTGACCGCCGGGGGAAAGTAGCTCCCCGACGACATCCGGTTCCAGATCCGGTAGAGGTTCTTCGAGCAATCGGCCTCGAACTCGCCGATCGTCTGGCCATCGATTCCGGCCGCCCCTCGATTGGCCTTCACGCGCTGCCATGCCTCCCACACCAGCGCTTTCGGAATGTCGAACGGCTTCGCCTCGCTCACGCGCTCATCCTCCTGATGGAGTTGACGTGCGGCTCGGCAGGAACAACCCGGTCCCTTCGCTCCGCCGCCATTACAGCGGCATCGACGCTACTACGGACCGATCCGTCCCCGAACCGGGCATCGGTACTCTGGGCCTCGCTTTTCTTCGCTTGGCCGTCTCCCTTGGCATCCCGGTTCGGGTTCCCGCAGTTCCGCGGAAGTGCCCGGATCGAGCTCGCGCCACCTCTACGCCGGACACCGCCCACCCGGTAAGCAGGATGTCTGATGGGCTTGTCGCGGGAGTGATTGAGGCTCCCGGTTTTGATGTCACTGATCACTGACGACGCCTTGACGGTGGTTCGCTGGTGCTCGCCTTCTCGATCCATACCTGCCCGGTCACATGGACCGGACGTCTCCCCCGACGCTCACGACGACGGTCGTCAACCAACGCCGCTCGGGGGCGGTTTGAAGCCGGCCCCTGCAGGCAGACTCCGGAGGGTCGGTTCCTCCATCACTTCCGCAGCTTCTCGTCCACGAACGTCGACTCCTTGCCGACGTTCATGGACTGCTACGGCACACTCAATCACGGTGAGAACTTCTCGACCCCGGCACGGCGGGAGGGCGTAGCCCGACCGCCGTGCCGGCGAACGACCTGACGGCAGCCCTCTCGGGCCCCGTCCGGTGATCGCGGCCAGTCCGGTATGACGGCACTCCCCCACAGGGAGTCCCCCCGTCTTGCCCGGCTGTCTCCTGACCGATCACCAGACGAGGCTCTACATGAAGCTCCGACGTACCAAGAACGTGGCCAGCGCGGCCGCCAAGGCCGGCATCAGCTCCGCCAGCGCCTACCGCATCGAGGCCGACCCCAGGCTTCCCTCCCAGAAGAAGGCCCCGCGCGGTCGCCGCCGTCCGGACCCGCTTGCCGGGATCTTCGACGAGGTGGTCGTGCCGATGCTCCAGCAGATGCCGGGGCTGCGCCCGATCGGCATCTTCGCCGAGCTTCGGCGCAGCCACCCCGAGCTACCGGACACCGTGCGCCGCACCCTCGAGCGCCGCATCCAACGCTGGCGCGCCGTGCACGGCGAAGCCCATGAAGTCATCTTCCGCCAGACCCACGAGCCCGGGCGGATGGGGTTATCGGACTTCACCGTCATGGACGATGTCGGCATCAGCATCGCCGGCGTGTCGTTGCCCCATCGGCTCTACCACTTCCGGCTCGACAACTTCCGGCTTCGAGCACGCGCACGTCGTGCTCGGTGGCGAGAGCTACGTCGCTCTTGCCGAGGGGCTGCAGAACGCGCTCGTTGCCTTGGGCGGCGCCCCGCGCGAACACCGCAGCGACAGCCTGTCGGCCGCGTTCAAGAACCTCGACGCCGATGCCCGCCAGGACATCACCGCCCGCTACGAGACGCTGTGTGCGGACTACGCGATGGTGCCGACGCGCAACAACCGCGGGGTCGCCCACGAGAACGGTTCGATCGAGAGCTCGCACGGACACCTGCGCGCCGGGATCCGGGACGCGCTGCTGCTACGCGGCTCGTCGGACTTCGAGAACCTGGAGGCCTACCGCTGCTTCATCGACGAGATCGTCGGTCGGCACAACGCCCGTCATGCCCCGCGCATCGAGGCCGAGCGCGAGGCGCTGCAGCCGCTGCCCGCGATGCGCACGCCCGACTACGAGGAGCACGGCGTGAGGGTCACCCGCACGGGCGGCTTCATGCTCAAGCGAACCTTCTACAGCGTGCCGGCGCGGCTGATCGGTCAGCGGATCCGGGTCCGGCTCTTCGACGATCGGGTCGAGTGCTGGCTGGGTGCGACGTTGCTGCAGAGCATGCCGCGCGGACGACGCGCCCGCGGCGAGCACACCGGCTATGTCGTCAACTACCGGCACGTCATTCACTCGCTGAAGAGAAAGCCCGGTGCGCTCGCGGGGCTCGTCTACCGCGACCAGCTGTTCCCGCGTGAAGCCTACCGACGGGCGTGGGAGGAGCTGTCCGAGCGTGATGGGCCGACGAGCGCCGCCCGTAGCGTGGTCGCGCTGCTGGCCCTTGCGCACGAGAATGGCTGCGAGGCGGAGCTCGGCGTCGCGATCGACGAGGCGCTCGACAAGGGCGTGCGACCGGAGCCGCAGGTGCTTCGGCTGCGCTTTCCTAGAACCACGGCAGCGGCGCCGGAAGTGACAGTCGATCTGCCGTCGGTCGAGAGCTTCGATGCACTGATCGGAGTGAACAACAATGCAAGTCCGAGTACAGATGCAGATGTCAAGGCGCAGCCGACCGCGAGCGTGGCGACGACGTCGGGAGTACTGGCATGAGCGCAAAGCAGAACATCGATGCTGCCGCCATTGCCCTCATGCTCAACGAGCTCAGGTTGCCGGCGACGAAGACGCTGTGGCAGGACTTTGCCATGCGTGCCGACAAGGAGGGCTGGCCGGCCGCGCGCTTTCTGTCCGCGCTCCTCGAGCACGAGGTGGCCGAGCGCGACCGGCGGCGGATCGCCCGCCACATGAACAGCGCCAACCTGCTGCCCGGCAAGACGCTCGCGACGTTCGAGTTCGACGCGGTACCGATGGTGTCGCGCTCCCAGGTGAGCGCGCTGGCCGAGGGCGATGCGTGGATCGAACGCGGGGCCAACGTACTGCTCTTCGGCCCGCCCGGTGGCGGCAAGAGCCACCTCGCCAGCGCGCTCGGCCTTGCCCTCGTCGAGAAGGGCTGGCGGGTGCTCTTCACGCGCACCACAGAGCTCGTGCAGCGGCTGCAGCGGGCACGCACGGAGCTCGGGCTCGAGGCGGCGCTCGCGAAGCTCGACAAGTACCACCTGCTGATCCTGGACGATCTGGCCTACGTGGCGAAGGACCAGGCGGAGACGAGCGTGCTGTTCGAGCTGATCTGCGCCCGGTACGAGCGCCGCTCGATGCTGATCACGGCGAACCAGCCGTTCGGCAAGTGGAACGAGGTGTTCCCGGAGCCTGCGATGACGGTGGCGGCGATCGATCGGCTGGTGCACCACTCGACGATCTTCGAGATGAACGTGGAGAGCTACCGCCGGCGCACGGCGCAGAAGGCGTCGGCAGCCGGCGCGGGGCGGCCCGCGACGCGGGCGACGCGCAAGAACAGCGGCAGCGGGAAGCCACCGAAGCCGGACACGGACGAGACACCCGCGGACGCCTGAGCGGAGCCGCCGGACCGGCCTGATTGACGCTGCGCGTCAATCAGGGTGAGAAAGCGGTTGCAGGGCCGGGCGAGGCCGGCGACCATCGTCGGCGCCGCGTCACCGGTCTCTCACGCAGATTGACGCGCGTCCTCACGCAGATTGTCGCGCGACAGGGCAGTTCCCGACCGAGGTAGGTGCGGCCGCAAGCACCCCGAAGCTCATCGCCGGCTCGAGCCGATAGGCTCGAGCATGGCGCCGTCCTCTCAGCCGCCGATGTAGTAGTCGCGTTCGGCCACGGATTGCGATGTCCCGCCCTTGCCCATGTGGCAGGCCTGCCGCCGTCCATCGACGGCGGAGCCCGCGGTGCGCGAGGTACGTACATGCCAGCCGGTATTCGACTTCGCCAGCGACTTCCTGAGAATGCTGTCGTAGTCGGCGTCCCGGGAGCCGATGGCACCGAAGCGCACGATCACCCGGGTCGAATCGTCGGTGTAGCGGGAGATCCGCGTCCAGACGCGTCCGAGCTCGGCGGCGAACTCATCAGGAGACTGATGCGATAGCTGCTTCGCACCGCGATAGTCAGGATGGCTCGCCCCCCCCGCGAACCAGGTTCGGAGCCACTGGTCCACCTCGTAGGTGCGCATGCCGTAGTACGGCGGCGAGGTGACGATCCAGCGGATCGGACGCCTAGCAAGCCGTCGGATAGTGAATCGACGTGCGTCTTGATGGCGAACGCTCGAGCCTGGCACCCGCTTCGGCAGGCCAGCGAGGATCCGGTCGGCGCGCTTGTCGAGCACCGCGCGCACGTCGCACGGGGGCGGCGTCATGTCGCGTTGGGTCCAGAACCGGACGGCGTAGTCCGGCTTAGGCGCGAAGGAGCGCATCATCTGATTCGAGAAGAACGACGACGGTGTCGCTCCCGTGTTCAGCGGGCCGTGAAGGGCACCGAGCGCGATGGCTCGCAGGTGAGATATGGACGCGGGCTCCGACGGCTTGTCGGCCGCGAGCAACGCCTCGCGTAACCGGCACAACGTGCGAAGCGTGTCGGGGTGGTAGGCCAGCGACCGAGAAGTCCGACGACGGTACGTCGGCCGGTTCCGGATGCGACGCCATCAACCGTTCGTAGGTACGCAGCACGTCCTTTCGGGTGCTGTGGGCAAGCTTGGCCTTTGAGATCGCGATGGCCACCGGGGAGATGTCGGTACCGTGCGCTTCGAGTCCCAGCTCACGAGCGGCATACAGCGTGGTTCCCCGACCGCAGAACGGATCCGCGACGACGTCCCCTCGCTTCGCGCGCGTCAGGACGCGACGTGGGAAGGTGATCGGGAACATCGTGTAGTACGGGCAGACGCTGTTAAGCGGCGGCCTCGGCAACAGCGCTTCGTGTCGAGCGACACTCATAGGGCGGTCATCGCATTGTCTGTTCGAGGCATCAAGGGCCGCTGTCCACGGCGAGCGAGTTGCTCGCCAAGGGCGAGCATTATGGACCATCTCCGACGGAATGGGCAGGAAAATCGTGCCATCCTTGCATTGTTTGGAGTCTTCGATCGAATCGGACCGATCGATCAGATCGGGAAGAAAGTAGATCTCTCCCTCGTAGTCCAGGTCACTTCCGCCAAGTAGCGGTGTCACCACGCCGTCACGAACGACGCTGGCCGCAGGGTGATGTGCTGGAGGTGGCGTTGTTGCCGATGAGGATTGCGACGGCATTAGCGGAATGGCCCGAAGCGTTGTTGCTGCACGAGGCCCCGGACCCGAACGTGAAGCGCCTATCGCTGCTAGAACGATCCGACCGCCGATAAAGGGGGGGCGTCGGGGCGACTGGAGGAAAGGGAGAAAACCACACGCCAAGGCGCCAGCATGCGAGCGTCCGTCACGCGTCCTCGGTACCGAGCGCACCGGGCGGCCGGTCGGCCTCGACGCGCTCGAGGTCGGTGCCGCCGATGACGAGCCCGGGGTGGTTGTCCCGGGCGGTGCGGGCCTCGACGTAGGCGAGCGTGGTGCCGAGGTCCCGGTGCCGGGCGTGCGCCTGGATCCGGTCGAGCGGGACCCCGGCCTCGACGGCCGCGGTGATCTGGCCGCGCCGCAGGCTGTGGCCGGCGAACGGGCCGTCGAGCCCCGCCGCCCGCGCGGCGCCCTGGACGATGCGTGCGACCGCCCGCTCGGACAACCGCGTCGCCTCCGGCGGCACGTGCGCGCGGTGGGCGCCGAGGCCGACGAACACCGCCCCGCGAGGGCGGGCCGCCCGCTCGAGCCACGCGTCGAGCGCCGCGACCGGGCAGTAGCGCGGCGTCGGCTGGCGACGAAGCGCCACGTGCGCGGCCTTGCCGGGGCGCGCGCCCTTCGTGCGCGGCAGGCGCAGCAGGTAGCCCGTCTCGGTGGGCACGAGGTGCTCGCGGTCGAGTCCCACGATCTCGGCGCGCCGGAGCGCCGCGTCGAAGCCGACGAGCAGCACGGCGCGGTTTCTCGCCGCGTGCAGCGAGTCGTCGCCGTCGAGCGTGTCGACCAGGCGCACGAGCACGGACGTGGTGGCGGCCGTCTGGCGACGCGGCGCGCGGTCGCCCTGCTCGCGGGCGTGGCCGCGCAGCGCCGCCGTCGTCGCCGGCAGGTCCGCGGGCAGGGGGTGGCCGAGCCGGGCGTGCGCCAGGCGCACCGCGGAGAGCTTTCGTCTGACCGTCGACAGCGCGAGCCGGTCGAGCGCGCCGACCCAGGTCGCGAGCGTCGCGTCCGTGGCGGGCAGGGCGGCGCACGGCAGGCCCGCGCTCGCCATCCGATCGCACCAGGCGCGGAACGCCACCCAGTCGGCGGCGTACGCCCGGCGCGTCGCCGGGGCGTGGCTCGCGCGGATCTTCTCGTCGCGCCGGACCTCGGCGAACAGGCGCTCGGCGACCGCGAGCTCGGCGCCGCGCTCGTCGGTCCCGTCCCGGAGCACGAGCGTTGGCCTCGGCCGTCCGTGTCGCCCGCGACCGGATCCTCCCCAGGGTGACGCCGGATGTCCGTCGTCATGAGCGCTCCGCTCCCGGGCGCGCGTCGAAGGCGAACGGCGTCGTGCGTCCGATCCGGATCCGGTCGGCGTCCGGGTGCTCGGAGTCGATCAGCACGTCGAACGACGGCGGCGCGTCGTTCGACGCGGTGTCCCCGCCGACGAGGGCACGATCAGGCCGACGAAGCTCCGGCTGCGCGCCCACGCGTCGCCGAGAGTACGGGTCGCGGCGGTGTGCGCGTCCTCCGTCCCCGCCGCTCGGCCAGCCGGCCGACGTCGAGCTTCGCGACGGGCTCGTCCGGCAGGTGCGCGGCGACGAGGGCGCGCGCGTCGACGAGCAACGCCTCGCGCGCGACGTTCACGACGACCTCGAGCATCGCGGTGCCCCGCTCGGGGGAGGTGCAGGCGATGCGGGTGCCGAGGAGGCGCCAGCGCCCGGCCCGGCAGCGCCCGCCGTTGCCGGAGAACGGCCCGTGCGCCCGGACCCCAGGGTCCCCGCCGCGTCGCCCATCCGGTCGATCCGCATCGCGCCCGGTCAGCCCGGGAAGCCGTAGGCGATGGCGTCGAGGACCTCGGCAACGCGCTCGCGGCCGGCGCTTGTGTCGAGCCAGTCCAGCGGGCGGGTACGCCCGAGCGCGCCGACGTCGCTGCCGAACCAGGCGGGCACGGAATCGGGGTGGCCGAGCACGGTCTCGGCGTGCTCGGCCAGGAGGTGGAACTCGTGGAGCGTGTCCGCAGCCGCGCCGATCACCCGCACGTCCGCGCCGGCCGACGGCCCGCCAGCACCTCCGGTCGTGCGCTGAACGCCGACCCGCTGCAACAGGTCGTCCGGCGGGATCCCGAGGCGGGCGGCGAGGGCGTCGACGAACGCGGCATCGAAGCCGGCACGCACACGGTCCCGGCGCGCGTCGAGCGGTGGCGGCTCGTAGGCAGGCCGCGGCAGGGCATTGGTCGGCTCGGGGCGCCAGACCCGGTACTCGGCGGCGGGCTCGGACATCGCGGACGGACCTCGGCGGTGCGGAGGGGGGAGGGGAGAGAGCAGGGTCTTGGAGCACGCCGGACCGCGGTACGGAACCGGCGCGCCGGGGCAGTCTATCGATGGGCTTCGCCGGTGTGGTTTTCGTGTCCGATAAAACCCATTCCCGGACGGCGGGCGGGGGATGGGTTTCGTACCGGTCGGGATACGTAACCGGATACGTAGCCGTTCGCCGACGAAGTCGCTACGCTGTGCCCCTTCCGCCGACCCCACCGCCGCCGTGCCCGCGACCGACCCGCCCGAGCCCGTCCCGCCCGGCACCGCCGACTCCGCTCCGGACGCGGACGGCCGCCCGCCGGGGGCGCCTCGCGATACGTCGGCCGCTCCGGCGAGGCCGCGCGGCGGGCGCCCCGGGCTCACCCGCGAGGTGATCGAGACCGGCTTCGACCGCTTCGTCGCCCGCGTCGGCCGCGCCCCGACCCAAACCGAGCTCCGGCGCGAGCTCGGCCACACGGGCTCCTACACCACGATCGCCCGCGCCCGGGCCGAGATCCTCGCCGAGCGCTTCGTCGCGGGCGCCGCCACCGCCGAGCCCGGCAGCCCCGAGGCGACGCTCCACCGGGCGGCAGGCGCGGCGCTCGCCGTGCTCGCCGCCGAGGCCGCGGGGGCGGCCGACACGGCCGTCGCCGAGGGCGAGCGCGTCGCCACCGACCGGGTCGCCGCCGCCGAGACCCTCGTCCGACGGGCCGAGGCGGCCGGTGCGGAGGCCGCCCTCGAGCGCGAACGCGCCCGCGGGCGTGCCGAAGCGCTCGAGGCCGATCTCGAGGCCCTGCGCGCCGAGCACCGCACCGCCCAGACCGAGGCCCGGACGACGGCCGAGGCCGCGGCGAGCGCCGCCCGGGAGCGCGAGGACACGCTGCGCACGACCGTCGAGGTGCTCCGGGCCGAGCTCGGCGCCGCGCGGGGCGAGACAGAGCGCCTGGAGACCGAACGCGACGCGTTCGGCGTCCGGGCCGACGAGGGCGCCGCGGCGCTCGCACGCGAACGGGCCGAGCGCGGTGTCGAGCGCGAGCGCAACGAAGCGGCGATCACCGCGGCCGCCGAACGCGCCGCCGGTCTCGACGCCGCGCGCGCCCGGAGCGACGCCGCGCGCGAGGCCGCCGACGCGCGCACCGACGAGGCCTGCGCCCGCGCCGAGTGCTTCGAGCGCGAGCGCGACGACGCCCGCGCGCGCGCCGACCGGGCGGGCGGCACCGCTGCTGCGCTCGAGCGCCAGGCGCGGATCGCCGAGGACGCGCTCGAGGCCGCCCGCCGCACGATCGCCGAGCGCGACGCCCACGCCGGCCGGCTCCGCGCGGACTTCCTCGCGGCCGGCGTCGACGCCGCCGACATCGCCCCCGCACCTCGGCCACGCCGCGCAGCGCAGGCTCCCGGGCGCGATCTCGATCCGGGTGACTGAGCGTTAGATGCATGCGACCCGACGCGACACCGGGGTCGGTGCGTCGGCCCGAGCGAGAGGCGACCGGACCGACGACCGCCCGTGCGGTCCAAGGCAACGGCCCGACTACGTCTTCGCGCAACAGGCGGGGCGCGGACCGCGTCGGAGCGGCGTATCCTCGCCGGCGATCGCACGACGACGTCCCCGAGCGTCGGCAAGCCTCACCGGCCGGTGGATAGCGCGCGGTGACCCGAGCCGGACGGGGGATCAGGAGGTCCCTCGGCGGGCGGTCCGACGACAGATTGGCGTTGGTGATCTCGCCTCAACCCCCGTTGTCAGCGGGCTACGTCACCCCACGGGCACACCGCAGGTCACCGCCGCTCAGACTCTGCCGCCTTCACGGGCGGCGGCGTCCGACGATCCCGTCCTGCGTGGACAGGATCACCGGCATTTCGGAACGACTCATGGCCCGTTCTCGCATCCTGTGAGGCACGGACTCCGGGCGCACAAGAATGTCGTGTTGAGAGCGCTCAATCGATATTGCTACTGCTCATGAGCTCGGCGCTCGGCCTGCCATCCGATGTTCGCTGACACGAGCGCCTCCCGCGGCACCCTGGCGACTTGCGCATAGTCGGGGTAAGCCGCCTCGATCCGTGCAGTCAAACTGGCACGCTCCTCATCATCGATCGCTTGATCGTCGGCGAGCGCTGCATCAATGCCATCCCGATACAGGGACAAGTGATTCAACTTCTCCGCAACAAGAGCTGCGGGCGGCCCAGGGTTGCCGTGGGCGGGGTAGAAAATTTCGACATCCTCGAACTCCTCAGGGAGAGCTTCGACCTGTTCCAGCCAGAGATCCAGGTCGGCATCCTTCAGGAACACCGTCACTCCATCTTCAACCACCTCGCTCGTGAACAGAACCTGATGATCCGGAAGGTGGACCATCGTGTTGACCGGCGCGTTGTTGCTCGGACGGTTGTGAAACTCGAGCTGGATGCCACCGATCGTCATCTCCTGGCCGTCGGCGATTACGGTGTCGGGAAGGTTCTCGGTAACCACTTCTTGGCTGGGGAAGTCGTCCCCGAGCGCCTCCTTCCGGCTGGCGATGTACCCTTCTCCGTCCGTGCGCATGCTCTCGATCGTCGCTTCGGCAGCAAGGACATCCGCATCCGGAAACGCGTCGCGCCATCGTGCGAGCCCGCCGTAGTGGTCCGTGTGCGGAACCGGAATGACGATGGCGAGCACCGGTTTGCCTATTCGTTGCACGCGAGCGAGCGCGCGCTCCGCTTCGCTGAAGGTTCGCTGCGCACTGATTACGACGATCCCCTCGGATGTCTCGATGAGATGCGAGTTCACCGAATCGGGATCCGCGGATGCGTAGCTGCGGATGCCATGGCCGTCGGACAAGTCCAGGGCGATACTTGGCGTGGAGTGCGCGATCGAAAGTGTCGCTGCGAAGGCAAGCTTGGCGAGAGGATGGTTCATTCGAATCTCCGGTAGGAAGGAGGGAAGAGTAGGAACAGACCCTGGCAGAAAGGCAGCAACCGAGCCTGCAAGACACGCCGCCTCGTGGAAGGCGTCGCTTGCGCGCAGCGACGGGACGTTGGTGACGACAGGGCGAGAGGCCGACGTGTAGAGATGCTCGGGACGAAGTCGCATGGCCTAACTCTTTCTTCGCACGATCGTGCGAAGATTAGCCAAGCATAGGTCTTGTGCTTGTCAGCACGGATCTTCTGTTGATCGAGACTTTGGTCACGGCTGCGTTATCCAGCTGAAAACAAGGGAAATCGAAACGCACAGGGTGCTGCCCGCCGGGCCTTGGGGCACCGTTTCACTCGACGGTCTTGCCGAGCTGCGCCGCCACCGTCCTCACGGCGAAGCCAAGCACCTGTTGGCGCGTGTTCCCGGCGACACCCTCGTAGAACGGCCAGTCGCGTTCGAGACCGAAGACCACGTCGTCGACGTCCTCCTCCAGAGCGCCGTCCTCGGTAAGCGCGATGACCCCGTCTCGCATGGCCGCGAGAAAGCGGCGCTGGTCGACGACATCGGCGGTCGAGACCTGGTGCTCGTCCGTGGCCCTGGAACAGGCGCTCCTGCCCGTCGAACATCGACTCGATCGAGTCGAGTTGTTCGAGCCATCGGTCGATGTCCTCGAACGGCACCGCAGGCGCGTCCCGGTTGATCAGATCACCGATGAGGTGACGTCCTCTTCGAGAACGTCGACCATCAGCGTCGCCTCGGCCTCGCTGGGGCCGACGACGTGGAAGCGCAGGGTCTCGTCACCGAAGGACATCTCCTGATCCTGCTCGACCACCTCGGCATCGCTCGCCGCTGCCGTGAGTCGCTCCCGAGAGGCGAAGCGCTCGCCGTGGCGCTCGTTGCGCATGTCGATGTAGCCGCGTCCGTCCTCGCGCAGCGACTGGAGCGTCGTGGCGTCGGTGAGAACGCGAGCCTCGGGGAAGGCATCGAGCACCGCCGGCAACCCGCCGTAGAGATCCGTGTGCGCATGTGTGACGATGACAGCCACGATGGGCGAGTCCGTCGTCGATCGAAGGTGATCGAGCATGCGTTCGGCCTCCGGGAGAAGCCTCTGCGCATCGATCAGAACTACCCCCTCGCCGGTCTCGAACCAGTGCGAGTTGACGCTGTCGACGTCGTTGACCTGGCTGGCGTAGCTGTGGACCTCGACGGCGCCGGCGACGCTCGCGCAGAGCGACAGGGCGGTGGCGATGGCGGTGCGGAAACGGACATGGAAGGATCTCGTGGTGGGGTGAGGATGTCGGACTTGTTCTTCGCACGAACGTGCGAAGATCGAGTAGACATAGGTTCTGTGCCCTGTGCGCACGCCGGCATGCGTTCCGGCCCTAGAATCGGCAGAACAGCCCGTGGGCGTTCCGGAGGCCGTCGATTGGTCGGCAAGAGGCAGTTCGACGAGGAGGCGGTGCTCGACGCGATCACCGATGCGTTCTGGGCCGGTGGCTGGCGAGCGACATCGATGGACCGGTTGGCAAGCGCCACCCGGGTGCACAAGCACAGCCTGCAGAACGCCTTCGGCGACAAGGAGGCGTTGTTCCTGCTGGCGCTCGAGCGCTATCGGAGCCGTCTGACGGCGGCGATGGCAGCACGAGGGGGCGCCGACACGCCGCGCGGCACGGTCGAGAGCTACCTGGGCATCGTGCTCGAACGCACGCGCACTGACGGTGCACCGATCGGTTGCCTGACGACGTTCGGCTGCATGAAGCTCGACGGGCTGCCACCGAAGGCCGCAGCCGCGGTACGAGGACAGATCCGGCGCGCGATCGGTACGCTCGACGACGCGTTCCGGCGCCATCGCGACGCGGGACGGCTCGGTGCGGCCACCGACTGCGAAGGGCTCGCGACCTTCGTCGTGGGCATCGCGCGCGGCATGGCGGTGTTGCAGAAGGCAGGGCTGGACGAGGGCGCGGTGCGCGCGTTGCTCGATCACTCTCTCGCCGCGGTGGCGGCCTGCGAGGCGCCGCGCCGGACGGATCGCACGCGACGTTCCCGCGGCACGCGCGACGAAGCCTCGGACTGAACGAGCGGACCGCTCGCTGGATACCCCGCTCACCGGGACGCAGGCTCCACGAGGATCGACTGTCGGCCGAGACCCTTGATGCACAGGATCATTCGCTCTCCGGGCTGGAGGAAGCGCGGGGGCTGCTGAATGAAGCCCACGCCGGGCGGCGTGCCGGTGGCGACGAGGTCTCCCGGACGCAGGCTCATGAAGCGGCTGACGTAGGCGACGAGGGCCGCGACGCCGTGGATCATGTCGCCCAAGGTCGCCGATTGCATCGTCGTGCCGTCGAGCTCGAGCGTGATGGCGGTGCCGGTCAGGTCCGGCATCTCGTCCGGGGTGACCAGCCACGGCCCGACCGGGCCGAACCCGTCGGCGCTCTTGCCCTTGGTCCACTGCCCGCCGCGCTCGTGCTGCCAGCCTCGCTCGGTCACGTCGTTGACGATGCAGTAGCCGGCGACGTGGTCGAGCGCGTCGCGTTCGTGCACCCGGCTCGTCTCGCGCCCGATGACCACTCCGAGCTCGACCTCCCAGTCCACGCGCTCGGCACCGATCGGCAGGTGCAAGGGATCGTCGGGCCCCGCGATGCAGTTCGGCGCCTTGAGATAGAGCACCGGTTCCGTCGGCACGCCGAAGCCGCCGGCGGCCTTCTCCGCGTCGCGGTAGTTCAGGCCCACCGCGACGAACGTGGACGGGCGTGCGATGCATGGCCCGATCCGGGTGCCGGGTGCGACCGCGGAAGCGTGCCCGGATCCAGCGCGCAGGCGCTCGAGCGATGCGGGCTCGAGGAACGCCCCTCCGATATCCGCGATCTCGGACGACAGGTCGCGTACCGAGCCGTCGGTACCGAGCAATCCGGGGCGCTCGCGGCCGCGTTCGCCGACGCGCACCAGCTTCACGCGCCGGTCGTCCCGAGCGCCGCGGCGAGTTCCGCCAGGTCGTCGACGACGATGTCGGTACCCGCATCGGGGGCGGGGCCTTGTCGGTCGCCGGTCCGTACGAGTGGGCGTCGCACGTAGGCGGTCGCGAGACCCGCGGCGGCGGCGGCGCGCAGATCCCGGGCGTGGGTCGCCACCATCATGCAGGCGTTCGGCGCCAGGCCGAAGTAACCGTGCCGCACCGAGGTAGGCGTCCTCGTGGGGCTTGTAGCAACCGAGCACGTCGGGTGTGAACGTCATGTCCCAGTCGAGTCCGGCGTGACGCGACAGGGGACCAGCAACGCAGTTGCCGTTCGAGAGCGTGCAGGCCAATCGGTCGCGACGCAGACCGCGCAGTCCCGCGACGGCGTCGGGCCAGGGATCGAGCCGGCGCCAGACCCCCGCGAGCCGGTCGCGCTGAGCGGGACTCGCGGCCGCCAGCGCGGACGTGTCGCACAGCGGATCGAGCGCCTCGCGCAGGATCTGCTCGACCGTGCGCCACTCGCGGCGGCCCTCGCGCACGTCGGCGATGCCCTCGTAGTAGGCGGCCCGCCACGAGTCGGCGAGACCGGACCAGTCGCCCGGATCTTCGGGCCGAGATCCAGATCCCCCGAGCGCCTCGGCCTCTCTCACGATCGGCGTGCGCGAGTCGACCACGGTGCCGAAGACATCGAACAGCAGCGCCTGAATATGGACACTCATCGAACGCTTCCGGAGGATATGGCGAAGGGGCGCGACGTTCCCGGTGCGGACAGCTTCGACCCGGTCTCGATCCGCCGATCCGTCGGAGCGCCGATCGGTGTCGCGAGGTGGCAGCGCACAAGACCATCGGCGTCGGGCACCAGCGCGGCGGGCGATTCCACCGCGCAGCGCTCGACCGCGTGCGCGCACCTCGGGTGGAAGGCGCAGCCCGGCCGGCGGGTCGATCGGGTTCGGGAAGGTGCCCGACAGATGCGTATCGGGGACGCCGGGGCCGGGTCGGGGGTCAGCACCGAGTCGAGCAGCGCGCGGGAATAGGGGTGGCGGGGTGCCTCGAACAGACTCGGCCCGCGTCCTCCTCGACGATCCGGCCGAGATACATCACCGCCACGCGGCGTCGCCAGATGCTCGACCACGGCGAGGTCGTGGCTGATGAACAGATAGGTCAGGCCGAACTCGCGCCGCAGCTCGCTCAGCAGGTTCAGGATCTGGCGACTGCACCGAGACGTCGAGCGCCGAGGTCGGCTCGTCGCAGATCACGATCTCGGGCTGCATGACCAGCGCGCGGGCGATGGCGACGCGCTGGCGCTGACCGCCCGACATCTGGCTGGGATAGCTGTTCAGCACGCGCGCGGGCAGGCCCGACCAGCTCGAGCATCTCGCGCACCGCCCGGTCGCGGCTTGGCGCGTCGCCGATCCTGTGGACCCGCAGGGGCAGCGACACGATGTCGGCGATGGTCTTGCGCGGGTTCAGCGAGGAATAGGGGTCCTGGAAGATCGGCTGGATGCGCCGGGCGAGCGCCAGACGGTCCTGCGCCGCCGAGCGGCTCGCCGTCGACCAGCACCTGGCCCGATGTCGGCTGCTCGAGCCCCAGCAGGATCTTGGCCAGCGTCGACTTGCCGCAGCCGCTCTCGCCCACCAGGCCCAGCACCTCGCCGCGCTCCAGCGACAGCGAGACGTCGTTGACGGCGTGCAGCGGCTTCGGCTTGCCGAAGAGGCCCTGCTTGACGCGTGTAGGTCTTGGTGACGTCGCGCAGTTCCAGAACGGGGGCGCTCATGCGGGCTGCTCCGTTCGGCGGCCGCGTGCGCCCGTCGGGTGCGACAGCACGCAGAGAAATGCATGGGCCGGGCTCGCCGTGCGCGCGGGATGTCGCTCGCGCAGGCGTCGACGCGCGTGGGGGCAGCGGGTCGCGGAAGGCGCAGCCCTGCACGTCGCCCACCAGCGACGGCACGATGCCGGGGATGGTGCCCAGCCGGCCGCCGCGCGCGGTCTTGCCCGGGTACGGGGATGCAGCGCAGCAGGCCGCGCGTGTAGGGATGCATCGGCGCGTCGAAGACGTCGCGCGGCGGTGCCGGTCTCGACCAGCTCGCCCGCATACATGACCGCCACCTTGTCGGCGACGCGCGCGACGACGCCCAGATCGTGGGTGATCAGGATCATCGCCATGCCCATCTCGCTCGTGCAGATCGACCAGCAGGCGCAGGATCTGCGCCTGAATGGTCACGTCGAGCGCCGTGGTCGGCTCGTCCGCGATGATCAGGTCGGGCTCGCACATCAGCGCCATGGCGATCATCACCCGCTGGCGCAGACCGCCCGACAGCTGGTGGGGGTACTGTCGACAGCCGGCTGGCGCGGCGCCGAGATGCCGACCTTCTCCAGCAGCTCGACCGCGCGGTCACGCGGCCTGTCGCGGCTGACCTGCGGTGCAGCCGCAGCGCCTCGGCCAGCTGATCGCCGATGGTGTAGGCCGGGTTCAGCGAGGTCATCGGCTCCTGAAAGATCATCGCCATGCGGTCGCCGCGCAGCGCCGCATCTGCCGTTTGCGAGGCGGTCAGCAGATCGATGCCGTCGAAGTCGATGCCGCTCCGCGCTGCGCTCGATGCCGCTTCGCCAGCAGACCCATCAGGGCCAGCGAGGTCAGCGACTTGCCGGACCCGCATCTCGCCGACGATGCACAGCGTCTCGCCCGCGGTGCAGGTCGAAATCGATGCCGCGCACGGCGTGCAGCGTGCCGCGCGCCAGCGGAATGTCCACGCGTCAGGCCGCGCACCGGAAGCAGGCGGCATCGGCCGTCGTCGCGTCATCCATCAGCTCCGGTTCTCGGGGGCGGTCACGTCGCGCAGGCCGTCGCCCAGCAGGTTGATCGCCAGCACGAGCACGAAGAGGACCGCACGCCGGGGATCAGCACCAGCCAGGGCTCGAACAGCAGCATGTCCTTGCCCTCGGAGACCATCAGGCCCCAGGACGGGCGTGGGCGGCTGCACGCCGAGGCCGAGGAAGGACAGCGCCGCCTCGAGCAGGATGGCGTGCGCCATCTCCAGCGTGACGACGACGATCAGGTTGTTGACGATGTTGGGCATGATCTCGGACAGGATCACGCGGGTGGTCGAGCAGCCGATGGCCGGGCGGCCGCGACGTAATCGCGCCTGCGCACCTGCAGGGTCGAGGCGCGCATGACGACGGCGAAGCGGTCCCAGAGCAGCAGGCCCAGCACGCCGATCACGACCTGAAGCGAGCCGCCCAAGAGCGCCACGACCGCCAGCGCGACCAGCACGACCGGCATGGCAAGCCGCACGTTGATCAGGAAGGTGACGACCGTGTCGACCCGCCGCCGAAATAGCCCGCGGCGACGCCGAGCGCGGTGCCGATGATGCCCGAGATCAGCGCCGCGCACAGTGCCGATCAGCAGCGAGACCCGCGCGCCGTAGATCAGGCGCGACAGGTAATCGCGGCCCAGATGTCGGTGCCGAGCGGGTGCTCCCAGGTGCCGCCCAGGAAGACCGGCGGCACCATCCGGTTCATCAGGTCTTGCGCGTAGGGGTCGTGCGGGGCCAGCAGCGGCGCGAAGATCGCGACGAGCACCAGCAGGCCGAGCACGACGCCGCGCCGAAGAGAGGCCCGGCATGCGCCCACGCACGCGCCGGCGCAGGCATCTGGCCGGGCGTCGGGCCGGCTGATGTCGGCCAGAGGCGGGTCGATGCTTGCCGTGCGTCGGCCATGTCAGCGCGCTCCTCATGCGCGGATCGAGCCACGCGTTCAGCACGTCCGCCAGGAAGGTGAAGAGGATGTAGAACATCGAGAAGACGAGGATCAGCGCCTGCACCGTCGGCAGATCGTTGCGCGCGATCGATTCCCACGCGAGATAGCCCGCGCCGTGCAGCGCGAAGACCGATCTCCACCACGATCGAGCCGCCCAGCATGAAGCCCATCTGCACGGCGGCCAGGCTGACCACCGGGATGATCGCATTGCGCAGCGCGTGCTTGAACATCACCCGCGGCTCGCGAGCCCCTTGGCGCGCGCGGTGCGGATGTAGTCCGACGACAGCACCTCCAGCATGCCCGCGCGCGTCAGGCGCATGATCGCCGGCATCGCGTAGTAGCCCAGCACGATCGTCGGCATGACGAAGTGCCGCCAGCGTCCGATGCCCGAGACGGCGGCAGCCAGCCGAGCTGTGATCGAGAACACCGACGATCAGGATCAGTCCGAACCAGAAGCTCGGCATCGCCTGCCCGAGCACCGACAGGAACAGCGCGATCCGGTCGATCGAGTTGGGCCGGATCGCGGCCGACCACGCCGAGCGGCACCGCCGTCAGAGCGCGAAGCGTGATCCCGCAGAGGCCCAGCCGCATCGTGACCGACAGCCGGTCCGCGATCATGCCCGTCACCGGTACGCTGAAGTAGTAGCTCGTGCCGAAATCGCCCGCGCAGCGCCGCCGGCAGCCAGTCCAGGTACTGCACCGGCATCGGTCGGTCGAAGCCGTAGAGCGCGCGGATCGCCTCGATGTCGTCGGCATCGGCGTTCTCGCCCGCGATCGCCGCCGCCGGGTCGCCCGACAGGAACAGCAGCCTGAACCTGATGATCGAGACGGTGACCGCCACGGCGAGCGCGATCAGCAGGCGCCTGGCCAGGAAGAGAGCCACGGCTGGTCAGCGCTCTGCTGGTGGTTGCGCACGCGCCACGCACCGCGACGGCCCGGGAGACTTCGATCCGGTGATTCGAGCGCATCACTTCCAGCTCATGGTGAAGAAGCGCGGGATCTCGTCCGCTGTCGGCGTGAACGCGAGTTCGTCGCTGTAGGCGTAGATCACCGGGATCGACCACAGTGGGAACCAGTACACCTCCGTCGGAAATCCGCTGCAGCGCCTTCAGGTAGTTCTCGCGTCGCACCGTCCGGGTCGGTCGAGCTGTCGGCCGTCTCGAGCCATGCGGCGACCTCGTCATCGCCCGTGATGTCGTCCCACCCGCCCTTGAAGAACGGTGCTGATGATTGCCGAGGTGTCGTTGATCGAGAACGAGCCCCAGCTGCGGAAGGCGAACGGCACCTTGTCGTTCTTGACCTCGTCGAGCAGTGCCGCGTACTTCATGCAACTGCAGGTCGGACGGATACCGACCGCGCTCAGGTATCCGATGATCGACTCCGCCTGGTCGCGGTCACGGTACGCGTACATCGGGGGTCTCGAAGCCGTCGGGGTAGCCTGCCTCGGCAAGCAGTTGGCGCGCGCGTCTCGGGGTCGAAGTCGAAGCGTCGCGTGCCCTCGTCGCTGCAGCCGAACTGGCTCGGGTAGCACGCTGCGTTGACGATCTGGGCGGGCTCGCCCACGACGTTGTCGACGATGGACTCGCGGTCGATGGCGTACGCGACCGCCTCGCGCACCCGGATGTCCTGGAAGGGATTCTCCGGCCGGAGCGGCCCGAGACATCGAACGTCATCCAGTTGATGCGCATCGAGTCGGCGCGCTCGACGCGTGGAACCGGCCCATGCTGCGTCGAGCCGCTCCGCCTGGTCCGGAGAGATGCGCCACAACCAGTCCATTCCGCCGCGAGAGCAACTCGGCGAGCTGGGTGTTGCGGTCCGGCAGGGTGCGGATCACGATCGATCCGATGGACGGCTCGCCCTTGGGGCTGTCCTCGTGGTAGTCCTCGCGGCGCTCCAGCTCGAAATGCTTCCCGGGCTCGACCTTCGTCACCCGGTAGGGACCGGTGCCGATCGGTGCGCGGCCCCAACTCGACCGGACCGACCTTCTCGTAGTACTCGTTCGGCAGCATCACGACGGGGCCGGCAAGGTACTCCAGGGCCGCCGGGAACGGCTCGTCCAGCAGCAGCCGGACGGTGGTCGCGTCGATCTTCTCGGCCCCCGCGAGCCAGGAGACGTTTCGCTGGGGATTGGCGCCGTTGGCCTCGTCCGCCACCCACTCGATGGTGTAGACGACGTCGTCGGCGTCGAACGGCTCGCCGTCGTGGAAGGTGACGCCTTCTCGCAGTTGCACCTCGAGCGTGGTGTCGTCGATCCATTCCCAGGCCGTCGCGAGGTTCGGCAGGTACTCGGACGTCTCGGGGTCCCGGTAGACGAGCGAGTCGAACACGGTGCGGGAGAACAGGATCCCTTCGCGCGAGGAATTCAGGTACACGTTCAACGTGTCCAGTTCCTGATCGAACGCGATGTTCAGGGTATCGCTCGCCTTGTCGGCGGCGGCAGATCCGGCCAGGACGGCAAGGCCCAACGCGGCCAGCGCGGTCGTCGTGCGTGCGTTCATCGAAGTCTCCTCGGTGGACGGTACGAAAGGGGACGCCGCGTGCCGCGATGCGGCGCGTGGCGAACGTTCAGTGCGACTCGGGCGGGATGTCCGCTCCGCGACGACCGCGCAGGAAGTCGAAGTCGCCGCCGGTGTCGGCCTGCAGGACCCGTTCGTGGAACAGGCGCTGGTAGCCGCTGGCGGCGGCGGGGCCGGGCTCGACCCAGTCGGCGCGGCGGCGTTCGAGCTCGTCGTCATCGACGAGCATGCGGAGCGAACGGGCCGGCACGTCGAGCTCGATCGGATCGCCGTCGCGCACCAGGGCGAGCGGCCCGCCGACCGCCGACTCCGGCGCCACGTGCAGCACCACGGTGCCGTAGGCGGTGCCGCTCATGCGCGCGTCCGAGATCCGGACCATGTCCGTGACGCCGTCCCTGAGCAGTCGCGTGGGCAGCCCCATGTTGCCGAGCTCCGGCATGCCGGGGTAGCCGCGCAGTCCGACGCTCTTAAGCACCAGAACCGAATCGGCGCTCACGTCGAGCTCCGGGTCGTCGATGCGCGCCTTGTAGTCCGCGAAGTTCTCGAACACCACGGCGGGCCCGGTATGGACGAGCAGCGACTCGGTCGCCGCCGACGGCTTGAGCACTGCCCCGTCCGGGGCGAGGTTGCCCTTGAGGACCGCGATGCCGCCGCTCGCCGTCAGCGGCGACTCGACGGGACGGATGACCCGCTCGTCGAAGCACTCCGCCTCGGCGTTGTTGTCCCACAGCGTGGCGCCGTTCACGGTCAGCGCCTCGCGGTGCAGGAGTCCCGCCTCGCCGAGGCGGCGCAGCACGACGGGCAGCCCGCCCGCGTAGTAGAAGTCCTCCATCAGGTACTCGCCGGAGGGACGCAGGTTGACGAGCGTCGGGACGTCGCGACCGAGACGGTCCCAATCGTCGAGATCCAGGTCGACGTCGATGCGTCCCGCCATCGCCAGCAGGTGGAGCACCGCGTTGGTGGAGCCGCCGATGGCGGCGTTCGTGCGGATGGCGTTCTCGAACGCCTCGCGGGTCAGGATGCGCGACAGGGGCACGTCCTGCTCGACGAGCTCGACGATGCGCCTGCCGGCGGCGGTCGCGAGCACGGATCGGCGCGAGTCCGGTGCCGGTATGGCGGCGTTGCCGGGCAGGCCCGCGCCGAGTGCCTCCACCATGCAGGCCATGGTCGACGCGGTGCCCATGGTCATGCAGTGCCCGGTGCTGCGCGACATGCCCGCTTCGGCCGCCATGAACTCCCCGACGCCGATCTCGCCGGACTTGACTTCCTCGGCGAACTTCCAGATGTCGGTGCCGGAGCCGAGCTGCCGGCCGCGGTGGCGTCCGTTGAGCATCGGACCGCCCGAGACCGTGATGGTCGGCAGGTCGCAGCTGGCCGCGCCCATCATCAGCGCGGGGGTCGTCTTGTCACAGCCGACGAGCAGCACCACGCCATCGATCGGGTTGGCCCGGATCGACTCCTCGACGTCCATGCTCGCAAGGTTCCGGTAGAGCATGGCGGAGGGGCGGATGTTCGACTCGCCCAGCGACATCACCGGGAACTCCAGCGGCACGCCGCCGGCCTGCCATACGCCGCGCTTGACCTTCTCGGCGAGCTCCCGGAAGTGGGCGTTGCATGGCGTGAGCTCGGAGAACGTGTTGCAGATGCCGATGACTGGCCTGCCGTCGAAGGCCGAGTCGTCGAGGCCCTGGTTGCGCATCCAGGTCCGATGCAGGAAGCCGGTCTTGTCCTTGCCGCCGAACCAGGCCTGTGAGCGTCGCGTGCAGGAGGTGCCGGACGGGCTCATCGGCCGGCTCCCGCCGGGTCGGCGGACACACGGTCGGAATCGATCGCCTGCTGGGTCTGCACGCCCAGCCCGTCGATGCCGAGGCGCATGACGTTTCCGGCCCGCAGGTAGCGCGGCGGCGACAACCCCATGCCCACTCCAGGAGGCGTACCGGTGATCACGATGTCGCCGGGCTCGAGTGTCATGAAGCGCGACAGGTAGCTGACCAGGAAGGCGACGCCGAACACCATCGTCCGCGTCGATCCGTCCTGCAGCCGCTCGCCGTCGAGCTCGAGCCACAGATCGAGATTCTGCGGATCGGGCACCTCGTCACGCGTGACGAGCCAGGGTCCCATCGGCCCGAACGTGTCGGCGCTCTTTCCCTTTACCCACTGTCCGGTTCCCTCGAGCTGATGGGTGCGCTCGGACACGTCGTTGAAGGTGAAGTAGCCGGCGACGTGGTCCATCGCGTCGGCCTGGTCGACGCGTCGCGCTTCGCGTCCGATCGCGAAGCCGAGCTCGACTTCCCAGTCGGTGCGGGTGGAGCCCGGAGGAATCGCCACGTCGTCGTCCGGTCCGGACAGTGCGCTCGTGGCCTTCATGAAGACGATCGGCTCGGGGGGCACCTCCATGCCGGCCTCGGCGGCGTGGTCGGCGTAGTTCAACCCGATCGCGACGCACTTGCCGACACGGCCCACACAGGGTCCGAGCCGTACTCCCGAGGCGACGGCCGGCAGGCTGTCCGGCACGATGGCGCGCAACCTGTCGAGAACGGCGGGAGCGAGACCGGCACCGGCGATGTCGTCGACGTGACCCTCGAGCGAACGGATCGTGCCGTGCGCATCGACGAGCCCGGGGGATTCCGTACCGGGAGAACCGTATCGAACGAGCTTCATGAGCGTTGCACCTCCGGAACGACTCCGACAACCTGCAGGCATGTTTGCACGTCCGGACAAACATCGTCAACGAGTATTTCGAAATTATTGCTCGAGACACTCGCTCATCTTTGGCGATCGAGCGCGTCGATCACGACGGTACCCGCGCGACGGATATGGCCGCGCGACAGCGCCGCCGCGAGTTCGGTGTCCCGGGCGAGCATCGCTTCCATGAGCGTACGGTGATCGTCGAGGATGAGCTCGACCCGGAAGGCTTTCGAGGCGACGAGCCCGCGATAGCGCGCGGCCTGGTCCCACAGGACCGCGTGGTAGTCCTTGAGCAGCACCGAACGGGCACCGGAGACCAGCACGTGGTGGAAGATCCGGTGCGCGGCTTCCCACTCAGGGCGAATGGCGCGACGATCGGCGCCGTACATGGGCGTTCGCTTGAGCACGGCGAAGGCCCCGGCAAGATCCCCGGACCAGGCGACGTCGCCGTGAGCGATCGCGTCGCGCACGAGCAGCGACTCGATGTCCTGGCGCGTACGCACCAGATCGTCGAGCTCGGTGAGGTCGAAGGTCTTGGCTCGGAAGCCGCGCTGGTCCTCGAAGTCGACCAGCCCGCGCACGGCCAGGCGCGCGAGCGCCTCGCGCACGGGTGCGGCGCCGGCGTCGTAGAGCGACTGCAGCTTCGACAGCAGCAATCGTTCGCCCGGGGCGAAGCGCCCGGCGAGGATATCGGTCCGCAACCGCTCGGTCATGAGAGAGTTGAGCGAACGCGTGCCGTCAGCCTCGGCCTTCTTGGCCCGACTTGGCGATCGGTCCGATCCGGTCTCGGTAACGTCCAGCCGTTCCTCCTTCGGACGACGCGTCCGGCAGGGGACGATCGGTCCCATCGGTCGCTGGCGTCCCGCAACCAGGGAGAGGAAGGATATTCGAAATTAGCGATCCACTGTCGAGGCGCTCTCTGTCCAGAACGCCAACAGCAGGTCGGCGAGTGCTTGCGGCCGTTCTTCGGGCACGAGATGCCCGCAATCCCCAAGCACGTGCGACTGTACGATCTCGGCAACGAGTCGCAGGGACTCGGCCGTCTCCTCGGCACGTCCGCGCCCGGCACCGCCCGCGACCCCGAGCACGGGCATCGTCAGCCGGCCGTGGCGGGCGAGTCGATCGGCGTTCCAGCGTGCATCGGCCGCAGCGGCGCGGTAGTACTCGAACCCGGCGCTCATCGCGCCGGGCGCGGTGTAGGCGGTGCGGTAGCGCTCGCGCGCCTGCGGGTCGATCGCGTCCGGTGTCTGCGAGTATTCATCGAAGAACCAGTCCAGATAGGCCGCTTCGCGTCCAGCGGTCAGGGCCTCGGCAAGGCGACCCGGAGCGTTGTGAAACGAGTGGTGCCATCGACCGCCACCCTGCGACAGGCCCGCCGCTTGGCCGTCCCCCGGGATGACGACGTCGACGACCGCCAGCGAGGCGACACGATCCGGCGCGAGACACGCCATCGCGAAACCGACCGGGCCGCCCCAGTCGTGGCCTACCAGATCGAATCGTTCCACGCCCAGAGCGTCGAGTCCCACGAGCAGGAGCTCGGCCACGGCGTGCGTCTCGAAGCCGTCCGCCGCGTCGCTCGCTCCGAGTCCCGGCAGGTCCGGCGCGATCGAGCGCCGCCCCGCCGCCGCGAGCAGGGGGAACAAGCCGCGCCATTCCCAATGGGTCTGCGGCCAGCCGTGGAGCAGCACCGTGGCTGCGCCTTCGCCGCACTCGACGGTGTACAGCGTTCGCGTGCCCGCGCTCAGACGATGCTCGACGAGTGTCGGTTCGGCTGCGTTCATAGAGATAGAAGGTTCTCGCGGAGATGAATGCCACTCTCAATATTGCACGATCGGACAAAGATGGTGAAGATGGCCTCTCGCGACCGGTGCGGGCCTCGGATCGTTTCCTCCACTGACGCCTCCGCCTCGATGTCGCGCCCTGCACGCACTTGACCGAGAGATCGCGATGGACCCCTTGTCGAAGAACGGGAACGATGACCTGGCGTGGGACGAGAACGAGGCCTTTCTGCGCGGTGTCGAGACGCGCCGGGCCGTGGTGGGTGACGACTACGTGGAGGGCTCGATGGAGCGTGGCGCGCGGGACGGCTTTACGCACGACCTGCAACAGCTAGTCAACGAGTTCGTCTGGGGCAGCGTGTGGTCCAGGCCCGGACTCGCGCTGGCCGAACGCAGCCTGGTCGTCGTCACCATCCTCGCTGTTCGGGGACAGGAGGACGAGCTAAAGCTTCATCTCCGTGGCGCACTACGCAACGGCGTCACGCCTGTACAGCTGCGCGAGGCGCTGTTGCAGATCGCCGCGTACGCCGGCATGCCCGCCTGCCTTCTGGGCTTCCGGGCCGCCTCTGCCGTCCTGGACGAGCTCGACATCGATACGCGCGAGCTCGCTCCGCGCTGATCGATTCGGCACCTCGCTGCCGTGTTCCTTGCCGGGTCGATGGGGCGGTTCCACTATCGTGGCGGTGCTGGTGCCGAACGTCGGGTTCCTGTTTGCCGGTGCGGTCGCGTTCGCGTGCGTTGCGTACGTGAGCCGGCATGCGGGCGACGCTCGCGATGACGGATGATTCAGGACTCGCAGCATGATCCGTTCACCGAACGACCTCACGCTCACGCCAAGCAGTCTGTCCCGCCCGTCCAATTTCCTCGTGAGGTCGCTCGGCCATCGCCCCGAGGCACGGCGGGGCGCGACTGCGTCCCAGGACGTGAACGAGCTTAGGCTGCCCCCTTCGCTCGAAGAGGCCTCGCCTGCCGAGGGCTACACGCCTGTCGTCTTCAGCCCCGAACCGGGTCATCGTACGATCGAGGGACGCGGGCAAGCCATGGGGCACTCGGCGCCGCCCAGCTGGGTCGTTCGCCGCCGTTCCGGGATTTCGTTGTAGTGGGGCACCGCCGCGCGCGAGGACGACGCATGACGAGGGAAGGCGCGATCGAGCGCGCGCGGGCGCGCTTCGACGGCGGGGACTTCCGCTCGCAGCTGGCCGAGCTCACCGCGTTCGGACCGAGAGCCAGAACCCCGACGCCCGCCCCGAGAGCCTGCGCTACCTGCGGGAGGCGATGCGGCCGCGGCTGGAGGCGCTGGGGCTCGCCTGCGAGATCGTCGACAACCCCGACCCGCGCGGCGGCCCGCTGCTGCTGGCCGAGCGCCGCGAGGGGGACGACCTGCCCACGGTGCTGACCTACGGCCACGGCGACACGGTCCGGGGGCAGGCCGACATGTGGCGCGACGGGCTGCACCCGTGGCAACTGACCGAGGAAGGCGATCGGCTCTACGGCCGCGGCACGGCTGACAACAAGGGCCAGCACCTGATCAACGTGCTGGCGCTGGAGGCGGTGCTGGCCGAGCGGGGGCATCTCGGGTTCAACTTGCGTGCGGTGATCGAGACCAGCGAGGAGGTGGGCTCCGTCGGCCTGCCCGAGGTCTTCGCGGCGCACCGCGACCGGCTCGTCGCCGACGTGCTGATCGCCTCGGACGGGCCGCGGCTGCAGCCCGAGGTGCCGACCATCTTCATGGGCTCGCGCGGCGGCGTGAGCTTCGACCTGATCGTCGCGCGGCGCGACGGCGCGCACCATTCGGGCAACTGGGGCGGCCTGCTGGCCGATCCCGCGACGATCCTGGCGCACGCGCTGGCCTGCATCGTCGACCGGCGCGGGCAGATCCGCGTGCCCGAGTGGCGCCCGGACAGCCTGACGGACGACGTCCGCGCCGCCCTGGCAGGCCTGCCGGTGAGCGGCGACGCCGGGCCCGCGGTCGACGAGGACTGGGGCGAGGCGGACCTGACGCCCGCCGAGCGCGCCTTCGGCTGGAACAGCTTCGCCGTGCTCGCGATGACCGCGGGCGTCCCCGAGGCGCCGGTCAACGCCATCGCCGGGCGGGCGCGCGCCACCTGCCAGCTGCGCTACGTGGTGGGCACCGACCCCGACGACATCGTCCCCGCCCTGCGCCGCCACCTCGACGCCCACGGCTTCGGCGAAGTACGGATCGAGTCGCACGACCGGGGCTTCTTCGCCGCGACCCGGCTCGGCCCCGACCACCCCTGGGCAGTGTTCGTCGGCGAGTCGATCCGGAAGACGAGCGGCGGCGCGCTGCACGTGCTGCCCAACCTCGCGGGCTCGCTGCCGAACGACAGCTTCACCGACATCCTGGGCCTGCCGACGATCTGGATCCCGCATTCGTACCGCGGCTGCTCGCAGCACGCGCCGGACGAACATGTGCTGAAGCCACTGTGCCGCGACGCGCTCGGGGTGATGGCCGGAGTCTTCTGGGACGTGGGCGAGACCGGTGGTCCCGGTTGACCCGCGGCCGTAGCGGCGACCCAGCCACCCCTACGGCCGTAGCGCATGACGCGTCGGGTGCTTCCGACGAACCGTCACGAGCAAGGAGCCACCGATGCCTCGACGATCACCTCTGTCGGCCTCGGATCGGACCACGCTGCTCGCCCTGCCATCCGATCCGCAGTGCTGCGGCACGCCTAATGCAATTTCTACGGATCCGTGCACGGGATCTCTCTGGAAGACGGGCACTCACTCATCAAAGGCATCTGTAACGACAGTCATGTGGCACGGTCACGCACAAACGACCATCTCGCTTCTTCCCGTGCACGGCTTTCCCCTACTCGGGTCGCGCGTGCTCGTCGACGATCAACGTGAACAGTCGACCGGTATAGCGTCGGGACGCGCGTACGAGTCCCTCTTCGTCCACCATGATCCAGAGCACCACGGTGCACGCGCACACCCCGAGATGGACCAGTCCCGACGGCGTCAGCACCGCCCGCTCGGTGCCGAAGACGGCCGCCGCCGTGAACACGCCCACGACGGCGAGTGACGCCGCACCGACGGGCCTGATCGCGAGAAGGTTCCGTTGGTATCCGTACGACATGTTCTCGGCGAGCAGCAGTGACTCCTTCTCGATAGGTCGCATGCGATGGATGGCATCTTCGAGCAACGCACCCCATCGCTCCTTCGATTCGTCGGGTCGCTGCTGTTCCATGCGCCGCGCGGGCACCACGTCCGGGGACCGTGCCGCCAGCACCTGACGCACCTGGTCGACGCGATACGACGGGATGGACGAGTCCTTGCCGCGCAGCACGCGCACGGTGTAGGCCGGACCGACACGGCCCCCCAGACGTTCCTCCAGACGCTTGCCCGCCTCGCGAACGGGAACGGACGCGAACGTCGTCACCACGATGGCGGCGAGCAACCCTGCCAGGTGAACCGCGGCGTTCGCCGGGGCGGCGCCCGGCACCGCGAGCCAGCCCACCAGGGTGGCCATCGGTGCCAGCACGACCAGCGCGGGCATCCGGCGTGCCACCCATGTGTACGGGTTGTCGATGCCGAAGAACGCGAGTAGCTGACCCATCATCGACGCGACTCCACCACGGGATCGACAGTTCCCGGCTTGCCCGCCTCGAGCGGCTCCGCCGACCCTAGACCGGACGCTCGCTCCGCGACGAGAAACCGATATCGCTTCGTCATGCGGATCAGCAGCAGGTTGGGCGACGCGGACTCGGTCGCCGCGATGCGCGCCGCGGCGTCGCGGTCGATCCGGGAAGGCCCGCTGTCCGCCAGGTGGTTGTGCCAAGTGCCGATCACCCGCAGCGCGCCCCCGGTGCCTGAGGCCAGCGCCCGGTGGACCGGCACCATGTCGCCCGCCGCCATCACGAACCGGTCCGGGCGGTGCTCGCTGCCGGGGGTCGCCGGCAACACGTCGAGCACTTCGAAGCGCTCACCAATCTCCGAGAACCGACCGAGAAGCCACCCGCCGGTCTCAACACCGGGGCGGGCAGCGATCTCGACCTCGATGGCATCGATCACGCGCGGTGCAAGCCGCACCTCCATCCCGGGCGCCTCCGGGTCGCGCACCAGCGTGCGCGGCCCGACCTCGACGCGCTCCCAACGCTGGCCGAGCCCGTCCTCGTCCAGAACCCCGAACGTGATTCGTCCGGCCGTGGGCGCGGCGTCCGCCTCCAGCACCTCCAGCAGGGCGGTGGCGAGCGGTGCGGCGAGCGACGAGAGCCGGGCGTCGGACAGCACGAACGTCGCGCTCGAGCACCCCTGACCGAGCATCACGCGCTCCGTGGCGGCGCCGTGGACGAGCGCGGCGAGCTCGGGATCGGAGCGCAGCCGATGGTAGAGCTCACCGACGAGGTCCGAGGCGTCGGGGTTGGCTCGCTTGCCCGAGGCGTCGATCGCCTCGCTTGCGAGGTAGGCGATGCGCCCGGCGCCGAACAGGCACGTCTCCACGATGACCGGACGGCGCTTGCGCCACGTGGACTGCACCAGGGCACCTCGTACGGCGATCGACGCGGTCGTGTTCACGAGATGTCCTGTGCCGGAGCCGACGACCTGCTCGGGACGCCGGCTGCCGGCACACAGGTGTCGGGCATCGATCCGGTGCGACCCGCAGGGCTGAGCGAGGCCCTCGAGCGCCGATGCCAGAGCGTCGGACTTCCACGCGAGTCCGTCCGGATCGAGCTCGGCGGACGGGAGCATCGCGTGGCGGGCGAAGTTGTGCGGCTCGAACGCCTGGACGTCGATCGCGCGCTCCGGCCCCTTTCCCTCGCGCGCCGCGTGCAGTGCGATCTTCGAGCCGACGCTGCCGCAGCCGACGAGCGTCCAGCGAGGCCGTCGAAGGGGACCGGGGCCGCGAGCGAGCCGGTGCAGCAGCGCAGGCGACAGTCGGTTCCGGTGCCCAAGCTGCCAGACCTCGACATCGTCACCGATCCGCAGGTCCGCGGCGGCCACCGCGGGCAGAACGTACGCGCTGATCTCGATCGGGGAATCGGTCCCGAGAAGCGCCACCGGACGCCGGGCCAGCAGGAGGATCGTGACCAAGAACCGGCGCCCCGCACCGTGGCAGCCGAGCGCCTCCGACAGCGCCGCCAGCGCGCCGGTGAACTCGGTCTCGCACCGGTAGTCCCGAGCGCATTCGCGCACCCCGGCCAGCGTCGCTACCGAGTCGGGACGGTACTCGCTCGCCACGTGCGGTGTCCCCGAGGCCGACCTGCCGGCCCAGGCCACCAGCGAGATGCCCGGCATCGAGCTGCCGGAAGGGGAGGGCACGGCGGTCGACACCAGATCGAGTGCCTGGGGCACCGTCAGGCGACGATCGAGATCAAGCACGACACGCGCATGGTCGTACGGTCGATCGCCCGGCACACGAGCCGGGGCCGCGTACCAGCAGGCATCGCCGCGACGGCCTTGTCCGGCCAGTCCGCGCACGGCCGACTCGTCCACGCACACGTATCCGTCGAATCGGTCGCGGCGTCGCGGCTCCCACCCATGATCGAGATCGACGAGGGTGCCGTTGGCGGCCCGAGCGAACCAGCTGGCCAGCTGGTCGATCAGCGACTCTGTGCCCCCGCGCGTCAGCACCAGCTCCTCCGTACCGAGAGCGGACAGGCACGGCTCCAGCCGCGCTCCGGGACGCAGCGGCTGCAGGTGCGGGTGGGAGGTGTCGAAGTCGGCGCGGAGCACGAATCGGGTGTGGCCGAGCGGGTAGGTGTCGGGGAGCTCGAGGGTCACGGGCTCCTCGCGCCGGATGCCGAACGGTCCGGGCCCGTCAAGACGCGAGGGTAGCGGGACGCGGACGCACAGATCGAAGCGAACGAGCCCGTCGGCGCGCACGGGCGCCTGGACTCGCAGCGTCTCGGGGTGCATCTCCACCGCGACGATCGCGCGCCGGAGCGCCGGGGACAGGACCACCGGGACCGTCAGTCGTCGTTCCCGTGGGGGATCGCCTCGGAGCCGTACGCGGTCGCCGCAGCGGCGCCGAGGATGGCTGCGGCGCCCGGCAACACCCTCGTCCAGCCGTGCTCGGTGATTCGGAGCTCAAGGGGGCCGTCGCCTCGCTCGTCCGCCAGCGTTCGAAACTCCCCGTCGACCTTCCGAACGATAGCCTCGTACTCCCGCTTCGCCCGGATGCAGGGCGGGTCGTTGTCGTCGTCGACGATGGTCTTGCTGCTCGACACGATCAACGCCCCTTGGCGAGCCTGCGACAGCGCCGAACGGGCGTCGGCGGAGATCTCCACGTCCTCGCCGCGCCGGCGCTGCTCGGACCAGCTGTCACGCGAGAGGCTGTGTATCGAGCAGTGATTGGGAGCGATCATGACGTCGAAGTCGAAGAGCGCCGGATCGAGGCCATGGCGCGCCCAGAGCCGTTCCCAGATGGCGACCTCGGCGTCGCCGCCGAGCAGGTACCGCGCCGCGTCTCGCGATGCACCGCTCGCGAGCCGGAGCGTGGCCACGACGCTCGAGTTGTTCTTCGACAGAAGCTCCTCGGCGTCCGCGTCGTCCGGCGCCACCGGCAGCGGTCCGAGCAGGTGCAGCTCGAAGCTCGACAGCGGCTGGCCACCGATGCTCGCCAGACGTTCACCGCAGCGCACGACAATGGGTTCGAGACGGTGGGCCTTGTCCCGGACCTCCTCGCCCAGGATCACGATCCGGTCCCCCTCGTTCCTCACCCCGGCTTCGTAGGCGCGGACGCGACGACGTGCCTCGTCGGCCCAGGCCTTGGCATCGGCGCACAGCGTCAGCCCCTTCTTGCGGGCCTTGCTCTCGGCGCGTCGGAACACGATCCGCGACGACCACATCTCGCGGATGACGATTCGGTCGTCGACGGTCCGCCCAGCGGGCAACGGGCCCAGGTGGAAGTGCTTCGTCAGCCCGAGACAGTGATCCTCGTCGGGGTGGGTCAGCAGCATGGCATCGACGTAGAGCCGGCCCGCGGCGTCTCGCTCCAGCCGATCGCGCAGCTGCCCGGCCACGTCCGGCTCGGGTGAGTCCGGCGACTCGGCCCCGGAGCGGATGCGCACGTCGACGAGCACGGTATGGCCGCTGTCGAGGACGAAGAGAGTCATGTCGCCGTTGCCGACGAAGAAGTGGTACGTGGTGGCCGTCATGGAGCGGGATCTCGGCAGGATTCGCCACCACGCACCGGACGTTCGAGGTCCGTGCCGATGGAAACGGGGCACGGAGTGTAGACGAAGACACTACATGTGGTGGTTGGAGACGGATTTATTCGCGAGAAGACACCACATGTGGTGTACGACGCAGACCAGCGGCGTTCCGAACCGTCGATCGAACGCCAAACACACCGAATGCGTACACTACGTACTTCACGTAGTTCTCTGGAGCTGCCAACCATGGCCTCACGAACCGGCACGTTCACGAGCGTCGCCCTGCAGCGCGCGTACGGCGAGGTGCGCCGCCAGGCTCTGAAGCATCCGGTCAAGGTGACGCACCGTGGCGTCGACGATCTGGTGCTGCTGTCCAGCGAGAGCTTCGCCGAGCTCGAGCGGTTGGCGCAGATCGCCCGTCGGCTTCCCACGGCGTTGCGGGTCGATGAGCTCGCGCCGGGCGAGTTCGAGACCATGCTCGAGGGCTCCCGAGTCCCGGCCGAGTACGCCGGCCTCGACGACGACTTCGTGCCCGGCAAGCACGATCCGGAGATCGCATCGCGGAGAGAGGCGCCCGACGACCCGGACGACGGCACCCGTACCGACGCTGCCTGAACACCGACCGGCTCGCGCCGATGTCGACGCGTCCTGGCCTCCCGTTTCCCGGTGCCGTGATCCACTACGGCTACCTGTGGCATGCGCAGGCGCGGCGCGGTCAGGTCGCACCGAGCAAGGACCGGCCCAGCCTGGTGGTCGCCGTGACGTCTCCGGCGGAGGCCGTGCAGAGCGACGACGGAGCGCGGATCGTCTACGTGATGCCGATCACGACGCGCGCACCCGGGGATCCGGCCCGGGCGATAGTGCTGCCGTCTCGCGTCGTTCGCCGGTGCGGACTCGACGTCGACCGGCGTCCGACGCTGGTTTGCGACGAGATCAATCGCTTCGAGTGGCGCGGCCCCGATGTGGTCGCCACCCCAGATGGCCGATCGCACTACGGTGAGGTGTGGGCGAGACGATCGTGCGCGCGGCCCTCGATCTCTTCGGCGCCGACAAGCCTCGGAAGATCACGCCCCGGTCGCCATGAACAGTGGGTAGATACTGAGGTTGCGTCCATGACTGCAACTCCGGCCCCATCCGCCAGTTCCGGGCAGCTTTGAGAAGTCGTTGGCGGGACTGTCCTTGGCCCCAGATGTCCCACCGTCGGCCGCTCGCTGTCGGGTACGCCATGCGCGCATGGCTATCGTACTAGCGGCGCCGTGCCGTAACGGCGAGAGGTGACGACGGTGCCGGGGCCGTGTCGGTGTGTGTGTGCGCGTGCGTGGCTGTGTGTGTCTGCGTCGAACGCACGATATTTCAAGTTGGTCGAAGGTGTCGCAGATTACTCTGCCCGCCGGTCGACGAGTTCAGGATGGTCGTAGGCTTCGGGATAGCTCATCGGTCGAAGCGGGCCCAACGGTACCGTCGTGTTCCAGCTTCGCCCGAAGTATCCCTGTCGGCAGTGCACGAGAGATCCGCTCTCGGCTATGCCGGGCAGGGCGTGGACGCGACACAGCCATCGCCACAGATTCGGATGGTCGAGGATGCGAGCCGCGTTCAGCTTCATCCGCACGTAGTAGACCGGGTCGTGCCGGAACAGCGTCGGGAACAGGCGCAGGTCCGCCTCGGTGAAGCGGGCACCGGTCAGGAACGGACGCCCGTCCTCGGCGAGCAGGACCTCGAGGGCGTCGAGCTCGGCGAAGTAGCCTTCGAACGCGGCGGCGTAGACCCCTTGGTCAGAGGAGAAGCCGGCCTTGTAGGCGCCGTTGTTGATTCGCGCATAGATGCGCTCGTTCAGCGCGTCGATCTCGGCGCGGATCTCTGCGTCGCCTGCCGGATAGAGATCGGGGCGATCGGTGTCGGCGAGCGTCGATCCGAGCTTCGCGGCGTTGGCCGCGAGCATCCGCACGATCTCCGCGCTCTCGTTCGACACGATGCGCGCCGTCGCCTTGTCGTACAGGACCGGCAGGCTCTTCTCCTCCGACCCCTCGATCTCGTAGAGTTGCTTGGCGAGGCGCAGTCCCTTGCCCGTCCCGGTCTCGGCGGTGCAATCGGGCAAGCTCGCTCCGGTGAGCGTGGCCACACGGTGCGGCGCGAACTCCCAGAGGCCGGGGCCGACCGAATCGTCCTCGGGCGTGCGGTTGGGGAAGGCGACGTCGAGGGTGATGCTCGCCTCCAACCCCAGACAGCTTCTGGCCATCGTGACCCGGTGGCACCACGGGCAGTTGAGCGCGACGTGAAGGTGGTAGCGTCCCGGCTCCGGGGCAAAGCGCGCGTCCTTCCCGATCACGGCGCGGAATCGGCTCTCCCCGCGCACGAACTCGCCCCCGGCGCGCCGGGCTTCGGCATCGCTCCGGTCTTCCTCGATGGATCGGTCGGTCATCTCGGTCTCCCGGCGGGACAACTCATCGCCAGACGCTCCGCTCGGGCGCGGCGTCGGTGCAGTGCTCCATCGTGAGCGTGCGCCAGCGATGGGTGGAGTCGAACGTCGGCGCTGCCTCGGGTCCCACCGTGAGACACAGGGCGCTTCCCGAGAGTCGCAGCCGCCCCTGCGTCGTACGCTCGAACCGCTGTAGTTCGTCCGCGGGCAGGAAACTCTCCCGAGCGCCGCAGGGACGCAGGATGAGGGGGGAGCCCGCCAGCGGCGCCGTCACACCGAAGGCCGTCACGCAGGCATCGAAAGCGGGCATCTCTATCCGCCCATCTTCGAAGACGGCCATGCGGTCCACGCTGCCCCGTGCGGAGAGGCAGTTGTGCGCGACGAGAGGCAAGTCGGCACGGGCGGTCGGGCCGACACCGAGCACGTCGATGCAGTAGCCGTCGCTCGGCATGTCGAGATCGTCCGCGAGGCGCAGTTGCGGCACGTCCTGGGCGGTCGCCGGACCGCACAGAAGCCCAAGGCACAGGGCAAGCCATCTCATCGTGCTGTCCTCGCTTGCCATGGCGGTATGGAGTGCGAGCCGTCGCAGCCCGCGATGATCCTGGCGATCGCGTCGAACGGTGCGGTGCCGTCTTCCGGACCGAGAAGTCAGAACCGCTCGGTCCAAGGCCGCGCCGCGATCTCTTCGCTCCACGCCGAGCGGTGCTGGCGCGCCAGCGCCAGGTAGGTCTCCGCGATCTCGTCCGGCTCGAGCATCGAGTCCGGCGCGTCCGGGCGCCGCTCGACGCGAGGGTTGCCGATCTGACCGTCGATGTTGATCCACGCGACGTGCACGCCCTTCGGGTGCAGCTCGCGCGACATCGACTGCGACAGCCCGCGCTGGGCGAACTTGCCCATAGCGAACGGTGCCGATTGCGGAAAGCCCTTGACGCCCGCCGACGCTCCAGTGAACAGGATCGTGCCGCGCGCGCCGCCGACGGGTTCCTGCTCGAGCATCCGCGCCGCGGCGCGCTGGCCGACCAGGAACGCGCCGAACGCGGTGACCTCGAGCGCGCGCCGCACGTCTTCGGGGTCGAGCTCGGCGACGGGGCCGCGCGTGCGCGCCGACGGGTTGTAGACGACGACGTCGAGCCGGCCGTCCACCGCGTCGAACAGCGCGGCCACCGCGGCCGGGTCCGACGCGTCGCACGCATGGGCGCTCGCGTTCGTCGCCCCTACCAGGTCGGACAGCTTGTCGACGTTTCTCGCGGCGAGCGCGATCGGGTGGCCATCGGCGGCGAAGCGCCGGGCGAGCGAGGCGGACAGCCCGTCGCCTGCGCCGACGATCAGGACGGTGCCGCGGCTCGAGGCGGCGCTCACGACAGGTGATCCCTGCCGTGCGGCGCGTCGAGATCGAGATCGGGGCCCGCCGGCACGATGCGCGTCGGGTTCACGCTCTCGTGCGAGGCGTAGTAGTGGCGCTGCGCGTGCCCGAGGTTCACCGTCTCGCGGATACCGGGCCACTGCCACAGCTCTCTGAGGTACCCCGACAGGTTCGGGTAGTCGACGATGCGCCGGAGGTTGCACTTGAAATGACCGTGGTAGACCAGGTCGAAGCGCAGGAGGGTGGGGAACAATCGCCAGTCGGCCTCGAGCGGGCGATCGGCAACCAGGTACCGGTGCTCGGACAGGCGTGCCTCGATCGCATCCAGCGTGTCGAAGAGCGGGTGCACCGCCTGGTCGTAGGCGTCCTGGGTCGTGGCGAAGCCCGAGCGGTAGACGCCGTTGTTGAGCGTCTCGTAGATGCGCTCGTTCCACGCGTCGATGGCCTCCGCGTGCTCGTCGGGATACAGGCGGGGCCCCGACGCGCCGACCTCGTCAAAGGCGGTGTCGAACATGCGCACGATCTCGCTGGACTCGTTCGATACGATCGTCCCCGTCTTCGTATCCCACAGCGCGGGAATCGTCACGCGTCCCGTGAAGTCCGGGTCCGCGTCGGTGTAGAGCGCGTGCAGGCGCATCCTGTCTCCGAGCGCGTCGCCGACGATGCTCTCGCCGTCGGGCTCGAAGGTCCAACCCTCGTCGCCCATGAACCAGTGCACGCACGAGACGTCGATCATGTCCTCCAGACCCTTGAGCTTCCGCCAGATCAGCGCGCGGTGTGCCCACGGGCACGCGTAGCCGACGTAGAGGTGGTAGCGGCCGGGCTCGGCCTCGAAACCCGCGTCCCCGGAAGGGCCGGCCGAGCCGTCGGCCGTGACCCAGGAGCGAAAGCTCGACTCGGTGCGCTCGAACTTGCCGCCGGTGGAGTCGGTGTCGTACCAGCGGTCCTGCCACTTCCCATCGACCAGAAGGCCCATCAGGCGGCCGCCAGCAGATCGTCGATCTCCTGCCGCGCGGCCGTCGGGGCCTCGTCCCCGCGCATCATCGTCCGGTCGGCCGCGATCACCGTGACGTCGTGGATGCCTATGAAGCCGAGCACGTGGCGCAGGTAGGGCGTCATGAAGTCGATCGGGGAATCGATCTCGGTGCCGCCGGAGGTCACGATCACGTACGCCTTCTTCCCTTCGAGCAGGCCCACCGGACCGTTCTCGGAGTAGCGGAACGTCCGCCCCGAGCGGCATACCTGGTCGATCCAGGCCTTGAGCTTGGCGGGAGCCGCGAAGTTGTAGATCGGTGCGGCGATCACCACGACGTCGGAGGCCACCAGTTCGTCGACGAGCGCGTCGGATTCGGCCAGCACCTCGTGCTGGGCCGCGGTGCGCTGCTCGGCGGGCGTGAAGTTGGCCGCCACCCACTCCGGCGAGATCAGGCCGATGCCTGCGAGCAGGTCGCGGTCGATCACGCGATCGACCTTGCCGGCCGAGTTCATCCCGTCGGCAAGTCTCGCGGACAGCTCGCGCGACAGCGACGTCTCGAGTCGACCGCTCGCGTTGACCTTCAGAAGGGTTGTGCTCATGAGCTTGCGGATCTCGATCGCTGCCAGGGAGGATCCAATGTAGCGGACGATCTCGCCGGGTCTTTTGCCTGATTGAGCAAGTCACCATTGCGCAAAACGGAAAGCCGTACCGGGCTACCCTGCCGTCCATGGACCGCTTCACCGAGCTCGAGACGTTCGTCGCGATCGTGGAGTCGGGATCGATGTCCGGGGCCGCGCTCCGGCTCGGCACCGCCGTGTCCGCGGTCAGCCGGCGTCTGGGGGATCTGGAGGCCCGACTGGGCGTGCGGCTGGCGAACCGCTCGACGCGCGGGCTCGCGCCGACGCCTTCGGGGATCGAGTATCACCGGCACGCCGTCGCCGTGCTGGAGGCGTTTCACCGGGCCGACGAGAGCGTCACCAGCGGCGAGGCGGCGCTCGCGGGCACGCTTCGCGTGGCGATCCCGCTCAGCTACGGGTTGAAGGTCGTCGCACCGGTGCTCCACGACTTCGCGGCCGAGCGACCGGGGCTGCGCCTGGACGTCGACTACAGCGACCGGCGCGTGGACCTGGTCGAGGAGGGCGTGGACATCGCGGTCCGCGTCGGCGAGCTCGAGGACTCACGATTGGTGGCGCGCCGGCTCGCCGACATCGTGCACGTCGTGGCGGCCAGCCCCGAGTTCTGGGATCGGCACGGCCGACCCGCGACGCCGGATGCGCTGACGGGCGTCGATGCGCTGTGCTACCGCAGCAGAGGCACGCGCCAGCGGTGGACCTGGACGGGCCCGGACTCGACCGGGGGGAGCGTCGAGGTGCGCACCCGGTACACGGCCACCAACGGCGAGGCGCTCGTGGCCGCCGCGGAAGCCGGGCTCGGCGTCGTGCGCGAACCCGACTTCATCTCCCGCGACGCGATCGCCGCCGGGCGACTCGAGCCGGTCCTGACCGACGTCGTGTGGAGCCCGATGTCCGCCTGGATCATGTTTCCCCAGGGACGCGCGCTCGCCCCAAGGGCGCGCGATCTGGTGGAGCGGTTGATCGAGCGCCTCGGCGGGGACCGTACCCACGGGCCTTCCTGACGCTGCCCTTCGGCGCGACGGCCGACCCGGCACGTCGCCAGCGGCACCCAGCAGAGCGTCGAACACGCGTCGGAGCTCGGCGCCGGGGTCCGCGGGCATCGCGGGCGAGCGCCACGCCACGTGGTGATCCGGGCGCACCAGGAGACAACCCGCGTCCCGGATCTCGCGCACCCGCGCCCGGGTGCCGTGGTGATCCTGCCACGCCTGCCGTGGCCCGATCCGGTGCACGTCGAGCTCGACGCCGAAGCGCTCGGCGGCGGCCTCGGCCGCCGACTCCCAGGCGTCCCCGCCGATGCCGGTGAGCAGCGTGAAGCGGCCGTGACCGCACAGGTCCAGGGTGGACGTGCGGGGTCCGCCATCGTCGAACAGCCACGCGTGCGGCACCCGCGCGCCGGGGCAGGTCGTCGACTGGTAGTGCAGCTCCTCGTCGCGCTCGAAGGCGGGCATCGTGCAGGTGTCGTCGCGCACGATCGCGTGCGAATCGTAGCGCTGGTTCATCTCCACGCCGTGCGCTGTCGCGCGTCGAACTCGTACTTCTTGGCCTCGATCGCCACGCGGATCGCCTCGCGCCGGGTCTCGGCCTCGTCGCTGCAGCGCGCGTCGATGTTCGCTCGCATCCGCTCCGGATCGGTGGTGTCGAGCAGACCGAGCGCGGCGAAGATCAGTCCGTACTCGCCGACCGAGCGAATGGCGGACGCCCGAGCGCAGTTCGTCTGGCGAGAGCAGGTCCTGTCCGAGGATGGCTTGCGATCGACCATGTTGCGCGATCCGGACGGCAACATGATCAATGTGCTCGAGTACCCGTCTCGACAGTAGATCTCGACCTGACTCGATAAGGGGCGGGAGCCGCATCGACAACGGCGCCCACAAGGCAGGATCTTCCTCCGGTCAGGCGGTCCATGCGGCCGCGTTCGAGGGCCGCTTCGCCGATCTCGACGCTCTGGAGGCCCTGCTCGCGCAGGACGATCGCCCGCACCCGACCGGCAACCGACTCACCGAGGCGGACGAATGCCGGCGGCCGGCATTCGCCGGCACACGATCCGCCGTCAATCGATGCGCAGGCTGAACTGCATGCGCTTGCACAGATCGTCCCCGTAGGTCTCCAAGCCCCCGAGCCGGCCCGACCTGTCCCGCGACAATCAGGCTGAGGAAGCGCGTCAATCACGGTGAGAACTTCTCGACCCCGGCACGGCGGGAGGGCGTAGCCCGACCGCCGTGCCGGCGAACGACCTGACGGCAGCCCTCTCGGGCCCCGTCCGGTGATCGCGGCCAGTCCGGTATGACGGCACTCCCCCACAGGGAGTCCCCCCGTCTTGCCCGGCTGTCCCCTGACCGATCACCAGACGAGGCTCTACATGAAGCTCCGACGTACCAAGAACGTGGCCAGCGCGGCCGCCAAGGCCGGCATCAGCTCCGCCAGCGCCTACCGCATCGAGGCCGACCCCAGGCTCCCCTCCCAGAAGAAGGCCCCGCGCGGTCGCCGCCGTCCGGACCCGCTTGCCGGGATCTTCGACGAGGTGGTCGTGCCGATGCTCCAGCAGATGCCGGGGCTGCGCCCGATCGGCATCTTCGCCGAGCTTCGGCGCAGCCACCCCGAGCTACCGGACACCGTGCGCCGCACCCTCGAGCGCCGCATCCAACGCTGGCGCGCCGTGCACGGCGAAGCCCATGAAGTCATCTTCCGCCAGACCCACGAGCCCGGGCGGATGGGGTTATCGGACTTCACCGTCATGGACGATGTCGGCATCAGCATCGCCGGCGTGTCGTTGCCCCATCGGCTCTACCACTTCCGGCTCGACAACTTCCGGCTTCGAGCACGCGCACGTCGTGCTCGGTGGCGAGAGCTACGTCGCTCTTGCCGAGGGGCTGCAGAACGCGCTCGTTGCCTTGGGCGGCGCCCCGCGCGAACACCGCAGCGACAGCCTGTCGGCCGCGTTCAAGAACCTCGACGCCGATGCCCGCCAGGACATCACCGCCCGCTACGAGACGCTGTGTGCGGACTACGCGATGGTGCCGACGCGCAACAACCGCGGGGTCGCCCACGAGAACGGTTCGATCGAGAGCTCGCACGGACACCTGCGCGCCGGGATCCGGGACGCGCTGCTGCTACGCGGCTCGTCGGACTTCGAGAACCTGGAGGCCTACTGCTGCTTCATCGACGAGATCGTCGGTCGGCACAACGCCCGTCATGCCCCGCGCATCGAGGCCGAGCGCGAGGCGCTGCAGCCGCTGCCCGCGATGCGCACGCCCGACTACGAGGAGCACGGCGTGAGGGTCACCCGCACGGGCGGCTTCATGCTCAAGCGAACCTTCTACAGCGTGCCGGCGCGGCTGATCGGTCAGCGGATCCGGGTCCGGCTCTTCGACGATCGGGTCGAGTGCTGGCTGGGTGCGACGTTGCTGCAGAGCATGCCGCGCGGACGACGCGCCCGCGGCGAGCACACCGGCTATGTCGTCAACTACCGGCACGTCATTCACTCGCTGAAGAGAAAGCCCGGTGCGCTCGCGGGGCTCGTCTACCGCGACCAGCTGTTCCCGCGTGAAGCCTACCGACGGGCGTGGGAGGAGCTGTCCGAGCGTGATGGGCCGACGAGCGCCGCCCGTAGCGTGGTCGCGCTGCTGGCCCTTGCGCACGAGAATGGCTGCGAGGCGGAGCTCGGCGTCGCGATCGACGAGGCGCTCGACAAGGGCGTGCGACCGGAGCCGCAGGTGCTTCGGCTGCGCTTTCCTAGAACCACGGCAGCGGCGCCGGAAGTGACAGTCGATCTGCCGTCGGTCGAGAGCTTCGATGCACTGATCGGAGTGAACAACAATGCAAGTCCGAGTACAGATGCAGATGTCAAGGCGCAGCCGACCGCGAGCGTGGCGACGACGTCGGGAGTACTGGCATGAGCGCAAAGCAGAACATCGATGCTGCCGCCATTGCCCTCATGCTCAACGAGCTCAGGTTGCCGGCGACGAAGACGCTGTGGCAGGACTTTGCCATGCGTGCCGACAAGGAGGGCTGGCCGGCCGCGCGCTTTCTGTCCGCGCTCCTCGAGCACGAGGTGGCCGAGCGCGACCGGCGGCGGATCGCCCGCCACATGAACAGCGCCAACCTGCTGCCCGGCAAGACGCTCGCGACGTTCGAGTTCGACGCGGTACCGATGGTGTCGCGCTCCCAGGTGAACGCGCTGGCCGAGGGCGATGCGTGGATCGAACGCGGGGCCAACGTACTGCTCTTCGGCCCGCCCGGTGGCGGCAAGAGCCACCTCGCCAGCGCGCTCGGCCTTGCCCTCGTCGAGAAGGGCTGGCGGGTGCTCTTCACGCGCACCACAGAGCTCGTGCAGCGGCTGCAGCGGGCACGCACGGAGCTCGGGCTCGAGGCGGCGCTCGCGAAGCTCGACAAGTACCACCTGCTGATCCTGGACGATCTGGCCTACGTGGCGAAGGACCAGGCGGAGACGAGCGTGCTGTTCGAGCTGATCTGCGCCCGGTACGAGCGCCGCTCGATGCTGATCACGGCGAACCAGCCGTTCGGCAAGTGGAACGAGGTGTTCCCGGAGCCTGCGATGACGGTGGCGGCGATCGATCGGCTGGTGCACCACTCGACGATCTTCGAGATGAACGTGGAGAGCTACCGCCGGCGCACGGCGCAGAAGGCGTCGGCAGCCGGCGCGGGGCGGCCCGCGACGCGGGCGACGCGCAAGAACAGCGGCAGCGGGAAGCCACCGAAGCCGGACACGGACGAGACACCCGCGGACGCCTGAGCGGAGCCGCCGGACCGGCCTGATTGACGCTGCGCGTCAATCAGGGTGAGAAAGCGGTTGCAGGGCCGGGCGAGGCCGGCGACCATCGTCGGCGCCGCGTCACCGGTCTCTCAAGCAGATTGACGCGCGTCCTCACGCAGATTGTCGCGCGACACCGACCACCGCTCGATCAGCGCGGCCGCGCAGTCCTCGGATACCGCCCGCGTGTGCTGGTCGGTCAGCCACCATCCGTTGTCGAACCCGAACCGGGCGCCCAGCGACCCGATCGCCTCGCCGCGCGGGTTGTCCGACAACGCGCGGGCGGCCTCCGCCACGAGATCGTCCAGGAACGCCTTTGCGGTCATGACGTCGTCGCGGTTGCCCGGACGGCCGAGGTGGCCGCCGATGAAGCGGTCGAAGTCGTAGTCCAGGAGCGCGTCGTGAGCGTCCATCCAGCCGGGAATGTCGGCGCTGACGGCCAGCAGATCGAACGGCACCCAGCCCGGGTACACGATGTCGACGGCCATCAAGGTCCGGGATCCCGGGTGGAACACGATGCTGTTGCCGGGCTGGTGGTTGGGCCCGGGATGGGCCAGCTCGAGCGTCCTCGGCGCTCCGTCCACCGTGCCGAGGTCCAGCGTGTACGTCTGCTCGAACAGGATGTCCGGTGCAGGCCGCGGATCCGGAACGTCCACGCATTCCTCGACGCACCATCCACCGCGCAGCAGCTGACGGGCGGTGTCCGCGTGGGCGACGATGGTGGCTCCATCGAACAGCCCCGCGGCACCGATGTGGTCGCCGTGACCGTAGCTGTAGACGATGTGGGTGACCGGCAGGTCCGTGACCTCGGCGACCGCCTCCAGCAGCGCCTGCGCGAGCGAGGGCGGGGCATCCACGAGCGCGACGCCCTCCGCGCCGACCAGGAACATCGACATGTAGGCTCCGTTCCCGACCCAGTGCAGACCCGCCCCGAGGGCTTCCCTGACGTACCCCGAGTCGGGATCCACCGGGAAGCCTCGCGAGGCCTCCGGAATGGCCGGTGGGCCGCCACCGTGCGGCGACGAGGGTGTGGCCGCTGTCTGGGCGATGGCCTGCCCGCCGAAGGTCAACGCGAGCGCCCCTGCCGCTATCGCCCTGCGCGCCGACCGCACGGAGCGTTTCGCGGGAACGTCCGCATCGAACCGGGATTCGGTCGTGTCTGCTGGAAACATGGGAAAGTCCTGTGGGAACACCGACGGGCAGAGGGCTGATTCGAGGCCGGGTGAGGTATCGGCATGAAGCGGCGTGCCGGAGGAGGGTGCCGCGTTGCGGAAGCGGGCTTCCCGACGCGCTCCGCACCGTTACGGGTGGGCCCCCTCAAAGGCTCGACCCGTCCACCCGCAGGCTCTGCTCCATCGCCAGGCACTGGTCGTAGATGAACACGTCGAAGCCGGACATGCGCTCGCGCCAGACGGGTGCGAGCTCGGCCACGCAGCGCACCACCACCCGATCGATGTAGTCGTCGAACAGGCCCCACGGGTTCGAGAAGTCGGCGGGATCCACCCCCTCTCCGGGTGTCACGGACGCCAGCGCCTCGCCCGCCGCGGCGTGGAGGTCGGTCATGAACTCCAGCTGCAGCGCCACGTCCGCCTTCGTGCCTGGCCGACCGACGTGCCCCGCGACCAGGTGCTCGAAGTCGTAGCGCTCGTTCAGCGAGGCGACGAGATCGAAGACGCCCGGGATGTCCTCGGCGAGCGCGAGCCGTCGCCACATCATCCAGCCCGGAAAGACGACGTCGACGACCATCAACGTGCCGCTCGTCGGATGCCAGACCTCGATGTTGCCGTCCTGGTGGTTCGGTCCCGGATAGGCGATCTCGAGCGTCTCCCCGCCCACGCTCAAGAGGTACGGGGCGTCTCCGGGTCCGACATCGACGAACTCGTCGGGCATCGGCCGGTTCGGATCGTCGGCCCGGGCGAGCTTGGTCGCGGTCTCGGTGTGGGCGACGATGCGGACGTCCGGGAACGCCTCGACGATGCCGGCGGCAAAACCGATGTGGTCAATGTGCGCATGCGAGTAGACGAGATCGGTGATCGACGCTCCCGGCGCGATCTCTTCGGCCGCGGCGAGCAGCCGTGCGCCGATCGTGGGCGGCGCGTCGACGAGAACCAGGCCATTGGCGGTACGGACGAACAGGACCTGGTAGACGCCTTCGGTGACGAAGTACGCGTTCGCCCCGAGATCCAGCACAGCATAACCCTTGTCCGGGTCGATCTCCGGACCGCGCGAGCTGTCCAGCACCGGATCGTAGCGATCGATCTTCGTGATCGGCGTGGCGATGTCGGGCGTTCCGGGATACGGTGCGAGCAGCGCGCCGTGCTCGTCGGCGTGTTGCCCGTCGATGTCGGACGCCGAATCATCGTCGCTCGCGCACGCGCCGAGCAGCAGTGCCGAGGCGAAGAGCCCGGCGCGAAGGGCGCTCTTCGACACGTACCGAGTGGCACCCGTGGCGCGTGCCGTCTTGTCCTGAGACCACATTGGGTCGTCTTCCTGATGGGTTGCGAATCGGTAGAATAATCGAGTGCATGAACGGTCGAGCCTCGGACATGGCCCCCATCACGACAAATCAGCTTTCGCGAGATCGCAAGGGGCGGGGCGGTGCAACGCGACAGCGCCTTCGCCGGGGAAGCCCCGCTGGTGAAGCGCAACGCGGCGCGCCGACAGGCCCCGTCCTCACGTACTCGTTCAATCAAGAGGGTTCGAGAGGCAGGAAGACCGGTTCGCGACAGACCGTACCGCCGCCTTCGCCCACGTCGAAGGGGTGGCACAGGGTGTTTCCGGCGACGTCCTCGAGCACCGCTTCGACGCGCAGCGCCGTGCCCGTCGTCCATGGCGCGTTCGGCGTGAACGACCACGTTCGGGCGTCCGCTGTGGTCGTTCCCGGCACCGGGGTGCCGTCCGCGTCCACGACAATCAGCGCCCGTGAGGCGATCGCGCGGTCCATGAGCCGATCGAAATCGATCTTCAGGGTCCGCCTCGACCCTGCCCGTGGCACGTCCAGGGTCCAGGCGCGAGCGTCGACTGCGGTCCGAATCGGCGGACCGACATCGAAGGCGTGGACGTGGTCCTCGGCGATCGGCCGGCCCGACGCATCGCGGGCGGCTCGCGAGACCACGAGCCGGTACGAGCGGTCCATCGACAACGGCGGGCCCGCCTTCTCGTTCGGCCCCACGCCGCGCTTGATGCGCCCCGGGTCGAGCAGCATGGTCAGGCGCCGCTGATCAGCCGACCACAGCTCGGTGGCGAGATTCAGGAACGAATCGTCCAACCGTGTCCCGTCGGACGACTCCAGGTGAACGTGTTCCCGGACCCGGCCGCGTGCCATGGGGGCCGAGAAGTGCAGGTAGAGGCGCAGGGTGTTCTCGGGCACCGTGCCGGCGGACGGCCACACGTCCGTCACACGTGCGGCGGGGCCGATCGACTCCGCGGTTCCGACCACGTCGAGCGTCAGACGCCCTACGGAAGCCCCGGGCTCGCTGTCGTGCTCGAGCACGAGCTCGTAGGCGATACCTTCCATCAGGGGAAAGCGGGGCGCGAGCGTCACCGCGTCGATCGCGCTCGTGCGGACTGCGGCGTCCATCCCGCCGTTCGTCCCGGCGGGCCGAAGCTTGGCGGTGGCTTCCTCTTCGACCAGTGGCGTCAGCCAACGCTCCGGAAGATGCTCCACCACAATCGTCCCGTCGGCGCTTCGCGCGATGGGGGCAGACGAACTGCCGGGCGCCGCCGATGCGTGCGACGCCGCCGCGAGCGCGAGGCTCGCGGCGACGACCATCATCGCCCCGAGAAGGCGATGCACGCTCAGCCGCCCGACAGGTCGAGGGCCGGGAACTGCCGGTAGCCGAACGGATCGGCCGACCCCGGCCAGTTCATCTCGACCACGTGGTCCGCCCGGTCGAAGAAGAACGGCGACAGCAGACTGTGCAGCTGCAGGCGCTCGGGGTTCTGCGGGTCGGGGCGCACAGCCACGGCCCAGGCGTCGTCGATCATCGCGAGGTGCTCGACGTCCGCCGCCGGCACCGGGAAGCCGGTGAGACCGGCAGGGCCGAAGTTGTTGCCCACCTCGACGGGCATCGGCTCGACGCTCCCGATCTGCTCGATCGGAATGGCGTTGGCCGAGCGGTGCGTGTGGGTGACGAGCACGTTTGCCGACCCGTCCATCGGGTTCGTGTAGCGCACGATGTCGACGGGCGTGTTGCCGTAGCCGAGCTCGCCGATCATCTCGCCGCGCACCGCGGTCTCGCCCGTGAGGTCGGCCAGCGGAATGCGCACGAGAGGCGTGCAGGCGTAGACGGCGATCAAGGTCGGCTCGCCGTCGATGTCGGCGATCGTCTGCGCGATGATCGGCGCACGCGTCTCCCACTGGGCGTGCACGGCGTGCCAGATCTCGATCTTCGTCTCGCTGTCTTCGCCCGTGAAGGGGTAGGCGACGCGGCGCAGGCCCGAGGCGAACTCCTCGCCCGAGACTCCGGCGATGAAGAGCTCCCCGTCATGGAAGTCGATGTCGGTGATCGCGAAGGCAGACGCCGGTTGCCCGAACTCGAGCGACGCGTCGCCCGGGGCGGAGAGCACGTGCTCCGTCGCGGTGAGCGCGGCGTGGTCGATCAGCGCGACCTCGCCCCGGTTCGCCTTGGCCAGGAAGGGCGTCGCGTCGGGGCCGAGGCCGCGGTGGGCGGAGAGGACGATCTGATGCGTGCTCGGGTCGACCGCCATGTCGTTGATGGTGATCAGCTCGGCGGGCGCTCCGACGAGCTCGGCGAGCGCGGTGGGCAGATCGTCCACCAGGGTGCGCCCCTCGAACGTCTCGGCGCGTCCGAGCTCGTAGCCGGACTGATCGTCGAGGGTGTCATCGCTCAGCTCGAAGGCCATGACCCGCGAGCCGCGGCTGTCGCCGACGAAGAGCGTGCCGGCGCCGAACTCGATGGGACCTGCGGACATCAGCGACGCCGCGTCCCGCGCGGACGGGGTACTTGCGCATGCGCCGGAGGCGACCACGGGCCCGGCGAGCAGCAGCGCGACGGCGAGTCGTGTCGGGTTGAAGGAAGGGCGAAAGCTCATGATGGCGTTCTCGATGAGGTGGATGGAGAGGTTCGGATCGTCGGCATGCCGATTGCGGACACCGTCGATAGAGGGAGGGGCGTGCGCGGGACGCGCACGGCCTTCGTGTGCCGAGATCGGGTCTCGGACTGAGGCGGCCTACAGGTTCGACCAGCCACCGTCGACGCTGATCTCCTCGCCGAGCAGGTAGCTCGACGCGTCCGAGGCGAGGAACGTCACCGCCCCGGCGATCTCGTCGGGCTGGCCGAAGCGGCCGAGCGGAACCTTCGCGGCGGTTGCCGCAGCCATCTCTCCCAACTGGGCGTCGTCCATGCCGAGCTTCGAGTAGATCGGCGTCTCGATGGGGCCGGGGGCCACGGTGTTCACCCGTATGCGTCGATCCTTGAGCTCGGCCGACAGGGTGCGGGCGAGCGACCGCATGGCCGCCTTCGAGGCCGCGTAGACCGTCATGCCCGGCATGGCGAGCTGATCCAGGCACGAGGTCGTGAGCACGATCGAGCCGCCGTCGTTCATGGTCGGCACGAGCGACTGGATCAGCATGAGCGGACCGGTGACGTTGATCATCAGCTGCTGCTGTGCCTGCGCCGCGTCGATCTGGCCGAGCGGGCCGGGCCAGGTTACGCCCGCGTTGGCGAACACCACGTCGAGAGAGCCCCCGGCATCGCGTACCGCGGCAACCACTGCCTCGATGTCGGCGACCTCGTCGGCGCGCCAGCGCACGGCCGTGACGGTCCCCTTGCCGAGATCCGCGAGCGTCAGGCGGGCCGCCTCGAGGCGCGCCTCGTCCTGACCGGTGATGACGACGTGGGCTGCGCCTTCGTCCAGAAAGCGGCGAGCGGCGGCGAACCCGATGCCGGTGGTGGCGCCGGTGATCAGCGCCGTCTTGTCACGAAGTTGCATGTTGTCGTTCCGATGTTTAGTTGCGAATCGGTAGAATAAGCGACGACAGAGGCAACGGAACCCCGGACATGCGTCCCCCGACGACAAATCAGCTTTCTCGAAATCGGAACACCGGAGCATCGAAGACCCGCGGCAGGCCACCCACCGTGGATCGCGACGCGGTGCTGCGCGCCGTGATCGACGTGTTCTGGGAGCGCGGCCACGACGGCGCGTCGCTCGATGCCCTGTGCGCGGCGGGGGGCGTCTCGCGCCCGACCCTCTACGCGCTGTTCGGCGACAAGGCGGCGCTGTTCGTCGCGGCCATCGACGCCTACGCGGCCGGTATCGGCAGCGAGCCTCTGCGGGCCTTCGAGGCGTCCGAGGACATCCGGGAGGCGACGCGGGCGTTTCTGGACGTGTCCCTGTGCAACAACACTGCCCCGAGCCACCCCGCGGGATGTCTCATCGGGTGCTGTGCGGTCGCGGTGGCTGGCACCGTGCCAGAGGTGGCGGGCCGGCTCGCGGCGATCGGCGAGTCGATGCAGAAGGCAGTGCGCGTGCGCTTCGCGCGCGAGATCGACGCGGGGCGACTGAGCGTCTCGCCCGACGCGCTCACTCGGGCGGCGCTGCTCGTGGATCTGATGAACGCGCAGGCCCTTCGGGCGCGCGCAGGTGCGTCCAGACAGGTACTGCGGCGAGGGCTCGACGGACGCGTCGATGCGGTCCTGGCGGAATGCTCGAGCCGAGCCGCGCCGTGATTCGGACAGGCAGCCGATCGCCGTGACGCCTTGCGGTGAAGCTCGTGCGCTTCGCTTGATCGACGCGGTTCAGCGCTCGTCGTGCGTGTACGCGCGTGTCGTGCCGTCGACGTGACGCACCGTGTCGTCGATGTCGTGTCGACTCCGTCGAACGCGCGCTATGTCAAGTCGGGGCGCTCGCCGCAGCAATGCAGGTAATTGCGCGTGCGTGGCATCACCTTCCGCGCGCTCACCGTTCAGGATTTCTACATCCGATATCCGATGGCTCGAACGCTGACCGCGGTGTGGTCGACCCAAGACGGCCCGGCGCGCCGACCTTCCGACGCACGGCACAATCGGTTGGCAGGTACCCCCGTGAAGTCCGACCGACCGGCGTCCGGCCGGGCGCCACCGGCACGGCCGATGTTCGCCGCATGCCGATCCCATCGGAGCATCGGCACGCAGAGAGTACGGCTCGGCTGGCTACTCGCGGATGACCCGGATATCCACAAGGTCTCCATCCAGTCCCTCGATGTCCGCGAGCGCCTGCCTTGCATCGACCGACCCCTCGATGCCGTTGACGAAACCGCTGATGACGTACATGCCGTTATCGATGTTCACCGACACCCGTCGGTCGGAAGCTTCGGGCAGCAAATCGAGGGTGCGCTGAATCTCGCTGCGCATCTCCTCGGTCGGAACCGTGTCCAGCGCGAACGCGGACGGGGCGAAGGCAGCGGCGAGCGCGAGCGTGGCGGCTGCAGCGGTGGATCGGATGAATGTGTGCATGGAGTGTTCCTCGAGTGTCGGGTGAAGGCGATCGAAGCGGACGACCCGTCGGTGCATCGCGTGGTTCGCAGGGAGTCGATGTGCTTCGAGATCCACCGTACGGGGTCGCCGCGCGCGCAACTACGACGACGTGCGGTACGTGGCGTGCCGATCTCGGAACGGTTCGCCGCCGAGCTGACGAGTCCTATCGCTCCGGCGCTCCTTGCATCGACGCCGGACCTTCGGGCTCGTTCGCGAGGGCCGGCCCCGACACGCCTTCCGCCCGCAACCGCTCGCACCGCTCGACCATGGGGTCGATGAACAATCGCACCGCCGGCACGTTCGAGCGCCGCGGCGGAAAGGCGAGAAAGATCTCGATCGGGGGACCCGAGAAGCTCGGCAGCAAGCGCACGAGCTCGCCGGCGGCCACAAGCCCTTCGGCGTACACGTCCGGCAGGAAGGCCATCCCGACGTCGTTGCGCATCAGCGCGAACGAGACCATCGGATCACCCACCGACACGATCGGTGGTCTCGCGAGCGAGACCGAACGCCCCGCTTCGTCGCTCACCACCCAGGTCGTGGGGACGCGCTCGACATCGACGACGACGCGTTCGAGCGACTCGACGGCATTGGGGTCGGACACGTCCATGCCGGCGGCGATCGCGGGCGAGCAGTAGAGGCGCAGCGTGCCGACGAGCACGCGTCGCGCGACGAGGTAGGGCGCCGATGGGCGACCGATGCGGACGACGACATCGAGCTCGTCGTCGAGCGGGTCGGGCCCGGCGCTGGTGATGACGAGCCGACTGCGCACCGCGGGGTGATCCGCCGCGACGCGGGCGAGCACGGGCGCGACGAGTTGCACGGCGGTCAGCGCGCTCGCAGCCACCTGGAGCGGTCCGCTCGGCTCACCGGAGGACGCGCGGCGCACCGCCTCCACCTCCTGGTCGAGTCGGAGCGCCCGCTCGCCGCTATCGACCAGGCTCTCGCCGAAGGCGGTGAGCTTGAGCCCCCGCCCGACGCGATCGAACAGCGCCATGCCGGCGGCCTCCTCGAGTCGCGCCAGCGCCCTCGCGAGATTCGCCTTCGGCTCGTCGTGACGCCGGGCGGCGGCGCTGATGCCACCGGCGCCCGCGATCTGGGCGAACGCGCGCAGGTCGTCGAGCGCGAAGCGGGTGGTCGGGTCCTGCATGGCAGCTCCGGTGATCGCCCTGGAGGGGCGAGAATCAAGGTATTCCGAACGGCGCCGGCGGCCGCGCGACGCGAGGTGGGCGGTCGTGCATCCCTCGTCACGCCCGTGCGGTACCTGCCGTGCCGGGCGTCCGGGCCGTATCGATCCGGCGCGGCTCGGGCGCCCCCACGGGCTCCCGGTACAGCAGCGAGTAGGCCACGGGCACCACCCCGAGAGTCAGCACCGTGCCGACCAGCAGCCCGCCCGCCATGACCGTCGCCATGCCGTAGAACAGCGGATCGCGCGACACGATCAAGGAGCAGCAGGCACAGCACCGTCGTGAGCGTCGAGATCAGGATCGGGCGAAGCCGTCGGACCGAGGCCGACACGATCGCTTCAGCACCGCCTCCGGCGGCCCGCTCGATGTCGATCCGATCGATCAGCACGATCCCGTTGTTCAGGATGATGCCCGCGAGCGACAGGATGCCCAGGATCGGCATGAAGCCGAAGTCGGCGTTCAGTGCGTGCAGCCCGATCGCCGCCCCGATGATCACCAGCGGGATCGTGCCGAGGATGATCAGCGGCTTTCGGAACGAGTCGAACTGCGCGACCAGCAGCACCAGCACGACGGCCAGGCACAGCGGCATGTTGGCCAGCAGCGCCGCGCGGCCCTCGCCGGACTGGGTGAGGATGCCGTCGAGCTCCATCGAGTGCCCCGGGGGCAGGCGGGCGGACAGCGCCTCCAGTTCGTCCGCCAGGAGCGGGGCCATGTCCTCGGCCGCCATTTCGGACGAGCGTGCCTGTACCGTCACGGGTCGGCTCCAGGTTCTCGCGCTCGATCCGCGAGAAGCCGTTCACCGGGCGAAGGTCCGCGACCTGTGCGAGTGGCACGACCCGCCCCCCATCGCCGAACACGGCCACGGTACGCGCCCGGTCGATGCTCGTGCGCTCGTCGTCGGCACCGCGCGCGATGACCGGGATCGTGTCGTCGCCTTCGCGGTACTCGGTCACCGCGCGGCCGGAGTAGAAGTTCGACAGGGAGGCGGCGACGTCCGCCGAGCTCACGCCCGCCTGCAGCGCGCGCGCCTGATCGACGTCGGCCTCCAGGTGCGCCACGCGGTTCTCCCAGTCGTGACGGATGTCGAACGCGCCCGGCACGCCTGCAAGCAAGGCCTCGATCTCGGTCGCGGTCTCGAACAGGAAGTCCCGGTCCGGCCCCTTGACCTGGACCTCGAGGATCGACGAATCGCTGGGGCCGAGGAACATCGGCGTCACGCGCGCCGACACGGCCGGAAAGCCTGCGAGATGCTCGCGCAGGGCGGCGGCCGCACGCGGCACGTTGCCCGTGTCGTCCACCTGCACGATCACGACCGCGCGGTTCGGCGCCGGGTCCACCGGGGTAAGCGAGAGCACGAAGCGCGGCCCGCCGTAGCCGACCCAGGCGGCATGACCGTCCAGCCAGTCGAAGCGCTCGGCGTCGAGGGTGGGCAGGATCTCCCGCACCGCGTCGTCGGTCGTGCGCGTCGTGACGCCCGCCGGCAGGTCCAGGTAGACGACGAGCTGCGCGCGGTCGGAGCCCGGGAAGAAGCTCTTGGGCGCCGTCGCGACGCCGATACCGCCGCCGACGAGCGCGATCAGCATCGCGACCATGAACAGCGCCCGGTGGGCGAGGCACGCGCGCAGCAGGCGAGCGTAGCCGCGCCCGAGCGGCTCGAACATGCGCTCGTTCCAAGATCGAGTCGCCTGCGACTTCGCAGAGGCTCCCGACCTGTCTTCCGCACCGTCCACCTTCAGAAAGCGATGCAGCAGGATCGGCGTCAGCGTCATTGCGACGATCCACGACAGTGACAGCGAGATCGCCACCACCACCGAGATCGAGCGGGTGTACTCCCCGGCGACGTGCTCGGCGAGCATCAACGGCAGGAACACCAGCACCGTCGTGGCGGTCGAGGCCAGCAGCGGCAGGGCCAGCTCATCCCCGACGCCCTCGAGCGCCTCGTCGCGGCTCGCGCCGTCCTCGAGCCGCTTCTTGAAGTCCTCGGCCACCACCACGCCGTTGTCGACGAGCAGGCCGAGCGCGATGATCAGCGTCGCCAGGCTCATGCGCTCCAGCGGAAGTTGCATGAAGCCCATCACCGCGAGGGTCGCGAGCATGACGGTGGGCACGATCGCGCCGACGATGAGCCCGGTGCGCACCCCGAGCAGCAGCACGACGACGGCGAGCACGATGGCGAGCGTCTGCAGCACGTTGACGCTGACCCCGTTCACGGCCTGCTCGACCTGCTCGGCCTGCACCGTCACGTCCTCGAGCGCGTAGCCGACGGGCAGCCCGGCCTCGAGCTCGTCGATTGCCGCGGTCAGCCTCGGGGTGAACTCGAGCACGTTCTGACCGTCGAGCATCGCGACGGCGAGCACGACGCTGCGCTGCCCGTCGACGTAGGCGAGGGTGGACGGCGGGTCGAGATACCCGCGGCGTACCCGCGCGACATCGCGCAGGGGAATCATGCTGCCGTCGTCGGCGCGGATCAGCGTGTCCTCGATCGCGGCCACGTCGTCGTAGTCCCCGGTCGGCTCGATCAGGAAGGCGCGTTCGCCCGCGTCGATCTGCCCGCCCGGACGGATGACGTTGCGCGTGGACAGCTCGGCGACCAGGCGGTCCGGCGCGATGCCGAGCTCGGCCAGCCGGGCGTTCGCGGTCTCGATGTAGATCGCCTCGGGCAGGGTGCCGTGCAGGTCGATGCGCTTGACGCCGGCCACGCTGTAGAGGCGGTCGCGCACGTGGGCGGCCATGTCGCCGAGCTCCGCCATCGAGTGGTCGGGAGAAGTGAGCGCGACGGTCAGCACCGCGACGTCGCCGAAGTCGTCGGTCACGACGGGCGGCAACGTGCCGTCCGGGAGCGCGGCGGCGGCCCCCTCGACGCGCGCGCGCAGGTCGTCCCAGATCTGGTCGAGCTCGAAGAAGCGGTCGTGCACCTCGACGTGGATGGTCGAGACGCCGGGCAGCGACGACGAGCGGATCTCCTCGACCTCCGGGATCTGGCGGATCGCGACCTCGAGGGGCTTGGTGACGAGCTGCTCGACGCGCTCGGGCGTGAGCCCCGGGTAGCGGGTCGTCACGATGGCCTCGCGGATCGTGATCTTCGGGTCCTCCTGCGCGGGGAGGGTCGCGTAGCTGAAGCCGCCGAAGACCATCAGGGCGACGACGAGCATCAGCGTCAGCCGCTGATGGTGGAAGGCGAATCGGGTCAGCACGGGGGCGTCCTCCTCTACAGGTCGAAGTGAGCGATGCCCACGCCGAGCAGCGCGACGCGCTGTCCGTCGGTCAGGAAGGCGACGCCGCGCGTCGCGACGATGTCGCCCTCGACGAGCGCATCGGGCTCCAGTGGCGTCATGAGCGCGCTTTCGCCCTCGATGCCGTGCACGCGCACCTCGCGCCGCTGCACGACGGACGACGCCTCGTCGAACGCGAACACGTGGCTCGTGTCCCCCGCGCCCGCCAGCACGGCGGTCGCAGGCACCTGCAGCGCGCCGGCCAGGGCCGCGTCGCCCGCGAGCAGCGCGAAGCGCACCTCGCCGACGAGGCCCGCCCGCAGGGGCTCGTCGCTCTCGTCCAGGCGCAGCGTGACCGGGAACGCCGCGCCCGACAGCGCGCGCGCGCCGATCTCGACGATGCGCGCGGGCAGCTCGCGCGGCTCGGTGCGTCCGACGCGCACGCGGTGCTCGCCGTCGGCGTCCAGCCGGTCGATCAGGTCGTCGGGCACGCGCACGGTGATCTCGTGGCCGCCGGCATCCCCGAGCACTTCGAGCACGGGGGCGCCGGCGGCGACGAACTCCGCGGGCTCGGCCGGGCGACTCGCCACCGAGCCCGCGAAGGGCGCCGCGAGCGTCGCGTCGGCAAGCCGATCACGTGCCCGCTCGATCAAGGTGCGCGCCACGGCCACGCGGCTGTCGAGCGTCTCGAGACTCGCCTGCGCGCTGAGATATGAAGCCTCGGCCTCGACGCCGTCGCGATACAGGGTGCGCTTTCGCTCGAAGTCGCGGCGCCCGTCGGCCCGGGCTGCCTCGGCCTCGGCCAGCGCCGCCTCGCGCTCGTCGAGCTCGAGCTCGAGCGCACTCGCGTTCAGCGTCGCGAGCACGTCCCCGGCGGCGAAGCGGTCCCCGACCTCGACCGCGATCGTCTCGACCCGCCCGCTCGTCTCGAACGCGAGCGGGGCGCGCTCGCCGGCCTGCACGATGCCCGACAGATGGCGCGTGGCGCGCCCGTCGGCCAGCTCGACCCGGGCCCAGGCGATCGGTCGCGCGGGGACGTCGGACCCGGTCGCATCCGGCGACGAAGCGGTGGCGACGGGGCGCGTCCCGTCCGTGGACGTGCCGGCGGGCGGGGGCGGCTCGCTCGACTGCACCCGCATCCACGCGAACGCGCCGAGCGGCACGGCGACGGCGACTGCTCCGAGGATGATGAGAAGCTTCTTCATGGCGGCCCTTCCGGGTCTGCTGAACAGAAGCCACATGATCGGCATCGGCCCGTGTGCCGAATACCGCGTCGATCGGACCGCACCGTTCCGTTTGGGGATCGGTCGCGTGGCCTTTCGCGAGCGACGCGGTGTTCCGCTTGCGGAACGCACGGTTCCTGCAGGGACGGTGGCGGTTCCCCGTCCGGACGGGCAGGCTCCTTTTCGAGCCCACACCCCTGAAGCCCTGTCATGTCCCGCATCCTCGTCCTGTACTACTCCACCTATGGCCATGTCGAGACGATGGCGAACGCCGTCGTCGAAGGCGCGCGCGGCGTGTCCGGTACCGACGTCACGATCAAGCGCGTGCCGGAGCTGATGTCGAAGGAGGCACTCGAGAAGTCCGGGGCTAAGGTCGATCAGGACGCACCGATCATCGAGGACCCGAACGAGCTCGCGGACTACGACGCCATCGTGTTCGGTACACCGACCCGGTTCGGCAACATGTGCTCGCAGATGCGCAACTTCCTGGATCAGACCGGCGGGATGTGGGCCAAGGGCGCGCTGATCGGCAAGGTCGGATCGGTGTTCACGTCCACCGGCACCGGGGGCGGCCAGGAGACGACGATCACGTCGTTCCACAGCACGCTGCTGCACCACGGCTTCGTGATCGTCGGGCTGCCGTACTCGTCGGCCGAGCTGACCGACGTGTCGGAGGTGCGCGGCGGTTCCCCGTACGGCGCGGCAACGATCGCGGGGCCCGAGGGCAAGCGCTTGCCGAGCGATGCGGAGAAGAAGCTCGCGACGGATCAGGGCGCGCGCGTGGCCGAGATCGCGGCGAAGCTGTACGGCTGAGCGCGCGGCGCGACCGTACCGTTGCGCCGCCTCGCCGTCGGGAGGCCGAACGCATGCGCATTGGCCGTACGAATCCGACGATGCGCGCGGTCGCGCTCGCGCTCGCCTGCGCCGCGAGTGTTCTCGCGGCACCGGCCTTCGGGGCGGCCACGGCGCATGATCCCGAGCTTGGCCCGGACGACGCGGTCGTCGCGCTCGCGTTCGAGAACGACACGTTCGCCGCCGCCGATCGGCACTACACCAACGGGCTGCGCATCGGCGTCTCGCCGGGCACCGCGGCGACGCCGCGAGCGTTGTCGGACGCGGCCGAACGCACCGGGCTGTTCCCCGACGACGCGCGCTACCGCACGATCTTCACGCTCGGCCAGAACATGTACACGCCGTACGAAATTGAGGCCGAAGAGCCCGCGGTCGACGATCGGTCCTGGGCCGGGTGGCTCTACGCGTCGCTCGCGCTGGCGGGCTCGGACGGCGATCGGTCGCACTCGCTCGAGCTGAGCCTCGGCGTGGTCGGCCCGTCCGCGCGCGCGGGCCACGCGCAGCGCGCGATCCATGACACCTTCGGTCAGACAGAGCCGCGCGGCTGGGACAACCAGATCGCGGACCGTCCGGCGCTCATGTTGAGCTACCAGCGACGCTGGCGTGCCGTCGAGCGCAGCGTCGCCGCGCTCGGCGATCTCGAGGCGGGCCTGCTGCCGCACCTCGGCATCAGCGTCGGCAACGTGTTCACGCACGCGCACGTCGGTGCGACGCTGCGGGCGGGGCGCCGACTCGGTCGGGACTTCGGTCCGCCGCGCATCCAGCCCTCGATCCCGGGCTCGGGCGTCATCGGCGCGCGCCGCGGCGCGTGGTACGGCTTCGCGGGTGTCGACCTGCGCATCGTCGGCTACGACGTGTTTCTCGAAGAGCGCGGCGAGGGACAGCTGCCGCTCGACGTCGAGCGCCTCGTCGCGGACGTACAGCTCGGCGCGCTGGTCAGTCTCGGGGACGCGAAGCTCGCCTACACGCACGTGCTGCGCACCGACCAGTACGCGACGCAGCGCGGTGACACGAGCTTCGGCGCGTTCAGCGTGTCGCGATCGTGGTAGTCCGGCGCCCGGCCCGGCTCGATGACCGGTCGGTCTCCGTCACCGGCGCCGCGTCCCGTCCGCGCCACGCGACCAGCCCCACGCCGACGGCGATGAGCGGGACGGCGTACTCGAGTCCCGGCGGCGGCCGCTCGCCGAGCACGAGCACGGCGACCGGTACCGCCACCACCGCGCCGATCGCGCCGAGCAGGCTCAGCAGCACGGGACCGCCCGCCCGCTGCAGCGCGAACAGCATCAGGAACTGTCCGGCGAACACGGCCGCCTGCAACGCGGTCAGGCCGAGCGTCGCCGCGTCCGGCTCCAGGCCGAGCGAGAGCCCGGGCAGCGTGCCGGCCAGGAACAGCATCGCCGTGGCGGCGATCAGCATGCCGGGCGCCAGGGACTGCGCCGAGGCGCCGGGCGGCCAGCGCAGGGTGCGGTAGAGGTTGCCGATCGCGAGCAGCACCGGCCCCAGCAGGGCGAGCCCGATCCATCCGGGCGACGCGTCGGGCGCGCGCAGGCCGAACAGCGCGAGCGTCGCGGCGCCGCCGAGCGCGGCGACCACGCCGAGCGCGCGCAACGCATCGAAGCGCTCCAGTCGCAGCAGCAGCGCGCCCAGATAGGTCAGCACCGGCGGGAACGAGATCACGAGCGCGACGAAGCTCGCGCCGACGTGCGGCACCGCCGAGAAGAAGACGAGGTTCGACGCCGCCACCGTCACGAAGGCCGCGACGACGAAGTACTCGATGGCGCGGCGCGTCGACGGCACCGATTCGCCGCGCGCGCGCGACACCGCGAGGAGCACCAGCGTCGCGCCCGCGATCGACCAGGCGAGGAAGGCGAGAGGGGCGGTCCCCCGATCGGTCGCGAGCTTGGCGAGGTTGGTCGACAGCCCGAGCAGCGCGCCGGTCGCCGCCAGCAACGCCAGGGCGCGCGGCAGGCTTCGGACGGCGGCATCGGCGCTCATGAGCCGCTCCCGACCGGTGCGAAACGTTGCGTGCCGCGTAGGGGCGGATGGCCAGGGTGCGTAGCAGGTGTCATGGTGTGGGATCTCCTTGCTGACTCGTCGCGCGTTGCGGTCGAAGCGCGCGATGCGAGTCTGACCCTGCCGCGCGCCGCACGATCGTTCCGTGCGCGGAACGGTCCGGTTCGACATCGGGCCCGTCGTGATCGGACGGAAGCGCGATCATCGGATGCGTTCGAGCCGAGTGCGCCGCAGGGCGGCCGCCCGAAACCCGCGGTGCACCGATCGCCGCGCCAACTGAACTGCGCAGGAGACGACACGTGAACAAGAACGCGATGCGCACGACGAGCGTGGCCCCTTCGGGGCTGATGCTCGCCAACCCCGACGCGATGCACGACCCCGCGTCGATGGCCTACTCCCACCTCGCGATCGTGCCGCCCGGCGCGAGCCTCGTGTTCGTCGCCGGCCAGACGGGCGGGGCGGACAAGGGGAGCTATCGAGAGCAGGCTCGCGAGGCGCTCCGCTCCGTTCGCACCGCCATGCGGGCGGCCGGCGGCGAGATGGTCGACGTAGCGAAGCTCACCGTCTACAGCGTCGGCCACGACGTCGCCAAGCACGCCGATCTCGTGAGCGAGGTGAAGGACGCCTTCGACTCCGGTCTCGCGCCGACCTGCACGATCGTGCCGCTCGATCGCTCCGGCACCGACGAAAGGCAACTGATCGAGATCGAGGCGATCGGCGTGCTGGCGCCACGGGAGGCTGGTCGATGAGCGCGGCTCCGGAGAAGCTCGTGCCCGAGCCTGCGGTCGTCGTGCGCGCCGGCGACGGGGCCCACCGGCGCGGCGCCTGGTCGGGCAGCGTGTCGGGCGAGGCGCTCGGCGCCGACGTCATCGTGCTGTTCGTCGCGCACGACGAGGTAGGCTCGGGACCGAGCCTTCACGTGCACCCCTACGACGAGCTGTTCATCGTCACCGAGGGGCGGGGGCGTTTCACGGTGGGCGACGAGCGCATCGAGGCGGTGGAGGGCGACGTCGTGAAGGGACCCGCCAACGTGCCGCACAAGTACGAGAACGCAGGCCCCGGGTCCCTTCGGACCATCGACATCCATCTCTCGCGCGAGTGGATCCAGAGCGATCTCGCGGACCCCGACGCTCGGTGAGCCGGACGGCACGGTGCCGACCGTGCCGGCACCGTCCGTGACCCGTCTCAACGACCGAACGCGTAACCGAACGACAGCCCGACCGCGTCGGCATCGATGTCGTCGAACTCGTAGCGGGTGTAGTCGAGACTCAAGCCGCAAGGCGTCGCGAAACCCCCACGTGGCGCTCAGCCCCGCGGCGACGCCGTCGTCGGAGCCGTCGGCGATGATGATGTCGGTGTCCTCGTCGAACGCGCTCTCACGCGTCGAGTCGAGCTCGGCGAAGGCGTAGCCCAGACGCGCCGAGACGTCCACGTTCGCCGTGACGGAATAGCTCGCCGTGGCGTAGAGGGTCGTCAGGTAGTCGAGGCCCAGATCACCCGAAGCCGAGAGCACCTGGTCGAGTTCGCCGCCGTCGTCGAAGTCCAGGTCGTCGGCGTCGGCATCGTAGTCAAACTCGCCGTCGTCGATTCCGAAGGCGGTGGACACCGACAGGCCGAACCAGCGGTTGAATGCGTAGCCGCCTTCGATAGAGAGCGCATCGACGCCGCTGTCGTCGAGTCCGTCACCGCCGAACTCGACGTGTTCGTAGCCCGCGCCGATTCGCAGGCCGGTGTCGGCATCGGGCTTCCACAGGGGCGCGCCGCGCGCGTTGCCCGCGGCGACGGCGGCGGCCCCCAGAACGCCCGCGAGCAGCAGGGTCGAGGTTCGTGCGTCGGACGCTTCGATGCGCGGAAGGGTCGTGGATGGGTGTCTAGTTCGTCGGTGCATGGGAGATCTCCGGTCGGGGCGCGACGAGCGGCGTCGCCGCGCCGTGCGTCGCCGAAACGCGGACGCGCTCCGGACGGCGTCCACGGTCGCGAGACCACCTCGCCGGTTTCTGTCGCCCAGGCTACGAACGTGTGAGAAACCGGCGTCCGTGTCTGCGGCGGAACGCTGCGTGCCGCGTGCGTGCCGGACGCAGCCGATACGTCGCTCCAGGATGAGCGCCTGCATCCCATCATCACGGAGCGACTCATGAGAGACCCCCTTGCGATCGAGGACCACGGCGTCATCGGCGACCTGCGCACCCTCGCGCTGGTCGGGCTCGACGCGACCATCGACTTCCTGTGCTGGCCGCGCTTCGACAGCCCGAGCGTCTTCGCCGCCCTGCTGGACGCCGAGCGCGGCGGCGCCTTCGAGCTCGCCCCGGAACTGCCCGGCGCGCGGGTGCACCAGATGTACCTGCCGGACACCAACGTGCTGCTCACGCGCTTCCTGTCGGCCGACGGGGTCGTGGAGATCACCGACTTCATGACCGTTGCCGAAGGCGGCGAGTCGCAGCGGCTCGTGCGCCGGGTGCACTGCGTGCGCGGATCGGTGCGGATGCGGCTGCGCTGCGCGCCGCGCTTCGACTACGGGCGCGCGGCGCAGGAGGCGCGACGCCGGGACGGCGCGATCGAGCTGATCTCCCACGGGGACGACGCCACACGGCTGCGGCTGCGCTCGAGCGTCGAGCTCGAGATCGACGGCAGAGACGCCGTCGCCGAACTTGTTCTGGATCCGGGACAGGACGCATCGTTCACCCTCGACGCGTTGCCCGACCTTGCGCAGCATGCGGGCATGGGCGCCGGGAGCACGGGTGCTGTCGAGGCACACGAGATCGAGCGCTCGTTCCGCGCGACGGTGCGATGGTGGCGCGAGTGGAGCGCGCGCTCCGCCTACCGGGGGCGCTGGGCGGCGCTGGTCGGGCGCTCGGCGCTCGCGTTGAAGCTGCTCACATCGCTCGAGCACGGCTCGATCGTCGCAGCCGGCACCTTCGGACTGCCCGAGACGCCGGGCGGGGAGCGGAACTGGGACTACCGCTACACCTGGATACGCGACGCGGCATTCACGGTGTACGGATTCCTGCGAGCCGGGCACGTGGCCGAGGCCGACGCCTTTATGGGCTGGCTGGATCGACTCGCTGCGGCGCGCTGCGGGGACGGGAAACTGCAAGTGATGTACCGCGTGGACGGCTCGACGGGCCTCGAGGAGATGACGCTCCATCACCTCGCCGGTCACGGCGGCGCGATGCCGGTGCGCGTCGGCAACGGCGCGCATGACCAGCTCCAGCTCGACATCTACGGCGAGCTGCTGGACGCGATCTATCTTGCGGACAAGCACGGCGAACAGGTGTCCTGGGCGGCATGGAAGAACATCCGCCGCTCGCTCGACATCGTCGAGTCGAGGTGGGAAGAGCCCGACGAGGGCATCTGGAAACTCCGGAGCGGGCGCCGGGAACTGCTGTTCTCGCGCCTGATGTGCTGGGTGGCGATGGATCGGGGGATACGCCTCGCTCGCAAGCGCTCGCTCCCCGCGCCGCTCGAGCGCTGGCGCCAGGTGCGCGATGCCATCCACGAGGACATCCACGAGCACTTCTGGAACGAGGAGCTCGGCGCGTTCGTGCAGGCCCGCGGTGGCGAGGCGCTCGACGCGTCGTGCCTGCTGATGCCGCTCGTGCGCTTCATCGGCCCCACGGACGCTCGCTGGCTCTCCACGCTCGAGGCGGTCGGGGCGACGCTGACCGACGACAGCCTGGTCTACCGCTACTCCAGCGAGGCGGAGCACGACGCGGACGGGCTTCCCGGGGTCGAGGGCACGTTCAACATGTGCTCGTTCTGGTACATCGAATGCCTGGCCCGTGCGGGGGACGTGGAGCGCGCCCGCTTCCTGTTCGACAAGATGCTCGGGTACGCGAACCACCTCGGGCTCTTCGCCGAGGAGACCGGCGTGGCCGGAGAGCAGCTCGGCAACTTCCCACAAGCTTTCACCCACCTGGCGCTGATCAGCGCGGCGCATTGCCTGGACCGGGCAGAGGCTCCGGACGCGGGCCGCTGACGCCCCGCGTTCCGCTGCCGGAACGCGACGTTCCTGATCGGACGGTTACCCGCGAGCTTCGTTCGCCCGATCCTGCGAGCGCGTCCGATCCGGACGCGTTTGCCCGACACGGGGGCCCGACATGAACATGACGACCTACGAGATCGATGGACGCGCGGCGAGCGATGACGCCGCGAACAGGCATACCGATCGCAGCGCGACGAACGCGTTGCCGCGCTGGGCGAAGCTCTCGCTGTGGGGGCTGCAGGTCCTGGCCGCGGCCGCGTTCTTCGCGGCCGGCGGCGCGAAGCTCGCCGGCGTGCCCGACATGGTGGCGATGTTCGAGGCGATGGGCTTCGGGCAGTGGTTCCGCTACTTCACCGGCGGCTACGAGGTGCTCGGCGCGCTGCTGCTCGTGATTCCGCGCACCGCCTGGGCGGGCGCGTCGATGTTCGTCGTGCAGATGCTCGCGGCGGTGTTCGTGCACCTCGCGCTCGTCGGCGGCAGCGCGGTGCCGGCGTTGGTGCCGCTGGTCGCGACGGCGCTGATCGCCTGGTACCGGCGGCCGGCCCGGCGCTGAGTGCCCCGATCGGTCATGCGAGCCAACCGCTCGCGTTTCCGGCCCGGAACGCTTTGTTCCGATCCGGACGGTGACGCGAGCGGCCGGCGTTCCCCAGCATCGCCCCCTCCTTCGACGAAGCGATTCCATCCATGATTATCACCGCCTACACCCGACCCGGCTGTCCGCACTGCGAGCGCGCGCGATCCCTGCTCGACGAGCGCGGGCTCGAGTACCGCAGCATCGACGTCACCGCCAGCGAGGCGCTCGGACACGAGGCCGTCGTGCGCTCGGGACGCGCCACCGTGCCGCAGGTCTTCTTCGGCTCCCGTTTCGTCGGCGGCGCCGACGAGCTCGCCGCGCTCGCAGGAGCCGGCAGGCTCGAAGCGCTCGTGGCCGCGGCCGAGACCGACGGCGGCCAGGCCGACGGGCCGGTCGACGACTCGGACGCGCAAGCCCTCGCGAACGCCGCCGAGAACGTGAAGCTGACCACCGTTGTGCCAGAGCTCGACCCGGTGCACCCCGACGACCCCGAGCAGCTGGCGATCCTGCACCACTTCAAGGCGCACTTCGGCTTCCTGCCGAACTCCGCCTACGTCCAGTCGCACTGGCCCGAAGCCTACAAGCTGTACTCGTACTGCCACTACTTCCACGCCGAGGCGGGCTCCACGCAGACGCTCGGCAAGCCGCTCGTGATGGCGGCCGCGTTCACGACCTCCGATGCGCACGGCTGCGACTACTGTCGCGTGCATACGAGCTCGATGGGCGGGGACGCCTCGCGCGGCACACCGGCCCGACTCGACGCGGCACGCGAGGGCAAGGCCAGTGCGGACGATCCGGTCGGCCCGTTCGAGCTGGCGCTCGCGAACCTCGCCGCCAACGCGACGACCAACACCGTCGACGAGGCGCTGCTCGAGGAGATCGAGCGCCTCGCACCGATGTCGCGCGGACCCTCGAGCGATGCTTCCGAGTGCGTTGACGCCGTCGCGATGCTCGCCGCCGCGTTCGGGTTCCTGAACGTGTTCAACGACCTGCTGGGCGTCGAGATCGAGCGCGAGTGGGCGCACGAGTCCGAGCGGGAGAGCGGCATCGACTCAGGCCGGCACGGCGTCAGCGAGGATCGCGCGTCCGACAACCTAGACCACGAGCTGCCCGACAACGGTCCGTCAGAGGACGAGATGGTCGGGCGCTCCGACCGGCGCGTCGCCGAGGCGGGCGGGGCCGAGGCGTACGTCACGGCGCAGCTGAACCTGGTACCCGCCTGGATGCAAGCCTGGCCCGATGCCACCCGTGGGCGTCACGCGCTGCTGTACTGCGAGGTGATGCAGTCGCGGCCGCATTCGTCGATCCCGAGCGAGCTCAAGCACCTGATGGCGCGCGTGGCCGCGACCGCGACCGATCACGACTCGCTCGCCGCGGTCGAGGGCTGGCTCGCCTGGCAGGCGGGTGGCGCGGACGACGAGGCGCTCGAGCGCGTGTGCGCCTGCTGGGCGGCCGCGACCGGGCGACCCGAAGGGCAATCGCCGTTCTCGGCGCGCGAGCGCGCCGCGCTGCGCTTCGCATGGCTGTCCGCCCAGCGGCCGATGGTGCTGCCGCGCGCCCACGTGCAGCCGGCGCTGGACGCGTACTCGCCCGCCGAGCTCGTGCAGCTGTCGTTCGTGTGCGGCATCGCCTCGCTCGTGCAGCGCTTCGCGGCCGTCGCGCGGCCCGCCCTCGAGCCCCAGGTGAGGCACTGGATGGCCCGGAGCGCGCTTGCGCTCGACTCCCTGGAGGTGCGTCACCCGCGCACGGCCGCCGGCACGAGCGCCGCCGGTCGTGATCCCGCGGACGAGCGCACCGGCCGCCGCGACGCCGACGTCGCGGAGCCGGCATGAGCGCCCGCACCCGACGCGTCGATCTCGCGATCATCGGCGCGGGCTCCGGCGGCATGGCCGCCGCGCGGCGCGCGCGAGACGCGGGGCTGTCGACCGTCGTCTTCGAGGAACGCCGCGTGGGCGGCACGTGCGTGAACGCCGGCTGCGTGCCGAAGAAGCTCTTCGTGCACGCGTCGCGCGTGGCCGACGCGGCGGAGGAATCCGCCGGGTTCGGCTGGGATCTCGGCACGCCGGCCTTCGACTGGGCGCTTTTGCGCGACGCGGTGACGCGCGAGGTGGACTCGCTCGCGGAGCGTCAGCGCGAGAGCCTGGAGAGCGCCGGTGTCGAGCTGGTCGCCGAGCGCGCTTGGCTCGACTCCCCGACTGCGGTCGCGCTCGCGAGCGGCAAGCGGGTCGAGGCCGAACGCATCGTCATCGCGACCGGCGCAAGGAGCGTCGTGCCACCGATGCCCGGCGCGGGACTCGCGCTGACTTCGGACGACATGTTCACGCTGCCTTCGCTGCCCGATCGGCTCGCCATCGTCGGCGGTGGCTACATCGCCGTGGAGTTCGCCTGCATGATGGTCCGCTTCGGCGTGGAGGTGACTCTGTTCCAGTCCGGTCAGCGGCTGCTCGAAGGCTTCGACGCCGAGACCGCCGCGCTGCTGCTCGAGTCCCTGCGCGCGCAGGGCGTGCGCGTGCACCTGGGCGCACGCGTTGCGGCCATTCACGAGACGGGTGGCGAGCGACGCCTCGAGCTCGAGTCCGGGCGTTCCGACGGCGCGTTCGATGCGGTGCTGCTCGCCGTCGGACGGCGCCCGAACACGGCCGGACTCGGGCTCGAGGCCGCGGGCGTCGAGCTCGATCGGCGCGGTCGGATCGTCGCCGACGAATGCGGCCGCACGCGCGTTGCCTCGGTGCTCGCGGTCGGTGACGTCGTCGAGCGCATGATGCTGACCCCGCTCGCGATCCGCGGCGCGCGCACCGCGATCGACGCGGCGCTCGGCGACGAGCCCGTGGCCTGGGAGCGCGCGTTCACTCCGACGGCGGCGTTCTCGACGCCCGAGTGCGCCTCGGTCGGGCTCACCGAGGACGAGGCGCGCGAGCGCGGCGAACCGGTGGAGGTGCGCCGCCGGCACTTCCGTCCGCTTCCGGGGCTCGTGTCGGGCAGCGAGGAGCGGGTGTTCATGAAGGCCGTCGTCGAGCGCCGGCGCGGCCGGCTGCTCGGGCTGCACTTCTTCGGGCCGCACGCGGCGGAGGCCGCGCAGCTGGGCGCGATGGCGCTCGGCGCCGGGCTCGACGAGACGGAACTGCACCGGGTCATTCCGGTGCACCCGACCGTCGCCGAGGAGCTGATCGGACTCGGGGCGCGGGGGCTGTCGGCCTTCGGCGCTTCCGACGACGCTGCGAGTGCGGCGCGGGCCGCGTGAAGCGGCGCGAGGGTGCAACTCGAGAACGCGCCACCGCATCGACGGACCGGCCCTTCCATTTGACTTCAGGAGAGACGAACGTGCGACATCGAACCCGCATCATCAGTGCCACGCGTCCGAGTAGGTGGGCACCACTACTCGCCCTCACCATCTCCGGCACCGCCGTCGGCGCCGAGGACGACGTCTGGGACGTCGAGATCGCCGGTGGCAACGCGCTCGTGCATTGCACGGCGCCCGCGGCGATCCGCGAGGCCGGCGGAGTCGAGATCATGGAGCGCGCCCTGCCGCGGTTGATCTGGAACCTGCAGCGGCACGCCGACGATGGTCGTGTCGTGCGTGCTCGACTACGTGGGTTCGCTGCGCGACGGAATCTTCATCGTCGCCGATGGGCAGGACCGAGACGAGGCCGTGGCCAACGCGCGAACCGTCGTCGACGAGAACCGGGCGCTGCTGGAGGCGTCCGCGCTCGAGGCAGGCGTCGGGTCCGCGATGGACCTGAGCGACGCGTGTCGGCTCGTGGACATCGGTCCGGTGGCGGTGCTGCCGAGACCGTGAACGCCTCCGCTCGCGATGCGCTCGCCACTGTCGAGGGCGGACGCCCGGCCGTCTACCCCGGACCGATCGACCGGGCTCGCGTGGCCAGCGTTCTGGGCCCCGGACGCTCCGCGCTCGTGATCGAGTCCGACGCTCCGTGCGCCGCGGCACTCGCTCGTCTGATCGGCAGATCCGACTTCGAGGTGCACGTTGCCGCGTCGGCGGCCGAGGCAAGGGCGATGCTGATCGATCTGCGCCCCGCGCTGGTGGTTGTCGACCCGGCCATGATGTCTGCGGAGGCCGATCGCGTCCTGCTCGCCCGGGTGCGGGCTCCCGACCGCCGCGTCGTGGCGCTCGGCGCCGACGTGACTCTCCCGGAGCGCCGATTGCGCCCGAGCGGCGCGTACGACGCGTTCGTGTCGAGACCGGCGCGGCTGGCCGAGCTCGTCGAGGCGCTGTTCGCGCCAACGTGAAGGGGACCGAGACGGCGACCGGCGGCCCGACGTGCACGACCGACGCTCGCCAACCCGTCGCACGGGTTCGCCGCTCGGCCTCGGTCGCACCGTTTCCGAGGCGGGACGGTGCGTATCGGTTCGGATCGTAGTCGTCGTTCCGAGCGGACGGCAGGGTAGGCATCGCCGTGATGACGCGGTGCCGACTCCCGATATTCGATCATGACCCTGACCGCCTACACCAAGCCCGACTGCCCGTACTGCGCTCGCGCCAAGGCCGCGCTCGACGAGGCGGGTCTGGACTACGAGCAACGCGATGTCGAGAGCGACGCGCGCATCGCCGACGAGAGCGTCTACTTCTCGGGCGTGGCGACCGTGCCGCAGGTCTTTCTCGGCGACCTGCACGTCAACGGCTCCACCGACGTCACCGCGCTCCACGAGCGCGGCCTGCTGGCCCCACTCGCCAACGCGGTTGACGGACGATTCGATCCGGACGCCGTCGACGCGGACACCCTGGCGCGCGGCGCCGAGGATCTCGTGTTGCGCGACGTCATCCCCGAGAGCGACGGCACGCACGACGAGGACCCCGAGACCTGGCCGATCCTGCACTTCTACAAGGGCTTCTTCGGCTTCTGGCCCAACTGCTTCTACTACCAGCACCACTGGCCCGAGGCCTACAAGCTCTTCGTGTACTGCCACAACGTCGGTGCGATCGGCGGCGGCAAGGAGATCATCGGGGCGCCGGTGATGATGTCCGCGGGTTTCGCCTCGTCGAAGGCCCAAGGGTGCAGCTACTGCATGACGCACATGACGGCCGCGGGCGGCGAGCAGTCGCTCGGCATCAACGACATGGTCGAGGCGGCTCGCGCGGGCAAGCTGCCCGACGATGCGCCGATCGGCCCCTTCGAGCTGGCACTGACCGATCTTGCGGCCGACGCCACGACGAATTCGGTGAGCGAGGATCAGCTCGAACGCATCCGCGGACTCGCCTCGCAGGCGCGGGTGTCGAAGGAGGACGCCGAGGCGAACATCATGGGCACCGCCATGATTGCCTCCGCGTTCGGCTTCCTGAACACGATCAACGACCTCACCGGCGTCGAGATAGAGGCCGAGTGGTCGGCGAAGGCGCAAGAGGCGGCCGGGGTCGAACCGGGCCGGCACGGTGTGAGCAAGGACCGGGCGTCGGACAATCTCGATTTCGAGCTGCCCACGGGCGGGCCGTCGATGGACGACATGCTCGCGAAGTACGACGGCATCGTCGCGGACGCAGGCGGCGTCGAGGCCTACCTCGAGCGCGAGCTCGGCATCGTGCCCGCCTGGATCGGGGCGTGGCCCGAGAAGCTGCGCGCGCGCCACGCGCACCTGTACGTCGAGCTGATGCAGCCGCGGGATCACTCGCCGATCCCGACCGAGCTCAAGCACCTGATGGCGCGCGTGGCGGCGATCGCCTCGAACCATGACTACCTCGCCGCGTTCGAGGGCTGGCAGGCGACGCGGGCCACCCATGGCGGCGAGCTCGGCATCGCTCGCGTTCGCCACGCGTGGGCGGCGGCAACCGGTCGATCCGTCGAGGGGGAGCTCTACGACGCCGCGGACATAGCGGCGCTGCGCTTCGCGTGGCTCTCGGCGCAGGTGCCGCTGACGACGCCGCGACGCTTCGTGCAACCGGCGGTGGACGAGTACACGCCCGTGGAGCTCGTGCACCTGGCGAGCGTGTGTGCGCTGGCCGGTCTGGTGCGACGCTTCGTCGCGATCGTCGGGCCGGACATCGAGGACGAGGTGCGGGCGTTCGTCGACGAGCACGGGCTCGGCACCGATGCGTTGCTGCTGCGCTACCCGGAGCTGTCGGCAAGCCGGGCGCTGGATGTCGCTGCCGCCTGACCCGGGCGGCCGCGGCACGACATCGCGTGCCGCGGCCACCGCCGTAGCCATTGCTCGCGTCGCTCCCGCGAGCTCGCCTTCGACTCATTCGAGAACACATCCCCGGTGAAGACTCCCGCACAAGTCGCACGATCGTGGCGGACGCAACCCCACACCTCGGACGCGACACGTGCGGCGTCGTATCGACGCCGTCGCCCGTCGCCCGAGCCGATCACGGTCTACTTCGACCTACCGAGCCGCCACGGCGGCGATCGTGACTGGCCACTCCGCATCGCCTTCGGGGTCGGGGCTTCGCGTGTCACCCCCTTGCTTACGGCGTGGCGATGGTTGCGGAGGTTGACGTGAGAAATTCGTCCGAGCGCCGAACCGGCGAACCGAATCGCGGGGCGCGCCTCGCGGTGATCAGCGCCGCTCTCTACGGGCTGTGGGCGATCCTTCACCTCGGGGCGGCGTGGCAGGTCTGGCAGCTCGCGGCACAGGTGGACCGAGGAGCGCTACAGGGTCGCGTCGAGCAGGATGCCTGGCACCTCGCGATGATCGCGCTGCTGGCCGCGTGGATCGCCTGGACGCGCAACCGCGTGAACGATCGGCAAGGCTTCGCCGCCAATGCCGTGCTCGTCGGGCTCACCGACGTCGGGTTCATCCTGCTGCTCTTGCTGCCGGGCCATGTCCCGCCCTGGCCGGGAGCGATCGGACCGTCGGTCTGGTTGGGCGCGCTCGTGTGCGGCGCCGTGGCGCTCAGGCAGTCCCATCGCGGCATTGATCGATCGTCGGCGAGCGATGCCGGGAGCCCTTCGTGAGCAGCTTCATCGCGTCGCGTATCGGGCGCGTACCGGGCCGCAGCCGGATCGATGTCGTCCTGACCGCTGCACGCGTCCTCGCGGCATCCGTGTTTCTGCTCGCCGCGAGTACCAAGATGGCGGGTCTCGTGTCGTCGGTGGACGCCTTCGAGCGGCTCGGACTGGAGCAGTGGTTCGGGTACGTCGCCGCGCCCATCGAAGTCGTGGGTGCGGTGCTGCTCCTCGTCCGAGACTTCGCCGTCTTCGGTGCCGCCCTCCTCGCCGCGATCATGGGCTGCGCGTGGCTGCTGCACGTCGCGGTGCTCGACGGCAGTGCGGTCGCTCCGTTCGTCCTGTGCGCGACGATGCTGGTGCTGTGGCGGCTGCTGCGCGGTCGGTCCCCGGCGGGCACGCCGGTGCGACCGTGAACGCGCGACGCCTGGAAGCGGACGTCCGGGCGCGCACGGCGCCGCTCGAGCCCGGACGCTCGCGAGGTGCCCGATCGTCGCTCGTAGTGCTCTCGGGCGCGATCGCGGCGCTGCTCACGGCTTGTGCGACGGGTACGGACATCGGACAAGGGGCCGTAGGCTCACTCGAGAACCCGGACGCGGAAGCGCGCGAGTCCGAACGCGGGGGTGCCGCGCGCGCAGGCGCTGAAAGCCGCTATCTCGTGGCCACGCACAAGCCCAACTACGTGGTCCCCTTCAGCGCGACGACGGACCTCAACGAAGCCGAGTACGAGGACAACGGTCGACCCATCGACGGGCTGGCGCAGCCGGTCGAGGTCAACTTCCAGATCAGCCTGAAGTCGCGCCTCAACGGCGCGGACCTGCTGTTCGCGGGCGATGCCCTCGAGCTGGGCCTCACGATCGAGTCCTGGTGGCAGCTGTACGCGGAGTCGCTGTCGAGCCCGTTCCGGGAGACGAACTATCAGCCCGAGATCTTCTACACCGTGCCCACGGGACGAAGGCTGTTCGGCGCCGATCTCGATGCGCGGCTCGGCTTCGAGCACCAATCCAACGGTCAGGTGCAGGGGCTCTCGCGCAGCTGGAACCGCTTGTACCTGGAGCTGCTGTTCGAGCGTGGGGACTTCCTGCTGGCGCTGCGTCCCTGGTACCGACTGCCGGAGGACAGCAAGCGATTCCCGCTGGATCCCGAGGGCGACGACAACCCCGACATCGAGGACTACTTCGGGAGTGCGGACCTGCGTATCGGGTGGCGCGACGGCGAGCGCGAGCACTTGGTGCTCGTGCGCGGCAATCCCTCCACCGGCAAGGGCGCGATCGATGCGAGCGTCGCCTTCCCGTTGTTCGGCAGGTTGCGCGGCTACGCGAGCTACTTCGCGGGCTACGGGGACTCGCTGATCGACTACGACCACCACCAGCAGCGGATCGGGCTCGGCCTCTCGCTGTCGGGATTGTACTGAGCGCGTCGATCGCGGCCCGCAGTGTCGCCGGGGCAAGGGAAGGGCCGGGGTTCATCGGGTGGTCGCGGGAACGGGCACGCGCGCGGTCCGCCTCACCGCGACCGAAGTCGCGCCTCGACGACGCGCACGTCGTCGGCCTCGAGGGTGCCGGCCGTCCGCTGCAGCTCCAGCGTGCCGACGAGGTAGTCGTAGCGCGCCGTGGCATAGTCCGCGCGCGCCCGGAACGTGTCGCGCTGGGACTCGAGCACCTCGACCGAGGTGCGCGTGCCGGCCTCGAAGCCGGCCTCGGTCGCACGCGCCGCCTCGCGCGTCGAGGCCAGCGCCTGTTCGAGCGCTTCAACCTGCGCGATCGCCGCCAGCACGCCGCGGTACGCGTTGCGGGTACCGCGCGTGACCCGGCGCCGGGCGTCGACGGCCTGCTCGGCGACGAGCCGCGCCTGCGCGCGGGCCTGGGCGATCTGCGCGGTGACCCGCCCGCCGGACAGCAGCGGCAGCGTGCCGGTGATCGACAGGCTGCCGGTATTGCCGTCGCGACCCGTCGCGTCGTCCGAATCGACGGTCGCGACGCTCGCGCCGGCGGCGAACGTCGGCAGCCGGGTAGCGCGCTGTGCACCGACGAAGGCCTCGCTCGCCGCGAGGTTTTGCCGCGCCGCGACCAGCTCCAGGTTGAGCTCCTCGGCGAGCGCCACCCAAGCGTCGACGTCGTCCGGGTCGGGACGCGCGAGCCGGACGTCCGCCGTCAGGCCGCTGGGCTCGGCTTCACCTTCGCCGACCGCGTGGCGCTCGACCCTCGGCTCGCCGGCGACGTGACGCTCGTACCATGGGACGTCGAGACGCGGGTGGAGCTCGGCACCTTTCGTCTGTCGGAGGTGCGCGACGACGCGGGTGCCGGCCTTCGAAGACGCGCTCTGCCGGTTATTCGCGGCGAGGACTTCCGACGCGTAGTGCTCAATGCGACGGCGAGCGATTTCCCCGGTGCCAGAACCGGCGTCAGCGACCCACCTCGCGGCGGTACTCGCGCGGCGTGCGACCGTAGCGGGCGCGAAATCGGCGCGAGAAACCTGCCGGGTCGTCGAACCCGGCCCGCGAGCCTATGCTCGCTATCGAGTCGTGACGGGTCTCGGCGTCCGCGAGCAGGGCTCTTGCGCACTCGAGCCGCGCCTCGCGAAGCGTCGCCGACGGTGTGGTCCGGTGGTTCTCGAACACTTCCTGCAGTCGCCTCCAGGAGACGCCGAGCTCGCGTGCGAGGCCGACCGGTCCGAAGTCCGGATCGTCGAGCCTGTGCTCCACCAGAGTCGTCGCGCGTCGGAACAGAGCCGCCGCGCCGCGCGTGGCCAGCGGTTCGATAGGCGCCGTGTCGCAGACCTGCAGCCTTTCGAGCGCCAGCAGGAAGAGATCCTGCGCGTGCGCGGCCGCGCGCTCTCGTCGCGCCCGAGCCGCGCCGACGGCGTCCCCGGCGCCGTCACCTCGGGACTCGACGCTATCCGACGTCACTGGCAGCAGCCACGGCACGAGGGCCTGCAGAGATCGCGCGCACGGCTCGTCGGCGGGCAGGCGCACGGCAACGCACCCGAGTCCGTGCGGCACGGCCGCCTCCACGGCGTCGCGCGGTAGGTAGAGCACCACCTGGTCGAAGTCGTCGGGCAGCACCAGGCGGTACGCGCGCGCGGTGTCGTAGAACGCGACGTCTCCGGGCCGCAGGACCGCCTGCGCGCCGGCCTGCTCCACGACGGTGCGCCCGCGGAGCTGCACGCTGGCAAGCACCCACGCGTCGCTCGCCGCACGTACCAGCGGTCGCGTGCGGTCCACGCGCTGCGGACCGCTCGTGACGCGGGCGACCCGGAGCGAGTCGAACGCGTCGACCCGGAGCGTGCCGTGCACTCCCACACCGCCGTCGAGCCGGCAGTCGAGCGGCACGAACGTCTCGCTGACGGCCTCGCGCCAGCGCCGGGCGCGCTGTCCGGCCGGCAGGGAATCGATCGTCAGCAGCGTCGACACGCCAGGCTCCGTACGGATCGGCCCCGACGCTACCTCCGCGTTGGCCACGTCGTCAACGCGTGGCGCGGTTCCGTCACGGGACGGGCTCGACGTGCCAGCTGTGGCCTAGGCGTCGACGGAGGTCAAACCCGTGGTGCGGACCTGCGCGCCCGTTGACAAATCGGCACGCGCATGACGACAAGTGCCGAGCCGCGGCAGTGGCATGCTCGTCGACCGCGGCTCCTCGCCGCGCGACCGCCGGAGAACGTCAAGTGATCGAACCCGAATTCAAGGGTGCCGTCGTCCAGGCCGCCCCCGTCTTTCTCGACCTTCAGGGCACGCTCGACAAGGGCATCGCGCTCATCGACGAGGCCGCCGCGAACGGCGCCCGCTTCGTCGCCTTCCCCGAGACGTGGATACCGGGCTACCCGTGGTGGCTCTGGCTCGGTCCGCCCGCGTGGGGGCTGCAGTTCGTGCCGCGCTACCACGCCAACGCCATGCGCGTCGACGGCTCCGAGATGCGGGCGCTGCGCGACGCGGCGAAGCGCGGCAACATCAACGTCGTGATGGGCTTCACCGAGATCGACGGCGGTAGTCTCTACATGGCGCAGGCGCTGATCTCGGATGCGGGCGAGCTCGCCTGGGCAAGGCGCAAGCTAAAGCCGACGCACGTCGAGCGCTCGCTCTTCGGCGAAGGCGACGGCTCGGACTTCCACGTGTCCGACACGAGCGTCGGGCGCGTCGGCGCGCTGTGCTGCTGGGAGCACCTGCAGCCGCTGTCGAAGTACGCGATGTATTCGATGAACGAGCAGGTGCACGTCGCGTCGTGGCCGTCGTTCACCCTGTACCGCGGACAGGCCTACGCACTCGGGCACCAGGTGAATCTCGCGGCCAGCCGCACCTATGCCGTGGAGGGCGGGTGCTACGTGTTCGCCGCGTGCGCCGTGACGGGTCAGGACACGTTCGACCTGCTCTGCGAGACGCCCGAGCAGGCGGCCATGCTGAACCCCGAGACGTCGAAGCCGGGCGGTGGCTTCTCGATGATCTTCGGCCCGGACGGGCGCGAGCTGTGCGAGCACCTGCCGGAAGACCAGGACGGCTTGTTGTACGCCGACATCTCGTTGCCGATGATCACCATCGCCAAGGCGGCCGCCGACCCCGCGGGTCACTACTCGCGCCCGGACGTCACGCGTCTGCTGCTCGATCGCACACGCCGACGCCCCGTCGTGTCGATGGACGAGGGATTGCGCGAGGCGGCGGCGTCGGGCGCGGCAGCATCGGTCGCGGTCGGCACTGCGGAAGCCTTCGACGGGTCGGCGGGCGAGCTCGCAGACTCGATGGTCCAGGCAACGGCCTCGGCATGAGCACCGCCGGCGGCGAGGGTGGCCGCAACGAGTCGGGAGGGGCGGAGGAGGCGGGCCGCGCGAGCGGCTTCGACTACACCGCCGAGGCGAGAAGGCTCCAGTCGCGCTTCGATACCGAAACGCTCGCGGGCGCCCTGCTCGAGGTGATCGTGCGCGACGCGCTCGACGACGGCATGGCCGACTTTGTCGGCTCGCGCGACATGTTCTGGCTCTCGAGCGTCGATCCCGACGGGATGCCGACGGTCAGCTACAAGGGGGGTGCACCGGGCGTGGTCGCGGTGCTCGACTCGAAGACGCTGGCGTTCCCGAACTACGACGGCAACGGCATGTACTACTCCGCTGGCAACATCGAGGCCACGTCCAAGGTCGGGCTGCTGTTCATGGACTTCGAGCGCCCGCACCGCATCCGCGTGCAGGGCAACGCCTCGCTGAGCGACGATGCCGAGCTCGTCGCGCGCTGGCCGGGTGCGCAGTTCGCAGTCAGGGTGGAGGTGACCACCTGCTTTCAGAACTGCCCGCGCTACATTCACCGCATGAAGCGCACGGAGCGCTCGCGCTACGTGCCGGACGCGACCGGGCAGGCGCCAGTGCCCGGCTGGAAGCGCATCGACGCGATCCAGCCGGTGCTGCCGAGCAAGGACCAAGGGCAGGCGGAAGCCGCTGGCGGGCTCGTCACCGAGGACGAATACGGTCGCATGCTCGAGCGCGGAGACCCGAGGGCCTGACGTCCGGAGCGCTTCGGCACGGTTCGAGGTCGCGGACGGCGAGGCCTGTGGCGAACGTACGACGCGTTCGGTCGACGGGCGCTTTTGGCACATCAGCGTGACGAGGTAGACGGGGTCCGCAGGCACGTCCGGCGGTTCGCCAAGCAGGAGCGATAGGGTCGCGCTTCCTCGTGCTCGACATCGCCCTCGACGCCGTGTCCTGCGCGCCTATAGGCGGACCGTGGGGCGACGCGGGTCCGTTCGTGACGATCGTGCCGGATGTGCGCGGCTACGTCGACTTCCTCGTCGCGCGCGCCTACGGCGCCATGCTCCCCGACGCGATCGCGGTACCTGCCGGCCAGCTCCTGCTCTAGCTGCTGCGTCCGGAACGCTCGCCGGACAGCCCGCTGCCGGACTGCGTGCGGCGCGCACGACGCGTGATCAATGACGGGTTCTCGCGTCCCCTGACGGTGGGGGAGATCGCCCGGTCGAGTGGCAGGAGCGCCGCGCGGCTTCACGCGCTCTTCAGGGAGCACCTCGGTACGACCCCCGCGCGCTACCTTGAGCCGACGCGCATGGACGAGGCGGCGAGGCTGCTGACGATGACGGCCTTGCCGCTCGCCCGCGTTGCCGAGGCGGTCGGCTACGGCGACGTGTCCTCGTTCGGCCGGGCGTTCCGCCGCTCGCGCGGCGAGACGCCGCTCGCGCGCCATAGACGCGGCGGACCGGTGCAGAGGACGCCGAACGGGGTTTTGATCTGTGGCTCACTTGTCGGGCGAACCAGCGGCGAGCCGCTTCCCGCAACGGATCCGGACGGCTCCATGCGATCGAGGCTGCCGGCCCGTGCGAAGCTCCGTTCACCCACCCCGCGAGCTCGGAGCGCATCATGAGACCGATCGTCACCAGCACCGATTACGATTCAGGCGCGAACTCGACGCTACCGGGTCAGGTTGCCGGGGCGCCTCGCACGAGATGAATCTCGATCTGAACGTCTGCGACCTGCGGCGGGACGAAGGCCGTACGGAGGTCGTGTCGGACCGGACGATTCCGGATTGGGCTTTCGGGGCGTGGAACGTCGCCGAGTCCGCCCATAGAACGCGTCGGCAAGCCGGACGCGTTGCCGAGGGCAGCACCTTGAACGGTGGCCTGCCCACCGAGAGCGTCTTCGGGGGAGGCGGCTGATGGCTGCGAAGCGCTCACGTGCCGGACGAACGAAGGCCGTAGCGTCGAAGCGGGCCGACATCCGGGACGTCGCCACCGCCGCCGGGGTCTCTATCGCGACCGTGTCGCGCGTGCTGTCCGGGCGCGGCTCGTCGGCACCCGCCACGCGCGAGAAGGTGCACTCGGCCGTCGCGCGGCTCGGCTACCGCACGAACGACGCGGGCCGTGCGCTGCGCACCCGCCAGAGCGGCGCGGTGGCGCTGATGATCTCGAGCATCAAGAACAGCTTCTACGCCACCATCGCGAACGAGATCGAGCAGCGGCTGACCGCACTCGGCTTCGTCACGCTGTTCGGCAACACGAACGAGGACCCGGAGCTGCAGGACCAGTTCCTGGAAGAGGTGACGTCGCGCAGCGTCTCGGCTCTCGTGCTGTTGTGTGCGGTGAAGAGCGACCGGATCGTGGAGCTCGCCGCGCACCAGCCGTGCGTGCTCGTGAACCGGCGCCTGACGGGGCTCGAGCACTGCTCGTTCGTGGGCATCGACGACGAGCTGGCCGCGCGCCAGCTGGCCGAGGCCATGGTGCGCCGCGGGGCGAAGCGCGTCGCGATGATTCGCGGACCGGACTACTCCGCCACGAGCGCGGCGCGTACCCGCGGGTTGACCGAGCGGCTAGCGGAGCTCGGCGTGCCGGTGTCGGATGCCGACTCGGTCGAGGCGCGGCTCGGCATTTCGGCGGGCTACCAAGCGGCGGCGCGACTGCTTCACGGCCAGGAGCAGGGCAAGGGAAGCGGCAGGGGCAAGGGCCGGCGGCCGGACGCGCTGTTCTGCGGCAACGACCAGATCGCCTACGGCGCGTGGCGACGCGCGCGCGAGCTCGGCATCGACGTGCCGGGGGAGCTGCGCATCTACGGCTTCGACGACAACCCGCTGAACCAATGGCTCGCGCCGTGGCTGGACACGGTGCGCGTGCCGCCCGACGCGTACGCCCGCGAGACCGTCGCACAGCTCGGAGCCCTGGCCGCGGGCGGGCCGCATCGCGACATCATCGTGCCCTACGAGCTGGTACTGCGCAGCTGATCCGTCGAGCGCAGCCCGACGCGCAGATCCAGCCGGTAGTCGCGCCGCTCGCCGGCGGCCAACGTCGCGCCCTCGGGGTCTTCCGTCGCCGTCTGCGGCTCGATGCCGAGCGCGAAGACGCCCGATTGAAACGCGCGCCACAGCGCGGTCAGGGGCAGGGCGACGGTGTCCGTACCGAGCTCGAGGAACAGCCCCGTGTCGCGGTTCTCGACGCCGAGCGTACCCGAGGGGGTCGCCTCGACGTCGACCTGTTCGACGTGGTCGTCGCTCGGTGCGGCGCCGTTGCCGTCGAGCCGGTCGGCGAGCGCCCAGCCGTCGCCGTACAGCCGTGACGCCTCGCCCAGCAGCGGATGACCGGCGTTGACGTGGTACAGCAGCCGGTGCGGGGTCGGGCGGTAGCCGTCGTTGATCACCGAGTCCCGCACTCGCACAACGGGCTCGAAGAGATCGATCTCGAGCCGGCGCTTCAGGGTCAACACCTCGGTGAAGACGCCCCCCTGGTGGACGTGCGCCTCGGCGAAGATCGTGCCCGCATCGCGGTCGATTCCGTACCCGGCGAGCGTGACGCCCGCAGCCGGCAGTCGGCCGTGCAGCGGATGCACGGTGCGGCTGCGCGGCGGATAGCGCAGCGGCTCCGCATCGCGCGTCTCGGGCAGCCCCGCGTGGTCGAGACCGCACGTCACCAGCAGCCCGTCGAAGCTTCGCATTAGCCCGAGCCCTTCCTCCTCCTCGAGGTCCGCGACCGGATGACGGGCGCGCGCCGCGGATCGCCAGCCGACGTTGTGGCCGCGATACCGCAGCGACAGCAGGTCGAGCGAGCGGTCCACGATCACCGTCGCCGAGAGCCCGCTCGGTGTGTCGATCTCGAGCCGGCGCTGCCCGCGCGCGGGACCGTCGAGGCACTCGACGAGCTCGCAGCGCGCGAGGCCAGCGAGGCCCGCGCTTCGACGGCGGAGCGCGGCGACATCGTGCGCGGAACTCCCCGGCGGTTCGGACGCCACCGTCACGCGGTCTCCAGCGTCGCCCACGTCCCGCCATCCCGGCTCGAGCGCACGCAGGCCTCGATGAACGCGAGCCCCTCGACGCCGGACGCGACGTCCGGCACGTCGGTCGCCGCCGGGTCCGGCTCGCGCCCCTCGATGCGTGCCGAGATCAACTCCGCGGCGTTCGAGTACAGGTTGCCGAAGCCTTCGATGTAGCCCTCGGGGTGGCGCGGCGGCATGCGCGTCACGGCGTTCGCGACGTCGAGCGCGCCGGGCCCGCCGCGCGTGATCGTGCGCGACGGCTCGCCGAGCGGCGTGTACACGAGGTCATCGTTTTCCTCGCCGACCCACTCGAGCCCGCCCTTCGTGCCGTACACCCCGATCGAGAGCCGGTTGTAGTTCCCCGGCGCGACCTGCGTGGCCCACAGCGTGCCGCTCGCGCCGTTCGCGTAGCGCAGCAGCACGTTCGCGTTGTCGTCGAGCTCGCGCCCCTCCACGTAGCTCCGGAGGTCCGCGCACACGCTCTCCAGCGCGAGCCCCGTGATGAACGAGGCGAGGTTGAACGCGTGCACGCCGATGTCGCCGATCGCGCCGCCGGCGCCGGCGAGCTTCGGATCGGTGCGCCATGCGGCCTGCTTCTGACCCTCCTTGTCGACCGCGGTCGACAGCCAGTCCTGCACGTAGGACACGCGCACGACGCGCACCTCGCCGAGCGTGCCGTCTGCGACCATGCGCCGGGCCTGGCGCACCATCGGGTAGCCGGTGTTGTTCTGCGTGAGCATGAAGAAGCGACCTCGTCTTCTCCACGATCGACGCAAGCTCCCTGGACTGCTCGAGGGTCAGGGTCATCGGCTTGTCGCAGATGACGTGGATGCCGGCCTCCAGGAACGCCTTCGCGGCGTCGAAGTGCAGGTGGTTCGGCGTGACGATGGACACGACGTCGATGCCGTCGTCGCGCGCGGCCTCCTTCGTCGCCATGTCGCGGAAGTCCGAGTACGCGCGGTCCTCCGCGATGTGCAGGTCGGCGGCCGAGAGCTTCGCGTTCTCCTCGGTCGAGGACAGGGCGCCGGCGACGAGCTCGTACTTGTCGTCGAGCCGCGAGGCCATGCGGTGCACCGCCCCGATGAACGCGCCGCGTCCGCCGCCGACCATCCCGAGCCGCAGGCGCCGGGCCGAGCGCTCGGTGCCGAAGGATTCGATCGCCATCGCCTTACTCCAGCCCGAGGATCGAGCGCGCCGAGCTCGACGCGTCCTTCTGGCCCGCGAAGTCGTCGAAGGTCTTGTCGGTCACACGGATGATGCGCTCGGAGATGTACTTCGCACCCGCAGGTGCCGCGTCCTCAGGGTGCTCGAGGCAGTCCTCCCACTCGTAGACGGCCCAGCCATCGAAGTCGTATTCGGTGAACTTCGCGAACATCGCGTCGAAGTCGGTCTGGCCCTTGCCGAGCGAGCGGTCGCGCGCGGCGCGCTTGAGCCACGGCTGCATACCGGACAGGAAGCCCTGACGCCCGGTCGGGTTGAACTCCGAGTCCTTTGACGTGGAACATCTTGATCCGCTCGTGATAGATGTCGATGAACTCGAGGTAGTCCAGCCCCTGCTTGACGAAGTGGCTGGCGTCGTAGTTCAGCATGCAGCGGCCGTGGCCGTTCACGCGCTCCAGGAACATCTCGAAGGTGGTCCCGTCGAAGAGGTCCTCCATCGGATGGATCTCGAAGCACAGGTACACGCCCTCGTCCTCGTAGTGATCGAGGATCGGCTTCCAGATGCGCGCCAGCTCGTCGTAGGCCTCGTCGATCAGGTTCGCGTCGCGCTGCGGGAAGGGGTAGCAGAACGGCCAGGCGAGACCGCCCGAGAAGGTCGCGTGCCGGTCGATGCCGAGCCGGCGCGAGGCGGTGCGCGCAGTACTTCAGCTGCTGCACCGCCCACGCCTGGCGGGCCTTTCGGTCGCCGCGCACCTCGGGCGGACACAGCCCGTCCATCCAGGCGTCGTAGGCCGGGTGCACCGCGCACAGCTGGCCTTGGATGTGGGAGGCCGAATCGCAGATCTCGACGCCGTTCTCCTTCGCGATGCCCTTGAGCTCGTCGCAGTAGGTGTCGGACTCCGCCGCCTTCGCGATGTCGATGAAGCGGGCGTCCCAGGTCGGCAGCTGGATGCCCTTGAAGCCGCATTCGGCCGACCATTTCGCGATGCCCGGCAGGTCGTCGAACGGCGCCTCGTCGCCGGCGAACTGGCCGAGGAAGAGGCCGGGGCCCTTGATCGTCTGCATCTGCACACTCCTCTATGAAAACGTTTACGGAACGAGAGTATGCGAGGGGGGAGAACCGAGTGTCAACCGGACAGATGCCTTCGGATCGCGCGGTGGAGATCGACGGATACCACCAGATACCACCTGAGCTGGTGGGTAGAGGCAGCAGCAGGACCCGGACGCCGCTCACGGCACTTGACGAAAGAAAACGTTTCCAGCAATCATCGCGACCATGAATGACTTCCGCAACCCGTCCGCGCCGGATAGGAGCGCCGTTGCGGTGGCGATCGTCGGCGCCGGCATGATCGGCACCTCGTGGGCGATCGCGTTCGCGCGCGGCGGCTGCGCGGTGCGCCTGCACGACCCGGCGGCAGATGCGCTCGATTCCGCCGCGGCACGGCTCGATGCCCAGCTCGCCCTGCTCGAATCGCAACGACCTGCTCGACGGCGCGAACGCCGCCGGGGTGAGAAGCCGGATCGTGCTGGAGCCGGAGCTTCGAAGGGCGCTGCACGGAACCGTCCACATCCAGGAGAACGCTCCCGAGACGCTCGAGACGAAGCGCCGCGTGTTCGCGCAGCTGGATGCCGCCGCGCCGCCGGACGCGATCATCGCGAGCTCGTCGTCCGCGTTGCTGCCCTCGGCCTTCGTCGCGGAGTTGCCCGGACGGCGCCGATGCCTCGTCGCGCACCCGCTGAACCCACCGCACCTCGTGCCGGCGGTCGAGATCGTGCCCGCGCCGGACACCGACCCCGAGGTCGTCGCGCGCTGCGCGGCGCTGATGCGCAGGATCGGACAGAGTCCGATTGTGCTGACGCGCGAGATCGAGGGGTTCGTCATGAATCGCCTGCAGGGCGCGCTGCTCGAGGAGGCGTTTCGGCTGATCGACGCGGGTATCGTGTCGGCGTCCGACCTCGACGTCGCGCTCAAGGACGGACTCGGTCTGCGCTGGTCCTTCATGGGCCCCGTCGAGACGATCGACCTGAACGCCCCTGGCGGCGTGAGCGACTTCGTCGGACGCTACGGCGAGTGCGTACCGTTCCATCGCCGCCACGGCCGGTCCGCCGGTGGTCTGGGAAGGCGAGCTGGCCGAGCGGCTGCAGCGCGAGCGACGGGCGGCGCTACCGGCACAGGATCTGCCCGCACGTCGGGACTGGCGCGACCGGCGGTTGATGGCGCTCGCCGCGCACCGGCGCGCCGCGGTCGCCGACGATCCCGCGATCGTCCGTCCGTAGACGACGGGCGCGCCCTCGACACCGACGAGTACCGTATCTACGCATGGCCAGCAAACGCAAGATCGTCGTCACCACCGCGCTGACGGGAGCGATCCACACCCCGTCGATGTCGCCGCACCTGCCCGTGACGCCCGACGAGATCGTCGCCGAGGGCGTGCGTGCAGCGGAGGCGGGTGCGGCGGTACTGCACGTGCACGCGCGAGATCCGGAGACCGGACGCCCGGACCAGAGCGTCGAGGCGTTCGAACGCATCCTGCCCGCGCTGCGCGAGCGCACCGGCTGCGTCATCAACGTCACCACGGGGGGCAGCCCGTTCATGACCGTGGACGAGCGCGTGGCGCCCGCCGCGCACTTCGCGCCCGAGCTTGCGTCCCTGAACATGGGCTCGATGAACTTCGGGCTGTACGGCATGCTGGATCGCTACCCGGATCTGGCGCGCGAGTGGGAGCGCGAGCACCTCGAGAACTCGCGCGACCTGGTGTTCAGGAACACGTTCAAGGACATCGAGCACGTGCTGCGCACCTGCGCGGACAACGGCACCCGCTTCGAGTTCGAGTGCTACGACATCGGCCACCTGTATTCGCTCGCGCACTTCCTCGACCGGGAACTCGTCACGCCGCCGCTGTTCGTCCAGTCGGTGTTCGGGCTGCTTGGCGGTATCGGCGCGCACGCCGAGGACGTCTCGATGATGCGCCGCACCGCGGAGCGGCTGTTCGGCGCGGACCACGTCTGGTCGGTGCTCGGCGCGGGTGCCTCGCAGCTTCGGATCGCGGCGATGTCGGTCGCGATGGGCGGGCACCTGCGCGTCGGGCTCGAGGACTCCCTGTGGGTCGGGCCCGGCGAGCTCGCGACGTCCTCGGCCGACCAGGTGGCACGCGCCCGGCAGATGCTCGAGGCCGTCGGCTGCGAGATCGCTACGCCCGCCGAGGCGAGATCGTTGCTTCATCTGAAGGGCGAGGACTCGGTGCGCTTCTGATGGCGGCTGCGAAGCGGTCCGCGCGGGACGTGCGCATCGACGTGCTCGTGGACGTGAAGCCGCTGCTCGGCGAAGGGCCGCTGTGGGACGTCGAGTGCGAGCGACTGTGGTTCGTCGACAGTCTCGGGGATCGCGTGCACCGCTGCACCGCCGGCGGCGGGGAGCTGCGCACCTGGGAAGTGCCGGGACACATCGGGGCGATGGCGCTGCGCGAGAAGGGAGGACCGCTGCTGGCGCTCGCCGACGGCTTCCACCTCCTCGATCTTGACACGCACGAGACCGAACACCTCGTCGATCCCGAGCCCGGACTCGACGCGAACCGGCTGAACGACGGCAAGGTCGACCGGCAGGGCCGCTTCGTATGCGGCTCGATGGACACCGCCGAGGCGGCGCCGACGGGCACGCTGTGGTCATTCGACGCCGAGCGGCGCGTGCGTGCGCTCGACACCGGCATCATCTGCTCGAACGGCACGTGCTTCTCACCGGACGGGTGCACGTTGTACTCGGCCGACTCGTTCCGGAACCGGATCTTCGCGTACGACTACGACCCGGACACCGGGGACGCGTCGAATCGGCGCACCTTCGTCGAACCGGAGGTGCGACCGGGCGGTGCGCCCGACGGCGCCACGATCGACGAGGAGGGGTACCTCTGGACCGCGCTCGTGTTCGACGGGCGCCTGATGCGCTTCGCGCCGGACGGGTCCCTCGACCGCATCGTCGAGATGCCGGTGTGCAAGGTCACGAGCGTCGCGTTCGGCGGCGCCGACCTCGACGTGCTGTACGTGACATCGATGGCCCGCCCTCCGCTGCCCAAGTACCCCGGCGACGGCCCGCTGCGCGGCGGCACCTTCGCCGTGCGCGGGCTCGGCGCGCGCGGCCTGCCCGAGCCCCGCTACGCCGGCTGAGCATTCGACGCGGGGACCGTACGAGGGACCCCGGGAACAACGAGATCTCGAACGATGGCTTCCAGACCCGCAATCACCCGAACCGCGCCCACCCGGGCCGTCGTCACCGGCGCTGCGCAAGGGATCGGCTTGGCGTGCGCCGAGCGCCTCGTCGACGACGGCGTCGACAGACCTCGTCGTGCTCGACCTGAACGCCGACAAGCTCGAGGGCGCAGCGACCGCGTTGCGCGAGCGACGCGACGGCGTGACCGTGCGCACCGTCGCGGCTCGACCTCGTGAACATCGAGACCGCGACCGCGGCGCTGCTCGAGGCGGTGGGCGAGGGCGGGGAGGGCGGCATCGACGTGCTCGTCAACGCCGCCGGCATCACGAGCCGCGGCGGGCTCGACGACATCGACGTCGGGACGTTCGACCGGTTGATGGCGATCAACGTCCGCGCGCCATTGTTCGTCGTGCAGGCGCTGCGCCCGCGATGCGCGCCGGGCGCGACCGTCGTCAACGTCGCGAGCATGCTCGCGCACGGCGGTCCGCCGTTCCTGCTCGGCTACGCGGCGAGCAAGGCCGCGCTCGTGACGCTGACCAAGGGGATGGCGAACACGCTGAAGCGCGAGCGCGTCCGCGTCTTCGCGATCAACCTCGGCTGGACGCTGACGCCCGCCGAACAAGAGGTGCAGACCCGCGTGCACGGCCTGCCCGAGGGCTGGGCCCACGACTTCGCCGCGGCCCAGCCGTTCGGCCGCCTGCTGATGCCCGAGGATCCGGCGGGGCTGGTGTCATTCCTCGCCTCGCCGGACGCCGCCATGATGACCGGCGCGATCATCGATCTGGACCAGTTCGTCGCCGGTACCGTCGACGACAACCCGGGCGCCGCCACGACCTGACGCGAAAGGAGAATCAGCGGCAGGCCGCCGGCGCGCCGTCGCCGCCCACCCCGTCGCACAGCTGCTCCTTCGAGATCCAGCCCGCGTCGAGCACCGCATCGAGGTTGTCCGCGGTGACGCCGACGGGCGGCAGCACGACGGCGCTTTGCGCGACGCCCTTCGGCCCGCGGTCCCAGGTCTCGGCGCCCTCGACGTCCCCGAACGCGGTGCCGGCGGCGAGCTGCGCCGCGACGTCGGCGCCCGTGCGACCGAGCACGCGAGCGTCCTTCCACGCCGTGACGGTCTGGGTGCCTCGGGCGATGCGGTTCAGCGCGGCGATATCGCCATCCTGACCGCTGACCGGCACCTCGCCGTCAAGCCCGACCGCTGCCAGCGCCGCGACGACACCGCCGGCCGTGCCGTCGTTCGCGGCGACCACCGCGTCGACGTCGTCGCCCTGTGCGGTCAGGATCTGCTCCATGTTGCGCTGCGCGTTGTCGGGCAGCCAGCCGTCGGTCCACTGCTCGGCGACGATCTCGATCTCGCCAGCCTCGACCAGCGGGTCGAGCACCCCGTGCTGGCCCTCGAGCACGTAGTGCGCGTACTGGTCCTGCGGACTGCCGGCGACGATCACGTAGCGCCCGGTCGGCTGCGCGTTCACGATCGCCTCGGCCTGGATACGTCCGACCTCAACGGGGTTGAACGCGGTGTAGAAGACGTCGGGATGCTCGATCTGGCGCTCGTAGGCGATGACGGGGATGCCCTCGTCGACGGCGCGCTGCACCGAGGGCAGGATTGCCTCGCTGTCCCACGCAACGATCATCAGCACGTCGATGCCGCGCGACAGCAACCCCTCGATGTCCGACGCCTGCTGGCTGCTGCTGCTCCGCGCATCGCTGGTCAGCAACTCGCCGTCGAGCTCGGCGACGCGTTCGGCGAGTCCCGCCTCGTCGATCTTCCAGCGCTCCTCCTGGTAGTTCGCCCAGCTCATGCCGATGGTCGGGCCGCCGGCGGCAAGGGCGGCGGACGAGCCGAAGGCGCTCGCAGCGCCCACGATAGTAGCCAAGGCAACTGTAGCAAGGACGGTCGGCTGCGACGGGTTCACGGTGTCTCTCCACGGGTTGGAAACGTTTTCAATTAAGCGCAGGCCGTGAGACTTGTCAAGCGGCTGCGAACGATCATGCTGCGTCAGCCAACGTTGCGGAACGTGGAGCTCTCGTTCGGCTTGAGGCGTTCGGTACCGAGCCCGTGCGCGTGACGACGCACAGACCGGCTGGTCGCGCGCTCGAGAGTGGCCTCCACGCCGCTTCGGAACCGCGTGACGATCGGCGACAACGTGCTGCGGCGAACACGCTGCCTGGACTCCCGGGCCGAGGCGGCGACGCCGGAACGGATGCCGTGGCCGTGCAACAAGCGCTTGCCGGGTCCGGGCTGCAGCGCCGCCGACGAGGCCGGTAGGAGGGCGCACTTCGCGGGCCAGATTACCGGGCTACTGAACGAACAGGCGCCCGAGATCGTCGTGGGCCGCGGGGAGGACGGCGTGGTCGCCAATGTGCACAACGTCGACATCCTCGCGATCAAGTAACTCGAAGCAGGCTGGCGGCGCATCCGTCGCCGACGGCAAGTCGGTCGGCTCCGGATGCTCCAGATGTCCGAATCACCCTGACGCGACACCGAGGTGTCCGACCGCTCGTGTCATGCCTTGCGTCGAATCGTCGCCTGCTCGTTTTCTACTCGCGTCATCCAGTAGCCGAGATCGAAGTGATCGTCCCCGATGAGGTAGCGCCACAGTCGTATTCGGTTCATGTACTCCAGCCGGCCGGTGTCCTGCTCGAACCAGGGTTCGGGGGTCGTCAGGATCCGCTCGACGGCATCCTGCGGTGCGTCCGGGTCGCGCCAGAACACGGGAGATCGGCCCGCACCGTCCGGCAGATCGGAGGTCTCCCACAGCAGTCGCTGCGGCTCGGTCGGGCAGAGCCGGATCTTGAGTGCGTGGCGCGTCCGGTCGGACCGGTTCGGTCCGGCTCCGTGCCACAGCCCGTGATGGAAGAACACGACGGTGCCGGCAGGACACGCGATGCGCTGCTGGCCGACGAGGTTCTGGTAGCGCGCGATGCCCATCTCGCTGACCACGCGCAGGTGCGTGCCCGGCACCCAGCGCGTGCCGCCCATCGCCTCGTCGACGTCGTGGGGGAAGTAGAACAGCTGCACGTCGAAGGCGAGCCGCGGGTCGATGGTGGAGTCCTGATGGGTGTGCTGCGCGGTGTTTCCCGGGACCGTGGTGTGCAGGAAGTGGTGATCGACGACGCAGTTCCGACCGACGAGGCTGTCGATTGCGCCGGCAACCTCGGGCACCGCGAGCATGCGCGCGATCGCCGAGCCCGGCGGGTAGGCTTCGGACAGCCTGGTGCCCGGCCGGATCGTCGGCACAATCCCGTCTCGCACGAGCCGTTGGGTGCGCTCCCGCGGCGATGCGTCGTCGACCGCGGTGAGCCCGTCGAGCAGCGCGCGGTTGATGTCCTCGGGCACGATCGCTTCGAGCCGGATCGCCCCGCGGGCGACGAACTCGGCCATCCGTTCACTGCTCAGCTTGCTCATTCGCTCGTCTCCTGGCCGCTCGCGCCGTCCACCAGCTTCTCGAAGAAGAACTCGTACTTCAGGTAGCCCGTCGTGAACTCCGCGCCGGGCACGTGAGCCGCGAGTGGGCTCGCCTGGATCAGGCGCCAGCCATCGCGCAGGGCGTCGACGCCGCGCGCGTAGGGCGCCTCGTCACCGTCGCCGGGCTCGGCGACCCCCTCCCGGTCCGAGCCATCGTGTCGGGCCCAGCCGATCACCGGTGCGTCGAGCGCCGAGCTCGACAGGTACAGGATCAGGATTCGTTGTCGCAGGCCCATCGATCAAGTCACCGAGGGTAGGCAAGAGAGCTGCAGGGGGCGGGTCGGGACCGGGATCATCCGCGCACGAGCTCCACCATGCGGTGCCCGCGGACCTCGGGCACGGTGAACTCGACCCGGCCCGCACCGCTCCGGAACTCCAGCGTCTTGCCTTCGGGTACCAGTCGCACGGCTGTGACGCCATCGGACTCGATGCTCGCCGTCACGTCCTTTAACGGCACGATGTCCTGGATAGGCTGTACCGCGTCGCCGCGCAGCGCGCCGCGCTGCACCGGGGTTGCGTAGAGCAGGTGCAGCACGTCGCGCCCGTCCTGGTGGCGCAGGGTCGCGCGCCCGGCGGTCGGCAGGTCGGCGTGGATCATCGGCTCGCGGCCGAGCGCGAACCGGATCGCCTTGACGGCGATCTGCAGCATCGCGACCGCGCCCGCGCGGTGGTACAGCGAGAACAGCGGATGCGCGAGCCAGGTCACCGGCCCTTTGCTCGCGCCGAAGTGGAAGCCGCTCGGCTCCGGTCGGCTCGGGGTGTGCAGGTGGCCGCTGAAGCGGTGCCCGGTGCGGTTGAAGTACGGCTCGTGCACCGCGCCAAGGCTGTCCCCGTCGGCGAGCTCGATCAGCTCCGAGGGCCCGTACATGAACAGTGGATCGTTCACGAAGCCTGCGCGCAGCGCCGGCACCGGCAGAGCGTAGTCGCCTGACGAAAAGCTCGAGGTGCCGCGCCACGTTGCGCCCGCGTCGAACGCGAAGCGCCCGTCGACGACGCCGCTCGAGCCCGTTGCGAGCAGCCGCCCGCCGCCGGCGAGGTAGGCGTCGATGCTCGCCTTCAAACTCGCGTCGACGTCGATGCAATCGGGCAGGATCAGCAGCCGGTACGGGGCAAGATCCGCGTCGGTGTCGACGAGATCGAACGTGAATCGGCCCTCGAGCAGCACTCGCACGGTGGCATCGTCGACGACATCGTGCTGCACCGGCATACCGGAGAAGATCGGTCGACGCATCGCCTCCGAGCTCAGTACCGCGATCTCCGCGCGGTTGACCGAGTCGCACGCCCAAGGCTCGCACGCCTCGACGTGCTCGTAGGCGATCCGCACACCGTCGTAGGTGGACGCATCCACCGCGCCCGTCGGGTGCAGGTGGTCGCCGATACAGCAGCGCGCGCCCTGGGCGAGCATCGCGCCGCACTCGTAGAGCAGCGCCTCGGGCAGCTTGTAGCCGCCGACCTCGCCCCACATGTGATGGAACTTGCCGGTCATGCCGAGCCAGTCCATGCCGAGCGGGTCGACGTAACGAGCGCTGACCGGAAAGTGCTCGTAGCCCCACGAGCTCGTCGGCAGCGATTCGATCTCCAGGTGCGTGAAGTACTTGCGGAAGACGTCCATGCGCCCGCGCCGGACGTGTCCCGCGTTGTAGAACACCGACACGCCTGCGCCCTTCGCGATGCCGGTGATCCGCTCGAAGAAGCGCATTGTGATGTCCTCGGCGAACCGGTCGCGGTGCTCGGCGTCGGTCCAGTCGAGTCCGCCGGACTCCATGCCGGCCTTCGCCCACTCGCTCACCGAGGGGCGCTGGAAGCAGATGTCCATCCACAGTCCGTCGAGATCGGGGAAGCGGGCGACGACCTCCTCGACCTGCGCGTACAGACGCTCGGCGTACGGGGACGACAGATCCAGGAACTTCCACCCGGCCTCGAGCTCGTTGCCGTGCTGCACCGGACGCGAGAAGTCGGGGTCGACGACGCGCCACCCCGGGTTCTCGCGCGCCGAGAGCTCGTCCCAGCCTGCCGAGACGTAGATCGGAGTCCTGATGCCGACGCCGTGCAGCGCGTCCACCTGCGCGCGCAGCAGGTCGAAGTCGAGGTGCGGGTGCGTCCGACCCACCGTCGTCGGGTGGTAGGACCAGCCGTGATGGCACTTGGCGAAGAGGTTCGCCGAGTCCACGCGCGCTCGTTCGAACCGGCGGGCGAAGTCGTCCGGGTCGAAGCGACTACCGACGCCCTCGATCGCGCCGGAGGTGTGGAAGTCTAGGTGAATTTGACGGTAGCGCATGGGGGCGGTGACGGGGGTAGGGCGGCTCAGGCTCGGGAGGCGAACGCGCGGGTCGTGCCGCGCGCGTCGAACAGGCACAGCGCGGCAGGGTCCAGATGCAGCCGTGCGCGGTCGCCGGCGCGCAGCCGGGCGTTGCGCGGTAGCTGCGCGACGATGTCCCCGTCCACCGCGTCGCTCTCACTCGTGACGAGACCGTCCGCCGTGCCGTACAGCAGCGTCTCGCGGCCGAGGTTCTCGACCACGCGCGCGGTGACGTCGATCTCCACGGGGCCGTCGCCGAATGCCTCGGGGCGTACGCCGAGGGCTACCGGGTCACCGGGATCGAGCCCGTCGCCCGAGTCGGCGCGGAGGCCGAAGCGCAGTGCGCCGAGGACGGGGTGGTCGATCTCGACGGCTGCGCCGTCGCGCCGCGCGACGGACACGTCGATCACGTTCATGCGGGGGGAGCCGAGAAAGCCCGCGACGAAGCGGTTGATCGGCCGGTGGTAGAGCTCGAGCGGCTCGCCGACCTGCTCCACCCGCCCCTCGGAAAGCACGACGATGCGGTCCGCCATCGTCATCGCCTCGATCTGATCGTGGGTGACGTAGACCATCGTCGCCTTGAGCTCGTTATGCAGCCGCCCGAGCTCGACGCGCATGCGCGTCCGGAGTGCGGCGTCGAGGTTCGACAGCGGCTCGTCGAACAGGAACACCTCGGGGCTGCGGGTGATCGCGCGCCCGATCGCGACGCGCTGCTTCTGCCCGCCCGAAAGCGCGACGGGGCGCTTGGCTAGGTGCGCGTCGATCCCCAAGGTCTCGGCGGCGCGCCCGATCGCCTCGCGGATGCGCATCGCCGGGGTGCCCGCCATCTTCAGCCCGAAGCCCATGTTGCCGGCGACGTCCATGTGCGGGTACAGCGCGTAGTTCTGGAACACCATCGCCACGCCGCGCTTCGAGGGCTCTTCGCCCGTGACGTCGCGCCCGGCAACGTGGATGGAGCCTGCGTTCACGGGCTCCAGGCCCGCAACGGTGCGCAGCAGTGTCGACTTGCCACACCCGGAGGGTCCGACCAGCACGACGAATTCGCCGTCGGCGATCTCCAGATCGATCCCCTTCAGGACCTCGACGCTGCCATAGGCGCGGCGCACGCCACGGATGATCAGCTCACTCATGGTGCCGTCGTCCCGCTCTCAGTCACTTGCCGAGCCCCGCAAGGCTTCTGACGAACCACTTCTGCGCCAGCACGAACACGACGAGCAGCGGCAGCGTCGCGATGGCGAGCCCGGCCATGACGGCCGGCCAGTCGGAGGTGAATTCGCCCTGCAGCTCCAGAATCCCCACGGGCAGCGTCTTCGAGGCGGGTCGGGTCAGGATCAGCAGCGCCAGGATGAACTCGTTCCAGATGAACACCGACTGGAAGATCGCGGCGCTGGCGATGGCCGGGCCCGATAGGGGCAGGATCACGCGCGTGAACGTCGCGAACCGGCCGCAGCCGTCGAGCCGCGCCGCCTCTTCCAGTTCCTTCGGAAAGTCGAGGAAGAACGCGTAGAAGAGGATCACCGTGAACGGGATGCCGTAGGCGGTGTAGGGCAGCACGAGCGCGAGGCGCGAGTTCAGCAGCCCTGCCGAGGCCATCGTCTGGAACACAGGCACGAGCACGGCCTGTACCGGGATTGCGAAGCCCGCGACGATCGCCAGGTACAGCACCCGCGCCAACGTGCCCTCCAGCCGCACGAGCGCATAGGCCGCCAAGCCACTTAGCGCCACGATCACGACCACCGACAGGAACGTCACGAACAGGGAGTTGCCGACGAAGGTCCCGACACCGACCCCCCAGGCCCGCTCGAAGCTGTCGAGCGACAAACTCGAGGGCAGCGCGAGCGGCTGCATGAACATCTCCGAGCGCGTCTTGAAGGCCGCCATCAGCATGTAGGCGATGGGCAGCAGCACGACCAGGCTCCACAGCCCGACGAAGCCGTACAGCACGAGGCTCGTCGCGCGAAAGCGTCGGGCCTCGAGCATCAGGCGCGTCTCGAGACCTTGAGCTGCAGCGCACCGAGCGCGACCGCGATGGTCAGCAGGAACACCGAGATCGTGTCCGCGTAGCCCATGTTGCCGAGCGTGAAACCCTGCTGGTAGATGTAGGTGCCGAGCACCTGCGTGGCGTTCGCGGGCCCGCCGCGGGTCGTCACATAGATCAGGTCGAACACCTTGATGCCGCCGATGGTCGTGATCAGCACCGCCACGATCAGCACGTTCCGGATCGAGGGCAGGGTGATGTGCCAGAACGCGCGCAGCCCAGTGGCGCCGTCGAGCGCGGCGGCCTGGTAAACCTCCTTCGGCACGCCCTGAAGCCCTGCCAGGATGAGCACCATCATGAAGCCGGTGTACTGCCAGGTCGCGATGCCGAGCACGACCCAGATCGAGATCGCGGGATCCCCCAGCCAGCCGAGCCGCGGCGGGTCGAGCCCGACGGCCTTGACCAGTGCGTTCATCGGCCCGACGTTCGGATCGAGCACGATCAGCCACACGATGCCGACCGCGACCGAGGAGACGACCATCGGTGCGAAGATAATGGTGCGCATCAGCGTGCCGCCGACCGTGATGCCGCGATCGAGCGCGGCGGCCAGCAGCGTGCCGACGCCGACGTGCAGCACGATCGAGCCGACGACGATGAACAGGTTGTTCTTCAGCGCCGTCCAGAACACGGGGTCCGCGAACGCGCGGGCGTAGTTCGCGAGCCCGACGAAGCTCCACTCGGTGCTCGTCAGCCCGAACTCGAAGAACGAGCCGTAGAGCACGAGCAGCACCGGCACGAACACGAACACCGCGAGCAGGAGCAGCGCCGGGGCAAGCATCAGCGCGTAGGCCGCGCGCCCCGTCGACGGGCGTGCCCCGCGCGCCGCGCTCGCGATCGTTCCGCCCGTCGCGCTCATCGCGTCGCGTTCCTCGTTGCCCCGCTCGGTCGGACGGTCCTCAGAGCTTCGCCTTTGCCTCGAGCGCGGTGTCGCGGATCTTGGCCATCGCCTCGTCTGGGGTCATCGTGCCGTTCAGGATCTCGACGCCTGCGTCGAGGTAGGCTTCCGAGACGCTGTTCTCGAGCAGCACGTCGAGCACATTGATCGGGGCCGAGACCGAGCTGACGTCCGCGGCGATCCACTTGAACTGGCCGCTGAAGCTGTCGGAGGACTCGAGGAGCTCGGGGTTCGAGGGCAGACGCTGCTGGGTCTCGGCGAACGCGAGCGCTGTCTCGGCGGAGACGAGGTGGCTCAGCCAGGCGACCGTTTCTTCGGGGTGCTCGGTCTTCGCCGAAACCTGATAGCCCTGGACGAGCACGAAGTTCGTGCTCGCGTCCCCGGTGCCGTCGGCCATCGCGGGCATGCGGAACATGCCGTAATCGGTGAATCCGTCGCCGTCGAAGATGCCGGCGCACCACGAGCCGCAGTAGATCATCGGCGAGGCGCCGGCCGAGAACATCGCGCGCGAGATCTCGGGGCTGGTCGCGTTCGGCGCGTCCTGGAAGCAGCCGGCCGCCTGCATCTGCAAGAGCTTCTCCCAGGCGGTCACGAAGCCCGGGTCGGCGAACAGCTCGTCGTCGGCGGCCGACAGGTCGTAGTCGTCGGTCGTCTGCTCGTGGCCCAGCACGCGCTCGTTGAGCATCGTGATGTAGTGGTTGACCTTCCAACGCTCGGAGTTGCCGAGAGGGAGAGGCACGGTGTCGGGGTCGATTCCTCGGATCGCCTTGCAGGTCTCGATCACCCCGTCGAAGCTCGTTGGCACCTCGAGGTCGTGCTTCTCGAAGTAGGGCACCGAGTAGTAGAAGAACTTCGACACCGCCTCGACGGGCACGCCGTATAGCTTGTCGTCGTAGGTCATCGCCGACAGCCAGCCGTCGCTCAGCACGCTCTGGAACCCGTCAGCCTCCTTGCCGTAGTCGCTGATGTCGAGAGCGAGCCCGTCGCGCACGAACCGGGCGGAGTCTTCGCCGACCCAGTTGTAGAACGCGTCCGGGCCGTCGGATCCCGTCAACGCGACCTGGATCGCGGTCTTGTAGGCCTCGTTCGGGAAGTCCTCGAACACGATCGCGACATCGGGATGCTTCTCGGCAAAGGACGCCTTGGCTAGCTCGACGAACTCGGCGAAGCCGGGGTTCTTCAGGGACCAGAACTTGACCTGCACGTCCTCGGCCGCGGCGGTGCCGGCGAGGGCGCACAACGACGAGGTAAGGGCGGCGAGAGCCGCGATTCGGTGCGTCGGCTTCATGGTGGAGGCGTTCTCCGTGGCTAGTGTCAGGACCGGCGAAGGGTTCGTCCGAACGAATCGAACCGGTTCGACTCCAGCTTCGCACATCTTTCGTGACGATGCATCATGGGCAGGTATCCCCGTATTTCGCGAGCGACGGGGAGACTCGAACGTACCGGCACTGGTCGGAGCGAACCTGACGCCTTCCCCGGACCCTCATGACGACAAACGCTCATCCAACGCTGCTGGAGGTTGCCCGCCAAGCGGGGGTCGCCAAGTCGACCGCTTCGCTTGCGTTCAGCGACCCCGGTCGGGTCGCGCTCGCCACCCGTGAGCGCGTCGCGGCCGTCGCCGCCGAGATCGGCTACGCGCCGAATGCGCTGGCCAAGAGCCTGGCCACGGGCCGGAGCGACCTGATCGGGCTCGTGACGAGCGAGATGCGAAACCCCCACACCGGGGCGATCCAGGCGGCCGTGCAGGCGCGTGCGCTGGAACGGGGTCACCTGTTGCTGGTGGGCACCAGCGACGAGGACGTGGAGCGCGAGATGCGGCTGCTCGAGCGCTTCGCCGCGATGCGCATCCGAGGAGCGCTGCTGGTTCCGGCGAGCGATCTCGCCGCGCACGGCGAGGCGCTCGCGCGCATGCGCCTCGACATCGTCTTCCTGGACCAGCGCGCCCACGGGCCGGTGCGCGATCACGTCGGGCTCGACAACACCAAGGCCGCGCGTCTGCTGGTCGAGCACCTCGTCGGGCTCGGCCACCGGCGCATCGCGCACGTGGCCGGTCGGCACGGGTTGTGGACCGCCGAGGCTCGGCTGGATGGGGTCCGCGACGCGCTCCGGACCGCGGGGCTAGCGCTGCCCGACTCGATGATCGTGGATGGGCAGTTTCTCGAGGCCGCCTCGTTCGAGGGCTGCCTGGAGCTCCTGCGCGGACCCGATCGGCCGAGCGCTGTCGTCGCCGCGAACAACGTCAGCGCACTCGGGGCGCTGCGCGCGATCCGCCACCTCGGGCTGCGTTGCCCCGAGGACGTCTCGCTCGCGGGCATCGACTCGCTGCCCTGGGGTGCGCTGATCGAACCCGCGCTCACCCACGTCGCTCAGCCGCTCGAAGCGATGGCGAGGGCGGCGACCGATCGGTTGATCGATCGATTGGAGGGCCTTGTGGAGCAAGGGGACGAGCCGGTACGCATCGAGCTCGCGCCGCGGCTGGTGTTGGGGAGGTCGACCGGGAAGGCGCCCTGACCCCCATGCGGGCACGACAAGCGCTCGTCAGCCGGGAGGGCAATCGAAAGTGAACGCATCACAAAGTGCAGCGGCACATCGTTCTGGGACACCACTGTATTCTCTAACCCGTATCTCTGCGCAGCTGACGTGACATGACACGTCATGTGTGTGTCATGAAATGCGCCCTAGAACCATTGTGTTAAATAATACAAGCACGCCACCCTAGCTATTTACGGCAACACACTGGTGCCGAGCTTGCCCCCGCTACGGTGAACCGGCTCCCCCGAACGCCCTGTGACACACTTGCGGCGCGGCCAACACGTGTGGCAGAGATCTGTCGGAGCGTTTGAGCAGCGCGACATGCTGCATCGATCTTGATCGCACCGAGCATGGGCGTACGGCCAGCACCCCGATCGACGGACGAGAGATCTGGCTGCTGACCGGCTCGGTCGCCTCCACCGATCGCCACGGCAATGGCTCCCCGATCTGGTTCACCGGGTGACCGACGATCCGTGCGAGTACGTCGCGCGGGCGGCCTTCCGGGTGGAGCTCGTTCAGCTTTGCCGTGTTCAGCAACCTGTACCGCATCGTCGTGCGCTCGCCGCCTGCATCCGAGCCCGCGAACAGGCAGTGTCGACCGAGAACCATCGGTCGGATCTCGCGCTCGGCCGCGTCGTCGTCGGTCTCGATCAACCCGCCATCGACGTAGCGCATCAACGCCTCCCGGCGCCTGGCCGATCGACATCGCCAATGAACTCTTCCCCGATGCGACGACCAGGGCCTACTCGAGCCGGACTCTCAACGCAGTCGCGCGACGGCCGGACACCCGCGCTCGGGCGAACGGGCGGCAGTCACCGACGTGGCCGCCGGTCGAGCGTGCGCGTCGCGGCGGGCTATGAGGGCGTGTCTGACTACGCATCGACAACGCGGCGGAACGGTCGCCTTCCTGCCGTTCGCCCAATGACGTTGACAGCCGAATGACATCGGTGTCATCGTGGTATCGCACGCACGGTACAGGGCTACCGGCCGGGGAGGATCGATGCCGACGATCTACGATGTCGCACGCACCGCACGGGTCTCGCCGAAGACGGTCAGCCGCGTGCTGAACGGCGACGCCCCGGTGCGCGTCGAGACGCGCGAGGCGGTGCGCTTGGCCATGGACGTCCTCGGCTACGTGCCCTCGTCGGCAGCCCGGTCCATGCGCTCCCGCAGGAGCGGACTGATCGGGGTCATCACCGGTGCGCTTTCCGGGGCGCCGGAGCGCGCGACGCCGGGGGGACTGCCCGCGCGCCTCATCGTCCAGGCCGCGCAGCGCGCCTTCGACGGAACGCGCTTCACGCTGATAACCGCCGACACGGGTGGGCGCGAGGAGCGGGTGCCGCACCTGATGGCGACCTTCGCCGAGCACCGGGTCGAGGGGCTGATCCACGTGGCCGACCACCACCAGTGCGTGGAGGTACCGGACGTCGCGCTCTCCGAGCGGCTCGTCCTGGCGAACGGCTTCTGTCTCGGCGTCCCCTCGGTCGTGCCCGACGACGAGGCGGGGCAGGCCGGGCTGACCGCTTGGGCGACGGCGCGGGGGCACCGCCGCATCGCCTACCTAACGCTGACCCCGTCTCTCCGGGCCACCGATCTGCGGCTGCGCGGGCACCGGCGGGCGCTCGCCGAGGCCGGCATCGCCGACGACCCCGCTCTCGTGGCCCCGGACGCCGAAGGGGGCGAGGGCTCGATGCGCGACGCCGCGGTCCGGCTCGTTGCGCTGCCCGATCCGCCGACCTGCATCCTGTGCGGTAACGACGGCATGGCCATGCGCCTCTACGGGATCCTGCGCTCCATGGGCGTGTCGGTGCCCGAGGACGTCAGCGTCGCGGGCTACGACGACCACCGCGTCATCTCCGAGATGCTCTACCCGCCTCTGACCACGGCCGAGCTGCCCTACGCGGCCATGGGCGCCGCGGCCGCGGACATCCTCCGTTCAATGATCGAGGGCGAGTCGGCACCCGCCGAGCCCGTCCTCGTGCGCGGCGGCGTCGTGCCCCGCGCCTCCGTCCTGACAAGGGACCCGACCCAAGGCAGACAGACATGAGGAGACAGACGTGAAGAGACTGTTGATGGCGACCGCCCTCGCCACCCCCCCTGGCGACGATGGCGGGGAGCGCCTGGGCGCAGACCGAGGTGGGCATGTGGTACCACGGGGCGGGGAACCGCGGCGAGGCCGAGACGCTCGACCGGATCGTCACCGACTTCAACGCCTCCCAGGACGAGTGGGAGGTCGTGGTCGAGAGCTTCCCGCAGGAAAGCTACAACGACTCGGCGGCGGCCGCGGCGCTCGCCGGCGACCTGCCCTGCATCCTCGACGTGGACGGACCCGTGATGCCGAACTGGGCGTGGTCGGGCTACCTGCAGCCGCTGCCGTTCGAGGAGGAGCGCGTGGCCGACTTCCTGCCCGGCACCAAGGGGGTGTGGAACGACGAGCTCTACTCGATCGGCCTGTGGGACGCGGCGGTCGCGATCTTCGCGCGGCAGTCCGATCTCGACGCCTGGAACCTGCGCACGCCCACGGTCGAGGCGCCCTGGACCGGTGAGGAGTTCATGGCAGCCCTCGACGCGGCGCGCGACGGCGGGGACTACGAGTACGCGCTCGACCCGGGTCTGGCCTGGACCGGCGAGTGGTATCCCTACGCCTTCTCGCCGCTGCTGCAGTCCTTCGGCGGTGATCTCGTGGACCGCGAGACCTACGCCTCGGCCGAGGGCGTGCTGAACGGCGAGGCCGCGCTCGAGTTCGGCACCTGGTGGCAATCGCTCTTCGAGGAGGGCTACGCGCCGGGCACCAGCCAGGACCCGGCCGACCGCGACGCGGGCTTCAACGACGGGAAGTATGCCTTCGCCTGGAACGGCAACTGGGCCGCGGCCGCGACGCTCGAGGCGGTCGAGGACGTGGTGTTCCTGCCGGCGCCGGACTTCGGCGCAGGCAACGTGATCGGCGCGGCGTCGTGGCAGTTCGGCGTTTCGGGCACCTGCGAGCATCCCGAAGGGGCGACCGCGTGGATCGAGTTCGCACTGCAGCCGGAGTTCCTCGCCGCCTTCGCCGAGACCACCGGCCTGATTCCCGCGACCCCCGAGGCGGCGGCGATGACCGAGACCTACAGCGAGGGCGGCCCGCTGGAGGTGTTCTTCGAGCTCTCCGAGAATCAGGCGCTCGTGCGTCCCGTGACGCCCGGCTACGTAGTCGCGGCGAAGGTCTTCGAGAAGGCGCTGGCCGACATCGCGAACGGCGCCGACGTGCAGGACTCGCTCGATGCGGCCGTGGACGAGATCGATTCCGACATAGAGGCCAACCAGGGCTACGGTCACGAGATGTGACCCGCGGGGGGCCCTTCCGCGGCCCCCTTTCTCCACGAAGGGGCCAGGCATGGCATCGAAGCTGACCACGTCGAACCGCGCGGGCTGGGCGTTCGCGATCCCCGGGTTCGGGCTGATCGCGGCGTTCATCATCCTGCCGTTCTTCTTCGCGTTCTACCTCTCGCTCACCGATCAGCGGCTCGTCTCGCCGAACCCCACCCGCTTCGTCGGGTTGGAGAACTACCGCGACTTGCTCGACGTGCGCGTCATCACGCTCGAAGCCGAGCGCGACGCGGACGGTGCCATCGTGCGGAACGACGGCGGCGCCATCGAGTATCCGCGCGTCCGCACCGTCACCCGCAGTCCGGACACACCGCAATACCGAGGCATGCGCGAGTGGTTCCGCTGGCAGTCCGGAGACGATGTCAGGGTCGTGATCGCCCGCGACGTCGTCTTCCTGCGCGCGCTGCTCAACACGATCCTGTTCGTGCTCGTCGTGGCGCCCGTGCAGGCGGGCCTCGCGCTGTGCCTCGCGCTGCTGGTCAACCAGCGCCTGCGGGGGGTCAACGCCTTTCGCGCCGTGTACTTCATGCCGGTGGTGATCTCGATCGTCGTCGTCTCGCTGCTTTGGCGCTTCATCTACGACGGTGAGGACGGACTGCTGAACGAACTTCTCGCCCGGCCTGAGCTTCGGCGCCTGGGAGCCGATCGACTGGCTCGGGCGGACCGATACCGCGCTGCCGTCGATCATGGCCATGTCGGTCTGGCAGGCCGTGGGCTTTCACATGGTGATCTGGCTCGCAGGGCTCCAGACCGTATCGCCCACGCTGTACGAGGCGGCCGAGATCGAGGGCGCGTCGAAGTGGCAGACCTTCCGCTACATCACGTGGCCGGGCTTGCGGAACACGGCCGTGCTCGTTCTGATCGTGATCACGATGCAGTCCTTCGCGGTCTTCGCGCAGATCGACGTGATGACGAACGGCGGGCCGCTCGACTCGACGCAGACGCTGGTCTTCCAGACCGTCGAGCGGGGCTACGGCAAGCAGGACATCTCCGGTGGGTCCACCCTCTCGGTGATCCTGTTCCTCGTCGTGCTGGCCATCAGCCTGACCCAGTCCTGGTCGACGCGGGAGCGGTCCTGATGGGAACCGTCTCCGCCGACAACCGGGGGCTCAGGCTCGCCGCGCGCTACCTCGTCCTCTGCCTCGTCGCGCTCGTCTTCCTGTTCCCGGTGGTCTTCATGCTGGGGCGACTGGAGGAAAGGGAAAAAGCCACACGCTGAGGCGCCGGCATTGGAGCGTCTGTCACGCGTCCTCGGTACCGAGCGCACCGGGCGGACGGTCGGCCTCGATGCGCTCGAGGTCGGTATCGCCGATGACGAGCCCGGGATGGTTGTCCCGGGCGGTGCGGGCCTCGACGTAGGCGAGCGTGGTGCCGAGGTCCCGGTGCCGGGCGTGCGCCTGGATCCGGTCGAGCGGGACCCCGGCCTCGACCGCCGCGGTGATCTGGCCGCGCCTCAGGCTGTGGCCGGCGAACGGGCCGTCGAGCCCCGCCGCCTTCGCGGCGCCCTGGACGATGCGTGCGACCGCCCGCTCGGACAACCGCGTCGCTCCGGGCGGCACATGCGCGCGGTGGGCGCCGAGGCCGACGAACACCGCCCCGCGAGGACGGGCCGCTCGCTCGAGCCACGCGTCGAGGGCCGCGACCGGGCAGTAGCGCGGCGTCGGCTGGCGACGAAGCGCCACGTGCGCGGCCTTGCCGGGGCGGGCGCCCTTCGTGCGCGGCAGGCGGAGCACGTAGCCCGTCTCGGTGGGCACGAGGTGCTCGCGGTCGAGTCCCACGATCTCGGCACGCCGGAGCGCCGCGTCGAAGCCGACGAGCAGCACGGCGCGGTTTCTCGCCGCGTGCAGGGACTCGTCGCCGTCGAGCGTGTCGACCAGGCGCACGAGCACGGACGTGGTGGCGGCCGTCTGGCGACGCGGCGCGCGGTCGCTTTGCTCGCGGGCGTGGCCGCGCAGCGCCGCCGTCGTCGCCGGCAGGTCCGCGGGCAGGGGATGCCCGAGTCGGGCGTGCGCCAGGCGCACCGCGGAAAGCTTTCGCCTGACCGTCGACAGCGCGAGCCGGTCGAGCGCGCCGACCCAGGTCGCGAGCGTCGCGTCCGTGGCGGGCAGCGCGGCGCACGACAGGCCCGCGCCCGCCATCCGGTCGCACCAGGTGCGGAACGCCACCCAGTCGGCGGCGTACGCCCGGCGCGTCGCCGGGGCGTGGCTCGCGCGGATCTTCTCGTCGCGTCGGACCTCGGCGAACAGGCGCTCGGCGACCGCGAGCTCGACGCCGCGCTCGTCGGTCCCGTCCCGGAGCACGAGCTCGGCCTCGGCCGCCCGGTCCTCGTCCGCAACCGAGTCCGCCCCGGGGTGGCGCCGGATGTCCGTCATCACGAGCGCTCCGCTCCCCGGCGCGCGTCGACGGCGAACGGCGTCGTGCGCTCGACCCGGATCCATCCGGCGTCCGGGTGCTCGGGGTTGATCGGCACGTCGAACGACGGCGGCGCATCGAACGACGCGTCGTTCGACGCGGCGTCCCCGCCGACGAGGGCACGATCAGGCCGACGAAGCTCGGGTTGCGCGCCCACGCGTCGCCGAGAGTACGGGGCGCGGCATCGGTGATCGGATAGCAGCAAGTCCTGCTGGATCAACCACTTGAAGAGGGCCACGGCCTCTGGTCTGATCGGAGTTGCGAAGCTCCCGTCAAACCACCGAACCAGACCGTGGCCCGATCCAAGTCTATCGACATCCGCACCACCTTGACCACGTTGCTGCCCGGCGACGAACTCGAACGCATCGCCCGGGATACCGGCTTCGTGCAACGGCGTCGCAAGCTCGATCCGGTGGCGATGTTCTGGACCCTTGCACTCGGCTTCGGTGCCGGCACGACGCGCTCCTTCGCCAGCCTTCGGCGCCTGTACGGTCGGATGAGTGGCGCCCCGCTGGTCCAGGCCAGCTTCCATGCCCGCTTCGATGCGTCGTTGCTCCGCTTCCTGCGTGCCGTGCTGTCCGTGCTCGTCGAGCGGCTGGCCGCGAGCGGTGGCGATCGGCCCGGTCGGGCCCTGCTGGCGCGCTTCGAGGACGTCGTGGCCGCCGACGCCAGCGTGATCAAGGTGCATCGGCTGCTCGCCAGGCGCTTTGCGGGCACACGTACCAACAGCTCGCCGGCGGCAGCGAAGCTTCACCTGGCAATGAGCGTGAGCGGCCACGGCGCTACGCGCGTGAAGATCACCGGCGAGCGGGTCAAGGATCACAAGGCCCTGATCATCGGGCCTTGGGTACGCGGCAAGCTTCTGCTGTTCGATCTTGGCTACTTCCGCTACCAGATGTTCGACTGCATCGATCGCAACGGCGGCCACTTCGTCTCGCGGCTATCCGGTTGCGCGAACCCGAAGATCGTGGCCGTTCACCGGCGTCACCGCGGCCGGGCCGTCGCGCTCGAGGGGCGAAAGCTCGACGAGGTGGCCGGTCGGCTCAAGCGCGAGGAGCTGGACGTGGAGGTCGAGGTCGAGTTCCAGCGCCGGGTCTATGCGGGAAAGCGCCGTCGGGCACGCCGTCGGCTTCGTCTGGTCGGACTTCGAGATCCGGGCGACGGACTGTATTGGTTCTACCTGACGAACATCGGTACCGAGCAGATGACGGTGGCCGATGTCGCTCAGGCCTATGCGTGTAGGTGGCAAGTGGAGCTGATCTTCCGCGAGCTCAAGAGCCGCTACGAGCTCGAGGAGCTGCCGAGCCGGAAGAGCGCGGCGGTCGAGGCGCTGATCCTGTCGAGCGTGATCGGCCTGTTGGCGAGCCGGCGACTTCTCGAGGCGGTGCGCCGGCAGCTGGGTGAGGATCGGCGTCGGGTGCGCGAGGAGCGCTGGTCGGCGTTGCTGGCGACGCTGGGCACGAGCGTGCTGGAAGTGGTGTTGCTGCCGACAAGGTTGGCGGCCGCGCTTGGCGAACGGCTCGAGACGATACTGCTTCACGAGGCACCGGATCCGAACGTGAAGCGGCTATCGCTGCTGGAGCGGGTCGATCAGGGCAAGCAGTGGGCTCGTTAACCGATCACCGATGCGCAGGTGCGCGACGGCGTCTACCTCGTCGACGTCGTCGCGCGCGTGGAGGCCGGGGAGCGCGAGTCGCTCGACTCGCTCGGACGCATCGAGGTGCACGGCGCGAGCGGGCGCGCCGTGCCGCTGCGCTCGGTCGCGACGCTGTCCCACGAGCTCGAGCAGCCCGTCGTGTGGCGTCGCTCGCGCGTGCCGACGATCACCGTGCAGTCCGAGCTCGCCGCCGGCGTGCAGCCCGCGACCGTCACCGCACGGCTCGCGCCCGCCGTCGCCGCCTTCGAGGCGGGCCTGCCCGGCGGCATGGACGTCGAGGTCGGCGGCGTGGCCGAGAGCAGCGGCGAGTCGCAGGGCCCGATCGTGGCCGCGGTGCCGCTGATGCTGCTGGTCATGGCGACGATCCTGATGATCCAGCTGCAGAGCTTCCAGCGCTTGCTGCTGGTGTTCTCGATCGCCCCGTTCGCGCTCGTCGGGGTCGTGGCGGTGCTGCTGCCGACCGGCGTGCCGATGGGCTTCGTGGCGATCCTGGGCGTGCTGGCGCTCGTCGGGATACTGATCCGGAACTCGGTGATCCTGATCGTGCAGATCGAGAACCTGCGCGGCGCCGGTATCGAGCCCTGGCGCGCGGTCACCGAGGCGACCGAGCACCGCATGCGCCCGATCCTTCTCACCGCGGCGGCTGCCACCCTTGCATTGATACCGATCTCGCGCGACGTGTTCTGGGCGCCGATGGCCTACGCGATGATGGGCGGCATCGTGGCGGGGACCGTGCTGACGCTGCTGTTCCTGCCGGCGCTGTACGTCGCGTGGTTCCGCGTGCCGCGACCGATTCGACGGGACGCCGCCGCGACGGCCCCCCGCGAGGATGACCGATGACGTTCGAGGCGACCCGACGGCGGATGGGTCCGGGACGGCGAATCGGGCGGCGTCGCCCTCTCGCCGCGGCGGCGTTCCTTCTCGTCACGCTCGCCGCCTGCGGCGCCGCGCGGCTCGTTCCGGACGCGGCGATCGTGCCGGTGGCGGGCGGCGCTCGCGGCGGCGTCGCCGGGGCGGCCGCCGGCATCGACTACGACGCCGACGTCCGACCGATCCTGGCGTCGCGCTGCGTGGCCTGCCACGCCTGCTACGACGCGCCCTGCCAGTTGAAGGCGACCGCGCCCGAGGGCCTCGAGCGCGGGGCGAGCAAGGCGGCGGTGTACCACTCGACGCGCCTGACGCCCGCCGACCCGACGCGCCTGTTCGTCGACGCGGGCACCGTGCCGGGCTGGCGCGCGAAGGGCTTCTTCCCGGTGCTGGGCGAGGTCCGGGACGACGCGGTGGAGGCCGGTCTCCTCCGGCGCTACCTCGATCTAAAGGAGCGCCATCCCCCGCCGACCTCCGGCACCCTGTCGCCCGCGTACACGTTCGCGCCCGCACGCACCGACGAGTGCCCCACGCTCGGCGAGTTCGATGCCTACGCGCGGCGCCACCCCGAGGCCGGCATGCCCTACGGGCTGCCCGCGCTCGCTGAGGCCGAGCGCGCCACGCTGATCTCGTGGCTGGACGCGGGCGCGCCGTACCGCTCCAGCGCGTTTCCGGAGCGGCGCTTCTGGGGCGACATCGAGACCTGGGAGCGGTTCTTCAACCGATCGACGAACCGGGGCAGGCTGACGGCGCGCTACCTCTACGAGCACCTCTTCCAGGCGCAGCTGTTCTTCCCGGACGTGGCGAGCGATGCGTTCTTCCGCCTGGTGCGCTCGACCAGTCCGCCGGGCGAGCCCGTGGCGCTCGTCGCCTCGCGCCGCCCGTTCGACGATCCGGGCGTCGGGACTTTGTACTACCGCCTCGTGCCCGAGCGCGAGACGCCGGTGCTGAAGACCCACAACCCGTACGCGCTGGATGCGGCGCGTCTGGCGCGCCTCGAAGCCCTGTTCTTCGACGGGCGCGACGAGATCGAGTCGTTGCCGGACTACCCGCCCGCCGGCAGCGCCAACCCGTTCGTCGCGTTCGAGGCACTGCCGATGGAGGCGCGCTACCGCTTCATGCTCGACGAGGCGCGCTTCACGATCGCCAACTACATCCGCGGCAGCGTGTGCCGCGGACAGATTGCCGTCAGCGTCATCCGCGACCGCTTCTGGGTGGTGTTCCTGGCCCCCGACTCGGACCTGAGCCGGGCCACGGAAGCTTACCTGCCGTCCGTCAGCCACGAGCTGGATCTCGCCAACCGCCAGGACTCGAGCAACGGGCTGACCCCGGTGCTGCACTGGGGCCGCTACGAGGCGAAGGAGCGGCGCCACCACGGGGCGCGCGACGCGGCGCTCGCGCGCTGGTTCGGCGACAACGACCTGTCGCTCGACCTGATCTGGGACGGGGAGGGCGTCAACGCCAACGCGGCCCTCACCGTGTTCCGCCACCGCGACAACGCGAGCGTGGAGCCGGGACTGCTCGGGGCGGACCCGCCCGACACGGCCTGGGTCATCGACTACCCGCTGCTCGAGCGCATCCACTACCTGCTGGTGGCCGACTACGACGTCTTCGGCACGCTCGGCCACCAGCTCACCTCGCGGCTGCACATGGATTTCCTGCGCATGCAGGGGGAGAAGAACCTGCTGGGCTTCGTACCGCCCGCGACGCGCGAGGCCGTGCGGGAGCGCTGGTACCGGGACGCGCCGCGACGCGCGCTCGACTACATGGCCAACCCCGAGCTCGACGCGCTGCCGCTGCGCGGCATCGACTACCGCACCGACGATCCGCTGGGCGAGCTGTACGGCAGGCTCGCCGAGCGCCTGGCGCCGGTACGGCCCCCGGGCTCGTCGCCCGACGCGGAACTCGCCCGACTGGAAGACTTCGCCGGCTCGCCCACGACGCTGCTGGCCCAGTTCACGCTGCTGCGCATCGAGGGCGACGACGGCGCGCTGCGCTGGGCCTCGCTGTTCAGGAACGACGCGCACCGTAACCTGAGCTCGGTGTTCAACGAGGCGAAGTATCTCGCGCCGGACGAGAACACGGTGACGGTGGTGCCCGGCGTGCGCGCCGCCTACCCGAACGCGCTGGTGCGGCTCACCGAGGCCGAGCTGCCCGCGTTCGTGGACGCGGTGCTGGCGCTGGGGGACGAGGCGGACTACGCGCGGCTGATGGACGAGCACGGCATCCGCCGCACCGACCCGGACTTCTGGGCCTACAGCGACGAGCTGCACGGTGCGCTGCGCGAGCGCGACCCGACGGCCTTCGGCCAGCTCGACTACAGCCGGCTGGAGAATCGCTGATCGCGCCCCGGTCGCGCGACGGCACGTCGTCGCCGATCGGGATACGGCTACCAACAGCGGCAGCACGAAGGTGACCGCCCGGGCGGCCAGCGACGCGGCACCGCTCGGGACGCGGACGATGCGTCTCGCCCGACGCCTGGCCGGGCGCGGTCGGGTCGTCCGTCGCGGTCGCGCCGAGCGCGGTCGTGCGACGGGCGACCGGAGCGCTCAGTCGCTCGACGTGTTGCTCGACCCGTCGCCGGATCCGTCTCCCGACGCCATCAGGTATACGGCTATGGCCGAGTAGGCGGGTAGGAACGTGGGATCGTTCGCCGCGTTGGCAACCTCCGGATACGAGGCGAAGCGGGCGATGACCATCTCGGCCACAGGGTCCACGTAGACGGTCTGCCCGTACACGCCTCGGGCGGCGTAGGCTCCGTGATTGTTCTCAGTGTTCCACACCAACCCGCGATAGCTCCAGCCCACGAGGCCGGGATGATCGGACTTCCGGAAGGCGGCGTGGCTGCCGCCGCCGGCGATGCTCTCGATGGCCGCCGCCGGAATGACCTGGGAATCGCCGCCCCTGCCTTCGTCGAGCTCAGCCGGCCCCAACGCGCCATGTCGCGCAGCATGCCGCTGAACCCGTCGCCCGCCCGGGGCGTGCCGATGGCATTGACGACGTAGAGCGCATCGCGCTCGGCGCCGATGGGTGCCCAGATACGCTCGGCGACGTTAACGAAGAGCGACGTGTCGGTGGTGCGGACCACCAGCCAGCCCACCAGGTCCGCGTTGGGCGTGAGATAGGTGAAGGCCTCGCCGTGGTTGCGGTCGGGGTCCTTGTCGAGCCTTTGCACGAAGGCGTAGATGCCGTCCGAGCAATCGTCGTCGCCGGACTTCGACATCCCGCTGACGGCGGCCGCGTAGTCCCAGACGTCCGAGCCGGGGTCGGCGTAGTCGTGGCTCGTCTCCTACATATCCAGGGTCTGCTCGCCCCCACCGTTGACGAAGATGACCTGTCCGCTCGTCCAGCTCGAGATGGGGGCGGCGAAGTAGAGCACCGCGCCGGCGATGTCCTCGGACTCGCCCAACCGGTGGATGGGCGTGTGCTTCAACATCCGCTCCTCCAGCTCCGGAGTCAGTACCGTCGACAGCGCGTGCGTGCGGGTGGCGCCGGGCCCGATCGCGTTGACGCGGATATCGTCGGGGCCGTAGTCGAAGGCCAGGGTCCGGGTCATGTGGTTGATGGCCGCCTTCGACGAGGCGTAGGCGCTGATCGCCGAGCTCTTGTTGATCGAGGCCATCGAGGACATGTTGATCATGCTGCCGTACCCGGCCTTCTTCATGTGCGGCGCCACGAGCTGGCACAGGCGCCACATGCTGAAGACGTTCATCTCGAAGACCTTGGCGAACTGCGACACCTCGATGTCGTGCGGGCTCTCCTTGCCGGCCCCACCGCCTCCGACGTTGTTGACGAGGATCTCGATGCTGCCGAACTTCTCGACCGTCTTGTCCACGAGCCCGACCAGCGCGTCGTCGTCGGTCACGTCGCAGTCGATGGCGATGGTCTCGCCGCCACCGTCGTTGATCTGCCCGGACGTCCTTTCGGCGTCCTTCAGGTTGTAGTCCGAGACCACGACCTTCGCGCCGAACGCCGCCAGCATCTCGCAGCTCGCCTTGCCGATGCCGTTGGCCCCGCCCGTCACGATGGCGGTCTTGCCCGTCAGGTCGAACAGATTCTTCGTGTCCATGTCTGCGCTCTTTTCAGGATGATGTCGGTTTTGGGGGGCGATCGCGCCGGGGCTGGCCGATCCGCTATCGGATCTGCACGTGATCGAGCCGCAGCGTCCGGCTCATGCGCTGGGCGGCCATGCCGAGGGCTTCGGTGAACGTGGGGAAGGCCAGCTCCAGCGCCGCGATGTCGCGGACCGTCATGCCGGCGGCCATGCAGGTGGCCGCGACCTGGATCACCTCGGCCGAGTAGGAGCCGAGCACGTGGGCACCCAGCAGCTTCTGCGTCCTCGCATCGACGATGATCTTGCAGAAGCCGTCGGTGCGGCCGTCCATCACCGCGCGCGGCAGGGCGGTGTAGTCGACGACCTCGACGAGGCAGTCATGTCCTTCACGTGCCTCGGACTCGGTCAATCCCACCGAGCCGTACTCGGGTTCCGTGAAGCTGCCCGTCGCGATCGCCCGCGGGTGGTAGGCCTCGTCCGTGTCCGCGGCCGCGTTCCGGGCCGCGACCCTCGCCTGGTGAATGGCGCTCTGCACCAGCATGCTGACCCCGTTCGCGTCGCCCGCGACCAGCACCTCGGGGACGTTCGTGCGCAGGTGCTCGTCGACCGACCACGAGGGTCTTTCGCCCGCGCTTCGAGTCCTTTGGATTCGCGTCTCGCTTCATGCCGGTTCGAATGCCCTGGAGGCAGCGTGCTGCCCGTTGCCGAAAACCGCGCGCGTCATGCCCCGACGGCTGGATCGGGGCGACGCACGCGGGCTGTCGAGGCGGACGACCATCCCGCCATCGCGGGACTATCTGCCGCCGGCGGCCTCGTTCCTCACGACGAGAAGCGCGTCGTCCTGGCCGCGCACCGTGTTGCCGACCCGATCCATGTCGAGCTCCCCGGCAGCGCCCGCGGGGACGCGATCCAGCACGGCCCCGGGCAGCGCGAACTCGCCGTCGTCGGTGGCGGAGCACCTGATCTCCAGATCGTCGCCGTCGTCGACGTCGTCGAAGTCGAGTCGATCTCGACACGCGCTCCGCCGGACGCGGCGGCCTCCCAGCGGAACGTGGTGGTCGCGGCGATGCCGTCGTCGCCCGCGGGCTCGAGAACGTTGAGCGGCTCGACGTCCACCACCGGCACGGAGTCGAAGGCCGAGAACACCTTGCCGCCGATGCCCAGCGTCAGGTTCGACCGAAACGGCGCGGGCAGGGAACGGGACTCGGGGCGGTAGCCGGCGAACCCGCGCTCCTCGACCAGCGGCAGCGTCAGGAACGTGCCCGCGGGGCTCGTGAACGTCAGCGCGTTGCCCGCGCTCACGAAGTTGAACGGGCGGCCGGTGGCGTTCGGGAACAGGTCGTCGTCGTCCGAGTCGTCGTCGTCGCTCTCCACGGTGCAGGTGTCGGCCTCGGGCAGGAACTCCTCGAGCAGTGTGTCGGCGGGCAGCGCGCTGCCGAAACGCACGAACGAGCCGAAGGCATCGCCGTCGCCCCGTCGTCGCCGTTGCCGGGTCCGTCGGGCTGGCGCAGGCGAACGAGTCCGAACAACGTCGCGTCGCGCACCGCGGCGCTTCCGTCCGTGTCGGTATCGGTGTCCGTGTCCGTGTCCGTGTCCGTGTCCGTGTCCGTGTCCGTGTCCGTGTCCGTGTCCGTGTCCGTGTCCGTGTCCGTGTCCGTGTCCGTGTCCGTATCGGTATCCGTGTCCGTGTCCGTCCCGGGATCCGGCACCGCGCCGCCGCCGCTGTTGTCGTCGACCTCTTCAGCGGGGTCGTCCGGAGCGAGGACGCCGTCATCTTCATCATCGTTCGAGCTGCAGGCGCCGAGCGCGATCGCGGTGCTCACGACGAGGACCAGCGGAAGCGGGCGCAGTTCCTGGATACGCATTCGTCTTGCTCCTCGAGTGCTCGACCGATCAGCTCTGCGGTTTGAGCGCGATCGAGTTCTGCACGCTGCTCACGCCGTTCACGTTGCGCGCGACCTGCTCGGCGAGCTGACGATCCGCCTCGCTGTCGACGAAGCCGCTCAGCTGCACGGTGTCGCGGAAGGTCTCGACCTGCACGTCCACGAGGCTGCCGAAGCCCTCGTCCCTGGCGAGCGTGGCCTTGACCTTGGTGGTCAGCACGGTGGCGTCCGCGTACTCGCCCGCGCTCTCGCGCGTGGGGGTGGGCGAGCAGGCGCCGGCACCGAGTACCAGCGCAAAGGCCAGCGCGCTTGCGGTCGCCGTCGTGCAGATCGATCGATTCATGCGTGCTCTTCCGTCGGTGGTTGCGTCGGGACGCCCGGAGCGGGGCGGCCGTGCGTTGAAGGAGGGGGCGCCTCGCGACGCGCCGAGATCAATCCCAGTTCGCGCTCTCTTGATCCACTTCGCGCCTGGCCTCTTCCTTCGTCCTGCCGTACTTCTCCTGGATCTTGCCCTCGAGCAGCTCGCGGTCCCCGTCGATCCGGTCGAGCTCGTCGTCGGTGATCTCGCCCCACTTGGCCTTGGCCTTGCCCTTGAGCTGCTTCCAGTTGCCTTTCATCGTGTCGGAGTTCATCGCCGTGGTCCTCTGGTTCGCGATGATGCAAGCCTGACAGGCGAGTCGAGGCCGGATCGTTTCGCGGACGGATCGATGCGTTCCAGGATGTCGACTGTCCGCGCACCGGGTATGAGGACATCGTCCTTGCATTAACTCTTCGGCATCCGATCGCTCCGCCGCCCGCCGACATGCCCGCATCGTCATCGGTGGGGCGCCGCTGTCCCGCAGCGCGCGCACAGCGCGACCCAGTAGGCCGCGTGGCTCGCCGACGCGTTCGTGCGTAGACATCGCGGTTGCGCGCTGTCCGGGCGCGCGTGGCTGCGGGTGAACCTGCATTGAGCCGCGGGGACGAGGGGCACCGGCGACGCATCGACCGGCCTCGGACCCGGCTGCCCGTTGGTGCGACGCTCGCGGTGGTCGCGGCCGCGCTCGCGGCGTGCGCCGTCGCGAGTGCCTGGAACGAGGCCGCCTTCGTTCCCGTCACGACCACCGCGCGGGCCGGCTCGGCCGATATCGGTTTCCAGGCGCACGTCAAGCCCGTTCTCGACGCGCAATGCGTGGCCTGCCACGCCGGCTACGACGCGCCGTGTCCGCTCAAGGCCACCGCGCCCGAAGGCATCGATCGCGGCGCCGCCAAGGCGCGCGTGTGTCAGTCCACCCGGCTCGTCGCAGCGGATCCCACGCGGCTGTTCGTCGACGCGAGCGACACCGCGGGCTGGCGCGACCGGGGTTCTTCCCCGTGCTGGACGAGGAGCGCGGGGACGGCGTCGCGCCGGGGCTGCTGCGCCGCTACCTGGAGCTCAAGGAGCGCCATCCCATGCCCGAAAGCGGGCCGCTGCCCGACGCGTTCTCCGTAGGCTTATAGGCTTAGATCGTGCGAACCCGTGTCCGACGCCGAGGGAATTTGACGCCTACGCGGCGATGCGCCCCGAGGAGGGGGCCCTATGGCCTGCCAGCGCTGACCGCGGAGGAGCATTACGTGCTGTACCGCTAGCTGGACGTGGGCGCCCCGTTCGGGCCCACCGCGCGCCTCAATCCGGAGTTCGCCGCTAGCGTGGATGCGTGGGAACGCTTCTTCAACCGTCGACAGCGCCTCCTGCACGGCGTCGACCGCGTCCGGCAGGCTCCGTGCGAGCTTCGCGAGCTCCGCAACGATGCGCGGGCCTTCGGCGGCGAGGAAGGGACTGAAGGTGCCGAGCAGCGCGGGGACCACAACCGCGATCGCCGCGCCGACGGCCAGCGGCGTGTGGCGCGCCAGCCCGAGCGCGCAGTGGCGCAGCAGCACCGCCAGCAGCACGCCCGCGAACGCCACCAGCAGCACGAACGCGAGCTGCTAGGCCAGCAGCGCCGGCGCGACGGCGGCGATCGCGGAGAGGGTGGTCTTGAACGCCTGGCCGTTCATCGCGGCCTCGAGGCCGCGGTGACCGACGGCGGGGCCGGGTCCGGCGCGCGGCCGAACGCGCGCTGGACGCGGACGCCGAAGGGGACGTGATGAATTGGCGAAACGCGGATACCGGCAACTCCGGGGCGGTGGGCGTGCTGCCGGAGCGCGAGGTCGGCGGGGAACGGCGCGATACCTCACCCGTCGCGTCGACATGCTGCGACGCAATCTGATCCTTATGTAACGAACTTCCTCGCGATCGAGCGCGTTTTCCCGCAATGGCAAGGCAACCCGGTGATCCGGATCGGTAGTATCACGTGGGTGCGGCGAGCACCGATGGCGTCGGTGCAAGACCTTCGCCGCACCGGACGTCCCTACGACGACCCGCGCCCGTCCTGCACGCCCGGATGCCAGAGAGTGTGCCTGCACTCCCCGTTCCGAGGGTCGCTCAGCATGTCGATCGAACCGGTCGTGCGATCGATGCGTCTCGCCGCGCCGTTGGCGCTCGTGCTGCTCGTCGGCTGCGACGGGGAGGCCGATCCCGCGCCGCCCCTCGCGCCGCCGCCACCCGTCGTGCGCACGCTCGTCGTCGAGCCGCAATCGGTTGCCAACCGCGTCGAGCTGATCGGCCGGGTCGAGCCCTTTCGCACCAGCGAGGTGCGCGCGCGTACCGACGGCCTCGTCGAGGAGGTCGTGTACGAGGAGGGCAGCGACGTGCGCGAGAGAGACGTGCTGTTCCGCATCGACCCGCGCACCGTGCAGGCCGAAGCCGATCAGGCCGAGGCGCGGCTCCAGAGCGCGCGGTCGGCGGCGGACAACGCGCGCAGCGTCGCGGATCGCTCCGAGCGGCTGATCGGCCAGAACGCGATCAGCCAGCAGGACTACGACGCCTCGCTGGAGGCGGCGCAGTCGACCGAGGCCGCGGTGGTGCAGGCCGAGGCGGCGCTGCGGGCCGCGCGCATCGCGCTCGGCTTCGCCGAGGTGCGCGCGCCGATCGCGGGCCGTGCGGGCCGGGCGCAGGTGCGCGAAGGCTCGCTCGTCAGCGCGGCCGAAGGCACGCTGCTGGTGACGCTGCGCCGGACCGATCGCGTGTACGTGAACCTCGCCGAGAGCGCCACGGACCTGCTCGCGATCCGCGCGCAGATCGTGGCGGGGGACATCGAGCTCGCTGATCCGAACGCCGTCGCCGTCGAGCTTGTCGGCGATGACGGCGAGCCGCTCGGCATCACCGGCCGCATCGACTTCCTCGACCAGAGCGTCGACGAGGAGACGGGCACGGTGTCGCTGCGCGCGGTGTTCCCGAACCCCGACGGGCTGCTGCTGCCCGGCCAGCTCGTCGATACCGTCGTGCTCGCGGGCGAGCGCCCGGACGCGCTCGTCGTGCCGCAGCCCGCGGTGCTGCTCGGCGCGGACTCGGCGGCCGTCATGCTCGCGGCGGACGGCACGGCGGTGCGTCGGCCCGTCGAGCTCGGACCGATGGTCGACGGCGGCTGGATCGTCCGCTCGGGGCTCGAGGCCGGCGACGAGGTGGTGCTCGATCACCTGCAGCGGCTCGCCGACGGCGCGCCCGTGCGCCTCGCGCGCCTGGAGCCCGCCGAAGGGGGCGCGACCGCCGGTACCGGCGACGCCCCGGCCGCGGAGCGCTGAGCGTGGCGCGCTTCTTCATCGACCGGCCCGTCTTCGCCTGGGTCATCGCCATCGGCATCGTGCTGGCGGGCGTGCTCGCGCTGCGCGCGCTGCCCGTCGAGCAGTACCCGCAGGTGGCGCCGCCGTCGCTCACCATCAGCGCGGTGTACCCGGGCGCCGACGCCGTGACGATCGAGCGCGGCGTGACGCAGATCATCGAGGAGCAGATGAACGGCGTCGACGACCTGCTCTACATGTCGGCGAGCAGCCTCTCCAACGGCACCGCCTCGCTCACGCTCACCTTCGAGACGGGCACCGACATCGATCTCGCGCAGACCTCGGTGCAGAACCGGCTGAGCGCCGTCGAGGCGCGCCTGCCCGAATCGGTGCGGCGACAGGGCGTGCAGGTGCGCCAGGCGTCGAGCGGGTTCCTGATGATCGTGGCGCTCACCTCGGAAACCGGAGCCACGAGCGAGCTCGCCCTCGGGAACTACGCCTCCACGACCGTCGCCGACGAGCTGCGGCGCGTCGCGGGCGTGGGCGACGTCCAGGTGTTCGGCTCCGAGTACGCGATGCGCGTGTGGCTCGACCCCGACCGACTCGCGGCCTACGGGCTGTCCCCGGCGGCGGTGCTCGCCACCATCCGCACGCAGAACAGCGACTCCGCCGGCGGCTCGATCGGCGCGCTGCCCTCGACCGACGCCACGCGCCTGAACGCCACCATCGTGACGTCGGGGCGCTTCACGACGGTGGACGAGTTCGAGAACATCATCCTGCGCACGAACGGCGACGGCGGTGCCATCCGTCTCGGCGACGTGGCGCGCGTCGAGCTCGGCGCCCAGAGCTACGCGACGTCGGCGAGCCTCGACGGCGACCCGATGGCGGGCGTCGCCGTGCAGCTGACGAGCGGCGCCAACGCGCTCGCGACGGCCGAAGGGGTGAAGTCCCGCATGGACGAGCTCGAGGGGAGCTTCCCGTCGGACATCGTGTGGTCCGTGCCGTTCGACACCACCCCGTTCGTGCAGACGTCGGTCGACGAGGTCGTGCGCACGCTGATCGAGGCGATGGTGCTGGTCTCGCTCGTCATCCTGCTCTTCCTGCAGAACCTGCGCGCGACGTTGATCCCGTTGCTGGTGGTGCCCATCGCGCTCGCCGGGGCCTGTCTCGGGCTGCTCGCGTTCGGCTTCTCCATCAACGTGCTGTCGCTGTTCGCGATGGTGCTCGCCATCGGCATCCTCGTCGACGACGCCATCATCGTCATCGAGAACGTCGAGCGGCTCATGAGCGAAGAGCACCTGTCGCCCGTCGCGGCCACGCGCAAGGCGATGGACGAGATCTCCGGCGCCATCATCGGCGTCACGCTGGTGCTCGTCGCCGTGTTCCTGCCGATGGCCTTCTTCCCGGGTTCCACGGGCGGCATCTACCGCCAGTTCTCGGTCACGCTCGCGATCTCCATCGCGGTGTCGGCCTTCCTCGCGCTGTCACTGACCCCGGCGATGTGCGCCACGCTGCTGAAGCCGCACGAAGAAGGGCGCGAGGCGGACCCCGGGGAGGCCGAGCAGCGCGCCGAGCGACGCGACGCCGAGCGAAAGGGCGCCGTACGCCAGGGGGCCGGGCGGCGATCCGGGCGCAATCCCTTCAAGCGCTTCTCGGGCGCGTTCAACCGCGGCTTCGCGCGCGTCACGCACGGCTACTCCGTGATCGTCGGCAAGCTGCTGCGCGTGTCGCTGGCGGCGTTCGCGGTCTTCGCCGCGCTCTGCGCCCTGACGTTCTACCTGTTCACGTCCCTTCCCGGAGGCTTCCTGCCGACCGAGGACCAGGGCTACGCCATCACGGCCATCGCGGCACCGCCCGGCGCGACCGAGGCGCGCACCGGCGAGGTGGTCACGGCCGTCGAGGACTTCTGGGCCGCACGGCCGGAGGTCGACGACACCATCGCGATCCGCGGCTTCAGCTTCTTCGGCCAAGGTCAGAGCGCGGCCATGGTGTTCTCGAGCTTCGCCCCCTGGGACGAGCGCGAGGGCGACGGCAGCGATGCCGAGAGCCTCGTCGGTGCCGCGAACGGCGCGTTCGCGAGCAACGGCGACGCGACGGTGATCGTCATCACGCCGCCGCCGATCGCGCAGCTCGGCAACGCCAGCGGCTTCTCGATGAAGCTCGAGGATCGCGGCGGCGTCGGCCGCGAGGCGCTCGCGGCCGCGCGCGGACAGTTGCTCGGCGCGGCGGCCGGCGAGCCGACGCTCGTCGGCGTGCGACCGGAAGGCCAGGCGGCGGCCCCGGTTCTGCGCATGGACATCGATCGCACGCGCGCCGCCACGCTCGGGCTGTCGATGGACGACGTGAACGCGGGCCTGTCCGTGCTCTTCGGTTCGGCCTACGTCAACGACTTCTCGCGCGACGGTCAGGTCTACCAGGTGCTCGCGCAGGCGCGCCCGGAGGACCGCGCCACGCCCGAGGACATCCTCGCCGTGCGGCTGCCGAACGCGAACGGCGAGCTCGTGCCCTACAGCGCGTTCGCCTCGGCGAGCTGGACGGCCGCGCCGCCGCAGCTCGACCGCTACAACGGCTACCCGGCCTACACGATCGCGGGCTCGGCGGCGCCGGGCGTCGCCTCGGGCGCCGCGCTCGACACGATGGCCGAGCTCGCGAGCGATCTCGGCGAGGGCATCGGTTTCGAGTGGACGGGCATCAGCTACCAGGAGGTGCAGTCGGCGGGGCAGGTCGGGGCGCTGCTCGGGCTCTCCGCCGTCGTCGTGTTCCTCGTGCTGGCCGCGCTCTACGAGAGCTGGACGGTGCCGCTGTCGGTCCTGCTGGTCGTGCCGCTCGGCGTGCTCGGTTCGGTGCTGTTCACGATGGCTCGCGGGCTGTCGGCGGACGTCTACTTCAACGTCGGGCTCATCACCATCATCGGCCTCGCCGCGAAGAACGCGATCCTGATCGTGGAGTTCGCCATCGATCGAGAGAAACGCGGCGAGTCGCTCGTGGAGGCGACGGTCGGCGCGGCGCGCGAGCGCCTGCGGCCGATCCTGATGACGTCCCTCGCGTTCATGGCCGGCATGGTGCCGCTGCTGATCGCCTCGGGTGCGGGCGCGGCCAGCCGCATCGCCGTCGGCACGGGCGTGTTCGGCGGCATGCTCACGGCGACCGTCTTAGGCATCTTCTTCGTGCCCGTGCTGTACCTGCTGGTGCGACGCTGGCTGGGCGGGGCGCGACACGAGGAGAACCCTGCGCCGGACGGCGACGGACGAGCGCGGCGCGGCGGCGGTGACGGCACGGCCGTCGGAACCTCGCGGGCACCCATCCTCACCGAGGTGCGACGAGCATGAGCAGCAACGATCCCTGCCGCTACGGCCTCGATGACCTGCTGCACTTCGGCATGATCGCCGAGGCGGGCGGCATCGCCTCCGCGTCGCGCCGCCACGGGGTGCCGAAGACGAGCCTGTCGCGCGCCGTGGCCCGCCTGGAGGACGCCTCGGGTCTCGCGCTGTTCGACCGCATCGGGCGGGGGCTGAGCCTCACGCCGTTCGGCGAGCGGCTGGTGGCGCGCGCCGAGGACGCGCGCCGCGTGTCGCGCGAGACCGAGCGCACGCTGCTCGCCGAACCCGGCGAGCCGCACGGGCCGTTGCGCATCGGCTCGAACGTGCACACGAACCTCGTGATGGCCGCCCCGGCCATCGCGCGGCTGCAACGCCGGTGGCCCGGGGTCACGGCATCCCTGCGCCTCGTGTCCGGCGAGCCGCGCCCCTTCGACGACGACCTGGACGTCGTGCTGACCCTCGGTCGGCCGGTGGATACGAGTCTCGTGTCGCGTCGCGTGCTGTCGCTCGAGCGCAGGCTCTACGCGGCGCCCTCGCTGTGCGACGCATCGCACGTCGACGACAAGGACGTGGTGGCCTGCTTGCCCCGCGTGATCGTCGACGGTGCCGATCGGTCGGATGGCTGGACGCTCGCCGGCCCCGACGGGGCGGTGCTGCGCATCGACGGTCCCGTCGCCGCCACGGCACAGGACGCGAGCGTCGTGCTCGGCATCGTGCGCAACGGCTTCGGCATGGCCCTGCTGTCGCACCTCTTCGTCGAGGCGAACGACGACGGCACGGGTCTCGTGCGCCTGCTGCCCGGCTTCGCGTGTCACGAGATGGAGGTGTACGCGAGCTTCCCGCCGCGGCGCACCGAGATTCCGGCCGTGCGGGCGTTCGTGGACCTGCTGGTGGAGCACGCGGGCGAGGTCGCGACCCGGACGCCCATGGCGCCGGCGTCCGCGGCGTAGACGCCTGCCGCGTCCGTTCATCCGCGGGACGCGGCGTTCCCGACTTCGTCACGGGGTCCAGCCCGGCGCAGGTGCTGCGGCTTTGCGCGTGCGCGCTGGGCTGCGCGGTGGCGGAGCTCGGCTTCGGGGTCTGGGCCGCGTCCTCGCCGTGGGTCCGCGTCGCGGGACCCGTCCCGGGCCCGCCCGGTCAGCGGCCTCCGGCCGCCTCGTTCTTCACGAACAGCACCGCATCGTCCTGGCGCTCGACGGTGAGCGCCTCTCGCGTCATGTCGAGCGAGGCGGTCACGCCGTCCGGGATCCGGTCCAGCACGTCCTGCGGCAACGTGAACTCGCCGTCGTCGATGGCCGAGCACGTGACCTCGAGCTCGATGTCGTCGGTGTCCGAATCGTCGAACTCCGCCTCGAACTCCAGCTCGATCGAAACGCGTGCGCGATCGTCCGAGCCCGCCTCCCAGCGGAACGTCTGGTTCCTGGCGATGTCGTCGTCGCCGTCCGGCACCTGCACGACGAGCGTCTGGACGTCGCCGACGGCGACGCTGGAGAACGCGGGGAAGTCGTCCCCCGGCACGTCGACGACCAGCCCGGACGGATAGGGCGTCGGCAGGGGGCGCGAGCGGGGCACGTAGCCCGTGAACCCCGGCTCGTCGACGCGCGGCAGCGTCAGCCACGTGCCGGCGGGGCTGGTGAAGACGAGCGAGTCGCCGGCGCTGACGTAGTCGAACGGCCGGCCGCCGGCGCCGTTCGGGAACGAGCCCTGGAAGGCGTCCTCGTCGAACGCGTCGTCGTCGTCGGAATCGAAGGTGCAGGTATCGCCGGCGGGCCGGAGCGATGCCGTCAGCCCATCGAACGGCAACGCGCCCGCAAGGCTCGCGAAGGCGCCGAAGACGTCGCCGTCATCGCCGTCATCGTCGGGCAGATCCGGCTGGCTCACCCTGATCAGGCCGACCCGCGTGACGTCGCCGCCGTCCTGGTCGCCGCCGGTGTCGGTGTCGCCACCCGTGTCGACATCGCCGCCCATGTCGGTATCGTCACCCGTGTCGGTATCGCCACCCATGTCGGTGCCACCGCCTGCAGCGGCATCGCCGCGCGTGGTCAGCATCACGGTGGAAGGATTCGAGCGCCGTCCTTCGGCATCGATCGCGACCACGTCGAAGGTGTAGGTGGTGCCGCCTTCGAGCGAGTCGTCGAAGAAGCTCGTGCCGTCGGTCGTCCTGACCGATGCGCCGTCGCGACTGACCTCGTAGCTCAGGCCGAACGTCGACGGGCGTGCCCAGAAGAGCTCCGCCGCGGTGCGCGAGTAGACTTGCGAGTCGAGATCGGAAGGGGCATCGGGTCCGGGAGCGGCGTCCGTGTCGCCTCGCGTGACGAGCTCGACGGTGGCGGTGTCAGATCGCTGCCCGGCATTATCGATGGCGGTGATGCCGTAGACGTAGCTCGTGCCGGGCTCGAGATCCTGCTCGACGATGCTGAGCGTGTCGGCCCGCTCCGCGAGCACGACGCCGTCGCGCACGATCTCGTAGCCGGGCACCGCGCCGCGATCGTCGGTGGAGCGTTGCCACTGGACTTGGCCGGCGGTGCGGCCGTAGGCGGTCGCGGCGAGGCCGTCCGGCGTGCTCGGCGGCGCGTCGTCCTGCGCCGTGGCCAGTACCGGCGCCGCGAGCGTCAGGGCGCCCAGCGCCGTGAGCAGGGGCCTGCGTGCTGTCGTCATCGTATTACCCTCGGATTCGGCGAAAATGGGGAGGGTTCACGCTAGCAAGCACGTCGAGTACCGGGCGATCCGCGGACGGATCGATGCGTTCCTGCAAGCGCGTCGGTGACGGCCCCGGCCGAGCCGACGCGGAGCATCGGCCGAACTTCGGCCGATGCTCGGCTCGGCGTCGGTCGTGATACTCGTCGTGGGGACTCGCAAGCCAACGATGGCCCCTGTTCGTGCGTCCGCTCGACCGGGGTCTCGCGGGTCGGGCCGTGAACGTACCGGCTACCTGCCCGGCACCACCCCGAGCGCCGCCTCGGCGGCCACTCGATCCTCGCGCTCCCGGGGCGTGACCATGCTCCAGTCGATGTCGTCCGGCGCCAGTGCGCAGGCATTTCGGTCCGCGCGTGCCAGCAGGTCGACGAGTGCCCAGGCCGGACGCAGCGACGGCGCGCTGCGCGAGGCCGGATCGATGCTGGCGGTATCGTCCTCGATCAGACCCGGTGCGATGGCCGCGAACCACGCATCGGGGCGGCGCTCCACGTCGAAGTGTTCCGTGGAGATCATCGGCAGCGAGGCGTCCACGGCCACTTCCGGCCGGTGAGGGATCTGGGTGGTCCAGCCGGCGCGCCGCAGGCACTCGACGCCGACGATCACGGCGCTCGGGCGTGCGAGGAGCAGGGCGGCTTCCCAGTTCGGCCGCGCGTCGACGACGAGGTTGGCGAACACGTCGCTGTGGCCACCGAGCGGCCGCACGAGGTTTCGCCGCTTCCACAGCCAGAGGTAGTGCGACGTCTTCTTCGAGTCCCATTGCAGTCGGACCGTCAGGTCCGAGCCGCGGAACAAGGCGGGCAGCTTGCGCAAGCGATCGAACGCCGAAACGTTCCGGCGAGCGGGCGAGATGGCGGCTTTCCTCACGATCGTGCGCCCTGGGCATCGCCGTCGCGTTCGCCGCCGGCCCGGTCGGTCCGCTCGATCGCTTCCATGACCGCAATGCCCCGGCGCAGCGCCTTCACGCTCACGTCGATCATCCCGGATGCGGCGGCTTCGTCCATTGGCCAGCTGGAGGGCAACCAGCGCCGCAGGTCCTTGCCGACGGCCGGGGCTCGTGCGGGAAGATCGTCGGCACGCGATCGTGCCTTCGCGAGCCAGGCGGCCGGCGTCTCGTTCGGATAGGTCGCGAGGCGCAACCGCATCGCGTCCCCGGTCACCGCGAACGCCTCGTTGCGCACCACGATCCAGTGCAGGTCGAACAGATCGCGAGACTTCAGGTATGGGCGGGCACCCACCGCGAACACCTTGTCGACGAAGATTTCGTGGAGATCGGCGGTCGGCACGAAGGCCTGAGCGCCGGCGGCCGGGCCACCGGCGAGCCTGACGGGTGTCACGCCGACGCGCAGCGGCAACATCGATTCCTTGTTCGTCCGCCATAGCTCGACCCTGACCCGGACGGCGCCGATCACGTTCGGCCCGCCCACGACGACAACGAACGAGTGGGGGTTCCGATCGTCCTTCGCCTTGGTGACCTCGAGACTCGTTCCCTTCGGCAACCACGGCGTCCCGACGAGCCGGGCCTGGACCGACCGACCGAGGGTGCCCAGGTCCAGCGCATCGTCGACCAGAAAGTCCAGATCTTCGCTGAAGCGCGGCGAGCCGTGGGCCAGGTGCAGGCTGGTTCCGCCCTGGAACACGAGCTCGCCCGGCTGCCACCGACGCGATGCGATCAGCGCATCGAGGGTGGCCACGTGAAGCGCTTGACGGAGTTCGAACTGCGCTTCGGCGCCGAGCAGCGTCTTGGCCATGACTTCTCTAAATATATTTAGAGAAGAAAATCTACCACGGTATTCCCGGCTGTCGAGGCCCGATCGAGTCGGATGCGATGCCGGAAGGCCGGCAAGCGTGCCGACCACGAGGCGATCCGCGGACGGATCGATGCGTTCCTGCAACGACGTTGGCGGCGCATCGGAGTCGGTCGCAGAGTGAGATGCCGCACGAGTGCCACCGAGCCGCACCGACATGTCCGCACTGCCTCGAGATCCCGCCTTCGACGCCACGCCCGCTTTCCTGCGCGATGGCTATCTGTTCGTGTCAAAGCGCTGCGACGAGCTCGACACCGACGCGTTCCGCGCGCGCCTGCTGTTGAAGGACATCGTCTGCATGCGCGGGCGCGACGCGGCCGAGCTGTTCTACGGCGACGATCGCTTCACGCGCCAGGACGCCATGCCGCCGACCGTCACGAGCTTGCTGCAGGGCACGCCGAGCGTGCAGGCCCTCGACGGCGAGGCGCACGTCCACCGCAAGCGGATGTTCATGGACCTGATGGGGCCGGACTCGCTCGAGCGCATCGCCGGGCAGTTCCGCGCCTGCTGGGCCGATCACTTCGAGCGCTGGCGGGCGGACGGCGCGGCACCCGTCGCGCTGCACGAGGAGGTGCGCCTGGTGCTCACGCACGCCGTCCTGGACTGGACGGGCGTGAAGCGCGACGAGGAGGGCACGCGCGTGCTCGCGCACGAGCTGTCCGATATGATCGACAACGCGGCCTCGTTCGGACCGCACTACGTGCAGGCGCGCTACCTGCGCGAGCGGTGCGAGCGCTGGGCGCGCGGGGTCATCACCGCCGTGCGCGAGCACGGTGCCGCGTCCGAGGGCACGCCCGTGCACGCGCTGGCCTCGCACGTGGACCTCTCGGGGGAGCCGCTGGACGAGGAGACCGCCGCCGTGGAGCTCATCAACCTGCTGCGCCCGACGGTGGCGGTGGGGCGCTACGTCGTGTTCCTCGCGCTCGCGCTGCACCGACACCCCGAATGGCGCGACAAGCTGCGCGACGCGCCGTCGGACGCTCCCGAGATCACGCACTTCGTCCAGGAGGTGCGGCGCACCGCACCGTTCTTCCCCGTCATCGCCGGGCGCGCGCGCCGACCCCTCGACTGGCACGGCCACCACTTCGAGGAGAACGACTGGGTGATGCTGGACCTGTACGGCACCAATCGCGACCCGCGCGCGTGGGAGGAGCCGGAGGCGTTCCGGCCCGAGCGCTTCGAGGGACGCACGATCGGTGCCTTCGACATGGTGCCCCAGGGCGGCGGCGACTTCCTCGGCAGCCATCGCTGTCCCGGCGAGTGGATGACCATCCGATTGATGGAGGAGGCCGTGCGGCTGCTGCTCGACGTCGGCTACTCGGTGCCGCCGCAGGACCTGGAGGTCGACCTGTCGCGCATGCCGCGCTGCCGACGGACGGGTTCGTGATCGCGGGCTGAAGCGTCGGAGCGGCCCCGGAACGGGGGCCCGCCCCGGCATCGTGACGGGGCCTACCCCGTCCCCGGCATCATCCCGGGCGCCATGCGCGAGTACAGGTTGTAGAGAATCCAGATCGTGCCGCCGCACATCAGTATCAGGATCAGCGATCGTGAACAGGATCAGCTGCAGGTCCTCGCGCTTCTGTCGCGACAGGTCGATGTGCAGGAAGAAGCGAAAGTGCACGACCACCTGCACGAGCGCGAGCGCAGCCGATCACCACAGCGTCGCGGTGCGACCGATGGCGTCGACGCCAGACCAGGCGCGAACGGGATCGCGGTCAGCACCCGACAGCCCGAGCACGAAAGTCCACGAGATCGGAGCGCCGTCTCGGCCGGCCCGCCTCGTCGCTCGCTCTCGACCGGTGGCGCGTAGCGTCGCCTTCGCCGTGTCGCTCGACGCCCAGCGCCTCAGCGAGCCCCGAGATAGACGACCGAGAAGATGCGCGACCCAGACGACGTCCAGGAAGTGCCACAGGATGCCGAGCCGCAGCACGCCGATGTCTTGACGTCGTCGTCGAGGCCGTAGCGCCACGATCTGCGCCAGCGATCGCGCACATCCACAGGCGGCGCCGCCACGTGCAGCCCGTGCAGCGGCACCAGCGTGCAGAACGCCGACAGGTATCCCGAACGGGACGGATACGCCACCCCTGTCGATCATCGCCGCGAAGTCGCGCCACTCCAGCGCGAGGAACACCGAGCCCGAGCGCGAGCGTGACGCCGAGCCACAGCAGCACGCGGCCCGCGCCGTGGCGCGTACTTCATCGCAGCGAGGCCATGCCAAAGGTGAACGGAGGACGCGAGCAGCACCAGCGTCTCCACGAACGCGGTGCCCAGCTCGAACAGCTCCTTCGGACCGGGCCGCCGGCCGTCGCGCCGAGCATGGTCACGTAGGTGGCGAAGAGGAGGCCGAACAGCACCACGTCGCTCATCATGAACACCCAGAAGCCGAACACCAGCGTCTCGGCGTGCGCGTGCGCGCTGGCCGTGCGCCGCGCCGAGGTTCAGGCCGGGGTGCTTCGGAGCGTCGCTCGTGCGCATCGTCGCTCGTCGGCGCATTCGCGCGCGACGCTCACTGGACGGCTCCGGCGGTGCCGGCACCGCGCAGCCCGGTGTTCGCCGCGCTGTCTCCTCGACGGCCGCGTCACCGTGCGGCGTCGCGCGCCACCGCGCGAGCCAGCGCTCGGTCTCGGCGCGCACGGTCGCCGCGGGCACCGTGCGGTGCGTGTCGCGCGCGAAGCCGCGCGCGACGATGGCGTCGACGAGCACGCCGCGCAGCCCGCGATCGCGAGCCACCACATGTGCCACACGAGGGCGAAGCGCGATGCCGGAACCGGCGCACGCGCGACCACCGGGCCGAGCGCGCTGCTCCGCGGCAGCTCGATGTCCCCGTAGGCGGCGGGCGCGTCGTAGGCGGTGCCGCCTCCTTGGCGCGCATGAACTGGTCGCGCCCTCGCACCTCGGGCACGCGGCGAAGTTCCACTCGGGCGGCGGCGCGGACGCTCGACCATTCGAGCGAGCGCCCGTCCCAGGGATCCCCGGCCGGCACGCGCAGCTCGTCCCGGTCGCGTATCGCGACCCAGATCTGCACGAAGAGCGCGACGAGCGCGAACAGCAACACCAGCGCGCCGACGAAGCGCGACGACCGTCCACGGCACGTAGGCGGACTCGATGAAGGCGACCGAGCGGCGCGGCATGCCCATGCAGCCCCAGCACGTACAGCGGGAAGAAGGCGAGCATGAAGCCGACCACCCAGCAACAGCGCCGAGATCCGTCCCCAGCGCTCGTCGAGCCGGAAGCCGAACGCCTTCGGCAACCAGAAGTTGAGTCCCGCGAGCATGCCGAACAGCGTCCCCGGGATCAGCATGTTGTGGAAGTGCGCGACCAGGAACAGCGTGTTGTGGACCTGACATAGTCGAGCGTCGGGTTGGCGAGCATGATGCCGGTCACGCCGCCGATCACGAACAGCGCGATGAAGCCGAGCGCGTAGATCATCGGCACCGTGAGCCGGACCCGTCCCCGGTACATCGTCAGCAGCCAGTCGTAGATCTTCACGCCGGTCGGGATGCCGATGAGCATCGTGGCGATGCCGAAGGCGGCGTTCACCGCCGCGCGACTGGCCCATCGTGAAGAAGTGGTGCAGCCACACGGTGAACGACAGCACCGCGATGCACATCGTCGCGATCACCAGCGCACGGTAGCCGTACAGCCGCTTGCCCGAGAACGTCGAGAACACCTCCGAATAGACGCCGAAGGCGGGCAGCACGAGGATGTAGACCTCGGGATGGCCGAACAGCCAGAAGAGGTTGGCGTAGTTCATCATGTTGCCGCCGAGATCGTTCGTGAACAAGTGGAAGTCGAGGTAGCGGTCGAGCGCCAGCAGGGCCGTCGCCACCGTCAGCGGCGGCAGCGCGAAGATCATCAGGATCGCCACGCAGAGCGAGGTCCAGCAGAACAGCGGCATGCGCATGCAGCGTCATGCCCGGGCGCGCGTTCCTTGTAGATCGTCACGGCGAAGTTGATGCCCGGACAGCGTCGTGCCGATTCCGGCCAGCGTCACCGCCCAGATCCAGTAGTCCGGGCCCGACGCCGGGGCTGTAGGCACGGCCGGTGTAGGGCGGGATAGCCCGACCAGCCGCCGGTCGAGAACTGTGCCGAAGACGAGCGAGATCATCACCAGGGCCGCGCCCGCCGCGGTGAGTGCCAGCCCGACCGAGTTCAGCAGCGGGAACGACACGTCGCGCGCCCCGATCTGCAGCGGCACCACGTAGTTGATGAGCCCCGTCAGGAACGGCATGGCCATGAAGAAGATCATGATCGAGCCGTGCGTGCGTGAACAGCTGCGCCGAAGTGCTCCGGCGACAGGAAGCCGCCGCCGAGTCCCGACCGCCTGCTGGGTGCGCATCATCACCGCCTCGATCAGCGCGCGCGTCAGCATCACGAGCGCGACGACGACGTACATGATGCCGATCCGCTTGTGATCGAGCGAGGTGAGCCAGTCCGACCACAGCGGTCTCCACCAGCGCTTCCACGTCAGCACGCGCCACCACGGCCACTGCGCCGACCACCACGAGGCCACCCGCTCCCGACGCGATGATGCCGTTGACGATGTTCTCGCGCGTGGGATCGACGAGCATGTCCCAGAAGGGCAGGGCGTCGAGACCCAGCCGGCCGAAGATCGCGTGCTCGCTCATCGCGCTTCGCTCGCCAGGCACATGTAGTCGTCGTCCGGATACGCAGCGTCCGCCCGCTCGTCGGCGGCGCCGTGCCCGTGCGCGTAGCGCGCGACCGCTTCGGTGAACAGGTCGGGCGGCACGTCGGTGATCGTGAACGCCGCGTAGGCATCGTTCGCCGCGATCGCGTTCTCGCCGGTGAGCTCGTCCGCGGGGGAGCCCGGCGGCGCCTGCGGCTCGAGCCCCAGCCGCCTCGCGAGCTCCGCCTTGGTCGCACGCTCGGCGAGGGCGTCGCGCACCGCATTGCCCCAGGGGACGCCGTTCGCGCGCGCCTCGTCCAGCCAGGCGGCGTAGTCGGGCTCGCTCATCGCGCGCGCGACGAACTTCTGCTCCTGGAAGCCGACGCCGCTGTACTGCGTGTTCTCGCCGATGAAGGTGCCCGGCGCATCGGCGGCGAGGTGCAGCCGCGTGGTCATGCCCGCCATGGCGTAGATCTGGCCCGCGAGCGAGGGAATCAGCAGGGAATTCATCACGTCGGTGGCGGTGAGCTGCATGGCGACGGGGCGGTCGGCCGGGAAGGCCAGCTCGCCGACGCTCGCGATGCCCTCGTCGGGATAGACGAAGATCCAGCGCCAGTCCTGGCCGATGGCCTGCACCCGCGTCGGGGCCTGGACCGAGGCGATGGGCCGGTAGGGATCGAGCTCGTGGACGCTGTCCCAGAGCAGCACCGCGAGCGTCGCGACAATGGCCGAGGGCACCCCCCACAGCACGATCTCGACGGGCCAGCTGAAGTCCCAGCGCGGCGTGTAGCGCGCGCTGCCCGTGTGACGGTAGCGCCACGCCAGGAACGGCGCGAGCAGGATCGCGGGCACGACGACGATCGAGACGAGACCGACGACCTGCCAGAAGTGCGCGAGCTGGGCCGCGGCGACGGGGCCGGCGGGGTCGAACATGCTGCGCCCGGTGTCGGCGCCGCTCGGGGAAGTCGACCCCATGAGGAGCAGGCCCGCGAGGAGCAAGCCCGCGACGGGGCGCGCGCACGCGCCGCGAACGGAGTCGGTGTCGACGGGCAGGTTCGGAGTCTGCATGCGATGGGGCGCGGGTAGAGGCCGCTCGGGCACGATGATTCGACCGGGGATCTCGACCGGGCCTCGGCATCGGCGTCCTGCGAGCCGCAGGTTGACACGATCGACGTACCGCGGACGGACCGATGCGTTCCGCATCGGGTGCTGGTCGGACGCATCGGACGGGCGGAGGATGCCGACGTGGACGGACATTGTCCCGGCGCCGCAGGCCTCGGGAAACATCGTCCTCGCCCGTGGCCCATCCGGAGACGCTCCATGAGCTCGCAGACACTACGAGAAGACGCCGTGCGAACCGACGCCGCACGCAACCACGCCGCACGCAACGACCCGGTGGCGGACGTGCCCGGCGGCACCGATCGCGGCAAGCTGCTGTGGGTCGGCATCGGCATGCTCGTGATCGGGCTGCTCGCCGTGGCGTTCCCGCTGGTGGCGACGCTCGTGAGCGCGGCCTTCGTCGGCTGGCTCTTCATCGTCGCCGGCATCGCGGGGCTGGCCGGCGCGTTCAGCCATCGCTACACGGGCATGCGCTTCGCACTGTTCGCGATCGGCGTGCTGCGCATCCTGGTCGGGGGGTATCTCGTGTCGAACCCGCTCGGCGGCGCGGTGGCGCTGACCTTGGTCGTGGCGGCGCTCTTCGTCGTCGACGGCCTGTTCGGCGTCGTCGGTGCGTTCTCGCTGCGCCCGGCCGCCGGCTGGGGCTGGGTGCTGGCCTCCGCCATCGTCAGCATCGTGGCGGGGGCGATGATCTTCGGCGGGCTGCCCGGCAGCTCGCTCGTGATCCTCGGCCTGATCGTCGGCGCGACGTTCGTGTTCGACGGCGTGAGCGGCATCGTGCGCTCGAGGATGGCATGACGCCATGCGCTTCACCGCGATCCCGGTACTAGCGCTCCTGTACCTTGGCGGAATCGGTGCCGCGGGGCCCGTCGCGTCGGCGTCCGAATCGGGGGACGCGGCCACCGCCTCCGGTGCCCGGCCCTCCGGGTCGCAGGACGGATCCGGTACCGACGACGCCGTATCGCGCGGCGAATACATCGCGCGCGCGGCCGATTGCATGTCCTGCCACGCCGGCGTCGACGGGCAGCCGTACGCGGGCGGCCGGCCGATCGGCACGCCGCTCGGGGACATCGTCGCGTCCAACATCACCTCGTCCTCGCGGTTCGGCATCGGCGACTACGACGTCGACGACCTGAGGGCCGTGCTGCGCGACGGCAAGGCACCGGGCCGGAAGCTCTACCCGGCGATGCCGTACCCCGCCTACCACGACATGGAGGACGAGGACATCGCCGCGCTGTACGACTACCTCATGACGGTGCCCGCGGTGGACGAGGCGCCCGAGCGAGAAACCGATCTCGACTTCCCGTTCGACATGCGCTTCCTGATGTACTTCTGGAACGCCGTGAACCTCGGCGACGCGGACGACGACTCCGCCCTCGACGCCACCGAACGGCGCGGCCGGTATCTCGTGGACACCCTCGGGCATTGCGGCACCTGCCACACCCCGCGCAACGCCATGATGGCGACGGCGGACGACGAGTACCTCTCCGGCGCGGTCGTCGACGGCTGGTACGCGCCGAACATCACCGCCGACGCGACGGCCGGGATCGGCACCTGGACGCGCGGGGAGATCGTGGAATTCCTGCGCACCGGACACGGGGGCGACTTCGCGCAGGCGGTCGGGCCGATGGGCGAGGTGGTCTCGCGCAGCACCCACCATCTCACCGACGAGGATCGCCTGGCGATGGCGAGCTACCTGAAGACGGTACCCGGTCAGGGGGGCGATCCCGACGGGGCGTCGCCGTTCCCGCCGCCCGGGGAGCGGACCCGCCACGTGCACGAGGTCGGCCAGATCCGCCGCGAGCTCGGCGATGCGCTCGAGCGCGTGCGGGGCGATGGCGCGGAGGCGCTGTACCTGCGCAACTGCGCCTCCTGTCACGGCGTCGACGGCGGTGGGCAGACGTCCGCCTACTACCCGGCGCTCGCGGGCAACAGCGGGGTGCGGCGTCAGCGTCCGGACAACCTCATCAAGGTCATCGCCTCCGGCGCGCCCTACCGGACCCTGCCGCGCACGCCCCTGATGCCCGGGTTCGAGGGCGAGCTGAGCCGGCAGCAGATCGCCGACGTGAGCAGCTACGTGCGGGCGAGATTCGGCAGCGTCTCCGGCGCGGATGTCGACGTGCGACAGGTCGATGCCGTGCTCGACGGGCGCCAGCAGGAGCTGCCCGCGCTGATCCGGTACGCGCCGTTGCTCGCGTGGAGCGCGATCGCGCTGTTCCTCGCGCTCGTCGCCTGGATCGCCTGGATCGTCGTCCGGCGCGCCCGCACCTGAGTCGTCGAAGCGAAGAACGCCGCCCCTCACCGTGTGCCTGCGAGATACCCCATGAAGCCTCGACCCTTCCAGCCGAGCCGACGGCAGTTGCTGAGCCTGATCGGCCGGACGGCCGGCGCGACGGCGATGTACCAATCGATGTCGTCGCTCGGTCTGGCCGCCGAGTCCGACTACCGCGGCGAGATGAAGCTGTCGGGCGCGAAGCCCGGCACGAAGGTGCTGGTGCTCGGCGCGGGGCTCGGCGGACTCACGGCGGCCTACGAGCTGCGCCGGGCGGGCTACGAGGTGAAGGTGCTCGAGTACCAGGGCCGCGGCGGGGGGAGGAGCTGGACCCTGCGCGGCGGCGATTCGTTCACCGAGCTCGGCGGCGAGCGCGTCGACTGCCCGTTCACCGGGGACCGGTACCTGAACCCCGGCCCCTGGCGGCTGCCCGCACATCACTTCGCGGTGTTCGACTACTGCCGCCGCTTCGGCGTCGAGCTGCAGCCGTTCATCATGAAGAACGACAAGGCCTTCCTGCACGACAGCCGGGCCTTCGGCGGCCGGCCGCAGCGCGTCGGCGACGTCGAGACCGACGTGCGCGGCTACGTGTCGGAGCTGCTCGCCAAGTCGGTTCGCCAGGGGGCCCTCGACGAGGCCGTGACGGGGGAGGACCGGGACCGGCTGCTCGAGGGCCTGAAGGGGTGGGGCGTGCTGGACTCGCGCTACCGCTACGTGAAGCACGACGGCCTCGGCGACTACCGCGGCTACGACGTGCTGCCGGGCGGCGGGCTGATGCCGGCGTCGGAGCCGAGCACGCCGCTGCCGATGGGGCCGCTGTTCGAATCCGGCCTGTGGCAGGACCTCTTCACGTTCAACCTGTACGAACACGCGCCCGCGATGTTCCAGCCGGTCGGCGGCATGGGCCGGATCGGGGACGCGTTCACCGAGCAGGTGAAGGATCTGATCACCTACCACGCGAAGGTGGTGAAGATCGAGCAGTCCGACAGCGGCGTCACGGTACATCAAGTCGACGCCCGCGAAGGCGGGGAGGTCCGGACCGAGCGGGCCGACTGGTGCGTGTGCAACATCCCGCTGTCCATCCTTTCCCAGATCGACGTGCAGGTCTCGGAGCCGATGAAGCGCGCGATCGCGGCCGTGCCCTACGCAAGCGCGTTCAAGGTCGGCCTGGAGTTCAAGCGCCGCTTCTGGGAGCAGGACGACTGGATCGCCGGCGGCATCAGCTACACCGACCTGCCGATCGTTCAGATCAGCTACCCGTCGCAGAACCTCTTCAGCGACGGCCCCGGCGTGCTGCTCGGCGGCTACGACACCTACACCAGCGGCGAGAACTACACCTACACGTTCAACGCGCTCGACCCACGGGAGCGCATCGAGGCGGCGCTCGCCTTCGGCAAGCAGATCCACCCCCAGTACGAGAAGGAGTTCATGAGCGGCACGTCCTGCGCGTGGCACCGCATCCCGTGGACGCTCGGCTGCTACGGCCAGTGGGACGAGGCGCTGCGCGAGGCGCACTACGACACGCTGTGCAGCATCGATGGCCGGATCGTGCTCGCGGGCGAGCATTGTTCGCACATCCCCGCCTGGCAGGAGGGCGCGATCCTGTCCGGCCTGGACGCCACGCGCCGACTCCACGAGCGCGTGCTGGCCTGAACGAGACGATGACGTCGATGAAGCCGACAACCGCACTCGCCACCGCCGTCGCAGGCGTCGTCCTGCTGGCGGCCATCGCCGCGCGCGTCGCCGCCGACGAAGCCCCCTCGAACCCGCAGGACGAGGTGGAGACGATCAGCACGCGCATCGCGACGCCTCCGGGTCCCGCCGACCCGGACTGGGACCTCGTCTGGAACGAGGAGCCGGGCGTGATGTCCGAGCGCCGCGGCGATGCGCGTCAGGTCATCGACCGGTTCTCGCGGACCAAGGACTCGTTCTCGCAGGAGCGCGGCGAGGCCCTCTATCGCACCTCCTGCCAGGGTTGCCACATGGCCGACGGCGAGGGCGCCGAAGGGGCCGGCACCTACCCGCCGCTCGCGGGCAATCCGAAGCTCGTCTCGCGTCACTACATGATCGGCGTGCTGACCACCGGGCTGCACGGCATGCCCGCCTTCGGGGATCAGATGGACGACGAGCAGATCGCGAGCGTCGTCAACTTCGTGCGATCGAGCTTCGGCAACGCGTTTCCCGACGAGGCGACGCCGAAGGACGTGCGGGCGCTGCGCGGGCGTTGAGCCGGGCGTCCGACCCGGTGCCGATCATGACACGCGAACGAGATCCTTCGAATGCCGCTTTCGTCCAGCATCGCCGGTAGACGATCCTCGCGCCGCACCGCTCTCGCTCGGTCTACACCGACAGCCTCGGCGAGGCTGCCCGACGAGGCGAACCAGCCGCCCAAGCGCCTGGCGGGCTTCGAGAGGGTCGAGCTGGAGCCCGGTGCGAGCGAGCGGGTGACGGTGACGCTCGATTGCACGGCGAGCAACCACCCGCTGTCGTACTTCGCGCCGCAGGACCCGAACGATCTTTAGCGCTGGGCCGAAGGCGAATGGCTGGAGGCGACACCCTCGATCCTGTCGCCTTCGACGAGCACGTGTCCCCGCCGAAACCCCTCGTCGACGCCGTCGAGGATGCGCACGTTCCTGAACAGCACGCTCGATCGAGCACCTCGTCGGTCTCGGGGTCGAGGTAGAACGCCGCCTCGCGCGCGAGCAGCCGGTAGCCACCCTCGATCACCTCCGCGCGCGATGTTGAAGCCCTCGAAGCCGAACAGGCGCGTCGCCCGCTCGCCGGGCGTGCAGGCGTACACGTTGCCCGTCCAGGTGAAGACGTTGTCGGTGCCCGACAGGTTCGCCCGGACCTTCAGCAGCGTCTCGATCTCGCGGCGCGGATCGCTCACTCGGCGTCGGTCTCCATCAGGTGCTCGGCGATCGCCGAGTAGGCCGGCAAGGACGTCGGGTCGTTCGCGGCGTTGGCGGCCTTCGGGTACAAGACGAAGCGCGCGATGACCATCTCGGCCGCCAGGTCCACGTACACCGTCTGGCCGTACACGCCGCGCGCGGCGTAGGCGCCGTGCTCGTTCTCGGTGTCCCACCACAGCGCGCGGTAGCTCCAGTCCACGAGCCCCGGATGATCGGACTTCGCGAAGGCCTCCTGGCTGCCGCCCTCGGCGATGCGCCGCACGGCCTCCGCCGGCACGACCTAGCGCCCGTCCACGCGCCCGCCGTCGAGCATCGGCTGGCCCCAGCGCGCCATGTCGCGCAGCGCGCCGCTGAAGCCGCCGCCGGCCCACGGCGTGCCGATGGCATCGACGACGTACAGCGCGTCGCGCTCCGCCCCGATCGGGGTCCATATCCGCTCGCCGACGAGATCGGCGAGCGAGTGGCAGCCCGCGTAGCGCTCGTACACGATGCGCCCGCGGTGCAGCACCACGAGGCCGTCGATGTAGTTCGCATCGAATGCCTCGTGCCACGTCATGCTCCGATCGGTGTCGCGTACCGTGAAGCTCACCTCGTCGAGACGCATGTCGATGTCGCGCTCGAGCGCCCGCATGGCTCCGGTCCCGCGCGACACGGCCGCGCTCGGTTCCAGCTCCCGGAAGTGACACATCGACCAGCGAAGCTGGGGGAACTGCAGCGCCGCGGGGTCGCCGGCGCGGATGATGCGGTCGTCGGGCGGCGGGTGACCCTGCATCCAGCCCATGTGGTGCGGGTCGGAGAGCGTCGGGCCGAGCGGCCCGTCGGCGCCGTCCGCGCGGTTCGTGTCGCCCGCACCGTCGTTGCTGTCCGTGCTGTCCTGGGCGATGACGGTGCCTGCGAAGGTGAGGGCGGCGATCGATGCGACGGCCAACGGCGCGCGGGGCGACCCGGCGGAGCCGGGCGAAGCCGAACGACGGGCGGGACGCGGCGCGAGGCCCGAAGGCGGGTGCGGTCGGGATGGGAGCCATCGTTGCATTCGATCCGGAGCGGAGGAGGGGAGGTCCGTCGCACGAGCGCTTGCCGACGAGCCGGCGTCCGAAGGGGACACGCCTCGTCGATCCCGCGAAGCGCGGGGTCGGCATCGCCCGTGGGAGGCCATGGCTACAAGGTCTCGCTCCGTCCGGTCACCGTGCACCGCCGGTGCGTTCCGGATTCGGCACTTGACCGGACGATCCATCGGCGGATCGGTGCGTCGCGCCTGCCCGAGCAGCGATCACCCGTCAAAGGGCAAGGACGTCGTCGTCGACATCCATCTCCTGGCGAACCCGCTCGCGGGGGCGGCGGCGCCCGGCGTGCCGACGTCCCGGCACCGTCAGCGCTGCCACGGACCGTCCTCGCACGCCCCTAGGCGGCTCCCGATCGTGTTCCGCAGCGCGCGCAGGGCGGCCACGGCATCGTCGTCGGCGCGTGCCCGCCCGCCGCGCGGAGGCGCTTCGCGGCGCACGGTGGCGAGCTCGGTATCGAGCGTCCGCGCGAGGCGTCGCAGGAGCCGTTCGTCCGTGGCGCCGTCGTGCAGCTCGATGCGTTCCACGTCCTGCACGAGCGCCGCCGCCAGCCTCACGCGGCGATCGAGCCGCGCCGCGTCGGCGCGACCGCCGCGACGCGCAAGGCTCGCGAGCCGCGTGGCGGTCAGCGTGTCGCGCAGGCTCACGAGGTCCGCGCACAGCGCGCGCGCCGCGGGCCCCACGGGCACCTCGGCGCGCAGCACGGCGCCGAGCCGGCTCGCCAGGTCGACGAACGCGGCGTCGCTGCGCGTCGTGGCGCGCGACGGGAAGACGAACGCGGCCGCCAGCAAGCCGGCCGCGGCGCCCGCGAGCGTTTCCTCGAATCGCAGCTCCGCGATCGAGGGCACGGCGTTGCCCGTGACCGCGAAGAACAGCACGAGCAGCGCCGTGGTGGCGAGCATCGAGGCGGCGTAGCCGAAGCGCTGCAGGTAGACGGCCAGGAACTGCAGGACGAGGATCGCGGCGATCGCGGTCCACGTGTGGCCGCCCAGCACGTCCGCGAGTCCGATTCCCGCCACGGCGCCGAGCAGGGTGCCGCCGATGCGGTGCCAGCCCTTCGCGGTCACGTCGTCGCTCGTCGCCGTGCCGTAGAACATCAGCAGCGCCGCGAGGTAGGACCAGGCCCATCGCTCCGGCGCGAGCCACATGCCGATCGGAATCGCGAGCGCGAGGGCCACGGCGACCTGCGCGGCGCGCTGCAGCGCGGGCACGAGACGTTCGCCGCCGGTCGGCCCCGTCGTCGCGGCGGGGAACACCCGTGCGGGATCGTCCCGCGTCGCGGCGTGCTCCGGGACGGCGAGCGTCGGTGCGTCGGCAGGTCGCGCGAGCACGGCCTCGGTGGTCCGCACGCGCAGCTCGGCCAGGCGGTCGGCGATGCGCGTACCGGTGTCGCCCTGCGCGACCAGCGCCGCCTCGATCGGGGCGGCGCGCGCCTGCAGGCGCGCGATGGCGCGACACCCGCGACGTCGCGACGCTCGGCCGGACCCGCGACGTCGCGACGCTCGGCCGGACCCGCGACGTCTCGACGCTCGGCCGGCCAGCACGGACAGGTTGCGCAGGTACACGCGCACGAGCGCATCGCGCCGCGGCGCACGGCCTTCGGGCCACAGCGCGAAGCGCACGGCCAGGGCGATGACGCACGCGCCGAGCGTGGCGCCGATGAGCCACGTCTCGTCGCCCGGGGTCGGCGCGTAGTAGCGCGTGAGAACCATCATGTACGAACACCCGAGCGCGGCGGTGCGCAGACCCTCGGAGACGCGCCACAGCGCGAACGCCGCGGCGGTCGAGCCGACCACCGCGGCGACTGTCCAGGCCGCGGAATCGAGCGATGCGCCCCACGCGACGCCCGCCGCGGCGAAGCCCGTCGTGGCGATCGACAGCCGCAGGCGCTGCCCGCGCGAGTCGCCCACGACGAACCAGGCGATGTACTGCGCCGCGGTCATGCCGAGCCAGGCCCCGGCCTCGGGCAGGTCGCGTCCATGCGCGAGCGCGAGCAGCGGCAGGCACGACAGCACGCAGGTCAGCGTCACGCGCGCCGCGTACTCCGCCCACACGAACCCCGGGTCGAAGCGCTCCAGCACGCGTGCGAGTCGATGGTTCACGCCGGCCGGCGTCGTCATCGACGGCCGAGGGATCCGGCGCGCGCTCGCTCGTCGGGCACCGGCTCGTCCTCGGCGCCGTCGCTCGACAGCGACGCGACGTGGCGACCGTAGCGCCGTGTGCCGGGGGCCGCGGTGAGGCCGTGCGCGAAGATGCTCGCCAGCACGGCGAGCGCGACCGTGGCGGCGATGTCGTCGATGTGCGGCATCTCGAAGTCGCGCATCACGACGAGCAGGTCGATCACCAAGGCCGTGTGCTTCCCGGGACGTCCGCCTCGCCGGGGTACCGTATCGGTCCGCACCGCTTGCATCGAACGCCGTACGGGATCGGAGCCTTTCCGATCCGATGACGCGAAGCGTGCGGAGCAAAGGGCGACGCTCGTTCGAGTCGCCCGAACGTATCGTCGATCCGACGCCTATCCATGCACCCTCGGGTCATGCCGACCCGATGACTTCCACCACGACCTTGCCCGGCGCATCGCCGTCCGACAGCGCCGCATAGGCGTCGACGGTGCGCTCCATCGCGTACGTGCCGCCGACGACCGTCTCGATCGCCCCTCGCTCGATCAGCCCGCCGATCTCCGCGAGCATCTTCCCGTCCGGCTCCATGAGGAAGAACTCGAAACGCGCCCCGTGCTCGGAGGCCAGGTCGTCCTCGTCCCGCCCCATGATCGACACCACCGTGCCGCCCTTCCTCACCACGTCGAAGGACTGCTCGAGCGTCTTGCCGCCCCGCGTGTCGAACACGAGATCGTAGCCGGACAGCTCGTCCCGGAACGACTGCGTCCGATAGTCGATCACCACGTCCGCACCGAGGCGCTCGACCAGGTCGGCGTGCCGCGCGCTGCACGTCGTGGCCACGTGCGCACCGAAGTGCTTGGCGATCTGGATCGCGAGCGTGCCGACGCCTCCCGACCCGCCGTGGATCAGCACCTTGTCGCCCTTCGCGAGACGGCCCTTCGTGACGAGCGCCTGCCATGCGGTCAGGCCCGCCAGCGGTACCGATGCGGCCTCGACGTGACCGAGGTTGGCGGGCATCGGTGCCAGGTCGCTCGCCCGGACACGGGCCATCTCGGCGATGGCACCCGCATCGTCCTGGGCCTGGCGCGCGAAGACGGCGTCACCGACCTCGAAGGTCGTCACCTCCCCGCCGATCTCGATCACCCGCCCCGACACGTCGAAGCCCATGACGTGCGGGAAGCGAATGGGCAGGGCGTCCTTCATCGCCCCGGATCGTATCGCGGAGTCGACCGGGTTCAGGCTCGCGGCGTGCACCTCGATCAGCACGGCGTCTTCCCGAAGCTCGGGTGGATCGATCTCCGCGATCTCTATCGGCGCATCGTAGTCGTTGATGGTGGCGGCTTTCATGGGAGTGTCCTCGTCGTGGTTTCGGACGTCGGCTCGATCCTCATCGGGCCGGCCGCCGGGTCTCGATCCCGGCGGAGGGGATCGCTCGGAGCGGCTTTCACACGGCGTGGGTCCGCATGAGGCGCGCGGTCTCCACGCGGGCCTCGTCCGAGGCGCGCGCGCCCCAGCGGAATCCGGTGTCCGCCGCCACCCCGTCGTCGTCCGTCGGCACCCGCACGTCGAGGTCCTGCAGCGCGATCATCGGCACCGAGGGGAAGCCCGGGTACTCGTCGCCCGGAACGTCGGGCACCAAGTCGTTCGGGAACGGCGTCGGCAGGGGACGCGACTGCGGGCGATAGCCCCTGAAGCCCGACTCTCCGACCAGCGGCAGCGTCAGCCAAGTGCCACCGGTGTCGTTGCCCGCGTCGGACACGATGCCACCGCGCCGGGGACATCGTTCCGCGGTTGCGCGTTTCTGCACGGGGACGCGTCCGCAGCCGTTCCCGGGGCTGCTCGACAACCGGCGTCGGGGTGATGTGCTCGGCCGTCGACGACGGCGAGTTCCCGCTGCCGTACGACGTGCTCGACCGGCTGCCCGCGGGTTCCGGGAGCGAGCTCGTCGTTCCGCCTGCGGATCGATGCGTTCCGGTTCCCGTGCTGGTGGATCGGAGGTCGCTGGGGGAGTCTCGCCGCTTTCCCTTCCGTCGAGGTGATCGTCGGTGACAGTCGTTTCGAACAGGGCGACGGACGTTCCGGACGGGCCGCGGTCGCCGGCGCGCCGTCGCGCGCTCGCCGTGCTGGCCACCGCCGTGCCCGCGGCGTGCCTGGCTCGCGTGCGCGCCGATGCCACCGGCGACGTGTTCCTGCGGGTCAGCCGCACGCTCACGGGCACCGAAGCGTTGTCTCTCGAGGTCGCCGATCGACTGCACGTGCTGCTGGCCGGCCGCATCGAGGGATTCGAGGACAAGCTCGACGATCTTGCCGGCACGCTGCGGGCGAGCGACGAGGATCGCGGCGATGCGCTGGCCGCTCTCGACGGTGAGCGACTCGACTTCGCGCTCGATATCGTCGAGCCCTGGTACCTCGGTCGCGTCGGCTCGCCGTCGAGCACCATCCTCGAGGACGATGCCGTCTTCGTCACCTTCCTGCAGGCGCAGGCCTGGGAGAAGATCATCGACGTGGTGCCGAGGCCCACCTACCCCGGTCGATCCGCCGGCTGGTGGGCGAGCGCGCCGCCCGGGGTCGAGCCGCCCGGGATGCCCGACGACATCCTGCGATGGACGTTCCACCCCGGCGGCCCCGCCTCCATCCAGCCGCCCGACCCGGCGTGGCGCTCCTACGCGGCGGCGGACCTCGACGGCGTCGAGGCCGCGCGCCGCGCGAAGCCGGAGCCCTGAGCGTGGCGGAACACGACGCCGACGTGATCGTGGTGGGGTCCGGCTCGCTCGGTTGCCTGACCGCGCTGCAGCTCGCGCGCGCGGGCAAGGACGTGCTGATCCTGGAGGCGGGGCCCGAGACGCCCGACTGGAAGATCACCGAGAACTTCCGCACGAGCCCCAGGAAGGACAACCTGAACGCGCCGTTCGGCGACATCCCGTGGGCGCCGAATTCGTGGTCGCCGGGCTACGTGGAATCCGACATCGACGTGGCGTTCGTGCCGGGCACGCTGCGCACCGCGGGCGGAACGTCCCGCCACTGGACGGGCGTCGCGTGGCGCCTGCTGCCCGAAGAGATGCGCCTCGCCAGCGAGTTCGGGGTCGGGCGCGACTGGCCCTTCGACTACGACGAACTCGAGCCCTTCTACACCGAGGCCGAGTACCAGGTCGGCGTGAACGGCGCCGACGAGACCGACTACTCCGGGCAGGAGCGCGGCGAGCCCTATCCGCCGCGCTCGAAGCCGTACCCGCTGCCGCCGGAGGCCAAGCCCTATCCGGTGCAGCGCTTCCAGATGCGCGTCGCCGCGCGCGGCTACCGCGTGCTGCACGCACCGAACGTGCGCCTGTCACGCCCGTACGCCGAGCGGCCGGCGTGCATCGGCAACAACATCTGCAACCCGAACTGCCCGATCGGCGCGAAGCACTCGGGCGTGCACGATCTCGCCGCCGCGCGCGACGCCGGCGCCCGGTTGCGCACCGGCGCCGTGGTCGATCGGCTGGAGAGCGACGGGCGTGGCCGGATCACGGGCCTGTCCTACGTCGGCCCCGACGGCGAGCGCACGGACTTGAGCGCGCGCGCGTACGTGATCGCGGCGCACGGCTTCGAGACGCCGAAGCTCCTGCTCATGAACGGGCTCGCCGGGCGCTCGGGCATGCTCGGCAGGAACCTCATGATCCACCCGACGCTGACGATGGGGTTCTACGCCGACGAGCCGCTGTGGGTCGGGCGCGGCCAGTACCTGCACGGCGCCAACCTGCAGCGGCGGCTGCAAGCGGATCGCGGCACCGTGTCCGGCGGCTTCTACCAGTTCATGAACCATAACGCCGGGCCGACGGCGGCGAGCTCGCTGTTCGAGGAGGGCGGAAGGATCGGTGCGGAGCTCGACGAGGAGCTGCGCCATCGCGCGTCGCGCCACTTCTCCATCCAGCTGCTGCTGGAGGACCTGCCGATGCCGGAGAACGCCGTCACGCTGAACCCCGCCTTCCGCGACGCGCTGGGGCTGCCCGGAATCGCGATGCGCTACCGGCTGCAGGACTACACGAAGGCGGCGCTGCCGCGCACCCTGGACGACTACGCTAACTGGCTGCAGGCGATGAACGCCGTGCGCCAGGAGGTGCCGGGCGCGACGTGGGGCAACCAGCACCACATCATGGGCACCACGATCATGGGGAACGACCCCGACGACTCGGTCGTCGACGCGAACCTGCGCTGCCACGACCACGACAACCTGTACCTCGTGACGACGGGCACGTTCCCGTCCGCGTCCTGCGTGAACCCGACGCTCACCGGCATGGCGCTCGCCATGCGCGCCGGGCGCCACATCGCCTCGGAGGTATGACGCCCGTGAGAGCGACGCTGCACGCCCTCGCGCTGATCGTCCTGCCGGCGTTCGCGGGCGGATCGGCACTCGCCGCCGACGGAGCGGCGGACGAGATCGTTGGCGGGGCCGCGGACGGGACCACGGACGGGGCCACGGACGCGGACGGGGCACTCGTGGAGTTCGGAGGCTATCTCGCCACCGCGGGCGATTGCGCCGGCTGTCACGGCACGTCGTTCGAGGGCGGGAACCCGATCGCGAGCCCGATGGGCGACATCTACTCGAGCAACATCACGCCCGACGTCGACACGGGCATCGGCGGCTGGACCCTGGAGCAGTTCACGGACGCCCTGCGCAAGGGGGAAGGCTCCGAGGGCCACATCTTCCCCGCGATGCCGTACACCTCGTACACCGGTCTCGCCGACGAGGAGATCCGCGCGCTGTACGCCTGGTTCATGCTCGGCGTGGAGCCCGTCGCGTACGAGCCGCCGGAGACGGACCTGCCGTTCCCCTTCGTGCGTCCGGCCATGATCGTGTGGAACGCGCTCTTCCTCGACGAAGGCCGGGCGGTCGGCGCCGTCGACGTGACGGGCGAACGCGAGGAGCGCGGGCGGCTCCTCGTCGAGTCCCTCGGACATTGCACGGCGTGCCACACGCCCCGCGGCCAGATGATGCAGCCGCTGTCCGATCGTCACCTGGCGGGCGCGATGATCGGCGGCTGGTGGGCGCCAAACATCACGCCGGACCCGAGCGGCATCGGCGAGTGGAGCGACGAGCGGCTCGCAAGGTTCCTGGCGACGGGTCACGTCGCCGGCGCCGTGGCGGCGGGCGAGATGTCGAAGGTGGTCGAGCGCAGCCTGAGCCTGCTGCGCCCCGACGACATCGAGGCGATCGTCGCCTACCTGCGCGCGGTGCCACCGATCGCGTCCGACGAGACCGGAGGCTCCGCCGCCGCCGCCGCCGCCGACACGAACGTCACGTCCGACGCCGCCTCCGTCGTCTCCTCCCGAGCGACGGGCGGCCCGCGGGCCCTGCCGGTCGAGTCCTCCGCGGAGTCGGACTGGCAGGCCCTGCTCGGACATGACACCGAGGACGGCGGGACGCTCTACCAGAGCGCGTGCGCGACCTGCCACGGGCTGGACGGACGCGGCTCGCCCGACACGGCGCACCCGTCGCTGCACCGTGTCGACGGCGTGGTCGCGCCGCAGGGAGCGACGCTCGTGCAGGTCATCGCGCACGGCGTCGATCGCCGCGTGGGGAACGCGCACGCCTTCATGCCGGGCTTCCGCGACGACCTGGACGACGGCCAGATCGCCTCGCTCGCGAATCACGTGCGCACGGCGTTCGGCGGCGTGGCGGGGGACATCACGACCGATCGGGTGGACGCCGTCCTGGCGGGCACGATCGATACCCCGTGGCTGATATCCAACGCGCACCGGCTCGCCATCGCGGCCATCGTGCTCGTGTGCCTGATCGTGGTGGCGGGGGGAGCGTGGGTGGGTCTCCGGAAGGCGCGGGGGTGAGGATCCTCGTCACCGGCGCGACCGGCAACGTCGGCACGGCGGTCGTCGAGCGGTTGCGCGGCTCGGAGCACGAGCTGCACGCGGGCGCCCGCCACGTCGAGCGGGCGCGCGACGTGCTCGGAGACGGCGTCACCGTGCACGCGCTCGACTTCGAGCGGGGCGTGCAGCCGGACGATGCGTTCGACGCGGTCTTCCTGCTGCGCCCGCCCGCGCTGGCCGATCCGGACGTCTTCGAGCGCTTCCTGAAGGCGCTGTCGCCGAGCGCGAGCGGCGCGCCGCCGAAGATCGTCTTCCTGTCCGTCCAGGGGGCCGGCGAGCGCCCATGGCTGCCGCACGCGAAGATCGAGAAGCGCATACGGACGCTCGGGATGCCGCACGCGTTCGTGCGCCCGAGCTACTTCATGGAGAATCTCCTGACGACGCTGCGCGCCGACATCGAGCGTCACCACGGCGTGCGGCTGCCGGCGCGCAGGCTGCGCCTCAACTGGGTCGCCGTGCGCGACGTCGCGGCGGTCGCGGCTGCGGCGTTGACGAGCGATGTGCCCGGTACGTCGAGTGCGTCGAGCGCGCCCGGCTCGTCGGACGCATCGGGAGCGGATGACGACCGTCCGAGCGACGCGCTCGACGCGGCCAACACGTCGCGTGCCGGCTTCGCCGAGGTCATCGACACGATCAACCGCATCGCCGGGACCGATCTCGTCTTCGAGAGCCCGTCGCTACCGGCCTACCTCGTCGGTGCGGCGAAGGAGCGTCAGGGCTTCGGCCGGACCGGACTGATGCTGATGCTGCACTGGCTGCCGCAGTTCGGCTCGCAGGACGGACCGATACGCTCGGACGTGCGGCGCGTCACCGGACGCGAGCCGACGTCGATCGAGGACTTCGTGCGCGCGCACCGCGACGAGTTCGCGCGCCTGGCCGCTCATTGCCGCTCGTCCGGCACCGGCTGATCCTCCGCCGAGTCCGGTGCCAGGCGCCTCACGTACGCGCCGTAGCGCCGCGCGCCGGGCGCAGCCGTCATGCCGTGCGCGACGATGCTCAGCAGCACGGTCAGCGACACCGTCGCCGCGATGTCCTCGATTCCCGGAACCTCGAACTGGCCGATGACGACGAGCAGGTAGATCACGGAGGCCGTCCCGCGCGGCCCGAACCAGCCCATGAACAGCACCGAGCCCGCGTGCAGGCGAGTGCCGATCAGGGCAAGGGCGACCGGCCCCATGCGCAGCAGCGTCAGCGCCAGCACGGCGAAGGCGACGTGGCGCCACTCGATGTCGTGCAGGTAGTGGGGCAGCAGGCTCGCGCCCACCAGGAAGAACACGGCGGCGTTCAGCAGCTGCACGGTGGTGCCGGTGAACTCCTCCACCGCCTCGCGCACGACGTTCGAGGAGGTGGACGCGACGATGCCGCTCGCGAAGGCGGCGAGGAAGCCGTTCGCGCCGACGATCTCCGCGCCGGTGTAGGCGGCCACGGGCGTCATGAAGAGCGCGAGGTTCCCGAAGTCCGCGGAGAGCCACTCGCGCGCGCGGCTCGGCTGCAGCAGGCGCTTGGCGGCCCACCCGACCGCCAGCCCGACGAGCGGACCGCCCGCGACCTGCAGCAGTATGTCGAGCGTCCAGGTACCGGCGTCCTCGGTATGGTGGCCGCTCGCCAGCGCGGCGACGACGAGCAGGGCCGGCAGCCCCAGCCCGTCGTTCAGCCCCGACTCCACGTTCAGCCCCTGACGCACCACGCCGTGCACTTCCGGCGCCGTCACGACGGGCTCGCCGAGGGCTGCGTCGGTCGGCCCGAGGATGATGGCGAGCACGGCGGCCTCCCACAGCCCGAAGCCCGGGAACAGCCACAGCGCGACGAACGTGCCGAGCAGCATGGTCAGCGGTAGCCCGATGCCCAGCATCCGCGCGGGCAGGCCCGCGTGACGGCGCAGCCGGCCCAGGTCGATGCGCACCGCGTCGGTGAAGAGCGTGACGACGAGCGTGAGTTCGGCCAGCGCGTTCAGCGTCTCGTTGCCCACGTCGAGCTCGACGAGGTCGAGCACGAGCGGGCCCGCCAGCAGGCCGACCCCCGCGAACATCATCGGGGCCGTGAAGCGCCCCCGGCGCGCGATGGCGGAAACGCTCGCGAAGCCGATGACGGCCGCCGCGAAGATGAAGAGCTCGGCGGCGTTCATGCGGAACCTCGGTTGTTTACAAAACTGTCGGCAACCGTGTCGCCAACCTCGCCCGATCCCACACTGTTCCCACGGGGTCGTTCGACCTCGCCAACGCCGATACCCGGGATCATGAGCATCAGCCTACGTCACCTCGTCGCCGCCGTCGCATTGTCGACCGCACCCTTCATCGTCATGGCGGAGGACATCTCCACGCACGTGCTCGACATCTCAAACGGTGTCGGCGCGTCGGGCATCCCCGTCACGCTCGAGCGCGAGATGGACGGTGACTGGAGCGAGGTCGGCAGCGCGCAGACCCAGGACAACGGCCGCGTGGAGGAGTTCGGCATCGACGTGGAGCCCGGCGCGTACCGCCTGACCTTCGACCTGTCGGGCTACGACGGCTTCTCGGGACGCGACGACACGTTCTTCCCGGAGATCGTCGTCGACTTCGAGGTGCACGACGCCGAGCGCCACCACCACGTGCCGGTCGTCGTGAGCGGCTTCGGCTACAGCACGTATCTCGGGAACTGAGGGCCGTACGCCCCGACGAGTCGGTCCACCCGCGGAACGTGGCGTTCCGGATTCCGGCATGGCGGCGCCGATCGTCCCTCCGGATGATCGGTCCATGCCTGCCCCATCTGGACGAACGGAGCGTACGCGATGAACCTGACCCGCCGGGAAGTACCCACGAGACTCGGCGCCGTCGCCGGTGCCGGCGTGATGCTCAAGACCATGACCGACATCGGCGTGGCCCGGGCGTCGCGCTACGACGGACCGCCCGACCTGCAGGGGGACCCGAAGGGCACCTCGGTGCTGATCCTCGGGGCCGGCGTCGCCGGCATGTCCGCGGCCCTCGAGCTTCGGCAGGTGGGCTACGACGTGAAGCTGCTGGAGTACCAGGCGCGCTCCGGCGGTCGCTGCTGGTCGCTGCGCGGCGGGGACGCCTACACCGAGCTCGGCGGGTACGAGCAGGAGTGCGGCTTCGACGAGGGGCTGTACATCAATCCCGGCCCCTGGCGCATCCCCTACCATCACCATGCCGTGCTCGACTACTGCAAGCGGCTGGGCGTTCCCCTGCAGACGTTCCAGCAGATCAACTTCAACGCCTACCTGCACGCGAAGGATGCGTTCGGCGGCAAGCCGCAGCGGCTGCGCGAGGTCTACTCGGACTTCGAACCGGATGCGCGGCTGGCCGGACCGGGACCTGGCCACCTGAGCGTGGCTGCCCGACACCGGGCGCGCGTTCGGCCGTCGCGAGCGTGCCGATCCTGGACACGATCTCCGGGTCCGTGCTTCGAGATCGACGCGCTCGCCGGGCTCGCTGCCGGTCCCCTCGAGCCCGGCGTGCACCGTGGCTGGACAGGACCGATGCGGGCATCGATCTCGATGGCGAGGAAGCTCGGCTTGCTCGTGTTCACCCTCGACGCACTGACGAATCGGCGCGCCGACCAGGTCCGGATCGCATCGGGGGCGTCGTGGTGCACTGTCGACTCGACGTGTTCGAGCGCCCGTGTCCGACCGGGCAGGCGAGCGCCTGACGTCCGGGCCGGCCGGTGATCTACCGGGCGCCACGTGGCGAGGCCCACAGCCCACGGCGACAGGCCTGACGGACCTATCGGGAGAGCATCAGGCACACCCGGGCTCTGGCGAGCGCCTCGGCAATGCGCAGCGCGTCGGCGTCCCACCGCTCCCGTGCCCGGACGAGACGCCGGACGTTCTCGTTCTCGCGCGAGACGATGTCACGCCGGCAAACCCGATCGGCGGCACGCTCGAACGCATCGAGTGCCCCTGCCAGCTCCGGGCCGAGAAAGCGGTCGAGCCCGGCAAGGGTGTTCGGGCAATGACGACAGCGCAGGAACAGCAACAGCGCAAGGTCGTGAGCGGGAACGAAGCGGTCGCGACCATCGGGCGCCGCGACACCGTGTGCGGCCTCGAACCGATCGAGCGTGTTGAGTAGATCGGGTCCGAGCAGCGCATCGAGCGCGGCCAGCTCAGTGGCGGGGTTCACGGCGGCAAGGTCACGGCGGACGGGACGAGCCCGGGAAGGGGGTTCGAGCGATGCAGCGGTCGGTGCGCCGTCCCGGAAACCGACCCATGGGCGCCACCGGGAGGGCGATCGCCCTGTCGGCAGGATTGTTCGGTGGGGCGCGGTGCGTCAAGCCCCGCGCATCCGGGCGCATCGTGCCGGGGCCCGCGCGCAGGCAGCGTATCGAGATCGTGAGCATCGCTCACCAATGGCCGTCCGGACGGGAGATCGGCCGATGATCGGCCGATGATTCATTCGGCACTGCGCGACGAGGCGAGCGCAGGCGGGCCGGAGCTTGATGCCCGGGAGCGGAAGAATTCGCGGGCGACACCGCCTCGTCGCGGTGCCGCCGAAGCCCGTCTCACCGCGACAGAGCCCGATCCGGTGCCGGCACGTCGGTCGGCGCAAGGGAATCGTCGTCGGTGTCGGTCCGGTTCCGGGCCTCGTCGAGCGCGGTTGCCCGATGCGCAAGATCGATATCGTCGGTGACATCGATCGGGAAGCGGGCGACCCGGTCCCGGGCGGCAGCACGTCGATCGAGCGGATCGAGAATCTCCGTTCCGCCGGCGGTGCGCGTCCCGATGTGTTCGGACGCGGCGCGCGCCGACCTGATTGTCCGAACGATCGGTCGCTCGCACTGTCGACGCATGCCGATGCGTCTTGCATCGATCGACGCGACGGGGCGGGAAGACGCTTCGCGTGGCAGCGATCCCGTAGTTCCATCTCGCGCCGCACCGGTTCATTCACGGGGTGTTGTCCGTCTGCCGGCGACCGGCGCGGCGGCGCTCGGACGTCGATGTCCGATCGTCTCGTCGACGGGGACAAGGGTCGTCGAACCGTCGCGGCAGCGTGTGCCGCCACCGCCCTTTTCGAGAACCTCGTCCGATGTCCCCCGATCCCTCCAACGCGTTGGTCCAGGTGCACGCCGCGGGCCAGAGCCTGTGGCTCGACTTCATCCAGAAGAGTCTGCTCGACGGCGAGCTGCAGCGCCTGATCCGGGAGGACCGGATCATGGGCCTGACGAGCAATCCCTCGATCTTCGAGCAGGCGATCGCGCAGACCGACGAGTACGACGAGCACCTCGCGCGGCTGCTGGAGCACTACCCCGACGCCACGGGGGTCGAGCTCTTCGAGCACCTGGCGATCGAGGACATCCGCGGCGCCGCCGACGTGTTCCGCGATACGTGGGAGGCCACCGGCGGGCTCGACGGAATGGTCAGCCTCGAGGTCGTGCCCGGGCTCGTCCACGACGCGGACGGCACGGTGGCCATGGCCGTCGAGCTCGCCGCCCGTGTCGACCGGCCGAACCTGATGATCAAGGTGCCCGGCACCGTCGCCGGGGTGGTCGCGTTCGAGGAGATCGTCGCGCGCGGCATCAACGTCAACGTCACGCTGCTGTTCGACGTGCCGCGCTACCGCGAGATTGCCGAGGCCTGGATCCGCGGGCTCGAGCGTCGCCAGGCGGACGGCCACGATATCTCGAGGCTGAACTCGGTGGCGAGCTTCTTCGTCAGCCGCGTCGACGCGGCGGTGGATGCCGCCCTCGAATCGAACGGCTCGCCGGAGGCGAAGGCGTTGCTCGGCAAGGTCGCGATCGCCAACGCGAAGGTCGCCTACGCGCACTATCTGGATCTCTTCGGTGGCACCCGGTTCGAGGCGTTGAAGGCGGACGGTGCCAACCCCCAGCGGCTGCTGTGGGCGAGTACCGGATCGAAGAACCCGGCCTACTCGGACATCGTCTACGTCGAGGAGCTGATCGGCCCGCACACCGTGAACACGCTGCCGCCGAAGACGCTCGCGGCGTTTCGGGATCACGGCACCGCAGAGGCGCGGCTCGGGCACGGCCTCGACGAGGCGCAGGCCACTCTCGATGCGCTGGGCGAGCTCGGGATCGATCTGGGGCAGATCGCGGCGACACTCGAGGCCGACGGCATCGACTCGTTCGCCGGTGCCTTCGACCGGCTGCTCGTGGCGCTCGCCGAGGAGCGTGCGAAGGTCTCGGGCTGACCGCGTCGGCGCCGGCGATCCGGCAGCGGTAGCCGCATCGGTCCGGGCTCGGCGCCCATCGAAGTCCTCGACGGCGTGCGACGGGCCGTTGTGCCACGCACCGTGTGCTGGCCAGTACGCCTCGGACGAGTCCATCGTCAACGAGCGGGACCGGGATGCCGATGGTCCGGCGATCGTGACGGTCCGTTCCCTCGGCTAGCATGTTTGACCGGCCCGCGCAACGTGAGCAAGCGCCCGCCCATACTGTTGTGCCGCCGCATCGTCAGGCCTTCGTCATGCTCGTGCACCTTTCCGACGACACCGTCCTCGATGTCGCCGAGTTCGTCGAGGCCGACGCGGCCGCCTCCGCCCTCGGCCTCGTCGCCGGTCTCTCCAAGGCGAACAGAACCGCCTGCGATCGCGCGGTCCGTGATCACGAGGCTTGCGCTCTGGCACTCGCGCGTTCCATCGCCGCCATCGTCACGCGCACGGCTGCGCGCAACAACCCGCAGACGGTCCGCTCGGCGTGATCTCGGGGTTCACTGACGGGCCGCTACTGGGGTGGCGGTCGTCGGTGGAAGCCTGAATACGCGACCGTAGGTACCGGTGTCGACGCGGCCGTCTCGCCGAGTGGGTCCGGCACCTACGCTACGGCTCGATGCGCCGAGCGCAGCCCTCGAACTGGACCGCCTGCTCGCGGCGCTCGCCGACGAGCGCGCGAAGGCCGTGGACTGACCGCGTCGGCGTCGGCGATCCGGCAGCAGTAGCCGCACCGGTCCGGGCTCGGCGCCCGTCGAAGTCCTCGACGGCGTTCGATGGGTCGTCGTGCCCTGGTCCGCCACTGCCGGCGAACCGGGAAAATCCGTGATGTCCGCTGCGCTGCACGCGTTCCTCGAAGAACGTCGTGCCAACCTCCCCGGCTTGCCGATCACAATCTCGTCCCGGCTCGCACCGCTTCCCGGGGGCATGCCGAGTGCGGCGCTCGAAACCCTTCTCCCTATCCATATCTCACGGATCCCGCAACGATGATCGACACCATCGACTACCTCGGCGACGAGGCCGAATCCCTCCTCGAGCACACCTGCGAGGGCATCCCGAAGTCCCTGCTGCACCTGCCGGGCGACGACTACGTCGAGCGCGTGATCGGCGTGAGCGACCGGGGGCCGGGCACCATGCGGTCCATGCAGGAGATCTTCGACACCGGGCGGCTCGGCGGCACGGGCTACGTCTCCATGCTGCCCGTCGACCAGGGCATCGAGCACTCCGCAGGCGCCTCCTTCGCGCTGAACCCGATCTACTTCGACCCCGCCAACATCGTCGAGCTCGCCATCGAGGGCGGCTGCAACGCCGTGGCCTCCACGCTCGGCGTGCTCGGCTCGGTGTCGAGGAAGTACGCGCACCGCATTCCGTTCATGGTCAAGCTGAACCACAACGAGACGCTCACGCTGCCCGCGATGTACGAGCAGACGCTCTTCGCCCAGGTGGAGCAGTGCTTCGATCTCGGCGCGCTCGCCGTCGGCGCGACGATCTACTTCGGCTCGGAGGACTCGCGCCGCCAGATCCAGGAGATCTCGGAGGCCTTCTACCGCGCGCACCAGCTCGGCATGGCCACGGTGCTGTGGGCGTATCTTCGGAACCCCGCCTTCAAGAAGGACGGTGTCGACTACCACCTGTCGGCGGACCTCACGGGTCAGGCCAACCACATCGCCTCGACCATCCAGGCCGACATCGTCAAGCAGAAGCAGGCCGAGAACAACGGCGGCTACAACGCCGTGAAGTTCGGCAACACGCACGAGAAGGTCTACTCCGAGATCACGACCGATCACCCGATCGATCTGGTGCGCTACCAGGTGGCCAACTGCTACATGGGCCGGGCGGGGATGATCAACTCGGGCGGCGGCTCCACCGGGACCGGGGACCTCGCGCAGGCCGTGCGCACCGCCGTGATCAACAAGCGCGCCGGCGGCATGGGCCTGATCTCCGGGCGCAAGGCGTTCCAGAAGCCGATGAAGGAGGGCGTGGCGCTGCTGCAGGCGATCCAGGACGCCTACCTCGACGAGCGCGTGACGGTCGCGTAGCGAGCGTTGCCAGGCGTGCCCGGATCTGCTCACCACGTCGTTGTCTGCCGTTCGCTGTGTCGTGTCGATTGCGCATAACCGGGCAGCATGGCAAGCGTGGATAGTGCCGGCGGCGATAGCGTCGACAGGTGCCTCCGCGAAGTGCACGCCGATGCCGACATGGCCATGGATCTGCGCGACGCCTCCGGTGACTTGCACACGCACTGTTCACCATTGAGCGCTCCCCGCACCCGGTAGTCAGCCGGACAGCCGCTGCAGGTACTCGCGCAGCAGGGCGACCCGGCGCGGCCTGAAGCTCTCCGGCGTCACGGTCAGCTCGACGATGCACGGCGCGCGGAACATCCGGAAGTCGTGGTGGAGCGTGCACCAGGCGAGCAGCATGATCGCCTTGTCGGCGTACACCATCGACAGCGGCAGGATGCGCTGGGCCGTCCGCACATCGCCGCGTGATCGATAGACGATGTCGAGCGGATGGACTTCGGGTTCCTGCGGGTCTCCACGGGCGGGCAGGACACCGAGCCCCAGCTCGACGGCGTGACCCTCGAGCGCCGCTTCGTCGACACGATCGGCAGCCACGTCCGGGACCGACCCCGGCTCGCGGCGCTACTCAACCCCGCCCCCGCGCCCCGACAGAGGAGAGGGAGGGGAGACGGGAGCGGTGAGTCTTGTGCACGACGATGTCGCTCGGGCGGAGCCGCTCTGGTGGCTATGCCGTCCTTCGCAGGCGTATTGGCCTCGGGTGGTCTCGTCGAGCGACTCCCGGTCCAACAAGAAGCCCCTGTGCTCATCGCGGTCGCGCCCACCGAGGCATTTCTCGCGGTGATGACGCAGGTCTCCAGCAGCACACCGGTTCGCGCACTTGCTCTACACGCAAGGGCGATGGCGCACGCGCTGCTCACCCTTCCACGAGCGATGTGGTCGAGGTGCACGTCGGCACCCTGCGGCAGGGTCCGTACCCAGCTGCCGGACCACCGCCCGGGGGGCGGAGCGCCGTGCCGTCAGCACGGCAAGTTCAAGTTCGTTGACTTCACGGCCGATACGACTCACTCTGTACGTACATTGGTAGTACGAACACCGGAGTCGACATGGCCATCACGATGAGCGAGGAGCGGCTGGGCGTGCGCATGCCGAGCGAGGCGAAGCGCCTGATCGAGCAGGCTGCCGAGTTCGACGGACGCTCGGTCTCCGACTTCGTGCGCCGCGCCGCCGAGCAGCGCGCCCGGATCGTGCTCGAGGAGCGCGCCACGGCGGCCGACCGGATCCGCCTGGACCCGGCCACGTTCGACGCCTTCATCGCCGCGTGCGATGCCCCTGCGGCGCCGAGCGCGGCGCTGCGACGCACCCTCGAGCGATCCGCCGACTACGCCGCGGAGTGACCGACACGCCGGCGTTCGTCCGGCTCGATACCGCACGTCACGACCGGGTCGGATTCGACTGCGGTCGTGCGCCGCTGAACGACTTCCTGGCCCGGCGCGCGGCGCAGAACGCGGCGGCGGGCGCCAGCCGCACCTGGGTGTTGCCGGACGCCGATGGGACCCCGGTAGAGCCGAAGGGTCTCGCGCCGCTGATCGCGTTCTTCACCCTCTCGCTCGCCGGCATCGATCGGGGCGAGCTGCCCGAGGCGCTCGCGAAGCGGCTGCCGCGCTATCCGGTGCCCGTCTACGTGATCGGCCAGCTCGCGGTCGCGCGCGCCTTCCACGGGCGCGGCTTCGGCGCCATCGCGCTCGGCGTCGCGCTGCGCAGGCTCGTGCCGTTGCACGAGGTGATCGGCGGCTTCGCCGTGGTCGTCGATTGTCTCGACGACGACGCCGAGCGCTTCTACGCCCACCAGGGCTTCGCGCCGCTCGGCACTCCCGGGACCGGCGAGCGCCAGAGGATGTTCCTGCCGATGAAGACCCTGCTCGCGGCGCTCTGAGCAAGCCATCGATAAGCGATCCGAGACTGGCTCATGGCAACGGATATCCCACACGGCATCGACGCTTGCCCGGACGCACACGCCGTGACCCGGGCCGGTGGGCATCGGGCGCGACACCGGTCGCTCTACCGTGAAATTCCCTCGATGCGGTGCCTGAAGGGCTGCGCGGCGTGTTGCGGCCCGGCCCCGGTGAGTCCGTGGGAGGCCGAGCGGCTCGGCATCGCGGGCGCCGTCGTCACACCGGTACATCCAGGCACGGCTCGCTGCGCCTTCCACGTGGAAGGCGGGTACCCGTTCACGGCGGTACAGCTGGCTCGTAGCCCGGTGACGGGGAACTGACGCCCGGCGTCTGCCGCGGTCCTCAGCCCGGCGCGGGCAGCGCCGGCACCGACATCGGCAGCAGCGTCCTGACGTTCCCGAAGCGCGCCTGCTCGGCCACGACGGTGCGCAGGTAGTGGTAGGCGTTGAGCCCGAGTCGCTCCGCCGTGGCCACGATCGATAGCACCATGGGGCGGAACTGGTTGCCCCGATGCGACTGGACCGCGTAGGACAACTTTCGCCAGATCACGTAAGGGCGCAGTGCTCGTTCGGCGGCGTTGTTGTCGATCGGGATGGCGGGGTCGCCCATGTGGGTCCAGAGCATCGGTTCGCGCACCAGCCAGCGCCGGCACTGGGTGCGCGTGCGACCGTCGAGCCGAAGCCGCGCGCCGCGCTCGAGCGCCGCCCGGCAGCGAACCCGCAGCGCCTCGGAGGCGGCGCGCCAGGTATCGGTATCGAGTGCCGGGCTTGCGGTAAGCTCACGGCGCAGGGCGAACAACGCCTCGGCCACGCCGACGAGCTCGGCACCGACGTCCCCCGCATTGCCCGAGCGCTCGGACACCGCGATGAAGTGACGCAGCAGATGGGCCCAGCACAACTGTCGCCGGGCAGCAGGGATCGCGGTCGTAGCCGACGTAGTCGTCGGTGACGACGATCGCCGACGTGTCGGCGAGCAGCTGATCGCAGGCATCCTTGCCGCGCGAGGAATGGCTCACGAACCAGGCCGCCTCGGGGCACGCGAGGACCCACAGCCAGAACAGCTGATCGCCGCGAAAGTGTCTTGTTTCATCGGCGTTCACGATCGGCTGGGCGCGCACGTGCCGGCCGATGTCGACATAGGGCGCAGCCATCGCCTCGATTGCCTTGCCCTGGGCCTCGGACACCGCGCCGAGGCTGAACCCGATGCCGAGTATCTCGCCGAGCAGACGCTGGATCTTTCGCGTCGACAAGTGGTACTGGCCCGACAGGACCGAGATCAGTGCAACCAGCCCGGGACCCATCTGGCCCGAGGGCACGCCCGGCGGCAGTGCGCCCACGTGGCGCTTGCCGCAGCCGCGGCAGCGACCGCGGTGAAGCCGGTGCTCGACGACGACGCCGCGGATCGGCGGCACATCGAAGACCTGATGGCGCACGGGCTCGTCGTCGATGCGGACATCGCTACCGCAGCCGCAGGAGCCGCTCGGGTAGTGATCGTGGACGGCATCGAGCTCGTGCTCGTCGAACAGACGGCGCTCGTGCTTCTTGTGTCCAGGCTGGGCCCCCTGGGCGCGCTCGGAGCGGGTCTTCTTCTTGCGCTTGTTCTTCTGCGCCAGGGAGTCCGACGAGGGCGGACGGTCGCTGTTCCCGGAGCTCTTGCCGGCGCGTTCGAGCTGCTCGTTCAGCGACGCATCGAGATCCTCGATCCGCTTCTGCTGGGTGCGCACCAGATCGACCAGCTCGCCGATCAGCTCGCGCGCGTCGTCGAAGTCCTTCGGCTCGATGCTGGCGATCTGGTCGGGCGTCACCGGCGGAAGGGGCGCAGCGGGATCAGGGGCTTACGCTACGCCGCTCGGGCCGGGTGTCAAGTGAGAGCGAGGCGCATCGCCGTGAACGGGTACGAGCACGTGCTGGTACTGACCCATCCCGTAGCGGCGTCGCTTCGGGTCGGTGCGGGCGTTCCAGAGCCGGCGGGACACATCAAGGCTCATCCTGTCGGAGGAGGCCGCCGTGCCGGTGCCCCAGTGCCGTGTGATCGGCTGGCGGTACATCAGCGCGACCACGGTGTCGTTCGCCGCGCGCAGCACGTCGCGCTGCTCGAGGAGCGAGAGCGCCTCGCCGATGTCCGCCTCGGTGACGCCGGGCATCATCAGCGCGACCTCGGCAACGGTCCGGGCGGTGCCGTGCGCGAGCAGCGCCCCGTAGAGGGCGAGCAGCTCGCGCGGGTTCCGGGGCGTCCGCTGCAGCAGCTGCCAGCTGAACCGGACCGTCTGATCGATCTCGACGATGATCGCGGACAGCTGCACGGCCTCGGCGGTGCCGACGAGACGGTTCCGTGCGCGTTCGAACAGACGATCGGTCCGCTCGGCGGCGAGCGGCTCGAGCACGATGCCGCGCTCGTCGATCCGTACCGCCCCGCGCTCGACGGCGAGCGCGACGCCCCCGAGCGCGCTCTCGAGCAGATCGAGGCGCTGACGCAGGTACCCGTCGCACTGAAGCGGGAGGCCGAGCTCGCGATAGCGAGCAGCGCGCTGCGAGGGCCACGCGTGCTCTTCTCGATCATCATCGCGTCGCGCTGGACGTGCCGGAGGCTCTCCGGCGTCCACACGGAGCCGTTGCGCATCGCCCGCTGCAGCGTGACGAGCAGCGCCGCGTCGAACACCACGTGTGAGGCCGGACATGTCGCGCCCGACGAGATGCGCGCGCCACCGCCTCGGCATCGCCGCGATCACGTCGGGCGGCAACGGCTGGTCGTACCGAATTCGGCCGTACCCGGCGCGCTGTCGAGTCCAGTGCTCGAGCATCATCTCGATCGCCGAGCCGGGCGTGGCGACCAGACGTGGGGTCGTCATCGCCGCGAGCCGCTGGCGCACGCGACCGATGTCGCCGATCAGCGCCTCGCGCTGACGGTAGGCGCGCGTCCCGTCGATCGTGGCCACGGCGGGGATCTCGGCCAGGATGAACGCGCGCACGTCCGCGTCCGTCCGATCCTCGTCCTCTGCTGCCGCTCGTACCCGTCCGATCACCGCTCGAAGGCTCGCCACGTCGGTGGCCGCCGATCGGAGCGCCGCCTCGTGAGCCTCGCGCCGCAGATCGGTGGTCAGCGCGTCGGCGAGGGCGAGCACCGTGTCGTTGATCTCGAGCCACGCGTGGCGAAGGAAGCAGGCGAGCTCGATCGTGCGGCCGGGCTCGGGCAGACGGGCGACCGCGGAGGGCCGACGCGCGCGGCACCGACCGGCGAGATCGACGAGGGTGGCCAGCGGCACGTCGGGAAGCGGGTAGGTCGGTACCCCGAGCTCCAGAAGGAATCGTCGCTTCTCGATCGCGGCAGTGAGCGCGCCCGGGGAACGCTGCGCCGGCGGCGTCGCGAGCCACTGCAGATAGGTGATCGTCGTCTCGGGGCGCGTGGCGAACAGGCGCGCCGCCCAGTCCTGCCGGACAGGTTCGCCGATCTCCGGAGACGATCGTCGTCGCGAGCGTTTCCTCGGCCCGACGCCGCACGTGCGTGGCGAGGAAACGCACGCGGCGCGCGCCGGGGATGAGGGCGCCGCGCGTGTAGAGCCAGCGCATCAGCTCGACGGTGACGACCGACGTGCTCGACGTCGGGATCGCGGGCGGCGAGAACGCGCGCACCAGCGCCCGGGCGCGGTGATCGGTGAAGGGCTCGATACCGAGCGTGGCCATCGCCCAGCGCTGGTGCTCGAAGAGCGTGCGTCGCCGACGGCGGTAGAGCGAGCGGACGGTGGCGATGTCGACCGACGGCAGGTCGAGCTCGGTGGCGACGCGCGCGAGCACGAAGGCCGGGATCCGATCGAGCGCGTCGAGGGTCGTGCCGGTCATCCGGAGGAAGCCGAGGTGCACGCCCGCGGCGAGGCGCAGCGCGTCGCCGCGGCGCGAGCGGATCGCGGCGAGCTCGGCGTCGGCGAAGGTGAAGAAGGTGTCGATCTCGAAGCGCGTCAGGGCGCGCGGGAAGCGCTTCAGGCCGAGGAAGGGGACCTGCCAGGACGGGAGAGAGCGCATCGGGTGGGGCCTCTTCGGGACACGAACCCGAGAAGGAGACCCCACGCGGGACGTCTGCCGACAGCTCTTTCATGGGGGCCAATGGAGCCGCAGGCACGTGGGGAACAGCAACCCACTGACAGACAAGGAAAAACCACGCGCCCCGCTCGCAAGCTACTGATTCACCGAGTCTTCCTTAACGGCACTTTCTGCAGCTCTCGTGCGGGAACCCCCGCTCGAGCGCGCCCGTGCCACGCGCGACGCCCAGGTGCTCGCGAGCCTGGCGCCCGCGACGTTGGCGGCCTACGCCCGCGACTGGCGCGGGTTCGTGCTCTGGTGCGCCCGCCACGCCGTAGCCGATCCGTCCCTCGTGCCGTTGCCGGCAACCGACGCGACGCTCTCGACCTGGGTCGGGGCCCTGGACGCGCTCCGCCCGTCGAGCCTTCGCCGGAAGCTCGCCGCCGTCCGGCTCGTCCACCGCTGGGCCGCCGAGCCTTTGGTGGATGCCGAGATCCCGCTGACCCTGGCCGCGGTGAAGGGCCACGTCCGGCGCCACGCAGGCGTGCCGCCGAAGCAGGTGCGCGCGGCCACCGGGGATCTCGTCTGGCGCCTGGCCGACGCCTGTGACGTCTCGACGCCTGCGGGCCTGCGGAACCGCGCCCTGATCCTCGTCGGCTTCGATGCGGCGCTGCGCTCCGCCGAGCTCGTCGGGCTCGATCACCGGGACCTCGCGTGGAGCGCGGACGGTGTCGCGCTGACCCTGCCGCGTTCGAAGGCCGACCAGAGGGGGCAGGGCGCCGTCGTCTCGGTCCACGCCCGGCCCGACTCGCCGTGGTGCCCGGTCGCCGCGCTCGGGCGCTGGATCGAGGCCTCGGGTCGCTCGACCGGTGCGGTGTTCGTGGCGCTGCAGCGCGGGGGCGGGCACGGGGAGGGACCCGTCGGCCGGCTTTCCCCGCGGGCGGTCGCCCGGATCGTGCGTGCCGCGGCCGAGCGCGCCGGGCTCGCGAGCACCGAGCTCAACGAGTTCTCTAGCCACAGCCTGCGCCGGGGCCTGATCACGACCGCGCTCGACGCGGGTGCGGCCGTCGACGACGTCATGCGCCATGCCCGGCACGGGACCGTACAGTCGACACTTCGCTACCGCGAGGTCACCGACGCGGCCGGGCGACAGCCACGCGTGGCGATCGGGCCACCGAAGTCGCCGGCAGCCGAGAGGGGCGCGAGCGGTGCGCCGGCAGCGGTCGAGGACGTGCCCCGGTGAACCTCTCGACCGAGGCGCTGAACCTGCTGCTGCTGTTCCTGCCTGGGGCGATCTCGAGCGCGGTGCTGACGACGGCGCTGCGCCGCCGGACCCCGGAGCCGCTGCGCCACCTCCTCGAGGCGATCGCGTTCACGCTTGTGGCGACGACCGTGCTGGCGCTCGCCGGCGCGCTCGTCGGCCGCACACCGGTGCTGCCGCCGATCGCGCTCGAGGCCGGGCGACTCGTCGTCCGCGACGGGGGGACCATGACGCTGGTGGCACTGGTCGCGCTCGCGGTGCTCCTGCCGCTGCCCGTCGCGCGGGTGCTGTCGGCTGACCTGCACATGGCGGTGTTGCGCCGGCTCGGCGTCACCTCGCGCACCTCCCGGGACTCGACCTGGGAGGACGTCTTCACCGAGCAGGGCGACCGCTTCGTCGTGCTCGAGCTCGCCGATGGCCGGCGTCTTCAGGGCTACCCACGCTACTGGTCGGACGATCCGGCCGAAGGGTTCGTCTATCTGAGCCGCCCGGCATGGCTCGTGCGCGTCGAGGACGAGGACGGCGCGCGTGTTGATGTCCGCGAGACGGGGCAGCATGGGCTCATGATCCACCGCGACGAGCTTCGCTGGATAGAATTCCAGCCTTCGATGCCTCATGATGCAGCGGAGGAGCCGTCCTCGAACGATCACCGGCAGGAAAATCGGACCGATGGCTGATCGTGCGCACACGGCGAAACCGGGTGAGATCGACGCGCCGCCGCCTCGACCGGGCTACCGGGGGCCGACGAGCCAGAGGCGTCCGCCCCCGCCGCCGTCCCCACCGGAGCCGCCGAAACGCGACGCGCCAGCGAACGCGAAGTCCAAGTCGGACCGGCGGGCGACGTGAGCTGCAGAGGCGTCTCGCTTGGCGGAGCAGGGAGTGGGAACGGTCGCCCTCAGGATATCGATCCTGGAGACGACGGGCGGAAGTCGGGCGTGCGCCCCGACCCGCAGGGGCCTCGCCCTCCGCCTCCCCCACCACCGCCCGAGCCGCCGAAGCGTGAGACGGGCCCGCGGTGATCAGGCGTGACTCTCTGGGTCAGTCCCTGCGTCCCGAAGAGGAGTTCGCGCGAGCGCATCTCGATGTCGAACTCGCGACTCGCGCGATGCGCGTCGAGTGGACGTTGCCCGCGACCGATCCGCCGGACGTCTGGGTCGCCCTCGACGACGTTCGCCACGCCGTCGAGATCACATCGATCCACTTCACCACCGGAACGGGAAGAGTCGCGCCGGAGGAGTTCGGACGGCAGCATGCTGCGGCGGGTCAGGCAGTCTCGACGCTGAACAAGTCCGGACTTGTACGTGGTTCGTGGATCCTCGTCTCCGGTCGGTGTAGGTCCGTCAAGGTAGCGCGTCGGAATATCGAGGCAGAGATGTTGCGGTTCTTCGAATCGGACCGGCCGGAGGACACGGCAGAGTTGGAACTCAGTGGCGACGGGTTCCGGGCGACGCTTCGCCGCGGTCGTGCCGACGAGGATCGAATACGCCACATGCCCTTCGACGTGGCCGACTACGAGCCAGGGAACGACACGGACGATCTGCATCGATATCTCCCCGGGGTGGTGACCAGCAAGACGTGCAAGATGGCGAAGGCTGGCGTGCCGCAACCGTGGATCCTGGCGGTGATCGATGCTAACGGATGGGCACGCGATGCTTGGGTGGACATACTGCCGGAGGAGGCGGAGCAGTTCGGTGCGATCTACCGCATCGAGAACGAGCGCGCCGTACTCGTTGTCGCTCGCGACGGTTTCCCCGGAACCAATGAACCGAGCCTGATGGATCGGTGACTGAAGCGCTGGGTCGTGCTGGTGGAACTTGGGCGGACAAGGCAAGCGAACGGGAGATGCGCCGGAACGAACCGAAGACTGGCGATGCGGGTCAGGCGTACTGCCTGGCCCTTTGCGCTCGAGCTGGACGGGAGGAGCGCGGTGTGGTCAGCAGTGCCAGATCGCTGCGCTACCGCCTCGGCTGTCGGCCATGCAGCCGGAGCCCCTCGATTTTGAATGGTGACGAACTGATCCCCGGGGATGAAGCGTGAAGACCATCACCGACAACCAGGTTCATGGCGAGCTCGGTGAGGTGCTCGCGCGAGCCGCGTTCTTGAAGATCGGGTTCCTGTACGAACCGCGCGGGCGGCTCGAGTCCGGCGTCGATGGCCTCGTCGAGCTTCGAAACCCAACGACTGGGCAGGCGCTAGGCCGAATTCTCGCCGTCCAAGTCAAGACGACGGAGAAAGGCCGTTACACGGCCGAGACCAACGACGGATTCGAATATCTGCTGGAGCCGAACGACCTCGACTACTGGCGGCAGTCGAACATCCCGGTGGTGATCGTTCTGTGTCGGCTCTCGGACGAGACGATGTACTGGAAGCCCGTCGAGCACGGCCTTCTGAACGAACCGCGGCGGCTGCGGATATCGAAATCCGAGGACGTTCTCGACGCGACAGCAGCTGATCGCCTCGGCGGACTTACCGTCAACCGAGCAACGCCCGGCTTATGGCTGCCGCCGCTCGGGACCGGAGAGCGAGCGATGACGAACATGCTGAGGATCGTCTCCCCCGGTGTCCTCTACGCCGCGCCGACTTGGTGTTCGCACGGGGGCGAAGCGGTTTCCGTCGTTGCCAAGCGAGTTGATCGCCGGTTCGACTGGGTTGTGCGCGGTCACCGACTGCTCTCGTTCTTCGATCCCAGGGAGCAGTGCACGGCAGAACTGATCGGGCCAGACCAGGTCTCGAGGATCGAGATACAGTCCATCGCGACAGGTGACTCCGAGGACGACCGCAACGATGTTGCTCATCTCCTGCGCCGATCCGTCGAGCACCGCAGCGCCGACCTTCTGAGGTATCAGCACAAGGAGAAGTTGTTCTACTTCCGCTCTGAGGAAGCTCTCGCCGAAAGAATCTACGCTTACCAAAGCCTCTCGAATCGTGCAACGGCTACCGTCGTAAGGCTTCTTGCCGACAGGGCGGACAGCACGAAAGTGTTCGCCGTTCGCCACCATGCGTTCTCCGCTCGCTTTGAGGCGATCGGCGACGAGTGGTTCATCGTCATCGAGCCGACCTACTTCTTCACGGACGACGGCTTCTCGCCACACAGGCTCTCCGCGACGCTGCTTGCCGGGAAGAAGCGGCTGGAGAACGCAGGATCTGTTCGCGGTCAGATCATCATGTGGCAGGGCTTGATGTGTGGGTTGGACGGCGGCGCAGAAGACCTATTCGATCAGGACGCGCTGAACGACTACCCCTTACGCTTCGAACGTGTGCCGATCGATGACTACCCAGTCTCGGTACCCGAGAGCGACTGGAGTTCCTCTCGTGGGGATGCTAGCGCTGCCGAGACAGACGATCTGTTCGCATGAGGATCACACCGACGATCTTCGAGGAGCCGTTGCTGGAGTTCGGTGAGGGCGGGCGGCATGTCGATCCGCGACAAGGTCTTCGTGAGCACGGTCCGCTTCAGGGAACCTCCGGTGAAACGCTGCGTATCGGGGTGGTCGGTAGCTCGCAGACTGCTTAAGGTTTCGCCACCTACCTTGAGAACGCACAACGCGGTATCGAAAGCACGGACTCCCCGCCGAGCAATTTGAACCCCGACTTCCCCGGCTTGGGTAACCTCAACCCCTTTCGATGCCGCATGGAGATTCCAGAGGGTGGGATACACACGCTGACGGCGCGCGAACTGAAGCGTCTCAGCTCGGGTGGGCCGCAGGCGCTGATCGTACGTCGCGCCGTCGACCTCTTCGCTGCGCAGATCAGGGCGTTGTCCGAGAGCCGAGCGCGTCCTGAGGTCATAGTGGTCGCACTGCCGATCGAGGTGATCGAGCAGGTCGTGAACGCGCAAGGTTCGAACAAGAAGGATGAGGAGCCTGAAGACGACGGTGGGTCAGATGATCTGAACTTCCGCGATCTTCTCAAGGCGACACTGCTCGATCTGCCCGTGCCGACCCAGATCGTGTGGCCGGATGTCTACGACGAGAAGGCGAAGATTCCTCAGAAAATCAAGCGGTCGCGAGACCGAAAGGTACAGGCATCGGCAACTCGCGCATGGAATCTTCTGAACGGTCTGTACTACAAGTCAAGCCGGGTTCCATGGCGTCTTCTACCGCCCGAGAGTGAGTATCGGACGAACTACCTTGGCATCGGCTTCTACCGAGCGCTCGACGGTCAGCAGCTCTGGACGAGCACAGCGCAAATGTTTGACGAACGTGGACGGGGCGTCATACTTCGCGGGGCCAGAGCGCAGACGGAGCGACGGGGGCGCCATCCCTATCTCGATGCCGAATCAATACGCCAGTTAGTTGAGCGATCGGTCAACACCTACAGGCGCCATCACCGTCACGCACCGGCGAGACTGGTGATCATGAAGACGTCGCGGTTTCGCTCGACGGAGATCGAAGGAATCGATGCCGCGCTGGATGAAGTTGGTGTCGAGCTCTCCGACTCGGTCTGGGTGCAGGAGTCTTCATCGATCATGCTCATGCGAGAGGGGAGCTATCCTGTTCTACGGGGAACGTTCGCCGACTTCGGCGGGCGGGGCTTGCTGTATACCCGGGGCAGCGTGCCCTACTACCGGACCTATCCTGGGCAGCGAGCCCCACGGCCGTTGTTGCTCGTACCTCATCCGGGTGGTGACAGCACCATCGAACAGATCGCACGGGAGGTGTTCGCGATGACGAAAGTCAACTGGAACACTACGCAGTTCGATCAGAAGCTACCCGCCCCAATTCGGGCGGCGCGGAACGTCGGACGGGTACTCAAGCACGTTGGCTCTGAGCGCGACGTGCAGGCAGACTTCCGTCACTACACGTAGCAGCGTTCAACGCCCTGTGCGGCTACGACGTATGTGCCAGAACACGGTGTTCCACAACAAGATCGCAGCGTTCAAGAAAACCAAACCAGTAGCGCTGCTGCGCTAAGTTCCGGCCGCAGATATCCCCGAGCTGGGTGAAGAACGATGCCCGGGCCAACGCCTTTCTTACGGCTTCTTCGTGGACCTACACAACCCGCTTTCCGTACTGTGATCGCCTATTGCTTGAGCCCCTGGACGAGATCGATCGGCGACGGGCCTTACGTGCGGTCCCTGCTGGCGCTGAACGCTACCGATGCTCCCTGGCGTGGAGTCCTTTGCCGTGTGTCCTGAACTGACGGTGCCGTCCGAGCAGCAGGCGCGCCAGGCGACTGCCAGCCTCGCCGGTCACCTTTTCCAGGCTACACGGGCGGCGATCGAGTGGACGCACCTGGAGGGGGAGGCGCGCCTGCTCGTCGAGGTCGCCGAGGACTACGCGATCCTGGCGCGGGGGGCGCTGGGGATGTC
>CAWHXF010000013.1:0-14782 GCA_963833195.1 uncultured Gammaproteobacteria bacterium | reverse complement strand
TCGCGGGCGATCAGCGTCCAGCTCACGGTAAGCCCGTCCCGCACGGCGCGCTGGCGTACCGGCAGCTCCAGCGCCGGCAACCACTCGAGCTCGACCCGGAGCTCGCCGTGGAACGTGCGGCGCTCGACCCGCGAGCAGCCCTCGCCCTCGACACCGATCAGCGTCGACCGCGCGAGTGCGTCCGCGTCGAGCCAGCCTTCGGGCAGCAGTGCTGATGTGGCTCGGCGTCACCGCGCGCCGCCACGAGATCCGCCGGCTCGTAGGCGATCGCCCGTTCGTCGCGGTCGAAGTAGCGCACCGAGCGCAGCCGATCGTTCGGCGTCAAGGCGTAGTGGTCGGCCACGCCCCGATCGGGCCGCACGTGCAAGACCCTCCGCGCCTCGCGATACAGCTCACGCTCGACGGTGCGCACCGGCGTGTCGCTGCCGGGCGCCAACACGCCGACCCGGTAGCGGGCCGCGATCGGCGCGGCCGGGTCACAGGCCACGACGCTCACCGGCTGGGGGTGCGCCCGACGCGTCGAGACCGATGGCGGCGATCTCGAACCTTCCGGCCGCCCGCGGCTGCCTGGCCGCCCCGGCCACCAGGAACGGCGACACGCCGGCGAACGCGACCGCGGCTCCCGTCAGGAGCATCCTGCGGGACGCCCGACTCCTGCGCCCACGCGCGCCTGCGCACTCACGGGGCCTCCAGCGCCGCATCGGCACCGCCGACCAGATCCGCCGCGTGCTCCATGACGTGGAAGATCACGTTCTGCTCGAACGTGCCGCGCACGAGTGCCGCGCCCGGACCGATCGCGTGCACGCCGACGTCCTCGCCCGAGTGCGTCTCGGCCGTCAGCGGCACGAGCGCCTCCTGGTGGAAGCCCGGCGAGGTGGTGTCGACGCCCGTCAGGTCGCGTCGTCCGGGCTCCACGTCGAGCGCGTAGGAGACGTCCGCGTCGATGCGTCGTCGCCGAGATTCCGGAACCCCAGCCCGTTGGCGTAGCCGAGCGTCGTGTACGGCAGGCCGTCCGCGGCGAGCTCCACCTCGTCGCCGCCCACCGGCACCACCTTGCCCAGGATCGGATTGCCGCGCTTCGGATAGCCCGCGATCGTGAACACGTGGCCGTGGTCGGCGGTGACGATGATCAGCGTGTCGTCGCTCGCCGCCTCGCGCGCCACGGCCACCGCCTCGTGCAGCGCGATCGTGTCGGTCAACGCACCGTAGGCGCTGCCGGCGTGGTGCGCGTGGTCGATGCGGCCGGACTCGACCACCAGGAAGAAGCCGTCCTCGTCGGTGCCGAGCCGCGCGATCGCCACCTCCGTCATCTCGGCGAGCGAAGGTTCGCCGGCGACGTCGTTGCCCCGATCCGCCTCGTACTGCATGTGCGACTCGTTGAAGAGCGCCAGCACCGGACCCGTTGCGTCCGCGGGCAGCGCGTCGAACCCGGCCCGGTCCTCGATGTAGGTGCCGTTCGGGTAGGCGGCGAGCCACTCGGCCGTCAGGTTCCGACCGTCCGCGCGATCGCCCTCGACCTCGCTGGAGGCGTCAGCGCTGTTGAACGAGGCATCGGCGGGCAGGAAGTGCCGCCGGCCGCCGCCCATCGCGACCTCGATGCCGTCGACGTCCACTCCCGGGAAGCGCGCCTCGAGCCCGGCCTCGAAGCCGACGAGCTGACTGGCGATGTCGATGCAGCCGGCTGCGATCGCCTCCTCGGGCATGTCCGAGTCGTCCTCCCAGTCCCGGTCGGCGGACTTCGCGTACGTCGCCGCGGGAGTCGCGTGCGTGATTCGCGCGGTCGAGACGATGCCGGTCGCCTTGCCGCCGAGCTCGGCGAGCTCGAGCGCGGTGACGAGCTCGTTGCCCGCGACCGTGGCGCACTCGCCGCGCTCGACGTCCTCGTCGACGCCGACGACGCCGACGTCGGTCTTCACCCCGGACATCATGGCCGTCATGGTGCCGGCCGAGTCCGGCGTCTGCGCGTCGACGTTGTAGGTCTTGGCGAGCCCGGCGTACGGGAAGGCCTCGAACGAGAGCACGTTCTCCTCGCCGTCCATGCCCTTGATCTGACCGTCGAGGATGCGCGCGGCGGTGACCGTCGAGATCCCCATGCCGTCGCCGACGAACAGGATGACGTTCTTCGCCGCGCCGCGCGTCACCTCGCCCGGCGGAGTCTCGGCGGCGCGCGCCGCACCGGCCTCGAACCAGGTGTTGGTGCGCGTGGCGGCGACGATCGGCGCGGCGGAGCGGGCGGCGAGGTTCGCGCCGCTCGCACGCGCGGCATCGAGCGGGCCGGCGACGACCGCGTCGGCGACCGCGTCGTCCGACGGGGTCGTACCGCCCTCCTCGGCGCCGCAGGCCGCGAGCCCGAGCGCCGCGAGGACGGACAGCGCGATCAGGGAACGGTTCGTGTTCATGGTGCGGTCTTCGACGGGAAGGCGGTCGGCGCTGGGCGGCTCATTCGTCGCTCCCGGTCAGTCCGAGGGCAGCATCGATGACGTGGAAGACGACGTTCTGCTCGATCACGCCGCGCACGCGCGAGGCGCCGGGGCCGGTCGCGTGCAGCGCGATGTCCTCGCCGGCATGGGTCTCGGCGCCCAGCGGCACGAGCGCCTCCTGGTGGAAGCCCGGCAGCGTCGTGTCGACGGCGGTCAGATCCTGTCGACCGGTCATCGGGTCGAGCTCGTAGCGCACGTCCGCATCGGTCTCGGCACCGAGGTCGGCGAAGCCGAGCCCGTTCATGTAGCCGAGTGTCGTGTACGGCAGGCCGTCCCCGGCCAGCGCCACCTCGTCGCCGCCCACCGGCACGACCTTGCCCAGGATCGGATTGCCGCGCTTCGGATAGCCCGCGATCGTGAACACGTGGCCGTGGTCGGCGGTGACGAGGATCAGCGTCTCGTCGCCAGGCACCGCGTTCGCCGCCGCGCGCACCGCGTCCGAGAACGCGATCGTGTCGGTCAGCGCGCCGCGGGCGCTGCCGGCATGATGTGCGTGATCGATGCGGCCGGACTCCACGACCAGCAGGAAGCCGTCGTCGTCGCGCGACAGCAGCTCGATCGCCGCGACCGTCATCTCCGCGAGCGAGGGCTCGCCGGCGATGTCGTTGTCGCGGTCCGCCTCGTACTGCATGTGCGACTCGTTGAAGAGCGCCAGCACCGGCCCGGCCGTCGCGGTGTCGAGCTCGGCGAAGCCCGCCGCGTCGCTCACGTAGGTGCCCGCGGGGTAGGTCTCGAGCCACTCGGCCGTCAGGTCGCGCCCGTCGGTCCGATCGCCCTCGACCTCGCTGGACGCGTCCGCGCTGTTGAACGCCGCGTCGGCGGGCAGGAAGTGGCGTCGGCCGCCACCCATCGCGACCTCGATGCCGTCGACGTCGCTGCCGGGCACGCGATCCTCGAGCAGGGACTCGAAGCCGACGAGCTGACTGGCGATATCGATGCAGCCGGCTGCGATCGCCTCCTCGGGCATGTCCGAGTCGTCCTCCCAGTCCCGGTCGGCGGACTTGGCGTACGTCGCCGCCGGCGTCGCGTGCGTGATGCGCGCGGTCGAGACGATCCCGGTGGACAGCCCCGCGAGCTCGGCGAGCTCCAAGGCGCTGACCACCTCGTTGCCGGCGACCGTGGCGCACTCGCCGCGCTCGACGTCCTCGTCGACGCCGATCACGCCGACATCGGTCTTCACCCCCGACATCATCGCCGTCATCGTGCCGGCCGAGTCCGGGGTCTGGGCGTCGACGTTGTAGGTCTTGACGAGCGCGGTGTGCGGATACCCCTCGAACGACAGCGCGTTCTCCTCACCGGGCTCGCCACGCGACTGACCTTCCAGGATGCGCGCGGCGGTCAGCGTCGAGACGCCCATGCCGTCGCCCACGAACAGGATGACGTTGCGTGCGCGGCCTTCGGCCAGGCCGTTGCCCGTGGGCGGGTCCGCAGCGTCCGTCCCGGCGTCGGCACCGGTACCGCCGGCGCCATCGGGCGCGGTCGGCACGCCCAGCCGCTTCTCGATCTCGGCGACGCCGCCGGCGAACCAGGGGTTGTCGCTCTGGTGCGCCGGCAGCGCCTGGGCGTGGGCGGGGCTCGCCGCGGCCAGCGCGCTCGCCACGGCGGTCGCGACGAGCGCGGGCAGGGGTCGGATCGTCATCGAGTGTAGAAAGCCTTGTCGGGGGCGGGAGCGGCGAAGGATGGGCGACCCTCGTGAACGCCGCGTTACCCGGCGGGCATGAATTCGCGCGTTCGATCGGGGCCAGCCTTGGCATTTCGCGGTGCGAGTCCGAGGCGACTCGCGGCACCGCGTTCAAGCGGTGACGAGCGCGGCGGAGCCTGGGCCTCGGAGCGTCGCCCGGCGGGAACGGGCGCCGTCCCGGTCGACTCCCCGCCCGGCGTGTCGGCAAGCGCCGTCGACGCCCGCCACAACCGATCCGACAGCGCCTCGGCATCGAGCGCGTCCCCGGCCTCCAGCGCCTCGACGACGCCGGCCGCGACGTCCGGCCATCGCCGCGCCCGCGCGCCGCGCGGCTCGGCCTCGAAGCGCTCCATGAGCGCCGGGTTCAGCGGCCCGCGCTGCACGCGGGCGAGTCCCAGCTCACGCAGCGCCATCGCGTTCGCCTGCTGCTCGTGCTGGCCCGGCAGCGGCCGGGTGAGCACCGGCAGCCCGAGGTGCAGCGCCTCGCTGACGAGCTCGAAGCCGGTCGAGCACATGACCCGCGAAGCGCGCACCAGCCGCTCGCGGAACGTGCGGTGCGAGCACGGGCGCAGCAACACGTTGGGGACCCTCTCCTCGGACCGGACATCCGGTGCGAACAGCTCGAAGCGCGTCCCGCCACGCGGTTCAGCTCGGCGACGAGCTGCCCGCTCGACTCGAAGGGACGGTAGACGAGCGTGAAGCCCTCGTCGTCGTCGAGCGCAAGCGACGTATCGACGACGGGCGGCAGGATCGTCGGACGGAACCGCGCCCAGTGCATGCCGAGCCGGACGTCGGCCGGCGCGAAGCGGCGCAGCACCGCACGGCCGAGTCGATCCCCGTCGGGCTCCGGCACGATCCCTTCGGCGTCGGTGCCGACGAACGCCTGCTGGTGGCCGATGCCGACGACGGGGACGCCCTTGAGCCTGCCCGCCCACGCCGACAGCGGCTCGTAGTCGCTGAGGACGAGGTCGTAGCGCTCGGGGCGCACCTCGGACAGCTCGCGCACCAGGCGCAGTGGACGGATGTGACGCGCGGTCGCGAGCCGGTCGATTCGGCCGCCCTCCACGACGAGTCCGAGGCCGCGAAAGTGGCGCGCCTCGTCGAAGGGCTCCATGTCGAAGTAGCCGGACGGGTCGCGGCCGCTGAACAGCCAGTCGACCTCGTGGCCGGCGCGCGCGAGGGCCGGCTCGAACAGCCGCGCGCGCGCCACATGGCCGTTGCCGGTGCCCTGGACGCCGTACAGGATCTTCATGCGACGCGTCGTCCTCAGAGCAGCGGCTGGAGCTCGGCGATCGACAGGCCGAGCGCGGCGCCGGCGAGGATGTCGGTCGGGAAGTGGACCCCGAGCGCGACCCGCGACGCGCCGACCGCGCAGGCCCAGCCGAACACGACGACGCCGAGACCCGGTGCCTGCGCGTGCACGAGGGCGGCGAACAGGAACGCCGCCGAGGTGTGTCCCGACGGGAAGCTGAACTTGTCGCTCGCGACGATCACCGACGTGAACGACGGCACGCACTCCGGCGGACGGCGCCGGCGCAGGCCGTTCTTGGACACCCAGTACACGCAGCGCTCGAGCGCGAACAGCCACGCGATCGTCAGCGCGAGCTGACGCGCGTCGCCGCCGCCGAACCACAGCGCCGACGGCACCGCGACCTGGACGTAGCCATCGCCGGTGCGCGACGCCCAGCGCGCCGCGACGGGCAGCACGCGACGCTCGCGGTGGCGCACCGACCACAGCAGCACCCGGGTGTCCAGTTGCTGGCACAGCATCAGGAGTCTCATGAGAGGAGCGTGGTGGACGCAGGTGACGTACGGGTCAAGATTCGGTGAAGCGTCCATGACGTCGCAGGCGCCGACGACGCCGCGCCAGCGCTGCGTCAAGGTCGACCGCGCGGTGACCGGCGCCGAGCAGACGCTCCAGATCCGCCGCCAGTCGCAGCTCGAAGTCGTTCGGGTGGATCGCCAGGCGCGCGACGCCGACGCGGCGGGCGAGCGTGAGCGCCAGCGCGTTCGAGGCGCGCACCGCGTGCGCGCGCGACGCGGTGTCGGCCTCGAAGCCGAGCAGCGGCAGCCGCGTGAACGTGCGCGAGGCCCGATCGTGCACCCCCGTCAGCGTCTCGAAGCGTCGAAAGCCGTGCTCCGCGGCAGTGCGTCGAGCCAGCGCGTGCCGCCGAGCGCCCACGCCGGCGGCACGTACAGCGTCGGTGCCGGCAGGCCGTGCGCGGCGAACCAGCCGTGGCAGCGGTGCACGAGCGCGACGAGCTCGTGCGCCGGGCGCGACAGGTGCTCGGCGACGTCGCGGGAGATCAGCGCCGCGTGCAGGCGGTGGTACGCCGAACGTCGTGCCACCGCGCGATGCGTCCAGCCGTGACCGGCGAGCCGATGGCCGCGCGCGACCCACGAGCGCAGCGCGTCGAGGGCCGCACGTCCCAGTCGCGACCGGGCACCACGAGCAGGTCCACCGGGGCGAGCCCGGCCGACTCGAGCCGCGCCAGACACCGCCCGACGGCCTCCAGCGTGCCGGGCATGACGTCGTGCACGGACACGTGCAGGTCGAGCCGCCGGTCGGGCTCCGCGTCGCACGTCCGTACCTCAACGGCCCGGCACGCCTCGGGCCCGGCGCAGCCGACACGCCCGCGCGCGGCGCGCCGCGATACGCGGTGCGGGGCGCGACGGCGGACCCGACGTCGGACCCGACGGCGCCGGGCGACCCGACGCGACGAGCCGCTGCAGACGCGCGTGCCACTGGGCCGCGTTCGTCGCGTCCAGCGCGAGCGCGGCCTCCCGGGCGCGCCGCCCAAGCGCCCGGCGGGCCTCCGGTGCCAGCGCACACAGCCGCGCCACCGCGTCGGCGAACGGCTCGCCCGGGCGGGCCGCGACGAGCGCGCCCGCTAGGCTCGGCCAGTCGGCGATGCCGCAGCCGGCCGACACGACGACGGGCCGGGCGCGCGCCATCGCCTCGAGCGCGACCGTGCCGAACGACTCGACGAGCGAAGGCAGCACGAAGGCGTCCGAGGCGTCGACGAGCTCGACGAGGCGTGCGCGCGACACCCAGCCGAGCGTATCGAGGTTCGCCAGCCGTGCCGCCTCGCGCTCCAGCGCCTGCGCGCAGCGGCCCGTCGCCGGCGATCGTGACGCGCAGCTCGGGCCGCGCGCGGGCGAGCGCCACGAGCGCCGTCGGGTCCTTCTCCGCGGCCAGGCGTCCGGCGAACAGCACGCGCCGCACGGGCCCGTCGGCGAGCTCCGGCGGCTCGCCCGCGAACGCCGCACCGAGCGGGGTACCCATGAGCTCGACGCGTCGCGCGCCCGAGCGCCTCGGCCTGGCGCGCGGTGACGTCGCAGTTGGCGAGCGTGCCGGCCGCGCCGCGGAACAGCGCCCGGTTGGCCGCGCGCAGGTAGCCCGCGCACCCGCGTCCGAACGGGTCGCCTTGCCAGTAGAGGGCCGCGAGCGCCTCGAAGTCGGTGTGGAAGCCGACCACCAGCGGCACGCCGCGCAGCCGCGCGAGCGCCGCTCCCGCGAGCCCGAACGGACCCGGCGTCGGCACGATGACGACGTGCGGACGCAGGCGCGCCGCCAGGCGGTGCAGGCGCAGCGGGCGCGGCAGGTGCAGCGACTGCGTCGGGTCCCCGGGCAGCGGCAGGCGCGGCCATCGATAGCCACCGGCCCCCGCGTGGCCCGCGTGCACGAGCTCGGCGCGCACGCCGCGCGCTTCGAGCCCGCGCACCAGATCGGTGTAGTACGCGCCGACGCCGTTGCGCTCGGGCGCCGCGTCGGAGACGACGAGCACCCGCAGCGGTTCGGCGCGCGGCGCGCCGCCCGCCGACGGCGCGTCCGTCACGCCCGCCCGCGGGCGAAGCGCGCCCGCACGGCCGGGTCCGCGCTCGGCGCGTCCGGAGCGCGATGCGGCGTGGCGAACCGGTGATCTCGGATGACTCGCTCGCGCTCGTGCGCGACGAGCGCGGCGTCCAGGGCGTTCGACATCGGCAGATTCAGGTGCTGCATCGCCGCGCACGCTATCTCACGCGGATGACCGGACAGTTGCGCGATCGGCACGACGAGCGCCGCCTCGAGCTCGCCGACCCGCTCGAGGCTCGCGCTCCAGTGCGCGAACGCATCGACGAGCCTCGCATCGAGCCCACACGCGGCGCCATCGGTCCCCAGGCTCCGCCGCGCGCCGGCGAGCACGCGCACCTGGGAGTCGAGCGCGTCGAGCGGCTCGCGCCGGCACACCAGCAGGCGGGCGTCGGGGAACGTGTCGAGCAGGGTGCGGGCGGCACCCGCGAACGCCGCGTTCTTCGACAGCAGTCGCCGCCCGGCCCCGTCCCCCTCGGCGTCCCCCTTCGCGTCCCCGTCCCCGTGCGCGTACAGGTGACGCTGCAGCACGCGCCGGTAGCGCGCGCCGAACGCGGCGCGCTCCCGGGCCGGGCGCTCGTCCAGACGCGCGCCGCGCCACAGCCAACCGCTCTCGGGAAACGCGATCGCGAGCAGGAAGCACTCGAAGCTCGGCGCGAGCGCGAGGTAGTCCTCCTCGGGCGCGGACAGCGACGTCGGGTGCAGATCGTCCATCGATGACGCGACACGCCGCTCGACGCGCGCGACGGCGCGCGCCAGCGGTGCGCCGACGCGCCGATCCAGGCGCGCCAGCGCGTCGAGCGCGCGACGCTCGAGCACACTCGGCGCCAGTGCGCACTCCCACAGCGCGAAGGTCGTGAATGCCGGGTCGTGCGCCAGCAGCCGGTGCAGGAACGTCGTGCCGCTGCGCGGCGTGCCCAGCACGAACACCGGTGCGCGCACGCGCACCCGCCGATAGCCCGGAAACAGCACCTCGTCGAGCGCCAGGCACAGCCAGTGGACGCCCTGGAGCGGCGCCAGCACCCCGAGCAGCGCCGTGCCGACGACGAGCCGGCGCGCGTAGCGGCGTCCGCCCCGGCCAGGGGCGCTGCACGAGCAGCGCCCCGACGAGCCGGGCGATCCGTGCGGGCGTGGCGAGAACGGCCCTCAGGAGCCCGACGGCATCAGGTCCTGGACCTCGGCGGCGATCTCCTCCTGCAGCTCGCCCATGTCGTCGAACTCGCCGGTCACGATGCCCTCGAGCCCGTCGTGGATGACCTGGGTGGCGGCCAGGCCGTTGTCGCCGGGATACGCCTGCCACTCGCGCAGCAGCGGCAGCTGGCGCACGGCGGTCTCCTTGTTCGGGTTCCGGGCGTAGAAGTCGGCCAGGATGATCTCGTTGGCGGCCTTGTTCGGCGGCATGTAGCCGGTCGTGCGCGCGACCTCGGCGGCGCCCTCGCCCGAGGTGATGAACTTCAGCCACGCCCAGGACGCCTCGAGCACGGCCGGGTCCTCCGACGTCGACGTCAGCATCGCCGCGTTGCCGCCGGCGGGCAGGCCGGCGGGCGGCCCCTCCATGCCCGGGAACTCGGCCGTCACCAGCTCGAAGTCGCCCTGCGCGCGCTCGACCGCGCCGAGCGCCGAGGTCGACCAGAACATCATGCCGATCTCGCCCGCCGAGAACGAGGCCAGCGCCTGCTTCCATTCGAGGTTCTGCATGTCGCAGCCGCGCACGATCGCCTTCATCGTCTCGAGCGCGTCCAGTCCCGCCGGCGTGTCGAGGCGGAAGTCGGGCCGTCCATCGTCGGCTCGCCCTGCGTCCACATCAGCGCCTGCAGGAACCAGTTGCCGGTGATGTTCCAGCCCCAGAAGACCGGGTTCCTGACACCGGCCTCGCGCATCGTGCCGCACAGCTCGACGACCTCGTCCCAGGTCGTGGGGAGACTCCGCCGACGACTCGATGCCCGGCCTGCCCCATCAGCTCCATGTTGTAGTACCCGACGGGCAGCGAGACGGAGAACGGCAGGCCGTACACCTCCTCCTCGAACGTGCCGAGCTCGAGCATCGCGGCGTGGTAGCCGTCCTTCTCGAAATCGCTCTCCCCGCCGATGAACGGCTCGAGCGACTTCGCGATGCCCTTGTCGACGAGGATCGCCTGGCGGTTGAGTCCCTGCATGGTGACGTCGGGCAGGTCCCCGGACACCGCCTCGCGCAGGATCGTGTTGGTGCCGTCCTCGTAGTCCTCGTAGGTGGCGCGGAAGTTCACCGTGATGTCCGGGTGCGCTGCCTCGAACGCCGGCATGATCTTCTCGTACGTCACGTCGAACAGGTGGCTGTACGGGTAGGCGAAGTCGATCGTGACGGGCTCGGCGGCGGCGGGTGCCGCGACGGCGAGCGCCGACGGTCGCGCGAACGGGGCGCGATCGGCGTCCGGCGATGAGCAAGCTCACCGGAGCGTTCTCCGAAGGCGGGTGGGGACGGTCCGCACCGACTGTGCGCGAAGGAACGACGGAACTCACTTCATGCCGCCGAGCGCGATGCCCTCGACGAAGCGACGCTGGGCGAGCAGGAAGGCGACGACGAGCGGGGCGACGATGACGGTGGCCGTCGCCATGAGCGGGCCGAGATCGTCCCCGTCGGCGCCGCCCTTGAACTCGCGCAGGCCGAGCGGCGGGGTGAAGAGGTCCCGGTCGCCGGTGATGACGAGCCGCGGCCAGAAGTAGTCGTTCCAGTGCGCGACGACCGAGAAGATCGCGAACGCGAGCAGCGCCGGCACCGCTGTGGGCAGCATCACGCGCCAGACGATCGCGTACTCGCCGATGCCGTCGATGCGGGCGGCGTCGACGAGCTCGTCCGGCACCGTGAGAAAGAACTGGCGCATCAGGAAGATGCCGAACGCGCTGATCGTCCACGGCACCACGAGCGCCGCGTAGGAGTTGGTCAGCCCGAGCTTCGCGAGCCCCACGTACAGCGGCAGCCCGATCGCGTGCACCGGCATCAGCAGGCAGAACAGCACGAGCGTGAACATCGCGTCGCGGCCGCGAAAGCGCAGCTTCGCCAGCGCGTAGGCGCACGGCAGCGCAACGAGCGCCTGCAGGGCGAAGATCGACAGCGTCACGACGACGCCGTTGAGCAGGTACCGGCCGAGCGGCGCCTTGCGAACGCGGTGGCGTAGTTGTAGACCGCCGGGCGACCCGGCAGTCGTCCGGTGCGTGCCGAGCTGCACGCAGTAGTCGTCGACGAAGCGTGCCTGCGACCCGAAGAACCGCCCGAGTTCGTGACGATCTCGAGCGGGCTCTTCAGCGACGAAGAGACCATGACGTAGAACGGCAGCAGCACGACGAGCGCGCCGGCGATCAGCGCCGCGTGGCGCAGCGTCGTCGACGCCGCGCGCCGACGCGGGGCGGTTCATGGGCGTCACGCGTCGCCCCGCCGCGCTCCACCGCCGCGCTGCACGAGGGTCAGCACGGCGACGAGGACGAGGAACAGCACCGTGATCGCCGAGCCGACACCGACGAGGTTCTGCTTGACACCCTTCTCGTAGATCGCGAACATCATCACGTACACCGACTTCGACGGCCCGCCCGACGCGCGTAGAACGCCTCGACCGTGTCGAAGACCTGGAAGGCGCGCACCATCGTGACCGTCGTCACGAACACCGTCGTCGGCGCGAGGATTGGCCAGATGACGAGCCGGAAGCGCTACCACGCCGATTCCGCACCGTCGAGCTCGGCCGCGTGCAGCAGCTCCCTCGGGCACGCGCGGTGAGGCCCGCGAGGTAGAGCACCATGACGAAGCCGACGCCCTGCCACACGCCGATGAACGCGACCACGGGCAGCGCCGTGCGTCGATCCCCGAGCCAGTCCGGAAAGCCCGCGAGCAGCCGTCGGCGAAGAACGCGAAGCGTTCGAGCGACGTGCCGCAGGCCGAGCTCGAGCGTGCCGTTCACGGTGCCGAGCGTCGGGTGCAGCGTGAACTCCCACACGATCGCCATCGCGAGCAGTGCCGTCATGACGGGCAGGAAATAGACCGTTTTGTAGAGCCGCCGAAGCGGCCCACCGAGGGGACGCGGAGCGCGGCAGCCGAGCCCGAGCCCGACCGACAGCGGCACGACGAGCGCGACGTAGCCGAAGGTGGCCGCGAACATCTTCCGGTACGTGCGTCTCTCGAACAGCGTCGCGTAGTTGTCGAGTCCGACCCAGGCGAGCGGGTCGCCGCCGAGGCTGTAGTCGGTGAAGCTGAGCGCGAGGCGCGACGACGGGAGCGATGAGCAGAAGGCACCATGAGCGCGACGGCCGGTGCGGCGAGCACGAGTCCGGTCGCGCGAGCCTCCCCGGCGACGCACCGTTCACGGGCCGGACCGGCGTGCGCGGCGGCGCTACGCGGCGCCGGTCGTGCGGACGCGATGCTCCGGGCGGCGGGCGCGTCCGCAGCGCTCCGTCGCTGTTCGCCGTCCCGATCGTCGCGATCCGGCGACGCGACGCGCTCGAGCGCGCGCCCGTCCGCGTCGAACAGCGCGCGCCCGCCCCGCGACGAGGACGCGCCCGACCGCGTTGCCCACCCGATGCCGCTCCGCCTCGTCGAGGTCGCTCGCACCGTCGAGCCGGTGCGCTCCGCGGCGAGCGCGTCGGGCACGGTGCAGATAGACGTCGCGCCGAGCTGCTCGCGGTGCACGACGCGTGCGGCCCAGGCGTCGCGGTGCGTCGCGGATGTGCCGCCCGACCGACGCGTCGCCGCCGAGTCGCGCTCCTCGGGCCGCAGCGCACGGTGAGCGAGCGTCGTGCACGCGCGCCGGCCTCCGCAGAGGGAGCCCGTCCAGCCGCGCGCCCGGTGACGCGACGGCGGCAGCCGAGCGACGCTCGCCGACCGCGACGCGCCGGCCGGGTCGAGATCGTCGGCGAGCCGATGAAACGTGCCACCCTCAGGTCGAGCGGGTCGCGCGTAGACCGATTCCGGGGTGTCGAGTTGCAGTATCCGCCCGTCCATCATGACCGCGACGCGGTCGGCCATCGTCAGCGCCTCGGCCTGGTCGTGGGTGACGTGAACGAACGTGGTGCCGAGGCGCGGTGCAGCGCGGCGAGCTCGCCGCGCATGTGCACGCGCAGCGTCGCGTCGAGGTTCGACAGTGGCTCGTCCATCAGGAAGGCGAGCGGCCGGCGCACCATCGCTCGCCCGAGCGCGACGCGCTGGCGCTGCCCGCCGGACAGCGAACCGGGTTTGCGCTGGAGCAGTGACTCGAGCCCGAGCGCGGCGGCGACGTCGCGGCGCCTCGGCGACGAGCGCGCGCGGCGCGCGCGCGCGCGAAGGCCGGACCGATCCAGGGCAGCCGCTGCACGCGCGTCAGGCTGCGCATGCGCAGCGGCACCAGCAGGTTCTGCTCGACGGTCAGGTGCGGGTACAGCGCGTAGGACTGGAACACCATCGCCAGGTCCCGCGCCGAGGGCGCCAGTCGCATCGACCGCCGCGCCGTCGATCGACACGCTGCCCGCGTCCGATCGTCTCCAGCCCCGCGACGATGCGCAGCAGCGTCGACTTGCCGCACCCCGACGGACCGACCAGCGTCAGGAACTCACCGGCCCGCGACGTCGAGCGCGACCCGGTCGAGCACCGTCGTGCCGCCCCACCCCTTCGACACCCCGTCGAGGCCGATCGAGGCGGCCGTCCGCTCACGCGGGCTCCGACGCCGGGGCTCGGGCGCGCGTCCGCGCACGGGTGCGCGCTCGTCGTCCGTCGACACCCAGCCGTCCTCGCCGAGATCGAGCCGCCTGACGTCCGGCTCGCGCAGGAAGTCGATCGAGTGGACGACGACGTGCGAGGCCTCGACCAGCGCCACCGCGTAGCTCGGCTCGAGGGGGCCGACGCCCAGCCGCGCGTCGTCGCCGCCCGGGTCGGGCCAGCACGGGTGACAGGTCGAGCGCGGCGCGGAGAACGGGATGCCGCGCGACCGAGCCCGCGAGCGTGAAGTGACAGTGGCCGAAGAAGAGGTGGCGCACCGTGCCGGGAAAGCCCGACAGCAGCTCGCCGAGCTCGCGCCACTGCACCAGGCCGATCGTGTCGCTGCTGGCCACGCCCACGGGGACCGGGTTGTGGTGCATGCACAGCAGGACCGGCACCCCGTCCTCCCGCGCCCGCCCCAGGGCGCCGGCGACCCAGGCCAGCCGCTCGGGAGACAGGTGCCCGGCGTGGGTGCCGGCCTGCGCGGTGTCGAGGCACACGAGCCGCCCCGCCGGCGTCTCGTCGACGTACTGCACGAAGCCGTGCGCGTCCACGGGCGTCTCGGGGAACGCCTCGCGGAACTCGGCGCGGTCGTCGTGATTGCCGATCATCAGCCGGAGCCGCTCGGAGGTGCCGGCGGCGTCGATGAGTCCGGCGTTGTGCAGCATCGCGCGCAGGCGCCGGTAGCTGCCCGCGTCGCCGTGATGGGTCAGGTCCCCGGTGACGACGATGCGCTCGGCGTCGCCGTGGTGCTCGGCGACGTGGGCGAGCACCGCCTCGAAGCGCTCGACCGGGTCGTGCCCGAGGATGGGCGCGTCGTCGATGTGGATGTCCGACACGTGCACGAGCTTCATGGCGGGCGCTGGCTGGTACGGGGAACCGGGCGCAGCCTGCGCGCGGCCGGTGACCGTCGCGTGACCCGAAGGTTGCGTGCCGATGACGCGAGTAGGGACGCGCGCCACCTTGGCCCGGGCCGGCACGTCGCGCGGGTTGACGGCGACATTCGTTCGGACGCGCACGCGCGCGGCGATAGGCGCTCCCGGACTATCGTTGGACGGCCCGACGTGGCGCGAA
>CAWHXF010000012.1:0-3457 GCA_963833195.1 uncultured Gammaproteobacteria bacterium | reverse complement strand
GACCGGGCTCACCGAGGAGGATACCGCGAGCCTCGAGGCCATCAACCGCCGCCTGGCCGGCTGGATCGAGGGCGAGTACCACCACAGCCCCCACCGCGGGCTCGACAACGACACACCGCTCGAGCGCTGGGCGCGCGCCGCCGACGCGGTGCGCTACCCGAGCGACGGGCCGGACTTCGACGATCTGTTCCTCTTCGAAGAGCGGCGCACCGTGCACAAGGATCGTACCGTCTCGCTGCACGGCAGGCTACTCGAGGTCGATGCGGCGCTGATCGGCGAGCGCGTGATCCTTCGCTACGACCCGTCGCGCCCAGAGGCGAGCGTACAGGTGGTGCACGACGGCAAGCTCGTCGAGCGTGCCGAACCCTGGATGCGTTCGCCAACTGCTCGGTGCGTCGCCACCGCGGCAGCGACAGCCCGCAGCCGGACCGTGCGGCACCGGCGCCGCGCCCGACGATGACGATGCGCGGCATCGCCGCCGCGGTTGCCGATGGCGACGCCGATGACGTGGACAGTGCTGATGTCGCACCACGACACGACGGCAGCGACGCCGACGGGGAGGACGGTTGATGTACCTCAAGCACTTCGCGCTCACCCACTTCCCGTTCGACAAGACACTCGCCGCGAGCGAGCTCTACGGCGCGTCCGCCCAGGGCGAGGCCGACGTGCGCCTGAAGCACCTGCTGGAGCTTCGCGGGATCGGGCTGCTGACCGGGGAGTCCGGCAGCGGCAAGACGACGCTGTGCCGGCGCCTGGTCGATGGGCTGCATCCGGAACTGCACCGGGTGATGTACGTGCCGCTGTCCACGGGCAACGTGATGGACATGTACAAGAGCGTCGGCTGGGCGCTGGGGCTCGCCATCGAGCGCAACCGCGCCGGCGCCTTCCGCCAGATCCGGGACGCCGTGACGGAGCTGCTCGTGTCGGGCAGGCAGCAGCCGGTGCTGATCGTCGACGAGGCGCAGCACCTGCGCCCCGAGGTGCTCGAGGACCTGCGCCTGCTGACCAACTACGAGATGGACTCCGAGAACCGGCTGTGCGTGCTGTTCGTCGGGCACACCGAGCTCAGGCGCCGGTTGTCGCTCGCGGTGCACGAGTCGCTCGAGCAGCGGATCGTGGTGCGCTTCCACCTCGGCGGGCTCGCCCGGGAGGAGCTGCCCGAATACCTCGCCCACCGGCTGCGCCGGGCGGCGTGCGAGCTGCCGCTGTTCGAACCGGCAGCGATCGAGGCGATCTTCCAGGCGAGCCGGGCGTTGCCGCGGCGGATCAACCGCCTGGCGCACTACGCACTGACCGCGGCGGCGATTGAGGGGGGACGCAGCGTCACGAGCGAGCACGTGGCCTCGGCGCTGGCGGAGTCCGGCTCGTGACGAGGCGGTGCCGGGGCGAGCTGCCCGCGCTCGACGACTGGACGGTCGAGGAGGCGCTCGCGATCTACGACTTCTGCGCGCGGATGACGGACGTGCTGTGGGCGAGCCACGGGGACGAGCTGCTCGAGCGGATGCTCAGCGTCCCGGGCCCGGTCGGGTTCAGACGGCGCCGCAGCTCGTCGCCGAGAAGAACATGGAGCTGCCGTTCGACGACGAGCTGCCGTTCTGAGAAGAGCCGGGGCGCGGGGACGCCGCCGCGCCGGAGCTCACCGATGGGCCGTGGAACCCGGGTGCCGAGGCGCGCCCGGCGCTGTCCCGCACTGGTTCGACGCCGGCCCAGAGCGGAACAACCGAGCCTGCTGCGCGCGGATCCGAACGGGACAAACCGCGCGGCATAAACCGAACGACAACAGTCGGGGCCCGTGACGCCGGAGCGCGGGTGAAGTGGTTCCATCGCTGGAGCTGGCGCCGGCCGCTGCGTTTCAACCGGCGCAACCACCGGAAGCTGCTCGTGGTCGACTCGCGGATCGCCTACGTCGGTGGCTTCAACGTTCACCGACAGAGCTCCGCGCCGCTGGTTCGGCGCCACTCGGTGGCGAGACAGCCACACTGCGCTCACCGGACGCCTGGCGCTTGTCGCCGGGCAGCTGTTCGATGCCTTCTGGCGCGGCGACCTGCGCTGGACGCCGTGGAGGCCGACTTCGCCGACCTGATCTCGAACCACACCCGCCGGTGCGAACGACGTATTCGCTGCCTGTATGTCGATGCTTTCGCCGAGGCGCGTGAGCGCATCTGGTTGAGCACCCCGTACTTCGTGCCCGACCCGCTGATGCGAGGGCGCCTCGCGGCGGCCGCTCGCCGCGGGGTCGACGTGCGGGTGCTCGTACCGGCACGAAGCGACGTACCCGTGGCGCGTTGGGCCGCGCAGGCGCACTACGCCGGCCTCCTACGTGCCGGCGTGCGGATCCACGAGTACCTGCCGCGCATGCTGCATGTCAAGACGGTTGTGATCGACGGTGGCCGGGGGGTGCTCGGCACGTCGAATTTTGACTACCGCAGCTTCTTCCTCAACTACGAGCTCGTGTTCACGACCCGGGAGTCGGACTTCTGCAGCCGGCTCGAGCGAAGCTTCACGGCGGATCTCGGCGAATCGCAGGAGATCACCATGGAGCGATGGAGCGCACGGCGCTGGCATCGCCGCCTCCTGGAAGGCCTCGGCTGGACGTTGCGTCGTTGGCTGTGAGCACGAGCGACGCGATGGGGCGCTACGGCTGGCTCGTCGTACGCGCCATGACCCTTCGCTCGCGGGTGGCGGAGCCAGGCGCGGTGTCGAGGGATCAGTCGTCGACCACGCCTGCTGACATGAGCAGGTAGATGAACGAAGCCGAGGTCGTGATCAGCAGGAACCCGTTGAGCGACTCGACGCCGGCAAGCAGGCGCAGGTGCCCCGTGGGATACTTCGGCCCAGTCCCAGCGACGTGAAGTTCACGAGCGAGAAGTAGAACGTGTCCATGAAGGACGTCGCGTTCTCCTTCGCGAACCCGCCGATGCCGACGCGCTGACCCAGCATGAAACCGGCGGCATACAGCGCCGCCTCCACGAGGTGCGCGAACCCCGCCGTATAGAGACAGATCGACAGTCGGGCACCGCGCCCGCGTGATGACCGTACAAGACGCTCGTGCGTATCCGTCATCACCGCGTAGTGCAGGACTCCGCAGACGCCGAAGAGGACGAACGACAGTGCGGCGGCTATGCCCATCTCACCGTGGCGGGCACGCTTCCCTCCGTGGTCCCTGACGCGACCCGGCAGCACATGTCTGACACCTGCTCGGACCACCGAGCGGAAATGGTGTCGTCCGCGTTCCGGACCGTCGGTAGGCGATCGTGGAAATCCGCGACGTCGCGCACCGTCGAGCCCGCGCGCGGCCTTGGCTCCAACGACGCCATTCGCCGGCGGGCTCGGGCAATCCGGTCCAGCGCCGGATCGAACGCCGCGAAGCGCGCTCGGCGCGCACGCCTTGTTTGCTCTCGCATCGCGACGAACATCGCCTGCGGCGAGGCAACGTCAGCGGGCAGGACGCCATGCT
>CAWHXF010000011.1:0-14707 GCA_963833195.1 uncultured Gammaproteobacteria bacterium | reverse complement strand
GCCGGAAAGTGTAGGGAAAACGGTTGACCAGCCGTTGTGACGCGATACCGAACAGCGTCCCGAACGCGATGCCCGCGCCGTCGATCAGAAGATCGCTCGCGCGCTCCGTGCGATCGTACAGGTGCAGCTGCAGCCCCTCCGTGGCGAGCGCCAGCAGCACGAGCGCCCCGGCGACCGCGAGCGCACGCACGCCGAAGCGTCGGCGCAGCGCGCTGGCGAGCGCGGCCGCCACGAGAAAGAAGCCGAAGTGGCCCACCTTGTAGAGCACGGCGAAGTCCACGTCCTGCAGCGGCGCGATGCGGGCCGCGGCGCTCGCGAAGCCGCCGCGCAGCGCCGACAGATCCACCGTTTCGGGCAGGGCCACGCCCACCAGGATGCCCGCGACCGGCGCGGCGAGCACGAGCGCGGCGAGCGTCCCCCCGCGCCGCACGAGGCGCCACGCCGTGGCCACCGCGAAGCCCGCCCAGCCGACGACGAGCGCCGCGGCGAGGCCGAGGTAGGCGGGCGTGGTGGAGACGGCGCGCACCTGCGCATCGACGAGCCGGAACGCGCCGTCGCTGAAGCGGTTCATGAACACGACGTGGAAGGCGTCGACGTCCGCCGGGATCGTGGTCAGCAGCGCACCCGCCTTCACCGCCTTGGTGCCGCCCGTGCGGACCACGTTGCGGTACGCGACGGGGCTTGCGTCGTGATCGGACCCCAGCAGGAAGAGCATCACGCGCGCATCGTCGCGCGGATCCTCCAGGGGCGCGCTCGGCGGCGCGAGGGTCTGGATGCGCGCGCTGGCACGCACGAGCCGGTCGCCGCCGCCGAGGCGGCCGTGAAGGTGTTCGCCCAACCGCGCCCACAAGGACACGGGCGCAGAAGCGGACGCGGGGTCGGAGGGCGACAGCGTCACGAGCCGCTTCGCGTAGCTTTGCGCCGCCACCGCCGGGCGAAGCACGATCGCGTCGGGCTCGTGCTCGAGGTTCGCTGCTTCGCCCGCGAACGTCCAGTCCCGCGCGTCGCCCGGGAAGCCGTTCTTGAACGCGAGCCGCTCGCCGTCGGCGTACTGGATGTCCGCGAGCCCGAGCGCCCACGTGGCCGCGGTGAGCAGGGCGAAGGCGCCGAACCAGCTTCCTCGCGCCGCCCGCGGGCTCAGCCGGCGGATGCGTCGCCCCGTACGGTGCGTGCGGGTCCCGCCGGCAGCGCGGGGTCCAGCGGCAGCGGGTAGCGCGTGCTGGACACCGTGCGCGCCGTGGGTCCGTCCGCGCCGTTCGACAGACAAACGCTGTCGACCACGAGCTCGTAGCCCGTCACCTCGTCCATGCGCACGTCGCGGAACGCCGCGAACACGCTCGGGGGGTTCCAGAAGTGGTGCCAGTAGAGGTTCGCGCGCCAGGGCAGGGGGCCCGGCTCGCGGGCCAGCACGTCGGCGTGCAGGGTCGCGACGAAGTCGGCCAGTCCGTCGCCGTCCCAACGGCCTTCGTGCGGCGCGCCGAGCTGCTCCGGCGCGAACGTGCAGGTGTTGGCGAGCTCGGCGACCTCGATGCGATCGGTGCCGCCGTTGGTCGAGGTGGGGAAATACGCGCCGCCCTCGGGAAAGCCGAAGCTCATGTGCGCGACGGGGTAGGAATAGAAGCCGAACAGCGCGTTCGGCACGCGCACGCTGCGCCCGTCCGCCGTGAGCGCCTCGAAGTGGGCGGTGTTGAGCGCCAGGGTGTCGTACCAGCCGAGCTGCGCCACGCGATAGAACTTGCCGTAGGCGAACAGGCAGAAGACCATCGCGGCGATCGACAGCAGCATCGGACGCCAGCCGAACCAGCGGTCCGGCAGCCGCGCGATGGCCGCCACCGCCGCCAGGTTCACGAAGGCCCAGGTGAAGAAGTTCGCGCCCTGCGTCAGGAAGATGCCCACGTGCATGGCGTCGTACACGAGCAGCAGCAGGATGGCCCAGCGGCGCGAGGCGAACGTGCTGAACGCGAGCAGCTGCGAGAAGAACACCACGTACGCCATCGAGCGATCCGCGTGCTGCAGCAACCATCCGACCAGGCTCACCGAGCCCGGGATGTCCTGCCAGACGAGATGCAGGTTCACGACGCCTGCGTAGTAGATGTTCTCCAGCCGGTTCGCGAGCGGCCAGGACAGCGGTCCGCCGTCGAGCGAGCCCTTCGCGATGCCGGAGAACAGGTAGTTCGCGCAGTGGAACGAGACGATCACGAACACGAAGGCGTTCAGGCCCGGCAGCCGGGCGGACGCCTCTCGCGCTCCGGAAGAGGGGCGACGCTCGCGAACGCGCTCGAACGCGGCGTGCACGACCACGGCCATGCCGATCGCGAGGCTCATCTGGTAGAGCGGCTGTATGTCCAGCAGCCGCTCGTACGGGAAGCCGGTCAGGTGCCCGGCGAGCGCCTTTATCCAGGCGAGATACGCGCCGGTCACCATTAGCAGCCCCGGGCGCCACCACGCCGCGAGCGTCACGCCGAGCCCGGCGAGCCAGGCCGCATCCAGCGCGAGGCGCGAGCTCCACACGCCCGGATGCAGCACGGGAAAGTCCGGCCGCTGCAGCGCGATGTAGGCCGCGCACACCGCGACGAGCGTGCGGGAGAGCGCGCGCGCCGCCCCTGCCGGCGCACCGGCCAGCGTGCCCGACAGCGCACCGGCCGCGAGGGCGCCGAGCATCAGCACCGGCACGCCGAGCTCCGCCAGCGGCCGGACGGTGCGCGCGACGTGCAGCACGGCCGCCGCTGCGCCGAACGCGGCGAGCCAGACGCCGAACGGCAGCGCGGCGCCGACGAGGGCCGCGCGCCCGCCGAGTCGGTCCTGCGTCGGCGAAGCCGCGGAGCCGGACAGGATCTGCATGCGGGGGCGCCAGGAGGGGGCGGGAGGCCGCGTACGTGCGCGGGGCAGGGCGTCAGTATTCCCGCCCGTCCCGCGGCGCGCAACGCGGACGAGCGCGGTCAGATTGCCGCCGCGACATCGGGAAGCCCGGAAGACCATGCCGGGATCGATCCCGTACCATTGCGATATAGCCAGGGACCCCGCCATGCAGTCGCTCGCCACCCAGAGTTCGCGTACGTCGCGGGGGCATTCCCGCGGTGGCGCGCGCACGTCGCGCCGGGGCACGGGCGGCGGTCGTGCGGCGCGCTTCGCGCGGAACCTGCGGTCGCGGGCGTTCGCGCTCGCCGCCTCGCCGCTACTCGCCATCCTGCCGCTCGCCACGCTGCTGCTGCTGACCGAGACGAGCTTCGTCGTGGCGATCTCGCCGTTCAACGCCGACGACTACCTGTTCTTCAGCGACCGGCCCACCGAGTTCGTGGACTCGCGCATCGAGGTCGCCGAGGCCCTGCGCAAGCAGTTGCAGGCCGTGCTCTACATCGTCGTGTTCGCGCTCGCCTGGGTGCACCGACGCAGCGTGCTGGCGCTCGTCGGCGCGTATCCGCACCTGCTGGCCATAATCGCGTGGGTGCTGATGGGCGCGCTCTACAGCGCCGATCCGGTGAAAGTGGTCACCAACACCATCCTGCTGACCGTCGCGCTGCTCGTCGCCGCGCTGCACGCGGTCGGCAGCGAGCATTACGACCGGCTGCGCCCGTTCTACCTCTCGATGCTCGTGCCGATGGCGCTGGTGCACTTCGGCAGCCTCGTGCTGCTGATGTTCTACCCGGTGGACATCATGGCGTACGTGGAGGGCACGCAGCGCTACGGCGGACTCGCGGGCAACCCGAACTCGCTCGGCGGGTCCGCGGTCATGGGGATGTGGGCGGCGACCGCACTGCTCGCGGACCCCACGACGCCCAAGCGCCTCCGGACGCTCGCCATGCTCTGCATCGGCATGTTCCTGATCAGCATCGTGCTGTCGGGCAGCGGCACCTCCACGGTGGTCGCCATGCTGGTGGTGGCGGCCTTGCTGTACCTGCGCGGCGTGGCCCGGCTCGCCGTCAAGTGGCGACCCCTGCTCAATCTCGGCGCCGTGGGCGCGGTGGTCGTGGCCGTGCTGGGCGTCTTCGTGTTCAGCTCGCCGTCGGAGCTGCTCGAGCTCTCCGCGGGAAGCCTCGGCAAGGACGCCACCCTGACGGGGCGCACGGAGCTGTGGGACATCGCGCTGCATGCCATCTCGGTGCACCCGATCGTCGGCCACTCCCTGGACTCGCATTTCTCGGTCATGCAGGACGCCCGCTTCGAGATCCCGCACAACCACTACCACAACGGTTTTCTCGACACCTGGGTGGCAGGGGGCGTGGTGCTGATCGTGCTGGTGCTCTACAACCTGGGCCGCTTCGTCATCGAGTTCCTGCGCGCGTTCGGCGAGGATCCTCGGGTGTTCCCGCTCGCGGCGGGGTTCCTGATCCTGGTGCTGCTGAACCTCAGCGAATATTCGCTGCTGCGCCCGCTCTCGCAGCCGTGGCAGGCGTATCTCGTCGCGTTCGTCGCGTGCGTGTGGCCCACCGTGATGCGCAAGCGACAACGCTCCCGCAAGCGCCGGGCGGCGCGCACCGCGCGCAGCGGCGGCAAGCCGTCGGGCAGGGCCTTGAGCTGGTGACCGAGGCACCGATGCGCGTCGTGTTCGTGCAGAAGTTCGTGCCGCATTACCGTCTGCCGTTCTTCGAGGGCGTGCGCGCGGCGCTCGGCGCCCGCGGGATCGACTTCGCACTGCTGTATGGCCGTCCCGATCCCTACGAGGGCTCGAAGGTGCGCACGGTGCGCCCGGACTGGGGCATCGAGCTCGATGCCCGCATCGTGCGCGTGGCGGGGCGCTATCTCTACCTGCAGGGGGCGAACCGGCACGTGCGGCGCGGGGACTTCGTGATCGTCGAGCACGCCGCGAAGCTCGTCGACAACTACGCGCTCTTCGCGCGCGCGCGGCTCGGACGCATCCGGATGGGCTACTTCGGCCACGGCGAGAACTTCCAGTCTTCCGACGAGCTGGCCCTGTCGCGCGCGGCCAAGCGCGCCATGCTGGTGAACGTGGACCGCTGGTTCGCGTACACCGACGTGTCGCTCGCGAGCCTCCTGCGCCAGGGCGTGCCGAGCGAGCGCGTCACGGTGGTCAACAACACGCTGGTGGCGCCGGACACCGGGGGCCTGACCCTCGACAAGCGGGCCGGGCGCTGCGTCTACATCGGCGGGCTCTACGCGCACAAGCGGCTCGGCTTCCTGCTCGAGGCGGCCGGTCTCGTCGCGGCGCGGCGCCCCGGCTTCGAGCTGCACGTCGTCGGCGACGGGCCCGAGCGCGAACGCATCGAGGCGGCGGCGCGAACCGCACCTTGGCTCGTCTACCACGGCTCGTTGTACGGCCACGATCGCAACGCGCTGCTGGCCTCGGCCGAAGCGATCCTGATGCCCGGTCTGGTGGGTCTGGTGGTGGTCGACGCCTTCCACTTCGAAGCGCCCCTGATCACTTCCGTGGCGGGCGAGCACAGCCCCGAGATCGCGTACGTGCAGGACGGTGTGAACTCGCTCGTGGACGACGATTCGCGCGGCGTGCAAGGCTATGCCGACAAGGTGGTGGCGCTGCTCTCGGACGCCGGGCTCGCCGCACGGTTGCGTGCCGGCTGCCGGGATGCGGCCGCCGAGTACACCATCGAGCACATGGTCGCGCGCTTCGTCGACGGCGTCGTCGCCACGCTCGACCCACGGGGGAAGCGCCCATGGCCAAACGAAGAAGCGGCGCGCACGAACGCCGTCGCGCCGCACCCGGAGCGCGGCGGTTGAGCGCGATCATCGATCAGGCGATATCGCCCACGCGGCGGCGCAAGCTGTCGCTGATGCTGCGCGAACGCGCCCTCGTGCTGGGCTGGCGGCTGCGCCGCGGACCCTCCGACGACGTCGTCGCGGCCGAGCGCGCGGACGAGTACCGGTGGGACTACGAGGCGCGGGTGGCAGTGCCCGAAGGGCTGTTTCGATCCGCGCACGCGCCGCGGCTGGAGGACACCTGGGAGGACGGTCACGTGGTGCGGCAGCTCGAGTACCGCGTGTCGCGGCTCGCCGGTGCCACGCTGCACACCAACGGCTCCACGCACGTCTCGGTCTACGGTGCCGACGGTCGCTGGTTGCCGCGGTACTCGCGCACCAAGTACCTGCGCGCGCGCCCGGCCCGGCGCGACCTGCCCGTCACGCGCGAGGTTCCCGGGCGCACCGTCAGCCTCTTCGGCAACGTCGAGAACGTCACCGGCAACTACGGGCACTGGCTCGTGGACGCCGTGGCGCGGGTCTTTCTCGCGGACCGCTTCGTCGAGCGTTCGAGCGTGGATCACTTCCTGGTGCCACGCCTGCGCCACGAATTCCAGCGCGAGAGCCTGGAGGCCATCGGCGTGCCGCGCGAGCGTCTGATCGAGCTCGATCCGCTCGACGTGCCCCGCTTCGAGGAGCTCGTGTGCACCACGCCGCCGCGCGGCCAGGGGTCGGCGATCTGTCCGGGATGGGTCGTGGACGCCTTTCGTGCGGCGCTGGGCGTCGAGGCGACCGGTGGGCCCGGTGCGAAGCTCTACATATCCCGCCGCGATGCGCCGACGCGCAACTTCGTGAACGAGGCCGAGCTCGAAGCCGTCTTCGCCGAGCGCGGCTACGAGTCCGTCGCGCTCGCGGAGCACGACTTCGCGGCCAAGGTGGCCCTGTTCGCCGGCGCCGACACCGTGGTGGGGCTACCGGGCGCGGGCATGACCAACGTGATGTTCTCCCCGCGCGGCTCCATGCTGCTGGAGCTCATGCCGGATCATTTCGCGCACTACATGGTGGCCAGCATCGCCGGCCACCTCGACATCGACTACCGCCACCTGAGCTTCAGCAACCCGACGCTGACGAGCCGGCTGAATCGCTACTTCGGCGATCTGCGCGTGGACGTGCGCCGCGTGGCCGATGCGCTCGACGACCTGGCCGACCGGCGCGCCGGCGGAGCCGGGCGGCCCGTCGCGGCGGCGTCGCCCGGCCTCGGCACCGATCTCGAGGCCACCGGGTTCAGCGCGTAGCGGCGAGGGCGGCGACGCGCGTCGGTCCGGCCTTCGTTCCCGGTCCGGTCGCCGCGTCCGCTCCGGCCGCCGCGTCCGCTCCGGCCGCCGCGTCCGCACCGGTCGCGGCTGACGCCTCGGCCTCCGCGAAGATCTTCCGTCGCTCTCGAGAGAACATCAAGACCGAGAGCGCCTCGCCGATGACGATGAACCAGAGCGCGGCCACCACGTGGTCGAAGACGACGGCCGTCGTGACCATGCCGCTCAGCGACACCGCCGCGGCGGCGATGCTGACCCGCATCAGGAACCGGAAGCGCATGCCGACCACGAAGAACTGACCTTGCCAGAAGCGGTACATGCTGACCGCCAGGATGGCGAGCCACAGCCCGAGATACCAGCGCACGTGCTCCCAATCGGGCACGAAGCGGTCCAGCAACCCGGTGCCCCAGGCCATGCCCAGCAGGGCGGTATAGGACAGCGAGAACGCGGTGTTCAGCCGATACAGCCGGTCTATGCGTCGCTTGAGAGGTTCGATACCGTCCCGCTTGAAGATGCGTCTGAGCTCCGGCGTGGTGCTGTTCGTGACGCCCTGGTTGACGACGGACATCGGCATCACGAGCAGTCGCGCCAGGCTGAACCAGCCGGCCGCCAGCGGACCGGCGGCCCACATCAGGAACGGGTTCATGCTCTGGTTCTGCACCCAGGTCACGCCCACGCCCACGAGCCTGAAGCGTCCCTGCTCGAACCACTTCCCGAACTGCGCGGCCACCGCCCGCCAGCCGACCCACACGGCGTCCGCCAGCGCACGCCTGCAGACGCGGTTGGCCGCGGCGCTGGCCAGAAAGCCCAGGCTCGATGCCAGGTAGACCGCCCGCACGAACTCCGACGCCGGAAGGGCGAAGGCGCACAAGCCCACCGCCGCGAACGTCACTACGCTGGAGACGATGGAGCAGGCGAGCGACGCCCCCTGACGGTCGGTGGCGTAGAGGTACTGGCGCCACAGGTCGTGCGTGCCGAAGAGCGCGACCCAAGTCACCGCGGCGATGATCTCGCCCCGGTACTCGTCCACCATCGCGGTGTGCGCGAAGGCCGACAACCCGGCCCACGTCGCCGTGGCCAGGGCGCCCACGGCCACGCTCTGCATGGCGAGCGTGGTCAGGAACAGGCGTTGCCGTCCCTCGTCGGTGACCGTCGCGATCTCGAGGAGCATCTGTCGGTGCAGCAAGGCCGACACCACGGAGGCGACGAGCGAGCACAGCACGAACAGGAAGCTGTAGATGCCGAACGCGGCCACGCCCGCCACCTTCACGACGACGAGCGACAGGAGCATGTTCGTGCCGCTGGTGAGCAGTTGCTCGCCCACGCTGTAATACTGCTGCGGCAACGCGTCCACGAGGCGCTTTATCGGGCCGGGCGGGCCGACCGTCCTGGAATTCAAGTTCTCGCGTCGCCTGTTCGTTGTCGGATGCGCGGGTGCGACGGTGGGGGGAGCGGATGAGCACAGAGGGTCACGCGCGCGCGGCGCGCGACGAGACATCGGAGCGGCGCGAGCGCGCGGTCACCGTCGGCGTCATCACCCACCCGAAACGTCTCGACATGTTCGCCGATTTCCTCGGTCATCTGGAAACGGTCGTTCGGAACTACGACGGCGAGGTGGAGCTGCTGGTGGGGAATAATGGCGGTCCGGCACACCGCGGCGCGCTCGTGGACGCCATCGAGCGCGCACCGCTCGCCGCGTTGCTGCCGTGGCGCGTGGTCGATTCTCCCGTCAACGACATAGCGGTGGGCAGAAACCTCGTGATCGACGCGGCCGCCACGCGGCTCCTGGCCTTCATCGACGACGACGAGCGTCCGGTGCCGGGCTGGCTCGGTCACCTGGTCGATGGGCAGCGCAGGCTCGGCGCGGACGTCGTGGCGGGGCCCATCCGCTCGGTGTTCGCGCCCGGCACGCCGCACTGGATTCGCACCATGGACCTGCACAACGCGCGCGGTCGTCGCGACGGCGACGCCATGCCCTTCTGTCCGAGCGGCAATGCGCTCATGGACCTCGAGAGCGTCGGTGCGGAGCGGCTGGACACGGGCTTCGGCCGCAGCGGAGGCTCGGATACCGAGTTCTTCATGCGTCTGGTCGCGCGTGGATTGCAGATTCGATGGGTGGCCGATGCCGTGGTCGAAGAGGACGTGCCGCGCCACGCGGCAACCGTCGCGGTGACGCTGCGCCGCTGCATGAAGCAGGGCGCCAACTACCGACGCATCCTGCAGGTGCACGATCGTGTCGGCTCGAACCTGCGGTTCTCGCTGCGCGCCGTCGGCACGGCGGCGATCGGTGCCGTCGTCGCCCTGCCGCTGCTGCTCGTGCGCCATCCGCGCGCGGGCGACTGGGTGAAGCGCGCCGCGTCGAACGTCGGCAAGCTCGTGCAGCCGACCAGCCCGCTCTACCCCTGATCGTCCGGCGCCGGCCTCGACGCCGGCGTCGGGACGTCGAGCGAGAAGGTCGCCACCGACACGCGGTCCTGCACGCAGTCGTGCGTGTACAGCCATGCGCGCTCGCGCGCCGGGTCCAGCGCCGCGCGCGGCTCGCAGCCGTTGCCCTCGGGCGCGGCGTACACCTGCGCGAATTCGCCGCCGCGTTCGCCGCGCACGTGGATCGTCGGGCCGTCCGCCACGGCCCATAGCCGATCCCGAGCGTCGTGGAAGAGGGCGGACGCGTTGTCGGGCGGCCGCACGAACTCCCACGCACCGTCGTCCGTCCGTTCCACGAGCATGCGCGACCCGCCGACGGGGCTGAGCAGCACCGCTGCGCGGCCGTGCGAATCGACCGAGAAGTCGCCCATGCTGTGGTAGCGAAGCTCCGGGGACAGCCCGAGGTTGCCGCAGGCATCCACCGGCACCGGCATCTCGAGCGGCTCCCCGTCAGGACTCTCGAGCGACGGCCCGGCGACGTCCGCGTCTTCCGGCTCGTCCCCCGGCGCGCGCGCCGCGATCGCGAGGCAGGGGCGCGCGATCTTCGAGCCGGCGATGCCCCGACGCCACGCCCACTGCACCTGCCAGCCCTGGTCCGCGAAGCCGAGCTTCGCGTTGTAGGCCGTCCAGCCGGGCGTCACGGCGAACGCCGGCGTGGACGGGTCGCCTTCGCGCGCGCCGCGCCAGTCCCCCTCGCGGGCCGCCAGGGGCACCCCCACCGGCTCCCATCGATCGGCGGCGGGATCGAAGCGAGCCACCCCGATCCCCATGGCGCGCTCCTCGAAGTCGCGGGCCGGCCGCAGCGCGTGCCGGTAGGTGACCCACAGCCGCCCGTCGCGATCGTTGTAGAACGCGGGGTAGGTGACCTGCGTACCGGGAATGTCCGCCGTGCCGAGCGCGGGAAACCCGGTGCGGTTCTCCTCGACGTGCAGGCGCAGCGCCTCGTCGGACAAGGGCTCGCCGCGGAAGTCGAAGCGTGCGAGCGAGCCCGGCGTGGACGACGTCGCGTACTGCCAGGGAAAGTTGTGCATGTTCCACGCGACGTGGACGACCCCGCGCCGGTCCACGCCGATGCCCGGCGCGGTGTGCCAGGCGTCCCTGACGCCGCGCGTGTCGATCGTGGCGCTGTCCACCGTCCAGCGCTCGCTCGCCTCCGCGTCGTCCTGCGCCTTCGCCGCGGACGCGCGACTCGCCTTGCGCAACACGGTGTGCAGCCCGGTCTCGGTGTCATCGGCTCCGGGCGCGGGCTCCAGCGTGGCGAGGTAGGCCGCGTCCGCGGCGACCGCGAGCGGCGTCTGCTGCGCGACCCGCTGCGCGGAGGACACCGGCAACCCCTCCAGCACCGCGGCGTAGCCGATGCCGCCGTCCACCGCCGCGTCCGCGGGCACGACCCGCACCTCGCGCGAGACGACCTTCGGAAGGATGGGATTGGCGACGAATTCGGCGACCACCGATTCGGAAGGATCGATGGCGCGGTGCGCGTCGGTCGACCCCGGTGCGACGGCGGCATCGAGGTCGCAGCCGCCGACGACGAGCGGGAGCGCGAGCGCACACGCGCGGATTCGCATCGATGCGGACATGCTGGCGAGCCTCCGGGCCGTGGCGCGGCGGCAAGCCCCGCCGCGCAGGCCGTGGCCTCGTCGTTGCAGGGCGTACACGCGCACTGAATCCATCCTCGGCCCCGGTACCGCGAATTATGTCCCCAAACCGCTCTTCGACGTTTGCGACGCGTCACGATCCGAGTACCGCGGCTCGGTGCGGGTGGTGTCCCGCGCCGGCTTCAGCGCTCGTCGGCACGTTTGCCGCATGCGCCGCGCTCGTGCTGTCCGCGTGCGGTGAAGAACCGATGGAGCTCCGAACGAGCAGCCCGGCGGCGTCCACGCAGCTAGACGCACCGGGCCCGGCCGCCGTCTCCGGCCCCGCCGCGCAGGCCGCGCCCGAGACCACTGCCCAAGCCGCTCCGGCCGTCGACCCGTACGCGGCGCCGTTCCAGGACGGCGGGCTCGCCGATCTCGACTCGTTGGCCATCGCCGCGCGCCAACGCGTGCTCGACATGGTGGCCATCGCCACCGCTTCGGTCAACGATCGGGCGCTCGCCGGAACCCTCGGCGTGCGCGAGCTCGAGTGCATCGACGGGGAATACCCGTATCTCGCGTGGTTCTGCGGCGACGACGGCAACGGGTCCGCGGTGCCGGCCGGGCGGTTCGTCGTGGTCGCCTTCGATCACTTGCCGGACGACGCCTGCGCCCGGGCCATCGCGGGAGCGGGTCCGGCGGCGCGCGCGTGTCGACCATCGTTCGCGGAGCTCGTCGACGATGCCGGCGAGACGACGCGCTACCGCGTGCGGCTCGTGGATGGCCGGTCGCTCGAGACCCTGGCCTTCGCCGACGACCCGGACGATCTCGAGATCGACGCCGCCGGGGACAACGCCGCGTTGGCGGTCTGCCGCATCGAATTCGATCTGGACGCCGGTGCCGCTCCAGCGCTCGGCGACGACTTGGCCTGCGAGGCGCGGCTGCAGCGCCTTCTCGCGGATTCCTGACACGCCGGGCCGTGGCCGGGACTTGGGCCGGGGCCGGACCGGAGTCGGGACTCGGGCCGGACTCGGGCCGGGACCCGTGCCCCGGCCCCTCGCCTCAGAGCAGGCGTACCGCGTAGATGCGCACCCGTTTCTCGTCGCACGACTGGGTGTGGATGTAGGCGATCGACTTGTCCTCGTTGGTCGACGCGCTCGGGAAGCACCAGCTTCCGCCCTCCTCGAACACCTTGTCCCAGCCGTCGTTGCCCGGTTCACGCTTCCATAGCTTCATGCCGGAGCCCACCGCCCACAGGGTGTCGTCGCCCCCGAAGAAGATCTCGGTCGCGTTCTCGGGCGAGTCCTCGCGGCTCCACCGCCCGGTGGCGGGGTCGCCGATGACGATCTTGCGCTTGGAGTCGTCCGGGCTCAGCAGGATGTGCGGCGAGCCCACGGTGTTCATGGCGGTGTCGCTGATGCTGTAGAAGCCCTGCGAATCGGGGTAGCCGACGTTGCCGCAGTCGTTCGCCTTCAGCGGCATGGACCTGACCGTGCCGTCGAGCTCGGAGGCCGTGCCGTCCGCACCTACCGAATGGAAGCAGGGGCGCGACAAGTCCGACCCCGCGATGCCGTTGCGCCAGAAGTGCTGCGCGTACATCGAGTCGTTGCCATCGAACATCAGGCGCGTGTTGTACACCGTCCAGCCGCGCTCTGAGGCGAGGGCGCGCGACTCGTCGCGAGCGCCCTCGACCCGCTTGTAGTCGTCATCGTTCAGCGGAACCTGCGCTCCCAGCGCCGTCCACTCGCGGGAGCCGACGTCGTAGCGCGAGATGCCGCCCGACATGGAACGCTCGGCGAAGCGGTTGTCCGGCGTGGCCGCGTGACGATATGTCACGAAGAGGTCTCCGGCGTTGTTCTCGTAGAACGACGGGTAGGTGATCTGGTTGCCGGGGATCTCCGCGGTACCCAGGCTCGGGAATCCGGTGCGGTTCTCGTTGACGAACAGATCGATCTGCGCCTGCGTGACCTCCTGGCCGCGGAACACGAAGTCGTCGAGCGAGTGCGGCGTCTCCGAGCGCTTGTACTGCCACGGGAAGTTGTGCATGTTGTAGGCGACGTGCACGTGGCCGGTGTTGTCGACGGCGATGGAGGGCGCGGTGTGCCAGCGATCCTGGATCGTGCGGTCCTCGATCACGGTGCTGTCCCAGGTCCAGCCCCCGTCGGCGTCCTGGATGCCGCGGCGCACGACGGTGAGCAGGTCCGACCCGCGGACATCGCCGCGTGGCCCGGGCTCGATGTTGGCCGTGTAGACGTAGCCGTGACCGGTCGTCACCGGCGTCATCTGCACCTGCACCTGCGACTTCGATACGTCGACGTCGTCCATGATCCTCACCACGTCACCGCGTTGCGCGCCGATCACGGGATTCCGGACGGCGACGTCGGCCGGCGCGGCGGTCGCGGTGCCGAGATCGGGCTCGGCGTCCGGAGCGTTGTCCGCATCCTCGGTCGAGCCGACCTGCGACTCGCCTTCGGGCGCCGCGTCCGGACGCGGCGGCGTGGCCTCCGGCACGATCGGCACCGATTCCGGCTCGGGCTCGACTTCCGGCTCGGGCTCGACTTCCCGCGGGCTCGACGACCGTTGCCACCGCGAAGGCGGGCGCCGGCTCGAACACCGCCTGCGGCGTCCCTTCGGGTGCACCGACGGCGGCGAGTCGGGTGTAGCCGACGATCACCGGCGCGTCGGTTCTACCGGCGGTGACGTCGAGCGCGTTCGAGGTGCTGGCGGTCGGTACGCCGAGACCCGCGGACGAGTCGTTCTGATCCGTGGTGGCGCTCGCGCCGGAGTCGGATGAACCGGACGAGCACGCGCTCAGCAGTGCGCACAAGACGGCGACGGCGACCGGCGTTCTGCCGGTCGGCGTGAGGTGGATCGAGGTCATTGGCGGGAGCACGGGGCGGTAACTGCGACCCCCCGCGTATCGGCGATCCGTGTGGCCGGTGAAATGCGCCGCCGCAGAATCGGGACCAGGTCCGGCCCGGCCGTGACGTGCTGCCTACCGATGCCCCGCGCAACGCCCGCAGCGTGACGCGCTGCCGGACGCCGTCCGGTCCGCTACGCCCCGCCGACGCGCGCGGCCGGGGCGGCCGCGATCAGAAGCGCTCGTTGCCCTCGACGCCGAGATTGTTCAGCTTGCGCTTGCGCAGGAGCCGCAACAGCAGCGCCCGCCCGGCCTTCATCGCGGGATAGGCGGTGCGCGCGAGTGCCGGCGAGCGGAACATCCAGTAGTTCAGCCGGTTGAACACGCCGGAGCGACTGCCGAGCAGTGCGAACGCGTGCAGCGCGTCGCTGCCGTGGTAGAGACGGTCACCGATCTTCAGGACCATGCCCTCGTCCATGTCGAGGCCCGCCGCCGTGATCTCGCGCATCACGTCGGTGTCCTCGCGCGCGTCGACGAGCCTGAAGTCCCCGACCGCATCGCGCACGCGCATCGTTCGCACGTAGTTCGAGCACGCGGGGCAGTCGCCGTCGTAGACGAGCGTCACGGCCGCGCCGCTCAGCGCCGCTTCGGCATCCGTCGCGGCAACGGGCGCGGCGGCGCTTCCGACGGTTCCTTCGTTCGTGCGACTGCTCATGCGACCGACTCTCCTGTGGGGCCTGGGGCGCGGGTGCCCGGGATCGTCAACCTGTGGCCGTGTGGGCCGGCGTGAAAGGGGTTGCTCGCGTCGCGCCCGAAAGGGTCACGCTGCTCCGACTCAACGTCTTTCGGCCGGTTCATCGGCGCCGTGCGCCGTCCGACGCAAC
>CAWHXF010000010.1:0-20978 GCA_963833195.1 uncultured Gammaproteobacteria bacterium | reverse complement strand
CTTCGCCGCCGCGGCCATGACCACGACGGCCGGGCAGAACAGTCGCAGGTGTTCGGCGAGCCCGGGGGTGTCCAGCAGCCCTCCCAGCGCCGGAGCCGCCAGGTAGAGGATGGCGGCCAACGCGGCCCCCGCACCCACGTACAGCCGAAGACAGGTCGTCTCGATCTCGTCGCCCCGCGGACCGGCGGTGCGCACGAAGCGCACGGTGGCCTGGGCCAGGAAGGCGTTCAGGTTCATCTCGATGAACGTCACGAGCGACGCCGCGAGCGCATAGGCGCCGTAGTCGCTCGGCCCCAGCCAGCGCGACAGCACGATGACCGAGGCCAGCGCCACCGGCAGCGCGACGGCTTCCGCGAGCACGCCCCAGAAGGTGCCCGACAGGGTGTTCCCGGAGCGGTTGCGCGCGGCGTGCGCCCTGCGTCCGCATGCCACGTCGTCCGCGTCGTCCGCGTCGTTCGTCCATCCGAGCAGCGGCCAGGCCGCGTCGCGCGCCCGACAGCCGCGGGTCGAGGTCGAGCGGCCAGTCGATGCCGAGCGCCGGGTCGTTCCAGCGCAGACCGGTCGCCGAGTCGGGCGCGTAGCGCGCGCCCATCAGGTAGGTCAGCACCGTGTCCGGCTCCAGCACCTGGTAGCCGTGCGCGAAGCCTTCGGGCACGAACAGTTGCCGCCCGTCACCGCCCGCGAGCTGCACCGCGAACCATCGGAATCGCGTGGCCGAACCGTCGCGGACGTCCACGATCACGTCGTGCACGCGGCCGCGCGTGCAGCGCACGAGCTTTGTCTCCGCATGCGGCGGGCGCTGCCAGTGCAGCCCGCGCACCGTGCCGACGTCCGCGTTGACGGTCTCGTTGGCCTGCACGAACGACGTCGGCAGCCCGTGGGCGGCGAACTCGTCCGCGCAGAAGGTGCGCGCGAGCGAGCCGCGCGCGTCGCCACGGGGCTCCAGCTCGATGAGCCAGGCGCCGGGCAGGGGAGTTTCGGTGAACTTCAAAGGGGCAATGAACGGGCGCACGAAAATCGTCGTCCAGTATGCCCGCAGGACGACGGCGTTCCGGCGCCTGCCTGCCGGTATGCTTCTATTCCCCCGTCCGTCGACGCATCGAACCGCCCTCGTGGTGCACGCCCCGACGCCCGATCCTTCCCCCGATGCCGCGCCCGAGGAGCCGACCGCCGCGCCGGCCGATCCGGTGCCCGACCCTCGCGCCGCGCGCGGAGGCGTCGCGGGGCTGGTACCGGCGGCGGGCCGCGCGGCTGGCGCTGACCAGCGGCAGCAAGGAGCTGGTGCCCGTTCCGGATCTCGACGCGCCCGCGCCGGGCGACGCCGAACCGCATCCTTCGGTCCCCGTGATCGAATACCTGCTGCGGCTGTACCGCACGGGCGACATCCGCCGTTTCGTCGTGGTGCGGCGCGCGGAGAAGCTCGACGTGGCGGCGTACTTCGAGCGCCTGGCGGCGGACGGGGTCGAGGTGATCGACGTCGTCGTGCCGCCCACGCCGGGCTCGGCCCATTCGCTCGCGCACGCGTGCGCGGCGGTGCCGGAGTGCACCGTCGTGGCGGGGTTTCCCGACATCGTGCTGGAGCCCGCCACGCTCGCCCGCGACATGCTGGCCACGCTGGACGCGACCGGGGCGGACGTCTGCTTCGGCAACGTGCCCATCCCGCCGGCGCAGCGCCCGGAATGGGACCTGTGCGAGCTCGACGGAGATCGGGTGACGAACCTGCGCTTCAAGCCCCCGAAGGAGCCGCCGTGCGAGCTCGAATGGGGCCTTTGCCTGGCGGCGTGGCGCCCGGCGTTCTCGCGCTTCCTGATCGACGGGCTGCTGGGCGAGTCCCCCACGCTCGTGGCGCGCGAGCCCGGCAAGGAGGTCTCGCTCGGTCATTGCCTGCTCGCCGGCATCGAGGCCGGCTTCGACGTGCGGGCCGCGAACGCGCCGACGGGCTTCGCGCTCGACATCGGCGAGCCGCAGCGGCTCGCGGCCGCGGCGCGGCTGCGCCGCCCGACCGCTCACCCGTGAGCGCCTCGGCGAGCGCCTTGGCGAGCGCCTGCGGCGAGCGCCCCATGAGCGCCGACGTCGATGTCGTCGTCATCGGGGCGGGCGTCGTGGGCCTGGCCGTCGCGCGCGAGCTCGCGCTGGCGGGCCGCGAGGTGCTCGTGCTCGAGCGCGAGCACGCGTTCGGCACGGCCACCAGCGCGCGCCATTCCGAAGTCGTGCACGCGGGCATCTACTACGCCGCCGGCAGCCTGAAGGCGCGGCTGTGCGTGGAAGGTCGCGCTGCGCTGTACGCGTACTGCCGCAGCCGCGGCGTGGCGCACCGACGCTGCGGCAAGCTCGTGGTGGCCACCGACGAGGCGCAGGCCGACGCGCTCGAGGGCATCGCGCGACGCGCGCGGGCGAACGGGGTCGCCGACCTGAAGCGTCTGGGCGCGGCCGAAGCGGCGGCGCTCGAGCCCGAGATCCGCTGCGTCGCGGCCCTGCATTCGCCCTCGACCGGCATCGTGGACAGCCACGGCTACATGCTGTCGCTGCTGGGCGAGGCCGAGGAGCGCGGAGCGACGCTCGCCACGCACGCCCCGGTGCGGGACATCGCGGCCGGGCCCGGAGAGCTGCACCGGATCGAGGTCGGCGGCCCGGAGCCCTGCTCGCTGACGGCCCGCAGCGTGGTGAACGCCGCGGGGCACGGCGCATGCGCGCTGGCCACGCCGGGCCGCACCACCGGCAGGCCCGCCGCGGTGCTGGCGCGCGGCAACTACTTCGCGCTGCAGGGCCGGGCGCCCGCCACGCGGCTCGTCTACCCCGTGCCCGAGCCCGGCGGGCTGGGGGTGCACCTGACGCTCGACCTGGCCGGTCGCGCCCGCTTCGGCCCGGACGTGGAGTGGATCGACGTCGAGGACTACACCGTCGATCCCGCCCGGGCCGAGCACTTCTACGCCGAGATCCGCCGCTACTGGCCGGCGCTGGCGGACGGGGCCCTGCAGCCGGCCTACGCCGGCATACGTCCGAAGGTCAGCATCGACGGCGCCCTGGCCGAGGACTTCGTGGTCGCCGGAGCCGAGACGCACGGCCACGACAACCGGATCGATCTGTACGGGATCGAGTCGCCCGGGCTGACCGCGAGCCTGGCGCTCGCGACGCTGGTGCGGGAGCGGCTTGCGGGCTGAGGTGCGTCGGGGGCGGTGTAAGCGACAGCCGGCCCGGTTGACGGACGGTGCGCGGCGATCCCAAACTCTTCCGCCCGCGGTTGACGCTCTATCTGCGATCAAGTCAATGGACCTGGGAATCGTCGGCGACAATCATTACGGCGACGTTCACGCGCCGACCTACGACGATTGGTTCGAGGGGCGCGACGACACCGCGTTGGTGGCTCTCGCGTTGCACGAGCTCGCGGGCGAGGGCGGCAACGTGCTCGAGCTCGGCGTCGGTACCGGTCGGCTCGCCATCCCGTTGTCGCGCCTCGGTCACCGCGTGTGGGGCGTGGACAACTCGCGCGCCATGCTCGATCGGTTGCACGCCAGGCTCGCGCAGGAGACCGAGGCGAATGTCGTTCGGGGTGCTCGGCGATTTCTCCCACGCACGGGTGTTCGAACCCATCGCGCTCGTCTACTGCGCGTTCAGCACGCTCTACCTGCCGGCCACGCAGGAGCTGCAGCTCGCCGCGTTGCGCAACGCCGCGGCGCACCTGCAGATCGGCGGCCGCGCCCTGATCGAATGCTTCGTGCACGATCGCACGCGCTTCACGGACTGTCGGCAATCGTACGTCGAGGCCATGGACGAGGAGGGCGGTACGCGGTTGCACGTCGCGCAGCTCGCCCCGAACGCGCAGATCATCCGCACGCAGAAGATACAGCTCGGAATCGACGGCAACCGCTTCGTGCCCAACCGGCTTCGCTTCATCTACCCGAGCGAGCTGGACCTCATGGCGAGGCTCGCGGGCCTAGAGGTCTCCACGCGTTGGGAGGACTGGCGTCGCACACCCTTCGGGGACCGCAGCGACAACCTGATCGCGGTGATGACCAAGGTGGCCGAAGGTCCCTGGTAGGCACGGGCCCGGTGCGTGCGCCGCGCCTCGGCTCAGGTCGTCCGGCGGCGGTTCCAGGGCCGGTACACGATGTCCCCGACGGGCCCGACGAGGTAGCGCTCGGGCCCGTCCTCGAGCGCGCGCGTAGACCTGCAGCGCCCCCTCGACGGCGCGGACGGTGAGCTCAAGGTCGATGTCGGTGTGCGAGTAGCCGGGTATGAGGCTCGGGGCCAGCACCCCGCGCCGCAGGATCTCCTGCAGGAACAGGGCACGCATCGACTGCGACGGGGCGCCGCTCGCGTCGAGCGTCGCGTAGACGAGCGCGCAGCCGCGGCCCGAGAGGCGGAAACGGTCGGCGATGCCGAGTGACGCGGCGATCGGTTCGATGCCCGCGCGCAGGCGCGCCCCGGCCGCCTCCAGGCGCTCGGTGACGGGCTCGTCGCGGTAGATGCGCATGGTCTCCATCGCCGCTCCCAGCGCCACGCTCTCGGCACCGTGCGTGGTGGACAGCAGGAACACGCGCTCGCGCTCGGTCTGGTGCAGCCCCCCGAGCTCCATCAGCTCGCGTTCCCCGGCGAGCGCGGCGAGCGCGAAGCCGTTGGCCATCGCCTTGCCGAAACACGACAGGTGAGGGCGCACGCCGTAGACGTGCTGCGCGCCGTGCCGGTGCCAGCGAAACCCCGTGATCGTCTCGTCGAGGATCATGATGGCGCCCTCTCGATCGCACAGCGCGCGCACCGCCGGCAGGTATCCGGGCGAAGGCTCGACGGTACGCGCGGGCTCCAGCACCACGCAGGCGATGCGGCCCGGATTGGCATCGAACAACGCCTCGAGCTCCTGCAGCTCGTCGTAGCCGAAGCGGAGCGTGCGCTCGACCGTCGCTGGCAGTGTGCCGCTGGCGATGGGCGTCGTGCCAATGAACCAGTCGTCGTACGAGAAAAACGGGCTGTCGCGGCACAGCGCCACGAGATCGCGTCCGGTCCACGCGCGGGCGAGCTTCACCGCAGCCGTCATGACCGTGGAGCCGTCCTTGGTGAACTTGACCATGTCCGCGCCGGGCACGAGCTCGAGGAAGCGCTCGGCGCACTCGACCTCGAGCCTCGACGGGCGGTTGAAGTTCAGCCCGTCGTCCATGGCGGCCTTGGCCGCGGCGTTGACCGACGGCACGGCGTGCCCCAGGGTGACGGCGCGCAGTCCGGCCGCGTACTCGATGTACTCGCGTCCTTCGGTGTCCCAGACGCGGGAGCCGAGCCCCCTCTGCATGAAGGCGGGGGAGTGCTCGGGGTACTGGTCGTCGCCCTTCGCCGCGGTGTGCGCGCCGCCGGGGATCGCGCGGTGGGCGCGTCGACGCAGCGAGCGCTCCGCCTCGGTCGGTTCGCCGTCGCCGTAGCCCGACGGGCGCGCCCGCTCAATCTGGTTCATGGACGTCCATGCTCGGGCCCGCACCGTGGAACTCGGGATTTTACCGCCAGCGCGAGTACGCTCTCGGTCGCGCACTCGTTTACGGTCGCGGCTGCAAATGTGATGAGGTCGGCGATGATGGATGCGAACGATGGCGTGCGCTACGGGGATTTGCACGCACCCAGCTACGATGCGTTGTTCCAGGAGCGCGAGGACGTGGAGCGCATCGCGGACGTGCTGCATGAGCTGGCGGGCGAGGGCGACGTGCTGGAGCTGGGCGTGGGCACCGGCAGGCTCGCCATCCCGCTGTCCGCTCGCGGGAACCGCGTGCACGGGGTCGATCACTCCGAGCCGATGCTGGAGCGACTGCGCGCGAAGGTTGGCCCCGAACGCGTGGTGCCCGTGCAGGGGGATTTCCGCACCGTCCGCATACACGCACCGGTATCGCTCGCGTTCTGCGCGTTCAGCTCGTTGTTCATGCTGGCCGACCAGGATGCCCAGGTCGCCACGCTCGCGAATGCCGCCTCGCACCTGAGCTCGGGCGGTCGGCTGCTCGTCGAGTGCTTCGTTCACGACCGCACGCGCTTCGTCAACGGCGCCGAGATCGTGCCGCTGAACCTCGAGCCCGATTCGGCATCGTTCCGCATGACCGTGCTGTCCCCGAACGATCAGGTACTGCGCATCCAGAAGGTAGGACTCGCCGACGGACGCTTCGAGCTGCTGCCGAACCGGTTGCGCTTCGTCTACCCGTCCGAGCTGGACCTCATGGCGCGACTCGCGGGGCTGGAGCGCGAGTCGCGCTGGAGCGATTGGGAGCGTCGTGCGTTCACCACGGACAGCTCGTATCTCGTGGCGGTGTATCGCAAGCCCTGACGCTCTGGGTGCGCCTACCAGATGCGCCAGGGCGCGTTCCCCGCGTTCCACAGCGCCTCGAGGTTCACCTTGTCGCGCAGCGTGTCCATCGGACTCCAGAATCCGTCGTGCCGGTGGGCGCTCAGACGGCCGAGCTCGGCCACCCGGGCCAGCGGCGCGTGCTCCCACATGGTCTCGTCGCCATCCACGGCGTCGATGGCCTCGGGCTCGACCACGAAGTAGCCGCCGTTGATCCACGCGCCGTCGCCGACGGGCTTTTCGGTGAATTCGCCAATGCGGCTGACTCCGGGTTCGAGCGACAGCACGCCGAAGCGTCCGGGGGGCTGAACGGCCGTGAGTGTCACGAGCGCCTCGTCCGCGCGATGCACCTCGAGCAGCGCGCCGAGGTCGACGTCGCTCACCCCGTCGCCGTAGGTCAGGAAGAACGGCGCATCGCCGATGTGCTCGCGCGCGCGCAGGATGCGCCCTCCGGTCATCGTGTCCTCGCCTGTGTCGACGAGCGTCACGCGCCAGGGCTCGACGGTGGACTCCAGGAGCGTCGTGGACTTCTGCGCGAGATCGAAGCGCACCGTGGAGCGACGCATCGCGTAGTCTTGAAAGAACTCCTTGATGACGTGGCCCTTGTAGCCGCACAGGATCACGAAGTCCTCCACACCCTGGGCGGCGTAGATCTTCATGATGTGCCACAAGATGGGCATCTGGCCGATCTCGACCATCGGTTTGGGCCTGAGCGCGGTCTCCTCGCTTATGCGGGTGCCTAGCCCGCCGGCGAGGATCACGGCCTTCATGCCGGCGCCCGCCGCACGCTTCATCTCGCTCACGCGCCGCGGCTCCAGCGCAGCGTCTCGTCAAGTGCGCCGCTTTCGCGGTGCGCATCGAGCGCCTTGAGGCGCATCAGATCCGAGTCGCGGTAGCCTGCGTCGGTGAAGCGCGCTGCCGTGAGCCCGTCCCTGAGCCCCCGGACCGCTTGCGCAAGGGACACCCTGGGCACGTGATCGGGCGCGAGCTCGGCGAAGCGGTCGAAGTTCACGCGATACGAGCGCTTGTCGGGGGCGGCTTCGGGGTTGACGTGCACCTCGGTGCCGGGAATGACGCGCGCCACGGCCTCGGCCAGCTCGCGCACCTGGTAGTTCCATTCGTTGGAGCCGGTGTTGACGGCGAGGAAGTCGCCGCCGACGTCCGGATCGCGCCGGATGGCCCACTCCATGGCGAGCGCCATGTCGTCGACCGCGATGAGCGGACGCCAGGGCGAACCGTCGCTCAGGATGTCGATGCGCCCCGACGACAGGGCGCCGGCGACGAAGTCGTTGAGCACGAGATCGAGTCGCAACCGGTCGGACATGCCGCAGGCGGTCGCGAAGCGCAGGCAGGACACCGTGAAGCCCTTGCCCGACAGCGGCTCCAGCCCCCGCTCGGTGGCGACCTTCGAGCGCGCGTAGGCGGTCAGCGGATTGAGCGCGTCGTCCTCGCGGCGCGGGCCGCCTTCGGCGAAGCCGTACATCGAGCAACTGGAGGCGAACACGAAGTGCGACACGCCGCGCGCCTTCGCCGCGGTGGCGAGCGCGATCCCGGCACGGGCGTTGATGTCCTCGGTCACGGCCTCGAAGCGGTTGCCCATAGGGTCGTTCGAGATGGCCGCCAGGTGCACCACCGCGTCCACGCCGTCGAGCGCCTCGTGCGGAAAGTCCCGCAGGTCGCCGATGATCTGCGCGTCGACGCGCGTCTCGGGCAGTCGCGTCGCCCCGGTGAGGCAGTGCGCGAAGTAGCCGCTGTCGTAGCCGGTGAGCCGGGCGTCCGGCAAGGTAGCGCGCAGGTGGCGCGTGAGCACCGGGCCGACGTAGCCCATGTTGCCCGTGATGAGGATGTGCACGTTATGGGGGTCCGCGTTCGGCAGCAGGCCGGTAACACGAACGAGCTTATCATCGGCTCCTCGATCGCTCCTTGGGCCGGTTCCCGCCATGTTCCGCGCTCCCGGCCAGCGGGCGCGGTGTACGCTACCGGTGTTTTGGACCGGGCAACGCAAGCTTGAACGTGATGTTGGGGGTCCGGTTGCTGGAGGCCGGCGTTCGAAGGCTGGCGGACGCGCCGCGCGGGGCCGCGCCCACGGCGCTCGGCGACGGGGTCACCGACGAGACCGTCGCCATCCGCGGCTTCACCGACCGCGTGCCGATCGACCCCGACTTCTTCGCCGCCTCGCGTTTTTCGTGCGAGGAGGACCGGCTGGTGTCCGACGATGCGGCCGCCGCGGGCGATGCGGCCTCGGGCACGCCCGGGGCCATCGGGGTGGGCTTCCGCTACGAGGCGGTGGTGCTGCCTGAGGCGAGGGTGGCCGCCGACGGCGTGACGCACGTGTCGGTGTTCGACGCGCGCAACGACCGCCTGGCGCGCTGGTCCGACGCGCGCCGCCTCGCACCGCCCGCGCGCCTGCGCCGCAAACCCGTCAGGAGGTTGCCTGGCACGACGTTGCACCTGAGCCCCATGCTCGCGCTCATGGGCGGCAACTTCTCTCATTGGCTGCTCGACGGCTACGCGCGCGTGATGCTGTTGCAGGATCGAGCCGAGCGTGCGGTGGAGATCGATCGCTACCTGATTCCGCCGGACGCGCCGGCGGTGCGCGAGTGCCTCGACGCCCTCGGCGTGCCCGCGGACCGGCTGTTTGAGCTGACCCCCTACGAGCCGCTGGCCTTCGAGCGGCTGGTCTGCGTGTCGGCCACGCGGGGCACCGCCTCGCACGTGATCCCGAAGTGGATCCTCGACGGCTACCGCACGCGCCTGTCGAACGAGCTGGAAGCCGGGCGCGACGAGCCGCGGCGGATCTACATCAGCCGCCGGGACGCTCCCGGCAGGAGCTTCGCGCAGGAGGAGCGTTTCATCGGCGAGCTCGAGGCGCGCGGCTACGAGGCGCTGGAGCTCTCGCGCCTGAACCTGCGCGAGCGGGCGCGCCTGTTCGCCGGTGCGACGGACGTGATCGGGTTCGTGGGCGCGGGCATGGCCAGCACGATGTTCTGCTCGCCCGGGTGCCGCGTCACCGAGATCTTCCCCTCGAACTTCGTGCACTACCATTTCTACACCATCAGCGCGGCGCTTGGCCTGGACTACCGGCACTACGTGCTGCCGGGACGCTCCGGCGCCGCCGGCTTCGGTCGCCATTCGGGAGACATGGACGTGGACGTCGAGGCCTTGCTGGGCTTCCTCGACGGCCACGACGCTCGGTGAGCTCGGTCGAGCCGGGCGCCGTCGCCACCGGCGCCCCGGACCGGCGGCCACTGCTGACCCGTGCGCGGCTGCGCACGACGTCGCGCCTGCTGCGGCGCGAGCACGGCAAGTGGCACGCCGCCGTCGAGCAGGCGGGCCTGAGCGCCAACAATTTCCTGTACTCGCTGCTGATCGTGCGCCTCGTGGGGGTCGACGCCCTGGGCGTGTACGCGTTCTGGTTCGTGGTCTGCCAGCTCCTGGCCAGCCTCAACGTCAGCATGGTGATCAACCAGATGGTGCTGCGAGTGGCGGACGGCACCGTGGCCGAACAGCGGCTCGTGCTGTCCGGCGACGGTGCGGCTGCTGGTGGCGCTGCAGGTGGTGCAGGCCGTCGTCCTGTCGGCGATGGTCGCGTTCCGCCCTCCGGACCACGGCGCCGTCCCGTTCGCCCTGGCCCTCATCGCGTACACCGCGAGCCTCAACCTGTCCGAGGCGGCCCGTCAATACCTCTACATCCGCTCGCGCCAGCGTTTGTCCCTGCTGTACACGACGTTCGGGCTGACCGTCGGCGCGGCGGGCTTCGTGTTGGTGCTTTTCACCGGGCCCATCAAGGAGCCGGCCGACGTCGCCTTCTGGTTCCAGGCGATAGGCCAGATCTGCTACGTGGCCGTCGCGGTGTCCGCGTTCCCGCGGCTGCGGGAGGCGTGGGGGGAGTCACGCGCCGCCGTCGGCGGGCTGGCACGGACCTACTGGCGACACGGCCGCTTCGCGACCGCCGGGGCCGGAGTGACCTGGCTGCAGAACCAGAGCGTGACGCCGCTGCTGATGTTCATGTTCGGCCCGACGTCCGTGGGCTATTACCATGTGGCCCGGATGATCGTCACGCCGGTCAACATGGTCACGACCGGGCTCGCCAAGAGCGCGTTGCCGAGTGTGCGGCGCGCTTGGGGCAAGGGGAACCCGGACGCCCTGGCCGAGGAGATCGCCGTGCACCGCTCGCTGAACATGCGCCTCGTCTTCGGCTACGTCGCCATGGCGGGCGCCGCGCTCGTCGCGGCCGAGGCGACCGGGCTGCTGGAGCTCGATGCGGGCGTGCTGTGGATGTTCGCGGCCACGGTGGTGGTCATGATCCTGTCGAACTATCGCTTCTGGATCAGCCAGCAGTTCGTCATCCGGCTGCGCTTCGCCTACCTTCTCAAGCTCGGCGTCGTGGCCAGCGTGCTGACCGTGGCGGCGATGCTCGGCGCTGGGATGGTGCTGCGGGACGCGGCGCTCGTGATCCTGGCCTCCGCGATCGGGGAGGTGTTCCTGATGCTGAGCCTCGGCAAGCGCCTGGTTCGGGAGGCCGACGCGCGCCGGTCCACCACGGCAGGGTGAGCCGCGCACTACCGTCCGGAAAGCATGCATCACCCTCGCGGGGGCTGTGATCGGGCTCACGCGACAATTGCTTTTCGATCAACGGTCCGCTCGTTCGGACCGATACCGACGCTACACGGGCAGGGAGCGCTTGCGGATCGCACCCGAGAGTTGGGTCGCCGCCACCATCGCCCTTCGCCCATCCGCTTCTCGTGAGATACCCCTATGCCGTTTGAGCAGCACAACCGCTCGGCGACCGCGATCGTCCTGGTCGCGGGCACCTACCTGTTGACGGGCTGCCTGGCCAACAGCGACGACACCGTGAACGGCGAGCCCGCCGAGCAGTCCTTCGCGGACTCGAATGCGACCGGACTGGCGTACAGGATCGTCGAAGGGGTCCCGACTGTCGACGTCGCGGACGCCGTGGCCGTGACGCCGGGCGTGCCGGTGTACGCGGTGGCCTCCAATTCCGTTCTCATCACGCCCAGCGGCACCGGGACCAGCAACGTGCAGATCCCGAGCGCTCCGGTCGCGGCCGCCGCGCTGCCCGAGCCCGAGCCCGAGCCGGAAGCGGTGCCGGAGCCCCCGCCCACGCCGACGCCCGAACCCGAAGCCGTGCCGCCGGTGGCGGAAGCCGCCCCGGAGCCGGAGCCCGTGGCCGAGCTTCAGCCGGAGCCGGAGCCGGAGGCCACGGTCGAGCCGGAGCCGGAGCCCGTGGCCGAGCCGGAGCCCGAAGCGGCGCCGGAACCGCAGCGCGTCGCCGAGGCCTCGTTCGAAGCCGAGTCGACCGCGTCGGCGTCGGACGTCAACGCCGCGCAGTACGTGGTGGTGGGCGACGGTCCCGGCGAGGCGAGCTGCCTCGAGCTGCCGCAAGGAAAGCGCGAGCAGGGATCGCTCACGACGAACGACTGGAAGGACTGGATCGACGGCGTGCGGTTCTCCAACGGAGCCCAGTTCCTGTCGTTGCCGGGCGAATCCGAAGGCAATCCCTCGTTGCGCCACGCCTTCATACCCTCGAGCATCGGCACCGATCGCGGCATCATGGGCGCGAACCTCTCCGAGGCGCGCACGTACCGGCTGGTCGAATCGATCAAGCTCGAGGACGGCTGGGACTACGGTGGCGATCACGAGGGCGGCAAGATCGGCTTCGGCTTCTCGGGCGGAGCGTCCCCGTCCGGCGGCAAGGTGGACCCGAAGGGCTTCTCGGTGCGCACCATGTTCCGCGGCAACTTCGACGGCACCGGGCGGCTCGTCATCTACTCCTACGCGGCCGATCGTCCTAGCTACGTCGGCGAGGACTACGAGATCGGGGACTTCGTCATTCCCATCGGCGAGTGGTTCGACGTTGCCATGGAGGTGACGACCAACTCCTCGACCTCGGCGTCCGACGGCAGCGTGCGTGTCTGGGTGAACGGCGAATTGGAGCTCGACAAGTCCGGCATCGCCTGGCAGACCGGGGGCGGGCAACCGCTCATCGACAACCTCTACTACTCGAACTTCTACGGTGGAGGCAATCCTGGATGGTCGCCGGACCGCACGACGTACGCCCGGTTCCGGGACGTCTGCTGGGCACCGGTTGTCAATGGCTACTCCGGCATCGATCCGGATGCCGGACGCGTTCGCGTGCCCGAGTTCGGTAATGACGGTGCCCTGTTCGACGACGGAGGCACGCTGCAGAACGGCAGCGAATCGGGTGACACGGACACGAGCACGATCGTCATCGGCCGCCTGGAGGCGGTCGGAGTGGAGATCGCGAACGTGCTCGACGACCAAGAAGCGCTCGCCACGCCCGCGCTGGTGCGAGCCGGCGAGCTCGTGGCAAGCGCTCGCGACGAGGGATTCTGGCTGAGCACCCAGGCGGTCGATCCGGACGCGCCGCCCGTCTTCGATCTGGACAAGGCCGCCGAGGCGCTCCAGGAGTCCGCCTGGACGCGCTTGGCCTCCGGCCAGACGCCCGGCCTAGAGCGATCGCTGATCGAGGAGCTCGACCTCGTCTCGCTGGAGCTCGTCGATCTCCTGGCGGATCAACTGGACACGGCAATTGAAGTTTACGACTGCGCGAGCTCCAAAACTCAGGCATGCCGTTTAGCGTTGTATCACCGGGATCAGCTGGCGCAAGCGAGGGATGTAGCCAGTGCATTATCGGGTACGGAAGGCGGTGCGCGTGAAGCGGGACGCCAAGCTTGGCTCGCCGGCGTGGCCGGTCTGCGGGCTCTGTCCTCCTAGCACCCGGCGGGAGCGGACGGGCGCGCCGCGCTCCCACGCGCGCCGCCTACGCCGCCACGTCCGCGTGCCGTCGCTCGCCGGGGCGGACGCGCGGACCACCAGGAGCGGACTCGCGTGCGCAAGCCGCGTCCGCCGGCAGGGTCGGCTGCGTCGCGATGGCAGCGGGCGCGGCGACGCCTTCATCGACCACGCGCATCGCCCGGGCGGCCCTTGCCCGACGCAACTCGGTGCGACGCGTGATGGCGCGGGCGACGGGCACCAGCGCCAGGTGATAGCCGAGGGCGATGCCCACGAAACCGATGAACAGCACCGGCTCGAGCACCGGGTAGGGGTTGGCAAGCACGCCCACGATGACCATCACGACCTGCAGGCAGAGCATCGTGCCCACCGTGCGGTTTGTCGACCAGCCGGCGTCGAGCAACCGATGGTGCAGGTGATCGCGACCGCCCTTCATCGGAGAGATCCCGTTCGATGCGCGGCGGATGATGACCGATACGGTGTCCACGAGCGGCAGCCCGAAGAGCCAAGCGGCCACGATCGGCGACACGGTGGTGGCGTCGGACTGCGTCAAGCTGATGAACAGCCAGGCCAGCGCGAAGCCGACGAGCGTGCTGCCGGAGTCGCCCAGGAACACCTGGGCACGCGGTACGAATATGCGGGCGTTGAAGCACAGGAAGGCGACCAGCGCCCCGCCGAAGATCATGGCCAGGTGCATGCCGACTTCCAGCCCGTGCAGCAGGCACAACGTGCCGATTCCGGCGAAGGTGACCACCGCGAGTGAGGCGGACAGTCCGTCGACGCCGTCGATCATGTTGTACGCGTTGATGACGCCGACGATGCAGATCATCGAGAACACGATGGCGAACAGCCCACCGAACTCCATCGAGCCGAAGCCCATGAGGTTGCCGATGCGGTGGATCTCGACGCCCCCGTAGGCGACGGTCAGCCAGGCGATCACGAGCTGGGCGACGATCCGGTAGCGTGCGGGCACGTCGAGGCGGTCGTCTATGACCCCCAGCACGAGGACGATTCCCGCGATGACGGCGAATATCGCCGTGATCGAGTGAGGCACGAACACCACGATGGATACCGCGACCGCAAAGTAGACGGCGATGCCTCCGACGAGCGGCACCGGCGCATCGTGGCGCTTGCGCTCGTCCGGGCTGTCCAGCAAGCCCAATCGAGGTGCCAGCCCGCGCAGCAGCAGCAGCGCGCACGCACAGGCGAAGAACGCGTGCGTGGCGAACGGCAACGTGATGGCTAGTGCGCGTAGGGAGGACAACGGTTCCACGTAAGGGATATTGCTGGCGCTCGGGGTCTGTGCGACGAGCCTATCAGTCGACCGCGCGCGCACGGCGGGCGGAATACCGCTTTGCCAAGTGCAGGAAAGAACCGCGAGGCGCGACGAGCCCGGCTCGCGATCACGTCCGAGGCGGCACCACGCCTTCGACCGCGCGGACGTCGTCGAGCACGAGCCGGCGATACCGACGCGCCAACGCGTCCCAGCCGAGACCCCGGACCGGATTGGCGTCGAACGGTCCGAGAGCGCCGCCGCTCTCGCGAGCCACCGCGACGATCGCGTCCGCGACGTGAGTCACAGTTTGCGCCTGCGCCGCTTCTCCGACCCACACCTCGCCGAACACGCCATCGACCGCGTAGCCGCGCAGCCAGACGATCGGGGTGCACTGACTGACGGCCTCCAGGAAGGTGATGCCGAAGGTCTCCTTGCTCGGCAACACGAACTGCGACGCCTGCGCGAGCAGCTCGAGGACCGCGGTGCGCGATTCGATCCGACCGAGGAACTCCACGTGCCGCCGCAGCGGCCCCTCGTCGACATCGCGCCCGTGCGTGCGTGCGTACTCCTCGTGCGTCATGCCCAGCACGCGCAGCCTCCAGTCCGCGACGCCGAGCCGAGCCGCCGCCACGGCGCACGCCTGCACCGTCAGGTCCACGCGCTTGTAGGCGTACCCGAGCTTGCCGGTCGTCGCGAAGACGAGCGCCCCGTCCGCCGGCCGTGGCTTGGCGGCGAGAGTCCGCGCGATGCACTCGTCGTCGACCCCGCTGCCGAGCCAGGCCATGAGCCCCGGCTCGATGCCGAGCCGATCGGCGACCCGGCCGAGGTCGCCGTGCGAGATCGCCAGCAGCGCGTCGGCGCCGCGCGCGAGCGGCCGCATGAACGCGGTGGCCCACGGGCGGTGGCGAAAGCAGAAGTCGGTGTCGGTCATGCGGAAGGTGAGGCAGTACGGTGCCCCGACGAACCGGGCGACGCGCCGCGCCGCGAACCCGTCCATGTACGCGGAGTGGGCATGGACGCACACGACGGTCAGCGCCGCCAGCTCGTTCCAGATTCCGTGGCTTCGCATGGCGCGCACGGTCTTATTGCCGCGATGCCGAGACGAGGCGGAGGTCAGTAGGTTGAGGCAGTCGAGTTGTACAATGCGGCCGAAATCGACGGGGCGCGCGTCCGCTTTCAGCGATGCCGTCTTGAGCGGCACCACGACGATCTGTTTCAGTCCCGTCTGCGCGTGCAACTCGGTGAACAGCCGCTCGTGCACGGGGTTCGTCCAGTAGAACGAGCAGATGTGGACGAGTGCCGGCATACTCATAATTCAGGGGAGGCGGCGGGCACGGATCGGCATCGCGGCGAAGGGTAACCGGTAGATATGGCAACAGGTCGAACCGAGGTGCGCAGCGTTTCCTACGGCGTGGGCGCCGGGAGCGCGGCCGGGGTGTTGCGCGCACGCTGGCAGCGCATCCTCACGCGCTCGGCGATCGAGGCGAGGGGCAAGTGGTGGGTGTACGCAGCGCCCTTGCTGCTCTACGTCTTCATCGGTGGTACCGACGGCCTGCTGCTCGGCCAGTTCCTGTCCGGGCAGCTCTTCTCGGCCGACATCCGCTGGGATCCGGCCAGCGAAGCGGACGCGACCGCCAAGTACGCCGCCGCGCTCGCCGTCCAGAAGTATCAGGCCGTGGCCTACCTCGGCGTGCTCGCGCTGCTGATCGGCCGCGTGCGTGCGCTAGTCGCGTTCCTGCGCGCCGAGCGGTGGCTGGTGCTGGTGTTCGTCGCCCTCGCGCTCACCGCGCTGTCCAGCGACGTGCCGTTCCGCGTGTTCGCCAACATGGTGCACCTGACCTTCGGCTTCCTCGCCATCTGGGTCTACCTGCACGACAGCCGGCCCCGGGGCGATCTCGCGTGGAGCGTGTCCATGGTCGTCGCGTTGCCGATCTCGTTCGTGGTCGCGGCGAGCCTGCTCGCCTTCGTCGTCAACCCGGGCGGCGGACTCGAGTTCCTGCTCGCGGACCAGCGCTACGGCGGCATTGCCGGCGGGCCGAACGCGCTCGGCGGGATCTCGCTGCTGGGTACCGTCGCCGCGGTCGGACTGTTCATGGCCCCGACCTCGGGGCGCAGGACGCGGATGTTCGCGCTGGTACTGCTGGGCATGACCGTCTGCGCCGTCATCACCACGGGCAGCGCCACGGCCACCGTGGTGGTGGCTCTCGGGGTGCTCACCGTGCCGCTGCGCGCCGTGTACCGCCGGGCCTCCGCGCGCGGCCGCATCGGCATAATCATGCTCGGGGCGGCGGCCGTGGTCGTCCTGCCCATCGTCGCCGTCGTGCAGCAGAACGTGGAGGCCGTGGCGGCCAGCGCGACCGGAGCCCTCGGCAAGGACATCGGGTTGACCGGCCGCGTCGACATCTGGATCACCGCGCTGCACGCGTTCGAGGAGCGGCCGGTGCTCGGCTGGGGGTACGACAACCACGAGACGGTCCTGGCCGATCCGCTCTACACAATTCCGTACGTGCAGTATCACAACGGCTACCTCGACAACCTCGTCGTCGGCGGCGCGTTGCTCGGCGCGGCCATCCTGTGCTGCTACGTCGCGTTCGTCGGCCGCGCGCTGCGTGCCACCGTGCGCGGCGCGGACGTGTACCTGTTCGTCATCGCGTTCTCGCTGGCCGCCCTGCACAATCTCACCGAGTATTCGCTGTTCCGCGCGGGCTCCTCGGTGTTCACGCTCTGGTTGCTCGCCTACGTCGCATTGCAGGTGCGAATCGTGCGGCCCGCGCCCGCGAAGCAGCGCCGCGCCGTCAAGCGCAGGAACCCGGCACGATCCCGCAAGCGGATTTCGTGGGGCTGAGTGCGCGGCCACCCGCTCTGCTCTTCCTGGCGGGCGAAGGCGGCCATGCGGAGCAGGCCAGGCGACTGTCCGGGCTGATCGACGACGATGTCGCGGGCGACGCGCGGCGGCTGCTGCTGACCGACGTCCACAGGCGCGTCGAGGAACGCTTCGACGACGTCCTGATCGTCGGGAATCCGTCTCCCAAGCAGTCCGCGCCGTCGTGGCGGGGAGGGCTGGCTCACGTGCGCGAGACCGTCGCCGTGGTGGTTCGGCTACGACGCCGGTACCGGGTCGCCGCCGTCATCGTGACGGGGCCGGGCTTCGCCGTGCTGCCGGCCGTGCTGCTGAGGCTCTGCGGCGCGCGCCTGATCGTGTTCGAGACCTGGTCCCGATTCGAGGCGCGCAGCATGCACGGCCGACTGCTCTACCCCTTCGCCCACCGCTTTCTCGTGCAGCACCGCGAGCTGCTGGCGATCTATCCGAAGGCCACGTGGGTGGGCCTGCTGTGAACCTCTTCGTGACGCTGGGAACGACGCGCTTCGACGAACTGGTGGAAGCGATCGACACCGGTCCGCACGCAACGGCCGCCCTGCTGCAGATCGCCGACGGCCTGTACGTGCCGACCGTCGCTCGCTGGGAGCGTTTCGTCGACGACGTGCATGCGCTCGCGAGCGCTGCGGACATCGTCGTCACGCACGCCGGTGCCGGTTCCGTGTTCGGTTTGCTGCAGGCCGGATTGCAGCCCGTCGTGGTGCCGAACCTCTCGCGGCGCGACGGGCACCAGGCCGAGCTCGCGCGTTGGCTCGAGACGAACCGGTACGCGAATGTCGCGAACACCGTGCACGAGGTGAACGATCGGATCGCGCGGCACGACTCGGTGCGCGCCACGCTACGCCCCTTCGACGTCGAACGCTTCCGGTTCCGGCGCGAGCTGAACGCCGAGCTTCGTACCGCGGTCGCGCGGGTGTCCCGCGAATAAGGCCGCGAGGGCCGCTGCTTCGAGCGTGCCTCAACCCTCGGAGGCGGCGGCATCCGCGCTCGGTGCGGCGCGGCCGCGCCCGAACCACGCGCGCAACGCCGCGGCCAGCAGCAGGAAGCCCAGCGCCCCGGCCACGGTGCCGCTGGCGTTCAGGGCGAGGTCGTGCACGTGCGAGCTGCGGCCCGGGATGTAGAGCTGGGCGGTCTCGATTCCCACGGTCGCCATCGTGCCCATTATCATCGCGACGAGCGCCGAGGCGACGCGCCCGACCGGTCTGCGCCGCATCCGCAGAAGTCCGGTGATCGCGAAGCCTAGCGGTGCGAAACCCAGGAAGTTCAGGACGACATCACGCAGGTTCTGTTCGAACAGCTGACGCAGGCCCATGCGGCCGATGTGCGCGCGGTCGGGAAAATGCCCGGGCATCGGAACGGCCAGCGGATGAGAGGCGTCGCCGCGATCGTCGATGCGCCTGGCCGACGCGGTGGCGAACGCGTAGGACGTCGATGGCAGCGCGTCGGCGCCCGCGACGATGTCGAAGGACTCGAGCGTGCCCTCCCAGCCGTGCTCGCCATCGGGCGAGTTGCCGAGCGTGATGCGTGTGAGCGGCGTGGCGAAAGAGAAGGGGGCGCCTCGGGCGGCGAACCGGCCGTTCGCGTCGATCCGAGTCTCGTTCTCGCCGAAGGTGATGGTGATCCGTACCGTCGTGCCCACGTGTTCGGCGAGATTGGCCGACACCCTCGGCAGGTTCCGCTTGTTCGCGAAGTCCCGACTGTTCATCGCGATGATGCTGGTGTGCCACAGACCGATAAGCAGGGGCGTATGCGTGCCGGGCGAACCGAGCTGGGCGATGACCTGGAACCGGTTGTCGCTCGCCTCCCGGAAGGGCAGGCTGAAGTCGATCCGGAAGTCCGGCACCATCGAGGCGCGGGAGATGCTCGGCGCCACCTGGCCGTAGGCGAGCCCGTAGTTCTCGAACCGGAACGAGCCTGCCGCCTCGTCGATGGTGACCCAGGAGCTCGAATAGTCCGCGGCGGGTCTGAGTCCCGCCCACGCGATCACGAGCACCGTCAGGATCAGCAGCGCGAGCAGGGCGCGCCGCGCGGGTCTGGTGCGCGATCGGCGCGCGCGCGTGGAGGCGGAATGGTGGCCGAGCGCGTGCATACCGATGCCGTCCTGAATCGCCTGTGCGATGTAAAGAGAGCGAAGGAGCGCCGCGGATGGGCAGCGACACGGGGCGCGCGAAGTGTAACCTCGCACGCCGTTCCCGCCGGAGCGGTCCGTGAGAACGGATTCGCGTTTTCCCGGCCGCACCCCCTCGAACCGCGACGCTGCCCCATGACCGAGAGCCCGCCCGCCGTCACCATCGGCATCGTGAGCTACTACCGCTTCGACCAGCTCGAGGCGCTGCTGCACGGGCTGATCGCGTCGGTGGCGCACTACGGTGGTCCCGTCTCGGTGGTGATCGCCAACAATGCAGGGGCGGAAGTCCACGACGAGCTGAACGACGCCGTCTCCAGAAGCGGTCTCGGCGCGCGGTGCGACGTGCGGATCGTGGACCCGGCGCGCAACAACATCTCGGTCGCTCGCAACGAGCTCATCGACGTCTGCGAGACGCGGCTTCTCGCGTTCCTCGACGATGACGAGATCCCTGACCCGGAGTGGCTCGCCGCACTGGTGGAACAGTATCTCGCTCACGGGCCCGCCGCGGTCGCGGGTCCGGTCTTTCCGCGCTACAGCGTGCCGATGGACGCGTGGGTGGCGGCGGTCGACCTACACAACACGCACGACCGCCACACCGGCGACCGGGTGCGCCGGGTCGGCAGCGGCAACTGCCTGCTGGATCGCGACGCCATCGGGGACACCCGGTTCGACGAGCGCTTCGGTGCCACGGGAGGCGCGGACGGCGACTTCTTCGAGACGCTGTCGCGCGCCGGCGCGGAGACTCGCTGGAGCGCCGAGGCGGTGGCTTGGGAGACCATCCCGCCAAACCGGTCGACCGCGAGCTACATGCGCACGCGCTTCATGGCGCAGGGGCGAAACTTCGCCCGCTTCATGCTCAAGGACGCGAGCACCTTCGGCAAGCTCCGGTTTCGCGCGCGCGCGCTGTCGCTGGCGCTGGTCGGCATCACGCTGGGCACGGTGTTCCGTCCGTTCAATGCCGAACGATGCGCCTATTTCTGGAAGGGCGGGTTCACCAACCTGGGCAAGCTGTGGCCGACGCGCGGCAGGCTCTACGGGCAGGCCCGCGACTGACACGGCCGCGCGGGCGCGTGACCGGGATCGTTCGGGAAGCGCCAATGAGCAACTCCCGCCCGTTGGCGCGGTCGAGCGGCCACGGCATCGCCATCTGCGCGTCTCCCGGGCTCGCTTGACGCCGAGCGCGCCGTAGAGCCCGCGTCGGCCGAGCGGCGGCTCGCCGTCCGGTCCGCTACCCCCCCCCGGACGCGTGCGGCCGGGGGCCGCGATCAGAAGCGCTCGTTGCCCTCGACGCCGAGATTGTTCAGCTTGCGCTTGCGCAGGAGCCGCAACAGCAGCGCGCGTCCGGCCTTCATCGCGGGATAGGCGGTGCGCACGAGAGCCGGCGAGCGGAGCATCCAGTAGTTCAGCCGGCTGAACACGCCGGAGCGACTGCCGAGCAGTGCGAACGCGTGCCGCGCGTCGCTGCCGTGGTAGAGACCGTCACCGATCTTCAGGACCATGCCCTCGTCCCTGTCGAGGCCCGCCGCCGTGATCTCGCGCATCACGTCGGTGTCCTCGCGCGCGTCGACGAGCCTGAAGTCCCCGACCGCATCGCGCCTGTGGGGCCCGG
>CAWHXF010000009.1:0-12804 GCA_963833195.1 uncultured Gammaproteobacteria bacterium | reverse complement strand
GTGGCTACCCGTTCTCCGAGCTCGCCGGTGCGCGATATCCGGCGGCCCTGCTGGCGTGGGCGCGGGGCGAAGTGCATGAACCCGGCCGCGGCGCGCGCGCCTACGACGTGGTGCACTCGAAGACGGAGGAGCTCGTACGCATCGATCCGGCGAGTCGATGACGGGCGAGCACGACGGCACCGCGTCGAACCGACCGTCGGCGATACTCTGGATCTGCCGCGGCGACGAAGGGTACGGGGTGGCCAGCGCCATAGAGAGCTTTTCGACGGCCCTCGAGCGCGTCGGTTGGCGCATCGGGCTCGTTTCCCTCGCCGATGGTCAACTCAACGAACGCTTTCGCACGCGCGGGTGGGTGGAGGCGCAGGCGCGCCGGCGCGCTGGCGCGGGCTCCGTCACCGGCGGGCTGCGCGGTCGCGTGGCCGGCCTCGTCGAGCTGAGCGCGGCGAAGCGCGCCGTGCTGCGAGCGAGCGAGCGCGTCGTCGAGAGGCTCGATGCGCCCGTGCGCGTCGTGGAGAGCTTCAATCACGCGTTGCTCGACCTGCTGGGCACGGTCGCGGAGGCGCTCGGTGCACGCGCGGTATGGCGCACGGCCACGGGGATTCCGGAGGGTCGGACGGGGGCCTTGCGCCGCGTGTGGATAGGTCACCAGTGCCGCAGGCACGGAATCGCCGTGCTCGCGACCAGCGCCTGGGTTGCACGCTCGCTGCGGGGTACCGTGTCCGTCGACACGATTCACCACGGAATAGACGGCGCCCCGTTCCGCGTGGCATCCGGCGCGACCGCGCGAGACATCGCCCGCAGCGGGCTCGGCATCGCACCGCACGAACGCGTGTTCGTGGTTGCCGCGCGTCTGTATCCCTCGGACGAGAAGGGACAGCTGGCGCTGGCCCGTGCGCTCGGTGCGAACGCCCGCGCGCGGGGCACGCATCTGGTGCTTGCGGGCGGGCCGGTCGACTCGGTCTACGCCGCGGAGCTGCGCGCTTTGGACGATCCGGAAGGGTTGCGGGTGACCCTTGTCGGGGAACGGCGGGACGTCGCCCCGATACTCGCGCTCGCTGACGTGGTGGCCAACCCGCGTCGGGGGGTCGAGCCGTTCGGTCTGTCGATCGTAGAGGCGATGTTCGCAGCCCGGCCCGTGCTCGCGGGCGCGCTCGGCGGCCCTTCCGAGACGCTCGTCGACGGGAAGACGGGCTGGTTGTTCGAACCGGGTGTCGCCCATGCGCTGGATCGGGCGCTCGACCGGGTGTTCGCCGACGAGCCGCGCTGGCAGGAGCTCGGATGTGCGGCGCAAGCGCGCGCTGCATCACGCTACGACATCGAGGTCGAGCGCGAGGCTTGGCTCCGGCACGTGACGGACCGCTCCGCGTGAGCGCGGCAGACGGACGGTTTGGAGCGCTGCTACGCTCGGTGCTGGGCACGCGCTCGCGGCGCAACTTCGCGCGTGTGGCCGGTGCGAACGTCATCGCCCAGGTCGCGCTCGTCGCGGCCACGCCGCTGCTGACGCGGCTTTATGAACCGGCGGCTTTCGGCGTGCTCGGGCTATATCTCGCGAGCTCGCAGATCCTGTTCTCGTTCGCGACAGGTCGGTTCGACATGCTGCTGCCGAACCAGCAGAACGGACGCCGCGCGCTCGCCACGTGCGGTGCGGGGGCACTGTGCCTCGTCGCGACCTGCTCACTTGCGATCGTGGCCGTCGTGTTCGACGATGCGTTGCTCGACTGGTGGCCGGGACGCGAGACGCTCGGCCCCTGGCTGTGGCTCCTGCCGCTGACGACGGCGTTGAACGGGCTTCAGCAGCTGGCACGCGGCTGGTGGACCCGCGATGGCGACCTCGGCCCCGTAGCCGTTGCACGTCTGGTACAGAGCTGGACGTACATCGGCGCGGCGCTGGCGCTCGCCGTCGTGATCGCGGGCGGCGGTGGTCTGGTGTTGGCCACCGCCGCGTCGTTCGCTGCCGGCGCCGGCGCTCACGTCGTGGCTGCTCGCGCGCGCGCACGCTCCGCGCCGCAGCGCACGATCGCGCTTCCGGGTGTGGCGGAGGCGTGGCGCGCGGCCCGCGAACAACGTCGTCCGGCTGCCACTGCCACCGCCGTCGCCGTCGTGAACGTGGTCGGCTTTGCGCTGCCGGTGCTGATGTTGGGTCGAGCCTACGGCGCGGCCGAGATCGGCCTGTACGTGCTGCTGCAGCGGCTGCTCGCCGCGCCCATCGGGGCGCTGACTCAGGCCCTCTCGATGAGCTTCTGGTCGCGCGCCGCCGAGCTTGCCCGGCGGGACGACTTCACGAAACTGCGGCGTGAGTACCTGCGTTTGACCGGCACGCTCGCCGCAGTGGCGGCTTTGCTGGTGGTGGCCACGCTGCTTTGCACGCCTTTGATCGAGCCCGTGCTGGGCCCCGATTGGGCCGGTGCGGCAACTCTGCTGCCGGCGCTGCTGCCGCTCGTGGTCGGCATGGTCGTGTTCAGCGCCCCCAACCACATGATCGTGCTGGGGAGGCAGGAGCTGCAGATGGTCGGCGACGGCGTGCGGCTCGTCGGCAGCCTGGGCGTGGGGCTCGCGGCGCCGTACCTCGGTCTCGAGCTCGTCGCCACGGTGTGGCTGTTCTCGGGCGTGTCGCTCGTCGCGCACGCCCTCGTTTTCGCGCTGCATCTGTGGCTCTACGCGCGCGGGGTGCCGGTCCGCGCGGTATCCGGGCTTGCCGCGAGCGCCCCCGGGCGTCGTTCCTGACGCGCACGGACAATTCACGCGGTGCGGGCGAAGCGGTCGCCCGAGAGGATCAGAGCCAGGTGGCCGGTACGGTGAAACGCTCCACGGGCGCGCCGGCATCGCGCGCGCCGCGCACGCAGGCGCCGAACCTGCCGCAGTCCACCGCCACCGCGAACTCCGGGCGTGTCGACAGGGTGCGCCATGCCTGGGCCATGTCGGACGACCAACCGATGTCGTCGAACACGACGATGGCATCGGGCGCGAGGTGGGGCAGGATTCGCTCGTGGTAGGCGATTGTCGCCGGTCCGTCGTGATGGCCATCGACGAACACGGTGTCGAAGGCTTCCGTGCCATCGAGCGCCGCGCCGAGCGTGTCGTGGAACAAGCCGACGATGACGTTGATCCGGTCGAGCCCGAGCGCTTCGAAGGTGCGGCGCGCGATAGCTGCCCTGGCCGCATCGCCTTCGAGCGTGACGAGCGAGCCTCCCTCGGCCTCGAGCCCTGCGGCCTGGTAGGCGCCCGAAATGCCGAGCGAGGTTCCGAGCTCGAGCGAGCGACGCGCGCCGCCTCGGGCACAGAGCTTCATCAGAAAGAGCGCCGAGCGTGGAGACTTGCTCGTCGCGCGGCAGACCGTACCGACCGTCTGCCCTTCGTGCCCGCCCGCGGCCACCCGTCGGCGGATGGCGTCGGGCGACTGGTCCCCGAAATCGGCCGCCCCCATCGGTTCCCCGGAGGCCTCGAGCTCCGCGCGTCGGTTCTCCAGCTGCGCCACCCGACTCGCCTCGTCCGCCGCGAGCCGGTAACGGGCGGCGTAGTGGAGCGGCTCCAGCACGCGCCGGGCGCTGGGGCTCGCGCGACGCAGCGCGTGCGCCGTGGACCAACGCGTCGAGATCGCGGCCAGCCGACGCGCGCCGCGTCGCGCAATCGCCTTGCTCATGTCGAAGCCTCTCCGATGCGAATGCTCGTGCACATTCTTGTGCACAGGACGTGCGCTGGGCGTGCGACCCGGTGCGGATCGGGGAGCGATGGTACCCGGAACCTCGGACGCGCCGCATCGAGCGCCCCGCGTGCGTTGCGGTCGAGCGCCCGGCTCTTGCGGCTTTGACAGCGTCGGGCAAACCGACGACGATCGTGCCGTCGGCGAAGCGGCACGTCAGGAGCCCGGATGTACAGAGCGATAACGGTACTCGCGGCGCTGGCCGTGGGACTGATCCTTATGGCACCCGCGCTCAAGGCGCGGTACTGGCTGTCGGATGTCGTCGTCTACCAGATTCCCGCCGCACTGCTGCTGATCACGGTGCCGCTCGGGAACATCATGACGTTCGGCACGCTCGTCGAGCGGTTGCGCGCGGCGTTCCCGCTGCTGCTGCTGCTCGTCGGACCCACCATCGCCTTGATTGTCGAGGGCGGGACCGAAACGGCGCTGTACAGCTTCTTCCTCCTCACCCTTGGCCTCGGCGTCGGCGTCGCGATCTTTCCGTGGGACGTCCGCGGCATCGAGATACTGCTCTTCGTGCTGGCGGGCTTCGGAGCGCTGATTGCCATAAACACACTGCTGTTCTTCGGCTCGGACGCGAAGATCGCCGAGTACGCCGACGTGCGCGGCTCGTCGTACCTTGTCGAGAGCTTCGCGATGGGGGTCGGAGTCATCGCGGCGACGGCGCTCGTGCTGCGCGGCATGTCGCCGGTGTCGTTGCTGCTGTTCTCCGTGAACTGGCTCGGCATGTCGGTCGGGCGGGGCCGCGGCGCGCTCATCTTCGCGATCCTCGTGAGCCTGATCTATCTCGTGATCGCGATGCGAACTCGTTTGCAGGGCTTCGGTCGACGAAAGAAGCTCGCTGCGCTCGTGCTGCTCGCGGCGTTCGTCCCCGCGCTGTTCATGCAGATGTTGTCGGTCTCGAGGTACGGCGAGCAGCTCGTCGCCCTCTTCACTGACGTGGAGGACTCCGAGCAGACGCGCGTGCAGCTCATTCGCGGTAGCTTCAATTACATTGCGGAATCCCCACTGCTGGGTCACGGCCTCGGCGCGTACATCGACGAGTCCGGCCACTATCCGCACAACATCGTGCTGCAGTGGGGCATCGACAGCGGCCTTGTGGGGCTGATCCCGCTATTGCTCGGCTTCGCGCTGCTGGGCGCCATGTTCCTCCGGGGCGTGCGCTCCTCCTCCGCCGCCAACGTGAATTTCCTGTACGGCGCGGCGGCGCTCGCCCTGTTCGCGCTGCTCAACTACCTGAAGTCCTACGACGCGTACGTTTCGCGCGACATTTACCTGCTCTTCGGCGTGTTCATAGGTGCGTTCACGGCTGTCGCTCGGGACCACCGCGCGCTTCGCGGTAGCAAGAAGCTCACGGCTCGGCCGAAGGTGGGACCCGGAGCGCGTTCCGCCCCGCGACCCGGACGGGACCGCCCGGTCACCGGAGCTACGAGCCGCGTGCGGGGCAGTCCCGGTCGCGTGTGAGGTAGCGAAGGGTGAAACGCGGCACGAGTCTCGCACCGCACGCGACGACGGTTGCTCAGACGTCGTAGAAACCATCAAGGCTCGAGCGGGTCCCGACGAAGAAGCCGGGATGAAGACGATAATCCAGTCTCTCCCGCCGCCGGCCCGCCGCCCCCGTGTACCTAGAAAATCGACCATGATCTGTCTTGCTGCGAGCCTTCTGCTCGCGATTGGGTGCGGCTCCGGCACCACGGAGCAAAGCCCCCGGTTCGGTGACACCGATCCCGAGCCAGTCGCGACGGTGATCGTCCGGCCGGGCAACCTGATGGAGGTTCCGCACGCTCCCCCCGGTCCGGACGGGCAGGTGCCGTTAAGCCTTACCGGTGCGCTGACGCTGGCTGCCGCGTCGCATCACGAGGCACCGGACGAGCAGGCGGCGCGCGAGACCACCGACGAGACGATCGCCGCGCTCGCGGCCAAGCCGGTGCGTCTGTCCGCCGCCTCGACCACCGTGATCATCGAGCCGCGGCCGGCGACTCCCGAACCCGAGCCGGAATCCGAGCCGACACCCGAGCGGGAGTTAACACCCGAGCCGGAACCCGCGCCGGAACCCGCGCCGGAACCCGAGCCGGAACCCGAGCCGGAACCCGAGCCGACACCCGAGCCGGAACCCGAGCCGGAACCCGAGCCGACACCCGCGCCCGAGTCCGAGCCGCAAACCGACTCGGCCGGGGCGCCCTCCGAGGCCCCGGCTCTCGGTGCGGGCAGTCCGGCGTCCCGCCAGGACTGGACCGCTCGGGCCGACGGGGAGCTGCCGATGGCCGGCGTCTTCTACGGTCATCCGCTCAACGCGCTGCAGGCGCAGAATGCCGCGATCGCCGTCGACAGCAGCCGCCGCTTCCGTGCCGAACGCAGTGGCGCGATCGATGCCGTACGGTTTCACACGCGCGTGCTGACGGATCGCGACATCGCGAAGAAGTGCGCGGCTTCCGGCAGTGGCAGCCAATGGTGCAACTGCCAGGACGCCGGTCTGGACGCCTACACGTGCGGCTATTCGGCGGGCTCCGCGTACTCGGTCGGCAACGGAGGGCTGATCCACGTCGAGCTGCGGCCGGACGACGGCAACGGTCATCCATCGAACGATGTGCTCGGCCGCACGAATTCGATCGTTCCCATGGAAGAGTTCGGGGGCGACAATGCGACTTACACCACGCTGAGATTCGAATCGTCGGCGCCGATCGAGCTTGGCGGAACCTACCACCTCGTCTTCCGCAATATGAACCCGCCAGTCGGCTGCGCGCTGCGTGGCGAGCCGGTGCAGAAGGCGGCTTCGTGCCCGCGAGATCAGGGGGCGATCGGCCTGAACGGACTGAAGGTGTCCACCACGGCCAGCAAGACGGGCGTTCACGGACCCTGGCTGGGCGATACGGACGCGAACCTCTTCCGTTCCCGCGTCGACGGCGATTGGGAGCTGTACGAAAAGGCGCTGTCGTACTTCGAGCTCGAGTACACGGACGGTCTGAAGGTCGGCGAGAGCTATCACGCCGTGGACGCCACCACCGGAGGCGTGCGCGAGGTGGGTGGCGACGTGCAGGCGCGCCAGCGCTTCACCGTGCGCGATGCCACGCGTACGGTGGACGGGGCCTGGCTCGCGTTCGGCCACCCCCGGGCCGACGCCGCAGCGTCCTTGGACGTCAAGTTGCGCGACGAGTCGGGCAAGGTGCTCGCCAGCGGTCGCATGCCTGCCTCCGACATGTGCGTGGCTGAGGTGCGCACCGGCGAGCGACGCTGCCGGGATTGGCAGTACGCGTCGTTCGATCGAAGCGTCGAGCTGCTAGAGGGCTCGAGCTACTCGATCGAGTTCGCGTCCGACACGCCGCGTTCGCACCAGATAATTTCGGTTCAGCCCTTGTCGAGCCACGGTTTCGACGACCGCAACCACTGGCGCGACGCGCGAGCGGAAATCAGCACCAATGGCGGTTCGAGCTGGGGCGAATGGGCTCCGAAGAAGGCGCACGAGCGCGACATGCCGGTGCTGTTCACCATCGTGGGCATGCCGCGTAGCCTGCCCTGACCTGCGGTTCGAGTCGCCTCGACTCGCTCTGACTCTGTCTGATGCGGGACGCTATGCGACGGGTGCGGACGCACCCCGTCGCGTAGCGGCGGTGCGTTCAACGAACTCGACGAGGTCCGAGACAAGCTTCGCGCGTGCGAACTCGGTCTCCGCGAGCCTCCGTGCGCGCGCCCCGATTGCGGCTCGCGCAGGATCGGTCGCGACGTCCGCGAGCGCGTGCGCGAGCGCCGCGGGGTCGTCGGGCGCGACCGCACGGCCGCACGCGTGCTCGCCGACGAGATCCGCGATCCAGCCAGGATGGTTGACGACCACCGGTCTGCCGGCCGATATGTAGTCGAAGAACTTGTTCGGCGAGGTGCCGTAATAGAAGACCTCGTTGTTCTCGAACGAGACGATGGCGACGTCCGCCCGCGCCAGGACGTTCGGCAGTTCCGCCTTGCGCACGGATGGCAAAAACGTGCAGCAGGTCGGAGCTTCCAGGGCCGCTCGCTCCTGCAGGCGATCCTTCTCGCTGCCTTCGCCCACCAGCACGATGTGGACGGGCGGTCGCTCGAGGCGTTCGAGCTCCACCGCCGCGTTCACGAGAGCGTCGAGACCGTTCGCGCGGCCGTGTGCACCTGTATAGATCGCGACGCGCGTCTCCTCATCGATGTCGCCGAGCGAGGCCGGCTCGCTGCGCTCCGGATCGAACAGCTCAAGGTCGCAACCGTTCGGAATCAGCACCACGGGCGTTCCCGCCGGTGCTCGGCGCCGAATGCCCTCGACCATGCCGGGGGACAGGCCGATCAGCCCGTCGGCTCCGCGGTACGCGCACCATTCGAGGGCCGACAGCGCGGCGATCAGCGCGCGGTTCCGGATAAGCCCCATCGCCACCGGTACCTCCGGCCACAGATCGCGCACCTCGAACACGAAACGCCGACGCCTGAGCATGCGCGCCGCGATGCCTGGGATCGCCGCGGTGAGCGGCGTGCTGGTCGCGAACACGAGATCGCACGGCTCGCGCAGGGCCAGCAGCGTCGCGTGCCACGCGTAGCGCACGAACTTCACGGCGCGCACCGGCAGCGAATCCTTGTTCGAGTAGGCGAGTTCGATCTCGGTCACGTGCAACGCACCGACCGATCCGCTGCGGCGGCCGCGCGTGAACGGCCCGTCGAGCCCGGTGGCGTGCTTGCCGGCAGTGGCGCAGACGACGTGCACCTCGTGCCCGGCGGCGGCGAGAGCGTTTGCCTGGTGATACCCGCGCAGGCCACCCGAGCCGTCGGGTGTGGAGAAGTACTGGTGCAGGTAGAGAATCTTCACCGCGAGTCCGCCACGTCCCGCCAGCGCGTCGGCTGGGCCCGAACGATGCCGCCGAAAGGCTCGACGATCGTCATTAGCTCATCGGTACCGCCTTCGCCGGCGCCCGCCGGCGAGGTTTCGGCCGGGGCGGGCATGTACAGCTGCATCGGTGCGAAGCTCGCAAGCGCCCGGTCCACGTCCCGTGCGTCCATGAGATCGCTGCGCAACACGAGCAAGGGACGCGGCCGCACTGCCCAAGCGAAGGCACCGTGTGCAGGCACGTCCAGCATGGCCAGGCGAGCGTCAGGGGGCAGCTCCGCGACGGACGCCCGCAGCGTCGCGACACCGCGTGCGTCGGCGTTCGCCTGCTCGCGCAGCTCGTGCGCGTAGATTGCGCCTAGAGCAACGCTTGCCACCAGTGCGAGGCTCGCGCCGACAGCGGTCCGGCGCGCGTTCCAGAACCGCGCGGGCAGGGCGGCGACGATGGCGACGAAGCTCGCCGGGGCGACGATCTGCGCGAAGCGCGCGTGACTCTGCTGCAGCACGACCATGGCGACGTACAGCGCGATCGGCAGCGCCACGGCCAGCAGCAGTGGCCACGGCAACGGCGCGCGCCACGTCGGGTCCGGAACGCGGGGCAGCATTGTGCGTGGTATCGGCCGGCGTCGAGTCACTGCTTGCCAAAGGAGCCAGCACAGGGCGGCGAGCGAGGCATTCAGGTACACGTAGAACGGGGCGTTCGCCGGTGAGGCGAAGTGCTTGCGCAACGCCTCGGAGAGCTTCGAGAACAGCAATTCCGCATCGATCCGCGGCAGCTCGAGACCGAGCTGCCAGTACATGTTCGAGCCGCCCGGCACGGCGCTCGCAATGATCGCCGCGAGGTTCGGCTGGAAGCTCGTCGGAAAGAACCCAGGCGTCGACGCGCGCACGATCAGCACCGCCGCGAGCAACGCGAGCATCGCGCCTATATGCACCATTGCGCGCGGGCGGGCGCGCACCTCGTACGAACGGAACATCGGGTAGAGCAGGGCGGGAGGCACGAAGAGCGGATGGCTGGCAACGCCCGCGAGCAACGCGCCGGCGAGGAGCGGCTCGCCCCACGGCGTCGTTCGTCGCGCGAAGCCGAGCAGCGCGAGCGCCAGCAACATCGAGAGCATCACCTCCTGCAACGGATTCATGACCTGCCACAGCGCGATCGGCGACAGCAGGTACGCAGCAGTCGCGATGCCGGCCGCGCGCGAGCCGCGCAACCGCCGGGCAAGGCTCCAGACGCAGGCCGCCACGACGAGGTGCGCGCCGACGTTCGCGGCGATCCAGGCGCGGTAGCCGCCGAGCGTCGGCACGAGCGCGGCGACGGCGTGCAGAATCGGCCCGTTGTGCGACATGAGATTCGCCGGAGGGCCACCATCGAGGCTGCGCAGCCAGCCGCCCGCAAAATGCAGGTTCGTGCGCGGAGGGGCTCCGCGCGCGAGCGTCTCCGCATCCGCGACGTACTGGAACTGATCCGAGCCGCGCGGCCCGTGCGCACCCCACACCACGATCGCGAACAGGCAGGCGCACGCGAACGCGGGCAGCAAGGCGTGCCAGGCGCCGGACGCCGGAGGTGCTGATGGGGGACGGGCCATGGCGGGCGTGAGCCTAGCACCGCCTGCCGGCGCGCGGCATGCGTGCGTCAAGTGGGGGGGTACGGGGGCAGGCTTCGATCGGGGCGGCGCCGTGGTAGCGCGACGCCGCCGCGCCGGAGCGCGTCCACGAAACCCGCAGCCACGGCCGGCCAGGTGAACGATGTCACGGGGTTCTCCTCGAACGGGCCCAGTCCGTGCGGAAAGCGCTCGACACAGGACTCTATGCCGCGCGCGATGTCCGCGGCGTCACCGGAATCCACCGCGGCGCCCACGTGGATCTCGTCGAACAGTCCATCGATGCCCTGACCGCGCGAGTACACCACGGGCGTGCACATCCCGATGGCCTCGAGATAGGTCAGCCCGAAGGACTCGCTGCGCGATGGCATCACGAACACGTCCGCGCGGGACTGTGCGCGGGCCATTGCGTCCCGTCCCTCGAGACGTCCGATCGCTCGAAGCTGCAGCCGCGGTTCGGCCGCGACGCGCCGCAGCACGTTCGTGCTCACGACGCGTGCGAGCCCGGCAGGCTCGATGCCGAAAGCCTCCACCTCCAAGGGGCGACCGGCCAGGCCGCCGCGGCGTACGAGCAGCAGGCAGGCCTCGCAGACGCCGTCGAGATTCTTGTTGCGCGTCTTGCCGTCGGCCAGGAGGCGCACGGGCCCCGACGCCGCGGGCTCGCGCGCCGTTCGGTCGCGCGTGCGGCGCACGAGCCGACAGAATTCCGCATCCAGCCCGCTCGCGAGCGTGTGCAGACGCGGCGGGGAGCGCAGTCCGAGGCGGGCGATCAGGGGAGTGGCGAACGTCGGCGACAGCAGCATCACCGAGCGCGCGTCTGCCAGTGTGCGGCGCACGAGCGACGCCGCCCAGGCGTGCCAGCGAGTGCCGAGGTTCACGTCGGTGCCGCGTACGCTCAGGGAATAGGTGCATCCGGCGTCTCGGGCGAGGAAACGCGCCGCCACGCCGTCCGCGTAGATCGTATGGCCGTGCACGTGCAACGGCTCGATGCCCTCGTGCGCCATGGTGGCGCGGGCGGCGCGCAACACGCGTCGCAGTTTCAGCGGATACAGCAAGCGCGTGGCGTTGTTCAGTACCGGCAGAAGCAGGACTCGCACGCCGTTCGCAGGGGCGTAGGCCGGTGCGGCAACACCCGTCCTGCACGGTACGAATACCACCTGCGGACAGGCGAGCGCGTCGGCCAACGCCCCGGTGAGCGCCGCGTGCACGCTCGATGTGTTCCAGTAGGCGCACAGATGCACGAGCGGCCGCGATTCGCTAGGCTCGGCCGTCTTCACGTGCGCTCCGGGGAGTTCACCAGATGGTCGTCGCGACGACGGATCGGCCCGGCGGCGTGCCCGCTCCCGGCGGCAAGCTTCATCGTCTCGAGGCCCTGCGTGGCCTGACGGCGCTCTACGTCGTGGTGCATCACCTCGGGCCGCAGTCGTACGTGGTGGGAGGGCTGAACGTCGGCATCCTGCTGCGCTTCGGACAGGAAGCGGTGCTGCTGTTCTTCCTGCTCTCGGGGTTTGTGATTCATTTCTCGTTTTCCCAAGCGAGGGATCGCTCGTTCCGCACCTATTTCACGCGCCGGGCACTGCGCATCTACGTGCCGCTCTTGATCGTGTTCGCGCTGAGCTACGTCGTGGCCTGCATGGAGGCGGGTGTGGTCGTGGACCCTCAGCCGCGCGTTCTGCTCGGGAATCTCCTGATGCTTCAGGACTGGTCGTGGGCGAAGCCGAACGTAGTCGTGGCGCCCTACATGGACAACGGCCCGCTGTGGTCCCTCTCCTACGAGTGGTGGTTCTACATGCTCTACTGGCCGATCGTGCGTTACATCGGCACGTGGCGCTCGCGCGACGCGATCGTGCTCGGCGCGTCGTTGCTGGCGGGTGCGGTGTACATCGTCTGGCCTGCCATGCCGGTGCGCATCGTCGCCTACCTCGGCATCTGGTGGTGCGGGGTCATGCTCGCCGAGGCCTGGCTGAAGGGCGAAGCCGCGCGTTGGAGTGCCTGGTGGCCGCCCCTCGCCGCGATGCTCGCAGCCACCGCTCTGCGCGCGATCGACGTCGCGATCGACGGGGCACAGGGCGTGAAGCTCCTGTTCGGGCAGCACCCGTTCCACGAGTTCAGGCACTTCTTCTTCGCGCTGGTGGCCTTGAGCGTCGCGTGCGCGTGGCAGCGCCTGCGCTGGCGCGGCTTCGATGCGCTCACGCGCCCGTTCCTCGTCGTCGCGCCGATCTCCTACGGGCTCTACATCACACACGCCTTCATGCTGGACCAGGCGACCTACCTCGATTTCATCCCCGTGCAGGCGCTCGAGTTCCTGGCTTACGTCGGTGTGACGCTTGTCACGTGCTGGCTCGTGGAGCTCGTCATCTACCCGGCAGTACAGCGCCGCGTGTTCGTCTCGCGGAAGGGAACTGCCCGGCATGCCCGGGTCGAACCCCCCCGCCGACCCGTCGATGACCGTGGAAGCAGTGCCTAGATAAGCGGCCCCGACGGCCGCGCGGTTCCCACCGCGCCGCACGTTACCGGCATTGGGTCCGGTTTTCCTACCGTCTCCGGCCTTCTTTGCCCATCGGACGGGGACCACGACTGACCCGCGCCATCGGTCCGCGTACCCTGACCGACCTCGCCCAACCGCTTCCGGGTTTTCCTTGTCAGCCTCCGCCGTCTCCTCCGCGCTC
>CAWHXF010000008.1:0-4381 GCA_963833195.1 uncultured Gammaproteobacteria bacterium | reverse complement strand
GAGAGCGCGCCCGCCGCGTACTGCGAGAGGGTCTCGTCGGTCAGGTGGTGGGTCGTGCCCATCGAAAGGCCCATCAAGGGGTCGTCAGCGGATCAGTCGGGATCGAGATAGTCGTCGCGGTCAAGCGGGTCGCCCTCTCCTTGCAAGTTTGCCCTTACGGATTGCATGGCCAACCGGATTCGGGACTTGACCGTGCCGATCGGCAGGTCCAGCCATTCGGCGATGGCGCCGTGACTCTGGCCCCGGAAGTAGGACAGGTGCATGACCTGGCGCTGTTCGGGCGGCAGGTTGTCGAGCGCGGCGGCCAGCCGTTCCGCCGACTGCTCGGCATGCACGTGGCGGGCCTGCACGTCCGACTCGGTACGCTCGAGGTCCAGCACCTCGTCGTCGAGCTCCACCTCGATGCGCGAGTTCCCTCGAAGGTAGTCTATGCGGCGGTTGCGCGCGATGGTGAAGAGCCACGTGCTGGCCGCCGCCTTGGCGGGATCGTAGCTCTCGGCGCGCCGCCACACCGTGAGCATGATCTCCTGCATGACGCTCCTGGCGGTGTCCTCGTTCATGCCCTTGCCCATCAGGAAGGTTTGATGCGACCGGCGTAATAGTCGTACACCACGAGAACGCCGCCTCGTCCCGGTCGCGCCCCACCGCGACGAGGGCGTCGCCCATCGTCTTGCGTAGCACGATGGCCGCGTCGTCTCGGGTGTCGGTCTTGCGCGGCACGTGGGCGACGGCGAAGGGGAAGCGGGTTGGCGAACGGCGGGAAGGGGCCCGACCGCGATCCTAGCATCGCGGTGCGTGAGACTTGCCTCATCGCGTAGACTCGCGGCCATGCGTCCACCGCCGAGAAACGCGCCCGCGCCCGAGCACGTGGCGGTGATCGGCGGCGGCGCCGCCGGGCTGGCGGCCGCTCGTCGGCGCCCGCCCTGTTGGTGACGTTGCTCGAGGCGTCGCACCGCCTCGGGGGTACGCGCACACGGTGCACGTGCCGCACGCGGCGTCCGGCGGTCCGCCGGTCGGGCCGGACGCGCCCGACGCCTGCCCGTGGACACCGGCTTCGTCTGGTCTACAACGAGCCGGCCTATCCCGAGCTCCCCGACGGGCCGCCGTACGCGGCCCCTGGGCGTGTCCTCCCGAGGGACGGACATGTCGTTCTCGGTGTCGCGCGACGGGGGACGCTTCGAGTACGCCGGCGGTCCGCGCCTCGGGCTGCTGGCGCAGCCTTCGCTGCTGCTCGGCGGACGGTACCGGCGCATGCTGGCCGGGCTCGTGCGCTTCTACCGCGAGGCGCCCGCGCGGTCGGGAACGATCCGTCGCTGACCCTGGGCGCGTTCCTCGAACTCGAAGGCTACCCGCGCGAGCTCGCGGCCGATCATCTCGTGCCCTTCGCCGCCGCCATCTGGTCCTCGCCACCCGGCGACGTGCTGGAGCAGCCGGCCGTCGCCTTCGTGCGCTTCTGCACGCGGCACGGGTTGCTGCAACTGTCGGGGCGGCCGACGTGGCGCACGGTCGAAGGCGGCAGCGTGCGCTACGTCGATGCGGTGGTGCGCGATCTCGGACGCGGCCCGCACGGGGTCCGGATCCGGCTCGGCACGCCCGTCGCGCGCGTCCGCCGGACCGTGTCGGGGGTGCGCATCGACTGCGGCGACGGCGACGAGCTCGTCGCGGACGCCGTGGTGTTCGCCACGCACGCCGACGACTCGCTGCGCCTGCTGGCCGATGCCGACGATGCCGAACGTCGCGTGCTGGGCGCGTTGCGCTATCGCGACAACGACGCGGTGCTGCACACCGACGTGCGGCTGATGCCGCGGCGGCGGCGGGCGTGGGCGAGCTGGAACTGGGTGGAGCCGCCGGCGGGCCGCGCGGTGCACACGTCGGTGACCTATCGCATGAACGCGCTGCACGGCTACGCGGGGATGGAATGCGCGGGTGGAGCGTTTCGTCACGCTGAACCCCTCGACCGCGCCCGCGCCGGAGCGCACCTTCGGACGATGGCGGTATCGCCACCCGGTGTTCGACGTCGCGGCGGAGCGCGCGCGCGCCGCCGTGCCCGACCTGCAGGGGCACCGGCGCACCTTCTGGTGCGGGTCCTGGTGCGGCGCGGGCTTTCACGAGGACGCCGTGAGCTCGGGGTTCCGGGCGGCCGAGGCGTGCGGCGGCGTGGCCGTGACGGCTTCGGCAGCCGCTTCCGCGAACGCGTCGGCGTCGGCATTGGTGGCCGCATGAGCGCTCGTGCGCACGACACGGCCGGTTTCCCCGACGCGGCCCTGTACGTCGGCGAGGTCGTGCACGTGCGTCATCGACCGCGCGCGCACCGCCTCGCGTACCGCGTCTTCTCGCTGCTCGTGGACATCGACGCGCTGGACGATCTCGACGCGCGCGTGCGCGGCTTCGGCCACAACCGCGCGGCGCTGCGTGTCGGTACACGACGCCGATTTCGGCGACGGGACGGTGCCGGGCGAGACGCCGCGCGCGTGGGTCGAGCGCTGTCTCGATCGCGCCGGGCTGCCGTCGCGGCCCGCGCGCGTGCTGCTGTCCTGTTACCCGCGCGTGCTGGGCTACGCGTTCAACCCCATCGCGCTGTGGTACTGCCTGGACGAGTCGGGCGAGCCCTTCGCGATCGTCCACGAGGTGCACAACACCTTCGGCGAGCGCCACGCGTACGTGCTGACGGCGAGGCTCGCGGCGGACGGGTTCATCCGCCAACGCGCGGACAAGGCGTTGTACGTGTCCCCGTTCACGCCGCCCGAGCTGGAGTACCGCTTCGCGCTCGACGTGCCCGGCGCGCGCCAGCGCATCGAGATCGGGGCGCACGACGAAGGCGGACTGCTGCTCGAGGCTTCGTGGCGCGGCGAGCGACGTCCGCTGACGTCGCGCTCGCTGGTCTGGCGCGTGCTGCGCATGCCGTTGTCGACGCGAAAGGTCATCGTCGGCATCCACGTCGAGGCCTTCAAGCTGTGGTGCAAGCGGCTGCCGGTGTTCCGCCACCGAGCCCGGCCGTCGCGCGCCCGGCGCACGATGCGGCCACCGCGCCCCGCGCCCCCGCGCCCGCCGTGCCCGTCAGACCCGCCGTGTCCGCCGTGTCCGCCGTGCCCGTGCCCGTGTCGCCGTACCCGTCGTGCGCGTCGCGGATCACGCGAGCCGATGAGCTTCCGGTGCGCGGCCGGCGAGCGGGCCATGAGCGGGGCATGAACGAGGCTTGAGCACGAGGCTCGCGCGCGCCGTCGAGCGCGCGTTCGATGGCGTAGCCACCGGCGAGCTCGAGGTGCGCTGGCCCGACGGGCGCACGAGCCGGCACGGCGACCCCCGGGCGGCGTCCGGGCCGGGCGGCGTCCGCTCGGCGCGGATCGAGCTGCGCTGCGAGAACGCGCTGCGGCGAATCGCGACGGGCGGCGCCTCGGGCCTCGGCGATGCCTACGTGCACGGCGAGTGGAACACCGATGCGCTCGAGCCGCTGCTGCGCCTGTTCGACGCGAATCGCGCGCGGCTCGAGCGGGCCGCGGCCGGCCGGACCGCGAGCCGAGCGTTGTCGCGGCTGCTGCACGCGACGCGTGCCGACACGCGCCGCGGCAGCGCCGCCAACGTGGCCCACCATTACGACGTCGGCAACGACTTCTACCGGCGCTGGCTGGACGAGGACATGCACTACTCGGCGGCCCTGTTCGGGTCGCCCGCGGACTCGCTCGAGGTCGCGCAGCGCGCCAAGCTCGCGCGCGTCACCGAACTGCTCGCGCCGCGGGCGGGCGATCGCACGCTCGAGATCGGGTGCCGGTGGGGCGCCACGGCACGCGCGCTGTCCGCGGTGCACGGCTGTCGCGTCGAGGCGATCTCGTTGTCGCGCGAGCAACTGCGCTGGGCGCGGGCGCACCGCGCGGGCGAGCCGGTGCGCTATCGCCATCTCGACTGGCGGGACGTGCGCGGACCGTACGAGCGCATCGTCTCGATCGAGATGCTCGAGGCCGTCGGGCAGCGCCGCTGGGCGGCCTGGTTCCGCGCCCTGCACGCGGCGCTGGCGCCCGGCGGGCGGGTCGTGCTGCAGACGATCACGATCGAACCCGAGCGCTTTGCCCGGTATCGACGCCGCCCGGACTTCATCCAGCGCCGGGTGTTTCCGGGGGCATGCTGTGCACCGACGATCACGTGCGCGCGCTCGCCCGGGCGGCGGGGCTGGTGCCGGTGCAGGAGCTGCACTTCGGCTCCTCCTCTACGCGATCACGCTCGCGCGCTGGCGCGAGCGGTTCGAGCAAAGCCTGCCCGCGCTGCGGGCCGAGGGGCCGTACCGAGCCCCTCCTGCGCTCGTGGCGCTACTACCTCGCCTACTGCGAGGCGGGCTTCCGCACGCGCGCGCTCGATGTCGGGATGTTCGCCTTCGATCGCCCCCCCG
>CAWHXF010000007.1:0-28663 GCA_963833195.1 uncultured Gammaproteobacteria bacterium | reverse complement strand
ACCTGGAGCGCCTGAGCGAGTCACGCGCGGTCGACGGCTTCTCGCCGACCGAGACCGCGCGGCTGGTGCTCACGCTGAAGGACGTGCTGTTCGAGCGCGTGCGCGACCTGGCCGGCGGCGTGGCCGACGATACGTGGAAGGACCTCGTCGAGACGAACGCCTTGCTGGACGCCGTGGCGCTCTTCTCGACCGAAGTGCTGCAGCGCTCGCGCGAGGCCATCATCGAGCGCCAGCAGGAGGACATGCTGGAGCTGTCCACGCCCGTCGTCGAGCTGTGGGACGGCATCCTGGGGTTGCCGCTGATCGGCACGCTGGACTCGCGGCGCACCCGACAGGTCATGGAGACCCTGCTGGAGCGCATCGCCGAGACGGAGGCGCGCGTGGCCATCATCGACATCTCCGGCGTCCCCACCGTGGACACGCTCACCGCGCAGCACCTGACGCGCACCGCGAGCGCCGTGCGGCTGATGGGCGCGGACTGCATCGTGTCGGGCATCCGCCCGCAGATCGCGCGCACGATCGTGGAGCTCGGGGTCACGCTGGACGACCTGCCCACGCGAGCCACGCTCGCGGGCGCACTGGCCCTGGCGTTCGAACGCACCGGGCTCACCGTGGTGCCTCGCGGCTGACGGCGCGCACGGTGTCACGCATCCCCATCCTGCGCATCGCGGACGTGCTGGTCGTCGCGGTGCACGGCGACATCGACGACACCACCGTCGTCGAACTGCGCGACGACCTGGCGCGCGAGACGGCGAACGTCTCCGCGCGCGGCGTCCTCATCGACGTCTCGTCGCTCGACGTCGTGGACTCCTTCGTCGCGCGCGCGCTGGGCGACGTCGCGCGCACCGTCTCCCTCATGAACGCCGATGCCGTCATCACCGGGGTGCGTCCGGCCGTGGCCATGACCCTCGTCGAGATGGGCATCATCATTGCCGGCACGCGCAGCGCGCGCAACGCGGAGCGCGGGCTGGCCCTGTTCGACATCGTGGTGTCGACGCCATCGGGCGGCACGCGCCGGCCGGGGCGGCGACCGACGGCCATTGAACGCCTGAGCCTGCGCTCCGAGGCCGATCTGGCTGCTCGCGCGCGCGCCTCGGGCAGCTCGTCGCGGACGCGCGCGCGTTCGACCTCGCGCTGACGGTGGCGAGCGAAAGCTCGGGCGTAACCGCCTGCCGCACGGCGGCGGCGGGCACTGCGAGCTGCGCGCGGGGCTTGAGCGCGTGGCGGATGCCGGGCGCGGAGTCGGTGCTTGCCCGCGCTGGATGCTCTGGATGGCTTTGTGGACGAAGGCCCGGGTATACCGGATCTCGAGGCGGCGTTCTTCCTACGGCTGGACCAGCGCCGGCGGGCTCGGCCTCGGAAGCAGCCCTTGGCGGCGCGGCTCGCGCCGCGGCTCGCGGACGGGTTCCGGCTGGGTAGCACCCGCATCGGCGGCGGCACGCGCATCGATGTCGCCATGCGACGCTGAGCCTGCCCGCACACGATCCGAGCGCCGTGGGTCGCGTGCGTCGCGAGGCCGAACGGCTGGCCTCCCGCATCGGGCTCGACGCCGAGGCGTGGTCGAGGCTCGCGCCGTCTCAACGAAGCCGTCGAGAACCTGCTGGTGCACGGCGGCGGCGGTGAGGTCCGCCCGGGACCAGCGACACGTCCCGGGGCCCCACCGTCGAGCTGTCGCGCTGGATCGGGGCCCGGGCATCGCGGACCTCGCTGCGGCGCGCGAGGACGGCTACTCCAGCGCGGGCACGTCCGGACACGGGCTCGGCGCGCTCGGACGCCAGGCCGACGAATTCGACATCCACAGCGTGCCGGGAGCTCGGTAGCGCCGTACTCGCCCGCGTGGGGCGACGGCGTTCCGGGACGAGACCGGACGCGGACGTCGTCGCACCGATGCCACGGGCGCCGTGCGCGTCGCGCGCCGGGGAGAACGCCGTGGCGGCGACGGTCGGCGCGCGCGCGTCGACCGTGACGGCGACGCGCCGTGCCTGATCGATGGCCTGGGACACGGCGACGGGGCCGCCGATGCGACGGACGCGGCGCTGGCGGCCTTCGATGCCTGCACCGGCGGAGATGCGCCGACACGCGTGGCCGCCATGCACGCCGCGCTGCGCGGCACGCGCGGCGCCGTCGCGGCCGTGGTCGTCGGCAGGTTCCGGGCAGGCGGTCGCGGCATCTCGCTGGAACACGCCGCGGTGGGCAACATCGCCGTCGCCACGTGCCGGCCGGGCGAACGGCCACGCCGGCTGTACTCCGTGGAAGGCGTCCTCGGGCGGGGCGATCCGGTGCCGCGCGTGGACCGGCTGGAGCTGTCGGGACGCAGCGCGCTCGTCATGCACAGCGATGGCGTGCGCGCCCCGTCCACACTCGAGCGCCGCGGCGGGCTGCTGCGGCGCGACCCGGTGCTCGTCGCGGCCGTCGTCTATCGCGACGGCGGCGACCGCGGCGACGACTGCGCCGTGCTCGTCGCGCGCCCCGCCCGGCTGACGTCATCGGACATCGACGGGGGCACCGCATGAGCCGCACGTTGCTGGAGCTCGCGATCGTGGACGGCGCCACCGTGTCGCTCGCGCGTCAGCGCTCGCGCGAGATCGGCGCGGCGCTCGGCATGGACGCGTACGCGCAGGTGCGCATGGCCACCGCCGTCTCGGAGATCGCGAGGAACGCCCACGCGCACGCCGCCGGCGGGCGCGTGCGGTTCACGCTCGACGAGGGACCGCCGTGCAGGCTGGTGATCCGCATCAGCGACTCGGGAGGCCCGGGCGCGCGCCCTCCCGCACGCCGCCCGGACACCGACCGTGCCCACGGGCTCGATATCGTGCGCCGCCTCGCGGACGCGTTCGAGGTCCAGGACTCCGGCGAGGCGGGTCGCGTGGCCACGATGACCTTCGAGCTCGGCGCCGCGGCCGGCAGCGGCGGAGCCGTCAAGGCGCTCGTGGCCTCGTTGCCCCGGCCGAACGCGCCGGACGAGGCGGCCGAGCTGCGCGAGGCCAACGCCGCGCTGCTGGACGCCCTCGGCCGGGCGCAGAGCGCGGTGTCCACCCGCGAGGAGCTGCTCGCCGTGGTCTCGCACGACCTAGGAATCCCCTGGCGCCATCGTGACCAGCGCCGAAGCCCTGGAATACGCGGAGATCGAGGGACCGGCGCGGGAGTTCGTCGAGGAGATGCGCACGGGCATACTGACGTCCGCCACGCGCATGGAGAAGCTCATCGCGGATCTCCTGGATCTCGCGAGTCTCGATGCCGGCACGCTGGCGGTACAACCCGCCGACCACGACGCGCACGAGATCGTCCTCGATTGCGTCGGCGACATGGGCGGCACGGCCGCGCGGCACGGGCTGACCCTCGTGCACGGGCGCGACGCCGGGCCGATGCTGCGCTGCGACCGCGACCGCGTCCTGCAGATCCTGTCGAACCTCGTCGGCAACGCCATCAAGTTCAGCGAGGCCGGCGGACGCATCGTGCTGGACGTGCGGCGCGACGGACGCTACGCCCGCTTCAGCGTCCTGGACTCCGGGCGCGGCATGACGAGCGAGGAGGTCGCGCACATCTTCGAGCGGCACTGGCAGCGCGACGGCGCGGACCGGCGCGGCATCGGTCTCGGCATGTCCATCGTGCACGCGCTCGTCGACGCGCACGGCGGCACCGTCGACATCGACAGCGAGCCCGGAGTGGGCACGTGCGTGCGCATCGGGCTACCGTTGGCGGGTCCACGCTAGCGAGAGGGTCGGGCCATGCTCGAGCTGACGAGTCACGTGTCCGGACGCTGGCTGCCCGCCGCGGGTCCGAAGCGCGCCATCGCTTCGGCGGTCGATGGCACCGTCGTCGCCGCCATTGCCTCCGGACCGCCGGACGCCGGCCGTCTCGTCGCCCACGCCCGCGATGTCGGGGGACCGGCTCTGCGGGCCCTCGGCTTCCACGACCGGGCGCGTCTCCTGAAGGCGCTCGCTACGCACCTGCAGGCGCATCGGGAGGAGCTGTACGCGCTGTCGCACACCACGGGCGCCACGCTGAGCGATGCGCGCATCGACGTCGATGGCGGCATCGGCACGCTGTTCGTCTACGCCTCGAAGGGCCGCCGCGAGCTGCCCGACGGGCAGGTGCTGCTGGACGGCGACGTGGAGGCGCTGTCGCGCGGCGGCACCTTCATCGGCCAGCACGTGGCCGTGCCGAAGCGCGGCGCGGCCGTGCACATCAACGCGTTCAACTTTCCCGTGTGGGGCATGCTGGAGAAGCTCGCCCCGGCCATCCTCGCGGGCATGCCCGTGATCACGAAGCCCGCCACGGCGACGGCGCACGTCGCCGCGGCCTGCTTCAGGCGCATCGCGGAGTCGGGCATCCTGCCGGGCGGCGCGGTGCAGCTGATCGTCGGCGGTACCGGAGATCTCCTGGACCGGCTGGACGCCCAGGACGTCGTGAGCTTCACGGGCAGCGCGGACACGGCGCTGACCCTGCGCTCGAACCGGAACCTGCTGGGCCGCTCGGTGACCTTCATCGCCGAGCAGGACAGCCTGAACGCCTCCCTGCTGGGGCCCGACGCGGTGCCGGGCACCCCGAAATTCGAGCTCTTCCTCGACGAGGTCGTGCGCGAGATGACCGCGAAGGCCGGGCAGAAGTGCACGGCCATACGGCGCGTCATGGCGCCCGCGGCGACGCTGGACGCGCTGACCGAGGCGCTGGTGGCGCGGTTGGCCGACGTGCGCGTCGGCGATCCCGCGCTCGAGAGCACGCAGATGGGCGCGCTCGTGTCGCGCGCGCAGCGCGACGACGTCCGGCAGCGCGTGGAGGCGCTGCGCTCCGAAGCCGACGTCGCGTTCGACCGCGCGCGCATCGACGCTCCGGAGGCGGGCGCGTTCCTGTCACCGGTGCTGCTGCGCTGCACCGATCCCGACGGCGCATCCAACGTGCACGCGCCTCGAGGCCTTCGGGCCCGTGGCCACCGTCATGCCCTACCGGGACCTCGCGCACGCTTGCGCGCTGCTGAACCGCGGCGGCGGCAGCCTCGTGGCCTCCATCGTCACGCACGACAGCGACGTCGCGCGCACCGTCGCGCACGAGATCGCGCCGTGGCACGGCCGGCTCTACGTGAACGACCGGGACTCGATGGGCGAGGCGACCGGGCACGGCTCACCCCTGCCCCACATGATCCACGGCGGCCCGGGCCGGGCCGGCGGCTCCGAGGAGCTCGGTGGCGTGCGCGGCGTCATGCACTACCTGCAGCGCACGGCCGTGCAGGGCAGCCCGCGCATGGTGGCGGCCATCGGCGACACGTGGCTGCCGGGCGCCCCCACCCGCGAGACCGGTACGCATCCGTTCAGGCGCACCTTCGCGGAGCTGCGCCTCGGCGAGACCTGGCGAGCGGGCCCGCGCACCGTCACCCTCGACGACATCGAGCATTTCGCGCACTTCACCGGGGACACCTTCTACGCGCACATGGACGAGGCCGCCGCGGCCGCGAGTCCCTTCTTCGAAGGACGCGTGGCGCACGGCTACCTGCTGCTGGCGTTCGCGGCCGGGCTCTTCGTGGATCCGGACCCCGGCCCGGTGCTGGCGAACACCGGGCTGGAGGGGTTGATCTTCTCGAAGCCCGTCGCAGCCGGGGACAGCATTGCAGTGTCGTTGACGGTGCGGAGGCGCACGCGACGTACCGAGGACTACGGCGAGGTGCGCTGGCACGTGGCCATCGAGAACGGGGACGGGGATGCGGTGGCGAGCTACGAGCTTCGGACGATGAACGCGTACGAATCCGCCTAGCGAACTCGCACCAGGAACTCCAGCGAGTAGCTCGCCCCCGGCGCCAGCTCGTCCGTGACGGCGCTGACCGCGCCCGTCGCGCCCGGCGACGGCGCGTTCAGCGTGCAAGGCGTGCGCGAGCAGGTCGCGCCGGAGTGGTACTCCGTCCAGGGCGGCGTGGCATCGAGAATGGCCACGTTGAACGACGTTTCCGCACCGGTATTGGTCGCCTCCAGCCGGTACACGACGCAGTTGTCGCCCGGCGCGATCCGGATGGGCGCTTCCGCGAAGGACGAGCCCTGATCCGCGCACCGTCGCAGCCCGTGTCGGGCGCCTGCAGCTTCCTGATGACGACGTTGGTGAGCGACGTGCCGGTCCGGTCGCTGACGCTCAGGGTGTCGTCGCCGGCGTTCCACCGCGCCTCGACGGTGGTGACGTTCGCCGTGCCGACGGGCACCGCGGCGCCTGCGCCCACGCGTACCAGCAGCGTGCGCTCCTCGCCGGGGGCGAGGCTCAGCGGGCCGGTGATCAGGGTGTCGTCCGGCCCGAGCGTGCCGTCACCGTCGGCGTCCAGCCACAGCTCGGTCGTCCAGTTCGACTCGGCGTTCGCGAAGCTCAGCACGATGTCGTCGATCGTCACGTTGGCCGCGCTGGCGAGCCGGTGCGCGTAGACGATGCTGCCGCCGGGCTCGACCTGCCCGCTGCGGTCGGGCGTCAGCTCCAGCGCGCTGACGACGCCGATGCTCACGGCGTCGTGCTTCCAGTCGACGACGGAGCCGTTCGCGGACGTGGCGCGGAAGTACACCGCGGCGTCGCCGCTCGGGGCGTCGGCGGGCACGGTGACGACGGCCGTGACGGCGGCGCTCTCGCCGCTGCCGAGCGCGGGGGTCGTCGGGAGCTCGGTGCCCGTCTCGGGATCCTCGAAGCGGACCGTCCAGCCGTCGGGCAGTGGCAGCGGCAGGGTCCCGCCCGCGCCGTCGTCCGGACCGCCCACGGGCGCTGCGAAGGCGTCCAGCGCGTACGTCGTGCCGGGACCGGCAACGTGCGTGACGTGCAGCGAGAAGCGCGCTTCGCCCGTCGCATCGGGGGTCACGGTGGTGACGGGTGCCGCTTCGGGACCGGCACCCTCGCCGGCGGCCCCCGTCTCACCGGCCGCCCCATCGTTCGTCAGGTCCACGCCCGCGGCGACGATGGCGTCGAGGTGATCGGTCACCGGATCGAACACGCTCGCGTCGGCGGCCGAACGGGCGAGCTTCGAGATGTCGAAGCCGGTACCGCCGTTGTCGCCCACCGCGTCGATGGGCAGGCGCAGCTCCAGCACGACGAGCGCCATCTCGCCGGGGTCGACGGGGCCGGTGTCCACGCGCCCGTTGCCGTCGGTGTCGAGCAAGGGTGTGGCCGCATCGCCGCGCAGCAGCCGCCACTGCGTGCCGGGCGGAACGTCGTACCGGCGACGTCGACCTCGATGTCGAAGGCGTCCACCGCATCGCCGACGTTCCACACGTGGTTGTCGAACAGCACGGTGCCGCCGGCCACCGCGGAAGCACGCGTGACGGGCTCCACGGCGGACTGGGCGGAGCTCGTGGCCGACCCGTTGGCCACGACGCCAGGCGTGCCCAGCACCGTGAAGGTGACGGCGTTCGTGCGCGCGCGCAGGACGGTGGCGATGGCCACGTCGTGCTCGAACTCCGCCACGTTGACGAGCGGCCCCGGCGTGGCGCCGTCGGCGATGATCACGTCGAACGAGATCGTGCCCGTGCCGCCGAGCGGGACGGAGTCGACGATCGCGGTGACCTGGTTGGTCGAGTCGGCGTCCGCGTCGACGTTGGCCTCGGCAATCCGGTGCAGCTCGGGTCGATGGCGCACCAGCGCAGGGACGCGACGGCGCCCGCCTGCACGTCGTCCGGTTCCGCATCCGTCGGCGTGCCGCCGCCGCTCCAGCGGCCGCTGCCCGACACGTAGCTCATGCCGGACGGCAGCGCATCGATCGGCGCGAGGTCCCCGGCCACGCCGTCGCCCTCGTTCTCCCACGACAGCGTGACTCGGTAGGGGCCGGACGGCGCGGCGCCGGCGCGCGCCGACAAGCGCTTGGTGACCGTGACCGCGGCGCCGGAGCCGACGGTGAGCTCGTCCGAGTTGACGGCGGTGATCGCCGCGTCGAGTTCGCTGACCGCCACGAGCTCCACGCGCGCGATGGAGCCGTCGGTGGCCGCCGCCGGCACGCGCGCGCGCACGACGATGTCGAAACTCGCGCCCGCCACCATCGTCGGAGTGACGGCGATGGGGCCGCCCGCGTCGGCCACGCCGTCGCCGTTCGCGTCGGGGTAGACCTCCATCCGTTCCAGGTCGATGTTGTCGCCCGGCATATTCACGGCGGCGAGCGTGAACGCGTCGTCGCCGTTGCCGAGGTTTCGCACGGTATGCGGCAGGTCGATCGTCGCGCCCGGCGCGGCGCGTTGCACGCGGTTCTCCGTCAGGGCCAGCCCCGCGACGCGCTCCACGCGCGTCTCGACGATGTTCGACGTGATGGTCACGCGCTCGCCGTTCGGGGCGAGGAAGCTCGCCGACGCCTGGTCGCGGATGAGCGTGCCCGCGGGCGTCGCGGCCAGCGCGACGCCCGCCAGCAGCCCTAGCGCGGCCGCGAGCGCGATCTTCGGCCCGGAGCGCACGCGATGCGTGTCAGCGCACATCGCCACCCGCACCGTTGCTCGCTGCGTCGCCCACGCCTGCACCGCTCGCCGGCGCGCCGCCGATCGTGCCCGCCCCGCCCGTCGACCACGGATCGACCGGACCCGGCAGCGGCGCGAGCGGCGTCCGTACCGGCGGCGGGACGGCCGCGCCGATGCGAGGCGGCACGTTGGCTTCCACCTCGTTCGGCGGCCAGTCCGGACCGACGCGCAGCGCGCCCGCGGCGAGCGCGGACTCGCCGTAGCCCGGCGCCACCGGCCTTCCGGAACGATCGAGCAGCGTGAGACCTACGCGCCGGTTGACGGCGTTGGCCACGCGCTCGTCGCTCGTGAATTCGGGCAGCCCCATGCCGATGGGCAGCGGCAGCAGGCGCGAGCGCGTGATGCCCGCCGCGTCCAGGCGGTCGATGACGCGCGACACGCGGCGCGAGGCGAGCTTCGCGTTGTACGCGGCCGACCCGAGGCGGCTGGTGTAGCCGGTCAGCATGACGTTCAGCTGCGGGTGGCGGTTCAGGAGCTCCGCCGCGGCCTCGAGCTCGGCCAGCGCCCAGCGATCCAGCGCGTCGCTGTCGTAGCCGAAGTAGATCGACGGCGGCCAGCGCACCTCCTCGCCCGAGGCGCGCTCGAGGTAGCGGATGCGCCCGGGCATCGCCGGCGCCGCCTCGGCGAACACCGGACATAGCGTCGCGTCGTACTCGGCGTACAGCTCGTCGGTGGTGGCGCAACCCGCGACCAGGGCCGCGACCAGGGTCGCGACGAGTGCGGGACCCAGCACGGCAGGCGGCGTGGCGAGGTGTCGCATCAGGGTTCGAGCCATCGGAACAGTTCCTCGTCGAACTTGAATTCGAGACCCGCGCGCAGGCCCTGCCGCAGCAGCCCGTCCGCGTCGAGATCGGCGTCGCTGAACCCCGCGGCGTTCCAGCCGAGCGTGAGCCGCAGGTTCCGCTCGGCGAGCCAGGCGATGCCTGCGCCCGCGGCCCAGTCCACGGCGTCGAAGCCGTCGGCGCCCACGCCCGTGGCGAGCGCGCCCGCGAGTACATCGAGCTCCCAGCGGCGCGCGAGATCGATACTCAGGCGTGCATCGACGAGCGCCGCCCGGCTGGTGCCGACGCGGTCGCCGAAATCCGTGCGCACGAGCTTTCCCGCCACGCGGTTCGACAGCGTCCAGCGCGTCGTCGGCCGCACGTTCGAGTGCGCCGACAGCACGAAGCGGTCGTCGTCGTCCCCAGCGATCTCGCCGCGATCGCGCTTCCACTCGGCCAGCATCAGCAGGTGCCGGGCGTGATCGTGCTTGGGCCGGCGCGCGAGCCCGAAGGTCAGTCGTTGACGCGTGGTGTGCTCGCCCGACGACGGCCTGCTCTGCGTGAATTCCTCTCGCACGAGGCCCGTCCAGTCGCGCGTGAGCCGCTCGGCGATGCTGGCGCGCACGCCGAAGTAGCGCGACGAGTCGGTATCGCGGAATTCGAACTGACCGGTGACGCGTCGGCGCACGCCGCGCACGTCGGCGATGCCGATGGACAGCGCGAGCGCGTCCTCGGCCGGACCGTTCAGCGCGTCGATATACTCGAACGACGGCGTGATGGACAGGCCTTCCGCGAGCTCGTAGCGTCCGCGCACGCCCGAAGCGTTCTCCAGCGCCCGACCGTCGAACGCGCCCCGCATGCGGTACTCGGAGAAGAGCTCGGTGTGCGCCAGCCAGTCGCTCTCCACGCCCGCGACGAGCTGCTCGCTGGCACCGGCGAGGCCGAGCAGGCTGCGCGTGGACAACCCTTGCTCGCGCTCCCAGCGCGCGTAGCCCGTCACGCGCTCGTGCAGGCCGATGCGCGCGCTGACCGCGCTCCTCTGCCGGGCCGCATCGCCCAGGCCCCGCTCGTGTTCGATGCCGAGACTCGCCGGGCGACCGTCGCCGAACGCGAAGCGGCGTTCCAGTCCGACCAGGGCGGTGTTCAGACCGAGCGTCTCTTCGCCCGCGCTGCTGTCGATGCGGCGCACGCCCAGCCGGGCCGACCAGCGGCCGAGGTCGCGCTCGCCGATCAGCGCCGCGCTCCGGTAGCGCTCGGCCGCGACCTCGTCCCCACCCCCGGACGCGCTTTCGAGCGCCTCGACGAGCAGGCTCGTGGCCGTGCCCAGGCGCTGACGGTGGTCGAGCCGCCATTCGGTACGTCCGGCCGAGATCCCCGCGGACGGGTTGTCGAAGTCGGTGCCGGCCCGTGCCCACGTCAACGAGGTCAGGTGCACGCCCGCCTCGCCCCAGGCGTGCTCGATGCCGAAGCGTGCCGCGGCGCCGTCACGGCCATCGACGTGGCGCATGGTGGCGCCCGACGCCGCCAGGACCGTCGCGCCGAATCGGCCGTCGAGCGTGGCGCGACCCTGCACGCTCGCGAGCGTGGCCCCGGCGAGCGGGTCCGCATCGTCCGTGATGCTGGCCCCGAGGGTGAGCCGCTCGCCGAACCCGCGCTCGATGCGCGCGCCGGCAATCAGGTGCTCGTCCGCGTCGCCGCCGGTGTCGACGTCGTAGCTTGCGCGAATCGACACCGGGTTCAGGTCGGCGTCCGCGGACGGCACGGGGTCGGCGAAGGCCAGCTGGCCCGTGACGGGGTCCAGCCTGTAATCCAGCCCCGGCACCAGCCGCTCGGCGGAGATCTCCAGCCCGGGTTCTCGCGGCTGGTGACGATGCGCTCGATGACCTCGCTGTTCGGCACGATGGGCGCGCCCTCGAACTCGTACAGCATGGCCGTGCCGTTGCCCGGGAAGCGCTCGCCGCGACGTGCCGCGGACTGCTCGGCCGCGAAGGCCTGCACGCGCGTCGCGCCCGTGTCCCAGACCCCGTTGATACCTGTCAGGGTGCGCTGCGCGCGCGCGAGATCGTCGAGCTCGGTGTGCGCGTCGGTCAGGTAGTCGCCCCACATCAGGCTGCTGCGGTCGCGCTCGATGCGCGCGTAGAGCGGGCTCCTGCTGCGCGCCTCGTAGCCGCGCAGGACGATCCCCGGTGACGGGGTAGATGCCGATGTCGTCGGTGACCGGGTCGCCCAGCAGCGCCGAGTCGCGCGCCCGGTCGGTGTCGTAGGCGAGCGTGAGCTGCGCCTTGCCGGCCACCGCGCCCTTCAGGAAGATCGCGGCGCGCGAATCGAGCTCGATGTCGTCGTCGGTGCGCGTCTCGCCGTCGCCGAGCGGCAGCGTCACTCCCGCGTCGATGCTGCCCACGGCGATCAGCGGCCGGCCCGAGGCGATCTGCACGAGGTTCAGTCCGGCGACGAGATCCCCCGCGCGCGCGTCGAGCCGGAAGCGGCCGGCGCGCTCGGAGCTGTGCGGCGCGACCTTCGCCCGCCCGTTCTCGACGCGCACCTGGTGGCCGGGCTCGTTCGCGCGCAGGTCGTCGCCGACGAAGCGGCCCCGCGAGCTTGCGAGCGTCACGAAGCTCACGCCCGACACCGGCGTGCCGTCGGCATCGACGAGCAGCAGTTCCACGGGCAACGAGCTGCGACCGCCGTCGGCGGGCAGCTCGTCGGTGGTGGCGCGCAGCAGCAGCCGCGCGGCGCCGGCGGGCCGGCGCACGTCCGCGCCCGCCAGCACCCGGGCATTGCCGAACGGATCCTTGCCGCGCACCTCGACCCGGTTCTCGCCGGGCTCCAGCCGCACTCCGTACCAGGCGACGATCTGCGCGCCCTCGCGCCGGTTCTCGATGCGCTCGCCGATCTTCGTGCCGGGCACGGGCACGTCGTTCACGTGGAGCGTCAGCTCGATGCCCGCGCGCACCACGACCATGAAGCGACCGTCGTCGCTGATGTCGTCGGTGGGCCACAGGAAGGTGCCGCCGTCGGCCTGCGCACCGGTGATCCCCGCGACGAGCGCCTTCGGGTCGCCCATCGCCGCGATGCGGCGCGTGACGCCTTCGGCCGGCAGCGCCTCGCCGGGCGGTGCGGGTGCTTTCGGATCGCCCGGGCGCTCATCGGACCCGTCGGGCCCACGCGTCGGATCGAGCTCGGTGGCCGAGCCATCGGGCCCCGCGCGGTGCACGGTACGTCGTGCCAGCCGCGCGACAGGTCGCCGTCGTTGCCCGCCTTGCCGGTACTCGCCGCGCCGCGCGCATCGGGATCCCAGGCGCCCGCGACGTCGAGGGTCCAGTCGTCCCCGCATGCCGGCGCGCCGCTCCAGCTCGCGGAACAGCGCGTCCACGTTTCCGGTCGGACACGTGGTGGCGAAGTCGGCGCGGTGCAGCTCCACGGCTCACGCGCACGAAGCGACTGCTGGGGTCGGCGGCGTGGCGCGTGTCCAGCGGCACGAGGTCGAGCCCGGCGGGCAGCGTCGTCGCGTCGAGCTTCAATGCGTGCAGCCCGGAATCGACGTTCTCGAGCGAGTACTGCCCGTGCTCGTCGGTGACGACGAAGCGCCCGTCTTCCAGGTACAGCCGCACGCCCGGCAGCGGCCACTCCGCATCGTTCTGCAGACCGTCGCAGGTGGCGTCGATCCAGACCTTGCCGAACAGCAGACCGCGCTCCGAGAAGCGCCCGCGCGGGTCCAGCGCGACGCGCGCACGGGATACGTCCGAGGCGTAGGTCTCGCCGTTCGAGCCGACCGCGCCGGCGATGGCGAGGTTCAAGCCGTCGCCCCGCCCCGCACCCGCACCGGCCTGCAGGCGGTACGCGATCTCGGCGTGCGCCCCGGGAGCGAGCGCGCCCACGCTGAACTGCATGCCCGTCCCCGACTCGCTCGGCACGGGGTCCGCCATGGCCAGGCCATCGATGCGCGCGGTCCCCGGCACGTACCTGAAGCCCGCGGGCGGACTGTCGATGACCGTCACGCCTTCGAACGCGTCCTCGCCGCGGTTCTCGACCGAAATGCGGTAGCGCACGGGGTCGCCGATCTCGACGTGCGTCGCGTCGACGCGCTTGTCCAGCACCAGCAGTGACGGTCTCGCCGTCAGCGGGTCCAGCGGCACGTCGAGGACGGGCGCCGGGTCGCCGCCGGCGACGGTGAAGGGTGCGCTGCCGTAGGAGGCGTCGAAGACGGCGCGGTCCGGGAAGTCCCCGGCAGGCAGCACGCTCGGGAAACGCCACTCGTCCGGCGGTTCGACCGCGAGCGAGTAGTCGCCCGCCGGCAGCCGGGGCAACGTGAAGCGTCCTGCGCCGTCGGTGACGTACACGAGCGGTGCGCCGCTGACGGGGTGGGTCGCCGTGGCGATGCCGTCCATCACCGTCACGCGCACGCCCTTCACCGGCCGGCCGGTGGCCGCGTCGAACACGGTGCCGGGACGATCGGTCACGGCCACGTCGGTCGGGCGCTCGTCCGCCAGCCCGTTCGCGATGCTCGCGACGAGCGTGTCGCCGGGGCCGCTTCCGAGCGCGCAGCCATCGGCGGCGGACATCGGCACGACATCGTGGGCGGTGCCCGCGACGAAGTCGGCCGGACACTCCGTCCCCCCGCCCGCCGCGCGCAGCGAGAACGGCGCGATGCTTCGGTAGGTTTCACTGCCGGGCGCGCTCTCGCGCAGCAGCACGCGCAGCTCGGCCCCGCTCGCCGCGGAGGCGACGGTGGCCACCAGGTGGCGCGTGCCGCCGGGTCCGGTCAGAACGGCGCCCGCATCGACCGCGCCGACGTATTCGAGATAGACCCCGTCGCGCAGCACCTCGTGCGGCAGCGTCGCCGCGGGCCTGCCGGTCGTCGCGTCGACATCGAGCTCGTAGACCTCGCGGTCCACGTGATCGGCGTCCACCGCGTGGCGTGGCGGCAGCCCTTCGCGCGCGAACACCGGTGCCGGGCCGGTGAATCGCAGCGCCGGCTCGAGGGGCGTGCCCGCGCCGCCATCGGGCGGCGGCACCGGATCGGGCCTGCCGCCCCCCTCGTCGGCATCGGCCGTGACGATGACGTCCATGAGGGTTCGGGGCGCCGGCACGAGGCCCGGCAGCGTGGGGTCGGCCAGGGCGAGCAGCGTGGCGGCGAAGCGCGCACCCGGGAAGGCGGACGCGGGCACGGTGGCCGTCAGCACCAGCTCGGCGCGCTCGCCGGGGGCGAGGCGCAGCGGCTCGAAGGCGGACGCCTCGTCGGCCGAGGCGAGCACGCGCTCATCGGGATCGGCGATGCCGTCGCCGTCCGCGTCCAGCACCAGCCGGGCGCCTTCGGGCAGCACGCCCGCCACGGGCGCGCCGACGATGCCGAAGGCGTAGTCGTCGACGGCGTTGCCGACGTTGTGCAGCACGTGCGGGAAATCGGCGCGCGCGCCCGGGGCGAGCGTCGCGCTGCCCGGTGCCTCGAAGGTGAAGCGGCGCAGCGCCGCGACGCTGACCTGCGCGACGTTGGAGCCCACCTCGATGGTCTCGCCGGAGGAGGCGTCCACGTAGATGAGCGTCGCACGGTTCTCGATGGCCGTTCCGGCCTCGGTGAGCGCGCCGCCCGCGGTCGGGGCAGCCGCGCTCGGGCCGCAGACCAGGATGCCGGACAGCGCCGCGCCGAACAGGAGCCCCCGATGCGTCACGTCCGTGCTGGCCTCCATGTTCCACCCGGCGTGGGAAGGGGTGGGCCGCTGCCGCCCGGGCCCTCCGACGTCGTGCCCTGGGGCGCGTCGGGGCCGGGCGGGCGCGGCCCGTGGGTCAGTCGACCCGGACGCCGAAGCGCACGGTCACGAAGCCGCCGGGCGCGAGCGTCCCGCCGGCGGTGGGCGATGCGCCGGTGCCGACGTGGAACGTGACGTTCGGGTCCGCCTCGAGGCCCAGCGCGCCGGCATCGGCGGGGGTGCACCCGGCACCCGCGCAGGACTCGAGGCTGCCCGCCACGAGGCTGCTGAACAGCGGTGCCGCATCGACGATCTTCACGTCCAACGCGTTCTCGGTACCGATGTTCTCGGCCTCGATGTTCCAGACGACGCACTCGTCGGGAGCGACCGCCGCGCTCAGCACGGTCTCGAACGCGCCGTCGGCGGTGCCGTCGCAGAGCTCGTCGTACGCCACGCTCTTGATCAGCCGGATCTTGCTGTCGATGACGGTCGTGCGATTGCTGACCGTGCCGCCCGGACCACCGGTGGCGACGTTGGTTGCGGTGATGGTGAGCGTGTCGATCTCGCCCGCATCGGCGTCCGCCGGCGCGAACACCGTCGCGACGAGCGGCAGGGCCGCACCGGGCGGCAGCTCCAGCCGGCGCGCGCCGGCCCCGTCGATCGTGACCGCGATCGTCACGGTGTTGCCGTCGGGCTGCAGCACGGTGATGTCGCCGACGGCCAGGTCGCCGATCTCCTGGTCCGGCACGCCGTCGCCGTTCGTGTCGATGCTCAGCGTGTGGATGAAGTCAGGCCGATCGCTCGCCGAGGTGATGGCGAGGGTCTCGGTCGAGCTGCCGGCGTTGGTGAGCACGTGGTCGTAGGTGACCGAACCGCCGGGCTCTACCTCCTCGTTACCGCCGCTCAGCAGCGTGATGTCGCGCGCCGCCGCCACGTCGATGGCATCGAGCTTGATGTCGGTGGCCCCGGTGTTCGCGGACTGGATGCGGAAGAAGATCGGGTAGTTGCCGTCCGGGTCGGTACCGTCGAGCAGTCGCTCCGGCGTGCCGTCGGCATCACGATCGAACTCGACGTCGTCCACCGCGAGTGCCGCGTCGTTCGGGATCGTCACCCGGGCGACGATAGGGAAGTTCGACCCACCGACGGGAATCGTCGGCGTGATCGGGTCGGGCGAACCCGTGAGGGGCGGACCGACGGGATTGCCGCTGCCGTCGACCGCGTAGAACTCCACGCTCCAGCCACTCGGCAGCCCGCCGAGCGTCGAGTCGGCGGCGTCCCAGCTGGAACCCGCGTAGAGCTTGTAGCTGTCGGCCGCATCCGACTCGTTGTCGATGTACAGCGGAATGTCGACGGTCGTGCCGATGGTGGCGTCGAAGGTCTGCACCGCCGTGTAGGGCGCGGCGTCGAGCGCGTCCGCGTTCGCCGCCGTCGGCGCGCCGCTGGTGTTCTTCAGGTCCGCACGGGCCACGACGACCGCGCCCAGGCTGAAGTCCATCGAGTCGTTCGTGAGCGTGCCGGCCGGCGCGAGCCGCGACGTCGCCGTGACCGAACCCGTCACCTCGGTGCTGGACTCCGGCGCGTTCGACGGCAGCGCCGCCCTCACCTCGATCGCCTGCGTGCCGCCCGGGGCGATGGTGCCGGTGCTGGCACCGGCGCCGTTCGCCAGCGCCAGGCCCGTGGCCTTGTCGTGGAACGTGAACACCGTGCCGGCCGGGAAGTCGCCGGGATTCAGCGTCAGGTCGAAGACGTCGTCGGAGTTGCCCTCGTTCGTGACGATCGCGGTGAACAGCACGATGCCGCCCGCGGCCGCGGAGCTGACGAACTGATCGTCGTTGGCCGCGTCATCGTCGCGGCCGTCGTTGACGGTGTCGGCCGCATTCTCGCCGGTGTCGTCCACGCGCACGCCGAAGGCCGGGGCGATGGTGTCCGACACGAGGCCCGAGGCGACGAGCGAATCGTTGCCGGGAGTCGAGTCCGTGTCGCCGGATGCGTAGCCGACGTTCTGGAAGGTGTGACCGCCCGCGAAGGTGCCCGCGGCGTAGCTGACGACGACGGTCAACGAGACCTCGCCGCCCACCGCGAGGTCCGTGTCCACGGCGTAGACGCCGGGAATGTCGACGGCGGCGTCGCTCAGCGCGCCGTCCTGGTTCAGATCGATGCCGAGCGCGCTCTCGCCGGCGGGCGTCGTGGCATTGCCGTCGGCGTCCAGATCGAGGCCCAGCGCGGACTCGTCGGCGAGGTCCGCCACCGAGGTCGATACGGTGTCGCCGAGGTTCGTCTGGATGCCCGACACGCTGGAGCTGACGTAGTCCGTGCCCGCGGGCAGGCCGTCGAACAGCACGACGTCCCTTGCCGGCTGGTTGCCGTCGTTCCTGACCGAGACGGTGTAGGTGATGCGCTTGTTCGCGACGTCGTGCGACGAGGCCTTGCTCACCACGAGCACGGCGTCGCCGGTGATGGTGATGAGCGACTCGTTCGTGCCGTCCGCGTTGTCCCTGCCCTTCGCGGCGGACGTGCTCACGTCCTCGACGCTGGCCGTGACGGCGGCACCGGTGCCGTTGAACGCCTCGGCCGTCAGCGTCACGCCGAGCGTCTCGCCGTCCGTCGCACCGCCGGGCACCGTGACGGCCACGACGAGGTTCTCGATCGCGCCCGCGGGGAGCGTGATGGGCGTGCCGGCGGCTACGGCGGGCTCCGATCCATCGGGCACGCCGTTGCCGCTGGTATCTCGGTAGACCTCGATGGTGGCGGCATCGAGATCGTCGCCGCCCGTGATGCCGTTGGCCGCGCTGATCGCGAAATCATCGGGTCCGTTGCCCGTGTTGGTGAGCGTGAAGGGCAGGTAGACGACCTGCCCGGCCACGGCCGTCTTGTCCACGTCCTGACCGACGGTGGCGGAGTACACCTGCGCGACCGTGACGACGGCCTCGTTGGACTGCGCGCTGTAAGAGTTGCCGGCGGCGTCCTGGTAGGTGACCGTGGCCAGGTTCTTGATCTGTTCACCGGCAGGCGTCGCGGCCAGCGCGTGTGGCGCGGCGGTGGCGATGACGGCGCCCGCGAACAGCGCGGCACAGGCGTGCGCGACCGGAGTGCGCGCGAAACGGTCGGAGAGAGTGCTCATGTCCGTATGTCTCAGTTGACCGCGACGCGGTAGGTGAAGCTCTGGCGCCCGCCGTCGCCGGCGAGCGGCTCGTCGGCGAGCCAGCGCACGTGCGTGTACTGCTCGGGCGGCACGACGACCGTCGCCTGGCTGCCGTCGGCCTGGGTCTCGATGCGCGTGACGGGCTCGGGCTCGAAGCTCTCGCCGCCATCGATGCTCACCTCGAAGTCCGCACCGACATCCGCGGCGTGCGAGTCGGGGAGAAAGCGCGTGTTCGCGGGCACGGGGTTCACCACCGCGATGCCGGACACGTCCTCGGCGCTCGAGTTGACGAACTCGATGCGGAACTCCATGACCTGACCGGGCGCGGCGGTGTCGGCGACGGTGAGTCGCTCCTCGCCCCGCGCGTCCTCGGTCACGAGGAAGGCGCTGATGTCACCGGTGACGGGCGGGGCCGTGCCTGCGGTATCGGCACCGGCGGTGGCCAGAACGCTGCCGGCGACCGCGCCGACGACGAGTGCGACCGCGACGGCGGTACGCCTGAACGACGGGCTGGGCGAGAAGCTCATGGGGTACGACTCCGGAATGCGGGGCGCATGGCCCCCTCGATGCCGGTGTCGTTGCAGGTCGTGCGCCGCGATCGCGGTCGTAAATCGTGCCAAACGTGCGGCGCATCACGGTTCGTGCAATTCATACACTGCGCCGCGCGTTCCTGCGGCCCGGTTCAAGTCGGAATTGCAGGCCGTGCACTCGAAAGGGCCGAAGACGCAGACCGTTCCGGCCGCGGACCGGCCGTCGACGCGTCGCGTCAGTCGATGGCGACGCGGTACGTCACGCTGCCGACGGAACCCGCCGGCAGACTGCCCGTGAAGCGCCAGCCGAGTGACTCGCCCGCCTCCACGACGCTGCACGTGAGCGGCGCGGGCACGTCCGCGCAGACCGCTGTACCCGGTTGCACGGACGTATAGGGTGGTGCCAGGTCGTCGAGGCGCAGGCCATCGATGGCATCGGTGCCGGAGTTGCGGTACTCGATCTCGTATTCCAGCACGTGACCGGGCAACCCGGCGTTGGACGCACCGAAGCCCTCGCCGAGCGTCACGTTGCGCACGCGCTTGGCCAGCTCCAGCCGGCCCTCTCCGGCGCCCGCCACCGTCACGCTGTCGACGTTGCGGCGCGCGAAGCTCGTGGCGTGGCCGGTACCGGCCGCATCGCTCAGCACGAGGGTGGTATCGATGGCCACCGCGTAGCGCGCGCCGGCGGGCGCGGCCGCGGGCAGGAAGGCCTCCACGACGAAGCAGGAGCGCTCGCCGGGCACTACCGTGACCGGCCCGGCCCGGGGACCCTCCCCCGTGCCGTCGCAATCGGCGTCGACCAGCAGCGTCGCGCCGGGCAGCTCGCCGCCGCCCGCGCCGCCCGTGGTCCCGATGGTGGCGGACAGCGTGCCGTGCGAGCCCGCGACGTGCACGTGCGCGAAGCTTGTACGCGCGCCGGCCGCGGCCGAAAGCACGCGACCGCTCTCCAGCCGCGGCGCCGGCGCCACGCCGACGTCCAGCCCCGCTACCTCCGCGCCGATGCCCGGCACCAGCACGAGCTGACCGTCCGCCACGTCCGCGTCGCGCCATGCGGGCGCCTCGGAGACGAAGGCGGTCGTGGCGACGTCGCTCACGCGCACCGTGACGGCCGCGTCGGCGTGTGCCACCGGCACGTCGAATGTCCACGCGCCCCGCCCGTCCGTCAACGCGGATCCGAGCGCGGTGCCGTCGGCCGCGACGAAGGAGACGGTGCGGCCGCCGGCGCCGAGCTCGCCCGGGTCGGGCACGCCATCGTGCGATGCGGTCGCGCTGGAGACATCGACGAACACGTTGCCCGAGAGCCGCGCCGACGCATCGATGACCACGGGCGTCGGGGCATCGCCGTCCACCGTGAGATCCAGCCCGGCGTTCGAGGCGTCCGAGACGCTGGTGCCGCCCGGGCTCGCGCCGGTGCCGGTGGCGGTGTTCTCGTACTCTCCGATGACGCCGCTCGGCCCCGCGACCAGCGAATCGATCCGCACCGAGAAGCGCACGGTGGCACGCTCGCCCGCACCGAGAGTCGAGCCCGCCGCGAACAGCCCCGTCGCCGCACCCGTTCCGGTGTAGGCGGGCTCGAGAATCACCGTTCCCGGCCCGGCGACGAGCGTCGGCGCCTCGATCAGCGTGTGGCTTCCCGCACCGAAGGCCGCGTCCAGATCGTCGACGAGCGTGACGTTCGAAAGCGCCGTGTTGCCGACGTTCTCGAGGGCAAGCGTCACCGTCACGTCGCGCCCGCTGACGTTCGCCGCCTTGCCGAGGCGCAGCTCTAGCTCCTCGACGAACGCGCTCGTCGTGCAGATCTCGATCGCCCAGCCCTGCAGCGAACCACCGTCCTGGTTGAAGCGGTCCTGCATGCGCAGCTCCCACACACCGCCCGAGGCGGACCCGTCGAACGCGTCGAGCGTTTCCACCGGCGCATACGTCTCGCCGGTGAGGGGCGGGCACGGCGGACTGCCACTCGCCTCGTCGTCGAACGAGAAGCTGAAGCCGAGGTCCCGCTCGCTCGTGCTGCACGCGTAGCCGTAGACCGTGCGCTCGGTGCCGTCGTGGAAGAGCCGGAACTGCATGTCGTTGATCCAGGAGTGGTCGCCGACGACGTCCAGCAGGTTGACGTCGGTCACCGCGTCTCCGGGCGGGACGGTGATGCTCGATACCACCGTGGCCGTCTGGTCCGTCGGGATGGCCACGGGCACGTCGGCGGCCGAGTAGATGCTGCTCACCGAGCCCACGGGGCAGTTGCCCGTGGCCGTGTTCGGCCCGTCGATGCGTACCGGATGGTCCTCGACCTCGCCGTCGGAGGCGATGCCGACGGGCACCGAGATGGCCGACAGGTTGGACGAGGCGCGCAGCCGCAACCAGCTGTCGCCGCCGCTCGCGCCCGGCAGCGAGTTCCATTCCAACCGCGCCCGACCGGCCGTGCAGCTCGCGGGGTGGTTGTCGTTCCGCTCGCGCGCGTCGAAGCGACGGTTCAGGTCGAGATCGATCCAGCCCGCCACGCGCGTGCCGGCGGCACAGTCCATCTCGACGGCGTACGTGCCCGTGGCGATCGAGACCGGGGCCGCCGTCCCGATCGCGTCCTCGTCGTCGATGCCGGCCACGTCGTCGCCCGCGCCGTCCACGGCGCCGGCATTGGCGTTGAGCGTTCCGGGATCGTTGTCCGCGGCCAAGGCACCGATGCGCGGCGATGCCGCCGACTCGCTCAGCCGGTGGAACGCCCCGCCGTAGCTGTTCGGCGCGTCGCCGAAGTCGAAGGAGTAGCCGCTCGTGAAGTCGAAGATGTCGGCGCTCGTGGTGAAGAGCGTGGTGCCCGAAGTGCTTCCATCGCCCTTGTCGACCTCGCGGACGCCACGGCCGACGTTCGAGTACAACCGGTTCGACAGGCTGTTCGCCAACTGGCCGTTCTGCGCCGTCGCCAGGAAGGTGAACGTGTCGGTCGATGGCACGAATCGCCAACGCCCGGCGAACGCGCTGGCGACGCCGCCTAGCCCGGAGGTGGCGCCGTAGAGCACGGCCACTCCACCCTCGTCCACCGCGGCGACGTCGCCGAAGCCGCCGATGTCGGCGGCGGTGCAGCCGCACGCCCCCAGCAGGTCGAGTGCCTCGGCGGCCACGACCTGCGTGCCGTCGAGCGACATCGTCAGCGCGTAGAGCTCCAGCGCGTAGCCGTCGGTGCCCTCGGAGCCGACGTAGTAGATACCGTCGAGGAACGAGCCGGCCGTGCTATTGAGCTCCGTGATGGGCGCCGTCACGGGGCCGGTGGCGAAGTCCGCCATGAGCGAGTGCGCGGCCACCCCGGCGCCCAGCGCCGGGTCCCAGCGATAGACGCTCGTGGCGTCGCCGTAGTAGACGAAGCCTGCGCTCGCGTTGAAGGCCAGGGCGTTGGCAGCGCTCGCGATCGGCGAGGTCGTCAGGAACGTGTCCGTGCCGAGGGTGATGTTGAGCCCGCGGATGGTCGAGGCCGACGAGTAGATGAACACATCGTCCGCCGCCGATGCCGGTGCCGCCGCGGCGACCGCGACGAGCGCCAGCGCCGCGCACGCACGGGCCGCCGCAAGGCCGGCGGTGACCTTCGACGGTACGCGTCGGGCGGCTGGGCGCGCGGACGTCGCCGGCCCTCCCGCGGCGGAATCAGGTCGGGACGGCGCATCGGCGCGCGGCGTATCGAGCATGGCGCGTCGCTCCGGAGGCCCGTTGGCGGGCGGTGCAATCCTCGACACGCGTGGCAAGATCCGCGCCCATGTCCGTCCCCGTGCACCCGCCACTCGAACGCCTGTTCGCCGACCCGGGCGCCGGCACTCCCCTGCGCGCGTGGTCGTTCCTCATCACGCTGTTCGGCGACGCGATCGTGCCGCGCGGCGGCGCCGTGGACTCGGCCACCGTGCAGGCCATCACCGGACGCATCGGCATCGAGCCCGGCACGGTGCGTACCGCCTTCTCCCGGCTGGGCAAGGACGGCTGGATAGAGCGGCGCCGCGTGGGGCGCGGCAGCGTCTACTCGCTGTCGCCGAGCGGCCGCGCTCCGTTCGAGGCCGCCAGCCGGCGCATCTACGCCGCCCCCGGCGAGGCGCGCGACGAGCGTCCGCGCGTGCTGGCCATCGGGGAACGCGCCGGCGCCGCGGACGTGCCGGACGATCCCACCGCGCTGGAGCTGCGCACGAACCTGTGGCTGCTCGTGGACCGTGGACCCGAGCGGCGGGCGGCGCTCGAGGCTGCGGGCTACCTCGTCACGTCCGCCGAGCCGGGCACCCCGCCCGACTGGCTCGTCGAGCGACTCGGTCTCCACGACCTTGCGGCCGAGCTGAACGGGCTCGCGACGCGCTATGCGGCGTTCGCGGGGGCGTCTCCGGAGAATCCTCTGGACGCCACCGTGCTCAGGCTGCTGCTGATCCACGACTGGCGTCGCGCGCTGCTGCACACGCCCGTGCTGCCCCCCGCCCTGCAGCCGCCCGGGTGGCCGTTGGCAGCGGTGCGCCGGCGCGTGGCCGAGCTGTACCTGGAGCTCCTGCCCCCATCGTCGCGCTGGCTGGACGGGTGCGGCGAGACGTTGACGCTGCCCGCCGACGACGCGTCGGTGCGGCGGCGGTTCGGCGGCGGCGAATCAGACGAATCGTTGCTCGGCTAACGATTTCCACCGCTCGGAATTTCCACCGCTCGGACGCTGCAGGCCGTTGACGGCGCAACGATCCCGACGAGTCGCGCACCCGAACGGAAAGGCAAATCCGACACGTTACAATATTCCCTGAATTTATCGACTCGTGTAACGTCTCACTCCTCGCAGCCCCGGAGCCCGCCATGTACTCCCAAGGCCTGAACGACGCACCCGACCCCGCCGGCGCTCGCCCCGCCGACTCCGCTCCGGAGACGGAAGCGCAGCTCGCCGCCTTCCAGGCGCGCATCGATGCCGAGCACAAGATCGAGCCCAACGACTGGATGCCCGCGGCCTACCGCCGCACGCTGGTGCGCCAGATCGGCCAGCACGCGCACTCCGAGATCGTCGGCATGCTGCCCGAGGGCAACTGGGTGACGCGTGCGCCCTCGCTGCGCAGGAAGGTCGCGCTGCTGGCCAAGGTCCAGGACGAGGGCGGTCACGGGCTGTACCTGTACTCCGCCGCCGAGACGCTCGGCACGAGCCGGGAGCAGATGACCGAGGAGCTCCTGTCCGGCAAGGCGAAGTACAGCTCCATCTTCAACTACCCGACCGAGACCTGGGCCGACATCGGCGCCGTCGGCTGGCTGGTGGACGGCGCGGCCATCATGAATCAGGTCCCCCTGTGCCGCTGCAGCTACGGCCCATATGCGCGCGCCATGATCCGCGTGTGCAAGGAGGAGAGCTTCCACCAGCGTCAGGGCTACGAGCTCATGGTGCACCTCGCGCGCGGCACCGACGAGCAGCGCGACATGGCGCAGGACGCGCTGAACAGGTGGTGGTGGCCCTCGCTCATGATGTTCGGCCCACCGGATGCGGACAGCGCGCACTCGCAGCAGTCCATGCGCTGGAAGATCAAGCGCTTCACCAACGATGAGCTCAGGCAGAAGTTCGTCGACGCGACGGTGCCGCAGGCGAGGCTGATCGGTCTGGAGGTTCCCGACCCGGATCTCGTCTGGAACCCGGACGCGAACGGCGGCGCGGGCGCGCACGAATTCGGCGAGATCGACTGGAGCGAGTTCCGGCGCGTGCTGGCGGGTGACGGACCGATGAACCGCGAGCGCCTGGAGGCGCGGAACGCCGCGTGGGACGACGGCGCATGGGTGCGCGCGGCCGCCAACGCGCACGCGGCGAAGCGGACGCTGCGCGCGGCCAAGGCGGCATGACGCCGTCCCTGACGCCGCTGTGGGAGGTCTTCATCCGGCCGCGCACGGGGCTTGCGCACAAGCACGTCGGCAGCCTGCACGCGGCCGACGAGACGCTCGCCGTGCAGGCGGCGCGAGACGTCTACACCCGCCGCGAGGAAGGCACCTCGGTGCGGGTCGTGCGCTCGGCCGACATCGTCGCCTCGGACCCCGACCTCGCGGCCGAGGACTTCGAGCCCGCGGGCGACAAGGTCTACCGTCACCCGAGCTTCTACACCCTGCCCAATGGCGTGGAGTTCATCTGATGAGCGCGGCGGACGGCGACCTCGCAACGTGTCTGCTCGCGCTCGGCGACGACGCGCTCGTGCTCGGCCACCGGCTGTCCGAGTGGGTGGGCCGGGCACCCATGCTCGAGGAGGATCTCTCGCTGCCGAACATGGGCCTGGACCTGCTCGGTCACGCGCGTGCGCTGTACACGCGTGCCGGCGAGCTGGAAGGGCTCGGACGCGACGAGGACGACTTCGCGTATCGAGGCGCGAGCGCGAGTACCGGCACCGCCCGCCGGTGGAGCGGCCGAACGGCGACTTCGCGCTGACGACGGTGCGTCAGCTGTTTCGCCTGACCATGGCGCCCTGGTGGGACCGCGCGCAGGACAGCACCGACGGCAGCGCGTCGTGGGCACGCCGCGAAGGCCGCGAAGGAGCTCCGCTACCACGTGCGCCACGCGGGCGAGTGGGTCATTCGCCTGGGCGACGGCACCGACGAGAGCGCGCGCCGCACGCGCGCGGCCGTCGGTGCGCTGTGGCCCGACGTGGCCGAGCTCTTCCACGTGAGCGAGCCGCTTGCGCGCTGCATCGACGCGGGCGCCCTGCCCGATCCGCACGCGGTGCGAGCCGACATGGAGGCGACGCTGGCAACGGTGTGGAACGACGCCGCGCTCGGCGATCCGCCGAGGCTCGGCGCTCGACGATGCCCGTCCGGCACGCGGCCGGGCGGGCAGCCATTCCGAAGCGTTCGGGCACCTGCTCGCGACGCTGCAGCACCTGCCGCGCAGCTACCCCGGGCGAAGTGGTGAGCGCGTCGACGAACGCGTCCGGTGCGAAGGTCGTCAGCCTCGACGTCGCCCGGGCGCGCGAGGTGGCGCGCGCGCGCGCCTGGGACGCGGCTGTCTGTTCTCGTGCCGGACCCCGAGGTACCGTGCGTGACGGTCGAGGATCTCGGCATCCCTCGTCGACGTGAGCGTCGAGCGCGCGAGCGGCGGCTGGGTCGCCACGGCCGAGGTCACGCCGACCTACTCGGGGTGTCCCGCCGTGGCCGAGATCGAGCGCATGGTCGGCGAGGCGCTGGCCGAGGCGGGCTTCGAGCCTCGCGTGGAGCGCGTGCTGCACCCTGCCTGGACGACGGACCGCATCACCGCCGACGGGCGCGCGAAGCTGCGCGCGTTCGGCATCGCGCCGCCCGCCTGCGCGGCGCAGCCGGGCGGGGCGCCGCCCGGAACGCGGGGGCCGGCCACCGTCACCTTCTTCTCGCGCACCGAGCCGGCGTGCCCGCGCTGCGGCTCGTCCCGCACCGAGCTGTTGTCCGAATTCGGCTCCACCGCCTGCAAGGCGCACCACCGCTGCCTGGAGTGCCTCGAGCCCTTCGATCACTTCAAGCCGCTGTGAGCGCTGCCACGCTTTCACGAGCTTCGCGTCGCCGGCGTGCGCCGGCTGACGGACGACGCCGTGGCCGTGCGGTTCGCCGCGCCCGGAAACCCTGCGCGAGACGTTCCGCTTCTCGCCGGGTCAGTACGTCACGCTGCGCGCGCGCGTCGGTGGGGAAGACGTGCGGCGTTCGTACTCCATCTGCTCGGCGAGCGTGGCCGACGATCCGCACGACTTCGAGGTCGGCATCAAGCGCGTGGCGGGCGGCGCGTTCTCCACGCACGCGCAGGAACTGCAAGTCGGGGAACAAGCTTGCCGTCATGTCGCCGCAGGGCCGCTTCACGGCCGCGCCCGGCGAGATCGGCAATGCCTTGCTCGTGGCGGCGGGGTCGGGCATCACCCCGTGCCTGTCCATCGCGTCGACGTTGCTCGCGCGCGATCCGGACGCGCGGGTCACGCTCGTCTAATCGCGCCCGAGCGCGTGCACCGTGAGCTCTTCCTGGCGACGGGCACGGTCGCGCGCCCGGTGCGCGGTCAAGCGCCGGACTCGCAGGAAGGCGCGCTCGTCGACATCGTCGTCGACGGCGGCCGGCGGCAGATCCGCGTGGACGCCGCCAACGAGACGGTGCTGGCGGCGGCGCGGCGACAGGGGCTGGAGCTGCCCTACTCGTGCGCCGGCGGCATGTGCTGCACCTGTCGGTGCCGCACCGTCGAGGGGGATGCGCGCATGGATGCGAACTACTCGTTGCAGGCCTGGGAGACCGAGGCCGGCTTCACGCTCGCGTGCCAGGCCCGCCCCGTGGGGGGCGCCCTGACGCTGGACTTCGACGCGGCCTGAACCGCCGCGATTCGCCGCGAGTCGGGAGCGCTGGACCCCGACCCGCGGCGCGATGCTCAGTTCGCGACGCGTCTACGGTTGCCGACGACCGTGTCGATGTCCTCGCCCTCGGTCACGTCGACCGGCTCGTCCGACGGACCGCCTAGCAAGGACTCCAGATCCCCGGACAGCGCCGCCGCGTCGAGCGCGAGCGGCTCGTCGGTCGGGCCGTGCTCCAGGACCGCCTGAAGGGTAGTTGCCGTCGGTACGGGCGGTTCGAGACCGCCGGGACTCGTGCTCGGCACGCCGTCGCCATCGTCGCTCGAGTCGCAGCCGACCGCGAGCACCGCCAGCAACAGCAGCGCAGTCGTGGTGCGCACGGGCCTCATCCCGAACCCCATCACTGTCCCCCGCGCCCGGCAGGGGCGAGACGAGGTAGGGGAACGCGGTGGTGAACATGTCCGCGCTCTGCGGCACGCCGTCGGTGAACGGGGCGGTACCGACCGGTGCGCACCGCGGCGGGGTCGGCCGTCAGCCGCACAGGCCAGGTTGGCCGGTCCGCGCCGTCCGCGCCGATCGGCAGGTCGTGGCAGAACGCGCCCATGACCGCGCGCAACGCGATGTCGGTGACGTCGTCGCCCGGACGTCGCCCGTTCGGGAAGCCCGCGAGATCGCCGGCGGCCACGCCGAGCGGTTGCTGCGGTCGGCCGCCGCGGTCGCCGGGATGCCGGTGTTCAGCCGGAGCATCTCGGACGGCTGCAGCTCGGCGCGTCCGCCGCTGCATCTGCGTCACGCCCTCCACGCCCGTCAGGAACGCGGCGACCAGGTCGCCGCGCGGGAAGTTGTTCGGCGCGATGTTGTCGGGAGCGCCGACGGCGTCGCGGAACACGCATGATCCAGGATGGCCGGCAACGTGGGGTTGGTCACGTAGCTCGCGAACTGCGCATCATCCATCGGCTCGCTCGCGTTGAAGCGGTCCTTGTCGGGCAGCCCGATGACGACTTCATTGACGAGCGGGTTGCCGAGCCGGGACAGCTGCACGTACGCGCCGCCCGCTCACTGCCGGGGCTCTCGAACGCTCGGCGTCGGGTCGTAGATCGTCGCCTGCGGCACGGCTCGCGGTCGTCCAGGCGCCGATGACGCCGTTGCCGGCGCCCGTCAGGCAGTCCCGATGCACCTCGATGCGCAAGCGCCGTGACGTTCTTGTCCGCCAGGTCGTCCGCCGCGTCGTCCTGTTCCTCGCCGAGCGGGTTCAGGTTCACCAGGTCGAAGATCTCGCCCAGCGCGATGGCGAACGGATCCTTCCTTGCCCGACGAACACGCGGCCGTCCTGCGCACCCATCGGGCAGCCCGCGAAGGTCACCTCGTTATAGCCGCTGCCGGTGTTCGACACGCTCGCCACGTAGGCGTCGTAGTCCGCGATGGTCTTGGTGCCGACGTTGTCGAAGGGCTTGGCGAAGCTCGTGTCCGCACTGACTGCCGTCGGACGCGCTCGACGTCGCCCGAGCGGCGATCGCCCGCCACCGTGGACACGGCGTACGTCTCGGAGAAGTTCGCGGCATCGACGCCGGCGCCCATGAGCGCGCCGACCGCCTTGACCGGAATGGCGACCATCTTGCCGCCGATGTCGAGCTTGATGCCCTCGCCGTCGTCGCCGATCGCGTTGTCGAACGTGAAGCGGAAGGTCAGGTCCTCCACCACGTCGGCGTCGTTGTCGACGTGGATGTCGTAGACCGCGCTCTGATCGATCGTGAAGTAGTTCGGGCCGCCGTAGGCATCCTGCAGGGGGACGTAGTTGGCGATCAGCGTGACGTAGTCTTCCCGGCCGGGCTCGTAG
>CAWHXF010000006.1:0-30328 GCA_963833195.1 uncultured Gammaproteobacteria bacterium | reverse complement strand
CCACGTCGATGATCGTCGCCTGCAAGGTGCCGGTACTGCTGTTCCGGTGATGTGAAGGTCGGGCCATGCTCGAGCTGACGAGTCACGTCTCCGGGCGCTGGTTGCCCTCGGCGGGCCCACCGCGCCCTATCCCGTCCGCGATCGACGGCTCCACCGTCGCCGTCATCGCCGCCGATGCGCCCGACGCCGCCCGCACGCTCGCCCACGCGCGCGACGTGGGCGGCCCGGCCCTGCGCGCGCTCGGCTTCCACGACCGCGCGCGACTGCTGAAGGCCTTGGCGACGCACCTGCAGGGCCACCGCGAAGAGCTCTACGCGCTGTCGCACACCATGGGTGCCACGCTGAGCGATGCGCGCATCGATGTCGACGGCGGCATCGGCACGCTTTTCGTGTACGCCTCGAAGGGCCGCCGCGAGCTGCCCGACGGGCAGGTGCTGCTGGACGGCGACGCGGAGGCGTTGTCCCGGAACGGCACCTTCGTCGGTCAGCACGTGGCGGTACCGAAGCACGGCGCTGCCGTGCACATCAACGCGTTCAACTTCCCCGTGTGGGGCATGCTCGAGAAGCTCGCGCCCGCGATACTCGCGGGCGTGCCGGTCATCACGAAGCCCGCGACCGCGACCGCGCACGTGGCGACGACCTGCTTTCGGCACATCGTCGAGTCCGGGCTCCTGCCACCGGGCGCCGTGCAGCTGATCGTCGGCGGCACCGGGGATCTCCTGGAGCGGCTGGACGCGCAGGACGTCGTGAGCTTCACGGGCAGCGCGGACACGGCGCTCGCGCTGCGCTCCACCCGGAATCTGCTGGCGCGCTCGGTGCCCTTCATCGCCGAGCAGGACAGCCTGAACGCTTCCTTGCTGGGTCCCGATGCGGTGCCGGGCACGCCCGAGTTCGAGCTGTTCCTCGACGAGGTCGTGCGCGAGATGACCGCGAAGGCCGGGCAGAAATGCACGGCCATCCGGCGCATCGTGGCACCCGCGGCGACGCTGGACGCGCTGACCGAGGCGCTGACGGCACGGCTGGCCGACGTGCGCATCGGCGACCCCGCGCTCGAGGCCACGCAGATGGGTGCCCTCGTTTCACGTAGCCGACTCGCGGACGTCCTGGAGCGCGTGGCCACGCTGCGCACCGAGGCCGACGTGGCCTTCGGCGATGCCGCGCCGCAGGTGCACGGTGCGGACGCGAGCGCCGGCGCGTTCCTGTCGCCCGTGCTGCTGCGCTGCCGGGACCCCGACGGCGCATCCAGCGTGCACGCGCTCGAGGCCTTCGGTCCCGTGGCCACCGTCATGCCGTACCGGGACATCGAGCACGCCTGCGCGCTGCTGAACCGCGGCGGCGGCAGCCTCGTGGCCTCGATCATCACGCACGACAGCGACGTCGCGCGCGCGGTCGCGCACGGGATCGCGCCGTGGCACGGCCGGCTGTACGTGAACGATCGGGACTCGATGGGCGAGGCGACGGGTCACGGCTCGCCCCTGCCGCACATGATCCACGGCGGTCCGGGTCGCGCGGGCGGATCGGAAGAGCTCGGCGGCGTGCGCGGCGTCATGCACTACCTGCAGCGCACCGCCGTGCAGGGCAGCCCGCGCATGGTGTCCGCCATCGGCGACACATGGCTGCCGGGGGCTCCCGCGCACGAGACGGGCACGCACCCGTTCCGCCGCACCTTCGACGAGCTTCGGCTCGGCGAGACTTGGCGCGCGGGCCCGCGCACCGTGACGCTCGACGACATCGAGCACTTCGCGCACTTCACTGGGGATACCTTCTACGCGCACATGGACGAGGCCGCCGCGGCGGCCAGCCCGTTCTTCGAGGGGCGCGTGGCGCACGGGTACCTGCTGCTGGCGTTCGCGGCGGGACTGTTCGTGGACCCGGACCCGGGTCCGGTGCTGGCGAACACCGGGCTGGAAGGGCTCGTGTTCTCGAAGCCCGTCGCGGCGGGGGACAGTATTGCAGTGTCCCTGACGGTGAAGCGGCGCACGCGGCGTACCGCGAACTACGGCGAGGTGCGGTGGCACGTGGCGATCGAGAACGGGAATGGAGAGGCCGTGGCGAGCTACGAGCTGCGGACGATGAACGCGTATTCGGTGTAGCGCGGGACGAAGGCGGCTCGAACGCGGACGAGTCGAGCCGTCCGCCCTGGGGCTGTAGCGCAGACTCGTACCGGGGACTCGTGCCAGCGCGGCGCGACCCCCGGGGTCGCGTTCCCGGGGGTGAAGCTGTTGGCGTCCAGCGCGGTCGCTCTCGGTTGCGTATCGGTTTATAACGAAAAATACCTTGAAACCGATGCGCATTCTGGAGACCGTCCATGTCCGACAACGTCGTCGCGTTTCCCGATTCGCGGACCCTGCGCCAGCCCATCGCTCACTTCCCGCGTCCGTGCGACGGCAGGCAGCACAAGCTCGTGGGGTTGCGGGCGAGCGGCGACTGGCCGTTCCAGCGGGTGCTCGGCGACGCGTTCCAGGCGGACGGCGCCGGGATCGTGCCGGCCGAGCACTTCGTGAACGGGCCCGTCGCCGGTGCGGCGAGGCTCGCCGATCGGACGAGGGGGCCCGAGGCCCTGCAGGCCACGTCAGAACAGCACGGAGTCGATCCGGCGTCGCTCGCCAGACGAGATGTCGCATGAACGCGATCGTTCGCCACATCCGGGACATCGAGCGGGTTGGAGGCCTGCGTGGCACCGACATCGCCAACGTCGCGGACGTCTCCAAGGCGACGGTCTCGCGTTGGCTCTCCGGCAAGGCGCAGCCGCAGCCCGCCAACGAGCTCAAGCTCTCCGAGCCGTCCTACATCACCGGACGCCTGGACGACCTTCGCCGCCTCCACAAGCGCTACACGCGGCATGCCAAGGATCACGGCGAGGCGGGAGGCCGAGTCATTCGGAACGCGTACTGACGCACGCATCCGCGACGATCATCTCGCGCTGCCCCACGAACTGACGGGCGTGCCCGGACCGCCCGAGCCGGCCCCGCGAAGCTGCGGCACCGATCGGATCGAGCGCGGCGTCTTCCGCCGCCCGACTCGACGATGCCGCACAAGGACGCGCCCGTGGCCCTTCGCCGAACTTCCGTGCTGTTGGTTGCCTTGTTCTCGTGGGCGATCGTCCCCGTCGCCACGGCCCAGGACTGCCTGAACGTCACCGAGCAGACCGACGCCTGCGCTGCCGGCACCAATCCCACCGACATCGGCTCCGCCCCGTGTCCGCCTCCCTGCCGAGCGTGCGCCTCGGCAACCCCGTCAGCCTCGTCACCGGCACCAAGACGCAAGCCGAGACCGATCTCGAGCTCGACGGCGCGCCGCTCGGCTTCCGCCGTACCTACTCGAGCGCCGCGAGCGATGCCGACATCGGCCTCGGCCACGGCTGGCGCCACAGCTTCGCCGTCTCGCTCTACGCCACCGAGGACGGCGGTCGGCAGATCGTCGAGAGCTCTGGACGGCACATTCCATTCGCGGCCGACGGGAGGCGCTTTGTTCCCGCGCTCGACTCCGACGGGTATCTGGTCGACATGCCCGTGGGCCACGAGTGGCACCTGCCCGATGGCCGCACGCTCTACTTCCGCGGCCAGTGGCTGTGGCGCATCGAGTGGCCCGGACACCGCCGGCTCACCCTGCGCTACACCCCGGCAGGCCTGGCGTCCGTCACCGACGAGACCGGCCGGCGGCTCCGCTTCGAGTGGGTGCCGGGCGGGCGCGGCGTCCCGATCTACCGGGGCGGAGACGCGCAGCTGCCGCCCGGACACCTGTCCGCGCTCGTGCTGCCGGACGGCAAGCGTGTCCAGTTCGCCTACGACGCACGGCTGAACCTGACCGGGGCGCGCTACCCGGACGGCACCGCCCGGCGCTACCACTACGAAGCCCCCTACTGGCCGAACCACCTGACGGGGCTGACCGAGCGCACGGGGACGCGGTTCGCGACATGGCGCTACGACGCGGCGGGACGGGCGATCTCGTCCGAGCACGCGGACGGAGTGGAGCGCGTGACGCTGGACTACGGACCGGACGTCGCGGACGGGGAGATCGGCACGACGACGGTGACGAACAGCGCCGGGGCCGCGTCCGTATATTCGTATACACGCCACGTACCGAGCGGGGCATCGCTGCTGCTGACCGCGGACGGTCCGGGCTGCCGGAGCTGTCCGCCGACCGGGCGGCGCTACGCGTACGACGGGGCGCGGCTGGTTTCGACGACGGTGCTCGACGAGCTCGGCAACGTCGTCGCCGTGCGCCGGCGCAGCCATGATGCCGCGGACCGGCTCCTGTCGCTCGCGGAAACGCGCACGGCCACCGACGGCACGCCTGTCGAACGACTCGTCGAGCGGCGCGAGTACGTCGTGCCGGACGATGCGGACACTGGCGCACCGGGCAACGCGCCCGGCGACCTGCGCCCCCGGCTCGTCGCGCGCCCGAGCGTCGATCCGTCCGCCGAGCACGTCACCGAGACCGTGCGCGGTCCGGACGGGCTGACCAAGGCGATCATCGAGCGCGGACGCACGCCGACCTTCGACGCGACCGGCGCACCGACGGGCTTCGATGCGATCGAGCGCACCGTGCGCTTCGAGCACGATGCCTCCGGGCGCCTGATCGCGATCGACGGTCCGCGTGAGGACGTCGACGATCGCACGCGCCTGGAATGGGACGAGGCGAACCGTCTGGTCGCCCTCGTGCCGCCGGCGAGCCCCGCCCTGCGCGTGACCCGCTTCGATGGCTCCGGGCGCCCCGCCGAGCTTCGGATCGGCACGCGCACGCCGCTCGCCCTGGAGCGCGACGCCGACGGCAACGTCACCGCCGTCCGGCGCGGCGAGAACGTCGTGCGCTACGAGCATGATCCCGAAAGCAGGCTCGTCGGAATCGTCGATCCGGACGGGCGGCGCACGACGATCGAGCACGACGCCGCCGGGCGCGTCGCCTCGGTCACCGACGATCTCGGCCGGGTCGATGCACTGGTGCACGACACGGAGAGCCGCGTCGTCGGCCGCTCCCGGCTCGGCATCGACGGCTCGATGCTTCGAAGCATGGAGTACCTGTTCGATGCCCACGGGCGGCTGATCCGATCGGTCGAGCGAGGGCGTGCCGCCGACGGCTCGGCGAAGGCGCCGGTGACCCTTGCCCACGAGCCCGGCGCGAACGGGCTCTTCCGGCGGCTGACGAACCCCGACACCGGCATCGCCGCGGGCAGCGACATCGACCTGCTCGCGCGGCTCACCACGTTCACCGCACCGGACGGCTCGAGCACCGCGATCGAGCACGACGCGGCCGGGCGCGACGTGGCGCTGACCGATGCGCGGGGCAACATCACGCGCTACCCCGCCGACGACTTCGGCCGGATCGTGCTGCTCGACTCCCCGGACACGGGCACGGTGCGCCACTTCGTCGATGCGGCCGGCAACCGCGTGCGCACGATCCTCGCGGACGGGCGCACCGTGGACACCCGCTTCGACGCGGCGAACCGTCCCGTCGAGCGCACCGGCCCCGACGGCACCACGACCTGGCGCCACGGCGCGGCGGACGAGCCAGGGGCGCACGGTCTGCTCGTCGAGGCTGCGAGCCCGACCACCACCGAGCGCTTCGCGTACGACGCGGACGGCCGGCTCATCCGGCACGAGCGCAGCCTCGACGGCCACGCGTTCGAGACGCGCCACACCTACGACGCCCGTGGGCGGCTCGCGAGCAAGCGCCTGCCGGACGGACAGAAGCTCACTTATCACTACCACGACAGCGGACCGGATCGCGCCGCGCTGCGCGCGATCACGCGCGGGCGCTGGTGGGGCATGGCGGACGAGACCGTCGTCGGCGAGATCGATCTCGATGCCCGGGACGGACGTGCGGGCTGGATCTCGGGCACGGGCGTGCGCACCGAGCAGCGCTTCGCCGCGACGGGCGAGCTCGTCGGGCTCGAGGTCGGCCAGGCGCTGCGGCTCGACTACGAGTTCGACGCGGCCGGGCGCATCGTCGGTATCGACGACAACGCAGCGGCGCACCGCTACGGGTATGTCGGCGGACGGCTCGTCTCGGCAACAGGCCCCGACGGTCGGCTCGGCTACTCGTACGACGCGCTCGGCAACCGAACGGCAAGCGTCCGGCGCGACGCGAAAGGGACGACGGCGGCGACGCTGCACACCTATCCGCCGGCGGGCGAAGGGAACCGGCTGCTGCAGAGCGTCGACACCGTCTCGGGGCTCACCACCGACTACCGCTACGACGCCGCCGGTGCGCCGCTCACCTCCGGGACGCTCAGTTGGCGCTACGACGCGAACCGCCGCCCGGTGGAAGCCTGGCGCGACGGCAAGCTCGTCGCCACCTACGCCTACAACGCGTTCGGCGAGCGGGTGAGGAAGGTCGTGCACTCGGGGCCGGGCAAGCGGCCGACGATCACGTACTTCCTCTACGACGGAACCACCCTGGTCGCCGAGGCCGACGAGGCGGGCGAGATCGTCGCGCAGTACGTGTACCTGGACAGCCACCGCGCGGTGGCGAAGCTCGAGGGGCGCGCGCAGTACGCCATCCACGGCGATCACCTCGGCACGCCGCGGCTGATGACGGACGAATCCGGCGAGGTGGTCTGGGAGGCCGAGTACGCGCCGTTCGGCGAGGCGACGCTCGTGCGCGAGGACGCCGTGCTGAACCTGCGGCTGCCGGGCCAGTACGCGGACGCGGAGACGGGCACGCACTACAACTACTTGCGCGACTACGACCCGGCGACGGGGCGGTACCTGACATCGGACCCGATCGGGTTGGCGGGAGGGGTGAACGGCTACGCCTACGTCGGCGCAAACCCCGTCGGTGCGATCGATCCGCTGGGTCTCTTCGAGCTGCCTCCGCCCGGGTCGGCCCTGTACCGCGAACTGGTCAAGGCCGGAATCCTCAGCGCGGTGGATGGGCCGATCCCGGTAGGCGACGCCGTGGCGGGCGCGCTGCTGCTCGTCTACTTCGTGGACAACGCCATCGGTGGCCTGACGGAACGCATCCTGTACGGGGTTGATCTCGGAGTCGAGTACCGTGCCCTGTACGACGAGATCCTGCGGTTCGACCCGAACTACGCCACGCACACGCCCTGGGGCTGGGAGCCAGGCATCGAAGACGTTCGGGAGCTCGCCCAACGGCTCTACGTGGCGCAGGTCGAGTACCTGTCGAGGGACTGGTGCGGCGCGGACATCGATGCGGAGACGTACGAGAGGGCGCGCGATAGCGTCGAGTTCTCCACGGTCACGAGCAGCGCCGTGCGCGATCACCGCACCCCACTCGACGACTGGCTGAGGCGCGAGTACGAGGACTACCGGGCGAACGGCGGGGAGATAGACAGCCTGGTCGACTGGGTGGCGCTCGGGATGCCGAGTCGAAATGTTGGTCGCGGGACTGATCCGGCATGGCTACTCGCGCACAACACGCAGACTCACGTATTGGGCAACAAGCGACGAATTATCGGCGCGCATAGCCTTCCAGCATTCGAGCAGACGGCTCTGCAGCTCGGCATCAGGATCGAAGGGCGTAGACAGGTCGCTCCGGGCGTAGAGCACATCCGATATCGAGTGCCGAAGCTTGACCGTGCAATGAACCCCGTACCCGGCGAGTATGCCGCCGAGGTGTATCAAAAGACGGTCTACGACCCAGCCGTCTACTCCGACAACCAGGTAGCTGCGCTTGGCGCGGAAGCCGCCAGGAAGGCGCAGTTCACCGGATCGGCACAAACCGAAACAACCGTTTCCGTCGGCACGCTTTACTTTAGGGTGTACCGAAACCTTGAAACCGGCGAGGTCACGAACGCCCATGTCACCCAGCCCTGAACTCGGACGGTTCGTCGCCGTGCGCAACGCAGCAGCTACCGTCGATCGGGCATTCGGCCTGGAGCAGCCGCATGTCGCGCTACTCGAGTTCTTCGAGTACTCGATGTCGAATGAAAGCGAGATGCTGTTCGTTGTGGCCGGAATCGCCTCAGGCTTTGGGGCCTTCCCCGAGGGTCATTCCGTACGCTTGCCCGCAGGGATGATGGAGGACTACAGCGACCTCGAGAACATGCCTGTCTGGACGGCCGAGGTTCGGTTCAACTCGTTTGGTGCCGGTCCCGACCGGGTCACTCATATCGCGCTGGAGAGGATGGTAGCGATCTCGTCAATCGTCTTCGTCGAGTACGCGAACGTCATGCGGAACTCCTGGGATCCTTGGCCGCGTATCGCGCAAATGCAAGCGAGGTGCACGCGCGACGCGCAGACGAGGTTGATACCACGGGAGATACGCGAGCATCTCGGAATCCCACATCCCGATTGACCACACCGTCTGCGGCCACGATGTGGATCGTGCGACCGGCGCCTGCTACCCCCGTCCTCCGAGCTGACGGCGGTACCTGTTGATAGGTTCCGTCGTCGGACGCCTCCGCGGAAGCCCAGTACGCAATTTCGTAGCTACCGCCGGCGTCGTCGCCCTTGTCTCCACCCGAACCACATGGTCCGCCCGGCGCGCAACGGATTCATGCGCCACGGCGCGTCGCCGTCCAGTCCGTCGGTCGGGAGGGGATTGGCCAGGATGAGGGCAGCGTTCAGCCCCACCAGCAAGAGCCAGGTCTCGAGACGATGTCGTGCTCGTTCGCGCCGTACCGCGGCATGGAGAGCGTTCCGCGAGCCAGGTAGAAGTCAATCGCGACGACTACAAGCGGCACCGCCTGAACGAACACCCCGTCCCAGGTCACCAGGATCTCGTGCAGCGCCACACGGAGCGCGAGCGGCAGCGCTCCCCCTACCGCGACCAGTGGAGGGTTCCTGAGGCAGAAGTACAGCGCCACGATCACGACCGACACATGAACGTGCACGCCCGCGCCGGCAAACGCGGCAAGTAGAACCCCGCCCTTCACCCTCAACGCACCCGCACCACGAACTCCAACGCGTAGCTCGCCCCGGGCGCCAGCTCGTCGGTGACGGCGCTGACCGCCCCCGTCGCGCCCGGCGACGGCGCGTTCAGCGTGCACGGCGTGCGCGAGCAGGTCGCTCCCGAGTGATACTCCGTCCACGGCGGCGTCGCATCCAGGATCGCCACGTTGTAGGAGGTCTCCGCACCCGCGTTCGTCGCCTCCATGCGATACACCACGCAGTTGTTCCCCGGCGCCACCTCGATCGGCGCTTCGGCGAAGGACGAACCCGCATCGGGCGCACCGTCGCACCCCGTGTCCGGCGCCTGCAGCTTGCGTATCACGACGTTCGTCAGCGACGCCACGGTGCGGTCCTGCACGGAGAGCGCGTCGTTGCCGGCGTTCCATCGCGCTTCCACGGTGGTCACGTTCGCGGTGCCGATCGGTACGGATGCATCGGCGCTCACGCGAACGAGCAGCATTCGCTCCTCGCCGGGAGCCAGACTCAGCGCTCCGGTGACGAGCGTGTCGTCGGGATCGAGCGCTGCGTCGCCGTTCGCGTCCAGCCACAGCTCGGTGCTCCAGTTCGCGCCGGCGTTCGCGTAGGTCAGCACGATATCGTCGATGGTCACGTTGGCCGCGCTCGCGAGCCGGTGCGCGTAGACGATGCTGCCGCCGGGCTCGACCTGCCCGCCGCGGTCGGGCGAAAGCTCCAGCGCGGCGATGACCCCGATGCTCACGGCATCGTGCTTCCAGTCGACGATCGCGCCGTTCGCGGACGTGGCCCGGAAGTACACCGGGGCCGTGCCGCTCGGGGCTCCGTCGGGCACCGTGACGACGGCCGTGACGGCGACGCTTTGACCGGAGGCGAGCACGCGAGTGGTCGACAACACGGTGCCGGTATCCGGGTCCTCGAAGCGGACCGTCCAGCCTTCGGGCAGCGGTAGCGGCAGGCTGGTGCCCGCACCATCGTCCGGGCCGCCCGTGGGTGCGGCGAAGGCGTCGAGCGCATAGGCTGCACCCGGCCCCGCCACGTGCGTGACGTGCAGCGAGAATCGCGCTTCTCCCGCCGCGTCCGGACTCGCCACGGTGACGGCCTCGGCCTCGGGCCCGACGCCCTCGCCGGCCGCGCCCGACTCGCCCGCGGGCGCCCCGTTCGTCAGGTCCACGCCGGCGGGCACGATGGCATCGAGCCGATCGAGCACCGCATCGAACACCGCGGCGTCCCTGGCCGAGCGCGCGGTCTTCGCTATCTCGAAGCCGGCGCCGTCGTTGTCGCCCGCCGCGTCGATCGGCAGGCGCAGCTCCAGCACCACGAGCGACATCTCGCCGGGGTCGATCGGGCCGGTGTCCACGCGCCCGTTGCCGTCGGTGTCCAGCAGCGGCGTGGCCGCGTCGCCGCGCAGCAATCGCCACTGCGTGCCGGACGGGAACGTGGCGTTCGCGGCGTCGACCTCGATGTCGAAGGTGTCCACCGCGTCGCCGACGTTCCACACGTGGTTGTCGAAGAGCACCGCGGCACCTGCCACCGCGGAGCCGCGCGTGACGGGCTCGGCGGTGGACTGCACGGAGCTCGTGGCCGAGCCGTTGGCCACGACGCCCGGCGTGCCCAGCACCGTGAAGCTCACCGGGTTCGTGCGCGCTCGCGCGACGGTGGCGATGGCCACGTCGTGCTCGAACTCGGCCACGTTCACGAGCGGCCCCGGCGTCGAACCGTCGGCGATCGTGACGTCGAACGAGATCGTGCCCGTGCCGCCCGGCGGCACGTAGTCGACGATCGCGGTCACCTGGTTCGTGGAATCGGCGTCCGCGTCGACGTTCGCCTCGGGCAGTCCCGTGCAGCTAGGGTCGTAGGCGCACCAGCGCAGCGACGCGACGGCGCCCGCGTGCACGTCGTCCGGGTTCGCGTCCGTGGGCGTGCCGCCACCGCTCCAGCGGCCGCTGCCGGGCACGTAGCTCATGCCCGGCGGCAGCGCATCGAGAAGCACGAGATCCCCCGCGACGCCGTCGCCCTCGTTTACCCAGGACAGGGTGACGCTGTACGGACCTGAGGGCGCGGCCCCGGCGCGGGCCGACAATCGCTTGGTCACCGTGACCGCAGCGCCGGAGCCGACGGTGAGCGCGTCCTCGTTCCTCGCACCGATCGCACCGTCCAGCTCGCTGACCGCCACGAGCTCCACCCGCGCGATGGAGCCGTCCGTCGCGGCCGCCGGCACGCGGGTGCGCACGACGATGTCGAAGCTTGCGCCCGCCACCAGCGTCGGCGTGACGCCGATGGGTCCGCCCGCGTCGGCGAGGCCATCGCCGTTCGCGTCGGCGTGGATCTCGAGCTGCTCCAGATCGATGTTGTCGCCCGGCAGGTTCTCCGCCGCGAGCGCGAACGCATCGTCGCCGTTACCGAGGTTCCGCACCGTGTGCGGCAGCTCCACCGTCGCGCCCGGCGCGGCGCGCTGCGCGCGGTTCGCGGTCAGGGCCAGCCCCGCGACGCGCTCCACGCGCGTTTCGACGAGGTTCGAGGTGACGGTCACGCGCTCGCCGTTCGCGGCGAGAAAGCTCGCCGAGGCCTGGTTTCGTATGAAGGTGCCCGCGGGCGTCGCCGCCAGCGCGACGCCCGCGAGCATGCCGAGCGTGGCGGCAAGCGCTGCTCGGAGCGCGGACCGGTTGCCCTTGTCGGCGCCCCGTCCGCGGCGCGATCGATGCGCGTCAGCGCACATCGCCGCCCGCACCGTTCCGCGCACCGACACGCGGGCCGTCGTCGACCTCCCGGCTGGACTCGGGCCCGCCGATCGTGCCCGCGCCGCCCGTCGCCCACGGATCGACCGGACCGAGCAGCGGTGCCAGCGGCGTGCGCACCGGCGGCGGCAGGGCGGTGCCCGTGCGCGGCGGCACATTGATCTCCACCTCGTTCGGCGGCCAGTCCGGACCGACGCGGCGCGCGCCCGTGGCGAGCGCCGCCTCGCCGTAGGCCGCCGCGATGGGCCGACCGGAGCGGTCCAGCAGCGTGAGGCCCACGCGCCGGTTCACGGCGTTCGCGACGCGCGAGTCGCGGGTGAACTCCGGCAGCCCCATGCCGATGGGCAGCGGCAGCAGGCGCGAGCGCGCGATGCCCGCCGCGTCCAGCCGGTCGATGACGCGCGACACGCGGCGCGAGGCCAGCTGCGCGTTGTACGCGGCCGACCCGAGCCGGCTGGTGTAGCCCGTCAGCATGACGTTCAGGCGCGGGTGGCGGTTCAGCAGCTCGGCCGCCGCCTCGAGCTCGGCCAGGGCCCAGCGATCGAGCTCGTCGCTGTCGTAGCCGAAGTAGATCGACGGCGGCCAGCGCACCTCCTCGCCGGAGGCCCGACCGAGGTAGCGGATGCGTCCGGGCATCGTCGGCGCGGTCTCGGCGAACACCGGGCACAGGGTCGCGTCGTACTCGGCGTACAGCTCCTCGGTGGTGGCGCAACCCAGCACGAGCGTCGGGGCCAGCACCATCGCCAGCCGCGCGGCGAGCGGGCGCATCATCGTTCGAGCCATCGGAAGAGTTCCTCGTCGAACTTGAATTCGAGCCCCGCGCGCAGGCCCTGGCGCAGCAGCCCGTCCGCGTCCAGGTCGGCGTCGCTGAAGCCCGCGACGTTCCACCCGAGCGTGAGCCGCAGGTTCCGCTCGGCGAGCCAGGCGAGGCCCGCGCCCGCCGCCCAGTCCACCGCCCAATCCCCGGCGTCGAAGCCGTCCGCGCCCACGCCCGTGGCGAGCGCGCCCGCGAGCAGGTCGATCTCCCAGCGGCGCGCCAGGTCGATGCTCAGCCGCGCGTCCACGAGCGCTGCCCGGCCGGTGGCGACGCGATCGCCGAAGTCGGTGCGCACGAGCTTCGCGGCGACGCGGTTCGACAGCGTCCAGCGCGCGGAAGGCCGCACGTTCGAGTGCGCCGACAGCACGTACCGATCCTCGTCGTCGCCCGCGATCTCGCCGCGGTCGCGCTTCCATTCGGCCAGCATCAGCAGGTGGTGCGCGTTGTCGTGCTTCGGTCGGCGCGCGAGCCCGAAGCTCAGGCGCTGGCGCGTGGTGTGCTCCCCGGTACGCGGCCGGCTCTGCGTGAACTCCTCGCGCACGAGGCCCGTCCAGTCGCGCGTGAGCCGCTCGGCAAGGCTCGCGCGCAGGCCGAAGTAGCGCGCCGAGTCGGCGTCCCTGAACTCCGCCTGGCCCGTGACGCGCCGGCGCACGCCGCGCACGTCGCTGATTCCGATCGACAGCGCGAGCGCGTCCTCGCCGGCACCGTCGAGCGCGTCGACGTACTCGAACGCGGGCACGATGATCAGCCCTTCGACGAGCTCGTAGCGCCCGCGCACGCCGGACGCCGCCTCGAATGCACGGCCGTCGAACGCGCCGCGCATGCGGTATTCGGAGAAGAGCTCGGTGTGCGCCAGCCAGTCGCTCTCCACACCGGCCACCAGCTGCTCGTTCGCGCCGGCGAGCCCGAGCAGGCTGCGCGCCGAGAGCCCCTGCTCGCGCTCCCAGCGGGCGTAGCCCGTGACGCGCTCGTGCAGGCCGATGCGCGCGCTCACAACGCTGCGCTGCCGGCCGGTGTCGCCCAGCGCCCGCTCGTGTTCCACGCCCAGGCTCGCCGGACGGCCGTCGGCGAACGCGAAGCGGCGCTCCGCGCCGACCAGGGCGGTGTTCAGGCGTACCGACTCGTCGCCCGCGCTGCTGCCGATGCGGCGCACGCCTACCCGGGCGGACCAGCGGCCGAGCTCGCGCTCGCCGATCAGCGCGGCGCTGCGGTAGCGCTCGGCCGCGATCTCGCCGCCGCCCTCGGACGCGCTCTCGAGTGCCTCGACCAGCAGGCTCGTGGCCGTGCCCAGGCGCTGGCGGTGATCGAGCCGCCACTCCGTGCGCCCGGCCGCGATGCCCGCTGCGGGGTTGTCGAAGTCGCTGCCCGCCCGCGCCCACGTCAACGACGTCAGGTGCACCCCGGCCTCGCCCCAGGCGTGCTCGATGCCGAGGCGGGCGGCGGCGCCGTCGCGACCGTCGACGTGGTGCATGGTCGCCGCCGACGCCGCGAGGGCAGTCGCGCCGAGCCGGCCGTCGAGGATCGTGCGCCCCTGCACGCTCGCGAGCGTGGCGCCCGCGAGCGGGTCGGCATCGTCGGTGAGGCTCGCGCCGAGCGTCAGCCGCTCGCCGAACGCGCGCTCGATGCGCGCGCCCGCGACCAGATGCGAATTCGCATCGCCACCGGTATCGATGTCGTAGCTTGCGCGGATCGACACGGGATTCAGCGCGGCGTCGGCCGACGGCACGGGGTCGGCGAAGGCGAGCTGGCCCGTCGCCGGATCCAGCCGATAATCCAGCCCCGGCACCAGTCGCTCGGCGGCGATCTCGAGCCCCGGGTTGTCGCGGCTCGTGACGACGCGCTCGATGACCTCGCTGTTCGGCACGATGGGCGCGCCGGCGAGCTCGTAGAGCATGGCGGTGCCGTTGCCCGGGAAGCGCTCGCCGCGGCGCATCGCGGACTGCTCGGCCGCGAAGGCCTGCACGCGCGTGACGCCGGTGTCCCAGACGCCGTTGAAGCCCGTTAGCGTGCGCTGCGCGCGCGCGAGATCGTCGAGCTCGGTGTACGCGTCGGTCAGGTAGTCGCCCCACATCAGGCTGCTGCGGTCGCGCTCGATGCGCACGTACAACGGGCTTCGGCTGCGCGCCTCGTAGCCGCGCAGGGAGGCGTCCCCCGTGACGGGGTAGATGCCGATGTCCTCGGTCACGGCGTCGGCGAGCAGCGCCGAGTCGCGCGCGCGATCGGAGTCGTAGGCGAGCGTGAGCTGCGCGTTGCCCGCGATCGCACCCTTCAGGAAGATCGCCGCGCGGGAGTCGAGCTCGATGCCGTCGTCGGTGCGGCTCACGCCGCCGCCGATCGGCAGCGTCAGACCCGCATCGATGCTGCCGGCGGCGATCAACGGCCGGCCGGAGGCGAGCTGCACGAGGTTCAGCCCGGCGACGAGCTCCCCGGTGCGCGCCTCGAGCCGAAAGCGGCCCGCACGCTCCGAGCTCTGCAGCACGACCTTCGCACGCCCGTTCTCGACGCGCACCTGGTGTCCGGGCTCGCCGGGGCGCAGGTCCTCGCCGACGAAGCGCCCGCGCGCGCTGACGAGCGTCACGAAGCTCACGCCCGAGACCGGCGTGCCGTCGGCATCGACCAGCAGCAGCTCCACGGGAAGCGTGCTGCGGCCGCCGTCCGCGGGCAGCTCGTCGGTGGTGGCGCGCAGCAGCAGCCGCGCCGCACCGGCGGGGCGGCGCACGTCCACGCCCGCGAGCGTGCGCGCGTTGCCGAAGGGGTCCTTGCCACGCACCTCGATCCGGTTCGCGCCGGGGTCGAGCCGCACGCCGTACCACGCGACGATCTGGGCGCCCTCGCGCCGGTTCTCGATGCGCTCGCCGATCTTCTGGCCGGGCACGGCCACGTCGTTCACGTGCAGCGTGGGCTCGATGCCCGCGCGCACGACGACCATGAAGCGTCCGTCGTCGCTGATGCCGTCGGTGGGCCACAGGAAGGTGCCGCCCGCGGCCTGCGCCGCCGTGATGTCGGTCACGAGCGCCTTCGGATCGCCCATGGCGGCGATGCGGCGCGTGACGCCTTCGGCGGGCAGCGCCTCGCCCGGGGGTGCGGGCGCGTCGGGGTCGCCGGGACGCTCGCCTTCGCCACCGTCGTCGTCGGGCTCTCGCGTCGGGTCCAGCTCGGTGGCCGCACCGTCGGCGCCGCGAGGGGCGCGATCGTCCACCCAGCCGCGCGACAGATCGCCGTCGTTGCCGGCCGTGCCGCCCCGGCCCGTACCCGCGTTGCCGCGCGCGTCCGGGTCCCATGCGCCCACCGCGTCCAGCGACCAGTCGTCGCCGAGCATGCCGGCGCGCCGTTCCAGCTCGCGGAACAGCGCGTCCACATTCCCGGTCGGGCAGGTGGTGGCGAAGTCCGCGCGGTGCAGCTCGCCGCGACTCACGCGCGCGAAGCGGCTGCCCGGGTCGGCCGCGTGGCGCGTGTCCAGCGGCACGAGATCGAGCCCCGCGGGCAGCGTGGTCGAATCGAGCTTCAACGTGTGCAGCCCCGACTCGACGTTCTCCAGCGAGTACTGGCCGTGCTCGTCGGTCACCACGAATCGACCGTCCTCCAGGTACAGCCGCACGCCCGGCAGCGGCCACTCGGCGTCGTTCTGCAGACCGTCGCAGGTGGCGTCGATCCAGACCTTGCCGAACAGCAGACCGCGCTCCGAGAAGCGGCCGCGGGGGTCCAGCGCCACGCGCGCGCGAGACACATCGGACGCGAGCGCCTCGCCGTTCGGGCCCACCGCGCCCGCGATCGCGAGGTTCAGCCCGTCGCCGCGCGCCGCCCCGGCACCCGCCTGCAACCGGTACGCGATCTCGGCGTGCGCGCCGGGCGCCAGTGCGCCCACCACGAACCGCATGCCCGTCCCCGTCCCGCTCGGCACGGGGTCGCTCATGGGCAACCCGTCGATGCGCGCGCTGCCCGGCACGTAGCGGAAGCCCGCGGGCGGGCTGTCGATGACCGTGACGCCTTCGAGCGCCTCCTCGGAGCGATTCTCGACGGAGAGGCGGTAGCGCACCGGATCGCCGATCTCGACGTGCGTCGCATCGACGCGCTTGTCCAGCACGAGCAGCGACGGTCTCGCGCCGAGCGGATCCAGCGGCACGTCGATGACGGGCGCGGGGTCGCCGTCGACCGTGACGAAGGTGGCGGCGGCATAGGAGGCGTCGACGACGGCGCGCTCCGGGAAATCGCCGGCGGGCAGCACGCTCGGGAAACGCCACTCGTCCGATGGCTCCACCGCGAGCGTGTACTCCCCCGCCGGCAGGCGCGGTAGTGCGTAGCGGCCGGCGCCGTCGGTGACGTACACCAGCGGTGCACCGCTGACCGGGTGTGCGGCGATGCGGGTGCCATCCATCACCGTCACGCGCACTCCCTTCACGGGTCGACCGGTGGCCGCGTCGAACACCGTGCCGGAGCGGTCGGTGACGGCGGTGTCGGTGGGGCCGGTATCGGGCAGGCCGTCGGCGATGGTGGCGACGAGCACGTCGCCCGGGCCGCTTCGCAGCGCGCAGCCCTCGGCGGCGGACATCGGCACGACGCTCAGCGTCGCGCCCACCGTGAAGTCGGCCGGGCACTGCGCCGATCCGCGGCCCGCCCGCAGCGCGAACGGCGCGACGCTGCGGTACGTCTCGCTGCCGGGCGCGCTCTCGCGCAAGAGCACGCGCAGCTCGTCGCCGCTCGCCTCGGAGGTCACGGTGGCCACCAGGTGGCGCGTGCCGCCGGGCCCGACGAGCACCGCGGCGGCATCGGCCCCGCCCACGTACTCGAGATACACCCCGTCGCGCAACACCTCGTGCGGCAGCGCCGCCGCCGGGCGCCCGGACGTCGCGTCGACATCCAGCTCGTACACCTCCCGGTCCGCGTGGTCGGCATCGACCGCGTGGCGCGGCGACAGACCTTCGCGCGCGAACTCCGGCGCGGGACCGGTGAAGCGCAGCGTCGGCTCGAGCGGCGTCCCCGCTCCGACGTCGGGCGGCGGCAGCGGCTCGGGTTCACCGTCGGGTACGTCGGCGTCGCTCGTGACGATGACGTCCATGAGAGTGCGCGGCGCGGGCACGGTACCCGGCAACGTGGGGTCGGCCAACGCCAGCAACGTGGCCGCGAAGCGCGCGCCCGCGGAGGCCGACGCCGGCACGACGGCCGTCAGCACGAGCTCCGCGCGCTCGCCGGGCGCGAGCCGCAGCAGCTCGAAGGCGGAGGCCGAGTCGGCCGAGGCCAGCACGCGCTCGTCGGCGTCCGCGATGCCGTCGCCGTCGGCGTCCAGCACCAGTCGAGCCCCGTCGGGCAGCACGCCCGCCACGGGCGCACCGACGATGCCGAACGCGTACTCGTCCGCGGCGTTGCCGACGTTGTGCAGCACGTGCGGGAAGTCGGCACGCGCGCCCGGGATCAGGGTCGTGCTGGCCGGGGCCTCGAAGGTGAACCGGCGCAGCGCGGCGACGGTGACCTGCGCGACGTTGGAGCCGACCTCGACGGTCTCGCCCGAGGAGGCATCCACGTAGGTCAGCGTCGCGCGGTTCTCGATGGCCGTGCCGGCGTCGGTGAACCGGTCGCCGTCGCCGACGGTGGCCGCGACGGAACCGCAGCTCAGGGCGCCGGACAGCGCCGCGCCGAACAGGAGCCCCCGATACGTCACCTGCGTGCAGGCCTCCGTGTTGGCCGTGGCGTAGAAGGGGCGGACCGCGGCCGCCCCGGCCCCGACATCGCGCGTCGGGGCCGAGCGTGCGCGGCCCGCGGGTCAGTCGACCCGGACGCCGAAGCGCACGGTCACGAACCCGCCGGGGGCGAGCGTTCCGCCGGCGCCGGCCGTCGCGCCGGCGCCGACGTGGAACGTGACCGCGGGGTCCGACTCCAGCCCGAGCGGGCCCGCGTCGGCCGGAGAGCAGCCGGCACCCGCGCAGTACTCCAGGCTGCCCGCCACGAGGCTGCTGAACAGCGGGGCCGCGTCCACCACCTTCACGTTCAGCGCGTTCTCGGTGCCGATGTTCTCGGCCTCGATGTTCCACACGACGCACTGCTCGGGAGCCACCTGCGCGCTCAGCACGGTCTCGAACGCGCCGTCCGGGGCGCCGTCGCAGAGCGCGTCGAAGGCCACCGTCTTGATGAGCCGGAGCTTGCTGTCGATGACCGTGGTGCGGTTGCCGACCGTGGCACCGGGTCCACCGGTGACGGTGTTCGTGGCGGTGATGGTGAGCGTGTCGATCTCGCCTGCGTCGGCGTCGGCCGGCGCGAACACCGTCGCGCTGAGCGGCAGCGCGGCGCCCGGCGGCAGCTCCAGCCGGCGCACGCCGGCGCCGTCGATCGTGACCGCGATCGTCACGTCCGTGCCGTCGGGCTGACGCACGGTGATGTTGCCGACCGACAGGTCGTCGATCTCCTGATCCGGCACGCCGTCGCCGTTCGTGTCGATGCTCAGCGTGTGGATGAAGTCGGGCCGATCGCTGCCCGACGCGATGGCGAGCACCTCGGAGGAGCTGCCGGCGTTCCTGAGAACGTGCTCGTAGGTGACCGAACCGCCGGGCTCGACTTCGGCGTTGCCACCGCTGAGCAGAGTGACGTCGCGCGCGGCCGCCACGTCGATGGCGTCGAGCTTGATGTCGGTGGCGCCGGTGTTCGCGGACTGGATGCGGAAGAAGATCGGGTAGTCGCCGTCGCTCTGCCCGGCCCGCGCCAGGCGCTCCGGCGTGCCGTCGGCATCGCGGTCGAACAGCAGGTCGTCCACCGCGAGGGCCGCATCGTTCGGGATCGTCACGCGCGCGATGACCTGGAAGTTCGATCCGCCCACGGGAATGGTCGGTGTGATCGGGTCGGGCGAACCCGTGAGGGCCGGGCCGACAGGATTGCCGCTGCCGTCGACCTCGTGGAACTCCACGCTCCAGCCGCTCGGCAACCCGCCGAGCGTCGAGGTGGCGGCGTCCCAGCTCGAGCCCGCGTACAGCTTGTAGCTGTCGGCCGCGTCCGACTCGTTGTCGATGTACAGCGGGATGTCGACCGTCGTGCCGATGGTGGCGTCGAAGGTCTGCACCGCCGTGTAGGGTGCGGCGTCGAGCGCGTCGGCGTTCGTCGCCGTCGGCGCGCTGCTGCTGTTCTTCAGGTCCGCGCGGGCCACGACGACGGCGCCGAGGCTGAAGTCCATCGAGTCGCTCGTGACGGTGCCCGCCGGTGCGAGCCGCGACGTCGCGGTGATCGAGCCCGTCACCTCGGTGGCGGAAGCCGGCGCGTTCGACGGCAGCGCCGCCCTCACCTCGATGCGCTGGGTGTCGCCCGGTGCGATGGTGCCGGTGCTGGCGCCCGCGCCGTTGGCCAGCGCAAGCCCGGTGGCCTCGTCGTGGAAGGTGAACACCGTGCCGACGGGGAAGTCGCCGGGGTTCAGCGTCAGGTCGAAGACGTCGTCGGAGTTGCCCACGTTCGTGACGACGGCCGTGAACAGCACGATGCCGCCTGCGGCCGCGGAGCTGACGTACTGATCGTCGTTCGATGCGTCGTCGTCCTGACCGTCGTTGATCGCGTCGGCCGCGTTGTCGCCGGTATCGTCCACGCGCACGCCGTAGGCCGAGGCGATGGTGTCGGACACCAGACCCGAGGCGACGAGCGAGTCGTTGCCCGCGGCGGTGTCGGTGTCGCCGGACGCGTAACCGACGTTCCTGAAGGTGTGCCCGCCGGCGAAGGTGCCCGGGGCGTAGCCGACGACGACGGTCAGCGAGACCTCCGCGCCCACGGCCAGGTCCGAGTCCACGGCGTAGACGCCGGGAATGTCGACGGTGGCATCGTCGAGCGAACCGTCCTGGTTCAGGTCGATGCCGAGCGCGCTCTCGCCGGCCGGAGTGGCAGTGCTGCCGTCGGCGTTCAGGTCGAGGTTCAGCGCGGACTCGTCGGCGAGATCCGCCACCGAGGTGGACACCGTGTCGCCGAGGTTCGTCTGGATGCCCGAGACGCTGGAGCTGACGTAGGTGGTGCCCGCGGGCAGCCCGTCGAACAGCACGACGTCCTTGGCCGGCCGGTTGCCGTCGTTCCTGACCGAGACGGTGTAGGTGATCCGCCGGTTCGCGACGTCGTGCGACGAGGCCTTGCTGACCACGAGCACGGCGTCGCCGGTCACGGTGATCAGGGATTCGTTCGTGCCGTCGGCGCCATCCCTGCCCTTCGGGGCGGACGTGCTCACGTCCTCGACACTGCCCACGACGGCGGCACCGGTGCCGTTGAACGCCTCGGCCGTCAACGTGACGCCGAGGGTCTGGCCGTTGGTGGCGCCGGCGGGCACCGTGACGGCGACGACCAGGTTCTCGATCGCGCCGGCGGCCAGGGTGATGGGCGTGCCCGCCGCGATGGCGGGCTCCGCGCCGTCGGGCACGCCGTTGCCGCTGACATCGCGGAAGAGCTCGATGGTGGCCGCATCGAGATCGTCGCCGCCGGTGATGCCGTTGGCCACGCCGAGCGCGAAGTCGTCCGGGCCGTTGCCGGTGTTGGTCAGCGTGAAGGGCAGGTAGACGACCTGGCCCGCGACGGCCGTCTTGTCGACGTCCTGGCCGACGGTGGCCGAGTACACCTGCGCGACCGTGACGACGGCTTCGTTGGACTGCGCGCTGTAAGTGTTGCCGGCGGCGTCCTGGTAGGTGACCGTGGCGAGGTTCTTGATCTGTTCACCGGCGGGCGTCGCGGCGAGCGCGGGCGGCGCGGCGGCACCGAGAACGGCGCCCGCGAACAGCGCGGCGCAGGCGTGCGCGACCGGGGTGCGCGCGAAACGGCGGGAGAGAGCGCTCATGTCCGTAGGTCTCAGTTGACCGCGACGCGGTAGGTGAAGCTCTGGCGTCCGCCTTTCGCGGCGAGCGGCTCGTCGGCGACCCAGCGCACGTGGGTGTACTGCCCGGGCGGCACTACGACCGTCGCCTGGCTGCCGTCGGGCTGGGTCTCGATGCGCGTGACGGGCTCCGGCTCGAAGCTCTCGCCGCCGTCGATGCTCACCTCGAAGGCCGCGCCGACGTCGGCCGCGTGCGAATCGGCGAGGTAGCGCGTGTTGGCGGGTACCGGATTCACCACGGCGATCCCGGAGACCTCCTCGGGGCCGGAGTTGGTGAACTCGATGCGAAATTCCATGACCTGACCGGGCGCGGCGGTCTCGGCCAGGACCAGCCGCTCCTCGCCTTGCGCGTCCTCGCTCACGAGGAACGCGCTGATGTCACCGGTGACGGGCGGCGCGGTGTCGGCCGTGTCGGCGGTGGCCAGCGCGCCGCCGGCGAGCGCGCCGACGAAGAGTGCGGCCGCGATGGCGGTGCGCCTGGACGACGAGCGGGGCGAGAAGCTCATGGGGTACGACTCCGGGACTCGGGGCGCAGGGCCCCCTCGATGCCGGTGTCGTTGCAGGTCGTGCGCCGCGATCGCGGTGGTAAATCGTGCCGAACGTGCGCCGGATCACGGAACTTGAAATTCGTACACTGATCGACGCATTCCTGCAGGCCGGTTCAAGCTCGAAATGCAGGCCCTGCCCCGACCTCGCGTGCAGTCGGGTCCTGTCCCGGCCGACGCTCAGTCGATGGCGACCCGGTACGTCACGCTGCCGCGCGAGCCCGCCGGCAGGCTGCCGGTGAAGCGCCAGCCGAGCGACGCGCCCGTTTCCACGACGCTGCAGGCGAGCGGCGAGGGCACGTCCGCGCAGACTGCCGTGCCGGGCTGGACGGTCGTGTACGGCGGTGCCAGGTCGTCCAGACGCAGCCCGTCCAGGGGTGCGGTGCCGGAGTTGCGATACTCGATCTCGTACTCCAGCACGTGTCCGGGCAGCCCCGCGTTGGCGTTGCCGAAGCCCTCGCCGAGCGTCACGTTGCGCACGCGCTTGGAGAGTTGCAGCCGACCCTCGCCGGACCCCGCCACCGTCACGGTGTCGACGTTGCGGCGCGCGAAGCTCGTGGCGTGGCCGGTGTCGGCCGTATCGCTCAGCACGAGCGTGGTGTCGATGGCCACCGCGTAGCGCGTGCCCGCAGGCACGGCCGCGGGCAGGAAGGCCTGCACCACGAAGCAGGTGCGTTGCCCGGGCACCACGGTGATCGGGGGCGCCCAGGCGGCGTCGCCCGTGCCGTCGCAGTTTGCGTCCGCCAGCAGCGTCGCGCCGGGCAGCTCGTCCCCGCCCCCGCCCGCGCGCCCGCCGTCGGCACGGCCGATCGCGGCGGACAGCGTGCCGTGCGAGCCCGCCACGTGTGCGTGCGCGAAGCTCGCGCGCGCACCGGCGGCGACCGACAGCACGCGATCGCTCTCGAGCCGCGGTGCGGGCGCCACGCCGACGTCGAGCCCGGTGCGCTCGGCACCGACGCCCGGTACCAGCACGAGCCGGCCGTCGGCCAGGTCCGCGTCGGCCCATGCGGGCGCCTCGGAGACGAAGGCGGTCGTGGCCGCAGCGTTCACGCGCACCGTGACGGGCGCGTCGGCCCGGGCGGCCGGTACATCGAAGCGCCACGCGCCCTGCCCGTCCGTCAGCGCGGCGCCGAGCGCGGTGCCGTCGGCGGCGGCGAACGAGACGGTACGGCCGCCCACGCCGGGCTCGCCCGCATCGAGGACGCCGTCGTGGGAAATGGCCACGCCGGAGACGTCGACGAACACGCGGCCGGACAACCGCGCCGATGCGTCGAACACCACGGGCGTCGGTGCGTCGGCGTCCACCGTGAGATCGAGCCCGGCGTTCGAGACGTCCGTGACGCTCGTACCGCCCGGACTCGTGCCGCTGCCGGTGGCGCTGTTCTCGTAGGCGCCGACGGTGCCGCCGGGACCTCCGCTCGGGGTGTCGATGCGTACGGCGAAACGCACGGTGACGCGCTCGCCCGGAGCGAGCGCGGAGCCTGCGGCGAGCAGCCCGGTCGCGGCGCCCGCACCCGTGTAGCCGGACTCGGGCGCGACGGTGCTCGGACCCGACACGAGCGTCGGCGCCTCGATCACGGTGTGGTTGCCGACGCCGAAGGCGGCGTCGAGATCGTCGACGAGCGCCACGTCCGCGAGCGCGGCGTTGCCGATGTTCTCGAGCGCGAGCGTGATGGTCGCGTCGCGACCGGACACGCTCGCCGCCTTGCCGAGGCGCAGCGCGGGCGCTTCGGCGACGGGCGCGGCCGTGCAGATCTCCAGACCCCAGTCCTGCACGGCCCCGACCCTGCCGCGCGTGTTGCGGTTCTGCACGCGCAGCTCCCAGGTGCCGCCGGAAGCGGTGCCGTCGAAGGCGTCCAGGGACTCGGCCGGCAGGTGGTTCTGCCCGGTGGTCGGCGGACAGGCGGTGGGCACGGTGCCGGCCTCGTCGTCGAACGAGAACGCGAAGTCGTCCTGGAAGTCGCAGGAGTAGCCGTAGAGCCGGCGCTCGGTACCGTCGTGCGCAAGGAAGAAGCGCAGGTCGCTGATCCACGTGTGCGTGCCGTCGAGGCCCACCACGTTGACGTCGGTCACGGCGGCGCCCGCCGGCACGGTGATGGTCGAGGCCACCGTCACGGCGCTTGCGGGCACGGTCAGCGGCAGGTCGTTCGCGGTGTAGGTCGTGGCGACCGAACCGGCCGGGCAGCTGCCGTAGGACGGGCCGGTGATGGCGATCGGATGGTCCTCGACCTCGCCGTCGCTGGCGATGCCGACGGGTTCGGCGATGGAGGCAAGATTGGAGGAGGCGCGCAGCCGCAGCCAGCTGTCGCCCCCTTGCGCGCCGCCTAGCGAGACCCACTCCAGCGTGACCTGGCCGGCCGCGCAGCTTGCGGGGTGGTTGTCGTTGCGCTCGTTCGGGTCGAAGCGGCCGTCGCGGTCGAAGTCGATCCAGCCGGCGACGCGCGTGCCGGCCGAGCACTGCACGCTGATCGAGTGCGCGCCGCTCGCCACCGAAACGGGCGCGGCGCCCGACAGTGCGTCCTCGTCGTCGACGCCCGCGGCGTCGTCGCCCGCGCCGTCGGAGCCGCCCGCCGAGGCGTTCAGCGTGCCCGGGTCGTTGTCCGCGCCGAGCGTGCCGATGCGCGGCCTGCCGGTCGCCGCGTCCACGCCGTGGAACGCGCCGCCGTAGGAGTCGGGCGCGTCGCCGAAGTCGAAGCTGAAGCCGCTCGTGAAGTCGAAGATGGAGGCGCTGGTGGTGAACAGCGTCGTGCCGGAGGTGAGGCCCGTCGTGCGATCGACCTCGCGGATGCCTTGTCCGACGTTCGAGTACAGCCGGTTCGACAGGCTGTTGGACATCTGTCCGTTCTGCGCGGTGGCCAGGAAGGTGAAGGTGTCGGTGGACGGCACGAAGCGCCAGCGACCGGCCGAGCCGCCGCCGGTGCCGAGCGGCGAGGTGGAGCCGTAGAGCACCGTGAGCCCCGCCTCGTCGACGGCCGCGACGTCGCCGAAGCCGCCGAGGTCCTGCGGCGTGCAGCCGCAGGCGCCGAGCAGGTCCAGCGCCTCTGCCGCGACCACCTGCGAGCCGTCGAACGACATCGTGAGCGCGTACAGGTCCTCGACGTAGCCCTGGGCGTTCTCGGAGCCGACGTAGTAGACGCCGTCCAGGTAGGAGCCCGCGGTGCTGTCGAGCGCGGTGATGGGGGCCGTGACCGGACCGGCGGCGAAGTTCGCCATCAGCGAGTGCGAGGCGGCGCCGTTGCCGAGCGCCGGATCCCAGCGATACACGCTGGTGTCGTCGCCGTAGTAGACGAAGCCGGCCTGCGCGTTGATGGCGAGCGCGTTCGCGGCCGAGGCGATCGGCGACGTCGTGAGCGGCGAATCGGTGCCGAGGGTGAGGTTCAGGCCGCGGATGGTCGACGCGGACGAATAGATGAACACGTCGTCCGCGGCGTTCGCGGGCGCGGCGGCGGCGGCGGCGACGGCGCCGAGCAACGCGGCTCGCCGGGCGACCGCGAGATTCGAGCGCGGCGGTCGGCACATGGCCCGACTCTCCGTGAGGTGGCGTGGTTCGACTCCACGGCGTGGCAAGATCCGCGCCCATGTCCGTCGGCACGCGACACCCGCTCGATCGTCCGCTCGCCGACCCGGGCGCGGGTGCGCCGCTGCGCGTGTGGTCGTTCCTGATCACGCTGTTCGGCGACGCGATCGTGCCGCGCGGCGGTGCGGTGGATTCCGCCACCGTCCAGGCCATCACCGGGCGCATCGGCATCGAGCCCGGCACGGTGCGCACCGCCTTCTCCCGACTGGGCAAGGACGGCTGGATAGAGCGGCGCCGCGTCGGGCGCGGCAGCGTCTACGCGCTGTCGCCGAGCGGCCGCGCCCCGTTCGAGGCCGCCAGCCGGCGCATCTACGCCGCTCCCGGCGAGGCGCGCGACGAGCGTCCGCGCGTGCTGGCGATCGGGGCGCGCAACGGCGCGGCGGACGTGCCGGACGATGCCACCGCGCTGGAGCTGCGCACGAACCTGTGGCTGCTCGTGGACCACGGACCCGAGCGGCGCGCGGCGCTCGAGGCCACAGGCTACCTCGTCATGCCGGCCGCCCCCGGTGCCGCGCCCGCCTGGCTCGTCGAGCGACTCGGTCTCGACGAGCGCGCGGCCGAGCTCGATGCGCTCGCCGCGCGCTACGCGCCGTTCGCGGCCCGAGCCCCGGACGATCCGCTGGACGCGCTGGTGCTGCGACTGCTGCTGGTCCACGACTGGCGCCGCGCGCTGCTGCACACGCCGGTGCTGCCGTTCGCCCTGCAGCCGTCCGGATGGCCGCTGGCGGCGGTGCGGCGGCGCGTGGCGGAGCTGTACCTGGAACTCTTGCCGGCATCGAGCCGGTGGCTGGACGGGCGTGGCGAGACGTTGGCGCTGCCGGCCGACGACGCATCGGTACGGCGGCGGTTCGGCGGCGGTGGAAACTTACACGTGTAACTATTTGCCGTGGCCACTGCTCCGAGCGCGGTCGCGGTTCGCGCCGCGGGATCCGCTTCAGGCACCGCCCCCCAGCAGGACTGCGTCGATACCGAGAACGCCCGCGGCCTCGGGCAACCGTGCATGGGCCCCGGTCTCGTCGACGAATACGTTACAGAAATCGAATCACGCCCGACATCATGTAACGTATCACCCTCGCCGTCCCCGGAGCCCGCCATGTACTCCCAAGCCCTGAACGACGTCCCCGCGGCGACCGACGCGCCCGCCCCGGAATCCGAGGCCCAGCTCGCCGCCTTCCAGGCGCGCATCGACGCGGAGCACAAGATCGAGCCGAACGACTGGATGCCGGCGGCCTACCGCCGCACGCTGGTACGCCAGATCGGTCAGCACGCGCACTCCGAGATCGTCGGCATGCTGCCCGAGGGCAACTGGGTGACGCGCGCGCCCTCGCTGCGCCGGAAGGTCGCGCTGCTGGCGAAGGTGCAGGACGAAGGCGGCCACGGGCTCTACCTGTACTCCGCCGCCGAGACGCTGGGCGTCAGCCGGGAGCAGATGACGCAGGAGCTCCTGTCCGGCAAGGCGAAGTACAGCTCCATCTTCAACTACCCCACCGAGACCTGGGCGGACATCGGCGCCATCGGCTGGCTGGTGGACGGCGCGGCCATCATGAACCAGGTGCCGCTGTGCCGATGCAGCTACGGCCCCTACGCGCGCGCCATGATCCGGATCTGCAAGGAGGAAAGCTTCCATCAGCGCCAGGGCTACGAGCTGATGGTGCACCTCGCGCGCGGCACGGACGAGCAGCGCGCCATGGCGCAGGACGCGCTGGAGCGGTGGTGGTGGCCTTCGCTCATGATGTTCGGCCCGCCCGATGCGGACAGTGCGCACTCGCAGCAGTCCATGCGCTGGAAGATCAAGCGCTTCACCAACGACGAGCTTCGGCAGAAGTTCGTCGACGCTACGGTGCCGCAGGCCGGGCTCATCGGGCTCACGGTGCCGGATCCGGATCTGGTCTGGAACCCGGACGCGAACGGCGGCGCGGGCGCGCACGAGTTCGGCGAGATCGACTGGAGCGAGTTCAAGCGCGTGCTGGCGGGCGACGGTCCGATGAACCGCGAGCGCCTGGAGGCGCGGAACGCCGCGTGGGACGACGGCGCGTGGGTGCGCGAGGCGGCCGAGGCGCACGCGGCGAAGCGCGCGGTGCGCTCGGCGAAGGCGGCATGACCGCGCCCCTGACACCGCTGTGGGAGGTGTTCATCCGTCCGCGCAGCGGGCTTGCGCACAAGCACGTGGGCAGCCTGCACGCGGCCGATGCGACGCTCGCCGTGCAGGCGGCGCGCGACGTCTACACGCGGCGCGAGGAGGGCACCTCGGTGTGGGTGGTGCGCTCGGCCGACATCGTCGCCTCGGACCCCGATCTCGCGGCCGAGGACTTCGAGCCCGCGGCCGACAAGGTCTACCGCCACCCGAGCTTCTACACGCTGCCCGACGGGGCGGAGTTCATCTGATGAGCGCCGCGGACCACGACCTCGCGAGCTGCCTGCTCGCGCTCGGCGACGACGCGCTCGTGCTCGGCCACCGTCTGTCCGAGTGGGTGGGCCGCGCGCCCATGCTCGAGGAGGACCTGTCGCTGCCGAACATGGGCCTGGATCTGCTCGGCCACGCGCGTGCGCTGTACACGCGCGCCGGCGAGCTCGAAGGGCGCGGGCGCGGCGAGGACGATTTCGCCTACCTGCGCCGCGAGCGCGAGTACCGGCACTGCCTGCTGGTGGAGCGTCCGAACGGCGACTTCGCGCTGACCATGGTGCGACAGCTCCTCTTCGCCTCGTTCATGGCGCCCTGGTGGCACCGCGCGCAGGACAGCACCGACGATATCGTCGCGGGCATCGCCGCGAAGGCCGCGAAGGAGCTGCGCTATCACGTGCGCCACGCGGGCGAATGGGTCATCCGCCTGGGCGACGGCACCGACGAGAGCGCCCGACGCACGCGCGCGGCCACCGATGCGTTGTGGCCCGACGTGCCCGAGCTCTTCCACGTGAGCGAACCGCTCGCGCGCTGCATCGACGCGGGCGCCCTGCCCGACCCGCGCGCCGTGCGCGCCGACATGGAGGCGACGCTCGCGGCCGTCTGGCGCGGGGCCGCGCTCGGCGATGCGCCGACGCTCGCGCTCGACGGTGCGCGTCCGGCGCGCGGGCGGGCCGGCAGCCACTCCGAGGCGTTCGGCCATCTGCTCGCGACGCTGCAGTACCTGCCGCGCGGCTACCCCGGGGCACGGTGGTGAGCGCGTCCGCGAGCGGGGCCGGCGCCGACGTCGTGAGCCTCGACGTCGCCCGGGCGCGCGAGGCGGTGCGCGCGCGGGCCTGGGAGGCCGCGGCGGGGGTGCTCGATCCCGAGGTGCCCTGCGTTACCGTCGAGGACCTCGGCATCCTCGTCGACGTGAGCGTCGAGCGCGCGAACGGCGACTGGGTCGCGACCGCCGAGGTCACGCCGACCTACTCGGGCTGTCCGGCCGTGGCCGAGATCGAGCGCATGGTCGGCGAGGCGCTCGCGGGGGCGGGCTTCGAGCCGCGCGTGAAGCGCGTGCTGCACCCCGCCTGGACGACGGATCGAATCACCGCCGACGGGCACGCGAAGCTGCGCGCGTTCGGCATCGCACCGCCGGCCTGCACGGTGCAGCCGAACGGCGCGATGCGCGGGCCGGCCACCGTCACCTTCTTCTCGCGCACCGAACCCGCATGCCCGCGCTGCGGCTCGTCGCGCACGGAGCTCCTGTCCGAGTTCGGCTCCACGGCCTGCAAGGCGCACCACCGCTGCCTGGAGTGTCGCGAGCCCTTCGACCACTTCAAGCCGCTGTGAGGCCGCTGTGAGCGTGCCGCGCTTTCACGAGCTTCACGTCGTCGACCTGCGACGGCTGACGGACGACGCCGTGGCCCTGCGGTTCGGCGTGCCGGCGGAACTGCGCCGAGTCTTCATGCACCTGCCGGGTCAGTACGTCACGCTGCGTGCCGACGTGGACGAACGCGATCTGCGGCGCAGCTACTCGATCTGCTCGGCGGTGTCGGCCGCGGGTCCGGAAGCCTTCGAGGTGGGCATCAAGCGCGTGGCGGGCGGCGCGTTCTCCACGTACGCCCAGCGGCTGACCATCGGAGACACGGTGGCAGTCATGACACCGCAGGGACGGTTCACGGCGGCTCCGGGGCAGGTGCGCGACGCGCTGCTCGTGGCGGCGGGCTCGGGCATCACCCCGTGCCTGTCCATCGCGTCGACGCTGCTCGGCCGCGACCCGCACGCACGGGTCACGCTCGTGTACGGCAACTCGCGCACCGCCGACATCATGTTCCGCGCCGATCTCGACGCTCTGAAGGATCGCCATCTCGAGCGCTTCGTGCTCGTGCACGCTCTGAGCCGCGAGCCGCAGACCGTCGGCTTCCTGAACGGGCGCGTGTCGGCCGCCTTGCTGGACGGCCTCGCCACGCGCGCCCTGGTGGATCCCGGCGCCGCGGACGGTACCTGGCTGTGCGGCCCGCGGGCGATGACGGATGAAATCGCGGCGTGGCTGGTCGCACGGGGCGTGGCGCCCGAGCGCGTGCACCGCGAGTACTTCGCGGCACCGGACGCGTCGGCCGGCGCCGTGGCGGGCACGCCCGCGGGTCCGGTGCACGGTGGGAACCCGGACCCTCGAGGGGGCACGCCGGTCGACATCGTCGTCGACGGCGGCCGTCGGCGGATTCGCGTGGACGCCGCCAACGAGACGGTGCTGGTGGCGGCGCAGCGTCAAGGACTGGACCTGCCGTATTCCTGCGCCGGCGGCATGTGCTGCACCTGCCGCTGCCGCATCGTCGAAGGCGCCGCGCGCATGGACGCGAACTATTCGTTGCAGGCCTGGGAAACCGAGGCGGGCTTCACGCTCGCCTGCCAGGCCCGCCCCGTGGGGGACACCCTGACACTGGATTTCGACGCGGCTTGAGAGGCGGGTCCGACGGGCGTCCCGACGAACGGCTTCGGGGCCGGTTTCGGGGGCGGCGGCGTACCCGATGCGTCCACGGGACGCCGCGGAACGTTACGAGCCGTTACCGTAGGCGGCTCGCGGGGTGCCATTCGCTCCGCGTCGACGCCCGTCACGCC
>CAWHXF010000005.1:0-21628 GCA_963833195.1 uncultured Gammaproteobacteria bacterium | reverse complement strand
CTCGAGTCCGGTCGATAGCGCCTCGGCTCGGCGAGCCGTGCAGCATACTCGGGCGCGAACGTCGCGACGATCGCGAGACGGCAATCCCGCCGTCGCTCCAGACCGTGGTCGCCTATGACGAGGCTCGATATGCTCGCGGCGTCAAGCCCTGGAACGAGCACCTAGGATCCTGATCGCCGATCGCCTGTTCGACTCGAGCGCGGCGTGATGACCCGCGCCGTGCGGCAGGACGTCGTCATCGGCTTCGCGCCTCTCGTCCGGCCGAATCCGGCGCGGCGGATCCGGCCGGACACGATCGTGTCGGTGACCGGGGAAGCGGTGGACGAGGTGATGAGCTCGCGGGTCTGGCTTCCCGCGGCCGAGGTGACCTAGGATGGAAGAACGGGGTAGCACCCGACCTGGCGAGAAGGTTCGCAGCCGGCGTGGACAGGTCCACGACGCTCACCGACGAACGAGCAGGAGAATCGCATGATGGCAGCATTCGCCCGGCGCCTTGGTCTGCGCACCGACCCAACGATCTTCTTCGTCTCGGCCACGTGCATGATCGTCTTCGTGCTCGCGCTGATCGTCGCGCCCGACGCGATCGGCGCGGCGTTCGCCATCGGGCGGGAGTGGATCGTCACGAACCTCGGCTGGTTCTTCATTCTCGGCGTGAACGTCTGGTTGATCTTCCTGCTGTGGGTGGCACTGAGCCGTCACGGCAACATCCGCCTCGGCGGGGACGATGCGCGGCCGGAGTACGGCAACCTGTCCTGATTCACCATGCTCTTCGCCGGCGGCATCGGTACCGTGCTGATGTTCTGGGGCGTGGCCGAGCCGATCTTCCACTTCTCCAGCCCGCCGCTGAAGGACGTCGAACCGCACTCGGTCGAAGCGGCGCGCGAGGCGATCGGCTTCTCGCTCTACCACCTCGGATTGCACACCTGGACCATCTTCGCGCTGCCGGGCCTGGCGTTCGCCTACTTCATCTACCGCTACGATCTGCCCGTACGCGTCAGCTCGGTCTTCTATCCGCTGCTGAAAGACAAGATCCACGGGCCGATCGGCAAGACCATCGACATCTTCGCCATCCTCGGCACGCTGTTCGGCGTGGCGGTGTCCATCGGACTCGGCTACCTCGCAGATCAACGCCGGCCTCACCGAGCTGTTCGGGGTCGGCGACAACACGCTCTCCAAGCTGGTCATCATCGGGGTGCTCACCGCGGTCGCCGTCTCCTCGATCGTCGCGGGCCTCGACAAGGGCGTGAAGCTGCTGTCGAACATCAACATCGGCATGGCCACGGCGCTGATGATCTTCGTGCTGGTGACCGGCTCGACCGTGTTCCTGCTCCGCGGCATCATCGAGACGATCGGCATCTACATCTCCAGCCTCGTGCCGCTGGCCTTCTGGAACGACACCTTGCCGAATACACCACCCGCGACGGCGAGTGGGGCTGGCAGGGGAGCTGGACCGTCTTCTACTGGGCCTGGACAGTGACCTGGTCGCCCTTCATCGGCATCTTCGTGGCGCGCATCTCGCGCGGGCGGACCATTCGCGAATTCGTGTTCGGCGTGCTGTTCGCGCCGTCCCTGTTCACGCTGGTCTGGTTCGCGATCTTCGGCTGGTCGGCGATGCAGATCGACGGCATCGGCGAGATGGCGCGCGCCGCGCTCGGCGAGCAGGCCGGACAGATGTCGGCGGCCGTGGCCGAAAGCGTGCCGCTGGCGATGTTCGCCTTCTTCGAGCACTTCCCGGCCACTCAGCTGATCCAGGGCCTGGCCGTGCTGATCGTGGCGATCTTCTTCGCCACCTCCTCCGACTCGGCCTCGCTGGTCATCGACATGCTGTGCACGGGCGACGCCGAGCCCGGACCGGTGCGCCAGCGCGTGTTCTGGGGCGTCTCCGAAGGTGCCGTGGCGGCGATGCTCATCGTGCTGGCGGGCGACGCAGGGCTGGCGGCGCTGCAGCAGGTCATCACGGTGATCGGCCTGCCGATCTTCATCCTGGTGTTCATGATGGTAGCGGCGATGATCGTCGGTCTGGCAGCCGAGGCGCGCGAGACGACGGCGCCGCAGTCCCGAGCGCTGCCGGCGGCGGCGAAGAAGGGACGCGGGACGAGTTAGGGCCTGTGGCGATATAAATTGACCGTCCTGTCGTTCCGCAGGGCGTGCCAGCCTAGGCGCGAGGAGCGGAGCGTGGCGGCGCCACGCGACCGACGAGCAACGACGGATGGCGCGCCCTGCGGAACGACCCTTCGGGCCGGCCCTGTGCGTCCGCCCCGCTGCGTTGCTGCTCGCTCGGGTAGCCCTGCTACCCTCGCTCGCAGCGCCTTGCGGGACGAACGCACAGGGCCGGCAGGACGGTGCACGTTTATATCGCCACAGGCCCTTAGCCTGAACTATTCGTCAGCGACGGTCGCGCGCCTCCGCGTGGTGTAGATCGCTCGGGTTTCGCAGGCGTTTCGTGCTCCGAGCAGTCCCTCGCGGGTCCGGGCGGACTGATTTGCGCTTTTGCGCCCCTCCCTGGCGCACCTTGGGTGCTCGAAGCCGTCGGATCGCCCACGCCCAGACCGCGCGCATGTCCTTCGTCATGCGCGCGGCGAGCCGTCGGTTCGGCAACGGACCGGGCGTCAGCCCGGCTTCGCGCCCAGCACCTTCGCCACCGCGCACCAGTCCTGGCGCCACGGCGCGGTGTCCGGCAGATGCAGCACGATCCGGCGCGTGCTCGCCTGCACCTACACGGCCAGCTTGACCAGACGCTCGCGCAGCGTCGTCACCTGGCGCCCGCCAGCGTCGTGCCCTTGCCGCCAGCCGCATCTCCTGCATCAGCGCGTACGCGGCGCACGTGAGCAGCACCCGCGCCTGGTTGGCCAGAAAGCTCGTGCAGCTGGTCCGGTCGATCGCGAGCCCGTCGATCAGCTCCTTGATCCGGTTCTCCACCTCTCCGCGCTGGCAGTACACGTCCTCGTAGACGTGACGGGCGCTCCTCTTCAGGTTCGTCACCACGAAGCGCGGGTTGTCGCGCGCGACGCGTCCGTCGAGCCTCACCACCTCGGCCTTGATCACCACGCGGCGAAAGTCCGACCAGGCGTCGCTGGCGTACCGGCACTCGGTGTAGTCGTGCTCGGTCTCGCCGCTCGTCGCCGAGCGCTCGCGCATCTTGGCCATCGCGCCTCGGCCTCGTCCTTGAGCCCAGGGTTGCTGCCCATCGCCACGACGTACTCGAGCCGTCGTGCTTCGAGGAAGTCGAACAGCTCCGGCGTGGCGTAGCCACCGTCGAGCCGGACCCGCAGTGCCGTGTCCGGGAAGGCGTGCGCAGCTTGCCGACCAGGCGCTCGAGGATCTGCTCGGCGCCGTCGCTGGCGTGGGCGTCCCCAGGACGCAGCACGCACCCGACGAGGCACTGCTCGGGCTCGTCGTCGAACGTGACGAACACCGCCACCGGCAGGTAGCACCACGTGCCGTAGTGGGCGTTGAACGTCGTCAGCTGCTGGGCGCCGTGCGTTTGATCGTCGGTCGGGTCCATGTCGATGGTGATCCGCCGCACGGGCGCCCCCTGCGCCGACGTCGGCGCCGGCAATGGCGCTCGAGCACCGCATCGCACAGCGCGTGACCCATGCGCACGAGCGAGCGTGCATCGAGCGCGTTCTCGAAGCGCGAGAGCGTGGGCTGGGAGGCGACGGGCGCGCCCGTCACCGGGTCGCGTCCGAGCACCAGGCGCGCCATCGGGTCGTCGACCAGCCGCGCGGCATCGTTGCAGTCGGCGTAGCCGGCGCAGAGCCCGAACACGCGCTGGCGCACGAGATCGGTCATCGTGTGGGACACACGCGACGGATCGCGCGTGTCGCGCAGGCAGTCGGCGAGCCGCTGCGTCAGGCCGCCGGCGCCGAAGCGCGCGTCGCAGGCGGGCAGCAGCACCGCGCCGCCGTCCGAGGAGCTGTCCGGCTGGTCGAAGCGGGCGATGACGGGCCGATCGTAGGGCCCGTTGAAGAGCAGCCCTTGGGCTGTGGTAGCGTCGGTCATGAAGGTCTTCTTCGTAGTGGAATGGTGTGTCGCAACTCCACTCCTACCACGTCGAAGGCCTTCGCTCGTTCAGGCTCGTGAATAATCCGGGTTAGGTCCATCGAGAAGTGGACCTCAACGGCAGCGGTTCGAGCGCACTCCGCCGCGCCGCACATGCAGGCCTACGGCGCGAAGGTCGGGCACCTGATCGCGAGCCGTGCGGTGCACGTGCTGCGCGACGCGAAGGCCGTACGAGACGGTGCGCCCTCACCGTGCCGTCAGCCACTCGAGCACGAGACGGTTGAACGCCTGCGGCATCTCGACGGGCGTCGCGTGGTGGCTGCCTTCGACGACGCGCAGCTGGCCGTCGGGCAGGCGTTCGGCGAGCAGCGCCTTGGCCGCCGTCGGTGTGTAGTCCTCGGAGGCGGCGACCACCAGCACCGGAGTCCGGATCTCGTCCAGCCGATCGACGATCTCCCAGCGCAGGATGGCGTTCAGCGCGCGTCGATAGTTGCTCGTCGAGTTCTCGGCCCAGCGGCGGGCGAACGTCCTTCGTATCGATTCGTGTGCCGGGTCCGGAAACAACCTGCCTGCCAGCACGGTGCCGACCCTGCGCATTCCGAGCAGGTTCACCAGCAGCTTGCGTTGCAGGACCTGCAGTCGCATGCCGATGCCCCGCGGTCGCATGCTGGCAGGCGAATTCACGGCGACCACCCTGTCGACGCGGTGCGGATGGTCCAGCGCGAGCTGCAGCGCAATCATGGCGCCCATCGAGATACCGACCACGTCGACCCGTTCGAGCTGCAGCGCGTCGATCGTTCGAGCGGTGTCGCGCGCGAAGTCGGCGATCTCCCACTTGCCGGACAGATCGGACGATCGGCCGTGTCCGCGCATGTCGACCGTGATGACCTCGAAGTGCTTCGAGAAGGCCGGTACCTGGAACTCCCAATCCCGCACGCTCGACCCGAGGCCGTGCAGGAACAGCACCGGAGCCCCCCGTCCGCTCCGCTCGACGTACAGCTCTCCGGTGTCGATGCTCACCATCGGCATGTCACCATTGCCCCCTTCGATCCGCTGCCGAACCGTGCTCGTGTGATTGATCCGCTAGGCGGGTCTCCGTCGCACGATAGCGCAGCGCACCGGATGCGCTCGCGATGGCGCCAGGCTGAACCAGGGTTCGTGGAGGCGGGCAGCGATCGACTGGCGGGCAGCGTCGAGGCTCCACGCGCGCGACGCTGCTGAGCGGGTCGCGCCGATCCAGCCCCGATCGACGCGCTTCGCGCCACCTCGCTCACCCGTCGCGTCGAGATCGGTCCTCGTCGCGGCGTGGCCGTCCACGAGATCACCCCCTACCGCGCTCGCTTCGTCCCGGTGAACATCGATCCGACCAGGTTCTCTCGGTGAGCCACGCCCGCGATGATCACACCCAGCACGTGTAGCAGTACCAGCGCCAATACACCGTTCGCGAGCACTTCGTGGACCTCCTCCCAGAGCTCCTCGCCGCTGAGCCCATCACGCTCGTACCCATCGTCGTGCCCTTCGTCGTCGTCCTCGTCGGCGCGAGCGACTGAAATCAGAGACAGCGAGCTCGACGCCCTTTCCGAATCCATGGGCGTCATCGTTATCGCGGCGAGCGGTCCCGCGTTGTTCTCGATGGCGTGCAGCTCCATTCCGCTCCACACCGTCCCGATCAGTCCGGCGAGCATCAGCAGCACCATGACACCGCCGGCCGGGCTGTGCCCGAGGTGGCGCTTGGCCCGTCCTGCAACGAGATCCAGCAGGTAGCGTATCGCTTGCCACGGGCCGGTCACGAAGTCGGCGAATCGGGCGTGCCGGGGCCCGACGAACCCCCAGACGATTCGAAGCGCCACCAGGGCCCCTGTCGTGTATCCCGCCCAAACGTGAAGGGTCAACAGTTCGTCCTCGCTGAAGTAGGCGACGAAGAACGCGATCACGACGCTCCAGTGGAAGAGTCGGACGAAGGCGTCCCAGACTCGGACGCGCCGTTGCGGTACGGCGCAATCATTCGATGTTTCGGTGTGCACGGACGTGTTCATGGTCTACCTCGACAGCCGCATTCAGTTGGATGATGGTTCGGGCGCGTCCCGAGGCGTGCCCGGATCCGGAGCTCTTCGGGCACGACCCGCGGTTCGGCTCGATCGTCGCGTTCCTTCTCGACGACCTCGCCGGTGCGGGCGTCCACGTCGTCTCCCGTCGGCTGGGAGCCGACGTCGTTCGAGACTGCGAGGCAAGTCTGCGATCGGACCTCTTGCACCACGCTGAAGCGGCGTTTAAGCCAGATTTCAGGTTCGAGGGACGACAATGCCTGCGGGAAGCGGACTGCCGAGCACCTCCCGGTCGCGTCGCCAGCGTGCGCCGGGATGCGCAAACGTGCCGAACGGACGCGCTCCAAGAGGAGATTCACGAGTGTCCTTCGATCGCTCTCACCCCGTCGGTCGGATGCTTCTCGCCACGCTCGTGGCGACGGCTATCCTGCCGGGCCCGGCAGCGCTGGCCAGTGACGACGATCGCGCGCCGACACCGGCGGGAATCGCGTCGCTCGACGATGCGCTGGCCGCCGTCCAGCGCGTCCATCCGGGCCGGGTACTCAAGGTGGAGCTGGAGAGCGAGGACGACGGTCCGGCCGCCTGGGTGTACGAGGTGAAGCTGCTCACCCGGGCCGGGCACGTCCTCGAGGTCGAGCTGGATGCCGTGAGTCTGGACATCGTGGGCGTCGAGGGTGGGCGGCCCGGCCGGCCTCGTGATCCGGACGACGACTGAGGAGCGACCGAGCGGTGCGGATTCTCGTGGTGGAGGACGACGCGGAGGTGGTCCGCCAGGTCGCCGCGGCGCTTCGCTCCGCAGGGTATGCCGTCGACATCGCTGCCGACGGACCCGACGCGCTGTTCAAGGGCGAGACCGAGCCCTACGACGCCATCGTGCTCGACCTGGGTCTGCCGCAGATGGACGGTGGCGGTGTGCTCGTGCGCTGGCGAGAGGGGGGTCTGCGGGTCCCGGTCCTGATCCTCACGGCCCGCGGCACGTGGCGGGAGAAGGTCACGGGCCTTCGCGCCGGCGCCGACGACTATCTTGCGAAGCCATTCGAGATGGAAGAATTGCTGGCCCGGGTCGAGGCGCTGATTCGCCGCGCTGCGGGCCACGCCTCCCCGGTGCTCGTCCACGGCGATATCCGGCTCGACACGAGCACGCAGCGAGTGAACCAGGCAGGCAGCCCGGTCGAGCTCACCGCGCTCGAGTACCGGCTGCTCGCCTACCTCATGCACCATGCCCGGCGCGTGCATTCGAAATCCGAGCTCACCGAGCACTTGTACGAACAGGACTTCGACCGCGACTCGAACGTCATCGAGGTGCTCGTCAACCGGCTGCGAAAGAAGCTCGGCGCATCGCTGATCGTCACGCGACGCGGACAGGGCTATCAGCTCTCGGAAGCCGATGACGCGCCGTAGGACGCTACGCTGGCGCCTGGTCGCGACGTCGGCGGGCTGGGTGATCGCCACCCTGCTCGTCTCGGCAACGGTGCTCGTGCTCTTCTTTCGAGATCACATCGAACGCCGCTTCGACGGCTCGCTGGCGGACCACCTCGAAGAGCTCGTCGCCGCGAGCGAGGTCGCCGCTGACGGAACATTCGTTCTGTCCTGGCGTCCCTTCGACCCCCGATTCAATCGTCCGCGCTCGAGCTGGTACTGGCAGGTGCGCCAGGAGGGCCGCACGCTTGCCCGCTCCGACTCGCTGTCCGGAGCCGAGCTGCCCGTGGGCGACGCGCCGATCGGACCGAGCGTGACTCGCGAGCTCGGCGGGCCGTCCGGAGAGGCCCTCAGGGCGGTCGAGCAGGCGGTCACCCTGCCCCGCGGCGCGAGCAGATTCGTCTATACCCTGGCCGGTCCCGTCGCCGACATCGACGCAGACGTAGCGCGTTTCACGGTGCAGATCGCCGCGACGATGACGCTGCTTGCCGCCGGCTTGCTGGCCGCGGTGTTCTTTCAGGTCCGGTTCGGGCTCAAGCCGCTTCGGGCGGTGCGCGAGGCGCTGTCCCGGGTACGGACCGGAGCGTCGGAGCGGCTCGATGGCGCGTTTCCCGAAGAGATTGGCCCCCTCGTCGAAGAGCTCAATGCGCTGCTCGAGCGCAATGCCGCGATGCTCGAGCGCGCGCGCGCCCACGCGGCCGACCTCGCGCACGCACTCAAGAATCCGCTCACCGTCATCAAGAACGAGTCCGGCTCGATGACGGGGGCGACCGGCGACGTGCTGCGCAAGGAGGTGGACGCGATGAGCGCGGCCATCGACCGCCATCTGTCGCGCGCAAGGGCGGCCGGTGGACGGGCAATCCCGGGTCTGAGCACTGACGTCGGCGACGTCGTGGACGACCTGCGCTACTCGCTCGAGCGCGTCCACCGCGACCGCAATCTGGCGATCGAGGCGGGCGACCTGGACGGCCGAACGGTTCTCGGAGAGCGCGAGGACCTGGAAGAGATGCTCGGCAACGTGATGGACAACGCGTGCAAGTGGGCCGAGCGGCGCGTGCTCGTCGGCGCAGCGTCACGAGACGGACGCGTGCTGATCACGATCGACGACGATGGGCCCGGCCTGCCGGCGAACCGCTTGGAGGAGGTGCTGAGACGCGGCGCGCGACTGGACGAGAGCACGCCGGGTACCGGGATGGGACTCGCCATCGTCAGGGATCTGGTCGAAGCCTACAACGGCTCGCTCGGTCTGGCGCGTTCACCGCTCGGCGGCTTGAGGGTGACGGTCAGCCTGCCGTGCGTCGGTTCGACCGCCGCGAGCCCGTGAGCCCCGGCCCCGCGTCCCGGTTTGACCCATGGTGGCGTGCATGGCTCGCCGCGCATCGCCCGCCCGCTCAGCCGTGCAGCTTCGCCGTGATCTCGGCCACGCGCGCGCCCTGATCCGTCGCGAGCTTCTTCTCCGCATCGCTCGGCACGCGCTTGCCCTCGGGACCCGCGATCGTCGCCGCGCCGTACGGCGAACCGCCGCGCCCCCCCGAAACGTCAGCGAGTTCGGCCGACGAGTACGGCAGTCCCGAGCACATGTTGCCGAAGCGCGTCGGCGTGCCGAACACGATGGCGTCGTAGTCCGCGAGCTCGTTCGGGTCCTCGATGACCGGGGCGTCCTGGTCGACCTTGGCGCCGGACGACTCGAGCGCCTCCTTCGGCATCAGCTCCGGCACGCGCCTTATCGCGACTTCGGTACCGGACACGCCGCGCGCGCCTTCGACGACGGCGTCGGCCATCGTCTCGACGTGACCGTAGGCGGAGTAGTACAGGACGAGGATGCGGGACATGGAGGTGCCTGGACAGCCGAGGGTTCGGAGCGAAACCTGACCGTTCGCGCGGGGAGTCGCCACGGGCCGTGCAGGAACCGCGCGTTCCGGCTCGCCGACGCGACGCTCACGGCGCCCTTCGCGGGTTCGGTGGCGAGCCGCCCCGCCGAGCCCGCGACGTTCGTCGCCGCGGGGACCCCGGTGCTCGAGGTGCTGGGAAACGCCGGCGGCGACGAGATCACGGTGCGCGTGCCCGACGACCTGATCGACCGGCTCGACCCAGACGGCGAGGACGGACCGTCCGGCACGCAGCAGGTGCGAGCGACGGCGGTGATCGCCGGCGACGGGGAGTCGAGTCACGTGTTCGAGTTCGACGAGGCCGAATCGGTCGTGCATCGGCGCGAGGTGCGGCTGCACGGCGTCGAGGGAAACGCGGTCGTGTCGCTCGCGCAGGTCGCGGAGCTGCGCCTCGTCAACGGCTTCGCGCGCATCGAGCGCCAGAACCTGGCACCGACCGTGACGGTGCAGGCGCGCTCGAGCGAGATCGACCTGATGGTCGAACGCTGCGAGCGGCTGCGGGTGAAGGGGGCTTCGGGCCCGGGCCCACCGAGCCTTGTATCGCAGGGCGATCGACCTGCGGTATAAGCGGAGCGCGCCACGGACGCCTCGTCGTGGCTCCGATCGGAGAGAGCCTGCTCGTGCCCCCTCCCGAACACTGGCCGGCCGACTACTTCGCCAGCCGCGCTCGCTTCGTCGAGCTGGCCCGGGCCTGCGGTGCCCGCATGGAGTCCCGTGCCGTCGACGCCGTGGGCCCCCGCGGCGAGCCGCTGTCCGTCGATGTCGGCAAGCTCGGACCGCGGCGCGCAGATCACCTGATCGTGCTGGTGAGCGGGGTGCACGGGGCGGAAGGCTTCCTGGGCGCCGCCGTGCAGCATCGTGCGCTCCGCCTGCTGGCGCGTACCGGCCTGCCGGACGGCGTACGCGTCGCGATGATCCACGCGGCGAACCCCTGGGGCTTCGCGCACCTGCGCAGGGTGGACGAGCACAACGTGGACGTGAACCGGAACTTCGTCGGCCCGACGCTTCCGGAACCGCTCTCGCCGTCCGGCTACGCCGAGCTGAATTCGCTGATCAATCCTCGGCGGACGCCGGGACCCACCGACGGGATCGCGTACTGGGCGCGGGCGGCTCGGCTGATCGTGCGCGACCGCGGCACCGCGAGGCTCGCGAAGTCGATCGCCGAGGGGCAGTACGAGTTCCCGCAAGGACTGTTCTATGGCGGCGCGCAGGCGGGCGAGTCGTGCCGGACGCTGCAGGAGCTGGTGCTCGGCCTCGCGTCGGACGCGCACCGGCTCACCGTGCTGGACGTGCACAGCGGGCTCGGCCCCTCGGCCACACCGACCTTGATCGGCGACGGCAACGTCGGCACTCGGGCAAGCCGTCCGCGCCTGCTGCGCGAACACTATGGCCTGAACGTTCTGCTCGACAGCTCGGACGAGAACGCCTACGACGCGCGGGGCACGTTCGCGCGCTGGTGTCGCGAAGCGCTGGCCGACAAGCGCTTCCTGTACCTGTGCGTGGAGATCGGCACGGTGAACCCGGTGCGCCTGTTCTCGGCGCTGCGACGCGAGAACCAGGCGCACCACTGGAGCGATCGCGACTCCGCGCCGTACCACGAGACCAAGCGGGCGCTGCTCGAGGTGTTCGCTCCGCGCTCGCCGCGCTGGCGAAGGGAGAGCGTGGCCCAGGGGCTCGGGGTGCTGGAGCGGACGCTCGAGCTGCCGGAGCGTCTCGACGCATCGGGAGACGGTGGCCGCCACGAGATCGGGGGTCGGCGGCGTCGGAACCGGGGCGTCGAGGGATCGTCGGTTCGATCGCGCGCTTGACTCTCGCGATCGCACACCTCAGAATCCGGTAACGCAACCGGTTCATGATCGTTCGATGGCACGCTCGAGAGCGCGCGGCAACGCCGTCAACCCCAACGCCGTCAACGAACGCGTCGCCAACTATCGGGTCCGGGCGGACAGGGAGGGTTTGAAGCGAGTGGAGACCACGGTGTCGGCGCAAGACGTGAACCTCATGAAGGACGTCGCGCGAGTCCTGCGCGAGGACGGCGATCGAGCGGGCGAGCTGCGCGATGCCCTGCGCTCCTTGCTGCCGGTGCGGCGCGCCCGCACCGGGGCGGAGCTGCTGGCGTTCTTCCAGGAATTCCCGGCCGCGGAGGAAGGCGAAGACGAGCCGGTGGAGTTCGAGCGGGACAACTCGTCCGGCAGGGAGATCGATCTCGGGTGAGCGGGTACTTGCTCGATACCAACGTCGTCAGCGAGCTGAGACGCTTGCCTCCCGACGCCAACGTCGCCGCATGGCTCGATCGCCAGTCTCCCGATGACCTCTATCTCGCGGCCCTCACCGTGGGCGAGTTGCAACGTGGCGCATGCAAGCTCGGCGACACGCGCCGGGGGGCGGCGATACTTCACTGGATCGATACGCTGGTGAGCGTCCAGTTCGCCGATCGCGTGCTGCCATTCGACCTTCGTTGTGCGATGCGTTGGGGTCGGATGATGGGCGAGCACGACGCCAACGGGCTGACTCTTCCGACCGCCGATGCTCAGATCGCGGCGACCGCACTCGAGCACGGCCTGGTGCCGGTCACCAGGAACGTCGAGGATTTCGGGCGCATGGTCACGAAGGTCGTGGATCCGTTCGCTTCGCCGGGCTGACGCCGTGGGCGGTCGCGCCGCATCGATCGAACACGCTCGACCGAACCAACCCTCTCGATGCCATCGTCGCGTTCGCTGCCTCGCACCGGCGCCATCAGGTTGCTCGGCAAGCCTCGAGGTATCGCCGGGCGTGCGTCGGAGACGTGAGTGCGGAGGAAGCGCCAATCAATCGAAGAGCGCCAACAGATCGACGACCGCTCCGGCCACTCCCGGAATCGCGACCGCCTCCGTGCGTTTGGGCTCCGCGCCGGACGGGTGACCGTCCGCACCCGGTTCGCCTAGCACGGTCAGCCGGGCGGCGGCAACATCGATCGGCCAGGCTACGGGGACTCCGTACGCCGCGTAGGGCGGAAGCTTCACGTCCCGGTCGTAGCGCAGCGACGTGTCGGCGATCTCGACGGCCGGAAGGTGTCGTCGGCGGTCGGTTGCAGGCGCTTGTAGAAGTCGGCGCGCGGGTGCATCAGGGCGAGGTCCGGCTGCGGCATCGAGTGCTCGGACAGCGCGAAACATCAATGACCGGTCGAGCGCCGCAATGCGGCCGGCGCGTGACCCTTCGCCCGTCGGTGGGGCCCGCAGAGCGCGCGGCGTCGTCGCGGCCGTCGTGCGCCGGCACGAGCGTGGCTATGACGCGGGCGACCAGGTCATCGCGAGGCTCATGCCCGCGTTGCAGCCGTCGACGTCGTTCGCCGGCAGCCGCGTGGACGTAGTCCGACACGGTGGCCGCGTCCACCGTGTGGATCCACACCTTGCCTTCCGAGATGGGCGGCCGGCGCACGATGGAGTTCTCGGCGACCGGCCAACCGGCAGCAGTGCGTTCTGCTCGACGGGGCCGCGCGCGTAGTAGGGCTCGGTGCGGAAGCGCTCGCTGTCCTCGATGTCCGAGCCTTCCGCGCGCTCGAGGTGGATGAAGTGCTCGAGCGTCGCCACGTCGAGAGGGGGGCGAACCGCACGGTCATGCTGGCGGGCAACGCGTCGGTGCCGATCGGGAAGCTCAGCCGCGAGAAGTTCGGCGCGCCGCCGACGGCGGGCGTCTTCGGTCCCCAGCGCGGCTCGGCGCTGGTGTCGGCCAGCAGATCGACCTCGCGCCGTTGCTTGTCCTGCCTGTGGGTGAACGAGACGCTCGCGCGGAGGTACCGAGCGAACAGGTGCTTGAGCACCGCCGTCTCGGTCGCGACGCCGAGGGGGGGGCTGGATAGGCGAGCATGGGCTTGCCGCGCATCATGACCGCGAGCGCGATGGCAGGATCTGCGAGGTAGATCTTGAAGCGTCCGCGAAGGACGTGCTTGCCGTAGCCGAGCGGGGGCAGGCGATAGATCGGGTGGCTGGCCTCCAGCAGGTCGAAATCGATGCCGAAGCCGCGCTTGAAGCGCGGCAGCCAGCCGAGTGCATCCGGGCGCCGGTAATCGCCCGTGGGCAGCTCGCCGCGCGCATGTCCAGGACGCCCTTGCGCAAGCACGCGAAGCCCTGACGCGGGCGCAGGAAGCTCGCGTTCGACATCGGCGAGCGAGCCCGCGCGCGCACCACGCTTGGCGTGCGCCTTGCCGCGCCTCCTCGGCCAGGCCACGGTCAGCCGCTTGGCGTAGTGGGCGGGCTCCGCGCAACGCGCACGCCTTTCGAGCGCGACACGCCAACCGACCGTACCACTCCGCCGAACGGTGCCGAACGCACGTGACCGCCGCGAGCACGAGTTCACGGATGCGCCCGGCGCCGCGTGTCAGCCTCCTGCGGACGGTCCTCGACGGCCGCACGCAAGGAGGCGAGATGAAGGATACGCGCGAGCGCGAACGGTCCGCGTCGGCCAGGGCGCACGCGGCACTCGCCGCCGCGTCGCTGCTGACGGTACTCACGGCGGCCGTCCCGACAGCCGTCGCCGCACCGGGCAATCACGCGAACGGGGTCTCCTGCGCCGCGACCGATACGCTCGGCGCCCCCGCCTGCAACGCACCGGCGGACCCGGCCGTCGCACCGCGCACGCGCGGCGTGCGACATGTCGGCAACCCGATCGAGATCGCGAGCGGCAACAAGTACGAGGCCGCGACCGATTACCGCTCGATCGTCTCTCCCCTCGCGTTCCTGCGCCACTACAACTCGGCCGCCGCCGATGTCGACCTCGGACTCGGATACGGCTGGCGACACGGTTTCTCGACCAGCCTGGCACGCGTGGACGACCAGCGGCTGCTCGTGTTCCAGGGCGACGGACGCACGCTCGCGTTCGATCTGGATCGGGCCGCTACCGACGACGCGAACGGCCCCTGGTTCGCCGTCGACGGCACCTCCGGTCGGATGGAGCAAGACGGCTCGCGCTTCCGCTGGTACGTTCCGGACGGTCGCGTGCTGAGCTTCGCGGGGGCATGGCTCGTCGGCGTCGCGTACCCGAACGGCGAGAGCCTGACGCTCGAGTACGACGGGCGCCACCTGGTCCGCGTCATCGACGAGCACGGCACCGCGATCGAGCTGCGCTGGGCGCCCGGCGAGCGCGGGCTGCGCGCGTGGGGTGCCGATCCGGATCTTGCGCTCGACAGCGTGCCGGCCGGGCACCTAGCGGAGCTGCTGCTGCCCGACGGTTCGCGCGTGCTCTACCGCTACTCGGGCGCGCTGACGTTGGTGGGCGTCGAGCACCGCACCGGCGAGCGCACCGAGCCGGTGGCGCGCTACGGCTACGCCGACCCGGACCATGCCCGAGCGCTGACGTCGGTCACCCGCCACCACGACGGCCCGATCGACGAGGCGAGGCCCGCGCGCCGCGTGCGGACGCGCGGCTGGCGCTACGACGCGGACGGTCGCGCGGTGGCCGAGCTGGACGCGGACGGCACCGCGCGCTTCACGATCGAGCGGGCGGCTTCGGGGGGCGACGGCGTTGCCGATGGCGGATCGAGTGGCGGTTCGCAAGACGGGTCCGGCGGCGGCGCGCCGACCGGCGACCTCGCGGGGCGCGCGTTCGTCAGGCATCGTGACGGCCGCGTGCGCCGCCACGACTGGGCGCCGGCTGCCGGCGCGGACGCGCTTCGCCGCGACGGACGTATCGAGTACGCGGCTACCGAGCGCAACGCCGCCGCGACCGCGATCGATGTGCCGGTCACGCCGCAGGGCGCCGAGATCGGCGTCGAAGCGGCCGGCAGCGCCCCGGTCGAGGTTCCGGAGACCGGCGCCGTCGCCGAAGCCGCGGTCCGGCGCCGCGAGACGCAGGCCTTGCTCGACGCGCTGCAGCCCGTGCCCGGTGCGTTCGACGCCACGCTGCCGCCGAGCGTCACCGGCGCCGGCGCGGCGCTGCACTTTCGTGCCGGCAGCGACGGACGCGTGCTCGAGGTGCGCGTCGGCGAGACGCCGCTCGACCGCCTGCAGCGCAGGGCGCGCGAGACTGCAGCGGTCCTGTGCGAGGGTGCGACGCCCATGGACGGCGCGCCGCGCCCGTCCCCCGCCGAGCGCATCGACCGGCTGGCGGGCGGCGGGACGCCCTGCGTCGAGGACCTCGTCTGGCTCGAGACGCTGCGCGCCGATGCCGCGCGCTACGCGCACGACGGTCGCCTGCAGCGACGCGGCAAGCTGTTCGGCGGCGACCCGTACTGCGAGCTGCCGGGCAGCATGGACTGCGCCCAGATACGCGACGTGCTGGCCATGGCCATGCTCTCCGACTGCGTCTACGGCCGCACCCCGCCGTCGCCGTGCGCGCCGGGATGGAACCGGGTGGATCCGGCCTCCATCGGACTGCAACCCCACCACTTCTCTATCGGCCGCTTCCATGCCGAGCTGTTCCAGGAAGGCAGTACCGGACGGTTCGTGCTGGTGTTCCGCGGCACCGACGAGCTCGTGGATCTGGCCGACAGCGTCGGGCAGGTGAGCGGGATCACGGCGGGGCAGTATTCACGGGCTGGCGAGCTTGCTCGACAAGTCCGCAACGCACTGAACCGCTCGCATCCCGGGTCGACGTTGGCTTTCTCGGGACACTCGATGGGCGGCGGACTCGCCACATTCGCGGCGATGGGCCATCGGGATCCCGCCACCGTCTTCAACCCATCGTCGGTCAGCCCATTGACCGCCGCCCTCAATCGGTTCACGTACTTCGAGGCCGACAATCACGTCGAGGTGGTGCGGGTCCGCGGCGAGATCCTCTCGGTGCTGCAGAGCACGATGCAGGCGCCGGGTCGGCACACCCCGATAGCGCGTCCACACGACGTGCGCTTCTGGGAGACGGTGGATGCACACTACATGAGCTCCGTGCTCGACTCTCTGCGCACCTACCTTGCCAGGCACTGCCCATGATCAAGTTCTCCGCTCGTGCCCTCTCTTTCGTCGCGGCCCTCGTTGCGACGCAACCGACCATGGCCGCGGGTGCAGCCGACCGCTTGTTGTTCGAGGCCGTGAACGCCGGCTCGCTAGGCGGTTTGCACGAGGCGCTCGCGAGCGGCGCCGACCCCAACGTCACCTTCGGCCGCTTCTACGAGGAGAAGCCGCTCTGCATCGCGACCGAGCGCGGTAAGGAGGCGCTGCTGCGTGCGATGATTGATGCCGGCACGCGCGTCGACTTCATCTACGAGGAAGGGGACGCGGTCTCCATCTCGCCCCTGCAGTGCGCAGCGGTGAACGACAACCTCGAGGCGTTCGAGATGCTGCACCGTGCAGGAGCGCGCATTGAGCGCGACTTTTGCCCTAGCTGCGACACGGGGCTATCTGCGACGGTCCTGATCGCCTCTTTCGCTCCCGCCAGGTACCACATTGGCCGCTACGTCATCGAGAACGCGGACATCGACCCGCGTGACCAGTACATGATCAAGCGCAACATTGAAGACAGTCGCATACGCAAGGACGACCCCACCCTGCCCGACCGCGCCTGGATCGTCGAATGGCTGCGGGAGCGAGGCCACGAGGTCAGCCCCGCGGTGCCGGAGTAGAGCGAGCGGCCCGACCGCGTTCCACGCCGATGCGGGCGTGCGTTCGATGCCTTGACCGCGCCCTGCCAACGCTTCGAAACCGACCTCGTCAACGAGCCGAGACGCTCTCCTCCCGATGCCGACGTTGCCGCATGGCGCGATCACCGGTCGCACAATGACCTCTATCTCGCGCTTCGTCGCGCGAAGCGTCGGGCCGACCCCACGAGCGGTCGCGCCGGTGCGTTCACCGACGCATCGACCGCGCCTCCTCAACCGAGCCACCCCAGCGGCGCCCGCCCCGACAGCGCGATGCCGAACAGCCCGAGCCCCAGCGCCGTACCGAGCGCCGCGCACGTCCACACCACCGACCGCGACCCACGCGGCCACGTCCGCTCGGCGAGCCAGCCCACGACCGGCAGTGCCTGGATCAGGTGCGTGGCGACGAAGTGCGCCGGGCGCAGGTCGGGCAACGTCGTCGACCAGCCGAAGAACGGCACGCCGCCGGCGTCGCTGCCGCTCGCGCCGTAGTGGTGCGAGCCGTACACGCCCATGAAGCCCGCGATCACGGTCGTGAGGATGGGCCCGAGGATCAGTCCGAGCGCGGCGCCGAGCCGCAGGCCCGTCCAGGACCCGCGGCGCGTGGAGGCGATCAGCACGATCCCGAGCACGATCCAGAGCACGAGCGCCGCCAGCACGAGCACGAGCGCGCCGACGTCCGTCAGGTAGTACATCGTCGTCTCGTACGGTGTCGAGTACATGAAGCACCCGCCCGCGAGCCAGACGTGCGCGGCGCGTTCGGTGAAGGGGCATGCCGTCCGCATGTCGTCTACCGAGGGGACCGGCGCGTGCGTGCCAATGGACGAGAGACTCGTCGAAGGGACTCCACGCGTGCGGCGGTCGCCAGCGCGGCACGGGCGAGGAGGAAGAGCAGTAGCCCAAGCGGGCCCGCGAGGAAGGTCGGCGCCAGCAGCGGCAATTGCATCAGTCGCGGGATGCCGGCCGCGTCCGCGGCGTCCGCGATCCATGCGCCGACGAAGAGATCGAAGGCTAGGTGTTGCAGCTACCCGGCGACGAGCAGCGCGTCGGACGATGGGAGCGTGCGGATCGCCCCGAGCGAGCCGAAGCCGCCGTCGCTCAGGAGCAGCGCCGGCAGCGTCAGCCGCGCGTAGGCGAGCCCGAGCAGCGCGGGCATCAGCACGCGCGGAATCAGGGCCATTGGGGCCCTGCGCCGCGGGGCCAGGCCGAGCACCGCCCAGCCGGCGAGCGCGAGGGTGTTCGCGTGCTCCACGAACGCGTCCGGACGCAGCGCAGCCGCGAGCCCGGCGCTCATCGATCGAACTGCCAGCAGCGGCCCACGCCGGCGAAGCCCTGCGTGGCCTCGCCCCGCCCGGCCACGAGCGGACCGTCGGCCGCATCCCGTAGCAGCCGCGTGGCCCGCGGGAGCGTGAACAGGCCGGGCCGGGGACCGAACGAGTGGATCGAGGACGGCGACAGGCCCACGGCATTGAGCGGCACGTCACCGTGCCGGCGCGCAGCACTCGGACCTCGGGATCGATGCATGCCAGCGTCCCCGGCGTCAGCGTCTCGGGGAACTCGGCGGTCACAGCCCGGCGGCGAGCTCCGCCACGGCATCGGCGGACAGCCCCGCGAGCAACCAGTCCCGCGGGCTGACAGGGGCGTCGAACAGGTCGGATTCGAGATCCGACGTCGCCGTTTCGAAGAAGCGGGCGACCGCGATGGGGTAGGTGTCGATGGGGATCGCGCGCAGCACCTGCGCGAGTCCCGACAGCGTCGAGGCGGGGGGTGACCGGACCCGGGGGGTGGCGGTGCAAGAGCTCGGCTACCCGGGCCACGATGGCACCGATGTCGCCGAGAACCGCGCGCTCGATATCTCACACATCGCGTTGATCGATCATGATCAGCACCTCGATACCGGCCTTAGTGATCGTTATCCTGGCGCTTCGTGCGGTTGCGTCTGCGGGGCCGGGCGCGACGTGTGCGATCGATCGCCGACGGGTCGCGAGCGCGGCGTCCGCCCACGCTGCGGGACACGATCCGCGATGTGCGGCAGGCGTCCATGAGTGCAGTCATGGCGCTCGCTCGGCCAGGATCACGCTCGCCGCCTTCACCCCTCACTGACGCCGAAGATCGTCGTCATGATCTACTTCCACGAGGTGCGGACGCGGGAAAACGGCTGCCCGTGGCTCGGATCTGCCCCAAGAACGGCAAGCGGACGATGAAGCAAGAGAACTCTCCCGACGACTCTCCTTCCGACAACGCCCTGCCCGGCTCGACCGTCGGCTTCGAGCCCGACGGGCCCTCGTCCAAGGGCCGGAGCTACCTGGAGTACCCGGTCTCGCCCGATGCGCTGCGCGCGCTGTTCGATGCCGCCGCCGCGTTGTATTGCGCGCGCCCGTGGCACGAGGTGCCGAACGAGTACGCGGGCTTCGGGCTGACCTGCGAGGCGATCGGGCTCGACGCGGTCGCGGTCGTGCTCGACGATCGCGGCGGGCATCCCGGAATGCTGCTCTTCGAGGACGACGCCGGGCACCGCGCCTGGCTCGCATGTACGGGGATTCGGTATGACAGCGCACCCCGTTCGGTGCCCGCCCACCGATCGCTGCGCTTCGTGTCCCGATCGCGACTTCCGAAGCGCATGGTCGACGAGGTGGCTCGACATGGCTGGAGCCTCGCGGGCGACGACGCCTACCCGATGATCACGACGTTCGATGCGGACATGCGCCTGCGGCACGCCGAGACCGAAGACTTCGCCGCGTTCGAGGTCGCCGCCCGGGCGCTGGTGGAGATCCTCCCCGCGGAGCACGCGCTGGAGCAGACCTGGGCCACCGGTGTCCCGTGGACACGCGCATTCGCCGTCGCGACCGACGCGGGCGAGCTTCCGCTCACCGTCGAGGTGCCGCCGGTCAGCGCACGCCTGGACGTCGATGCGGACACCGACCTGCACGCCGCGCTCGCGGCGCTCGACGAGGATCCGCTCGGGATCGATCCGCGCCGCCTGGTGTTACTGATCGTCGAGCTGGTGCGGCGCCTGACCGAGTGGGCGCGCGGCGATGCCGGGGAAGGGAGCGGGTTCGGCGAGGGTCGCCGCGTCGCGCTGCTCGCGGACCAGGCCGCCAACAACCCGGGACACACCCTCGCCGCTCTCGATGCCGACGGACTTCGCGACGTGCTGTTCGTGCACGTTCCGCGCACCTTCGTCGGCGATCCGTCCGCCGCGCGTGGCATCGTCGATGAGCTCCGCGCGCTCTATCGCTACCTCGACGTCGAGTGGGGGTTGGCCCAGGCCCCGGCCTGCCTCGACGTGCTCGGCGGTGGAGCGGTCGAGCGCCTCGAACGCGAGCTCGCCGACGTCGACAACTGGAGCATGGTCAAGCGGCCGGCCATGCGCGCGCTCGCCGCCGGGTACGACCTGACGACTCCGCAAGGCATGGACGAGTTCGAGCGCAACGGCGACTTCGCCGCGCTCGGGGGCCCATCGCTCCTCGGCGAGTACGGGGTCGGCGAGCGCCGGGTCGCGGCACCCACACTCGATCCCGAGGTGAAACGCAAGCGCGACAAGCGGCGCAAGGACCAGCGCAAGGCCGCGCGCAAGGCGCGGAAGAAGAGTCGGTAGCCTTGCCCCTCGAGGACCCGGTCCCGCACTCGATGATGGATGCTAGACCCGGATGATCGAGGCGTCGTAGCTCGCGACCGTGGCATCGTGCGTGATCAACCGCATCGGCTCGCGAATCGCCTGCGCGACGAGTATCCGGTCGAAGGGGTCGGCGTGGAGCGCGGGCAAGTCGTGCACGGCGATCGCGTGTTCCGCGCTGACGGACAGCGTGCGGTAGCCGGCCTTCCGACACCAGCCGAGCGCCGGGGCCGGTCCGATCGGCATGTTGCCCCGACCGAGGGCGTGCTTGATGGCGATCTCCCAGAAGCACGCCGCGCTGACGTGTACCGAGGTGTCGGAATCGGTGATGAGCTCGCGTGCCGCCGCCGACAACCGCGCGTCGTCGACGAGCGCCCACAGCAGAACCTGCGTGTCCAGCAGGACGCGCATCGATCAGGGCCGGACGCCGAACAGGGCGGCGACGGCATCGTTGTCGGCATCGATGTCCTCCGGCACCTCGAACTGCCCGCGCGCCGCACCCAACCGCGGCCCCGCGGGCGTGGCATCGAGCGGAACCAGGCGAGCGGCCGGGCGACCGTTGCGCGCGATGATGATCTCCGGCTCGGCACCGCTCTCCACGGCATCGACCAGACGCGACAGCGCGTTCTTCGCGTCGAGCATGTTGACTACAGGCACGACGGACCCTCCTCGCTGGCCAGACCTGGCCAAGCAATCCTAGCACCACGTTCGGTCGCGAACGCGGGATGCCTTCCACAGCACCGAACAGGCGCTCGGCCGTCTCACGAGCCGCTCGATCGACACCGCCTTCGTCGCGGATCAGGGCGCCACGAAACGGCCCACGTCGTCGGCAAGCGCGGCATCGAATGGCCGATACCGACCTTCGGCAGGTCGATCCGATGACGGGATTCCAACGCCGCCGCGAGCCGTCGAACGCGAACATCGAACTCCGCCTTGCCGGTCGGCCTCGAGCACCATGAGCCGAAACGCCTCCACCCCGGCGGAGCTCGGCACGGTCTCGGTGTGCGATGCGATTGCCATGTTCTTCTCTACGGACCCTCCCCGGTTCGTCGTCGGTCGGGAACGTCCATTCGCGGAGACGCGTGTACATTGTCCCCCGCCGGGATCCGAA
>CAWHXF010000004.1:0-21611 GCA_963833195.1 uncultured Gammaproteobacteria bacterium | reverse complement strand
GTCGAAGCCGCCGACCTCGTCCCAGGCCGCGCGCGACACCATCAGGGCAGCGCCCGTCAGGTAGTCCACGTCGCGCAGGTAGTTGTATTCCGGTGCCCACGGATTGTCGCCGTGGCCGACGTTCCAGGGCGTGCCGTTGTCCCACACCAGCCCGCCGGCATCCTGCAGCCGTCCGTCCGGGTAGACGAGCTTGGCGCCGACCGCACCGGTGCCGGGCTCGCGCTCGAACACGTCGATCATCTCCTGGCCAGAGCCAGCCCGTCGTGACCTCGGTGTCGTTGTTCAGGAACACCAGGTACTCGCCGCGCGCTCGGGCGACGCCGCGCAGGCAGCTGTGCAGGAAGCCCACGTTGGTCTCGTTCGTCACCGTGACGAGATGGGCGACGTCGCTGACCAGCGCGGCGGTGTCGTCCGGGGAAGCATCGTCCACCAGCACGACCTCGAAGGGCGTCTGGCCGGCCGACAGCACGAGCGACGCGAGACAATGCCGCGTGAGCGCCGCACCGCCGTGCACCGGCACGATGATCGACACGCGCGGCGAATCGGTGGCCGGCAACGCGAGCCGCAGCGGCGCGTTCGGTGCACCGTGACCCTGCACCAGCAGGTCGTGCGCGCGCGCGACGTTCGCCGCGAAGGCGGCCGCGTCCGGTCGGCCGGCCACCTCGCGCAAGCGCTCGCGCAACCCGTCGTAGCGCAGCGCGGCGAGCGCGGACAGCCCGGCGTAGCCGCGCATGCGCGCGCCGTCCAGCAGCTCCGCGGGCGGCGTCTGGATGGCCGGCAGGATGTCGGCGACCGCGCGGCAGTCGCTCGCGGGCCCCGCCACGTGCGCCTCGAACAAGTGAGGCCGACCGTCGTACAGCCGCGTCGGCAGGTAAATCGAGAAGCCGAGACCGTCGGGGCCGCGCGCCAGCGGACCGCTCGCCGCGAACTCGCCGTCGGCCTCGATCACCACGGTCTCGTCGCCGGCGAGCGCGGCCTCTCCGCCCGTGACGCGCCCGGCGATGCCGGCGAGGCCCAGGGCATCGATCGAGAGCGTGACGGGATCGCCCAGCGCGAACTCGCGCGCGGCGCCGCGCACGGGCCGTCCGGTCGATGCGGCGACGAGCTCGAGCCGCACGCTCGCGCGCAACGACCGGCTCGTCCAGCACGATCGACAGTCCGCCCAGGCCCGTGCCCAGCCCGCTCGAGGCGAGATCCGGCCGCGCGCCGTCGGCGAGCCCTTCGGCCACGCGGACGCCATCGACCAGGAGCGCGACGGCGAGCGGGCGCTCGGGTACCGTCGGGTCGATCGCCCAGCCGTCGAGCCTGCGGCCGTCGAAGCGGTCGATCGCCCCGCGGACAGCGCGCTTCTCGCGACGCGCGCGCCCCCAGCCGTCCCTCATGAGCCGCATGGACGTCTCAGCCCGCACGCAGCAGCCGCGGACCGGCGCGCCCGTCGAGCACGTCGAGCATGGTGCGCGCGCGCGCGTCCCGGCGATCGAGTCCATCGTGGCGCGCGAGGCCGGCGAGGAAGTGTCGGGCCGATTCCCGAGCGCCGCACGGATGGCGTCGGCGAACCGCGACGCATCGGTCGCGGTGCGGATCGCCCCGCCCACGGCGCCGAGGTTCGCGACCTCGGTGCTCACGATCGGCAGGCCCGCGGCGAAGTAGTTGTAGACCTTGAGCGGGTTCATGCGCGCGGTGAGGCGGTTGTTCACGTGCGGCACCAGCCCGACGTCGAAGTGCGCGAGCCAGTGCGGCAGCGCCTCGTACGGCACGACGCCCGGCAGGTGCACGTTCGGGAAGCGGGCCAAGCTGTGGGCGTTCGGGTTGTCGCCGCCCGGCCCCGCGAGCACGAACGAGACGTCCGGCATGGCCGCGGCGACCTCCTGCAGCAGCAGCCAGTCGACGCGATCGCGCAGGTTGCCGACGTAGCCCGCGATCGGCCCGGCGATGCCGTCGAGCCCGGCGGGACGGGCACCCGGCGCTCGGTCGACGAAGCGCTCAGCGCCGTTGGGCACCACGTGGATATCGTCGGCGTAGTGCGCCATGGTCTCGGCGAGCGGTTCGCAGTTGGCGAAGGCGATGTCGCTCGCGGCGAGCGTGCGTCGGTAGTTGTTGTCCAGGCGTTCGGTCTGCGGGCCGTTCGAGTCCCACGCCCGCTGGTCGTCGATGAGATCGGACACGACGCCCGCGAAGCCGATGCGCTCGATCAGGTCCGGCGCATCCCACACCACCGGGCAGAACCACGCCCAGGTGCGCTCGGGGCGCATGCCGGCGGCCTCGAGCTGCTCGCGCACCCAGATCGGGTACGCCTCGCGCCTCGGCAGCGGCTCGCCGAGCAGGCGGCCACGCCGCTCGTGCTGGGAGCTCAGGAACGTGCGCTGGCGCAGCCGCTCGGTGTCGTGCAGGCCGAGGTTCCGGTCGTAGAGGCTCCGGAGCACGAGATCCTGCTGGCCGCCGAGCCGGAGCGCCCCGTCGCCGTAGTGCTGCTCCAGCGCGTGCACCGACACCGGGGCGTCGAAGTGCGCCATGCGCCCGACCCGCCCGGAGGCGAGCAGGTACTTCGCGACCATGTCCGAGCGTCGTCCGTAGAGCCCGCTGTCGTTCTGCTTCCAGAAGAAGGCGATGTCGTAGGTGGGCGTGCGGCCGCCGAGCAGCCGCGGCAGCCGCCGTGCGACCGAGCGCCCGAGCCGGCTGCCGATGGACACCACGTCCGCGGCGCCACACCCCTCGGCCACGGCTCCCTTGCGCGCGCCGTTCCTGACCCGCGCGGCGTGCGCGGCGAGCGTGGCCTCGTCCGTGACGGGCTCCTCCACGCGGCCGCTCGGCACCGAGGCCGGCGTGCCGATCGCGGCGCGACGCAGCCGCTCGTACTCGCCGCGCAGCAGCTCGAGCAAGTCCGACCACTCGTCCGACAGGGGTCTGGACGCCGCCCGCGCCTCCTCGATGGCCTGCCCCAGGCGCGTCGCGTTGACGGCCGTGGACAGCTCGCCCAGGAACGCGCGTCGCGCCGCGGCCGAGATAGCGTGACGGGCCGAAGGCTCGGCCGAGGCGCGCGCGCGCTGCGCGGCGATCGCATCCGCCAGGCTCGCCGCGTCCGTCGCGATGATCGCGCCCTCGGCGATCAGGTCGGCCAGCGGCGGCGTGCGCGTGGCGAGCACCGGCACGCCGAGCGACAGCGCGTCGGATACCTTTGCCGGTATCTGGTGCTGGCTGATGGGATGATCCACGTCCTGGATCAGCGGTACCAGGTCCGCGGCCGCCAGCAGTACCGGCAGCTCGTCGAACGCGCAGTTCGGGTGGAAGCTCACGCGCGCCTTCGGACAGGCGGCCAGCGTCTGCCTGAGCCCCGCGTCGGTCAGCTCGCCCACGACGTGGAACACGATGGACGCATCGTCGAGCTCGTGCAACGCTCGTGCGACCTCGCCCACGCCCTTGTGTGCTCGGGGCGTGCCCACGAACACGAGCGCGAACTCGTGCTCGGCAATGCCCAGGCGCAGCCGCGCGGCCGCGCGCGCGGTCTCGTCCGGACGGAACGCGGTCTCGTCGCGGGCGTGGCGGACCATGTGCCCGCCGAAGCGCTCGCGCAGCGCGATGTTGGACACGGTGACCGCGTCGGCCGCGTCCACGAGCGTCTGCGCGTAGCGCGTCGCGAGCCCCTCGTAGGGCTCGCGCAGCGCGGCCGTCGCGTCGGCACGAACGTCCTCGAGCGTCGCGGGCGTGCGCTCGGGGAAGAACGAGAGCTCGAAGTCGTCCACGTCGACGACGATCGGGCAGCCGCTGGCCTCCTTGATCAGCGCGCCGAGATAGAGCGAGGGCAGGCGCGCTTGCACACGTAGACGAGGTCGTAGACGCGGCTCGCGGCGAGCAGCTCCGCCTTCGGCATGAAGTCCTCGAGCGTGGCGCACGGGAAGCTGCGCACGCGGAGGCCTTCGCCCTGCAGCGGCGCCCACAGCGCGCTGCCGTAGCGCGTCCACAGCGGGCCGATCAGGTCGACCTCGTAGCCTTCGCTCTGCAGCAGGCGGTAGAGCACGTACGCCCGGCCCGCGGGGTTGTGTCCGAGGTCCCAGCACGCGACCGCCGCGCGCCCGCGCCTGCCCCTCGGCACGGGGACCGCGCCTTGTGCCTGCGCGCGCACGCGTTCTTCCGCCTCGGCGACGGCGGCACGAACGCGCTCGGCCTGACGCCCGCTCTGCGCGCAGGCGGCCTCGGCGAGTCCGCGCAGGTTGCGCGTCAGACGCCGGATCTCGATGTCGTGTGGGTCCATGGTCCCGGTGCCGGTAGCGGAGGCAGTGAAAACGATGGGTTCGATGGCGCTCAGCGGCGACCATCCGTTCGTCGATGAGCAGGAAGCCGAGTTGGCGCGCATCCGTGGAGCCGGTGATCTTCTCCGGCTCGCAGCGCAGCCTCAGGCGACGCCTGCCCGCGAACGGCGCGTCCACGAGCACCACGCGGGTCGTGCCGTCGCGTCGCAGCGCGAAGGTGGAGGGCTCGCCCCCGTCGTCGCGCTCGACGGTGAGCGTCTTCGACGGCGCGTCACCGGCCGGCAGGTAGACCTCGAAGGTCAGCTCGCGCATCCCGTCGACGACGAGCCGCGTGTCGGACGCCACCCAGCCGTCGCGGAACCTGCGGTCGACCCACTCCACGTGCGTCAGCCGCCGCTCGTCGAGCGGCAGCACGAGCTCCTCGATCGGCTCGCCGTCGGGTCCCGCGAGCGACACGCGCACCGCGTCGGGCGCACCGTCCTCGCCGGCCACGCGCCCCAGCGCCGCGATGCCGCGCTGGTGCGGCTGCTCGACGAGCTCGTACTCGTCGGCGCCCTCCAGCGGCAGCGCGGCCAGCGCGATGTCCACGTGGGCGGGCTCGGGAACGCGGAACCAGGCGCCGAGATGCTCGACGAACCAGCGGTCGCGTTGCAGCAGGAAGACGAGTTTCATGAAGATCCGGACCCGTGAAGTGAAGATGCGACTCCCCAGCCGCTCGTCGATGACGCACGGTTGATGCCAGCGGATCGAGTGCGTTGCCGACTCCCTCGTCGACGCCCCACGCCCGACGAAAGCGGTCAGCCCAGGTCAGCCCAGGCCGGCCGCGCGCAGCAGCGCCGTCAACGCGCCCACGTCCACGTCGAGCGGAGCGTCGCGACGGTCATCGTGGCTCGCGTGATAGGCGACCGCATCGTCCGGCGCGGGCGGTGCGCAGCGCAGCACGGCGTGGCGCAGCCCGGTCGTCTCGGCCAGCGTCCAGAAGCAAGGCTCGATGTGGGTTCCGAAGAGCTCGACGACGAGCGTGCCGGGCCGGCAGAACGCGATGTTCGACAGTCCCGCCCCGTGCGGCCCGAGCACCGTGGCGGCGTCGGCGAAGAGCGCCGCCTGCTCTGCCACCGAGAGCCTTTCGCAGCGCACCGTCTCGAAGCCGAGCGGCGCCAGCGCGGCGAGCACCTCGGTCTCGTTGCGCACCGCCCGGGCGCCCTCGGTGCCGCGGCTGATCCACAGCCTGCGGGTCGGGCGCGGCGCGTCCGCGTCCGGCGCCCCCGTTCCGAGTCGGTCGCGCAGGAAGCGCGGGTTCCAGGCACCCTGACGAAGCCCGAGCGAGTTGCTTCCGTAGACCGGCACGAACAGCTCCTCGGCCGTCAGGTACTCGACGCGATCGATGGTCAGAAGCCGATCCTCCTCGATGCCGAAGCGCGCGAGGCTCTCGGCCTGGAACGGGTGCACGAGCGGGTCGACGAGGAAATGATCGATCGAGTCGAGCGCGATCCCGGCGCGTTCGAGTACGGCCAGCCGCGGCAGCACGTCGTTCATCCAGTGGTAGTAGTTCTTCGCGTTGCGGTTGCCGAGCAGCGCCGCGTGGCCGCTCACGTGCAGCGGCTCGCGCGAACCGAGCGAGCCGTTGACGACCTCGGCGTAGCCTCGGCACAGCGGTACGACGACCGCACCCTCGCGATCCCAGACGACGGTGTTGAAGCTGTCGTACCAGAGACGGCCTCCGGTCAGCCGGACGACCTCGGAACCGGCGGACTCCAGCGTGTTCGCGGACAGCTCGCGTGCTCGCGGACCGTCCTCCTGCCACGGTGCGCGCAGCAGGTGGCGCTCGACGGGGTGGCCGGGCAGCACCTCGGAACCGGCGGCGCGACGAGTCCCCGAGACCGCACCGGAACCGCTCCATGCGTCGGCGTTGCCGAGCCCGACCCGTCGCAACGGCACGTCGCCGAACCAGCGCTGACGCACGCGCTCGGGCAGCAGGTAACGATGGCACTGCGCGGCCTCCACGTCGTCACCGCGCGCTTCGGCCACGCGCCCGAGCAGCCGGAACGCGGCGCCATAGCGCGGCAATGCCTTCAACGAGCGGATGGCGAACGCCTCGGCCGCATCGGCACGCCCGCGCTCGAGCAATGCCTCGCCCGTCTCGCGGTAGAGCATGAAGCGGTTGCGTGCGTCCGTCTCGGCGCCGAGGCAGTCGGCCGCGGCGCGCTCGATGGCCGACGCGTCTCCCACACGTGTCGCGCGCAGCCGCTCCAGGGCCTGCTCCAGGGTCGGCCCGGAAGGGTTCGAGTCGGCGGCGTGCGCGACCTGCGAGGCGGACATGGCGATGATCGGCTGCTCGGCGGCGAAAGGGCGTGGTGCCGTCGTTCCGAGCAAATGGCCTGCCAGCGAGCAAGGCGCACGCGCCGTCCGTGACAAGCGTCACCGAACCGCACGGTCGGCCGCGTGGCGATTGCAGCGCGTCGACGACGCCGACGCTACCCGGACCACGCCCACGTCGCGCCGGAACCGTGCCCACCATGCAACGCCCCACCCGAGCCCGTTTCGCACTGATGCTGTCGGCGGCGACCTGCGCCGGGACCGTTTACGCCCAGGAGGCCACCTACTGGTATGTCGAGAAGGACGGGGTCGTCGCCTTCGACATGGAGGACGGGCCCGAGACCGGCGCCTGGACGACGGTCGAGGACCCGAGCGCGCTCGGCACGGGCTACCTGCGATGGGACGGCGGCTTCGGCGGCCCCGATTCATCGGAGGGCCGTCGGCTGCGCTACCGCTTCGTCGTGTCGGAGCCCGGCAACTACGAGCTGCGCTGGCGCAGCCTCATAGACAAGGGCGACGAGAACACCGAACACAACGATTCGTGGGTGCGGTTCCCGACGGGCGTCGACGTACCCGAGGAGGAGCCGTTGCCGGGCTGGGCGAAGGTGTACATGAACCGGATCGGCGGCTGGACGTGGCGCGCCGTGACCGTCGATTTCGTGGGTCGTCCCGTGCGCCAGTACTTCGGCGCCGGGGAGCACGAATTCGAGATCGCCGCACGCTCCGATGGGCACGGCATCGATCGCGTGGTGCTGTATCGCTACGACACGCTCGACATGCACGACGGCAGGCTCGACGCGCTGCCGCTGTCGCTCACCACGACGGACCCGGCGGGCGTGACCGGCGGTGACGGCGGTGACGGCGGTGACGGCGGTGACGGCGGTGACGGCGTGACTGAAGACGATGCCGGCGCCGGAGACGGCGCGGACGGCGGCTCCGACGCCGGAGAAGAGACCGGTGGTGAAGGGAACGCCGGGAGCGGCGCCGGCGACGGCGGCACCGACGAGGCCGAGGAGGACGACCGGGGCAACTCCGTTGCGCAGCAGGCGGCCGGCACCTGCGAGGCGAACACGCTCGTGCTCGCTACATCCGACGAGCCGAGCAGCGCGAGTCCGACGCCCGGTGCGCTCCCCGCGATCGTCGCGGGCGACGACGGCCTCGTGTGGCTCGCCTTCGACCTGTCCGACATTCCGCTCGCGAACGCCGCCGAGCTGCGCCTCACTCCGTCCGCGGGCTCGGACGGCACGCGCGTCCTGACGAGCTGGCTCGGCTCGGGCCCGGACGTGGACGCGCCCCCCGACGCCACCGTCGCCCTCGGATCGGCCGAACGGGCGTTCGGCGCGGGCGAAGGCATCGCGCTGAGGCTGGACGCGTCGCTGCTGGCACAGCCCGCTCTCACAGGCATCGGCGTCGGGTTCGCCGACGCGGGCGAACCGCTGGGGGTCGCGCCTTCGGGTGCCGAGCGACCGGCCGATCGACCCGTACTCGTGCTGTCGGGCGATACGGGCTTCTGCGAGGAGCACGAGCGACTGCTTCGTACGTCGGTCGAGAGCGAGGAGCCGGAGGATGCCGAAGAGGGGCCGGAGGATGCCGAAGAGGATCCGAAGGCTCTGGACGTGGAGCAGAGCGACGAACGTGGCAACTCCTCCGGTGGGGGTGCACTTGGAGCACCCGCTCTCTTGGCCCTGGCGCTCGGTTGGCTCGCGGGCCTACGGCGAAGCGTTGCGGGCGCGCGTCGGCGCTACGCCTCGTAGGTGCGAGAAACCGGACGCCGGGCTGGCTATCGGCGGCGCGGCGTCGCGGGAGTATCGGCGAGCGCTCGCTGGATGGCGTACCACGCCGGCTTCGGCTGGAAGGTCTCGTCGAGCGGCATTCCGTCGACGACGCCGCGCCAGGAGTAGCGATCCGACAGGCCCCAGAACTGGATGGCGCGGCAGGCCGGCTGTTCGACGCAGAGCCGCACGATGTTCTCGTACACGATCGCCTGTCCTTCGGCCTCGCTGGCCGGGTCCTTCTGCCAGTCCGTCATGACGTCCATCTCGGTGATCCACAGGGACAGCCCGAGATCCGCGAAGCGCTGGAAGGTGCGCCTTATGCCGTCGAAATCGTCGGTGTCCACGACGACGTGAAACTGCATGCCCACGCCGTCGATCGGGACGCCGTCGGCCAGGGCCGCACGGGCGAACTCGTAGAGCTCGTCGGACTTGGCGTTCGGGGTGGAGATGCGGTAGTCGTTGAGGATCAGCTCCGCGGCGGGGTCCGCCGCGCGGGCGGCCCTGAACGCGTCCGCGATGTAGTCGCCCCGTGCGTCGGGTGACCAGACGCTGTACCGGAACCCTCCGTTGGGTTCGAACGCCTCGTTGACGACGTCCCAGACCGCCACGCGTCCCCGGTGCCGGACCATGGTGCGCTCGATGTGGTCGCGCATCAGCGCGGGTCGGTCCTCGGGCGCGACCGCTCCCACCCAGTCCGGCACCTGTCCGTGCCAGACCAGCGGATGGCCATGCACCCGCATGTCGTTGCCTTCCGCGAATTCGAACAACCGGTCCGTGGCTTCCCAGCGCCACTCGTCGGGCGATGGCCGGAGGCGCTCCATCTTCTGCGAATTCTCGGGCGTGACGATGTTGAACTCCTCGGCAAGGATCGCTCGATACAGCTCGGTCTCGGGAATGGACAGGAAATCGACCTTCGAGGTCTGTAGCGGGGCGATTCCAACGAGCAGGCCGTGCCGGTCGGCAAGATCGCGAAGACGGCCTCCGCCGAAGCGACTGTCGCGGATCGTCGGGGAAGCAATCGGTTCGGCCTGCTCGAGCCGCGCCACCGTCTCCTCGACCGGTTCGGGCATCGACTCCTCGACCGGTTCGGGAACCGACGTATCGAACGGCGCGGGCGTCGACTCGACTACCGGCTCGACGTCCGGTCTCACGGTCGACGCCACTACCGGCACGGCATCGAGCTCCGGCGTCGATGCCACGAGCCCGACCGGATCGGCAAGCGATTCACCGATCGATGCGGGAGACGAAGCGAGCGGTCCCTCGATGTCCTCGCTCCGAAGCGATGTCGTGGCGGATTCGTCCCGAGCGCAGGCGGTAAGACACAGGGCAAACAGCATTGCCGGCGTCCGGAGCGAACGGGCCGGATCGGCGGGATGAAGGAAGCGCGGCATGCGATGCTGGGTCGAAGCGATGGACGGAAGCCCCGAGCGCTGCGATCAACGTGCCGGCGTCGTCGATCGCGCGGGGACGCTCCGGTCCCGGATCAGCGATACCCGAACTCGATCACACCGAAGGGCCGCTCTTCCGATCAGAGCGTCTCGAGCCAGGCCTCGTCGACATCGATCTCCTTGGCCAGGCGCTCGGCAAGACCCTTGTTGCTGCGCACCGTCTCCGCGTCGCTGACGGACGAGCCGTTGTAGTTCCGATAGCGCAGTCCCGACTGTGCGCTCAGCGTCCAGAAGCAAGGCTGCACGTGCTCGCCGTAGAACTCGTGTACCTCGGTGCCGGGCCTGCAGAACGCCAGCAGGGCGAGCGCTGCTCCGTGCGGAGCGACGATCGACCGCGCCTCTCGGAAGAGCGCCACCTGCTCGGCGAACGACAACGGCTCGGTACGCACGATCTCGTAGCCGCGCGCGCGCAGCGTCTCGTGTACGCGATCGGCGGCGCGAAAGCCGCGCTGACGCCGCTCGATGACGATGCGGCGGCTCGGAGCATGACCCGGCACGTGGTCAGCACCGAGCCGGGCGCACAGCCAGGTCGGATGACGCGGGCTCTGCTGCAACCCCATGCCGTTTCCCACGCGGCACATCGCCAGCACCTCGCAGTCGAGCCGCACGAGCCCCTGCGGCAGCGTCACGATCCGATCCGCGCGGATGCCGAGCATCGCGAGGGACGCCAGGTGGAAGGGTTGGGGGTCAGGACCGATGACGATGTGGTCGATCCGGTCCGTGCGGATGCCGGCCGCTTCCAGCTGCCCGAAAGCGGGCAACACGTCGTGCAGCCAGTGGTAGAAGTTCGATGCGTTGTGCGCCGCGAGTACCACGCCGAGTCCCTTCAGGCGAACGCGCGGGACTGCGGCGTCGTCGCGACGCGGATGCAGGAGGAAGCCGTTCGGACTCGAATGCTGCGCGCAGCCGGTGCCCTCGCCATCGAGCACGAGCCGGTTCCTGCCGTCAAACAGCACGACAGCGTCCCGAAGGCAGTCGACGAACTCGGCGATGCTGCGAATCTCAGTCTCCCGAAACATGGCGTTCCTGCCCGGGTCCTCGTTCAACGGGGGCGCGAGCGCCACCCGCTCGGCGGGGAACACCGCGAGCCGCTCGCAAGCGGGCAGCTCCGGTGGCAGGCACATACGCACCGGCGGCAACCCGTGGCGGCGGGCGAACGCGGGCGGCAGGTTGTTGCGGTACAGGTGAGCGGCGCTCTCGGCGTCCCCGAGGCGCTCGCACAACGCCGCGAGGTCCACGAACGGGCGACGGGCGGCAGGCTCGTCGAGGATCGCGCGGAAGAGCGCACGCTCGTCGTCGGCGGGTGTCGCGGGCAAGCTGACCATGATCGGTGTCGCGGAGTCGTTCGGTGGACGTCGGGCGCCGTTCGACGCGCCTGCGGGCGTTCGTCCCGAAACGTGCGAAGGCGCGACGAGCACGGGCGACGCAAGTTGCATTCCATGCGTGTGACGTGCGTCGCGCGGGAGACGGGCAGCCGCGCCCTGCTTTGCAGACGCTCCTTGTCGGCGCCGATGACGTTTGCACCAGGTGCGCCCTCTCGCTCCTGTCGCACGCCTCTGGAGCCCTGCGCATGAGTTCGCCCCGCCCGATGCACCACGACGCCGACGCCCCTCGTCAACCTCCGACCGGCGTCGCCGCGGCCGTCGCCACGGCGCTGCTCGGCTCGGTCGCCCTCTTCCTGCCAGTCGCCTCCGCGGCGGCGGACACCTTCCACCAAGCGGTGGACGGCATCGTGGTCGTGGAAGCGGAGTCGACCGACGTGCCGTCGAACTGGCGGCAGACGGACGAGTTCGCGAACTACCTGGGCGCCAGCTACCTGCTGAACGTCGGACCCAACCCATCGCCGAGCTCGCAGGACTTCATGCGTTATCTCGTCACGATCCCCGAGGCGGGCTTCTACGAGTTCCGCCTGCGTAGCTACATCGGCGAGGGCGACGACTTCAAGGAGCACAACGATTCGTGGCTGCGCCTGCCCACCGGCAAGAACATCCCGGGCGAGGAGCCGCTGGACGGCTGGACAAAGGTGTACATGAACCGGTTGAACGCGTGGACCTGGGACACGGCAACCGTGGACTTCGCACCGCGCCCCATCCGTCAGTACTTGGACGCCGGCGACCACGTCGTCGAGATCGCCGGGCGCTCCTCCAGCCACGCGATCGATCGCTTCGCACTGTACGACTACGACGCCCACGACTTCTCCACAAGTCGCTTCGACGCGCTCGCGCCCTCGTCCACCTCCGACGTGCCCACGGCGCCGGGCGGCAACACCGAGCCGCCGCTGCGGGCCGATACGCCGGACGATTTCCTGCCGATCGGGCAATGCCTGTTCGGTCGCCTGGTGCTCGAGCCGGCGGCGGACGTGGACGTCGTGAACGACGACGTCGCCGACGACGCTACGCTCGAAGCGAACGCGGGCGGACGCCGCGCGCTGATGCGATTCGACCTGACGCACGTGCCGAACGTGAACATCGCGCGCCTGCGCACGACGGCCGACGCACAGATCGGCGCCGGGCGACGCGACTTCTGGCTCGGCGAGGCCGGCGTGTGGACCGAGGACACCTCGGCCGCGGAGCTGCCGGACGCGCTCGTCGTGCTCGCGAGCGACACGGCCCCGCACGAGGTCGAGGTGCGCATTGATACCGCGCTGGATTCGGCGCTCGTCGCGGGGCCGTCGCTAACGGTGATCGTGGAGTCGGTGGAGAGCGGGACCGTCGAGCTGCGCTCGCGCGAGGCCGAGGCCGGCCGACCGCGGCTGGTGCTCAAGGGCGACGAGAACTTCTGCGCCGATTACCTCGCGAACGCCGAAGGAGGAACCGACGGCGGCACGGGGGGCGGGACGGACGGCGCGGGCGATGCGGGCGATGCGGGCGATGCGGGCGACATGCCGGGACACCACGGCCGGCGATACCGGCGGTGACGCGGGTGCAGATACCGGCGGCGACACCGGAGGCGGGACGAAGGGCGACGCGGGCGGTACGGACGGTGGGGACGGCGGCGGCGACGGCAACGCGACTGCGGGCGACGATGCGGGTCAGGACACAGGCGCGGACGCGGGGGACACCACCGGCGGCACCGCCGATTCAGGCGACGCCGGCGGCACCGGCGATGCGGGCGCGGACACCGGCGACGGCGGAGCCGACGATACCGGCTCCGACGACGGCGGCGCGGTGGATGCCCCGACGTCGCAGAAGCGCACGAGCTCCGGCGGCGGCGGGTTCGGCCCCGCGCCGCTCGGGCTGCTAGGGCTGCTGGGCGCGGCGCGCCTCAGCCGTCGTTGGCCGCGGCGTCCGAACGCTCGTCACGGAACGGGCTGATGCCGGCGTGCTTGGCCACGAACCAGTGCGCCTCGGTGCTCTTGTACGGCAGGCTGTCGGCGAGGTGGAAATAGGTGCGGAACTCGTCCTCGAGCACCATGCGGTAGCCGTCGAACAGGGCGCGCGTATCCTCGGCCGCGAGCAGGCGCTGGAACACGGCCGGACCGGTCATGTCCCAGACGCTCTGCGAGCGGCGCGTGCGCACGTTGTGCAGCGCGCGTTCCAGCACCGCCACCATGAGCGGATCGTTCGGCGCGCGCGCGTAGATCGCGCTGTTGCAGATGCCCTTCGGGCGCTCGTAGAGGATCCCGGCGACGTCCTCGGCGACGAGCGGCTCGAGCGAGCGCAGCGAGCCATAGTCGGCGTCGACGTAGAAGCCGCCGTGCAAGGCGAGCCAGCAGTAGCGGAAGAGATCCGCGCGCATGGCGGGCAGCGCCGCGTTGTCGTACATCGCGACGGCTTCCGCGCCGTACTCGATCCGCACGAACTCGCGCGCGGTCTCGTCGTCGAAGAAGAGATACGGCATCGACGGGTTGGCGTCGCGCACGCTATCGAGCAGCCCCTGGACCTCCTCGGAGGCGTTGCTGTCCCAGAACTGGATGATGGCGGCCGCGTCGGCGGGTCGCGGTACGGGTCGATTCAGGCTCATGCGGATGCTCTCCTCAGCACTCGGGCTACAGGCTGATGGCGACGGCGGCGGCCACCGCGATCTTGTAGACGATGTCGACGATGGTCGCGGCCAGCTGCAGGTTCTTGCTGGGCACCTTCGGCAGCACTATGATCTCGTCGCCCGGGCGCACCTTCGGGTTCTTGCCCGTCGATACCTCGCCGTTCAGGTGCGACACCACGATGCGGCTCGTATCGGCTTGCTCGCCGAACCCGCCCGAGCGCTGGATGTAGTCGCGCGCGTCGAGCCCGCGCTCGTATAGCATGGCCTGGGAGACGAGCACTTCGCCGCTGAGTAGCACCGATTCGCTCTTCGAGGGCACCGTCACCGTGTCGCCGCTCTGCAGCAGCACGTCCGCGACCTCGCCGCCACGCGCGACCACGAGGCGCCCGTTGGGCTCCACCTCGCGTGCATTGTCGACGAAGCGTGCGATGAGCTCGGCCTCCTGGGCGCGTATCGCCGATTCCGCATCGGTCTGCGACGACGCGGTGAGGTAGCGCGCCTCGAGCCGCTCGAGGCTCGCGCGCAGCGCCACCTTCTGGCGCATGGCGATCGTCTCGCGCTTGAGCGAGATGGAATCGAGATCTGCGAGGTCGGCGTCCACCGCGATGTGATCGAGGAGCTCGCGCAGGCGGGTGTCGCGCGGCACCGCGAAGCGCGACGGTCCGAGGTGCGCGCCCTCGACCTCGACGACGATGATGCTGTCGCGCAGGTCGATGCGGAAGGACACCTCGTCGCCGTCCGCGAGCTCGAGGGCGTCGAGCTGGTCGATCGGGACGTAGATCGAGAACGGGCGCGTGCCGCGCACTCCCGACACCCCCGCGTGGCTGACGCCGGGATCGAGCATGGCCCGCTCGGCGAGCGCGCGTCCGTCGACGCTCTCGCCTTCGAGCTCGAACAGCGCCTCGTTCGCGACGTCGCCGGATACCGCCACCGTCGCGCCGCGCGGACCGACGACGAGCGTGTCGCCGTCGCGGAACTGCACCGACTCCAGCCGGCCATCGACTAGGAACTCGTAGAGATCCACGCGCGCGAGCGTCTCGCCGTCGCGCACCACGCGGATGTCGCGATAGCTGCCGCGCTGCGGGTCGATGCCGCCGGCGCGATCGAGGAAGTGCAGCACCGAGTTCGACGGGATGCCGGCGAAGCGCCCGGGGCTCGTAACGAAGCCCGTGACGAAGACCGCGACCGGCTGCGAGCCGTCGAGGCTCGTGTACACGCGCACGTTGTCGGTGTAGACCCGTGCTACCGCTTGGGCGACGCGCGCGTTCAAGTCGCTGTTGCGCGTGCCGCGCAGCGCGATCGGACCCACGCCCGGCACGAACGCATTGCCTTGCGGATCGACGGTGACGCTCTGGTTGAACTGCGTGGCGCCCCAGATCCGCACGCTGACGCTGTCACCCGGCTGGATGACGTAGTTCGGGTTGAGTCCGTCCTCGCGGTCGTTGCTGAAGCCGCCGCCGAAGAGGTTCGCGCCGAACGGCTCCAGCCCGTCGGGACGCTCCAGCGACGCCGGTTCACGGAGCTGCTCGGCGTAGATCGGACGCGCCGGGGTCGCGGGCGCCTGCAGCGCCGCGCCGCCCTGCGCGCGCAACAGCGCGGCGGCCGCCTCCGGAGCGGCGACGCCTTCCTGCACGGCGGCGCCGCCGAGCGCCTGTGCATGCGCCGCGAGCGGCAGGCCGGACAGCAGGAGGAACAGGCATGTTCGGATCACGGTGCGAGGGTCCGGGGTGGTGTGCTCGAAGGGGCCGGAGCGCAGATTCCGTGCCGCGCGTCGAGGAGATGCCGGCATGCTCATTTACCGATGTGGTCGCGCAGCGCGGACCACATCAGCCCGCCGACGAGGTGGATCAGGAAGGCGAACACCATGACGGTGAGCACCTCGTAGAGCCGCCGCGGCTCGAGCGCCGCATCGGGCAGGTTCGGCTCGATGAAGGTGATGAGGTACTGCTTCTTGCGCTGCGCCTCGAGCCGGGCGCCCTCGAGCGAGCCGAGCGCCGAGGTGTAGCGGCGCAGCGCGAGCTCCTGCTCCAGTTGCAACGGCTGGTAGGACTCGATCAGTCCGCTGAGGTCGTTGCCCTGCCCGCCGTCGGTGCCGGCAACGAGGCGGCCGCGCTCCAGCCCAAGCTGGCGCTCCAGCGCCTTGACCCGGTTCTTCAGCGCGACGACCTCGGGTGCATCGGGCTGCATGAAGGCTTCCTTCTCGCCGAGCATCGAGCGCGCCTCGATCAGGCGCGACTCGACCTGCGCGACCATGTTCAACCGCGCCGCGGACTCCGCGGTGGGGTCGAGCAGCGTGTTCGAGTTCCGGAAGCGCGTCAGCGCGGAGCTGGCGGCCGTGACGATCTCCTCGGCGCGCTCCACCTCGCTGCGCGCGGTGGACAGCGCGTCCTCCTCGATGCGCGTGGACAGATCGTTCACCAGCCCCTCGCCGAGCTCGATCACGAGCGCGGCGAGGCGCTGCGCGAACTCGGGGTCGAACGCGCTGACGGTGAGCGTCACGACGTCGCTCTGGGTGTCGTGCAGCAGCCGCACGCGCTCGGCGAAGTACTCGAGCAGCTCCTCGCCGTCGGCGTCGGGGTCCAGCCGCGCGAGCGGATCGATGTCGGGATCGGAGTAGTGTTCGACGATATCGATGCGCTCGGCGACCTTGCGCAGCATGTCGCGCGAATGCACGTAGTCCGCCACCACCATGGTGTCCTGCGAGCCACCGCCGGCGATCGGCGAGGCGAGTATGGCGGCGAGCCCGCCCCCCCCGCTCGACTTCGCCGAGCGCACGGCGAAGCGCGCCTCGCTGACGTAGATGTCGCTGGCGATGGCGCCGAAGTAGATCGCGGCGATCAGCGTCGGCAGGCCGACGACGATCGCGATGCTTCTGAGGATGGCATTCATCTGGGGAGGGGCTCAGGCGGCCCGCGTCTGCAGCACCTTGTAGGCCTGCAGCGCGTCCTTGAGGTTGTCGTGCATGACGAGCCGTCCCTCATGCAGGATGGCGGCCATGTCGCAGTTGCGCCGGATCATCTCCTCGTTGTGGGAGACGAGGATCACCGAGGCCACCGAGCGTCGCTCCTCGAACGCACGCCTGAACTTCTCCTTGTAGCGGGCGTCGCCCGTCTCGAGCGCCTCGTCCACGAGGTAGACGTCGAAGTTGCAGGCAAAACTGACCGAGAACGCGAAGCGGCCGCGCATGCCGGCCGAGTAGTTGCGAAGCGGCACGTCGAAGTAGTTTCCGAGCTCGGAGAACTCGAGCGTGAAGGCCTCGATGTAGTCGGGGTCCTCACCGTAGATGCGCGCCACGAAGCGTGCGTTCTCGCGCGCGGTGAGCGATTGCTGGAAGCCGCCCGTGAAGCCCAGCGGCCAGGACACCCGCCCCTGCTGCACGACCGTGCCCGAGTCGGCCGGCTCCGCGCCGCCGAGGATGCGCACGAGCGTGGACTTGCCGGCCCCGTTCAGCCCGAGGATGCCCACGCTTCTGCCGCGCGGGAAGGTCACGCTCACGCGATCGAGCACGGTGCGCACGCCCGCCTTCGTGTGATAGCGCTTGGTGACGCGGTCCAGGATGATCACAGCCCGACGATCGCCCGCTTGCGCATCGCCTGGTGCGTGAGCAGCCCGAAGGCGAACAGCCCGATCGACCAGCTGACCGCGTAGGTCCAACTCGCGTGAGTGGACTCGAACTCGTGGAAGAAGCGGCTGCGCTGCAGCTCGAGCAGGTGCAGCAGCGGGTTCCACAACAGCCATTCCCTGAACGGCATCGGAATGCCGTCTGCGGTGTAGAAGAGTCCAGAGGTCAGGAACAGCGGACGTCCGAACGCCACGGTGCCGACCTGGCGCACCGAAGGCACCACGGGCGAGACGCTCGCGAAGATGAAGCCGAGCCCCATTCCAAGCAGCAGCAACAGCGCGCAGACCGTCAGGACGCCGAGCGGATCCTCGCAGCGGATCTCGAAACCGAGCACGTGCGCCAGGCTCAGCATCAGCAGGAACACGCACAGCAGGATGGCCCCCTCCAGGAGCCCGCGCGCCAGGATGACGTCGAAGGTCGTGACCTGCGGGAAGCCGAGCAGGTTCCGGTTCTGCGCCAGCGAGCCCTGCATCTGCGCCATCGAATCGCGGAACATCGAGAACGGCACGATGCCGGTGATCATGAAGGCCACGATCGGCATGTTCGAGATGGTGTCGGAGTTCATCGCCGAGAAGAACGCGACGAACACCGTGACCATCAGCGCGGGCTCGATGAGCGCCCACAGGAAGCCGAGCTTGTGCTCGCCGTAGCGCGCCTTGGTTTCCCGAAGGATGAGCGCGCGGATGACTCGCGCTTGGGTACCGAGCGCGCCCGCGATCGCGGCCGGCGTGACGGGCTCCCGCCCGGCGCCGGAATCGATCAACGCGCGTGCCCGGGCCGCTTCGACGGCGGGAGCGGACACGTCAGAGCGTCCGGCGCACGAGCTCGCGCGGCAGGTACCAGCGTCCGGCACCGTCGCGACACACGATGCGGCTCGGACCAACCGGGCCCACCGCACCGGCCGCGAGGGTCGGCTCGTCGAGCGTCAGTCGGCGGCAGCGATGTCCGCTCGCCGCGGTGTAGGCATCGCCGACGATCGCGGCCGTGGCGTCGAGCGGGCTGGCCGACTCCAACGGCACGCGGGCGCCGCTCGCCGCGGTGCCGAGCCGCTCGGCGAGAGCGGTGCGTGGCGCCGCGTCTCCCGAGGCTTCCACGAGGGGCGGTGCGTCGGGATTCGTCGTTTCGGTGGGTACGGGCGCGCCGGTCGCGGCGCATCCGCCGAGCACGGTCGCGAGGACGATTCCGATAGTCGGGGCGGACGCGCGCACGGAGCGCGGCACCGCGGGGCGCGCGCGCGTCACGACTGCTTGCCGTCGACGAAGATCTCGAGCAGCCCGCAGACCTCTTCCGCGCCGTTGCGGCCCGGCTCGGTGACGACGAGCGCACGGATCTTGTATTTGCGCATGAGCACCTCGGCTTCGGACACCATCGCCTCGGGCTGGATCGTGACCGGCACCGGCGTCATGAAGTCGCACACGGGCTTGTCCATCATGGTCGGGTCCATGATCAACGCACGGCGCAGGTCGCCGTCCGTGAGGATGCCGAGCAGTCGCCTGCCGTCGACGATGATCGCGAGCCCGAGCCGCCCGGCCGTCATGCAGAAGATCGCCTCGCGCACCGTCTCCTCGGGTCCGATGAGCGGCAGCTTCTCCACGATCATGGAGTCGCTCACGCGAGCGAGCAGGCGCCGGCCGAGAATGCCGCCCGGGTGGAACTGGGCGAAGTCCGAGGGCTTGAAGTCGCGCGCCTTGATCAGGCAGACCGCCAGCGCATCACCGATGGCCATGGCCGCGAGCGTGGAGGTCGTCGGCGCGAGGTTGTTCGGGCAGACCTCGCGCTCGATGTCCACGCGCAGGGTCACGTCGGCCTGACGCCCGATGGTGGTGTTGTCGCCGCCCACGATGCCGATGATGGCGTTGCCGAAGTACTTGAGCGACGGCAGGAGCTTGCACACCTCCTCGGTCTCGCCCGAGTGCGAGATCAGCACCACCAGATCGTGCGTGGTGATCATGCCCAGGTCCCCGTGGATCGCCTCGCCCGGATGCAGGTACATCGCCGGCGTGCCCGTCGAGGCGAGCGTCGCGGCGATCTTCTTGCCGACGATGCCGCTCTTGCCCATGCCCGCGACGATCACGCGTCCCTTGCAGGACAGGATCAGGCGCACGGCATCGTCGAACTCCTCCCCCAGCCGTCCGGCGATGCTGGACAGAGCGCTGCTCTGCATCAGGAGCGACTCGACCGCCGTCGGCACGAAGCTCGACGAGTGGCCGCTGGTCTGCGAACTGCGCTGGGCAAGACTCATGGGTACGGGTACGGGGCGATGATTCGAAGGCGTCTGAATGCCCCGAAGCGATTTCCGTACCACGGGGCGCGCGCGGCGCGTTCGCACCCGGCTCGAACGGCGCGTCCCGAAACGCCGCGGGGCTCGTCAACCCGTGGGATCGCGCTTCATGGCGATCGCCTCTGCGCCCGCCGCGTTGCCCGCCGCGTTGCCTGTCTCGCCGCCCGCCGCGCCGCCCTGCCCGTCCCCTCGCGAGAGCAGCTCGTGTACCCGCGCCGCCATCGCGCGAGACGCCTCGACATCGCTCGCGAGGCAGTTCAGATGACCCATCTTGCGACCCGCGCGAGGCTCGGCCTTGCCGTACAGGTGCAGCGCGACGCCCGGCAGCGCCAACGCCTCGGCGAACGCCGGTGCGCCGGTGCTCCACGCGTCCCCGAGCAGGTTCAGCATCGTCACGGGGGACAGCGCGCGGGCCTCGCCGAGCGGCAGGCCCGCGAGACAGCGCACCTGTTGCTCGAACTGCGAGGTCGTGCAGGCATCGAGCGTCCAGTGGCCGCTGTTGTGCGGCCGCGGCGCCATCTCGTTGAAACGGAGCGCAGGCCTGCCGCCCGGACCCGCGACGACGAAGAACTCCACCGCCACCACCCCCACGTAGCCGAGCCCGTCGGCGAGCCGCCGCGCGGCGTCCACCGCGTCGCGCTGCAGGTCGGCATCGAGGCCCGCCGGAACGCTCGAGACGTGCAGCACGCCGGCGACGTGCACGTTCGCCGCCGGCGGGAACGCGACGCTCGCGCCGTCGGCAGCGCGCGCCAGCACGACGGACAACTCGGCGAGCAGCTCGACGCGAGTCTCCAGCACGCACGGCACGCGCCCGAAGGCCTCGAAGGCGCTCGCGAGCGCATCGGCATCGTCGCAGCCGCGCTGGCCCTTGCCGTCGTAGCCGAGGCGCGCGGTCTTCAGGATCGATGGCGCGAAGGGCGCGCCGCGCAGCGCATCGATGTCGGCCACCGACCCGATGCGTCGCCAGGGCACCGGTTCGAGCCCGTGCCGCGCGGCCACGCGCTTCTCCTCGGCCCGATCCTGCGCGAGGGCGACCGCCGCGGCTTCCGGGGCCACGCGCGTCCGCGACGCCAGCACCTCGAGCCCGGCGGCGGGCACGTTCTCGAACTCGATCGTCACCGCGTCGCACTCGCGCGCGAGCCGCTCCAGGGCATCCGGATCGTCGTAGGCCGCGACGATCGGCACGGCCGCGACCTGCATGGCGGGCGCGTGCGGATCGGGATCGAGCACGACCGTCACGTAGCCGAGCCGCCGCGCGGCCAGCACGAAGTAGCGTCCGAGTTGCCCGCCGCCGACGACGCCGAGCGTGGCGCCGGGCACCAGCGGCGACGGGTCCGCCGGCACTCCGGATGCCCCTGCGACCGGCTCCGCGCTCACGATGCGGCGGCGGGCGGCAGCACCATCGCCTCGGCCTTAGCCGTCTGCTCCGCGCGGTAGTCGTCCAGCCGCGCGGCCAGCACGGCGTCCCCGGCCGCGAGCATCGCCACGGCGAACAGCGCCGCGTTCAGGGCCCCCGCCTCGCCGATGGCGAAGGTCGCCACGGGAATGCCGCGTGGCATCTGCACGATCGAATACAGCGAGTCCAGGCCCGCCAGGTGCCTCGACGGGATCGGCACCCCGAGCACCGGCACGGGCGTCTTCGCGGCCAGCATGCCCGGCAGGTGCGCCGCCCCGCCCGCTCCCGCGACGATGCATCGCAGACCGCGGGCGCTCGCCCCGGACGCGTACTCGAACAGCGCGTCGGGCATGCGGTGGGCCGACACCACGCGCGCCTCGTGCGGCACGCCGAAGCGCTCCAGCAGCTCCGCGGCGCCGCGCATAACGGGCCAGTCCGAGTCGCTGCCCATCACCACGCCCACCACGGGGGCGCTCGAAGATCGGGCCATCGAAGGTCCGCAAGGCGCGCCTCGGCGCGGGAAGCGGCCGAGTATAAGCGGC
>CAWHXF010000003.1:0-14209 GCA_963833195.1 uncultured Gammaproteobacteria bacterium | reverse complement strand
GTCGAGCTGCTTCCGAATCGTGTTGTTGCGACGCGCAATCCCACTTACGGCAACCGAGTTCGCGACCCGCTTGACCTTGTCCGCCAGCCGACGTTCCCGAACGGTCGCATGCTCATTCCGACCCGGCCACGAACCGGGTCGGCATCTCGCGCTCACGTCCCGTCACTCATGGGGGTCATCTTCGAGCCTCCTTGCCCGCCGATGCGCCGAATGCGCGTCGCCCCCCCCAACGACGCCCGAGCTGTGAACCACTCCCGGGTCTCCGCATCGTCGCTGTACACCGCGCAGCTACGCAGCCCACGCGACATCAGGGTCCGATAGGTGTTCTTGATGACGCGGTCGGCCGCCTTGCGTGCACTCTCCGGATCACGCTTGAACCAGGTCTTGTATCCGCGCACGGAGCGATCCTGAGCGGAGCGTGCGAGCGCATTCGTCACGACGATACCGTCACGTACCAGAAGATCCGCACCGATCAGCACGCCGACGTGCTCGACCTCGAGGCCTTGGCACGTGTGAATGCAGCCGATCTCGTGCACCGAGTTCGGTTGCATGATCCAGAGACTTCCATCGATATCGAGGTTCCAGCGCGCGGCGAAGTCGTGCCGCGGGTAGACAATGTCCTCGACCGCGGCGTCCCTCTTGCCCTTCCAGTCCCAGCAGTAGCCCGCCACCATTCGCGCCTTGTTCCCGGGCAGATTCAGGGACAGGATGCGGTCGCGCAGCGCGTTTGGGGACTCATGAACCACGAACTCGTAGCCGGAGCCGTCCAGGTCGGTGTTCGCCGTAGGCCGGATCCCCAGAACGTCGTCCAGCCAAGCGAGGTAGCCGTCGGAACCGTTGCAGCGGAACTGCGAGGCGAGCGCCATCTCGTGGACTTCGGCATCCAGCACCGCGGCGCAGCGATGAAGCTCCGCCGACTCGCCGATGTCCTTCAGCGTGACGCGCTGATCGTCGTCGACGAAGAACACCGACATTGCGCTCGCGCGCATCGTCTCGATCGCCTGGTTTTCGCCTAGGTTTCCGTACAGTCCCGACTTCTCGTTCAGGCGGTGCGCCTCGTCGACGACGAGCACGTCGAGGGCCTTCGGCGCGACGTCGACGAACCCGCCCGAGCCCTTGAACAGGTTGTCGATCCGCGACTTCGTCATCGAGCCCTTCAGCCTCGCGGCGTATACCGCCCGTGGCGCCGCGTTGCGCGACACGTACTGTGCCACTCTGCTCCGGCGGGTGAACTCGACGAGCAGGTTCACCGCCACGACCGTCTTGCCGGTCCCGGGACCGCCTCGCACGATCAGCACCCGTCGCTTGCCATCCTCGAGAGCCGACTCGGCGAGCGCCAGCGCGGACTCGTACACGAGCTTCTGGTCGTCCACGAGATGGAACGACGGGTTACCCGACATCAGGGCGACCAGCTCGTCGGCGAGGCACTTCGACGGACGCAGCCGACCGCCGTCGATCCGGTACATCAGCTTCGTCCGGTCGCCTCGACGCACGTGCTTGCTCAGGAAGGCGGCCAGCTTTTCCGCGTCCTGCTTGAGGAACGCCGGTGCACGTGCCAGATGCTCCGCGTACACGGGGTCGTTGATCGCGCCTCCGTCGGTGCAGTTGTGCAGGTACGCGCACGGCGCGAGCCGCACGTCGCCGTCCTGCACGGCGGCGTTGTAGTCCTGAATGAGAGCTGCGTAGGTCCAGGCTTGGTAGGACGGATGCGTGGTCTCCCGTACTCCCCCGCCCAATTGCGTCCTCACGATCGCATCCTTGTCGGTGCGCTCGACTTCGGACCACTGCTTGAGCTCGACGATAACCGCGGTGTCCCGGCCCTCCTCGTCAGCACCGGTCAGGATGAAGTCCACCCGCTTTGCCGTCAGCGGAACGCGGTACTCGATCGCCACTCGGGCATCCCCTGGCGTACCCGCGAGCTCGAGAGCACCTCCCATGAACTGCATCGAGTTCTGCCAGGACGAGATCTCGCTCTGGCTGGTGCGCGTCCCCAACCGATGCACGAACGCGGATTCAATGGCGTCCGCGATCCGATTCGTAAGCACATCCCGTGCGAAGGCGTCCCGGGTCGCCTCGTAGACGATCATCGAGGGCAGGCTCGTGGCGCCATGAGCGGGAAGCGCACCGCGCCGATTCCGAGGCGGGCGGTTGTGGCCACCGCGATCGCGTGCGTCTGCGCGTTCAGCTCCTGGCCGAACGGCACCACGCGCGCCTCGGGGTTCCACTCGGCGATCTGCTCCATGCCCGAGGACAGGAAGCCGCCCGTGCCGCACGCCGGGTCGTAGACGGTGCGGATCACGCCGTCGCCGCGCAGCGCGTCGCTGTCGGGCGCGAACACGAGCGTGGTGGCCAGCCGCACCACGTCGCGCGGCGTGAAGTACTCCCCGGCCGTGTCGTTCGCGCTCTCGGCGAAGCGGCGAATCAGGTGCTCGAACGCGAGGCCCATCTCATGGTTCGACACCCGCTCGGGGTGCAGGTCGACGCCGGCGAAGTAGCTCGCGACCTTGAACAGCAGCTTGTCCTCCTCCAGCCGGTCGATCTTGTTGGTGAACTCGAACTGCTCGAAGATCCGGTGCACGTTCGGGCTGAACCTGTCGAGGTAGTCGAGCAGGTTCGAGCGCGTGTCGGCGAGACCCAGGGAGCCGAGCGAGTAGCTCGACGTGTTGTAGAAGTCGACGCTGCTGGCGCGCGTCAGCAGCGGGAACGGGTCGTAGCCCTTGCCCTCGATCTCCTTCGCGCGCTTGGCCACCGCGTCGCGCGTCGGCTCCAGCACGCATTCGAGCCGGCGCAGCACCGTGAACGGCAGGATCACGAGCCCGTACTCGGACTGCTTGAAGTCGCCACGCAGGAGCTCTGCGACCTGCCAGATGTCGTTGGCTAGGTTCTTCTGGTCCACCATCGTGTAGGGCGTCGGTCTCGTGGGTTTGTCGTGCCGCGGAGCGTCGTCGAGCGCCCGGTCACGGCGCCTCGTAGGTGTCGTCGTAGATCTCGGACAGGCGCCGGCTTTCGTACGACCAGTACGGCGACGGCTGGACGGCGTAGTCCTTGCCGAGCAGGCGCTGCGTCAGGGCCGTCAGCGAGCATTCCTCGCCATCGTGCGAGACGTGCCGTGGTCCGGTCACCTCGCAGGTGACATCGCCCTGCGCGAACTCGAGCGTAGACCCGACCGGGATGCCCATGTCCTCGAAGTTCATGCGCGGACGCCGTTCCTTCAGTCGATTGGCGCCTTTGCGCGAGTCCGCGTCCACCTCGTCGGCCTCGGCGCGCAGCTCCGGGGTCACGTCCTCCGAGACCATGAGCTCCAACAGCGCGATCGCCTGTGCCGGATCGATCTGGAAGAACTCCCGCTTCGGGTTGATGCGGTACGGGCCGAACGCGAGATGGAACGCCCGCTCCACCCGGGTCTCGTCGGCGACCCGGCCCGCGAAGGCGCACTCGAACGGCACGGGCACGCCGGTCGAGTAGAGCTCCGCAAGGCGTACGTCGATCGAGCCGCGCGTCGTGCGGCCGATCTTGACGATGCCGGGCATGGCAGGGTTCGTGAGGACGTACACGATGCCGGTCGGGGCGTTGGCAGTATCGAGCGCGTCCATGAATGTCGGGCGGGAGCGAGCCGCGGCAAGTGTGATCGGGGTCAGCTTTTGACTCTACACGTGTTGAGTGAGGCGGCGGCACGCTATTGGGCAGCGTGGTTGCGGTGCGTCGGCACGACGCGCCCGGCAAATCGTTACTCGTAAGCCGACGGCACTGGGTCACGTCTCCGCAAAGTCCTGGCCTGAGATCCACAGCACCACGAGTTCGCCTTGCAGCCGCCGGCACGCAGGTCCGGAACCCCAAGGCAGGCTTCGACCATGGCGTCGCAGGCTCGCGGGCATACAGCTCACGGCCGAGGCGACACACGACGCTTCGGTCTCTCGAACGGCACCTTCACCGCCGATAGACTAACGCCACCTAACGTTTTCACATGACGTTACCCGTGATCAACCGCCGCGACGTGACCGTCCTCGAGAACGCCGGCATCTCCGACATCGGCGCACTCGTTGCCATCGCGGCCGAGTTCGTCCGGCGCTGCCCCGTTCGGGAACCGTCCGAATCGACTGTTCCGCTCTCCGCCTCGGAGCAGGAGTCCCTGCGCTCCCTGGGTGCTCGTGGGCTGGATGCCGACGACGACACCGTGGCACGTGCGGAGCGGTCGAACCTCATGACGCTGACCGCCGAGTACGCGCAGCTCGTGGCGAGCGCCGACTCAGCGAAGCAGGTCGCCGAGCGCCTCGGTGTCAAGGCCAGCCGTGTGCGGCAGCGCGTGGGCGATCGGTCGCTGTACTCCATCGAGACGGCGGCGGGACGAGTCTTCCCGCGCTTCCAGTTCGCGGGCCCCCGCACGCTACCCGGCCTCGAGCGAGTGCTTCGCGCGTTCGATCCCGATGCTCATCCCGTTGCCGTCGCGCGCTTCTTCCTGAGCCGAACCAGCGATCTCGAGTCCGAGGTCGTCGATGGCGAGGTCTCCCCACGAGACTGGCTGTTGGCCGGACTGCCGGTGGAGCCTGTCGTGGAGCTGGCCGCCGCGCCATAGGTGGCGAAGTTCCCCGAACCGCCCGGCGTCGGGGCGCTGGCCGGCCTCGAGCCGGTCACGATCGCCCTCGCGGCAGGTACCCGCCTGAGCCGGATCTACTTCATGGGCGGTCGGCACCCCGGCACCTGGAACGGATTCCGCCACTTCGGGCCTGTGGCGAGCCGCCGGGATCATCACCTGCCGGACGAAGCCGGCCGGAGCGTCGTGCAGGAACGCGGAGTGCTGTACGCGGCGATCGGGCCGGACGCGGTGCCGACCTGTCTCGCCGAGGTGTTCCAGCAACGCCGGACGGTGGATCTTCGGACCAGCCGACCGGCACTCGTCGCGTTCGAGCTCGGCGCTCCGTTGACCCTGCTCGACCTGACGGGACCGTTCGCCACGCGGCTCGGCGCGTCGGCGGCGATTCACTCCGGACCGCGGCCGAAGGCCCGGCGGTGGTCGCAAGCGCTGTACGCCGCCTTCCCCGACGCGCACGGGATCCTCTACTGCTCGTCGATGAACGGCAACGCACCCTCCGTGGCACTGTTCGAGCGCGCGGCCGAAGCGCTGCCCGCCGCGCCGCACGTTCATCGGTTGCTCGACGATCCGGCGTTGAGACGAATCGTTCACGTCGCGGCCTACGAGTGCGGCTACCAGGTGGTCGGCGAGGCCCTCGGCGCGCGGCGCGGTTGAGTCGCGGGTGCAATGCTGACGTCGCACGGCGCGCGGGTCGATGGCGGTCGGGAGTCGCGCCTTGCGGTCGGGAGTCGCGCCTTCCGGTCGGGCGCGTGCATACGCGAATATACGAATGGCACTGCGTCACGCGTTTTCGCTGGCCTCGGGCCCCGACGCACGCGGTCGGACGACGCGTTCCACCGCCCTCGTGGTGGCTTGGCCGTGGCGGCGCGCTCTACCCGTTGGCAGCAACGAACCGCCCCACCCCCACATCGTTCGACGCCACCGCCCCGAGATCCACGTCCACCACGCCGGTCGCCCGCAGCGGCACCGCGTCGCCAACCCCCTCCGGCGCACCTGTCCCGGCTTGATGCACCGTCAACTGCGCGAACGGAATCGACCACCCCTCGCGCTCGCAGGTCACCACGCACCCGCGCTGGATGAGCCGCCGCACGCGCCCGAACGAGGCTGCCGTGCTCGCATCCATCGTGACGTAGACCAGGAAGTCCAGCGAGGACGACGCCGCGGACGAGAACTCCACGAGGATGTCGCGCACGCGCTCGCCGAGGCCTGCGCCGGCGAGCGCCGCGCGGATGCCCTCGTGCAAGCGCTCCGCCGCGTCGTGCGCAACGACCGACTGCTGCGCGTAATCCAGCCCGAAGGTCGCGTGCACGCCGTAGCTCTCGCCGCGCGAGAGGTTCTGCAGCCGCGCCGCGAGGAACTCGCTCGTGGGCACGCTGAAGGATTGTCCGCCGCCGGTGCGCAGCGTGACCAGCTCGATGCTCTGCTCGACGATCTCGGTAGCCACGTCCTCGTAGAGCACGAAGTCCCCGCGCGAGCTCGGGAACCAGCTCTCGTGACCGGCCGGGCGCGAGGTCAACGCGTCGAGCTCGGCGAGCGGCACGCGCAGCACGCCGTGCAGCTCGGGGTTTCTCAGCACGCTGAACACGTTGACGGATTCGACGCGGAACGGCAGGCCGCGGCACCACACGCGCTCGCCCTCGCGCACCGGTCCCATGTTCAGCAGCAACCGCGCCTCGCCGACGAAGCGCGGCAGCAGGTGGCGCGTGCCGAGCGCGAGCCCGATCGACAGCAGCACCAGCACGCCGATCAGCAGCACGTCCCCGCGGTGGTAGAACACCGCGAACACGGCGAGCAGCATGCACAGGCCGGTCAACGCCCCGACGCTGTACTCCACGAGCCGGTAGCGCGTGCGGTTCGACGGATCCTGCTTGCCCGGCAGGCAACGCCGTGCCAGCGCCGGCAAGGCCCGCATGATCCTGCGCACCACCAGCGCGGCGCCGACCGCGAGCAGCAGGGTCAGCCCGCGCCCGCCGGCGAAGTCCGTCAGGGAGGCAAGGGCGCCGGCGCCGAAGGAGCGTTCGCCGCGCAGCGCGGCGGCGCGGGCGCGCGCGGCGTCCAGCGCGACGACCGCTTCCTCGCGGCGCTTGGTCCAGCGCACCGTCGCGCGCTCGAGCGAGTCCCTCACGCCTGCGTCCCGCACCGCTTCGAGCGTCGGTGCCAATGCCTCCAGAGCCCGGTCCGAGCGTTCGATCTTGCGCTCCAGGCCGCTCACCGTCGCGGCGATCTCGTTGAGCTGACGCGGTTTCGCCGTCAGGTCCTTGAGCGCGTCGAGCACCGGTTCGGCGATCAGCGCCATGTCGTCGCGCCAGTCCGCGTCCGCCCCGTCGCCCTCCTCGGCGGTCTTGTCGGGCTCCACGCCGGTGGCGATGCCGTCGAACGTGGCCTTGAGCTCGTCGATCCGGGTGCCGAGTGCCGCGGCCTGCTCGCGCAGCTCCGCGACCTCGTCCACGTCCTTGCCCGCGGCCTCGGCGGCGGCGTTGATGGCGCGGCGCTCGTCGATGCGCTCGTCGATCGAGCGTTGCAGCTTCTCGAGGCGTTCGAGTCGCTGCTCCAGCGGCGCGTCGGCGCGCGCCTGGGAGACCGGCAGGACGACCAGCACCGCGAGCGCGCAGACCAGCAGCGCGGGCAGCATGGACAAGCGACTCGGGCGTCGCGACGATCGTTGGGGCACGGCGGCGGGCGCTTCGGTGGAGGGCTGGCGAGTGCTTTGGTATCGACGCCGCGCACGCCGGTCCGCAGGGTACGTCGGCCGTCTCTCGGCACCGCAACGTCAGGACTTCGATGCAGATCTCTCGATCGCACCGAAGGGGGGTCCGAGGAGCGCGGCCGCGTCGTGGGCGGTTCATCATGGACGGTCCACCGGAACGGAGCTGCCCATGCCCGCCTACCTGATCGTCGACACCCGTATCACCGACCCTGACGAGTACGAGCGCTACAAGGCGTTGGCGCGCCCGATGGCCGAGCGCCACGGCGGCACGTACCGCGCGCGCGGTGGCGAGATGCAGGTGTTCGAGGACGATCTGTGGTCGCCCTCCCGGCTCGTCGTGGTGGAGTTCCCGGACATGGCGAGCGGAAGGGCGTTCATGGCTTCCGAGGACTACGCGCCGGTGCGTGCGCTGCGCCGGGCGAACGCCGCGTGCACGGTCGTGCTGGTCGAGGGGGTGGGCTGAACCGGGCCCTCGCGGGGACGTGCGGACGCGTTCGGCGGCACGGACGCGCCGTCCTGCGTACGGCACGTCGGGAACGGCATACCTTGCAAATCGGGAGTTTCACTCCGGATTTGCATGAGAATGCTCGACAGACGCATTGCCGACACCGTCGCCCGCGACTTGTCGCGCTACCCGGCCGTGGCCCTGCTCGGCCCACGACAGGTCGGCAAGACCCCCTTGGCGCGCGGCCTCGTGGCGCCTCGGACGGACGGGCCACCACCGGACTACCTCGATCTCGAGAACCCTGCGGACCTGGCGAAGCTCGAGGACGCCTCCGCCTAGCTGCGCTCGCGCAACGATCGGCTGGTGATCATCGACGAGGTGCAGCGCGCGCCCGGGTTGTTCGACGTGCTGCGCGGCATCATCGACGATCACATCCTGGACGGGCGACCCACCGGTCGCCGACGACGAGTCCAGCGCGGACTGGCGCGCGAACTTCATCACCACGTACCTCGAACGGGACATCCCTCAGCTCGGCCCGCGAATCCCTCCGACGACACTGCGCCGGTTCTGGACCATGCTGGCGCACCGTCAGGGGGCTCCGCCGAACGCCGCCGAGCTCGGAAGAAGCCTCGGTGTCGATGCGAAGACCGTGACGACTTACCTGGACCTCATGGTCGATCTGCTGCTGGTGCGGCGGCTGCCGCCCCTGCAAGCGAACGTGGGCAAGCGGCTGGTCAAGGCGCCGAAGACCTACGTCCGCGACAGCGGTCTCGCGCATGCGCTGCTCGGGCTCGACTCGCTCGACGACGTGCTCGGTCACCCGATCGCGCGGGCGAGTTGGGAGGGGCACATCGTGTCGAATCTGCTGCGTGCCGCGCCACCGAGGACCGAGGCGAGCTACTACCGCACCGCCACGGGGATCGGAGTGGATCTCGTGCTGGATCTCCCGGGCAACCGCCGCTGGGCAATCGAGGTGAAGCGCAGCACGGCGCCGACGTTGACGAAGGGCTTCCATGCCGCGCTCGACGACGTCGGCCCGGACGCGGCGTTCGTCGTGTACGCGGGGGACGAGCGCTATCCGAAGGGCGACGGCGTGGAGGTCATCGGGCTGAACGAGCTGGCGGGCATGCTCGCCGCCCTGCACTGAGCGTCCTGCCGCAGCACCGGCAGCACCGGCAGCACCGGCCGAGTACGGCCCAAGGCATGGTGGACGTGCAGCGGGCGGTCAGCCGAACAGCGATGCCAGCGTCACGTCGATGCCGAGGGTCGGCAGCGTGACGGGGCGCGCCAGATCGAGGGGCGCGACGTCGGCGTAGCCCTGCGGGCCGGGCGAGCGGAAGCGCACGACGATGCGCCCGGCCACGTCCACGATCCAGAGCTCGGGGATGCCTTCGCGCGCGTACAGCGGTGCCTTGCGGTCCGTGTCGTAGCGCAGGGAAGTCTTCGCGACCTCGATGGAAAGCAGGGTATCGGCGGGACGCGGAAGAGCGGTGGCGTAGAAATCCGCACGCGGGGCGAGCAGGCAGAGATCCGGCACGGGCTCGGATCGGTTCGACAGGATGACCGAGTTCTGGCCCCAAACGATCGCCTGGCCGTCGACCGGAGGCACGAGCAGATGGGTGAGGCGCGCGACCGCGCTACCGTGGTCCGGGCCGATGGGCGCCATGGTGATGATCTCTCCCTCGATCAGCTCGACCCGCTCCTCGGGTCCGAAGATGCCCGCGTCCGCCATGCGGTGGTACTCGTCCACGTTCAGCAGACGCGGAACGGGCTGCAGCCGTGCGTTCATCGCGGACTCCGGTCTCGCGGGGGCAATGAATGTCACGGTACCGCATCCGGCGTTCGGACGGCATCGGGCCCGACCGCACCACTGACCATTCCCACGGTCTCTTCCGGTGCGGGTCGGCTACTTCTCCTTCAACGCCTCTACCAGCTCGTCCTTGTCCATCGACGAGCGCCCATCGACATCGGCGTCCCGTGCCATCTCGTAGAGTTCCTCCTTCGTCTTCGACGCGAGCGACGCCGCGCCGCCCTTCCCGCGCCCGTCCTCGTCCGTGGCGGCCTCGATCGCGTCCAGCAGCTCGTCCTTGTTCATCGACGAGCGGCCCTCGATGTCGAGCTCGCGCGCGCGCTCGTCGAGCATGTCCTTCGTGGGCCCGCCGTCCTTGATGCTGGCGATCTTCTCCTTCACGTCGTCGGGCTGGTCGACGTACTGATCGTCCGAGTCGCGCTTCTTCTCGGTGGTGCGCCGGTACTCGTCGTCGGTCAGCAGCATGCGCACGCGCCTCGGCAGGTAGCGCTCGCCCGAGTCCCCGCTCTCTTCGCCCGAGCGCGTGCCCCAGTCCTCTTCGGTCCACTCGTGCAGGTCGGTGTCCTCCTGCTCGGTGCCGTCGTCCTCGTAGCCGCCGCCGCGCCGCTTGTACTCCTGCACCGACATCTGCGCCTTTCTCGCGGACCACTGCCCGGGATCGCCGCCCTTGTCGCCCTCGGTGATCTCCTGCTTCACCTGCTCCCACAGCTCGGGGTCGGTCTTCGTCGCGCTGGCCATCGGTGTCGCCTCGCAGGTCCGGGTGGCGACAGTCTGTCGGAGCGTTGCCGGTGCGTCGGGCGGGCCTGTAATCGCTGCGCGCGAGCGGTGCGACGACTTCAGCCGTCGGCAAGGCGCACTCGATGTCCCTTCGGGTCGTAGACCGGCGCTTCGGCGATGCGCGCGGACCGCCGCACGCCGAACGTATCGACGCTCAAGCCTTCGGTGGACGCGTCGAAGCCCGCCGGCACGTACCCGAGCGCGACGTCGAGTCCCGTGCGATGGCCGTGACCAGCCGAGGTGATCATGCCGACCGCGTCTCCATCGCGAACGATCGGCGCGAACGCCATCGGCAGGCGTCCGTCACCGTCGAGCACGAGCTGCACGAGCCGATCGGTCGGACCCGCATCGTGCTCGGCCAGCAGCGCGTCGCGACCCGTGAAGTCGCCCTTGTCGAACGCGACGAAGCGCGCGAGCCCGGACGCGAGCGGCGAGCGCGTGATGTCCAGATCCGCCTTCCACCCCGGGTAGCCCTTCTCGAGCCGCATCGACTCCATCGCGTACATGCCGACATCGCCGAGCGCGTGCGCCTCTCCGGCGGTGCGCAGCGCGTCGTGCAGTGCCAGGGCATCGCTCGTCGAGACGTGCAGCTCCCAGCCGAGCTCGCCCAGGTAGCTCACTCGCAGCGCCACGACGTCGATGCCGGCCACGGTGATGCGACGCGCCGCGAGCCATGGGAAGTCGGCGTCGCCGAGCGCTGCGTCGGTCAGCGTCGACAGCAGCGCGCGCGATGCGGGCCCGGCGACGACCAGCGTCGTTTCGGCATCGGTCGCGTCCTCGATCGTCACGCCGTCGATGTCGTGGCCGAGCCAGTCGCGATCGTGGCGCCGAGCGGCTGCCGCCGAGACCACGAGGAATTCGTCGTCGGCCAGCCGCGCGATGGTCGCGTCGACGAGCAGACCGCCCGCGGGCGTGCAACCGTACGCGAGCCCGACGCGACCGACGTTCGGCAGACGCGTGCACACCAGCGCATCCAGATGCGCCGCGGCGTGCGGCCCGGACACGCGGTGCTTCGCGAAGCCCGACAGCTCCAGCAGCCCGACGCGCTCCATCACCGTGCGGCACTCGCGGCCCACGGCATCGAACCAGGCGGGCCGCTCGTAGGACGGCTCGGCGGCGGCGAACGCGGCAAGCTCCTCGGCGTCTCGCGCGAACGCGACGGCGCGCTCCCAACCATCGCGTGCGCCCGCGAGCGCGCCGCGCTCCAGCAGCGCCTCGTGCACCGACGTGACGAGCCGCGGACGGCCGGCGGTGCGCTCCTCCTCGGGCCAGGCGATCGCGTACTCGTGCGCGTAGGTGTCGATGGCGCGTGCCACCACGTAGTCCTGGTCGGCGTACGCGCCGTAGCGGCGCGGGTCGAGCGACCACAGGTCGTCGCTCGGCTCGCCGTCGAGGATCCATTCGGCGATCGCCTTGCCCGCCCCGCCCGCCTGGCAGATGCCGAAGCTGAACGCGCAGGCGTGGAAGAAGCCCGGCAGCCCGTGCGCGGGGCCGATGTACGGCAGCCCGTCGGGCGAGTACGGGATGGGGCCGTTGATGACGCGCTGCACGCCCACGCTGCCGAGCAGAGGCATGCGCTCGCACGCGCTGACGATGTAGTCCTCGAGCCGCTCCAGGTCATCGCCGTAGAGCCCGTTGGCGAAGTCGTCCGGCAGCTTGCCGTCCGCCCAGTGCGGCGTGGCGTCGCGTTCGTAGGGACCGAGGATCAGACCCGTCTTCTCCTGGCGCAGGTACCAGGAGTCGTCGGGGTCGCGCACCAGCGGTAGCTTCCCGCCTTCGGCGGCCAGCGCCTCGAGCTCGGGGATGGATTCGGTGACGAGGTACTGGTGTTCCATGGACACGATGGGCAGCCAGGCGCCGGCCATGGCCGCGACCTCCGCGCCGCGGTAGCCGCCGGCGTTCACCACGGTGTCGCAGCGCACCGCGCCCTCGTCCGTCGTGACGAGCCAGCCATCGTCGCCGCGTTCGATCGCGGTGACGCGCGTGAAGCGCGCGATGCGGGCCCCGGCCGCGCGGGCGCCGCGCGCGAAGGCCTGCGTGAGCTGGCTCGGGTCGATGTCGCCGTCGTTCGGGTCCCACAGCGCGCCGTGCAGATCGTGCGTCTCGACGTGCGGGCAGCGCGCCGGGATCTCTTCGGGCGCCATGAGCTCGTAGCCGTAGCCCATCGCGTTGGCCATGGCCGCGACGCGGCGGAACTCGTCGAGCCGGTCGGCGGTGCGCGCGAGCCGCAGCGCGCCGGTGCGGTGGTAGGCGACGGGGTGCTCGGGGTCGCCGGCGAGACGAGCGTACAGCTCGGTCGAGTACTTCTGGAGCTTGAGCACGGCGAGGTTCGACGAGAACGTCGGGACGTTGCCGGCGGCGTGCCAGGTGCTGCCCGAGGTGAGCTCGTCGCGCTCGATCAGCAGGCAGTCGGACATGCCGCGCACGGCGGCGAGGTGGTACACCACGCTCGTGCCGACCGCGCCGCCGCCGATGACTACCGTGCGCACGCGTTCGGGCAGAGCCTTCGCCGCGCCGATTTCACCGCTCATGGACCCCTCTCCCCGTCGCCCTCGGGCAGAGGGTATCCGACACCGCCTTGCACGACCCTACGACGCTGGCCATGCTCCCCGGCCCTCCGACCCGGGTGACGGTCATGTCCGACACGCTCTTCCGTCCACTCGAGCTGCCGTGCGGCACCGTGCTCAGGAACCGGCTGGTCAAATCCGCCATGTCCGACTCGCTCGGCGACGGACGAGGCGATCCCACCGAAGCGCAGCTCCGGCTCTACGAGCGCTGGGCCGAGGGCGGCATCGCCGCGTCCATCGTCGGCGAGGTCCAGGGCAATCCACGCTTCGCCGAGAAGCCCGGCAACCTCGTGCTCGGACCCGACTCCGACGTCACCGGCTTCGAGGCCCTGGCGGCCCGGGGCTCGGCGCACGGCACTGCGCTGTGGCTGCAGCTCGGTCACGCGGGCGCGATGACGCATCGGCCGATCGGCACGCCGAAAGGGCCGAGCGCGTTGTCGCTGCCCGGTCTGGAATGCGAAGCGTTGAGTCTCGACGAGGTACGCGAGCTGCCGGACGCGTTCGCGCGGACGGCGCGGCGCGCTCAGGCGCTGGGCTTCGGCGGCGTGCAGGTCCACGCCGCGCACGGCTTCCTGCTGAGCCAGTTCCTGTCACCGCTGTTCAACCGCCGTACCGACGCCTACGGCGGATCGCTCCTCGCGCGCATGCGGCTGCTGCTCGAGACGGTGGAAGCGGTGCGCGGCGCGACCGGGCCCGTACTTCGTCGACTTCGCCCGCCGCGCGCGACGCCGCACGGGCGTGCCGCTCATGGTCACCGGCGGGTTCAAGACGCGGCGGCAGGCCGAATGCGCGCTGACCGATGGCGGCGCGGACCTGATCGGCCTCGCGCGCGCGCTCGTGCTGGAGCCGGACCTCCCGAACGCCTGGCGCGCGGGCGCGGATGGCCCCGCCTTTCCGCGCTTCGCCGACCCCCCGGAAGGCGCGGTTACGGCCTGGTACACGCAGCGGCTGACGGCGCTCGGCGAGGATCGCGAGACCGACGCGATCGCCGACGCACGCACGGCCCTGCACGAGTACGAGGCGCGCGACGCGGGTCGCGTTGCTCTGTGGAACGCGCGGCACGGTCGCTGAACCGGACTCGGTCGAACGTGGACCTTCGGACATGCAGACCCGTCGCGCATCGAGCAGGGAAGCGGAGGACCACTAGCGTTCGGCCGCTGGATCCGAGACGCATGGTCATCGCTCCGATGGTGCCCGTGGAGGCATACCACGACACGAATGCGAAGGTGCTGCTCGGCGGCGAGACGGTGCCCGCCGGGCAAGACGCGCGCACGGACTTGGAGGCGGCGCTCGACAATATCGCGAACCATCG
>CAWHXF010000002.1:0-7302 GCA_963833195.1 uncultured Gammaproteobacteria bacterium | reverse complement strand
TCGGAGCGCTCGGGCGCGACACGACGTATCGGTCGAGGTCGAAGGCAAGCCGTGACCGGACGTCGACGCGCGGGATCGGTCCACCGAACGCGCTCTTCAGGCACCGTCTCGGCCCGCACCGTCTCGACCGGCACCGCCTCGACGGACAACGCACCGAGCCTGCGCACCGCCACGTCGAAGTGGGGCTGGCGTCCCCACGCCGCGCGATCCCCGATGATGTACAGCCGACGCCGCGCGCGCGTGGCGGCCACGTTGAGCAAGTTCGGCGTCGAGGCCGCCCAATCCCTCGCACCGCCCCTGGCGGGGTCGCTGCCGAGCACCAGCACGACGACGTCGGCCTCGCGTCCCTGCACGGTGTGGATCGTGCCGGCCTTCATGCCGCGGCGCTCGCGCGCGCTGCGTCGAAGCTCCCGCACGACGTCGCGGAAGGGCGAGATCAGGAACACGTCGTCGTGCGCGACTCCGCCCGCGCGATCGTGCCGAGCAGCGCCTCCATCGCCGTACCTTCGGCCGGGATCCAGTGCCCGCGCGATTCCGTGGAACGCACGTCGATCCACGCGCTCGGCGGCAGCGCCAGCGCGGCACGCGCAGGCGTGCCGAACACCATCATCCCGTCGTAGGCGATCGCGTTGGCGAGCTCGAAGGGCGCGGCGTCGCAGCGGCGGTGAACGCGCAGCGGCGCGCCGACCCATGCCGGACCTTGCTCGCCGCGCAGCTCCGTGCCGTACCGGCTCGTCCGATCGGCGAGCACCTGCACGGAGGCGTCGCCCGGCAACCAGCGCGGCTCGACGCCGAAGGCACGCCGCAACACGTCCTGCAGGCTCGACGGCACGGTCACCACGGGCTCGAGCTGCAGCGGATCGCCGACCACCACCGTGCGCCGGGCGCGCCACAGGGCGCCCGTGGCGGCCTGCGGCACGGCTTGCCCCGCCTCGTCGATCAGCAGCCAGCCGAGCGACTCGCGCGACAGGCTCGCGAACGTGCGATCGAACGAGGCGAAGGTGGTCGAGACAACGGGCACGACGAGGAAGAGCGTGGACCAGAGCGAGCCGAGGATCCGCTCGGACTCGCCCTGCGGCCGCAGACCTCCCAGCAGGTCCATCGCGGCGTCGAGGTTGTCGCGCATCGGTACCGCGTTCGCCTCGATGAACGCGCGGTGCAGCTCGAGCGCGGCCAGAAGAGCCGCCCGGGCCTCGTCCCACCGCCGATCGGCCCACGGTGCGTCGAGCTCGCGTGCGTCGTCGTCGCGCTCGTCCGGATTCGCGGCAGCGCGATGCCGGCCGCCTCGCAGCGCGCGTCGAGTTCGGTACCGAGCCGCGTCCAGCCGTCGAAGGCGCGCGCGACCGCGAGTACCAGCGACTCCAGCAGCGCGGTGAGGCGCGCGCGAGCACCGTCCAGCTCGTCAAGGCGAGCCACCAGATCGCCGCGCTCGCGGTCCGCGCGGACCAGATCCGCTTCCAGTTCCGCGTCACGCGCACGCCACCGACGCAGCGCTCGTCCGAGCGTGTACACGATCTCCAGCAGACGAGGCGAGAACTCGCGATGGATGCGCCTGCGCCGCAGCGCCTCGTCGTGCGCGGCGACGGCGCGGTCCAGCGCGGCGCTCGTCCCGTGCCGGCTCTCCGCGATATCCGCGAGCTCGTCGACCACGCCTTCTCGCGCACTCTCGTCGCGGCGCCAGGCATCGGCAGCTCGCTCCCGCCGGTCCCGCAGCTCGACCAGCGCCCCGCGCTCGGCACGAATGGTGGCCTTGGTCGTCGAGGCCATCTCGAACGCGGCCTTCGCCGAGGGCCAGTCCGGCTCCGTGGAGGCCGCACGGGTCAGGTGCATGCGAAAGCCGTCGGCGAAGGGCTCGTCGGAGTCGGCGTCGCGCTCGCCGTACCAGAAGCGCGAAACGAAGTCGCGGCGATTGGCCGAGTTGCCGAGCCGGGCGGCGACGAGTCCCCATGCGGGCACGCCCGTCACGCGCGCGGCCAGGTCCTCGAAGTAGCGATCGGTGTCGAGCCACGCCGCATCGATCGCCCCGCTCGCCGGCATCTCCAGGCTCACGTTCTCGACCGCACCGTTGTTCGACGAGGCGACGACGATCTCGTGGCCACGCAGGCTCGGCACGAGCGGATGCAGCCTGCGCCGACGCTTGCCGTGACGCCGGTCGACTGGATCTTCGAACGCCGCCGCCGGCGAGCTCAGCCGTACCATCGCCCGAGCCCGGCGCACGACGATCATCGCCACCAGATCCCGCAGCAACGTGGTCTTGCCCGTGCCGGGCGGGCCGCTCACGGCGAACAAGCCGCCCCGCTTCGGTCCGAGATCGCGCGCGATGGAGTTCACCGCGAACTGCTGGCTGCTCACGAGCGGATGACCTCCGGCCACGGGCCAGCGTCCGCTCGGGAAGCTCGCGGGCTGGAGCGCCTTCGCCGTGACGCATCGGCCTTCCGGGGTACGCAAGTCGATCCGTGGTGCCGTCGCCAATGCATCCCCCGCGTCGAGATAGGCCACGAGACCGGCGCCGACATCCTCCGCGCGCACGGCGGCGCTCACGCGTCGCAGGTCCCGAAGGAAGAAGCTGTTCAGCGGATCGCCCGACTGCTGCCCGGGTTCAGGACGCTCGGCCACCTGCGTGACGCGCACCCGGCAGACGGCTCGGCGAGCAGGCGCGCGAGCCCGAGCGATGCGCCGACGTGCCGCACCTCCTCGAACAGGTCGGCGACGTCGAGCGGTCGGCCGGCGTTGAAGCCGTCTGCTTCCGCGTCGCGTCCCTCGCCATGGCGCTCGCGCTCGATGAGCCGCTCCCGGAAGGCTTCCTCGAAGCGCAGGCTTTCGGCCTCGAACCCGAGCAGCACTTCGGGTCCGAGCCCGCCGGCACGCAGGCACCGACCTGTCGCCCACGCGCAGCTCGACAGCACGAGGGAATCGGTCAGGGGATGGCCGTTCGCGTTCGCCCGCAACGCGAACAGGCACGTCGCGCCGTTCGGAAAGACGTCGTGCGCGCGTCGCTCGGGCCCAAGGCGTTCGTGCACGAGGTCGCCGACGGCTTCGAGCGGCAGCACACCGCCGAACACCTGGTACCGCCACGTGCGGCCGCGTGCGAGGGGCCGCTGACGCAGGGCCAGTGCCGCGGCACTGCCGCACGAAAAGCTCTTTCGCATCGAACGCCCAAGGTACGTGGAATCGGCGCCACGAGCGGCGCGTGATGGCGCAGCGCTCGGTGACCTCGATGGCCGCGGGCAGGATGTCGAACACCTGTTGGCGCCCGGGCTCGTGATTGATCCGGTGGTCGGGCTCGGCGACGCGCTTGAGAGTGCTGCCCAGGTGCCCCTTCTAGTGGCCGGTCAGCTTGAAACTGTGGGCGGCCAGTTGAAGTCCCTCGGACGATTTAGGTAGACAGTCAGCTGTATACTCGACTGGGAGTTTCCAGACAAGAAGATAGCTCATGATGGTGAGCCACCGGCATGCAGCGAGGTGAGCGCCCTCCAGCACCTCCTCGATGACACCCTGGTCCGGCTGCGGCGCGCCAACACGGACCTGTCCGACGTCGAGGTCAAGGACGCCTCCGGCGGAACGCCGAGCGGCTGGCGGACCTGGTGTCCGCGTTCGCCACCAGTAGCGGCGGCTTGCTCGTTCTGGGACTGAGCGAGAAACGGGGATTCGAACCGACCGATATCGATGCCCCGGTAGCCCGCGCTGTTCCGCGAAGCATTTCCCGGGCTGATCCGCGACGGTCTGGCTGCGGCATCCCGCATTGCGGCCAACCTCCAGCACGATCCGCGAACACCGGACGCGACGATGCGAGCGCGACGCCGACGCGGCGTCGCGCTCGCTGCCCGTGCCTTCAGTACGGCTGGTCGACGTCCTCGAACGCGAGCTCCAGGTTCTCGCCCTCGATGCAGGCCGCACAGGGCTCTCGGCGCCACGGGTGACGCTCGCATCGCTCGCACCTCTCGCCGCGCTCCTCGGCCAGCAGGCGCTCGAGCAGCTCCGGCTCGTGCCGCTCCCAGATCCGGTCGGCGAGCTCGGTGCACAACCTCCAGGCGACCATCGCCTCGTCCGCCGACCAGGGCCCCGCCAGCTCGATCGGACCGAACCCGTCCTTGCGCCGGCTCACGCCCCGATCTCCGCGAGCGCGTCCTGCACGTGCTCGGCGTTCACCGTGCGCGCGTTGTCGATCGCCGCCGCGGTCAGCGCCACGTGTGCCAGGCGGTTGATGCGCCGGGGCAGCGCGCTCGTCGCCTGCCAGATCGCCTCGATCGCGCCGGCCTCGAACAGCGGCAGCTCGCAGTCCGCGCCGCGCAGACGGTGAGCCAGGTACTCGGGCAGCTCCTCGCGGCCGAGGCCGTCGAGGTGATAGCGCATCACGATCCGCTGATCGAGCGACTCGTGGATCGCCATCGACAGCCGCCGGCGCAGCTCGGTCAAGCCCACGAAGAGCAGACAGAGCCGGTTCTCGGAGTCCATCTCGTAGTTGGTCAGCAGGCGCAGGTCCTCGAGCACCTCGGTGCGCAGGTGATGCGCCTCGTCGATGATCACCACCGGGGTCTGCTTGCCGTCGAGCAGCAGGCGGCTCACCTCGGCGCGGATCTGGCGGAAGGCCGCCGCGCGGTTCCTCTCGGTCGGCAACCGCAGCTCCCAGGCGATGCACTTGTACATGTCCATCACGTTGCCGGTGGTCAGCGGCACGTAGACGACGTGGAAGAGCCCCGGGTGCAGCCCCTCGACGAGGCGTCGGCACAGCGTCGTCTTGCCCGACCCCGGCTCGCCGGTGAGCAGCCCGATGCCGCGCAGCGCGAGCAGCTGCCCGAGCCGTACCGAGGCCTCGGCCTGGGCGGCGGCGCTGTAGAGCGCATCGGCCTCGACGCGACCGTCGAACGGATAGCGGCTCATCGCGAAGTGCTTGCAGTAGCTCGGCGCCGACATCGTTGCCACACTCATCGTCCGGCATCCTCGTTCGCGTTGTCGCGATCGCCATCGCCATCGGTGCCCGCATCGGCGTTCGCGTCGGCGTCCGCGTCGGCGTCCGCGTCGGCGTCCGCGCTCATGCCGAGCTTCGTCCAGGCAAGTCCCTTCTTCGGTGCGGCCGCTGCCGTGTCCGACGACGGCGCACCGGTGCGCCGGTCGCGCTTGACGAAGCAGTTGGCGAACGCATCGACCAGACGCGCCCGCTCGACGACGCGCCCGTCGTGCATCACCGTGATCGGCGCGGCCGGGCGTGCCGGGTCGTAGCGCAGCACCACCTTCTCGCCGATCAACGCCGCATCGATCTCGTAGAGCCGGCCGTCGAGCGACACGGTGCGGTCCGAAGCCACCTTTCTCTTCGCCTCGAACAGAAAGAGCTCGTCAAGCTCGCCATCGTTGGCGGGGAAGCGCAACGAGGCGGCCCCTGCCGCGAAGCGATCGAGCGGCGTGTCGCCGTCGAGCCCACGATGAGGGCTCTGGTGGTACTCGCCCTCGATCCAGCCGGCCAGGCGCCGGTTGATCGCTTCCAGACTTGCGGTATCGTCCGCGGTGAGCGTCGGCAGCAGCTGCGCGCGCACCGTGCGGAAGAAGCGCTCGATCTTGCCCTTGCCGGCGGGCTGGTAGCTTCGCGCGTGGATCAGCGCGATGTTCAACCGCGCACAGATCAAGGACAGCTGGTGGGCGCGGAAGGCGGCGCCGTTGTCGACGTAGAGCCGCTCGGGGATGCCGCGGCGCAGCAGCGCCCGGCGCATGACGGGCAGAAAGGCGCGCAGCGACTCCGAGGACGCGAACTCGGCATGGGTGATCACGCGCGTGGCATCGTCGATCAGTGCGATCAGGTACGCACGCCTGCGCTTGCCGCCGAGCATGACGCCGGGGCCGTGCATGACGTCGCTCATCCACAGCTGCCCGGGCTCTGCGAAGGCGAAGCGGCGCCGGTCGGTACCGGCGTCGCGGTGGCGGCCGCGGCCGCCGAGCCCGTGGCGCTGGAAGAGCCGGTGCACGGTCGAGTGCGCGACCTTCGCCGCCTCGTCGATCGCGCCCTGTTCGCGTGCCAGCTTGATCGTTGCGCGGATCGACAGCGCAGGCTCCGCTTCCTTCAACGCGAGCAGCGCCTCGATGGCACCGGCGTCGAGCGCGCGCGAGTCGCCGGCGTCGATCCTCGCCTTCGGCTTCAGCGCATCGAAGCCGCCGGCGCGGTAGCTGCGGATCCAGTCGCGCAGCGTGCTGTCGGCGATGCGGGTGCGGGTCGTGCCCGGGATGACGTGCTCGGCGGTGAGGATGCGCTCGAGCTCGGCGGCGCGCTCGTTCCGATCGTGCTCGGGCACGAGCAGGCGCGAGATCAGGCCGTGGCGGAACACGGCGATCTTCTCGAGCAGCTCGGGGTCGTGGTTGGAGGGACTCATCGGGGGTCGGCGTCGCTCGTGGGGGTGAGCGCACGAGCCTTGCCCCGAGTCGTCGGCGGGTCAGCCCCCGCTTGCTGTTGCTGGCGACGGACGCGCCCTGCCGCGCATCTTCGTCGCGGATGGAAGCCGAGCGGCGCGGGGATCCGGCCGAGCGCCTCGGGCACGACGCCGCGCAGGTGACGCAGCACGCCGGGCACGTCCACGGCGCCGTGCGCGGCAACGGGTTCGACGCCGAGCGCGGCGGCGAAGCCGCCGATCGTCAGCGGCACGTGCTCGAAGCGCTCGGGCCGCAGGACACGCACGGCGGCGAGCCCGGCACCGACATCGCGGCGGGCCCGTCCGAGCCAGCGCAGCACGCCGGGCAGCAGGATCTCGGGGCGCTGCACGGCGGCCGCGGCCGCGAGAGAGACCGCCTGCTCGACGCCGAGCACTTCGGCCTCGATCCGCTCGAGCGTGCCGGTACGGCGCGCCGCCAGGCAATCGGGCAGCAGGCTGACCGTGCGGCCGGTGACCGGGCAGTAGTGGCGAGCGATCCTGCAGCCTCGGGGGACGACGCGGCGTAGGTGCCGTGGCGCTTGAAGCCGCAGCCGCCGTCCGGATGCCAGGGGCAGCCCGCGGGAGTTGCCGCGGACCAGCCTTCGAGGGCAACATAATCCTCGCCGGTGAGTGGCGTCGACCAACGCATCTGCACACCGGCCACCGGCCCGCACGGACAGCCATCCGTGGCGGGCCACTTCCTCCGTCGAGGCCGTGACCAGGGCGACAGTGTGCCGCAAGGTCACGGCCGGCGACATCGACCCGGGCGTGGCCGCGAGCGGCGTCGGAAGGGGCCGGCACGTGCGTCCGGTCCATCCCGCATTGCGCCGGTCTCCGATCGATCCGGGATCGGCGAAGAGCGGGACGTCAGGCGGCGCGGTTCACGGGACTACGTGAACGCCAACAC
>CAWHXF010000001.1:0-4744 GCA_963833195.1 uncultured Gammaproteobacteria bacterium | reverse complement strand
TGACGGTCACCGGACCGAGCATTCGCGTTCGCGTAGGCTCGAGCGCCCTGGAGGGACAAGGTGGTCACGCCCGATGCGCTCCCGATCGGCGACGGAACCGGACGACGACCCGGCAGCGGACGACGCGCCGGTCTTCCGTGCCGGCAAGTCCGGTTCGCCGGACAACGAGCGCTCGCTGTCTCGCGTCCTGATGGAGAACCACGGGCTCGCGGGCGCCGCCCGACTCGTGGCGACCGACGTGCTCACCGACCTGGTGCGGCGCACCGACGCCGCCTTGCCGGTCTCGCTGGAGGCGGCACTGGACGATGACGTCGCCGAGTCGGCGCGTCGCGACGCGAACCGCTACGTGCCGTCGACCTACGCGTTGCTGGACGCGGTGTGCGAGCGGCTGGCCACCGAGATGCCTTTGCCGCGGAGCTCACCCTCGCCGCACACGAGCGCGCGGTGTATCTCTTCAATCCGTTCACCGGCGCCACCCTCGAGCGCTGCCTGGAGCGCATCGTGGCGGCCGGGAAACAGACGGTACGCTGGATCGTGTACGTGAACCCGACCGAGCACGCGGCGTTCACGGCGCGCTTCGAGCTCGTCGAGCACGGCCACGTGCAGCCCGGACACATCGAGGTCGCCTACTTCCGCACGCGGTCGTGAGCGCGCTCGTGCTGTCGCCGCACATCGACGACGAGGTGCTCGGCTGCTTCGCGTTCCTGCACGCAGGCACGCACGTGGTGTTCGGCGGGGTGGAGTCGCGCGAGGGCATGCCGGCGTCGCTGCGCATCGTCGAGCTCGAGGCGTCCGCAGCCGCGCTCGGCTTCACGTGGGAGCTGCTGGACAACCCCGTCAACGCGTACGAGGCGCGGCGTCTCACGGGCCCCTTCGAGCGCGCGATCACGGCCCGGCGGCCGACGACGGTGCTGCTGCCGGAGCCGTCCTACAACGCGGATCACCGCGCGTTCTTCGATGCCGCGCTGATCGCCACGCGCCCGCACGATGCGCTGCCGCGCGTGGACGAGGTGCTGGTGTACGAGCAACCGCACGCGGTGTTGTGGCCGCACGCGCCGGCCACGACGCCGAGCGTCTACGTGGAGATCGACGCGGACGCGAAGCTCGCGGCGTATGCTCGCTACGCGTCGCAGGTGCGCGGGCATCGGTCGCCCGCGTGCGTGCGCGCGCTGGCGGTGCTGCGCGGCGCGGCCATCGGCCGCCCGGCGGCGGAAGGGTATCGGGCGCTGCGCATCGTCCGGTCGGCGAACGTCTCGGGAGCGTAGGGCATGAGTCGATCGATCCTCGTCACGGGCGGGCTCGGGTTCATCGGCTCGCACCTGTGCAGGCACCTGCTGGCGCTCGAGCCCGACGCGCGGCTCGTCGTCGTCGACGATCTGTCGGGCACGCGGCTGGACGTGTCGTGGCTCTCGGCGCACGCGCGCGTGACGCTCGGCGACCTGCGCGACTTCGAGGCAGCGGGGGTGCGTTTCGACGAGATCTACCACCTCGCGAGCCCGGTCGGCTCGCTCGGCATCCTGTCGCGGCACGGTCGCATCGCGCTCGACATCCTGCAGCTCGCCGACGCGGTCGCGCGCCTCGCCGCGCGCGGCGCGCCGCACGGTGCGCCCGTGCGGCTGCTCTACCTGTCCTCGTCGGAGGTGTACGGGCGCGACGGCCGGCACGGCGAGTCGATGGAGCTGGTCGTGCCTGCGCGGCGCGGCTCGCGCATGGAATACGCGCTCGGCAAGCTCGGCGCGGAGCACGCGCTCGCGAACGCCTCCGACGACGGCGGCTTCGAGCTGCGCACGGTGCGCCCGTTCAACGTGACGGGGCCGTGGCAGTCCGACGCGCTCGGCTTCGTCGTGCCCACCTTCCTGGACGCGGCGCTTGCGGGCGCGCCGCTGCGCGTGTTCGGCGACGGCCGGCAGCGGCGCTCGTTCTGCGAGGTGTCGGACCTCGTGCGCGGGCTCGTGGCCGTGCAGCGCGACGGCCGGGCCGGCGAGGTCTACAACGTCGGCCACCCCGACAACGTGGTGACCATCGACGAGCTCGCGGCCCGGGTGCTGCGCACGACCCGCTCGGCATCGCGCGTCGAGCACGTCGACCCCGTCAGCCTGCACGGCCCGCGCTACCTCGAGGCCTTCGACAAGATTCCCGACATCGGCAAGGTCACGCGCGACACCGGCTGGACGCCGGCGTTGATCCTGGACGAGATCCTGGTGCGGCTCGCGGGCTTCCACCTACGGCCCGACCGCCGCGCCGCCGCCGAGGCCTCGATCGCCACCTTGCGCGCGCGCGCCGTGCGCGAGCCTGTAGGCGCGCCGGCATGATGGGAGCGGCCGCGGCATGACGCCGCTGCGCCTCGGCTGGGTGGATGCCACGACGGGCGACATCGACGCGCTGGCGGCGGCGATGGACGCCGGGCTCGCGAGCGACGCGCCGCTCACGATCGGGTTCCTCAACCCGCACGTCTACGTGACGGGCGACGCCGAGCCCGCGGTACGCGATCACCTGGCCGCGTGCGATCTGGTCTGCGTCGACGGCGTCGGCGTCGCGCTGGCGCACCGGCTCGCCGGAGGCGGTGGCGTGCCGCGCACCGTCGCCGAACACCTCTTCCGCGCGTTCTGGACGCGCTGCACGCGACGCGTGGACGCGGTGGCCATCGGTATCGAACCGGACGCCATCGCGCGTGCGGCCGCCGCGCTGAACGCGGTGTCGGCGGGCGCGCGCATCGTGGCGACGCTCGACGGCTACGCGACCGGCGAGGCCATTCGAGCGTTTCTCCTGCAGAACGCCGACGCACGGCTGATCCTGATCGGTGCGGGCTCGCCGCGCTCCGAGGCGATCGCGACGCTCGCGCGGCGGACTTGTCCGCGCGCGACGATCTTCCATTGCGGCGCGGGCACGTTGAAGACCTGGGCCGGCAGCAAGCGGCGTGCGCCCGCCCGGATGTCCGCCGCCGGCCTCGAATGGTTGCACCGCCTCGCCTTCGAGCCGCACGTCCGCGCGCGCTACCTCGTCGGTGGCCCGCGCTTCCTCGTGGCGCTGCTGCGCGCCCGCCGATCCGCCTTCGACCGAAGGAACGCCCGCACATGAACGCCACGCTCGCCCCAGGCGGTACGCCCGGCACGTCCGGCACGGACGTCCTGATCGTCAACCCGGCGGTGCGCCGCGCCACCGAGTGCGGCAACGAGCGCTACCTGCTCGGCTCCGGCATCCGCTTCCCGTGGTCGATGCTCAAGAGCCCGGACAAGCGTCCGCGCTTCTCGATCTTTCCCATGTTCCTCGGCTACACGGCCGCGGTGCTGGAGCGTGCCGGCATCGACGTCAAGGTCATCGACGCGGTGCCCATCAACCTGTCCGACGCGATGCTCGACCGGCGCACCGTCGAGGCGGACCCCGATCTGATCGTGTTCGAGCCCAACTCGTCGGTGATCACCGACGTCGAGGCGATCGCCACGCGCCTGAAGGCGCTCACGGGTGCGAAGATCGTGTTCGTAGGCACGCACGCCACCGCCGAGTGTTTCGCCGTCATGGCCGAGTGCGAAGCGGTGGACTACTGCGTCATCGGCGAGTTCGACTACGCCGTGCTGGATCTTGCGCGGAACCTGGCAGCGGGCGGCGACGGCGCAGGCATCGAGGGCGTGGCCCGACGCGACGCGAGCGGCGGTTTCGTGAAGGCCGAAGGTCGCGGCCGGGCCGTGGACGATCTCGACGCGTTGCCCGCACCCGCGCGTCACCTCTTCCCCGCCTGGTTCGAGCCCGACCACACCGCCTACTTCGACGGCTTCAACCAGTTCCGGCCCTGCTACGACATGCACGCCACGCGCGGCTGCCCGTACCGCTGCAACTTCTGCGCGTGGGTGCACGTGCTGTACCGCGACGAGCCCCAGCGCGTGCGCTCGCCGGCCGCGGTCGTCGACGAGATGGAGATGCTGGTCGAGCGCTACGGCACGCGCGAGGTCTACTTCGACGACGACAACTTCAGCGCCAACCGCAAGTGGGTGGCGTCGTTGTGCGACGAGCTCGTGCGCCGCGGCCGCCCGGTGCGCTGGTCGGCGCTGACGGACGCCATCGCGTTGAACGAGGGCATGCTCGAGCGCATGGCGGACGCGGGCTGCATCGGCATCAAGTTCGGCCTGGACAGCGCCGACTCCGAGGTGTTGCGCACCACCAACAAGCCGCTGAAGGTATCCGCGTCGCGCCGCTGATAGCGAGGGCGAAGCGGCTCGGCATCAAGACGCACATGACCGTGGTGCTGGGGCTCGCCGGCGACACCAGGGCCTCGCTCGACCGCACCTTCGGCTTCGCCTGCGAGCAGGACATCGACTCCATCCAGCTCTCGGTCGCCACGCCCATTCCGGGCACGCCGCTGTACGACGGGTTGAAGCGAGACGGCAGGCTGCACCTGAAGCGCTGGGACGATCTGGACGGCTACAGCACCACGGTGATGGAGCACGACGACTTCAGCGCGCAGTACCTCGAGGACTTCGTCGCGCACGCGCACACGCGCTGGCTGCGCTCGCGCCTGCGCCATCCCGGCTGGGTGTACCGGCAGGTGAAGTACCTGGCGCGGCTCGGGGCGGGGCAGGGCGTGCCGGGGCTGGTGAAGCGCGTGCACCGGTTGTGCCGGCTCGCGATCGGCGACACCAGCGTGGTGGGCTGCGGGGGCTGCCGGAAGACGTTGCGGCACTGAGACGCGGCGATGAGCGGGTGATGTGCCACGTTGACGCACATGGGAACCATAGGCATCCGGGCTCTT